>CAWCHI010000001.1:0-622319 GCA_963795335.1 uncultured Actinomycetota bacterium
CCTTCCAAGCTGGTCATGCGGTTTCGATTACCGTCGCCCGCTCTCCTTCTTCCTCCGCAGGCCACAGTGGGTATGCACCGGCTTTCTGGTTGTCCATCCGAGGCTTGCCGCGCGGCGCACACCGGTTGCACACAAACCGTCCTTTCAGTACCTGGCAAGGGCTCAGACTTCATAAACGATGGCACCCGCCCCATGATCAGGATCGCGGTCGCCACCTGGCCACCAGTATTAACTTGACGTTGTATTAACTGGAGCTCATACTAGGAATGTGATCGTCGACTGGACAGACCAGTTCGACCGCTGGCTCACCAACGCCGAAGAGCAGGGCGGCGAGCTCCTGGCGGTCGCGGTCGCGCTGCTGCAGGAGCTCAACGACCTCCCGGCCAAGCCGGATGAGGAGTCCCCTACCTTCAAGCGAGTCCGGCAGGCCCGCCGCCACGAGCTGTGGCGGGTCGCCCATCCTTACGACCCGGCCGTCGCCGTCCGGATCATCTGCTGGTTCCCCGCCAACGACCAGATCGTGCTAGCCATCGTCGATGCCTGGCTGCGCCAGAAGGGAAGCTCTCATGACTGAGGAAGTTAAGTTCATCCGCGGCAACAACCGTATCAACCAGCTCGCCCAGCGGCCGGACATCGCCGACGACGTGACCGGGATCCAGCGGGATGGCCGAAGCCGACCGCACCTACGCCATGGGACTAGCCGCCCTCCGGCAGGCCGCCGAGCTGACCCAGGTCAGCTCGCCCCCGCCTCGGTGTCACCCAGGCCGCCATCAGCCGGATCGAGCAGCCCCACGACCTGCTCCTGTCCACCCTCAACTCCTACCTCCAGGCCATCGGCGGCAGCGCCAGCATGATCGTCCCCTTCCCGACGGCCACCAGACAACCCTCGACCTCGGCAACTCACGTAGCCCGTAAAAACAGGCCCGCATCGCCGCAACGCAGTGACAGTCGAATAATGACTATGAGCAGGCGCGCGTAACCGCTACCGAGGGCGGGAGCCCAGCCGCTTACGTGGCCAAGGACACGGGACGCCGGGCTGATCCTGGAACCGCGCATGGGGTCTTCCGCGTGCCGACGCGGCACCGGCCGGCTTCCCCCGACCTGCTTGCCTGCCGCCGTCCAGATCGCGGTGCCCGGGGCAAGCCGCCGCCGCAGATCTCGTCCCGCCCACGACAGTGTTCCGTTCGAACCTTCGACCTTCGAACTGGGCCTGTCAGCCTCAAGGCCGCCCCCGGCTAACACGTCCGTATCTACGATCCGGCCCGAACCGTGGTAGACCTGATGCGCCTGCGGCACCGGGTCAGGGGACCGACAGCCCTGGCGGCCCTTCACCGCTATCTCCGCCGCCGCGACTCCCAGCCAGCTGAGCTGCTGAAGCTCGCCGCGCGGTACGCAGGAACTCCTCACGCTTGTACGTCGCTGAGCGCCGGCTCGCCCGCCTCAGCGCCTCCCCGCACGCCTAACGGCCGTGACTCCGGTTCCCACCCTCCAGTGGTCGTCACCTGTAGCACACGGTGCTACCGTGTGAATATGAGCATGCCCGAGATCACGCAACGAGACCTGCGGTGAAGTCGCGGGAGATCATGGACGCCGTCAAGCACGGGCAGTCGTTCACCGTCACCCGGGACGGGCACCAGATCGGCGAACTGATCCCATCAGGCGCCGGCGCCGGTTCGTCTCCCGGCAGGAGTTCACAGCCATGTCCCGCAACGCACCCTTCAGTGACCTGAACGCCTTCCGCGCCGACCAGGACGCGACCGCCGACCACGAAGACAGCGACCCCTTTGGCCACTGAGCCGTCACAGCGGGCAGGCAAGGCACCCCGGCAAGGCCTGCTCGACACCAACATCCTGGTATTGCGCCACTGGTCGACCCCGCGGAACTTCCGGACGAAATGGCGATCAGCGCTATCACCCTCGCCGAACTGTCCGCCGGGCCGCACCAAGTGCGCCCGAACAGTGAGCAGGACAGCTACGACGAGCACGAAGAACGCGCCCGCCGCACCGAGGCCCTGCAACGGGCCGAGAGCGAGTTCGACCCCGTCCCATTCGATTCCGAGGCAGCCCGGGTATACGGGAGGGTGACCGCCGCTGTCGTTTCCGCCGAGCGCAAACCACGCAGGCGCATCGCCGACCTCATGATCGCGGCAACCGCCATCGCCGAAGACCTCCCCCTCTACACCACGAACCCGGGGGACTACGCGGGGCTGGAAAAACTGATTCGCGTCATCCCGGTGAACCGACCGCGGGTGCCGCACGAGAAGCGGAACGATCCGCGCTAGCCAGCGATCCTCGCCGTTTCGCCGGATTGCGCTGTTGCTAACCGGTGAGTGATCTCGCGCAGGCAGTCAGCCCGAGAGTGTGTCGTGCGGCGCGGCCGAGTTCGCCGCCGAGGGTCGAGGTGGCCGCCGGGCAACTGCCCGGCGCTCGTGCGGTCCAGGCGTTGAGTGATTCCTTCGGCGCTGACCCTGGGGGCCGTCCCCCGGACGCTCAGGCGCCCGACACCCCAGGCAGCGCTCGCCACCACGCTGCAAAGAAACCATCCTTCCAAGCTGGTCATGCGGTTTCGATTGTCGCTGAACCGGACGATGCGGTCACTCACTCAGTGATGCCCCACGCCTCGGCGAGCTGGCTACGGGTGAACGTGCGCGCACGATCGCCGCGGCCCGGGCCGGGGTCAGCCTGCATGCGCTCCAGGGCCACCCGATCCCCCGCTTCACGCCGCAACCGTCGCACCTCGGCCTGGAGCGAGTCCCACTCGGCCCGGGGAACGGTGACCATCTCGGACGCCTCGGTGCTCACCAGCGACTCCCTCCGCTCGATGCTTCGATAACCTCAAATCTAGGTGGGGATACCGAGTCAGCTGCCGACTGCCGCTTGGGTCATGAAAGACGCTTTAGACGTCGGAAGCTGTAGCCAGCCAGAGCTAGGGCCAGGGCGAGGTAGATCGCGGTCTCAGTCGCCTGGAAGCGCCAGTAGCGGCTGGCCGGCTGGTAGGTGATGGCTTCCCGGATGCCGTGGCTGCCCAGGCAGGCAACGAAGCCGCCCGGCCCCGTCGCGGTCGCACCGGAGCCGCCCTGCGAGGCCTGGCTCGTGCCGGTGTTGATGCCGCCTGCGTTCGCTATGGACGCGCAGGCGGCCGGAGTCGCGCTGACTGGCTGCCCAGCGGCGTTGACCGGCCCGCTGGACAAGAGCCAGGCCCCAGGCTGGCCGGGGAGGGTGACGGCGAAGAGCGTGAACGTGCTGCCGCCCGGGCCGGACTGCGCTGGCGAGAAGTTCCCTTGCGAGGGGAGCGCAATGGTCACGTGATCGGGCGGGGCGAGGTTAGGGCGGACCCACAGCGGCATGGCGACCTGCAGAGCGGCGAACACGGCGAGGGTGACGGCCATGGCCGGGACGGTCCGCCGGATCAGTGCCCCGGCGGTGACCCCGACGGCGAAGGCGAACGCGGCGTAGCCGAGCGGGGTGATGCCGTGGGTGGCGAAGTTCAGCTGACTGAACCGGCTCTGGGCGACCCCGGCGCCGGATCCGTCGGCAACGGCCTGACTGATCGGCGCTGACCACCAGGTCTGCATCAGGCTGAGCGCCTCGGTGACGGCCATCGCGGCCATGGCGCCGACGGCGACCTTGACGGTCAGCCACCTTGACCGGGTGACGGACTGGTTCCAGGCCAGGGCAGCGGTCCCGGTCTCCAGCTCGCGGGCGATCAGCGGCGCGCCCCAGAACAAGCCGATGACGGCGGGCGCCAGCAGGATGATCCCGCTGGTGAGCAAGAACAGCACCCCGTAGGGGCTGCGGGCCAGCGACCCGGTGAAGTAGCTGGCTGGGCTCAGGCAGCCGCTGCCGTGGCAGCTCCCGAGTCCGTCGGCCGCGTAGAGGCTGGCCAGGTGCGGCCCGGTGATCGCGAGCACGACGGTAAACAGGGCCAGGGTCACGGCCGCGGTGACAGCCTGGATGCGGAACTGAAGCAGGCTGAGCCGGATCATGACACCACTCCCAGGTGCGGATGACGGGCCGGGGTCTCGTCGCCGGCCCGGCTCATGTAGGCCAGCACCAGGTCTTCCAAGCTGACCGGCCGGATCATCCAGGCCGGGTCGAGAACAGGGCCGTCCGTGCGGACCAGCAGGCTGGTCTGCTTGTCGGTGTGGCTTTCGGTGATGACTTCCTGGCCCGCTTGCAGTGTGGCTGGGTCGCGGCGCGGCCCGGACAGGCGGCAGTGCGTAGCCAGCAGGTCGCTAACCTCCCCGGCGACCATGACCCGGGACGCGACGAGGACCACCAGGTAGTCGCAGACCCGTTCCAGGTCGGCCACCAGGTGGGAGGACAGCACAACACTGAGGCGCTGCTCGGCGACCGCCTCCATCAGTCCTTGCAGGAACTCTCGCCGGGCCAGCGGGTCCAGGCTGGCGACCGGCTCGTCGAGGATGAGCAGCTCGGGCCGTTTGGCCATGGCCAGGGCGAGAGCGAGCTGAGCTCGCTGCCCGCCCGACAGCGATCCCGCGCGCTGCCTGGGGTTCAGCTTGAGCCGGCTGATCCGCTCCCGGGCCAGCGCATCATCCCAGCGGGGATTGAGCCACGCCCCGAGCTGCAGGTGGTGCTCGACCGTCATCCGCGCGTAAACGGGTGTGTCCTGTGCGACGAAGCCGACCCGGGCCAGCTGACCGGCCCCGGAGGCAGGACGCTCACCGAGGACGGTGATCGTGCCGCTGGTTGGGGTAAGCATTCCGGTGGCCAGCCGCAGCAGGGTGGTCTTGCCCGCGCCGTTGGGGCCGACGAGTGCGGTGACGTGGCCCTCGGGGATGGTCAGCGTGCAGTCACGCAGCGCCCAGCCCCCGCGGTACCTCCGCCCAAGCCCGTCGGCCTGGAGAGCGGCGCTCACGCGACCACCTCAGCGAAGGACGTGCGGAACGCGGTGCGGTAGATCGCATCGATATCGTCCGGCCCCAGTCCCGACGCGCGCGCCGAGTGGAACCAGTCGGTCATCGCAGCCATGAAGCGGGCCTGGACGGCAGGGTCAGGTCCGGACGGCACGCGGGTGACGAACGTGCCGAGACCGGGTCGGGCGCGCACTAGCCCCTCTCGCTCTAGCTCACGGTAGGCCTTGTGAACCGTGTTTGGGTTGATGGCCAGCTGGGCGACTACTTGCTGAGCGGTGGGCAGCTGGTCGCCCGGCTCCAGCAGGCCCATCCGCAGGGCCTGGTGGACCTGCTGCGCCAGCTGCAGGTAGGTGGCGACACCCGAGGTCTCGTCGAGCTGGAACTCGATCATTAATCTCTCATTCCACTAAGAGCTTAGTGAAATGAGGTTAGCACACGTCGACGCAGATCATGACGCTTGATGGAGATGGACAACACCTTTTCGAGCACGCCCGCAAGACGGCCACCATCGAAGCGGCCGAGATACGCGGGTTCGGCGGGGTCTAGACCCGGCCGAGGCGTGGTCCGGGCCATTGGCCGACCACGGGTGGATGACCGCCAGGTTGCGGCACAGGTTTAACGCGGAGGATTTCTGCTGGCGGCTACAGCGAAGCGTCGATGATGAAATCGCGGTGCAGATCGAGCAGCACATGATCGGCGGTAAGGAGCTGGAGCCCGGCGCGGGATGCTTGCGCGACGATGAGGCGGTCGAACGGGTCATGCCGGATCAGCTCCGGGAACTCGCGGATCGCCTCGGCGTGCTCGGCAGTGATGCTGAGCAGCTCCAGGCCCTGCCCCGGAAGCTTCTGGCTGAGGTCGTGCGGCACGGTCAGCTTGCCGAGCATGCTCTTCATCGTCAGTTCCCATACGGTTGCCGCCGAGACATGCACGCCCTGGGCGGAGGTGATGGCCTGCCGTGCCCGCGCCCCCAGCCGAGGGCTGTCATCCAGCAGCCACAGCAGGGCCTGGCTGTCAAGAAGCAGCATCGCCGTAGAACATCTCCTGGATGTCAGGGTCCACTTCGAACGCGTCGTCTGTGTACGCGATCTCGCCCTTGAGACCGCCGAACGTCACGCTGGCCGACTGGTGGGGCACGAGGTCCGCGATCGGCGTGCCAGCCTTCGAGATCACTACGCGCTCGCCCGCGGCTACCTGCTCAAGCAGCCGGGGCGGGTCGTGATCGCGCGCGCCTGCGCGGGACGCTCCGCCGGGACGTTTCCCCAGCCCGGTCAGGGGCCTTATAGGTGCAGCCGCACTCCAGACCGTCACGGTGAGGTCGGAAGATCACGCCAGGCGGGGAACAGGCGGCGGGCGTTACCGCGCTCAACCCCGGTGCGTTCGGCGTCGCTGAAGACGTCGGGTGCTGAGCACCCCAAGGCAGATCTCGGGTTGTCGGGCACCGGGGCTGGTGGTGCCGGCGACGGCCACCTGGCCCTTGTCCGATCCGCGCGTCCGCTCAATACTCCTGATAGGCAGGAAGGGACGAACCGATGGGAATCGGCGCACACATTCTCCAGGTGTCCAGCGTTTCGCTCGTGCCCGGCGCCGGGGAGCGGCGTGGTCCACTCGAGGTCCGCTGGTGAACGACAACTACGCGACCGTCTGGGAAGCTCTCGCCGACGCGATCGGCGAGCGTGACGCCGCGGTGCACGGCCGGACCGTGCGCAGCTGGCGAGAGTTCGAGACCCGGGCGTCGCGCTTGGCCGGAGCGCTCGCGGCGCTCGGCGTCGGCCACGGCTCACTCGTTGCCGTCGACATGTGGAACTGCATCGAGAATCTCGAGTCGCTGTTCGCGGCGTTCAAGTTGCGCGCGGTCCCGTTCAACCTCAACTACCGCTACCGCGAGACGGAGCTGGCCTACGTCTTCACGGACGCGCAGCCCAGCGTGGTGCTCTTCGACTCGGACCTGACCGACCGCGTCCGCGCAGCGGCGGCCAGCGCCGGCCGGCCGGTGCACCTCATCTCGAGCGGGCCGCGCTCTAGCGCGACCGACGTGCTCTCGATGGAGGAACTCATCGAGGACAGCGAGCCGGCGCCGCGCATCGCCCGCAGCGGCGACGACGAGGCGATCATCTACACCGGCGGGACCACCGGTTACCCGAAAGGCGTGGTCTGGTCCCACTTCGCCGCCATGAACCAGCGGGCCAACGGGACCGGCGAGAGCACTGCGCCGATTGCCGAGCACGTGGCGGCGGTCGCGGGCGCACCGCAGGCGCGCTCGCTGGTGATCGCGCCGATGATGCACGCATCGGGTTTCTTCGGCGCGGCCGGGGCGCTGACCGGCGGTGGCTGTGTGGTCTTCTGCGAGTCGCGCTCACTCAACCCGCAGGAGATCCTGCGGCTCATCGGACAGTACAGGATCGCGTCCTTCTCCGTGGTCGGCGACGCCGTCGCCAAGCCGCTCCTCGGTGAGCTCGACGCGGCAGCCGCCGCGGGCCGGCCCTATGATCTTTCGAGCGTCGAGGTCATCCTGAACACGGGCGTGGTGTGGAGCGCCGCGGTGAAACAGGCGTTCTTGCGTCACGGCGAATTCGTCATCCGCGACGGCATCGGTTCGACGGAAGGCGCGGGCTTCGCCACGGCCGAGTCGCGGAAGGGCGACCCGATCGAGACGGCGCGCTTCCAGCTAGGCCCGAACGCCCGTGTCGTCGACGAGAACCTGACCGATGTCGTGCCAGGTTCGGGGCAGATCGGGTTCCTCGTCACCACGGGTCTGCTGCCGAAGGGGTACCTGCATGACCCGGAGAAATCGGCGCGCACCTGGCCGGTGATCGACGGGCGTCGTTATGCGATGCCGGGCGACATGGCGACCGTCGAGAAGGACGGCACCGTTACGCTGATGGGCCGGGGCAGCGAGGTCATCAACACCGGAGGTGAGAAGGTCTTCTGCGAAGAGGTCGAGCAGGCGATCCTCACTCACCCGGCGGCGCATGACGCGCTCGTGGTCGGCCTCCCCGACGACCGCTGGGGCACGCGCGTGGCCGCGGTGGTGGCCGTACGCCCCGGCGGGTCGCTCACCGAGCAGGAGATCATCGACCACGTCGGCCGCCAGCTGGCGGATTACAAGCGTCCGCGGCAGGTGGTCTTCGTCAGCGAGGTGCCGCGCAGCCCGACCGGGAAAGCCGACCGGCTGAAGGCACGCCAGCTTGCCGCCGCCTCCTGACGGTGGTCCCCCAGCGGCTTATCCCCTTCGTCATGGTGGACCCCTGGGGCGGCAAACGCAGTGTCCGCGAGGCCGAGCGCCTGATCGCGAAAGGCGCGCGCGAATTCACGTTCCACCCGCCAGCGCAAGCCTTCTATCCCAACGAACGGGAGTTCTACCCGATTTACGAGTTATCGAGGCGGCTGGGCGGCCGGCGCTCTTCCACACCGGCCAGACCGCAGTAGGCCAAGGAGCCCGGGCCGGTGGCGGCAGGAAGCGCGGGCACGGGCGTCGTCGGTCGATGCGCGATACTCAGCCGGTCACCGGGACGGTGCTGCCCACGGGTGCAGGACCAGAGGCCGGTCCGGTCGTGGAGGCAGTCGCCGTGGGGCTCGTTCTCGTGGCAGTCGCCGTCGCCGTCGCCGTCGCCGTCCTGGTCGGGGTAGACGTTGGCGTCGTCCCGGTCGGGGTCGGGGTCGGTGTTGTGGTCAAGCAGCTGGGTGCGGTAATCGTGTCGTCGTCGAGGGTCACGGCCCCGTTCCGGGCCAGCGCGCGCCCGGCGATGGTGTCCCCGGTCTGCACCGAGATCGACGTCAGGGCAAGGATGCTGCCCGTGAAAGCAGAATCCGTTCCGAGGGTCGCGGAGCTGCCTACTTGCCAGAACACGTTGCAGGCCTGGGCGCCGCCGGTGAGGACGACGCTGCTGGCCGAGTCCGTGACGAGCGTGGAAGGGGCCTGGAAGATGAAGACCGCGTTCGGGTTGCCGCCGGCGTCCAGGGTCAGCGACCCGCCGACATCCAGCGAAGAGGAGGCCTTGTAAACGCCGGGTGCGAGTGTCTGGCCGGCGCCAATGAAGGCGGGGACGTTGGCTGTCGGGCTGCGCCCCGCGGCGTCGTTGTACGCGGTAGTCAGGTCGGACTGGGCGCCGGCCGCGACGCCGTCGGCGGTGTGTATGGTGCCCCCGGTCACGATGCCAGGCGGGAACCCAGTCACCGCGCTGCCCGGGCTCACGCCGAGGTCCCCGCTGATGCTGCTCGGGCCGGTGTTGGTAACCGTTTGCCCGGCCAGAACCGCGAAGCTCCCGGCCGTCCCGAGGCCGACCGGGGCCGTCGCGGCAACGGCGGGCTGAGTTGCGAGCGTCACGGCGATGGCGGCTGTCACGGCCACGGAACTCCACGCCAGCCAAGCGTAGCCATGCCGCCGGCGCGGGCCACGGCTTCCGATATCCCTCATATGCTGCTTTCCCCCTGACGAGTGGCCCCGAGAAGCATCAATCATACGAGCCGTAATGCCAGACAATCGGCCGTATGAGCCAATCTAAAGTGACCAGATGAGTTAGAGGCTGTCATCCAGGGTCCAGGGATCTGCCCCGATCCGGAACACTACAGTAACGCGCCAACCGGCTCACGCGAACACGCCATCACTGGCAATAAATTGTCCTGTGCTTAATTCACCACGTTCTGGGCGCAGATTAAGTAATCCGGGAAAGGGTCGCCGACCTACGGAGTACTTCATCGTGCGCACTTATCCCACCGGAGGCGAACTCATCACCGATTTGCGCCGCCTCTTCGGCCACCCGAAGGCGACCGCAGGCTGCCGCACGGCGCTTCGCCTATGGCCGCTGGCGACCGCCGCCACGGTGAGATCCGCGAAGCGCTTGAGCAGGACGCGGAGCAGGCCGCCAGCGCCGGCCCGGGGCAGAGAGCGTCAGGACGCCCAGGACTCCTTCGACGCCCGCCGCGACAGCGAGCGACGCGACGCTACGGGGCAGAACGTCACCGACCACCAGCGGGCTGACGACCAGAGCACGCCAACCAGAACCTGGAGTCCTTCGCCTGCACGGTCTCCCACGACCTGCGCGCCCGCACCCGCTGCTACGTCCGCGACAACGGGGCCGGCTTCGACCCAGCCCAGGCGGGCAGGCTAGCTTCTTGCCGGAGTTCCCTTTACGCCTGCTGCGCGGGCACCCAAAAGTTCAGTTACCAGGTCGGTGGCCTCGGCGGGGGCGCGTACCTCCAGGTGCATGACCGGCCCGGCCAAGAGCAGGCGGAAGTTCAGGAACGGGCAGCATTCCTGTTCGGCCGCCGCCAGCTCGGCTCCTGCCCCGGCCCGGCTGGTCGGAAGGGTCAGCCTCCACCCGCCGTCGACTTGCTCGCGGGCGGCCCCGGCGGCCAGTTCCCGCCAGGCGCGGGCACGTTCCTGAAACCCGTCAGCGCTCAGCGAGCAGGCCACCGGCGCCTCCAGTGTGCCCTCGGCGGCGGGGCGGCCGGGCGCCTCCTCCACCGGCCCGTTCGCGACCTGGGGCGCGGCGACCAATCCGCACTGCGGATCGCACCGCCCCGCCCGGTCGGGCAACTCGTCCAGGTGCTGGAGCGCACGGCGCAACGACGCGGTGAACGCGGCCAGCTGCACGCCCTGCTCCTCGGCCTCACCAATGCGGGCGGCGATCCGCGGGCGCAGGTCCGCCTTTACATCCGCACAGGTGCCTGCCTGCCAGACCCCAAGCAGCTCGCGGATCTCCTGCAGCGGCAGGCCGAGCTGCTTGGCCGCGCCGATGAACGCCAGACGCTCCGTCGCCTCCGGACCGTAGGTGCGGTACCCGGAGGCGGTGCGCTCGGCTGGCAGCAGGCCGACGGTCTCGTAGAACCGCAAGGTGGTCGCCGGCACCCCCGAGCGCTCGGCCAGCTGGGAAATCCGCATCGTGTTCACGAACTGACGGTAAACCCTCCACCCGGCTCGAAGGTCAAGCCAGCCCCGGCCGGTCTTCGAGCCCAACCTGCCCGCCAGGGAGCCCGCACGGTCGTGGGCTCACGTCCCATCCGCTCCGGGGCGGGAACCCTTTCCGGCCAACTGTGACACTTACCGCGACCGTGGTGGGCTCCGTAACTGGCCCTGCGCGGTGTCGAAAGCGGCCAGTTTGCGCAGGCGGAGCCCGATGTCCTGGTGGACTTGATCGGGCGACTGGGTGCCGTCGACGGTGAACATCCACTCCCGGCCCGCGTAGTAGTCCAGCAGCGGGATGGTCTTCTCCCGGTAGACCTGCAACCGGTGGGAGATGACCTCTTCCGTGTCGTCAGCGCCGCGACCACGCGCCAGCAAGCGGCGGATCAGCTCATCGTCGGGGACGTCCAGGTGGACGGCCGCCTGAACCGCCACGCCGAGCTCGTGCGCAACGTCAAAGGCGGCCTTGGCCTGGTCCACGGTGCGCGGGAAGCCGTCTAGCACGTAACCACCGGATTCGACCGCGGCGACAACCGGCTTACGCAGCATGTCCATGACCACGGCATCAGGCACTAGGTCCCCGGCGTCCACGTAAGCCTTGATCTTCTGCCCGAGTGACGTCTGGTTTTGAACGTGCTGGCGCAGCAGATCGCCGCTGGAGATATGGGTGATGCTGAACCGCTCGGCCAGCCGCTTGGCCTGGGTTCCCTTCCCGGCGCCGGGCGCGCCAATCAGAAGCAGGCGCATCGGTCAACTCGTATTCCGGCGCAACGGCACGGGGAAACCCTATTCATTAGCAGATCCTCCTATGTCCCCCGTCGCCAGGCAATACCTCTGGCGTTACTGCGAGGGTGCTATCGGTGAGCTTGACCACCGGGCGGCGCTGCGCGGGTCAGGGACTCGGCGACTAAGCCAGGCGTGCGGGCATGGGGTATGGCGGCGCTGTCGGCGGTGAGGCGGGTCAGGTCGACAGCACCTGTTCCCGGCTCAGAGGCGCCGGACCAGTCCCGTTAACACACAGCGACAGACTGACCACAGTGGCCTCCAGAAACTTACTGACACTATGTCTAGACATCGACATGCCATCTGCTTTTAATGCATATTGACCATGAAGCCGTTGTCATGTCGGGCATCGTCACCCGACAACGGTCGGGCACGGACGAAGCCCGGCAGGTTCCACAGGAGGCCATCATGCAGGCAGAATCGCCCGTTGGAGGGCCAGTGCAGAGCCGTGCCGACGTCGTCGTAATCGGTGCCGGGTTCTCCGGCCTGTACGCGCTTTACAAGCTGCGCGAGGCCGGACTCAACGTCCGGGTGTTTGACCGCAGCACCGGTGTCGGCGGCACCTGGTATTGGAACCGCTACCCGGGTGCCCGCGTCGACATCCAGTCGGTCGAGTACATGTTTACAAAGTTCGCCGATCTCGAACAAGAGTGGAACTGGACCGAGCTGATGCCCGCCCAGGGGGAAATCGAGCGCTACCTGAACTGGGTCGCCGACAAGCTCGACCTGCGCCGCGGCATCACCCTCAACACCTCGGTAACTGCGGCTACCTATGACGACGCGACGGCGACCTGGCTCGTCGAGACCGACACCGGTGAGCGGGTCACAGCCAGCTTCGTGGTCGCGGCGACCGGCTGCCTGTCCGCGCCGATCGAACCGGCGATCGACGGCATCCACGACTTCGCGGGCGACTCGCTCTACACCAACTCGTTCCCGGCTGAGGGCTATGACTTCACCGGCAAGCGCGTGGCGGTCATAGGCACCGGCTCCTCGGGTGTCCAGTCGATCCCGGTGATCGCGAAGCAGGCCCGTGAGCTTTTCGTCCTGCAGCGCTCCGCCGTGTACACCCTGCCGTCACCGAACCGGCCGCTCGGCCCCAACGAGCTGAACGAACTCAAGGCCCAGTACCCGCAGATCCGCTCCGCGCAGTGGGCCGCCCCCGGCGGCACCGCGCGGTTCGGGGCCATCGCGTCACTCCTCGAGGCCAGCACCAATATCCTCGACGCCTCGTGGGAGGAGCAGGTCGCGAAGCTCGACGAAAACGGGCTCGTCGGGTGCTTCGCCTGGCGTGACGTTCTCACGGATCTGGAGGCGAACGCGGCCGCCACCCGCCTGTACGGCGAGGGAATCCGGCGGATCGTCAACGACCCCCAGACCGCTGAAGACCTCGTCCCGCACTACCCGTTCGGGTGCAAGCGGATCACGATCGACGTGGGCTACTTCGAAACCTACAACCGGGACAACGTCCGCCTGGTCAACCTGCGCAAGAACCCGATCCAGGCGGTCCGGGGCAATGGCATCCAGTTGCAGGAAGAGTTCCTGGAGGTGGACGTCATCGTCTACGCCACCGGTTTCGACGCGATGACCGGAGCGCTCTCCCGCATCGACGTGCGCGGCCGGGACGGCAGCGCGCTGCGCGACATCTGGGCCGAGTCCCCCACTGCCTACCTGGGGCTGGGCGTCGCCGGATTCCCGAACCTGTTCACGGTCACCGGCCCCGGCAGCCCGTCGGTGCTCACCAACATGGTCACCTCGATCGAGCACCACGTCGAGTGGATCACCGCGTGCATCACGCACCTGCGGTCGAACGGCCACCGCAGCATCGAGGCGGACCCCGGGGCCCAGGAGGAGTGGGCGGCCCACGTCCACACGTTCGCCGGGCCGGTCCGCATACACCCGAGCTGCAACTCCTGGTACCTCGGCGCGAATGTGCCGGGCAAGATCCGCCACTACATGCCCTACGCCGGCGGCCTTACCACCTACATGACCAGGTGCGAGGAGATCGTCGCCGCCGGGTACGAGGGCTTCGTGCTGGCCTGAGCGCCCGCCCGCTGCCCACCGAGGGAACGGAATCTGTCGACCTGAATGGGGCGCCGCTGCGAGCGACTGCTGACCGGATGACCCGCGGCACCTCAGCCCGCTGACGGCCGGAGCAAACTCGCCCCCGCCCCTGGCCCGTACAGTCCGCTGTCGATGATGGCCTGAGAAAGCGGCTGGCCCAGCTCGGTGAGCCGGGCGCACCCGGCCTCTCCGAGCACGGCCCAGGCGCCGGCGGCCAGCTCGTCGGTCCGGTCCTCGAGGTCTTGCCGGAACGCCTGGCCGGCGGCGCTCAGGGCAAGGCCTTCTCCCTCGGCCAGCCATCCACGGGCACGCACGCTGGCGACGCCGGCCCCCCATTCGTCCTCGCTCCAGGCTCGTGACCGCCGCAGCGTCTCCGCGCTGACGCCAGCGGCGGCATGCGTGACCAGCGCCTCGACTGGCGTCAGGCCCGCGGCGGCCAGCAGGGTGACGTGGCCGTCACCGCGGTACTCGCGCAGCAGGGTCTGGGCGTGCCACAGCACCAGATGCGGCTCGGTGGGCCAGGGCAGCGCGGCGTGGCCCGCGAACAGCGGGCGTCCTTGTGGCTGCTGGGCGGCGGCCAGGGCAGCGATCTGGGCCAGTTCGGCTGCTTCGGCCACCTCCGGGCTGCTGACTCCGTCACCCCAGGCCTGGCGCAGGGAGATGTCAGCGGCGTCGAGACGGGCGCCCAGGATGGCGCCCGGGCTAGCCAGCGCCCACGCGTCAGGGATGGCCCTTCGGATCAGCCTGGGGTTGAAGTTGAAGAATGTAGCGATGACCACATCGGCCGGCACCGGACCCATGGCCGCGGCGCGCGATGCGAAGTAGCCCATCGGCCGGCCTCGCAGCCCAACTGCCTCATAGGCGGCAGCGATGTGCGGCGTGAAGTAGATCATCGCGTGTATCGGCGCGGTAGCCAGGTAAGTGGCCCGGGCTGTCGCTGGCCCAGCAGTCACGGAGCCATCTGCGGGTCCGGATGCTGCGGTCACATCGCTCACGGGGAGTCCCCTTTCCAAGTTAGCCGGACACTGACAGCAGGCAGGTAAGGCCGGGGCGTCCGGTCCGTTCCTGGTCATGCTGGCTCACGGACGGTTGACGGATGCGAGCCCACCAAGCAATTCTTCTAGTTAATTCCAGAATCTCGTTCTAAGTCAACGTTTGGGCCCCGCCCTTGACGGCCTGAATCGCTTCGCGGCCGCGGCCAGATCCTGCTCCCGCCGGGGTGGCCTGATTCCTGATCACGATGGATGATCGATACGTCCTGGGCCCGCACCGCATCGGCCGGGCGACAGAGTGCAAGGGAGAGTCCCGGTGAAGCTTGCCTTTTTCGACGACTTCAAGCTCGGCGTGGTCACGGGTGAATCAGTCGTGGATGTCTCCGCGGCCGTGGCGGACATTCCCCGCGTACATCCCCAAGATGTCATCCGCGGCGTGATCGAGAACTGGTCACACTACGGCGAGGTGCTCCGGGAGGCTGCCAGCAATGGCGTGGGAGTCCCGTTGAGCGCCGTCAGGCTCCGCCCGCCCGTTCCCCGCCCCGGCAACATCGACTGCATGGCCACCAACTACATGGAGAACGGAACCCTGCCGGCCCCGCCGCCCATCAATGCCTTTCTGAAGTCGCCCAGCTCGGTTATCGGGGACGGCGACACCATGGTCCTGCCGGACGCTCCCGCCAGCATCTTCGAGGGCGAGGCCGAATTCGCCCTGGTGATCGGGAAATACTGCGCCAACGTCCGGGCCGCGGAGGCGATGGACTACGTGTTCGGTTACACGAACCTCATCGACGGCTCGGCCCGGGGCCTGCCGGGCGCGTTCTACCAGATGAAGGCACGCGACACCTTCTGCCCGATCGGGCCGTTCCTCGTGACCGCGGACGAAGTGCCGGATCCGCACAGCCTGTCGGTCAGGCTCTGGAACAACGGCACGCTGATGCAGGACTACAGCACGAGCGACATGGCCCACAGAATCCCGCAGTGCATCGAGTTCGTGTCGTCGGTGCACGCGCTGGAACCGGGTGACCTTCTCGCGCTGGGCACCAACCACCGGGGACTCAATCCCTTCATGGACGGCGACCTCGTCGACCTGGAGGTGGAGCACCTGGGCCGGCTCCATATCCGGGTGCGAGACGACCTGAAGCGCACCTGGCCGCGCCAGACGCGTTACGAGCGCCAGCAGGCCAACCTCAAGGGTCCCGCACCGCAGACCGGAGGGAGGTACGCGCAGCAATAGCCGGGCAACGCGAGCGTATCCGGCCGCTGTCACAATCGTGGCCGCGCCGTGGCCGATGTCGTCCTACCGGCCGTAACCAACGCCGGTGAAGGTCGTCAGACGGCGAGCTCGACGGCCTCGGCGCGGAAGGTCGCGGTGACCGGCTCGTCAGCATCCATTTAGCCGGCCCGCCACTGGAGGAGCGAGTGCGGGACCGGGGCGTCCGGGTGATGCTCGAATACGGCGGTCACGAGACTGCCGATCTCTGCCGTCTGGCTCGCGTCGCCGAGCAGGTTGCCGACCATGCGGATGTTTCCGGCATCGGGGAGCTCGACCAGGACTGCGAGATAGGGGACACGGTCGGTGAGGGCAGGGTGCACGGGGTGCCAGACGCGGGTCCAGCTGTAGATGCGCCCGTGTCCCTCGACCGGGACCCAGGTCATGTTGAAGGACCGGCAGGCGTGGCATATCCACTCTGGCCCCCATTGCCAGGTGCCGCAGTCGCCGCATCTCTGCACGCGGATAACGCTTTCTTGCAGCCCGGCCCAGTAGGGCTTCTGCAGTTCGTCGGCGTCCCACGTCGGGACCGGCATCCCCGGGGCCAGGTACCAGTCCGAAGTCGAGGTAGTCATGACAGTGTCGCCTCCGAGCCGTAGATGCTGTCGCTTACCGGGCTCACCATCGGGCCGGACACAACCAGGGAGACATCAGCTCCGGGCACCTGGCTGGTGGACTCACCGCGGACTTGACGGACCGCCTCGATGACCAGTTCCAGGCCGTGCATGTAGCATTCAGCGAGGTTCCCGCCGCTGGTGTTGAGCGGAAGCTTCCCGCCATCGGCCTTCAGGTTGTCAAGGACGAGGAAGTCGTTCGCGTCCGCCGCCTTGACCAGGCCGTGCTCGACCAGGCTCATCAGCACGCCGCCGGTGAAGTTCTCGTAGCACTGCACCACGTTGACGTCGGCCGGCCCGACCTGGGCCATGTCATAGAGGTTGCGCGACACCGACGTGAAATGCGAGCTGGCGAAGTGCGGGCTGTTGAACGCGCCCGCGCCGGTCCGGTGGTCGGATCCTGTCGCCGCGCCGAGCACGTAAACGGGGCGAGCGCGGAGGTCGCGGGCCCGTTCGGCGGATACCAGGATCACCGCGGCGGCGCCGTCGTTCTCCATGCAGCAGTCGTAGAGGTGGAACGGCTCGACGATCCAGCGCGAGTTGTCGTACTTCTCCTCGTCTAGCGGACGGCCGTACATAACCGCGCGGGGGTTGTTCTGAGCGTGGTAGTAGGAGGCCATCGCGATGCCGCGCAGCGCTGACTGCCTGATGCCGTGCTCGTACATGAAGCGCATGGCCTTCATCGAGTACTGCTGACCGGGCGACATGATCCCGTAGGCCTGGTTGAATGCCTGATCGCCCGCGATCGTGGCCGCCTGGCGGCCCAGCCCGAACCGGCCGAACTGGCCCTGGGCCAGCGCGCGGAACACAACGACCGTGTTGGCGATACCCGCGTAGATGGCCGCCGACGCGCTGGCGATCGCCCCTGACCCGCCTCCTCCGCCGCCGCCCCACTGCATGTTCGAGAACCGCAGCTCCTTCGTGCCCAGCGCCGCGGCCAGCCTCGTCGGGTCATTGCGGTCATTGCTGTAGGACGCGAACCCGTCAATGTCCGTGGGGTCAATCCCCGCGTCCTCACAGGCAGCCAGGATGCCCATCAGCGCGAGCTTGAACTCCGGGTCAGGCGACTGGCCGTGCTTGTAATACGTCGTCTCGCCGACCCCCGCGACGGCCACCTGGCCACGCATCGTCACGATGATCTCCTGTTCTCCCCGCACCGTCACGGGACCTCATCTGACGGTGATTTCCAGAACGAATTCTTCGTATCAGGGATTAGGGGAGAGATCAATACTCCAGCCGCGCTACCGTCTAGACCCCGATCTGACCGGCCAAAATGGGCATCCGTAGCGCCACCGGCAGTCGGCGATGCCTGAGCTCCTCCAGACCTTGAAAATCGGTTCTACCATGTGGATGACCGACCTCCTCGAAGCGATACCGGGTGCTGGGGATTTGCTCCTCCACTTACTGGAGGAGCCAGACTGAGGCCATGGAGAACGACGGACCACTTCTGACAATCGGCGAGCTGGCCATACGCACCGGCGTGCCGGTACGCACTATCCGGTTCTGGTCGGATAGCGGGCTGGTGCCGCCGGCCTCGCGGACTGACGGCGATCGCAGGCTGTACGACGCGGCGTGTGTGGCCCGGCTGGAACTGGTGACGACCTTGCGGGAGCTGGGCGTGAGCCTGGCCAATGTCCGGCGCGTACTGGGCGGCCAGGTCACCGCCGCGGAGGTGGCCGCTATCCACCTTGAGGCGCTGGACACCGAGATCCGGGCCCTGCGGCTGCGCCGGGCAGTGGTGGCCGCCGTGGTGAAGCGCTCGGCCGACGGCGAGGAGATGGGCATGATCAGCAAACTCGCGCGCCTGTCCGCGGCCGAGCGGCGCCAGATCATCGATGACTTCATGGCGGAGGTTTTCCACGGACTGGATCCCAGCCCGGCGCGGGTACCCCGCTGGGCCGCAGCCCCTGATCTGCCCGACGATCCTTCGGCCGAGCAGGTCGAAGCGTGGGTCGATCTCGCTGAGCTGGTAGCAGACAGGGGTTTTCGCGAGCAGGTCCGGCAGGTCGCTGCCATTGGCATCCAGATCCAGTCCGGCCGCTGGCTGGTCGACGTCGAGCAGGCGCAGGCCGAGGCCGAAGCGGCCTGTCAGCGGGGCGTGCCACCCGAGTCCGCCGAAGCGGCCCGGATCATGGCGCGGATCCTGGCGGACGCTCCCGGCGGCCAGCGCGGGGCTGAGTTGCTGGCTCAGCTGGAGGCCGCCACCGACCCCCGGTTCGAACGCTACTGGGAGCTGACGGCCGTCATCAGCGGCCGCGGCCCGTTCCCGTCGCCGCTGCGGGCCCTTGCCTGGCTGGCCGCCGCGCTGCGCGCCAGCCAGGGCCTAAAGGCAGGCCGGTGATCGAGGTCCGCCTGGGCCTGAACGGATCAGAGGACTTGGGGGTGCAGCACGATGCGCCCGTGGGTCTTGCGGTCGGCCAGGGCCTGATAGGCGTCGCGCACGGCGGTGAGTGGGTACGTTGCGGCGACGGGGATGTGCAGGTCGCCGGTAGCGGCGAGGGCGGCCAGTCCGGCCAGCGCCGGGAGGCCGCCGGCATCGGTCGTTCCAAGCGATTTGACGCCCTTCTCTTTCGCTCCGCGATAGTCGACGACGGTGTTGATGTGGTCTTTCGGAACGCCGAGGTTGATGGCGAGGTCGATGTAGCCGCCGCCGACGGCGTCGATGAAGGCATCGGCTCGGTCGGTCGTGGCGAGGATCCGTTCCTGTTCGCCGTCGCCGTATTGGACAGGCTGGATGCCATGCTGCCGGAGCAGGTCGAAATGTGCGTCGCTGGTCAGTCCGATCACCGTCGCTCCGGCACGGAGTGCAAGCTGGGCAGCGGTGAACCCGACGCCGCCCGACGCGCCCGAGATCACGATGGTCTCGCCCGGCCGGGGTTCAACCGCCCGGATGGCACCGAGGCCCGCCATCGGTGTGGTGTAGAGCGAACCCGCCACGTCCCAGGAGAGGGCTTGAGGCTTGCTCACCAGCTGGACTGCGGGGATAGCGACGAACTGGGCGTGGGCATCCCAGCTCTGGAGCCAGCCCAGCACCGCGTCACCGACGGTGAAGCCGGGCACGCCGGCACCGACCGCAACGACTTCACCGGCGAGATCGCGACCCGGCGTGTAGGAACTGCCGTGCAGCGCTGGCAGCGCCCCGGGGTTGAGCGCACCGGCCTCGGCCCGCACCACCACCTCGCCTGGGCTAGCCACCGGCTCGGGGACGTCCGCAAGGTAAATCCCGTCGATGCCCGAAAAGCGGTCATAGCGTACTGCTTTCATCATGTATCCCAGTTTGCGAGTGATTCGAATCGGCTGGATCGCGCGAGAGGATGCTCAGGTACGGCGCAGGAGTGGCCAGGTCCCGGCTGGAATCCCGCGGCCGTCCCACCACCGAGGGCTGAGTCATGCCGCTGGACTCCGAAGCACCCACCCCCGTGAGCAGCGTAGCGGCCTACCCGAACGGTTTCGAATTCACCATCCATGCGCTGCTGCATCGCGGGCAACTCACCTGGGGGGTGAGCCCGGTCGACCCGTCCGCCGACCCGGTCACTGGTCATGACTGAAACTGGCTGTGGCGGGACCCAACGCCAATGGGGTGGCCGGTTCTGGGTTCACCCGTTGCCCTCAGACGGGCCGGTCACCTTTATCGCATCCTGGTTGCTCCGGGGAGTGACAAAGGCGAGCGCAGCACTGGACAGCTCGGTGATCCACGAGGCTGCCAGCCGGGCCGTGAACTTCTGGCCCGAAGAGCCCTGACGAGCCACACCGATGTCACCGCCTAGCCAGTCAGGTCAGGCAAAGAGCGGACGGGCGTCGTGATCGCCCGGCTGTCCGCGACCAAGAACGTGAACCTAATCGCACTGAACACCGTGCCGGCACTTTTAACGCATTACTTTTCTGGCGCCTCCGCACCCGATTTGGTCACCGCCGCGCTTTCCAGGTCGTGGAGCCAGCCTGCGTGTTCGGCGTGCGCCCACGATCGCGACACCGATCCCGTCCGCATTCCGCGACGTGCCTCAGGGTCTTTCAGCGCGAAATAGACGTGCCCGACGACAAGCAGGCCGACGGCGAGGGCGAACCAGTCGTGCACGAATGTGGCGCCACTGCGCCAGGGCAAGGGGGCGAGCCCTACGAAGTACATGAGCACTCCGGTGCCGAGCAGGACGAGGATCGAGCCGCAGGCCAGCGAGGCGTTCAGCTTCTGGCCTGCGTTGAATTTTCCGACCGCGATGGTCCCGTCCCGGCGAGCACGCGTGCGTAGCCAGCGGCGGTCGGCGGAAGTGAAGCGGCCGAGACGTCGCAGGTCGGCCCGGTATGCGAAGGACAGGATTCCGAGAAGCATGGGTAGCGGCAGTGCAAAACCGCAGTAGACGTGGATCAGTTCAACGATGTAGCGGTGGCCTACGAGCACGGCGACCGGGCCGTTGTAGAGGATGGCGGCGGTCAGGATGCACATCGTCATCAAGATTGCCGTCGTCCGGTGGATCATGCGCTCGGCGCGGCTGAACCTGGGCACTGATGCAGAGGCAGACTCCGGCGCCGAGGAGGTCGAGCCTGCCGTGTTATTCCCTGATGGTTCCGTCGAGGGCATAGCCGCGTGTCTCCCAGTAGCCGGGTGTTTCGGTCTCGGCGAGTTCGATGCCTGACAGCCATTTGGTGCTTTTGTATCCGTACATCGATCCGGCGTACATGCGCACTGGGCCGCCGTGGTCATGGGTCACGGGCGCACCGAGCATCTCCAGCGCCACCAGGATGTCTGGGCGACGGGCCTCGGCGAGAGTGAGGCTTTCGGTATAGGTGCCGTCGAAGGACGTGAAGCGCACGGCGCGCGCCTGCTTGGCTGGTGCGGCCTTCTCGAGCAGGACGGACAGCTTCACCCCGACCCAGTGCACCGCGGGGACGCGCCAGCCAGTGACGCACTGGAAGTCCTGGATCAATGAGGTTTGCGGCAGAGCCCTCAGGTCCGAGACCGAGTAGCTGGCCGGGTGATCGACAAGGCCGGATACGTTCAGCCGGTAGTTGTCCGCTGTCTCCGTACGTACGGACCCGGTGACCGAGTAGTACCGGAAGGTGTCGCCCAGAGGAATCAGCGAGAGCAGGCCCGTGGGGTCGTGGTCAGCGATCGGTCCGATGACCTGGGCCAGGGTGTTTTGCACTCGCTGGCCGGTGAGGGTCCCGAGCGCGCCAAGTCCGAGCAGACCCAGGATCAGCCGGCGACCGACGGGCGCACCCGCCGGGTTGGAGGGTGCGTTGTCTGATTCGCCGACGCCTGGCCGGTCGCGGCCGCTCAGCTCGGCCGGCCCCGGACACCCAGGCCGGCCACGGCAAGGCCCGCGATCGCACTGACAGAGCCCGCGACGACCCAGACCGGCTTCTTCATGACGGAGCTCCTGACAATTGCCGACGGCCCAGGCTGAGCACCTCCCGGGTCGCCTGCTGCGGCCGGGACGCGCCAGGCACCGTCTCCCGGCAGTCTATTTGCTTTTCTGCGCGGCCAGCAGATTCAGCCTGCCGTCACCTGGCTGCCGGCTTCGCCATCGCGGGCGCCCGGCGGGGCCGCAGGCCAGGCCTTGGGTCAGTTGGCGAAGCGGGCGGCGAGCTCGGCTATCCGGCTGGGCCGGTGCTCTGGGCGCATGCGGCCGGCGCGTTCCAGCAGGCTCATGCCATGCAGTGCGCTCCAGAGCAGTTCGGTTGCCGTTCCGTTGTGGTCGCTGCCGAGGGCCGCGCCCAGCGCGTTGAAGCCGGAGCGCAGCTCGGTCTCCGCATCGTCTTGCGCGAAGCGCGCGTCGATCGGCAGCTGGAACATCGCCTCGTAGAGTGACGAGTGCGCTGCGGCGAAGTCCAGGTACGCGTCCGCGACCGCTGCGACCGCCTGCGCGCCTGTCTTGCCTTCCATGCTCGCCCGGGTCGCCGCCGCCAGTTCCACGAAGCCGGCGAGCGCCACCGTGCGCATGATCTCCGTCTTCCCGCCGGGGAAGTGGCCGTAGAGCACGGGCTGCGTGTACCCGATCGCGTCGGCGAGGCGCCGCGACGTGACCGCCGTCCACCCGTCGGCCTCGGCCATGGCCCGGGCCGCGTCGAGGATCTGCTGCCTGCGCTCGGCTACGCGCTGCGCGCGGGTACCTGCCTTCGCCATGGTTCCTCCCCCTTGCGTTCTGGATCGCCAGAACCTAATCTAGCACTGCTAGAAACCTAGCACTGCTAGAAAGAGGGATCATCGTGATCGTCGCGCTCGCTGTCATCACCGCAACCGTCACCGGCGTCATGGTTGGCGTCGAGTTCGCCGTCGCGGTCTTCGTCAACCCGATCCAGCGGCGCCTGCCCATCGGATCCTGGATTGAGGCCACCGCCGCTGGCGGCCGGGTGCTCGGCCGCGTGATGCCCTTCTGGTACATCGGGTCCCTGCTCCTCACGGCGTGGCTGGCCGCCGCTCTATGGGGCGGGACGGCCGGTGGCGCTGCCGTCGCGGCCGCGGCCCTGCTCATCGTGAGCGTCATCATGTCGGTCGCCCTGCTCGTCCCGATCAACAACCGCATCATTACGTGGACAGCCGACAACCACCCAGCCGACTGGCGCGAGCAGCACCAGCGATGGGACCGGCTGCACTACGCGCGGGTGGCGATCATCATCGCGGCGTTCGTGCTGACGCTCGTCGCCGGGGCAGTCGCCTGACGGCCGTAACAGCAGGGTGTCCTCGCCTGAGGCGAGGACACCCTGTCCCGATTCCCTCGATCGTCAAGGGCTGCTGCCAGCCGGCCGCTACCGCCGAACAGCGGAGAGCACACGCGTGTGCTCGATCTGCACCGCCTGCAGGTCGCCCGGGTTCAGGCCGAGCAGCGCCAAGATCGTCGGTGCGATCTGAGTCGTTTCCACCGGGTGGCCTGACTGGTGCGGCTGGACGGTGCCCGGCGCATAGACGACGAGCGGAACGTCCCGGTCGGCCGGGTTGTCGCCGCCGTGCTCGGCGATCTTCTTGCCGGTCGTGTAGATGGTGCCGACCTGCGAGATCGCGAACACGTCGGGGTGGTGCGGGTCGGAGTAGGAGACGCCGAAGAAGCTCGCGGCCTGGTGTCCGGCGTAGATCTTCCGCAGGCCGGAGTGCTGGACGGTGATCGTCTGGCCGGCGTAGTTGACGGCTGGGGCGGAATGCGTCCACAGGTAGTTCTTGACGAAGTCAGTCGCGGCCTGCGAGCGGTTGGACAGCCACCACAGCAGCCCGTCGTCGTCGGCCTCCTGGACAACCAGCGTCGGGCTGCCCGGGTGCAGTTTGGCCCAGTCGGCGTTGACGGCGGCGATGATCGGGCCGTCGTCGATCCGCTGCAGCTGGCTGTTGTTCTGCGGCGACTGGCCGTGCTTGGCCGTCAGGATGATCGCCGTCGAGCGGGCCTCGCCGTCGGCCTGGATCGTGTCGGCCATCCGCTGCAGGGCGTCGTTGACGTAGGTGAGCGCGCTCTGGAGCAGCGGGCCCGGAACCTGCTGGCCGTCTACGGTCACGTACCCGCCGGCCAGCGACGGTCCCTCGGTGTATTTGCCCTGCGCGTTCGGGCCGATCAGCACCGCCGGGGAACTCTTCAGCTTCTCGGCGGTCGAGACGGTCTGGAAGTTCATCCCGTAGATCGCCGGCGTGCCGACCTTGGGCCCTTTGCCGGAGTGCTCGTAGCCGTTGATCCAGTTGATGACCGCCTGCACCTTGTAGGAGTCGTACTGCTTGGTCGCGGCGTTGTCGGCCGTCCACGAGTCGTCGACCGGGTAGGGCACGCCGTTCGGCTCGACCGCCTGCGAGTCGATCTCTGGCGCGAAGAAGTCGTCGATGCTCATGCCGTTCGAGCCCGGGCCGTTGAACGACGAGTAGATCGCGTGCTTCTCAGCGAAGGCCGTTCGCAGGCCGGCCTTGTGAATCACCTGGAAGATCGTGTTGACCCCCACGTAGTCCCATGGCTGAATCGGCTTGCAGGTCTTCGGGTTGACCGGGTACGTCGCCGGGTTCAGGCCCGACTGCGGGTGCGGGGTCAGGTTCATAATCAGGGCCGGGTTCTTGTCAATGCCGCCCGGGTAGATCGAGCCGCCCTCGTCGAACGAGGGAAAGGTGTTGCCGCTCCCGTTCTTCAGCAGGTCAGGTACGGCCGCAAGCTTGTCGTCCGGCGAGTCGTAGATCACGTCGCCACCCGGGACAGGCCCGGAGCAGTTTGTCGTCCCCGGCGGGAAGACTCCGTGGCTGTACTCGTCGTCGTAGTAGATGCCGGTGACCTTCGGGTCGCCGCCGGTGACCAGCGCCGTGCCGCCCGGATCGGAGTCCGACGGGTCAGCGGTTTTCGCGTCGGTGTACTCAGCGCCGCCGGTGGCGATCCGCGCGAGCTCCGAGTCTGGATAATGAGCGACGTACCAGTCCAGGTCGGACTGGTGCATGCCGTCGACCGATATCAGCAGCACATGCTTGACGCTGCTGCTGTGGTGCCAGCCGGGCTGGCTGGGCCGGACGGTTGCCGCTGACGACGCGAGCGCGGTGCTGCCGAGCACCACCGCGGCACTCGCCACGACAGCCCCCGCTCGCCAGAATGGCTTTCTGCGCATGGTTCATCACTCCCTGGCGGGCGTGGTATCACGCCGACGCTGCCCGTTACCGTCTACCCCAAAGGTCACTTCTGGTTGGCCGCGAGCTGAACAGCAAATGATATTTCTCAGCGAATTCCCGGCATGATCTTCTGTCGCACTCGCGGGTGGCGTGGAGGTAGGTCAGTGCGGCGCGCGGGCTGGAGCGCCCCCTTCGCTCCGTCAGCCCCCAGAGGCTCGCCCTGGGCCGCGGTGGTGGTCATGAGAGATGCCCGCTGGCGGCCACCGGTTCTGCCCAGTGGTGGCCGCCAGACGTGGTGAGAAGGTTGCCTGCCAGCGCGTGCGGCCCGGCGTCGGCAACGAGTGACCCTCCTCGCCTCCTGTTAACCTTCGGTGAAGTCGAGGATGGCCCGCCCGGCGATCTTCCCGGCCGCCAGGTCGGCACACGCCTGGTTGATCTCGTCGATCGGGTACCGGGCGGTGACCAGGCTGTCCAGGTCGAGCTTGCCCGCCTCGTACCAGTTGACGAACAGCGGGAAGTCCTCCTCCGGGATGCACGACCCGCCGAGGCTGCCGACGAACTTCTTCTCACCCAGCAGCAGGTCGGAGCTGTCTACCAGCACGGGCTCGGTCGGCACGCCGACCAGGTAGGCCGATCCGCCCCGCGTCTCGGCCCAGTGGCCGCGCCGCACCGCGGCGATGGCCTGCTGGGTGGCGATCACCCGGCCGATGCAGTCGAACGCGAAGTCGACGCCGCCCAGGTCGGTCGGGCGCTGCCCGGGGGTCAGCCGCCGGACCTCCTCGACCGCATCGGTCTTCCGGGCATTGACCCCCACGGTGGCGCCGAACCGCTTGGCCATCTCCAGCTTGTCGTCTTCCAGGTCGACCGCGATGACCGGGTTGGCACCCGCGTTGTGGGCGGCGGCGATGGCCGACAGGCCGACCCCGCCGACACCCCAGACGGCGACGCTCTGCCCCTCCTTCACCTCGGCCGAGTGCAGCACCGCACCCGCCCCGGTCATCACCGCGCAGCCGATGATGGCACCGGAGTACTTCGGCGTCGCCTCCGGCGCCTTCACCACGTAGAGCTCGTCCGCGACCGTGTGCGTCGCCCAGGTGAACACGTTGTAGGTGCTGGCGGTGGTGCCGTCGGCAAAGCTGAGGCTCGGCCCCACCGGGGCGCGGTACTCCTTCTGCGGGGAGCGCGGAACCCAGGTCACCATCACGTAGTCGCCCGGGGCGACGTGGGTCACGGCCGAGCCGACCGCCTCCACCACCCCGGTCGACTCGTGGCCGAGTATCCGGTCGGCCGTGCGGCTCCCGTGGATCTCGTGCAGCTGGCTGTGGCAGACGCCGGAGGCGTACTGCCGGACGATCACCTCATGCGGCCCCGGGTCGGCGAACGTGTGCTCCTTAACCTGGAGCTCTTCGGTGCCGGCGGGCAGGACCACGATGCGGCCGGTAATTGCCATGACGCCTCCTTGCGTGACATGCAGTGTCTTTCAGTATCGATCGCCAGCGGGGCACGGTCGCCGTCCATATGGCGCGCGTTGCCGGCTCGGTTGCGCGCCGGATTGCTCGTCGTCACCCTGCTCTCGGCTCAGGCTGGCTGGCAAAGCAGCGCGGCGATCGTGGCATGAGGCGGGCACGGCCGCGCACGTTGGCGCGCCGCGGAAAGGGCCGGCCGTGTTACGGGCCGCCCGGCAGGTTTCGATTACCGTCGCCCACCTAGAAATTATTCGGCTTTGCGTGGATGCCGACTATCTCGACGAGTCGTTCGATGCCGTGGAAGTCGTCTGGGTTGGCTGTATAGAGCGGGAGCTGGTTGCTGCCCGCGGTTGCCGCGATCTGCAGGTCAGAGGAGTGCCTGCGCGGTTGACGGCCCGCAGCACGAACAGCGGCGCAGATCTGCCCGGTCACTACGGCGGCGAGCAACCCGAAACCGACGGCAAAGACTGCATCTGCGGCTGGCCGCCCGACCGTATACCTGCTCGAGAGCCGCGACCAGACGCGGTGCAACGGAATGGAGTAGGCATGCGGATGTTCAGGCGCCTGGCGGTAGCAGGCGCGGTGACGGGGGTGCTCCTCGGCAGCACGGCCGGCGTGGCCTCGGCGTCGACGACGGCGACCGCCCGCCCGGCGTGCAGCACAGTACATCTCACCGGCGGTACCACCTCGCTGACGACTGCCCCTGGTATCGCCGCCGCGCTGCTCAGCCACGGCATCGTGCCGCTGGCGACGCTGCCCGCGACCGAGGGCGCATCCACCAGCAGCAGCGGTGTCGCCGTCACGTTCGCGTTCCCGGTGACCGGCGGCAGGGTCAACCTCAAGCAGGTGTCCGGCACGATCGACCACAGCGGCGGCATCCTGTTCATCGCCCCGGCGACCGGCAAGGAGATCTCCGTATCCAACTTCGTCATCAACCTCAAGGCGGGCGAGCTCACCGCGATCGTGAACGGTAACGCCAAGGAGCGGGTGCCGCTCCTTGCCCTGAGCCTGGCCAGCGCGAAGATCGCCGCAGGCAAGCACGCCGTACATGTCTCCGGGATCGTCGCCCGGCTGACCAAGACCGCGGCCAGCGCGCTGGACGCAACCTTCGGCACCACCCTGTTCACCAGCGGCCTGGAACTCGGTACCGCGAGCACGGTGGTGAAGTTCTAGCCAACCTCCGCCCGTGCAATTCCTCCTCGGGGACATTGCACGAGATCAGCGGGGCACCAGTCACCTCCGCTCTCTTTCAGCGGGCGAGGACTGGTGCCCCGTGCCTCTTCGAAGTGCTCGCACTTGGCACCGATCATGCGAGAACAGGGACCGGGACTAGTGGACGTCGCTGTCCACCACCTCAGTAGGCTGCCACTTTCCGGTGCTGGGGTCGTCCCAGGCGAAGAGCAACCGCGGGCTGCCGGACGTGTAGAAGGCCATGTTGTCGCTGGCGCGGTTCTCCGTGAGGCCACTGTCAGATCCCGGGAAAAACACTCCGGCGACGGACTCGGTCCAGTTCGAGGACCCGTTGATGACGCACCACAACGCCTCGTCCTGGTTGATGCAAAGTCCGTCGCCCGACCCGTGGTTAATTGTGGTGGTGATGCCAGGGTCGTCCGTGAGGCCGTTGGTGATGACTTCCACCGGGTTGTTCCACGGGGACGTGATGTTCAGGTTCCAGTAGAAGTCCAGGTCGGTGTTCGGCCCGACGACGGCGATACCGACCCCTCCGTCGTTGGCGGTGATGGCCGGGTCAGAGAAGGCCGTCTGGGCCTGCCCCGCCAGCTCGGAAATCCACGGATTGGTGCCGTCTTGCTGCCAGTAGTAGTCCAGGGTGTTGTTGCCCCCCTCGGCGGCCACTACGGCGTAGTTGCCGGCCGGTGCGATCGCGGGCGCGGAGTATGTGGTGGCGTAACCGTTGACCAGTTCGGGGGTCCAGTTGCTGGTACCGTTAGAGGCCCAGTAGTAGTCGAGGCTGTTGCCTGCCCCCTCTGCGACGATGCCCACTGCGTTGCCGATGTTGGCCAGCCGCGGTGCCGAGTAGGTGGTGCCTGCCCCGGCGACCGTCTCCTCATGCCAGCCCGACGAGCCGTCAACCTGCCAGTAGAAGTCCAGGCTGTGATTGGGGCCCTCGACCACGAGGTTCACGTCGTTGCCATCGGCCGAGACGTCTGGCACTGACAACGCCATCCCGTTCGCGGCGACCTGCTCACCCGCCCAGGTGCTGGTCCCGTACTGGTTCCAGTAGAACCGCAGCCCGTCATTTTGCGTCTGCACGGCGATGACGGTGTTCCCGCCGGCTACCGTCATCGACGGCTGGGAGTAGCGGACGACCGCCGACGCGGCCGGAACCGACGTCGCCAGCACTCCCGCGGCCAGGCCCGCCGCGCAGCCGACCGCAAGCACCGCCCGGGTCCAGGGCCGGCGGCCCTCGCGGCATCGGGTGACAATGATCTTCACTGCTTCCCTCGTTCTGGCGGAACCGGCCGCCTCCGCTGGAACTGGCGCCACGCGGCTAGCAGTCGGCTGGACTGCCCCGCCTCGGCACCAGGCTCACACGCAGCCCGGATGGGGGCCATACGTAAGCGCCCACATATCGGCCCACAGGAACGAGGCCGGGTCCCTGAGGTACACGGATCGTGAACTGGCTGCCGCATGGCGCTCCTGACTCCGATGGCTGACTTCAGCCCCGATACCGCTGAGACCGGCGCATTCTGGGCCTAGCAACGAGACCGGCGGCCCGGTCGTTCCTGCCCTTTCAGGTGCCACTGGTCTCGGGGAGGTCGGCGGCAAGGCTGCGGGCGGAGTTGAGGGTGTCGGGATGGTCGTCGCCGAGGATGCGCTGCCGGCGTTGGAACGTGTCGCGGTCGAGATCGCGGGCGGCTGCCAGCTCACCGAGGCCGCGCAGGTCGGCCGCCAGGTTATGCGCTGATTCCAGGGTGTCGGGGTGGTCTTGGCCCAGCAGCCGCTGCCGGCGGTGGAGGGTGTCGCGGTCGAGGTCGCGGGCGACTGCCAGCTCACCGAGTTCGCGCAGGTCGGCCGCGAGGTTGTAGGCGGAGTTGAGCGTGTCGGGGTGGTCGTGGCCCAGGACGCGCTGCCGGCGTTGGAGGGTGTCGCGGTCGAGGTCGCGGGCGGCGGCCGCCTCACCAAGTTCGCGGAGGTCGGCCGCGAGGATGTGGGCCGTGCGCAGCGTGTCGCGATGGTCGGGGCCGTTCGCCTGGCGGAGGCTTTCCCAGGTGGCCTGGTTCAGGTCGCGGGCGGCCCGCAGGTCACCCAGCAGGCGCAGCCCGAGGGCCAGATTGTGAGCCGAGTTCAGGGTGTCCGGGTGGCCATCCCCCAGGACGCGGCGCCGGCGTTCCCAGGTGTCCTGGTTCAGGTCGCGCGCTTCGGTGTAGCGGCCCAGCTCCAGGAGGGACCAGGCGTAATAGTGCGCGGCCATCAGCGTGTCCTCATGGTCGCGGCCGAGCCGAAGGCTCCATTGCTGGTGCAGGCCGCTCATGAGCTCCCGGGGAGTTCGGGCATCGCCCCGCTCAAGCAGGTACCAGCACACCCGGCGCACCATATCGCGCAGCGCGGAGTTGTCCGTGGCAGCCAGGTCAGCGGCCAGCACATGGGGAGTGAGCTGGGCCCAGTGGGCCCAGGTGACCGGATCCGGCGGGTCGCCCGGATCGCCCGCCACCAGGATCGCCTCGGCGCGGCCGCGGGTAGCTGCGGCGCACGCGGGCGTGAGGCGGTCGCGGAGGATGGCCTGGGTGAGCCGGTGCATCTGCAGCCCGCGACGGTCGAGACGGGCCATCGACTGACCGGCCACCTGAGCCAAGGTCTGCCGCCAGGCCAGCGGGTCGGCCGCCCGCGACGCCAGCTCGCCTGGCAGCAGGCCGGCCGCGTGGGTGAACATCCACTCCGGGACAGGGTCGGGCGCGAGGAAGGCGCACAGGTTGGCGAGCGCAGCCGCGGCGGGGTCCCGGTCGGACAACCGCTCCGCGGTCACCGCAGTCGCCGCCGCCAGTGAGTGAGGGTATGACCCAGGAGTCCCCCGTCCGAGCAGTTGTGCCGCCTGTTTGCGCAGCATGTCCAGGTACTGGGCCACCGTGGTGCAAGAGTCGGCCATGAACCCGGCCGCTTGGGCGATGGCCAGCGGCAGGTCACCAACCTGGGTCGCGAGCCGCCCGGCGTCGTCCTCGTCGAGTCCGGGAATGCGGCGCCGCAGCATCTCGATCGACTCGGCCCGGGTGAACACCGCTACCTCCACCGGTGCCGCGATCTCGTCCCAGCCGTGCCAGCGCGACGTGATGAGCACGTGCCCGCCGTCCCCCGGCAGCCACGGCGCCACATCCGCCGGGTTCTCCGCGTTGTCGAAGATCAGCAGCCAGCGGCCGCGGTGTCGCAGCTCGGCCAGCACCGTGGCCCGGACCGTCTCGATTTCAGCCCCGGCCGTCACGCAGCCCAGCGCCTGGCCCAGGGCAGTGACCTGGTCCCCGATGAGGCCGCCCTGCTCGGCGTTGATCCACCAAGCCAGGTCGTACCGGCCGGCGTTGCGGTGCGCGTATTCGGCCGCTAGCTGGGTCTTGCCGACCCCTCCCATCCCGCGCAGCGCCTGCACCACGGTGGCGTGCCCGGCGAGCAGTCGCTCCCGTACCGCCGCGAGAAGGTCATCGCGGCCGGTGAAGGCGAGGTTGCGGGCCGGGATGTTCCACAGCTGCGGCCGACCGCCGGCAGGCTCCTGTCGGGACGTTCCGAGCACACTCACTACGTCCGCCGCCGGGATGTGCCCGCGGGCTGCTGCCACGAATGTCTCACTCACAGGCCCAGCCAGGCCGAGCGCCGCAGCCAGCTGCCCGGCGGTGCTTTTGCGCGCCGTGCGGTTGATGCCGCGTTCCAGGTCACTGATTGCCCGCGGGGAAAGACCCGCCGCGTGGGCTAGTTCTTCCTGGGTCAGTTTCACCTCGTCCCGCAACTGCCGCAAAAGCGCGGCGAACGTCAACGAAGGCTGCTCAGACACGGCCTCGCCCCCCGCAGATCGACAGCCAGCCGCCTGCTTGCCGCTGCTGGCGCAGGCGAGCGCGTCGCAAGCAGCACTGCCGTCGTTATACCGGGCTCATCTACCCCGCGCAACCGTTCCTGTGGCCGTTATGTGGGCGGCTACGTATTTACCGCATCGAGGCTGCCTGTGAGCCTGGAGCCAGAACGTAGCGTGAGACTAATCGGCCGGCCGCATTGAGAGCGGAGAGGTTCCGCGCGCGTCTTTCTGATCACCGTCGACTCTCCGGGGAAACCATGAAGCTTCGTACCGCTCGTTCCCGCACCATCACTCGCCGTCTCGCCATCGTGGCCGTGCCAGTCGCGGCAGCCGCTGCTCTCATCGGGACTTCGGCCAGCCAAGCCCAGGCGCTGGAACCTCCGAACCAGTGCTTCGCCTGGCAGCAGGCGGCCAAGTATTATCTCGATGAATACAAGGCCCTCTCCTACGAAGCGGACCAAGCCTACGCACAAGGCAACTTTCTCGAGGGGGTCACCCTCGAAGAGGCCGAATCGATTGCGCTGGAACAAGGAAACGAATATGTTTCGCTGATCAACGACCGCTGCTGAGCGGTATTGGCGCCTGCCATCGAGGCGGGAACACCCTGAATTGCTGCCGGGGCTGCTCTCGCCGGTCCGACCGCCGACCTCTCCCCCGGCCGCGTGTCTTATTGGCCGGGCTCGGCTGGGGGCGGTCCGCCGGTGTAGTCGAGCTTGAACGCCTCGCCTGCCGGGGCATGCGCCACGGTGCCCGACCAGGTGCCGTTCGTTCCGTTGGCATCTGGGCGCGCGCGGTCCGCCCGGCTGATGCCGGGCGCCAGCTCCTGCACCTGCTGGAAGACGCGCGTGATGTAACTGAGCTCGCGGGAGAACACCTCGTCCCAGCGGGCCGCCAGTTCCGGGCGGACCGCAGGATCGGGCCGCTCCCGCAGGACGAGCGGCAGGCCGCACTCCGGGTGGCGGACTGATGCGACGACCAGCTCGGTGTTAGCCAGGCCATCGTGGGGCGACCCCCGGGGGCAGCGGAACGTCGAATGCGTTCAGGATGAAGGAGATCAGCGTGTAGTAGCCGCACAGCGAGACCAGCTCGACCATCCCGGAATCGCCCAGCAGCTCCTGGGCCTGCCGGTAGGTGTCGTCGTCGACCCGTCCGTCCCCGGCCAGTTGCGCCGCGACGGAGTAGACGACGCGCTCGTCTTCCCTCTCGAAGGGAGGCGGCTGGCCGTCCCCGACAGCATCGACGACGGCCGCGGGAACTCCGTATTCGAGCGCCATGCGGGAGTGGGCCCACCACTCGTACTCCGCCTTCCAGCGGGCGCCCGTGGTGATGATGGCGACCTCGCTCAAGCGCCGCTCGATCGTCGTCTCAAAGCGGACGGTGGCACCGAGATCGGTGAGACGGCGCCCGACCCCAGGAGCGGTGATCCAGGAGTTGTAGGGTCCGGGCAAGGTGCCCTCGTCGTTGACAAGCCCGGGCCGGCGAGTTCGCAGCGATGAGGTCCCAGACCTCACGTTGGGCAGCGTCGAGGTCTTCCTCGCGCCAGTACGGCAGACGGCTCATGCTTCCTCCTTCGGGTCGGGCAGGCGGGGATAGGTCGAGTACGCCCCGGCCGAGGCACCCGCGTCGACGGGCAGCACCACGCCGGTCAGCCAGCGGGAATCGTCGCGCAGCAGGTAGCGGACGGCAAGGCCGACATCCCAGCCCGAGCCCTCGGTGCCGAGCATCGACCGGGCCTGGCGGGCCGCCCGCACCTCGTCGCTCATGCCGCGGCTGGCCACCATCGGCGTGTAGACCATCCCGGGGGCGACGCAGTTCACCCGGATGCCCTGGGCCCCGAAGTGGCTGGCCATGGACTTCGTCAGTCCGACGATCGCGGCCTTCGACGTGGCGTAGAGCAAGTTCGGGTTCCCGCCGATCAACCCGGCCACGGAGGAGACGTTCACGATCGAGCCCCCGGAGCCGGCCAGCATCCGGGGCACGCAGTACTTCGCCATGAGCATCATGGACTTCACGTTCACGCGCATGCCGGCGTCCCACTCATCGGGGTCGACGCGCACCGCGTCGCCCGGCGGGCCGCTCACGCCAACGTTGTTGACCAGGCCGTAGAGCGGCCCCCAGGCGCCGACGACCTTCTCGACCGCGGTCCGGCACGAATCCGGATCCGACACGTCAGCCTGCACCACGATCGCATCGCCGCGGTCGGCCCGGATCAACTCCAGGGTCTCCTCGGCCCGCTCCGGCCGGTCGTCCAGGAGCGCCACCCGGGCGCCGTCCCGCGCGGCCAGCACGGCCGCCGCTTTCCCGTTCCCGATCCCGGGGGCGCGCGACCCCGCCCCCGTTACGATGACCACCCGGCCATTCAGCGAGGCAGGCCGGGACAGATCGCCGGCCGAACGTGAGGTGACGGTCACAGTGGCTCCTTCTCGGGTGACGGTCCCATCGGTCCCGCCCAGCATCGCTCGCTGATCCGGGTGCGTCCAGCCCGAGGTCGCTAGCCCGCTGAAGGTGTTACCGCCTCCGCCTGCTCGCCCAGCTCCTCCTGGTCCGGGGCCGAATGCCGGAACAGCGCGCTCGGCCACCAGACCCAGCGCCCGAGGTCGAGGTTGAGCGCGGTCACCAGCACGGACCGGACGATGATGGTGTCGAGCAGCACGCCGAAGGCGACGGCGAAGCCGATCTCGGCCAGGAACGTCACCGGAAGCGTGCTCAGTGCGGCGAACGTCCCCGCCAGGACCGCGCCTGCCGAGGTGATGACCCCGCCGGTGGCGGACAGCCCGGTCAGCGCGCCCCGCCGCGGGCCGCGGTGCAGGGCTTCTTCCCGCACCCGGGTCATCAGGAAGATGTTGTAGTCGATGCCCAGGGCGACCAGGAAGACAAAGACGAACAGCGGGAACGAGTTGTCCGCGTTCCCGTAATGGAACACGTGGTTGAAGAACAGCGAGCTGACGCCCAGCGCGGCCCCGAACGACAGCACCACCGTGAGGATCAGCATGACCGGGGCGATGATCGCCCGCAGCAGCAGCGCCAGGATCACGAAGACCAGGATCAAGATCAGCGGGATGATCAGGTTCCGGTCATGGTCGGCGGCGTTGGCGATGTCCAGGGTCACCGCGGTATTACCGCCGACCAGGGCGGCCGCCCCCGGGACGGCGTGGACCGCGGTCCGGACCCGGTCGACGGTGTTGTAGGCGGCGGTGCTGTCCGGGGCCGAGGTCAGCGTGCCCTGGAAGTAGGCGTGGCCTCCTTCGACCACCGGGCCGGTCACGCCGGTGATCCCGGGGACGCCCGTGAACGCCGCCCGCACCGGGGCCGCCTGCGCCGGGTTCGCCACCACGACCACCGGCTGCCCGGCGCCGGCCGGGAAGTGCGCGGTGAGGACCGCCTGGCCGGATACGGACTCCGGGTGCTGGCCGACGAACGACTCCGCGGCGGTCAGGCCGCTGGCCCGCAGGCCGGTCAGGCCGAGCGCCATCACGCCGAGCAGGAGCGCGGTGACGATCCAGACCAGCCGGGGCCGGACCGCGATGCGGCGGCCCACCCGGGCCCAGAACCCCTGGGTGGTCGGCTCGGCGCTGCCGTAAGCCGGCTTGACCGGCCAGAAGATCCGCCGGCCGAAGATCAGCAGCAGGGCGGGCAGCAGCGTCATCATCGACACCAGCGCCACCGCCACGCCGATGGCCAGCACCGGGCCCAGGCTCTTGGTCGAGTTCAGCTCGGCCGCGGACAGCGTCAGCAGGCCCAGGATCACCGTGCCCGCGCTGGCGATGATGGCCGGCCCGGCCCGCCGGATGGCCAGCGCCATCGCCTCGTGGCGGTCCTCGTGCCGGCGCAGCTCCTCCCGGTAGCGGGCGGTCAGCAGCAGCGCGTAGTCGGTCCCGGCCCCGAACACCAGCACGTACAAGATGCCCGCGCTCTGCGCGTTGACGGTCAGCCCGGCGTGCGCGGCCAGCAGGTAGACCACGGCCTCCGCGCTGACCAGCGCGATGCCAGCGGAGATGACCGGGAACAGCCACAGCGTCGGGCTGCGGTAGGTGATCAGCAGCAGCACGATCACCACCGCCAGGGTGGCGATGAGCAGGGTCCCGTCGATGCCCTTGAACGAGTTGGCCGAGTCAGCCGCGCTGCCCAGCGGGCCGGCGATGTACACCGTCAGCCCGGCCGGCCCGGCCCGGGCGATGTCCCGCAGGCTGGTCGCGGCGGCCGACGCCTGGTTCCAGCCCGCCGCACCGAGGTTGACGGGGACCAGGGTCTCCACGGCTTGCCCGTCTTTGGACACGATCGGCCCCACCACTTGCGCGGCGACCACCCCGGGCACCTGGGTGAAGCGCGTGCGGTCGGCCGCCACCTTGGCCCGGTCGGCGCTGGTCAGGCCGGACGGCCGGTCGTAGACGACGACGGCGGTGAAAACGTTGGGGGACTGGATCTGGGACTGGAGGTTCACCACCTGGGTGGACTCAGCCTTGGCCGGAAGCCAGGACGACGCGTCGTTCTTCTCGGCGCCCATCAGCTTGCCGGACAGCGGGCCGGCCAGCGCGACGATGATCAGCCAGAAGACTACGACGGCCCACTTGGCCCGGCGTCCGCTCGCCACGGTCAGGATGGCACGAGCTCGGCTCACGGTGAACCCCCGTTAGGTCACTGGTCGGGTGCCTGACTGACAGCACTATCCGGCATTACCGGAACCGGTGTCAAGTTATATCTCGTTAGTTGCGCCCCGGTAACAACGGCAAGGCGAACGAGCCAGCGCAAAGGTAACTAACCTCAAGACGAACTGGCTCGCGCGAAATCATCCGTCCGAACGAAGGCAGGGTGGACCTCGTCAGCCTGGCCGCCTCTGCCTCCTGCTGTGCCTGCTCGATTAGCTCCATGATGCGGTCCGGGGTGACCGGCTGCGCGGTGACCGAGACACCCAGGGGGGCCAGTGCGTCGCGGACGGCGTTCAGGAGCGCGGCCGGGGCGGCGATCGCACCGCCCTCGCCGAGCCCTTTGTGCCCGCCGGGGGTAAGGCCCGGGGTGACGACGTGGCTGTATTCCAGGTCCGGGACCTCAGCCGCGGTGGGCAAGAGGTAGTCCATGAAGGTGGTGGTGGTCGGGTTGCCGTCCTCGTCGTACTTCATGTGCTCGTAGAACACCCCGCCGATCCCCTGGATCACGCCTCCGGCGATCTGTCCCTCGACGACGTTCGGGTTGATCATCTGCCCGCAGTCTTCTGCTACCACGTAACGCGCGATGTTCACCATGCCGGTGTCCCGGTCGATCTCCACCGTGACCGCGTGGCAGGCGTTGGAGAACATCCAGTCCGGAGCCTTGTACCGCCTGGACACCTCGAGGCCGAGCTCGGCCCCGGGCGGCAGCGCCCCGGGGGTGAGCATGTAGGCGGCGGCGGCTATCTCCGCCAGCGACAGTCCCTTGCCGTCGGGATCACCCTTGACCCGGGCGACGCTGTTGGTCATCTCCAGGTCGCTGGGAGCGATCTCCAGCATCAGCCCGGCCACGTCGAGCACTCGCTCGCGCATGGCCGCGCCGGTCACGTGCGCCGCACCCCCTGCTATCCCGGCCGTCCGGCTGCCGCCGACGCCGCGGCCGTACGGCGTCGACGCGGTATCACCCTGGATGAAATGGACGTCGTCGATGTTGACGCCCATCTCGTCGGCGACGATCTGGGTCATGGTGGTCTCGATGCTCTGCCCGTGACTGCCGGTGCCCATGTACACGTTCACCAGGCCGCTGGGCTCCACCCGGATCACGGCCGCTTCGGTGCCACCGGGGAGGGCTCCCGGCTGAGGCTCGATATAGAGCGACAGCCCGATGCCGACCAGCCGGCCTTCGGCCCGGGCGCGGGCCTGGTCCTGGCGGAACTGCTGGTACCCGATCAACTCCGCTGCCTGCTCGAGGCACTCAGCCGGGCTGATGCCGTCGTACACCATCGAGGTTGCGCTGGTGTAGGGAAGCTCGTCGCGGGAGATGACATTGCGGCGGCGGAGCTCCAGCGGGTCGAGGCCCAGCTTCTGCGCGATGACGTCCATCATCTGCTCCCGGCCGGTGGTCTCCATCATCCACGGCCCCCGGTACGCCGTGGTCCCGCAGGTGTTGGTGTAGACCGCCTGCCCCGAGTACGCCACCGAACCCGGTCCGGACCAGTGGTACGGCCCGGGGAACATGCGGGAGGCCAGCCCCGCCTTCTGGCCGTTGGTCCCGTTCGGGAAGGCGCCCACGTTCTCGATGTGGTGCGCGCGGGCGGCGAGCAGCACGCCGTTCTCGTCGGTGGCCGCGGTGATCTGCAGCGACTCCTCGCGCGCGTGCCCGCCGCTGATCAGGTTCTCGGCCCGGTCCTCGATCCACTTCACCGGCCGGGCTGCCCAGGAGCACGGCGGTCACCACGACGGCCAGTTCCTCCCGCGTGGGGGAAATCTTCTGCCCGAAGGAACCGCCGACATCGCCCATGATGACCCGGACATCGTGATCGGGGATGCCCAGCATCCGGGCGAAGGCCATCCGCGGCGTGTGCACGCCGTGACCCGAGTTGACTACCTCGAGCCGCCTCGTCCACTCATCCCACTCGGCGACGATCCCGTGCGTCTCCATCGGCACGCAGACATAGCGGTGCTGGGTGAAGGTCTCGGTGATCACGTGCGCCGCGGTGTCGAACAGGCCGGCCAGCCCCGGGAGGTCCGCGGCCCGCAAGACGCCCGACTGGTTGTCCGGCAGCTCCGGGTGCACCCGCGGGCTGCCGTCGGCCAGTGCCCCGGCCGCATCCACCACGGGCGCGTCCGGCTCGATGTCCACGCTCACCAGCTCGGCCGCGTCCTCGGCCAGGTACCTCGATTCGGCCACCACGATCACGATCGGCTCGCCGACGTACCGGACGTCACCGTCAGCCAGCAGCCGCCGGGGTGTGCGGTCGGCCTGTGTCGGCCCGGGCAAATGCGCGCCCGCGTTGACCTCGGCCGCGGTCAGGACCGTGATGACGCCCGGCATCTGCCGCGCCTCGGTGACGTCCACGTCCACGATCCGGCCCCGGGCCACTACGCTGCGCACGAAGGTGGCATGGACCATCCCGGGCTTCTGGAGGTCATCGATGTAACGTCCGCGGCCGGTAATCATCCGCAGGTCCTCGGTCCGCGGCATCCGCTCCCCGACCCACCGCGCCGCGATCGGGGCAGCAGAAGGAACGATGGCCGGGTCTGTGCCGGTACTCACTGCGGATTCCCCTCGGCCGCGGTCATGGCCGCGCGCATGATTCCCTGGTAACCGGTGCAGCGGCACAGGTTACCGGACAGCCCGTCCCGCAGCTCCGCCTCGCTCGGACTGGGATTGTCGGCCAGGAACGCGGTCACCGACATGATGAAGCCGGGCGTGCAGAACCCGCACTGCAGTCCGTGGTGCTCCCGGAACGCTACCTGAACGGGCGACAGGCCACCGTCAGGGCCGGTGAGGCCCTCGATGGTAACGACCTGCGTGCCGTCGGCCTGCACGGCAAACATCAGGCAGGACCGCACCGCGGCCCCGTCGACGAAGACGGTGCAGGCGCCGCAGACCCCGTGCTCGCAGCCCACGTGCGTGCCGGTCAGCCGCAAGTCCTCGCGCAGGGCGTCGGACAGGGTCTTTCTCGGTTCAACCAGCATCCGCCGGGGGACGCCGTTGACAATCAGGCTGACGTCAACCTCGGTGCCGGCCTGCTGGGCCGCGCTCACTTCAGGCACTTCCTGCCTCCCCGATTGCCTCCGACAGAGCCCGTCCGACCATCGCCGCGCCTACCTTCTTCCGGTACGCGCTGCCCGCGTGCACGTCCGCGGGCGGGTCAGTGCCGTTCACCGCCTGCCATCCGACCTCAGCCGGGTCGAGTCCGGCCACCTCAGCGCCGGCCAGTTCACGTTCGGCCGCTTCCGCCCGGACCGGGACACTGTCCATGCCGATCAGCGCTATCGCGGCCCGGCTGATGCAGCCCTGGCTGAGCTCGACGCCGCAGACCGCCCCGGCCAGGGCAAAGTCTCCGTTGCGCCGGGCCGCTTCGGCGACCGCGAAGCCAGCACCGGGTGACCAGAGCGGGAAGTCGACGGAGACGATCATCTCCTCAGCCTCCAGGGCCGTCACGAACGTGCTCATGAAGAACTCAGCCGCCGGGATCCGCCGGCTCCCGCCCGGGCCCGTCACGTCGAACTCGGCGTCCAGCGCCAAGGTCACCGCGGGCAGCTCGGCCGACGGGTCGGCGTGCGCCACCGAACCGCCGAGGGTCCCGCGGTTGCGGATCTGGAAGTGCCCGATGTGCGGCGCCGCCTTGGCCAGCAGCGGCACCGGGCCGGCGATCCGGGAGTCCTTCATCAAGCTGACATGCCTGGTGGTCGCGCCGACGGCCAGCACGCGGTCAGCCAGCTGAACCTCATCGAGGTTCGCCACCCGGTTGATGTCGATCAGCTGCTCAGGCCGGGCCAGCCGCAGCGCCATCATCGGCACCAGGCTCTGCCCGCCGGCCAGCACCTTGGCGTCGCTGCCGAACGCCCCCAGCAGGGACACAGCTTCCTCGACGCTCCCCGGGACGTGGTACGCGAAACGGGCCGCCTTCATCGATGCAGTCTTCTCCCTCAGCCACCCGGGTGCATACAATCTGCCCTTCTCACCTTAACGGCCCTACTTCGGATGAAAATAGCCCGCGGTGCGCCCGGATAGCGCCAGATGACCAGCGACACGCACGGCCCGGCGATTCACACTGATGATCAGGTCAGCCGCTTGAGCACAGCGAGGGAGCAGATCCATGCCTGTCACGGTCATTCTGGACATGCACTTCAAGCCCGAACGGATCAAGGACGTCCTCGCCAGCCTGGCGGAGAACCTGCCGGACACCCGGGCGTTCGACGGCTGCCTGTCGGTGGTGACCGTGCGCAAGCAGGACGACCCGGGCAACGTGACGCTGATCGAGCGCTGGGAGAGCCAGGAACACCAGCAGCGTTACATTGCCTGGCGCGGCACCCTGACGGGGGACCCGCGGCTGACCGAGGCGTCCACGTCACCCACCACCTTCACCTGGTACTCCGAGGAGCCGCAGGTCTGAGGAGCTGCCCGGCGGCCGCTCAGTGGCGGCCGTCCGGGACGGTGTCGGGGTCGAGCTTGACGTCGATCAGGACGGGCCGGGTCCGGCCCGGAAGCGCCGCCAGCACCGCGTCCAGCTCGCTGGCGGTCCTGGCGGTGTGCCCCTCACCGCCGAGGGCGGTTGCCACCGGCCCGAAGTCGGGCCAGTCGAACATCGAGATCGCCGGGTCCATGTTCTTGGCCCGGAACTGGACGTGCTCGGCCCCGTAGGCACCGTCGTTCAGGACGACGACCACCAGGTCGATTCCGTGCCGGACGGCCGTGCTGAACTCGGCCAGCCCGCCCAGCATGAAGCCGCCGTCCCCGCAGACCAGCAGGGCCGGGCGGCCGGGGGCGCCCACGGCGGCGCCGATCGCGCTGCCCATCCCCAGCCCGATGCTGCCGAAGTTGACGGTGTGCACGTAGGCCGACGGGTCAGGCACATGGAGCATCCTGAACGCATAGCCAATGAACCGGCCGGCGTCGATGACCAGCGTCCGTTCGGAGGGAAAGGCGTCGTCGATCTGCCGCAGCGCGGTCCGCAAGCCGACTGTGCGGTCGCCCGCGGGCTCGGTGAAGGCGTGCCGGGACGGGTCAGCCAGCTTCTGGGCCAGTTCGTCGGAGGCGAACGAGGTGGGTTTGACCCCGGCCTCGTCCAGCATGTCGACCAGCGCGCCCGCGACGGTGGCGCTGTCACCGTTCACCCCGGCGTCGACCGGGAACCAGTGGCCGATCGCGTCGCGGTTGGTGTCGACCTGCACGACCCGCTTGCCGTCGACCAGCGACCGGTCGGCCGTTGTATGCCGGTTCAGCGCGGCACCGAAGGCGATGACGCAGTCGCTCGACAGGATGGTCTCGAGGGTCACCGCATCGGCCAGGGTGCCGAAGAGGCCCAGGTCGAACGGGTGGCCACGGAAGAGGTCCTTGGCCCGCAGCGTGGTCGCGACCGGCGCACCGGCCCGCTCGGCCAGCCGCAGCAGCGCCGCCCGGCCCTGCCCGGAGGTGGCGCCCCGCCCGGCGAGGATGACCGGCCGGCGGGCGGACGCGAGGATTCCGGCCGCCTGGCTCAGCTCGTCCGGGTCCAGCTGTGCCGCCGGCCGCAGGGGCGGCGGGGGCACGGCCCGGTAGCTGACTTCCTGCCACTGGAAGTCCGCCGGGACGTCGAGCACCACCGGGCGGGACTCGGCGGTGGCCTGGCCGACAGCGGTCGCCAGGTCCTCCGCCAGCGTGTGCGGTGAGCGCACGAGCACGAACCCGGCCCCAGCGGCCTCGGCGATCTCCCGCTGGCCGATGTTCTGCAGGCTGCCCAGGTCCGCCGCGGCGGTATCGCCCGCGATCAGCAGGACCGGCGTGTGCGCGCGGACGCTGTCGACGAGCGCGGTGACCGTGTTGGTCAACGCGGGGCCGTGGGTCACGGTGGCCACGCCCAGCTTCCCGGAGACCCGGGCGTAGCCGGCCGCCGCCAGGACTCCCGCCACCTCGTTGGAGAATGAATAGTAACGGCCGCCGGCCTTCCGCTGGAAGCTGTCCATCATGTACAGGTTGGCGTCGCCAATGACGCCGAAGACGGGGCCAAGGCCAGCGTCAGCGAGCGCCTGGGCTACGGCTTCGTGGAAGTACATCGGTATCCCCGATCTGGTCGAGTGGCGGCCCGCAGGGCAGGATCGGCGGCGTGCCGGGTAGTAAATCCTCCCGAATGTGGTCTTCCCGGACTAGCCGGTCATACTCTGCCGGTCAAGCCCGAGCATCCCCGTCACGTGGTCTGCACGGCCCAGCGACGACCGGGCGCAGGCCGCTGCCGGGCCGCGGCTGCCGCCTTGGACTCTTCCAGCTTCTGCAGCAGCGAGGTCAGCATCCGTACCTCGTCGGGCTCCCAGTCGGCTACGAACAAAGCGAACCGGTCCAGGCCTTCTTCGGTCAGGGACTGCAGCTCAACCGCACCGGGCGGGGTGAGCGTCACCTTGCAGGAGCGCTTGTCGGCGGTGTCGGCCGTGACCTGTACCAGCCCCAGGCTCTCAAGCTCACGGACCTGCCGGGTGACCTGGGAAGGATGGACATCCTGCGCGCGTGGTCGCTGAGATTGCGTTGCCGCGGCGGTGCCGGGGCACAGGGTGCGCTGTGGCTGCCGGCCCGCCGCCCGGCTCGGCCGGCGGTGCTGGAGAGCGTAATGATTCTGGCGGGAAAGATAATCCGGAGACTTTTAGCTAAGCGGAGAGTTTTGTTGCTCTGACCCGTAATTGTTTCCCGTATCTTCCCGGGAGCAGTGGAAATCCGTCCGCAAATGCCGACCAGCGAACCGGGCCATGTTACCGCCGAGGCTGAGGTAATGCAGTGCGGCCCGCGCTCCGGAGGGAGGGTGACACCCGAACCGGCATGATGCGGCGACGGCAGGCTAGTCGTAGTCGAGCAGGCCGACAGTGCCGAGGTTGATCAGGGAGTCGGTCTCCGGGCCCCGGTTGCCCTGTCGCCACTGGTTCAGCCCGCCGAGCAGTTCCATCGCCGCTGCCGCGCGGCCGAAGGCGGGCAGGGCCGCCTCTTCCTCGGGCGTGAGCGGGCCCGCCCCGGCCGAGTACAGCCGCGCGACACCGTCCAGCCGCACGGGCAAGGTGCCACCGGAGCCATGCAGGAGGCTGGCCGCGATGACCGCGAGCTCCTGTACCCGCGGCCAGCGGTTGGCCAGCGCGAAGTCCAGGACGGTCACCTCCCCGCCCGGGCCGAGCAGGACGTTGCCCGCCGTCAGGTCGGCATGGACCAGCCTCACCGGCAGGGACCAGAAACTGACCGCGGCCATCGCCGAGATGGCGTCACCGACAAGGCGGCGCTCGCGCGCGCCGAGCAGGTCACCGACCTGCCCGGCCAGCGGGACCAGGTTGGCGACGGCCCACGAGTCGAACACCGGCTCCGGGCGCGCGCCGCAGGCGTGAATCCGCACCGCCTGCTCCACCACCCGCGCGAGCTCGGCCTGGTCGGGGGGGCGGCCCAGGTCATAGAACGTCCGGCCCGGGGCGAAGTCCATGACCAGCAGCTGGTGCCCGTCGTAACAGTGCACATCGCCGCCCGCGGCATCGGCGTGCAGCCGCGGATGCCGCACGCCAGCCGCGCGGACGGAGCCGATGACGTCCGCCGTGCGCCCCGCGATCCCGTCCGGCCGCCCCACCGCGAAGACCTTGACCACCCACCGCGCCCGCGTAGTCCGCAAGTTGATGTTGCAGTCCTCGTACCCGGTGGCAAGGACCGACCAGCCGACGACGTCGCCGAGCCGGTAATCCGCGGCCACGTGGGCGACAAGATCCGGCAGGCTGGTCCTCACCCGACCTGCTGGCCCAGCGGAAGTGCCCACCAAGGCGTCTCCGGTCATCGAGCCAGGCTACTCGAACAGCCATGGCGCAACGCGGCCGCCAGTGAGCCGCCACCGGCGGCCGCGTAAGCGGGAGCCTGGCGCCAGATACGGGCGTCACCGACCCGGGTCGCTGTCGTCCCCGCGCGCTCGCTGGCGGGCTTGCTGCACCGCGCTGAAGAAGACGCGCAGGCCCAGGCCCAGGATCAGCAGGTCCAGGATTATCTGCACGGTGACCACGAGCCGGGCGGACTGGCTGGCGGGAGTGATATCCCCGTACCCGACAGTGCTGAATGTGGTCACCGTGAAATACAGCGCGTCTGTGCGCGTAGCCAGGTTGTGAAAGCTGTCTTGGCTCGACCGGGACATGAGGTAGTACGCCGTGGCGAAGAGCAGCAGGAACAGCGGCACCGTGGCGGCCAGGGCCTCGATGGCGCGGACAGCCGGATACCGGGCGCCCATGATCGCCCGCACCTGCCAGACCGCGACGACCATCAGCACCGCGAGGCCGCCGACCAGGGGCACCCAGATCGGCAGGCGGCCGATATGGTTCAGCGGCAGCAGGTAGAACAGGGCCACAAGCACGATCGTGGTCAGCAGCGAGCGGAGCAATGACCACATGACAAGCCGACGGCGGCCGGCCGCCGTCAGCTCCGGAGCGGCTGGAAACGGGGTGCTCACTTCATCCACCTTCCCCGGAGCCACAGGCCGCGGCTACGTCAGCCGCTTGAACCGGCCGGCCGTGGCCGGGAAAAACCCTGGTCTCGTTCGGGAACCGCGGCCGCGGCGTCACCTGGCGAACTCCGGGTGCCGTCCCGGACGGCCGGCCACAGCGTCGTCTTAGGCAAGGATCGCGGCCTTTTGACGTTCGAACTCCTGAGCCGAGATGGCTCCGCTGTCGCGGGCGGCCGCCAGATCCTGCAGCTGGTCCGCGGTGCTGGCGGGGGATGCGCTTTTCACGATGGAGTTCAGGATTCAGGACCAGCGGGTCACCCGACATCACCCGCCACGGGTGAGTAACGCCCGCGCTGGGGGGCCGGCGAGTGGACGGTGGTCCAGTGGACGTCACTCACCCGCTATGGGTGATGACGGGCTAAATACGGCCTGTGAGAGTGGGGGCGCGGGGCTGTCACGTCCACGCGCGAACTCACGTACAGCCGCGAGGAGCACTGATAATGAGCCAGCCGTTCAATGGCAGCATCAACATCGACATCCGCGATTCGACCCCGGACTGGGCGCCGTTCCAGCCGCCGAAGGCGCCGGACGGGGCGCCCAATGTGGTCTACATCGTGCTGGACGATGTCGGGTTCTCGGCCATGGCGCCCTACGGCGGGCCGGTTCCGGTGCCGAACATCGAGCGGATCGCCGACGCGGGCGTCCGCTACACGCAGTGGCACACCACGGCGCTGTGCTCGCCGACCCGGTCCTGCCTGCTGACCGGGCGCAACCACACCCGCAACAGCATGGCCTGCATCACCGAAGCGGCGGTCGGGTTCCCGAACGCGAGCGGCACGATCCCGCCAGAGAACGGCATGCTGCCGGAAATCCTGTCCGAGCGGGGCTGGAACACGTACATGGTCGGCAAGTGGCACCTGTGCCCGACGCTGGAGATGAACGTGGCTTCGACCAGGAGGAACTGGCCGAGCGGGCGCGGATTCGAACGCTGGTACGGGTTCCTCGGGGCGGAAACCAATCAGTGGTACCCGGACCTGGTCTACGACAACCACCCGGTGGACCAGCCGAAGTCACCGGCGGAGGGCTACCACCTGACTGACGACCTCACCGACAAGGCGATCGAGTTCATCAATGACTCGAAGGTGATCGCTCCGGACAAGCCATTTTTCCTGTACTACGCACCAGGTGCCGCGCACGCGCCGCATCAGGCCCCGAAGGACTGGATTGCCAAGTTCAAGGGCCAGTTCGACATGGGGTACGAGGCAATGCGGGAGCAGATCCTGGCCCGGCAGAAGGACATGGGCATCGTTCCGGCCGACACGGAGCTGCCGCCGGTTAACCCGATCGGCACCGCCGAGACCCGCACGGGTCCCAAGGGCCAGCCCTTCCCGCCCCTGGACGTCACCAGGCCGTGGGACTCGCTGTCCGGCGACGAGAAGCGGCTCTTCGCGCGGATGGCCGAGGTGTACGCGGGTTTCCTGGCCCATGCCGACCATCACATCGGCCGGCTGCTTGATTACCTCGAGGAGTCCGGGCAACGCGAGAACACGATGGTGATCGTGGTGTCGGACAACGGGGCGAGCGGTGAGGGCGGCCCGGACGGGTCTGTCAATGAGATGTTGTTCGCCAACGGCATCCCCGACGATATGCAGCAGAACCTCGCGATGATCGACGAGCTCGGCGGGACGCACACCTACAACCACTACCCGAACGGCTGGGCGATGGCGTTCAACACGCCGTTCAAGATGTGGAAGCGGTACGAGTTCAACGGCGGTACCGCCGACCCGTGCATCATCTCCTGGCCGCAGAGCGAAGGCGCAGCCGGGCGGGGTGAACTGCGCCACCAGTACCATCACGCGATCGACATCGTGCCGACCATCCTGGACACCCTCGGCGTCGAGTCCCCGAGCACGATCAAGGGTCACGTGCAGAGCCGGTTCGACGGCGTAAGCATGCGTTACAGCGTTGATGACCCCTCCGCGCCGTCGGCCCGCAAGACGCAGTTCTACTCCATGCTCGGATCGCGCGGAATCTGGCATGAGGGATGGAAGGCGGTCACGACCCACCCGACGCTCAGCGGCTGGAGCGACTTCAACAACGACACCTGGGAGCTGTACCACGTCGATACCGACCGCGCCGAGCTGCACGACCTCGCCGCCGAGCACCCGGACAAACTACGCGAGCTGATCAACCTGTGGTTCGCCGAGGCTGGCCAGAACGGCGCGTTCCCGCTTGACGACCGCTCCGCGCTGGAAATCATTACCACGCCCCGGCCGCAGCTCGCCTCGCCGCGTGAGCGCTATACCTACTTCCCCGACAGCGCGGAGGTGCCGGAGGTGCAGGCGGTGAACGTCCGCAACCGCTCCTACTCGATCGGGGCGCTGGTGGACATTCCGGCTCCCGGTGCGCAGGGAGTGCTATTCGCCCACGGGTCGCGGTTCGGCGGGCACGCCCTTTACGTGAAGGGCAACCGGCTGCACTACGTCTACAACTTCGTCGGCATGCTGGAGCAGAAGATCGACAGCACCCAGGACTTGCCCACCGGGCAGAACCTGATCCTGTCGGCCTCGTTCGACAAGGACGGCGAAGACCCGCCCCACGTGTCCACGGGAATCCTTTCCCTCTACCACGGGGACAAGAAGGTCGGCGAGGGCCGGATCAAGACCCAGCCGGGAATGTTCATGCTCGCCGGTGAGGGCCTGTGCGTGGGCCGCGACAGCGGTGAGGCCGTCACGAGCGACTACCCCAACGGGGCGCCGCACCGCTTCACCGGCGGTGTCATCAAGCGGGTCGCCGTCGATGTGAGTGGTGACCCCTATGTCGACCTCGAACGCGAGGCTGCCGCCATGCTGGCCCGCGAGTAGGACGCGCCAGCAGCGCCCTCCCGGCAGACGCCACTGCCGCACTCCCGGGCGGACGGACAGGCACGCATCATCCGCTGTGGGTGACGCGTGCCTGACGGTCCCACGAGACAATTGACCTTGGCTATGGCGTGAGCGAACAGCCGTTCAGCGAGCCCGCACCCGTAAGGAGTCTCATCATGACAATGCCGGTTAAAGCCGATGTCGATGCCGCAACCCGGGACGGGCTGGCCGGCGTGGCCGCCGGGGACTTGACGTTCCTGGAGGAGGTTCTGGCGTTCCGGGATAGCGAGCAGGCGAGCACCGGCCTGGACGCCCGCACCTTCGCGCTCGTGAAGATCGCCGCCCTTATCGCCCTTGACGCCCCTCCCGCCTCGTACGTGTGGCAGGTAGCAGGTGCGCTGGACGCTGGCGCGACACCACAGGACCTGATGGGGGTCCTGCGCGCGATCTTGCCGCAGGTGGGGGGGCCCAGGGCGATGGCGGCAGCGCCTGAACTCATGCTGGCTCTCGGCCTCGAGCTGCCAGACGACCTGTAGCAGCACCGTGCAGGACAGCACACCATCGAGTTCTCGGAGGCAGAAATGATAAGGCGACGCCGGCCGCTCTTGCGCGCGGCAGTAGTCGGTGGCGGTGCGTATGCCGTCGGCCACCACGCAGCCAACAAGTCAGCCAGCCAGGCCCAGCAAGAGAGTGAGCAGGACGCTCGGATCGACAGCCTCGAGCAGCAGCAGCAGCAACAGCAAGCGCCCACCCAGCAGAGCGCCGCTCCGGCCGCGGGGCCGTCGCTGCTTGACCAGCTGAACCAGCTCGACACCCTGCACCAGCAAGGCGCCCTGAACGACAACGAATTCGCGGCCGCCAAAGCCAAGCTGCTCGGCGGCTGAGCACGGTAGTGGTGGGGGCAGCCCTGCACGGGTTGCCGGCCGCCGTTCCATAGCCGGCTGCCGGCCTGTGGTCTTTCCTGCCGGGAAGGGCCGGTCTACGCTGATTCAGCGGCACGGCCGTGATGGTCAGGGAGCCGGTTAGAGGGATGGTGCACCAGTGAGCTTTACGGTGGAAAAGGACCTCATGGTGGCCATGCGGGACGGCGTGGAGCTGGCGACCGACGCCTGGATCCCGTCCGTCACCCCGGCACCGACCCTGCTGGTCCGGCTGCCCTACGGCAAGGACCTGCCCCAGTTGCTCGCCTACGGGCTCGTGCCGAACGTGTTCGCCCTCGTAGAGGCGGGCTACGCGGTGGTGTACCAGGACTGCCGGGGCACGTGGCGGTCAGGCGGGGAGTTCGTGCCCATGCTGAACGAGCCCAGCGACGGCGCCGATACCGTGGCCTGGCTGCTGGCCCAGCCGTGGTGCGATGGCAACGTCGGCAGCTACGGGCCGTCCTACCTGGGCTTCGTGCAGTGGGCGAGCGTCTCAGGGGGCGCGCCGGTGAAGGCGATCGCCCCGGCGGTGACCACGACCGACTACTACACGGCGCCGTGGTTCTCCGAGGGCGGCGCGGCCTCCTGGCACACGGTGCAGTCGTGGAGCACCCAGATGGCCATGGTCGAGACAATGCGTCAGGTCGGCCGGGGCTCCGGCGACGCGCAGGTGCTGGGCGAGCTGGTCGCGATGATGGCGGACCCGCAACCGCACCTGTCGGCGATGCCGTCCAGCCGGCAGCCCGCGATCGAGAAGGTCTGGCCGTGGTGGGCCGAATTGCTGTCCCACCCGGCTCGCGACGCCTTCTGGCAGGGCCTGTCCGTGATCGACCGCGCCGAGCAGGTCACCGTGCCCGCCCTGCACATCGGCGGCTGGTTCGACATCTTCGTGTCCAATACGGCCCGGTCGTTCACCGAACTTCGCGCCCGGGCCGGGACCGCGGACGCCCGCGAGGGGCAGCGGCTGATCATCGGGCCATGGGACCACCTGAACGCGACCGGCATCTACCCGGACCGCGGGTTCGGCCTGGCCGGCGATGCCATCACCCAGGACCTGACCGGCCAGCACGTACGGTTCTTCGACCGGTGGCTGCGGGGCAGGCGCGGCGCGCTGGACGGCTCCGCCCCGGTGAAGATCTTCGTGATGGGCATCGACCAGTGGCGCGAGGAGCAGGACTGGCCGCTGCCTGACACCCGGTACGTGCCCTACTACCTGCACGGCTCAGGGCGGGCCAACACGGCCGCGGGCGACGGGGAGCTGAGCCCCGAGGTGCCGGCGGAAACCGCGACGGACACCTTCCTGTACGACCCGCGGCGGCCGGTGCCCACCCTGGGCGGGCGGGTTATGCTCCCGGCGACCGCGAACGCGGCCGGCCCAGTCGACCAGCGGCCGGTTGAGGACCGCGACGACGTGCTCTGCTTCACCTCTCCGGCGCTGACTGAGCCGCTCGAGGTCACCGGGCACGTCAAGCTGACGCTGTTCGCCTCCTCCTCCGCCCCGGATACCGACTTCACCGGCAAGCTGGTCGACGTGTTCCCGGACGGACGCGCGATCTTCCTGACCGACGGCATCATCCGGGCCCGCTACCGCAACTCGCTGGCCGAGCCGGAGCCGCTCACCCCCGGCGAGCCCCGCCAGCTCAGCCTGGACCTGTCGGTGACGTCGAACGTCTTCTTGCCCGGGCACCGGATCCGCCTCGAAGTCTCAAGCAGCAACTTCCCGCGCTTCGACCGGAACACCAACACCGGCGGCGTCATCGCCAACGAATCGGAAGACCAGGCGACCGTCGCCGTGAACCGGGTGCTGCACGGCCCCGGTTACCCCAGCCAGCTAACCTTGCCTGTCATCAGCCGGTAGCCGCGCCGGAAGGCCGCCGGGGCGCTACTGTCGGCGCCCGCAGCGGGCAGCGCCGGGTCACCCCGGTCCGGCGCGACCCGGCGGACACCGCAGGCGGGTCACAGCCCTAAGCAGCCGCCTCCCCGGAGCCCGGCTAAGCCTGCGCGCGGTCTCGGTTCGCCTCGTCGTAGCGGTCGCGGGCAGCCACTTTGTATTCATCAGGAACTGACGCGGAAGGAAGTCGCCGGCAACCATGGGCATACGGGATATAGGGCTGCTCGCCAGCCGGGCGGTACTCGGGGGATACCTGGCCGCACACGGTGCACAGAAGCTGTTCGGCACTTTCGGCGGGCACGGGATCGAGCCGACCGCGGCCTCGTTCGAAAGGCTGGGCCTGCGCCCCGGCCGGGTGACCGCCACCGCGGCCGGGCTGTCCGAACTGGGTGGCGGGCTGCTGACCGTGGCGGGACTGGCCAGCCCGGTCGGCCCGGCGGCGATCGCCGGGACCATGGTCGTGGCCGGCGCCGTTCACCGGGGCGGCGGTCCGTTCGCCGCCGACCGCGGCTACGAGCTCCCGGCGACCAATCTCGCTGCCGCGCTCGCCTTGGCTGCAGTGGGCCCCGGGCGCTACTCGCTGGACGCCCTCACCGGCCTGCGGCTGCACCGGGTCCTCACCGGGGTCGTGCTGGCCGGCGCGGTGGCCGGCGCGGCCGTCAACGTGGCGATGCTGCTGCGGGCCGCGCCTCCGCCGGCTGCCCCCGCCACCCCGGAGCCCGCGGCGGAACCCGAGGACTGAGGGACTGACGCCAGAAGACACCACGATGACAGGTCACGCGGTTACGAAATTCGAGCTCGGCGTCTACAGCTTTGGCGCGGCCGGGAAAAGCCCGGATGGCGGGACGGTCACCACCGCGCAGGCGGTGCGCAACCTGCTCGAGCAGATCCGGCTGGCCGAGCAGGCAGGCCTCGACTTCTTCGGCGTCGGGAAACACCACACGGCCTCGATGCCGGTGTCATCACCGTCCGCCGTGATCAACGCGGCCGCGGCGGTCACCACCGCGATCACCCTGTCGACAAGCTCGGGCTGCTGCTGGCCGTCGACGACAGCGACCGGGTCACCTGGGAGTCGCCCTTCCGGCCGGCCCTGAAGGACACCCTGGTGGTTCCCCGGCCAGAAACGCCGATTCCCAGCGCGGTTCTTCCGCCACGAGCAGGCCGCGTACGCAGCCGCAGGCCGCTTCGCCGTCCGCTCCTGGCCCGACGCGGCGCCCAGCTACTCCCCCGGCGGCATGGTCTTAGCCGGCGACCCGGACGAGATCGCTGAGCGCATCATCGACCTGCACCGCCGAGGTACTCACGTCCATCGAGCTCCTCGGCGCAGAGGTAGCCCCCGGGTGCGCGCCGAGCTGGGCCGCACGGCCTGAGCGTGCAGGCTGGAGGCGTACAGCTTGTTTCCCGTTGTGTCAGGAATCCCGAGTACCCGTCAAAGGTCGTCGACCAGTTCGCGCATCTGCTCCACCATCTTCACCGGGTCCTGGTCGCCCACCGGGCGGAGCGAGAGGACCGTCACGCCGGCCTCACGGTAGGCGGCGAGGCGTTCCTTGACGTAGCTCTTGGGTCCGATGAGCTGCGACTTCTCCAGCCACTCGGGCGGGACCAGGCTGGCCGCCTCCGCCTTCCGGCCTTCCAGGTAGAGGTCTTGGATGGCCTTGGCCTCGTCGGGGAAGCCGAACGCGACGGCCATGTCGTTGTAGAAGTTCGCGCCGCGGGCGCCCATGCCGCCGACGTACAGGGCGAGCTGCGGCCGGTACTGGTCGCGCAGCTTCTCGACCGGCAGGTCCTCACCGATGGCGACGTTCACCTGGGCGTTGATGTCGAACGGGAGGCGCCCCTCACCGCGCCGGGCCAGGCCGGCCCGGAGCTGATCGCCCCACACCTCGCTGACCTTCTCCGGAATGAGGTGGATCGGGATCCACCCATCGGCGAGCTCGGCCGCCTTCTCGACCGCGCGCGGGGTGAGCGCCGCCCACCAGATCGGGATGTCGGAGCGCAGCGGGTAGTCCATGACGTTGAGCGGCTTGCCCAGACCGGTGCCCTCGCCGGCTGGCAACGGGACGGTGATGGCGGAGCCCGAGTAAATGACCTTCTCGCGCCGCCACAGGATCCGGCAGACGCCGATGACGTCGACGATGTGCGACAGCGGCTTGGTGAACGGGACCCCGTGGAAGCCCTCGATGACCTGCGGGCCGGAGCTGCCCAGGCCCAGGATGAACCGGCCGCCGGACATCTGGTCGATGCTGGCGGCGCTGACGGCGATGGTCGAGGCCGAGCGGGAGAACACATTGACAATGGTGCTGGCCAGTTGCACCCGCTCAGTCTTGGCCGCGACGTAGGCGAGCTTGGTGAACGCGTCGAAACTCCAGGCCTCCCCGGCGCTGGCGACGTCCAGGCCGACCTTCTCAAGCTCGGCGATCTGGTTAACCGACTCGGTAAAGTTGCCCCGGCCGCCCAGTCCCAGTCCCATGGCCAGTTTCATCTGCGCCCCTTGCCCTGCTGCGGACCCGCCGCGGCACCGTTTACGGATGTCCCGCCGGGACCGGCCGGTCCCGCAACCTCACGCTAACGCGCAGGCCGCGCTCTGTCATGGGGCAATTGTCGGGCCGGCTGCCTGAAACCGCAGACACACCTGGCGCCCGGGCCGCCTCGCCCGGCTGTCGTTAGGCTTGCGCCTATGCCAACACTCCCCCTGTCCCCCGATGAGCTGCTGACTACTACCCGGACCGTACGCAAGCGACTTGACCTCACCCGGCCGGTGCCACTGGACCTCATCCGCGAGTGCCTCGAGGTGGCCCTGCAGGCGCCGAGCGGCTCGAACCAGCAGGGCTGGCAGTGGGTGGTAATCACCGACGAGGCCCAGCGCCACGCCGTCGGCGACATCTACCGGGACATCACCCTCGGCTACCTGCAATCGGGGGCCTCGGCCCGCTCGCGGTACGCCGACGATCCTGCGCGCTCCGCGATCCAGCAGCGCATCGGCACCAGCTCCGAGTGGCTGGCCCACCACATGCGTGATGTGCCGGTGCTCGTGGTCGCGTGCATCGCGACCGGGCCGCTCAGCGACGGCAGCCAGGCCGGGCTGTGGGGCTCACTGCTGCCCGCGGCGTGGAGCTACGCGCTGGCGGCGCGCGCTCGCGGACTCGGTACCGCCTGGACGACGCTGCACCTGCAGCGCGAGGCGGAGGTGGCCGAGATCCTCGGCATCCCCGACGGCTACCGGCAGGGCGTGCTCCTGCCCACCGCGTACTACACCGGAGAAACGTTCAAGCCAGCCCCGCGCGACCCCCTCGACACGGTGCTGCACATCGACCGCTGGTAACGCCAGCGAGCTGAACTCTGGCCGGGCGGTCCCCTTGGGGCCGCCCGGCTGCCGCTGGGCAGACGGCGCCCCGGTGCGTAACGTGGTCGGCATGACCGAACGGGCACAGCCCCCAGAGCTCGCACTGCCCGCCGGAATCCGCTCGCGCTTTGCCGACCACGTCAATGGCCTGCGGGTGCATTATCTCGAGGCGGGATTCGAGACCCCGGGCAGGCCGTGCCTGCTTCTGCTGCACGGATTCCCGGAGCTGGCCTACTGCTGGCGCAAGGTCATGCCCGCGCTGGCCGGCGCCGGATACCACGTCGTCGCTCCCGATCTGCGCGGTTACGGGCGAACGACGGGATGGGACGCCGGCTACGACGGTGACCTGACGCCGTTCCGGATGCTGAACGTGGTGCGCGATGCGATCGGGCTGGTGGCCGCGCTCGGCTACGCCTCGGTCGAGGCCGTGATCGGTCATGATTTCGGCTCCCCGGCAGCCGCCTGGTGCGCCCTGATCCGGCCCGACATCTTCCGCTCGGTCGTGATGATGAGCGCGCCGTTCCCCGGCATCCCCCCGCTTGCGCTGCGGCCGCTGCCAGGTCCGCCGCGTCCGTGGGCAGCCGACCCGATCCACCGTGAGCTGGCGAACCTGCCGCGTCCGCGTAAGCACTACCGTCTTTACTACTCCACCCGTGAAGCGAACGCGGACATGCAGTTCGCCCCGCAGGGGCTGCATGATTTCCTGCGCGGCTACTACCACTTCAAGAGCGCGGACGCCCCGGAAAACCAGCCCTTCGAACTGGCCGGGTGGTCGGCCGGGGAACTTGCCCGGATGCCGGAGTACTACGTGATGGACCTGAACCAGAACATGGCCGAAACGGTCGCCGGGCACATGCCGTCAGCGGCGGCCATCGCGGCCAATTCCTGGCTCCCCGATGAGGAGCTCGCCCAGTGCGTCACCGAGTTCGGCCGGACCGGATTCCAGGGCGGCCTGCAGTCGTACCGCTGCTCGGCTTCCGGGGCGTTTGATTCCGAGATGCAGATCTGGGCCGGCCGCACCATTGACGTCCCGGCGGCGTTTATCTCAGGCCGGCAGGACTGGGGCAACTATCAGGTTCCCGGCGCCCTGGAGGCGATGCGCACCCGGGGATGCAGCAAGATGGCCGGCATCTACCTGATCGAGGGGGCGGGCCACTGGGTCCAGCAGGAGCAGCCGGACCAGGTCGCCCGGCTGCTGCTGGAGTTCCTGCGCGACGGCGCCGGCACCCGCGCGTAATCGTCGCGTCTGACTCGGCTGGCTCAAGCATCAGCACCGGGATGTCACGCCCGGCGCTGGCCCGGTACCGGGCGTAGTCCGGGTTGAGGCCGTCTCCACCAGCTCATCGAGAGAGTCGCAGGGCTGCGGGTGCGCAGGCGGCGCCCATCACGCGCCATAACGGCACCGGGGCGCCGAGGGGGTGGCATCCTAGGGCGATGACCGAGGCACTCGTACCAGCCCGCGACCTCACCGACCCAGCCGAGAACCAGGCGGTACTCGACGCGGCCTCGGCCCTGGCCGAGGGCAGCGGGGCGGCGCACCAGGTCGCGCGGAGCCACGGTCCGGCCGTGGCCGCCGAAGCACAGGCAGCGGCGCGCTCGCGACAGCGACTCAGCGAACTCGGCAGGCCGGTCCACCTGACCGTGGTCTGGGCCATGTACGGCGAAACCGGCCGCATGGTTCCCCGGTCGGTGCATGAGCACGGCGAGGATTTTGTCCGCGCCAAGGTCGCCCAGCTCGACTGGCTGACCAGTGGGCTGCCCGGCGTCACGTGGAGCATCATTGCCTGCGATGACGGCTGCCCGGACCGTCCCTCCAGCGCAGATCTCATGCAGGACATCGCGGCGGCGGAAGGTTACCCGACCGAAGGCCACCGCAGCGTGAAGGTCCTGCGGCTGGCCGAGGTGATCGAGAGCGACTGGTCGATCAGCCCCGCCTTTGACGCGCTGGTCTCGACTGACCAGTCCCGCAAGGGCGGCTCGATCCTGGCCGGGCTGGCCGCAGCGGTCGAGACCGGCCGGCCGCGGAGCAACGGCGCCGGCCTGCAGGTGGTTTGTTATACGGACGCGGATCTGTCGGCGAACCTGGCCCAGCTGGGCTCGCTGGCGGCGCCGGTCGCAGGCGGCGACGCGGTGGCGGCCGCACTCGGCCAGCGGTACGGGATGGACGAGGCCGTCCTGGTCCGGCCGGGCGGCCCGACCAAAGAGCCGCACAGCACCGGCGACAAACCCGACAAGGTCATTGTCTTGTTCCGCCATTTCGTCCGGGCCACGCTCATCCCGTCCCTCGCCCACGTCCTCGACACCCAGGCTGGCTTCAAGGCCTTCGACGCGGACGCGCTCGCCCCCGTGTTGTCTGCGATGACATCGTTCAACGAGACCTTCGATGTCGAGCTGCTGATCCATCTCGCTCAGCGCTACGGAGCCCAGGCTCTGGCCGTCGAGCCGATCGTCTTCACCGAGGACTTCGCCGCGTCGAACTTCCCCTCGGTCGAACCCGGGCCGCGCCACCTGGCCATGATTCGCCAGATCATGGACATCTACGACCGGTTCGTCGCGCCCGTCACTCCCGCCGCCGGCGAGGCGGCCGACCTGCTCGACCTGCTACGGACGCTCGACCTCGACGGCTACGTGACCCTGATCGGCCAGCTCCGGGCGGAGGACCAGGGTGACCCGACCCTGTTCGACCGGCGGTGGCCCGTCAGTCACCTTCGTGACATTCTCCGCCGCTGAGGAGAGAAGCGGGACACCGTTCCCCCCGGGAGGAGCGCGTCAAATCCGGCCGCGGTGATTGGGCACGAGAAAGGCCAGCGGGACCGAGATCGTCAGCAGCCCGGCGAACGCCAGGAACAGGTAGGCCAGGGCCGTACCCGGGTGAGCGCTGCGGGCGACCACGGCCGTGCTCACTGATACCGCGAGGATGCCGCCCGCCTGGCGGAACATTCCCCGGAGCCCGGCGACGGCCGCGATGCTGCCCACGGCGAACTGGAGGATCGCGTTGTTCGACGCGGGGATGGCCGTACCGGCTCCGAGGCCGGTCAGGGCGGCCGTCGCGCACAGCCACCAGTAGGGGGCGATGCCGGCCGGGGCGGGTATCGCCATGGTCACCAGGCCGGCCGCGATGAGGAGGTTCCCGACGATCATCGGTGGCCGGCAGCCCGTCCGGCGCAGCAGCAGGACGGCGATGCCGGCGATGGAGATCATGCCGATGGCGCGCGCGATGAGAAGCGAGCCGCTCGACAGGCTGCTGATGCCGTAGCGGTCCTGGGCGTAGAGCGGCACCAGGGCGCCGAATCCCAGGGCGGCACTGCCGAACAGCACGTTGATGACGTTCATGGTCCCGAAGCCGTGCCCGTAGAGCAGTAGCGGTGTGACGAAGGGGGCGCGCGCACGCTGCGTGTGCCGGACGAAGAAGCCCGCCGTGCCCACCCCGATGACGATGGGGACCGCGATGCCGAGCCAGGCCACACCGCCGCCGGGCGAGCCGAGGTTGGTGATGCCGACCATGACCGCGATCAGCGCGACGCCGAGCAGCGCCACCCCGGCCAGGTCAAAACGTTCCCCTGCGGTGCGCGGCTGCCGGGGGATGATCCGGCGGCCGAGAACAATCAGGATCAGGCCGACCGGGACGTTGACGAGGAAGATCCCGCGCCAGGTCCAGAATTCGACGAAGAACCCGCCCATGGCCGGCCCGGCGACGGCACCAATCGGGAAGATGCTGGTGAACATGCCGAGCGCCCGGTCCCGTTCCCGGCCGAACATATCGGCCACGATCCCGTTGGCGGACGGCAAGAAGGCACCGCCGCCGAGAGACTGCAGGGCGCGGAGCGGTACCAGCCAGTAGATGCTGGGCGCGAACCCGCAGCACAGCGAGGCCGCCGTGAAAATCGCCACGGCAATCAGGAACACCCGCTTGCGCCCGTACTGGTCGCTGATGTTGCCCGCGATCGGCATGGCGAGCACCTGCCCGAGCGCGTAGATCGTGATCGTCCAGCCGGACCAGGTCAGCGGGGCGTGCAGGTCGTGCTGCAGCGCGGGCAGCGCGGTCGCCACGATGGTCTGGTCGACCGAGGACATGAACAGGGCCAGGGCCACCACCGCGAACACCGCCTTGCGGCGGGGCTTCGGCTCGTCAGCCGCACCGGGGGGACCTGGGAAGGCGGCAACGGGCTGAGCCGGGCTCGGGGTGTCGCGCGCATCCTGCTCGGGCAAGACGCCTCCCGTCGGTCGGCGCCTGCAATTTAAGCTGATTCTAGAATTACCGTCAAGGTTGGTCCGGGACGCCGCCGGTCCTCAGGGTGTCCATTTGCCCAGGGTGAAGGTCGGATGCCAGAGGCCCAGGGGCCAGAAGAGCACCGAGATGACGTACTGGCCCCAGCTGTGCAGCGCTGACGCAGTGCTCGGACTCGCTGGCAAGTGAGGGGCCGCGGTATTGAGAAAGACGCCAATCAGGATGTAAAGCGCGACAGATAGGCCTTTTCGGCTGAAAAGCGTGTTCAGGAAGGCCACTTCAGGTCACATCCTCTCGTGGATGCGTGTGATCCCGCTCCAGCCCGGGGGGCACGAACGTGTCATGACGCTTGCCACCATAGATCACCTGTATCAATCTGTTGCGACAACACTCCGGAGTGTGACCGAACGCGGCCGCCCGCGGGCGGGGCCACTGAGCACTTCTTAGCCGCCTGAGTCTTCTGGCCGCCCGCCGGGACTGGACTGAGCGGCATATTGACGACGTATTCTATCGGTTTAGTTGACAATTTGGTCGATCACAGACGCTGCCCGGCGCGAGAGGAAGAGTCGTGAGCCCAGAGTTCCTGTGGTACATCCCCAACCAGGTAGCGCCCGGCCACCGCGGCGAGCCGGCCACCGCGGGCCACAACAGCCTCGCCACCCTGACCGCCCAGGCCCGCGCGCTGGAAGAGCACGGCTGGCGGGGCGCGCTCATCGGGGCCGGGTGGGGCCGCCCGGATACCTTCACCGTCGCGACCGCGCTGGCCACCGCGACGACCACGTTCGAGCCGCTGATCGCGACCCGCCCGGGCTACTGGCACCCGGCGAACTTCGCTGCCGCCACCGCGACGCTGGATCACCTGACCTGCGGCCGGGTCCGGGTGCACATCATCTCCGGCCAGGACAACCCCGCCGCCTACGGCGACACGCTGGCCGACCAGTCCGCCCGCTACGCCCGGACGGCCGAGTTCATGCAGCTCGTGCGCAGGCTCTGGACCGAGCAGGATGTCTCCTACCATGGCCGGCACTACAGCGTCACCGGCTCGACGGTCGCGCAGCGGATCGCTGCGCACGAAGGCCGGCCACACCCGAAAATCTACTTCGGGGGCGCGTCGGAGGCCGCTGAACGGGTCGCCGCGGCCGAGGCCGATGTCCAGCTGTTCTGGGGCGAGACGCTGGACGGGGTGCGGACGCGGATCAACCGGCTGACGTCGCTCAGCACCGAGCTGGGGCGCCCGTACGCGCCCCTGGAATTCGGGCTCCGCGTGACCACTGTCGTCCGCGACACCACCGAGCAGGCCTGGTCCGACGCGGAGGCGAAGGTCGCCGAGATGGCCAAGTCGGCCGCCTGGCAGCCGCCGGACGCGCACTGGCAGGCGGCCGTAGGCCAGCAGCGGGTGTCCGCCCTGGCCGCGCGGGGGGAGGTGCTCGACGACAACCTCTACACCACGCCCGCGAAATTCGGTGGCGCCGGCGCCGCGACGACCTGGCTCGTCGGCTCGGCCGAGGACGTGGCCAAGTCGCTCCGGAACTACGCCGCCCTCGGAGTCACCCACTTCATCCTGTCCGACACGCCGTACCTGCCCGAGATCAGGCGGCAGGGCGACCAGTTGCTGCCGCTGCTGCGCGGCTGACGCCGGTAACGCGGCTCTGCTTTAGAGCGCGCTGAGCAACTCGGCCCGCCCGACGACCGCGTGGGCCCGCCCGTCGCGGAGCACGAGGACGGCGCCGGACCCAGCGCCCGCCGGGCCGAGCGCCGCCAGCGCATCGGCCGCCGACTGCCCGGTGCCCGCCGTCGGCAACGGCGCGTCCGCGTGTGCGACGATGAGGTCGTCGCCCGGGATGCGGCCGGCCGCCAGGTCCGCGGCGAGCCGGGCGGGCGCGAACGAACCGCTGACCTCGGCCGCGGACAGGCCGTAGGGCCGCCGGGGCCGCGGCGCGACGACGAGTACCGCCGCCGGGGCCGCACCACGGCCGGCTGGCCCCGCGTCCCCTGCAGCGGGCACGCCCGCCGCGTGCAGGGCCTGGTCGACCGTCGCGGTGGCGTCAACCGTGACGAAGGGCGGGTCCGCCTGCGGCCCGGTGTCCCGGGCGCGCCGCGCGAGGAGGTCCGCCAGTACCGCCCCCTCCTGGTCCCGCGGTTCCTCCAGGAAGCCCCAGCGGCGCATCCAGTCATCGCTGAACACCTTGGACAGGTAGGAACGCCCCGAGTCCGGCAGCAGCACCACCACCAGGTCTGAGGGGCCGAGGGCACGGGCGGTGCGCAGTGCCGCCGCCACCGCCGTCCCGGAGGACGGCCCCGCCAGCAACCCGTCCTCGCGGGCCAGGCGGCGGGCGGTCTCGAGCGACTCCCGGTCGCTGACCGTCTCGAACTGGTCGACCGCGCCAGGATGGAAAGACTCCGGCCAGATGTCTTCATCTGTCTCCGGGTGGAGGAAGTGGCCGATGCTCTCCACGTAATAGGGACTGCCGTCCCCCCCGGAGTAACGGGAGTTCTCGGGGTCGGCCCCGATGACCCGCACCCGCCCGCCGGAGACCTCCTTGAGGTAGCGGCTGGTCCCGCTGATCGTGCCCCCGGTGCCGACGCCGGCCACGAAGTGGGTGATCCGCCCGCCGGTCTGCTGCCAGATCTCCGGCCCGGTCGTGCGGAGGTGCGCCAGCGGGTTGGCCGGGTTGTCGTACTGATTGGCGAGCCACCCGCCCGGCGTCTCGTCGGCCAGCCGGCGGGCGATGTTGAACAGGTGATCGGGGTGCTGCCGGGGCAGGGACGCGTTGCCGATGACTACCTCGGCGCCGTAGGCGCGGAGGATATCGGTCTTCTCCTGAGCCGAGCGGTCGGAAACGACCACCACGACCCGGTAGCCCCGCTGCCGTCCAACGATCGTGAGGCCGATGCCGGTATTGCCCGAGGTGGCCTCGACAATGGTGCCGCCGGGGGCGAGCCGCCCGTCGCGCTCGGCCGCGTCGACCATCGCCAGCGCCGCCCGGTCCTTGACGCTCCCGCCCACGCTGTAGAACTCGGCCTTGGCGTAGACCGCGGCGGCGATGCCGCGCCCGAGGCCGCGCAGCCGGAACAGCGGGGTGCCGCCGACCGCGTCAGTCACGGATTCAAAAACGAGTGCCATCGCCCACCTCGTTAGGCCGGCCCCGGGGGGCCAGCCCCGGTTCATACCGTCAGCCTAAGCAAGCTCCCCTGTGGCCGATAGGAGGGACAGGGATTATTTGGCCCGGGGCGCTAGGGCCGGGCCACTCACACCGGCGTGCCCTCGTCGGAAGTGCCCGGCGTCTCGGCGCTGTCTTCGACGGTCACGGGGATCACGAGTTCGCTCGGCTCGAAGACGCCTTCCCCGGCCACCGCGGCCAGTTCGTAGCCCAGCGACCCGCCCGGCAGAGTTGCCTTCGGGCGCCGGCCGGTCAGGGCGGAGGCCACAGCGGCGATCACGTTGGCCGCGATGGCGAACGCGAAGGCCTCGCCGAGACCACTGCGGAACGGGGCCGTGATCAGGTGCGGGAAGAAGTCCCGGCCGACCACGTAGGCCGCGTGGGCCGGGGTCAGCAGATGGAGCGCCGGCCCGAGCAGCTGCTGCATCGGGTTGTAGCCGAGGAAGGAGGCGAACAGCACGCCGATCGGGGGGAGGTGCGAGATCGGCGCGGCCGTCGCGGCCGGGATGCCCTGGCCGGTCAGCCCCGTGGTCATGGCGGCCGGCAGCTTGCTCGACAGCCCGACCACCATGAGGGTGAAGAAGATGCCGATCGACAGCACGAACGCGGAGTTCTGGAACGTGGCGATCATGCCGCCCGCCGCCCCGCGCCGGTCGGACGGGACCGCGTTCATCATCTCGGCCCAGTTCGGCGAGACGAACAGACCGGACCCGAAGCCGTTGAGGGCGATGACGAGCGCGAACTCCCAGTAGGGGAAGTTCACCGGGACGAACAGCAGCAGCAGGAAGGACGCTCCGGTGAGCAGCGCGCCGCCGACGGTGAAGGCCTTGGCGCCGAACTTGTCCGACAGGACCCCGGATAGCGGCGCCGAAATCAGGAAGCCGACCGTCAGCGGCACCAGGTAGATGCCGGCCCACAGCGGGGTCTGGCTGTAGCTGTAGCCGTGCAACGGCAGCCAGATGCCCTGCAGCCAGATGATCAGCATGAACTGCATGCCGCCGCGGCCCATGGCCACCATCAGGCTCGCGATGTTCCCGGCGGCGAACGCGCGGATCTTGAACAGCGAGATCTGGAACAGCGGCTCGGCGACCTTGGTCTCCACGAACACGAAGACGATCAGCAGCGCCAGGCCGCCGAAGAGCATGCCCAGGACCATCGGGTTGGTCCAGCCCATCGGGTGCCCGCCGTACGGCTGGAGGCCGTAGGTGATGCCGACCAGGATCGAGATCAGGCCGACCGCGAACAGCAGGTTCCCCCACCAGTCCATCTTGGCGTGCTTGCGGATCCCGATGTCGTGCAGCATCAGGTACGCCCACCCGGTGCCGAAGACACCGATCGGGGCCGAGACGAGGAAGATCAGGTGCCAGTTGATCGGGGCCAGCACGCCGCCGAGGATGAGGCCGATGAACGACCCGCCGATGGCCGCGATCGAGTTCACCGACAGGGCAGTGCCGCGCTGGTTGGCCGGGAACGCGTCGGTGATGATGGCAGCGGAGTTGGCGAACAGGAATGCGCCGCCGACGCCCTGCACGACGCGCCAGATGATGAGCCACAGCGCCCCGTCCGCGCCGTGCAGCCAGGTGATGGTCAGGAAAATCGACCCCACGCTGAAGATCGCGAAGCCCAGGGTGAACATCCGGACCCGCCCGAACATGTCACCCAGCCGGCCGAACGAGACCACCAGCACCGCCGACACCACCAGGAACCCCATGAACATCCACAACAGGTAGCTGGTGTTGCCGGGACTCAGCGGATCGAGCCCGATGCCGTGGAAGACGTCGGGCAGCGCGATCAGCACGATCGACTGGTTGATCGTCGCCATCAACGTGCCCAGCGTCGCGTTGGACAGCGCGATCCACTTGTAGTGCGGACCGGGGGCACGGACGGCCTGTTCTGGCGCGCCTGCCCCGTCGGAATTAACCGTCATCGGACGGACACGCTCCCACCTGAGACCCTGTTGCTTGCTATTGCTCAACTAAACAATGACAGACCATCCCACACCGGCGCACCCCAGGACCACGGGCGATCTTGGCGGGACGGGACACTGCCGACTCCAGCTTTTCCCTAGCTAAGCGATAGGCTTTGTCTCGCGAGTCAGATGAGATGCCGAAAACTTACTCGAATGGAGACTTCGCGATGAGCTTGACGATTGGTGACACCGCCCCGGACTTCACCGCCGAGACAACCGAGGGCCCGATCAACTTCCACGAGTGGATCGGCGACTCCTGGGCCGTGCTGTTCTCCCACCCGAAGGACTTCACCCCGATCTGCACCACCGAGCTGGGCACCATGGCCTCGATCAAGCCCGAGTTCGACAAGCGCGGCGTGAAGCTCCTGGCCTTGTCGGTCGACCCGCTCGACAAGCACGCCAGCTGGTCCTCCGACATCGCCGAGACCCAGGGCACCGCCCCCAACTACCCGATGATCGGCGACACCGAGTTCACCGTCTCCAAGCTCTACGGGATGCTCGGCGCCGACGTCAGCGGCGACCCGGCCGACCGCACGGCGGCCGACAACCAGACCGTCCGCAGCGTCTTCGTCATCGGCCCGGACAAGAAGATCAAGCTGATCCTGCTCTACCCGATGACCACCGGCCGCAACTTCGACGAGATCCTCCGGGTCATCGACTCCCTCCAGCTCACCGCCAAGCACAAGGTCGCCACCCCGGCCAACTGGAAGCAGGGCGACGACGTCATCATCGCCAGCTCGGTCAGCAACGACGCGGCCAAGGAGATCTTCGGCAGCTGGGACTCGCCCAAGCCCTACATCCGCATCGTCCCCCAGCCGTCCTGACCTGGCCTCGCCTGGGCCCGGACACGGTCGCGATCGGCCGGGTCCAGGTTGCGCCCGAGCCGGGCGCCGTTCAGTAGCCGGCCGGGCGGGTCCGCCACGGCCGGGTCAGAACAGGAAGACAGCCATGAGCGCCACCGTCAAGGACGTCATGAGCACCCACGTGATCTGCGTGCGGCCCATCGCCACCTTCAAGGAAATGGCTTCGATGCTGCACGACCGGCGGGTGAGCGCGTTCCCTGTCATCGATGCGGACAACAAGGTCATCGGCGTCGTGTCGGAAAGCGACCTGCTGGCCAAGGAGGCCTTCGGCGGAAGCGTGCCCGGCGTGCTGCAGAGCATGACCCACCAGCACGAGAAGGCGCGGATCAGGGGGGTGACGGCGGCCGAGCTGATGACCACGCCGGCCGTGACCATCGGCCCCGGCGAGCCGGTCACCAGCGCCGCCCGGCTGATGTACTCCCAGCGCGTCAAGCGTCTCCCGGTGGTCGACGCCGACGGCAAGCTGGTCGGCATCGTCACCCGGGCCGACGTGCTGGCCGTCTACGACCGCCCGGACGAGGCGATCCGGCACGAGATCAGCCAGGACCTCATCCTGGGCCGGTTCCTGTGCGACCCGGCCCGCTTCATCGTGACCGTGAGGAACGGCATCGTCACCATCGAGGGCACCCCGGAGACCACCCAGGTCGGCCGCGACATTATCGACGCGGCCCGGAACGTCCAGGGCGTCGTGGCGGTCCGGGACCGGCTCAACCCGGCCCCGGTCGTGCTGCGCCGGACCGGCCCGGGAGCTGGCCACCTTTGACCGGCCGGCGGCACCGCCGTTCCCGTTCCTAGCCGGCGGTGCCGCCGGGCCCGGCGAAGCCAGCGATCTTCCCGTGAACCAGAGGGCGTGGTAGGAAGTTCTGTGACCGGCCTTTGCGCCCGGCCCCCCGCTGGAGGAGATGACTGCCATGCCCCGCATCGACGTCGAGATCCCGGCCCCCGACGGCACCGCCCCGGGGACCCTGCACGTCCCGGACGGCGAGGGCCCGTGGCCCGGAGTGGTGATGTTTCCCGACGCCGGGGGCGCCCGCGAGGCGATGTCGGTGATGGGCGACAAGCTCGCCGCGCTCGGCTACGTGGTGCTGATCCCGGACGTGTACTACCGCAACCCGGGCTGGGCGCCGTTCGACCTGGCGACCGCGTTCACCGACGAGGCCGAGCGGAAGCGGCTGTTCGGCCTGATGGGGTCGCTCACCAACGACCGGATCGCGGCCGACGCCAGCGCCTACGCCGACTTCCTGCTGGCCCGGCCCGAGGTGCGCGGCGACGCGGTCGGGACGACCGGGTACTGCATGGGCGGGCGCATGTCGATGGTCGCGGCCGGGAGGCTGGGCGCGAAGATCGGCGCGGCGGCATCCTTCCACGGCGGCGGGATCGCCGTCGAGGACGACCCGAAGTCCCCGCACCTGAACGCGGGCCAGATCGCGGCCGTGGTCTACGTGGCAGGCGCCATCGAGGACCGCTCGTTCACCGCCGAGCAGGCCGAGCTGCTGCGCGGGGCACTGGAGCAGGCGGGCGTCAGGAACACGGTGGAGTTCTACGACGCGCACCACGGTTTCGCCGTCCCCGACAACGACACCTACGACGAGCAGGCCGCGGCCCGCCACTACGAGGCGCTCACTGCCCTGTACGCGGTCAGCCTCTAAGGGCGGGCGGACTCAGCGGGCATAGGGTGGCCCGCATGGCGACTTCGGCTTGTTCAAATCGCGATGAACGCCCTGGACGACGCCGCGCTCGGCCGGTTCTGGGCGGCCGCCCTCGGCTGGGGCATCGGCAGTGAAGGCCCGGGCGTGACCAACCTGGAACCACCGGGGTTCGCCTACCCCGACCCCGCCGCCCTCTACATCGACATCATCATCGTCCCGGAACCCAAGACGGTGAAGAACCGGGTGCATATCGACCTCGCCACCACCTCGGCCGGGCATCAGGCGGAGCTGACCGCACGCCTGCTTGGTCTCGGCGCCACGCACGTCGACGTGGGGCAGGGCGACGTCCCGTGGACGGTGCTGGCCGACCCGGAGGGTAACGAGTTCTGCGTTCTGGAGCCGCGGCCGCTCTACGCCGGCACCGGGCCCATCGCCGCGGTGGTCAGCGACTGCGCCGACCCGCGGGCCATGGCCCGGTTCTGGGGTCAGGCGATGGACTGGACCGTGCACGAGGTGACCGCCGACTACGCGCGGCTGCGCTCGTCCAAGGGCGTCGGGCCCTACCTTGAGTTCGTCCGATCGCCTGACGCCAAGACGGTGAAGAACCGGACCCATCTCGACCTGCGGCCCTATCCCGGTGACGACCAGGCGGGCGAAGTGGCCCGGCTGCACGCGCTTGGTGCCACCGACATCGACGTCGGCCAGGGCGACGACGTGTCGTGGAACTGCCTGGCCGACCCGGAGGGCAACGAGTTCGACGTCCTCACCCCGCGCTGAGCTGAACCGGCGCTACACGCGGGCGAACCAGGGGCGCTGGGCGCGCGAGCGCTCCAGCCGCGCCGTGGCCAGTTCGATCGCCACGCTGACGGTGTCCTGCCCGGTCTCGCCCGCCCTCCGGAGCACGGCGGCGGCGGTCTGGCCGATGCCGTCCACCCGCGCCAGGAGGGTGGAGTCGTCCTCGCGGAGCTCCGCGTCACAGGCGATGAGCCCGCCGGCGTTGGCGACGAAGTCGGGCACGTGCACGATGCCGCGCTGGGCGAGGGTGACCGCCAGCGCGTCGTCGGCCAGCAGGTTGTTGGCCGCCCCGATGACGTAGCGGGCCTTGACCATGCTCGCGGTGTCGGCGTCGATGACGCCGCCGGCGGCGCACGGCACGAGCACGTCCACGTCGGCGCCGATAATGTCGTCGACCAGGACCGGGGTCGCGCCGAAGCGCTGGCATACGCTCCGCACCCGGCCGGCGTCGACGTCGGTCACCAGCAGCTGCGCCCCGGCCTCACTCAGCAGCCGGGCCACGTGCTCGCCGACGTGCCCGAGGCCCTGAACCGCGACCCGGGCACCCGTCAGGGTCACGTCGTCGTGCAGGGCGACCGCGGCGCGGACGGCGGCGACCACGCCGCGGGCGGTCATCGCCGACGGGTCACGGCGCTGGCTGGAGACAGTGGTCACGTGCCGCGCGATCAGTTCCAGGTCCTCGACCGTGGTGCCCATGTCGACGGCGGGGATGTAACGGCCCGCGAGGGCCTCGATGTAGCGCGCGTGCGCCACCAGGAGGTCGCGGCGGTTCGCGGCGGCCGGGTCGGCATTGATGACGGACTTGCCGCCGCCGAGCTCCAGCCCGGCCAGCGCGGCCTTGTACGTCATCGCCTGGGCCAGGTTGAGCGCGTCATCGACGGCGTCACCGAACGCCGGATACGACCGCATCCGGATACCGCCGAGGCTGGGGCCGAGGGTGGTGTCGTGCACGGCGATGACCGACTCCAGGCCGGTGCCTGGGTCGCGGCACAGTACGACCTGCTCGAAGTCACGTTCCTGGATGACCGTGGTCAGGGTCGGGTTGTTCATCGGTGTTCCCTTCCTCGTGGCCGGCCAGGGCTGCTTGTGGCGCTCTGGCGGCCTTGCCGTGGTTTGCCCGCTGCATTTCGCGGACAGCACCGAGCCGAGGATAGCCCCCTCGCCCGGTTCAGGACTGCTAGCCGAGCCGCGCGATGAGCTTCCGCGGCGCCAGCCGGCGGTAGCTGTCGGTCACCAGCTCACGGATCTCGGTCCAGTCGGTGCCGTCGTCCAGCAGCACCCCGAGGCGGTCACGGCCGGCCCGCGAGGGGAAGAAGGGGTGGCCGGATGACAGCAGCGCCTCCTGTTCCTCTGGCGCGGCCCGCACCACCAGCAGCGTGACCAGCTCGCCGGAGCCGCCGGTAACCGACACCAGCAGGCACGCGAAAAGAACCGGCGGGCCGTCGGCTACCCCTCGGCGGCGCTGGCGGGCGGGGTGTACTCCTGGGCGGCGCCGACCCGGATGAGCTCGTCGATGGCGCCGGGGTCGTACCCGATCTCGGCCAGCGCCCAGCGGGTGTCCTCGCCCAGACACGGGGCAGCCTTGGCGAGCCGGGCGGGGGTGAGCGACAGCTCCGCCTGGGGGCCTTCGTACAGGGTCGGGCCCATCTCCGGGTGTGTTAGCTCACGCAGGTAGCGGCGGTATTCCAGCTGCGGGTCGCGGTGCAGGTCGGCCGGGTCGTTGACCGGGGCGGCGGCGATCCGGGGCTGCAGCAGGCGGAAAACCTCGTCCCGGTCCCGCGGCGCGGTCCAGGCGGCGAGCTCGCGGTCGATGAGGTCCTCGGCCGCCTTCCGGCCGGCCAGGGTGCGCAGCGCCGGGTCGGCCGTCCAGGCGGGCGAGCCGATCAGGCCGGCCAGGACCGGCCAGTCGTCGTCGCGCTCGACCGCGATCGCGATCCACCGGTCCTGGTCCCCATCCGGCCGGCATGGGTAGATGCCGTGCGGCGCCGCGTCCGGGCTGCGGTTGCCGTCGCGGCTGGCGGCCCGCCCGTTGACCTCGTAGTCGAGCAGGGCGGCGGCCTGGAACTGAAGGCCGCCCTCGTACTGGGCGAGGTCGATGTACTGGCCCTCGCCGGTGCGGCGCTTGTGGTCGAGCGCGGCGATCAGCGCCGTCCCGCACAGCCGCTGGCAGATGAAGTCGGTGTAGGCGCCGAAGGGCGAACCCGGGAGCCGGTCGGGCCAGCCGGTCACCTCGCTGAACCCGGCCATCGGGGCCATCACGGTGCCGAAGCCGGCGAACGTGCGGCGCGGCCCGGTCTGGCCGTTCATCGAGGTGGACAGCATGATGAGCGACGGGTTGACCGCCCGCAGCTGGTCGTGCGAGAGCCCGAGCCTGGCCATCACGCCGGGGCTGAAGGACTCCACCACGACGTCGGCCCAGCGGGCCAGGCGCAGCGCGATCTCGCGCCCGCGCTCGTGCGCGAGGTCGACCCCGAGGCCGCGCTTGGACGTGTTGTAGTCGGCGAAGAACTGCGAGCGGTTGATCCCGCGGACCCCGTCCCGGAACGGCGGGGCGAGACGGAGCACGTCAGGGTTGCGGGCCGACTCGGAGCGGATCACGGTCGCGCCGTAGTCCGCCAGGTACTTGGTTGTCAGCGGCCCGACCCCGACCCAGGAGGCGTCCCACACCCGCAGGCCGTCGAAGACCGGGCCGCCGGCCGCGGTCGCCGGGGTCGCTGGCGCCCGGCGGGCCCGGTGCGGTGGTGGCGTCCGGCCGGCCGGGCCCACCGCCAGGCTTTCGCGCAGCTCCGGGTCGTGCTCACCGATGCGGGGCGCGCGCGGCGTGTCGGCCAGCGGCGTCGCGCTCAGGTGAACCCAGGCCGACGGGTAGCGCACCGGCTTGCGGCCCTCGTGCTCGACCGCCGTGAAGTACTCGCGGGCGGCCAGCTGGACATCGGCGTAGAGGTCGGCCGCGGTGTTGATCGGCACCAGCATCAGGCGGTGGGCCAGGGCCTGATCGGTGAGCTGCTCCTTGGTCCGCGCGGCGAAGAACCCGGCCAGTGCGGCCGACACCTGATCCGCGAACGCGGGGTTGTCCGCGGCGTAGTCCGGCGCGATGCCCTGCCCCAGCGCCTCGGCCAGCGGCGGCGGCAGGGACCCGCTCTCGTCGAGCACCCAGCGGAGGTAACCCTCGACCCCGGGGCCGAAGCCGACCGACGCGATCACATGGCCGTCCGCGCACGGGTAGAGCGACTGGTAGGGAGAGCCCGCGGTTGGCCGTCCGAACGTCGAGCGGCGCGCCACTGACCCGTCGGTGTGCGGCCCCGCCATCGCGTTCATCAGCGTGCGGACGGTGGTCAGCTGGGCAGAGACGTCGACCTGCTGCCCGTGGCCGGACCGGCCGGCGTGATAGAGCGCCGCCGTCGTGTGCACCGCCGCCTCGGCCGCGGCGTGGTTGAAGGACTGCGGGATGGTAATCCGAACGGGAGGCCGGTCCTCGTCTCCCGTCATCCACGCCTGGCCGCCGATGGACGCCAGGATCAGGTCGTTCGCCCGGTACCGGGCGTACGGCCCGGCCTGCCCGAAGGGCGTCACCCGGGTCAGCACGATGGCCGGGTTCACCGCGGCCAGCTCGGCCAGCCCGAGGCCCCAGTACTCGAGCTGCCCGGGCTGGTAGGACTCGAGGAGCGCGTCGGCCGAGGCGGCCAGCGCGAGGATCAGGTCGCGGCCGCCGGGCGTCGCCGGGTCGGCGATGACGGACCGCTTGCCCCGGTTGAAGGCCCACCACGGCAGGCTGTCGTCCGGAGACGGCACCCCGTCCGCGAACGGCCCCTGCCAGCGGCCGGGGTCGCCGCCGGGCGGCTCCACCTTGATGACGTCGGCCCCGAGGTCGGCCAGGAGCTTGCCGGTCAGCCAGGCCCGGCTGGTCGTGAGGTCCAGGATGCGGTACGGGCTCAGCGCGCCGGTCACGGGGGTGCTCACGCCGGCTTCCCGTCCAGCCGGGCCGCCGTGGCCGCCCGGGCCTGTGCGTACTCGTCGGCCAGGCGGTCAACCACCTCGGCCACCGCGGGCACGTCGCGGACCCCTGAGGCGGAATGCCCGGCGCTCCAGATGTCCCGGTAGCGCCGGGGTCCCGGGCCAGGCGGTCCGGACAGCGCCTCCATCGAGAAGGACCGCCGGTCGAGGCCGAAGTCGTCCGGGTTCAGTCCCTGGGCCACCATCGACTTGCGCATCATGTTGGTCGGCAGCCCGGAGAACGCGGTGGTCAGGTGGATGTCGTCGAGTTCGCTGGCGACGATCATGTCCTTGTACTCCTGGGGTGCGCTGGCTTCCCTGGTCGCGATGAAACGGGTGCCCATGTAGCCGAGGTCGCAGCCCAGGGTCTGGGCCGCCCACAGGGCCCAGCCGTCGGACTGGCCGCCGGAGACGATCACGACGCCGTCGAACATCGCTCGCACGGCGCGAGTGAACGCGAACGGGTTGGCCCACCCGGTCTGGCCGCCCGCCCCTGCCGTCAGCAGGATCAGCCCGTCAACGCCGGCCGCCACCGCCCGCTCCGCGTGCCGGACGCTGGCCACGTCCGACCACACGCCGATACCCGCGTCATGCAGCCGCCCGACGACCGCCGCGGGCGAGCCGACGCTGGTGATGACCGCCGCCGGCGCGTGGGCGATGATCGCGGCGAGGTCGGCCTCCAGCCGCGGGTTGGACTTGTGGACGATCAGGTTGGGCACGTACGGGGCCGGGCTCAGGCCGGCGAGGTGCATCTGCCCGAGGGCGGACTCGATTCTGGTGAGCCACCGCTCGAGTTCCCCCTCACCGCGCGGGTTGGCGGTCGGGAAACTGCCCACGATTCCCGCCTGGCACGCCGCGATCACCAGATCCGGACCGGAGACGAGCAGCATCGGCGCGGCCACGACCGGTACCCGCAGCTGGTCAAGGTCAACGTGCATACCGCTCATTGAAACACCCAGAACACATTCTGGGAATTGCCGGTTTCTGGTCCGGCCGGGTGGCGGGCCAGCCGGGGCAGAGCTGCGCGGCCGCCGCGATCCGGGCATAATCGGCCGATGGACGATGAGGCGCCGATGAACGATGAGACAGTGGAGCTTTCAGCGAGGACTGGCGGGCCGGACGACTGGCGGCGCTGGGTGGTGTACCAGGTGTACCCGCGGAGCTTCGCCGACTCGGGTGGCGACGGCGTCGGTGACCTGCGCGGCGTGCTCGGCCACCTGGACTACCTGCACCGGCTGGGGGTGGACGTGCTCTGGCTGTCGCCCGTGTACCGCTCGCCGATGGACGACAACGGCTACGACATCAGCGACTACCAGGACATCGACCCGCTGTTCGGCACGCTGGCGGACCTGGACGAGCTGATCGCCGAGCTGCACGCCCGCGGCATGCGGCTCGTTATGGACCTGGTGGTGAACCACACGTCCGACGAGCACCCCTGGTTTACCGAGTCACGCTCGAGCCGCGAGGGCCCCAAGCGCGACTGGTACTGGTGGCGGGACCCGCGCCCGGGGACGGAGCCGGGCACCCCGGGAGCGGAGCCGACCAACTGGGAGTCGCACTTCTCGGGGCCGACCTGGACCTGGGACGCGCACACCGGCCAGTACTACCTGCACATCTTCTCGCCCAAGCAGCCCGACCTGAACTGGGAGAACCCGGAGGTGCGGCAGGCCGTCTACGCGATGATGCGGTGGTGGCTGGACCGTGGGGTGGACGGCTTCCGGATGGACGTGATCAACATGATCAGCAAGGACACGTCCCTCCCCGACACCACGCCGCGCCCCGGCTCGCTCTACGGACCGGGCGACCAGCACTTCACGGGCGGCCCCCGCAACCACGAGTTCCTGCAGGAGATGTACCGCGAGGTCTTCGCGGCCCGTCCGGGGCACGTGCTCACCGTGGGCGAGATGCCGGGAGTCACGATCCCGCAGGCGGTCTTGTTCACCGCGCCGGAACGGCACGAGGTGGACATGGTCTTCCAGTTCGAGCACGTCTGGCTGGACCAGGGCGCGCACAAGTTCGACATCCGCCCGCTGCGGCTGGCCGACCTCAAGCAGTCGATGGCCGCCTGGCAGACGGGCCTGGCCGACCGCGGCTGGAACTCGCTCTACTTCGGCAACCACGACCAGCCGCGGTCACTGTCGCGCTTCGGCGACGACGGCAAGCACCGGGTCGCCTCGGCCAAGGCCCTGGCGACGGTGCTGCACCTGCACCAGGGCACCCCGTACGTGTACCAGGGCGACGAGATCGGCATGGCTAACGCGCCCTTCACCGATATCACCGACTTCCGCGACATCCAGGCCCTGCGGTTCCACGCCGAGGCGACCGAGCGCGGCGACGACCTGGCGGCACTGCTGGAGGCGATGGCCCGGGTGAGCCGGGATCAGGGGCGCACGCCGGTGCAGTGGGACGGATCCCCCTCCGCCGGGTTCACCAGCGGCACCCCGTGGATCGCGGTCAACCCCGACCACGTGGACGTCAACGCGGCCGCCCAGGACGGCCGCGAGGGCTCCGTGTTCGAGCACTACCGGCAGCTCATCGCGTTGCGGCACGCCGACCCGGTGGTGACCGAGGGCGAGTTCGAGCTGCTGCTGCCCGAGCACCCGGCGATCTGGGCCTTCCGGCGCCGCGGCCGGGGGGCCGAGCTGCTCGTCGCGGCCAACTTCTCGGCCGACCCGGTCCGCGCCGACCTCGCGCTGGAGGCCGGCTGGGCCGGCGCCGCTGTGGTCCTCGCCAGCGACCCCGGACGGCCCCCGCTTCGGCCGGGGGAGCTGACCCTGGGGCCGTGGGAGTCGGTGATCTGGCGGCGCTCCCGCTGAACTGCGTCACCGGGCTGGACTGCGTCACCGGGCGGGCGGCTGCGGCTTGGCGGTTTTGCCGGCGCGCACGAGTCGCGTTTTCACTACAGTGGTGCCTTTGACGGCGTCCGGCGGGGCCGCCGACCACCCAGACAGGGGAATCCGCATGACCTTCACGATCATCACCCCCAGGAGCGGCCTCGCCGCGCTCGCGGTCGTCGGCCTCGCCGCCGTGGCCGCCTGCTCGAGCAGCAGCTCCTCCGCACCCCCGGTGACCACGAGCTCGGCCAGCGCCAGCTCCTCCAGTTCCGGCTCGAACCCGCTGGGCGGTGGCTCCGCCTCCGGCTCGGTCGTCGTTGGCTCGGCCAACTTCCCCGAGAACGAGGTGCTGGCCGAGGTGTATGCCCTCGCCTTGGCGAAGGCTGGGGTGAAGGCCACCACCAAGCTGAACATCGGCGCCCGCGAGGTCTACTACCCGCAGGTCGAGAAGGGCTCGATCACGATCATCCCGGAGTACAACGGGACCCTGCTGACGGTCGAGGTCAACCCGAACGCGACCCAGAAGACCACCGCGGACGTCGACGCGGCGCTGGCCGCCAAGCTGCCGTCCACCCTGACCGTCCTCAACCCGGCGCCGGCGCAGGACAGTGACTCGATCACCGTCACCCAGGCGAACGCGGCCAAGTACCACCTCAAGTCGATCGCCGACCTGAGCCCGGTCGCGTCGCAGTTCGTGCTGGGTGGCCCGCCCGAATTCAAGACCCGCACCGACGGCGTAGTCGGCCTGAAGAACGTCTACGGGCTGACGTTCAAGGGCTTCGACCCGCTGGACGAGTCCGGCCCGATCACCCTGTCCGCCCTGACCAGCGGCAAGGTGCAGGCGGCGGACGTGTTCACCACGACCCCGCAGATCGTGTCGGACAAGCTGGTGTCGCTGAGCGACCCGAAGAACCTGTTCGCCGCCCAGAACGTCATCCCGCTGGTCTACAAGCCCGCGCTGACCCCGACCATCACCTCGACGCTGAACGCCGTCTCGGCCAAGCTGACCACCGCCGCCCTGCTCCAGCTGGACATCGCGGTCATCAACGACAAGGAGAGCTACACCAGCGCGGCCCAGGCCTGGCTGCAGTCGGCCGGGCTGGGCTAAGGCGACCGCGCCGCCCGGGTGTTTCACCCGGGCGGCCGGGCCGGTTACCGCAGCGTGCGGGCGGCGGGGTCCGGCCGCGGGTCGCGGACGGGGACCGCCGGCCTGGTCCGGGCGATGCGCACCAGGCAGTTGTAGGTCACCAGGGCGATCGCCAGGTGCATGACGAACAGCACCGCGACCGCCTTGGCGGGCTGGCCCTTGACCAGCAGGTAGACGTCGGGCAGCCACAGCACCAGCGTGACCGCCACCGCCATCCGCGCGAACAGCCAGCGGGGCGCGGAGCTGATCCGGGTGACGACCGGCCACGCCAGGCAGGCGATCACCACGCCGATCACGGTGAGTTTGGCGTAATCGGAAAACTGGAAGTGGGCGTAACCCCGGGTGGACGGGAACAGCGCCTGCGCGATGACCACGAGCAGCGCGTCGACGGCCAGCGACCCGGCGACGGACGCGACCGTGGCGACGACGACGCGGGCGGCCGACGGCGGCCGTTCCACTGGCGCAAAGTCGACCCGCAGCCATTGCAGGGCGCCGCTGACCGTACCAAGCCGCTGAGCTGGCATCGTTCCTCCTCGTTGGGCGGGCATCGCGTCCCCCCGGGCACGACTTCCCGGGCACTACGGTAGGGCCGCGCGACCCGGGCGGGCGACCTCCCAGGGGACCAAAACCGGCTGCCTCCGTTCCTCCTCAGGTACTAGTGGCGGGTCTCCGCCCAGGATTTTGTAGGATTACCGAACAAAACCCGAGCGCGCGTCCCGACCCCCCGGAGTGCTTATGCCGTCGCTGAACGCCCGTGCCGTCTTGCTGGACATGGACGGGACCCTGGTGAACTCCGATGCCGTGATCGAACGCATGTGGCGCCGCTGGGCCGCCCGCTACGGGCTCGACGGGCAGCACGCGTACCAGATCTCCCACGGCCGGCAAAGCCAGGAGACCATGGCCGAGATGCTGCCCGGACGTCCCCGGGAACAGAACCTGGCCGAGGCCCGCGAACTGCTGGAGGCCGAGGCGGTCGACACCGACGGCGTTGTCGCCGTCCCCGGCGCCGCCCGGTTCCTGGCCGCGCTCGCCGGCGTCCCGCGGGCGCTCGTCACCTCGGCCAACGACGCGGTCGCGCGGACCCGGATGGCCGCCGCCGGGCTGCCGCTGCCGCCGGTGGTGCTCACTTCCGATCAGGTCAGTGCGGGCAAACCCGCCCCGGACGGCTTCCTGGCGGCCGCCGCCGCGCTCGGCGCCGACCCGGCCGAGTGCGTAGTCTTCGAGGACTCGGCGGCCGGGCTCGGCGCGGCTGCCGCCGCCGGGATGCGGGCGGTCGGGGTCGGCCCCCGGGCGCTGGCCTGCCAGCCCGAATGGCACGTCAGCGACTTCACCGTGGTCCGCCTGGAGACCACCGCTGACGGCGGCGTCCGCATCAGCCTTCCGCCGCGCTGAGGGAACCCGGGCGACCCGGCCGGCGAGGACCCGCCAGCGGCCTGCCCAAGCCGCCAGCGGCGGCCCTAGCGGTCGGCTGGGCCGGGCGCGGCTGCGGCCGCGCTCCCGGCCGCCGTCAGCTTGCCGCCGGGGGCGCCCACCATCATCGTGACCAGCTTCTCGGTGATGTGCGGCTCGAGGCCCTCGGTGTGCCCCTTGCCGAGGCGGACGACGTCGGCGATCAGCCGGCCGTCGCGTGCACCCGGGTAGACGAAGACCTCGGCCGTACCCGGGCGGGGAAGCAGCCCCCACTGCGGGGTGGAGTGCCCTTCCCGGACCTTGTCCCACACCTGGCCGGCCTCGGTGTCCACCACGTCGGGCTCGCGGACCCGGGGGCCCGCCCCGTAACGCTCGGCCCAGGCCGAGGTGGGGGGCAGCCCGGCGATCTCGTGCTCGCCGGTGGCGTAGATGAACGACAGGTCGGCGTCCGGCAGGCCCTCCAGGCCGGCCGCAGCCGGGCCAGCTCCTCGGGCGAGAAGCCCGTCTGCGGTCCGCCCGGGAACGACGGCGGCCCGGACCCCTCGGCCCGCTCGACCCCGCCCAGCCGGCCACCGGACAGGCTGAGCCAGCCGTCGGCCCGGTCGGCGAAGAACGGGCTGTTCAGCAGCCGCCGGGAGGTCATCCCGCCCTGCGAGTGACCGACCAGCCAGAAGGAACGGATGCGGTCGCCGAACTGGCCCGCGACCAGGTTGACGACGCTGCGCAAGTGCTCGTCGTCGGCCTCGCCGATCCAGCGCCGGGACGGCTCGGCCGTGGCCGCGGTGGGGATCGCGATAACCAGGCCGTGGGCGTCGGCGTAGTCCTGGGCCGGGAAGTACAGCCGCTGCCAGGCGCCAAACGAGCCGCCGCCGTGCAGGTTGAGCAGAAACGTCAGCGGCCGCTCGGTGTCGTCGGGGACTTCGAGGTAGAACTTCCGGCCGGCAGCTTCATCGATGACCGACTCATGGCGCATAGCGACCTCCGTGGGTGCCCGCTTCGCTCCTAGAACGCAATTCTAGGATCATAGGCCGGAATGACCCGCTCGGCGAGAGGGCGGAGCCGGTCAGTCCGGCTGGGTGACTGGTTCGAGCAACTCGGCCAGGGCGGCCTGGCCGAAGTGCCGGGCCCAGCCCAGCGGTGTCCCCTGGTAGTGCTGGTCGCGGATGTCCGGGTCGGCCCCGAGCGCGAGCAGCGCCCGGGCGAGGGCGAGGTCGCCGTTCCCGGCTGCGACGTGCAGGGCGGTGTGCCACGGCATGTTGCTGGGGATGTCGCTGCGGCCGCGGGCGTTGACGTCGAATCCGGCCCGGACCAGCAGCTCGACCGAGCCCTCGGCGCCCTGGGCGGCGGCCCACGTCACCAGGCCGGGCCGGCGCTGCCGGACGGCGGCGACGACGGCGGCCGGCGTTTCACCGGCCGTGTCGGCGTCACCCGCCAGGACAGCCGCCACGAAGGCGTCGGCCGGGCTCAGCTGGGGCGCCCCGGCCCCGAGTTGACGCAGCTCGGCCGCCAGTTCCCGGTGGCCGTTGATAAGTGCGAACTCGACCGGGGTGTACCGCTGGGGGCTGCGGGTCTCGGTAAACGGCGCGGCGATGTCGACGCCGTGCCGCGCCAGCAGGGCCACCCGCTCGCGCTGGTCGTGAGCGACCGCCCAGGCCAGCAGGCTGCGCAGCATCACCGTGGGCGGTTCGAGTGACTCACCGAGCAGGCGGTACCAGGGGCCGTTCGCGTCCCGGCCGAGGCCGTACCCGAACAACAGCACCAGGTGGTCGTCACTGGAGCCGAACATCCGGTTGTAGAGTGCCTGCCCGTCGTTCGGGTCGGCCCCGGCGTCGAGCAGCAGGCGGGCGAAGTCGATCGCGTGCGGGTGCCATGGCTGGCGCTGCTCGCCGTAGCCGAGCACGCCGGTCAGCACCGTGAACGGGGTCGGCAGGGCATGCCAGAACCGGCCGTCGTTCGGGTCCGCTCCCGCGTCCAGCAGCAGCCGGGCGGTCTCCAGGGTCGCGTCCCGGCCGACATCCGGGTCGTGCCGCGCGTAGGCCTGGTACAGCAGCGGTGACCAGCGGTGCGGCCCGCCGGCCGCGGTCGCGGTGGCGGGCCGGTCGGCGAGGTGGCGGCGGACTGCGGCGGCGTCGGCGCAGGCCGCCGCCACCAGCATGCTGTCGGCCGTCAGACCGGGGTGGGCGGCCAGCAGTTGCCGGGCCGCCACGGCGTCGGCTGACTCATCGCGGCTGTAGGTCAGGCTGGCGAGCCGCAGGAACCGGTCCGCGGTCGACTCGTCCGGGGCGGCCGGACGGCCAGGGTCCCAGCGGCCGGCCGTAACGATCTGGACGTAGCGGCGCAACCGGGCCCAGCTGGCGAAGCCATGCTCGCGGGCCAGCACCAGCTGGGCGGCGGTGAGCCGGAAGGCGTCCGGTGACGGCGGCGCGGGATGCCATCGGGCCACCCGGGCCCAGGCCGCCTCATCGCCGTCACGGACCGCGCGCTGCAACTCGCGGGCCTGGTTGCGGAGCTGGCCGAGGTCGGGATCCTGGGGAAGCGAGGCCGTTGCCATCGCAACCCTCCTTTCGCACGGCCGGCCGGTCCGCGACGCCGGTCGAAAGGAGGGCAAGGCACGAAAGGCTCTGCTGCCGTGCATCGGGCGGGCTCAGCCCTTTCCGCGGACCCGGTGGCGCCCCGAGCGCCACTGCCATCTTAGCGGCCGGGCCCGGCTTGGCCCAGGACCGCTTCACCCGGTGGGAGCAGCGGCGCTTCGCCCGGCCGCAGTGGCGGCGCCGCGTCCAGCTCGCGGTCGCCCGCCCGGACGCGCCGCTGCCATCTGCGCGCCGCGCGGCCGCCCCGGTCCGGGATGACCTGGAAGACGACGGCCCCGATGACGATGATGCCGCCCGCGATGACCGGGGCGGCTGGGTGCTCGAGACCCGCCAGCCACACCCACAGCGGCGCCAGGACATTCTCCAGCTGCGTGATCAGCGCGACCTCGACCGCGGGGATTAGCCGCGCGCCGAGCGAGAGGAAGAACAGCCCCAGTCCCATCTGCACCACGCCGAGCAGGGCCAGGTAGCGCAGGCCGGCTCCGCTCACCTCGGACACGTGCGCGAAGGGCGCGAACGCGGCGAAGATCAGCACCTGGGACAGGCAGGTAGCCGGGGCCATCGAAACGTCGGGCCGGCGCCGGGCGACGACGATTGTCGCGGCGAAGCTCAGCATCGCGACGAAAGAGAAGGCCATGCCCAGCAGGCCCGGGCGGGACGGCGCCCCGGCCATCACCGCGAAACCGGCCACCGCGATGCCCAGCGCCGTCCAGGACTTGCGGCTCACCGGCTCGCCGCCGAGCAGCCCGAGCAATGCGGCCGTCAACGGGGCCAGCGCCATGATGATCATGACGTCCGCGACCGGGGTGGTGTCCAGGGCGGTGATAAAGGCGCCCGACGAGATCGCCATCAGCACCGCTATCGCCAGGCCGGGCCGCCCGATGGCCTGGAAGGCGCGGACGACCCGGCCCCGCTCGGCGATCGCCACGAAGACGAGGAGGGCGGCGAAGGCGAAGGTGGCCCGTCCGGCCAGCTGCGAGGCGAGGTTCATGTGGAGCTGGCGCTGCAGGATCCCGGCCAGGGACCACGCCGCCGCCGCGAGGGCGGTGAAGGCCGCGCCGAGCGAACGCGCACCCGGCTTGCTGGGCACACGACGAGCGTAGCCGGCCGGGGCGCTACCGCCCGTCTACCTGGTGCCGTGGGCCGCGAGGACGGAGATACGGCGTCCGGCTGTTCCGTCGGTGATGAAGTAGGTGACGCTGAAGCGGCTGATCTCGCCGCCGTCACGGCGGTGCCGCGAGAACGAGCCGTGGTAGAGCGCAGACACCGCGTTCAGCACCGTGACCTCGTGATCGAGGATCTCGCTGCGCTCGTAGAGCGCCGCCCGCATGTCGTCGACCTGCCGCTGCATCATCGCGATCACCTGTTCGCCGCTGGTCAGCACGGCCGACCCGGCGTCATTGGTGATGATCAGGGGCACTGCGTAGAAGGCGAGCAGCGACGCGGTGTCTGCCTCCCCCCGGCAGCAGGCGGCGAAGGTGGCGACGTACTCGCCGAACCACTGGCTGACGTCGCTCGTGTCCACGGTCACCGACGATACGCTGGCGGGACCGGCCTGGCTATGACGGCAGCCGCGGCAGTACGGCAGCCGCAGTGAGGCAGCCGCAGTGAGGCAGCCGCAGTGAGGCAGCCGCAGTGAGGCAGCCGCAGCGAGGCAGCGGGGTCGGCAGGTCTCGCCGTGCAGGCGACGCAACGCTGGCTGGCACTCCTGCCCTACGCGGCGTGCGTGTCTGGTGGTGCGTGGGATCTGAGGATGTGCCGGCCGTCGGGGCTTCTGGCTTCGGTGGTGCCGTCGGGGTGGAGGATGAGCGTCCATCCCCGCCGGTGAATGCAGACGTCGTGATGAAACTGGCAAACGAGCGCGCAGTTCGTTACCGATGTCTCGCCGCCGTCGGACTGGTGGCGCAGGTGGTGGATGTCGCAGTACACGGCGGGCCGGTCGCATTGGGGCCAGGCGCAGTGGCGGTCGCGGAGCAGGACGGCGCGGCGGATGTGGCCCGGGATGCTGCTGGAGTACCCGATGTCGAGGGGGAGGCTCGGGGTGTTCCACGGTTTTTCCAGCAGTCCCTGCCGCAGGATGGCGGCGATCCCGGAGGGGCCGGAGACCAGGTCGATGGCCAGGCGGGTGATCGCGTGCCGCAGCGCCTGCCGCGCCTCGGGCGACGCTGGCTCATTGCTTGACGCGGCGGCCTTCACCAGGGCGGTCATCTTGTCGATGACGGGCGGGTCGATGGTGCCGGTGACGACCGGGACGGTCTGGGCGTCGCAGGCGGCCGCCTGGGCGCCGTCGCCGGTGAGGTAGCCGTCCTGGCCGAGCCGGGCCCGGATCCAGGTGTCTTCCAGGGCGTCGGCGCCGGGCAGCTGGCGCAGCTGCGACAACGACATGTGCACGACGGCCTGGGTGTCGGCGCCGGCCCGGTCGGGCACCAGCCGGGCCCGCAGCAGCAGCGTGCACCCCAGGTGGAGGGCGTCGTGGAACCGCTTGCCCTCCGTGCGGTTGTCTTCCGGGCCGGCCTTCTTGCCCAGGGCCTCCAGGACTGCGCGCAGCGCGGTGGCGCATTCGGGGGTGAGGTTCCCGTGGATCACGGCGGCCCCGCCGAAAGTGACACCGAGCTGGACCGTGCGGTCGTCGAACCCGTCGTCAGGGGTGTCGGGGTCGGGCTGCTGCTGGCGCCACCGCTCGATGGCACAGGCGGCGATCGTGTCGAGGTCGTCGAGGGAGGCGCCCGCCGCGGCGGCATCCAGCAGGATGCGGTCGGTCTCGGCCCGCAACTGCTCCGGCAGCTTGCGGGTCCGCTCGGCGATGGTGAACGCGACCGAGTCGGTGATGTCACCGGCCGCCAGCGCCTGACCGAGCAGGGGTCGCTCAGCGAGCTGGCGCATCTGCCGGACCGCAGCCCTGGCCGCGCCTTTGGACATGCCCGCCTTCGCGGTTAGCCAGGACGAGGATGACCCGTACCCGTCCGCGTCGTGAGCATCAGCGGCGTCAAAGCGGCGCAGCAGCCCCGCGTGCGCGGCGGTGAGCTTGGCCTGCAGTTCCCCGACCACCACGAGCGCTTCACCGCAGGCTGGACCGTCGAGCAGCGAGGCTACAGTCGCGTTGAGGTAATCCAGCGCGGCCCCGGCGGCACGCAGCGCAGCGGCAGGACTGTCAAAAGAAGCCCGTTCACCGGCAGGGCGGCATGGCGGTCCGGCATCGGCACCACACATCGCCAGCACCTCCCCGGATGGACACGGCTGTCCCCTGAACACATTGACTCGCTTACCGCGTATCCGCGCTGACGCGCGCCTGTGCCGGGAACCGGCCGCTGACCATCCGAGGGTCTTCTACTAACTTTTAGTAGTACCAGTTCGAACCTGAACATTTCAAGGCGATAGTTCATGATTTTTTTCGGAAAATTTCTGGAGACCGAGCACTGCGTCCGTGCCGCCCGCACCAGGTCCGCCAGGCGCCTGCGCAGCTCCTGCTCGATGTCCCGGCGCACGTCATGCGGTAGCGGCATCGCGGTGATGCCGCGCGTCCTGGCTTCCTGGTCGAAGGACAGCCGAACCACCCCCTGCCGCTCATACTTGCGCGCGACGGTGGACTTACCTGATCCGGCCGGACTGCACATGACGACCACCCGGGCCGCGCGTACCCCCGCCTATTGCGACACTCGGTCCTCGGTCGGGACGGCGAAGTCCTTTTTGGCCTGCCGGTACCAGCCGATGCCAGATAGCGGGTGCTTCCAGCGCGCAAGGACCCGGCCCAGCCCTAATTCGTTCTTTACGGGCGTGATTCCCGCCGCCCCGGCCACCGACACGCCGCAGGTCAGGGCGGCTATGGCGAATTCCGGTAGCCGCTCTATGCTCATCGGTATGGCGCGTAAGAGCAGGATGCTGTCGATTGTCGTGTCAGGCGCGGCGCCCGTTTCCGACGCGGGGTCACTGGTCAAGCACGCACTCGAACGGGGCTGGGAGGTCCAGGTGATCGCCACTCCCTCCGCCCTCAACTTCTTCGACGTGGCCGAGGTCGAGGCGCTGACCGGGTCGCCGGTCCGCAGCCAGCACCGCGCCCCGGGCACGCCGCGGTCCAAGGTGCCGGATGCGATCCTGGTCGCGCCGGCCACGTTCAACCTGCTCAACCAGTGGGCGCTCGGCATCGCCGACTCGTACGCGCTCGCGGTGCTGGCCGAGCAGACCGGGATGGGACTGCCGATCGTGGTGCTGCCGTGCGTGAGCGCACCGCTGGCAGCCCGCCCGCAGTTCGCGCGGTCACTCAAGACGCTGCGCGGGGAGGGCGTATCGGTCCTCCTCGGCCCGGGCGGCACCGGTCCGGCGGGCGCGACCGAAGACTCTTTCCCCTGGCAGCTTGGCCTGGATGAGATCTACTCGATGACCGGATTCGGCGGCTGACCGACGCCGCGGCGCATGTACACCCGGGGCCAGCGCTGCAGGCCGTGGTCGGCCTCGCGCTCCCAGGTGACGCGCATCGCAGGCGAGAAGTCCCGTTCCGCGACCACTCGGAAGCCGCACCGTGCGTAGTACGGAGCGTTCCACGGCACCTCGGCGAAGGTCGTCAGGGTCAGCGCCCGGCAGCCCTCGTCGGCCGCGCGGACGGCCGCGTGGTCGAGCAGCGAGCGGCCGATACCGCGGCGCGCGGCCCGTGGGTGCACGGAGACCTGCTCTACGTGCAGGTCGGTGTCCACCCGGTCGGCGATCAGGTAGGCGGCCGGGACGTCGTCGCGGTCGGCCGCGACCCACGCGTGCCCCGCCCGCAGGTAGCGGGTGAGCTCATCGGCCGACGGCGGCTCGTCCTCGGCGATCTCGGGCATGCCCGCCTCCGCGAACCAGCGCCCGGCCGCCCGCTCGATGTCCTGGAGTACCCGCAGGTCGGCCTCCGTCGCGTTCCTGATCCGCACCCGCCCATTATCCGCACCGACGGCAAGGCGTTTTCCCGCTAGGTTGAGGGGGTGGACCAGGCAGCGGAGCGGGACCGGCTGCGGCGCACCTTCGACGCGGTCGCGGCCGATTATCAGCGGGCCCGGCCCGAGTACCCGGCCGGGCTGTACGCGGCGCTGCTGGCACTGACCGGGGTGTCGCCCGAGTCGGACGAGCTGTGCGAGGCCGGGTGTGCCTCCGGCAAGGCAACGCTGCCGCTGGCACGGCGCGGGTTCGCGGTCACCGCGGTAGAGCTGGGGGCCGCGCTGGCGGCCGCGGCCCGGCGCAACCTCTCCCCGTTCCCGCGGGTCACGGTGGTGAACGCGCCGTTCGAGACCTGGCCGGGGCCGCCCGGGCGGTTCGCGCTGGTCTACGCGGCGACCGCGTGGCACTGGATCGACCCGGCGGTGAAGTACGCCAAGGCCGCGGCGCTGCTGCGGCCGGGCGGCCACCTCGCGTTCTGGGATGCGCTGCACGTGGTGCCGGACGGCGGCGACCCGTTCTTCGCCGAACTGCAGGAGGTCTACGACGCGATCGGCAGCGGCGCGGCCGACGGCGGCATCTTCCCCACGCCGCAGTCGCTGGCCGCCCGCGAGCGCGAGATCGCCGCGTCCGGCCGGTTCGGCGACATCACCGTGCGGCGGTTCGACTGGGAGGTCCGGTACACCGCCGACGGGTACATCCGGTTGCTGGAGACGTTCTCCAGCAACCTGGTGATGGCACCGTGGCAGCGAGAGCGACTGTACGGCGAGATCCGGGCTCGGCTGGCGCGGCGCCCGGACGGCCTGGTACGGCGGCACTGGGGAGCGGTGCTACACGTGGCCCGGCTCACCGGAGTAGCGTGAGCGCATGGCATCCGTGCACCGCAAACGGCACAACACGGCCCTGGCGGCAATCGTCGCCGCCTACGCGGTCGGGACGGTCATCGCCGTCCGGCAGGGCTACTCGTTCGGCTGGAACACCGTCGTCCGCTGCCGTCAGGGGCACACGTTCACCACGGTCTGGATTCCCGGCGCCTCGGTCAAGTCGCTCCGGCTCGGGCCCTGGCGGGTGCAGTGGTGCCCGGTCGGGCAGCACGTCGACCTGGTGCACCCGGTCAAGGGCGAGACGCTGACCGAGACCGAGCGGTCGTTCGCGCTCGCCCACCACGACATCCCGGTGCCCTGAGCCTGCCGTGCCCGGGAACACCGGCGCGGGCCAGCCGGCCGCCCAGGCCCGCAAGCTCGGGCTCAAGCCGGGGCTGCGGGTCGGCCTCGACGCGCCGCCAGACGGATGGGCGCTGGCCGGCCCGCCGGACGGGCTGGCGCCGCTGGAGGAGGACGGCGCGGGCGACGTGATCATCGCGTTCTTCCGGACGGCGGACGAGATCGGCCCGCGGCTACCCGCGCTGGCCCAGCGGATCTTCCCGGCGGGCGCGGTGTGGGCGCTCTGGCCCCGCCGGGCAGGCGGCCATACCTCCGACATCACCGACAACGTGGTGCGGGAATGCGCGCTGGCCGAGGGGCTGGTTGACGTGAAGGTGGCGGCGGTCGACGAGGACTGGTCGGGCTTGCGGCTGGTCTGGCCGACCGCCAGCCGCTGAGCGCGGGGGACGCCGGGGCGCCGGGCGGCGGGAAGAAATTCCGGCGTGGTGTCGGATCGGGCCGCGCCCCGTTCGTGGAGGGGTTGAAGGGGCCACCAAGCGGAGCGCCCCCGCGACGAGAAGGAGACTCGCGTGAAGTACGTGCTGCTGATCCTGAACACGCCGACCCAGCCAGCCCCGGACACCGCCGACTTCGGCACCTGGTACGCCGAGGTGAGCGCCTGGTACGAGAAGTGGGGAGCGACCGGCCGCCTGGAGGCCGGGAGCCAGCTGCAGGGGCCGGAGACGGCCCGGACGATCCGCTCGGGCGCGGTCACCGACGGCCCGTTCATGGAGACCAAGGAGGTGCTCGGCGGCTACTCGGTGATCGAGGCCGACACCCTCGACGAGGCGGTCGAGATCGCCAAGACCTGGCCCGGGGTCGACCAGGGCTGGATCACCATGGAGGTCCGCCCGGTCATGGAAATGGGCTGAGGCAACCAGCGCGGACACCGGGGGGACGGATGAGGGGCGCGTCCCCCGGGTGACTACAGCGACAGTCCGCGGGCGAGGAGCTCGCGCTCGGCCGGGTTGCCGGCCAGCGCGAGCGCCCGCTCGCGGACCGCTTCGGCCTCGGCCTCGCGGCCGACGGCGGCCAGCAGGGCTGCCCGCAGGGCGTGGAACAGGTGGTAACCGTCGAGCTCGGCCGCCAGCGGCTCGATTTCGGCCAGCGCGCAGTCGGCCCCGAGGGCGTAGCGGGTGGCGACCGCGCGGTTCAGCAGCACTACCGGGGACGGGGCGAGCTGCTGAAGCCGGGAGTAGAGCAGGCGGATTTGCCGCCAGTCGGTGTGCTCGTAGTCCGGCGCCTGCGCGTGGAGCGCGGCGATGGCCGCCTGGACCTGATAGGGGCCGGGACGGCGGAGCGCGATGGCGCGGTCGAGGTGGGCCGCCGCCTCCGCCGCCAGCGCGCGGTCCCACTTGGCGCGGTCCTGGTCCCTGAGCCGGATCAGCCGACCCCAGCCGTCGAACCGGGCCCGGGCGCGCGACTCGTGCAGCAGCAGCAGCGCCAGCAGCCCCAGCACCTCGGGCTCGCGCGGCATCAGCCGGTGCAGCGTCCCGGTCAGCGCGATCGCCTGGGCGGCGAGGTCACGGCGGGCAGGTTCGCGTCCCGAGCTGGCCAGGTAGCCCTCGTTGAAGACGAGGTAGACGACGGCGAGCACCTGAGCCAGCCGGCCGGCCAGCTCGTCCGGGTCGGGCACGGTGACCGGAGCCCCCAGGGCGGCCAGCGTCTTACGCGCCCGCAGCAGCCGCTGGGCCATGGTCGGCTCGGTGACCAGGAACGCCGCCGCGATCTGGGCGGTGGTCAGCCCGCAGACGGCGCGCAGCGTGAGGGCGACCTGGGCGTCGCTCGCCAGCGCGGGGTGGCAGCAGGCGAAGGCCAGGCTCAGCAGCTCGTCGTCGGCTTGCCGCTCCGCTCCCCCGTCGCCGTCTCCCGCGCCTGCGTCGACCGCGCCCGCATCCGTCGCGGCGGCCAGCGTGAGTTTGTCCGCCCCGACCTTGTCCCGGCGCAGCCGGTCGAGCGCCTTGCGGCGGGCGGTGGTCGCCAGCCAGCCGCCCGGGTTGGCCGGGACACCGTCGCGGGCCCAGTGCTCGAGAGCCTCGACGAACGCGTCCTGCACGGCGTCTTCGGCCAGCCCGAGGTCACCGGTGCGCGCGGCTAGCGCGGCCCTGACCCGGGTGGCTTCCTCCCGGTAGGCGCGCTCGAGCGACTCGCGGGCCTCGTTCATGCCCCCAGTGTCGCAGCCAATCAGGCCGGGCAGCGGCCTGGTCGATTCCGCGTCCTCGGTAACGCCGGCCGCGAGGGCCCGGCCCGCGTGCGGTTCCCGGCCGCCGGGCAGGTCCCTACGATGTGGGCATGACCGAGATCAGGCTGGCGGACCGGATGGCCCGCCTCGGCACCGAGTCCGCGTTCGAGGTGCTCGCGCGGGCCAAGGCACTGGAGGCGACCGGGCGCACGGTGATCCACCTGGAGATCGGCGAGCCCGATTTCCCCACCGCCGGGCACATCAGTGAGGCCGCGGTGGAGGCGCTGTGGGGCGGGCAGACGCACTACGTGCCCGCGCCCGGGGTCACGCCGCTGCGGGAGGCGGTGGCGGCGTTTCTCGACCGGACCGGGCGGTTGCGCGGTGTTCCCCCGACCGCGTGGTGGTGACCCCCGGGGCCAAGCCGGTCATGTTCTTCACCATCCTGGCGCTGTGCGGTCCGGGGGACGAGGTGCTGTACCCCGATCCCGGATTCCCGATGTACGCCTCGATCGCCTCGTTCGCGGGCGCGGTCCCGGTCCCGGTGCCGCTGCGCGAAGCCAACGGGTTCCGCATCGACGTCGACGAGCTCGCCGCGATGATCACCCCGCGCTCGAAGCTGCTGATCATCAACTCCCCGCACAACCCGTGCGGGTCGGCGCTGACCAGGGCCGACTGCGAGGCAATCGCCGAGCTGGCCGTGCGGCACGATCTCATCGTGCTGTCGGACGAGGTCTACTGGGCGCTGCGGTACGGCGGGGAGCACGCGTCGGTGCTCCAGTTCGACGGCATGGAAGAACGGACGGTGCTGCTTGACGGCTGGTCGAAGACCTACGCGATGACGGGCTGGCGGCTCGGCTTCGGTGTCTTCCCGGCCCCGCTGGTCGAGCCGGTGACCCGGCTGGCGATCAACTCCGTGTCCTGCACGTCGGCCTTCAGCCAGTACGCGGCGATCGCCGCGCTCGACGGGCCGCAGGACGGCGTGGCGGCGATGACGGCGGAGTTCCGGCAGCGCCGGGACGTGATCGTGGCCGGGCTGAACGCGCTCCCCGGGGTCAGTTGCCTGCCGCCGGACGGTGCGTTTTACGCCTTCCCGAACATCACCGGAACCGGGATCCCGGCGGGCCAGCTGGCGGCGCGGCTGCTGGCCGAGGCGGGCGTGGCCTGCCTGGCGGGCACCGCGTTCGGGGCCTACGGCGAGGGCTTCCTGCGGCTGTCGTACGCGAACTCGGTGGCGAACATCGAGGCGGCCCTCGACGCTATGCGGCTCCTGCTGAGCGAATCAGCCGTCGGCCCTGGCCCGGCTTAATTCGCTGAGGCAGGAGTGACTGCCGAGGAAATAGCACGTCAGAGGCATTATTGATTCTTGTGAAAATGGAACGATTGCACGCTCGGCGGCGGTTTTTCCGCTAAATCGTGATTTTACCAAATTTCACATAGGCCGCGTCCTGAGACTCTCGCTAGCCCAGCGCGCGCGGAACGGAGCTACCGCGTCGCGACGGGCTCATGTCGATATTGATCTGCGGCGAAGACATGAACAAGCGAGGGCAGAGCGATGAATGGCCCCGACGCGCTCACCGGCGAGCGGCGAAGCGGCCGGGCGGCGCTGCCCGGTCCAGGCGGCGGAAACGGTTCAGGCGGCGGAACCGATCCGGCGACGGGCGGCGAGACCCCGGGCAAACAGCCCCCCGCCAAGCGGGGTCGGCGCGCCCATTCCGGCCGCCGGCCTCGTCCAGACCGGAAGGCGCACCCGGACACGGTCGCTCAGCTCCGTCAGCACCCGGACGCGCTGGCTGGCCGGCCGCCCGGTTCTCGCTCAGCAACTGGCCGGTTTCCGTCCGCCTGGTCGCGGTTTTCGCCGTGGCCAGCGTGACCGGCCTGGTGTTCGGCGGGCTGCGGGTGTCGGACGCGGTGAGCACGGCCAACGCCTACAGCCGGACCGCGCAGCTGGCCGCGCTCGGGCAGCAGGCGATCGGGCTGGCCCAGGCGCTGGAGAACGAGCGCGACCGCTACGCCGGGGTCGCCGCCTACACGGTGCTCACCGCGGATGCACCGCGCGGCACCCGGGCGTCGGTCACGAGCGCGCTCAACACGGGCGCCAAGAGCGCGAACGCCCAGCTGACGGCGGCCAAACAGGCCACCGACGCCGCTGCCGCCCGGACCCAGGCGCTCGCCGCCGCGATCGGCCCCGCGTTCCCGGCCACCGTGCAGGCTAAGGCGTCGGACGTCATCACCATGATCGGCAGCATTCCCGGGCTGCGCAGCCAGCTCGCAGACCAGACGGCCGCCCAGGTCGTCAACAACTACTCCAGCTCGGTCGCCGACTTGTTCACCCTGAACGACGAGATCACCAGCGGTACCAGCGACGCCGCGCTGTCCGAGCAGGTGCTCGCGCTGGGGGCGCTGTCCCGGGCCCAGGACGAGGCCTCACAGCAGCGCGCGTTCCTCTACGACGCGCTCCTCGAGCTGTCGGTCGACAATGCCGGCCAGGGGACGGCGCCCGCGGCCAACAACGTCGGCCTGGCCAACGCGCTAGACGACGCGGGCGGCCTGGGCACGCTCACCACCGCGCAGGGACTGCAGTTTGCCGACCTGACCGACTTCAACGACGCGGCCACCGCCGACCAGTCCACCGCCTACCAGCTCACCGTGGCGGGTGCGCAGGCGCAGACAGCCCAGCTGATCGAGGGCTTCGTGAACCTCGGCGGTGACCCGCGGCTCACCTTCGAGCCGCTCGTCACCGGGCAGACCACGCTCGCCATCCCGCGCACCGTCGTGGCCGCCACCTGGTACGCCGACCAGTCCGCGGTGATAAGCGAGATAGGTCAGATCGAGTCGCAGGTGATGGACGGAATCGTCGCCCGCAGCCAGGCCCAGGAGCACGACGCGGTTAACTCGGCCCTGCTTACTGGGGGCATCTCCGCCGCCGCGGTGCTGCTCGTGCTGCTGGCGACCGCGCTGGTGGGCCGCTCGCTGGTCAACCCGCTGCGGCGGCTGCAGGCGGACGCGCTCGAAATCGCGACCGTGCGGCTGCCGGCCCGGGTGGCGGCGGCGGCCGTCGGTGACGAGGCCGTCGACGGGCACGCCGTCGAGCCGATCGGGGTGAAGTCGACCGACGAGATCGGGCAGGTGGCGCGCGCGTTCGACCAGGTGCACGCGGAGGCGGTCCGCCTGGCGGGCAACGAGGCGCAGCTGCGCGGCAGCCTCAGCGCGATGTTCATCAGCCTGTCCCGGCGCAGCGTGCCGCTGATCGACCGGCTGGCCCGGATGATCGACTCGATGGAGCAGACCGAAGACGACCCGCACCAGCTCGGCAACCTGTTCTCGATGGACCACCTGGTGACCCGGATGCGCCGGAACTCGGAGAACCTGCTGGTGCTGGCGGGTGAGGACCCGGTCCGCAAATGGACCGAGCCGGTGCCGCTGGCCGATGTCACCCGGGCCGCCGCGGCCGAGATCGAGCAGTACGAGCGGGTCGTGCTGGCGGTCCAGCCCGGCGTGATGGTCTCCGGGCAGGCGGCGGGGGACGTGGTGCACCTGCTGGCCGAGTTGATCGAGAACGCCACGCTGTTCTCCCCCCAGCAGACCCAGGTTCGCGTCACCGTCCAGGAGCTGAGCAGCGGCGGGGTGCTGGTCGAAATCCGCGACGACGGCGTCGGCGTCTCCGCCGCCCGGCTGGCCGACATGAACTGGCGACTCGACCACCCGCCCGCGCTCGACGTGTCCATCTCCCGGCACATGGGGCTGTACGCGGTCGCCCACCTCGCCGCCCGGCACGGGATCAGGGTCAAGCTCCGGCCCGGGACCCCCCGTGGCCTGTCCGCCCTGGTCTGGCTGCCGAGCGCGCTCGCCCGGCACGAGCGCGGGGCCGGCCCGGGTGCCGCGGCCGGCGTCGGCACCGTGGCCGACGCCGCGGTTACGGCCGGTCCTGGAGCCGCGGCCGGCCTTGGACCGGGGACAGCGTTCGGAAGCGGGACCGCGCCCAGCGCCGCGCCATCCCGCCCGTCCGCCCCAGCTCACCCGTCGGCCCCGGATCGCCCGCCAGCTATGTCCCGCCGGCCGGCCCCAGCCCGGGTTCAGGCCGGCACCGCGGGGCGCAGCAGGTAGCCGGTGTCGACGCCGGCGGCGGCGAGCAGCCGGCCGGGGCCGGGCCGGGGGGGGCCGCCCGGGCGGCCAAGGTGTGGTTCTCGGCCAAGCGCCCGTCGGCCGGCCCGGCGCCGTCCGCCGCCGGCGTCGACACCGCGTGGCAGCCGGCCGGGCCGGCCCGGGCATGCCCGGCGGTGCGCCCGCGCCCGCCGGCGGGGCGGCGGCCGGGAGCGGCTTCAGCGGCGGCTGGGCGAGCAGCGGCCCTTCGGGCAGCGGCCCTTCGGGCAGCGGTCCTTCGGGCAGCGACATGGCGGCCGGCGACATGGCGGCCGGCGGCTGGGGACCCGGGATGAGCACGCCGTTCGGCGCGGTGCCGGGGCGACACCAGGCCGACGGGCCGTCCGGCCGCGAGCAGACGAACGCGGGCCTGCCGCGGCGGGTGCCGCGCGGCAATGCATTCCCGGCGGCCGGCCCGTCCGACCTCGCCGGGCCCGGCGCCCCGGCCCCGGGCAGGCCCGACCGGCCCGACCGGCCCGCCGTGGCCGGCCTGAGCCGGGCTGGATCCGGTACCGGCCCGATGCGCGCCGACGCCGGGGCACCACTGCTCGGTGCGCCGCCCGGCCCCCCGGCGGGCGGACGGGCGGACGGGCTGGCGGGGCCACCGCCGACCCCTTACCCGGATCAGCGTCGCCTCCGGACTCACGCCGACCCGTTGCTGCCGAGGAGGCCAGCGGGGCGGCCGCAGTCGGTCAGGCGCTCACCCGAGGCGGTCCGAGACCGCCTCACCGGATTCCAGCTTGGCCATCGAGATGCCGCCCACGCGGGGCCCGATCCCCGCCCGGCGCCCCGCGCAGGAGAGGAGAACAGCCGTTGAGCGGCGTCTACCGTGAGGACCTGAACTGGCTCGTGAACGACTTCACCGTACGGGTCGCGGATATCGCGCACGCCATCGTGGTCTCGGCCGACGGGGTCCCACTGGCCTTGTCGGACGGCATCCCCGGGTTCGCCGTCGAGCAGTTCGCCGCGATCACTTCCGGATTGACCAGCCTGGTCGTCGGCGCGGCGCGGATCATGGAGGCCGGCGTACCCCGGCAGGCCCTGGTCGAGATGGACAACGGGCTGATGCTCGTGATGGCGATCAGCGACGGCTCCAGCCTGGCCGTGCTGGCGGCCCCGGAATGCGATACCCGCCAGGTCTCCTTCGAGATGACCCGGCTGGTGGAAGCGGTCGGCGAACTGCTCACCCCGGCGATCCGGGCCGAGATCTAGCCTGGACCGTCTCCCCTGGACAGTCCCCCCGGGACAGCGGAATGGGCCCCTTCGCGCGCTTTTCCGGTTGGGCGAGGATAACGTTCGGTAATGAGCGGTGGGCGCTACTTTGCCGCGGCTAACCGACCCGATTATCGTTTTCGACCGTGCCAAAAGCTCGATTAGCGCCCGGCAACGGCATCTCATCGGGCTAGGATCACCCACCAGGGGAAGCGCCAGGCAGCAAGGGTTGTCCATTCAGGGTCGAAATCCGCTCCTCAGCGGAGTCATCTTCACGACCGGGGCACTGTTTGGCGCGCGGGATTCTTGCCGTTCGGCAAGGGGGGTCACAATGCGCGTTCTGGTTCTTGGTGGGGATGGTTTTTGTGGGTGGCCGACGTCGCTGTATTTGTCGTCGCGGGGGCATGAGGTCACGATTCTGGACAATCTGTCGCGGCGGAAGATCGATGTGGACCTGGAGGTGGGGTCGCTGACGCCGGTGGCGCCGGTCGGGGACCGGCTGCGGGCGTGGCGGGAGGTCTCGGGACGCCAGATCGGGTTCGTGCAGCTGGACCTGGCGGGCGAGTATGACCGGCTGGCGCAGCTGCTGGGCACCCTGCGGCCGGACGCGGTGGTGCATTTCGCGGAGCAGCGGGCGGCGCCGTACTCGATGCGCTCGCAGCGGACCAAGCGCTACACCGTCGACAACAACGTGCGGGCGACCCATAACCTGCTGGCCGCGCTGGTGGAAACCGGGGTGGACGCGGCGGTCGCGCACCTGGGCACGATGGGGGTCTACGGGTACGGCTGGTCGGGGGACGCCCCCATCCCCGAGGGGTACCTCACGGTCAAGGTCCCGGTCCCGGGCGGGGAACTGGAACGGGAGATCCTGCACCCGGCCAACCCGGGCTCGGTCTACCACCTGACCAAGACCCTGGACCAGCTCATGTTCGCGTTCTACGCCCGCAACGACGGGCTGCGGATCACCGACCTGCACCAGGGCATCGTGTGGGGCACCCAGACCGAGCAGACCGCCGCCGACGAGCGGCTGGTCAACCGGTTCGACTACGACGGCGACTACGGCACCGTGCTGAACCGGTTCCTGATGCAGGCCGCGGTCGGCCACCCGCTGACCGTGCACGGCACCGGCGGGCAGACCCGCGCGTTCATCCACATCAGCGACACCGTGCGGTGCATCGAGATCGCGATCACCAACCCCCCCGCCGCCGGGCAGCGGCCCATGGTCCTCAACCAGGTCACCGAGACCCACCGGGTCATCGACCTGGCCAAACTGGTCGCCGACACCACCGGGGCCGGCATCGCGTTCCTGCCCAACCCCCGCCTCGAAGCCGAGGAAAACGACCTCCTGGTCCGCAACGACCACTTCCTCGCCCTCGGCCTGGCCCCCACCCTGCTCTCCCACGGACTGCTCAGCGAAGTCCGCGACATCGCCACCCGCTACGCCCACCGCGCCGACCACACCAAAATCATCGCCCGCTCCCTCTGGCGCACCGGCATGCCCCAAGCCGACGACCTGATCCTGGCCTGCCAGCAGTCCTGAGGTCACCCGCTCCTGAAGCCCGCGCCCCCCGGCCGCGGTACTCGTCGTGCGCTACGTCCGCATGCTCATTTTGCGACAAATTAGCAAGCTCTCTTTGACGTAATGGGTGGGATTGCATAGCGGCGGCACGAGATAATGCCCGGGGGCAAAACAGCGACCACGTGAGGTGCGCATGAATCCCCCGGCTGCGTCCCGCAGTCCCGGTCCCGAGCGGGGCCGTGCGCTGCCCGCCGACGTCTCCGGCTTCGTCGGGCGGCGCGGTGAGCTGGCCCAGCTGGCCGACCTGCTCGCCAGCACCCGGCTGGTCACGGTGGCCGGCCCGGGCGGGGTCGGCAAGACCCGGCTCGCGCTGCGGGCCGCCACGGAGGCCGGCCGCCGCGACGGCGCCGTCCTGGTCGAACTGTCCGGCCTGACCGAGCCGGAATTGCTGTGCGACACGGTCGCGCAGCGGCTCGGCCTGTACCGGACGGAGTCGCCGGCGCCGCTGGACGCGGTGCTGAGCGAACTGCGCGACCGCGAGCTGCTGCTCGTCCTCGACACCTGCGAGCACCTGGCGGCTGCCTGCGCGCGCTTCGTCACCGCGGTGCTGCGCGAGACCAGCGGCGTGACCGTGCTGGCGACGAGTAGGCAGCCGCTGCACGTGGCCGGGGAGAAGGTGCTGCGGCTGGGGCCGCTGCCGGTCCCCCCTGAGGACAGCACTGCCGGTGACAGCACCGCCGGCACCGACCCCACCGACGCGGTGGATCTGTTTGCCCAGCGCGCCGCCGCCGCAGTCAGCGGGTTCACCCTCACCGCGGCCGACCGGCCGCACGCGATCCGGCTCTGCCGACGGCTCGACGGGATCCCGCTGGCGATCGAGCTGGCCGCGGTCCGGGTGCGCGCGCTGCCGGTCGCCGAGCTGGCCGAGAGGGTCGGGGCGGGGCTGACGGCCGAGACCGGCACCCGCCGCGGCATCGTCAGCCGGCACCAGACGCTGCGGGCCGCGATCGAATGGTCCTACGAGCTGTGCACCGAGGCCGAGCGGGCGGCCTGGCGCCGGTTGTCGGTGTTCGCCGGAAGCTTCAGCCTGCCGGTCGCGCGGGAGCTGATGGCGGGCGGCGAGCTGCCCGCCGAACAGGCCGACGAGGTCATCACCAGCCTGGTCGACAAGTCGGTGGTGCTGCCGGCCGGCCCCGGGCGCCTCCGGCTACTCGACTCGGTCCGGGAGTACGGCGCCGAGCGGCTGGGCGAAGCGGGCGAGGACGCCGCCTGGCGCCAGCGGCACTTGGCCCGCTACCTCCGCCTGGTCAGCGAGTTCAGTCACCGGCTGGTGGCCGACGGCCAGGGTGACCGGCTGGCGACGTTGCGGGCCGAGCACGCTAACCTCCGCGGCGCGCTCGAATTCGGCCTCACCGCCACCCGCGGCCGGGGCGCCGACCCGGCCGGGCGGACCCGGCCGGCCGCCCGGCTGGCGGCCGCGCTGTTCCCCTACTGGGTCATGTCGGGTTCGATCCGCGAGGGCATCCACTGGCAGGACAAGACGCTCGACCTGTTCACCGGGCCGTCCCCCGAGCGGGCCAGCGCGCTCGCCAACCGGGCACTACTCGGCGCCACGGTCGGGCTACCGGAGGCGGCCGGGCAAGCCGGCCAGGCGATCGCGATGTCCGCGCGCATCGGCGACGCCCGCACCGAGGCCCGCTCGTACCTCGCGCTGCAGTTCGCACTGACCACCAACGGGCACTACCAGGAGGCGCTGGAGGCAGCCACCGAGGCCCGCTGGCGGCTGGAAGCGCTCGGCGCCGACCATGCGCTGCGCACCCTCGACATGCAGCTGGCCCTGACCTACGTGCACGCGGGGGACTTCGACGCCGCCTTCACGTGCAGCCGACGGCTGCTGGTCAGCCTCGGCCCGGGCGAGCGGTGGCTCCGGGGCAACGCGCACGCGCTGGTCGCCCTCGCCCACTACCCGCGACCCGGCCACCAAGACGAGTGCGCGGCCGCCGCCAGCGCGGCGCTGCGAGCCTCGGCCGAGATCGGCAACCTGGTCGGCGCGGCCTATGCGCTCGAAGTCATCGCCTGGCTGGCGGCCGATGCCGGACGCTGGCAGCGGGCCGGCTGGATGCTCGGCGCGGCTCAGGGGCTGTGGGAGCGGACCGGCGGGCGGCTCAGCGGCAGCGCCGCGCTCGAGGGCTGCCACCAGCGCTGCGCGACCGCCGCCGCGAGCGCGCTCGGGTCGGCCCGCTACAGCGAGCTGCACGCGGCCGGGGCGACCTGGCCGCTGGCGGAGATCGCCGCGCTCGTCACCGGCGAGGCTGACGCGCTCCCGGGGCAGCCCGCGGCGGGGCCTGGCCGACCACGGGGCCGGCCGCCACGGGCCGGCTGCGACGGGGCCGGCCGCCACGGGGCTGGCCAGCACGGGGCTGGCCGACAAGACCAGCGGCTGGGACGGCGGGGACGCGCTCACCACCCGCGAGCGGGAGATCGCCCTGCTCGTCACCCGCGGGCTGTCCAACCGGGAGATCGCCGAGCGCCTGGTCATCTCCAAGCGGACGGTGGACGCGCACGTCCACCACATCTTCGCCAAACTGGGACTGTCCTCCCGGGTGCAGCTGACGATCTGGCTGCGAGAGCGGGTGCCCGCCAACCGGACGCAGCAGCCGCACGCCACCGCCCACGCATCGTAGCCCGGGCCAAACGCGCCACCTTCCGGGTCAAAGGCGCCGTGGCCGCCCGCGTGAGGACCGCTGCGGCCCGCGCGCGCGTAGACTTAACTCGCAGTGAACCGGGCAGTACGGGACGGAACCGGGGAGCAAAGCCTGTGCCCGCGACTGGTGAGGAACGCATGTCCGCCGGCCAGGCCGCCCGGCAGCGACCGCAGCTGCCGGTCGAGACCACCGGATTCGTCGGCCGGGAGGCCGAGCTCGCCAGGCTGAGCAGGCTGCTCGAGCGTGCCCGGCTGGTGACGGTGACCGGTCCCGGCGGGGTCGGCAAGACGCGGCTCGCGCTGCGCGCCGCGGCCGCCGCCGCACCCGGCTTCGCCGACGGTACCTGCCTGGTCGAGCTGTCTGCCCTGCGCGAGCCGGGCGCGCTGGTCGACGCGGTCGCGCGCGCCCTCGGGCTGCCCGAGCCCGCCCGCGGGGCCGGGCTCGACCCGGTCCTGGCCCACCTGGGCGGCCGGCAGCTGCTGCTGATCCTCGACACCTGCGAGCACCTGGTCGACGCGTGCGCGATGCTGGCCGAGGCGGTCATCGCCCGCGCGCCCCGCGTCACCATGCTCGCGACCAGCCGGGAGCCGCTCGACATCAGCGGCGAGAACGCCTGCCCGGTCCCGCCGCTGACGGTCCCCGGCCTCGACCGCCGGCCCCGCGAAACCGAGGCCGGCCCGGGTGAGGCGCCCGCCCCCGGCGACACCGGTGATCCGGGGCTGACGGGCTACCGCGGGACCGCGGTCGAGCTGTTCCTGCAGCGCGCGGCGGCCGCGGTGCCCGGGTTCGCACCCGGCCCGGACGACCTGGCCCAGGTCGTCCGGATCTGCCGCCGTCTCGACGGCCTGCCGCTGGCGATCGAGCTGGCCGCCGTCCGGCTGCGGGCGCTGCCGCTCCCCGAGCTGGCGAGCCGCCTCGATGCGAGCCTGACCTTGCTCGCCAGCGGCGCCCGGGGGGGCCGCCACCGTAGCCTGCGGGACGCCATGAGGTGGAGCTACGTCCTGTGCACCCCGGGCGAGCAGGCGCTGTGGGCGCGGCTGTCGGTCTTCGCGGGCCCGTTCACGATGAGCGCGGCCGAGCAGGTCTGCGCGGGCGACCTGCGGCCCGAGCAGGTCATGCCGACGCTGATCCGCCTGGTGGACAAGTCGCTGCTGATCCGGATCGAGCCGCCCGAGGCGGGCGGCCCGCCGACCCGGTACGTGATGCTCGGCGCGATCCGCGAGTTCGGCGCTGAACAGCTCGCGGGCAGCGACGACGAGACCCCGGCCAGGAACCGTCTCATCCACCGCTACCTGGCCATGGCGCGGTACTTCAGGGACCATTTCGCCGACGACGACCAGCTCGCACGGCTGAGCGAGCTGCGGCGCGAGCACGCCAACATCCAGGCGGCCCTTGAGTACGCGCTCGGCGACGGGCCCGGCTTGACAGCCGACGGGGCCGAACTGGCGACCGCCCTGTGCGGGTACTGGCGGGCGCGCGGCCTGCTGCCGGAAGGGGTCTACTGGCTCAGCCGGGCCACCCAGCGGGTCCCGGCCGGGTCGGCCGCGCGCGCGCGGGCGCTCATCGCCCGCGCCCACCTGCTGACCGCGCAGGGCGGTGGCGCCGAGGCGACCGCGACCGCCGCGGCCGGCCTCGACATCGCGAGCGGGCTGGGTGAGGTCGCCCTGATCGCCCGGGCCCACCTGGCCGGGACGGCGGCGCTGGCGGCGGCCGGGCAGCTGACCGCGGCGGCCGAGTCCGGCGAGGAGGCATTCCGGCTGCTGACCACGCGCGGCGATCACCTCGGGCTGGTCGGCCTGGACATCCAGCTGACCTACCTGGCGCTGCGCAACGACGACATCCCGGCCGCCCTCGGGCACATCGAACGCGGACTGCGCCGGCTCGGCCGGTCCCGCGAGCGGTGGCTGCATGCCACCCTCTACCTGCTGGCCGCACTGGCCCTGTACCAGGCGGGCCGCGACATCGAGTCGACCTGGACGGCCACCCGGGCGCTCGAGGTCAAGCACGAGACCGGCGACGCGACCGGGACCGCGCTGGCGGTGGAGATCCTGGCCTGGCTGGCCGCCCGTTCGGGCCGCCCCGAGCGCGCCGCCTGGCTGCTGGGCGGGGCCGACTCGCTCTGGCAGCAGGCCGGCGGCCGGGCCGCCGCCGCCCGCGCCTGCGCCCGGCCGCACGACGGCGTCGTCGCTGACTGCGCGGGGGCGCTCGGCGGCCGCAGGTTCACCGAGCTGTTCGCCCGGGGCGCCGCCCAGCCGTCCGCCGCCCTGCTCGCCTTCGCGCTGCATGACGACGGCGACCCGGCCCCCGAGGAAGGGGTCAAGATCCGGCTGCCGGGCCAGCTCACCACGCGCGAGCGGGAGATCGCGAGCCTGGTCGCGGCGGGCCTGTCGAACCGGCAGATCGCCGAACGGCTCTTCATTTCCCGGCGCACCGTCGACGCCCACCTGGAGCACATCTTCGGCAAGCTCGGCATCACCTCGCGGGTGATGCTCACCATTCAGCTGCGCGACTACTCGGCCGGGGCAGCGGCCGAGGCGGGCGCCTAGCCAGGTCCCCGGACGGGACGGGTCAGAGGTTGCCGCGCAGCTCCTGCTCGCGCTCGATCGCCTCGAACAGCGCCTTGAAGTTGCCCTTGCCGAAGCCCTGGGCCCCGTGCCGCTCGATGAGCTCGAAGAAAACGGTCGGCCGGTCACCGATGGGCTTGGTGAAGATCTGCAGCAGGTAGCCGTCCTCGTCCCGGTCGACCAGGATGCCTCGCTTCTTCAGTTCCTCCACCGGCACCCGGACCTGGCCGATGCGCGTCCGCAGCACCGGGTCGGTGTAGTACGAGTCCGGGGTGGCGAGGAACTCGACCCCGCGCGCGGACAGCTCGTCCACCGCCGCCAGGATGTCGCCGGTGGCGAGGGCGAGGTGCTGCACGCCGGGGCCGCCGTAGAACTCCAGGTACTCGTCGATCTGCGACTTCTTCTTGCCCGCAGCGGGCTCGTTCAGCGGGAACTTGACCCTGTGGTTGCCGTTGGCGACGACCTTGCTCATGAGGGCCGAGTAGTCGGTCGCGATGTCGTCGCCGATGAACTCGGCCATGTTGGTGAAGCCCATGACCCGGCCGTAGAAGGCGACCCAGTCGTCCATCTTGCCCAGCTCGACGTTGCCGACGACGTGGTCCAGCTCAGTGAAGGCCGGCTCCCCGACGGTGGCCGCGCTGCTGCGGGCGGTGTAACCGGGCAGGTAGGCGCCGTGGTAGCGGGAGCGGTCGACCAGCGTGTGCCGGGTCTCGCCGTAAGCCGCGATCGTCGCGGTGCGGACGGTGCCGTCGTCGTCGCTCACGTCGTGCGGCTCGGTCACGATCGTCGCGCCGGCCGCGCGGGCGTGCTCCACGCACTTGTCCACGTCCGGTACCTCGAGGGCGACGTCCATGACGCCATCGCCGTGGCGGCGGTGATGATCCGCGACCGCGCTGTCGCCCGCGACCGCGCCCTTGACCACGAACCGCACATTGCCCGCGCGCAGCACGTAGGCGTGGTGGTCGCGGTTGCCGGTAACGGGGCCGGAGTAGGCCTCAAGCCGCATCCCGAACGCCAGCTGGAAGTACAGCGCGGACTGCGTCGCGTTACCCGCCGCCCAGACGATGGCGTCCCACCCGTTGACCGGGAACGGGTCGCCACTGGGGTCGTGGGCGATCGCGCCGATCAGGGTGTCGGTGTCGAGAAGCTCCTGGCTCAGGGTCATCGGGTGCCTCCGGCTCTGGTTCACGGTCTGCCGCCATCAGAACGGAGCCGGCTTACCCTAGTCAACCGACCAATTTCCAGCTAGCCTGGTTGAGCATTTTGCGGACCAAATGCGGTATTCATCTAGGCAGATTGACTAGTAAGGTAGGGCAGGCGGATGGCTGAACTCGACGCGCTCGATTTGGCGCTGGTGACGGCGCTGCGGGAGAACCCGCGGGCGGGGGCGCTCGAACTGTCCCGGCTCACCCGGGTGGCCCGGGCCACCGTTGAATCCCGGCTCAAGCGGATGGAGCAGGCCGGGGTCATCACCGGCTACGGCCCCGACGTGGACGTGGCGGCGGCCGGGTTCAGCGTGATGGCGTTCGTCACCCTGTCGATCGCCCAGGGGGCGCTCGAGAGCGTGACCGAGGACCTGGCCGCCATCCCGGCCGTGCTCGAGGCCTACGCGGTCACCGGGTCAGCCGACGTGGTGTGCAAGGTCGCCGCGACCTCACACGCCGACCTGCAGCAGGTGCTGCTGCGGATCGACTCCTCCCCCTCGGTCGCCCGCTCGACCTCGGCCATCGCCCTGTCGACCGTTATCACCCCGCGCGACCTGCCGCTGCTGCTCTCCCGCCCGCCCGCCGCGGCGCCCCGCTCCCCCGCCTTCCGCTGACACCGCTTCCGCTGACACCGCTTCCACTGACACCGCTTCCACTGACACCGCTTGCGCTGGCGCCGGGCCGCTGCCGGTCAGTGACCGAGGCCCGCGGGCAGCTGCACCGGCACCGTCGCCTCGGGCCCGCCGACGTTGGCCGTCAGCCGGGTGAGCAAGTCAGCCAGGGCGGTCTTGTCGGCGTCGGTCAGGCCCGCGTTGAGCCGGGCGTCGAACGCCATCGCGACGTCGCGCAGGGCCACGAACGCGGCGTCGCCCGCCGGGGTGAGCGCGACCACCTGCACCCGGCGGTTAGCGCGGTCGCGGGCCCGGGTGACCAGGCCGCCGGCGTCCATCGCGTTCAGGTGATGGGTCAGCGTGGCCTCGCGGATGCCCACCGCCTCGGCCAGCTCGCGCTGGGTGCCCGGCCGGCGGACCTTGAGGTTGAGCAGGATCAGCCAGACCGGGAGGCTGCCGCCCGCCTCGGCCAGGGCCTCGTCGAAGGCACGGCCGACGGCACGGGCAGCCTGGTTCAGGCGCAGCCCGAGCGGGACGGGAGAGGGGTCCGGCATGCCCGACAGGGTAACACTGTCCTTTGCCGATAAAGAGTTTGACATCTAATCATTAGACATCTAAGTTATGTGCGTCAGCGCACTTCGCCACCCGGCTGTCCCGGTGGCCGGCGAAGAAAGGAATACCGTGATGGCCATGACAGCCTTTCCGGACGCCGCCGCTGCGGGGCGACGGCAGGCCCGGATCATGCGGCTGGTCAACGTCCCGATGCGGGGCGTGCTGAGCCTGCCGTTCCCCACGCCGCTGTCAGCCAGCCTGATGCTGGCCTGCTACACCGGCGTGAAGTCGGGCCAGGCGTACCGGCAGCCGGTCAGCTACGCCCGCGACGGCGAGACGCTGCTGACCCCGGGGGGCGGCCGGTGGACGGGCAACCTGGGCGGCGGCCGCGTGGTCACCCTGCGGCTGCACGGCCGGTCCGTGCCCGCCCGGGCCGACCTGGTCAGCGACCCGGCCGAGGTGGAACGGCTGCTGGGGGTGATCGCGGCGGGCAACCCGCGGGCCATGCGGTTCATCCCGATCCCGCGCACCGCCGGCGGCCGCCTGGACCCGGACGCGCTCGCCGCCGCCATCGCCCACGGCTTCCGCATCGTCCGCTGGCACCCGTCCGCCCGGGCCTGAGGCTCCCGCGGGCCGGCCCGCGGCGGGCTCACGAAGGAGGGCGGGCGTCGCCCGGGGGCGGCGGTGAGGCGGCCGTCCCGCCGGCCGCGGTGAGCGGCTCGGGCACGTGCGGCAGGACGGTCTCGAAGTAGGAGCGGGCCGCTGCCGTGGTCCCGACGTCACGGCCTGCCTGCTCGGACAGGTACCAGCGGTGCTCGAGGATCTCATGGAAGATCTCCGGTGGCGCGAGCCGGTCGCGCAGCCCGTCGGGGATCGCCGCCACTACTGGGTCGTAGACGTCTTCGAGCCAGCGGTGGGCGGCGACGGTGTCCGACACTGGCCGGCCGGACTTGTGCTCCAGGTAGCCGCGGAAGGCGGCGATGTCGTTGAGCAGCCGGCGGGCCTGGTTCTCGTCGGCGGTGATGCCGGTCCGCCGGAACAGCTGGATGCTGTGCTGCCCGGCCTCGGCCACCTTGGTCCGGATCCGCAGCTCGTTGCCGCCGTCGGGCGTGCTGATCACCTCGACCTCGTCGGCGTCGAACCCGAGGTCGTTGAGCCGCCGCAGGCGCTCCGCGATCCGGTAGCGCTGATCGGCCGGGCGCAGCCGTTCCTCCCGGGTCAGCTCGTCCCACAGCCGGGCGTAACGCCGGCTCAGCTCCTCGCCGAAGGACAGCGGCTCGACGTCGGCCGGCAGCAGGCCGCCGTCCTGCAGGTCGAGCAGTTCGCCGACGGTCCGCTCGGCCGCCAGCTCGACGTCCCACTGGCGCTGCCCGGCCGACAGGGACGGGTGCTGCTCGCTGGTCTCCGCGTCGACCAGGTAGGCGCCGAGGGTGCCGGCGTCGTAGCGGAACAGCGTGTTCGACAGCGAGCAGTCGCCCCAGAAGAAGCCGGACAGGTGCAGCCGCACGAGCAGCTCGACCAGGGCGTCGAGCAGCCGGTCCGTCGGCTGCCCGACGCGCGGGCTGGAGAACAGCGCCCGGTAGGTGGTCGAGTACTCCAGGAACCGGGTCACCAGGATCGCGTCCAGGTCGGGTCCGCGGTCGACGACGATGCCGACGACCTCGACCGCGGGCACGTTGAGCTCCGCCAGCGCGCGCAGCAGCCGGTACTCGCGCCGGGCGAGCCGCTCGCTGATGGCCTTGAGCGCGAACAGCTGGCCGCCGTCGGCGACGAACCGGACGACGTGCCGGGACAGCCCGCGCTGACGGATCTCGACCAGGCGCTCGTCCCGCCATTCCTCCAGCGGCTCACCGAAGGGCAAGGTCAGCAGGCCCGCGGCCTCGTCCGCGGGCGGGCTGAAGACGAACCTCATGCGACCACCCGCCTCCCGCGGACCTTGCCCGACGGCACTATTCGCGAATCGCCAGCCCGGTCGCGTCGTCGAAGAACTTCATGTCCTCGATGCTGACGGCGAAGGTGATCCGGTCGCCCGGCTTGACCGGGACCTTGGCGCCGACCCGGGCCACGCCCTCCCCCGACTTGACCGCGGCTGCTTCGTCCTTGTCGACCGCTCCCTCGGCCAGCACCCGGTTCGCGTCGATGGTGAAGTGCACCACCTGCTCCGAGCCGAGCGCCTCGACCAGTTCGATGTCGCCGACCAGCTTGGGCCCGGTGGCCTCCTCGCTCTCCGCGGGCAGGTGCTCCGGCCGCAGGCCGACCACGAGCTTCTTGCCCTCGTAGCCGCGCAGCGCCGGCCGCGCCAGCAAGACCGATTCCGGCAGGTCGATCTCCTGCGAGCCGAGCTTGATGGTCCGGGCGCCCGCGCCGAGGGTCGCGTCGTACAGGTTCATCGACGGCGAGCCGATGAAAGCGGCGACGAAGATGTTGTCCGGGTTGTCGTAGAGGTGCTGCGGCGCCCCGACCTGCTGCAGGCGGCCGTCGCGCATGACCGTGACCCGGTCCCCCATCGTCATCGCCTCGATCTGGTCGTGGGTGACGTAGATGGTGGACACCCCGATCCGCCGCTGGATGCGCGCGACCTCGGCCCGCATCTGCACCCGGAGCTTGGCGTCCAGGTTGGACAGCGGCTCGTCCATCAGGAAGACCGCGGGCTCGCGGACGATGGCCCGGCCCATGGCGACCCGCTGACGCTGGCCACCGGACAGCTGCCCGGGCTTGCGGTCGAGCCAGTCGGTCAGCCCGAGGATCTCGGCCGCCTCCTTGACCTTGGTGTCGAGCTCGGCCTTGGGGGTCTTCTTGAGCTTGAGGGCGAAGCCGATGTTGGCCGCCACCGTCATGTGCGGGTACAGCGCGTAGTTCTGGAAGACCATCGCGATGTCCCGTTCCTTGGGCGTCTCGTCGTTGGCCTCCTTCCCGCCGATGCGGAGGATGCCGCTGGTGATGTCCTCGAGCCCGGCCACCATCCGCAGCGCCGTCGTCTTGCCGCAGCCAGACGGGCCGACCAGCACCATGAACTCGCCGTCGGCGATGTCCAGGGACAGGTCGTGGACGGCGTGGAAGCCGTTCTCGTAGACCTTGTTGATTTTCTCCAGGCTTACCGGGGCCATGATGTCTCCTCGTGCGGCGCGTAGCCGAGATCGTCCGGACCGCTCATCCCTTCACCGCGCCCGAGGTCAGGCCGGAGATCACGAACTTGCGGAAGATGAAGACCAGGATGCCGATGGGCACCACCGCCACCACCGACGCGGCGAAGATCGTGCCGTAGGGGACCTGGAAGTTGCCGCCGAACTCGGCGATGCCGACCGGGATGGTCCGGAAGTTGTTCGAGCTGTTGAAGGTCAGCGCCATCAGGAACTCGGTCCAGCAGGCAGTGAAGGTGAAGATGCCCGCGGTGAACAGGCCTGGCAGCGCCTGCGGGAGGACGATCGTCCAGACCGTGCGCAGCGGGCTGGCCCCGTCGATGCGGCCGGTCTCCTCCATCTCCTTGGGGATGCCAAGGAAGTAGTTGCGCAAGATCCAGATGGCGAACGGCAGGAAGAACGCGGTGTACGGCAAGATCAGCGCCTGGTAGCTGTCCAGCCAGCCCAGGTTGCGCATCAGCAGGTACAGCGGCGCAATGACCGCCACCTCGGGGAAGACCGAAATCATGAGCAGGATCACCATCGTGGTGAACTTGCCCCGCATCGGCATCCGGCCGAGCGCGTAGCCGGCCAGCGTGCCGAGGATGAGCACCAGGGCAGTGGCAGCGATGCTGACGATCAGCGAGTTGCGGAAGTAGATGCCGAAGTCGTAGCCGACGAACGCGTTGCTGTAGTTGCCCCCGCTGAACGGGGTCGGCCCGAGCGAGGGCGGGCTGTTGCCGATCGAGTTCGGTGACTTGAAGCTGCTGGCGATCATCCAGTACAGCGGGAGGATGATGAACAGCGCCGTGACGATCGTGGCGATGTTCACGCCGTTGATGTACTTGCGCCAGCCGGTTCGCTTGCGGTTGCGCATGTCAGCTGCCTTCCTGTCCGACCTGAGCCCGGAACACCCGCAGCGTCGCCAGGCAGCCGAGCAGCACCAGCAGCGCGGCGCTGACGGCTACGGCGGCGCCGGGCCCGAACGAGAGGTTCTTGAACAGCGCGTTGTAGGCCAGGATGGCCAGCGACTGGGTCGCGGTGCCAGGGCCGCCCCCGGTCATCACGTAGGGCAGGTCGAACAGCCCGAACGCCTGCAGCACGCGGAACATGACGGCCAGCGCGATCGTCGGCCGCAGCAGCGGCAGGGTGATCCGCCAGAAGGTGGACCAGCCGGACGAGCCGTCCATCTCGGCCGCCTCGTAGACATCCCCCGGCAGCATGACCAGGCCCGCCAGCACGATGATGGCCACGAACGGCGTCGTCTTCCAGATGTCGGCGATCATCAGGCCGATGATGGCGGGGGTCGGGGTGCCGAGGATGACCGGGCTGCCCAGGCCCAGCGCGTTCAGGATGTAGTCGGCGACGCCGTAGGTGCCGTTGTAGATGTAGTTCCACAGCTCGGCGTTGATGACGGTGATCATCGACCAGGGGACGAGCAGCAGGGCCATCATCCAGCCGCGGCCCGCGGCCAGCCGCTCCAGCACCAGCGCGATGCAGGTGCCGAGGATCAGCTCCACCACCACCGTCACCAGCGTGTAGTAGAGGGTGAAGACCAGCGCGTCGCGCCAGAGCGAAGAGTTGAGCAGCAGGTTGTAGTTGCTGAAGGTGAAGCCGTCGAGGCTGAAGCCATTGCCGGTCACGTTCACGTTGTTGAGGCTCATCACGACCGAGTACACGATCGGGAAGATCGTGACCGCGGCGATGACGATCAGCGCGGGGGCGGTGAAGGCCCAGCCCATCCGGGCCAGCCGTTTCCGGTTCGCGTCGGGGCGGCCGCGCAGCTTCGGCTCCGCCACCACCTCTTCGGGCGTATTTGAAAGCGTGGTCATAGCGTCACTTCCTCGTGGCCAGGGCCAGGCGAGAGCGGCTGGCCGACAGCGGGTGGGGCCGGGGCCGGGAAGCACGCGGGCTTCCCGGCCCCGGCCGCAGCGCCACAGCGGTTACAAGCCGCCGCTGGACGTGCTGCTGAGCGCGGTACTCGCGGCCGACTGCATGGCCGAGACCGCCCCCGCGGGCGAGGATGACCCGGCGAGGGCCCCGTTCACGTTCTGGTAGATCGCGGTGGACAGCGCCGGGTACTCGGGCGTGCCGGCCGGCCGCGGGACCAGCTTGGTCTTCGGGACCACGGCGAACACCGGGTTCGACGAGATAACCGCAGGCGACGAGCGAACCGCAGTCACGGTCGAGATGAACCCGTACTTCTCCGACAGGATGTCCTGGGCGGTGGTGCCGGACAGCCACTGGATGAAGGTGAGGTCCGCCCCGATGTTCTTGCTGTGCGGGTTGATGTACATGTTCCAGCCGCCGATGTTGGAGTAACCGGGGGCGGACTGACCCGCGAAGGTGGGCAGCGGGGCCACGCCGACCTGGCTGGCGGTGAGCTTGCCGCCGCTGGACGGGGTGATCGCCGAGGTGTAGGCGTAGTCCCAGTTGCGCAGGAACGCCGCGTTGCCGCCGCCGAAGGTGTTCATCGCCTGCGGCTCCTGGAACGTCGAGACCGCGGCCGGGCTCGCGCCGGAGGTGATCAGGCTGCGCATGAACGTGACCGCCTTGGTCGCAGCCGGGCTGTTCAGCGTGGCCGTGGTGAAGGTGCTGTTGGTCGGGCTGCCGCCCGCGTCGGCCAGGTACTCGGCGAAGTTGCAGGTGAGACCCTCGTAAGAGTCTCCCTCCCAGACGAAGCCATACTTGACCAGGCCCGCGTGGACCAGCTTGACCGAGTCGGACTCGAGCTGCTCCCAGGTCGTCGGGACCGGCAGCTTCTCCTTGGCCAGCAGGTCCTTGCGGTAGTAGAGGAAGCCCTGGTCCTCGAACAGGGGCGAGCCGTAGACGGCGCCCTTGTAGGTGGCGCCCTGTACCAGGCCGGGCGCGAACTTGGCCCAGTAGCTGGCGGGCAGGTACTGCGACAGCGGCACCGCGAGCTGGTGCGCGCCGAACTGGGCCGGCCAGATCACGTCGCCCATGAACACGTCGGGGGTGCTCGAGCCGCCGGAAATCTGGGTCGCCAGGGTGGCCCGGTTGGTGTCGGTGTCGGTGGGCGCCGAGACCAGCGTCACCTTGATGTTCGGGTACTGCTTCTCGAACGCGTTGATCAGCACCGTGCGGGCGTCGTTGGCGCCGGTGCCGGACAGCGGACTGGCCGACCACACGATGCTGCCGGAGGTCGCCGACGGGGCGGCGCTGGCGGCGGCCGAGGCGCTCCCGCTGCTGCCGCTGGCGGCCGTGCTGCTGCTGCCGCTGCTGCACGCGGACAGCGCCAGCGTGGCCGCCGCCGCGGTGGCGGCGAACGCGAATCCTCCTCTCCGGCTGAGGACCCTGCTACGTACACTTCGTCGTGACATTTGTGCTCCTCTGAAGTAGCTCGCCCCCCGTGTGGGCGTTAGCTAGCACGCAATTCAATTGCATGCTGAATAACGGCCGCCGCCGACACCGCACCTCGAAGTGTGGCTTGTGTCCGCTGTGGCCGTCTTTCGGTGAGCCCGTCGCAAATGCGCGGAGGTGTGCGGCGGACAGCTGGCCCGGCCGGGCTTAAGCTCCGCCCGTAGCGATCCACGACCACCTCCCAGCAGCCCCGCTAAGTAACCGAATTGGGGTGACCGTACGACTGCGCCGCCCTACGGTCAAGTAGTTGAAATCAAATGGATACTTGAAAAGGCCTGCTAGATCGCGTATTGGTGACGATTAGGTCATGAAGTAGCCATCGCTTGCATAACAGTCTCAGTCCCGGGTAGTGCTGACCGGCTGTGCGCACATGGGACGAGACGGCGCTAACCGACGGCCACTGGGCGGGCCCGGGTGTGCGAGGGTGGGAGCATGAGCGACGAGCCTGAGGTGCGGGACCTGCCGGTGGGGATCGGGGCCAGCGGGCACCGGCGTGAATCGGATTCCATGGGCGTCATCGACGTCCCGGCCGACCGCTACTGGGGGGCGCAGACGCAGCGGTCGCTGGTGCATTTCGGTGACATCGGGGCGGACCGCATGCCGCTGGCCGTGTACCACGCGTTCGGGCACGTGAAGAAGGCGGCGGCGCTGGCCAACGGAGCGGCCGGCCGGATGGAGCCGTGGCTGGCGGCGCTGATCGCCCGGGTCTGCAGATGAGGTGATCGACGGCGAACTCGACGAGCACTTCCCGCTGCGGGTGTGGCAGACCGGGTCCGGCACCCAGTCCAACATGAACGTCAACGAGGTGATCGCGAACCGCTGCATCCAGCTCGCGGGCGGGGTCATCGGGTCCAAGGAGCCGGTGCACCCGAACGACCACGTCAACATGGGGCAATCGTCCAACGACACGTTCCCCACTGCCATGCACGTGGCCGCGGTCCAGGCGGTCGCCGAGGGGGTGATCCCCGAGGTGCGGGCGCTCCGCGACGCCATCGGCGGCAAGGCGGACCGCTGGCGGGACGTGGTCAAGATCGGGCGGACCCACCTGGAGGACGCGGTACCGCTGACGGTGGGGCAGGAGTGGTCTGGCTACGCCCGGCAGCTCACCGCGGCGCTGGCGGCGCTCGAGCGGGCCTGCGCGGACCTGTACGAGCTGGCGGCCGGCGGCACCGCTGTGGGCACCGGCCTCAACGCGCCGCCCGGGTTCGCCGAGCAGGTGGCCGAGCGCATCGCCGCCTCCACTGGCTACCCGTTCGTGACCGCGCGGAACAAGTTCGCCGCGCTGGCCGGGGCGGACGCGGTGGCCGCGGCCTCGGCCGGGCTGCGCGGGCTGGCGGTCCCGCTGGCGAAGATCGCCAATGACATCCGCTGGCTCGGCTCGGGACCGCGGGCCGGACTGGGGGAACTGGTGCTGCCGGCCAACGAGCCCGGCTCGTCCATCATGCCGGGCAAGGTGAACCCCACCCAGTGCGAGGCAATGCTGATGGTGTGCGCGCAGGTGCTCGGCAACGACACCGCCGTCGCCTTCGCCGCCACCCAGGGGAACCTGGAGCTGAACACGATGCGGCCGGTCATCATCGCCAACTTCCTGCACTCGGCCGGCTTGCTGGCCGGGGCGGCCCGGGCGTTCCGCGTGTTCTGCGTCGAGGGGGCCGAGCTGAACGCCGCCCGGATGGCCGAGCACGTCGAGCGTTCGCTCATGCTCGTTACCGCGCTGTCGCCGCTGATCGGGTACGACAAGGCGGCTGAGATCGCGCACAAGGCCGACGCCGACGGCAGCACGCTGCGGTCGGCCGCGCTCGCGCTCGGCTACCTCTCGGGCGAGGACTTCGACCGGGTCATCGACCCGGCCGCGATGGTCGGCGACACCTCGGCCGTCGGCGACTGGTCCGCGCCCGCCTGACAAGATGGCTCGGGACGGCGGACAGCGGGATGGCGGGCATCAGTATGGCGGGCATCGGGATGGCTGGGACGAGACGAGGGGAACGGGATGGCGGACGACACGTATGACGTGATCGTGATCGGGGCGGGGCCGACCGGGGAGAACGTCGCCGACCGGGCGGTCAAGGGCGGCCTGACGGCCGTGATCGTGGAGTCCGAGCTGGTCGGGGGCGAGTGCTCGTACTGGGCCTGCATGCCCAGCAAGGCCCTGCTGCGCCCGGTCGACGTGGTCGCCGAGGCGGGCGCCGTGCAGGGGGTTAGCGGGGCCGCGCTGACGCCGGCCGAGGTGTTCAAGCGGCGCGACTCCTTCACCCACGACTGGAAGGACGACGGGCAGGTCGGCTGGCTCGACTCGGCCAAGATCGACCTGGTCCGGGGGCAGGGGCGGCTGGCCGGGGAGCGCACTGTGGTGGTCGGGAGCACGGAGCTGGCCGGGAACACCGGCCAGGCTGGCGCGACCACGCTGACCGCCCGGCACGCGGTCGCCATCGCCACCGGGACCGGCGCGGTGGTGCCGTCCCTGCTGGCCGGCGTGCGGCCGTGGACCAGCCGGGAGGCGACCAGTGCGCAGGCGGTGCCGGAACGGCTGGCGATCGTCGGCGGCGGCGTGGTCGGCTGCGAGATGGCGGCCGCCTACGCCGGGCTCGGCTCCCGGGTCACGCTGATCTCCCAGGGCGGCCTGCTCGACCGGCTCCCCGCGTTCGCGGGCGAGCTGGTCGCGGCCGGGCCTGCGCGACGCCGGGGTCGAGGTGCTGGTGGGCACCAGCGTGACCACGGCCGAACGCGACGGCGCCGGGCCCGTCACGCTCACAGTCGGCGACGGGACGGTCATCGAGGCGGACGAGGTGCTGGCCGCGGTCGGACGCTCGCCCAAGACGACCGACCTCGGGCTGGACACGGTCGGGCTCCAGCCCGGGTCGTGGCTCGAGGTCGACGACACGCTCCGGGTGACCGGCGTCGACGGCGGCTGGCTGTACGCCGCGGGCGACGTGAATCACCTCGCGCTGCTCACCCACATGGGCAAGTACCAGGCGCGGGTGTGCGGCGACGCCATCGCCGCGCGGGCGGCCGGGCGCGAGCCGGCCGTCCGTGACCTCGCGTCCAGGAGCTGGGTGCCGCAGGTCATCTTCACCGTGCCGGAGGTGGCCTCGGTCGGGCTCACCCCGGACCAGGCGGCCCAGGCCAAGATCAGGACCCGGGTGGTGGAGTACGAGATCGGCAACGTCGCCGGCGCCAGCTTGTACGCCGACGGCTACACCGGCCGCGCGCAGATGGTGGTGGACGAGGACCGCCAGGTCATCGTCGGCCTGACGCTGGCTGGCCCGGGCGTCGGGGAGATCATCCACGCCGCCACCATCGCCGTGGCGGGCGAGGTGCCGCTGAGCCGCCTGTGGCACGCCGTCCCGTCGTACCCCACGATCAGCGAGCTGTGGCTGCGGCTGCTGGAGACCTACGGCCTTTAGTTACTATTGGTGATCAGTTGATCACGTAAAAAAATTCTGTTCCGATGTGTAACACCTGACCGGCGGGTAGCGTTTCGTTAGCAGGGCTTACCCCGCTAGGAGCCCCCGGATGCCCCCCCGTCCGGGGGCTCCGCTCATTCCAAGGGCGGAGCCTGCACAGTCCGTCCTCGGCCGCGGTCCGCCATCAGCCGCGGCCGAGGGACGGCGTTCGTTCCCCCGCCGGTGCTCAGCCGCGGCCGATGAACGGCATATTGGTGGCCGTGATCGTCAGGAACTGAACGTTCGCGTCGAGCGGCAGCCCGGCCATGAACACGACCGCATCGGCCGCGTGCTGCGCGTCGAACGTCGGCTCGGGCTTGACGGTGCCGTCCGCCTGACGCGCGCCCGCGGCGATGCCCCGGGTCATGTCGGGTAGCGGCGTTGCCGATGTCGATCTGCCCGCAGGCGATGTGGTACGGGCGGCCGTCGAGCGAGATCGACTTGGTCAGCCCGGTGATGGCGTGCTTGGTGACGGTGTAGCCGACCGAGCCCGGCCGCGGTGCGTGCGCGGAGATCGAGCCGTTGTTGATGATCCGCCCGCCCTGCGGGCGCTGGGCCTTCATCATCCGCACGGCGTGGTGCGCGCACAGGTAGGACCCGGTGAGGTTGGTCGCCACGATCGAGTGCCAGCCGTCCGGCGCCAGCTCGTCCACCGCGCCCGGCGGTGCCCCCGTCCCGGCGTTGTTGACGAGCAGGTCGAGCCGCCCGAAGCGGTCTGACACGCGCTCGAACAGCGCTGCGACCTGCTCGGCGTCACCGACGTCGGCCTGTACCGGCAGCACCTTGCGGGCCGGGGAGAGCCGGGCGGTCTCCTTCAGCGGCGGCAGGCGGCGACCCGCCGCGGCCACCTGCCAGCCCCGTTCCGCCAGCGCGATCGTGATCAGCCGCCCGAGCCCGGAACCCGCCCCGGTGACGACGGCTACCTGGTCGGGGCTCACGCGCCGGTGAACCGGGCCGGCCGCTTCTCCAGGAACGCGGTGACCCCCTCGGCCGAGTCGTCCGTCCTGCCCATCTCGGCCTGCAGCGTCGCCTCCAGCTCGAGGTGCTCGGCCATCCGGGCGTACATCCAGTGGTTGAGCTCCCGCTTGATGGCGGCGTAGGACTTGGTCGGCCCCTCGCTCAGCCGCGTCAGCAGCGCCTCGGCCTTCTTCTCGAACTCGTCATCCGGCCAGGCCGTGTTGATGAGGCCGATGTCGGCCGCCCGCGCGGCGCCGATCCGCTCCCCCAGCATCGCCAGCTCGGCCGCGCGGGCGAAGCCGACCCGGGACGGGACGAACAGCGAGCTCCCCGCGTCCGGTACCAGGCCGATGTTGACGAACGCGAGCAGGAAGTAGGCGGACTCGGCCGCCACCACCAAGTCGGCCGACAAGGCGAGGGACGCCCCGGCGCCGGCCGCGGCGCCGTTGACCGCGCTGATGACCGGCTTGGGCATCTCGCGGATGGCGGTGACGATCGGGTGGTACCACTCGATCAGGGCCGAGCCGGCGTTCCTGGTGGCCCGGTCGCCGGTGCGGGCTTCGGCGTTGACCTTGAGGTCGGCGCCCGAGCAGAAGGCCCGGCTCCCCGCACCGGTCAGCATGACCGCGCGCACCGAGTCGTCGGCCGCGACATCCCCCAGCACGCTGATCAGGTCCCTGGACATGGCGGTGGACCAGGCGTTCATCCGCTCGGGCCGGTTCAGTACGATCTTGGCCGCGGCCCCGGTCCGGTACAACAGAACGGTCTCATAGCGGCGTGCTGGTTCTTCACTCACGAGTCTCAATGTATAGCGTGGGGTGATGGCTGAGAAGCTGCCGAAGAGGGCATACGAGCGCGAGCTTTTCCGGCTCCAGGCCGAGCTGGTGAAGATGCAGAACTGGGCGCGGGCGTCCGGCGCGCGGATCGTGGTGGTCTTCGAGGGGCGGGACGCGGCGGGCAAGGGCGGCACGATCAGCCGGGTCATGCAGTACCTCAACCCCCGGTTCGCGCGCATCGCCGCGCTCGACAAGCCGAGCGACCGGGAGACGGACCCAGTGGTACTTCCAGCGGTACATCAGCCAGCTGCCCGCGGCCGGGGAGATCGTGCTGTTCGACCGCTCCTGGTACAACCGGGCCGGGCGTCGAGCACGTCATGGGGTTCTGCACCAAGGAGGAGTACGCCCGGTTCATGCACCAGGCGCCGCTCTTCGAGCGGATGCTCGTCGAGGACGGCATCCTGCTGCGCAAGTACTGGTTCTCGGTCAGCGACTCGGTGCAGCAGGAGCGGTTCGAGTCACGGCTCGACGACCCGATGCGCCGCTGGAAGCTGTCGCCCATGGACCTGGAGTCGATCACCAGATGGGAGGACTTCTCCCGGGCCAAGGACGACATGTTCACCATGACCGACACCCCCGAGGCGCCCTGGTACGTGGTCGAGTCGGACGACAAGCGCAGGGCGCGGATCAACATGATCGCCCACCTGCTGTCGACCATCCCCTATCACGACGTGCCGGAGCCCGAAGCTGAAGCTGCCCAAGTGGCCGAAGTCGACCGGTTACGTCCGCACCCCGCGGGAGATGCAGACGTTCGTCCCAGATCACGCCGCCACCCTGGCTGATCGACGCCGAGCCGCAACGTGATTGCATTTCAAACCTCTGCATCGGCAGACTAGCCGCGTGAGCAACGCGGATTTGCGGCAGCGAGCCGCCGAGCTTGGCGTTTCCGTCAGCTACTGGGACTGGCGGGGCACAGAGGTGACCGTGCCCGACGAGACGCTGGCCGCGATCGTGGCGGGCTGGAGGAGGCGCCGCGCGGCGATGGCGGGTTCACCGCGCCGGAGCGCGGTGGCGCCGCGAGCCCGCGCAGCGGTCGTGGGGCTTCGCCGTGCAGCTTGTACTCGCTGCGCTCCCGCGGCTCCTGGGGCCACGGCGACCTGCGGGACCTGGCCGACTTCGCCGCCTGGTCGGCCCGCGACCTGGGCGCCGGCTTCGTGCTGATCAACCCGCTGCACGCCGCCGAGCCGCTGCCACCGGTCAGCCCGTCGCCCTACCTGCCGATGAGCCGCCGCTGGGTGTCGCCGCTTTACCTGCGGATCGAGGACATCCCCGAGTACGCCGAGCTGAGTTATCCCGAGCGGAGCGGCTGGCTCAGCTCTCGCAGCCGCTTCGGGCCGCGTCGCTGACGCCGGCGCTGATCGACAGGGACGCGGTCTGGTCGGCCAAGCGCGAGGCGCTCGAGATGCTGCGCAAGGTGACGCTGTCGGATGAGCGGCAGCGCGTCGCTCGAGGAGTTCCGCGCCCGGCACGGGCGCGCGCTGGAGGACTGGGCTGCCTGGTGCGCGCTCGCGGAGGTGCACGGGCGCCGACTACCGGACCTGGCCCGAGCGGCTGCGCGACCCGCGGTCCGGGCCGAGGCGGAGGTCCGCGGCGGCGACCTCGCCGCGCAGGCCGAGTTCCACGTCTGGGTGCAGTGGCTGGTGGCCGCGCAGGTGGCCGCGGCGCAGGCGGCGCGCCCGCGGACGCGGGCATGGCGACCGGCATCATCGCCGACCTGGCGATCGGCGCGCACCCCGGCGGGGCCGACGCGTGGGCCGGGCAGGAGTACTTCGCCACCGGGTTCACCGTTGGCGCGCCGCCGGACGCGTTCAACCAGCGCGGCCAGGACTGGGGGCTGCCGCCGATGCACCCGCGGGCCCTCGCGGCGGCGGGCTACCGGCCGCTCGCCGACCTCATCGGCGCCAACCTGTCGCTCGGCGGCGGCCTGCGGATCGACCACGTCATGGGCCTGTCCCGGCTGTGGTGGATCCCGGAAGGGCGCCGCCGACCGAGGGCGCGTACGTGTACTACGACGCGCCGGGCACGCTCGGCACGCTGGCCCAGGGGCCGCGGCGGCCGACAGCGGCCGGCGGGTCCGTCGTCATCGGCGAGGACCTCGGCACGGTGGAGCCGTGGCTGCGTGACGCGCTGGCCGCCCGCGGCGTGCTCGGCACGATGATGCTCTGGTTCGAGCGCGGCTGGTCCGGCGAGCCGCTCGCCCCGCAGTGGTGGCGGCCCAACAGCCTGGTGACCGTCTCCACCCACGACCTGCCGCCCGCCGCCGCGTTCCTGTCCGGCTCGCAGGTCACCGACCGGCTCGCCCTCGGCCTGCTGACCCGCTCCGAGGCCGAGGAGCGGGCCGAGGCCGAGCGGACCGTCAGCGACTGGATCGGCGCCCTGGTCGGCCAGGGCCTGCTTGAGGCTGGCCGCCGGCCCACGCCGACGAGTTCACCGCCGCGCTCTACGGCTACCTGGCCCGCACCCCGGCCATGCTCATCGGCGTCAACCTGGCCGAGGCGGCCGGCGAGACCCGCTCTCAGAACATGCCCGGCACCATGCGACGACGCTACCCCAACTGGAGGCTCCCCCTGTGCGGCCCCGACGGCGCCCCCGTCCTCCTCGAGGACCTGCGACCAGCCCCGCGTCCGCGCCGTCGCCGAAGCCGCGGCTGGCCGCCACGGGTACCCAAGGCGCCTGAGGCGGATGTGGCCCGCGTGGCCGTGGTTGCCTGAGCCAGACGGCCTGATTCGCTCCTATCGACGGACAAGGGAACAAATGTTGCTCCCGCACGCAAAAGTTTCCGTCCAGCATAGAAGTTTCCGTTAAAAGTGAGAATCCTGGGGACTGACAGGCCCCTGGATCTGCTGGGACCGCGGGACGGGGCGAGGTCTAGCCGCTGGCGTCACGGGCGTGGGCGTGATGGGGCGGCTGTATAGCGCATCACGCGGTAAAGCCGGCATGGGCTGCGGGCTGGGCGTCATGAGGAGCCGGACGGGCAGTCGGGCGGGCGTACACGGGGCGCGGACGGCTCACCGGGCCGCGGGCTGCGGCCGGGCATCATGGGGCCGGTGCCTGGGGCGGGACCTCACGGGGCGGGAGGCCACGGGGCGGGAGGCCACGGGTCAGGTGTCATGGGCGGGAGGTCACGGGGCCAGGGGTGGCGGGGCTGGTGGGGACGGCGGGATCGCTGAGGGCGGTGGTGGGATCGGCGGGGACCCGGTCTCACGGGGGTGCGGATAACGGGCGGCCGCCGCTGGCAGGGACTGCCCGGCGACGCTGGCCACGCCGGGAAGTGTCATCTGAAGGCCGCATATAAGCGTCAGCCCCGGCAGTGTCACGGACGCCCCCGCGAAGTACGGGCTGGGCGCGGGGGATTGCCTCGCGGCGTCCCGGAGACAGCCGCGAGAAATCTTCGCCGGTGGCCCGGCCCGGCCTGGAACTCCGCGAAGCACCGACGTTTTGAGCTTGGACTTTGACCCCCCAGACACCCCGCCGTCCACTCCCCGTGGAAGGATCGGGAACTGGATACCACGTGATCATGAACCGACGACGAGGGGAGACCAGCATGCCGGCTACCCCGCTGCGGGAGCGGAAAGCGTGGCAGGCGCTCGAGCGCCATTACGCGGAAATCTCCGGTACGCACCTGCGTGACCTGTTCGCGGCCGACTCCGGGCGCGGCGAGCGGCTGAACGCCGAGGCCGCGGGCGTTTACCTGGACTACTCGAAGAACCGGGTCACCGACGAGACGATGGCGCTGCTCATCGAGCTGGCCGAGGAAGTCGGGGTGCCGGAACGGCGGGACGCGATGTTCCGGGGCGAGCACATCAACGTCTCGGAGAACCGGGCCGTGCTGCATACCGCGCTGCGGCTGCCGGCCACGGCCACGCTCGTGGTGGACGGCCAGGACGTCGTGGCGGAGGTCCACGCCGTGCTCGCGCGTATGCGTGACTTCGCCACCCGCCTTCGTTCGGGCGAATTCAAGGGGTTTACCGGCAAGCCGATAAAGAACGTCGTCAATGTCGGCATCGGCGGCTCCGACCTCGGGCCGGTCATGGCGTACGAGGCGCTGCGGCATTACTCGACCCGCGACATGACCTTCCGGTTCGTGTCCAACGTGGATTCGACCGACTTCGTCGAGGCGGCGCGGGACCTGTCGCCCCGACGAGACGCTGTTCATCATCTCCTCCAAGACGTTCGGCACGCTGGAGACGCTGACCAACGCCGAGTCGGCCAAGGAGTGGGTGGTCTCCGCCCTCGGCTCGCAGGACGCGGTCGCGAACCACTTCGTCGCGGTGTCCACCAACGCCGAGAAGGTGTCGGCGTTCGGCATCGAGACGGCCAACATGTTCGGGTTCTGGGACTGGGTCGGCGGGCGCTACTCGATGGACTCCGCCATCGGGCTGTCGACCATGATCGCGCTCGGCCCGGACCAGTTCGACGAGATGCTGGCCGGCTTCCACGACATGGACGAGCACTTCCGGACCGCGCCGCTGGCGGCCAACCTGCCGGTGCTGATGGGCGTGCTCGCGGTCTGGTACCGGGACTTCTTCGGCGCCCAGACGGTCGGCGTGATGCCGTACGACCAGTACCTCAAGCGCTTCCCGGCCTACCTGCAGCAGCTCACCATGGAGTCCAACGGCAAGCACGTGACGCTGGGCGGCGCCCGCGTCGACTACGACACCGGCGCGGTCTACTGGGGAGAGCCCGGCACCAACGGGCAGCACTCGTTCTACCAGCTCATCCACCAGGGCACGGTGCTGATCCCGGTCGACCTGATCGGCTTCGGGCGGACCCTGAACCCGCTCGGCGAGCACCACGACTACCTCTCCTCCAACGTCTTCGCGCAGGCCGAGGCGCTCGCCTTCGGCAAGACCGAGGAGCAGGTGCGGGCCGAGGGGACGCCCGACAACGTCGTGCCGCACCGGGTGATGGAGGGCAACCGCCCCACCAACACCCTGCTGTGCGACATCCTCACTCCGCGGCTGCTGGGCACGCTGGTCGCGCTGTACGAGCACTCGGTGTTCGTGCAGGGGACCATCTGGGATATCGACTCGTTCGACCAGTGGGGCGTCGAGCTGGGCAAGCAGCTCGCCCAGCGGATCATCCCGGAGCTGACGTCGGCCGCGGAGCCGGAGCTCACGCACGACTCGTCCACCAACGCGCTGATCCGGCGCTACCGTTCGCTCAAGTCCCAAGGGTGAGGATTCGCCATGGCTACTGATAATCCGATGCAGCTCGGCATGATCGGCCTCGGCCGCATGGGGGCCAACCTGAGCCGCCGCCTGATGAATGACGGCCACCACGTCGTCGTCTACGACGTGAACGCGGACGCGGTCAAGTCGCTCGAGGCGGACGGCGCCACCGGCACCACCACGCTGGCCGACTTCGTGAACGCGCTCGAGAAGCCGCGCAACATCTGGGTCATGATCCCGGCCGGGATCGTCGATGCGACCCTGGAGCAGCTGGTGCCGCTGCTGGACGCCGACGACACGATCATCGACGGCGGGAACTCCTACTACCACGACGACATCACCCGGTCCAAGGCCCTCGCGCCCAAGAAGCTGCACTACCTCGACGTCGGCACCTCGGGCGGCGTGTGGGGTCTGGAGCGCGGCTACTGCCTGATGATCGGCGGCGACTCGGCCGCGGTGCTACGGCTCGACCCGATCTTCAAGACGATCGCGCCGGGTGAGGGCAGCGTCGAGCCGACGCCCGGCCGCGACCCGAAGTCCCAGGCCGCCCAGGGCTACCTGCACTGCGGGCCGTCGGGGGCTGGGCACTTCGTCAAGATGGTGCACAACGGGATCGAGTACGGCATGATGGCCGCGATCGCCGAGGGGCTGTCGGTCATCAAGGGGGCCAACATCGGCAGCCAGGAGAACGCCGTCCACGACGCCGAGAACACCCCGCTCCGCGACCCCGAGTACTACCAGTTCGACATCAACGTGGGCGACGTGGCCGAAGTGTGGCGGCGCGGCTCGGTCATCTCGTCCTGGCTGGTCGACCTGACCGCGGCCGCGCTGGCCAAGTCGCCCGACCTGAGCGAGTTCGGCGGCCGGGTGTCCGACTCGGGCGAGGGCCGCTGGACGGTCGAGGCCGCGATCGACGAGGGCGTCCCCGCCCCGGTCATCACCGCCGCCCTGTTCCAGCGGTTCGAATCGCGCGACCTGGGCGTGTTCACCGGCAAGATCCTGTCGGCGATGCGCTCGGAGTTCGGCGGCCACGCCGAGCAAAAGGCAAAGTAGCAGTGAGCACGCCCCCCGAGCAGAAGGCACAGCCGTGAGCGCAACCACCGAGCAGGCACAGGAAACGCGGCCGAAGCACGAGGTCCGCGGGCACGCCAAGCCCAGCCCGCATATCTTCGTGCTCTTCGGCGCGACCGGCGACCTGGCCAAGCGCAAGCTGCTGCCCGGCCTTTACCACCTTTACAACGCGGGCCTGCTGCCGGATGAGTTCCGGGTCATCGGGTCGGCGCCGCCGGAGTTCGCGCTGAGCGACAGCGACTTCCGCAGTCACGCGGAAGAGGCCTGCCAGCAGTTCGGCAACTGCAAGCCGGACGAGACGTGGGACTCGTTCGCCCAGCGGCTGTCGTTCGGCGCGGCCTCCCCCGAGGACCCGTCGAAGCTGGTCACGGCGGTAGAGGAGGCGGAAAAGGCGATCACAGCGGCGGCTGGCCACCGCCGCAGCGACCACATCGGGCGGCTTTACCACCTGGCGGTGCCGCCGTCGGCGTTCGCGGGCGTGGTCGGCATGCTGGGCGACTCCGGACTGGCCAGCGCGCCCGCCCGGGTGATCATCGAGAAGCCGTTCGGCACCGACCTGGAATCGTCGAAGCAGCTCAACGCGGCCGTGCACAAGGTGTTCAGCGAGGACCGCATCTTCCGCATCGACCACTTCCTGGGCAAGGAGTCGGTCGACAACATCCTCGCCTTCCGCTTCGCCAACGGGCTGTTCGAGCCGATCTGGAATCGCCAGCACATCCGCTACGTGCAGATCGACGTGCCGGAGACGCTGACGGTCGAGGGGCGGGCCGGCTTCTACAACGCCACCGGCGCCTTCCGCGACATGGTGGTCACCCACCTGTTCCAGGTGCTGGGCTTTATCGCCATGGAGCCGCCGACGTCGCTGGCGGCCAAGCCGCTGCGCGATGAAAAGGAGAAGGTGTTCGATTCGCTGCGGCCGATCGACGTGCGGCACGACGTGGTGCGCGGCCAGTACGAGGGCTACCGGGACATCCCCGGGGTGCCCAAGGACTCCGACACCGAGACGATGATCGCGCTCAAGGCCGAGGTCGACAACTGGCGCTGGCACGGGGTGCCGTTCTACCTGCGGTCGGGCAAGGCGATGAAGGCGTCGCGGCAGACCGTCACCCTCGGTTTCCACGCCCCGCCGGTGCGGATGTTCCGCACCCACCGGCAGGACGCGCCGATGGGGAAGGTCAACGAGATCGTCATCGACTTCGCCGACCCCGGCTCGATCAGCATCGACTTCATGGCCAAGATGCCCGGCCCGGAGATGACCCTGTCGGCGTCCACGATGACGTTCCGCTACCAGGACTCGTTCGCCGCGGCCAACGCGCTCGAGGGCTACGAGCGGCTGATCCTGCTGGCGATGCTGGGCGACCAGTCGCTGTTCACCCGCTCCGACGGGATCGAGCGGGTCTGGGAGATCTCCGAGCCGCTGCTGGAGAACCCCCCTCCGGTGCAGCCGTACGCACCGGGCACCTGGGGGCCGGCCGCGGCCGAGAGGCTCATCCAGCCGTTCCACTGGCACCTGCGGTAACAATACGGCAACGGCCCGCCGGGGGCCGCCGGCGGCGGCCCCCGGCGGGTCGGCTTCACCGGGTCGTCACCAGCCGACTACCGCCTTGCCACCGAGAGGCCAGGATAAGAGCCCCGGCAGCGGGTAGCCTCGTGACGTCATGCCTGGTGTCACGTTCGTCGTCAACGGCTCGCTAGTGGCCGGCGGCAGCCACTTCCTGGGACAGTGCCGGGAGGCGGCCTTCCGCCACGGCTGGCAACCCGACTTCCAGATCACCGAGAAGGCCGAGGCCGGGGTGGCCGCGGCCAGCGAGGCGGCGCTCGACGGGGCCGGCCTGGTGGTCGCCGTGGGCGGCGACGGCACCGTGCGCGGCTGCGCCGAGGGACTGGCGGGGAGCGGGGTACCGCTCGGTATCGTGCCGCACGGGACCGCCAACCTGCTCGCCCGGTCGCTCGGCATCCCGGCCCACCCGCGGGCGGCGCTGGCGGCGGCGGTCGACCCGGACGGGCCCGGCCGGGTCATCGACCTGGCCGTCGCCGACGACAAGGTACCGTTCACGGCGATGGCGGGGATGGGACTAGACGCCGCCGTGGTGGCCGGGACCCGGCTCAAGCACCAGTTCGGCTGGCTCGCCTACGCGATGTCGGGGGCGGCCCACCTGGCCACCGGGCCGACCGCCTTCACCATCAGGCTCGACGACGAGGCGCCGATCGAGCGCACCGCCCGTGCGGTCGTGGTGGGCAACTCGGGGCTGCTGCCGGGTGGGTTCACCCTTTTGCCGGACGCGCGGCTAGACGACGGACTGCTCGACGTGGGGGTGCTGGCACCGCACGGCCCGTTCGGCTGGCCCCGGCTGGCGACCCGCGTACTGGCCCACAGCCACCACCAGGACCGGATGCTGGAGCGGTTCCAGGCCCGCACGGTGGAGATCACCGCCGCCAACCCGCTGCTGCGCGAGGTGGACGGCGAGCTGGCGGGGACGCGCCGCACGCTGACCGCCAGCGTCCGGCAGGGCGCGCTGACGGTGCGGACCCCGCGCCCCTGAGGCGTCGCCTCTACGGCACCGTCCCCGGCAGCACCGTCTCCGGCAGCACCGCCCCCCGGCAGCACCGCCCCCCGGCAGCACCGCCCCCCCCCGGCAGCACCGCGCCTTTAGCCGGCCTTTAAAGTCTTTTATCCGCTCTTTATAAAGAGTGTCATTGGCATTACTTATGCCATTACGTCGTCAAGAGAGTCAATAAGGGTGGGGTGGCAGAAAGCGGTCTCCGCTGCGGTGCTATACCAATACCAGGCGCAAAACGCGAAAGCCGGTGATGTGGCCGTGGACGCCAATGGTGGCGCGGCGGTAAGCCTGGTCGGTTCGATCGGGCGGGTTACGGTTTCCATTCCGGCAAACGGCCCCGGCGAGGTTCTGCTGCCCGTCCGCGGGGGCAGCGAGGCATTCGCCGCCTGGTCCGACGAGCCAATCCCCCGCCATTGCCGGGTACTCGTCGTCGACGCGCTGTCGGCCCGGTCGGTGCTGGTCACCCCCAGCCCGCTCTGAGCCAACCCCTTCCCACTCAAACCCCTGCCGGAAAGCAGGGAAAGGGAGATCGTCATGCTGTTCTGGCACGTACCGGCCCCGAACGAGGCACTGCTCATCTCGGGTTCGAAGCACCGCGGGGAGGCGCAATTCCGGATCGTGACCGGGCACGGCAGCTTTGTCCTGCCGGTCAAGCAGCGCGCCCGGCTGCTGTCACTCGCCCTGTGCGAGGCCGAGATCACCGAGGAGTGCATCACCAACCAGGGCATCCGGCTGAACGTCCGCGCGGTGGCGGCGTTCAAGGTCGGCGACGACCCCGCGTCCGTCGCCAACGCTGCCCGGCGCTTCCTGTCCGAGCAGGACAAGATGGAGACCCTGGTCGGCCGGGTCTTCGCCGGCCACCTGCGGTCGATCATCGGCGGGCTGACCGTCGAGCAGATCATCCGCGAGCGGGACCGGGTGGCCCAGGAGGTCAAGGACGGCAGCCACTCGGAGATGGAGAAGCTCGGCATCGTCGTCGACGCGCTGGAAATCCAGGAGATCGAGGACTTCTCCGGCTACATCAGCAACCTCGCCGCCCCGCACGCGGCCGCCGCGGCCAGCCAGGCCCGGATCGCCAAGGCGCGGGCCGACCTGGAGGCGACCGAGCGCGAGCTCGACGCGCAGGCGATGAAGGCGCAGTACGAGCGGGACATGTCGATCAAGCAGGCCGGCTTCCTGGCCGAGACCCAGCAGGCCCGGGTGCTGGCCGAGCAGGCCGGCCCGCTGGCTGAGGCGCAGGCCCGGCAGCAGGTCATCCAGCAGCAGACCGCCCTGGCCACCCGCGAGGCCGAGCTGGCCGCCCAGCGGCTGGAGGCGGGCGTCCGCCGCCCGGCCGACGCCGAGGCCTACAAGGCCCGCACGCTGGCCGAAGCAGGCCGTGACCAGGCCCGGTTCGCCACCGAGGCCGAGGTGTACCGCAAGCGCCAGCTGGCCGAGGCCGACCGCGACCAGGCCCGGCTGGCGGCCGAGGCGGAGGCGTTCCGGCAGACGACGCTGGCCGAGTCCGAGGCCCGGTCGACCACCGTGCGGGCCGACGCCGACGCGCACGCCAAGCGCGCCCGGGCGCAGGGCGAGGCGGACGCCAACCAGGCGCTCGCCACGTCGCTGCGCGACGGCAACCAGGAGCTGATCGCCGCCAGCACGCTCATCGAGAACCTGCCCGACCTGGTCGAGGCGGCCTCGCGCGGGCTCGCGGGGGCCAACTTGACCGTGCTGAACGGCACCCAGGGGATCAGCGAGGTGGTCGCGGGCCTGCTCGGGCAGGGCCTCACCATCCTCGAGCTGCTGAAGAAATCGACCCTGAGTGCGCCCGCCGTCGGCAGCGGTGGCTCCGGGCCGGCCGCGCTGGAGAAGATCGCGTAGCGCGGCCTGGAATTCACTGCCTCTGTCACCACCACCTCTGCCATCACCGCCTTTCCCGGCCAACCCGGTCGGGAAAGGCGGTGAAACAAAGTGCTGGCGGGACATGGTTGGCTTCAGGTATGGAGCCTCTAACGCTGATGTCAGTGCACGCCCACCCCGACGATGAGGCGTCTGGGGGCGGAATCCTGGCCCACTATTCCGACCAGGGCGTCCAGACGATCGTGGTCACCTGCACCAACGGGGAGTACGGGGACGCACCTGGCGGCATCAAGCCGGGACAGCCGGGACACGACCCCGAGGCGGTCGCCCGGCTGCGACTGCAGGAGCTGGCCCAGTCGGCCGCCATCCTCAAGGTGAGCAACGTGGAGACGCTCGGCTACCACGACTCAGGGATGGCCGAGTGGGACTACAAGGCGGCCCCCGACGCCTTCTGGAACGTGCCCCTTGAGACCGTCGCCGGGCGGATCGGCGAGCTTATCGACAAGTACCGCCCGCAGGTGCTCGTCACCTATGACGACGCCGGTGCCTACCAGCACCCGGATCACGTGCACGCCAGCCGTGCGGCACAGGCGGCGGCGGCTGCCACCGGGGTCCCGGCCAAGGTCTACCTGTCCACCATGAAGGGCTCCAACTGGCGGAAGATCTGGGACGCACTGCGCGAGGCGGGCGTCGAGACGCCGGCCTGGGACACCGACTCCGAGGAGGCCAGGGAGCGCGAGCGCCGGTCGCTGGAGTCCGAGGCCCGGATCACCACCACGATCGACATCCGGCCGGTGCTCGAGCGCAAGCGGGCGGCGCTGTTCGCGCACGGCAGCCAGATCAACGACTCATGGTTCAGCAAGCTGCCGCCCGAGGTCGCCGAGCAGGCGTTCGGTTACGAGTACTTCATCCGCATTCTCGACACGACCGGCGCCCCGATCCCGGAAGACGACCTGTTCGCGGGGCTGCGCAACCGGGCATAACCGGCGATGTGGCCGACGATCCCGACGCCGGCGGCGGGCGGCTAGCCGCCGCCGTCGCCGAGCTCTACCAGAGCGCTCCCGACGAGTTCACCCCGCGCCGGGGTGAACTGGTGGCAGCGGCCCGGGAGGCCGGCGACCGGGCCGCGGCCAAGGCGATCGGCGCGCTGCGGCGGCCCACCCGGGCCGCCTGGGCGCTCAACCAGCTGGCCCGGACCGACCCGGCCGCCCCGGGAAAGCTGGCCGGGCTTGGCGCGGCGCTGGACGCCGCCCAGCGGGCGGGGCAGGCGGCCCGGCTGCGGGAGCTGTCCGCCGAGCGCTGGGCGCTGCTGGACGCGCTCACGGCCCAGGCGCTGACCGCGGCCGGGGTCGGCGACGCGCCGCCGTCGCTGCGGGAGGAGATCAGCCAGACGCTCGCGGCGGCGCTGGCCGATCCCGGGGTGGCGGCCGACTTCACGGCCGGGACACTGACCCGCGCCGCTCAGTGGTCTGGCTTCGGCCTGGCGACCGGGGGCGGCGGCGCGGGTGAGCACGGCGACGACGGTGCGGGCGACGACGGTGCGGGCGACGACGGTGCGGGCGGGGACTTGCCGTCGGCCTGGGGGGCGCCTGGCCGCGAAAACGCCGGCCGGAGCCGGCCCGCGCCGGCCAGCGGGAAGGCGGCCAGCGGGACGGCGGCCAGCGGGACGGAGGCCAGCGGGAAGGCGGCCAGCGGGACGGCGGCCCGCGCGGCGGCGGAGGTGACCGCACCGGACCCGGCCGCGCGGGGCAGCACGGCTACCCGGGGCGGCCCGCCGGGGAAGGCCGGCGGCCGCACCCTGCGGGCGGTCCCGCCGGCTGGCCACCAGCGGGGGCAGGCCGAGCGCCGGGAGCAGGAGGCGCGGCGGCGGGCGGAGGAAGCGGAACGGCACGAGGCCGCCGCCCGGCAGGTCGCGGCGGAGCAGGCGGCCCGCCGCCGCGAGCAGCGGGCGGAGGCCGAGCGTGCGGTGACCGCGGCCGCCGCCGCCGCGGTGGAGGCGGGCGCCACCGAGGACCGGCTGGAGGCCGAGGTGCGCGAGCTTGAGCAGCGGCTGGGCCGGGCCCGCGAGGAGCTGGCGGCGGCCCGGATGCGGGCCCGGCGGGCCGATTTCGCCGAGCGGCGCGCCACCCAGGCGCTGGAGCGGCTGCCTCGCCCGTGACCGCGGTCGCTTTGTCCGCGGGCGGTTAGGCGCAGCGGGCCTGCCCGTGCTTACGGGTGGGCGGTCTCGATTCCCCGGGATTTCAGGTACGCGGTGTTATTTTTGTCCAGGACCTCGTAAGCGGCGTTTTCAGTGGCGGCGTACTCGACCGGGCCGGCCTGGCTGCCATCGGGGCCGACCGCCGCCGTGTACACGACGGTCGCGTTCCCCTCCAGGGTGGGATACCACCCGCCGTCCCGCACGTCGACCGAGGCGGCCGCTACTCCCCCAGCGTTGCGCACCACCAGCCGCCGGGACGGGTCCAGGCCGCGCGCCCGCGCGTAGGCGGCGCGCGAGGCCACCACGCCGGATCCGCAGGATGGGGTGAGCCCGGCGCCGCGCTCAAAGGTGCGGACAAAGACCTCGGCCGCATCCAGCGGCAGCAGGAACGACACGTTGGCGCCGGCCGCGAAGACCTCGTCCGCCCGCTTGCCGAGCTCGATGAGGTCAGCCTCGGAGTACTCCTCCACCACGGAGACGACGTGCGGGTTGGGTACCGTCACGGCCGTGAACCCGGTGAACGGGTCCGGCAGGGGGGCGTCACCGAAGGTCAGCGGTGGCAGTTCGAGCAGCACCTGGCGGACGCCTTCGGGGGTGGACGGGGCCCGGCGCACGGTGTAACCGCGGCCGCCGCTGTCCACCACCTCGGTGTCGGTCCCGCGCTGGTCGAGGATCAGCCGCCCGAGGCCGCGCATGCCGTTCCCGCAGAACTCGGCCGAGCTGCCGTCGGGGTTGAAGAACCACGCCCGCGCGTTCCGGCCCGCGGCGTCGTACAGGTAGATCCCGTCGCTGCCGCCGGTCCAGGCCGTGCGGTCGCACACCCGGCGGACGAAGCCGCGCAGCTCCGCCGCCGACGCCCAGTCCTCCGGCGTCGCGTCCAGGACGAAGATCTCGTTGAGCGACCCGTGGGTCTTGACCAGCTTCATTGCTGAGAAGCCTACCCGCCGGAGCGCCAGCGGGGGCGCCCGCTACATGCCAAAGGCGGGGTAGGTGGAGAACCGCGCGCCCGCCGCGTAATTGCGCACCGCCACCCGGGCGCGGTCGATCATGTTGGCCGGCAGGTCGGTCAGCGGGTACCAGCCGAAGTCGCTGTAGCAGCGCGACCCGGTGGCCGACGGCACCGGGCAGGCTTTGCCCGCCCAGCCGTCGGCGGTCAGGAAGAAGGCCATCCGGCCCGCCCCGGACACGTCGTGCAGCACGTGGGCGAGGGACACCTCCCCCGGGTCGAGCGCCACGCCCATCTCGGTCGCGGCCACCCGGACGGCAGCTTCCACGAGGGTCTCCCGCTCGGCCAGCCGGCCGGAAGGCGGCTCGTAGGCGCCATCGCCGTAGCCGGTGTTGGCGCGCCTGCCGAGCAGCAGGTCGCCGCCGCCGACGAGGAGCAGGTGTATGTCGACGATGAGCTGGAAATGACGTGAGTGCCGGGCCGTGTCGGCGGCCAGCGGCTGCGTCAGGGTGTTGGTCATGGCTTGATGTCCCGCCCAGCTTGCCACTCTAGTTTCCCCGGTTCCCCGTGGGGCGGCCCCGCCGCTGCGATGCGGCTCACCGCGCCCCTGGGACCCGTAACGTACTGCAGCCTCGCTGTGGATCACCATGTGCGTAACTAGGGCTTCGCTGTGGAGTACGGGTGCCATTCCGCTGGCCGGCTGTGGACATCCGGGCCCGCCAAGCCCGGGCACGCTTGGGGTCTGTGCTGTGGACGGCGCGAGGAGGCCTGTGGATGACGAGCCGGGAAATTCTTGCCGACGACAATCCGGTCCAGTAAGTCAAACCAGCCGGGCCAACCCGGCCCGGCGGCTCAGTCCTGGCCCGCCGCGTTCTCGCGGATCTGCCTGGTCTCCTCGTAGATCCGGTGCACCACCATGAACGCCTCGAGCACGACCCGGTAGATGCCCAGCGACAGCAGGACGAAGATCGCGTCGAGGATCAGCACAACCAGGCCGCCCAGGAAGCCGTAGCTCCTGAACCCGACGACGGCGATGACGATCGCGAGCAGCGCCGTCCACACCGTGAACAGCCGGTAGAGGAACTTGATGATCTTGGGCGTGACGAACGAGGTGAAGCTGAAGTCGAGCAGTGACCCGACGATCCCCTTCTCCCCCCGGGGGCGGGGCTGCGCGGGGGCCGCCGTGGCCTGCCACTGTGGCGGCGGCACCGACCCGCCTGGGGGCGGCTGGGCGGCGTAGCCGGGGGGCTGGTAGCCGGGATAGCCCCCGCCGGTCCCCTGACCCGGGTAGGCCTGGTCGGGGTAGCCCTGCTCCGGGGGACCGTAGCCCGGCTGCTGCTCTGGCGGCGGGGCGACGAAGGTCTGCTCGGCGTTGTAGCCGGGCTGCTCGGCCGCGCCGTAACCGGGCTGGCCGGGGGCCGGGTAGCCGCGGTCCGGCGGCGGGGGGGCAGCGTAGCCCTGGTCCGGGCCGCTGTAGGCCGGGGTGGCCCAGCCCTGCTGGCCGGCCCCGCGCTGGCCAGCACCGCTCACGGGCGGGTCGTAAGCGGGCGGCTGCCAGGCCGGGCGGCCCTGGGTCAGATTCTGGTCCTGCCCGGCGGGCTGGAAGGAGGGTTCCGCCGGCTGGTAGGAGGGTTCTTGCGGCTGACCAGCCATTTTCGAGCTCCCTGGGGGTTGGCACATCAGGCAATCCGGTTCACGTTATCTCGCCCGTCACAGCTTGGGGACCCGGAACCCGCAGCGATACCGGGTCATAGCGCATCTGCCGTCTGGTCATCTGCCTGCCTGGGTGGCCGCGGACCAGCGGAGCGTGCTGAGGGCATCGGCCAGGTGCTCGAGGCCGGTACTGGGCAGCGGGGCCCGCAGCAGGCGGTCCAGCTCGCGGTCGCGCGGCCAGCCCGGTCGCCACCCCGGAGCTGGCCGGGCGGCTGTGGCGCCGCAGCGTGGAGTGGACCGGGGCGGCGGAGCCGCCACGCGGGTTCACCTCACCGCTGCGCCACCCGGCGCACGGGGTATGCGAGGCTGTGACCATGGACCTTCCGGTGATGCCCCCGGTCGCGCCGATGCTGGCCAAGGCGGTGCCGCAGATCCCCGAGGGCGACTTCGTGTTCGAGCCCAAGTGGGACGGGTTCCGGTCGATCGTCTTCCGTGACGCCGGCGAGGTGGAGATCGGCAGCAGGAACGAGCGGCCGATGACCCGCTACTTCCCCGAGCTGGTGGACGCGGTGCTGGCAGGCCTGCCGCCGCGCTGCGTCATCGACGGGGAGATCGTGCTGCCGGACTTCGCCGCCGGACGGCTGGACTTCGAGGCGCTGCAGCTGCGGCTGCACCCGGCTGCGAGCCGGGTGCGGCTGCTGGCCGCGCAGACGCCCGCCCACTTCGTCGCGTTCGACCTGCTCGCGCTGGACGGTGACGACTACACCGGGCGCCCGTTCGGCGAGCGGCGGGCGGCCCTCGAACAGGCCCTGGCCGGCGTGCGGCCGCCGCTGCACCTGACCCCGGCCACGACCGACCGTGCGGTCGCCGAGCGTTGGTTCACCCAGTTCGAGGGGGCCGGGCTCGACGGCCTGATCGCCAAGTCGCCCGACCTCTTGTACGAGCCCGACAAGCGGGTCATGTTCAAGGTCAAGCACGAGCGCACGGCCGACTGCGTGGTCGCGGGCTACCGGCCGCACAAGAGCGGCGACGACGCCATCGGCTCGCTGCTGCTCGGCCTCTACCGGCCCTCGGGCGAGCTCGCCAGCATCGGGGTGATCGGGGCGTTCCCGATGGCGGTCCGGCGCGAGCTCCGGGCCGAGCTCGACCCGCTGGTGACCACGTTCGAGGGCCACCCGTGGAACTGGGCTGCGCAGATGGCGCAGGCAGGCGGCGAGGGGGTGCGGACCCCGCGCAGCTCCGAGTACAGCCGGTGGAACGTGGGCAAGGACTTGTCGTTCGTGCCGCTGCGGCCCGAGCGGGTGGTGGAGGCGCGCTACGACCACATGGAGGGCAGCCGCTTCCGGCACACCGGCCAGTTCGTCCGCTGGCGCCCGGACCGGGACCCGTCCTCGTGCACCTTCGATCAGCTCGAGGAGCCGGTCAGCTTCAGCCTGTCGGAAATCCTGGGTAAGAAATAGCCATGGCAAGCCCGAAGACCGTGGTCGAGGTGGCCGGCCGCGAGGTGGCGGTCTCCAACCCGCAGAAGGTCTACTTTCCGCGCACTGGGCACACCAAGCTCGACCTAGTGCGCTACTACCTGGCGGTCGCCGACGGCGCGCTGCGCGGGGTCAACGGCCGGCCAATGGCGCTCAAGCGGTTCGTCAACGGGGCCGAGGAAGAGGCGTTCTTCCAGAAGCGCGCGCCGTCGTCCCGCCCGCCCTGGATCGAGACGGCCGAGCTGCGCTTCCCCTCCGGCCGGACCGCTGACGAGGTGGTGCTGCGGGACGCGGCCGGGCTGGCCTGGGTGGCCAACCTCGGCTGCATCGACCTCAACCCGCACCCGGTGCGGGCGGCCGACCTCGACCACCCGGACGAGCTGCGGGTCGACCTCGACCCGATTCCCGGTGTCGAGTGGCCGCAGATCATCGCGGTCGCCCTGACGGCCCGGGACGTGCTGGCCGACTTCGGGCTGACCGGCTGGCCCAAGACCTCGGGCTCGCGCGGCATGCACATCTACGCCCGCATCGCCCCGTCCTGGCCGTTCACCGACGTGCGCCGGGCGGCGGTCGCGGTGGCCCGCGAGATCGAGCGGCGGGTGCCCGACCTGGCCACCTCCAAGTGGTGGAAGGAGGAGCGCCACGGCGTCTTCGTCGACTACAACCAGAACGCCAAGGACCGCACCGTGGCCTCGGCCTACTCCGTCCGCCCGCTGCCGGACGCCCGCGTGTCGACCCCGCTGGGCTGGGACGAGGTTCCCGGCTGTGACCCGGCCGCGTTCACCATCGACACCGTCCCGGAGCGGTTCGCCGCCATCGGCGACCCGTGGGCCGCGATGGACTCCGCCGTCGGATCGCTCGACGCCCTGCTCGCGCAGGCGGCCAAGGACGAGGCGGCCGGGCTGCCCGACGCCCCCTGGCCGCCGCATTACGAAAAGCAGGACGGCGAGGACGCGCGGGTGCAGCCGTCCAAGCGCCGGTCCCCGCCGGCCGGCACCGCCGCGGCCGGAGGGACCGGGCGCCGCCAGCCGACCAAGCCGCTGATCGAGGTCGCCCGGGCGCGGACCAAGGACGAGGCGATGGCGGGACTGGACCGCTGGAAGGAACGCCACCGGGACGTCTGGCCGCTCCTGCAGGCCCAGGACGTGCTGGTCGACTCCATGCGCGGCCGGTCCTCGGCCTGGTACCGGATCCGTCTCAACCTGGAGCACGTGCCCGAGGATCAGCGGCCGGGGCAGGAACCGCTGGACGTCGACTACGACCCCTGGGCTGGGTTCCACCCGTAGCGGACATTCGACGCCTGCCCCCCTAAACTCGGGTGCTGTGAGCCGATCAAGCGACCCGCGCCCGGGCGGCCGACGGCTGCAGTTGTCTCCCATCGCAGGTGGCGGAGTGACGCTCGCGGTGGCGCTCTCGACCGTACTCGGGTGCTCCCACGGGAGCGGTACGGCCACTGAGGTGCCGCTCGGCACCAGCCAGCCCGGGGCCGCAGGCGACCAGTCCCCGCAGTCGCCCGAGTTCGTCCCGGCCAGCCCGGCCGGCTCGCTGCCGTCCGGGCCAGGCGGAGTCGCCGCGACCGGGCGGGACAACTCCGGGGGCGCCGCCGCCAAGTCCGGCACGCTCGCCACGCCGCCGCAGCCGCCAGCCGGGCCGACCGCGCCGGGGACCGCCGGTGAGCTGTCCCCGTTGGCGCAGGCGCCTGCCCGGCCCACCGACTCAGCCCACCCGGTGCCACCAGTGCCCGCTAAACGAACGGTAACCGTCAGCGCGGGGCCCGCGGTCCTGCCGGCCACCGGCACTTGCACCTCCGGCGTGGTCTGCTACAGCTTCCGCGTCTCCGTCGTCAACTTCCCGGCCCAGGCCGACCTGGCCTACACCTGCGCCGACGGCGGCGGCGTGTGGTGGGGGCCCAGCGCGGTCGTCAATGGCGGAACCACCCGGACCAACGCCAGTGGCGACGCCAGCTTCATCACCTACTGCACCCACCCCTGGGACGGCGCGAAGGTCACGGTGAACGTTGGCGCCGGCGGGCTGACCGCATCGGGGAGCTTCGCCACCTAGCCTGCCCCGCCACGGCACCTGACCCGTCCCGCCCAGACGCCACCGCGGCGGGTGCGCCGGAAACACGCCGTGACAAATCGTCATGTCGCTGAAACAACGACGGTGACCGCCGGGGCTATTGTGCTGGGATGCTGATCTCCCCGCATGAGCAGGAGCGGCTGCTGATCCACGTGGCGGCCGGGCTGGCGAAGGAGCGCCGGGCGCGCGGGCTGCGGCTGAACTATCCCGAGGCGGTCGCCCTGATCACGTCGTTCCTGCTCGAAGGGGCGCGCGACGGGAGGCCGGTGGCCGAGCTGATGACGACCGGGCGGACCGTGCTTGGCCGCGATGACGTGATGGACGGGGTGCCCGAGATGCTGGCCGAGGTCCAGGTCGAGGCCACCTTCCCGGATGGGACCAAGCTGGTCACCGTGCACGAGCCGATCCCGTGAGCGCACCTGCGCGCGAGCCGGCCATCGTGCCGGGCGAGGTCCTGCCGGGCGACGGCCCGGTCACGCTGAACGCCGGCCGCCCGGCGATCACGGTGCTGGTGGCGAATGCCGGCGACCGGCCGGTTCAGGTCGGCTCGCACTTCCACTTCGCCCAGGCCAACGCGGCCCTGCAGTTCGACCGGGACCGCGCCTGGGGGCACCGGCTGAACGTCCCGGCCGGCACCGCCGTGCGCTTCGAGCCGGGGATCGAGCGCGAGGTGTCCCTGGTGCCGCTAGCCGGGCGGCGGGCGGTGCCCGGTCTGCAGATCGGCGGGCCCAGCGACCTTGATCCCCAGGGTCTGGACGGCGACGAGGAGGCCCGGTGAGCGAGATCAGCCGCGAACGGTACGCGCTGCTGTACGGCCCGACCGCGGGCGACCGGATCCGGCTGGCCGACACCTCGCTCCTGATCGAGGTCGAGCGTGACCTGTGCGCGGGCGGCGACGAGGCGGTCTTCGGCGGCGGCAAGGTGATCCGCGAGTCGATGGGGCAGGCGGTCGCCACCCGCGCCGACGGCACCCCCGACCTGGTCATCACCGGCGCCGTCATCCTCGACCACTGGGGCGTGGTCAAGGCCGACGTCGGTGTCCGCGACGGCCGGATCACCGCGATCGGCAAGGCGGGCAACCCCGACATCATGGACGGGGTCCATCCCGAGCTCGTGATCGGGCCGTCGACCGAGGTGCTGGCGGGCAACGGGCTGATCCTGACCGCCGGCGGCATCGACTGCCACGTGCACCTGATCTCCCCGACCCAGCTGCCGGAGGCGCTCGGGGCCGGGATCACCACGCTGATCGGCGGCGGCACCGGCCCGGCCGAGGGCACCAAGGCGACCACGGTCACCCCCGGAGCCTGGAACCTGGCCCGGATGCTGGAGGCGACCGACCTCTGGCCGCTCAACATCGTGCTGCTGGGCAAGGGCAACACGGTCAGCCCGGACGCCCTCTGGGAGCAGCTGCGGGCGGGCGCGGCCGGGTTCAAGCTGCACGAGGACTGGGGCACCACGCCCGCCGCGATCGACGCCTGCCTGACGGTGTCGCAGGCGGCCGGGGTGATGACCGCGATCCACACCGACACCCTCAACGAGGCCGGGTTCGTCGAGGACACACTGCGCGCGATCGGTCGGCCGGCCGATCCACGCGTACCACACCGAGGGGCCGGCGGCGGGCACGCGCCCGACATCATCTCCGTCGCGGCCCAGCCCAACGTGCTGCCGTCGTCGACCAACCCAACCCGCCCGCACACCGTCAACACCGTCGACGAGCACCTCGACATGCTCATGGTGTGCCACCACCTGAACCCGGCGGTGCCCGAGGACCTCGCGTTCGCCGAGTCGCGGATCCGGCCGTCGACCATCGCGGCCGAGGACATCCTGCACGACATGGGGGCGATCTCGATGATCGGCTCGGACTCGCAGGCGATGGGCCGGATCGGCGAGGTCATCCTGCGCACCTGGCAGACCGCGCACGTGATGAAGGACCGGCGCGGTCCGCTGGCTGGCTACGGCACGGTCGCGGCCGACCAGCCGGGCGCCCGCGGGGCCGACAACGCCCGCGCCCGGCGGTACATCGCCAAGTACACGATCTGCCCGGCGATCGCGCACGGGCTCGACGCGCACCTCGGCTCGGTCGAGCCGGGCAAGCTGGCCGACCTGGTGCTCTGGCCGCCCGCGTTCTTCGGGGTCCGGCCGCACGTGGTGCTCAAGGGCGGGTTCGTCGCCTGGGCGGCGATGGGCGACGCGAACGCCTCGATCCCGACCCCGCAGCCGGTGCTGCCGCGGCCGATGTGGGGGGCCCACGGCCGCGTACCCGCCCGGACCTCGCTGACCTTCGTCTCCCCGGCCGCCCTCGAGGCCGGGCTGGCCGAGCGCCTGGAGCTGAACCGGGCCCTGGTGCCGGTGGCCGACGTGTCCGGCCGGGGCAAGGCCGACCTGGTCAACAACGACACCCGGCCGGACATCAGGGTCGACCCGGACACGTTCACCGTCCGCATCGACGGCGAGGTCGTCGAGGCCGACCCGGCCGCCGAGCTGCCCATGACCCAGCGCTACTTCCTGTTCTGAGCCATGACTGCGATGAGCGTCGCCGCGCTGCTGCTCGGGGACTCACGGTTTCCCGCCGGCGGGCACGCGCACTCCGGCGGGGTGGAGCCGGCCGTCAGCGCGGGCCTCGTGACCGGGCTGGACTCGCTCGAGCTGTTCCTGCGGGGCCGGCTCCGCACCACCGGGGTGGTCGCGGCGGCGGTCGCCGCGGCCGCCTGCGCGCACGCCCGGGCCGCGGCCGGGGAGGAGGGGGACGGGGCGGAGGCGGCCGCCCCCGTTCGGGATGACTACTGGGACCGGCTGGGGGCCGAGACCGACGCGCGGACCCCCGCCCCCGCCCAGCGGGAGGCTTCCCGGCGGCAGGGACGGGCGCTGCTGCGCGCGGCCCGGGTCGCCTGGCCCACCGCCGGCTGGCTGGCGGAGCTGGCGCCCGCCCCAGTCGCCAGCTCCCCCCCGGGCCTCATCTCCGGTGGCCGGGAGTACCGGGGCGGCCCGCACCACGCGGTCGTGCTCGGGGCGGCCGCCGCGGCGGCCGGCTGCGACCCGGCCGAGGCCGCCCGGATCGCCGCCTACCAGGCAGTCGCCGGGCCGGTAAGCGCGGCCGTGCGACTGCTCGCGCTCGACCCGATGCGGGCGACCGCGGTGCTGGCCGGCCTCGCGGCCGAGACCGGCCAGGCCGCGGCCGAAGCCGCCCGCTGGGCCGGCTGCCGCCCGGAGGACCTGCCCAGCCCGTCCGCGCCCGCCCTCGACCTGCTGGCGCAAGCGCACATCACAGCGGAGGTGCGGCTCTTTGAGTCCTGACCACGACCACCACGACCACGGCTACGGCGTGCACGACCACAGCGTCGACCAGCACCAGGCGCCGCCACGGGCCGGGCGGGCGCTGCGCCTCGGCATCGGCGGCCCGGTCGGCTCGGGCAAGACCGCGCTGGTGGCGGCGCTGTGCCGGGCCCTGCGCGACGACGTCGCCCTCGCGGTGGTGACCAACGACATCTACACCACCGAGGACGCCGACTTCCTGCGCCGGGCCGGGGTGCTCGACCTGGAGCGGATCGCCGCGGTCCGGACCGGCTGCTGCCCGCACACCGCGATCCGCGACGACATCGCGGCCAACCTGGACGCGGTCGAGGACCTGGAAGCCGCGTTCGGGCCGCTCGACCTGGTGCTGGTGGAGAGCGGCGGCGACAACCTGACGGCGACGTTCTCCTCCGGCCTGGCCGACGCGCAGATCTTCGTGCTCGACGTGTCCGGCGGCGACAAGGTGCCGCGCAAGGGCGGCCCCGGCGTCACCTTCTCCGACCTGCTGGTGATCAACAAGACCGACCTGGCCCCTCTGGTCGGCGCCTCGCTCGAGGTGATGGCGCGGGACGCCGCCGCCGTACGCCAGGGCCGGCCGGTCATGTTCACCTCGCTGCGCGAGGACCCGCTGGCGGCCGAGGTCGCGGCCTGGGTGCGGGCCGCCGTCGGCAAGCCCGCCCGTCTTTAACAGGAACGGGGCGTGCTGACAGCGGCGGCGGCCGGCTCCCTGACGCCGGGCAGCGCGGGCAGCGCGGGCAGCGCGGGCGGCGCGGGCGGCTCGGGCGGGCGGCCGGGCCGGAACCGGGTGGTCGCCGCGGCCGAGATTACCGCCGTGGCCGGGCCCGGCGGGGTGACCCGCCTGCCGGTGCTGGCGTCACAGGCGCCGCTGGTGCTGCGGCGCACGCCGGAGGCGGTGTACCTGGTCGGCGGGGCTGCCGGGCCGCTCGGTGGAGACGTGCTCAGCGTGCGGATCACGGTCGGGCCGGGCGCCTTCCTGCGGGTGCGGACGGCGGCGGCGGCGATCGCGCTGCCCGGTCTCGACGGGCTCGAATCCGTGCTGCGGGTCTCGGTCGAGGTCGCGCCCGGCGGGTGCCTGGAGTACCTGCCCGAGCCGGTCGTGGTCAGCGCCGGAGCCCGGCACGCCACGGTCACATCGGTCACCCTCGCCGCCGGGGCGTCGCTCGCGGCGCGGGATGAAGTGCTGCTCGGGCGGCACGGCGAGGCGGGCGGGACGGTGCGGACGGTGCTGCGGGCCGACTACGACGGCCGGCCGCTGCTGCGGCATGCGGTCCAGGTGAGCGGCTCCGACCCGGTCAGCCGCGGGCCGGCGCTGCTGGCGGGGCACCGGGCGTTCGGCACGCTGCTCCTGGCCGGGGGGGCCGCGCACGGATGCACCGAAGCTGGGCTCGCTGGGGGGACCGGGCTCGCTGGGGGGACTGGGCCGGGCCCGGAGGCAGCGGTGCTGCCGCTGGCGGGACCCGGCGCCCTGGTGACGGTGCTGGCCGCAGACGCGGTCACGCTCCGGCGGCGGCTGCACGCCGCGTGGCCGGGCGGCTGAGCCGCCGGGGCGGAGCCGCCGGGGCGGAGCTGAGGGCCGGGGACCGGGGACCGGGTTAGACGGCCGCGATGGTGTTGTGCGCGTGCTGGTAGTCGGCCAGGGCGAGGGTGGCGTGGACCTGGGCGAGGGCCAGCAGGTCGGCCCGCGACACCTGGCCCGGCACCAGCGCCTCGCCTGCCTGCTGCTGGTCGATTTCCTGCAGGATCCGCTCGGACTCCTGGTAATGCTCGCGGCCGTTCATGGGACCTCCGCTGCCTGAGGGGATCTGCTCCCTTTGTCCTACCGCTAATTCCCGGCCGTACACCTGCCGCGCCGCGCGGCGGCTCTGGCCGGCCGGGCCTGACCGGCCTGACTGGCGGCCTGACCGGGGGCGGGTCAGGCCGGAACGGCCGCGTAGGCCGTGGTCGAGGGCAGCCCGACTGGCCCCGGGCTGAGCCGGAGCAGCCGCCCGGCCAGCGGCTGGGCCGCCAGCTCGGCCTCCGTCAGGCCAATGCTGGCGGTCGTGACGAACAGGTCGGCCATGCCCGGGCCGCCGAACGCGAGGCTGGTCGGCTGGGAGACCGGGACCGGGACGACTGCGTCCTGGGACCCGTCCGGCGCGAACCGGAGCAGCACCCCGCCGCCCCACACGGCCGTCCAGACGTAGCCGTCGGCGTCGACGGTCAGCCCGTCGGGCACCCCCTCGAAGGCCGACAGGTCGGCCAGGACCCGGCGCTGGAAGGCCTCACCGGCCCCGGGGTCGTAGTCGAACATGTCGATGCGGCGCATCGGCGAGTCGATGTAGTACATCGTGGTCCCGTCGGGCGACCAGCCGAGGCCGTTGGACACCGTCACGCCCTTGAGCACCGTGGTCAGCACGCCGCCGGGGCCGAGCCGGTACAGCTCGCCCAGCGGCTCGGTCTCGCCCGCGTGCATCGAGCCGACCCAGACCCGCCCGGCCGGGTCCACCCCGGCGTCGTTGAACCGCACCCCGTCACGCGGGGAGACCTCGGCCACGACCCGGGTCACCCACCGCTCACCTCGCTCGGCCGGCACGTGCAGCGCCAGCTGGCTCCCGCCCGCTGTCAGCAGCCCGCCGCCGACGGCCGGGAACACGGCCGACGCGGCGTCGAGGTCGAGGGTGACGGTGTCGCCGGACGGGAGGTAGGTGCGGTGCAGCTGGCCCCGCTCGGCGTCGACCCACAGCAGGCAGTCGTCCTCGGGCACCCAGTACGGGCCCTCCCCCAGCACCGCCTTGACGTTGCCGACCGGCTCGGCCTGCACCACCGTGCGCACCACCGTCACCTGAACCTCCCTGAGCGTCCGCGACGAACCGGACCGGTTAGCTTACGTCTACCCAGTCCAGAGTTCGTTCCACCGCCTTCTTCCAGCCCGCGTGGCCCGTCGCGCGACGGTCCTCGCTCCAGGTCGGTTCCCAGCGGCGGTCCTCCGCCCAGTTGACGCGAAGCTCGCCGGTGTCGCGCCAGAAGCCGACCGACAGGCCCGCGGCGTAGGCGGCGCCGAGGGCGGTCGTCTCCGCCACCCGGGGCCGGCTGACTGGCACCCCGAGGATATCGGCCTGCAACTGCATGCACAGGTCGTTGGCGGTGACGCCGCCGTCGACCTTGAGCACGTCGAGCCGGACCCCGGAGTCGGCCGCCATCGCGTCCACCACGTCCCGCGACTGGTAGCAGATCGCCTCCAGGGTGGCGCGGGCCAGGTGCGCGTTGGTGTGGAAGCGGGACAGGCCGACGATCGCCCCGCGCGCGTCGGCCCGCCAGTAGGGGGCGAACAGCCCGGAGAAGGCGGGGACGAAGTAGAGCCCGGCGGTGTCGTCGACCTGCCGGGCGAGGTTCTCGCTCTGGGCCGCGCCGCTGATGATGCCGAGCTGGTCCCGCAGCCACTGCACGGCCGCCCCGGTCACCGCCACCGAGCCCTCGAGCCCGTACACCGCGGGCGCGTCGCCGAGCTGGTAGGCGACCGTGGTGAGCAGCCCCGAGGTGGACGCGTGGCAGTCGGCGCCAGTGTTCAGGACCAGGAAGTTGCCGGTTCCGTAGGTGTTCTTGGCCTCACCGGGGGCAAAGCAGACCTGGCCCATGGTGGCCGCGTGCTGGTCGCCGAGAACCCCGCCGATGGCGACCGCGCCGTCGGCGCCGAAGCCGAGCGGGCCCGGGGCGGTCACGCCGAAGTCGTGGACCGAGGGGACGATCGCGGGCAGCATCGCCCGGGGCACCCCGAGGATCGCGCACAGCTCATCGTCCCAGTCGAGGGTTTCCAGGTCCATCAGCATGGTCCGGCTCGCGTTGGTCACGTCGGTCAGGTGCGCGCCCGGGCCGTCCGGGCCGGCGCCGCCGGTCAGGTTCCAGAGCAGCCAGCTGTCGACGGTGCCGAACAGCGCCTCGCCCCGTCCGGCGTCCGCCCGCAGCCTGTCGTCGTGGTCCAGGAGCCAGCGCAGCTTGCCCCCGGCGAAGTAGGTCGCGGGCGGCAGGCCCGCCTTACGCCTGATCACCGCGCCCGCGCCGCTGCGCTCCAGCGCAGCCGCGATCTGGTCGGTCCTGGTGTCCTGCCACACGATCGCGTTGGCGTAGGGGACGCCGGTGCGGCGGTTCCACACCACGGTGGTCTCGCGCTGGTTGGCGAGTCCCAGCGCGGCCAGGTCGGCCGCGTGAGAGGCCGGCCGCGTGCAAGGCCGGCCGCGATCACGGTCCGGGTGCGCTCCCAGATCTCCACCGGGTCATGCTCCACCCAGCCCGGCCGGGGCATGATCTGCTCGTGTTCGAGCTGGTGGCGCGCGACTTCGCGGCCGTCATGGTCAAAGATCATGAACCTCGTGCTGGTGGTGCCCTGGTCGACGGCCCCGACGAATTCAGCCACAGCGGTCCCCCTAGCGGTCGCGGGCGGTGCGCGACGAGCCTAAGGCCGCTGGGCGGCCGCCGCGAGCGGGACTCGACCTTCACCTGACGTTGTTATACCCGTCAGTAACCCGATGCCTGGGGTACTTACGATGGAGGGCAGGGTCCCGCGCGGGGCCGGGGAGGGAGCAGTCGTTGATGCCGGGAGTTCTTGACGCGCGTAACCGGGACGAGGTCCTCCGCCAGCTGGCCGCCGAGACGTTCGACGTGCTGGTGATCGGGGGTGGCATCACCGGGGCGGGGGCCGCGCTCGATGCCGCCGCCCGCGGCCTGCGAGTGGCCCTGGTCGAATCGCGGGACCTGGCCGCTGGTACCTCCTCGCGGTCCTCGAAGCTGATCCACGGCGGCCTGCGCTACCTCGAGCAGGGTGACTTCAAGCTTGTCCGGGAAGCCCTGCGGGAACGTGACCTGCTGGTCAGCCAGCTGGCGCCGCATCTGGTGCGGCCGGTGCCGTTCCTCTACCCGCTGTACAAGAAGGTCGTGGAGCGGCCCTACGTGGGGGCCGGGCTGGTGATCTACGACGCGATGGAGGGCGTGAAGCGCCCGGTCCCGCACCACCGGCACCTGACCACCCGCGGCGCCCTGCGCCGGGCGCCCGCGCTGCGCCCGGACCGGCTGGCGGGGGCCATGCTGTATTACGACGCCCAGGTCGACGACGCCCGCTACACCGTCACCGTGGCCCGGACCGCCGCCCGCTACGGGGCGCTGGTGGCCACCCGCGCCACCGCGGTCGGGCTGCTGCGCGACGGCAGCCGGGTGACCGGGGCCACGGTCAAGGACGAGGAGGACGGCCGCGTCTTCGACGTACGCGCCGCCCGGGTGATCGTCTGCGCCGGAGTCTGGTCCGACCTGGTCCACCACGCGAGCGGGGTGCGGGCCGGGTACCAGGTGCGCATGTCCAAGGGCGTGCACCTGGTCATGGACCGCTCCGCCATCGACGCCGACACGGGCATGATCGTGCGCACCAGCAAGAGCGTGCTCTTCTTCATCCCGTGGGACAATCGGTGGATTGTGGGGACGACCGACACCGACTGGTCCGGTGACCGGGCCGAGCCCGCCGCCACCGCCGAGGACGTCGACTACATCCTGGGCGAGGCCAACCGCGTGCTGGCCCGGCCGCTGACCCGGGACGACGTGCTCGCGGTCTACGCCGGGCTGCGGCCGCTGGTGGCGGAGCAGGCCGAGTCTCGCGGGGACTCACGCGCCGACAAGCAGGAGCGGCACCCGGGCGACCCGGGCACGGAGAAGCCGACGACCAAGCTGTCGCGCGAGCACGTAGTCGACGCGCCGCTGCCCGGCCTGGTCTCGATCGCCGGCGGCAAGTTCACCACCTACCGGCTGATGGCGCGGGACGTGGTCGACGCGGCCGTGACCGGGCTGCCCGGCCCGGTGCCGCCGTCGGTCACCGGCCAGCTGCCGCTGCTGGGGGCGGACGGGCTGCCGGCCGTCCGCGCCGCGGCCCGGCGGCTGGCGGCTGACTACGGCGTCGACCCGGCGGTAACCGAGCACCTGATCGCCCGCTACGGCGCGCTGGCGACGGAGGTGCTCGACCTCATTAAGGCCGACGCCGCCCTCGGCCAGCCGCTCGTCGGCGGCTTCGACTACCTGCGGGCCGAGGTGGCCTACGCCGTCACTCACGAGGGCGCCCTGCACGCCGAGGACGTGCTCGCCCGCCGGGTCCGGCTGCTGATCGAGGCGGCCGACGCCGGGGTGTCGGCCGCGCCCGCGGTGGTGGCGATCATGGCCGGGCTGCTGGGCTGGAACCGCCGCCGCCGCGCCACCGAGCTGCGCCGGTACCAGGACTACGCCGCCGCCAACACGGCCGCCCTGGCCGTCGTCCCGGCCCTGGCCGAGGTCCCGGCCGGGCTGCCGGTCCCCGCGTAACGCCCCAGTCCGGCCCGGTCCTGCCCGGCCACCGGGCGCCGGGCGCCGGGCGCCGGGCAGGGCCTTCCGCCTGCCGCGCTCTGGGCAGGCCTGCCGCCACCCGCGCGCACCGTGGTGAGGCCTTCCGCGCACCCGCGCTCCGGGCGGGCCTTCCGCCTGCCGCGCTCGGGGCGGGCCTTGCGCGCACCCGCGCGCACCGTGGTGAGGATGTGCCGTGTCCCCCGCCGTTCGGTGTAGCCGGCTGTGGTCGTCCCAACCGGCATAACTCCTGGCCACGACCTGATGTGATCCAGCGGTCCATTGTTGCTGTTGGGATGGATAGTTCGGAAACTTTTTGCTATCCGGAAACTATTGATTGGATGGCACGTAAAAGTTTCCGATTTATTGACTGGTGGAGGACCGGACAGCTTCAAGCTGGGGTTCCAGAGGCTGCCGTAGCGGAGGGTGGCGGTGCCCTGGGGGAACGTTCCGCCGCGGGCGTCGGCCGGATCAGGCTTGTTACACTTTTACGACCTGTTTACAAGAGATATATTAGCCACCGAGATAGTAGGGAGTCCGGTGCCTAGCGGGCTCGGCCGAGGGTCGACGAGGAGTCTGCTGGTGGATCTGAACCCCTATGTGGTGCTTGGCAGCGCGGTCGTGGGGCTGCTGGTCGGGCTGACCGGGGCGGGCGGAGGCGCGCTGATGACGCCCATGCTCATCCTGCTGTTCAACGTCAAGCCGTCCGCTGCGATCTCCAGTGACCTGGTCGCGGCCGTGGTCATGCGGCCAGTCGGGTCGGTTGTGCACATGCGCCGCGGGACGGTCAACTACCGCCTGGTCGGCTGGATGTGCGCCGGCTCGGTCCCGATGGCTTTCCTCGGCTCCTACCTGCTGCACCTGCTCGGCGGGAGCGTCGCCCAGCAGGACAACGTGGAGATCGCGCTGGGCGCCGCGCTGCTGGCCGGGACGGCGGCGATGGTGCTGCGCTCGTGGCTCGACCGGCGCTCCGGCCGTCCCCGCACTCAGGCTGTGGCCGACGTCCGCGTCCGCCCCGCCCTGACGATCCTGATCGGCGCCGTGGGCGGGCTCATCGTCGGGATGACCTCGGTCGGCTCCGGGTCGCTGATGATCGTGCTGCTGCTGTTTACCTACCCAACGCTGACAGCCGGGCGACTGGTAGGCACCGACCTGACCCAGGCGGTGCCGCTCACCGCCGCCGCCGCGCTGGGTGCGCTGCTCTTCGGTCACGTGCAGTTCGGGCTGACCACGGCGGTCATCATCGGCTCGGTGCCGGCCGTCCTGGTCGGCTCGTTCCTGTCCTCGCGGGCCCCTGACCGTTACATCCGGCCGGTCATCACCCTCGTCATCTTCGCCTCGGGGCTGAAGTACGTTGGCCTCGGCACCACTGCCCTGGGCTGGACGCTGTGCGGGGTCGTGCTGGCCTGCGGCGGGTTCTGGCTGGTGCGCAACAAGCCCTGGCAGGGTGAAGTGCCCGCGGCAGGCACGGCCGTCCCGGCCGACCCGCCGCCGCCTGACGGCCCTGACGACGTCGACGACCCTGACGACGCCGACGACCCTGACCATGCTCAAGCGCTCGGCGCCGCCGCCCGCCGGACCGCCTGACCAGGCTGGCATGCTGGCACGGTGACACAGGAACAGGCCACGCGGGAAACTGCGGCGCAGGGAGCGGTGACAAGCGGAGCGGTGACAAGCGGAGCGGTGACAAGCGGGGCGGTGACAAGCGGGGCGGTGACAAGCGGGGCGGGCGAGCCGGAGGCGGTACCCGCGGGCATGCAGGACGCCCGCCGGGACGAGGGGCAGCAGTACGCCCTGCCGCTGGTGATCCGGGTGGAGCGGGCCGGCCCGCCGGCCCGGACCGACGCGCTCATAGGGGCAGCCCAGGCGGTGCTGCGGTACCTGACCGATCCGCGGGTCAGTGATCCGGGCGGGGAATGGGCGGCGGCCACCCGGGCCTGGGAGGACGCCCGGATCAGGAAGGTCGTGCGGCGGGCCCGGGGCGCGGCCTGGGAACGGGCGAACGCGCTGGACGGGATCACCGTGACCCACGGCAGCGCCTCGGTGCGGGTATTCCCGCCCGTGCCGGTCGATGACTGGCCGCCCGAGCTGGCCCGGCTTCAGGTCTCGGGCACCGACTTCGACGATCCCGAACCACCTGGCGAGCCCGCCCCGGGCACGCCGGTGCTGTGGCTCAACCCGGGGCTGCCGATGACCGCGGGCAAGGCCATGGCCCAGGCCGGGCACGCCGCCCAGCTGGCCTGGTGGGCGCTGCCGCCCGCCGCCCGCACCCGGTGGCGGGACGACGACTTCGACCTCGCGGTGCGGGTGGCCAGCCCTGGTCGGTGGCCGGAACTGCTCGCCAGCGGGCTGCCGGTGGTCACCGACGGCGGGTTCACCGAGGTCGCGCCGGGGTCGGCGACGGTGGTGGCGGACCACCCGGCGCTCCGGCCGCCCGGGGGGCGGCCCCGCCAGGACCGGGCCGGGCAGGACGGGGCCGAGTAAGTCCGGGCCGGGCAGGACAGGGTCCGGGCCGGGCAGGACCAGGCCGCGCAGGACCGGCTTTCCCTAGGAGCGGCGCAGCACCAGGATCATCCGCCAGGCCGTGGGCGCGCCGAGCGGCGTCGTCTGGTCGAAGTCGCCGTAGGTCGCCACCAGCTCGAGCGATCCCCCGGCGGCGCCCGCCGGGGCGCTGTTGGCCAGGGCGATCCCGGCGGTGAACTCGGTCAGGGTCCAGAAGCGGTTCGGGACCACGTCGCTGACCGTGCGGATGGTGCCGTCGGCCGCCGTCGCGGTGATCGTCATGTGCTCGCGGGTGACCTGGGTCAGCGGATCGATCCGGTCACCGCGGCCGCCCCAGCGGACGTCGGCGTGGACGCCGCCCACGTCTACCGTCCACTCGCTGCTGGTCCGCGGTTCCGGCGGCGAAGAAGTCGGCCGGGTGCGCCAGCTCGACGATGTACAGGCCGCCCGGGGCGAGGTGGGCGCGGACCGCGCCCAGGTGCCGGACCAGGTCATCGAGGGTGAACAGGTGGCAGGCGGAGTTGAGCATGGTGACGGCCAGGTCGAAGCCGGCCGGGCCGCCCCCGGGCCCGGGAATGGTGAAGTCGCGCATGTCGGCCTCGACCACGGCCAGCTCGACCCCGGTCGCCGCCGCCCGGGCGGCGGCGTAGGCGCACATCGCCGGGGAACGGTCGAGCGCGGTCGCCCGCAGACCGCGGCGCGCGAGTTCTCTCGCGTGCTCGGCCGGCCCGGCCGCGAGCTCGAGGACGCGGCCGACGGGGCCGTCGTGCTGCCGGGCGCACCAGGCCTCGATCGCGGTGACTTCGGCTGGTACGTCCCGGTAGGCGCAGGCCAGCTCGTACAGCTCAGGTTGGTCGTAGATGCCGCTCACGCCTGCCATCATGCCGCAGCCGAGCCCCGCAACCGCGAGCGCCCGAACATCACCAGCCAAATCAGCAACGCATCTACCGCGGCTTGACCCGGTGGGGCAGACTGACCGCATGATGACTGATGCGGAGGCGCTCAGAACCCTGGCGCGCGAGGATCCCGCGGTCGCTGAGGACGCGAGAACCGCGCTCCGCTCGCTGACAACGGGTGACGGGCTCGGGGCGATCTCCCTGCTGCGGCTCCAGGAATTCCTCTGGTACACGCTGCCAGGCGCGCCGCGAGAACCCGCGGCGGCCTACCTCGCGGTCGCCACAGCCCTCGCCCGGCTGTTCACCCTGGCTGGGATGGAGCGCTACGCCGAGGCGTGCGCGTCGCGAGGAGACCGCGCAGATCCTCGCCGCCTACGAGGGCTCGCGGGCCGAGGGCGTCGCCGCCTACACCCGGGGGCTGTCCCGCTCGCACGTTGTGCCGCCGGACACCGACCTGCTGGCGTGGTCGTCGGTCATGGGCCAGGACGAGCGGTCCGCCTACGACGCGTGCGCCGCCGCGATCGAGCTCGCGGTCGCCGCGGGCGAGCTGCAGGGTCGGCGTCAGCGGGTGGAAGACCAAGCGCGCCGGGCCTGGTCGAGCGCTGGCTCACCCGCTCGGCCAGCGCCCCCGAGGCCGACACCTGGCTGAGCCGGATCAGCGCCGAGCGGATCGAGGAATGGGCCCAGGGCCACCCGGGCGAGCGCGTCACGGCTGGCCCGCACCGTGCTGCCGCGGCTGCTCGAGCCGCCGGACCTGCCCGATGAGCCGCTGCCCACGCTGGCCTGGCTGCTCGGCCACGCGAGGGCCGGGCTGCGGCTGACCGCGCGCCACTACATCGCCCCGGCCCTGGTCGGCGAGGCGGCGGAGCTGTTCGGCTGGGGACCCGCGGGCGCGACGCCTGAGCAGGCGGCCCGGCGGCACCAGGAACTCGACGTCTACCCGCTGCACACGCTGCGCGGCCTGGCCCAGCACGAGATGGGCGCGGTGCGGCGCAGCGGCGTCTGCCCTGGTCCTGACCCGGACCGGGCGGCTGATGGCCGACGACGCCGCGGTGCGCTGGCACATCGGCACGGCCGCCCTCATCGGCCCCGACGACGGCCCTGACCCGGACTTCACGGTGGCCGTGCGGGAGGCGGCGCTGCTGGTCATCACCGTGCAGGACGGGCCGGTGCCGGTACGAGGAGCTGGCGGTGCGGCTGACCGAGCTGCACGCGGCCGAGGGCTGGGCCTCCCGCTCGGGCGGCAGCCTGCGGGTGCCGATCCGGGGTGAGATCCACGTGCTGCGGCACCGGCTGCGGGCGCTGCAGCTGCTCGACGAGCGCGCGCCGGCCGGATCGGTCGCGCTGACCAGCACCGGGACCGCGGCGGCGCTGTCCGGCCTGCTCGCCCGGGCACTGCGGCCGCGGCGGCACGAGCGCGGCTGACCCCGGCCCGCCTGGTGACCTGACAGACTTACCCACTATGCACACGCTGCTCGCCGACCACCCGCTGGTCACTCACAAGCTCACGATGCTCCGCGACGCCAGCACCGACACCGCCACGTTCCGCACGCTGGCCGACGAACTGGTGACCCTGCTCGCCTACGAGGCCACCCGCCAGATCAGGGTCACCCAGGTCGAGGTCAACACGCCGGTCGGGGTCGCCGCGGGCGCCCGGCTGATCGACCCCAAGCCGCTGATCGTCCCGGTGCTGCGGGCCGGGATCGGCATGCTCGACGGGATGACCCGGCTGCTGCCGATGGCGAGCGTCGGCTTCGTCGGCATGGTCCGGGACGAGGAGTCGCTGGTCGCCTCGACCTACGCCAACCGGCTGCCGGCCCGACCTGACCGGCCGGGAGGTGTTCGTCCTGGACCCGATGCTGGCCACCGGGGGCACGCTGGTGACGGTCATCTCGATGCTGCGTGACCGGGGCGCCGCCGCGGTCACCGCGATCTGCCTGCTGGCCGCGCCGGAGGGGCTCGCCCGCCTCGACGCGGCGTTTCCGGGCGACGCCGTGCGGGTGATCACCGGCGCGGTCGACGACCGGCTGAACGACAAGGGGTACATCGTGCCCGGGCTCGGCGACGCCGGCGACCGCCTGTTCGGCGAGGTCTAGCCCGCCGGTCCGCCGCCGGGCGGCGGCCCCAGGCGGCGCTCGAGCTCCGCCAGGCGCAGTTCGAGCTGGTCGACCCGGTGGCGCAGCAGTTCGAGCTGGGCCTCGTCGGACAGCCGGCGCTCGGCGCGCTTCCGCACGCGCGGGCTCGCCTCCGCCCGCTCGGCGACCATCGCCAGCGGGACCAGCCGCTGCGGCCCATGCGGGCCGTCCACCAGCCGGGACGGGATCTGCCCGGTGCGGTACCAGGTGCGCAGGGCGGCCCGGGACGCACCCGTCTCGGCGGCGGCCTTCTCCAGCGTCACCCAGTCGGAGCCGTCGAGCTGGGCACCGAGTTCGAGCTCGACTTCCCAGTCGTCGAGCCGGTCTTCCCAGTCCATGCCCGCCTTCCGTCCGTCCAGGTTTCCGTCGCTGCAGCCTCGTTGTACCCCAAATGCCCGGCAGGTATGAGCGAGGCATGACGTCCATGACTACCCTATTATTAGCATGGTATTGACGGGGTTCGCAATAGGGGTCACCCTGAGTGTATGTTCGAGCGATTCACCCAGCGAGCGCGGCACGTGGTCGTCCTGTCCCAGGAAGAGGCCCGGCTGCTGGACCACAACTACATTGGCACCGAGCACCTGCTGCTCGGGCTACTCGGTGAGCCTGACTCGGTCGCGGGGACCGTGCTGGCCGGCTTCGGCTTCACCCGGGAGAGCGTCCGCGAGGAGGTCCTCCAGCGGGTCGGGCGGGGCAAGAAGGCGCCATCAGGGCACATCCCGTTCACCCCGCGGGCGAAGAAGACCCTGGAGCTCTCACTGCGCGAGGCCCTCGCGATCAAGCACAACTACATCGGCACCGAGCACATCCTGCTCGGGCTCATCCGCGAAGGCGACGGCGTCGCCGTGCAGATCCTGCGCGACCGGGTGGACCTGCTCGAACTGCGGGCGGCGATCCTCGACGCGGTCTCCACGATGGACCCGGGCGAGGTCAGCGACACCGGCGAGGGCGACGAGACCAACGCGGTGCTGCGGTGGCTGCGCTCCCGGCTCACCCGGCACGTGACCTCGGTCCCGTTCCGCCCGGAGCTGCTGAGCGGCGAGCCCGCCCGGCGCGGAACCCCGGCCGTGGAGGCGGCCCTGCAGCAGGCGGCCCGGCTGGCGGGCCCGCTGCCGGTCGGCTCGCACCACCTGCTGCTGGCCGCGCTGAACGACCCCAACTCGGCCGCCTCGGCCGCCCTCGCCTCGCTCGGGGTGGACCAGGGGGAGCTGCGCCAGCGATTGCGCTCGGTCAACCTCGCGGGCACCAGCGACGAGTCGCCGGAGCAGGCCGGCCGCCGTCAGATGGCGATCGAGGTCTCCGACGAGACGCTGCACATCGTGCTCACCGACCCGGTCATCGTGCAGGCCGGGCAGCAGGCACTGCGGGCGGTGCGGGGCTCCGCGGACGCCGGTGACCCGGAGTCGGGCCAGGAAGCGGTCGCGGCCAACGTCATCCGGGGCGACCACCCCGCCGCCGGGGGGCTGGCGCAGGTCTGGCTCGAACTGCGCAAGAGCCTGGACCGCATCGCCGAGGACTCCGCCGTGAGCCGCGCGGCCCGGCAGGCGGCCGCCGGGCACCAGGCCAGTGGGCAGCAGACGGGGGCCGGGCAAGAAGCCGGGGCCGGGCAAGAGGCCGGGGAACCGGGGCCGGGCGAGCAGACCGACTGACCTGGTGTGCGCAGCCTCACGCTCGCCTTCCGTTAGTTTTCCGGTCACCCCCTTTTCCCCGCGCCGTCGTGAGCGGACCCTGGAAATGGGTAATGCCTGGCTTCAACGGCGACGGTCGGCTCTCGGAGGTAAAGCGGTGACGGCTTCTGTGCATCCGCAAGCGCAGCAGATCCTGGACGCGAAGGCAGCGTCGGGCGCGCCGCCGCTGTGGGAGATGACGGTCGCCGAGGCGCGGGCCGGGGTCATGCAGATGAACGAGCTGATCCCGGCCGGCCCCGACGTCGAGTCGGTCGGCGACCTGGTCATCCCGTCGGCGGCGGGCGACATCCCGGCCCGGCTCTACACGCCGTCGGCCAGCGCGCCCGCGCTGGTCGTCTACTACCACGGCGGCGGCTGGGTGCTCGGTTCGGTGGACGGCTGGGACTCCTCGGTCCGGGCGCTGGCCGTCGCCTCTGGCTGCGCGGTGCTCAGCGTCGGCAGCCGGCTCGCGCCCGAGCACATCTTCCCGGCTGCGGCCGATGACGCCTACCAGGCCCTCACGTGGGCCGCCGGGCCAGCCGGGCCCGCGGCCGGGCGGCCGCTCGTCGTCGCGGGTGACTTCACCGGCGCCAACCTGGCCACGGTGTCGGCGCTGCGCGCCCGGGACGAGGGCGGGCCCGCGATCGCGCTGCAGGTGCTGGTCTGCCCGGTGGTCGACGCCGACCTCAGCCGGCACTCCTATCGGGAGTTCGAGGGCAACGACATGATCCTCAACCGGCAGGACATGGCCTGGTTCTGGGACCACTACGCGCCGGAGCCGCAGGCGAGAACCAGCCCTTACGCATCGCCCCTGCGGGCCGACCTGTCCGGGCTGCCGCCGGCCTACCTGGTGACGGCCGAGCACGACCCGCTCCGGGACGAGGGGTACGCCTACGCCGACCGGCTGCGGGCCGCCCGCGTCCCGGTCGAGCACCGGCACTACGGGTCGCAGATCCACGCGTTCTTCCTCTTCACCGGCATACTCGACGACGCCGACAAGGCCGTGGCCGACGCCGCCAACGCCATCCGGCTGGCCGTCGAGCCGCACAACGCGGGCTGAGCCCAGGCGAACCGGGTCGTCGGCCCCCTCGCTCCCTGAGCCGGCGGACGCCGCAGCGGGCCAGCTCAGGCCCGGGGGCCGGGTGTCAGCGGCGGTCGAGGGCCGCGTCCAGGTTGACCGCCGCGCTGATGAGGGCCAGGTGGGTGAAGGCCTGCGGGAAGTTGCCGAGAGCCTCGCCCGACAGGCCCACCTGTTCGGCGTACAGCCCCAGGTGGTTGGCGTACGTGAGCATCTTCTCGAACACCATGCGGGCCTCGCGGAGGCGCCCGGCCCTCGTCAGCGCCTCCACGTACCAGAACGAGCACAGGCTGAACGTCCCCTCGCCGTCGGCGATGCCGTCCATGCCGGTCAGCGCGTAGCGGTTGACCAGGCTGTCGGAGACCAGCTCGTCGCCAATCCGGTCCAGCGTCGCCAGGAACCGCGGGTCGGTCGGGCAGGCGAACTTGACCAGCGGCATCACCAGCAGGGAAGCGTCCAGGAGCTGGCTGCCGGGATACATCACGTAGGTCTTCAGCTCGGGATCCCAGCACTGCTCCTGGACGAAGCGGTGTGCCTGGGCTGCGAGCTTGCGCCAGCGTTCGACCGGGGCGGGCAGGCCGCGGTCGCGGGCCAGCCGGGCCGCCCGGTCGTAGGCGACCCAGGTCATCAAGGTGGAGTAGGTGAACCGGCGCCGGGGACCGCGGATCTCCCAGATGCCCTCGTCGGCTTCGGTCCAGTGCTTGCTCAGCCAGTCGAGCCGCTTGGACAGCCCGGTCCACAGGTCGTAGGAGATCGGCACCTCCCGGTTGTAGAGGTAGACCGAGTCCATGATCTCGCCGTAGACGTCCAGCTGCCGCTGCCCGACGGCGCCGTTGCCGATCCGGACCGGCCGCGCCCCCATGTAGCCCTCCAGGTGATCGAGCGTCACCTCGGGCAGGTGGTCACCGCCGTCGACGGTGTACATGATCATGACGTCACGCTCGGCGGTCGCCGTCTCGCAGCGTTTCTGCAGCCAGTCCATGAAGCTGGCGGCCTCCTCGAGGAAGCCAAGCCGCATCAGCGAATAGACGGTGAACGACGCGTCCCGCAGCCAGGCGTAGCGGTAGTCCCAGTTGCGGGCACCGCCCGGCTCCTCTGGGAGCGAGGTGGTCGGGGCGGCCACCAGGGCGCCAGTCGGGTGGTAGACCAGCAGCTTGAGGGCCAGGGCGGAGCGTTGCACCATCTCGCGCCAGCGGCCGGTGTAGCGGGACTGGCCCAGCCACCGCTGCCAGAAATCCTGGGTGGTGGCGAACAGCTCGTCGGTCTCACCCGCGCTGATCGGCCTGACGTCGCCGTTCCACTCCAGGTGGAAGTCCGCGCTCTCGCCCTCGGCGAGGGTGAAGGTCACGGCGACGCCGCTGTCCTCCGCCTTGAGGTTGACGCTGGTGCGGAGCACGGCCCGGCCGAGCGGGGAGGTGAAGACCGCGCCGACGCCCTCGATGATCTGGGTTTGGTGCGCCTGACGGCCGTAGTCGAAGGCCGGGTGGCACGCCAGCTCGAAGACGACGGTCCCGCGCACCGCGCGCGCCTGGCGGACCAGCAGGTCCCGGGCCCGGCCGGTGGGCCTGGTCTCGGGGACCATGAAGTCGATGACCTCGCCGACGGCGTCTTTGCCCTGGAAGCGCGTGAGCAGGATGTTGGTGTCCGGGAGGTAGAGCTGCTTCGGCTTGGCGTAGCTGGTGCGCGCGGTGAGGGAGAAGTAGCCGCCGGCCCGCCGGTCGAGCAGCGCGCCGAACAGGCTCGGGGCGTCGAACCGGGCCGGGCAGTACCAGTCCACCGTGCCGTCGGTGCCGATGAGGGCCACCGTGCGCAGGTCGCCGACGATGCCGTGCTCCTCGATGGGCAGGTAACCGTGCGGCGGTCCGCTGCGCGCGGTCCCGTTTCCCGCGGGGAAGGGCTCCATCCTCCCCATGGTCGGCCGTGAGTGTTACCGGCGCGTTGCCTCCCGCTGGCCGGAGAGCTACGTCACACTGCAGCGGGACGGAGGAACGGAAGGCCAGGGGCATCCCCTCGCCCGGCACGGAAATCCTTCAGGAATTCTTAAGAATTTCACCCGGTTTCTTCTTCCCGTGCGCCGCGCCCCCTACGGTAGACGGGTGACGTCTCCGCAGGTTTCCGTGCTCGTGGTCGAGGATGATACGGGCATCGCCACGCAACTGGTCCGCGGCCTCGAGCGGGCCGGATACTCCGCCAGCAGTGTCGCCATGGGCGCCGAGGCGCTCCGCCGCCCGCACACCGACGTGGTGCTGCTTGACCTCGGGCTGCCCGACGTGGATGGCATCGACGTGTGCCGCCGGCTGCGGGCCGACTCCGACGCCGCGATCATCGTGGTCACCGCCCGGGGCGAGGAGTCCGACCGGGTGCTCGCGCTCGACGAGGGCGCCGACGACTACCTGGTCAAGCCGTTCGGCCTGGCCGAGCTGCTGGCCCGGATCCGGGCGGTGCTGCGGCGCGGCCAGCGGGGGGGCGCCGGGGCAGCCGAGGTACTGCGGCACGGGCCGCTGGTGGTAGACCTGCGCACCCGCAAGGTGACGATGGCGGGGACGGATGTGCCGCTGACGCCCAAGGAGTTCGCGATCCTGGAGTGCCTGGCGGCCGACCCCGGCCGGCTCATCAGCAGGCAGGAGATCGTGGAGCGGGCCTGGGACGAGCACTGGTACGGGCCGACCAAGGTGCTGGACGTGCACCTGGCGGCGCTGCGCCGCAAGCTCGGCGACCCGACGCTGATCGAGACCGTCTACGGGCACGGCTTCCGGCTGGCCGACCGCCCCCCGGCGCCCGATCAGGTCCCGGCTCCGGCCGGCCCGGGTGACGGCCCCGCGGGCAGCGTCGCGGGCTGAGCGGTGACCAAGCGGGTAGTGGCGGCCCTGCTCACGCTGACGCTGACGATCCTGGTGGCGGCGGTGGTGCCGCTCGCCCTGGGGGCGATCGCGCACGCGCGGGACTCGTTCGTCTACGGCACCGCGCGGACCGCTTCCTCGGTCGCGGCGCTGGCCGAAGCGCGGCTCGGCGACAACGCCCCCGACGCGGCGCTGTCGGAGGCGATGCTGTCGGCCGCCCGCCAGCATGACGAGCTGCTGCTGCTCGACCGGCACGGCAAAGTCGTCGTGTCCCAGGGGATGCCGAGCAACGGCGACTGGCGCAAGCTGGTCGCCCAGGCCACCCTGCAGAACGGCCCGAGCACCGAGCTGACGAGCAACCGGGCCATTGCGGTGGAGACCGTCTGGGGCGACGGGACGCAGAGCGGCACCGCGATCGGCACGGTGGTGCTCGAACGGCCCACCGGGTACCTCAGGCACGAGATCGACAGCCTCGAGCTGTACCTGATCGGGCTGGCGGGCGTGGCGATGGCGGCGGCGGTGCTGATCGCGATCTACATCGCGCGCTGGGTCGGCCGGCCGCTCGCGCGGCTGAACACCGCCGCCCGGTCGATCGCCGACGGCGACCTGTCGGTCCGGGCCAAGGCAGGCGACGGCCCGCCGGAAGTGCGGCGGATGGCGGCCACGTTCAACATGATGGCGGGCCGCCTCGAGGCGCTGGTGCACGGGCACCGGGCGATGCTGGCGGACGCCTCGCACCAGCTGCGGACCCCGCTGACCGCCCTGCGGTTGCGGCTCGACCTGCTCGCGGTGGACTCCTCCCCGGCCACCGCAGCCGAGCTGGTCGGCGCCCAGGGCGAGATCGCCCGGCTCTCGCGGCTGGTCGACGGGCTCCTGGCCACCGCCCGGGCCGAGGCGGTGACCGAGCAGCTAGCGCAGATCGACGTGGCCGCGGTGGCCGTCGAACGGGTGGCCGCGTGGCACCCGGTGGCCGACCAGAACGGGGTGAAGCTGCTGGCCGAGCCACCCGCGGCCGCCGTCGTCGTCCCGCTCGCGGCCGGGCACCTCGAGCAGGTCCTCGACAACCTGATCGACAACGCGATCGAGGCGATCGGCGACCGCGGCGGCATCGTGCGGGTGTCGGTCGAGAAGGCGGACGGCGCCGTGGTGGTGACCGTCGCCGACGATGGCCCGGGAATGACGCCGCAGGAGCGGTCCCGCGCCTTCCTCCGCTTCACCACCGGCAGCCAGAACGGCACCGGGCTGGGGCTGGCCATCGTGCACCGCCTGGTCACCGTCAACGGCGGCAGTATCACCCTGGCCGACACGCCCGGGGGCGGGCTGGCGGTCGAGGTGTCGTTTCCCACCGGTCACGAGCAGTAGCCGCTATCCCGCCCACGCCGTAAACGGAGCGTGAAAGGCCTGGCTACCTGCCGCGCCCGTTCTTTAGGCTCTACCCCATGGCGCAGCATTGGTGGAAGCCCGTCTGGTCCGTGCCGGCCGCCATGCGCGCCGTCCGCGCGACAGTGGTGATCCCGTCACTGTTCGCGATCACCGATAAGGTGATCGGCAACCCGCAAATGGCCCTGTTCGCCACGTTCGGCGGGTTCGCCACGCTCATCATCGCCGGGTTCAGCGGCACCCGCCGGGACAAGCTGACCGCCCACCTGGGGCTGGCCGTGGCGGGCAGCGTCGTCCTCATTATCGGGACCCTGGTCAGCGGGACCACCTGGCTCGCGGTGGTGGTCACCATCCCGGTCACGTTTGCGATCTTCTTCGCCGGCATCGGCGGTCCCAACGCCGCCTCCGGTTCCACCGCCGCCATGTTCGCCTACGTGCTGCCGGTCGCCTCGGCCGGTAACGCGGGCATGATCGGCAGCCGGCTGGCCGGATGGTGGCTGGCCTCGGCCGCCGGGACGATCGCGGTGCTGCTGCTGTCCCCGCGGCCGCCCGGCAGCCAGCTCAAGGCGGCCGCGGCCGACCTGGCCGGAGAGCTGGCCGGCCGGATTCGCGCGGCCGCGGCGGGCGAGGTGCGGCCCCCGGACGCGACCCAGGCGGCCAAGGAGCGGCTGCGCACCGCGTTCAGCGCCGCCCCGTTCCGGCCGACCGGGCTCGGCCCTGCCGACCAGGCGCTGTCCAGCCTGGTGCAGCTGCTGGAATGGGCCGCCGCGGCGGTCAGCGACGCGTTCGACGGGCACATCGACCTGTCGCTGTCGTGCGACGCCGACCGCGACCTGCTGCGGTCCGCGGCGGGGCTGCTCGACGACACCGGGGCGCTGCTGTCCGGCCGTGACCCGGCGCCCGACTTCGCCGCGGTCGAGGCGGCCCGGGCGCGGTCGGCCACGCACCTGCGCGAGCTGTCCGGGCGGCCCGGCGAACCGGATGCCCGGCTGGCGGCCACCCAGGCGGTGCACGCCCAGGGACTGAGCGTGATCGCCGAGTCGGCCGCGGCCGACGCGCTGATCGTCGCGCACCGGGCAAGCGAGGCCACCATCGCGGCCGAGCGCCGCCAGTGGTACGGAACCGTCGGGCGCTACCAGCCGGGTCTCGCCCGGACCCAGGCCGGCCCGGTGGCGGCGGGCGCGCGGGCGGCGGGCGCGGGGGCGGCGGGCGCGAGGGCGACGGGCGCGGGGGCGGCGGGCGCTGGGTCTGGGCGAGGGCCGGCGGGCGGGGTCGCCATCGCGCCCGCCCGGGCGGCGTTCGACCGGGACGAGACGGCGGCGGCGGACGGCTCGGCCATGACCGACGCCGGCCGACGGCTGGCCGGGCTGGCCCGCTCGCCCCGGCTGGCCGGGCTGGCCGGGGCGGCAGCCCTGGTCCGACGGCACGCGTCGGTCCGCTCGGTGTGGTTCCTGAACTCGCTGCGGGGCGCGCTCGCGCTCGCCGCCGCGGTCGCCATCGCCGATACCGCGGGCCTCCAGCACGGGTTCTGGGTCGTGCTGGGCACGCTGTCGGTGCTGCGGACGAGCGCCGCCGCCACCGGCGCGACCGCCTGGCGGGCGCTGGCGGGCACCGCCGTCGGCTTCATCGTCGGCGCGGCCCTGCTCGTCGGCATCGGCACCGCCCAGGGGGCGCTGTGGGCGGCGCTGCCGCTGGCGATCCTGGTCGCCGCGTACGCCCCCGGGACGACCCCGTTCCTGGTCGGCCAGGCGTCGTTCACGGTGACGATCGTGGTGCTGTTCAACCTGCTCGCCCCGGCGGGGTGGCGGGTCGGCCTGCTGCGCGTGGAGGACGTCGCGATCGGCTGCGCGGTCAGCGTCGCCGTCGGCCTGCTGTTCTGGCCCCGCGGGGTGTCCTCGATCGTGGGCGACGACCTGGCCGACGCGTTCCGGGCCGGGGCGGTCTACCTGCGGCAAGCGGTCGACTGGGCGCTGAGCGAGCTGCTGGTCCCGCCGGCCGCGGCCGTCGCCGCCGCCAGCGCCGGCATCCGGCTCGACGACGCGGTCCGCGGCTTCCTCACCGAGCAGGGCAGCAAGCGGCTGAGCAAGGACGACCTGTGGGCGCTGGTCAACGCGACCACCCGGTTGCGGCTGACCGCCCACACGCTAGCCGGGCTGCGCACGGCGGCCGCCGCGCCGGAGGCGGACAACATCCCCGGGGCGGCGTGCCTGCCCCTGGAGGGCTCGCAGGACTACTCCGGGGCGCCCGCGTGCATGATGCTCCAGTCGGTCGCGGGCGACTTGGCCAGGTTCTACGACGCGGTCGCGGACAAAATGACCCATCCCGGAGCGGGCACGCTCACGCCAGTGCCGCCCCCGGTGGTCACCGGGCCGGCAATGCCGCGGGCCAGAGCCGGGGCCGGCGCCACGGCCCAGGGGGCCAACCCGGTCCCGGCGAACGGCCTAGCCCCGGCGAACGGCCCAGCCCCGGCGAACGGCCCAGCCCCGGCGAACGGCCCAGCCCCGGCGAACGGCCCAGCCCCGGCCGACAGCCCGGTCGCGCCCGCGCACCTGCTGCCGCACCCGCACCTGCTGTGGGTTCAGGAGCACCTGCACCACCTGAGCGAGAGCGCCCAGACGGTCAGCGCCCCGGCCCTGCGGCTGGCGGAGGTCCGCCAGCGCCCCTGGTGGCGGTGAACAGCTGAGCGAGGCGGGGCGGGCGGGTCAGGGGAGAATGCTGTGAGGTGCCCGGGTACGCCGGCGTCCGGTTGCGCGCCGCTCGTGCCACCCGGGGAACTTCGGGCCTGCTGAGTTCGTTCTTGTATCGTCAGTTACGTTCAGTAGTATCCGTGATCGGCAGCAAGCCGGGGCGCATCGCTAGTAACCTCTATTTTCGGCAACTCGCCCGCCTTCCCCCCAAAAAACGCCGCGCTGGCGGAGGTTCCGGGAAGCTCTTCCCGGGTCGACGGTGGGGAACGACGGGATCGGTGCGGGCTTCTATACCGCGAAGGGGACAAATGGCGCCGACTATAGGTATCACCATGTACCACACCAGCGCCAACTGGCGCGGATGGTCGGAGGACGGCGCCCTGCTGCCGTGGCGGTACGTGGCGTCCATCCGGGGGGGCGGGGGCCGCCCGGTCCTGCTGCCGCCCGGTGGTGACGTGTCCGAGGCCGAAGCGACGGTGGCTGTTCTCGACGGCGTCGTCATCGCCGGAGGGGCCGACATCAACCCGGCGATCTACGGTGCCGCCAAGCACCCACGGACCGACGTCAACTCACCCGACCGCGACTCCTGGGAGCTGGCGGTGGCCGAGGCGGCGGTCCGGCAGGGCGTGCCCCTGCTCGGCATCTGCCGGGGCGCGCAGATGCTCAACGTGGCCTGCGGCGGCACCCTCCACCAGCACCTGCCCGACCTGGTCGGCCACGAGATCCACGGCGGCGCGACGGTCGGCTACGGCACCCACAAGGTCCGCGTCACCAGCGGCACCATCGTGTCGTCGATCCTCCCCGGCGGGGAGTACTTCGAGGTCCCGACCCACCATCACCAGGCGGTGGACATGGTTGGGGCGGGCCTGACCGCGGTCGCCTGGGCCGACGACGGGATCATTGAGGGCATCGAGTCCACCACGCCGGGCGAGTTCCTGGTCGGCGTCCAGTGGCACCCCGAGCAAGGCGATGACCCGCGCCTGTTCGAGGGTCTGATCGCGGCGGCGGAAATGCATTCCGCGGAACGGGCGGTGGCTTCGTCCCTCCCGCCGCTGCTCGCCGGAGCCTAACCGGCGCCTGGGCCGGCGAGCCCTTTTGCCCCGGCCCTGACCTAAACTCCGCACCTATCGTATTCGGGCGGAAATAAGTCCAAACACCGGCCTGAGCTGGGAAGATATCCCGCCCGGGCCGGCGTGCGCTCCAGGATTTCGACCATCGTTCCCCCTACGCTGCTGCTGAGCCTTTTCAGCCTGATCACGCAGGCTTGCCCTAAGAGCAACGCAGCAACGGGGGATAACTGGATGCGACGCAACGGAAGAGTCTTTTCGGCTGCGCTGGTATCGACCGCGGCCGGCTCGGCCCTGGCGCTGACCGCGCTGTTCTCCGGGGCCTGGCCGGCCCAGGCCGCGCAGGCAGCAACGTCCGCAAGCGCGGCGGCCAGATCCGGCACCGAGCCGGTCATCATCTTCCTGAGAAACCTGGCCGTGCCGGCGGCCACCAGCCCCCGTTCGGATCAGCGGCTGATCCAGCTGCAGGCAGCCCGGTCACTGACGCTGGGACAGCTCCAGCAGCTCGGGGCGCGCGACGTGCACGCGTTCCAGCTGACGGACGCGATCGCGGCCCAGGTGCCCGCCGCGGCCCTGGCGTCGATCTCGGCCCGCCCCGGGGTCGCGTCGGTGATCCCGGACGGGACGATCAACGGCCCCGACCCGGCCACGGCAGCAGCAGCCGCGACGGCGGCCGAGCCGGCCAAGATGACCACGCCCGCCGGCGCCTGCTCACCCACCCCGCAGCTGGAGCCGGAGGGCCTCGGCCTCACCAGCACCGTCTCCGCGAACAAGGGCGCACAGACCGCGCGGTCGCTCGGGTACACCGGGGCGGGTGTGAAGGTCGCCTTCCTGGCGGACGGGATCGACCCGTCCAACGCCAACCTGCAGCGCGGCGGCAAGTCGGTCATCACGTCCTACCAGGACTTCAGCGGGGACGGCAGCACGGCCAGGACGCTCGGCGGCGAGGCGTTCCTCGACGCCAACGCGATCGCCGGGCAGGGCTCCAAGGTCTACAGCGTGGCCGGGTTCAGCGACCAGGTGCCGTCTACCGCCTGCAACGTGCGGATCGAGGGCACCGCACCCGGCGCCTCGCTGGTCGCGCTGAAGGTCTTCAGCCAGTCCAACACCTCCACCACCTCGGGCTTCCTGCGGGCAATCGACTACGCGGTCAACGTGGCCCACGTGAACGTGCTCAACGAGTCGTTCGGCGCGAACCCGTTTCCCGACGTCACCTCGCTCGACGCGGTCAAGGAATTCAACGACATGGCGGTCAGGGCCGGGGTGACGGTGGTGGTCGCCAGCGGCGACGCCGGGCCGTTCAACACGATCGGCTCCCCCGCCTCCGACCCGAGGGTGATCTCGGTCGGGGCGACGACCGACTTCCGGTTTTACGACCAGACCGACTACGAGGGGGCCGACATGTTCGCCCCTGACGGCTGGACGAGCGGCAACATCAGCTCGCTGTCGTCCGGCGGGTACACCGAGGACGGCCGCACGCTCGACCTCGTGGCCCCGGGCGACCTGTCGTTCGCCTCCTGCACCCCGTCGGCCACCTATGCCAGCTGCGTCAACTTCCTCGGAAAGCCGTCCCCGGTCGAGGAGAGCGGCGGCACCAGCCAGGCCGCGCCGCTCGTGGCGGGGGCCGCGGCCCTGGTGATCCAGGCCTACGCCAAGGCCCACGGCGGCGCCCGGCCGGCCCCGGCGCTGGTCAAGCAGATCCTGCTGTCGAGCGCGACCGACCTCGGCGCGCCCGCCTCCGAGCAGGGCTCGGGCGAGCTGAACAGCCTCAAGGCGGTCGAGCTGGCCGCTTCCACCACCGCCCACCGCTCGGCCGGGGGCACCCTGCGGCTGTCGAACAGCCAGCTCAACTTCACCGGTGCGCCCGGTGCGGGGGCGTCCTGGTCGGTCACCGTCACCAACACCGCCAAGATCACCCAGAAGGTGAGCGTGGCCGGGCGCGGTTTCGGCGCCGCCGTGGCGGTCAAGAAGGCGACCGTCATCCTGTCGGACACCAAGAGCCCGCACTTCACCAACTGGGCGGGCACCGCCTCCAACGACGAGACGGTCACGTTCACCGTGCCGAAGGGCGCGGCGGTGCTCAACACGTCGGTCGCGTGGCCCGCGAGTATCGCCGAGTCGGCCAACCAGAACGCCCGGGTCCGGCTCATCCTGGTCAACCCGGCGGGCAAGCTGGCGGGCGACTCGCTGCCGCAGGGCGTCGGCGGATACGGCACCGCGCAGGTGCTCCGCCCGGAGGCGGGTACCTGGAAAGCGGTGATCTTCAGCGACACGGCCAAGGCCGGCGGCACCGCCGGCCAGGTCCAGTTCGGCGCCTCGGTCCAGGACACCACCACGTTCGGCAGCGTCTCGCCGTCGTCAGTCACGCTCAAGCCGGGCGCCTCGGCCGCGGTCCACGCGAAGGCCAAGGTGCCCGCCGGGGCGGGTGACACCAGTGGCGCGCTGGTGTTCTCCTCAGCCGCCGGCCCGGTCAGCGTGCCAGTCACGCTGCGCGGTCAGGTGGTGACTGCACCTGGTCTGACGGGCACCTTCAGCGGCGAGCTGACCGGCGGCAACGGCCGCGCGCCGGGCGAAGGACAGGTGGCCACGTACTCGATCACGGTGCCGAACCACAGCGCGGTCATGCTGCGGGACCTCGACGTGGGGGTGTCCCTCGCCAACGACCCGGCCAATCAGGTCAGCGCCTACCTGGTGGCGCCCGGGGGTGAGACCCTGGGCTACGGGTCGAGCTACCTGACCACCGGCTTCACCGGCGACGGGGTACCGGTGGAAACGCCCGGGCACACGCTGGCGCTCTACGCGTCCAACCCGATCCCGGGCGACTGGACACTGATCGTCGACTTCACCTCGCCGGTGCCCGGCAACGAGCTGGCCGACGCGTTCGCTGGGCGCGTCACGCTCAACGCACTGTCGTTCAGCCGCGGGACGCTGCCGGACTCGCCGTCGGTGACACTGAAGGCCAGCACCGGCGCGTCCTACCAGATCTCCCTGCACAACACCGGGGCGGCCGCGGAGGACATCTTCCTCGACCCCCGGCTGACCACGCTCGCCCCCTACCAGCTGGCGCCGCAGGACCAGGTGGCCAACGTGAAGCTGCCGCTGCCGGCCGCCAGCGACCCGCCCGAGTGGATCGTGCCGCCGATGACGCGCAGTGTGTCGGTCACCGCCGCCTCCTCGCCCTCGTCGGTCCCGGTCCAGTTCGACTTCGGGCCGTTTCCCGGTGACCCGGACGAGTCGAGCACGGCCGGGGCGAAGGCGTCCGCCACCTACCCGGCCGGCAAGGCGGTCACCCCGGTCACCCCGGGGCTGTGGTTCGCCGTCCCGTCGCAAAGCGGTCCGTTCAGCACGGCCGGCGCGAAGGCGGCGACCGTCACCACCAGCATGAGCGCGGTCACGCAGCAGTTCGACACCCACGCGGCGTCGGGCCCGGGTGACTTCTGGCAGTTCGCGGTGCAGTCGCTGGCGGCCGGGGCCCGGTACGACCTGCTGACCGTCGACCCGGGGCAGACGAAGACGATCACCTTCACGATCACGCCGTCCGGCGCCAAGGGCACGGTCGTGCAGGGAGTGCTTTACATCGATGACTTCGTCGACTCCCTGCAGTTCCTGTCCGGCAGCCAGCTGGTCGCCCTGCCCTATGAGTACAAGATCGGGTAGCGGGCCGCCCGACAGCGGCCCCCGACAGCGGCCCCCGACAGCGGCCCCCGACAGCGGCCCCCGCTCCGTTCGGAGCGCGGGGCCGCACTGCTTGAACATCAGCCTCCGCAGTAACGCGGCCGACGTCACTCGCCGCCATCGCGGCCAGGTTTCCGCTGCTTGGAGGAAGATAACGGAAACAATTACGTGTCGGAGCAACAATAATCTCCGCCTAGCCAAAAGTTTCCGAATTACTTTTCCCTCCTGTACCAGGGCGCACGCCAGCACCGGCTGGCCGGACACCGCCCGGCCTGACGGCCGGGCCGGCCGGGCGCGACCGCGAGCACTAAGCCCCCGGCACCGCAGCGGCAACTCAGGCCCCAGCCGCCGCGAGGTGCCGCGGGCTTCGCGGCGCCTGCGACCACAGCGCACGGCCCCAACCTCGACCACCGCGCGAAGGTGCCGCGGGCTTCGCGGCGCCTGCGACCACACGCCTGGTCCTGACCGCCACCAGAGCGCGGGGGGCGCCGCGTATTGTGCGGCGTCCTCCCCGCGGGGAGGCGATGGAGGGGCGGACCCCCTCCATGATCGGGGGGCTGGGGGTCGCCGCTCTGCCGCTACTGGCTAATCGTCCGCAGGCGGATCGTCACGTCCATCGCGCGCAGCTCGTCCAGGACCTCTTCGGAGTACTGGCGGCCGATGTCGGTGATCACGTAGCCGAGGTCGTCGCGGGTGCGCAGCAGCTGACCCTCGACGTTGACACCGTGGTCGGCCAGCACCCGGTTGATCGACGCGAGCACGCCGGGCACGTTGCGGTGCAGGTGGATCAGCCGGTGGGCCCCGGGCACGGCCGGGAGCGCGACGTTCGGCAAGTTGACCGACATCGCGGTGGCGCCGCCATCGGCGAAGTCGGCCAGCTTGCCCGAGACGAACTCGCCGATGTCCTGCTGCGCCTCCTCGGTGGAGCCGCCGATGTGCGGGGTGAGGATCACGTTCGGCAGACCGCGCAGCTCGGAGACGAACTCCTCGCCGTTCCCCTTCGGCTCAGCCGGGAACACGTCCACCGCCGCGCCCGCGATGTGCCCGGATTCAATGTTCCGGCGCAGCGCGGCGTGGTCGACGACGAAGCCGCGGGACAGGTTGAGGAACAGCGACCGCGGGCGCATCAGCGCGAACTCCTCGGCGCCGAAGAACCCGTGGTTGCCGGCCCGGCCGTCCACGTGCAGGGTGACCGTCTCCACCGACTCGAGCAGCTCCTGGAGGGTGGAGCAGCGGCGGGCATTGCCGATCGCGAGCTTGTCGGCCACGTCGTAGAAGTAGACCGACATGCCGAGGGACTCGGCGATGACCGACAGCTGGGTGCCGATGTTGCCGTAGCCGACGATGCCGAGCTTGCGCCCGCGGACCTCGTGGGCGCCCTTGGCTGACTTGTCCCAGACGCCGTCGTGCATCTTGAAGTTCTTCTCCGGCAGGCGGCGGGCCAGCGAGATGATCTCGGCGACGGCCAGCTCGACCACGGAGCGGGTGTTGGAGAACGGCGCGTTGAACACCGCCACGCCGCGGTGGGCGGCGGCGGCCAGGTCGACCTGGTTGGTGCCGATGCAGAACGCCCCGACGGCCAGCAGCCCGGGCACGGACTCCAGGACCCGCTCGGTCACCTGCGTCTGCGAACGGATGCCGAGCAGGCTGAAACCCTGGGCCTTCTCGATGAGCTCGTCCTCACCGAGGGCGCGCGGCACGTTCTCCACGTGGTAACCGGCTTTGGTGAGCCTGGCGGTCGCGTCCGGGTGAATGTTCTCAAGCAGCAAGGCACGGTTGAGCGTGTCCAGCGTCAGCACCTCTTCCCCAACGAAACATTACTGACGACCCCGGGTCACTTTACCGCACGGCCCGGGGCGCCTAACTGGTCAGCGTAGAGCTGAGGCGGCCCAGACGATCCGTTCGCTGAGCTCGGCGCTCTCACCCCCGGGAACGCGTTTCAGCAGTTCCAGGGCCCGTTTCCAGCTGCCCTGGGCGGCGTCGGCGTCGCCCGCGGCGAGTTGCAGGTCCCCGCGTCGCTGGAGGGCCGTGGCCTCTCCGCCCAAGTCGCCCAGCGACTGGTACACCGCCAGCGCCTCGTCGCAGTGAGCGAGCGCTTGCGGGAAGTCCTCCCGCTGGCCATGGGCGAACGCGATGCTGTCAAGGGTCGCGGCCACCCCGGTGCGGCTGCCGTACTCGCGGTGCAGGGCCAGGGCGCGACGGCAGTACCACAGGGCCGTGTCCGGCTGACCGAGGTGCGCCAGGATCCAGCCCACCGCGTTCTCCGAGTAGGCGACGGCGGCGTGGTCGGCGAGCCTGCGGCGCTCCCGGAGTGCCTCCATGGCGTGCTTGAGCGCCTCGTCGTAGCGGCCCTCCTCCGACAGCAGCGCCCCCAGGCCGAAGTGGCACATGCCGACGCTGGCCCGGTCACCAAGATCGGTGAACAGCTCCAGCGCCTGCCGCAGGTGCTCGTCGGCCGCCGGGCGGTCACTGAGCACGCTGGTCACGTGGCCGAGCTCGTAGTGAACGTGCGCGAGGGCGTCGCGGTCACCGAGTCGCCCGGCGGCGAGCACCGCGGTCTGCTGCACCGCCAGGACGTCCTGCACCCGCCCGCACAGGTAGAGCGGGGGGGCCCAGCACCAGGCGAGCTTCCAGCAGTGCTCGTCGTAATGGCCCGCGGCGGCCTGCTCGACCAGGTTGCGGAGCACCCGGTGCTCGGCGCTGAACCAGGCCAGGGCGGCCTCGTAGCCGTCGGCGCCAGTGAACGTCTCGGCGCTCACCCCGTCGGCCGCCGGGGGCAGCTCGATCTGACCGTGACCGGGGAAAAGCCGGACCGCGGCCGCCTGCGCGGTGCGCAGGTAGTGGTCGAGAACCCGCCGCCCGGCCAGCTCGCGGCCGGCCTCGTCGGACATGGCCGCAGCCAGCTCGGCGGCGTACGCGTGGAGCAGGTCGTGGCAGCTGAAGCGGCCCGCCGCGTCCTGCGCCAGCAGGGACGCCCGGGTCAGCTCGGCCAGCGCGGTGCGCGCCGCGGCGGCCGGGACGGCCGCCAGCGAGGCGGCCGCGGCGGCCGTGATGTCCGGTCCGGCGTGCAGCCCGAGCAGCCGGAACATCCGGGCCGCGGGGGGGCTGAGCTTGTCTGCCGACCAGGAGAACACCGCCCGCAGGTCGGTACTGGCTTCGCCGGTGCGCAGCGCGTCGAGCCGCCCGCGGGCATCGCCCAGCTCGGCCGCCAGGTCGGCCAGCCGCATGGCGGGCCTGGTCGCCGCCCGGGCGCAGGTCACGCTGAGCGCCAGCGGCAGCCCGGCTGAGTGCCGGACCAGCGCCGCCACCGCGTCCAGCTCCGCCGCCGCCCGCTCCGCGCCCAGGCGGCCGGAGACCAGCTCCGCCGCCTCGGCCGGATCCAGCACGTCCAGCGGCAGCGGCCGGGCGCCCGCCACCACCAGCCCGGTCAACTGCGACCGGCTGGTCACCAGCACCATGCAGCCGCTGCTGCCGGGCAGCAGCGGGCGGACCTGATCGGCGTCGTGCGCGTTGTCCAGCAGCAGCAGCATCCGCTTGCCGTCGAGCAGTGTGCGCAGCAGGGCACTGCGGGCGTCGAGCTCCGCCGGCACCTGCCGGGCGGGTACCCCGAGGGAGTCGAAAAACCACTGCAGCGCGGTCCGGGCGGACATCGGCTCCCCCGCCGGGTCGAAGCCGCGCAGGTTCACGTACAACTGCCCATCGGGGAAGCGGGCGCTCGCCTGCCGGGCGAAGCGGATCGCCAGCGTCGTCTTGCCGACGCCCGCGGTGCCGGTGATCAGCGCGACCGGGAAGGGAGGGGCGGCCGACGACGCCGGCCCGGCCGCGGGCAGCAGCCGGTGCAACCAGCCCAGCTCGGCCTGCCGGCCGACGAAGCCGGCCGGCTCCGGCGGCAGCTGCGCGGGAGATCCGCCGGGAACGGGCGGGTCGGAGCCGGCCGCCCGCTCCGGCCCGGCTGATTCTGGGGCGGCGGCCGGGCCCGCGGCGCCCGCAGCTGCCTCGGGCCGGGCCCCGGTACCAGCGGGAGCCCCGGCTGACGAGGCGGACCCGGCCTCGAGGGCCGGGTCCGTCGTCAGCACCTGGTGGTAGATGCGGGTCAGCTCGCCGCCCGGGTCGATGCCGAGGTCTTCCGCCAGCCGCTCGCGGGCGTCGTGGAAGACCCCGAGCGCCTCGGCCTGGCGGCCGCACCGGTACAGGGCGATCATCAGCAGACCACGGGCGCGCTCACGCAGCGGGTGCCCGGTAACCAGCGCCGTCAGCTCGGGCACGGCGGCCGTCTCCTGCCCCTGGGCGAGCAGCAGGTCGGCCCGTTCTTCGAGGGCGGTCGTCCGCAGCTCGGCCAGCCGCCGCCGCTCGGACTCGGCGAACGGCCCCGGGACTCCCGTATAGGGCTGGCCGCGCCACAGCTGCAGCGCCTCGTCGACGAACCGGGCGGCGCCGCCCAGGTCGCCGGCGGCCCGCAGCCGCCGCGACGTGCCCAGGCGCTCCTCGAAGTGGCCCGCGTCGAGGCCGCCGTCGCCCAGCCGCAGCAGGTAGCCGCCGTCAGAGGAGACCAGCACCCGGGCCCGGTCGCGGTGGGCCCCGCCGGCCGCCCGGTTCGGCCGGTCCGGTTCGAGGACGCGGCGCAGCCCGGCCACGTAGGTGTAGATGCCCCCCTCGGCGCTGGCAGGCGGCTGGTCCCCCCAGACCGCGTCCACCAGCTGGCCCAGGGACACAACCCGGTTCGCCCGGCTCGCCAGGACCCCGAGGACGGCGAGCTGCTTGGGCTGCCCGGCCGCCACCTCGCGCCCCTCGCGCCAGACCGTGACCGGCCCCAGCACACCGACCCGCAGCGGCACCACGTCCGCCTCCTTCACTCGCCACCGGCCGGGCGACGGCAGGCACTCCGCCGCGCCGCTCACCAGTGGTCCCGCGGGGAGATTACCGCTGGTAGGGAGGATTCTCCAGAGAATATACAGATCGCCTCGAGATGACCCGACTATTACTATTCAAGCGATCGTGCGGCCGCCCGCCGGTAACAGCTTCACCGGCGGCCCCGATCGGGCGCGCGACGGTCAGTTCCGCCGCCTGGACCGGCGGGGGCGCAACCCCCCCCAGCGCCCCCGCCACAGCCGGCCCTCACGGTCCCCCCTCACTCCAACCGTGGGGGCCGGCCTCATTACCGGCCCGCCCGATAGCAACTGTGACGTCTAGCGGCAGGCGCGCATCCACGTGACGGCTGGGGCCGCTGGGACAGCGTTTTCCGGGGAACTGGGCCCCTCGAGCGCCAGATAGGCACCGGAAATTCAGCTCACCCAGAGACTTCTCTCAGCCACCGGGCGGACAGAGTTCCAGCAAATCCCCCTACGATAGGCCCATGGGCAAAGCCAGCAGGACCAAGCAGGACGGCGACCGGCGGGCGCGGATCGCCGCGCAGCGGGAGGAACAGCGCCGCGCCGAGCAGCGTAAGCGCATCTACTGGGCCGGCGGGGCCATTCTCGCCGTCGCCATCGTGGTTATCGCCCTTGTCCTGGTCAAGCTGAACACCGGCAGCAGCACGCCCTCCGCCAGCAGCAACGGTCCCACCGGCAGTGCCCTCACCACCGTCACCAAGCAGGTCACCGACGTGCCCAGCAGCGTGACCGACCAGGTGGGGAACGGCGGGGTGTCGCCGGGCCTGTTCGTCTCCACCCCGACCAGCGCCGACGTCGCCAGCGCAGCCAAGAGCCTGGGGTCGTACTTCGCCACCGTGAGCGGCACCCCGCTCACCTCCGGCGGCAAGCCCGAGGTGCTCTACATGGGCGCCGAGTACTGCCCGTACTGCGCCGCCCAGCGCTGGGGGATCATCAACTCGCTGGCCCGCTTCGGCACCTTCAGCGGCCTGAAGACGACCCACTCGTCGAGCACTGACTCCCCGCCGAACGTGCCCACGTTCACCTTCTACGGGTCGAAGTACACCAGCCAGTACCTGAACTTCGCCTCGGTCGAGGAGACGACCAACACGGTCGACCCGTCGACCGGGAACTACGCGACGCTGCAGACCCCGACGTCCGCCCAGGCCGCGCTGGGCCAGGCTTACGACCCGCAGGGCTCGATCCCGTTCATCGACATCGGCAACAAGTACGTGCAGGTCGGCAACCTCTCCCCGCTGCAGCCGCCGCTGCTCGCGGGTAAGAGCTGGGCCCAGGTCGCGGCGGCGATGAACGACCCGTCGTCTGCCCTCGGCAAGGCGATCATCGGCAACGCCAACTACATGACCGCCGCCATCTGCAAGCTGACGAGCAACCAGCCCGCCACCGCCTGCACGCCGGCGATCCAGAAGCTGCAGGCGAACCTCGCCAGCTAGCCGCTCACGCCGGCCCGCCCGCCGGCCGCATGACCACGGGAGACAAGCGCGATGGCACAATCAGAGGCCCGTTCGGGACAGGGGACGGGGTCCGCGCGGGGCGGCCGGCCCGCCGCCGGCGGAACTTCCCGGTCAGCCCGGACAATCGCGGCGGTCCCGGCCACCCCCACCAGCCGCGCGGTCCGCCGTCCGGCCGAGGCGGCGGCGTTCGAGCCGGACGAGCCCGCCGGTGAGATGTACTCCGAGCCGGACCGGCCCGCCGTTCCGGCCCGCCCCTGTGGCTCCAGCTCGTCTCGTTCGCGCTGGCCGTGCTCGGCCTCGCGATCTCCGCCTACGAGACGTACGCGCACTTCAACGGCTCGCACCTGGCGGGCTGCCCGGCCGGGGGCAGCGGCACGTTCAACTGCACCGCGGTCATCACCAGCCCGCAGTCGATGGTGTTCGGCGTCATCCCGGTGGCGGTCCTCGGCCTGGCCTTCTACGTCGCCGCGGTGCCGCTCTTCAGCCCGTGGCTGTGGCAGGTCAACTGGCACTGGCTGCACCTGCTGCGGCTCGTGTCGGCCGTCGTGGGCATGGGCTTCGTGATGTACCTCATCTACGCCGAGCTGTACCAGATCGGCGACGTCTGCGAGTACTGCACCGGCGTCCACATCGTGACGTTCGTGCTCTTCGTGATCACCACGATCAGCGCGGCCGTCTGGGGCCTGCGCGGCCGCCAGGACGCCAGCCGGGCCTGAGCCTGACTGATCCCCGTCCAGCCTGATCCGCCCAGCCTGCTCCGTTCAGGGCCGGGGCTGGTCGGCCCGGTCGTCACCGGGGGCGAGCGTTGGCTCGGCGGCGACGAAACCGCTAAGGGGGTCCTCGCCCGCCAGCGGCGGCTCGACGCCGGGTGAGGGCTGGCCCAGGGGGCCGAGCGGGCTGGAGCGAGCGGGCTGATCAGGGCGGCCGGGCAAGCCCCCGTTCGGCTGCACCGGGACGTCCGGGGGCGGCTCATCGGGCACCGAACCACGGGTTACCCGGGGACGGCCCGGCCGGACCGGGCGGGGGCCGGTGATATGCGGCAGGCCGGGCGGAGTCCACGTGCGCAGCTGCGACAGGGCCGGGGCCCGGCCGACGATGATCACCCCGACGATCAGCGCGACGATCCCGCACGCCTGCAGGGCCAGCTCGCCCCGGGTGATCTGGATCCGGTCACCGAACACCAGCACCCCGAGCAGGATGCCGACCAGCGGCTCGCCCGCGGCGATGGCGGGCAGCGACTCCGGCAGCGGCCCGGAGTTGAACGCGCTCTGCATCAGCCAGATGCCGACCGCGCCCGCTCCCACCAGCGCGTAGGGAGCCCAGTGGGCGAACAGCGAGCTGATCCCGTGCCTGCCCAGGATCTCCAGGGTCTGCCGCGTCAGCGCGTCCTGGATGCCGAAGACGAGGCCCGCGCCGGTCCCGGTCAGCATGGCCCGGCCCCGGCCCGGGTGGCTCCGCCCCAGGTAGACGGCGGCGAACGCGATCGCGGCGATGACGGCGGCCGCGGGCCAGTGCGTGATCGAGCCGAACGACAGCCCGATCGCCTTGGCCGAACGCGACGCCGACAGCAACGCGACCCCGGTACACAGCACCACGGCGCCCAGGATCTCGGTCAGCCGCAGCGACGCCTTGGCGATCGGCACCGCCAGCACCAGGGCGAACACGAGGTTGGTGGTCAGCAGCGGCTCCACGAAGGCCAGCGACAGGTTGCCGATCGACCAGGCGGCGAGGATCTGGCCCGCGATCATCGCGCCGATGCCGGCCAGCCAGCGCCGCTGCCGGAGCAGGTCGGTGATCAGGCGCAGGGACAGGAACCGCGATGCGGGCTCGGCCTGGGCGGTCTGCTGCTGCAGCACGAAGCCGGTGCCGATCAGCGCGGCGGCCAGCAGCGTGAGCCCGTAGTCGAGGCTTAGGTTCAGTCCCACGGCGTCTTCTGTTGCTCCTTCGTCATGCTCCCGCCATGAGCCCGGTCAGGTCGGGGTCAGTGGCGGCTGACGTCGGATGCCTACCCGGCGCGGGCGGGTTACTCCTGCCCGTCAACAGTAGCCGTGCCCCGGCCCGCGCGACGAGCAGGCACGCCTGCCCGCGGTCTTCTACCCGCGCGGGCACGTCCCACGAGCGCGGAACGGTAACGTTCCGGGCCGGACGGGCATTTCGGCTGTCATTTCTCACTCCACGAGAGCGAATCCTCCGATATATCGGCAGGTGGGGTCTTACTATCTTTCTGGCGGCAGGTGGGTGCCGTCAGGCTTCGGGATGGGGAGAACTCGGGTGGGGGATACAGCCGCGGTCGCGAGGACCGCGCGGGCCGACACACTGCGAACCGCCGCCAGGCGGCGCGCCGTCGGCACCAGGGACCGGATCGTCGCGCACCTGGCGCTCGTGGCGGAGATCGCCGACGGCACCGGCATGGCCAGCACCAGGCTGGCGGAGGCGGTGGGCTACCCGGGGTCGAGCGTGGCCTTCGCGCAGCTGCTGTCGGGCATGGAACGGGACGGCCTGATCAGCCGGGAGGTGCGCGGCAAGCGGACGTACCGGATCACGCTGTCCGGCCCGTCGGCCGCCCGGCGCGCGGCGAGCCTGGCCAGCGCCGGCCGGACCAGCGCGGGGCCCGCGGGCACGGTCCCGCTCAGCCCGGGCTCGCGTCCGCCGGACGAGTCGCCGGGTCCGGTCGTGTTCCCGGGCGTGGTGGACTACGACGAGCTGGCCGACCGGGTCATCATGCGGCTGCTGCGCCGGGTCGCCGAGCTCGACACCGCCGAGCTCGGCGCGCTCGAGCGGCTGCTCGTCCCCGGCCGCACCCGGGCCGAGGAACTCAAGATCGTCTGACCGCAGCGGCCGCCCCGGCGCGGCGCGGGCGGGCGATCCTCCCCTGATGGTGCCTTTGCGGCATGATGCTGCCCATGGCGTTGCGGGTGGCGGAGATCTGCGCGGGAGCGGGCGGTCAGTCCCTCGGGCTGGAGCTCGCCGGGTTCGAGCACGAGCTGTCGGTCGAGCTCGACGCGGACGCGTGCGCCACCCTCCGGCACAACCGGCCGCACTGGAAGGTCGCCCAGGGCGACGTGGCCAGCCCCGCGGTCTGGAACCCGGCCACCTGCGCCGGCACCGACCTGCTGGCCGGAGGCGTGCCGTGCCCGCCGTTCACGGTGGCCGGGCGGCAGCTCGGCGCGACCGACGAGCGTGACCTGTTCGCCTGGGCGGTCGAGCTGTGCGGGATCGTAACGCCGCGGGCGCTGCTGCTGGAGAACGTGCGCGGGCTGTCGCTGCCGCGCTTCGCCGCCTACCGGCAGCGGGTGCTCGACCGGCTGGCGGAGCTCGGCTACGCGGCCGAGCTGGCGGCTTCTGCACGCGGCCGACTACGGCGTCCCGCAGCTGCGCCCGCGGTTCGTGCTGGTGGCGATGCGCCCGGCCGACTTCGGCTACTTCCGCTGGCCGCCCCGCAAGGAGCGCCGCCGGGTGTCGGGGCGGCGCTGCTGCCGCTGATGGCGGCGAACGGCTGGCCCGGCGCGGCCGCCTGGGCCGCCCGCGCCCGCGGCATCGCCCCGACCATCGTCGGCGGGTCGAAGAAGCACGGCGGCCCCGACCTCGGCCCGACGCGGGCCAAGCAGGCCTGGCGGGAACTGGGGGTGGACGCGCTCGGGCTGGCCGACGCGGCGCCCGCCGCCAGCGCCCCGGCGTCCCTGGTCCCCCGGCTGACCTGCGCCATGGTGGCCCGGATCCAGGGCTGGGACCAGGCCGAGTACCGGTGGGAGTTCACCGGCCGTAAAACCGCCCGCTACCGGCAGATCGGCAACGCCTTCCCGCCCCCGGTGGCCCGGGCGCTGGGCGAGGCGATCGGCCGCGCCCTGCGCCGCGAGGGGGCGCCGTGCGCCCCGGCGGACGCCTCTGCCGCCGGGCACGACCCGGTCTACGCGGTGCTGCGCGACCACGGCGGCTTCCTCACCGCCGGGCAGATCCAGGCCCGGCTGGCGGACCCGCTCGACCTGACCGCGGTGGAGCGTCGGCTGGCCCACCTCGGGCGCGACTTCGACATCGAGGTGCGCCCGGCCGGCCGGGCGACGCCTACCGGCTGGGCGCATTCAAGGCGTTCACCGGGCAGCAGGATCACACCCGGCACGAGGCCTTCCTGCGGCCGAGCCGGATCAGCTGAGGCAGTTGCGCTGATCCGGCTGCCCGTGAACCACCGCGGCAGCGCGGTCAGCTCAGCCGGCGGAGCCCGGTGCGGTGCCGCTGGGCGGTGTGCCGGTAGGACTGGACCGCGTTCCCGGTCCACGTGGTATCGACGCCGGACCGCTTGACGGTGGCGGGCACCCCGGCCACCAGCGAGCCCGGCGGGACGTAGAAGTTCTGCGCCAGCACCGCGCCCGCGGCGATGATCGAGCCGCGGCCGACCACAACCCCGTTGAGCGTGACGCTCCCCGAGCCGACCAGGCAGCCGTCCTCGATCACGCAGCCCTCCAGGTGGGCGTTGTGCCCCACCACGCAGTCGGCCCCGATGACGGTGTCGAACCGGGCCGTGCAGTGCACGATGGTGCCGTCCTGGACCGAGGTCCGGGCGCCGACGGCAATGGAGCCGTGGTCGCCGCGCAGCACCGCCCCGGGCCAGACCGAGGCCTCGGGTCCGATGGTGACCCGCCCGATAACGACGGCTTCAGGCGCGACGTAGGCGGTTTCGTCGATCTGGGGCTCATCATCATCCAGGGCGTAAATTGACACTGGCATAGCGTAACGTCTTGCCTCGTGGCCAGCACTTCCGCGGTGAGCCTCCCCGGCTCTGAAACCAACTCACGCCTCAACGGCGCTCCTGGCCACGGCCGTGGCGTCGATCGGCGGGACCGAGCGGCCCGGGCAGACCGTCATGGCCCAGGCCGTGTGGGACGCGGTGGCCGACCGGCGGCACCTGGCCGTGCAGGCCGGCACCGGGACCGGCAAGTCGCTCGCTTACCTGGTCCCGGCCCTGCAGCTGGCGGCGGACAAGCGCGGGCCGGTGGTCGTCTCCACCGCCACCATCGCCCTGCAGCGCCAGCTGGTCGACCGTGACCTGCCCCGGCTGGCCGAGGCGCTGCGCGAGGCGCTCGGCCGGACCCCCGAGTTCGCGATCCTCAAGGGACGCAACAACTACCTGTGCCTCAACAAGCTCCGCAACGGGCCCGAGGACGAGCAGGACTCGCTGTTCGACGACTCCCCCTCCAGCCCGCTCGGCGCGCACATCAAGCGGCTGCACCAGTGGGCCGCGTCGACCACCAGCGGCGACCGTGACGAGATCGTGCCCGGAGTCCCCGACCAGGCGTGGCGGCAGGTCGCGGTGACCGCGCGGGAGTGCCTGGGGCCAGGCCGCTGCCCGTTCGGCATCCAGTGCTTTTCCGAGCGGGCCCGGCGGATGGCGGGCGAGGCCGACGTGGTGGTGACCAACCACGCGCTGCTCGCGATCGACACCCTGGGCGAGGGCGGGATCTTGCCCGAGCACCGGGTCGTCATCGTCGACGAGGCGCACGAGCTGGTCGACCGGGTGACCTCGGTCGCCACCGGCGAGCTGTCCAGCTACGCGATCGACTTCGCCGTGCGGCGGACCGGGCGGCTGGCCGAGGAAGGCGAGACCGCGCGGCTGTCCGAGGCGGGCAACGCGCTCACCCCGCTCCTCGCGACCATGCCCGCAGGCCGGATGGACCACCTCGACCAGGGCCTCGCCGCGACCCTGGCGGCGCTGCGGGACGCGGCCAGGGCGTGCGCGGCCCAGGTGCGCAAGATCGCGTCGGCGAAGGACCTCGACGACGTCGACCCGGCCGAGGTGACCGCCGCGCAGACCGCGCTGGTGAGCCTGGAGGAGCTCGGCTCGGTCGCCGAGCGGATGGTCACCGCCTTCGACCAGCCGATCGCCGAGCGCGAGGAGGTCGTCTGGCTGTCGCGGCCCGAGGACTGGTCCGACAGCACCCGGCCCGCGTCACTGCACGTCGCACCGCTCGAGGTGGGCGAGGCGCTCGCGGAGCACCTGTTCGGCGAGCGGACCGTGGTGCTCACCTCGGCCACGCTGACCCTGGGCGGGTCGTTCACCCCGCTCGCGCGTCAGTGGGGCCTCGACGCGGCCGCCATCGGCGAGGAGTGGACCGGGATCGACGTCGGCTCACCGTTCGCGCACGGGCGCAGCGGCATCCTCTACGTAGCCCGTCACCTGCCCGTACCCGGTCGCGACGGCCTCCCGCCGGAGTACCTGGACGAGCTGTGGGAGCTGATCAAGGCGGCTGGCGGGCGGACCCTGGGACTGTTCTCCTCCATGCGGGCGGCCAAGGCGGCGGCCGCCGCGATGCGCGAGTCGGTCCCCTACCCGGTGCTCTGCCAGGGCGACGACTCGACCATGCAGCTGGTCAAGGAGTTCTCCGCCGACGAGCCGACCTGCCTGTTCGGCACGCTGTCGCTGTGGCAGGGGGTGGACGTGCCCGGGCCCTCGCTGCGGCTGGTGGTCATCGACCGGATCCCGTTCCCCCGGCCCGACGACCCGCTCTCCTCGGCCCGGACCCGGGCGGCTGACGCCCGCGGCGGCTCGGGGTTCATGGAAGTGTCAGCCAACCACGCCGCCCTGCTGCTGGCGCAGGGAGCCGGGCGGCTGCTGCGGTCGACGGAAGACCGGGGCGTGGTCGCGGTGCTCGATCCCCGGCTCGTCACCAAGCGGTACGGGGAGTACCTGCGGGCCTCGCTGCCACCGTTCTGGCAGACGACCGACCCGGCCGTCGTCAAGGGCGCGCTGCAGCGGCTCAGCCAGTAACTCAAGACCCGAGGGCGTCGAACATGTGCCGCTCCCACAGGTGCATGGACACCTCTTCCGGGTACGGGCAGACGTCCGGCTGCAGGTCGTAGACGCGGGTGGTGCGGTGCTCGGTGCCGTACGGCCGCCCAGCCCGGGTTCCCGCAGGCGGCGAAGGTCATCCACTCGCGCCGCATCAGGTCGCCGAGGGCGGTGAACTCCGCCGTCGGCGGGGCGTCGCCGGCGATCAGGCCGATGACTCCCTCGCGGTAGCCGGCGAACAGCAGGGCAACGTCGAGCGCGTGGCACGCGCCGAGCCCGGGGGCCGGGGCGGGCGCGGTCAGCTCGTACAGGTAGGTGGTGCCGCCGGACATCGCGTGCGCCTGCGCCAGGTGCAGCGTCGGCATGCGGAAGAGCCAGTCGGAGAACGCGACCTCGAACAGGCCGGTGTCGTCCCGCCCGGCGTAGGCCTTGCGGTAGCCGTCCGGGCCGTCGGGCGCGGGCGCGAAGTAGTCCAGCACGGTGGCGACGTCCTCCCCGCTGATCCGCCCGAGGCGCCCCGACAGGGCCAGGAACAGCCGGTACTCGTCCCGGTTGTGGCCGGTGAGCAGTTCCACCTCGCGGGCGGCCCCGGCCACCAGCGCCCGCCACGGTGCCCGCGGCAGCACCTCGCCGTCGACCACCGGGGAGAACGGGGTGTCGGTGATCCGGACCGGCCCGAGCTCCGGGTGGTCCTTGAGCTGCCCGGCCACCCGCAGCTGGGCCTTCGCCAGGGCGGAGGGGTCGGCCGCGGCCAGCGCCTGGTAGCTGGCGGGCAGCCCGGCGGCGGCCGCGACCGCCGCGGTGACGGACCTGGCCAGCTCGGTCGAGAAGAACGTGCCCGGCACCGACTGCGCGACCGCGCGCTTGAACAGACCCCGGGCCGCCTCCATGGCCAGCAGCGCGGCGATGACCCCGGCCCCGGCCGACTCGCCGAACACGGTCACGTTGGCCGGGTCGCCGCCGAAAGCGCCGATGTTGTCCCTGACCCACTGCAGCGCGGCCACCGCGTCGAGCAGGCCCCGGTTGGCCGTGGTCCCGTCGATCTGGGCGAAGCCCTCCACCCCGAGCCGGTAGTTGCAGGACACGAAGACCGCCCCGGCGCGGGCGAAGGCGGTGCCGTCGTAGCCCGCGCCGGTGCCGAACATGTAGGCGCCGCCGTGGATCCACACCATGACCGGCAGCGTGCTCGCCTGGAGGTCCGGGGTCCACACGTTGACCGTGAGCCACTCGCCGCTGGTGTCCGGCGTCCGGGCCGGGCGGTCGCGCCCGTCGGAGCCGCCTGCGGGCACGGCGGGCCGTAGACGTCCGCCTCGCGCACGCCGTCCCACGGCTCGGGCGGTGCGGGCGCGCGGAACCGCAGCGGACCAATCGGCGGAGCGGCGAACGGGATGCCGCGGAACACGGCGTTGCCCTGCTCAGTGCGTCCCCGGAGCCGGCCGGCGCTGGTGGAGACCTCGGGCTGGCCTTCGGCCATGGGGGCGACCTCCCGCTACGGCGGTGGAGCGATAAGGGTTTTGCTCGACTGTAGATGATTTAACCGGGCCGGGCACGCCGCCGGGGCCGCGAGCTGACCCGCTCCCTCCGGGCGCACGCGCCGGTATCGTGCAGGACGTGAAGTCACCCCGAGCCGTTGGCGATCTGCCGTTCGCCGCTGACCTGCAGCCGTTTCCCGACCCCGGCGACCCCGACGGCGTCCTCGAGGCCGAGGGCGATTACGACCGGGTGCTGTTCTCCGGGTCGCACTTCACCGACGCCGGGGCCGACCGCGCGCGCTTCATGGAGTGCGCGTTCACCGGCGGGTCGAGCTTCGACGGCGGCCGGGCGCGCCGGGCGCGGCTCTCGGAGGTCTGGTTCGGCGAGACCCGGCTGGTGGCGGTCGACCTGGCCGAGTCGTCGCTGACCGATGCCTGGTTCAGTGGCTGCGTGCTGGCCGGGGTGCAGGCGTACTCCTGCGTGGGCCGGCGGGTCCTGCTGCGGGGCTGCAAGCTCGACTCGGTTAACTTCCGCGACTCCCAGTTGACCGACGTCACCTTCGAGGACTGCGTGCTGCGCGACGTCGACTTCGCCTCCGCCCGGCTGCTGCGGGTCCGCTTCCCCGGCAGCCAGTTCTCCGGGGTGGACTTCAGCAAGGCGACCTGCCGGGACGTCGACCTGCGGAGCGTGCGGCTCGGGACCGACGAGACGCCCGGGATCAAGGCGGGCTTCGACAGCCTCAGCGGCACCACGATCGACATGCCGCAGCTGATGACCCTGGCGCCGCTGCTCGCCCACCACCTCGGTATCACCGTCGGCGACTAGGCCCCGGGGAGCATGGCCCGCTGGTCCCGCGCCGCCGTCCGCATCAGTTCGCCCGGGCCCGTTCGGTGCGAGCACGACCCTGTCCGCACTGGCGGCCACCTTCAGCACTCCTGTAACCGCTGACCACAGCAAATAGTGGATACTTTTGGCTAAGCGGAAACTATTGCGCGCTATAGCCCGAAAAGTTACCGGAATCTCTTTTTTGAGCTGCTGTGGAGCGTCCCAGTGCCCGGATGTCGAGCGAGCCACTCGCGACTCCGCGACGGGTGGTACCGGAAGGGCGGCGGCGGCCCGGCGTGGCGCAAGGCGCAAGTGGGGCCAGGCGGGGCGGGGTGCGGGTGCGGGGTGCGGGGTGCCGGGGCACGGGGTGCCGGGGCGCAGGGTGCAAGGCGCAGGGCACAGGGTGCAGGTGCGGGGCGTAGGGGCATGCGGGATGTGAGGGCCAGCGGCGCAAGCGGGGCCAGGCGAGTGCGGGGCGTAAGGGCATGCGGGACGTGGGGGCCGGCGGCGCAAGCGGGCCAGGCGGGTGCGGGCCAGGCGGTCCCTCGGTCAGGCGGGGCGGGGGGTGGCGGCGAGGGCGCGCATGGCCTGGGCGAAGTGGTCGCCGCGGTCACGGTAGTCGCGGAAGTGGCCGAAGCTCGGGGCGGCCGGCGACAGCAGGACGATGCCGTCCGGGCGGGACCAGGCGAACGCGTCGGCCACCGCCTCGTCCAGGTCGCGGCAGTCGCGCGGGCCGGCGAAGCCGGGCGCGGCGGGGCCGGACGCGCCCGCCGCGGCGAAGTCGGCGCTGATCCGGGTTCCGCTGTCGGGCAGCGTCAGCACCAGGGTCGGTTCGCGCCGCTGGCGGACCGACTCGGCCAGCGGAAGGTAGTCGATGCCGCGGTCCTGGCCGCCGACGATCAGCGCGACCCGGCGGCCGGGGAAGGAATCGAGGGCGGCCAGGGTCGGCAGCACGTTGGTCGACAGCGAGTCGTCGATGAACGTCACCCCGTCGACCGTGCCGACTGGGGTGAGGCGGCTCGGCAGCGGGGTGAAGCCCGCCGCCGCCTCGGCCAGCCGGCCGTCGTCGGCGGCCGCCCGGGCCAGCTCGGCGTCGCCGGCGGCGGCCCCGAGGTCGCGCAGCACCGCCCGCGCGATCAGGGCGTTGCGGCGGTTGTGGCGGCCCGGCAGCCCCAGGCGGTCCATCCAGGTCGCGCCGGGGTCATCGGTCTCGCCAACCCACTCGACCCGCGGGCCGAGCAGGGCCGCCCGCTCCCGCAGGAGGGCGCTGTCGGCGTTGGCGACGGTGAGGGCGGCTCCCGGCTGCGCGGTGGCCGACAGCTTGTCGGCGTAGTAGCGCTCGACCCCGCCGTGCCATGGCAGGTGGTCGGGGTGCAGCGCCGTCACCGCGGTCACGGGCGGGGTCACCGCCAGGTCGGTCGCGGTGTAGCTGGAGACCTCGATCACCCAGTAATCTTCGCCGCCGCGCTGCCCGGGGTCGTACGGGGCAACGCCGAAGTTGCCGCCGACGAGCGCCCGCCGGCCGAGGCCGTGCAGCAGGTGCCCGATGACCGAGGAGGTGGTGGACTTGCCCTTGGTCCCGGTGACGTACACCGTCCGGCTCAGGTCGGCCTCGTTGGCCCACAGCGCGAGGCCGCCAAGCAGCGTGACCCCGGCCGCCCGGAGCTCGGCCGCCTCGCGCGTGTAAGGGCTGATCCCGGGGGTCTTGATGACGAAGTCGCACCGGGCGAGGGCGTCGAGGCCTCCGTCAGCGGTCTTGAGTACGCCGTCGGCCGACGGGGCGTCGTCCACCAGCACCGGCTCGATGCCCATCGACCGCAGCTTGCGCAGCGACGCCTGCCCCTCCCGGCCCAGCCCCCACAGGCCCGTCCGCGCCCCGCCCGCGGCCGCGCGGCCCAGGTCAGACCAGCTCAGGGTCGGCCGGGTCACGCGTCACCGAAGCGATACGCGGCGGGCACGAAGCTCATGCCGACGGGGTGGCGCATGGCCTCCGTCTCCTCCCCGGTCGGCGCGTCCGGCCGTCCGGTGACGTCCGCCGCGAGCTCCTGCAGCAGCGCGGTGCCGGCCCGGTCCGGCCGCCGGGCGGCCAGGACCACGGCCGCGCGGCACTCGTTGACCTCGCCCACGCACTCGAACGGCTTGGTGCCGGACCCGAGCAGCGTCTCGAACTTCGGCCGCAGGCCCGGGTTGTCGAGCGGCTCGCCGCCCCCGCCGTCCGCCGCGAAAACCGCCCGGAGCTGGTCGGCCGGCATGAACGGGGCCAGGATCAGGTCGATGAAGCAGCACTTGTCGCACTCCCCGCACCAGTGGTCGAGGCGCCGGGCGGTGTCAATGTGGAACGCCCGGTTGCAGCTGCGGAACGTGCGGTGGTACTGCGTGAGCCGGGCGAACCGCTCCCCCACCCACAGCTCGGTCCGGTCGCGGAGGGCGGAGAAGTAGTCGGGCAGGCCCGCCGGGTCGGCCTGGAGCAAGGCCCGGAAGCCCGACTCGAACGCGGCCGACTTGGACCACTGGTGGTTGACCGCCTGACCGTCGTGCTCAAGGGTCGGCACCGAGGCCGACCACTCGTTCGACATCACCACCGCGTCCCGGTCGCCGAGCACGGCCGCGAGGACCGCGATGGCGGAGATGATCCCGGTCACTGGCACGTGACCGTTGCGGAAACCGAGCTCGGCCGACCGCAGCAGCTGCGGGTCGATCTCCCGCCCGGCCCGGACCACCGGCAGACCGCTGACGGCGGCCGGGCGCTCGATGGCGTCGAACCGGTCCCCCGGCCGGCTGACGACGAACAGCGCGATGTCGGCGGTCCGCTCGCGGATGCCCTCCACGGTCACGATCGAGTCGATGCCGCCGCCGAACGGGACGAGCGGCCGCAGCCCGGCCGCGGAACCAGCCTCCGGATCCCCGGCCTTCGAACCCCCCGCCCCGGAATCGCTGGCCGGGCGGCCGCCCTCGAATCGCAGCCCGCTGAGGTCGAGTCCGCCCCGGTAGGCGTACTCGCCCAGGCCCGACAGGTAGAACTCGCGCAGGAAGGCACGCTCGGGCCCGGTCAGCACGCTGTCACCGAGGTCGATCACCGGCGGCGCCGCGGTCTTGTAGTAGGAGACGCCGGCCAGCAGGTAGACCAGGCGCGCGGCCGCCTGCGCGGCAGGCGTGGTCCAGGCCGGACCGGGCGCGAGCGACACCCGCTCCGCGAACTGCCGCCCGTCGAGTGAGTAGTGGCAGGTCAGCAGGCCCCGTTCGGGGTCGGTGGCCAAGCCTTCGTAGCGGAACACGGACCCCCGGGCCGGCCCGGCGGCGGGGTCGGCTGCCTCGAAAACCTGTGGCGAGTTCATCGGACGTGAGTCTACCGAGGTCACCGTCCGCCGGGGCGCCACCGTCAGCCCACCGCGGCCGTGGCCTCAGCCACCCATGGGCCCACCCTCAGCCACCCACGGGCCCACCCTCAGCCACCCACGGGCCCACCCTCAGCCACCCACGGGAACAGCGTCAGCCACCCATAGGGACCGTGTCAGCGGGCCATGGCCGCCGCGTGGGCCTCGGCCTCCCGCATGACCCGCAGGAGGTTGCCGCCCGCGAGGGCGGCCAGGTCCGCCTCGGACCAGTGACGGCGGTGCAGTTCCTCCAGCAGGGCCGGGTAACGGCTGACGTCCTCCAGCCCGCGGGGCAGGACCGGCGTGCCGTCGTAGTCGGCCCCGAGGCCGACGTGGGCCAGTCCGGCTGCCTCGCGGACGTGCTCGACGTGGTCGGCCACCTGGGCCAGGGTCGCCTCCGGCTCCGGGTGACCGCGGGTCCACTCGGGCAGCAGCCCGAAAACGTCGTCCAGGTTGTCCGGGTCGAGGCCGCGGCCGGCCGCGAAGTCGCGCAGGCCGAAGAACCAGTCGGCGCATTCCTGGGAGACGAAGAACGGGACGAAGGCCACCATGCACACCCCGCCGCCACCTGCCAGCCGGGCCAGCACGTCATCGGGCACGTTGCGCGGGTGGCTGGTCAGCGCCCGGGCGCAGGAGTGGGAGAAGATGACCGGCGCGGTGGCGATCTCGAGCACCGCGTTCATGGTGGTTACGGCCACGTGGGAGAGGTCGACGAGCATGCCCAGGCGCTGCATCTCGGTCACCACGGCCCGGCCGAAGTCGGACAGACCGCCGCAACCGGGAACGTCGGTAGCGGAGTCGGCCCAGCCCACGTTGTCGTTGTGGGTCAGCGTCAGGTAGCGGACGCCGAGCGCGTAGAGCGAGCGGAGCACGCCGAGCGAGTTGTTGATGCAGTGGCCGCCCTCGGCGCCGAGCAGGGAGGCCACCTTGCCGGCGGCGAAGGCGGCCTCGACGTCGCCTGCCCGCAGCGCCAGCGCGAACCGGTCGGGATAGGCCGCCACCATCCGGTGCACGAGGTCGACCTGCTCGAACACGGCCGTCACGGCCGCGTCACCGGCCAGTGAAGCCGGGACGTAGACCGACCAGAACTGGCCGCCGACCCCGCCCTCGGCCAGCCGCGGGAGGTCAGTCTGGGTGTCCGCCACCCGGCCCCGCAGCCCCGCCCGGACCGGGTCTGAGCCGTACTTCTCGCGGATCTCCCAGGGCAGGTCGTTGTGCCCGTCGATGAGCGGGAACCGGCGGAGCAGGGCGCGGGCGGAGGACGAGGCCGCGGCGTCGGAGGTCAGCACGACCTTAGGCTAGCCCGGCGTTACTTGCGTTTCCGCGGGCCAATGGTGGAGAGCCGGACGCGCGCGATCACCAGCCAGATGATGCCGAGGATGAGCATCGCGGCGATACAGGTCAGCCAGTGGGACGCGCTGTGAGTCCACAGGGCGTCGGCTGGCTGGGCGTTGGGACCCTGGCGGACAGAGGCCTGGATCTTGTTCAGGTCGATCGTCGAGGCGACGGCACCCAGGCCCCAGCGCGCCGGCGCGATCGACGACACCATCGCCAGCACCTTGCTGCCGCCGAGGGGGAACAGGCCGCCGGAGAGCGCGACCTGGATCATGGTGACGCCGACGAGGATCGGCATCGTCTGATCGCCCTTGGTCACCAGCGTGGAGATGGCCAGGCCGATCAGCATAGATGCGACCGACAGGACTGCGAGGGCAACGAAGATCTCGATCAGGGCCGGCCCCGGAATGAGCACCCCGCTGGACGGGGACTTCACTCCGGCCAGGCCCACGATGACGATCAGCGCCGTCTGCAGCACGCTGATCACGCTGAGCACCAGGACCTTGGAGAACAGGTAGGCCGTGGCGGACAGCCCCACCATCCGTTCTCGCTCGTAGATCTCGCGTTCCTTGATGAACTCGCGGATCGACAGCGCGGTGCCGGACAGGACCGCGGACATCACCAGGATCATCAGCATGGTGATGGCGCCGGTGTTCTCGCCCGAGATGGGCGAGTCCCGCAGGCCGAACTTGCTGGCACTGACCCGGACCAGCCCGCCCAGCAGAATCGGCATCAGCAGGGTGGTGACGAGGAAGACCTTGTCCGCCTGCATGACCCGGCGGTAGCGGCGGGCCATCGTGAAGACCTGGTCCAAGCTGCTGCGCTGCTTGGGGCGGGCGGCTTCCTCGCCTTCGGGCCGGCCGGCGTCGAGCCGCTGCTGACGGACCGAGATCGGGTTGGCGACGTTGCGGCTGAACTCGGGCGACCGGCGGAACTCGGCCGCGAAGTCGCGCTCGGGCTCGTCGGCAAACCCCTGGAAGACGTCGGCCCAGTCGGACTTGCCGAAGTACCGCAGCCCCTGGGCGGGCGGGCCGAAGTAGGCCATCTTGCCGCCTGGCTGGAGCACGATGAGCTGGTCGCACTGGTCGATCAGCTTCGACTCGACGTCGTGGGTGATGACGATGACCGACTGGCCCTTGTCCGCGTTCTTGTCGGCCATCGTCCGCATCTGGGCGAACATGTCCCGCTTGAGGTGCGGGTCGAGCGGCGAGGTGGGCTCGTCCAGGAATAGCAGCGACGGCCGGGTCAGCAGCTCCATGCCGATGTTGACGCGCTTCTTCTGACCGCCCGACAGCCGGTCGATGCGGGTGTCAGCGTGCCGGGTCATCGACAGCTCGTCCAGCACCTCGGCCACCCGCTGGTTGCGCTCCGGTTCCCCGGCGTCCGGCGGGAACCGCAGCTCGGCCTGGTAGCCGAGCGCGGACTTGGCGGTGAGCTGGTCGTGGGTGACCGACTCCTGCGGCACCAGGCCGATGCGCTGGCGCAGCTCGTCGTAGTTCTCGTACAGGTCACGGAAATCGTAGAAGACGCTGCCGGTGGTGGCCGGCCGCTTGCCGGTCAGCGCGTTCAGCAGGGTGGACTTGCCCGCGCCGGCCGGGCCGATCACCGCCATCATCGACCGCTCGGCGAGGGGGAAGGTGATGCCCTCGAGCAGCACCTTGTCCTTACCCCCGTCGTGCACCACGACCCGCAGGTCATGCGCCTCGAAGGTGGCGCGCCCGTCGTCGACGTACTCGATCAGCTCGCCGCCGGTCAGCCGGAAGGTGGCGTGGCCGATCGCGATGATGTCGTTCTCGTTGAGCTCGGCCTGGTTGACCCGGGCGCCGTTGACGAACGTCCCGTTGTGGCTGCCGAGGTCGATGATCTGGTACCGGCCGGTGGGCGACAGCCGCAGTTCGGCGTGCTGCTTGGACACCCCGAGGTCGGACACCACGATGTCGTTGTCGGGGCGGCGCCCGATCTTCATGATCTTGGACTGGATCCGCACGCGGGAGGTGGGCTCGCGGATCACGCCCGGCAGGAACGTGGTGTCGCCCGACGCGGGCGCGCCGGCCTGGCCGTTACCCGCCGGACGGCCGAAGTCGGCGAACGGCTGGGGCTGGGCGAGCTCGAAGCGGAGCACCGGGCCGTCCTCCGGGTGCCCGAAGTGCACCACGAACGGTCCGCTGATCTCGAGGCGGCCGACCCGCTCACTGCCCAGGAACGTGCCGTTGCGGCTGCCCCGGTCCTCCAGCACCCACACCGGCCCCTCGGTCCGCAGCACCGCGTGCTCCCAGGACACCCGGGCATCGATGAGCGGGATGTCCGCCTCTTCATCCCGTCCGATCCGGTACACCTGGCCGCTGTCAAGCCGGTGGGTGTTACGCACCGTACGCACCAGGAGCGGAGGCGCAACATGCGAACTATGCGCCACTTGATTCCCCACCGCCGAATTCCTCCCGCCCACTCCGCCTCATCGGCAGCTTTTTCTCCGCGCACGGGCCTGTTAGCGTCTAGTCATCCACTCATCGACGTGAACGCCAGATCGCACCCCGCCAGGCACGTAGCACTGCTTGAACAGAGTCTAGGGCTCGGACGTGAAATCCGGAATCTGGTGAACTATAACTACCTCAAGACGTTTTCGCGGAAGCGTCGCTATCCGTCGATATCCGTCGATATGGGTAAAAGCGACGGCGAGACCCGGGGGGCCCGACCATGAGCACCGACGACAACCAGCCGTCCCTGACCCCTGCGCAGCGGGCGCGACAGCAGGAGGACTACCAGGAGCCCCCGACGGTGGCGGCGCCCGCTCAGCCCGGCCCCGACAGCGGTGCGGACACGGCGCCGCGCGAGGAAGCGACCCGGGCCGTGCCCCGCTACACGCCCCCGCCCCCGCCGCCCCCGCCGCCGCCGGCCCCCTGGCAGGGCGACCCGAGGCCAGCCGAACCAGGGCCAGCCGAACGGCCAGCCGGGCCGGGCCGGGTGCCGCCGGGCGGCGGTGACGTCGCCGGGGACGCGACCCGCCGTGACGTCGCCCCCGGCCCGACCGTGCGCGAGCCGGCCGCCCCGGACCGGGCTGAGCCCGCCCAGTGGCAGCAGGACCAGTGGCAGCCGGGCCAGGGCCAGCCCGGCCAGGGCCAGCCCGGCCAGGGCCAGCCGAACCAGGGCCAGCCGAACCAGGGCCAGCCCGCCGCGTGGCAGCAGCCACAGTGGCAGGAACCGCAGGACGGCCCGCCCCGCCAGTGGTCACCAGGGGCGGGCGGGGACGGGCAGTGCCGGCGCGGGCGGACCGTGGGCCCCGCCCCCGCCGGGTCAGGGGCCGGGCTACCAGGGCCAGCAGCCGCAGCGCGGCCGCCGGCCCCGGCGGCGCCGGGTGCGCCGGTCGGTGATGGCCCTGTTCGCCGTCATCGTGGTGCTGATCGTGCTTGCCATCGCCGACCGGGTGGCCTGGGCGATCACCGAGAACGAGTTCGCCAGCCAGATCCAGTCAGGACGGCCTCGGGGTCAAGCCGTCGGTCAACATCGAGGGCTTCCCGTTCCTGACCCAGCTTGCGGCCAAGGACTTCAACAAGGTCGACATCTCGCGCCAGCAACGTCCCGGCCGGGCCGGTGACGATCTCGCACCGTCCACGCGATGATCAACGGCATGCACATCAGCTCGTTCTCCAGCAGCGCGAGCGCCAGGGTTGACCACATCGACCGCCACCGCGTTCATCTCTTCGGCTCGCTCGTGGCCGGCGGCGGCCTGGACACGGCGACCGGGATCACCACGACGCAGGACGGGCCGAACAAGATCAAGATCACGGCCGGCATCGGCGGGATCGCCGCCGACACCGAGGAGGCCCAGATCACCCAGACCGGGCCGCAGACGATCAGCATCAAGCTGCTCGACAACGGCGGCGGGCTGGGCTCGCTGCTCGGCAACGGCGCGTCCTTCTCCTTCAACCTGCCCAAGGGAGTGCCCGCGAGCCTGCGGATCACCAACCTGAGCCTCAACGCGCAGGGGCTGACGGTCTCGGCCGCCGCCTCCAACGCCACGCTGTCGAAGTAGCCCGGCCGCCCCGGCAGGCGGGGTCCCCCGCACCAATGCGGGGCGGCCGGCCCGCAATGCGGGTATAAAGGACGGGCCGGAGCACCGAGGCGCCAGCACCGAGGGGAACCGCCAGCGTGAGTGATTACCAGTCGCGTGGGCCGGGCGGGTGGCCCGCCCAGCCGCCGGGGAACCGCCCGCCGGATTACCGCAGCGGCGGCTACCCGGCGCCCGCCGCACGGCGGCCGCCGCGCCGCCGCCGCCACCGCGGCCTCGCCGCGCTGCTGGTGGTGCTCGTCATCATCCTCGTCATCCTCGGCGTGGGCGACCAGGTGGCCCGGTCCTACGCCCAGAACCGGATCGCCTCGCAGTTCCAGAGCTCGGCCGACATGAGCGCCAAGCCGTCGGTCAGCATCGAGGGCTGGCCGTTCCTGACCCAGGTTGCCGCCCGGGACCTGAAGGCGGTCGACGTCAAGGCGGACAACGTGACCACCTCCGGCGGCAAGCTGCCGTTCAGCTTCACCGCCCGGGCGACCGGCGTGCACGTCAACTCCTCGTTCAACGGCGCCACCGTCGACCACATCACCGGACAGGCCACGATCACCTACCAGTCGCTCGCCAGCTACCTCGGCTCGGCCATCGGCATCCCCGGCCTGACCGCGATCACCTTCAGCGCTGACCCGTCGGCCGGCAACAACGTCGTCAAGGCCGATTTCGGCATCGGCAGCGTCGACGCCACCGTCCGCAAGACCAGCGCCAACCAGATCACGATCACGTTCGGCCAACTCGGCGGCGTCGCCTCGCTGCTCGGCAACGGCGGCTCGATCCCGGCCCAGGTCATCGACATTCCCAAACTGCCCGCGGGGCTTGTCCTCGGGAACCCGACGGCGAACAGCCAGGGCGTTGTCATCCCAGCCTCCGCGAGTAACACAACGCTCACTCAGTAACTTTCCCGGGAAAACTCTGGCCGCGCTGACGCCGCGTGTCCCGGAAGTCACTGCCGTCACCGTCAAACTATGGCATATTGGTACATAGCGCACTAAGGGGAAGAATCGGAAGCGCGCTCAGTGCAGCCGCTGGTTGGCCCATAATGAGCGGGAGTGCGCCGTGCCACCATCATTCAGGAGTCGCCCGTGACATCCGGCAAGAAGGTCAGCCGAAAGGCACCGCCGGCTAGCGTGGAACCGAATACGTCGCTGCGGACCCTGATTCTCGGCATCGACCGTGACGGCCGGATTGTCCAGCACGACCGCACGGCGCCCAAAATACTCGCCCGCTCCACCGATGACCTTCTCGGAGTCAACCTCAGCGACATCACCGCCAATCCCTCGGACAAGTCGACCGGCCCCGCGATTGCCATGCTGCTGGAGGCGGTGAAATCTGACCGCGAGGGAAACGCGGTGCTGAATATCGCCCTGTCCGGCGGCCGCAGCGCCGACGCCGTGGTCACCGCCAAGCCGATGCAGACCGGCACCAGTGACGTCGCCGCCTTCGTGATCATGCAGATCCCGATCCCGTCGGCCGAGCGGTTCATCGACCCCGCGACCATGCGCGACATCCTGCTGCGGGATACCAGCAGCCCGGTCGAGGAGGACACCCTCGACTTCAGCGACCTCGCCAAGAAGATGACCGCGCAGCTGGTGCCCGCGTTCTGCACCGCCGCCGAGGTTCTCGTGCTCGAATCGCTCATCGGCGACAACGAAATGCCCAGCCATGGCCCGGATGGCAACGTGCCGCTGCGCCGTCTGCACTTGCGGCACGACGCCGAGAACCCGGCCTGGAACTCGGCCTTCCCCGTCGGCGAGGTGCTGCGGTTCCCGCCCGCCTCCCCGTACATCAAGGCGATCGAGACCAGCCAGCCCGTGCTGGACCACAACGTGACGGCCGACTCAGCCAGGAAGCTGGCCAAGTCGTGGCGCCGCAACCCGGTGAGCGCGCTGCTGCAGGACACCTCGATGCTGATCCTGCCCGCGGTCTTCCGCGGGACCGTGCTCGGCCTGTTCGTCTGCTTCCGGGAGGCTGGCACCCGCCGGTTCGACCGCTACGACATGGACATGGGCATGGAGTTCGCCGGCCGCTCGGCCGTGTTCTTCAACCACGCCACCCGCTACAACCGGGAGCACGCGACCGCGCTCACGCTGCAGCGGGCGATGCTGCCGACCGGGCTCACCTTCCCCTCGTCGGTCGAGGTGCGGCACCGCTACCTGCCCGGCAGCGAGCTGGTGGAGGTGGGCGGCGACTGGTACGAGTCGATCAGGCTCCCCGGCGCACGGGTCGCGCTGGTGGTCGGGGACGTGGCCGGGCACGGCGTGCGGGCCGCGGTCACCATGGGGCGGCTGCGTACCGCCATCCAGACCCTGGCGATGCTCGAACTGCCGCCGGCCGAGTCGCTGCAGCAGCTCGACGAGCTCATGCAGACCCTCGGCGAACGCGAGCCGCACTTCGCTACCTGCGCTTACGCCGTCTACGACGGGGTCACCGGGGAGATCGAGCTGGCCGTGGCCGGGCACCTGCCGCCGCTGCTGGTCCACCCCGACGGCCGCAACGAGTACCTCGAGGTCACCCCGTCCCCGCCGCTCGGCGTGGGCGACGGCGGCGGCGTGGACACCAAGGTCATCTCGGTCGAGGACGGCTCGCTGTTCGTGCTCTACACTGACGGGCTGGTCGAGTCACGCGACCGGGACATCTCCGACGGCCTGGAGCGGCTGCGGGCCTCCTTCGGTGAGGGCGCACCCGAGCGGGACCTGGAAGACCTGTGCAAGCTCTCCCTCGACGGGGTCTACGCCGATGCCAAGCGCGACGACATCGCCGTGCTCATCGCCAAGCTGCGCCGCATCCCCGAAGACCACCGGATCTGCCTGCGGCTTAACCCGAAGCACGAGTCGGTGCGCGAAGCGCGGGCGTTCATCCGCGACCCGCTCAAGCGCTGGGGCCTGGAAGACCTCATCGACGCGAGCGAGCTGCTCGTCTCCGAGCTGGTGACCAACGCGATCAGGTACGCCAGCACCGGCGAGATCCAGCTGCGGCTCATCCTGGAGCCGGACAGCCTGGTGTGCGAGGTCCACGACTCCTCCCCCGCGCTGCCCCGGGTCCTGCAGGTCGACAAGGACGCCGAGAACGGCCGCGGCCTGCACGTGGTCTCCCAGCTGGCGTCCCGCTGGGGCGCCCGGCGCACGCTGGCGGGCAAGGTCGTGTGGTGCGAGCAGATCCTGCCCGCGGAAGTCACCGAGGCGATGCTGGCCGAACTCAACCTGCCCGAGGGCCAGTCACCGATGGCGGTCGCGACCATTTCCTGACGGGCGCAGCACGCACCGTTCGGGATCATCATGGACATCGGCCCGAACGGGCGCGCGCTCCGCCCCTGAGCCCTACTCGACCGTCACGCTCTTGGCGAGGTTGCGGGGCTTGTCGATGTCACGGCCGAGCTTGACGGCGGCGTGGTAGGCGAAGATCTGCAGCGGGATGTTGAACAGGATCGGCTCCAGCTCGGGCTCGGCCCGCGGCACCCTGATCACCGCGTCGGCCAGCCCTGGCGGGATGTCCGCGCTCGTCAGCGCGATGACCGGGCCGCTCCTGGCCTTGATCTGCTCGATCGTGGAGATGTTCTTCGCGATCAGGTCGTCCGACGGGATGATCACCACGCTCGGCATGTCCGGCTGGATGAGCGCCAGCGGCCCGTGCTTGAGCTCGCCCGCCTGGTAGGCCTCGGCGTGCACGTAGGAGATCTCCTTGAGCTTCTGCGCGCCTTCCCGGGCGACCGGCCAGCCGCGCACCCGGCCGATGAAGAACATGTGGCTGGCCGTGGCGAACTGGTGGGCAACGGTGGCGATCTCCTCCTCCGCGTTCAGGATCGAGGTCACCTGGGCGGGCAGCGCCCGCAGGCCCCCCACGATGCGCGCGCCGTCGGCGGCCGACAGGTCCTGGACCCGGCCCAGCAGCAGCGCCAGGAGCGCGAAGTTGACCGTCATGTTGGTCAGCGCCTTGGTCGACGCGACCGACACCTCCGGACCCGCGTGGAGGAAGATGCCGTGGCCGCATTCGCGCCCGATGGCGCTGCCGACCACGTTGACCGCCCCGATGACCTGGCCGCCCTTGCGCTTCAGCTCCTGCACCGCCATCAGCGTGTCGCTCGTCTCGCCCGACTGGGAGACCGCGACGTAGAGCGTGTCCGGGTCCACCACCGGGCTGCGGTAGCGGAACTCGCTGGCCGGCTCGGCATCGGCCGGGATCCGGGCCAGCTCCTCCACCAGGGCCGCGCCCATCTGGCCGGCGTAGTAGGCGGAGCCGCAGCCGAGGAACTTCACCCGCTTGATGTTGCGCAGCTCGCGCGCGTCCAGGTTGACCCCGCCGAGCTTGGCCGTCGCGAACCGCTCCTCCAGACGGCCCATGACCGCACGGCGGATGGCGTCCGGCTGCTCGAAGATCTCCTTGCGCATGTAGTCGCTGTACGAGCCCAGCTCGTAATCGTCGGCGTCGGCGTCGACCGTGGTCGGTGTCCGGCGCCCGTCCCCGCCGGCCGCCCCGGACAGCGTCGTGGTCCGGTAGTCGGTCGCCTTGATCGTCGCGACCTCGCCGTCCTCCAGGTAGATGACCTGGCGGGTGTAGCGGACGAGGGCGGCGACGTCGGACGCGACGAACATCTCGCTCTCGCCCAGGCCAAGCACGATCGGCGAGCCGTTGCGGGCGACGACGAGCTGGTCGGGGTTCCTGGTGTCGAGGAAGACCAGGCCGTAGGTGCCCTCGACGCGGCGCAGGGTGGCCATCACGGCCGCTTCCAGCGTCACCTCGTCGCTGGCGGCCAGCTCCGCCGCGACCATGTGGGCCAGGGCCTCCGTGTCGGTGTCGGTCGTGAACGTGACCCCGTCCGCGGTCAGCTGGGCCCGCAGCGCCTCGGCGTTCTCGATGATGCCGTTGTGCACCACGGCGACGCGGTGACTCGCGTCGGTGTGCGGGTGCGCGTTGACGTCGTTCGGCTCGCCGTGGGTGGCCCACCGGGTGTGGCCGATCCCGATCGTCGCCTTGGTCTGCTTGGCGTCGAGCTTGTCTCTCAGGTCCTGGACCCGGCCCGCCGTCTTGGTCACCTGCAGCCGGCCCCGGTGCACGACGGCCACGCCGGCCGAGTCGTAACCCCGGTACTCGAGCCGGCGCAGCCCCTCGACCAGCACCGGGACCGCGTCCCGCTTCCCGACGTATCCCACGATCCCGCACATCGGCCTGTAATCCTCCTCCTAGCCGTAGACCATCCGCCGGAGCTGCCGCTCCGACGGGGCCGGGGCGCGGAACCTGCGCCCGCGCAGCTCGGCCGTGATCACCGGCCAGATCTCGTCGTTCTTCCGATTCCTGCTTTTCAGGTCCTCGTGCCGGGCCACGACGTACTCTTCGACCGTCTGGCCGAAGTACGCCAGCACATCCGCTACCACCCGGGACGCGGTCGCCTCGTCCAGCCCGGTGGTCCGGGCCACGTGACGGACCAGGTCCTGCGGGCCTTCGCTGCGCAAATCATCCATGGCCATCGCCATTCTGCCAGTCGAGGCCGCTTCCCACAACTTCCTGCCCGATTTCGGGCAGGATAATGCGGGATATTCGGGGGAAATGCCAAGGAGCCGGTCGTCGCGCGATGTGGGCGGGGGAGCAAGCGACGACCGGCTCCGTAGGCAAAACGCCAGCCGTGCCCGGTTCGTTACACAGCCGGCGGCCGCCGACCCGGCGTGACCCGGCACCAGCGGCACCAGCGGCACCAGGGGCACCAGCCCGGCGCGCCACCGGGGGCACCAGGGGCACCGGCACGGCGCGCCACCAGGGGCACCAGGGGCACCAGCCCGGCGCAGGGGCACCAGGGGCACCAGGGGCACCAGCTAGCCCTGCCGTCCAACCAGTGACCGGGCGCGGCCGAAGATGCCGGAAACTTTCGGCAGAGCGGTAACCTTTTGTGGCTATCGCCCGATTAGTTTCCGGCTAACGGCCGGAAGCGGCTCCGAAGGGGCGCTGACGGCGGGCAGTACGCCACACGGGCGGCGCTGGTCACTCGCGCAACAGGTCACGGGCGGCCTGGCGGCCTGCTTCGAGGGCTTCCGCCAGCATCCCGGGGTCAGTCGTCAGGCGGCTAACCGGCGGGGCGGAATGGGGCGGGTAGATCGTGAGGGCTTTACCCTCGGCTTCCCGCAGGGCGATGCGGGCGACGTCGGCCGCCACGGCGACGGGGCGGGTGAGCAAGGCGGTGCGCAGCGCCAGGGACTCACGCCGGAGCGCCGTCCGGACGAGGATCCGGGTCGACCGGGGCGGCGTCCGTCCGTCCCCGGCGTCCGCGCCGGCCGCGGGGCCGCCCGGGCCGCCCGGGCCGGCCAGATCAGCGGCGTCGCTGGAGAAGGCAACAGCGGCCCCGTCGTCGGGATCGCCCGCCGGTTCCGACGCGAACGGGCGGCGCGAGCGCAGCACCAGGATGTGGGTCGCGCCCTGAGCAAGCGGGGTGCGGAACGGGACCGACTCGGCCACGCCCGCGTCGAAGAACCGGCGGCCGCGCAGCTCCACCGGCGGCCCGGCCAGGAAGGGGAGCGAGGCGCTGGCCCGCAGGGCCAGCCGGAGCTCGGCCGGGTCGCCGATGAGCGGGCGGAGGTCGGTCGACTCTCCCGTCTCGGCGTCGGTGCCGAGCGGGTGGTACTCGACCGGGCTGGCCAGCACCGACCCGAAGTCCAGCGGGAAGTCGGACTGGTAGACCACCTCGACGAGCGTCTTCACGTCGACCACGGGGCGGCCGCGGAGCAGCGCGGACCAGCGGATCAGGGTCCGCGCGTAATCCGGGTCAGCCCAGCCGCGCAGGCCCTCCGGGGTGGAGCTGAGCAGCCAGGCGCCGGTGATCGCGCCGGCCGACGAGCCGTAGACCGCGTCGAACGCGTTCACCAGACCGAGCTCGTGCAGCGCGAGCGCCATCCCGGCTGACACCGTGCCGCGCATGCCGCCACCCTCGATCGACAGCGCCACCCGGTAGTCGTCGGCGCGGTGTCCGGGCCTGCTGCCGGACCCCGCTCGCTCCCGGAGGATCCGCAGCACCTCGCGCATCAGCCCGCCAGGGCGCTCAGCGAGGCGGGCAGTCCGTCCTCGTGCACCACCGTGAGCCGGTGGGTCGCCCGGGTGATCGCCACGTAGAGGTCGTGCACGCCGTTACCGGACTGAGCCAGGATCCCGGCCGGGTCCGCCACGATCACCCGGTCGAACTCCAGGCCCTTGGCCTGGGCCACCGTCAGGAGGGCGGCGGCCGAGTCGAGCGACTCGGGCGCCTCACCCGGGATCGCCTCCGGCAGCGCGGCGGCCAGCGCCGCCACCTGAGCGTCGGGGGCGATGACGGCCAGGCGGCCGCCAGCAGGCCCGCCGAGGGCGGCCAGGTCGGCCCGGGCCGCGGCCGCGACCCCGGCCGGCAGCCCACCCGGCGGGACACCGACCGCACGCGGGGGGCTGCCCTCGGTGCGGACCGACTCCGGCGGAGCCTCGTCCGGGGAGACGGCGGCGAGCACGTCCGCCGCAACCGCCATGATCTCGGCCGGGGTCCGGTAGTTGACGGTCAGCCGCTCTTCCCGCCACCGGCGCCCCACCAGCGGAGTGAGCATGTCCTTCCACGAGGTCGCGCCGGCCGGGGAGCCGGTCTGGGCCACGTCGCCGACTACGGTCATCGACCGGGCCGGATTGCGCCGCAGCACCATCCGCCACGCCATCGCCGACAGCTCCTGGGCCTCGTCGATGATCACGTGGCCGTAGGCCCAGGTGCGGTCGGCCGCGGCCCGCTCAGCGGTGGAGAACGCGGTCCCGCCGTCGGCGTTCCAGGCGGCCAGCTGCTCGGCGTCGAGCAGCCCGAGCTGGCCCACGGTGAGCGAGAACTCCATGCCCTCGACCAGGGTGCTGTCCAGCACGTCCTGCGCGTACTGCTGTTCCGCGCGGCGGGCCCGCTCAGCGGCCCGGCGGGCCGCCCGCTGCTCGGAGTCGTCCACCCCGAGCAGCTCGGCCGCCTCGTCCAGCAGCGGGACGTCGGCCACGGTCCAGCGCGACGGGTGGGCGGGGCGGGCCAGCAGCTCCCGTTCCTGCCCCGACAGCGCGGCGGCGGCCGACCTGATGGCCCGGGGCGACCCGAGCAACCCGGAGACCAGCGCCTGCGGCGTCAGCAGCGGCCAGAGCCCGTCCAGGACCTCGAAGACCGACTCGATGTCCCACAGCCGGGCCCGGGCGTCGGGCAGGTCCTCGTCCTCCAGGGGGCGGCCCGAGCACCCGCGCCTCGGCCGTCGCCAGCTCGTTCAGCAGCTCGGTCACGAACAGCTTGCGGGCCACGTTGTGCGGCCGGCGGGTCGACCGGGCGCGGTCGCGGGCGCGCAGCACCGCGCTCCGGCGGAGCGGGATTGCGACGCCCTCGGCGGGCACGCTGATGTCGCCCGCGGGCGCCTGCTGGCGCTCCCGGACGGCCTGCTGCAGCACGCGCACCATCCGCTCGTCGCCCTTGATCACGGCAGCCGGGTCGCGGGTGTCGGTCGCGTGCACGCCGGGGAACAGGTCACCCAGGGTGTGCAGCACCACATCGGTCTCGCCCAGCGACGGCAGCACCTGGCTGATGTAGCGCAGGAAGGTGGCGTTCGGCCCGATCACCAGCACGCCGCGGCGCTCCAGGGCGCGGCGGTGGGTGTAGAGCAGGTAGGCCGCCCGGTGCAGGGCGGCCACCGTCTTGCCGGTGCCGGGACCGCCCTGGACGACCAGCACGCCTGCCAGGTCGGCCCGGATCACCCGGTCCTGCTCGGCCTGGATGGTGGCGACCACGTCGGCCATCCGGCCGGTCCTGGCGGCCGACACCGCGGCGATGAGCGCAGCCTCGCCCGACAGGGTGCTGCGGTCTTTCTCCGACAGCTGGTCGAGGTCGAATACCTCGTCGTCGACTCCGGTCACCTCACGCAACCGGGTGTAGATGTGCCGGCGGCGGACCAGCCCGACCGGATTGCGCGGGGTCGCGGCGTAAAAAGGGCGGGCGGCGGGCGCGCGCCAGTCGATCAGTTTCAGGTCGTATTCGTTATCGCGCAGGCCGATCCGGCCGATATAAAGCGTATTCCGCTTTTCATCGTCGGTGCGGCCGAAGCAAAGGCCGCGCTCGGTCAGGCTGAGCTGGGCCAGCCGCCGCCCGGCCTCGGCGGCGGAGATATCGCGCTCCAGCCGGGCCTGGTGCGTGCCGCCGTCGCTGCCGCGGGCCCGCACCGCCGCCAGCTCGCGCTCGCTGCGCGCGCGGGCCTCGTCGAGCAGGCCATAGAGCATCGTCACGTAGTCCTGCTCGGTCGCCAGGGCGGCGGCGTAGCCAGTCGGGACGCCAGTGCTCCCGGTATGGGCGCGGCTGGCCTGGGCGCCTGCGGCCGGACGGCTTGGCCGGGGATGGTTTTCCGCGGCCGGCGATTCCGCCGCTTCGGTTTCCGCGGACGACTCGGAATCCGTTTGACGAATTACCATTGTGCTTGGTACTCTCCCCGGGGAGCCGGTTTTCGCTGGCCCTTTTTGTTTTTGAAGCAGAGCGTTTTTGCAGCAGAGTATTGTTTTGCAGCGGAGCATTTCTGGGCGAGTAAGAATCCTACCACGCCCGCTATTGCCCGCCGCGGCGGGCAATTCGCCGCGCGCCGCCTGGCCCCCGGCCCGCCTAGGATGAGCAGGTGAGGCTGGGAGGAGCGGAGCATGCCTGAGCGCGTGGAGATCACCGGACCGACTGAGGAACGCTACGTCGAGATCCTGTCCCCCCGGGCGCTCGCACTGCTCGTCCGGCTGCACGCGGCGCTGGCTGGCCGGCGGGACGACGTGCTCGCGGCCCGGCGGGCGCGGCAGGCGAAGCTCTCCGGCGGGGGGACGCTCGACTTCCTGCCGGAGACGGCCCTCATCCGCGACGACGACTCGTGGCGGGTCGCGCCGCCCGGGCCCGGTCTGGCCGACCGCCGGGTGGAGATCACCGGGCCACCCGACCGGAAGATGACCATCGACGCGCTCAATTCCGGCGCCAGCGTGTGGCTGGCTGACTTCGAGGACGCCAGCACGCCGCTGTGGCCGAACATGATCGAGGGCCAGCTCAACCTCAAGGATGCGCTCGACCGGACCATCGACTTCACCGCCGAGGACGGCCGGTCCTGCACCCTCGGCCGCGATGAGGACCTGCCCACGATCGTGGTCCGGCCGCGCGGGTGGCACCTGGACGAGAAGCACGTCCTCATCGACGGGCGGCGGGCGTCCGCCAGCCTGGTCGACTTCGCCCTCTACCTGACCGCGTGCGCGCAGCGGCAGCTCGACAAGGGGAAGGGACCGTACTTCGGCCTGCCCAAGCTCGAGTCCTACCGGGAAGCGCGGCTGTGGAATGACGCCTTCAACCTGGCCCAGGACTTCCTGGAGATCCCGCGCGGCACCATCCGCGCCACCGTGGCGATCGAGACCATCCCGGCCGCCTTCGAGATGGAGGAGATCCTCTACGAGCTGCGCGACCACTGCGCGGGCCTGAACGCGGGCCGCTGGGACTACCTGTTCTCGGTCATCAAGAAGTTCCGCGCCCACGGCCGCGACTTCATGCTGCCGGAGCGGAACGCGGTCACGATGACCGCGCCGTTCCTGCGCGCCTATACCGACCTGCTGGTCAGCACCTGCCACAAGCGGGGCGCGTCCGCGCTGGGCGGCACGGCCGCCTTCATCCCGTCCCGGCCCGACGCCGGGGTGAACGAGCTCGCGCTGGCCAAAGTCCGCGAGGACAAGGCCCGCGAGGCAGGTGACGGCTTCGACGGCTCCTCGGTGGCTCACCCGGATCTGGTGCCGGTGGTCCGGGAGGTGTTCGACTCGGTCCTCGGGATCAACCCGAACCAGATCGGCCGGCCGCGCCCCGGTGTCTCCGTCACCGCCGCCGACCTGCTGGCAGTGGCCAAGACGACGGGCGGCGTCACCGAGGCGGGACTGCGCAGCAACATCTCGGTCGCGCTGCAGTACCTGGCCGCCTGGCTCGGCGGGACCGGCGCGGTCGCGACCGAGTACTCCAGTTTTGATCCCCCGAATGGCGGCAATTCGACGGGCAATGGCAAAGCTGGAGCACTCGTCTTCAACCTGACGGAGGACACCGCCACGGCCGAGATCTGCCGGGTCCAGATCTGGCAGTGGATCCACGGCGAGGTCGTCCTCGACGACGGCCCGCTGGTGACAAAGGATGTCGTCGAGCGCATGATCGATGAGGAGCTCGGGAAGATCCGCGAGGCGTCCGCCGGCAGCTTCAGCACCGCCCGGTACGGCCAGGCGGTCGCGTTGTTCACCGAGGTGGCCCTGGCGGACTCGTTCGCCGAGTTCCTGACGCTGCCGGCGTACGAGCGCATGCCGTAAGGAAGGGGGACGGGCTGATGGCCGACACTGCCGCGGGACCGACCACCGTGACCGCACTAAACGGGGTAGCCCGTTTCGGGGGGGCTGGGGCCGGGGCGAGCCGGGCCCTCGCCGCCGGGCTGGCGGGGGCGATGCGGGAGATCTGCGGCTCCGCCGACGTCATCACCGATCCGCTGGAGCTGCGCACCTACGAGTGCGACGGGCTGACCTCGCACCGCACCGTGCCCGCGCTGGTGGTGCTGCCGGAGTCGGCCGCCGAGGTGGCGGCGGTGGTGCGGGTCTGCGCGGCAGCCGGCGTCCCGTTCGTGGCCCGTGGCAGCGGGACCGGGCTGTCCGGCGGCGCGGTGCCGCATGCCGCGGGGGTGCTGATCGTGATGACCCGGATGCGGCAGGTCCTGGAGGTCGACCCGGTCGCGCGGCGGGCGGTGGTCGAGCCGGGGGTGACGAACCTGGCCGTCACCCAGGCGGCCGCCCCGTATGCCCTGTTCTACGCGCCCGACCCGTCGTCGCAGGTGGTGTGCTCGGTTGGCGGCAATGTGGCCGAGAACTCGGGCGGCGCGCACTGCCTCAAGCACGGGTTCACCGTCAATCACGTCCTCGGCCTGGAGGTGGTGACCCCGGCGGGCGAGCTGACCTGGCTCGGCGACGGCACCGGCGTCGGCCGCGGCTACGACCTGCTCGGCGCGTTCACCGGCTCCGAGGGCACCCTCGGGATCGTCACCAAGATCATTGTCAAGCTGACGCCCGCGCCCGAGGCGGTCCACCTGGTGCTGGCGGCCTACGACTCGCTGGAGGCGGGCGGCCGGGCGGTCTCCGACATCATCGCCGCCGGGATCGTGCCCGCCGCGATCGAGATGATGGACGCGCTGGCGATCGAGGCGGCCGAGGCGGCGGTGCACTGCGGCTACCCCGAGGGCGCCACCGCCGTGCTGCTGGTGGAGCTGGACGGGCCCGCGTCCGAGGTGTCGGCCGAGCTGGCGCTGGTCCGGGACATCTGCGGCCGGGCGGGCGCGCGGGAGATCAGGACGGCCGACGACCCGGCCCAGCGGGCCGGCATCTGGGCCGGGCGCAAGTCCGCCTTCGCCGCCGTCGGCCGGCTGTCCCCGGCCTACATCGTGCAGGACGGCGTGGTACCACGGACCGCGCTGGGCGATGTCCTCGCCGCGATCGCCAAGCTCTCGGCCGAGACCGGCATCAGGGTCGCCAACGTGTTCCACGCGGGCGACGGCAACCTGCACCCGCTGGTGCTCTACAACGACGCGGTGCCGGGTGAGGCGGAGCGGGCCGAGGAGGTGTCCGGGGCTATCCTCGACGCCTGCATCGCCTCCGGCGGGTCGATTACCGGCGAGCACGGGGTCGGGGTGGACAAGTCGCGCTACATGCCCAAGATGTTCAGCCCCGACGACCTGGACACCATGCAGCTGCTGCGGTGCGCGTTCGACCCGGCCTCGCTGTGCAACCCGGGCAAGGTGTTCCCCACCCCGCGGCTGTGCGGTGAAGTGCCCGGCCATCACCGCGGGCCCGGCCCGGCGGCGCACGCCGGCGGGGCGGAGATCTTCTGATGGAGTTCCGAACGGGGGCGGCTGCCTCCGGCCGTTCTCCGACAGGTACCTGTCTTCCTGGAGGTACCCGTCTTCCTGGAGGTACCTGTTGTCTTCCTGGAGGTACCAGTGACGGCTGAGCCCGCGGTGACCTTGAAGGCGCTGGCGGCGGCGTGCGAGGACGTCCGCGAGGGGACCGGAGCGGACGCGATCGGCGGCCGGCGCCCGGCGTTCGCCGCCTCCCCCGCGTCGACCGAGGAGGCGGCCGCGCTGCTGCGGGCGGCCGCCGGGCGCGACCTGGCGGTGGTGGCGCGCGGCGGCGGGTCCCGGCTCGCGTGGGGTACCCCGCCGGCCCGGTGCGACCTGATCGTGGACCTGTCGCGGATGGCGGCCGTGGTCGAGCACGCGGCGGGCGACCTGGTGGCCAAGGTGCAGGCCGGGGCGCGGATGGGGGCCGTGGCAGGCGTGCTGGGCAGCGCCGGGCAGGAGATCGCCCTCGACGTGCCGGCCAGCGCCTCGGTGGGCGGGGTGGTCGCGTCCGGGCTGGCCGGCCCGCGGCGGCTGCGCTACGGGACTCCCCGCGACCTGCTGATCGGCACCACGATCGTGCGGGCCGACGGCACCGTCGCGAAATCGGGCGGCAAGGTGGTCAAGAACGTGGCCGGCTACGACCTCGGCAAGCTGCTGGCGGGATCGGCCGGGACGCTCGGCCTGATCACCGAGGCGACGTTCCGGCTGCATCCGCTGCCCGCCGCGCGGGCCTACGTGACCGCTGAGTACACCGCCGCCGCGGCCGCGGCCGAGGCCGTCGCGGCGGCGGCGAACTCGCCCCTGACCCCCTCGGCGGTTGAGCTGTCCCGGCTCGCCCCGGGCGGCCCGCTGCGGGTGGGGGTGCTGCTCGAGGGCTCGGCCGACGGGGTCGAGACCCGGGCGGCCCGGATGGGCGGGCTGCTCGCCCCGGTCAGTGCCGCCGAGGTCAGCGCAGACCCGCCCGCTTGGTGGCCGGCCGCGCCCGCGGCCGAAGCCGGGGAAACCCTGATCCGGGTGTCGTTCTGGGTCTCCGCCCTCGGGCGCGCCCTCGGCGCGATCGAGACGGCGGCGGGCGAGGCCGGCCTGTCCCCGGTGACCGAGGGGTCGGCCGGAGCCGGCCTGCTCTACGTCCGGGTCGGGGCAGGCCCCGGGCCCCGGGCGGCGGCCCGGTTCGCCGGCACCCTCCGGGAGACACTGGCAGGCGAGCGGGGCGCGGTGGCCGTGCTCACCGCCCCGCCCGAGGTACGCGACGCCCTGGCCGCCTACGGCGGGATGAGCGGCATGGTGCCGGGGCTGGCGCTGATGCGGGCGGTGAAGGATCAGTTCGACCCCGGGCACCGGCTGGCCCCGGGCCGGTTCCCGGAAGCGGTTTAAGGAGCTCGGTGAGCGAGCTTGCGAGTGAACCAGTAAGCACTGTGTGTCCGCGAATGCGGACGACGAGCGCCAGCGAGGAATCCGTATGAGTGAGGACGTGGTGGGCCCGGTCGTGTCCGCGAACGGTGCGGCCGGGGGCGGTAACGGCGCCGGCGGTAACGATGCCGGCGGTAACGATGCCGGCGGTCAGGACGCGGGCGGGGCGGCGGCCGAGCGGGTCCGCTCCGCGGTCAAGGACTGCGTGCACTGCGGGTTCTGCCTGCCCGCGTGCCCGACCTACTCGCTCTGGGGCGAGGAGATGGACTCCCCCCGCGGGCGCATCTACCTGGTCGGCCGGCTGCTCGACGGCGCCCCGCTGACGCCGGCCGCGGGCGAGCACTTCGACCGCTGCCTCGGCTGCATGGCGTGCATGACCGCGTGCCCCTCGGGGGTGCAGTACGACCAGATCATCGAGGCGGCCCGGGAGTGGACCGAGGCGGCCGGCGCCCCCGCCGGCGCGGTCGAACCCGGGCCCGCCGGGACCGCCCCGGGCGGCTCCGACCCGGCCGCGCGGCGGCCGTTGCGCGACCGCCTGACCCGGTCCGCGATCTTCGCCCTGTTCCCCTACCCGGCCCGGCTGCGGCTGGCGACGGCGCCGCTGCGGCTGCTGCAGCGGACGGGGGCGGACCAGCTGATCGCCCGGACCGGCCTGGCCGGGCGGATATCGCCGTCAGCCGAGCAGGCGCTGCGGCTGGCCCCGCCCGCCACCCGGCCGCTGCCGCCAGGACGGTTCCCCGAGCGGGTCGCCGCCCGCGGGCCACGCCGGGCGGTCGTCGGCATGCTCACCGGGTGCGTCCAGTCGGTGTTCTTCCCCCGGGTCAACGCGGCCACCGCGCGGGTACTGGCGGCGGAGGGATGCGACGTGGTCATCCCGCGCAACCAGGGCTGCTGCGGGGCGCTGTCCTCGCACTCGGGGCGGGCGGCCGAGGCCGTCCGGTTCGCCCAGCGGACCATCGAGACGTTCGAGGCGGCCGACGTGGACGCGATCGTCGTCAACTCGGCCGGCTGCGGGTCGGCCATGAAGGAGTACGAGCGGCTGTTCGCCGACGCACCCGACTGGGCGGCGCGGGCCGCGGCCCTGTCGGCCAAGGTCCGCGACCTGGCCGAGTACCTCGACGAGCTCGGGCCCGTGGCCGTGCGCCACCCCGTGGTGGCCCGGGCGGCCTACCACGACGCCTGCCACCTGGGGCACGCCCAGCGGATCACCGCGGCCCCGCGCGCCCTGCTGCGCGCGATCCCCGGGTTCGAGGTGGCGGAGCTGCGCGACGCGGGGACCTGCTGCGGATCGGCCGGCGTCTACAACCTGCTGCAGCCGGAGGCGGCGCGGGAGCTCGGCTCGCGCAAGGCGGACGCGGTCCTCGCGGCCGAGGCGTCACTGCTGGTCTCGGCCAACCCCGGATGCACGCTGCAGATCTCGGCCGAGCTGGCGTCCCGCGGTATCGCCCTGCGCACCGCCCACACCGCCGAGGTCCTCGACGCCTCCATCAACGGCGTGCCACTGGCCTGACCGCTGCCCGGCAGCGTGTGACGAAACCCGCGGCCCCGCACCTGATGATCGCCGAAGCGGCGAACATCCTGCGCCGCTCCGCCGTCGCTGGCACGATCTCCCGGGAACAGGCATCGCTGGCGCATGCCGATCTGCTCGAGCTGCGCGTGGAGCTCTTCCCCTACGCGCCTTTCGCGGCCAGGATCTGGGCCCTGCGCGATAATGTCACCTGCTACGACGCCTGGTACGTGGCAGTGGCGGAAGCTCTCGGCGCGCCCTTGGCCACACTCGATGCGCGGCTCGCGAACGTGCCTGGTCCCGGCTGCCGGTTCGTGGGCCGGCAGTGAGCTGCGTACCGGCGAGACGGAAATCACGGCCCCTGGACGGGGATCAGGGCTGTAGTCGCGCCTTGCTGGACGGTCCCGGTGACGGCCGGGGCGCCCGTGCCGCCGGTGGCGGCGCTGGTGTCGGTCAGGGCGGTGACTTTGCCGCCGGCGCTGGCGGCGGCGCCTCTCAGCGGCGTGGCGGCCGACCAGGTCAGGCCGTCTTCTGAGGTCCAGGCGACGGCGCGCTGGCCGGAGCCGGAGCCGGATTCGCCCGCCGCCACGAACCCGTCGCTGGTGGCGGTGACGGCGGTGACGGTGGCCGTGCTGACGGCGGCGGGACCGGCGGGGGGGCTCAGGACGATCTGGGTGACGTGCTCGCCGCCCCCGGTGGAGGTGACCACGAGGGGCAGGTCGCGGCCGTCCTTGACGGCGAAGCCGGCCGCGACGACCGTGCCCCCGGAGCCGGCCGTGACCGAACGGAGGGTGGCTGACTGCGCCCCGTCCGGCGGGGCGAGGTCGGGGCCAGTCCAGCGCTTGCCGTCGGGTGAGATCCAGAGCGCGGGGCAGCTCAGCTCCGAGCCGACCGCGGCGAAGCCGTTGCCGACGGGAACGGCGGCGGCGGCGACCGAACCCGCGTTGCCGCTGTCGCCGTTCACCCAGCTCTCGAGGTCACCCGACCACCACAGGGCGGCGGCGGCGTCGCTCCCGCTGCCGGTGCGGCCCACCACCAGGTAGCCGCCCGGCCCGGCCGCGACGCCGAGGAACTGGGCGCCGTCTCCGGCCTGGGTCGTCAGCGCGGGCAGGGGCGTCCAGGTCACACCGTCGGCCGACTGGTAGGCGACCGGCTCGACGGTGCCGTTCACCTGGGCCGAGCCGGCCGCGAGCCAGCCCTGCGGGCCCTCGGCCACCGAGGTCAGGTGGCCGGGCAGCCTCCCGAGGGTGGCCCTGGAGACCAGGGACCAGTTGCCGTCGGGGGCCTGCCGCCACACCGCCGGGTGGTCGTCGGCGTAGCCGGCGGCGATCGTGAGGCCGCCGCCCGACCACAGCCCGCCCACCCCGACGGTGCCGTGTTCGCCCGGGTAGCCGGACAGGGCGGTGCTCGCCGGGCCGGCGCTCGAGCCGGCCAGCCGGCGCTGGCCGAGACGGCGCTGGCCGAGGCGGCGCTGGCCGAGGCGGGGGGCGGACCCGAGGTGAGCGGTCCCGGGTTGGCCCGCTCGGCCAGCATCTCGTTGGCCCGGCCGGTCAGCATCAGCAGCGCCCCGGCGCCGACGGCGACGATGACCACCGCGGGCACCCCGACCCGGAACGCCGTCCGGCCGCGCCGCGACCGGGCCGGGGCGGCGGCGGCAGCCGGAGCGGACCTGCGCGCGGCCCAGGGCCCGCGCCCGGAGCTGGCGGCGCGGACCGACCCCTGCCAGGCCCGGAACAGCTCGTCCGGCTCGGCCCGCGATCCGGCCGGGGCGGGCGGTGCGACCGGCGCGCTCAGCGGGGGCGCACCGAACGCCCCCGGCGCCGCGAACGCGGTCGGCGGCAGTGGTCCCGGCCGGCCGCCCGTCCGGGGCGGCCCGGCGGACGGGCGGCCGGGACCAGCCGGGCCGGGGATGACGGAAAGACCGAGCTGGGCCGGGGCCGGACCAGGGTCGTCCAGTCGGGGCTCCGTGTCTCCCGGGACGGCCGGTGCGGCCTCGTCCCGGCTGACGGGGTACAGGCCGGTCGGCCACGGATCGGTGGCCGGCTGCAGCGCGCCGATCCCGGCCCCGGGCGACCCGTCGCCCGGCCAGGTGGTCTCGGGGGTGTCCGCGGTGCCGGCCGCGAACCGGGCCGGCGAGTACGCGTCGGCCGCGTAGGGGTCGGTGTCGGGCGAGTAAGGCTCGGTCACGGCGACCGGAGCGTCCTCCCAGTTGATGCCGGCCTCCTGCCACACCTCCTGGGCCAGCTGCCAGCTCGACCGGTGCCCGGGCGCGGGCGGGCGGTGGACCGGGCGGGGAGACGGGGGGCCGCTCGGGGCGCTGCCGGCGCCGGGCCCGCCCGGCCGAGCGGTCAGGCGCGGGCCGGGTTCCGCGAACCGGATCCGGCCCCGGCCCCGGACACCAGCCGCGGAGGACGGAGCCGGGGAAGACGGAGCCGGGGAAGACGGAGCGGGGGAAGACGGAGCGGCGGAAGACGGAGCGGCGGAAGACGGAGGCAGAGGTGGCGGGGCGGCTGAGGGCGCCGGGGCGGCTGGCTGGGGGGAGGCCTGGCCGCGGGGGGGCTCGGCCACGCGGGCGGGCCGCGAGCGGCCGACCGCCTCGACCGGACCGACCACTGGTATCCGGCGCGGCCCGGTGCGGCTGACGGCAGGCCAGCGCATGTCCGGGGTCCGGAGGCCGAGACTGCCCGGGGACGGGTGCGGCGCCGGGCGGCGGCCGTGGCCGGCCAGCGGCGGCAGCGGGCGACGGTAGACGCTGGCGGGGCGGGGCTCCAGGGGGTGGGCCGGGGGTCCATCCGAACGGGCTGGTTCCGTTGGCCGGACCGGGGGGGCCGCTTCCCCGGACGGCAGCGGGAACCAGCCCGCCGGGCTCGCCGGGCCAGGCCGAGTATTTCGCGGATCGGTCATGAGTTACTCCGAGTCCCCTTAGAATTACTCTTAGTAACTGAATCGGACGCGAGTTGTGCGCCCGGATTCTTTTACTGCCTGGCTGCTGATTCGATGGTAACGAGCGCGGTGCGAAATACCCAGACCCGGAGACCAGAATTATCACGAATAGTTTGAACTGTATTACTCTCAGTAATTTAGGCGTGTGACCTGCGGGGTAACCGAAAATAAAGACGCCTCCGGGGAACCGTGAGTGCGCGTTTGCACCATCGATACCATCCGGCTCGCCCCTAATGATTGCCCCGGGGACCGCTATCGCACCGGGAATCAGCCGCGGCCTCTCGGCGGGAGGCACGTCACACGGCTCTAGCATGACCCCATGAGTCCGGAGCGCACGCCACAGGAACTGCTGCCCTTTGTCGCCGCACAGCCGCTCGTCGACCATCACTGTCACGGGGTGCTGCGGGCCGGCGGAGACCTTGCCGGGCTCCTCAACGAGGCTGACGGCGACGCCGCGGCGCCCGGCTTCGCCTTCGACTCGCTGGCCGGGCTGTCGTTGCGGCGCTGGTGCCCGCCCGTGCTCGGCCTGCCCGCCCACGCGCCGGCCAGCGCCTACGCCGAGCGGCGGGCCGCGCTGGGCGGCGACGAGGTGAACCAGCGGTTCCTGTCCGCCTGCGGGCTGGCGGCGCTGTGCGTGGACACCGGGTACGCGCCGGCGGCCTGCTCACGCCGGCCGAGACGGCGGGGTTCGCGGGCGCGGCCGCGTATGAGGTTGTCCGGCTCGAACAGGTCGCCGAGACGCTGGCCGGGACCGGGGTGAGTGCGGCCGGCTTCCCCGACGCGTACCGGGCGGCGCTGGCCGGGCGCTTCGCCGGCGGGGGCGGGACCAGGGCGGTGGCGGTCAAGTCGGTCGCCGCCTACCGGGTCGGGCTGGACCTCGACCCGCGGCGCCCGGCCGACAGCGAGGTGACCGCGGCCGTGTCCCGCTGGCTGGGCGGCAGCCAGGGCCCGCCGCCGCGGCTGGCGGACGAGGTGCTGCACCGCTTCTTCATCTGGTGCGGGGCCGACCTCGGGGTGCCGGTCCAGTTCCACGTCGGCTACGGGGACCGCGACGTCGACCTCCACCGCTGCAACCCCCTGCTGCTGACCAGGCTGCTGCGGGCCCTGGAACGGACCGGCGCGCCGGTCATGCTGCTGCACAACTACCCGTATCACCGGGAGGCGGGCTACCTGGCCCAGGTCTTCCCGCTCGTCTACGCCGACCTCGGGCTGGCCACGCACAACGTCGGCGCCCGGGCGGTGCCGCTGCTGGCCGAGGCGCTCGAACTGGTGCCGCTGCGCAAGTTCCTGTTCTCGTCGGACGCGTTCGGGCTGCCCGAGCTGTTCTACCTGGGAACGACGCTGTTCCGGCAGGGGCTGTCGGCGTTCCTGTCCGCCCGCCTGGCGGCCGACGACATCAGCTATGCCGACGCCGAGCGGATCACCGGCCTGATCGGGGCGGACAACGCCCGGCGGGCCTACCAGCTGCCCGCCTAGAGCTGAGCCTTGCGGGCGGCTCAGGGGGTGGGACTCCAGGCGGGCAGTGGCTGCTAGCTGGGCGAGGGGCTGCTCGCCCGGCCCCGTCAGATGCCGCAGGCGCTGGCCACGTCGGTGGCCGCCGCCTCACGGGTCGACGCGGCCGGGATGCCCGCCCGCTCGAACATCGTGACGTAAATGTAGGCGGCGTCGGCCGGGGACGAGGCCGCGTTCAGCTCGGCGATGTACTGGGACCAGCCCTGGTTGTACGTCAGCAGCGCCGCCAGCTGCGTGTCCAGGTCGGCGGTGACGTTGCCGGTGACGAAGCCCGAGGGCAGCGGGGTCCAGCCGATCAGGCCGCCGCCGCCCATGCCGACCGACTCCGGGTTGCCCTTGGACTCCTGGTAGATGTTGCCCGCGATGCCGGCCGCGGCGTTGTCGCTGTAGCCGTGGGCGAGCAGGAAGCTGACGATCGCGCTGACGTTGTCCGGCAGCAGCCCGCCGCTGAGGTCGCAGCTCAGCGTCTTGGGCGTACTCGAGGCCGGCGAGGAGGCGGACGGGGCGGCCGCCTTGGTCGCCGCGGCCGCGCTGGCGGGCGCGGCCGGGGGCGCCGCGGCGACGTGGGCCGGGGGCGCCGCGGCGACGTGGGCCGGGGCCGACGACGACGGCTTGGCCGCCGGAGCCTTGGCGTGCTTGCCCGCGGGCTTCGGCGAGGCCGGGGCGGCAGTGGGGGCGAACTTGAGGACCGGGCTGGAGGCGACGCCCAGCTGCCCGGCCCCGGCGCTGGCGGTGGTCCCGCTGACCCCCACCGCGTCGTTCAGCTGGGTGACCTGCGGATGGCCGCCGCCGGAGCCGAACAGGGTGAAGGCGGCCGCCCCGACCGCGAGGGTTGCGGCTGCCGCCGCGGCCGGGACGACCTTCTTCCCGGCCCACTTGCGGGCCGTCTTGCCGCCGGGTCCGTGCGGCCCGGCGGAGTCCAGTTCGCGGCCGCCGGCCGCGGCGAGGTCGTCCCGCGTCGCCCACACGTCGTAGCCGGCCGTGTCATCCTGCGCGGCCCGCCCGGGCTGCAGGTGCCAGCCGGCGTGGACCTGCTCGTCGTGCTGCGAGATCCAGTCCTCGTGCGCGGTCCAGCCCTCGGGAGCGGCCCATGCGCCACTGGTGGTCCGCTCGCCGCCGGCCGCCGGGCCCGCCGGTCCACTCATCCGGGGTCCAGGTCGCCCGCGGGCCGGCCTGCGGGCCGCGGGCGGCATGCGCGCCGCGGCCAAGCTTGGCCGTGTGACCGGGGGTGGCCCGGTGGAACGGGCCGAGCTTGCTGGTGCCGTTACGCCTTGTGCCTGCGGTCAAGAAATCCCTTACTTCGTAATGCGCCCGGCTACGCGGCCGTGGGGGGACGACCTATCACCGGACCTGACATTGCGCCTAATCACGCACAGACAGCGTTACAGGGCCGAAATCCGAAAGAGACCGTTTGGCCGCCAGATGACCCAGAGAGGCTACGGTCCGGTCAGTCAAGCGGCTGGCCAGCCGTTTCATCGCACGCCCGGCGCGGGCGGCCATGTCGTCACCCGACCCGCGGGTGACAACGATGGCCGGCAATAGCGGCAAATAGCCCGAAAGGACTAGTGAGCCGATCGTGAGGAGTGCAGCACGAAGAGCAAAAAAACTACTCTGAGTGACTGACAAATTGGGAAAATTCGTCCTGACCGGGCGCGGCGCAGTTTCCCGGCACGGGGGGTCACGCCCCCGTTCGGGAGGCGACGACGGACAGGGCGCGGTCCCGCAGTCCCTCGCCCGCGCTCAGCCAGCGCACCCGCGGGTCGCGCCGGAACCACGACTCCTGGCGGCGGGCAAAGCGGCGGGTGGCGCGGATCGTCTCCTCGCGGGCCTGGTCGCTCGTCAGCTCGCCGTCGAGGCAGCGCAGCAGCTGCTGGTAGCCGAGGGCGCGGCAGGCGGTCCTGCCGTCGCGCAGGCCGCGGCCTGCTAGGGCGCGGACCTCAGCCTCGAACCCCGCGGCCCACATGCGGTCGACCCGGGCCGCGATCCGCCAGTCCAGCTCCGGCCGGCCCACCTGGACCCCGAGCTGAACCGCGGGGCGGCCCCCGTCGTAGCCGGGCATGGTCGCGCTGAACGGGCGGCCGGACAGCTCGATCACCTCCAGCGCGCGCACGATGCGGCGGCCGTTGCCAGGCAGGATCGCGGCCGCCGCGACCGGGTCGGCCGCCCGCAGCCGGGCGTACAGCGGGGCCGTCCCGGCGGCGGCCAGCTCGGCCTCCAGCCGCGCCCGGATGACCTCGTCGGTGCCGGGGAACTCCAGGTCGCCGAGCGCGGCCCTGATGTAGAGGCCGGACCCGCCGGTCACCACCGCTACCTGGCCGCGCCGGGTGATGTCGGCGATGACCGCGTCGGCCAGCTCCTGGTACTCGGCCACGCTGGCGGTGCGGGTGACGTCCCAGACGTCGAGCAGGTGGTGCGGCACGCCCCGGCGCTCGGCCGGCGTCAGCTTGGCGGTGCCGATGTCCATGCCCCGGTACAGCTGCATCGAGTCGGCGTTGACGACCTCGCCGCCCAGCGCGAGCGCGATCTCGACCGCCAGGTCGGACTTGCCGGCCGCGGTCGCGCCCACCACCGCGATCAGCGTCATCGCCGCGGAGCCGCTAGCCGCGGCGGGCCGGCATGCCGAGCAGGACCGGGGCGCCCGGGGCGGCGCTCGGGGACTGGGTCGGCCGCCGCGCGCTGGCGAGCTTCGGCGGCGTCGCCGGCCCGGGTCCGGCGCAGGCTCAGCGGCGCCTCGTCGGCCCGCAGGTAATGCGGGGCGGCGCTGGTGACGCGGGTGGTGACGATGTCGCCGGGGCGGGGCTGCCCGGTCCCCGGGACGAAGTGGACCAGGCGGTTGTCCCGGGCCCGGCCGGACAGCCGGCGGGTGGCGGCGTCCTTGCGCCCCTCCCCCTCGGCGACCAGGACCTCGGCCACGGCGCCGACCTGCTTCTTGTGCTCGTCCCAGGAGATCTCCTCCTGCAGGGCAACGAGCCGCTCGTAGCGTTCCTGCACCACCGGCCGCGGGACCTGGTCCGGCATCGTCGCGGCGGGGGTACCCGCGCGGATCGAGTACTGGAAGGTGAAGGCGGAGGAGAACCGGGCCGCGCGGACGGTGTCCAGGGTCGCCTCGAAGTCGGCCTCGGTCTCCCCCGGGAACCCGACGATGATGTCGGTCGTGATCGCCGCGTGCGGGATGTGGCGGCGCACGTTATCCAGGATCGACAGGTAGCGGTCACGGCGGTAGGCACGGCGCATCGCCGCCAGGATGGTGTCCGAGCCGGACTGCAGCGGCATGTGCAGGCTCGGCATGACGTTCGGGGTGTCCCGCATCGCCTCGATCACGTCGTCGGTGAAGTCGCGCGGGTGGGGCGAGGTGAACCGGACCCGCTCCAGGCCGTCGATCTCCCCGCAAGCGCGCAGCAGCTTGCCGAACGCGCGCCTGTCGCCGAACTCGGCCCCGTAGGAGTTCACGTTCTGGCCGAGCAGGGTGACCTCGATGACCCCGTCGCGGGCCAGGGCGGCGATCTCGTCGAGGATGTCGCCCGGGCGGCGGTCCTTCTCCTTGCCCCGCAGCGACGGGACGATGCAGAAGGTGCAGGTGTTGTTGCAGCCGACCGAGACCGAGACCCAGGCGGAGTAGGCCGACTGGCGGCGGGCCGGCAGCAGCGACGGGAACGTGGTCAGCGTCTCCTCGAACTCCACCTGCGCCTGCTGGCGCTCGCGGGCCCGCTCAAGCAGCGCGGGCAGGGCACCGATGTTGTGGGTGCCGTAGACGACGTCGACCCAGGGTGCGCGGTCGGTGATCTGCTGCCGTTCCATCTGGGCCAGGCAGCCGCCGACGGCGATCTGCATGCCCGCGTGCGCCTTCTTAACCGGGAGCAGGTGGCCGAGGTTGCCGTAGAGCCGGTCGGCCGCGTTCTCCCGGACCGCGCAGGTATTGAACACCACCAGGTCCGGGCTCTGGCCGGGCGCGGGCTGAACGTACCCAGCCTCCTCGAGCAGCCCGGCGACGCGCTCGGAATCGTGCACGTTCATCTGGCACCCGTAGGTGCGGATCTCGTATGTGCGTCCTTCTCCCACCTGACCAGGATAGGGGCCGTGGCCGCCGGCCAGGTCCGGTCGTGGTATTGGATTAGGACATGACTGAGACCGCTGCGTACGGAACCTGGAAGTCACCGATCGGCGCCGCCGACGTCGCCACCGGGGCGGTCGCCGTGAGCTACCCGTCCTTCGCCGGCGGCGAGGTGTGGTGGCAGGAACGGCGACCGTCCGAGGGCGGCCGGATCACGATCATGGCGGCCGCGGGCGGGGCGGCCGAGCCGCGCGAGCTGCTCCCGGCGCCGTGGAACGCCCGCACCCGGGTGCACGAGTACGGCGGCAAGTCCTACCTGCCGGTCCCGTCGCTGGGCTTGGCCGGCGGGTACGACCTGGTCTTCGCCAGCTTCGCCGACCAGCGGCTGTACGCGGCGGGGGCGAGCGTGGAAGCCGGCATCGAGCCGGTCCCGCTGACCCCGGCCGAGGGCGGGTTCCGCTTCGCCGACCTGGTGCTCTCCCCCGACGAGACCGAGATCTGGTGCGTGCGGGAGACGACCCGCCCGCTGGAGGGCGGCGAGCCGCCGGCCGGCTTCCATGTCGGCGGCGGGGTGGCCGTCCGGCGGGAGATCGTGGCGGTCCCGCTCGACGGCGCGGCCGCCGGCGACGACACGGCGCTGCGGGTGCTGGTGTCGGGCGCGCAGTTCTTCGCCTTCCCGACCCCGTCCCCGGACGGCACCCGGCTGGCGTGGATCAGCTGGAACCACCCGAACATGCCCTGGGACGGCACCGACCTGCGGGTCGGCCCGGCCGCGGGCGGGCTCGCGGTGGCCGACGCGGAGCTGGTCATGGGGGGGACCGACGAGTCCGTGACAGCCCCCCGGTGGCGCGACGACGCCACCCTCTACGCGATCTCCGACGCCTCCGGCTGGTGGAACCTGTACGAGGTGGCGGCCGCGGCCGGGGCCGCCCCGCGGGCGCTGCACCCGCTGGAGGAGGAGTTCACCGACCCGCTCTGGCAGCTCGGCGGCCGGCCGTTCGAGCCGCTGGCCGACGGCCGGCTGGCGGTCCAGCACGGCCTGGGCGAGTTCCGGCTGGGCGTGCTGGACCCGGCCACCGGGAAGCTGACCGACTTCGCCCTGCCGGGCTACCGCACCACCACCGGGGACCTGGTCACCGACGGGACAGCGATCGCCGCGGTGGCCGGCGGACCGCAGGCGCCGCTGAGCGTGCTCCGCGTCACCGGGGACGGAGAGGTCGAGGTGATCAGGAAGCCGGGCGCCGCGCCCGACCCGGCCTACCTCCCGGACGCCCGCCCGGTCCAGCTCGCGGGCGGCCCGAACGGGGGCGTGGTGCACGCCATCGTCTACTCGCCCTCCAACGCGGGGACGGCCGGGCCGGCGGCGAGCTGCCGCCGTTCGTGGTGCACGTGCACGGCGGCCCGACATCGCACTCGCTGCCGCTGCTGTCGTTGGAGAAGGCGTACTTCACCAGCCGCGGCATCGGCATCATCGACGTCAACTACGGCGGCTCGTCCGGCTACGGGCGCGAGTACCGCAACCGGCTGCGCGGGCAGTGGGGCATCGTCGACGTGGCCGACGCCTACAGCGCCGCCCTCGGCCTGTCCGCGGCCGGGCAGGCCGACCGGGCCCGGCTCGGCATCCGCGGCGGCTCGGCGGGCGGCTGGACCGCGCTGGCCGCGGTCACCAGCGGCCTCGCGCTGACCGGAACGAGCGAGGCAGTGTTCTCCGCCGCCACCTCCTACTACGGCGTCTCCGACCTGCGGCCGTTCGTGACCGACACCCACGACTTCGAGTCGCGCTACCTGGACGGCCTCATCGGCCCGCTGCCCGAGGCGGACGACCTCTACTCCGAGCGCGCCCCGGTCGGTCACGTCAACGAGCAGACCTGCCCGATCCTGCTGCTGCAGGGGCTGGACGACCCGATCGTGCCGCCGTCGCAGTCCGAGGCGATCGCGGCCGACCTGGCCGCCCACGGCATCCCGCACGCGTACATCGCGTTCGCGGGCGAGTCGCACGGCTTCCGCAAGGCCGAGACGGTCACCGCGGCGCTGGAGGCGGAACTCGCCTTCTACGGTGATATCTTCGGGTTCACCCCGCCCGGCGTGCCGCCGCTGGAGCTGTCCTAGCCACCGCTGGTGCTGTTCTAACGGGCGAACTCGGTGGCGCGGGACTCGCGGACGACGGTGACGCGGATCTGGCCCGGGTAGGTGAGCTCCTCCTCGACCTGCTTGGCGATGTCCCGCGCGATGACCTGGGCCTGGATGTCGTCGACCTGCTCCGGCTTGACCATGACGCGGATCTCGCGGCCAGCCTGCATGGCGAAGACCTTCTCGACGCCTTCCTTCTCGGCGGCGATCTGCTCAAGGCGCTCCAGCCGGCGGACGTACATCTCCAGCGACTCGCGCCGGGCGCCGGGGCGGCCGCCGCTGATCGCGTCGGCCGCCTGGGTGAGCACCGCCTCGACCGTGCGGACCTCGACCTCGTTGTGGTGCGCCTCGATCGCGTGCACGACGTCGTCCGACTCGCCGTACTTGCGGGCGATCTCCGCGCCGATCAGCGCGTGGCTGCCCTCGACCTCGTGGGTCAGCGCCTTGCCGATGTCGTGCAGCACCGCGCAGCGCCGCAGCAGCACCGGGTCGAGGCCGAGCTCGCTGGCCATCATCCCGGCGATGTGCGCCGACTCGATGAGGTGGGCGAGCACGTTCTGGCCGTAGGACGTGCGGTAGCGCAGCCGGCCGAGCAGGTTGACCAGCTCGGGGTGCATGTCGGTGATGCCGAGCTCGGTCATCGCGTCCTCGCCCGCGCGGCGGCAGATCTGCTCGATCTCGGCCTTGCCGCGCTCGTAGGCCTCCTCGATCCGCTGCGGGTGGATCCGGCCGTCGCTGACCAGGCGCTCCAGGGTGAGGCGGCCGATCTCCCGGCGGACCGGGTCGAAGCAGGACAGCAGGACCGCCTCCGGCGTGTCGTCGATGATCAGGTTGACGCCGGTGACCGACTCGAAGGCGCGGATGTTGCGGCCCTCACGGCCGATGATCCGGCCCTTCATCTCGTCGCCGGGCAGGTGCATGACCGAGACGACCGACTCGCTGGTCTGCTCGACCGCGACCCGCTGGATGGCGAGCGTCACGATCTTGCGGGCCCGCTTGTCGGCCTCGGCCCTGGCGGCCGCTTCGATGTCCCTGATCGACACCGCCGCCTCGCGCTTGGCCTGGTTCTCGATCGTGGCGACGAGCTCCGCCTTGGCCGCGTCGGCGGTCAGCCGGCGACCCGCTCAAGCTCGGCCCTCGCCCCGGCGTCGGCCGTCGGCGAGGGCCTTGGCCCGCTCGTCGAGCTCGGCCCGGCGCTGTTCGAGCGCCTGGCCGCGCGGTCTCAAGGCGGCGGCTCTCGTCGTCGAGCCGCTGCTCGCGCTCGCCGATCCGCTGCTCGCGCCGCTCCAGGTCGACCGCGGAGCTGGCGGATCTCGTCCTTGACGGCGCGGATCTCGTCCTCGACCTCGCGGCGGCCGTCGGCGGCCTGCTGCGCGGTCTGCTCGGCCGCCTCGGCGGCCCGGCCGAGGATCTGGTCCGCGTCCGCCTGGGCCCGGGCCCGGATCTGCTCCGCCTCGGCCTGGGCCTGCCGCGGCTAGCTCCTGAGCAGCGCGCTGCTGGCCGCGAGCTCCTCGGCGGCCGGGGCGGCGCGGGCACGGGCGGAACCGGCGCAAGACGATGGCGAACGCGCCGAATGCGAGGGCCAAGGCAACCAGCCCGATCACCAAGAGCGCGTCTGCGCCGCTCACGGTCACCCCTTCCGCGGCCCGCACCATCGGGCCGGTAACGTGTGCCGGCCTACTGTGCACTGGCCTTACCGTGCGTCTGACTGCTGCGTCGGCCGTCGCGGGGCGGGCGTGCGGGCACCCGTCCGGCGCCAGATAACGCCTCACTGCCGTGAGGTTAAGCGTTGATTAAGGGGTTTGTCTACGTCGCAAACCGTGGCCCAAAGGGCTGGTAGGAACGTCGCCGCAGCTCAGCCGTTATCTGCGCTATGCGGGCCCGTTATTTTTACAGTGTCCACTGCCTGCACACGGCTCCCGGGCGGCGCAGGCGCGGCCGCGCGTGCGCCACCGGGAGCGCAAGCCGCGCCGTCAGGGTCCGGTCGCCCGTCGAAGGACGGCTCGTCTTCGAGCGGCGCGGCCTCCCCTTCGGCCTCCAGCGCCTCACGGATCACGCGGAAGGCCAGGCCAGCCGGATAGCCCTTGCGGGCCAGCAGGCCTGCCAGCCGCCGGGTCCGCTGCTCGGCGGGCAGCCCGCGGGTCGAACGCAGCTTCCCGTCGACGAGACGCCGCGCGGCGGTGACCTCGGCCTCGGGCCGAGCTGCTCGTCCATGGCCGCGCGGATCTCGTCGGCCGCCACCCCGCGCTGCGTCAGCTCGGCGCTGAGCGCCCGTCCGGCCAGGCCGCGGCTGTGGTGCCGCGATTCCACCCAGGCCCGGGCGAAGGCGGCGTCGTCGATCAGCCCGACGTCCTCGAACCGGCCGAGCACCACCTCGGCCGGCTCGTCGGGGATGCCCCGCTTGCGCAGCGCGTCGGCGAGCTGCGCCCGCGTCGCGGGGCGCGAGCGTGAGCAGCCGGAGGCAGACCTGCCGCGCTCGCGCCTCCGGGTCGTCGTCCCGGGCCACGGGGCCGCCCGCTTGCTCGCCTGCCTCGTACTCGCCGGGTTCGTACTCGTCCGCTCCGTACTCGTCGACCGGAGCGGTGTCCGGCCTGGCGGCCGTGTTCTCGTGAGCCGTGGCCGCCGACGCGGCCACGGTTCGCCATCTCGCGCCTTGTCACACGGGCTTCGGCGCCGGGGGCACCGCCACCGCGGCCGGGTCAGCGTCCAGGCGCGGGCCGACGCCGAGCTTCTCCTTGATCTTCTTCTCGATCTCGTTGGCTACGTCGTCGTTGTCGCGCAGGAAGTTCCGCGCGTTCTCCTTGCCCTGGCCGAGCTGGTCGCCCTCGTAGGTGTACCAGGCGCCGGCCTTGCGCACGATGCCCTGCTCCACGCCGAGGTCGATCAGGCTGCCCTCGCGGGAGATCCCGATCCCGTAGAGGATGTCGAACTCGGCGGTCTTGAAGGGCGGCGACATCTTGTTCTTCACGACCTTGATCCGCGTCCGGTTGCCGACCGCCTCGGTCCCGTCCTTGAGCGTCTCGATCCGCCGGATGTCGAGCCGCACCGACGCGTAGAACTTCAGCGCCTTGCCGCCAGTGGTCGTCTTCGGCGAGCCGAACATCACGCCGACCTTCTCGCGCAGCTGGTTGATGAAGATCGCGGTGGTTTTCGTCGTGTTGAGCGCGCCGGTGATCTTGCGCAGGGCCTGGGACATGAGGCGGGCCTGGAGGCCGACGTGGCTGTCGCCCATCTCGCCCTCGATTTCCGCCTTGGGCACCAGGGCGGCCACCGAGTCGATGACCACGATGTCGATCGCGCCCGAGCGGATCAGCATGTCCATGATCTCCAGCGCCTGCTCGCCGGTGTCCGGCTGGGAGACGAGCAGCGCCTCGGTGTCGACGCCGAGCTTCTGCGCGTACTCGGGGTCGAGGGCGTGCTCCGCGTCGATGAACGCGGCGATGCCGCCCCCCTTCTGCGCGTTGGCGACGGCGTGCAGCGCCACTGTGGTCTTCCCGCTCGACTCCGGGCCGTAGATCTCCACCACCCGGCCGCGCGGGTAACCGCCGATGCCGAGGGCCACGTCGAGGGCGATCGACCCGGAGGGGATGACCTCGACCGGAACACGCGTCTCCTCACCGAGCCGCATGATCGAGCCCTTGCCAAACTGGCGCTCGATCTGCAGCAGCGCCGCCTCGAGCGCCTTGTCCTTGTCTCCCGCCCGGTCCGGGAGATTGATCTTGCCGCTTGGTGCCATGGAACTCCCCTGTCGCTTGAATGCCTGAGTCAGGCTGGCGGCGACACTCGGCGCACTGCCCGCGGCCACCATGCCCCCGCGACCACGATGTTCCCGGTGACTGCTGCGTCCCCGGTCGCCACGCGCGATCACTGGCCGGCTTGTGCTTGCCGCTAAGGCTGCGCCCGCTGCCAACGCCGCACACGCTACGCGCCGCCACTGACATTTCCGGGGTAGCCCGCCGGCCCGGTCAAAGAGGCGCGTCGCGAGCGCGCGGCGCCCCGACATTCCTCACTATAGGAGAACGACTGTTCGATCACGGCGAAGACGCGCCGAAATGTTCGATCGCCGTGCACCGGGAACGGCGCGGGGGGGTGGCCGGGGTCAGCCGCACCCGTTCGGGATGATCCGGGGTGGCCTCAGCGGAGCCGGCTGGGGACGTTGAAGGTCTCCGCGACCGCGCGCCAGATCTCCTTCGGGTCCTCGCCGTCGGCCAGGGCCCGGTTGACCGTCCGGTCGCCCAGACGGGACACCACGAAGTCCTTGGCGACGCTCTCCGCGTAGGTGTCGCCGAACTGCTCGCGCATCCGGGCCCAGAATTCGGTCTGCCGCATCGCCCCAGGCTACCGGGGCGGACGGGACAATGCCGGCCCAGAGGAAGTTCTCAGCGCCACCGGGGGATAATCGGGACATTTAAGGCTGGTATTTATTTGTTCCAGATGGGGAACTTTGTTGTTTAAGGGGCGCGTGCGGTCACTTGTCCGGCGTCGCCAGGCAGGAGTGACATGTCGACGGAAGCCACAGGAGACGCCCGGACCGACGCAGCCGGCCCCGCCGAGCAGCCGGCGGCGGGCGGGAGCACCAGGTCAGGCGAGGTCTCCGGGGCTGTCCGGAACGCGGGCGAAGACGGCGCGGCGGCCAGAGGTGCCGTCGCCGCGGATGACGGGCCCGGAAGCCATGCCACCCGGGGTGACGCCGACGATGACGCTGACGGCGCGGAGGCCGCGTTCACCGATTCCGGCCCCAATGCGGACGACGGGAGCTGGGACGACGGGAGCTGGGACGACGGGAGCTGGGACGACGGGACTGGGGCCGACGGGACCGTCGGCGACGGGACCGGGGACACCGTGGACGAAGATGTCGCGGACGAGGGTGACGTGGCCAAGGGCCTCGGGGCCGGGCCCGAGGACGCCCCGGATGACGCGGACGCGCCCGCGGAACTGATCGACCGGGCCGAGCTGGTGGAGCTGGACGAGCCTGGCCCAGTCCTGCACCCGGCCCGGCGCTGGACCCGGGTCCTGGTCACGCTCGGGTTCGTGGTCCTCGCGGCCGCGATCGTGGGCGGGGCGGTCGCCATCGTCGGCTCGGTCACGCACGGCTTCAAGAAACCAGTCAAGGTCACCTACAAGAAGTCGGCCCTGTTCTCGCTGAAGACCGGTGACTGCCTCGACCCGTCCGGGCAGTCCTACACGCTCGTCTCCTGCGACACCCCGCACGACGCCGAGGTGTTCGCGACGTTCGCGCTGCCGGGCGGGCAGTGGCCCGGGAACACGGCCGTCGCCGCGGACGCCAGCAGCGGCTGTGCCAGCCGGCTCACCGGCTACCTGAACCCGCAGCTGGCGATCAGCCTCGCCTCGACCTACGTCTATCCCGACGCGACCGCCTGGCAGGCCGGGACGCGGACGGTGGTGTGCGAGGTGCGGGCCGCGAGCGGGCAGCTGACCGGCTCGGTCCGGGGGGCCTCGGCCACCGCGGGCTGACGGCCGCCGGCTTAGCAGCCGCCTGGAGGACCGGGGACACCCTCGCCCGGCTCGGGGTCGTCCACCATGCCGTACGCGCCGCGCACCACCCCGCCGAAATGCACCAGGTACCAGTCGCCGCGCCAGGAGATAAGAGACGCGAGGCCGAACGAGTGCGTGGCTCCGCCTTCCCGGTACACCACCCTCGCCCCGGGGAGCTGCCAGTAACCGACCCGGTTGTCGCAGGCGCCGACCGGGATCCAATGGGCGTACTCGGCCGGGACAACGACCTTGACCAGGGCCGCACCCGGTCTGACGAGCTTGTGCGCGGCGGCCACGTCGAGGACGAAGTCGGCCCAGAGCCGCCCCCGCCAGTCCGCGTCCGGATCGTACATGGCCTTGACCTGCTGATATGCCTTCTCAGGGAAGAACGCAGGCAGCGCGTAGCGCGGGTCGCCGGTGGTGACCGCGAGCCAGATGTCACGGGTAGCGTGGCCGAAGGCGGCGTCATCGGTGCGCGGCTCCGCGGTCGTCTGCGGCCGGCTGGCGGCGCCCGGCGCCCCCACCGGGAGCGCCGACGGCTTCGCGGGGGCGGGCGGCTTGGCCGGCGCGGGCCTGCTGGCGCCGGACCCGCTGGCGGAGGGCCCGCTGGCGCCGGGGGACGCCGACCCGGTAGCGGCGCCGGACCCGCTGGCGGCTGACCCGCTGGCGCCTGACCCGCTGGCGGCGGCCACGGCGGAGACGGTGGCGCCTGTCCCTGCCCCGGCTGGCCGGGCCGAGCAGCCCGCCAGGGCGGCCCCCAGGGCTACCGCGGTGACGGCCGCCGTGACGGCGGGACGCTGGTAGCGGGGTCCGCCGCCGCGCCTGCCGCGCCCGCCCCGCCGCTCGGTGGTCCAGCCCGTGGCCCTCTTCATGACGCAGAAAGGTACCCCGTGCAGGCGGTCCCGATGTCTGCGGCCCCGCCCCGGCCGACGGACAGAAATGTCCGACGGTGGGGGCACACTGGGGGGATGGCAGGAGAGGCAGGCGGCACCGGCCCGGTCAGCAGCGCCGCGGCGCTCGACGGCTTCTCGACCGCGACGCGGGCGTGGTTCGAGGGCGCCTTCGCCGTGCCCACGCAGGCCCAGGCGCAGGCCTGGCGGGCGATCGGCGGGAGGGATACGGGCGGGGTAGGGGCGGACACCCTGGTCATCGCGCCGACCGGATCGGGCAAGACGCTGGCGGCCTTCCTGTGGGCCATCGACCGGCTGGCGGCCGAGCCGCCGCCGGCCGACCGCAAGCGGCGCACGCGGGTTCTCTACGTCTCGCCGCTGAAGGCACTGGCGGTCGACATCGAGCGGAACCTGCGCTCGCCGCTGACCGGCATCAGGCAGGCGGCCCAGCGGCTCGGGCTGCCGGAGCCGGACATCCAGGTGGCGGTGCGGACCGGGGATACTGCCGCCGAGGACCGGCGCAAGCTGGCGACACGGCCACCGGACATCCTCATCACCACCCCCGAGTCGCTTTTCCTGCTGCTCACCTCGCAGGCCAGGGAAATCCTGCGCGGGGTCGAGACGGTCATCGTGGATGAGATCCACGCCGTGGCAGGCACCAAGCGGGGCGCCCACCTGGCCCTGTCCCTGGAGCGGCTGGACGCGCTGCGCGCCACCCCGGGCGATGCCGCCCCGGGCGATGCCACCCCGGGCGATGCCACCGCGGCCGATACCGCCCCGGCGGGCCCGGCGGGGCCGCGGCGGCGGGCGCAGCGGGTAGGGCTGTCGGCCACCGTGCGGCCGCCGGCCGAGGTCGCCTTGTTCCTCGGCGGCGCCCGGCCGGTCACGGTGGTCGCCCCCGCCAGCACCAAGCGGATCGAGGTGGAGGTCGTGGTCCCGGTCGAGGACATGCGCGACCTGTCCGACGCGCCGCTGCGGCCCGGTTCCGGCGGGGGCGGCGGGGCCGACGGTGACGACGACCCGGTGCCGCGCCGCTCAATCTGGCCGCACGTCGAGGAGCGGGTGCTCGACCTGATCCAGGCCCACCGCTCCACGATCGTGTTCGCCAACTCACGACGGCTGGCCGAGCGGCTCTGCGGGCGGCTCAACGAGCTGGCCTCCGAGCGGGCGTTTGTCGCCGCCGGGGGCACGCCCGGCGACCCCGGCAGCGGGCCGGCCGAGGACGTGATCATCGCCCGGGCGCACCACGGGTCGGTCTCCCGGCAGGAGCGGACCGAGATCGAGGAGGCGCTCAAGGCCGGGCGGCTGCCCGCCGTGGTCGCCACCTCGAGCCTGGAACTCGGCATCGACATGGGCGCGGTCGACCTGGTGATCCAGGTCGAGTCGCCGCCGTCGGTCGCCAGCGGCCTGCAGCGGGTGGGCCGGGCCGGGCACAACGTGGGCGACGTCTCCCGCGGGGTGATCTTCCCCAAGTACGCGGCCGACCTGGTGCAGGCGGCAGTGGTGGCCGACCGGATGCAGACCGGGGCGATCGAGGAGCTGCGCGTTCCCCGCAACCCGCTCGACGTGCTCGCGCAGCACGTGGTGGCCATGACCGCGCTCGACGACTGGCCGGTGGACGAGCTGGAGGCGCTGATCCGCCGCTCGGCCCCGTTCGCCACGCTGACCCGGCCGGTGCTGGAGGCGGTGCTCGACATGCTGGCCGGGCGGTACCCGGGCGAGGAGTTCGCCGGGCTGCGGCCGCGCATCGTCTGGGACCGGGTGGCCGGTGTCATCCACGGCCGCCCGGGATCGCAGAAGCTGGCCGTGACCAGCGGCGGGACGATCCCCGACCGGGGCTATTTCGGGGTCTTCCTGCCCGCCGCCGAGGCGCGGCAGCCCCGGCGGGTCGGTGAACTGGACGAGGAGATGGTGTACGAGTCGCGCGTCGGTGACGTGTTCGTGCTCGGCGCCTCGTCGTGGCGGATCGAGGACATTACCCCCGACCGGGTGCTGGTACTGCCCGCGCCGGGCCAGCCGGGCAAGCTCCCGTTCTGGCACGGCGACACCCCGGGGCGGCCAGCCGAGCTCGGCCAGGCCCTGGGGGCCAAGGTGCGGGAGCTGTCGGCGCTGTCCCCCGAGGCGGCGGTGAGCTCGCTGACGGCGAGCGGGCTCGACCCGCTGGCGGCCGGCAACCTGGTCTCCTACCTGAGCGACCAGCGGCAGGCGACCGGGCACGTGCCTGACGACAAGACGCTGGTGGTCGAGCGGTTCCGGGACGAGCTGGGCGACTGGCGGGTGGTGCTGCACTCCCCCTACGGCGACCGGGTGCACGCGCCCTGGGCGCTGGCCATCACCGCCCGGCTGCGGGAGCGCTACGGCGGGATGGACGTGCAGGCGCTGCACACCGACGACGGGATCATCATCCGGGTGCCCGACTCCGACGAGCCGCCCCCGGCCGGGATCGCGCTGCTCGACCCGGAGGAGATCGGCGACATCATCACCGCCGAGGTCGGCGGCTCGGCCCTGTTCGCCTCACGGTTCCGCGAGTGCGCCGCGCGGGCGCTGCTGCTGCCCCGGCGGCAACCCGGACGGCGCACCCCGCTGTGGCAGCAGCGGCAGCGCTCGGCTCAGCTGCTGGAGATCGCGGCCCAGTTCCCCGGGTTCCCGATCACGCTGGAGACCGTCCGGGAGTGCCTGCAGGACGTGTTCGACGTGCCCGCGCTGACGGAGGTACTGCGCGACCTGTCCGCCCGGCGCATCCAGCTGGTCGAGGTGGAAACGCCGACGCCGAGCCCGTTCGGGCGGAACCTGATGTTCCGCTACGTCGGCGCGTTCATGTACGAGGGGGACGCGCCACTGGCCGAGCGGCGGGCGCAGGCGCTCGCGCTCGACCCGGCGCTGCTGGCCGAGCTGCTCGGCACCGAGGGGCTGCGGGAACTGCTCGATCCCGCCGTGGTGGCGGAGACCGAGGCCGACCTGCAGCACTTGTCGGCCGGGCGGCGCTGCCGGGACGCCGAGGCGGTGTCCGACCTGCTGCGCACGGCTGGCCCGCTGACGGCCGAGGAGGTCGCGGCGCGGTCGGCCGAGCCGGAATCAGCGGCGGTCTGGCTGGCCGGCCTGGCGGCGTCCCGCCGCGCCATCGAGGTGCGGGTGGCGGGGCAGCCGATGTGGGCGGCGATCGAGGATGCCGGGCGGCTGCGCGACGCCCTCGGGGTGGCGCTGCCGGTCGGTATCCCCGAGGCGTTCACCGAGCCGCTCGGTGACCCGCTGGGAGACCTGGTAAGCCGGTGGGCGCGGAGCCACGGGCCCTTCGCGGCGGCGACCCTGGCGCAGCGCTACGGACTCGGCCTGGCCGTGGTCGCGATGACCCTGCAGCGGCTGGCGGCCGACGGCCGGGTGGCCGAGGGCGAGTTCCTGGCGGGTGCGCGCGGTACCCAGTGGTGCGACAGCGGCGTGCTGCGCATGCTGCGGCGACGCTGCCTGGCCCGGCTGCGCAAGGAGGCCGAGCCGGTCCCGCCGGCCGCGCTGGGCCGGTTCCTGCCCGCCTGGCACGGCATCGGGTCAGGCCGCTCCCGGCGGCCGGACGCGGGCGCCGTCCTGGAGGCCGTCGAACGGCTGGCCGGGGCTCCGGTCCCGGCCTCAGCGCTGGAGACGATGGTGCTGCCGGGGCGGGTGCCCGGCTATACCCCGGCCCTGCTCGACGAGCTCACCTCGGCGGGTGAGGTGGTCTGGGCCGGGGCGGGCACGGTCGGCAGTGGTGACGGCTGGCTCGTCCTCACGCCCGCCGAATCGGCCCCGCTGCTGCTGCCCGAGCCGGGTGAGCTGAGCATGACCCCGCTGCACGGGGCGATCCTGACCGCCCTGGGCGGGGGCGGCGGTATGTTCTTCCGGATGCTCAGCGACCGGGTCGCGGCCGTCCTCGACGGCCATCCGGCCGACGACGCCGACCTTGTGTCCGCGCTCTGGGACCTCGCCTGGGCCGGCCTGGTCAGCAACGACACCCTGGCGCCGCTGCGCGCGGTGACGGCCGGGGGCACGCCAGTGCGCCGCCCTGCCCCGCCCCGGCGGCCGGCCGCCGGATCGAGCTGGGCGGCCGAACTCGGTGCCCGCGGGCAGGGCGGTCCCCCCGGGCCCGGCGACAGCGCCGGCGGCGCCGGGACCGGCGGCTCCGGCTTGGGCGGCTCCGGCTTGGGCGGGCCGGGTCGCAGCGGACTGGGGCGCGGCGGCGGCTTCCCAGGCGTGTTCAACCCCCGGCCTGCGCGGCGCGCCGGCGGTACGCCGGGGCGGGCGGCTACGGCCGGGGGACCCGGCGTCCGGCGATGCCCTCGCGGACCGGGCCGCCGACTGTCTCCGGCCGGTGGTCGCTGCTGCCCGAGCGGCACGGCCTGCCCGAGGCCGGGCTGGCCGGCGGCGGCGGGCCGGCCGACCCGGGCGAGGCCACCATGCGCGCCCATGCCCTCGCGCTCACCTTGCTCGAACGGCACGGTGTGGTGACCAGGGGCGCGGTCGCGGCCGAACGGTCCCGGGTGGGTTCGCGGCCGTGTACCCGGTGCTGCGGGCGATGGAGGAGACCGGCCAGTGCCGCCGGGGCTACTTCATCGAGGGGCTCGGCGGGGCGCAGTTCGCGCTGCCCGGAGCGGTCGACCGGCTGCGGGCGCTGGCCGCCGACGCCCCTGACGGCGGGGCCCAGCCGGGCGGGACTGGCCCGGGTGCGGCAGCCGAGACGGCCGACCCGTGGCAGGTGCACGACGTCCCCGGCGCACCCGGAGGCCGGCGGTCCGAGGATTCCCGGCGCGCGGTGGTGCTGGCGGCGGCCGACCCGGCCCAGCCCTACGGCGCGGCGCTGGCCTGGCCCGACCGGCCTGAGGAGACCGCGACCTCGCACCGGCCCGGGCGCAAGGCGGGTGCGGTCGTGGTGTTGTTCGCCGGCGAGCTGGTGCTGTACGTCGAGCGGGGCGGCAAGACGCTGCTGTCCTGGACCGAGGACCCGGCCGCGCTCGAGCCGTGCGCCAAGGCCCTGGCGACAGCGGTGCGCGACGGCGCCCTGGGCCGGATCACGGTCGAGAAGGCCGACGGCGGCATGGTCGGCCTCGACTCGCCGCTGACCCGGGCCCTGGAATCGGCTGGGTTCCGGCATACCCCGCGGGGGCTGCGGCTGCGCGGCTGACCGGGCCGGGCATTGCCCGGCCGGCCGCTGTCCGCTTTACTGAGGACGGCCGCCGCGCCTGATCGCCGCAGCGTTCCCGGGCACGTCGTCAGCGTTCCCGGGCACGTCGTCAGCGTTCCCGGGCACGTCGAGGTGACTATTCCGATCGGGAAGCTGCATAATGGCGGAATGCGACTGTCCGCACGCGCCGACTACGCTCTGCGCGCCGCCATCGAGCTCGCGGCGGCGCAAGACGGCCATGTCACGGCCGAGCAGCTCGCCCAGGCGCAAAACATCCCGGGCAAGTTCCTCGAGACAATCCTGACCCACCTGCGGCGCAGCAACATCGTCCGCAGCCAGCGCGGTCCCGACGGCGGCTTCTGGCTGGCCCGTCCGGCGGCCGAGATCTCGCTGGCCGACATCATCCGCGCGATCGACGGCCAGCTGCTGGGCGTCCGCGGGGAGCGGCCCGAGAACGTGTCCTACCCGGGAGCGGCCGAGCCGCTGCAGCGGGTCTGGATCGCGCTGCGGGCCAACGAGCGGGCCGTGCTGGAAAGCGTCACGCTGGCCGACATTGTGTCGGGGGAGCTGCCCCCGGCCGTCGCGGTGCTCACCGACAGCCCCCAGGCCTGGGTCTGAGCGGTCCCGCCGGGGGCTCGGGGCTAGCCGGGGGGCGCTCCGGGGCTAGGCGGGCGCTAAGCCGAACGCCTGGCCAGTGGCCCGGCGGACCCGACATTCTTCATTTCTTGCCCAGGCGCCGCGGTGAGGGTGTCAGACATCGTCCGGGGTCCGTGCTCCACTAGGCTCATCGCGCCAGCACACCCGGCAGGACCGGCTGAGCGGCCGCTGGCGGCGTATCCCTGCGGACAGGAGCCGGCCTTGGGTCTCCCGAAGATCGTGACTGATACCAGCGCGCAGCGCTGGTCGCGCCGCCGCTTCCTCGGCGGGGCGATGGGCGTGGCCGCACTGGGCTCGTTCGCGGCCGCCTGCAGCGGCCCGGGACTGCCCGCGGGGACTGGTGCGAGCGGCTCGGGGCCTGCTCACGCTGCCGGCCGCGCCAGTCCGGCCTCGGCCGAGACCGGCGTCGACGCCGACCTGATCCGCCAGCACTACCTCGGCCTGCGGCCGTTCGCGCCCGCGCCGCCGCCGCCCGCCGTCAAGCCGGTCGCGCTGAGCGCGTCCGACCCGGCGGTGTTCTCGCGGGTGCCGCTGACCGACAAGGTCGTGTTCGTGACCATCGATGACGGCATCGAGAAGGAGCCCCGGTTCATCCAGATGGTGCGGGACTTCAAGGTCCCGCTCACCATCAGCCTGGCCGACGTGCTGATCAGGGACGACTACGCCTACTTCGAGCAGCTGCATGCGACCGGCTACGTCTCGATCCAGAACCACACGGTCACCCACCCACTCGACATGCCGGCCCTGTCGGCCGCAGCGGCAGCTGGACGAGATCGCCGGGCAGCAGGACAAGCTGCATAAGGAGTACGGGGTCAAGCCGTACATCTTCCGGCCGCCGGGCGGCAGCTACAACGAGACGACGATCGCGGCCACCAGGCAGGCGGGCCTCAAGGGCCTGATGCTGTGGAAGGAGGCCATGCAGATCACCGACATGCAGTACCAGACTTCGGTCCACCGGCTCAGCCCGGGCGACATCATCTTGTGCCACTTCCGCGGCCCGGCCCAGCTCGACGGCGAGAGCATGGTGCACATGATGATCCACCTGTACCGGCACATCCAGAACCAGGGCTTTACCGTGGCCGACATTACGCAATACGTCTAGGCCGGGGCGGGCCTGCCCAGCACCAGCCGACGCTGGAAAGCGGACGGGCGGCACCCAAAGGTGCCGCCCGTCCGCGTAGGCCCAGCCCGGTCGCTAGACGCCGACGACCGAGGGCAGCTGGTCAAGCCCGTCGAGGCCGTCGTCGAGCGGCTCGGGCGACTCCGGGGACATCGACCGGCACCCGCTCGGCGGGCACCCGCAGACCCGGTTCGCGCAGCGCGCCGGTCAGCACCGGCTCGTTCTGCAGCTCGGCCAGCGCGAAATTGTCCGAGACCTCGCGGAAAACCTGGGACAACGGGGTGTCAAGCGCGGCGCAGATCGCCGCCAGCAGCTCGGATGAGGCCTCCTTGCGGCCGCGCTCCACCTCGGACAGGTAGCCGAGGGACACCCGGGCGGACGCGGACACCTCGCGCAGAGTGCGGCCCTGCCTGACGCGCAGCCGACGCAGCACGTCGCCGAGCAGTTGACGAAGCAGAATCATCGTCGCACTCCCTTCCTGAGGCGCAACCGCTTCCGGGCGCAACCGTTGCTGGTCTCAATGCGAAGTTACCGGATCGCGACCATCGCTGCCTCCACCGTACCTGGCGGTACGGTCAAACCGCGAGAGTCACTACCCGGTGTGTTCGCTTCCGACGTAACGCTGTAATCAAGGACACTCTTCCCTAAGTCGGCCTAGTAGCAAACCAAGTACCCGCTCCACTGTCAGTCTACGTACCTCGTCCCGGTTCCCGGCCAGCGCCATCGTCCGCACCACCGTGTCGCCGGACAGGCTCACCGCGACGTGCACGGTGCCCGCCGGGTGGCCGTCCTGCGGCCCCGGGCCCGCGACTCCGGTGGTGGCCACGCCGACCGTGGCGCCGAGCCGGGTCCGCACGCCGTCGGCCATCGCCGCCGCGACCGGGGCGTAGACCGGGCCGTGCTCGGCCAGCAGGCCGGGGTCGACGCCGAGCAGCTGGGCCTTGAGCTCGGTCGCGTAGGCCACCACGCCGCCGCGGAAGGCGGTCGAAGAACCCGGGCACGTCGGTCAGCGCCGCGGCGACGAGGCCGCCGGTCAGCGACTCGGCGGTGGCCACGGTCTGCCCGGCCCGCGTCAGCAGCCCGATGACCTCGGTGGCGAGCTCGCGGCGCGTCGCGGCCGCCAGCTGATCGCCCGTCTGCCATGTCGTCCTCCGCCGGGAGCTCAGTCGCCGTGCAGGTTGGCAGCGGACCCGTCCTCGTGCCGCCACCGCGGGCGTCGCGGGTGCCACGTCCGGGCGCGACGGCACCAGCCGCACCGCGCGTATCACGTAGTCCGCGCCGGTCACCAGCGTAACCACGAGCGCCGCCGCCATGACGACCTCCTTGACCACCGCGGGCAGGCCGAGCGAGGCGGGCAGCACGTACAGGCAGATGGCGATGATCTGCAGCAGCGTCTTGAGCTTGCCGCCCTGGCTCGCCGCGATGACGCCGCGCCTGATGACGGCGAAGCGCAGCACGGTGATGCCGACCTCGCGGACCAGGATCAGCGCGGTGACCCAGCCGGGCAGCTCGCCGAGCGCCGACAGGGTGATCAGCGCCGCGCCGGTGAGCGCCTTGTCCGCGATCGGGTCGGCGATCTTGCCGAAGTCGGTCACCAGGCCGCGCTTGCGCGCCAGCTGCCCGTCGAGGAAGTCGGTGACCGAGGCCACGACGAACGCCACGAGCGCCGCCAGCCGCCAGGCCGTGCCGCCGTGGACCAGGCAGACCACGAACACGGGGACGAGGAGGATGCGCACCACCGTCAGCACGTTGGCGATGTTGACAAGGCCCGGCGGCGGGGCCGGGCCGGCCGGCGGCCGTCCCCGCGTCCCCCGGCTGCGGTCCCTGCGCGTCGTTCACGGTCGCCAGGTTACGCGCGGGCGACCAGGTCGGCCCCGTACCGACTCCACCACCCGACGCGGTCACCAGGTCGCCGGGGGCCAGCGGCCGGCTGGCGAGCAGCGTCGTCGACCCGTCCACGTCCGGGCGCCTGGTGCGCGGCGCGGCCCTCGTAGCGGCCGTCGCCCGAGCTGACCTCCTCGACCAGCACCTCGACCGTCTCGCCGACCCGGTCGGCCGCGCGCTGGGCCATGACCTCCTCGGCCAGGCCGGCGAACTCGCTGACCCGGCGGGCGACCTCGTCCGGCGTCGAGCTTGTCCGCGTCGTCGAAGCCGGCCGCCTCGGTGCCGTCCTCGTCGGAGTAGCCGAAGATGCCGATCGCGTCCAGCCGGGCCTCGCTCAGGAACAGCTCGAGCTCGCGCAGGTCCTCGGCCGTCTCGCCGGGGAAGCCGACGATGAAGTTGGACCGGACGCCCGCCTCCGGGCTCAGCTGCCTGACCCGCTCGATCAGGTCGAGGAACCGCGCCCGGTCGCCGAACCGGCGCATCCGGCGCAGCACCGGGCCGCTGGCGTGCTGGAACGACAGGTCGAAGTACGGCACCACGCCCGGGGTCGACGGCCATCACCTCGATCAGGCCGGGCCGGACCTCGGCCGGCTGCAGGTAGCTGACCCGCACCCAGCCGATGCCCGTCGACCTTGGCCAGCTCGGGCAGCACCGTCTCGAGCAGCCGCAGGTCGCCCAGGTCCTTGCCGTAGGAGGTGGAGTTCTCGCTGACCAGGACCAGCTCGCGGACGCCCTGGCCGGCCAGCCAGTCGGCCTCGGCCAGCAGCTCGGGCGGGCGGCGGGAGACGAACGAGCCGCGGAAGGACGGGATGGCGCAGAACGAGCAGCGGCGGTCGCAGCCGGAGGCGATCTTGAGCGGCGCGGTCACGCCGCCCGACAGCCGCCGCGGACCACCGGCGGGCCGGAGGCGGGCGCGACGCCGGGCGGGAGGTCGGTCAGGTCGACGGCGCTCGCGGCCGTCGGCGGCTGCGGGCCTGCTGGCGGCTGGCCGGGCTGACCGGCAGCAGCGTGCGCCGGTCCCGGGCCACGTGGGCGTCGCGGCTGGCGGCCGGCCAGCACGTCGTCGAGCCGGGCGGCGATGTCGGCGTAGTCGTCGAAGCTGAGCACCTGGGCCTCGGGCAGCTCGTCGGCCAGCTCGGTGCCGTAGCGCTCGGCCAGGCAGCCGACGGCGGCGACCTTGGCACCGGAGTCCGCCGCGGCGAGCAGCTCGTCGATGGACTCCTGCTTGGCCGCCTCGATGAAGCCGCACGTGTTGACGAGGACGACGTCCGCGTCCTCGCCTTCGCCCCGCAGCGTCCAGCCGCCCGCCGCCAGGCGGGCGGCGAGCTCTTCTGAGTCCACCTCGTTGCGGGCGCAACCGAGCGTGACCAGGCTGACGGTACGGGAATTGGGCACACGCAGAGGGTATGTGATCGGCCGGTGCTCACCTCGGTCACTGGTCCCGGCCGAACTAGCCGATGCGTGACCGGGGTCTGGCTCGTCGGGTTGATGCTGAGCGTGGACCACCTGCTCCGTGTTCATCTTCTCGGTCTTGCCGTTCACGGTCAGCTTGACCCCGGCGGGTTGCCGATCACCATCGTCACCGGCTTCTTCTCGGTCCAGGTCATGGTCTGTCCCGGCCGGGATGATGCCCTGGTAGATTGGCCGTGCCGCTGGGAGGTTAGCCCGACCCAGCAGTCGGAGATGGCGGTCAGCTTGATCACCGACCTCGTTGCCCTTCGGGTACGACCTGCGACGCGCGGACGTGCGCCTTCGGCTTGACGGCCTTCGGCGAGGCCGTCGCGGCCGGCCGCAGGGTCGCGCGTCGGGGTCGCCGACGAGTGCGTGTTGCGGCGTCGAGACCAGGTGGTAGGCGCCGAAGCCGACGACCGCGAGCAGCGCCACCGCGAGCACCCGCCCGAGGTGCAGGCTGCCGCGGCTCGCGGATCTTGATCGGCGTGGCCGGCTCGAAGATCTGCGCCGCGCGCATGCTGCCCGGCGTGCCGTGCTCGGTCGTCGTACTCCCGGATCAGCGGCACCGGGTCGACCCCGACCACCTCCGCGATCGACCGGATGTGGCCGCGGGCGTAGAAGTCGCCGCCGCAGGGCGAGAAGTCGTCCTGCTCGATCGACCGGATGATCGATTCCCTGATCCGGGTCTGCTGGCTTACCTGCGTCAGCGTGAGACCGGCCTGACGTCGCGCCTCCGCCAAGGTGTCACCGATGCTCACGTCGCGCCTCCAGGAAGACTCTCGTGCGGTGCCTGAACACTTCTTACCCAGTGAACTGCAATGATCACTCACAGTAATGTACACGGGAGACGCGGCACCCACACGCCGGTCCGGGCGCGTCCGGGTAAATGCCGCCTACCCGCCCCGCAGGGAGCCCAGCACCTCGTCGAGGTCATCCGGCCGTTTCAGGACGTCCCGCGCCTTGGAGCCTTCGCTGGGGCCGACAATACCCCGGCTCTCCAGCAAGTCCATCAGCCGCCCCGCCTTGGCGAAGCCGACCCGGAGCTTGCGCTGCAGCATCGACGTGGAGCCGAACTGGCTGGTGATGATCAGCTCGGTCGCCGCGATCAGCAGCTCCAGGTCATCGCCGATCTCGGCGTCGATCTCCCTGGCCTTCTCCGGTGCGGCCTGCACGTCGTCCCGGTACTCAGCCTGCTGCTGCTGCTTGCAGTGCTCGACGATGTCGCGGATCTCCTTCTCCGAGACGAACGCGTTCTGCAGCCGCATCGGCTTGGACGCGCCCATCGGCAGGAACAGCGCGTCGCCCTGGCCGACCAGCTTCTCCGCGCCGGGCTGGTCGAGGATGACCCGCGAGTCGGTGAGGCTGGAAACGGCGAAGGCCAGCCGGGACGGCACGTTCGCCTTGATCAGGCCGGTCACCACGTCCACCGATGGCCGCTGGGTCGCGATAACCAGGTGGATGCCCGCCGCCCGGGCCAGCTGGGTGATCCGCACGATGCTGTCTTCCACGTCGCGCGGCGCGACCATCATCAGGTCGGCCAGCTCGTCGATCACGACCACCAGGTACGGGTAGGGGGCAAGGACCCGCTCGGAGCCAGGCGGCACGGTCAGCTTGCCCGCCCGGACCGCCTTGTTGAAGTCGTCGATGTGCCGGAACCCGAACGCGGCCAGGTCGTCGTAGCGGGTCTCCATCTCCCCGACGACCCACTCCAGGGCCTCGGCCGCCTTCTTCGGGTTGGTGATGATCGGGGTCATCAGGTGCGGGATGCCCTCGTAGATCGACAGCTCGACCCGCTTGGGGTCGACCAGGATCATCTTCACCTCCTCCGGGCTCGCGCGCATCAGCATGGAGGTGATCAGCCCGTTGAGGCAGACCGACTTGCCGGAGCCGGTGGCCCCGGCCACCAGGACGTGCGGCATCTTGGCCAGGTTGGCCAGCACCGTCTTGCCCTCGACGTCCTTGCCCAGCCCGACCACCATCGGGTGGTGATCGGCCAGGGCGGTGTCAGAGCGGAGGATGTCGCCCAGGCTGACGATCTCCTTGTCGGCGTTCGGGATCTCGACCCCGATGGCCGACTTGCCCGGGATGACCGGCAGGATGCGCACATCGGCCGACTTGACCGCGTAGGCGATGTTCTTCGACAGCTGGGTGACCCGCTCTACCTTGACGCCGGGGTCGAGCTCGATCTCGTACCGGGTGACGGTCGGACCGCGGGTGAACCCGGCCACGGTCGCGTCTACCTTGAACTGCTCGAACACGTCCTGCAGGTCGGCCACGACCTTGTCGTTGGCCTTGGTCCTGGCCTTGTGCGGGCTGCCCGGGCGGAGCAGCGCGGCCGGCGGCAGCGCGTAGTGCTCGCCGCCGCCGTCGGGGCTGAGCGTGAGCTGCTCGCCGGGCAGCACCGGGCCCGCCGGAACCGGGCGGGCGGCGGGCGGCCGCGCGGCCGGCCCGGGGCCGGCGGCATGACCGGGTGCTCCTCGGGCGCCGGCACCGCGTCGGTCTGGGTGGTGAAGCCGAGGTCTTCGAGCAGGCCCTCGCCGATCCTGGCCTCCGGCACCGGGTCGGCCGGCCCGGCCCCGCGCCCGGACCGCCGGCCGCCGGTCAGCAGCACCTGCGGGTCGTAGGGCTTGCGCTGGTCGCCCGCCTCGATGGCGCCCTTGAGGCGGATCGGGCCCCGGTTGATCTCGCCCCGCCGCTTGCCCCCCTCGACCGGGGGCGCCTCGGCGTCCGCCTCGCCCAGCTCGGCGTCGTTCCAGTCGTCATGGGAGGAGTAGCCGAACAGCTCCTTGAATTCTGCGAGGCGGCTGGGGACCTGCCGCACCGGGGTGCCGGTAACGACCAGCAGCCCGTAGGCGGCGAGCAGGCCGAGCAGCGGCGTGGCGACCCAGGCGGTGAGTCCCCGTTCCAGCGGCCACGAGGTCGCCAGGCCGATGAGGCCGCCCGCGGTCCGGACCGCGGGCCAGCCGCCGCCGTGGCGGCTGAGCGTGGGGATGCCGCGGGCGATGTGCAGCAGGCCCAGCGCGCCGATCAGCAGCGCGGTCCAGCCGATCTCAGCGGGCGGCAGGGCCGAGTTCCGGTCCGGGTGGCGCATGAACCGCCAGCCCGCCAGCGCGAACAGGACCGGGATGGCGAACGCGCCCTCGCCCGCGGCCGAGCTGGTCAGCAGGTAGAGGTCGGTGAAGGCGGTGTTGTGGAGGCGAGCCCAGACCGCGGCCGCGAACACGATCGCGAGCCCGAGGAAGGCCAGCCCGATGCCGTCCCGCTTGTGGTCGGGGTGCAGGTCCCGCGCGTTGCGGCCGAAACGCCGGATGACGGAGCCCACCAGCCCCGCGATCACCAGCCAGGCCATCGCGACGGCCCGCAGCAGCCAGCCGGTGAGCGCGACGAGGACGTTGCGCGACGGGGGCGGCGCGCCCTTCCGGCCGCGGCTTGAGGCGGGCGCGTTCTTGCCCCGCCCGGCCCTCGTCTTGCCGCGCCCGGCGCCACCGCGGGTGTTCACCGGCCGCGCCAACTTGCCCTTGCCGCCCTTGGCGCCGCTCTTCCCGCCCTTGGTCCCGGCCGTGCCGGAACGCCCGCCGCTCGTGGCCCGCCCCCGCCCGGAGGCCGAACCGCCCGCCCGGGTACCCGCCGAACCGCCGGCCCGCCGGCCGTTACCGGTTCCGGCGCGGCCGGAGGCACCGCCGGCCGCGCCGGAACCGCGTCGCGTCCCCCCGCTCCCGCGGCTCCCGGGCGGCGGGGCCGGCAGGATGACGTCGGGCGACTCGTCGTGGTAGTAGTCAAGCCCGCTGGCGCCCGTCCGCCCGCCCCGCGAGCCCGCTGCGCCCCTGGACCGAGAGGTAGCCATGTTCCCAAACGTAGCGAGAACAGGGGCCCGGCCGAAGCACCCGAGCCTGATCTGCCCGGCGTGTCGCCCGTATGAGGACAACGGCGCCCGGCCGCAGGGGCTGGCGCCGGGCGGGAGGCCGTCTGGGCGGGAGCGGCCGCGCCAGCCCGCTAGCCGGGGGCGATGCGGTAGTGGTAACGGTGCGAGTAGCGGAACCCAGACCGCTCGTACAGCCTCCTGGCCGCCGTGTTGTCCCCCTCGACCTGGAGGAAGACCCGGTCGAGGCCGTGGTGGGCGGCCTGCGCGAAGGCCTCGCGGGTGAGCGCGGTGCCGAGGCCCGAGCCGGCGCCGGGCGGGGCTGACCTCGACCGCCGTGATGCCGGCCCAGCCCGCCGCGAGTGACACCCGGGCGATGGCGGCGACCGCCCCGGCCCCGCGGAGGCTGATGAAGACCTGCCCGGCAGCCGAGGTGAGCAGGCGGCGCAGGACCGGGGGCGAGTCCGTCCTGCCCCCGGTAGTGATAGGCGGCGAGCCAGGCGGCGTCGGGCTCGGCGTCCGCCCGGACCTCGAGCCCGTCGCCCGGGACGCCCGCGCCCGCCCGGACGACCGCGGCGTCCGCCGGGACGTCGGCGACCATGACGAAGGCGGCCGCGCCGCGGGCGGGCCAGCCCCGCCGGGCCAGCTCGTCGTCCAGCGCCCGGGTGGGCCCGCCGGCCCCGTCGAGCGGGACCGGCAGGGCGACCATCGGGGGCAGCCCGCGGCCGGCGTACCAGCGCGTCACCGCGTCGACGGCCGTGTCCAGCGGCAGGCCGGGGTCACCCAGCGGCAGGGCCGAGTTGGCGCGGCCGGTGAACCCGTCGGCCGATCGCAGCAGCCAGCCGCCGAGCCACTCCTCCTCGGTCGCGCGCCAGTGGGACGCGGCGACCCGTTCCAGGGTGAGGATGTCCACCCCCGCCACCGTACCGGCCCCGTCAGTGCCAGGTCCGTCAGTGCCGGGCCCCGCCACGGTGAAGACGCCGGCTACTGGACCAGCGGCCGGGCGGGCGCGGGGGCGCCGGTGACCTGGGCGATGACCTCGTGCACGCGGGCGGCGCTCTGGCCGATCTCGTGGCGCATCGCGTACAGCCCGATCAGGTGCTGCCCGCCGAGGTCGGGGGCCTGCTCCTGGACGAGCGGCCACGGGTACGTAACCTCGGCGATCCTGGCCTTCATGGCGTCGAGCAGGGAGCCCGCCTCGGCCACGGGCCAGCGCCCGGCCGGGCGGGCGGAGCTGCCGCGCGGCGCATCGGGCGGGGGCGCCGCGAACAGCACGGCGGCCGCTTCCTCGGCGTAGGCGGTCAGGGCGGCGTCGAACGCGCGCCTGGTGTCGGAGTACTGGACGCTCGCGAGGATCGAGTGCCCCCAGGTGAGGGCGCTGGTCAGGAAGACGTCGGCGGGCCGCCCGGCCGTCTCGCTGCGGGCGACACGGAACGCGGGCGCCCGGCGGGAGTCGTGGCCGGCGAACGCGATGACCGAGTTGACCCGGGCCGCGTGGTGCACGCCGTGGACCGCGATCCAGTCCCAGGCTGGGGTCATGGTGGACAGCACGCCCGGGTCGGCGAACCGGTAGCCCTGCTCGCCGGCCGGGCTCGCAGCGCGAGCTGGGGTCGGCGAACCGGAGGTCGCCGCCCGCTCCTGCGGCGTCGCCGGCGTGCCCGGCCGCGAACAGGGCGCCGCGGGCGGCCTCGTGCAAGATCCAGCGAACCGAGTCGTCGCCTGCCCGGGCGGCGTCGGCCGCCGCCCCGGTCCAGTACAGGTGGGCGCTGACTGCGAGCGCGGTGCGGGGCGCGCGGCGGGCGAGCCGCCGCTGGCCGCAGGCGGCCTGGCGCAGCGTGCAGCCGAGGCCGCCGAACTCGGGCGGGAGGGCGACGTCGAGGTAGCCGGCCGCGGCCAGCTCAGCGATGTCCTGCCGCAGCGCCTCCGGCTCGGAGGCGGTCTGCCCGCCGGTCTCGCCGAGCCGGCCGAGCAGGCTGCCGGTCAGCAGGTCACGGGGCCTGATCGCGGTCATGAGCAGGTCCTCCCTCGGCGGGTGCGCAGTCCCAGCTTGCGCTCAACCATAGGACACCACACGGCCGGGCAAAAGTCAACTTAAGTAGTAGGAAATATATGCTTCTCGTGAGCGGCGGGCTTGCGGGCGACGCCGCACAGCATCAGCATGCTGCCCGGCTCGGCCTCGTTGGGCAGCGAGTCGGGCCGCCAGGAGGGCAGGAAGACGACCCCCGGCTGGACCAGCTCGAGGCCGTCGAAAAACCGGGTGATCTCCTCCCGGCTGCGCACCTGGCCCCGGCCGAGGCTGCGCCGCAGCACCTCGGAGTTGGCCCGCGCCTCCGGCGACTCGTCGCAGAAGTGCGTGAGCTGGAGGTAGCTGCCGGGCGCGAGGGCGCGCAGGTACTCCGCGACGATGCCGTGCGGGTCCTCGGAGTCGAGCAGGTGGTGGATGACGGCGTTCATGATCAGCCCCACCGGCTGGCCGAAGTCGAGGAACCCGCGCACCTCCTCCAGTGCCAGCAGCTCGCGGGGCGACCTGATGTCAGCCAGCACGACCGTGGTCGAGGCGTCGTCGGCCAGCAGGGCCTGGCCGTGCAGGAACACGGTCGGGTCGTGGTCGACGTACACCACCCGGGCGCCGGGGTCGACCGACTGCGCGATCTGGTGGGTGTTCTGCACCGTGGGGAGACCCGAGCCGAGGTCGAGGAACTGGCTGACGCCGTGGCCGGCCATGTACCGGACGGCGCGGCCCAGGGCGGCGCGGTTCAGCCGGGCGCCGTTGCCGGCGATCGCCCATCGCCTTGACCGCCTCGCCGGCCACCGCCCGGTCGACCGCGAAGTTGTCCTTCCCCCCGAGGATGGCGTCGTAGACCCGGGCCACGCTCGGCTGCGTCGCGTCGATCTCCGGCGGAACATGATCGGGGTCGACCCTCGCCCAGGCCATGTCGTAGTCGGCCATGCCCGGCCTCCCGGTGCTATCGCGTGCGCGCTCGCGCCCGCGTCGGTTCCTGCGCATTCCCCCCGTGCGCAGATACTAGCCGTCCTGACAGCGGGCCGTGCGGCCGCTGACAGCGGCCCCGATGATCATGGGCGCATGGCAGACGCTAACTTCGCGATCGAGACCCGTGGCCTGGTCAAGCGGTTCGGCAAGACCACCGCGCTGGCCGGGGTCGACCTGGCCGCCCGGCCCGCCACCGTGTTCGGCCTGCTCGGGCCGAACGGGGCAGGCAAGACCACCGTCGTCCGCATCCTCGCCACGCTGCTGCGGCCGGACGCCGGGTCGGCCGCCGTCTGCGGCCGCGACGTGATCCGCGACGCGCACCAGGTCCGCCAGCTCATCGGGCTGACCGGCCAGTACGCGTCGGTCGACGAGGGCCTGTCGGGCACCAACAACCTCATCATGATCGGCCGGCTGCTCGGCCTGCGCCGGGCGGCCGCCCGCGCCCGCGCGGCGGAGCTGCTGGCCCGCTTCGAGCTGACCGACGCCGCCGGGCCGCCCGGCCAAGGGCTACTCCGGCGGCATGCGGCGGCGGCTCGACCTGGCCGCCAGCCTGGTCGGCCGCCCGCAGGTGCTGTTCCTGGACGAGCCGACAACCGGGCTCGACCCGCGTAGCCGGGGCGAGGTCTGGCTGATGATCCGCGCGGCTGGTCGCCGACGGCACCACGGTCCTGCTGACCACGCAGTACCTGGAGGAGGCGGACCAGCTCGCGCACGACCTCGCGGTCATCGACCACGGCCAGGTCATCGCCACCGGCACGCCGGACTAGCTCAAGGCGCAAGCGCCGGGCGGCAGGTGCTGGAGGTGACCCCGGCCAGCCGGGCCGACCTGGCCGCGGTCGGCCGGGCTGCTGCAAGCCCGGCTCGGCGCGCCCGCGGCATCGTGAACGCGGACACGGGCGAGGTCTAGCGTCCAGGTCGAGGGGGGCGCGGTGCTGCGCGAGGTGCTCCGCGCGTTCGACGACCAGTCGGTCGAGCTGGCCGAGTTCGCGCTGCGCCGGGCGAGCCTGGACGAGGTGTTCCTCGCCCTGACCGGCCACGGCGACCGATGACGACGACCCGGCCGCGCTGGCGGCCGGACTGAACGGGAGCACCCGGTGACCGCCGCCATCCCGGTCAGCCCGGCCCCGGCCCCGGCCCTGGCGCCGGCGGCCGAGCCCGGCGACCGCCGTGGCGAACTCGCTCACGCTGGCCTGGCGGAGCGTGCTCAAGATCAGGACGAACCCGGAGGACCTGCTTCGGGCTGTGGCTGCAGCCGATCATGTACCTGGTCCTGTTCACCTACGTCTTCGGCGGGGCGATCGCCGGCGGCACGCACCAGTACCTGCAGTTCTCGCTGCCGGGCATCTTGGTCCTGTCGGTCGTGTTCGCCACCCTGGGCACCGGCATGATGCTCAGCCGGACATCGCCACCGGCGTCTTCGACCGGTTCCGGTCGCTGCCGATCGTGCGCTTCGTCGCCGCTGGCGGGCGCCATCCTCGGCGACCTGGTCCGCTACCTGATCTCGATCCTGGTCACCCTCGGCTTCGGCTACGTGCTCGGCTTCCGCGTCGCAGACCAGCGCGCTGGCGGCCGCAGTGGGCGGCCTGCTCGCTCGTGGCGTTCGCCTTCGCCATGTGCTGGCTGTCGGCCATGCTCGGCATGCTGGTCAAGTCCGCGCAGGGCGTGCAGCTGTGGGGCTTCCTGTTCATGTTCCCGCTCGTCTTCGGCAGCAACATCCTCACCGCGTCGTCCACGATGCCCGGCTGGCTGCAGGCGTTCGTCAAGGTCAATCCGGTCACCTACCTGACCGAGGCGGAGCGGGCCCTGCTCATCGGCGGCCCGGCCGCCACCGCGGTGGAGCGCTCGCTGCTGTGGGCGGCGGGCATCTTCGCTGGTGTTCGCGCCGCTCGCGGTGGCCGCCTACCGGCGCCGCAGCTAGCGCACCGGCCGGCGAGGTCCCGGGTCGGGGGCGGGGCGGCTGCCTCCGTTCGGTGTCGCGGGGCTCTCCCGTCAGCCCGAACGGGAGCGGCGGCCTGCCGGCGATGGCCTGACGGGCGCCGGCGATGGCGGCGGCATAGCTGGTGCCGCGCGCGGACGCGTAGGCGCCGTCGAACGCGTCCGGGCCGAGGGCGCGGCGGGCCCGCTCGCGCGCGGCGGGGGCGTCGAGGCTGGACTGGTCGAACGCGCCGCGGACGGCGTGCGGCCGCGCCGAGCAGCCGCGCGGCCCGCTCGCGTCGCCCGGCCGCCGCGCTCGGCGAGCAGGTAGGCGGCGCACGCGTCGAGCACCGCCGCCAGCGCCGGGTGCTCGCGTCCAGGCCCCGGCCGCGTCAACCGCCTCGCCAGCAGCGCGCGGCACCGGGCCGGGTCGCCCTGCCGCAGCAGGGCGGCGGCCAGCCGGGCCTTGACCTGGGCGCGCAGCGACTGCCACCAGCGGGCCTGGGCGTCGCCGAGCAGCGGCCAGGACCGCCGCGGCAGCACCGGGCGGCGGCGGCGTAGTCGCCCTCCCGCCAGGCCAGCTCGGCGCGCATGTAGCGCGACCCAGCGGTCGCTGTCCATCCGACCGCCGCGCGCCGCCGACCATCCGCTGGACCCGGGCGATGCTCGGCCCGGGCCGCGGCCGAGGTCGCCGGCCCGGGCGTGGATGAGCGCGAGCCGCGCCTCGACGTAGGTCAGGTCGCCCCAGACGCCGAGCTCGCGGCCGATCGCCGCCGCCTCGGTCAGCGCGCTGATGGAGGCGGCGTGCTCGGCGCGCAGCTCGGTGAACTCGGCGAGCTGGGTGAGCGCCATCGAGACGCCCCACTGCTCGCCGATCGCCCGCAGCTCGGCCAGGCCGCGCGGCACTGCGCCTCGGCGCCGTCGAGCCGGCCGAGGCTGAACCCGGAGGTGGACAGGTAGACCCGGCCGATCGCCGCGCAGCCAGGGGTCGCCCGCGCTGACGTGCCGCTCGGTACTCCTGCTCGGCCGCATCGGCGGCCCCGTCGAACTGCAGGAGCAGCGGCTCGGCCATCGCGACGAGCGGGTGGGCCGACGCCTGCGTCCCGCCGTGCGGTCGCGAGGGCGGCGATCGCCTCGTTCAGCGGCGCCCTGATCGACTCGATGTCCCAGGTCCAGCCGGCCGCGAGCAGCGCGCAGAGACCCGCGCCTCGGTGAGCCGGGGCGGTCAGCGGCGGCGGGCAGCGGCAGCGCGAGCACGTCGCGGGACGAGCGCGTCGGCCTCGCCGTGACCGCGCTGCACCCAGAAGTAGCCGAGCGCGCGCACGAACCGCAGCGCGCTGGCGGCGTCGCCGCGGCCGGTCGCCCAGCGGATGGCGGCGTTGAGGTTGTCCTGCTCGGCGGTCAGCACGCGGAACCAGCGGGCCTGCGTGCTGGTGACGCAGCAGCGGGTCGGCGGCCTCGGCGAGGTCCAGGTAGTAGCGCGCGGCGGCGTCCCTGGGCGGCGGTCTCCTCGCCCGCTTCGGCCAGGCGTTCGAGGCCGTAGGCGCGGACCGTGTCCAGCATCCGGTACCGGGGCTCGCCGTCCCCGCCGCCGTCCCGCCCGGGCCAGGATCGACTTGCCGACCAGGCCGGCCAGCGCGCGGAGCACGTCCGCCGGCCCGAGCCCGCCCCGGCTCGGCGCAGACCCGCTTCGGCCGCGGCCAGGGACGCCCCGCCGGGGAAGACCGCCAGGCGCCGGGCGAGCGCCCGCTCCTGGTCGGACAGCAGGTCCCAGCTCCAGTCGACGACCGCGCGGAGCGTCTGGTGCCTGGGCAGCGCGATCCGGCTGCCGCCGGTGAGCAGCGCGAAGCGGTCGTCGAGCCGCTCGGCGAGCTGGGCCGGGGTCAGCGTGCGCAGCCACGGGGCGGCCAGCTCGATGGCCAGCGGCATGCCGTCGAGGGTCGCGGCAGATGCGTGGCCACCGCGCCGGCGTTCGGCCGCGCTGAGCTCGAACCCGCCGAGGACGGCGGCGGCGCGGTCGGTGAACAGCCGGACGGCCGGGTAGCGGCGATGTCGGGGGTGACCGCCCCGGTCGCCGCTGCGGCGGCGGGGCCGCCAGCGGCGCGACCACCTGCAGCGCCTCGCCGGGGATCTGCAGCGGCTCGCGGCTGGTCGCCAGCACGCGGACGCCGGGGGCAGTCGGCGAGCAGCCGGGCGGCCAGGGCGGCGGCGGCGTCGATGACGTGCTCGCAGTTGTCGAGGATCAGCACCGCGTCCCGGTCGGCGAGCGCGGCCGCACAGCCGGTCCAGCGGGTCGCCCGCCGCGTCGGACCGGCGGCCGGCGATCGAGCGCTCGCGCAGGCCGAGCGCGTCGAGGACGGCGTGCGGGACCTCGGCCGGGTCGGTGACCGGGGCCAGCTCCGCGAACCAGGCCGGGACCGCCAGCCGGGCCGCGGCCTCGGCGGCCAGCCGGGTCTTGCCGACGCCGCCCGGGCCGGTCAGCGTGACCAGGCGCTCGGCCGCCAGCCGCTTCAGCACCCGGGCGACGTCGTCGTCGCGGCCGACGAAGCTCGTCGGCGGCCTGCGCACGGCCGCGGCCGCGCCGGCGGCCGTCTGCCGCCGGTCTCCCGCAGCCAGAGCGGGGCGGGGGTCAGCCCGGGCGACGGCGGCGCCGGGGGCACGGTGGGCGCCGGGGGCACGATGGGCGCCGGGGGCACGGCGGCGGAGGGCGGGGGCGGCCCGGCGGGGACGGCCTGCGGGATCTCCTGCCGCAGTATCGCCAGGTAGGCCTGCTGGAGGCCGGGTGACGGGCTGACGCCGAGGTGGTCGGCCAGGTGCTCGCGGGTGCGGGTGTAGACGGCCAGGGCCTCGGCCTGGCGGCCGGTGGCGGCCAGCGCGCGCATCAGCAGCGCGGCCGGGCGCTCGGCCAGCTGGTCGGCGGCGGTGAGCGCGCGCAGCTCGCCGACGAGGGCGGCTCGTCCGCGCGCCCCCGCCCAGCGCGAGGTCGGCCTCGATCCGGTCCAGCGTCGCGGCCGCGCGCAGCTCGGTCGAGCCGGGCGGCGGGCGCGAGCGCGAACTCCTCGCCCGCCACGTCGGTGAGCGCGCTGCCGCGCCACCGGCGCGAGCGCCGTGCGGAGCAGGCGGGCGGCGGCCGGCCGCGTCGCCGCGGGCGAGGGCCCGGGCACCGTCGGCCGGCCTGCGACTCGAAGGCGACGGCGTCGACCGCGTGCGGGCGGGACCGCGAGCCGGTAGCCGGCCGGGCGACGACTCGAGGACCTGGTCGGGCACACCGGCCTCCCGCAGCGCCAGCCGCAGCCGGGAGACCAGCGAATGCAGCGCGTTGGCGGCGTCGGCCGGGCGGTCCTCGGGCCACAGGCGCTCGATGATCGACGGGGCGGGCAGGACCCGCCCGGGATCGAGGGCGAGCAGGATCAGCAGCGCCCGCACCCGGTGGCCGCCGACCCGGACCGGCCGGCCCGGCGGCGTCGGTCACCTCCAGCGGGCCGAGTACGCCGATCCGAACCGCGTCCGCCGCCGTCCCACGTCGCGCCCTTCCGCCCTGCGCATCCCGCTCTGCCGCGCCTCCGCGCCGCACCGGGTAACGGCGCGGTGGTCACCATGCTAGCGCGCCGGGGCAGTCGAGACCTATCGCGTTTCCGGCAACGTTTCCGGGGACGGGCACCCGGCCGGCGCGGCGCACCCGGGGCGTGACCCGGCCGGCCGGGCCGGGCGCACGTGCACCTGCGGTTGCCGTTGCCCTTGCAGCCCCGTGGAGTTCTCCATCGAGTACGCAGAGTGACGTCTGACGGCATAAAGAAGCGGCCGTTTGCCCGCCGCGAACCAGCCTCACACGATGACCGGAGACCGGCGACCAGGCCAGCCGGGCTCCGTCCGGCGCCTCGTCAGCCGCGTCGGCGGCCGGGCCGCGGGCGGCGTCTCCAGGCGGCGTCGATGCCCATGTCGCGCAGCGGCGGGGCGAACGCGACCCGGTTGCGGCCCGCCTGCTTGGCCGCGTACATGGCCGAGTCGGCCGCCGCCAGCAGGTCGGTCAGCTCGAAGGACTCGCCGCGCGCCATGGCGGTGACGCCGACCGAGATGGTGACGCTGAGCGTGGGCGCGCCCGGGCGGTCGTCGATCGGGATCTGCCAGGTTCGCGACGTAGCCGCGGAGCCGCTCGGCGATGTTGCAGGCGTCGGGCTCCGCGGTCTGGGCGAGCAGCAGCACGAACTCCTCGCCGCCGAACCGGCCCGCCCGGTCGTAGTCGCGCGACTGGCCGGTCAGCGCCTCGGCGATGGCCTTGAGCACCCGGTCGCCCACCAGGTGCCCGTAGGTGTCGTTGACCAGCTTGAAGTGGTCGATGTCGATCAGGGCGAGGGCGACCGGGGTGCGGGTGCGGGCCGCCCGGGAGAGCTCCGCCTCGGCCTCGGATCTCCCAGGTGGAGACGTTGAGCAGGCCGGTCTTCGCATCGACGCGCGACTGGGCGACGAGGACCGGGTGAATCGAGGAACCGGCGCACGAGCAGGACGGTCGGCAGCGCGATCACCACCAGGGTGGAGCTGAGCGCCGACCGCGAGCGTAATGAGGACGCCGAGGTCGATCTCGACGAAAAGCTCCTGCGAGCGCCTGCGCGTTCAGGTCCATATCGCCGCAGCCGGACGCTCGGGTCGGTCATCTTCACCGCGCCGACGATCAGGAAGTGCTGTACCCGGCCGCCGAGGATCTCGCAGGCCGCCACGGCCAGGCACCCAGGTGAAGCGCGTGCAGCCCGGTGCCCGGCGTCGTGCCGGCGAAGGAGTGCGGAAACCAGCGGAACAGCCAGCGAGACCGCGGCATAGGGCAGGCTGATCGACGCGGCGGTGAAAACCCGCCGGTGCAGCACGCCGCGGTGCACGAAAAACTGCAGGACGGCCATGAACGGAATGGGCGCGACGGCGGCGTAGACCGGGGGCAGCAAGAATCGCGATGGGAGCGACCCAGATGGTAGCTGAAGTCCCTGGTCAATCCCGGGTACTGGTACATCACGCGCGGCGTGGATCGCGACCGAGATCATCCCGCAGCACAGGAGCAAGGCGAAGAAGCTCCAGGTCGCTCACGCGCCAGCCGGTGAAGGCGGCCGCGACACCGATGGCCGCGAGCGCAGCGAACGTCAGCGGCGGCGACGTACGAGCGCAGCAGCCGGACGGGCAGCTGCCACCACTCCCAGCTCCCGTACCAGCACGACCCTTTTGAAGCGACTGGCGAGGGACGACGGCTCTCCATTTGTCCACCGTTCCGTTTGTGACACCTGTTGCCTCGCTTCTAGTAGCTGCTGACCGTAAATGACTAGCTGCGTATAGCTACCATAACCCATCTTGCCGGGCTTGGTAACTATTGCGGCGTGTTTCCGGTACAAGTCGGGACAAGGCGGCGCTTAATAGTGCGTAACAGCGATGACGCGGAGGCGGAGAGAATAATTCGCGCCACCGAGAATGAAGTGGGCGCGGCGCCCCTGTGCTTGCTGTTACTCATGAGGAGGAGCAGGCTGTGCGAAGCGTTATCTGGAACTGAAAGGCCGCGATCTGCACCACTCAACGCGCGCACAGAAGGGAGTGGCATCATGCGTGACACCTGGACCTGATAGCCGGATCCGTTGCCTCACCCGAATTACCCCCTAGCTTTACAACGAGCCGCTTGGGATAGGTGCCTTTGCCTGGTAAGCGAGGCCTCTCGGCCAAGATGCCTCGCAGTGTGACGGCCGACGGCGGGTGACATTCCCCGCCAGCGGAGCGCCAGGCCAGCAGGCGATAACGGCACCGATTCCCCCACTGAGAGCCACGACCGTCGAGGGAGGTACCACCTCGGCGGCCGCTCCAGCTATGGCGAACGCCACCCCCTGACCGACCACCAGGCCCGCGTTGGCGAGGCCGAAGGCCTGCCCCCGCTTCTCGTTCGGTATCCGCTCCACGAACGCGGTGTTGGCGGCGATCTGGTACATCGTGAACGCTGTTGGACAGCGCGAACAGTGCCATCGAGCACGATCAGGCCCGGGTGAAGCGACCGCGCCGCGAGGATTGCGCAGGCGAGCACCGCCATCGGCCCCATCCAGCGCAGCCGGGTCAGCGGGCCTATCTTCCGGGTGAACAACGGGGTCGACACGACCGCGCCGAGCTGCGAGGCGGCGATGAGCAGGCCCGCCGCGACCGCCCCGCCCCCGAGCCGCCCCGCGTACGGGGCGGCCAGGCCCTCGGGCACCTCGTAGAAGGCCGCCAGCCAGGCGAGTCCCAGCAGCATGCGCAGCGCCGGGTCGCCGAAGACCAGCCGGATGCCCGCCCTCAGCTGCCGCAGCGGGTTCTCGCGGCCGCTCCGCCCCGGCCGCGGCCGCGGTAGCGGGCCGGGAGCGCACGCCGAACTGGATCAGCAGCGCCGAGGCGGCGAACGTGGCCGCGTCCGCCGGCCAGGGCGGGGCGGGCACCGAAGAGCGGCCACGACGACACCGCCCGCCGCCGAGCCCGCCACGATGACCGATGCGCGACGTCGAGCCCATGACCGCCATCGCCAGCGGGTAGCGCGCGTCGGGGCAGCACGTCGCGGAGGATCGCGGCGCGGGAGGCGTCGAACGGCGGCTGGAGCAGGGTGACCGCGTACAGCAGCACGATCATGCCCGCGAGCGGGACCCGGGGCGCCAGCATGGCCACCACCAGCACGCCGCGGGCCAGGTCGCACGCCGACCATGACCGGCCGCCGGGGCAGCCGGTCGGCCAGCCCGGACAGGAACATGCCGCCGAACAGGTACGGCAGGAAGCCAGCGGCGAACGTGACCGCCGCCAGCAGCGGCGACTTGGAGCGGTCGTAGACCAGCAGCGTCAGGGCGACGAGGGCGAGGCGGTCACCGCCGACCGACAGCACGTAGGACACCCAGAACGCACGGAACTCGGGCAGCCTGAGCAGGCCGCGAAAGGACGGGCGGGGAGCCGGGGAGGGGGACACGGCGACCCTTTCACTCACCGGGCACCGGCTGCGCGGTCGATAATGGCCACGCATGCGGCTCAACCGGTTACCCACTGCCATGCTGACAGAGGCGGCCACCCCTCGCTGTGAAACGGTCACATTTGTCATATCTCTGACAAAACGATTCCCGTGGTGCGCAAGGGACACGGGCGCCGCTCAGGGCCGGGATCCAGCATCCAGCGGGCTCGGGTTACGCAATTGGCAACTATCGCCGCGAGCAGGGGCAAGTTAGACTATCCGTGACGGGGTGGTCACAAGCAGGTGATGATCATGGATGCACCTCCCGGTCAGTCACGGCCTGGGGAGTGGCTCCGCCAGCAGCGGGCCGCGGCCGGGCTGACCCAGGAAGACCTGGCCGAGCGGTCCGGGGTATCGGTCCGGGCCATCGCCGACCTCGAGCGCGGGCGGACCCGCAAGCCGTACCCGTCGTCGGTGCGGGCGCTGGCGGGCGCGCTCGGGCTGCCCCCGTCGGCCGCAGCCGACCTGGTCGCGTCCTACCGCGCCGGCTGGGGCCACGGCGCCGTCACCCCGACCGTCACGCCACCCGTCACCCCGGCCGGTGCCGCCGGAGCGGCGGCGGCCGCAAGCGGCACGCCGGCCGGGATCACCGTTCCCCGCCAGCTGCCCACCCCGGTCCCGCACTTCGCCGGGCGGTCCGGCGAGCTCGCGCTGCTCGACCGCGCCCTCCCGGCGGCCGCGTCCAACGGCGCGGCGGCAGCGGCGGGGGTCACGATCTGCGCCATCAGCGGGACCGCCGGGGTCGGCAAGACGGCCCTGGCCCTGCACTGGGCGCACCGGGTCGCCTCGCGCTTCCCGGACGGGCAGCTCTACGCCAACCTGCGCGGCTTCGACCCCGGCGGCGGCCCGGCCGATCCGGCCGACGTGCTGCGCGGCTTCCTCGACGCGCTCGGCGTGCCCCCAGAGCGGCGGCCGGCCGACGCCGACGGGCTGGCGGCGCTCTGCCGCTCGGTGCTGGCCGGCCGGCGGATGCTGGTCCTGCTCGACAACGCGGCCGACGGCGCCCAGGTGCGGCCGCTGCTGCCCGCCTCGCCGGCCTGCCTGGTGATCGTGACCAGCCGGGACGACCTGGCCGCGCTGGCGGCCCGGGAAGGGGCCCGGCTGCTGCGGCTCGACGTGCTGTCCGCGCCGGAGGCGAGCGAGCTGCTCATCGCGCGGCTGGGCCCGGAGCGGGCGGCGGCCGAGCCGTCGGCGGTGCCCGAGCTGGCCACGCTGTGCGCCCGGCTGCCGCTGGCGCTGTCGGTCGTGGTCGCCCGGGCCGCCGCCGCGCCCAACCTGCCGCTGCCGGCCCTCGCGGCCGAGCTGACCGAGCTCGCCGGGCGCCTTGACGCGCTCGACGCGGGCGACCCGGCCGCCAATGTGCGCACCGTGCTGTCGCTGTCTTACCGGCACCTGCCAGAGCCCGCCGCCAGGATGTTCCGGCTGCTCGGCCTGCACCCGGGGCCGGACATCAGCGCGGCCGCGGCCGCGTCCCTGACGGGGGCGGCGCCCGCGGCGGCCCGGGCGGCGCTGCGCGGGCTGACCCGGGCGTCGCTGCTGACCGAGGTCACACCGGGCCGCTACGCGTTCCACGACCTGCTCCGGGTGTACGCGGCCGAGCAGTACAACGCGGCCGACGGCATCGAGGCCGCCACGCGGCGGCTGCTCGACCATTACCTGCACACTGCCCACCGGGCGCAGCAGCTGCTGTACCCGGGGCGCGAGCTGATCGGCCTCGACCCGCCCGCGGCGGGCGTCTCCCCCGAGGCGTTCAGCGGCAAGGCTTCCGCCCTGGCCTGGCTCGAGGCGGAGGACCAGGTGCTGCTCAAGGTGACCGAACTGGCCGCGCGGGCCGGGTTCGACGTCCACGCGTCGCGGCTGCCGGTCGTGCTCTACACCTTCCACCACGTATGCGGGCCCTGGCTGACACGGGCGCGCGCTTGCTGCCTTCAGGCGATCGAGTTGTGCCAGGCGATCGGGTACTCCCCGGGCGAGGCCGGCACCTGGGACACGCTCGGCGTGGTCCTGCACCGCCTCGGCCGGCCCGACGAGGCGGTGCCCTGCTTCCTGCGCGCCGCTTCCCTCAGCCGGGAGATGGGCGTGCGCTACGACCTGGCGATGACGCTGGCCCATCTCGGGGAGACGTACCACGCAGTCGGCGACAGCCGCGGCGCCCGGGCCGCCTGGGACGAGGCGCTGACGATCCTGCGAGCGCTGCAGCACCCGGCCGCGGGCGTCGTCCGCGGGCAGCTGGCCGCCCTGGCCGGTGACCGGGAAGTAGCCGTCGAGGCGGCGGCAGACGGCAGCGCCTCTTAACTAAGTCACCTTCCGTAACCGACGATCGTGCGAGTTGGCCGGCGAGAGTGGATTACAGTCTGCCGGTAAGTCCGCCTGGCCTGGGATCAATTACTATCCGATAGTGACAAGGAGAAGAAATTTACGGATAGTGACCAAACGGGAGATCACGATGAGTGACACGTGGACGCTTTAGGCGGGGCGGCAGCGGTATCAAGCCGGTGGAAAGATAAGCAAATATCACCTCCGAACGCAGGGTGCCGGCCCGGATACCGCGACAGAATCTCCGGTAGACAGGCGCAGCCGCCCGGGGAGGAACCTCATGCCAGATCTCGTACCGCTGTCCGGAAGTGACCGCACCGAGCTGCCGGGCGCCACGCCCGCGCCGGCTCCCCTCGACGAGAATCAGGTCATCACGGTGACCGTGCTGCTCCGGCGGCGCGCGGACATCCCCGCTTCCCTGGTGCAAGGACCGGAGACGGTCAGCCCGACCCAGCTCGGCGACCAGTACGGCGCCGACCCGGCCGACGCCCAGCTGGTGGCCGAGGTGCTGGGCGAGTACGGGCTCACGGTGAGCGAGTACCTGCTGCCGTCGCGGCGGCTCAAGGTGAGCGGGACGATCGCGGCGATGCAAGCGGCCTTCGGCACCACCCTCACCCTGGTCAGCTCGCCCCACCCGGACGGTTCGGGTCAGGTACGGCACCGCTACCGAACCGGCTCGCTGTCAGTTCCTGCCCGGCTGTCCGGCATCATCACCGCTGTGGTCGGCCTGGACGACCGCCCGCAGGCCCGCGCGCAGTTCCGCCGCGGCCCGTCGGCGGGCGCCCGGCCGGCGGCCGAACCGGAGGGCGGACCAGCGGCTGCCGCCGCCACCGCCACGCCGCTGACCGCTCCCCAGGTCGCGAGCTTCTACCAGTTCCCCGACGGCACCGACGGCACCGGGCAGACGGTCGCGATCATCGAGCTCGGCGGCGGCTACACCCAGTCGGACCTGTCCACCTACTTCTCCGGGCTCGGGCTGGCCGTCCCGTCGGTGACCGCGGTCGGCGTCGACGGCGGCTCCAACACCCCCGGCGGCGACGCCGACGGCGAGGTGGAGCTGGACATTCAGGTGGTCGGCGGCGTCGCCCCGGGGGCGGTGCAGCAGGTCTACTTCGCGCCCAACACCGACCAGGGGTTCATCGACGCGATCTCCGACGCGGTGCACGCCACCCCCACGCCGATCGCCGTCTCGATCAGCTGGGGCCAGTCGGAGGACCAGTGGTCGGCCCAGTCGCGGACCGCAATGGACTCCGCCTTCGCCGACGCGGCCGCGCTCGGCATCACCGTCACCGTCGCCGCGGGCGACAACGGGGCCAGCGACGACCCCAGCGGGCAGACCTCGGTTCACTGCGACTTCCCCGCCTCCTCGCCGAACGCGCTCGCCTGCGGCGGCACCAGGCTCATCGGCAGCACCACGACGTTCGCCGTCAGCTCCGAGGTGGTGTGGAACGAGCTTGCCAGCAACGAGGGCGCGACCGGCGGCGGCGTCTCCGACGTGTTCCCCCTGCCGTCCTACCAGGCGCAGGCCGGGGTGCCGGCCCTGTCGTCCGGGAGCACCGGCCGCGGGGTGCCCGACGTGACCGGCAACGCCGACCCGACGACGGGTTACCTGGTGGTGGTGGACGGCAAGCGGCAGCCGATCGGCGGGACGTCCGCCGTGGCGCCGCTGTGGGCCGGGCTCGTCGCCCGGCTCGCCCAGTCCGCCGGCAAGAAGTTCGGGCTGCTGCAGACCACGCTGTACGCCGGCGCGGCGGCGGGCGTAGCCGCGCCCGGCTTCAACGACATCACCTCGGGCAGCAACGGCGCCTACAACGCCGGGCCGGGCTGGGACGCCTGCTCGGGTCTCGGCTCCCCCAACGGCGAGCAGCTGCTCACCCTGCTCAGCGGGACCACGCCCAGCACCTGACCGGCCCGCGCCTGGCCGTTACAGCACGTCGTGACCGGGGCGGTCGGCCGGGAGGGCGGGCGCCGGGCTGGCCGGGATGCTGCCCAGCCGGCCCGCCCGGAAGTCCTCGAACGCCTGGGCCAGCTCGGCCTGGGTGTTCATGACGAACGGCCCGTAGGCGGCGACCGGCTCGCGGATCGGCTCGCCGCCGAGCAGCAGGATGTCGAGGCCGGGGCTGGGGCCGTCCGGCTTGGCGTCGGCCGCGAACGTGACCGACTCGCCGAAGCCGAACAGCGCGAGCTGGCCCGCGCGGACCGGGCGGCGCTCGGCGCCGACCGTGCCGCTGCCCGCGAGCACGTAGCCGAGGGCGTTGAAGTCGGCCCGCCACGGCAGCCGGACCTCCGCCCCCGGGGAGACGGTGGCGTGCACCAGGGTGATCGGGGTGTGGGTGGTGCCCGGGCCGGCGTGCCCGTCCAGCTCCCCGGCGATCACCCGCAGCAGCGCCCCGCCGTCGGCCGAGGTCAGCAGCGCGACCTGGCCGGCCCGGATGTCCTGGTAGCGCGGCTGGGTCAGCTTGAGCCGGGCAGGCAGGTTGACCCAGAGCTGAAAGCCGTGGAACAGGCCGCCGCTCATCACCAGCTCCTCCGGCGGGGTCTCGATGTGCAGGATGCCGCCGCCGGCCGTCATCCACTGGGTGTCGCCGTTGGTGATGAGGCCGCCGCCCCCATGGGAGTCCTGGTGCCGGAATACCCCGTCGATCATGTAGGTCACGGTCTCGAAGCCGCGGTGCGGGTGCCACGGTGTGCCCTTGGGCTCGCCTGGCGCGTACTCGACCTCGCCCATCTGGTCCATGTGGATGAACGGGTCCAGGTCGGCCAGGTTGACCCCGGCGAAGGCCCGCCGGACCGGGAACCCCTCGCCCTCGAAGCCCGACGGCGCGGTGGTCACCTTCACCACCGGGCGGTCGCCCTCGGCCGCGGGCGCGGTGACCCGGGGCAGCACCAGCAGGTTGTCGACGGTTACGGCTGGCATGAGGACGCCCCCTGGCTGAGTCGGCCGACCTGATCGTAGCGGTTAAGGGGAACGATACATGATGCATCAACCTTCCCCGCGCTGAGGGCGGCTCACTGGCCGGGATGCTCGCGGCCCGATTTGCTGGCCGATTTGCTGGCCGCGCATGCGGAAGTGACGGCAACTGGCAGACCTCGCGCGTTCAGACCTCGCGGTATGCGCGTTCGAATCGCGCCTTCCGCATGCGGTTCCGGGTGGGGCGCCGGCGTCCCCAGCAGGACTCTGAATCCTGCCCCCGCTGGTTCGGCCCCAGCCCCGGAAGCCAGGCAGGCCCGAGGTCAGGTAGCGGCGGCTCCGCCTTCGCAGCGTGGGTGACCCGGGTCGGCTTTCATGCCCATCGACGCGGAAACATTTGGCAGGCCGGAAAGTTTTATGGACTGGAGCCCGGTTTGTTTCCCGCGTCTTGGGCCGCCCGTTCAGGGCGTGCTCTTCCTGTGACTGTAGTGTCAGCGGCTATCATCCGAGCTCGCAGGCTCGCAGGGCCTGTGCGAATCCGGCCGGTCATTCCGTGCCGTGCCAGCCCAGCTAGGCAGAGGCGCCGCATTCCGGTTGCGGGTGATCGGGGCCGGTGAACAGGACGCTCTGATAAGGCGTGAGCGAGCCGCAGGGTTCGGCTCAGCCATTTGGTGGTCAACCGAGAAGCTGGCGCAGCAGCCGAACGGGGCGTGGCTTCGCCTGGACGCGAAGCCACGCCCCGTTCGGGGTAGCGGGTGTGCTAGCGGTCGGCCCGGACGAGCCGCAGGGCCAGGGCGGGGCAGGCGGACACCGCCCGGCGGGCGTGCCGCTCGAGCCCGGGGGCGAGCGGGCGCGGGTCGATGAGCGGGTAGCCCCACTCGTCGAGCGCGATCGCCTCGGGGAGCAGCTCGGCGCAGGCGCCGTGGCCCACGCACTCGATCGGGTTGACCGTCAGCCTGGTCGCGGTGCGGGTGACTGGCATGGTGCTCACTTCCCGTCGGGACCGGCCGCGGGGACCGGCAGGAACGGACGGTCGTCGGTGGCGGAGCAGCCGCCGCGCTGGTGCAGGCCGACCTCGGCCTCGAAGGTGCGCAGCGCGCTGGCCACGAACCGGGCGGTGCCGTCCGGGTGGTGGCACGCGCCGCGCCCGGTCACCAGCCCGGACCAGCGGCTTAGGTCGTCGAGGAGCTGCGGGCGGGAGCGGCGGCCGGCCAGCTCGGCCAGCGCGGTGGCGATCCGGGGCAGCCCATTCAGGCACGGGCCGCACTGCCCGGCGCTCTCCAGGGCCAGGTAGCGCACCACCCGGGCGGTTTCCGTCAGGCCACAGCGGCCGGCCGGAAGCACGATCACGACCCCGGCCCCTACCCGGGCGCGGGCGCTGGCCAGCGAGCGGTTGTCCAGGGTGAGCGCGCGGGCGCCGGCACCGCTGAGCCAGGTTCCGTGGTAGCCGCCGATCAGGACCGCGTCCTGGGCCCGCAGCTCTCCCGCCAGCAGGGCCGGCAGCGGCAGGCCGAAGGGAACCTCGGTGACCCGCGGGCGGCCGTCGGCCCGGCGTACGGTCGCGAGCATCGACCCTGGCTCTTCCCTGGTGCCGGCCGCACGGAACCAGCGCGGCCCGTAGCGGGCGATCAGGGCCAGGTGCGCGAGCGTCTCGACGTTCTGCACCAGGGTGGGCGCACCGCCGAGGCCGCGCTCGGTCACTCGCGGCGGGATGAACTGCGGAATCGCTTCCCCGCCGCCTAGGTGGTGAAGCAGCGCGGTCTCCTGTCCGCTGAGGAAACGCGGCGGCACCACGGCGATGTCGACCGGCACCCGGTCGACTCCCGCCGCCTGGCGGGCAGCGATGGCCTCCCGCAGCCCCGCGCCCACGTCGGCCTCGCGGCCGGCGTGCAGGCAGAGGATGGCGGTTTCGGCGCCGACCGCTTCGGCCGCGAGCTGCAGCCCGTCCAGCACGAGGTGCGGCGACAGCCACATCAGGGTGGCGTCCTTGTCACTGGCCGGCTCGGACTCGGCCCCGTTGGCCACCACGACCGGCGCGCGGCGCCGCTTCGTGGCGGCGTCCAGCACCGACTGAAGCTTGCGGGCCACGGGGAAGGCGGCCCCCCCGCGGCCGGTCAGCCCGGCCGCGGCCACGTCCCCGATCAGCTCGCCGGGCAGGTGCCGGTAGGGCAGCGGGCCGTGCTGGGACGCGTGCGCACGCCAGTCGAGCGCGGGCCGGGCATCCACCGGCAGCAGCCGGGGCTGCCACGTCGTCACGTCTCGGAACTCCTCAGTCACCGTGCTCACCGGCTCAGCGTCCTTTCCTTCTTAGTCTCCGCGTCCTCAGTCTCCGCGTCGGCCAGCAGCCGTCCGACCCGCTCGGCCCGCGGCACGTCCCGGGCCGCGGCGACCAGCCGCCACCCGGCGGCACCCGCCACGACGACGGCGCAGCCGACCGCCAGATCCAGCAGGGCTCCGTGCCGGAGGTCACTGCCGGCGAAGAGCGAGTGCACCCAGGCGACCGGCCAGCTCAGGTAGGCGGTCAGGTGCACCGCCAGCCAGAACCGGCGCGACAGGTGGCGGCGGAGCAGGCTGGTCACCACTGCGGCCAGCATCAGGTCGAGGCTGACGGCGCCGAGTCCCAGCCACAGCCGCTCGTAGGACGAAGTAAGCGGGATCACCGCGGAGACGAGCGGGATGTGCACGTAGCCGTCGAGGACGGCCGTCAGCACGTGGATGGCGACAAAGACGGTGGCGAGCAACGAGAGATTGCGGTGCAGCCCGGTTGCGGCAAAGCGCGGCAACCCGGGCAGCCGCCCTGGCGGGAGACCAGCAGGCCGAGCACCATGACCGCGGTCAGCAGCACCAGCGCGACCACGCCGGTGGCACGGCTGGCGTACCAAAACACTGTCGAAGAGTTGATTCCGCTCACCTGTTCAGCATCGGCGGCCAACCCGAGCGTGGGTTCCGGCGGCGCTCTGAGGCGGCTCTGAGCCACAGCTCCGGGTTAACGGACCGTAACGGCTGCTATCCCCCGGCCCCAGCAACGGTGTCCCTAGTCAGGTGTCTCATCCATGGTGCGGGTAGTTCTAGTTAGGTAACTTCGGCCTGTGGTAAGGCGCATGACGACCCGTGCGTTTGAACCGGAAGTTTTTTGCGGCCAGCAGAGTTAACACGATAGAAACATTAAGAAACCGGGTTGTTACTCAATGACAGGGTCACTATCAATCGCCGCCAGAGCGGCCTACATCCTCCGCGACAATAGCAACGGCCTGATCACGAAGGCCGCTCCGTCTCTCTACCCCCATCAGTGGAGCTGGGACGCCGCGTTCAACGCGATCGGCCTGGCCACCATCGACCTGCCGCGCGCCCGCCTCGAGCTCGACTCGCTCTTCGCCGGCCAGTGGCGCAACGGTTTGCTCCCGCACATCGTGTTCGACGCCGGCGCCGACGGCTACTGGCCCGGTCCGGGTCAGTGGCAGTGCGCGGCCTACAACGAAGACGCGACGACGTCCCCCGCCACCAGCGGGATCATTGACCCCCCGGTCCACGCGATCGCGGTTGACCGGATCATCGCGGTGGGCGACCGGGCTGGCGGCGCCGAGCGCGCGCGCACCGAGCAGTGGGCCGCCGCCATTTACCCCCGGCTGCTGGCCTGGCACCGGTTTCTCGCCCGGGACCGGATGGACAAGGAAACCGGCCTGATGACGCTGTTCCACGGATGGGAGTCCGGGACCGACAACTCCCCCCGCTGGGACGCGGCCTACGCCGATGTTGAAGTTGGCCCCGAGCTTCCGCTTTACACCAGGAAGGACAAGGCACACGTGTCAGACGCCGCCCAGCGGCCGTCTGACCGCGAGTATGACCGTTACCTGTGGCTGGTTGAGGAGGCCAAGCAGGCCGGCTATGACGCGGGGATGTTGCGCCAGACTGGTTCGTTCCAGGTTGGCGATGTCTTGTTCACCGCTATCTACGCCTGCGCGACCGACTTGCTCGCATCGCTGGCGGTCCGGCTGAGAAAATCCGACGAGGCTGCCGAGCTCAAGGACTACGCCGCCCAGGCTCGGGCGGCTGTTTTCTGCCACGTCGACGAGGTGAGCGGCCTGGCCGCCGACGTCGACCTGCGGACCGGCAAGTGGCTGAAGACCGAGACGATCGCCGGGTTCGCCCCGCTGATCGCCGGCGGCATGCCGATGACCATGCGCCAGCAGCTCACCGAGCTGCTCTCCGGCCCCCGCTGGGCCGGGCACCCGTCGTTCAAGTACGCGCTGCCGCCGTCGACCTCACCGTGCTCGGCCGCGTTCGACCCCGCCTGCTACTGGCGCGGACCGCAGTGGCCGGTGTTCACCTGGCTGCTCACCTGGGCGCTGTCCCGGTCCGGGGAACACCAGGTCGCCGGCGCGTTCCGGTCGGAGTCACTGGAGCAGCTCGGAGACGAGTCGTACGCCGAGTACTACCACCCGCTGAGCGGCGCGCCGCTCGGCTCGCTCAACCAGTCCTGGACGGCCGCCGTCGCCCTCGACTGGCTGCTGGACGAGGACTGACAGCGCCGGCCCGCGGCACGCCGGGGCACTTGCACGGCCTGCTTGCCTGCTGCCGTTACCCGGCGTCCGCGGGCCAGCCCGCCAGGGTACGGACCGTGCCGTCCAGCGCCACCAGCCGGGCCGGGAGCCGCAGGCCGGTCAGCCACGGAACCGCCTGATGGCCCCGGATGATCGCCGCGGTCGCCGCCGTGTTCGCGTCGGCGCAGGTCGCGGCGGCGACCGAAACGGTCCGCCAGACCTGGGCCGCCGGGCGGGCGGTGCGCGGGTCGAGGATGTGATGCAGTACGTCACCACCGTGCCGCCAGCGGCGGGCCGCGGTCGACGAAGTCGCCAGGCCGCCGTCGCGGATCGTCACCACCTGGCTCGGCCCCTCCGGCTGCTCGCCTGGCAGTCCGGTCCGGTCCTGGACCCGGATGCGCCAGCCGTCGGCCGGCGCCTGCCCCGCCACCGCCGTGTCACCGCCCAGGCTGACCAGCACGCCGCAGCCGAGCTCGGCCGCGATCCGGGCCGCCGCGCGGTCCGCCGCCCAGCCCTTGACCGTCGCCCCGAGGTCGAGCTGGACCCCGCCGGGAACGGTCAGCCGGCCGCTGGCGACGTCCACCCGGACCGAGCGCCAGCCGGGGATGACGCGGACCCCGACCGTGCCCGGCCCTGATCCGGATGCTGGCGCTGGCTGGTCCGGCGCTGGCTGGCCTGGCGGCGGCTGGTCCGGCGCCGGCTGGTCCGGCGGCGTGAGCTGGGCGAAGTCCCGGTCATAACCGAGGTCGGCCAGCACTCCGCCCACCGTGGGGTCGACGTCCCCGTCGGTCAGCTGGGCCGCCCGCAGCGCGACCTCGACCGCCTCGGCCAGCAGCGGGCTGACCGACACGGTGACCTCGCCCGCCTGGCCGCGGGCGGCGTGGCCCACCGCCACCAGCTCCGAGTCGGGCCGGAAGCGGCTGCAGGCCTGGTCGAGCGCGAGCAGGTCGGCTTCCAGCAGCTGCCGGGCGGCCGCCGTCGCGGACGGCTCGGTCACCACCAGCTGAACCAGCACGCCGAGCGCGGTCCAGGCCGCGAACCCGGTCGGGTTCTCGACCGTGGTCATGATCCGCCCGAGGTCGAGCCGCTACTGCCGCTGCTGCTGCTGGCCGGGGTGCTGGCGGGCGCCTGCAGGCTGCCCGAGCTACCCGACGAGCTGGATCCAGAGCCAGTGCTGGAGGAACTGCTGCCGGAAGAGCTGCTGCTGCCGGATGAGCTGCTGCTACCGGATGAGCTGGTGCCCGAGCTGCTGGTGCCCGATTTCGACGAGGACCCAGTCGACTTCGAGGAGGAGGGGGACGCCGAGGGCGAGGACGACGAGCTAGTCCCGGTGCTGGTGCTTTTGACGCTGGCATGGCTGGCGCCCGGGAGAACGACCGCCACCACGCCGGCCGCGAGCACGCTCGCGGCTGACACCGTGACCGTGGCCGTCTTCAGCCGCTGATGCCCCCGCTCGCGGTCGGCCACCGCCTGTGCGACCGGACGGGGCTGGTTCGGTTCCTTCGAGCTGTTCACGCGTTCAGTCTGGCACCCCCCGCTGACGGCCTCGTCGGGAAAGCTTCTGAGCTCGTTCTGAGCATCACCCGTGGCGTCCCGCCTGCTGCCTGGCGGCCGGCCAGGTCGCCCGACAGAAGACGGTAAATCCGCTCTGCGCGGTAACCGCGCGCAGCGTGGAAAGAAAGCTGCCGCATCGGACGCTTTTTTACCGCTGTGCGCGAAGTTTCCACGTTCCTGCCTGCTCGGGTCGCAGACGGCGCTCATCCGCGATCCTCGTCTGGATTGACCGTCGCGACGCCCGGGAACCGCGCAAAGTCGGCGTCTAGATGGTCGATGATCTGCGTGTCCTCCAGGTCCGACGCCAGTGCTAGCGCCTTGTCCAGGTCGATGCCGGCCTGAAGGCCCAGCGGACGGGCGGGTGTGCGATAGTCGCGTCCGGTGGGAGACGTCACACGTCTATGATGCCGGACATCGGCGGCGGGTTGCGGCTCAGCTGGTGACGTCGGCCGAGGTGAAGCGGGCCCAGGCGATGCACAAGAAGACCGCAGCGTAGACCGCGAACGACGCCAGCCCGTGCAGCAGGGTGGTGGTGTCGACCGGGCTGCGCAGCAGCGAGTCGAACGACAGCCACCAGTGGGTCGGGATGTACGCGGCGACCGGCGCGAACTGGGGGATGTTGTCGACCACCTCGCTGGCGACGACCAGGATCATCACCGCCGCGATGGCGCCGATCGCGTGCTCGGTGAAGGTGGAGATGGCCAGGCCGATGGCGCCGAGGGCGGCCATCGCGGCGCATATGTAGAGCGTCACCCACAACACGTGGACCAGCCCGTCGGCCAGCGACACGGTGGTGCCGGACAGCAGCGTCACCGGCCCGGCGCCGAACAGCGCCACCCCGGTCACCAGCGCCACCACCGTCACCACGAAGGTGGCGGCGACCGCCCAGACCACGATCGCGGCGTACTTGACCGCGAGCAGCCGGGTCCGCCCGGCCGGGACCGCGAGCAGGTAGCGAAGGGTGCCGTAGCCGGCCTCGCCCGCGACCGAGTCGCCCGACACGACCGCGACCATCACCGGCAGCACGAGGATCAGCAGCAGCGACAGCGCCACGAAGGTGAGGAACACGCCGTTGCCGGCAAGCTGGCTGAAATAGGCCTGGCCGCTCGCGCTCGGCCCGCGTCCCCCGCCGCCGCCGTGCGGCGCCGCCGCCTTCAGGCCGATGCCGATCAGCAGCGGGAACAGCGCCGTAACGACCAGCAGGAGCTGGTTGCGGCGGCGAAAGAAGGTGAGCCGGAGCTCGTTCGCGAAAAACCTCAGGGCACTCCGAACGGGGGCGGCCAGCTCCCGCTCCCCCACCCCGGCCCGCGGCAGCGGCCGGGACACTCGGTCCTCGGTCTCCCCGACGGTGGCCGTGGCCGTCAGGCCAGCCGGCTGGTCCGCGGCCTCAGTGCTCGACATCGAAGCCCTCCCCGGTCAGGCCGACGAACAGGTCCTCGAGGCTGGGCGCCTCGACCGTCAGCGCCCGCACGCCCACCCCGGCGTGCACCAGCTCGGCGGTGATCTTCTCCGGCGCGGTGCCGCCGAGCTCGGCCGTGATCAGCTCGTCGCCCGGGGCCGGGTCGGCCAGGCCGAGCTTGGCGAAGACCTCTGCCGCGAGGGCGACGTCGCCGGTGCGGACCGTCACCCGGGGGGCGGCGGTGCGGCGCAGCTCGGCCAGCTCGCCCTGGAAGACCAGCTTGCCCAGCCGCATCACCCCGACGTGGGTGGACACCTGCTCGACCTCGGCCAGCAGGTGGGAGGAGACGAAGACGGTGATCCCCTCGGCCGCGATCTGCCGCACCAGCGACCTGACCTCGCGGGTGCCCTGCGGGTCGAGCCCGTTGGTGGGCTCGTCGAGGATGATCAGGTCGCGCGGGACCAGCAGGGCCGAGGCGATCGCGAGACGCTGCTTCATGCCGAGGGAGTAGTTGCGGAACCTCTTTTTGGCCGCGGCGGTGAGCCCGACCCGGTCGAGGGCCTCGCCGATCCGCTCCCGGGCGGTGCCGCCCGCCGCGCCGCGGTCGGCCGCGTCGTAGCGGGCCAGGTTGTCCCAGCCGGACAGGTACGGGTAGAAGGCGGGGCCCTCCACCAGCGAGCCGACCCGGGACAGCACCCGGACGACCCCGTCCGGCACCGGGGTGCCGAGGACCTGCGCCGACCCGCTGGACGGGTACGCGAGCCCGAGCAGCATGCGGATCGTGGTGGTCTTGCCCGACCCGTTCGGGCCGAGGAAGCCGTAGACCGAGCCGGCCGGGACCGACAGGTCGACATGGTCGACCGCCAGCTGGCCACCGCGGAACCGCTTGGTCAGCGCGGAGCTGGCGATCGCCAGGTCACTCATGACGTATGACCGACCGCGGCGTACAGCACGCTCGGCGCGACCGCCCCGACGTAGACCTTCCCTCCGGTCATCAGCATCGAGACCAGGCTGGTGGTGACCAGGGTGCCGCTCCCCCAGCTGCCGCTGACCGGCCTGGCCGAGCCGAGCAGGGCGTTGAGCAGTTCCTGGGAGGAGACGCCGACGCCCTGGCTGCCAGCCGAGTAGGCGTTGGACTGCTGGCCCCCGCTCGGGGACTGCTGGCTGCCGGCGCCGAAGCCCTTGGTCAGGTCGGCCTGCGGGAAGGACACGACGCTGAGCCAGCTGGTGCCGTAGTGGCCGATGCCAGCCGCGGAGGTGCCAGCCGGGGCGGCGGCGGAGGACTTGCCCGTGTCATGGCCCAGGTTCACCTTGTCGACCGATGCCTTCGGCGGCGGGGTGAAGGCGAAGTTGGCCGCGCTCGGGGTGACGTACTGCAGCTCGGTGTAGCCGACCTGGAAGGCGGGCGAGCTGACGCCCTTGGCGAACAGCTGGACGCGGAGCGGCACGCCGTACTTGCCGTCGACCGCGATCACGACCTTGCCGACCAGTGAGCGGGAGTCCTTCGGGGCCAGCACCAGCTCGTAGGCCGGCTCACCCGCCACCATCACGTTGGCCTGCACCGAGACCAGGGTGGTCTTGCCCACCTGGGCCAGCACCTGGCTCGCGGCCTGCTGCGGGGTCAGCACCTGGGTGGCCGGGACCTGCTTCGCCGCAGGGGCCCCACCCGCGGGCGGGATGAACTCGGTCACCGAGTCGCTGGCCGACTGCCACAGCCACAGCTTCGACCCGTCGGCGATGACGTCAGTCTCCGAGGACGGCTGCGGGACGGCCAGGCGGAAGTGGCTGGCGTCCTTGTAGTACACCTTGACCGTGTGCGACCCGGTGAGCAGCGACACGGGCGAGGTCTGGTTGCCGGTCTGCGGCAGCTGCGGCAGGCCGAGCGAGGCGGTCTCCACCACGGTGCCGGTCAGCGGCGGCACCTTATGGTCGGCGCTGACGCTGGCGAGCAGCTGGGCCGGCGTCTTGGCCGGAAGGTCGGGTGACGCCTGCGCGGCCGGGATCGACACCGCCGCGACCACGCCGGCGGTAACGGCCACGACCGCCGCCGGTACTGCCCAGCGTGCCCGCCTCGACAGCTTCACGTTCATGCTCTCTCACCCGTCCCTGGGCCTTCGCCCTGTGGTCTCCATTCTTACTCTTATCCACCAGTGCTGTGACGGTGCTGAGAGGGTGGCCCCAGGCGCGCCGAGCCGTTCTAGGGCCTGTCGCCGGGCTCGGCGATCTCGATGAAGTGAAGGGGCTCCTCGAGATCGCGGGCGTGCTCCCGCCACTTGGGAGCGTCGAGCGTGAGGATCGGGCAGACCGATGCGTCGGCCACCGCGGCAACGTGGGCGTCGCAGGCGTCCAGCCCGGTCCTGGCGATTACGGCCGCCAGGCGCACGGCCTGCTCGGTGTCCTGCAACGGGGCGGCCAGGGCGTTCTCCAGACGTTCAAGCCCTTCCAGCAGTTCGTCGGCGTCGTCGCTCCGCGCATCGAGTGAGGCGGCCGTCACGGCGAGGACCGGGATGACGAGGGGGCGCCCCTGCCCGTCCAGCGCCTGCACGAGGCTCATGACCCCCGCGTCCCCGCGGGCGACGGCGGTAAGGGTGCTGGCGTCCAGGACATACGGAGGAGGGGCGGCGCCGGCGTCCTCGCTCACCGGTGCTTGTAACGGTCGGGCAGCTGCGCGGCCTGAGCCTCGACGTGAGCAAGCATCCGGGCGACCTTGTCCTGGTCGGCCTGGGCGGTGATCTCGCTCCACCGCCTGCGGATGCGCCGGTCACGCTCGACCCGCTCGGACAGCGCGCTGTTAACCACAGCCGAGACCGAGTCGGCCTTCCCCGAGTCGACGAGGTGCTCAGCGTAGGCGGCGAGATGCGGGTCGATCGTGACGGTGATACGGGTCTTGCGCTCGCTCATACCGGGATCATACTTCGGGTGGCCGAACGTCGCCGAACATGCGCGAACGTGTCGCGGCGTCGGTGAGTGGCTTGAGTAGATGTGAGCGCGGCGCGACTAGGACAAAGTTGCAGCATTAGCCTTGGGCTTTTGCCGCGCCCCCGTTCGGTGGGCAAACGGCCCAGCTACCGTGCCAGCCTTGTCCTAGCGGCCTCTCCAGCCGCCGCCGCGCCGGCGGCACATGTTGGTCGTGGATGGCGGGAACGCCGCTACAGAGGTTGAAGGTTGAGGTCTGACGTCGGGTCGGCGAGCATGGTCGCCGGGCTGCCCTGCGCGGCGTGCAGGCCGCGTTGTAGCTGAACTGCCAGTACGCGCCGGTCGGGTCGGTCAGCGAGGTCAGCTGGTCCAGGGTGTTGTACCCGTAGGTGCCGGTCCCGGCGCCGTCCTTGGCCGTGAGCATGTTGCCGTCGGCGTCGTAGGTGTAGGTGAGGGTGTTGCCGTTGCCGTCGGTCACGGTCGCGACCCGGCCGAACCCGTCATACGTGAGGTTCACCGGGTCTGGTGGTTCTGGGTGTCGGTCGACGAGCTCGGCAGGTACTGCGCCTCCGGGTCAGTGCCGGTGCTGGTGTTGTTGTAGGCGGCCGAGGCCGAAGCCCCAGTGGGAGAGACGGACTTGGTCAGCGACTCGCCGTTGTTCGACCCCCACGTGTTCGTGGTCGTCCCGTTGAGCGCGTTCCCCGAGGAGGTCACGTTGTTCGTTGCGTTGTTGTAGATGGTGCTGGTCGTGTCCCCGGCCGGGTCCTTGGTGCCGGTGACGAGGTCCTGGGAGTTGACCGTGTAGGTGGTGTTCGGGACCGAGGCCACCGACTGGCCCTGGTTGGTGTTGGGCGCGGCGACCTGGGTCTCGGTGGCCGAAACGTAGGACAGCCGGGTGGTGGCGGTGGCGCTGCTGGTGCCGTAGGTCTGGGAGACCGAGGTGACCCGGTGGGAGGAGTCGTAGACCAGGGTGGTGGTGACCCCGGCCCCGTTCTTGATCGAGTTGAGGTTGTCGTTGCCGTCGTAGCCGAAGGTCAGCGTGGTGCCGTCGGCCTGCTGGACCGAGCTCAGGTCGCCGGTGGACTGGTTGACGTTGTAGTAGACGTTCTTGGTGCCCGCGGCTCCGCCGGACTGGCTCAGCTGGAGGGTGAACGGGTAGTCGACGTCGGCGCCGGTGACGGTCTCGGTGGGGCTGGAGGCGCCCCTGGGGGTGTAGGTAACCGAGCTTTCCAGCCCGTAGGTGTAGGTGAAGGCGGTGGTGTTGCCGTTGCGGTCTTGCTGGCTGGTTACCAGCCCGGCGCCGTTGAAGCACTGGATTTCGCCGCTGGAGTGCCAGTTCAGCTGGTAGGACGACCCGCTGCAGGCGCTGGTGAGGCTGCTGCCGGTCAGCAGGGTCGCGTGGATGTCCGCCGGGCTGGTGTAACTGGTGCCGTTGGTGGTGGTGAACACCCCCGCAATGCCGTCGGCGCCCAGGTAGGTGATGCTCCCGGTGGTGCCGGCGCCCAGGTAGAGGCGGGTGTCGGCGCCCTGGCGCTGGCGCCAGGTGTTGCCTTCCGCCCCCGACAGGGCGGTGCCGGTCAGCAGGCTGTTGTAATCCGCGCCGAGGGTCAGGTTGTTGCCGTTGGCCTCCGGCAGGGTCAGGTCGGAGGTGGTCACCAGGGCGTTGCCGGAGCCGACGTTGACCTGCAGGCTGGCCTTGTCGGAGATCGGGAAGTGCAGGAACGTCGCCCCGGGGACCGGCCCGGTGCCCACCGGGACCGAGGGCGCGGCCTGGGTGTAGGTGTAGGTCAAGGTGGGGTTGTTAGCGAACTCGACGAACGGGGCCTGGCTGCTCTCGCTGGAGTTCTGCAGTTCGGCCGACAGGTACCAGTCGTTGTTGTTGAAGTTGCCCTGCACCCAGCTGGCCACGTTCCACGACACGTTCTGGTCCGGGTAGCTGCTGGTGGTGGTGAACGTGGCGCCGACCGGCCCGGCCTGGATGGCAGGCGGGTTGTTCCAGGTCGAGCTGCTGTCGTACTCGCCGGTGTAGTAGGCATTGACGGTGTGCGACTGCGAGCCGCTGCTGTAGGCGTACACCGCTTCCGCGGTCATGGTCGCGGCGGTGACCGTGACCGGCCCGGAATCGGCCGGGTCGGGCATGCTGCGAACGGAGGTTCGTCGGCGGCGCGTCGCTGTGACCCGGTAGCTGTGACCCGGCTGAGAGGCGGGTGCGGGCCGGGCTGACTTCGGTGACACTGGTTCAATGCGGGTGCTAGTCGTAGAGGACGAGCGGCGGCTGGCCGCCGCGGTCAAGCGCGGGCTCGAGGGGTCCGGGTTCGCCGTCGACGTGGCCTACGACGGCATCAGCGGGCTGCACGCGGCCCGGGAGGGGGGCTACGACGGCGTGGTGCTCGACATCATGCTGCCGGGGATGTCCGGCTACAAGGTATGCGAGCAGCTGCGGGCCGAGGAGAACTGGGTCCCGGTGCTGTTCCTGTCGGCCAAGGACGGCGAGTACGACCAGGCCGACGGGCTCGACCTGGGCGCCGACGACTACCTGACCAAGCCGTTCTCCTACGTCGTGCTGGCCGCGCGGCTGCGGGCGCTGCTGCGCCGGGGGGCGGCCCCGCGGCCCGCGGTGCTGCGGGCCGGGGACCTGTCGCTCGACCCGGCCTCGCGCACGGTGCGCCGCGCCGCGACCGGCGTGGAGCTCACCGCCCGGGAGTTCTCGCTGCTGGAGTATCTGATGCGGCACCGCGGGGCGGTCGTGTCCAAGGCCGAGCTGCTGGCCCACGTATGGGACGACCCGGACGAGATCGCCGACCTCAACGTGGTCGAGGTCTACGTCGGGTACCTGCGGCGCAAGATCGACGTGCCCTTCGGGCGCAAGTCCGTGCAGACCCTGCGCGGGGCCGGGTACCTGCTGGCGGACGACGGTGGCTGAGGCTGGCCCGGCGGCCCCCGGCCGCCGCCGGGCCGCCGGGGGCCGCGGCCGGGCGCCCACGAACTGGCCGGTGACGCGCTGGTGGCTGCTGCACGGCCTCGGCCCGCTGGCGGTGCGCTGGTGGCGGCGCCGGGGGCTGCGGTCCCGGGTCACCCTCACCGCCGCCCTGGGCCTGCTCGTCGCCTTCATCGCGGCCGACCTGCTGCTGTTCGACGCCCTGCGGGTGTCGCTGACCCGGTCGGTCGACGACTACGCGCGGTCGGGCGCGACCGAGGTCGCGGCGCTGATCGACGCCAACCGGCTGCCGGACCCGGTGCCGGTGGCGGCGGGCACGATCACCATCCAGGTGCTCAGCCCGGCCGGGCAGATCACGGACGTGTCGGCCGACGCCGACCGGCTGGTCCCGCTCGTGCCCCCGGCCCAGGCGGCCGCGCTGGCCCAGGGCGGCGGGGCGCTGCTGATCCGCGGGGCCCCGTTCGACATGCCGGCCCTGCTGCGGGTCTCGGTCGTCCGGGCGGGCACCGGGCAGCTGGTGATCGCGGCGGTGCCGTTCAGCGAGGCGTCCGGCTCGCTCAGTGTGGTGGCGCGGGCGCTGGTGATCGGGACGCCGGTGCTGTTCCTGGCCTTCACCGGGGCGATCTGGATCGCCACCGGGTCGACGCTGCGGCCGATCGGCGCCCTGCGCCGGGGCGCGGCCCAGGTCACCGCCACCGGCGTGCCCGCCGACCTGCCGGTGCCCGAGGCCCGGGACGAGGTCCGCTCGCTCGCGGTCACCCTCAACGACATGCTCTCCCGGCTGGCCGAAGCGCAGCAGCGGCAGCGCGCGCTGGTCGCCGACACCGCCCACGAGCTGCGCTCGCCGATCGCGTCGATCAGGACCCAGCTCGAGGTCGCGCTCGACTTCCCCGACGGCCAGGACTGGCCGACCACCGCCCGGGACGTGCACGCGGACGTGCTCCGGCTCGCCCGCCTGGCTGAGGACCTGTTGCTGCTCGCCCGGCTGGACGAGCAGCAGCAGGTCCAGCCGGGCGAGCAGGCGGCCGCGGCCGGCACCCAGCCGGTCGACCTGGCCGAGCTGGCCGGGTCAGTCGCCTGCCGCTACGCCGACGCCCGCGTCCCGGTGACGGTGCGGGCCACGCCGGACGGGCCCGGCGTGCTGGTGGCGGGCGACCGCGGGCGGCTGGACCGGCTGCTGGTCAACCTGGTGGACAACGCCGTCCGGTACGCCCGTTCCTCCGTCGTCGTCTCAGCCGCGGGCCGGCGACTGGGCCGAGCTCGCGGTCACCGACGACGGGCCCGGGATCGCGGCCGCGGACCGGGTGCGGGCCTTCGACCGGTTCGCCCGCCTGGACGACGCCCGCAGCCGCGACGGGGCCGAGGCGGGCGGGGCCGGGCTCGGCCTGGCCATCGTCCGCGCCACCGCCCAGGCCTACGGCGGCACCGCCGGGCTAGAGCCAGCCGGCCCGGACGGTGCCCCGGGGCTGCGCGCGGTCGTCCGGCTGCCTGCCGCTGGGATATCGTCCTTACCCTCTCGGGCACCGGCCGCAGCGGGCAGCGGCCGGAAGGGAGCCGTAACCCGCACCTCGCCTGACTGCTGGCCGCCGGACGCCGGCTTCAGGTGCCGGAGCATGGGCCGTCCGGATACCCTTCGCTGGGGGACGGCCACGAGCAAGCTGGGGACGGCCACGAGCAAGGGAGGGCCAGGCGATGGACGAGAGCGGCCCGGCCCGGTCGGCGGCGAGCCGGGCGGTCCGGCTGATCGCCCGGCACAAGGTGATCTCCTCGGTCACCGCGGTCTTCGCCGCCGCCGTCATCGCGGTCAGCCTGGCCACCACCGGGAGCGGCGCGTCGACCGCCCAGGCGGCGCCCAGTGCCCCCGTCGCGCATGCGTTCTCGCTGGCCGCACTGGGCAAACCGGGACAGAAGGTCTCTCTCAGCCAGTATCCCGGCAAGCCCGTCATCGTTAACTTCTGGGCTTCCTGGTGCGAGCCCTGCCAGAAGGAGACCCCGCTGCTGGCGAGCTGGTACAAGCAGCGCAGCGGGCGCGTGGTGCTGCTCGGGCTGGACGAGAACGATTCGGCCGCCAGCGCGCTGAAGTTCGCCGCGGCCAAGGGCGTCAGCTACCCGATCGGGTTCGACCCGGACGTGACCGTCGCCCTCGCCTACGGCATCAACGCGCTGCCGCAGACGTTTTTCCTCAACGCCGAGCACCGCATCGTTTACCACGTGGCCGGCGCGGTCACCCCGGCCGATCTGGCCCGGGGCACGCGCCTGATGGGCAGCGCTCAGTAGCGGTTATCTTACTCCCGGACATATTGCCTGGTCACACCAGGAATGACGTGATCATGCTCCGGGAAAAATCCCTGAGGTGACGCCAAATGAGCGCAAGCCGCACAGCCGGATCCTGATCCCGCTGGTGGTCGCCGCGCTCGGCCTCGCGCTTGGCGCGGGCGGTATCGCGCTGCTGAACCCCCTCGATCAGCTGGAGGCGACCAGGCTGGCGGCCACTTCCGCGGGCGGAGCCGCCCAGGGGTTGTCCAAGCCGCTGTCGCAGGCAGCCGTGCGCGCCCGCGTCGAGCCGAGCGTGGTCGACGTCACCGCGGACCTGACCTATGACGACGAGACCGCGTCGGGGACCGGCTTCGTGGTCGATTCGGCCGACGGCCTCATCCTGACCAACAACCATGTGATCAGGGACGCCACCGCGGTCACGGTCACCGTGCCGTCGACCGGCGAGAGCTACCCGGCCCGCATCGTCGGCGTCGACGTGCCCGCTGACATCGCTATCTTGCAGATCAGCCCGGCCGCGCGGCTCCCCGGCGCCCCCCTCGGCGACGCGGCCGGCCTCACCCCCGGGGCGCCCGTCATCTCGTTCGGCAACCTGGCGGGCGCCGGCGGCACCCCCACCGTCGCCGCCGGCGTCATCAGCGGGACGAACCGGACCATCGAGGCGAACGACGGCGCCTCCGGCTTCAGCGAGGTGCTGCACGGCATGCTCGCGACGACCGCCCGGATCGCCCCCGGCGACTCCGGCGGCCCGCTGGCCAGCTCGTCCGGAGCGGTCATCGGGGTGGACACGGCCGCCGGGACCGGCAACGCCGACACCGGCTACGCGATCCCGATCACCGCCGCCCTCGCCGCCGAACGGCAGATCACCGGGGGGCACGCCGGGAACGGGATCACCCTCGGCACGGCCGGCTTCCTCGGGATCGTCGTCAGCTCGGGCAGCTCCCGCTCGCCCGCCGCCCAGCGGGCCCAAGCCCGCAGTGGCGCCACCCAGACGGCCGCCTACGTGAGCGCCTCCTCCACCGTGGCCGCCTCTGCCGCCGTGAGCCCCCCATCCTGTGTGGCAACGGCCGACGCGGCCCGTCCGCCCGGGGCGATCGCCTCCGTGCACGCGGGCGCGCTGGTGACCGGGGTGCTGTGCGGGACCGGCGCGGCCGCCGCCGGGATCGCGGCCGGCGACGTGATCACCGCCGCCCACGGGCAGCCGGTCGTCTCCGCCCGCGGGCTGACCGCGCTGCTGAACAAGTGCGAGCCCGGGACCGTGATCTCGGTCACCTGGGTCGTCCCTGGTGGGCGGTCCAGGACGGCCCCGATCCGGCTCACCTCCGCCCCGGCCGTTTAGACTGGGCCGAGCGTGGATCCCGGCGCAGCCGTCAATCCTGAGCGGCTCTTCAGCTTCCCTTCAGGTTGAGCCCGCTTACTAAAGAGGGACGACGTGCGCGCCATCGTCGTCCGGCAGGCACTGACTGGGGGTACACGTGCCCAGTGGCTCCCGGACCGGGTGCACGGACCCGCACGCTGCTCTTTCGAAGGCGAGATAGATGCACGACGACGACACTGGTAGCGGCTGGCAGCCACCGGAGTACGTGAGTCCCTGGATCCCGGCTTCGGACCCGGAGGACAAGGACGCCGGCGGACCGCCGCCGAGCAGTAACAGCGCGCCGGCGGGCGGCCAGGCCGGCGAGGGTGACACGATCGCGTTCGGCCCGGCAGCGGGCTACTCGCAGGGCGGCTACCCGCCTCCGGGGCACCCCCAGCAGGCGTACGGGCAACCGGGCTACGACCAGCCCGGATACGGCCAGCCCGGGTACGGGGAGCGGCCCCCCGGCTACGGGCAGGCCCCCGGTTACGGCCAGCCGGGCTACGGGCAGCCGGGCTACGGGCAGCCGGGCTACGGGCAGCACAACTTCGGGCAGCCCGGGTACGGGCAGCAGCCCCCCGGCTACGGCGACTACCCGTGGAGCGGCGGGTACGGCGCGCCGCCGCCACCGCGCCGCTCCGGGGCCGGCAAGGTGCTCGCCTACGTGGCCGTGGCCGTGCTCGCGGCGGGCGCCGGGGCCGGCGCCGCCGTCGCCCTCAACCACACCAGTGGCTCGTCGTCGGCCCTCGCCCCGTCCAGCGGGAACGGGGCCCAGTCCAATCCGTTCGGCGGATCCGGCAGCGGCAACGGCAACCAGCTCCCGCAGCAGGGCTCGGGCGGCGGGAACCAGGGCGGCAGCTCGAACCAGGGCTCGGGCGGGACCAGCTCCGGCACCGGCTCGCTTAACGCCTCCGCGCTGGCAGCGAAGGTCGACCCGGGCCTCGTCGACATCACGTCCGACCTGAAGTACAGCGACGCGACGGCCGAGGGCACCGGCATGGTGCTGTCGTCCAGCGGCCTGGTGCTGACCAACAACCACGTCATCGACGAGGCCACCAGCGTCTCGGCCAGGCTGGTCTCCTCGGGCAAGGTGTATACGGCGAAGGTTATTGGCTACGACTCGACCGACGACGTGGCGCTGCTGCAGCTGGTCGGCGCGTCCGGGCTGAAGCCGGTCACGCTGGCGGACTCGAGCAAGGCCAAGGTCGGCCAGGCGGTGCTGGCGCTGGGCAACGCCGGCGGCCGGGGCGGCCTGCCGTCCACCGCCCAGGGCACCATCCAGGCGCTCAACCAGTCGATCGAGGCCAGCGACAGCGGCGCCAATACGACCGAGAAGCTGCACGGCATGCTCGAGACGAACGCGCCGATCCAGGAGGGCGACTCGGGCGGGCCGCTGGTCAACGGCTCCGGCGCGGTACTCGGCATGGACACCGCGGCCAACTCCGCGCCCACCAATGGCGGCTACCAGTCCGCCACCACCGGCTTCGCCATCCCGATCAATACCGCGGTGACGATCGCCAACCAGATCAACACGGGCAAGACGACGTCCACGATCCACATCGGCCTGGCTGGCTTCCTCGGGGTCAACGTGGCCGACGCGTCCGACGCGAGCGGCTGCACCTCCGGCGGGGACGGGTTCGGCGGGTTCGGCGGGTTCAGCTCGCCAGTCAAGTCGGGCGCGCTGATCTGCCAGGCCTACCCGGACGCGCCGGCCTCGGCCGGCGGCCTCGCCAGCGGCGACGTGATCACCGCGGTCAACGGCAAGTCGGTCGGCACCGCCAACGCGCTGACCAGCCTGATGTCCGACGCCGCGCCCGACAGCAAGCTGTCCATCTCCTACGTCGACCAGTACGGGGCCAAGCACTCCGCCACGGTCACGCTGACCGCATGGGCCCGGTAGCGGCCAGCCAGTAAGCCCCCCGGTCAGCCAGCCCCGGTTAGCCAGCCGCGCAGGGCCTGCTCGGCCGCGAGCACGGGAGCGGCGTCGACGTACTCGCCCGGGGTGTGGGCGATCTCGGAGACGCCGGGCCCGTAGTTGACGGCGGGGATGCCGAGCTCGGCGAACCGGGCCACGTCGGTCCAGCCGAGCTTGGCCCGCGGGGTCCCGCCCACGGCGGCCGCGAACGCGGCGGCCGGGCCGGAGGTCAGCCCCGGGCGCGCGCCGGGGGCCGAATCGAGGATCTCCACCGGCCAGGCGGCGAACAGCTCGCGGACGTAGGCCTGCGCCTGCGCCTCGCTCCGGTCGGGGGCGAACCGGAAGTTCACCGTGACCACGCACTCATCTGGGACCACGTTGCCGGCCACGCCGCCGGTGATCGCGACCGCGTTGAGTCCCTCGTGGTACTCCAGGCCGTCCACCACCGGCTGGCGCGGGACCCATGACCGCAGGATGTCGAGTACCGGGCCGGCGTCGTGGATCGCGTTGCGCCCCATCCAGGACCGGGCCGTGTGCGCACGGGCGCCGCTGACCGTGACCGCCGCCCGCAGCGTGCCCTGACAGCCGCCCTCGACCACGCCGCCGCTCGGCTCGAGCAGGATCGCGAAGTCGGCCGCCAGCGCCCCGGGCTCGTCCCGCGACAGCCGGAACAGGCCGTTGCGCTCGGCCGCGACCTCCTCGCAGTCGTAGAACACGAACGTCAGGTCGCGGTTCGGGTCGGGCACGGTGGCCGCCAGCCGCAGCTGAACCGCCACCCCGGCCTTCATGTCGGAGGTGCCAACTCCGGTCAGCCTGCTTCGTTCGGGATTCCAGGACGACGGGAAGTTACCGGCGTGCGGCACCGTGTCGAGATGACCAGCCAGCACGACCCGCTCGGGGCGGCCGGCGGCCGTCCGGGCCACCACCGTGTGGCCGCGCCGGGTCACCGCCAGGTGCGGCAGGCGGCGCAGGGCCCGCTCGACCGCGTCCGCCAGCGGCCCCTCCTCCCCGCTGACGGAGGCGATGTCGACGAGGGCGGCGGTCAGCGCCGGGCCCTCGGCCCGCAGGTCAAGGTCGTGGTCCACGGGGACCAAGGTACCGCCCCCGGCCCGGCCGCTCGTCGCCGCGCCCCTCACCCAACGGCCCCCTCACCCAGCGGAACTGCCTCAGCCCGCCTCGGCCGTGCTGGTCGCCGGCGGGCGGGTCATCGCCTTGGCCGCGCTGCGCAGCGCGGCCACGATCACCCCGACCGAGGGCCGCACCACCGACGCCGTGCGCACCACCGCGAACACGTCGCGGGACAGGTCTAGGCCGGCCGGCAACTCGCGCACCACCACCCGGCGCTCGTAGGCGCCGACCGCCAGCCGCGGCATGATCGCGATGCCGAGACCGCGGGCGACCAGGTTGGCGACCGTCCCGAGGCCCTCGAACTCCGACGGCACCGGCGGGGTCAGCCCGACCGCGGCCAGCAGCCGGTCGGCCGCCTCGCGGGAAGGCTCGCCGGCCGGGGCGGCGAGCCACGACTCGTTCCGCAGGGCGCGCAGGTCGACCGGGCGCTCGGGGTCGGCCGCCGGGTGGTCGCGCGCGACCACCAGGATCAGCGGGTCCCGGACCAGGTGGTAGTAGCTCAGCACGCCCTGCCCGGCCTCGGACGCTTCCAGGTCGGCCGACATCCGGCCGGTCCAGTCATCCACGATCGCCACCTCGACCTCGCCCGACCGGACCAGCTGCAGCCCCTCCGCCGGGTCAGCCTCGCGCAGCAGCAGCGACAGGTGCGGGTGCTGTCGCAGCGAGCGGGCCAGGGCCGGGGCGAACGCGACCGCGGCCGACGGGAACGCGGTCACCACCACCCGGCCGCTGGGCTGAGCGGCGTGAGCTGACAGGTCCGCCTCGGCCGCCTCCACCATGGCCAGGATGCGCTCGGCGTGGCCGGCCAGCCGCTTGCCCGCGTCGGTGAGGCCTGCGCTGCGCGCGGTCCGGTCCAGCAGCGGGGTGCCCGCCTCCTTCTCGAGTACGGCAAGCTGCTGGGAGACGGCGCTCGGGGTGTACCCGAGCGCCTCGGCGGTCCGCGCGATCGAGCCCCGCGCCGCGAATTCCTGCAGCATGCGCAGCCTGCGGATATCCAGCATTACAAAATCTTATCCTGCCGCCGCCGCCCGCCCAGATGGCACTGATGCTCAGGCGCCGCGGTCAGCTCGCGGCGCAGGCGGTGGGGCCGGCCAGCACCACCATGACCACGGCGCCGAAAGCCGGCCAGCACCCGCCGCGGGCGATTTCGTGCCCGCTGCCTGGGGTCGCGGCGACGAAAAACCGGGGCGGCCGGCCACGGTCAGCCTGGCTGCCCCCTGGCCGCCAGCTCGGGGCAGACCCCCCGTCCTCCCCGAGGCGCCCGGTGGAAAGGCGATAACACCAGGCTCTGGCGAATGTCCTCCGCAGGACATATCTCCGTCGTCGAACCTAGCGCTCGGGCGCGCCCGAGAATCCCTCACGCAGGGGGATTTAACGCCGCTAAACGGAATGCCTGATGCGGTCGAGATACCCCATGTCCTTGATCGTGAGCTCTCGGTATCGGGTACTGACCGCGCCGAGCTTACGGAAGTCTTTCAGTACCCGCTCGGCGGTCGACACCGCGACCCCGGCCAGCTCACCGAGATCGCCCTGGGTGAGCGGAATCCGGATGAGGCCGTCGGGGCCCGGCTCGGCGTGCGCCTCACCCAGCTCGAACAGCACCTGGGCGAGCCGCTCACGGGCGTCCCAGACGCGCTCGGCCGCGCGCCGCTCGGTGGCGGCGCGCAGCTTGCCCATCACATAGAGCCGCACGGTGCGCCCGATCACGTCCGACTCGCCGGTCAGCGACTTGAAGGCGGCGCCGCCGACCCGCCGGGCCGTCACCGGCCCGGCGGCGCGCGCGGTCGCCGTCCGCCGCCCGTCGTCCAGCAGCGCCAGCTCCCCCATGAGGTCACCGCGGGAGCGGATCGCGATCGCCGTCTCCGCCCCGCTCTCGGCCGCCACGATCACCTTGACCAGCCCGCTGGTGAGCACGTAGACGAAGTCGCCGACGTCTCCCTGGACGAGCAGGATCTGGCCGTCCTCGAACCGGGCGGGCGTGCTCGCGGCCAGTATCTTGGTCCGCTCGGGCGCCGGGAGGCGGCCGATGAAACTGACGTCGGGCCACTGGTCCCGTCCGGCCGTCGTCACCGCCAGCCGTTCGCCGGCCGGGGAACGGCCGCGGCGGATATCCGGATGGCGAACGAGCGCCGGAGACGGCCAGCGGTGAAAGCGAAGGGAGCACGCAATCGATTTTGCCAGATCTCGCGGACTGATAACGGCATTTGGCCTGCCCGCACAATGGAATTGGCTATTACGCTAGGCCTGGGAGCGTGGAAAGATGCAAGACGCAAGGGCTGGAGACGCTGACGCGACCGAGCCCGGGGACCAGCGTGGAAGCGAAGAGCGATATCAGGGAGACATCACGGGCGAGCGGCAGCAATCCGGCCGCGCGCTCCGGATGGCATTCGTTCTCGACGTCGCGGGATACGCTACGCGGACCGTGCCCGAACGGGATGATCTCCAGCGGCGCCTGCAGCAGCTGGTGGTGGCCGCCCTGGCGGCCTGCGGGCTGGCGCTGGACGCGTGGGGCGTCGACCACCAGTGGACTGGGGACGGGATCAACGCGATCCTGCCCGCCAACATCGACCCCACGGTGGTGCTGACCGAGCTGCTCAGGTCCCTGGCGGCCGGGTTGCTGGCGGACAACGCCTCGCGGGCGGACCGGATCCGGCTGCGGATGGCCGTCGGGGTGGGGCTCATCGAACGGAGCGTGGCCGGCTTCGGCGGGCCGGTGATCATCGAGATCAACCGGCTGGTCGACAGCGCCCGGCTGCGCTCGGCCCTGGCCGACGAGCCGGCCGCTGACCTCGCGGTCGCGGTCTCCGACCAGGCGCACGCGCTGATCATCGCGCCGGGCTACCCGGGGATCCCGCAGGGCCAGTTCACCCGGGTCAGCGTGACGGAGAAGGAGTTCTCCGGCTACGCCTGGACCTGGCTGTCGTCGCGGCAGTGGAGCAAGCCAGCCTATATGCCGCTCGCGCTGTCCGATCCACGTGAGGCAGGCCGCTACCGGTTCGCCGCCCTGCTCGGCCGCGGGCCGTCCAGCGCTGTCTACAGTGCCAGCCGGGGCGAGACCGCATGGGCCGCGGTCAAGGTACTCGACCAGCGGCTGACGGCCGACCCGGACGTGCGGCGGCGGCTGGCCGACGGCGCCCGGGCGGCCAGCGTCGCCCGCGACGAGCACCTCGCGCCGATCCTCGACTTCGAGGCCGGGCAGCACGGTCCCGCCTGGGCGGCCCGCGCCCTGGTGCGCGGGCCGTCGCTGGACGCGACGGTGACTGAGACCGGGCCGCTGCCGACCGCCTCGGTCGGCTGGACCGGGCTCGGGGCCGCCCGGGCCCTCGCCACGCTGCACGCGGCCGGGCTCGCCCACGGCGCCGTCTCCGCCCGCAACACGCTGCTGAGCGCGCGGGGGCCGGTGCTGACCGACTTCGGCACCAGCCGGACGGCGCTGGTGTCCGGGCCCGGCACTGCCGCCGGCGACGTGCTCATGCTCGGCGCAGTCATGTGTTACGCCGCGACCGGCCACTACCCGTGGGGCATGACCCCGGTCGCGCCGGTCGCGGCCAGCGGGCGGCCCGACTTCGAACTGGGCGGCTGCCCGCCCTGGATGGTGACGCTGGTCCGGGCCTGCCTGGCGCCGGACCCGGCCTTGCGCCCGGCCGCGGCCGAGCTGGCCGAGCGGGTGGCCGGGGCCGTCGGCGGGCAGCCGCGGTCGTGGCTGCCCGAGCCGGTCGCCGCGCGGGTGACCGAGTACCAGACGCTGCCGTCCTCCCGGGGACGGTTCCGGTGGCCGCGCCGCGAGTAGCGGCCACTGACCGGGGCCGCGGCGGGGCCGCCGGCGGGCGCGGCAGGGCCGCCGGCCAGCCTGCCTGCCCGCCGGCTGGCCGGCCAGCCGGCGGCTGGCCGGCCAGGCGGCGGAGCAAGGCGAGCCAGTCGCAGGCCCGCGGTCGGTAGGCTTGAGCCATGCTGAGCGCCGCCCTGACCGACTCCCTTTTCCCCGCCGACCTGCCCGCCGCGGACGTGTGGGAGGCGCGGTACCCGGCGCGCTCGCTGCCCGCAGGGGCCGAAGTGACCCGGTTCGGGCCGTCGCCGACGGGCTGGCTGCACATCGGCGGGATCTTCACCGCCAGCGTCAACCTCGACATCGCCCGGCACACCGGCGGCCGCTACCTGCTCCGCATCGAGGACACCGATCAGGCCCGGTTCTCCGAGGGGGCGCTGGCGCAGTTCGAGGCCGGGTTCGACTACTTCGGGATCGCGGCCGACGAGTCGGCCGCGGCCGGCGGCGACTACGGCCCCTACGTCCAGTCCGCCCGGGCGCAGGTCTACCAGTCCTTCGCGCGCGAGCTGATGCGGCGGGGGCAGGCCTACCCCTGCTTCGAGACCCCGGAGCAGGCCGAGGCGCGCGCCGCCCGGCAGAAGGCGGTGGGGGCGCTGCCCGGCTACTACGGGGAGTGGGCCATCTGGCGCGACGCGCCCGAGGACCAGGTGCGGGCCCGGCTGGAAGCGGGTGACCCCTACGTCGTCCGGTTCCGCTCCCCCGGCCTCGGCGGCCAGCGGGTCAGCTTCACCGACGTGATCCGCGGGGCCCTGTCGGCCGACGACAACCGCAACGACGCGGTGATCCTCAAGCGCAGCGATACCGACCCGCGGCTGCCCACCTACCACTTCGCGCACGCGGTCGACGATCACCTGATGCGGGTCACGCTGGTGATCCGGGGCGAAGAGTGGATCTCCTCGGTGCCGCTGCACCTGCAGCTGTTCGACGCGCTCGGCTTCCCGCGGATCCCCTACGCGCACGTAGCCCCGCTGATGAAGCAGGACGGCGGCAGCCGCCGCAAGCTCTCCAAGCGGCGCGACCCCGAGGCCAGCGTCGGTTACTACATCGAGCAGGGCTTCCCGGCGGAGGCGGTGCTTTACTACCTGCGCGGGCTCGCCAACGGGCGGCTGGCCGAGCTGCCGCTGCACGAGGCGCTGGCCGAGCCGCTGCGGCTGACCGAGTTCGGCGTCGCGGGCCCGCTCCTCGACATGCCCAAGCTGGACGACGTGAGCGCCGACTTCGTGGCGACCATCGGCGGGACGGAGATCATCGACCGGCTGCTGCCGTGGGCCCAGGAGTACGACAAGGACCTCGCGTCGGTGCTGAGGGCCGAGCGCGACCTGGCCCTGCGGGCCCTGGACGTGGAGCGGGTCGATACCGACAAGCCGCGCAAGGACCTGCGCAAGTGGTCAGACTTCCGCGGCGTCTACGGGTTCTTCTTCGCGGCCATCTTCGAGCTGGTCACCGACCCGGCCGACGAGCGCTTCGGCGGCCTCGCGCCGGACCTGGTGCGCGCGCTGGCGTCCGGCTTCGCGGCCGGCTACACCGAGCCGGGGCCCGACGTGGCCTGGTTCGACCAGATCCGTTCGCTGGCCGGCTCGCTCGGCTTCGCGCTGCGGCAGAAGGACTACAAGAAGGACCCGGACGCCTACCCGGGCTCGATCGCCGATGCCGCCGCCGTCATCCGGGTGCTGCTGACCGGCTCGCGCCAGTCGCCCGACCTGGCCCAGGTCGCGGCCGTGCTCGGCCGGGCCGAGGTCCTGCGCCGGGTCGGCGCACTGGGCTGAGCCGGCGCCGCTGACGGGCCGCAGCCTTACCTGAGAAAGCACCGGACCATTCCCCTTCTGCCTCCCGGCCATGGCATCGCAGAATGCAGGGCCAGCGGGTCGGCCAGGATTGACTGCGCGAGCGGCACAGCTCAATCCCGGCCCGCCGAATTCAACCAATAGCCATTGAATAAAAGTAATAGAGACCGTCGTGCGCAGCGCCTTCGCTACGGTGGCGTCACGCCCCTCAGCTGGGGAAAGCCCGCGCGTGCCGGCGAGCGGCGCACCCGCCCGAGCTGGGGCTCGGGGGCCCTCTGCGCGCGCTCGGCAGCCGCATCATGTTTGCCTCAAGCACGCTAGAACGGACGTCGATGACCGAAGCAGGCCGGCCTCAAGCAATAGTAGCCTCAGCGGTCGAGCCTATTTGGAATAAACGGGTGGTCCCGCCGGTTACATTTCCCCGGCGGGAACGGTTCCCGCGTGGCGGCGCAGGCAGGCGCCGGGACAGGGCACCATAGATAACGCCATGACGACAACGCTTACCGAGCTGCTCCCCCCGCGTACGGACAGCCCGCCGGATCCCGACGCGATCTTCACCGCCTTCTCCGGCTGGGCGAAGGACCGCGGCCTGAGTCTCTACCCGCACCAGGAAGAGGCGCTGATCGAGGTCGTCATGGGGTCGAATGTGATCCTGTCCACCCCGACCGGCTCTGGCAAGTCCCTGGTGGCGACCGGCGCCCACTTCACCGCCCTCGCCAACGGGCAGCGCAGCTTCTACACCGCGCCGATCAAGGCGCTGGTGAGCGAGAAGTTCTTCGCCCTGTGCGAGGTCTTCGGCCCGGCCAACGTCGGGATGATGACCGGCGACGCCTCGGTCAACGCCAGGGCCCCGATCATCTGCTGCACGGCCGAGGTGCTGGCGTCGATCGCGCTGCGTGACGGCGCCGACGCCGACGTCGGCCAGGTCATCATGGACGAGTTCCACTACTACGCCGACCCCGACCGGGGCTGGGCCTGGCAGGTGCCGCTCATCGAGCTGCCCCGGGTGCAGTTCGTGCTCATGTCGGCCACGCTGGGCGACGTCACCCGCTTCCAGGAAGACCTCACCCGGCGCACCGGGTGGCCGACCGCGGTCGTCAAGAACGCCGAGCGGCCGGTCCCGCTGGTCTTCTCGTTCAGCCTCGAGCCGCTCCACGAAACGCTGAGCGAGCTGCTGAGCACCGACCAGGCGCCGGTCTACGTGGTCCACTTCACCCAGGCGGCGGCCCTGGAGCAGGCCCAGGCACTGATGTCGACCAACATGTGCACCCGGGCCGAGAAGGACGCCATCGCCGAGATGATCGGCAACTTCCGGTTCGCCTCCGGCTTCGGCAAGACCCTGTCCCGGCTGGTCCGGCACGGCATCGGGGTGCACCACGCGGGGATGCTGCCCAAGTACCGGCGGCTCGTCGAGACCCTCGCCCAGGCGGGGATGCTCAAGGTCATCTGCGGCACCGACACCCTCGGGGTCGGCATCAACGTGCCGATCCGCACGGTCGTGTTCACCGCCCTGTCCAAGTACGACGGGAAGAAGACCCGGCTGCTCCAGGCGCGTGAGTTCCACCAGATCGCCGGGCGGGCCGGCCGGGCCGGGTTCGACACCGCCGGGCGGGTCGTGGTGCAGGCACCCGAGCACGTCATCGAGAACGAGAAGTCGTTCGCCAAGGCCCTGGCCAAGGCGGGGGACGCCGCCCTCGCGCGCCGCCGGGTGGTGAAGAAGAAGCCGCCCGAGGGGATGGTCTCCTGGGGCCAGCCCACCTTCGACCGCCTCGTCGCCTCCGAGCCGGAGCCGCTGACCTCCAGCTTCACCGTCACCCACGCGATGGTGCTGAACATCATCGACCGGCCCGGCAATGCCTATGCGGCGCTCAAGCACCTGCTGCGGGACAACCACGAGGACCGCGCCAGGCAGCGCAAGCACATCCACCACGCCATCGAGATCTACCGCGCGCTGCTCGCGGGCGGCGTCGTCGAGCGGCTGGACGAGCCCGACGCCGAGGGCCGCTACGTCCGGCTCACCGTGGACCTGCAGTACGACTTCGCGCTGAACCAGCCGCTGTCACCGTTTGCCCTGGCCGCGATCGACCTGCTCGACTCCGGCAGCGAGAGCTACGCCCTCGACGTGCTGTCGGTCATCGAGTCCACGCTCGACAACCCCCGGCAGATCCTCTCCGCCCAGCAGTTCCGCGCCCGGGGCGAAGCCGTCGCGGCGATGAAGGCCGACGGGATCGAGTACGACGAGCGCATGGAAATGCTGGACACGGTCACCTGGCCCAAGCCGCTGGAAGACGTCCTTGAGGCCGCCTACGAGATCTACCGCCGGGGCCACCCCTGGGTGGGCGACTACGAGGTCTCGCCCAAGTCCGTGGTCCGCGACATGTTCGAGCGGGCGATGACCTTCCCCGAGTACGTCCAGCTGTACGGGCTGGCCCGGTCCGAGGGGATCGTGCTGCGCTACCTGGCCGACGCCTACAAGGCGCTGCGGCAGACCGTCCCCGACGAGGCCAAGACCGAGGAGCTGACCGACCTCATCGAGTGGCTGGGCGAACTGATCCGCCAGGTCGACTCCTCGCTCGTGGACGAGTGGGAAAAGCTCACCAACCCCGATCCGGAATCGGCCGCGCCGGCCGCCCCGCCCAGGACCCTCACCAGCAACACCCGGGCGTTCCGGGTCCTGGTCCGCAACGCCCTGTTCCGCCGGGTCACCCTGGCCGCGCTGGGCCACTACGCCGAGCTGGGCGAGCTCGACGCGGCCGACGGGTGGAACGCGGCGGCCTGGGAGGAAGCGGTCGAGCCGTACTTCGACTCCCACGACGAGATCGGCACCGGCGCGGACGCCCGCGGGCCGGCGATGCTGATCATCACCGAAGGCCCGGGCAGCTGGACGGTCCGCCAGATCTTCGCCGACCCGGCGGGCGACCACGACTGGGGCATCTCCGCCACCGTTGACCTGGCCGCCTCCGACGAAGAGGGCGCCCCCGTCATCCACGTGACCGACGTCGGCCAGCTGTAGGGTTACCGCCGGCTGAGGTCCAGCGACCGCACCGAACGGGGGCGGGCGCCGCGGTTCAGGAAACGCATTTCCGTCCGGGCCGCGCCGGCCGGTAGCGTGGCCTACTCGTGGAGCCAGATCAAAGCGTCGTCGCCCGGCTGCGGGCGGCCGGGTGCGTATGGGCCGAGGACGAGGCGGCGTTGCTGGCTGAGGCGGCTGCGACCCCGTCCGCGCTGGACGCGCTGGTCACCCGGCGGGCGGCCGGGGAGCCGCTGGAGCAGGTGATCGGCTGGGCGCAATTTTGCGGCCTGCGGATCGCGGTCGACCCGGGGGTGTTCGTGCCCCGCCGCCGCAGCGAGTTCCTGGTCGCCGTGGCGGTGCGGATGGCGGCCGCGGACGCGCCGTCCGGGAGCGGGCGCGGCGTGGACGGGGCGGCCGGGCCGGTGATCGCCGACCTGTGCTGCGGCACCGGGGCGCTCGGGCTCGCGGTGGCGGCCGGGCTGGCCGGCCGCACCCGGGCGGCCGACTGCCGCCGCGGAGCCGGCCCCGGCTCGGCCACCGGCCCCGGCTCGGCCGCCGGCCCCGGCTCGGCCGACCGCCCGGGCGAGGACGACCGCCCGGGCGAGGACGGCGGCGTCGCCTTGGACCGCATACCCGGGTGGGGCCGGCTGCACGCGGCCGACCTTGATCCGGCCGCCGTCGCCTGCGCGCGGCGGAACGTCGAGCCCGCTGGCGGGCGGGTATACCAGGGCGACCTGTTCGGCCCGCTGCCCGGATCGCTGCGCGGCCGGATCACGGTGCTGATCTGCAACGCCCCCTACGTGCCGACGGCGGAAATCGCGTTCATGCCGGCCGAGGCGCGCGAGCACGAGGCGCCGCTCGCCCTCGACGGCGGTGCCGACGGGCTCGCGGTGCTGCGCCGGGCGGCAACCGAGGCACGCGGCTGGCTCGCACCGGGCGGCGTGCTGCTGGTCGAGACGAGCGAGCGGCAGGCCCCGGCGATGGCCGCCGCGATGACGACGGCCGGGCTGGCCGCGCGGGTACACGAGGACAACGAGTCCGGCGCCACCGTCGTCACCGGCATCGCCCCCCCGGCCGCGGGCCCGGCCACTGGCCCGGCCGCTGTCCCGGCCACTGGCCCGGCTGCGGAGGGCTAGGTCACGGCGTGCTGGAGCGAGCGCGACGGGTCGCCCAGCCCGGGCAGCTGCCTCGTGGCCGCTGACATCGCTGCCGCTCCGTCAACCACGCCCTCAGCGGTAACCTCTTTCACACGGTCACCAGGATCTGGCTGCTCGACGGAAAATATCGGAAACAATTACGTGCTGCAGCACATTTTGTTTCCGGATAGCAAAAAGTTTCCGTAAAACTGCTCTCGACAGTCACAGGAGTAACGGACGTGGAAGTAGCAGGGAGGCGGGCCGTCACCAGCAGCCCACCCGGACGCCCCTCCCGCCCCTGGCTCCCCTCCCATTCCCGCTCGAACCGTGCCCGCCCGGACGTACAGCGGTGCGCTGTCACCGGCAGGCGATAGGTTCGGCTGCATGACGGTGAAGGTCAGCGACGCGCAGCGGCGGGCCCGGCTGATGGAGCGGCACCGGCTCGCGGGGCCGGCCGCGACAGTCACCGAGGCCACCCGGTCGATGCTGGTGCTGCACGCGACCGACCCGGTGACTGTTTACTTGTCGGCCTGGGCGCGCACCGGGGGCACGGCCGGGCAGGTCGACGCGGCCCTGTACACCGAGCGCTCGCTGGTACGGATGCTGGGCATGCGGCGCACCGTCTTCATCGTCCCGGCCGAGCTGGCCGACCTGGTGCAGGCGGCCGCCACCGACGACGTCGCCCGGCGGCTGCGCCGGCAGCTGGAGAAAGACCTGGCCGGCGGGGGCATCGGGGACGGTGACGCGGGCGGCTGGCTCCGGTCGGTGGAAGCGGGCGTGCTGGAGGCGCTGGCGGCCCGCGGCGGCGGCGCGGCCGGGGCGGTACTGGCCGAAGCCGAGCCGCGGCTGCGCACGCAGCTCATCTATGCCCCGGACAAGTCCTACGGCGGCGCCGCCTACATCACCTCACGGGTGCTGGTGCTGATGGCGGCCGAGGGCCGGATGATCCGCGGCCACCGGCGCGGCGGCTGGTCCTCAGGCCAGTTCGAGTGGAACCTGCCCGGCACCTGGCTGCACCCGGACCTGTCCCCGCCCGCGGCCGACGACGCCGACGGGCTGCTGGCCGCCCGCCTCGGCGCCGGCCTCGACGCGGCCGCCGCGCGGACCGAGCTGGCCCGGCGCTGGCTGAGCGTGTTCGGCCCGGCGCCCGCGGCCGATCTGCAGTGGTGGGCCGGCTGGACCGGCGGCCAGACGAAGGCGGCCCTGGCGGCCCTGGCGCTGACCGAGGTCGACCTGAACGGGCAGCCCGGGGTGGCACTGGACGGCGACCTGGACTTCCCGGCCGGGCCCGAGCCGGCCGTGGCGCTGCTGCCCGCCCTCGACCCCACCCCGATGGGCTGGCAGTCGCGGGACTGGTACCTCGGCCCGCACGCGCCGCGCCTGTTCGACCGGACCGGCAACATCGGTCCGACCGTGTGGTGGGCCGGGCGGGTGGTCGGCGGCTGGGCCCAGCGTCCGTCCGGTGAGGTCGTCTGGCGCGCGCTGGAAGACATCGGGACCGACGCCACCGCCGCCGTCGAGGCGCAGGCCCGGCGGCTGGAGGCGTGGCTGGGGGCTGACAGGGTCACGCCCCGCTTCCGCACGCCGCTGGAGCGGGAGCTGGTGGCGTTACGGGCGGGAGCAAGACCGTGTCCGCGCGGACGGCACGCCACATGGCGCGGTTTTCGCCGCCGGCGGGGGCGCCGCTGACGGCGGCCAGGCGGCCGCGGGTTAGCGGAGCTGCCAGGTGGGGCCGGAGGCGGTGTCGGTCACCTGGACGCCGAGAGCGTCGAGCTCGGCCCGGATCTCATCCGCCCGCCCCCAGTTCTTGTCCTTGCGCGCCTGGGTGCGCTCGGCCACCAGCTCCTCGATCGCCGTCACCTGCTGGGGGCTGAGGTCGTCGCGCGAGCGGCGCTGGTCGACCTCGCTCAGCTCGAGGTCGCCCAGGCGCAGGCCGAGCAGCGCGTCTGCCGCGGCCACGACCGCGCGGCGCCCCCGGGGCTGATGTCGGGATCGCGCAGCGCCTCCTGCAGCGCGGCCAGCACCCGCGGGGTGGCCAGGTCGTCGGCGATGGCGGCGTCGATCGCCTCGACGTAGCCCGCCGCCGCCTTGTCGTCGCCCGCCAGCGCGCGGGCCTGCCCGAGGGTCCCGGCCGGCGGCAGCGGCCGCAGCGGCGCGACCCGGGCGACCAGGCGGCGCAGCGTCGCCTGGGCGCCGTCGACCGCCGCGGTGGTGAAGTCGAGCTGGCTCCGGTAGTGCCCGCCGAGCAGGAACAGCCGGTAAGCCATCGGGTGGTAGCCCGCCTCGACGAGGTCGGCCAGCCGGGGCACCGGGCCAGACGACTTGGCGATCTTGGCGCTGTCGACCAGCAGCCACTCGTTGTGCAGCCAGTAGCGCACCCACGGGCGCCCGTCGTTCAGGTACGCCTCGGACTGGGCGATCTCGTTGACGTGGTGCAGCTCGCGGTGGTCGACACCGCCGGTGTGGATGTCGAAGTGATCGCCCAGCAGCGCCATCGACATGACCGAGCATTCCAGGTGCCAGCCCGGGGCGCCCCAGCCCCAGGGCGAGTTCCAGCGCATGAGCCGCCGCACGCCCGGCTCCTCGGCCCGCCACAGGGCGAAGTCGCTGGCGTGCTTGCGCCCCTCGACGTGCTCGACCCGCCCGGTTTCCCGCTGGCCGGCCAGGTCGAGCAGGGCGAGCTGGCCGTAGCCGTCGGACTTGGAGGTGTCGAAGTAAAGGCCGGACGGGAGCTGGTAGGTGTAGCCGAGCTCCTCGAGCCGGGTCGCGAACGCGATCATCTGCTCGACGTACTCGCTCGCCCGCGGGTAGACGTCGGCCGGCTGCACGTTGAGCGCGGCCATGTCGTCGAAGTAGGCCTGCGTGTAGAACCGGGCGATCTCGTCGACCGACCGGCGTTCCCTGCGCCGCCGCCACCTCGAGCTTGTCCTCGCCGGTGTCGGAGTCGGCGACGGCGTGACCGACGTCGGTGATGTTGACGACCTGGCGGACGCTGATGCCCTTCCAGCGCAGCGCGCGGCGCAGCGTGTCGGCGAACACGTACGGCCGCATGTTGCCCAGGTGCGGGTAGGAATAGACGGTCGGACCGCAGCTGTACACGCCCACGACATCGGCGGACGGCGTGAAGTCCTCGGTGAGCCGTCCGAGCGAGTTGTAGAGCCTCAGCTGCTGTCCTGTCACCCAAGCCATGATAGGGCCGCCCCGGCTCGGCCGGGCGCCGCCACTAGGCGTACAAGTCCTCGATCTCCTTGGCGTAGCGGCCGACGATGACCGCCCGGCGCCGCTTCATCGACGGGGTGAGCTCGCCCGACTGCGCCGTCCACTCGGCCGGCAGCAGCGTGAACCGGCGCACCTGCTCGGGCCGGGCGAGGTGGGAGTTGGCGCTGGCGACACCGCGCTCCACTTCGGCCCGCACGTCGGGATGGGCCGCGAGGTCGGCCAGCGACTCGAACGCGAGACCCCGCTCCCGCGCCCACGCCGGGGTGGTCTCCGGGTCGAGGACCAGCAGCGCGGTCACGTAGTTACGCCGGTCGCCGATCGCGCAGGCCTGGCCGATCAGCGGGTGCCGCTGAAGCTCGTACTCCACCAGGGCGGGCGAGATGTTCTTGCCGCCGGAGGTGATGATCAGCTCCTTCTTCCGGTCGACGATCTTCAGGAAGCCGCTGGCGTCCATCTCGCCGATGTCGCCGGTGTGCATCCAGCCGCTGGCGTCCACCGTGGCCATCGTCAGCTCGGGGTCCTTGTAGTAGCCGCCCATCACCAGCGGGCCGCGGACCAGGACCTCGCCGTCGTCGGCGAGGCGCACCTCCATCCCCGGGAACGCCCGGCCGACGGCCCCGGCGCGGGCGTCGTCCGGCGACGCGAACGTCGCCGCGTTGGACAGCTCGCTCATCCCCCAGCCCTCGGTCAGCGGGACGCCGAGGGCGCGGAAGAAGGCCACGATCTCCGGGTCGATCGGGGCCGCGCCGCTGGCCGCGAGCCGGCAGCGGTCCAGGCCGATCCTGGTCCGCACCGCCTGCTTGACCCCCTCCGGCAGCGCCCGGACCGCCTCCGGGTCGACGTCGGGCAGCGCCCCGCGCAGCGCCGCGTGCAGCTTCTCCCACACCCGGGGGATGCCGATCAGTGCCGTCGGGTGGACCTGCGCCGCGATCTCGAACAGCCGGAGCTGGTCCGGGCAGTAGGCGAGCGGTGACCGGGTGCGCCATCGCGCCCCAGTGGTCGAGGTGCGGCCGGTGATGTGCGCCATCGGCAGGTAGGAGACCAGCGTCGCGGTGCCGTCGTCGGCGGTCTGCTGCTCGAGCGGGATCGACCCGCAGCGGCGCCTGCTGGGCGTAGCGGACGTTACGGTGGGTGATCATGACGCCCTTGGGGCGGCCGGTCGTGCCCGAGGTGTAGATCAGCGTGGCCAGGCTGTCCGGGGTCACCTGCCGCCAGCCGCGCTCGAACGCGTCCGGGTCGAGCTCGGCCGCCTCGCGGCCCCGGTCCAGGACGTCCGCCCAGGCCAGGGCGCGGGCGCCCGCCGCCTCGGCGCCGGCCGCGGGGCCGGCGCAGCGGCTCGTCGCCGAAGACGACGACCGCCCGCAGCAGCGGCAGACGGTCCTGGATCGAGGCGAGGACCGGGAGGAACTCATGCTCGATGAGGACGACCGTCGCCTCGCAGTGTCCGATGAGGTCGGCCGCCTGCTCCGGGGAGATCGTCGGGTAGATGAAGACCGGCACGCCGCGCGCGTGCATCACCGCGTAGTCGGCGATCGTCGCTTCCGAGCGGTTGCGCGACCAGACCGCCGCGAACTCGCCCGGGCCGCAGGCCGATCGCGGCCAGGCCGAGGGCCCCGTCTCGCACCCGCTGGTAGACCTGCTGGTAGGTCAGCGACTGCCAGGCGCCCTCGGCTTGCCAGCTGGTGCGCGATGACATCGGGCGCCTGCGCCGCGGTCTCGGCATAGACGGTGAGCAGGGTCGAGCCCGCGATCTCGTCCTCGATCGCGGCCCGTGCGGCGGCCACGTCGTCGGGCGCACCGGACGGCGTCAGTAGAGGTCATGGCGAACATTGTGGCCGGTGCGGCCCTCGCTGACCAGGCCGGCGGGGAACGGGTTATCTCCGTCCCCCGATGTCACGCCTAGGCCGGGGCCAGCTGCCAGAAATCGGCGGCGATGCGCCAGCTCCCGTCGCCCTGGGGCCGGACGACGGTGCAACCGAGACCGCGCAGGCTGACCGCCGCCCCGCTGGGGCCGGTGCCGTCGATCCGGCGCTCGCAGACCAGCAGCGCCAGCCCGGGCGCGGGGATGACCGTCACCAGCCACATGTCCAGCGGCAGCCGCAGCGCGATGATGCGGGCGAGCGCGCCGTCCACCGGCAGCCCGGCGTCCTGGGCGGCCCCGGGGCGGGCCCACGGCCGCAGGCACGCCCCCGGCTCGTACTGCGCGACCGCGGCGCCGAGGTCGCCGTCACTCACCGCCAGCGCGACCAGTTCGGCCGCCGCGGCGGGTGAGCGGGCGGCCGGCGGGCTGATCGGATCGGACACCCGTGTCTCCGTTCATCCCCGGGGCCTGGCCCGGGGATGAACGAGTGTGCCCGGCGCGCGGCCGGGGGGACGGGCTGGCGCGGGGGGATTCACCGGGGGATCGCCGGAGCCCACGGCGCCTCATGGCCCTGGCCGCCCCGGCGGCGAGGCTGCTCCCGGGCCCGGGAGCAGCCCGGGCCAGGCAGGCACCAGGGACGGGCAGGCGGCGCGGCGCGGGGGCCGCCTACGCCTGGCCTGCCAGGCGCTGGGCCAGGGCCGTCGTCTCCGCCGCCGGGGCTACCCCAACCTGCTGCTTGAGCAAGGCCTCGAGTTCGGTGTAGTGGCGGACCGCACGGGCGGTCTCCCCCAGCTCCGACCAGCAGGTCATCAGCTCACGGTGGGCCGACTCGTTCAGCGGCTCGTGCTCGACCACGCGGCGGAAAGCGGTGGCCGCCGCCTGGTACCGGCCCGCCGCCAGGTGCATCCGGCCGACCGCCTGCAGCGCCGTCTCGAACCGGCGGCGCAGCTCCTCGCGGCGCACGATCGCCCAGTCCCCGGTGGCCATCCCGGCCAGGAAATCGCCGCCGTAGGCGGCAACTGCCCGCCGCAGGTCGGGCAGGCCGGCGCTGGCCGGCCGGGCCCGGCCCGCGGCGGCCAGGGCCGACTCGAACTGGTCGACGTCGCAGTCGAACGCGCGCTCCCGGTTGATGCGGTAGCGGCCGCTGCCGTACACGACCCAGTCCGGGTCGCCAAGGGCCCGCCGCAGCTCCCGCAGCGCGGTGTGCAGCGCGTTGCCGAGTTGCTGGCGGCCCAGTTCCGGCCACAGGGCCGCCCCGACCTGCTCGCGGCTCAGCGGCGGCGCGGTGATCAGGAGGAACAGCAGCTCGCGGGGCTTCGCGTACCCCCAGTCGGCGGTTGTCAGCTCGGTACCGCCGAGCTCCACGGTGGCCCGGCCGAGCGCCCTGACCCGCAGCGGCCCGGCGGCCCCGCCGTCCGTCCGGGCCAGCCGCCCCGGACGGGCAGCCCGGGGCAGGGGCTGCGCCGGCACGGCGGGCGGGGCAGGCGGCAGCGGGGCACGCGGCAGCGGGGCACGCGGCAGCGCGGCCCCGGGCAACGGGGCGGGCGGCGGAGGTAGCGCCGCGACCTCCCCGTCGGTCTCCTCCAGGCTGGCCGTGCTACCGCGGCGCCAGGCGGCCGCGTAAGTGGCGGGGCCGAGCGCGGACCGGGCCGCCCCGGCCGACCGCTCGTGCTGCGGCCGTTCGGCCGGGGCGAGAACGGTGCCGATCTCCTCCCGCAGCGCGTCCGCCCGCCCGAGCAGCGCCGCCGCCCGCCCCGCGGCGGCGGCCAGCGCGGCGTCCGGCGTGTCATCCGCGCCGGCCGCCTGGGCCTGGCCGCGGGAGGGGGCCAGGACGGGGGCCAGGGTAACGGCGGCCAGGTCATCGAGGACGCTCGCCATGCGCCAGCGGTCGCGCAGCTCGCGGTGGGTCTGGTAGCTCGCCTGGAGCCGGATCCGGGCTTCGTCCACCGCGCCACGGTCCAGCGCGAGCAGGCCGAGCTGCTCCTCGCCCCAGGCGATCCCCTCGCGGAACCCGATCGAACGGCACAGCCCGACCGCCTCCCGCACCAGCGCGTCGGCCTCCCCCGGCTCGCCGCGGTAGCGGGCGGTCACGCCCAGGCTGATCAGCGACCAGGCGGTGCCCTCCACGTCGCCCAGCGCCCGGAACAGGGCCAGCGCCTGAGCGCATTCGGCCTCGGCCTGCTCCAGGTCTGCCTGCAGCCAGGACACGAAGCCCAGGTACCCGTGCGCAGCCGCCACCGCGCGCTCGTCCCCGGCTTCCCGGGCCAGGCCGAGGCCCTCGGCGTGCAGCCGGGCCGACCTGACGTAACGGCCCTGCTCGCGGGCCACGCTGCCGAGCGCCTGGAGGCAGGCGGCGATTCCGGCCGGGTCGCCCAGCTCGCGGTAGAGCAGCAGGGCGGCGTCGAGGCGGCGGACGGCGGGCTCGTAGTCGCACTCCAGGTAGGCGAGGCGGCCGCTGCCGAACAGGGCCCGGGCGCGGTAGGCGGGCGGTGCGGCCGCGCCGGCCGCCACCGCCTGGTCCATCCACTCGCGCACCTCGCGGTAGTGGCCGCGCAGGTAGGCGTAGCGGCCGAGGCGGCCGACGAGGCGCAGCGCGGCGACCGCGTCGCCGCCCGCCGCGGCGTGGCTCACGGCCGCCCGGAGGTTCGCCTTCTCCTGGTCGAGCCGGTCCAGCTCGGCCTCGAGCTCGGCCGCCGCGGCATCGTCGAGCCGGGCGCCCGTCCGCTCGGCGAAGTCGGCGAAGTAAGCCAGGTGGGCGTCGCGGGCGGGGCCGCCGTCGGCCGACCGGGCCAGCTGCTCGGCGGCGTAATCGCGGATGGTGGCCAGCAGGTGACAGCGCTCGTCCGCCACCTGGACCAGCGACTTGTCGGCCAGCCGGGCGACCAGGTCAAGCACCTGGCCGGCCTGGATGCCGGCGAAGGCGGCGACCTGTTCGGCGGCGGCCACCGAGAACCCGCCCGCGAACACCGCCAGCCGCCGGAACACCGCTCGCTCGGGCGCGGTGAGCAGGTCGTGCGACCAGTCGAGGGTGGCCCGCAGCGCCTGGTGGCGGGTAGGGGCGGACCGCGCACCCCCGGTCAGCAACCCGAACACGTCGTCCAGGCGCTCCGCCAGCTGCCGGGCCGACAGCACCCGCATCCTGGCCGCGGCCAGTTCAATCGCCAGGGGCAACCCGTCCAGCCGGGCGCAGACCTGCTCCACCAGGTCCCGGTTGTCATCGGTGACGGCGAAGCCGGGCGCGACCAGCCGCGCCCGGTCGGCGAAGAGCCGCGCGGCGTTCACCTGGTCCAGCGGCGGCACGGGCCAGCACCGTTCGCCCTCCACTCCCAGCGGCTCGCGGCTGGTGGCCAGGATGCGCAGCGCCGGGCACCCGGCCAGCAGGGACTCAGCCACCCGGGCGACCTCGGCGGCAAGGTGCTCGCAGTTGTCCAGCACCACCAGCACCGCCGGTGAGCCCTGCTCGCGGCGGGCGCCCAGGTGAGCGGCGATCGCGCTGACGGTGTCGGTGCCCGGTGTCTCGGGCACGCCGAGCCGGGCGGCGACCGTGCGGGCGACCGCCTGCGGGTCACTGAGCGGCGCGAGCTCCACCCAGGCGACCTCCGGGCCACCCTGGCCGTAGCCGGGAGCAGGTCCCTGGCCGTCCGCGCCGCCAGCGGAACCACCCGCCGCACCGCCCCCGCCGGGCCCGGCCACCAGGGCCGCGGCGGCCAGGGCAAGCCGGGTCTTGCCGGTCCCGCCCGGGCCGGTCAGGGTGAGCAGCCGGCCCCGGTCGAGGGCAAGCGTCACCGCGCCGAGGTCGCCTTCCCGGCCGACCAGCGGCGTGAACCGCACGGGAAGCCGTCCCGTGGCCAGCACTGCCATGAAGGAGCCGCTCGATGCCCTCGCGCCGTGGACCGCGGATCAGGTCCCCCACGAAATTAACGAATACCGGGCCGCGGCGGAATAGGGCGGCCGCTTTATTTTGCCGATTCAGGGAATCCGATTCCCCCGGCCCCCCGGTTTCTCCCCCTGACAATCCCCCCGGGTGGACGGGCAACTCTGAACCCGTCCCGGCGGACGGCCGTTCGCTGGGATGTACGGGGAAACGCCGTACCGGACAACGCCGTACCGGACGACACGGACGGGTAAACAGGAGGAAAGCGATGAGGAAGTTCTACCGCCGGGGGATGCGGATCACGGTCGCGGCGGCGGCCGCGGGGACAATGGCGGTCGCGGCTGGCGCGCTGGCGTCAAGCGCGCAGGCCGCGCCGCTGGGGCACGCCACCAGCTACCACTTCGCGACGCTCGACAACAAGCATGACCTGACGTTCAACCAGCTGCTCGGGATCAACAACGAGGGCGTCATCGCGGGCTACTTCGGCTCGGGCGCGGCGGGGCACCCGAACCAGGGGTACCTGCTGTCCCCGCGCTACGGGCACCCGCACTACCGGGGCGAGAACTTTCCCGGCTCCGTCCAGACCCAGGTCACCGGGCTGAACGACCAGGGCGTGACGGTTGGCTTCTGGTCCTCGATGAACAACGTCAACCAGGTCAACGACAACTTCGGCTTCTGGGAGCGGAACGGGAAGTTCCACGTGGCCGATTTCCCGACCGGCGACGCCGCCACCCCGCCGGTGGACCAGCTCCTCGGGGTCAACGACCACGGGGTCGCGGTCGGGTTCTACACCGACGCCGCCGGGACCAACCACGGCTACACCGTCAACACCAGGAGCGGCCACTACCACCTGGTGACCGACCCCCACGCCCCCACGGCCAGCCTCACCGCGGCCGCGATCAACAACGAGGGCGACATCGCGGGCTTTTACACCAACCCGGCCAACGGCGTCACCGACGGCTTCCTCAAGGACGGCCACCACTTCACCGACCTGGCGATGCCGGGCGCGTCCGCCACCAACGCGTTCGGGCTGAACGACCGCGGCGAGGTGGTCGGCACCTACACCGTGGGCACCGGCAGCAGCGCGGTGACGCACGGGTTCACCTGGACCGCCCGGCACGGCTTCAACACGGTGGACGACCCGCACGGCGTGGGGACCACCACCGTCAACGGCGTCAACAACGCCGGCGACCTGGTCGGCTTCTACACCGACGGGGCCGGCAACGTCGACGGGATGCTCGCGACCCCGCAGCGGTAACCAGCGCGCGTGGCTCGCGTGGACCAGGCCGCCCCGGCTCCCCGCCCGGGGCGGCCTGCCGCGTTCACGGGCCGGCGGGCGGCGGGCCGCCGGGCGGCGGGCGGCGGCGGTAATGGCGGGTGACGGGGTAAGCGGCGTTCGTTCGGTGAATTAGCGGTGTCGGCTTCGCCTTTGGGCCCGCGAAGATGGCATGATTTGCGCGGAAGATGCCGAACCGGAGGGCTTTTCAATGTGGGAGCGCACGGAAAAGCGCAGCATCGAACGGCGGGGTCTAATACCTGGCCCCGGGGAACGGCCGCGGCCGGAGTGGCCCGCTGGCACCGACCTGATCCCCGAGATCAAGCACATTGTGGTGCTGATGATGGAGAACCACTCCTACGACAATTACCTGGGCCTGCTCAGCGGGCGCGGCGACGGCCTGCCGGCCGGTCCCGACGGCGCCCCGGCCGCCGTCAACACGCTCCCGGACGGGCAGCAGGTGCGCGCCCACCACCTGCCGTCCACCACCCAGGTGGCCGGGCAACCCGACCCAGACCTGGCACGCCAGTCACATCGCTGGCGCGGGCGGCACCAACGGCGGGTTCGCCACCGCGACCTGGCAGACTGTGCCGGGCGGCGACCCGGCCGTCCCGATGGGCTACTGGACCGAAGCCGACCTGCCGTTCTACTACGTGCTGGCGCGGACGTTCCCGGTGGCCGACCGCTGGTTCTGCTCCTGCCTCGGGCCGACCTTCCCCAACCGGCGGTTCCTCATCAGCGGCACCGCCCACGGGCTGATCGACGACCTGCCCTGGGACCTGGTCGACTACCCGCCCGCGGGAACTATCTTCGACGCGCTGACCGCGCACGACATCTCGTGGGTGAACTACCACAACGTGCACCCGGCCCTGGTCGTGCTCAAGCGCCTGCTCGGCGGCTGGGGGCTGGTCGCCCTGCGACGGCTGGCCTCGGTCGGCCGCTGGCTGCCGGGGGTGACGAACGCGGTCCGCGGCAACAAGTCGTTCACCGCCGACCTGTACCCGCTCGGGCTGGCCGGCTCGCTCAGGCACCTGCGGACGACCCAGCGGTTCTTCGCCGACGCGGCCGCCGGGACGCTGCCCGCGGTGTCCGTGGTCGATCCCGACTTCGGCCTCTACTCGGAGGAGAACCCGCAGGACATCTCGCACGGCGAGGCGTTCTCGGCCGCCGTGGTGGACGCGGTCATGCACGGGCCCGGCTGGGGCTCGACCCTGCTGCTGTGGATCTACGACGAGCACGGCGGCTACTACGATCACGTGCCGCCGCCCGCCGCCCCGGCCCCCGACGACGTGCCCGCGCGGAACTGGCAGCTGTCGGTGCCGTGGGTGCGGACCCTCCTCGGAGCGGTCGCGCCCAAGCTGCTGGCGCAGCTGGAGAACGCCGACGCCGGCCCGGCGCGCTATGACCGCTACGGGTTCCGCGTGCCGGCCGTCATTGCCTCGCCGTATGCCCGGCCCGGTTTCGTGCTGCACGACGTGCTCGACCACACCTCGGTGCTCAGAGCTCATCGAGGAAAAGTGGAACCTGCCCCCGCTCACCCACCGGGACGCGGCCGCCACCTCCCCGCTCGGCGCGCTCGACCTGTCCGCCCCGCCCGCCTTCCTGACCCCGCCGGCGCTGCCGCCCGCACGCGCGGGCGGCTTCCAGGCCTCCGCGATCAAGAGGCCAGGCCGCCGCCGGGCGCGCCGGTCCTAGCCGGCGTCCCGCTGGCCTGCCCCGGCCGGCCGGCCGCCGGATAAGTAACGCCCCGGGTTCCCGGTCGCGCAGCGACCGGGAACCCGGGGCGGAGCTGGAAGTCCGGGTCTGCGGGAAAGACCGCTAAGCCGTCGCGGTCAGCGCGGTGCCATCGCTCAGGCTAGCCAGGGGCGGGCGTTCGACGAGCTCGTTCAGGTGCTCGTCCAGGCGCAGTCCCTCGTCGGTCGCGACCGCGTGCAAGTAGGTGTCCGGGCGCTGGAGCTCCCACAGGGTGGGCACGCTCTCCCCGAGGTCCTCCAGGCCCTCACGGGCGGCCACGGTGCGCAGCACGACCGACGACATCCGGCTCAGGCTGGCCAGCGACTGGTGGCGGTTCTGCCGCGTACCGAGGTCGACCTGGGCCATTCCGGCCAGGCCGACCTGGTCGAACACGTCGATCAGCATGCCGATCTCCACCCCGTAGCCGGTAAAGAAGGGCACGCCGCTGAGGATTTCCCGGCGGGCGGCGAACTCGCCCGCGAGCGGCTGGACGAACCCCGCGAGCTCCGGGTAGTAGAGGTTGAGGAGCGGCTTGGCCATCAGCTCGGTGACCCGGCCGCCGCCGTCGAGGACCTTCTCCTCGCCCTGCTTGAATGGCCGCCTGAAGGCCGCCTTGACGAACTGCAGCTGCGAGTCCGCCAGCAGCGGGCCGAGCGTGCCGTAGACGAAGTGCTCCTGGAAGTCGGCCGTGTCCGCGTCGGCGAACATCACGATGTCCCCGCGGGCCACCGACAGGGCACGCCACATCGCGTCGCCCTTGCCCTGCGCGGGACCGTAGTTGCGCATGAGCTCGTTCTCCGAGTAGACCTCGGCGCCGTGGGCGCGGGCGATGTCGGCCGTGCCGTCGGGTGAGTCCGCGTCAACGACGATTACCTGATCCGGGAGACTGGTCCGTTCCCGGAGCTCGTTGACGACGGACAGGATGGTGCCGATGGTGCCTGCGACGTTGCGGGCCGGGAAGATCAGGGTCGTAGAGGGTCGCTGCGACCCGTTACCGCCCGCACGCGCGAGGTTGGCGAACTCCCCGTGGCGGTACGAGCGCTGCTCAAACCATTCCCAGACTGTCATGCTCATATAACGACATCCTGCTCCGTTTAGTTGCGCCTCGGTCGAGGTTGTCTTGATCAGAAACGCCACCTTGCTCGGTAGGGGTACCCAGCGGGGGGGCGACTATGCCGGAGGTAAGCTCCGCAAACTACACATAACGCCACATACACCCCGAAGCCCTCCGTTCCCCTAACGGCCGATCGCTCGCGACCTTAACCCTGCCTTAGTTTCATTTCTAACGACGGTTAACAAATCACGTAAAAAGCGCTTTCTGTTCACCTGGCGGACGCCTTGCCGCCCTGAGCTCCCACTTCCATTCATCGGGGATGCCAGCGAACAAGCTAGCTCCGCCGCGACTCCATCGCCGGACACTGGCATTTCCTGCCAAGGAGGACTCATGCGTCCAAGAACCGGCGTGGCCGCGTTCGTGACCGTGGCGGGCGCGGCGGCTGTGCTCGCCGCCACCGCCGCCGGACCGGCGGCTCAGGCCGCTACCGCCGGGTCCGGCCATTACCCGGGCTCGCCCGGCCGGCTGATCCCAGGTGACCTGCTCGTCAGCACCAGCAGGTACGTCAACGACCCGGCGATCGTGGCCGGCAGCACCGTACTGCCGCCCGGCTCGGGCGCGGCCGGCGCGGTCGCCATCGCGGGCGGCGACTACCCGCAGGTGTTCAACAACGACACCGTCGACGGGAGCTTCGGCGTCACCTCGAAGCTCTACCTGCGGGAGATCACCCCCGACGGCCGGCCCCGGGGCGTCATCGCGGTCCCCAGCAGCGACCTGGTCACCAGCTTCTCGTCCAAGTCGGAGGACGCGCTCAGCCTGTCGCCCGACGGCCGCTCGGTGACGTTCATGGGCTACGCCGCCCCGCCCGGGGCGCTCGACGTGTCCAACTCGAACACGCCCGGCGCGGTCGACCCGACCAACCCCGTCACCAGCTCCTACTACCGGGTGGCGGCGTCCCTGTCGGCCGACGGCCGGTGGACCTTCACTGAGACCAACGCCTACAGCGGCAACAACGGGCGGGCGGCGGTCGAGGCGAACGTCGGCGGCAAGTCCTTCATCTACACCGCGGGCAACGCCGGCAACGGATCCAGCCCGCAGCCGGACGGCGTCGTCCTCGGTGCCGGGGCCCAGATCCTGAGTCCGTCCAGCCTGCCCGAGGCGGCGCAGTCGCCGGGCGCGCCCACCCCGGTCGGCTCGTTCAACGTCACCCAGCTCGGCGACAAGGCCGACAAGGTCGGCAAGGACGACAACTTCCGCGGCCTGGCCCTGTACAACAACGTGCTGTATTACACCAAGGGCAGCGGCGGCAACGGCGTCGACACCATCTACTTCCTGGACACGACAGGAAAGGCCTGCCCCAGCGGGACCGGCCTGCCCGCCCCGGGGGCGCCGCTGCCGACCGCCAGCATCGCCTCCACGCTGACTTCGGCCGGGCTCGCCAGCAACATGTGCATCCTCAGGGGTTTCCCGACCGCCCTGGCCAAGTCGGCCACGGACGCGTCTGATTACCCGTTCGGCCTGTGGTTCGCCAGCCCGACGGTGCTGTACGTGGCCGACGAGGGAGCGGGCGACAACGTCTACTCCGGCGGCACCTACACCGCCGCGGCGGCGTCGGCCACGGCCGGCCTGCAGAAGTGGGTCTACAGCGCTTCGGCGGGCCAGTGGCAGCTCGCCTACACGCTGCAGAATGGGCTCAACCTGGGCACCCCGTACACCGTGAACGGCTACCCGACCGGGACCAACTCGGTGACCGGGCTGCCGTGGGCACCCGCCACCGACGGCCTGCGGGGCCTCACCGGGCAGGTGAACCGGGACGGCAGCGTCACCATCTGGGCGGTCACCTCGACCGTGAGCGGCGGGGGCGACCAGGGCGCGGACCCGAACCAGCTGGTCTCGGTGACCGACCGGGCCGGCGCGACCAGCCTGCCCGCGGGCGAACGGTTCCGGACCGTCATCCCGGCGGCCTACGGCCAGGTGGTGCGGGGCGTGTCGTTCACCCCGGGCACGCGTCACTGACCGTCGGTAACGGCTGACCGTCACGGCGGTGGCCGGCCCCGTCCCGGGGCTGGCCACCGCCGTCTGCGTTGCCCGGGCAAAGGCCTCCCCGCTGGCCCGGAAACGGAAAATGACGGGAGCACCGCCGGCGGCTCCCCCGGGAGCTGCGCTCGCGCGGTCAAAGGGGACTGCATAGACCGGTTGGCAGATCGGCCGGAAAGGCCAGACCGGCGCCTTATCGAAAACGATCGGGTCGCCCGCCGCGGCGGAAGCGGAATCGGCGGGCCGGCCGGCCGCCGGGTCGCCATTGCGGGCCGGCCCCCCGGGCTGCCCGGCGCTCGGCCGGCGGCCTCGGCCCGCGCCGCCGCCACCCTGGAGAAACGTCTCAGACCTGCTCCTCACCTCATGGAAGACGTAGACAAAGGTGGCGGCAGTGGGGCAAGTTGTCTACAGATACGGATTTCCGGCACGGTGGTTTAACGCAGCATTTACCTGGCGGGGGAGATTTAAAGTGGGGGAGATAAAGCGCTACATGCTGGACTTCGCGGGGGTGGAGACCCCTGCTATAGAGGTGACCGGGGACGCCCCTGGCCCGCTACTGAGCGTGGTCGCCGGTGTGCACGGCTGCGAGTACGCGTCCATGGCCGGACTGCGGCGCTGGGCGGACGAGCTGGCCGGGCGGACGATCCGGGGCACCGTCCGCGCGGTCCCGGTGGTGAACCTGCCCGCCTTCTGGGCCCGCAGCCCGTTCATCGTTCCCGAGGATGGCAAGAACCTGGGCCGCTGCTTTCCCGGCTCGCCCGACGGGACCATCGCCGAGCGGATCGCAGACGCGGTCTTCACCACCGTCATCCGGGGCAGTGACGCCGTGGTCGACATGCACGCGGGCGACCTGGCGGAGGCGCTGGAACCGTTCGCGGTCTACGACGAGGGCCCGGTCGAGGGGGAGGCGCGCGGCCTGGCGGCCGCCTACGGACTGCGCTACGTCCTGCGCCAGGCCGCCGGGCCCGGGTTCACCGTGGCCGGCTCCACCAGCGCCGCCGCGGCCGCCGCCGGGATCCCGGCCATCATCGCCGAGGCGGGCGGCTGCGGGCTGGTCGAGGAGCACGCGGTCCAGGCGCACGTCCGCGGGCTCGACGGGGTGCTGCGTTACCTGGAAATGTCGGCCGAGCCCGGACCCGAGCCGGAGCCGGTCTACCTGGGCGGCTGGGTCTGGCCGCGGACCCCGTCGGCGGGCTGGTGGGCGCCCGCGGTCCGCCCCGGCGATGCCGTCGCCGCCGGGGAGCTGCTGGGCACGGTGAGCACCCTCGCCGGCGGTGCGGTGAGTGAGACCGTCACCGCCCCGGTCGCCGGGGTCATCTTGTTCGTGACCAGTTCACCCGCGGTCGCGGCCGACGGCTTGCTGCTCGGCCTGGCCGTCAGCTGAGCTGGCCCGGCTCAGGCGGGCGGACGGCGGGCTCCGCCCGACGCGCCCCGGGCGGGCCTGGCCCCGCCGGCCGGGGCCGGCCGGGACTGGGGCGGGATGGAACTGGTCCCGCTGGCCTGAGCCCGGGACGCGAGCGCGGCGACCTGGACCCGCGAGTTGTAGCCGAGCTTGCCCAGGATGTGCTCCACGTGCGCGTCCACCGTGCGCTTGGACACCACCAGCCGGGCGGCGATGTCCTTGTTGGTAAGGCCGGCCGCGACCAGCACGGCGACCTCGCGTTCGCGGGCGGTCAGCAGCTCCCACTGTCCCGGGGAGTCTTCCTCGCCGGGGTCCGGGTCCGGGCCCGCGTCGCCGGCGCTTCCGGGCCCGGCGCCGTTGCCGGCGGGGTGCGCCGGCCGGCCGCCGGAGTCGCCGCCGGCCCGGCCAGCTCGTCGGTCGCTACTGCGGGCGGGTCCGGCACTCCCCCAGGCCGGGCCGTCCGCGCCCGCGCCGGAGCCGTCCGCGCCCGGAACCGGCTGGGCGGGCCGCCGTGCTGATCTGGCCGCCCCGCCGGGCAGTTCCGTGACTCCCTGGCCTGAGCTGGACGAGCTCCGGGCGGAGGGCACCATTCCCGGCTCAGCGGCAGGCGAGTCAGCGGCGGACCCGGGCCGGCCACGGGCGGAGGTGAGCGAGTCCGAAACCGAGCCGGGCACGCCCGGGGCGGAGCCGGCCGCCACCTGAGCCGGGCCCGCGTTGCCGTCGTCCCCGGCTGCCCGCTGAAGCGGGCTCTGGCCAAGAAGGCCCTGCTCAAGAAGGCCCTGGTCAAGAAGGCCCTGGTCAAGAAGGGGAGCCGCCGCCAGCGCGGCCAGGGCGCGCTCGTGCGCGTCGGACCGTGTCCCCGGTGACTGCCCGCCCTCGCGGGCGCGGTAAGGCGATGCCAGTCCAGGCAGGGCAAGGCTCACCGCGGCCGCGGTGCGCAACTCCGCCCCCGTGGCGTACTCGGCCGCGTAGCCGGCCGGCCCGAGGTCGTCGCGCGCCCGCCGCTCGGCCTGGTCACGTTCCACGTCGAGCACCAGCAGGCCCGAGCGCGGGGCGCGGACCTGGTCCGATGCCACCAGTTCGCCCCACCGGCGGTCGGCCGCGCCCTGCAACCGGGCCGCCCGGCGGCTATCCCCGCGCCTGACTGCGAGCCAGGCGAGCGCCTCCAGGTGCTGCGCGACCGCGAACTCGTCGCCGAACGGGGCCAGCAGCTCGAGCCCGGTTCGCAGCCCCATCCCGGCCTGCCCCACGTGCCCGCCGCACCATGCGGCCACCCCGCCCGCCCACGACGCCCAGCCGCGCGCCCACCGCTCGCCGTCCGGCAACGTCGCCGCGAGCGCAGCGCAGCGCCGCCCGCAATCGTCGAGCGCGCCCCGCCGGAGCGCCGCCAGCGCGCCCGTCAGCTCGCCGGCAACCGCCGTCAGCGGGCGGCCGGCCACGGCCGGCGAGACGCCGCCGGCGCCACCTGACGGCCGCGCCGGGCCGGCTGGGGCATCGCCGGCCCCGTCAGCTCGCTGACTTCGCCCGGCCCGGCCGGCCCCTGGGCGTTCGGCCCGGCCACTCAGCGCGTTGGCCGCGGCCAGGTCACCCTGGGCGGAGAGCACCCAGGCGAGGAGCACCCGGATGTCCTCCGCGGCGGGGCGCGGAGAAGCCGGCCCGGCGGCGGAGGTGACGGAGGCGGGCCGGGCGGAGCCACGCCCCCGTTCGGGCTGCTTGTCTTGGCCCTGACCGGAGCGCTGCTCCAGGTCGGCCGCCTGGCCGGCGGGCGCCCAGGCCAGCCACGAGCGCGCCTGGGCGAGGCGGCCGGTGCTCACCAGCCACGGCCAGCAGGCCACGGCCAGGCCGGAGGCGGTCGCGGTGTCGCCCGCGGCGAGGGCACCGTCGAACGCCAGCCGCAGGTTGGCCTCGTCCCGGCCGAGCTGGTCGACCAGGCGGAGCTGGGCCGGGCCGCTGAAGCCCGCCGCCATGGCCCGGGCCCGGGCCAGGTAGTGACGGCGGTGCCGCCCGGCGACGGCCGCCGCCGCGGTCGCCCGCGCCGCGCCGTACTCCCGGGCAGCGGCCAGCAACCGGTAGCGGGCCGCCCCGTCGGCGTCGGCCACCCGCAGCACGACCGACTTGTCGACCAAGCCGACCAGCGCAGTCAGCAGGCGGTCGGCGGGCACGCGGTCACCGGGCCCGCGGTCACCGGCCGGGCTGGTGGCCGCGGCCAACTGGGCGGCCGGGGAGCGCGGTCCCGGGGCCGGGGCGGAACCGCAGACGGCTTCGGCGGCCCGGAGGTCGAAGCCGTCGGCGAAGACCGCCAGGGCTGCCCACAGCCGCTGCTCGTCCGGCGTGCAGAGGGCGTAGCTCCAGGCGACCGACGCCTCAAGCGACCGCAGCCGGTCCCCTGCCGCCGTCCGCCGGCCGGCCGCGAGCAGCCGCAGCTGGCCTGGGAGGCGAGCCAGGAGCTCATCCAGGCCGACGGCCCGCAGCCGGGGGGCCGCGAGCTCGATCGACAGCGGCAGCCCGTCGAGCTCGCGGCACAGCCGCACCAGGCCGGGCCGCATGTCCGCGGTGACCGCGAACGGGGCGGACCCCACCGCGGCGCCGGCCCGGTCGGTCAGCAGCGCGACCGCGTCACCGCCGTCGTCGCCGACCGGCAGTGGCGCGATCCGGAACACCACCTCGCCCGGCAGCTCGAGCGGCTGACGGCTGGTGACCAGCAGGACCGGCCCGTCGCCGCCGCGCAGCAGCGCATCGGCGACGCCGGCGCAGGCGTCGACGAGGTGCTCGGCGGTGTCCAGGATCAGCAGCAGCTTGCGCTGGCCGAGCACGGCCGGGAGCGGGGCGCCCGCCGGGTCGTCGCCGGCGTCCCCGGGGCCGGGCAGGCCCACCGCCGCCGCCACCGCCCGCAGCACGCCGGGCGCGTCCCCGGCCGGGGTGAGGTCGGCCAGGAAGATCCCGTCCGGGAATTGCCGCGCCAGCTCGCCCGCGACCTTGACCGCGAGGCGCGTCTTGCCAACGCCGCCCGGGCCGGTCAGCGTGACCAGGCGGGAGCGGGCCAGCGCACCCTTGACGGCGGCGACCTCAACTGACCGCCCGAAGAAGCGCGTGGCTTCCGCGGGCAGCCTTCCCCCCTGCGCGATCACGATCGTTCGAACCTCTCCCCCGGTCTGACGGTATACCGGCCAGGGGCTATGTCAGAGGGTTACCCCAAGACGGCGTGCCGTGACTGGGTCCCGTGACTGGGGTGCTTGTCGCATCATGTTTTCGCCGGACGGACGGAATACCAGCGGCGCTGCCTCGTTGTCACCTACCAGTGGCCTGATGACCCGGCCGCGCAATCACGTCCGCGATCCGCGGCGCCCGCACCCCATCTGGAGCTAATCCCGCTGACCATGATCCGTGAGCTCTTCCACTCCCTCAAGTCCGCCCGTCCCGCCAGCTCGCACATCGCCCGGCTGACCGCCACCGCGACCTTCGCCTACCTGATCGCGGTGCTGGTGCCCAGCGGAACCAGCCGTCCGGTCCTCGCGCCGCTGACCGCGCTCCTGGTGCTCCAGGCGAGCCTGTACCAGACCATCCGCAGCGGCATCCGCAAGGTTGCCAGCGTGACCGCCGGCGTGCTGATCGCCGTCGGCGTGTCGGAGGTCATCGGCTTCTCCTGGTGGCAGCTCACCCTCGTCATCGCGGGGGCCCTGGTCACCGGCCGGGTGCTGCGACTCGGGGATGACCTGCTCGAGGTGCCGATCTCAGCCATGCTGATCTTCGCCTCGGCCGGCTCGCACACCGCCGCCACCGGGCGGATGGTCGACACGCTGGTCGGCACCGCGGCCGGGCTGGCCGGGGGCCTGGTCTTCGGCGCCCCCCGGGTGCAGCCGGCCCGCGAGGCCGTCGGCACGCTGGCCGGCGAGCTGGCTGAGCTGCTGACCCAGATGGCGGGTGACCTGACCCTGGCCGGCGCGGGTGCCCGCGCAGGCGACGGTGCGGCCAGCGACAGTGCGGCCGGTGACAGTGCGGCCGGTGACAGTGGGGCCAGCGACAGTGGGGCCAGCGACAGTGCGGCCGGCAGCGGCGGGGAAGGTGACCGGGCCACCGCAGTCCCCGGCTCCGCCCAGGTCAACGGGTGGCTGGTGCGGGCCCGGTCGCTGCGCGACGAGATCGAGCGGGTGGAGGACACCCTGCGGCAGGCGTCCGACAGCGTCCGGCTCAACCCGCGCAGCCGGCTCGGCCGGGCCGGGCTCCGTCCGGTCCCCGACGACCTGCTGGTCACCGAAGTCGCGCTGCGCGGCGGGCTGGAGACGCTCGAGCACGCCACGGTGACGGTCCGCGGCCTGGCCCGTTCGATCCTGGACAGCACCGGGATCGACAGCGAATGCTCGCCGGTGCGGGATGCGGCCACCCGGGCCCGGCTGGCGGACGTCCTCGGCAACCTGGCCGAGGCGATCCGCACCTACGGGCGCGTAGTGCAGGCGTTCCCGTCCGACACCGGGCCGCTCAAGTCGGAGCTGGCCCAGCAGCTCGCCGCCGCCCACCGGGAGCAGGACGAGCTGGCGGCGGTGCTCGAACCGCGCGCCACCGACACCGTCGGCCGCAGCGAGTGGCCGCTGCGGGGGGAGATCCTGACCCACGTGGACCGGCTGCGGACCGGGCTGCGGCCGGAAGCGGTGCCGCACCCCGAGCCGCGGCGCCCGGAGCCCTCGCCGCTCGCGCGTTACACCCGGCGGCTGCCGGGCCAGCGCGGCCCCGGGCACGACCGGACGCCCCGGGATCACCGGGAACGGCGCGAGCGGGCCGGCCGCGAGCGCAGCCTCGGGGCGAAGCGGCCACCACTCGGCCGGCCGGGCCGCCGCACGGCGACCGGCGGCCAGCCCCGGGCGGGCGGCTGACCCCTGGCCCGGGGTTACCGCCCAGAACCCGGCTGGGTCTGGGGTACTGCCCCGGGACTACCGGCGGGGCAGGGCGGATACCTCCGCCCACAGCGAGCGGTAGGCCTTGGCGGCCGCGCTGGACGGGGCGATGACGTTGACCGGCGCCCGCTCGACCGACATCGTCTCGATGACGGACAGGGCCGGGATGGCGGTGGCGGCGACCTCGTCCCGCTCGGCGCTGAGCTTCTCGGCGATCTCCCGGTGCAGCTTCTTGCGCCGGTCGACCATCGAGAAGAAGGCGAAGATCTGCGGCCGGCGCCCCTTGAACTCCTCCACGAAGCCGGTCAGCTGCTCCAGCGTGCGGACCGAAAGGGTGGTCGGGATCAGCGGGACCACGATCACGTCGGCCGCGTGGAGCACGTTCTCCGACACCAGCGAGACCGACGGCGGGCAGTCGAGGAAGGCCACGTCGTACTCGGCCGCCAGCGGGGCCAGCAGCCGGCTCAGCTTGCGCGCGGGCTTGCCGCCGGGGGCCGCGCCCGGCTTGCCGTCGCCGCCGTGCTTCCCGTCAGCGGCACTGTCCAGCAGCAGGTCCATGTTCCGGTAGGTGAAGTCGGCCGGGATGAGGTCGAGGTTGTCGAAGTCGGTCCCCTTGATGGCGTCGTCGAGCGGGCGCCTGCCGCTGATGATCGCCTTGCCGCCGCCCTTGACCCGCGGCTTGACCCGGAACATGAAGCTGGCCGCGCCCTGCGGGTCCAGGTCCCACAGCACGGTCCGGAGCCCGCTCTCGGCCGCCAGGTAGGCCAGGTTGACGGCGGTCGTCGTCTTCCCGACGCCGCCCTTGATGTTGTAGGTCGCGTACGTCCGCATTAGCGCGGTTCCCTCCCCCGTAGCAATGCGGACACCCGGCGCTGCCCCTCGACGCCGGCGAAGGCGGCGAACCGGCGCTCGAAGTCGGCCCGCGCGCCCCGCTGGCGCGCGGCCAGGGCGGCCGTGATCTCCCCCATCGCGAGCAGCGTCACCGCGGGCGCTTCGTGTGCGGCCAGCATGGCCGCCGCGAGCGCCCTGATCTCGGTGATCTGGATCTCGGTGTCCTGGAATTCACCCAGGCAGTCTTGCAGCCGCTTGAGATCGGCGACAACCGGGGCCGACGCCGCCGGATCGTACACCGGGCCGAAGAACTCCAGCGCGTAGCGCAGCTCCTTGCACCGCTTGCGCAGGTCGTGCAGGGACTCGGCGGGCGAGTCGCCGCGTGATCGCCGACCCGCGCCGGGCTACCTTGGCGAACGCCACCCGGGTGCGCTCGGCGGCCAGCAGGCCGGCCGTCCCCCCGCCCGCCACGGGCGATGATCCAGAACGGGGCGTGCGTCCCCCGCCACCCCGCTGGATCTCGGTCAGCCGCTGGCGCCAGCGGCTGATCAGCCCCGTGAACCGGGCCGAGCGCAGCCCGCGTGCCAGCGCGCGGAACTCGCGGCGGCGCCGCGAGTGGAGGTAGGCGCGGAACGGCTCCAGGTCGTCGGGTTTGGCGGCCGCGAGCCCGCGGGCAGTCTGGTCGAAGCCGAGCAGGTGCACGTCGAGGTCCCGGGTCGGCGTGGTGAGGTCGCCGACCCACTTGAACTCGGCCGCGAAGGACGCCCGCTCGGCCGACCTCAGCCCCGTCAGGGCGTCGCCGAACAGCTTGAGCCGCGCTCCTGGTCCGCCGCACGCTGACCCGCAGGTCGTGCAGGAACTCAGTGTCAGTGTCGGCCAGCACGCCGGGCACGTTCGCGTCGATCGTGTCGAGCAGCCGGAGCAGGATCGTCGCCGCCGCCTGGGCCGCGGGCATGGCGGCGGTGATGTCCGCGTCGACCTTGTTGGAGTAGTCGCCCGGGCGACGGCCGAGCACGTCCAGCGCTTCCGCCAGCGGCGGGTCGGACGCGGCCCGGAGGCCGGGGACGGCGGCCAGCAGCCGGGCGGCCCGGCGGGCCTGGGCCTCGTAACCGCGCACGGCGGTGATGGCAAGGCGGGGCGGCGAGGGGGGCCTGCTCGCGCGGGCCGGTCAGCCGCGGCCGGCTGACGGCGAGCCGGGCAACAGTCTTGCCGTCGGCGTTGAGCAACCGGTAGATCACGGTCGGGGTGCTGGCGGCGGCGACTGGGACCAGCGCCCGGGGCGCGATGAGGCGGGCGATACGGGCGCTGACCGGGCCGGGAGCCAGCTCGGCGGCCGGATGCGGGCGGGCCGCCTGCCAGCCGGTGACCGCCTGGGTGAGGACGTTGCCGTCGGGCGGGGCGCTGCGGGAGGGCGCGCCGCGGGAGAGGCAGCGCCCGCGGGAGAGGCAGTGTTCGCGGGAGAGGCAGTGCCCGCGGGAGAGGCAGTGCCCGCGGGAGAAGCAGTGCCCGCGGAAGGGGCCGTGCTCGCGGGACCGGACAGCCGCAGCTCGCTCCCGCCCCGGCCGGGGACGTACTCCAGGATCAGCCCGGCCTTGTGCAGCCGCCAGTCGAAGGTGTCAAGCCAGGTCACCCGGCGCTCGCCCAGGCGGGTACCCGCGTCGCGGTCGGGGGTGACCTCGAACGCCGCGGCGAGGACCGCGATCACCGCGGCAGTGACGTCCTCCCAGGTCCGCTGGTCGGTGCCGTCGACGATAAAGCCAGCGGGGCCTGGCGTCATGCTGTGCTGCCTCCTCGGGACGCTACTCCGGCGATCATTTAATCATGAATTCACCACATATTGGTAATTATGTTCATTTTTTGTTTACCTTCCGTTAACCTTAACGGGTAGAGGATATTAGTTTCGTGACCGGGACTGCGGCAGCGGCCAGGCGTAGCCGGTCAGCGCGGCGACATCGGCCGGGCGTGGCATCCCCGCCTGCGTGCCGGGCCGGGCGGCGGCCGCGGCGCCGGCCGCCGCCGCCGCGGTGACTGCTTCCCCCGGCGCCAGGCCGGCCGCGAGGGCGACGGCGAGCGCGCCGACGAACGTGTCGCCCGCCCCCACGGTGTCCACCGCGTGAACCGGGAAGGCGGGGATCGTCTGGGCGGCAGGGGCGGGCGGCGTGCCAGCGTGGCCCGGGTTGTCCTCGGCCCCGCCCGCGGGACCGTGGTACGCGGCCCCGGCCGCGCCCGCGGTGACCACCGCGTGCCGGGCACCCGCGGCGACCAGGTCGGCTGCCGCGCGGGCGGCGTCGGCCAGGCCGCTGACCGGGCGGCCGAGCACGGCCGCGGCCTCGGACTCGTTCACCACCAGCCAGTCGGGACCCGCCGCGACCAGGCCAGCCGCCTCGGGCGGGGCTGGCGCCAGGTTGAGCACAGTCAGCGGCCGCGCACCGGACGGCCCGGCGTCCCGCGTGCCGTCCCGGGCTCCGGTCCCGGGCGGCGCGAGGGCCGCCCGGATGGCCGGAACCGGGATCTCGGCGCTGACCACGAGGACGTCGGCCGTCAGGGCACTGGTCTCGGCCGGCCCGGCCTCCCGGTTCGCGCCCGGGGCGACGGTGATGATGTTCTCCCCCGCCTGGTCGACCGTGATCATCGCGATCCCGGTCGGCGCGCCCGCGACCGTCCGGACCGCCGTGTCGTCGATCCCCTCGGCCGCCAGCGCCGCGCGCAGGGCCCGGCCGAAGTCGTCGTCGCCCACGCAGCCGACCATCCGCACGGTCACCCCCGCCCCGGAGCCGAGCCGGGCGGCGGCGACCGCCTGGTTGGCGCCCTTGCCGCCGGGGGCGAAGTTCGCTCCCCCGCCGAGGACCGTCTCCCCCGGCTTCGGCAACGCCGTCACGGCCACCGAGATGTCCATGTTCAGGCTGCCGAGCACGGTCAGCCGCACGTCAGGATCCATCACCGCACCGTACTGCCGCGGGCGGGCGGTAAATCCGCGCAGCGTGGTAAATAGGCGTCCGCTGGGCACGCTTTTCATCCGTCCTGCGCTTAGTTTCCGCGCTGGGCTTCGTTTCCGCGCTGGGCTTCGTTTCCGCGCTGGGCTGCCACTGGCTCCGCCACCAGCCGACACGGCACGGGCCAGGTGCGGGACCCGGCACCGGGAGCGGACCCGGCACCGGGAGCCTGCCGGGAGAACTAAGAAGCGGCGGCCCGGGCCGGGGCCGGCGCCGCTCCAGTGGTACTGGATGGCCGGCCGACTAGCCACAGAGCGACCACCAGGGCCGTCGCCGCGGCCGCGGCCCCGGTCAGGATCGCGGCCCGGTCACCGGGAACGCCGCCTACCGCCTCGGCCACGGCCGGCAGCAGGGCGGCCCCGACCGCCGCGCCCATCTGCCGGGTGGTGTTCACCACCCCGCCCGCCAGGCCCTGGTCGTCATCCGCGAGCGAGCGGCTGGCGAGCACGATCGACCCGAAGGCGGTTCCCGAGCCGCCGGCGCCGATCGGGATCACCACGAACAGCAGCGGGCTGTAGCCGGAGGCGGGCAGCCGGGAGAGGGCCAGGAAGCCGACGGTGGCGGACGCCGCGGCGAGGACCAGCACTCCGCGAACGCCCAGCCGGCGGGCCAGGCGCGGGTTGAACCACGCCATCGTGAAGCCGGCGATGCCCTGCGGCGCGATGATCAGCCCGGCCGCAAGCGGCCCCAGGTGCAGCGCCTGTTGCAGGTAGAGCGACATGACCAGCATCTGGCCGCCGTTCCAGAGGCCGAGCAGGAAGGCGAGCAGGCCGCCGTTGCGGAGCCCGGGCCGGAGCAGCAGGCGCGGCTGGACCAGCGGGGCCGGGTGGCGCGCCTCGGCCGCCACGAAGACCGCGGCCGAGGCCACCGCGACCACCGCCGCCCCCAGCACCAGCGGCGACGTCCAGCCGAGGGCATTGCCCTGGGAGATGGCGAAGACCGCGAGGGCGACGGCGGCGGTGATCAGCACCGCGCCGCGCACGTCGAGCCGCCGGCCGGGCGCGCCCGGGCCGGCCGGGGACCCAGTGCGAGCCGGGGCCGCGGGGCTGGCCGGGGCGGCGATGAGCCGGGGCGCGAGGAAGGCGGCGGCCAGTCCTACCGGCACGTTGACCAGGAACACGGCCCGCCAGCTGGTCCACTCGACGAGCACGCCCCCGAGCACCTGGCCGGACACGAACCCGACCGACGCCATCGACCCGTAGAGCCCGATGGCCCGGGTCCGCTGGTGCCCGGGCGGGAAGCTCGTGGTGATCAGCGAGAGCGCGGCCGGGGCGACGATCGCGGCGCCGGCCCCCTGCACCACCCGGGACGCGATGAGCAGGACCGGGTCGCCGGCGAGGCCGCCCGCGAGCGAAGCGAGGGAGAAGACGACCAGGCCGACGATGAACATGCGGCGGCGGCCAAGCAGGTCCGCCGCCCGGCCGCCGAGGATCAGCAGCCCGCTGAAGGCGATCGCGTAGCCGGTCACTACCCACTGCGCGACCGGCGTGGACACGGCGAACTCGCGCTCGATGGACGGCAGCGCGATGTTCACGATCGTGAAATCGAGCACCACCATGAACGAGGCCACCAGGATGAGCGCCAGCCGCACAGCCGGGCGCGGCGCAGCGCCGGCCGGGTGCATGACGCCCGCGTTCTGGGTAGTCCCAGGAGGGGTACCGGGCGCGGGCGCGCGTTCTGCGGGCATGACACCAATCACGGACGAGACGGGTGGAGAGCGGAACAGCCGTCTCCCCTCCTTCGACCATCGGCGAGCGCACGTGGCCGGCGCAATGTTCCGCTCGTCACACCGCAGGCACCGCCCCGGCGACGGCGCCGTTCTCCGGCGGGACAGCCTGCCAGCCGCGGCGGCGGTTCCCGGAGCAGGCAGGCCCGCTGCGGGCGTTTTCGACTGGACGGGGCGCCTTTCGCGATATATCTTGTTGCTAGGAGGTAGTCATGAACGAGATCGAGCGCCGGCTGCGCGAACTGGCGAGCCGGCTGACGGGCTGGTGGGGTACCAGCGCCAAGAACGCCCGCACACGGCGCACCGACGGCGCCGCCGGACTGCGCCGCGAGGCCAGCGCCCGGGCGCAGCAGGCGGCCAGCGCGGCGCGGGACTTCCGCGACAGCGACCGGGGCCAGCGCGCCGCGAGCAAGCTGAGCGACCTGCGCACGAGCGAGACGGCCAAGAAGGCCGAGGCGGCCCTTAATGACCTGCGCAAGGGCGAGGCGGCCAAGAAGGCGGAGAGCGCCCTGAGCGACCTGCGCCAGCGCGAGTCGGTCAAGAAGGCCGAGGAGAGCGCCCGCAAGGTGGTGCACGACCTGTTCAGCGGCACCGGCACCGGCAGCGGTTCCGGACCGGCCGCGAACTAGCGAGCGAGAGAGCCAACTGGCCAGCCGGCCCCGGGCGTCGCGAGCAGACGGCCACCCGGGGCCGACGGACGAGTCCGCCGCTACCCCAGCCCGGCCTGCTCGGTGACCTCGCGGGCGAGCGTGTCCGGGTCGGCCCCGGCCAGCCCCCGGGCGGCGAACCAGGTGGCGACGTTGCGCGCGTCCCGGGTCAGGTAGTCCCGCCCGGCCGGGTGCGCAATGACGTCCACTACCTGCGGCAGGTCGATCAGCACGAGCCGCCCGTGGTGCACCAGCAGGTTGTAGGGCGACAGGTCGCCGTGGGCGAGGCCATGCCGCGCGAGCACACGCAGAGCGGCCGTGAACTGCTCCCACAGGCTGGCCAGGAGCTTGTCCCCCGGACGGGTCTCGGCCAGCCGGGGGGCGGCGGTGCCGTCGGCGTCGCCGATGAACTCCAGCAGCACCTCGGTGCCGGTGATCTGCACCGGATACGGGACCGGCACCCGGGCGGCGTGCAGCCGGCCCAGGGCCGCGAACTCCGCGGCGGCCCACTGGCCGGCGATCATCTCCTTGCCGAACGCGCTGCGGTTGGCCGTGGCCCGGTTCACCCTGGACTCGCGGACCCGGCGGCCCTCCAGGTAGCCGGCATCGCGGTGGAAGAGCCGGTGGCCCGCGTCCCGGTACCGTTTGGCCGCAAGCAGGCACGAGCGGCTTGTCCCGGGTACGCCGCGGCGCAGCAGGAACACGTCCGCCTCTTTGCCGGTCTTGATGATGCCGAGCTCGTAGTCGACCGCGGCTAGGTCGGTGACCAGCCATTTCGGATGGGGACGAGGGCCGCGCTCAGTCGGGGTGGACTGATCCCAGGTCGACCAGCGGTCACCCTCGGGCAGGCCGTCGACCTGGTCGTCCGCGTCCTCGGCCTCGAGCCGGGGCAGGTGGCGGTTGCGCTTGGCGAACGCCTGCTGCTCGTCGTCGAACGTGCCCCGCTTCTTACTGTGCCCGCCCCTACCGGGGCGGGTGACTCCGTAGTCGTCGAAGTCGGCGCTCTCGCGCATGGGTGGTGCTCCTCAGGCAGGATGTGGTCAGGGCAGGGCTGGGAAAGCCCGCAACGGGCGCTGGCATCACAGACGCCTCCCTTCCACGGCCGACTCCTGAGTCGGCGCCAACCTGGTGCGCCAGCACTGTCCCACCGCGTGGCCGGAGCGCGCAACCGATTTTCGCCGCCGCCGCGGCAATTTGCGCGCGAGGATCTGGCGCAACCGATTCTTGCCCGCTGTCCCGGTTCAGGTCTAGCGCAGAGTGTAGTCAAATGATTACATTTCGCTTATGAACGACTCGCTCGCCTGGCTCCGCGAACCGGAGGCAGAACCTGCCCTCAGCGACCTGCTGTGCGGGCTGATCAGGGATATCCGACTGATCCTGGTGCACCCGGACCTCGGTAACGCGGCGAAGCTGGGCGTGATCACCCAGACCGTCGACCAGCTCGCCCCGCCACCGGGGCCGGAGGCCAGTGCGGCGCCCGCCGCCGCCTCCGTCGCCGCGCTGCTCGCCCGCGGCACCGGGACCGCGACCGCCCTGTTCGAGCAACTGGCGGGCGAGCAGATCGTCATCGAGCTCACCAGCCGCGCGGACCGGACGCTCACCGCCGCCGAGTGCCTCGAACTCCAGGCGAGCCCGGGCACGTACGGGCACCAGCGCACGGGGACGCTGCGCACCGCCAGCTCCGGCCGCGTCGCGGCCGAGGTATCCTCGCTGGTCATCCCGGGCCGGCTCACCGGACCCGCGCTGCGGGCGCTGGGCATCCCCGGCCCCGACGATGCGGCCCCGCCGCCCTCCGCCCTCCCGCTGGGAAAGATGCTCGCCGCCCTCGGCGGGTACCGGGAACCGCTCGGCGCCCGGCTGCTGCGCGACGGCGCCGGCCTGCCCGGAAGCCGCCTGTTCGTGGAGTCCTCGGCCCGGATGTGGCTGGACGACGAGCCAGTCGCCCTGGCGAGCGAGCGGGTCAGCGCGGAATTCTGCCAGCAAGTCCGCGGCCGGCTGGCCCGGGCACGCACGGCGGCCGGCCCGGTGCCCCGGGCCCGGGCGGTGTGAGACACCAGCACAGAAACTGTTTTACTGTGAAAATGTGAAGAACATTACCGTCTCTGTTCCCGATCACGTGTACCGCAACGCCCGGGTGGCCGCGGCGCAGTGCGACACCTCGCTCAGCGCGCTGGTGGTGGCCTACCTGGAGCAGATGTCCGGCCGGATGGACGAGTTCGCCCGGCTCGAGGCGCTGCAGCGCGAGGTGCAGGCCGAAATCGGTCACTTCAGGGCGGCCGACCGGCTCGACCGCGGCGAGGTTCACGACCGTGCAGTTCATTGACACCGACGTCTTGCTCTACGCGATCTCGCGCGACCCCGCTGAGCAGGATAAGGCGAAGCAGGCCAACGACATCCTGGCCGGCCGCGACCTGGCCTTGTCGGTCCAGGTCTTGCAGGAGTTCTACGTGCAGGCCACCCGGGCCAGCCGACCAGATCCCGTCACGCACCAGCAGGCCGTCCGGCTCATCGAGTCGTTCCGCCGCTTTCCCGTCCAGGACATCACGTCCGCGATCATGACGGCCGCCCTAGGCACGCGCCAGCGCTTCCAGCTCTCGTACTGGGATTCGGCCATCATCGAGGCCTCCCGCGCGCTGGGTTGCACCGAAGTCCTGTCCGAGGACCTGGGCGATGGCCAGGACTACGCCGGAGTCCGGGTCACCAACCCGTTCCGCTGACCGGGTTACCTCCCCGGACGCGGCTGGCCGGCCACCCCGCCTCCCCTCCCCTGCCGTCCCGCCTGAGCCGTAGAGTGCTGGCATGAACGACCCGACCCCCCCGGCTGACATTTCCGCCCAGCCGCCCGCGCCGGTCAGCGGCGGGCAGTTGCGTGTCTCGCACGCCGACCGCGACCAGGTGGCGGAGCTGCTGCGGGTGGCCGCCGGAGACGGGCGGCTGTCCGCCGACGAGCTGGACGAGCGCCTGGAGCGTGCGCTGACCGCAGTGACCTATAACGAGCTGACGGTGCTCACGGCCGACCTGCCGGCCGCCCCGGGCGGGCCGCTCGGGCCCGGCGCCCCGGGCCTGGCCGGCGTCACCCCCAAGGACCTGATCCGGATCCATGTCCGCGGAAGCGGAGCCCACCGGCACGGGCCCTGGGTGGTGCCGAAGGAGCTGGACGTCGGGGTGCACGGTGGCCAGGTGACGCTGGACTTCACCGAGGCGGTCGATCACCCAGCCGGCGCTGCGCATCACCGCCAGCGTGCACGGCGGGGCGCTCGTGCTCGTGACCCGGCCGGGCATCGCGGTCGACGCCGGCGACGTGGCGGTTCACGGCGGGGCGGTCACACTGCCCGAGCCGCCCAGCCCGGGTACCCCCGTAGTGCTGCGGATCGAGCTGGCCGGCTCGGTGCGCGGCGGCGCCATCACCGCCGGGCCGCCCCGGCCGCCCCAGCCGCCCCGGCGGACCTTCTGGCAGTGGCTGAGGCGAGCCCCGCGCCCGCGGGCGATCGCGGGCTGAGCAACCGGACCGCCCGAGCCTCCGCAGCCGCGGGGCGGGTCCGGGGCAAAGGAAAACCCCCAGGGCGCGCCGGGGGACGCACCCTGGGGGCCTGGTTCCCAGGGCCGCTGGCTACCGGGGAGTTAGCCGACGGCCCCGGGAAGCGGTGCGGTCAGTTGACCGCCTCCTCGACCGTGGGCACCGGGCCGCTGGCACCCTTTCCCGGCCGGACGGTGAGCTGGCCGTTGCGCATCGATGCCGAGCCGCTGGGCGCGGCGGGCGACGCTGCTGTCGTGGGTGACCATGATCATCGTCAGCCCGTTGTCCTGCCAGAGCTTCTCCAGCAGGCCGATGATCTCGTCCCTGGTGTCCTCGTCGAGGTTGCCGGTCGGCTCGTCGGCGAGCAGCACCTTCGGCTCCTTGACCAGCGCGCGGGCGATCGCGACGCGCTGCTGCTGGCCGCCGGACAGCTCCGAGGGCAGGTGCCGGGCCCGGTCGGCGAGCCCGACCGAGGCGAGCGCCTCGGCCGCGCGCGCCTTCCGCGACGCGTCGCTCGACGCTGCAGCGGCACCAGCGCGGTCTCGACGTTCTCCTGGGCCGACAGGGTCGGGATCAGGTTGAACGTCTGGAAGATGAACCCGATCGAGCTGGCGCGCACCTTGGTCATCGCGCCCTCGCCGAGCCCGGTCAGGTCGCGCCCGTCCAGCTCGACGCGAGCCGGAGGTGGCCCGGTCGAGGCCGCCGAGCAGCTGCAGCAGCGTGGACTTGCCGTGGCCGGTCGGTCCCTGGATGGACAGCCACTCGCCGTCGGCGATCTCCAGGTTGACGCCGCGCAGCGCGTGCACGACGTGCCACGGCCCTTGGGGTAGTCCTTGACGACGTTCGCCAGCTTGTACATGAACTCTGCTCTCCCTTCCAGGCTCCGGTCAGGCGACCTTGGACAGTGCCGCGGCGGGGCGCAGCCGCGCCGCCCGCCAGCCGCCGAACCCGCCGGCGATCAGCCCGCCGAGGACGGCGAGGGCCACCGCGAGGACGATCGCGGTGATCGTGACCGGCGCGGACAGGTGCACCGCGACGGTCGAGCGCGGTGTGCGCGGCGTTGGCGAAGCCGCCGCGGAAGCCGCCGCCGGTGGCCGCCGTGCCGCCGCTGGTGCCGCCCGCGGCACCGCCGGCCCCGCCGCCGAAGCGCTGCGCGCCGCCCGGCGTCGCGGTGCCGGTCGCGCCGCCGAGCGAGGCGCTCAGCGTCGCCGGAGAAGTGGTCGACCAGCGCGGCGCCGAGGAAGCCGAGCGCCGACGCCGACGACGCCGCCGACGATGCCGATGGCGATCGACTCGCCCATCACCTGGCCGACGATCCGGCGCGACTTCCAGCCGAGCGCCTTCAGCGTGCCGAACTCACGGATCCGGCGCGACACGGCCGACATGGTGAGCAGGCTGGCGAGCAGGAACGCGGCGATGAGCACCGCGATCGCCAGCCACTTGCCGAGGCTGTTGGCCAGCGACGCCGCGCTGGACAGCGAGCCGGTGACCTCGCTCGCCAGGCTGTTCTCGTCGGTCACGGTCGAGCCGGGGACCGCGCTCTTGATCGTGCTCGCCAGCGGGTCGATCTCGTCGCTGCTCGGTCGCCGACACGTAGATGGTGTTGACGTCGTTCTTCAGGTTGGCCAGGGTCTGGGCCTGACGCCGAGCGGGAGGTAGACGTCGGACGGGCTGTCGCCGGACGGCTCGCTGACGATGCCGACGACAGTGAAGTTGGTCGCGGTGCCCTTGGAGTTGCCGACCGCGATCGTGGAGCCGACCTTCAGCTTCTCGGTGCGCGGCGTAGCTCGCCTCGACGAGCGCGACGTCCTTGGCTGCTGTCGGCCGCGGTGAAGGTGCGGCCGGAGCTGACCGTGCCGGTGGACAGCGGGCCGAGCTCGCCGTCGGCGATGTCGACGCCGGTGACGCTGTAGCTGTTGGTGTTGAAGTTGCCGACGAAGCCGCCGCCGCTGACCGGCGCCGCCGACCTCCGCCGCCGAAGCCGCCGCTCCCGCGGCCGGTGCTGCCGCCGCTGCCGCCGCCGCGCTGTTGAAGGCCGGGACCGTGCCGCTGACGGTCCGGTCGGTCAGCGTCAGGCCGCCCGCCGCGGCCGCCACGTTGCTCATCTTGGAGATCGTGGTCACCGAGGCGGTAGCTCGATCGAGGAGAGCGTCGAGGTCCGCCGCCAGCGTGTTGTCGTTGACCTTGCTGCCGGCCGCCTGGCCGCTTGGCCGACGAGCCGAACGTGCCGCGGAAGCTGAAGTCGAACCCGCCGCCGCCCGCGGCCGCCGGTCGGCGCCTTCGTCACGGTGATGTCGGTGCCGACACCGTACAGCGAGTGCAGGACCGTGGCCTCGGCGTTCTTGACCCCGGCGACGCCGCGGTCACCGTGATCACCAGGCCGATCCCGAGCGCCAGGCCAATCGCGATGAAGATGGCCTGGCGAGCGCGCCGCCGCAGCTCGCGCCAGAGGTAGGTAAAGAACATCGGACTCCTCAGCGGACTCAGCTGTATCGCGAGGCCAGGCCGTCCTCGGCAGACAACATGGGCGCGCGGTACCGCCGCTCCGCAGGGAGCGCATCAAGCCCCGGAGCAGCGGCCGCGCCGATCCACATGCTGGCGGCGGTTCCTGAAAGGTTCCTGTGCCGAAGCTGCGGAACACCGCGACTGCGGCCCCTTTCCCAGGAGCCGCAGCCTGCGGTTCTCAGGCTGCCGGGCGCGCCTAGCGGCGCACCTCGCGCGGCAGGCCGAACTGGACCGACTCGGTCGTGGTGACCCGCTCGGTCACCGTCACCGGGCCGAGGCCGGACAGCGCGTCGATGATCTCGCTGACGACCGCCGGCGGGGCCGAGGCACCCGCGGTCAGACCGACCACGGAGACGCCGGACAGCCAGGACAGGTCGATGTCGGTCGCGCCGTCGATGAGGTGGGCGGGCGTGCCCGACCGCTCGCGACCGCTCGACCAGCCGGACCGAGTTGGAGGAGTTCTTCGAGCCGGCCACCAGCACCAGGTCGGCCTCGTTGGCAACGGCGCGCACAGCCGCCTGCCGGTTGGTGGTGGCGTAGCAGATGTCGTCGCTGCCGGGCGCGCGCATCTGCGGGAACTTCTCCCGCAGGGCGCCCGGCCACGTCGGCCGCCTCGTCGATGGCCAGGGTGGTCTGCATCAGGTAGGCGACCTTGGAGCCGTCGGCGACGTCGAGCGCGGCCACGTCGGCCGCCGTCTGCACCAGCACGGTCGAGTCGGGCGCCTCGCCCAGGGTGCCCTCGACCTCCTCGTGGCCCGGCGTGGCCGATCAGCGCCAGGGTGTAGCCCTCGCGGGCGAACCGGCGGGCCTCGGCGTGCACCTTCGACACCAGCGGGCAGGTCGCGTCGATGACCGACAGGCCGCGGCCGTTCGCGTCGTCGCGCACCGCGGGCGACACCCCGTGGGCGGAGAACACCACCGTGGCGCCGTCCGGCACCTCGTCCAGCTCGTCCACGAAGACCGCGCCGCGGCCCTCCAGGTCGGAGACGACCCGGGTGTTGTGCACGATCTGCTTGCGCACGTAGACCGGCGCGCCGCGCAGCTCCAGGGCGCGCTCGACGATCTCGATCGCCCGCTCGACCCCGGCGCAGAACGACCGCGGCCCGGCCAGCAGCACAGTCCGCTCGCGGCAGGCGGCGGCCCACTTCTCGATCGACCGGGGCGGCCTGGCGGAGCGACTTCAGGGCCGCGATCCCGCCGCCGGACCATCCCCGGGCCGAACCCGGCGTCGGACACCGCCCGGATCGACCGCCAGCGGGCGGCCGGCCGCGGCCGCCGCGCAGCGCGCCCGACTCCATGTCGGCCACCAGGTAGCCGCCGGCCGCGAGCCGCTCCCGGTCGCTCCCGCGCACCAGCTTCGGCACCGTGACCACGCGCCCGGCCCGGGCGCGGAGCCCGGCCCGGCCCAGCTCGGCCGCCAGCAGGCCGGCCCCGGGCAGCGTCACGGTAGTCTCGCCGTCGGTCACCGCCGACGCGACCACCAGGTCGCCGGGGGCGAGGTCGTCGCTCAGGCCGGCCGCGGTGCCCATCACGGCCAGCGCCCCGAACGAAGTCGGCCCGGCCTTGGCGGCCGCCTTCCGCCCCCGGGAAGCCCCCAGGCCGGCGGTCACCACGATGCTGGCCGGGTCGGTGAGGCCGCGGCGGACCGCGTTCGCCTCAAGGCGCAGCGGCGCGAGGACGAGCAGGCCGGTGCCCGGTTTTACCGACTCAGGCTCCGGCTGATTAGACATCGCTGGCCCAGCTCCCTCTTGCTCGGTCGCGTCCAGTGCGGCGGGCGCGCCAGGCTGCGAAATGGTCTCAGTCATGAGAAGTACCCCTCACGCTCGGTTGGCCCTGGGGGGCGACCCCTGGAACCCCCGCACAAACCGGCCGAGCGCGGAGACGGGAAACGCCAGCCGGTACAGGTGGTAGTTCAGGTAGAAGTCGCCCGGGAAGCCCGTACCGGTGTAATACGGCTCGTCCCAGGTGCCGTCGGGCCGCTGGGTCCCGGCCAGCCAGCGCAGGCCGCGCTCGGCCGCCTTGCCGTCGCGCTCGCCCGCGGCCAGCAGCGCCAGCAGCGCCCAGGCCGTCTGCGAGGCGGTGGAGGCACCCCGGCCCGACCACTGCGCCGGGTCGTCGTAGGAGCGAAGGTCCTCACCCCAGCCGCCGTCGTCGTTCTGGACCGATTCGAGCCACGCGACCGCCCGGCGGATCTGCGGCTTGCCCGGCTTGACCCCGGCCGCGATGAGCGCCGGGACGACCGCGCCGGTGCCATAGAGATAGTTGGCGCCCCAGCGGCCGAACCAGGACCCGTCCGGTTCCTGGTTCTTCAGCAGCCAGATCACACCGCGCCGGCAGGCGGTCTCGGCGGCCAGCCCCTCGGCCGCCAGCGCCTCCACGATGTGCGCGGTGACGTCGGCGCTGGGCGGGTCGATGACCGCCCCGAAGTCGCAGAACGGCAGCTTGGTGACCAGTTGCCGGGTGTTGTCGGCGTCGAAAGCGCCCCAGCCGCCGTCCTTGCACTGCATGCCCTCGAGCCAGCGCAGGCCGCGGCGGATCGCCGCCCGGTTCTCCCCCGCCCGCTTGTCCAGGTCCACCCGGCGCAGCGCCAGGACGACCTCGGCGGTGTCGTCGGTGTCGGCGTAGTTGTCGTTGTCGAACTCGAACGCCCAGCCGGCCGGGGCGGTGTGCGGGCGGCGCACCTGCCAGTCGCCGGGCTGGCGGATCTCCTCCGCCAGGATCCATTCCGCCGCGCTGACCAGGGCCGGGTGGTCCGGCCGGAGGCCGGCGTCCTCCAGCGCGGTCATCGACAGCACCGTGTCCCAGACCGGCGACTGGCACGCCTCGAGGCGGCGCATGCCGTTCTCACGGATGGTGTAGCGCTCCAGGCCGGCCAGGGCCTGCGCCAGCACCGGGCTGTCGAGGCTGTAGCCCATCAAGTGCAGCGCCATGACCGAGTAGACCCACGGCGGCTGGATACCGCCCCAGCAGCCGTCGGCCTCCTGGCGGGCGATGATCCAGTCGGCGCAGCGCCGCAGGGCCGCCCGCCGGGCCCGGGACGGCATCTTCGGCTCGGCCACGTGCAGCACCTTGTCCAGGGCGGCGAAGCCGGCTGACCAGGGGTCCCGCTGGCCGCCCTTCGGCGGCAGCCCGGGGACCTTGGCGTACAGCTCGTCGACGGTGAACGGCACCGGGACGGCGGGCTTGAACGACGCGACCACCGCGAGCGCGACGATCGTTTGCCGGGCCCAGCAGCCCCAGTCGTAGATGTTCAGCGGGAACCACGAGGGCAGGTAGATAACCTCGGGCGGGATGACCGGCAGGGCGTCCCAGTCCCACAGGCCGGACAGCGCCAGCCACATCCGGGTGAACACCCGGGTCGCGGTGAGGCCGCCGCCCGCGGTGATCCAGCCGGCCGCCGCCCGCAGGTGCGGCGCGTCGGCCGGGTCGCCCGCCAGCCGCAGCGCGACGTAGGCCTCGACCGTGGTGGACAGGTCGCCCGGTCCGCCGTGGAAGTTGGCCCAGGTGCCGTCCTCGCGCTGCTGCGAGCGGATCCAGACCGCGGTCTGCGCCGCGTCGGTCTCGGTCAAGATGCCGAGGAAGTGCCGCAGCATGACGTCCTCGGCGTCCATGGTCACGTTGGTCTCGAGCTCGCCGATCCACCAGCCGCGGGGATCCTGCAGCCGGAGCAGGTGATCGCGGGCGCGGGCGAGCGTACCCGCGACGACCTCGCCCAGGTCGCCGTCGGGCACGATGGGAGAGGTGGGGGGCAGCGCGCCGGGTGCGGAGTCCGCTTCCGTGCCGCGGGTCGGGGCCCGGCGGAAGGCCGTTGTCACGGGCGGTTCACCACTGCCGGGCGGTGATGAACTCGGCGATGGCGAGGAACTCGGCCCGCACGTCGGCCGGGACCCCGATGCCGTCGAGGGAGGCGGCGGCGGCCCTCAGCCGGTCGTCGGCCTCCTTCTCGGCCCAGGCCTTGCCCCCCGCCGCGGCCACCAGGCCGGCCGCCCGGGCGACGTCCTCTTCCGACAGGTCGCCGTCGGCGGCCAGCAGTTCCCTCAGCTCGGTCGCCTCCGGGGTACCACTGCTCAGGGCGGCCACCACCGGCAGCGACTTCTTGCGGGCGCGGAGGTCGGCCCCGACCGGCTTGCCGGTGACCTCGGTCGCCCCCCAGATGCCAAGCAGGTCGTCAGTCAGCTGGAAGGCCAGCCCGACGTGGCCGCCGAACTCGGCCAGGCCCATCGCCAGTTCGGGCGGGGCCCCCACGTGGACCGCGCCGATCGTGCAGGCGCAGGCCATCAGGGCGGCGGTCTTGTCCCCGGCCATCTCGATGCACTCGTCCAGGGTGACGTCGCCGCGCTCCTCGAACGCCAGGTCCTCCCCCTGCCCGGCGATCAGCCGCTGCACCGCGGTCGACAGGCAGCGGGCCGCCCACGGGCCGCCGGGAGCGGTGTCCTCCAGCAGCAGGTCGTTGGCCAGCGCCAGCAGCGCGTCACCGGCCAGGATGGCGGCCCCGACGCCAAACACGGTCCAGGCCGTCGGGCGGTGCCGCCGCTCGATGTCGCCGTCCATGATGTCGTCGTGCAGGAGCGAGAAGTTGTGCACGAGCTCGACCGCGACGGCGGCGCTGACGCCGCGCTCGGGCGCCACCCCGGCCGCCCGGGCCGACAGCAGCGCGAGCGCCGGGCGCAGCGCCTTCCCCGCCCCGACCGAGATCGGGTTCCCTTCGGCGTCGGCCAGCCCGTAGTGGTAGGCGGCCACCCGGCGAACGCGGGGGCTCAGCCGGTTGATGGCGGCCTCGGTAGCCGGGCCGACCAGGTCACGTGCGATGGCAACGCCAGCGGGCATCACGACCGTCATGAGCGCACCTCCCTCTCATCCGCTTCCACGTTCACTTCGGCTTTTTCCACGTCAGTCACAGCAGCATCCTCAGAAGTCACGGCGTCCTCAGCAAGCTCAGCGGGCAGGCTGTCTATTCCGGGCGGGACCACGTCCCCGACCCGGACCGCGCTCGGCGGCGCCTCCGGTACCGTGGCGCTTTGTGCCACCGGAGGCGCGGCCGAGCGCTCACGGGGGGTACGGGGGTCGCCCCCCCGGAGGACAACGGCCGCGTGTCGTGCAGCGCGATCACCGCGTTCAGGCCGCTGCGGACCGCGCCCTCCATCGTGTCGGGCCAGCCCGTGTCGGTCCAGGCGCCCGCCAGGACCAGGCCGGGCAGCTGGGTGGCGGCGGGCGGGCGGAGCTTCGCGGTGCCCGGCACCTGGCGGAACGTGGCGCGCTTCTCGCGGGTCACAAAGAACTCGGTCACGGTCGCGTCCCTGGCCGCAGGCAGCAGCTCCGCCAGCGCCGCCACGAACTGCTCGCGCAGCTCCGCGACCGGCTTGTTCGCGTACTCGTCGGCCGCCGACAGGGAAATCGCCAGGTACTGGCCCGTACTGTGCTGGCCGCACTGGCGCGTTCATCCAGGCCGGAGATCCGGGTCCGGTCGAACACCCACTGCACCGGGGAGTCGACCGCCGCCGCGAACGGCGCGTCCATCACCGTGCGGTCGTAGATGACGTGCACGTTGACGATCGGGAGCGGCGCCCAGCCCGGCCCAGCCGTCGGTGACGCCGGCCGGCAGCGCGCCGGCCGGGATCAGCCGGGCCGCCTGCTCGTGCGGCACCGCCAGCACCACCGCGTCCGCCAGCAGCACGGCGGATTCCCCGCCCCCGCCCCCGTCCTGCTCCCCGCGCCCGACCCGGACCAGGAACTCGTGGTCGCCCTTGGGCTCGACCGCCGCCACCTTGGCGCCGGTCCGGACGGTCGCGCCGAGCCGGTCGAGCAGCCGGGCGGCGGCGGTCCCGTGCAGCTCGCCCAGCGCCAGCGCGGGCACCCCGATGTCGGCCGCGTCCGCGTCACCGAGCAGCCCGGTCTTCACCACCACAGCCGCCAGCGCCAGGCTGGCGTCGTCGCCCGGCACGTTCAGCGAGGACACCGAGAACAGGTCCCACAGCACCCGCCGGGTCCGCTCGTCCTGGCCGTGGGCCGCGAGCCAGTCGCCCAGGGCGAGCTCGTCGGTCGCCGGGTCCTTCTCATCCAGGCGGCGGAAGGCGAGCGCGGCCAGGGAAAGCCGCATCCGTTCGGCGAAATTCAGGAAGGGGTACCCCAGGAGGGCCGGCAGCATGTGCAGCGGGGCGGGGAGGCGGCGGCGCCTCGAGCTCGGCCTGCTTCCCGGGAGCGAGCACGGTGACGTCGAACCGGGGCTGCAGCGGGGCGTGCTCCGTCATGCCGAGCCGGTCGAGCAGCCCGCGGTAGGCGGTGCAGCAGCGCAGGAACACGTGCTGCCCGGTGTCGATGACCAGGCCGTCGCGGTTGAACGACATCGTCGCGCCGCCCAGCCGGGGCTTCGCCTCCAGCAGCGTGACCTCGTGGTCCGCCTTGGCCGAGGGCGACCGCCGCGGTAATGCCGGCCAGGCCGCCGCCGATCACCACGGCCTTCACCGGACGGCTCCCGAGCGGTACTTCCAGCGGTCGAAGCCGGCCAGCGCCTGCGCCGCGACCAGCGCCTTCTCGCGGCCGGGGAGGGACATGCGGCCCTCGAGGACGGCGTGCGGGTTGCGTCGCGATGCGCTCGAGCAGGCGGCGGTAGATGCCGGCCATCGCGCCGGTGCAGGCGGCGCTGCGGCGGTCGATGGTGGCCAGCAGCCGCAGGCCGCTGCCGTACCACTCGCGGGCCCGGCTGGCCTCGAACTCGACCAGGTTGGCGAACCGGGCCTGCATGGCCGCGTCCGGGAACGGCTCGGGCGCGCCGAACGGGGCGAACTCGATGCCGAACTTGTCCAGGTCCTCGTCCGGCAGGTAGACCCGGCCGCTGAGGAAGTCCTCGCGCACGTCGCGCAGGATGTTGGTCAGCTGCAGGGCGACGCCGAGGTCGTCGGCCAGCTTGGCCTGCCGCTCCGGCTGCCCTGGCTTTGACTCTGCTGTCCCGTAGACGCCGAGCGACAGCCGCCCGATCGAGCCCGCCACGCACCGGCAGTACCACAGCAGGTCGTCGAACGTCTGGTAGGTCTTGCCGTCGACGTCGGCCAGACAGCCGTCGATCAGCTCGGTGAACGCCTCCAGCGGGATGGGCGAGCCGGCGGCCCGCGTCGTCCAGCGCGACCAGCACCGGGTCGCTGCCGTCGAGCGTGCGGTCGGCCCCGGTGGCGCCCCGGACCCGGGCGGCGAGGGTGCGGACCTGCTCCCGGGCCGCTTCCAGCAGCGCGGTCTTCTCAGCCGCGGGGAGGTCGCCGTCGCCGATGTCATCGATCCGGCGAGCGTAGGCGTAGACAGCGGCCAGCGCCCGGCGCTTGACCGCGGGCAGCAGCCTGATCCCGTAGGCGAAGTTCCGCGCCTGCTCCCAGGTGATCTGCTCGCACTGGGCGTAGGCTTCCTCGGCGTTCACTGCTCACCTCCCCTTGACGTAGCAGCTCGCCATCAGCGTGAGCGTGTCCTTCTTGCCCGGCCTGGGCGTGCGGCGCAGGACATCGTAGCCATCCGCCGCGATCGCCTTCAGCGTCGCCCGGCCCCCGGCCACGTAGCCTGCGATCGCCAGCCGGGCCGCCCCCCGCAGCGTGCCGACCAGCGGCGCGCCCGCGTCCAGGAGCCGCCCCGCCCGGTCCGCCTCGAACTCGAGCAGGTCCCGGACCGGCTGGCTGGCCGTCGGCCGGGCCAGGTCCGCCTCGGTCACGCCGAATGCCTTCATGTCCTCGGCCGGCAGGTAGACCCGGTCGCTGGCCAGGTCCTCGGCGACATCCTGGCTGTGCTCGATGACCTGCAACGCGGTGCAGATGCGATCGGAGGCGGCGATCCGCCCCGGCGTGGCCGCGCCCATGATGTACAGCACCACCTGGCCGACCGGGTTGGCGGACAGCCGGCAGTAGGCCAGCAGCTCGTCGTAGGTCTCGTAGCGGGTGATGAGCTGGTCCTGGCGGTTGGCCTCGATGAGGTCGTCCAGCGGCTGGCGTGGGATCCCGCACTCGCGCACAGTCCGCCCGAGCACCCGTATCACGTCGAGCCGGGGCTCCGCGGCGCCCGCGTCGTAGATCCGCCCGACGTCGGCCTGCAGCTCGTCCAGCAGCTTGAGCCGGGTCGCGGTGACGGTCTCCGGGCTGGCGCCGGCTGGCATCCCCGGCAGCGGCTCGTCGCCGATGTCGTCGGTGAGCCGGGCGAAGCCGTAGAGCGCGGTCAGGTGGGCGCGCCAGCGGCGGGGCAGCGCGCGGAGGGCGACGGGAAAGTTCTCGGCCGACGCCTTGGCCGCGACAGCCAGCGAAACCTGGGCCGCGATGTCCACCGCTGCCTCGTCGCCCCCGCTGCGGCCGCTACTCCCCGTCATGGCCTGCACCCTGCCCCTGTCACCTGTCTATTTGGGCACAGCTCAGAAATAATTGCAAACAATGACGTCCCGTCACCTGACACGCTCGTCGGAGAAGTGTGACGGGCCTGTCAGGGAAACGGCCACGCTGGGCTCGCCCGTCACCGCATTGCCCTGAGTAATTAGTTTGCAACAGCAAAATGATGTACGGTTATCGGCCCCTGTGGTAGCCGTCAACACCTTTGTGAGCTGCGGCGATGCCGGCGAGAAGCAAGCCCGGCGGATCGGTCAGCCAGCCGCCTGGCGCCTTCGGTTAACCGGGCTGTCGGCCCGCGGCCCAGCTGACGCCATTGTCAAGCCGGACGGCAGGTTTCGAAGAAATCCCAGATATGACACATTGCGGAAACAAGCTGACACGGCGTGCCGTGCCGGTCGCGGCCTGTACGGCCGCCAGGCCTGCCCGGACGTGAGAAACCACACCCCGGATCCGGGCGCGCGGCCCGCCTCGGTCGCGGGCGGTAGCGGGATCAGGAGCGCCAGATGAGCACCAGGGCGCAGTCATCGCCGCTGTCGACGGCCCGCTGCATGGTGGTGACGAGCTCGCCGCGCGCCGGACTTGAAGCCCGCCACCACGAGCCGCTCGGCCTCGCCCATCAGGCGGGCGATGCCGTCGTCGATGTCGCGTCCGGGCGCCTCGACCATGCCGTCGGTGTAGAGCATGATCGCGTCACCGCGCCGCAGCACCCCTTCCTCAGGTACGTCCGGCACCAGGGCCAGGTCGGGGACCACGCCGAGGACGATGCCGCGGGCGGCCGAGGTCCGCCACTGGCCGTTGCCCGCGTCGAACCGGGCCGCGGGCGGATGCCCGGCCGAGTAGAGGGTGTACTCCCCCGAGGCGAGATCGATGGACAGGTGGACGGCGGTCACGAACCCCTCGTCCGCCGAGCCGCGCCGCAGGTACGCGTTGGCGGCGGGGAGGAACTGCTCGCACGGCACCGAGCCGAGCACCCCGCCGAACGCGCCCGAGAGCAGCAGCGCCCGGGTGGCGGCGTCCATCCCCTTGCCCGACACGTCGACCAGCGCGACCTCGAGCGTCTTGCCGTCGCTGTGGGAGACCACGAAGTCGCCGCCGAAGGAGGAGCCGCCGGCCGGCCGCAGCACCACGGCCGAGTCCCAGCCGTCGCCCAGCTCCGGCAGCGCACCCTGGGCGCGGATGCGGTCCCGCAGCTCAATCATCATCCGGTCGGCCCGCATCCCGCGGGTGCCGAGCTTGCCCCGCGTGTTGGACAGCACGTCGGCGAAGTAGGCGGTGGCCGCGATCGTCACCACGATGCCCGGGCCGGCCTTGTGCAGCACCACGTCGTAGACCAGCCCGGCCGCGGCGAAAGCGATGAGGATCCGCAGCGCCCGCGGCCACAGCAGCAGGCCGCCGGCGATGATCGGCAGGATCATGACCCCCGGCGAGACCAGCCAGAGCGATACGTGGGCGGCCACGATCGCGACGGCGACGGTGAGCAGCGCGAGCACGATCGCCGGCCCGGCGATTGCGCGTGATCAGCTGCTGCCTGACCTTATCGGAGAGCCACTGCCCACCGCGGCGCAGCGCGCGCAGGCCGGGGGCTGCTGCCGGAACTTTCATGACCTGCGCAGGTTATCCGCAACTGGGGTCGGTCGCATTCGGTCCACGCTCCATCTTTCCCGCGAACTGCGCCCGGAGTGGTAAATCATTCGCATCCTGCGGGCCGAGGGGATATGAAACCCATCATGGCAGAGGACTACACGATCCGTCCCATAACCGTCGACGAGCTGGCGGCGTTCCGGCGCGTGCACCAGCACGCGTTCAACAGCGGGCCATCCGTCGGCCCCCGCTGGGAGCGTGTCCGGCGGCAGTTCGAGCCGGACCGGTCACTGGCCGCGATCGATCCCGCCGTGCCGGGGGACGGCCCGGTCGGCACCACCGGCGTCTACAGCCTGCGCATGACCGTGCCGGGGGCGGTGCTGCCGGTGGCCGGGGTGAGCATGGTGTCGGTCCTGCCGACCCACCGCCGCCGCGGCGTGCTGCGCTCGCTCATGCACCGGCAGCTGGCCGGCCTCGCCGAGCGGGGCGAGGAGCCGATCGCGGCCCTGTGGGCATCGGAAACGCCGATTTACGCCGCGCTACGGCTACGGCCGGGCCTCATCCAGCGCCTACTTCGAGTTCGGGCGGGGCGAGGGCGCCCTTAACCCCCAGGCGCCGTCCGACCCGGCGCTGACGCTGCGGCTGGTGGAGCCGCACAAGGCGCTGGCCGAGCTGGCCAAGGTGTACGACGCGGTGCGGACGGGCCAGCCCGGCTTCTTCGCCCGCGACGACGACTGGTGGTCGCGGGTGCTGCCCGACGACCTGGCCGGGCCGCCAGGGACGGTGCCGCTGCGCTGCATGCTGGCGCAGGACAAGGCGGGGGTGCGCGGCTACGCCGTCTACGCCGTCAGTGAGCGCTGGCAGGACGGGGTCAACCTGCCGGACTGCCCGATCACCGTCCGCGAGCTGCTGGCGGCCGACCCGGCCGCCAGCGCCGCCCTGTGGCACAACCTGCTCGACCGGGACCTGGTCACCTCGGTCACGGCCGACCTCCGCTCGCCCGACGACCCGGTGCTGTACCAGCTGGTCGACGCGCGCCGGGCGCGCCCGAGGGTCACCGACGGCCTATGGGTACGAATCATCGACCTGCCCGCCGCGCTGTGCCGCCGCGCTTACTCCGCCCCGGTCGACGTGGTCCTGGAGGTGACCGATGACCTGCTGGCGGGCAACGCCGGCCGCTGGCGCCTGCAGGCCGGCGGCACGGAGGCGCCCGCGGCCAGGCGTCGTGCGAGCGGCCGGCGGCCGGCCGACATCACGCTCGACGTCCGCGAGCTGGGTGCGGCCTACCTCGGCGGCACCCGGCTAGGCACGCTGGCCTCGGCTGGCTTGCTGACCGAGCACCGGCCGGGCGCGGTCGCCCGCCTCTCCGCCGCGATGAGCTGGGACCCCGCCCCCTGGTGCCCGCAGATCTTCTAGCCGTTCCTGCTCCCAGATCTTCCCGCGCTTGCGGCTCATCGCGGGCGGCCGCCCGCGACCGTCCGGTGCCGGTCCCGTGAGCAGTTCCCGGAGCCGGTCCCGCTGACAGCGCTCGGCGACAGCGCTCGGCGACAGCGCTCGGCGACGGCGTTTGGCGACAGCGCTCGGCGACGGCGTTCGGCGACGGCGTTCGGCGACGGCGTTCGGCGACAGCGTTCGGCGACAGCGAGCAGTGGCGTGTGGTGCGACTGAGCACGGTGGGGCGTCACCTCGGCTCGGAGGCGGGTTCTTGCACCAGCCTGGTGGCTACTAGGCGCCCCGTCAGGGAAGTTCCTGGAAACTAATGCGGCTATAACACCTAATAGTCTCCATCTTGCCGAAAGTTTCCGCGAAAACTGTGACCCACGTGGTCAGTATGGCCAGTGGTGCGGGCTGAGGCGATGCCGGCTGGGGTGCGCCGGTGCCCGATGGGCGATGCGGGCTGAGGCGATGCGGGCTGGGGCGGGCCGGTGCCCGATAGGAGCGATGCGGGCTGAGGCGATGGGGGCTGGGGGTGCGCCGGTGCCCGATAGGAGCGATGCGGACTCAGGCGATGGGGGCTGGGGCGGGCCGGTGCCGGGCTAGGGCGGTGTGGGCGGCACCCTCGCGTGCCGCCGCTCCCCCTGGAGGCCGGGAGGCCGTCCCGACATAATGAGGAGATGCCGGTCACCAAGATCACCCTGTCCACGGCGATGCGGGCGCGGGACGTGTCCCGGCCGCGCGAGGACCAGCTGGCGGAGGCGGCCGTGCGCGAGGAAGCGGCAGCCGGCCAGCCGGGGGCGCCGGCGAGTGCCCGCGCCGCCGCCGCCAAGGCGCCTGCGATCCAGCCGGGCCAGGGCGGCCACAATGGTCAGTCCGGCCGGACTGGCCAGCCCGGTCAGGACGGCCAGCCCGCTCACCAGGACCAGCCCGCTCACCAGGACCAGCCCGCCCACCAGGACCAGCCCGCCCACCAGGACCAGCCCGGCCGGGACGGGACGCGGCAGGTGCCGGCGGTGCCCGCGGCGCCTCGCCGGCGGCGTCGGCGAGGCCGCTAAGACCGGGAGGCCCGTCGCCCGGCGGTACCCAGTGGCGGGACGCTTGAGCCCAGGGGCGCGAGCCCAGGGGACGGCGGACGCGCGGGCCGCGGGAGCGCGCCGGTGGCCGGCCCGGCGGGAGCGGGGCGCCCGGCCTGCTTAGCCGGGCAGCGCCGGGAGGACGCCGGTCGTCTCGTAGGCGCTGATCGCGGCGATCCGGCGGGCGTGCCTGATCTCGTCCGGGAACGGGGTCTCAACGAAGATCTGGGCGAACGAGACCGCGTCGTCGACGCTGCAGGTCCGCGCGCCCAGGCTGAGCACGTTGGCGTCGTTGTGCTGGCGGGCGAGCTTGGCGGTGTTCGCGGTCCAGGCGAGCGCGGCGCGGATGCCGGGGATTTTATTGGCGGCGATCTGCTCGCCGTTGCCGGAGCCGCCGATCACGATGCCGAGGCTGCCCGGGTTGTCGGCTACTGCCTGGGCCGCGCGCATCACGTAGGGCGGGTAGTCGTCCTGCGGGTCGTAGCGGTGAGGGCCGCAGTCGACCGGCTCGTGCCCGGCCTCCGTCAGCCAGGTGACCAGGGCGGCCTTGAGCTCGAAGCCGGCGTGGTCAGATCCGAGGTATACGCGCACGGGGGCTAGTCTGCCATCCGCCGCCTCCCGCGGCCCGCTAGCCCCTGATCTTCTCCCCCGCCCGCGGGCGTACCCACGGGGCGTAATCACGAATGATGACTATACGGATACTGCGTGTAAGAATATCGGGAACTAGGCTGATTACGGCCGGGCCGGCGGCCGCCGAGGACATGGCAAGATCGACAGGTACTCGCGATCCACGAAGGGACCACCTGGTGGCAGCAGCAAATCTCACCCGCGACGAGGCGCGTACCCGGGCCGAGTCGGTCACCGTCGGCTCGTACCGGGTTGAGCTCGACCTAACCGGCGGGGACACCACCTTCCGCTCGGTTTGCACCATCGAATTCGGCTCCACCGAGCCGGGCAGCAGCACCTTCCTCGACCTGGCCGCCCCCCAGGTCCACTCGGTCACCCTCAACGGCCAGCCGGTCGACCTGTCCGCCTTCGACGGGATGAGGATCGTGCTCGACGGCCTGGCGGAGCGGAACGTCGCCGTCGTCGACGCCGAGTGCGCCTACTCGCGCAGCGGCGAGGGCCTGCACCGGTTCACCGACCCGGCCGACGGCGCCGTGTACCTGTACTCCGACCTGGAGACGTTCGACGCGCACCGCATCTACGCCTGCTTCGACCAGCCCGACATGAAGGCGAGCTACGAGCTGACCGTGCGGGCGCCGCGGGACTGGTACGTGGTCTCCAACCTGGCGCCGGACACCGAGGGCGGCGAGGACGCAGGCGACAGTGAGGGCGGGGAAGGGGCCCGGCGCTGGCACTTCCAGCCGACGCCGCCGATGGCCACCTATATAACGCACGTGTCGGCCGGCCCGTGGCACATCGTCCGGTCCGAGCACGACGGCATCCCGCTCGGCCTCTTCTGCCGCCGGTCGCTAGCCCGCTACCTCGACGCCGACGAGATCTTCGAGGTCACCCGGCAGGGCTTCGACTTCTTCCACCAGGCGTTCGGGATCAAGTACCCGTTCGGCAAGTACGACCAGCTCTTCGTGCCCGAGTTCAAGGAAGGCGCGATGGAGAACGCGGGTGCGGTCACCTTCCTCGAGGACTACGTCTTCCGGTCGCGGGTCACCGACGCCGCCCGGGAGGCCCGGGGCGAGACGATCCTGCACGAGATGGCGCACATGTGGTTCGGCGACCTGGTCACCATGCGCTGGTGGGACGACCTGTGGCTGAACGAGTCGTTCGCCACCTGGGCGGGCACCGAGGCGCAGGCGCGTGGCCACCCGCTGGCCCAACGCGTGGACCACGTTCACCACCGCCTGGAAGGCGTGGGCGTGCAAGCAGGACCAGCTCCCGTCCACCCACCCGATCGCCGCCGACATCCCCGACATCCACGCGGTCGAGGTGAACTTCGACGGCATCACCTACGCCAAGGGCGCGGCGGTGCTCAAGCAGCTGGTGGCCTACGTCGGGCCGGGAGAACTTCCTGGCCGGAGTGCGGGCCTACTTCGCGGCGCACTCCTTCGGCAACGCGACGCTGGCCGACCTGCTGGCCGCACTGGAGGAGACATCCGGGCGCGACCTCGGCAGCTGGTCCCGGGAGTGGCTGGAGACCGCCGGGGTGAACACGCTGCGCCCCTCCTACAGCGTCGGCGCCGACGGGCGGTTCACCGCCTTCTCGGTGCTCCAGTCGGCCGACGCCGTCGCACCCGACGCTGCGCTCGCACCGGATCGCGATCGGGCTCTACTCCTGTCGCCCGAGGGGCTGGTCCGGGTCGTCGTCGGTGGAGACCGACGTCACCGGCGACTGGACGCCGGTGCCGGCGCTGGTCGGCGTCCCGCGGCCGGACCTGGTGCTGATCAACGACGACGACCTCACCTACGCCAAGATCCGGCTCGACCCGCACTCGCTGCGGACCGCCGTCACCTCGATCGGCTCGCTGACCGCGTCCCTGCCCGCCGCCCTGGTCTGGGCCGCGACGTGGGACATGGTGCGGGACGGGGAGATGGCGGCCCGGGACTACGTCCGCCTGGTGCTCGGCGGCATCGGACACGGTGCGCGACATCAGCGTCGTGCAGACGCTGCTGCGGCAGGCGACGCAGGCGGCCCGGCAGTACGCCGACCCCGCCTGGAGCGCCGACGGGCTGGCGTTCATCGCCTCGTCGCTGCGGTCGCTGCTGACGGCCGCCCCCGACGGCTCGGACCACCAGCTCGCCTACCTGCGGGCGTTCGCCGCGGTGGCGACCTCGGCGGAGGACCTGGAGTTCCTCGGCCGGGCTGCTCGACGGCCAGGTCAGCCTCGACGGGCTCGACGGTCGACACCGACCTGCGCTGGGCGCTGCTGCGGCGCCTGGTCAGCCGGGGCGTGCGAGGCGAGGAGGCGATCGACGCGGAGCTGTCGCACGACGCCACCGACGCGGGCGAGCGGCAGGCGGCCTCGTGCCGGGCCGCGATCCCGACCGCTGGGCGCCAAGCGGGAGACGTGGGAGACGCTGGCCGACGGGCAAGCTGACGATCGCGATGTTCCGCGCCACGATCACCGGGTTCGCCGACCCGGACCAGCCCGGCGCTGGTCCAGCCGTACCGGCCGGAGTACTTCGCCGCGCTCGCGCGGGGTGTGGCGGGACTGGTCCTCGGCGATGGCGCAGGACTTCGTGGAGTACGGCTACACGATCGGCGCGGTGGACGAGTCGACCGTCGCGGCGACCGACGCCTTCCTGGAAGCCTCGCCCGAGCCGCCCGCGGCGCTGCGGCGCCTGCTGGCGGAGGGCCGCGACGAGGTCGCCCGCGCGCTGCGCAACCAGGCCCGCGACCGGGCGGCGCTGCGGCCGAGGCCTAGCGGCGCCTTCCCAAGGGGCCGTCGCGGCGCCCGGAAAAACGCGTTACCGGGCGCCCGCGACCGCTTCGCTGGACGTGCTTGGCGAGCTCGTCGAGCGGGCACCGCGACCGTCTCGCCGGTGGCGCGGCTGGTGAGCTCGGCGATGCCCGCCGCCAGGCCGCGCTTGCCGATGGTGACCCGGAACGGGATGCCGACCAGCTCCGCGTCGCTGAACTTGACCCCGGCCCGGTCCGGGCGGTCGTCGATGATCACGTCCACCCCGGCGTCGAGCAGCGCGCGGTAGGCCCGCTCGCCCGCCTCGGCGACGGCGGCGTCGTTCTGCTGGGCGACGATGACGACGGCCTCGAACGGCGCGACCGCGGCCGGCCAGACGATGCCCTTCTCGTCGTGGTGCACCTCGATGCAGGCGGCCATCGCCCGCTCCACGCCGATGCCGTAGCAGCCCATGACCGGCTTGACCGGCTTGCCGTCGGGACCGGGGACGGTGATGTCGAACGCGCTCGGTGTACTTGTAGCCGAGCTTGAAGATGTGGCCGACCTCGATGCCCTTGATCACCTGTGAGCGGGCTGCCGCACTCGGGCGCACGGCTCCCCCTCCTCGGCGGCGCGCAGGTCGGCCCAGTGGCCGACGTCGATGTCGCGGGCCACGTCGACGCCCGCGCAGGTGCACGTCGTCGGTGTTGGCCCCGGTAGTCATGCCTGCGCGGCCCTGCAGCGCCGAGGTCGGCGATGACCGGGCAGGCCGGTGACGCCGACCGCGCCGAGCGAGCCCGGGTGGGCGCCGAGCGCGGCGAAGATCTCCTCGGCCTCGGCCGGGCGCACCGCGACCGCGCCGGTCGCGTCGATGAGCTTCTGCTCCTCGAGGGCGTGGTCGCCGCGCAGCAGCACCAGGGTGAGCTTGCCGTCGAGCACGTAGACGAGGGTCTTGACCTGGCGGCCGGCGGGCGCGTCGTAGCCCGTCGCCAGGTCCTCGATGGTGCGCACGCCCGGGGTGTCGAAGCGCTCCGGGGCCGGCCGCGCGGCCGCCTTGTCGGCGACGGCGTCGGCCGGCGCCAGCGCGGAGACGGCCGCCTCGATGTTGGCCGCGTAGCCGCACTGCGGGCAGTAGCACGATGTCGTCCTCGCCAGTGTCGGACGGGCAGATGAACTCGGTCGAGCCGGACCCGCCCATGGCGCCGTTGGACGCCGCGACCGGGATCGCGGGGATGCCCATCCGCGCGAACGCGCGCATGTAGGCGTCACGGTGCGCGTCGAACGAGCGGTCCAGCCCCTCGGCGTCGAGGTCGAAGCTGTAGGAGTCCTTCATGGTGAACTCGCGGGTCCGCATCAGGCCCGCCTTCGGCCGGGGCTCGTCGCGCAGCTTGGTCTGGAACTGGTACCACATCTGCGGCAGCTGGCGGTAGGAGTTCAGCTCGGCCGCGAGCAGGGTGACGACCTCCTCGCTGGGTCATGCTGAGCGCCTGCTCGGCGCCCTTGCGGTCGTGCAGCTTGAACATGCTCGTCGCCCATGATCTCCTAGCGGCCGCTGCGCTGCCAGAGCTCGGCCGGGTGCATGACCGGCATCAGGATCTCCTGGGCGCCGATCCGGTTCATCTCCTCGCGGATGATGCCGATGACCTTCAGCCGGACCCGGACCGCGAGCGGCAGCAGCGAGTAGTGCCCCGCCATGAGCTGGCGGATGTACCCGGCCCGCAGCAGCAGGCGGTGGCTGGGCGCGCCTGCCTCCGCGGGGTCCTCCCGCAGGGTCGGGATGTGCATGGTTGACCAGCGCACGTTCTTACTCCGTCTTGTCGGGTCGGCCTGCTCGCACCCGGAGTCTATCGTCGCCTGGGGCGGCGCCAGGCCGGGCTGCGCGGCCGAGCCAGCCGCCCGCCAGCGCCTGGAGCGCGGCCAGCGCGAGGGTGACGGTGACGGTGACGGCGGCGTAGGGCGGCAGCCCGGCCAGCCCGGCGACGGCGCGGGCGGTCGCGCCGACGGGCTGGCCGCCGAGCGCCATGATCCACAGCGACAGGGCCCAGCCGGCCACCGCGCCCGCCGTCACCAGCCAGGCGTTGCCGCGCCGGCGCGGCCAGGCCGCCCCCTCCACCGCGCCGACGGCGAAGGGGACGAACCACAGTCCCAGGCGGGCCCCGCCGAGGCACAGCAGCGCCACCACGACGCCGCCACCCACCCGCCTAGCCATCGAGGCTCCAGTGACGGCCCCGGCGCGCGCGCCCGGTGGCGGCAGCGGCAGGTACGTGCCGTCCCACCACAGCGGGACCAGGTTGGCGTACCACGGCGAGGCCGGGTTCTCCGACTGCCCGCCGGGGTAGACGCCCTCGGCCGTGATCCCGGAACCGGACAGCGCGGCGACCATGCGCCAGCTCGGGCCGGCCGTCGCGTCGAGCCCGCCGTCGGCCGCGTCCTCGGTGAACGGGTCGCCGCCGGCCGCCCGGGGCCCGTAGCCGAGCCCGTCGGCGCCGGTCAGCGACGGGAACGAGCGGGTGTGCAGCCGCCCCCAGGTCCAGCTGGCCGGGGCGCCGCCGAGCGTGCCCGCCAGGTGGGCGACGGCCTGGCTATCCGGTGCGGCCGCCGCCAGCGCGGACCGCGCTCTCGCTTGCACATCCCGCACGTTTTACCACATAAACGCGCGTTCGCGGCCCGTCAGCGGCCTGTCCGCCGTGCTTACCACGCGGCTCACCGGGCACGCCATCCCCGTGAATGCGGGTCATTGGCAATGAGATTTATTGACCGTTATTGTTCCGCCCATCTTGACGTAAGGTCATCATTCCGGCACTAGCGGTACTCAGGCGCACTGCGGGAGTAGACTTCACTTGGCTGACCGGAGAAGCCGATTTACCATGCCAATGGGATGGGGATCCGTTTTTAAAGTCTCATATTGAGGGCACATCGATTACTGAGCGCCGCTGGCTGGCGGCGAATCGGTACGCTGAGATGGTGAGATGGATGGCTTGGCCCCGACTCAAGAATTCCAGGTCATCAGCGCAGCCCGGTACTGACCCGCACGACCGCGTGCAGGCAGCCGTGACGCCGGCGCGTGGCGCTGAGCCGCCCCCGGGCAGCGGGCGGAAGCCGATCCGGTACGCGCACGCGGTCACGCAAGACAACGCGGCCACGGAAGATCAGGCCGCCCCGGCCGGCGCCGCGCAGTCGCGGCCGGCCGGGACCAGGCCGCGGCCGGCTCCGTCCACGACCGTGCGCCCGAGCGCGGACCTGCCCCGGACGCCCGCAGCCGCGCGGCCGCAGGCCGGCCCGGGCAGCCGGCGCCGCAGCAGGCGGAGGCCCAGCGGCCCACCGGGCAGCCGGCCGCGGTGCGGCGGACCATGGTGCGACCCGACGTTCCCTGGCCCGGGGGCGGGGCGACCCACCCCATCCTCACCGGCACCGTGCTCCCGCGCCGCCCCGGCCAGCGGCCCGGGGGGGACGGCGAGCCCGTCCCGCCGCCTGAGCCGGTGGCACCGCCCGAGCCGGTGGCCCCTCCGGCCACCGTGGCTCCCCCGGAGACCTTCGCTCCCCCGGAGACCTTCGCTCCCCCGGAAACCGCCGCCCCGTCCGAGGTCATCGCGCCCCCGGACACGGCGTCCCCGCCGGACGTCGTCGACCCCGCGGAGGTCAAAGCCCCGCCGGAGGTCATAGCCCCGCCGGAGGTCATGGCCCCGCCGGAGGTCATAGCCCCGCCCGAGCCGGCCGGCCGCGGCGCGCCGAATGAGGGCCTCGGCATCTTCGGCGGCGTGACGACCACGGAAGCGACCGACGACCCGCCCAGCCGCGGCTTTGGCCGGCCTTCCCAGCCCGACCCGGCCGCGCCGGGGTCCGGGCGGGTGATCCCGATCGGTGCCTGGAACCAGCCGACCAGCTCTGGCCCCGTGGCCGACCGGCCGCCCGAGGACAGGAAGCCGCGTTCGTTCGCGCTGCTGCGGGGGCTGCTGCGCGGACCCGAGGATGACGACGGGCGCCCGCGGGTGACCATGCGCGACCTGCCGCCGGATGTCCGGGTGCACTTCTGGCGGCTGCGCCTCATCATCACTGTGGTCGTCGCCGCGGTCTTCGCGGCCCTGACCCGGAGCTGGGAGATCGCGCTCACGGTGGGGATCTTGACCTGGATCGTCGACACCGTCTACCGGTCCCGGAACGCGGCCAACTACCAGGTCGCCGGCCCGCATCCAGGGGCGCGCAAGCGGACCAAGTCGCAGCTGGCACGGATGCGGCGGGAGCACTACTTCACCCTCAACGACCGGCCCCTCCCCGGCACCCCCGAGATCATCGACCACCTGGTCATCGGGCCGACCGGGGTGTACGCGATCGACTCGGAGAAGTGGGACAACAAGCTGCCGATCCGGACCCAGCACGGCACGCGGCTGTTCCTCGGGCCCCGAGTCGCAGAAGGACCGGCTCGACCATGCGGCCTGGGAGGCCGCCCAGGCCAGCGAGATCCTCTCGCAGGCGCTCGGCCTCCAGATCACGGTCCGCCCGGCGCTGGCCATCTACGGGCCGCGGATCCCGTGGGACATCACCACCATCAGGAACGTCGACGTGTTCACCGGGCCCGCGCTGCGCCAGGTACCTCCAGCGGCCCGCCGCAAGACCAGGGAGGGGCGTCCGGCTGACCCGGGAGGAGGTCCGCACCATCTACGACACGGCCGAGCGGGTGCTGCCTGCCGCTGGCCAGTCCAGGACCGCGGCCACCCCGGTAGGCTGAATACCTGCGCCTTCCTGCGGCCGGCGTCCTGCGGCCGGCGAAGGCTTTGACTTCGGTGAGGGGAGTTCGGCGATGCCGCCGTTGAGGTCACGCACGGTCACGCACGGTCGGAACATGGCGGGAGCGCGCGCGCTGCTGCGCGCGACCGGGGTAGCGAACTAGGACTTCGGCAAGCCGATCATCGCCGTCGCCAACAGCTTCACCGAGTTCGTGCCCGGTCACGTGCACCTGGCCGGGGTCGGCCGGGTCATCGCCGACGCGGTGCGCGCCGCGGGCGCGATCCCGCGCGAGTTCAACACGATCGCGGTCGACGACGGCATCGCGATGGGGCACGGCGGGATGCTGTACTCGCTGCCGTCCCGCGAGCTGATCGCCGACTCGGTCGAGTACATGGTCAACGCGCACTGCGCGGACGCGATGATCTGCGTGTCCAACTGCGACAAGATCACGCCGGGGATGCTGATCGCCGCGATGCGGCTGAACATCCCGACCGTGTTCGTCTCCGGCGGGCCGATGGAGGCGGGCAAGGTCGACGCGTAGTCGCGGGGCGTCGCCGGGCGATCGTCCCCCAGGGCGAGCGTCCGCAAGCTCGACCTCATCGACTCCATGGTCGCCTCGGCCGACCCGTCGGTGTCGGACGGCGAGCTGGCCGACATCGAGGAGAACGCCTGCCCGACCTGCGGGTCGTGCTCGGGCATGTTCACCGCGAACTCGATGAACTGCCTGACCGAGGCGATCGGGCTGGCGCTGCCGGGTAACGGGACCACGCTGGCCACCCACATCGCCCGGCGCGGCCTGTTCGAGCGGGCGGGGGCGCTGGTCGTCGACATCGCCAAGCGCTACTACGAGGGCGACGACGAGTCGGTGCTGCCCCGGTCGATCGCCACCAGGGACGCGTTCGAGAACGCGATGGCGCTCGACATCGCGATGGGCGGCTCCACCAACACGATCCTGCACCTGCTCGCCGCTGCGCACGAGGCGGGCGTCGACTTCGGGCTCAAGGAGATCGACGAGCTGTCGCGGCGGGTGCCGTGCCTGTGCAAGGTCGCGCCGAACGGGTCCTACCACGTGGAGGACGTGCACCGGGCGGGCGGGATCTACACCATCCTCGGCGAGCTCGACCGGGCCGGGCTGCTCAACCGGACCGTGCACACCGTGCACGGCGACCCGCTGTCGGACTGGGACCTGCGCTCGGACTCCGTCCTGCCGGAGGCGGTCGAGCTGTACCACGCGGCGCCAGGCGGAGTGCGGACGACCAAGGGGTACTCGCAGTCGGCCCGCTGGGAGTCGCTCGACCGCGACGCGGCCGCCGGCTGCATCCGCGACGTGGCGCACGCCTACACCGCCGAGGGCGGGCTGTGCATGCTGTACGGGAACCTGGCGCCGGACGGCGGCGTGGTGAAGACCGCCGGCGTGCCCGAGGAGCTGTGGACGTTCTCCGGTCCCGCCCGGGTCTTCGAGTCGCAGGAAGACGCGGTCGACGGGATCCTCGGCGGCCGGGTCGGCCCGGCGACGTGGTGGTCATCCGGTACGAGGGGCCGCGCGGCGGGCCTGGCATGCAGGAGATGCTGTACCCGACGTCGTTCCTCAAGGGCAAGGGCCTCGGCCGGGCGTGCGCGCTGGTCACCGACGGGCGGTTCTCCGGCGGGACCTCCGGGCTGTCGATCGGGCACATCTCCCCCGAGGCGGCCAGCGGCGGCGTGCATCGCGCTGGTCGAGCCGGACGACACGATCGTCATCGACATCCCGCGCCGGGAGCTGCGGCTCGACGTGCCCGGAGGCCGTGCTCGCCGAGCGCAGGCAGGCGCTGCTCGCGGCGCTCGGCTCGTACCGCCCCGCCGCACGGCAGCGGCCGGTGAGCGCGGCGCTCCAGGTGTACGCGGCGCTGGCGACCTCGGCCTCGACCGGCGCCGCGCGGGACGTCTCGGCGCTGGCTAAGATCGCCCCCGAGACCCGTGACTAGGCGAGGGGAACGATCGTGACCGGCGGATTCGTCCGGGCGGCGCGCGCGTCCGACGCCGCCGGGCTGGCCCGCGTGCAGGTGGCCAGCTGGCGGTCGGCGTTCGCCGGGCTGGTCCCGGCCGAGGTGATCGAGGAGCTGACGCAGCGACGCGGCGGTCGGCCAGTTCACGCAGCGCTGGCGGAGCAGCGATCAGCGCGCCGCCGACGTCCAAGCACCGGGTGCACGTCGCGGTGGCAGAAGCCGGGAGAGCCGGACCTGCTCGGGTTCGCCGCGGCGGGCCCGGCCACCGACGAGGACCTGTGGCCGGCCACCGACGGCGAGCTCTACGAGCTGCACGTGCTGCCGGCAGCGGCCGATGGCGGCCACGACGGGCGGCTGCTGAACGCGGTCGCCGACACGTTCGCCGAGGACGGGTTCAGCACCGGGTACACCTGGGCGCTCGCCGGGGACGAGCCCCGGATCGGCTTCCTGGAGGAGGCCGGCTGGGCGCCGGACGGCAGCCGGGCCAGCCTCGACATGGGGGTCAAGGTGCCGGTCGTGCGCCTGCACACCCGGCTGTCGCCCGCTACCTAGGAATCGCCGGGTACCGGCGGCGGCCTCTGATTCGGCCCTCCGGGCACGTGCAGCATAGGATCTGCCAGTGGCAAGTACGCGGGATTGGGTGGCCGGGACGCGGCCGCGGACACTGCCGGCGGCGGTGGTGCCGGTGCTGATCGGGTCGGGGGTCGCCGCCGGGTACGACCGCTTCTCCTTCTGGCGGGCGGCTGCTCGCGCTGCTGGTGGCGCTCGCGCTGCAGGTCGGGGTGAACTACGCCAACGACTACAGCGACGGCGTGCGCGGTACCGACGCGGCCGGCCGGCGGGCCGGGCCGATGCGGCTGGTGGGCTCGGGGGCGGCCGCGCCCCGGCGCGGTGAAGTGCGCCGCCTTCGCCTGCTTCGGCGCTGGCCTGCTGCCTCGGGCTGGTGCTGGCCGCGGTGACCTCGTGGTGGATCGTGGCGGTGGGCGCGCTGTGCGTGCTCGCGGCCTGGTTCTACACCGGCGGGTCGCGACCCGTACGGGTACCGGGGGCTCGGCGAGGTGTCGGTCTTCGTCGTTCTTCGGCGTCGCGGCGGTCGCCGGGACCGCGTTCGTGCAGATGGGGCGGCTGTCCTGGCTCGGGCTGGCCGCGGCTCGGTCCCGGCCGGGCTGCTGTCCTGCGCGCTGCTGATGGTCAACAACCTGCGGGACATCGACTCGGACGCGACGTCGGGCAAGCGGACGCTGGCGGTGCGGATCGGCGACGCCCGGGCGCGCGCTGACGTACCTGCTGTTCCTGCTCGTGCCGTTCGCGCTGGCCGCGCTGATGGCGGTGTACCGGCCGTTCGCGCTGCTGGTCGCTGCTGGCCCTGCCGCTCGCGTTCGCGCCCGTCCGGGCGGTGCGCGGCGGCGTTTCCGGGCCGGGGCTGATCGCGACGCTCGGGCAGACGGGGCGGCTGCAGCTGGCGTTCGGGATGGCGTTCACCGTCGGCCTGGCTGTGCACTGACCGGACGGGCGTCGCCAGCGGCTGGTGGCATAGCGGGACAATTGAATCACCGGGCGAAATCAGCGGGCCCAAAGCTTGCGGATGCAAGGCCCATTGCAATCTCACGCGATAATCTGCCAGTGAATCCTGGTTGGAGAGTGCACCTCGTGTTCCCGAGGTGCCCCCCGAGTGTCACAACCGGCAGGACGGATTCAAGGGAGGGGTCGCTGGAGTGGAGCACCGTAAGGCTGATGTGCGGCAGGCAAACGGTCACAGCGCGCCGGGTGACGACCCGGAGCGGTTCCTGCGGAGCTGCGCCAGCTCAGAGACGACGCGGGCCTCGGGCATGCTGAGCTCGCGGCCCGGGCGCACTACCCGCATGACTCCATCCGGGCCGCCGAAGTCGGCCCCTCGCTGCCCGACCTGCCGGTGCTCTCCGCGTTCGTCCGGGGCTGCGGCGGCACCACCGAGGAGTGGGAAGAGCGCTGGCGCTCGCTGACCCGGTCGCCGTCGCTGCCGGTGCCGGCGGCGCGGACCGCGGGCGTGTCGGCCGCCGCGGCCGCGGGCGCGCGCATCAGCGCGGTGTCCCAGGACAGTGACAACCCCGACCCGTCGATCATCATGGCCGCGCTGAACCGGGTCGCCGAGGGAATGGCGAGCGGCTAGCCCCGGCCAGCCTCGCCGGCCGACGACGCTTCCCCGCCGCGGCCGATCTCACCGCTCCGATGCCTCCTGGGGCGCCGGTGCCTCCGGTGCCGCCCGTGCCACCCGCGCCTGCCGGTATCTGCTGCACCCGCGGACGGCGGCTCCAGCCGCGTCGGCCGTTCCCGCGGCCGGGCCGACCGGGCCCGACGCTGCCGCGCCGGCCAGCCCGCTCGGCGCCAGCGCCCGGACGGGATGGGATCCCATCCGGGTTTCGACCGCCTGGCCCGCCATCCCGGCTAGTGCTGGCGACGCACCCGTCGCCGGCTCAGGCGTGGCCGGCAGGCGTACCTCCGGCCGCGGCGCCACCGGCCGCCGCGGCGTCGCCGCGCCGGGCGCGGCCGCCCCGGCCAGGCCAGCCGATGCGGCGGGCAACGTCGCCGCCCCGTGGGGCGCTGCCCCTGGGCGTCCGACCCGGCCGACGCCAAGGCTGCCCCGACGCCGGCCGCGGCCAGGCGCCCGGGCGGGGCCGGTCGCGGCGCTCAGTCGGCCGCCTCCGCCCGGACCCAGGCCCCGGCGCCGGCGCGGCCTGGCCCTGACCGCGTCGAGGGCCCGGATCGTGGTGGTTGCCCTCGTGCTGCTGTGCGTGCTGGCCGTGATGCTAGCGATCTTCGTCTGAGCGGAGTGCCATTGAGCGAGGCGGGCGGGGCAACCCGGGCCGCCACCGGGATCTCGTCCCCGGTCGCCGGCGGCTGGCCCAGCGCGGGAGCCGGGATCTCCGCGGTCACTGGCTGACGCGGGAAGGCGGCGGCCGGCGGTTCCTGTGCCAGCGGCTGCGGCAGACCGGCCTGCGGTGACTGCGGCCCGGCGGCCACGGGCGCCGGCGGCACGGCGGCCACGGGCGCGGCCGGGCGCGCCGGCTGCTCGGTCGCCGCCGCCGAACGCGGACGTCACCGCCTTGAGCGCCGACGTCACCTCGCTCGGGATGACCCAGAACGTGTTGCCCGCGCCCGCCGCCAGCTGCGGCAGCGTCTGCAGGTACTGGTAGGCGAGCAGCTTGGGGTCCGGGTCGTTGCGGTGGATCGAGCTGGAAGACCTGGCTGATCGCCTGGGCCTCGCCCTCGGCCCGCAGGATCGCCGCCTGCTTGTCGCCCTCGGCGCGCAGGATCTTGCTCTGCTTGTCGCCTTCGGCGGTCAGGATCTGCGACTGCCGCTGGCCTTCGGCGGTGAGGATCGCGGCGCGCTTCTCCCGCTCGGCGCGCATCTGCTTCTCCATCGCGTCCTTGACCGACTTCGGCGGGTCGATCGCCTTCATCTCCACCCGGGTCACCCGGATGCCCCACTTGCCCGACGCGTCGTCGAGCACCCCGCGCAGCAGCGTGTTGATCTTCTCGCGGGAGGTCAGCGTCTGCTCAAGGTCCATCGAGCCGATGACCGACCGCAGCATGGTGGCGGTCAGCTGCTCGATCGCCTGGATGTAGTTGACGATCTCGTAGTCCGCCGCCCGCGGGTCGGTGACCTGGAAGAACAGCACCGTGTCGATCTTCACGACCAGGTTGTCCTCGGTGATCACCGGCTGGCCGTTAAACGACACCACCTGCTCGCGCAGGTCGATCGACGGCTTTACCCGGTCGACGAACGGGACGATGAAGTTCAGCCCGGGCTCGAGCGTCTTACGGTAGCGGCCGAACCGCTCGACGTTCTGCGCTCGTGCCTGCGGGACGATGCGCACCGAGCGGACGCACGGTGAGCAGGACGATTAGAGCGGCAACGGCCGCGATGACGAGCTCCGCGATCCACATCGGCTGAGCACCCCTTTCTATTGCTGTTGCTGGTCGTAGGCCTGCGCCGCCGCGTAGAAGAGAAAAGGACTGTTAGTCCCGGGAGTAAACAAGGGCGGTGGCGCCCTCGATCTGCATGACGTCGACGGTATGACCGACAGGAATGACCAGGGTCTCGTCATAGGAGCGGGCCGACCATTCCTCGCCGCCGATGCGGACCCGGCCGCTGAACCCGCTGACCTCTTCCAGCACCCGGGCGGGACGGCCGACCAGGGCGGCGGGGCCGGTCCTGAGCAGCGGCGGCTGCCGCACGTGGCGGCGGGCAACCGGCAGCACGAGGCCGAGGCCGGCGGCTGCCGCGATGACGAACGCGAGCAGCTGGAATGGCAGGCCGAGGTGGACCGCGGCGACGGCGGCGGCGACGCAGGCGGCAACCGCGATGATGCCAAGCGCGAAGGTGATCGTGACGAGCTCGGCCACGCCGAGCACGGCCGCCACGATCAGCCAGACGATCCATGCCACCATGGCCGCTCCGCAACGGAACTAAGGCGCGACGCCAGGCGCCGCAAATCCCGAAGACGTGGGCAATCACCCATGCCTAATCTCAGGGTAACCCCGCGCCCACGCATCCAACAGCCTTGCGCGCAGCCACTGCCCGGGCAAATAAAGCGGTGTCGAACCAGTGCCCAATTAGTCGTCGGCCCTGTCCGGCTGACCCGTCCGCCCTACACTCGATGCGTGGGGCGGCGGCCCCGTCAGGCCAGGTCCGGGAGGTAGCGGGTGAATCGTCAGGGCGGGTGGCCTGGCCGGGGCACGCACGGCCGGGCCGGGCAAGCGGCCTACGCCGACGGCGACGCCTACCAGGTGGACCCGTTCCTGCAGGCCGGCGCCTATCCGGTGGACCCTGGCTACCAGCGCGACGCCGGCTACGACCAGCCCCGGCCGGCCGACCGGCCAGCCGGACCCACCCGCCGTCCGGAGCGGGGCGCGCCGCCGCGCCCGGGGCAACCGCTCCGCCCGCCCCGGCAAGCGGTCTACGACCAGGCCCCCGAAGACCGCCCGTGGCAGCGTCCGGAGGACGCGGTGCCGGGCGTCGGCCGTCCCCGGCCGCGGCCGCCGGGCCCGCGCCCGCGGCCCTCCGCCCCCGGTCCCGGGCGCCAGCCGCCCCCGCGCGGCCCGCGTCCAGGCACTGCCTACGGGCCACCCGGGACGGGGCCATCACCGTATGCGTACCAGGCCGAGGCCGGCGCCCCGGCCGGTGCAGGCAGGCCCGCCAGCCCGGGCGACCCGTCGCGGCCGGGCAGTCCTGACGGTCAGTTTGGTCCTGTCGGCCAGTTTGGTCCTGTCGGCCAGCACGGTCGCGTCGGCCAGCGCAGTGCCCCGGGTCAGGCGGAGCCGCCCGGGCGCGGATACCCCGCGCACCAGCAGCCCGCTGGGGCAAGGGAACAGTCCAGTCCGGGCCGGGCCGCGCCGCCCGAAGCGGCCTACGAGGCGGCGGCCTGGACCTCGGCCGCCCGGCCAGTGCAGGCACCGGGATACCAGCCGGGCTCAGGCGGGCCGAGCCACGCTGCGGGCGCCCCGTACGGGACCGGCGCGGCAGCGCCCGGGCGCGGTGCGACCGGACTGAACGGGCAGGCGCCACCGGGTCTGTGGCGGCCGGGTCAGGCCGGCGGGACTGGAACCCCGGGCTACCCGGGCCAGGCCGGCCAGGGGGGACAAAGCCCGGGCAGCGCGCGCCCCGGGGGTTCTGCGGGTGCCCCGTACGCGGGTGGACCTTACGGGCCTGGAGCGTATGCGGCCGCCGCGACGGCCAGCCAGCCGCCGGCCGGGGACCCGCCCGCCGCGGGTCAGCCGTGGGACGGGCAGTACGGCCCGGGCTCGTCCGGGGCCGGGCCGGCCCCGTTTCCCGGGCCGGCCCCTTGTCCGGGCAGCAGGCGTACCCGCAGGCGCCGTGGCCGGCTGGCCCGCCACCTACCGGGGCGGCCGACGCGATGGCGGGGCCAGCCGGTCCGGCGCCGCGCGGCTGGCCCGGCGCCGCCACCGCTCCCGGACCGGGAGCAAGCCAGCCTGCGTCTGGCACGGCCGGCTGACGGCGGCTACGGCCAGCCACAGCCGGGCGCGGCACCGTTCGGCCCGGGCAACGGGCCGTCCGGCGCGGCGGCCGGCGCGTTCGACCCAGCCACCAGTCAGTTCAGCTCCGCCGCGGGCCAGTTCGGCCCGGGCGCGGGGGCATCTGCGAATGCCTTCAGCGCCGGCGCCGGGCAGGCGTCGCACGGGGCCGACCCGTATGGCGCCACCGCCTTCGCGGCCGGCCAGTTCACCGCCACGCCGGGCGCGGCCACGTACGGCCCGGGTCAGTACGGCCCGGGTCAGTACAGCCCGGTCAGTACAGCCCGGGTCAGTACGGCCCCGCCCGGGGGCTGCTTTCCCCGGCACCGCCGCGGGCAACGACGCCAGCCAGCACCGCCGCGACCAGTTCGGCTCTGACCAGTACGCCGGGGACCAGTATGGCGGCTCACGGTCCGCCTCCGGGCAGTACGCGCCGGGCCAGCCCGGCCCTGCCCCCTACGGGGCGGCGCCCGGCGAGCCGCAGGCAGCCTGGCAGTATGCGACCGGGCCAGCCGTCAACCACGCGCCGGAGTCCGGGTCCCGGCGCCCGGGACCACCGCCAGCCGGTCACCAGCCAGGAGCGGGACCACAGCCGGGGGCGGGCTCCCAGCCGGGACCGGACTGGGCGACGAGCCAGCCCCAGTACCGGCCGGGCGCGCCCGGTGCCGGATCGCGGCAGGCAGCCGGGACGGCGCCGGGGGCGGAATGGACCAGCCCGCCGGGACCGGGCCCGCAGCCGCCCGGCACCTGGCAGGCCGCTGGCCCCGGGACAAGCCAGCACGCCGCCGGCTCGTGGCAGGCCCGGGCCCGGTCCTGGTCCGGCGCCCCGGGCCAGGACCGGGGCGCCGGACCGGGGCGTGGCCCCGCCCCCGGCAGCTGGCGCTCAGCGGGGCCGCCGCCAGGACCGGGGTGGCAGGAGGCGCCGGGCCGGTTTGGCCCGGGTCCCCGTGACACCGGCTCGTGGGGGGCTGCGGGCCAGCAGCCGCCGGCAGGCCAGCATCCGGGCCAGCCGTACCCGGGCTACCCGAACGGGGGCCAGCAGCATCCGGGCCCGCACTACCCGGGCGGGGCCGGCCTGCGCGACACCAGCGGGTTCGGGCGGGTCGGCAGCCCGGTCATCCGGCAGCGGGACAGCGCGCTGCCGGACCCGCCGCCGGGCCCCAAGGGGCCGATCGCCGCGATCGAGAACGACAACATCGCCGCGTTCGCCCGCGACCTGCGGGTGCTGCGGGCGAAGGCCGGGCTCGACTACCCCGACATGGCCGAGAAGTCGCACTACACGATGCGGACGCTCGCCTCGGCGGCCGGCGGGCTCCGGCTGCCGACCCTGCCGGTGCTGATCGCCTACGTCAACGCCTGCGGCGGCGACGTCGCCGAGTGGGAAGAGCGCTGGGGCAGGCTGACCAAGGCCGGGAAGAAGGGCCGGCCGCACGGCCGCCCGGTCCCGGCGCGGCCGACCAGCGAGGCCCGCCGACCGGCCAGCCCGGTCAGGGGCGGATACCGCAGGGGGCACGGCAGACCGGCGAGATCTACGTCATCACCTCGGCCAAGCCGCGCGACTCGAGCTGGTAGCCGCGGCCGGCATCCGCTCGAGCCGGGGCGACCGAGCCGCCCCAAGTAGCATGGCACCGTGCTGCCTGCGGATAATCACGTTCATACCGAGTGGTCGTACGACACGTCGGCGGACGCGTCGATGGTCCGCAGTTGCGAGCAGGCGGTCGCCATCGGGCTTCCCGCCATCGCGTTCACCGAGCACCTGGAGTTCACCGCCGGCGGCGAGGGCGACGCGATCATGGACGTCGCGACCGACCAGCGCTGGTGGGGCCGGATCAGGCCGCTCGACGTGACCGGGTACATGGCCTCGGTCGAGGAGTGCCGGCAGCGGTTCCCCGGGCTGCGGATCCTGTCCGGGGTGGAGGCGGGCGAGTCGCACCTGTTCGCGCGCCAGCGCGGGCGCGGTCGTGCGCGGGCACTCCTTCGACCGGGTGCTCGGCTCGCTGCACGCGGTCCCCTACCAGGGGCGACTGGTGGCGGCGGACGCGCTCTTCGGCGCACATGCCGGACGACGACGCGATGCGCTACTACTTCGCCGAGCTGGTCGCGCTGATCGAGGGCAGCGACCTGTTCGAGGTGCTCGCCCACCTGGACTTCCCGCGCCGGTACTGGCCCAGGGGCGCGCACCTGTACCGCGAGGCGCCGTTCGAGGAGGAGTACCGGGTCGTGCTGCGCGCGCTGGCCGCCTCCGGCCGGGTGCTCGAGATCAACACCAAGTCGCCGCTGGCGTCGGTCGACCTGGTCCGCTGGTGGCGCGAGGCGGGCGGTACGGCGGTGTCCTTCGGCAGCGACGCCCACCTGCCCGGCCGCGTCGGCGACCGCTTCAAGCTGGCGGTCGACATGGTCGAGGCGGCGGGCTTCCGGCCCGGCCGCGACCAGTACGACTTCTGGCGCGCCTAGTGCCGCCCGCGCCTGACCCGCGCTCCGCCCCGTCCGCATGGCCGGCACCGCCACGCTGCCCCTGACGTCCGATTTCCGCTAGTCTCACCGGCCGGACGGTGGTTGAGTGGAACCGTGATGGACGACGAGCAGCGCTACACGGCGGCGAGCAGCAAGGACGCCCGGTTCGACGGCGTGTTCTTCGTCGCCGTGCGGACCACCGGCATCTACTGCCGGCCGTCCTGCCCGGCGATCACGCCCAAGCGGGTGAACATGGTCTTCTACCCCACGGCCGCGGCGGCGCAGCAGGGCGGGTTCCGCGCCTGCAAGCGGTGCCGGCCGGACGCCTCCCCCGGTTCACCGGAGTGGAACGTCCGCTCCGACGCGGCCGCGCGGGCGATGCGGCTGATCGCCGACGGCGTGGTGGACCGGACCGGGGTGTCCGGACTGGCGTCCCGCCTCGGGTACTCATCGCGCCAGGTGGGACGGCTGCTGACGGCCGAGGTGGGCGCGGCGCCGCTGGCGCTCGCGCGGGCGCAGCGGGCCCGGACCGCCCGGATCCTCATCGAGACGACCGGCCTGCCGATGGGCGACATCGCGTTCGCGGCCGGCTTCGCCTCCATCCGGCAGTTCAACGCGACGATCGCCGAGGTCTACGACATCCCGCCGCGCACCCTGCGCGAACGGGCCGCCCGGCGCGACCCCGGGCCGCGGCGCGAGCGACGGGAGGGGGCCCGCGCGGCGGCGGACCAGCCGTCGTCCCCGGAGGCGGCCGCCGACGGCGCCGCCACCGGCCTGCTCCGGCTGCGGCTGCCGTTCCGGCCGCCGATCGACCTCGGCCGGATCTTCGGCTTCCTGGCCGCCCGCGCGATTGCCGGCCTCGAAGAGGGGTCCGCCCGCCACTACCGCCGGACGGTCAGCCTCCCGAACGGGAGCGGGGTCCTGTCCCTGCGCGCGGTGCCCGGTGCGAGCTGGGTCGACTGTGCGCTGGCGCTGTCCGACCTGCGCGACATGACCGCCGCCGTGCAGCGCTGCCGGCGGCTGCTCGACCTGGACGCGGATCCGGCCGCGGTGGCCGGCTTCTTCGCGTCCGACCCGGTAATCGGCCCGCTGGCGTCCGCCTGCCCCGGGCGGCGGTCGGTCGGCGCGGTCGACGGCAACGAGATCGCGATCCGGGCGGTGCTCGGCCAGCAGGTGTCGGTGGCCGCCGCCCGGCGGCTCGGCGCCCGGCTGGCCGAGCTGTGCGGGCCTCCGGGGCCGGCCCCGGAGGGCGAGCCAGAGCCGCTGACCCGGCTGTTCCCCAGCCCGGCGGCGATCGCGGCCCTCGACCCGGCCGTGCTGCCGATGCCGGCCGCCCGCGCCCGGACCGTGATCACGCTGGCCGGGGCGCTCGCCTCCGGCGAGGTCAGCCTCGACCCGGGCGCGGACCGGGACGAGGCCACTGCCCGGCTGCTGGCGCTGCCGGGGATCGGGCCGTGGACGGCGGGTTACATCCGGATGCGGGCGCTGTCGGACCCGGACGTCTACCTGCCCGGCGACGCGGGCGTGGCCCGGGCCCTGGTCCGGCTGGACGCTGCCGCTCCTGGCGGGCCCGGGGCGGGGGCGTGGCGCCCCTGGCGGTCGTACGCGGTGCACCACCTGTGGGCCACCCTCGAGCGGCCGCCCGCCCGCACCGCGACCGGGGAGATGCTGGCCGTATGAACGGGCCGGACACCGCCCAGGTGAGGCGAAACCATCAAGCCAAGGGATGACGTCATGACAACTCCGTTCCTGTCGCCCGACCCGGCCGGGCCGGCCGGCTACGACATCGTGGACTCGCCGGTCGGGCGGATCCTGCTAACCGGCAGCGAGCGCGCCCTCAGTGGCCTCTACCTGCTGGACGCGGGCGAGCACTCGGCGGCGGTACGGCCGGGCTGGACCCGTCGGCCGGGCGGCTTCGGCCCGGCTGCGCGCCAGCTAACGGAGTACTTCGACGGCACCCGGCGCGACTTCGACCTGCCGCTGGCCCCGCTCGGGACCCCGTTCCAGCTGGCGGTGTGGGCCGAGCTGACCAGGATCCCGTACGGGGCGACGGTCAGCTACGGCGAGGTCGCGGCCGCCCTCGGCAAGTCCCTGGTCGCCTCGCGCGCGGTCGGGCTGGCCAACGGGCGCAACCCGGTCTCGATCATCGTGCCCTGCCACCGGGTGATCGGCGCAGACGGGTCGATGACCGGCTACGGCTGGGGGGTCGCACGCAAGGAGTGGCTGCTGCGGCACGAGGGGGCGCGCGTGGTCAGGCCGCCACTCCACCTGCAGGACACACTCTTCGGCTAACTCGGGCACAGACCGGGGCCGGGGAACCCATGGCGCGAGGCTAACCAGACAATCAGCGCGATACCGGACCCTCCGGGCGGACGGCCGTTACGGCCCGGGCGGGACCGGCGGCAAGTTGCCGTTCTCGTCCAGGTCGAACTCACCGTCCTTGACGCCGAGGACGAACGCGTCCCACTCGGCCTCGGTGAAGTAGAGCTTGCCGGCCTCCGGCTTGGCCGCGTCGTACATCACGTACAGCTTGGCCTCGCCCGCCTTGTGCGGCGCGCCCGTGGTGTCGGTGGTGACGTACACCTCGACCCGGCTCTCGGTCTCCTCCATGGCCTTAGGCTACTGCCGCCGCGGCCGGCCGGTTACGCCGTTTCGGCCTACCGGTAGCTGCTGGTGGCGGGCGACCCGGTGTAGCCGGGATAGAGCTGATCGGATGAGACGATCCGGACCCCGAGCGGGAGCAGCGAAATCGGGATCAGCTTGAAGTTGGCCAGGCCGAGCGGGATGCCGATGATCGTCAGGCAGAGCACGATGCCCGCCGCCAGGTGGCCGAGCGCGAGCTCCCAGCCGACCAGGATCATCCAGATGATGTTGCCGATCAGCGAGCCGATGCCGGCGTTCCGGCGCATCTCGATGGACCGGCCGAACGGCCAGATCACGTAGGACGCGATCCGGAACGAGGCGATGGCGAACGGGATGGTGATGATCAAGATCGCGCAGATGACCCCGGCGATGACGTAGGCGATCGCCATCCACCAGCCGCACAGGATCAACCACAATACGTTAAGAATGAACCTCATACACGGACTACTACCCGTTATACCTTGGATACATTCTGCCGAACTTCGAGCGCGCCGAGCAGCCGGGCGGTGCTGGCTGCGATCTCCTCGACGGCCGCGTCGAAGGCGGCCGCGTTACGGGCGGCGGGGGCGCGGAAGCCGCTGATCTTGCGGACGTACTGGAGCGCCGCCGCCCGCATGTCGGCCTCGCTCACGGCGTCTGTGTACGGGGGACGCAATGTCTTGATGGAACGGCACATGTCCGCAGCATAATTCAGCCGCCGGCAATGTCCGCCGCCCGCTGCGCGGGGCTGCCGCAGCGCGGGGCTGCCGCAGCGCTGCTGCGGGGGCGCGGCGTGACACCCGATCGGGTGTCATGGCCGGTGTAACCCTTTTAGCCTCGCAGCGCGTCACATAGCTGCTACGGGAGGTAATGCGGCCTGCTGGCCGCGCGTTCGGGGCCGCGACCCCGGGCCACAGAGCCTCGCCGCTACGACGGCGGGGGCACCCGGACGGGCTGAGGGGACCGGCCGGGTTTGCGGGGCCGCCGGCCGTCATGGGGGATGCAGGTGACGGGCCGGCGCGCCCTGCGCCCACGGTCCGCGAGCGGGCCGGGCGGCGTAGAATCCTGCCCGACTACAGGAGGCGCGATGGTCAAGGTGGGGGTGCTCGGCGCCCGCGGGCGGATGGGCAGCACGGTCTGCGCGACGATCGAGGACGCGCCCGACACGGAGCTGACGGCCCAGGTCGAGGCGGGCGACTCGCTCGAGGCACTGCTGGGGTGCGACGTGGTGGTGGACTTCACCCACGTCGCGGCCGTGCTGGGCAATCTGCGCTGGTGCGTGACCCACGGCCTCGACGTGGTCGTCGGCACCTCCGGCTTCGATGACGGCCGGCTGGCCGAGGTCGGCCACTGGCTGGCCGAGACCCCCGGGTCGCGGGTGCTGGTGGCGCCCAACTTCTCGGTCGGCGCGGTGCTCATGATGCGCTTCGCGGCCCAGGCCGCCCGCTTCTTCGAGTCGGCCGAGATCATCGAGCTGCACCACGCGGGCAAGATGGACGCGCCGTCCGGCACTGCCCTGCGCACCGCCGCGATGATCGGCGAAGCACGGGCGAAGGCGGGTCTGGGGGCGCCGCCGGACGCCACCAGCCAGGAGGTGGACGGCGCCCGCGGGGCCGCCGTCGACGGCATCCACGTGCACTCGGTGCGCGTTTCCGGCCTGGTCGCCCACCAGGAGGTGCTGCTGGGCGGGCACGGCGAGACGCTGACGATCCGCCATGACTCACTCGACCGCGCCTCGTTCATGCCCGGCGTGCTGCTGGCGGTGCGCGGCGTCGGGTCACTGCCCGCGGGCCTCACCGTCGGCCTGGAGTCGCTCCTCGGGCTGGACTGACGCTCCCCTGGCGGGGAACGGGCCGGGCCGGGAACGAGAACGCGGGCCGGCGGCGCTGTCAGCGCCGCCGGCCCGCGCCCAAAGCAGCCGCGGTTAGGACAGGGCAGCCGTGAACGCGCCTTCGTCCTCGTACGGCCCGACCACGGCCAGCACCTTGGGCCGGGTGAGGATCTCGGCCGCCACCGCCCGGATGTCGTCGTGGGTGACCGCGTCGATCGCCGTCAGCACCTCGTCGACTGGCTCAAGCCCGGGGTAGACGAGCTCGGACTTGCCCAGGCGGGTCATCCGCGAGGACGGGTCCTCCAGGCCGAGCACGATGCCGCCGCGCACCTGGCCCTTGCCCCGGTCGAGCTCGGCATCGGTCAGGCCCGCCTCGACGACCTTGGCCACCTCGGCCGAGCAGATCGACAGCACCTCGTCGGCCTTGGACGGCAGGCAGCCGGCGTAGATGCCCCACAGGCCAGTGTCGGCGTGCTGCGAGGCGAAGCTGTAAACCGAGTAGGCCAGCCCCCGCTTCTCGCGCACCTCCTGGAACAGCCGGGAGGACATGCCGCCGCCGAGAGCCGCGTTGAGCACGCCGAGCGCGAACCGCCGCTCGTCCGTGCGCGCCAGCCCCTCGCAGCCGAGGACCAGGTTGGCCTGCTCGATCGGCCGGGACACCAGCGCGATGCCGGACCCGGCGGCGGTGCCGTAGCCGTCCCACAGCCCGCCCGCGTCGCGCAGCCGGGGCGGAGCGGGCTTGGCCCCGCCGAAGTCACCCAGCACCGGGCCGAAGGCGGCCCGGACCAGATCCACCACGGCCTCGTGCTCGAGGTTCCCAGCGGCCGAGACCACCAGGTGCGGCGGGGTGTAGCGGGCCCGGTAATGCTCGAAGATCTGCTCCCGGGTGATCGCGTTGATCGAGTCCACCGTGCCGAGGATGGGCCGGCCGAGCGGCGTGTCGCCGAACAGCCGCCCGGTGAAGGCCTCGTGCACCGAGTCCGCCGGGTCGTCGTCGTTCATCGCGATCTCTTCGAGGACCACGTTGCGCTCGGCGTCGACGTCCTTCGGCTCGATCACCGACGACGTCACCATGTCGCTGAGCACGTCAATCGCCAGCGGCAGGTCGGCGTCGAGCACCCGCGCGTAATAACAGGTGTACTCCTTGGCGGTGAACGCGTTCATCTCGCCGCCAACGGCGTCCATCCCGGCCGAGATCTCCAGCGCCGTCCGCTTGGACGTGCCCTTGAACAGCAGGTGCTCTAGGTAGTGGGTCGCGCCCGCGTGGTCCACGTCCTCGTCCCGCGAGCCGACGCCGACCCATATGCCGAGCGCCACCGACCGGACAGCCGGCAGGAACTCGGTCACCACCCGCAGGCCGCCCGGGAGGACGGTCTTGCGCACGGCCGAATCGGCTTCGCCGCGGCGCGGATTGGATCCGAATAGTGGTTCAGGCCGGGTCATGCGGCTGCCTCCCGGTCACTCAAGAAGGGGCCGCGCCGGCTAGCGGCGCGGCCCTTCATGCGGTCAGTTGTCATGAATCAGGCTGCTAATCGCGGTGCCCGCCGCGCGAGCGCTGCCGGGTGCGGCCGCGGTCGCCGCCGCCGCTGCCGCTGCCGCTGCCCTCGCGGTCCCGGCGCGGCCGGTCCTCGCGCGGCCGGTCGCCGTTCTCGCTCCCGGACTCGCCGCCGCCGAGGTCCTCGCCCGCCGCCTCGCGCTCGATCACCTCGACCGGGACCAGCGACAGCTTGCCGCGGTCGTCGATCTCGCGGATCTCGACCTGGATCTTGTCGCCGACGTGGATGACGTCCTCGACATTCTCGATCCGCCGGCCGCCGTGCAGTTTCCGGATCTGGGTGACGTGCAGCAGTCCGTCCTTGCCGGGCAGCAGGGACAGGAACGCGCCGAACGTGGTGGTCTTGACCACCGTGCCCAGGAACCGCTCGCCCACCTCGGGCATGTGCGGGTTGGCGATCGAGTTGATGATGTCCCGGGCCGCGTCGGCCGACGGGCCATCGGTCGCGCCGACGTAGATGGTGCCGTCGTCCTCGATGGTGATCTCGGCGCCGGTGTCGTCCTGGATCGAGTTGATCATCTTGCCCTTCGGCCCGATGACCTCGCCGATCTTGTCCACCGGGACCTTGAGGGTGATGATCCGCGGTGCGAACGGCGACATCTCGCCCGGTTCGGCGATCGCGTCGCGCATCACCCCGAGGATTGTCATCCGGGCCCCGCGGGCCTGCTTGAGCGCGCCCGCCAGGACCGAGGCAGGGATGCCGTCGAGCTTGGTGTCGAGCTGCAGCGCGGTGATGACCTGCTCGGTCCCGGCGACCTTGAAGTCCATGTCACCGAAGGCGTCCTCGGCCCCGAGGATGTCGGTCAGCGTGACGTACTGGCCGCCCTCCCCGATGAGGCCCATCGCGATGCCGGACACCATGTCCTTGAGCGGCACGCCCGCGTTGAGCAGGGACAGCGTCGAGGCGCAGACCGAGCCCATCGAGGTCGAGCCGTTGGAGCTGATCGCCTCCGACACCTGCCGGATCGCGTAGGGGAACTCCTCGCGGGTCGGCAGCACGGGCAGGAGCGCCCGCTCGGCCAGGGCGCCGTGGCCGATCTCGCGGCGCTTGGGCGAGCCCACCCGGCCGGTCTCCCCAGTCGAATACGGCGGGAAGTTGTAGTTGTGCATGTAGCGCTTGGTGCGCTCGGGGTTGAGCGTGTCGATCATCTGCTCCATGCGGAGCATGTTCAGCGTGGTGACGCCCAGGATCTGGGTCTCGCCCCGCTCGAACAGGGCCGAGCCGTGCACCCGGGGCAGCACGCCGACCTCGGCCGACAGCGGCCGGATGTCGGTCAGCCCGCGGCCGTCGATGCGCACGCCCTCGTTGATGACGCGCTGCCGGACCAGCTTCTTGGTCAGCGACCGCAGGGCGGGGCCGATCTCGTTCTCGCGCCCCGGGAACTGGCCGCCGACGCGCTCGATGGCGAGGGCCTTGACCCGGTCCTCCTCCGCCGTACGCTCCGCCTTGGGGGCGATCGTGAGTGCCTTGGCCAGCTCGTCGGTCACCGCGCCGGCGACCGCCTCGTACACGTCCTCGCCGTAGTCGGCGAAGATCGGGAACTGCGACGTGCTGGACGGGGCGAGGCCGGCCTCGACCGCCGCAGCGGCGAGGATCGACTGCGCCTGGCACAGCGCCGCGATGAACGGCTTGGCCGCCTCGAGGCCCTCGGCCACGGTCTCCTCGTCGGGAGCGACGGCGCCGGTGTTCTCGGCGTCGGCCAGCAGCCGCAGCGTCTGCGGGGTGGACTCGGCCTCGACCATCATGATCGCGACGTCGCCGTCGTCCAGCATGCGGCCCGCGACCACCATGTCAAAGGTGGCCTGCCCGAGCTGCGGGTGGGTCGGGAACGCGACCCACTGGTCCTTGATCAGCGCGACCCGGACGCCGCCGATCGGCCCAGAGAACGGCAGCCCGGCCAGCTGGGTCGACATGGAGGCGGCATTGATCGCCACCACGTCGTACAGGTGCTCCGGGTGCAGCGCGAGGACCGTCTCGACGATCTGGATCTCGTTGCGCAGTCCCTTGACGAAGGACGGGCGCAGCGGCCGGTCGATCAGCCGGCAGGTGAGGATGGCGTCCTCAGACGGGCGCCCCTCACGGCGGAAGAACGAACCGGGGATGCGCCCGGCCGCGTACATGCGCTCCTCGACGTCCACCGTCAGCGGGAAGAAGTCGTACCCTTCGCGTGGGTGCTTGCCCGCGGATGTCGCCGACAGGACGACGGTCTCGTCATCCAGTACGACGAGCGCGGAACCAGCTGCCTGACGGGCGAGACGGCCTGTCTCGAAGCGAATTTTGCGTACGCCAAACTCGCCGTTATCGATAACGGCTTCGGCGCTTTTCACACCCTTCACGGGTGAGACCTCCTTGCGGTAGATCCCGCACCCACCCGCCGCCGTGCCATGGTCGGCTCTGGCTGCCCGCTCGCGAACCAGCGGAGCGGGTACACCGGCCGGTCTTCGATTGAAGCCCTCGGGTGCTCCGCTGTCAGCGTGACAGCGGCGCGTTCCCGGGGACCACTACCGAGGACCGGCCCAGGCGCTCGGGCCGGGGGCTACGGGATGTGTTGTTGCGCTTGTATTCTGTTATCACCCTGACCTGGGCCAACAGTACCGGCCCAGGGTTGACGGGTCTAGTGCGTCTGCGCTGGTGGCGCCGACTATCGGCGCAGACCGAGGCGCTCGATCAGCGTCCGGTAGCGGGTGATGTCGGTGCTGCGCAGGTATCCCAGCAGACGGCGGCGGCGGCCGACGAGCAGCAGCAGGCCGCGGCGGCTGTGGTGGTCGTGCTGGTGCACCTTGAGGTGCTCGTTAAGGTCGTTGATCCTGCGGGTCATCAGCGCGATCTGGACTTCCGGCGAGCCGGTGTCACCCTCATTGATCGCGTACTCCGCGAAGATCTGGTTCTTGACTTCGGCGTCGAGCGGCACGTGGCTCCTTAAGGTGAAAGAATTCGAATCCCCGTGGGGTGAGACGGCCGCGATGAGGGTGCAGCCAGTCCCGGCCGGTACGTGACCGGTAGCGTTTCACGATACCACGAGTGGATGGGCATCCCGTCCGCGCGGGCGAAAAGCGCATCATACCGAACGGCGGCCGCCGGCACCAGGCCGCCCTCCGTCTGCGCCTGCGGCCCTGGCCTCAGCCGGCGCAGATCTCCCGCGCCTGCGCGACGTCTTCGTGCATCTGCTCGACCAGCGCCTCGATCGAGTCGAAGCGCAGCGTGCCGCGCAGCCGGACGCCGAAGTCGATCGCGGCGTGCAGCCCGTAGAGGTCCAGGTCGGTCCGGTCGAGCGCGTAGGCCTCGACCGTGCGTACCTGCCCGTCGAAGGTCGGGTTGGTGCCGATCGAGATCGCGGCGGGCCAGCGGTTCACCTCGCCGCCGTCCCCTTCCAGGGTAGCGAGCCAGCCGGCGTAGATCCCGTCGGCCGGGATGGCGGTATGCGGCGGCGACTCCACGTTGGCGGTCGGGAAGCCGAGCTGGCGGCCACGCTGGTGGCCGCGCACGACCACGCCCTCGACCCGGTGCGGGCGGCCGAGCATCCCCGCCGCCGCGGTGACGTTCCCCTCGGCCAGCATCGCCCTGATCGAGGTGGAGGAGACGGTCACCCCGTCGAGGACCAGGAGCGGCAGCCCCTCGGCGCTGTAGTCGTACTTCTCCCCCAGCTTGTCCAGCAGCGCCACGTCGCCACGGGCCTTGTGCCCGAAGGTGAAGTCGGCGCCGACCACGACCGCGGCCGCGTGCAGCCGCTCGACCAGCACCTGGCGGACGAACTCGTCCGGGTCGAGCCGGGAGAACTCGAGCGTGAACGGGACCAGGCACACAGCGTCCACCCCGAGCCCGCCAAGCAGCTCCGCCCGCCGCCGGGACGAGCACAGGAACGGTGGGTGGCTGCCCGGCCTTATCACCTCGTCCGGGTGCGGGTCAAAGGTGATCGCGACCACCGGGAGACCGAGTTCGGCCCCCAGCGCGGCCGCCCGGGCGACGATGAGCTGATGACCCCGGTGCACCCCGTCGAACACGCCGATGGTAACGACGGACGCGCCCCATTCTGCGGGCACCTCGTCCAGGCCCTGCCAGCGGTACACGACTCTCCGGCCCTCCTTCGCTCGTCTCCAGCCTAGCCATGCCGTCGCGGCCGCGCCGCCACGGGCCGCCACGGGACACGGTCATCAACCCGCGAAGACCCTGCGCACCGGCCGTCCAGGATGCTAGCCTTAACGGAAATTTAATCACTTTGACGGGGATTCTGGAGCGATCACGGCTGCGTGACGAGTTCGCGCGAAAATGCCGGTTCCGGGTCACTAAATCTTGTCTTCGAGATGACTGATGGACGATGGCAACCATACGTGAGCTGAATAACGAGCAGGCCTATGAGGCCGAGATCGGCGAATGCATCGGGGTAACTGGGTATCACCACTGGTTTTTCCTGAGCGCGCTGGCCGAGGCGCTCGACTTGGAGTTCCGTGCATTTGCTGTCGATTCCGAGGGTGACCGGCTGGGGGTCGTGCCGATGCTGCTGCGGCACAGCGGACCGGTCACGACGGTTAACTTTCTCCCCGTCGGGGGCGTCGGCCCAGTCATCCGGGGCGAGGCACTGCGCGCGGGCCGCGTCGCCGAGCTGCTCCGCGCGGCGGAGCCGGTGCTGCGGAAGAACCGCGCGGTGGCCGCCCGGTGGGCGTTCTCCCCGGCTCTCTCGCTGCCACGGGCGGACCTGCAAATTCCCAAGTACGCGGCCTTCGAGTGGGAAAACTTTGTCCTGCCCGCGACCAAATCGGTCGATGACGTCTGGAAATCAATGTCGACCGGGCGACGGCAGTCGGTCAGGCAAACGGAACGGCGCGGCGTCACCGTCTCCGACGCCACCCCCGAAGATATCGCCTCGTGGTTCCCCGGGCAGATGGATGCCCTTTACGATCGCGAGGGTGGGCGCATCGCCGCTTACAATCTCGCCGCGATCCGCGTGCTGACGCGGCGGCTGGCGGCCGAGCCCCGCATGCTGTGGCGTACCGCCCGGGGCGAGGACGGCACCCGGTACGGGATGACCGCGTCGATCATCGGCCAGGACCGGCTGTGGGGCTGGCAGATCGTTGGCCCCGCGGTGCGCTCGATGAGCCCCCACACGCTGCTGCACTGGGACTCGATCAAGTGGTCGCGCGAGCACGAGCTGGCCTACGACATGGGCGGCGTGCCGAGCGAGGGCATCCGGGTCATGAAACACTCCCTGGGCGCGGAGCCGGAGACCGCCGTCGGGGTCTTCCGGTTCCGCCCCAGCGGGGCGTATGCGGCCGCGGTCGCGCTGCGCGAGTGGGGCCCGGTCCGGAACAACTGGGTACGGATGCGCCGCCTCATCGGCGACTGACCGTCCGCCTCAGCCGCCACCGGCGGTTGCGGCTACGTGTCCCGCGCCAGCGCCGCCGCGTCGGCGAAGACGGCCAGCGAGCGCAGCCGTCCCCCCTCGGGGGCGACCAGCGCGACCAGGCTGCCGTCGGGCGCGAACGCCGCCGCCGGAGTGCCGGTGCCGTCGGCCGCGGGCGGCCCCGCCTCCCCGGTCACCCTGTCCCCGGCCGCACCGGGCCCGCGTGCGCTGTCCCGGGTCGCCCCGCCTTCGCCAGGCCACGGCAGGCGGGCGCCCTGGGCCAGCCGCCGGGCCTCCTCCCCGGTCAGCTCCAGCCGCGGGAACGCCGCCGCCGCCGCGGCCGCCAGCGGGATTACCGCCCCGGCGCCGCTGTCCAGCCCGGGCTGCTCCAGCTCGTCCAGGGTGCGGGCCTGGGCCAGGGTGTAGGGGCCAACCGCGGTGCGGCGCAGCGCGGTCAGGTGCCCGCCGGTCCCCAGGGCGGCACCGAGGTCGCGCGCCAGCGCCCGGATGTAGGTGCCGCTGGAGCAGCGCACGGTCGCGTCGACGTCAAGGAAGCCGCCCTCGGGGCGGACGGCGGTGACCCGGAACTCGTGCACCGTGACCGGGCGGGCGGCCAGCTCGGGAGCTTCCCCCGCCCGGGTCAGCTTGTAGGCCCGCTGGCCGTTGACCTTGATCGCGCTGACACTGGACGGCACCTGCAGGATGTCGCCCGTGAGGCGGGCGATCTGCGCCGCCAGGGCATCGCCGGTGACGGCGCTGGCGTCGCCACCGCCAGACAGCTCGCCCTCGGCGTCGTCCGTGGTGGTGGACTGGCCGAGCCGGATGGTGGCCTGGTAGGTCTTCTCGGTCAGCATGAGGTGCCCAAGCAGCCGGGTCGCCTTCTCCAGGCCGAGCACGAGGACGCCGGTGGCCATGGGGTCGAGCGTGCCGGCGTGCCCGACCCGGCGGGTGTGCGCCCGGCGGCGCAGCCGCGCGACGACGTCGTGAGAGGTCATGCCGCCGGGCTTGTCCACGATGACGAGGCCGGACTCCCAGGGAGGCGGGCGGAGGGCCTCGCGTTGCTGCGCGGCCACCGGGTCAGACGTCCTCGTCGGCTGCCGCCTCGTCGTCCTCGCTGTCGGCCCAGTCGTCGTCGGCCGGCTTCTTGTACGGGTCCGGGTCGCCAGCCCACTGGGCGCCCTCACGGGCCCGGGCGAGCTCCTCGTCCTTCTGCCGGGCCACCGCGACCAGCTCGTCGATCCGCTGCGCGTCTTCCGGCAGCGCGTCGGCGATGAACTCGAGCGATGGGGTGTGCCGCAGGCCGGTCAGCCGGCCCACCTCGGACCGGATGATGCCGGTGGCGCTGCGCAGCGCCTGGGCGGTCTCCTGGCGCTCCTCGGCCGAGCCGAGGACGGTGTAGTAGACCTTGGCCTCGCGCAGGTCATTGGTCAGCCGGGCCTCGGTCACGGTGACGAAGCCAAGCCGCGGGTCCTTGATCCGGCGCTCAAGCAGCTCAGCGACGATCTTGGCGATGCGTTCCGCGAGACGTCTCGTGCGGGCGTCATCCACTGTCGCTCACTCCCCTTCTCGGCCGAGGAGTACCTGGCGGCCTGGTGCCCGTGGCCGGGACCGGCCGCTTACTCCTCATCGTGGTAGAGCTGCTGCCGCGCTGACAGCAACTCGATCTCTGGATGGGACGCCACCAGGCGCTCGCACTCGTCGAGCACCTGGCTGGCGTTCCCTGCGCTGCTGGACACCACCGCTACCCCGATCTCGGCTCGCCGGTGCAGGTCGAGGTGACCCGTCTCGGCGACCGCGACCCCGGGGTAGCGGCGGCGCAGCTCGGCCACGAGCGGCCGGACGACGGCCCGCTTCTGTTTCAGCGAGCGGACGTCGCCCAGCAGCACGTCCAGCGTCAAGGCGGCTACGTACATCGCAGGCGATGGCGCCTCGGGTTATGCCCTCGGCTTCTCGCGCATCTCGAACGTCTCGATGACGTCCTCGATCCGGATGTCGCTGTAGCCGACCCCGATACCGCACTCGTAGCCCTCACGGACCTCGGTCGCGTCGTCCTTGAACCGCCGGAGCGACTCGACCGTGAGGTTGTCGGAGATGACCACGCCGTCCCGGATGATCCGCGCCTTGCTGTTGCGGGTGATCGTGCCGGAGCGGACGATGCAGCCCGCGATGTTGCCGACGCGCGGCACCCGGAAGACCTCGCGGACCTCCGCCGTGCCGAGCTGCGCCTCCTCGAACTCGGGCTTGAGCATGCCCTTGAGCGCGGCCTCCACTTCCTCGATCGCCTGGTAGATGATCGAGTAGTAGCGGATGTCGACGCCCTCGCGGTTGGCCAGCTCGCCCGCCCGGCCGGCTGGCCGGACGTTGAAGCCGATGATGACCGCCTCGGAGGCGATGGCCAGGTTCACGTCATCCTGCGTGATCGCGCCGACGCCGCGGCTGATGACCCGCAGCGACACCTCTTCGCCGACATCCAGCTTGAGCAGCGCGTCTTCCAGGGCTTCAACCGAACCGGACACGTCGCCCTTGATGATCAGCAGCAGTTCCTCGCGCTCGCCGGCCTTCAGGGCCGACTCGAGGTCTTCCAGCGTCACCCGGCGACGGCGCTGCGCGAACTGAGCGGTCCGCTCGCGCGCCTCCCGGCGCTCGGCGATCTGCCGGGCCATCCGGTCGTCGGAGACAACCAGGAAGTTGTCACCCGCCTTCGGCACCGCGGTGAGCCCGAGCACCTGCACCGGACGAGACGGCGGAGCCGAGTCGAGCGGGCTGCCGTTCTCGTCGAGCATCGCCCGGACCCGGCCGTAGGCCTCACCCGCCACGATCGAGTCACCGACGTGGAGCGTGCCGCGCTGCACGAGCACGGTCGCGACTGGGCCGCGGCCCTTGTCGAGCTGCGCCTCAATCGCGACGCCCTGAGCGTCCTGCTCGGGGTTGGCCCGCAGGTCGAGCGCGGCGTCAGCGGTCAGCACGATCGCCTCGAGGAGGCTGTCGATACCGATCCCCTTGGTCGCGGACACGTCCACGAACTGGGTGTCGCCACCGAACTCCTCGGCCACCAGCCCGTACTCGGTGAGCTGGGCCCGCACCCGGGACGGGTCGGCCCCCTCCTTGTCGATCTTGTTGACCGCGACCACGATCGGCACGCCCGCCGCCTGCGCGTGGTTGAGCGCCTCGGTCGTCTGCGGCTTCACGCCGTCGTCGGCCGCGACCACCAGGACCGCGAGGTCGGTGGTCTGCGCACCACGGGCGCGCATGGCGGTGAAGGCCTCGTGGCCCGGGGTGTCGATGAAGGTGATCTTGCGCTCGTCGCCGTCGACCTCGGTCTGCACCTGGTAGGCACCGATGTGCTGGGTGATGCCGCCCGCCTCTTTCGAGACGACGTTGGTGTGCCGGATCGCGTCGAGGAGCTTGGTCTTGCCGTGGTCGACGTGGCCCATGACGGTGACCACCGGCGGCCGCGGGGCCAGGTCGGTCTCCTCGCCCTCGTCGTCGCCGAACTCGATGTCGAACTCCTCGAGCAGCTCGCGGTCCTCCTCCTCGGGGGACACGACCTGCACGCTGTAGTTCAGCTCAGCGCCGAGCAGCTGGAGCGTCTCGTCGTTGACCGACTGGGTCGCGGTGACCATCTCGCCCAGGTGGAACAGCACCTGGACCAGGCTCGCCGGGTTGGCGCCGATCTTGTCGGCGAAGTCGCTCAGGCTGGCGCCCCGGGACATCCGGATCACCTGGCCCTGACCGCGCGGAACCTGCACGCCGCCGATCGACGGGGCCTGCATGTTGTCGAACTCTTGCCTGCGCTGCCGCTTCGACTTGCGGGCGCGGCTCGGCTTGCCGCCGGGACGCCCGAAGGCACCCGCGGTACCGCCACCACGACCGCGGCCGCCGGCGCCGCCCGGACGGGGGCCGCCACCGCCGCCACCGCCGGGACCACCGGTACCGGGACCACCGCCACCGGGACGCGGGCCTCCGCCACCGCCGGGCCGGGGACCGCTGCCGGCGCTGGCCGGACGACCGCCGCCGCCACCGCCGGGACGCGGGCCGCTAAAGCCGCCGCCGCCGCCGGGACGCGGGCCGCGCCCACCGGGACCGCCCGGTCCACCAGGACGGGGACCGCCCGGACCGCCAGCCCCGCCGCCGGTCATCGGCCGGGACGGCATGTTCATCGGGCTAGGACGCGGGCCGCCCGGACGCGGGCCGCCAGGACGCGGGCCGCCGGGACGGGCGCCGCCGTCAGTGGTTCCCGCACCGGGGCGGTCGGCGTAGCCGCCGCCGGGACGCGGGCCGCCGGGACGGGGACCGCGGTCACGGTCGCCGCTGGGGCGCGGGCCGCGGTCCGGCCGGTCCGTGCGCTCGGGGCGGTCAGTGCGCTCGGGCCGGTCGTAACCGGGACGCGCGGGAGGGGCAGACCCCATGCCGGTCGCGGTGGAGCTGAACGGGTTGTTACCCGGCCGGGGGCCGGCCGGACGCGGGCCGCGCTGGCCGGGTGCGGCCGGACGGGGCGCACCTCCGGGACGCGGGGCACCACCCGGACGCGGGGCGCCGGTGTAAGAGCCGCCGCCCTGGCCGCCTGAACCCTGGCCGCCTGAACCCTGGCCGCCTGAAGCCTGGCCGCCTGAACCCTGGCTGCCGGGCCCCGCAGCGGCGCCGCTGCCCTGGCTGCCGGCGGGCCGCGGGCTGCCGGCGGGCCGCGGGCTGGCCGGGCGCGGACCGGGCGTCGGACCGCCCTGACCGCCGCCGGGGGTAGCCGGACGCGGGCTGGCGGCCGGACGCGCGGGTGCGGCCGGTGATGATGATGCCGCCGGGGCGGCGGGGGCGGCCGGACTGCTGGCCGCGGGCGCGCTGACGTCAGGTGTGCCGGCACTGGGCGCACCCGCACTGGGCGCACCCGCCGCACTGGGTGAGCCTGCACTGGGTGAGCCTGCACTGGGCGCACCGAAGCTTGGCGCACTGGTACTGGGTGAGCCGACACTGGGCACCGACGGCGCCGGACGCGGCGCCGACGGGCGCGGGCCCGGCACCGGCCGGCCCGGCCCGGGCGCCGGAGCGGACGAGCCGCCCGCCTGGCCGCCCTCTGGCCGCGGCTGACGGCCACCGCTGAACCCGTTCTGGCCTCCCGGACGGCCGCCTGAACCGGAGCTGCCGCCCCGCCCGGAACCGCCGCCGTTGAAAGCTTCCTTGAGCCTGCGGACCACAGGCGCCTCGATCGTCGAGGACGCGGACCGCACGAACTCGCCCATCTCCTCGAGCTTGGCCATGACAGCCTTGCTCTCTACCCCGAACTCCTTCGCGAGCTCGTAAACCCGGACCTTCGCCACTATGCTCCTCTGCTCGGCCCCTTCCAGGGGCCATAAACCGGATCATCAGCCGATCCGGCGCATAGCGTGCTCCGGGTCGGCGTCAATCGCGGGCGTTCATCGCCTTGTGCTCATCGAGCGCTCATCGCTTCTCGACCTGCTTTCCGTACAGAATTTCCGTCGTGCCCAGCGTGCTTCCCGTCGCCACGGACCATCTCCTGTCGTTGCCGTTGGTCATCCTATGACCCGGCTCCGGCCCGGGAAAGGTACGCAGCTAGCGGGGCGGCGTCAAGCGAACCCGAGACGCGCAGTGCGCGCGAGAACGCCCGCCGCCGCTGTGCCAGTTCGAAGCATGCCACACAGGGATGCACGTATGCTCCCCTGCCCGGCTGCCTCGCGTGAGGGTCGGGCACGATCACGTCCCCGGCCGCCACTAGGCGAAGCAAGCTGGACTTGGCCGCCCGTGCCTTGCAGCCAACACAGGAACGCAGGGGTTGATTCCCCGGTTCGGGCAGCTCGGCTCGCGCGGTCATTGCCGTTTCAGTCTACCCCGTCACCATAGCCGGGGCACGCGGCGAGGCCCCGGCCGGGCAAGGCAGTGCCCGCCCGGCTGGGGAACCAGTGCTCAGGCGTCGGCGGCGGCCTCGGCCGCCTCCGGATTCTCGGCGGCGGGGGTGCGCGGGGCCGGCGCCGTGGCGCTGACCACGCCGTCGGAGCGGATGTCGATCCGCCAGCCGGTGAGCCGGGCGGCCAGCCGGGCGTTCTGCCCTTCCTTGCCGATCGCGAGTGAGAGCTGGTAATCCGGCACGGTGACGCGCGCCTCCATGGCGCCCGCGTCGATGATCTCGACCCGGGTCACGCGGGCGGGTGACAGGGCGTTGGCGACGAACTCGGCCGGGTCGTCGGAGTAGTCGACGATGTCGATCTTCTCCCCGTGGAGCTCGGCCATCACGTTCCTGACGCGCGCCCCGACTGGCCCGATGCACGCGCCCTTGGCGTTGACGCCCTGCTGGTGGGACTGGACGGCGATCTTGGTCCGGTGCCCGGCCTCGCGGGCGACCTTGACGATCTCCACCGCGCCGTTCGCGATCTCCGGCACCTCCAGCGCGAACAGCTTGCGCACGAGGTCCGGGTGGGTGCGCGACAGCGTCACGGACGGGCCACGGTGGCCCTTGCGCACCCGCCAGACGAAGCAGCGGATCCGCTCGCCGTGCACGTAGCGCTCGCCCGGCACCTGCTCGGCCAGCGGCAGCACGGCCTCGATCTTGCCCAGGTCGACCAGCACCGTGCGCGGGTCCTTGCCCTGCTGGATGACACCGGCCACGATGTCGCCCTCGTGCCCGGCGTACTCGCCGAAGGTGATCTCGTCTTCGACGTCACGCAGCCGCTGCAGGATGACCTGCCGGGCGGTCGTCGCCGCGATCCGGCCGAAGCCGGCCGGGGTGTCGTCGTACTCGACGGCAGCCGTCCCCTCCGGGGCGGCTTCCCGGGCCCAGACCGTGACGTGCCCGGTCTGCCGGTTCACCTCGACCCGGGCGGCCGGGTTGGCCCCCTCGGTCTTGTGGTACGCCATCAGCAGCGCGTCCTCGATCGCCTTGATCGCAGTTTCCGACGAGATGTCCTTCTCGCTCTCGAGACTGCGCAGCACGCTCAGGTCAATGTCCATCGCCGCCAGCTCCAAGGTCTCCGGTGTTGTCAGCCAGCACCGCGTCGTCACGTTCCGGATCACTGAAATCACTGAGCTCGGCGTCCGGAATCCGGCCGAACTCCACCTGGATGCTGCCCGCGCCCAGCTCGTCGTAGCGGAACCTGCGTTCGGGCCCGGTGTCCTTGCCGCCCTTGCCGTCGGCCAGGCCGAGGGTGACGCCGTCGTCATCGGCCGTGAGCACGCGTCCCTCCACGGAACCCTCCCCCGTCGCCTTGACCCGGACGAGCCGGCCCCGGGCCCGCCGCCAGTGCCGCGGCTGGGTCAGCGGCCGGTCCACCCCGGCGATGAAACCTCAAGGGTATAGGGGACCTCGCCGAGGACCCCGGCCGCGTCAAGCGCGGCTGAGACGTCGCGGCTGACATCGGCCGCGTCGTCGAGGCGTGACACCGTGGTCGCTGTCGACCACGACGCGCAGCAGGCGCCGCTTTCCCGCGACGGTCATCCGGACCGACTCCAGGTCCATCCCCGCGGCCGCGACGGCAGGCTCGATCAGCCCGGCCAGCTTCTTGTCGTCCGCCGGGCCAGCGGCGGAGCGAAGGCCACCAGACATTTCGACCTCCTCGTCTGCGTCTTGGGGCGGCGCTGTTCCCCAGGCTATATTTTCCCTGGTCCAGCCTATAGCGCAGGGCGCTACAGGCCGCCAGCCGGCGCGTGGCCGCGCGCACCGGGCTCCTGGACGCCACCTGGCGCGGCCGGCGGGTCAGTGCGTCCCCGCAGCCAGCGCCTCGTGGCATGCTTAGAGCCTATGCTGTCAAGGCGCCAGTTGCTCGCCGCGTCGCCCAGCACGTTGCCCCTGTTTCTCGCGCTGAGCGCCTGCAAGGGTCCGGCCGTGCTGAGCGCGCCGCCCACCGTGAGCCCGCGGACGCGGATGCTGCTGCACGCCGTGACCGCCGAGCTGAACCTGATCTGGATATACAACAAAGCCATGTCCAGGTATTCCGGGCTCACGTCCACGCTGGCCCCTCTGCTGGCCGAGCACGAGGCTCACCTGCAGCAACTGCGTTCCCGGGTCATCGAGCCAGCCGGGCAGGCCCGTCCCCGCCACAGTGACCGCCAGACCGCCGCTGGCCGCCAGCCAGGGCGCCATGCTGACCCAGCTCCGGGACGCCGAGCAGGCCGCGGTCGGGGTGCTGATGAGCCGGCTCGGCGGGGCATCACCCTCGCTCGCCCAGTTGTACGCATCGATCGCCGCCTCCGAAGCGACCCACGCGAGCCTGCTCAACGCCCGGGTCGGCCCCTGATGGACGCGGACGGCGACGGCGTCAGCGCGCTCCAGGCCGCGCTGGCGGCCGAGCACGCGGCGGTCTACGGCTACGGCGTGGTCGGGGCGATGACGTCCGGCTCCGCCCGGGCGGACGCGCGGGCCGACTGGCTGGCGCATCAGATCGCCCGCGACAACCTGGAGTCGATGCTGACCACGCTGGGCGCGACCCCGGTGGCCGCGAGCCCGGCCTACCAGCTGCCGTTCGCGGTGACCGGCAACGCGTCGTCCGCCAAGCTGGCCACCGTCCTGGAAGAAGGGGTGACACGCGCCTACCTCGGCGTAGTGGCGGTCGACCACCCGGCGCTGCGTTCCTTCGGCGCCAAGGGAATGCAGACCGCCGCCAACCGCTCCCTCGCCTGGAGCGGCAGCACGGCCGCCTTCCCGGGCATGCCGTCCACCGCTAGCTGATCAGACCTGCAAAACGCGGGTGATCGCGGAGGCAGAGCCTTCGAGGTCGTCGGCCATCGAGATCCGCTCCGCCCACGACCACCAGAACCACCACAGTCCGTCCCTGCCCCGGTCGGCGTAGACGTTCTCCTCCAGCGCGCGGGCACCCGGATTGGTGATGTACACGCTGGGGACCCGGCCCGGCGGGGCCATGAGCCACGCCTCGAGCCCGCGGTTGGTCAGCTCCTCGGCCAGCTTGTCCAGGTACACAGTTGCCGCTGCGTGGTTTTCCTTGGCTTCCACCGAACACCACCGTCGTTACAGATCGTAGTTCTCCCGGTTACGGGCGGTAGTAGATTGTCCAAGGATGCCGCCGCGTCGCCCTGCGCGCAAGAAGCCGGGCTCAATTCGGGAGAGGCCAGAAAATGTGGCCTGGCTTACATCGTAGGGAACGACAGCTCGGCGGGCAGGGGTTCGGCGTGAAAGACGGTAAGTCGGGACACCGCCCGGGTGAGCGCGACGTACAGGCGCCGCAGCCCGTACGTCTCGCCGGTCGCGATCCGGCCAGGCTCGAGCAAGATGACGTGGTCGAACTCGAGGCCCTTGGCCAGCGTGACCGGGACCAGGGTGAGCCGGGCGGCCTCCGGCTCAGCGGTGCCAGCCGGAGGAGCGGTGCCAGCCGGAGCAGCGGTGCCAGCCGGAGCAGCGGTGCCAGCCGGAGCAGCTGTGCCAGCCGGGGCAGCGGTGCCAGCCGGGGCAGCGGGGGCCGCGTCGCCGAGGATGCCGTAGCCCAGGCCCGCCTTCCGTAGCGCCGCAGCGGCTTCCGCTACCTGCGGGTCGGCGCAGATGACGGCGACCGAGCCGGGCGCGGCGAGGGCGGCCGCGCACTCGGCCGCCAGCCGCGGGCCGAGGTCGGCGGGGGTCACCGCCCGCACCGAGAGCGCGTCCGGGTCCGCCCGCAGCGACCGGGCCGGCGCCAGGCCGGGCGCGATGGCGGGGAGCAGGCGGGAGGCGAAATCGAGGATCTGCCGGGGCACCCGGTAGCCGACGTCGAGCTCACGGACGGCCGCGCCGGGCTTGCCCAGGTGGGTCAGCAAGGCGGGCCAGGAGGTGGCCGCCCACGGGGTGGTGCCCTGGGCGATGTCGCCCAGCACGGTCGCCGCCCCGGTCGCGCAGCGCCGCCCGATCGCCCGCATCTCCATGGGCGACAGGTCCTGCGCTTCGTCCACCACGATGTGCGCGATCGACGGGGTGCGCTCGATCTGGTCGGCCGCCTCGTCGATGAGCACCTGGTCGGCCCGGCTCCACGGGGCCGAACCGGGACCGCGCGGCGGCTTGGCCCAGGCGACGGCGGCCAGCTCCCGGTCATCGAGCAGACCGCCGCCGTACCTGGTGAGCTGCCCGGTGTCCGAGAGCAGGGCGAAGACCAGCTTGACCGGGTCCACCTTGGGCCACACCTCGTCGACGCACGTGCGGACCGGCGCCGAGCGCCGGACCGCGTCGTGGGTCCGGTCGTCGGTCGTCTCGCCCGCCGCTTCCAGCTGGCTCAGCAGCACGTGCGCGATGCGGTGGGCGAGCAGCTCGCGGCCGGTACCGTAGCGGACACCGCGTGCCCGCAGCTCCGCCGCCAGGGCCTCGACCTCGTGCGCGGGCAGCCGCAGGCGGCGCGATCCGCGGCTGACCACCAGCGGCTCGCGCGGCGCCCGGAGGTGCCGCCCACAGCGCCCGGTGCAGCACCTCCGCCATCCGGGCGTCGCCCTTGACGGTGGCCGCCTCGTCGGTGTCGGTGCCGCGCACGGGGATCGTCGCGACCAGCTCGGCCACGGTGGTCTGGGTGACGTCGAGCTCGCCCAGGGCCGGCAGCACGTTCCTGATGTAGGAGAGGAAGGCCAGGTTGGGGCCCACCACGATGACGCCGCGCCGGGTCACCAGCTCCTTGTGGGCGTACAGCAGGTAGGCGACGCGGTGCAGGCCGACCGCGGTCTTCCCGGTCCCGGGCGCGCCCTGAACGCAGACGGTGGTGGCCGGCGTCGGCCCGGACGATGTCGTCCTGCTCGGGCTGGATGGTGGCCACGATGTCGCGCATCGGGCCCGACCGGGGCCGCTCGATTTCCGTGATCAGCAGCCTGCTCGGGGCCTGCGTCGTCCGGTGATCCGGCCGGACGGGGGCCTGCCGGCCCGGCCGCGCGAACCGCTCGTCTTCGAAGGCGGTGAGCGCGCCCCCGGCGAAGCCGAACCGGCGCCGCAGCGTCAGTCCCATCGGGTCGGCCGGGCTGGCCCGGTAGAACGGCCGCGATACCGGCGCCCGCCAGTCGAGGACGACCGGGGTGCCTCCGGGTCGTGCACGTGCCGCCGCCCGATATGCAGTGCCAGCCCGGGGACGGCCCCCGGACCCCCCGCGGCCCCCGCGAAGTCCGCGTCGTCCCGGACAGCTCGCTGTAGTCGAGGCAGCCGAAGAACAGCGGCGCGTCCGGCAGGTCCCTGAGCGCTTCGGAGCGCCGGTACAGGTCGGCCTTGAGGTACTCCAGGCTGACCCGGTCCGCCGCCATCGGGTTGTCGGCCAGGCTCAGGACGTTTTCCCGCATCAGGTGGAGGAACTCACGGGAGCGCCGCAGATGGTCCGCTCCGCCTCGATGACGGTGTCGGTGTCGGTCTCCGGATTGATGTCAGCGCTGGCCGTCGGTTCGGCCGCGGGCCCGGCGTCGGCGGGCATGGGTGACCCCCTTGAGCACTCGGCGGGTGGGCGCTCGACTGAGCGCGAAGTTCAAGACCCTAGCACTGGGTGAGCGGCGCGTCACCTGGATTTCTTCCCCGCCGTGGCCGCCCGGCTGTGGCCGACCGGCTGTGGTCAGATGGGGGCATGAGCTCATCCGTCACGCACACCGGGACTTTCACGGTCGACCACCGGATCGCCGCTCCCTGGCAGTACCTGCCGGTCGAGGTGCCAGCGGGCACGTCGGCGCTGCGGGTGACGCTGTCGTACCCGCGTGGTGCGGGACCGGCGGTTGACCTCGGGTGCTTCGGTCCGAACGGGTTCCGCGGCTGGTCCGGCGGGGAGCGGGAGTCGTTCGCGGTCGGCCCGCCGGGTGCCACCCCGGGCTACCTGGCCGGGCCGGTCACGCCGGGGGAATGGCAGGTGGTGCTGGGGCTGCACCTGGTCCCGGAGGACGGCCTGCCCTACACGGTCACGGCCGAGCCGCTCGATCTGGCGGGCGCCGCCCTTGCCCGCGCGCTGGCCGAGTACGGCGCGGTCGACCCGGCCTCGGGCGCGGCCCTGGAAGGCGAGACCGCACTGGAAACCGGGGTGCTCCCCCCGCCGGCCGCGGAGCGTCCCCCGCGGCGGGCGCTGCCCGCCCCCGACGGGCTGACCTGGCTGGCGGGCGACCTGCACGCGCACACGGTGCACTCGGACGGCGTGATGACGGTGGCCGAGCTAGCGGTGCACGCGGCCGGGCGCGGGCTCGACTTCGTCGCGGTCACCGACCACAACACGGTCAGCCATCACGCCAGCCTCGCCCGGCTGTCGCAGCGGTACCGGGTGCTGCTGCTACCCGGGCAGGAGGTGACGACCGAGCTCGGTCATGCCGGGGTGCTGGGCGACACCGGCTGGATCGACTTCCGCGCGCCCGCGCCCGCCTGGCTGACGGCCGCTGAGGCGGCGGGCGGCCTGATGTCGGTCAACCACCCGTTCGCGGGTCCGTCCTCGTGGGTGCACGCAATGCCGCGGCGGCCGCCGCTGCTCGAGGTGTGGCACTGGTCGTGGCTCGACCGCTCGTGGACGACGCCGCTGTCGTGGTGGCAGGCATGGGATCCGGCGGCGGTCCCGGTCGGCGGGAGCGACTGGCACCGGCCAGGGTCCGACGCGCCGCTGGGCACGCCGGTGACCTGGGTAGCGTGCGCCGAGCCGACCACCGCCGGCCTGCTCGACGGGCTGCGGGCCGGGCGCGTTTCGATCTCGGAGTCACGCGAGGGCCCGGTCCTGCTCCGGGACGGCGACAAGCTGGTCGCGGTCGGCGCGGACGGGCTGGTGCTGGCCGGGCCCGAGGGCCCGGTCCGCCGGGTGAGCGGCGACCACTCCTGGCTGCCGGGCGCACCGGGATACCACCGGCTGCTCACCCTCACCGGCACCACGGTGGCTCTCAGCCCCTGACTGCGTTACGGACTGGTCGAGACGGTGGCCATATAGCGGACCCGGGCGTGCAGCAGGGCGCGGTGCGCGGTCAGGTCGTCGGCCTCGTCCGGCTTGGCCGGGCACTCGCCCGCGGCGACGGCCCGGGTCAGCCGCTGACGGGCGTCGTCCGGCCTGATCTCCTCGAACACCACGAGCGGGTCGTCCTGGGCCGCCAGCCAGGTCTTGTCGAGCAGTCCGGCAGCGTCGTCGACCCAGGCGTCCTTGATCTTGCCGCCCCGGCCGTGGTCGATCAGCACCGACAGGGCATGCTCGGCCGGCCCGTAACCGAAGGTCACGGTGACCGACTCCTGCTGCCCGCCGACGTCGCCGTAGTGCCAGCAGCGGCCGACCTCGGGCGTGCCAATGACGGCCGCCCAGGCCGGGTCGGTGACACCGCCGGCGGTGACCCGGTCGGCCGCCTCGGCCGCCACCGCCCCGAGCTCAGGCGCGCCGACCGCGCCCAGCACCCGCAGCAGCGCCAGCGCCTCCGGGGTGGCGCTCTGCTCGGCCGCCGGCACCAGCGACGCGGCCAGTTCCGCCATCACGCCCGGCTCCCCGCCGGGTCCGTGGCCGCCGAGCGCGCCGAGCAGGTCCGATCCCCACAGCTCGGCGTCGATCGGCCGCCGGAGCTGGGCGAGCACCTGCCGGGCCTCGCTCAGCACGACGCCGCTCGCGTCGGCCGCGGGCAGCGGCGCGAACAGCTGGTCGATGTCAGGTTCGGAGTCTGCCATGGGGCAAATTGTGACACGGCAATGACGGGACGCGCTCCCCGATGCACCCGGCCGGCGTAACGGGCGTCCCGGGCGCAGCAGGCTTCCAGGTGATCGTTGACCAGCCCGCACGCCTGCATGGCGGCGTACACGGTCACCGGCCCGGTGAACACGAAGCCCCGCTTGCGCAGGTCCTTGGCCAGCGCGGCCGAGGCCGGCGTCTTGGCGGGCAAGTCGGCCAGCGTGCGCGGGGCCGGGCGGCTGTCCTCGGCGTAGCCCCACACCAGGTCGCTGAGGCCGCCGGGTACCTCGAGGGCGGCCCGGGCATTGCCGATAGCCGCGTTGATCTTGGCCCGGTTACGGACGATGCCCGCGTCGGCCAGCAGCCGGTCCACGTCCTGGTCGGTGAACGCGGCCACCGCGCTGAGGTCGAACCCGGCGAACGCCTGGCGGAAGTTTTCCCGCTTGCGCAAGATGATCAGCCAGGACAGGCCGGACTGGAACGCTTCCAGGCACAGGCGCTCGAAGATGAGCCGGTCGCCGCGAACTGGGCGCCCCCACTCGTCGTCGTGATAGGCGATGTACTCGGGCGCGGACAGGCCCCACGGGCAGCGCAGCCGTCCGTCCGGTCCGGCGACCGCACCCCCGGACGGCGGCGCGTCGGCGGTGACGTCAGTCATGCGACTGCTCGGGCGGTTCCGGCTCGGGCGGGCCCGCCTCGTAACCGGATGCCTCGTACCCGGGTGCCTCGTACCCGGGTGCCTCGTCGGCGGGCGTCTCGTACCCGGATGCCTCGTCGGCGGGCGCCTCGTACACCGGGGCCGCCTCCGGCGGGGCCTCCCATGGGGCCGGGTCGAACAGCGGCGGCTCGGCCGGCGACGGTGCCTCGTCCGGACGGGCCGCGGCCGGATACCGCTCCGGGTCAGCCGCCGGCAGCGGTCCGGTCGAGCGCGCCTCGAACCAGGACGGGTCATAGCCCGTTGCCGCGGGCTGGCGGGCCGGCCCGGGCCGATCGGGCGCCTCGGGCTCATAAGCCCGCTGGGGCCGATAGGCCCCGGTCGGCGGCTCGGGTACGGGCGGCGTCTCGTCGGCCGACGCCTCCCAGGCGGCGCTGTCGTACCCGCGGGCGCGCAGCGAGTCGGTCAGCCCGTAGCCGACCGGGCGGCGGTGCCGGGGGGCGGGGTAGGGACTGGCCAGCGGCAGGGCCGGGGCCTGGTCCCGGCTCAGGTCGGTGACGAGCTGCTCGAGGGCGACGATGCGGACGTCACGCTCCCTGATCGACTCGGCGATGTGCTCCAGCGCCTCGTCGGTCGCCTGGACGTTGTACCCCCACAGACCGGACGGCGGGCGCAGCAGGACGACGTCGGTGGCGGTCACCGGCCCGAGGTCGAGCGGGACGTAATCGGCGCGCTCAGCCGACAGGCCGCCGCCGCGGCCGCGGGCCACCAGGGCCACGACGGCGACGACGACCACGATGGCGAGCACCATGACGACAGGCACACCGTCATGGTGCCATGAACCGCGCGGGGAGTGGTAAGCAACGCGGCCCCGGCCGCCTGGTCAGCCGAAGCTCAGCGGCGGCTAGAAGGCCATCAGGTTGTCGCGGAAAGTTTTGCCCTCGTAATAGGTCCGGACCAGGCCGCGCTTTTGCAGCGCGGGGGCAAGGCCGTCGCAGGTCTCGGCGATCGTCTTGCGGTCCATCGCCGGGTAAAGCAGGAACCCGTCGCCGCCGACTTCCTCCATGACCTCGCCCATCTTCACCGCCACGGTGTCCGGGGAACCGACGAAGTCCAGGTCCTGGCCCACGCTCATCCGCGTGTTGAGCGCGTCCCGCAGCGTCTTGCCCCGAGCCCGCTCGTAGAAACGGGCCAGTGAGCTCTGCTCGCCGTTGCCGACCATCTCGGGCACAGGCTCGTCCAGGTCGAACTGGCCGAAGTCGACCGTGCCGCCGCTGATGTAGGACAGGCCCCACAGCTTGGTGTCCATCGGCGCGTCCATAGCCGCCTGGTCCATGGCTTCCTTCTTGGCCCGGGCGTCCCGGTCGGTGTCGGCCAGTGTGGGCGTGGCCAGGAACAGCACCTTGATCTCGTCCGGCTTGCGGCCGGCCGCAATCATCCTTGTCCGCATGTCGGCCCTGAACGCCTTCATCTGCTCGATGCTGGTGCCGAAGGCGAGCATGGTGTCGGCGTGCTTGGCGGCCAGGTTCCGGCCCGGGATCGAGTTGCCCGCCTGGCCGATCACCGGCCGGTGCTGCGGGCCGGGCATCGTGTTGAGCGGGCCGCGGACCTTGAAGTACTTGCCAGCGTGGTGGATCGGGTGGACCTTGGTGTGGTCGACCAGCATCGGGGTCTCCGTGTCCCCCACGTAGGCCCCGGGCTCCCAGGAGTTCCACAGCTCGGTGCACACGTCCATCCACTCTTCCGCCTGGATGTACCGCTCGTCATGCTCCATGTGCTGGTCGTAGCCGAAGTTCTGGGCCACCCGGTTCGTCACCGACGTCACCACGTTCATGCCCGCGCGACCCTCGGTGAGGTGGTCGAGCGACGTCATCATCCTGGCCGCCAGGTACGGCGGGTACTGGATGGTCGGAGATCGTCGAGATGATGCCGATGTGCCGGGTGGCCTGGGTGAGCAGCGGCATCAGCGGCAGCGGGTCGTTCTTCGGGGTCATGATCCCGTACTTCAGCGAGGTCTCCATCGACCCGTGCAGGGTGTCCTCGACCATCGCCGTGTCCTCGATGAACAGGTAATCGAACCCGCCCCGCTCCAGCGAGGTGGTCAGGTCGACATAGAGCCCGGACTTCATCCACTCCGAGCGCATGTTGCCCGACCACGGTCCCAGCCACGGGTGAATACCGTAGCTGTCGCCGAGGAACCAGCCAAGATGGAACATCATTTCCCCTTCGTTCACTTGCCGACGCTTACTTACTGGCGCGCGCCCAGTGGAAAGCTCATGGAAAGCGTGATGCGGTCCGCCCGGTGGTGGGTGTAACTGAACTCACGGGCCACGCCCGCGGTATCACGCATAACCACTTCCTCGACCAGGACCGGCGCTCCTTCTGAAATCCCAAGTAGTTTGCTCAGGCTGGCGCCCGCGGGAATGGCGCTCACGGCAACGTCACACGATCCGAGCGGCACCTGAAAGACCCGCTCGAAGGCAACCGAGACCGGAATGATCTCCGTGACCCGAATCACCGGCTCGCCATAGAAAGGCACGTAAGAAACGCGCACGGAGCGCGGCTCTCCGTCGGCACTGACCAGGACCTCGCTCACGTCGACCATCGTGCAGCTGGACTCGAGCCGCATGCGCAGGTATTCCGTGGCCGGAATTTCCCGGTGATCAAGTTCCCGCACCGTCGTCGCCCGGACCGCGGCCATCTGGTGGTGCGACACGATCTCGTCGAGCGGCACGTCCGAAATCGACCCGACGACGGTGGTGCCGAGGTTCGGCCGACGCGACACCAGCCCCTCCGAGGCCAGCATCTGCAGGGCCGCCCGGATCGAGTTACGGCTGGTAGCCAGGCGGGTGATAAGCGCATCCTCGGTCAAGGCAGCGTCGTTGGTGAAGTGCCCGGTGCGGATACCGGAGCGGATCAGGTCATGCGCCCGGTGCGGTGAGCGCTGCAGCGTACGCTGGAGCTGGTTCCTGGCGCGGTTGAAGCTGCGGGCGTCAGCGGGCATTAGGCTCCCTACCTGAGGTGCGGTGCCTTCAATTACGACAGCCGCCCATTGCCGCTACATGTCGCGCCAGTTGCGGGGCAATTGCGCCGGACCGCGAGGGGAAGCTACCCCCGGCGGCCGTGCCGGAGTCGTCGGCTTGGCCACAGTTACGCCACCGCGAGCCCGGCACTGTGACACGGAACACTTTCCCGCCAGCCGGGGAGCCGACCGGCGTTATTCTTAGCGCCGCTGAGCCTGTGGGCCTTATACATCATGACACAACCGGCGTAATGAACGCGACCCTTACGGCGAATGCGGGTGAAACAGACCTGCGCGAGCTTGGTCAAGGAAGACGACGAGCGGCGAGGAGACCCCCCGATGGGCGCAAAGCCATTCCATCTTGGCTGGTTCATGAGTTTCCGGCCACCCGCGTGGAATTCTCCTTTCTGCTCCCCGGTGGACGCGCGCGAATGGGCCAGCGGAGATTTCTACGTGGACTTTGCCCGGTCCCTGGAACGGGCCCGGTTCGACTACATGATGATCGAGGACTCGTCGATGGTCTCCGACATCCACGCTGGGTCCTACGAGGTCGATCTCAAGCACGCCCTCTACGCGCCCAAGCACGACCCGGTCGCGCTGGTCCCCTGGCTAACCGGCGCGACCAGCCACCTCGGCGTGATCGCCACCATGTCGACCTCGTTCTACCCGCCGTTCATGCTGGCCCGCACCATGACCACCCTCGACCACATGAGCGGCGGCCGGGTGGGCTGGAACATCGTGACCTCGAGCGAGGACCGGGCGGCGCAGAACTACGGCCTGGACCACCTCTACGAGCATGACGAGCGCTACGCCCGGGCCGACGAATTCGTCGAGGTCGTGGAGAAGCTGTGGGGGTCGTGGGAGGAAGACGCCCTCGTTCTGGACCGGGATTCCGGTCGTTACGCGGACGCCAGCAAGGTGCACCCGATCAACCACAGCGGACAGTACTTCAAGGTCCGCGGGCCGATGAACACGGCCCGCTCGCCCCAGGGACGGCCCGTGTTCTGCCAGGCCGGTGGCTCCCCCCGGGGCCGTGAGTTCGCCGCCGCCCACGCTGACACGATCATCACGCAAGCCATGGGCGTCGAGGCCATGCGCGAGTTCCGGGACGACATCCGGGCCCGGATGACGAAGTACGGCCGCCACCCCGACGACTGCAAGGTGCTCTTCGTGATCGGCCCGACGGTGGGCGCCACCGACGCGGAGGCGCGGGCAGTCCGGGAGTCCTGGACCGCCCCGGCGGTGCAGCGCCACCGGGCCGAGGCGGCCCTGGGCCACATGTCGGCGCTGACCGAGAACGACTTTTCTGCTTACTCCCTGGACGAGCCGATCCCCGACGTGACCACCAACGGCCACCGCACCACGCTGTCGGACTTCATCAAGCTGGGTACCGGGGGCAAGACCCTGGGCGAGGTGGCGGGGGCCTGGAGCATCGAGCGTGTGCCGCTAGTCGGCTGCCCCGACACCATCGCGGCCCAGATGGACGAGGTCATGCAGGAGGTCGGCGGGGACGGCTTCCTGATCATGGGCGGGGGCACCCGGCGCAGTATCACCGAGATCACCGACGGCCTGGTGCCCGCCCTGCAGGCCCGCGGCCTCACCCGGACGGAATACACCGGCACCACCCTTCGTGACAACCTGCTGGAGTTCTGATGAGCATGCGCTGGCGGTACGGCTGGTTCGTCAACTTCATGCCCACCGCGTGGAAGACGCCCTGGGCCCAGACCAGCCCGCAGAAATGGCTCACCGGCGAGTTCTACGTCGAGATGGCCCGCATGCTGGAGTCGGCCGGCGTCGACTTCATCATGCTGGAGGACTCGGTCACGGTGCCGGACACGTTCGGCGGCTCGATGGACCTCGAGCTGATGTACACCACCCGGTCGCCCAAGAACGACCCGATCCCGCTGGCCTCCGCCATCGCCGCCGCGACCAGGCACCTGGGCATCACGGTGACGATGTCGACCACGCTCTACCCGCCGTGGATGCTGGCCCGGGTGCTGTCGTCCCTCGACCACCTCAGCCGGGGCCGCATCGGCTGGAACATCGTGACCTCGGCCGAGGACCGCGCGGTGCAGAACTTCGGTCTGGACCAGATCTTCGAGCACGATCACCGCTACGAGCGGGCCCACGAGTACGTCGACCTGGTCCGCCAGCTGTGGGCTGCCTGGGAGCCAGACGCACTGGTCATGGACCGGGACGCGGGCCGCTACGTCGACTACACCAAGGTCAGGCACATCGACTTCGACGGCAAGTGGTTCTCCTCGCGCGGGCCGCTCAACACGCTGCCCATGCCGCAGGGCAGGCCGGTGATCGCCCAGGCGGGCGGCTCCCCGGCCGGGCGGGGCCTGGCCGCGGCGGAGGCGGACGTCATCGTCTCCGCGCCCAAGGGCATCGCCAGCATGAAGTCCTACCGCGACGACATCCGGCAGCGGATGGACAAGCTCGGCCGCGACCCGGACTCGTGCAAGGTGCTCTACATGATCACCCCGGTCGTCGGCGAGACGATGGCCGAGGCGCAGGCCAAGGCGCACCGGATGTACGACGAGGACCCGGACGCGATCATGCGCAAGCTGGCCCTGATGTCCAGCGCGCAGACCGACTGGTCGAAGTACGACCTGGACTCCCCGCTGCCGGAGGAACTGCCGGACGACCGCGGCGGGCACTCCATCTACAACGAGCTGCGCAAGTCCGGGCCCGACAAGACCTTGCGGGAGCTGCTCGGCGGCAGCAGCCAATCCGAGTCGCTGACGCTGGTGGGCACGCCTTCTTCCATCGTCGATCAGATGGAAGAGGCGATGGAAGAAGTCGGCGGGGACGGGTTCCTCTTCTTCGCGGGCGGCGGCGGCCTGATCACCCGGCACTACCTGACCGAGATCCTCGATGGGCTGATGCCCGAGCTGACCCGCCGGGGCCTGGCCCGGGACTGGTACCCGCACCAGACCTTCCGCGACAACCTGCTGCTTCCGTGACCGGCTCCGTTGAGAAAGGTTCGCTGACATGAACGTCGTCGTAGTGGCGGGCAACCCCAAGCCCGCCTCCCGAACCGCCGCGGCGGGGATGCTGCTGGCCGAAACACTCTTCCCCGCCCGCAACCCCGAGCTGCTCGACGTCGTCACGCTCGGTCCCGGCCTGCTCGGCTGGGGCGACCCGGCCGTGGCTTCCGCCGTGAAGAAAACCGCGTCAGCCGACGCGGTCGTGTTCGCCTCGCCCACGTTCAAGGCGTCGTACACGGGCCTGCTCAAGCTGTTCCTGGACCAGTTCGAGACGGCCACCGGCCTAGCCGGCGTGGTGGCGGTGCCGCTGATGCTCGGGCGGCCCGGCCCACTTCATGGCGCCCGACCTGCTGCTGCGGCCGGTGCTGACCGAGCTCGGCGCGATCTGCCCGGCCCAGGGACTGTACCTGATCGACAAGACCTACGCCGAGGGCCCGGCGCTGGGCGACTGGGTGTCACGCTGGGGGCCGGCCATACGGGCGTCCCTGACGGTCAGGGACGGTGCGTCTGCGTGAGCCGGGCGCACCGAGGTACCCAGCCCCAGCCTGCTGCGCACCGCGTTCAGCCACTTTCCCTCGGGGCTGGCCGCGCTGGCCGCACTGGTCGACGGCGGGCCAGTCGGCCTGGTCGCCTCGTCCTTCACGGTGGGCGTCTCCCTGGAGCCGCCGCTGGTGCTGTTCGCGGTGCAGAACACCTCGACGACGTGGCCTGTGCTCCGGCGGGCCAGGCGGATCGGCGTGTCGGTCATGGGCGAGTCCCACGACCAGGCCGCCCGTCAGCTGGCGTCCAAGACCGGCGACCGGTTCGCCGGACTTGACGTCGCCACGACCGAGGAAGACGCCTTGTTCATCCAGGACGCGCCGATGTGGCTGGAGTGCGTCATCGAGGGCGAGGTGCCTGCCGGCGACCATCACGTCGTGCTGCTGCGCATCGTATCGCTCGACACCCAGCCCGACATCAACCCGCTGGTCTTCCACCGGTCGAACTTCCGGCGGCTGGAGATGGCGAGTTAGCTTGGCCCGTGTTAGCTGGCGCTCCCCAGCTCGTGGTGCAGGTTGTCGAGGACGGGGAAGCGCCAGCGCAGGTAGCCGAGTGGCACGCCGGTCTGCTCGGCCAGCCACTCGTGGGTCAGCACGGGCGCTGGCCGGACCTGCAGGGCTTCCCGGATCAGCGTGGCGGAGCGGGCCGAGCGGGCGGACGCGATCGCGCGGTGGTCGGGGCGCGGCTTGGGCTCCGTCGTTTTGCGGTGGCGGCGCTGGCCCCAGCTTCCCAATGACGTCTCCTGTTCGCGACCTCTTCCTCCTAGTGAACGGCACCGTGGTTGCCGGCCGGTGACCCTCGCCTTGCCGCGCTATTGCGCCACCCGCGCTCGTGTCGCTACCGGCGCAATACAGCGGTCACCGCCCCGTACAGCGGCCGCAACGCTGCTGGGGTCCAATGGAATCAGCCGCCGGATGGAATCGGCCGGCCCGCCGACGAGGAGAAACGATGACTGCCCCCGCTGCCGTGTTCCTGGCCCGCCGCCGCCTGGCCGATAACCGGCTGATTGTCACCGGCACCGTCGAGCACGGTGACGAACGGGGGCGTGAGCTTGGTTTTCCCACCGCCAACCTCGCGCTGGAGGACGGCGTGGCCCGCGACGGCGTGTGGGCGGGCAGCGTCACCCTGGGAGACGGGCAGGCCTACGGCGCGGCGGTCTCCGTCGGCCGTCGTACCACGTTCTACGGGCGCGCGGGGGTCCGGCTGCTGGAGGCGCACCTGCTCGGCTTCTCCGGTGACCTGTACGGCCAGCCGGTCAGCATCCACCTGCGCCACCTGCTCCGCTTGCAGCGCCGGTTCAGCGACGTCGGCGAGCTGACCGGGCAGATCGCCCAGGACGTCGAGGACGCCCGGGCCTGGTGCGCGGCCCACCTCGGCGCCACCGGATCGCTGGCTGCCTCCGCCTGACTGGGCCGCGGGGGAGCCCGGGCCAGGCGGCTAGAAGGCGAAGAGGTTGCCGCGCAGGGTGCCGTGGGTGTACTCGGAGCGGGTGAGGCCGCGTCGCTGCAGCTCCGGCACCAGGCCCTCGGTGAGCGCGGCGATCTGCATGCGGTTGCTGATGCCGGTGAACAGGAAGCCGTCCCCGCCGACCTCCTGCATCGCCTCGTCCATCTGCGAGGCGATGGAGTCCGGAGTACCGAACAGGTCCAGGGAGGAGATCGAGAAGCCTGCGCAGACCTCGCGCAGCGTCTTACCGCCCTCGCCGGACTTGACGAAGCGGCCCAGGTAGCCCTGGTGGCCGTTGGTCCGCATCTCCTGGTCGAGCGGCGCGTCGAGGTCGTAGGTGGAGAAGTCGATCTCGGTCAGCGCGGCCAGCGTGCACAGCAGCGACTCCACCGGCGCCACCGAGCGGGCCTTCAGCGCGCGTGCCTCCTCCACCGTGTCGGCGATGAACGGCTGCACGATGAACAGCATCTTCACCGAGTCCGGGTCCCGCCCGATCTCGGCCATCTGGTCCCGGACCTGAGTCCGATAAGCCTTCATCTCCGAGATCCCGGTCTCCGAGGCGAGGATCGTGTCAGCGTGCTCGGCGCCGAACCGGCGGCCGCGGGGGGACGACGGCCTGGCAGTAGACCGGCTTGCCGTCGACCGGCGGGAGGGTGTTCAGCGGTCCCCGCGACTTGAACCACTTCCCGGAGAAGTCCACCGTGTGCACCTTGTCGCCGTCGGCCACAGTGCCGGTGGCCCGGTCATAGACCGCTGAGTCCGGCTCCCAGGACGAGAGCAAGGCGTTCACCACCGCGCAGAACTCATCCGCCCGGTCGTAGCGCTCGTCGTGGCGGGGCAGGTCGACGCCGAAGTTCTGCGCCGCCCGCTGCTCACTCGAGGTCACGATGTTCCAGCCGGTGCGCCCGCCGGACAGGTGGGACAGCGTGGCCAGCGTGCGGGCCAGCATGAACGGCGGGTAGAAGGAGGTCGACGCGGTGGCGATCAACCCGATGTGCTTCGTCTCCCGCGCGATCACCGGCACCAGCGCCAGCGGGTCGTGCTTGGGCCCGTGTGAGCCGTACTTGAGGTTCGTCTTCATCGAGCCGCCGTAGAAGTCGGACACCATGAGCGAGTCCTCGAACATCATGTAGTCGAAGCAGGCCCGCTCCAGCGCCTGGGCCAGCTCGATGTGGAACTCGCCGTTGGCCCAGCGGGTCGCGTCCGAGCCCGACCACCGGCCGGCGAAGCCGCCGCGGGTGAACGAGCCGAACCAGCCGAGGTGAAATGGTGCTGCCGCCATGGAAAACACTCCCTGCGAAGAGAATCAGAACGCGGTGAGGTTGCCGCGCAGCGTGTCGGAGTCGTAGGACTTCCGGGCCCGGCCCAGCTGCTGCAAGGCGCCGACCAGGCCGTCGGTGATCTCGGTGATCCCGCGCCGGGAGCCGCCCGCGGCGAGCAGGAACCCGTCCCCGCCGACCTCGTCGAAGACCCGCACCATCTCCGCCGCCACCTTGTCCGGGGTGCCGACGAACGTCGGGTCGGTGTACCTGATCGCCCACCGCCCGGCCGCCTCGCGGGGTGTCTTGCCCAGCTTGACGAACTTCTCCAGCGTGGTCCGGTGGCCGTTGGTGGACAGGTTGAGGCGCTCGAACGGCTCGTCCGGGTCGATCGTGGTGAAGTCGATCTCGGTCAGGGCGCCCATATGGCCGAGGGCGGTGTCCACCCCGGCCTTGGTCGGGTGCTGCATCTCCAGGTACTTCTCCTCGGCTTCCTTCTGCGAGGCGGCCAGCACCGGCGTGGTGATGAACATGACCTTGATGTCGTCCGGGTTCCGGCCGGCCAGCTTCGCCTTCTGGCGGATGTCGTTACGGAACTCGCGCATGTCGGCGATGCCCTGGGAGGCCGACAGCAGCGTGTCGGCGTGCGCGGCGGCGAACTGGCGGCCGCGGGGCGAGCCGCCGGCCTGGCACAGCACGGGGCGGCCAGACGGCGGCCGGGGGACGTTGAGCGGCCCGCGCACGCTGAAGAACCGGCCCCGGTGGTTGATCGGGTGGACCTTGGTGTGGTCGACGTAGGCGCCGGTGGACCGGTCCATCACCACCGCGTCGGCGTCCCACGAGCTCCACAGCTTCTCCACCACCTCGACGAACTCGTCGGCCCGGTCGTAGCGCTCGTCGTGCTCGTACAGCTTGTCCAGGCCGAAGTTCTGCGCGGCCCGGTCCTCGCTGGAGGTGACGACGTTCCAGCCGGCCCGGCCGCCGGAGAGGTGGTCGATCGTGGCGATCGCCCGGGCGAGCAGGAACGGCGGGTAGAAGGAAGTGGACGCGGTGGAGACGATGCCGATGTGCGAGGTCGCCTTGGCCAGCACCGGGGCGATGCTGAGGGGGTCGCCCTTGGGCGCGTAGAGCCCGTACTTCAGGTCGGCCTCCATCGAGCCGCCGTAGCCGTCGGCGACCATCGAGGAGTCTTCCAGCATCGCGTAGTCGAGGCAGGCCCGCTCCATGGCCCGGATCCAGTCGATATGAAAGTCGCCGTTCAGCCAGCCGCGGGCGTCCGACTCCAGCACCCAGGGGCTGGTCCAGGCGGTGGACCGGCTGAAGTTCATGAACCAGCCGAGGTGCATCTTCTTGTTTTCCATCGCGTCTTCCTCAGATCAGATCTCGCGGGCGAACTCCGTGATCAGCGCGGCCACCCGGGCCGGCTCCTCGAAGGCCATCTCCGAGCCCAGGCCGGCCAGCGTGAGGTGCCGCCCCCCGGGGACGACCGCGCGGGCCGCCGCCGCCCACCGCTGCAGCGGCGCGAACTCCGCTTCCCCCACCGCGCACAGCAGCGGCGCCTTGATCAGCGGCAGCCGCTCGGCCGCGCGGTAGGTGTAGACGGCGTGGTAGGCATCGGTGTAGCTCGCGCCCGCCTGCAGGTAGGCGATCATTTCCCGCTCCATGTGGACCGGGTCGTCGCGCGTCACCGACAGGTGCAGGCGCGGGATGATCTTGTCCCGCACCCAGTCCCCGCGGGCATCGACGTCCCAGTGCAGGTAGGAGTCCAGCTGCTCCCGTTCCTCATCGCGATTTGCGATCACCACCGGACCGAGCAGCACCACCCCACTCACCAGTTCCGGGGCCGCCGCGGCGAGCTCGCCGGCGATGACCGCGCCGGTGTGATGGCCGACCAGGATCGCGCCGGACACCTCGAGCTCGGTCAGCGCCCCCGCCAGCCGCTGCGCGTAGTCGCCGATGGCCGGGGTCGCGACCGCGAGCGGGTCGGAGTCGCCGAAGCCCGGGGTGTCCAGCGCCAGCACCCGGTAGCCGCCCGGGAAGGCAGCCATCACCCGCTCCCACATCAGCGAGCTGGACGCGGTCTGGTGCAGCAGCACAACCGGCCGCCCGCTCCCGCGCTCGCGGTAGTGCACCTGCGCCCCCGCGGGTCCCGTGTAACCGCGGGCGCTCACCCGCTGACGCACCGGACCCAGCCGAACGGGAGCGGGCTGATCCCCTTCGCCCACTGCCGCGGCCTCGGCCACCAGGGCGATGACCCGGCGCACCTGCTCGTCGGCGGTGTCCCCGTCCTGGTTGAACCCGGCCGCCAGCTGCAGCCAGCTGACGTGGCCGGCGTAGGCGGCGATCTGCGCGGTGACCTCGGCCGGCGTGCCCGCCAGGGCGAGCTGCGCCACCATCCGGTCGCTGACCGCGGCGGCCTGGGCGTCGGTGTCCCCCGCGGCGACGGCCGCCTCGCCCGCGGCCAGCTCGTCGGCGAAGCCGAACGGCTCGAGCAGCGGGCGGAAGTAGGGGATCGAGAAGTAGAACGCGATCGACCGGCGCACGGCGTCGTAGGCGGCAGCCCGGTCGTCGTCGACCGCGCAGAACCGCATCAGGCCGAGCTGGAGCTGCCCGCGGTCCCGGCCGCCGCGCGCGGCCCCGTCGGCGATCAGGCCGGACCCGGGACCGGTGACCCAGTCCAGCGGGTGAATGCTGTTGAGCATGACGCCGTCGGTCAGCTCGGCCGCCAGCCGCACCATCCCCGGCAAGGTGGCGGCCAGCATCATCGGCACCCGGCGGGGCGGCGTCATCCGGTGCCCGGGGAAGCCCTCGGTGCGGACGTAGCGGCCGGGCTGGGCGCTGCGGTGCTCCGGGTCGGCGTCCAGGCAGGCCCGGACGGCCGTCAGGTACTCCCGCATCCGGGCCAGCACGGGGTCGTACTCGAGCCCGTGCCAGTCGCGCGCCCACGGCCGGGGCATCGGCCCGATGCCGAGCGTGTACCGGCCCTCGCTCAGGTTCTGCACCGTGGCCGCCGCGTGCGCCATCGTGGCCGGGGAGCGGGACCAGGTCGCGATCCCCGACATCAGCCCGACCCCGCGGGTGGCCTGGGCCACCGCGCCGAGCAGGGCGAACGTCTCCGCCCCGGAGTCGCCAGCCGAGATGAAATCCACCCCCGCGGCCTCGGCCGCGGCGGCGAGGGCCACCGCGGCCGGCAGCGGGCGTGACGCCTGCCCGACGGCGATGCCGACGGGCAGGGGAAAAGGCGGCTCGGTCACGTGTACTGCAGTCCCTTGACCCACATGAAGTTGGCCCCGTGGCCGCGGAACCCGGTGATGTTGTTGGTCGTCGGCTGGATGTAGGGGATCTGCGCCAGCGGGAGGATCGGCAGGTCGTGGACCAGCTGCTGCTGCGCCGTCTTGATAAAGGCGTCCTGCTCGCTGGTGGTCTTCGCCGTCGCCAGGCCCGCCACCGCCTTGTCGACCACGGGGTTGGAGTAGTGCAGCAGGATCTGCGTCGGCTTGGTCGGGAACAGCAGCTGCAGCGCGTAGAGCGAGTCGGGCACCAGCGGCGTGGAGAACGGGTCGAGCCACATGTTGAGCTCGGCCGCAGTGAGCTTGCTCTCGAACGTGTTCGGGTCCGTCGCCTCCAGCGTGAGGTCGAGGCCGGCCGCCTTCAGCGCGCTCTGGATGAGGATGGCCAGTTCCTGGTAGGTGTCGACGCCGGACTCGTACTGCATGGTGATCGACTTGCCGGCGTACGGTGCGAGCAGCGCCTTGGCCTTGGCCAGGTTCTGGCTGTAGGTCCAGTACTGGCCGGTGTAGCCCTGCAGGAAGCTGGAGATCACGCTCTTCATCGGCGTGGCCTGTCCCTTGTAGACGCTGGTGACGATCTCGTCGTAGGGCATCGCGTAGGCGATGCCCTGGTGCAGGGCGACGTCCTTGTACAGGTCGACCGAGCTGTTGAAGCCGATGAAGATCGCCCCGGTGGTGGCGATCGTGGTGACCTTGGCCGTGTCGCTGGCCTGGACGGTCTTGACCTGGGTGGGCGAGAGCGCGTCGATGACCTGCGCCTGCCCCTTGAGCAGCATCTGCAGCTGCGTGTCGACCTCGGTGGTCTGGGTCCAGGTGATGGTCCGGATCGGCTTGGCCCCGTAGTAGTGCGGGTTGGCCGTCAGGACGATCGTGGAGCCGTTGCTGGTGAACGACTTCAGCTGGTACGGGCCGAAGCCGCAGGCGTTGCTGCTGATCCACTTGGACGCGTAGGGGTCGGCCGAGGTCACGTGCTTCTTCGCCTCGACCGAGTCGTAGATCGGCACGATGAAGCTGCCGAGCAGCTGCAGGAAGTAGGCCTTGTCCACCGGGGCGGGCAGCGTGAACACCACGGTGTCCGCGCTGGGCGCGGTCACCTGGCTGACGCTGGTGATGCCGATCCGGTTGGCGAAGATCCCCGAGTACCACTTCATGCCCAGGTTGCGCTCGAACGACCACACTACGTCGGCCGACGTCAGCTTGTTGCCGTACGGACTCGTGGCGCTGGTGTTCAGGGTCAGCGTCCACTCGGTCTGCGCGGCGTTCGGCGTCCACTTGGTGGCCAGGGCCGGCTGCGGCTCGAAGTCGGCCAGCAGCTTGGTCGCGGCCGCCAGCGAGGGCGGCGTCGAGGTGTCGAACAGCGAGTCGTAGAGCAGAGAAGACAGGCTGAGCGAGGCCGCGGGCAGGTTCGGGTCGAAGGTGGTGGAGGTCAGCGCGGTGGCTACGGTGAGCGTGTCCGGCTTGGCGTTCGCGCTGCTGCTGCCGGTCGTGCTGCCGCTGTTGCTGGTGCCCGTGCAGGCGGCCAGCAGGCTGGCCAGCGCGCCGGCGCCGAGCACGCCGCCCGCGCCCTTGAGCACCGAGCGGCGCCTGAAGAACGCGCGGGTGATCTTTTCGTCGTCGAGCTCCGTCAGCACGGACGCTCTAGGGGTGCCCAGTTCGTTTGCCACTGAGGTGATCCTTATCTGCAAGGCCTCGTCTCGCGAGGCAGGCGTGGTCAGGTGCTGGTAAACGCGAGGCGGCGCTGCCGGTGGAGACGGAATTCAGAAGCTCATCAGGTTGGCCCGCAGCGTCGCCGCCGCGTAGTCCGGGCGGATCGCGCCGCCCGCGCGCAGCTCGGCCGCCAGCCCCTCGACGATCTCGGTGAGGTAGCGGCGGCTGCGGATGCCGGCCAGCAGGAACCCGTCGCCGCCGACGTAGTCCATGGCCTCGGCCATCTGCCCGGCGACCTCGGCCGGGCTGCCGACCAGGTCCAGGCAGCTGATCGACCAGTTCTGGACGAGCTCGCGCAGCGTGGCGTGCTGGGCGCCGACCCGGGCGAACTCCCTGAGGTAGCCCGCGTGCCCGTTGGTGGTGACCTCGGGCAGCGGAGCGTCGAGGTCGAACGCGGCGAAGTCGATCTCGGTGATCGCGGCCAGGCTGCCCAGCGCCGCCGCGGCCGCGCGATGCGAGCGGGCCTTCTTCTCCCGGGCCTCGTGGCCGGTCAGCCCCAGTACGGGCGAGACGACGAACATGATCTTGCACTGGTCCGGGTCGCGTCCGGCCTTCTCCAGCCGCTTCCGCAGGTCGGCCCGGTAGGCCCTCATCTCGTCGAGGCCATGGGCCGAGACCAGGATCGTGTCGGCGTAGCGGGCCGCGAAGTCGCGGCCGCGGGGCGAGCTGCCGGCCTGGCAGTAGACCGGCCGCCCGGCGGGCGGGGCCAGCGTGTTCAGCGGTCCCCGGCTGCGGTGGTAGGTGCCCTCGAAGTTCACCGGGTGCACCTTGTGGTGGTCCACGTAGACGTTGGTCTCGCGCTCCATGACCAGGGCGTCCGGCTCCCAGGCGCCCAGCAGCTGGGTCACCAGGTCGACGAACTCGGCGGCCATCTCATAACGCTCGTCGTGATCGGGGAGCTTGGGCAGCCCGTAGTTCTGCGCCGCGCGGTCCTCGCTCGAGGTCACGATGTTCCAGCCGCTGCGGCCGTGGCTGATGTGGTCCAGCGTGGCCAGGGTCCGGGCCAGGTGCCAGGGCGGGAGCAGGGTGGTGGACCCGGTCGCGATCAGGCCGATGTTCGCCGTGTGCCGGGCTAGCAGCGGCATCAGCATCATCGGGTCGTGCTTGGGCGCGTAGAGCGCGTACTTGAGGTCGTTGTCCATGGTGCCGCCGTAGGCGTCGGACACCATGGAGGAGTCCTCGAACATCACGTAGTCGAACTTGGCCCGCTCCAGCGCCTTGACCACGTCGACCAGGAAATAGCCGTCGGCCCAGGTGACGTCGGTGTCGCCGCTCCAGGTCCCGGCCCAGTCGGGCGGCGAGAAGTTGGTGAAAGCTCCCATGTGGAACATGAACTGCTCCTCCCTGTCTCCGCTGGCCGGTCTCAGAACGCCATCAGGTTGTCGCGCAGGTAATCGTGGGCGTAGCCGTCCCTGATCACGCCGCGCCGCCGCAGCGCCGGGCAGAGCCCGTCGGCGATCTCGTGGATGTAGCGCCGGTTCACTTTGCCCGTGATCAGGTACCCGTCCCCGCCGACCTCGGCCATCGCGTCGGCCATCAGGCCGGCCACGTGGTCCGGGGTGCCGACCAGCGGCAGCGAGTTGATCGTCCAGCCGGCCGCGTGCTCGCGCAGCGGCTTGGTGTTGTCCTCGTTCAGGCTGAAGAAGTCGGCCAGCGTGCTGCGGTGGCCGTTGGTGGACAGGACCGGGACCGGCTCGTCGAGGTCGTAGACCGAGAAGTCGTTCTCGGTCAGCGCCGACAGGTGGCCCAGCGCGGCCTCGGCCAGGTCGTCGGTCGCCCGGCTGAGCAGCTCGGCCTTCTCCTGCGCCTCGCGCATCGTCTCGCCCAGCACCGGGGCCACGATGAACAGCACCTTGCACGTGTCGGGGTCGCGTCCGGCCGCCGCCATCCGGGTCCGGATGTCGCCCCGGTAGGCCTTCATCTTCTCCACCCCGAAGGCCGAGGCGAGCAACGTGTCGGCGTGCTCGGCGGCGAACTGGCGGCCCCGGGGCGAGCCGCCGGCCTGGCACAGCACCGGCTTGGTCTGCAGCGGCGGCAGCGTGTTGAGCGGCCCCCGGACCTGGAAAAACTTGCCGTCGTGGTCGATCGGCGCGACGTAGCGGGCGTCGGCGTAGGTGTGCGACTCGCGGTCGCGGACCACCGCCCCGGGCTTCCAGGAGTTCCACAGGCCCTCGACGACCTCGACGTACTCGTCGGCCCGGTCGTAGCGCTGGTCGTGCTCGTACAGCTTGTCCAGGCCGTAGTTCTGCGCCGCCCGGTCCTCGCTCGAGGTCACGATGTTCCAGCCGACCCGGCCCCGGCTGAGGTGGTCGAGCGTGGTGATCCGCCGCGCGAGCAGGTACGGGGGCACCAGGCTGGTGGACGAGGTGCCGATGAAGCCGAGGCGCCTGGTCGCGTCGGCCATCAGCGTGATCAGCGGGTACGGGTCGTGCTTGGGCGCGTAGAGCCCGTACTTGAGGTCCACCCGGGAGGTGCCCTCGTAGGCGTCGGACACCATCGAGGAGTCTTCCAGCATCATGTAGTCGAAGCCGCCGCGTTCCAGCGCCTGCGCCATCTCGATGTACACCGAGCCGTCGGTCCACACCGCGCCGTCGTCGCCCGCAAACGGGCCGTTCCAGTCGGGCGCGCTGAAGTTCATGAACCAGGCGAGGTGGAAGGGGTTGTCCGGCAATGCAAGTCCTTTCACTTCTGTCACACAGGTGAGATGGTTTCGAGTCCCTCGCTGGCGGGGAACTTGAACCCCCTACCGATAAATGTCGCGATGCTTCTCGACGCCCTCCGCGAGGAGGTTGAAGCCGGCCACCGCGACGAGGATCGCCAGGCCGGGGAAGACCACCGTCCACCACTGGCCGGTGGTGATCGACTCGGTCCCGGTCAGGATCATCGAGCCCCACTCGGGCGTTGGCGCCTGCACCCCGACGCCGAGGAAGGCCAGGCCGGCCACGGTCAGCAGCGCGTAGCCGAGCTGGATGCCGACCTGGACGACGGCCTGGCCGGTGATGTTGGGCAGGATGTGCCGCGCCATGATCCGCACCCGGCTGTTGCCGAGGGCGTGGGCCGCCTCCACGTAGCGGTGCTCGCGCACAGTAAGGACCTGACCCCGGGCCAGCCGGAGGAAGATCGGGGCGTTGATGAACATCAGCGCCCACACCACGTTGATGAGGTCGTTGCCGGCAAACGCGACCAGCGCGATCGCGACGATCAGCACCGGGAAGGCCTGGATCATGTCGCAGATCCGCATCACCACGGCGTCCAGTGCCTTGCCGCGGGAGAACCCGACGACCAGGCCCACCGCGGTGCCCAGGGCGACCGAGAAGGCGATGCCCAGGGCCGCGATCCACAGGTCGGTGCGCGCAGCCACGACGACCCGGATGAAGACGTCGAAGCCGGAGTTGTCGGTGCCGAAGGGGTGCGACAGGCTGGGCGAGGCGAGCGTGTCGAGCGGGTTCGGGGTGGTCGCCCCGTAGTGCCAGAAGACCGGCAGGATGAACGCCGCCAGCACCATCACCACGATGATCGCGGCGCCGGCGAGCAGCGCGGCGTTGCCGGTGCGGATCGTCCGCCAGAGGGCACCGGGCCACGTCCGCGGGCGGGCGTCGAGCACGAGTTCCCTGAGCACCGCGCCGAATTCGAGCCAGGGGGCGAAAAACCTCGCCCCCCCGCGCGCTTGCGGCCCGCCGTCGGGGATGTCGCTCGGCCGCACGTCCGGGCCGGGGTCGACGATCGCAGTGTCGTCAGCCAGCCCAGTGTCGCCGATCGCCACGTCGCTCCCCTCGACCAGGCCGGACGCCCGCAGCGGGCGCCAGGACATCATCGAGCGCCACGAGCCGGTGCCGGCCGTGGCCCGGATCCGGGGGTCGAGCCGGAGCTGGATCAGGTCGACGGCCAGGAAGCACAGCATCGTGATGATGCCGCAGGTGAGCACGAAGCCCTGGGTTGCGTTGAAGTCGTTCCGCTCGATCGCGGTCGCCGCGTACTGCGCGGCGCCGCCCCAGCTGAACACGGTCTCGATCAGCACCGCGCCGCCGATCATCAGGCTGAACAGCGTCCCGGTGAAGGTGACCACGGTCGGCAGGGCGGACCGGACCGAGTAGCGCCAGAGCCAGGCCTTGCCCAGGCCGACCGAGGTGCCGAAGCGCATGAAGTCCGACTCCATGACGGTGATGGTGGCCGACCGCATCAGCCGGGTGATGGGCGCCGTCAGCAGGATCGCGAGCACGCCGACGGGCATGATCAGGTGCGCGAAGGCATTGCCGATGGCGGCGCCGTTCCCGCTCAGGAGCGAGTCGAGCAGGGCCGCGCCGGTGACGTTGTTGGCCACCACTCCCTGCGGGTTGACCTGCCCGGTCGACGGCAGCCAGCCGAGCTTGAAGTACAGCACGTAGATCGCGATGAGCCCGAGCCAGAAGTCAGGCACGGCCAGGGCGACAAACGTGTAACCACGGACGAGCGACTGGACCCAGCGGCGCCGGGTCCTGGCCGCGTAAGCCCCCAGCGGCAGGCCGATCAGCAGCGCCAGCCCGATCGAACCCGCGACGAGCTCAAGCGTGGCCGGCAGCCGGGTGGCCAGGTCGTGCAGCACCGGCTGGTTCGTCACGATCGAGATGCCGAGGTTGCCGTGGGCCAGGTCGGCCAGGTAGTCCCCGTACTGCACGATCAGCGGCTTGTTGAACCCGTACTCGGCGCTGATCTGGGCGATCGTCGAGGGCGAGGCCGCCTGCCCGGCGATCTGCCGGGCCGGGTTCCCGCCCAGCACGTGGGTCAGGATGAAGGTAATCGTGACGATGCCGAACAGGGTCGGGATCATCATCAGGATCCGCCGGATGACCAGCATGAGCACGGGGTGCTGACGGGGCGGGCGCCGCCCGGTGGCACGGGCCGCCTTCAGGTCGGGAGCGTCAAGCGCGACCATGGGAGCGTTCCATTCTGTTGCGGGTGCTAGCTGACACTGCCGGCCCGGTGACAGGCGACCTGCGACGGGGTGCCCCGGTGGACCAGCCGCGGGACGCTCGCGGTGCAGTCAGGGACCGCGTCCATGCACCGGGGCGCGAAGCAGCAGCCACCCCGGTCGACCGCGGTGTTCATGCCGACCGGGCGTGTCTGCGGCGGCGTGGTCTTGACGTGGGGGTCGAGCGACAGCGCCGACCCGAGCAGAAAGCGCGTGTAGGGGTGCGAGGGCGTGTCGAGCACCTGCTCGACCGTTCCCTGCTCCACCACCCGGCCCAGGTACATCACCGCGATGTGCGAGCAGACCGCCTTGATCGTCGGCAGGTCGTGCGACACCAGCACGTAGGTCATGTCCAGCTGGTTCTGCAGCGAGACGAGCAGGCTGAGCACCTCGGACCGGACCGACACGTCCAGGGCGGACGTCGGCTCGTCGAGCACCAGCAGCTCCGGCCCGGTCGCCAGCGCCCGGGCGATGTTCACCCGCTGCTGCTGCCCGCCGGACAGCTGGTGCGGGAAGCGTGACTTCAGCGCCGGGTCGAGCAGCACCATCTCCAGCAGCTCGTCGACCCGCGCGTCGAGGGCGCGGCCGCGCAGCCCGGTGTGCAGCCGCAGCGGCTCGGCGATGGCCAGGCCGACGCGGAGCCGGGGGTCGAGTGCCTCGTACGGCTCCTGGAACACGATCCCGGCCTTGCGCCGCAGCGCGCGCAGCGATCGCTCGTCGGCGCCGACGGTGTTGAAGCCGAGCACCTCGGCCCGGCCCGAGTCGGCCGTCATCAGGCCGAGGATGCAGCGGACCAGCGTTGACTTGCCCGACCCGCTCTCCCCTACGATGCCGAGGGTGGACCCGCGCGGGATGCGCAGCGAGGTCTTGTCGATCGCCACCACGTCGGGGGCGCCCCCGCGGCCGCGGAACCGCTTGTACAGCTGGTCCAGCACGACCACGTCACCGCCGGGGGCGCCGGCGGGCACGGAGTCCAGGGCGGTCACGCTGTCCCCTCCCCGCCCACGCCGTGTCCCCTCACGCCACGGCCCGCTCGCGCGGCGTGACGAATTCGAGCCGGGATGCCCGCAGCAGGTTCTGCGTGTACTCGGCCGACGGCTCGCGCAGCACCTGGCGCACCGTCCCGTCCTCGACGACGTTGCCCAGCCGCATGACGCTGACCGTCGCGCAGTACTGGGCCACGATCGACAGGTCGTGGGTGATCATCAGCACCGACAGGCCCAGCTCGGCCTGCAGCCGGGTCAGCAGCTCGAGGATCTGGCGCTGGACGGTGGCGTCGAGCCCGGTGGTGGGCTCGTCGGCGATCAGGAACGTCGGGTCGCAGATCAGCGCGGTCGCGATCACCGCCCGCTGGGCCAGTCCCCCGGACAGCTCATGCGGGTAGGAGTGCGCGATCCGGTCTGGGTCGGGGATGCCGACCAGCTGCAGGTAGTGGTGGACCCGCGTCCGCCGCTCGGCCTTGCTCACCTTCATGTGCGCGTCCACCACCCGCGCCATCTGGGCGCCGACCGAGTACATCGGGTGCAGCGCTGTGCGCGGGTTCTGGAAGATCATGCCGAAGGCCGGGCCGCGCAGGTCGTGCATCTCCCTGGCCGGCAGGCCGAGCAGCTCACGCCCGTTCAGCTTGATGCTGCCGCTGGTCACCGACACGCCCTTGGGGAGCAGGCCCATGGCCGCCGAGGCAGTTATCGACTTGCCCGAGCCGGTCTCACCCACCAGCCCGTGCATCGTGCCGGCGCCGACGCCGAGCGACACGCCGTGCAGCAGCTCCGAGTGACCTCGGCTGTTCTTTGCTTCGACGACCAGATCCGAAACCGCCAGCACTGGGGTGTCCGCTGTGAAAGTCGTCGAGTTCATGGTGCGCGTCGCGACGTAACCCTGCGGTACCGTCGCCTGCGTTTTCAAGAACTTCGATTCCATGTCCCTATGGGACGACGGCCGGAAGTCGTCCCAGAGTCCGGCGGGTTAGCCTCCGATTACGCCGGTCATCCCTCTCACCAGCTAACTCTCCGGCGTGACGCAGGTCACTCGACGGCCCGAGAATCGGGGAAAAACAACGGGCAGCCGTCACCCGAACGAGAGCGGATCGGCGGCGGATCACTGGGACGTCCATTAGTAACGGGCACATTACGCACCTCGTTACACTGGCCGCGTCGTCACCTGGCTAAGGCCGGCGGCCCCACTTAGCCGCAGCAGCGTCCCGGCGCGGTCGCCGGCGGCTACCAGGTGGACAGGCCCTCGTGCGCGTTCTTGATGATCTGGACGACCTCGCCCGGGCTGTCCGCGACGTGCAGCAGGGACAGCTCGTCGGGCCCGATCTTGCCCTCGGCCAGCATCGTCGTCTTCAGCCAGTCGAGCAGCCCCGACCAGTAGGCGCTGCCCACGAGCACGATCGGGAACCTGGTGATCTTTCCCGTGGCGACCAGCGTGAGCGCCTCGAACAGCTCATCCAGGGTCCCGTAGCCGCCCGGCAGGACCACGAACGCCTGCGAGTACTTGATGAAGACGGTCTTCCTGACGAAGAAGTAGCGGAACTCGACGCCCACGTTCACGTAGTCGTTGAGCCCGGACTCCATGGGCAGCTCGATGCCGAGGCCGACCGAGACGCCGCCGGCGTCAGCAGCGCCCTTGTTGGCCGCTTCCATGATCCCCGGGCCGCCGCCGGTGATCACCGCGTACCCGGCCTCGACCAGCCCCGAGGAGATCTCCTCGGCCAGCTCGTAATCGGCCGCGCCGCGCTTGGTCCGGGCCGAGCCGAAGACCGATACCGCCACACCCAGCTCGGCCAGCAGGCCGAACCCCTCGACGAACTCGGCCTGGATGCGCATGACCCGCCACGGGTCGGTGTGCACCCAGTCGGACCCGCCGCGGCGGTCGAGCAGCCGCTGGTCCGTCGTAGTCGCCGGAATCTGCTTGTCGCGCAACGTCACGGGTCCCTGGCGACGGACCCGGCGCGAGTTAGCTCCACTCATAGTCCTCACCACGGTAGCCATCCCCGGCCGATGCTCTGGCGGAGAACACGCGGCAAGAACAAGAACAAGATGTTAATGGCCGCAGGTTAGCTGGTCACCGCAGAGGGCGGCGCGCCTTCGGCGCCGTCCTCCCGCAGGGGGCGACGGGGGGAGGATCCCCCCGTGATCGGGGGGACTGGGGGGTCGTCCCCCCTATTCGGTAATTCCGTGGTCGCGGAGGATCGCGTTGAGGGCGGACTTGTTGTGCCGCTCGCCCTCGGACAGCCGCTTGAGTATGAGCACCGCGGGCAGGCCGAAGTCGCCCCCGGGGAAGGAACGGAACCGGGTGCCGTTGACCGCCACCGACCAGGCCGGAACCTCGCCCCGGGGCAGTTCCGCGCCCGACTCCACGTCGATCACGTGGGTCGAGGCGGTGATGTTGGTGCCCGACCCGAGGACCGCCCCGGTGCGCACCCGGGCCCCCTCGGCCACGATCGACCGGGAGCCGATGAAGCACTCGTCCTCGACCACGACCGGGACCGCGTTGGCCGGCTCGAGCACGCCGCCGATGCCCACCCCGCCTGACAGGTGCACGTTCCGGCCGATCTGGGCGCACGACCCGACGGTGGCCCAGGTGTCGACCATGGTGCCCGCGTCGACGTACGCCCCCACGTTGGTGAACGACGGCATCAGGACGGTCCCGGGGGCGATGTAGGCGCCCCAGCGGGCGATCGCGCCCGGCACCACCCGCACGCCGTCGAGCCGGGTCTTGAGCGGCACCCTGTCGTGGTAGCGGAAGTCCCCGACCTGCGACTGGGCCATCGGGAGGACCTTGAAGGCGAGCAGGATCGCCCGCTTGGCCCGCTCGTCCACCACGACCTCGTCGGTCTCGGCGTCCACGAACGCGACCCGGGCGGTGCCCGCGTCGATCTGGTCGACGGCGGCGACGATCTCGGTCCGGGCGGCGGAATCGTCCGGGCTCAGCCCCTCCCGCCGCTCCCACAGGTCGTCGATCGCCCGGTTGATGGCACTGGGCAGCGGTGACTTCAGCTCACTCATGAGTGTCCAGCCTACCGAAACGGCGGCCACCGGGTACCTTCAACGCATGCGGACGACGACCCCGGGGCCTGCATCGGCCTACCGCTACCAGCGGCCCCCGTGGGGGCGCCCGCTGATCGTGATCGTGGTGATCGCGGTGCTGCTCGCAGTGGGCGCCTATGCCGCATACACGGCTTATCAGAGGTACGTGGTGAAGCTGCTGACGGTGCCCGGGTGCTCGGCCGGCACCGGCCAGAACGCCGTCGCCCTGGACTTCGGGCAGGTGGCCGACGCGGCCGTGCTGGCCGGCGTGGCCACCCGTGAGCACCTGCCCGCCCGCGCGCTGACCATCGCCTACGCGACCGCGTGGCAGGAGTCCAAGCTGGAGAACCTGACCTACGGCGACCGCGACTCGGTCGGCATCTTCCAGCAGCGGCCGTCGATGGGCTGGGGCACCAAGACCCAGCTGGAGGATCCGGCCTACGCCGCCACGGTGTTCTACGGCGCCCTGCTCAAGGTCAGGCACTGGCAGACGATGCCGGTCTACCAGGCCGCCCAGGACGTCCAGGAGAGCGCCGACGGCTACGCCTACGAGCAGTACGCGCAGACCGGCGCGGTCATGACGTCCGCTTACCTCACCAGCCCGCACGCGGTCACCTGCTGGTACGACCCGGTGGCGCAGGCCGCCAGCGAGGGCGTCTCGGCCAAGCTGAACCTGCACGGCGCGGCGAGGGGGCTGGCCGACACCTTCGGCCAGCCGGGCGAAGACGGGGCGGTGACCAGGGTCAGCACCGCTCGTTCGGGCGACTCGGTCGAGGTGAAACCGGCCCCAGGAGGCGGCTGGGCGGTAGCCAACTGGGTGGTCGCCAACGCCAGCGACTACGGGATCACCAAGGTCAGTTACGACGGGTACCAGTGGAACGCCCAGCTGACCGAGACGAGCTGGCAGTCCGACCCGGCCGCACCCGCGGGGGGTATTGTCGCCAGCTAGCGGGCGAACCACCATACTGTGTGTTACCCGGCATGGGTTAAGACGGTAAAGAGGAGCTCAAGTGACCTACGTCATCGCGCCGACATGCGTCGATGTCCTGGACAAGGCCTGCATCGAAGAGTGCCCCGTGGACTGCATCTACGAGGGCGAGCGCATGCTTTACATCCACCCTGATGAGTGCGTGGACTGCGGCGCCTGCGAGCCCGTGTGCCCGGTTGAGGCCATCTACTACGAGGACGACGTGCCCGAGCAGTGGAAGGACTACACCAAGATCAACGCCGACTTCTTCGAGGAGCTGGGCTCCCCCGGCGGCGCCTCCAAGGTCGGCAAGGTGGGCAAGGACGTCCCGGCCGTGGCGGCGCTGCCGCCGCAGGCCGAGGCCGAGTGACCCTCGCCGCCCGGCTGCCGGAGTACCCCTGGGACGAGCTGGCGCCGGTCGCGGAGAAGGCGCGCGCGTTCCCGGGGGGCGCGGTCGACCTGTCCGTGGGCACCCCGGTCGACCCGGTGCCCGCGGTCATCCAGGAGGCGCTGGCGGCGGCGGCCAACTCCCCCGGTTACCCGCTGACCGCGGGAACGCCCGCGCTGCGGGCGGCCGCCGCGGGCTGGCTCGAGCGCTCCCTGGGCGTGCAGGTCGACCCGGTCACGGTGCTGCCGGTGATCGGGACGAAGGAGTTCATCGCCTGGCTGCCGACCGTGCTCGGGCTCGGCCCGGCCGACACCGTGCTGTACCCGTCGCTGGCCTACCCGACCTACGACATCGGGGCCCGGCTGTGCGGGGCGGGGGCAGCGACGGTCGATGACGTCGCACCCGGCACGCTGGCCGGGGTGCCGGGCAGCTCCCGGCTGCTGTGGGTCAACTCGCCGTCCAACCCGACCGGCCGGGTGCTGCCGCCAGCGGCACTGCGGGACGCGGTCGGCTGGGCCCGTGAGCACGGCGTGGTCCTCGCCTCGGACGAGTGCTACATAGAGCTGGGCTGGGACACCAGCCCGGTCTCGGTGCTGGACGCCGCGGTCCGGGGGGACTCCCTCGACGGCCTGCTGGCGGTGTTCTCGCTGTCCAAGCGGTCCAACCTGGCCGGCTACCGGGCGGGCTTCGTCACCGGCGACCCCGCCCTGATGAAGCAGCTGCTGCTGATCGGCCGCCAGGCCGGGATGATCGTGCCCGGGCCGGTCCAGGCGGCGATGACGGCGGCCCTCGCCGACGACGAGCACGCGGTCGCGCAGAAGGCCCGCTACGCGGCCCGGCGGGCGATCCTGGCCGGCGGGCTGACCGCGGCCGGGTTCCGCATCGAGCACTCGGAGGCGGGCCTCTACCTGTGGGCCACCCGCCCGGGCCTCGACTGCTGGGCCGCCTGCGAGCTGCTGGCGGCCGAGTGCGGCCTGCTCGTTGGCCCCGGTTCCATGTACGGGCCGGCGGGCGCCCACCACATCCGGGTGGCGCTGACCGCGACCGACGAGCGGGTCGAGGCGGCCGGCACCCGGCTGCACGCAATGAAGCGCTGACCGGCGCGGGTACAACGCAACGGATCGACGCCTGGACGCATGATTACGCTCTGTTAGTAACCCGTGTGCGCACCGTACGGTGCTGCCATGACGAACGACGCGACGCACCGGGCGGCGACACCCCGGTCATACCTGATGTGCCCGCCGGACTTCTTCGCCGTGAGCTACGCCATCAACCCGTGGATGCGGCCTGACTTGCCGGTCGATCCCGGCCGGGCGCGGCGGCAGTGGCTGGAACTGCGCGATACCTACACCGCGCTGGGCCACACGGTGTCCCTCATCGAGCCTCATCCCGGGCTGCCCGACATGGTGTTCGCCGCCAACGGCGCCACCGTGATCGACGGGACCGTGCTCGGGGCGCGGTTCCGGCACCCCGAGCGGGCGGCTGAGGCCGGGGCCTACCTGGACTGGTTCCGCGGCCACGGCTACCCGGTGCGGGAGGCCGTAGCGGTGAACGAGGGCGAGGGCGACATCCTCGTGGCGGGCGAGGTCGTGCTGGCCGGCCACGGCTTCCGCACTGACCCCGCGGCGGCGGGCGAGCTGGCGGCCGCCTTCGGGCGCCGGGTGGTCCCGCTGCGGCTGACCGACCCGCGCTTCTACCACCTCGACACCGCGCTGTGCGTGCTCGACGCCGCGACCGCGATGTACTACCCGTCCGCGTTCGACGACGCCGGCCGGGCCGCCCTCGCCACCGTCTTCGACGAGCTCATCGAGGCCAAGGACGAGGACGCCGAGGTGCTCGGCCTCAACGCGGTCTCCGACGGCCGCCACGTGGTCCTGGCCAGCCAGGCGACCGCGCTCGCGCGGTCGCTCGCGGTGGCGGGCTTCACCCCGGTCCCGGTCGACATGTCGGAACTGCTCAAGGGCGGCGGCGGGGCCAAGTGCTGCACGCTCGAACTCCGCTCCGCCATCGCGTCCGCCGCGCCGGCCGAGGTAATCGCGGCGGCCGAGGTGATCGCGGCCGACCTGGACGGCGCCGCGGCCGGTGAGGGGACACTATGACCGACATCCTGCCCGGCACCACCGTGTCCGGTACCTGCGCCAAGCAGGAACTGACCCTGCTGACCGAGCGTTACAGCGCGCACAACTACCACCCGCTGCCGGTGGTCGCGGCCACGGCCGAGGGCTGCTGGGTGACCGACGTCGACGGCCGCCGCTACCTGGACATGCTGGCCGGGTACTCGGCACTGAACTTCGGCCACCGCCACCCCCGGCTGGTGGCGGCGGCCACCCGCCAGCTCGGCCGGGTCACCCTGGTCTCGCGGGCGTTCGACCACGACCAGTTCGGGCCGTTCTGCGCTGAGCTGGCCGACCTGTGCGGCATGGACATGGTGCTGCCGATGAACACCGGTGCGGAGGCGGTCGAGACCGCGCTCAAGGTCGCGCGGAAGTGGAGCTACCTCACCCGCGGGGTGCCGGACGGCGAGGCAGTCATCATCGTCTTCGACGGCAACTTCCACGGGCGGACCACCACCATCGTCTCGTTCTCGTCCGACCCGGACGCACGGGCCGACTTCGGCCCCTACACCCCGGGCTTCATCTCGGTCCCGTACGGCGACCTGGCCGCCCTGTCGGCCGCCTTCGCCGCCTACGGCGAGCGGGTCGCCGGGGTGCTGGTCGAGCCCATCCAGGGCGAGGCGGGCGTGGTCGTGCCCCCGCCCGGCTTCCTGGCCGGGGTCCGGGAGCTGTGCACCGCGGCCGGCGCGCTGATGATCGCGGATGAGATCCAGTCCGGCCTCGGCCGGGTCGGCACCACCTTCGCCTGCGCCGCCGAGGGCGTTGTGCCCGACGCCTACCTGCTCGGCAAGGCGCTCGGCGGCGGCATCGTGCCGCTCTCGGCGATGGTGTCCTCGGCCGCGGTCCTGGGCGTGCTCAAGCCCGGCCAGCACGGGTCCACCTTCGGCGGCAACCCGCTCGCGTGCGCGGTCGGCCGGGAGGTGATCGCGATGCTCAGGACCGGGGAGTTCCAGCAGCGCTCGGCCGGTCTCGGCGGCCTGCTGCACGCGTCCCTCGGGTCGTTGCCGTCCTCGGTGGTGTCATCGGTCAGCGGGCGCGGCCTGTGGGCCGGCGTCACCTTCGCCGACCTTGACGGGCGGGCGGTGTGCGAGCGGCTGGCGTCACTCGGGGTGCTGGCCAAGGAGACCCACGGCACCACCATCCGGCTCGCCCCGCCGCTGGTCATCAACTCCGACGAGCTGACCTGGGGGCTGGACCGGTTCAGGGAGGCGGTACTCGCGGCCCGCTGAGGACCTTGCCGTCACGGTGACCGCGTGGCCGCCCTGGCGGGCCTGGCCGGCCGTACCAGGGCGGCCGCGCGTTCCGCTCGGGAAGCCTGTGGCTGGTGTGGCACCGGCGGGTGCGCCTCGGCTGGAGCGGTGCGCTCGGCTGGGTGAACGGTGGAAACAAATGTTGGCCGGCCACCTGAAAGTTTCCCCTTCGCCGATAGTTTCCGCTTTAAGGGAGGCTCGTGGTGCTGATGCTCTGGTTGGGCCTGGCGGGCCCGGCTGGATTAGCGCTGGGGGAGGCCGGAGTGGTTGCCGTGGCTGCTGGTACCGCTGGGGCTGGTGTGGTTGGGTGGTCACGGTGCGGGCGGTGTGGGCGGTGGCGCGGTGCGGGCGGTGGCGCGGTGCGGGCGGTGGCGCGGTGCGGGCGGTTAGCGGCTGACCTTGCCGGCGGGGCGCCGGAGCCGGGCGAAGAGCACCGCGAAAACGCTCAGCACGCAGGCCAGCGCCCCGCCGTAGAGGAACCACTCACCCGCCGGCGTCGCGGTGATGATCACGCTGCCGTTGGGCCGCCCCATCGCCAGCACGAACGCGGCGACCAGCCAGCCAACCGCGGGCAGGAGCGCCCCGGTGACGCTGCCGACCCCCCAGCCGCAACCCGCGCACGTGACGAAGACGATCACCGCCAGCAGGGCCGCGATCAGCGGCGTCGGCGGCTGACCGTACTGGAAGGCGCCGATGCCCCCCTCGAGCAGGCCGAGCACAAGCAGCAGCAGGTAGCCGAGGGCGGTCAGCGCGCGCTGCCCGCCGCCGGCCGGGGCCGCGCCGGCACCGGCGCCGGGCTGCGATGTCTCCATCAGGTACTCCCCATAAGGCAGCAGGCTACCGACTGGCCGGGGGAAACAGGTCACGCTGGTAGGCGCCGGCCGGGTCAGGCAACGCCCGCGGTCCGGCGAGCTGGGTGTAGAACTCGGTCGCGCCGATCCGCTGGCCGATCTCGTTCGACAGCGCGAAGTAGTCGCCGTCGACGGTGATCTGGGTCTCGTGGGCGCGCATCGCCGCCCGCTTGGCTCCTCGGTAGGCCGACCCGTCGACCGCGGCCGTGACCTGGTCGTCGGGCACGCTGGCGGACAGGTCATTGCTGCGCACGAACCAGGAGTCGGCCGGCAGCTCGAGCGCCGCCGCCAGCACCGAACGGGGCATGGCGGTCGCGTACAGGCTCGTGTCCCGCCCGGCCAGCTCGCGCGCCCGGACGGTGACCCGGTGGGCCTGGATGTGGTCGGGGTGCCCGTAGAAGCCGTTGGCGTCGTAGGTCACCAGCACGTCCGCCTCGACCTCGTCGATGACCTTGGCCAGGGCCCGGGCCGCCTCGTCGACGTCGGCCCGCCAGAAGCAGCGCGGGTCGTCATTGTCCGGCAGCCCCATCATGCCGGAGTCGCGGTAGCGGCCCTCGCCGCCGAGGAAGCGGTGATCGGTGACGCCCAGGGCGGCGCAGGCGCGGTCGAGCTCCCCGATCCGGTGCTGGCCGAGCTCGTCGGGGAGCAGGTGCGACAGGTCGGGCGGGATGATCTCCCCCAGTTCGCCCAGCGTGCAGGTGACCAGGGTGACGCGGGCGCCCTCGGCCGCGTACTTGGCCATCGTGGCGCCGGTGCCGATCGACTCGTCGTCCGGGTGCGCGTGCACCAGCAGCAGGCTGTTGTCCACCCTCAGACGCTACCGCGCAGCGGCACCACCCGACGCGGCCTGGCATGATCGGGGGCTATGACCGAAAGCTTCCCCAGGCAGCAGGCGCGGACGCGCGGATTCCGGCTCGGCGTACCCCGGGCGTTCCAGGTGTCGCCCGACGGCACCCGGGTGATCTTCCTGCGCTCGCGCGCGGGCGACGACCCGGTCACCTGCCTGTGGGAAGCCGACGCCGCCACCGGGGCGGAGCGGGTGGTGGCTGACCCGCGGTCGCTCGGGGTGGACGAGGAGAACCTCCCGCCCGAGGAACGGGCGCGGCGGGAACGGGTCAGGGAAACGGCCGCCGGGGTCGTGGCGTACGCCACCGACCGGGACGCCAGGCTAGCCGTCTTCGCCCTGTCGGGCCAGGTCTACGCGGCCCCGCTGGGCGAAGCGGCGGCTTCAGCGGACGGCCCCCCGCCCCGGCTGGTGCCGACCAGGACCCCGGCCCTCGACCCGCGGCCGAGCCCGGACGGGACCGCGGTCGCCTACGTCCACGACGGCGCTCTCCGCGTGGTCATCCTCGCGACCGGGGCCGACACCGTGGTCGCGCAGCAGGACGGGGTGACCTTCGGGCTGGCCGAATTCGTCGCGGCCGAGGAGATGGACCGCTCCCGCGGCTACTGGTGGTCACCAGACGGCCGCCGGCTGCTGGTCGCCCGGGTGGACGAGTCACCCGTCGCCCGCTGGCACATCGCCGACCCGGCCAACCCGGACCAGGACCCGGCCGAGGTCCGCTACCCGGCCGCGGGCACCGCCAACGCCGACGTGTCGCTGCTGGTGGCTACGCTCCGGGCTCAGCCGGCCGGGCCAGAGGCGGAGCCGGCCGGGCCAGAGGCGGAGCCTGCCGGCGCGACCCCGCTGGCCGCCACGCCGGCCGGTGGGGCCGAGCTCGACTCGGTCGGGAGCTGGGACCGGGCATCCTTCCCGTACCTGGTCAACGCGGCCTGGGGCGACGACCTGCTGATCGTCGTGCAAACGCGGGACCAGAAGACGATGCGGGTGGTCAACGCGGTCACCGGCGAGGTGCTGCGCGAGGACACCGACCCGCACTGGACCGACGTCGTCGACGGGGTCCCGGCCCAGCTGCCGGGCGGGGAGATTGTCTGGACCGCGATCAGCGGCGACACCCGCGGCCTGGTCATCGCCCCGGCCGACGGGCTGGCGACGGCCGCCCCCGTGACCCCGGACGGGCTGCAGGTGCGGGCCGTTCTCGGCTCCGACGGCGGGGACGTGCTGTTCGCGGGCTCGACCGAGCCAACCGAGGTCGGCATCTGGCGCTGGAGCGCGGACGGGCTGACCGAGGTCGCGACCGGCCCCGGGATGCACGCCGCGACGGCCGCGGGCGGGACCACGGTACTGGCCACCCGGACGCTGGCGAGCAGCAAGCCCGCGTTCCGGATCATCCGGGGCGGTCCCCGGGGCGGCCCGGCCGGGGAAGCCGCCATCGCCTCGCTCGGCCAGGAACCGAACCTGCCCGCCCCCTCGCCGCAGTTCATCGAGGCCGGCCCGGCTGGCATCCGGACCGCGGTGCTGTTCCCGTCCTGGCACCAGCCCGGCACCAGCCTCCCGGTGCTGATGGACCCGTACGGCGGGCCGGGCGCGCAGCGCGTGGTCAAGTCGGCCAGCATGTACCTGGCCGCCCAGTGGTTCGCCGAGCAGGGCTTCGCGGTGATCGTGGCCGACGGCCGCGGTACCCCGGGCCGGGGGCCGTCCTGGGACCGGACGATCGCGCGCGACTTCGCCTCCGGCATCCTCGAAGACCAGGTCACGGCGCTGCACGCGGCCGCCGGGGAGATCGGCGACCTGGACACGAGCCGGGTCGGGATCCGCGGCTGGTCGTTCGGCGGCTACCTGTCGGCCCTGGCAGTGCTGCGCCGCCCGGACGTGTTCCACGCCGGGGTGGCGGGGGCGCCGCCGACCGACTGGCGGCTCTACGACACCCACTACACCGAGCGCTACCTGGGCCATCCGGATGAGAACCCGGCCGCATACCAGGTCAGTTCCCTGCTCGACGATCCCGCAGCGGGCCGTGCGGTCAGTATCCGCCCGCTACTGATCATTCACGGGCTAGCCGACGACAACGTCTTCGTCGCGCACTCGCTGCGGCTGTCGTCGGCGCTGCTCGCCGCGGGGTACCCGCACTCAGTGCTGCCGCTGTCCGGGGTCACCCACATGACCTCGCAGGAGGCGGTGGCGGAGAACATGCTGCTGCTCCAGGTCGCGTTCCTCAAGCAGGCGCTCGGCAGCACCGCGCCCGCCGGGTAAACAGCGCCCCGGCCGGCGGCGCGGACACAGCGTGACGGGGCCGGGCGTGACGGGGGCCGGGCGTGACGGGGGCCGGGCGTGACGGGGGTGACCGCTGGCCGCTGAGGCTGGCCCGGGGCGGCCATTCGGCATCGGTTAAGGCCAATTCCGGGAACGGCCGCAGCGATGCGCGGCCGGGTGAACTGGCAGGCGATCGGAAAATCGGACGGGCCAGGCGGAGCGGCGCCACGTTCGGGGCAGTGGTTTTCTTGCGTTTGGCTTTTTCGCTCGTAATCACGGGATACGCGGGCGCGCCCGGCTGCGCCGCCGCCCAGCGGGCCGCGGCCGTCCCCGGTATCCGCGCCTGTGTCAGGCGGCGACCGGATCCTACGACCCACGCCGCCACGACGGGACGTTCCTGGTGGCCGGGGCGCCCGCGGCCGGGCGGGGGACGCGGGCGAGGACATAGCGGCGGGGCGGTGCGGCCACCTCCGGCCCGCCCGCGTGGGTCGGCCGATCCGGGGGATTCACGGCTGACGGGTGGGGCACGGACCTGCTCACCAAATTGCGCGGATGACCGCGCGGGAAGAGGCAATGTAGTCAGTCTCACATTCTGGAAGGGTCGCCCTGATGCGGCATGCTGAGACTAACTGGAATAAGTTCGTGGGCATCGCATGCGCGCCCCCGCCCCCGCCCGTACAGGGTCGCCTGGCCGCGCGTCGCGGTCATCGATCACGCACGAGGCAGCGAGGACGCTGGATGACACAACTTTCGGATGCGCCGGCCAGAACGCGGGCGCAGATCAAGGAGCGGACGCTCCGCACGGACCCCTGGTGGAACCGGGGGCGCGTCGTCGCGACCCTGCTGACCATCTGGGTGGCTCTACGCCACCGTCCGGGTGTTCATGGGGCACTGGCTACTACGTGCCCCAGTACCACTACCTGACGCCGTTCTACTCGCCTTGCGTCAGCGGGGAGTGCGTGCCGGGCTCGTCCGACCCTCGGCCAGTGGATCCCGGCCATCCCGCCGATCATCCCCTACGCCTTCGTCTCGCTGCCGTTCGTCCTCGGCTTCCGGCTGACCTGCTACTACTACCGCGGCGCCTACTACCGCGCGTTCTGGCGCTCGCCCGCCGCGTGTGCGGTGCGCGAGCCGCACGCCACCTACTCGGGCGAGACCAGGGTGCCGCTGATCGGGCAGAACCTGCACCGCTACTTCTTCTACGCGGCGTTCGTGATCGCGGCTCCTGCTCACCTGGGACGTGGTGCAGGCGTTCCGCGGTCCGGACGGCAACTTCGGCATCGGGCTCGGGTCGATCATCATGCTGGTCAACATCGTGGCGGTGTGGGCGTACACGTTCTCCTGCCATTCCTGCCGGCACATCACCGGCGGGCGGCTCAAGAACTTCTCCAAGCACCCGGTCAGGTACTGGGCCTGGACGCAGGTCTCGAAGCTGAACCGGCATCACATGGCGTTCGCCTGGATCTCGCTGACCACGCTGATGGTCACCGACCTCTACATCATGCTGGTCGCGAGCGGCGCCTTCAGCGACCCGCGGCATCTTCAACTAGGCTTCGGAACGGGCGAATTAGTTATGGCTACCACCGACACCGAAATCGAGCGTTACTCCTACGACGTCGTAGTGATCGGCGCGGGCGGCTCCGGGCTGCGGGCGGCGATCGAGGCGCGGGCGCGGGGCCTGAAGACGGCGATCATCTCCAAGTCGCTGTTCGGCAAGGCGCACACCGTCATGGCCGAGGGCGGCGCCGCCGCCGCCATGGGGAACGTCAACCCCAAGGACAACTGGCAGGTGCACTTCCGCGACACCATGCGCGGCGGGAAGTTCCTGAACAACCCGCGGATGGCGGAGCTGCACGCGAAGGAGGCACCCGACCGGGTCTGGGAGCTCGAGGCGTGGGGCGCGCTGTTCGACCGGACCAAGGACGGCAAGATCTCGCAGCGTAACTTCGGCGGGCACGAGTACCCGCGGCTCGCGCACGTGGGCGACCGCACCGGCCTGGAGATGATCCGCACGCTGCAGCAGCGCGTCGTCGCGCTGCAGCAGGCCGACTCCATACGAGTTCGGCGACCCCGAGGCCATGATCCGGTGTTCGCGGAGACGACGATCACCCGGCTGCTGAAGTCGACGGCCGGCGAGATCGCGGGCGCCTTCGGTTACATCCGCGACACCGGCAAGTTCGTCCTGTTCGAGGCGCCGACGGTCATCCTCGCGACCGGCGGCATCGGGCGGACGTTCAAGATCACGTCAAACTCCTGGGAGTACAGCGGCGACGGGCACGCGCTCGCCCTGCTGGCGGGCGCGAAGCTGATGAACATGGAGTTCGTCCAGTTCCACCCGACCGGCATGATCTGGCCGCTGTCCGTCGCTGGCCTGCTGGTCACCGAGTCGGTGCGCGGCGACGGCGGGGTGCTGCGGAACACCGAGGGCAAGCGGTTCATGTTCAACTACGTGCCCGACGTGTTCCGCGCCCAGTACGCGGAGACCGAGGAAGAGGCCGACCGCTGGTACACCGACCCGGACCACAACCGGCGTCCGCCGGAGCTGCTGCCCCGCGACGAGGTGGCGCGGTCGATCAACTCCGAGATCAAGGCGGGCGCGGCACCGAGCACGGCGGCGTGTTCCTCGACGTCGCCTCCCGGCTGCCCGCCGACGAGATCTTGAAGAAGCTGCCGTCCATGCACCACCAGTTCCTGGAGCTGGCCGGCGTGGACATCACCAAGGAGCCGATGGAGATCGGGCCGACCTGCCACTACGTGATGGGCGGGGTCGAGGTCGACCCGGATACCGCGGCGTCCTCGGTGCCGGGCCTGTTCGCGGCGGGCGAGGTGTCCGGCGGCATGCACGGCTCCAACCGGCTCGGCGGCAACTCGCTGTCCGACCTGCTGGTGTTCGGCAAGCGGGCCGGCGACGGCGCGGCGGACTACCTGGAGTCGCTTGGTTCCGCTAAGCCTGCCGTCGTGCAGGCTGACCTGGACGCGGCCGTGGCGGAGGCGCTCGCGCCGTTCGAGCGGGCCGAGGGCGAGAACCCGTACACGGTGCACCACGAGCTGCAGCAGACGATGCAGGACCTGGTCGGCCTCATCCGGCGCGAGTCAGAGGTCAAGGACGCGCTGGCCGCGCTGGAGAAGTTCAGGGAGCGCGCCGCAGACGCGTCGCCGTGCCCGGTGAGCGGGCCTACAACCCGGGCTGGCACTACGCGCAGGACCTGCGGAACATGCTGCTCGTCGCCGAGTGCGTGGCGATGGCCGCCCTGGAGCGGCAGGAGTCCCGCGGCGGGCACACCCGCGAGGACTACCCGGAGATGTCGCCGGAGTGGCGCAAGGTGAACCTGATCCTGTCGCTGAAGGGCGACAAGATCGAGATGGTGCACCAGCCGCTGCCGGTGATCCGCCCGGACCTGCTCGACCTGTTCGACATCTCCGAGCTCAAGAAGTACATGACCAAGGAAGAGCTGGCCGGGCACCGCGAGGCGGCTGCGCTGGAGGAGGGGCACTGATGGGGTACCTGGCGAAGCTCCGGGTGTGGCGCGGCGACGCGGGCTCCGGCGCGCTGAAGGACTACAAGGTCGAGGTCAACGAGGGCGAGGTCGTCCTCGACGTGCTGCACCGGCTGCAGGCCACGCAGGCGTCCGACCTGGCCATCCGGTGGAACTGCAAGGCCGGCAAGTGCGGCTCGTGCTCGATGGAGATCAACGGCATGCCGCGGCTCGGCTGCATGACCCGGATGTCGACACGTTCACCGAGGACGAGACGCTGACGATCACGCCGATGCGGACCTTCCCGGTGATCCGGGACCTGGTCACGGACGTGTCGTTCAACTACGCGAAGGCGCGGGAGATCCCCTCGTTCAGCGCCGGACCCGGCCATCAAGCCGGGCGAGTTCCGGATGCAGCAGGAGGACGTGAACCGCTCGCAGGAGTTCCGCAAGTGCATCGAGTGCTACCTGTGCCAGAACACCTGCCACGTGATCCGCGACCACGCGGACAACGAGGACGCGTTCTCCGGCCCGCGGTTCCTCATGCGGGTCGCGGAGCTTGAGATGCACCCGGCGGACGAGGCCGACCGGCGCGACATCGCGCAGGACGACTTCGGCCTCGGCTACTGCAACATCACCAAGTGCTGCACCGAGGTCTGCCCCGAGCACATCAAGATCACCGACAACGCGATCATCCCGATGAAGGAGCGCGTCGCCGGGCGGAAGTACGACCCGCTGGTCTGGCTCGGCTCGAAGATCTCCATGCGGCCGAAGTCGAAGGGGACCCCGGCGGTGCCCGGCAAGCGCTAGGCGCGGCCTGGCGGCTTACCGAGGGCGCTCCTGACTTCCGGTCAGGGGCGCCCTCGGTGTCTCACCAGGTGCCTCGCCCTCGGTCCCGGCCGCGTTCCTGACCGCGTTCCTTGCCGCCTGGCCGCCAGGCTCCGGGCCCGGATCCTGGCGGCCAGGCGGCGGTCGGCCGCCGGGCGCGCCCCGGACGCCTGGCCACGGCAGCGGGCGCAGCGCGGGCAGGTCGCCGGTCGGCTGGTAGTAGTCCAGGTCGGACGGGCCGATCCCCGGCAGGCGGCCGGCGTCGTTGTACTGCCAGAACGTCCAGCGCCGCCAGGTGGACGGCACGGCGGGCCTGGTGCCGCCGAACGCGGCCAGCCACAGCGGGTCCCGGCGGAACCGGCTCGTGGCGCCGGTGCACTCCTGCCACCAGCTGGCCGCCGTGTAGATGACCGGCCACTTTCCCGTCAGTGCCCTGGCCTGGCCGACGAAGCCGGCGATCCAGCCGATCATCGACCTGCGGCCCAGCCCGTAGCAGTCGGCGCCCGACTTGTACGGGTCGTTCTCCAGGTCGACGACGAGCGGCAGCTGGGCGGGCCTGCGCAGGCTGCCCGTGACGCGGACGGCGTAGCGCGCGGTCGCCGCCCCGCCGGCGCTGGCCGGGTTGGCGAACACGTACGGCATCACCGCGAGTCCGGCCGTGACGGCACCCCGCCCGTCGGACTGGTAGTACGGGTTGCGGTAGTAGGTGCCCTCGGACGCCTTCACCGCGACGAAGCTGATGCCGTGCCTGGCGAGCTGCGGCCAGTCGATCGGCGTCCCGCCGTGCTGGTAGGACGAGATGTCCAGCCCGCGGGCGGGCCCGGAGCCGCTGGCCGCGGCCGCCTGGGCCCCCGCCTCGGCCCCCGCCTGGAGCCCGCCCGGGCCCCCATCGCCGGGACGCACGAGAGCGTCACCGCTACGCCGCAGGTTACCGCGGTCCGCAGCATGATCACTCTCCGCAACTTCTTCATGCACGGAAAGTAATCAATGCTGGCGAGGCGCTTCAAGTCGCAACGCCGGCGACATGCTGGACACCTCGTGAGGGCGGCCCGCGAGTGGCGGACGGCAGGCCGCTGGCGGCCGCGGCGGGGTGACGCAGGGCCGGGTGGCCCGGTGGCCCGGTGGCCCGGTGGGACGGATTGGGCCGGGTGGCCCGGTGGCCGGGTGGCCGGGTGGCCGGGTGGCCCGGTGGGACGGATTGGGCCGGGTGGCCGGGTGGCCGGTGGCCCCCAGTGTTGGGCCGGTGGCCGGGTGGCCCGGTGGCCCGGTGGCCCGGTGGGACGGATTGGGCCGGGTGGTCCCAGTGGGACGGATTGGGCCGGGTGGCCTGACTGGCCGGGTCCGGCCTGACGGGTGGCTAGGTAGCGACGCCCCAGTAGCCGGCGCGAGGCGGGGAGAAGCCGCCCTGCCCGCTGATTCGCTCATTTGTGCGGAAACTTTGCGCAAGCTGGAAACTTTGCGGCCTATGCGGACGCTTTGTTTCCAGGACGATTTTAGTTTCCAGTGAAAAGCCGAGGCGCGGGCCCCGTTGGCCCCGGGCCGCGGACAGTGTCGTCACAGCAGCCCCGCGGGTTTCGGCGATTGCCCCGCCGGCGGCCTGGGTTCTCGCGTAGCTTGGCGTTATGCCCCTCTCTGATCCTGTTGATGTCGATTTGCCGGGTATCGTGCTGCGGCTGGCCGGCCAGGTCGGCCAGGCCACGCTGTCCCGCTCGGCCGGGCACACGGCCACCCGGGAGGCCGTGGAGCAGCACGCGTCGGAGCTCAGGGTGGCCCTCACCCGCCGCGGGCGCGTCCCCACCACGCGGATGCTGATCGGCTACGCGCAGGGGTTCACCGAGGCGGCCATCGCCCGCGGGTGGCGGCCGCCGCAGCGCGGGGCGGGCAGCCATTCCGGGCGGCGAAGCGATCCCGGACTGGGAGTCGCTGCGGCTGGCGGCCGTGTGCCAGCTGTTTACCGAGGCGCAGGGTCTGGGCCTGGCCGCCTTAGCCGTTACTGACTGCCCGGGCGCGGATTGCCCCACTCACCCGGGTCGTGCCCGGGACCGCGGCCCTCAGAGTCTGGCGGGCTGGCCGGAGGCTGAGGGCCGTCGGCTTCCCCGGAACCGCCATCGCCCTGGGAACCGCCATCGCCCTGGGAACCGCCGGAGGACTGCGGGCCGCCGGAGGCCTGCGGGCCGCCGGAGTCCCGAGCGCCTGAGCCGGACTGGTAGCCGTAACCCTGACCGCCTGCGGACGCGGGCTGCGGCGCGGCCGGGGCGGGCCCGCCCTGGTGTGGAGCCCCCATCGCGTCGGCGCGGCCCTGCTGGTAGGCGGCGACCTGGGTGTTCGTCTCCCGCTCGGCCGCGTTCAGCAGGCGCTCCCAGCGATCCTGCATGGGCTTGATGAGGCCCCCGCCGACACCGATGGCGACGACCGCGCCCGCGGTGAGCAGCACCGCGTAGAGGATCGGCTGGGTCACCGCGGCGGCGATGCCGACCTGGTCGAGGGCGGCGAATACGCCCAGCGCGATGATGATGACCGACGCCGCGCTGGCCAGGAACGGCCCGTAGGAGAGGCTGCCGAGGGCCCCGCTGACGAGGTCCTTGACCACCCGCGCGATGGCTGACGCGATGACGATGATGATGATCGCGACGATCGCCTTGGGCAGCCACGCGACGACCGCGTTGAGCATGGCCGAGACCGGGTTCGGCCCCCACACGCCGAACGCCATCTGAAGCGTGACGAGCAGGAGCGCGTAGTACACGATCTTGGCGATGAGGCTCGTCGCGTCGGTGCTGGAACGGGCCAGCGCCTGGCCGACCATGCCCCGCTCGACGAAGCGGTCGAACTTGACCCGGCGCAGCACCATATCGACGATCCGGGCCAGCACCTTGGCGACAAACCAGCCGACGACGAGGACAAGCAGGAAGACCAGCAGTTTCGGTATCGAATGGAATACCGTGTCGAGCAGATTCTGAAAGCTCTGGCTTACCTGAAACGACGCCAGTGGCTGGCTCATGCGTTCCCCCCGTTGGCAGTAAGCCCACCGCAGGCGGGCTCACTGTATGCGGAGGACGGCATACCCGAAGTCAGATCGCGCTATGCGCACGGTTAAATGGCAGGAAGCGGCACGGAAAAGGCGGTAGCGGCGCCGGAGTCACTCATCGTGTACCCGTAGGCGCCGCCCCGGCCTGCGCTTCCCGTCCGCACCCCGCGGACGGTCCGCCTTCATGCCTGCCGACGCAGCCCCTCAGTTGCGTCGACCTATCCCCTTGCGCGCCCGGCCATCCCCGGTTTACCCCGGGCGCATACGTACTCTATGCGGGCATCCGGCGGCCACCATACGGATAGCGGAGATATGGGTATACGTACGTTTGATAGCGCGACATTTCGCCCCGTCAGCGTCATCAAGGGCGGTAAACGGTCACGCGACCCTAGAGGCGGGCACAAAGGGGCGCGACTACTGCCCGCGGGAGACCCGGCCGCGCTCACGGCCGCGCTCCTTGGCGTCGAGGATCGTCTTGCGCAGGCGGACCGCGCGCCGGGGTCACTTCGACGCACTCGTCCTCGGCGCAGAACTCGAGCGCCTGCTCCAGGCTGAGGATGCGCGGCGGGACCAGCCGCTCGAGCTCCTCCTGGTTGGACTGGCGGATGTTGGTGACCTTCTTCTCCTTGGTGATGTTGACGTCCATGTCGTCGTCGCGCGAGTTCTCGCCGACGATCATGCCCTCGTAGACCTCGGTCGTCGGCGCCACGAAGAGCGAGCCGCGCTCCTGCAGGTTGAACATCGCGTAGGTGGAGGCGGCGCCGGAGCGGTCGGCGACCAGCGAGCCGGTCGCCCGGCCCTTGATCACGCCCGCCCACGGCTCGTAGCCCTCGAAGACGTGGTGCGCGATCCCGGTGCCGCGGGTCTCGGTCAGGAACTGGGTGCGGAAGCCGATCAGGCCGCGGGACGGGACCAGGAAGGCCAGCCGGACCCAGCCGGTGCCGTGGTTGGTCATCGACTCCATCCGGCCCCGGCGCACCGCGACCATCTGGGTGACCGCTCCCAGGTACTCCTCGGGCACGTCGACCGACAGGCGCTCGACCGGCTCGTACACCTTGCCGTTGACCTCCCGGGTGACGGCCGAGGGGCGGCCGACGGTGAGCTCGTAGCCTTCCCGGCGCATGGTCTCGACCAGGATTGCGAGCGCGAGCTCGCCCCGGCCGCGGACTTCCCAGGTGTCCGGCCGCTCGGTCGGCACTACCTGGAGGCTCACGTTGCCGACAAGCTCGCGGTCCAGACGGTCCTTGACCAGCCGGGCGGTGACCTTGGTGCCCTTCTCGCGGCCGCGAGATAGGCGAGGTGTTGGTGCCGAGCGTCATCGAGATGGCCGGCTCGTCCACGGTGATCAGCGGCAGCGGACGGGGGTCGGCCGGGTCGGCCAGGGTGTCACCGATCATGATGTCGGGGATGCCGGCGATCGCGGCGATGTCGCCAGGACCTGCCTGGTCGGCCTGCACCCGCTCGAGCGCCTCGGTGAGGAAGAGCTCGGAGATCTTCACCCGCTGGATGGAGCCGTCGTGGCGGCACCAGGCGACCTGCTGGCCGCGCTTGATCGTGCCGTTGTGAATCCGGCAGAGCGCGATGCGGCCCAGGTAGGAGGACGCGTCCAGGTTGGTCACGTGCGCCTGCAGCGGGGCGCTGGGGTCGAAGACCGGGGCCGGGATGGTCGCCTTGATGACGTCGAACAGCGGCTCGAGGTTCTCGCTGTCGGGCAGCGCGCCGTCCTCCGGGCGGTTGAGGCTGGCCCGGCCGGCCCGCGCGGAGGCGTACACGACCGGGAACTCGATCTGCTCCTCGCTCGCGTCCAGGTCGATGAACAGCTCGTAGCAGGCGTCGATGACCTCGGCGATCCGCGCGTCCGCGCGGTCAACTTTGTTGATGACGAGGATGACGGGGAGGTTGGCCTCCAGCGTCTTGCTGAGCACGAACCGGGTCTGCGGCAGCGGCCCCTCGGACGCGTCGACCAGCAGCACCACGCCGTCCACCATGGACAGTCCGCGCTCGACCTCGCCGCCGAAGTCGGCGTGACCGGGCGTGTCGATGATGTTGATCGTCAGCCCGCTGTGCTTGACCGCGGTGTTCTTCGCGAGGATGGTGATGCCCTTCTCGCGCTCCAGGTCGTTGGAGTCCATGACCCGCTCGTTGACGTGGGCGTGGGCGCCGAACGCGCCCGACTGCCACAGCATGGCGTCGACCAGCGTGGTCTTGCCGTGGTCGACGTGCGCCACGATGGCGACATTGCGGATGTCGTCGCGGGTCGCCAGCTCCGTGGCGCTGGTCATGATGATCTCCTGGTGGTGCGGTACGGGCATGCGTGAGTTCTCGGTCATCGGCATCGGGACGTCGCCTCGGGGCCTGGCCGCCGTCCGTTGACTGGCGGAATCCCGGCCGCCCGTGGCCTGCGCCGCTGGATGCGCGGCACTTACCAGTCTATTGCCGGCCCGCTACCGGTTGACCGGCGGCCCGCGGCGGCCGGGACCACGGCCGCCGGCACGGGGGCCAGCGGCCGGCCGGGGCGCCCACTTCCGGGCGGGAACGTGCCCTGGCTTAGGCCTCCTCATGAGGGCTTAGACCGTCCTAGGCCGACGGCCGGGGCAAGGATACGGCGAACGTCCGATAGCGGGACCGGGGGGCCTTAGCGCGAACCTGTAAGTACGCAGGAAACCAGGGCGGTCTCCGCGGCACCTGGGAGGGCCCGATGAACGGCAACCTGATGTACGAGATGGCCAGGCAGCGGATGGCGGAGCAGGGAGCAGTCGGCCCGGCAGGCCGGCGAGGCCCGCGGCCGCGCGCCGCGGCGCTGCGCGCGGCGCGGCCAGGCGGTCGCGGCCGGAGGCGGCGACGCTGCCGGTTATCCCTGACTACGCGCACGAGCTGCTGGCGGCCGGGGACACGATTCCGGCCCAGCGTCACGAAGAGGCGCCCGGCCGGTCCGCGCGGACCGGCCGGTAACGGCCGGGCGCACGCCCGCGCACCGCCATGGACCGCGATTTCCAGTCGGCCGCACATTCCAGTCTGCCCGCAGGGCGGCAGGCTGGAATGTCGTACCCGGCTGCGATGCTTGACTATGTGATGAGCAGACGCGGCGCCAGCCCGGTCCTGGTGGGACGGGCTGCTGAGATGGCCGCCCTGGAGTCCGCGCTCGATGCGGTGCGCCAGGGCGAACCCGCGGCTGTGCTCGTCGGCGGCGAAGCCGGGATGGGCAAGACCCGGCTGATCGGCGAGTTCACCGCGGCCGCGCGCAGCGCCGGGGTCCGGGTGCTGACCGGGGCGTGCCTGGAACTCGGCGCCGACGGCCTGCCCTTCAGCCCGTTCACCGCCATGCTGCGCGAGCTGGTGCGGGAGATGGGCGCCGGCCCAGATCGCCGGCCTGCTGTCCGGCAGCGGCCGGGCCGCCCGGGAGTTGGCCCGGCTGCTGCCGGAGCTGGCGCCCGACGCGGCGGCAGTGGGTGAGCCGGGCGGGACGTTCACCGTCCCCGGCTTCGGCCTGCAGCGGCGCCGGCCACGAGGGCGCCGAGACGGCGGGCGAGGCACGCGCTCACCTGTTCGAGGGCTTCCTCAGCCTGCTCGAACGGCTGGCCGAGGAGCAGCCGCTGGTGCTGATCGTCGAGGACGCCCACTGGGCCGACCGCTCCAGCCGCGACCTGCTCGCCTTCCTCGTCGGCTACCAGCGGGCCATGCGCAACGTGCTCATCGTGGTGACGTTCCGGTCGGACGAGCTGCACCGTACCCATCCCCTGCGGCCGCTGCTGGCCGAGCTAGCCCGGATCGACTGGGTCGACCGGGCCGAGCTCCGCCGGCTCACCCGCGGCCAGGCGGAGGAGCTGGCGGCCGTTGTCCTGCGCCGGGTCCCCGAGCGCGGGTTCGCCGACGCCATCTACGACCGCGCCCAGGGTAACCCGCTGTTCACCGAGGAGCTGCTCGCCTGCGCGGGCGGCGGCGACGAGACCTGCGACATCCTGCCTGACTCACTGGCCGACTTGCTGCTGCAGGCGGTCCGGCGGCTGCCGGACAACTCCCAGGAGCTGCTGCGCGTGGCCAGCGCGGGCAGCGGGGTGACCAGCGATGCGCTGCTGATACAGGTCACCGGGCTCGACGCGGGCAGCCTCATCGCCGCGATCCGCCCCGCGGTGGCGGCCAACGTCCTGGTCACCAGCGCGGACGGGTACTCGTTCCGGCACGCGCTCATCCAGGAGGCAGTGCACGCGGACCTGCTGCCGGGCGAGCACGCGGCCGTGCACACGCGGTTCGCCCAGGCCATCGAGGCCGACCCCGGGCTCGTTCCGCCCGGCCGGGCCGAGGTCGAGAAGGCGCATCACTGGTACTCCGCCCACGACACCACCGGGGCGCTGGCGGGCTCGTGGCGGGCGTCGGTGCAGGCGTCCAACGCGGTCGCGCACGCGGAGCGGCTGATGCTGCTGGACCGGGTGCTCGAGCTGTGGAACCAGGTACCAGACGCGGCCGCCCGGATCGGCGCCGACCACGTGCGGGTGCTCGAAGAGGCGGCGTCAGCCGCCCGGGACGCGACCGTGCCGCAGCGCGGGCTTGCCTATGTCCAGCTCGCCCTGTCCGAGCTGGACGAGACGACGGAGCCCGTGCGGGTCGCGCTGCTGCTGCGGCAGCGGTTCGCCTTCCAGAAGGACATGGGCAAGACCCACTCGGTGGCCGACATCCAGCTGGGACTGGACCTGGTGCCCGAGTCGCTCTGCCCCAAGGCAAGGACCGAGCTGCTGCTGGCGGTCGCGCACTGCGGGATCGGCAACACCGAGCAGGACCGGACCTGGGCGGCGGACGCGCTGCGGCTGGCGCAGGAGTCGGGTGACCGCGACGCCGAGGTGCAGGCGCTCGCCAACCTGGCCATGATCGAGGCCGGGCCGCCGCAGCTGGCGGCGGGCGGCAGCGAGGCCTTCCGGTTGCTGACGCGGGCCCGCACGCTGGCCCGGCAGGCAGGCGCCTATCGCCCCATCCTGGAACTGGTCATCCTGGAGACGCACCTGCTGTGCGGCGCGGGCGAGTTCGAGCAGGCGGCCGACGCCGCCCGGCGGGGCATCGCCGACGCGCAGCGCTACGGGCTGGCCCGGACCGGCGGCGCCTTCCTGGCGATCAACCTGGCCGAGCCGCTGTGGCACCTCGGGCAGTGGGACGAAGCAACCGAGGTCATCGCGCGCGCCCTCGACCTCGCGCCGCTGCCCCGGACCCGGGTCGGGCTGTGGCTCGTCGACGGCTCGATCGCGGTCGCCCGGGGCGACTTCGCGACCGCGGCCCGGCGAGCGACGGCGAGCCGGGCGGTGCTGGCCGCCGGCGGCTACGACGAGCAGCACCACCTGCCGCTGGCGGTCACCGAGATCGACGCGGCACTAGCCGAGAAGGGCCCGGCGGCCGCGGTCGCGGTGGCGGCGGACACCGTCGCCCGGTTCGACCTGTCGTCCGCTAGTCCCCGGTATGCCTGGCCGGTCGTGGTGTCGGCGATGCTAGCGGCCGCCCGCGCCTCCGGCGACGACGCCGCCGCGCTGGCGGCCCAGCTGCGGACGGTGGCGGAAAAGCTGGACGCCCGCGGTCCGGTCCAGCAGGCCTGGCGGCTGTCGTTCACCGCGCTCGACCCCGAGACCTCGTATGCTCCCGAGGCGGGGGACGGGCCGCTGAGCGCGGAGGAGGACGGGCCGCTGGCCGCGGCGGACGCGGTCGTCGCCGCCTGGGAGGCCGCCGGACAGCCCTACCAGACGGCCGTCGCCCTCACCCACGCGGCCTGGGTGGCCCTGGCGGGACGGAGTACCCGCCCGGCCGAGGCCCGGCTGCGGCGGGCGGCGGCGATCGCCGCCCAGCTCGGCGCCGCCCCGCTGGCTGCCCGGATCGGGGAACTGAGCCACCGGGCGAGCGCTGACGGGCGGACGGGCGACCCGGTGCTGACCGCCCGCGAGCTGGAGGTGCTGCGCCTGGTGGCGGCGGGCCAGTCCAACCGGGAAATCGCCGCCGCGCTGGTCATCTCGCCCAAGACGGCCAGCGTCCACGTGTCCAACATCCTCGGCAAGCTGGGCGCCGCGACCCGGACCGAGGCCGCCGTCAAGGCGCACGAGCTCGGCCTGTTCGGCCGCCTGGCGCCCGCTTCCCAGCGGTAGCGGCAGGGGCCGCGCCCCGGTCCCCCGCGATTCTCAGTTACCTGTCTAAGGACGCTGCTACACCGCAGGCCGACAGGAAGGGCCTCGTTCTTCGCCTCTCTGCCCGGCTTCGTGTCAGGCGCTAGATTCGGCTTGGGCCGCCTTCGCCTCGGCTTGACAAGCCTTGGCTTCCGCTTGACGAGCCTTCGCCTCGGCCCGACGAGCCTTGGCTTCCGCTTGACGAGCCTTGGCTTCGGCCCGACGCGCTTTCGCCTCCGCTTGCGCCACCGTCGCCTCATCCAATCGCTTTTGGAGTTGTCCGTCTGTCCGGAGCCCATCGTTCCCTGGCGGCAGCCGACTGCCGGGAACTTCCGCTTTCACAGCCTCAGAACCGACTTCCGGTGAGGACCCAATCCCACTCCGGATGTCTGCTGCGGGAATAAACAGCTCCGCAAATTCCGGTGAAGGAACAAAACTATCCAGGACCGATGAGGAAAAAGCACTTTCCCCGCTTTCCGCTGGAGGCTGCGGGTTGAGGACCTGCGGGTTGAGGACCTGCGGGTTGAGAACTTCACCCGTGGCATCGTCGTCTTTCGCAGTGTTTCTCTTCTCGGGTGCTGGTTGTGACCGCCCCGCCCACCAGGATTGGGGATTAACGAACCGGTCGAAAAATTTGTCGCCCGGATTGTATATATAAAGGAGAGATACCCCTCGTTCGCTCATCGCGTAGATTTTGTGGGAAATGCCAAGACCTTGCTTGCGGATCTCCACATGCAGCTCGGCCTCGACGACAAGCGGTTGTCCCACCGGGACCCGAGCAGTTACACCGGCCTCGAACTTCTCAGTCATGAGCGGGCCGGCAACATACCATTCGCAATTAGGCCGGCCCGGGTTTCCGCCCGATATGTTTGTATAGAATTTTGTCATCTTGAATTGCGAACCGACCTTAGCCGTGAAAATATCGGGCATCGGCGGGAAGAAGCTAGTCAGCTTGCCGAAGTCCACACCTAGTTCCCCGGAAATTGATGACTTCTCGGTAACATTGCTCGTCGGGGTTACGTAGACCGCGAGCGGCAAGTCGGGCGAATTATCGGTGTGCCCACCCCCCGAATGACCGGGTACGGACAGGCGCAATATGAGCCGCAGCCGCCATAGCAGAGCATTCTCCTGCGAAATAAAGGACGGCTTTAGCCTAAAACCTGGATACTGCCACTTTGCCCCAGCCTGGGCGACGTCAGTGGCCGGCAGGGTCAAGGGGAGGCTGAACGTAGCTTCTTTAAGGACTTCTTCTGCGACCGACCTATCAGCCAGAACCGGCAGCCGCTCACCCTCAGCCCGAAGGAGATCGTTCTCGGCCTGTTCGTCCTCGGGCCAGACCGGTTGATCTGTTCTCACCAAGTGAACAACGTTACTCTTGGTGGCGCTTTGCGTGACCGTACGCGCGACCTGAACCATCGGCCTACCGAACATACCTGGCCCGGGGAAAAATTCAGACATCTTAAGTCACGCTCCGCCAAATTCAGACCCGCACGTCTCGGTGCCCCATAGGTTCGCCCTTCCGCCAGAATACATAAGATGAGATTCTTCGTCGCTTAAATAAGTGTCCCCACGGGGCCTTCGTGTTCCTCAGACTGAGTGCCTGAGTCGGCTGGCGATCACTCGATCTGGCCGGGCTGAGGGTTTCCGGCGGCGGGCAGGCGGGCTGAGCCGCGCCATGATGGCGGGACAGAACCTGCGGCGGTCCCGGCAACCTGATTCGCGAAGCTGTCGTCTTAGCCGTGATTCACGGAGATCGGGAGGTTGCATGGATAAGCGACAGACGCGAGCCTTCGAAGAGTTCGCCGCCGAGTCCGGAGCTGAGCTGCTGCGTATCGCGACGTTGCTCACGCCTGACCCGCATACTCCGCGCACTACTCACCGACCGCGGCACAGTTCGCGGCTATGCCGACCGGCGTGGCCGCCTTGAGGGCCGTCCTCATGACCCGGTGGAAGCTCTGGAACCCGCCCGTCAGCCCGTCCCTGCGCTCGGCGTACAAGGTGCTGGCTACCGTGCCCGGGGTGACGGTCAGCGCTAGTGGTCGACTCGGCCGTGTATCTGTCCGTGACCAGATCACACTCCACTGTGCCGCGAGACACATGCGATGCTGGTGGTTGATCATCGAATTACCGTTCGACCTGATGTTATGATCGCCGCATGGCTGCGTATATCCCGCCGGGCTGGCCAACCGGAGTGCATCCGCCGGGCAGTGAAGACTTCGAGGCGACCGCGATCGCCTGGCTGCTGGACGTGGTGCCACCCGACTTCCGGCTGCACGGCGTGCTCCGGCGGCATCCGGCGGCCCTGGCCGCGATGGCCCGGCACCACACGCAGGCCTGCGTCGAGGGCGCCCGGGCGGGTTACCGGACGGCCCGGACCGAGCTCGGCGAGACCGTGCCGCCGCACGTGATCGACGCCGTCCTCGACGCGTACCGGACCGAGGGGCGCCGGCTGGCGACCACGGCCAAGGCAGTGGTCCTGGTCGAACGGGCGCTGCGCGGCGAGGCGGGCTGACCCCGCCGCGTTCCGGGTCCCGCTCCCGGGTGCTTGCAAAAAAAACTGATATCAGTATGATAGCGGCTAGTATCAGTGAATTTTCCACCTGGAGGCGGGCACGATGACAGCCCAGACTCAGAACACCCCGGCGGCGATCCGCCTGCATGCCCAGCCGGTCACCGAACGGCAAGCCTGGTACATCCCGGGACCGCTGCTGCTGGTCGGCGACCTGCTGCTGCTCGTCGTCACGGCGGTGACGTTCTGGCAGAGCGCGGAGGCCAGCGGAGCCGCCAAGGCGAGCCTGGCCGTGGCCGGCGTGATCCTGGCCATCGTCTTTTTCGCCGTATTCCGCGGCATCACCATCGTCACGCCGGGGCGGGCGCACGTCATCCAGCTCTTCGGCAATTACAAGGGCACCATCCGCCAGCCCGGGATGCAGTGGGTGAACCCGTTCGCCAACCGCATCCCCGTCTCCACCCGGATCAGGAACATGGAGTCGGCGCAGGCCAAGGTGAACGACGCCGACGGCAACCCGATCGAGATCGCCGCCGTGGTCGTCTGGCAGGTGCAGGACACCGCGCAGGCTACCTACTCGGTCGACGACTACCTCAAGTTCGTCGCCATCCAGACCGAGACCGCCGTCCGGCACATCGCGTCCAGCTACCCTTACGACGCCGGGGCGCGGAGGGCGTGCTCTCGCTGCGGGAGAACGCCGACGAGATCACCCGCAAGCTGTCGGCCGAACTGACCGAGCCGGGTGCGCGCGGCCGGCGTGCAAGTCATCGAGACCCGGCTCACCCGGCTGTCCTACGCGCCGGAGATCGCCCAGGCCATGCTCCGCCAGCAGCAGGCGGCCGCGGTCGTCGGCGCGCGGTCCAAGATCGTGGAGGGCGCGGTCGGCATGGTCCGGATGGCGCTGCAGCGCCTTGACGAGGAGAACGTGGTCGAGCTCGACGAGGAGCGCAAGGCCGCCATGGTCTCCAACTTGCTCGTCGTCCTGTGCAGCGAGCAGGCGACCCAGCAGGTGGTGAACACCGGCTCGCTGTACTCGTAACGACGCTATGGCAGAACGCAAGAACATCCTGCTGCGGCTCGACCCGGCCGTCCACGATGCCCTCGCGAAGTGGGCGGCCGACGAGATGCGCTCCACCAACGCCCAGATCGAGTTCCTGCTCCGCCGCGCCCTCGGCGACTCGCGGCCGGATGCCGGGCAACGCGCGCCAGATGCGCCGCCCCGGCCGGCCGCCGGTCGCGGACGAGAAGTTAACCGGCCGAACGACTGGCGCCTCAGTCGGCCGGGCGGACCCGCTCGGGCGTGACGCCGTGCTCCCGCAGGACATCTCCGGCCCGCTGGCGGGCGGCGGCGCCGAGGCGCTCGGCGATCTGCTGCCAGGACCACCCGGCCCCGGCGGGTGCTGTCGACCTTGCCGCACATCAAGTGAAGCTCAGGTGCGCGCATCAAGCAGAGCCCGGCACCGCCCGAACGGGTACAATCGTCACAACTGAATACACACGGGAGCTCGGGCTGACCGGGCTGAGAGGGTGGCTGGCGGTCCCGCCGCGACGGCGGGACGGCCCACGCGCCACCGACCGTCCGAACCTGTCCGGGTAATTCCGGCGTAGGGAGGCTGCCGTGGCCACGACGACTGATTCCGACCGTAGCCAGCGAGAACACGTTCGTCACCGTCCCCGGCGACCGCCGTTCCGAGGTGGGGCGGACGCTCGCCGAGCCGGTACCGCAGTCGCTCGGGCTGCTCGACCAGTTCGGCCTGTGGGGCAACCTCGGGGTCAGCCTGCTCGGCTTCACCGGCGCGATCTTCGTGCTGCAGCCGGGCGGCGCGGGAACCCCGGAGCTGTCGCTCGCCGCCGCGCTGACCGCCATCGTGGCCGGCACGCTGTTCGGCACCCTGGTGCTCGCGCTGTCCGGGATACCCGGCGCGCAGACCGGCGCGCCGGCCATGGTGCTGCTGCGCGGGCTGTTCGGCGCCCGGGTGTCCTACCTGCCCACCGTGCTGAACGTGCTGCAACTGTTCGGCTGGGGCATCTTCGAGCTGGTGACGATCGCGACGGCCGCGCACACGGTGGCGCCCGCGCTGCCCCAAGTGGGGGTACGTGCTGATCGCCGGGGGCGGCCACGGCGCTGCTGACCATCCGCCCGCTCGGGCGCCATCCGGGTGCTGCGCCGCTACGCCACCGGCGCCGTGCTCGTCGTCATGTGCTACCTGTTCGTCCAGCTGATCCGGCACCCGCTGCCCGACCTTGACCGCACGGCACCTGGTCCGGCTACTGGGCGGCCACCGACACGGTGGTCGCCGTCGCCATCTCGTTCGCGCCGCTGGCGGCCGACTACACGCGGCACTCACGCAGCCCGCGGGCGGCGTTCGCGGGCGCGCTGGCCGGCTACAGCGTCACCCAGGTCCTGTGCTACGTCATCGGGCTGCTCGCGCTGGTCACCGTCGCGCGCGGGAACGCCGAACGACATCTTCGGCGCGTTCATCGCGCTGCCGGTCGGCTCGCTCGGGTTCGCGATCCTGGCCGTGCGGGAACTCGACCAGTCGTTCGCCGACGTGTACTCCACCGCGGTCTCGATGCAGAACCTGCGCCCGCTGTGGGACCGGCGGGTGCTGGCGGGGGTGATCACCGCGCTGACCACGGCGGGCGCGCTGTGGCTGAACATCGCCGACTACGAGAACTTCCTCACCCTGCTCGGCTCGGTGTTCGTGCCCATGTCGGCGGTGCTGATCGTGGACTACTTCGCGGGCTACCTCGCGGTGCCCGGCGCCGCTGGGACCTGTCGGCGGCGGCGCCGCTCCCGCTGGGCTGATGCTGCTGCCCTGGGCCGCCGGGTTCGTCGTCTACCAGCTCATCAACCCCGGGTACGTGTCCTGGTGGGCGTCGGCGTGGACCTCCTTCGGCCATGACATCGGCTTCACCCCGGCCGGCTGGATGTCCGCCTCGATCCTGTCCTTCTGCCGCCGCCGGGATAGTGACAGTTGCTGGTCAGGGGCGTGGCGCGGCTCCTGCGGCGGTAATTCCGGCGGCGGAACGTGAAAGACTTGGGGGTGACGAGATCGCCACCAGGAGGACAACGACATGTCCCATGACCCGCGCTCCAGTGGCCGGCGGCCCTCACGGGCGGGCACTGACATCGCGCACCGGGCGAAGATCCTGCTCGTCGATGACCGCGCGGAGAACCTGTTCGCGCTCGAGGCAATCCTGTCGTCGCTGGACCAGGAGCTCGTCCAGGTCCGGTCCGGCGAGGCCGCCGTGGAGGCGGCGGCAGGCGGACGAGTTCGCGGTGATCTTGCTCGACGTGGTCATGCCGGGCATGGACGGCTTCGAGACCGCGGCGCGGATCAAGGAGCGCGGCCGCACGCCCTGACGTGCCGATCATCTTCCTGACCGCGGCGGGCGCGGAGCCCGAGCTCACCTTCCGCGGGTACGCGGCGGGCGCGGTCGACTACATCTCCAAGCCGTTCGACCCCTGGGTGCTGCGGGCGAAGGTCTCGGTCTTCGTCGACCTGTACCTCAAGGACCGGCAGCTGCGCCTGGCCTCCGGGCTGCTGCCGCGGCTGGCGGCGGTCGAGGAGGCCGCGGCGGGGCTGGCCGCGGTCCCTGCGCGGCCGGCGCTCCGGCGCCTCCGGACCCGGAGCTCGTCACCGACGGGCCTCGACGGCGGCTGCGACAGGCACCATCGCGAGCTCGCTCCGCTGGACGGCCGGCTCGCGGGACCGCTCGGCCTGGAGCACGAGCGGGCCGGTAGTGCCGTCCGGCGCCTCGCTCGCGCCGCGCGCGGACTGCCAGCCGGCCACGGTGTGCTCCCGGACACCCGGGCGGGCACGCCCGCCACCACGCAGTGGTCGGGGATGTCGCCGCGCACCACCGAGCCCGCCGCGACGACCACGTTGCGGCCGATGCTGGCGCCGGGCAGGACGATCGCGCCCGCCCCGAGCCACGAGCCGGATCCCGACGCTGACCGGGCGGTTGACCGGGAACTGGCTGCCGATCGGGGTGTCCGGGTCCTCGTAGCCGTGGTTCTGGTCGGTGATGTAGACGTACGGGCCGGTCCAGACGTCATCGCCGATCGTCACCGACTGGTGCGCCACGATGTGGCTGCCCCGGCCGATCACGCACCGGTCGCCGATCGCGAGCACGGTCCAGCGGGCCGAGGTCCTGGCCGGGCAGCGTGCCCGCCGACAGGGTCACCTGCTGGCCGATGAGGCGTGTCCTCGCCGATCTCGATGCCGCCCTCGCCGAAGACCGACCCCGGCGGGAACGCCATGATCGAGCCGCGGCCGAACCGCCGGAACACCCGGCCTGCCGGGCGTGTCCGCGGTCACCAGCCCGGCCCGCTGGACCTCGCGCCAGCCCCAGTGCACGGCCCGCCAGACCGCGTCACGCCGCGCCGTGCGGCCCGGCCGCTGAGCCTCGTCCACCACGTCACCGGGACATCCTCCCGCAGCCGGGGTCGCACCGGGCGCCGACACGTCCGTCAGCACCAGTTCCCTACAGGCTGAGATGGACCCGGAACGCGCGGCCGAGTTCGGCCACGAGCGCAGCGGGCAGCTGCCCAGCCGAGGCCCCGGGGGGGTCAGGCGATCGGCAGCAGCGGGGTGCCCGGGCGGCGGAGGCGGGGCCGACCGAGCGGCCGGTAACGGTCGCCGCCAGCTGGCCGCAGGCGCCGTCGATCTCGCGGCCGCGGGTGTCGCGGACGGTGACCGCCACGCCGTGGTCCGCGATGCGGCGGACGAACTCCTCCTGCACGCCGGGGCGGGAGGCGGTCCACTTGGAGCCCGGGGTCGGGTTGAGCGGGATCAGGTTCACGTGCGCCAGGTGGCCGGCCAGCAGCGCGCCGAGCCGGTCGGCGCGCCACGGCTGGTCGTTGATGTCCCTGATCAGCGCGTACTCGATGGACACGCGGCGGCCGGTGGCGGCGGCGTAGTCCCAGGCGGCGTCGAGCACCTCGGCGACCTTCCAGCGGCGGTTGACCGGGACGAGCTCGTCGCGCGCCTCGTCGTCCGGCGCGTGCAGCGACACGGCGAGCCGGACGGTCAGGTTTTCCTCCGTCAGCCGCCTGATCGCCGGGACCAGGCCGACGGTGGACACGGTGAGCGAGCGCTGGGAGATGCCGAGGCCAGCCGGCACCGGGTCGGACAGCCGGCGAACCGCCCCGAGGACGTTCTTGTAGTTGGCCAGCGGCTCGCCCATGCCCATGAAGACGATGTTGGACACCCGCGAGGTCGCGGTCGGGTGCGCGGGGGCATCGGCGCGGGTGACCCGCTCCCCCGCCACCACCTGGGCGACGATCTCGGCGGTGGACAGGTTCCTGGTCAGGCCCGCCTGCCCGGTGGCGCAGAAGGGGCAGCCCATCCCGCACCCGGCCTGGGACGAGACGCACATCGTGACCCGGTCGGGGTACTTCATCAGCACCGACTCAACCAGGGCGCCGTCGTGCAGCCGCCACAGCATCTTCCTGGTGGCGCCGTTGTCGCAGGTGAGCTCCCGCTCGGAGGTCAGCAGCCGGGGCAGCAGCTCGGCCGCCAGCGTCTCCCGCAGCCCGGCCGGCAGGTCGGTCATGTCCGCGGGCGCATCGGTGTAGCGGGCGAAGTAGTGCCGGGACAACTGGTCCGCGCGGAACGGCTTCTCGCCCAGCGCCTCGAGCGCCGCACGCCGGCCGGCCAGATCGAGATCGGCAAGATGGCGGGGTGGGTGGGCCACGGGGACTCCGTTCGGGCTGATCATAGTGATCTGTACATATTTACCGCATCGTGAAGTACTTGATCACTGAGGGCAAACGCGACAATAGTGGGAATATGGCGATTATGCTGTCCAGTCCAGCACCCTTCCCGCCGGTCGTCACGCTGCTCGACAGCGTGAGCCCGTACGGGCCGAGGCGGCTGACGGTCGAGTTCGACGGCACCACCACGGCCGCCTACCTGCGTGACGAGTCGAGCGTGATCGCCGCCACCTGGATAGCCAACCATGTCCGCGCGCCGCGCACGACGGATCCGGACAGGATCAACGCCGGACAGGCACCCGTTATGCCCGCGGGCCGGACCCGGCACCCCCGCGGACGGCCGCCCCTCGACCCGGCCCTGCTCCAGGCCCTGTGGTTCGAGGAGGGAGACGGGGTCGCGCTGCTCGAACGGGGCGCGCTGCTGGCGGTGATACCGGGGTGGGCGGACTCCAGCCGCGGCGTGCCCGGCTACAGCCGGGACGCGATCGGGCAGACGCCGTTCGCCTGGGCGCTGGACGACGCGATCGACGGGCTGGCGCCGCGCGTGGAGCGGGCCGCCGCGTTCTGGCAGTGGCGCAACTCGGCCAGCGGCTGGTCCCAGTTCCAGTCGGCCGCGCTCGGGCACCTCACCGCCCGCCTCGGGCCAGGCGCGCACTACTGGGACGGCGCCCCGGGCAAGAAGCCGGCCATCGGCATCTCCGAGCGCCCGGCCGGCCCCGGACGGCCGTTCACGATCTTGTCCACCATCGGGATGAGCGCCCAGCGGATGCCGGTCGTCGAGCAGGTCATCGACGACCCGGCCAGCTACGCGCGGATCGAGCTGGCGGTCGCCACCACGCTGCCGCCGGGGGTCGCGGCCCTGGTGTTCCTGTGGCTGGCGGGTTATCCGTGGCGCGCGGTGACCTGGTTCGGACCGGGGCACAGCATCCGCTGGTACGACAAGCCCTCGACGTTCCCGCTGGGTGGCGGCTACGAGGGCGCGCTGCTGCTCGAAGACCCCTCGGCGCTGGCCGGGCCGGCGGTACCGGACCTGTCGGGGTTCTCGGTCGACGGCGACCCGGTCCGCTGGCTGTGGGTCGTCCCGATCACCGAGCGGGCCCGGCAGCTGGCGAAGGAGCGCGGCTCGGCCACGCTGGTGGACCAGCTGGCGGCCCAGGGACGCAGCTGGATCGTCACTCCCCCGGAAGCGGCGCGGCGCTGAACCGGCCGCCAGCGCGCGAAAGACTCCAGTCAGCCAGCAACCGGACGGACCACTGCGATGTCCCGGAGGGGCGATCGGCACCGGCACCGAGTACGTGAACGACTGCCAGCCCTACTGCGCCGCAGGCCATTTCCACGAATACCCGGTCGGCATCCGGCTGAGCGGCAGCGACCTGGCGGCACAGAACGAGCCGTTCGCCTACACCCGGATCACCTTGACCTATACCGGCGTCCACCCGCCGTTCGATGCTGGCGTCAAGGACGGCAAGCCGGTCATCGTCTACCCGGCCACCTGGTCGGAGCGGCTGCCGGCAGGCCAGGCCGGCGCGCGCTACCCGGCTGGCAGCACCAGCGCCTGACCGGGTGACCTGATCAGCGGACGAACAGCGCCAGGAGCAGCCACACCACCGGGGCGCACAGCAGCAGCGAGTCGAGCCGGTCGAGGACCCCGCCGTGACCGGGGAGCAGGCTGCCCATGTCCTTGATGGCCAGGTCCCGCTTGATCATCGACTCGGCCAGGTCGCCGAAGACGGCGGCGGCGACGGCGGCGATCCCGGTGATGACCCCCTGCCACCAGTGGCCGTGCAGCAGCGCCGGGACCATGACACCGCCCGCCACGACAGCGAGGACGGCCGAGCCCGGCCAGGCCCTCCCACGTCTTCTTGGGGCTGATCACCGGGGCCATCGGGTGACCGCCGGTGAACGGGGTGAGGGTGATGCCGGCGAAGTAGCCGCCGATGTCGCTGCAGATGGTGAGCACGACGAAGATCAGCACCCGCTTGGCGCCGTCGGACGGGGCCAGCATGGCCGCGACGCAGCTGCCGAGCAGCGGCAGGTAGGCGAGTGCGAACAGGCCCGCGGTGACGTCCCGGACGTAGCCGTCGGTGCCGCCGAACATGCGGTAGATCAGCACCGCCGAGCACCGTCAGCGCGAACGCGGCGAGGACGGCACCGCCGGCCGCCCAGTAGGCGGCCGTCACCATCGCCGCCCCGCCGAGCGCGACCGGGATCAGCGGGAGGTTGATGTCCTTGGACTTGAACGCGGTGGCGAGCTCGTGCAGGCCCAGCCCGAGGGCGACGCCCATGAAGATGAGGAACGTCGCCTTGACGGTGAGCAGGGTGAGCAGCACCACGCCGCCGAGGACAGCGCCGACGCCGATCGCGGCGGGCAGGTTCCGGCCGGCTCTGATGGTGTGCGCAGCCGGCTGCGGAGCGGGCTGACCGGCTCCGGCTGGCCTTGCGGGGCGGGTCCCTCCGGCGCCGGGCCGTTCGCTGCGGTTCCTGTGCTACTCACGGACGCTCATTTGGGTGAGTCGCGGCATCAGATCTCGAGCAGCTCGGCTTCCTTGTGCTTGAGCAGCTCGTCGATCTTGGCCACGTAGGTGTCGGTCAGCTCCTGGAGCTCGCGCTCGGCCCGGCGCACGTCGTCCTCGCCCGCCTCGGCGTCCTTGACCATCTTGTCCAGCGTGTCCTTGGCCCGGCGGCGGATGTTGCGGATGCTGACCCGCCCGTCCTCGGCCTTGGCCCGGGCGGTCTTGACGTACTCCCGGCGGCGCTCCTCGGTCAGCTCAGGGAACACCACCCGGATCAGCGCCCCGTCGTTGGAGGGGTTGACGCCCAGGTCGCTGTTCCTGATCGCCTTCTCGATCGCGGCCATCGAGCCCTTGTCGAACGGCTGCACGGTGATCATCCGCGGCTCGGGCACGTGGAACGACGCGAGCTGGTTGAGCGGCGTCGGCGAACCGTAGTACTCGGCGGTGATCTTCGAGAACACGGACGGGGTGACGCGGCCGGTGCGGATGTTGCTGAAGTCTTCCTGGGCGACCGTGACGGCCTTGTCCATCTTCTCCTCGGCGTCAAGGAGGGTGTCATCGATCATCGTGTTTCAGCTCCTGTGCACGGACGGCGGCGTGGTCAACATTACCCGGAGACACGAACGCCGCGCGGCCCGCCGTGCTGGTGAGCACGGGGCCCGCGCGGCGCCGTGATGCTGCTGAGAGCGTCAGGCCTGGCCGACCCGGAACCGGGCGAAGGCCTTGACGTTGACCTTGCCCGCAGCCAGGATCGCCTTGACGGTCTGCTTCGGGTCCTTCACCGACGGCTGCTCGGTGAGCACCACGTCCTTGAAGAAGGCACCGACGCGGCCCTCGACGATCTTCGGGATGGCCTGCTCCGGCTTGCCGTCGTCGCGGGTGATCTCCTCCGCGATGCGGCGCTCCTTCTCGACCACGTCGGCGGGCACCTCGTCCCGGGTGACGTACTGGGCGCCGGCCGCGGCGATCTGCTGCGCGACGTCCCGGGCGACCTCTTCGTTCGTCCCGTCGAGCTGCACGAGCACGCCAATCGTGGGCGGCAGGTCCCGGTCGGACTTGTGCAGGTAGGTGGCCACGTAGCCGCCCTCGAGGAGGGCGTAGCGGCCGAGCTCGAGCTTCTCCTTGATGGAGGTGCTGGCGTCCTCGATGAGCCCCTCGACGGTCTTGCCGTCGGCGGTCTCGGTCGTCAGCAGCGCGAGCCGGTCGGCCGGCCTGCTTGGCGATCGCCGCCTGGGCGATCTTGGCCGCGAGCTCCTGGAAGCCGTCGTTCTTGGCCACGAAGTCGGTCTCGCAGTTCAGCTCGACCAGGACGCCCGCGCTGGTGCCGTCGAGTTCGGCGATCACCAGGCCGTTGGCGGCGGTCCGGTCGGCCCGCTTGCCGGCGTCCTTGATGCCCTTCTTGCGCAGGATCTCGATGGCCTCGTCGATGTTCCCGTCGGCCTCGGTCAGGGCGTTCTTGCAGTCCATCATGCCGGCGCCGGACAGGTCCCGGAGCCGCTTGATGTCAGCGCTGGAGATAGTCGCCATTCTCTTTCCTCGTTCCGAAGTGCTGGTCAGCGTCACTCGGCGTCGGCCGCGGCCTCGACCGCCTGGTCCGCAGGGGCTTCCGCGGCCGCCTGGGCGATCTGCTCCTCGACCGGCTGGGCCTCGGCGATCTCGGCCTCGGCGTCGGCCTCGGTGCTGACCGCGGACTCCTGGATCTCCTCGGCCGACGCGTCCTGCGCGTCTGCGGCCGGGGCGTCCTGGGCCCCCGCGAGCAGGTCACGCTCCCACTCGGGGAGCGGCTCCTCGCTGGTAGTGAACTGGTCCTCGGCCGGCTTCGACGTCGGCCTCGGCCGCGCCCGAGCGGGAGATAAGCCCGTCGGCCACCGCGTCGGCGACGACCCGGGTCAGCAGCGCCACCGAGCGGATGGCGTCGTCGTTGCCGGGGATCGGGTAGTTGACCTCGTCCGGGTCACAGTTGGTGTCAAGGATCGCGACGACCGGGATGCCCAGCTTGCGCGCCTCGTTGACCGCGATGTGCTCCTTCTTGGTGTCCACCACCCAGATGGCACTCGGCACCCGGGCCATGTCCCTGATGCCGCCCAGGGTCTTGTCAAGCTTGTCCCGCTCGCGCTTGAGGCCCAGCAGCTCCTTCTTGGTCATGCCGGAGGCTGCCACGTCGCCGAAGTCGATCTCCTCGAGCTCCTTGAGCCGCTGGAGCCGCTTGTAGACGGTGGAGAAGTTGGTGAGCATGCCGCCCAGCCAGCGCTGGTTCACGAACGGCATGCCGACCCGGCGCGCCTGCTCGGCGATCGCCTCCTGGGCCTGCTTCTTGGTGCCGACGTAGAGGATCGTGCCGCCGTGGGCGACCGTCTCCCGGATGAACTCGTACGCGCGGTCGATGTAGTCGAGCGACTGCTGCAAGTCGATGATGTAGATGCCGTTGCGCTCGGTGAAGATGTAACGCTTCATCTTCGGGTTCCAGCGCCGGGTCTGGTGCCCGAAGTGGACGCCGCTCTCCAGGAGCTGCTTCATCGTGACGACCGGGGCCATCGCGGTCCTTCCATTCGTGCGCGCCACGGTGCCGGGGCCCAGGCGACCTGCTCGCCCTGGCGGTTCCGTTGTCGTTGCGCGCGGCTCGGTTAACTGTCCTGGTGCCCGCTGGCTCACGGAAGTGGCATCCGCGCCCTGCCTCCGGCCGTGGGCCGGTGGACCGAGTGGCGCGTTCCGCGCCGAATCCGGCGCGGCGTGCGGGCACGCGAAATGTGGTCGCTCAGGATGGCGTTGTGGTGCTTGCCCCGTCCGCCACGAAGGCGCACGGCTGACCGACCAATTGCATTCTACAGTCTCGGCGGCGGGCTCTGTATTCCAACCGCGGGGTTGGGCCGTCCGCTGGACGCGCCGGCGCCGGTCACGCGCGCGGGTGTGCCTGCCGGTAGGCCGCCTTCAGCCGCTCGGCCGAGACATGAGTGTAGATCTGCGTGGTGGCCGGGGACGCGTGCCCGAGGATCTCCTGCACGCTGCGCAGGTCGGCGCCTCCCTCGAGCAAGTGGGTGGCGGCGGTGTGCCTGATCGCGTGCGGCCCGGCGTCCCGCACCGCGGCCGGGCGTCCCGCCGGCTCGCCGGCGGGGTTCCCCCCTGCCGCGGCCAGGTCGGCCCCGCGCAGCCGGGAGTGGACAAGGCGCCGCGCGGTCCGGGGATCGAGGCGCCCGCCCCGGGCCCCGAGGAACAGGGCCGCCCCGCTGCGCTCGTTCGCGAGCAGCGGACGGCCGCCCTCGGCCCAGCGGGCCAGCGCCCGCATGGCGGGGACGCCCACCGGGACGACCCGCTCCTTGCCGCCCTTGCCGAGCACCCGCACCGTCCGCCGCTGCTCGTCGAGGCCGCCGAAGTCGAGCTCGCACAGCTCGCTGACCCGGATCGCGCTCGCGTAGAGCAGTTCGAGGACAGCGGCGTCGCGGGCGGCGAGGGCGGCGGCGGTCCGCCGGCCTGCGGCGCTCTCGCGCGCCACCCGCTCTTCGCAGTCGGCCAGCACCCGGCTCATCTCGTCCCGGCGGAGCACCTGGGGCAGCACCCGGTGCGCCTTGGGGGTACCGAGCTGCGGGCCCGGGTCGGCCGCGAGCCAGCCCTGCCGGTGGGCGTAGGCGGTGAAGGCCCGGGCGGCCGCGCCCCGGCGGGCCAGTGTGGCCCGGGCGGCGCCCGCCTGGTGCTGGTCCGCCAGCCAGCCGCGCACGGTGGGGAGGTCCAGGGCGCTGGGATCGGCCACGCCGGACAGGTGGGCGTACTCCAGCAGGGACTGGATGTCCCCCTGGTAGGCGCGGACGGTGTGCCGCGACAGGGCCCGCTCGGCCGCGAGGTGGCGGCAGAACTGCGCCAGCGCCGCGCTCAGCGCGGCCGGCAGGCCGTCCGGCGGCCCCTCCGCGTCCCTCCCGGCGACGACCCGGGATACTGCTGCCATGGGCAAAGTGTGCACCCAGCCGGGCGAGTTTCCAACCGCCAGGGCCCGGTTTTAGCCGTGCCTGCCAGCTACACCCGCCACCCGGGAGTCGACGCCTACCTCGACGGGCTGCCTGACTGGCAGCGGCACCTGTGCCAGCAGCTGCGCGACCTGGTGCACGAGGCCGACCCGGCGGTCGAGGAGACGGTCAAGCGGCGGGTGCGGCCCTACTTCGTGCTCGACGGCAACGTCTGCGCGCTGCTGGCGGCCAGGGACCACGTGAACCTGTTCCTCTACGACGGCGCCATCGTCCCCGACCCGGACGGGATCATCACCGCCGGGCACGGAAACAAGACCGCCCGGACCGTCTCCTTCCGCCAGGGCGAACCGCTCCCGCGCGGCCCGCTGACCGCCATGCTGCGCCAGATCATCAGCAACAACCGGGCCGGCGGGTGGCGGAAGCTCAAGAAGGACGCCGCGGCGGGCTGAATCCCGGCCCGCCCAAGCCGCCAGCGCGGTGCGCGCCAGGGGTGGTGCCCATCGCCTGGGCGAAGGCGTGAACGAAGGCACTGGTTGTCGCCCATCCGCAGGCGTAGGCGGTGTCGGTAACCGTGGCCCCGTCTGCCAGCGAGATCATGGCCGCGAAAATCCGGGTCCGGGTGCGCCACTGGGGATAGCTCATCCCGAACTCGGCGCGGAACAGGCGCGACAGGGTGCGCTCACTGGTGTTCACCCGCCGGGCGAGCCAGGCCAGGGTGCGCGGCTGCCGCAGATCTGCCTCCGCTATCTGGCAGGCGCCGGCAAGCCGGGGGTCGCTCGGCGTGGGCAGTGTGACCGGCTGCACCGCCGCCCGGTGCAGCCGGTCACGCACAACCGCGCGGATCCGGCGCGCCTCAGCCGGGGTGAGGCTGGCACCGGTCAGTGCGACCAGCAGTTCGCGCAGCAGTGCGTCGACGGCGATGACCGTCGGCGAACCGGCCGGCAGCAGCGGGGCGCCGCCCGCCGGGAAGGCGATCGTGTGAAACTCGCTGTGGCCGTAGAAGCGGTGCTCATGCCAGATACCCGCGGGGACCCACAGCGCACGGTCGCTCGACGCGACCCAGGAGCCGTGCCCGGTGGTGATGGCCAGGACACCGGAGCTGACGTAAATCAGCTGGTGATCGTCGTGGCGATGGCGGTCGATGACGTCGCCGCCCCGGTGAGAGGCGGAGCTGGCCGACGCGGCGGGTATGTGGCGGATATTCGACATCAGTAGGCAGCATATTGAAAGCGCGCCTGCACCGGGCTACCCCATCCTGAAGCGGTGACTTCGGCCCAGGAAACAACCCGGTCATCTGGTGCAGGGCAGCCGCCGGGACACTGGCGCCGTATGCGGGTCTGGGCGGCCGCCCACGCAGTGGACGACTTCTACCAGGGGCTCGTGCCCGCCGCCGTTCCCTATTTCGTGCTGGAACGGCACTTCAGTTACGTCGGCGCCTCGGGCCTCGCCCTGGCCGCGACGCTGGGCAGCGCACTGCCCCAGCTGCCGGTGGGTCTGCTGGCCGACCGACGCCGGCTGGCGTGGATGGCACCGCTCGGGATCAGCCTGGCCGGCACCGGGCCGGCCTGTCCGGCCTCGTGTCGGCCTACCCCCTGATCTTCGCGTTGCTCCTGCTGTCCGGCACCGGCATCGCGATGTTCCACCCACCCGCCGGGCGTGACGCCCGGCGGGCGGCCGGGGCAAGCGCCACCGCGATGAGCTACTTCGCCGCGGGCGGCAGCGTCGGCTTCTTCATGGGCCCGGCGCTCGTGACGCCGGCCCTGGACACCCTCGGGCTCGGCGGGACCGCCCTGTTCATCCCGCCCGCCGTGCTGATGGGCTTCGTCCTGCTCCGCCGTGACGTCCGGGTCCACAGCGCTGCGCCTGCCCGGGTGCAGCACCACGGCAGGGACCGGATCGGGCTATTCGCCATCCTGACCGGCGCCGAGGTCGTGCGCTCAACGATCTCCTTCGGGCTGAATACCTTTATCTCGCTTTACTGGATCCGCCACCTCGGCGCGAGCAGCGCCCTCGGCGGGCTCGCGCTGACGCTCGAGCTCGGCGGCGGAGTGATCGGCACCCTGCTCGGCGGCCGGATGGCCGATCGCTTCGGGATGGCTCGCACTGTCCAGGCCGGGAATGCCGCCCTGCTGCCCGCCTTGCTGGCTCTGCTGGCCTGCGACAACAAGTACGCCGCGCTGCCGCTGGCCCTCATCGCCGGGCTGATCACCAACGTCCCGTTCGCCGTTCTCGTCAAGCTCGGCCAGGACTATCTGCCTAACCGGCCCGGCACCGCAGCAGGAGTGACCCTCGGGCTCGCCGTGAGCGCCGGGGGGCTGTTCATGCCGCTGCTCGGCCTGGTCGCTGAGCACCACGGCCCGCAAGGCGCCGTCTTCGTGCTCGCCGTCGTGCCGGTCATCGCGATCCTGGTCTCCACAGCCCTGCGCGAACCCGCCCGCGACCCGGAAGCGGAACAGGACGCGGTCGCCACCTGGTCCCGGTTCCGCCGCCAGCACGCTGAACATCCGCCCACGAGATAAGGTTCCTCCAGCACGCGCCCGGGTCACCCGCGCCGCAGCCGCCAGCCGTCCTCACACCGCTCGACGAACCCGGCCGTGGCCAGCCGGCCCAGGCACCCGGCCACCGTCACCGGGGCCAGGCCTGCCCGCTCGGCCACCCGCACCGTGCCCAGCCCGCCGCGGCGCGGCATCGCGTCCAGGACCCGGGCAGAGTCGAGGTCGAGCTGGTCCCGCGGGAGCACCGGCCGGGCGGCCGGCTGCCCGGGCACGGCCGTCCCCGGCGGCGGGACCGCGGTCAGCGGGGACAGCTGCTCGATCACGTCGGCGGCGCTGGTGACCAGCGTGCCCGCCCAGTCCCGGATGATCTGATGGCACCCGGCGGACTGGTCCGAGGTGACTGGCCCGGGCACCGCCATCAGGCTCCGGTGCAGGTCCCGGGCATGGCGGGCGGTGTTGAGAGCGCCGCTGCGCTGCCCCGCCTCCACCACCAGGGTGCCGGTGGCGAGGGCGGCGATGACCCGGTTGCGAACCAGGAACCGGAGCCGGGTCACGTGCGCGCCCGGCGGCCACTCGCTGACGATGACCCCCTGGGCGGCGATCGCGTCGAACAGCTCCGCGTGCGCGGCCGGGTACGGGACGCTCACCCCGCTGGCGAGCACCGCGACGGTCACGCCGCCGGCCCCGAGCGCGCCCCGGTGAGCGGCGGCGTCCACGCCGAAGGCGCCGCCGGAGATGACCGCGAGGCCGCGTGCGGCGGCCGACGCGGCGAACTCGGCCGCGACGTAGGAGCCGTAGGCGGTCGCGGCCCGCGACCCGACGATTGCGACCGAGCGGAGGCAGCAGAACCGCAGGTCGGCGTGGCCCCGCAGCCACAGGACGTACGGCTGCTCGTCGCCCAGGTCGGCCAGCTGGCCGGGCCATTCGGCATCTCCCGGGCAGACCAGCCTGATCCCGGCGTCGAGGGAGGCGGCGATCTCATCGCGGGCCGGAAGCAGTGGCACCCGCGTCCGCCACCGTTCCATCGCGGCCGGCGGCGCCGGGCCCGGCCGCCCGGCCTTGATCGCGTCAAGCGCCGCGGCCGCGCCGCGGGCCGCCAGCAGCTGGCCGAGCGCCCGGTCGGCGGGCTCGGCCAGGTAGCTGAGGGCGGCCCGGGCGTAGGCCTCGCCGCTCAGGCGGCCGGTCACCGCGGCCGCCCGGTCACTGGGGAACTCCGAGCCACAGTCCGATCGCCAAGTTGACCTGATCAGGGCCGGGCACGTCGCGGCCCGCCAGGTCGGCCAGCGACCAGGCGACCCGGATGATCTTGTCCGCCCCGCGGGCGGAGACCTGGCCCAGCTCCATCGCCCGGTCCAGGGAGGCCAGCAGCGCCGGGTCCGGGCGGGAACGCCCGGCGCAGCACAGTCCCGGGCACCTCGGCGTTGACCCGCCACGGGGTCCCGGCCAGCCGGGCCGCGCTCCGCTCGCGGGCGGCCGCGACCCGCGCGGCGACGACGGCCGACGGCTCGGCGAACTGGCGGTCGTAAAGCATGTCCTGCCGGGAGACCGGCTGGAGGCGGACCTTCACGTCGACCCGGTCAAGCAGCGGCCCCGACAGCCGGGCCAGGTAGCGGCGGCGGACCGCAGGCGAGCAGGAGCAGCCGCCCCCGCCCGGCCCGGCGGTGCTCGCGCACGGGCACGGGTTGGCCGCCAGCACCAGGGTGAACCGGGCCGGGAAGACGGCCCGTACCCCCACCCGGGCGATGACCACCTGCCCCGACTCCAGCGGCTGGCGCAGCGCGTCGAGCACGTTGCGGTGGAACTCCGGCGCCTCGTCGAGGAACAAGATGCCGAGGTGGGCCAGGCTGGCGGCGCCGGGCTGGATGACGCCGCTGCCGCCGCCGACGATCGCGGCCATCGACGCGGTGTGATGCGGGGCCCAGAACGGCGGGACGGTGATCAGGCCGGCCCCGGGCGGCAGCTGCCCGGCGACGGAGTGGATGGCGGTCACCTCGAGCGCGGCCGCGCTGTCGAGGGCGGGCAAGATCGTCGGCAGCCGCTCCGCGAGCATCGTCTTGCCGGCCCCGGGTGGTCCGAGCAGTGACAGGTTATGGCCGCCGGCCGCGCAGATCTCGGCCGCGAGGCGGGCCTCGGCCTGACCGAGCACCTCGGCCAGGTCACGGTGCCTGGAGGTGGCCGGCTCCGGGTCGGCGCCCGGCGTCCCCCGGGCCGGCCGGGCGGCCTCGGGCGGCGCCGGCCGCGGGCCGCCCCGCAGCCAGATGATCACCTCGGCCAGGGTGCCCGCGCCGATCACCCGCACGCCGGGGACCAGTGCCGCCTCGGCCTGGTTGGCGGGCGCGACCACCACCGTGTGGACGCCGGCGGCCGCCGCCACCGCCGGCAGCACCCCCGGGACCGGGCGCAGCCGCCCGTCGAGCCCGAGCTCGGCCAGGAACACCGTCCCCGCCAGGGTGGCGGCCGGGACCGCCTCGGCCGCGGCCAGCACCGCGACCGCGATCGCGAGATCGAAGCCGCTGCCGCGCTTGGGCAGCGCCGCGGGCGACAGGCCGACCGTGATCTTCGAGTTCGGCCAGGTCTCGCAGCTGTTGACGATCGCCGCCCGGATCCGGTCACGCGCCTCGCGCAGGGCCGTGTCGGGCAGGCCGACCAGGATCATCGCGGGCAGTCCGCTGGCGATGTCGGCCTCGACCTCGATCAGGTGGCCGCGGACCCCGATCAGCGCCACCGAGTAGGTGCGGGCGAGGGCCATCACGCGATCCCGCGCAGGTGCTCGACGGTGAACCCGCCTGCGTTGTCACGGAGCAGGCCGAGGACGTCGATCCGGACATGGTCGAAGCGGACACCGTGGGCCGCCAGCCACAGGGCCGCGAGCCGCCGCAGCCGCCGGCGCTTCGCTGGCCCCACCGCGTCAAGCGGCGTCCCGTAGCGGGTGCCCGAGCGGGTCTTGACCTCGCAGACGACGAACGTGTGCCGTTCGACCGCGACGATGTCGATCTCCCCGCCGTCACAGCGCCAGTTGCGGTCGAGGATCCGGAACCCGCGGCCCTCCAGGTACCTGACCGCCGCCTGTTCGCCTTCCCGGCCGAGCTCGTCTTTCGCGCCCATCGCCACCACCTCCGCCTTCGACGATGGCGCGCGGGGGCGGAGACGGGGGCAGCCGGTTCACTGGCTGTGGATAACCGGGGCTCCCATGATCAACTGTGGACAGCGGGAGCCGGAATGTCAGCGGCCCCTGCTATGAGCGGGATCAGCCTGCCCGGTTCCCCGACGCCGCCGCCTGCGACTGCGGGGCCTTCCGCTGGCCGGACAAGGACGGCTGGCGGCCGGCACCCTGCCCGCCGCCCGTGACCGGGCGAGCCGCCTGCTGCTCGCCCCGGCCGTGCCGGGGGGTGGGGGCGCGGCCGGCGGGCTGGGACGGGGACGGGCGGCTGGGCGGGGCCGGGATGTCCATCTTCTTCTCGTCCTTGCCCACGGTGAGGTGCTTGCCGTGGTGCCTGATGGGCAGGTCATCTCCGGCCACCAGGACGTAGCTGGCGGCATCGTGGCGCACGTCCACCCGGATGATCCGGCCCTGGTAGCGCATCCGGAAGCACAACCCGGCGAGCCCGGGCGGGAGCTGCGGGTTGAAGGAGAGTTCCCCCTTGGTTACCCGCATGCCACCGAAGCCGCTGATCAGCGCGGTCCAGGCACCCGCGAGGGACGCGATGTGCAGGCCGTCCTTAGTGTTGTGCTCCCGGTCCTGCAGGTCCATGAAGGCCGCCTCGGCCAGGTAGTCGTAGGCGAGCTGGAGGTGCCCGACCTCGGCCGCGATGACGGCCTGGGTGCACGGTGACAGGGACGAGTCGCGGACCGTGAGCGCCTCGTAATAGTCGAAGTTGCGCAGCTTCTGGGCCGGGGTGAAGGCGTCACCGCGCAGCTGCATGGCCAGCACCACGTCAGCCTGCTTGACCACCTGCTTGCGGTAGAGCTGGAAGTACGGGTAGTGCAGCAGCAGCGGGTAATGCTCCTCCGGGGTGTTCTTGAAGTCCCAGCGCGCGTAGTGGGTGAAGTTGTCGTGCTGCGGGTGGACGCCGAGCCGCGTGTCGTAGGGCACGTACATGTCCTCGGCGGCGTCGCGCCAGGACGCGGCTTCCTCGGTGCTGACGCCGAGCTGGTCCCGGGCCTCGTCCGACAGCTTGGCGGCGATCTCGGCCGCGGCGTAGAGGTTGGCCTGCGCCATCAGGTTGGTGTAGAGGTTGTTGTCCTTGATCGCGCTGTACTCGTCGGGACCGGTGACGCCCTCGATGCGGAACTTGCCCGCCGCGTCGTGCTGGCCCAGCGAGCGCCACAGCCGGGCGGTCTCGACCAGCAGGGGCAGGGCGACCTCCCGCTCAAACGGCTCGTCGCTGTTGGCTTCGAGGTACTTCACGACCGAGGCGGCGATGTCGGCGTTGATGTGGAAGGCGGCGGTGCCAGCCGGCCAGTAGCCCGAGCACTCCTCACCGTGGATGGTCCGCCAGGCGAAGGCGGCGCCGGCCAGGCCGAGCTCGGCCGCATGGGCGCGGGCGATGTCGAGCGTCAGCGCCCGCCAGCGCAGCGCGTCGGCCGCGGCCGACGGGTGGGTATAGGTCAGTACCGGCAGCACGAAGGTCTCGGTGTCCCAGAAGGTGTGGCCGTCGTACCCGTTCCCGGTCAGCCCCTTGGCCGGGATGGGACGCTGTTCGGCCCGGGCGCCCGCCTGCAAGATGTGGAACAGCCCGAACCGGACCGCCTGCTGGATCTCGACGTCGCCGTCCACCTCGACGTCGGCTCCCTCCCAGAAGGCGTCGAGGAACTGGCGCTGCTCCGCCAGCAGCCCGTCCCAGCCGGTCAGCCTGGCCGCGGCGATGGCCCCGGAGACCTGCGCGACCAGCGCCGGCCGGGAGCGCTGGCTGGACCAGCCGTAGCCCAGGTACTTGACGATCCGCAGCTCCTGGCCCGTTGGCACCTCGGCCGCGACGGTGAGCCGGGCGACGTCGGGGAACGACTCGATGGTCGCCGCCATCCGCTCCGGCCCGTTGACTTCGTGGGCCATCGCGCAGGCGAGCCGCAGCTTGCTGGAGCGGGTGCCGTGCACCAGGATCGCCCGCATGTTCTCGCCGTCCTCGGCGTTGTGCTCCTCGCTGACCAGCGGCGCGGCGAGGATCGCGGCCGCCCGCGGGTCCGACGACGCGGCCGGGATCTCCTCGTTGGCGGCGATCTCGGACAGCACCACCAGCCGCAGGAGGTCGCCGCCGCCGGGAGCGTCGGAGGGCTCGCTCTCGCGGATGCCGTCGGGCAGCGTGTACGGGGTGACCGTGTAGCTGATCGCGGCGATGGCGCGCTGGGTCAGCGAGACCATCCGGACGGAGGTGACCTTGACCGTGTGACCGGCGGGCGAGGTCCAGATGACCTCCCTGGTCAGCGTGCCCGCCCGCATGTCCAGGGTGCGCTTGTGGGAGCGCACGGTGCCGTACCGGATGTCGAACGGCTCGTCGTTCACCAGCAGCCGGATGATCTTGCCGTTGGTGACGTTGATGACGCTCTGGCCGGTGTCGGGGAAACCGTAGCCCGCCTCCGCGTAGGGCAGCGGGCGGTTCTCATAGAGCGAGTTCAGGTAGGTCCCCGGCAGGCCGTGCGGCTCGCCCTCGTCCAGGTTGCCGCGCAGCCCGATGTGCCCGTTGGACAGCGCGAAGACGGACTCGCTCTGCGCCATCAGGTCGAGGTCAAGCTCGCTCTCGGTGAGAACCCACGGCTCTACCCCGTATGGGTCGTTCTCTATCACTGATCCGGTACCTCCGGTCCGAGCCGTTATCGCGTCAGCCGCCTGTTTACACCATTTGCCCCGGCCGTGGACGGAGTATTACGGGAGCCTGGACGGCTGGTTAAAGGAGTTCCGACAGGTCTTTCACGACCACGTCGGCGCCGTGCGCGTGCAGCTGCTCAGCCTGGCCGACCCGGTCCACGCCGACGACGAACCCGAAGTTGCCCGCCCGCCCGGCGGCCACTCCCGCCAGTGCGTCCTCATAGACGCAGGCGCTGGCGGCGGCGACGCCGAGCTCCCGGGCCGCCTCGAGGAACGTGTCCGGGGCGGGCTTGCCCTTCAGGTGGTGCTCCTCGGCCGCCTGGTGGTCGATCCTGACCTCGAACAGGTCCGATATCCCGGCTGCCTGCAGCACGGCGACCGTGTTGGCGCTGGAGGAGACGATCGCGGTGCGCAGCCCGGCCGCACGGGCCGCGTTGACGTAGCGCACCGAGCCCTCGTAGGCCTGCACCCCGTCTCGCTTGAGCACGACGGTGAACAGCTCGTTCTTCTTGTTGCCGAGCCCGTTCAGGGTCTGCGCGCCGGGCTGGTCCGACTCCTGGCCCTCGGGCAGCTCGATCCCGCGCGACTCCAGGAAGGACCGCACCCCTTCGATCCGCGGCTTGCCGTCGACGTACTGCTCATAATCCTTAACCGGGTCAAACGGGACAAACTTCTCATTATGGGTGGACGACCAGTCCTGCAGGAACTGATCGAACATCTCCTTCCAGGCCGCGTCGTGCACCTTCGCGGTCTGCGTGATCACCCCGTCCATGTCGAACAGGCAGGCGGTGATCGGGTCGGGCAGTCCTAGCATGACGGCCTCCCGGGCGCGTGGTTACCCGGGAAATCCCGGCTTCCCATTGTCATCAGGCAATTCGAGGTCACTCTTGGCCAGCTCCTCGATGTTGACGTCCTTGAACGTAACTACCCGCACGTTTTTCACAAAACGGGCGGGGCGGTACATGTCCCAGACCCAGGCGTCGTGCATGGTGACCTCGAAGAACACCTCGCCGTTGTCGGCGGCGCGGACCTTCAGGTCCACGTCGTTCGTCAGGTAGAACCGGCGTTCGGTCTCCACGACGTGGGTGAACAGGCCGACGACGTCGCGGTACTCACGGTAGAGCTGCAGCTCCATCTCCGCTTCGTACTTCTCCAGGTCTTCCGCGCTCATGTCCCCTATTCTCCCTCAGCCAGCTCCCCGCTTACGTCAGGGCCGGGCACGCACCTGAATGACCGCCGGTGGACCGGCGACGGCCCATGCTCCGCCAGGGCACGCAGGTGCTCCGCGGTTACATACCCCTTGTGGCGGCCGAAGCCATATTCGGGATAACGCTCGTGCAGCTCCCCCATCATCCGGTCCCTGGTCACCTTGGCCACGACCGACGCCGCGGCGACCGACGCCGCGACCCGGTCCCCCTTCCACATGGCCAGCGCGGGCGCGCCCAGGCCGCTGACCGGGAACCCGTCGGTCAGTACGTAGGCCGGCCGGCTGGTCAGCCCGGCGAAGGCGCGCCGCATGCCCTCCACGTTGCACACGTGCAGCCCGAGGGCGTCGATCTCGACGTGCGGGATCACGGTCACGTGCCACTCGATCGCATGCCGGACGACGTTGTCATAGGCGCTCTCCCGGGCGGCGGGGGTGAGCAGCTTGGAGTCGGCCAGCCCGCGGATGCGCTTGATCGCGCCCCCGTCGAGCACCACGGCCGCGACCACCAGCGGCCCGGCGCAGGCGCCGCGGCCCGCCTCGTCGATGCCGGCGACAGGAGCCAGCCCGGCCCGTGCCAGCGCATTCTCGTAGGCGGCGAGTCCGGCGCTGAGCCTGGGGGTGTAGGGGGAAGCGGACATCTCACTCCGCAGCGTACGCCAACCGCGCCCGCGTTGCCCGGCCTCCCGGCCGGGAAGCGCGAGGAGCAGCTGTCAGCGCGGCGCTCCCAGAGGTGGCGGGGACCCGCCGGGACCGGTCCCGGTCTGATCATCCCCGAACGGAGGCGGCCTGCCCCGTCACCGCCGCCTCCGCCTCCGCCGGACGCGGCGCTGCAGGTAGGTGAGCGGGACCGCGCCAGCGAAGCCGAACGCCAGCGGCAGCGGCGAGGCGGCCGAGCGGACCGGCGTGCCCGCCTCAAGGGCTGCCGCCAGGGCGGCGGACGAGCCGCCCGCCGCGGCGTTGCCGCCCGCCGCGGCGGACGCGTTCAGCTGCGGTTGCTCGAACGTGGCGGGGATGTTGAGGAAGCCCCAGTGGCTCGGCGGCCAGATGATCACGAAGGCCCGGCCGAGGACCGAGCTCTCCGGGATCGCCCCACCACCGGGGTCGCCCATGTGACCGCGCGAGTCGTAGGAGATCAGCCGGTGGTCGCCCATCACCCACAGGTCCCCGGCCGGCACCGTGACCTTGAAGTTCTGGGCGGACGGGGCGTTGCCCGGGTACAGGTAGGAGCTCTCGCTCAGCGCGACCCCGTTGACGGTGACCTGCCCCTTGCTGTTGCAGCAGGCGACGTGGTCGCCGGGCAGGCCGATGACGCGCTTGATGTAGATCGAGGGGTCATTGCTGACACCGACGATGCCCTCCAGCTCGTCGACCGCCTTGCGGAAGATGTTGCTGCTGCCCGTGGGGGTGTCGAAGTCCCACGAGCCGCTGCCGTCGAACACGATAATGTCGCCCCGGTGGATCGGCCGCAGGTGATAGACGACCTTGTTGATCAGCACCCGGTCGTTGACCTCGAGGGTGTTCTGCATCGACCCGGACGGGATGAAGAACGCCTGGACCAGGAACGACTTGATGAGCAGGGCGAGCACCAGGGCGATGACGATGAGCACAGGCAGCTCACGCCAGAAGCTCCGCTTGCGCCTGCGCTTGCCACCGCGGCCTGGAGCCTGCTCCAGGCCGGAGCCGTCGTCGCTGTCACCGGGGCCATTGTCACCGGGGCCATCGTCACCGGGGCCGCCGTCGCCGGGGCCGCGCCCGGCCCGGCCTCTGGGCCGGCCGCGAGCCGACGGGGTCTCGGCCAGGTCGGGCACTGGATCGGCCGGGTCCCAGGGCGGGGAAGCGCCGTCCCGCGCGCCCGAACCGTTCATCCGTGCTCCCCCCGTGCGCTCACACCAGCCTTCACCCTCACCGCTTTTCACCATGAGGGTATCGCCACCCCGTGCGCGGAGCGCTACTTCGTGCCGGACTCGCGGTCCAGCTAATGAGGGGGAGGTTCAGCGCCGCCGGCGTCGCCGGAAGAGAACAGCGGCTCCGGTGAGGGCCGCGCCGCCGGCCGTGGCAGCGGGCGCGGCGGTGGCGACCGCGGCCGCGGCGTTGAGCCCGGGCTGCTGAAATGTATTGGGGATGGGCAGGTCGGAGACGCGCGACAGCGGCCAGATGATCAGGAAGGCGCGGCCGACTACGGCGCTCTCGGGAATGGTCCCGCTGCCGGGGTCCTGGCGGCGGAAGCGGGAGTCGTCGCTGTCGCCCCGGTTGTCACCCATCACCCACAGCCGGCCGGCCGGGACGGTTACGGCTGGGAACGGGGTCGATGGCTGGGCTCCGGGGTAGATGTAGGACGACTCCGACAGCGGCACGCCGTTCACGGTGACCTTCCCGTCGGTGCAGCAGGCCACGTGGTCGCCGGGCACGCCGATGACCCGCTTGACGTAGTCGGTGCCCGGCCCGGCGATCCCGACCAGGTCGATCGCGTCGTCCCAGACCCGGCTGAACCAGTTGCTCGGGGGCGGGGTCGGCGCGTCCCACGAGCCAGCGCCGCTGAACACGACGATGTCGCCGCGCTCGATCGGCCGGAAGCGGTAAACGATCTTGCTGACGAGGACGCGGTCCCCCACGAGCAGGGTGTTCTCCATCGACCCGGAGGGGATGAAGAACACCTGCACGACGAACGCCTTGAGCAGGATCGTCAGCACCAGGACGGCGATGACGATCACCAGCAGGTCGCGCCAGCGGGACCGCTTGCGCGGCGGGTCGCTGTCGCCTGGCTCCTGCCCGTCGCCGGTGGCGGTGTCGCTGGTATCAGTATCGCTGGTATGAGTGTCGCTGTTTGCAGCGTCGCTAATGGCATGGTCTTCCGCGGTCGGGTCGCCCGACGCAGCCGCGTGATCGGGCGCGCCGGGGTCCGGCGCGCCCGGCTCAGAAGGCATCCGAGATCAGCCCGTTAGCCTCGTCAGCTAGCGGGAGTGGTCTCCCGGCGCTCCTTGATCCGCGCGGCCTTGCCGCGCAGGTCGCGCAGGTAGTACAGCTTGGCGCGGCGGACACGGCCGCGGGTGACCGCCTCGATCTTGTCGATCGAAGGGCTGTGCACCGGGAACGTGCGCTCGACGCCGACGCCGTAGCTCACCTTCCGCACGGTGAAGGTCTCGCGCAGGCCGCCACCCTGGCGCCGGATCACGACACCCTGGAAGACCTGAATGCGGGAGCGGTTGCCCTCCGTCACCTTGACGTGCACCTTGAGGGTGTCACCGGGGCGGAATGCCGGGACGTCAGTCCGGAGCTGCGCCTGCTCAAGCTCGGCGATCGCGGTGTGCATGATGGATAATCCTCAGTCCTGGTCGGAATGCGCGGCAGCGCGCATCCGGGTGGAAGCCTGCGTTTAGCCAGGGAACACCCCGGCAGAGTCAACGCCCGAACGGGCAGCGCTCTTCAGTGTGCCATATTTTCAGCGTTAACCGGAAAACCAGCGTCAGCGAGCACCTGGCGATCCCGCTTGTCGAGGCCGTCCGGCTCCGCCGCCAGCCGGCGGATCAGGTCGGGCCGGTTGACCGCGGTGCGCCGCAGCGCCTCGTCCCGCTGCCAGCGCGCGATCGCCCGGTGGTTGCCCGACAACAGTACCTCAGGCACCTCGCGCTCGCGCCAGGTTCTGGGCCGGGTGTAAACCGGCCCTTCGAGCAGCCCGCTCATGGTTCCCCCGGTGCCGCCGAAGGAGTCGTCACGGTTTGACTGCTCGTTACCGAGCACGCCCGGCAGCAGCCGGCAAACCGCCTCGACGATCACCGCCACCGCCGCCTCGCCCCCGGCGAGCACGTAGTCGCCGATGCTCACCTCGTCGACCGGCATCCGGGTCCGGGCCTCGGCCGCCAACCGCCCGTCGATCCCTTCATACCGCCCGCACGCGAACACCAGCCGCTCCTCCCCCGCATAAGCGGCCGCCATCTCCTGCGTGAACGGCACTCCACTCGGCGTCGGCACGATCAGCCGCGCCGAGGCGGGAGAGGCAGATGAGGCGGGAGGGACGGAAGGAGGGTATTCCGCCAGCACGGCCTCGAGCGCGTTCCCCCACACGTCCGCCTTCATCACCATCCCCGGTCCTCCCCCGAAGGGGGTGTCATCGACGGTGTTATGGACATCCACCGCCCAGCGGCGCAAGTCGTGGACGCGGAAATCTATATCCCCCCGTGCCGCGGCCTTCCCGATCAGCGACACGCCGAGCGGCCCGGAACCACCCACGCGGCCGTCGTCAGCAACGGCACCGAAGTAGTCCGGGAAGATAGAGACGATGTCAATGCGCACGCCTACCCCTGATGGTGTGGTGAGCGGAGCGCCGCGGGGGTGAGCAGGCGCGCGTCCCCGCGCACCACGCCCCGCTGCTCAGGGCAAATTCGGCAGGTCAAGGAGCCCCTCAGGCGGGTCGATGACCAGGAACCCGCCAGCAACGTCAACCGAAGGCACCAGCGCTTTGACGAACGGCACCATGATGTCCGGCCCGTGGGCCGACTTGACCACCAAGACGTCCTGCCCCGAGTGGAGCACGTCCTCGACGGTCCCGACCTCAGTGCCGTCGAGTGTCCGGACCGTCAGCCCAGTGAGCTCGGCATCATGGAACTCGTCGGGGTCGTCCGACTGCGCGATCGTCGCGGAGTCGACCGTCAGCCAGGTGCCGCGCAGCCCGGCGGCGGCATCCCGGTCGTCGATTCCCTCGAAGCGGACCAGCAGCTCGCCTGAATGCCAGTGGGTGCCGGCCACGGTGAGCGGACCGACGGCAGCGGGGTCGGTGTCCAGCCGCGAGCCCGGCGCGAAACGCAATGCGGGCTCGTCGGTGCGGACACCGACCACGACGTCGCCGCGGATCCCGTGCGGCCGGCCGATCCGGCCGACAGTGACCTCCACGGGAACTCCTACCTAACCTCGCCGGTCTCCAGCAGGTCGATGCGTACATGCCTGCTGCCGGCCAGGGAACCAATCACGGTCCGCAGCGCCCGGGCGGTGCGCCCGCCGCGGCCGATGACCTTGCCGAGATCGTCGGGGTGCACCCGAACCTCCAGGACGTTGCCCCGGCGGAGCATCCGGCTCACCACCCGGACGTCGTCCGGGTACGCCACGATGCCCCTGACCAGGTGCTCAAGGGCCTCCTCGAGCATGCTAGGCCTCGGTTGCCTCGGCCGGAGCGGCCTCGGCGGCAGGCGCCTCGGCCGCCGGGGTCTCCTCGGCCGCCGCGGTCGGCTCGGCCGGGGTCTCCTCGGCCGGGGTCTCCGCCGCAGTGGTCTCCGCCGCAGTGGTCTCCGCAGGCGCGGTGGTCTCCGCAGCCGGGGTCTCCGCAGCCGGGGTGGTCTCGGCTGGGGTTGCCTCGGCCGCCGGGGTCTCCTCGACCGGAGCCGGGGCCTCCTCGGCCTTGCGCGCCCGGCTCGAGGAGCGGGCCGGGCGGGCGGCCGCCTTCGACTCCTTGGCCGCCAGGGACTCCTTGACCAGCTCGTCGTAGCGGTCCTTCTTGTCCGCCTTGGTCTCGCCGGGCTCGCCGGTCTTGAGGGTGCCCTCGGCCCCGGGCAGGCCCTTGAACTTCTGCCAGTCGCCGGTGATGGTCAGCAGGTGCCGGACTGGGTCAGTCGGCTGCGCGCCAACCGAGAGCCAGTACTGGGCCCGCTCGGAGTCAATCTGGATGAGCGACGGCTCGAGCTTCGGGTGGTACTTGCCGATCTCCTCGATGGCACGACCGTCCCGCTTGGTGCGCGAGTCCGCCACGACGACCCGGTAATACGGTTCCCGGATCTTGCCCAGGCGCTTGAGTTTGATCTTGACAGCCACGGCTGCGGTCTTCTCCCACGAATCTTAGGTACGGGTGCCGGGCGCCTGCCAGCGGGGAATGGGCCGGCCGGACCGAGCGAATGGAGACCGGGCGCGCGAACGGTTAGAGGGCGTCGCGGCCAGGCATCAAGCCCCCAGTATAGGGGGCTCCCGGCCCGCCGGGGTCATCGAGCGGCAGTCTGCGCCGCTAATCATCCCGGCCCGGTGTCCGCGGGCCGGGGCCGGGGCGGTCTGCGAGCGGGGCGACACGGGATGACAGTCGCATAACGCGCATTGAATTTTTTATTTGCCCGGTCATACCGCGTTCCTACGATTGTTGACAATCTACCGCATTCGCGGAAGGCAATCCCAAACCGATCACTGTGTGTTACGGGCGACTGAGGTGAGCGGGCCGCGCCCCGTGCGGGACGGCAGCGCCCGCGACCCTGAACTCCCGTATTCGTGCACAGTGACGTTTGTCGACGTAAGGGACGGTTGCGGTGTCAGCCCCGGAATCGTTCACGGGCCGTCACCGGGCCAGCCCCGCTCTTCACATGGCTAAATCACCAACCTCCCTCCGGAAGTGATTTCGCGCCCTAGCCGGGTGCACAGCTATACAAGGAGAGATCCCAGACAATGACTGATCAGAGCGCCCGCCGCGATAGCAGCGACAGCCAGTCCACCCGCTGGCGGAGTTTCCCGGCGCAGCCTGCTGCGCGCGGCCGGGGTCGGCGCGGCCGTCGTCGGCGGCGGCGCGGCCAGCTCCGCTGAGCGGCGCCCCCGGGCCGGGCAGGCCGTCCCAGGGGTAACAATGGTTGACGTGCTAGTTGCTGAATTGGCTGACGTCTCCCGGGCTGTCTCGTCGACGTCGTCGCGGCTCTCCAAGGTGGAGGCGCTGGCGGGGGCGTTGCGCGATGCCGATGTGGCTGAGATCCCGATTCTGGTGGCCTGGATGTCAGGTGAATTGCCGCAGCGGCAGATCGGGGTCGGATGGGCTTCGCTGCGCTCGCTGCCCGCGCCGGCGCCCTCTGCTTCCCTGACCGTGCCGGGGGTGGATGCGGCGCTTTCGGCGATCAAGGGGGTTGCCGGGAAGGGGTCGGCCGCCGAGCGCAAGCGGCTGCTTGATGACCTTTTCTCCGCCGCCACCGGCGCCGAGCAGGAGTTCCTGGCGCGGCTGCTGTCGGGGGAACTACGGCAGGGGGCGCTCGACGGGGTGATGACCGACGCCGTCGCCAAGGCGTCCGGGGTGCCGGGGCCCGAGGTCCGGCGGGCGGTCATGCTGAGCGGATCGCTGGCGGCGGCCGCGCAGGCGGCGCTCGGCGGCGGCAGCGCCGCCCTGGCCGAGTTCGGGCTGCGGGTCGGCCTGCCGCTCAAGCCCATGCTGGCCAGCAGCGAGGCGTCGATCGAGGAAGCCCTGGAGCGGGCCGGCGGCACCGCCGCGGTCGAGTGGAAGCTGGACGGCATCCGGGTCCAGGCCCATGTCGCCGACGGGCAGGTCCGGCTCTTCACCCGGTCGCTGGACGACATCACCGGACGGCTGCCCGAGGTGACGGCGGCGCTGGCGGCGCTGCCGGCCCGCGAGGCCGTCTTCGACGGCGAGCTGATCGCGCTGCGGCCCGACGGGCGGCCCTATGCCTTCCAGGACACGGCGTCGCGGGCGGCGAGCGGCCCCGGCGAACCGGGCACGGCCAACGTGCCGCTGTCGGTCTTCCTGTTCGACGTGCTCCACCTGGACGGGACCGACCTGATCGACCAGCCCGACGCCGAGCGGCACGCCGCCCTGGCCGCCGCCGTCCCGCCCGCGATGCTGATGCCGCGGCTGGTGACCGACTCGGCCGCGGAGGCGGCCGAGTTCTTCACCGAGGCCGTCGCCCGGGGACACGAGGGCGTCGTCGTCAAATCGCTCGAGGCACCCTACGCGGCCGGGCGGCGCGGGGCCGGCTGGATCAAGGTCAAGCCCCGCCACACCCTGGACCTGGTGGTCCTCGCGGTCGAGTGGGGCAGCGGGCGGCGCCAGGGATGGCTGTCCAACTTGCACCTGGGTGCCCGGGACCCGGAGACGGGCGGCTGGGTGATGCTCGGCAAGACCTTCAAGGGCCTCACCGACGAGCTGCTCACCTGGCAGACCGCGCGGTTCCTGGAGCTGGAGGACCACCGGGACCGCCACACCGTCTATGTCCGGCCGGAGCAGGTCGTCGAGATCGCCTTCGACGGGGTGCAGCGCAGTCCCCGCTACCCGGGCGGCGTCGCCCTGCGCTTCGCCCGGGTGCTCCGCTACCGCGAGGACAAGCCCGCCCGCGAGGCCGACACCATCGAGACGGTGCTGACGCTGGCCGTGCCCGCCGATTAAGCGGCCGGCGCGGGCGGCCCGGGCGTTAGTTCGGGACGAAGCTGGTGGAGCAGGTCGCGCCCGTCTTATAGCCGCGGGGCGCAGCGGTGACCGTGCCCGCCAGCCTCACGCGGTACCCCACGGTCGGGTGCCCGACGTTGAACCGGTGACTGGTCTTCTTGCTGGCCGGCGTCCTGAGCGTCCAGGTGTGCGAGACCGTCTTGTATTTGATCGTGACCCGCACGGTGGTCTGGGCGGCCGTGCTGGTGACGGTGAGCGTCTCGTAATCCCGGGCGACGGGGTGCGCGATGTTCACGTGCACCGAGCACTTGTCGGCCTTTGCGGTCGCCGGATGAGCGGCCCCTGCGGGGGCGGGGTAAGCCTGGCCCGCTAGCCCCGCGACCGCGAAGACCGACAGCGAACCCGCACCAATCACATTCCTGAGCCTCATAACGGTTCCCCTCTTGACCCAGCTGATGATCACGCAGTGATTACGCCCGAGCACCGAGTGCTCGAACCACATCAGGATGGCACGCAGGCGCGGGGCGGCTCGCTGGCCTTGGCCTGACCGGGGAGAAATGGTGGCTTGCGAGGCTGGAAACTTTGCGCAACGTGGTAAGAAAGCGCCCATATAGGCCGCTTTCTTGACTTTGGGCGCGGATTTTCCAAGATCTTTTCGAGTTGCCTGCTCTTGTGGGACACAAGGGACTTCAGGGGTTGGCCGAGCGGCGACGCAACGGCGTTAGCGCGATGGCGGCGCCCGGGGGCGCCGCCCGGCGGCCCGGCGCGGTCAAGGTTGGCGGCTCGGGACGCCGGCGGCGTTACTTCCTTTTCTTGTCGCGCTTGCCGAAGGCGGCGGGCACGCCGCCGCCGCGGCCGCCGAAGCCGGGCGGGAGCGCCCCCGGGCCACCGGGGATGCGCGGCAGCGACTTGCCGAGGCTGTCGAGGTTGCCCGGGCCGCCGGCCGCCTGCGCGTCGCGGAGCAGCTCGGCCAGCTCCTCCATCGACTGCGGGGGCGCCTGCGCCTCGGCCTGGCTTCTCCGCGGCGGCCTGCGGCAGCGAGACGGCCCCGGCCTTGCGCGGGTCGCCACTGCGGCGCTTGCCCTTGGCGTTCTTGGCCGCCTTGCGGGCGGCCGCCTTGCGGGCGCCGGTCATACCGCCCATCCCCGGGATCCCCGGCATCCCGGGCATGCCGCCGTTCATGAGCATCTTCATCTGCCGCTGACCTTCGAAGAAGTTGGTCACCAGCTGGGAGACGTCGCCGACGGCGGTGCCGGAGCCGTTGGCGATCCGGAGCCGCCGCGAGCCGTTGATGATCTTCGGGTTCTGCCGCTCGGACGGCGTCATCGAGCGGACGATGGCCTCCGCCCGGTCCAGGTCCTTGTCGTTGACCTGTTCCAGCAGCGCCTTGTTCTTGGCCGCGCCGGGCATCATGCCGAGGATGTTCTTCAGCGGCCCGAGCTTGCGCAGCATGCCGAGCTGCTCGATGAAGTCCTCGAGGGTGAATCCCTCCCCGGTCATCAGCCGGTTCGCCATCGACTCGGCCTGGTCGGCGTCGAACGCCTTCTCGGCCTGCTCGATGAGCGTCAGGACGTCGCCCATGTCCAAGATCCGGTCGGCCATCCGGTCCGGGTGGAACACGTCGAAGTCGGACAGCTTCTCACCCGTGGACGCGAACATGATCGGCCTGCCGGTGAGGGCGGCGATGGACAGCGCCGCGCCACCGCGGGCATCACCGTCGAGCTTGGTCAGCACCACGCCGTCGTAGCCGACACCGTCAAGGAACGCCTGGGCCGTCGCCACCGCGTCCTGGCCGATCATCGCGTCGACCACGAACAGCACCTCGTCCGGGTCGGTCGCGTCACGGATCGCGGCGGCCTGCGCCATCATCTCCGTGTCGACGCCGAGGCGGCCGGCCGTGTCGATGATGACGATGCTGTACTGCGAGCGCTGGGCTTCGGCGATCGACTGGCGGGCCACCGCCACCGGGTCGCCGACCCCGTTGCCAGGCTCGGGGGCGTAGACCGGCACGCCGGCCCGCTCGCCGAGCACCTGGAGCTGGGTCACCGCGTTGGGCCGCTGCAGGTCGCAGGCGACCAGCAGCGGGGTGTTGCCCTGCTCCCGCAGCCACAGCGCCAGCTTGCCCGCCAGCGTGGTCTTGCCGGAACCCTGGAGGCCCGCCAGCATGATCACGGTCGGCGGGGTCTTGGCGAACCGCAGCCGCCGGGTCTCGCCGCCGAGGATCTGGACGAGCTCCTCGTTCACGATCTTGATGACCTGCTGGGCCGGGTTGAGTGCCTGCGACACCTCCGCGCCGGCGGCACGTTCCTTGACCCGCGCGATGAACTGCCGGACCACCGGCAGGGCGACATCCGCCTCGAGCAGGGCAATGCGGATCTCACGGGCGGTGGCGTCGATGTCAGCCTGCGTCAGTCGGCCCTTGCCTCGCAGCGAGGAGAAGACCTGAGTCAGCCGATCGGAGAGCGTCTCAAACACCCCTTAAGGCTACCGGCCCGCGCGGGCTAAGGCATTCCCCCGCGCGATGGTCGCCACCGGCCGCGTTCCGGCTGCTCCAGAACGGGCGCGGGGGCATCCGCGCGCCCGTCCCCGGCTTCCGCACCCCTCCCCGCGTTCCGGCCGCCGGCGCGCAGCCAGCCAGCCTCGTCCGCAATGATCGGGGAAGCTATTGGTGCTGGGGCGCACAATAGTTTCCCTCCTGCCAAGAGTTTCCGGCACAACAGGCTCCCAAGCCCCGCTGGACGCAGAAGTCACAGGCGGATCCGACCCCGCTGGCCGGAGACGGGCGCGCGCCCGCCGACTGAGGTAGCCGGGACGCCAGCGGTGAATGAGACGCCGGAGGCGGGCGGCGCGGCGGCAGGCGGAGACCGCGGGGCAGGCGGGGGGAGCCGGGGGCGGCGGGAACTGGAGGCAGGCGGGGGATGGAGTGGTGGGGACGGCCTTAGCTGGGCGTGAGGGCCGCCAGTACTGTCGTGACCGTCCGCTTGCGGAGGTCGGGGTCGGTCAGCAGGCCGCCGGAGGAGTCGGTGACGTAGAAGACGTCGACGGCCTCGGCCCCGAGCGTCTCGACCCGGGCCGCGCTGGACGTTCAGGCCGCACTCGCCCAGGGCGCGGCCGATCCGCCACAGCAGGCCGGGCTCGTCGTGGGCGCGGACCTCGACCACGGTGGCGCTGGTGGAGGCGTCGTCGACCAGGGTCACCTTGGGCGGGGGCGCGTTCGTGCCGTGCGCGCGGACCGCCCGGGCCCGGCGCTCGAGCCGGTCCTCCACGTCGAGCCTGCCCTCAAGCATCCGCCTCAGGTCGGCCGTGACCAGGGCGGCGTCGGGTGGGTCACCATATTCGGGAACCACGCTGAAGACCGTGACGGCGGTGTCGCCGACGGCGGACGCGTTGGCGCCGCGGACCGCCAGCCGGTGCGAGGCGAGCACCCCGGCCGCCCGCCACAGCAGCCCCGGCCGGTCCAGCGCGACCACGGTGACCTCGGTCCCGTCGACGATGGCGGCTGGGCCGCCGTCGGCCACCAGCGCGAGCTGGTCCTCGCGGAGCGGGACGGGCCCGGGCATCGGCTCGCCGTCGAGGACCGCGCTGACCCGGCGCACCAGGTCGGCCACCAGCCCCGCCTTCCAGTCGTTCCACGCGGCCGGGCCGGTGGCCAGGCCGTCGGCGGCCGACAAGGCGTGCAGCAGCTCCAGCAGGGTGCGGGACCCGATCGTGGCCGCGACCTGCCGCACCGTCACCGGGTCGTCGAGGTCACGCCTGGTGGCGACGCTCGGCAGCAGCAAGTGGTGCCGCACCGCCGCGGCGACCAGCTCCGTGTCCGGCTCGCTGAGGCCGACCCGCTTGCACACGTCGCGCGCCACCACCTCGCCGGAGACGCTGTGGTCACCGGGCCAGCCCTTGCCGATGTCGTGCAGCAGGGCCGCCAGCAGGAGCAGGTCGGGCCGGGAGACGTCGCGGGCCAGGGCGGCCGCGTTGGCCGCGCACTCGACCAGGTGCCGGTCGACCGTGAAGCGGTGCAGCGGATTGCGCTGGGGGCGGTTGCGCACCCGGTCCCAGTCCGGGATGAGCGCCGCCAGCAGCCCCTCCTGGTCCAGCGCTTCCCACACCGCGATCGCGCTCGGCCCCGCGCCGAGCAGGGCCAGCAGGGAGTTACGGGCGTCGGCGGGCCACGGGATCGGCAACGGCGGGCACTCGGCCAGCCGGGCCAGCGCCCGCGGGGCCAGCGGCAGGCCGACCTGGGCGGCCGCGGCGGCCGCCCGCAGCACCAGGGACGGGTCGGTCGCCGGGGCGGCCGCCCGGGCGAGCACCACCTCGCCGTCCTGCTCGACCACGCTGTCGGCCAGCGGCCGCCGGTCGAGCTTGCCGCGCCGCATCCGGACGCCGAGGGCGCGGCGCCCGCCTGAGCGGTCGGCCTGGCGGAACGCGTGGTCGACGGCGTAGGCGACGGTGCGGCCCGCGCCCGGCCAGCTGCCGCAGGAGCGCGTCGCCGTCGAGCAGGCCAAGGGTGCGCGCGACCTCGTCCTGCTCTTCAAGCACGAGCCGGTCCAGCCGGCGCCCGGTCACCTCGTGCAGCACGTGGCGGGCGTCCATCACCTGCTCGTAGGCGGCCCGGACCTTGGGACCGGGAGCGGGCGCGACCCAGGCCGCGGCGATCGCCTGGATCGCGTGCACGTCCCGCTGCCCGCCCCGGGACTCCTTCAGGTCGGGTTCGAGCAGGAAGGCGAGCTCGCCGTGCAGCCGGGTGCGCTCCTCGTGCAGTGCCTTGAGCTCGGCCAGCCGGGTACGGGCGTTGGACCGCCAGTCCTCCAGTGCGCCCTCACGCAGCCGGGTAGTCAGGTCGGGGTCCCCCGCCACGTGCCGGGCGTAGAGCAGGCCGAGGGCGACCTTGAGGTCGTTGCGGGCGACCCGGCGGGCCTGCGGGACGGTCCGGACGGCGTGATCCAGCCGCGCCCCCGAATCCCAGACCGGGTACCAGATCCGGTCGGCGACCCGGGCAATGCCGTCGCGGCCGTCGTGCAGCATCAGCACGTCGAGGTCGCTGCCGGGCAGCAGTTCCTTACGGCCGTAGCCGCCCACCGCGACCAGGGCCACGCCGGGCTCAGCCCCCAGCATCCCGGCCAGCCAGCGGTCGGTCTCGGTAGTCCTCCGGCTACGGTCAGCCGCGAAAGAAGTCATGGCGCTCTCAGGGCCGGTACTCAGTGCATCGGGTGCCGTGGCTCACAGGGCGTCGGAGCCGCGCTCCCCGGTCCGGACCCGGACGACGGTGTCAACCGAAACGACCCAGACCTTCCCGTCACCGATGCGGCCGGTCTGGGACGCCTTGGCGATGACCCCCACCAGGTCATCGGCGTCCTCGTCATCGCAGATCACTTCCAGGCGCACCTTGGGCACCAGGTCGACCTGGTACTCGGCCCCCCGGTAGACCTCGGTGTGCCCGCGCTGCCTGCCATATCCGCTCGCTTCACTGACTGTCATGCCATGCACGCCGAATGCCTGCAACGCCGCCTTGACATCGTCGAGTTTGAAGGGCTTGATGACAGCCGTAATGAGCTTCATGTGACCACCCTCTCGTTCACCACTCCCGACAATGCCTTAGACGCGTTTCCTGCGTCCAGTCGGAATGTGTCAGAACCGTGAAACAGCGGGCCCGCGTATTACGGAGGAGTTTCCCCGCCGCTCACGTCGCAGGTCGGCAGGCCTTAGGCGCCGAGGATCGCGTCGACAAACGTCTCCGGGTCGAACGGCGCCAGGTCGTCCGGGCCCTCGCCCAGGCCGACCAGCTTGACCGGCACCCCGAGCTCCCGCTGCACGGCGATCACGATGCCGCCCTTGGCGGTGCCGTCCAGCTTGGTCAGCACGATGCCGGTGACGTTCACCACTTCCGCGAACACCCGCGCCTGCCGCAGACCGTTCTGGCCGGTGGTGGCGTCGAGCACGAGCAGCACCTCGTCCACCGTGGTGCGCTTCTCGACCACCCGCTTGACCTTGCCGAGCTCGTCCATCAGGTCGTTCTTGTTGTGCAGGCGGCCCGCGGTGTCGATGAGGACCACGTCCGCTTCCTGCTCGATCCCGGCCGAGACCGCGTCGAAGGCGACGCTGGCCGGGTCCGCCTGGTCCTTGTCGGACCTGATGACCTGCGCGCCGACCCGCTCGCCCCAGGTCTGGAGCTGGTCGGCCGCGGCCGCGCGGAACGTGTCGGCCGCCCCGAGCACGACCGTCTCCCCGTCCCCGACGAGCGACCGCGCCAGCTTGCCGCAGGTGGTGGTCTTGCCGGTGCCGTTCACGCCGACGACCAGCACGACCGCCGGGCGGCCCTCGTGCCGCTGGGTGCGCAGCGCCCGGCTGGCCTCGGTCTCCACCTGGGCCAGGAGCTCGCCGCGGAGCATCGCGCGGACCTCGTCCGGGTTCCGGCTGCCCTCGACCTTGACCCTGGTCCGCAGGTCGGAGGTGATCTGCCGGGCCGGGGTGACCCCGACGTCGGCGGTGATGAGGACTTCCTCGATCTCGTCCCAGGTCTCGTCATCGAGCCGGTCGCGCGACAGCAGGCCGAGCAGGGCGCTGCCGAAGCCGCCCTGCGAGCGGGCCAGCCGCGCCCGCAGGCGGACCATCCGCCCGGCCGAGGGCGGCGGCTTCTCGAACGTCGGCTGGGCGGGCGCCTCCGGATAGGCGGGCGGGGCCTGCTGCTCGTCCGGGCGCGGCAGGGTATCGGTCCCGGTTCGCGGCGATCCGGCGGCGCTGTCGCTCGCGCGCGGCATCGGGCCGGTCAGGTCGAGCTCGCGGGCGCGGCCACGGCGGACGCCGTGCATGCCCCGCGGCCGCAGGAGCACCGTGCCGCCGACGCCCAGCAGCAGCACGGCGACCACCACGATGAGGATGATGTACGCAGTCATATAAGTCCACAGTCTCCCGTAACGTCATATCCCCGACGCGGCCCGCGCACTTTCTTGTCCGCGTACAACGCCCCTGAGCACGCTACAACATGCCCGGCCTCCGCTCGGCATGCTCGGGCGGCGGCCCGCTCCAGCCTGCAAATTCGTGGTCCCGCCGGGAGCGGGGCCCCCGGTCGCGCAAGCGCCGCGGGCTCAGGCGGGCTCGTGCTCGCGCATGCGCTGGCTGATCACCTGGGACACCCCGTCCCCGCGCATGGATACCCCGTACAGCGCGTCGGCTGCCTCCATCGTGCGCCGCTGGTGCGTGATGACGATGAGCTGCGAGCTCTCCTGCAGCTCGGTGAAAACCCCGAGCAGGCGCTGCAGGTTGGTGTCGTCGAGGGCCGCCTCGACCTCGTCGAGTACGTAGAACGGCGACGGGCGGGCCTTGAAGATAGCGAACAGGTAGGCGATCGCGGTCAGCGAGCGCTCGCCGCCGGATAGCAGCGACAGGCGCTTGACCTTCTTGCCCGGCGGCCGCGCCTCGATCTCGATGCCGGTGGTGAGCATGTCGTCCGGCTCGGTCAGGAGCAGCCGCCCGGAGCCGCCCGGGAACAGCCGGGAGAACAGCCCCTCGAACTCCCGCGCGGTGTCGGCGTAAGCGGAGGCGAACACCTCCTGGACCCGGTCGTCCACCTCCTTGACCACCATGAGCAGGTCGCGACGGGTCTTACGGAGGTCGTCGAGCTGCGTGGCCAGGAACTGGTGGCGCTCCTGCAGCGCGGCGTACTCCTCCAGCGCGAGCGGGTTGACCTTGCCCAGCCGGGTCAGCTGGCGGTCGGCCTCGGCCGCCCGCGCCTCCTGCTCCTCGCGCCGGTAGGGCACGCCGACCGGCTCGGCGCTGGCGTCCGCGGCGGCCGCGCGGGGCTTGCGTCCCCGGCGGGCGGGCTCCGCCGCGGGCACCGTCTCCGGCCCTGCCGCGGGCCCGGTCAGGGCGCCGTCCTCGTCCCCGGTCCCGTCCGCGTCCCCGGTCCCGCCTTCGGCCTCGACCCGGACCGCGCGCAGCGCGTCGGCCAGGGACAGCGGGCCGGGCGACCCGCCGTCAGCGTGGGCCGGTGCGTCGCCGGTCGGGCCGGCCCGGCGGCCACCGCTCCGTGCGCGGCGGCGAAGCGACCATTGCCGAACAGGCTGGCCGGCCGGGCCCCATCCCGCTGAGCCTCACCCGGCTGGGCCTCATCCGGCTGGGTCCCGGTGGCCTGGAAGCCAGCAGGCTGGACGCCAGCAGGCTGGACGCCAGCGGGCTCAGCCTCGGCCGGCTCCGCGGCCTCGCCGGCCAGCGGCGGGGGCGGCGTCACCTGGGCCGTCGTCACCCGGGCGGCGGGGACGGCGGTGCCCCGCGCGCGGGCCGCGGCGGCGAGCGGCGAGTCGCCCGGTACGAGGATGAACGTGTCCGGGCCGTACTCGGTGACCAGCGCGTCCGGCTCGATGCCGTACTCATCGGCCACGTGCGAGGCCAGCTGCTCGAGCCGCAGCCGGTGCTCGTGACGGGAGATCTCGGTCCCGTGGGCGGTGTTGACGACCTTGTCGAGTTCAGCCGCGACGGTGGTCACCTGGGCCCGAGCCACCCTGAGGGCCTCGGCGCCGCTGGCACTGGCCTCCTCCGCCTCCGCCCGCCGGCGGGCGGCGAGGTCCAGGGACGACTCGGCCGCGGTGACCGCCTGGCCCGCGCCGGACGCGACCGCGACGGCGACCGACGCCTGCGCGGCCCGCTGCCGGCGGCGCACGGCCGCGCGCTCACGGGCGGCCCGCTCGGTGACGGCCGAGGCGGCCAGCGAGTCGGCCCGGCCGCTGATCGCGCGCAGCCGCTCCTCGACCGTGCGCACCTCCAGGCGCGCCTCCATCTCGGCGTTCCGTCCGGCGGCGGCGCGCCGGGACAGCTCCTCGCGCTCCTCACCCGCCTGCTGGTCCTCGAACTCCGGGTCGGCGACGTGCTGCTCGCCGGCCTCGGCCTCGGCCAGCTCGTCCTTCAGCCGCTGCAGTTTGGCCTGGTCCGCCTCGGCGCTGCGCTGGGCTGCCCCGACGGCCGCGTCCAGCCGCTTGGCCTCGTCGGCGGCCGCTCGCGCGGCCCCGGCCAGACGGCCGAGCCGGCCGGAGATCTCGGCCGCGGCGGCATCGACCGCCCGCATCCGGCCGCGGACTTCCTCGAGCTCCTGCCGGGCGCCCTCGGCCGCCTCGGTCGCGGCCGCGAGGGCCTCGCCCGCCGCCTCGCCCGCGACCTCGGCCGCGGCCAGCCGGGCGGCGGCCTCGTCGGCGGCGGCCCGCACGTCGAGCAGCGACTGCCCGCCGGCCGATCCGCCCCGGGCCCAGTGCGCGCCGATGAGGTCGCCGTCAGCGGTGACCGCGCGGAAGCCGGGCTGGCGGCTGACAAAGGCGGCCGCCGCCGCGAGGTCATCGGCCACCACGACATCGCCCAGCAGCCCGGCGACCGCGGCGGCCAGCGTCCGGGGCGCGGTCACGAGGTCGGCCGCCCAGCGCAGCCCGGCCGACAGCGCCGGGCGGTCCTCCGGGACCGCCGCGGCGGGGCCGTCCGGGGCCGCCGCGGCGGGGCCGGAGGCGATCACCAGGCCGACGGTGCCGGCGCCCGCGCCCCGGATGCCGGACAGGACCTCCACTGCGGCGTCGAGGCGGTCGACGGTCAGGGCCTCGGCGGCAGCACCAAGGGCGGCCGCGATCGCCTGCTGGTACCCGTCGGACACGGTGAGCTGGGCGGCGAAGGCCCCGAGGATGCCGCGGAAGCGGTCCGGGTCGGCCAGCACCGCCGCCGTCGCGTCCACCCCCCGGCGCAGCGTCTCGACCAGCGCTTCGACCCGCGCCGCGAGGGCGGCCGCCTCGCTGTTGGCGGCGCGCTCGGATTTACGCGCAGCCACCACACGTTCGGAATGCTCGTTGTGCTTGCGCTGGGCGACATCGAGCTCGGCCGCGAGGCCGGTGCGGTCGCCGTCGCCGTCGTCGGCGACGTCCTGCACCTCGCTGTACTCCTGCCCGGCGCGCTCGGCCCGGATCCGCGCCTGGGCGGCGGCGGTCGTCAGCCGGTCGATCTCCTCGCTGGTGGCGGCCGCGCGGCTGGCGGCCGCGTCGACCATGCCCCGCAGCCGGGCCAGGCGCTCGGCCCGGCCGGCGGCCGCCCGGGCGGCGTCGGCCAGCCTGCGCTCGGCCGCCGCCAGCGCGCTCTCGGCCATGGTCCGTTCCGCGACCGCCTCGGCCAGCGCCTCGCGTCCCTCGGCCAGCCGGTCGGTCAGCCCGGTCTCTTCCGCCCGCAGCTCTCCCGCCTGCCGCTCCAGCTCGTCGGGGTCGCGGCCGGGCCGCTCGGCCTCCGGCTCGGCCGCCAGCAGCCGGACCCGTTCGGCGGCCAGCCCGCGTACGCCGCGCAGCTGCTCGGTCACCGAGGACAGGGCGAACCAGGTCTGCTGGGCGCGGGCGAGCTCGGCCCCTTGCGCCGCGACGGCGACGTCGAACGCGGCTTCCCGCTCCCGGGCGCTGGTGAGGGCGGCGTCGAGCTCGGCCCGGCGGGCCATGATGGCAGCCTCGTCAGCCTCTTCGCGGTCGAGCTTGTCCCGCAGCAGCAGGTAGTCGTCGGCCAGCAGCCGCAGCCGGGCGTCGCGCAGTTCGGCCTGGATGGTGGCGGCCCGCCGGGCGACCTCGGCCTGCCGGCCGAGGGGTTTGAGCCGCCGGCTGAGCTCCCCGGTGAGGTCGACCAGCCGGGTCAGGTTGGCCTGCATCGCGTCCAGCTTGCGGAGAGCCTTCTCCTTGCGCTTGCGGTGCTTGAGGACGCCGGCCGCTTCCTCGATGATCGCCCGGCGCGCCTCCGGTCCGGCGTGCAGGATCTGGTCGAGCTGTCCTTGTCCGACGATGACGTGCATTTCGCGGCCGAGGCCGCTGTCCGACAGCAGATCCTGAACATCGAGCAGGCGGCAGCTGTCGCCGTTGATGGCGTACTCGCTCTGCCCTGACCGGAACATGAGGCGGCTGATCGTCACCTCGGCGTAGTCAATCGGCAGGGCGCCGTCGGAATTGTCGATGGTGAGCGCGACCTCGGCCCGGCCCAGGGGCGCGCGGCTGGTGGTGCCGGCGAAGATGACGTCTTCCATCTTGCCGCCGCGGAGGCTTTTCGCCCCTTGCTCGCCCATCACCCACGACAGCGCGTCGACAACGTTGGACTTGCCCGAACCGTTGGGTCCGACCACACAGGTGATGCCGGGTTCGAGCCGCAAGGTGGTCGCGGACGCGAAGGACTTGAAGCCGCGCATTGTGAGGGACTTCAGGTACACGTGTCCCTCCTCCCCCGGAACTGCCTCGCGCTGCAGGCGCGGGGCGGCGCCCCCGCCTCCCGAACACTACCGCCCGCTGCGGCCGAGCGCCGGAAACGGCGCGGGACGCGAAAATTACCTGAACAACTGCGGGCCGGCCAATGACCGCCAGCGTAAACGGGCCCACCAGGGCCAACTGACTATTCGGGTCGATGTGTTTCTTGCCACACCTCAGTGACAGGTGAAAAGGTTATGTGCCGTATTGCACGCGCTAATGCACATAGCGTAGCCAATGAATGCGGCATAAGCGTCAAATCGGACGGCCGGGACGACTGCCGGTGATGCGGAAACGGCCGCGGCGCCAGGCCGCCCGCGGGCCGCCGGACGGGAGATGACAACGATAAGGGACGCCGGAAAGGCGTCCCTTGGTCGTTGTTCTGCGGTTGTGGCTGGTGACGGACCCGCTGGTTACGGGCCGAGCCCTGCACGTCCTGGACCCGGGGTTGTTTGCCCCGGTCCAGGGCTTCCTGAGGTCGTCAGGTCAGCGCAGGCTCGCGGTCGAGCACGAGCACGTCCTCGTCGTGCGTCAGCCCCGAGGCAAGAACGTCGTTCTCTTCCTGGAGCCGCACGAGCTCGGCTTCCAGGTCGCGAACACGCTGCTGGAGACGGCGCATTTCAGAGACCATACGCGGGTCGGGACCGCCGACGTGGCCGAATAGAGCCTTCGACATGGTGAAAGGTCCTCCACACTGAGTGACCAGGGTGGGCACAATGTGAACCGCACGCAGATGCGTACGGGCAACAGTTACAGGGTCTCACCATGACCTTTCACGGTCAAGTTGAGAACAGCCTGTCAGCCGTTATGTGGTTAATCTTACCAAAGACACGGCCGTCAAACAAACGGTGTCGGGGCAGGAACCCCTACATCTAGGGGCTTTTCGCGTGCAGGAAGCTACCGGTGGCCGCCTGGGTGACCCACTTCACTCCCCGCCGGCGCGTCCGCTGACCCGGGCCAGCGGCTGGCCTGGAGCGAATATGTCCGTTCGGCGCCCGCCACGACCGCCCGCGGGGGTCCGCGGCGCCCGCTGGCACCGTGGGCAGCTGTAGGACGAGCGGTTCATGAACGCATCCCGGCGAATCGGGGTGCCGCAGCGGGGGCACGGCTCGCCTTCCCGGCCGTATGCGTTCAGTGACCGGTCGAAGTAGCCGCTCTCCCCGTTGACGTTCACGTAGAGCGCGTCGAAGGACGTGCCGCCGGCCCGCAAGGCCTCGGTCAGCACCTCGCGGACGGCCTCGAGCAGCCGGGACACCTCGCCCCGGCGCAGCGCGTCGGCCGGACGGGCCCAGTGCAGTTTCGCCCGCCACAGCGCCTCGTCCGCGTAGATGTTGCCCACCCCGCTGACCAGCGACTGGTCCAGAAGTGCGCGCTTGACCTGGGTCTTGCGGCGGGTCAGCCGGGCCGCGAAGAGCTGCTCGTCGAAGGCGGCCTCGAGCGGGTCGGGGGCGATGTGCGCGATCGGGAGCCGGCACCAGGCGGCCCGGGACGTCGCCCGGCACTACCTCGCACAGCATCAGGTGACCGAACGTGCGCTGGTCGGTAAAGCGCAGGTCGGGACCGCCGTCGCGGAAGGTGAAGCGGGCCCGGACGTGGGACGAGAGCGGGCGGCCGGGGTCGCCGACCAGCAGCTGGCCACTCATGCCGAGGTGCGCGAGCAGCGCGGCCGTTCCCTCGGGGCCGGCGTGACCGGCAGCAGTTTCGCCAGGATCGGCGCCGCCGGACCCAGCGTCGTCCAGGGCGAACCAGAGGTACTTGCCGCGGCGCTCGGCCCCCCGGAACGTCCGCCCGGTCATCGCGGCGGCGAAACCCTCGGGCCCGGTGAGGTCGCGCCGCACCGCCCGCGGGTTCAGCACCGCCGCCGACGCGACCGTGCGGCCCAGGACGTGGCGCTCCAGCCCGGCGCGCACGGTCTCCACTTCCGGCAACTCGGGCACGGTACCTCCAGCTTGCCGCGGCCAGTTAGCCGTGGCGGCAGACACCAGTCAGTTCAGGACGGGCGCGGGCCGGGCCAGGGCGCCCGGCGGAAGCTCAGGCCTCGGCGGAACCGCGGGGCCGGCTTGGCCACGATTTCCGCTGGCGCGGGCGGCTGGGCCGGGGCCGGCGGCTGAGCGGGAACAGCGGTGCGCAGCGGGCCCGGCTGGCTTTCGCCCGCCACGCTGGCACCGGCTGGCGCCGGATCGCCAAGCGTCTCGCCCTCGGTGATCTCCCGGTAGGCGGCCTCGGCGGCCAGCTGCTCGGCCGCCTTCTTGGACCGGCCGTCGCCCTGCCCGAGCTCGCGGCTGCCCACCTTGACGACGGCGCGGAACAGCTTCTGGTGATCGGGACCGCTGTCCTTCACGTGATACTCGGGCACGCCGAGACCCCGGTCGGCCGTCAGCTCCTGCAGCGAGGTCTTCCAGTCGAGCCCGGCCCCGAGCGACGAGGAGCGCTCGATGACCGGGTCGAACAGCCGGTGCACGAGGCCGCTGGCCTCCACCAGGCCGCAGTCGATGTAAGTCGCCCCGATGACCGCCTCGAGCGTGTCGGCCAGGATCGACGGCTTGTCCCGGCCGCCGGTCCCCTCTTCGCCCCGGCCGAGCCGGATGTAGGCCCCCAGGTGCAGGTCACGGGCAACCTCGGCCAGGGCATTCATCTGCACCACGGCCGCCCGGAGCTTGGCCAGCTGCCCCTCCGGCAGGTCCGGGTGAGTGGTGTACAGGGTGTCGGTGACAACCAGGCTCAGCACCGAGTCGCCGAGAAACTCCAGCCGCTCGTTGGTCGGCAGCCCGCCGTTTTCGTAGGCGAATGAGCGGTGGGTCAGCGCCCGCTCAAGGGTTTCCGGGGTGATGGGCACGCTGAGGGCGCACGACAGTTCAGCGGGGTTCCCCGCTTCCCTTCCATCCTCGTCGGTCCGTCTCACGCTCACCGGCGCTCCCTTTACATGCGGGCTCAGGCCGGGTTCAGGACCTGACGGCGCCGGTAGGTACCGCACGTCGGGCAGGCGGCGTGCGGCAGCTTCTGGCTGTGGCACTGCGGGCACTCGACCAGCGTCACCGGGGCAGCCTTCCATTGCGCGCGGCGCGACCGGGTGTTGCTGCGCGACATTTTCCTCTTGGGAACGGCCACTTCGGCTCTCCTGTCAGTGTGCTACTCAGTTGTGTCGTGAATATCTAGCTTGGCCAGCAGACCCCACCGGGGGTCCACCTCGTCGCCGTGCCCGTGCTCAGGGCAGGCGTCCGCGAGCTTCGCGCCGCACTCGGCGCACAGCCCGGGGCAGTCTTCCCGGCAGAGCGGCGACAGCGGCAGCGCGAGCACCACCGCATCACGGAACGCCGGCTCCAGGTTAAGGAAGTCGCCGTCGAGGAAGCGCTCCTCGACGTCGTTCTCGTCCTCGCCCGGGTCCGGCAGGTACCGGTACAGCTCCTGAAAGCTGACCTCAACCGAGGAAGTCAGCGGGTCCAGGCAGCGCGCGCACTCGCCGGTCAGCGGCGCAACCGCCGAGCCGGTGACGAGCACGCCCTCGGACACCGCTTCGTACCGCAGGTCGAAAGCCACGTCCGCGCCAGCAGGGACCAAGACTAGTCCAGATCCGAGACTCGCCGGCACCGTCGCCGTCCGCTTCTCGTCCTTGAACTCTCCCGGCCGCTTGCCGAGTACGCGCGTGTCGAACACGAAGTCACCGCTGCCACGGGCGCGCGAGCTGCCTGGCCTGCTGTCTTTCGACACCTGACCTGCCTGACCCGCGCCCTCACCGTGCGCACCGGGCACCCCGCGCGCGACTGGATTACCGTTTACCTTGGACATCACAGTCTATCGTGTAGGCGATTGCTTGACCGACGGATTAGCGTACCCGTGCGGCGCGCTATTCCCAACCCACAGGCTACCGCCGGCCGCGCCCCGGCGAGACTGCTACGCCTCCGCCAGACGCGCCTGCAGCCGGCCGAGGACCAGCTCGGGAACCAGGCCGCTGACGTCGCCCCCGTACATGGCGATCTCCTTGACCAGGCTGGAGCTGAGGAAGGAGTACTGCGGGTTGGTCGTCATGAACAGCGTCTCGACCTTCGCCAGCCGGTAGTTCATCTGCGCCATCTGCATCTCGTACTCGAAGTCGGTGACCGCGCGCAGCCCCTTGACGACGGCGTTGATGCCGTTCTCGGTGCAGAAGTTGACCAGCAGGCCGTGAAAGCGCTCGACCCGCACGTTGCCGTAGCCCCTGGTGACCTCGCGGAGCATGTCCACCCGCTCGTCGGTGGTGAACAGGGACTTCTTGGTGATGTTGATGAGTACGGCGACGATCACCTCGTCATGGAGCCCGGCCGCCCGGCCGATCACATCCAGGTGACCGTTTGTTACCGGGTCGAACGAACCAGGACAGACCACTCGCGCCACGCGCCATCACTCCTCATGCGCCCCACCAGGCGCGTCAGACAACGGCTCGGGCATGACGGCCTGCGGATTTCCCGCCTCACCCGGCTCCGTGCCGCTGCCGTACCAGCCGTACCAGAAGCTTGCCTCACCGTACCTGCGCGACTTTCCGGCGGAGAAGCCGGGGGGCCAGTCAACCGGCCCCGAGCGGGTGGCGCGCTCGACCACGACGAGCGCGCCGCCGGCCAGCCAGCCGCCGGCGAGCTGGGTGAGGACGTCGGTCACGGCCGTGCCCGGGACCGCGTACGGGGGGTCGGCGAACACCAGGTCGTACGGGCCGCTGGCGGGCGGGCGGCTCAGCAGCCGCTCTACCCGGTCGGCGGCCACGGCCACGCCGGGCAGGGCGACCACGTCGATGTTGGACCGGGCGACCGCCGCCGCCCGGGCATCGGATTCCACCAGCAGGACGCCCGCCGCGCCGCGGGACAGCGCCTCAAGCCCGACCGCGCCCGAGCCCGCGTACAGGTCGAGTACCCGCAGCCCGCGCAGCCCGCCGAGCTCGGATGTGACCGAGGAGAACAGCCCCTCCCGGGCCCGGTCGCTGGTCGGCCGGGTCCCGTTCCCCGGCGGCACCCGCAGCCGCCGCCCGCCCGCCGATCCCGCAATGACCCGTGTCACGCCGTCAAGTCTTTCAGGCTTTATCGAGGAACTCGGCCTTGCGGTCGCCCAGGAAGTCGTCGATCGCCTCCCGGAGCGGCTGGTGGGCCTCCAGGGCCGGGTCGGCGGTGACGAGCGCGGTCGCCTCCTCGCGGGCCGCCGCGATCAGGTCCTCGTCTTCCAGCAGGCGCAGCAGCTTGAGGCTGCTGCGGCGGCCGGCCTGGGCCGACCCGAGCACATCGCCTTCGCGGCGCTGCTGCAGGTCGAGCCGGGACAGCTGGAAGCCGTCGCCGGTCTCGGCCACCGCGTCGAGCCGTTCCCGGGCCGGGGTGTCCGGCGGCGCCTCGGTCACCAGCAGGCACAGCCCCGGGTTACGGCCCCGGCCCACCCGGCCGCGGAGCTGGTGGAGCTGCGAGACGCCGAACCGCTCGGCGTCCATGATCACCATGACGGTGGCGTTGGGCACGTCCACGCCGACCTCGATCACCGTGGTCGACACGAGCACGTCGAGTTCCCCGGCGGCGAACGCGCTCATCACCCGGTCCTTCTCGTCGGGGACGAGGCGCCCGTGCATGATGCCCACGCGCAGGCCGGAAAGCGGTCCCCCGGCCAGCTCCGGCGCGACGTCGAGGACCGCCAGCGGCGGCCGCCGGGTCTCCTCCGGTCCGTCCCCGGAGTCGCCGTCGGCGGGTGCCCCGGCGCCGTCGGCCGCCGCTGGTGCCTCGCCCCCGTCGTCGTCCGCCCCGCCGATCCGCGGGCAGACCACGTAGGCCTGGCGGCCCGCCGCGACCTCCTCGCGGACCCGCTGCCAGGCCCGCTCCAGGTAGTGCGGCCGCTCGGCGGCGGGCACCACGTGGGTCGCGATCGGCGACCGCCCGGCGGGCAGTTCCGCCAGCGTGGACACCTCGAGGTCGCCGAACACGGTCATCGCGACCGTCCGCGGGATCGGGGTCGCCGTCATCACCAGCACGTGCGGCCGGGAGCCGGCCGCCTTCTCGCGCAGCGCGTCGCGCTGCTCGACGCCGAAGCGGTGCTGCTCGTCGATGACGACGAGGCCGAGGTCGGCAAACTGAACCTGGTCCTCGAGCAGCGCGTGGGTGCCGATCAGGATGCCAGCGTCGCCGGTGAAGACGTCGCTCAGCGCGGCACGACGGGCCCGCACCCCGGTCGAGCCGGTCAGCAGGGCCACCCGGGTCGCCTGCTCGCCCCCAGCGAGCTCACCCGCCGCCGCCAGCGGCCCCAGCAGCGCGGTGATCGAGCGGTAGTGCTGCTGGGCGAGCACCTCGGTCGGCGCCAGCAGCGCCGCCTGCCCGCCCGCGTCCACCACCTGGAGCATCGCCCGCACCGCGACGACGGTCTTGCCCGACCCGACCTCGCCCTGCAGCAGCCGGTTCATCGGGTAGGCGCAGGCCAGGTCGTGGGTAATCACCGCACCGACCGCGCGCTGGCCCTCGGTCAGGGTGAACGGCAGCCGCTGGTCGAAGGCGGCCGCGATCCCGTCCTCGGCGGGCGGGCGGGGTACCGCGGGCATCGCGGCGGCGGCGTGGCGCCGCTGGGCGAGGGCGGCCTGCATGGTGAACGCCTCGTCCCACTTGAGCCGGTGGCGCGCGTGCCGCAGGTCGGACCGGTCGGCCGGGCGGTGGATGGCCCGCAGCGCCAGCTCCCGCGGCCACAGGTCGTGCCGGGCGCGCAGCGCGGCCGGCAGCGGGTCCTCGCCCGCGTCGAGGCCGTCCAGCACGACGCCGACCTGCCTGGAGATCGCCCACGAGGTCAGCTTGGCGCTGGCCGGGTAGACCGGGATCAGCTCCGAGGCGAACTCCTCGGCCAGCTCGGCCGTGACCCGGTCCTCAGCCGTGGCCGGCAGCAGCTCGTACTCCGGGTGGACGAGCTGGCGGCGCCCGCGGAAGCTGGACACGGTGCCCGCGAACAGGGCGAGCGCACCCTGCGGGAGCTGCTTGGCGTGAAATCCGACCCCCGCGAAGAACGTCAGCTGCAGCTTGCCGGTGCCGTCGGTGACGATGACCTCGAGCCGGGCGGCCTGCGCTGGCCCCGGGCCCGGTTGCGGGCCTGCGCCGCCCGGGCGCGCTCCGGGGGCAGCCCGCCCGCCCCGGCTACGCTGGACAGCGCGACCCGGGCGAGCACGGTCACGTGGTCGCCCTCGCGCAGGGAGTCGAGCGGGGTCAGCTCACCGCGGGTGTAGTACCGGCGGGGGTAGTGGCGCAGCAGGTCACCGACCGTTGCGAGGCCGAAGACCTTCTCGAACGTGTCAGCCGCCCGCTTGCCCAGAGGCTCGGCCAGCGGATCGCGGAGCGTGGTCACCCCGCCAGCATAGGAGCGGCGGCCGACATTCGGGCCGCCGCCGCACCGGGCGGGCGCCGGCGCCGCCGGGACGGGGCCAACTGTTCGCACGGCGCCCCGCCGGTCAGGTATGCTTCTCAGGCTGCCTCCGTTGCGTGCTGGCGTTTCGCCACCGCCCGGGCTGGGGCGCTGAACTCTACCAATCCGATCACTGGAGGCAGCCGTGGCTTCCGTCTGCGACGTTTGCGGCAAGGGGCCGGGCTTCGGCAACAACGTGTCGCATTCGCATGTACGCACCCGCCGTCGCTGGAACCCGAATATTCAGACCGTTCGCGCGATCGTGTCCGGGTCCCCCAAGCGACTCAACGTGTGCACTTCCTGCATCAAGGCCGGCAAGGTGACCCGCTAGGCGGGGCACGCACACCTGCGAGCCGGCTCGTCGAACGCGACGGGCCGGCTCTACTTGTGCCCGCGCCCGCCCCGCCCGTACCCGGGCGCCCGGGTACGGGCGGGGCCTGTCACTCAGTGGAAGTGCTGCCAGCCGGCAGGTCCGGGGCGGGCGGCGCCGTCCACGGTGACGCCCGCGCCGGCGCGGGCCTGCCCGATCACCCGCCAGCGGGCCGGGCAGCGCGGTGCCCGGCGGGAACGCCGCGACCAGCGCGTGATCCTCCCCGCCGGTCAGCACCCAGCCCAGGGCCATCGCGGTGACGGGGTCAGCCGCCCCCGTTCCCTCCGGGGCCGGTCTTCTGCTGCTCCTTCCCCTGCCCCCGGGCGGGCCAGCGACGCCGCGGCCGCGAGCAGCGCGGCCGGGGGGGCGAGGGCCGCGCTGGCGATGTCGGCCTGCACGCCCGCTGGCCGCGGCGATGTGGCCCAGGTCGGCCAGCAGGCCGTCGCTGACGTCGATCATCGCGGTGGCACCGAGGCGGGCCGCCTCCGGGCCTGCGTCGTAGGGCGGGGCCGGCCGCCGGTGGGCGGTGACCAGGTCCGCCAGCTCGCCCGGGAAGCCGCCCGCGGGCGACGGGCCCCGGGCGGCCAGCAGGGCCAGCCCGGCGGCCGAGCGGCCGAGGTCGCCCGCCACCGCGATCACGTCGCCCGGCCGGGCGCCGGAGCGGAGCACAGGGGCGCGGCCCTCCAGGTCGCCGAGGGCGGTCACGGACAGCACGACCGACTCCGCGCTGGCGGTGTCGCCGCCGGCGATGCCCGCACCCGCCCGCGTCGCCTCGGCCGCCAGCCCGGCCGCCAGGTCGGTGGCCCAGCGAGCGGGCAGCTCGCCCGGCGCCGCCAGCGCCACCAGCAGGGCCGTGTTCACCGCCCCCATCGCCGCGATGTCGGCCAGGCTGCGGGCGGCCGCCTTCACCCCGACATCGTGGGCCGAGGACCAGTCCCGCCGGAAGTGCCGGCCCTCAAGCACCAGGTCGACCGCGGCCACCACGCTCCCCGAGGGGGCGCCGACGACAGCGGCGTCGTCTCCGATACCGACCGAGGTCAGTCGGCCAGCGGGCATCCGCGCCCGCAGGGCGGCGATGACCCCCCATTCGCCCAGGTCACCGACGGACCCGTTATCACCAGGGATGTCGCCCGCCTCCCGACCGCACGCCAGCCTTCGGACGGCTAAGCCTAACCGGGGCCACTGGGCGCGATCCGGCCGCCTGGCCGGGCTCCCCGCAGACGGCGCGAAGCACCCCAATTAGACTGAAGAGCATGGGACCGGGATGAAACAGGTCTGGACCATTACTGTACGGTGACAGTTCAGGGCGGCAACGGCAGCCGCCCGCCCCGGGAGGACGCCATGGTAGAGGCATACATCCTCGTCCAGACAGAGGTCGGCAAAGCCGCCGACGTGGCACGGCAGATCGCTGAGATCGCCGGAGTCATGCAGGCGGAGGATGTCACCGGCCCCTATGACGTCATCGTGCGCGCCAGCGCCGAGAACGTGGACGAGCTCGGCAAGCTGGTCGCGGCCCAGATCCAGGCGGTCGCCGGCATTACCAGGACGCTCACCTGCCCGGTGGTCCACGTCTAATCCCTAGACGTCAGCGAGCAGCTCCGCCGCCAGCGCGGTGGTCCGCGGCCCCGCCCCCAGGGCGAGCGCCGCCCGCAGGTCATCTGGCGTGTCCACGTCCCGGCGCAGGCCTGCCAGGGCGTCGACCGCCAGCTCGGTCGCGCCCGACGCGGCGTGGCGGGCCCGCGAGGCCCCGCCGAACCGCGGGCGGAACTCGCCCCCCGGCCGCACCGCGTACAGCGTTGTCCCGATGCCGGCCGCGTCCGGCACGAACGCGGCACGGAACGGTTCCCGCCGCCCGCAGCGCCGCCGCCAGCTCGCCCGGGCGCAGCGCGGGCAGGTCGGCCGTCAGCGCCGCCAGCCCGGCGCGCGGCCAGCGCTGCGCGGCGACCGCCGCCCCGTGACGCAGGGCCGCGTTCAGCCCCTCCTGGACGCCGAGGCCAGCCCCGCTGGCTTCAGCCGGGGCGCCCGCCCCGGGCTCGCCCAGGCCGGGCTCGCCCAGGCCGCCGCGGGCACCCGGCAGGCCGGGCGGCTCATCCGGGACTACGACCGCGCCCAGGAGCGCCAGGAGTTCCGCCGCCACCGGGTCGGAGGTGACGGCGACCACCCGGGCGACCGCGCGGCAGCCCGCCGCGGCCGCCACGGTGTCGGCCGCGAGCGCGAGCGCGAGCTCGCGGCGACGGTCACCCGCCAGCACCGCGAGGCGCGACTTGGCCCGTGCGAGTACCTTGACTGGCAGCAGAACTGTCCAGCTAAAGCGGGCTGAGTCAGTCATCTTCCAGCCACCCGGCAAACTTGGGAGCATGGTGTGCGGTACGTGACCACCGGAAGGCATCCTGGATGACCAAGTCTTACTCGCCTGCGTGGCGGCTGTTCACCGTCATGTTGTTTCGCCCCGTCCTTAGCGTGCTGGTCAGGAACAAGTGGGCCGGCCAGGAGAACATTCCCCGCAAGGGCCCGGTCATCCTGGCGCCCAACCACATGTCGTACCTGGACTGGGGGACGGATGCGGTTTACTTCTACGGTGCCGGACGCTACCCGACGTTCATGATCAAAAAGTCTGCCTTCAACGTGCCGTTCATCGGGAAGCTGCTCTACGGCTGCGGCCAGATCCCGGTCAACCGCGGCGCGGCCGACGCGGCGCTGGCGCTCAAGCAGGCCGAGCAGGCGCTCAGCGAGGGAGCGGCGGTCATCATCTACCCCGAGGGGACGGCCACCCGTGACCCCGGCCTGTGGCCAATGGCGGCCAAGACCGGTGTCGCCCGGCTGGCCCTGGCGACCGGCGCACCGGTGATCCCGGTCGCGCGGTGGGGTACCCAAGACGTCCTCCCCTACGGCAGCAAGAAGCTCAACTGGTGGCCCAGGAAAACCGTGCGTACCGTAGCCGGCCCGCCGGTCGACCTGTCGGCCTGGGCCGGCCAGCAGACGTCGGCCAAGGCGCTGCGGGCCGCCACCACCGCGATCATGGCCGACGTGACCGCCCTGCTGGCGTCCCTGCGCGGCGAGGAGCCGCCCGCCATCCCGTTCGACCCCGCCCGGGCCGCGGTCGATCCGGCCGCGGCGGAAGAGGCGCCATCCGGGGAAACGGACGCGGCCGGCCGATGAAAGCGGCGGTGCTCGGCGCGGGCTCCTGGGGGACCACGTTTGCGCAGGTGCTGTGCGACGCCGGAACGCCGGCGACGATCTGGGCCCGGCGGGCTGACGTCGCCGACGCGGTCAACGCCATCCACGAGAACCCCGGCTACCTGCCGGGGATCACGCTGCCGGGCACGCTGACCGCGACGACCGACGTCGGCGCCGCCCTCGACGGGGCCGACCTGGTGGTGCTGGCGGTGACGGCGCAGTCGCTGCGGGAGAACCTGACCGCCTGGGCGCCGCTCGTCCCCGACGGGGCGCTGCTGGTCTCGCTGATGAAGGGGATCGAGCTCGGCACCCGCAAGCGGATGAGCGAGGTCGTGCTTGAGGTGCTCGGCGTCCCCGAGTCCCGCGTCGCCGTCGTCACCGGGCCCAACCTGGCCCCAGAGATCGCCCAGCGGCAGATGACGGCGTCGGTGGTCGCCTGCTCGGACGAGACCTCGGCGCTCATGCTGCAGCGAGCCTGCCACACCGGCTACTTCCGGCCGTACGTGAACACCGACGTGCTCGGGTGCGAACTCGGGGGCACGGTCAAGAACATCATCGCGCTCGCGGTCGGCGTCGCGGTCGCGCTCGGCCTCGGTGACAACACCAGGGCCACGCTGATCACCCGGGGGCTGGCCGAGATGGCGCGGCTGGGCGAGGCGATGGGGGCCGACCCGCGCACGTTCGCTGGCCTCGCGGGCATGGGCGACCTGGTGGCCACCTGCTCGTCGCCGCTGTCGCGGAACCGCCGCTTCGGCGAGTACCTGGGCCAGGGCAAGAACGCGGCCCAGGCCAAGGAGCTGATGACGCAGACCGCGGAGGGCGTGACGTCGTACGCCCCGGTGCTCGAGCTCGCCCGCAAGCACGGAGTCGACGTGCCGATCACCGAGGCGGTCGCCGCGCTGCTGACCGGACGGCTGTCGGTCGGCGACGCGGCCGCGGTGCTGGCCTCCCGGTCGGCCAAGCCCGAGTGGTACGGCGCCTAGCGCGGACGCGCGGAGGGAAAGGGTTATGGAGATAGCTCGCAGGCAGCTCGGCGAGAACACGCGGGCGGTGCACCTGCCGCCGCCCCCGGAGGCCGCGCAGCGGCCGCTCGGCACGCCGGTCTACCGGACGGCCGCGTGGGCGTTCTCGTCCGCCCAGGAGTACGCCGCGGTCCTGAACGACCAGGTCCCCGGGTACAGCTACAGCCGCATCGACAACCCGACGGTGGACGCGTTCGCCCGCGCCGTCGCCGCGCTGGAGGGAGCCAACCTGCAGCGCTGGCCGGCCGCGCAGGCGTTCTCGTCCGGGATGGCCGCGATCTCCGGCGTGTTCCTCGCCTTTGCCCGGGCCGGCGCCCATGTGGTGGCCTCCTCCGCTGTCTACGGCGGCACCTACAGCCTGCTGCGGAACGTGCTGACCAGGTTCGGGGTCGAGACCGACTTCGTCGACATCACCGACCTCGACGCGGTGGCGGCGGCCGTGCGCCCGGCCACCCGGATCATCTACGCCGAGACGATCGCCAACCCGACCACCGCGGTAGCCGACCTCGGCCGGCTGGCCGAGGTCGCCCACTCCCGCGGGGCGCTGCTGGTGGTCGATTCCACCCTCGCCCCGCCGGTGATCTGCCGGCCACTCGAGCACGGGGCCGACCTGGTGATCCACTCGGCCACCAAGTACATCGGCGGCCACTCCGACGTCACCGGCGGCGTCGTCACCGGCGCGCTCGACCTCATCACCCAGATCCGGGCGACCCGCATCGACACCGGCGCCTCGCTCTCGCCCGACGACGCGTTCCAGCTCCGGCGCGGGCTGGAGACGCTGCCGGTCCGGGTGCGCCGCCAGTGCGCCACCGCCTCCGTCTTCGCCGCCACCCTGGCCAAGCACCCGGCCGTCGCCTACGTGGATTACCCCGGGCTGCCCACCCACCCGGGTTACGAGCTGGCGCGGCGGCTGTTCGACGCGGGCCCGGAGGGCGTCCGCTTCGGCGCCGTCGTCACCGTCACCCCGTATGGCGGCCGCGAGGCCGGCCTCGCCTTCGCCAGCGGGCTGCGGCTGGCGGCGGCGGCGACCTCGCTCGGCGGCACCCATACGGTCGTGTCGCACGTCGCCTCCACCACCCACCGGCAGCTCGACGACCGGGCCCTGGCGGCGGCCGGCATCGACCCGGGCGCGGTCCGCTTCTCCATCGGCCTGGAAGACTCGGAGGACCTGATCAGCGACGCCTTCATGGCCCTGGAGGGGCTGAGCCGGACCCAGGGCGACGGCGACGGCTGAGTCCGGCCGGCGCGCCGGGACGCCGACAAAGCGGCCGTAACGCCCAGGCAATCATTTTTTTGCTGGTCAGCGGCTACCATCTTCGGGACTGGAGCAGCCTTCGGGCTGACGGGAGCAGCGGAGGTGGTGCATGGGTTCGGCGCGCAAGATCCGGGTGGCCGTGGTTTTCGGAGGTCGCAGCGCTGAGCACGCGGTTTCGTGCGCGAGCGCGGGGCTGGTGCTCGGCGGCATCGACCGGGACCGCTACGACGTCGTGCCCGTCGGCATCACCCGGGACGGGCGCTGGGTGCTCACCTCGGGCGAGACTGCGCGGCTGGCGCTGACGGCCGGCTCGGTCCCGTCGGTCGAGGCGGTCGCCACTCCCGGGGTCTCGGTCACCCCGGCGGCCGGCCCCGGCGGCGGCGCGCTGGTGTTCAGCGGCCCCGCCTCCGTCCCGGCCGAACTCGGCCAGGTCGACGTGGTGCTGCCGCTGCTGCACGGCACCTACGGCGAGGACGGCACCATCCAGGGACTGCTGGAGATGGCCGGCCTGCGCTACGCGGGGGCCGGGGTGCTGGCGAGCGCGGCCGGCATGGACAAGGAGTACACCAAGCTGCTGTTCGCCGCGCGCGGCCTGCCCATCGGGCCGTACGTGGTCGTCCGGGACCGCGACTGGGGCGACGGCCCCGCCTCGCTCGAGCGCAAGCGGGTCCTGGACGAGGTGGCGGAGCTCGGCTACCCGGTGTTCGTCAAGCCCGCCCGGGGCGGGTCGTCGATCGGCACCTCGCGGGTGGACGGGCCCGACGGACTCGAAGGAGCCATCGAAGAGGCGCGCCGCTACGACAAGAAGGTGCTCGTGGAGGCGGCCATCGACGGGGCCGAGATCGAGTGCGCGGTCCTCGAGGGGACGGGCGGCGCGCCGCCGGAGGCGTCGGTGCCGGGGATGATCGTGGTCGACCCGCACTCCTCCTGGTACGACTACGAGGCCAAGTACCTCGGGGCCGGGTCCCGGATGGAGATCCCGGCGCCGATCCCGCCCGCCGCCGCCGCGCGGGTGCAGGCGCTGGCCTGCGCGGCCTTCGACGCGATCGGGTGCGAGGGGCTCGCGCGGATCGACTTCTTCTACACCCGGGCGGGCGAGGTTGTGGTCAACGAGATCAACACCATGCCCGGCATGACCCCCGCCTCGGGCTTCCCGATGATGTGGGCCGCCTCGGGACTGCCGCTGCCGCAGCTGCTCGACCGGATCATCACCACCGCGCTGGCCAAGCGCTAGTGGCCGGCCGGAAATAACGGACGGCGGCTCCGGGGAGTCCCGGGCCGCCGTCCGTTGCCGTTCGCCCCCCGCGACCTGGGCGTATGCCGCCAGGTCAGGCGAACCGACGTTACTTCTTCCTGGCCCCCGCCTTGGCGGCCGGCTTCTTGGCCGCACCCGCGCCTGACCCGTTCACCAGCGCCTTGAAGTCGGCCCCAGGACGGAACTTCGGCACCGACTGGGCCGCGACATGAATCTCAGCGCCGGTCGCAGGGTTGCGGGCCGTGCGGGCCGGACGATCGCTCTTCTCGAAGACGCCGAACCCGGTGATGGCAACCTTGTCGCCGCCCGCCACCGCCGCCTGAATGGTCTCAAGGACCGCGTTCAGCGCCTCGGTCGCGGACTTCTTGTCCCCCAGGCGACCCGAGAGCGCGTCGATCAGATCACGCTTGTTCATATTCACTCCTGCGTTCCCCCACGGGAGGCCGCGCTGGTGGCTACTTGCCGGGCCGCGACCCCTGACCAGCCCGAAATTAGGCGATCGGGCTCGGCTACACAATAACCTGGGCCAATATTCACTGGCGTGTCGGGCGTTTTCGCGCGCTCCTTTGCGCGGCCGACGGGAAATCTCGCGATATTTCCGGTGGGTGCGCGCTGGGGCGGCGGCTGCTGTGGCGGCGCCACCGGGGTTCTGCGCACCAGGGCGGTCCGGCAATCGCGGGAGCCGGCCGCCGGGAATGGCTGGGGTGGGCCGCCGGGTAACGCGCGCCGACTGGGGTAATTGTTCCGGAAATTATTGGCGAATCGGAAACTTTTGCGCGCTATAACACGAAAAATTACCGCGCTCCTTTGATCACCGTTCGGACGTGTCCGCTACCGGTGGCCATGTGGCGGATGAGGCGCGCCGTGTGCGTCCGGCGCCGCCCCGCCGGGCGCGGCCCGCTGCGGCCCGCGCCTGTCACGGCTAGGCGGGGGCGCCCAGGCACCCGGCCTGGTTCCACAACCTGCGGGCCAACCCGTCGGTGACGGTGGAGCTCGGCGGCCGGGCCTTCCCGGCCCGGGCGGTGGTGACGGAGGGAGAGGAACGGGGGCGGCTCTACGCCACCATCGCCGCGGTGCGGGTGACGCCCACGGTGGCCGACTGGCAGCGGAACGGCCCGACGCCGGCCACCATTCCGCAGCCGAGGGTGGGGGTGTGTCCGCTATGTCCACAACGGAGATACCGCCGGGCGGCCCTGGTGGCCACGCCGGGAAGATATTTTCCGGCCATTCCGGGGCGCCGGGGAGCGGCCGCGGGGCTGGGCTCATCGACGTAATCGCGAGCGCGTGAGCGGGGTGGGCCGTGCGGCTGGTGGGGCTAATAGTGCGGAAAATTTTGGCAGAGCGGAAACTATTTGGCGCTATCGCACCGAAAGTTACCCGGATCTTTCTGGCTGCGTTCGGCCTTGAGTCTCAAGAGGTTCATGTGAAGGGTGGGACAGCCGCGGGCGGGGCGGCGGGCTCCGCCTGTGCTCGCCTGCGGCCTGGTCCGCCGGCGGGGGCCCGATGGCATCCCTAAGGCCGGATAGCTCGGTGATGGTGGGGTGACAGTGCGGTGAGCGGCCCGGGGTGGGGGCGGGTGTGCGGGTGAAACGGGCTACCCGCCGTGGTGGGCCGTTGATGGTGGCAGGGATGGTGTTGGGCTGATGGCGGGGCGCGGGTGGCGAAGGGCAGTGGCGGGGCGGGTGAGCAGTCGGGGCGGGGCGAGCGTCGGGTGGGTGGGCTGATGGCGGGGTGGGTGGGTTGGTGGGTGCCGGGGCTGGTGGCTGCCGGGGCGAGGCAGAGGCGGACATAGGCCCGGGCCCGGGAGGCCGGTGGCGGGGTTCGCCACCGGCCTCCCGGGCCCGGATGCCGCGATGATTCCGGCCGGGCTACAGGGTGGCTGGGAGGAACGACGGGCGGGTCTTCTCGAAGGCCGTGATCATGTCCTCGTGGCGGAGGGTGAGGCCGATGTCGTCGAGCCCCTCCATCAGCCGCCAGCGGGTGTAGTCGTCGATCTGGAACGGCTCGGCCAGGTCCTCGGCCAGGCCGCCGCCGGTGACGTAGACCTCGCGGGCGCCGAGGTCAACGGTGACCTGGGCCGGGGGCTCGGCCTCGGCCGCGTCCTGGATGAGCGAGACGACCTTGTCGGGCAGGATCACCGGCAGCAGCCCCGCCTTGGTCGCGTTGTTGCGGAAGATGTCGCCGAAGCGGGGGGCGATCACGACCCGGAAGCCGTAGTCCATCAGCGCCCAGACGGCGTGCTCGCGCGACGAGCCGGTGCCGAAGTCGGTCCCGGCCACGAGGATCGTGGCGCCGTCGTAGCGGGGCTGGTTGAGTACGAAGTTCGGGTCCTCGCGCCAGGCGCCGAACAGGCCCTCGCCGAAGCCGTCCCGGCTGACCCGCTTGAGCCACACGGCCGGGATGATCTGGTCGGTGTCGACGTTGCTGCGCCGCAGCGGCACGGCCCGCCCCGTGTGGCTGGTGAATGGTTCCATGGTGACGGTCTCCTCTACAGGTCGGCGGGGGCGGACAGGCGGCCGGTGACGGCCGTGGCGGCGGCGACGGCGGGCGAGACCAGGTGGGTGCGCCCGCCCTTGCCCTGGCGGCCCTCGAAGTTCCGGTTGGAGGTGGACGCGGAGCGCTCCCCCGGCTTGAGCGTGTCCGGGTTCATGCCCAGGCACATCGAGCAGCCAGCGCCCCGCCACTCGGCCCCGGCGGCGGTGAAGACCTCACTCAGGCCCTCGGCCTCGGCCTGCGCGCGGACCTGCATCGAACCGGGGACGACGAGCATGCGGACGCCGTCGGCGACCTGGCGGCCGCGGATGACACTGGCGGCGAGGCGCAGGTCCTCGATCCGACCGTTGGTGCAGGAGCCGACGAACACGGTATCCACCGCGATCTCCCGCAGCGGGGTGCCCGCGGTCAGCCCCATGTAGGTGAGCGCCCGCTCGGTCCCGTTCGGGTCCTTGGTCTCTCCCGGCGCCGGCACCACCGCGCCCAGCGGCAGCGCCTGGCCCGGGTTGGTGCCCCAGGTGACGTAGGGGGTCAGGGTGGTCGCGTCGACGGTGACTTCATGATCGAACACCGCCCCCTCGTCGGTCGCCAGCGTCTTCCAGTACGCCACGGCCGCGTCCCAGTCGGCGTCCTGCGGGGCGTTCGGCCGGCCCTTCAGGTACTCGAACGTGGTCTCGTCCGGTGCGATCAGCCCGGCCTTGGCGCCGGCTTCGATCGACATGTTGCAGACGGTCATCCGCCCTTCCATGGACAGCGACCGGAGCGCCTCGCCGCGGTACTCCACGATGTAACCCTGGCCGCCGCCGGTGCCGATCTGGCCGATGATGGCCAGGATCAGGTCCTTGGCGGTGACGCCGTCGGGTAGCGCGCCCTCGACGTTGATCGCCATCGTCTTCGGCTTGATCTGCGGCAGCGTCTGGGTGGCCAGAACGTGCTCGACCTCGCTGGTGCCGATACCAAAGGCGATCGCGCCAAACGCGCCGTGGGTGGAGGTGTGCGAGTCACCGCAGACGATCGTCATGCCCGGCTGGGTCAGCCCGAGCTGCGGGCCGATCACGTGCACGATGCCCTGGCCCGGGTCGCCCATCGGGTGCAGCCGGAGGCCGAACTCGGCCGCGTTCTTGCGCAGCGCCTCGAGCTGGGCCCGGGAGACGGGGTCCGTGACCGGGCTGCCTGGGCCGGTCAGCGGCATGTTGGGACCAGTCACGCCGAGGGTCGGCACGTTGTGGTCCTCGGTGGCGATGGTCAGGTCGGGGCGGCGCACCGTACGGCCAGCGGCGCGGAGGCCGTCGAAGGCCTGCGGGCTGGTGACCTCGTGGATGATGTGCAGGTCGATGAAGAGCAGGTCAGGCTCGCCGGGGGAGCTGCGCACCACATGGGCGTCCCAGATCTTCTCCGCGAGCGTGCGAGGCGCGCTGCTCATGCGGGTCATCTCCTTAGATTTGCATCTCACAATTTGAGACGGCAGTATCAGTACATGAACGATAGTACCGTCCGCCAGCGCGCGCTGCCCGATATGAGCGGCGTCGGCGTCCTCGACAAGGCGGTGTCGGTGCTGGCCGCGGTGGAGAGCGGGCCCGCCACGCTGGCCCAGCTGGTGGCGTCGACCGGGCTGGCCCGGCCGACCACGCACCGGATCGCGGTCGCCCTCGAGCATCACCGGCTGCTCGCGCGGGACGTGCAGGGACGGTTCGTGCTCGGCCCCCGGGTGGCCGAGCTGGCGTCGGCCGCGGGCGAGGACCGGCTGCTGGCGGTCGCCCAGCCGGTGCTGACCCAGCTGCGCGACGTCACCGGGGAGAGCGCGCAGCTCTACCGGCGGCAGGCCGACGTCCGGGTGTGCGTGGCCGCGGCCGAGCGGGCCAGCGGGCTGCGGGACACCGTGCCGGTCGGTGCGGGGCTGCCGATGACGGCCGGCTCGGCCGCCCAGGTGCTGCTGGCCTGGGAAGAGGGCGAGCGGATGCACCGCGGGCTGCGCGGGGCCAAGTTCACCGCCACCACCCTGGCCGGGGTCCGCCGCCGGGGCTGGGCCGCGAGCGCGGCCGAGCGCGAGGCCGGGGTGGCGTCGGTCTCGGCCCCGGTCCGGGGGGGCGGCGGCAAGGTGCTCGCGGCCGTCTCGGTCTCCGGCCCGATCGAGCGGCTCACCCGCTCCCCCGGGCGGCGGCACGCGGCCGCCGTCACCGCGGCCGGCGAGCGGATCAGCGAGCTGCTCCGGGCCGAGTCCGCCCGGCCCAGTTAGCGGGCGGCCGGGGTAAGCCAGCCCTCGTTCGGGAATGCTCACGGGCAACGGGCGCACGGGCCGCACCGCGGACGGAAACCGGCTCCGGGGGGCCAAAAACCCGGGATCTGCCCGAAACGGGCCCAACGGCCGCGATCATGAGGTCCTTGGTGCTACCGCTTTCCCGGCTCTCCGCTTTAGCCTCTGAGGTGAAGGCCCCGGAGGAACAGGGCGCACGAGGAAGCGAAGAGGGATGCCGCGATGACAGTGACGCGTCCGTGAAGGTGGCCGTCGTTAAGGAGTCCGCGCCGGGTGAACGGCGCGTCGCCCTGGTCCCGGAGACGGTGCCCCGGCTGGTGCAGGCCGGCCTCGAGGTGATCGTCGAAGAGGGAGCGGGCGCGGCGGCGTGGTTCCCCGACCGCAGCTACACGGCGGCCGGGGCGGCGATCGCTGGCCCCGCCGACCTGTACGCGGCGGCCGACGTCATCCTCACGGTGACCCGTCCGGACGAGGCCGCGCTCAGCCGGCTGCGGGCCGGCCAGGCCGTCATCGGCCTGCTCAGCCCGCTGACCGACCCGCAGCTGGCGGCGGCGCTAGCCGAGCGCGGGGTGACCGCGGTCTCGCTCGACGGGCTGCCCCGCACGCTGTCACGGGCGCAGGGCATGGACGCGCTGACCTCCCAGGCCAACGTGGCCGGGTACAAGGCGGCGCTGGTCGCGGCGGACGCCTACGGCCGCTTCTTCCCACTGCTGATCACCGCGGCCGGCACCGCCCGCCCGGCCAAGCTGCTTGTCCTCGGGGCGGGAGTCGCCGGCCTGCAGGCGATCGGCACCGCCCGCCGGCTCGGCGCCCAGGTCAGCGGGTACGACGTGCGGCCCGCGTCCAAGGGCGAGGTGGAGTCCCTCGGCGCCACCTTCATCGAGCTGACCGCGGCGCGTCAGCGCCGCGGGCGAGGGCGGCTACGCCCGGGAGCTGACGGCCGAGGAGCGGGACGCCCAGCAGGCCGAGCTGGCCGGGCACATCGCCCGGCAGGACATAGTGATCACCACCGCCCAGGTCCCCGGGCGGCGCCCGCCGCTGCTCGTCACCCAGGAGGCGGTGAGCCAGATGGGCCCCGGCTCGGTCATCGTCGACATGGGCGCGAGCCCGCTCGGCGGCAACGTGGCCGGCTCGGTCCCGGGCGAGACCGTGGTCACCGCGGGCGGGGTCACCGTCATCGGGGCGCAGAACCTGGCCGCCGCGGTCCCAACGGCCGCCTCCAACGCCTACTCACGGAACATCAGTGCGCTGCTGCTGCACCTGGTGAGCGCCAATGAGCAGGGAGTCCCTGAGCTGAAGGTCGACACCACCGACGACATCCAGGCCGGGGTCGTCGTCGCCCACGGCGGCGAGGTGGTCCACCCGGCGGTGGCAAAACTGCTCGCCGCCCGAACCGAGGGAGACGCCTGATGTCGGCCGCGCTCGTCACTGACCTGACCATCTTCGTGCTCGCGCTGCTGGTGGGCATCGAGGTCATCGGCAAGGTCCCGGCGACCTTGCACACCCCGCTGATGTCGGCCGCCAACTCGATCCACGGCATCGTCCTGGCGGGCGCGCTGCTGATCGGCGTCACCGCGCACAACGCGGTCGGCTACGTGCTCGCGTTCATCGCCGCCTTCTTCGCCGCCGCCAACGTGGTCGGCGGGTACGCGGTCACCGGCCGGATGCTGAAGATGTTCCACCGCCGGGCGGCACCGCCCGCCGCCCCGTCACCCGCCGCCCAGTCACCCGCCGCCCAGTCGCCGGCCATGGCCGCGGGCGGCCAGGCGGGCCAGCCGGCTTCACCGCCGCCTGCCGCGGGCCCGCAGGCCCCGCAGGCCCGGTCGTAGGGGGCACGTCGATGGACACCTTCACCACCAACATCCAGCTCGTCTACGTCCTGGCGGCCGCCTGCTTCGTGATCGGGCTGCACCTGATGAACTCCCCCGCCACCGCCCGGCGGGGCAACCAGGTCTCGACCGCGGGCATGGCCATCGCCATCATCATCACCTTGGTGCTGCTGATCCACGACGGCTCGGTGACGCCGATCGGCTGGACCGTGCTGATCGTCGGGGCCCTGCTCGGCTCGGTGGCCGGGCTCTACTCGGCCCGGACCGTCCAGATGACCGCCATGCCGCAGCTGGTGTCGATGTTCAACGCGGTCGGCGGCGGCGCCGCCGCGCTGGTCGCGGTGTACGAGTACATCCACGACGAGTCGACCGCCGGAGGGGTGCTCGGCAGCACCTCGGTCTTCACCGTGCTCGACGTGCTGATCGGCTCGGTCACCTTCACCGGGTCGCTCATCGCGGCGGGCAAGCTCCAGGGCCTCATCACCGGCAGCCCGGTGGTCTTCAAGGGCAGTCAGGCGCTCAACGCCGCCCTGGCCGTGATCGCCCTCGGCACCGGCGCGTACATGTTCACCACCGCCTCCCTGCCCGCGCTGCTGATCCTGGTCCTCGCCTCGCTGGCGTTCGGCGTGATGATGGTGCTGCCGATCGGCGGGGCCGACATGCCGGTGGTTATCTCACTGCTGAACGCGTTCACCGGCACCGCCGTGGCGATGGCCGGGTTCGTCATCGGGAACTGGGCCCTGATCGTGGCGGGCGCCCTGGTCGGCGCGTCGGGCGGGATCTTGACCAAGCTGATGGCCGACGCGATGAACCGCTCACTGGCCAACATCATCGTCGGCGGCTTCGGCACCGGCGACACCGCCGTCGCGGCCGCGGTCTCGGGCGACGTCCAGGTCCGCTCGATCGCGGCCGACGACGCCGCGATCCAGCTCGCCTACGCCTCCAAGATCATCATCGTGCCCGGCTACGGGCTGGCGGCGGCCCAGGCGCAGTACGGGGTGGCCGAGCTGGCGGCCCTGCTGGAGTCGCGCGGGATCGAGGTGTCCTACGCCATCCACCCGGTCGCGGGGCGGATGCCCGGGCACATGAACGTGCTGCTGGCCGAGGCGAACGTGCCCTACCCGCAGCTGCGCGAGATGGAGGAGATCAACCCGGAGTTCGCGCGGGCCGACGTCGCCCTGGTGATCGGGGCCAACGATGTCACCAACCCGGCCGCCCGGCGGGCGGGGACCGCGATCTCGGGCATGCCGATCCTCGACGTCGACCAGGCCAAGTCGATCATCGTGATCAAGCGGTCGATGGGCAGCGGCTACGCCGGCATCGACAACGAGCTCTACTACAACCCGAAGACCAGCATGTACTTCGCCGACGCGAAGAAGGCGCTGGCGGAGATGACATCGGCGGTCAAGACACTCGTCGGGTGACGGAAAGGCCAGGGGTAACATGCCCTGGTACTCGGTTTCCGGCCGCCCGCGGCGGGAAACTGGTACCTCACCCGTCCCTACGACCCGTTCGCCGCGGGTACCGGCCGCCGCACCGGACTGATCCCGTCCCCGAACTGATGCGATGTCCTTCGTCTACACCACGAATCTGTCCGAGGTCCGCGCCCTGGCGGAAAAGCAGGCCAGGGCCGCCGGGCTGCCCGAGGACCGGGTGTCTGACTTCGTGATCGCGGTCAGCGAGGTAGCCGGGAACACCGTGCGGCACGCCCGCTCGGCCGGGTCGATCGACATCTGGCAGGCGGGCGGGGAGATCATCTGCGAGCTGCGCGACTCGGGGGTGATCGGCGACCCGCTGGCCGGCCGTCAGCCGCCGCCGGCCGACGCCACCGGGGGCCACGGCCTCTGGCTCGTCTACCAGGTGTGCGACCGGGTCGACCTGCACTCCGACGCCAACGGCACCGTCATCCGCCTGCACATGACGGTCCCCTAGCGGCGCCGGGCGCGGGTATCGGGCTGGCACCGCGGTCCGCGGCCGCCGCCGATGTAGCCTGGGGGCGAATGATCTCTGTCAGTTCACTAACGCATGGGAATCAACAGCTATGGACGTTGGCGGTAACCGGGGGCGGATGGCCGTCTACCTGAGCGATCATCGCGACAAGGTGGTCAGCCGCTGGAGCGAGCTTGTCGTCGCCGGCGTGCGCGGCCGCACCTCCACCGACGAGATCCGGCGTGAGCTCGGCGACCTGCTCAGCCTGATCATCAGGGTGCTTGCGGACGCCGACGAGCACGCCAAGGGCGAATTGCGGGCCAGCCTGGACGAGCTGTCCCGCGGCCGGGCCCGGGACGGGTTCTCCCCGAGCGAGACCGCGGTAGCCGTCTTCTCGCTCAAGGAAGCGGTCTACGAGCTGGTGGCCGGCGAAGTCGGCATGATGCCCGAGTACCTGGGGTTCTCGCGACTGGTGGACGACCTCGGGCTGCGGACCTTCGAGTCCTACACGGCCGCCCGCGAGCAGATCATCTCCGACCAGACGACGATGATGATGGAGCTGTCGACCCCGGTGGTCCGGCTGTGGGAGGGCATCATCGCGGTCCCGCTGGTCGGCACGCTCGACTCCGCCCGCACTCAGCTGGTGATGGAGAAGCTGCTGGAGGAGCTGGTGACGGAGGGCGCCAGCCACGCGGTGATCGACATCACCGGCGTCCCCACGGTCGACACCGAGGTCGCCCAGCACCTGCTGAAGACGGTCAGCGCCGCCCGGCTGCTCGGCGCCGAGTGCACCATCTCCGGCATCCGGCCGCAGGTCGCGCAGACGATCGTGTCGCTCGGCATCGAGTTCGGCGACATCGCCACCAAGGCGTCACTGGCCGACGCGCTGAAGCTGGCGCTGAGCCAGGCGGGCCTGAAGGTGGTTTCCAGCTTATGGAAAGAGTGCCGATCCTGAAGATCGGGCCGACGCTCTTCGTCTCCATCCAGATCGACCTGCAAGACGACAGCGTGATGGCGCTGCAGGAGGACCTGGCCAACGAGCTGGCGGCGACCAGTGCCCACGGGGTCATCATCGATATCACCGCGGTGGAGATCGTCGACTCGTTCATCGGCCGGATGCTGACGATGATGGGGTCGATCTCGCGGCTGTTCGACGCGGAGACCGTAATCGTCGGCATGCGCCCGGCGGTCGCGATCACGCTGACCGAGCTCGGCCTGTCGCTGAGGGGCGTCCGCACCGCGCTCAACGCCGAGAAAGGCCTGGAGATCCTGAACGGTAAAGCGTGATGGACGAGTTGCCGATCCGCTCGGGCGACGACGTGGTCCGGGTGCGCCAGCACGTGCGCAACGCCGCCGCGGCCGGCGGACTGTCCCTGGTGGACCAGACCAAGCTGGTGACCGCGGCCAGCGAGCTGGCCCGCAACACCCTCGTCTACGGGGGCGGCGGGGTGGCCCGGGTGGAAGGCGTCACGTCGCCCGCCGGCCGGGCCGGCATCCGGCTGCAGTTCACCGACGAAGGGCCCGGCATCCCCGACATCGACCTCGCGCTGACCGACGGCTGGACCTCGGGCGGCGGCCTCGGTCTGGGCCTTTCCGGGGCCCGGCGGCTGGTCGACGAGTTCGACCTCACCTCCAAGCCCGGCGAGGGCACCAGCGTCACGGTCGTCAAGTGGTCGCGCTGAGCCTGCCGCTGGTCTCCCAGGCCCCGGGTGACCAGCGCTGGGTCCGGGTGGAAGACGCGAGCGCGGCCGCCGCCTGCCGCGGTGCCGCGCTGACGCTGGCGGGGCGGCTGCGGTTCCCGGCCGCCCGCACCGACCAGCTTGTGCTGGCCGTCACCGAGGCGGCCACCAACCTGCACAAGCACGCCCGGGAGGGGATGATGCTGCTGCGCATCGCGCGCGACGACGCCGGGCCGGGGGTCGAGATGGTGACCATCGACGCCGGCCCCGGGGTGCGCGACGCGGGCGCCGCGATGCGGGACGGCCACTCGACCAGCGGCACCCTCGGCATCGGGCTCGGAGCCATCCAGCGGGCGGCCGACTTCTTCGACCTGTACTCGGTTCCCGGCCGCGGCACCGCCCTGGCCGCCCGGTTCTGGCCGTCGCCACGGGCGGCGGCGGCGCCCTACGCCGGCCTGGTCCGGCCGATCAGCGGCGAGACCGAATGCGGGGACGTCTTCGGCGCGGCCCAGCTGGAACGCGGGCTGACCGGGGTGGTGTGCGACGGCCTGGGCCACGGGCCGCTGGCCGCCAGCGCAGCCAAGGAGGGGGTCGCGGCCGTCCTTGACGACCCCGGGGCCGAGCCCGCCGTGCTGGTCGAGCGGGCCCACCGGCGGATGGCCCACACCCGCGGCGGCGCCATCGGCGTGGTCCAGGTGAGGGACGGGGTCGCCTGGTTCGCCGGCCTGGGCAACATCGCCGCGGTGATCCTGGCCGACGGCACCCGCAAGGGCATGCTGTCCGTTCCCGGGATCGCCGGCCACCAGGCGCGGACGATCCGGCAGTTCGAGTACACCGCCCCGCCCGGGGCGGCCCTCATCCTGCACTCCGACGGGATCAGCGCCCGCTGGGACGCGGCGGCGCTGCCTGGCCTCAACCACCGGGACCCGCTGGTGATCTCGGCCGCGCTGATGGCACAGGCGGCGTCGCACCGCGACGACGCGGGCGTGCTGGTGCTGCGGCCATGAGCGAGGACCTGGCCCGGCTGCCGGTGCACGACCTGCCGGGTGTGTTCGCCGCCCGCGGGCTCGGCCGCGAGCTGGCCGCCCGGCTCGGCCTCGACCACCAGGATCAGGTCCGGGTGGCCACGACCTTGTCTGAGGTGTGCCGCAGCGCGGTCATCGTCGGGCTCAGCGCCGTCATCACGTTCGGGGCCGACCAGGCGAGCCTGGTGCTGACCGTCACGGTCGACGGCGAGCCGCCCGCGGACGGCATCGCCGCGGCGACCCGGCTGATGGACACCGCGGTCGTCGACGGCCACGTCATCCGCATGACGAAGCGGCGCCCGGCCGTGTTCCCGGTCCACCTCGATGCCGTCCGCGAAGGGCTGGCGGCCTTGCTTCCGGAGTCAACGCTGGATGAGTTGCGACGCAACAACGAAGACCTGATCGCGGCGCTGGAGGACCTGCGGCAGCAGAAGGAGCAGCTGCTGCTGCTCAACGCCGAGCTGCAGGACACCAACCGCGGTGTGATGGCGTTGTACAGCGAGCTGTCGGAGGAACTCGAGCAGACCAACCGGGGCGTGGTCGCGCTGTACCGGGAACTGGATGAGAAATCCGAGCAGCTGAAGGCGGCGTCAGAATCGAAGAACCGCTTCTGGGCCAACGTCAGCCATGAGCTGCGGTCCCCGCTGAACTCGATCATCGGGCTGACCCGGCTGCTGTCGGAGTCGGACGGCGGCCTCGGGACCGAGCAGCTGTACCAGGTCGGGCTGATCAGGAGTTCCACCGCGACGCTCCTGACCCTGGTCAATGACCTGCTCGACGTGGCCAAGGCCGAGTCCGGGCAGCTGGTCCTCGATCCGGCCGAGGTCAGCCTGCCGCTGCTGCTGGCCACCCTGCGCGGGCTGGCCCGGCCGATGACCGAGGGCAAGCCGGTCGAGGTAACGGTCAGCGCCGAGGGGGCGCCCGCAACCGTGCTGACCGACGAGGCGGCGCTCACCGCTGTCCTGCGCAACCTGCTGTCCAACGCCATCAAGTACACCGACCAGGGTGAGGTCCGGGTGACCGTCCGCACCCTCCCCGGCACCCTCGAGATCGAGGTCTCCGACACCGGCACCGGGATCGCGGAGGGGCAGCTCGAGCGCGTGTTCGAGGAGTTCTACCAGGTTCCGGGGGCTAGGCGGGGCGGCACCGGGCTGGGGCTGCCCTACGCCCGGCGGCTGTCGCGGCTGCTGGGCGGCGAGCTGACGCTGACCAGCACGCCCGGGGCGGGCACGACGGCGGTGCTGAGCCTGCCAGATGGCACCCCGGCGGCGGGCACGGTCGTGGTGGCGGACGACGATGCCGGCTTCCGCCAGGTGATCGTGTCCCTGCTGGCCGGCCTGGCCGACCAGGTCATCGAGGCGGAGGACGGCGCCCAGGCCCTGGCCGCCGTGGCTGGGACCGCCCCGGTCGACCTGGTGCTGGCCGACCTCGGGATGCCCGGCATGGACGGGTACGCGCTGCTCGACCGGCTGCCCGCGGGGCTGCCCGCCATCGTCATCACCGCCCGGGACGTCGCGGTGCCGCCGCGGGCGGCCGCACTGCTGCGCAAGGACCAGCTCACCCGGGAGCGGCTGGCGTTCGCCATTCGCGGCGCGCAGCAGGGCGACCGATGAGCCCCGCCGCCGGGACGGTGCTGGTGGTCGACGACGACGAGGCCAAGCGCTACGTGCTCAGCTCGTGGCTGCGCCGGGCCGGTTACACCGTGACCGAGGCGGCCACCGGGGGCGACGCGCTGGAGCTGGTCGGTTCGGTCGAGCTGGTGCTGCTCGACGTCAACCTGCCCGACATGAGCGGTTTCGACGTCTGCCGGATCATCAAGACCGACGAGCGGACCGCCTCGATCCCGGTCATCCAGGTGTCCGCCACCGCGATCGACGTCGCTGACCGCGCCCGCGGCCTGACCCAGGGAGCCGACGCCTACCTGGCCGACCCCTCCGAGCCGGCCGAGCTGCTCGCCACGGTCACCGCGGTGCTGCGCTACGCCCGGGCCCGGCTGCGCGCCGAGCGGACCGCGGCCCTGCTCACCGCGCTGGCCGAGGTAACCCTGGACATCAACGCCGCCGAGACGTTCGACGGCCTGGCGGCCGCCGCGGCGGCGGGCGCCGCCCGCATCTTCGCCGCCCCGGCGGTACTGTCGCTGGAAATGCCGGACGGCCAGGCCCGCCGCACCTCGGCCACCCCCGGGCAGCCGGGCACGGTCCGCCGGGGCGGGCCGCCCGGGCTCGCCGCCCGCATCGCGGGCCACCTGATCGGGACGGCCCAGGGCAGCGGGATCGCCCTCGTCACCCGGGACGACTGGCTCACGATCGTGCCCGACAGCACCCTGACCGGCGACGTCTACCTGGTCGTGGCGCGGACCAAGCTCGGGCGGCCGCCGGCCTCGATCGCGGTCGACCGCGCAGGCATCACGGGCGACGAGGACCAGCAGATCCTGCGGCAGCTGGCCCAGTCGGTCGCGCTCGGGGTGGAGGCGCTGCGCTCGGTGGCGGAAGAGCACCTGGTGGCGCTGACCCTGCAGCGCAGCTTCCTGCCGGCCGCCCTGCCCGTGTTCCAGGGCGCGGCCACCGCCGTCCGCTACCTGCCCGCCAGCGACCAGGCCGAGGTTGGCGGCGACTTCTACGAGGCGCTGCCCTACCACGGCGGGGTGCTGCTGGTCATCGGCGACGTCCAGGGGCACTCGCTGCAGGCGGCCACGGTGATGGGGGAACTGCGGCACGCGCTGCGGGCGTTCGTCACCGAGGGGCACCCCCCGCTGGAGATCACCGGGCTGGTCAACCAGGTGCTGCGGCGCTTCCACCCGGGCGTCATCGCCACCTTGTGCCTGGTGCTGGTGTACCCCGGGACCGGGCAGCTGTCCATCGTTAACTGCGGGCACATGCCGGTGCTGCTGGCCGACCGCGACGGCGCCCGCTACGTCGGCGAGGGCGGGCTGATGCTCGGCCTGGCCCGGCACGAGCCGCATGTCGAGACGGCCATGCTGGCCGCCGGCGGGACCGCCCTGCTGTTCACCGACGGACTGGTCGAGGACCGCACGGTGCTGCTCGACGACAACCTGGAGAAGCTGCGGCTGGCGGCGGGCGAGGCGGACGGCCGCGCCGTCGAGGCGTTCGCCAACCAGGTGCTGTCGCTGTTCGGCCCGCGCGAGGACGACGTGGCGATGATCGCCATCCGCCTGCTGGCCTAGTTCGCCGCCAGCGCTTCGGACAGGCTCGCGTGGACCGGGATGACCTTGCCCACGCCGATCAGCTGCAGCACCCGGCGGACCGAGGTGTCGGGCGCGATCGCCAGCCGCATCCGCACGTCCCGGGCGGTGGCGTTCTCGTTGGCGTGCATGATCGCGTGCACGCCGGAGGAGTCGCAGAACACCGTCCCGGTCATGTCGGCCACCACCGTGCTCACGCCGGGCCCGAACGCCGCGGTCAGCTGCTCGTAGACCTGCTCGGCGTTGGTGACATCGATCTCGGACGGCAGCTCCACGACGACCGGGATGACCTGCGCCGCCTGATCATTCATGATCTGCCACTCCTGCCGCAAACGGCTCTGGTCTTGCCGCCCCAGGGTACCGCGCCGAAGGCCCGGCTCCGGTCACAGGCCTGTCACCAGCACCGAGGCCGGTTGCTCGACCGTGAAACGGTGCCGGATCAGCGCCGGCTCACCCGCCGCCAGCGTCACCGACCAGCTCAGCCCGCCCGCAGGCGGACCAGGCGGCCGCGATCTGGGCGGCCAGGGCGATGTTGCCGCGGGCCACCTCCAGGTTGACGGCCACGCTGGCGCCCTCGGTGGCTCGCTGCATGTGCGCCAGCAGGTACGGGGTGACCGCCTTGCCGCGGACGCGGTCACGGCCGGCCGCGGCCAGGGCATCCGCCAGCGCCTGGTCGTGCACGGCCGGGTCGAGCTGCGCCTCGGGCGGCAGCGGGTTGGCGACGAGCAGGGCGGCGGTGTCGCCGAGCTCGTCCCTGGCCGCCATGACGGCCGCGATCTCCGCGGCCGACTCGACCCGCCACTCCAGCTCCTGGCCGGAGTCGGTCAGGTAGAAGGCGGGGAAGCGGCTGGTCCGGTAGCCGACGACGGTCACCCCGAGGGTTTCCAGCCGCTCCAGGGTGGCCGGGATATCGAGGATCGACTTGACGCCCGCGCTGACGATGGTGACCGGGGTGCGGGACAGCACCGTCAGGTCGGCCGACTCGTCCAGGGACTCGGCGAAGCCGCGGTGCACGCCGCCGAGGCCGCCGGTGGCGAAGACCCGGATGCCCGCCCGGGCGGCGAGGGCGGAGGTGGCGGCGACGGTCGTCCCGGCGGTGCGCCCGCCCGTCATGGCGAGGGCCAGGTCGCGGCTGCTGACCTTGATCACGTCGTCCCCGAGGGCGATGCGTTCCAGCTCGGCCTCCGTCAGGCCGGCCTTCGGCACCCCGTCGATGACAGCGATGGTCGCCGGGGTGACTCCCGACCTGGTCAGCAGCGCCTCGAACGACCGGGCGGCCTCCAGGTTGGCGGGCCGGGGCAGGCCGTGGGAGATGATCGTCGACTCGAGCGCCACCACCGGGCGCCGCGCGTGCAGCGCGTCCCTGACCGCGCGTGAGAGCTCTGGTACGTCGGGCATGTCACCGACCATACCGGCGGACGCGGGAACTGGCCCGGCGCGGCGTAAGGTGCCGATCATGTGCGGGCCCGGCCGGCCCGCTGCCAACGGCCAACCGGAGGACCTCGTGACCGAGCGGACCAAGTTCATCCTCGATGAGTCGCAGATACCGGCGCAGTGGTACAACGTCATCCCCGACCTGCCCGCGCCGCCCCCGCCGCCGCTGCACCCGGGCACCGGGCAGCCGGTCGGGCCGGACGACCTCGCGCCACTGTTCCCGATGGAGCTCATCCGCCAGGAGGTCACCACCGACCCCTACGTCGACGTCCCGGGCGAGGTCCTCGACGTGTACCGGCTGTGGCGGCCGACGCCGCTGTTCCGGGCCCGGCGGCTGGAGAAGCTGCTGAACACCCCGGCCCGGATCTACTACAAGTACGAGGGGGTGTCACCGGCCGGGTCGCACAAGCCGAACACGGCCGTGCCGCAGGCTTACTACAACGCGGTCGAGGGCACCAAGCGGCTCACCACCGAGACCGGCGCCGGGCAGTGGGGCAGCTCGCTGGCGTTCGCGGCGGCCCAGTACGGGCTCGACTGCGAGGTGTGGATGGTGCGCGCCTCCTACGACCAGAAGCCGCACCGGCGGACGATGATGCAGACCTGGGGCGCGACCGTGCACCCGTCGCCGTCGCGGGTGACCCAGTCCGGGCTGAAGGTGCTGGCCGACGACCCGGACTCGCCCGGCTCGCTCGGCATCGCGATCAGCGAGGCGGTCGAGGCGGCGGGCGGGTCGGCCGAGACCCGCTACGCGCTCGGCTCGGTGCTGAACCACGTGCTGCTGCACCAGACCGTCATCGGCCAGGAGGCGGTCGCCCAGTTCGAGCTGGCGGGCGAGGCCGGCCCGGACCTGATCGTCGGCTGCACCGGGGGCGGGTCCAACTTCGCCGGGCTGTTCTTCCCGTTCCTGCGGGAGAAGCTGGCCGGGCGGATGAACCCGGTGATCCGGGCGGTAGAGCCGGCCGCGTGCCCGTCGTTCACCCGCGGCCGCTACGCCTATGACTTCGGCGACACGGCCGGGTTCACCCCGCTGATGAAGATGCACACCCTCGGCCACGACTTCATTCCCGACCCGGTGCACGCGGGCGGGCTGCGCTATCACGGCATGTCGCCGCTGCTGTCGCACATGTACGAGCTGGGGCTGTTCGAGGCGGTGGCCAAGCCGCAGCGGGAGTGCTTCGCCGCCGCGGTCACGTTCGCCCAGGCGGAGGGGATCATCCCGGCGCCGGAGCCGTCGCACGCCATCGCGGCGGTGGTGGAGGAGGCCAGGCGGTGCGCCGAGAGCGGGGAGCCGAAGGTGATCCTGACCGCGCTGTGCGGGCACGGGCACTTCGACATGGCCGCCTACGAGCGCTACCTGTCCGGTGAGATGACCGATTTCGACCTGTCGCAGGAGCGGATCGACGCCGCGCTGCGCAACCTGCCCGGCGTTCCCGCCTAAGAGGTCAGGCGAGCAGGTGACGCGGGGGCGAGCGAGGCGCGGAGCTCCGGCGTCTGACGGCCCCGCGTCGCCTGCTCGAAGGCGTAGCCCAGGGCGAGCAGCCGCGGCTCGCTCCACCGGGGGCCGAGGAACGAGACGCCGACCGGGAGGCCGCTGACGTAGCCGTACGGGACGGTGACGGTGGGCCAGCCGGACACCGCCCCCGGCCGCGAGGTGCCGAAGACCGAGTGGTCGCCGAGCACGTAGTCGGTCAGCCAGGCCGGGTTGGCGGTCAGCGAGAAGATCGCGTCCAGGTTGTGCTCCAGGGTCGGCGTTTCGACCGCCGATCCTGGGCCAGCGAGCCGCGCCGCGCTCGCGCAGCTCCAGGTAGACCGGGTCGGCCAGGTCGCCGCTGGTCGCCTCCGCCGCGTGGAAGATCTCCTGGCCGAACCGGGCGAGCACCCGGTGGCCGCGTTGCGCTCGTTGAAGTCGATCAGGTCGGCCAGTGACCCGGGCGGCTCCAGGCCCGCTGCCGTCGGCGAACGCCGCCAGGTAGTCGAGGTAGCCGTTGATGCCGTGCTTGAACTCGTAGTTCAGCGCCTCGAACTCGGGCTCGGTGACCTTGTCGATGTCGGGCAGCTCGACCGGGTCGACCACGACCGCGCCGAGGGTGCCGCAGGCAGTCCGACGGCCACGTCGAGCAGTGCCTCGGTGGCGGCGCCGGCGCTCGCGGAGGCCGCTCGCCAGATGCCGACCCGCGCCCCCTCGAGCGCCCCCGCGTCGAGGAACCCGGCGTAGTCGACCAGGTCCCGGGTGGTCGGCCGCGCTGTCCTCCGGGTCGGCGGCGGCGAGCACGGAAAGCAGCGCGGCGGCGTCGGCCACCGTGGTCGCCATCGGGCCCGCGGTGTCCTGAGCGAGCGACAGCGGCACGATGCCGCTCCGGCTGACCAGCCCGATGGGTCGGCTTGACGCCGACCACGCCGCAGGCGCTGGACGGGGAGACGATCGAGCCGTCGGTCTCGGTGCCGACGCCGAGCGGCGCCAGGCCGGCCGACAGGCCGGCCGCCGATCCCGAACTCGAGCCGGACGGGTTGCGGTCGAGCGCGTAGGGGTTGGCGGTCTGGCCGCCGAGGGTCGACCAGCCACTGGTCGAGCGGGTGGAGCGGAAGTTCGCCCACTCCGACAGGTTCGCCTTGGCCAGGATGACGGCGCCTGCCGCGCGCAGCCGGGAGACGATGAACGCGTCCGGCGGCCGGGCCCCGAGCAGGGCCGGGGAGCCCGCCGTGGTTGCCGTCCCGGCCGCCTGCGACGTTGTCCTTGACCAGGACCGGGATGCCCTCCAGGGGCGCGCGGACGGCCCTCGCGCCAGGCGGCGTCGCTGGCCGCGGCCGCCTCCAGCGCATCCGGGCAGACCGCGATCACCGCCCCCAGGAAGGGGTTCACCTCGGCGATGCGGTCCAGGCAATGCCGGGTCAGGTCGGTCGCGCGGAGCTGCCCGCTGGCCATCGCCTGCCGCAGGCCAGCGGCCGACGCCGCGGCGATATCGGTGCTCGCCGCCACAGGCCACGGTGCCAGGTCGGACGAACTAAGGAAATCCGGCATGCGGGAAGGATAACGAATTAATAGCGGTAAAGAAACCGGATGCCTGCGCAGTGAATGCACCGCAATAGTTTAAGAACGCTTACTGTTCTCGATCTGCTCGCTGAGCCTGGCCGCCGCCGCGCGCACCTGGCCGAGCAGCTGCTCCTGCGGCGCGGCCGGCGCGCGCACCAGCGGGGACGGCACGGTCAGCGCGGCGATGGTGGCCTGCCCGTCGGTGACGGCCGCCGACGCGGCCCAGACGCCGCGGTCGATTTCCTCCTCGCTGGTCGCCCAGCCGCGGGCGGCGACCCGGGCGACGGACTCCTCCAGCCGGGCGGCCGCCTCCGGGTCGGCCTGCGCGAGCGGCGCCAGTAATTCCTGCGCGCTGGCGTGCGGGCAGTCCCGCCAGCAGCACCCGGCCGCTCGCGCCGCGCACCAGCGGCAGCGGCTGGCCCGGCTCGAAGGTGGCGCGCAGGTGGTGCGGCCGACTCGACCCGGTGCACGCAGACCGGGACCCGCGCGATCAGCCGGACGAAGATCACCGTCTCGCCGCACTCCTGACCAGGTCGCGCATGACCGGGTCGGCGAGCTCGATGAGCGCTCGGCTGCCTCGGCGGCGCGGGCGAGCGAGATGAGCCGGGCGACAGGTGATAGGCGCCGCGGTCGTCGCCGATCAGCAGGCCGGTGTCGCGCAGCAGCGCGATATAGCGGTACATGCTGGGCAGCGGGATGGCGGTGAGCTCGGCCAGCTCCCTGGCGGTCAGCGTGTGCTGCGCGGGCGAGAAGGCCTGCAGAACGGCGAGCACCCGGCGAGCGCCCTCTGCGCCGGGGCGGGTGCCGGGCACGTGCGCATCGCTCCCTGGGCGGCTCGGGGAGCTGAATGAGTGGCCACTGGACTCTTTCGCAGCTATTCACAATGTGACGGACGCGACACGATAACGATAAAATTCCTGGACCGTCAAGGCAGCCTTCCGATACTTGACGTGAAATCTGGGACAACGCCGTCCCGGGGGCTTACACGAGCCAGGTGACGTGGCCGACGAGCAGCGCGTAGCCGATGAAGGCGACCGCGTCGATGAGCGTGTGCGCGATGATCATCGGCGTCGCCCGGCGCCAGCGCAGGAACAGGGTGCCGAAGATGACCCCCATGACCGCGTTGCCGACGAAGCCGCCGAACCCCTGGTAGAGGTGGTAGGAGCCGCGCAGCGTGGCGCTTATCGCGATCGCGTACGCCGGGACGGACGCCGAGCCGCCGCAGCCGGGTCAGCAGGTAGCCGGTGACCAGGACCTCTTCGAGCAGCCCGTTCTGCAGCGCGGACAGCAGCAGCACCGGGTAGCTCCACCAGACGCGCGGGCTCGTTCTCGGCGACGACGTTCAGCGCGAGCCCGACTTGTAGGCGATGAAGTACAGGCCGAGGCCGCTGCCGCCGATCAGCGCGGCCAGCCCGGCGCCGCGCAGGAGGTCGCGCCGCGGCTGGGTGCGGTCCACGCCGATCGACGGCAGCGTCGTCGCCCGCGGGCCAGCAGGTAGAACGCCAGCACCACGGGGGCCACGCCGGAGGCGATGCGACACCAGCTGCAGGAACAGGTCGAGCAGGGGGCGGCCGGGCGCCTGCGAGCCGTTCAGCGTCACCGACTGCGACGCCAGCGAGTGGTGCGCGGTCAGCGAGCCGATCAGCGAGACGAAGGCGGAGACGCCGCTGGCGCCGAGCGAGACCGCGAAGACGGCGAAGATCTCCCAGCGCAGCAGCACCCGGTCGCGGCGCGACAGCTCGGGGCTGTCATCCGGGCGGGTGAGGTCGAGCCAGGCGGTGAAGCGGGCGAGCCGGGCGCCCGTGGCAGGCATGCGGCCTTCCGCGCGCCCGTTGCGATGGCCGTCCTTGCCATCGGGCGCGCCCCCGGGGGGCACGGGGGGTCGCTCCCCCGGGCGGCTAACCGCGTCCATGTCGCCGCCGAGTCTATGTCCGCTGGCTGAGCGTTACCTGAACAGACCCTGAGTAGCCAGGAGCGCGTCGAAGTCGCCGTCCTGGGCGCCGCCGATCAGCGCCTCGATCTCGGCCCGGGTGTAGATCAGGGCCGGGCCGTGCGGGTCGGCCGCGTTGCGGACCGCGATCTGCCCGTCGGGCAGCAGCGCCATCTCAACGCCGGCGTCCCCCGTGTCGCCGGGCCCCGTGTCGCCGGGCGAGCCGCCCGCCAGCCGCCAGTGCAGGTCCGGCAGCTCGCTGGCCGGCATTCCGTTGTAGACCCGGTCGGCCATACGCGTCCCTTTCAGATGTCCTTGAGCACCCCGGTCAGGATCTCCCGGGTCTGGTCGGGCGAGGTGCCCGCGACCGAGAGGCGCTCCATCACCGCGGCGTAGCGCTCGACTTCTTCCGGCTTGTCAATGTAGTGCGCGCCGGTCAGGTACTCCATGTAGACCACGTCGGGCAGGTCCGTCTCGGGGAACCGCATGATGGTGAACGCGCCGCCGTCGGCCGCGTGCCCACCGTACCTGAACGGCATGACCTGCAGCGTGATGTTGGGCTCGCCGACCAGGTCCATCAGCCGCTCGATCTGCGCGACGTGCACGTCGCGGCCGCCCATCGGGCGGCGCAGCGCCGCCTCGTCCATGATCACCCAGTAGCGGGGCGGGTTGTCCCGGGTCAGCAGCTGCTGGCGGCCCATCCGGAGCTGCACCCGGCGCTCCACCTCGTCCGGGTCCATGCCCGGGCGCGCCCTGCAGATGATGGCCCGCGCGTAATCCTCCGTCTGCAGCAGGCCGGGCACGAACTGGACCTCGTAGACCCGGATGAGCTGGGCGGCCTCCTCGAGGCCGACGAAGACGTGGAACCAGTCGGGCACCACGTCCTGGAACTTCTGGTACCACGGGGTCGCGTTCGCTTCCCGGGTGAGCTGGATCAGCTTCTCCCGCTCGGCCGGGTCGGCTACGCCGTAGAACTCGAGCAGGTCGGTGACGTCGCGCTCCTTGAAGGAGACGCGGCCGAGCTCCATCCGGCTGATCTTGGAGCCGGAGGCGCGGATGTGATACGCCGGCGTCGTCACGCGACACGCCCGCGCCCTCACGGAGCCGGCTGAGCTGGGCACCCAGGAGCATCCTGAGCACGGTGGGACCGCCTGCGGGAGCGGCGCCCCCAGGCGCACTAACACTCAACACGGTCCCCTCTCCGGTGATCACGGCTCGCCGGTGTCCCCAATCACCAGCGCTTTCGCCTCATCACGCTGCATCCGCACACTTAGTCTGCACGCTCGCTCCGCACATGCATGCGTTGGCGACGCTGCGATGATATCGCGTGCCGTGTCGGTACACGAGTTTCTGCCAATACTGAGAAGACGGGACACAATGGGACAAGCGGCCGCTTACCCCGCGGTGCGGTGCTTCATGCAGATCAGCAACTATGCTTCGTGTGTCAGCGCGCTACGTTAGGGCAGCCCATGTTGAAGACATCCCCCGGTGACGGCACCGCCACTCTGGCCGGCCTGGAGAAGAAGCTCACCGGCAGCGTCCCGGACGACGCGGAGATACCCCGCACGGTGCGCCGGGCGGTCCGGCTGATGCTCGCCGGCGGTGCGACGACCCTGGTCGTGGGCCTCTTCCTGATCATCGCGACGATCATCGACAAGAACGTCCTGACCGACTCCAGCGGCAAGAAGCTGAGCAACGGCGAGTTCACCACCGGCGTCATCGGCACCGCCGTCACCTACATCATCCTGATCGTGATCTGGGTGCTGATGGCGCGGTTCAACCGCTCCGGGCGCGGTGTGGGCCCGGATCCTGGCCTCGGTCTTCGCCGCCATCTCGACCTACGACACCTACAGCCTGGTCAGCTCCCTGACCAAGGGGATCGACATCACCGTGGTCGGCATCGTCTACATGGTCGGCACGATCGCCATCTGGGCCCTCGGCGTGCTCGCGATCGCGATGCTCTGGCGCGGGGAGTCGAACGACTACTTCAGGGCTCGCACAGCGGCCCGCGCCGCGGCTCGTTAGTCACACGGTACATCTCGCGCCTCAGAAAGCCCCGTGCCACGGAAAGTGCCGTGCGCCTTGCACGGCCGTTGTCGGTTCCTCTGGATTTGCAACTCGCAACCGCGGATTCCGCGCACCCCTCTGGACTAATCAGTGCCGCTGACGTAAGTAGGACAGTGAGCGGACTGGCAGCGGTCTGGACCTTACCTGGGAGGGGAGCCGGAGCCGTGGCACACGCATGGATGCCGGAAGCAAGTCGCATCCGGGCGGACACGGACGGCGGTCCCCTGATTGGCGGCGCGCCCCGCGCGGTATGGCTGACCCTCGGCACCGCCCCCGGCGCCGTCTCGGTCCAGTCGGCCGCCCAGCGGCTGATCAGCGAATGCCGCCCGTGCCACCTCATCTGGGACCCCGCCAGCGGGGACGTCGCCCAGCTCATCTCCGTGCTGCGGGCCGGGCGGGCCCTCGGCGCGGCCGACCACCTCGACTGGGCCCCCGGCCGGACCCGGGCGTCCCCCGACAACGTCAACGCCCAGGGGCGGGTCTGCGTGCAGATCGGCGTCCTCGGCCACCCGCGCGACCCGTTCACCAGCAGCGCCCTGGCCGGGGTGGAGGCGATCGTCAGCTGGCTCGACTCGTGGGGGGTGGCCCGCCGCTGGCCGTCCGGCCGCCCCGAGGGCTACCGCGACGCGGTGGCCGGCCTGGTCTCCGGGGGCAAGCGCAGCCGCGCGCACTGGGCCCGCGGGGGCCACTTCGGGGCCTCCCAGGTGCCCCGGTGCGACAACGCCGGCCCCGGGGCGATCGACACCGACCGCATCACCGGCCCGCACGGGCGGCGCTCGCGCGGGCTGGTGGCCTCGCGGGCGCAGGCGGCGCTGCCGATCCCGGCCTAGCACGCGGCGGAGCAGCCCACCCGTTCTGGACAATGGTTTTTGCCTCTATCTTGTATGAATGAACGACCGGCTAGTGTGGATCGACTGCGAGATGACCGGCCTCGACATCGAGCGGGACGCGCTGATAGAGATCGCGTGCGTGGTCACCGACTCCGAGCTGACGCTCCTCGATGACGGCATCGACCTGGTCATCAAGCCTCCCGCCGAGGCCCTCGAGCAGATGAGCGACGTCGTGCGGGACATGCACACCACCTCCGGGCTGCTGGCCGACCTGCCGGCCGGGCTGCCGCTGGCGGAGGCCACCGACGCGGTCCTCGGCTACGTCAGGCAGCACGTCAAGGAGCCGCGCAAGGTGCCGCTGTGCGGGAACACAATCGCCACCGACCGCTGGTTCATCGCCCGGGACATGCCCGAGCTCGACAACTGGCTGCACTACCGGATGATCGACGTCTCGTCGGTCAAGGAGCTGGCCCGGCGCTGGTACCCACGGGCGTACTTCGCGTCGCCCAAAAAGCGTCGGCGGGCACCGGGCGCTGGCCGACATCATCGAGTCGGTGCGGGAGCTGCGGTACTACCGGGAAGCGGTCTTCGTCCCGCAGCCAGGCCCCGACTCGGCCACCGCACGGGAGATCGCCGCCCGGTACGCCAGCCCCGAGCCGGGCACACCGGAGGCGGCCGGCTAAGACTGCGAACACGTTCGCCCGCACTCGCGGGGGCCGCTATACTCATGACTGCCTTCGCTGAAGGCACATGGTGGGTGTAGCTCAGCTGGCAGAGCGCCAGGTTGTGGTCCTGGATGTCGTGGGTTCAAGTCCCATCACTCACCCCATGCGGCAAGGCGGGTGACCTGCTGATGAGCAGGTCACCCGCCTTTTTGCGCGAGGGTGGCCAGGTCAGGCGATAACCGGGCTGCGGACTACCACCACGGGGCATGTCGCGTGGTGCACGCAGTACTGGCTGACCGAGCCGAGCAGGGCTTCGACGAGTCCGCCGTGCCCGCGGTGGCCGACGACCAGCAGGTCAGCGTCCTTGGCCGCCTCCAGCAGGGCGTGGCCCGCGTTGCCCGGGGTCACCGTGGGCCTGATCGTCACGTCCTTGTCTGGGTTCGCGTCGGCGATGGCGTGGTCGAGCACCTCGGTGGCGAGGCCCGCCCAGTCCACGTTCGGCGGCGCAGGGGACGGGACCGGGACCGGGTACCCGCCGTAGTTGGCGCGGACCTCCCAGGCGATGACTGCCTCCACCGTCGCTCCGGTCAGCCGGGCGTGTTCGACCGCCCAGGCCAGCGCGGCCCTCGAGGAGGGGGAACCGTCGACGCCGACAACAACGAGGTGCTCGCTTCCAGGGGAAGGCTGAGATGACATTTCTACTCCTTGGGGGCACGGATCTCATCTGCAGGATCCGCACGGCTGCCCTTGCGGCCGGCCAGCAGTTCCTTCTCCTGCCACCCTCGCAGGCCCGCCCCCGTCCAGGCAGAGGCTTACTGACCGGTGTGCCGGGACCTTCGCCCCTAGGCTCGCGCCTGCTGCCCGCGTCGCCTAGAAGACGATGACCGAGCGGGCTCCCTCACCCCGCTGCATCGCCGCGTAGCCCTCGTTGACCTGGTCCAGCTTGATCCGCGCGGTGATGAACTCGTCCAGCTTCAGGCGGCCCTGGCGGTACAGGTCGAGCCATTTCGGCATGTCGATGCGGAAGCGGTTGGAACCCATCGAGCACCCCTTCAGGATGCGGTCGCCCTGCAGCAGCGAGCCGGGCACGGTGATGTTCATCCCGGAGACGACCCCGACGATGACGGCCATGCCGCCCGGCCGGGTCATCCCGAACGCCTGCTCGGACGTGTCCGACCGGCCGACGGCCTCGAACGCGTAGTCCACCCCGCCGCCGGACAGCTCCTGCACGGCCGCCACCGAATCGGTCTCGGCGGCGTTGACAACGTGGGTCGCCCCGAGCGCCAGAGCCCGCTCCAGCCGGCTGGGCCAGCGGTCAACGGCGATGACCTGCCGGGCGCCCGCGATGGAACAGCCCTGGACCGCGGCCAGGCCGACACCGCCCAGCCCGATCACCGCCGTGGTCGAGGCCGGGGCGACCCGGGCCGTGTTGAGGGCCGCGCCCAGCCCGGTGGTCACCCCGCAGCCGACCAGCGCCGCTACCTCGACCGGGATGTCGTCGTCAAACTTGACCACCGCGTTCTCGTGGACCAGCAGCTCCTCGGCGAAGGAGGACAAGCCGGCGAACTGGCCGACCGCGGTACCGTCCTGGCTCAGCCGGGGCGTCTCGCGGGTGCCGGCGCGCAGTTCCCGGCAGAGGTAGGACCGGCCGGTCAGGCAGTACTCGCACAGCCCGCAGAACTGCGACAGGCAGGTGATCACCCGGTCGCCCGGCTTCACGTAGGTGACGTCGCGGCCAACCTCGGTCACCGTGCCGGCCGACTCATGCCCGAGCACGAGCGGGAAGTCGCCCAGGCTGATCGTCCCGTTCATCACGCTCAGGTCGCTGTGGCACAGGCCGGCCGCCCCCGTCTTGATGATCACCTCACGGGGCCCGGGCCGGTCGACCTGGATTTCCTCGATCGTCAGCGGCCGGTTGACCTCGCGCAGTACAGCAGCCTTCATGACTCCTCCTTGTTGTCACCGGCGGCCGCGACGCCGCCGGAGAACACGAACCCCTGGTAGCCGTCGGCGACGATCTTCGCCACGGTCTCGGTGTAGTCGGGCAGGCCACCGAGGTAGGGCGAGTAGATGCGCTGCTTGCCGGGGACGTTCGCCCCGACGTACCACGAGTTGCAGGTGTCGTGGATGCGGACCGGGAAGCGCTCGCTCACCACCTGGAAAACGTGGCTCATCCACTCCGCCTGAGTTTCATCGGTGGTCTGGATCACGGTGTGGCCGTTATCGCGCATGTAGGTCAGGCAGTCGGCGATCCACTCGACGTGGTATTCGATGGAGACGACCATGTTGCTGTTCACCGAGGGGCTGCCGGGACCGGTGACCGTGAACAGATTCGGGAAACCCGCGACCTGCAGGCCGAGGTACGCGTACGGTCCCTCGTGGCGCCAGAAATCGCCCAGCTTCCGGCCGCCCAGGCCGGTGATGTCGATCCGGGCGAGGGAGCCGATCATCGCGTCGAAACCGGTCGCGTAGACGATGACGTCAAGCTCGTACTCATGGCCGTCGCGGGTGCGGATGCCCGCCGGCGTCACCTCGGCGATCGGGTCCCTGCGCAGGTCGACCAGGGTGACGTTGGCCCGGTTGAAGGTGTCGTAGTACCCGCTGTCGATGATCAGCCGCTTGCAGCCGACCGGGTAGTGCGGCACCAGTGCCTCGGCCGTCGCGGGATCGTGGACCGCGCGGCGGACCAGCTCGGCGTACAGCTCGTTGGCGGCGTTGTTGGCGTCGATGTCGACCGCGATGTCGGACCACAGCATCGGCGCCGCCCAGCCGTACTCGTCGACCACCGACAGCCGCTCGTCCATCGACGCCTCGAGGATCCGCCGCGGTTCCGCCCCTGCGTTGTAGAACGCGACCGCACTGCTGAAGACCGTGCCGGCGAACGTCTGCCGCTCAGCGGCCCGGATGTCCGGGTACTTCGCCCGCAGCTCCCCGAACTCGCCCGGGGCGTAGGGGCGGTTGCCGCTTGGCCGCGCATAGGCGGCCGAGCGCTGGAACACCCACAAGTGCCCGGCTTCCTCGGCGATGACCGGGATCGACTGGACACCCGAGGAGCCCGTCCCGACCACGGCGACCCGCTTGCCGGTGAAGTCGAAGCCCTCCTTCGGGAAGCGGTTGGTGAACAGCGTCGCGCCACCGAACGAGCGCAGGCCGGGGATGTCCGGATCGGTCGGGGCGGACAGGCAGCCGGTCGCGCCGACGACGAACTGCGCGTCGAACGTCCCGCCGTGCTCGGTCTCAACCCGCCAGCGCGAACGTTCCTCATCGAACGTCAGCGCCGTCACCTTCGTCTCCAGCTGAATGTCCCGGCGCAGGTCGAGCCGGTCGGCGACGAAGTTGAGGTAGGCCTCGAGCTCGGGCTGGGGAGCCATCAGCTCCTTCCACTCCCACTCTTGCGCAATCTCGGGCGAGAAGCTGTAGGAGTACTCAACCGACTGGACGTCGACCCGCGCGCCCGGGTAGCGGTTCCAGTACCAGGTGCCGCCGACCCCGTCGCCCATCTCCAGTGCCCGGACCGAGAACCCCAGCTCGCGCAGCTTGTAGACCATGTAGAGGCCGCTGAAGCCGGCGCCGACCACGATCACGTCAAAGGTCGTGGCGGCCGGGCCGCTGACCGCCGGCCCCCCGTGGACGCTCGTCATTCGCCTGCTCCTGACTTCCGGACACCACGTTGCCTTCAGTCTGAAGCGCCTGGCCACCGGCGTCGCCGGTCACCTGGCGCCGTCTCGGGCGAACTGATCGCCACTTGCACGAAGCGCGCTTTCCCCCCTCAGCGTTCAGTAGCCGCGGTTCCCGGCTCCGTGGCGACTCGGCGCCGGGAACCGCGGTGCACTAGGCGGCGGTCAGCCGCTTTCCCCGCCGGGCGGGGTGTTAGCCGCACTGAGCGGCTGGCCAATGAGGGCGTTGTTCATGTTGAAGAATTTCCCGCCGTCCCACGGCACGACGTTCCCGTTGTGCGCGACGTCGAACGTGACCGACTGGTTCACCAAGGTCAGGAACTCGCCGCCCAGCCCGGTGAACTGGTCGGCGAAGCTGAACGACGGCACCATGCCCGGGAGGTCCACGGTTGCCTTCTGGGCCGCCGCCAGGAACGAGGTGTTGGTGATCGGGCCGCTGATGCTCTCGGCGACCTTCTCGAACTCCATGAAGGCAGCCCAGGTGCCCAGCCCCGCCAGACTGTTGTAGTTGAGGTTCGGCGCCTTGTACTGCGTGAGCGCCGCCCGGAAATCGGCCAGGCCGGCAGCGAGATGTCCGAGTACGAGCCGGCGATCACGGCATTCTGCGTCGCCGCGGGGTTGGGCTTGGTGACGGTGATGTCCAGGTTGCCCTGCGCCCCGTACAGCCGCTGGTGCGCACCGGACTGCACGAACGCCGGCATGAAGGACGGGAAGTTAGCCTCGCCCAGGTCGGCGAAGATGCAGTCGGTGCCCGCGGTCGCCTTCGCCACCTGCGGGGAATAGTCCTGCGCGGTCAGGGGCACCAGGACCACCTTGACCGGGAGCTTGGAGGCACCGACCGACTTGAGGGCATTGTTGAACAGCGTCTCGGTGAACGTGGCGAGGGCGCCATCATCGCCGAGGACCATGGCGACGTTCTTGCAGCCGTCCTCTACCATCTTCACCGCGATGGCGGGGGTCAGCGCCAGGCCGCTGCCGATCTGCTGCACGTCCGGACTCGTGTTCTCATCGGCCGAGACGGCGCAGCAGATCCCGAACCAGGACACGTGGGCCGCCGCCAGCTCGGGAATGATCGCACTGCCGTTCAGGGAGAACGACCCCACGACCGCCACGTCATGGTCCTGGATCGCCTGACGGCCGCATTGCGCGGTCTTGGTCGGGATGCCCTGCTCATCGCAGGTCGTCACGTTCACCGGGTGCCCGTCGATGCCGCCGTGGGCGTTGATCCAGTCGCCCGCCACCTGTGCCGTCGACAGGATGTTGGCGTAGGTCGGGCCGTTGTAGTCCACTGAGGCGATCGTCATCACGTTCAGCGGCGTGCCCTTGAGGGTCGCTGCGGCCGAGGCGGCGGCGGTACCCGACGTCCCGCCGGACGTCCCTGTGCTGCTGCCCGAGCCCGAGCTGCAGGCGGTCAGCACGACCAGGCAGACGGCGGCCATTCCCGCCAGCACGAGGCGAAGGTACCGCCGTCTTCGCGCCCTATCTTTTCCCAGCATCTGTTCTCCTCGGTGGTCTTGGCACGTTGGTTGGACGGTTGGTGATCACGAAGGCTCTTCCTTCCTGTGGGCTCACGGTCTTCGAAGGTGACGCCGGGCCCTCCGCAGCGGAGGGCCCGGCGCCGGAAACCGCGGCGTCCGTCAGACGCCGTCTCGCGGTGGCGTGCGGTAGGTATTCACGCCAGTCAGTTCTCGCCGGCCGGCGGGATGTTGGTCGCCGCGAGCGGCTGGCCGACCATGGCGTTGGTCATGTCGAAGAACTTCCCGCCGTCCCATGGCACGACGTTCCCGTTGTGGGCGACGTCGAAGGTAACCGAACGGTTCACCGAGGTGAGGTACTGGCCGCCGAGGGCGGTGTACTTGTCGGCGTAGCTAAAGGACGGCACCATGCCCGGCAGGTTGACGGTCGCATTCTGGGCGGCCGCGAGGAAGCTGGGGGCGTCGATCGTCTTGAGGGTCTTGGCGATCTGCACGAAGTTGGCGTAGGCGGCCCAGGTGCCCAGGCCCGCCAGGCTGTTGTAGTTGAGGTTGGTCGGCGCGTTGAACTCCTTCAGTGCCGCGCGGAAGTCGGCCCAGGCGGGCAGGGAGAGGTCGGAGTACACGCCGGCGATCACGGCGTTCTGGGTTGCCTGGGGGTACGCCTTGGTGACGGTGATGTCCAGGTTGCCCTGCGCCCCGTACAGCCGCTGGTGGGCGCCGGACTGGACGAACGGCGGCATGAAGGACGGGAAGTTGGCCTGGCCCAGTCCGGCCAGGATGCAGTCGGTGCCGGAGGTTGCCTGGGCCACCTCAGGCGAGTAGTCCTGCGCGGTCAGCGGCACCTTGACGATCTTGGCCAGGGGTGGGCCGCCAACCGACTTCAGGGCGTTCTCGATGATCGTCTCGCCCAGCTGGGTGCTGCCGGTGTTGAGCTCGACCAGCGCCATGTGCTTGCAGCCGTCCTCGACCATCTTCACCGCGAGGCCAGGCGCGGTGGTCAGGTCGTCACCGAGCTGCTGGACGTCGGGACTGGTGAACTCGATGGAGGAAGCAGCGCAGCAGATCCCGAACCAGGAGATGTGGGCCGCCGCCAGCTCGGGGATGATCGCGTTGCCGTTGAAGGTGAACGACCCGATCACGGCCACGTCGTGGTCCTGGATGGCCGTCCGGCCGCAGGAGGCGGTCCGGGTCGGGTCGCCCTGCTCGTCACAGGTGGTGACGTTCACCGGGTGCCCGTCGATGCCGCCGTGGGCGTTGATCCACTCCCCCGCGACCTGGGCCGTCACCAGGATGTTCTTATAGGTCGGCCCGGCGTAGTTGACCGAGGCGATCGTCATCACGTTGATCGGCGACCCCTTGAGGCTCGCGGCCGCCGCGGCGCCGGCGGTACCCGACGTCCCGCCGGACGCCCCCGAGCTACCGCTGGAGCCTGAACTGCAGGCGGTCAGCACGATCAGGAGCGTGGCGGCCACGCCCGCCAGCGCGAGGCGAAGGAACCGCCGTGTGCGCGCCTTATTTTTCCCCGGCATCTGCTCTCCTGGATTGTCTCGATCCGGTCGCCCGGTCAGCGGCGGTCATGTATTCGGTTCCTTTCCGTTCGGTTCAGCCCGCCGTGCGGAGGGCACGGGCGAGTCAGCCATCCGGCCCGGTAGGGACGAGTCCGTGCTCGCCGCCCGCCCGGCCATGTAGGTCTCTTCGATCTCGGCGATGCGCTCGCGCGCCTCGTCGGCGGGCAGGTCCATCTCGACCCGCCCCCGGGCCATTACGTAGACCCGGTCAGCGAAGCGCAGGGCCTGGCGTACGTGCTGCTCCACCAGCAGGACCCCGCACCCGTCCTCGTCCGCCGCCCGGCGGACGGCCGCCAGCAGCCGCTGGACGACCAGCGGGGCCAGTCCGAGCGACAGCTCGTCGGCCAGGAGCAGCTTGGGATGCCGGCCGAGGGCGCGTGCGAGGGTGAGCATCTGCTGCTCGCCGCCGGACAGGAGGCCGCCCCGGGTGCCCATGCAGCGCTCGAGCTCGGGGAACAGGGCGAGCGCGGCCGAGACCTCCACGCCCCCGGCGCGCAGGTTGTCGAAGGCCGAGATGCCGCGGAAGACCGACCGCTCCTCCGGGACGTAGGCCAGGCCGCGGCGGGCGCGCCGGTGCAAGGGCCCGGTCTCCCGGCGCCCCTCGATCCGGACCTCACCCGACATCAAGGGGAGCTCGCCGCTCAGCGACAGCAGGGTCGTCGTCTTGCCCGCACCGTTGGCCCCGAGCAGGGCGACGACCTCCCCCGCGGCCAGGTGGATGTTGAGATCGACGATGACCGGGACCGAGCCGTAGCCGGACGAGAGCCCGCTCACTTCCAGGACGTCTGTCATCATGCCTCCTCGGTCAGCAATTTGGGGACGACTGAGTCCTCCACGACCTCCGCCACCTCGGTCCCGTCGCCACCGCCGAGGTAGGCGGTGACAACCGCGGGGTGGTTCCGGATCTCGGACGGCGTGCCGTGCGCGATCTGGCGCCCGAAGTCGAGCACGACGATCTCGTCGCAGACGGCCATGACGAAGTTCATGTCGTGCTCGATCAGGAGGATCGCCATGCCCCAGTCCGTGGCCAGCCGGCGGACGAGGTGGCCCAGCTCGGCTGTCTCCACATCCCCCAGGCCCGCGGCAGGCTCGTCGAGCAGCAGCACGCTCGGCTGGGTGGCGACCGCGCGGGCGATCGCCAGCAGCCGCCGTTTGCCGTAGGACAGGTCCTGTACCTTGCGGTCCAGGTCGGCCTCGAGGCCGAACTCCCGCACGGCGGCCACGCTCTCGCTGCTCAGCGGCGGCTGCACCGGGTAGACGATGTCCCGCAGGTAGGAGAGCAGGTCCCGCGGGTCGGAGGCGACCGCGACGTTGTCGACCACGGTGGAGTCCTCGAACAGCTCCAGCGACTGGAACGAACGGCTGATCCCCTGGCGGGCGCGCTTGGTGACCGACATTTCGCCGATCTCCTGGCCCTGGTAAACCAGCCGCCCGGCCGTCGGCCGGGTGAACCCGGTCACCGCGTCGATGAACGTGGTCTTGCCGGCCCCGTTGGGGCCGATCAGCCCGAGTACCCGTCCGGGCACCACGCTGAGGCTCACGTCGTCGACCGCTACGGTTGGGCCGTAGCGCACGGTCAGGCCCTCCACGTCGAGCCGCCGCTCCGGCACCCGCACCGGGGCCGCCTCGGGCAGCACGGTGGACTTGGGCGGGCGGGCCCGGAAGAAGCTCAGGCCCAGCTGGCTGAGCTTGCGCCCGATCAGCAGTGCGGTGCGGCCGTTCTCCTTGGTCATGCCGTCCTGGTTGGTGATGACCAGGATGATCAGGCTGACGCCGCCGATGAGGGTGATCCAGTTGCCGCCCCCGGTGGTGATCTGGAAGAAGGTCTGGGCGCCGATGCCGCCGGGGGCGAGCGTCGAGCCGAAGACCGGGCCGAGGACGTAGCCGATGCCGCCGAGCATCGCCCAGCCGACGTTGTTGATCGAGACCGAGTTCATGAAGCTGGTGTAGGTGATCGTGCTGTTGGAGAAGGCCAGCAGGATGCCGCCGGCCGCGGCGATGGCGGCCGACAGCCCGAAGGCGTAGATCTTGGCCAGGCGCACGTTGACGCCCAGCGCGGCGGCCGCCCGCTCGTTGGTGCGCACCGCGATCAGCCGCCGGCCGCTGCGCCCGCGGCGTACGTTGGTGACGGCCAGGCTGGCGATCACCAGCACGACGAGGCACATGATCGCGTACCGGGCGGGCTCGGTCACCGCGTTGACGTCGAGCCCGAAGATGGACGGGTCGCCGATCTGGGTGCCGGCGATGCCGCCGGTGTAGTCGCTGTTGTCGAACAGCATCAGCTCGAGGGCGGACCCGAGCCCGAGGGTGACCACCGCGAAGTTGATGCCGCGGGTGCGGGCGGCCGGGATGACGAAGACAATGCCCAGCGGGATCGTGGCGATGACGCCGATAATCGCCGCCAGCAGGAACGGGACGCCCGCGGCGGCCACCAGCCGGCCGGCGACCCACGCCCCGAAGCCGGCGATGGTGAACTGGGCCAGTGACAGCTGGCCGGTGTAGCCGGTCACCACCACGATCGACAGCAAGATCAGCGCGGTCGCCATCGACAGGATGAAGGCGGTCTGCCAGGCCGCGTTGGTGAAGAACAGCAGGAGCACCACCACGACGGTGACGGCGAAGAGGATCGACCCGGGCCGGACCCGGCCGTCGCCGATCTGCGGCAGCCGCTGCAGGAAGAAGTCGCGCAGCGGCAGGGCCTGACCGCGCAGGATCACCACGACGATGATCACGATGAACGGCACCGACTGGGCCAGGCCCGGCTGGGCCACGTAGCTCGTGAGCTCGGTCTCGACCACGCCGATGACGACCGAGGAGATGAAGGCGACCGGGAACGAGGTGAACGAGGCGACCAGGGCGGCCGCGAGCGCGGCCAGCACGAGGTTGGTCAGGATCGTCACCTGCAGCGTCACCAGCGGGCTGACCAGGATCGCGGCCAGGCCGGCCAGCGCCGAGCCGAGAGCCCAGTTCACGGTGGCGATCAAGTCGGGCGACCAGCCGAGGGTAGAGGCGGCCCGCTGGTTCTCGGCCACCGCCGAGGTCCCGATGCCGAACTTCGTGTAGCGGTACATCGCCCACAAGCCAACGGTCAGCACCAGGGCAATGCCGAGGAGGTAGAACCGGTCGACCGAGACCGAAACCGTACCGCCGAAGTGGATGGTGTTCACCGGCAGCGCGCTGGGCGCGAACTTGACCGTGGAGCCGTAGAACTGCAGCAGCAGCGCCTGGATGGTGATCAGGACGCCCAGCGTGGCGACGATGCGGGTGAGCGGGGACGCCCGGCGCAGCTGGCGCATGATCAGCAAGTGAGTCAAGGCGCCGATCGCGGCGCTCGCCACCACGCCGACGATGATCGCCAGCAGCGTGGGCACTCCGTTACTGACGGCGAGCTCGTACTCGATGTAGGCCCCGACGACACCGATGGCGCCCTGGGCGAAGTTGAGCACCCCGGAGCCGCGGTAGATGAGGATCAACCCCTGGGAAGCCAGGGAGTACATGGCGCCGAGGCCGAGGCCAAGCAGCGCATAGGTAAGCCACACGAAATGTTCTCCTTCATTTGCTACGCCGCAGGGCAGTCAGTTGAAGACGACGACGGACCGGGCGATGGAGCCGTCTGAGATGGCGGCGTAGCCCTCGTTGATCTGCGGGAGGGTGATGCGAGCTGAGACGAGCTCGTCGAGCTTGAGCCGGCCTTGCTGGTACAGGTCGAGCAGGTAGGGCAGGTCCTGGCGGAACCGCATCGAGCCCATGAGCGAGCCCTGCACCTTGCGCTCGCGCAGCAGCAGGCCGGCCGGGATCTCGAAGGTGCCGGCGGCGACGCCGATCATGGTCGCGGTGCCACCCGGCCGCAGCAGGGCGAAGGCCAGCTCGAGGGTCTGCTTCAGCCCCAGCGCCTCAAACGAGTAGTCGACGCCCCCCGCGCCCGGCAGCAGGTCGTCCAGCTGCCCGGCCGCGTCGCCGGCCGAGTTGTTGATGACGTCGGTGGCGCCGAACTGCCGGGCCCGCTCGAGCTTGCCGTCGTTGATGTCGATGGCGATGATCCGGCTGGCGCCGGCGAGGGTCGCCCCCTGGATCACGTTGAGCCCGATACCGCCGCAGCCGACGACAGCGACGGTGGCGCCCGCTGGCACGCGGGCGGTGCGGATCACCGCCCCCACGCCGGTCGGGTACGCCGCAGCCGACCAGCGCGGCGCGGTCGAGCGGGATGGCCGGGTCGATCTTCACCAGCGCGTTCTCGTGCACCAGCATCTGCTCGGCGAAGGTCGCCAGCCCGGTGAACTGCACCGCGGCCCGCCCGTCGGCCAGCCGGAGCCGGGGCGGCTGGCCTTCGCCGCGCTGCAGGCTCGCCTGGCCGCTGCACAGCGTGGGCCGCCCGGACAGGCAGTACTCGCACTTCCCGCAAAACGCCGACGGGTAGCTGATCACATGGTCCCCGGGACGCACGTAGGTGACCTCTGGCCCCACGGCCTCCACCACCCCGGCTCCCTCATGACCCAGCACGGTCGGGCCGTCCAACGGGTATTTACGCTCCAGGTAGTGAAGGTCGCTATGGCACAGTCCCGTCGCCCCGACCTGGATCAGCACCTCGTGCGGACCCGGACGGTCGATCTGGACTTCCTCCACCGAAAGCGCACCAGGGCTCTCGTGCAAGACGGCAGCGAGCACGCGGCTTCCCCCCTCCCATTCGTTGCCCGAGGCTGACCCGGGCAGTCCGGCTGACTGGCACTGACCACCAAAACGTTCCGCGTGGGCGCACGGCACTGACAGAAAATCTTTGACTTCGTCGTGCCGCGAATATGACTCAAGATCCACGCAGGTCGTCGTAATACATCTCGTTGATATAGGGATGCATCAGGAAGTGGCAGCTGTCAATACCTGTCAGGCAACGCGGCGAAAGGCCTTGCATTCCGGGAAAAGCGGCAGCTCAGAGCGTCACAGAAGCGCACTTAGGCAGGAAGTGTCAGCACGTTCCCCGGCCCTCCATCCGGGACTCGGCACCGGCCCTCAAGGGGCCATGAACAATTTCCTGAATAAGTTGACAACGGCGCGAAGTAATCACGAATCACCCGTGCTGGAAGCGTGCGGAATCACGCCGGTCACGGGTTAATAACGATACGTGGTTAATTCGGGCCGCTCAGCCGAGCGCGAAGCCGGGAATCGCCGGGCGATCCGGCCGGCACCGCCGGCGCACGATGGTCAGGTCGTCGAAGGCGGCTCGCTGACCATCGCCTCAAGCATGCCCGGCCACTACGGCCGGACGCTCCCTCACCTCTGTCATCTCTATCCCTTCGGCTGCGTGTCGGCCGCCGGGCGAGGCGGCTAACAGCCATTGCTGCGGTATTCAGCTGTGGCGCCCGGGCTACCGCGCAAGCGCGCTCGCCCGGGCGGATAGCGGTCAGGTGCGCACAGGCCCGGCCACTTCGTTGGCGCCGACGGCCAGCCCGGCAGGCAAAGGGCTGGCTAGGACGAGGCCGTCATCGTGAACGGCAAGAAGGAGGTCCGCCAGCGGTCCGGAGCGGGAGGCCCGGGCGCAGAGGCGCACCCGGGAACCAGAAGAGCGTGCAATCCCGGGCGCCGTCTGGTCGTGCACGGTCGGTGGGGCCGATGGCTCCCGGGGTCGTTCGGGGGTGAAACGGTACGTCATCGTAGCGCTCCTCGTGGCCGCCAACTCGGCGAGCTGCCGGCTGACTTCAGTGTGAGTGGTCGACCGGCCCGCGTCGCGGGTCACTTGGCGCCATCTTGGCCAAACGGGTTGCCATTTGCACCGGAGGAGTCTTCTGGCGGCCTCGTGCGACGCCAGGAAGCCCGGCACGGCCGCAGCCGCACCGGGCTTCCGCGCACCGGGTTCCCGCGCTGCCGGGCGCCCGGTGCTCAGGCATCGCCCTTAGGCCACCACCGCTTCCGCCGCTTCCGCGTCAACGGGCCCGCCCTGGGACGGGATCATGACGAGCGGGTGCTCGTGCTCCGGCCGCGGCTCACGCCTGCTCTGATGCAGCTTCTCGTGCAGGCTGGCCAGGTAGGCGTCAGTGAGGCCCCTGGTGCCCTTGCCGTGCTCGCTGCTCAGGTGCTCGGCCAAGTCGGCGACAGTGCCGTCCTCGGTTGTGACGTGCGTGGACAATGTCCCCCCTCGTTCCGCCCCAGCACCCGGGGAGATTCTTCCCGTCTCTCACTGTGCGTAATCAAGCAGGCGTTCTCGTGGCTGACCGTGATCACCGCGGGCCCCGTGTAAACGCGGGGTCGTCCCCTGGCCGCCGCCAGTACACTGGCGCCTGAGTCGCGTGAGGGCCTTCGCGGAAACTGAACCAGGGCGCGGATCCTTGCCCCAGGGGCGCGGATCCCGCACCGCCGACGCGGATCTTGAACCGGGAGCCAGGCCCGGACGTCTGAGTAGGTGGCGCCTGCGGCAGGCGCCCTATGGCGGGTTGACGGCTGATGGAGGTAATCCCCCGATGAGTGACGAGGACCCGTGGAAGGGCTGGTACCAGAAGCCCACCGGGGCTGAACCCGGCCCGGACGCGACACAGGACATGACGATCAACTCGCGGATGCCCCCGCCGGGCGGCGGATCCGGCGACGCGCCGCGCCGCGAGTGGCCCCAGCAGCCGCCGCGCAACTCGGCCTCTGACCCGGCCCGGGGCGGCGGCTACGGCGGCGGCCCGGCCTACGGGCAGACCGTCGGCTACGGCGGCGGGACGGCGGTACGGCGGCTACGGCCCCGGCGGCTACGCCACCGCCCCGCCGCACGGCGTGCCGCCGGCACGGACCGGACGGCGCTGGCGGTTCTGGGGGCAGCCGGGGCGGCACGGCCGCCGGATCGCGCTGGTCATCGCGGTCGTCGTGATCGTGCTCATCGCCGGGATCGGCGGCACCTACTTCTGGGTCAACGGGAAGCTCAACCGGACCGTCACGCTGCCTGCCACGTCGGCCACCTCGGCCGGCACCAACTGGCTGATCGCCGGGTCGGACCAGCGCACCGGGATCAGCCGGAGCGAGCAGGCCCAGCTGCACCTGGGCTCACAGGGAGCCGACGCGTCCGACTCGCTGATGCTGCTGCACATGGGGACGGGCAAGCCGGTACTGATCAGTATTCCCCGTGACTCCTACGTGCCCATCCCGGGGCACGGCAGCAACAAGATCAACGCCGCCCTGTCCCTCGGCGGCCCGTCGCTGCTGGTCCAGACGGTCGAATCAGTCACCGGGCTGAAGATCAACCACTACATGGGCATCGGCTTCGCCGGCCTGGCGGACGTGGTCAGCTCCGTCGGCGGGGTGCAGATGTGCGTCAAGACCGCGATCCCGGCTGACCCAACCGGGGACTCGGGCTTCAAGGGCCTCGCGGCCGGCTGCCACACCCTCAGCGGCACCCAGGCCATTGCGTTCGTCCGTGACCGGCACTCGTTCGCCACCTCCGACCTGCAGCGCATCCAGGACCAGCGGGCGTTCCTGTCCGCCCTGCTGTCCAAGGCGACCAGCCCCGGGGTGTACCTGAACCCGTTCACCGCCCTGCCGTTCGCCTCCACCGCCGCCAGCTCGATGGCGGTCGACAAGGGCACCAGCCTGTGGGGCCTGCTCCAGGTGGCGGAGGCGCTGCGCGGCCCGCAGACCGGCACGGTCCCCATCGCCAACGCCAACTACCCCACCAGCGCCGGCGACGCGGTGCTGTGGGACCAGTCCCAGGCGCTTGAGTTGTTCAACGCGCTCAAGGCCGGCAAGGCGGTTCCCGCGGGGCTGCTGAGCGGCACAAAGGTCGGCTGACGGGCCTGGTCCGGGACGTCCCGGATGGGGCGAGATGGGCGTTCGGTGACGCCTGCTGGCGTTTCCCCCGGTTTGAGCGGCGGCGTTTTGGTGTATCTGTACCTGTAAAGGTGGGTCTTGACATCGTGGTGCGCAGGTGCTTGCGTTTCACAAGTTGACTTAACCGGGAGGGGTCTCATGAGCCGTGCACAGGTTGGTGAGCAATCCAGCCTCGGGCTGTCGGCACGCGAGACCGAGGTCATGTCGCTGATCGCCGGCGGGCATACCAACGGCGAGATCGCCGCCCACCTGTTCCTGGCCGAGAAGACGGTCAAGAACCACGTCCGGCGCATCTACTCCAAGCTCGGCGTGCACAACCGGCCGGCCGCCATCGCCCACTGGCTGTCCGCCCGCGAGCCCCGGACCTCGTGACGCCCGCGGGCCCAGCCACCGCAGACCCGCCGCCGGCCGCGTAACCTGGGCCCACGGGGCCGTCTCCGAGGAAACGTTCAGGGTTTCCTCAGTAAAGCGAGCGAAGATGGTGAGCATGAACATGTCTGATCGCCGAAGCGGGGGCATCATCCGACGCGCGGCTGCTCGTCGTCGAGGACGAGCCGAACATCCTCGAACTGCTGTCGGCATCCCTTCGCTACGCCGGGTTCGACGTGATCACCGCGTCCGGCGGCACTGAGGCGGTGCAGGCGGCGCAGCGCCACCGGCCCGATCTGATCGTGCTCGACGTGATGCTGCCCGACATGGACGGGTTCGACGTGATCCGGCGGCTGCGCGGCGGCGGGGCGCGGATCCCGGTCGTCTTCCTTACCGCCCGGGACGCGACCGACGACAAGATCCGCGGGCTCACCCTCGGCGGCGACGACTACGTGACCAAGCCGTTCTCGCTGGAAGAGGTCATCGCCCGGATCAAGGCGGTGCTGCGGCGGACCCGGGGCGACGGCGTCGAGCCGACCCCGCGGCTGAAGTTCGCCGACCTGGAGCTGGACGAGGAGAGCCACGAGGTCTGGCGCGGCGGCGATCAGGTGCAGCTGTCGCCGACCGAGTTCAAGCTGCTGCGTTACTTCATGTCCAACGCGAACCGGGTGCTGTCGAAGATGCAGATCCTCGACCACGTGTGGGACTACGACTTCCGGGGCGACACCGGGATCGTGGAGTCGTACGTGTCGGTGCTGCGGCGGAAGATCGACACCAGGGAGCCACGGCTGATCCACACCCTGCGCGGCGTCGGCTACGTGCTGCGGCTCCCCGCGTCGTAGGGACGGCGCCGGTCATGGCGGAACAGGACGTGCTGACCGACCGGCTGCCGCAGGCCCCGAGCCGCCCGGGTCGCGCTCCCGGATCGGCCGATGGGGATGTTCCAGCGGCTGTCGGAGCGGACGCCGCTGCGGACCAAGCTCATCACGGCGGTCCTGCTGCTGGTGATCATGGCGCTCGCCGCGATCAGCATCGCCAGCGTCTACATGCTGCGCGGCTACGTGAGACGACGCAACATGACACCCAGCTGAGGCCGCCTTCAGCCCGTACTCAACCAGCCCACGCGTCAACGGCCAGGTCAACCTGCCGACTACCGCGGGTTCGGCAACCAGCCGATCCAGCCTGGCTACGCGTACCCGACCAACCTGGACTTGATCTTCGCCCTGCAGAAGCCGGGCACCAGCTCAGCTGGCTCACGACGATCGGGCGGGCCGGGCAACAGCGGCTCCGGCCTGGCTCAGGCGCCGCTGCCCGCGCTGCCCACCAGCGCCTGCCTGGGCCAGTCGCGCCCCAACGGCGCTGCTGATCACGGTCTCGGCCAAGTCGGGACCCGACAGCTGGCGCGTCATCGCGCGAAACGCGGACCTACCCCGTCTTGGGCAGCAACGGCCAGCCCAGAACCAGAAGTTAACCTGCGTCGTCGCCGTCGACCTTGGCAACCTCGACGCGCTGACCACCCGGCTGTTGCTGTTCGACCTGATCGTCGGGCGGGGCGATCGTGATCGTGCTCGCCGCCGTCGGCGATCGCGGTCGTGCAGCACCAACCTGCGGCCGCTCGAACGACATCGAGCTGACCGCCGGGCCAGATCGCCGCCGGTCACCTCGACCACCGGGTGCCCGAGGGCGATCCGCGGACCGAGATCGGCTCGCTCGGCCGCTCGCTGAACGCGATGCTGGCGCAGATCGAGCGTGCGTTCCGCGCCCAGGAGGCGTCGGAGCAGGCCGCGCACCAGTCCGAGGAGACGGATGCGCCGGTTCATCGCCGACGCCTCGCACGAGCTGCGCACTCCGCTGACCACCATCCGCGGTTTCGCCGCGCACTACCGGCAGCGCGGCGGTGCGGGCGGTTGCGGCCGCGGGCCCGGCCGGCGCCGGCTCAGGTCCAGCATCATCCCGAACGGAGGCTGCGGCTCCCCGGTTCCTCCCGACGCTTCCCCGGCCCGGCGCGGACGGGCTGTCCCCGGGAGAGCTCGATCACCTGATGGGCCGGGTCGAGGCCGAGGCGACCCGGATGGGCCTGCTCGTCGAGGACCTGCTCACGCTGGCCCGGCTCGACCAGCAGCGGCCGCTGGCGAAGGCGCCCGGTGGACCTGCTGACGCTGGCCGCCGACGCGGTCCAGGACGCGCGCATCGTCTCCCCCGGCCGGCCCATCGACCTGGTGGTCGCGCCGGGGACGGCGTTCCTGGTCGACGGGGACGAGGCGCGGCTGCGCCAGGTGCTCGGCAACCTGGTCAACAACGCGCTCACGCACACGCCCGACGGCACGCCGGTCCGGGTCAAGATCGCGGCGGGCACGATGACCGCCCACCGGCCCGAGGGCGGCGACCCGCCGGAGCCGGGCGAGCACGGACATCTGGGCGGTTGACACCGGTGCCGCGCCGGGCGCGCCCGGCGATCAGGCGGTCCCCGCGGTCGTGCTCGATGTCGAGGACGACGGCCCCGGGATGACGGCCGAGCAGGCCCACCGCGTCTTCGAGCGGTTCTACCGGGCCGACGCGGCCCGCAACCGGGCATCCGGCGGCACCGGGCTCGGGCTGGCGATCGTGGCCGGGCTCGTCGCCGCCCACGGCGGCACCGTCTCGGTCCGGACCCGGCCCGGGCAGGGGGCCGACTTCCAGGTCAAGCTGCCGCTGTCACCGGACGCGCTGGTGGCTGATGAAGCCGACGACGAGCTGACGGACTGAGTACCGCACCGGGCGCTGCTCCGCCCGGCCGCAATCGTGATGATTTGGACGATCCGTTTATGCGGCGGCGGCGCGCTGAGAGCGCTGGGTCATCGTGATTGCCGCATAATTGATGTCATGGCAGATGACTGGGGCGAGGATGCGACACGGCGCACCAAGTCCGCGCTCATCAGCACCACGGTACCGAACGCGGCGCGGGTCGTGGACTACCTGTACGGCGGCCAGAGCAACTTCGAGGCTGACCGGCGGGCCGCTCGCGCGCTGCTGGCGGCGGCGCCCGGTATCGCCGCCATCGCGCCGGCCGGCCGCACCTTCCAGCAGCGCGCACTGCAGTTCCTGGTGTCCGAGGCCGGCATCCGGCAGTTCCTCGACATCGGCACCGGCCTGCCCATCGTCGGCGCCACCCACGAGGTCGCCCAGTCACTGGCGCCCGCGGCCCGGATCGTCTACGTCGACAACGACCCCATGGTGCTGTCACACGCCCGGGCGCTGATGAAGTCGGCCCCTGGGGGCGCCGTCGGCTACGTGGACGCCGACGTGCGCGATTCGGTCTCGATCACGGCCGGTGCCCGCGCCACCCTCGACCTGAGCCAGCCGGTGGCGGTGCTGCTGCTGTTCACCCTGGCCTACGTGCTCGACGACGACGAGGCCGCCGCGGTTGCGTCCTCGCTCGCCGCGGCCATCCCGTCGGGCAGCTACTTCGCGCTCTACCAGCTCGCGAGCGACCTCAACCCGGCCCTGGGGGAGGCGGCCCGGCGGTGGAACAAGCTGATGCCCGCCCAGCCGATCACGCTGCGGTCGCGCGCGCAGACCGCCCGCCTGATGACGGGTCTCGACCTGGTCCGGCCCGGTCTGGTGCCGATGGCCGACTGGCGCCCCGATCAGGACACGCTCGGAACCAGGACCCCGGTCCCGGTCTACGCAGCCGTCGCCCGCAAGCCCTAAGCGGCCGGCGCTCAGGCTGGTACCTCGATCACCAGCCGCAGTCGTTCGACCAGCCGGGCCATCCCCGTCTCGAGCATCGCCAGCACGTCCGCGAAGTCGTCGGCGGTGCCGTAGTACGGGTCGGGCACGTCCCTGCCGCCCAGCCCGGCCACGTCGCCGAACAAGACGATCCGGTCCGCCTCGGCCGCCCGTGCCTGGGCCCGCAGGTCGCGCACGTTGCGGGTGTCCATGGCGAGGACCAGGTCCAGCTCCGGCAGCCAGGACTGGTCGAACTGACGGGCCCGGTGGGCCTCGCCGTCGTAGCCGCGGTCCGCGAGCTGAGCCCGCGCCTCGCGGTCCATCGGCCCGCCGACGTGCCAGTCGCCGGTGCCAGCGCTGTCCACCTCGATCCGGCCCGCCAGGCCCGCCTGCGCCACCTGGTCCCGCAGTACGACTTCAGCCATCGGGGAACGGCAGATATTGCCCAGGCAGACGCAGCACACCCGGTAGGGGCGGCCTTGGTGACGGGGCGGGGGCAGCGGCGGCAGGGCGGAGTCGGTCATGACCTCCAGCATGCCCTACCGCTTCAGCCGGCCCGGGTCAGCGTCGCGACCGCCGCGTAGTCCTTGTCCGGCCCGCGGACCCGCCAGTACTCCTGGACCACGTCGGGCGAGCGGACGACGTGCCGGATCTCGTAGTGGTCGGAGCCGCACGGGTGGCTGGCCTGCCACCCGCCGTTCGACAGGTCAAGCTCGATGAACGGCTGCCTGCCCGGGCGGTAGAGCAGCACCGCGCCGCCGGGACCGCGCCGGTATTCCAGCCGGCGCCGGGCCGGCCCCTGGTAGGAACCAAGGGACAGCTGGCCAGTCTCCTCGTAGTCCGCCCGGTCCAGCCCGTCCTGGTCCGGGGCGGCCAGCGTCAGCACCGCCTGCCCCTGGAAGCTGCCGCTGTCACCGCCCAGGTGGCCGGTGTACGAGCGGGTCAGCTCCCAGGTGCCGAGGAGGAAGCCGAACGTATCCGAGATCTCCATGAGTCCATTGTCTGCCATGAGCCGACGGCTCCCGCATTGTTACCCCCCGCCCCGGGCGACGTCTAGCGCGCCTGATGATCACGGGCCTAATCTGCTTCCGGTTTCGGGCATACCGCCGGTTTCGCCCCGTTGACGACCGTCGTGAGGCAGGCAATGAAACCCAGGTCACTAGCCCTCATCGGGCCGGCGTGATGTCGGTTACGCTCGGCATCGCCGCGGCCAGTGCGGGCCAGGCCAGCCCGTCTCTGGCTGGCAACGCCAGTGCCCCGGCGGCCAGCGTTGCGATCAGTCGGGCGCGGCGGGGCCGCCTCGCCGCCCGTGCCCAGGCGGCTCGGGCTTCCGCCCAAGCTCCCCCGGGGCGCCCGGCGGACCGGGGCACTGGCGCGGCTCCACCAAGATCAGCGCGGACGTGATGCTGGCATCCGGCGATGCGACGGGGCTTGCGGATTACGCGGCCAACGTCTCGTCGCCGGGGAACCCGCTCTACCATCATTACCTGACCGTCAGCCAGTTCGCCTCGATGTTCGGCCCCAGCCCGGCCGCGATTTCCACGGTTGAGGACGCGCTGCGGGCGGAAGGCCTCACCCCGGGGCCGCTGTCGGCCAACCACCTCATGCTGCCGGTCGCCGCCACGGCGCAGCAGTTCGGCCGGGCTTTCTCGACTGGCTTCGATCAGTACCGCCTGTCCAGCGGCTCGACTGGCTTCGCCAACACCACCGCGCCCACGGTCTCCGGCTCCGCCGCCCGTTATGTTTCGACCGTCATCGGCCTCGACGACTTGTCCGCGGCGCAGCCCCTTGGCCTTTCCACGGACACCGCCCGCCTGAAGACCACGACGGCGGCGTCGGCCCAGGTCGTGACGGGCGGCCCGCAGCCGTGCACGGCCGGGGTCCAGGCCGCCTCCGCGCTGGGCGCCTACACCGCCGACCAGATCGCCTCGGCCTACAACTTTTCCGGTCTGTACCAGGCCGGAGACGAGGGCTCCGGGGTAACGGTGGCTCTCCTGGAGTTCGAGCCCGACCAGCCCAGCGAAATCGCCGCCTACCAGGGGTGCTACGGAACCCATGCCACCGTCAGCTACCTGCCAGTGGGCGGCGGCCTGAACACCACGACGGAAGCAAGGCGAGGCTGCGCTCGACATCGAGGACATCATCGGGCTAGCCCCGGAGGCGACCATCGATGTCTACCAGGCACCGAACTCAACGCGCCGGGATAATCGCCGAGCTCACCAGCATCATGGCGCAACCCGAACGTCCAGGTCATCTCCACCTCGTGGGGCGAGTGCGAGAGTTTGGCCGGGACCGCGCATGATCGGCGACGAGAACACGCTGTTCGAGGAGGCCGCCGCGCAGGGGAAGACGGTCTTCGCCGCCGCCGGCGACAGCGGGTCCGTCCGGCTGCGGGACACTTCGCTCGACGCCGACGACCCGGGGAGCCAGCCCGACGTGACGGGCGTCGGGCGGCACGACGCTGACCGCGCTCAGCACCGCCCGCCGAGACGGTCTGGAACAACGGCTCGATGCCGGCAGGCGGCGCGGGCGGCGGCGGCGTCTCCGCCGACCGCATGGACGATGCCGTCCTACCAGTCGGGCGCGCCCGCGGCGCTGAACGTCATCAAGCTGACTCGAGGGCCACGCCCGTGCGGGGCGGGCAGCGGCGCTTCTGCCGCGAGGTGCCCGACGTCGCGGCCGACGCCGACCCGGAGCACGGCTACCTCGCCGCCCTCGAGATTAACGGATCGCTGTACTGGGTGAACGCCGGCGGCACAAGCGCGGCCGCCCCGACGTGGGCCGCCCTGGCTGCCCTGACGGACGCCTCCAGCTCCTGCCCCGGCCACTCGGTCGGGTTCGCGAACCAGCTGCTGTACAAGGCGGCGGCAACTGGCTATGCCGCCGACTTCACCGACATCACCTCCGGCAACAACGACTACACCCCCGACGGTTACTCCGGTGGCCACTACCCGGCCGGAACCGGCTACGACATGGCGACCGGCCTCGGCACCCCGAACGGCACCAGCCTGGCGAAGGCGCTGTGCGAGGCGGGCGGCGCGGCTGACGCGGTCACCGTCACCAGTCCCGGCGACCAGGTCACCACCGTTGGCGCCACGGTCAGCCTGCAGGTCACGGCGGCGGACTCCGGCGGGGCAGCGCTCACCTTCGCCGCCACCGGCCTGCCGCCGGGCTTGTCCATCAGTACCTCCGGTCTGCTGTCCGGAAGCCCCACAGCAGCCGGTTCTTACCCGGTTACGGTGACCGCGACCGACGCCACGGGGGCCAGCGGCTCCACCACCTTCACCATCTCCGTCAGCCCGGCACCCCAGTTGATCAGCTTCACCGCGCCCGCAAGCGGCAGCGTGGGCGGGACGGACACCCTGACCGCGACCGGCGGCGGCTCCGGCAACCCAGTCGTCTTCTCCCTCGACCCATCCTCCGGGACCGGCGTTTGCACCGTCTCCGGCACTACCGTCAGCTACCAGGCGGCCGGCAGCTGCGTCATCGACGCCAACCAGGCCGGCAACACCAGCTACACCCCCGCACCCCAGGTCACCGAGACCATCACGGTCGGGCCGGGCGCCCAGTCGATCAGCTTCACCCCCCCGGCCAGCGGGACCGTGGGCGGGACGGACACCCTGACCGCGACCGGCGGCGGCTCCGGCAACCCAGTCGTCTTCACCGTCGACCCGTCCTCCGGGACCGGCGTCTGCACCGTCTCCGGCACCACCATCAGCTACCAGGCCGCCGGCAGCTGCGTCATCGACGCCAACCAGGCCGGCAACACCAGCTACACCCCCGCACCCCAGGTCACCCAGACCATCACGGTCGGGCCGGGCGCCCAGTCGATCAGCTTCACCGCGCCCGCAAGTGGCAGCGTGGGCGGGTCCGCCACCCTGACCGCCACCGGGGGCGACTCCGGCAACCCAGTCGTCTTCACCGTCGACCCGTCCTCCGGGACCGGGGTCTGCACCGTCTCCGGCACCACCATCAGCTACCAGGCCGCCGGCAGCTGCGTCATCGACGCCAACCAGGCCGGCAACACCAGCTACACCCCCGCACCCCAGGTCACCCAGACCATCACCGTCCAGTCCGGGCCTGTCTTCGTGCTCGACAGCCCACCGCTGACGGCGACGTCCGGACAGGCCTACGACTACACGTTCACCGCCTCCGGCACCCCGGCCCCCACGTACACGCTGGCCGCCGGCGCCCCGTCATGGCTGACGGTCGACCCGGCCACCGGCGAGCTCACCGGCACCCCGCCGTCCGGCACTACCTCGTTCAGCTATGCGGTCACCGCGACTAACCCGCAGGGCGCGGCCACCGCCGGCCCGTTCGCCGTCACCGTCAGCGCGGCCGCCACCGGATCGGCCCAGGCCGACCTCTCAGCCGCGCTGTCCTGCCCGGCGACCGTCACCCTCGGCGGCACCGCCTCCTGCACGCTCACGGTCGCCAACGCCGGGCCCGGCACCGCCAGCAACGTCGTAGCGGGCCTGCGGCTGCCGCCGACGCTGTCGGAGGCGTCGTGTACCGCGGACTGCGCCCGGCACCGTAACGTGCTCACCTGGACCGTGGCCGCGCTCGCCAGTGGCGCCTCGGCCGACTTCGCCGTCACGGTCAAGGCCAACGCGGCCGGGCGGGTGCGGGTGCTGGCGCTAGCGGTCTCGCAGAGCCCCGACGGCAACCCGCGGAACAACTTCTCCACCCGGCAAATCACGATCGAGCAGCCGCCCGGGAAGGCACCGTGGCCCGGGCGCCACGCCGGTCACCGGGGCTGGCCAGCGAGGCGGTGACCCGCCGCCCACTGCCGCCTCGCCGTTTGACATGCCCCTAGCTTGCTGGGCATATCTGCTGGAATGGCTCGGATGGTATGTAGTAGTGCCAGGCCTGGGGTGTGAGCGAGCCACCGGCGATCCCGCATACGTTCGCCGGAAGGTTGCTTGGGAGGGAGATGTCCCAGCGCTGCACGACGGTGCCAGTGACCGCGATGAGTGTGCCGCCAGAGCTGAATGCCAGGCCGAACACGTCGCCAGTCCCGGTGCTTAGGGGAGCGCCGACGGGGACACCTGTGGCCGCATCCCACAGCTGAACGACCCCGGAGTTGCTAGCGGTGGCCAGGAAGGCTCCGTCTGCGCTGAACGCGAGCTGATCAACACCGTCGACGTTCAGGGGCGGCCCGGCCGGCGTACGGGTGGCCACGTCCCACAGCTGGGCGGTGCCGTCAAGGTTGCCGGTGGCGAGTTCCGTGCCGTCAGGGCTGAAGGCCACCTCATCGGCGCCGCTTGCGGTCATCGCAGCACCAATCGGAGCATGCGTTTCGGCGTTCCACAGCCGCAACGCGCCGAGCTGAGTGGCCGCGGCGAAGACCTTGCCGTCAGGGCTAAATGCCATGGCTTTGACCGGATAGTCAGGGGTGCCGAAGTTGATCGGCCTGCCTGTGGGAGTGCCGGCGGCGATATTCCACAGCCGGACCGGGGGTCCGCTCGTGGCCAAAGTTTTGCCATCGGGGCTGAAGACGACGGCTTGACCGACGCCCGTTTTCATGGGCGCTCCGGTCGCGGCGAGCGACGCCGCGTTCCAGAGCTGAACCTGATCGCCGCTCACCGGCACTGTCGCGAGTCTCTTGCCGTCGGAGCTGAATGCCACGCTGTCGGTGAGATCAGTGCCCCGGGCGAATGTGCGGGGCGCAGTACGCCTGCTGAGGTCCCATAGCTGTACGCCGCTGGAGGTGGAGTTCAGGACGACGGCTAGTTTCGTGGCGTCCGGGCTGAGGGCGGCGGAATATACCTGGCCGCCCAGGCTCAGCGGCTGGCCGCTCTGGCACCACGCCTTCGCGTCCCACAAGATGGGAGCGCCTGTATCGCTGGCCGAGGCGAGAGTGGTACCGGTGCGGTTGAAGGCCAGCGCCGACACCAGGATGCCAGCGTTCAGCGACGAGCAGACGCGGGCCTGATCGGCGGTATCCCACAGCGTGACCGCGCCTGCCTCGTTGCCGGCCGCGAGCGTTGCGTCCTGGGGCCCGAACGCTATCACCTGGACCCTGGTGGTTCCGGTATCCAGGGGAGCGCCTATGACATCTCCCGTGGCCAGGTTCCACAGCCGGACCTGGCCGGCGTTGTTGCCTGCGGCCAGGAACCTGCCGTCTGGGCTGATCGAGACCGTGCTCCAGCCGCCCGTGGCCAGCGGTGAACCGACCGGATTGTGCGTGGCGGTGTCCCATCGCTTGATGGAGCTTCCGGCGGTGACGAATGTCTTGCCATCCGGGCTGAACGATATCGCCGATGCCCCGCCACCGATCCCGGCCCCGATTTCGGCATGGGTGGCGACGTCCCATAGCTGGATACCGGTCTCCGTGGTCGTGGCGAGGATCTTGCCGTCGGGGCTGAAGGCAAGCGAGGCAACAGGATCGCCCTGGTCGACCAGGCGGGTGCCGACGATGGTCTGATGCAGCACGTTCCAGAGGAACACCGCTCCTCCGTCGTCACTCGCGAGGATCGTGCCGTCCGGGCTGAAGGCCAGTGCGGTCACCGGATTACCCGGGCCTCCGAAGCGCATCGGCTTGCCGATCTGAGTGCGGGTGGCTGCGTTCCAGAGCAGGGCTTCGTCGCCGATGCCCGCGGCGAGGAGTTTTCCGTCCGGACTGAAAGCAAGCGCGGAGGCGTTCGCGAGAGCTTCCGGGTCGCCTGCTAGGATCCCCCGCTCGGGCTGGGCCAGGACATCCAACATGCTGTCTCGCACCTGGGCCGTTGGAGCGATGTGCCAGGCCGCTGCGGCCAGTTGCGCGGCCAGGACGGGATCAGCGCTATCGAGGGCCTCGCTTTCGGTCGCGAGCGCTGCCGAGGCAGCCAGGTTCCTCTGGTGCGTGGCGTTCACTGCTGCGGCAATGGCCAGGGTCGCCCCGGTCAGCGCCGCGACGAGAAGCAGGGCAAGTGAGACGGTGATGATCCGCCGCAGCCGCGCGCCGCGCGCGGCGGCATGCTTGCTGGCCTGCAGGAAGTTGGTCTGGACGCTGGTCAGAGCGGGGTAGCGGGCAGAGTTGGCCGTCCAGGTGGTCGTGGCAACCAGGGCGGCGCCCAGTTGCGTACCGCGGTACAGGAACGACGAGTCGCCGCTGTTGTCGTGCCATGCGGCGGCATCGTCGGCGAGCTGGCCGTAAAGGATCCAGGTGGCCCGGTCCTCTTCTAGCCAGGCGCGCAGCCGCGGCCAGGCGCGCAGCAGAGCGTCGTGTGCGATCTGGACGCTGTCGTCGTTGATGACGATCAGGCGCTCCCGGGCGAACGCCTCAAGGACGTCGCCGACCTGGGCACGGTCAGCGTCGGACTGCGTGCCGTAAAGGTCGGCCCGGGTCACCGGGCGGCGGGTGAGCGTCCCATCCCGGCTGCTGACGGTCATGTTCCGCAACAGATCTCGGGCGAGCACCTGCTGCCGAGCCGGGAGGGCGCCGTAAACCCGGTCCGCGCTGTTCTGGACGGCGCGGCCGACCCCGCCGGTTAGTCCGTAGCCGCGGCTGGTCAGCTGCTTACCGCTACGGTTCTCCCAGGTCAGCGCCATGGCCTGAGAAAGAAGCGGCAGTACTCCCGCCTCCTCGCCGCTGGCCACCTGCAGATCACTCAGGATCGTGTCGGTGAGGGTGGGTTCAATCAGCAGGCCAGCTGCGACCGCGGGACCGGTGATGGCTAGCCGGAGATCGAACTCACTCATCGGCCTGATCACGAATTGCCCGTCTTGCAACGCGTCCGCGAGTTCGCGATACGCCGCGCAGCGATCCCAGAAGTCTCCCCGGACCGCAATTACCACCAGCGCTGACGGTTCCTGTCGTGGGCCGACCGGGCAGGTGGCGGCCGCGGACAATGCGGTGATGAAGGCCTGCCGCCCAGCCTCGCCATGCGGATCCGGGTTCAAGGTGAAGACCTGCTCGAACTGGTCGATGATCAGCACCAGCCGCTCAGCGCCGTCACTGGCCGCCGATTGGTGGGCAGCATGGGCCAGGACCGCCGCCCGCATGGCCATGTGAGCTTGTTCCGGATGGCTTGCCAGCCCGTTCCGGATCACCTCGGCGGCGCCCCCTCCCAGCGCCGCCAAGCGGCTCGCCAGTTCGGTAAGAGGATCTTTGGTGGGCGTCATCGTGACACGCGCCCATCGCTCTGAGCCGTCGATCTGATGGCCTCTAGCCAGCATGGGCAGCAAGCCCGCGCGCAGGAGTGAGGATTTGCCCGCGCCGGAAGCGCCGGTGACGACTACGAGGCCACCGCGGCTCATCCTGGTCCCCAGCTTGACGGCCAGCTCTGCGGTCAGCCGCTCCCGCCCGTAGAACACCTCGGCATCGGTCTCTTCGAAGGGCAGCAATCCCCGGTAAGGGCACCCCCCTGCCCACCGTGGTCCATCGCCGTCTCCCGGTTCTCGCGTGAGCCCGTCCGCACGAGACCGTCTCGCGATGGCCGCCACCTCTTCCCGGACCAGGCGGATATCAGTCGACTGCCGGTCATTCTGCTCGATGATGGCCCGGATATCTGCGCCCTGCATGTCCAGGCCCTTCTGGATCTCCGCGGCCGCTAGCACGACGTCTTCGATCAAGAACCGGGTTTCACCGAAGCTGGAGCTGAGCACCTCCATGGCCGCGATCACATCACCGCGAACCCGTTCGCTGGCCTCCTCCATCGCCGCCCGCAGGACGGTTCCTCCGGCATCGATTTTTTCCAGGACCGCAGCAATCTCGGTCCGCAAAGCACGCGCTTTCGCGTCCTGTGCGTCGATCATCCGGCTGATCTCGTCAGCGATCTCACCTTCGAGCTGGGATGACGTCGATGCACGCTTACGTTTCGCGCGATCCAGCGCCTCAGTGACTATCCCGCTCAGGACCCCCCCGCCGACCGAGGACAGCACCCCGCTTCCGGCGACAGCAATCGCCCCGAGCCCGGCGCCTGCGACGAGAATCGGAGAAAGCGCCGCCGCGCACAGCAGCCCCAATAGTGCCGGCGGTGGAATTTCCCGCAAACTCCGCATGCCCTCGCCAGTGACCCCAAGCGCCCACGCGCGCACGGCGGCCTGCATCCGGGTGACTTCGGCCCGATCACGCTGCCCCTCCGGTCCCACAGCAATAACTATGGCCTATATCCCCCCGACCGGGAACACGCCGACCGCAAAGAGGGAGACCCCATTCGGGTCACGCGGCGGCGCTCGTTGCCGCTAAGACCGACGACCTAGCTGGGAACCGAGTGATCATTATGAACGGCGCCAGCTATTAGCCGGCCGTCGTCCCGATCATTAGGCAGATCGTGAGCGTCCCCACTGCCCTGGCCGGAACGCCGGACGGCACCCTTTACAGCGCGCTCTCCTCAGACGGCGGGTTTACTCCTAAGGCGACGCCAAGACAGTAGGCACGGGAGTTTATTCCGCCGCTGGGAGCGGCGGCACCCCTGGCCGAGCTCGGCTGGCCCACGAGGCCGGGGTACCAGGTCGCCGCGATCCATGTCGCGCACGGATACCTCGCATCGACCTGCTCGATGTCTCGTCCGGTTGGCTGGTGCCAGCAGAAGGGGCGCCGGACGCGTGCACGGCGACTTCGGGGACGCGTTCCCACAGGGGGCGGTCCCGGGCCCACGGCAGCCGGCCGGGGCACGCGTCCGATTCGCGGGAGCGGCCGATCCTTGCTAACATCACCACGTTGCTAGCGAGCGCCGCTAGCTCAATTGGCAGAGCAGCGGACTCTTAATCCGCGGGTTCGGGGTTCGAGTCCCTGGCGGCGCACCATGACCTGGGGTTTTTTGTTCTAGGTCATTTTTGTTGCTTGCTCGTGCTGGCTTGCTCGCGAGCGAGCACGGAGCTAGCTGAGAGCAAGTTTCTCTTCGCACGCTCTCCCCTGCGCCGGGCTCTGGCCGTGCCGGCGCCGATTGCTCGCTGCGATGAGCGCAGGTGAGCGCCGTAGTTCGTCCAGGCTCGCCCTGTCCCCAGGGCAGCGGCCGGCGGGCGCGAACCAGCGGATTCAGCATCCGCGGTCCGGCTGCTCCTGACAGTCGCTGTTCTTCAGGCGTCCCGTGCGGATGGCCCGCGACAACGGTGACGACAGCGGTGATGCTGCCGGCGGCAGGGTGGTGCTGATGTCAGTCTGCCCGGGCGGCCACGGTGATCTCAGCAGCCAGGGCCAGGTAGGGCACGCGGGGGGTGCCCACGTCCGCGTGCAAAGTGGCCATCACGTCTGCCACCACGGTGGCCTCAGCGGCATCAGCCAGGTTCTGGGCCAGCTGCAGGGTTTCGCGGCCCAGTTGCACGCCTGGGCATGGTCCTACCCGTGACCGGGGCTGGCCCTTCGAGACGCCGGAGTACCTGCTGCGCGGCTACCACCGGCGGGTGATCGCAGACAGTTCCAGGGCTCCGTCCGGGTTACCTGCCTCGGCTAGGACCAGCGCCGCCTCTGCCAGCAGCTCCGGCTGTTCGGCCGCCGCCGCGGAACGCGCCGCGGTCTCGGCTTGGGCAGCAGCCACCCGGGCAGCCCGCCGCCGAGCAGACGGGACGGCCCACCTGGTCGCAGGCAATTGCCTGCGCAGGCAGGCCGCTGCTGCCCTCGCAGAGCTCACGCCGGGCAGAAAATCCCGGCACCGTTAGCTCTGCTTCCGCGCTCAGCGGCGCACTGCGAGAGTCCGCCAACGCGGGCCGGCCCGCTGAAGCGGCCCGAGGACATCCCGGACACCGCTGACCCGCCACCATGCTGTTACGCCTGCCCAGCCCCCGAGGTGAACGTGTTCGTCTGAGTGCCGTGGTCACCAACCTGCACGCCCTGGGAGCCGCTGATGGTCACGTTGTACTTGCCCGCCTTGCCGCCCTGCTGGTTCACCAGTTTCAGCAATGCATCCGCGGCTGCCAGCAGATCCTCGTCCCCGCCGGCGTCCGCCTCGGCCAGTTTCCTGCCCAGTCCCTTCTCGAAACTTTCCGGGTCTGCCTCGTACTCAGCCAAGACAGCCTCGCCGTTAACGACACCGGTGTCGCGGAACCGCTTTCCCACCAGCCCGCGCAGCTTCCCGTAGGCAGCCTTGACCGCCTCCTTGGCCTCATCCTTCAGCGAGTCCAGCGCACCGGCAGTCCCGCCCGCGGCGAGCGCCGTCAATATAAGTGTGATCGGTTCCATCACCGGCCCCATTCTGGTCGGTCCACCGCTAATCCTACGGACCAGGAACGGCTTCCGCTGGTCATAATTCGCTTACCCAGGGTGGCAACCCGCCTGCCGCATTTGAGATGAACCGCCGCGGGCATCATGTCCTGACTGCAACAGCAAGCCCAGTTCAGGCTGATGGCGCCAGAAAAGACTCGACGCCCGTGATTGCGGATGGCTCGAGCGTGAGCACTGCACCTGCGGCGGCCGCCCAGCCATCCGTCGTGCAGGCGGTTGCGGCCACCCGGCGGGCGAGGCGATGGTCGTCGGTGGTAGCGAGTATCCGCGCGATTTGTGAAAGGCTCTGCCCCTGGCCATCCTTTTCACCGGCTGAACGGGCTACCGTGGCTGCCTCCTCAGCGACGCTCACGGCGTGGGGATCCGCAGCCCGCGCCAGGACCCCTGATATCCCGGTCAGGGCGCGCTCCCTGGCGCTTTCAGAACGTATGGAACGGGCCACATCCCTTGCCCGGGCGAGTTCCCCGCCTGCTGCCAGCGCAGCTGCGACGTCTCCCAGAGCTTCTTCCTCCCGCTGCGGATGACGGATTGACCGGGCCAGCGCTTCGGCCTCTTCGTATGCTCCGGCCCAGGCAAGAACCCGTGCGACCTGTACCTGCTCCATCACTTCCAACCGCTCGTCGTGCATGCGGCGGACTGCTTTGCCTGCCTGCCGGGCGAGTACCGCTGCTTCACTGCGCGCGCCGGCTGCTATGAGTGCCGTCGCTACTTGCAGCAGCGGGCCTGGGTACTCAGCGGAGAAGGCCAGTGTTTGTGCCTGTGCAGCAAGGGCTGCAGCGCGGTCGTGTGCGCCGGCCTGGGCCAGAGCACCGGCTACCCGTGCCAGACCTAGTGCCTGCATGGCGGGCTCTGTCACAGAAAGTGCCAGTCTTTCCGCCTGGTCATGCAAGCCGGCTGCGGCCTGTGCCCCGGCGACCGCGGCCACGACTTCTCCCCGTCGGCCCGGAAATGGTACATACTGCGCGAACGTTTGCGCCTGCGACTGCGCGCCGACGCTGACCAGTGCCACGGCAATCCGTTTCAGGCCCTGAATCAGGCCGTCTCCGAGTGTGACCGTGGCGGCAGCTGCGCCCGCCTCTTCGGCGACTGCAGTCACCAGGCTGGTCTCGCCTGCGCTGGCGAGCACTTCCGCCACCGAGGCCAAGATGGCGAGCCGCTTGTCCGGTGACGGTACAGACCGGGCGGCCTGGTGCGCCTGCCTGGCGAGCAGCACCGTCTGGTCGTGAGCGCCTGCGCTGGACTCTGTCTTGGCGACCTGGACCAGGGTATCGGCGAGTATGTCCGGCACGGCGATGCACCGTGCCACGGACTCGGCCCGCTCGTACGCCCCGGCGTTGGCCAGGGTGACGGCAACGCCGGACAGGTCAATGGCATGCTCGTACTGATCGGTAATACTCCGGACGGCGGTTTCCGCCTCCCGGGCAAGCGCAGCCGCGTCATCAGCTGCGCCAGTGTCCGCCAGCGCAGCCGCGACCTGCGCGAGGGACCAAGCCTGCCAGTCCGGGCCGGCCAGAGACCGGGTCAGCATCCCGGCCTGATCGTGGTCTCCGGCTTGTGCCAGTGCGACCGCGACGTGTGTCAGAGCGCGAGCGCGGTGTTCTGGATGCGCAATACCCTCGGCCATCTCCCGGGCCTGATCGAGCGCGCCGGCATCAGCTAGTGCGGTCGCGACCTGGGTCCGGAACTCACTCTCCGAGCGTGCCAGAGACTTCGACTGCACGACAGCCGGATCCTGCCAGTCCGGGCCAGCGAGGAACTGGGCTAGCGTCCCTGCTTGATCACACGCGCCTGCCCGGGCCAGCGCAACTGCAACCCGTGTCATCGCGTGCGCCTGCTGGTGCGGGTCAGGGATGCCTTCGGCTATCCGCCGGGCCTGGTCGAGCGTGCCAGCGTCCGCGAGTGCGGCGGCGACCTGGGCCAGGGCTTTGTCCCGCCAGGAAAGTGGATCATGTGCGCCCGGGTCGGTCACGGTCCGGGCCAGCGTTTCCGCCTGGTCAGCGGCGCCGGCCCACGCCAGCGCCACCGCCACCCGTGTCAGGGCGTCTGCCCGCTGGACCGGGTTAGCGCTTGCCCGGGCCGCCGCCTCAGCCCGGCGGGCCAGTGCTCGTGCCTGGTCATAGCACCCAGCCCGGGCCAGGGCCTCCGCCGTTAGCGCGAGGGCTTCCGCCTGCCGTTGCGGGGAGCTGGCGGCGCTGGCCGCCTCGGCGGCCTGGCTGGCCAGGGCTGCTGCCTGGTCACCCGCTCCTGCCCCGGCCAGTGCCAGCATGACCTGTGCGAGTGCCTCGGCTCGCTGGGCGGGATCGTCGGTGGCACTGGCCGCCTCAGCCGCTCGGCGTCCTGCGATCGCCACGTGCTCGCCCGCGCGGGCTCGGGCCAGCGCCGTCATCACCTGCGTGAGGACCTCAGCGCGCCGACGCGGCGGGCTGACGGAGCTGGCTGCCCGGGTTGCCTCGTCGGCGACGGCCTTGACCTCGCTGGTGTTGCCGGCTTCCGCGAGGGCTATTGCGACCTGTGCCTGGATCTCGGCGCGCGAGCCAGAGCCGCTGGCCGAGTGGGCCAGTGCCTGTGCCCGGTCCTGGGCGCCGTTCCTGGCTAGCGCCGCCGCGATCGTGGGCCAGTGCTTCCTTTGCAGGTCTGGGCGGGTAATCGACCGAGCTATCGCGTCTGCCTGCTCGTGGGCGCCTGTGCGGGCTAGTACGCTCGCCATCAGGGCCAGGGCGGTGCCCTGCTGCGCGGGGGAGTCGATGGAACGCGCGAGGGCTTCGGCCCGCGGTACCTGGCCCAGGGCGGCCCATACTGACGGGAGGACGGCAGGGATGCTGCTGTTCCGGCCGTTGATCTGGTCACGCAGGAAAGCCAGGCGCAGCGCGCCGGCCAGGTCAGGATCATCCTGGGCGGCTATCTCGTCCAACGCAGTGCGGATCTCGGCCAGTGCGGAGGCGTCTGCGCCCGTCAGGTCGAACATGCGGTCGTGGCGACCCGGGTCCCCGGCGCACGCCGTCATCCGCGGTAGGTCACCCAGTGCCGTCAGGAGCTGGTAGTAGCTGCCAAGCAGGTACTCGGGGGTCTCCGGAGGCCAGTGTCTGTCCTGGTAGGCCTCAGCCCAGCTGCGCAGACGGTCGTGATAACCAGACTGGCGGGTTCTCAGGTAACGCTCGGCGGCCGCCTGGAGGCCTTCATGGCCGAGGAGGAACAGCTCCGTGCTGGCGCCGGGCGGCCAGCGGCTGGCCCGGCGGGTGAATGTCCGTCCGGCTGATGCCTGCAAGATCTCCTCGATCTCCCACAGTGGAGCCCCGGTCAGCTCCTCCAGGTCACCAGCTGACAAGCCGCCGCGCGCAGCAGTCAGCAGCCCGAGCAGGTCCTGCTCTAGTGGGTTGCCTGTCAGCAGGCGCTTGAGCTCCTGAGCGCTGAGCCGCTGGATGTCCCGCGCGTGGGGGGAAGGAGCGAGCGGGCGGATGATCCCTGTGGTTCGCAGCGGATGCCAGTCCGGCACGTCGTCTGGGACAGGCGGGTCCGGCCGCCCGGACACGATGATCCTCATGCCGGCCGGTGGACTGGCCGGCAGCAGGCCCGCGATGCTGTTCGCATGAGGGCCGGTTACCGGGCTGCGGTCTTCATCCAGCCCGTCAACCACCAGCACCAGCCAGGCAGTCCGCCTCAGCGCAGGCTGCTGCGGCCTGGCTCATCAGATCCAGCAGGTAAGCGTCGCGCAGCGCCTCGGGCAAAATCGCGGGCACATCCTGCCCTACCAGCCCGGCCAGCTGCTCCAGCATCACCTCCGTGAAGGCCCGGCGGGTGTCCTGCTCAGCCAGCCGGGCCGTGATGAAGAAGGACACGATCTGGACCCGGCCGCGGACCTCTGCGGGCGGGCGCAGCACGAACGACGACAGCAGAGCGGACTTCCCGGCCCACGCGCGACCTTGCCACCAGGTGTACGCTCCAGCGGACGGCTTCAGGCAGAACCGGGCTAGTTCCGCTGTCTCGGCCTGGCGGTCTATCAAGCCCGGCGGGTCCGTCGGCGCGATACGGCGTACCTGCTCCAGGTAAGCAGCCGGGCGCGGGGGCCCACGCAGCGCTCCAACGTGCAGGTTGACCTGGTAGTTGCCGTCGCCGATTTGCACGCCGCGGGCACCGTGCAAAACGGCCTGGCCCCGGCCGGGCAGGCCCGTCAGGCCCAGCACCTCCCGGGCTGCCGCCAGCACCTGTTCATCCGTTCCCGCCCCGGTCGCGGCCAGTGCCTTCCCGGCCGAGTCGCGCCAAGCGGCCGGGCCGGGCATTTGACCCAGCACAGCAGCATGCGCACCGGGATCTCCCGCCAGCAGGGCCGCAACCAGCTCCCTCAGCCGGGCGCTGGCCGCTGCGGCGCGGTCATCGCTGCTCCTGGCTGTACCCGAAGCCAGTGCGTCCAGCACGAGGGAAACCGGGTCCACTAGCCCCTCCCGTAGGGCATAAGGAGCGATTAGCGCGGCCTGCCCGCCACAGCACATCCGCGCAAACCGAGCCGCCTTGTCCAAGGACAGTATGACCGCAAGCCGCGTCCAGGTGTACCTACCGCCGGCTGCAAGCATCTAAGTAGCAAGCGTCCTGGGGATCTGCCTTTTGCTGGAACTGTGAAACGTCCGGGCTTTTTCAGTCTCCGGACTCGCCGGCGCGGTGCAGTCGGGGCGGCCCTGCACCGCATGCGGCCCGTGCGACAGCATCACCGGAAACAGAATCGATGCTGGCGACCAGGCGGCCGTGTCAACATATCAAGATCACGTCAACGGCACTTTAGCCTATCCGTTCGCCTCGAACAGGAACGTGTTAGCTTCACCTCACTTGAACATGCGCTTTCGAGCGACTGACGCCCAACCACCCTGCGCTCTTCATCATGAGCGCTCCCGAATTCGGTTTTCCCTGCTGAACGTTCTCGTGTTGTGTGGAGTCTGAGGCGCAGGTGGGGCGTTCGTCTGATTACCTGACGGTGACGCAGTTCGATTTGCTGAGCTGGGTGTCGCGTGGCTGCAAGGACGGGTACACGAGGGGACCTCGTACCGTACTTCATGACGGAGGCCTTGCACAATCGCGGCTTGATCCGGGTTGAAGGGCCCGACGGGCCAGGACAGCGAAGATCACCGCGGGGGGCGCGCGCCTGCTGAAACATCAGAGCCGCCGTGTCGAGGCCGAGCGAGTGGTCCTATGGGTGCCGAAATTTTGTCACACTATTCGAACTGCGCATATTCGTGGATTAGCCGACCGGGCCGGTTTCGTCGCAGCATGCGCACACGTCCACTTTTTACGGCGGAGCCGGATTCCGGGGAGCCCGGCTTACGCCGTCAGCTCCGACCACCAGGCCGTGTAGAACTCTCGCAGCTCGGCTGCGGACGAGCCGTCGGGTACGGGTATCTCGCTGTCGGTGAACCGGCTGAGGGTCGCGATCATGTCGGCGAGAACCCTGACGTCGAAGCCGGCGTCGATCTGGGCGGCGCGGGCGAGCAGCACGTCCTTGCCGAAGCGGCAGGCGAGCACATAGACGTCGGCGAAGTCCCGCGCGGCAGCCCGGTCGAACAGGGCGAGGAGCTTGTTGCCGGCGAGTTCTTCAGGAGCTAGCGTCGGCCCGGCCGGGGTCGACGGAGGCGGGGAGGTCTGGTGGCGCGTTCACGGCCAGGTCGATCAGGACCCCGCTGTCAGCGCTGCGGATGACCATCCGGCAGAACGTGTCGCTGTCGTGGATCCGCTCGGTGCTCCAGCCTCGCTGGCGGGCCGCGGCCTCCAGGGCATCGCGGGCGGCGGGAACGTGCCCGCGCTCGGGGGCGGTGAAGAAGTCGAGGTCCTCGGTGGGCCGTGCCGTGAGGTGCTGCGCGAGCAGCGCTGCTCCCCCGGCCAGCAGGAAGCCCTCGCTGGCGGGCAGCGCGAAGAACAGCCTGGCCACCTCCATCTGGAAGGCGGGCAGCCCGGGCTGCGCATCGCTCGCCTGCATCACGCCTGCGCCCTGCCGGACGGCGGGACCAGCGGTGCCCACGCGGACCGGACCGCGCGCGGGAGGACCAGGTCATCCCACAGGTCGGCGAGCAGCGCACCGTCGATGTAGGCGAGGATGTCGGCGGGCCTTCCTTCTTGCAGGACGATCTCGTATACGCGGGACCGGTCGGCGCGCGACCGCAGGTCGAACACGCGCCCGGGTGCGGACCAGTTGAGGTGCAGCGGCAGTTCCACCACTGCCAGGGCGTGCGCCACGTCCAGCCGCGGCAGCCGGTCCGGGACCCATATCGGCCTTCCGCGCGCGGACGGCCGCTGGGTAAATGACACCTGCGGCATCGCCGCCAGTTCCCATCCCGCCCCGGATAGGAGCCGGGCGAAGGTGGCGACCGTCGGGGACTTCCGCCCGTGCTCGTACGCCGACAGCGTCGGCCGAGAGGTCCCGGCACGGCGCGCCAGCTCCTCCTGGGTCAGGCCGGAGCTGGCCCGGACCTGCTCAAGCAATTCGGCGGCGTTCATCATCTATCTAGTGTATCCGATGAGATACCGTATCCGTCTCAGATACTCATGCGACTGGCGCCCGGCCCGAAGTTCCCAAGGGCAACCCGTCGCGATGCGCACAGCTCCGCACCGCTGGTACCGGTGGTGCGGTCAGGAACATCGCCCACTTCTCGCGTCCGGGACAATCCCGAGGCTGTGATCCCGGGTCAAATTCTCGCGCTGCCAGCAGAGATCACTAACCGTGTCGAGCCGCTCCTGCCTGGCTCCGGGCGCAGCCATCATCGCCACACGGCAGGCAGCTATACCATTAGCGGCAGCGCTCCCTGGACTAGACCTTTCCGCACCCATGTTTGCTCCATTTTTGCTCGGATGCCCCGGTAAACCCCTGCAGCATCCGGTATCCCCAGCCAGTCGCGGATATCGGCGACCGGACAGAACGAGAGCTCCCGGCACGTGCCAGCATTGAATGACAGCATCTCAACGAGAATAAACGAATGAAGCAGCGGACTCTTAATCCGCGGGTTCGGGGTTCGAGTCCCTGGCGGCGCACCGTGTCCTGTCTCAGGACATCGGAATGACCCTGAACCCCTATCGGGTTCAGGGTCTTCTAGGTTGTGGGCCGGGTGGGCGTCCTGGGGGTCGTGGTCGCGCCTCGAGCAACCGAGATCTGCGGGATCGTTGACGTCGAACGGGTTGAGGTCCAGGCCGGCTCGCCACACCACGGTGGGCAGGCCAGCAGGCTGCCCCATGCCTGTGGCCGCACAGTCGAGGATCGGTACGCCCGCGCCGATCTGCTGGCCGTAGCGGTAGCTGTACCGGTCGGGGTACAGGCACAGCCCGGCGGACGCGCCGGCATCTCGCCAGGCACCTATACCTTTGCCAGCGACGCATACATTCTCTCCTCGTCGTGATCCAGACGCTCTCAGCCATGGTGGTCTAGACCTATGTCGGCCGATGGTTGCTCCGTGGTTGCTCGGACGCCCCGGTACACCTCGGCAGCGTCCGGTATTCGCAGCACGCCGCGGATTACTGCGGCCGGAGAAAATGACAGCTCCAGGCACGTAAAGCCGCCTGGCCCAGGTCAGCCCACCCATTCGACCCGGCCGTCGCGGTCCGGATCACCTGGTGATCAGCGCTGCCCGTATTCGGCGGTAGCCATCGTTGGTGAAATTAGGCCTACTTTGAGCCGAACTCATGCGTCACGTTTGCAAAGGTGTCATCGTCATGACATGTCCGCATCGAACACCCTCGTGCCGGACATACAAGGAGGTTTGATGACATCACGTCATAGGCTCGTGGTACTCGCAGCCGGAGCCTCGTGCGCGGCCGCGATCACGGCACTCGTCTTTGGCAGCATACCGAGCGCATCGGCTCAGCGGATCGGCGCGGCCACGTCGGCCCAGGCGGCCACGACCACCCCGTCAACGTCGTCAATTATCCCGCGTCCGCCTATCGGGCGACCGAAGCCGTCCGGGTCCGCGGCGCGGGCAGATATCGCCGGGGCGTCGCCTTGGAAACCGCTGACGAACCCGCCGCCGTTCGGGACGCCCGGCACGATGCTGCTGGAGAGCGACGGCACGGTGCTGGTGCACAATGAGCCGGACAACAACACCACGGGCGGCACGACCGACTGGTGGAAGCTGACGCCGGATTCGCACGGCAACTATGCGGACGGGACGTGGAGCCAGATCGCGTCGATGCCGGCCGGGTACAGCCCGCTTTACTTCGGCTCGGCGATCCTGCCGGACGGGCGGATGATCGTCGAGGGCGGCGAGTACATCGGCGAGAACGCGGTGTGGTCCAGTGAGGGCGCGATCTACAACCCGCTGACCAACACCTGGAAGCAGGTCACACCGCCGCCGGGCTGGACGAACATAGGCGACGCCGCGAGCGAGGTGCTGCCGGACGGCACGTTCATGCTCCAGCATCCGTGCAACACCTGCCTCACGAATCCGGACAACACCGTCGATGCCGCGCTGCTCAACCCCCGGACCCTGACCTGGAAGGTGATCCCGGGACTGGGCAAGAACGATCCGAACGATGAGGAGGGCTGGACGCTGCTGCACAGTGGCCAGCTGCTGACGATCGACACCTGGGTACCGGGTCAGACCCAGCTGTTCAGCCCGCGCACCCAGTCCTGGACCTTCGACGGGAACACGGACCCGAACGGCAATCCGCTGGACCCGTGGCCGGTCGTCGAAATTGGGCCGCAGGTCGAGATGCCAGACGGCGACGTCTTCGTGCCAGGGGCCGGCTCGAGCACGCAGGAGCCGCCCGCGGCGTGCACCACGGACGTGCCGACGCAGACCGCGCTGTACGCGGCGGGGACCTGGACCGCCGGGCCGCAGATCCCGGCCATCGGCGGCGAGGAGTTCGACAGCACGGACGGGCCTGGGGCCACGCTGCCGGACGGCGACGTGCTGTTCGACGCGAGCGCGTGCGTCTACAACACGCCGACGCACTTCTTCCTCTACAACGAGGGCTCGAACGCGATCACCCAGATCGCGGACGCGCCCAATGCCGCGAACGACACTTCCTACAACACCCGGATGCTAGTGCTGCCGAACGGCCAGATTCTGTTCAACGACGGGAGCAACGAGATGGAGGTCTACACGGCCGGCGGTACGCCGAACCCGGCCTGGGCCCCCACGATCACGCACCTGAGCGCTACGAGCCTGGCCCGGGGCGGCACCTACTCCCTGTCCGGCACTCAGCTCGCCGGGCTGGACCAGGGCGCCACTTATGGTGACGACGTCCAGGACAGCACAAACTTTCCCCTGGTACGGATCACTAACAAAGCGACAGGCGTGGTGACCTATGCCCGGACCAGCAACTGGACCTCGGTGTCGATCGAGCCCGGCACCAGGTCCGCTACCCAGTTCACTGTCCCGGCCGGCACGCCGGCGGGCCCGAGCACGCTGGTGGTGGTCGCCAACGGGATCGCGTCGGCGCCGTCAACGGTGACGATCCCTTAGCGTGAACCACGCGTAAACGACTCCGGCTCGGCCCGCGTGGGCCGAGCCGGAGTGTCGGCGACAGTTCCCGCAGACAGCGAGCGGGGGCTGAACGGCTATTTCATGCAGGATGGATTGGCGCTAGTTACGACAATCTGATCGGGAGAGATGGTGAGGGTAGCCATATCTGATGGGTCGTATAGCAGGACCCCGGAAGGGCCGGATCCTATCTCAAGCCAGCAGGCCCGGGAGCTTAGCTGTTTGAATGCCGGGCTCGGCGTAATGGGCTGTACGCGAACCACGGAAGCACCTATACTCGGAATATCGAACCCGAAATAAGCCACATTGACGGGTTTCCCTTCTGCGGCTAGCCTGCCTTCGCGGACCCCGAACTGATGCGCCGCGACGAGCAAGCCTCCGAGGAAGACGAAAGACCAGGCAATGTTGGCTAGCAGCTTCAGCCGGTCCCTGCTACCTGGGTTGGTGCCGTTAGGAAGCTGCCCGTCGGGCGGCTTCGCCTCGCCGGCGCGGGGGAGCCGGATCCCGGGTATCTTGCCAAGCAACGTGCCAAGTGCCGGAATCGCCCCGGTTAGCAGCAATGTGCTTACCGCATCGGTCAGGTCAGCCGACAATATGTTGCCCGCAAGAACAAGGGCGCCCCCGCCGCCAGCAACGACGACGATGCCGAATATGAAAGACGTTATGGTTTTGGCCCATTTCGAGCTGACCTGGAGGGCGTTGACGCCCAGTGTGACGCCGGCCCACACTACCCCGGCCGCGGCCGTGGCAATTGCCGCCGGTTCCAATATTGAGGCGTAGCCCACGCCGGCAGCCTCCGCAGTGGTGTGCAGCTGCCCGTAGAAGCCGTCCACCATGAGACGCCCCAGCACGTAGGCGAGCAGCCCAAGCAACGTGAGCAGGGTCGACCCCTGATTCCATAGCGCCTTCAGCCCGACGGCATCCGTTCCGCCTTCACGCGGCGACACTGCCGGTCCGGAGTCAACCGCCGCAGGGGCTGGCGCTGCAACTGCTTCTGCTTCCTGGGGGGGTCCCTGCGGGACAAACGAGCGGGAGTCGCCATCCGGAGCATACGTTGGCGCCTCTGTCACTGAAGGCGACCATCCAAGTCCTGATCTGATCTTGCCCGTGATCCGGCTCGCTGCCGTGCTCATGGCCCCCCCGGCAACTATCACACGGCGCATCACCGCGCTACTCAACTGATAATAATACGCACCAATGGCCGGCAGGGAACAAGAAAGAGGCCAGGCGATGAGTGACGATTTTCTTGGCGGCAGTCGGTCAACCGCTGCTGTGAAATTGCCGGCAGCTTCTTATGACCGCCCGCGGCTATGACCGCGCCTATCCCCCGAATCAATCAGTGCTAGTTGGAACGTGCTCAGGTCCGTGCACTTGGTTGGGATTCGCTGCGTTTCCGGTCAGCAGCCCGCCAGGCCGGCGGGGCTGCCCCGGTGATAGCAGCGAATCGCTTCTGCGCGGACGCGCACCAAAAGGACCGTGCGGAGGCGCAGGCGGCGACACGCCGTGCGGGTCCGTGACGCGCGTAAGTCAGCAGTGTCCAGAATCGAGTCCCGGACCAGGCCGGGAAGTGGGCGCGCTGCGAGGCCCGGCGCTTCCGGCGGGCCTCGCAGCGTCCGACGCTCAGGATCCGGTGACGGAGATAAGCACGTCGTCGGCGGTGGCCGAGATCCCGGTGGCGCCCGAGTCGACGACCTTCACCGGCGTGAAGCTGCTCTCGGTGGTCCCGTTGCCGATCTGGCCTTCCTTGCCACCACCCCAGGCGTAGACCTTCCCCGTCTTGGAGATGCCGTACGAGGTGCTGCCGCTCGACGCGACCGCTCGGTAGGTGACTTCGGACGGTGGAGTGATCCGCTCCGGCGAGTACTGCGCCGCTGTCTTCCCGTCCCCGAGCTGACCCTGCCCGTCCCAGCCCCAGGCGTACAGGTGGCCGTTAGTGAGGAGCGCCAGCGTCTGCCCGTTGCCGGGCGCTGACCCGCCCTGGGAGACCTGCCGTACCTTGGCCGGCAAAGGCACCCTGACCGGCACGTCGGACAGCTTCTTGTTCAGCGCGCGGATGCCGAGCTGCCCCCCGGCGTTGGCGCCCCAGTCCAGGTACTTTCCGTCGGCCAGCAGGGCGCCGGAGTTGACGAACGCGGCCACGAGGAACACCACATGGGCCGCCGGGCCAAGGGCTTTCACCTTGACCGGCCGCGAGCTGGACTTCATGGTCCCGTCGCCGAGCTCGCCGAGGCTGTTGAGGCCACACGCCCAGACCTGGCCTTTCGCCTCGTAAAGCGCATGGTCGAACGCGCCGGCGACGGCGGTCACGTGAGAAAACGGCAACCTGACAGGCGTGAGGTGCTTCTCGTGGTTGCCCAGGCACAGCTCTCCACCCTGGTTGTCTCCCCAGCCCCAGACGTTGCCTTTGGTATCGACGGCCAGGCCAGTGTCGAAGGGCATCACGTCAACGGGCAGCGAGGCGATCTTCACCCCCGCGGGGAATCGCACCCGCACCGGGTCCGTGAAGGAGTTCTCGGTCGCACCGTCGCCCAGCTGGCCCGCGTTGCCCAGCCCCCAGGCGTAGACACTGCCGTTGGTCAGCAGGGCGTACTGACTCGAGTTCGACGTGGCCACCTCCGCGACAGGCCCCGGCAGGCTCAACGACGCCGGGGAGGTAGTCCTGTCTTCAGGCGTGAACGTGCTGGTCCCCCCGAAGAACGTGCCCCAGTGCCGGACGGTGGCGGATGAGGCGGCGTTCGCGTCACGCGACTGCGCGGCCGCCGGGATTTCCTGGAAGGCGAGCAGCACGGCCATCGCGCTCAGGCTCACAGCGGCCCCCCTGACAATCCAGCGTTTGCTCCTATGTGTGCTTGGTGTGCGGCTCACTGATTCTCCCCCGATCGTGTCCGGAATAGCGCCCACGACTGCGGCTCATCCCCTCGCGGTCGTCAGCGCCGGATCCGCCGCGTTCACCCGTGCTGACTCGCGGCAGACCCATAACTATGCCGCGGCGACAACGCCGATCAGGTTCGCCACGCCGACGCCCGCATTGGCATTGAGCTGGCGAAACTCTCGCGCAAAACGCGTTACACGGCCTGCACTTACGGCTGGTGCAGCCTGCTGCGCTGCTTACCGCCCGACTGCGCCAGTGACCTGCGGAGGTGGCGCCTGCGATCGTGCAGCGCACACCCCGTGACAAGGAGGGGGCGGCGCTGATCTCCAGGCCTGCACGATAGTTGTTCCTTGCGAAGCATCCGTCATTGATGCATGATGTGATTTGTGTCATATGTACCGTAAAGATTAATTATGGGCGGTACGACGTGGTCCATAGCGCGGCGTGATGGCGCTTGAGTGCCTCGATGATGAGGCGAGAGGAGCAAGCGAACATGACCGCAGCGGATACGACCCGGCAGGAACTTCTCGGCGCGAGCGATGAGCAGATCGAGGACGCGGTGACTTACGCCAACCCGATGGTGCTCCGGGGCTTGCTCTACCAGCTGACTGGTGATGAGGAAGTCCGGGCGACAAAGGTGGAGACGGTCGTCCTCGGCTTCGGGCAGACCCCGGCGGTGACGAGCAAAGAAGACGTCGCCATGCTCCGCCGGAAGGCAGCCGACTTCCTCAAGGCCTACCGGGACTCCGGTGCGGCCTGGATCGAGCCAGGTCCGCCCGAGCGCCTGCCGGTCAGTCTGTCCCTGGCCGTCGGTGAGGAGATCGAAGACCCGGACGCCCTCACCCGGAGCCTCGAAGAACTCGGGCTCGACCCGTTTGCGCGAAGCCTCAAGTGGCGCCAGACACCAGATCCGGGCCGGCTCGCCCGGTTCTCGGTGACAGTGATCGGCGCCGGGCTGGCCGGACTGACCGCCTCACTGATGCTCAAGAACGCCGGTATCCCGTACACGGTCATCGAGAAGAACTCCGAGGTCGGGGGGACCTGGTACGAGAACCATTACCCCGGCGCGCGGGTAGACACGCCGAGCCGCGGCTACACGAACATCTTCGGGGTCGACTTCCCGTACCCGAACCCGTTCTGCGGGTGGATCGAGAACAGGAAGTACTTCAACTGGGTCGCGGACACCTACGACCTGCGCGGTGCTATCGAGTTCGACACCGAAGTGCGCTCGCTGACGTGGGATGAGGCCTCCGCGACGTGGGAGATCAAGGTTGACGGCCCGGATGGCGAGCGGACGCTGCACTCCAACGCGGTGATCACCGGCGTCGGCTTCCTGAACCGCCGGAACATTCCCGAGATCGAGGGGATGGGAGACTTCGACGGCCCCTCCTGGCACACCTCCCGCTGGCCTGACGACTTCGATGTCGCCGGCAAGCGCATCGCGGTGATCGGCAGCGGTGCGACCAGCTACCAGATGGTCCCCGAGCTTGCCCTCGAGGCCGCTCATGTCGCGGTTTTCCAGCGGACGCCGTCCTGGGTCTTCCCGATGCCGGGCTACCGCTCGCCGTTCCCGGCGCAGATAAACTGGCTCGACCGGAACCTCCCCTATCACACCAACTTCATGCGGCACCGGACGACGTACGGGAGGGCGTTCGAGGCGGTGACCAAGGTCGACCCGGACTTCCATGACCCGGACGCGGCCAGCGCCGCGAACAAGACGGTCCGGGACAGCTCGATCGCCTTCCTCCAACGGAAGCTCGGCGACCCGGAGCTCGTTGCGAAGATGACGCCCGAGTACCCGGTCTTCGGTGCTCGACCGGTGATCGTCGACCCGGAGTACAGCATCCTCGACGCGATCCTCCGCGACAACGTCACGCTCGTCACCGACGGCATCCGGCGGATCACCAAGACCGGCATCGAGGCGAGCGACGGGACGAAGTACGAGTTCGACGCGATCGTCTACGCGACCGGCTTCCACGCGACCGAGTACCTGTTCCCGATGACCATCACGGGCAGGAACGGTCGGACGATCGAGTCGTACTGGGAGCAGGGGGGCGCCCGCGCCTACCGCTTCAGCATGGTTCCCGGGTTCCCGAACCTCTGGTCCCTGTACGGGCCGAACACGAACGGCGGCCTGTCCCCGGCAGCGTTCCACGAGCTCGTCACCGGCTATGCCCTGCAGTGCATGCAAGAGCTGATCCTCGACGGCAAGCGCTCAGTCGACCCGGCCGAGGAAGCGTACTGGAAATTCGCCCGCTACGTTGATGAGCTGAACGAGCAGAGAGTCTGGGCGGACCCCCGCGTCCACAGTTACTACTGGTCGCGACACGGCCGCTCCCCGGTCATGAACCCGGTCTCCGGGACCGAAGCCTGGCGCCTGCTGCGTCATCCGGACTTCGGCGATCTCGAAATCCAGTAAAGCACACCTAAAACCGATGTCTCGATCTCGACGATCACCGCGTCAGGATTCCTGTACTCCTGGCTCGGGATCATGATGATCGTCTCGAGCACCACCTCGTCAGCACCTTGCTCCCGCACCGATGCCACTAGGTCGTCGCGCCCCGCGGGATAGGACACCCTCTCCAGGTAGTTCCGCGCGAGTTCGCCGAATGCCTTGCTCACGTCCGTCGGCCGCTGGTACTCACGGTCAGGCAGCTGACTGAGGATCCGGACGACCCGCTCGCATTCGCTATCCGGGTGGTCACCGCCCTCGCATTGGCTGCGAGCGTAATCGATGAGGTCATCACGCGTCGCCGGGTAATGCATTCCGCGCAGGTGGTGCTGTACCAGTGCCGGGCTCGGCAGCGAATGCTCGTGCTCGGTCATCGATGATTCTCCCCTCGATCGTGGTGTTTCGCGGTCGGTCCGCCCTTACGCAGCCAGTCTGGCGGGAGGCGCCGGACGGTCGCATCCCTCGTTCGGCTAGGTTCTGCTGGGCGGGCCCGACCTCGCCGTGAGGACCCTTGGGCTTCGCGGTCAGCGCCCGTCAGCGCCCGCTGTGATGTTCGTGCAAAAACATCAGCACGGCCTGAACCCTCCGGTGCTCCGTGCTCGCCGAGTCAATGTTCAGCTTGCGGAAGATAGCGGTGACGAATTTCTCGACCGCGGCCTGGCTGATCAGCAGCGTCTTGGCAATGCCCAGGTTTGACTTCCCCTCGGCCATCACGGCGAGCACCTCGTACTCGCGGGGCGTGAGGGCCTGCAGAACGTCTCCCGGCGACCGGTGCCCGAGCATTCGCCTGACCACCTCGGCGTCGAGCGCGCTGCCGCCGGACGCCACCCGGGCGATCGCGTCGGTGAACTCCGCCACGTCGCCGACCCGCTCTTTGAGGAGGTAGCCGACACCCTCCGGACGGTCTCCGATGAGCTGCACGGCAAACGTGGGCTCGCAGTACTGCGACAGGATCAGGATGCCGAGCCCGGGCAGGCGCCTGCGCAACTCAACCGCGGCGCGCAGCCCGTCGTCTTCACGGCGCGGGGGCATCTGGACATCGACGATCGCGACGTCGGGACGGTACGCGAGCGTCCGGTGAACCAGTTCATCGGCGTTGCCGGCTTGCGCGACCACCTGCAGCCCGGCGCCGGAAAGTATCCGGGCGATGCCTTCGCGCAGGAGCACGTCGTCCTCGCCGATCGAGACGCGCAGGGCGGGCCGCGCACCGGCGGTCGCCATGGTGTCAGCAGCCCTCGATGAGCTGGCGCAACCGGGCGCCAGGCAGCTCGTCCTTCGGCACGAAGCTGTCCGCGCCTGCCCGCCGGGCGGCCTGCACTGTGGCCCGGTCCGCCTCCGAGGAGATGAGAACGACCCGAAGGGCCCAGGGCAGCGCGACGAGCTGCTCAGTGAGAGAGAACCCGTCGCCGTCTGGCAGCCCGATATCGACCAGCACGACGTCAGGCCGGAGCTTGGCTGCCTGCGCCAGCGCCTCTGCGGCACTCCCGGCCTCGCCGATCACCGCATGACCCCAGCTGGTCAGGATTCTAGTGGCGAGATCGCGGAATCCCGCGTCGTCGTCGACGACGAGCACCGAACGAGGCATCCGTTCATAGTGCCAGCTTGTCACACGGCCTGACGGTAGGGATAGCCGGAAACCTTCTCCGGCCTGCAGCGTGGCCCGGCCCTCCCGCGACCGGCAGGGTCATAGACACAAGTCAACGTTCCGAGGAGGCATCATGGGCATCGTCACCGTCGGCCGGGAGAATTCCACCCCGATCGACCTGTACTACGAGGACCACGGAAGCGGGCCGGCAGTCGTGCTGCTGCACGGCTGGCCGCTCGACAGCCGCTCTTGGGAGCCGCAAGTGCACCCGCTGCTGGCTGCCGGGTACCGCGTCATCACCTATGACCGCCGGGGATTCGGCCGGTCAAGCCGGCCCACCACGGGTTACGACTTCGACACCCTCGCCGGCGATCTCGACGCATTCCTGACCGAACTGGACCTGCACGGCGTCACGCTGATCGGGTTCTCCCTCGGAACCGGGGAACAGGCCCGCTACGTCGGCACCCACGGCACCGGCCGGCTCAAGCGCCTGGTGTTCATCGAAAGCCTGGCGCCGTCGTTCGCGAAATCGGCTGACAACCCTGGCGGGGCCGACCCGGCCACGGTCGCGGGCGTGCAGCAGGCCATCCTCGACGACCGGTTCGCCTGGTGGACTGGCCTGCTCAGCGACTTCCTCAACCTGGACGATTACCTCGGCTCGCGGGTCAGCGAGGAAACCGTCCGGGCGGCCTGGGACGCCGGCGCGGACGCCTCCCCCTACGCGACGTGGGCCTGCCCGCGCACCTGGCTGGACGACTTCACCGCCGACATCAAGCGGATCGACATTCCCACCCTGGTCCTGCACGGGACCGCCGACCGCATCCTGCCGGTCGACGGGCAGGGCCGGCGCATGCACGCGGCGCTGCCCGACGCCCAGTACACCGAGATCGAGGGCGGCCCGCACGTCATGTGCGTCACCCACGCAGCCGAGGTCAACCGCGAACTGCTCGCATTCCTCGGGGAATAATCCGCCCTTCCACGGCCCGAAACCGCCTGCCCTTCAACCAACAGGAGCACCATCATGTCCGTCCATCCGGCCATTGTTCTCGAGCCCGCCGCCCAGGATCTCGCTGACGCCACCTCCAAGCCGCCGTTCCTGTACGAGATCGGCCCGGCCGCGGCCCGCAAGGTCCTCGACGACCTGCAAGCCGCACCAGTCGACAAGCTGCCCGTCGACGAAGAGTGGATCACCGTCCCGGCGCCCGTCGGCGACGTGCGCGTGCGGATCGTGCGGCCGCAGGGAACGAGCGGCACACTGCCCGTCGTCGTCTACATGCACGGCGGCGGCTGGATCCTCGGCAACGCGGGCACGCACGACCGGCTCGTCCGCGAGCTGGCCGTCGGCGCCCGGGCCGCGGTCGCGTTTGTCGAGTACACGCCATCGCCCGAGGCACGCTACCCCGTCGCGATCGAGCAGGGTTACGCCACCGCCCAGTGGATTACCCGCGACGGAACGTCGCACGGGCTGGACGCCTCCCGGATGGCCGTGGCCGGGGAGTCCGTCGGCGGCAACATGACCGCCGCGCTGGCCCTGATGGCCAAGCAGCGCGGCGACGTGACCTTCGTCCAGCAGTCTCTCTACTACCCGGTCACCGACGGGGCCATGAACACCGACTCCTACGACCAGTTCGCCACCGGCTACTACCTCAGCCGCGCGGCAATGGAGTGGTTCTGGGACGCCTACACCCCGGACCCGGCGCAGCGCAGCGAAATCACCGCGTCACCCAACCAGGCCAGCCTCGAACAGGTCACAGGCCTGCCGCCCGCGCTGGTCTTCGTCGACGAAGCCGACGTCCTGCGCGATGAGGGCGAAGCTTACGCCGCCAAGCTCCGCCGGGCCGGCGTACCAGTGACGACCGTGCGCTACGACGGCACCGTCCACGACTTCATGCTGCTCAACTCGCTCAGCCAGACGCGCGCCACCCGCGCGTCCATCGCCCAGGCGACCGCCTTCCTGCGGGCCGCCCTGGGCACTGAGTAGCTCCCGTCAGTGACCGGTTGCGGGCGTGGCCCGCCCGCAACCGGCAACCCCGCCACCACCAAGGATCAGCCATGTCACCCGACGCATCCAAACCAGCAGACGCACTTGCCACTACGCTCAAACGGACCGAGATCCAGCGCGGCCCCCTGACGGTGCCGGGCCGCGAGATGGTCCAGGTCCGCACCGAGATCCCGCCCGGGGTCGCGTCAGGCTGGCACACCCACCCTGGCGAAGAGGTCGGCTACATCATCGCCGGCACCGTGCGAATGGAGATCCGGGACCAGCCCGAGCTCATCCTGAACGAGGGCGACGGCTTCCTCATCCCGCCCCGCGTCCCTCACAACGCACTCGACCTCGGCCCCGCAACCGGCCTGATGCTGTCCACCTACATCGTAGAGGCCGGGCAGCCCATCGCCACCTTCGCCGAGTGACCATGAGACGGTCCTGGCGCTGCTCGCCTTGCCCCGACGTGGCGGTTCCCCGTGATCCGGGATGACCTCTGGCGGCTGGTGACCGCCCGCTCCAGCTGTGCCACCAGTGACATCGACCCAGACGAGTGGTTCCCTGTTGCCGTCAGCATCGCCTCGGCCCGGCGCGAGGCCGCCACCGCCATCGCCGTCTGCGGCACCTGCCCGGTCCGCAGGCACTGCCTTGAACTATCGCTGCGGCACTGGTCGGTCGGCCGGCACGGCATCTGGGGCGGCCTGGTCGCCGCCGAGCGCGAGGAGCTCCGCGCACGGCTGCTCGGGCAGCCGCGCGTGGCGTCACCGGACACGGCGAAGACCGGCCGTACCGCCTCCTGATCTCCTCCCGGCCCCGGCCCGGATCGACCCGGACGGTGATTGAGCCGGCACTCGCCCGGGCCAGAAAGGGGACGGCCACTGTGAACCTGGAAAGACGCATACCGCGCATACCGCCGAACTTGTTCGGCGCGGCGTTCGGGCTGGCTGGCCTCGGCGAAGCATGGCAGACGGCCGCCCGCACGGCCGGAAGCCCGCCCGCGGTCGCGGATGCCATCGACATGCTCGCCGCCGTCGTGTGGGCCATCCTTGTGGCGGGGTACCTGCGAGCCGGTCCCCGTCAGGTCATGGCGGACCTCCGCGATCCCGCCGGGGCGCCGTTCGTCCCGCTGGCCCTGGTAACCGGCATGCTGCTCGGTGCTGCGCTGCGTCCCTACGCGGCCGGCCCGGGGCAGGTGACCGTCGCTGTCTGCCTGGCGGGAACGGTTCTGCTCGGCGGGTGGCTGACGGGTCAGTGGATCGCCACCGACCTGGACCTGGCTGCCTTTCATCCCGGCTACCTCCTGCCGACGGTCGCAGGCGGCTTCGTCGGAGCGGCGGCCTCGGTTCAGGCCGGCTTCCCCGTAGCCGTCGGGCGAGCGGCGTTCGGCATCGGGCTGATCAGCTGGCTGCTGGTCGGCCCGGCCCTGCTCGGCCGGCTGTTCTTCCGGCCCATGCTGGCCCCCGCGCTGGTGCCGACGCTGGCGATCGTACTGGCGCCGCCCGCTGTCGGCGGGATCGCCTACCTCGCCCTGGGCGGCCCCGACACCGGCACCGAGATCCTGGGCGCCTACACCGTCGTGATGGCGCTGGCCCAGGTCAGGCTGGTCCCCCTGTACCTGCAGCTGCGGTTCAGCCCGGGGTTCTGGGCGTTCACCTTCTCCTATGCGGCCACCGCCAGCTACGCGCTGGACTGGCTTGCCCGCGAGCGGCCGCCCGGCCACGAGGCGTACGCCGCCGCCATCCTCGTGGCGATTACCGGCTTCATCGCGGCTATCGCGGTGCGCAGCCTAATCGCGCTCGCCAGGAGGCAGTACCTTCCGGCCGGCCAGACGGTCCCCGGGTAGCCCTGCCACCGGCCGTCGTGACAGGCTGGCATGAGGTCCTGGCCATTGCACGGGGGTGCTCATGTTTGTGCGCGAACAGCGCAGCGGACCGTGATGTCCGGCCGATCAGGGCCGCCACCCGGCCCGGCGCCCGGTGGGGACGCTGGATCTGCCGCGCGAGCGCAGAGTGCTGCGCTGGCCGACCTTGCGGCTGAGCACCTTGCGCTGCGGAGGGTCGCCGAGCTGGTGGTCAGGGGGGTAGGGGAAGGCGAGTTGTTCGCGGCCGTCGCCGTTGAGGCCTCGCGCCTGATCGGGGAGGACACCACGCTCCTGCGGGCGGAAAGCGAAGGGGTCTATTCGTCCGTCGCGGTCTGCGGCGGGTCTGTCCCGGTCGGCACCCAATTCGCGATTGCCGATAACGATGAGGGCCTTCTGGCGGAGATCGCGCGCACTCGCCGGCCTGCCCGCCGCGACGATTACGTCGGACGGGGCGGTCCGGCCGACGCCCGCGACTCCCTCGGGCTGGGATCGGCCGCAGGAGTGCCGGTGATCGTCGCCGGCCGGACGTGGGGCGTTCTCTGCGCTACCGCCACCGACGACCGGCGGCTGCCCCCGGACACCGAGAAGCGGCTGGGCCAATTCGCCGAACTGGTAGCCGCCGCTCTCGCCACTGCCCAGGACCGGTCCGACCTTCAGCGAATGGCCGATGAGCAGGCCGCGCTGCGTCAAGTCGCCGAGCTAGCCGCCCGGGCCGCCCCGACCGAGGAGATCTTCGCCGCAGTCACGTCCAGCGCGTCGCATCTGCTGGACGACGCGCCCATGACGCTGACCCGGTTCGGCCGCGAAGACGAGCTGGTAGTGCTGGCAACCCACGGAGGGCCAGCACCGGCCGGTACCTCGATCGCTTACGACCCGGGCACGCTTCCCGACCGTGTCCGCCGCGGCAGCCTGGCCGTCCGGGTCGATGACTACGCCGCTGAGCTGGACGCCGATCTGGCGGCCCGGTTCAGCCTGGCCGCGGCGGTCTCGGTGCCGGTCTCGCTCGGCGGCGAGGTGTGGGGGATGCTCACGGCCACGTCTGCGACGACCCCGCTGCCAGCCGTCACCGAAGAGCGGCTGCTTCGATTCGCCGGCCTGGTCACCGTGGCCCTGTCCAGCGTTCAGGCCCGCACCGAGCTCGAGTCACTGGCCGACGAGCAGGCCGCGCTGCGATCGGTGGCCGAGCTCGCGGCGCAGGACGTGCCTGACCATGAGGTGCTCGCAGCAGTGGCCCGGCAGGCATCCCGGCTGACAGACGTCGAATTCACTACCCTGCTCCGGTTTGAACCCGACGGTTCGACAGAGATCGCTGCTCTTGACGGGGCGCCCCCGGGAATTGCCGTGGGCATGCGAGCGCCCGCCACCGGTGACGGCGCCACGCAACGGGTCTGGCGCACCTGGCGCCCGGCGCGCGTCGACAACCTCGCCGAGAGTTCCGCCCACTGGCCCCAGGTAGCGCACAGCCACGGGTTCACTACCAGCGCCGCCGTACCGATCCTCATCCACGGAACCTTGTGGGGCGCGCTGGTCGTGGTCGGCCGCGACAGACCGCTGCCGGCGCAGATCCATACGCATCTGACCAGCTTCGCCGAACTCGCCGCGACGGCCATTGCCGCCGCGCAATCTCGTCGCGAGGTCCAGCAGCTAGCCGAGGAGCAAGGCACGCTGCGCAGCGTGGCCGAACGGCTAGCGGGCGAACAGGCCGCGCTGCTGCGGGTCGCGCAGCTGGTGGCGCGCGGAACGCCCGAGGCCGAACTCTTCGATGCGGTTGCGATCGAGGCATCCGGCCTGATCGGCGGCGAGGGCGCCAACCTCGTCCGCTTCGATGGCCCGCGAACGTTCACGATCATCGCGACCTGCGGCGGCCCGGCGCCGGTGGGCCTCAAGGTCGAGGTCCCCGACGACGACGATGGCACGGCCAGGGAGGTCATCCGGACCCACCGCCCCGCCCGCCGCGACAACCACCGGACCAGCGCGGCCCCGTTGTTCTCCGATGGCACCTACGGTCCGGGGTCCAGCGTGTCAGTTCCGATCATCGTCGAAGGACGGCTCTGGGGCCTGCTCGGATGCGTGACCGAAGGCCGGCGTCTGCCGACCGGTACTGAGCACCGTCTGCAACAGTTCGCCGAGCTCGTCGCGGCCGCGATCGCCAACAGCCAGGCGCGAGCCGAAGTCCAGCAGCTGGCCGACGAGCAGTCAGCTCTGCTGCGCGTCGCCGAGCTCGTCGCCCGCGGAGCAAGCGGGCCCGAACTGTTCGATGCGGTCGCGGCCGAAGCCGCCGGGCTTATCAACAACGAAGCCACGACACTGGTCCGGTACGAGGGCAACCGGACGTTCACGATCATCGCAACGCGCGGCGGCCCCGTCCCGGTCGGCACCAGCGTCGTCGTTCCCCCCGGCGATGAAGGTTCGATGAGTCGCATGCTGCGGGAGAAACGCCCGAACCGGCTCGACGACTACCCCTCGGAGCCTGGGCCACATTTCACTCATGAACGCTACGGCGTCGGCTCGTCGGTTTCGGTGCCGATCATGGTCGAGGGCGAACTGTGGGGGATGCTCGGGTGCCTGACCGAAGGCAGGCGACTGCCCGTCGGCACCGAGGACCGCCTCCAGCAGTTCGCTGAGCTCGTAACGGCGGCGATAGCCAACAGCCAGGCGAGAGCCGAGATGCAGCACCTGGCCGACGACCAGGCGGCGTTCCGCCGGGTCGCCGAACTGGTCGCCCGCGGCGTGGCCGTGGACCAGGTATTCGCGGAAGTGTCGACCGAAACCTCCCGAGTCCTGGGAGGCACGGCCGCGGCCCTGCTGCGGTTTGATCAAGACGGCTTCGCCGTTGTCGTCGGCGCGCACGACAGTCCCGCGGTCCTCGGGGCGCGGATCCCCGTCGGCAACCACTCGGACGCTGGCGGCCTTTTCCCGGCCGGCAGGCCGTTCCGGATCGATCCGCTCGAGCACACCGGCCTGGCCGAAGTCGCCCGCGAGATCGGAGTCACCGCCGGAGTCGCGGCGCCGATTATCGTCGAGGGCAGCGTGTGGGGTGCGCTTGCCACTGGCACTTCCAGGGCTGCGCCCTCGCCGCACTCCGAGGAGCAGCTGGAACAGTTCGCGGCGCTTGCCGCCGTCGCGATCACCAACGCCGAAAACAAGGCAAAGCTGACCGCATCCCGGGCGCGGGTCGTGGCAACTGCCGACGAGACCCGCCGCCGACTGCAGCGCGACGTGCACGACGGCGCCCAGCAACGGCTGGTTCAGACCGTCATCACCTTGAAACTCGGCCGAGACGCGGCTGCCGCAGGCGCTCCGACGGCCGACCTGATCAGCGAGGCCCTGCGCCACGCGGAACGGGCTAACGCCGAACTGCGCGAACTGGTCCACGGCATCCTGCCCGCTTCGCTCAGCCAAGGCGGACTGCAGCGCGGTCTTGAGTCGCTGATTGCCGACATAACCACGCCTGTGCAGCTCGAGTTCTCGGCCCCTCGCCTGCCGGCCGAGACTGAGACAACGGCATACTTCATCGTCGCCGAGGCCCTCGCGAATGTCGTCAAGCACGCCGCAGCGACCCGTGCACGCGTGCACGTCCGCACCGACGCCGCGTCATTGATCGTCGAAGTGAGCGACGACGGTGCCGGGGGGGCCGATGCCGCCCGCGGCAGCGGGTTGACCGGCCTGCAGGACCGGGTCGATGCGGCCGGGGGCACACTCACGCTCTCGAGTGAGCTCGGCAGCGGCACGACGCTCCGGGCCGGACTCCCCATCACCGCAGCGACCGGGGGCGGTGCCGCTCAGCCGTGAAATTCGGCCACGCCGAGGGCGAGGTCCCAGTTCCCCACCCCATGGCGGGCGAGGCCCATCTCGACGAGGGCCGCTCCTTCCAGCCAGTGCGCCATCTTCAGGCCGCCGACGTCCAGCGGGCGCAGCCCGAGGCTCTCGATGAACGCTGCCACGCCGGCCTTGGCCTGCGCATCGTCGCCAGCGAGGAATACGTCGAGCGGCCGGCCCTGCTCCAGGACATGGCGGAAGATGGTGTTGAACGCCTTGAACACGCTGGCGCTGGCCGGGGCCGCCTTGGCGGCTTCCTGCGCGATCGAGGTGTCCTCGCGGATGGCCAGCCCGTCGGCCTCGGCGTTGAAGGGGTTGCTGATGTCGACGATGGCCTTGCCCGCGAGGGCGTCTCCGTACTCGGCGACGACCGGAACGACGCTGTCGTACAGCACGGCCACGACGACGATGTCCCCGGCCGGGACGGCGCCCCACGCTCCCGTCGTGGCGCCGCCGCCGAGAGCCTGGGCCAGGTCAGCGGCCTTGGACTGATCGCGGCCCATGACCTCGACGGTGTTGCCGCCCGCTACCGCCAGCGTGCCGATGGTGCGGGCCATGTTCCCCGTGCCGATGATGCTGATGCTGCTCATGATGCGTGCTCTCTTCCTTGTTCTCGGTCTTTCGTGCCGGTGTCTTCCGCTCAGATCGCCGTGGTGCCCCCGTCGGCGACCAGCTCCATGCCATTCACGTAGCTCGAGTCGTCCGAGGCGAGGAACAGCGCGATCGCCGCGATCTCCTCTGGGCGGCCCATCTTCCCCCGCGGGATCAGGGACTCGAACTGCCGCTTCGTCTCCTCGTCGAACACCTCCTCCTGCTTGGCCGTGGCGACCTGGCCGGGGGTCAGCACGTTCACCCGGATCCGCCTGTCCTTCAACTCGGCCAGCCACACGCGGGCGTAGGCCTGCTGCACGGCCTTGCTCGCGGCGTACACGCTCCACCCGGGGTAGCCCCGTTGCGAAGCGTTCGACCCGGTCATGAAGATCGAGCCGCCGTCCCTGAGCAGCGGCAGCGCCTTCTGCACGGTGAACAGCGTGCCGCGCGCGTTCAGCCCGAAGGCGGCGTCGAAGTGCTCCTCGGTGATCTCGCCGAGCATGCGCTGCTCGCCTGTCCCGGCACTTGCCCACAGCACGTCGACCGCGCCCTTTACCTGTCTGACGGTGTCGAACAAGCGGTCCAGGTCCGCCGGGTTGGCGGCATCGCCCTGCACGCCGGTCACGTTCCGGCCGATCAGCCTGACGGCCTCGTCCAGCGCTTCCTGCCGCCGGCCCGTGATGAAGACGTGCGCTCCCTCATCAGCGAACAGCCTGGCGCCGGCCAGCGCCATGCCGCTTGATCCGCCCGTGATCACCGCTACCTTGCCATCGAGCTTTCCCACGATCACTCCCTGTGAACTGATAGCGCTATGTAAACCGATCTGTGTCCTTACCGTATCGAGCGGTCAGCCGGAACGCAAGCTATGTATACAGGTCGTTACCCAAGTGGCTATGCTGAAGGCATGACGGAGTTGGAGAAGGGCCCTCAGGGCCGGCGCCGCGGCCGGGGCGCCCGCGAGCGCATCCTGCTCGCCTCACAGCAGCTGTTCCGCGAGCAGGGCATCAACCGCACCGGCATGGACCAGCTCTGCGCGGTGGCCCAGGTGTCCAAGCGCACGGCCTACCAGCACTTCACCGGCAAGGACGAGCTCGTCGCCGAGTACCTGCGCCGGTTCGATCCGGGTGTCATGCCCGGAGTGTTCGACCGCACCGACCTCACGCCCCGCCAGCGACTCCTCGCTGCCTTCGAGGTACCCGCGACCGGGCTGTGCCCCTTCATCGCGGCGGCCGTCGAGATCCACGACCCTCAGCACCCCGCGCCCCAGTACGCCCGCGACTACAAGCTGGCCATCGCCGCCCGGTTTGCCGAAACCGCACGCGAAGCCGGCGCCGCCAACCCCGAACAGCTCGGCGAACAACTGGCGCTGCTCCTCGACGGCGCCTCGGCCCGCACCCGCGTCCTCAGCACCGACGCCTTCCCCACCGCCGCCGCCATCGCCGGCGTCCTGATCGACAACGCCATCCCCGCCAGCGCGCGGGGAAGTGTGCAAAAAGTGTCCTGAGCCGGAGCAACCCGTGGGCGGCCGGGCACGCGCTGTGGCACCGTGGCTGGCAACGGCAGTCTGGACGGTGCGCGGGAGCGATAATTCCGCCCGCTCCGGCCCGTCTGAACTGGTGATGACAGCGCCGCAACGAGAGGGGCACGGCATGCGCGCACGTGATATTTCGGCGGGGGCACCCTGCTGGATGGATCTCAGCACGTCGGACACGGCGGCCGTACGGTCGTTCTACACCGGCTTGTTCGGCTGGACCGCCGGGGAACCGCAGGAGGAGTTCGGGGGCTACTTCATGTTCAACGGGGCCGGCGACCAGCCGGTGGCCGGGTGCATGCCCGCCATGGCGGGCGGGGCACACGACGTCTGGTCGGTCTACCTGACCGTGGAGGACGCCGGCAAGACGCTCGAGTCGGTGGCCGGGCACGGCGGGCAGGTCATCGTGCCCGCGATGCAGGTCGGCCAGGCCGGGACGATGGCGGTCGCGCTCGACCCGGGCGGCGCCCCCATCGGCCTGTGGCAGGCGGATGAGTTCAGCGGCTTCGGACAAGCCGGCGAGACGGGCCTGCCGAGCTGGTTCGAGCTGCAGGCGCGGGAGTACGACGCGCAGACCGCGTTCTACCGGGACGTCTTCGGCTGGAACCTCCGGCCGCTCATGACCGAGCCGTTCCGCTACTCGGCCCTGTCGCACGGCGAAGACCAGCTGGCCGGGATCATGGACGGCGGCGAGGACGCCACCTGGAGCGTTTACATCTGGACGGACGACGCGGACGCCACGCTGGCACGCGCCCGGGAGCTCGGCGGGAAGGTCATCCGTCCCGCTGAGGACACCCCGTACGGCCGCCTCGGCGTGGCCGAGGACCCGTGCGGGGCACGGTTCAAGCTGATGGCGCCGAACGCCCAGATGCCAGGCGCCTGACGCGCGAATGGGCCGGTGGCGGAGCGGCTGCGGGTGCGGTCCGGGCGCGACTCAGTCGCGTCCGATCCGGCTCGGCTTACCGTGCGCCGCACCTCAGGGCAAATGCCAGATTTGCGTCGTGCAGAGCCAGAACACCAGCGCTGCGATCGTGAGAAAGCCGATGGAGGCGGCCGCGCCGATGACATCCAGGCGGGCCCGGCTGCTCTGCTCGCCGGGCAGGAGCCAGAACCTCAGGGCGCGGGTCACTACCGGCATCACGACCCAGGTCAGCAGGGATACCGAGCAGACGTTGCCGACAAGCAGCGTCGCCCAGAGCGGCCCCTTGGGCCAGATCTCACTGATGGCCAGGGTGAGCAGTACAACGGTCGGGTACAAGCCGACAAGGACCGACAGACCCGTTTTCCAGTTCGGCGGTTCGTCGTTCTTCTCGTCCCCGTCCGGCGGCGCGAACCAGCTGCCGAACGGGGACGAGATGCGGTGAAGTTCGAACTCCCTGAAGCGCTCACCCTCCCGCAGCAACTGCTTGCGCTCGTCCGATCCGAGCCACGCGCTGGCATGCTCGTCGCTGTCATAGCGATACAGCGCGGTCCACTCGTCCTGCACGCCGGGCACGGGCCGGTACAGCTCCGCCCCGCGGAAGCCGGGAAACTGCCGCTCGGCGTCGGTGACACGGTCCTGCCAGGCAATAAATTCATCCTGGTCGGCCGGATCAACGGGATGTGAAACGACGACCGTGACCATTGCGGTATCGCTGCCGCGGATCAGCACGTGCTGGGTCGCAGGCCCAGCGAACAGGTGCGCACCGTGGCTGAGGACCTCGGCCCGTTCCGGGCTCGCAAGCCACTTCATGAGGTGCGGCTTGGAGTCGAAGCGGTAGAAGACCGTCCACTCGTCTTCTCCGCCCGGTGCGACGTCGCTGCCCAGGTACCCGGCGAACGCACCGACAGCGTGGTTTACCCCGTCCTGCCAGCGCCGGAGTTCCTGATCATGGCCCCGCTTCACCGGCTGCGTGACGACCACCGTGGCCGGCTCGCGCTGCGCGGTGTCCGTCACCGAATGACTGCCCTCATGGTCCACGACATCACCCTTGCTCAGATGCCTCTGGTTCGCGGTCGTCGGCTACGGCGATGACGTCAGTACGGGTGCTTGTCGTCCTTCTGCGCCCACGCCTTGTACGGCACCTCGGCCAGGTCGGGCCGGAACTGCCCGACCTTGACGCGGCGCTCGGAGTACGGCTTGGCGAAATCTTCGTACTGGAAAGCGTCGTCGAAGCCGATCTTGGAGGTCTCATCGAGGTCGTTGCCGAAGTACACGCCGTCGATGCGGGACCAGTAGATCGCGCTCATGCACATCGGGCACGGCGTGCCGCTGATGTAGATCTCGTGCCCGGTGAGCATCTTCGCTCGCTCCGGCACCCGGTCGGGCGAGCCGGCCTGCCGCGGGATCAGCTGGAGTATTGACTCGTTGACATGATCAGGCGAGATGCTCGGCGCCTCAGGGTTCAGCACGGCCGCGGCCTTGCGGATGGCCTCCACCTCGGCGTGGGCGGTTGGGTCTCCGGTCAGCAGGACGCGGTTCTGGCCGCGGGCGACGATCTCACCGTTCCTGGTGATGACGGCGCCGAACGGCCCGCCCCAGCCGTTGTCCACCGACTCCTTGGCGAGACGGCACGCCTCTTCCATGAATTCGTCACGGGTCATAGCCATGCGGTCCTCAGCCTCCCTCCTCAATTGACCACTTTTTGTATCCAAATAATTACCCAGAGTGAGTAAGGCCAATCGCGGACGTGGCTCATGCCAGCGCAACGCGCCGAGGGCCTGGCGCCTGAACCAGTGGGACGGGTGACGTATCAGACCTACCAGATGCGGATCCGGGCCGCCGGGTCCAGCCAGAGTTCGTCGGCAGGGCCGACGTCGAACGCGGTGTAGAACTCGTCGAGGTTGCGCACGATCTGATTGCAGCGGAACTCGTTGGGAGAGTGCGGGTCGATCGCGAGCAGCCGGATGACCTCCTCGTCGCGGGCCTTCTGACGCCAAACGCGGGCCCAGGACAGGAAGAAGCGCTGCGCGCCCGTCAGCCCGTCGATCACCGGAGCGGGCTCGCCGTGCAGCGACAGCAGGTAGGCCTGCCAGGCGATCCCGAGGCCGCCGAGGTCCCCGATGTTCTCCCCGATCGTCAGCGCTCCGTTCACGTGGTGGCCGGGTGCCTGCCTCGGCGCCAGGGCGTCATACTGCCCGATCAGGGCTCTGGTCCGGGCCTCGAACGCCGCTCGGTCCTGTTCGGTCCACCAGTTAGTGAGCCGGCCGTCGCCGTCGACCTTGGAGCCCTGGTCGTCGAAGCCATGGCCGATCTCGTGGCCGATGACTGCGCCGATCGCCCCGTAATTGGCCGCGTCGTCGCGACCAGGGTCGAAGAACGGGTCCTGCAGGATCGCCGCGGGGAAGACGATCTCGTTCATTCCGGAGTTGTAGTAGGCGTTGACGGTTTGCGGCGTCATGTGCCACTCGTCGCGGTCGACCGGCTGGCCGACCTTGGACAGCTGGCGCCGGAACTCGAAGGCCTCGGCGGCGTGCACGTTGGCGATCAGGTCGGCCGGGTCAACCCGCAGGGCGGAGTAGTCCCGCCACCGAACGGGGTAGCCGATCTTCGGCGTGAACTTGCCGAGCTTGTCCAGGGCCCGCTGGCGGGTGTCCGGCCCCATCCAGTCCAGTGCTTCGATGGCGCGCCGGTAGGCGTCAGTGAGGCTGGCGATGAGGACGTCCATCCGCTCCTTGGCTGCCGGCGGGAAGTGCCGGGCGACGTAGACGCGTCCAACGGCCTCCCCCATCGCTGTCTCGACCAGCGAGATGCCGCGCTTCCAGCGTTCACGCTGCTGGGGGATGCCACTCAGGGTCCGGCCGTAGAAGTCGAAGCTCTCCTCGGCGAACGCCTCGGCCAGGTACCCGGCGGACGCGTGGATGACCTGCCAGCACAGCCAGTCACGCCAGGCCGGGAGGTGTTCGCCGGTGAGCAGCGTGGCCAGCCCGGCAGCGTAGCTCGGCTGGCGGAGCACGATCTCGTCGAAGGCGCCGGCGGGCGGGTCGAGGGCGGCCAGCCAGCCCGACAGGTCCGGTCCCTGGAGCTGAGCCTCGTCCCAGGTATAGAGGTTGTAGGTCTTCTCCTTGTCCCGGCTGGCGACCTTGTCCCAGTGGTAGGCCGCTACCGCCGTCTCCAGCGCGAATATCCGCTCGGCGGCCTTGTCGGCCTCCGGCTGCTCGGCCAGTTCGAGCATGCGGCGGACATGGGCGACGAATGCCTCCCGGATGCCGGCGAAGCGCTCCTCACGGTAATAGCTCTCGTCCGGCAGCGAGAGGACCCCCTGCTGGAAGACGACCACGTAGCGCTTCGGGTTACCCGGGTCGGTGTCGACGTAGAGCCTGAAGAGGCTGCCGATCCCCAGCCGCTCGAACTGGCCCAGCGTCGCCAGCAGGTCCGGTATGGAACCGACGGCGCGGGCTGCCGCGAGCAGTGCGCCGATGGGCTGCCAGCCCAGTCTCTCAGCCCGCTCGGCGTCCATGAAGCTGGCGTACAGATCACCGAACTTCCGGTCCTCACTGCCCTCAGGCGCCGAAACAGCCTCCACCACGATCCCGCGGACCGCTTGCTCAGCCTCTTCGGCCAGGATCCGGAAGGAGTCATAACGAGCCCGGTCGGCCGGGATCTGGGTCCGTGCCAGCCAGCCGCCGTTGGCGTAGCGGACCAGGTCGTCCTGCGGGCGGATGCCAGGATCGAGGTCATCGACAGGGATGCCGGAGGGAAGCGTCATGGGGTTAAGCGTAAGTTCCGCCGCGGCTGATGCTCCAGGCAGGCTAGTGACGGCTGCCTTCGCGAGTCCTGTCAACGTGGGCCTTGGACGGCCTTACCTGGTCGGTGGCCTGGAGAAGCCGCTTAGCAGGGAGTTCCGTTCCGTCGAGCGTTACGCGCTCGGTGGAGCGTTCGAGAACTCTCAGGTAGTCCGCGCGCGGAACCGGCGCCGCGCCGATCGAGGACGAAAGCGGGCCATGGAGCTGGGTGTCGATCAGCCGGCCGCTGGCCTCGCGGAACCGGACAGCCATGTCGCCGATCGCGATCCGCCCCGCGTTCGACATCCGGGTGAACACGGTGTCGCCGCTGATCACCTTGCCCATGGCGATGCCGATGGACCCGCCGACGAGGTCGCCGTCCAGCCAGACCTCAGTGCTGTGGGCCCAGCCGTCCTCGTGCAGCGCCACCAGCGACGACGCCAGTTCGTCGGTGAGCCATTGCGACAGCCGCCCGGCCCGGCACTCCTCGACGACCCGCTTGAACGAGGAGTTCGCCGTGGTCACCAGCTCATTGCGGGTGATCACCTTGCGCGTATCCCGCGACAGGCGAATGTCGGAAAGATCGATCACCGGCCGGGGATCGGGCGACCACCACTCCGCCCAGTAGGGGTCTACGGGCACTCCGCTGCCGTCGGCCGGGCCCACGATCGCGACAGCACCGCCCGCAACGCGCCCGGCGTACTCCACCCGCTTGCCCACGCGCCGCTTGAGGCCAGGGGCCGCAAACGGGAACACCCCGCGCCGGTAGGCGGCGAGCAGGCCCGCCGGGCTCAGGTCACCGCAAAACGCCACCGGCTCAAGGGGGTCTTCGCTGCTGGCGTACTCGAATGAGTTCCACCCCTGATATCGCTTGGCAGGCCTTCGCCCGCAGTGGCGAAGTTGCCCAACGAGCCGCAGGGTGCTGGTCAGGCGGTCAGGCAGCAGGTTCACGTCAGGCCTCGTGTCGGTTGCCGAGCGGGCCTGCCGAAGCCCGGGGCCGGCCGACGATAGATGACGACCGAATATACGCGGTGTTAATGCGCAAAGTCCGGATATAAGGCACAACTTAGTAATGTGGCACGCGCACAGCGCGCTCACCAGCCCACCCGGTGGTCCGTGGTCCCATATGTGATATTTACCCCATAAACTGCCGTAACCTGCTAAGTTGCCGGTGATTGTTGACTTAGCAGTGTCGGAGAGTGCGTGATTGTTCGGACCAGCGAGTTCGGGTGCGTTAGATGTCCGCTAGTCAGCTGACCGGTCGCACCCGCTCGGCCCGTTACCGGGAGCGGTGGAGGCAGGGCGCACACCGGTCCGCGCGATCGACCCGGAGCCGGGAGTGGCTGCTCTGGGCGGGTGCCACGGCAGTCATCGGGGCCGTGCTGATGTTCTGCTACCTGCGCGTCGCCGGAGTCACCGCGCTGAACTCCGATGCCGCCGGGATCGTCTTGCAGGCGTCCGACGTGCTGCACGGGAACGTGCTGATGCACGGCTGGATAGACACCGACGTCTCGTTCTTCACCACCGAGCTGCCCGAGTACATGGCCGTGACGGCGGTGGCCGGCGTCCGCCCGGAAGTGGTGCACATCTGTGCCGCGCTGACCTACACGCTGCTGGTCGTGCTGGCCGCCCTCGTCGCCCGCGGCCGGTCCCGCGGAGCGGAAGGCGTGGTCCGCGCCCTGCTGGCGGCCGGGATCATGCTCGCCCCGCAGGCGGGCTCACCGACCGAGACCCTGGTGCTGCTGGGCAGTCCCGACCACATCGGTACCGCGGTGCCCCTGCTGCTGCTCCTGCTCCTGCTGGACCGGCCGGAGCCCCGCTGGTACGTCCCGGCCGGCGCGGGCCTCCTGCTGGCGTGGTCCATCATCGGTGACCCACTGGTGGAGGTCATCGGGGTCATCCCGCTGGTGCTCGCCTGCCTGCTGCGGGCAGGACGGGTCGTCGCGGCGCGCCAGCGCGAACCGGGGACATGGCGCGGGGTCGGCTACGAGGCGTCGATCGCCGCGGCGGCGGTCCTCGCCGTCCCGGCCGCCTCCTTCGGGTACCGCGTGATCAGGCACTTCGGCGGTTACCAGGTTGGCCCGGCGCTGTACGGCAAGGTGTCATGGCAGACGGTGCGGCAGAACGTGCCCTGGGCCTGGCGGAGCGTCCTGTCGCTGTTCAGCGCGAACTACCCCGGCGCCACAGGCACGTGGAACGTGATCTCGGCGCTGCTGCACCTGGCGGTGGTGGCGGCCGCGGTCGCCGGGGTCGCTCTCGCCCTCTGGCAGCTGGCCCGCCCCGCACGCGCCGCCCGGCTCGGTGACCGGATCGCTGACGTGCTCGTGCTCGCCATCGCGGCGAACATGGCGGCGTACCTCCTGCTGGTCGACATCACCGGCTTGTGGGACGCCCACGAGATCGCGCCGGTACTGCCGCTCGGTGCCGCCCTGGCGGGCCGGGTCCTCGGCGGCCCGTTGCTGCGGTTCCGCCCGCGCGGCAAGCCGGTCCTGGTCCCGGTCCTGGCCGCCGGCCTCGCCGTCTACGCCGTCCTGCTCGGCGGCGCCTTCTCTGCCTCCCCGCAGGCCGCACCGCAGAACGTCCAGCTCGCCGCCTGGCTCAGAGACCACCACCTGGTCCACGGAATGTCCAGTTACTGGATGGCAGCCAGCACGGTGGTGGAGAACGACGCCCAGACCACCATGATCTCCGTCTCGATCCACGGGGCTCGGCACGTGCTGGCACCCGACTCGTGGGAGCAGAACGTGGGGCTGGCCAACGCGGCCACGCACACCGCGAACTTCTACGTCGTCCAGCAGACCGAGCCATCGGCGGCAGCCAAGCAGCATGTCGCCCTGAAGGTGTTCGGCCAGCCAGCCCACGTCTATCAATTCCAGTCGTACACCATCATGGTCTGGTCCAGGAACCTGCTCGGCAAGCTGGAAGGCCCGCCACCCGTCCCCTAACCGAAGTCACCGGGTCGGCGCTCAAGCGGTGAGTCGTGCTGTGCTTCAGTTGACAATCGGGCCGTTTAGCCATTGAGTGACCTGCGGGGCCCACCTGGTGCGCCCTATTCGATTCGCAGCACGGCTTACAGCAAAGGGGGGGAAGTCGGCCATGCGAATTCTCATGACCTGGGTGCGCCCGCTGGGGATCAGTGCCGTCCTCGCGGCAGCAGCCGGGCTCACGGCCTGCTCCAGCCCGGCAAGCCAGCCGGCTCAGGCGAATGCGAGCCCGGCTGCGACGACATCGCCCGCCAGCGCCACCGCCACGGCCCCGCCCACGAGCGCAAGCCCTGTAGCGAGGATAAGTCCGAGCGCGAGCCCGAGCGCGACCGGCGCCCAGAACCTGACCCTGACCGACGCGGTCCGCGCGCAACTCACCGCTGCCGCGGCCCGGCTGAACGGCCTGCCCGCATCGGCCTACCTCGGCCTCGTCCACGGGATGAGCTACTACGGCTACGACCCCGCCACGAGAACCTACTGGGCTGGCGCAGCCCTTGACCCGAGCCCCTCCTCCCAGCGGGCCCAGGTCTCGGTCCAGGACGACGGCGGGTACTACATCTTCGAGGAGCCGGCTGGCCGTACCTGGACCGCGGCCGCTGAGGGGCTGGCCGGCATCGAGGGCACCAAGTGCTCGGTCCATCCCCCGCCCGCACTCGTGGCCTTGTGGCACTGGCCTGCCTGCGCCTGTCATCCCGCCGGGAGCTGACGGGCCCGCCACGGCCAGGGGCCGGGCCGGCAACTGAGAAATAACTCATTACCTGTGTAGAGTCATTCCCCAGGGTTGCCGGTGATAATTCGGTTGTGACGCGTGGCGGGCAAGTCTCCCAGCATGGTCCGGGGCCGACCCAGCAGGAGGCGATGACACTGAGCGTTGCGCCGCCCCCGGCGCCCCGGCCGCGCCCGGTTATGGTGGACGTGTGTGCCGCGCTGGCCGGACTCGGCTTCGGCGCCGTCCTCGCCTCGGTCATCCTGGGCGAGTCCCGCGGGTCGCTCGCCGCGCCGGGCGGGCTGCTGTCGGCCGCTGGACGGCTCGCCGGGTTTACCGGGACCTACCTCATCTTGATCATGGTGCTGCTGATCGCCCGGCTGCCCTGGCTGGAAAGCTCGGTCGGCCAGGACCGGCTGGTCCGCTGGCACCGGCGGCTCGCGCCCTGGTCGATCAGCCTCATCACGGCCCACGTGGTGCTGATCACGCTTGGCTACGCGCAGGCCTCGAGTACCGGGGCCTTGCACGAGCTGTGGGTGCTGGTGACGTCCTACCGGGACATGCTGGCCGCGACGGTCGGCTTCGGCCTGCTGATCATGGCCGGGATCAGCTCCTACCGGCATGTCCGGCGTCAGCTCCGGTACGAGACATGGTGGGTCATTCACCTTTACCTGTACCTCGCGCTGGCGCTGGCCTTCGCGCACCAGATCTTCACCGGCGTCTCCTTCATCGGCCACCCGCTGGTGCGGGCGCTGTGGATCGTGGTCTGGGCCGCCACGGCGGGGATGGTGCTGGTGTTCCGGGTCGCGCAGCCGATCTGGCGGAGCCTGCGGCACCAGCTCCGGGTCGTAGAAGTCCGCCAGGAGGCACCGGGGGTCGTCTCGGTGGTCTGCCGGGGGCGGCACCTCGACCGGCTGGCGGTGTCCGGCGGCCAGTTCTTCCACTGGCACTTCCTCACCAAGGGACTTTGGTGGCAGGGACACCCGTACTCGCTGTCCGCCCTGCCGCGGCCGCCCTACATCCGGGTCACCATCAAGGGGCTCGGCGACCAGAGCCGGGCGGCGGCCCGCCTGCGTCCGGGCACGCGGGTCGCCATCGAGGGCCCCTACGGCACGTTCACCGATCACACGCGGCGGCGCGAAGGGGTTGCCCTGTTCGCCGCCGGGGTCGGCATCACCCCGGTGCGCGCGCTGCTCGAGGATCTGCCGGCCGGGGTCGACGTGGTGGTGGTGGTCCGCGCGTCGACCCCGGCGGACCTGGTGCACCGGGACGAGGTGGCCGCCCTGGTCCGCCAGCGCCGCGGCCGGCTCCAGGAGATCGTCGGCTCGCGGCACAACGTCCGGCTGGGTGCCCGGGCCCTGCGATCCCTGGTGCCCGATATCGCCTACCGCGACGTGTACATCTGCGGGCCCGGCGGGTTCAGTGCGGAGATCGCCGCCGCCGCGCAGCAGCTCGGGACGGCCCCCGGGCAGATTCACACCGAGACGTTCGGGTTCTGATGCCGGAAAGGGGCAGACTGCAGATGCGCAGCAGCGAAGGCCTGGCGCGATGAAGCGGGCACCGATTGTCATCACGGCAACCGTGCTCGGCCTTATCGGGGTGCTTGAGTTCCACTCCCGGTCGTCGGCCATCAGCATCTCGGCGATTCCGGCGGCGGGCTCAGCCGCGGCCAGCCCGGCGGTGTCAGCCCCGGCGGCGGGTGGCACAGGGACGGCGGCCGCGTCCAAGGGCAAGCCGAAGGCCAGGGCCGCCGCGCCCAAGGCGAGCCCGCACAACGCTACGAGCGCCACCAGGACGGCTGTCGGGCCCCAGGTGAACTACAGCTGGGGCGTGCTGTCGGTTTCCGTCACCGTATCCGGGAGCAAGCTCACCAAGGTCGGGATCGCCTCCCTGGACGACGGCGGGAACCCCCGCTCGCAGTACATCGACCAGTCCTCCATCCCACTGCTTGAGCAGCAGGCGATGGCGGCGCAGGGCGCCAACATCCAGGGCGTGTCCGGGGCCAGCTACACCAGCGCCGGGTTCAAGCAGTCGCTGCAGGCCGCGCTGCAGCAGCTGGGCACGGGGTGACGCCGCCCCCGGGTGAAGCGGCCGGGCCGGCCCGCCGCCCGTCCACCTCGTCCACCACCTGGAAGACGTGATGGGCACGATCGTGGTCATCGACGTCTACGCTGCCCCCGGTGAGGCCACCCGGGCGGCAAGCCAGGAGATCAGCGGGCAGCTCGCCAGCGCGGTGGCCAGGTTGCACCAGGCCGACGCGACCTTCAGCACCTGGAAGCCCGAGAGCCCCGTCAGCCGGCTGCGCCGGGGCGAGCTCACCAGCGCCGAGGTCCCCCCTCAGCTGGCCGAGATCCTGGACCGCTGCGCGGTGGCGCGCGACCTGTCCGGCGGGTGGTTCGACCCGTGGGCCGTGCCCGGCGGGTTCGACCCGTCCGGCTACGTTAAGGGCTGGGCGGCGCAGCACGCGCTCGCCGCGTTCCGCTCCAGCGCCATCCGCGGCGTCCTGGTCAACGCCGCCGGAGACATCGCGAGCAGCGGCGGCCTCGCCGAAGGCACGCCCTTCAGGATCGGCATCGCTGACCCGCGGGCACCGCTCCGCCTGGCCGAGATCGTCGAGCTGACCGGCGCGATCGCCACCTCGGGAACCTACGAGCGGGGCGAGCACCTCATCGACCCATCCTCGGGGCGGCCGGCCGCGCGCGCCGCCTCGGCCAGCGTGACCGGACCCGACCTCGGCCTCGCGGACGCCCTGGCCACCGCCCTGGCGGTGGCCGGGGAGCCCGGCCTCGGGCTGATCGACGCCCTCGACGGCTACGAGGCGCTCGTCATCAACGCGGATGGCAGCAAGCGACGAACGAAGCGGTTTCCAGCCGTCCCGCCACACTAGCTATGAGGGAATTCAGAGCATCTAAGTGTGACGTGCAGATGAAGATCGGCGAGCCTCGAAAGCCTGGTGGCATATCGTAACATTTGGTGCGGGCGACCGCGCTTGCGCACAGATTTCGCTGGAAGCCGCAACTAACTGGGCCGGGGTGCGGGTATCGGATCGTAGCGATTCCTTTACTCAGCGCGAGTGGCTTCTTGCATGACTGAGCTACGCGGGAGGTATGCAGCATGTCGCGAAGGGTGCCCCATGACGGGCTAGGTCCTGAGTGGCCTAACGAGCCCGATGACGGGCAGGCCCACGGGGCGCCAGGGCGCTCCGCGCAACGGCAACGGCAACGGTGTTCTCGGTCAAGATCAGCAGCAATACGGCCAGTACGGCCAGTACGGCCAGTACGGGCCGCCGCCTGGCCGCGGCGCGGGTTACAACAACCAGCGGACGCAGACGTACCACTACCAGGGCGGCGGCCCCACGTCCCGGGGGAACGGTGACCCTCGCGGCTACCAGGGGTACAACGGCGACTCGCGCGGCTACCAGGACGGGCGCGGGCAGGGGAACATGCGCCGCCATGAGGAACCGCAGCGGTACGACGACCAGGGTGGCGAAGACCAGGGACACCGCGAGCAGCGCAAGGTGCGCTTGCGCCGGACCCGCCGGTTCTTCCGCCGCCGCTCCGTCCGGATCGGCAGCGCCGTGATCGCGCTCTTCCTCCTCTTTGTCCTGTTCTCCGCCGGCCAGGCGACGTTCAAGAACAACGGCCAGGGCGCGTCGGCGAACCTCGCGGAATGGGCCAGGGACCACTACCTCGGCCCGGTGGTGACCTTTGGCGAGTGGCTGTCCTACAACCCGCCGCCGAAGGGCGGCAAGCCAGCGTTCTCACTCGCCGTGCCGAGCGGCGAGGCGGTCAGCCCGGGCAAGCCGGCGAAGAGCACGGCCAAGAGCGCGTTCGTGCCCGACATCCCGGCCACGCTCAAGTCCCTGGCGGGCTCGCCGATCGCGGGCGAGGGCCAGTGGCGGGTGGTGGAGACGGTCAAGGGCGAGCCGGCCCTCCTGACCACGTTCCTGCGCGACGCCACGTACACGTCCCAGGTCAACGGGGTCGCGTCGATCGACCAGCGGCTGGTCAAGTTCTCCCTCCGCCCGGGCACGGAAGACCCGGGGACCAGCCAGGACTGGGGCGTGCCGGCGTACATCCCGGCCGGGCAGCGCACAGGGCTGCTCGCCACGTTCAACGGGGGGTTCAAGCTCGACTCGGCGGGCGGCGGCTTCTACCTGAACGGCATTTACCACGGTTCGCTGGTGAATGGAACCGCGTCGATCGTCTACTACAAGAACGGCACGATCAAGATCGGCGAGTGGGGCCGGGACTTCACGATGAACTCGTCGGTCGCCGGTGTCCGGCAGAACCTCAAGCTGCTGGTGGACCACGGCAAGGTGTCCGCCAGCGCCAACTCGGACGTGGTGTCCGCCTGGGGCGCGACGCTCGGTGGCGGGTACTACGTCTGGCGGTCGGGGATCGGCATCACCAAGGACGGCCGGGTGGTCTACGTCTACGGCCCGGCGCTCGACGCCCAGGATCTGGGCCTGCTGCTGCAGCGGGCCGGGGCGGTCGAGGGCATGCAGATGGACATCAACCCGGCCTGGATGAAGTTCGACTACTACCAGGCCAAGGGGAAGTCAGCCGACCCCACCCCACTGCCGCTGCTGCCCACGCAGCAGCCGAGCCCGTACTCCTACTACACCCCGTCCACCCGCGACTTCACCGCGGTCTACGCACGGTGACGACCGGCAAGACGACGGCCCCGGGGCGAGACACGGGCCCACAGGCCGCGGTGCCCGATGTTGCGGTGCTGCCGGCCTCACCCGTGCGCTGGCTGCGGGCCGCGATCATGACGACGCGGCCCCGGCAGTGGCCTAAGAACCTGCTGGTGTTCGCGGCGCCGCTGGCGGGGGCCTCGCTGGGCCGCAACGACGGCTTCGCCTACGCGCTGCTCGCCATGTTCGCCTTCGGCTGCGCGTCGGCCGCGGTCTACTTCATCAACGACGTCGTCGACGTCGAGCGGGACCGGCGGCACCCGGTGAAGCGAAGCCGGCCGATCGCCTCGGGGGCGCTGCCCGAGCAGCACGCAGTGGTGCTCGCCGTGCTCACGACGCTGTTCGCGGTGGGCGCGGGCGTGGCGATCCGCGAACCGCTGCTCGTCGCCATCGTGTCGTTGTACCTGTGCCTGTCGTTCCTCTACTCGTTCAAGCTCAAGCACGTCCCGTTCGTCGAGATGCTGATCGTGGCCTCCGGGTTCGTGCTGCGGCTGCTCGGCGGGGCCGCCGCGACACACGTGAAGCCATCCGTTTGGTTCCTGCTGGTGTGCAGCCTCGGCGCGCTCGGCGTCGCCGTGGCCAAGCGGTACACCGAACTGACCAGCCTGGGCGCGGACGCCGTCAGGCACCGCCCGGCGATGCGCTGGTACCGGCCGAACATGCTGCGGGTCGCCCAGGTGCTCATCGGGGCGGGCGTGCTCGCGACCTACCTGATGTGGGCACTCGGCGAGGACAGGGCCGCCCGCCCGTGGCACCTGGCGTCCGCGGTGCCGCTGACCGCGGCGCTCATCTGGTTCGGCGTGCTCGCCGCGCGCCGCACCGTGCGCCCGGTGGAAGACCTGATCACGCGGGACGTGGTCATGTTGTGCTGCGAGGCGGCGTGGCTGATCCTGTTCTGCCTCGGCCTCTACGTGGAGTAACCCTGACCTGCTGGCCGCAGGATGGGCGTAAGTTCTCCTTGACCGACTCCGTCTGGCTGTGCCTTCAATGGTGAGTGTTGTCCCCATCGAGGAGGATCGCACCATGACGTATGACCTGACGGCCGATGCCCGGCTGGACCCCCGGCTGAAGACCCTGCTCACCGGGATGCCCATGGAAGCCCGGGGTGACGTGGACAGCCGCGACACGCTGGTCGCCGAGGCCAACTCCCCGGCCGCCCGTCATCAGGCGGAGGCGTTCCGCGCGTTCATGGACCAGTGCGACACCGAAGAGGCCGCCCCGTCGGCCGGGCTGCGCATCCACACCGAGAAGGTCGTCTCCCAGCCCGACGGCAACACGATCAACCTTCAGGTCATCCGGCCCGACAGCGACGAGATACTGCCGTGCGTCTACTACATCCACGGCGGGGGCATGGCGTCGCTGTCGTGTTTCGACGGCAACTACCGCGGCTGGGGCAAGCTCATCGCGGGGGGCGGGGTGGCCGTGGTGATGGTGGACTTCCGCAACTCGGTCTCGCCGTCGTCGGTGCCCGAGGTGGCCCCGTTCCCGGCCGGGCTCAACGACTGCGTGTCCGGGCTGAAGTGGACCGCGGGCAATGCCGCGCAGCTGGGGATCGACCCGGGCCGCATCGTGGTCGCGGGCGAAAGCGGCGGTGGCAACCTGACCCTGGCCCTCGGCCTCAAGCTCAAGCAGGACGGCGACCTGGGCCTGATCAGCGGGCTGTATGCGCTGTGCCCCTACATCGCGGGCCAGTGGCCGACCCCGGACAGCCCGTCCTCGACCGAGAACAACGGCATCCTGCTCAACCTGCACAACAACCGCGGCGCGATGGGGTACGGCATCGAGGCCTTCAACGAGCGCAACCCGCTGGCCTGGCCGTCGTTCGCCACGGTCGATGACGTCACCGGCTTCCCGCCCACGGTGATCAGCGTCAACGAGTGCGACCCGCTGCGGGACGAGGGCATCAACTTCTACCGCCTGCTCCTGCGGGCCGGGGTGCCCGCCCGCGGGCGGCAGGTGCTGGGCACCATGCACGGCACCGAGGTCTTCGTCATCGCCTGCCCCGAGATCAGCCGCGACACCGCCCGCGACCTGGCCGGCTTCGCCCGGGGCGGATGACAGGGACGGTGGTGGTGCAACCCCCTCCGTTCGGCACGAGAGCGAATTCGGATGCGAGAGTAAAAGGAGTCAGCCATGGCCGACCTCACGGAGTACGCCGACATCGACCTGCCCGCGCAGCAGGTATGGGATGTCGTCGGTGACTTCGCCGCGATCAGCAAGTGGGCGAGCATCGTTCAGGGAGAGACCACCGAGGACACGCCCGAGGGGCGCGTGCGCACCCTGACCATGGGCCCCGACCGGACCGTGCGCGAGCTGGAGGTGGTCAGCTCGCAGTTCTCCTATACCTACGCCATGCTCGGCCGGCCCCCGACGTTCGAGTACCGCAGCACCATCGCGGTGATCCCGCTCGACGCGGGCCACGCGCGGATCGTGCTCATCCTTCACGTGGCCGACCCCGACCAGGACGACAGCGCGCTGACCGAGCGCTACACGAAGTTCCTGCGGGGCAACCTCAAGGCCATGCAGAAGGCGCTGCCCGTCTAACGGCAGCGCCCCAGCATGACATTTTGTTCATGCTTCTCCACGTCTATAGGCTTGCGGTTTACCGTGAAGTCGCCGGATCGCACGAGCCGGCCTGAGGCGCCGGAGGGCAGCGGACACCATGCCGGGGATGAACAGCGGCCTGAACGTAACCGATCCGACGGTGGTCGCGGCGTTCCGGGCCACGCTGGCGCATCAGGGCCTGATCGTCCTGCTGATCTTCGCGGTGCTGTCGGTCGCCTGGCTGGCTGTCCACGGGCCGTCAGCAGGCAAGGCGGCCACGGTGGCCGAGCCCGCCGGGCGCCAGGTGCTGCGGTTCGGCTTCGGGCTGCTGTGGCTCCTCGACGGGTTGCTCCAGGCCCAGCCGGGCATGGCCGTCGGCCTTCCCTCTCGCGTCATCGAGCCCACCGCCGCCAGTTCACCGCTCTGGGTCCAGCACCTGGTCAACTGGGCGGGCACCACCTGGTCCTACCACCCGATCCAGGCGGGGGCCGCCACCGTGTGGATCCAGGCCGGGATCGGGCTCTGGCTGCTGGCTGCACCACGGGGCCCGCTGTCGCGGCTGGGCGGCCTGGTCAGCGCCGGCTGGGGCCTGGTGGTGTGGACGTTCGGCGAGTCGTTCGGCGGGATCTTCGCCCCGGGCCTGAGCTGGCTGACGGGGGCGCCGGGGGCCGCCGCGGTCTACTGCGTGGCGGGAGTCCTCCTCGCACTGCCGGAACGGTGCTGGCGAACTCCGCAACTGGGCCGCGTTCTGCTGGCCGGGTACGGCCTGTTCCTGGCCGGCATGGCCGCGTTGCAAGCGTGGCCGGGCCGTGGCTTCTGGCAGGGGCCGTCCGGCACGCTCACCAGCATGATCACGACCATGGCCGGGACGCCGCAGCCCCGGTTCATCGTCAGCCTGGTCTCCGGCTTCGGGTCGTTCGTCGGCCACGCCGGGTTCGCCGTCAACCTCGTCGCCGTCATCATGCTGGCGGGCATCGGCCTTGCCTTCCTCTCCGGGGCCTTCCTCTCCGGGGCCTTCCTCTCCGGGCAGCGCAGCCTCGTCCGGCCCGCCCTGATCGTGTTCATCGGCCTGTGCCTGGCGGACTGGGTGCTGGTCGAGGACTTCGGCTTCTTCGGCGGCCTGGGGACCGACCCGAACAGCATGATCCCGATGGCGTTGCTGGCATCGGCCGGCTACCTGGCGCTCACCCGGGTGCCCGCCACTGCCGAGGCGGCGGACCCGGGCGCGGCGCAACTGAGTGGCAGTGAAATCAGCCCGGAGGATGACGCGGGGCAGCCCGTGGCGCCAGCCGGCTGGCGCCACGGTCTGCCCGGTCCGGCGGCACTGCGGCGCTCGCTGGCGGCCGTCAGTGCCGGGTCGGTGGCCGCCCTGGGCGCGATCGGCGTCATCGTGCTGGGGGCCGCGCCGATGGCGGCGGCGCAGGCGAGCCCGAGCGCCAGCACCATCCTGGCCAACTCGATCAACGGCCCGGCCGCGCAGCTCGATATCACCGCCCCGGCCTTCACCCTGGCCGATCAGCACGGCCGCCCGGTGACACTGGCGAGCCTGCGCGGCAAGGTCGTCCTGCTGACCTTCCTCGATCCGGTCTGCGTGACCGACTGCCCGCTCATCGCGCAAGAATTCCGGCAGGCCGGGCAGCTCCTCGGGAGCGACGCGAGCCGGGTCGAGCTGGTCGCGGTCGACGTCAACCCGCTGTACTACGAAACGGCCTACACGCAGGCGTTCGACCGGCAAGAAGGGCTCGCCGGCGTCGCCGACTGGCTCTACCTGACCAGCAGTCCCGCCCGGCTCGCGAAGCTCTACACCGCCTACGGGGTGGAGGCGCAAACGCTCCCGGCCGGGGCAATGCTCGCGCACGACGACATCGCCTTCGTCATCGACAAGTCCGGGGAGATCCGCGAGACGCTGAACATGGACCCGGGCCCCGGAACCGCCGCCACCAAGTCATCGTTTGCCACCGTGCTGTCCCAGGCGGCGACCCAGTACCTGTCGGCGTCATGACCGCGCGGGGGCGCCTGGCCGCGGTCCTGGGCACCGCCGCGATCCTCGCCGCCGGGTGCGGCAGCGCGCCGGCCCGGACCCAGGCCCCGCCCGCCACGCCGGCGCCAGCGCCGGCGGTGCCGCTGTCGCTCAGCACCGCCGAGACCACCGCCGACGGCACATGGGCGGCGATCCCCATGGGGACGTCCGGGGCGAACCAGTTCTGGCAGCTGTTCCGGCTGCCCGCGGCGGGCGGTAGCTGGTCGCTGCAGACGCCGCCCGACATCGCGACCAACGGCGCCCTCGTCCTGGCTCCGCAAGCGGGCCGCGGGCCAGCCGCGCGGACGCTCATCGCCGGGATACGGCCCAGCCTGTACCTGTCCTTCTCCCCGGTTACTTCCACCGCCGACGGCGGAACGGCGTGGAACACCCTCCCGCCCGATCCCGGGCTGGCCGATGTCCCCGACTCCCTGGCGGCGGCGCCCGACGGCCACCTGATCGCTCTCGGCCCCGGCAGGCAGGTCAGCGTCCTTGATCCGGGCGGCTCCGGATGGGCCACGCTGCGCGGTCCGTCCAGCACCCGCGGGTGCGACCCAACCGCGCTGACCGCCGTCGCCTACGCCGGCGACGGGACGCCGCTCCTCGGCGGTACCTGCGGCCAGGCGGGCGTCGCGGGCATCTTCGCTTACACCGCCGGCGCCTGGCGGCTGACCAGCCTGCCCGTCGGCGCCGCCGAGGCCGGGCAGCCGATCCAGGTTCTCCGGCTGACGCGGACCGGCGGCACCGACACCGCTCTCCTCGAAGCGGGCACCGGGGCCGCGGCCAGCCTGCTGGCCGCCTGGACCACTGAGGGCGGCCAGCGCTGGACGGTGTCCCCGTCCCTGCGGCTCGACGGGGCCCAGCCGGCGTCGGTCTCGTTCGGCGACGGCGGGACGATCGCGGTCACCCTGTCCGGGAACCGCGGGGAAACCCTGGTGAAGGGCGGGACCTCGTGGCAGCCGCTGCCCCGTGTCCCCGGCGGCCACGCAGTCACCCTGGCGCTGCCCGCCGCCGGCGTCACCGACGCGCTCACCGCCGACGGCGGCACGCTGACGGTCTGGCGGCACACCGCCGGCGCGGCCGGCTGGGCGAAAGCGCAGACAGTTGTGGTGCCGATCCAGTACGGCTCGTCTAGCTGACCTGGGAAAACGTTCGGCCGCAGGCTGATCTTCGTGCTATGTCTAAGTTGTAATCCACATGGCGGCTGTTTCGTAATGCGCGAAATCTTGCTGCTGCGGGGCAACTGTGCGACTGTGGCCCGCGGGACAGGCTGTGAGTAGGAACAGAACGCTCCTCAACCGCAACCGATTGCAGGGGAACGAAATCCTTATCGAAATCGACTACGGTCGATTACTCACGTGGCAGGTTACAGGTGATGGCATCGCTCGGCCGCATCCTCGTCGCCGATGACGAGTCCAGGATCCGTTCGTTCGTGGGCCGCGCCCTCGTTGCGGCCGGCTATGACACCGACTTCGCCGGCGACGGCGCCATGGCCCTGCGCGCCGCCGCGGGGCGTCACTACGACCTGGTCATCCTCGACCTGGTGATGCCCGAGGTCGACGGGCGCCAGGCGCTGCGTGAACTGCTCGCCGCCCGGCCGGACCAGCCGGTGATCGTCCTGTCGTGCGTGGCCGACGTCACCGCGAAGGTCGAGATGCTCGAGCTGGGCGCGCAGGACTACCTGACCAAGCCGTTCGCCCTGGCCGAGCTGCTCGCGCGGGTCAAGGCCCGGCTGCGGGGCGACCCGGCCCACCCGGCGGGCGAAGTTCTGCGGACGGGGGGCGTAGCCCTCGACGTCAGCCACATGAGCGCCGACACCGGCCACGGGCCGGTGTCCCTCACCAAGCTCGAGTTCCTGCTGCTGCGCGAGCTCATGGACCACGCCGGGGAGCCGGTGCCCAAGGCCACGCTGCTCACGTCGGTCTGGGGCTACCCCTCCGGGCCCGGCTCCAACGTCATCGACGCGTGCATCCGGCGGCTGCGCTCCAAACTCGGCTTCGAGCTGATCAAGACCGTGCGGGGTGAGGGATATCAGCTCATCGCTCGCTGAGCAGGAGACCGAACCCAAATCTGACGCCAGCCCCGGCGAGATCACCGCGCCGCGTCCTTCCTGCCTGTCGCACTGGGTGTGGACCCACCGCAGCGGCCTGACCGACGGCGCCTGGATGGTCTTCGCCCTGCTCAACCTGGACCTTATTCTCATGTACCCGGGATGGGAGACCATCCCGTTCCACTTCATCTGGATCAGCCTGACGCTCATCTACGGGTTCCGCACCTGGAGGTTCGGACCCACGCTGTGGGTGCTCGGCGCGGTCATGCTGCTGACCGCGGTCGGAATCGGGATCGCCGTCCGGCGCGGGAGCGAGCCGCCGGCCGAGCTCTCTGAGGTTCCGCTGATGGCGGCCGTGTTCCTCGCCATGGCCTGGCATGCCCGCCGCAAGCTCGCGGCCGAGCGCTCCTATCAGCAGATCGCGGCGCAGATCGCCCAGCTGCTGGCCGACCAGCGGCGCTTCCTGCAGGATGCCGCCCACCAGCTGCGGACCCCGATCACGATCGCCCTCGGCCACTCCGAGCTGCTGGCCGAAGCGCTGGCCAGCGACCAGCAGGAGGGGGAGGACATCGCGGTTGTCATCGGCGAGCTGAACCGCCTGCGGCGGATCTCCGAACGGCTGCTCCTCATCGCCGCCGCGGCCGATCCCGCATTCCTGCACCCGGAGCCGGTGGCCCTGGACGAACTGGCCGCGGACCTGGTCCGGCGCTGGCGCCCCGCCGCTGACCGGCACTGGCGAACCGGCCCCCTGGAGCGCGTGACCGTGCGCGCGGACCGGGAGCGGCTGGCGCTCGCGCTGGACGCGCTGATCGAGAACGCCGTCCGCCACACCGCCAGTGACGACGCGATTCAGCTGGCGGTCTTCGACGGCGCCCCGGACGGGCCAGCCCGCCTGGTCGTCGCCGACACGGGGACCGGGATCGCCGCTGACCAGCTGCCGTACATCTTCAACCGCTTCCGGACTGGGGACAGGCGGTCGCACGGCACCGGACTGGGGTTGCCGCTGGTCGCAGCGGTGGCTGCGGCCCACGGCGGTGCCGTCAACGTCCGCAGTGAGCCTGGCGGGGGCAGCGAGTTCGAGCTGCTGATCCCGGTCGCCGACGAGCCCGGCGGCAAGAACGCTGCGGGCCCGGACGCCAAGATGACCGAAATGTCACAAACGCTGTAATGTCCACAAGATCCTCGCCCCCTAAACTTGGCCGCATGCCCGGTACCTGGCGGTCATCCCGGTGGAGATTCCTGCTGGCGCCCAAGTGGCTCGCCTGGCACCTGTTCGTGCTCCTCAGCGTCCTTGCGATGGGCTGGCTGGGTGACTGGCAGCTGCACCGGGCGTTGTCGGGGAACTCGCTCAGCTGGGCCTACACCTTCGAATGGCCCCTGTTCGCGATCTTCGCGGTGTACTTCTGGGTCCGGACGATCCGGGACGAGGTCTCCCTGCCTGCCGCGACCGGCCAGCCAGACGCCCTGGCGCTGCCGTCCGCAGACGATCACCAACCTGCCGCTTACGATGCCTACCTGGCCCGCCTCACCAAGGAGGTCACGGGCCACGGCCGGTGGCACGGCCTGAGGTAAGCCCGCTACCAGCGACCCCAGGGGAGCAGGGCGGTCACCGCGACCGCGACGAACAGCAGGGTCAGGTACATGATCGACTGGTGAAACAGGCGCATCGGGACCAGGCGCGGACCCTGCTCAGCGTCGGCCCGGGACGCCAGGGCATGCAGCCGGTGTGCCTCGGCCAGGAACCAGCCGCCCAGCCCGAGCGCGGCCGCGCCATAGATCCACCCGGCGTAGGGCACGAGGACCAGCGTGGCGGCGACCATCGCGTAGGAGTACCAGACGATCTTGCGCGTCACCTCGGTGACCGCCCTGACCACCGGGAGCATGGGGACGCCCGCCGCGGCGTAGTCGTCGCGGAATTTCATCGCCAGGGCCCAGAAGTGCGGCGGGGTCCACAGGAAGATCACCGCGAACAGCACGATCGCGGGCACCCCGATCGTGCCCTTGACCGCGGCCCAGCCGACCAGCACCGGGAAGCAGCCGGCGGCGCCGCCGATCACGATGTTGGCCGGGCTGCGCCGCTTGAGCAGCAGCGTGTAGACGAAGACGTAGAACAAAATGGCCGCGTCGGCCAGCGAGGCGGCGAGCCAGTTGGCCTCCAGGCCGAGCAGGACGGTGGCCCCCACGCCGAGCGCGATGCCCCACGACAGGGCCTCCCCCGGCTTGATCGCCCCGTCCCCGCCTGCCACCAGGGGGCGCCGGGCGGTCCGCTTCATGATCGCGTCGATGTCGCGGTCGATATAGCAGTTGATCGTGTTGGCGCTGCCCGCCGCCAGCGTGCCGCCGGCCAGCGTCACGAGGACGAGCATGACCGAGGGGACCCCGCGCTGGGCCAGCAGCATCACCGGGACCGTCGTGACCAGCAGCAGCTCGATAATCCTGGGCTTGGTCAGCGCGACCAGCCCGCGGGCGACTGCCCCCGGCGAACGGCGGCTGCCGCTGGCCGGGGCCGCCGGCCCGGGGGCGAGGAGTCCGGGCGCGCCTGCGGGCAATGCCGCCGTCGTCTTCACTCCTGGGCCTCGGGCGCACCGTTGCCGTCGTCGGCGCCCGTCGCTGTGCCGCCTGTCGCTGTGCCGCCTGTCGCTGTGCCGCCTGTCGCTGTGCCGTCCGTCACCGTGTCGCCCGCCTCCGGTGCGACCGGGGCCCGCCCCAGCAGGTTGTCCCCGACCTGGTCGGCCTCCGCGATACCCGGGATCGCGGTATGGGACACCGGACGTTCCACCGGCGAGGTACGGTGCCCCGGCACTACGGTCGGCTTGGTGTACAGGATGTACAGGGCAGTCACCACCACCACGAACAGGATCATGGGGAACGCGAAGGTCAGTATCGACCCGCCAAAGCTCCAGCCGTCGCTCATGTGCGATCCCCTCTTCCTGTTCTTCCTCGGCTCACAACAACCCTACTGGGCGTAGAAAAGGAGCCAGAAAACCAGCGCGACCAGCGCCAGGTAATTCCAGACCGTCGAGAAGGCGCTCAGCGAAGCCTGGAACCGCTGCACCGCGTGGGTGCCGGGGATCGTCGGCGGCTGCTCCACGAACGACATGGCCGGGATGAACCTGGACCTGGCGAGCAGGATTTCCAGCCACAGCAGCACAGCAAGCTGAATGGTCAGGAACACGGGGTAGAAGCCGGTGAAGACGCTCGAGTACCCCGAACTGCCGGGCGGGAAGGGCAGGTCCGTGAGCTGGTAGATCTGCATCGCGACGGCCGCGAGGCCGAGGGCCATGGCGACGAGCGCGTTAATCTGCCAGACGACCATGTGCCCGGCCTTGATCCGCTGCAGCCCGAAGTACTGCAAGCCGGCGCTGAGCACGGCCAGGAGCATGATCGTGGTCCCCATCCAGAGCGATGGGTGCACGTAGCCCGACCCCTCCCAGCGCCCGGACGAATTGAGCGAGCGCAGGTAGAAGTAGGCGAACGCGAAACAGCCGAAGAGGAACGTCAGCCCGCCGATCGCCAGCCGGGCTCCGGTCCAGGCGGCGTTGAGCGCGGACTCGTGGTAAAAGCCTTCGTCCTCCCCTTGCGCCGCGATCTCAGTCGACGACTCCGCAATGGCGTCACTCATGGCCTAACCCTCCACTCGTCCGCTGACCGGGGCGTAGGCGCTGCCAATGACGCCCGGCGGCGGGTTGAAGTCGGCGACCGGGAGCGCGTCCGGCACACCGTAGTCGTACGGGCTGGCGAGGATCACCGGGATCCGCTTGAAGTTGTCCGCCGGCACTGGCGTAGGCAGCTGCCACTCCAGGCTGCGCGACCGCCAGGGGTTGGCAACCTCGGGTGTCCGCCAGAACGCCATCGACATGACGAAGTTGATCACGAAGATGAGGATCGAGACGCCCAGGAGGAACGACGAGATCGAGACCCAGTCGTTCAGCGTCTCCAGGTTGCGCGCGTACTCGAACACCCGGCGCGGCATGCCCAGCATGCCGAGCGCGAACAACGGCAGGAAGGTGGTGTTGAAGAAGATGAACATCGTCCAGAAGTGGATCTTGCCGAGCGTCTCGTTCAGCTTGATCCCGGTCATCTTGGGCAGCCAGTAGTAGATGCCGGCGAAGAAGGCGAAGATCAGGCCGCCCATGATCGTGTAGTGGAAGTGCGCCATCACGAAGAAGGAGCCGTGCTCGGTGGTGTCCGCGGGCACGTCCGACAGGAACACGCCGCTGATGCCGCCGAACAAGAAGTTGAAGTAGAAGGCCAGCGCGAACAGCATCGGGATGGAGAACCTGATCCTGGCCTTCCAGAACGTCCCCATGGCGACGAGGAAGATGAACCCGGTCGGGATCGAGATGATCTCGGTCGTCAGCATGAACAGCGGCCGCATGTCCGGGTTGATCCCGCTGTCGAACAGGTGGTGCTGCCACACGAGGAAGGACGCCAGGCCGACCCCGACCATGCCGGCGATCGAGACCTTGTAGCCGAACAGCGGTTTGCGGCAGAACACCGAGATGATCTCCGAGATCAGCCCGAAGCCGGGCAGCGCCAGGATGTACACCTCGGGATGGCCGAAGAACCAGAACAGGTCCTCGTACAGGAAGCTGCTGCCGCCAAGCTGATTGGTGAAGAACGCGGTCTGGAAGGTCCGGTCGGTGAGCGCCATGTAGCACGCCCCGATCAGCACCGGCACCGCCAGGACCTGCAGGAACGACACGGTGAACATCGACCAGACGAACATCGGGAGCCGGTTCCAGCGCATGCCGGGCGCCCGGTAGTTGATGACGGTGACGATCATGTTGAAGCCGGCCAGGATCATCGAGATGCCCATCAGGCCGAACGCGAAGAAGTAGGCGTCCTCGCCCGACGTCGTCTGGGTCGCCAGCGGCTCGTAACCGGTCCAGCCGGTGGTGAACCCGCCCATCAGGACAGCGGACAGCAAGATGACGTAAGCCGGGACGGTGAGCCAGAACCCGAGGGCCTCCAGCCGCGGGAACGCGACCCGCTTCGACCCGATCAGCAACGGGCCGAAGTACTGCCCGAACGGGCCGAGGATGACCGACGACATCATCATCATCATCATCGTGCCGTGCTCGCCGACCACCATCAGGTACTGGTCGGGGCCGATGAGGTGATACGACGGCGACAGCAGCTCGCTCCTGATCGCCATGGCGAACAGGCCGCCGGTCAGGAAGTAGACGATCATCCCGAACAGGTACTGGATGCCCACGACCTTGTGGTCGAGCGTGTACCTGAAGTACTTGCCGGTGCCAGGCTCCTGCAGCCCCAGCAGCCGGGCCTCCTCGCGCACGGGCTGGCCCAGCATCATCAGGAACAGGTCGTTGAACACGCCCAGGCCTGCCAGCCAGCCGATCACCGCGAAGGCGTAGCCGAGCACGATGGCAACGTCGTTGGCGTCCGACAGGGAGCTGCGGGCGTAATCCCCGCCGAGGAAGTTGCCGAGCCAGTGGCCGAGGAAGTAGCCGGCCACCGCCCCGATCGCCCCGAGCAGGACTCCAGGGCGCAACCACCAGGGCAGGTGCGCCCCGACGATCCGGGGGCCGTGGTCCGGGCCCGCAGGCTCCGCTCGCCCGGGCTTGGTCTCGACGGCCATCCCGTTACTCCTTCACCGACATCATGGCGGACAGAACGTGTGCCGCGGCCAGCGGCAGGGGGCGCATCATGGCGTCACCGGGTTGCCGGGCCCGTAGTAGTAGCCGGCGCCACCGGTGACGCCCACTATCTGGACTATGTTCTTGCCGAGCTGGGGGATCACGGTGGGGTCGTAGGTCAGCGCGTACGGCGGGAGGGCGGCGAGCAACCCGTCCGACCGTTCCTTGGCCTGCGCCCCGGTCGCCCACGCCTGGAACGCGCCCGGCGACAGGACAGTGCCGTTGGTGGTCATGGCCCCGTGCCAGATCCCGCACAACTCGCTGCAGCGGACGGTGAAGCCGCCCGCCGTCTTCGCGGTGGTGTACGCCACGTTGTCCACTTGCGGGTTAGCGTCGGCCTTGACACCGAGCTGGTAGGCCCAGAAGCTGTGGATCACGTCCAGCGAGGTCACGTGGAACTCGATCGGGGTGTTCACCGGCAGGTCGAGCACCGTGGACTCCATCCCGCCGAATTGCGGATAGCGGTAGGTCCACTCCCACTGCTGACCGATCACCTGGACCTGCAGCATGTCATTCCCGCCCGCGGTCCATGCCGTCGTCTGGGTTCCCGCCAGCTTCCAGATCGGGGCTGGGCCCTCGCCCGCCCCCGCACCGGCCGGGCCGACGAGCTCGACGGTGCCGAACACGAACAGCCAGAGCACGATCATGGTCGTGCCGATGATCCACGTCGCCTGGACCTTGGTATTGCCGTAGATCGCGGGGCCGTCGCTCTCATCCCCCGGCCTGGCCCGCCAGACCACGATCGCGTAGCCGAAGTACAGCAGGACTCCGATGATCACCGGGGCGGCGGTCACCGCGAGGACCCCGATGTCGAACTGCTGGTGCGTCGCGGAGTCGGACATCCGGCCGGGCGGCATGTGCGGATACCAGGCAAACCAGATGACGAGGCAGGCGGCAACCGACAGCACGATCCAGATCGCGAACAGGCGCAGTCCGTGCCTGGGCTCGGGCGATGCGTCCGCGCCGGCCGGCGCTGGAGTGTCAACCGCGCTCATGCGGACACCACGTCCATTTCACCCATCATCCATCCCAGAGTCTGCATGGGACCACCGTTGCCGTCGAGGTATCCGCCACCGCAGGGGACGAAGCACTGCCAGCGGTACGTGCCCGTCGCCTTGGGGGAGATGAAGCTGAACGTCTCCTTCGCGTACGGGTTGCCGCTCGTGGTGCACGGCGAGGTACCACACAGGTTGTTCGCCGAGAGCTGGGCGTTCGGGGAGGCGACCGGCACGAACACGCCCAGCTCGGGAATCGCGAACGTGTGCCCCACGTTGCAGTCCGACCAGCCGTTGATGAGCGACGTCGACTTGTTGGTCACGTACTCCTTGCCGTGCTCGTCGAACTGAGAAACGGTCACCGTTCCACCGAGCGTGCCCTGCACCTGGCTGAAGTAGTTGTTGCGGAGCGGCGTGCAGCCGTCGTAGCCGTAGATGGTCACGTTGACCTTCACGCCGGCCGGGACCGAGAACAGCGTGGTGTGCAGCCACTGCTTGCTCGACGGGTCCTGGGTGTAGTAGGTCACCCAGTCCGGCCGGGTGGTGGAGTCATTCTGCGGGTCCTCCTGCAGCACGACGCTGACCTGCCCGCCGGAGGCCGTGTAGTGAACGATCGGCAGCTGCGTCGTCGCCGAGCCGATGTAGTACACGGCGACGAAGATCCCGAGCCCGACCACGCCGAGGAAGGCAACGATCAGGGCCGCCGCCCGTGTCGCCACGGACACCCGCACCACCTCACTTCTCAAGCCCGCGACAGCGCCAGGCCCGTACTGATCGAAAGCAGGTTCACATTCGGCCAGTAAGCAGGCAATCGATGCAGGGCGACCACACCAATGCGCAAGTTTCCCCTCATGCTCCCATCGCGCAGCAGTTCCGCGACAGTTCCCACCGTCAAGATGAAAATTTTTTCATCGGGAGCCCGGGGTCTTCCGGCTCCTTACCGTCATTGCGCCCTTACCAAAGGCGCGGAAGTGCTCGTATGATGGCGCCGGCCGGACCCACGGGCCGGAATCGGAGGAGAGACCAATGGCAAAAACACTGCCGGGCGCTTACCGGCCGGCTGGCTGGCCCGTGCTGCGAACCCCCCGCTGGATGCTGGCCGCCGCGGCGGTGCTCGTCGCCGGACTGGTGCTCGTCGCCCTCCCGCACCGGCCATCGACCGGGCAGCGAGCCGCCGACCTGCGGGGGATGGTCCAGGAGGTGAACACCGACATCGAGTCGTGCGCGGGCGGGGTCACCGACTCGCTCACCGCCCTGCGCGCCATCGAGGCCGGGACCAGCCACGATGTCACGACGGCGGTGACGATCGCCAACACGGCGGCGGCGAACTGCTCGCCCGGCAACAACATGCAGATGGAGGACCTGGTGCAGTACCAGGCGCCGGAGTCGCTGGCCTCGTTCCATCTCGATGCGGCAGTGAACGACCTCGTCACCTGGGCGTTTCCGCTCGCCCAGCGGGTTCAGGTCGACGTGGCCAGCCGAGTGGCCGCCACCACGCCGGCCGGGATCGCCAGCGCCTCGGCCCAGTTGCGCCGGGACCAGCAGGCGCTGGACGCGGAGCGGGCCCAGATCGACCAGCTCTTCACCGCGGCCAGCACCGCGCTGTCCGCCCAGGTGGCCCCGCCGAGCCTGCCGAGCTGAATGACATTTTTTTCATCTCCGCGCGGAAAAAGCACCGGCGGCCATTTGCGCCATAGGCTGTCGCCGAATACGGTCAGCCTTTCCCTGTTGGACGAATGCCGGTTTGGGTAGGCCAGGATGCATTATCTGCTCGACAACTGGTCCTTCGACCCGTTCCTTGTCGTGGCCGCGGCAGTCGTGGCCTGGCATGAGGTCGGCTTGTGGCGGCTGGCCCAGCGTTCCCGGCCGGACCGGACCCGGCAGCGCCGGCTGCGGTCGGTGTTCTTCTACGCCGGGCTCACCGTGCTCCTGGTGGCCGTCGAGTCACCGGTCGACTACTGGGCCGACGATTACTTCTTCGTCCACATGATCCAGCACCTGCTGCTGATGTTCGCCGCCCCCAGCCTGGTCGTCGCGGGCGCCCCGTGGCAGCCGCTGCTGTCCGCGCTGCCCGCGCGCACGGGGCGCGCCGCCACCCGCGGCCTGCTCGCCGGCCGCTGGTCCCGGCCGCTGCGGGCGGCCGGCGGCTTCTTCTTGCGGCCCTGGGTGGCGGTGGCCCTCTTCAACGTGGTGATGATCGCCTGGCATGTTCCGGCGCTGTTCGACCTGGCCGAAAACAACCAGGCGGTGCACATCTGGCTGATGCACGGCAGCTTCTTCGCCGCGGGCCTGCTGTTCTGGCTGCAGTACATCCCCTCGCCGCCGTTCCGCCGCCGGATGCCGCTGACCAGCCGCGCCGCTGCGCTCTTCGGCACCAACGTGGTGATGATCATGCTGGCGATGACGTTGAGCATCTTCAGCCGGGGGTCGATCTACCCGGTCTACAGCCACCTGCCCGGGGTGACCCTGCCTCCCTTCGCTGACCAGCAGATTGGCGCGTCGATCCTGTGGGTCTGCGGGGACTTCTGGGCCCTGCCCACCATGATCGTCATCATCCGGCAGATCGCGGCGGGCGAAGGCGGCCTCAGCGCCACCCTCGACCGCGGCCTGCGGCGCACGTCGGCCCGCTGGCCGCAACCGCGTCCGGCCGCCGGGCCGACCCCGGGCGGGCAGCTCACCTCATCCCCGCGTGATCCAGAGGAACATCACAGGAAAGTAACGAACGCGTAGCGGCGGGAGAGCTTCGCCTGGCCAAAAAAAGAGAACCACCGGGCAGTCTCACAGTATCGGGCCCGCGCCCCCAACCAGCGGGCCGGAGGAGATGAGACTGATGACGACCCTGACCTTGATCGTGGTCTTCTCGGCGGCGGCAGCAGTGGTGCTCGGGATCTTCGCGGGCATCCCCATGTGGATGATCCACCGGCACCCGGACAACGCGCCCGAGCACACGCTACCCGGCTACCTGAACGGCGACTGGGATGGCCTCGCCGACCAGGACCCGGTGGGCGCCGGCCAGCGGGCGGGTCGCTAGCCCGCCTATAGCCGTATCTCGATATTGCGGTAAAGTGGCAGGACAGTTCCAAACGTCACTGGTTTCCGCTCGGCACTCGCCGTAACCAGGCACAGGCGGAGCAGCAGTGACGTGAGGAGCTGGACGTTGGAACAGCGCAAGGGACTCGTCCTTGCGGTCACGCTTACTGGCCAGTTCGCCACCGGCTTTCCCGTCACGGTTCTCACCGTCGTACTGCCGGTCATCGCGCGCGGCTACAGCGTGTCTCCGGACTTGCTGGAATGGGCTATTACCGGGCCGATGCTGGTGATGGCCATCTCGACCCCGGTGTTCGGGAAAATCGGCGACGTCTTCGGGCACCGCAGGCTGTTCCTGACTAGCCTGGCCGGCTCCGTCGTCCTCGCGCTGTTCACCGCCGCAGCCCCGTCGGCCTGGGCCCTGATCGGGATTCGGATCGCCAGCCAGGCGTTCGGCGCCGCCGCCCAGCCGTCCGCGCTCGCCCTGGTCATGCGGACGTACCCGCCCGGGGAACGCGCGCGGGCCTCGGGCTGGTGGTCGATGGTAGGGGCCGCGGCCCCCGTCGTCGGCCTGGTCATCGGCGGCCCGCTGGCGGAGGCGCTCGGCTGGCGCTCGCTGTTCCTGGTCCAGGCCGGGCTGACCGTCGTCGCGCTCGCCCTGGCCATCCCACTGCTGCCCAAGGGCCAGGTCGTGGAGCGGGTCAAGATCGACTACCCGGGCGCCGTCCTGCTGATGGCTGGAGTGCTGGGCATCCTGTTCGCCGTCAACCGGGCGCCCGCGGCCGGCCTGTCCGGGTACGTCGTCGCGATTTTCCTGGCCGGCGTGGCCACGACGGCCTTGTTCGTGTGGCGCCAGCAGCGGATCGCTTATCCCCTGATCCACTTCTCCTGGTTCCGTAATCCCGACTTCGGCTTGCCCATCGCGGTCCTGTTCTGCATTTTCTTCGGCTACATGGGCGGCTTCGTCATCTCGCCCATCTTCGTCGAGCTGGGCCTCGGCCTGTCGCTGGCGACTACGTCGCTGGTCATGATGAGCCGGCCGATCGCGAACAGCCTGCTCTCGCTGGTCTGGGTCCGGCTGCCGGCCCGCTGGAACCGCCATGGTCCCGTGGTCGGGGGCCTGTGCTCGGTCCTGGCGATGGGGGCTTTCGCGGTCGGCGCCGCCGAGCACTCCGTGCTCGCCTTCATCGTGGGCAACGTCCTCGGCGGGCTCGGCGTGGGCATCGCCCAGCCGGCCCTGACCGCCACCATGATCAACTCGGTCAGCACCGCGAACCAGGGCGCGGCCGGCGGCCAGCAGGTGATGGCCACGCAGATCGGCTCCGTCCTCGGGATCAGCGTGCTGAGCGGGATCGCGACTGGTCACCCGGTGACCGGGAGCGCCCCCGCCTGGATCCTGGCCTACCTGGTGGGCGGCGCGGTCGCCGCCGGGGCCGTGCTGCTGGGCCTCATGCTGGGCCGGCATGACCGCCGGGCGGCGGCGCGGGCAGACGCCGCGATCGAGGCCGCGCGCCTCAGCCAGACGCCGGTCCCGGACCTCGAGCAGGCTCCCCCCGCCTGACGCGCGCCAGGTGACGCCTACCGCTGGCGGCCATGATCATGTATGGATGGAGGGTGGCCAGTCCGTCGATTCCCCGGGATGTCGGCTATGCGGCCGTCGCGGGGTCTGCCTCCCCGCGCCTGCGGCTGGGCCTGGTCGCTGACACTCACATCCCGGAGGCCCGGGCCCAGCTGTGGCCGCAGGTATTCGACGCGTTCGCGGGCTGTGACGCGATCCTGCACGCGGGCGACATCCACGAGCTGTGGCTGCTGGACCAGCTGGAACAGGTCGCGCCGGTGTTCGCCGCCCGCGGCAACGGCGACGAGGGCTTCGGTGGCCGGCCGCGGGCCCGGGCCGACCCGCGGGTCCACGACACCTGGATCGTGCAGCTGAGCGGGGCGGGCGGGGGCGGCCTGCGGGTCGGGATCATCCACGACCTGACCATCCCGGAGGTGCCGCCGCACCTGACCGTCGGCAACGTCAGCCGGCGGCGGTTCGGAGCCGAGCCGGCCACGCCGGAGGCGCTCGACGTAGTCGTCTACGGTGACACGCACGTCCAGCGCATCGACGTGATCGGCCGGGTCCTGTGCGTCAACCCCGGGTCGCCCACCTACCCGCACAACCTCGAGACACAGCTCGGCACCATCGGCTTCCTCGACCTGGACGGCACCGCCGCCCGGGTCTCGATCTGCCAGCTGACCGAGTCCGGCTACGAGACGGTCGAGGTGACGGCGGTCCCGGCCGGGCCTCGGGCCGGGTAATTTCCCCCGCGAGCAAAGGAGCGAGCCATGGAATTCGAGAACGTCCTGGTCGACACCGACGGGCCGGTCGCCACGATCACCCTGAACCGCCCGGAGAAGCTGAACGCGCTGTCGGTCGGCCTGCGCGCCGACCTGCGGGCCGCGCTGGTCGCGCTGAGCCCTGGTGACCAGGTCCGGGTCATCCGGCTCAAGGGAGCCGGCCGGGCCTTCTGCCCCGGCTACGACCTCAGCCCCCGGCCGCGGACCGACCACGCGTACGACGCGGCCGACGCGGGTGCGCACGGTGACGGCCTGGCCGACCTCGGGGAGGCTGGCATCTCGGTGGACCGTGAGCAGCTGCGGGAGATGGCCGACAGCTGGATGTGGATGTGGAACTACCGCAAGCCGATCATCGCGCAGACGCACAGCTACTGCCTGTCGGGCGGCCTCGACCTGATCGGCACCTGCGACATCGTCTTCGCCGCGGAAGGCACCCGGTTCGGTCACCCGGCCGCCCGCGGGCTCGGCATCCCGCCCATCATGGGCATGCTGCCGATGAAGATCGGCGCCGCCGCGACCAAGGAGCTGATGTTCACCGGCGACCTGGTCGACGCGCAGACGGCCAAGGAGCTCGGGATCATCCAGCACGTCGTGCCCCTGGCCGAGCTCGACGAGCGGGTGATGGCGCTGTGCCAGCGCATCGCCATGCAGCCGCTGGACATGCTGACCGTCCACAAGCACATCACCAACCGCTGGATGGAACTGCAGGGCGTGCGGACCGCCGCCTACGAGAGCGCCGACTACGACGCCATCGCCCACCTGTCCCCGGCGACCCGCGAGTTCGCCCGCCGGTCGCGCGAAGAGGGCCTGCGCTCCGCGCTGACCTGGCGGGACGCGCCCTATGCGACGGGGCCGGCGGCGGAGCACGACGCGGCCAACCGGCCGTCGTGACCGACCCGGGCCCGCCGTCCGCACTGCGCCTGCTGCACGTCTCCGACCTGCACCTGGAAGGACCGGACGACGCCGAGCAGATCGTCGCCCTGGCCGCCCTGGCCCACGACCGGGCGGCCGGGGCGGTGCTGATCGTGGGCGACTTCTTCGACCACGGGCGGGTCAGCGCGGCGACGCTGGCGGCCACGGCGGCCGCACTGGCCCAGGTGCGCGCCCCGGTGGTGATCCTGCCGGGCAACCATGACCCGTTCCTGCCGGGCTCGCCGTATGCCCGGGCTGACCTCGGCGCCAACGTGCACGTGCTCAGCACCCCCGGCGGCGAGACCCGCCACCTGCCCGAACTCGACCTGGACATCTGGGGCCGCCCGCACACGAGCTACGCGGACTTCCGGCCGCTGGAAGACGTCCCGCCTCGCGGCAAGGCCACCTGGCAGGTCGCCCTGGCGCACGGCCACCTGACGCGGGGGGCCGCTGACGTCGGGCGCGCCTACCCGATCAGCCCGGAGGAGATCGCCGCCAGCGGCCGCGACTACGTGGCCCTCGGCCACTGGGACGTGCCCTTCGATGCCAGCTCCGGGGTGGTCACCGCGGTGTACTCGGGCTCGCCGAGCCGCGTCGGGAGCTGCGCCCTTATCACCTTGCGGCTGGGCCCGGACGGCGGCCGGCGGGTGTGCGTCGAGCGGCTCAAGGTCAGTCCGCGCAGGGACTGAAGGCCGGGTCCCACCGCCAGCCCCGCGCACCAGTCGGTGCCTGGCTCAGCCCCCCAGCGGGCCAACCTGGGCGATCTCGTACCGGAGCAGCTCCGAGTCCAGGACCTCGATGCCGTCGGCCGGGCGCGGGCTGGCCCGGTTGGCGGCGGCGTGCGCGGCCAGGTCCTCCGCGGTCTCCCAGCGCTCGTACAAGTTCACCAGTGCGGGGTCAAGCGGGTCGGGGCTCATGGCGTAGGCATGACAGCCCTTCTCGCCGCGCGAGCGCACCATCGCGGCCTTGCGGTTCTCGATGAAGGCGGCCCGGTTAGCCGGGTCGACCCTGAAATAGCCGGCCACGATGATCATCAGCACCTCCCGGAAGCGGTGCCGCGGTTTACGGCCCCGCCCACGAACGTAGCGCGGGCCTGGCGCCCTGCCAATGGCTGCTCAGGTCGTCAGCCGCTCCCCGGCGTTGACCGCCACGTCGATGGTGTTCTCGGGCGGCGCCAGCGGGCACACCCAGCGCGGGTCGTACCGGCACGACGGGTGGTAGGTGAAGTTGAAGTCGAGGACGATGCGCTGGCCGTCGGATCCGAGGTCGGCCCCCTTGGCCGTGTCGAGGAGGTAGCGGCCCCCGCCGTAGCTGGCGCCGCCGGCGGTCGCGTCCCGCACCGGCAGGAAGAACCCGCCACCGTACTGGTCCAGCCACCACAGCGCGAGCCGTCGTCCGACCGGGGCGGGGATCGTCAGCCAGCCGATCTGCTCCAGCCGGGTGACCCCGTCCGGACCGGTGTCGATCTCGAGCCGCCGGGGCTCCGCCGCTGACTCGACGGGCACGGTGAACCGCAGCGCCGGATCGTAGGGCCAGTACGGCACGCCGGTGACCCGCAGCGGGTCGCCGTCGGGCAGCGCGCTGCTCGGATGGGAACGCATCAGCGCATCGCGCCCCGACCGCCACCGCGCGTGCGCCACGGCGGGATCCGCCTGGTCCCGGACGGCCGCGTACAAGGCGGCGGTGGCGCGGCGCCAGTCCGCGAGCTGCACGGCCGTTACCGGGTCCATGGCCACGATCCTACGGGGCGCGGGTACTACGGGGTGCCGCCAGTGGTTCCGGGGACGGGTAACCGGGTGGACACCCGTCCCCGGGTCTGAGGGCCGGGTGTCTGGAGCGGCTCAAGCCTGCGTCTGCCCCGATAAACGCCGGCGAAACAATCCTGAACCCGTCGGCCCGGGGGGATCTGCCCGATCGCGGTCACTGGTCCAGGAGGGCCCGGAGGGTGCGCGCGTTGCGCACGGCGTTGGCGTCCCCGTCGTTGTTGAAGTACACGTAGACGTCGCGGCCGCCGCGGTCCCACTCGCCGATCCGCTCCGCCCACCAGCTCAGGTCGGCCTCGGAGTAGGAGCCCCCGTACAAGTGCTCGTGGTCCGGGCCGTGCATCCGGACGTAGACGAAGTCGGTGGTGGCGCGCAGTACGCACGGGAGCCGGGCACCGCTCATCACGCAGTAGGCGGCGTTGTGTGCGGCCAGCAGGCCGAAGACCTCGTCGCAGTGCCAGCTCGGGTGCCGGAACTCGACCGCGACGCGCATCCACGGCGGGACCCGCGCGAGGAAGTAGCCCAGGCGGGCGTCGTCGCGCCCCTGGCTGGGCGGCAGCTGGACCAGCAGCACCGCCCGGCGGCCGTCCAGCTCGTGCCAGCCCGCCGTGATGCGCTCCAGCCAGGTCTCCGGCCCGTACAGCGTGCGCGCGTGGGTCAGGCCACGCGGGGCCTTGACCGACAGGCGGAAGCCGTCCGGCAGGCGGCGGCGCCAGCCGGCGAAGGCACCCGGCGCTGGCCAGCGGTAGAAGCTGCTGTTCAGCTCGGCCGTGTCAAAGGCCTGGGTGTAGCGGGCGAGACGGTCGCGGGCAGGCAGGCCGGGTGGGTACAGCTCGGGCTGCCAGTGGTCGTAACTCCAGCCCGACGTCCCGATCCAGGCGGCCCCGCTCACTCGCCGAAGCCGAGCCGGACGTCGCGGGACAGGGTGACCGCGCACTCCAGCATCCCCGCGTGCACGAACGCCTGGGGCAGGTTCCCCCGCATCTGCCGCTGGTGCACGTCGTACTCCTCGGTGTAGAGCCCGGCCGGGCCCGGCCGCCGAGCGGTTGCGCTCGAACCAGTGCGCCGCCGCTACCGGGTGGCCGCGGGCGTGCTCCACCAGCGCCATCCAGAAGCCGCAGAGCAGGAACGCGCCCTCCGCCAGGTGCAGCGGCCGGGCATCGTGGCGGAAGCGGTAGGCGAACCCGTCGACCCCCAGCTCGTCGCGGACCGCGTCCATGGTGGCGACGTTGCGCGGGTCGGACAGCCCCAGGCCGCCGCGGATGACCGCGTTCAGCAGCGCGGCGTCCACCCGCTCGTCACCGGGCGCGCGCTGCCACCGGCCCGAGGGGTGCACGCAGTCCTTGAGGCTGGCCGCGATCGCGTCGGCCAGCGAACTCCACCCGGCCGCCTCCCGCCGTCCGTGGGCGCCCCCGGCGCCGGCCGCGTCGGCGATCGCGCGCAGCCCGGACACGCAGGCCATCCGCGAGTGCGCCCAGTGCCGGTTGTCGAGTTCCCAGATGCCAGCGTCCGGTTCCTGCCAGCGCTGCGCGATGGCACCGGCCGCGACCTCGGCCGCCCGCCACTCGTCGTCGCCCAGCATGTCGTGGGTGGCCGCGGCGGCCAGCAGGGACAGCGCCTCGCCGAACGCGTCCAGCTGCAGCTGCCCCCGCACCCAGTTGCCACTGCGGGGCACCCCGCCGGGGAAGCCGCGCAACCGGATCCGGTGCTCGGCCGGGATCGCCTCGCCCGACACCGTGTACCCGGGCATCATCGCGGGCCCGTCGGCCAGCAGCCGCTCGCTGACGAAGCGGACCGCGCCGGCCAGCATCGGGTGCGGCCCGTGCGCGGCGAGGGCCAGCCCCGTGTAGCACTGGTCCCGAATCCAGGCGTAGCGGTAGTCGTAGTTGCGCCCAGCCTCCAGCCGCTCGGGCAGCGAGGTGGTGGCGGCGGCCACCATCCCCCCGCTGGCCGACGTGAGACCGCGCAGCACCGCGTAGGCGTGCCGGGCGTCCGCCACCGCGATCAGGTCATCACACTCCGGCACCACCTGCGACCAGGACTCCTCGGTCTCCGACCACAGCCGATCCGGGTCCGGCAGCGCATCCGGCAGCCGCCGGTCACTAATCTCCAGAACGAGGTCATGGTGCTCCCCCGGCGCCAGGCGCAGCGTCACGGCCAGCCCGCCGCCGGCCGGGCGGGCCTTCCCGGCCCCGCTCCAGCGGAACCGCAGGGCCCCGCTGCGCCCGGTCCACACGTCCCCGCGGGCGTCGCGCTCTCGCTTGAGATCGGTCATCTGCCCGCGCCCGAACCCGCCCCGCAGGTCGAGGAAGGCGGTTACCCGGGAGGGCCCGTCCAGCGCCTCGACCCGGCGCAGCATGACCGCCCGGTGCGGGTCGGCCGGCATCGCCAGGGCCTCCCGGCACTCGGTCTTCCAGTCGCTGACCCAGCGGCTGCGCCAGATAAGGGTCCCGCTCTCGTAGTAGCCGCCCCACACGTGCCACCGGTCGGCCGGGGCGACCGTGTACCGGCCGGCGCGCGCCGAGCAGCCCGCCGAACGCGGACGGGCTGTCCCAGCGGGGCACGCACATCCAGGCGACGCTGCCGTCCGGTCCGATGAGCGCGCCCCGTTCCCCGTCGGCCACCAGCGCGTACTCACGCAGCACGCGGGGGCTCAGGACATCATCAGCGGCAGTGTCGTTGCTCATGCGCTCCTCCTTCCACTTCCGGGCGGTCCCATGCCGGCTTTTTCGTTTGAGAAGCCGCCTGGCAGGAAGTAGGGGCGAACTGCATCGGCCAGGCGACAGGCCAGGCCGGAAGGCGAAGGAAGGCGGTGCGTCCCGTGAGCGAGGCGGGCCAGAGGGACCTGACCGGCAAGACCGTCGTTGTGACCGGGGCCAGCGCCGGCATCGGCCGGGCGACGGCGGTGCTGTTCGCCCGCCGGGGCGCCCGGGTGGCGCTGATCGCCCGGGGCGAGGCGGGCCTGGACGGCGCGGCGGCGGAGATCTTGCGGGACGGCGGCACCGCGCTGGTGCGGCCGGCCGACGTCGCCGACTTCGACGCGGTCGACGCGGCCGCCAGCCAGGTTGAGTCCGAGCTCGGGCCGATCGACGTGTGGGTCAACGTGGCCTTCACCTCGGTCTTCGCCCCGTTCACGGAGATCACCCCGGCCGAGTTCCGGCGGGTCACCGAGGTCAGCTACCTGGGCTACGTGCACGGCACGATGGCCGCGCTGGCCCGGATGAAGCCGCGCGACCACGGCACGATCGTGCAGGTCGGCTCCGCCCTCGGGTACCGGGCCATCCCGCTTGCAGTCGGCCTACTGCGGCGCCAAGCACGCGATCAACGGGTTCACCGAGTCGGTCCGCACCGAGCTGCTGCACGACCACAGCCACGTGAACATCACCGTCGTGCAGATGCCAGCCGTCAACACGCCGCAGTTTTCCTGGGTGCTGTCCCGGCTGCCGCGCCACGCGCAGCCGGTCCCGCCGATCTACCAGCCCGAGGTGGCAGCCGAGGCGGTCGTGTTCGCGGCCGAGCACGCGGGCCGCAAGGAGTACTGGGCGGGCGGGTCGACCGCGGCGACCATCTTCGCCCAGAAGTTCGCCGCCCCGGTCCTCGACCGCTACCTGGGCCGCACCGGCTACAAGTCGCAGCAGACGAACCAGCCGGAGACCCCCGGCCGGCCGAACAACTTGTGGAAGCCGCTCGACGAGGCGCCCGGCACCGACCACGGCGCGCACGGCGAGTTCGACGACCGGGCCCGCGACCGCAGCGGCCACGACGAGCTGTCCCAGGCGGCCGAGCTGGTGGGTGCGGCGGTCACCGGCCCGGCGGCGGAGGCCGGGCCGAATCTGGCCGCGTCGGCCCGGAGCGCCGGGGCGGCCGCCGTCATCGCCGCCGAGGAGGCCGGCTCGGTCGTCACCCGCGCCTTCGGGTCGCTGATCACGACCGCCCGGCGCCGCAAGTGAGCCCCCACCGCCGAAGGGAAACCCAGATGAAACTGCTCCAGCCGCGTTCTGCGAGCGGACGCGCCGAGTACGGCATCGACCGGATGATCGCGAACGTGGAGACCGGCCGGTTCGAGCGCAGCCTGTCCGCCCTGACCGCGGCGGGTGCGCTGGTCACCGCGGCCGAGATCTACTTCGAGCACGACAGCGCCAGCTTCGGCAACAAGATGATGTGGATCCCGGTCGCCCTCGGGCCCGATCGGCGCGGTCGCGGGCGTGGCCGGGTTCTTCAGCCAGCGGATGGCCAAGACGGCCCTGCCGGTGGCCTCGGCCGCCATCGTCGCCAACGGCCTGCAGGGCACCTACCTGCATGCCCGCGGGATCGCGCAGAAGCCGGGCGGCTGGGCCAATGCCCGCTACAACCTGGAGATGGGGCCGCCGCTGCTGGCGCCCCTGCTGGTCACCATGGTCGGCGGGATGGGACTGCTGGCCGCGATCTTGCGCCGCGAGAAATGACCGGCGGCAAGGCCGGGTCGGACGCGCAGGCCGAGGCCGGGATCGCGCCCCGCATCAGCGGCCCGGGAGACGACCGCTTCCCCGGCTTCGACGTGCTCGACCAGGTCAGCCACTGGGACCCGGTGACGGCAGGCCTGGTGCTGTCCCGGGTGGGCATGCCGCCCGACATCCGGTTCTTCACCCCGGCCGAGGAGGCCACGGCCACGGCGCTGTGCGACCGGCTGCTGGGCCAGGACGGCGAGCCGAAGGTCGCGGTCGTCCCCGCGATCGACGCCCGGCTGGCCGAACGGCAGACCGACGGCTGGCGTTACACCGACATGCCAGAAGACGGGCAGGCCTGGCGCGACACGCTCCGGTTACCTCGACGAGGACGCCCAGGTCGGCCTGCTCCCGCACGTTCGCGCAGGCCGCGGCGGAGGACCAGCGCGCCGCTCATCCAGGCGGTGCAGGACCTGGGGGCCAAGGACTGGCACGGGCTGAACGCCGCCCACGTGTGGAGCCTGTGGACGCGGTACGCCTGCACCGCGTTCTACGCCCACCCGTCGGCCTGGAACGAGATCGGCTTCCCCGGCCCGGCCTACCCGCGCGGCTACAAGAACCCCGGCGTCGAGCGCGCGGGAACCGTTCGAGGTGCGCCGACGCCCGCCCCTCCCGCGACCCGGTCCCGGGAAAGGACGACTGATGACGACGGTACGCGACGCGCAACGAGTCGGCCTGGCTGCTGCCCAACGACGGCACCCGGACCAACCACCGGCTGCGGGCCGACATGCGCCGGTTCGCCGACCGGCGACGTCGTCGACCTGGTCGTGGTGGGCTGCGGGGCCGGCGGCTCGACCCTGCTGCAGCGACTGGCCCGGCGCGGCTGGCGGGTGGTCGGCCTGGACGCCGGGCCGTTCTGGGACCCCGACGCCGACTGGGTCAGCGACGAGGCCGGGTCGCACCACCTGTACTGGACCGAGCCGCGGGTGATCAGCGGCTCCGACCCGGTGCCGATGGGCTCCAACAACTCCGGCCGCGGAGTCGGCGGCTCGATGGTGCACTACGCCGGCTACACGCCCCGGTTCCACCCGAGCGACTTCGCGCACCTGGACCAACGACGGCGTCGGGGCCGACTGGCCGATCGACTACGCCGACCTGCGGCCCTATTACGAGGACATCGAGGGCGAACTGCCGGTCGCGGGCGAGGACTGGCCCTGGGGCGACCCGCACAGCTACCCGCAGCGTCCGCACCCGGTCGGCGGCAACGGCGAGATCTTCCTGCGCGGTGCCGACGCGTCCGGCATCACGGCCAAGGTGGGGCCGGTCGCCATCTCCAACGGCCGGTTCGGCAACCGCCCGCACTGCATCTACCGCGGGTTCTGCCTGCAGGGCTGCAAGGTCAACGCCAAGGCGTCCCCGCTGATCACCCACATCCCCGACGCCCTCGCCCACGGCGCGGAGATCCGGGCCAACGCCATGGTCACCGGGATCGGCTTCGACGAGCGGACCGGCCGGGCCACCGGGGTGCACTACATCCGGGCCGGGGTGCCCCGGTTCCAGCGCGCGGCGCGTGGTCGCGGTGGCCGGGTACTCGATCGAGACGCCGCGGCTGCTGCTGAACTCCACCTCGCGGCGGTTCCCGGACGGCCTGTGCAACGACTTCGACCAGGTCGGCCGGTACCTGATGGTGCAGGGCGCGCCGCAGACGGCCGGGCGGTTCGACGCCGAGGTGCGGATGTACAAGTCGCCGCCGCCGGAGGTCAGCAGCGAGCAGTTCTACGAGACCGACCCGGCCAAGCCGTACAAGCGCGGCTTCTCCATCCAGACCGTCTCGCCGCTGCCCATCACCTGGGCCGAGCACGTCGCCGCGCAGGGCCACTGGGGTGCCAGGCTGCGCCAGTACATGAGCGACTACGTGCACTGGTCCTGCCTGGGAGCGCTGTGCGAGTTCCTGGCCCAGCCGGACAACCGGGTCACGCTGGCCGAGCGAGAAGGACCGCTACGGCCTGCCCGTCGCGAACTTCAGCCTACTCCCAGTGCGACAACGACAACCAGCTGATGCGGGCCGCCCAGCGACGTCATGGAGCAGATCCTGCACGCGGCCGGGCGCGGACGAGGTCATCACCATCAACCGCTACGCCCACCTGGTCGGCGGCGCCCGGATGGCCGCCGACGAGCGCACGGCGTGGTCGACGGCAACTGCCGCAGCTTCGCCGTCCCCAACCTCTACATCACCGACGGCAGCGTGCTGCCCACCCAGGGCAGCGCCAACCCGGCGCTGACCATCATGGCGGTCGCCGCCCGCGCGGCCGATCACCTGGCGGAAGGAACCACCCATGGCTAAGCCCACTGTCGCCGACTACCTGCTCGAGCGCCTGCGCGCCTGGGACGTGACCAAGGTCTTCGCCTTCCCCGGAGACGGCATCAACGGCATCCTCGCCGCCTGGGGACGGGCCGACAACAACCCGATGTTCATCCAGGCCCGGCACGAGGAGATGGCCGCCTTCGAGGCGGTCGGGTACGCCAAGTTCACCGGCCACTTCGGCGTCTGCATGGCGACCTCCGGGCCGGGCGCGATCCACCTGCTCAACGGGCTGTACGACGCCAAGCTGGACCACGTCCCGGTCGTCGCCATCGTCGGGCAGACCAGCCGCTCCGCCATGGGCGGCTCCTACCAGCAGGAAGTCGACCTGCTGAGCCTGTTCAAGGACGTCGCCAGCGAGTACGTGCAGATGGTGACCGTCCCCGAGCAGCTGCCGGGCGTCCTCGACCGGGCGATCCGGGTGGCGCTGGCCGAGCGGGCCCCGACCGCCATCATCATCCCCTCCGACGTGCAGGAGCTGGAGTACTCGGCGCCGACGCACGCGTTCAAGATGGTGCCGTCCAGCCTCGGGATCGACTGGCCCACGCCGTCGCCGGACGGCGACGCGATCGCCCGCGCGGCCGAGATCCTCAACGCCGGGAGCAAGGTCGCGATCCTGGCCGGCCAGGGTGCCCGCGGCGCCCGGGCCGAGCTGGAGCAGGTGGCCGAGCTCCTCGGCGCCGGGGTGGCCAAGCCGCTGCTGGGCAAGGACGTGCTGTCGGACGAGCTGCCCTACGTCACCGGCTCGATCGGCCTGCTCGGCACCCGGCCCAGCTACGAGCTGATGATGAACTGCGACACCCTGCTGACCGTCGGGTCCAGCTTCCCCTACACCCAGTTCCTGCCCGCCTTCGACCAGGCCCGCGCGGTGCAGATCGACATCGACGGCAAGTACATCGGGATGCGCTACCCCTACGAGCTCAACCTGGTCGGTGACGCCCGCGCCACCTTGCAGGCGCTGATCCCGCTGCTGCGGCGCAAGGAGGACCGCTCCTGGCGGGAAGACATCGAGGCCAAGGTGAGCCGGTGGTGGGAGACGATGGAGCGCGAAGCCATGGTCGAGGCCGACCCGGTCAACCCGATGCGGCTGTTCCACGAGCTGTCGACCCGGCTGCCCGCCGACGCGATCGTCGCGGCCGACTCCGGCTCCTCCGCCAACTGGTACGCGCGCCAGCTCAAGTTCCGCGGCGAGGTGCGCGGCTCGCTGTCGGGCAACCTGGCCACGATGGGACCGGGGGTGCCCTACGGGATCGGCGCCAAGTTCGGCCACCCGGACCGCCCGGTCATCGTGTTCGCGGGCGACGGCGCCATGCAGATGAACGGGCTGGCCGAGCTGATCACGGTCAAGCACTACTGGGAGCAGTGGAGCGACCCCCGGCTGATCGTCGCCGTCCTCCACAATGACGACCTCAACCAGGTCACCTGGGAAATGCGGGCGATGGAGGGGGCGCCGAAGTTCACCGAGTCGCAGGTGCTGCCGGACGTCGACTATGCCGCCTTCGCCACCAGCCTCGGGCTGCTCGGCCTCCACGTCGACAAGCCCGACGACGTCGGCCCGGCCTGGGACCGGGCCCTGGCGTCCGACCGGCCGGTGCTGCTCGACGTCCGGACCGACCCGAGCGTCCCCCCGATCCCCCCGCACGCGACGTTCGAGCAGGCCAAGGACACCGCCAAGGCCATCCTGGGCGGCGACCCGAACGCGCGCAGCCTGGTGATCGAGGGCATCAAGACCAAGGTGCAGGAGTTCCTGCCCGGTTCCCGCGACTAGGGCGCGGCAGCATGGGCGATTTCACGATCGAGTCGGTCGACGCGGCCGTCTACACCGTGCCGACCGACGCGCCCGAGGGCGACGGCACGCTCACCTGGGACTCCACCGTGATGACGGTGGTCCAGGTCCGCGCGGGCGGCGTGTGCGGGACCGGCTGGACCTACGGCTCGGCCGCCTGCGCCGCCATCGTCACCGGCAAGCTGGCCGCGATCGTCCGCGGCCGGGACCCGATGGACACCGGCGGGGCGTTCGAGTCCATGGTCCGGGCGGTCCGCAACGACGGCCGCCCCGGCGCCGTCGGCTACGCCATCTCCGCCGTCGACGTCGCCCTGTGGGACCTGAAGGCCAGGCTGCTCGGGGTGTCCCTGCCCCGGCTGCTTGGCGCGGTGCGGACCGAGGTCCCGGTCTACGGCAGCGGCGGGTTCACCACCTACGACGAGCGCCAGCTGCACGACCAGCTGGCCGGCTGGGCCCTGGAGCAGCGCATCCCCCGGGTGAAGATCAAGGTGGGCGAGTCGTGGGGCACAGCGGCCGGGCGCGACCTCGACCGCATGGCCCAGGCGCGCAAGGTCATCGGCCCCGAGACCGAGCTGTTCATCGACGCCAACGGCGGCTACGGCCGCAAGCAGGCGGTCCGGGTCATGGCGGCCGCGGCCGACCTGGACGTGCGCTGGCTCGAGGAGCCGGTGTCGTCCGACGACCTGGACGGGCTGCGCGAGGTCAGGAACGCCGTCGCGGCCGACGTGACCGCGGGCGAGTACGGCTATGACCTGACCTACTTCCGCCGGATGTGCGCCGCCGGGGCGGTCGACTGCCTGCAGGCCGACGTTTCCCGCTGCGGCGGCATCACCGAGTGGCTGCGCGCGGCGGCCGTCGCCGCCTCCTACGGCCTGCAGATTTCCGGGCACTGCGCCCCCCACCTGCACGCCGCGGTGGCGACCGCGGTCCCCAACCTGCGGCACCTGGAGTGGTTTCACGACCATGTGCGCATCGAGGGCATGTTCTTCGACGGTGCCCTCGACCCGTCGGGCGGAACCGTGCGGCCCGACCCGGACGCCCCGGGGCTGGGGCTCACCTGGCGTGCCGCGGACGCCGAACGCTACCGGACCGGGTGAGCCCGGCGGGCACACCGACGGCCCCTCACGACGGCCCGGTGGCGGGTTCGCTGCGGATCTCCGTGTCCAGCCGGCGACCGCGGTCCGGTCATTCACCTGTCCGGCGAGGCCGACGTGCTCAGTGCGCCGCAACTGACGGCCGCGCTGACGGCGCAGGCCGGCACCGGGGCCAGCCACGTGACGGTCGACTTGTCCCGCCTCTGGTTCGCTGACTCGGCGTCGTTCCGGGCGCTTATCGTCGCCAGCCGCGCCCTGCGTAAACGCGGCGGGTCGCTGCTGCTGGTCAGCCCCCAGCCGGCGGTGGCCCGGGTGATCGCCCTGCTCGGCCTGGACCCGATGCTGGGCGCTTAGGGCGACCGCTCGGCCGCGAGCTCGCGGCGTACCCCGTCGGCCGGCGCGCTCCGGCCCGCGTCGGTGGCGTGCAGCCCAGATCGCCCGGAAGCAGGGCCGCGTCGCCTACATCGGGGCCTCTAGCACACGGCGGGTCGCCAGTTGGCGAGCCCCGCAGGCCAGATGACCGGTGACACACGTCACAAGATGTCTTAGCGTGTTGCCACCCAGGTAAGCCGCCGGTCAATAATTTCACCCGCGCGCCCTCGCCCCGGAAATACTTCTCGGGCCTTTGCTAATGGCCGGCCGGGGTAATCGAGCCAAGCGCAAGATTGGCCTCGGACACCGGCCGAGGCACGCTTCTGCCGTGCGTTTGCGCAGCTAGGAGGGCATCCGGGGGTGGCTGCCGGAAACTACTGGCCGGCTGGAATTCACGCCCTGGATGTCTGGAAAAGGGTGTTGACAGCTGGCGCTTTCTGACGCATAGGTAGATAAAGACGTCGGAATCGGAGGAGCACGGAGTACATGGCGACCACAGACACGACCACGGGCGAACCAGTAGTTGGCTCCAGCTTTTGGAGTTACCTGCGGAACCCAGATGTCGACTACTTTCCCCGGAACAAGCTCCGGTGGTGGCTGCTCAGCCTGATCATCCTGGCCTGGACCGTCCAGAACTTCGAAGCGTTCAAGGCGGGCCCGGTCCTGCCGTACATCTTCACCGACTTCCACACCAACCTGACGGTGTGGGGCTACCTGTCGGCCGGGGCCGGGGTCGCGACCGCGGCCGGCGGCCTGTGGATGGGCATCTGGGCGGACAAGATCGGGCGGCGGCCGATCATCGTCTGGCCCGTGCTCGGGTACGGGATCATCATGGTCATCGGGGCGATCGCGCCCAACCTCGGCATCTTCGCGCTGACGCTGTTCCTGGGCGCGCTGGTGGTGGCCGGGATGTCGCCCGCGGTCACCGCCGCCTGCCGCGACCTGTCCCCGCAGAGCGGGCGGGCGACCACCTTCGGCTGGCTGGGGTTCGCCTACACGATCGGCGCACTGCTGTCGACGTGGGTCGCCCACTTCACCATCCCGATCTGGCCTGGCTTCCGGGCCCAGTACTGGATCGGCGCGGTCATGGCCGGCGTCGTGCTGATCATCCTGCTGATCTTCTACCGCGACCTGTCCCCGCGCATCCGCGGGCAGATCCTGCGCGACCAGGCCGAGGCCATGCAGGCGCAGGCGCACGACCTCGGGTACTCCTCGCTGGAGGAGGCGAACAAGACCGGCAACCTCGTCTTCCGCGACTGGCGGATGTGGGTCCTCAACGGCGTGGTCATCTTCTGGGGTGTCGCCTACGTGACCGTCGGCGCGTACGTGCCGCTGTACATCGTGGAGTACGACGGCATCAGCACGGCCAGCTCGGCCGGGCTGGCCTCGATGTTCTGGCTCACCTTCACCGTGGCCCTGCTGTTCTCCGGCTGGATGTGCGACAAGCTGCACGTCCGCAAGATCGTCGGGACCATCGGCGGGGCCGCCACCGGGGTGATGTTCCTCGTCATCGCGTTCCTGCCGAAGACCCACTCCATCGGCGAGCTGAGCATCATCTGGGCCCTCACCGGCATCTGCGCGGGCTTCATCTACCCGGCTTACACCGCCCTGATCTCGGAGAACGCCGAGGCGATCAGCCCGTTCGGCGTCAGCCGGGCCTTCTCCCTGCAGATGCCCCTCGGCCTGGCGGCCACCTTGTTCCTGAACCTGGGGCTGCCGCACGTGGTCGGCAACGGGTCGGGCTGGCCGACCTGGATGATCATCTCCGCCGTCTGCTGCCTGCTGATTGGCAGCAGTATCGCCATCGGCGGTGTCGGCCCGTGGCTGTCGCCCTACCGCAAGAGCAAGAGGCTGACGGCCGGCGGTCCCCCGGCCGGCGCCTGAAGCCCCCCGCCTGACCGCCGCCCCGCTCCCGGCCCTGCCGGGAGCGGGGCGGCGGTGACGGTCACGGCCGGCTCAGGCGAGGAAGGCGGACAGCACGGCGGTGTCGTCATCGCGCCCGGCCTCCGGCTGCGACTGGTCGGTCAGGGCCTGGCACAGGCCGGCCGGGTCACCCGTGGTCGCCGCCGCCAGCGCCGCGCTGAGCCGGGCAAACCCGGCGTCGATAGTTTCGTGGCGCCGTTCCACGAGCCCGTCGGTGAACAGCACCAGGCAGCTGCCAGCCAGGAAGCGGACGGTCCGCTCGGGACGGCCCGTCACCCCGAAGCCGAGGATCGGCCCCCGCGCCTCGTCCAGCACCGTGACGGACCGGTCGGGAGCGCGCAGCAGCAGGGGCGGGTGCCCGGCGAGGGAATACCGGAGCGTCCTTTCGGCCGGGTCGATCACGACGATGGCGGCTGTCACCGACAGCATGTCCGCTATCCCCGCGGTGAACTGGTCCAGGGCGTCGAGCAGGGCGGCCGGCCCGTGGGCCGGGCCGAGGGCGCGGGCCGCGCTCCGCACCTGACCCATGGTGATCGCGGCATCGAGCCCGTGCCCGGCGACATCGCCCACGATCAGCAGCATCTGGCCGCTGGGCAGGAGCATGGCGTCGTACCAGTCACCGCCGATGCCGTACTGCCGCTCGGCCGGCGCGTAGCAGGCGCCCAGGGCCACCCGCGGGTGCACCGGCAAGGTCTTCGGGAGCAGGCTGCGCTGGACCGACATCACCAGGTCGCGGTCGGCGTCGTGCCGGATCGCACGGCTGAGCGCATCGGCCACGGCAGCTCCCAGCGCACCAAGAATGAGCTGGTCACGGCCATCGTCGAGCGGATGCGGCCGGGGGAAGGCCAGCGTCAGGACCCCGAGGGTGCTTGTCCCGCGGCGCAGTGGCAGCGCAATCCAGGCCTGGTCGCCGGGGCGGGCGAGCAGGTCGCTGGCGTCCGGGAAACGGGCCGCGAGGTCTTCCCGGGCCGGCAGGTAGACCGGAGCGGACGTCGCGACCGCTGCCCCCGACGGCGACGGCAGCGGACGGGCCACCGCCTCCCATTCGGCCCGGACCGGGCCGGGCCGCCCGATTGCTTCCAGCATCGTCACGGACCCGGGGTGGTGCTGGCCGGGCAGGGCCAGCCAGGCCGCGGACGCGCCGAAGGGCAGGCCCAGGCGGACGACGGCGGCCGTCACCTCCGCCAGCGAGGCGGAGGCGACCAGGGCGGTCATCGTCTGCTGGAGCTGCTCGGCCCGATCGCGGGACAAGCGCTCGGCCTCCAGCAGCTGCGCCCGCCGGAGCGCGTCCGCCGCAAGCCGGGCCACCACCCGGATCTCGTCCTTGTCCGCCGCGGAGAAAGCCTGCGGCTGCCCCCAGCCCACGCCCATGGCACCCACCACGCGGCCGTCCCGGCCCGGCAAGGCGATGGATGCCGTCGCCTCCAGGCCGGACGCCACGGTGTCGGCCAGCAGGCCCGGGTAACGGGCCCCGACGTCGGCCAGCGACCCCAGCCAGACTTCCCCGCCCGATCCCATCACCATGCCCAGCGGGGTGGTGTCATCGAGCGGGATCACCGCGTACCGCTGCGCGACCGACTGGTCCAGGCTGGAGGCGTTGTACAGGATCGCGGTGCCCGGCCGCTCCGGGTCCGGGTTCACCATGGCGATGTTGGCGAAGTGGGCCGCCGCCGCCACGGCTCCCGCCTCGGCGATCACCTGGGCCACCTCGGCCGTCGTCTCCGCCTGGGACAGCGCGCGCACCAGGTGGCCGAGCGGCACCGCCGACGAACGGGTCACGACTCCGATCGTACTCAGGCCCGCGCGACTGCCTCGCTGGCCGGCTTGCCGTAGCGGTGCGCGACCCAGCCGGGGTCCAGTTCGTGGACCGAGCTGCACCCCATCAGCTGCAGCGACCGCTTGATCTCGGCCCGCAGCAGCTCGAGCATGTGCGTCACGCCGTCCTCGCCGCCGATCGCGAGCCCCCAGACGTAGGGCCGCCCGATCAGGACCGCCTTGGCCCCCAGGGCGAGCGCCTTGATAACGTCGCCGCCGCGGCGCACGCCGCCGTCGAGCATGACCTCCATCTGGGCCCCGACGGCGGCCACGATCTCCGGCAGCACGTCGATCGTCGCGGGCGCGCCCTCGAGCTGCCGCCCGCCGTGGTTGGAGATGATCACGCCGTCGCAGCCGAGGTCGAGTGCCTTGCGGCAGTCCTCGGCGGTCAGCACGCCCTTGACGATGACCGGGCCGTCGAAGTTCTCCCGGATCCACACCACGTCTTCCCACGAAGGGGAGTTCGACTGGCGCCGGGCCATGTCCGTGAGCTGCAGCGGCACCCCGTCGGCGGCCAGGCGGGCGGTGTTAGCGAGGGAGAACGGCATGCCGTCGCGGACGTAGCGCGCGACCCAGAACGGGCGCGGCGCGAGCTGCGGGCCCACCTTGATCGCGTTGGCCGCGCTGACCCGCATCGAGTAACTGAAGCCGTTGCGGTAGTCCCGTTCGCGCTTGGACGGCACCTGCGTGTCGAGGGTCGCGACGATGGCCTTGTAGCCGGCCTCCGTGGCCCGGTTGACAATGCTCTCCATCGCGGGCCGGCCGTGGAAGCGGTAAAGCTGGAACCAGTGGCGGCCTGGGGTCGTCTCGGCGATCTCCTCCAGCGAGTACTGCGAGGCGGAGCTGGCGACGTGGATCGTGCCCGCCTTGGCGGCGGCCCGGGCCACGCCGAGGTCTCCCTCCGGGTGCACCAGCCGCATCCCCCCGCACGGGGCGGTCAGCACCGGGAACGAGACGTCCTGGCCGAACAGGGTGGTCGCAAGCTCCGGCTCCTCCACCCACAGGCCCATCCGCGGGCGGAACGTCAGTTCCCGGAACCCGGCCTCGTTGGCGGCGATCGTCACCTCGTCCTCGGTGCCGCCGTCGACGTACTCGAAGATGCCGCGGGGCAGCGTCCACTTCGCGTAGCGGCGCGCGTCCTGGTAGTTGAGCACCCGCGCCAACCGGGCCTGCTGGAACCTGTTCAGTGCCATCCGCGAACCTCCAGGATCTACCCCACAGCGGGCTATCGTCACTCTAGATCGCGCTGGCCGAAACCGGAATATGCCGCTCCGGCTCGTAGGTCAGGTGGCTCAAAGGTCGCGCCACCTGGCGACTGCCCCGTGTGTGCCACGGCCTCCGGGCCACCACCAGCTGTCCCCGACGTCGATGGCCAGCGCAGGCACGAGCACCGAGCGGACCAGGGTGGTGTCGACCAGCACGCCAAACGCGACGAGGAAGCCCACCTCGGTCAGCGCGATCAGCGGCAAGACGGCGAGGACGGCGAAGGTGGCGGCCAGGACCAGCCCCGCGGAGGTGATCACCGTGCCGGTCAGGGCCAGTCCGGCGGTCACGCCCGCGGTGGTGCCGGCCCGGACGGCTTCCTGCCGGGCGCGGGTCATCAGGAAGATGTTGTAGTCGATGCCGAGGGCGACCAGGAACACGAAGGCGAAGACCGGCACCGAGGGGTCGAACCCGGGGAAGCCGAACAGGTACCGGAACACCAGCGCGCCGATCCCGAGCGAGGCGAGGTAGGACAGCAGGACGGTGGCGGTCAGCAGCACCGAGGCCACCACCGACTGCAGCAGCAGGCCCAGCATGACCAGCACGACCGCGAGCACGAGGGGCAAGATCAGCGTCCGGTCGTGCCCGGCGGCGGCGGCCAGGTCGACGTTGGTGGCGGTCTGCCCGCCGACCAGCGCGCCCGGCCCGGCCGCGGCGGCCAGCCGGGTGCGCAGCGTGGTGACCGTCTGCTGAGCGGCCTGGGTGGCCGGCCCGGCGGCCAGGGTCACGGTAAAGGTCTCGGCGGGACCGAGCCGCACCGGGCCCGACACCGACACCACCCCCGGCGTTCCCTTCGCCGCGGCCAGCGCGGGCCCGGTGGCGGCGGGCGGCTGGACCAGCACCGTGGCCGGCGCCGCGGACCCGGCCGGGAAGCTGGCGTCGAGAATCTGCTGGGCGGCGACCGAGCCGACCGTGCCGCGGAAGCCGTTCTGCTGGCTGACCCCGCCCTGGTAGGCGACCAGGCCGATGCAGCACAGCGCCAGCAGCAGCGACATTCCCGCCCACACGGGCCGGGGCCGGGCCGCCAGCCGTCGGCCGAGGCGGCTGAAAAACCCCGACTCCTCGGGGACGGCATCACCCGCCCGCGGCACGAAGGGCCAGAACACGCGGCGCCCGGCCGCGAGCAGCAGGGCAGGCAGCACCATCAGCTGGGCGACCAGGGCGCAGACGATACCGCCCGCGCAGGCCGGGCCCAGCGCGGCGATGTCACTGAGCTGGGCCACCAGCAGGCACAGCAGCGCCAGGATGACGGTCAGGGCGGAGACGGCGATGGCCGGCCCCGCCCGCCGCAGGGCGACCGCCATCGCCTCATGCCGGTCCTCGTGGCGGCGCAGTTCCTCCCGGTACCGCGCCACCAGCAGCAGCGCGTAGTCGGTGCCGGCCCCGAAGACGAGGACGGTGAGGATGCCCACGGTCATCCCGTTGACCACGAAACCCGACCGGGCCAGCCCGTAGGCCAGGCCCTGGGACCAGCTGGCGGCCAGGCCGACGGAGATCAGCGGCAGCAGCCACAAGAAGGGGCTGCGGTAGATGATGAGCAGCAGCAGGGCGACGATCAGCACGGTGACCAGCAGCAGCCGGGAGTCGAGGCCGGAAAACGCGTCGAGCGCGTCCGCCGCCGACCCGGCCGGGCCACCGACCGCCACCCGCAGCGCTGCGGGTGACCCCCCGCCCGGGGCGGGCTGGGCCCCCTGCGCCACCTCGGCCCGGATCGCCTTGACGTCGTGCGCGGTGGCCTGCTCGCTGGCCGCCTGGGCAATCGGGACGGAGAATACGGCGGCGCGGCCGTCGCGTGCGGTAATGACCGGGCTCGGGGTCCCCGCGCCGCTCAGGTGGCCGGCGGCCAGCGCCGCCCGGGCGCGGGCGATGACGGCCTTGTCGGCCGGGCGCAGCCCGGCCGACCGCTGGTAGACCACGATCGCCGGGGCGGCCGCAGTGCCGTATGCCTCCTGGTAGTGCAGGACCTGGGTCGACGCAGCCCCCGCGGGCAGGAAGGCGCTGGGTGAGTTGTCTTCCAGCGGGGCGAGCTTGCCGGCCAGCGGGCCCGCCAGGCCCGCCAGCGCGATCCCCACGGCCAGGACCGCCCACTTGGACCGCCGGCCGGTCACGACCGCGATGAACGCGCCGGCCAGCCGGCGGCCAACTCGCCGGAACATCGCAGGTTCCTCCCGAACGGTTGCAATTTAGCTAGAAATTCTAGCAATCACGCACACTACAAGACAGCTAGGTCGTCTAGCTACCATGCAGGTATGGCGGACGACACGACCGCGGCCGAGATCGGCGTGGCGCTGCGGCGGCTGCTGCTGGCCGGCCGGGAGATGCAGGCCGAGGTGGCCCGCAAGATGGGCGTGCGCCTCGCCGACGTGCAGGCGGTCGACGTCGTGGTCTCGGCTGGCCAGCCGACGGGCACGGTCGAACTCGGCCAGCGGATGGGAATCCGCTCCGCCTCGGCCGCGGCCCTGGTGGACCGCCTGGCCGCCGCCGGTCACCTCACGCGCCGGCCCCACCCGACGGACCGGCGCCGCGTCACGCTCGAGGCCACCGACCACGCCCGCACCGAGGTGCGCCAGGCGCTGGCCCCCCTGCTGGATGAGATCGCGGCGATCAGCGGCGGACTCGACGACGACCAGGCCGGCACTGTTCTCGCCTTCCTGGCCGACGTGACCGCGGCGATGCGCGCCTACGCCCGGGAGGTCTCATGAGGACTACCGGATAGCGCGACAACTGGCCATATACCCCGGCCCGCAATCCGGCTAGAGTCGGTATCGCTTGAGTCCCGCGACGACGGAGGGCGGTACGCCGGTGAAGCTGCCTGAGTTCACGTACGAGGCGCCCACGACGACCGCGGAGGCCGTCGGCCTGCTGGCCGAGCACCAAGACGAGGCAAGCGTCCTGGCGGGCGGTCAGAGCCTGATCCCGCTGCTGGCGCTGCGGCTGGCCCGTCCCCCCGTGCTGGTCGACATCAACGGCGTAACCGAGATGTCCGGGGTGTCAGTGACCGGCGGCCAGGTCATCATCGGCGCGATGACCCGCGAGTACGAGGCCGAGGAGTCGGCCGCCATCGCCGGTCACCTGCCGCTGCTGGCGGCGGCCCTGCCGCTGATCGGGCACGAGGCGATCCGCAGCCGCGGCACGATTGGCGGCAGCCTGGCGCACGCCGACCCGGCGGGCGAGCTGCCCGCGGTCGCCTGCGCGCTCGACGCCCAGTTCGTGGTCCGGAGCGCCTCCGGCGACCGCGTCATCCCGGCCGCGGACTGGTTCCAGGGATACCTGACGACCGCCCGCCGCCCGGACGAGGTCCTGGTCGAGGTGCGCTTCCCGGCCGCCGCGGACGGCACCGGGACCTCCTTCCAGGAGGTCGCCCGCCGCCACGGCGACTTCGCCATGGTCGGCCTGGCGACATCGCTGACGCTGGCCGGCGGCACCATCAGCGACGCCCGGCTGGCCTTCTCCGGGGTCGCCGACGTGCCGGTCCGGGCGGCCGCGGCCGAGGCCCTGCTGGTCGGCCAGCAGCCATCGGCCGAGCTGTTCGAGGAGGCGGCCCGCGCGGCAACGGCCAGCCTCGACCCGCCCGCCGACCTGCACGGGTCAGCGGAGTACCGCACGAAGGTCGCGGGCGCGCTGGTCCGGCGCGGGCTGAGCGAGGCGGCCGGCAACGTCCACGAGAGGCAGTGACAATGGCGGAGATCACCATGCGGGTGAACGGCGCCGTGCGCGAGGGCACGGCCGAGGCCCGCAGGACGCTGGCTGACTTCCTGCGCGAGGACCTGGAGCTGACCGGCACCCACGTCGGCTGCGAGCACGGGGTCTGCGGTGCCTGCACCGTCATCGTCGACGGCCGGCCGGTCCGCTCCTGCCTGATACTGGCGGTGCAGGCGTCGGGCCACGAGGTCACCACGATCGAGGGGCTGGCGGACGAGGACGGCACCCTCGGCCCGCTCCAGCAGGCCCTGCATGAGTCGCACAGCTTCCAGTGCGGCTTCTGCACGCCCGGGTTCCTCATGTCGGCCACCGCGTACCTCGGCGCCCACCCGGACGCCGGGGAGCGCGAGATCCGCGAGGCGCTTTCGGGCAACATCTGCCGCTGCACGGGTTACCAGAGCATCATCGACGGCGTACTGCTGGCCGCCCGGCGAGCCAGGGCCGAGGTAGGGAGCGACGGATGAGCCAGATCGCGGCCGAGCGCTACACGGGCGCCAGCGTCAAGCGCTCGGAGGACCCCCGCATCCTGACCGGCGCGGGCCGCTACATCGATGACGTCAAGCTGCCGGGGATGCTGCACGCGGCGTTCGTCCGCTCGCCCATGGCCCACGGGCGGGTGCTGTCGGTGGACGCCTCCGCCGCCCGCGCGCTGCCGGGCGTGGTCGCCGTCTACACCGGGGCCGACCTCGACCAGATGACCAAGCGGGGCCCCGACCCGCTGCTGGCGATGATGGGCAGCGGCGGCCCGACGGCCGACTACAGCCTCCTCGCGACGGACAAGGTCCGGCTGGTGGGCGACCCGGTCGCGGTCGTGGTGGCGGAGAACCGCTACCTGGCCGAGGACGGCTGCGAGCTGGTCGAGGTCGACTACGCGGACCTGCCCGCGGTCGCCAGCGCGGCCGCCGCCCTCGACCCCGGCAGCCCGCCGGTGTTCGAGAACCTGGGCGACAACATCATCGCGCCGCGCACAGCGGCACGAGTTCGGCGACGTGGCCGGCACGTTCGCCGGCGCCGACCGGGTGGCCGAGTTCCACCTCGACGTGCACCGGCACCAGAACGTGCCGATGGAGGGGCGCGGCAGCGTCGCCAGCTACGACCCGGACTCGGGCGTGCTGACCATGCACGCGGCCACCCAGAGCGTGCACATCACCCGGATGGGCATCGCCACCTGCCTGGGGCTGGAGCCGGACAAGGTGCGGGTGCTGGCGGGCGACATCGGCGGCTCGTTCGGCCTCAAGATCGGCGCCTCCCGGGAGGAGCTGGCGGTCGCGGCCGCCTCGCGCGCGCTCGGCCGGCCGGTCAAGTGGGTCGAGGACCGCAGCGAGAACCTGACCGCGTCCGGGCAGGCCCGGGAGGAGAGCTTCGACGTCCGGGCCGCCGTCAGCGACGACGGCGACCTCCTCGGCGCTGCGACGTCGCCATGGTCATCGACACCGGCGCGTACCCGGTCATGGGGGGGATGGTGTCGTCGATCATCGAGGCGATGATCCCCGGCCCGTACAAGATGGCGGCGCTCGGCTTCGAGTCGACCGCGGTCATCACCAACAAGGCGTCCTACATCGCCTACCGCGGCCCGTGGGCGTCGGAGACGTTCGTCCGCGAGCGCGTCCTCGACCTGCTCGCCAAGGACCTCGGGCTCGACCCGCTGGAGATCCGGCTGCGCAACGTCGCCCCGCGGACCACCCCGCCCGCCATGATGATCACCGGGCGGCCGCTGACCGGCGTCACCGCCCGCGAGTCACTGGAGCGGGCGGCCGAGCTCATCGACATCCCCGCCTTCCGGCGGCGGCAGGAGGCCGAGCGCGCCCGCGGCCGCTACCTCGGCCTCGGCCTGGCGACCTTCATCGAGGCCGCCCCCGGCCCGCGCGCGCCCGAGGGCTCCGGCGGCGGCCCGCTCGGCCAGGAGTCGATGCGGCTGCGGCTGACCGAGGACGGCATCCTGACCCTGTTCACCGGGCAGATGCCGCACGGGCAGAGCCACCAGACGACGCTCGCCCAGATCGCCGCGGACGAGTTCGGGCGTGCCGTTCGAGCAGGTGCGGGTCGTGGTCGGGGACAGCGACGTGGTCCCGTTCGGGCTGACCGGCGGCAGCCGGTCCGCCACCATGACCGGCGGCGTGACCCTGCACGGGGCCCGCGAGCTCAAGTCCCGGGTGCTCGACGTGGCCGCCTTGATGTTCGAGGCCAGCGCCAGCGACCTGGAGATCACCGACGGCCAGGTGGTGGTCCGGGGCGACCCCGACAGCGCCATCGGCGTCGGCGAGGTCGCCCGGCAGGCCGCGTCCGGTCAGCTCGGCCCCGACGTCGCGGCCGACCTGCAGGTCGAGGCCACCTACGACGGCGGCGAGGGCGGCTGGTCCGGTGGCACTCACTGCGCCATCGTCGAGGTCGACGCGGAGACCGGGATCGTCACGATCGAGCGGTACCTGGCGGTCGAGGACTGCGGCGCCCTCATCAACCCGGCCGTGGTCGAGGGCCAGATCCGGGGCGGGATCGCCCAGGGCATCGGCGCGGTGCTGCTCGAGCGGTCGGCCTACGACGCCGACGGCAACTTCCAGGCGGCCACGTTCATGGACTACCTGCTGCCGACCGCGTGCGAGATCCCCCGGATCGAGATCGAGCACCTGCGAGACGGTGCCGCTGGACGCCGACGTCAACTTCCGCGGGGTGGGCGAGGGCGGCATGATCATCGCCCCGCCGACGCTGGTGAGCGCCATCGAGGACGCGCTGGCGCCGTTCGGGGTGCGGATCTACGAGCAGCACCTGCCGCCCGCGCGGATCCTCGAGCTCATCGCCGGGCACGGGGAGAACCGGCCCCCCGAACGGTGAGGGCGGCGCCCATCAGGCACGGCTAGCCGCCGCCGCGCTCCCCGCCTCGTTCCGGGAGGCCGCGCGAATGCGCCCACACCGCACGGACTGCTGACCGCGGTCGTCATGGCCGGCCGGGCAGCCCGGCCGCACCGCCACCGGCGGACGTGAACGCCCTGGGCAACCTTCTCGCCGGTCAGTGCCCGAACTGCCGGGGAAGGCAGGCCGAGTGCCAGTGGCCCGCCAGGTGCACGGTCAGCAGGGCAATCACCAGGCCGCCGAGCAGAGAAGCGATCAGCAGGGCGAGCCGGGTCCCGCCCGCCGAGCACGGTGGCCGCCCGCTGGGCGTAGCGCCGCCGGCGTGCCGGGGGCCGCTGCCGGCGGCACCGCCCCGCGCCTCAGCGGCCAGCAGCCGGGGCAGGCGCGGAACATAGGCGAGGACGTGAATGACCATCGCACCGAACCACAAGATGAACGATGCCTTGTGCAGCAGCAGCCACGGGCCGTTGCCGCGGCCGTCCACCACCAGCATGATCCCTGAGCCGAAGACGCAGGCCGTCAGTATCACGATGCATGGCCCGAGCAGCCGCAGCAGCAGGGCCGGGGGTCCCTTGCGCCGGTACGGCTCGCTGCCGCTGTAGTACCGGGCGAACCGGTAGATCACCGACCCGCCCTTAAGCGCGACCGGTCCGAGGAGCAGCATGCCCAGGAACACGTGAAGGGTGAGCAGGCGGCCGATCTTCAAGATCGTGAAGCCCTCTACCGCCAGCAGGACCAGCAGCACCGCGCCGGTCATCGCGGTCAGGCGCTCGTTGCCGTCCGCGCCCCCCGATCGCGTGGCGGAGACAGCCGGCCGCGGTTGCCAGGGCTGCCCCGCTCCGCGCGCTGGCGGTTGATCCGCGCCGCGGGGATCCGGCCAGGTCCCGCGGTGCCCGTACTCCTCCGGATAAGACACGCTGGGAAGATACCCGGCGATGGGGCAAAACACTTCGCGCCAGCTCTCAGCTCCCTATGAAGGGCTTACATCCTTCCCGAACAGGCATAAACCAGACCGTATTCAGACGCTTCGCAGCCGCCGCTCTGCGCTGGGCCGGCCCGTTAAGCGGCCGCGCGCGCCCGGGCCGGCCGCCGCCGCAGGTCCGCCTCCAGCACCGCCGGGGGCAGGTAGGCCTGGTCGAGCGGGCCGACATCGGTGCCGGGCGGGACGATCTCGTCGATCTGGTCGAGGATGTCGTCGGTGAGCGTGACCGAGGCGGCGGCGAGCAGGTCGTCGAGCTGCTCGATGGTGTGCGGCCCGAGGAGCGCGCTGGTCACGCCGGGGTGGGCGATCGTGAAGGCGAGCGCCAGGTGCGTCAGCGGCAGGCCCGCCTGCTCCGCCAGCGGGATGAGCCGCTCCACGGCTTCGACCCGGCGCTCGTCGTTCAGGTGCCGCAGCAGGTGCGCCCGGCGCAGGTCGCTCGGCTGGCCACGCCGAACGCGGCCGGTGAGCATGCCCTGGCCCAGCGGTCCCCACACGACGACGCCCATCCCATAGCGCTGTGCGACCGGCAGCAACTCGCGCTCGATGCCGCGGCTGAGGATCGAGTAGGGCGGCTGCTCGGTGCGGAACCGTTCCAGGCCGCGCCGCTCGGCGACCCACTGGGCCTCGACGATGTCGGACACCGGCATCGCCGACGTGCCGGCCGCGCGCACCTTCCCGCTGCGGATCAGGTCGGACAGGGCCGACAGGGTCTCCTCGATGTCGGTCGCCGGGTCCGGCCGGTGGACCTGGTAGAGGTCGAGGTAGTCGGTTTGCAGGCGGCGCAGCGAATTCTCGGCCGCGGCGATGATCCAGCGCCGCGATGCTCCCTGGCGATTAGGGTCGTCCCCGAGCGGCCGGCCGAACTTGGTCGCCAGGACGACGCTGTCGCGGCGTCCCTTGAGCGCCTCCCCCACGACCACTTCGGACTCGCCGTAGACGTCGGAGGTGTCGATGAAGTTGATCCCGGCGTCCAGCGCCGCGTGGATGATGCGGACCGAGTCAGCCGGAGTCGGGGTTGCCGATGTAGGTGCCGAGGGCCAGCGCGCCGAGCGCGAAGGGGCTGACCTTGATGCCGGTCCGCCCGAGGGTGCGGTACTGCATAAGGCCTCCTGAGATCGTATGCTGAAACGGAACGTTCTTCCGGAATGACGATACGGAAAGACGTTCCGGAAAGCAAGCCGGAGGAGGGCCGTGACCAGCGCAGCACCCGCACCCCGCCGGGTACGGGCCGATGCCCAGCGCAACTCCGCCGCCCTGCTCGAGGCGGCCAAGGCCGTCTTCGCCCGCTCGGGGGTGGACGCTCCGGCCAAGGAGATCGCCGACCTCGCCGGGGTCGGCGTGGGCACGCTCTACCGGCACTTCCCGCACCGATCGGACCTGGTCGCCGCGGTGCTGCAGCACGGGATCGACGCCTGCGCCGAGGCGGCCCCAGCCCTCGCCGCCGCGCACGAGCCGGGCGCCGCCCTGGCGCACTGGCTGCGGCGCTACACCGAGTTCCTGGCGACCAAGCGGGGACTGGCGGCCGCCCTGCACTCAGGCGACCCCGCCTTCGACGCCCTGCCGGGCTACTTCTACCAGCGGCTCGAGCCGGCCCTCGGCGCACTGCTCGAGGCGGCCACGGCGAGCGGCGCGGTCCGGGCCGGTATCAGCGCGCGGGACTTGCTGATCGCGGTCGCCCTGCTGTGCAGGCCGGTCCCGGACGAGGGCATCGGCTACAGCCAGCGCATGGTCGCGCTGCTCATCGACGGCCTTCGCCGCCCGGACGCGCCCGGGCTGGCCTGAGCGGGTACCGCGCCTACGTTCCTCTTGTCCCGCTCGTACCGCCCCGGAGGCAATTGTCGCAATATGCGGTTTTGCCCGCTGATCATCCGTTACGCTGCATCTTCATTGGCGGGGGCGGTTGCGGCTCAGCGTGTTCCCGCCACGATCGGCTGCATATGCGGAGGGGGACCATGGCCACGTTTGCTACTGGCATGCAGCCAGCGCGAGGAGTCGAGGGAAAAAGGTCTCAAGACCGGCGCCCTTGGCCTGGTGTCAAGCGTCGTCATCGGGGTCGCGTCGACGGCGCCCGCCTACAGCCTGGCCGCGACGCTGTTCTTCGTGGTGGCCGCCGTCGGGCTGAAGTCGCCGCTGATCGCCGTGCTGGCGTTCGTGCCGATGCTGCTGTGCTCGATCGGCTTCAGCGAGCTGAACAAGGCCGACCCTGACTGCGGGACCACGTTCATCTGGGGGACCCGGGCGTTCGGGCCGGCGATCGGCTGGGCAGGCGGCTGGGCCACGGTGGCCGCCGACATCCTGGTCATGGGCAGCCTCGCCCAGGTAGCCGGGCAGTACGGGTTCTTCCTGTTCCAGGGACCGAACAGCTCGATCGGGGCCAACGCCTCCGGCGGCTGGGTGCTGCTGGTGGGCGTCTTGTGGATCGTCGCTGATGACCTACATCTGCTACCGCGGCATCGAGCTCTCGGCCCGGTTCCAGCGGGTGCTGCTGACCATCGAAGTCGTCATGCTGATGGTGATGTCGGTGACGGCACTGGTCAAGGTGTACGTCAGCAACCCGGCGGGGTCGGTGCACCCGAGCCTCAGCTGGCTGTCGCCGTCGCACCTGCCCCTCTCGGCGTTCGTGTCCGGGATCATCTTGATGCTGTTCATCTACTGGGGCTGGGACACCGCCCTGTCGGTGAACGAGGAGACGGCGGACAAGTCCAGAACGCCGGGCCGGGCCGGGATCATCTCGACGGTCCTGCTGCTGGTCACCTACGCGATCGTCATCGTCGCCGTGCAGTCGTTCGCCGGGGTCGGCGCCAAGGGCGTCGGGCTGACCAACCCGGACCACCAGTTCGACGTGCTGTCGGTGACCGGGAGCGCGATCTTCGGCACCTCCGGGTTCGGCACGGTCTTGTCCCGGCTGCTGATCCTGATGGTGCTCAGCTCGGCGGCCGCGTCCACCCAGACGACGATCCTGCCGGCCGCCCGCACCACGCTGTCCATGGCCGCCTACCGGGCGCTGCCGCAGCAGTTCGCCAAGATCAGCCCCCGGTACCTGACCCCCACGGTGTCCACGATCGTGGTGGGGGTCGTTTCCGTCGCGCTGTACATCCCGCTGAACTTCATCTCCGGCGGCAACCCGATCGCTGACGCCGTTTCCGCGATCGGGCTCTACATCGCCTTCTACTACGGGCTGACCGCCTTCTCCTGCGCCTGGTACTACCGGTCCACGCTGACGCAACAGCGCCCGCGACCTGTGGATGCGCGGCATCCTGCCGGTGCTCGGCGGCCTGATCATGTACGCGGCCGGCATCTACAGCCTGCAAAGCGACTGGGTGGCGTCCAACAGCTACACCAGCTGGACGGTGCCCGGCCTGCAGCTGGCAGATCGGCGGGATCTTCATCATCGCCGCGCTGGCCGCGCTGGCCGGCGTAGCCAGCTTCGTCTACATGCGCGTCACCGCCCCCGCCTTCTTCCGCAGGCAGACCCTCACCAGGGCCACCCCGGTGCGAGTCCCTGAAATGGAACTGTGAGCGAGCGCGAGGCGACCAGCCGGGCAGCCGAAGCAGACCAGATGAGCGTCAGCGCAGCCAGCCGGGTCCATGAAGACGGTGCGCAATGACCCACGCGCGCGGCGGGCCCGTCCCGGCGGGCCGTCCTGGCCGGTCCGGTCGGGGACGGTCCCCGCGCTGGCCGACGGTTACACGAGCGGCCGGAGACGGCTCCCGACCTGGCGGCCGCGCTGCCCGCCGGAGCCGCGGTCGCGCTGGTCCCGGACCGGGCGGCGGGCGCCGGTCCGGCGGTCCCGGCCCGCTGCGCCGGACTGGCTGAGATCGTCGGGCAAGACCCAGCTCGCCGCGGCCTTTGCCGAGTCGCTGTGGCAGTCGCGCGAGCTGGACCTGCTGGTCTGGATCGAGGCCACGAGCCGGGCCGCGGTGCTGTCTGGCTACGCCGCGGCGACGGCCACCGCGACCGGCCGGGACCAGGCGAGCAGTTGCGAGTCGGTCGCCGCCCAGTTTCTCAGCTGGCTGAGGCGAGACCAGCCGTTCATGGCTGGTGGTACTCGATGACCTGGCCGATCCGGCGGACCTGGACGGCCTCTGGCCGGCCGGCCGGCCGGCCGGGTCCTGGTGACCTGCGCCGACGCCGCGGCCGTCCCCCGCGGCATGCAGGTCCTGCCGGTCGGGCTGTTCAACTCGCGCGAGGCCCTCAGCTACCTGATGGAGCGGCTGTCGGCCAACCCGGGCCAGCGGCTCGGCGCGATTGACCTGGTCAGCGCTGTCGGGCCTGGAGCCGGCCGCGCTGACTCAGGCCAGCGCGGTGATCGCCAGCTCCACGATGTCGTGCCACAACTACTGTGACTATTTCGTCCGCAGGCGGGAGCAGCTGACCGAGTCGTCTGGCGCACCGCCGTCGGCCAGCGCGGTCACCTGGACGATCTCGTTCGAGCGTGCCAGATCAGCTTGCCCCGGGCGGGTCGGCCCAGTCGCTGCTGGCCCTGGCCGCGTTGCTCGACGGGCACGGCATTCCCGGAACCGTCCTGACCGCCCCGGCGGCGGCCGGCTACCTCGCGGCGGCGGAGCCCGGCCGGCGGCGAGCCGCCCGCGCGGCGCTGGCGGCGCTGGAACGCGTCGGCCTGCTGACCGTCGCACCCGTCGCGGCACCGCCGATGGTCCGGATCAGCCCGGTGCTGCAGGCGGCGCTGCGCGCCGCGATGCCGGAAGGCATGCTGGATCAGGCGGTCCGGGTGGCCGCGGACGCGCTGCTCCAGGCCTGGCCGGAAGCGGAGCTGCCCGGCTGGCCCGCTTCCGGTCTGCGATCCTGCGCGGCGGCCCTGCGGCAGGTCGCCGGAGACCGGCTGTGGGCCGGCGGCTGCCATCCGGTGCTGCTCCGGGCCGGGGACAGCCTGGACCACGCCCGCCTGACCGGTCCCGCGGTGGACCACTGGCGCGACCTGGTCACGACCAGCGACCGGCTGCTCGGCGCCGGGCATCCGCACACGATCCTGGCCGGGCAGCGGCTGGCCGAGGCCTGCTGGCGGCCGACCGCGCGGACGACGCCGTCACCTGGTTCCAGCGGCTGCTCGACACCCAGGCCGTGAAGCTCGGGCCGGATCACCATGAAGTGATCGAAGCGCGGCTCCGCCTGGGCCACGCTCTGGTGGCGGCCCGCGACTCCGACCGCGCGGTCTCCGTCCTCGAGCGCGTGCTCTCCGATGCCGAGCGGGTCCGCGGCCCCGAGCATGCCGATACGCTCGGCGCGCGGGACGAGCTCGCCGCCGCCTACCTGGCCGCGGGCCGGCACTCCGACGCCATCGGCTTGTACCGGCGCACGCTCGCCGACCGGGAGCGCGCCAGGGATCCCGCCACCCGGAGACGATGACCACGCGTCAGGGCCTGGCCGACTCCTACCTGGCCAGCGGCCAGGCGAAAGAGGCGGTATCGGTCTACAAGCGGGTGGTCGCTGACCGGGAGCGCGCCCTCGGGCCCGATCACCTGGACACCAACAGGGCACGGTACAGCCTGGGCGCCGCCTATCAGCGGACGGGCAAGACGGTGGCGGCCGAGCGGGTCTACGAGCAGGCCCGGGTCGGCTTCGAGCGGCTGCTCGGCCCCCGTCACCCTGATGCGCTGCGCAGCCGCGCGGAGCTGGCCCGTGCGTGTACAGCCAGCTGGGACGGTACGGCGACGCCCGCGCGCTGCTGCGCGACACGGTCGACCGGCTGGAGCGCATCCTGCCCCCCAACGACCCGCTGATCACCGAACTGCGCGAGATCCTGGCCGACATCGGCGACGAGTGAGAGCAGGGACGTCCCGCTTAGTCGAGGGGGGGCGAGGCCGGGTCACTTTCCCGGGCCGGGCGGGCTGCTGCAGCTTGCGGCCCGGCTGCAGCTTGCGGCCCGGCTGGGGCTTGCGGCCCGGCCGCGGCCCAGTGCCTGGCGCGGGCGCCTGGGCCTCGGTCTTCGTCCGCCGGGCCCAGTAGCGCAGCCACAGCAGGCCGAGAGCGGGAGCACGAGCGGGACGTAACCGTAGCCGCTGCCGTAGCCGGACCACACGGTGGCGTCAGGGAAGGTCGCCTTGTCGAGCAGGCTCCAGGTACCGACCGCGATCACCCCGCGAACTCCAGCGAGCAGGATGCCACGGCGATCCGGCGGGCGGCCGGGCGGCCGTTGATCAGGGTGACCGTGGCGAGGATGTAGATCACGCCGCCAGCGCCGACAGCAGGTAGGCGACCGGGGCGTGACTGAACTTCGTCGCGATCTGCACTATCGCCCGGGCCGAGGCGGACAGGGCGAACAGGGCGTAGACGGCGACCAGCAGCCGCCCGGGGGCCGGTCCTGGTGGGTGTCCCCGGCCGGCGCGACTCTTTGGGCTCAGACAGGACCACCGCCCAGACCTCGTGCAGCCGGACGACCAGGATGGCCGCGGTCGCGCCGGCCACAGCGATGACGGCCGGGCCCCAGCGTGACCGCTCCAGCCGCGCCCCAGAACCCGGCTATGAGCGGGACGAGCGGCGTCGCGATGAGGTAGCCGATGAGGGTGGGCAGGCTGGACGGGCGGGCGCCACCGGCCAGCTTGGCGACGATGAGGCCGACCAGTACGAGCAGCAGGATCTCGAGCAGCAGGAGCCAGGCCAGCAGGACGCCGCCCGTGCGCTTGTTCATCGCGGTCATCAGCAGCGCGTAGGCGGCCAGCGCGAGACCGACCACGATGATCGTCGTCGGGACGGCACCGTTCACGCGCACATGTTACTACGTTTCGTAGTAAGATTTGGCGGCCGCGGCGGACCCGTTCGGGCTCCAGCCCGGGCCGGACACCCTGACCCCTGCGCACGCTTCGCGGCCCGTATCCAGCCCCCCTCGACTCACGTCAGCTCTTCACGGGGCCAGCACCAGGCAGACCGGGGTCGGCACGGGCGTGACGACCGGGTCGCCGAGCGTGCCGGCCCGGTCGTCGAACGGGTAGCTGGCGATCAGGTCGCTGTCCTGGCAGGCGACCAGGACATAGCGCCCGTCGGGGGCGACGGCGAGCTCGCGCGGGCAGGCGCCCGGGGCGGTCACGTGGCCGAGCAGGGTCAGCTCCGCGTCCGGGCCGAAGCGGTAAACCGCGACAGTGTCGTCGCCCCGGTTCAACACCGGCACGTCCCGGCCGGACGGGGTCACGCGGACGGCCGCCGCCAGGTTCGCCCCCCAGCGCCGGCCACGCGGGTGGAACAGGCCGGCGACGGTGAACTGGTGGCCGTCGCGGCGCAGCGCCACGATCGTGCTGGCGAGCTCGTTGACCAGGAACAGGTGCTCGCCGTCGGGGTGGAACGCGAGGTGCCGGGCCCCGTTCCGGGCACGGTGGCCAGCCGCTCGGCGTCGTCGGCGCCGAGGCGGCCCGCGGCGTCGAGCCGGTAGACGACCACGGAGTCGGCCCCCAGATCGGTCACCAGGACCGCCCCCGTCACCGGGTCGCTGACGATCATGTGCGCGTGCGGGCCCGCCTGGCGCTCTGGGTCGGGCCCGGACCCGGTATGCGGCACGTGGTCGGTCCGCGGCCCCAGCCGCCCACCTGGGCCGATCGCGTACACGCTGACCGAGCCGGCGTCGGTGCCGTAGTTGGCGACCAGCACGAACCGTCCGCCGTGGTCGAGCGACACGAAGCAGGGCGACGGCCCGGCCGAGGGGGCCATGTTGAGTTCGGTCAGGCGGCCGGTCGCGGGGTCGCGGCGAAGGCGGCCACTCCCCCGCCCGGCTGCTCGCCGAACGACTCGGTCTCGCTCACCGCGTACAGGTTGGCCCCGTCGGCCGACAGCGCCAGGTAGGACGGGTTGCCACGCGGGCGGCAACCGCGGGTGGGCCGACGGCCCCGGTGACCGGGTCGAACGGCGCGGTCAAGATGCCCTCGGCCGTGCCGTGCACGAAGTCCAGGGTCTCGGTGTAGGTGCCGATGATGAGCTGCATGGTGACTCCCGGGGCGCAACGTTACCGCGCGTCGGCGGGCGCCTGCGCCCCGGCCGGCACCTCGTCCGCCTCCGGCGGCTTGCGGATCAGCCGGAGCACCAGCACCAGCGCGATCAGGGCGAGCACGCTCACGGCGACGAAGGCCGCAGCGTAACCGTCGGCCGAGGCCGTCCTGGCCGGCAGCAGGTACCGGGCGAGGGAGCTGTCGAACGACTGGGGCCGCAGCCCGGTGCTCTCGGCCGCCGCGATCGCGTTCTTGAACTGCTGCGCCTTCGCGGCGCTGAGCTTCGGCAGCGTGGACCCGTTGACCTGGGCGTACAACAGGTTCAGGTAGGTCGCGTGGAAGATCAGGTAGAGCAGGGCGATGCCGACCGCCCCGCCGAACTGCTCGGCCGTGGCCGACACACCGGAGGCCTGGCCGTTGTCGCCCGCCGGAATGGTATCCAGGCTGACCGGGTCGTTGACGGTCAGCACGAGCGCCAGCCCGGTGCCGTACAGCAGCAGCCCCGGCAACAGCGGCAGGTAGGCGTTGGCGAATGCCGCCCAGGCCAGCACCACACCCGAAGCCAGCAGCACGGCGAAACCCACGCTGAGCGGTACGCGCCCGCCCGAGCGGTCGTACCAGCGTCCGGCGAGCGGCGCCACCAGCACCATCGGCACCGTGGCCGGGATCAGCGCCAGCCCGGCCAGGGCCGGGCTAATCTTCAGGTTGAGGATCAGCAGCAGCGGGAACAGCAGGCCGAGGCCCATCTCGGCGATCCCGGGGATGAACTGGCTGATGGTGGCGCCGAGGTAATTGCGGTGCCGGCCCAGCAGCGCGAACTGCAGCAGCGGGCTGGCGCTGGCCGGCTCGGCCGCGACGAAGAGGGCGGCCGCCACGACACTGACTACCAACGGGAGCCAGACCCCGGGCGACCCCCAGCCCCAGGCCTGAGACTGGGACAGGCCGAAGACCAGGGTGACCAGCGCGACGCTGAGCGTGAAGGCGCCGCGCAGGTCGACGTGGGGGCGCGACCCGCCAGGCGGGTCCGGCGCGACCGCGCGCAGCGTGCCCGCGATCGTCAGGACCGCCAGCGGGCAGTTCACCAGCAGCACCGCCCGCCAGCTGAGGGCCGCGGTCAGCACCCCGCCGATGGTCAGGCCGAACGCGCCCGCGACGGCGGAGACGCCGCCCATCAGCCCCAGCGCCCGGCCGCGCTCGTGCGCGGTGAAGGCGGCGGCGACGATGGCGACCGTGTTCGGCAGCATCAGCGCGCCGCCCGCGCCCTGCACCACCCGGCAGGCCAGCAGCATCGGGAAGTCGGGGGCCAGGCCGCCGACGGCGGAGGCGCCCGCGAACGCCGCGGTGCCGAGGATGAAGACCCGCCGCCGCCCATACAGGTCGCCCAGGCCCCGCCCAGCACCAGCAGCCCCGCCAGCGGCAGCAGGCTGCCGTTGAGGACCCACTGCGCCTGCTGGGAGCCAACACCGAAGCCCTTCATGATGTTCGGCAGCGCCAGCGGCACGGCCGTCTGGTCGACCAGGATCATCGCGTTGGCCAGGGTCATCGACCACAGCACAACGCGGGTGCGGCGCCTGACTTTGCCCCCATACCCGGTGCCCCCGTCAGGATGGTTCATCGACCGAGCCACTACTTTAAGTGATCCTAATTTCACTGCAGGTTATCAAGAGGCAGTGCTCGACAGCGCGCGAGAAGTCCGGTTGCGCAGGCGGCGGATCCCGGCTACGAGCCGAGCGGCCAGGCGTGGACCGGCTCGTTGGCGTGCATGAGCTCGATGTAGCGCTCGGTCATGAGCGACAGCGCCTCGGCCCGGGTGGCCCCGCCCGCGGTCAGCGCCGCGACCGTGCCGGTCTGCCAGGCCGCCCCGGTCTGGCCGGTGCGGCAACGTTGCCCGATGATGCCCAGCAGCCGGTCGGCGCTGTCGTCGCTGACGTCCCAGCGCCGCAGGCCGTCGCGGGCCAGCGGCAGCAGGTCACCGGTAATCAGCTCAGCAGCCGGCACTTCGGCCAGCCCGGGCCAGAAGAGCCGGGCACCGAGGCCGTCGCGGGCGGCCTCGCGGAGGTTGCCCGCCGCCGCCGCGAACGGCATCCGGGCCTCCACGGGTTCCGGGTCCTCCGCCAGCGCTCGCACCAGGCCGTAGTAGAAGGCGGCGTTGGCGGTGATGTCGGCCACCGTCGGGCCCGCCGGCAGCACCCGGTTCTCGACCCGCAGGTGCGGCCGGCCGCCGGCGATCGCGTAGACCGGCCGGTTCCAGCGGTAGACGGTCCCGTTGTGCAGGCTCAGCTCGCCCAGCTGGGGCACGGCACCGCGGTCGAGCGCCGCCAGCGGGTCCTCGTCGTCGCAGATCGGCAGCAGGGCCGGGAAGTAATCGACGTTCTCCGCGAACAGGTCGACGGCAGAGGTGATCCAGTGCTCGCCGAACCACACCCGGGGCCGCACCCCCTGGCGCCGCAGCTGCTCCGGCCGGGTGTCGGTGGCCTGCTCGAACAGGGGCAGCCGGGTCTCCTGCCACAGCTCCCGGCCGAACAGGTACGGGGAGTTGGCGGCCACCGCGACCTGCACGCCGGCCACGGCCTGGGCGGCGTTCCATCAGCCGGGAAGTCGTCCGGGCTCACCTGAAGGTGCAGCTGCACGCTGGTGCAGGCCGCCTCCGGGGTGATGCTGTCGACATGGGTAAGCAGCCGTTCCGCGCCCTCGATCTCGATCCGCACGTCCTCGCCCCGGCGGCCAGGATCTGCTCGTTCAGCACCCGGTAACGGTCGTCGGCCGAGAGCGCCCGCTCCCTCATGTGCTCCTCGCCCAGGGTCGGCAAGATGCCGATCATGACCAGGCGGCTGCCGGCCCCGCGGGCCTTCTCGTCGGCCGCCTTGAAGCTGGCCCGCGCCTCCCTTCCAGGCCGGTCAGGGCGTCCCCGGAAAGCACCCGGGCGGCCACGTTGACCTCCAGGTTGAACTGCCCGAGCTCGGTCTCCCAGGCCGGGTCGGGGATCGCGGCCAGCACCTCGGCGTTGCCATCGACGGCGCCGCCTGCTCGCTCGGCGCGCTGACCAGGTGCAGCTCGACTTCCAGGCCCACCCGCGCCGGTCCCGGTCGAACGCGCCCTCGCGCAGCATCCGCCGCAGCGCGTCGAGCGAGCGCTCGAGCTTGTCGTCGTAGCGCGCCGGTCCTCGCCGGTGATCTCGACTGCCTCGATGTCCCGGCCCATCCGGCTATTGTCACCGACGGGCCGCACCGGGCAATGCCAGGGGGTGGGTCGCCCCGCCGGTTAGGGGGCCGGGCGGGCGGCCCTGATGACCGCCTCGAGCGCCTGCACGTGGGCCTCGAAGGCACCCCGGCCCGCCGCGGTGGCGGCGTACCGGGTGGTGCGCCGCTTGCCCCGCCAGGTGGCGGTGGTCGCGGCGTCACCCGGCGTCGACCAGGATGGCCAGGTGGGCGGCGAGGTTGCCGTCGCTCAGCTGGAGGGTCTTGCGCAGCGCGGTGAAGGTCATCAACCCGTCCGGCGGGAGCCCGTGCAGCGCAGCCTGGAGGGGCAGCCGGACCGGGTCGGACGGCGCCCGGGTCGAATGGGGTGCGCCAGGATCTCCGCCAGCGACTCCGGGAACGGGACCGCGTCCGCGCCGCTGGCCACCGCGGACGGGAAGGCTGGCGGCCGGGGGGCGGGATAGGGAGTGGCCATAAGCGCGATGGTAGGCGATCGCGCAGGGCGGGGCGGGCCACCCGCCAGCCGCCGAGCACGACCATGGCCAGGCCAGCCAGCAGGCCGAAAGCGAGCAGCGCGTGATGGGGCGGCGCAGGCAGGCAGAACGCGGCCGCCAGCACCGTCTGGGCCCCGGCCCCCGCCAGCGGCCGGTCATTGGTAGCGATGGCGAACAGCAGCAGGCCGGTCCCCCACAACGCCCCAGAGGAAGACCGCCATGACCCGCCCCGGCACTGGGCTGACGCTCGCCACCAGGAACGGCGAGCACACCATCCGAGGGCAGCCCAGCCGAGCTGGGTCCGCCGCTGCCAGCCACTGAGCACACTCCGCTGCCGCCGCGTCAGCCAGGTGAGAGGAAGAGCGGCGGCGGCCAGCGCTAACCGGCACCGCGGCCGACCAGGGCGCCAGGTCAAGCAGCGCATAGCCCGCAGCCCGGCGGAACAACCCAGCTCAGCAACGGGATCGCGAGCAGTTCATGGGTGGCCGCCTGGCGGCTGCGATGGCCGATCGCCCGCAGGTCCCGCAGCGTGTCGGCAGCGGATGCGGCGGCCTGGACGGGCCGGCAGGCGCCGCCGTCCGGACCGGATTCA
>CAWCHI010000002.1:0-47684 GCA_963795335.1 uncultured Actinomycetota bacterium
GCCCACCGCGCTTGCTTCCCACGCCCCCCGCCCCACGCCACCCGCTTCACGCCCGGCACTCCACCCGCCCACAAGCCGCCACGCCCCCACGCACCCGCACCCCACGCGCCCCACGCGCCCCACGCTCCGGGAGTGGGTGAATTTAGACCCCATTTCCGGGTCTTAAATTCACCCGGTAACCGGACGGGGCACCGCGGTCCGCATGGCCGTCCTACGCGCGGTCCGCGAGCACTCAGCCACAGGGCCACATCAGCGGCCACGGAGCACCGGCGTTCCTGGTTCACCAGGTCGGGTACTCCAACCCGGATGGTGTCGATACCTTCACGGGCGGCGTTCCAGCGGTCGCGCTGCTTATCCCGCCATTGCTGATCCTGTGGGTGGGAGGCCGCCCCGTCGATCTCCACGCAGGCGTGATACTCCGGGTACAGGTTGTCCAGGTACCGGCTGCCCGTGGCCTGCCGGACCTGGGCCTGGCGGATGGCGACGGGCAGCCCGTGGGCCTGCTCGACGCCACGCGTGTACCGGAGCTCGAGGACCGACAGCACGCCCTCGTGGGCGTAACCGAGGGCTAGCTCAAGGTCCTGGCGCCACTGGACCCGCGGCCGTGCATCCAGTGCCACCCGAAGCCGCGGCGCGGTCGTCCGGCGGCGCCCGATGGCCCGGCAGATCCAGTCGTAGGCCTCGTCGAAACTCCGGGCGGTGTCGATCAAGTCCAGTACCGTCTCCTCGACCCTGGTCCGCGGGGGCGCGAGAACCGGATGCCGGCCGCGCGGAAGCGATCTCGACCGGTGCACGACGACCCCGGGGATCGGGGTGGACCGGGCTGGATGGGTCGCATGCGGAACGGTGACATGGAAGGGCGATGCGGGCTTGTCGAGCAGCCCCCACAACTCAGCCGCCGTCTGGTGGCTCAGCACCGCCGCCTCCGGTCCGCCGGCTCGCAAGACGACCGCCCAGCACTCCGCCTGGCGCGGCGGCTGGCCGGTGAAGGCTGCGTAGACACCACGGTGCAGCACCTGCCAGCGCCCGGCGTGTACTTGCGCCCGCACAGTCTTCGGGGCTACGCCGGTGCCCGCGGCCTGGCGCATAGTGATCACGCCGGCCTGGTCATTGAGCAGCCGCAGGCACTCGGGTGGCAATCTACTCGGCATGGCCCTAGCGTCCGCCGGCCCGGGCTCCGCTGGCTTAACGGGATCACTGCCTGTGGATAACACCGGCCTCGTTGATCAAATTGTGGATAACGTTTCCCGAGCGCGTAGGCCGCGCGGGACGGTTAGAACAGGGCAACCTGCTGATCCCGCGGCCGGCGCCGGGACCGGGCGGCCATCTCGGCGCCGGCCGGTCGAGCAAGGACGGGTCGACCGAGGCCAGGAACGGCGATGGCGCCGTTCTGGTCTGCTCCCCGCGCAGCGTCCGTTGCGCCGCCGTCAGCAGCGTCAGCCGGGTGGTGGCCCGGGTCATGCCGACAAACAGCAGCCGCCGTTCTTCGGCGTAGTCGATCTCGGCCCCGCGCCAGGGCTGCAGCGGCAGCAGCCCGTCGTCGCAGCCGACGATGAAGACGACCGGGAACTCGAGGCCCTTGGCCGCGTGCAGGGTGAGCAGCGAGATCCGGTCGGCCCGCGCGTCCCAGGTGTCCACCTCGGCTCCGAGGGCGAGCTCGTCGAGGAACTGGCCGAGGTCGGACCCGCAGCGCGCCGCCAGCGGGCCGAGCACGTCGGCGGCCGACCGGACCGCCGCGATCGCCGAGGCCCGGTCGGCCGAGCCGCCGTCGATCGCGGCCAGGGCCGTGTCGACCGCGGCCGCTAGCCGCACGGTGACCGGCACCGGCTCCAGGCCGGCCCCGGGTTCAGCCGGGGACCCGGGCCGGGGTCAGGGCGGACACCAGCGGGCCGACCCCGGGCAGCTCGGCCAGCCGGGAGTGCGCCCGGCACTGGAACGGGAAGCCGCGCCGGGCCAGCGCCTCGCCCACCGCCGCCGCCTGGGCCGAGGTCCGGTAGAGGACGGCGAAATCGGCGAACGAGAGCTGCTGCTCGGCCCGCTCCCGCCCGTCGACGGCACGGCTGTCGAGGGCGTGGAACGACGCCCCGCCGAGCAGCCTTTCCACCTCGGCCGCGACCGCCTCGGCCTCGTCCCGCTCGTCGGCGAGCACCCGCAGCCCGACCGGGCCGTCGGGGAGGTCGGCCCGGACCGGGATCAGCTCCCGCCCGGGTACCAGCGTCCCCGGCCGGATCAGCTGCATCGCGGCCCGCACGATCGTCGGCGCGGAGCGGTAATTGCGGGACAACCGCACGGTAGTAGCCGAAGCCGGGCCGCCGGAGCCGCGGCCGCCCGGCCGGGGGCGGCGCCGAAGTCTTCGGTGAACCGCAGGAAGTAGCCCACGTCGCCGCCCCGGAAGCCGTAGATCGCCTGGTCCGGGTCGCCGATCGCGCAGATCCGGGCGCCCCGGGGTGCGAGCTGCCGCAGCATCAGGTACTGCTGCTCGTCGACGTCCTGGTACTCGTCGACGAAGATGTCGGTCCACCGCTCCTGGTAGCCGGCCGCGAGGGCCGGGTCCGAGCTGAGCAGCTCCACCGGGCGGGTGACGAGCTCGTCCACGTCGACCAGGCCGCGCTCGCGCAGCAGCGCGTCGTAGCGGGCGGCCAGCGCGTCGATTTCCGGGTCACCGAAGTCATCCAGTTCGTCGGCGTCGGCGTCAGCGTCGCCGGCCGCCCGGGCGATGGCGGAGACCCGCCTCCGTTTGGATTCGGCGATACGGGCGCCCAGAGCGGCCGCACTGCCGCCGACGGCCGGCCCCAGCGAACGCAGGACATCCAGCCGGGTCTTCTCGTCGGCCACCTTCAGGTCGGCCGCCAGGCCGAGGAGCTTGCCCTGCTCGCGCAGGATGAGCAGGCCGAGGCCGTGGAAGGTGGCGACGGTGACCCGGGCGGCCGCATCCGGGTCGAGCAGCCCGGCCAGCCGCTCGCGCAGCTCGTCGCGGGCGCGCCGGGTGAAAGTGACCGCCAGGCACCGCTCGGGGGGCAGGCCAGCGGCGATGCGGTGCGCGATGGCGTGCGTCAGCACCCGGGTCTTGCCCGCGCCGGGCCGGCCACCACGAGCAGGGGGCCGCCCTCATGGGTGACGATGGCGTGCTGTTCGGGATCAAGGGCAGCCGGCGGCCGGGACTGTGGCCTGCGGCTGTCCGGACCAGACGGCACCCGTTCCGCGGCCGGGCCCGCGGCCGGGCGGGCGGCCGGGCGGGCGGCCGTGGCCCGGCTCCGGCGCGGCGCTCGCGGCAGGTCGAACAGGGCCGCGCCGGCCAGCTCGCCCGGGTCGAACAGCCGGATCGTGCCGTAGACGCCGTCGTAGCCGGCCTCGCGGCGCACCTCGCCGCGGCGCAGCCGGGCGACCGCCTCGGCCACGACCGAGGGCGCCCCGGCGCCCAGCTCGTCCAGTGGCACGTCGCCGAGGATGCCGAGCTCTGGCCCGAACCGCTCCACCATAGCGTTGACCTGGGCGGCGACCGCCTTGGACTTGGGCCCGACCCCGGCGATCTCGCCCAGGATCTCCGGCAGCTGGACAAACGAGCGGAACCCGGCCGCCCCGTCCGGCCGGTAGCCCGCGGGCCGGTCGGCCAGCGCGTCGACCCGGTGCTGCACGCCGATCGTCGGCTTCTTCCCGCAGGCCGGGCACCGGCCGCCGGCCTGCGCGGGTCTCTTCCGGGGTGAGCCGGACGTCGCACGCGCGGTGGCCGTCGAGGTGGTACTTGCCTTCCTCGGGAAAGAACTCGACCGTCCCGCCGAAGCCGTCGCCGCTCGCCAGCGCCCGGTAGAGACCGAAGTAATCCGGCTCATCGAGGTCGAACGCGGTCGCCTCGCGGCCGAGCATGGGCGGCGAGTGCGCGTCGGAGTTGGACACCAGCCGGTAGCCGTCGAGGCTGGAGACCCGCCAGTTCATGGCCGGGTCGGAGGAGAGCCCGGTCTCGATCGCCACGATGTGCCCGGCCAGGTCGGCGTAGCAGTCGGCCACCCGGTCGAAGCCGGACTGCGAGCCGAGGACCGCGAACCACGGGGTCCAGGCGTGCGCGGGCACCAGGTAGCAGCCGTCGCCGCCGGACAGGGTGATCTCCAGCAGGTCGCGCGAGTCAAGCCCGAGGATCGGGCGTCCGTCTGAGGCCAGGTTGCCCACCCGGGCCAGGGCGGACGTTATGGTGTCGACCGCGTCGAGCGACGGCGCGTAGAGCAGGTGGTGCACCTTGCGGGTGCGGTCGTCACGCTTGTAGATGGTGGAGATCTCCGAGGACAGCAGGAACCGGACCGGGGTGCGGCACGCGGGCGGCAGCGTCGCGTGCACGGCCCGTTCCAGGTCGGGCCGCAGCCGGAACAGCCCGGGCGCGTCCGGGACCAGCTTGGCGCCGAGTTCCTCGCGCCAGGCGGGGTGGGTGAAGTCGCCGGTGCCGATAACCCCAAGGCCCTTGCGTCCCGCCCACCAGGCGAGGTGCTCCAGGTCGCAGTCGCGGCTGCAGGCACGCGAGAACCTCGAGTGGATATGGAGATCCGCGTAAAAACGCACCGCCCCATCATTCCGAACGGGTCCGCGCGACGCCTAACACTTGCCGCATTCCCCTGGTGGCACGGCGTGGCGGCAATCAGCCCGGACACGTGCTTTCCGGGCTAACAGGGCAGCACGACCTCAACCCGGACGGTCTCGCCCGGCGCCGCCAGGGGGAGCTGCGAGCCGGCCACCTGGACGCCGTTAACCCGGGTGCCGGCCCTTCTCGGCGACGCCGCCCGCCAGCGTCCCCGCCCGGCGGACGGTGACCTGGTAGACCGCGCCCCGGAAGCGGCGGGTGGCCATGTAACCAGGCCACGAGGACGGCAGCACCGGATCGACCCGCAGGCCGTCGAACTCCGGCCGCAGACCGAGGATCCACTGCGTGACCGCGACGTAGTTCCAGGCCGCGGTGCCGGTCAGCCAGGAGTTCTTGGCCTCACCGGGGATGGCGGCGTCGCGCCCGGCGATCATCTGGGCGTACACGTACGGCTCGCACCGGTGCAGCTCGCTCAGCGGCTCGCGGGCCGACGGGTTGATCCGCCGGTAGTAGTCGAAGGCGGTGTCGCCATCGCCCGCCTGGGCCGCCGCGATCATCACCCAGGGGTTGGTGTGGCAGAAAACGCTGCCGTTCTCCTTATAACCCGGCGGATAGGAGGAGATCTCCCCCAGCTCGACGTGGTAGCTGGTGAACGGGGGCTCGAGCAGCATCAGCCCGTGCGGCGTGGCCAGCCGGTCCCGCACGCTCGCCAGGGCGCGGGCGGCCAGGTCGCGGGCATCCCCGTCCGTCGCGGGCATCCCCGTCGCGGGCGTCCCCGTCGCGGGCATCCCCGTCGCGGGCGGCCAGCGCGGGCTGGCCCGGGCCGGCCCTCCCGATGCCCGCCATCGCGCACATGCCCTGCGGTTCGAGGAAGATCTGGCCCTCGGCGTTCCGGGCCGAGCCGACCGGGTGGCCGAAGTGATCGTAGGCGCGCAGGAACCACCGGCCGTCCCAGCCGTGCTCGGCCGTGGCGGCCGCCATCTTCTCCGCGTCGGCCTGGTATCCGTCGGCGTCGGCGGCGCGGCCGGCCCGCGCGGCGATGCCGGCCAGTTCCCGGGCCGCCAGCGTGAACAGGCCCGCGATGAAGACCGATTCGGCCACCCCGCCGGGCTGGTTCTCGGTCGTCTGGAAGGACTCGCCCGGGGTCTGCGAGAAGCAGTTCAGGTTGAGGCAGTCGTTCCAGTCGGCCCGGCCGATGAGCGGCAGTCCGTGCGGCCCGAGCCGGTCCAGGGTGTACCGGACGCAGCGGTCCAGGTGGTCGTACAGCGTGCCCTCGCCCCCGTCGCTGAACGGCACTGGCTCCGCCAGCAGGCCGAAGTCGCCGGTCTCCTTGAGGTAGGCGGCGACGCCGAGTACGAGCCACAGCGGGTCGTCGTTGAAGCCCGAGCCGATCGCGTCGTTGCCGGACTTGGTCAGCGGCTGGTACTGGTGGAAGGCGCCGCCGCTGGCGAACTGGGTCGCCGCCAGGTCGATGACCCGCATCCGGGCGCGGGGCCCGTCGAGCTCCACCGCGCCGAGCAGGTCCTGGCAGGAGTCACGGAACCCCATGCCGCGGGAGATTCCGGTCTCGAACGACGACACCGAGCGGCTCAGGTTGAAGGTCACCAGGCACTGGTAGCTGTTCCAGATGCTGACCATCCGGCTGGTGTCGGGGTCGGGCGTGTCCACCTGCAGCACCCCGAGCAGGTCGTCCCAGTAACTGCCCAGCTCCGCGAGGCCGGCCCGGACCGTTTCGGGGCGGCGCCAGCGCTCGATGACCGGCCGGACCAGCGCCTTGCTGATCACGCCGGGGGCCTCGAACTTGGCCTCGCGCGGGTTCTCCCAGTAGCCGAGCAGGAAGATCACCTCCCGGCTCTCGCCGGGCCCGAGGGCGAGCCGCACGTGGTGGGCGCCGTGCGGCGACCAGCCGTGGGCGATCGAGCCGGACAGCCCGCCCCGCTCGACCCCGAGCGGGGCGTCGAACCCGCGGTAGCGGCCGAGGAAGCTCTCCCGGTCGGAGTCGAACCCGGCCAGCGGCTCGGAGCAGGCGAAGTAGGCGAAATGGTCGCGGCGCTCGCGGTACTCGGTCTTGTGGTAGATCACCCCGTCGGCCACCTCGACCTCGCCGGTGGAGTAGTTCCGCTGGTAGTTGGTCGCGTCGTCCTGGGCGTCCCAGAGGGCGAACTCGACCGAGGAGAACAGCGACAGCGCTGCCGCCCGCTCGCGCCCGTTGGTCACCGTGACCCGCCAGACCTCGAGGTTCTCCCCCCGCGGGATGAAGTAATCGGTCCGCGCGGCAATGCCCGCCCGGGCCGAGCTGATCGTCGTGTAGGACAGCCCATGGCGGCATTCGTAGTGGTCGAGCGGTGTCCGGACCGGCTGCCAGGTCGGCGACCAGTACTGCCCGTCGGCGTCGTCGCGAAGGTAGAGGTAGCGGCCGCCGGCGTCGCCGGGGACGTTGTTGTAGCGGTACCGGGTGAGCCGCCGCAGCCGCGCGTCCCGGTGCCACGAAAAGCCCCCGGCCGTGTTGGAGACGGTTCCGAAGTGGTCCTCGGTGCCCAGGTAGTTGATCCACGGAAGCGGGGTGTCGGGCCGGGTGATCACGTACTCGCGGCGGTCGTCATCGAAGTAGCCGTAGCGCATGGCCGCAACTTTACCGGTTTAGTTCACCGTGGGCCATGGGTCGGGGCCGCCCTATGGAGCGCGCTATGCCGTTTCCAGCACCGCGAGCGAGGCGGCCGGGAGGATGACCCCGCCCGGCTTCAGCGCGACCCCCGGGTCGCTGGCGAGCAGGACCGTCGCCGGGCCCTCGCTGCCCAGCCCGACCTCGGCCAGCTCGTCGCTGAGGTTGACCGCCACGCGCAGCGGGCCGCGGTGCACTAGCAGCCACTTGGCGTCCTCGTCGTAATCGGCCTGCACCCGGTGCAGCCGCGGGTCGGTCAGCTCCGGCCGGGACCGGCGCAGCGCGACGAGGGCGCGGTACCAGGACAGCAGCGAGGCGTACGGTTCCCGGCCGGGCTGCTCCCAGTCCAGCTTGGAGTGCAGGAACGTCTCGGGGTCCTGCGGGTCGGGCACGTCGGCGAAGCCCCAGCCGTGGGCGGCGAATTCCGACCGGCGGCCGTTGCTGACCGCGTCGGCGAAGAAGGGGTCGGTGTGATCGGTGAAGAACTGGAACGGGGTGTCTGCCCCCCACTCTTCGCCCATGAACAGCATCGGCGTGAACGGGCTGGTGAGGACCAGCCCGGCGGCGACACGGAGCAGCCCGTCGCGGTGCGGGCGGCCCGCCAGGGTGGCGGGCAGGCGGTCCCCCAGGGCGCGGTTGCCGACCTGGTCGTGGTCGGCGTCGAAGACGACGAAGCGGTAGCCGGGGGTGGTCCTGGTGTCGACCGGACGCCCGTGGCTCCGCTCGCGGAACGATGACCAGGTGCCGTCGTGGAGGAAGGCCCCGGCCAGCACCTTGGCCAGGCCCGCGACCGTGCCGAAGTCGGCGTAGTAGCCCTGCCGCTCCCCCGTCACCAGGGCGTGGACCGAGTGGTGGAAGTCGTCGTCCCACTGGGCGGTCAGGCCGTAGCCGCCAGCTTGCCGGGCCGAGACCAGCCGCGGGTCGTTCATGTCAGACTCGGCCACCAGGACGACCGACCGCCCGGCCCCGGCGGCGAAGGTGCCTGCCGCGACCGCGAGCTCTTCCAGGATGTTCACCGCCCGGTGGTCCTGGAACGCGTGCACCGCGTCGAGCCGGAGCCCGTCGAGGTGGTAGTCCCGCAGCCACATCAGGGCGTTGCCGACGATGAACGAGCGCACCTCGTCCGACCCGGCCTGGTCGAGGTTGACGGCCGGGCCCCACGGGGTGACGTAGACATCGGTGAAGTAGGGCCCGAACGCGGCCAGCTGATTGCCGGGACCGATGTGGTTATAGACCACGTCGAGGAAGACCGCCAGGCCCCGCCGGTGGCACTCGTCCACGAACCGCTTCAGCGCGTCGGGCCCCCCGTAGGGCTCGTGCACCGCCCACAGGCTGATCCCGTCGTAACCCCAGCCGTGCTCCCCCGGGTAGGCGGCTACCGGCATCAGCTCGATCACGCTGACGCCGAGAGCCAGCAGGTGGTCGAGGCGCCCAAGGGCGGCGTCCAGCGTCCCCTCCGGGGTGAACGTCCCCACGTGCAGCTCGTAGATGACCGCGCCGCCCAGCGGCGTCCCTCGCCAGCCCGCATCGCTCCAGGCGAAGGCGCCCTGGTCGTAGGTCTGGCTGGCCCCGGCGGGGCCGTCGGGCTGGCGCACCGAGCGCGGATCGGGCAGCGGGTCGCCGCCGTCGAGCCGGAACGCGTAGCGGGTGCCGGGCGCGGCCGGGGCGTCCGCCGTCCACCAGCCCGGCTGACCGTCCGCGGGCGACATCGGCCGGACCTGGCCGGCCAGGTCCAGGTCGACCCGGCTCACGGCGGGGGCCCACACCCGGTAGGTGCCCAGCCCGTGGTCCTGCTGGGCGGGCGCGGCCGGGTGATCGGGCCGCCCCTGGCTGGGCGGTGCAGGGTGCTCAGTCACGTGATCCGCCCTCCGGAACTAGCAGTGCGACGGGCAGGCGGCCCGTCAGCTCGGTCAGCGGGACGGCTCGGCCGCGGTGCCGGGTCCCGGTGAGCACGTCGGTCCAGGTGCCGCCGGGCAGCGCCAGGGCGGTGTCCTGCCAGCCGCCGCGGCGGCGCAGCCGGGCCGGCAGCCGGGTGGCCACGGTCACCGCCTGCCCGCCGCGCTGGAACGCGGTCACGTGCCCGGCGGCCGGGCCCGCGGCCGCCAGCGGCCGGTAGTCGCCGGTGAACCAGTCCTGGTGGTCGCGCCGGAGCCGCAGCGCCCGCGCGGTGACCAGCAGCTTGACCCGGCCCAGGTGCTCCGGGTCGGCGCGATCCGGGCCGGCGTCGGCGAGCCCGGCACCGGGGCTCTTGCCGACCGCCGCCAGCTCCGCCCGGCGCAGGCCGAAGTCCACCGGGCGGCGGTTGTCCGGGTCCACAAGGGACAGCCCGGCCATCTCGCAACCCTGGTAGACGTCGGGCACGCCGGGCATGGTGAGCTGGACGAGCTTGGCCCCGAGGGAGTTGACGGCGGCGTCGGCGGCGATGCCGGCGACGAAGGCGGCGAGCGAGCCGGCCAGCCCGGGATCACCAAGGGCGCGTCCGGCCAGGCCGAGCACCGCCGCCTCGTACTCCTGGTCGGGCGAGACCCAGGAGGTGCGCCGCTTAGCCTCGCGGATCGCCTTGGTCAGGTAGGCGTCCAGGCGCTCGCCGCTGATCGGCCAGGTGCCGACCAGGGTCTGCCACAGCAGGTACTCGGTATCCGGGTCCACCGCCGGGCCGGAGCCGGAGCTCCACTCGTGCCACTGCCGGACCTGGCTGCCCCACTCCCGCGGCATCTCGGCCAGCACCGCCAGCCGGGCCCGGACGTCCTCCTGCCGCTTGGTGTCATGGGTCGACAGCGTGGTCATGGTGGCGGGCCAGTCGGCCGCCAGCCGCCCCGCGGCCGCGTGGAACTCGGCTGGGTCGACGCCGAGCAGGTCCGGCTCGCAGCCGACCTCGTTCAGCGACGCCAGCCGCGGCCAGCGGTAGCAGGCGGTGTCCTCCACCCCCTTGGCCAGGACCGGCCCGGTGGTCTGCTGGAAGCGGACGGCGAACTCGGTGTCCCGGGCGGCCTTATCGCCGTCCGGGGCGAGCTGGCCGAGCGCGGCCGCGCCAATCTCGTCGGCCAGCGCCCGCAGCCGCTCGGGGAGCCGCTGCCGCGCGCCCTCGGTCGCCTCGGCCAGCGCCGCCCGGGCCGCGACCGCGGGCGGCTCGCCCGGGTGTACGTAGGCCCGGTAGACCGGGAACGCGGCCAGCACCTCGGTCAGCGCGGCCCGCGCGTCTGTTTCGCCCGCCTCGTCCGGGGCCGCCTCGGCCGGGGCCGCCTCGCCCAGGGCCGGACCGAGGAGCCGGGCCAGCCGGGTCACCTCGGCCGAGAGCGAGCCGCCGGCGATCTCCCGCTTGGCCAGGGCGGCGACGCCGTCGAACCGGGTGGCGGGGTGATCATCGCCCGCCATCCGGCAGAAGCCGGCGTACTCAGCGGTCAGCGCGTCGCCGCCGGCCGGGTCGAGGAACAGCCCGTCCACCAGCCGCAGCGCGTCGTAGCCGGTGGTCCCGGCACACGGCCAGTCGGCCGGGAGCGTCTCGTGCGGGGCCAGGATCTTCTCCGTCACCACCCAGGCGCCGCCGGTCGCGGCGGCCAGCCGCCGCAGGTAGCCGCGCGGGTCGGCCAGACCGTCCGGATGGTCCACGCGCAGCCCGTCGACCAGGCCTTCGGCCACCAGGCCGACGATCACCTGGTGGGTCGCGTCGAACACGGCCGGGTCCTCGACCCGGATCCCGATCAGCGTGGTGATGTCGAAGAAGCGGCGCCAGTTCAGCTCGGTGTCGCCGTCCCGCCACCAGGTCAGCCGGTAGTGCTGAGCGTCGAGCAGCTCCCGGGTCGGCAGCCGGGCCGTCCCCGGCCGCAGCGGCAGCACGTGCTCGAAGTAGCGCAGCACCGGCTCCCCGTCGGTCCCGGGTTCGACTCGCAGGTCGCCAAGGGCCGTTTCGGCGGGGGCGCCGAGGATCGGCAGCAGCATCCGGTTCCCCTGGGCGGCCCAGTCGATGTCGAACCACGGCGCCAGGGGCGAGCCCGGGCCGTCGCGCAGGACCGACCACAGCTGCCGGTTCAGCCGGGTGTCGGACGGCACCGCCATGTGGTTGGGCACGATGTCGAGGATGACGCCGAGCCCGTGGTCGTGCAGCGCACTCACCAGCGCGCGGAAGCCGTCCTCGCCGCCGAGCTCCGGGCGGATCCGGGAGTGGTCGGTGACGTCGTACCCGTGCTGCGAGCCGGGCACGGCGTCGAGCACCGGGGACAGGTAGGCGTGCGTCACGCCGAGGTCCGCGAGGTAGTCCGCCGTAGAGGCCGCCTCGGCGAAGCCGAAGTCCGGTGTGAGCTGCAGGCGGTAGGTCGAGCCGAGCGCTCCGGGCAGTGCGCGAGCCGCCACTTTCCCCCCGTAATGGTCGCTTCTTGTCTCAGAGGTTCCCCGTCCGGTGGGTTCCGAACGCACCGGCCTGTCTCCCCACGACCGCGTCTTGTACACCGAACGAGGACATTTTGCCCTGCTCGCGGCGAGGTGGCCGAGCCGGGGCGCCGCGGATAAGCGGATAAAAGGCGCTTCCTTTCCGCCTGCCGCCTCGGCAGATTACGACGCCGTGTAGTCTCATACGCGTGCCCGGCCCTCCCGCGCGGGCTGGAAGGTGGTCTTGTCCCAGGTGAGCGCGGTTAACGTGCGTCAGCCGGTCAGCCCGGTCACGCCCGCAGAGGGCCCACGGCAGCTGCCCGGCGTGCGCGCCACGGTCGGCGCTTACGTGGCGTTGTGCAAGCCCCGGATCGTGGAGCTGCTGCTCATTACCGCGGTCCCGACGCTGTTCCTGGCCTACCACGGCCTCCCGTCGCTGCTCGTCACCGTGGTGGTGGTGCTCGGCGGCGCCCTCGCCGCGGGCAGTGCCAACGCGCTGAACTGCTACATCGACCGCGACATCGATGAGATTATGCGGCGCACGAGCAGCAGGCCGCTGGTGCGCAACACCGTCTCGCCCCGGTCGGCCCTGGTCTTCGGGCTCGTTCTGGCAGTGGTCTCGGTCACACTGTTCGCGGTCACGACCAACCTCCTCGCGGCCGCCCTCACGTTCGGGGCGATCGCCTACTACGTGGTGATCTACACCATGCTGCTCAAGCGGCACACCTCCCAGTCGACCCTGTGGGGCGGGGCGTGCGGCGCCGCCCCGGTGGTGATCGCCTGGGCGGCCGCCACCGGGTCGCTGTCGTGGCCCGCCTGGCTGCTGTTCGGCGTGGTCTTCTTCTGGCAGCCGCCGCACTTCTGGGCCCTGGCGATCAAGTACCGCGAGGACTACCGGCGAGCCGGGCATCCCGATGCTGCCGGTGGTCGCCTCCGTCCGCCGGGTGCTGACCGAGTCAGTCGTCTACAGCTGGCTGATGGTGGCGGTGTCGCTCGCGGTCTGGCCATGGGCGGGCCCGCTCTACGGCGCGGTCGCCATCGTGGCCGGCGCGGCCTTCCTGTTCGAGGTGCACCGGCTGCTGCGCCAGTCGCGCACCCAGGGGGCCGACAGCGCCAGCGGCGACGGCCTGGTCACCATGCGCCTGTTCCACCTGTCGATCCTGTACCTGACGCTGGTGTTCGCGGGCGTGGCGGCGGGCGCCTTCATCCACTGAACCGGACCCGCGACACCCCCCTCACCACCAGTCACCGTATCGTTGCTCCTGTGATCCTGATCGTCGCCGGCGTGGCTGGCAGCGGCAAGACAACGGTTGGCGCCCTGCTGGCAGGACGGCTGCGGTGGCGGTTCGCCGACGCCGACAGCTTCCACCCGCCCGCCAACGTGGCCAAGATGCGGGAAGGCATCCCGCTCACCGACGCCGACCGGAGGCCCTGGCTGCACGCGATCTGCGACTGGATGGACCAGATGATCACGGCCGGGCAGTCGGCCGTGGTGACCTGCTCGGCGCTCAAGCGCGCGCACCGCGACCAGCTGCTGGCCGGGCGGCCCGGCGCCACCATGGTCTTCCTCGAGGTCAGCCGCGAGGTGCTGGACCAGCGGCTGCTCGGGCGCCAGGGCCATTTCTTCCCCGAGAAGCTGCTGCAGAGCCAGCTCGATGCGCTCGAGCCGATCGGGCCGGACGAGCGGGTGGAGACGGTACGGGCCGAAGGCGAACCCGGCCAGACGGCGGCCAAGGTGATCGCCGCGCTCTGGCCCTACGGCGAGCCCAACCCGGGGGGCACGCCCATTCCCGGCGTCCTGTGAGTGCCTCTAACCTGGGTGCATGAAGGTGACGCTCGACCTCCACGACATTTACAACCAGGGCTCGAAGATCGAGCAGGCCCTCCAGTCCAAGTTCGACGAGGCCATCGCGAAGAAGTCGCCGCTGCTCGAGATCATCCCGGGCAAGGGGTCGGGTCAGCTCAAAAAGCATGTGCTGCGCTTCCTCGAGCAGAAGCGCTCGTCGACCAAGAACATGCGGATCGAGAAGCCGTCGCAGAACTTCGGCACGATCAAGGTGCACTTCAACTGGCACGAGGCGGGCAGGCGGTAGCCCGGCCCGCGTTAGCCGGGCAGGCGGGCGGCGATGCCGTCGAGCACGCAGCCGAGCCCGAACTCGAAGCGCGCCTCCCGGGTCTCGGGCGCGTCCGGGTCGAAGCCGCGGTCGTGCAGCGTGGCCAGGTGGGGGTAGCGCCCGGAGCCGAGCACCTCCCGTTCGAACAGGGCGTGGACGGCCTCGGTCTCCGCCTCGGTCAGCTCGCTCTCGGCCCCGGGCGCGCCCTGGTGCCAGCGGATCTCCTGGATCTCGCGCAGCGCCGCTCCCAGCACGTAGGTAGTGACCGTCATCAGCCCCCAGACGCTCGTCTGCAGGTCGAGGCCCAGCCCGTCGAGCAGGCCGAACATCCGGTCGGCGTTGCGCGCGTCACGCGGGCCGGACGGCGGCCCGGCCCCGAGGAAGTCGATCGCCCAGGGGTGACGGAGCAGGGCCGCCCGTGCGCTGCGGGCGTATCCCCGCAGGTCGGCCCGCCAGTCACCGGACGGGTCGGGCACCTCCGTCTCCGCCTGGACCTGGTCGATCATCAGCTGGTGCAGCTCGCTGGTCGAGGACACGTGCCAGTAGAGCGACATCGGGCCGGCACGCAGGTCGCGGGCGATCCGCCGGATGCTGACAGCGTTGGCGCCCTCCGCGTCGGCCAGCGCGATCGCGGCGGCGACGATGTCGCCGCGGCTGAGCCCGCGTGCGCGGGGGGCGGGCCGGCCGCCGTGCTCCCGGCGCCGCTCGACCTGGGTGGCCAGCCGCCGGTCGCGGCCGTACTCGGGTGCGCCCACCCGGCGCCCGTAGACCTCGCGCGCCGCTCTGAAGACGCGTTCCTCGTCTTCCTCGCCCACGGGCCCTCCCGTCGCTCACCGCACCTGTCCCCGTACACCGTACGATACGGCGGCGAGAGCCCGGCCGCGACGACCCCGGCCTGCTACCCCAGCGCGGTGAAGAAGCTGACCAGGATGGGCCCGATCACCTCGGGGGGAATGTTGTGGTCGTACCCGTCCAGGGTCATCAGCCGCGCACCGGGCACGGCAGCGGCCTGCTCGGCGACCGAGCGCCTGAACCAGGCCGGGCTGTTCCCGCCCCCGATGACCAGCACGGGCGCGGTGATCGCGTTCAGTTCCCGGGCCGGCAGCCCGTCCCCGGTGACGCCGAGGTCGTACGGCAGGGTGCGGGCAAGCGGGTCGAGTGCCTGGGCCCAGGGCGCGTCCTGCATCCCCGCTACCGCCTCGGGCGGCATGCCCACCACGTCCCGCATCCAGAAGGTGACTGCCTCATGCTCCTGCCCGGCCGCCACGAGCTCGCTGATGCGGGTGGCCGGGTCGACAGCCGGCCGGGGCGCGTCCTCGTTCAGGAACGGCGCCTCGTAGGCGACAATGCCGGCCGCGGGCAGGCCGGCTGCGGCCGCCCGCAGCGCGATCGCCGCACCGGACGAGTGACCGAAGACGAACGGCGTCGCCGCCCCCGTCGCGGCGGCGACCGCGGCCAGGTCCTCGTACTCCCGCGCGGGCGTGAACGGTGCGGTGTCGCCGCTGTCGCCGCGCCCGCGGCGGTCATAGGTGACCACGGTGAAACGGCGGGCCAGGTCGGCCGGAGGGGTAAAGGTGTGCCGGGTGCAGAAGGCACCCACGCAGACGATCAGCACCGGCCCGGACCCGGTGTGGTCGTAGGCGATGACGGTGCCGTCGGCGGACTTCGTGGTTTCCATCTGACTCCCCCCGTGGGTTGCTTGTCACCAGGAAGACGAGCACCGGCGTGGAAACTGAGCGGCGTCCCGGGTGGCTGGCACCACCCCGGCCGGCAAATTACGATATATCTTGTTGACCGTGTCCTACGTTGTTGTTATCGTACGTCGTACGATTGCTAGTACATCGTACGACTGAATGGGTGAAGCGCCATGAGCGACACGGCCGCCATCGAGGCGGAAGGTCTGGTCAAGCACTTCGGCGGGACGAAGGCACTGGACGGGCTTGATCTCGCGGTGTCCCAGGGCACTGTCTACGGGTTGCTCGGGCCCAACGGGGCGGGCAAGACGACCGCCGTCCGGGTGCTGGCGACGCTGCTGCGAGCCGATGGCGGCCGCGCCCGGGTCCTCGGGCACGACGTCGCCACCGACCCGGCCGGGGTGCGCCGGACCATCGGGCTGACCGGCCAGTACGCGGCGCTCGACGAGTACCTGACCGGCCGCTCCAATTTGATCATGATCGGGGAGCTGAGCCGGCTGACGGCGCGGGCGGCCAAGCGCCGGGCCGATGAGCTGCTCGGGCAGTTCGACCTGACCGACGCCGCGTCCCGGACGGTGAAGACCTACTCGGGCGGTATGCGCCGCCGCCTCGACCTGGCCGCGAGCCTCATCGGCCATCCGGCGGTGCTGTTCCTGGACGAGCCGACTACCGGCCTCGACCCGAGCGCCCGCGCGCTGATGTGGGACATCGTCCGGCAGCTGGTGGTGGACGGCACCACGCTGCTGCTCACCACCCAGTACCTGGAAGAGGCGGACCAGCTGGCCAGCCGGGTCGCCGTGATCAACGGCGGCCGGGTCATCGCCGAGGGAACCCCGGGCGAGCTCAAGGCCTCGGTCGGCGGCCAGCGGCTGCTGATCACGCTGGCCGAGGGATCGGACGCGTCCGCCGCCGCGGCGGCGCTGCGCCCGTTCGCCACCGGAACCGTGCGCCCGGACGAAGGCAGCCGCCTCATCGAGGTCTCGGTGACCGCCGCCGACGGGCTGGCGACCGAGGTGGTCCGCGCCCTCGACGCGGCCGGGGTCAAAGTCAACGACATCGCGCTGCGCGGGGCATCGCTGGACGACGTTTTCCTCACCCTCACCGGCCACCTGGCGCGGGACGAGGAGCAGCAGACGGAAGAGGTGACCGCATGACCGCCACGACGCTGCCGGTGGCCAGCACCCTGTCGCCGGGCGACCTGACCACCGGCCGCAGCGCGTTCGCCCAGTTCCTGGGGGACGTGTGGGTGCTCACCCGGCGGTCGCTGGCCCGGATCAGGCGCGAGCCGGAGACGCTGTCCGACGTGACCATCCAGCCAGTCATGTTCGTGCTGATGTTCGCCTACGTCTTCGGCGGCGCAATCGGCATCCCCGGCGGGGGCGACTACCACTCCTACCTCATCGGCGGGATGCTCGGCATGGGCCTGGCCCAGACCGCCCCTGGTACCGCCGTCGCGGTCGTCAGCGACATGGAGACCGGGCTCATCGACCGCTTCCGGTCGCTGCCGATGTCACGGGCCGCCGTGCTCACCGCCCGCACCCTGGCCGACCTGCTGACCCAGGTCATCGGGGCCGCGGTGGTGGCCCTGGTGGGCGTCGCGATCGGCTGGCGGATCACCGGCGGCTTCGGTGACGCGGTCGAGGCATTCGCGCTCGCGCTCTTGTTCGGCTACGCCTTCACCTGGGCCGGGGTCTGCCTGGGAATGGTGCTGCGCAGCGCCGAGACCGCCCAGCAGGCCGGGTTCATCATCTTCCTGCCCCTGACGTTCATCTCCAGCGCCTTCGTCCCGACCCAGGGCATGCCCGGCTGGCTGCAGCCGGTGGCGGAGTGGAACCCGATGTCGTCCCTGGCGGCCGCCTGCCGTCAGCTGTGGGGTAACCCGAACCCGGCCGCGGCGGTGCACGCGTGGCCCGCCCAGCATCCGGAGCTGGCCGTGCTGTGCTGGTCGATCGGCCTGCTGCTGATCTTCGCGCCGCTGGCCACCCACCTGTACCAGTCCAAGTCGCGCTAAGTTTCACGTGAATCACAGGGGAACTGACACGCACGTCGGCCAGTTCCGGCGGCGGGCAGCCGATCGCGACACAATGGCTCCAAGGACCATCCGGCAGTTGCTCACCTAGCCCGCTGCTCACTCAACGCCGACCTAAGGGGACGCGTCATCATGCGATTCAACCCGAATGCGCGCCGGATCTACCTCGCCCCGGCGCTCGGCCTGGTGCTTGTCAGCGCGATGTCAGCCTGCTCAAGCAGCAGTTCAAGCTCATCGTCGTCGGCCCCGGCGACCGCCAGCTCGTCTGCCGCGGCGTCCACGGCGGCTTCCTCGCCCACGTCGGCCAGCGCGTCAGCCTCGGCCTCAGCGCCCGCGGGGGGCTCGTCCAGCGCCGTCTCGGCGATCACGGCCAACTGGAACACCTTCTTCAACTCGTCCACCCCGAACAGCAAGCGCGTCCAGCTGCTGGAGAACGGCTCGCAGTTCTCCGCTGCGATCAGCGCGTTCGCCTCCAGCCCGCTCGCCGCCGCGGTGACATCGAAGGTCGACTCGGTCTCGGTCACCTCGGCCACTGCGGCCAAGGTCAAGTACGACCTGTCAGCCGCCGGCACCACCGTGGCCAACGGCCAGACCGGGTCCGCGGTGCTGCAGGACGGCACCTGGAAGATCGGAGACGACGTCTTCTGCGGCTTGCTGACCGAGGCCAAGGGCGCGGGCCTGTCCATCCCGGTGCCGTCGGCATGCAAGTCAGCCAGCTGACCAGCTGCCCGACCCGGGGTATCGGGCGCCCGGTCGCGCTCGCCGCGCTGTGCCTGCTGCTGTTCCTGACCTTCCTCGACAACACCGTGGTCTCGGTCGGCCTCGGGAGCCTGCAGACCGATCTGCAGGCGTCGATCACCGAGCTGCAGTGGGTAATCGGCGCCTACGCCCTCGCGTTCGCGTCGATCATGCTGGCCTGCGGGATGATCGGCGACGAGCTCGGCCGCAAGAAGGTCATGCTGGCCGGGGCGGGCGTGTTCTGCGCCGGCTCGGTCGTCTGCGCCCTCGCCCCCAGCCCGCAGGTCCTGATCGCCGGCCGGGCGGTGATGGGCCTCGGCGCGGCCGCCAGCGAGCCGGGCACGCTGTCGGTGATCCGTCACATGTACACCGGGAGCCGCGAACGGGCCCGGGCGGTCGGCATCTGGGCCGCGGTCTCAGGCCTGGCACTGGCCCTCGGCCCGGTGATCGGCGGCGCGATCGTGGGCGCCTGGAGCTGGCGCGGGATTTTCTGGTTCAACCTCGTCTTCGGCCTCATCGCGCTGGCGGCCGCCGCCGTCACGGTGCCGGAGAGCTCCGACCCGACGGCGGCCCGGGTCGACACCTTCGGCACCATGTGCGGCGCGGGCGCGCTCGCCGCCCTCATGTTCGCGATCATCGACGCGGAGACCGCGAGCTTCGCCGCGGCCAAGGTGATCGTGCTGCTGTGCGTGTCTGCGGTCCTCGGGGTCGCGTTCGTCGCCTGGGAACGGCGGGCCGCTCACCCGCTCCTCGACCTGAGGTTCTTCCGCGTCGCCCGGTTCACGGTGCCGATCGTGGTCGCCTTCTGCACCTACCTGGCGACGTTCGCCATCTTTTTCTTCACCGCGCTGTACCTGGTCGAGGTGCCGGACGACTCCGGCTACAAGATCGCCCTCGTGTTCGCGCCGATGACCGCCTTGATGATCGCCGGCTCCGTGGTGGCGGGCTACTGGACTGGCCACTCGGGGCCGCGCTGGCCGGTCACCATCGGCTGCGCCGCCTTCGCGGCAGGCCTGCTGATCGCCAGCCCGCTGATCACCCAGCACCCCGACTACGTCCCCCTCGCGCTCGCCCTTGCGCTGGCCGGCGCGGGCATCGGGGTCACCGTCGTCCCGGTGACCACCGCGGTGCTGGACGCCGTGCCCCCGGAGCGCTCGGGGATGGCGGCGTCGGCCGCCAACACCAGCCGGGAAATCGGCGCGGTGGCGGGCGCCTCCATCCTCGGCGCACTCGTCTTCTCCCGTCTCAGCGCCACCCTCAACAGCCACATAGCCGCCCTGCAAGTGCCCGCCAGCGACAAGGCCACGATCCTGGCGCTCAAGCCGCTGATCATCCGGGTGATCGAGACCGGCCAGGTCAACGCCTACCTGAACAAGTACACGAGCCAGGGTGGGCTGATCACCCAGGTCGAGGGGGCGGCCTACGGCGCCTTCGGCGACGGCCTGCACGCGGCCTTTTACCTGTCGGCTGGCCTGGTCATCGTGGCCGGCTTGCTGGCGGCAGCCACCCTCGGCCGGGCGCCGGCCACCGCCGCACTGGAAGAGAAGCCGGCGGGCTCCCTACACTAGAAGGTGCGGTCGGTGCCGAACGTAGGTGTAGTCACCCTTGTCGGGAGGCCATTGAGCCTGAGCCCGAGCTAGACGCACGGTACGTTTGCGCCGGCCGTCTCATGCTTTCCCGGCTTCGAGCTTCGGGGCCCGCAGGACCTGGATCGAGCGGGGGCGGGCGGTCACCTTGTCCCCGGTGTGCCTGGGCGGCGCGCCCGCGGCCGGGACGGCCGGGTCGTAGCTGTCGATGTCGACGAACCAGGCCTGCGGCTCCTCCCGGACCCGCGGCAGGGTGAACGTGACCTCGTCCCAGTAGGCGTTCACGAGCAGGAAGAAGTCGTCGTCGACCTGGGGGGTGCCGTCGGCGCCGTCGTCAGGTGCGTCGGACCCGTCCAGGTAGACCGCGATCGAGTGCATGGTCGGGTCGGCCCACTGATCGTGCGACACCGGCGTGCCCGCGACGCTGAACCAGGACAGCTCGGCCGCCTCGGCGCCGGCCAGGAAGCGCTTACGCCGGAAGACCGGGTGCTCCCGGCGCAGCGCCAGCAGCCGCTTGACGAAGTCGCGGAGCTCGTAGTCAGCCGCCTCCCAGTCGAACCAGGAGATCTCGTTGTCCTGGCAGTAGGCGTTGTTGTTGCCGCGCTGGGTGCGGCCGATCTCGTCCCCGCCCAGCAGCAGCGGCAGGCCGAACGACAGCAGCAGGGTGGACAGCAGCGCTCGCGCCTGCCGGGCGCGCAGCGCGTTGATGGCGGGGTCCTCGGTCGGCCCCTCGGTCCCGCAGTTCCAGGAGCGGTTGTCGTCGGTCCCGTCCCGGTTGTTCTCGCCGTTGGCCTCGTTGTGCTTGTCGTCGTAGGACACCAGGTCGCGCAGGGTGAAGCCGTCGTGCACGGTGAGCAGGTTGACCGAAGCGGTCGGGCCGCGGCGGGCCGAGCCGTACAGGTCGGAGGAACCGGCGAAGCGGGTGGCGAACTCGGCTATCCCGGTGTTCCGGCTGCGCCAGTAGTCCCGCATGAAGTCGCGGTAGCGGCCGTTCCACTCCCGCCACTGGGCCGGGAACCGGCCCAGGTCGTAGCTGTCGGCCTGGCCGACGTCCCACGGCTCGGCGATCAGTTTGGCGGTGGACACCACCGGGTCCTGCACCGCCATCTCGAAGAAGGCGGCGTAGCGGTCGAAGCGATTGTCCCCCTCCCGGCCGAGCGTGGCCGCCAGGTCAAACCGGAAGCCGTCGACGTGCATCTCCGTCATCCAGTAACGCAGGCTGTCCATGATCAGCCGCAGCACCAGGGGGTTACCTGCCTCGACCGAGTTGCCGGTGCCGGTGGTGTCGTAGTAGCTGCCCGGGTTGCCCGGCACCAGCCGGTAGTAGCTGGCGTTGTCCAGCCCGCGGAAGCTCAGCGTGGGGCCGTTCTCGTTGCCCTCGGCGGTGTGGTTGTAGACGACGTCGAGTATGACCTCGAGGCCGGCCCGGTGCAGCGCCTTGACCATGTCCCGGAACTCGCTGACCTGCCCGCCGCGGCCCGCACGGTCAGCACCAGGGCGGGCCGCAGCCGAGTAGGACTGGTGCGGGGCGAAGAAGCCGATGGTGTTGTAGCCCCAGTAGTCGGTCAGCCCCCGGCTGGTCAGGAACCCCTCGGGTACGTGCTCGTGCACCGGCAGCAGCTCGATCGCGGTCACCCCGAGGTCGCGCAGGTACCCGGTGGCGGCCGGGTGCGCCAGCCCGGCGTAGGTGCCCCTGATCTCGGGCGGGACGTCCGGGTGGCGGGCGGTGAAACCCTTGACGTGGGTCTCGTAGATGACCGACTCGGCGTAGGGCCGGCCGAGGGGCGTGTCGCCCTCCCAGTCGTAGTCGGAGGTGTCGATTACCAGCGACCGCGGCACGAAGGGGGCGGAGTCGGCCGTGCCGGGCCGGCCGGGGTCGTGCGGGTCGTGGTCGAGCAGGGCCGGGTCCCAGGTCACGGAGCCACTGAGCGCACGGGCATAGGGGTCGAGGAGCAGCCGGGCCGGGTTGCAGCGGTTCCCGCGGCCGGGGTCGAACGGCCCCGTGACCCGGTAACCGTAGGCCTGCCCGGGCCCGATACCGGGGACGAGGCCGTGCCATACCCCGGCTTCGTACTCCTCCAGGTTGAGGCGCGTCTCGTCGCCGGCGGAATCGAACAGGCACAGGGTGACCTGCTCGGCCACGGTCGAGGCGACCGCGAAGTTCACCCCGTGCTCGCCTGGGATCGCCCCGAGCTGCGTGCCGCTGCCGGGCAGGACCTTCAGCCCCGGCGAGGGTTCCCCGGTCGTGGTCACTGCGGGTCCCCCTGGGCGAGCAGGTCGGCGAGGGCGTGGCCGGTTTCCGGCACCGCCCCGTGGCGACGGCGGATCACGTCCGCGATCAGCCCGGTCCACCCGGTCTGGTGCGACGCGCCAAGCCCGGCCGCGTTATCCCCGTGGTAGTACTCGTTGAAGTAGATGTTGTCGCGCCACCTCGGGTCCTGCTGGAGCATATCGACCCAGCCGTAGCACGGTCGCCGGCCGTCCTCGCCCCGCAGGAAGATGGTCACCATCCGCGCCCGCAGGTCGGCCGCGATCTCGCCCAGCGTGTGCGGGGTGCCGGACCCGGTCGGGTACTCGACCGTGAAGTCCTCGCCGAAGAAGCGGTGGTACTTCAGCAGCGAGTTGGTGATCAGGTAGTTCAGCGGGAACCAGATCGGCCCGCGCCAGTTGGAGTTGCCGCCGAACATGCTGGTGGTCGACTCGGCCGGCTCGTAGTCGATGGTCGCCGTCGTCCCGTCCAGGTGCAGCACGTAGGGCTGCTCCCGGTGCACCGCGCTGAGTGAGCGCAGCCCGTAGGGCGACAGGAAGCGCGACTCGTCGAGCAGGGACCGCAGCAGGACGGCCAGCCGTTCCTTCCCGACCACGCTGAGCAGCAGCTTGTCGCTGTTCCCGGCAGCACCGTCGTGGAGCAGTCCCTGCTTGCGCTGCGCGGCCTCGTCGGCCAGCCCCTGCCCTTCCAGGAGCTGGGCGAACTGCTTGCCGAACTTCATCGCGTGGCGCACCATCGCCTCGTCCACCACCGCGACCGCCAGCAGCGGGATCATCCCGACCATGGACCGCGCCTTGACCGCGATGGTGGTCCCGCTGGACAGGCTGAGATGGTCGTAATACATCCCCTCCTCCTCGTCCCACATGCCCATGCTGTCCATCGCCTCGGCGATGGAGGCGTAGTGCTCGAGGAATTTCAGCACCAGGTCGGCCCCGTGACGGCGCCGCTGGCGCCACAAGATCGACGCGATCTGCGCCATCGACAGGGCGTAGAACGCCATCCACCCGGTGGCGTCGGACTGCTCGAGCACCGCGCCCGGCGGCAGGTGAGAGCGGTCGATCGGGCCGATGTTGTCCAGCCCGAGGAAGCCTCCCTCGAACAGGTTGTTGCCGTACATGTCTTCCCGGTTGACCCACCAGGTGAAGTTGACCAGCAGCTTGTCGAAGATCCGGGCGAGGAAGTCCAGGTCCCGCGACCCGTCCAGGACGAACACCTCCAGCGCCGCCCACGCCTGCACCGGCGGGTTCACGTCGGAGAAGTCCCACTCGTAGGCGGGCAGCGCGCCGTTCGGGTGCTGCATCCACTCCCGGCACAGCAGCACCAGCTGGTACTTGGCGAACCCGGGGTCCACGTGGGCCAGCGACACGCAGTGGAACGCCAGGTCCCAGGCCGCGAACCAGGGGTACTCCCACTTGTCTGGCATCGACATGATGTCGCGGGCGCTGAAGTTCCGCCAGCGGGCGTTGCGGTTCAGCTCCCGCTCCTTCGGCGGGGTCGGCTGGGTCGGGTCACCGTCGAGCCAGGTGCTGACCGCGTAGTTGTAGAACTGCTTGGACCAGAGCATCCCGGCGAACGCCTGCCGCATTACGCTGGCCTCGTCGGCGCCCGCGGCGTCGGGGGTCAGCGCCTGGTAGAACTCGTCCGCCTCGGCCTCGCGCCTGGCCAGCACCGTGTCGAAGGCCTGACCGAATGCGGTCCCGCCCGCCGCCGTTCCAGCGCCAGCCGCGGCCTGGGCCGCAGCCGGACCCGGACCACCACGGTCTCCTCCGGCCGCACGGTCAGCGTGTACCAGAACGCGCACTTGGTGCCCGACTGCGCGGGGTTCACCGTGGCGGCGCCGCTGACCACGTGGTCGTTGATGCCGTCCTTGGGATACCGGGTGACCGACGGGGCGTTGAACAGGCGCTCGTTGTTGGTCTCGTTCTCGCAGAACAGCGGCGTGGGCGCGGTCCCGTCGGAGGCGGTCCCGGCGAGCAGCTCGAGCGGGCCGAGGAACGGGTGCTCGATGTCAACCCCGCTGGCGGCGTCAGAGGCGGCACCGGAGGCGCTGCGGTCAGCGATTGTGAGCGACGGCTTGGGCAGCGCCTCCTCCCACGACCAGGTGTTGCGGAACCAGGCCGTCGGCAGCACATGGACCGTGTCGGTCTCCTGGCTGGCGTTGGTGACCCGGATCTCCATCAGCAGCTCGGCCGCGTCGTCGCTCTTGGCGTAGGTCACCTCGGTGACCCAGTAGCGGCCGGCGTCGAAGACCCCGGTGTCGAGGATCTCGTACTCGGGGGCGCGCCGGTCGCGCCGCGCGTTCTCCGTCCGGAGCTGGTCATAGGGGAAGGCGGCCTGCGGGTAGTGGTAACGCCAGCGGTTCCAGCCGTGGCTGGGTATCGCGTCGGTGTACCACCAGTGCTCCTTGACGTCCTCCCCGTGGTTGCCCTCGGGGCCGGTCAGCCCGAACAGCCGCTCCTTGAGGAAGGCGTCCCGCCCGTTCCACAGCGCCAGGCCGATGCACAGGTCCTGGTGGATGTCGCTGAACCCGGCCAGCCCGTCCTCACCCCACCGGTAGGCCCGCGACCGGGCCTGATCGAACGGCAGGTAGTTCCACGCGTCGCCGTCTTCGCTGTAGTCCTCGCGGACCGTGCCCCACTGCCGCTCGCTGACGTAGGGCCCCCAGATGTACCACGGGCTCGCCTGGCGCAGCCCGTCCTCGAGCCGTCCGAACCCGGCGACCCGGTCCCCTTCGGTTGTCATGGACCGAACGCTACCGTCCCCGAAATGAACGGCCCGGGGCCAGGGCGCGAATAATCCCGGCCTGGTCAGGGAGCTCAGGTCGAGATATCGGGATAAGGGAGCGTGAAGCCGGAAAGCTGGCGGGCGTATTCGAGCTGGAAGCCGAGCGGCTGCGGGTAATCACGCTCGAACATCGCGATGAACAGCGTCAGGGTCAGGAACGGGTGCGCGCCGAGCTCGAACAGCTTCGGGTAGTCGTGGGCGGCCAGGGCCTCGCGCTCGGCGTCGGCGAACCGCAGGTACGACGACTTCTCCGCCGCGGGCACGTTGAGGACCACATTGGCCCGCTCCGCCTCCCACCACCCGACCGTGCCCCGCGGGTCCTCGCCGGTAGCGCTCGACCAGCTCCGGGTCCCGGTCGACCGTGTAGAGGAACTTATTCAGCAGGTACTTGGACATCAGCGCTGACCGCCCTTCGGGTACCAGGTGAAGTACGCCTCCATGGTGTGGAACAGGTCGAGGGTGTCGACGTAGTCGGCGTTGCGCCCGGCCCCGGCGACGCCCATCATCAGCATGAAGTCGAGGAACCCGTGGGTGGCGTTGCCCGGCTCCCACAGCGATTCGAGCGACACCTCGCCGAGCGCCTTCTCGATGTCGCCGGAGGCGATCCAGCTCGACCGCCTTGCGGTCGAACTCCGGGTCGGGGCCGTGCGGGCCGAACTGGCGCGGGCCGCCCAGTTCGAGCGACAGGTGACCGGTGCCGATGATCGCCACCCGCAGGTCGGCCGGCCAGGCCGCCACGACCTCGCGGATCATCTGCCCGAGCTGCACGTACCGCTTCGGCTGGGGCAGCGGCGGGGCGAAGATATTGGTGTAAATGGGCACGATCGGCAGGTCGCACTCGGGCCGCAGGGTGATCATCGGGCAGGTCACGCTGTGGTCGATCCGCAGCTCGTTGCTGAACGCGAGGTCGAACCCGGCGTCGAGGCCGCTGCGCAGGACGTGGGCCGACAGGTTCTCCTCGCCGGTGAAGAACATCCGCGGCAGGCCGAACTCGCGCTCCTCGTTGTACCAGTTGGCGTCGTAGAACGGCGCCTTGCCCACCAGGAACTGGGGCATGTTGTCCAGCCAGAGCTGGTGGAAGTGGTCGCTGCCGACGAGCACCAGCACGTCTGGGTTGGCCCGGGTGAGGGTCTCCCGGAACGCGGTGATCTTGGCCACCCACTCGTCCGCGAACGGCGGCCGGTCGTCGCCGGCGGCCGTGCTCGCGCGGTAGTAGAACGGATGGTGGGTCGAGGCGATGACCGCTGCGATGGTCGCCACGGCAGCTCCCTTACTCGGACGGGGGCCTTACTCGGATGGGGAACGTAGACCGCGTTGCGGTCCACGTGCATGTAGATGTCGCTGGCGATCGGCCGGCGCTGCTCCTCGGCCAGCTGGCCGAGGAGGCCGCCGGTGCGGGCCAGCAGCGCGAACCCGCGCAGCATCTCCTGCGGCAGGCCCAGGTCGGCCAGCACCGCACCGCACACGCCCGCCCCGTTGAGCGGCAGCGTGCGGTGCAGGACCTGCGGGTGGACCCGCCCGATCGCCTCGAACAGCCGCAGGTGGGGCCCGCGGACGCCTTCCTCGGTGGCGATCTCGATCAGCCGCGGGGTGCGCGGGTCGCGGACCTTGTGCACCGGGTGGCCGAGGCCGGGGACGAACTTCTTCGCTGCCCGTGCCTCGGTCACCGCCGTCAGCGCGAGCGCGTCGAACCCGGCGTCGCTGTCCGGGGCGGTGCCCGCCTGCGCGAGCACGGCCGCCAGGTACTGCCCGCAGTCCTCGGTCACCCCGAGGAAGCGCGACCCGCCGCCGAGCAGTCCGGCCGCGATCGCGCCCTGCAGCGAGTCGGGGGCCGACAGGTACGTCAGCCGGGCGGCGATGGCGGTCGGGGTGAAGCCGTGGTCGGCCAGCGCGACCAGCACCGACTCGAACACCCGGACCTCGCCCGCGGCTGGCCGCCGCTGGGTCACCATCCACAGCACCAGCTCGCCGAAGCCGACCTTGCCCATCAGGTCGGCCGCCAGGTCGTGCCCGAGCAGGCTGATCGTGTCGGCGTCGGACGTGCCCAGCGAGGTCGGGTACTCGGTCACTGCGCTCCTTCTTCCGGGCTGGCCAACCAGTTGCGGATCTCCTGGCCGTGCTCGTCGAGACCGGGCGGCGGGAGCGGGTAGCTGGCCGGCGTCCTGGAGAAGTTGACCGGGAACCGGATCGTAGGCCGGGCCGCCTCCCCGGTGCCGGCCAGGGCGATCGGCTCCAGTCCGATCTTCTCGGCGAACTCAATCCCCCCATCGACCGTGTTGATGGGGCCGCACGGCACCCCGGCCGCGGTCACCTGGTCGAACCACTCGGCCGCGGACCTGGCGGCCAGCTTCTCGGCCAGCAGCGGCCGGAGGATGTCACGGTTGGCGACGCGGCCCGCGTTCGTCTCGAAGCGAGGGTCACCGGCCAGCTCGGGTGCCCCGATGACCTCGCACAGCTTGCGGAACTGGGCGTTGTTGCCCGCGGTGACGATCAGCTCGCCGTCGCCGGTCGGCAGCGGCTCGTACGGGTAAAGGCTGGGATGGGAGTTGCCCATCCGGAACGGCACCACCCCGCCCGCCGCGTAGGCGCTGGTCTGGTTCACCATCCCGGACAGGGCCGAGGCCATCAGCGACGCGTCCAGGTGCTGACCCTCCCCGGTCAGGTTGCGGTAGTTGAGCGCGGCCAGGATCGCGACCGCCGAGTGCAGCCCGGTCATTACGTCGAAGAGCGAGATGCCGGCCCGGTAGGGCGGCCCGTCGGGCGCCCCGGTGAGCGACATCAGCCCCGACATGGCCTGCACCATCAGGTCGTAGCCGGGCAGGTGGCTGCCCCCGGCGGTGCCAAAGCCGCTGATCGAGGAGTAGATGACCGACGGGTTGACCGCGCTGACGCTGTCGTAGTCGAGGCCGAACCGGGTCAGGCCGCCCGGCTTGAAGTTCTGCACGAAGACGTCCGCCCGCCGGGCGAGTTCGCGCGCGAGAGCCCGGTCGCCGTCGTCCTTCAGGTCGAGCGCGACCGACCGCTTGTTCCGGTTGATCGACAGGTAATAGGTCGAGACGCCGTCCTCGGCGACCGGCGGCATCCACGCCCGGGTGTCGTCGCCACCGGGTGACTCGACCTTGATCACGTCGGCCCCGAGGTCGGCCAGCAGCATCGTGCAGTACGGCCCCGCCAGCACGCGGGAGAAGTCGGCGACAAGCAGCCCGGCCAGCGGACCAGGGCCAGGCGCTGCCGGATCACTCACGGCCGGATCACTCACGATGATGCCCTTCTGACTGGTCGGCTGGCTTCCCATTATTCTGACCGTACTCGCGCTCGTGTCAGCGCCCTCACCGTGGAGGTTCCCCATGACCACACCGCAGCCGGGTCAGCCGGTTGTGTTCCGGAACGCGACCGTGCTGACGATGGACGACGCGCACACGGTCCTGCACAACGCGGACGTGCTCGTGTCGGGCGAGACCATCGCCGCGGCCGGCCCCGGACTGGAGGTTCCCGCGGGCACGGCCGAGATCGACGCGGCCGGCGGCATCGTGATGCCGGGCATGATCGACACCCACCGGCACATGTGGCAGACGGCGATGCGCGGCTACGGGGCCGACTGGACCCTGACCCAGTACTTCGTCTACTACTACCTGAACTGGGGCAAGATCTTCCGCCCGCAGGACGTGTACGCGGGCAACCTGCTGGCCGCGATCGAGTCGGTTGACGCCGGGGTGACCACCACCGTCGACTGGTCGCACGGGCTGCGCACCACCGACCACGCCGAGGCCGCGGTCGACGCGCTTGAGGCGGTACCGGGCCGCTTCGTGCTCGCCTACGGCAACATCTACGCCGGCGCCTGGGAGTGGGCGACGACCCGTGAGTTCCGCGACTTCTACACCCGCCGGTTCGACGGCAAGGGCGACATGCTGACCTTCCAGATTGCCTTCGACCTGCCCGGCATCGAGGGCTTCCCGGAGAAGGCGGCCTTCGAGGCCGCCCGCGACCTCGGCGTCAACGTGACCACCCACGCCGGGGTGTGGGCGGTCACCGGCGACACCGGGATCAACCAGATGTACTCGGGCGGGTTCATGACCCCGGGCACGACCTACGTGCACGCCGCCACGCTGTCACCCGACAGCTACCACAAGATCGCCGCCACCGGCGGCTTCGCCTCGGTCTCGACCGAGTCCGAGTGCAACGCCGGGCAGGGCTACTCGCCCACCTGGCGGCTGCGCAAGTACGGCATCCCGATCTCGCTGTCCCAGGACACCAGCGTCTGGTGGAGCGGCGACATTTTCAGCGCGATGCGGGCCACCCTCAACGCCGACCGGGCCAAGGAGCACGACGAGGCGCACGAGAAAGGCGAGACCCTCACCCATCACATCGCCCGGGCCGAGGACGTGGTCGACTGGGGCACCCGCGGCGGCGCCAAGACGATCGGGCTGGACTCGGTCATCGGCAGCATCCAACCAGGCAAGAAGGCCGACCTGGTGCTGATCAAGAACGACAACTCACCGGTCAGTTTCCCGGTCCTGCACCCCTACGGGCACGTGGTCTACCAGGCCAACCGGGGCGACGTGCACACCGTGCTTGTCAACGGCAAGGTCGTCAAGTACGACCACAAGCTGGTTGGCGTGGACCTGGCCGCGGCCAGGGCGGCGATCGAGTCCACCATCGACTACCTCAAGGCCGAGCACGGCCCCGAGGAGTGGAACAACGGCATGCACCCGGAGATCCCCGAGCACGAAACGCTCAACAACCCGTACACCTACCGGGACGACGTGTCGGCCTGGCGGGAATCCGACTAGACCCGGTATCAGGCCGAACGGGGGCGTGGTGGCCGTGATCCGGTCACCACGCCCCCGTTCGGCCGCCTGGTGTTCTCACTCGCCCCAGATCTCCTGGGCCACCTCGACGATAAACCGCAGCTTGTCCCACTGCTGCTGCTCGGTCAGGTCGTTGCCCTCCTCGGTGGAGGAGAAGCCGCACTGGCCGGACAGGGCGAGCTGGTCGATGTCGGTGTAGCGGGCGGCTTCCTCGATGCGGCGCTTGATGAAGTCTTTCGACTCCAGCTCGCCCCGCTTGGTGGTGACCACGCCGAGCACCACCCGCTTGCCCTTGGGCAGGTAGCGCAGCGGCTCGAAGCCGCCGGACCGCTCGTCGTCCCACTCGCAGAAGAAGCCGTCCACGTCGAGCTGGTTGAACAGGGTGTCGGCGATGAAGTCGTAGCCGCCCTCAGCCGCCCACATGGACTGGTTGTTGCCGCGGCACATGTGGGTGGTGACCGCCATGTCGGCCGGGCGCCCCGCGATCGCCTGATTGATGGTGGCGATGTAGGTCTCGTGCTGGTGCAGCGGGTCGCCGCCGATGCTCTTGACGTGCTCGCGCTGGGCCGGGTCGTTCACGTAGGCCAGGCTGGTGTCGTCCAGCTGCAGGTAGCGGCAGCCGAGCTGGTACAGCCCGCTGACCTCCTGGGCGTAGGCGGCGGCGAGGTCAGCCCAGAACTGGGCCAGGTCCGGGTAGACGTCCCGGGAGATCGCCTCGCGGCCGCCGCGGTAGTGGACCATGGACGGCGAGGGGATGGTGATCTTCGGTGTCTGGCCGGGGCCCGCGTTGTCCCGCAGGAAGGTGAACGCGTCACCGAAGATCGTCTTGGGCAACGTGACCGGCGCTGTGACGTGGGCCGACGGCGCGGCGTACTCGTAGGTCTTGTCCTTGTTGCGGAACGCCACCCGGATGGTGCCATCGTTGACCTTCTCGATGCCACCGAGCTGGTAGATGAAGTCCATGTGCCAGGACTGGCGGCGCTGCTCGCCGTCGGTCGCGGACTTGAGGCCGACCTCGCCCTGCTTCCTGATGATGTCGCGGATGGCGGTGTCCTCGACCTGCTTCAGCTGCTCGGCGCTGATCTGGCCCTGGGCGAACTCCTCGCGAGCCTGGTGCACCTCCTTGGGCCGCAGCAGGCTGCCGACGTGGTCGGCGCGAAAAGGCGGACGGGCGTTGTCGGCCATGCGGCATGCTCCTTCGGCGGGTTCCTGACTAGTGCGACAATCCTAGGCAACTGTGTCCGGGCTCCGGTAATGGCCGGCCACCAGCTCTGACCGCCGCGGGCGGAGTAGTGTCAGGTCACACATAGTTACGGAGGATCGGCGGCTGACGCGGGGGCTGACGGAATGGGAGGCTCGGTGCAGCTCATCGGCCTGGGCGCCCCCCTGGTGGCGGCCGCTGCCGACCGGGCCGCCCTGGTCAGCCCGCTCCAGGTCCCGCTCTGGACCGACCTTGCCGCCGTCATTGTCGGGGCGCTGGCGGGCGCGGTCGTGGCGGCGCGGGAGCGGTTCGACGTCTTCGGGGTGCTGCTGCTGGCCGTGGTCATGGGGCTGGGCGGCGGGATCGCCCGCGACGTGCTCCTGGGGCTGCGCCCGGTCGCCGTCACCAGCCCGTACTACCTGCCCGCGGCGGCCGGCGCCGCACCGGCGGCCTGCCGTTCACCAGCCTGGTCGGGCGCCTCGGACTGATCTTCACCCTGCTCGAGGCCCTGTCGGACGCGCTGTTCACCATCGTCGGGGTGGAGAAGGCGCTGCTCTACAACCTGCCGTATGTCTCGGCCGCCTTCATCGGCGTCATCGCCGCCGTAGCCGGCGGCCTGCTGGCCGACATGCTGGCCGGGCGCACCGCCGAAGCGGTCAAGCGCGGGCCGTGGGACGCCACCGCCGCGCTGGGCGGCGCCGCCGTCTACATCGCCACCGCCAGTCCCGGCGCTCCGGACTGGGTGAGCCGCACCGCCGCGTTCGCGGTGGTGGTCGGCATGCGCCTGGCCGCCGCGCGCTGGGGGCTGTCCAATCCGGCCCTGCCCGATGTCGGGCACCGGCTCGCATCCCGGGTCCGGCCGGAGAAGGGTGAGGCAGACTCCGGCGACGAGCCATGAGGGCAGTGCCGTCGTGTGGCTGGCCGGCTGTCGGCGGCGGCCGCTAGCGTGGCCGGGACGGTTACCGCCGAGGAAGGATGAATCCCATGGCGTACGAGTTCCAGGTCACCGTGGACGCCGCCGACCCGCACACCCAGGCCGACTGGTGGGCACAGACGCTGGGCTGGCAGGTCGAGCCGTCCGACGAGGCGTTCATCCGCCGGATGATCAGCGCCGGGAACGCCACCGAGGACGACACCACCCGGCACCACGGGGTGCTGGTGTGGAAGGAGGGCGCCGCGATCCGGCACCCGGAGGGCCTCAGCCGCGCCCCGCGGATGCTCTTCATGCTGGTCCCGGAAGCCAAGCAGGTGAAGAACCGGATGCACCCGGACGTCCGGGTCGGCGGTGACAGCGTGCCCGACGTCGTGGCGGGTCTGATCGCGCGCGGGGCCACCTTCCTGCACGACGGCCGCCAGGGCCCGTACACCTGGGTCACCCTGGCCGACCCGGAGGGCAATGAGTTCTGCGTGTCGGGCTCGGCCGGCGCGTGACCCCCGGTGCGCTCGGGCTGGTAGTCCTCTATGGGTACGGGAACGCCCGGATTACCTCAGGGTCAGGGTCGACGCCGAGGCCGGGTCCCTGGGGCACCTGGATCTGGCCGTTTCGGGGCCGTACCGAGTCGCCGTAGATGTGCGCCACCAGGTCGGTGTAGCGCCATTCGATCATCGAGCCGGGCGTGCCGAGCGCGGCCGTCAGGTGAATCGCGGCGAGCAGGCCAGGACCTTGATAGAAGCTGTGCGGCATCACCGTGACCTCGTGGGCCGCCGCGAGTGGGAAGACCCGGCTGGCCTCCGCAACGCCGATCTTGGCCGGAGACGGCTGGACGAAATCCACCGCACCCGTGTCCATAAGCTGGCCGAAGTCGGGCAGCGTCGACACGTTCTCGCCCGCGGCCACCGGGACGAGCCCGTCCGAGCGCAGCCGGGCGAGTCCGCGGTAGTCCCCCGGCTGCCGCAGCGGCTCTTCCAGCCACTTCAGGTTCAGCTCGGCGAGCGCGCGCGCTTTCGCCGTGGCAGCGGGAAGGGTCCAGGCGCACTCCGTGTCGACGATGAGCTCGATGCCGGGCCCGGCTTCCTCACGGGCGGCCCGGACCGCGGCCAGCTCCCGTTCGTGCAGCTTGACGGCGGTGAACCCGGCGTCAAGGGCCTGCCGCACGCCAGCTCGGACCGCTGCCGGGCTCTCGCCGTAGGGGTCGAGGCTGGCGTAGCAGGGCAGCTCCGTCTCCCTGTCGCCGGCAGCGCGCAGGAGCAGGTGCAGCGGCTGGCCCGCGGCCTTGCCCGCGATGTCCCACAGTGCAATCTCGATCGCGGCGATGGCGAAGGCCACGCAGCCGTTGCGCCCGAACACCTGCAGCTTCCGCCGCACCGAGCGGACCAGCGGCTCGATGCGGGTGGCGTCTCGTCCGGAGAACAGCGGTCCCACCAGGGTCTTGATCACTCGGCGCGTCAACGGGGAGGCGCCGAAGGCGAAGGCCTCGCCCCAGCCCACGTATCCCTCGTCGGTGGTGACCTTCACGAGCAGTGATCCCACCCCGGGTGACCGCTCCGGCCCGGGCACCGCGGCCCCGGTGCCGAACGGGATCTGCAGCGCGTAGGCGTCGATCTTGGCGATGATCATGCGTGACGAACGCCGCGCGGGGGCATCGGCGCGCGGGTAAGCGGTCATCGTGTCGTGCGTCTCCTCGGGCATCAGTGCTGCCCTGCCGTTGCCCGTGCTGTCGGGTCACTGGTTACGGGCGGCTAGGCGCTGCCGCGAGGACGGCGCCTGCTCCCGTGCGGCGCCACGGTAGCACCTCGTATGAGCCCGTGCATCACGTTCCGCCCGGGTGTGCGCCGGCCGGGTCCGGGAGACCGGGCAAACTCGGCGTCCCGGACCATCTCCTCCCGTTCCGACGAGCCTCGTTAGCATGTGGAGCAGACGCAAAAGAGGGGTCAGGCGACGATGCAGGCGTCAGAAAGCTCGCGTGCGGTGGCTGCGGCCGTCTCGGTCGCCCGCTCACAGGGCCTGCCAGCCGACGACGCAATCGTCCTTCAGGACTCGAACAGGCTTACCCTGCGTTTGCTGCCTTGTGACGTGCTTGCGCGGGTGACTCATGCAGAGCATGAGGTCGCACAGTTCGAGATCGCGCTTGCTCAGCGGCTCGCCAGCTCGGGGAGCCCCGTGGCCGCTGTTGAACCTCGGGTGGCGCCACGCGTCTACGAGCGTGACGGGTTCGCGGTCACGTTGTGGATCTATTACGAGCCTGCGCCGTCCCAGGAAGTCGCGCCAGCCGCGTACGCCGTTGCGCTGGAGCGGCTGCATGCCGGCCTGCGCGAGCTCGATGTCCCCGCGCCACACTTCACGGACCGGGTCGAGCGGGCCCAGCAGCTCGTCGCCGACCGTGAATGCACTCCGGCGCTCGCCGACTCAGACCGGGAGCTGCTCGGCAGCACGCTGCATGGCCTGAGACGGGCGATCGGCGGACGCGGTGCCACCGAGCAGCTACTGCACGGAGAGCCGCACCCGGGCAACCTGATCGCCACGGGGAGCAGGTTGCTGTTCATCGACCTGGAGACGTGCTGCCGCGGCCCTGTCGAGTTCGATCTCGCGCATGCGCCCGAAGAAGTCAGCGAGCACTATCCGGGGGTCAACCAGGGCTTGCTGCGTGAGTGCCGGCTACTGGTGCTGGCGATGGTCACAACGTGGCGCTGGGATCGAGGTGACCAGCTCCCGAACGGGCATGAGCTGGGCCTACAGTGGCTCAGCCGCACGAAGGCCGCCCTCTTGCTGGCTAACAAACGAGGCCCTGACCAGTAGGTAGGTAGGCTGCGGCTCCCTCGATCAGTTCTTGACGGCGGTCAGGTAGGCGACCGCGCTTCGGTCCACGCCTGTCCCGGATTCCACCAGTGGTCTGAGGTGAGTAGTGAACTCGGTGATTTCCTGCGGGCTGAGCACCTGGCTCATGGCTTCGGCCATAGTGGGAACCAGCGGGTTGCCTGCCGTGCGCATGAACACCTCCCAGGGCACCGGCTCTTTGCGGGCCTCCACGCTGACCCGGAGCTCAAGGTCGACTTTGGGGAATCCGGCCTTTTCTGCCTGACGGACGAGGTCGCGGTCATCGAAGTCGACCATGGGGTCAGCACCGGGCGGCTGCAAGGACTCATAGAGTCCCGTAACCCGGGCGGCCTGAGCTCTGACCGAAGTGACGTCGTAGCCGACGAACTGGTCCGGTTCGGCGGGAAACATCAGCACGTTGATCGGCTCGAACAGGCTCACCCGCCCGCCTGGCTTCAGCACGCGGTAGAACTCGTGCAGCGCCCGGGCCTTGTCTTTCACGTAAATCAGCACTGACCTGGTGGTGACTACGTCGACCGACCCGTCCGCCACTGCGGAGAGGTCATCGGCGGGGGCTAGCACGAAGCGGCAACGGTCGAGCACGTTCTCCGCGGTAGCCGCTGCGCGGCAGTGATCAAGCAGGGCTTGCGAGATGTCGGAAAAGATCACCTGCCCAGCCGGGCCAAGCCGTTCGAGAGCACCGAAGGCAATGAGTCCGTCGCCGGTGCCCACGTCGAGGACCGTTTCACCTGCCGCTAGGTGCGCCTTGCTCAGCACCGTATCCCGCACCGGATACAGCAACTGGCTGAGAAGCCTTTCCCGGGTAGCGGCATCGCCCCCGGACCGCGTGTCGAGTAGCCACCGGTGCCAGCGATCAGGTCCCCCCGTCATGCCGCCCATCCTCCCACTGGCCCGGCGGCGCCTACCCCAGGTTCCCGGAGGAAGACGGCTGCGCACTGCCCTGGGGGGCGCGGCAGGGCAGAGCCCGGTCCGCAGGCGCCAGGCCAGCGGCGCCGCCAGGCGCCGCCAAACGAAGAAGGCCCCGACCGGGTAGGTAGGCCGGTCAGGGCCTTGTTCGTCGCTGTCTCAGAACGAGCGCGCTCGGAGGGACTCGAACCCCCAACCTTTTGATCCGTAGTCAAATGCTCTATCCGTTGAGCTACGAGCGCAGGCGCGGTGACCAGTCTACGGCACTCCGGGCGCCGCTCGCGCCAACCTCGGACAGCCGGCAGGTGCGAGAGCGCCGGGCGCGCCAAGCCTGCCAGTTCCGGCCGCCGCCACCTGCGGCGGAGGTTCCCGGCGGCATTGGTTCGCCGGTTCCTGCATCGCTAACTCTTTTCTGTATCTGGACTCCCCTGCCAGCGTTCTAGTGGAGAGTCATTTCTCGCATTTGAGGGGTTTGCCGTGCACACTCAACCCGACGAATCGGATGCGGGCGGAAACGCTAGCGCCGTCCTGGGCAAGTCGGCGTCACCGGGCGCTGGACTTGATCCCGATGCGGTCCGCGGACGGCACCGCATGCGGCCGTCCCGGTCAGTGCGAGGCTGGCTCATTGCCACCGTGTCGTGCGTGGCTGCGATCGGTGGGCTGTCCCTCTGGGTGGGGCCCTCAGCGATGATCGGCCCTTGGGACGTGTTCACGCTGCTCAACGGCGCCTACCGAATCTATGCGGGACAGGCGCCGGGCACCGACTTCTCGAACCCCATCGGGCCGCTTGTTTACGGGCTTGTCGCCGACGGGATGCACATATCGCTGTCGCTGCGGGCCGTGACCTACAGCCAGGTGATCTTCCTGTTGATCGCGTCCGCGCTGGCAGGGTTCGTGAGTTTCCCGCGGTTGCCCGCCCCGTACGCCGCCGGATTCACAGTCTTTGTCGCCTGGCTGTCGATCTCCGTCCGGCCGCTTGGGTTCTCCTACCGGGATATGACCTACGCGATGCTCTACAACACCGATGCCTGGGTGCTCTACGCCACGCTGCTGCTGCTCGTGCTGCTGCCCAGGCGGGACAGTCCGGCGGGTGACTCGTCCGCCGCAAGACGACTTCACCTGATCGACGGACTGCTGCTCGGCCTCCTCCTTGGCCTGCTTTGCTACGACAAGATCACCTTCTTCCTGGCCGGGGTCGCCGCGGTGGGGGTTGGCCTCGCGCTCGCTACGCTGCCCCGCAGCCTCCGGCTCGGGGCGTCCGCACTCGCGGGTTTCGCCATCGTCAGCCTCCTCGTGCGCTTCTTGTTTAACCTGCACATCACGTCTTACATTCGCGACCTGATCTCGGCGGCCGGCGCGCAGGCATCTGGCCCGAGGACCGCGCTGCTCGCAAATTTGATCAAGTGGAATTCCGCCAACGGACTCATCGCGGTGCTCCTAGCTGTACTGCTGATCTACACCGCGCACCGCTATCACAAGCAGTGGCGCCCGCTGGTGTTCTTGCTGCTGGCCGCCGCTTACGTGATGGTCTCCAGCATCGTTCTCTCGGTCGGCGACGCGCCGGAGAAAAGTGACCTGCCAGCCCTCGTGGTCATCCCGTTGCTCGCCATCGCCTTCCTTGAGCCGGAGTTGCCGCGGTGGGCTGGTGGCTCGGCCCCGGCGCGTCCGCGCCCCTGGTCTCGGCGCGAGTACTCGCTGCTGCTGGGAGGGCTCGCCCTCTTGCTGGCGGGTACCAGCCTCCCGATCGCCGGGCAGGACGCCCTGGCGCTTGGCCAGGCCATCTCCTACCGGAGTTACGTCGCCAACCCGCCGGCCTCGCAGCGGCTGGACGCCGGGCCACTAGCCGACTTCGTGATCCCCACCAGCACGGACTACCAGACGGCGTACCGCGCCTCGCGCGATACGCCGGAAATGATCAACAACGGACTGGCCCTGCTGCGGCAGAACGTCCAGCCCGGGCAGTCGGTATTCACGCTTGCCGACACCGATCCGTTCTCCCTGGCGATGAAGTTGCCCCTGAGCCGCTGCGGGCCGCTGTGGTGGGACCTCAACTTCGACTTCACCGCCACCGATCATGCCAGCGCCGGATGTGTGATAGGTGACGCAACCTGGGTGATCATCCCGCGTATGGTCCCCGGCCAAGGGTGCTGCCAGCAAACCGTTTCGGTTATGCTCAGCCTCTACTCAGGGTATTTGTCGCGCTACTATCATCCGGTCCAGCAAACAGCCGACTGGGCCCTGCTGCGACGAAACTCCTCCTGATAAAGCGCGGTCATCCGTCCCATGCCGGGCCGGGTGCACGGAAGTGACAAAGCCGGCCGCGGCGGACTAGTCCGCCGCGGCCGGCTTTTCGTCACTGACTGGCTGGGTTACTCCTGGCCGAGGGCGGCCATTTCCTGCTCGACCGCGCGGGCGTGCTCTTCCGCGTCCTCGCGGGCCTTCCGCGGGCTCCAGCGGCCCGCCATCACCAGGACAAAGGGCAGGAAGAGGACCATCCCGCCGACGCACACCCACCACCAGTCCTTCCACTGGCCGGGGGCGTCGGCGCTGGCCTGGGCCACCGCCGTGCCGTGCTCGGCCAGGAAGACCTGGTCCGCCTTCGGCAGCTTGGACAGCGCGACCAGCCGGGTCGTCGCTTCGGCCGGGCTGACGGAGAACGCCTTGGCGATCTCGCCCACGGCGGCCGTCGCCGCGGCAGTGTCGGCCGGGTTGGCCTGGATGGCGGCCAGGGTCTTGGCGTCGATCGCGCCCAGCGTCTGCAGCTGCTGCGGGTAGGTCGCCTGGATGGTGGCGGCCTGGGTGCCGTAGGTGACCAGGGGGGTCATCGAGCTGATGACGGAGGGCAGGACCAGTACCGAGACCGCGATGACGACCCGGATGATCCAGCCCCAGACGGCCAGCCCGGTGGCGATCAGGGCCGGGTTGCGCTTCTCCACCGTCTCGGTGAAGCTCGCCATCCACGGGGCGTAGGCGATGGCCAGGAACACCGAGAGGATGCTGATGACCACGACGAACGTCCCGTAGGAGGTGCCCGCCCCGAGGTTGAGGAAGACGATCGTCATGATGATGGCGCCGACGCCGCCGAGCACCATGAACGGCTTGCGGACCCGGAGCCGGTCGGAAATGATCCCGACCACGATCAGCCCCGCGGCGTCGAACGCCCAGAACCAGTCGCCGATGCTGTTGGCCTTCGACAGCGAGAAGCCGTGCAGCGTCGTGAAGTAGACGGTGAAGAAGCCGACCGCGGTGTAGTAGACCAGCAGGAAGACCGAGATCGCGAACGCCGACCCGATGATGTCCAGGTGCATCATCTGGCGCCACGGGCTGCGGGTGGCGGCCTCGGTGTCGATCCCGCGGGCCCGCGCCTCGATCAGCGCCCGGTCCCGGATGGACACCATCAGCTGGTCGCGCAGCCGCGGCGAGAGCTCCTTGAGACCGAACAGGGCGACGAAACCGATGACGAGTCCGACGATGCCGCAGATGATGAACTGGTCCTGCCACGCGCCCAGGTGGTTGACCGTGTTGCTGGCGACGATGGCGACGATGAGGCTGCCGACGACCGGGCCGAGGGTCCAGAAGCCCATCGCGGACGCCCGGCCCAGCTGCGGGGAGAAGTCGCGGACGAGCGCGGGGGTGGCGACCAGGATGACGCCCTCGACCGTGCCGATGATGCAGAACAGGACCGCGAACTCCCACTTGCCGGACACGTTGGGGATGCCGACCAGGGTGAGCAGGGCGGTGACTACCAGGCCATAGGCGACCAGGTTGGCCCGTCCCCAGCGGTCGGACAGCCCTGCCGCCAGCGAGCCGAGCGCGCCTACCGCGTTCCCGACCACGCTGATGTAGACGTAGAACGGGAAGGTCATCCCCAGGCTGGAGATGATGTTGGGGGACACCGCGCCCGCGATGTAGAGCTCGTAGTAGAGGACGATCGTCGCGGCGACCACGATGGCCAGGTACCGCATCCGCTGCCGCGTCTCGGGATAGTGATCGATCTGCCGGTACCAGAGACCCTGAACCGGCCCGGTCGTCGCAGGCCCACTCATGGTGGCTGTCATATGGGCAACACCCTTTCCGCGCCAACGCCTGCGTTGACCGCGCATATGGTGCCTAAAGTACGAATCCGTACTTTAGGAATTTTCCCGCTACTCTAAGCTCATGGTCGATGCCGATCAAGAGGGCAGCCTCGCGCAAACGCACGCGGGCAAACCCGGCCTGCCGCGCGGCCGTAGCCGGCTGCCCGCACCGGCCGTCCGGGCGTCGCAGCGCGAGCGGCTGCTGGCCGCCACGATCGCCGCGGTGGCCGAGAAGGGCTACCCGGCCGTCACCGTGGCCGACATCGTGCGCCGGGCCAAGGTCTCCCGCGCCGCGTTCTACCTGCACTTCCGCACCCGGGAAGAGTGCTTCAGGGCCGCCACCAGGCACGGCGGCGCGCAGATGCTCGGCCGCGTGCACGCGGCGGTCCGGGCGGTGCCGGAGGACGCGTCTGACGCCGCGGCGCTGCGGGCGGGCTGCCGGGCGTTCCTGCGCTTCCTGGCCGACGAGCCCGCCTTCGCCCGGGTCTTCTACATCGACATGCCGGCCGACTGGCTGCACGCCGGCAACGCCCGGTACGCCGAGGTCAACGCGAAATGGCACCGCCGGGCGCGGACCAGGCACCCGGAATGGCCGGCCGTCCCCCAGGAGGCTTACCACGCCCTGGCGGGCGCGTGCGCGGAGCTGGTGCGCTCGCGGGTCAGCTCCGACCGGACTGAGTCCCTGCCGGATCTTGAGGACACCTTCGTCGCGCTGCACCTGGCCGTCCTGGCCGCGCAGCCCTGGCCGGCGGACTGACCGGTCGGCCCGGAGCCCGGAACCGGCCGCGCGGCCCCGCAGCCACGCGGCCGGCGACCCTCAGGCGGGCGCGGACCAGGACGGGTCGCGTCCGAGCAGCGCGACCAACCGGTCCAGGCCGCAGCGGCCGGGCGCACTGACGGCGGGCCCGAACGGGGCGCCGGGGACGAAGCGGGCTTCGCCGCCGGGCGCGAGCTCGGCGACCTGGAGCGCGACTCCGACCGCTTCCGGCGAAAGGGTCACGTCGCGCCCGAGGGTCTTGGCGACATCCCAGGAGTGAGCCACGTAGTCCACCAGGTGGAAGCTGATCGCCTGCGCGCCCGGGAAGGCCTGCCCGGCCATCAGCTCCGGCAGCAGGAACTCGCGGCCGATGGCGCCGGGCTGCGCGAACGCGGCCAGCGCAGCGTCGGCCGACGCGCGGTACTGCGCGACCGGGTCCCCGTCGAGACGGCGCGGCCGCCACCGCTCCAGGTCGCCGCCGTCGCCCGCGGCGGCGGCCGCGAAGCCGTAGTGCTGCGCGGTCATGTGGGTGAGGAGCCCGAGGAGCGTCCACTCCGGGCAAGGCGTCGGACGGGCCAGGTCACGCCGGCCCGGCGCCGGCGAGCAGGGCGACGCTCGCGTTGACCGCCTCGGCGTCGAGGGCGATGAGATCGATTCTTGTAGTAGTCACGCGCTTATCATAATCCTATACATATGATCTCTTGAGAGATATCGTCATTTACCGCTTATGATCGACTGAGACTTATGGTCGGCGGCGGTATATCCTTCTGCTGCCATGAATGATCCCGTGGAACGCCGCGACCTGGCGGCCATGCTGGCCCCCCTGGCGCGCGACCTCATGGCGGCGGAACATCCCGTCCTCGCCCGGCACGGGCTCACAATGTGGGGCTACGTCGTGCTCGGAGCCCTGCAAGGCGAGCCCCGCCGCAGCCAGGCGGCCCTGGCTGAAGGGATCGGCGCGGACAAGACCCGGATCATCGCCACCCTCGACGCGCTCCAGGCGGACGGGCTGATCACCCGCGAGCCAGACCCGGCCGACCGGCGCGCCCGTATCTTGTCGATCACGCCGGCCGGCCGCCGCACCCGTGAAGCTGCCCGGGACGAGATCCAGCGCAACGAGGAACGCCTGCTCGACCGGCTGGGCGAGACCGACCGGCAGGCGTTCCTGCGCGCGGCCGACGTGCTGTCCTCGCTGCCGGCCAGCCAGATCCTGGCCGGTCCCGACGGCGGCTGAGGTGGTGTCAGGGCATCACCCGGGCCGGCCTTCCGGCTACCGGCGGGCGACATCCTTGGCCATCAGCCGGAGCCGTACGGCAAACTCGGTCAGCCCGGACTCGTCGACGTTGCCGAGGCTGACCCGGAACACCCGGCGGTCGTCGGGCAGGAAGGCGCTGCCCGCCAGGACGAGCGTGTCATAGCGGGTAATGAGGTCGCGCACGACCTCGTCGGTGCCGCGCCCGAAGGGGTGACGGATCCAGCCGAAGAACCCGCCGGAGGTCACCAGTTCGAAACCACCCGGCCGGCCCGCCAGCACGGTCTCCAGCCAGCGCCGCCGGCCCGCGATCTCCTCCGCGCGGGCTCGCCGCCAGTCCTGGGCCAGGGTCAGCCCGGCCCGCGCGGCCTCCTGCCCCAGCCGCGGCGGGCAGATCGCGACGCAATCGAGCAGCTTCATGACTTCGCGATTTAGTTCGGGCGAAGCGACGACCGCGCCCACCCGGTAGCCGGGGATCGCGAGATCCTTGGAAAAGCTGTGCAGGCTGACCAGGGTGCGCGGCCAGTCCGGGTCGGCGAACAGGTCGTGGGCCGGCCGGGTAGTGTCGCGGAACGACCGGTAGGTCTCATCGAGGATCAGTGCGATGTCGTGCCGCTTCGCCAGTGTGTAGAAACCGGCGAGGACGTCGGGCGCGAGGGTGACACCGCTCGGGTTACCCGGCGTCACCAGCACAATCGCTCTGGTGCGGGGAGTGATCAGCGCTTCCGCCGCCTCTGGGCGGGGCATCAGGTCCGGCCCTGGCTCCAGGTACCGGGGCACGACGCCGTTCATGCGCAGCCACATGTCGTAGTTGAAGTAGTACGGCAGAGCCTCGATCATCTCGTCCCCGGGCTCGGCGAGCGCCTGCGCGACCAGGCAGAACGCCTGGTTGCAGCCTGCGGTGATCACCATCTGCCCGGCCCCCACCGCGGCCTGGTAACCCAGGCTCAGGTCGGCCGCGAACGCCTCCCGCAGGCCGGGCAGCCCGGGGCTGGGCACGTAGGCGGCGCCGTTCGCCTCATGCGCCACCTTGGTGACGTGCTCGATCATCTCGGCCGCGGGCGGGTAGCTTGGCGCCGCCTGGGCCAGGTCGAGCAGCGGGCGCTCGCCGGCGCGATCCGCCAGCAGCGCATAGGCCGCCCCCATCGGCGAATCGATCTCGGTTACCGTCCTCGCACTCAGTTGCATGCGTAACACTCCTCCATCGGGCTGGGTGACGCTCACGCGGCACGCTAACTCCCGGCCGCGATCGTCTCCGTCTCCAAGAACGCGGCGTCCTGCGGCACCCGGCTCGCCTGGGCATGCCGGGCAGAACGATAGTGGCGGAGTTGCCGGGCCCATGCCACCCGTGACGGGACGGGTGAACGCTATCGGCGGCCAGGATGACCGGGCGCCGCCCGATTGGTGTGATTCCCTGGGCTGGCTCCTGCTGCTGGCCGCGCGGACATCCCTCCCAGGTGCCTACCGAAGCGGGCGAATCACCGCCGCCGGGAGGTAAGTTCTGATCATGGCGAGTGACGTAGTGGCGCCGACGACGCGCGTGACTGCGGTGTTGTGGGACATCGACGGCACGCTGATGCGGACTGGCGGGGTCGCGGCGCAGGCCTTCCTCGACGCGGTGGCCGAGGTCACCGGCACCCGGCCGTCGGCCGAGCGGCGCGACTACGGCGGGCGGCTGGACACCGAGATCGCCGACATGCTGCTCACGGCCGTCGGGGCAACCGCCACCAGCGTGGCCGACGTCCTCGTGGTCCTCGAGCGCCTGGTCGCCGAGCGGGTCGACCAGCTGCGGGCCCAGACCAGCACCTATCCCGGGATCGACGCGGTGACCGCACGGCTGGCGGCGGCAGGCGTCCGGCAGACGGTGGTCACCGGCAACATCCCGGCCGTCGCCCGGCACAAGCTCGAGGCCGCCCTGCTCATCCCGCCGATCGAGCCCGATCTCGGAGGGTACGGAGACAGCGCCGCCGACCGCGCCGCCGTCGCCCGGGTGGCGCTCGACCGGCTGGCCGCGGCCGGCTGGCAGCCCGACCTCAGCGAGGTCTGGATCGTCGGCGACACCCCGCGCGACCTAGCCTGCGCCCGGGCCATCGGGGTGCGGTGCGCGCTGGTGGGGACCGGCCGCCGCGGCCTCGCTGAGCTGCACGGCCTGGGCGCTGACATCGTGCTGCCCGACCTGTCCGACCCGCGGCCGCTGCTCGACCTCTGGCAGCTCTGAACGAGGCCGCCACCGGAGCGCCGGATAGGATCGGCCCGGTGGACGAGCAAAGGAAGCTCCTTGCGGGCAACGCCGTCCTGCGGCTCGCCCGTCCGGGCGACGAAGCTGGGATCCTGGACTGTATCCGCAGGCTGGCGGAGTACGAGCGGGAGCCCGAAGCGGTGCAGACCACCGTCGACGACCTGCGGGAAAGCCTGTTCGGCCCCGCTCCGTCGGTGTACGCGCACGTCATCGAGAAAGACGAGCAGATCATCGCGATCGCGGTCTGGTTCCTGAACTACTCCACCTGGACCGGGCGCCACGGCATCTACCTGGAGGACCTGTTCGTCCGCGAGCGCGAGCGGCGCCACGGCTACGGCCGGGCTTTGCTGGCGGTGCTGGCCGGGCTGTGCGTGGAGCGCGGGTACGGCCGCTTCGAGTGGTCGGTGCTGGACTGGAACGAGTCCGCCCTCGGCTTCTACCGCTCCATCGGGGCAGTCGGCATGGACGAGTGGACGGTCCAGCGACTGGCCGGCGATGCCCTGGCGCGGTTCGCGCGCGAATCCGCCCCTCCCGGCGGTGCATGAAACGGGCTGGGCATGGTAGACGGCAGGTGAATAAGTAGATCGCGACCGCTTCGCCTGGGATGTCCTCGTCAGCCCTTGTGCCGGTGAGCGGGCCTGCTGTACGGTGATGACCGAACAGCACGTTCTCTCTCCGGCGGCATTTATCGCCGAACACGAGCTTTCGTCGCACCGGAGCCCAGCGGGCGCTCTTCCCGGTGAGGGGAGCTGACGATGACGCAGCCAGTATCGCGGCGCATCGCCCTGGGGGCGGTGCGGGTCGCGATGGTGGCTGCCGGAATCTTCTTCCTCCTGTTCCTCTTGTCGCGACAGGCCCACGCCGCCACCAGCGACGATCCGCCTCCGTCCGCGCCAGCCGCGTCATCCGCGCTGAGCGGTCAGCTTCCCGGTGGCGTGTCCGCCATCAGTGCCGTCACCAGCAGCCCGGTGAGCAGCACGCCGCCGGGCTCGGACGGTAACCCGGCCGGCTCCGCCGTCAGCGCCGCGACCAGCGCGGTAAGCGCGGTCACGACCCCGGTGACCTCGGCCCTGACCGGCGGCCAGAGGTCGGCCGAGGGGTCTTCCCCGGCTTCGTCCGCGGCCGCTTCATCGCCGCCCTCGTCTACGGCCGCTTCATCGCCGTCCGCGGCCACGGCGACCCAGGCGGCGGCGACCCAGGCGGCGACCCAGGCGGCGGCGACCCAGCCGTCGGATACGGCGAGCCCGGCTGCGGCCAGGCCGGCAGCCGGGCCTGGCGCGACCGTGACCGGGACCGTCGTTCACTCGGCCGCGTCGGCGGCAGCCACCGTTGCCGGCCAGCCCGCCTCGGCGGGCCGGAGCCAGCCCGCTCCGGCGGCAGCCGCCGGAGGCACTTCGCCGTCCGCGCCGCTGGCTAGCCCGGTCGGCCGGGCCGTGTCCCAGGTCGCCACCGCCCCGGCTACCGCCCCAGCGGCACCCGCCGCGACAGCCGCGCCGCTCGCTGCGGCCGTCAGCGCCGCAATCAAGCCAGTCACCAGCGCCCCCTCGGCCGCCACGCCGGCGACACCCGCTGCGGCCGCGCCCGTCACCAAGGCACTCGGGTCGGCCAGTGCGGCGGTCGCGCCGGCCGTAAGCACCGCCCTCACCCCCGTGACCAGTGCCGTCAGGCCTGTCACCCGGAACCTCGCCCCGGTCAGCACCGCGCTCGCGCCCGCCACAGCCGCGGTCTCGTCCGTGGCCGCGGCGGCGGCGCCCGTCACCGCGGTCCTCGCCCCGGCGACTTCGGCCCTGGCCCCGGTAACGGCGGTTATCGCGCCCGTCACAGCGGCCGTCGCCCCGGTCGCGGCAGCCCTCACCCCGGTGACAGCCGCGCTCGCGCCAGTGGCCGCAGCGGTCACCACCCCCCTCGCCACCGCGGTCGCCCCCGTCACCACCGCGCTCGCTCCCGTCACGCAGGCACTTGCCCCGGTCACCCAGGCACTCTCCCCGGTGACCGGTGCGCTCGCCCCCGTCACCCAGGCACTCGCCCCCGTCACGGCGGTCCTGGCCCCCGTCACCACGGCTCTCGCCCCGGTCACCACCGCGCTCGCCCCGGTCACCACCGCGCTCGCCCCGGTCACCACCCCGCTCGCCCCGGTCACGACGGCCCTCGCCCCGGTGACGTCCGCCCCTGCACCGGTCACCGCCCTGATCGCACCGCTCGGCATCGCGGGAGCCCCGTCCTCGGCGTCGCCCAGCGACCCGCTCGGCCCGGCGGCTAGCCCGGCCGGGCTGGCGCCCGGGCAGGGCTCGCAGGCCTCCGGGGCCACGCCGTCAACCGTGGGCGCGGGCACCGCGAGCCCCCTCCGTTCGGCCGCGCCGGTTACCCCGTCGCCGCTGGCGGCGGGCGCCAGCGGCGGCACTCAGCCCGCCAACCCCCGCCCCGTCGCCCCGGGTACCCCGGGCGCGCCGGCCGGCATTCCCGGTCCGGCCGGGCCGGGCACCGGCAGCGGCGACGGCAGCGGCCCCGCCGGCGGTGCGCCCGGCCGCGTCTGCGGCTGCGAAATCGCCCGCGCCCGGCAGTTCTTCCTCCGGCTCGAGCAGCGTGTCAGCTCCGGGCCCGTCTGGCGTTCCCTCCTGCCGGAGGTCAGCCCCGCTTAATTCGCTTCCTTCCCCTCGGTCGTGCCCGCGGCGCCGGGCCAGCAGCGTTCGGCGCTGAACCTTTGGAAGGAAGAGACCCATCGTGCGCAAGTGGACGAAGTCCGCGTGCGTTGTGATCGCCTGGAGCATCCTCGCCCTGGTGGCGCTGGTCAGCTCTCACGGACCCGGTCGTCCGGTCCAGGCGAGCAGCAGCATCGCGAATAGTACGCCGCAAGACCCGGCCCCCCGGCCGGCCATCCTCACCGCCGTCGTCGCCCCCTCGCTGGCGACCGCCCCCGTCGCCACCTGGACCGTCCGGCCCGGCGACACCCTCAGCGCCATCGCCGCCGCCCTGGCGGTCCCGGGCGGCTGGGAGGCCCTGTACCATGCCAACCGGGCCGTTGTCGGCCCCGATCCCAACATCCTCCGCCCTGGCATCACCCTCACGCTCCCCGGTAAGACGGGACTGGTGAGCTACCGGGTCGCCTCAGGCGACACCCTCAGCGCCATCGCCGCCGCCCTGGCGGTCCCGGGCGGCTGGGAGGGCCTGTACGCCGCCAACCGCCACGCCATCGGCCCCAACCCGGACCTCCTGCGCGCGGGGACACGCCTGGTCGTGCCGCAGGCGGCGGCCAGGCAGCCGTCTGGGCCAGCCAGGCCGGCGTCCGGCCGCACTCCGGCATCACCGCCGGCCGTTCACGCCAGGCCGAACGGGTCCGGTCCGACTCAGCCGGCCGTGCCGTCGTCCCGCGGTACCATCGCGGCGCCGGCCGGGGTCATGCCCGGCTGGGTGAAGGCCACGCTGCTGGCAGCCGGCCTGCTGATCCTTATGGCCTTCATCGTCGAGCCGGCCCTGCTGGCCGGCAGGCGCCGACGGCACCCGGACAAGGCTTCGCCGTCGCCGCACGGGCCAGCCGCGGGCCACGGTCCCGGCCAGTCCCCGGCCGAGCAGATCACGAAGATCATCCAGGCCAGCCACGAGCGGCTCATCGTCACCTACAGCGTGCAAGAGGACACGGTCTACCTGCTGACTCCGCCCGGGGAGGATCCGCGGTCCATCTTGCGGGCGGCCCGGCTCGTCATGCCGGAGAACACTTACGAAGAGCTGGCCGAGCACCTGGGAGTCCCGTCCGGCTGGCGGGAGTGAGCGCGCAGGCGCCGCGGGCGGCGACGGCCGCCCGCGGTCGCCGCGCGACAGAAAACGGTGGGATGATCATGAGGGCCGGAAAGGACCGTACCCCTCC
>CAWCHI010000003.1:0-103777 GCA_963795335.1 uncultured Actinomycetota bacterium
CTTGCCCAGCTTGCGCCCGACCCCCTCGGCCACGGCCAGGGTGGCGCCGTGGAGGGCTTCGTGCGTCCAGCCGTCGGTGAGGCGGGCATAGGCCTCGGCGCCCCGCGTCCCCGTCCCAGCCCCCGTCGTCTCCCGACGATCCGCCCACCGGCCCGTCGGCCGCCGGCGGCGACGGCATCCCGCGCTAACCAGCCGTTGAGCGGCGCCCGGCATCTCTGATGCCGGGCGCCGCTCACGTTCCCCGCCCGCCCGGCAGCACGGATGCCGGGCGCCGCTTGCGTCCCGGCCCCGCGGGGGATGAATCCCGCCCGCGGGGTACTGAGATGGCGTGCTCGCAGCACTGATCGTCATTGTGGTGCTCGGGATCGGCCTGCCCGTCCTCGGCTGGCTCGGCATCCGCTGGCGGACATCCGGGGGCCGCGACCCCGACCACGACGCCATCGACCGCTGGCTGATCGCCGAGTACGGCCTGAATGGAGCGACCGCTCCCAAGTGCGCAAAGCGGTGCTGGGCCTGCAAAACCACGATCTGGGGTCGGTGCAGCCGGAGCAGCTCCGGCCCGGTCTCTACCCGCCTGCCGGGCGCTGGCCGGGCGGGTCCTGGCGGGGGAGGTCGGTGTCCCGATACCTCGCCCCTGGCCTGGATTTTGCTCGTGATGGCGGTCGGCTACACCGCCCTCGGCGTCGTCAATCTGGCGCGCGGCAGCGGCCAGAGCCAGACCCAGGGTGTGCTCTACACGATGTTCGGCGGCGCCGACATCGCCGTCGTGGTGGCCACCGTCCTGCTGGCGCCCCGCCGCACCCTCCGCCGGGCCGAGCGCGTCCTCGCTGTGACCAGCGAGGCCGGCCAGGCCCGGTCGCTCTCAGACGACTCGCCGGCCGGGTAGCGGACTAGTCCATGCTGGCTGTGGTGATCGTCATCGTGGTCGCCGGCCTCGCCCTGCCCGCCTGCCCGGCTCCCCGCCAGCGCCGCCGAACCGTCGGCCCCTCGCCACGCCAGCGCCGCCGAACCGTCGGCCCCTTGCCCCGCCAGCGCCGGGGCCGCGACCCGTCCGGTGTCCCCTACTTTCGCCCCAACAACCTCGTTCGTCACCGCGGTCACAAAGATGAGGGAAACTTTTAGCGAGCGGGAAACTTTTAGGTGCTATAACCCGAAAAAGTTCCGCATTTTGCCCCTACGACGGCGACGATGTCGTCGGGGAGACACGCGACCTGAGATAACAGCAAGAAATATCCGACAAGGGCGCTAGGGCAGATCGCGGCCGCGCGGGCCCGCGTCGCCGGCCGCGCGGCCGCTTCGCCGGCACCGCGGGCCCGCCTTGCCGGCCCGCGCGGCCCGCCGTCGCCGGGCTTCCCGGCAGAAGATCGTCCGCCGGCCCGGACATAACGGTGGCGGCGGGCTGGTCACTGCCAGCCCGCCGCCACCATCAGCAACGTTCAGCGCCCTGCGTCAGGACTCGGCGGCGTCGTCCGCCTGGTACTCGGTGAACACCAGCGCCACGTTGTGCCCGCCGAAGCCGAAGGCGTCGTTGATGACGGCCATCGGCGCCCCCGCGACCCGGGGAGCCAGCGGACGCGGCTTGGTGGCGACGTCGATCCCGAGGTCGTCGTCCGGCTCGTCGAGGTTGACGGTCGGCGGGGCCGTCCGGTCGACCAGGGCCATGATCGACGCGACCGCCTCTACCGCCCCCGCGCCGCCGAGCAGGTGCCCGGTCATCGACTTGGTGGCGGATACCACAACGCCGCCCGCAGCCTCGCCGAGAGCCCGCTGGATGGCCACGGCCTCCAGGGTGTCGCCCTGCGGGGTCGAGGTGGCGTGTGCGTTGACGTGCACGACCTGCTCCGGGGTGACTCCGGCGTTACGCAGCGCCTGGTTGATGGCGAACGTGACACCCTCGCCGTCGGGTGCGCCGAGCGAGATGTGGTGCGCGTCGGAGGAGTACCCGGCGCCGGCCGCGACCGCGTAGATGCGGGCGTTCCTGGCCCGTGCGTGCTCCAGCGACTCGAGGATGATGACGCCGGCTCCCTCGCCCAGCACGAAGCCGTCCCGGCCCTTGTCGAACGGGCGCGAGGCGCGCTCGGGCTCGTCGTTGCGGGTCGACATGGCCCGCATGACGGCGAACGCGCCGATGTTGAGGGCCATGATGGCGGCTTCGGAGCCGCCCGCGATGACGATGTCGGCCCGCCCCGACCGGATCATGTCGATGCCGTAGCCGATCGCCTCGGCCCCGGACGCGCACGCGCTGACGAGTGCGTGCGCCCCCGCCTTGGCGCCGAACTCGATGCTGAGCCAGCCGGCCGCCCCGTTCGGCATCAGCATCGGCACGGTGAACGGCGAGATGCGGCTCCAGCCCTTCTCGTTCAGCGCGTCGTAGGCGGTCAGGGTGGACCCGATTCCGCCGATGCCGCTGGTGACGGCGACGCCGAGGCGGTAGCCGTCGATCTCGGGCGCGCCCGCGTCAGCCCACGCCTCGCGCGCCGCGACCAGCGCCAGCTGCTCGTAGCGGTCCATCTTGCGAGCCGTCGGGCGGCCGATGATTTCCACCGGGTCCTGCACCGCGGGCGCGGCAATCTTGACCGGCAGGCTGTCGACCCACGGCTCGGTGAGGCGGCGCACGCCGCTGGTTCCCGCGAGCATCGCCGACCAGGTCGACGGGGCGTCAGCGCCGAGCGGCGTGGTCGCGCCAAGCCCGGTGACGACCACACTCACTCGATCGTTGCTGCTCATTGCGACCAACCTCCCCTTACTACGACTGTGTTGTCCCGGGCGCGAGTCCCGTAACCCGGCGCGCGCCCGGGCGGGCGCCGGCCGCCTTGCGGCGGCCGGCTACGTCCCGCCCGGGCGGCCCAGGCCGGGCTGCATCCCGGGAGTCTGGCTGACTACGAGTTCTTGGAGACGAAGTTAACGACGTCCTGGACCGTCTTGAGGTCTTTGAGCTGCTCGTCCGGGATCTCGACACCGAACTTGTCCTGGGCCGCGACGGCGATCTCCACCATCGACAGCGAGTCGATGTCGAGGTCGTCGACGAAGTTCGCCGTGGGGGTCACCTCGGCGGCCGGGGTGCCCGCGATTTCCTCGACGATTTCGCCAAGTCCGGCAAGGATCTCCTGGTCAGTCACTATTTCTCCTTTAGCTGTATGGTGTCTGGTCGACCGCCCCGCGCAGGCAGGGCGCCCCTGAGGTAACGGCGCCGCTAGGGTACCGTGATCACTTGCGCGGCGTAGGTGAGGCCGGCCCCGAAGGCGACCAGCAGCGCGGGCGTGCCCGGCTGCAACCGTCCCTGCTCGCTCATCCGTGCCAGTGCCAGCGGCACCGAGGCCGAGGACGTGTTGCCGGCGTGGATGATGTCGTCGGCCACCCGGTCCCGCGGGATTCCGAGCTTCTTCGCGATCGCCTCGATGATCCGCAGGTTGGCCTGGTGGGGGACGAACGCGGTGATGTCGGCCGGGGTGACCCCGGCCCGGCGGCACGCCTCCAGCGCGACCGGGGCGATGGCTGTGGTCGCCCAGCGGAACACCGCCTGACCGTCCTGGGTCAGCGCCCCGGTCCGCCCGGTGATCGTGATCTTGCTCGCCAGGTCGCCCGCCGAGCCCCAGACCACCGGCCCGATCCGGGACGGCTCGCCCGCCGGGGTGGGGCCGACCACGGCCGCGCCTGCCCCGTCGGCGAAGATGATGCAGGTCGAGCGGTCGGTCCAGTCGATCCAGGAGGACATTTTCTCCGCCCCGATGACCAGCACGTTGCGGGCCGAACCGGTACGCACCGCGTCCGAGGCGGTGCCGATCGCGTAGCAGAACCCGGCGCAGGCGGCGTTCAGGTCGTAGGCGCCGGGCGCGCGGATGCCGAGCCGGCTCGCGACGGTGGCGGAAACGTTCGGCAGCGGCACCTCGGGCGAGCAGGTCGCCACGATGACCAGGTCGATCTCGGACGGCTCGAGCCCGGTCGCGGCGAGGGCCTTGGCCCCGGCCGCCTCGGCCATGTCGGCCACCGTCTCGTCGTCCCGGGCGACCCGCCGGGACTGGATGCCCACCCGGGACCGGATCCACTCGTCGCTGGTGTCGACCAGCTTGGCCAGGTCGTCGTTGGTGACCACCTTGTCCGGCTGGTAGCCGCCGAACCCGAGGATGCGCGCTCCGCTGAGCTGCTCGTTCATGACTGCTCCCTGCTCTCGCCACGGGGGGACTGCGCGGCCTCTGGCGCCGACGGGTGAGATCCGGCCTGGTGCGGTGCCGTCCCGTGCTGGGCGGCCAGTGCCCGGGCCGCGTCGAGCTGATCCGGCGTCTTGACCGCGAGCAGCTCCAGGCCCGGCAGTGCCCGCTTGGCCAGCCCGGTCAGCGTCCCGCCGGGAAGCAGCTCGATCATCGCGGTGACGCCGAGACCGGAGATCGTCGCCATGCACTTGTCCCAGCGGACCGGGCTGGCGACCTGCTGCACGACCCGGTCGAGCCAGTCGCCGCCGGACGTGACGACCGCGCCGTCCCGGTTGGACACGATCGTGATGGCCGGGTCCTTGACGCTGGCGCCGGCCGCCGCGGCCGCCAGCGCCTCGACCGCCGGGGCCATGTAGCGGGTGTGGAACGCGCCCGCGACCCGCAGCGGCCGCACCCGGGCCCCGGCGGGCGGCTTCTCGGCGAACGCGGCCAGCTGCTCCAGCGTGCCGCCGGCCACGATCTGCCCGGCGGTATTGACGTTGGCCGGGGTGAGGCCGGCCTCGTCGATGGCGGCCAGCACGACGGTCTCGTCGCCCCCCAGGACCGCGCTCATCCCGGTCGGCACGGCGTCACAGGCGGCGGCCATCGCCTCGCCCCGCACCCGGACCAGCTTGATCGCGTCCTCGGCGGACAGGATGCCGGCGATGGCGCCCGCCGCGAGCTCACCCACGCTGTGCCCGGCGGTGACGTCGGGCTCGCCAATCAGCCCGGCGACCGCGAGCGCGGCCGCCACCAGCAATGGCTGGGCGACCGAGGTGTCGGTGATCTCTTCCGCGCTGCCGTCGGTACCGAGCCTGACCAGGTCCCGGCCGGCCAGCTCCGACCACGCGCCGAGCTGGTCGGCAAATCCGGGAACGTCGAGCCAGGGTGCCAGGAACCCAGGGGTCTGCGCGCCCTGCCCTGGGGCGGTGAAAATCAGCACGTTGTTTACCTTGCCCTGTAGAGTCCCGCCAGACCGGTAGCGAACGTTACGAACTTACCCATCTTGGATTTGTAGGTACTCTACAGCCATCGTTGGCGGTCGAGTCACCGCCTGGTTACTCGAAGGTCGCCCGGCCCTCACCTGCGCCCTCACGTCGCCCTCCCCTCCTCCCGGCGGTGTCACCCGTGCCGGGCGGCGAGGCGGCCGAGGATGATGGCGGCCCAGATGGTGAACCCGTCGCGGCCGTCGGACGGGGTGTACCCGGTCAGCTCGGTGACCCGGCGGAGCCGGTAGCGGACCGTGTTGGGGTGGACGAACAGCATCCGGGCGGTCGCCTCCAGGGACGAGCCCTGCTCGAGGTAGGCGGTCAGCGTGTCGAGCAGCGTGCCCCCGGCCAGCAGGGGCTCGTAGGCCCCGGTGACCAGGGCCCGCACCGCGTCCGGGTCGCCGTCGAGGGCCCGTTCCGGCAACAGCTCGTCCGAGCTGACCGGCCGGGGGGCGTCCGGCCAGGCCGGGGCCACCCGCAGCCCGGCCAGGGCCGCCCGGGCCGACGAATGGGCCGCGCGCAGGTCCCGCACCGTCGGCCCGACGACCAGGGGGCCGGGCCCGAACAGGCCGCTGAGCTTCTCCGCCGCGGTCAGCGGGTCGTCGGTGCCCCCGAGGACCGCGATCAGCCGCGACCCCTGCACCCCGGCCAGCAGGTCAAGCCGGGCCCGGCGGGCGGCCGCCCGCAGCTCGTCGATGACCGGCTCGGCGTCGTCGCCGTCGGTCGTCCCGACGATCACCGCGACCGGCGCGGACGACCAGTTCAGGGCCGACGCCCAGGAGTTGAGCGACTCCTGTCCCTCGCCCCGCACGAGCGAGTCGACCACGAGCGCCTCCAGGCGGGCGTCCCAGGCGCCGCGCGCCTCGGCCGTCCGGGCGTAGACCTGGGCCGCGCTGAACGCGATCTCGCGCGCGTAGACCAGCACCGCCTCGCGCAGCTCGGTCTCCTCGCCCGGCGCCGCCAGCGTGTCGACCTGCCCCTCGACCACGTCGATGATCACCCGGACCATCTCCACCGCCTGCTGCAGCCGCACCGCCCGGGCCAGCTCGCGCGGGGCGGTGCCGAAGACCTCAGTCGCGGCGGGCCGCATCCGCTCCGGGTGCTTGACCCAGTCGACGAACGACGCGATGCCGGCCTGCGCCACCAGGCCCAGCCAGGAGCGGTTCTCCGCCGTCATCTTGCGGAACCACGGCAGGCGCTCGTCCATCGCCGCGATCGCGGCGGTGCCGAGCGCGCCCGTGGAGCGCTCGATCCGCGTCACCGTCTCCGGGTGCACCCGCGCGACCGCGATCGCCCGGCCGGGCCGGTCGCCGCCGCCCGCGCCGCCTGCGCCGCCGCCTGGGCCGCCCTGCCGCTTCACCTGCACCCCACCAGCGTGCCACGAACCGGCTACTGCCTCGGTGCGGGGCGGCCGGTCACTTCAGCTTGACCGCGGATCTCGGTCCGGGCAGATTCCCGGCCAGGCTGCTCCGAACGAGGGCCTGCTGCAAGTGGTCGGCGGCGGCGACGTCGGGCGTGCGCGCGGCCAGCACGTCGGCGTAGAGGAACGACTCGCCCAGCCGGACCAGGGCGAACGCCAGCGACTCCGGCTCGATGAGGCTGACCAGGCCAAACTCGGCCATGTCACGGCGCAACAGGGCCGTCACGAAGGCCACGATCCCGGTCTGCACCCGGCCGCGCGGGTCGGTCAGTACGCGTAGCGTCAGGGCGGGCTCGTCGTCCAGCAGCCGGCGCAGGCCCGCCGACCGGGCCACGATCGCGTTGACCTTCCGCCCGGTGCCGGGAGTGTGCAGCTCGCCCTCGGGCCGCTCCGCCTCCCACCGGGCCGCGGCCGCCGCCAGGGCCCGCTCGGTGAGCAGCCACAGCGCCCGGCTGAGAAGCTCCTCGCGCCCGCCGGTGTGCCGGAACAGGGTCACCCGGGAGACGCCGAGCTCGGCCGCCAGGCCCTGCATGTCCAGGCGGCGGCCGTCCTGGATCCAGCGGGCGGCTACCGCCACGGCGCGAGTGCCACGGGGGCCTGCCCCTGGGCGCGTCATGCTCGGCATGATACATCTGAGCGGAATGTTGCGCTGATTACAGGCCGGTGACATGCTGGCGACACGGCCAGGATGGAGGAGCACGGTGAGTACGACTTCCGCCTTTCCCCGTGACAGCGAGGCACCCGGGCACGTCGACGTGCTCATCGTGGGGGCCGGGCTTTCCGGGATCGGTGCCGCCTGCCACCTTCAGGCCGGCGCCCCCGGCACCTCGTACGCGATCGTCGAGGCCCGCGGGGCCAGCGGCGGGACATGGGACCTGTTCCGCTATCCCGGGGTCCGGTCCGATTCCGACATGTTCACCCTCGGCTACGCCTTCCGCCCGTGGACGGCGCCGAAGTCGATCGCCGCCGGCCCCGACATCCTGCGCTACGTCCGGGAAACCGCGGCTGAGTACGGCGTCGACCAGCACATCACCTACCACTGCCGCGTCGTCGGGGCCGAATGGTCCGCCAGTGACGCCCGGTGGACGGTCACCACCGAGCAAACGGAGACCGGCGAACGCTCCCGGCGGACCTGCCGGTTCCTCTACCTGTGCTCCGGCTATTACCGCTACGACCAGGGGTACACACCACCCTGGCCGGGGCTCGGTGACTTCGCCGGCCGGCTGGTGCACCCGCAGCACTGGCCGGAAGACCTGGACGTCACCGGCCAGCGGGTCGTCGTGATCGGCAGTGGCGCCACCGCGGCGACCCTCGTTCCCGCCCTCGCCGACCGGGCGGAAAGGGTGACGATGCTGCAGCGCTCGCCCTCGTTCTTCCTGTCCCTGCCCACTCGTGACCCCCTGGACGACCTGCTGCGCAAGGTGCTGCCCGAGCGGCTCGCCTACGCGGCCATCCGCCGCAAGAACATCCGGATGGCAACCGCGGTCTACCAGCTGTGCCGCAAGTACCCCGCGCGGATGCGGAAGGTCCTGCGCGACGGCGCGGCCAAACGGCTGCCGGCCGGCTACGACGTGGACACGCACTTCAACCCGGCCTACGACCCGTGGGACCAGCGCATGTGCATGGTGCCCGACGGTGACTTCTTCCGGGCCATCCGGTCCGGGAAGGCCGGTATCGTCACCGGCCACATCGAGTCGTTCACCGGATCCGGGATCAGGCTCCGCTCCGGCGAGGTGCTCGAGGCGGACGTGATCGTGACCGCGACCGGACTGAACCTGTCCCCGCTGGGTGGCATCGAGCTGAGGCTTGACGGCGTGCCGGTTTCCGTTCCCGAGCACGTCGCTTACAAGGGCATGATGCTCGAAGGGGTGCCCAACCTGGCGTTCGCGATCGGCTACACCAACGCGTCGTGGACGCTCAAGGTGGACCGGGTCTCCGCTTACGTCAGCCGGCTGCTGCGTTTCATGGCCGGCAAGGGGTATGCCAGCGTCACCCCGCGGCTGCCGTCTGGGATGGCCACGTCGCCGTTCATCGACATGACCTCTGGTTACTTCGAGCGCGCGCGGCACCTGCTGCCGCGCCAGGGCGAGCGGGCACCCTGGCGGCTGCGGCAGCACTACTTCAAGGACGCCGGGCTGTACCGCGGCCCGGTGGATGAGAAGAACCTGGAATTCCGCCCCGCGCCGGCCCGCGTACGGGCGGCCCGGTAGGCGTGACGGGGCCATTGGCCAGTCGGAACCAGCAGGAGCGGCTATGGACTTCAACCTCGCGGTGGCACTGCGGGAGTCGGCCCGCCGGGAGCCGGCCAAGACGGCCGTGATCCTCGGCCCGGCCGAGCTCAGCTACGGCCAGCTCGACCAGCTGTCTGACCAGGTGGCGGCCAGCCTCGCGGCCGCGGGGCTGACGCCGGGCGACCGGGTGGGCCTGCAGCTGCCGAACATCCCGCAGTTCATCATCGCCTACTACGGGATCCTCAAGGCCGGCGGCGTCGTGGTACCGATGAACGTGCTGCTCAAGGCGCCGGAAACCGAATTCCAGCTGCGTGACTCGGGCGCCCGGGTGCTGATCACCTACGGCGGCTTCATCGACGAGTCGGCCAAGGCAGCCGAGGCCGCCGCGGTGACCTCGCTCTACGTCGTCACCGAGTCGGGTGCCCCGGCGGCCGGGACTGCCTTCGACGCGCTGCTGGCCGGTGACCCGGCGGGCCCGCAGCTGGCGCGGCGGAGCCCAGCGGACCCGGCGGTGATCATCTACACCTCCGGGACGACAGGAACCCCCAAGGGGGCGGTCCTGTCCCACATCACGCTGCACATGAACGCCGACATCCCCGGGCGGCTGTTCGAGTTCGGCCGCGGCGACACCGTGGTGGTGGCGCTGCCGCTGTTTCACGTCTTCGCGCTCTCGTCCATCATGAACACCTGCGTGCTGATGGGCGGGACCATGTCGCTGATGCCCCGGTTCGATCCCCGGGGCGTGCTCGAGCTCATCCAGCGGGACCGGGCCACGATCTTCATGGGCGTCCCGACCATGTACATCGCGCTGCTGCAGACGCCCGGCGACTGGGACTTCTCCTCGCTGCGGGTCGCGATATCCGGCGGGGCGCCCATCCCGGCTGAGGTCATCGACGCGTTCGAGAACCGGTTCGGCATCCCGATCCTGGAAGGCTACGGCCTGTCCGAGACCGCGTCCGCCACCACCTTCAACATCAGCGCGACCGAGCGCAAGGTGTACAGCGTGGGCAAGCCGGTCTGGGGGGTCAGCGTCCAGATCTGGGACGAAGCCGGGCAGCCCGTGCCCGCCGGCGCCGCCCACGTGGGCGAGGTCGTGGTGCGCGGGATCAACGTGATGACCGGCTACCACGGCAACCCCGAGGCGACGGCGCGGGCGTTTGCCGGCGGCTGGTTCCACACCGGAGACCTGGGCTACCTCGACGAGGACGGGTTCCTGTTCATCGTCGACCGGATCAAGGACCTGATCATCCGCGGCGGCTACAACGTCTACCCGCGCGAGGTGGAGGAGGTCATCTACGCGCACCCGGCCGTGGCCGAGGCCGCCGTCATCGGCGTACCGGACCCGCTGATGGGCGAGGAAGTGCGGGCCGTCGTCGCTGTCAGGGACGGGCAGTCGGTCACCGAGGCGGAGCTGATCGCGTTCGTGAAGGCGCGGGTGGCCGCCTACAAGTACCCCCGCGCGATCGAGTTCCGCGACACCCTGCCCAAGAACGCCACCGGCAAGATCCTCAAGAAAGATCTTCGACCCTTAGCCATCGGAACGGGGGCTGGCCCCCCCGTCACCGCCCATTCCCCGGTGCTGCCCGGCAGGCGGCTGCCCGTTGAGTGTGGCGGCACCGGCGACGGCGCGCCGGACTGCGGCGCGCCGGGCCCGGCGCGCCGCAGTCCGATGCGGCCGGCCGGCTAGCCGAAGACCTCCGACACCGGCAGGTCCAGCTGGTACTTGCTGATCGCCTGGGCGGGCAGCGACGGGAGCACCTTGCCCGTCTTGGCCAGTTGCGCCAGCACCGCGAGGACGATCGACTCCGCGTCCACGTGGAAGAACCGGCGCGCGGCGGGCCGGGTGTCGGAGAAACCCCACCCGTCGGTGCCGAGCGAGGTGTAGGCCGGGGCCGGCACCCAGCGGGCGATCTGGTCGGGCACCGCCCGGATCCAGTCCGAGACCGTGACCACCGGCCCCGGCGCCTCCGCCAGGGCTGAGGTCACGTACGGCACCTGGGCCTGCTCGTCCGGGTGCAGCAGGTTGTGCGACTCGGCCGCCAGGGCGTCGCGCCGAAGCTCGGTCCACGAGGTGACCGACCACACGTCGGCCGCCACCCCCCAGTCCTCGGCCAGGAGCCGCTGCGCCGCGAGGGCCCACGGCATCGCCACGCCCGAGGCCAGTACCTGCGCCCGCGGCGTGTCCGGGGTCGGCGGCTCCACCGGCGCGTAGCGGTACAGCCCGCGCAGGATCCCCTCCTCCAGGCCTGCCACATCAGGGGCGGGCGGCTGCGGGTACGGCTCGTTGTAGACGGTCAGGTAGTAGAAGATGTCCTCCCCGTCCGGGTGCTCGGGCGAGGCGTCGTACATCCGGCGCAGCGCGTCCTTGACGATCACGGCGATCTCGTAGGCCCAGGCCGGGTCGTAGGAAATGCACGCCTCCGACACCGAGGCCAGCAGCTGCGAGTGCCCGTCGTTGTGCTGCAGTCCCTCGCCGGTCAGGGTGGTCCGGCCGGCAGTGGCGCCGAGCAGGAAGCCGCGCCCCATCTGGTCGCCCAGCGCCCACATCTCGTCGCCGGTCCGCTGCCAGCCGAACATCGAGTAGAACACGTAGACCGGGATCATGTGCGTGCCGTGGGTGGCGTAGGCCGAGCCGGCCGCGATGACCGACCCCATCGCCCCGGCCTCGGAGATGCCCTCGTGCAGCAGCTGGCCGCGCTCGGACTCCTTGTACGACAGCATCAGGTTGCGGTCGACGGCCTCGTAGGTCTGGCCGAGCGGCGAGTAGATCTTCGCCGTCGGGAACAGCGAGTCCATGCCGAAGGTGCGGGCCTCGTCCGGGATGATCGGGACGAACCGCTCGCCGATGACCGGGTCCTTCATCAGGTCCTTGAGGACGCGGACGAAGGCCATGGTGGTGGCGACCGACTGCTTGCCCGAGCCTCGGGTGTACTCCTCGAAGACCGAGGCGGGAGGCTGCGGCAGCGGCTTGGCCCGGACGACCCGGCGCGGCAGCGCCCCGCCGAGGGCGGCCCGGCGCTCCTTCATGTACTGGATCTCGTCCGAGTCCGGCCCCGGGTGGTAGTACGGCGGCAGCTCCGCCTCCAGCGCCTCGTCCGAGATCGGCAGGTAGAGCCGGTCGCGGAACTCCTTCAGCTCGTCCTTGGTGAGCTTCTTCATCTGGTGGGTGGCGTTACGGGCCTCGAAGTCCTTGCCCAGCGTCCAGCCCTTGATCGTGTGGGTGAGGATCACCGTCGGCTGGCCGACGTGCTCGCGGGCGGACTTGAACGCGGCGTAGACCTTGCGGTAGTCGTGCCCGCCGCGCGACAGGTTGCGGATCTGGTCATCCGAGAGGTGCTCGACCATCTTGCGCAGCCGCGGGTCGGAGCCGAAGAAGTGGTCGCGGATGTAGCCGCCGGACTCGACGCTGTAGGTCTGGAACTGCCCGTCGGGGGTGGTGTTCATCGCGTTGACGAGCACCCCGTCGGTGTCCTGGGCGAGGATCGGGTCCCAGTCGCGGCCCCACACGACCTTGATCACGTTCCAGCCCGCGCCGCGGAAGAACGCCTCCAGCTCCTGGATGATCTTGCCGTTGCCGCGGACCGGGCCGTCGAGCCGCTGCAGGTTGCAGTTGATGACGAAGGTGAGGTTGTCCAGCTCTTCCCGGGCCGCCAGCCCGATCGCGCCGAGTGCCTCGGGCTCGTCCATCTCGCCGTCCCCCAGGAAGGCCCAGACATGCGAGCGGGAGGTGTCGTGCAGCTCCCGGGCGAGCAGGTAGCGGTTGAACCGCGCCTGGTAGATGGCGTTCAGCGGGCCGAGGCCCATGGAGACGGTCGGGAACTCCCAGAAGTCCGGCATCAGCCGCGGGTGCGGGTAGGACGGCAGCCCCCCGCCGCGGTGCGACTGCTCCTGGCGGAACCCGTCGAGCTGGGTCTCGCTCAGCCGGCCCTCGAGGAACGCGCGGGCGTAGATGCCGGGCGCCGCGTGCCCCTGGATGAAGACCTGGTCGCCGGACTCGCCGTGGTCCTTGCCGTGGAAGAAGTGGTTGAAGCCGACCTCGTAGAGGGAGGCGGCCGACGCGTAGGTGGCGATGTGGCCGCCGACGCCGGCGCCGCCCGGCCGGTTCGCCCGCGACACCATGATCGCCGCGTTCCACCTGATATAGGCGCGAATGCGCCGTTCGACGTACTCATCCCCTGGGAACCAGGGCTCGCGCTCGGGGGGAATGGTGTTGATGTAGTCGGTGGAGCGAAGGGCGGGCACCCCGACCTGCTGCTCGCGTGCCCGTTCGAGCAGGCGCAGCATGAGGTAGCGGGCCCGTCCCCGGCCGCGGGTGCGCGTGACCGAGTCGAACGAGTCGACCCACTCCCGCGTCTCATCCGGGTCGATGTCCGGCAGCTGCGTGGGCAGCCCGTCGCTGATGATCGAGTAACGCTGACGTCCGGAAGCCACGCCGGTAGCCTCGCCTTCCGCATTTGGCGGCTGTTTGCCGCGGTAGAACGACACCTGAGCTGTTCAGGTCCAATCGTCGTACGTCTTGGCCTGATTTTCATCTCTACCAAACGGTAACTGGTCGCGGCCGGTGACATGAGTCACCAGCCCGCCACCGGTGGCCGGCCCAGTGGCCCGTTACTGTCCTCTGGTCACACGCTGCGACCAGAATGGTTACCGTGGGTAGGAGTGCCTCCTTGCATCGCGGGTACTGGCGTCTCGCATAAGGTCAACAAAAGGGAGCGGTTTTCCGCGCCGGGCCGATTGCCACTTGCGCAAGGCGCCGACCCAGTGTGAACTGTCCCAACAAGAAGTACTGACGCGGCCACTGACGCAAATGTGTGCGACCGGGGACGCGGGGAGGGATTCGGGAGGAACGTCAGTGAGCGCGACCGCGCGCCAGGCGCAGGATCAACGCGGCCAGGCCGAGCGGCTCGGCATTAAACCGGGCCAGGTAGTACAGGAACTCGGCTATGACACCGATTGCGATGAGCAGCTGCGCCAGGCGATCACGGCTGTCGAGGGCGTCGAGCTCGTCGACGAGGAGTACGAGGACGTCGTCGACGTGGTCCTCATGTGGTTCCGGGAGGATGACGGCGACCTGGTGGACGCCCTCGTCGACGCCCTGGCGCCGCTGGGTGACGGCGGCTACATCTGGCTGCTGACGCCCAAGTCGGGCAGACCGGGACATGTTGAGCCCAGCGACATCGGCGAGGCGGCCCCCACGGCCGGGCTCGCCCAGACCTCCAGCGTGAGCGCAGCCCGCGACTGGTCCGGCTCCCGGCTGGTTGCCCCGAAGGCGCGCCGCTAGCCCCGCCCGCCGTGTTCCCGAGGATTATCCAGAACGGGGGCGTGCTTCCCCTGGCCGCCGCCGCTGGTTTCGTTAGGCTGGCCATGGAGGCGCGGGGTCGCCCGCGCGAGATCGAGCCAAGGGATTAGGCATGGCCGTTGCGATCGGGGACGAGGCCCCCGACTTCGAGCTTCCCGACCAGCACGGGACCAAGGTGAAGCTGTCCAGCTTCCGCGGGTCCAAGAACGTGGTCCTGGTGTTCTACCCGCTCGCGTTCAGCCCCGTCTGCAGCGGCGAGCTGTGCGCCCTGCGGGAGGAGTTCCCCGAGGTCGACCGGGAGGACGTGGCGCTGCTGACGGTGTCGGTCGACTCGATGTTCACCCACCGGGCGTGGGCGGACGCCGAGCACTTCCAGTTCGGGCTGCTGGCCGACTTCTGGCCGCACGGACAGGTCGCGCGGGAGTACGGCGTGTTCGACGAGGACCGCGGGCTGGCGGTGCGCGGCACGTTCATCATCGACAAGGAAGGCGTGGTGCGCTGGTCGGTGGTCAACCCGATCCCGCAGGCGCGCGACATCGCTGACTACCAGGAGGCGCTGGCCGCGCTGGCGTAACGGCGGGCCAGGCGGCGGGCTCCGGTATCTGGCCTGACGGCCGGCTCTTCACGGCTGGCCGCGGGCCCTAGGGGCAACGCGGATCGTTCGACGGCTGACGCGGAGAGGGGAACGCGACATGCCTTGTTACCGGTGCGGGGCGCGCCAGGGGGACCCGGACCCGGGCAAGCCCAGCTCATGGCACCAGGGGGTGTCGGGCCGGCACCAGGTGCTGGTCTGCCCTGACTGTTACCCCGCCGTGCTCGCGGAGCTTGCCGTCTGCCCGCGGTGCGGGGGAGCGCGGCTGGTTCGGCGGCTGGGGCAGACCGAGTGCCTGGACTGCCACCTGACCGTGGACGATGAAGCCCCCGAAGGCGACGCCGGGGATGAGCCCACCGTGCCGGCGCCCCGGGACGCCGACGCGAGGCTGGCGGCGGAGGTGGCCTCGGCCCTGGACCGGATCCTGCGGCACGAGTAGGCACCCGCCCGGCCCGCCGCTGCCGACGATCACCACCGCCGCCCCGCCCAGCTGCCGATCTGCCTGACCGCCGCCAAAGCGCGGAACTTATGCGCAGCGTGGTACGAAAGCGGCCTATACGCACGCTTATCATCCATTTAGAAATTAATTTCCAAGATCTTCCGGGCGCAACTCGTGGCCGTACGTGGCTCTCGTCTCCCTTCTCCGCGCCCGCCCCACCTTTCTCACCCCCCTCAAGCGGCGGTAACAGCAAGAAGTGCGGGGCGGGAGCGTCTCGGGCCCTCAGAAGGGCCACTCCTGCGGGAGCGGGGGAACGGCGTTGTCCGCGACTACCTGGGCGTAGAAGGCGGAGCTGGCCTTCGGGATGCGCTGCTGGGTAGCGAAGTCGACGTAGACGATCCCGAAGCGCTTCTGGTAGCCGTAGGCCCACTCGAAGTTGTCGAGCAGGGACCACACGTAGTACCCGGCCAGGGTGGCGCCGTCGCGGGCGGCGCGGGCCGCCGCCGCCAGGTGCTGGTGCAGGAACTTGATCCGTTCGAGGTCATTGACCTGGCCGTCCGGGTTGATGTAGTCCTCGGCGGCGCAGCCGTTTTCGGTGATGTAGAGCGGCAGCCCCGGCGCGTCGGCCGACAGCCGCATCAGCAGCGCGTAGAGGCCGTCGGGGTCGATGAGCCAGCCCATGTTGGTGCGCTCGAGCTGCTCCGGGTCGTAGTGCACCACGTTGCCGGTTATGCCCGGCAGCGGCCGGTCCTCGCCCCGGCGCAGGTTGTCCGGGTCACCCGCGCGCAGGTGCTCGGGCTGGTAGTAGTTCACCCCGAGGAAGTCGATGGGCGCCCCGATCGTCGCCATGTCCCCCTCCTGGATCAGCTCGGCCGGGGGCAGGAACGCGGCGGGCGCGTGCTCCGGGTAGCGGCCGGACAGCACCGGCTCGAGGAAGGTCCCGTTGAGCGTCGCGTCAGCCACCAGCCGGGCCCGCTCCAGCGCCTCGGCCGACCCGTTGGAGCTGGCCTGCACCGTCACCGGGGTGAGGTTGAGGGTGATCCCGACCTCCGTGCCGGGGACGGCGGCGCGCACCGCCGCGACGCCGAGCCCGTGGCCGAGCAGCAGGTGATGGGTGACCGCGGCGGCCACCACATTGTCGGTGATCCCGGGGGCGTGTACCCCGATGCGGTGCCCGTTGTGCGCGACGACGAGAGGCTCGTTGAGCGTGATCCAGCGGTTGACCCGGTCGCCCAGTGCCCCGGCGACCACGGCGGCGTACTCAGCGAAGAGCAGCGCCGTGTCCCGCGCGGCCCAGCCGCCCTTGTCCTGCAGCGCCTGCGGCAGGTCCCAGTGGAACAGCGTGGCCGTGGGCGTGATGGCGCGCTCGGCCAGCGTGTCCAGCAGCCGCTTGTAGTAGTCAAGGCCGGCCTGGTTGAGCTGGCCGCCGCCCTCGGGGAAGATCCGCGGCCAGGAGACCGAGAAGCGGTAGGAGGACAGGCCGAGGGAGCGCAGCAGGTCGGCGTCCTCGGGGTAGCGGTGATAGGAGTCGCAGGCGATGTCACCGGTGTCGCCCCCGCGCACCTTCCCCGGCGTGCGGCTGAACGTGTCCCAGACCGACGGGCCCCGGCCGTCGGCGGCGGTGGCGCCCTCGATCTGGTAGGCGGCCGTCGCCGCGCCCCACATGAACCCCGGGGGGAAGGCAAGCGCCTCGCCTTCCGGCGTGACATTGGTCATGTTTTCCTCCTTGACGCGACCCTTTGCGGGGTTTAGCGTAAGCGCTTACATCCGAGCTTGTAAACGCTTACATTTTGGACTGGTAACAGCGTGGTTACGCTCTATGACGTCGCTCACAGGGCGGGGGTGTCGATCGCCACCGTCTCCCGGGTCCTGCACGGGCAGGAGCCGGTGCGCGAGACCACCCGGGCCCGGGTGCGCGCGGCAATCGAAGAGCTTGGCTACGTGCCCGACGGCGCCGCTCAGTCTCTCGCCCGCAGCCGCAAGGACGTCATCGGCCTGGTCTGCGTGGAGCACACCGGCCTGAAGCCGAACCAGTACGACATCGAGTCGATGAGCCTGCTGTTCTACGACGAGGTGATACGCGGGGTCGAGGCCCGGATCCGCGAGGACTCCTGGTCGCTGCTGGTCACCTTCCTCCGCGAGGACGAGAACAGCGGTGCCACGCTGCCCGAGGACGGGCCGGTCGCGGCCCGCCTCCTGGCCCTGTCGGGCAAGGTGGACGGGCTGCTGATCGGCGAGGGGGTGGTCCCCGAGCGGGTGCTGACCCGGATCGCCAAGCGGGTCCCGGTCGTGGTGGTGGCGGGCGACACCGCCCAGCGCGGCGTCGACGTGGTGTCCTCGGACAACTGGGGGGGTGCCTACGCGCTGGTCGAGCACCTGGTGGCGGGGCACGGCAAGCAGCGCCTGTTCCACGTTGACGGCCCGGCGACGGCCCCCGACGCCGTCGCCCGGCGGCAGGCCATGCTGGCGGTCATCGCCGCCCACCCCGGCACGGTGCTGACCGGGACGTACCGCGGCCGGTTCACCGTGCACAGCGGCCAGGAGGCGGCCGACCGGCTGCTGGCCGACGCCCGCGGCGCCGCTCAGCCGCTGCCCGACGCCATCATCTGCGCCAACGACCAGATGGCGATCGGCGTGGTGCGGGCGCTCGCCGCGCGCGGCGTCCGGGTGCCCGAGGAAGTCGCGGTGGTCGGGTTCGACGACATCTTCCCCGCGAGTCTCACCGAGCCCCCGCTGACCACCGTGCACCAGCCCATGCGCAAGGTGGGCGAACGCGGCTGTGACCGGCTGATCGAGTTGATCGCCGACCCGGCCTCCCGCCCGGTCGTCGAGCTCCTGCCGGCCGAGCTGGTGCTGCGGTCAAGCTGCGGCTGCCCGGCCGGGACGATGACGAGGCATCAGGTCGCGCCGATAAACCGGCGAAAGGGGTCGAACCCGGCTAAGCTGCCGTCTCCGGTGCGTGTGGTGCCGGTCACATCCGCGGACCGGGCGGCCGGCAACGGCCTGCCCGGGCACGCAGGCGTGGCCGCTGAACTGACCAACGACGAAATCACAGAAAGGTAGGTGGAAGGCATGCCGTTCATACTCCGCCGCCTGGCCTTCTACTTGGTGGCGGCGTGGGTGGCGATCACCGCCAACTTCTTCATCCCGCGCGCGATGCCGGGCAACCCCGTCCAGCTGATCATCGCCCAGCATCCTGGGCTGACCTCCGACGCCATCAAGTCCATCGAACTGCAGCTCGGCGGCGTCCTGGCCAAGGGCTCGCTCTGGTCTCAGTACGTGACCTACCTGGGTCACGTCTTCACCTTCAACTTCGGCCCCGACATCGCCCAGTACCCCACGCCGGTCTCCACCATGCTGGACCAGTCGCTCCCGTGGACGCTGATCCTGGTCGGCACGGCGACGGTCATCGCCTTCGTGATCGGCACCGGGCTCGGCATCCTGGCCGGCTGGCGGCACGGCGGCGCGCTCGACCGGTCCCTGCCCGCCCTGATGTTCCTCCAGGCGGTGCCGTACTTCTTCCTGGCCCTGGTCCTGGTCGAGATTTTCGCGATCGAGCTGCACTGGCTGCCGGCCGGCACCGGATTCGATGGCGCGAACAGCTCGCCCGGCTGGAACCTGCCGTTCCTCGCCAGCGCGCTCGAGCACGCGATCCTGCCCGCGTTCACCATCGTGATCACCTCGATCGCGGGCTGGATGCTGCAGATGCGCAACGTCATGATCACCACCATCAGCGAGGACTACGTGGTGGCTGCGCAGGGCAAGGGCCTGCCGAACCACCGGGTCATCTTCACCTACGCGGCCCGGAACGCGCTGCTGCCCCAGCTGCAGGGGTTCGGCCTGGCGCTCGGGTTCGTGGTCTCCGGCGCGCTGGTGATGGAGATCGTCTTCGCCTACCCGGGCATCGGGCTGCTGCTGCTCAACGCGGTCTCCTCCGACGACTTCCCCTTGATGCAGGCGATCTTCCTGGTCATCGTCTTCGCCGTGCTCATCGCCAACTTCGTCATCGACCTGCTCATCGTCTTCATCGATCCCCGGGTGCGGGGAAGGGAGGTCGCCCGATGAGCGCTCTCGCCCGCGTGTGGCGCAACCTGCCGGTCAAGGCCAAGGTCGGCGCGGGGCTGTTCGGCTTCTTCGTGCTCGCCGCGATCATCGGCCCGCAGGTGCTGCCGTACGACCCGTCCTACGCCAACCCGGACCCGAGCCTGCTGATGGCCCACCCGTCGTTCCAGCACCTGCTCGGCACCACGCAGACCGGCCAGGACGTCCTGTCCCAGATGCTGGTCGGCATCCGGCTGACGATCGAGCTGGCGCTGATCGTCGGGGTGATCGCCACCGCCCTGTCGGTCATCGTCGGGGTCACGTCGGCCTTCCTCGGCGGCGCCTGGGACGAGTTCCTGTCCCTCGTCAGCAACGTGTTCCTGGTGATCCCGGCCCTGCCGCTGCTGATCCTGCTGCTCGGCTACCTGCACTCGCGCGGGCAGCTGCCCACCATCCTGGTGCTGAGCGTGCTCGGCTGGCCGTGGGGCGCCCGGGTCGTCCGGGCGCAGACGCTGATGATCCGCAACCGCGACTTCGTGGCCGCCGCCCGCGAATCGGGGGAGAAGAGCTGGCGGATCATCGTCCTGGACATCATCCCCAACGAGGTCAGCCTCATCGCCGCCAGCTTCGTCAACACCGTGCTGTACGCGATCGGCGCCTCGGTCGCGCTGGCCTTCGTCGGCCTCACCGACCTCAACACCTGGTCGCTCGGGACGATCCTCTACTGGGCCCAGAGCCAGCAGGCGCTGCAGCTCGGGGCGTGGTGGTGGTTCGTGCCGCCGGGCCTCGCGGTCGCGCTCATCGGCACCTCCCTGGTGCTGCTGAACACCGGGATCGACGAGCTCGGCAGTCCCCGGCTGCGGGCCTCGCGCGGGGCCGAGAAGGTGGGCGGCCACCGTGTCTGGCCGACCGACCCGACCCCGGTGCTGCCCCACCTCACCGCGAGCCGCGGCCGGGCCGCCTCGTTCGTGCACTCCTTCTCCCGTGCGAGCCTGCTCGACGAGACCCCAGCCGGCGGTGAGCTTCGATGAACGAGCCTGCGAGCGAATCAGCAAGCACTGCGCGCGCGCGAATGCGGCCGGCGAGCGCCAGCGAGGAGGACTCGTGAGCCCGATCCTGGAGATCAGCGACCTGTCGGTGGCCTACCGGACCCCCGGTGGCGACGTGCGCGCGGTCGAGCACGTGAACCTCAGCCTGAACGCGGGCGAGGTCGTCGGCCTGTGCGGCGAGAGCGGCTCGGGCAAGTCGACTCTCGCCTACGGCGCGACCCGGCTGCTGCGGCCGCCGGCCCTGGTGACCAGTGGTCAGGTGCTCTACCGGGGCCGCCGGATCACCGCCGGCGGCGACCCGGTCGACCTGCTCACGATGAATCACCGGGAACTGCACCATATGCGCTGGCGCGAGATCTCGATCGTGTTCCAGAGCGCGATGAACGCGCTCAACCCGGTCCTGCGGGTGCAGGACCAGCTGCTCGACGCGATCCGGTCCCACCTGCGGATGTCCCGCGAGGAGTCCCGGGAGAAAGCGGCGACGCTGCTCGACCTGGTCGGCATCCCGCGTAACCGGCTGCGGTCCTATCCGCACGAGCTGTCGGGCGGCATGCGCCAGCGGGTCATGATCGCCATGGCCCTCGCCGCCGACCCCGAGGTCGTCATCATGGACGAGCCGACCACCGCGCTCGACGTGGTGGTGCAGCGCGACATCCTGGCCCAGATCGTCGAGCTGAAGGAAACGCTCGGGTTCTCGGTCCTGTTCATCACCCACGACCTGTCGCTGCTGCTCGAGCTGACCGACCGGATCGCGGTCATGTACGCGGGCCGGCTGCTGGAGACCGGCAGTGCCAAGGCCATCATGCGCGAGCCGGCTCATCCGTATACCCGGGGCCTGCTCAACTCCTTCCCCTCACTGCACGGGCCGCGGCGGGAACTGGCCGGCATCCCCGGCTCGCCGCCCGACCTGCGCGATCCGCTGCCCGGCTGCCCGTTCATCCCGCGCTGCCAGCACGCCATCCCGGCCTGCACCGAGGTGGACATGTCGCTCGCCCCCGTGGGCGGGCTGGCCAACGGCGGTCACGGTGGCGTCGGCCACCTCACCGCCTGCCCCATCGTGACCCCTGAAGTGAGCCAGGAAGGGGTGCTGTCATGAGTGAACCCATCATCAGTGGCGTACCGCTCAGCGGCCTGGCCGGCAGCGAGGCGCCGCCTGCGGAGGCGTCCGCCGCGCCCGCCGTCAACGCCAACGCCGAGCAGGTCGGCGAGACCCCCGTCATCCGGTCGGTCGCCGCTGACCGCGGCCCGCTCGCCATGGAAGCGCTCGGCCTCAACAAGGTGTTCAAGCTCGGCCGGGGGGCGACCCTGCAGGCGGTCAGGAACGTCTCCTTCACCCTGTACAAGGGCGCGGTCGTCGCGCTGGTAGGCGAGAGCGGTTCGGGCAAGTCGACCGTGGCCAAGCTGCTGGCCGGGCAGGAGACGCCCACCAGCGGGCGGATCACGCTGGACGGCAAGCCGATCAACGTGCGCAGCGGGCGCGCGTTCCGCCAGTACAAGAGCCTGGTGCAGTACGTCTTCCAGGACCCGTTCAGCTCGCTCAACCCGGTCCACACGGTCGGCTATCACCTGATCCGGCCGGTGAAGCTGCACCAGCCGGGGGTTAAAGACGTCAGTGCCGCCGTCACCGCGCTGCTCGAGCAAGTCAGGCTGACCCCCGCCGACCAGTTCGTGGTCAAGTACCCGCACGAGCTGTCCGGCGGCCAGCGGCAGCGGGTCTCGTTCGCGCGGGCGCTGGCGGCGCAGCCGACCGTGCTGCTGGCCGACGAGCCGGTCTCCATGCTCGACGTCTCCATCCGCCTGGAGATGCTCAACCTGCTCGACGACCTGCGCAGCAGGCTGTCGCTGGCGCTGCTGTACATCACCCACGACATCGCCTCGGCCCGCTACTTCGCGGACGAGGTGCTGGTGATGTACGGCGGCCAGATCGTCGAGCGGGGACCGGCCGAGGAGGTCACCCAGCACCCGGCCCACCCCTATACCCAGCTCCTCATCGCCTCCGCCCCCGACCCTGACAACCTGGGCAGCTCGCTCAAGTCCGGGAACGTCGTCCAGGGGGCCACCGTCGCGGGCAAGGGCGGGAATGCCGGGCCGGCCTCCGTCGGCTGCCCGTTCAGCACCCGCTGCCCGCTCGCCGACGACAAATGCCGGCGGGAGAACCCCGCCCTCCAGCTGCTGTCACCCGCCCGTGCGGCGGCCTGCTGGCGGCTGGACGTAGCCGCGCCGCCCCAGGCGGTCGGCTCGATCTGAAGCAGGCCCCGCCTGGGGCCGCCGAGCACCGAATCCCCTCCTTACTCAATAACCCTCAAGAGGGAAGGTCAAAGTTGACAACCAAGAGAAGCACTAGCAAGAGAGCGGTGGCTTTCGGGGCGGCCGCACTTCTTGCCGCCGCCCTGGCGGCCTGCTCGTCGAGCGGGTCGAGCACGACGGGCGCCGCCGCCACCGGCGGGTCGACCTCATCCACCTCGACCGGCGGCAACAGCAACGCCGAAGTCGTCATGGAGAGCTCGCCGGAGAACAGCATCACCGACGACTTCAACCCCTTCCAGTCCACCGCCGCCCCGCAGGGCATGGGCGCGACCGGCCTGGTCTACGAGCCGCTGATCCAGTTCGACCTCGCGAACCCCACGGTCAGCTACCCGTGGCTGGCCACCAAGTACGCCTGGAGCAACGGCGGCAAGTCGATCACCTTCACGATCCGCCAGGGCGTGAAGTGGAACGACGGCCAGCCCTTCACCGCGGCGGACGTGGCGTTCACCTTCAACTACGTCAAGAAGTACAGCACCGGCGCACAGGACATCAACAAGGGCGGCCTGCAGGTCTCCAGCGTGTCCACCTCGGGCAACACGGTAACGGTGAACTTCCCCAGCCCGCAGTACATGCAGCTGGAGAACATCGCCGGCCAGGCGATCCTGCCGGAGCACGTGTGGTCCAGCATCAGCAACCCGGCCACCTACACCGACCCGAAGCCGGTCGGCACCGGCCCGTACGTCCTCGGCAGCTTCAACCCCGAGGGCTTCACCATGATCAAGAACCCCAGCTACTGGGCGCCGGTGTCGGTGGGGAAGGTCTACTTCCCGGTCTACACCTCCAACACCGGCGCGCTGAGCGCCTTGTTCTCCGGCCAGATCGACTGGACCGGTAACTACATCCCCGGCCTCCAGCAGGACTTCGTCAACAAGGACCCGGCCACCCACCACTACTGGGAGGCGGCGGGCTCGTCCAACGCCCTGTGGCCGAACCTGAGCACGTGGCCGACCAACCAGCTCGCCGTCCGGCAGGCGATCGACGTGGCGATCAACCGCCAGGTCATCGGCTCCGAGGGCGAGTCGGGTCTCGAGGCCCCGCTGACCAACGCCTCCGGCATCACCCTGCCGACCTACCAGGCGTGGCTGGCGGACCCGGTCTCCGGGATGAGCGTCCCGGCATCCGGCAGCGCCTCCCAGGCGGCCTCCATCCTGACCAAGGCCGGGTACAAGAAGGACAGCGCCGGCTACTTTGCCCTGGGCGGCAAGGAAGTCGCGCTGACGATCGTCGACCCGTCCTCCTACACCGACTACGCGCAGTCCGGTGCCCTGGTCGCCCAGGCGCTGAAGGCGGCGGGCATCAACGCGACCTTCAGCGGCATCACGGTCAACGCGTGGAACGCCGACATGAACACGGGCAACTTCCAGCTCGCGCTTCACTGGAGCAGTGGCGGCATCACGCCTTACAACCTCTACGACACCTGGCTCGACGAAAACCTCATCCAAAGCGGTGCGGGCGACTACGAGCACCTGAAGAACGCCACCATCAACGCCGACCTGGCCAAGCTGAACAGCGACCAGACCGTCGCCGAGCAGAAGGCCGACATGGCGCCGATCGAGGAGTACGTGGCCACCAACCTGCCGGTCATCCCGACCACGACGGCAGCCGACTGGTTCGAGTACAACTCGCAGCACTTCACCGGCTGGCCGACCCAGGACAACCCCTACGACAGCGGTCAGCCCTCGGGCACCAACAACGGCCCGAGCACCGGCAGCGACGAGGTGATTCTCCTGCACCTCAAGCCGGTGTCGTAAGACCCGCGACCACAATTAAATAAAGCCCCAGGAAGCGGCATTCGCCGCCGCCTGAACTCGGCCCGCCCGGTCTTTCCCGGGCGGGCCGAGATGTTTCCTGAGCGGCGGCTTCCCCGCTGCACGGGCGGAATCAGGCGAATGAAAGCGCTTGCCCCGGGTAGCTGCGGGCCATGACAATTTCTGCCATTATCACGTGGCTGATCATCGGACTGGTGATCGGCGGGCTCGGTCACCTCCTGGTGCCTGGGCGGCAGCGCATCGGCATCCTGCTGACGCTGCTGTTCGGCGTCGTCGGCGCGCTGGTCGGCGGCTTCATCACCGCCGCGATTGTCGGGGCAGGCCACCTCATCATCACCTTCATCGTCTCGGTGATCGTCGCGGCGGTGCTCATCGCCGTGGTCACCCACCCCCGCAGCCGCCGGTATGTCTCCGGGGGCCGCCGCCGCGGCACCTACGGCCGCCGGCGTCGCCACGCCCTGTGGTAAGAATCCGCCTGCTTCCGCCACGGTAATTCGCCCTTCCGCCACGGCGGTTCTCCTCCCTCACCCAAGACCCCGCAGCGAGCCTCCCGGGCCGACCGCCCGGGAGGCTCGCTGTGTGCCGTCCCGGACGCCCCCAGACCAGCGCAGACAGGGTTTACCTGGCCGCCCGGCCTGGTAGCGGTGAAGCACGACGCCGAACAGGAGGACCACATGGACCACACCAGCGGTGACCTCATGTCCCCCGCTGACGGCCAGCAGGAGCCCGCTCCCGACGGCCGGCCGGACACCCGGGCCCAGCCCCGTCTCCGGGAACTCCGCCCCCAAGACCCCGGCCCAGCGCGCCACCGTCCGCGACATCATGACCCCGGCCCCGGTCGGCGTCTACTACAGCCAGACGATCGGCGAAACCGCCCGCCTCATGCGCGATACCGAGGTCGGCGCCGTCCTGGTGGTCAACGACGGGACGCTGTCGGGCCTGGTGACCGACCGGGACCTGGTGGTCCGCGGCCTGGCCGAGGGCGCTGGGCCGGACTCCCCGGTCGGCCCACTGTGCAGCGGTGACCTGGTCGGGGTGGCCGCCGAGGCGGACGTGGCCCAGGCCGGGCAGCTGATGGAGGAGCACGCCGTGCGCCGGCTGCCGGTGATCAGCGACGGGCAGGTGGTGGGCATCGTGTCGATCGGCGACATCGCCCTCACGATCGGGGAGGACTCTCCGCTCGCGGCCGTCAGCCGGGCTCAGGCCAGCACCTGACCTCGCCCGCAGACGTGAAACGTCCCGGGCCGCGCCGCGGTCCCGGGACGTTCTGCGTCTCCGGCCGTTACAGGCCACGCGGGCTGCCCCGCCGCTTCTGTTCCTGTACCGGCGCCGCCGGCGCCGTCGGGTACTCGTCCGGGATGACCTCGGCGGCGCGGCGCGCGCCGAACGGCCGCCGCCCACGTGGGTGCCGCTGTCCGCGGGGTGGCGGGACGCGAAGAACACCGAGCCGAGCCAGGCTGCGAGCGCCACGGCCGTTTCCGGCCGCTACCCATCCAACTGGGGATAATCCTCCCCGCGGTTGTGTAATGACCCAGCTCAGGGGCAGCCCAATAGCTCAGACCCGGAAGGAGGCGGCCGTGACCACTTCGTTCGCGTTCGAGCAGGAGGATGCACTCGTGACCACTTCGCGTCTGGTCGGCGGCGACATCACCCGGTCGCTGCACGAGGTGGCCCAGCAGCTGCGGGTGGACTCGGTCCGGTGCAGCGCGGCCGCGTCATCGGGCCACCCGACGTCCGCCCTGTCGGCGGCCGACCTGATGGCGGTGCTGCTCGCCCGGTACCTGCGCTACGACTTCCGCAACCCGGACGCTCCCGGCAACGACCACCTGATCTTCTCCAAGGGACACGCGTCCGCGCTGTACTACGCGATGCTGCGGGCGGCCGGGGCGATCAGCGAGCAGGAGCTGCTGACCTACCGTCAGATCCGCAGCCGCCTGGAGGGCCACCCGACGCCCCGGCTGCCCTGGGTGGACGTCGCGACCGGCTCGATCGGGCAGGGGCTGCCGATCGGCGCGGGCATGGCGATGGCGGGCAAGCGCCTGGACAAGCTGCCCTACCGGGTCTGGGTGCTGTGCGGGGACGGCGAGCTCACCGAGGGCTCAATCTGGGAGGCGGCCGAGCAGGCGGGCGCCTCGGGGCTGGACAACCTGTCGGTGATCGTCGACGTCAACCGCTTCGGCCAGCGCGGCCCGACCCGGCACGGGTGGGACACCAGCGTCTACGCGGCCCGGTTCCGGGCCTTCGGCTGGCGCACCCAGGAGATCGACGGGCACGACATCGGCGCGATCGACCAGGCGCTGGCCGCGGCCACGGCCGAGCTGGACGGGCCTTCGGTCATCCTGGCGCGGACCAGGAAAGGCCGCGGTGTCGCCGCGGTCGAAGACCGGGAGGACACCCACGGCCAGCCGCTGGCTGATCCCGAGGCGGCCATCGGCGAGCTCGGCGGACTGCGTGACCTGCGGGTACGAGTCGCACCGCCGGTGACCGCGGCGGCCCTGCCGGCTCAGCGGGCCCGGGCTGGCGGCCAGCCGGCCGGGGCAACGGCGGCGGACGGACCGCGCGATCGGCGGCGGCTGCGCCTCGTCCACGGGCGGCGCCGCGACCCGGGGCCCGCGCTGTGGTGCCCGCCGGGTTACCAGCCGGGCGACATGGTCGCCACCCGGACCGCGTTCGGTGAGGCCCTGGCCGCCCTCGGGGAGTTCCGGCCGGACGTGGTGGTCCTCGACGGCGGGGTGAGCGAGTCCACCCGCACTGCGTTGTTCGCGCGGGCCCACCCGGATCGGTTCTTCGAGTGCTACACCGCCGAGCAGCAGATGCTCGCGGCCGCCGTCGGGATGCAAGCCCGCGGCTGGGTGCCGTTCGCGGCCACCTTCGCCGCGTTCTTCAGCCGCGCCCACGACTTTATCCGGATGGCGGCGATCGGGCAGGCGAGCATCCGGCTGGTCGGCTCGCATTCCGGCGTCACCGTCGGCCAGGACGGTCCCTCGCAGATGGCCCTGGAGGACATCGCGGCGCTGCGCGCCGTGCACGGCAGCACCGTGCTGTGCCCGTGCGATGCCAACCAGGCGGCCTGGCTGACCGGGGTCCTGGCCGACCTGCCGGGGGTCAGCTACCTGCGCACCTGCCAGGGGGAAGCCCGGTCATCTACCAGCCGGATGACCGCTTCGAGGCCGGCGGCAGCCGGGTGCTGCGGTCATCCCCGGACGACGAGGTGACACTGGTCGCGGCGGGCATCACCGTGCACGAGGCGCTGGCGGCAGCTGAATTGCTGGCCGACGACGGCATCTCGGCCCGGGTCATCGACGCCTACTCGGTCAAGCCGATCGACGCGGCCACGCTCCGTGCCGCCGCCCGGGACACCGGGCGCATCGTGACCGTCGAGGATCACTGGCCGGAAGGCGGACTCGGCGACGCGGTGCTGTCCGCCTTCGCCTCCAGCGGTCCATTCGCCACGGGCGACCAGCGGCTGCCGGTGATCAGGAAGCTGGCGGTGCGGGCCATGCCGGGCTCCGCCACTCCGCACGAGCAGGTGCAGCTGGCCGGCATCGACATGGCCTCCATCGCGACCGCGGCGGCTCAGCTGGTCAGCGCTGACCCCGCCTGACTGGTCGTTTCATCCGTGGCCGAGGGGTAGCTGTAAGGGCGTGCCAAGCGACGGAGCCGCCCGGGCTCACGGCACCGTTCGAGGATGGCTGAGGCTGATGGACACCCGGTTGGCAGGGAACTGGAAGGCGAGCGAGGGCCGGCTGCCGCCGGACGGGCCGCGCTCGCCCGCCGAGCACACGTTCCGGCAAGGCGACGTCCCCGCCGTACGCCGTTTTTCCCGAGCCTTCGGCGCCCGCACCGGCATGGCGGCGGTTCGGGTGGGTGACTTTGTGCTCGCCGTCAGTGAGGCCGCCGCCTGCGCCACCGCCTGGGGCCCGTGTACCGCCCGGGTGCGGTTGTGGCGCGCCGGCCGGCGCGCGTTCTGCGAGGTGCGCGGGGACGGCATCATGGTCCGCCGCGCGCCCGGTGGCACCCGGCCAGCTAGCCGGGAAGGTGAGGAGGAGGCGCTCCGCCGCCTCGTCTTGCGGCAGCTTTCCGACGTCGTGTCGGTCGTGACCGATCCGCACGGCGTCCGCGTGGTGCTGTCGATGACGGTCGCCTAACGGAGGCTGGTCTGACCTCCGGGCGCCAGGGGTGCCAGTCAAGCGGGCAGGCCATGCCCGGTCTGGCCGGAGAGCGAAGCGAGGGCGGCGGCCGTACTCGGGTGGACCTCGATCAGCCGGTCGATGCCGACGAGGTTCAGCAGCCGCCGCACTGACGGAACCGCGACCGCCAGCCGGAACGTGACGTTCTCCGCGCGCGACCGCCGCGACGCCCGCACCAGCGCGGTAACGCCAGCCGAGTCGAGGAACGTGACCGTGGACAGGTCGGCCACCAGGCCGGCGGCCCCTGCGTCGAGCGCCGCCAGCAGCGCGTCACGCAGCCCGTCCGCGTTGGTCAGGTCGATCTCGCCTGTGGCCGCGACAACGGCCGTCCGCCCGTACCAGGCAGCGGGAAAACGCTCATCGGACACCGGCAACCACCGCCTCGTCAAGAAGGGGGCAGGCCACGTCTCCGGACCCGTGAGCTGCGGTCGGCCGCACCGCGGCCGCCGCCACCCGACGCTCGCGATAAGCGCCTGGAACGGAGCCCAGTTTACCCGCGAGCCGCTGCTCGCATGGGCCGCTACGTGCATGTCCGGCAAGTTCCGAAGGTCGCGTTTCTACCCCGCCAGGGGGGTAGTCCATAGAGCGCGCGTCGATGCGGTCCGGAGGAGGGCAACCGATGAAGCTGACTGGACTGGCATCCGCGGTACCCGCCGGCGGCCGCTCGCGCTCCCGGGGAAGACGGCCGGAGCGACGCGCAGCAGTCCGTCATCAGGCTGGCCGGCCGGAGCGTCGCTACGCTGCCGTCCCTGCTGGCCACGCCGCGACGCGCGCTGGGCCCAGCGCGCGTCGGCGTTGTATCTGGATGTGTTTTCCGCCTCCCGCATTACACCTCCCCCCAGGTAAAAAATAGAAAGATGAGGCTCTCATGAGAATCGGCTCCGTCATTCTGGTGATCTGGTTGGTCATCGGCCTTATCGCGGCGGCCCAGCGCAATTACTTCAACGACAAGGTGACCTGCGCGAGCGCGGGCACCATTGTCGTCACCGTTCTGGCCGGCCCGCTCAACTACGTCGGAGTCAACCCCAAGCTTTCCTGCCACGCGAAGTAACGCCGGTCTATTGTTCCAGTCAGCGTGCGAGCGCCCCGTCGACCCTGCCCGGCCCAGGCCCGGGCGGGGACGACCGGGCGTGGGCGCCCTGCGCGCCCATCGTCTGCACGTGCATGAGCCGCGCCTGAGCTCGGGGGGAGCCCGTTCCCGGCCCCGCGGGGCCGGGAACGGCAGGCTAGGCAGGCGCCGCATCCCGTTTGCCGCCCTCATGGGCGCTTGCCGTGCTAATGCCCCTCATGTACGGTGGTGGCCGTACAGTACGTCTCGCTTCCAACGGTCATCGGCCGTGGCTCCGGGGCCGACGCGATGCTGAGCGCCTGCCCGGTGTGTAAGGAGAGGTGACGATGTCGCAGCTTGCATCGCGCCGCATCGCCCTGCGGGCGGTGCAGTTCGCGCTGCTGGCTGTTGGTGTCTTCTTGCTGTTGTTCCTGTTCACGCGGCAGGCCCACGCGGCAACCGACGACTCGTCTCCGCCCGTTCCCCTCGTCACCTCGGCCGTTTCCGCGGGCGGCTCGTCCAGCGCTGTCGGCGACACCGCGACCAAGGCCGCCGGTACTCTCGCCGCTGTGACCTCGGCTGTCCCCGGCGGGCCAGCCCCCTCGGCCCCCGGTCCGGCTAGCCCGGCGGCCCCCGTTGGCAGCGGCGGCCAATCCACCGCAAGCGCGTCGGCGGCCTCCAGCGCGACCGCCGCTCACCCCGTCGCCCCGGCCGCGGCCCCGTTGTCCGGCTCAGCCGGCTCCGGCTCGTCCAGCCAGGCGGCACCGCCCGCCGCCGCTCCGCCCGTGATGCCCGCGGCCGGCCGCGCCCAGGCCGCGCCCACCGCTTCGCCCGGCTCTGGCCCGGTCAGCGCTCCGGCGCCGGGGCCGTACGGCGGCTCGGTGGTCGGCTCGCTCGGGCAGGTGGCGACGCACGCTACCGCCGCCGTGGCGGCCCCGGCCGCCCTGCCCGCGTCCCGCTCCGGCGCACCCGCCTCCTCCGGCCCCGCCTCCTCCGGCCCCGCCTCCTCCGGCCCCGCCTCCGCTGGCCCCGCGGCGTCGGCGTCGCGGGCCGATCTGGCGCCTGGCGCGCCCGCCCAGGGCGCGTCGGCTTCGAGCGGCGCGCCATCGGCCGCCCACGCCGGGACGTCGGCTCCTGCCGCGGCCGCTGAGGCCCCCGGTCTCGTCACCAAGCTGCCGGCGACGGGCGCCCCGGGACGTCCGAGCTGGCGCCAGTCCTCGGCACCGTGGTCAAGACCGTCGCCCCGGTGACGATTCCGAGCTGGCCCCAGTCCCGGCACCGCGGCCAAGACCGTCGCCCCGGTCACTGATTCCCTGGCCCCAGTCACGGGCACGGTTACGCGCCCGGTGACCACCGTCCTGGCCTCCGTCGCCGGGGCACTGGCGCCAGTGACGGGTTCGGCTGCCGCCGTGCTCAGCCCGGTGACCGGCGCGCTGGCCCCGGTCACGACGGCCCTGGCCCCGGTCACCGAAGCGCTGGCTCCCGTCGCCGAAGCGCTGGCCCCCGTCACCACCGCGCTTGCTCCTGTCGCCGAAACGCTGGCCCCGGTCACGGGCGCGCTTGCGCCGGTCGCCGGGCCCGTTACCACGGTGCTGGCGCCCGTCACCGCCGCCGTAACGCCGTCTGTGCCGACCGTGACCCAGCCCCTGACGGTGACCACCACCGCCACGCCGCCGACGCGAGGGCTGACCGCGACGTCCACCGCCGCGGCGACCACCGCCGCCCTTGCCCCCGTGGCCGGCGCCACCACTCCGCTCGCCGCGGACGCCGTCGCCTCAGCCGGGCGCAGCGGGCAGCAGGCCGCCGCGGGGACACCGGCCACCAGCAGCCGCCTGGCCGCCGGTTCCGGTCAGTCCGCGTCCGCGCAGTCGTTCACTGGCGCCCAGGGCGCCGGTGGCGCCAAGGCGGCCGCATCGCCGTCGGGTGCGGCCGGCTCCGGCGTGCCTTCGGCGCCATCCGGCCCGTCCGGGCCGTCCGGGCCTGCTGCTTCCGGCGCGCCGGCCGGGAACGGTGAGGGCGCGGGCGGCTCCGGCGGGGCCGGCAACGGCGCTCCCGCCAGTGCCTGCGCCTGCGCGCTGGCCGCCGCCATGTTGCTTCTGCTGTGGCTCGGGAAGCGGGCCGGCCGCAAGTCGGTCTGGCGCTCCTACCTGCCTGAGGTCTCGCCCGCTTAACCCTTCCTTCCGCACCAGGCTCATGCCCCCGGCGCCGGACCAGTAGCGTCCCGCGCCGATCCGCAGGAAGGAAAAACGCACCGTGCGCAAGTGGACCAAGTCCGCGTGCGTGGTGATCGCCTGGAGCATCCTGCCGATCCTCGTCGTGATCGGCACCCGCGGCCCCGACCGCCCTGCCCAGGCCGGCACCACCAACGCGAGCAGTATCAGCAAAGCGACCCTGACCGACGCGCCAGGGATACTCACACCCTCCGACGAGGCCGCCCCGGCGGTCGCGCCACCCGCTGCCACCTGGGTCGTCCGGCCTGGTGACACGCTCAGCACCATCGCCTCCGCCCTTCGCGTCCCGGGCGGATGGCAAGCGCTGTACGCCGCCAACCGGCGGCTCATCGGCCCGGACCCGAACATCATCTCGGCCGGCACCCGGCTGAACCTGCCCGGCCTCGGGCGGCAGGCCCGGTACACCGTCACCGCGGGCGACACCTTGTCCGGCATCGCCTCTGCCCTGAGCGTCAGCGGCGGCTGGCAAGCGCTGTACGCCGCCAACCGGCGGCTCATCGGCCCGGACCCGGACGCCATCTCAGCCGGCACCACCTTGACGGTGCCGCGCCCGGCCACCGGGAAGCCGGCCGCCGGGAAGCCGGCCACCGGCAACCCGGCCACCGGCAACCCCATGGCGTCACCGCCGACGGCTGGTCGACCCCGGATCTCACGCATCCAGACGGTCCCCGCGGGCAACCCGCCTCAGCCCGTTACCAGCTGGGCAGCCGATCTCATGCCCGGCTGGCTGAAGCTCACCTTGCTGATAGCGGCCCTGCTGATCACGCTCGCGTTCATCATCGAGCCGGTGGCGGCCCTCGCCCGCCGACGCGGCCGAACGGCCCGGCCGGGCGGAGCCCGGCTGACCGCGGGGCGCACGCGCACCGCGGCCGGCGGAACCGGGTCCGACCGGCCCGGCTCCCACGCGACAGCCGCGTGGGAACGACGAGCCCGGCCGGCCGCGTGCCCCGGGACCGGACCCAGCGGCCCAGCCAGCGGCCCAGCCTGCGGCCCCCGCGACGCAGACGCCAGCCCGGCTGCCCCCGGCGGGACTGCCGTCACCCCGGTCGCGGCACCAGCCCCGTCGGCGCCGGGCGGGCCGGCCGCACCCGCAGCGGGCGCTGACGGGCCCGCTGCCACCCCTGGCGGAACCGACGAGGCCGGTGCCGCCCAACCCCGGGACCGGCGGCTCCGGGGCGTCCAGGACGCCCCTGACGGGCCTGGCGCTCCGGACGCCCCGGACGGGCCTGGCGAGCGAGATCCGGGCGAGAGCGCGGCCGTGCAGGCCGCCCGGATCGTCCAGGCCGAGCACGAGCGTCTGGTAGTCACCTACAGCGTCCGGGACCACACGGTCTACCTGCTGACCCCGCCTGGTGAGGATCCGCGGACGGTGCTGCGGGCGGCCCGGCTGGTCGTGCCCGAGCACGCCTACCAGGAACTGGCCGGGCACCTCGGGATCGCGCCGGGGTGGCGGCTGCTGTGACCGGAACGCCCAGCGCGGGGGCCGCGCGGGCGGGCGGCGCTAGCCGTCCGCCCGCTCCTCGGATGCCTTCTGGCGCAGTGACTCGACGAGCGCCACCACGTGCCTGCGGTCCGCCGCGGAGAGCTCGTCGATGCTGGCGATCAGGAGGTCCCGCTCCTGATCGCCTCGCGGCGGCCGCTCGCCCGGCGGGGACTCGTCGTAGTAGTGCAGCCCGGTCGACTCGGCGGCCGCCATCCGGACGGCGGAGACCGGCACGTCGAGGCCCCGGGCGAGGGCGTCGATAGTGGCCGGCCGCGGCGGCCGGACCAGGTTCCTGGTGGTGGCGAGGGTGTAGACGGTCGACCGGGGCAGGCCCCCCCGGCGGGCGACGTCGCCGTAGGACCACTTGCGCTCCCGCAGCCGCTCCAGGATCAGGCGCTGCAGGGGGGTGCCCGCCGGGGCGGGCGTGGTCACCGGATCCTCCGGCTGCCCGCCGGAAACACCCGGTCCGCCCCCTGCCGCCTGCGCCGTCATACTCACCAACTTAACCCGATGCTGCCACCTGTCGTTCTGCCCTGATCGCCGCCGTCACAGCCGCAGTTGACTGATCAGAAATGCTACTGTACGGTGGCTACCGTACAGATTGTACGGCGAGATCCGTACATCAGTCTAGGGAAGCACCTTCTAAGGGGGCCCCAAATGTCCAACGAAACCGCCTTCTCGATGAACGAGCTCGAGCTGGAAAGCCCCGAGCTCCTGCCGGCCCGCGAGACGCTGTGCTGTGTCAGGTCGCACCCGGGCCACAGCAGCAGCACCACCACCGTGGTGTCGCAGCAGGGTTACGGCAACACCATCCAGTCCGGCCTGGTTAACGTCTCGGCCGGCAACGGTGACCTCAACAACATCCTCAGCTTCGGCTCCGGCAACATCTGGTAGCCGCCGCCCTGGCCTGGCGCGAGGGCCACCCGGCCTGATCTGGGTGGCCCTCCGCCTTTGGATGGCAACGGCATCGCGGTCAGCGAAGGAGCGCATCCGGTGACCACTGACTCCCTGGACCTGGCGGCCCCGCCCCGGCTGGCGGCCGGCGTTGAGCTGCTCGGCCCGCTGCGCAGCAGCGGCTTCACCCACCCGCCGTCGCTTATCCGCCGTCCCGACGGCCAGGTCATCCAGCTGTCGGAGCTGATGTACCTGGTCGCCAGCCTCCTCGACGGCGGCACCAGGAGCGCCGGTGAGATCGCCGCCCGGGTCACCAACGAGCTCGGCCGTACGCTCACCGCCGAACAGGTGCGCTTCCTGGTGTCGGCGAAACTGACCCCCCTCGGCATCGTCGCCGACCCCAACGCGCCAGTCACGGCCCCACCGACAGCCAGCCCGCTGCTCGCGCTGCGGGCCCGGGCCACCCTGCTGCCGCCCGCTGTCTCCTCCGCCGCGGGCACGTTCCTGCGGCCGCTGTTCCGCCCCCCGGTCATCGCCGTCGTTCTGGTCACCGTCGGCGTGCTCGATTACTGGGTGCTGTCGGCGGGCGGCCTGGCGGGCGCGTTCCGCCAGGTGCTGAACACGCCCATCGACCTGCTGCTGGTGGCCGCCCTGGCGGTCGCCTCGGCCCTGTTCCACGAGTGCGGGCATGCCGCGGGCTGCCGCTACGGCGGTGCCCGGCCCGGGCGCATCGGGTTCGGGATCTACTTGGTCTGGCCCTCGTTCTTCACCAATGTCACGGACTCCTACCGGCTGAGCCGGGCGGGCCGGCTGCGCACCGACCTCGGCGGGCTGTACTTCAACCTGATCTTCATCCTGGTGCTGGCGGGCATCTACGCCGGCACCTCGGCCCCGGTCCTGCTGCTGGTGATCGCGTTCACCCACCTGGAGATGCTCGAGCAGCTGCTGCCGTTCGTCCGCTGCGACGGGTACTTCATTCTCAGCGACCTGGTCGGGGTGCCCGACCTGTTCGCCCGGGTCGTCCCGGTGCTGCGCAGCACCATCGGCCGGCGCCGCGACCCGCGCGCCGACACGCTGCGCCGCCCCGCCCGCATCGTCATCACCGCGTGGGTTGTGGCGGTCGTCCCGCTGCTGATCCTCGTGCTCGGGTCCCTGCTGCTCTACCTGCCGGCGGGCGACCGGGCGCTGTGGCAGTCGGCCAGCACGGCCGGGCGCGCGGCCGCCGCTGACCTCGGCGCGCACCGCTACGCGGCCGCCGCGGCCGACGTGACCGGGGCCGCCCTGGCCGTCATCTCGATGGCCGGGATGGCCTACCTCGCCGTCGGCCTGGCCCGCCGGGCCGCCTCCCTCGCCCGGCGCTGGTCGGCCGGGAACCCCCGTCGCCGCGTGCTGGCGGTCCTCGCGGCCGCCGTCTGCGTCGGCCCGCTCACCCTCTTCTGGCTTGTCCAGGGCCAGTTGAAGGACTGGTGAGACAAGCCGTGATCAACCAAGCCTTCCTGGCCGTGGCCGCGAATACCTCATGCGTACCCGCGAGCCTCCCCGGCGCCCGGGGGCAGCAGCCGCTGCCCGCGGACGCCGGGAGCGGTCCAGTGACGTCCCCGAGCCCGGCCGGTGCCCCTATTTGCGGCCGGCGCTCTTCCCAGCGCCCCGGACCTAGCGGGATCCGGGGCGCGGCCGCGAGCGGGGAGCACGTACGGGTTCCGGCCCGCGTCTTCTCGCCCGCGGTGCCGCTGAGCCCCGCCCGCGGCCCAGTGCGGCGCGGGGCTCAGCGGCCTGACCCGGTGGCCCGCGCCTGCGGTGGGGCAGGCGCGGCGCCGGCAATTTCCTCCGGAACCGGCGGCGCGGGCACCGCCGCCCCGGAGGACCGGGCCAGCCGCGCGAGCACGGCCGGCCCGGCCGAGCGGGCAGACCTGCCGGCGGTCCCGCTGGCCGGTCCCGGAGTGGATCACGGGCATAGGTAACGGCGCGACGTTCGAGGTGCCCTAGGACGGCGCCGCGGCCCGCACCGCCACTCATAGCACTCCCGCACCAGGAGGCCCGTGGCGCCGGGCAGAGCATGGAACCTTTTCTCAGCGCGGAAACAAAGCGGCCTATGCGGCAGCCTTTTTACCGCCTAGAAAAAAGTTTCCACGATCATCGCCGGCGCCCGAAAGTGATAACAGCAACGGGCGCCCACGCTGGTGCGATACCAGCAACGGGCGCCCACGCTGGCGAGATAACAGCAAGTAGCGCACAGCGCGCCCTGGGCCGCGGGCAGGGGAATGGCGCCGAACGGGAGCAGGCGAGGACCGTTCGGCATCATCTCCCTAACCGGCCGCCAGGCGCAGCGGGCGGATCTCGGCCGTCTCCAGGTGCGGCAGGTCCCGGTGCCGGGACGGCGGCACCCGGGCGAAGCCCGCCTGGAGGATCTGCAGCGGGTCGCCGTGCGAGACGAGCAGGATGTCGGCCCCCGCGTAGCGCCGTTCCAGCGCAGCTACCAGGGCGGTGGTCCGGCCGAGGACGGCGTCGGCCGGCTCGGCCCCGTACGCCCCGGTCCCCGCGTCGGCCGCGTCGGCCGCCCATACCAGCGGGTACCCGGTGACCGGGCCGCCGTCCAGGTCGCCGAAGTACCGTTCGCGCAGGGCCAGGCTGACGCTGACCGGCTCCGCCCCGAGGCGGGCGCGCGCGATCTCGGCTGTCTGCCGGGCCCGGGTGAAGCCGGAGGTGACGATCAGCGTGCCAGGCGGCAGGCCGCAGGCGGCGGCCGAGGCCAGCGCCTGCTCCCGGCCGAGCGCGGTCAGCCCGTAGTCGCCCGCGCGGTCGCGCGCGCTGCTGCTGACGATGAGGCCAGCCGCGTTCGCCTGGCTCTGCCCGTGCCGCAGCGCGAAGTAGCGGTTGGTTAGGGAGCGGGCGGTGGCGAGGTGGTTCGTCATGCTGTCGGACCGTATCGTCCCCGGCTACCAGGGCACCGGCTCACCGCGGTAGTCGAGGAACTGCAAGCCGCCATGCCCGGCCTGGCTCTCGATGACGTCCGCGACCCCGTGCGCGCTCTCGGTCACGGTCAGCTGCGCCCCGGGGCCGCCGAGCCCGGTCTGCACCCACCCGGGGTGCATCAGCAGCAGCGTCCGCGGGTCGTCGGCGTGCCGGGCGGCGTAGCTGCGCATGAGCTGGTTGAGGGCGGACTTGCTCGCCCGGTAGACCTCGTGGCCGCCGCGGGTGTTCATGCTCACGCTGCCCTGCCGGGACGACATCACGCCGATCGTCCCGTCTGGTGCCGTCCGCGGCCCAAGGCCTTCCACGACCCGCAGCGGGCTGAGCGCGTTGGTGACCATCACCTCGGTGAAGACCTCGACCGGGACCTCGCCGGCGCTTGTCCACGTCGGTGATGCCCGCGTTGACGAACAGCAGATCCAGGGGGACCCCGGCCAGCCGCCCGTCCAGCGCGGTGATCTGGGCGGGCTGGTTGATGTCGAGGCGCTCGACCGTCAGCCGGGCCCCGCCCGCAGCCAGGCGCCGCAGCTCCTGCGGCTCGCGGCCGCGGACGGTGGCGATCACGTCCCAGCCGCGGGCGAGGAATTCGCCCGCGAGTGCGAGCCCGATGGTGCGGGACGCGCCCACGATCAGCGCGGTCTTGGTGGTCATGACGACTCCAGTCGGTTGGTGTGGTCGCGGCGCGCCCGGGCCGTGAGCCCGGTCTCGATGCGCCGCAGGGTCGAGGCCGTCTGGTCGATCTCGGCCGGGTCAGCGATGACCCCGTCGAGCAGCCGGCTCCAGATGTCATGGAGCTGGCGCAGGTTGCGCTGCGCCCGCTCGGTCGGGTAGAGGCGCGCCCTGCGTCCGTCGGCCGCGTCGGTGTCCCGGCGCACCAGGCCCTTCTTCTCCAGGCCGCGCAGGGCCCGGCTGAAGTTGCTCGAGATCAGCTGGGTCGCCTCCGCCGCCGCGCCGGCCGAGGTACCCGGGTTGCGGTCGATGAACCGCATCACCGCGCTCTCCAGCGGCGTCCACGACTGCCCGGCGAACTCGGCGCTGAACTCCTTGGAGGCGTAGATCTGCCGGCCGACGGCCAGGATCAGGTCGGCCAGCTCGAACAGCCGCGACGTTTGCTCTTCGTCCATCCCTCGATGCTATATTGACTGTCAAATGATAACTATCTTTCGATAGGAGAATCTCAATGACCCTGGTCGCGATCGAGGAGCACTGGATGCTGCCCGAGCTGACGTCGGCCCTGCAGGCGCTGCCGCCGCCGCTGCGCGATGAGAGCCTCGCCTTCAACGAGCGCGACGACACCGCCGGGCGGCTGGCCGACCTGGACGCGGGCCGGATCGCGGCGATGGACGCGGCCGGCATCGACCTGGCCGTGCTGGCGCTGACTCCGCCCGGAACCCAGCCGCTGCCGCCCGGGCAGGCGGTAGCCCTCAGCCGCACCGCCAACGACCTGGCGGCGGCCGCGGTCGACCGCCACCGGTCCCGGTTCCGGGCGCTGTCCACGCTCCCGCTGTCAGCCCCCGAACAGGTCGCGGCCGAGCTGGAACGGGCGGCGGGCCTGGGCCACGTCGGCACCATGGTCTACGGGCGTGCGGGCGACCGCTTCCTCGACGACCCGGCCTACGAGGACTTCTTCGCGACGGCGGCGCGGCTGGGCCAGCCGGTCTTCATCCACCCGCAACTGCCGTCGCCCGCCCTGCGCGACGCCTCCTACCGCGGGTTCGACCCGCTGACCGAGCTGGCCCTGGCCACCTTCGGCTGGGGCTGGCACCTGGACGCCGGCCTGGCAGCGCTGCGGCTGATCCTGCGGGGCACCTTTGACCGCCATCCGGACCTGCAGGTGGTGCTGGGCCACTGGGGCGAGATGCTGCTGTTCTGGCTGGACCGCGCGGACAGCCTGGCCCGGGTCGGCCGGCCTGCCGCGGCCGGTGTCGGACTACCTGCGGTCGAACTTCTACATCACCACCTCCGGCATGCTCAACCCCGCCCTGCTGCGCCATGCCCTGTCGGTGACGGCAGTCGACCGGCTGATCTTCTCCACGGACTACCCGTTCCAGCGGCCGACCCGGGAGGAGACCGGAGCCTTCCTGGACCACCTCGGGTCTGGGGCCGAGCGGGCCAAGTTCTCCGCCGCCAACGCCGCTGCCCTGTTCGGCCTCGATCTCTGAACCCGCGGACTTCTGAAACCGGCCGGCCGCCCTTGACGGCCGGCCTCCGACAGGAGTAAGGCGCGGCGATCCGGGTACTCGATGGCGGTTACAGACGAGGCGCCCGCAAGCCGCAGCGCCGTGACGGCCAACGCCGCAACCCGCTCGTGTCCAGGCGATCTTGACCGGAGTCAGCGGACTCCGGGGGGCCGCGAGCGCGCAACCTGGCTCGGCGCGGAGAAGAGTGAGACATGACCCTGCAGAATCATTCCCGGCTGTGGTACGAGCCCGGCGGCCGCCGGGCCCTGCTCACCCTGCTGCGCCGACTGCGCGGGGCGCAAGGCCGGGTCCCGTACGGCCCCGGGGCTCCGGCCGACGGCCGCGACCACCGCCGGATCGCCGCGCTCGAACGCCGGCTGGCGGCCGAGGCGCCCGTGCTGGCGTCGATGTACGCGATGTTCAACCATCTCGCCGAAGGTGAGGGGCCGATCCGGCGGGAGGCGCTGCCGCCGGCGCCACCGCGGCGCGGACGGCCGCGCCCGGTCCACATGGCGGTGCTGATGGCGCTGGCCGCAGTGGTCGCCTTGTGCGTCACCCTCAGCACCCAGCTGCACCCCGGCGGGCTGCCCGGGTGCAGCCCGGCGGCGGACCTGGCGGCGGCCATTCCGCCGCCGGTGCACAGCGGTTCCTGCGCGTCGTACGCTACAAACAAGTAGCTCTGGCCTTGGGGCGCCGACGGCCCGGTCCGGAAAGGCCGGCGGCGGTACGGAGGCGACAGCGCAATGACGGTCGAGGACCTTGGCCTGGAGGCCACCGATCTCGTCAACCTGACCTACGGCGAGTCGAAGTCGCTCAGCAAGCTGGCTGACCTCGCGGTCCGGCAGGTGCCCGGGTGCGCGGCCGCGCACGCCACCGTCTGGCGCGACGGTGAGCTGGCGGCGGTTGCGGCCAGCCACCCCGACCCGGCCGAGCTGGTCGACCTGGAGCTGGCCCACGGGAGCGGGCCGCTGACGTCGGCGGTGCGCGAGGGCCGGCCGGTCAGCTGCCGCGACGCCCTCGAGCTGGCGGCGGACGCCACGCAGTGGCCGTGGTGGGCGGGCGAGGCGCTGCGCCGGGGGCTGCGCAGCTCCATCCACCTGGTTCGCCAGGCACCGTCGAGCACCCTGGTGCTGGCGCTGTTCGGGGTGCGGCCGGGGGCGCTGGACGCCGACGGGGTGCCGATGGCGGAGACGCTGGCCCGGTTTGGCAGCACGGTGTTCGCCAACAGCCTCGCCTATGGGCAGGCCCAGCGGACCGCGACCCAGCTCAAGGACTCGGTCGCCGCCCGCGCGGTCACCGACCAGGCCAAGGGCATCTTGATGCACGCGCTCGGCTGCGACGCGGACGAGGCGCTGCGCTACCTGCGCCGCGAGTCGCAGCGACGGCACGCCAAGGTGACCGAGGTCGCCGCCCAGGTCATCGCCAGCTTCGGCCAGAACGGCCGCCCCGCGGCCTCCCCGGGCGGCCGGTCATCGTCGTCGGGCGGTGGCGGCCGGGCCTAGCCAGCGCCAGCACCCCGGCCAGCACCCCAGTCAGCCCGCCTCGCCCACCCGGCCAGCCCAGCCCAGTCAGCCCGCCTCGCCCAGAGTGGGACCGTGTCAGCAGACCACCCCGCGGGCGCGGCCAGCGGCCGCCGCGCGCGGTTGTCGTCAGCCGACACGGAGGTCAGACCCGGCGCCCCGGGGCCACCCGGCTGGTCCGCCGGGCTGGCCCGCGGTTGCGGCCGCGGAGCACGTGGATGCGCTCCTCCGGAGTGGTGCCGCCCCAGATGCCGCTGGCCTCGCCGTTCCGGATCGCGAACTCCAGGCACTGCCGCTTGACCGGGCAGCTGTCGCAGATCAGCAGCGCCCGCGAGGTCTCCTGGCTCGCCGCGGCGCCGACGGCGACCGGGAAGAACAGGTCCGGGTCGGCGGCCAGGCATGCGCCCGCGGCACGCCACTCCGTTGCGTATTCGATCATCTGACGTCCTTACCAGGAGAGAGCTCGGATGGTCGGGACCGTTGGCTGCCCTGGGTCCGGCGCTCTATTCCCCGGTGGACCAGAAATTCTCCGCCAATCAGGAACGGGGGCAGGCGCTGCCCACCCGGCCCCGGTGACCGTGCCGCCCGCAGGCCGCGGCCGTTTGGTCGCCGGAGGCTCGGGTAGCCCGCTGACACTCATGAAAACAAGCAGGTCACAGCGCTACGGGAGGGACAGGAATGAGCACCTCGGCGGATGGCGAGCGTCCGGTGACCCAGTACGGCGACCAGCAGGTTGCGCGGGCCCGGGGCGGTGAGACGCACCAGCAGGCGGGCGGCGGGACCGCGCGGCTGACCACCGCCCAGGGCGTCGGCGTCAGCGACGACCAGAACACGCTGCGGGCGGGCGACCGCGGCCCCGCCCTGCTGGAGGACTTCCACTTCCGGGAGAAGATCTTCCACTTCGACCACGAGCGGATCCCCGAGCGGGTGGTGCACGCCCGCGGCTACGGCGCCCACGGGTACTTCGAGAGCTACCAGCCGCTGACCGACGTCACCCGGGCCGACGTGTTCAGCGAGGCTGGCCTGCGCACCCCGGCGTTCGTCCGCTTCTCGACCGTGGCTGGCAACGCGGGATCGGCCGACCTGGCCCGCGACGTGCGCGGGTTCGCGGTCAAGCTCTATACCCGGGAGGGCAACTGGGACCTGGTCGGCAACAACATCCCGGTGTTCTTCATCCAGGACGCGATCAAGTTCCCCGATCTCATCCACGCGGCCAAGCAGGAGCCCGACCGGGGGTTCCCGCAGGCGCAGACCGCGCACGACAACTTCTGGGACTTCGCCTCGCTGATGCCCGAGGCCACCCACATGCTCCTGTGGATCATGTCGGACCGGGCCATCCCGCGCTCGTTCCGGTTCATGGAGGGCTTCGGGGTGCACACCTTCCGGCTGGTCGACGCGGCGGGCAAGTCCACCTACGTGAAGTTCCACTGGAAGCCGAAGCAGGGACTGCAGTCGGTGATGTGGAACGAGGCGGTGAAGATCAACGGCGCCGACCCCGACTTCCACCGGCGTGACCTGTGGGACGCGATCAGGCAGCGGCGACTACCCCGAGTGGGAGCTGGGAGTGCAGCTGTTCGACGACGACTTCGCCGACGAGTTCGACTTCGACGTGCTCGACCCGACCAAGCTCATCCCCGAGGAGCTCGTGCCGGTGCGCCCCGTCGGCCGCCTGGTCCTGGACCGGGTCGTGGACAACTTCTTCGCCGAGACCGAGCAGGTCGCGTTCTGCACCCAGAACATCGTGCCCGGGATCGACTTCACCAACGACCCGCTGCTTCAGGGCCGGAACTTCTCCTACCTGGACACCCAGCTCAAGCGGCTCGGCAGTCCCAACTTCGCCCAGCTGCCGGTCAACGCGCCCAAGTGCCCGTTTGCCAACTTCCAGCAGGACGGCCACATGGCGATGGCCAACCCGGCGACCCGGGCCAACTACGAGCCCAACTCCTGGGGGCCGGCCGAGGGCGGCCCGCGCGAGGACCCGGCGGCCGGCTTCGGCAGCTACCCGGCCGAGGTGGCCGGGGCAAAGCGGCGGCTGCGCCCGGAGAGCTTCGCCGACCACTACAGCCAGGCGCGGCAGTTCTACCGGAGCCAGACCGAGGTGGAGCAGCGGCATATCGCCGACGCGTTCACCTTCGAGCTGAGCAAGGTCGAGCGGGAGGAGATCAGGACCCGGATGGTGGCCGGGCTCCGCAACGTCGACGAGGACCTGGCTGCGGCCGTGGCCGAGGGCCTCGGCCTGCGCGAGCTGCCGCGCGCGACCGAGCCGGCCCGGCGGCCAGTCGCTGACCTGCCCGCGTCGCCCGCGCTGAGCATCCTCGGCAACGGCCCCGGGCGTTTCGCCGGGCGCAAGCTCGGCATTCTGGTCACCAACGGGGCCGACGCCGAGACCCTCGCCGCGCTGCAGGCCGCCGCGGCCGCCGAAGGGGCCACGGCCGAGGTCATCGCCCCCGTCGTGGGCGGGGTCGACATCAGCGACGGCACCCGGGTGCGGGCGGACCAGCAGGTCGACGGGGCACCCTCGGTGCTCTACGACGCGGTCGCGGTCATCGCCTCCGAAGGCGGGGCGCGGGCGCTCGCCGCCCGTCCGGCCGCCCGCGACTTCGTCACCGACGCGGTCGCGCACTGCAAGTTCGTCGCTTACACCAGCGGGGCGTCCGTGCTGTTCGAGGCGGCCGGGCTGCCCGCCGAGCCGGCCGAGGGCGACGACGGCTTCCTGAACCTGGGCGACCACGCGCCGGCTGAGTTCCTCTCCCGGTGCCGGGCGCTGCGGTTCTGGGACCGCCAGCTCGCCGCCGTGCGGTGACAGTTCGCCGCCGGGCGGTGGCAACTGGACCGGTGGCAGGCCGCTGACCGGCGGCGCCACCGGTGTCACGCCACCGCCCGGCGGCCGCCGGGCGCGATCGCCTACCAGGCCGGCGTTTCCGCCGCCGGCTGCCCTCCTCCGTCAGTGTGACCGACGTCACATAAGACAATGTTTAGATGTCTCTGTGCGGGCACAACAGCTCCGTCCGCTTACTACCGACGGAGACGAACGGCGATGACGAAGGCAACCCCCCCCGCCCCAGCCCTCAGCCCGCGCGCCGAGCTGGCCAGCCTTTCTGACGACGAGCTGCTCGTCCGCTTCCGCGCGCTGCCAAAGGACAGCCACGAGCACTCGCTGATCTGCGAGATCCTGGTCGAGCGGTACGAGCGGCTGGTCCGCTCCTGCGTTCGGCAGTACCGCGGCAGCCCCGAGCCGGTAGAGGACCTGATGCAGGTTGGCTACGTTGGCCTGATGAAGGCAATCAACAACTACGACCCTGCCTTCGGAAGCGGGCTGTCGGCCTACGCCGCGCCGTGCGTCAGCGGCGAGATCAAGCGCCATTTCCGCGACAAGCGGTGGCAGGTCCACGTGCGCCGGTCCGCTCAGGAACTGCTGCTTGAGCTGCGCAAGGCGACCGAGGCGCTCACCACGGAGCTGAACCGCACACCGACCGACGAAGAGCTGCTCAAGCGCCTCGGCTGCACCCCGGACGACTTGCTCGAGGCCCGGCAGGCGGACATGGTCTTCACCGCCTACTCGCTCGACGCGCCGCTGTCCGACCGGGACGACCCGGCCCAGCTGAGCGACGTCCTCGGCGACGAAGACGCCGAGATGGAGCAGGCCGTCGACATGGAGGCGGTCTCCACCCACTGGGACGAGCTGCCCGAGCGCGAGCAGCGCATCCTGGTCATGCGCTTCTACGGGAACCTGACCCAGGCCGAGATCGGGGCCAAACTCGGCATCTCCCAGATGCACGTTTCCCGGCTGCTCACCCGGGCGCTGGGCCACCTGCGCAGCCGCCTGCTCGACCCGGAAGACGCCCTCGTGTCGTGACCAAATCGCCGTCGGCTCCTCCCCGGCGGACCGGGACTCGCAGACGTTAAGAAGGGACTATCGATGAAAATCGGAGCAGGCCTGGCGCTGATCTGCGTCGGCGCCATCCTCGCCTTCGCGGTGACCGCGAACACCTCGTTCTTCAACCTGCACACGGCAGGCTGGGTGCTCATGATCGTCGGCGTGATCGGCATCGCACTGCCCAAGAACACCTACGGCTGGCTCGGCCGCCGGGTGGTCCGCCGGACCTACCCGACCGGCCAGGTGGAGTACACCACCCAGCAGCCCTACTCGACCCGCAACCCCCAGGCGCTGCAGTCGGGCCTGCCGACCCGGCCGACCCTGCTCGAGCAGGACGACCTCATCGAGGACGACACGCCCCGCCCGGCCCCGGGACGGCCGGTCGCCGGCAGCACCGAGGTGGTCGAGGACCTGTACGAGCAGCCCTAACGACACGCGGACGGCCAGGATGGTGACGTCGTCCTTGAGCTCGCCACCGGAGAACGAGTCGACGAGCTCCTGGACGGCGCGCACCACCTCGGCCGCCTGCCGCCCGGCGACCGCCGCGAGCGCGTCCGCCAGCTGGTCCTCGAAAAACGAGTGGTCCGCCCCGCGGGCCTCGGTGACCCCGTCGGTGTAGAAGAACAGCACGTCCCCGGGCTCCAGCTCCAGATCGGTCCGGCCCGGCTTGATGCCGTCGAACAAGCCGAGCGGGAGCCCGTCCTGCTCCAGAATCTCGACCCGCCCATCGCTCCGCACCACGGCCGGCCCCGGATGCCCGCAGCCGCCGATCTGCACCTGCACCCGCCGCCCCCGGCGGCGCAGCACCGCCAGCGTCGCGGTGACGAAGCGGTCGTCGTAGTCCTCGTCGAGCAGCACCTGGTTAGCCGCCGCGAGCACGTCGTCGGGGGCCTGGTGGACGTGGGTGAGGGCGCGGATCGCGTGCCGCGCGGCGGCCGTCATCGCGGCCGCGTCCTGGCCCTTCCCGCACACGTCGCCGACCGCGATGGCCCAGTCGTCGCCCGCCTTGAAGACGTCGTAGAAGTCGCCGCTGATGTCCTGGAACTGGGTCGCGCCGATGTAGGCGGCGGCGAACTCGAGTCCGTCCACGCCGGGCAGCCGCGACGGCAGCAGGCTGGCTTGCAGCGCCTCGGCGACCTGGGAGCGCTGCCGGAACACCCGGTCGACACGGATGGCGATCGCCAGGTGCCGGCCGAGCTCCTCCGCCAGCGCCAGATCGGCCACCCCGAACGGGCCCTTGTCGGCCAGCCGGGTCAGCGTCAGCGCCCCGTAGCGGGTCGTCCCGTCGGAGATCGGCACGCAGATCAGTGAGGTCGCGCCGAGCACCATCAGCAGCGGAGTGCCGTCGGGGGTGCGGCCGAGGGCGCCCTGCTCGTCCGGGTGCGCCAGCAGCACCGACTTGCCCGACGTGTGCACCTGGGCGGGCACCGACTCCGGCTCCGGGTCGGCCGCGCGGGCCATCCGCGCGGCCGCCTCCGCCTGGCTCGTGCGCGGCCCGGCCGCGAACTGCCGCAGCAGCCGCCCGGCGCGCTCAATGTCGATCAGCGCCCAGTCGGCGACTTCGCCCGCCAGCAGCCGCGCGCACCGCTGGAGGGTGACCGCCTCGCTGAACGTGCTGTTGTCGAGCAGCACCCGGGTGATCGCGGTGACGGTGTCCATCCGCCGCGTCATCGCCGCGATGGCGCCGTCGCCCGCCCGGGCGACGGCTGGCGCCGCTTGCTCGCTGGTGGGCGGGGCCGGTGCCTTGCCTGCTGGTGCCTTGCCTGCTGGTGCCTTGCCTGCTGGTGCCTTGCCTACGGGTGCCTTGCCTACGGGTGCCTTGCCTGCTGGTGCCTCAGCGGGCGGCCTGGTCGGCGCGACGGTGACGATGAGCACCTGCGGGTCGTCCGGCAGGTCGGCCGCGACCGCGGTCAGGGTGACGTCGAGCGGCCCGTTGGCGGTCAGGATCCGGCTGCCCGCCGAGCGCGCCTTCCCGGTCCGGGTCACCGCGGCCAGCTGGGTCTGGAACGCGGCCCGGAACGGCAGGTCGACGAACACGCTCAGCGCCTTGCCGGTCGCGTACCCGGTTGGCGCCCCGAGCAGCTCGGCCGCCCGGTTGTTGGCCCGCCGGATCGTCGCGTCCTGCTCCAGCAGGAACAGCGGGGCCGGGGCCTGCTGGAAAACCGCGTGCAGCAGCCGTCGCTCGGCCCGCACCGCCTCCGGCACGACCTCGCCCGGGGCGTCGGCGGCGCCGCCGGCGCCGCCGGGCCCCGTCCCGAACGCGTCGATCGCGGCGTCGATCTCGGTGAGGGCGGCCTCCACCAGCGCGCTCAGATCGGCCCCGGGCAGGCCCGCTGCCTGCCGCAGGGCCTCACGGCGGGACGCGATGCCCGCCAGCGCCTGATCCGGCCGTTCACCTCGCGGCATTTCCCCGCCATCCTGCATATCGCCTCTGGTCACTGGAACCTTACGACACCCGGCGAGCGGGTGCGACGCCTAGCGCGCGAACACCCCGGCCCGCCTCGCTGACGCAGGTTTGCCGTGGGCCACAGGGGTAGCTGAACGGGGCAAGGACCTCAACCGAGGAGCGCCATCCTGGCTCTTTGGCTGATCGGGTTCCTGGCCCGGGCCGGCGCGGGAAGCCGCTGGTACCGCTAGTGAGCCCGGGCGCCCGCAGGCTGCGTCGGCCCGCGAGCGCCACGGGTTACCCGGACCACAAGACCGGGTGACCCGGCCGAGACCCGCCGGAGCCGGTTAGAACCGGACTTCCCGGCGGGTTTCGCATGCTGGCCGCCGCCGCGCCTTAAAATCGGGCATGAGCACCACCCCGCCCGGGACCCGAGCCGCCCGGACAGGCCGCCCGCGGTGACGCCGGCTGCCTGGTACGACTTCGCGGAGATGACCGGCGGCGCCAGCGGCGCCCTGATCGGGTTGCTGTTCGTCGCCCTGTCCCTCAACGCCAGCAAAATCGCCGGGCATCACGGCCTGCGGGCGAGCGCGATACAGACGCTGGTGCTGTTCATGGGACCGCTGGGGATGGCGGCATTGCTGCTGGCGCCCGGGCAGCCTGGCTGGGTCCTGGGCGCCGAGCTCATCGCTCTCGGGCTCATCACCAGCGCGATCCTGCTGCGCAGCCGGCGGGTGCGGCAGGCGCAGACGGCTGACGAGCAGCTGCTGGTCGCGATCTTCAACCGCCGCTGGCCCAACGTCATGGTCATGCTGCTCTTCGTGGCCAGCGGCATCGTCCTGGCCTGGGGCGAGAACGCGGGCCTGTACCTGCTGCTGCCGGCCACGCTGGTCGCCCAGGCGAGCGGCGTCCTCAACGCCTGGTACTTCCTCCTCCCGCCGCCCGCCGTGCACGCCAGCGCCTCCGGGGTCCACGAGGACGCGGCCGGGCAGCAGGCGGCCGCGGACCAGTAGGGCTTCTCAGGCCGCCAGCCGCCACTGGCCACCCGGCCGCCCGCCCCGCGCGAGCGCGGCCGGCTCTCATTAGGCTGGAGCGATGGACGCTGCGCTGCGCAGGCTGAGCGGCGAGGTCGACCTCGCCACCCAGCGGCTGCTCGATGACGCCCGCACGCTCACAGAGGACGACCTGCGCCTGGCCTCTCCCGGCTTCCGGGGTGGACCCGGGCCCACGTGCTCGCCCACCTGGCCCGCGGGGCCGACGCCATGCGGAACGTGCTGGCGGGCGCGCGGTCGGGCGAGGACCGGCCCGCTTACGCCAGCGCCCAGGCGCGCGACGCCGCCATCGGGGCCGGGGCGGCGCTGCCCGCGGCCGACCTGATGGCCGACCTGGCCGACTCGGCGATGGCGCTGCGCGCGCTCACCCTGCTGCTGCCCGAACCGGCCTGGCAGTTTCCGGTGCGGGTGGCCGGCGCGGCCCCCTTCCCGGCGGCGGGCCTCATCCCCCGGCGGCTGGCCGAGGTAGAGCTGCACCACTGTGACCTCGCCACCGGCTACGGCCCGGACCGCTGGGCGGCCGCGTTCACCGCGCTGGAGCTGGACGAGCCGCTGCGCTCACAGCGCCAGGAACGGATCGACCGCCGCCCCGGTCCGGAGGAGGAGGCCCGCTCTGGACCGCGCCCGCCCGCCCCGTGGCGCCCGGGCCAGCGGCTGCCAGGCAGCTGGATCGGCCGTGCGTCACGCTGACCAGGCCGGACCTGGCTTGAGCAGAGCGCAACCGGGCCGGGCGGCCTCGCGCGCCTGCGGCCCCGGGCATCGCCGAGGCTGAGGACCGGGCCAGCCCGGCAGGAGATACTGGAACGGTGATCGACGAGCACGCGGTGTGGCGGCCAGGGCCGGCCTGCGCCCACTCGTGTCCTGGGCTGTCGGCTACCGGCAGGCCGGGGGTGACCCAGCAGTGCACCGCGGACTGCCGTCGCCGTGGCTGACGATGATCGTGACGCTGGACGAGCCGCTGGTCATCGCCCGCCACCCGGACCCCAGCCAGTCGGCCGGCGTGTACAACTTCCTGGTCGGCGGGCTGCACACCGCGCCCGCCCTGGTGACCCACGACGGTACACAGGCCGGGATCCAGCTCGGGCTTACCCCGGCCGGCGCCCGCGCGCTCCTCGGCCTGCCCGCGGCCGAGCTGGCCAGCATCGACGTGGAGGCGGGGGAGGTACTGGGGCGGCTCGCGGGCGAGGTCCGCGAGCGGGTGCTGGCCGCGCCGGGCTGGGCGGGCCGGTTCGCGGTGCTCGAGCGGTTCCTGATCGCCCAGGCCGCCGCCGCCCGGGAGCCCGGGCCGCGGGCGGAGGTGAGCTACGCCTGGGACCGGCTGCAGCGCTCAGGCGGCGCCGTCAGCGTGGCCGCGCTGGCCGCCGAGACCGGCTGGTCCGCGCGGCACCTGGGGGAGCAGTTCCGGGCCGAGACCGGCCTGACGCCCAAGGCCGGCGCCCGGGTGATCCGGTTCGACCGGGCCCGGCGGCGCCTGCTGGCCCGGTCGGGGGCGGGCGACCGGGTGGTGCTGGCCGTGTTCGCGGCCGAGTGCGGCTACTACGACCAGGCCCACCTGGCCCGCGACTTCCGCGCGCTGGCCGGCTGCCCGCCCAGCGCGCTGCTGACGGAGGAGCTCCGAAACGTCCAAGCGATGCTGGACGGCGACTGGGAATGATGGAGCCATGAACGAGACCAAGTCCCCGCCGCCGCCCAGCGTGTGGCCCACCCTGCGCGCCACCGACGCCCACGGGCTGATCAGGTTCCTCACCGAGGCGCTCGGCTTCGAGGTCGCCGCCCTCTACGCCGACGGCGACACCGTGCACCACGCCGAGCTGGCCTGGCCGCCCGGCGGCGGCGTCATGCTCGGTTCCGCCCGGCCGGACGGCCCCAGGGTGACCAGCCCGGGCAGCTTCAGCGCCTACGTCGTCACCGAAGACCCGGACGCGCTGCACGCCCGCGCCCTCGACCACGGGGCGAAGGTGACCCAGCCGCCATATGACACCGACTACGGCTCGCGCGACTTCGCGATCGAGGATCCGGAAGGCAACCACTGGTCGTTCGGCACCTACCCCGGCGCTGACCGCTAGCGTCAGCCGGGCCCGGTCACGGTTCCAGGCAGAACTCGTTGCCCTCGGGGTCGGCCAGCACGATCCAGCCGGCCCCGGACGGCTGGTCCGCCGCCACCGTCGCCCCCAGGCCGGTCAGCCGGGCCAGCTCGGCCCGCTGGGCGCCGTCCGGTGGCAACAGATCCAGGTGGACCCGGTTCTTGGCCGCCTTCGGCTCGGCCACGGTGGTGAAGTACAGCCGCGGCAGGCCCGCTGCGGCGGGCAGGACGACGTACTCGACGTGCCCGGGGGTCGCGTCCTGCTGCTCGGCCTGCCCGCCGGTCGCCGCCGCCCAGAACTGGGCCTGAGCCCGCGCGTCGGCGCAGTCGAAAGTAACGTTGAGGATGGTGGAGGGCACCACAGGCTCCGTTCTCTCGGTGGCGCCGAGTCTGGCATGGCGCCGGCCCCGGCGGCCACCGGTTAAGCGGCCACTGAAATGCGGCCACTGGTTACGGGGCGGGAGCGGCGCGCTAGCGGGGGTCGCGCCGCAGCGGATGGTCGTCGGGCACCTCGACCAGCACGATCCGCACTCCGTCGGGATCGGCGATCCACAGCTCGGTCAGCCCCCACGGCTCAGTGACCGGCTCGCGCAGCACCTGCGCCCGGCCGTGGCCAGCCGGCGGTGCTCGGCGCGGACATCTCGCACCTGGAGCCAGATCATCGCGGTCGCGCCGGACGGTGCGGGCCCGTGGCCGGAGACCTCGAGCAGTCCCGGGCCGAGGAAGAACACCAAACCCGGGTCCGCCGCCGGGCCGAACTCGCGGTAGATCGCCAGCCCGAGCACGTCGCGGTAGAAACGCTGACTGCGCTGCGGGTCGGCCGAACGCAGCAGCAAGCGGCTGCTGAGGATCTCCATGCCCCGATCGTCTCACCCGCCGCCGCGCCGCTGCCCGTGGCCGTCCGTCCCGCCCCGCGCTGCTGCCCGTGGCCGTCTCACCCGCCGCCGCGGCCCGTGGCCGTCTCACCCGCCGCCGCGCCGCTGCCCGTGGCCGTCTCACCCGCCGCCGCGCCGCTGCCCGTGGCCGTCCGTCCCGCCCCGCGCCGCCGTACCAGCCGTTTATCCCGCCGTCCATCCCGCCGCCGTGCCGCTCGCCACCCCCCACGGTGACGGAGTGAAGCATGGGAATGGGTTTTCGGAAACTTTTGGCTAGCCGGAAACTTTTGGTTGTCAGAGCACGAATAGTTTCCGCGCAAGTGGAGTGGCCGAGGCGGGCAGCCCACTCCTGGGGTGCGAGTGGAAGATGATGCGCTAACGCGGCGGCCCGCGGGCGCGGTGCAGCAGATGCTGACACGCTCAGATATTAGATCGTCGCTTTCAGTAACGACGGCCCCGGGCAGAGAACAGCTAGCGCGTGGCCTGTTAATGGTGCCGGCCGGCAGACGCGGGAGGAGCGGCTGGTATGCGATCGCGTAGCGGGATAGAGGAAAATTTGGCTAACTGGTACAAGGCTCGTCCCAGCCTCGGCCGGCGAATACGCGGAGATAACGGCACCAGACGGAATAGCGGCACGGTGCAATTCCGTCCATCAGGATGCGGGCTGCGTTTGCCGCCACACTCCCGTAAGCTGACCTGCTGGCCGCCCCTGCTCACCGGCTCAGCCGCGGGCAGGCCCGGCACCGGCCGTCCCGGCTACCGCCCGGCCCTGGGCGCCGCGCGTGACGGCATTACGCCAGCCAGCGCTCCATGCAGGCCAGCAGGTCGTCGGTGTCGACCGGCTTGGTGACGTAGTCGGTGGCGCCGGCCGCGATGCTCTTCTCCCGGTCACCAGGCATCGCCCGGGCGGTCACCGCTATGATCGGCAGCCGCTCGAACCGCGGCATGTGCCGGATGGCGGCCATCGTCTCGTACCCGTCCATGCCCGGCATCATCACGTCCATCAAGATGAGATCGGTGTCTGGGGCGGCCCGCAGGGCCTCGATCCCGCGGCGGCCGTCGGTCGCCTGGGTCACCCGCAGCCCGTGCAGGTCGAGCGTGCTGGTGATGGCGAAGACGTTGCGCGCGTCGTCGTCGATCACCAGGACATGCTTGCCGTAGAGGTCCGGATGGTCGGTGAGGGCGGTCAGCCCCGTCGCGGCGGGCGCGTGTACCGGCTCGGCCGCCTCCGCCAGCAGCGGGGGCACCTGGCCCGGGCGGGCCGCCGACAGGTGCAGGGTGATCCGCTCGCGCAGGTCGTCGAGGGTCGGCAGCAGCTCCAGGGACGGGTAGCCGTCGCACAGCGCCGTCACCCGGTCCCGGACGGCGTCCCCGGGCTGGTCCGGCGCGTGCGCCAGCACCGGGATCGCCCTCAGCTCGGGATCGCGCTGCACCTGGCCGAGAAACTCGATCGCGGCCAGGGAGCCCAGGTCGACCACCACGCAGCGGAACGGCTCGGTTGCCAGCAGCGCGGTTCCCTGATCCGGGCTGCTGGCCGTCTGGACCTTCACGTTGGCGCTGAGCTCGGTCAGGTCGGAGACGGCGCTGTGCGCCAGCAGGGTCAGCAGGCCGCCGCTTGCGGGCTCGAACACGAGCACCTTGCGGTCCCGGGCATCCGCGGCGTACTCGTCGTCGTGGCGGCCGTTGTCCTCGGCGGTGCCCACGGCGGTGGCCACCGGGGACGGCCCGGTCCCGCCCCTGCGGACGTCGCGACCCCCTCGGGCGTCGCGACCCACGCGGGCGTCGCGACCCACGCGGGGGTCGCCGCCCAAGTCGCGGTCGGCGTCGGCCCGCGCGATCGCGTTGGCGTGGCTGGTGACCGCGCGCAGGTGCGCGAGTGGGGTACCCGGGCCGCTGGGGCCGAGGGCGGTAGGCTCCGGGGCGAGCTCGTCGGCTCCGGGGACCGCCTCGGGCAAGGCGAACGCGGGTTCGGGGACGGGCAGCGGCGGCGGCAGGTCGGGCAGCACAGCCGGCACCGTGAGGGTGAACGCGCTGCCATGGCCGAGGTCGCTGGTCGCGCTGATGGTGCCGCCGAGCAGCTCGCTGACCTCGCGCGCGATCGACAGGCCGAGGCCAGTGCCGCCGTAGCGGCGCGACAGGGTGCCGTCGCCCTGCTGGAAGGCGCCGAAGATGACCGCCAGGTTCTCCGGGGCGATGCCGATGCCGGTGTCGGTGACGGTGAACGCGGTGGACGAGCCACCCGCGGCGTCGGCCGTCACCCGCAGCGTCACCCGGCCCCGGTCGGTGAACTTGACCGCGTTGGACAGCAGGTTACCGAGCACCTGGCGGAGCCGCTGCCGGTCGGTGACCAGCTCCGACGGGGCCGACGCCGCGACCGAGACCTCGAAGTCGAGGCCCTTCTCGGCCGTCAGCGGGCGGAAGGTGGCCTGGATATCCTCCAGCAGCGTCGCCAGCGCGAACCGCTCGGCCCGGACGTCCATCCGGCCGGCCTCCACCTTCGACAAGTCGAGGATGTCGTTGATGAGCTGGAGCAGGTCCGAGCCGGCCGAGTGGATCACATTGGCGTACTCCACCTGCTTGGCCGTCAGGTTACGGGACGGGTTCTGCGCCAGCAGCCGGGCCAGGATCAGCAGGCTGTTGAGCGGCGTGCGCAGCTCGTGCGACATGTTCGCGAGGAACTGCGACTTGTACTGCGAGGCGAGCGCGAGCTGCCGGGCCCGCTCTTCGATCTCCTCACGGGCGTGCTCGATCTCCGCGTTCTTGCCCTCGATGTCCCGCTTCTGCGCCGCCAGCAGCTCGGCCTTGTCCTCCAGGTCGGCGTTGGAGCGCTGCAGTTCCTCCGACCGGGCCTGCAGTTCCGACGAGCGCGCCTGCAGCTCGGCCGTCAGCCGCTGCGACTCCTCCAGCAGCGCGTCGGTCCGGGAGTTGGCGATGATCGCGTTGACACTGATCCCCAGGGTCTCCGCCAGCTGCTCGAGGAAACCCAGCTGGATCGGGGTGAACTTGGAGAACGAGGCCAGTTCGAGCACGCCCAGGACCTGGTCTTCGAACAGCAGCGGCATGATGGCCAGGCTGGCCGGGGGCGCGTCGCCCAGACCGGAGGAGATCCGGATGTAACCCGGCGGGATGTCGTCCACCACGACCGGCCGCTTGCTCTTGGCGACCTGGCCGATGAGCGACTGGCCGATGCGGTACTGGATCGGCGCGTTCTTGTCGGCGTGCAGGCCGTAGCCCGCGATCAGCCTCAGCCGCCGCTCCCCGCCCCAGTCCTCGGTGAGAAAGAACGTCCCGTGCTGCGCCCCCAGCAGCGGTGCCAGCTCCTCCAGGATCGTCTCGGCGACCACTTCGAGGTCCCGGTGACCCTGCAGCATGGAGCCAATGCTGGCGAGGTTGGTCTTCAGCCAGTCCTGGTCCTGGCTGGCCTGCACGGTCTCGCGCAGCGACCGCACCATGGCGTTGATGCTGTCCTTGAGCTCGGCGACCTCCCCCTCGGCCTCGACCGAGATGTTGCGGGTCAGGTCGCCCGCGGCGACCGCGCTGGTCACCGTGGAGATGGCGCGCACCTGGCGGGTCAGCGTGCCCGACAGCTCGTTGACGTTCTCGGTCAATCGCTTCCAGGTGCCGGACACGCCCTCGACCTCGGCCTGGCCGCCGAGTTTGCCGTCCCGGCCGACCTCGCGGGCGACCCGGGTCACCTCGGCCGCGAACGACGACAGCTGGTCCACCATCGTGTTGATGGTTGTCTTCAGCTCGAGGATCTCGCCCTGGGCGTCGACGTCGATCTTCTTCGACAGGTCGCCCTGCGCCACCGCGGTGGTGACCTGGGCAATGTTCCGCACCTGGCCGGTCAGGTTGTTGGCCATCGAGTTGACGTTGTCGGTCAGGTCCTTCCAGGTGCCCGACACCCCGTGCACCATCGCCTGGCCGCCCAGGTTGCCCTGGGTGCCGACCTCGCGGGCGACCCGGGTGACCTCGTCCGCGAACGACGACAGCTGGTCCACCATCGTGTTCAGCGTGGTCTTGAGCTGCAGGATCTCACCCTGGGCATCAACGTCGATCTTCTGGCTGAGGTCGCCCTTGGCGACCGCGGTCGCGACCTGGGCGATGTTGCGCACCTGCCAGGTGAGATTGCCCGCCATCGCGTTGACCGACTCGGTCAGGTCTTTCCAGGTGCCGGAGACCCCGGGTACGTTGGCCTGGCCGCCGAGCTTGCCTTCGGTCCCGACCTCGCGGGCGACCCGGGTCACCTCGGAGGTGAACTGGTCGAGCTGGTCGACCATCCGGTTGAAGACCGCCGCGATCTCGTCGACAAGTGGGTCACCGGTCAGCGCCAGCCGCGTGCTGAAGTCGCCCCCGCGCACCGCGGTGAGCCCGGCCAGCAGCTGCTCGAGCGCCGCCCGGTCGAGACGTGGCCGCTCGTGGTCAACGTCTGTCATCGACTCTCCCGTTCCTCGCCAGAAGGTTGGCCCGCTGCGGAGGATCTGCAACGACTGACCGTTACACGATAGTCGCTATGCCGGCCGCCGGTGCGCTGTAATTGCGGATATAATCCGCGGCCCGCGCTAGTCCGGCGTATCGTAATTCAAATTGAATTATCCCGAACGGGGGCGGCTCGCACCACGCACGCCCAGCTCTCCGCGGCCGCCGGTGCTAGAGTTTCAGCCATGCGCCGCCCATTACGTAAGGTGGTTCGCATTCAGCATGCGTCGCAAGGCAACGCCGGACTGCGAGTGGGCGCCGGCGGGCGGTCACCGGTAGCGGAGGCGGTCGAAGTGGCAGACGGCCCGGTGACCAGTAGCCCAGGGACTGAGGGCCCCGCTGCGGGCGACCGGGAGCCGGGTAGCCCCGCTCCGGGTAGCCCCGCATCTGCCCGGCCCGCATCTGCCGGGCCCGCGTCGGCTGGCCCAGTACTGGCCGATTCGGAGACCGTCGGGGCGACCGCGCCGCGGCTCTCCGCGGTGGTCGAGCGGCAGCGCCGGGAGCTGGCCCGCGCCCGGGCCGACGGCGACGCGGCGGTGCTCGTCGCAACCGCCCGGGGCGTGCTGATGGAGCGGCACGGCTGGTCCCTGGCCGAGGCCGCCCGGCAGCTGGCCGGCATGGCGGGCGCCGCGGGCCTGCCGGAGACCGAGATGGCGGCGGCCGTGGCCGGTCAGGAGCCTCCGGCACCGCTGTCAGAGGCACCGCCGGGCGCGACAGCTGGCGACGGGGACCCTGCGTCAACTGAGGACGGGTCCCCGGCCGAAGCCGCCGCCCGCCCGCGGTCAGCCGGCGCGGCCACGGCCGCGCCGATGGAGTGGATCGAGGCCGGGCGGGTGCTCGGGCCGGCCGACAGCCCGGTCGTGCTCGCCGCCGCCGAGCGGGCCCGGGACGGGGCCGAGCTGGTGGCCGCCCTGGCCGCGCAGCTGTCCCGGTTCGGCGCCGTCGCCGTTGCGGTCTGGCTGCTCGACGCCGACGGCGCGCTTGACCTGTTCGGGGCGGACGGGCTGGCCGGGGCCGAAGCGAGCCGCTGGCGCCGTCTGCCGCCCCAGTTCGACTGCCTGGAGCAGCGGGCGGCCGCCCGCGAGACCGACCTGTGGTGCCCGGCCGGGCTGCCGCCGGCTGACCCGGTGCCGGCCGCCGCGCCCTGGGGGCGGGACGCCGCCCGGGCGGTGCTCTGCCTGCGGGACAGGTCCGGGATGCTGCTCGGCGTGGCCGAGGCCTGGTGGCCGACCCCGCGGGCGCAGTTCGACCCCCCTGCCCGTGACGCGGTGCACGCCGCGCTGGCCGGGTTCACCGAGGTGCTGGCGCTCCGGCTGGCCTACGGCCCGGTGGGCTCGACGGCGCCGTCGCTGGCCATCTTCCACGCGCTCGACCAGCTGTCCGGCTCGGTGCTGGTGGTCCGCCCGCTGCGGGACGCCGACGGGGCGGTGACCGACTTCGGGATGGTGCACCGCAGCCCCGGCTACGTCGACCCGGCCGGGCGGCCGGCGGCCGACCTGGCCGGACTGACGCTGCTCGAGGCGTACCCGGCCTCGGCCGCGGGCGACGGGCTGTTCGCGATCGCCGAGCGGGTGCTCGCCAGCGGCCGGGCCGAGCAGCTTCCCGCGACCGCGGTGACCGCGCTGACCGGCGACGTCGACCCGGTTCAGGTGGCCGGGCTGCACGCGCTGCCGTTCTTCGCCGGGGTGGCCTTCACCTGGCGCGAGGTGGGCGAGGGGGAGCGGCTGGGCGACCTGCTCGACCACGTGCAGCGCCTGGGCCGGATCGGCGCCTGGGAGGAGAACCTGGCGACCAGGGACGTGCGCTGGACCAGCTCGGCCTACGAGGTATTCGGCCTCGACCCGGCGCACGCGGTCCCGATCCCGAGCGACAGCCTGCACAGCTTCGTGATCGCGGCCGACCGGGAGCCGCTGCGGCGGTTCCGGAAGTCGCTGCTGCACCGGCGCGAGCCCGCGGTGGCGGTGTTCCGCATCGTCCGCCCGGGGGACAGCGCGATCAGGCAGATCCGCATCTTCGCCGAGCCGGTGCTGACCGGGGACAAGGTGACCGGGCTGCGGGGCGCCTTCCAGGACGTCTCCGCGCATTACCACACCCAGGTGGCGCTGGCCGCGACCCAGGACCAGCTGGCTGACAGCGAGCAGCGGGCTGAGCAGGAGCAGCGCCTGGCCCTGCGGCTGCAACGGGCGATCATGCCCGAGGACGAGGAGCCGGCCGAGACGGCCGGGGTGGACGTCGCCGTTCGCTACCGGCCGGCCGAGCAGGGGCACCTGGTGGCGGGCGACTGGTACGACGCGCTCCTCCTCCCGGACAAGCAGCTCCTGCTGGTGGTGGGGGACATCACCGGCCACGGGATCGACGCGGTGACCGGCATGATCGCGGCCAGGAACGCGCTGCGCGGCCTCGCCGCGACCGGCGCGGGCCCCGCTGACCTGCTGCGCCACCTCAACTACGCGTCCTGCTACCTGACCGAGGGCATCGCCGGCACCGTCATCTGCGGCCGCTACGACCCGGAGACGCGGGTACTGCGCTGGGCCCGGGCCGGGCACCTGCCGCCGGTTCTGGTCCGCGATGGCCGGGCGCAGACGCTGCCGCTGCCCGGCGGCGTGCTGCTGGGGCTCGACCCGGACGCCGAGTACGAGGAGGCCGTCCTGCCCATGCGCCCGGGTGACACCCTGCTGCTGTTCACCGACGGGCTCATCGAGCGCCGGGCCGACTCGATCAGTGACGCGCTGCGCGAGTTCACCCGGGCGGCCGTGCCCGCAGGGCCCGACGCGGACAGCCACGCCGACCGGATCCTGGCCGCCGCCGCCTCCGACACCGGTGACGACGCCTGCCTGGTGGCGGTGCGCATCCGCTGACCGGCGCGGCATCCACTGGCCGCCGCGGCATCCCCGGGTGGCCGCCGGCGGGCCAGTCGGGACACCCGGCCGGGCGTCGGGGCATGCGGAAGCGCCAGGCGTGCAGCGCACCTGCTGATGCCCTGTTACCCGGCGCCTGCCCCCGCGCGTCTCTGCCGCCCGGTAAGCCCGGCATCGCCAGCGTCGCCCGCCTTTGCCGCCCGCCGTCACCGTTCCCGGGTCCAGCGTGCCTGGCAAGATTCCCCGGCATACCCGGGGTGAAGCAGCACCAAACCGGCTAACCGGGCCAGATATTCCGCAGTCGCCGGGAGAACCCGGGAGCGTCGCGAGAGGTTAGCGCTCCGGCCGGGTGAAGACCACCCCGACCACCGTGCCCGACGGCCCGGTGGTCACCTGGACCTGGTCAGCCGTGCGGCGCACGATCCACAGGCCGTGGCCGTGCTCGACTGGCCAGGACGGCTTGGCCGGAGCCTCCGCCATCAGCGGGCCGACGGGCAAGGGCCCGCTGACCGGGGAGTCGGGCACCGGGCCGAACCGCCCGACGGTCTCGCTGACCTCGCAGCGCAGGGCGTTCGCGGTCAGCTGCATCTGCAGCCGCCCGTAGCCGGTGCCGTGCCTGATCACGTTGGCCGCGAGCTCATGCATGGCCAGCATGACGTCGATGGCCCGGTCGTCGTCCAGCCCGGCCGCGGCTGCGGCCTCCATGACCGCGGCGCGCAGACCGGACAGGCTCTCAGCCTCGAACTCGAAGTCGAGGAGAGTCGCCCCGTCCTTGTCGCTCCCCGCCCTGGGCACCTGCACCATGGGAACTCAGCGCCTGCCGGCCGGGCGCACGGCATGAGAGGTGCCGCCATCCAGTCTCAGCTTCGGAGTGCTGCTGATAGCCGGTCGCCTCCCCCTCACCCGGAGCCGGTACGAATCACGAGAACGCTACCCGCCAGGAGCGGCGAAAACCTTGTAGCGGGGCTATTGTGCGCGTGTTGCCGGCGCGGCCACGGACCGCCCCCCCGCCACGCTCCGGCGGAAGCGAAGAGGCCGGACCAAAGTGGCTCGCCAAATGGCGCCGGTCTGCCGGGCTCTATTGGCTTATGTCCGGCCCCGCTCTACGTCAGACGCGAAGCTGACCGTCATCGACTCCGACACCGAGCAGCCCTACTTCAGCGTGGCCGAGGCTCAGGCGGCCGACATCGACCGGGCCGTCACGGCGGCCAGGGACGCGTTCGACAACGGGCCGTGGCGCTGGCTCTCGCACCAGCAGCGGGCCGGCTACCTGCGAGCGATCGGGGCCGAGCTGGCCAAGCGGACCGAGGACATCGGCCAGATCTGGCCGCGTGAGGCGGGCGTGCTCGCCAGGATCGCCAAGTCCGGCGGCCTCGGCGCCCAGCACACCTTCAACGGGTTCGCGGCGCTGGCCGACACCTTTGAGTGGGAGACCCCGGCCAAGCCCTCGGCCGGCCAGTTCGGCCTGCTCGTCCGCGAGCCGGTCGGCGTCGTCGGCGCCATCATCCCCTGGAACGGGCCGATGGGCCTGATCAGCAACAAGGTTGCCCCGGCGCTGCTGGCCGGGTGCACCGTCATACTCAAGAACTCGCCCGAGGCCCCGGGCGAGGGCTACCTGCTGGCCGAGGCGGCCGAGGCGGCCGGCTTGCCCGCCGGCGTCATCAACGTGGTCACGGCCGACCGCGAGGTCTCCGAGCTGCTGGTCCGCGACCCCCGGGTCGACAAGATCACCTTCACCGGGCCAGGTCTGCTCCTCACTGACCCGGATCGTGGTGCCCCGGGCGCGGCACGACGCGCTGCTCGAGGCCCTCGCCTCCACCTTCAGCCAGGTCCAGGTGGGTGACCCGTTCAGCGACGCGACACAGATGGGCCCCCTCGCGGCCGAGCGGCAGCGCACCCGGGTCGAGGGCTACATCGCCAAGGGCATCGAGGGCGGCGCGAAGCTGGCCACCGGCGGGGGGCGTCCGAAGAACCTCGACCGCGGCTGGTACATCGAGCCGACCGTGTTCGGCAACGTCGACAACCACTCGGTCATCGCCCAGGAGGAGATCTTCGGCCCGGTGCTGTCGGTCATCCCGGCCGCTGACGAGGACGACGCGGTGCGGATCGCCAACGACACGATCTACGGCCTCAACGCCTCGGTCTTCACCCCCGACATCAACCGGGCCCGCGAGTTCGGCGGCCGGCTCCGCTCCGGCACCGTCGGGCACAACGCCATGCGGACCGACTTCGGCGTCAGCTTCGGCGGCTACAAGCAGTCCGGCATCGGCCGCGAGGGCCTCCACGAGGGCCTGCCATACTTCCTCGAGACCAAGTTCATGGTCTTCGAGGGCCGTCCGGAGGGCTACGAGCACACCGCCCTCTAATCCGGCGGACACGGCAAACGCGCCGGAGAACACCACCCCCCGGGCAGCAGGTGGGGAAGTGACGCGGGCTGCCCGGTGTTGCGGCACACCGGGCAGCCCCGCCCGCTTCCCGGCCTGCCGCTTAGCGTGGAATATCCGCTCACGGCGGTAACGAGGATTAGCGCGGAGACAAAGCGGCCTATGCGGCCGCTTTATTTCCACGCTGCGCGGATTATCCGCCTTCTCCCGGCGTTCGGCGGTGCGGGTGGTTGCCACGAGACAGCAGTTCGCGCTCGCGTGCTGACTGCCTCACGCGCGCCCGGGCCGGGATCTTGCCGCTGGCCGCGGATCCCGGCCGTGGTCCGGTTCCGGCGCTGGCCCCGGTCACGGTCTCGCCGGCGGTTCTGGCTCCGCGGCCAAGCCGTCAGCCGGGCCCGTTGTGACCGCCGCCGCCCGTTCACGCTGGCCGGCCAGGTAGCGCCGCTCGGCCTGGTTGGTGGCGTAGCGCCAGGCCCGGTCGTAGGCCGCCGCCGCGGCGGCCGGGTCGCCGGCCATCTCCAGCAGGTGACCGCGGACGGCGTGGTAGCGGTGATGGCGGCCGAGCGCGGCCGCCAGCTCGTCAGTCGCGGTCAGCCCGGCTGCCGGGCCGCGGGTCATCGCGACCGCCACCGCCCGCCCGAGGGCGGTCATCGGCCCCGGCGCCACCCGCGCCAGCAGCTCGTACAGCGCCAGCACCTGGGCCCAGTCGGTTTCGCCGACCGAGGGCGCCTCGGCGTGCACGGCCGCGATGGCGGCCTGCAGCTGGTAAGGCCCGAGCCCGCGGGAGGCGGCCAGGGCCCGGGCCGTCAGCGCGGTCCCCTCGGCGATCAGCGCCTGGTCCCAGTGGGCCCGGTCCTGCTCGGTCAGCGGGACGAGCGCGCCGTCGGGCGCGACCCGGGCCTCCCGGCGGGCGTCGGTCAGCAGCATCAGCGCCAGCAGCCCGGCCGTCTCGGCGTCATCCGGCTGCAGGCGGACCAGCAGCCGGGTCAGCCGGATCGCCTCGGCCGCCAGGTCGGCCCGTTGCAGCGACTCGCCCGCGGCGGCGGCGTACCCCTCGTTGAAGATCAGGTACAGCACCTGCTGCACCACCTTCAAGCGCTGGCCGCGGTCGGCCGGCGCGGGCGCCGTGAACCGCGCTCCGGCCGCCTTGACCTGCTGCTTGGCCCGGCTGATGCGCTGTCCCATGGTCGCCTCGGGCACCCCGAACGCCGCCGCGATGGCAGCCGTGCTCAGGCCGCCGACGGCCCGCAGCGTCAGCGCCACCTGCGAGGCCGGCGTCACCGCAGGGTGGCAGCACAGGAACAGCAGCGTCAGCGTGTCATCCCCGTCGGCCCAGGGGTCCGCCCCCTCCGGCTGGCCGGCCCAGGCGTCCGCCCCGGCCAGCGCCGACGGCGGGGTCGCCCGGTAGTCGGCCTCCTCGCGGCGCCGCCGGGCGGCGTCACGGCGCAGCATGTCGCTCAGCCGCCGGGTGGCGACTGTCAGCAGCCAGCCCCGCGGGTTGGCCAGGCCGCCCCGACGCGGGCCACTGCACGGCCGCGTCGAGAAGCGCCTCCTGGACCGCGTCCTCACAGCTGTCGAGGCCGCCGTAGCGCCGCAGGAGCACGCCGAGGACCTGCGGCGCGAGCTCGCGCAGCAGGTCCTCGGTCGCCGGCTCGGAGGCCACGGTGCTGTATTCCGGTGCTGGGGCCGGCCGGGTCAGGCGATGCCGATATCCACCCCGGTCTCCCGGGATGCCTCGTGCAGGATGGGCCACACCTCGACCGGGCGGTACTTGGCCGACGGCAGCTCGGCCGCGATCGCCAGCGCCCGCTCCTCGCTCGGCACGTCGAGCAGGTACCAGCTCGCCAGGTACTCCTTGGTCTCCAGGTACGGCCCGTCGGTCACCGCGGGCTGCCCGCCGCTCACCGTCACCAGCCGGGTCGCGGCCGCGTCGGCCACCCCGTAGGCGCCGAGCAGTTCCCCGCTGTCGTAGTGCTTCTTGTTGAACGCGTCGAACGCCTTGATCTCCTCGGCCATATCGGCCGGGTCGATCGAGCTCCACAGCTCGGCGTTGCCGTAGATGATCAGCATGTACTTCACGGTCGTGCTCCTCGCGTGGGTGTCCCGCCCGGCGATCGCCGCCGGGCTCCGTTTCGCTAACAGGTACGGTGCCGGGCGGCGCCGCTCGACATCACCACGGGCGGTCAGCCGATTTTTTCCATCATGCCCCGGCCTGCCCGTCAAGGGGACCCGGCGCGGCCGGCCGCTCGGCCGGCAGCGGCTCGCCCGTCTCCAGCAACGTCTTCAGGCTTGACAGCACGTCCGGCCAGCCGACGCTGACCAGCTGCAACTCGGTGCTGTCGGGACCGAAGCCGGTGTGGGTGACGGTCAGCTTGACCACGCTGTCGCCGACCGGCTCGATGTCGAAGGCGACGGCCGAGCGCGGCTCGGCGGCCAGCTTGGCCGCGAGGGATTCGTCCATGCCGAACCGCGCGGCCAGCTCCGGGGTAAAGCTTCCCCAGGTGTAGGACAGGCGCCGGAAAGGATCAGCCTCCAGCACCACCTGCTCCGGGTCGGCGATCACGACGCCGTGGTTATTCCAGGTCATCGCGGAGCCGGGGGTCCAGTCAGTGTCGAAGGTGGTGTCCCAGTAGCGCTTGGTGAAGGCGGGCTCGGTCAGCGCCTGCCACAGCCGCTCTGGGGTGGTCTTGATGTGGGTCACGTACACGAAGCTGGGCTTGCCGTCCATCTGGTTCGCCTCCAGGGCGGTCTTGAGGTCCGCCAGGACGCGGACCCGCTCTCGGTCGTACTGGCTGATCCACCGCTCCGCGATCGCGTTGACCGGGGCGGCGTTCAGGTAATGCAGCTTTTCCCGGCCCCGGCGGACGGTGACGACCAGTCCGGCCGCCTCCAGCACGGCCAGGTGCTTGCTGACCGACTGGCGCGCCATGTCCAGGCCCGCGCACAGCTCGCGCAGCGTCTGCCCGGATCGCTGGTTCAGACGGTCGAGCAGCAGGCGGCGGCTCGGGTCGGCCAGCGCCCGGAAGACCTCGTCCATCGACGTCGAGCTCACTGCTCCCTCACACGCCACCCATTGAACCGGTAAATGCAGCCGTTTGGCTGCCTTTACAATAGGCAGCTGACCGGGTGCATGTCAACCGGTCGGTGGCGGCCGCCTGCGTTCCTCTGCTCCGGCCGCGGTCCCGGATAGGGTGACCGGGTGCGGCCGGAGGGAGACATCACCAGGGGCACCACCAACCCCAGCCGGCTGCGGCGGGTGGACCGCTGGATCACCCAGGTCCAGGGACCCGCCCTGCGGGCCGCGGCCCGCCCGCTGATCGTCGACCTCGGCTACGGTGCCTCGCTGGTGACCACGCTGGAGCTGTACCACCGGGTACGCGCGGTCGCCCCCGGGGCGGAGGTGACCGGGCTGGAGATCGACCCGGAACGGGTCGCCGCCGCCCGCGCCCAGCTGGCCGCGCTGCGGGCGGCGGGGGACCCGCTGCCGGGGCTGTCGTTCGGGCGGGGCGGGTTCGAGCTGCCGGTCCCGCGGCCGCCGGTGCTGGTGCGGGCGTTCAACGTGCTGCGCCAGTACCCGGAGGAGCGGGTCGCGGCCGCCTGGGCCCGGCTGCGGTCCGGCCTCGCCCCGGGCGGCGTGCTGGTCGAGGGCACCTGTGACGAGATCGGCCGCCGGGCGGTCTGGGTGACCCTCCCGGCCGGTTCCCGGCAGGCCAACCTCGTGGCCGCCAGCCCCGGGCCGGGCGCGCTCATCACCTTCTCGACCCGGCTGGCGTCCCTCGGCCATCCGTCTGACCTGGCCGAGCGGCTGCCCAAGGCGCTGATCCACCGGAACGTGCCGGGCGAGCCGGTGTACCAGTTCCTGCGCGACTTCGACCGGGCCTGGGACCGGGCCGCCCCGTATTCCGCCCTCGGCCCGCGCCAGCGCTGGCTGGCCGCCGTCGCGGCGCTGGCGGCGGACTGGCCGGTGCTCCGGGGCCCGCCCGCGGGCGGGCCCCGGCGCTGGCGGCTGGGGGAGGTCACCCTGCCCTGGACGGCCCTCGCGCCGGCCGGCGAGGTGACATTATGAGGAGGTCACAAACTGCGCGCCGTCGCCGATTGCCCCCTTCCGTCTAACCGGGACCCGGCCGGCGCATCGGCGACAACGAGGTGATGGGCATGCCGGCTGCGACCGAAACCGGTCAGCAGGAGCAGATGCAGCAGCTGCTGGCCGGGCTGACCGCGGTCCGCGGCGGCGACTTCAGCATCCGGCTGCCCGACGGCGCCGACCCGCTGATGAACGAGATCGCCGAGCGTCTTCAACGCCATGAACGAGCAGCTGGGCGTGTTCACCGCGGAGGTCACCCGGGTGGCGCGCGAGGTCGGCACCGAGGGCCAGCTCGGCGGCCAGGCCGAGGTGCCGGCGGTGGCGGGCACCTGGAAGGACCTGACCGACTCGGTCAACGCGATGGCGGGCAACCTGACCGGCCAGGTCCGCGCGATCGCCCAGGTCACCACCGCGGTGGCCCGGGGCGACCTGAGCCAGAAGATCTCGGTCGAGGCCAAGGGCGAGGTCGCCACGCTCGCCGAGACCATCAACGGGATGGTGGACACGCTGTCGGCGTTCGCGGGCGAGGTGACCCGGGTGGCCCGCGAGGTCGGCACCGAGGGCCGCCTCGGCGGGCAGGCCGAGGTGCCGGGGGTGGGCGGCACGTGGCGGGACCTGACCGACTCGGTCAACTTCATGGCGGGCAACCTGACCAGCCAGGTGCGGAACATCGCCCAGGTCACCACCGCGGTCGCCAAGGGCGACCTGAGCCAGAAGATCACCGTCGACGCCCGCGGCGAGATCCTCGAGCTCAAGAACACCGTCAACACGATGGTGGACCAGCTGTCGGCGTTCGCGGGCGAGGTCACCCGGATGGCCCGCGAGGTCGGCACCGAGGGGCTGCCTCGGCGGCCAGGCGCAGGTGCCGGGGGTGGGCGGCACGTGGCGGGACCTGACCGACTCGGTCAACTTCATGGCGGGCAACCTCACCAGCCAGGTCCGGTCGATCGCGCAGGTGGCCACCGCGGTGGCCAAGGGCGACCTGAGCCAGAAGATCACCGTCGACGCCCGGGGCGAGATCCTCGAGCTCAAGAACACCATCAACACGATGGTCGACACGCTGTCCGACTTCGCGGGCGAGGTCACCCGGATGGCCCGCGAGGTCGGCACCGAGGGCCGCCTCGGCGGCCAGGCCGACGTGCAGGGCGTGTCCGGCACCTGGAAGGACCTGACCGAGTCGGTCAACGTGATGGCGGCCAACCTGACCGTCCAGGTCCGGTCGCATCGCCGAGGTCACCACCGCGGTGGCCAAGGGCGACCTGAGCCAGAAGATCCGGGTCGACGCGCGGGGCGAGATCCTGGAGCTCAAGGAGACCGTCAACACGATGGTCGACCAGCTGTCCGCGTTCGCGGGCGAGGTCACCCGGGTCGCCCGCGAGGTCGGCACCGAGGGCCGCCTCGGCGGCCAGGCGATCGTGCCAGGGCGTGTCCGGCACCTGGAAGGACCTGACCGACAACGTCAACGTGATGGCCTCCAACCTGACCGCCCAGGTCCGGTCCATCGCCCAGGTGACCACCGCGGTGGCCAAGGGCGACCTGAGCCAGAAGATCCGGGTCGACGCCCGGGGCGAGATCCTGGAGCTCAAGGAGACCGTCAACACGATGGTCGACCAGCTGTCGTCGTTCGCGGGCGAGGTCACCCGGGTCGCCCGCGAGGTCGGCACCGAGGGCATGCTGGGCGGCCAGGCGACGGTGCCGAACGTGGCCGGCACCTGGAAGGACCTGACCGACAACGTCAACTCGATGGCCAACAACCTGACCAACCAGGTGCGGAACATCGCCCAGGTCACCACCGCGGTCGCCAAGGGCGACCTGACCAAGAAGATCGACGTGGACGCCCGGGGCGAGATCCTGGAGCTCAAGACCACCATCAACACGATGGTGGACCAGCTGTCGTCGTTCACCGCCGAGCTCACCCGGGTGGCCCGCGAGGTCGGCCGGGAGGGCCGCCTGGGCGGCCAGGCCGAGGTCGAGGGCGTGTCCGGCACCTGGAAGCGGCTGACCGAGAACGTCAACGAGCTGGCGGGCGCGCTCACCCGGCAGATCCGCGCGATCTCGGAGGTGACCAGCGCGGTCGCCACCGGCGACCTGACCCGCACGATCTCGGTCGAGGCGGCGGGCGAGGTCGTCCGAGCTCAAGGACAACATCAACACGATGGTCCGCTCGCTGCGCGAGACGACCGAGGCCAACCAGCAGCAGGGCTGGCTGCAGACCAACCTGGCCCGGATCGCCGGCCTGATGCAGGGCCAGCGCGACCTCGCGGTCGTGGCCGAGCTGATCATGGACGAGCTGATCCCGCTGGTCGGCGGTCAGCACGGGCGCGTTCTTCCTGGCCGACAGCGGCGGCCGGGGAGACCCAGCTGCGGCTCATCGCCGGGTACGCGCTGCCGCCCCGGGTCGCACGGCAGGGCGGCATCCCGAACCAGCTGCTGCTCGGCGAGTCGCTGATCGGCCAGGTGGCCAAGACGCGCAAGCCCGTCGTGCTGGACGAGGTCCCGGCCGGCTACGCCCGCATCTCCTCCGCGATCGGCGAGTCCCGCCCGGTCAACGTGATGATCGTGCCGATCGTGTTCCAGGACCAGGTGCTCGGGGTGATCGAGGCCGGCTCGCTGTGGCCGTTCACCCAGGCCCACCGCGACTTCCTCGAGCAGCTGATGGAGACGATCGGGGTCAACGTCAACACGATGATCGCCAACGCCCGCACCGACGCGCTGCTCGAGCAGTCGCAGCGGCTGACGGCCGAGCTCCAGTCGCGGCAGATGGAGCTGCAGCGGTCCAACGCCGAGCTGGCCGACAAGGCGGCGCTGCTGGCGGCGCAAAACCGCGACATCGAGACCAAGAACGCCGAGATCGAGCAGGCCCGGCAGGAGATCGAGGAACGGGCCAAGCAGCTCGACCAGGCCAACCGCTACAAGTCGCAGTTCCTCGCCAACATGTCGCACGAGCTGCGCACGCCGCTGAACAGCCTGCTGGTGCTGGCCCGGCTGCTGGCGCAGAACCCGCACGGCAACCTCAGCGGCAAGCAGGTGGAGTACGCGACCGTCATCCACTCCTCCGGCTCGGACCTGCTCCGGCTGATCAACGACATCCTCGACCTGACCAAGGTCGAGGCGGGCAAGATGGACATCAACCCGGAGCGTTTCGCGCTGACCGGGCTGATCGAGGACCTGCGCGGCGTGTTTCGGCCCGCTGACGGGGGAGAAGCGGCTTGGCTTCACCATCACCACCGCCCCGGGCGTGCCCGCCGACCTGGTCACCGACAAGCAGCGGCTCCGCCAGATCGTCTACAACCTGCTGTCGAACGCGGTCAAGTTCACCGACCGGGGACGGGTCGAGCTGCGCATCGAGACCTCCGCCACCCCGCCGCACGGCCACCTGGAAGCGGCGCACACAGGTCCGTGGATCGTCTTCTCGGTCACCGACACCGGCATCGGCATCAGCCCCGACAACCTGACGAGCATCTTCTCCGCTTTCCAGCAGGCCGACGGGACCACCAGCAGGCGTTACGGCGGCACCGGCCTCGGGCTGGCGATCTGCCGCGAGGTGGCCGCCCGGCTCGGCGGTGACGTCACCGTGCAGAGCGAGCTCGGCGCGGGCAGCACCTTCAGCCTGCATCTGCCGCTGGCCCAGCACGGGGACCCGCAGCCGCGCTCGCTGGTGGCTGAGGGCAGCGTCCGCCCGGTCCCGGCCGCCATGTCGCACGAGGTGCTGCGCGGCCACAAGGTCCTGGTGGTGGACGACGACCCGCGCAACGCCTTCGTGCTGACCGACGTGCTCGAGATGCACGGCATGACGGTGGTCGCAGGCGACCGACGGCCGCAAGGCCATCGAGGAGCTGGCCGCGGGCGACATCGACCTGGTGCTCATGGACGTGATGATGCCGCAGATGGACGGGTACGAGACCACCCGCGCCATCCGGCGGATGCCACAGTACGCCCGGCTGCCGGTCATCACCGTCACCGCCCGCGCCATGCAGGGCGACCGGGAGAAGAGCATCGACGCCGGCGCGACCGACTACATCACCAAGCCCATCGACATCGAGGAACTCCTCACCTGCATGGAGCGCTGGCTCTGAGCCGGAGGCGATGAGGCCGCAGTGTCGCACCCCGCGGGTATGGTGCCGGTAACCGCAGCGGCGAGGGGGCGCGGGCGTGACGACCACAGAGAGCTTCGACCGGCGAGTCGAGCCGTTCCGGGCCGAGCTGCTGGCGTACTGCTACCGCATGCTCGGCTCGGCCCACGACGCCGAGGACCTGGTTCAGGAGACCTACCTGCGGGCCTGGCGGGCGCGGGAGCAGTATGACGACAGCCGTGCCTCACTGCGCACCTGGCTGTACCGGATCGCGGCCAACGCCTGCCTGACCGCCCTGGAGACCCGCGGCCGGCGGCCGCTGCCGGCCGGAATCGTGGCCGCGTCGGACCCGCGGGGGCCGCTGGTGCGGGGGGAGAGCCCCTGGCTCCAGCCGCTGCCGGACGCCGCGCTGGACCGGGGAGACCCGGCGCAGGCGGTGATCGACCGCAGCAGCCTGCGGCTGGCCTTCGTGGCCGCCCTGCATCACCTGTCGGCCCGGGAGCGCGGCACGCTGATCCTGCGCGACGTGCTCGGGTTCTCCGCCGCCGAGACGGCAGAAATCCTCGGTACCACTGTCGCGTCGGTGACCAGCGCCGTGCACCGGGCCCGGGCCCGGGTACAGGAGGCCGGAGTCCAGCCGGAACGGCTGCGCGAGCCGTCCGCGGCCGAGCAGCGCGCCTGGGTCGACCGCTACATGCAGGCGTTCGAGCAGGCCGACGTCGAGGCGCTCAAGCGGCTGCTGACGGCGGACGTGGTCATGGAGATGCCGCCGATGCTCAACTGGTTCACCGGCCCCGGCAACTACGGCGTGTTCATGGAGTGGGTCTTCGCGGCCTCCGGGACGGACTGGCGGCTGCGGCCGGCCACGGCCAACGGCCAGCCCGCGTTCGCCGCCTACGTGCGCGCCGGTGACCGCTACGAACTCCACACGCTCCAGGTCTTCACCGTCACCGCGGCCGGGATCAGCCGCAACTCGGTCTTTACCGAGCCCGAGGTTTTCGCGTCTTTCTCCCTCCCGGCGCATATCGGGCGATGAGTTCCGGCTCCGCCCCCGGTATGTACTGACGAGTTCGCCTGGATCCTCCGGGCGAGCCGTTCACAAGGGAGAACGCGATGTCAGACAACCGGGCCGAGGACGAGGCCGCCATCAGGGCCGTCCTGGCTGGCTCCTACCAGGCGTGGGAGGCGGGCGACGCCGACGCCATGGTCGCCAGTTACGCCCCCGACGCGACCGCCATCATGACCGGCTCGCTGCGCGGCAGCCGCGACGTCATCCGCGACAGCATGGCCCTGGCCTTCGCCGGGCCGCTCAAAGGCAGCTCGACCGTTAACAAGCAGCTCAGCCTGCGCTTCATCGGCCCCGACGCCGCGATCATGGTCAGCGAGTCCGGCATCCTGCTGGGTGGCCAGACCGAGGTCCCGGACGCGGGCAAGGTGAACGCGACCTGGGTGTTCGAGAAGCGGGGGGGCCAGTGGCTAATCGCCGCCTACCACAACAGCCCGGTGCTGGCGCCGGGTCAGTGAGCCGGTCCGGACAGGACCGTCCCCGCCGGTGCCCGGGCGGGGAGCAGGAGAACGCCGGGCGGGCACGGACCGTGCCCGCCCGGCGCTGGGGGGAGGGGGACCGTGCCCGCCCGCCGCTGGGGGGACCGTACCTGCCCGGCGCTGGGGAGGAGCGCGCCAGGCGGGTACGGGGGGGTTAGTGCGGCGGGCGGGCACGCGGGGGGTTGCTTTGCGGCGGGCCCCCGCGCTGGCTTACGCGGCCAGCGCGGTGGACCCGACGGCGGTGTCGTAGACGGAGATCGTCTCGTGGGCGATCCGGTCCCAGGAGTAGCGGGACCGCGCCCGGTCGGCGGCGGCGACGCTGAACGCCTCGAGCAGCATCGGGTGCTGCAGCAGCTGGCGGATCCGCTGGGCCAGGAGGGCCGGGCGCCCCGGGGGAACCAGGATGCCGGTGGTGCCGTCCACCACCGCGTCGACCTGGGCGCCGACAGCGGAGGCGATGACCGGGGTGCCGCACGCCATCGCCTGGATCGAGGTGAGGCCGCTCGGGTCGTACTCGCTGACGCTGACCAGCAGGTCGGCCGAGCGGAAGAGCGACGGCCGGGCCGACCGGCCGAGCTGGCCGGCGAACGTCACCTGGCTGGCTACGCCCAGGCTCTCGGCCAGCTTGACCAGCCGGCGGTAGCCGAGGTCGTCGCCGAGCTGCTCGCGGGCCGGGCCGCCCGCGACGATCAGGTCGGCGCCGGGCACCTTCGACATCGCCCGCAGCAGGTTGGCCAGCGCCTCGGTCTCGGACAAGTCGGCGACGGTGACCAGGCGGGGGCGGTTGGTGCGCTCGGCGACGGGGCCCTCGGGGGTGAATTCGTCGGTGTCGACGCCGCACGGGACCACGCGGATGTGGCGGCGGGGAACACCCAGCCGGGTCAGGTCCGACTCCTCGTCGGAGCTGCCGGCCACTACAGCGCTGGCGCTGCGGCCGATGGCGGGCTCAAGCCGGATGCGCTCGGTGCCGGCGTCGCTGGCGATCACGTGGTGGCGGCGCTCGGCGACGCCCAGCGAGTCAAACGTCTGCACGACCGGGATCCGCAGGTCCCGGGCGGCCGCAAGGGAGGCAAGGCCGCTGGTCCAGCGCAGCGCGTGCACCACGTCGGGGCGGTCGGAGTTCCACCGCTCGTGCAGCGGGCGGGCTGAAGCCGGGCACCTGCGCCAGCAGCTCCGACTCACCGCGGGCAGCGGCACCCTTGGACTCGGGCCGACGTACTCGACCCTGACCCCCGGCTCGAGCTCGGCCCGCTCAGGCGTCCCGGCCGAGCCGTTCCGCTGCGCGTACACGGTCACCCGGTGTCCGTTGCCGGCCAGCGAGCGGCTCAGCTCGCGCAGTCGCGCGTCGTCCGCCTGACCGGTGCTGTCGCCGGCGATCGGGGCGGCGTGCTGGGCGACAAGGGCGATCTTCATTGGGGAAGCCTCCTTAACGGCGGGTTCCCATCACGGCGAGCGGTCCGCGGCGCCGGGAGCTTCAAAAAAAAGAAGTGGGCCACGCGAGCACGCACGCCAAGATGGCGTGGAACGTGCCTGCGTCGTAGGCACCACTGGGACAGATCGTATCCGACCGGGGCGCAGCTGTACAGCCCCTAGCGCGAAAAATTATCCCGCGCTCGCGTCGCTGACGCTCTGATACACGGGAACGAGCTGGTCAGCAGCGGTCAGCCGGAGCATCTTCGCGACCGGCTCGCGCGGGCCGGCCAGGGCGAGGACGCCGCCCAGGCGGTCCATCGCCCGGTTCGCGCGCAGGATCACATGCAGCGCCGAGGAGTCCATGAAGCGAAGGCCGGACAGGTCGATGATGAGCGTCCGCGGCTCCTTGGCCACCTCGGCATCGAGCACGTCGCGCAGGGCGTCGCTGTTGGTCACGTCGGCCTCTCCGACAAGCTCCACCAGCGTGTACGGCTCGCCTTCCGACTCGACCGTCGCGACAGAGGTCGTGAGCAGGTCCACACCCCGTGTTCTACCACATGACGGACCTTGCTGGCGTGGCCCAGGCCCGTCATCGGGGTAGCTCAGGACGCGCCGTCCGCAGACGGCAGGCCCATGTGCATGCGGATGGTGGTGCCGCCGGCCCCTGAGGTCAGCTCGACCTGGTCGCACAGCTGGTTGACCAGCCACAGCCCGTGCCCGCCGGGCGCGTCGAGACCCGGCTTGCGCCGGCCCACCAGCGGGTCGGTGATAATTCCCTCATCCTGGATCTGGCACACCAGCTCCTCGTCGTCCTGCCAGATGGCCAGCATTCCCGACGACCCGGTATGCCGGAGGGTGTTCGCCGCGACCTCGCTGACCGCGAGCACGAGATCGTTCGCCTTGCCCTGCGCGAGGCCCGCTTTCCTGGCATGCTTGAGCACGAGGGCGCGCACCTCAGACAGGTCCGACCGGTAGGCGTGATAGCACGCGTCACGGGTCGGCCCGGGCAGCGGCAGGCTGTGGCCGGGCGGGGTGGGGAACTGCACGGATGAGTCAGCCACACTCGGCCTCCGCGGCGTCGCCGGGCCGGCTCCGGTGCCGCCTGAGCGCTTCCGGATCGCGGCCGCCGGCGTGGTCCAGGCGACAGGTCGCTACCGCATCCGGCCGTACACCGGCGCCCCGTCCGGCTCTCCGGGACTGCCGGGGCGCGGACCCGGCTACGCCGGGTGACGAACGTTTACCCTTCCGCTGAGGGGTAGCCGTGAGCATTACCGGGCCATACCGTCCGACAGGAGGACTTCCGTGCCATCGAGTGTGCTCACCGTCATCGCCTGCATTCCCATCGTGGCCGGCTGGCTGGGCGTGTACGCCGTCCGGTACCTGACCAGCCGGCGCCGGCGGGTGCACGCGGAGCAGTGGGCGCAGCTGTCGGCCTCTTTGTCCGACCTGAACGCCGACCTCGACCTGGTCTGGGCCGCGGAACAGGAACGCATCAGGCGTTACCGTTGATTCTCCTGGCACGATGCAGCGCATTACCCGGGAACCGGCCACTGAAACGAGCTCTGCCGCCAGAAGCGAGCCTGCCGCCAGATAACGACCCGGAGACCACGTCTCCTCGCCGCGTTCCGGCGGCTCCGGGTCTTTCCCGCCTCCCGGCCTAGCGATACACATGGAGCATGACGACAAGCAGGCGGAGTGCGACGTGGTTCGGGGCGACCGGGCGGTCGGGCATGAACCACCGGGCGTGGATGCGCAGTCAGGGGTTCACGCCGGAGGTCTTCGACGGCCGCCCGGTGATCGGGATCGCGACCACGTGGTCTGAGTTCGCGCCGTGCAACGTCCACTTGCACCGGGTGGCCGAGTCGGTCAAGCGAGGGGTGTGGCAGGCCGGCGGCTTCCCGCTCGAGTTCCCGGCCATGGCGCTGGGGGAGACGCTGCTGCGGCCAACCGCCATGCTGTACCGGAACCTGCTCGCGATGGAGGCCGAGGAGCTGATCCGGGCCAACCCGATGGACGGCGTGGTGCTGCTGTCGGGCTGTGACAAGACCACTCCGGGGCTGCTGATGGCGGCCAGCAGCGTGGGCCTGCCCGCGGTGATGGTGACCGGCGGGCCGATGCTGTCGGGCAAGTACCAGGGCACCGACGTCGGATCCGGGACCGCGGTCTGGCGCTGGGAGGAGGACCTGCTGGCGGGGCGGATGACCGAGGATGAGTGCGCGTTCGCCGAGGGGTGCATGGCCCGGTCCAACGGGCACTGCATGACGATGGGCACCGCGTCGACGATGGCGTCGATGGCCGAGGCGCTCGGCATGCAGCTGCCGTACTCGGCGAGCTGGCCCGCGGTCGACGCGCGCCGGTACGAGACCGCCCAGCGGGCCGGGCAGGTCATCGTCGGCCTGGTCGAGGACGACGTGACCCCGGACAAGATCATGACCAGGGAGGCGTTCGAGAACGCGATCCGGGTGAACGCGGCCATCGGCGGGTCCACCAACGCGGTGATCCACCTGCTGGCGATCGCCGGCCGCCTCGGCGTGCCGCTGTCGCTGGACGACTTCGACGTGCTCGCCCGGGACATCCCCACCCTGGTCAACCTCCAGCCCAGCGGCAAGTACCTGATGGAGGACTTCTGCTACGCGGGGGGCCTGCCCGCGGTGATGCGGGAGCTCGGCGGCCTGCTTCACGCCGGCGCGCTGACGGTCACCGGCCAGAGCGTGGGCGAGAACGTCAGGGACGCGCCGTGCTGGAACCGGGACGTCATCATGCCGCTGTCGGCCCCGTTCCAGCCCGCCGGCAGCGGCACTGCCGTGCTGCGCGGCAACCTGGCCCCCGGCGGCGCCGTCATCAAGCAGTCGGCCGCCTCGCCTGACCTGCTGCGCCACCAGGGCCGGGCGGTGGTATTCGACTCGCCCGAGGCCTACCACGCGGTCGCGGCCGATCCCGACCTTGACGTCGACGAGGACTCGGTGCTCGTCATCCGCTACTGCGGTCCCAAGGGCTACCCGGGCATGCCGGAGACCGCCAACGTGCCCCTGCCGGCCAAGCTGCTCAAGGCGGGGGTGCGGGACATCGTGCGGATCTGCGACGGACGGATGTCGGGCACCGCCTACGGCACCGTGGTGCTGCACGTGGCCCCCGAGGCCGCCGCAGGCGGCGCGCTCGCGCTGGTCGAGACGGGTGACCTGATCACCCTCGACGTCCCCGCCCGGACGCTGACGCTGGAGGTGGCCGACGAGGAGCTAGCCCGCCGCCGGGCCGCCTGGACCCCGCCCCCGCCGCCCGCCCGGCGCGGCTGGACGTGGCTTTACACCGAGCACGTGCAGCAGGCCGACACCGGCTGCGACCTGGACTTCCTCATCGGAGCCAGCGGCGGCGAAGTCGGCCGTGACCCGCACTGAGGCTTACGTCTGGCGTTGCGTACGCTCCGGTGGCACGCGCCCGGCCGCAGCCTCGCCGGCGCCTCGGGCGGCTAGCCGCTGCCGCTGCGGGACGACGGTGTAGCTCGGGATCGCGGGCCGAGTCGCGCCCGGCGTGGAAGACGCCGAACCGGGTGGCGGCCGACGCGGCCGATCAGGGCGGCGCCGGAGATGCCGGCGACGATCCGGCGCGGCCGGCCGGCGGGACCACGGGCGTGGCAGACAAGGCCGCGCCGGTCGCGCCGGCGGCGCCGAGGAGCTGGCCGACCCGGATGTAGATGGCGCCGCGGCCCCGGTGGTAGGGCTCGGCCACCATCCCGATGCCGGCGGATCATCCGCTCGAAGGCGGCCATCTCGGTGATCTGCCCGAGCAATGGCCAGGTTCCTGCGCCGGCCCCGACTCGGCCGCCGGCGCGGCCAGCAGGCCGAGGCCGCCGGCTGCCATCGCGGCCGACCCGGTGAACACGAACGGCAGCTCGCGGTAGCCCTCGTGCCAGGCGGGCACGGCGGTGTCGCTGAGCAGCACGGCGGTGTAGGCGGCGACGGCGGGCGCGAGCCAGCGCCGCGGCGGCGGTGGCGGCCGCCCCGGCCCGCGGCAGCCGCCCGGTGAGCGCGCTGGCGGCGGCCACCCCGGCCGCGGGCGCGTAGCCGCTGAGCAGCCAGGTCCCGACGCTCATGGGCGAGGTGACCTTGAACACCCGCATCATGTTGAGGAACCGGGCCGGGCGCCCGAGGTCGTGCACCAGCGCGACCAGGGACAGCGTGATGGCGCGCGGCCGCGCCGGCCTTGGCCGCCCGGCTCAGCGCCGGGCGGCCGGTCAGGTCGGCGCCCGCGGCCAGCAGCGACGAGCCGCCCGCCAGGCCGCCGAGGAAGAAGTAGCCCGGCGATGTCGCGCGGTTCCCAGACCGGCGGCGTTGAGCACCGGCTTGCCGTAGTAGGAGGTGAACTCCGCCCGCGGCACCATCGGCTGCTCGGCCCGCCGGCCGCGCCGCCGCCAGCGCCGGTCGCCGCCGGGGCCGCCGCTGGGGCCGCCGCCGGCCCGGCCGCTCGCCGCGCAGGCCGTCCGGTGACCCGGCTCGCCGTCGTCGCTCATCGCGTGCCGCCCGCACGAGCCGCGCGGCCGCGAACGAGACGGCGGCCAGGGTGGCCAGCGTCGCCGCCGCCGCCCCGGCGTGCCGCCACATGGACGGCAGGTCCCGGGTGGTCACCACCGGGTCCGGCGGCAGCCCGTAGACCTCCGGCTCGTCGAGCAGCAGGAAGAACGCCCCGTCGCCGCCGACGCCGTCGCCCGGGTCGTCGCCGTACAGCCGTGCGCTGACCTCGCCCGCTGCGTGCAGCTGCTCGACCCGGGCCGCGGCCCGCTCGCGCAGCTCGTCCAGCGGTCCGAACTGGATGGACTCGGTCGGGCAGGCCTTGGCGCAGGCCGGCTCCATCCCGGCGCCGAGCCGGTCGTAGCACAGCGTGCACTTCCAGGCCCGGCCGTCGCCCTCGCGCTGGTCGATGACCCCGTACGGGCAGGCGGGGACGCAGTAGCCGCAGCCGTTGCAGATGTCCGCCTGCACCACGACGGTGCCGAACTCGGTCCGCATCAGCGCCCCGGTCGGGCAGACGTCCAGGCAGGCGGCGTGCGTGCAGTGCTTGCACACGTCGGACGCCATCAGCCAGCGCACGTCGCTGCCCCCGGCGGTGCTGGCCGCCGGCGTCCGGCTGGGCGCCGGCGTCACCGCGGGCCGCCCCGTCCGTCTCGGCCACGCTCACCGGCCGCTGCTGCTCGATGAACGCCACGTGCCGCCAGGTGTCCGCGCCCAGCCCGACCGTGTTGTCGTAGGACATGCCGGTCAGCACCAGCCCGTCCTCGGGGACGCGATTCCACTCCTTGCAGGCCACCTCGCAGGCCTTGCAGCCGATGCAGACCGAGGTGTCGGTGAAGAACCCCATCCGCGGCTGCTCGCCCGGGTAGCTGTCCATCCCGTCGGGCCGCGGCCGTCGCGCGTCGACTGCGGCCCGTGGCACCTCCTTCACCGTTGCACCGTCTGACCACGGCACCGCCGTCACTGGTTCCTGTCCCCGTCTCCTCGGTGATCCCGGCCCGCTCGCTGGTACTCGCGGACCAGCGCCGGGCGCGCCGCCCCGGTCGGCCGCCGGCCGGGCCGGATGTCGCAGGCGAACGCCTTGGTCTCCTGGATGTGCACGTTCGGGTCGAGGCTGACTCCGACCAGGTCGTTGGCCGAGTCGCCGGTGCTGTAGCCGGCCCAGCCCCAGTGGTAGGGCAGCCCGACCTGGTGCAGCCGGCGGCCCGCGACGGTCAGCGGCGGCATCCGCTCGGTGACCAGCACCCGGGCCTCGACGCGGTGCGCGCGGTGATGATCGTGGCCCAGCCCGAGGTGCTCCAGGCCGCGCTCGGCGGCCAGCTCCGGCGAGACCTCGCAGAAGAACTCCGGCTGCAGCTCGGACAGGTAGGGCAGCCACCGGCTCATCCCGCCCGCGGTGTGGTGCTCGGTCAGCCGGTAGGTGGTGGCCACGTAGGGGAACACCTCGCGAGCCGGGCGAGCCGCCGCTCGGCTGGAACCGGTTGTCCGGGTGGCGCGAACGGCTTCACCTGCCGGGCCGGGTTGCGCTGCTGCGCCGTAGAGCGGGTTGCGGCACCGGCGAGTCCTGCGGCTCGTAGTGCGCGGGCAGCGGCCCGTCGAGCAGCCCGGCCGGCGCGTACAGCCACGCCTTGCCGTCGGCCTGCATGATGAACGGGTCGTCGCCCGGACAGCGCCGCGGGCCCGGTCGCGTCAGTCGGGCGGCTCGGTAGTCCGGGCGCCTTGTCCGGCACGAAGTCGGGCACGTCGTGCCCGGTCCACTTGCCCTCCTCCGCGTCCCACCAGACCAGGGCCTTGCGCTCGCTCCACGGCTTGCCGTCCGGGTCGGCCGAGGCCCGGTTGTAGAGGATGCGCCGGTTGGCCGGCCAGGCCCAGCCCCACTCGGGGGCGATCCAGTTCTGCTCCCGTCCGGGCTTGCGCCGGTCGGCCTGGTTGACCCCGTCGGCGTACACGCCGCAGTAGATCCAGCAGCCGCAGGCGGTGGTGCCGTCGTCCTTCAGCTCGGTGTAGGCCGACAGCGGCTTGCCGTCGGCGTCCCAGCCGTTGATCTCGGCGAGCACCGCCTCGGCGGACGGCTCGTCCAGCTGCGTCCCTCGCACCGGGTAGTCCCAGGTCAGGTCGAGCAGCGGCCGGTCCACTCGGGTCGGTCGAGCCGGCCAGCTTCGCGCCGGATCAGCCGGCCCAGGTGGTAGGTGAACCACAGGTCGCTGCGCGCGTCCCCGGCCGGCTCGACCGCCTTGTGGTGCCACTGCAGCATCCGCTGGGTGTTGGTGAAGCTGCCGTTCTTCTCGGTGTGCGCGGCGGCGGGCAGGAAGAACACCTCGGTGCCGATGTCCTCGGTCGCGCAGCTCGCCGGTGTCGATCTCCGGCCCGTCCTTCCAGAACGTGGCCGACTCGATCAGCGAGAAGTCGCGCACCACCAGCCAGTTGAGGTTGGCCATGCCGAGCCGCTGCAGCTTGCCGTTGGCCGAGCCGACCGCGGGGTTCTCGCCGAGCAGGAAGTAGCCCTCGCAGTCCCCGGCGAGCTGCGCCATCACGGTCTCGTAGGTCGGAGTGGCTGCCGGTGAGCCGGGGCAGGTAGTCGAAGCAGAAGTCGTTGTCCGCGGTCGCGGCGTCGCCCCACCACGCCTTGAGCAGGCTGACCGTGTAGGCGCCGCATGTTCGCCCAGAAGCCCTTGTCGGTGCCCTCGGCCGCGATGAACGCGTCGAGGTTCTCGGTTGGTGTGCGCGTGCGGCATCGGGATGTAGCCGGGCAGCAGGTCGAACAGCGTCGGGATGTCGGTCGAGCCCTGGATGCGAGGCGTGCCCGCGCAGCGCCAGGATGCCGCCGCCGGGCCGGCCCATGTTGCCCAGCAGCGTCTGCAGGATCGCGGCGGCGCGGATGTACTGCACGCCGACGGTGTGCTGGGTCCAGCCGACGCTGTAGACGCAGCGCGGTCGTCCGCTCCCGGCCCGGAGTTCGCCGTCACAGGCTCGCAGACCTCGCGGAAGGCCGCCTGCGGCACGCCGCAGGCCTGCTCCACCATCTCCGGGGTGTAGCGGGCGAAGTGCCGCTTGAGGATCTGGAACACGCAGCGCGGGTGCTGCAGCGTCGGGTCGGTCTGCGGCGTGCCGACGTGCGCGCCGCCGGAGCCGTGCGCCTCGCCCCGCCCGGCCTGCTGCACCGATGCGCCGAACTGCTCGTGGTCGTCGACCGCCGCGTGTCCCGCTCGCCCGACGCCGCCGGCCACGTCGGCGCCCTCGTAGGCCCAGGCCGCGGGTCGTAGATGCGCTCCTCGGGGTCGAAGCCGGAGAACAGCCCGTCCAGGTCCTCGGTGTCGGCGAAGTCCTCGCTGATGATCGTGGCCGCGTTGGTGTAGTTCACCACGTACTCGCGGAAGTAACTTCCCGGTGCTCAGCACGTAGTTGATGAGGCCGCCGAGGAACACGATGTCCGACCCGGCCCGCAGCGGCACGTGCAGGTCGGCCACCGCGCTGGTGCGGGTGAAGCGCGGGTCGATGTGGATCACCGTGGCCCCGCGCGCCTTGGCCTCCATCACCCACTGGAACCCGACCGGATGGCACTCGGCCATGTTCGAGCCCTCGATGACGATGCAGTCGGCGTTCTGCAGGTCCTGCTGCGTGCGTGGTGGCGCCGCCGCGGCCGAACGAAGTCCCCAGACCGGGGACGGTGGCGGAGTGTCAAATACGGGCCTGGTTCTCGATCTGCACCGCCCCGAGCGCGGTGAACAGCTTCTTGATCAGGTAGTTCTCTTCGTTGTCGAGCGTCGCGCCGCCGAGCGAGGCGAAGCCCGAGCGTCCGCCGGACCCGCTTGCCGTCGTCGTCTCCCACTGCCAGCCGTGCCCGGCGGGACGCGATCACCCGGTCGGCGATCATGTCCATCGCCTCGTCCAGGCCAGCGGCTCCCACTCCGTGCCGTGCGGCCGCCGGTAGAGCACCTCGTAGCCGCGCGCCGGAGCCGGTGGTGAGCTGCAGGCTGGCCGATCCCTTGGGGCACAGCCGCCCGCGGGACACCGGCGAGTCGGGGTCGCCCTCGATCTGGACGACCTTGTCCGCCGGTGACGTACACGTTCTGCCCGCAGCCGACCGCGCAGTACGGGCAGACCGACTTGACGACCTTGTCGGCGGTCGCGGTGCGCGGCGGTCAGCCGCGCGCTGGCCGCTCGCTCTTGACCGCCGCCCCGCGGCCCGAGCCGGTCGGTCCCGGTCAGCCTGCCGGTAGGCCGGCCAGCCCTCGATCCACGTTTTCACGCCCATGATGCCTCTCAGCGTAGCCCGCTGGGCTTCTCGTTACCCATCCGCCCGGTTGTAAACGCCGGTGCGCGTTTGCCGTGCAGCGGCCAGGGAAGACGGCAGCGCTCATGGGGGCAACGACAGCGCCACGGCTACCTCGCGGGCCTGGGGTTGGTTAGCATCAAGCCTGACCGCGCGCTCGCAGGAGGTTCCATGTCAAGGCAGCCCCAATTGGGCCGGCGGGACGACGGGGCGACCGGGCCAGAGCGGCCACGGTGGCTGGCCCTGGTCGCCGGTGGCCTCGCTGTACGCCGGCGTGCTGCTCGGGATATGGATCGTGCTGGCCGGCGGGCCAGCCCCGCAGGACCTGATGGGCGGGTCGGCGGCGGCGGTCCTGGCGGTGGGCGTGGCGTACTTCATCAGCCAGCGCGGGCAGATGGTCCCCGGCGTCCGGCTGGCCGACCTGCGCACCCTCGCCGCCGTGCCGTGGCAGGTGGTGGCCGAGACCGGGCAGGTCTTCGCGCTGGCGGCCCGCAAGGCGGCCGGCCGCCCGGTCCGGCCGGGTGGGCTGCTGACCGTGCCGCTGGATGCCGGGCCTGACGTCCGTGGCTGGCCGGCCGCACGACGCGAAGCGGTCCTGACCGCGCTGCTGTCGGCGGCACCGAACACCATCGTGGTGGACATCGACATGGAAGCAGGCACCGCACTGGTGCACCGGCTGGCCGGCACCCCCCCGCCTGCGGCGCGGCCGGCCGGCGTACGCCCGGCGCGGCCGGGATGAACTGGTTCCTCGCGGCGGCCCTGGTGCTGCAGGTCGCGCTGATTCCCTGCGCTTACGTGTGCTGGCGGTTCGACTCCGAGCACCGGGTGGTGGCCCTGGGGCTGGCCGGCACGGTCCAGGCGCTGGCCGTGCTGTGCCTGGCCGTCGGCTACGGCGAACCTGGGCTCGCGTCGCTGGCGGTGGTGCTGGCCGCGCTTTCCAGCGGAGGGTCGGTCGCCTTCGCCCGGTTCCTGGAGCGGTGGCTGTGACGGGCACAGCGGCCGCCGGGAGTTGCGGGCGATGACGGTGACCGGGCTCATCTCGGCCGTCCTGCTGGTGGCGGGGCTGGTGGTGGTGGTCGGCTCGTGCGTCGGGATGGCGGTGCTTGACGACCCCCTGGACCGGATGCACCTGACCACCCCGGCCGCGATGCTCGGCTCGGCCGGAATCTGCGCCGCGGTGGTGGTGCGGGCCGGCCTTTCGGCGTCCGGGCTGGCCGCCATCGGCGTGGCCGTGATCTTGATCGTCGTCAATCCGCTGGCCGGCCACGCCGTAGCCCGCGCCATCGCGATCCGCCGCGGCGCCACCTGGTCCGATCCGGCCGATCAGTCCGCCGACCCGTCCGGGGACGAAAATTGAGCGCGCTGAGCGAGGCGGTGACCGCGGTCGCGCTGGTCTGGGTGACCGCCGCGGGCACGGCCGTGGTGCTGACCCGGGACCCGCTGCGCCAGGCGTTCACGGCCGGGTTCTTCGGGCTGGCACTCGCCTTCCTCTACTTGTCGCTGCAGGCCGGAGACGTGGCCCTGTCCCAGATCGTGGTTGGCGCCATCGCGTTGCCGCTGATCGTCCTGCTCAGCCTGGCCAAGGTGCGGAAGGACCGGGAATGAGCCGGCGCGCTCGCCTGGCGTTTTTTGCCGTGGCCGCGGCGGCGCTGGCCGCGACGCTGGGGGCTGGCCTGGCCGGCCTGCCCTCGTTCGGCAGCCAGATCTCCGCCTACGCCCGGATGCTCAACGCGCTGGCCCCGCCGCAGCGGCACGTGACCGACGTGGTCTCGGCCATCAGCTTCGACTATCGCGGCATCGACACCCTGTTCGAGGAGTTCATCCTGCTGGCCGCGGTAACCGGGATCTCGGTGCTGCTGCGGCCGCTGAGCGACGAGGTCCGCCAGCTGCCCGAGGACAAGGCGCCGGAGCGGTCGATCCCGCCGCCAAGCCCGGCCGTCTGGCTGCTGGCGGTCTTCCTCAGCTCGCTGCTCTTGCTGACCGGCCTCGAGACGGTCACGCACGGCACGCTGACGCCTGGCGGTGGTTTCCAGGGCGGGGTAGTCCTGGCCAGCGCCGTCTACGTTATCTACCTGGGGACCAACTACCGGACGGTCGAGCGGTTCCAGCCGCCCGTGCTGCTTGAGGCCTCCGACGGGGTGGGCGCCTCCGGGTACATCGTCATCGGACTGCTCGGCCTGCTGGCCGGGACCGACTACCTGACCAACGTCGTCAGCCTGGGCGTGACCGGGAACCTGTTCTCGGGTGGCACCATCTGGCTGCTGAACGTGGTCGTCGGCGTGGAGGTAGTTGGCAGTTTCGCGATCCTGGCGTCGGAGTTCCTCGACCAGACCGCGGTCATCAGGACCCGGCAGTGATGAGCGTCCTGGCCTACGGCGTCGTCGCCTGGCTCTTCCTCATCGGCATCTACGGCGTCGTATCCAGCCGCAACCTCATTCACATGGTGGTCTGCCTGTCGGTCGCGCAGTCCGCCACTGACATCCTGCTGCTGGAGATTGGGTACCGCAGCGGGGGGCATGCCCCGGTGTTCGTCGGCCTGCCCGCCCATCCGGGACCGGCCGTGGACGCGGTCATGCAGGCGCTGGCGCTCACCGACGTGGTGGTGGGAGCCGCGGTGACCGCCCTGCTGCTCGCGCTGGCGGTGCAGGTGCACAAGCGCGCCGGGACGCTGGACCCCGACAAGCTCCGGGCCACCAGGGACTGACCGGCATGGAACTCCCGGTGTCAGCGTCGGCCGTCATTCCCGTGTCGGTCGCGGTTCCGCTGGCCGGCGCGGCCCTGATGGCCGGGTTCAGCCGGCTGCTGCCCCGCTGGGTCCGGGACCTGTTCGCCATTGCGGTCGCGCTCGCGACCACCACCTTGACCGTGATCCTGATGGCCGCCAGCGCGGGCCGCCCGATGATCTACTGGTTCTCCGGCTGGCGTCCATCCGGCGGCATGGTCGTCGGGGTCGACTACGCGGTCGGCTCGCTCGGGGCGGGCATGGCGTCCCTGGCGGGGGTGCTGGCCAGCACCGCCCTGGTCTACTGCTGGCGGTACTTCGACAGCGCCCGCGGCCGCCATCATGCCCTGGTGCTGATTTTCCTGGCCGGCAGCGTCGACTTCTGCCTCACCGGGGACCTGTTCAACTTGTTCGTCGCGTTCGAACTGGTCGCGGTCACCGCCTTCGCGCTCACCGGCTATAACGCCGGGCACCCGGGGCCGCTGCAGGGGGCGATCAACTTCGCCGTCACCAACAGCCTCGGCGGCATGTCCGTCCTGATGGGCATCGGGTTCCTGTACGCGCGCACCGGCTCGCTGAACCTGGCCCAGATCGGGCAGGCCCTGGCCGGACGGCACGCCGACGGGCTCGTCGTGGTGGCGTTCGCCCTGCTGACCGGTGGCTTCCTGGTCAAGGCGGCGGTCGTTCCGTTCCACTTCTGGCTCCCCGACGCCTACGGCTCGGCCCCCACCCCGGTCTGCGTGCTGTTCGCCGGGGTGATGAGCGAGCTCGGCTTGTTCGCCGTGATCCGGGTGTGGGACACCGTCTTCTCCGGCCTGGCCGGCGGTATCGGGCCGCGGATGCGGGCCGTGCTGCTCGGGTTCGGGCTCCTCACGGCCGTGGTCGGGGCGGTCATGGCCCTGGCCCAGCTGCAGCTGAAGCGGATGCTGGCCTTTGTCACCATGAGCCACCTGGGCATCTACCTGATCGGGGCCGGCCTGCTGACCCCGCTCGGCCTGACCGGCGCGGCGCTGCTGGTGATCGGCGACGGCCTGGCCAAGTCGGCGCTGTTCCTCGGCGTCGGCGTGGTGCAGCATCAACGGGCCAGCGTCAGCGAGACGAGGCTGCGCGGCCACGGCCGCGGGCTGGCGGTCACCGGCGTCACCATCGCGGCGGGCGCGCTGGTCCTGGCCGACCTGCCGCCCTTTGTCTCCTCCACCGGGCACGCGCTGCTGGTGGACGCGGGCGACCAGGCGGGCCTGCCGTGGCTGGAAATCGTGATCGCGTTGTCCCTGATGGCCTCCAGCGGAGCCGTACTGCGGGCCGCGGCCCGGATCTGGCTGGGCTGGGGCGACAGCGAGAGTCCGGATGCGCGCACTGGCACCGAGGACGACCCCGGCGAGGAGGCTGAGGAACGGTCCGGCACCGCCGCCGGGGAGCGGACGCCGGGGGGCCCGCAGAGCGCCGGGGAGCCGCGCCGCGTGCCGCTGACCATGCTGCTGCCGCCGCTGGCGCTGCTCGCGCTCGGGCTCGGGCTGGGCCTGACCCCCGGCCTGCCGGAACAGACCGCGGCCGCGGCGGCGGCCTTCTCCGACCGGGCCGCGTACGCGGCCGCGGTGCTGGGCCCCCACAGCGGAACGGTTCCGGTGGTCGTCGTCCCGGCCGTCCCCGCGGAGTCCGCCCGTGATGTCCTCACCGACCTGGGGCAGGTGCTGGCCGCGCTGTGCGTGGCGGGCATCGCCCTGACCCGGCGGGCGGCCGGGCTCCGCCGGGCACTGGCGGCGGGCACCGGCTGGCTGCGCCGCCTGCACAGCGGCCTGGTCGGCGACCAGGTCACCTGGCTGACGGCAGGGCTGGCGGTACTCGCCGCCCTCGGCCAGTGGGCCCTGCGCTGACGGCGCCCGTCAGCGCCCGCGGCCATTAGGCAATGCCATATGCAATTGCATTCCCGGCACGTGTGCAACGGGGAAACGCACGTGGATTCGCACCTGCGCTTTAAAGGTTACTTTCGCATATACCTCGGTGTTGCCCGGATTGAATTCGGGGCCCGGTGGTAGCGTGCTTGGCATGTTACGTCGGGTAATTAACAGTGGCGGAAGGGGAGACGGTGGCCACCAGCGGGGGTGACCATCAGCCCGGGCTATCCGGCCATCTGGCGGCGTGCCCGGAGCTGGCCCGGCCCGGGGCGCCGGGTGAGCTCGACACCCTCCGGTTGCTGGCGCGGCGGTTGCAGCGCGCGGTATTGCCCCTGGGCACGGCTGCGCTCCCCGGCGGCGCGCTGACGGCCGCGGCCGCGGTGGAGATCGCGGCCCGCTGCCGCCCGGCCCTCGGCGAGGCACTCGGCGCCGGCGACTGGTACGACGCCTTGCCGGTGCCCGGCGGCGACCTGCTCTTCGTGGTGGGCGACATCGCCGGCCACGGCATCGACGCGGTAGCCGACATGGCCCTGGCCCGCAACGCGCTGCGCGGGCTGGCCGCGACCGGGGCCGGGCCCGCCGACCTGCTGAGCGCGCTCAACCAGACCGCCTGCCTGTTCACCGAGGGAGTCACCGGGACGGTAATCTGCGGCCGCTACTCGCCGGGCCGCCGCGAGCTGCGCTGGGCCCGGGCCGGGCACCTGCCGCCGGTGCTGGTCCGCGACGGGATCGCGACGGTGCAGCCGATGCCGGACGGGATGCTGCTGGGCGTCTACCCCGAGGCCGGCTACACCGAGTCCCGGCTGCTGCTGCGCCGCGGGGACACGCTGCTGTTCTTCACCGACGGGCTCATCGAGCGGCGGGCCGCCTCGATCACCGACACGCTGGCCGAGTTCGCCGCGGCTACCGTCCCGGTCGGCCCCGACCTGGACCGGCACGTGGCCCGCATCCTGGCCGGCGCCGCCTCCGACACCGGCGACGACGCGTGCCTGCTGGCCGCGCGCTTCCGCTGACCGCCTGCTGCCGCTGACCCGGCGCCGGCCCGTCCCGCGCTCAGCCCTTCGCGCGGACCAGTTCCGCGTACAGCGCCGCTGTCTGCTGGCCGACCGCGTCCCAGGAGAACTCGCGCACCGCCCGCTCCCGGCCGGCCAGGCCCATGGCCGCCGCCTGGCCCGGGTCGCGCAGCACCTGGTTCATGGCCGCGGCCAGCGCGGCCGGGTCTTCCGGCTCCACCAGCAGCCCGGTGACGCCGTCCGCGACCACCTCAGGGATGCCGCCGACCCGCGATGCCACCACCGCGGTGGCGCACGCCATCGCCTCCAGGTTCACGATGCCGAGGGGCTCGTAGACCGACGGGCAGACGAACACGGCGGCATGCGACAGCAGCTGGATGATGTCGGTCTTGGGGAGCATCTCGGGGATCCAGATCACCCCCGAGCGGGACTCCTGGAGCCCGGCGACCAGGTCCGACACCTCCGCCCCGAGCTCCGGGGTGTCCGCCGCCCCGGCGCACAGCACCAGCTGCGCTTCCGGGTCGAGCCGGGCGGCCGCCCGCAGCAGCACCGGCACGCCCTTCTGCCGGGTGATGCGGCCCACGAAGATGACATACGGCCGCTCCAGGTCCACCCCGAGCCGCGACAGCACGTCCCGTCCCGGGTCCGGCGCGTACTCGGTCGTGTCGATCCCGTTGCGGATGACCCGCACCCGTTCCTCGGGGATTTCCGGGTAGGCCGACAGCACGTCGGCCGCCATCCCGTCGGACACCGCGACCACCGCGGCCGCCGCGGCCAGCGCCGTCCGCTCGGCCCACGACGACAGCGCGTACCCGCCGCCGAGCTGCTCGGCCTTCCACGGCCGCAGCGGCTCGAGCGAGTGCACGGTGGCGACGTGCGGGATCCCGTGCAGCAGCGACGCGAGGTGCCCGCCCAGGTTGGCGTACCAGGTGTGCGAGTGGACCAGGTCGGCCCCGGCGACCGCGTCCGCCATCGACAGGTCGGCCGAGAACACCCGCAGCACCGCGTCCTGCAGCGCGGGCCAGGCCTGGTGGGCCACCGCGGTGTCCCGCGGCGCCCCCTGGCAGTGCACCGTCAGGTCGACCAGGCCGGACAGCGCCCGCGCGAGGTACTCGACGTGGACGCCCGCCCCGCCGTACACCTCGGGCGGGTATTCCCTGGTCAGCAGCGCGACCTTAATGAGCTCGGCCCTCCCGGCGCCACCGTTCACAGGGAGACTTCCTGGCCCTTGCCGACCACGGTGATGCCGCCCGGTGAGACCACGTAACCGCGGGCCCGGTCATGCTCCTTGTCCACGCCGACCTTGGCCCCCTCGGGCACGACCACGTTCTTGTCGATGATGGCGTCCTTGATCTCCGCGTGCCGCCCGACGATCACGTTGTTCAGCAGCACCGAGCGTTCCACTGTGGACCAGGAGTTGACCCGCACGCCGGGCGACAGCACCGACTCCTTGACCAGGCCGCCGGAGACGATGACCCCGTTGGACACCAGCGAGTCGACCGCCCGGCCGACCCGGGTGCCGGTGTCGTGCACGAACTTGGCCGGGGGGAGCGGGTCCATGTGGGTGAGGATGGGCCAGCGGTCGTTGTAGAGGTTGAACATCGGCTCGACCGTGCGCAGGTCCATGTGCGAGTCGAAGTAGGCGTCGATGGTGCCGACGTCGCGCCAGTAGCCGTGATCGCGCTCGGTCGAGCCGGGCACCTGGTTGGTGAGGAAGTCATAGGCCTGCGCGCTGCCGTCGCGGACCAGCTCCGGGATGACGTTGCCGCCGATGTCGTGCCGGGAGGAGGAGTCCGAGGCGTCCCGCGCAGCACGTCGGCCAGCACCTTGGAGTCGAAGACGTAGATGCCCATCGAGGCGAAGGACTCGCCGGGGGAGTCGGGGATGGCGGGCGGGTCGGCCGGCTTCTCCAGGAACGTCTCGATCGAGCGGCCATCGTGGCCGACGCCGACGATGCCGAACGCCTTGGCGTCCTGGCGGGAGACCGGGATGGCGGCCACCGTCGCCCCGGCGCCGTATTCCAGGTGCTGGGCGACCATCTGCCGGGCGTCCATCCGGTAGACGTGGTCGGCCCCGAACACCACCACGATGTCCGGCTTCTCGTCGTTGATCAGGTTCATCGACTGGTAGATGGCGTCGGCCGAGCCGCTGTACCAGTGCGCGCCCAGCCGCTGCTGGGCCGGCACCGGGGTGACGTAGTTGCCCAGCAGGTCGCTCATCCGCCAGGTGACCGAGATATGCCGGTCCAGGCTGTGGCTCTTGTACTGGGTCAGGACGCAGATCTTCCTGATGCCGGAATTGGCCAGGTTCGACAACGCGAAGTCGATCAGCCGGTACACCCCGCCGAACGGCACCGCGGGCTTGGCCCGGTCGTCCGTCAGCGGCGCCAGCCGCGTCCCCGCGCCGCCGGCCAGCACGATCCCCAGTACCCGCGGGTCCGCCATGTTGTCCCGCCTCCCGTTGTCATCCGCGATGCAATGGTGCACCCTCTAGCTCCCCCAGCGGAACCCGGGCATCCCACAAAAACGCCGTCGGCGCACCGTCTGCCCGCCCGCGCGGCTGGCGTCGCCGCGCCGCGCCCAGGCCACGGTCACCGACCCCGCGCCCGGGGCGCACCCGCAGACCCGGGAAACGCTGCGGAAGGCCACTCACAGTTACCCGCTTACCCAACCGCCCTCAGGCAGACACTGGCCGACGGCCGGCCGGCGGCCCGGGAAACCCTGGCCAAACACGGCCCCCAGCTCCAGCCCCCGACTCGCCGCGCCACCGCGCCTGCCGGGCGCGCCACCGCGACTGCCGGGCGCCGCCCGCGCCGCCGCGCCGCCGCGCCTGCCGGGCGCCACCCGCGCCCGGCGGTCCGCCTCTTTGCGCCCCACGCGCAACTCGGCGCTCGCACCCTTCAATCGCGGCCTGCCCTACGCGGAAACTCTTGGCAGCGCGGTAATAAATGTTGGGCCAGCACGCATTAGTTTCCGGCTTGCCAAAAGATTCCGTTCTATTCGGGAAGCCGCCGCATGAAAGCCGCCGATCAAGCCTCAAAGCCGCCGCATGAAAGCCGCCGCATGAAAGCCGCCGCATTCAACCGGAAAACCGCCCGTGAACTAAGGGCACCTCGGTTAGCCGGCAGGCGAGGTGATAATGCCGTACTCCCGGATGCGCCGGTAGATCGTCGCCCGGGACATGCCGAGCGCGCGGGCCGCCCGGATCTTGTTGCCGTCGTGGTCGAGCAGCGACTGCACGATCGCGTCGCGCTCGATCGACTCCAGGGGCGAGAGCACCCGGCGCGATACCGTCCAGCACTCCGGCGGCAGGTCCTCGGGCATGATCTGGCCGACCCGGCGGCGCTGCACGACCTGCTTGAGCACCTGCCAGAGCTGAGCCGCGTTGCCCGGCCAGGTGTGCCGCAGCAGCAGCTGGCTGGCGGCCGGCGAGCAGCTGACCCGGCCCTGCTGACTCAGCTTGCCGAGGAAGAACGGGATCAGCTCGCGCAGGTCCTCGCTGTGGTGCCGCAGCGGCGGAACCTCGACCGTGCCCGGGAACAGCCGCAGCAGCGCGGTCAGGTCGGCCCGGACCGAGGCCCGGTCCAGGGTGACCGCCACCAGCAGCTCCCGGTCCCGGCCCTCCGCCAGCGCTTCCTCCAGTGCCCCGGTCAGCGTCCGCACCTGCCGGGCGCTGAGCTCGTTGACGTGCCGGAGCACCAGCATGCCGGTGCCCTCGGCCAGCTCGGTCCGGACCGAGCCGAGCCAGTCGTGATCGTCGGCCGCGTCGGCCGCGTCGAGCACGTGCGACGGTGCGGCCGGGTTACGGCGCTGGTGCACGGCCCGGACGAGCGCCAGCTTGCCGACCCCAGGCTCGCCTTCGAGGGCGAGCCACTCGCCGCGCTCGTAGCTGGCCTCGGCCAGCCGGGTGGCCCGGCGCCAGGCCGCCCCCGAGCCGACCAGCCCGGGCAGGGACATCGCCCCGCGGGTGAGCGCCGCCTCGGCCACGGGCGGCCCAGCCTGGGCGACCAGCTTGACGTGGACCACCCCGTCGGCCAGCGGCGCCGAGTCGGAGGGGGCGTTATACAGTCCGAGCTCGCCGATCGGGCGGCAGAACATCCGGGCGACTGCGCCGCTCGGCAGGTCGACGGTCACGCCGCCGTGCGAAGCGCGGGCCCAGCGGCCACGGGTGCCTGCCGTGAGCGCCTCGGCCGTCAGCGTCTCGGTCGCCTGCGAGATCAGCGATGCCTGGTCGGCCGGCGACAGGGCCTGGCGGGCGTGGTCGTTGAGCATGACGACATCGTTGCCGAGGGCGAGTACGATACCGCCGGTGTGCCGGCAGGCGCGGGTGTACTCCTGCAGCAGCCGCAGGTCACGGCCGTGGCTGGTCTCGGCCAGTGACTGGTTGATCTGGTCGGCAGTCGACCGGACGAGGGACAGCATCAGCGGGTCGGCGTCCCGGCGCCAGCAGGTCAGGTCGATGACTCCGAGGGTCTTGCCCGAGACCGGGTCGCGGACTGGCACCCCGGCGCAGGCCATGCCCTCGAGCCGCTCAGCGTAGTGCTCGTGCCCGAACACGTGGGTCGGGCCGCCCGACTCCAGGGCGGTGCCGATGCCGTTGGTTCCGACGACATCCTCGGCGTAGGAGAAGCCCGGGATCAGCAGGATCCGGTCGAGCTGCCGTTCCAGGTCGGTGTCGCCGGTGAACCGGCGCAGCACCAGGCCGGACGCGTCGGTCAAGATGATGCTGATCGGCTGGCCGTCGAGCTGTTCGAACAGGTGCCGCAGGATGGGCTCGGCCGCGCGGGCGAGGGTCGTGTCGAGGTTGGGGTCGCCCAGGAAGCTCAGGTCGAGCCGGTTGGCCGCGATCTTCCATTCCTTCGACCGCCACCAGGACGCCAGGATGGGCTCGCGTACCACCGTCCGGTCCACCGGCTCGGCGGCCAGGAAGCGGTCGCGGGCCTCGGCCAGCGGGTCACGCGTGCCCGGCAGCCCCTGCCCGGGCACGATCGCTGCGGCGTAGCCGCCCTTCGGCGGCCCGCCAGTCGCGGAAGAGTCCTGGTGCAGCCTCGTTGATGCACGTCCCATCTTCGCCCCCTGCCTGTTCGTCCAGTCGGGAGGACCCCATGGTGCAGAGCGCTCATTAAGCGAGCGTTGCCCAAACGATAAACCCCATGCCTGTTCGCACTGTCTCAAGTTGAGATGCCCAGCGCAATCCCATCGGCGTGTGCTCGCCGCATGGACACCAGCGACGACCATGCCCGCGACCCGCAGGCACCAGCAGAGACCTACAACCCCTGGACCATCGTCAACCTGGTCTTCCGTCACCTGGCCGACGAGGGCCTGCACCCGGTGCTCGGCGACTCCGGCCACCCGGGGCCGCCGGCAGCCGACTTGCTCAGGGCCCTCGGGATTGTCCCGTCTGCCCACGGTAATGAGAAGGTGACTCACCGGGTACACGAGGAACTGGCGGCGCTCCGCGAGGCCTTCGAGGCCAGCCAGGACACCTGAAAGCCGCCCAGAAGCAGGCGCTCTGTCTCAGGTTGAGAGCTCAGGCGTCACGCATCCAAGGTGTGATCCAGGGCACAGGGTTCAATCGCCAACGAGCGACTTTCCCAGTTAGGGAGGGATGCCGATGAGCCGCCAGAGCGTGGCCAAGGCCCACCAGAAGATCCAGGAACTCTCCTGGGAACCGCAGTACCACACGCCGGTCAGCCACTACGGGACGGACTACACGTTCCAGAAGGCGCAGAAGAAGGACCCGCTCAAGCAGGTGCTCCGGTCCTACTTCCCGATGCAGGAGGAGAAGGACCACCGGGTCTACGGCGCGCAAGACGGTGCCATCCGCGGCAACATGTTCCGCCAGGTGCAGGAGCGCTGGCTGGAATGGCAGAAGCTGTTCCTGTCCATCATCCCGCTGCCGGAGATCTCGGCCGCCCGCGCGATGCCGCTGCTGTTCCGCACCGTTCCCAACCCGGAACTGCACAACGGCCAGGCGATTCAGATGATCGACGAAGTTCGCCACTCGACGATCCAGCAGAACCTGAAGCGCCTCTACATGAACAACTACATCGACCCCGCGGGCTTCAACTCCAGCCTGCGCAACTTCCAGAACGACTACTGCGGCACGATCGGCCGTCAGTTCGCCGAGGGCTTCATCACCGGCGACGCGATCACCGCCGCGAGCATCTACCTCACCATCGTCGCGGAGACCGCGTTCACGAACACCCTGTTCGTGGCCATGCCGGCCGAGGCCGCCGCCAACGGCGACTACCTGCTGCCGACCGTCTTCCACAGCGTCCAGAGCGACGAGAGCCGCCACATCTCCAACGGCTACGCGACGCTGCTCATGGCGCTCTCCGACGAGTCCAACCACCAGCTCCTCGAGCGCGACCTGCGCTACGCGTGGTGGAACAACCACCGCGTGGTGGACGCGGCCATCGGCACGTTCATCGAGTACGGCACCAAGGACCGGCGCAAGGACCGTGAGTCCTACGCCGAGATGTGGCGCCGGTGGATCTACGACGACTACTACCGCAGCTACCTCGTTCCGCTCGAGAAGTACGGCCTGGTCATCCCGCACGACCTCATCGAGGAAGCGTGGAACCAGATCTGGAACAAGGGCTACGTGCACGAGGTCGCCCAGTTCTTCGCCACCGGCTGGCTCGCCAACTACTGGCGGATCGACCCGATGACGGACAAGGACTTCGAGTGGTTCGAGTACAAGTACCCGGGCTGGTATGACAAGTACGGCGCCTGGTGGGAGAACTACAACCGCCTGTCCATGCCGAACGGGCACCACCCGATCGTGGCCGAGAACGTCGACTACGTCTACCCGCACCGCTGCTGGACCTGCATGGTCCCGTGCCTGGTGCGCGAGGACATGGTCATGGACCAGGTCGACGGGCAGTGGCGGACCTACTGCTCGGAGCCGTGCCACTGGACCGACGCGACGGCCTTCCGGCCGACGTACCAGGGCCGCGACACCCCGAACATGGGCCAGCTGACCGGCAAGCGCGAGTGGGAGACGCTGTACCACGGCTGGAACTGGGCCGACGCCGTCTCCGACATGGGCTACGTCCGCGACGACGGCAAGACCATGGTCGCGCAGCCGCACCTGGAACTGGGCGACCAGAAGAAGATGTGGACGCTCGACCACCTGCGCCGGATGCCGGAGATCCAGTCGCCCAACGTGCTCCTCAACCAGTGGAGCGACGCCGAGCGCGCCGCGTTCGTGGCCGACTACAACAAGCAGGGCCCGGCCGGCCGCCCCGCCCCCGCCGCCAGCTGAAAGACGAAAACCCTTTCAGCCGAACGGTTCCGTGTTCCACCGGTAACCAGGCCCGCCCGCCGCAACCGGGCGGGCCTGGCCCGGGGAGCTTAGCAAGGGGCGAAAAGTGACAGATAAGCACAAGGTGCGCTTCGAACCCGTCGGCATCGAGATCGACGTAGACGAGGACCAGACGATCCTGCGGGCCGCGGCCGAGCAGGGGATCATGCTCATGCACGGCTGCAAGGAAGGCCAGTGCGCCGCGTGCAAGTCGTTCATCCTCGAAGGCGAAGACATCGAGCACGACAAGTACTCCACGTTCGCGCTGCCCGACTACGAGAAGGAGGAAGGCTACACCCTGCTGTGCCGGGCGCACGCGTACGAAGACGTCACGATCGAACTGCTCAACTACGACGAGGAGATGATCCGCTCCGGCCTGCCCATCCAGCAGGCGGTGACCGAGGTGGTCTCCAAGGACCGGGTAACGCACGACATGGTTCACCTGGTGCTGCGCCTCGTCGAGCCGGGTGACGTGAAGTTTTTTCCCGGGCAGTACATGGACTTCGCGATTCCCGGCACCGATCAGGTCCGGTCGTTCTCAATGGCCAACACCTCAAGCAGGGACGGCCTACTCGAGTTCGTCATCAAGGTGTACCCGGACGGGCTGTTCTCTCAGTTCCTGGATAAGGAGCTGGCGGTCGGCGACCGGCTGGACATCACCGGTCCCTTCGGGGTCTTCACCTTGCGTGACAGCGACAAGGAGCTGGTCTTCGTGGGCGGCGGAGCGGGGATGGCCCCGATCCTGTCCCTGCTCCGCTCCATGGCTGAGCGCGGCATCGAGCGCAAGGCCACCTTCTTCTACGGCGCCCGGGCGCAGCGCGACCTGTGCTTCGAGCAGGAGCTGGCCGCGATCGCGGAGAAGCTGCCCAACTTCAGCTACATCCCCGCCCTGTCCGACGCCGCTGTCGACGATGGCGACTGGACGGGCGAGAACGGCCTGATCACCGACGTGGTCAAGCGCCTAACCGGCGGAAACCTGAGCGGTGCGCACGCCTACGTATGCGGCCCGCCGCCGATGGTGGAGGCCGCCCTGCCGCTGCTCGAGACGCTCGGCGTCGAGGACAAGCGCATTTATTACGACAAGTTCACCACCACGGGAGAGCCGTCATGACAGAGACGCAGGAGACGCAGGAGACGAGCGTTCCGCAGCAGCGCAGCGTGCCGAAGCCGGTTTTCACCGATGCGGAGGCGGGCGCCAAGGTATTCCCGGACAGCACGAGCCGGAACTACAACTACTTCAAGCCGGCCAAGCGCAAGCAGACCCACTACGAGGACGTGACGGTCGAGGTCCAGCCGGACCCGCGGCACTACCTCGCCCAGGGCTGGCTGTACGGGTTCGCCGACGGCAAGGGCGGCTACCCGCTCGACTGGACCGCGCTCAAGGCGTGGGGCGTCGACCGGCCCGAGCCCGAGCGCTACCCCGGCTCCGGGGGCAAGGGCTACGAGTGGCCCGCCCACGGCTTCCACGAGTTCCGCGACCCGAACGAGGAGTGGGAACTCACCTTCTACCGCTACAACTCCAACGTCGTGCGGCAGGTCAACCAGAACATCGACAACGCCAAGCAGGCCAAGGCGTTCGAGCAGTGGAACCCGAACTGGACCAGCTTCGTCGCCCGCAATGTTGGCGCCTGGATGCACGTGGACCACGGGCTCGGCCTCTACCTGTACGCCAACGCGCAGCGCCGGGCGCCCACGAACATGCACAACAACGCGATCTCGGTCAACTCGATGCACCGCATCCGGGCGGCCCAGGACCTCGCGCTGTACAACCTGACGCTGACCGAGGAGGTCCCGGGCTTCGACGGCTCGGCCCACCTGGAGGTGTGGAACTCCGACCCGGCCTGGCAGGGCGTGCGGGAGACGGCCGAAGAGCTCACCTCGATCTGGGACTGGGCCGAGGCGATCTTCGCGGGCAACGTGGTGTTCGAGCCGCTGGTGGGCGAGCTTTTCCGCAGCCAGCTGGTCCAGCAGATCGCGCCGCGCAACGGTGACTTCGTCACCCCGACGGTCGTCGGCGTGGCCGAGTACGACTTCGCCGAGCGCGACCTGCGCTACACCATGGCGATGTTCGGCCTGCTGACCACGGACAAGGAATTCGCTGACCACAACAAGAACATCATCAACGGCTGGCTGGCGAAATACGTGCCGATGTCGATCGCCGCGGCCCGCAGGCTGCAGCCGCTGTGGTCGCAGACCGACGCCAAGCCGCCGCGGTTCGAAGACAGCCTCGACGCCGTCAAGAACCGCTTCTCCGGCATCCTGAACGATCTGCACCTCGACGTCCCGAAGGAGCTGGCCCAGTGACCACGCCCAGGTTCAAGACCTCCGAGTCGCCCTTCAAAGCGGACAACACCGCCTCCAACCAGTGCGGTGTGACCCTGATGAACAACCAGGTCGGCGCCGTCGTCGCGCAGGTCATGGCGACCAAGCCGAACGTCACGGTGCGCTACCTCCCGTCGATGATCCGGGTGGACGCGACCGGGCGGATGGACTTCGTCTACGACGAGATCTCCGAGGCGCTCGGCGAAGAGGACGGCTTCTTCGACTCAGCCGAGTTCGAGGAGAACATGTCGACCCACTACGGCCGGATGATCCACGAGGACGACCGGACGATCATGTTCGCCAACCCGGAGGAAGCGGCCGAGTTCATCGGCTTCGACCTCAAGGCCAGGTCGTAACCACGGGCTCCGCCCGCGCCCGGGCAGGTCCCGGGCGCGGGCGCGGCCCTTTACCGCACCACAAAGATCGGGAACCCCTTGAAGGAGGGCTGGCCGTGTACGAGAAGGACGGCGAAAAGTACTTCATCGTCGATTCGCACATGCACTACTGGAGCGCGGGACCGGACAACTGGGTCAAGGGCGCCGAGCAGTACGCCAAGGGCTGGATCGACTGCTTCCACGCCTACCAGTACCTCGGTCCGAAGGAGACCCACTGGGACGATGCGAAGTTCGGGTCGTACACCGAGGACGACCTGATGAAGGACGTGTTCGAAGACGGCCACGTGGACATCGCGATCTTCCAGCCCACGTACCTGCGCGAGTGGTACACCGAGGGCTTCAACACGACCGAGCGCAACGGGCTGCTGGGGGAGAAGCACCCCGGCAAGTTCATCACCAACGGCCGGTTCGACCCGCGCGACGGCGACGAGGGCCTCAAGCAGCTGGAGCGGGACACCGAGCGCTGGGGCCTCAAGGGCGTCAAGCTGTACACCGCCGAGTGGAACAACGGCTCGCGCGGCTACAAGCTGAGCGACCCGGCCGCTTACCGCTTCCTGGACAAGGCCCAGGAGCTCGGGATCAAGAACATCCACGTGCACAAGGGCCCGACCATCTGGCCGCTGGACAAGGACGCGTTCGACGTGTCCGACATCGACCACTGCGCGACCGACTTCCCCGACCTGAACTTCATCGTCGAGCACGTCGGCCTGCCCCGGATCGAGGACTTCTGCTTCATGGCGACGCAGGAGCCCAACGTCTACGCTGGCCTGTCGGTCGTCATCGGCGGCCTGATGCACGCCCGGCCCAAGTTCTTCGCCAAGTGCATCGGCGAGCTGATGTTCTGGGTCGGCGAGGACAAGATGACGTTCGGCAGCGACTACGGCATCTGGGAGCCCAAGTGGCAGATCGAGGGCTTCGTCGACTGGCAGATGCCAGACGACGACGAGCTGTCGGACTACGCGAAGCTGACGGTCGCCACCAAGAAGAAGATCCTCGGCCTGAACGCGGCCAAGCTCTACGGGATCGAGGTGCCCGCCGAGGCCCAGCTGCCGGTCGACCCGGCCGAGCCCGCCCGGCAGGACGACGCGCAGCTGGTCGCCGGCCAGTGACCGTCGCCACCGACGCCTCTGTCGCCAGCGCCGCCCTCGCGGCGCTGGCGACGGTGCGCGATCCCGAGCTCGACACGCCGATCACCGCCATGGGGTTCGTCGCCTCGTGCACGGTGTCCGGCGAGGGCCGGGCGGTGGTCCGCCTTCGCCTGCCGACCTTCTACTGCGCACCCAACTTCTCCTACCTGATGGCGGCCGACTCCTACGACGCGGTCTCTGGGGTGCCGGGCGTGACGTCGGCTGAGGTGATCCTGGAGGATCACTTCGCGTCCGACGAGATCAACGCTGGCGTAGCGGCCCAGGCCGGCTTTGTCGCCTCGTTCAACGGCGAGGCAGTGGCCGAGCTGGGCGAACTCCGCGCCCACTTCCTCCGCAAGGCGGTCCTGGCGGGAACCCACCAGGTCGCCCGCCCCTCGTCGACCAGGGCGCAACCCCGGCCGACCTGGTAGCCCGCACCCTCGGCGACATCCCGCCCAGCCAGGAACTGACACGGCTGCGCCAGCGCCGTCAAGAGCTGGGACTTCCGGCTGGAGACGACGCCTGGCTGCTGCTGGACCCGGACACCGGGGAGCGAATTCCAGAGGAAAGCGTGCCCTTGCACCTGCGCAAGGCGAGAGTCACCCAGGCGAGCATCGACGCCAACACAAGCATTTGCTCAGGGATGTTCAAGGCCCGCTACCCAGACGGCTGGACCGTATAAACGCGCTGTTCCGAAAAGCAAGATCGGGAAAGGAACCGCACCCGAAATGAAAGCAGTACGGATACACAAGTTCCACCAGACACCGGTAGTCGACGAAGTAGCAGACCCGGAGATCACCGGCCCGCTCGACGTCATCGTGAAGGTCGGCGGGGCCGGCGTGTGCCGCACCGACCTGCACATCATCGAGGGCCAGTGGGACAGCCGGATGAACACGCCGCTGCCGTACATCCTCGGCCACGAGAACGCGGGCTGGGTGCACGAGATCGGCTCGGCCGTCACCAACGTGGCGGTGGGCGACACGGTGATCCTGCACCCCACGCCGACCTGCGGGCTGTGTCACGCCTGCCGTGCGGGCGACGACATGCACTGCGAGAACTCCACCTTCCCGGGCCTGTCGACCGACGGCGGGATGGCCGAGTACCTGCTGACCTCGGCCCGCGCCTGCGTCAAGCTCGACCCGGCGACCAGGCCGGAGGACGTGGCGGCGCTGGCCGACGCCGGCATCACCGCCTACCACGCGGTCCGCAAGGCGCTTCCGCTGCTCTACCCGGGCACCACTGCGGTGGTGATCGGCGCGGGCGGCCTGGGGCACATCGGCATCCAGTGCCTGGCGGCGCTGTCGGCGACCGACATCATCGTGGTCGACCGCAACCCGGACGCGCTGAAGCTGGCCGAGCAGCTCGGCGCCCGGCACACCGTGGTCGGCGACGGCCACCAGGTCGACGCGGTCAAGGAGCTGACCGGGGGCCAGGGCGCGCACGTGGTGCTCGACTTCGTGGCCGAGCAGGGCGCGGAGATGGACGCCTGGAACATGACCCGGCCCGGCGGCTCCGACTTCGTCATCGGCTACGGCGGCACGGTCACGATCCCGACCCTGGACATCATCTCCACCGAGCGGAACGTGGTCGGCAACATCGTTGGCACGTACAACGAACTGGCCGAGCTGATGGCCCTGGCCCAGTCGGGCAAGGTCACCCTGCACACCAAGGCCTACCCGCTCGACGCCGCCCCCGACGCCCTGGCCGACCTGGACGCGGGCCGGGTGCGCGGCCGCGCGATCCTCATCCCGTAAAGGAGAGCTTCAATGGCGAAGGAACTGCGCTACGGCGCCGAGGCGCGCGCCCTGCTGCTGGCCGGGGTGGACGCGCTGGCGGAAGCGGTGAAGACGACCCTCGGCCCCAAGGGCCGCAACGTGATCCTGGAGAAGATCACCGGGAGCCCGGTGGTGACCAACGACGGCGTCACCATCGCCCGCGAGATCCACCTCAAGAACCAGTTCGAGAACATGGGCGCGCAGCTGGTCAAGGAAGCCGCGATCAAGACCAACGACGTGGTCGGCGACGGCACCACCACCGCCACCGTGCTCGCCCAGGCGATCATCCGCGAGGGCATGCGGGCGATCGACGCCGGCGCCAACCCGGTGCTGGTCAAGCGGGGCATCGACCTGGCCGTGGGCCGACTGGATGAGTACCTGCAGTCGGTCGCGCACCCGGTCGAGACCGAGGAGGACTACCGGCGGGTCGCCGCGATCTCGGCCAACGACGACTACACGGTCGGCTCGGTGATCGCCAAGGCGCTGCACACGGTGGGCGACGGCGGCATCGTGGCCGTCGAGGACTCGCCCGTATCCGGCATGGGGGTCGACTTCGTCGAGGGCTTCCAGTTCGACAACGGCTACCTGTCGCCCTACCTGGTGACCAACCCGGCGTCGCTCGAGGCGGTCCTCGATGACCCCTACATCCTGCTCTGCAGCGAGAAGATCACCAAGGTCCAGCAGCTCATGCCGGTGCTGGACAAGGTCATGCGCAACCCGCGGCCGCTGGTCATCGTCGCCGAGAACGTCGAGGGCACCGCCCTTCCATGCTGGTGCACAACCACGTCAACGGGATCTTCCAGTGCGTCGCGGTCCGGGCGCCCGGCTTCGGCGACCGGCGGCTGCACAAGCTGGAGGACATCGCCGCGCTCACCGGCGGCGCGGTCTACAGCAAGCACTCCGGGTTCTCGCTCGAGACGATGACCACCGAGCACCTCGGCCGGGCCCGCCAGGTCCGGGTCAACGCGGACAGCACCGCGATCATCGGCGGCGGCGGGTCGTCGGAGGCGGTCGAGTTCCGGCTCGGGCAGATGCGCGCCGAGCTCGAGCGGGCGACCTTCGGCATCGACGAGGACGTGCTGACCGAGCGGATCGGCGCGCTGTCCGGGCCGGGTCGCGGTCATCCGGGTCGGCGCGCCCACCTCGGCCGAGCTCAAGCGAGCTGCGGCACCGGGTCGAGGACGCGCTGTCGGCGACGCGGGCGGCGATGGCCGAGGGCATCGTGGCGGGCGGCGGATCGGCCGCTGCTGCACGCGGTCGGCGCCCTGGACGACCTGTCCAGCGACGTCGACGTGACCGGCGACTACGCGATCGGCGTGGAGATCGTCCGCCAGGCGCTGTCTGAGCCCGCCACGCTGATCGCCGTCCAACGCGGGCTACGACGCCGCGGAGGTGGTCGCCCAGTCGGCCGCGCTCGGCCCGCGACGAGGGGTTCGACGCGCTGTCCGGCCGGCACGGCAACATGGTCGAGATGGGCATCGTCGACCCGTTGCGGGTGGTTCGCTCCGCCCTGGCCAACGGCGCGTCCGTCGCCGGCCTGCTGCTCACCACCAACACGCTGGTGGCCGAGGAGCAGACGCCGTGGGGCGGCTCGGCCGCGCTGATGACCGAGTACGGGTCGCTCGACGAGGGCCTGCACCAGCCGTCGCCCGACTCCTCCACCCCGCAGTCCCTCGGCCTCGGCCCGTCGGTGGGCTGATACTGCGCTGAGCTGAGCACGTGCGGTCGCCGCTCAGCAGGCCCTGACCGGACAGCGGCGGGGCCTGCGGGCGGTGACGCCCTTTCTCGGGCCGGCGTTCATCGCGTCCGTCGCCTACGTCGACCCGGGGAACTTCGCCACCAACATGGCGGGCGGCGCGCAGTTCGGCTACGCGCTCGGCTGGGTGGTGCTCGGCGCCAACCTGATGGCGATGCTGGTGCAGACGCTGTCGGCCAAGCTCGGCATCGCCACCGGCCTGTCCCTGCCCGAGGTGTGCCGGGAGCGGCTCGACCGCGCGGGTCGTGGTGTTCCTGTGGCTGCAGGCCGAGCTGGTCGCGATGGCCACCGACCTGGCCGAGTTCACCGGCGCGGCGCTCGGCCTGAACCTGGTCTTCGGCCTGCCGCTGTGGATCTCGGCGCTGCTCGCGGGGCTGGCCACGTTCGCCGTGCTCGCGATGGAGGTCGGCGGCTTCCGGCGGCTCGAGGCGGCCATCACCGCGCTCGTCGGCGTGGTCGTGCTCGCGTTCTGCCTTGAGCTGCTCGACGCCAGGCCGCCCGGCCGCCGCGGTGGCCGGCGGGCGTGCTCAGCCCCGGCTGCCCGGCGGCGCGGCGCTGCTCGCGGTCTCCATCGTCGGCGCGACCGTGATGCCGCACGTCATCTACCTGCACTCGGCGCTGGTCCGCGGCCGGGTGGCGGACAACGTCAGCGAGACAGCCGCGAGACGGCGCATCTTCCGCTTCGAGATCGTCGACGTGCTGTGCGCCATGGGCCTGGCCGGGCTGATCAACCTGGCCATGCTCGCCACCGCCGCGGCGGTCTTCTTCACCCGCGGCGACACCTCGGCGGGCAGCGACCTCGGCCGGGTGGTGGCCGGCCTGAACGCGCTACGCGGGCGCGCACGCGGGCACCGTCTTCGGCGTCGCGCTGCTGGTCTCCGGCATCGCCTCCTCCTGCGTCGGCACCATGTCCGGCCAGGTGGTGATGGAGGGCTTCCTGCGCCGCCGGATCCCGGTCTTCCTGCGCCGCGCGGTGACCATGCTCCCCGCCCTGGTCGTCGCTCGCCCTCGGCTTCAGCCCGACCCGCGCCCTGGTGCTCAGCCAGGTGTTCCTGTCCTTCGGCATCCCGTTCGCGCTGATCCCCCTGGTCGCGTTCACCGCCCGGCGCAGCGTCATGGGCGCCCTGGTCAACCGGCCGCCACCACCGCCGCGGCGGTCGCGGTGACCGCGGTCATCGTCGGCCTGAACGTCTACCTGCTGACGACGCTCTGACACTGTTCATCAACGGTTCTCCCTGCATTCCACGCGCCCGCCCGGCCGGGTGCCAGACTCAGCTTTGCTAGTCAGGTACCGAGGTAGGGGGGACGGTCATGGCCACCGCCGCGCGGTCTCGTCTCCCACTGCTCGCGCGGGCGCTGGCGGTGCTGGCTGCGGTGGGTGCCATCCTGCTCGGACTGGCGCCGCCGAGCTCGGCTGCGACCTACGTGCCGATCACTGGGGCGGGCTCTACCTGGTCCTACCCGGCGATCCACTCCTGGATCGACAACGAGGTCGCGGCCGGCATTACCGCCACCTACAGCCAGGGCGGATCGGTGTTCGGCCTGGGCGACTTCGCGCAGGGTGGCGTCGACTGGGCCGCATCGGAGTTCCCCTACGGGACGGGGAGCAGCGAGCCGCCGCCTTCCCGGGGCTACGCGTACGTCCCGGACACGGCCGGCGCCACCGCGCTGGCGTACAACCTGACCATCAACGGCAAGCAGGTGACCAGCCTGCGGCTGTCCGGCGCGACCATCGCCGCCATCTTCACCGGCACGGTCACCAGGTGGAACGACCCGGAGATCGCGGCCGATAACCCGGCCCTCACCCTGCCGGCCACCGCGATCACCCCGGTGGTCCGGGGCGACGCCTCGGGCGAGACCCAGGCCTTCACCCAGTGGATGGCCGCGACGCAAGGCTCCGCCTGGAGCGCCTACTGCCAGAAGGTCAGCCTCAGTCCGTGCGCCCCGGCCGCCACCTACCCGGTCCTCGCGTCCTCGGCGATGATCAGCCAGCCCGGCGACCCCGGCGTCGCGACCTACGTGGCGCAGTCCTCGTCCAACGGGGCGATCGGCCTCACCACCAGCGCGTCGGCGCTGCAGGAAGCCCTCCCGGTCGCGGAGGTGCTCAACGCGGCCGGCGATTACACGGCGCCGACCCCCGGCGATGTCGGGGTGTCCCTGCTCGCCGCGAAGACCAGCGCCAGCGACGGGAGCGCGGACCTGTCGGGCGTCTACACCGACACCGACCCGCGCACCTACGAGCTGTCGTACTACTCGTACATGATCGTGCCGACCGACCTGAGCAACGGCATGTCGACCGGCAAGGGCTACACCCTGGGCGCGTTCGGCCAGTACGCGCTGTGCGCCGGCCAGCAGCAACTCGACACGCTGGGCTACGCGTCGCTGCCGGAGAACCTGGTCGAGCAGGGCTTCGCCGCACTGGCGCAGATCCCCGGCGCCAGCGTGCCCACGACGACGGCGGCCATCCGGCAAAGCTGCGGCAACCCACGTTCACAGCCGATGGCACTGACACGCTGCTGCTGACGACGCCGCTGCCGACGATTTGCGACGAGGTGGGCCACGTGTGCGCGACGATCCCGGTCGGCACCGGCCCGGTGGCCACGACGACGGCAATGGCGGTCTCGCCCAGCCCGGGCACCACCGCCCAGGTCTCCACGCTGATCGCGGCGTCGCGCCGGCCAGCGGCGCCGCGACGCCGTCGGGCACGGTGCAGTTCCGGGTGGGCCCGACCCTCA
>CAWCHI010000004.1:0-666142 GCA_963795335.1 uncultured Actinomycetota bacterium
GGACCCGGTCGAGCTGGTCCTGCAGCATGATGAAGGCGGCCGCCTCGATCGGCACCACCGCATCCGCGTCCTCGATGAAGTCGCCCAGGTCGGACTCTTCCTCGCCGATGGGCGACTGCAGTGACACCGGCTCCTGGGCGATCCGCTGGATCTCCGCGACCCGCTCGGGCTCGATGCCCATCTCGGCCGCCAGCTCATCCACGGTCGCCTCGCGGCCGAGCTCCTGGTGCAGCTGGCGCTGCACCCGGGCGAGCTTGTTGATCGTCTCGACCATGTGCACCGGCACCCGGATGGTGCGGGCCTGGTCGGCGATCGCGCGGGTGATGGCCTGCCTGATCCACCAGGTGGCGTAAGTGGAGAACTTGTAGCCGCGGGTGTAGTCGAATTTCTCGACCGCCCGGATCAGCCCCAGGTTCCCCTCCTGGATCAGGTCGAGGAAGACCAGGCCCCGGCCGATGTACCGCTTGGCAATCGACACCACCAGCCTCAGGTTCGCCTCGATCAGCCGCTGCTTGCCGCGAACGCCGTCGGCTGACAGCCACTCGAGGTCGGCGCGGTCGCCGGCTGACAGCGTGAATCCGCTGTTCAGCTTCTCTTCGGCGTACAGGCCGGCTTCGATCGACTTGGCCAGCTCGACCTCGTCCTCGGCCGTCAGCAGCGGCACCCGGCCGATCTCCCGCAGGTAGATCCGCACCAGGTCACTGGTGCCGGCCCGGCCCGCGGTGCCGGCATCGATATCGGGCAGTTTGGTTTCTGGTTCCTCCTCGGCCGGTGCATCGAGCAACTCGATGCCCTCGTCGGCGAGCACCCGCACTACACCGTCTAGTGCGTCCCCGGTTAGCTCGGCCCGGTCGATTGCCGTGGTGACGTCCCCCATCGTCACGAATCCCCTTGTTCGCCCGAGGGCGATGAGGTCCGTCAACTGCGCTGTTAGCGATGGTCCGCTCGTTACTACGGTCAGGCTCACCCGACCAGTGTGCGGCATGTCACCCCGGTATGGGGGGACCCAATTTTATCCTTCTGACCTGAGGTTTAACCTCCGCGCAATCTGAGTAAGAACATCCGGTAATGTTCCGTCGGCTAGGCTGCGGGCCCGGTGGCGCGGGTCAGCTGCCGGCGGCCCGGTTGAGCAGCCACTTGCGGCGCTGCTCGTACGCCACCAGCTCGCCGAACATGCGGCCGTAGGCGGCCTGGTCCTCCTCCGGGTTCATCCGCTGCAGGCGCGCCTTGATCGCCGCGATCGCCCGCCCGGCGGCCAGCTCCCCCACCCGGGCCAGGACCACGTCGGCGTACTTCTCATCCGGCTCGCCCGGTACCTGGAGCGGCTCGGTCGCCAGCTCGGTCACGAACGCCCGGGCGTGGTCGTCGGGGGCCGCCTCGAGCAGCGCCGCCACCCAGTCGCGGGCCCGCCCCGCGCTGCCGACCCCGCCGCACGCCGCCGTCAGCTCGAACACCGCGACGTGGGCGGGCAGGGTGAACGCGTCCGGGCCGAGCGCGTCGAACTCCGGCCCGGTCAGCCCGGCCCACTGCACCGCGAGCTTGAGCGCTTCCCGCTCCACCCGCAGCACCGGGTCGCCGCGGTCGTAGGGCCGTGCCTGCCGCTGGCCGGCGCCCGCGCGCCGGGTCCGGTCGTCGTCCGCTGCCGCCCGGTTCGCCTCCGAACGGAGGCCGGCGCCGCGTGCTCCCCTGGTTGCCCCGGCCGCCTGGCGGACCCGGTCGAGGATGTACCGCTCGTCCATGAACCCGATCCACCGGTCCAGGTCGACGGCGTACTGCTTCCACTTCGAGCGGTCCTTGATCCGGACGATGATAGGGGCCGCCTCGTCGATCGCGGCGAACTGGCCCTCCCGGGTGTTCAGGTCGTGCCGGGCGAGGATCGACCTGATGGCGAACTCGAACAGCGGGACCCGCCGCGCCACCAGGTCCCGCACCGCCCCCTCACCGCGCGAGAGCCGCAGGTCGCAGGGGTCGAGGCCGTCCGGCTGGACGGCGACGAAGGTCTGCGTGACGAACTTTTCCTCCAGGCTGAACGCCCGCAGGGCGGCCTTCTGGCCGGCCGCGTCGCCGTCGAAGGTGAAGATGACCTCGCCCGCCGACCCGTCGGTGTCCATGATCAGCCGGCGCAGGATCTTCACGTGCTCCTCGCCGAAGGAGGTGCCGCAGGTCGCCACCGCGGTCGGCACCCCCGACAGGTGGCAGGCCATCACGTCGGTGTAGCCCTCGACGATGACCGCCTGGCGCCGCTTGGCGATTTCCCGCTTGGCCAGGTCGGCCGCGTACAGCACGTTGCTCTTCTTGAACAGCTGGGTTTCCGGGGTGTTGAGGTACTTGGGCTCGTCCTCGGGGTTGAGCTTGCGCGCCCCGAACGCGATCGTCTCCCCGGTCAGGTCCCTGACCGGCCACATCAGCCGGCCGCGGAACATGTCGATCACCCCGCCCCGGCTGGTCCGCCGGGCAAGGCCGCCCTTGAGCAGCTCGTCGTCGTTGAAGCCGCGGCCGCGCAGGTGCCTGGTGAGCTCGTCCCAGGCGGCGGGCGAGTAGCCGGCGCCGAACTTGTCCGCGTCATCGAGTGAGAAGCCGCGCTCGCCCAGGAAGGCCTGGGCGAGCCGGGCGGAGTCCGCGTGCAGCCGCTCGGCGTAGAACTCCTGGGCCAGCCGGTGCGCCTCGGCCAGCCGCCGCCGCAGGCCCGTTTCCTGGCCCGGCACGTAGCCGCCCTGCTCGTAGCGGAGGTCGATGCTGGCCCGGGCGGCGAGCCGCTCGACCGCCTCGCCGAACGTAAGGCTCTCCATCCGCATGAGGAACTTGATGACGTCGCCGCCCTCGCCGCAGGAGAAGCAGTGGTACAGCTCCTTGCCCGGGGTGACGTTGAACGACGGCGTGCGCTCCTCGTGGAACGGGCACAGCCCCTTGAGGTTGCCCCCGCCCGCGGGCCGCAGCTGGAGGTACTCGCCCACCACGTCGGCGATGGGTGACCGCTCGCGTACGGCGGCGATGTCTTCCTGGCGAATGCGACCCGGCATGGAGCTGAGTCTATTTCCGGGCTCGGACTTCCGGGCGGCTTCGGGTTAGTGGCGGCGTGCCCGCTCCGGCCGGGTGGCTGGCCACATTGATGACAGGCGCACACTAGTATGCGCATACTAGTCTGGTGAATCTAAGTCGGCTTATGATTCTCGGTCTGCTCGCGGGGCGCGGGCCAATGCACGGCCACCAGATCCGGCGCGCGGGCGAGCTCGCGAACGCTGAGAGCTGGGGCGGCATCACCGGCGGGGCGCTGTACGCGGAGCTCCGGCGGCTTTCCAGGGACGCCCTGATCCGCGCGGTCCGCGAGGAGCAGGAGGGGCGCCGTCCCGCCCGCACCGTCTACGAGATCACCGGAGAAGGGCACCTGGAGCTGGCCGTGCAGCGCGACGCCGCCCTGGATGTCATCTTCGGCTCGGCCGACCCGGTCTCGGTCGTGCTGCTCTTCGCGGCCGGCGGGGACACCGACGACCTGCGCGAGCGGCTCGGGGTCCGCAGCCGCCGGGTCGCGGTCCAGCTCGTCGCGATGGCGTCGGAACGGGAGCGGCTGACCACCCAGGGGCTCCTGTCGCCGTTCGCGGTGGCCGCGTTCCGGCGAGGCGAACTGCGGCTGGAAGCCGAGCTCAGGTGGCACGAGGAGTTCGAGCCGAAGCTGGCAGCAGGCGCGGGCGAGGCAGGCACATGACGCGGCGGCTCACGGTCAACCTCGCCGCCTGTGCCCTGCTGCTGGCCCAGTACCTGCTCGGCATGGTCGTCAATGTGTACGTGGTACTGCCCAGCCACCACCCCGGGGCCGGCGCCAGCGACTACTTCAGCGGCGCCGCCGCCGGACTGGCCTGGGTGATCACCGACGGCCCGGCCTGGGCCGCGGCGCACGCCGCCCTCGGGGTGGCACTCGCCGCGGCCGCGATAGCCGCGGTCGCACTGGCCTGGCGCGGGGGCAGCCGGGCAGGCCGGGCGGCCGCCGTCACCGGCGCGCTCGCGGTCATCGGGGCCGGCTTCAACGGGACGAGCTTCCTCGACTACGGTCACGCGTTCAGCTCGCTGATCATGGCCGGGCTGTGGGCACTGGCACTGGGCTGCTACCTCGCGGGCGCGGTGCTCACGCTGCGGGGCCGGTGACAACCGCCGCCAGGGACGGGGGTGGTCAGCCAGCCGGCCCGGCCGGCGGGCGGAGCAGGCCTCGCTCGGTCGCGGCGGCGACCGCCGCCGTCTTGCCCGAGACCCCGAGCTTGGCGCAGGCCCGCAGCAGGTGCGTCTTGACCGTCGCCTCGCTGATGAACAGCACCCGGCCGATCTCGGCGTTGGTCAGCCCGCGGGCGGCGCGGACCAGGATCTCCGTTTCCCGGGCCGACAGCGCCGGTGACGGCCGTCTCCGGCCCCTGCCGCAGGCGGCTCACCAGGCGGCCCGCCACCGCCGGGGCGAGCACGGTCTCGCCCCGGGCGGCGGCCCGGACGGCGTCCGCCAGCTCCTGCTTGGTGGCGTCCTTGAGCAGGTAGCCGACCGCACCCGCCTCGACCGCGCGGAGGATGTCGGCGTCGGTGTCGTAGGTGGTGAGCACCACTACCCGGGGACCTGCCGCGATCGCGCTCAGCTGCTCGGTCGCCCGGACGCCGTCGCCGCCGGGCATGCGCAGGTCCATCAGCACGACGTCGACCGCGACCCGGGCGGCGAGCGCGACCGCTTCCGGGCCCGAGCTCGCCTCGGCCGTCACCTCGATGCCGGGCTCGGCCTCGAGCATGCCGCGCAGCCCGGCCCGGACCACCGGGTGGTCGTCGGCCAGCAGCACCCGGACCTTGCCTGGCGGCGGGCCGGGCCGCGGGGACCCCGCGCTCATCCCGGGACCTGGGCCCGGATGACGGTGCCGTCGCCCGGGGCGGACTCGACCGTCAGCGTGCCGCCCGCCTGCCGCAGCCGCTCGCGCATGCCGCGCAGCCCGAACCCGGGGCCGGGCGCTTCCGGTGGGGCCGGGATGAAACCGCGGCCGTCGTCGGTGACCGACAGCTCGACCGCGCCGGGGGCGTACCGCAGCCGGACCTGGACGCTGCTGGCGGTGGCGTGCCGGCGCACGTTGGCCAGTGCCTCCTGGCACACCCGGAGCAGCACCACCTCACCGGTGGTGGGCAGCGGGCGGGCGGCGCCCGCGGTCACGCAGCTGACCGCGAAGCCGGCGGCGCGGCCGGCCGCCTCGGTCGCCCGGGCCAGCGCGCCCGCCAGGCCGTCTTGGTCCAGGCTGGCCGGGGCGAGGGCGGCGACCAGGGCGCGAGCCTCGGCCAGGTTTTCCCGGGCGGTGGCGAGGGCCAGCTCCAGGTGCCCGGCACCCTGCTCCGGGGCCGCCTGAGCCGCCTGAGCCGTCTGAGCCGCCTGAGCCGCCTGGATCAGCGTGATGATGCTGAGAAAACCCTGGGCCAGGGTGTCATGAATCTCGGCCGCCAGGCGCTGCCGCTCGGCCAGCACCCCCGCCTCGTGGCTGACCGCGGCCAGCTCCGTCTGGGCCGACTCGAGCTGGCCGATGAGGGCCGCCCGCTCGTGGCTCTGGTCGATCATCCGGACCATCCACCGGCTGTAGACCTGGGAGAACGCGACCGCGAAGAGCACCGTGCCGACCGCGGTGGCGATGGTCTGCGCGTTCCGGCCGCTGAGCGCGAACATCAGCCCGGCGGCCGCGTTGAGCAGGATCACGAAGCCCATGGCGCGGCGCAGCGGCGTCGCCATGGAAAAGCACTGCGGGGACAGCGCGAACGCCAGGAACCAGGCGTTCGGGTTCGCGTACAAGGCGGCCGCCAGCAGGGCCGTCATCCCGGTCAGGTAGACCGGGCCGCGCCAGCCGCCCGCGGCCCGCTGCCAGGCCTCCTCGTCCTGCAGCCGCATCACCGGGCGCGCCAGCACCAGGTACCAGGGGACCATGACCGCCAGCGCCAGGCTGGCGGCGATCCGCCGGGCCGGGTCCAGCGGCGCCGCCTCGACCAGGATCGCGCTGGCGACGAAGACCAGGCCGTAGAACGCCTCCCAGGCCGGTTCCCCGAGTCCGGCGGCGGATCCGGGTGGAACCCCCCTCCGTTCGGAGGGATCGCCGTGGCCCTGCCCTAGCTCCGGGGCTGCCAGCGGAACGTTCGTGCACATACCACCAATCCTCCCGCGATCCAGGCCAGCAGGACCAGCGCGGTCAGGCCGAGATTCCAGTGGCCGGACGGCTCCAGGCGGGCGGCGCTTGCGGGCAGGAAGACCGAGCGCATGCCGCTGGCCAGCCAGCGCAGCGGGAACACGGCGGCGACGTCGCGCAGCGGCGCAGGGACGCTGGTGAGCGGGACGACGAACACCCCCGAGATGAACTCCAGCACCGTCAGCACCAGGCTCACCAGGGGCGCGGCCCCGGTCCCCCGGCGGGCCACGCTGCTGACCGCGATCCCGGTAATCGCGCAGGCGCCGCTGCCGAGCAGGAAAACCCAGGCGAACGTCAGCCACCGGGCGGGCTGGCCCGGCAGCTGCACGTGGTAGAAGGCGACCCCGACCGCGAGCAGCAGCGCCGTCTCAGCCACCGAGCACACCAGCACCTGGATGACCTTGCCCGCGAAGTACGCGGTGCGCGGCATGGGGGTGGCGGCCAGCCGCCGCAGCTGGCCGCCCTCGCGCTCGATCGCGACCGAGATGCCGAGGTACTGGAAGCTGGTGGCTGCGATCCCGCCCGCGACCAGGCCCGCGGTGTAGAGCTGGCCGACGGTCACCTCGCTGCCGGCGGAGGCCGTCTGGGGGCCGAAAATCGACGCCAGCAGCACCAGCAAGATGGCGGGCAAGGTGACGATGAACCCGACGGTGCTGGCGTCGCGGAAGAACACCCGCAGCTCGGTGATCCCCCGCGCGCGGGCCGCCCGCCAGGCCGACGGCAACGGCGGCGCGGCCGGCCGGGGAGGCGGCGCGGACAACGTTGTCATGCGCGCGTACCCTCCTCGATGAGCTGGAGGTAGGCGTCCTCCAGGGTTGGCCGGGTGACGGTCAGCCCGGGCACCTCGCCCCCGAATTCCCGCGCCAGGCTGGCCACCAGGCCGGCCGGCGTTCCGGTGCGCTCCCGGCGCCGCCCGTCCGGGGCGTCCCAGCCGACGGTGGCGGCCCCGTCGCGCCCGCCGAGCTCGGCCGGGGCGCCCTGGGCGACCACCCGGCCCGCCTTGATCACCGCGATCCGGCCGGCCAGCGCCTCCGCTTCGTCCAGGTAGTGGGTGGTGAGCAGGATCGTCGTCCCGTCCTGGCTGAGCTGGCGGATCAGGTCCCAGAACTGCCGCCGGGCCTCCGGGTCGAAGCCGGTCGTCGGCTCGTCGAGGAACAGCAGCTCGGGGCGGCCGACCACGGCCAGGGCGACGTCGAGCCGGCGGGCCTGGCCACCGGACAGCGTGCCGACCCGCGCGCTCGCCTTGCTGGTGAGCCCGGTCAGCGCGATCGCCTCGGTCACCGCCCGGGGCGCCGGGAAGAACGCCGCGAGGTGGCTGACCAGCTCGGTCACGGTGAGCTCGGGTACCGTGGCGGCGGACTGGGCGACGATGCCCACCCGCGCCCGCCAGCGGCGGCCGACGGGGCCGCGCCCGGCCGCGGCCGGGTCGTGGCCGAGGACGCGCACCGTGCCGGCGTCGCGGGCCCGCTGCCCGGCCAGGATGGCGACGGTGGTGGTCTTGCCCGCGCCGTTCGGGCCGAGCAGGGCGAAGATCTCTCCCCGGCCGATGTCCAGGTCGATCCCGTCCACCGCGGCCTGGCCCTGGTAGGCCTTGCGCAGGCCGCGGACAAAAACGGCGCTGTCCGGGACGGGCGGGCGGACGGGCGCGGCGACGGGCCCGGGAACCGGCTCGTCACCGGGCCCGGGGACGGCTGGGGCAGTCGTGGCGTTGCTCACATATCCCAGCATGCTGGGGCGGCGGCCGGGATGCCGTCACCCGCCTGGTTCGGCCGCTGTCAGCCGAAAGCGGGACACGGGCGAGCCGGGCGCCCAGTCCCGCCGTGCCCCGGTGCGGGATGACCTGCACGGTACGGGCGCTTAACCAATGCTCACTGAGGGTATTCGTGATATTGGCCTGGGAGCATCCGCTAACGGCGGCGCTGACCCAGGGTGGCCTTTTCGCGCTGCAGGCCACGGGATGCTTCACCACACGGTTATGCCGTTCTCTTTCGTGTGCTCTCGGTGATACGTGACGGATTCCCGTCACGAAATGTCAGTTACGAGGGAAGTGAACTCGCACAATGAGCGACGACGTCCTAGTGCTGTGGGACATCGACGGGACACTGCTGAACGCGGGCGGTGTCGGGCGCGACCTTTACGGGGACGTGTTCCAGCAGTTGTTCGGCCTGCCCCTGACGGCGCACGCGCCGATGGCAGGGCGGACCGACCGGACGATCATCCTGGAGACGCTGGAACTCGCCGGGGTGGAGGAGCCCCGCCGGCATGTCGACCCGTTCATCGCCAGCCTCGGCACGCACGCCCAGGCGGTCCACGCCGCCGTCGCGGCGCGCGGCCAGGCGCTGCCGGGCGCGGCGGAGGCACTGGCCGCGGTGGCCGAGGCCCGCTCATTCGGGGCCTCTCAGCCGGTCGGGTCCAGCCCCGCGGGCGTTTCGGCCCGCGGCGTCAGCACGCTCTCACTGCCGGAGCCGGGCAGCCCGGTGCAGACCCGTTCCGCCCGTTCGCCCGCGTTCGCGCCCGGGGCACCCGTCCCGGTGGCGGCCGCCGCCGATGTCCCGGCGATGACGGCGCCCGCCGGACGGGCCGCGTCGCAGGCCGTCGTGCACGCGGTCCCGGCCACGGTGACCATGGCGCCGCCGGCCGCCGGGCACGCGGTCCCGGTCCAGGCGGGCACGGCCACCGTGACGATTGCGCCGGTGACACCGGCCACGGGGAGCGTCACCCCGCCCACCGGGCAGGTCATCGGGGCACCGGTCCTCGGGACGCCTGCCCAGGAGGCGCCGGTTCTCGGGACGCCGGCCCTGGGGGCGCCGGTAGCCGCGGCGCCGGTACTGGGGGCGCCCGTAGTCGGGGCGCCGGTACTCGGGGCGCCGGTACTCGGGGCGCCGGTACTCGGGGCGCAGCCGGGGGCCGCGCCGTCGGTCCTGGTCCCGCCGGCCGCCGAGGCCGCCCTCGCGCAGCTGGTCCCGCCGCAGGCGGCCAGCGCCCGCGCGCTGGCTCCGCACCGGGCCGCACAACCGGCCGCGAGCCGCCGGACCGCACCTCCGCGGGCAGGCGGGGCGGGCGACGGCGGGCGGAAGCGCCGGGTCTACCAGTCGGTGCTGACCGGCAGCATCCGGCCGGTGGCGGAGATGAAGCTGGCCGCCCTCGGCCTGCGTGACGGGCTGGACCTGTGCATCGGCGCCTACGGCGACGACCACGAGGACCGCACCCAGCTCGTGCACGTGGCCCGGCGTCGCGCGGCGGGGGTGCACGGGGAGTCCGCGGCGGAGTTCTCCGGCACGTCGACCGTGATCGTCGGGGACACGCCGCTCGACGTCTCGGCCGCGCTCGCGGCCGGCGCCCGGGTCGTCGGGGTGGCGAGCGGGGCCTACTCGGTAGCCGAACTGCGGGAGGCGGGCGCGAATACCGTGCTCCCCGACCTCACCGACACCGACGCGGTACTCCGCGCCCTGCTCGGCTAGGCGCGGCTGCGCCCGGCCAGTGGTCAGGGACGGGCGGCGCCGGCTCGGCCGGCGCCGCCCGTCCCGGCCAGGGTGCGGGCGAACGCGGCGGCGACGTGCGGCCCGGCCAGGGTGCGGGCGAACGCGGCGGCGACGTGCGGCCCGGCCAGGAGGATGCGCGGTCAGCGACCGACGAGCGCTTATCCGCCATGACCCAAGGCTAAGCCGGTGCACCGACAATCGGCCGGGGCGCGCGGGCCCGCTCCCTCGGCAAGGTGACCGGCGGGCGGGGAGCGTCGACCGCGAGGCAGCCGGGCGAGCACGGCATGAGCTGGCCTGTCCAGCCGCGGTTGCGCAGCGCATCGGCCTGCTGACGGGCGGTCTGGCAGGGATTGCCGGTGACGGCATCCCAGCCGTAGCGGAGGGTAGCGGCGCCGCTGACGGCGGCCTCGTTGTCGCGCGATATGTCCAGGCCGCGCTGTTCCGGTGGGTGGAACCTTGCCCCGTCCAGCTCGATCACCAGCCCGCCGAACTGCGGGTAGCAGCGGTCGCGGTACCCAGCCGTCCCGTCTGGTTTCCTGAAGCGCGCCTGGCGCACCGGCTCGGGCAGGCCGTGAGCCCGCTGCACGTCCCGGTCGTGCCGGTACTCGAGTACCGAGTGCGCGCCGCCCGCGCCGTCGCTGATGATCTCGTCGAGTTCCCGCCGCCAGCGCAGCCGGCCTCGCTCGGCCGCGGCCCGCCGCAGGTGGGCGGCGCTGGCCAGGTCGCGGCCGAATGCGCGGGTGACCAGCCCGAGGACCTCGTCCAGGGTGATCGCGGCGGCGATCAGGTCGACGATCGTGTCCTCGATGAACGTGTGCGGCGGCACGCCGGGCGGCGTCCACGGGCGGCCCAGGAAGGCCGCGCGGTGCACGACCATCCCCTCAGGGGCACGCACCCGCCGGCTCCCGGGGATGCTGACGTGCACCTGCGGGCTCGGCTCATCCGACAGCCGCAGTAGTTCAGCGGCGGTCTGGTGGCTGAGCCGCGCATCCGGCCCGGCGTACAGCACGGCCGCCCACAGGCGCGCGAGCCGGGGCAACGGCCCGCTGAACGTCGCGTAGCTGCCGGGGTAGATCTTCGACCAGCGCTCGCTCCTGACACGCCAGGCGATGACTTCGCCCGGCACGCCTGCCTGAAGCGCCTGCTGGCGGGAGACGACCCCGGCCTGGCGGTTCACCAGCTCGCGCAGGCTTCGCGGAACCTCGTCTTTCACGCTGCCCAGTCTTGCGCCCGGCTACGACATTCCAGCCCCAGTCGGGTCATCCGAACAGATAAGGGAAATAAATGTTCTTCCAGCACCTAAAACTTTCCGTCTTGCCGAAAGTTTCCGCACTGACGGCGACGGCCGGGCACCGGTGGTATCAGGGGCAACACCGGCGTCAGCCGTGCGGCGTTAGCGCCGGACAGCGCTGAGCGGCGTCAGCGTCGCGGTCAGGCTTCGGCCAGTAGACGGTCGCTGAGGGGCGTCAGCGTCGCGGTCAGGCTTCGGCCAGGGGACGGTGGAGCCGGACAGCGCTGAGCGGCGTCAGCGTCGCGGTCAGACCTCGGTCAGCGGGATGGCGGGGTCGGACAGGCGGGCCGGGTCGAGGGTGCGGCCGGACCGGATGAGGCCCTGGATGTCGTCGCTGACATCCCACACGTTGACGTTCATGCCCGCGACAAGGCGGCCATGGTCCAGCCAGAAGGCGATGAACTCGAAACCGCTGGCGTCGCCACGGTAGACGACCTGGTCGTAGGCACCCGGGCTGGGCAGCCCGGCGCACTCCATGCCGAGGTCGTACTGGTCGCTGAAGAAGTACGGCACCCGGTTGTACTCGACCGCCTGGCCCAGCATGGACGTGGCCGCCGCCTTGCCCCCGTTGAGCGCGTTCGACCAGTGCTCCACCCGCACGCGGCGGCCCAGCACCGGCAGGTAGGTGCTGGCGACGTCGCCCGCGGCGAAGATGTCGGAGTCGGACGTGCGCAACGCCGAGTCGGTCACCACGCCGCCTTCCACTTCGAGGCCGGCCGACCGGGCGAGCTGATCGTTGGGTGTAACGCCGATGCCGACCACGACGAGGTCGGCCGGCAGCTCGGCGCCGGATGAGGTAAGCACCGAGCCGACGTCCGCCGCGCCGGGGCCGACGGCGCGGAACTCGGCCGCCGACTCGCCGAAGCGGAACTCCACCCCGTGCGCGCGGTGCAGGTCAGCGAACTTGCCGCCGAGCTCCGGCCCGAGCGCTCCGTGCAGGGCACCGGGCTGCGGCTCGACGACGGTGACGGAGGCGCCCGCGGTTCGCGCGGCCGCGGCCGCCTCCAGGCCGATCCAGCCCGCGCCGATGATCACCACCCGGGCTTGCGGCTTGAACCCGGCCCGGAGAGCGTCCGACTCGGGCAGCGTGCGCAGGTAGCGGACGTTGCCGAGGCCCGCGCCGGGGATGTCCACCCGGCGGGCCGACGAACCGGTGGCGAGCAGCAGCCGGTCGTAGCCGAGGGTGCCACCCTCGAACGTCACCAGGTGCGCGACCGGGTCGATCATGGCGACCGTGACACCCTGACGCAGGTCCACGTCGTGCTCGTCGTACCAGCCGGCCGGATGGACGAAGGCCGACTCGCGTTCTTCCTTGCCGAGCAGGTACCCCTTGGACAGCGGCGGCCGCTCATACGGGCGCTCCGGCTCGCTGCCGAACAGCACCACCTCGCCGTCAAAGCCCTCGGCCCGCAGAGCCTCGGCCGCCTTGGCTCCCGCCAGGCCGCCCCCTACGATCACGTACGTCGTCATTGCCGCCTCCTGATCGCTCGCGCTACCCGCTTCAACCTAGCCCAAGCGGGGGCGATGGGGCAGAGTGGACGGGTCGAGCAGCGGGGGTGGGCCGCCCGGGCCGGCCGCTGGGCGGCTGACGGGAGCTGGCGGGCAAGGGCCCGGGCCGCACGGCTACGTGAGCCGCTGGTGCCAGGCGAGAGCCGAGGTGTCGGTCAGCGACGCGAGCTGGTCGATCACGACCCGGTGGCGCTCCGGGTCGCTGCCGGCGCTGGCCCACGCGGGCTGCAGGACCGGGTCAAGGGTGGCGGGTGCGCCCCGCTCGACCGCGAGCGCCAGCTCCGCGATCACATCCCGCTCGCGTGACCGTTCGGTGATCGCGCGCGGGCGGCTCATCACGTAATGCGCCGCAACCGCCTTGAGCACCGCGCACTCCAGCCGCTGACGGCGGGGGACCGCCAGGTCGGCGTCGTACCGTGACAGCGAGGCGGAACCGGACTGGCGGCGCGTCTCGTCCTCGGCCGCCTGGCACAGCCGGCCGACCAGCTCGCTGGTCAGGTTCTTGGCGGCGACGAGGGCCGCCGGGCCGCCGTCAAAGCTGAACTGCCAGCAGTCCAGCCGCATGAACTCGGCGAAGACGGCTTCCAGTTCGGCCGCGGTGACCGCCCACCCCGGCGGGCAGTAGTAGGTGAGGGCGACCGCGCAGACCTGCTCCCGTTCGGTGGGATCGGTCAGGTTCTTGATCGACACGAGCCCGGCGTGGAGGCCGTCCTCGACGTCGTGGACGGAGTACGCCACGTCATCGGCCCAGTCCATGACCTGGGCCTCCAGGCAACGGCGGCGGGGGGCTGCGCCCGCCCTGATCCAGTCGAACACTGCCGCGTCGGCCGCGTAGGCGCCGTACTTGGCGGGCGCGTGCAGCCCGAGGCTGACGGTTGTGACGGGGACCGGGCCAGCCGCTTCGCGGCCGCCGCCGGCCGCCACGGCGTCGCTGCCGCCCGTCTTCACGGCGTCGCCGGTCGCCACGCCTTTGCCGCCGTCGGCCGGCGGACCGAGCCACGGGTACTTCAGGGCGGCGTCCAGGGTGGCCCGGGTGAGGTTGAGGCCACCGCCCGGCACCTTCGGCTCCAGACGGGTCAGCAGCCTCAGTGACTGGGCGTTGCCCTCGAAGCCGCCGCAGGCCAGCGGGCCACCCGGGTCGGCCAGGGCGGCCAGGGCGGACTCCCCGTTGTGGCCGAACGGGGGGTGCCCGAGGTCGTGCGCCAGGCAGGCGGCGTCCACCAGGTCGGGGTCGCAGCCGAGGGCCGCGCCCAGCTCCCGGCCGATCTGCGCGCACTCCAGGGTGTGGGTCAGCCGGGTCCGCGGGAAGTCACCCGAGCCCGCCCGGACCACCTGGGTCTTGGCGGCCAGGCGGCGCAGCGCGGAGCTGTGCAGCACACGGGCGCGGTCGCGCTGGAACTCGGTCCGCCCGGCCCGCTTGGGCGGCTCCGTCACCCAGCGCTCGGCATCACCCGGACGGTACGTCACCTCCCCAGTGTGACCCACGGCGCCGACATTCCGCCGGCCAGCCAGCGGTTTCCTGCCGCCGGGCGGGTGCGCAGGGCCCGCCTCCCGGGTGCACGCCCCGGGAGACGGCAACCGCTCAGCGGGTGTCGCTGCCGGCGCTGGCGACCGCGGCCCGGCCCGCCTCCAGGCGGGCGACCGGCACCCGGAACGGGGAGCAGGACACGTAGTCGAGGCCCGCTTCATGGAAGAACCAGACCGAGGCGGGGTCACCGCCGTGCTCCCCGCAGACGCCGAGCTTCAGGCCCGGCTTGGTGGCGCGGCCCTCGGCGGTAGCGATCTTGACCAGGCGGCCGACGCCGCCCGCGTCGATGGTCTCGAACGGCGACTCACCGAACACACCCAGCGCGATGTAGCGCGAGAAGAACGCCCCTTCCACGTCGTCCCGGGAGAATGCCCAGGTCATCTGGGTCAGGTCGTTGGTCCCGAAGGAGAAGAAATCGGCTGAACGGGCGATCTCGCCCGCGGTGACCGCGGCCCGTGGCACCTCGATCATCGTGCCGATGAGGATGTCGACGGCAGCGCCGGTCTCCTCCTTGACCTCGGCCAGCACCCGCTGGGCGGCCTCCCGGGTGATCTCCAGCTCCTGCACAGTCGCCACCAGCGGGATCATGATCTCCGGGCAGGGGTTGCCGCCTGCTCCGACCCGGTCCGCGGCCGCGTGCGCGATCGCCCGGACCTGCATGTCGAACAGGCCGGGGATGACCAGGCCGAGCCGCACCCCGCGCAGCCCCAGCATCGGGTTCTGCTCGTGCAGCCGCCGAACCGCCTCCAGCAGCCGCAGGTCCTGGTCTGACGCTTCGTCCCCGGCCAGCGCGACCTTGACGCTCAGCTCGGTGTAATCGGGCAGGAATTCGTGCAGCGGCGGGTCGATCAGCCGGATGGTGACCGGCTGCCCATCCATCGCCTCCAGGATCTGGGTGAAGTCGCCCCGCTGGAGTGGCTCGAGCGCGTCCAGCGCCGCCTGCCGCGTGTCCGGGTCCTCGGCCGCCAGGATCAGGTCCTCGACCAGCTGGCGGCGCTCGCCCAGGAACATGTGCTCGGTCCGCACCAGGCCGACGCCGCCCGCCCCGAACCGCCGGGCCCGGGCACAGTCGGGACCGTTGTCGGCGTTGGCCCGCACGCCCAGGCGGCGACGGGTGTCGGCGTGGCTCATGATCGTATGCACCGCGGCGACGAGCTCGTCGGCGTCCGGGGCGAGCTCGCCTTCGAAGTACTGCACCACGTTGGACGCGACCACCGGGACCTCGCCCAGGTAGACCACGCCCGAGGTGCCGTCGATGGAAATCACGTCGCCCTCGCTGACGGTTGTCCCGTCGGCGGTGGTGAACTTCTTGCCCGCCGCGTCGACCTCGAGCGCCTCGGCGCCGCAGACGCAGGTCTTGCCCATGCCCCGCGCGACCACGGCCGCGTGGCTGGTCTTGCCGCCGCGGCTGGTGAGGACGCCCTCGGCCGCGATCATGCCGTGCAGGTCGTCCGGGTTGGTCTCGCGGCGCACCAGGATGACCTTCTCGCCCCGGGCGGCCCAGGCGACCGCGGTCTGCGAATCGAACACGACCTGGCCGACGGCCGCGCCCGGCGAGGCCGAGATCGCGGTGGTGAGCACCGTCGTGTCGGTGCCGGAGGCGACGAAGCGGGGGAACATCAGCCGGGCGAGCTCCTCGCCGGTGACCCGGGTGAGCGCCTCGTCGAGGTCGATCATGCCCTGGCTGACCAGCTGGGTCGCGATGCGGAAGGCGGCTCCGGCGGTCCGCTTGCCCACCCGGGTCTGCAGCATCCACAGCTTGCCGCGCTCGATGGTGAACTCGATGTCGCACAGGTCGCGGTAGTGGTTCTCCAGCGTGGCCATGATGTCCATCAGCTGGTCGTAGGACGTCTTGTCGATCCGTTCCAGGTCCTGCAGCGGCACCGTGTTGCGGATGCCCGCCACGACGTCCTCGCCCTGCGCGTTCTGCAGGTAATCGCCGTAGACGCCCTGGGCGCCGGTGCCAGGGTCGCGGGTGAAGGCGACGCCAGTGCCGGAGTCGTCGCCGAGGTTGCCGAACACCATCGCGACCACGCTGACGGCGGTGCCGAGGTCGGCCGGGATGCGCTCCTGCCGCCGGTACAGCACCGCGCGGTCGGAATTCCACGAGTTGAAGACCGCCTTCACCGCCAGGTCCATCTGCTCGCGCGGGTCCTGCGGGAAGTCCCGTCCGGCGTGCTTGACAACGAGGTCCTTGTAGGCGGCGGTGAGCGCCTTGAGGTCCTCGGCCGTCAGCTCGGTGTCGGTGGCAACGCCCTTGGCCTTCTTGGCCGCGTCGATCGCGTGCTCGAACTGCTCGCCGTCGATCCCCAGCACGGTCTTGCCGAACATCTGGATCAGCCGCCGGTAGGCATCCCAGGCGAACCGCTCGTTGCCGGACTGCTTGGCCAGGCCAGCGACCGACTCATCCGACAGGCCGATGTTCAAGACGGTGTCCATCATGCCGGGCATGGAGAACTTGGCGCCGGACCTGACGCTGACCAGCAGCGGGTCGGCCGGGTCCCCCAGACCGCGGCCCATCGCCTGCTCCAGTGCCCGCAGGTGCCGGGTGACCTCCGCGTCGAGGCCCTCGGGCACAGTGCCGTGCTCCAGGTAGAAGCGGCACGCGTCGGTCGTGAGGGTGAACCCGGGAGGCACCGGCAGGCCGAGATTGGTCATCTCGGCCAGGTTGGCGCCCTTCCCGCCCAAGAGGTCCCTGAGATCCCTGTTACCTTCGGTGAAGTCGTAAACAAACTTCGGCACTGAACACTCCTCGCGCCGGCCTGCTCCGTTGTACGGATTCTACCCGGCTCAGATCGGGGTAAGAAATACGACCGTACCTAAATAGATACAACCGGACAATAGCGGCTATAGTGTGGCCTTAAACACGGTGAAGTTGGAGTTTTGCCTGCCTGACCAGTGGTTTGGACCCTCAGTCGGCAATTGGTATAGACCCCTGGTGTAGACCCATGGTGTAGACCGCTTTATTGGATCGTGGCCCTGACTTGGGTCAATTTAGGTGGTCAAATTGAGAAACGCGCCACCCCGGCCCACTTGGGGAAAACTTTACTAAGACGCGGGCGGATCACCCCGTGTCCCGCTTCCCTGACCGCGCGGGTTACCCGGCGAGGGTGACCAGCGCGGCCGAGTAAGGTTCGAGGGTCAGCGAGCAGGTCGCCAGCGTGCAGGTCAGCGTATCGGGACGGCCCGGGGTGAGCGTGCCGTCGCCCGCCACCGAGGCGCCCTGGATCTCCGCCCCCGACGTGGCCAGCGGCGAACCTCCGTCCAGGTGCAGCACCTGGACCGCGGCTCCCTGGTAGCCGTTCAGGTGCAGCGTGACCGGCATCGCCTGGCCCCCCATGTTCTCCAGCATCACCCGGTCCGGGCCCGCTCCTGACGGCTTGCCGGCGAAGGCCACCAGGTTCCGCGCCGTCGCCGCGCCGTTCAGCGTGACCGGGAGGAACCCGCCGGTGCCGAACAACCGGGTGAACAGCATGCCGTAGTAGATCGGCTGCGGCCGGTACTCGGCCGTCCCGACCTGGCACAGGACCGAGTACCCCCCGCACAGGGTGTTCAGGCCGCCGTGGAAGTTCATCCCCGCCACGCCGATCCGGGCGCCGGTCAGCAGGTAGTCGATCACCCACAGGGCGGAGGCGTAGGCGTTGCTGGCGCCCTTGACGCCGCCGGCGCAGGCGCTGTTGGTCTCGGTGATCCGCACGGGCTTGCCCACGCTCTTGGCGATGGCCTCGAACGCACCCAGCTGCTTCGCCTCGGCCCGGGCCAGGGTGGCCGACAGCAGCTTGCCGGCGGCGGCGGCGGCCGAAGTGCCTGCCGTGGCACAGCCGAGCGGGTAGTAGTGCGCCCCCAGGTAGCGGGCAGTAGTCCTTTCTTTCGCTCCGAAGTCACTCAGCCAGCGCGTCTGCCAGGCGATGTCCGGTCCGTCGATCGCCGCACCAGGCGCGCCCTTCCTGATCGCCCGGTAGCACGAGCTGACCTGGCTGAGATAGGTGCTCACGGTGTAGCTGGACGGCTCGACGTGGTCGGCGACGTACTGGTCGGGCTCGTTGCCGCAGGCGAACGCGAGCAGGGCGCCGCCGAGGGTGCCGCTCACCAGCTTGGCGTCTGCGCTCACCTTGGCCTGGTTGAGGTGGAGCAGGCCCTCGGTGTAGATGATCTTCCAGCCAGTGGCCGTGGTCAGCCGGGCGACCGAGTCGGCCTCCCGCTGGGTGACCCCGGTGAAGCCGGTGTCGGCCGAGTTCCCGCCGAACCGGAGGATCCCGCGGCCGAGGTTCTCCAGCAGTTGCGGGAGGTTGCCGACGGCGTCGTAGCGGTAGCCATTGTTGAGCGTGCTGGACTCGAACGACAGGCCGATGTACCGGTTGCCGATGTCGCCGGTGGTCTTGGCCTTCAGCGCGACGCTGAGGGAAGGGTTCGCACTGGTGGTGGCGGCCGCCCGCGGTCCCGCCGCCCGCGCGGACAGCGGGACAGCCGAGATCGCCCCGCAGAGCGCGGCCGCGAGTACCGCGGTGATCCAGCGCGCCGTGCCGCGCCGGTGACTGAGCCTGCGTGTCATCGTCGTTCCCCCGACGGCGCCGCGCGATCGGTCCTCTGCCGCCGCTGAGGGCCGCGCATCCGCCGTACCGCGCTGGACGCCGTCTCGCTAGTAGCTAGAAGTATTCAGTCAACTACCCAGTGTGCGTATCCTCAACAGGGCGATCTGCGGCTGACGGTGGTCAGTACCAGTTGGGCCGCGGACGCGGGCCGCACCCGCCAGGCAGCGGCGGCAAGCGGCAGAATGGTGACATACACCCCCTAGCGTGCTGGAGAACCCATGGCGACGGTCGGGCTGCTGCATCCTGGGCAGATGGGAGCGGCCGTCGGCGGCTGCCTGGTCTCGGTCGGGCACGAGGTGCTGTGGGACCCCGCGGAGCGCTCCCGGGCCAGCACCGGGCGGGCCCTGGCGGCCGGGCTCACCGGGGTGAGCTTCGGCCAGCTCATCGCCCGGTCCGAGATGATCGTGTCGATCTGCCCGCCGCACGCCGCCCTCGACGTCGCCCGCCAGGTCGCGGCGGCCGGGTACGCCGGGTGTTACGTCGACGCCAACGCGATCTCGGCCGAGACCGCGGAGCAGGTCGCGGGCATCGTGACCGCTCCGGGCGCGGCCTACGTCGACGGCGGCATCATCGGCGGGCCGCCGGACACCACCGGGCATACCCGGCTGTACCTCTCCGGCCCCCGCGCGGCCGGGGTCAGGGCGCTATTCGGCCGGTCCCGGCTGGACACGCAGATCGCCGAGGGCCCGCTTTACGCGGCGTCGGCGCTGAAGATGGCATACGCGGCGTGGACCAAGGGCAGCCAGGCACTGCTGCTGGCGGCCCGGGCCCTGGCCCGGGCCGAGGGCGTCGAGGCGGCCCTGCTGGCCGAGTGGTCGCTGTCGCAGCCGGACCTCGGCCAGCGGTCCGAGCGGGCGGCCGCCTCGGCCGCCGCCAAGGGCTGGCGCTGGGTGGCGGAGATGGAGGAGATCGCCACCTCCATGTCCGCGGCCGGCCTGCCGCCCGGCTTCCACCAGGCGGCGGCCGACATCTACGAACGCGCCGCGCGGGCGGACGTCCCGCCGACCCGCCATCCGGCCTCGGCCGAGCCGCCGTCAACGCTCGACACGATCATGTCCGCCCTCATGTAACGGACCGGGCTAGTACAACGGCAGGCGGTCGCTCAGGTAGCCCGCCAGGGCGTCGATGCCGATGCGCTCCTGGGACATGCTGTCGCGGTCGCGGACCGTCACGGCCTGGTCTTCCAGGGTGTCAAAGTCGACCGTGACGCAGAACGGGGTGCCGATCTCGTCCTGGCGGCGGTAGCGCCGGCCGATCGCCTGGGCGTCGTCGAACTCGGTGTTCCAGCGCTTGCGCAGCATCGCCGCGACGTCCTTGGCCTTGGGCGTCAGGTCGGCGTTGCGCGACAGCGGCAGCACCGCCACCTTGACCGGGGCCAGCCGCGGGTCCAGCCGAAGCACGGTGCGCTTCTCCAGCTTGCCCTTGGCGTCCGGCGCCTCGTCCTCGTGGTAGGCGTCGAGCAGGAACACCAGCGCGCCGCGGTCGGCGCCGGCCGCGGGCTCGATCACATACGGCGTGTACCGCTCGCCCGACTCCTGATCCAGGTAGGTCAGGTCCACCCCCGACGCCTTCTGGTGCGAGCTCAGGTCGAAGTCGGTCCGGTTGGCGATGCCTTCCAGCTCGCCCCACTCCGAGCCCTGGAAGGCGAAGCGGTACTCGATGTCCACCGTGCGCTTGGCGTAGTGGGACAGCTTCTCCTTCGGGTGCTCGTACAGCCGCAGGTTGTCCGGGTTGACGCCGAGGCCGGTCCACCAGTCACGGCGAGCGGCGATCCAGTACTCGTGCCACTCCTCGTCGCTGCCCGGCTTGACGAAGAACTCCATCTCCATCTGCTCGAACTCGCGGGTGCGGAAGATGAAGTTGCCCGGCGTGATCTCGTTGCGGAACGACTTGCCGACCTGGCCGATGCCGAAGGGAATCTTCTTCCGGCTGGTGGTGAGCACGTTCTTGTAGTCGACGAAGATGCCCTGGGCGGTCTCCGGGCGCAGGAAGGCCAGGCCGGACTCGTCCTCGACCGGGCCAATGTAGGTGCGGAGCATGCCGTTGAAATTCCGCGGCTCGGTGAACTGGCCCTTGACCCCGCAGTTGGGGCAGTTGACGTCGTCCAGGCCGCCCGCCGGAACGTGGCCGTGCTTCTCCTCGTAGGCCTCGATGAGGTGGTCGGCCCGGAACCGGTGGTGGCAGTTGAGGCACTCGGTCAGCGGGTCGGTGAACGTCGCGACGTGGCCGCTGGCCTCCCACACCTGACGGGCGAGGATCACGCTGGAGTCGATGCCGACGATGTCGTCGCGCTCCTGGATCATGTACCGCCACCACTGGCGCTTGACGTTGTTCTTCAGCTCCACGCCGAGCGGGACCGTAGTCCCACGCGGCACGCAAACCGCCGTAGATCTCGCTGGACGGGTAGACGAATCCGCGTCGCTTGCTCAGGTTGACGATGGCGTCAAGGCGGTCGCTGCGTAGGGCCATGCCGTGAGCTTATGAGTCCGCGGCCGGTCACGCGAACCAGTTAAGCCGGTTCAGCCTGCTGCGGCCGCGCGGCGGGAACCGCAGGCCGGACCGGCGGCTCCCCGTTCCGGCGGGCCGGTCAGCGGGCCACGCGGGCCGCCCACGATGTCCTTGTCGATGTTGAGCGTGACCCCGCTGATGGTCATGTTGACGGAGCCGACGTACTGCTTGGCCCGCTCCGAGGTCGGCCAGATCAGGGTGCCGTCGTTCAGCGTCGCGTGGTTGTCCCACAGGGCGATCCAGATGGCGTCGGGCGGGGTGAAGCCCGCCGTCTTGGCCACGGCCGCCGCCTGCATGTCGACGATGCCGGAGTCCTGGCTGGAGTAGACCGCGGTCACGTAGCCGCCCGCCACCACCCGCGCGGTCCCAGGCACCGAGGAACGCCAGCACCGCGTTCTTGCAGCTGGTGCTGCCTGTGTAGGCCTCCATGTCGTAGTAGATGGGCGAGCCCGTCGGCCAGGCCGAACGCCTTGGCGTCGGCGACCGCGTCCGCGCCCGCGTTGTTGCCCTGGGCTGCGGCCGAGCTGGCGCTGATCAGCGCCCCGTTGCCGTCCCAGCACGGAGCCTGCCGGCCGACGTAGGTCGGCAGCACCCCGTAGCCCATGGCCGCCACGCTCGTAATCCAGCTGGCCGAAAGTTGCCGTAGGCGCAGGCCGAGTTGACGCCGCCGATGTAGACCCCGACCGCCTTGTAGTGGCTGCGGAAGGTTTGCATGTTGCTGAGCGACGGGGCGCCGCAGGTGTCGAAGCCGCCCACCACCGGGTTGGAGGGCGTCGGGGTCGGCGTCGGGGTCGGCGACGGCGCGACGATCTCGACCGGCCAGCTCTTCGGCACGCCGTGCCAGTTGGTGTAGACCGGGCTGGGCGCCGTCTGGGCGGCCGGGACCGGGGCCGGTGCGGTGGCCGCGTCGGCCCGCATCGCGCTGCTCCGCGCCGTGTTGCCGGCCAGCGGCTGCGCGGGCACCCACTGCGGCGAGTCGGCCGCGCCGGCCGGAGCCGGCCGCAGCGTGCGCAGCACCTGCTGGATGGCGGCGCGCCCGGTGCCGTAGGTACCGGACACGGTGGCCCCGGACGCACCGGATCCGAGCGCGACGTCGAGCTCGTTCTCGACGGCGTTCTGCCTGATGGTCGCGTCCACCGCGGACAGCTGCTGAAGCGCCCGGCCGCCGCGTCCGGCGGGGAGGCCCGCGCTGGCGGCATCGGTGCTGGCGGCGACGGTGCCGCGGCCGGGGACCACGCTGACCGCCTCGGTCCGGCCAACCAGGCCGGCCGGGCAGCTCATGTCAGGCCCGGGCGAGCCGAGGTAGACCGCGTGCACGTCGTAGCGGACGCAGGTCCGCGGGTTCTCATCCAGCCGGTAGACGGGCCAGGAGGCCGGAACGTCGAGCTCGTAGCCCGCGAAGACCACGGTCTTGGTGGCCGCCGTCTTGGCTGGCTTGGTCTTGGCGGGCTTGGTCTTGGCGGGCTTCGACTTGGCTGGCTTGGCCTTGGCGGAACCATGGTCCATGGCAAAAGCCGGCGTGCCGAGCGCTCCCCCGAGCACCAGCCCGCTCATGACTGCGGCTGCGATCGCGCGACGCATTCATCCCCCCGTCTGCGTGGCATGGCGATGAACCCCCGGCATCCCGTTAGGGCGCCGGCAACCCGGCGTATCCGTAATGATCAGGATGAACGAGGGTTCACTTTGTTATGCAGCGCTGCCGTTACGGCATAGGGGCTGGTACCGCACAGCCTGAATAAGGTGACAATCCCAGCGCATCCCGGAAGCCATCGTTCCCCGGGAGTCAACAGTTACTCTCAGTAGTTAATCTCAATCGAGCGGCCACCGACAGCCATCGAACACGGCCTTATCAGGATGAAGAAGGCGCCGTGACCTGGCCTGACACCGAATTGGGGATCGCCCCGCCGAACCGCCGGTCACGCGACGCGTAAATTTCGCACGCATGCCAGAGATTCCGCCGGTCGAAATCGGGCCAGAGCGTGTCGAGAAAGACAAGCTCAGCGTAAGCGGACTGCCAGAGGAGGAAATTGGAGAGCCGCTGCTCGCCCGAGGAACGCACCCAAAGGTCCACGTCCGGAATATCAGGCTCGTCGAGGTAGCGGTGGAAAAGCTCCTCGGTGAGCTTATCCGGGTTGATCTTCCCGGCCGCCACGTCACGGGCGATGGCGGCGGTGGCGTCGAGTATTTCCGACCGGCCGCCGTAATTGCAGCAGAACTGCAGGGTGAGGACGGTGCGGGAGTCGCTCAGCTGCTCGGCCTCTTCCAGCTCCCTGATCACCGAGCGCCACAGCCGCGGCCGGCGGCCGGCCCAACGGATCCGCACCCCGGCCGCCGCGAGCTCCTCGCGGCGGCGGTGGATGACGTCGCGGTTGAAGCTCATCAGGAAGGCGACTTCCTCGGGATGGCGACGCCAGTTCTCGGTCGAGAACGCGTAGGCGGAGATGTACTCGATCCCGAGCTCGATCGCCCCCATGAGGACGTCCATCAGGGCAGCCTCGCCGGCCTTATGCCCCTCGGTGCGCGGGCAGCCCGCGTTCCTTGGCCCACCGCCCGTCGCCGTCCATCACGATCGCCACGTGCCGGGGCACCAGCTCGCGGGGGATCCCCGGCGGCCGGATGCCACTGGGATGCGGATAGGGCGGCTGCACCGGGCGGGGCTCCCGCGGCCGGGGGGACTTGCTCAAGCACGCTCCACATGACGCAACGACCGGATCGAATGCTCCAGGTGCCACTGCAGGTACGCGGCCACCAGGCCACTGCACTCTACCCGGTGCCTGCGTTCGCTCCGCATCGCCTGGTCCCAGTCCCCCTGCAGCAGCGCGAGCATCAGCGCCACCGTCTTGTGCGCGGGCGCGGCCGACCCGGGCGGGCGGCAGTCGGTGCACACCATGCCCCCTGCCGCGAGCGCGAACGCGGTCACCGGCTTGCCCGGCACGCCGCACCGCGCGCACTCCTCCAGCGCCGGGGCGTAACCCGCGAACGTCAGCGACCGCAGGAAATAGGCGTCGAGGACCATCCGGGGATCGCGCGGCGGCTCGGGTTCGCCCACGCCTGCCGCGGGGGCACTCCCGCCCGCCCCCGGGAAGCCCGAACTCGCCGCCGGGGCGCCGCAGGGGCGCTGACCCGACGGCCGGGGCACGCGGCTCTCCCGGGCGGCGTCGCTGACTCCGCACGGCCGGGGTCAGCAGCGCGCCCAGCGGGCAGCGTCGCCTGCGCGCCGTCGACGCGGCCGGGTCGTCGCTTTCGGCCTGGCCCCCGGGCTCGATGGCGTCCCCGAGCGCCCGCAGAGCCGCCGATTAGCAGCAGGAACTGGCGGATCGCGGGCTCCTTCTCCACTGGCGTGAAGCGCTCGGCGGTTTCCAGCATCGCCGTGCCCGCCGTGTACTTGGGGTAGTTCGCCGCCAGGGGCGTGCCGTAGGCCCTGATCACCTCGGCCTGGGTGATGGTGTCGAGCGAGCGCCCGGCGTGGACCATGACGTCGACGTGGGTGAACGGCTCGAGGCGGGCGCCGAAGCGGGACTTGGTGCGGCGGACGCCCTTGGCGACCGCCCGGACGCGGCCATGGTGACGGGTCAGCAGGGTGATGATGCGATCCGCCTCGCCCAGCTTCTGCGTTCGCAGCACGACGCCGTCATCCCGGTACCCCTGCACCTCCCCATTGTCCCGCACGGCACCGACAACACTGGTCACCGGCGGCCGGGGCGTCGCGGCTTGGTCCCCCGGCAGGGCCTTATTACCGGGGAAGTGCTCTGAATTCCGGGAAGTGCTCGGGCGGGGTGGTGCTCGGGGCGGGATGGTGCTCGGGGCGGTGGGTTCGAGCGGTGGGTTCGAGCGGTGGGTTCGGGTGGGGGGCTTGGTTGGCGCGGAAATGCGGGTCGAGGGGGGATGGCCGGCTGTGGTGCTGGTTGGTGCGGGGCGACGGTGGCGGGTGCGCTTGGAGTGAACGTGCCGATGCCGCTGAACAGCCAGCAAAAGGGAAACTTTTTGCTAACCGGAAACTTTTGTTGCTGGGACGCGCAAAAGTTTCCGGTATCTTTCGACTGGCTGCGGTCATGCGCACTAATGCGGGGCATGGGGTGCGCGTGACGCGGTCGCCTGGGACTCGCCGGTCGCCTGGGGCCGCGGGTGCGCGCTGCTGGGCCAGGGCGGCGGGCGGGGCGGTGCTGCTTCGCTTGGGCCGGGGTCTCCCGGGCGGGGCGGTGCTGCTTCGCTTGGGCCGGGGGTCTCCCGGCGGGGACGGCGCTGCTTCGCTTGGGCCGGGGGCTCCCCGGCGGGCACGGCCGGCCCTTCCTGGGGGCCAGCCGGCGCGGGCACCGCTCCCGCCTGCGCTCACGGCATGCCGCACGGTGTCCTACCGGGCGGGAACGTGGGATCTCCAGCACGCCCGCGTGCGCCCCGCCTTCCCGGTCATGGTGTACGGGGAAGGCGGGGGCACGGCACCGTTCGGGCGAATGAAGGGGTTACGGGCGACGGGACCGGTTGACCGCGCTGAGGATCGCGCGCATCGAGGCGGTCGCGGTGTTGGTGTCGATGCCGACCCCCCACAGGACCTTGCCGCCGGTCTCGACCTCGACGTAGGAGGCGGCCTGGGCGTCGGTGCCCTCGGTGAGGGCGTGCTCGGCGTAGTCGAGCACCCGGACGTCGACGCCGACCGAGCCCAGGGCGGCGCAGAAGGCGGAGATGGGGCCGTTGCCGGCGCCCTCGACCTCCTGCGGGGTGCCGCTGACCGACAGCGACGCGGTGAGGTTGTGCTTGCCGTCCACGACCGAGGAGGTCTGCTGGCCGACGCAGCGCGACCGGTCCGTCGGCGTGAGGTACTCGCTGGTGAACGAGCCCCAGATCTCGGCCGGGGTGACCTCGCCGCCCTCTTCGTCGGTGCAGGGTCTGGATCACCCTGGAGAACTCGATCTGCAGGCGGCGCGGCAGGTCGAGCGAGTGGCCGGTCTTCATGACGTAGGCGACGCCGCCCTTGCCCGACTGGCTGTTGACCCGGATCACGGCCTCGTAGGAACGGCCCACGTCGTGCGGGTCGATCGCCAGGTACGGGACGTTCCAGGCGTACTCGGCGAACGGGGTGCCTGCCGCCTTCGCCTCGTCCTCCAGGGCCTCGAAGCCCTTCTTGATCGCGTCCTGGTGGGATCCGGAGAACGCGGTGTAGACGAGCTCGCCCGCGTACGGGTGGCGCGGGTGGACCGGCAGCTGGTTGACGTACTCGGTGGTGCGCCGGATCTCGTCGATGTTGCTGAAGTCGATCATCGGGTCGATGCCCTGGGCGAACAGGTTCAGGCCCAGCGTTACCAGGCAGACGTTGCCGGTGCGCTCGCCGTTGCCGAACAGGCAGCCCTCGACCCGGTCGGCGCCGGCCAGCACCGCCAGCTCGGCGTCGGCGACGGCGGTGCCCCGGTCGTTGTGGGTGTGCACCGACAGGCAGATGTGCTCGCGGCGGGACAGGTGGCGGGACATCCACTCGATCTGGTCGGCGTAGACGTTCGGGGTGGAGCGCTCGACGGTGCAGGGCAGGTTGAGGATGATCTCCCGGCCCGGGCCCGGCTGCCACACGTCCATCACCGCCTCGCAGGTCTCCAGGGCGAAGTCGAGCTCGGTGTCCATGAAGATCTCGGGCGAGTACTCGTAGCCGAAGTCGGTCGTGCTGCCGAGGATCTTCTCCGCGTAGTTCATCACGTGCCGGGTGCCCTCGACCGCGAGCGCCTTGGTCTCGTCCCGGCTGTTGCGGAAGACCACCTTGCGGAACGATCGGCGCGGTCGCGTTGTACAGGTGCACGGTCGCGCGCTGGGCGCCCGCCAGGGACTGCACGGTGCGCTCGATCAGGTCCTCGCGGGCCTGGGTCAGCACCGAGATGCGGACATCCGGCGGGATCTGGTCGCCCTCGATGAGGTCGCGGACGAAGTCGAAGTCGGTCTGGCTCGCGCTCGGGAAGCCGACCTCGATCTCCTTGTAGCCCATCTTGACGAGCAGGTCGAACATGGCCCGCTTGCGGGTCGGCGACATCGGGTCGATCAGCGCCTGGTTGCCGTCGCGCAGGTCGGTGGACAGCCAGCGCGGCGCCTTCGTCATGACCTTGGCCGGCCAGGTGCGGTCGGGCAGGTCGACCGGCTTGAACGGGGTGTACCGGTGGCACGGCATGCCGCTTGGCTGCTGGTAGACGGGCGCCACGGGGGGATACGGCGGTCTTGCTGCGTCATCGCTGCTACGTCCTTCGTGATTCGCGGGGTTATCCGGTGGTGTTGCCAGAGGCGGCCAGCGGACATGCCGAGCACCCGCGACGAGGGAGCCAGCCTCTACAGGCCCCCGCCGCGGCCGCTAAGGAGGAGCAGCGCGCGTGACATAGCAACTGCGAGCATATCAGCCACGAGCGATGGCGTGCCGCACACCGCCGGCGGCGCGGGTCCCCGCGCCGACTAGAGTCCGGCGTTCTGCTCGGTGAGGGCGATCACGCCGATCGCCTGGGCCTGGGTCATGCCGAGGGCGGCGGCCAGGTGCTCGACGGCGGCGCGCTCGGCGCCGGTCAGCGGGCCGTCGGCCATCGCGATCCTGATGGCCTCGGCCAGGCACCACTCGCGCGCCTCGACCTGGAGCTGGCGGCCGAGCGCGACGATCCGCGGCCGGCCGGCCTCGGCGGGCTCGGCCAGGTCCGCCTCGAGCGCGTCGGCGTCGTAGCCGCGCGTCGCCCGCGCCGGTCACCGCGTCGAGCGCCCGGCGGCGGGCCAGCGGGCTGCCCGGGTCGCCCGCCCGCAGGATGACGGCGACCATCGCCCGCATCCCGGCGACCAGCGCCACCTGCATCTCGACGGTGGTCGGGAGCTGGAGCACCTCCGTCACGTACCTGGTCTTGCAGGTCAGGCACTGCACGTGGGCTCCGGTCGGGACGAGCGGGATGAGCGGGATGAAGAACGCGGTGACATACCGGCGGCCCGTGCGGTGCCGGTACTCGCGGTCACCGCCGCAGCGGCGGCAGAAGAACACGCCCCGCCCTAGTGTCCGGTAGATGACGCGCAGCCCCCAGATGATGAGCATGTTCGTCCCCTTCGGTGACGGCGTCCCGGCGGCTCAGCGTACCGTGCCCGGGCGCCGGGGCATCAGATCGTTATCTACCTGCAGCGATCGGGAGGAACCGGCCTGACTGACGGACCGCGCCCGCGACCGTGTCCGGCCAGGTCAAAAATCGGTCGCGCGGGGGCGCACGGGTGCGGTTGGCTGGAGTAATGCGCATCCAGCAGTGGACTCCCGGCGACGACGCCGTCACCCGGGGCTGTTACGACGTGATGTTCGCCGCGCACCAGGTCGACGACCCGGTCGAGCCGCCGCCGTCGTACCGGGGGTTCGGCCTGTACCTCCGCACCGGGTGGGCGGAATTGCCGGGCGAGGTCTGGGTGTCCACGTCCGGTGACGGCACCGTGACCGGGTTCTACCGGATCGGGCTGCCCGACCTGGAGAACCGGGACAAGGCGAACGGCGGCCCGACCGTGCACCCGGCCGCGCGCCGCCACGGCATCGGGCGGGAGCTGCTGCGGCACGCGGGAACGCGGGCCGAGGTACACGGGCGGACGCTGTTCAGCGCGCAGACCATGACCGGGAGCCCGGGCGACGACTTCGCCCGGGCCGTCGGCGCCCGGCTCGACCAGGAAGAGGTGCGCCGCATCCAGTACCTGGCCGAGATCGCGCCGGGCACCGTCGCGGCCCTGCGGGCCGAGGCGGAGAAGGCCGCCGCCGGGCTACTCGCTGGCGTCGTGGGCCGGCCAGATCCCCGGGGAGTACCACGAGCCGATGGCCGAGGTGTTCAACGCGTTCAACGACGCGCCGCACGGGGAAAACGAGGAGCCGGAGATCTGGACCGCCGACCGGGTCCGGGACCGGACCGGGGCCGGGTGCAGGGACGGGGTGATGCGCAGCTACGGCGTGGCCGCGCTGCGCGACAGCGACGGCGAGATGGCGGCCTACACCGGGGTGCTCGTCGACCCGCGAGACCCCGGAATGGGGCCACCAGCAGCTCACCGCGGTCACCCGGGCGCACCGCGGCCACCGGCTGGGACTGCTGGTCAAGACGGCGATGCTGGACCTCCTGGCCGAGACCGAGCCGCAGCTGACGCAGATCGAGACGGGCAACGCCGCCAGCAACGAGCACATGATCGCCATCAACGACCAGCTCGGCTACCGGATCGTGCCGCCCAGCTGGAACTGGTGGGAGATGCCGGTCAGCGCGATGCGCTGACCGGCGGACCAGAGGGGAAGGCCGCGGTTGACATACGGCATCCGGATCGAACGGTGGGACCCGGCCGACGAAGCGGCCCTGCGGGGGTGCGCGGACGTCCTCGCCGCGGCCACGCGTCACGATGACCCCGGCGCCGCGGTCATGGGGCCGCGGGCACTGAGCGGCTGGCTGCGGCACGGATTCACCGGCGACCCGGCCGAGGCCTGGCTCGCGCGCGACCCGGAATCGGCCCGGGTGGCCGGCTGGTGCCGGCTCGAACTGCCCGACCGGGAGAACACCAGCCGGGCGGAGCTGCTGATCACGGTCCACCCGGACGCACGACGCCGCGGCACCGGCCGCGCCCTGCTCCGGCACGCCGCCCAGCAGGCCGACGCGGCCGGCCGGACGGTCCTCGCGGGCGAGGTCAGGGACGGTCTGGCGGGCGACGCGTTCGCCGCCGCGGCCGGGGCGGAGCCGGGTCTCCCCGGCGTGTGGCGCCGGCTCGACCTGCGCACGTTGCCCCCGGGCAAGCTGGCGGCGCTGCGGGCCGGGGCGGCCGCCGCGGCCACGGGCTACTCGCTGGTGCGCTGGTCCGGGCCGACCCCGCCGGAGTACCGGGAGCCGCTGGCCCGGGTGGTGCAGGCGTACGAGGACGCGCCGCACGACGAGGGGGTCGAGCACGAGGTCTGGGACGCCAGCCGGATCGAGCGGTCCGACGCGGCGACCGCGAGCATGGGCGTCCGCGGCTACAAGATCGCGGCGGTGCACGACGCCACCGGCGAGATGGCCGCGATGACCGAGGTCGCGATCGAGCAAGACGATCCGCGCTGGGCGCACCAGGGGCTGACCGCGGTCGCCCGCCAGCACCGCGGGCACCGCCTTGGGCTGCTGCTCAAGACCGACATGGTGGACTGGCTGGCGACCGCCGAGCCGGCCGTCGAGCAGGTCGAGACCGGGAACGCGGCCGCCAACAGCCACATGATCCGGGTCAACGACATGCTCGGCTTCGTCGCGGTGCAGCCGCCCGTGCACAACGTCGAGCTGAAGGTGAAGGACGCCCTCGGCGGATAACGGCGCCCAGTCCGGGCAACGGGCCTGTCAGTCGTAGAAGCCGAGCCGGCGCAGGTACTTGGGGTTGCGCTGCCAGTCCTGGGCGATCCGGACGTGCAGGTCGAGGTAGACCCGGCTGCCGAGGAGGGCCTCGATCTGCTGCCGGGCGCGGGTGCCGACGTCCTTCAGCCGGGCGCCCTTGGCGCCGATCACGATCGCCTTCTGGCTCGACCGCTCCACGTACAGGTCCGCGTGCACGTCGATGAGGCCGGGCTGGCCCTCGCGCGGGCCCATCTCCTCGACCAGCACCGCGATCGAGTGCGGGAGCTCGTCCCGGACGCCCTCGAGGGCGGCCTCGCGGATCAGTTCGGCCACCATGATCTGCTCCGGCTCGTCGGTCAGCTCGCCGTCCGGGTAGAGCGCCGGCCCCTCCGGCAGGTGGCTGACGAGGACGTCGGCGAGCACATCGAGCTGGAAGCCGGCCACGGCCGAGACCGGGACCACGTCGGCCCACTCGCCGAGCTCGCTGACCGCCAGCAGCTGGGCCGCGACCCGCTCGGGCGGCACCTCGTCGGTCTTGGTGACGATGGCGATCACCGGGGTGCCCTTGACCGCGGCCAGCTCCCGGGCCAGGTACCTGTCGCCCGGGCCGATGTCCTCCGGGGCGGGCAGGCAGAAGCCGATCACGTCGACCTCGGTCAGGGTGGAGCGGACCAGGCTGTCGAGCCGCTCGCCGAGCAGGGTCCGCGGCCGGTGCAGCCCGGGGGTGTCCACGATGACCAGCTGCGCGTCGGGCCGGTGGACCACGCCCCGGATCACCCGGCGGGTGGTCTGCGGGCGGTTACTGGTAATCGCGACCTTGGCCCCGACCAGCGCGTTGGTCAGCGTCGACTTGCCCACGTTGGGCCGGCCGACCAGGCAGGCGAACCCGGAGCGGAAGGAGGGCGCGGCCGGCGGCCCAGTGCCGGCCGCCGCCTTGGCGTCCCGGGCCCGGCGGGGCTTCGGCTCGGTCGCTCGCGGCTGGTTCACCCGTCAATTGTCGTCCATCGCAGTCATTGCTTGGGTTAGCGGCGCGGATGTCCGCCGCCCGGCCGTCCCGAACCACCCCTGGAGCCAGCGCGAGACCGGGCAAACCGGCGCGGTGCGGTAACGTCGGCCGGGTGACCGCGACCCCCGTCTGGCGGCCGACCGCACGGATCCTGCTGGCCGACCCCGAGGGGCGGCTCCTCTTGTTCAGCGCGACCGAGGCGGACGGCGAACGCTGGTGGTTCACCCCCGGCGGCGGCGTGCACCGGGGGGAGACGGTGCGCGCGGCGGCCGTCCGTGAGCTGTTCGAGGAGACCGGGGTGGCCCGGACCGAGGCCGAGCTCGGGCCGGTCGTGGCGACGTCGGTCGGCCTGTGGGACCCGGGGGCGGGGCGGCGGACGTTCCTCGGCGCCCACACCTTCTTCTTCGTCCAGGTCCCCAGCCAGGACCTGGACGACACCGGTCAGGAAGACCTGGAGCGCTCGATGATCACCGGGCACCACTGGTGGTCGGCCGCCGAGCTGGAGGCCGCGACCGAGCGGGTCCTTCCGCCCGGGCTGGGCGGCCTGGTCACCCGGCTGGTACGCGGTGACCGGCCGGAACGCCCGGTGCGGCTGCCGCGGCGGAGCTGAGCCGGCCCGTGGCCCGCTCAGCGCTGGCCCGGGCGGCGGTCAGGGCAGCAGCGTGTCGCGCAGGGTGCCGTCGGGGAAGGCCAGGAAGACTGGGGCGGCCGGCCCGAGGTCGCGCAGCGTGGCGAGGTCACCCGGGTCCGGCTGGCGCTCGCTGACCAGGGCGGCCGCCTCCAGGGACTCGGCCCCGCTGGAAACCGCCATGGCGACCGCGAGCCGCAGCGCCGACAGGCGGAGCGACGGCAGCGCCACCGCCGCAGCGGTGTAGGTACGCCCGGTCTCGTCGCGGACCGCGGCCCCCTCGGACGCCGCCACCCGGGCCCGGGTGGAGCGGGCCAGGGTAATGATCTTCTGATCCTCCGGGTCAAGGCCAGCCCCGGCAGTCGCATCGCTCACGCCGATGAGTCTAGGGCCGGCCGCTGCCCGCGGGGGCTCAGGCGTGATCCGCGCTTTGCCCGGGGACCCGCTCGATGAGCACGGTGCCGAGCTTGTTGCGCCGCCCGGCCAGGTTCTCGGCGGTGAGCCGGAGACCGGAAACGGTCGCCGCCGAGCCGGCGATGGGGACCCGGCCGAGCTCGTGCGCCAGCAGGCCGCCGACCGTCTCCACGTCCTCGGCGTCGATCGCGACGTTGAACAGTTCCTCGAAGTCGGTCACCGGCAGCCGGGCGGTCACCCGGGCGGTGCCGGGTGCGAGCCATTCCACCGGGTCGCGCTCGTTGTCGTACTCGTCGGCGATCTCGCCGACGATCTCCTCCAGGATGTCCTCGATCGTCACCAGCCCGGCGGTGCCGCCGTACTCGTCGATGACGATCGCCACGTGGATGCGCTGCAGCTGCATCTGCCGCAGCAGCTCGTCGACCGGCTTGGAGTCGGGGACGTAGGTCGCGGGGCGCATCACCTGCTCGACCGGCGCGGACTCGTCGTCGCCGGGCCGGGTGTGGGCGAAGGCGACGATGTCCTTCAGGTAGGCGATGCCGACCACGTCGTCGGTCGACTCGCCGGTCACCGGGATGCGGGAGAAACCGCTGCGCAGGGCCAGCGACAGCGCCTGGTCGAGGCTCTTGTCCCGCTCGATGAAGACCATGTCGGTGCGCGGCACCATGACCTCGCGGACGATCGTGTCGCCGAGCTCCACCACCGAGCGGACCATCTCCCGCTCACCGGGGTGGATCTCGTCCTGCGACTCGATGTAGTCGACCAGGTCCTCCACCCCCGGGCGGCCGCCCGCCTCCGGGTCGGCCCCGCGGCCGCCGAACGGCAGCACCCGGGTCCCCGCGTCCAGCAGCCGCATCAGCGGCCCGAGGGCGTCGTGCAGCGGGCGCAGCACCCGGCGCGCGGTCGCGGCGGCGCGCTCGGCCCGCTGCTTGCCCATCGTGCGCGGCCCGACGCCGATCAGCACGTACCGGGCGACCAGCAGCGCCCCGGCCGAGGGGAGGAAGACCTGCCAGCCGCCGCCGAGCCAGTGGGCGAAGGCGAGGGTGACGCAGACCGCGGCCGCTATCTCGGCACAAACCCGGATCAGGGTGACCAGGGTGCCGTACTGGTCGAGCCCGTCGGTGTCGGTCTTGGCCAGCGCCGTCTGCGCGCTGGCGCACCAGCCCGCCGTCAGCACCAGGAGGAACGCGGCGAGCAGAAGCCACCCTGCGGCCGTCATCAGCCGAGCCCTTCCCGCCTTTCGCCGGCGGGCGGTGGCCCGGCGGCGGGCGGGTCGGCGGCGGGCGGGTCGGCGGCGGTCGGCCCAGCGGGCGGATTGCCCACCCGCTGCTGCTCGTGCCAGTCCCGGAGCAGCTCGTTCTGCAGGCCGAACATCTCCGCTTCCTCTTCCGGGTCGGCGTGATCGTAACCGAGCAGGTGCAGCACGCCGTGTGCGGTCAGCAGCTCGAGCTCGGCCTGGACCGAGTGGCCGTGCTGCTTAGCCTGGCTCGCCCCCACCTGGGGGCAGAGCACCACGTCGCCCAGCAGCACCGGCTCGCTGTCGTCCTCGTCGCGGCCCCGGCTGCGGTTGGGCCCGGCGATGGAGTGCGGGCGCAGCTCGTCCATGGGGAAGGACAGCACGTCGGTCGGGCCCGGCTCGTCCATCCACTTCTCGTGCAGGTTGGTCATGTGCGCCTCGTCCACCAGGAGCATGGACAGGTCCGCCAGCGGGTGCGTCTCCATCTGGTCGATCACGTACTGCGCGAGCTCCCGGAGGGGGTCGGTGTCGACCGCCATCCCCGACTCGTTGTTGATGTCGACGCTCACCTTCGCGACCCCCGTCTGTGCTCGCGGTCTTGTCCGTGGGCCGGCCGCTCGCGCTCGGGCGGCTGCGCCCCGGCGTCGTAGCGTTCGTAGGCGTCGACGATCTTCCCGACCAGCTTGTGCCGGACGACGTCGGTGCTGTTCAGCCGGGCGAAGTGGATGTCCGGGATGCCGTCGAGGATCTCCTGGACCACGCGCAGCCCGCTGACCTGACCCTCGGGCAGGTCGACCTGGGTGACGTCGCCGGTCACCACGATCTTCGAGCCGAACCCAAGCCGGGTCAGGAACATCTTCATCTGCTCACGGGTGGTGTTCTGCGCCTCATCCAGGATGATGAACGAGTCGTTCAAGGTGTTGTGAGTTAGCAGGAAGTCCTCGGTCGTGTAGAGCGAGTCGGCCGCCGCGACCGAGATGCAGACCGCCTCGGCTGTGCCCGCTGGCTCGATGCGCTCAATGAACCGGGTCGGGCGGCCACCGCCCCCGGCCTCGCGGTACGCGCGCTGCTTGCGGCTGAGCCGGAACGGCGCGAGGCCCTCCGGCAGCCGGATGTCGATGATGTGGGCGTCGTGGCGGTGCTCGGCCGGCCTGCTGTTGGCCCGGCCTGGCTTCCGGCCGGCCGCGGGGCGCATCCGGCTGCAAGCCGTGCCGCCGAGCGAGCGCGCCAGGAAGATCACGTCATCGCGCAACTGCTGCGACGTTGTCGTGTACTGGACCCGGCAGGTGCGCCCGGTCTGCGTGACTGGGCCGCCGTCGCTGTCGAGCAGGCCCTGCAGCGTGGCCAGCCGAACCTCGGCCGAGTTGTACAGGTACCGCTCGGGTACGAATTTCGTGTGCGCGGGGGACCCCAGGAGCCCGAGCTCGCGCAGGACCCCGGTCACCGGGTTCCCGATCGTGAGGACACCGCCGGGGGACGTGGCCCGCTTCAGCAGGTGACCGGGGCCACCCTGCGGGTGCACGTCCGTCCCTGGCAGGAGGACCTGCAGCGAACAGGCCAGCTCGAAATCCGCAGCAGCGAAGCTGGGGGTGGTCGAGCCCGTCAGGCAGCCGTCGCCGAGCAGCAGCCCCAGTGCGTAGGGGTCCATCGGGGTCGCCTGGTGCGGGAGGGACACCGGCGCGCTGTGCGTCGGCAGTTCGTAGCGGCGCTGACGGAAGGTGCGCAGGTTGCCGATCATGTCCTTGGTCGTCAGCACCCGGTACGGCTTGCCCCGCCGCTTGTCGGACGCCGTCTTCACCGCCCACAGGTGGTCACCGGAGGCAAGGACCGAGCCGCCGTCCTGGGCGGTGACCCGGTAGATGTCCTTCTCGCCCTGCGGGTAGACGCCGAGCACCGGGGTCGGCTCGCCGTTCGACCCGATGACCAGGTCGCCGACCTGGAGGTCACCGATCGGGCGCCAGCCGTCGGGGGTCAGCACCGGCGTCGTGACCGGCATCGCGCGGCCCCGCATGAAAGCCAGGGGGGCGATCTCGATCGTGCCGGCGGTGGTGAGCTTGCCGACCGCGTCCGGGTCGATCATGTCGTGCAGCGCGTCGTAGAGCGGCCGCAGGTAGGGGTCGATCTTCTCGTAGAGGGTGCCGGGCAGGAAGCCGAGCCGCTCCCCCGCCTCGACCGCGGGCCGGGTCAGGATGATCCGGTTGACCTCCTTGGCCTGCAGCGCCTTGACCGCCTTGGCCATCGCCAGGTAAGTCTTGCCGGTGCCGGCCGGGCCGATCGCGAACACGATCGTGTGCTTGTCGATGGCGTCGGCATAGTGCTTCTGGTTGAGCGTCTTGGGCCGGATGGTGCGGCCGCGGGAGGACAGGATGCCCTGGGTCAGCACCTCGGCCGGGCGCACCCCCGGCTCGCCGCGGAGCATGCCAAGGGTCCGCTCGATCGTCTCCGGTGACAGCTCGGCGCCCTTGCGCTGCAGCTCCATCAGCTCGCTGAAGAGCCGCGCGATGAGCTCGGTCTCCGCCAGCGGCCCGGAAACGGTGATCTCGTTCCCGCGCACGTGGATGTCGGCCGAGAATTCCCGCTCGACGGCGTGGAGCAACTCGTCCCTGGTTCCCAGCAGGCCGACCATGGAGTGGCCGTCCGGGATGCTGATGCGGATCGTGGAGCCGGGATTGTCGCTGCGCGTGTCTGTCAATTCACTGCTCTCGATGGCCGCGGGAGCGCCCTGCGGCGTGGGTTAGCGGACGAGTGTGCCCCGGACCGCCCCGGGACGGGACGGGCAGGTACCTACCAGGATAAGAAGACTCGCTCGTTGCCTGGGCCACAGCCGCGCGCCTCGTTACCCGGGCGGCCAGGTCATGGGGCGGCCACCGAGCACGTGCGCGTGCACGTGGCCCACGGTCTGCCCGCCGTCCCGGCCGGTGTTGAAGACGATCCTGTACCCGGTCGCGTCGATGCCGTCGGCCTCCGCGACCTCACGGGCGGTGCCGATGACCTCATCCAGCAGGCCGTCGCCGGCCGCGGCCAGCGTCGCCACGTCGGGATAGTGCTCCCGCGGCACCACCAGGACGTGCGCGGGCGCTTGCGGGTTCACGTCGCGGAAGGCAACGGTCCGCTTTCCGTCCACCACGACCGTGGCCGGGATCTGCCCGGCGACGATGGCACAGAACAAGCAGTCAGGCACACCACGATCATAGTCGCCGCGGCCCGTCCGCGGTGTCCGGCGCGCGCCGGGACCTCCGGCCGCGCCGCCGCGGGCAGCCGATTCCCGGCTCGCCGGGCCCGGGTCGGCAGCACCCCCGCTGATCAGGAAAGATCGATGTGCATCAATGATCGTATCCGTCTGATTATCAGGAATTCGCCAAACAGCCGCGCAAGAAGGACCCATGGCGGGGAACAGCCCATTACTCTGTTATTTTCCGGAATCCTACGGCGGCAACTGGGGTGGAGTTACCGAATGTGGGCTGAACACAATATTTCTGTTGTGCAACGTTTGAATTTGTTGCACCCCGTCAGGCAGAATCGATGCGAGCATGGGCAGTGAGTCAGCCCAGGCCGTTGGGGGCAGTGGTGCCGCGCAGATGATCTTGAATGATCGCCCCGCGGTTCCCGGCCCCGCAGCGCCTGGCTTCCTGAGCGCGCCTCCTGTCGATCCGACTGGTGACGCCGTTAGCAGCGTGACGGCGGATATAGAAGTTACGCATGATGCCAATGAAAACAATGGAAACCTCGGTGTCGCCGGTGAACCTCCGGCTACGCCTGCGCGTCAAACGGGCGTGACGGAAACCCTCGTGCCGGGCGCGGTGCTGCCCCAGGTGGTGTTCGCCCCCGAGGCGATCCCCCTGGTCGTGGCGCACGCGCCTGTGACGTGGGACGCTTCCGACATCGTGACAGAGATCTACACCGGCCACTACAACTCGCTGGTCCGGCTCGCGCTGCTGCTCGTCCGCGATGTGCAGACGGCCGAAGAAGTGGTGCAGGACGCGTTCGAGTCGATGCACAAGGCCTGGAAGCGGCTGCACGACCAGGAGAAGGCGCTCGCCTACCTCCGCCAGACGGTGGTCAACAAGTCCCGGTCGGTGCTGCGGCACCGCAAGGTCGTGGACCTGCACCAGCCCAAGGTCGCCCCGGACGAGCCGAGTGCCGAGCACGCGGCCATGGCCCTCATCGAGCGCACGGCCGTGATCGCGGCGCTCGCGCTGCTCCCGGTCCGGCAACGGGAGGCCATCGTGCTGCGCTACTACGCCGACCTGTCCGAGGCCGACATCGCCGCGGCCATGGGAATCAGCCGCGGAGCGGTCAAGAGCCATACGGCGCGGGCCATGGCGGCGCTAAGGTCGATCCTTGACCAGGAGGCGCGATGAGAAGGCGGGCGGGGTGATGCGATGACTGACCCGACCGACCTCCTGGCCGATACGCTCCGGCAGGCCCTGTCCGATACGGCGGGCGCATTTACGCCCGGCGCCGACGGCCTGGAGAAGATCCGGGCCAAGATCGGCGGACGGCCGCCGCGTCCGTGGCTGCTGAGCATGCTCGCGCACGGGAGTGAGCGGGCCCGCTACTGGACCTGGCGGGGACACTGGGCGTGGCCACGGCCAGGCGCTGACCAGCCCGGGGCGCGATCACGCGGCCAGGCCGGACGGCCGGCCCGGGGCGCGCACCGGCGCACCCGGCCCGGACTCCGGCTGGGGCTTCGGCGGCGTGCGGATGGCATCCGTCCTCGGCGGCATCGCGGTCGATCGCCGGCTTGTCATTCGGCGTGCAGCCGTTCCGGCACGCGATCATGCAGGCGAGTTCCAACGTCCTCGGCGGCCACTCGCCCACCGCGTCCGGTGGCGGCGGCACCGACGGCAACGGAACCCAGGCGTCGATCCCGGGCGGCGGCCCAGCCAGCGTCGGCGCCACCGGCCTGGCCGGGCGAGCGACCGCGTCGGGCCAGCCGCACCCGGGCGCCTCCGGCACCGCCACCAGCTGCGCGACGCCCTCCGGCAGCAGCCCGGCGGCGACGGGCAGCGCCACGGGCGGCACGCAGCCCACGTCCGCGAGCTCGACCGCCCCGGCCAAATCGTCGGCCACGACGGCCACGACGTCGGCCAAGACGGCTGCGTCGTCGGCCAAGACGGCTGCGTCGCCAGCCAAGACGGCCCCCTGCGGGGCCGCCTCGCCCAGTCCCAAGCCGTCGGCCAGCAGCAGCCCGGCCGCATCGCCGAGCGACACCGACCCTACGGCGATGCCCACGCCGACCGACACCAGCAGCGAGGGCGACGGGTCACCGACCGACGGCCCAGCGCCGACCGACACCAGCGGCGATGGCGGGGTGGCGGTGGCGGTGGCGGTGGCGGCGGTAGCTGGTCCGACAGCCCGAGCCCGAGCCCGGACCCGACCTACCCGCACTGGTGGGGCGGCGGCGGCTGGGGGCAGTAGCTTTACCCCGCTGGGTGCTGGGCCCGCGGCTGAGGAGAGCGGCTACCAGCGGTTTGTTCTGTTCATCAGGATGACACTGGCGGCGGGGCCTGCCGTTGAGGTGCGCAGGACGGTGGGGCCCAGGCGCGCCTCGGCGGCGCCCGCTTGGGCCAGGGTTTCTCGTTCTTCTGGGGTTATGCCGCCTTCGGGGCCCACGATGAGGAGGATTTCACCTGACTCGGGCATCTGGAGTTCCTGCAGTCGGCGAGGGGCGTCGGCTTCGAGGATGACGGCACAGGCGCTCTGCGCTACTCGCCGGGCGAGCTGAGCCGTATCGACAAGGTCGCCGATTGCGGGGAGCCAGGGCCGGCGGGACTGCTTGGCCGCTTCGCGGGCGGTGGCGCGCCACCTGGCGAGGGACTTGACGCCCCGCTCGCCCTGCCAGCGGGTGACCGAGCGGGCCGCCGCCCACGGGATCACCGCGTCCACCCCGACCTCGGTCATCAGCTCGACCGCGAGCTCGCCCCGGTCGCCCTTGGGCAGCGCCTGCGCGACCACGATCCGCGGCACGGGCGCCGGCACCGCCTGCACCGCCCGGACCTCCAGCGTGACCGTAGACTTCCCCACCCCGGTCACCACGCCTTCAGCAAGCCCCCCGGCCCCGTCGCAGACGTCAGCCCGCTCCCCCACCCGCAGCCGGCGCACAGCAGCCGCATGATGCCCCTCCGGCCCCGAGAGGGTAATAGTCGACGGCCCGAGAGACCCAGCCTCAACCAAAAACAGCGGCGGCCCCGCGACCGCCACAGGCGTGTCATCCATGACGGCCAGGCTAGCCAAGCGTCCAGCGGTCATGAACTGCGCGGCCTGAAAACCCGGCCCGCGAACGCCCTCCGCGACGAGCGGGCGCGGGGGCGCGGGGGCGCGGCGGGTTAACCGGACGCGTTCGGGACCCGGTTTACGGGTCACGACCAGCGTCCGGAGAACCCCGCAAGCCCCAGCGCGCACCCCAGCCGCTAACGCCCGTTAAACGCGTCGCGGAGCCGTGAAAAAAAACCTTGCGGTCCCGGCTGGAACTTCCCGGGCGGTTGCTCCTCTCCCCGGAGCTTGGCCAGATCCCGCAGCAGCTTCTCCTGCTCGGCGTCGAGTCGGCTCGGGGTCTCCACCGCGACGTGGATGACAAGGTCGCCGCGCCCGCTGCCGTTGAGGTGCTTGACGCCGAGCCCGTACATCGGGATCACCTGGCCGGACTGGGTCCCGGGGCGGATGTCGACGTCGCTCGGCCCGTCGAGCGACTCGACCGGCACGGTGGCGCCGAGCGCGGCCGCCACCATCGGGATCGTCAGCGTGCAGTGCAGGTCGTCGCCCTGCCGCTCGAAGATCGGGTGCGGCCGCTGCACGACCTCGAGGAACAGGTCCCCGGGGGGGCCGCCGCCGGGGCCGGTCTCGCCCTCGCCCGCGAGCTGGATGTGGGTGCCGTCCTCGACCCCGGCCGGGATGCGGACCTTCATCGTGCGGCGGGTGCGGACCCGGCCGTCGCCGTCGCACTCGGGGCAGGGGTGCGGCAGGACCGTGCCGTAGCCGCCGCAGTTGGGGCAGGCCTGGGTGGTGACCACCTGGCCGAGGAACGACTTGCGGACCTGGCTGATCTCGCCCCGCCCGGCGCAGACCGAGCAGGTTTCCGGGTGGCTGCCGGGCGCGGTGCCCTCGCCGGAGCAGGTCGGGCAGACGACGGCGGTGTCGACGGTCAGCTCGCGGGTGGCGCCGAAGGCACACTCCGACAGGTCGAGCTCGATCCGGATCGTCGCGTTGCGGCCGCGCCGGGCGCGCGAGCGGGGACCGCGGGTCGTGCCCGCGCCCGCGGCGCCGAAGACCGCGTCGACGAAGTCGCTGAACGGGAAGCCGGCGGCGCCGCCGAAGCCGCCAGGAACCCGGCCGCGCCCGCCCCGGCGAACGGGTCGCCGCCCATGTCGTAGAGCTGGCGCTTCTCGGCGTCCTGCAGGACCTCGTAGGCCTGGTTGATCTCCTTGAACTTCTCCTGCGTCTCCGGGTCGGGGTTGACGTCCGGGTGCAGTTCCCGGGCCAGCCGCCGGTAGGCGCGCTTGATCTCGTCCTGCGAGGCGTCGCGGCGAACCCCGAGCAGCCCGTAATAGTCCTCAGCCACTATGACTCCCCGAGAATCTGCCCGACGTACCGTGCCACCGCCCGCACCGCGCCCATCGCGCCCGGGTAGTCCATCCGGGTCGGCCCGAGCACGCCGAGCTTCGCCACCGCCTGGCCGCCGGCGCCGTAGGCGGCCGACACGACGGAGGTTCCCTGGATGCCCGTCTCCGCGCCGATCCTGACGGTCAGCGCGGACGGGCTCGCGGCCTCTCCGAGGAGCCGCATCAGTACCACTTGTTCCTCCAGTGCCTCGAGCACGTCACGCAGCCCCTTGCCGAAATCGGGGGCGGCCAGGTTGGCGGTGCCGGCGAAAACCAGCCGCTCCTCGTGCCGCTCGGCGAGGCTCTCGAGCAGCACGGAGAAGACGGCGCCCGCGTTCGGCCGCTCGGCGGCGGGGATGCGGTCGGCCAGGCTGCCCACGGTCGCGGCCGCGTCGGCCAGCTGGTGGCCGTCCAGGCAGGCGTTGAGCACGGCGCGCAGGTGCGCGATCGACTCCGGCTCGGCGACGTCGGGCAGGTCCACGGCCGCCTGCTCGACCCGGCCGGTGTCGGTGATGAGCACGAGCAGCACCCGCTGCGGGGTGAGCGAGACCAGCTCGATGTGCCGCACCGAGGACCGGGACAGCGACGGGTACTGCACGACCGCGACCTGCCGGGTGAGCTGGGCGAGCAGCCGCACCGTCCGCGCCACGACCTCGTCGAGGCTGTAGGCGCCGGCCAGGAACGTCTCGATCGCCCGCCGCTCGGCGGACGACATCGGCTTGACGATCGACAGCCGGTCGACGAACAGCCGGTACCCCTTGTCGGTCGGGATCCGCCCCGCGCTGGTGTGCGGCTGGGCGATGAACCCCTGCTCCTCGAGCACCGCCATGTCGTTGCGGATCGTGGCCGGCGAGACGTCCAGGCCGTGCCGGTCGACCAGGGACTTCGACCCTACCGGCTCGGTGGTGGACACGTAGTCCTCGACAATCGCGCGGAGTACCGCCAGCTTGCGCTCATCAAGCACCGTGTTCACCTCCTCTGGCACTCGCTGTCCCTGAGTGCCAATTCTATTAACTCCTGAGACCTTCCGGACGGCAAGAACGATGGCCGGGTTGGGTTACTCTTCCGTGAGCGAGCAAGCGGGTCAGGTCATAGGTAGCCAGGAGGCGGTGCGCAGCAGACAGTACGGGCGGGACATCCTGGCGCCGCGAGAACCGCAAGCCCAGGCCGGGACAGGGGCCGGTGCCGTCAGGTCGAGGCCGAGCGGGACCTGGTGGTCGAGGACTTCGAGGGACGGTTCTGCGGCGCGGTGGTCGCGGTCGAGAACCGGGCACGGTGACGCTGGAGGACCGGTTCGGCAAGCGCCGGGTGTTCCCGCTGCCCGGCCCGTTCCTGCTCGACGGCAAGCGGGTCACGCTGGTGCAACCGGCCCCCAAGGCGGAGCCGCCCGGGCACGTCGGGCGGCGCACCGCGTCCGGGTCCGTCGCCGCGCCCGCAGCAGCGCGCCAAGGTCGCCAAGGCGAGCCGGATCTACGTCGAGGGCAAGCACGACGCCGAGCTGGTGGAGAAGATCTGGGGCGACGACCTGCGCGACGTCGGCGTCGTGGTCGAGTACCTGGAGGGCGTGGACGACCTGCCCGCCATCGTCCGCGACTTCGAGCCGGGCGACGGCGCGGCGGCTCGGCGTGCTCGTCGACCACCTGGTCGCCGGGTCCAAGGAGAGCCGGATCGCCGCCGCCGTCGGCGGGCGACCCCAACGTGCTCGTCGTCGGCCACCCGTTCATCGACATCTGGGCGGCGGTCAAGCCGGCCCGGCTCGGCCTGCAGGCCTGGCCCGACGTGCCCCGGGGGCTGTCGTGGAAGGAAGGCGTGCTGGCGCGGATCGGCTGGCCGCACGAGACGCCGCAGGACGTCGCGGCCGCCTGGCGCCGGATCCTGCGGTGCGGTCAGCAGCTACGCCGACCTGGAGCCGGAGCTGCTCGGCCGGGTCGAGGAGCTCATCGACTTCGTGACCGCGCCGGATAACGGATGACCGGTGACGGCTGACCTGTAACGGATGGCCGGCCGGTGACCGGCACGCAGGTTGACCGCTGGCGGCCCGGCACGTCAGGTCGGTCAGGTCGCGGATGACCGCGTCGGCGAGCAGGCGGCCGTGCGAGCGTCAGCACGAGCCTGCCGGCCGCGTGAAGGCGGAGCGGTCGATGAGACGGTCATCACGCATCCGTTCGGCCTCGTCCAGGGCGGCGGCGGTGAGGAGGGACAGCGGCAGGCCCTCGGCCAGCCGGGCGCGGAGCATGATCTCCTCCATCCGCCGCTCGGCGCGGGGTCAGCAGCTCGCGGGCCGCGGCCGGGGACTTGCCCGCCGCCAGCCGCTGCGCGTAGGCGGCCGGGTGCTTCACGTTCCACCAGCGGACGCCGCCGACGTGGCTGTGCGCGCCCGGGCCGAAGCCCCACCAGTCGCCGCCGGTCCAGTACAGCAGGTTGTGCCGGCAGCGCGCCTTGTCGCTGGTCGCCCAGTTGGACAGCTCGTACCAGCGGAAGCCCGGCCGCGCCGAGCAGCTCGTCGGCGATCAGGTAGCGGTCGGCCATCGCGTCGTCGTCGGGCGCGGCGATCTCGCCGCGGCGCACCTTGGCCGCCAGCCGGGTGCCGTCCTCGACGATCAGCGCGTAGGCCGAGACGTGGTCGGGCCCGGCGTCGACCGCCGCGCTCAGCGACCGCCGCCAGTCGTCGTCGCTCTCCCCCGGCGTGCCGTAGATCAGGTCCAGGCTGACGTGCTCGAATCCCGCCGCGCGGGCCCAGCGCACGCACTGCTCGGGCCTGCCCGGGCTGATGCTCGCGGTCAAGCACCCGCAGCACGTGCGGTACCGCGCTCTGCATACCGAACGAGAGCCGGGTCACCCCGGCCGCCCGCAACTGCTCGAGCTCGGCGGGGCCCGACGGTCTCCGGGTTCGCCTCGACCGTCACCTCGGCGTCCGTGGCCAGGCCGAAGGACTCGTCGATTTGTCCCAGCATCGCGCCCAGCCCGGCCGGCGGCGAGCAGCGTCGGGGTGCCGCCGCCGAAGAAAACCGTGGTGACGCTGGCCGCTGCGCCCGGCAGCACCTTGGCCGCGAGGTCCGACCTCCTGGCCAACCAGGTCCGGGTAGGCGGCCTGGCTGGCGTAGTTTGGACGGCCAGGGGCGCCGAGCTCGGCCGCGGTATAGGTGTTGAAATCGCAGTAGCCGCAGCGGGTCCGGCAAAACGGTACGTGTACGTACACGCCGAACGGGGTATCGCCGAATCCTTGGGTCGCGCTGCCCGGCAGTGATCCGTCCTCGGGAACCGGTTCACCAGCCGGCAACGTTCCTGGCATAGAGCCGAGGATAAGCTGTAACTGGGTATAACTACGGCGGGAGGTACTGGTGACTTCAGATCCGGCACCTGGTTCAAGTGGTTTTCCGCTGCCGCCGTCGACGACGCCGCTGCCTCGCGGATGCCCGCGTACGGGCCGCCGACCTACGGCGCCAGCACCCGCGCCGTACGGGCAGGGGCACTTCGCGCAGCAGCAGGGCTTCGGGCCGTACCCGTACGGCCCCCGAGCAGCCCCGCTACGCCCAGCCTGGGATGCTGTGCGCCGCGGCTGACCGGGACCGCGTCATGGACGTGCTCAAGGCGGCGTACACCGAGGGGCGCCTGACCAAGGCCGAGTTCGACGAGCGGTCGGCCCGGGTGCTGGCCGCGCGGACCTACGGCGACCTGTCCGGCCTGGTCGCCGACCTGCCGTCGGGCGCGGGCGGGCCCGGCCCTGCCGGTTCCCTACACGGCCGGGTACTACCAGCCCAGCCCGGCCGCCCGCACCAACGGATTCGCCGTGGGCGCCCTGATCTGCGGGATCGTGCCGTTCTTCGGCGGCATCCCGGCGGTCATCCTCGGGCACGTCGCCCGCGGGCAGATCAAGCGGACCGGGGAACGCGGCGACGGCGTCGCCATCGCCGGCTGGTGCTCGGCTACCTGTGGATTGCCTTGTGGGTGCTGATCGTCCTGGTCGGCATCGCGCACAGTTAGCCGCTGGGGGGACGACCCCCCTGCACCCCCCGGTCACGGAAGGGCTTCGCCCCTCCGTTGCCTCCCTACGGGAGGACGCGCAGAAGGCGCGCGCCCCCCGCGCTGTGGCTGGGGTTAGAGCGCTTTCGGGGCTGTTCGCAGGCGCCGCACCGAACGCGGCGCCTGGCGGCTGAGGCTGAGGGCCCGCTACGAGCGGGTCCGGTCGGGCTGGGTGGTGCACAGGGCGGCGACGAACGCCTCCTGGGGGACCTCGACCCGGCCGATGGTCTTCATCCGCTTCTTGCCTTCCTTCTGCTTCTCCAGCAGCTTGCGCTTGCGGGTGATGTCACCGCCGTAGCACTTGGCGAGGACGTCCTTGCGCAGCGCGCGGATGTTCTCCCGGGCGATGATCCGCGAGCCGACCGCCGCCTGGATCGGGACCTCGAACTGCTGGCGCGGGATCAGCTCCTTGAGCTTGGCCGTCATCGACAGCCCGTACTCGCGGGCGCTGTCGGCGTGCACGATCTGGCTGAACGCGTCGACCGGCTGGCCCTGCAGCAGGATGTCCACCTTGACCAGGTTCGCGACCTGCTCGCCGTCGAGCTCGTAGTCGAGGCTGGCATAGCCCCGGGTCCTGCTCTTCAGCTGGTCGAAGAAGTCGAAGATGATCTCCGCCATCGGCATCGTGTAGCGGATCTCGACCCGGTCGGTCGACAGGTAGTCCATGCCCTTGAGCACGCCCCGGCGGCTCTGGCACAGCTCCATGATCGTGCCGATGTAGTCGCTGGGCGAGATGACCGTGGCCCGGACGACCGGCTCGTAGACTTCCTTGATCTTGCCGCCGGTGTGTTCCTTGGGGTTGCTGGTGGCCGACGAGTAGCCGTCGATGCCACCGGGGAAGTCGCTCGGGTTGGTCACCTGGAGCTCCCGGCCGCTCTCCATCACCACCCGGTAGACCACGTTGGGGGCGGTCGAGATGAGGCTGAGGTCGAACTCGCGCTCCAGCCGCTCGCGGACGATCTCCATGTGCAGCAGGCCGAGGAAGCCGCAGCGGAACCCGAAGCCGAGCGCGGTCGACGTCTCCGGCTCGTAGATCAGCGCCGCGTCGTTGAGCTGCAGCTTGTCGAGGGCGTCGCGCAGCTCCGGGTACTCGTCGCCGTCGACCGGGTAGAGCCCGGAGAACACCATCGGCTTGGGGTGCGAGTAGCCCGCCAGCGGCTCGCTCGCCCCGCCGGTCACGCTCGTGATGGTGTCGCCCACCCGGGCCTGCCGGACGTCTTTCACCCCCGAGATGACATAGCCGACCTCCCCCGCGCCCGAGGCCCTCGGTCGGGATCGGCTCGGGCGAGATGACGCCGAGTTCCAGGGTTTCGTGCACGCTCTGGGTCGACATCATCAGCATCCGCTCACGCTTGCTGAGCTTGCCGTCCACCACCCGCACGTAGGTGACTACGCCCCGGTAAGTGTCATAGACCGAGTCGAAGATCAGCGCCCGGGCCGGGGCCGCGGGGTCGCCCTGCGGCGGGGGGACCTGCTCGACGATCGCGTTCAGCAGCGCCTCGACGCCCTCGCCGGTCTTGGCCGAGACCCGCAGCACCTCGCCCGGGTCGCAGCCGATGATGGCCGCCAGCTCCTCGGCGTAGCGCTCGGGCTGGGCCGCGGGCAGGTCGATTTTGTTCAGGACCGGGATGATCTTGAGGTCGGCGTTGATCGCCAGGTAGAGGTTGGCCAGCGTCTGCGCCTCGATCCCCTGGGCCGCGTCGACCAGCAGCACGGCGCCCTCGCAGGCTTCCAGGCTGCGCGACACCTCGTAGGTGAAGTCGACGTGCCCGGGGGTGTCGATCATGTTCAGCACGTACTCGGCGCCGCCGGCCTTCCAGGGCAGCCGCACCGCCTGGCTCTTGATGGTGATGCCGCGCTCGCGCTCGATGTCCATCCGGTCCAGGTACTGGGCGCGCATCTGGCGCCCGTCGACGATGCCGGTCAGCTGCAGCATCCGGTCGGCCAGGGTGGACTTCCCGTGGTCGATGTGCGCGATGATGCAGAAGTTGCGGATCACGGCCTGGTCCGTGCTGGCCGGGTTCGGCCGAGCCGGAACGCTCATGGACACCATGCTTTCGTGGCTTGCTCGCTCTGATTCCCCGGCTACAGGTTATGGCACCCTCGATTGGTTTGAGGAAGCACCGGGGCTTCGGCTATCCTTCTTGTTCGCGCCCATTTCTCACGCTGCCGCTCCGGGCGGGCAGACCGTTCCCTGGGCGGGCCAGCAGACTTTAACCCCAACGAAGGACATATCCGCGTGGCGAACATCAAGTCGCAGATCAAGCGCATCAAGCAGAACGAGAAGGCGCACCAGCGCAACAAGGCCGTCAAGTCCGAGCTCCGCACCTACGTGCGCAAGTTCCGTGAGGCGGCCGCGGGCGGCAACGTCGAAGAGGCGACCGAGGCGCTGCGCGCAGCGACCCGCAAGCTGGACAAGGCCGTGGCCAAGGGCGTCATCCACAAGAACCAGGCCGCGAACCGCAAGTCGGCGATCGCCAAGCAGCTCTCCGAGCTGCAGACGGCGGCGTAGGCAACCGCGTTCTCCCGCCGCGCCGGGCACCCGAGGGTGACCCGGCGTTTTGGCGTTCCGCAGGCTCTGCCTCTTGACTTGGTGCAGGGCCTGGACGTCCGCCCTGGTGCCCCGGATCGCCACAGCAGCCACAGGAGCAGCGGCGTCCGGGCCCCTCCCGGACGACGGCGGAGACTTTTGTTGCTCTGACAACTAAAAATTTCCAGCTAGCCAATAGTTTCCGCTGTCTTGCGCCGCACCTGGGTGCGGCTGTGGCCAGTGGGGTCACTGTTCCTGGTGCGGTGGATGCGACCATGCGGCGGGGGTGCGGTGCGCGGCCGGCTGGGAGGGTGCGGTGCGCGGACCGACCGCTGGCGGGGGTGCGGTGCGCGGACCGCTGGCGGGGTGCGGTGCGCGGACCGCTGGCGGGGTGCGGTGCGCGGGCGGCCGGTCGTGCGGCGGCGGCGGGACGGGCGGTTCCGCTAGCGGACGGCGGCGCGGTAGGCGACGATCTGCCGGATCGCGCGTTCGAGGGCGTAATCGGGGCTGACCCCGCCCCCCTTGACCTGTTCGTCCGCCTCGGCCACGGCCTGCAAGGCGCTGGCCACCCCGTCCGGGTGCCAGCCGCGCAGCTGCTGGCGGACCCGGTCGATCTTCCATGGCGGTGCCCCGACCTCGGCCGCCAGGGCGGCCGCGTTAGTGGTCCGCGGGGCGGCGCCGACCCGGCCCAGCAGCCGCACCCCGGTCGCCAGGGCGCTGGTGATCAGTACCGGGGAGGTGCCGGTGGAGAGCGCCCACCGGAGCTGCTCGAGGGCCTCGTTGAGCCGCCCCTCGACCGCGTGGTCGGCCACGCTGAAGCCGGTCGCCTCGGCCCGGCCCCGGTAGTAGCGGGCGACGGTGGCCGCGTTGATCCGGCCGCTGGTGTCGGAGGCGAGCTGGTCGACCGCGCTGGCGAGCTCGCGCAGGTCGCCGCCGATCGCGTCGAGCAGGGCGCGGACCGCCTCGGCATCGGCCTGACGGCTCACCCGGCGGAACTCACCCCGGACGAAGTCGGCCCGGTCACCCGCCCGGGTCACCTTGGGGCAGTCGACCTGCCGGGCGCCGAGCTTGGGCAGGTCGGTGACAAGCGCCTTGTTCTTGGCTCCGCCGGCATGGGTGACGATCAGGGCGGCGTCCGGCGGCGGGTTCTTGACGTAGCCGGTCAGCTCGGCGGCGATTTCCTTGCTCGCGTGCTGCGCGTTCCTGACGATCACGACCGCGCCCCCGCCGAACAGGCTGGGCGACGTCAGCGTGGCCAGCTCGCCCGGGCTGAGGGCGGACGCCTCCAGGTCGTGCAGGTCACCGCCGTCGGCCGCCCCGCTCGCCTCGGCCAGCGCCGCCCGCGCCTGCGCGGCCGCCTCGCGCAGGGCGCGGTCGGCCAGGAACTCTTCCTCGCCCGTGATCAGCGTGACCGGCACCAGGTTCGCCATGTCAGCAAGCATGCCACTCCCGGCGGCCTGGCTGGCCCCGCAGGCGCACGGCGCTTCATTGGCTGCGATTGCGACCACATACGGGCAGAAATCACAGCCAATGTCTGCTGACCGTGACGGCAGTGACGGCCGCGGCGGAAGGGGCGGAAGGGGCGGAAGGGGGCGCTAAGGGGAAGGGTCAGGGGGTGACGGGCTCGCCGCCGCGCCAGACGCGGCGCGGGGCCAGGCTGTAGTTCCAGGCGAAGGCGCCCTCGTGGTCGGCGTCCCAGAGCACGATGTCGGCCAGCCGGCCGCTCGTCATCGCACCCCGGTCGGGGGCGCGCAGCGCGTAGGCGCCGCCCAGCGTGGCGGCCCGCAGCGCCTCACTCACCGACAGGCCCAGGTAGTTCACCGCCAGGGTGACCACGAGGGGCATCGAGGTGATGCCGACCCCGCCCGGGGTGTGGTCGGAGCCGAGGGCGAGCACCACGCCCTTGTCCAGGAGCGCCCGCACCGGCGGCCGGGTGCCCTGCTGGAGGGCCGAGCCGGGGGTGATGACGGCGGCCACACCGCCGCGGGACAGCGCCGCCACGTCCTCGTCGGACGCGCTGTGCAGCAGGTCGGCCGAGGCGCAGCCGAGCTCGGCGGCGACCCGGGCGGCGGCACCGCGCCCGCTGCCGGCCGCGTGCAGCCGGGGCAGCAGGCCCGCCCTGCGGCCCGCGTTGAGGATCCAGCGGGCCTCATCGGCGCTGAAGCGGCCGTCCTCGCAGTTGACGTCGACGCTGTCGGCGCCCACGGCGGCCGCGTCGGCGCACCAGGACGAGACCGCGTCGATGTAGTCGCTGCGGCGGCCGAAGAACTCCGGCGGCACCATCTGCGCCGCGTAGAACGTGACGTGCACCCGGGGCATGCCGGGCTCGTCCTCCAGCGAGCGCAGCAGCCGGACGTCAGCCAGCTCGCCGTCCCGGGTCAGGTGATAGCCGGTCTTCGCCTCGATCGTGGTGGTGCCGGACTGGAGCCAGTAGGCCAGCCGCTCGCGCACGTTGTTGCACAGCGTCCACGGGTCGGTTCCCCGGGTGACGGTGATGGTCGAGGAGATGCCGCCGCCGGCCGCGGTGATCTCGGCGTCCGACAGCCCGGTGGAGCGCATGGCCAGCTCGGCGTAGCGGTTGCCCGCATAGACCGGGTGGGTGTGCGCGTCGATCAGACCGGGGGTGACCAGGCCGCCGCCGAGGTTCTCGACCAGGTCCACGTCGACGATGTCGTCGACCACCCCGGGCACGCTCCGGGGCAGCTCGGCCGAAGGCCCGACCCAGGCGATCCGGTCGTCAACGATGAGGATGGCGGCGTTGCTGATGATCTCGGACCCAGTCCACAGCCGGCCGATGCTGGTCAGCAGCCGGGCCGTCACCGGGCTACCCCGGCGTCCCGGGAACCGCGCGGGTTCGTTCCAGCCATCATGAGCGGCCACCTGACATACACGTGAGACGTCGGCGCTGACCTGGTTACCAGACGATAGAGGAGGCTTACGCGCCGGAGTGGCACCGTTTTGCGCAATCCGTCCTAGATATCGGTTCCGTTACGGTATTGCACGGGGGGCGGTCCTTACAAGCCCCTGCGGGAAACACGCAGGAACTCAGATCCACGGGCCGCAAACGCCGGCACCGCCGGCCCTGCCGGGTCAGGCGGGGCCGGCGGTGCCGGGCTGTTACGCGACCGCGAACCGCCGCAGCTCGGCCGCGAGCTCCGGGGGCACCCGGGCCTCGATGAAGGTGCCGTCGGCCCCGTGTTCGGCCCGGGTCACCTCGCCCGCCGCGTGCGCCCGGGCCACCAGGTCGCCCCGGCTGTAGGGGACGCTGGCGCGGACCAGGCGGTCCCGCTCCGGCAGGGCCTGCTCGACCGCTGCCCGCAGCTCAGGCAGCCCTTCGCCGGTCAGGGCGGATACGGCCACCGCGCCCCGCTCGCGGGTCGCCAGCGCCTTGACCGTGAGCGGGTCGGCGTCGTCGATCTTGTTGATCACCACCAGCTCGGGCACGTTCTGCGCCCCGATCTCGGCCAGTACCGCCCGCACCGCGGCCAGCTGCGCCAGCGGGTCGGCGTCAGAGCCGTCAACCACGTGCAGGATCAGGTCGGCGTCCATGGCCTCCTCCAGGGTGGACCGGAACGCGTCCACCAGCTGGTGCGGCAGGTGCCGGACGAACCCGACGGTGTCGGTCAGCGTGTACGGCCGGCCGGCCGGCGTCTTGGCCCGGCGGACCGACGGGTCGAGGGTCGCGAACAGCGCGTCCTCGACCAGCACGCCCGCCCCGGTCAGCGCGTTGAGCAGGCTGGACTTGCCCGCGTTGGTGTAGCCGGCGATGACCACCGACGGCACCGCGTGGCGCCGGCGCTGGCTGCGCTGCACCTCCCGGCCCGTCTTGAAGCCGGCGATGTCGCCCCGCAGCCGTGAGATCCGGGTGCGGATCCGGCGCCGGTCGGTCTCGATCTTGGTCTCACCGGGACCGCGTGTCCCGATGCCGCCGCCGCCGGCCACCCGGCCGCCCGCCTGCCGGGACAGCGACTCGCCCCAGCCGCGCAGCCGGGGCAGCATGTACTGCAGCTGGGCCAGCTCGACCTGGGCCTTGCCCTCGCGGCTGCGGGCGTGCTGGGCGAAGATGTCCAGGATGAGCGCGGTCCGGTCGATCACCTTGACCTTGACCACGCTCTCCAGCCGTCGCAGCTGGCTCGGGCTCAGTTCGCCGTCGCAGATCACCGTGTCGGCTCCGGTCGCCGACACGATCCCGGCCAGCTCGTTGGCCTTGCCCGAGCCCACATAGGTAGCGGTGTCGACGCGCGCGCGCCGCTGGATGAGGCCGTCGAGGACCACCGACCCGGCGGTCTCGGCCAGCCTGCTCAGCTCCAGGAGGGAGTTCTCCGCGCTGGCCTGCGTTCCCTCGGTCCACACGCCGATCAGCACGACGCGCTCCAGGCGCAGGGCACGGTACTCAACCTCGGTGACGTCGGTCAGTTCGGTCGACAGACCCGCCACGCGACGCAGCGCGTGCCGGTCTTCCAGGTCGAACTCGCCCGTCGCAGCGTCCATGCCGGCCCGCTCGCTGTAAGCAGCAGTTGTCATTGTCCTCCAGACTCTTTGTCCCTTGATGGTGCCACCATCGGCGGGACCCGTCACCTGTAATAACAACCGGACCCGCCCGGGTGTGCCCGGGCGTGCCCCCGGGCCGCCGTCACCGCCGCCGCCGGGGCGGGCCAGCGGCGCGTGCGGGCACCGCGGGACCCGTTAGGGCTCATGGTGAAGTCTGTTGCCCGCAATTGCTGTGACCCAGGTCACAGTTAATCGCGGGCCCGGCCCGGGACGGGCCGCCCGGCCGGGCGGGCGCAGACAGGTACTTGAACCGCCCATTTCCCGACAACCACGGCCGGGCCTCGGTGACCCACGTTATCTTTCCGTGACAGAGGTCACGTGCCGATGACGGAGTCGCCGGACCATACTGTATGCAGTGCTCCCACCAGCACTGCAACCCCCTCACACGGGCGGAGCCATGCGTTCTCCCGCGACGGGGACCTTCCCGCAGCGACGTTGAGCGCGGCCGCCGTGCCGCGGCTGGCATAAGGAGACGGCATGGAGCGAGCTGACTGGCTTGACGGGAGCGTTGACTCGGCCGACGCCCGGTTCCTCATGGTGACCGCGATCACCCATCACCGGTTCAGCTCGCCCATTTGGGGCTCCCGCGAGGTTCGCAAGCTGCAGGCCGAGCTGGCCGAAATCACCAAGCGCGCGGCCGAGATCCTGCACGAGCACCAGGCCAGCATCAAGCCGGCCAAGCCACCGCGTCCCCGGCCGCGCTACCGCGGCATCTTCGGCGCCCCAGCCTGGTAGCGCCGGCCGGGCGCGCGGGTCCGGCGGTCAGGACGCGGGCCGCAGCGACAGGAAGTCGGCCACGCCCAGCAGGCGCAGCACCTGGCGCTCGGCCGGGCGGATGGCGCTGCGGGTCTCGTCCCGGTACAGGCGCGGCCCGGTCAGCTGGAGCACCCGCCCGCGGGTCCGCAGCTCGCAGCCGCCCGCCGCGAGCACGTTCCTGACCCAGTCGGTGCCGGGGCCGTAGGTCAGCGCGAAGACGTAGCCGTCGGCCTCGCGGAACACGTTGACCGGTGTCTCGTAGCGGCGCCCGGAGCGCCGCCCCTGGTGCACGACCACGCCGAGGCCGGGCGCCCAGGGGGCGATGTGCCGGGTGACCTTGTTCAGCCCGGCCTTGTTCCACTGAGCGACCACCGTGGGGATCGGCACGCCGCCTCCCTCCTTCGCGCCCCGGCTGACCGCCCGGGCCAGGATCAGACCTCGACCACGACCGGGATGATCATCGGGCGGCGCCGGTAGTTGTCCGACACCCACTTGCCGAGCACCCGGCGGGAGAGCTGCCGCAGCGCGTGCGTGTCGGTCACGCCGTCGTTGGCGGCCCGCTCGAGCGCGTCCACCAGCTTGGGCAGCACGTCGGAGGCGAACGCGGCGTCGTCGATGCCGGAGCCCCGGGTGTGGATCTCCGGGCCACCGACGATCTTGCCGCTGGAGGAGTCGAGCACCATGATGACCGAGATGAAGCCCTCGTCACCGAGGATGCGCCGGTCCTTCAGCTGCGACTCGGTGACCTCGCCGACGGTGAGCCCGTCGACGTAGACGTAACCGCACTCGACCGCGCCGGCGATGCTCGCCTGGCCCTCGACCAGGTCAACGACCACGCCGTCCTCGGCGATCACGATCCGGTCGTTGGGCACCCCGGTCAGGCGGGCCAGCCGGGCGTGCGCCACCAGGTGCCGCCACTCGCCGTGCACCGGCATGAAGTTGCGCGGCTTGACCAGGTTGAGCAGGTACAGCAGCTCGCCGGCGGGGGCGTGCCCGCTGACGTGCACCATCGACGAGTCCTTGTGCACGACGCGGGCACCGAGCCGGGTCAGCCCGTTGATGACCCGGTAGACGGCGGTCTCGTTGCCGGGAATGAGCGACGAGGCGAGGATGACCGTGTCGCCCGCGGCGATGCGGATCGGGTGGTCCCGGCCTGCCATCCGGGACAGCGCCGACATCGGCTCGCCCTGCGAGCCGGTGGAGATAAGCACCACGTCACCCGGGGGCATCTCCTCGGCGTCGCGCAGGTCGATCAGCAGCCCGCCCGGTACGTGCAGGTAGCCGAGGTCGCGGGCGATGCCCATGTTGCGCACCATCGACCGGCCGACGAGGGCCACCTTGCGGCGGTGCTTGGCCGCCGCGTCGAGCACCTGCTGGACGCGGTGCACGTGGGAGGCGAAGCTGGCGACGATGATGCGCTGGTCAGCGTGCGCGAAGACCTCGTCGAGGACCGGCGCGATGTCCCGCTCAGACCGTACGATGCCGGGCACCTCGGCGTTGGTGGAGTCGGCCAGCAGCAGGTCGACGCCCTCGGTGCCGAGCCGGGCGAACCCGGCCAGGTCGGTGATCCGGCCGTCGAGCGGCAGCTGGTCCATCTTGAAGTCGCCGGTGTGCAGCACGATGCCGGCCGCCGTCTTGATCGCGACCGCCAGGGCATCCGGGATCGAGTGGTTGACGGCGAAGAACTCCAGCTCGAAGGGCCCGAACGTGTGCTCGGTGCCCTCCTTCACCTCGATCGTCTCCGGGGTCAGCCGGTGCTCCTGGAGCTTGGCCCGCATCAGCGCCAGGGTGAGCTTCGAGCCGATCAGCGGGATGTCGCGGCGCTCGCGCAGCAGGTAGGGCACCGCGCCGATGTGGTCCTCGTGCCCGTGGGTCAGGACCAGCGCTTCCACGTCGTCGAGCCGGTCTTCCAGGTAGCGGAAGTCGGGCAGGATCAGGTCGACGCCGGGCTGGTCCGGCTCGGGAAACAGCACGCCGCAGTCGACGATCAGCAGCCGGCCGAGGTACTCGAACACGGTCATGTTGCGGCCGATCTCGCCGAGGCCGCCCAGCGCGACAACCCGCAGGTCGTTGCTCTGCAGCGGGGCCGGGGGCTTGAGATCGGGGTGCGGGTGGCTCACTTGCGCTCCTCGCTGGCGCTCGTCGCCCGCGTTCGCGGACTCGCAGTGTTTCCCAGTTCGCTCGCAGGCTCGCTCACAGTGCCGCTCCGTTGCTGAAGTTCTCGGGAAGGTGGACTCCGCCGGCGGTCAGGTCGGCCACAAGGGTGCGCCGCTCGGCCTCGCTCGCGGGGAGCAGCGGGCCGCGCACGCCGCCGCCCGGCTGCCCTAGCAGCTCCATCGCCGCCTTGGTGAGCACCGCCGCCTGGTTGCGGAAGAGCCCGACGTTGACCGGGAGCATGGACCGGTGCAGGGCCGCCGCCTCGGCGTTCCGGCCCGCGGTGAACGCCTCCAGCATGGCGGCGATGCGCGCCCCCACCACATGGCCGGTCACGCTGATGCAGCCGACCGCGCCGACCGACCACAGCGGCAGGTTCATCGGGTCGTCGCCGGAGTAGTAGGCCAGCTCGGTGCGGGCGAGCACGGCCGAGGAGGCGGCGAGGTCGCCCTTGGCGTCCTTGACCGCGACGATCCGCGGGTGCGCGGCCAGCCGGACCAGCGTGTCGGTCGCCACCGCGGTCCCGGTCCGGCTGGGAATGTCGTAGATGACCGAGCCGAGCCCGGTCGCGTCCGCGATCGCGGTGAAGTGCGCCGCCAGCGCGTCCTGGGCGGGCTTGCTGTAGTACGGCGTGACGACGAGCAGGCCGTGCGCGCCCGCCTTCTCGGCCTGCCGGGCCAGTTCGATGCTGTGCGCGGTGATGTTGGTGCCGACGCCCGCGATCACGCGCGCCCGGTCCCCGACCGCCTCCCGCACGACCGTGACCAGGCGCGCTTTCTCCTCGTCGGTCGTCGTCGGCGCCTCACCAGTGGTGCCGTTGACGACGAGGCCCTCGTTGCGCATGTCGTCGACCAGGTAGCCGGCCAGCGCGGCCGCCCCCTCGAAGTCGACCGCGCCATCCGAGGTCATCGGAGTGATCATGGCCGTCAACAGCCGGCCGAACGGCGCCGTAGTGGTCGTCATACCCGAAAACTACCGCGCCGGAGTGCCCGGCCGGTACCACCGGGGTCATCGGCGCGGTCATCGCGCGGGCGCATCTCAGGCTGAAACCGCTTAGCACCGCCCGCAGTGGACACAATGACCTGGATAGCCGGCGGACAAGGAGGTTCAGCATGAAGGTCAAGGCCGCGGTACTGAACGACGTCAAGACCCCCTTCGAGATGACAGAACTCGACCTGGACGGGCCCGGGACCGGCGAGGTGCTCATCCGCTACGTCACCGCCGGCCTGTGCCACTCCGACCTCCACCTGACCGAGGGCGACCTGACCCCGCGGTTCCCGGTCGTCGGCGGGCACGAAGGAGCCGGCGTCATCGAGGAAACCGGCCCCGGGGTGACCAAGGTCAAGGTGGGCGACCACGTCGTCTGCTCGTTCATCCCCAGCTGCGGCACCTGCCGTTACTGCTCGACCGGGCACCAGAGCCTGTGCGACATGGGGGCCACCATCCTGGCCGGGTCGTTCCCTGACGGCAGCTTCCGGTTCCACTCCGGCGGAACCGACTACGGGCAGATGTGCATGCTCGGCACGTTCGCCGAGTACGCCACCATCTCCGAGCACTCGGTCGTCAAGGTCGATGAGTCGCTCCCGCTGGAGACGGCCGTGCTGGTCGGGTGCGGGGTGCCGACCGGCTGGGGCAGCGCCGTCTACGCGGGCAACGTGCGGGCCGGGGACACGACGGTGATCTACGGCATCGGCGGCATCGGGATCAACGCGGTCCAGGGCGCCGCCCACGCCGGGGCCAAGAACGTGGTCGTGGTCGACCCGCTGGCGTTCAAGCGGGAGACGGCGCTGAAGTTCGGCGCCACCCACGCGTTCGCCGACCCGGGCGAGGCGCAGGCGGCCGTGGTCGAGATGACCCGCGGCCAGCTCGCGGACCAGGCCCTGGTGACCGTGGGGGTGGTCGACGAGGAGGTCGTCTCGTCTGCCTTCGACGTGGTCGGCAAGGGCGGCGTGGTGGTGGTGACCGGGCTGGCCGACCCGGCCAAGCTCACCGTGCACGTCTCCGGCGGGATACTGACCCTGTTCGAGAAGACGATCAAGGGCAGCCTGTTCGGCTCGGGCAACCCGCAGTACGACATCCGCAAGATGCTCGACCTCTACCAGGCAGGCCAGCTTAAGCTGGACGAGCTGGTCACCGCCCGCTACACCCTCGACCAGGTCAACCAGGGATACGCCGACCTGGTCGCGGGCAAGAACATCCGCGGTGTGGTGGTCCACGGCCAGTGACCGGGCCCCCCGGCACAGGTCATGGGCTAACTTAGAGCCGGGATGTCCGGATCTGTGCCGGGGAGTTTTTTTGGCGGCGAACGCGTGGCAGCGGGTGCAACAGGTAACGGCAGCGCCCGGGTACGGCTACCGCTACCGCCGGCACGTCCTCGACACGCTGCGCTACCTCGACGTGCAGGACCTCGCCACCAGCGGTGACCACGTGCCCGAACTGGATGACGTCTACGTCGACCTGGCGCTGATCAGCCCGGCAGCGGGCGGCGGGGACGACCGGGCCACGCTCGGCGCGCTCCTCGACGGCGGCCCGCCCGCGGTCGTCACCCTGGTCGGCCAGCCCGGCAGCGGGAAGACCACGCTGCTGGCGCACGCCGCCCGCCGGAGCGCCCGGGCGCCGCTGTTCGCCCGCGGCACCAAGCGGGTCCCCGTCATGCTGGCGCTGCGCGAGCACGCGGCCGCGATCGTGGCCGACCCGGCGGTCCCGCTGACGTCGCTCGCCCGGGTGGCGGCAGCGGGCGCGGGTGGCCGCGCCGGCCGGCTGGTGGGAGCGGCAGCTGAGCCGGGGCCGGTGCCTGGTGCTGCTGGACGGCCTCGACGAGGTTCCCCGGGCCGAGGACCGGAGCGCTGTCACCGCCTGGGCCGAGCGGCAGGCGGCCGCCTTCCCCGGCAACCACTTCGTGCTCGCCTCCCGGCCGGGCGGGCTGGAAGCGGCCGCCGCGGCGGGCGCGCGGGTCCTCCGCCCGCTGTCGGCCGAGCAGGTCCGGCAGTTCGTGGACCGCTGGAGCCTGGCGGCCGAGCGGCACGCGACTGGCGCCCGCGGCGGGGCCGCCCGCCGCGCCACCGAGGCCCGCGCCCGGGAGTCCGCCGCCCGGCTGCTGTCCCTCCTCCGGGACCACCCGGCGCTGCGCGAACTGGCGGGCAACCCGCTGCTGCTGACGATGATCGCCACTGCCTACCGCTACCGGGGGGCGCTGCCGGGCAGCCGGGCCGACCTCTACGGGGAGATCTGCCGGGTGCTGCTGTCGCGCCGGGCGCAGCCAGGCGACCGCCCTGAGTTGCTGGCCTGGCCCGCCAAGCAGGCGCTGCTGGCCGCGCTGGCCTTCGCGATGATGCGCGAGCACGTCACCGAACTGCCCGGTACCCAGGTGCTGGATACCCTCGGGCCACAGCTGGCCCGGTTCCCGGCGGCCGTCACCGGGGCGGCCTTCCTGGACGACATCGCCCGGGCTGGGCTGCTGACCGAGGCCGCCCCCGGCCGCTACGCGTTCACCCACCTGACGTTCCAGGAGTACCTGGCCGCCCGGCACGTCAGCGCCACCCCGGAACTGGTCAAGGACCTGGCCGGCAGCGTCGACGACCCCTGGTGGCAGGAGGCGATCCGGCTCTACGCGGCGACCGCCGACGCCAGCCCGGTCGTCCGCGCCTGCCTCGACAGCGGCACCATCCCCTCGCTCACGCTCGCCTTCGACTGCGACGAGGCCAGCACCGAGATCGACCCGGAGCTGCGGCGGCAGCTGGCGGCCGAGCGCCAGCGGGCCTTCGAGCCGGGCTGCCCGCCCGCGCACCGGCGGCTGATCGCCGGCGTGCTGGCCGCCCGGCTGACCCGGCAGACCGTCGCCACCGCGGGCGGGTCGCATATCTGCCTCCGGCCAGTCCCGGTCGACCTGTACTGGCTGTTCCTGGCGGACACGGGGGCACCCGAGCCGGACCGCCCGTGCGACCCCCGCCCGCCCGCCGACGGCGCCCGCCAGCCCGCGGCCGGCCTGTGGGGTCCGGAGGCGCACGCCTTCACCGGCTGGCTGAACTCGGTCACCGCCGCCGCGGCGGGCATCGAGGTCCGGCTCCCGCGGGCCGGCGAACTGGAGGAGCCCGGCCGTCGCGGAAGCCATCGTGAGCCGTCTCCCGGCCGCGGTCACCGGCGCCTGGACCGGGCCGAACCTGGGCCTGTGGCGGCGCGACGGCCAGGCCCACCCGCACGAGCTGCCCGGGGCCGCGGTCGTCGAGGCGGTCGCGGCCGACGCCCGCGGCACCACCCTGCTCACCCAGGTGCTGACCGCGGCCGTGCTCGACGTGACCCTGCGGATCATCCGCGACCTGGCGGACGCACGCGCCCTCGCCACCGCCCTGACCGGTGACCTGGCCGCCCGGGCCACCTCCGACGGTCAGCTGATCGACCTCATGCACGCGCACGCCCACGCCCTGGTGCGCACCTACGCCCACGCCCGCGAGCTCACCCGGGCGGGTGCCATCACCCGCACCCGTGAGGCCAGCCCGGAGCTGGCCGCCCGGCTGGAAGTGGCGTCCGCCCGGGCACTGGCGGACGCCGTCGCGGGCGACCTCGCGGCGGCGGTCGAGCGGGCCAGGCGCCCACGCGGCCGAACTGGCCGAGGCGGTCGACCTCGACCTGAGCGTGCTCAGCGCGTTCGACTTCGACGTCGCCCACGCGACCGCCCTCGCCCGGGTGCACGAGGCCGACCTCGAGCGGGCCTACGTGCTCGCCCGCGGCCTGCTGCACGACCCCGCGCTGGCGCTGCCGGCCGCCCTCCACCTGCCCAGCAGCGGCGGCCTCGACCCGGAGCTGCCGCTGCCCGGGGTGCTCGGGCTGGCGCTGCGCTGGGTCGCCGACGGCCCGCTGGCGGCCACCCTGCTCGAGGTGCTGGCGACGGTCCCCGCTGGCGGCGACCCGGACCTGGCGTTCGCGCGCACGCTGACGTCTCGGGCCCGGATCGGCGAGACGACCACGCTGCAGGCGGCTCTCGGCCATCCGCTGACCGGCCCGCTCAGCCACCTGGCCGCGGCGGCCCCGCGGCGGGCTGGGCGTTCCCCCCGGTGGAGCCAGGCGACGGTGCTGAGCCAGCTAACCGACGCCTGCACGCCGCTCTGGAGCGGGCACAAGCCGCCGGACCCGGCCCAGGCGGCGGCGCTGCGGGCGGTCACCCTGGCCCTGGCGGGCGACCCCGGCTTGCCCGGGGAGCCGGGCGCCGACGCGGCCGGGGTGCTGCGCACCGCGGCCGCCACCGTCACCCTGATCCAGCGGCGGGCCGACGGCACCGCCGCGGCGGGCGAGGCGCTCATCCTCGCCCTGGTCTAGTCGTCACCAGCCTGCCGCGGTCACTCGCCGGCGGCGGTGGCGGCGGCAGTGAACGCGGGCAGGTAACCGTCCCGCTGCCCGGCCGCGGTCGGGTGGTAGGAGTCGCCGACCGGCCAGGTGACCGCGTTCAGCCAGCCCGCGCCGTCGCACAGCTCGTGACCGGAGAACTCGCCCCGGACGTCGGCGAAGGCGTCGCCGCCCCGGGCCGCGGCCGCCTGCAGCGCCCCGTCGAGTGCGTTTACGCCGGCGTCGAGAGCCTGGTGGTCGGCCCGCGACAGGCCGAAGCAGAACCACGCGTTCAGGTCGTAGAAGTCGGGATAACCGACCACCACGACCGTGGCCGTGGGCGCGTCGGCGCGGATCGCGCCGAGCACCGCGTCGAGCCGCCCGGGCAGGGCGCCGGCGATGAATTTCTCCCCCGCGGAAACGGCGTTCTCACACGCACTGGTGGACTCGAGCACGCACGTTTCCATGACCGAGGTAAATCCGGCGTCATTTCCGCCGACGGTAATGCTGACCAGGGTGGTCGAGGCGTCCAGGGAGGACAGCTGGCCGCTGATGACGCTGGCCGTGGTCGCGCCCGAGCAGGCGGCGAAGGTGAAGGAGGCGACCGGATTGGCCCGGGCCCACAGCGACGGGTAGGCGTTCGGGCTCTGGCCGCAGGCGCCGCTGGTGTCGCCCGCACCGACGCCAGAGGCGTAAGAGTCGCCGAGGGCGACGTAACGGACAGCAGCCGGAGCGGCCGCGGCGGCCTGGGCCGGGAATCCGAGCCCGGCGAAGGCGCCGGCCAGTCCCAGGACGGTGACGGAGACACCGAGGGCAAGCAGACGGGGATGACGCATCGTTGCTCCCGGTGTCGATTACTTGACAGTATGTGCGCGCACCATTTTTATATATCACCGGCTTCCGCGGCCGGGAAGATCTGCTGCCGTAGCGCCACGTTATCCGGGGCCGAGCGCGGCGTGGCTGACGCGGATGTGGCCAGGGTTTCGCACGTGGCACGCCGCCCCGGAGATCATCCCGAACGGGCGCGGCCGGCTCCAGCCCCCCGCGGGCCCGGTGACGGCGGGGAGGCGGCCGCGGCCGGGACCCCCGCCAACCCGCTCCGGATGACCGACCCGCGGATGATGCGGGCGCTCGCCCACCCCGCCCGGATGGCCATCTGGCAGCACCTGGGCCTCGACGGCCCCGCTACCGCCACCGAGTGCGCCGCGGTGGCGGGCCTGTCCCCGTCGGCCTGCAGCTACCACCTGCGCACGCTCGCCCGGTACGGCTTCGTGGAGGAAGACCCGGCGCACAGCGGCGACGGCCGGGAACGGCCCTGGCGCGCCCGGCTCTCGGCGCTCAACATCCCCGACGACGCCGCCAGCACCCCCGCCCAGCGGGACGCGGCCCGGCTGCTCAGTGCCAGCGCCCACGCCTCGGCCGAGGAACTGCGGGAAAGCTACAGCGACCGCGCGTCGCAGTACCCGCCGGAGTGGCAGGCGGCCCTCGGGACCAACTACGACGTGCTGCACGTCACCCCGGACGAGCTGGGCGTGCTCCGGCGCCGGCTGACCGAGCTGTTCGGCGACTTCCGGCGGCTGCCGCGCGGCGGGCGCCCGCCGGGCGCCCGCCGCGTCGCGGTCGCCGTCGACCTCATGCCCTGGTTCGAGCCAGACGCCTGACCGGCCCACCGGGCCGCCCGGTCCCGTTCCCGTTCCCCTCCCCTCCCTTAGCCCGCCCCGTCCCCCGCTGGAGCAGTGCCATGACCATCACCTCGGAAACCCCGGCCGCCGCGTCGCGGCGCAGCCGCCTGGCCGCCGCGTGGCGGTCCGGCCCACTCGGCCTGCCCGGATTCCGGCTGCTGGCCACGGGCCAGTTCACGTCCACCATCGGCGACTACTGCTACGCGGTCGCGCTGCCCTGGCTGGTGCTGGCTGGCCACGGGTCGGCCGCGTCCCTCGGCATCGTGCTGGCCTGCTACGGGATCCCGCGGGCGGTGCTGACGGTGCCGGCCGGGGGGCTGGCCGACCGGCTCGGCGCGCGGCCGGTCATGCTCGCGGCCGACCTCGCCCGCTGCACCCTGACCGGGGTGCTGGCGCTGCTGGCGGCGGACCACGTGTCGTCGCTGGCGGCTCTGGCCCCGGTCGCGGCCCTGCTCGGGGCGTTCTCGGCGCTGTTCCAGCCGGCCTCCATGGCGATGATGCCGTCGCTGGTCGATTCCGACCGGCTGAGCGCCGCCAACGCCGTCTACACCGGCTTCGTCCAGGCCGGGTCACTGCTCGGGCCGGTGCTGGGCGGGATCCTGGTCGCGGTCGCCGGGCCGGCCACCGCGTTCGCGGCCGATGCCGGCTCCTACGCGGTCTCCGCTGTCAGCCTGGCGCTGATCGCCGGGGCCGCCGGCGGACGGCCGGGCCCGCGCCCGCGCCCGCCCCGGCGGAAGCGGCGGATACCCCCGGGAGCGTCTGGGTGCTGCTGCGGCGCTCCCGGTTGCTGCAGACCATCCTGGTGGTATCCCTGACGGCCAACTTCGCGCTGCTGGGGACGAGCGAGGTGGCGCTGCCGGCGCTGGCGCACGCCCGCTTCGGGGCCGGCGGTTACGGCGCGGTGCTCACCTGTATCGCGGTCGCCAGCATCGCAGGCGCGCTGGTGGTCGGCCGGGTCAGCGACCGGCTGCGGCCCGGTTACCTGATCGCGGGGTCCTTCATCGTCGCCGGGGCGGCGATCGCGGCCGCCCCGTTCCTGGGCGGGCTGCCCGGCCTGGCCGCCGGGATGGCCGTCTTCGGCCTCGGCCTCGGGTTCGACAACGTCGTGTCGGTCACCGTGATCCAGCGCTGGGCCCCGCCGGCGATGCTCGGCCGGGTCTGGGGCCTGCTGCTGCTCGCCGGGGCGGCCAGCTTCCCCGTCTCCACCTTCGTGGCCGGCCTGCTCACCCGCCACCTGGGGCCGACCGCGGTCTTCCCGATCAGCGGCGCGCTGCTGGCGCTGGCGATGGCCTTCGGCCTGTCGCAGCGCGAATTCCGCGCCTTCGGCACCGATCAGGCCTGACGGCCCGCCGGGCGGCGGCCGGCCCAGCAGTCAGGCAGGTGCCGGCACGGGGTTGCGCTTAAGGTGGGGCATGTGACGATCGTTCCTGACGGCAAGGACTGGACCTGGGTCCTGCAAAGGCCGTGCCCCGAGTGCGGGCTCGACACCAGCTCGTTCGCCCGCGAGGAGATCCCGGCCCTGGTCCGGGCCAACGCGGCCGGCTGGCAGGCGCCGCTGGCGGCGCCGGGCGCGGCCGTCCGGCCGCGCCCGGGCAAGTGGTCGCCCCTCGAGTACGGCTGCCACGTGCGCGACGTGCTGCGGCTGTATGACTACCGGCTCGGCCTGATGCTGACCCAGGACGACCCGCTCTACCCGAACTGGGACCAGGACGAGACCGCCGTCGCCGAACGGTACGAGACCCAGGACCCGGCCGCTGTCGCGGCCGGTCTGACAGCCGCGGCGCAGCAGGTCGCGGCCAGCTTCGCCGCCCTCACGGCGGACCAGTGGGAACGCCCCGGGCGGCGCAGTGACGGCGCCTCGTTCACGGTCGAGTCGTTCGGCCGCTACTTCGTGCACGACCCGCTGCATCACCTTTACGACGTCACCGGCCGGCGGCCCGGCTGAAATCCTGGGCTGGAGGGAGCCTCAGGCGGCGGTGGTGACGGCGGGGCCGAGGTAAGCCTCCCACTGCGGGTCGCCGTCGAGGTGGGCGCCGATGAGCCGCCAGTGCGCCCCCTTCGGCACCGCCGGGGCGACCGGGAGGGTCCAGCCGAGCTCGGCCAGCAGCCGGTCGGCCTTGCGGTGATTGCACAGCTGGCACGCGGCGACGGTGTTCTCCCAGGTGTGCATGCCGCCCCGGCTGCGCGGGATCACGTGGTCGATCGTCTCGCCGTGCCGCCCGCAGTAAGCGCAGCGGTAGTTGTCCCGGCGCATCAGCGCCGCCCGGGTCAGCGGCACCCGGTTGCGCGGCGGGATCCGCACGTACCGCCGCAGCCGGATCACCGACGGGGTGAGCACCTCCACCGTGGCCGAATGCAGCAGCTTCCCGCCGATGTCGTGATGAACGATCTCTGCCTTGTCGCCCAGGACGAGGCAGACTGCCCGCCGGAGACCGACGGTGGTCAGTGGCTCATAGGTAACGTTGAGCAGCAGCACGCGACGCACGGGCACCTCCGCAGGTACCGTTGTGAGGCGCCGCTCACACCGCCGGGACCGGGTCTGTCCCCGCGTGGCCGAAGCCACGTGCCTCCGCCAATCACGTCCAGAGTACTAGGCGAACTGTGGATTGAAGGTTAATGGCCGGTAACGAGCTGCGGCTAGGGTGCGGTTATGGTATTCAACCCCGCCAGGTACCCCGCCGCGCGCCGCCTGGATCTCGTCGACGACCTGTCCGGCTACCAGGTCGCCGACCCCTACCGCTGGCTCGAGGACCCCGGCGCGGCCGAGACTGAGCAGTGGCTCGCGGCCGAGGAAACGCTCTGGGCGGCCTATGCCCGCGACCTCCCGCGCCGCGAGCAGTTCGCTGGCCGGGTCCGCGAGCTGCTGCGGGTCGGGTCGGTCGGGCTCCCCGCGTGGCGCGGCGGCAGCCGGTTCTACACCCGGCGCGACCCCGGCCAGGAGCACGCCGTGCTCTACGTGAACGACGGGCCCGCCGACGACACTGAACGGGTGCTGCTGGACCCGGTCGCGGTCGACCCGACCGGGCGGACCACGCTGGACGCCTGGCAGCCGGACAAGGAGGGGCGGCTGCTGGCCTACCAGCTGTCGCACGGCGGGGACGAGGAGTCGCTGCTGCGGGTGCTCGAGGTGGCCACCGGGGACGTCGTCGACGGGCCGGTCGACCGCTGCCGGTACTCCCCGGTCGCCTGGCTGCCGGGCGGCAAGGCGTTCTACTACACCCGGCGGCTGCCGCCGGAGACGGTGCCGGCCGGGGAGGCGCAGTACCACCGGCGGGTCTTCCTGCACGCGGTGGGGACGCCGCCGGAGGCGGACACCGAGGTCTTCGGGGCCGGGCGGGACAAGATGACCTACTACGGGGTGACCGTCAGCCGCGACGGCCGCTGGCTGATCGTCTCGGCCTCGGTCGGCACCGCGCCCCGGGAGGACATCTGGATCGCCGACCTCACCGTGTCCGAGGCGGCCGCGCCCGTCCTGGTCCCGCTGATGACCGGGCTCGACGCGATGGCGTCGCCGTGGGTCGGCCGGGACGGCCGCCTGTACGTGCTGACCGACCTGGACGCGCCGCGCGGGCGGCTGTGCGTGGCCGACCCGGCCGCCCCCGGCCCGGCCGGCTGGCGCGACCTGATCGGCGAGGACCCGTCGGCCGTGCTGCGCGACTACGCCGTCCTCGACGGCGACGGGCTGGAGCGGCCAGTGCTGGTGGTGTCGCGCACCCGGCACGCGGTCAGCGAGGTCAGCGTGCACGACCTGGCCACCGGCGGGCTGCTGTCGGCGCTGGAGCTGCCCGGCATCGGCACCGTGGGCGGGATCGGGGAACGGCCCGAGGGCGGGCACGAGGCCTGGTTCGGCTACACGGACTACACGACGCCCGCGGTCGTGCTCCGCTACGACGCCGCCGCGGGCACGGTCAGCACCTGGGCCCAGTCGCCGGGAACACAGTCACCTGGAACACAGTCACCGGGAACACAGCCGCCGGGGGCGGCCGACCTTCCCCCGGCGGTCACCGCCTCGCAGGTCACGTACCACTCGGCCGACGGCACCACGGTGCGGATGGTGATCATCTCGCCGGCTGGGGAGACCAGTCCCCGTTCGGGCGACCGCTCGTGCATCTTGTACGGCTACGGGGGCTTCGACATCAGCCAGACCCCCGGGTACTCGGCCAGCATCCTGGCCTGGGTCGAGGCAGGCGGCGTGTACGCGGTGGCCGGCCTGCGGGGCGGCAGCGAGGAAGGCGAGGAGTGGCACCGGGCGGGCATGCTCGGCCGCAAGCAGAACGTGTTCGACGACTTCCACGCGGCCGCCGAGTACCTGATCGCCGAGGGGATCACCGTGCCCGCCCGGCTGGCGGTGTGGGGCGGTTCCAACGGCGGGCTGCTGGTCGGGGCGGCCGTCACCCAGCGGCCGGAGCTGTTCGGGGCGGCCGTCTGCTCGGCCCCGCTGCTCGACATGGTGCGCTACGAGCGGTTCAAGATCGGCGAGACCTGGAACGTGGAGTACGGGTCGGCCGCCCGGCCGGAGGAGCTGGGCTGGCTGCTCGGCTACTCCCCGTACCACCGGGTGCGGGACGGGGTCGCCTACCCGGCGGTGCTGTTCACCGTGTTCACCAACGACACCCGGGTCGACCCGCTGCACGGGTACAAGATGTGCGCTGCGCTGCAGCACGCCACCAGCTCCGGCCGCCCGGTCCTGCTGCGGGCCGAGGGACAGGTCGGGCACGGGCAGCGGGCCGTCTCGCTGACGTCCGCGCTGGCCGGGGACTGCCTCGCGTTCGTGGCGCACGAGACCGGGCTGCCGGCGTCATAGCCCGGGGCGTTCCGGCCGCGCCCGCGAGCGGGCAATTGTCACAGTCGGCCCGGCCCTGCGGCGATCCCGGTAGCCTCGCACGGGAGCAAATATCCGGATCGGGCGATGAGGAGGCTGAGCGTGGAGGGGCTAGTGCACCTGCCGGTGTTCAGTGCGGACCACGTTCCGGACACGCTGACGGGCAGCTGCGGGAGCAACCCGGGGCTGGCGTGCCGGCTGGTGTGGAACGTTTCGAATAACGGCCGGGCTGCCTCGCTCACTAACAACTTCCTCGCCGGGCCGGTGCACCTGCTGCTGCAGGTGCTGTTCGTGGTCGTGCTCGCGCTGCTGATCCAGTGGCTGGTGCACCGGCTGATCAACCGGCTGACCGCGCGGGCGTCGGAGTCGTTCGTCGACCAGCTGCGCACCGGCATGGCCGGCTCGCGTTTCGTGCCCACCCGGACCGCCGGGCGGGTTTCCCGGCGGCTGGGCTCCCACGGGCTGGGGCGCCGGCGGCGGCGCAGCCCGACCGACGACGCGGTCGCGGACGACGCCGCCGCCGCCCGGGCCGGCAGCCCGCTGCGCGATGCCCGGCCGGGCGACCCCGTGTTCGCGGCCGCCGCGGCCGGCCAGGGGGCGGTCGACGGCGCCGCCGCCGAGGCGGAGGCGGCCCTGGTCGACGAGCGGCGCAAGCAGCGGGTACAGGCGCTCGGCGCCATCTTGCGCAGCGCCGCGTCAGTGACGATCTTCGCCATCGCCGGGTTCATCATCCTCGGCGACCTCGGCCTCAACCTGGCGCCGCTGCTGGCCAGCGCGGGCGTGGTCGGCGTGGCGATCGGCTTCGGCGCGCAGAGCCTGGTCAAGGACTACCTGTCCGGGATCTTCATGCTGGTCGAGGACCAGTACGGGGTCGGCGACGTGATCACCGTCGGGGACGCCACCGGCACGGTGGAAACGGTCACCCTCCGGGTCACCCGGATGCGGGACGTGAACGGCATCGTGTGGCACATCCGCAACGGCACCATCGACACGGTCGGCAACGAGTCCCAGGGCTGGGCCCGGGCGGTGATCGACTTCCCGGTCCCGTTCGCGGCCGACCTGGCGACCATCAGGGACGTGCTGGCCCGGACGGGCGAGGACATGTGGAACGAGCCGTCCTGGCGCGTGGTCATGCTTGAGGCACCCGAGGTGTGGGGCGCCCAGGCGATCACCAGCACCGAGGTCACCATGCGGATGGTGGTGAAGACGGCGCCGCTGCGCCAGTGGGAGGTCGAGCGGGAGATGCGCGCCCGGGTGAAGCGCGCGCTCAAGGAGGCCGCCATCATGCCGCCGGCGGCCGAGACGCCGAAGATGGCGGTTACCCTGACCAGAGATGAGTGAGGGGTTATGAGCGACGACAGCGAACGGCTCGTCAGCCTTTACGAGGCGGTCGGCGGCGAAGAGACCTTCACCCGGCTGGTCCGCCGGTTCTACCAGGAGGTCGCGGCCGACCCGGTGCTTCTCGCGACCTACCCGACGCCGCAGGACCTCGGGCCCGCCGAGGAGCACCTGCGGCTGTTCCTCATCCAGTACTGGGGCGGCCCGCCGGCCTACAACGAGCTGCGCGGGCACCCGCGGCTGCGGATGCGGCACGTCCGCTTCCACATCGGCGAGACCGAGCGCGACCTGTGGCTCACGCACATGCGGACGGCCCTCGACGAGCTCGACCTGCCCCCGGCGCTCGACGCCCCGCTCTGGGATTACCTCCGGATGGCGGCGCACTCGCTGGTCAACGTGCCACCGGAGGCGGCCCCGGGGGCGGGCGGCCGGGGCGACCTCGGGATGCGGCCGTCCTGAGAGGACTGTTCGCGAGTAGGCGGGGCTGCCGGGGAGCGCGGGAGACGGCCGGGCCGGTTCCGGGGTGGCCTGGTCATCCCGGATCACCGGGATAATCATGCCTATGGTCGCCGGGTATGGTGCTTGCTCGGGCTGCCACAGGAAGCGAAGAATCGGGCAGTACGGACCAGTAGGGAGCGCGGGCCATGGTCTTTGTGAATCCCGACCAGGCGCCGGTCTGTCGTTGGTACCTGCAGGGCGGTCCGCTCAACGGGGAGATCTTCTCCGACTGGCCAGTGCCGGCCGAGGGGGAACGCTTCGGCAGCGACTACGTTTACCGGGGTAAGAGGACTAAGCGGAGGAACCGCGGCGACTACATCTTTGGGTACGAGCCGGTCCCAGTTTCCTCGCCGCCAGCGCCTCAGCCTCAGTCCACGCCGGGCCCCCAGCACCCTGCGCCAGAGGCCGATCCGCCGGGGGTATACGAGGCCTGTGGCGTCTTGTCGGACTATGCCGGCACTGTCTCACTGGACGCGGCGGGTTACAGCATCAGCACCTCACTGGGCTCAGACCGGGTAGCCGAGGTGCTCCGCGCCTGCCAGTGGCTTCAGGCACAGCATCCGGCCCGTGCGGCGAAGGAAGCTCACCGATGGGAGTCCATGCGCGTCTCCCAGTTGTGCGACGCCGAGCACGAGGCCTCCATCCAACCGGAGGACCGCGCGACCAGCCGTGCGGTCGCCGGTGCCTGCCAGAGCGTCATCGACATGTTGGTCGACGCTGGCGCACCGCGACCCGCGCGCCAAGCCTGCGACCATCACGGCCGGGCAGTCTCGGACTGAGCCTGACCAAGCCGATTCACTAACGCCCGCCCGGGCGAAGACAAAGGGAGGATTTGACATGGCGAACGTCAAGGTGACCTGCCCGCACTGCGGCGCGCAGACCTGGGTGCGCGAGCATTACAACGACCCGTGCGAAAAGTGCGGCCGGACTGTGCCGCGACCCGACGGAGGCCGGTAACGGCACCACGGCGACAACTCCCGCGACCCCCAAGCGGTCAAGGCCCTCAAAAGGCCGCGTGAGGACCACAAGCGCGCGGGCGATGCCGCCGGATTCGGCGCGTACCTGGACGGGGCCTGCGAGACCGGCAGCGGTGGGAGCGCTCGTTTCATCGCGAAGCTGGACGGGGCTCTCAGGAGGTACGGCCGCGCGGCGTCAAGGACCCGTCAGGGCACCCGGGCGGCCGAAACCGGGAACGGCCGGCCGCGGACCAGGCGTCCGGGCAGGTCGCCGGTGGGCTCGCCGCCCGCGTAGGTCTCGACCCCGCTGACGAACGTGTGCTCATAGCCGGTCGCCCGCTGCACCAGGCGGCGGCCGCCGCCGGGCAGGTCATACCGCATTTCCGGCCGGTGCGGCAGCAGCCGTTCCATGTCGATCACGTTGATGTCGGCCTTGAACCCGGGAGCGAGCTCGCCCCGGTCGAACAGGCCGACCGCGCGGGCGGTGTCACGGCATTGCCGCTGGACGACGAACGGCAGCCCGAGCTGCTCGCCGTGGCGGTCCCGGGCCCAGTGGGCCAGCAGGGTGGTGGGGAAGCTGCCATCGCAGATCGTCCCGACGTGAGCTCCCCCGTCCGACAGCCCGGGCACGGTGTACTCGTGGCGCAGCATGCGGCCGGTGGCGTCCAGCGACCCGTCGGGGTAGCCGCCGAGCACTACGTAGGCCATCCCGGTGCCCGCGTCGCGGATGAGGATGTCGTAGACGACGTCGGCCGGCGTCCGGCCCTGGCGCCCGGCCAGGGCCGCGACCGAGTTCTCCAGCGACGGCTCGTAGTCCGGCGGGTCAGTGAGCTCAAACATGACGTCGTAGCGGTGGATCAGCTGGCCGCCGATGAGGCTGGCCGGGACGTCCTCGTTCTGGGCCGCGAGGACCTCGGCCCGGAACTGGGGGTCGGCCATCCGGGCCGCCTGCGCCGCGGCCGGGAGGCCGGCCACTTGCTGCCAGACCGGATTCAGCATGAACGGGTTGAGGGTGTTCTGCAGGCCGAGCAGCACGCCGATCGGCCGGGCCGGGATCTGGGCCAGCATCGGCAGGCCGGCCTGGTTGCACGCGGTCAGCCGGTCCAGGGTGGCCTGGGGCGCCCGCCCGGGACCGGAGGAGAACGACAGCGGGCGGCCCGAGGCACGGACCAGGTCCGCCATGAGGTCGAAGTTGACGTCCTGCGGCGAGTCGGAGACCAGCTGCAGCACCCCGGCGCCGGTCTCCCCGACCGCGCGGGCGATGGCCACCAGCTCGGCGCCAGCGGCGCCATAGGACGGCACGTGCTCGCCCGCCCTGGTCTTGTGGGAAGACAGCCGGGACGTGCTGAACCCGACCGCGCCGGCCCGGACCGCGTCGGCCGCGAGCGCGGCCATCTGCCCGGCTTCCTCCGCGGTGCACTGCTCGTCGGCCACCGCGCGGTCCCCCATCACGAACACGCGCAGCGCGGTGTGCGGCACCTGGGCCGCCAGGTCGATGTCGAAGCGGCGCCGCCCGAGCACGTCCAGGTAATCCGGGAACGACTCCCAGTCCCAGGTCAGCCCCTCGTGCAGTGCGGTGCCGGGGATATCCTCGACGCCCTCCATGACCTCGATCAGGCGGCCCCGGTCGGCCGGGCGGGCGGGGGCGAAGCCGACGCCGCAGTTGCCCATGACCGCGGTCGTCACCCCGTGCCAGGCCGACGGCTGCATCCGGTCGTCCCACGTCGCCTGGCCGTCGTAATGAGTGTGGATATCCACGAAGCCGGGCGCGACGACGGCGCCCGCAGCGTCGACCTCGCGGCGCCCGCGGCCCGGCACCGTCCCCACCGCGCGAATCACCCCGCCCGAGACGGCGACATCGGCCGTGCGGGTGGCAGCGCCACTGCCGTCGGCTACCGTCCCGCCGCGGATCACCAGATCGAACTCGGCCATCGTGCCACCTCCGCGTGACATTTCCCCCATTCGGCTCATTATCGCCGCGTACCGCCCCGCCGGGAAGGGCGCGCGGCCCCCGGGCGTGGCTGATTCCCGCTACAGCGCGGCGGGCCGCTGACTGGGGCGGCGGCCCGCCGCCGCGTACCGTCGGAAGCTATGAACAAGAACCACGCCGACCTGCTCGGGACCGCCGAATGGGCCGCGCACCTGCACGAGGACATCCTGCCGGTGGTCACCCACGGCATCGACCTGGGCCGCGACCTGCTGGAGATCGGCCCCGGGCCCGGCGCGGCGACCGAGTGGCTCCGGCACCGGGTGGAGCGGCTGGTCGCGGTGGACCTGGACCCGGACACGACGACGGCGCTGGCCCAGCGGTTCGCCGGGACGAACGTGGAGGCGGTGACAGCCGACGCGACCGCGCTGCCCTACCCGGATGAGTCGTTCGACACCGTCGCCATGTTCACCATGCTGCACCATGTGCCAACCCGCGCCCTGCAGGACGCGCTGCTGGCCGGGGCGCTGCGGGCACTGCGCCCGGGCGGGACGCTGATTGGCTCCGACAGCCTGCCCAGCGACGGGCTGCACCACTTCCACGAGGGCGACACCTATAACCCGGTCGAGCCGGCGTCGTTCCTGACCCGGCTGCAGACGACCGGGTTCGGCGAGATCGCCCTGTCGGGCCGGCGACGGGCTTAAGTTCCAGGCCCGCAAGCCGGAGGCGCCCAAGGGATGACGGGGCAGGCGAAGCTGCGCCCCGTTCGGGATCACCTTGGGTGCGGGAACGCGAAGGCCGCCGCCGGCTGAGGGATGACCTCAGCCGGCGGCGGCCCCGGGTTGACCTCGCTTACCCGCGGGGCCTAGCCGCGGGTCAGCTTGCGGTAGGTGACGGCGTGCGGGCGGGCGGCCTCGGCCCCGAGGCGCTCGATCTTGTTCTTCTCGTAGGCCTCGAAGTTGCCCTCGAACCAGAACCAGTTGGCGCCGCCCTCCCAGGCGAGGATGTGGGTGGCGATCCGGTCCAGGAACCAGCGGTCGTGGCTGGTGATCACGGCGCAGCCGGGGAACTCGAGCAGCGCGTTCTCCAGGCTGCCGAGCGTCTCCACGTCCAGGTCGTTGGTCGGCTCGTCGAGCAGCAGCAGGTTGCCGCCCTGCTTCAGGGTGAGGGCCAGGTTCATCCGGTTGCGCTCGCCACCGGACATCACGCCGGCCGGCTTCTGCTGGTCCGACCCCTTGAAGCCGAACGCGGCCACGTAGGCCCGGCTCGGGAACTCCACGTTGCCGACGTGGATGAACGACTCCCCGTCGGAGATCGCCTCCCACACGTTCTTCTTCGGGTCGAGGCCGGCCCGGTTCTGGTCGGAGTAGGAGATCTTCACCGTGTCGCCGACCCGGATGGTCCCGCTGTCCGGCTTCTCCTCGCCGATGATCATCTTGAACAGCGTGGTCTTGCCGACGCCGTTGGGGCCGATGACGCCGACGATGCCGTTGCGCGGCAGCGAGAAGGACAGGTCGTCGTACAGGAGGCGGTCGTCGAAACCCTTGCTAAGGTGCTCGACCTCGACGACCTGATTGCCGAGCCGCGGGCCCGGCGGGATCTGGATCTCCTCGAAGTCGAGCTTGCGGTTCTTGTCCGCCTCGGCCGCCATCTCCTCATAGCGGTCCAGGCGGGCGCGGGACTTGGTCTGCCGGGCGCGGGCGCTCGACCGGACCCACTCCAGCTCGTCGTCGAGACGCTTGCGCATCTTGGCGTCCTTGGCCCCCTCGACCTTGAGCCGGGACGCCTTCGTCTCCAGGTACGTGGTGTAGTTGCCCTCGTACGGGTAGGCGCGGCCGCGGTCGAGCTCCAGGATCCACTGCGCGACGTTCTCCAGGAAGTACCGGTCGTGGGTGATCGCGATCACCGTGCCCGCGTACTTTTCCAGGTACTGCTCCAGCCACTGGACCGACTCGGCGTCCAGGTGGTTGGTGGGCTCGTCAAGCAGCAGCAGGTCCGGCTGCTGGAGCAGCAGCTTGCACAGCGCCACTCTTCTGCGCTCGCCCCCCGAGAGCTGAGTCACGTCGGCGTCCGGGGGCGGGCAGCGCAGCGCGTCCATCGCCTGCTCCAGCTGGCTGTCCAAATCCCAGGCGTCCTTGTGGTCGATCTGCTCCTGGAGCTTGCTCATCTGCTCCATCAGCTCGTCGGAGTAGTCGGTCGCCATCTTCTCGGCGATCTCGTTGTACTCATCGAGCAGCCTCTTGGTCTCGGCCACGCCCTCCTCGACGTTGCCGAGGACGTCCTTGTCCGGGTTCAGCTGCGGCTCCTGGGCCAGGATGCCGACCGTGAACCCGGGCATCAGGCGGGCCTCGCCGTTGGAGACCTGCTCCGTCCCGGCCATGATCTTCAGCAGGGTCGACTTGCCGGTGCCGTTCGGGCCCACGACACCGATCTTCGCCCCAGGGAGAAAGCTCAGCGTGACATTGTCGAGCACGACCTTGTCACCATGCGCCTTACGGACGGCGCGCAGGCTGTATATGAATTCAGGCACGCTCTCCAGCCTAAAGGCTATGGGGAGGTGGCTTGCGTCCTTCGGCCGTTCCGGGGTAGGGATGGCTGTTCCCGCTGCCGCTCCCGCCGCGGTCCGCGGCGCGGCGTCAGGTCGCCTCGGGGTCATAGGCGGCCTGCTGGCCGTCCCAGACACCCACAAGCGCATCCTCAGGCACCCCAGGGCGGGTCCCGTCCAGGTCCGGGCTCGCCTGGTCCGGGCTCGCCTGGTCCGGGCTCGCCTGGTCCGGGCTCGCCTGGTCCGGCTCGCTGAGCAGGTGCTTGGTGACGAACGTGCGCGGGTTCAGGTCGCTGACGTCGAAGTCGGCGAACTCCGGGCCGAGCCCCTCACGCAGCTCGGACGAGGCGCCTTCGGCGATCCGCCGCAGGTCGCGCAGGAACCGGCCCGCCTGGGCGGCGATCTTCGGCAGCTCATTGGGGCCGAACACGACCAGGGCAAGCACCGCCAGGATCAGTAGCTTGGGCAAAGACAGGTCGAACACCGGGAACCTCCATCCGGGACAGCCGCCCGGACCAGGCCCCGCCGCGAGCGGCGGCGGGGCCAGGCCGGCCGTACAAAGGGGGTGCTGGTCAGCCGCTGGTGTGCAGCTGGCCGTTGACGCCCTTGGGGTAGAAGCCGCCGGAGTTCGCGACCTTGGGGGTCAGGTAGACGATATTCAGGACCTGCTGCGGGGTCCGGCCGAACACGAGCCCGTTAGCGTCGGTCGGCACGATGTTGGCCCGGCCCTTCAGCGTGACGCCCTGGTCGTCGTCGCTCGGCCCGTCCAGGCTGTCGCGCGCGGCGGAGATCGCGTTGGCGGCCGAGGCGAGGCCACGCTCGTAGAGCACGGTCCGGATGTTGGCCGCGTGGTAGGCCTCGACCGCGAGGATCCCCGCGGCCGCCCCGAGGTAGGTCTTGTTGCTGATCAGCGGGGCCGCGCCCTTGTAGGCGGTCACGCCGACGTCCTCGAAGATGAACGCGCCGAGCAGGAAGTTGTCCTCGTTGGCGTAGACGTTGAAGGACTGTCCCGGCTTGATCAGCCCGGCCGCCGTGGCCGCGGCCGTGAACGCCGTGCTGATGTTGATCTCGGGCCGGGCGACGGCCGCTGAGCCGAGCGCCTTGCGCAGGAACGCGACGTGGTCGTACTCGTCGCGGGCGATCTCGGCGGCGAACTGACGGAGTGAGGAGCTCCTGAACGGCACCTCATGACCGCCCTTGACCTCACCGCGCGTGCCGGTGCCGGTGGTCAGGCTGGACGGCAGCCCGTGGCCGTTGACGGCGTTGTAGTAGAACTCCGCCTCGAGGTACTCGAGGTTGAGCGCGAAGTTCAGGATGGCGCTGTCGGAGATGGCCGGGGCCGTCGTCGTCGCCGCCGACGCCTTGGTCACTTCCCCGCCGACCAGCAGGCCCGCGCCGACCACGCCGAGCCCGGCCGCGCTGGCGGTCCGCAGGAACCGGCGGCGGTCAGCCGGGTTTTCCGCGCTCCGGCTGATGAGCGTGTTGACATACCGCTTTCCGAACACAGACATTCCCCTTCCGGGAGTTGATCTTGTCGTCGGTATTCGGAGCCTCGTGGCGAGCGGATCGGCCGGAGGGAGAAAAATTTGCCGCCGGATATCTGCGGCCAGTCGCCGGGAAAATAATCTGACGGGCAGGCAATCCGGGCGGCCGACGGCCTCGAAGCACCAGTGTTCGATCGCATCGGAGCGTGACTACCTGCGGGAACGTCACCCTTTGGGTCGGAAAAGGCTATCCACGCGCCTTCAGCTCATACGGGCTGGAGACCCTGATCGCGGTGTGCCTACCGCGGAAGAGGACAGACATGATCGGCGACCTTTTTGACAGCCCGTGGAAAATCCTGATCGTCGCGGTAGTGCTTATCGTGCTTTTCGGGTCGACCAAACTCCCGGGGGCAGCGCGCTCGCTCGGCAAGTCAATGCGCATTCTTAAGAGCGAGGTAAAGGGCCTGCACGAGGACGACCCCGAGCCCGCCTACGCCCGCCAGGAGCTGACCGGAACACAGTCGCTCACCGGGACGCGGGAGCCCGTCGCGGAGGGACCGCAGACGGCCGAGCAGGCCTGGGCCACCGCCCAGCGCACGCAGCAGCCGGGCTAGGCCGGCCGGGATCCCGGAGGGCGCCGACATGACGAACCTCGCTGAGTCCATGGTGGGCGCGCGGGTGGCCGGATCGCGCCTGATGCGCGCGACGCGCCAGCCCGGCCCGGACGGCCGGATGCCGGTGATGGGCCACCTGCGCGAGCTGCGCAACCGGATCGTCAAGGCCACCCTCGCCATCATCGCGGGCACGGTCGCCGGGCTGGTGTTCTTCACTCCCCTGTGGTCCGTGGTCACCCACCCGTTCTGCAAGGCCGTGATCTCCGGCCACACCGGATGCAAGGTACTCGGCGACCAGCTCACCGTCACGGGGGTCTTCGACCCGTTCATGGTGCGGGTTCAGGTCGCGTTCTTCGCCGGGCTGGTCATCACCTCGCCGGTGTGGCTCTACCAGCTGTGGGCCTTCGTCGCCCCCGGCCTCTACCGCCGCGAGCGCCGCTACACCTACCTGTTCGTCGGGACCGCGGTCCCCCTGTTCACCGCCGGGGCCGTCCTCGCCTACCTGGTGATGAGCCGCGGCCTGGCCTACCTGTTCAACCTCACCCCGCACGGCGTCACCCTCTTGCCCACGATCTCCACCTACCTGAGCTACTTCCAGGGCATGATCCTCGGCTTCGGCCTGGCCTTCGAGCTGCCGCTGGTGCTGATCATCCTGAACGTGGCCCGCATCCTCACCCACGCCCGGTTCCGCCGCTGGCGGAAGATGATGATCTTCGGCGCGTTCCTCTTCGCCGGCATCGCCAACCCCAGCCCCGACCCGCTCAGCATGCTGCTGCTCGCCGCTCCCTGCGTCCTGCTGGTCGAAGTGGCCGAGATCGTGATCTGGGCCAACGACCGCCGCCGGGCCCGCATCGACCCGTACGCCGGGCTGGCCGACGACGAACTCGCCCCCCTGGACACCGGTGACGAGCCCGAGCCCGTGGGTGGCAGCCGCGGCTCCCGCGGCTGATGTAGCGGCCCAGTGACTGCTGTCAGCACCGCCACCGGGGCGGCCGCTCGCGGAAGCACGGCCCCGCTTGAAGCGCGACGCGCGTGGCCGCGTCCGCGGCGCGCTTGGGCTGCTGGGCCCGGCGTTCGTGGCCGCGGTCGCCTACGTTGACCCGGGCAACTTCGCGACCAACTTCGCCGCCAGCGCCGGCCGCGGCTACCAGCTGCTGTGGGTGGTCGTGATGGCCAACCTGATGGCGGTGCTGATCCAGTACCTGACCTCCAAGGCCGGCCTGGCGACCGGCCGCAGCCTGCCCGAGCTGTGCCGCGAGCGCTACGGAGCCCGGGTCAACCTGCTGCTGTGGCTCCAGGCGGAGGTGGTCGCGATGGCGACCGACCTGGCCGAGTTCACCGGCGCCGCGATCGGGCTGAACCTCGTCTTCGGTATCCCGCTGCTGCTGGCCGGCCTGATCACGGCAGCGGTCGCGTTCGCGATCCTGGCCTTGCAGCAGCGGGGCTACCGCCGCTTCGAACTGGCGGTCATCGCGCTGCTGGCGCTGGTCGGCCTGGGTTTCCTGTACTTGTTCTTCGCGGCAGGCCGGCAGGACTACCCCGCCGCTGCCCGGGGCCTGGTGCCGCACCTGGCCGGGGGCACCCTGAGCCTGACGGTGGGGATCATCGGCGCGACCGTCATGCCGCACGTCGTCTACCTGCACTCCGCCCTGCACAAGGACCGGGTGAAAGGCGCCCCGCGGGCGGACCGCCGCACCCTGCTGACCTGGAACCGGCGCGACTGCGTGGCCGGGCTCGGCATCGCCGGCCTGATCAACCTGGCCATGCTCTGCGTCGCCGCTGCCTTGTTCAGCGGACAGGGCCCGGCCGGAACTGGCGGACTCGGCCAGGTGCACGAGCGCATCGGCGCGGTGGCCGGCGGCGGTGCCGCACTGGCCTTCGGCGTGGCACTGATGGCCTCGGGGCTGTCGTCGTCGTCCGTGGGCACCTACGCGGGTCAGATCTCCATGGCCGGCTTCATGAACTGGCGGATTCCCGTGCTGGCCCGCCGGGCCGTGACGATGGCGCCGTCGCTGCTCGTCCTGGCGTTCGCCGCGAACACCAGTCAGGCGCTGGTCTATTCGCAGGTCGTGTTGTCCTTCGGCATCCCCTTCGCGATCATCCCGTTGCTGCTCATTACCCGTGATCGCGCCACGATGACCGACATGACCAACCGCCGCCTCACCGGCACCCTGATGCTGGTAGTCACCGCCGTCATCGTCGGCCTCAACCTGTACCTGCTCGGGTCTGCCGTCGACGCCGCGCTGCGGTAGCTGACCCCGGGTGGCGGCCGCCACCCGGGGCCGCCCGGGCCGGCTGGCCGGGCGGGCGGCTCAGTTCCCGGCCACCTGTGGGCGCGGGCCGACACCCGCCTGGGAGCCACTGACCGGCTGCCGGCCGGCGGCGCGGGCCTCGCCGTCCGGCGGCGCGACCGGGAGCGGCCCGCTGGGGTGCGGCTCGATGGCGTGAGCGGTCCCGGCCCGGGGCAGGGTCGCACCGGGCCGGGGCTGGGCCGGGAGCGGAGGCTGGGCCGGCTGCAGGGCAACCGCTGGCAGCGGAGGCTGGGCGGGCGGCGGAGCAACCGCCGGCGGGCAGGCGCCCGGCTGCTGCTGGCCCGCGCCGGGGCCGGCGGCTGGTGATCGTGGTCGTGGTCGCCCGGCAGCGTGTCGTCCGGGTTGGACAGGCACACCCGGTTGCGGCCGGTGCCCTTGGCCCGGTACAGCGCCCGGTCGGCCGAGTCGATCAGCTCGCTGAGGTCGTTGCCGTGGCTGCCGAGCATCGCGACGCCGATGGAGATGGTGACGCCGACGATGGTGTCCCTGGTCAGCACCTTGACCACCCCGGTGCCGCGGCGGATTCGCTCGGCTACCCGGCACGCCTCCTCAGCCGTGGTGCCCGCCAGCACGATGGCGAACTCCTCCCCGCCGAACCGGCCGACCAGGTCGGACTCGCGGACCTGCTGGCGCATCTCGCTCGCCAGCGTGCGCAGCACCGCGTCGCCCGTGAGGTGCCCGTAGGTGTCGTTGACCAGCTTGAAATGGTCTACGTCGGCCAGTAGCAGCGCCAGCGGCTCCTGCCGGCGGCGGGCCCGGGCGACCGCGAGGTCGGCCTCCCCCTGCCAGGCGCCCGCGTTCAGCACCCCGGTCTTGGCGTCGGTCCGCGCCTGCGCCTTGAGCTGCGCGTGCAGCAGGCTGCGCTGCAGCAGGACGACCGGCGGCAGTGCGATCGCCAGCAGCAGGGCGCTGATCGCGCAGGAAATGGTGACAAGGATGCCGACGCAGGTCTCGGTCAGGTCGAGCACCATCCGCTCGCGGTCCCAGAACATGTCGGCCAGCCGGGCGCCCGGGGCGGCGAGCCACGCCGCGACCGCTACCAGGCCGGCGTTCAGCACGGCGAACACGACCGCGCAGGCGATCGCGACGGCCGCCTCCTCCGGGCGCATCAGCCAGGTGCCCGGGCCCGGGTTGGTCAGCCAGACGGCTCCGAGGCTGTCCGGTCGCGCCGGCGTCATCAGGCGGAACAAGAACGAGGTGCAGGCCCCGGCCAGACCGAGCACGGCGCTGCTGAACACCCGGCGGTAGACCGAGCCGCGCCGCACCCGGACGTAGATCTGCAGGCCGAGCAGGGCGGGCGCCGCCAGGGCGAACAGCGGCGGCAGGAGCAGCGCGACCGGGAGCCACCAGGCCGACAGCAGGTCGCGCCAGACGCCTACCGGCTGCCCGAGCCGCCGGGTCGCCTCCACGCAGATGGCACCGCAGCCCAGCAGCGCGCCGAACACGGTGAGCTCGCCGAAGCTGAGCGGCGTGCGGGCGGCCTCCCAGGCGGTGAAGGCGAGGTAGCAGGACAGGACCGTGGACACGTAGGCGATCAGCGGCAGCGGCTCGGCGAGCAGCGGGCTGTGCCATGGCCGGGACAGGCCGCGGTCTTCCCGCGGCCGCTGCCTCGTGGCGTCCTGGACTGCTGACATGCCCGTTGCCTGTCGCCTTCTTTAGACTTACCGACCCGATGCCTAGGGTGGCCCAGCACCTGCAAGTCACTCTAGGTAACACGATAAATGCAATCCGTTTCTCCCGTAGGCAGAATTCCCAGGTTCTCGGTTGAGTGGCCGGTTGCCGTGCCGGCGCGCCTTTGATCACGAAGCGTGATTTGCACGCGCCGGCGCGGCTAACGATTCCTTATTGCGGCAGGTCAGCGGCGACCATCCCGGTTAGAAGGCAACCACTTCCGGGTCCGCCAGGCTGACCTCGGCCGTCGCCGCAGACGAGTCAAGAAATTCGTCCGGCCCGGGCGCGTCGGCGGCGCCGGCCGACCCCGGGCCGGAACTGTCCGGGGTTACCCACCCGGTCACGGCCGGGTACTCGCCGTCACCGCCGCCCGGACGGTCGTCATCGTCACCGGGCCCGCCCCACGAGCCGTCGCCCGGCCCGACCGGGTACGCATCGTCACCAGAAGGCCCGAGGTCCTGCCGGGCCGCCTCGCCCGCGTCGAGACCCGCCGGAACGCCCGGCTGGGGCCGCGTCCCGCGCAGGAAGTGCGACCAGCCATAGGAAAGGTCGTGGCCGACCGAGTCCGCCTCGATCTCCACCGACTGCCGCGGCCGCTGCTGGCTGTCCAGCCACTCGTGCATGTAGAAGCGGCCGCGCACCACCACCATGTCGCCCTTCTTGAGCGAGCACGAGGCGTTGACGGCGAGCCGCCGCCAGCACTTGACCGTGAAGTAGGAGGTCGTGAGGTCCTGCCACTCCCCCGTTTCCCGGTTCAGGCGGCGCGGGGTCGAGCCCACCCGGATCTCGGCCACCGGAATCGCCGTCTGCGCGGTCTGCCGGTACTTGGGCTCCGCGGTGACAAAGCCGCGCAGCGTGATCTGATTGTCCTGGCTCATTTGGCCAGCCCCTTCCTCGCGTAGTGAAGTCCGCTGAGGCCCCGGTCGTACTTGCGCGGGGCGCCCTTTCACAGTGCGTCACCACCCGCGCCCCCCGCCGCGGCAATTCACCGCCTGTGGATATCGCGCCGGAATCGTCCCCTGCCTGTGGACAATGAATTGCGATCTTGCCCTTCAGGAGGCAAACTGCACGGTCACGCCCGCGGGGAAAACCAGTCGATCGCGCTTCCTGGGCATGCTAGAGTCCGGCCCCGTGCGACGCGTTTCCGTCGTCGGCAACTCCGGTTCCGGCAAGTCGACGCTGGCCCGGAGGCTGGCCGCGGTCCTCGGGGTGCCCTGCCTGGAGCTGGACAGCGTGTTCCACCTGCCCGGGCTGGCAGCAGTTGCCCCGGGAGGAATTCAGGCGGCTGGTGACGGCCCGGGCGAGCCGCGGACGGCTGGGTCATCGACGGCAACTACGGCGCCGTACGGGACATTGTCTGGGCCCGGGCGGACACCGTGGTCTGGCTCGACCCGCCTAAGCGCACGGTGATGCGGCAGGTTACCTGGCGGACCGTGCGGCGCGCGGTGACCCGGCAGGAGCTGTGGAACGGCAATCGCGAGCCGCTGGCCAACTTCCTGCGCTGGTCCCCGGAGGAGTCGATCATCTCCTGGGCCTGGCACAACCACGCCAGGTACCGCGCGCGGTACGACGCGGCGGCGGCTGACCCGGCCAATACCCACCTGACCTTCATCCGGCTGGCGGGCCGCCGGGAGGCCGAGCGCTTCCTGGCCGACCCGGCCGGCTTCGCCCCGCTGGCGGGCGGCCCGCGGCCCGGCCGCGGACCAGCCCGGCCTGGATTCCTGAGGCTTCCGTTCAGGCGGCCACCATCTCATCCGGCTCGGCGATGACGTCAACCAGGGCGCCGTTGCGCATCACGGTGATCGCCAGCGGGCGGCCGATCGCGTCGTCGAACATCAGCCGCTGCAGGTCCTGCGCGGTCGCCACCTCGTGGCCGCCCGCGTTGAGCAGCAGGTCGCCCGACCGCAGGCCGGCCCGGTCGGCCGGGCCGCCGGACACCACCGAGGCAACCCGCAGGCCGGTGGCGCGCCCGCCCAGCTTCGGCCGCCAGACCGGCGCGACCGGCGCGGGCACGACGACGACGCCGAGGTAGGCGCGGCGGACCCGGCCGTCGCGCATCAGGGCCGCCACGATCCGCCTGGTGGTGGCGTTGACCGGGACCGCGAGCCCGAGGCCGACCCCGGCTACGGCGGTGTTGATGCCGACCACCCGGGCGCGGGAGTCGGCCAGGGCGCCGCCGGAGTTGCCGGGGTTGAGCGCCGCGTCGGTCTGGATGACGTCCTCGATCAGCCCGTGCTCGCCCGGCCGGGAGCGACCGGCCGAGCGCGCTGATCACGCCCGCGGTGACCGAGCCGGCCAGCCCGAGAGGGTTGCCGACGGCGACGACGAGCTGACCGACCCGCAGTTCGTCGGCCTCGCCGAGCTCGGCGGGCTCCGGGGTCGGCCCGGTGGCCCGCAGCACCGCCAGGTCTGACAGCGGGTCGGCCCCGACGACCTGGAACGACGCGGTGGTGCCGTCCGAGAACGTAGCCGTCCCGGCGGCCGACCGCCCGACCACGTGCGCGTTGGTCAGGAGGAAGCCGTCGGCGGTGAACACCACCGCTGAGCCCAGGCTTTCACCGCTACCGCGGCCGCCGGGCCGCGCCTGAGGGACCCGCAGGCTGGCGACCTTGGGCGTGAGCCGCTCCGCCACGCCCACCACGACCCGGGAGTACTCGTCGAGGGGTTCACTACTTCCCATCTCTTGATTACATCATTACAAAGCAACAAATCCAAGCCACCGAACGGGAGCTGGTTACTCCCTCAGCGAAGGGCGGGCGGAACGGCTGGGCGAGCACCGGCGGCCATGCGCGCAGACGGGCGCGGGCCGCCGGCGCGGGCGAAGGCGGGGTCCGCGCGGTGCGGAGGCGAAGCGGGCCGCCGGCGCGGGCGAAGGCGGGTGCCGCGCGGTGCGGTGGCGGGAGTGCCTGCTGGCGCGATGCCGGTGGGAACAGCGGGAAATCGCAGTCCTCAGCTGTCCGGGCGGCTGGCCGCGAAGCGGCCGATCCAGCCGCCCGCCACCGTCAGCAGCCGGTCGGCCCGCAGCCGGTAAACGCGCTCGCGACCGCGCATGGTCACCGTGACCAGCCCGGCCTGCTCGAGCACGCGCAGGTGATTAGTGATGGTGGGCCACGAGTGATCGAATCGCTCGGCGATGGCACCGGAGGTCATTTCGCCGCCGCGGGCGTGCAGCACGGAAAGGATCGTCCGCCGGGAGCGGTGAGCGAGCGCCGCGAAGACGGACTCCAGGTCATCAAGATCGGCCAGCCCGTGCGGACGCATGCTCACGCGGTCAGGCGCACCGGCTGGTAGTGCGGGAACTCCCACTTGGGACGGCCGTCGCGCTCCTCCAGCAGCCCGTCCATGGCCTCCCAGATCACCAGCACGTCCGGGTGCTCGTGAGCCAGCGCGAACCCGCCCGGGACCCAGCGGAAGATCTCGACGTAGCTGAGGCCGCCGTCGGTGCCCCGGAACACCTGGGACTGCTCGCCGGTCACGAACCCCAGACCGCGCAGGGTCCGCCAGTGCCGTCCGAGCAGTTCCGCGAACTTCCCCTCGGCGTCTGCCCGGACCCGGTAGGTGCAGATCACCGTTTCCTCGCCCATGCCGACATTATTAGCCTGCCGGCTAATTATCGTCAAGGCCGCGGCGCTCGGGAGGGCCCGGAGGCGGGGCATGGGATCGGTGGAGGAGGATGGGCGGACCGAGACGGCCGGCCGGGCAACGGGACGGCCGGGGGACAGCGGCCGGAAGGGTCAGTGGACCGGGCCGGGCGCGGGGCGCCAGCGCTGCCATGAAGGGGCGACCGGGAAGAACTCCGACCAGGCGGGTCCGCCGGCCGCCAGCTGGCCGCGGGGCGTCAGCGTGAGGCCGGCCGGGACCGGCTCCCACCACGGCTCGTGGCGCAGCAGGCGGCTGAACAGCTCCGGCGGCCGGCCCGCGGGCCCCAGGATCATCTCCGCCGGGGCCGGGTAACGGGGCTGCTGCCAGCGGAAGTCGGCCGACAGGCGAAGCTGGCCACTGGTGTTGGGCCGCGCCGCATGCGGGGTCAGGCAGTGAAAGATGATCACGTCGCCTGGCCGGTAATCAGTGCTGGCCCAGCCGGGCTCGGTCCCCGTTAGCAGGCGCGGCCGCCTGGGCCCGTCACGGTGGCCGCCAGGGCGGACGGCGAGGCCGCCGACCTGGGCCGGGATCTCTGCCAGCGGCAGCCAGCTGGTCAGCATGTCGGTGACGCCCGACCCCATGTGATCGCAGTGCACGTACCGGCCGTGGGTCCGCTCGGATCGCGTCTCCGGCGGCACCGCGCGCAGGACCTTCGCCGGGTAGGAGAAAGCCCCCGGGCCGAGAACCCGGCGGACCGTGTCACGCAGCGGCGCCAGGTACGGGAGCGCGTTGAAATCCAGGCTCGTCAGCGCCGCGCGGTAGGCCGGATCGGACAGTGCCTCCAGCGGTCCCGCGGCCCGCCCCAGCCGCGGTGACCCCGCCTCCGTCCAGCCGCCTCTCAGCAGCTCCCGTGCCACCCGCCCGCCCGCGGCGCAGACCCGCCCGGCGGGCAGCAGCCCGCGCAGGAACAGGTACCCGTCGGCCGCCAGCCGCGCCCGCAGCGCCGCCGGGTCCCGGATCAGGGGGCGGGAATCCACCAGGTCATCCACCCCTGCACGCTAATCCGGTGGCTGCCCGGGCCACCCCGTGCCGTTGCGGGACGGGGTGACCGGAACACCGCCGGCGGGCATGCGGGCCCGGCCGCGGCCGGGGGCATAGGTCAGGCAGGGGCCAGGCGGCGCGGGCCGGCTACCACCGCCAGCTCCTGCCGGAACCGCTCGTACTGGGCGATCTCCCGCCCGGCGGGCTGCAGCACCAGCTCGCGGGCGACCGCGGTGACCCGGGCGAGCATCGCCCGCTCGGCCGTCTCCCGTTCCCGGCCGGCCGCCGTTACCACCAGGTTCCGGCAGCTGACGGCGGTGACGTAGCCGAGCACGAGCATCGCCAGCGCCATCAGCAGCAGCCACGGGATCAGGTGGGCCTCGCTGATCCAGCCCTGGCGGTGGCCGGTCCCCCGGACCACCCCGATCACCACCGCGAGGGCGATGCCGGCGATCGCGAGCAGGGTCAGCAGCCACTGCCAGACCGTGACCAGCCGCCACCAGCCGGGCGGCGGAGCCCACTCCGCCGTCGCGTCGCGGACCGCGCCCTGCAGCGCCTGCGGGATCAGCCCGGCGTGGCCGCGGGCGGCCTCGCGCACGCCGCCCGCCCACAGCTCGGGAAGCTTGCCGCCGACCGCGCTCGCGAACGCGGTGACCGCGTTGTCGACCTCGGACTGCTGAGCCTGTCCGACGGCGGCGTCGATTGCCTCCCGGGCACCGGCCGCCCGGCCGGATCCGCGCAGCGCCCGCACCGGGTCACGGCGGCCGCGCAGCAGCCGCCCGGCGGGCCAGCCGGTGAGCCGCGCCGCCTGCGCCTCACGGGCGCTCGCCATCGCCTGGGCGACCGCGGCAACGCCCGCGGCCCGCGCGAACGCGTCCGCCAGCTGGCGGGCAGGCTCCGGGGGGACGCTCGCGACCGGGTCGGCGCCCTCGCGGCTGAGGCCGTCCGGGGTGGCGTCCTCCCACGGCGGCCGGGACGGCGCCGACGGCCGCCAGCCCACGGTGTCGTCGTCCCCGCCCTCGTTCAGCTCCCACGGCGGCAGGGACGGGGCCTGCTTCCGAGCCTGGGGCACGTCGGCCACGTCGAACGCGCCGGGGCCTCCTGCGGCGCTGACGTGGCCGGGGCTGGCGGCCTCGCCGGGGCTGGCCGCCTCGTCGGTCAGGGGGGCGGCCAGCGGCAGCCCCCCGGTGCGGGCGGTGCTGGTGAGGAGGAGCCCGGCCGGTGCGGGCGCCGCCGCGTCAGGCGCGACCGGAGGGCCGCTGTAGGCCGCGAAGCCGTCGATGAGCCCGTCGATATCGGCCGCGATCCGGTCGCTGACGGCCCGGCTGTGCGTCACCGTCTCGGTCAGCAGCGCCCGCAGCTCATCCAGGCCCGCCCCGGTTCGGGCAGAGACCGGGAAAACCGGCGTGTCGGCCAGCCCCTCGTGATCGAGCAGGCGGCGCAGGTCCTCCTCGCAGTCCCGGGCCTGCTGCTCCGGCAGCACGTCAACCTGGTTGAGCACCACGGTGAAGACCGCCGCGTGCCCGGCCAGCGGGATCAGGTAGCGGTTGTGCACGGCCGCGTCGGCGTACTTCTGCGGGTCGAGGACCCAGATGACCATGTCGGCCAGCTTCGACAGCCGGTCCACGGCCGCCATCGAGGCGGTCACCACCGAGTCATGGTCGGGCAAGTCGAGCAGGATCAGCCCGTCGAGGTCGGCTTCGCCGGAGTCGAGCACGCTCGCCCGGGCGTAGCGGTGGCGGCGCTGCACCCCGAGCCAGTCGAGCAGCGGGGCCGCGCCCTGCATGCCCCACACGCAGGCATGCACGTGCCTGGTGGTCGGGCGGGTCACCCCGGGCGGCGAGAAGGTCGCCCCCGACAGGGCGTTGAACAGCGTCGACTTGCCGCTCCCGGTGCCGCCGGCGAGGGCGACCACGGTGTGGTTGCTGGACAGCCGGAGCCGCTCGCCGGCCCGCTTGAGCATCGCCTCGGCGTCGTCGAGCAGCCCGGCCCGGAAGCCGGGGCCCTCCTCCGGCCCGGCCGGAGCCTGCCGGGCCCGTCCGATCTTGACCAGCTCGGCCAGCGCGTCCAGCCGCGGGGACAGGTTGTGCTCGGTCATCCGCTCCGGGCCAACCGACGGGAGCGAGGTCATCGGGCCGCCTCGAGTGAGTACTCGGCCTGGTACAGCCGGACCGCGGCGATCGCGTCGACCTGCCCGGCCTCCTCGATGACCTCGCCGAAGCGCAGCATCTCCTCGTCCAGGAGCAGGCCCACCCGCTGCCGGAGGTCCTTGCGGGCCCGGGTGATCAGCGGGCCGCACTCCGCGTCCCCGACGACCGAGGCGAGCACCTCGCGCGCCACCGCGCCGACCCCGTCGGCGTCCTGGCCCGCGTCGCCGCCTTCCCGGGCGGCGGGGGCAAAGGCGCCGGCGTCACCCGGCGCGGCCAGCATCGCGACGAGCGTCACCACCGTCAGCGGGGTGGCATCGCGCACGGTCGCGCCGCCCGGCCGCTTGGCCGCCTCCGACTGCAAGAGCCGCATGAGCTGATCTTGCCATGCGCTCACAGCCCGGGAGACTCGCAGGGGCAAGTCGGGCGAAGAGCGGCTAAAGGCCCCGCGCTGGCCGCCCGCCGGGGCCGTCCCGCCCCCCAGGGAAGGCTCGTCCGGGGCGCCGAAGACCGACTCGAACTCGCGGATCGCGCGCTCGTCGCGGACCCGGCTCGCCTCGGCCGAGGCCAGCAGCGCCGCCCCGCCCGGGTTCTCCCGCCACAGGCGGCTGACCTGCTCGGCCGCCCGGTCGGCGACCGACAGCACGAGCGCCCCCACGGCCGTACGGAGCGCGGTCTCCAGGGACGCGTAGCGGGTGGTGGTCGCGTCGGTCCGGGCCCGCTTGCCGCCGCGGCGGAGGTTCCCGCCGCGCTTGCCGCGCAACGCCGCGCCCAGGTCGCCGCTGGCGGTGTAGTCCTGCCAGCGCGCCAGCGCCTCGCCCGCGAGCAGACGGCCGCCCGCCGAGCCCTCGTCGAACTCGGTCAGCGCGGTCGCATAGGCGACCTCGGCCTCCCGGCGCAGCCGGGTGCCCAGCACCACCTGGGCGTCGATGTGCGCGGCGAGCCGGGGGACCCGCGTCTTGAACGTGTCCAGCGTCCCCGACATCGTCTGGCTCAGCACCGCGACCCGGCGGTCGGCGTGCTGGGCGGTCTCGTTCAGCCAGTCCCTGATCGGCTGGAAAATGTCGTCCGGGAGGAAGCCGTCGACGATGCCCGTCTCGGGAATGACGAAGCGGTTCTCGGCCTGGACCCCGTTGGCGTCCAGCATCGCGTTGAAATGGGCGACGAGCTCGGTCCGGTGGCTCGGCGGGACCCGGGACAGCACGACCCCCAGGGCGGCGCCGCGGTCCCGTGCGTGCTGCAGCAGTTCCCACACCGGGGCGTCGGCGTAACGGCTGGCACTCGTCATGAACAGCCACAGGTCGGAGGCGTCGAGGAACTGGTAGGCGAAGTCGTAGTGAGCGCGCACGACCGAGTCGATGTCGGGCGTGTCAAGCAGGGCGATCCCCTTGGTCATCCCCTCGCTGGCGGCGAGCACCAGCAGCCCGTCCCGCCCGGGCCGGGCCAGACCCTCCTGCCGCACCCGCGGCAGCGTGGGCAGGAACATGTTCTCCGCGAACCAGCCGATGTCGTCCGGGTGGCACGCCAGGACGGGCGAGTTGGTGGTCGGCCGCCGGACCCCGGTCAGGCTCACCTTGGTCCCGACGATGCTGTTGACCAGCGTTGACTTGCCCGCGCCGGTCGAGCCGACGAGGGCTACCAGGAGCGGCGCGGCGGACTGCCGGACCCGGGGCAGCAGGTAATCGTCGATCTGGCTGAGCAGCTTGGCCCGCTCGGCGGCAATTTCCTCGGTCCCGGGGATGTCGTACACCAGCGGGATGGCGGCGATCCGCTTGTGCAGGTTGAGCAGGGTGGCCTCGAGCAGGCGCGCGTCGACCCGGACGCGCGGCGGCTGCGACGGCGACGACAGCGAGACCGGAGCAGGCCCGGCCGGGACCGCCCCGGGCCCAGGGCCGGGCTCGGGCCCATGCTCGGGCTCGGGCTCGGGAGGCCCGGAGTCGGGAAGCCCGGTCCCGGGAAGCCCGGTCCCGGGGGCGCGGTCAGTCGCCCCGCCGGGAGACGACTGCGGTGGCATAGCGGGTTCATTCCCGGCCGCCGGTGAATTGGCACCACCTTCGGAAGTCAATTCCCCGTCGTGCTCCCGCTCCGCGCCCGGCTCCTTCTTCTCACCCTGCTCGCCGTTTTCACCGGGCGACGGCGATTGTTCCGCCGTCACGCCCTTACCTTCCATGGTCCCGCCTGGTTTTATGCTCGTGAATTTTCCTCCGCCAGCGGGGGTACCGGCGAAGGGCCACGGCCGTCCTGCTACAGCCCTGGCGAGCGTTGCCCTAGCCGCCCAGCTTCTGGGCGAGCGCGGTGAGCTCCGCCGCGATTGTCACCACGCCGCCGATAACTACCACGGCCGGCGACCGCACGCCTTCCTCCGCCAGCCGCCGCTCGACGTCTTCCAGCGATGAGTAAATTGTGTGCTGTGTGGGCATAGTACCGTCCGCGATTACCGAAACGGGGCAGTCCCCCGGCCGGCCGTGTTTCATCAGCTCTCTCGCGACCGCCCCTATGCGCTCCAGTGACATCAGCAGCACCAGGGTGCCGGCCGAGCGGGCCAGCGCGGGCCAGTCCAGCGCCGAGCGCTCGTCCCCCGGCGGCACGTGGACCGAGATCACGTGGAAATCCTGCGCCGTCCCCCGGTGGGTGACCGGCAGCCCCGCCGCCGTCGGCACGCCGACCGCGCTGGTCACCCCGGGAACCACGGTGACCGGGACGCCCGCGCGCAGGCAGGCGAGCATCTCCTCGCCTCCGCGGCCGAAGACGAACGGGTCGCCGCCCTTCAGCCGGACCACGAACTTCCCGTCCAGCGCGTGCATGACCAGCGCCTGGTTGATCTCGTCCTGGGACATCTGCCGCCCGTACGGCACCTTCCCGGCGTCGATGACGATGACGTCGGGCGGCAGCTCCGCCAGCAGCTCACGCGGCCCGAGCCGGTCGGCCACGACCACGTCCGCCTCGGCCAGCAGCTGGCGGCCACGCACGGTGATCAGCCCGGGGTCACCCGGGCCGCCGCCGACCAGGGCCACGCCGGCCGGCCGCCGCCGGTGATGACGGGCGGCGACGGTGCCGGACCGCAGCCCGGCCGTGATCGCGTCGCGGACCGCGGCGCTGTGCCGCGGGTCCCCGCTGAGCACCCCCACGCTGGTGTCGCCGACCGTCCCCGATGCGGGCGTCCAGGCGGTCGAGGCGGGCGCGTCATCAGCCCGCACGCACCAGGTCCGGTTCGCCTCCGCTTCCGCCGCCACCGCCGCGTTGACTTCCGCGCGGCTGGTGCAGGCGATCACCAGCCAGGCGTCGGCGGCGTCACCGGGGGCGTAGGCGCGGCGCCGCCAGGTGATCCGGCCGTGGGCGGCCAGCTCCTCCAGGGCGGGGGTGGCCGAGGTCGAGACCAGCACCACGTCGGCCCCGGCCGCGAGCAGTCGCGGCACCCGGCGGGCGGCCACCGCGCCCCCGCCCACCACCAGCACAGGCCGGCCATGCAGCCGCAGGCCGAGCAGGTACGCCTCTTCTCCCTGCCCGCCGCGCGGCGCTGACTGTGGTCCCGTCACTGCGGCAGGCTACCGCGTGCCCGTGCCCGACTTGTCCGCCGGTTGCGGCGCGGTGCCGTGGAGCCCGGGCCGGCGGATGTCGCGCCCGCGTTACGCCCGGCGGGCGGCAAAGGGGAGGCGGGCGGGGTTGTGAGTTATCCCCCTCGTTCCTTATTTGTTCGAATCAACCCTGTGTGCTCAACGAATTCCAGGCATCGGGGAGACCGCCGCGATTACACTGGCGGCACCGCGGCCAGCCCGCGGGACCACGATGTGCGGGGGCAGTCAGCGTGAGCTATTCGAGCCTGGCCGACGCGGCCATCGACACCAGCGTCCTGCGGGAGCTGGCCGGGACCTACGGGGAACGGGCACTCCGGCTGCCGCCGGTTGCCCTGGTGATCGCGGCCTACAACGAGGAAGGCGCCGTCGGCCCGGTCGTGGAGGGACTGCCGCGGACCGTGTGCGGGCTGCCGGCCGCGGTGATCGTGGTCACCGACGGCTGCGTCGACGCCACCGGCAAGGAAGCGGCCGAGGCCGGCGCGATCGTGGCCGACGTCCCGGCCAACCGCGGCCAGGGCGCGGCCCTGCGCCTCGGGTACCGGATCGCCCGTGACGGGGGCGCCCGCTACATCGTCACCACCGACGCCGACGGGCAGTACAACCCGCGGGAGATCGAGTCGCTGCTGGCGCCGGTCGTGGCGGGCGACGCCGACTTCGTCACCGGGTCGCGCCGGATGGGCAGCGAGGAGACCAGGGATCCGGTGCGGCGGGCCGGGGTGCGGTTCTTCGCCCTGCTCGTCAGCGCGCTGACCGGCCAGCGGATCAGCGACACGACCTTCGGGCTGCGGGCGATGCGGGCCGAGGTGACCAGCACCGTCCGCCTCGAGCAGCCGCAGTACCAGGCGGCGGAGCTGCTCATCGGCGTCATCGCGCACGGCTACCGGGTGCTGGAGGTGCCGGCCACGATCCGCCGGCGGCAGGTCGGGATGAGCAAGAAGGGGCAGAACCCCTTCTCCCACCTGAACATCCCGGCCCTGAACAACCTCTTCTACGGCAGCCGGTTCGCCCGGGTGGTGCTGCGCACCTGGTGGCGCGAGCGGCGGCGCCGGGCCTGACGCGGCCGGCGTAACGGCCATATGCGGGCGCGTGACGGGCGCGTGACGGGTGCGGGCGGGTGCGTGCGGGCGCGTGCGGGCGCGGGCTGCGGGCGTGTGACGGGTGCGTGCGGGCGCGCGTGACTGGCCAGGCAGAAGGCGGGCGCGGGGGGCGGGACGGCGTAGCCACGCCCCGTTCGGGCTGATCGGCTGGGTGACCGGCTGGCCCGGGGCGCTCAGGCGCGGATGCCGGGGGCCCGGGGCCCGGGGCCTGCGCCCGGGACCGTAGCCGCCTCGGGCACCAGCGGGCCGGCGCCCGGGGCACGGGGCGCGCGATCGGCGAACAGCACGTAGTGCAGGATCGCGAAACGCAGCAAGAACGTCCCGAAGTTGGCCAGCAGCCAGACAAAGTCGACCCACAGCACGTGCCGGGCGCCAGTCAGGTGCAGCCAGGCGGCCGAGTGGTAACCCAGCTTGTTCGCCAGCGTGAGGAGCACGATCACGACCACGGAGATCGCCCAGAAGGGGAGGGTCTCCCGCAGTACGTCCGGCCGGCCCCGGCGATTCCAGGCCCAGCGGCTGAGCGTATAGCTGACCAACGCCCCAGCGAACCAGCTGATGAGGGCGGCCGGCGTCGACGTGAGGTGGAAGACGCCATTGCACAGGGTGAGTGCCACCTCGGTCGCGGTCAGCGCTGCGAGCGCGGCGCCCGCGAACCGGGCGAACCGGATGCCCAGCGGGCCGCCGAGCCTGCGGCGCCGGGAGGCGGCCGGCTGCGCGGGCGACCACTTCGGATTAGGGCCGGGTTCCGGTCCAGCATTCACGCGCCCAACAGTACGTTACTGGCCGACTACAGAACGGTAGAATCCGCTCTTCGGACTGCCTGTCTGGCCGTTGGCCGGGGCTGACCTTCCCGGCGGCCCAGGCGAGCAGGGCCTGCCAGTCAACAGCTGAGACTGACGACGATTACTGAGGCGCTGGCACGGCTCAGGAAGAGAGATTCGGGAAACTTTTCGTGCTGCAACAACAAAATGTTTCCGGTTAGCGAAAAGTTTCCTCTATCTTTTCTCAGCTGCGATAACTAGTGATGCTGGAGTGCTGCGCGGTGTCTCGGAGAGCATCGCCACGGTTGCGGTGGCCCGGGTGGAGCCGTTCGAGCGGCGGGTGCAGGACACCGGCCGCGACGGCGGGTGCGGGGGACGGCGGGTGCAGGGCGACGGCGGGTGCGGGGGACGGCGGGTGTGGGCGATGACGGAGGGTGCGGGCGACGGCGGGTGCCTCGGTGCCGGATGCGGGGGGACGGCCGTGACGGCGGGTGGCTCGGTGCTGGACGATTTCATTGCGGGGTATCGGTGCTTCCGGGGCTGGCGTGCCACAGGTTCCGGGGCGGGTTCTTGATGCTGCCGCCCGGGGAGCCGGTCTCGGCGTAGGGGGAAAGGACGAAGCCGTTGCCGTACACGACCGGGCGAGCGGGCTCGGCGTCATCGCCGGCGGGCTGATCATCGCGGCCGGGCGGATCATTGCGGCGGGGCTGATCATTGCGGCCGGCCGGGTCGCCGGAGCCGGGCCGGTCGCCGGAGCCGGGCCGGTCGCCGGAGCCGGGCGGGGCGGCCAGGTTGGCCGGGTCGGTCCAGTCCGCCAGCTCGTCGATGGCTGCCAGCTCGTCGCGGGTCGCGCCGCCGGCCGGCATCGCCGGGCCGGCTGGGACGTCGCCCGCCGCCATCGCGGCCCGGACGGCGTCCATGCCGCGGGCGACCCTGATCTCCTCCAGGGCGGGGAGGTCCCAGCACTCGGTCGCGTTGACGGTGACGGCCATCGGGCCCGCCCCGGCCCGGCGGACCCGGCCGCGGGCCACCAGCAGCCACGAACCGAACAGCCGGGCCGCGCAGCGGTCCTGCACCGACTCGAAGAACGCCAGGTCAACGAGGCCGACCGCGTCGTCCAGGGAGGCGAAGATGATCCGCTGGCCGGACCGGACGGCGGGCGTCTGCGTCGCCACCTTGGCCCCCGCGACCAGGATCATCTCCCCGTTACGCTGGTCCGGCAGGTCGGCCGAGCGGACCACGCCCAGCCCGGCTAGCAGGTCGGCGTAGAAGTCGACGACGTGCCGGCTGACGTCGAAGCCGAGGATCTCCAGTTCGGCCGCGACGCGCTCGGCCACGTCGAGCTCACGCAGCTGGCCGGCCGGCACCAGGTCGGCCATGCCGTCGGCCGCCTCGGCCCCGGCCCCGGCGAACAGGTCCAGGGGCGGGGGCGATCCGGGCCGGGCGGGCGGGGACTGGCGGGCCAGCATGCCCACCCGGGCCAGCAGGTCCCGCCGGGTCGGCCGGAGAGCGGCGGGCAGCGGCGGCGCGGACGGCGAGGAGACCGGGCCCGGCGCGGACGGCGAGGCGACCGCAGTCGCGGGGGGCACGCGGGTGTTCGGCCAGGCGGCCGCGCCGGCCAGGGCAGGGGCGTAGAGGGAATCGAAGGCCCCCAGCAGCACCAGGCGCTCGGTGACCGGCCTGGAGACGCCCGCCCGGTTCCAGAAGTCGCGCAGGCCGGCGTAGGGCTGGCCGGCCACGATGCGGGCGATCTCGGCGTCGCTGATCCCCTTGACCTCGCGCAGCGAGCAGCGGATCGCCCGCGGCCCGGCTGGAGCCGGGGCCGGAGCGGTGACGGGAGTGCGCCGGGGGCGCCGCAGCACCTGAAGCGGACCGGAGGATTCCAGCCGGCGGCGGGCCGGGGAACGCCCGGGCTTGGGCTCGCCGGGCGGGGAATGGGCGGGGACGGGGGGCGCCCCCTCCGTTCGGGCGGATGGGTTTTCTTCCACCCGCCAGTCGCCGGCCGAAGCGTTGACGTCGACCGGGAGGACCTCGATGCCATACAGCCGGGCGTCGGCGACGATGACACGCTTGGGGTACATGCCGGGGTCGTGGGTAAGCACCCCAGCGTAGAAGGCGGCCGGGTGGTGCCGCCGGAGCCAGGCCGACTGGTAGACCGGGATCGCGAACGCGGCCGCGTGCGCCTTGCAGAACCCGAACCCGCCGAAGGCGGCGACCACCTGCCACACCCGCTCGACCACGGGTGGGTCGAAGCCGCGGGCCAGCGCCTGGGCGCGGAACCAGGGGGCGGTGCGCTCGGGGCCGCCCACGGTCGACAGGTGGCGGCGGACCAGGTCTGCCTCGGACAGGCCGCAGCCGGTCATTACGTCGATGACGCGCAGCACCTGCTCATGGAAGACCACCACTCCCCCGGTCTCCTCGAGGGCGGCCTTGAGCTCATGGTGCGGGTAGCGCGGCTCGGCCAGGCCGTGCCGGGTGCGCAGGAACGGGCTGATCATGTCGGAGTTGACCGGGCCGGGCCGGAACAGCGAGATGTCCACGATCAGGTCGGCGATGTCCCGCGGGGCCAGCTTCTTCACCAGCTCCCGCTGGCCGGGCGACTCGATCTGGAAGCAGCCGAGGGTCTGCGACCGGCCGATCATGTCGTAGGTGGGCTTGTCGTCGCGGGGAAGAGTGTCGATGTCGATCCGCGCCCCGGTGCTCCGGGTGATCTCCGTCAGTGTGTGCGCCATCGCTGACTGCATCCGCACGCCGAGCACGTCCAGCTTGATCACCCCGGCGATCTCGGCGTCGTCCTTGTCGAGCTGGCTGAGCGGGAAGCCCTCGGCGCTCTTCTGGACCGCGGTCCGGCTCAGTAGCGTCCGGTCGGACAGCAGGACGCCGCACGGGTGCATGGCGACGTGCCGCGGCAGCCCGTCGAGCTGCCGGGCGAGGCCGAACAGGAGGCCGAGCTGAGCCCCGTCGAGCCGGGAGCGGCGCAGCTCGGGCAGCTCGGTCAGCGCGGCCGCGATGTGCTTGGCCCGGATGTGCGGGAAGGCCTTCGCGATCGCGCCCGCCTCGTCCGGCGGCAGCGACATCGCGGCGGCGACGTCCCTGATCGCGCTGCGCGCCCGGTAGGTCTCCATCATGCAGACGGTGGCGGTCCGCTCGGCCCCGTAGGCGTCGAAGATGATCCGGTACGCGTCCAGCCGCCGGGCCGATTCCACGTCCAGGTCGATGTCCGGCAGCGTGTTCCTGATCGGGGACAGGAAGCGCTCCATGAGCAGGTCGTGCTCGAGCGGGTCGATCGCGCTGATGCCGAGCAGGTGGTTGACGAAGCTGCCCGCGCCCGACCCGCGGATGGCGCAGCGGATGCCCGCGTCGCGGATCCGGCCGGCCACGTCGGCCACGGTCAGGAAGTAGGCCGCCATCCCGGTCCGGGCGATGATGTCGAGCTCGTGGGCCAGGCGGTCACTGGCGTCCCGGGCCGCCCGCTGGCGGCTGAGGCCGCGCGGGCGGCAGGCGGCATCGGCCGTCCGGTAGCGGCCCTCCTGGATTGCGTGCTCACACCGCTCGCGCAGCTCCCGGTACTGGTCATACTCGGTCGCCTGGGTCTCCGGCAGGTGACGGGTGCCGACGCCCAGGTCGGTGACCGGGTCGAGGGCACAGCGGCGGGCCAGTTCCTCGGTCTCACCCAGCAGCACCGCCGCCGCGCTGCCGGTCCCGGGGCCGGTCATCGCCCCGGCCACCCGGGCCGCTGTCCTGGTCATGTCTTCCTGGCTGGCGAGGCAGGCCCGGCCGTTGTGCGGGACGAGCTTGGGCGAGCCGAGCGGGACGAGGTGCCGGGCCGCGTCGAGCACCTGGGCGGCCATGCTGTCGGCCGGGTCCAGGTAGCGGACCGCGTTGGTGAGGATGGCCGGGACCCGGGCCTCGTGGGCGAGCTCGGCCAGCCGGGCGGCGCGGAAGGTCGACTTGTGGTCCAGGTGGTCGACGATCTCGACGACGACGTCGGCCGCCAGGTAGCACCAGCGGTCGAGGGCGCGGCGGGCCTGGCCGGGGCGGCGGGCGGCGACCGCCCGGCCGACGTCGCTGTCCGGCCCGAGCAGCACCACCAGGCCCGCCGCGTGCTGCGCGACCAGCTCGGGGGTGACCGCGGGGACGCCGTCGTCGGCCGCCCGGCCGTCATCGCCCGACAGGGCGTAGGCGGCCGATACCAGGCGGCACAGCGAACCCCAGCCCTGGCGGCCGGTCGCGAGCAGGGTCACCCGCTCCGGTGGCGGCGAGGGGGCGCCGGTCTCGGCCCGCCACGGGTTGCCAGGTTGCGTCCCTGGTCCGGCGGCGCGGGTCGCTGCCGTTCGCAGCGGGCCCGGCGGTTCGCGGCCCGGGCGCCTTTGCCGGGGAGTGACCGCGGTCCGTCCGCCGGATGGACAGGTCGTCGGCCCGCACCGCCAGGTCCGCCCCCAGCAACGGCTTGATGCCGGCCGCGGCGCACGCCTGGACGTGCTTGAACGCGCCGTAAAGGCCGTCGCGGTCGGTCAGCGCGAGGGCCGGCATGCCGAGGCTGGCGGCACGGGCGGCCAGTGCGGCCGGGGTCGCGGTGCCATAGCGCAGTGAGTACGAGGACGCCACGTGCAGGTGGGTGAACTCCGCCGTCGCTGCCATCAGTCGGCCACCCGGCGCAGCGTCCAGGTGCCGGCCGCGATGTCCCGGCGGAGCTCGTAGGTGCCCGATCCCCCGGGCCGCGGCTGGCCGCCCCCTGCGTCGGGCCTGGTGGCCGGCTCCCCCGTCGTCTTGACCAGCCGGCCGCCGGGGAGGAAGCCGCCGTCGACGGCCGACGCCTCGACCCGCCAGAACTCGAGTTCGGGCCGGGCCGGGACCGGGGCGGACTCGCGCCACCAGTCACGGTTAACCATCCAGTACTCGTGCACCGAGATGACCGTGTAGCGCCGCTCCCGCCAGGCGAACCCGACGGGACGGCCGTCTTCCCGGGTCTGGACCTCGACCGGCTCGCGGTACACCCTGCCCATACGTCTGTCCTGCACTTCCCGCACGCCAAGCCACCGGCACCGCGCGGCGTGACGCACGCGGGCCGGCCCGCCCGGGGGAAGACGGGCGCAAACCGGGTATTCGCCCGACCCGGCGAACCTAACTGTGCTCGAATATAGATTCATTCGAACACACAGTCAAATCTCACCGGTAACACTGCTCACTCTAACTGACAGTAATAACGGTCAAATAGGTATAAAATAGTGCATAATGGACAAGGGTCGCATGTCGGACCGAGTGTGGGTGCGGGGCACGCGCAGGCACGAATGCCGGGCGACTGGGGCGGGGTGGCCCAGGGGGCGGGGTGGCCCCGGGGGCGGGTGGCCCCGGGGGGCGACCGGCGGGCGGAGGCCAGGCGGCAGGGCCGCAGGCCAGGCGGCGAGCCGGAGGACGGGAGGCCGGGTGGCGGAGGGCCGGCAGGCCAGGCGGCAGGGCCGCAGGCCAGGCGGCAGGGCCGTAGGCCGGGCGGCAGGGCTGCAGGCCGGGCGGCAGGGCCGCAGGCCAGGCGGCAGGGCCGCAGGCCAGGCGGCAGGGCCGCAGGCCAGGCGGCAGGGCCGCAGGCCAGGCGGCAGGGCCTCTGGGCGGGCGTCCCGGCTGGCGAGCCGGGTGACGGGAGCCGGGTGACGGGAGTCCCGGGTGGCGGAGCCGGGTGGCGGGCGCCGGTAGGCGGGCGTCCCGGCTGGCAGCCGGGCGGCGGGGCCTGTGGGCAGGAGTCGGGCGATGGGAGCCGGGTACCGGACAGCCTTGGTGGAGGCGGACCAGTGGCGGACGGCTGGGCGCAGCCGAGTCGGCGCAAGCGGGGTGGTGCAAGCGGGCCGGGGCAGGCCGGGGGCTTGCGCCCCGCGCGACCCGGTCGGCCTTGTAAGCGGAACTTTTGTCTAACCGGATACTTTTCGGGCTATAACCCATATAAATTTCCAGCTTGCCGTAAGTTTCCGAACTAAATTTCACAGCTTTATCATCAACCACCCAAGCCCCGGCGCGAGGGGCGGGAGGCGGAACGCGAGGGGCGGGAGGCGGAACGCGAGGGCGGGAGGCGGAACGCGAGGGGCGGGAGGCGGAACGCGAGGGGCGGGAGGCGGAACGCGAGGGGCGGGAGGCGGAACGCGAGGGGCGGGAGGAACGAGGGGGCGGGGAGGGAACGGGCGGGGCCGCCCCGGTCGCGGCGAATGCCGACCGGGGCGGGGGCGGCCCTGCCCGCTGCCAGCTGACTGCGCTGGGCTGCTTACGCTTCGGGCGACCAGCCCGGGATCGGGTAGGCCGACAGCAGCGACTGGATGTCGGCCGCGATCCGGTCTACGTCCGCCTCTTCGTCCTTGGCGACGGCCGTGATCGCCTCGTCCATCCAGGCCGCGAGCTGCGGCATGTGCTCCTCGGTGAGCCCGCGGGTGGTGACCGCCGGGGTGCCGAGGCGGATGCCGGACGGGTCGAACGGGCGCCGCTGGTCGTACGGGACCGAGTTGAAGTTCAGCTCCATGCCCGCGCGGTCCAGCGCCTTGGCCGCCGGCTTGCCCGCCGACCCCCTTGGACGTGAGGTCGACCAGCAGCAGGTGGTTCTCGGTGCCGCCGGATACCAGGTCGTAACCGCGGGCCAGCAACGCCTCGGCCAGCGCCTTGGCGTTGGCGACGACCTGGGCGGCGTAGCCGCGGAAGGACGGCTGCGATGCCTCCCGCAGCGCCACCGCGATGCCGGCCGTGGTGTGGTTGTGCGGGCCGCCCTGCAAGCCGGGGAAGACCGCCTTGTCGATGGCGGTCGCATGGGCCGCGTCGGTCATGATCATCGCGCCGCGGGGGCCGCGCAGGGTCTTGTGGGTGGTGGTCGTGATGACCGGGGCGTGGCCGACCGGGGACGGGTGCGCACCGCCGGCGATCAGTCCGGCGATGTGCGCGATGTCCGCTACCAGGACCGCGTCCACCTCGGCCGCGATCGCGGCGAAGCCGGGGAAGTCGACGGTGACCGGCAGGGCCGTGCCCCCGCAGAAGATGATCTTGGGTCGCTCGCGCAGCGCCAGGTCGCGGACCTCGTCGAGGTCGATCCGGCCAGTGTCGCGCCGCACCCCGTACTGCACCGAGTTGAACCACTTGCCGCCGACCGCCACGCTCGCCCCGTGGGTGAGGTGACCGCCCATCGGCAGGGACAGGCCCATGACAGTGTCCCCGGGCTGCGCGAAGGCCAGGTAGACGGCCAGGTTGGCGGGCGACCCGGAGTACGGCTGGACGTTGGCGTGGTCCACGCCGAACAGCGCCTGCGCCCGGTCGACCGCGATCGTCTCGATCGGGTCGATCAGCTGCTGGCCCTCGTAGTAGCGCTTACCCGGGTACCCCTCGGAGTACTTGTTGGTCAGCACCGTGCCGACCGCCTCGAGCACGGCCAGCGACACGTAGTTCTCGGACGGGATCAGCCGGAACTTGTCGGACTGACGACGGGCCTCGTCGTGGATCAGCCTCGCGATCTGCGGGTCTTCGGCGTCAATCTGAGGAATGGGCGGCTGGTGCATCGGCTGGGACCTCCTTGTCTGCACGAGGCTATCAATCGGGGCGGGTACCGCCGGCGGCGGTTTTCCCGGAATGCGGATGGCGGCGGCGCGCCCGGGAACCTGGCAGGATCGCACCATGAGCACCACCATCATCCTCGACTGCGACCCCGGCATCGACGACGCGCTGGCGATCGCCTTCGCGGCCGGCTCCCCCGAGATCGAGCTGGCCGGCATCACCACCGTGGCGGGCAACGTCGGCCTGGACAAGACAACCGCGAACGCCCTCTCGGTAGCCGCCTTCGTCGGGCTGGACGTGCCGGTGACGCCCGGGTCGGCGGTGCCGCTGGTGCGGCCTGCGCTCGACGCAGGGCACGTGCACGGCGATTCCGGGCTCGGCGGAGCGGTGCTGGCGCCGTCCGCGCGGGCGGCGGGCGTGGAGCACGCGACCGACTTCATCATCGACCGCCTGGCGGCCGCGCCGGGCGAGATCACGCTGGTCGCCACCGGGCCGCTGACCAACATCGCGCTGGCGGTGCGCCGCGAGCCGCGGCTGGTGACCTGGGTCAGGGACTTCGTCATCATGGGCGGGTCGGCGTCGCGGGGCAACATCACCCACGCCGCCGAGTACAACATCTGGGCCGACCCGGAGGCGGCGGCGATCGTCTTCGCCGCGGGCTGGACGGTGCGGATGATCGGACTCGACGTCACCCTGCAGGCGCGGGCGACGGCCGGCGTCCGGCAGCGGATGAGCGCCCTCGGCGCGCTCGGCTCCCAGCTCCTGCTGCCGGCCCTGGCCCAGTACCGGGACTCGGCCGACACCACCGGCGAGCCGCCGGTGCACGACGTGTGCGCGATCGTGTCGGTCGCCGACCCGTCCGCCTTCGGCTACACGCCCGCCCTGGTCCAGGTGGAGACGCAGGGAAGGCTGACCTCGGGGATGACGGTGACCGACTTCACCCCCCGGTCGGTCACAACGCGCTGGTTGCGACCGCGATCGACACGGAGCGGTTCTGGGACACGGTGCTCGGCGCCTACGGGAAGCTCCCGGTCGCGCAGCGCTAGCCGGTAGCCGGTAAGGAGCGGGTAGCGGCTCAGGCGCCGGCCCGGCTGGCGTCGACCAGGTGCGGCGACTCGGCCGCGGCGATGCTCACCTCGTGCGCCTGGACGGCCTGCTCACCGAGCTCGACCAGGTCGCAGTAGCTCCAGTGCTGGGCGGCGACGCCCGGCGCGCGGAGCCAGGCGGCGGCGGACCGGCACCACACCGTCAGGCCGCTGGCGATGGACAGCACCGCCATGTCGGCGGCGGGGTCGTCGGCGCGCACCAGCCGGCCGTCGAACCCGCGGGTGCTGAGGTCCTGCTCCAGCTGGGTCATCGCGTCGGCGGCGGTGGCGGGACGAAGGCCGCCGATCCGCGAGGCGGCCACCGGGGCCGGCAGCGCGAACCAGACCGCCTTGCCCCGCGTCCCGGTGCCGGACAGCCGGGACCTGGTCAGGTGGTGCCCCCAGCGCCCGTCCGACAGCTCGTGCACGACCTCGAGGCCGCGGCCGCTCATCGCTTCGGCCGGGGCCCGGCAGACGGTCCGGCCAGGCACGTTGCCGCGGACCCAGCCGGGCAGCGGGTCGAAGACCTTGCACACCAGCTCCGCCCGCTGGCCGGTGCCGCGCAGGTAGAGCCAGAGCTCGGGGTTGGCGGGGGAAGGAGCTGGCGGTGGCTCGCGTGCAGGGTATTGGCGGCCAGCTCGCTGACCATCGTGACCCCGTCGTCGACGGTCTCCTCGTCGAGGGCGAGCTCGCCCGCCACTCGCCGGAACAGGCGGCGGGCGAGGGCGGCGCAGGTTGGGTCGTCCGGCAGGACCCACGCCCTGCAGGCGCGTGTCTCCACGATCCGCAACCCGTCATCCATATCGATGCCTCCGGCCTAGCGACCCCGATGCCGTGAGCCCCCGGCGGCCAGACCGTCGAGCCTGTCACGCGCTCTCTGAATCGGAACGTGTGAAGCACATGTTCTGAGTCAAGCGCGTCCCATCACAGTACCCCCCGGGGCACTGATAAGGAAGCGAAACCACCGTCGCCGCCAAGCACTTGCGTCGCCCTATTACGGGCAAAATATGACAAGTACGCACTGCCATAAGAATAGAGCCGTAGAAATACCTACGAACATTCTTATCCGATAACTACGGAGTCACTATGCAGCACGCGCGGCCTCGTAGAATGGTTGCCGTCGTTTCACACGCACGATGATCATATTGCGTCACGCAACTGTTCCCGTGCTTTCCCCAGGGCTCGCACGGCGCAGGGTGCGGTGGAGACGGTAACGACGAGGGCTCACTGAGACAGGGCTCATAAAAACACGAGGGTCCCCCGGGGTGCCTCCCGGGGGACTCTCGTGCCGTGCGTTACGACAGCCGGCCGCATGCCTAGATGTCGTAGCGCCCCCCCTGCACGTCTACCAGGAACCTGGCGAACGCGGCCCGGTCAACGACGTGGGCCCCGTTCTCCGGGCGCTTGCTGTCTCGTACTGCGGTGACTCCAGGCAGGTTGGTGGCGATCTCAACGCAGCCCCCGTTGAGCGCGCTCAGGTGGCCTTGCGCCAGACTGCTTGAGACAGGTCAATCACTTGCGTTACTCCATTCTCTTGGCGAGTGTTTCGAGGTACACGGTGGTGTCCTCGGGTTCGAGCGCCGCGTCGCACGCGCGCTCGAACGACTGGATGATAACCGTGCACGCCTCGGGCGCGCTCACCTCTTCGACGGAGTAGTCGGTCTCCACGAACACGATGGGCGGCTCGTCGTCGGGGAAGCCGAGGATGTTGACCATGGAGAAGAGCCCGGTCGGCGGCCCGTCGTCGAAGCGCTGGATGCGCAGGTCGATGTTGCGCCGCTTGCTCATCTCGGCCAGGTGCTCGATCTGCTCCCTGCGGTCGCTGTGCATCCCCCACCGGTAGCGCAGCGAGGCCTCGGTGATCACCACGGACAGCCGCGGCGCGGTACCGTCGGTGCGGTCCAGGATCTCCTGCCTGCGCAGCCGCGCCTTGGCGGCCTTGCGGCGCCAGACCGGCGGCCGCGCGCTGGACTTGAACTGGGACTCCATGTAGGCCGGCGTCTGCAGCAGGCCGGGCACGACGAGCGGCATGTAGACCTGGATGGTGGTCGGCGTCGTTCTCGTAGCCGGGGAACTCGTTGTCGAAGATCTCGCCGTACTCCCGCCACCAGGGGCGGACCCGGCAGCTGACCGCGAGGTCCTCGATCTCGTCCCGGGCCGCGCCCTCGACCTCGTAGATGCGGATGAGGTCGCGGATGTCGCTCATCTCCGGCCGCTTCCACTGATTGGCCTCGAACCGGCCCACTTTGCCGCGGCCCCAGTTAAGGATGTCGCAGACATGGTTGGCGGTATAGCCGGTGGTCGACCCGAAGCTCAGCTAGGCGCCGGGACAGGCGCCGTTTCGCGACCGTCGCGCCGTAGGCGTCATCGCTCATCGTGCCCTCCCTTCGACAATTGCGCCGACATCTGGCCGAATGACCGTTATATCCGGGTGTGGCGCAGCTGGCGCGTGCTCCGGAAACTTGCGGCTCTCGTACATGAGCTTAGCCAAATTGCGATTCACAAATCAAGCGCTTTCAGGGGAGAACCGAAGGAATTTGCGCAGATCAGACGGCCTGCGGCGAACCGCACAGCCCGGAGCGGCTCCGGGGCGAAGCGCACGTTCCGGCGCGTACCGGGACCACCTGGACGACCCGCTCAGCTGCCGCGCTGGCGGGTCCCGCGAATCAGGTCGGCCGCGTGATCGAACTCGCCGTTCCTGGCGCCGTCGAGGAAGCACTCCCATTCGTTCCGGTCGAAGACCAGGATGCGCGCCTCCGGGTCGCCGGCCACCCGCATCAGCACCCAGTCGCCCCGGGACCACCGCGCGCTGAGCGGCAAGGCGACTTCGATCGAGCCGTCCGCCTCACCGGACCGCTCCCAGGACAGCTGGTCGGGGTCGAGGCCAAGGTCTGTCGGTGTCGGCTTGATGGCGTCCTCCCTGATGAGCTTCCGGCCCGTGCTCAGCGGTCCGGCGCGGCCGGGCACGGCTTCCTGGCGACGGCACAGTACAGCCAGCGGGAGCCGTCGCTGTCGGCGAGTTGCACGTCTTCCGCCCCCCACAGGCCGCTGTAGGTGAGCTCGGACGGGGCGCCCTCGTAGGGCGGGACCACCTCGAGCCCGTCGAAGAAGCGCGCCACCTGCTCCCGCGAGCGGAAGTGCATCTGCTCGGTCGCCTTGTCGAACACCTGCCGGAACCCGTCGACCGCGACCGGCGGCTTGGCGTCGTCGGTCAGGTGGGACACGGTCAGGAAGCTACCGGGCGCCATCGCCTCGACGTAGCGCGCCACCAGGCTCCACGGGTCGGCCGAGTCCGCCACGAACATCAGCACGGCCGTCATCAGCAGGCCGGTCGGCTGAGCAGGGTCGATCAGCGCGCGCACCGACGGGTGGCCGAGGATCGTGCCGGGCTCGCGCAGGTCCGCGCAGAGCACGCTGACCTGCCCGTTCTGGCCGAGGATGCCCTTGCTGTGCAGCTCCACCATCGGGTCGTTGTCCACGTACACCACCCGCGCGTCGGGGTGAATCTTGGTCACGACCTCGTGCGTGTTGCCGACCGTCGGCAGGCCCGAGCCGATGTCGAGGAACTGCTTGACCCCCTGGTGGGCGATCCAGGCCGCCGCCCGCTGGTGGAAGCCGCGGTTGGACCAGGCGCAGTCCCTGATCTCCGGCACCACCGACAAGATACGCTGAGCGGCCGCCTCGTCGACATCGAAGTGATGGTGGCCGCGCAGCATGTAGTCGTAGATCCGCGCCGGTGAGGGTCTCGTTACAGCAGGATCCTCGGGCTGGCGCAGGGCCTTGGTCATCAAGGGCCTCCGGGAGCTCGCTGGGGGTATGCGAAGAGTCTTACACGCAGGTCAGCGCACAAGGAACGGGACGGCGGAAAGATCCGCAGTTCTACCTATCAGACCCGCAACCCGGTGTGGCCTACCCTGGCAGGCCTAATGCCGTTCCTTCACCGGGTACGCTACCGCTCCGCGCCCGCGGGCGCGGAGCGATGCGGAGATACCGGGCGCCCCGGGCCGGACCCGGGCAAAGCGGCGGCCTACAGAACCTTGGTGCCGTACATCTCGCCGAGGGGCTCGGCCAGCAGTTCGAGGCGGACGCCGTCGGGGTCCTTGAAGTAGAGCGAGGTCCCGCTGTCGACCTGGTAGTCCACGCCGGCCGCACCCAGCCGGTCCCGCAGGTAGTCCCACTTCTCCTTGGTCACCGAGATGGCGATGTGGTTGACGTTGCCGATGGTCTCCCGGTACGGCTCCAGGTCGAGGCCGGGAAAGTCGAAGAACGCCAGCAGGTTCCCGTGGCCGACGTCGAAGAAGAAGTGGGTCGATCCCTTGTAGTCCCGGTTGCCGAACAACTCGGTCAGCGGGAACTCGAGGATGCCCTGGTAGAACTTGATCGTCTGCTCGACGTCGGAGCAGATCAGCGCCGCGTGGTGGATGCCGCGGGCGGAGGTCGCCGGGCGGCCGGGGGTGATGTAGGCCTCGGCCAGGCGAGCGCGCTCGGCCTTGATCGCGTCGAGTTCCCCGTCGGTCGTCACAGGACCCGCAGCTCGACTGCGATGTTGCCGCGGGTCGCGCGCGAGTACGGGCATACCTGGTGGGCTGCCTCGGCCCACTCGCGCACCTTCTCCCGCTCGGTCCCCGGCACGTGGATGACGAGCGTGACGGCGAGGCCGAAGGCGCCGTCCTCGGGGCCGATGCCGACCTCCGCGGTGACCGTGGAGTCGCCGAGCGGCGTGTGCTCGCGCCCCGCGACCACGCGCAGCGCGCTGTGGAAGCAGGCGGCGTAGCCCGCCGCGAACAACTGCTCGGGGTTGGCGCCCGCGCCGCTGCCCCCCATCGCCTGCGGGATGGCCAGGTCGAGGTCGACCCGGCCGTCGGAGCTGGTCGACGTGGCCATCCCGGCCGTCCCCCGTCGAGGTCGCCTCGGCGGTGTAAAGCACCTTTTCTGGCATACCGGTAACCCTATCGTGGCGAGTTCGCGAGCAGGTTCGGTGTCTGGCCCGCGACCGCTTAGCGCCCCGGCCGGGTCCGTGCGAGCGGATCGTGACGGGGGCGCCGAGGATCTCCGCGACCGCGTCCGGCCAGTCCTCGGCGGCCACCGGGCCGGCCGGGTCGTAGACCGGGCGGGCGGTGCAGCAGCGTGTCCGTCAGCGCCTGCTGCCACGCGAGGTCGCGCGGCGGCCCCGGCTCGATCGCGGTGATGACCCGGCCGCCGGCCCGGTAGCCGCGCCCGAGCCGGAGCTTGCCCCCCAGGCGGCGGGCCGTGTCGAGATGCGTGAGGGCGACCGCGTCGACGCCGCCGGCCACCCGGGCGGCGTAGCCGAGCGCGACCGCGTCCAGGTGACCGGCCCGGAACGGGCCCTGCCAGCGGCCGTCGGCGTTGTGCGGCTCGGTGACACCCAGGCCCGGATCCTCGGTCGGGAACGGGCCCGGACCGTGCCTGGTCTGGTAGGTCCGGGTGACCCCGAGCCGGGTCGCGGTGCCCGCGGCGCCGCTCTCGGCCAGCAGCGTCTCCGCGTTCTCGAAGGTGGTCGTGGACCAGGTGGTGTAGGGGTGAAAGCCGCGCCATTCGTCGAGCAGGACACCCTGGGCCCCCTCGAAGACGACCGGGCCCGCGCGCAGCAGCCCGGCCAGGTAGCCGTCGCCGGCGAGGGTAAGCCGGGCGCCGACGGCACCGAAGACGGCGGCGACATCGGCCGGCGCCGGCGCGCCGCCGCCCGTGCCGCCGTCCGCTCCGCCACCGGTGCCGGGCGGCGTGAGGCGGTCGCGGAGCAGGGTGAGCTTGCGCAGCAGGGTGCGCGGCGCGGTGAGGTCACCCGCCCGGGGCGCGTCGGCCGGGTAGGCGAGGGCGTAGCGGGCCGTCTCGCCGATGCCCATCCCGCACGATCCGTGCCGGGCCGCCCCGCGCGCTCGCTCCCGGGCCCGGCCCCGGGCCCGGTGGTAGGGCGTGCTGAGCAGCGCCGCCCGGTCCACCGTGACCAGGCCGAACGGGTCGGCGACGCCGAGGCACCGCAGCCGCTCGGCCTCGGCGACCAGGGCGAGCGGGTCGACCAGCATGAACCGGGACAGGAAGGTCGCCGTCCCGGGGGTGAAGGTGCCCGCGCCGAACTGGGCGAACGGGTGCACCCGACCGGACGGCGCGAGCACGTGGTGGGCCGCCTGGGCGCCGCCGTTAAACCGGACCACGGCCCGGACCGGCCGGCCGTCGCGCGCCCGCGACGCGCACAGCCAGTCCACGATCGTGCCCTTGCCGGCGTCGCCGTAGCCCAGGTCGACCACGATCACCGCGCGCTCGCCGTCCGGGATCACCGGGCCGTTCACAGCAGCGCGCTGCCCGCGGGAAAGTCAGGGTCAGAGTGGTCCGAACGGGGGCGGCGGACCCCGGCCGGCAACGCCGCCCGCGGCGTCCCGGCCCCGAGGCCGGCCAGCGCCCGGCGGACGGCCGGGCCTGCCGGCGAGCCGACGTCGTCCAGGTCGGCCAGGCCCTCGGCCAGGTCGATCGCCTCTTCGCCGAGGCCGACGGTGAGCGCGATCGTCTCGCACACCGCGTCCAGGTCGGCCAGCTCGATGACATTCTGGCCCAGCAGGCCGCGCCAGGCCCGCAGCACCTGGCCGTCGCCGGCGTAGGAGGCGCCCGCGGGCAGGATGTAGTAGGTGTCCCAGCGCCGGGTGAGCTGCGCGACCAGGTTGCGCAGCGCCACCGGCTGCGGCAGCTCGTCGCCGATCCAGGCGCTCACCTCGCGCGGCTTGACCGCCGGGTACGGCATCTCGTCGCCGATGATGAACAGGTAGCCACGGCGGCCCCGCTTGTCGTAGCAGTCGGTCACCGTGTGGCGGGCCATGAAGTACATCGCCAGCTCGTAGGACTCGGTCTTCTGGCCGCCCCCGCCGCCTTCGAGCAGGATCCGCTCCAGGTCACCGTCCATCCGGTTGTCCGACTCGAACTGGCCGACCTGCAGCGGCGCCCGGTCGCAGGTCGCGTCGCCGATGGCGCCGAACAGGAGCTGCGGGTCGGTCGCGTAGCCGCCCTCCTTCAGCAGGCCGAGCAGCCGCGGCAGCCGCTTCTGCAGCGCCCGCGGCACCGCGCCCATTGAGCCGGTGACATCGAACAGCACCGCGATCGCGAGCGAGGCGGGGTGCTCGCCGCTGTCGCGGCTCTCCCGCCGGCCGACGTCGTACGGGTCGAGCAGCGGGTGCACGGTGCGCGCACCGGAGTCGCTGTAACCGAAGGCGCTCTTGCCGCCGCGCAGCCGCTCGGCGGTCTGGTAGACATCGGCTGACCAGCGTCCGCTTCCCATCTGAGTCTCCTTGATATGACGATGCGGGTGTTGCCTGTGGGGGATGAGGGATTGGGTGACGGCGGGACTGGAACAGGCGGGGGCGTCAGGGGCGCAGGGCGTCATCGCTGCCGGGCCGCAGCAGGGCCGGGTGCAGCAGGGTGGCGTCGCCCCGGCGGTAGAGCCGGGCTCGCGGGCCGCCGCGGGCGCCCCCGGTCTCGGTGTAGCCGCCAGTGGACTCGACGAAGCCGGGGACCGAGAGAACCTTGCGGTGGAAGTTGCCCGCGTGCAGCTTCTCGCCCCACACGGTCTCGTAGACGTCGCGCAGCTCCGAGACGGTGAACGGCTCGCGGATGAACGCGGTCGCCAGCGGCGTGTACTCGAGCTTGGCCCGGGCCCGTTCGATCCCGTCGGCGAGGATGCGCGCGTGGTCGAAGGCGAGCTCCCGCCGGCCGGGTGCGTCGACTGGGGTCCACTGGGCCTCGGCCGCGTCGGTGCCCGGCTGCGCCTCCGGCAGCCCGGGGGCGAAGGCCAGGTAGGCGACCGAGATGACCCGCATCCGGGGGTCGCGGCCGGGGGCGCCGTAGCTGCCGAGCTGCTCCAGGTGACTGGGGCGGAGGGCCGGGCCGGCTTCCTCGGCCAGCTCGCGGGCGGCGGCCTGGGCCAGGTCCTCCTCCGTCCGGGTACCCCCGGCGCCGGTTCGGGGCCGGACGAACCCGCCCGGCAGCGCCCAGCTGCCCTGGAACGGCGGCTCCCCCCGCCTGATCAGCAGCACTTGCAGGCGGCCGTCCCTGATCGTCAGGGCCACCACGTCGACCGTGACGGCCACCGGGTCGTAGTCCCGGGGGTCGTATCCGGCCAGGAAGCTTGCCGTGTCATCGGTGGCGTCCACGCGCAGCCACCCCCCGTTCGGTCGTCTCGCCTTGTCTTTCTCTTCTTGAGAAGGACTCGATATGAGAATAACTCGGGGGAGGCGGAGAGTCAATGCGGGGCCGGGCGACCGCGGCCGAGGGGCGCGTGGAGGCGGCCGGGCGGGATGGCTGTCCGGGCGCGCGGCGGGCGGGGGGGCGCCGCGGCGGGCGGGGGGGCGCCGCGGCGCCGCCAGGAACGGCTCCCGGTGCGGTCCCGGCGGGGGGTGCCGCGGTGCGGCTAGGAACGGCCCCCGGTGCGGGCGCCGGAGGTCAGCGCGAGCGCGTCGGCCAAGCTCTCGATCAGGGCGATCAGGGTGCTCTTGACCGAGGCCTGGTCCCGCGCGTCGCACAGCACCAGGGGCACGTTGTCCTCCAGGTCGAGCGCCATCCTGATCTCGGTCGGGTCGTACTGCGGGGCGTCGGCGAAGCAGTTGACGGCGACCAGGAACGGCACGTCGCGGGTCTCGAAGTAGCTGACCGAGGGGAAGCAGTCCTCCAGCCGCCGCACGTCAGCGAGCACGACCGCGCCGAGGGCGCCGTAGGCGAGCTCGTCCCACATGAACCAGAACCGCTCCTGGCCCGGCACCCCGAACAGGTACAGCACCAGCTTGTCGCTGATGGTGATCCGGCCGAAGTCGAGCGCGACCGTGGTCGTCGTCTTGTCCGGCAGCCCGGCCAGGTTGTCCCGGCCGACGCTGGCGGTGCTCAGCGGTTCCTCGGTCAGCAGCGGGCGGACCTCGCTGATGGCGCTGACCAGCGTCGTCTTGCCAGCGCCGAAGCCACCTGCGATGAGGATCTTGTGCGCGGTGAGGGCCGGGACGCCCTCGGGGTCAGAGTGCGCGGAGTCCATTGAGCAGCTCCTGGAGCACGTTGTTGTCGGGACGCAGGCCGGCCGACGGCCGCTGCCGGACCACATTCACGCTGCCGGACATGATCAGGTCACTGAGCAGCACGCGGACCACGCCGAGGGGCAGCGCGGTGCCCGCGGCGATATCGGCCACCGTCGCCTGCCGCTCGCACAAGGCCAGGATCCGCCGGTGCTCGGGCGTGCGGCGGAGCGGGTCCTCTTCGTCGGCACCGCCGCCGGGCACGGCCACCACCACCGCGACCACGTCGAGGACCTCGCCGTCGGCCGCCTCGGTCCGGCCCCCGGTGACCGCGTAGGGACGGACCACCGGGCCGGAGTCGCGGCGGACCCACTGGGCGGGCTGCGGCTGCGGGCGCCCGCGGACGGGGTAATTGCCGTCGGCCGACATGGGTTACTCCGCCACGGTTCGGGCCGACGGGAACCGCGCGTGCGACGCCAGGTGCGGACGGGCCCGTTTGACCAGCATCGCCATCTCGTAGGCGACCAGGCCCGCATCGGCGTCGGCCGGGCACAGCGCTGCCAGGCAGCTGCCCTCCCCCGCTGCGATGACGAACAGCAGCCCCTGTTCGAGTTCGATCACCGTCTGCCGCACGCCGCCCGCGCGGAACCGCTCACCGGTTCCGGTCGCCAGGCTCTGCAGGGCGGCGGCGACGGCCGACAGGTGCTCGGCGTCCTCCCGCGACAGATCCCGCGAGGACGCGAGGAGCAGGCCATCCCGGGACAAGATGACGGCCCGCTTGAAATCGGGGACACGCGAGGCCAGGTCGTCGAGGAGCCAGGCGAGATCTCGCTCCGCCACCCCCGCGCCCTCGTCAGGAGTCACGATTCCTCCTCGTTGTCGGGGGCAAAACCGAGGACTGGCCGGTCGTTCCGTGTCTCCAGGTCCCACGGCTTCCACTCGCGCCGGGGCTCGGCGTCACCCGGGCCGTCCAGGTCCCGCCGGGCGTCGGCGTCACCCGGGCCGCTGTCGGGGGTGTCCTCGTCGGCGGCCCGGCTGCGGTGCCAGCTGCGCTGGAGCGAGGCGGCCAGCCGCCGGGCGTCGTCAGGTGCGGGCGCGTCCGCCCGGCTGCGCCCGGCCGGGCGCTCGGCCGCTTCCTGCGGCTGCGGCTGCTTGTCGCCGCGGATCCGGCGGGGCAGGCCATGGAAGGTGGTCGGCGCGGGCGGCGCGCCGGCAACCGCGGTCGCCGGCCCGGACTCGTCCAGTCCCAGCGGCCCGGTCCCCCCGGCGGCGACGCCGACCAGGGACAGCGCGTTCGACGAGCGCAGCCGCAGCGAGGACGCGCCGGCCGGGCCGCTCTCCGGGATCACCGGCTGGATGAGGATGTCGGGAAGGAGCACGATCGCCTTCGTTCCGCGGTAGGGCGAGGGGGTGAGGGACACCTCGATCCCGTGCCTGGCCGCTAGCAGGCCCGCCACGAACAGCCCGAGCCGGTCGGCGTCCACCAGGTCGAAGTCCGGCGGCCGGGCCAGCCGCTGGTTGAGCTCACCGAGCTGGTCGGCGGCGATGCCGAGGCCGCGGTCCTCTACCTCGACCGCGAACCCATTGGCCACCCGCTCGGCCCTGACCTCGACCTTGGTCGCCGACGGGGAGAACAGGGTCGCGTTCTCGATCAGCTCGGCCAGCAGGTGGATCAGGTCGTTGACGGCGGTGGCGCTGACCGCTTCCTCGGTCTCGGTCCGGACCACCACCCGCCGGTAGTCCTCGGTCTCGGCCACGGCCGCCCGGATGACGTCGATCACCGGCACCGGGCCCATCCGCGGGCGGGCCGCGGGGGCGCCGCTGAGCACGGTCAGGCTGTCGGCGTGCCGCCGCATCCGGGTGGTGAGGTGGTCCAGCGCGAACAGGTCGGCCAGCGCCGACGGGCTGGCCGCCTGCTGCTCCAGCGTGTCGATGATGCGCAGCTGCCGCAGCAGCAGCGACTGGTTACGGCGGCCGAGGCTGGTCAGGACCTGACGGAAGCCGCCGCGCAGCCGCGCCTCGGACGCGGCCGCGTTCAGCGCGGTCGCCTGGATCCGGTCCAGCGCGGCGCCCACCTCTGCGAACTCGGCCACCCGGGTGGCCGGCGGCGGTACCGGCAGCTGCGCGGCCCGGCTGTCCGTGTCCGACCCCTGCCGGAGCCGGTCCACCGTGGCCGGCAGCTGCTCATCGGCCAGGTAGCGGGCGACGGCGCCCAGCCGGTCCGCCTCGCGGGCCAGCCGCCGGGCAAAGGCCCAGATCAGCACCACGGTGACGAGCGCGACGAGCAGCCCGGCGCCGGCTAGCGCGGCCGCCTCGGTCAGCGCCCGGCGCCCGGGGCCGCCCATGACCCCGCGCAGCCGTCCGGTCAGCACCAGGCCGGCGAACGCGCCCCACGCCAGCACGAGCACGACAACAGGCACCGTGACGCGGGTCAGGAGATAGAAACCAATCGAATGGGCCGCGCCGCGCGGAGGCCGCCGACCCGCGGAACTTGGTACCCCCATGCAGCTTCTCCTGCGACTTCCGGCACGTGTAACCCGTGCGTCAGCGTCTACCTTATTACGTACCGATTGTCCGCTACCCGAACAGTGCAACTTACGCGCAGGTTTTCTGGCCCGTTTTCGGCCACATGATCGCAACATCTGGACGCGCGGGCCGTTAATGAGGCGACGGACTTATCTCCATAAACGTGGTAATTCGAATACTTGCTTGAAACATATAGGATGACCATTCCGGCAGGGGCAGCGCCTGCCGCGGGCCAGGCGTCCAGCGGGCCCGGCGCCGACCAGGCCGGCACTTCCGCCGCCGGCCAGGATGCGGGCGGGGCGGGCGGGCGGCTCCCGGGCGGGAAATGCGGCGCCGGATCAAAAGCGACGGCCCCGGGCGAGCGGGCGCGTTCTCCCGGGCGCTGGAGCAACGGGCGCCGATTCGCCCGGCGGCCGATCGCGGGCGGGGGGCAGGGTGTAATTGCGAACGTCGGCCGGCCCGGCGGCGCCAGGCCGGCCGGCGCGAAATTCACGGCCACCAATACGGGCGGCCGCCGTCCCACTGAGCGCCCGGCCGCGACCCGGCAACGCGCTTGTGCCCTGCGATTATCCCAGTCCCGGATAAGCGGTGACGCCTACTGCTTTTCTGGTGGCCGCCGCGCCCGCCGCCGGTCCGTCACGCGACCAGCGGCGGCGGCGAGGGGCCAGGGCCTGCGAGCGGCCTGCATTCCCGGTCGGTAAAGGGAGCTTTTCACGCAGTCGCCCGGGATGACCGAGGGTCATCAGCGAGGCGAGATCCCAGCTACGTTCGGTATATTGGCCGGGATCGCTACCCTGGTGGACTGCGACCTCAGCGTGGCCTATGTGTGACCTTGGGCGTGCACAATGGTCACCGAGCGCCAGTAGCTCAGACGGATAGAGCGGCTGCCTTCTAAGCAGCGGGTCGCGGGTTCGAATCCTGCCTGGCGCACCGAGTTTCTGCACCTGATCGGTGCCCTGCACGGCGCGAGCAAGCATCGCGGGCTGGGCAGGGATTTGTCTACTGGGGATGCATTTCAGAATCGGCGCACCGGCGCTGCGGATCTCAGCTTGACCCTGCCGGGCCGCGGATCTGCGAGGGGCGTCGATGACAGATAGGCCGATAAGGGACGCGCCCCCGGATGACGCCATGGAGGCATCGGAAGCCCGTGCCCGCCGTTTCGACCTGACGCGCTCAGAGTCTGCCCGGAGCCAACTTGCCCGCGCGAAGCGGGGGTCCCGCACGCCTCCGTCGATGCCGGGGACCTGGCATGGTTTACCGCTGCCTTCGGTGACTTGGCTGCCCCGGACGTGATGTCCCGGACCGGGCAGTGAGCCGTTATACGCGTGCGCGCACCGGAAGGCTTGGCGACGTCCGGCCACATCCAGCGTCCAGATGACGATGAGAGATCCGTCCAAGTGACCATGAAGTAACCGTCTAAGTGACCATGGTGTGACCGTCTAAGTGACCACGTCAATCAGGTTGATGAGGCAAACTGAGGGCATGGCCACCTTGCCTGACCTTATTCCGCGGCGTGCGCAGAGCCTGGTATCCGATGCGCTCGAGGACACGCGCGTGGTACTTGTCAACGGCGCCCGGCAGGCTGGCAAGAGCACCTTGACCAGGCTGGCTGCCGATGGCCGACCGGGGACGGCGGTGCGACTCCTCGACGACGCGGCTACGCTACGGGCTGCACACGATGACCCGGCAGGATTTGTCGACCACGACCGGCTCATGGTCATCGACGAGATCCAGCTGGCGCCTGAGCTGCTAAGGGCGATCAAGGTGCTGGTCGACCTGGATCCCCGGCCAGGACGCTTCCTGCTGACCGGCTCCTCACGAGTCCTCGCCCTGCGCACACTCCCCGACGCGCTTCCAGGGCGCATGGAGATCATCGAGCTGTGGCCGTTTTCCCAGGGAGAGATGCACGACGGGCCAGACCTGTTCATCGACGCGGCCTTCCGCCACGGACCCGGCCTTGAGCGGTCGTCTCGGTTGCGTAAACGTGACTACCTCGAACTGGCCGTCGCCGGCGGGTTCCCTGAGGCGGTCCGCCGTACTCCCAGGCGCCGGTCGGCCTTCTTCGCCTCCTACCTGTCCACCCTTATCGAGCGCGACGTCCTCCAGGTCAGCAGCATCGAGCGGCAAGGGGACATGTTCAGGCTGCTCGCACTCCTGGCAGGGCGGGTGAGCGGCCTGCTCGTGCCGGGCACTCTCGCCGGGCAGGCAGGGATCCCGCGGACAACCCTGGTGCGCTACCTGGAACTGTTGGCCACTGTGTTCCTCATCAAGAGCATCCCCGCCTGGTCGACTGGGCAGACAGCCAGGGCCGTCGGCACCCCGAAACTGGCCTTCGTCGACACAGGCATCGTCTGCCACCTCATCGGCCAGGACGTCGCGCGCCTGGACGAGCCTGACGGTGCCGCCGGGCCAGTCCTGGAGAACTTCGTCGTCATGGAACTGGCCCGGCAACTGACCTGGGCAGGCGAGCGCGGCCGCCTCTACCATTACCGCACGAAGGACAAGCTTGAAGTCGACGCGGTCATCGAAACCCCCGACGGCCGCGTCATAGGAGTAGAGGTCAAGGCCGGGGCGACCGTCCGCACCGAGGATCTCGCCGGCCTCCGCAACCTGGCGGGCAATCTCGGTGACAAGTTCGTCGCCGGATACGTCCTCTACACCGGCCAGCAGACCCTCTCCTATGGCGGCAACATCAAAGCGCTGCCGATCGACTCACTATGGCGCTTGGCCCCGTGACAGAAGCTGTCAGCCTAGCCCAGGCAAAACGGTCCGGGACCCGCCTCTCAACGTGTACTCCTGCTGGGACCGCCAGCATCGTCGTTACCGTCCAAGCCTGAGCACAGAGGGGCTTCGGCGCTCATGAGGCCGGCCAGCACCGCGAAGCCGTGGTCGACATGCACCTGCAGCTGGGTGCCTCGTCCGCGGCGGCGCCACGGCCTATCAGCAGGTCGGCGATCATGGCAACGAGGTGGGCCTCCTTCAAGACCGCGCGCTCGCGCAGGGGCCGGCGTTGCCGCGAGGATGGCGCGAGGCGGTCGCTGGCCAGCCGGTTCTGCTCGAGAGGGGCAACGATGAGGTCGACCGTGCGACGCATGGCCGGCCAGGGCGGTACGCCGGCGGGCACGGACGCCATCGCCTCGGTTACCCATTCGGTGAGCCGCCGCTCGCCGTCGAAGAGCACCTCGCGCTTGTCGGGGAAGTGCCTGAAGTAGGTGCGCTCGGTCACGCCGGCCCGGGCGGCAATCTCGGCCGTGGTTACGGAGTCGAATCCGCACTCGAGAAAGAGCTCGAGCGCCGCCTTCTCCAGACGCTCACGCGCTTCCCTTCCGCTTCTGGGCATGCGGAAAGTCTCGCGCACGTAGTGTCAGTCACTGACACTACGTGGTAGCGTCAGTGACTGACACTACAAACATCGCTGGTGCATTCACGAAGGAGAGCGTCATGGGCGCAGTCCAGTCCCGAGCCGTCCGATTCCACGAGTTTGGCGAACCCCTGCACGTCCTGCGGGAGGAACAGACGCAAATCCCCAACCCGGGCGAGGGCAGGATCCGGGTTCGCGTGGCCGCCACCGGGCTCAACCCGGCCGACTGGGAGTTGTGCCGCGGCTTCATGCCCGGCGTCCTGCCGCGTGGCATCGGCTACGACGTAGCTGGCACCGTCGACGCCACCGGAGCCGGAGTCCACGACGTCACGGCGGGCGACCTCGTGTTCGGGTCGTCGGACTTCGCCGCGCAGCGCAGTGCCGGGGCGGCTGACTTCGCGATCCTGAACCTGTGGTTTGCGGTTCCGGCAGGGCTCGACGCCGTCCGGGCGGCCGTACTGCCGATGGTGCTGCAGACTGCGAACTGGACCCTCAACCTAATGAACGTCACGCCAGGCGAGACCGTGCTGATCCACGGGGCGGGCGGCATGGTCGGGTACACGGCCGTGCAGGTTGCGCTCCGTCGCGGCGCCCGCGTGATTGCCACCGCCGGGCCAAGCTACACCCCCGACCTCGAGGCGTTCGGCGCGCTGGTGACCCCCTACGGTGAGGGCATGGCTGAGCGCGTCCGGGCGCTTGCCGCCGGGCCGGTCGATCACGTACTCGACACATCCCGGCCCAACGTAGGCGCGATCGCCGCTCTCATCGAGATCGCCGGTGACCCGAAGCGCGTCGTCACCATCAGCAACCACGACGAGGCGCGCAGCCAGGGCGCCCGGGTAAACGTCGACGAGCTCATCGCCGCCAGCGGCTTCCCGAGCTCCGATTTCCTGGCCGACTACGCAGCCCTGGCCGCCGCCGGCAAGTTCACCGTGCCCGTAGCTAAGACATTCCGGCTCGACGACTGGCGCGGCGCGGCCGAACTCAGCCTGTCCGGAGCGCCCCACGGCAAGGTAGTACTCGTCCCATAACCGTGAGCACGTCCTTTGCTGAGGTGGGCTGACCCGTCCCGATATATCGTTCGCAGATGTTTTCTTGTGTGGTCAGCCGGTCGTGAAGGTGGCTGACCGGTCGGCAAGGTAACGGGTCGTCCGTGCCGCTGTGTCCTCGTCCAGCGGGAGGAGTTGCGCGGCGAAGTCGGTGGCACCACCGTCGGCCAGGCGGCGGAGCGCCGCGTCGAGGTGGGCCTCGTCACCGAAGATGGCGAGCTCGGCCAGGGCTGAGACACCTTCTCGTTCCCTGAGCGCCTGGTAGGAGGGAAGGGACTCGTAGAAATCCGTCTGGCCGGCGAGGCGGCCGCGCAGGGTCTCTGGGTCGCTGGTGAGGCCGATCGGGAGCCCGACGACCACCCGGGGTGCGGCCCGGCCGGCCGCGGACGCCGCCGCCGAGATCGCGGGAACCACGAAGTCCGCGACGGTGCGGGGTCCGGCCCACGACGTGATCGTGCCATTGGTGGCCGTGCCCGCCAGGGCCAGCATGGCCGGGCCCAGCGCGGCCAGCAGGACCGGCACCACGTGACCGGTGTCGCGGGTCAGCAGCTGCGTGTCGACGCGGAATACCTCGCCGCGGAAGCGGGCCGGCTGGCGTGCGAGCAGCGGGCCGAGCACCGCCAGGTACTCACGGGTGTGCCGGACCGGCCGCTCGAACGGCAGGCCCAGGTCGTGGCGCATCATGACTTCATGGCTGGCGCCGACGCCGAGGGTGAGGCGGCCGCGCAGGGCATCGTCGGCGGTGAGCGCCTGCTGGGCCAGGGCGGCGGGATGCCGGGGCCAGGTCTGCATGACCGCCGTGCCCAGCTCGATCCCCGCGGCGCCCCGGCCCGCCACGGCGAGGGCAGTCAGGGGATCGAAGCCCGACCCGGCGGGCATCCAGGCCGTCGCGAGCCCCAGGGACGCCAGGGTCTCGACTCGTATCGCCAGGCCGTCAATGGCCGACTCAGACCGCAAGCCAAGCCCGACCGTAACCCCCAGCTGCATCGCACCTCCCCCGCCACCCTGCGGAGCCTGCCCCCGCTGACGGCCCACCCGATCTGGTGACCTGCAAGCCCCAGTATGCGGCCCCCGGACTCCGGTGCGATCCATGCTGCCACTTGCGGTCTCAGACCTGTTCTCTACCACCCCGATCGCCAACCGATACCGCCCACCACGGCCCCCAGCAGACGTCGCGGTCACGGCAAGGATGCGATCTACTGGGATGCCTCCCGCAACCGGTATACGGGCGCGGTGAACCTGGGCTTCGGCCCCGACGGGAAGCGCATCCGCCGTAAGGTCATCGGCAAGACCAAGGTCGAGGTCCGCGACAAGCTCAAGCTGCTCCACCAGCAGCTGCAGATCGGGCTGAAGCCGCACGTCGCGGCCTTGGCCGAGGCTCCGAGGTCGGCCGGGTCGCCTGAAGGTTCCCCGTCGCCGGGTTGACCGTCTTGTCGGCCTCAGGCCTCCGATCCGGTGACCGTGTCGGGCTCGTCGGGCACCAGGTAGGCCTGCTGCGGAACTGGGGTGATGAGCTCCTCCCGCGGGACCAGGTCGCCCTGGTGGGTGAGCTTTCTGGGCGTCAGGACCAGGCCCTGGACGACGAGCAGGAAGAACGCGGCCACGGCGATGATGAGGAAGTTGGTGCGGAAGGTGCTGTCGGCCGCCAGCGGCACCGGGATCCCGGGGAACAGCTTGGTCGTGCCGTTCAGGACCGCCAGCACCACCGCCACGGTGATGCCCGCGGCCGGCGCCTGGATGGCGTACTGGATGCCGAAGGTGAGCGACATGTTGTCGCGCCGCCCGGCCGCCGCGACCATCGCCCAGCCGACGTTGTAGCAGATCACACCGCCGTAGATGTAGACGAAGACGATCACCCAGAGCATCGCCCACGAGCCGTGGGCGAACGCCCCGATCAGCATCGAGGCGACCACGAAAACCCCGCCGAGGACCATCGTCGGGCGCGGGCCGAACCGTTTCATCATCGGCTGGGAGGTCAACGTGGCCAGGAGCGTCCCGGGCAAGATGGCCAGCAGCGGCAGCGACGCCATAAGCACGTCCAGCCCCTCGCCGTAACCGGTCGCCGTGGGCGACTCGCCGATGGCGGGGATGAGGATGAACAGGGCCGGGGCAACCACCCCGATCGCGAACTGGGTCATGTAGCCCGCCGCGACCTGGCGCTTGTCCATCCCGCGGAAGTCCATCATCGGGTGGCGGGCCGCCCGCTGCTGCAGGACGAAAGCGATGAAGACCACCACGGCCCCGATGAACAGCCCGATGACCCCAGCCGAGCCCCAGCCCCAGGAGTTTCCCTGGTTGAGCGCCAGGATCAGGCACAGCAGGGTGGCCGCCAGCAGGACGCCGCCCAAGTAGTCCGGTGGTACCCGCACCCGGCTTGACTCCGGGGTGTCGTGCACGAAGATCGCCTGCCGCCGGCCGCCCAGAAGATGCACCGGCAGCGTCGAAGGCGATCGACGCCACGTCCCGAGCGGAGGCGGGGGCTGTGGTGCCGACCCCGAGGCCCGCGCCAAGCCCGCGGTAGATGTCGTGCAGCTCCCGGGTCGTAAAGTCCGCCTCGCCAAACCGGGCTGGCTTGGTCGGGCTGAAAAGGCTGGCCGCGTCAAGCCGCTCGATGCTCTCCTGGGGTATGCGGCGCTGCTGGTCCGTGAGGGCCCGGCGCGCGCGTAACCAGGGGTGCAGCTCCGAGTGGAACGACGGCGTCATCGAGGAACAGGAACTGCCTTCCGCGGCGCCCTAGAAGCCGGCCGCCCGACGCTCTCACATGCTCCTCCAGGACGGGACCGTCGTCGGCTCGCAAGACCGTCCAGGTCAGGCCGCCAGCTACGACCAGCGTCCGGCACCCGAAGACTCGGTAACCGTGCGCCACCGCTGGCGACTGTGAAGATTGGCAGGTGAACACCATCGTCGAGTACTGGATCACGGCCGAGGACCTGTCCGCCCTCAACGCCAGCATCGTCGGGCACATCGAGGAGCTGAGACGCGTATACCGCGTCCAGCCGGGCCCGGTGCCATGTGACAGGTCCCCTGAGTGATATCATCAGATATCAAGGGAGGCGCGGGATGACAGACATACTGATCCGAGATGTGCCCGACGACGTTGTCGCGGCACTCGAGGCCCACGCCCGCCGACTCGGGCTATCGCGCACCGAGTACGTCCGCCGCAGGCTCGCCCAGGACGCGGCCCTGGCAGACGCCCCCGTCAGCACGGGGGACCTGACCCGCTTCGGTGACACCTTCAGCGACCTGGCCGACCCCGACGTGATGTCACGGGCCTGGCAGTGACCGACTGGCTGATCGACAAATCCGCCCTGGTCCGCCTGGGCAGCAGCCGGGATGCAGCTGCCTGGGCCAGCCGGATCGAACGCGGCCTGGTCAGGATCACCACCGTCACCAAGCTCGAGGTCGGCTTCTCGGCCCGCTCCGCGGCCGACCTCCGCTCCGGCCTCAGGCAGCCACCCGTCTCAGCTATGCCCGTTGAGTACCTCACCCCGGCCATCGAGGACCGGGCCGTCGAGGTCCTGACGGCGCTCGCCGATCGCGGCCAGCACCGCGCCCCCTCGGTCCCGGACCTGGTCATCGCGGCCACCGCCGAACTCGCCGGGCTGACCGTGCTGCACTGCGACAAGGACTTCGACCTCATCGCCAGCATCACCGGCCAGCCAGCCGAATGGCTCGCCACAGCCTGAACGCAGCGAGAATTTTCGCGCTTCGAACGGCGCAAGTCTCTTCACGCCGGGGAGCCAACGGCCACCATCGCCAGGACCCGCCAAGCCCTATCCAGCCGTAACCGAGCAGCTCATCGGCACCCCAGGCCGTGCCAGGCCAGGTCCAGCCGCTCGTAGGATGTGCCTTCTGAGCAGCGGGTCGCGGGTTCGAATCCTGCCTGGCGCACTGAAATCTTCGCAGCTCAGACCCCGCCGTTGATGGTCGAACGCGTCGCGGTTGTGAGCCAAACCTGGGAGCCTTTTAGCAGCGGGTCACGCGGTCCACCTCGGGCAAGCGGCGCGGGCGGGGCGAGGATGCTGCCTGCGAGCAGCCAGCCTGGACACTGGTCGCGTTCGGCCGTCGGCCTGACGGCTCCGGCCTGGAACAAGCGGTCGCAGAGGGCGTCATTTAGGCCGGGTGGCGTGGGCAGCGGCAGTCTGCGGGCTTCCCAGCACATGTATGTAAGTCTTCCCAAATACGAGCTGTAAGTCTTCCCAAATACGAGCTGTAAATCTTCCCAGGAAAACGTGACGCGCTCCCCCGGCTGCTGCGCCAGTTCGCGGCGCAGACCTGCCAGCTGCTCAACATCACGAAGGCCGGACAGGCCGCAGGGCTGGAAAGCAGCTCCGCGAACAGGTACGCGACCCTCTTGGAAGCGGCCTTCACGATCCAGCGGCTGCCCGCCTGGGGCGAGACACTGGGCAAGCGACTTTCCGCTCACCCGAAGGTTCACGTCATCGACTCGGGGCTGGCGTGCTGGGTGCTCGGGCTCAGCGCGGCGAAGATCAACAGCCGCAGCCCGGCCGCCCTGGCCGAGTTCGGGCACGTGGTCGAGACATTCGCCGTCGGCGAGATCCTCAAACAGGTCAGCTGGGCGGATGACGTGATCACGGCGTCGCACTTCCGCACTGAAGCCGGCGATGAGGTCGACCTCGTGCTGGAGACCTGGGACGGACGGGTCGCCGGGTTCGAGATCAAACCGGCACCAGAATCAAAGACCCCGACCTGAGCGGCCTCCGCCTGCTGCGCGACCGCCTCGGCGACCGGTTCGCAGGCGGCTTCGTACTCAACCTCGGGGAACTCGCCTACCGCAAGGAAAACAAAATCGCAGTAATGCCGCTCAGCGCACTCTGGTCATAACCAGGACGACGGTTTTGCAGTTCGAACAGCTGGTCAGACACTAAACTCTGGGAGCCAAATCTGGAAGCCAGCGGCCACAGTTCCACGCGACATCAGGTCACAGTCAGCTTCCATCAGCCAGGCCCCCTCCCGTCGCGGCGCTAAGGGACGGGCCGGGTAGCCTACGGCAATGCCCATGAGTTCCGCCGAAGGCAAGTCCTGGATCAAGGAGCGGATCGGTCTGCTGGCCGCGACCGGCCCGCTGGATGTGGTCGACGTAGGCCCGGGCGTCGGGACCTACGCCAAGCTGCTGGCTGGCCCGCAGGTGCGCCGCATCACCGGCCTCGAGGTCTGGGAGCCCTACGTGCGGACCTACCGGCTGCACGACTACTACGACGAGATCATCCTCGGTGACGTGCGCGAAGTGCCCATCCCGGCGACCGACGTCGTTGTGCTCGGCGACGTCGCCGAGCACATGACCGCCGGGGAGGCCCAGGACGTATGGCACCGGTGCGCCGAGGCGGCGCGGCGGGCGGTGTACCTGTCGATCCCGATCGTGCACTACCCGCAGCACCCGCTCGAAGACAACCCGTATGAGGTCCACGTCGAGGAGGACTGGTCCCACGAGAAGGTGCTGGCCCAGTTCGCCGGCATCGGGGCGTCCTGGACCGGCCAGGAAGTCGGGGTCTACGAACGCCGCACCGGCTGAGGGCTACAGACGGGGCAGCAGCCGTTCGAGGCTGGAAGTGTCCAGGATCCGCGGCTCCGGATGATCGCGCCACCCGAACAGGTAGGCCGACAGCGACCGCTCATCGACGCCAGCGCCGGCCGCGTGCCGGCGGGACCGGCTGCGGGCGCGTGACGACTGGACCGTGACCGGCCCGGCCTGCACGGTGCCGTGCTGATCGGCCAGCTCGCACCAGGTAGGCAGGTCAGCCAGGTCGGCCGCCGCAGTCAGGCGGGCCACGAAACCAGCTCGGGCCCACTGGCCGGGAGCCGGGGCGCCGCCGTGCACCCGCGGGTCGGCCAGCTCCTGGGCGACGTCGTCATCCGCCCAGACGCCGCAGTCGACCCCCGCCGCGAAGGCGGAATGAGCCAGGGCCAGCACCTGCGCTGACCCGAGGCCTGGCGCGAAGACCAGGATCGACGGGTAGGGAAACCACTGGCCGCGGCCGCGGGCCGCCGGATCGGGCAGCAGCCGGGCCAGCTGGACCGTCTCGCCGTTCTTGGCCTCCGGCGCGGCCGGCCGCCCGGCCCAGTCGGGCCCGTCATGCCAGGCGACCGCCTGGCGGACGTGGGCCAGCAGAGCCCCGGCAACGTACCCGCGGTGGGCCAGTTCCCAGTCCTCCCCGCCGTAGCTCACAAAACGCTCGTCGAAGCCGCCCAGCTCCTCGAACAGCAGCCGGCTCATCCCCAGGACCGCGCTGATCAGGTAGCGGTAGGAACGCCGGTCGACCCGTAGCAGGTCGTCCGACTCCCGGTAGGCCTGGCGCAGCCAGGCCGGCTCGGGCAGCACGGCCGGACGACGCCGGCCCGCGAACCACTCGCTGATCTCGGCCGGCGTCCACCCGGACAGACGGGCGTGACGCCGCCGTCCCACGGTGATGACGTCGGCACAGCGCCCGGGCAGCCGGGCCAGGCAGCCGACGAAGTCCGCCTCGGGAACGGTGTCGCCGTCCAGGAACAGCAGCACGTCTCCGCGTGCGTGGGCCGCACCGAGGTTGCGCGCCGCGGCGGCCCGGAAACCGCGGTCCTCCTGCCGGACGGTGCGGACGTCGGTGCGGCCGGCGGCCGCCGTGTCCGGGGTCTGGGCGGATCCGTCGTCGGCCACCACGACCTCAACGCGTTCCCGCGGGTACGACTGGCGGTCGAGCGCCGCGAGCACCAGGTCAAGGCCGGACTGGTTCTGGTAGTAGGGGATGATCACGCTGACCAGTGGCCTGACCGCGGTCCGGCGCCGCGCGAGCAGGTCCCAGCGGTTACCGGGCACGGCCACCCGGCCCGCTCCGGTGCTGACCAGCCGGGGCGGGCGGCAGCTGTCCAGGTGCTCCCGGTAGACCCGCGCCACCGACTCCAGCGTGGGGCCAGCGTCGGCGCCGGCCGGGAGGTAGGTCAGCTTCGGGTCCGCGACCGCGTCCGCGATGGCGGAGCTCAGGGCGACTGGGTCGTCGGGGTCGTAGAGCAGGACGCATTCCGGGCGGGTGCGGTCCAGCTCGCGGCCGAGGGGGCTGTCCGGGACGAGCACCCGCCGCCCGTGCGCGTTCCAGGTGTTGACCGAGGCCGACGCGGTGACGCGGCGGTTAGGCGCCACCGGAACCGTCACCGCCGCCAGGGCCCGGGCGAGCTGATCGTCGGGGACGTAGCCGGTCACCTGCCAGGCGATACCGCGCCTGGCCGCGTACGCGGCGTACTGCGCCGCGAGATCCTCGTGGCCCCGGGACGGCTGCCCCAGGGCCAGCACCCGGCTGTCGCGCGGGGCGGCGTCGATGACGGCCTCGTAACCGCGGTCCGGGTACAGGTAGCCCAGGACGGCCACGAGAGGCGGCCCGCTGGCCGCAGCACCCGGGGCGGCGCCCCCGGTCTCCGCGGGCACCAGCACGGGCAGGGGCGCGACGCGGAGCGAGTGCACGTGACGAGCGTCGTCATGCACCAGTCCCAGTTCCACCTGGCTGTTCACGACCACTCCGCGGGCCAGCGCGATGACCTGCCGGTAGCCGTCCCGGCGGCGCCGCTGCAGCGGGCTGTCGTCGTGCGGGACGTCGTGCAGGGTCAGCGACAGGCTGGCGCCGGCCGCCTTGACTTCGCCCGCCAGGCGCGACATCGCGGCGACGGCGTGCGGCATCGCGCTGCCGAACAGTCGGTCGGTGAATCCGAGGTGGACCACGTCGGCCCCGGCCAGCTGGTCCGGGCGGACGTCGGCGGCGGTCGCCGCCCGCAGCACCTCGTGCCCGCAGGCGGCCGCCATGAGCTGTCCATGCGCGACGACGCCGTGCCGGTCCGGGCCGATGACGAGGTGCTTGATCACGCGCGCCCCGCGGCTGGGGGGGTCAGTGCCCGGGCGGAGATAGCCCGCACCCGTTCGTACAGCGCCTCGTGTTCGGCCTGGACCAGGTCACGCTCGGCCAGTCGCCCCGCCCGCGGGGCGGGGCGAGGGCGCGCGCTCGTGACCGCGGTGTGCACGGCTGCCCGCAGCGACTCGGGGTCGAGGCCGCCGGCCTCGGTGTTGCCGTAGGTGAGGATCTCCGGGTCCTGGTCTGCGTAGCAGCCGCAGTCGGGGGCGATGATCGCGGTGCCGAGGTCCCGGCCGAGCTCGATCCACCCGGAATGGGTCCCGAACTGGTAGGGCAGCACCCAGGCCCAGGCGCGCGTCAGCAGCGCGAGCATCTCTGGCTCGGGCAGATAGGGGCGGACGTCCAGCTTGATCTGGCCGCGGTCGTGCAGGCGGCGCAGCCGGCCGACGTCAGGGTGGTCCAGCGCGACTGGATGCAGCAGCACGGTGACCCGGGCCCCGGCGGGCGCCGCGCCCCGGATGACCGCCTCGACGAGGCCGGCCGGGTCGGCCACGTTGCGGCGCAGTGCCTTGAGCGGGACCACGACCAGCCGCTCACCGTCCGCCGCCGGGTCCCGCGCGGGCAGCGTCCAGGTAGCAGGCAGAACGGTCGGATGCGGGACCACCAGGGGCCGGCGGCCGTACTGCCGTTCGCACGCACGGGCGGCCGCGTCCGTCAGCGTCACCACTTCCGCCGCCGCGTCCATCAGCAGGCGCAGGTGCTCCTGGTGGCGCTGCCCGTCCTCGTGATGCGGGTTGCGCAGGTCGTGCAGCGTGTACACGAGCGGGACCCGGGCGTGGCCAAGGTCGTCCAGGAATTCGCGCAGCTCACCGGGCGTCAGGTGGTCGAATCCGAAGTGCAGGTGGACCGCGTCCAGCTCGTGGAGGTGACGCCGCCGGTAGGCGGGGCTGAACAGCGGATCGGGGGCCCAGCCGCGCGACCGCCCCGGCAGGGTGGGCCGGAGCCAGTGCGGCCAGACGGCAGCGACGTAAGGGTGGTCGTGCGGAACGGAGGCGACCCGGGGCGCGTCGAGGCGCATCCAGCCGTCGTCGTCGCGCCGCACCTGGCCGCGCTCGCCCAGGGCTTCCAGCCACCCTCGCATCGGCCAGCTCCCGTGCCGCCGGGAGAAGATCGAGCCGTTGCGGATGATGTCCGGCAGGTGCTCGGCCGGCGGTGTGCTCACCGGGTGGAACTGGTGGTAGGCGTCGGCGCCGCCCACCCAGTGCAGCCCTACTCCGGCCTCCTGCGCCATCCGGGCGAAGTCGGTGTCCTCCCCGCCGTAGCCGACGAAGCCTTCGTAGAAGCCGCCCGCCCGCCGCCAGGCCGGGGCGGTGACCGCGAACGACAGCGACCAGAACAGGTCGGCAGGCCCGCTGACGACCTGCCCGGCGGGCGGGTCCGGTCGCGCCGGGTGCGGTGAGCGGTACCGCGCCAGGGGGCCGGGAAGGAGCTCCGCGTCCGGAAGCGGGGGCAGGTAAGTCACCGGGCCGCTGAGCAGCGAGCCGGGGACGGACCGCGCCGCCGCGAGGTAGCGGCCGGTCATTTCCGGGGCGGGGATGCAGTCTACGTCCAGGAAGATGAGCACCTCAGCCCCGGCGGCCAGGGCCCGGCGGGCTCCGGCGTTGCGGGCCGCGGCCAGCGGCAACCCGGCGGCGGGGGCGGGGCAGGGCAGCACGACCGTGGCCAGCCCGGTGCCGTCCCGCGCCACGTCGGCGATCGCCGGGTCGTCAATGGCCACGATGACATGCAGGTCGGGCCGGACCGTGGCGGTGGCCAGGCCTCGCCGCTGAGCCCGCAGGTGGTCGTGGCGGCCGTGCACGACCGTGATGACGGCGTTACTCATCCTTGAGGCACCGGCTGACGACGTCCGCGGCCCGGTCGGCCCCGTGCGAGTCGTTCCACTGGGTCCACCGCTGGCCGCCGTCGTGCAGCGCCGCCGCGAGCAGTTGCTCCCACTGGCCGGCCGCGGGCCAGCGGCGGCACACCTGGGCCACCCCGGCTTGGTGCAGCGCGCCCGAGCTCGAGACCTGCTCGTCGAAGGGCCTGGGCTGGGGCACGATGACCGCCGGGCGACGGGCCGCGGCCACCTCGGCCAGCGCGTTCTGGCCGCCGTGGGTGATGATCACGTCGCTGCCCTGCAGGCGGGACCACATGTCCGGGAGCCAGGGGGAGCCGGTTCCGCCGGCGACCGTCCAGGTCCAGCCGGGGGTCTGCCGCTGAGCCGCCCGCAGCTCGGCCGCGGAGACCTGCGACCCGCCGGCGCCGAACAGGGCCAGCACCTGGCGGTCGCCTGGCGGTGGCCGGCGGTCAAGGCCGTCGAACCGGGAGAAGGCGCCGGTGTAGCTGCACTTGCGGTCAAACTCGCGCAGGTGGGCGGGCTGGTAGACCGCGCGCGGCCAGGGCGCCAGGATGTGCCGGGCCAGCCGGTAGCCGAGCCGGTGGGCCTCGTCGTCGCGGACTCCGGGCAGCGCGACGACCAGGGCCGGCGTACCCAGGAGACGGCACAGCAGCGTGACCTCGACCGAGACATCGACCACGATCAGCGGCGGGGCGCTGTCAGCCAGCCAGCGGGCGATCTGCGCCATCCGCGCTGTGTGGCCCGTACACCCGAGCGGCGCGAAATGCAGCGCGCCACCCGCGTCCAGGTCCGGGCTCGAGCGGCCGTCCTCGTCCTGCTCCAGCTCGACCCAGTCGGCGAACGGCTCGATCCGCTCCGGACGCGGCAGGGAGGAGAGCACGGTGACCGGTTCGGTGAGCCGCCGGGCTATCTCGGCCGCCCGGACCAGGTGCCCGCGCCCCTGGTGATGCACGTAGTAGCCGATCACGCGGCGCGGGCCTGGGCGAAGACGCGCTCGTAGCCGTCTACCATCGTCCGGACCGAGCACTGGTCCCGGGCCCGGGACCGGGCGGCGCGGCGGTCCAGGCGCGCGGCGGCGACGATGCTCTCGGCCAGCTCCGCGACGTCGCCGGGACGGGCCAGCACGGCGCAGCTTTCGTCGACGATCTCGGGGATACCGCCCCGGGCAAACGCGGCTACCGGCGTGCCGCAGGCCAGGGCTTCGGCCACGACCAGCCCGTAGGGCTCATCCCAGTCCGGGGAGACGACCGCGACAGCCGCATGGCCGACCGCGGCGGCGAGCTGGTCGTGGTCCAAGTGGCCGAGGTAACGGTCACTGTCGCTCAGCCGGGGCGCGACCTGGGTGTCGAAGTAATGACGGTCGGCGACCGGGCCGGCCAGATCCAGTCCGATGTGAGCCCGGTGGCAGGCCTCGAGGGCCAGGTGCGGACCCTTCTCAGGGGTGATCCGGCCGGACCAGACCGCACGCTTGCCCCCGGGCCCGCAGGGCCACCGGGCCAGGTCAATCCCGTTGTGGACGACCGGGACCCGGCCGAGCAGGTGCTGCCAGCTCTGCGCGGTGTGCTGGCTGACCGCGACGAACTGCACCGGCGACCACGACCCGGCCTGCAGGGCTGACTCCAGCCAGGGAGTCGGTGGCGTGTGCAGCGTGCTGATCATCGGGACACCGACGGTCGCGGCCAGGGTGAGCGGCAGGTAGTGGAAGCTGTGGTCGTGAATCAGGTCGAAGGCGCCGCTGCGTCCGGCCAGTTCGCGCATGAGCGACAGGTAGGCGTGATGCTCCTGGATGAACGCCTCCGATGGCATCGAGACATCCGCCCTGGCCTGCGCGGACAGAGCGAGCGCCTGCACCCGGAGGTGCAGGCTGGCCAGCCGCGGGTCCGAGCCGGGCGCGGCGAACAGGGAAACCGTGTGGCCGCGCTCCCGCAGCGCCAGCGTCATCGCCCATACGTGCGCCTCGGTGCCGCCTGCGAACGGCTGGCGGATGGGTGATCGCGCCGGAGCAATCAAGACCAGCCGGTAACTGATGGCGGCTCCCCCGTCTAGGCATGTTGCATAGGTTTAGTGTGGTTCGTTGCATAGGTTTGCTGTGGCCTGTTGCCCACTATCCGCGAAATCCCCGGTCAAACGCAGATACGAGGATCGGCCTTGGACATCGGCGTAGCTACGGTAGGCCGGAAGAACTCACGGAGCTCCCTTGCGTACGACTGCCCGCAGGCGCATCCGGCCAGGTGCGAGCGGCGCTGGCCTTGGACAAGCCGCCAAGCTAACCGTTGTGCCTGGCAGTTGTGCGGCAAGCACCGCCGGAGGGGGCCGTGTCGAGGAATTCGGGGGTCGTCCAGGAACGCCGCTCGAACGCGCGGGCGATCGCGGCCCGTACCGTGGGACCGGCTTCTGCGGGAACAAGCGCGAGCACCGAGCCGCCGAAGCCGCCACCGATCATCCGGGCACCCAGCGCTCCCGCAGCCACCGCCGCGTCGACGGTGACGTCAGCGTGCGGCCAGGAGACCTCGAAGTCGTCGCGCAGCGACTGGTGGGCCGCGGAGAGCAAGGCACCGACCTTGCGGTAGGCACCAGCATCGGCTGCTGCTGACCGGAGCAGGTCAACGGTCGCCCGGACCCGGGCATCGTCGGTGATGACGTGCCTGGCTCGGGCGCGGAGCACGGGATCGGCGAGCCGGCTGGCGTCATCAGCGTCCGTCAGGATGCCCAGAAAGGGCACCCCGAGCTGACGGGCGGCCTCCTCGCATTCGGCTCGCCGCCGGGCGTAATCCCCGCTCGCGTGCGCGTGCTCGGCCCGCGTGTTGATGATGAGCAGCCCCGCGCCGGCCGCGGCTGGGTCGAATGGCACCTGCGAGGTCTCCCTGGTCCCGCAGTCCAGGAGCAGGGCGTGGCCGGCCCCGCACAGCAGGGAAGCGGACTGGTCCATGATCCCGGACGGCACGCCAACGAAATCGTTCTCCGCCCGGCGGGCGATTTCGACGAGCTCACGGCGCGGGACGCAGCTGCCAGCCAGGCCGGTCAGCGCGAGCGCCGTCGCGCACTCGAGGCCGGCCGACGAGGACAAACCCGCACCGACGGGCAGGTCGGAGTAGATGTCGATGGTGGCGCCCGGAACCTGGTGCCCGGCGTCGCGCAGGGCCCAGGCGACGCCCGCTGGGTAAGCCGCCCATCCGGCGACACTGCCGGGCGCCAGTGAGTCGAGGGCGATGCTCGCCGTCCTGGCCGGGTCCAGCGCGGATCGCAGCACCAGCAGGCCATCGCCGCGCTGGACAGCGGCCACGGTAACGGCTTGCGTGATAGCGAACGGGAGCACCAGCCCCTGGTTGTAATCGGTGTGCTCGCCCATCAGGTTGGCCCGCCCCGGGGCGCGCCAGGCGCCGGAGCGCGCCTGTGCCGTCCGCTGATTCACTTCAGTTACTCCCGCCCGTGGGTGAACTGCGCCTTACCGCGCCCGGGTGACCTCCTGGGAGACGTCGATCACCTCGCGCACCGAGAAGCTGGCCCCGTGGCCGAGATTGTAGATCCGGTGCCGGCCGGGCGCCCGCCACTGACGATCTACCACACTCTTTAACAGGTCAATGCTTGAATATTTTACGAACTCGATCAGTTGATCCCAGGACATGCCCCGGCTGCTCCCCGGAGACGATTTCCCGCTGGCCTCCCCGGCCGTCCCGTAGGTGTCCCTTATGGCGCTTTGACCAGGAAAAATGGCACGTCGTGGGATGTCCGGGGCTTCGGCCGGTTTCATAACGATTCGGGTGTGTAGCCGATGCCGAACCTTGACACAGTCGTGTGATGTCTTGATACATTCTGGTCACGTTTCGGTCGGTCCTCTGGGTGGCCCGATGTTCCCGTACGTTCACACGAGGAGTCGCCATGACAGATACCCCTCCCACCCCTGGCAGATCCGGAGCGTTTTCGCGCCGCTCCGCGATCAAGGGGCTGGCCGCGGCCAGCGGACTGGCCGTTATTCCAGGCGCTCTGGCTGCGTGCACCACCAGCAGCTCAAGTCCCAGCGCGACTGGTTCGTCTGGCTCCGCGGGCGGCAGCATCAGCTTCGGCTCGAATTACTCCGACCCGGCACCCAAGCAGGCCTTCGCGTCGCTGGTATCCGGCGCCCAGAGGTCAACCGGCGTCAAGATCGCGGTCAACACTGTTGATCACAACACATTCCAGAACGACATCACGTCATACCTGCAGGGCACGCCGAATGACCTGGCGACCTGGTTCGCCGGGTACCGCATGCAGTACTTCGCGGCCCAGGGCCTCCTCGAGCCGATCGATGACGTGTGGGCCAAGATCGGCGGTAACTTCAACGCCGCGACCACGGCACTCTGCAAGGGCCTTGACGGGCATTTCTACTTCGTGCCGATCTACAACTACCCGTGGGTGATCTTCTACAACAAGAGCACTTTCGCGTCGAAGGGCTACACCGTCCCGACCACGTGGGACGAAATGATTACGCTGGCCAAGAAAATGCAGAAGGACGGCCTGATCCCGTTCGCCTTCGCTGACAAGGACCTGTGGCCGGCGCTCGGGACCTTTGACATCCTGAATCTGCGGATCAACGGCTACGACTACCACATCAGCCTGATGCACAACGAAGCCCACTGGACCGACCCCCAGGTCACCGCGGTGTTCGAGCAGTGGCGCGAACTGTTGCCATACACGCAAACCGGCGCGAACGGGCGCATCTGGCAAGACGGCTCCAAGACGCTGGAAAACAAGCAGGCCGGGATGATGTTCCAGGGCACCAACCAGATCGCCTCCAACTACGTCAGCGACAACAAGAACCTCAGCGACCTGGACTTCTTCCAGTACCCCGAGATCAACCCGAAGTACGGCCAGATGTACATGGACGCGCCCATGGACGGGTTCATCCTGCCCGCCAAGGCAAAGAACAAGGACGCGGCCAAGGCGGTCCTCGAGTACATCGCCACCGGCGCGGCCGAATCGGCCTACCTGAAGTACGACGAGTGGGACGTCGGCCTGGTCAACGGCCTTCAGGTGCCTAGCTACAACCAGGTCCAGAAGACGTCCGTGCAGATGATCTCCGCCCAGAAGGCGGTATCGCAGTTCGGTGACCGCGACACCGCCCCGGCAATGGCCGCCGCGGCCGAGACGGCGATCCAGACTTTCATCGGCAGCCCGACCCCCTCGACCATCAAGTCGATCCAGGGCAGCCTCGCGACACAGGCGAAGACGATCTTCTGATCGTGAGCACCGACCAAGCCAGCGGGCCGGCGGCGAGACGACGTCGCCGGCCCCGCGGCCTCCGGCGGCTCTCCCGCGCCGATCTGGCCGTCATCGTCGCGATGCTCGCGGTGCCGGTGCTCGCCGACCTGGCGTTCATCTGGGGACCCGCGGTCACCTCGATCGTCTTGTCGTTCTTCCAGTGGAGCGGCGTGGGCGGGGTGCAGCTGCGGTCCTGCCGCGTCAGCACGTTCATCCCGGACAACGGCTGCTTCTTCGGAGTTGAGAACTACAAGCAGGCGGCGACGGTCTACCCGCCGTTCTGGCCCGCGGTCGAGCACAATGTCATCTGGCTGCTCGTTTTCACCCTCATAGCCACCCCGGTCGGCATGCTTTTCGCGGTGGTCATCAACGGCGGACTCCGTGGCAGCCGTGTTTACCAGACCGTGCTGTTCCTGCCGGTCATGCTGTCGCTGGCGCTGATCGGGATCATCTGGGAGTTCGTCTACTCGCCGAACTTCGGCCTGATCAACACGATCACCGGGCACAACACCAACGCGAATCTCATCGACTGGCTCGGCAACCCAAAGCTGAACCTGTGGGCGGTCCTCGTCGAGGCGTCGTGGCGGCAGGTGGGTTACGTGATGGTGCTGTACCTGGCCGGGCTGAAGGCGGTCGACCCATCTTTGCGCGAGGCGGCGGTGGTGGACGGCGCGAATCCCTGGCAGTGCTTCTGGCGGGTGATTTTCCCCGTCATGAGGCCGATCAACATCATCATCCTGGTCGTCACGGTCATCGAATCGCTGCGTGCCTTCGACCTCGTGTACATCACCAACCAGGGCACTAACGGACTGCAGCTGCTCTCATCGCTCATTACAAGCAACATCGTGGGCGAAGTTTCCCGGATCGGGTTCGGCTCCGCGCTGGGCGTCGTCCTGCTGGTGATCTCGCTGGTGCCCATCTGCGCCTTCCTGTACCAGACGTTCGGACGGAGAGAAGCTTGATGTCACCGCGCCGTGCTGGCCGGATCGCCGCCTATGGGCTGATGATCGGCGCCTCAGTCCTGTGGGTTGTACCGCTCTTGTTCGCGCTGTACATCTCGTTCCGCCCGTACAGTGAGACATCGCAGTACGGCTACGTCTCGCTGCCCCATACCCTGACGCTGAGCAACTACCTCAACGCCTGGACCCAGGCGGACCTGCCGCGCTTCTTCATCAACTCAGTGGAAATTACCGTTCCGGCCGTAATCCTGACGTTGCTCCTCGCGTCCATGGTCGCGTTTGTCATCGCCCGGGTCAATATCAGGATCAACATTGCCTTGCTGCTGCTGTTCACGGCGGGCAATCTGCTGCCGCAACAGGTCATCATCACACCGCTGTACCGTCTTTACCTGCTTATCCCGCTGCCGGGATTTCTCAGCTCCAGCGGCCTGCTTTACGACTCGATCGCCGGCCTCGTCGTGATTAACGTCGCGTTCCAGACCGGCTTCTGCGTGTTCGTGCTGAGCAATTACATGCGCACGATACCGGGCGAAATGTACGAAGCGGCGCAGGTTGACGGCGCGTCAATGTGGGCCCGCTACTGGCGGCTGACGCTGCCACTGTGCCGTCCTGCGCTGGCCGCGCTCGCTACCTTGCTGACTACCTGGATATACAACGATTTTTTCTGGGCCATCACCCTCATGGTGACCGGGAGCAAACGCCCGATCACCTCCGCGCTCGCCAACCTGCAGGGACAGTTCGTCTCCAACCAGAACCTCATCGCCGCGGCCGCGGTGATGGCGGCGATCCCGACACTGGTCGTGTACGTCCTGCTGCAGAAGCAGTTCATCGCCGGGCTGACCCTTGGCGCGACGAAGGGCTAGTCAGCTGGTGTGACCGAATGCCGCCGGAAATTGAGCTGCCAGGGCCGCAGGTAGAATAGAGTCGAACATTCCCTCACAAGTAGGCTACGAGGCATCCCACTTGCATTGTTGGTGCAGCCTCGTGGGCGCGAGGCCCGCGGGACTGAGGGCGGGAAGTGACAGTATGGTGAACATTGATAAACCAACTGAGGTGATGCCAAGCATGCTTCCAGCGCAGCGGCAGGACCAGATCCTGGCGGAGATCGAGCGGTCGGGCGGAGCCCGCATCGCTGCGCTGGCGGAGTTGCTCGGGGTGTCGGACATGACGGTGCGCCGCGACATCGACGTGCTGGCAGCACGTGGTCTGGTGCAAAAGGTGTACGGGGGCGCCACGGTCCGTCCGCAGGGCACCAGCGACGAGCCCGGGTTCGAGGCGAAGTCACGGCGGGAGCAGGCGGCGAAGGAACTGATCGCCGCCGCGGCCGCGGCCCTGGTGCAACCCCGGGCGACCATTGCAGTCAGCGCGGGGACGACAACGTACGCTGCCGCCGCGCATCTGGCGCGCATCCCGCAGCTCACCGTGGTGACCAATTCTGTCCGGGTTGCCGACTACCTCTACTCCAACGGCGAGTCTTCTCAGACGATCCTGCTCACGGGCGGACTGCGAACTCCGTCTGACGCCCTGGTCGGGCCCATCGCTGTCCAGACCGTCAGCGACCTGCATGTTGACCTTCTCCTCATGGGCGTCCACGGGATGGACCCCGTATCCGGCTTCACCACCCCGAACCTGATGGAGGCTGAGATGAACCGGGCCATGGTGGCCTCGGCGGGCCGCCTGGTGGTGCTGGCCGACCACACCAAATGGGGCGTCATAGGACTGTCGAAGATGGCGGCGCTCGCCGACGCCAGCATTCTCGTCAGCGACTCGGGCCTGACCCCAGAGGCGCGCGAGGTGATCGAGGGAACCGTCGGAGAGCTCATCATCGCTGACAGGCAAGGTTCCGGCAGCGCGGACGCTGCGGCGCTGTGACCGTGCGCAAGACCACGGCGCGGCTGGCTGACGGCCGTGAGCTTATCTACTTCGGCGCGTTTGCCGATATCCCTGACCCGTGCACCGATACCCGCGAACTTCAGCCGGTCAGCGTATCGTCCCAGGCGCGCTACGACCCCCTGCTTGATGAGTGGGTGCTGATAACGGGGCACCGAATGGGCCGCACCTTCCTTCCGCCCGACAGTGAGTGCCCCCTGTGCCCGTCCAGGCCTGGCCGGACCACAGAAATCCCGGCCTCCTGGTATCAGGTGGCAGTCTTCCAGAACCGGTTTCCCGCGCTCACCCAGGAGACCTGGCACGAGACGAAGGACCGTTCCGGGCTGCTTCGCACCGCGCCCGGCTACGGGCGCTGTGAAGTGGTGGTTTTCAGTCCCGATCACGACAAGTCGTTCGCCGACCTGACCCCGGCTCAGGCGACCATCGTCATGGCCGCGTGGGCCGACCGCACCGCTGAGCTTTCCCGCCTGCCCGGCGTCCGGCAGGTGTACTGCTTCGAGAACCGGGGACCCGAGATAGGGGTGACGCTGTCACACCCGCATGGCCAGATCTACGCCTACCCGTTCATTACCCCGCGGACGGCACAGATGCTGCGCACTGTCCGTGCTTACCGTGACCGGACCGGCGGGGACCTGATGGCAGACATGCTCGCCGCGGAACGCGCCGACGGGTCCCGGGTCGTCGTGGCGGGGCGGCACTGGACCGCCTTCGTCCCGTTCGCGGCGCGCTGGCCGTATGAGGTTCACCTGTATCCGACCAGCCGGGTACCGGACCTGACCAGCCTGACCGACCCGGAGCGGGTTGAATTCGGGGAAATCTACCTCGACATCCTCCGCCGTTTCGACCGGCTGTTCGGCGTTCCCGCGCCCTACATCGCTGCCTGGCACCAGGCTCCGGTCCAGGACGGTCACCTGGAGCTGGCCCTCCACCTGGAGTTGTTCACGACCAGGCGCGCGCCCGGGAAGCTGAAGTACCTGGCCGGCACCGAATCAGGCATGGGCGCCTTCAGCAATGACGTCGTGCCCGAAGTCGCGGCGTCGCGGCTTCGCGAACTCGGATAAGACCAGCGGCGGCGGCTGTTCGACAGCCTGAGGCGACCTCGTACCCGTCCCCGAGGACGAAACTGCCCCACCGTCTCATGCTGACCTGTACGCCCCCGTCATCCCGCAGGCCCAGCTACACCGGCTGCCCGGTCGCGACCACCAGCTAGGTAATGACGTGAGCGACGTGGCACAGGCGATTAGTCCTGTCCACCGCTCCCGGGGTTGATCAGCAGGTCATGCCCGTGGACCCGGTCACGCGGGTTACCGTGATCTCGATTGCCACCCGGCGGGGGTTGACGCGCGGCTGCCGGTACCGCTGCGCGTAGCGGGCCACGGCGTCCGCAATCCTGGCCGGATCGTCGGTGACCACCGGGGTCCCCGCCAGCGTCAGCCAGCGCCGCCCGTCGACCTGGCACAGCGCCACCTGGGTCCCATCCCGGCGCGCTAGTGTCACCTTGACGCTGCCGGAACTGGTGATCACCCGCGCCACCCGCATATCGGGATCCCAGGTGAAGCCCACCGGCACTACATGCGCAGACCCGTCAGCCCGGACCGTGGTCAGGGTCGCGAGGTGCCGCTGCCTCAGGAACTCGGCCGCCTGGCCGGTCAGCTGGTATGGGCGTGCCTGCACACCGTCAGTGTAGGCAACGGGCGGCGCAAGGTCCCCCGGAACCGGAGCCGTATCCCGCCTGCGTACCCGGCAAAGCACGCTGGCCGTTTACGGCACGAAGAACGCCTTTTCGCCACTCTGGCCCTCTCGCGTCAGCACTGCATCTACACTGATGTAGAAGCCGGTGGCCGGGAGCGCGGACGGAAGACATGGACGCGTTGTGCCCACGTCTTCGGCGCACCGCCCAAAACGTGTGCCGCAAGGGGACAAATGGACACTGCCGGCTCCGGGGTTCCGCGGGAGATGGCGAAGGAGTGCCCGGAGCCGCCCATCGCCGGGGCGCTGCTCACCACCAAAGCGCTGGCCGCGCGCTTCCGGCACCCGCTGCTGGAGGGGCTGGCCGCGTTCGCCGTTTACCTTGTCGTCTTCACCGTCGGGTTCGCGCTGCCGCTGATCAGCCATCTGAACGAGCCGAACATCAGGCAGTACTGGACGGACCCGCAGTTCTACGTGTGGTCCATGCGGTGGTGGCCCTACGCCGTGTCACACTGGACCAACCCGCTGTTTTCGAACCAGATCGGGGCGCCGAACGGCTACGACCTGGCCTGGGCCAGCACGACTCCTTCGGTGGACCTGCTGATGTGGCCGGTCACGGCCGCGTTCGGCGTGCTGGTCTCGTACAACGTCATGCTGCTGCTTGTGCCGCCAGTATCGGCCTGGGCCGCTTTCATCGCGGCCCGCCAGCTGACCAGCCGCTTCTGGGCGCCGCTGCTGGCGGGCGCCGTCTACGGTTTCTCCCCGTTCGAGCTGATCCACAACTGGCAGGGCCAGCCGAACCTCACCGTGATCGCGTTGTTTCCGCTCATGGTGTACCTGCTGCTGCGGTGGTGGGACGGGACGCTGGGGCCGAAAGGGTACGTGGCCTGGTTGACGCTCACGATGGCCCTCGAGTTCTACACCTTCAACGAGGCATTCGCGGAGATGACCGCCGTGTGGGCGGGCGCTCTGGTGATCGGCTTCGCGGTCGCCCGACGTCCCGCGCGCCCGACGATCGCCCGGCTCGCGCGATTGAGCGCGATCGCCTATCTCGGAGCCGTCGTGTTGTCGGCGCCGTACCTGATCTACTCACTCTGGCACTACCAGGGCGCGCTCACCAGGCAGCAGCCGGCCTTCTCACTGCAGTTCGTGCGTTTGATCGTGCCGACGTCACAGCAGATGTTCGGCTTCATCCCCCTGGTCGCTTACTCCAATCACCTCGGCCGGAGCGGCATCGATGACTATGTGGGCCTACCGTTGCTCGTCGTCCTGCTGCTTCTTGCCGTCTTCGCCTGGTCGAGCGGGGTCAACAGGCTGCTGGTCATCGGTTTCCTTTTCGTGCTCGCACTCGCCGCCGGCCCGCGCCTGGCGCTTACCCCCCAGCAGACCTATGCGCTGCCGTGGGCCAGCCTGTGGCGACTGCCGATCGCGCGCAGCGCCGAACCTTCCCGGTTCATCATCTTCGCCTCCCTGACGCTCGCGATGGCCCTGGCCCACTGGCTGGCGACACCGGCCAGCAGAAGGCTGGCGAAAGGAGCACGGTGGTGCCTCGGACTGCTCGCGGTCGCGGCGATCTTCACTGACACGCCCTCGTCTTACCAGGCGGTAAACCCGGTCCCCCCGGGTTTCAAGCCGCCGGCGAGCATGCGGCCGGTCAACCAGTTGCCGGCGTTCCTCACCGAGGGCCTCTACCGGCACTACCTGCGCCCAGGGGAGATCGTCGTGGTACTCACGCACCGGGGGAACGCCGGCATGCTGTTCCAAGCCGAGGCAAACTTCTACTTCCGGATCGCGGGAGGCTATATCAACGCGTCCCTCACGCCGGTGGACGCCCTTCCGCCCCCCGTCTCGCTTGAGGCCCATCCGAGCAAGATCGCGGACCGTACGTTCGAGGCTTACCTGCGCTCAGCCGGGGTGGGTGCCATTCTCGTCGAGCAGGCGTGGGAGGACCCCTGGATGAGCAACCTGGCCAAGCTTGGGCTGCATGGCACCGCGGCGGGTGGCGTCACCGTCTACCCCGTCGGCCCCCGGCCCGCTGGCTAGCCAGCCTCGCCCGACGCGACCGTCCGCTACGGGATCATGGCCGGGGCGTGTGGTTTGTCATGGACGGGCCGGGCGGATGTCACCGCGGACTGGTGATGGCGGGCACGGGCGGGGGTCCCGGTTCGGCGCGATGCTGGACCTATGAGCCCGGGTGCATCCCGGGACGGGACCGAACGGAGTCGGCCATGAGGAACCAACCGCAACGGGCTGCATCTACCGCTGACCGCGCAGGTACTGCCTGGATGGGCCGCTGGTGGACCGGGGACAGGCTCAGCGTGCGCCTGTTCGAGGTGGCATCCGGTCTCGTCCTGGCCGGGGCGTTGGTGTGGGTGGGGTGGTTCGCGTCCGCTAGCCAGGCGGCCACGTGGTCCACGGTGCTGGTGTGCATCACCGTAGTCGTGGCAGTTGTCTCCGCGAACCGGCGGTCCCGGATGTCACGATCCCGTTGACGGGGCCGGCCAGCCTGGTTCCGCTGGGCACCGCGCCACTCGCTATCCGTGACACCCTGGAGGGGTGACGGCGATGTGGCGGCGATGGAACGAGCGGGGCAGTCTGCAGCGGTTCGAGTTCTGGCACAGGGCCGGCGTGTACGTGCTGCTCGCCTATGTGCCGGTGCTCGCGGTGGTCCTGGCCGCCGGGCAGCACCAGGTGCGGGTGCCCGGCCTGGCCGTTTTCCTGCTGCTGGCGGTGGCGCAGGCGGGCGTCTGCATCGCGTTGCTGCACGCGGGCCTGGGCCGCTACGTGGCCGTGGGACCGCCGCCGAGCAGTTGGCTGGTCGCCACAGCGGCCGCGCTGACCGCGGCAGGCGTGCTCGCGGGAGCGGCGGCCTTCCCGGCCTTCACCCGGCCCCCCGGGACCGCGTTCCCGGTCAGCTTGCTGGCCGCCATGCTCTTCGGCGGCGCCCTGATTATGGCGCTCACTCCCCTGCTCAGCCCGCGCGCGCTGCTCACCCTGGTTGTGGTGAGCGCGGCCGCGGCCAGCGGCCTGACCGCGAGCATCGGCCGGGCCGGCGCTGGCGCCCACGGGCAGGACCTCATCGCGGCATCCCTGTTCTACGCCTTCATTGTCGGCATCGGGGTGCTCGCCTGCCGCGCGTCCGCGTGGACGCTGCGGATCATGGCCGAGCTGGACCGGTCCCGGAGCGCGCACGCCCGCCTGTCGGTCGCCGAGGAGCGGCTGCGTTTTGCCCGCGACCTGCACGACGTGCTCGGCCGCAACCTGTCCCTGATAGCCGTCCAGAGCCAGCTCGCCGCGGAGCTGGCGCGCCGGGGCGACCAGGACGCCGCCGGGCAGATGCTCGAAGTGCGCCAGGTGGCCCATGAGTCGCTGCGTGAAATGCGCGCCGTCGTCAGCGGATACCGGACCGCGGACCTCGCCACCGAGCTGGCCGGCGCGCAGGATGTGCTGCGTTCGGCGGGGATGAGCTGCCGCGTCACTGGCGACGCGGCGGACCTCCCGCCTGACGTGCAGGCCGCCCTGGGCTGGGTGGTCCGCGAGGGCACGACCAACATCATCCGCCACAGCAACGCCACCACCTGCACGATCGAGCTGCACATCCTGGATTCCCCGGGCCCCGCTCCCGTGGTGAGGCTCAGCATGGACAACGACCGCGTGCACCTGCTTGAAGCCGAATCTGGCGGCAGCGGGCTGCTGGGGCTCGGCGAGCGGCTGGCCGGCCTGGGCGGCAGCCTCAGCACCGGGTACTCGCGGAACGGTCACTTCCGGCTGGAGGCCAGCCTGCCCGCAGGGGGCGCCGTGGCGGTGCCGCCTGTTCCGGGGCAGCGAGGCACGAGTGTTGCCGCAGAGACGCCCGCGCCGTGATCCGCGTGCTGCTCGCCGATGACGAGAACCTCATCCGGACCGCGCTGGCGTCCCTGCTGGCGATCCAGGACGACCTCGAGGTCGTGGCGCAGGCTGCCTCCGGCGACGAGGCCCTCGCGATGGCCCGCCGGCACCGCCCGGACGTAGCCGTGCTTGACCTGCAGATGCCCGGCCTGGACGGGATCGCTGTGGCCGAGAAGCTGGTCGCTGAGCTGCCCGCCTGCGGCAGCCTCATCCTCACCAGCTACGGACGGCCCGGGCATCTCAAAAGGGCCCTCGCCGCCGGCGTCCGCGGGTTCCTGCCCAAGACCGTCTCGGCCCAGGTCCTGGCCGACGTGGTCCGCACCGTCCACCGCGGCGGCCGCTACGTCGACCCCGAACTCGCCGCCGACGCCATCAGCGCCGGCGACAGCCCGCTCACCCCCCGCGAAGCCGACGTCCTGGAACTCGCGGCAGGGGGCGCCCCCGTCGATGAAATCGCGGAACGCGCGGCCCTGAGCCCCGGCACAGTCCGCAACTACCTCTCGTCCGCCGCCACCAAGCTCGGCGCCGCCAACCGCCACGAAGCGGTCCAGCTCGGCCGCTCCCGCGGCTGGATCTGACACCGCATCCACCGAGGTCAGGAACACCCAGCACAAGACCCGCCTAGAGACCGGGTGGCTGAGCTGCCAGCTCCTCACGGAGCAGTGAGCCGACCCACATATCCGCTCGCATGCCGTCGCGAAGCAGGCGCCGCTTGCGCAACGTCGCCTCGACGCGGAATCCGGCCTTCTCCGCGACCCGGCGAGAGGCGACATTGCCAGCCTGGCAGCGCCACTCGATCAGCTCGATACCGGCCTTCACGACGCCCCACTGGCACAGGGCCCGGGCGGCGGTCGTAGCGACACCGCGATTGCGGGCGCGAGGATCGACCCAGTACCCGATCTCGGCCGCGCCAGGCTCGGCAAGACGCAGGCCGACACGCCCTAGGCGGGCAGTCGTGGCAGAATCCTCGACGAGGAAGTCAGCCCTGCGGCCACCATCGCCACCCCCGATGTACTCCTGCTCGACGAGGGCCTCCGCGTCTGCAAGCCGGTAGGGCGACGGGATCGGCAAGAAGCGCTGCACTACCGGGTCCATCAGTACTTCGTAGACCCACGAGATGTCGGCGGAGGTGAACGGGCGCAGGGTCAGCCATCCAGCTTCAATCGGTTCCCGGTTCATCACAGCATTCTTTCTCACCAGAGCGCAGCAGCAAAGTGCTGCCAGCGCTTCCCCGTCGGCGCGGAGGGTGCGACACCGCGCGGCAGGGTTTTCTGGGCCGGAACCAACCCCGCCGCGCGGCGCGACTGATGTGGCTAGCTTCGCTGTTCTGATCCGTCTCCCTTCGCTGGGGCCGGGTTCAGCTGCCCGGCGGATGGATGTCTGCGGCGTGGGGTCGGCTATCAGGGCGGAGGCGAGCGCTCGCGCCGGTGGCCCGTCGCCGCGTGCGCGGGGGTGACGGCACCCTGAAGGGGGTCGCAGTGCCACCGGGAAGGCGGGCGCCGACCGTCGTCCGGGGGTCCCTGGGGTGGTGCGGGCGGGGGCGCCGCGGGGGGCTGGCCGAAGGAGGCGGCGACCAGCGCGTCAAACTCATCTCGCAGCCACTCCGGGTCGGCGGTGATCATGTCCGCGAACGCGGTTTCCGCTTCGCACGTGGCGGGGTCCATGCCCGATCACACTCCTAGGAACCTGCGGTAGCGTTGCCAGGTCAATGACCGATACACTTTTCATATAGCGCGCACTGCAGGAAACTGTCAAGAGCGACTGGAAGTTAGTGGCCCGCTCTGTTCATGGAGGTGCCTGCGTGCCCGAAGGTCCTGGCGATCTGGACGACCCCGACTTTCCGGCCTACACTACGGGCCGGGCGGCCGAGGTGCTGGGCGTGCGGCAGGCGTTCTTGCGCTCGCTGGACGCCGCGGGCGCCGTGTCGCCGGAGCGGTCGGCGGGCGGGCGCCGCCGCTACACCCGCCGGCAGCTTGCCTTTGCGGCGCGGGTCAGGGAACTGTTCGATCAGGGCTGCACGCTGGCCGCGGCGCTGCGCATCCTGGCGCTGGAAGATGACCTGGCCGCCGAGCGCGCCCTGACCGCCCGGCTGCGGGCCCGGCTCGCCGGGCAGCCCTTCCTGGGGAACGGCGAGCGCCAGTCGTGAAGGCGTCGCGAACACGGAAGGACCAGCCAGATGACAAGCACCGCCAGAGGCAAGGCGCGCGAGACTCCGGCCGCACGGCAGAAACGGGTCTGGGACCAGGCCGCGCCCGGGTACGACAGGCAGATCGCCTTCTTCGACAAGACCTGGTTCGCCGGCGGGCGGGAATGGCTCGGTGAGCGCGCCCGCGGCCGGGTCCTCGAAGTCGCGATCGGCACCGGCCGCAACCTGCCCGGCTACCCGGCTGATGTCACCATCACGGGCATCGAGCTCAGCCCCGTGATGCTGGCCGGCGCCCGGCAGCGCGCCACGGGCCTCGGCCGCGACGTCACCCTGCTCGAAGGCGACGCCGAGCACCTGCCGTTCAGCGACGCTGCGTTCGATACCGTGGTCTGCGCGCTGGGGCTGTGCACCATCCCCAGCCCCGTCACGGCACTCGCGGAGATGCGGCGAGTCCTCCGCCCCGGCGGGCGCCTGCTCCTGCTCGACCACGTCGGCAGCACGTGGCCGCCGTTGCACGCCATCCAGTGGCTCGCCGAACGCATCACGATCCGGGCGGCCGGGGAACACTTCACCCGCCGCCAGCTGCCCCTGGTCAAGGCGGGCGGGTTTCAGGTCGTCGAAACCGAGAGGCTGAAAGCGGGCACGGTGGAGCGCATCCACGCGCGACGGGCATGAGGACCGGCTCGCCACCTTCACCGGGCTTCGATTCCGCGGTCGAAACTCCTCTCGAATAATTCAGCCTGGAATTTGCCCGCACCGCTAGTTGTTTTATCGGCGGAGCAAAAAAAGAGGTTCCCGCGGCACCGTCTTCTCTCGGTGAATGCGTCTCCTGTGACTCAGGGTGGGCGCCGAGCGGGTAAGTAGTGAGAAAGGCGATGAAGGTGCAGATGCACCCGTACATCATCAGTCAGCTGGCCGCGGAAAGGCTGGACGGCATGCACGCCTGGGCCCGGCAGCAGCACGTGTTCCGGCGGGCGCAAGCCGAGTCGGGCCACCCGCAGCATCGGGTCGCAGCGCGGCTGCGCGACCGGCTCGCTTCCTGACGATAAACGCAAGTAAAATGCCCCGTTCAGCGGGGCATTTTTATTGTGGGATTTCCTGGTCGGCGGAGCTTCGCTATTGCGAGGCGGCGATCCGCGGCCCCGCTCGAGCGCTGCGGGTCAGGGCTGGTCGCCGACGAGAGCGATTGCGCGCGTCTCGGGAACTCCCAGCATCAGCAGGCTCGTGATCGTCGCGGCCCGGGCGCCCAGGGTCCCGTTCGACAGGTCGCTGTCCGCGATGGCGAACACGACGCCGTAGGCAACCTGACTCAGAATGCCCGCCGGCAGGTACTGGGCGAACACGTCGCCGTCCTGGCCCCGTTGCACGAGACCGGCGAGAAGCTCATCGACTGGCCCGAGCAGGCCGTGAATCGCCTCGCCGTACTCGCCCCGGCGCAGCGCCAGCAGCACTCGGTAGCGGTGCGCCACCGGCCACAGGCGGGCGATGAATGCGACCCACGTCGCGTCCGCTTCCGCGTCGGGAGCGTTGACCTCGGTGAGCACGCCGGTCATCTCGGTGACGGCCCGTTCCGTGAGTGTCCGGATCAGGTCGAGGCGGGAGGGGAAATGGCCGTAGACCGTGCGGCGGACGACGCCGGCGGCGGCGGCGATGTCGCCCATCCCGGCGTCGGGGTTCTCCCCCAGCACATCGAGGGCGACGTCGAGGATGCGATCGCGTGTCTCGTTCACCGAGCGCACACGGGAAGACTCGGTGGGCACGGCACCAGTTTTGCACATCGGCGTGCAACGGATTAGACTGCACATCAGTGTGCAATGCACACCAGTGTGCAACGAAGAGTTGCGCCGTGCTTCGACGCTCAGGAGAAGAAGGCAATGACCGCACCGACGCCACCGGCCCCGGCCCTCGTCCGCCCGTTCACCGTCTCGGTCCCGGATTCGGAGATCGACGACCTGAAGCAGCGGCTGGCCAGGACCCGGTGGCCGGACCCGGAAACGACAGGCGACTGGTCGCAGGGGGTCCGCCTGGAAAACGCCCGGGGCCTGGTCGGCTACTGGGAACGCGGCTACGACTGGCGGCGCTTCGAGGCCGGGCTCAATCGCTTCCCCCAGTTCCTGACCGAGATCGATGGGCTGGACATCCACTTCATCCACGTCAGGTCCAGCAATCCCAATGCGATGCCGCTGATCCTCACCCACGGATGGCCGGGCTCGGTGGCCGAGTTCCTGAAGCTGATCGGCCCGCTGACCGATCCCGTTTCGTTCGGAGCAGACGCCGCCGACTCATTCGACGTCGTCGTCCCGTCGCTGCCCGGGTTCGGGTTCTCCGGCAAGCCCGCGGAGACCGGGTGGACCGTGTCGCGCATCGCAAGCGCGTGGGCGGAGCTGATGAAGCGTCTCGGCTACACGCGATGGGCCGCGCAAGGCGGCGACTGGGGGGCCGTCGTCACCACCGCCCTCGGGGCCATGCAACCGGACGGGCTTGCCGGGATTCACCTGAACACCCAGTACGCCTTTCCCGCCCAGATACCCGCCACCTTGACCCCCGAACAGCGCGACGCCGTGGAGACCCTCGCCCTCTACACCGGCGACCTCGGCGGGGCCAACCACCTTCAGGGCACCAAGCCGGAAACTGCCGGATTCGCCCTGGCGGACTCCCCCGCTGGTCAGGCCGCCTGGATCTACGACAAGTTCCAGTCCAAGACCGACAACCACGGGCTCGCCGAGGACGCCCTCAGCACGGACGACATGCTCGACGCGATATCGCTCTACTGGTTCACCAACACCGCAGCATCCTCCGCCCGCATCTACTGGGAGAACAAATCGGGCACCTTCGCCGGCCCGAAGCTGACCCTCCCGGTCGCGGTGACCGTCTTCCCGAAGGACATCCCGCGCCTGCCGCGAAGCTGGATCGAAGACACCTACAGCAACCTGATCCACTACGGCGAAGCCGGCCAGGGCGGCCATTTCGCGGCCCTGGAACAGCCCGGGATCCTGGTCAGCGAAATCCGGACCGGACTGCGCACCCTCCGCTCCTGACGCCGGCACGCGAGCTCAGAGCCGCACGCCTATCACCCGGGCTTGGGCAAGGGCCTGCGGCTCGAGCTGCGCCGATGTCACCGGCCGGCTCCGGCAGGCCTCGTCAGGATGACAATTGCTGTCGCTGCTCTTCCTCGATGAGCTGGGATACCGCCTCGATCAGGGCGAGGTGAGTGAACGCCTGGGGGAAGTTCCCGAGATGCTCACCGGTCGAGGAGTCGATTTCCTCGGCGTACAGGTTCAGCGGGCCCGCGTAGGACAGGAGCTTCTTGCACAACCCGCGGGCACGGCTGGTCTCGCCGATCATGGACAGGGCGCTGACCAGCCACCACGAGCAGATCGTGAAGGTTCCCTCCTTGCCCGAGAATCCGGTGTCGGTGCTGTCCACCTTGTAGCGCAGGACGAGGCCGTCCTCGGTCAGCTCGTCGGCGATGGCCAGCACGGTCGCCTTGATCCGGTCGTCGTCGGGCGGCAAGAACCCCATGATGGGGAGCAGCAGCAGCGAGGCGTCGAGCTCGTCGTTCTCGTACGCCTGACGGAACCGCCCCCGCTCGTCAACGCCCTTGTCGAGGATCTCGGCCTTGATCGCATCGGCCGATTCCTGCCACCGGGTGGCACGCTCGGTGTCTCCGCGTTCCCGGGCAATGTGGGCGCCGCGCTCGGCCGCCAGCCAGCACATCACCGCCGACTGAGTGAAATGCTGCGGCTCGCCCCTTATTTCCCAGATGCCCTGATCGGCGTCGCCCGCGTGGTGGATCGCGTCCTCGACGAAACCGGCCAGACCCTCCCACACCGGCTCGATGATCTGCTCGGCGCCCCGGTGCAGGTGGGAGTCCACGGCGTCCATCAGCATGCCCCACACGTCGTTCTGGTGCTGGTTCCAGGCGCCGTTGCCGACCCGTACCGGCTTGGAGTCGCGCCAGCCCGAGAGGTGGTCGATCGTTTTCTCGGTGAGGTCCCGCTCGCCGCCGATCCCGTACATGATCTGGAGCTCGGTGAAGGGCTTGTCCTGGTCCTTCCCCTGCAGAGCCCCCAGGATGAAGGCGAAGTACTCGAGCGCCTCCCAGTCGTAGCCGAGCCGGTAGAGGGCGCGCAGGGTGAACCCGGTATCCCTGATCCAGGTGTAGCGGTAGTCCCAGTTGCGGGCCCCGCCCGGGGTTTCCGGCAGTCCGGTCGTGGACGCCGCCATGATCGCCCCGGACGGCGCGTAGCTCAGCCCCTTGAGCGTCAGCGCGCTGCGCTCCAGGTAGGGGCGCCACGGGTGGTCAGGGAAAGCCCCCGTGCTGAGCCACTCGCGCCAGAAGCTGACGGTGGACTCCAGGTCGGCGTCCGCCTCCTCCTTGGCTCGTCGGCGGCGGCCCGGACCAGGTGAGGGCGATGAAGCCCGACTCGCCCTCGCTGAGGGTGGACCGGGCGTAAGCCCGGGCGCCGACTTCGCCGAGCTGGAAGCTGGAGTGCAGGCTGAGGGCTACCTCCCCGTCGGGCTGGCGCACCACCAGCGAGTGGTAGCTGTCCCCGTCGTAGCTCCAGGTGCTGGGCGTGGACCCGTAGTCGAACATCGGCAGGCACATCGCCACCACGTCGACCTTCCCCGAGATGCAGGTGGCGGTGCGCAGGATCGTGCCGACCCCGGCGCCGACCCGGGGGACCCGGTCGTAGCCCGCCCGGCGTCCCTCGTCGCTGACCGGCCGGACCACAAACAGGTCGTTGACGACCAGCCACCCCGTCGGGGTGTGCCAGGTCGTCTCCAGCACCATCGTCCCCGGTACGTACCGGCGGTGGTCGGGCACCAGCGTGTTGACCGGGCCGAGCCGGAAGCTGCCCGCGTCTGCGGTCCAAGAGCGCGCCGAAGACGCTCGGCGAGTCCGGCCGCGGCAGGCTGAGCCACTCGATCGAGCCGTCCGGCGCCACCAGGCAGTTGTTCTCGCAATCGGACAAGAATGCGTAGTCCGCGATCGGCGGGAAAGTGGTCATCGAAGATGCTCCATTCGTCTAGCGAGCCCGGGCGCACGGCCGGCCCGGCGGCGCCGCGACTGGTGAACATGGGGCGCCAGTGGTTTTCGTCTGGCAACTGCTTACTCCCACGTAAGCCCGGGGGAGGGTGGGCTGTCATCACCCCTTGGGGGTGGAGAGCGGCGGACCTCGGCGATGACGCCGCATGGATGACTTCACCAGCGACAGGTCTTGCAGGCGCGCGTGACGCGACTACCTTAAACAGCAGATGGCTGGCGAGGTAGGCAGGTCGTTGAGGAGCCACGAACGGAAGGCGGCCCATGCCCGGAGTAACGATCTCGGCTGGCTACGGCGCCGGCGGCAGCGTGATCGCCCCGCAGGTAGCGCATCAGCTCGGTGTCCAGCTGCTCGACCGGACCATTAGCTCAGCTGTCGCCGAGCAGCTGCATGTATCAATTCCGGAAGCCGAAAACGGCGCCATCCGCCGGTCGCTCACCGACCGCTTCTTCGCCGTCCTGGCCCCGCTGGCCGAGGGGGTGCGCACCGCGGGCAGCGACGCGAACCAGGTCTGGACGGCAACATCGCCCGGTGAGGAGCCGTTGTTCCGCGAGCAGGCCGAGGCCGTCATGCGCCGCGCCCTTGCCTCCGGCGCGGTGATACTTGGCCGGGCTGGCGCCGCGGCATTCCGCGGCGAAGCGCGCGTGCTTCGCGTGCGGCTGTTCGGGACGGCCGACGCGCGCATCAGGCAGGCGGCGAAAATCGAGGGCATCGACGAGCAAGTCGCCCGGCAGCGGCTGCCGGAAGTCGATGGCGCCCGCGCGCAGTATGTACGGCGACTCTACGGCGCTGATATCAACGATCCGGCCCTCTACCATCTGCAGATCGACAGTACCGTGCTGCCGCTTGACGCCTGCGCCGCCCTGATTGTGGCCGCCTACCGCGCACTGCCCCCTCGCGCGGCTGAAGGTCACGCCGCGTAACCCCTCCGGGTGCGGTGGGAGTACTGCGCGGCTGCGCTAGTCCCGGGAGCGTTTCCGGTCAGCCCAGCGGGCGGCCGCCTCCACTTCGACGCTCAAATGCTCCGCCAGCGTGCCCCGGCGGCCCCGGTCGTGAGTGGAGATCATCGCCCGCACCCAGGCGTTGTCATGCCGGGCCGCCGCCGCCGCCCGCGCCCCCACCTCGGCCAGCAGATCCTCAGCCCGGGTCACGTCGTTGACCAGGCCCCACGCATTCGCGGTGGCCGCATCGACAACCTTCGCGGTAATCCACATCTCCTTGGCCCGCGCGATTCCGATCCGGTCGGCCAGCAGGGAGGCGCTGCCCGAGGCGGACATCAGCCCGAGCTTCGCATGCATGTCGGCAAACGTCGCCGCATCGGAGGCAATGGCGAAATCACACGCCAGCATCAGCCCGAGCCCGGCGGTGCTGGCCGGGCCGTTCACGGCTGCTATCACGGGCACGCTGGCCTCGAGCAGCGTGGCGACGGTCCCATTCCAGGCCAGCGGATCCCAGCCGGGATCACGCAGCGCCTTGATGTCCAGGCCACTGCAGAAGCTGGGGCCAGACCCGGTCAGGATCACCGCGTGCACCGCCGGGTCGGCCTCGGCTTCCTTCACGCAGGCAGTCAACTGCCGCAGCAGCGCGAGGTTGAGGGCGTTGCGGACCTCCGGCCGGTTCAGTGTCAGCGTCCGGACCGCGCCTTGATCGGTTACCACGAGCGGCGCCGCGTCGCCCCCCTGCGGGCCGCTGGCGGAGCTCACAGTCTCGTCCTCGTCCCGGGCAGTTCAGCCATGCACTCAGTTGACTTGCTCATCGAGCGTTCGTCAAACAAACCGGGCCGCGCAGCGGGGAGCCGGGACAGCGCCGGGTTCAGCGCCCGGGGTGCAGGACCACTTTGATGCAGCCGTCGGCCTTGTCGCGGAACATCTCGTAGCCCCGGGGCGCCTCTTCGAGGGGAAGATGGTGCGTGGCGAAGTCCCGCACCCCGAGCGGGTCCGCGGGGTCGGCGACCATCGGCATGAGGTCGTCAACCCACCGTTTGACATGGGCCTGGCCCATCCGCACCTGGATGCCCCGGTCGAACATCTCCATCATCGGCATGGGGTCGACCTCGCCGCCGTACACGCCGCTGACCGAGACCGTACCGCCCCGGCGCACCGCCTTGACCGCGGTGTGCAGCGCGTCGAGCCGGTCGATCGCGGCGACGTCGGTGACCTTCTGGGCCACCCGGTCGGGCAGCAGCCCGGTCGCCCGCTGGGCGGCCGCGGCGGCCCGGGCGGCCACGCCCTCGTCGTAACCGTGCGCTTCCATGCCGACCGCGTCGATCACTGCGTCCGGGCCCCGGCCGCCGGTCATCTCGATCAGGACGTCCGCCAGGCCGGCCAGCTGGGACGGGTCGACGGCCTCGAGGCCGAACCGGGCCGCCGCGGCCCGCCGCTCCGCGACCGGGTCCACGCCGATCACCCGCTCTACCCCCAGGTGCCGGGCGATCCGCCCCGCGAACTGACCGATCGGCCCGAGGCCGAGCACGGCGAGCGTGCCGCCGGCGGGCGTATCGGCGTACGCCACCGCCTGGTAGGCGGTCGGCAGCACGTCGGACAGGAACAGGTACTGCTCGTCCGGGCCATCCGCTGGCACCTTGATCGGCCCGAACTGCGCCTGCGGGACCCGCAAAAACTGTGCCTGACCGCCCGGTACCGACCCGTACAGCGACGTGTACCCGAACAGCGCCGCTCCCTTGCCCTGCTCGCGGACCTGCGTGGTCTCGCACTGCGCGAAAAGGCCCCGGCGGCACATCCAGCAGTGGCCACAGGAGATGTTGAACGGGACCACCACCCGGTCACCCGGGACAATGCTGGTCACCTCGGCGCCGACTTCGGTCACCACGCCCATGGCCTCGTGGCCGAGGACATCCCCAGGGGACAGGTACGGTCCAAGCACGCCGTACAAGTGCAGATCCGAGCCGCAGATCGCGGTCGAGGTGACCTCGATGACCGCGTCGGTGGGCTCGATGATGCGCGGGTCAGGCACGTCCGTGACCTGCACGTTGAGATTTCCTTGCCATGTCAGTGCTCGCATGGTCGTGGCCCCTGCCCGCCGGCGGGCCGTTCACTCGCCTGCCTGCGGGCTCTTCGTTTCCCGCCCGGGAACGCGGGCAGCAGGCGCTCATGAAAGACGACATTCGCGGCGAGGTCGCCGTGGTCACCGGCGCGTCCCGTGGTCTGGGCCTGCTGCTGGCCCGCGAGCTGGCGCGGCACGGCTGTCCCCTTGTCCTCTGCGCGCGTGACGCGGCCGAGCTGGACCGGGCCGCGGGCGAACTGCGCGCGGCTGGCGCCGAAGTGACCGCCGTCGCCCTCGACGTGACCGACGACGCGGCCCCGCAGCGGCTGGTGGACACCGCCCTCGAGCGCTACGGCCGCCTCGACATCGTCCTCAGCAACGCCGGGATCATCCAGGTCGGCCCGGTCCAGGCGGACACCGCCGGGCAGGTGCAGGCCGCGCTGGCCACGATGGCGCTGGCTCCGGCCCGGCTGGCCCTGGCCGCCCTCCCGGTAATGCGCGGGCAGGGACACGGCCGCATCGTGACCATCACCTCGATCGGCGGCAAGCTGAGCGTTCCCCATCTGCTGCCCTACAGCACCGCCAAGTTCGCCGCCGTCGGGTTCTCCGAGGGCCTGCGGGCCGAGCTCGGCCGCGGCCCGGTCACGGTGACCACGGTCGTGCCGGGGCTGATGCGCACCGGCTCCCACCTGAACGCCCGCTTCACCGGACAGGCCGGCCAGGAGTTCACCTGGTTCTCCCTCGGGGCCAGCCTGCCGCTGATCTCCATGGACGCCGAGCGGGCAGCCCGCCAGATCGTCGCGGCGGTGCGCGCCCGGCGGGCCGAGGTCATCCTGACCCCGGCCGGGCAGGTGGCGGCCCGGCTGGCCGGGCTGGCGCCCGGGCTGACCAGTCAGATCCTGCACCAGGTGCAGCAGCTGGCGCTTCCCGCACCGGGCGGCGTACCCGGGCAGGAAAGTCCCGGCTATGCCCTGAGCCCGGCCCTGTCCCGTAAGACGTTCGACCGGCTGACCGCCTGGGGCCGGTCCGCCGCGGCCCGGTTCAACGAGCGGCCGCAGACCCTGAATCCAGACCGGCCTTCATCCCCTGTACCTGGGGATGAAGGCCGCGGCTGAACGGCCTGCGGCTGGATAGCGGCGACTTGGCGCTGGTGGCCCAGCTGGTCGCTGACGTGCAGCGCCACCGAGCGTGAGCAGATCCTGGTGGCCGGGTGGCATCAGTACCGGGTGACCGGCCGTCAGTGGCTTTCTGCCAGTGCCGTGAGCACGTCCAGGAACGGGCCGACCTGGAGCCCGTCCTGGGCGGAGTGCCGGAAGGGGCTGTCCGGGTTCACCGTGTACTGAGTGCGCCGGCCGACCCGGGTGCGGGTGATGTAGCCCGCGGCTTCCAGATCGCTCACGATGGCCTGCACGGTCCGTTCGGTGAGGCCGACGACGAGGCTGATGTCGCGGAGGCGAGCCTGCGGGTTGCGGGCAATCTCCACCAGCACGTGGCCGTGACCGGTCAGCAGCGTCCACTGGCCCCGTTCGCCGGCATCGTCCATACCCCGACCGTAGCAACGCGGCTGAGTTAACGCGAGATAGAACACACGAAATTTTTCACGCGAGTCTCTTGACGGGATACGATGGGCGGGATGACGCTGGTAGCAAGACCGACCGGCCTAGGGGCCGCGGGATGGACAGGTGGTGACTGTGCTTGAGTCATCGGCTGCTGTGCCGGCGGGCATGGCGGCTGACGGGCTTCCCGATGAGGAGCTGTTCGCGCTGTACCGGGACAGCGCGGCCGGCGATCAGCAGCGTGAGGCGGCGTGCGAGGCGCTGGTGCGGCGGTACACGCCGCTGGTCCGTGCCTGCGTGCGCCCGTTCCAGGGCAGCCCTGAGGCGACTGACGACCTGATGCAGGTGGGTTTCGTCGGGCTGATGAAGGCGATCCGGGGCTTCGACCCGGCGTTCGGCAACGGGCTGCGGTCGTACGCGGCGCCGACCATCACCGGCGAACTCAAGCGCCATTTCCGCGACAAGCGGTGGCAGGTCCGGGTCTCCCGCCCACTGCAGGAACTGATCCTGCAGATGCGCGCCGCCGCCTCGGACCTGACCCAGGAACTCGGGCACGCGCCCGACGACACCGAACTGGCCACCCGGCTCGGCGTCACGCCCGAGGACCTGGACGAGGCGAGGCAAGCGGCCGAGGGATTCACCGCGTTGTCGCTGGATGCCCCCGTTGGCGACGGCGCGGACGCCGCTGAACTCGGCGAGCTGCTCGGCCACGACGATGCCGGCCTCGACCAGGTCACCGACATGGCCGCGGTCGAACGGTACTGGGACGAGCTGCCAGAACGCGAGCAGCAGGTCCTGATCCTGCGGTTCTACGGCAACCACTCCCAGGAGGAAGTCGCCGCCCGGATCGGCCGGTCACAAATGCACGTCTCCCGCCTCCAGGCCCGGGCGCTGGCCTACCTGCGCGACCGCATCAACGACGCCGCAACCCCCTGAGACCATCGGCACCAGCGCCGGGGTTCCCCTTACCGGTCCTCGGTCAGTCGCTGGCCGTGGACCGGGGGCCGGCTGGCCTTGCTGACGGCGGCGCTGGCGGTGCGCGTCGATCGCCTGCCGCCACGACTCCAGGCCGGCCAGCGCGACCTCCGGATCGTCGACCTCGGCCAGGACATCGCCGAGGCGGTCACCGACCGCCTCGTCGGCCCGGGCGAGGACGCGGCGGCCTTCGCCGGTCAGGTTGACCGATATCCGCCGGCGGTCCTCGGCCGAGGAAGTGCGGTCGACGAGGCCGCGCTGGAGCAGGCCCTCGACTACTGCCGTGATGCTCGGCTTGGTCACCGCCAGCTGCGCGGCCAGTGACGTGGGCGCCTCGGCACCCACGTCGAGCTGAACCAGGGCCCGGTACTGAGCGATGGTCAGGTCCGCCTGGCTCAGCGCCAGCTCGACGTGGCGGCCCAGCCGGGCCACCGTTCTCCCGACGAGGGCATCGAGGGGCCGGCGTCCGGTCGCCCCGGTCGTTCGGTATCCACAGCCTCACCCTGCCAAACGAGGCGGATGGCCGTGCACGCGGGTCATGGCGGCCTCATCCCGGTGCGGACGGGGCGGCGCCGTCCGGCCCGGTTCCGACCGGTGTCCCGGCGTCACCGGGCATCTCGTCCTTCGCCCGCAGGCCGGGCCGCGGCCGCCGGGCCGGAGCGGGCTCGCCGGTGGTGGTGAGGCCGTGCACGTACCGCGTGCCGCGAGACCACGAGGCGACCGCGGCGATGCAGCACAAGATCGCGGCGTACGTGAAGGCCTCGTGCAGCCCGGACCGGAACGGGGCCGAGATCAGCGACGGGAAGTAGGCCTCGCTGGTGAGCCTGGCCGCCGCCGCGTGGGGCAGCGAGTTCAGCACGGAGCTGCCCAGCAGGTGCTGCAGCGGGTTATAGCCCAGGAACGCGGCGAACAGCACCGACACCGGCGGCAAGTGGACAACGTGGGCGACGATGGCCGGGCTGACGCCCTGGGCCCGCAGCCCAGCGCCGAGGGTCCGGGGCAGTGAGTCCGAGAGCCCAATGATCATCAGGGTGAAGAACACCCCGATGGACAGCACCTGGGCACTGTTCTGGAAGGTCGTGTTCATGCCGCTGCCGGCCCCCCGGTGCTCCGGCGGCAAGCTGTTCATCACCCCGGCCCGGTTGGGCGACGCGAAGACACCCGAGCCCAGCCCGCTCAGCAAGATGACCGCCGCGAAGGCGGGATAGGCGAAGTCGGTGGGCAGCACCTGCAGCAGCACGAACGCCAGCGCCTGCATGATCATCCCGCCCGTGGCGAACGGCCGGGACCCGAAACGGTCTGACAGGTAGCCCGAGACCGGCCCGGCCAGCACCACCCCGACCGACAGCGGCAGCATGAAGATGCCCGCCCACAGCGGCGTGGAGTCGAATGAGTACCCGTGCCGTGGCAGCCAGATGCCCTGCAGCCAGATGATCAGCATGAACATCAGCCCGCCGCGGGCCAGCGCGGACAGGAAGCTGGACAGCGTGCCGAAGGTGAACGCCCGGATCCGCAGCAACTCCAGGCGGAACATCGGCGCGGGCACCCGCCGCTCCACCATCAGGAACACGCACAGCAGGAAAATGCCGGTGCCAAGCTCGCCCAGCACCCGGGGGCTGGTCCAGCCCATCACATGCCCGCCGTAGGGCTGGATGCCGTAGGTGATGGCGATCATCACGAGGATCAGGCCGACGGCGAAGGTGATATTGCCCAGCCAGTCGATGGGGGCCTTGTGGCGCACCCCATGCTCCTCAAGGCGGAAGTAACCCCACAGGGTGCCGAAAACCGAGAACGGCACCGACACGAAGAACACCAGCCGCCAGTCAATGGTGGCCAGCAGGCCGCCGACCACCAGCCCCAGGAAGCGGCCGGCGATGCTGGCTACGTTGTTGAGCCCGAGGGCCATACCCCGCTGGTTGGCCGGGAACGCGTCGGTGAGGATGGCCCCGGAGTTGGCGGAGATGTTCGCGCCCCCGATGCCCTGGACGATCCGGAACCCGATAAGCCACAGCGCGCCGGCGCTGCCGTGCAGCCAGTCGATGCTCAGCATGATCGACGCAATGGCGAAGATGAGAAAGCCCAGGTTGTACATGCGGACCCGGCCGAACATGTCCCCCAGCCGGCCCAGGCTGACCACCAGCACGCTCGTCGTGATGAGGTACCCGAGCATCATCCACAGCAGGTAGAAGCTGTTGCCCGGCTGCAGCGGGTCGAGTCCGATACCGCGGAAGATGGCAGGCATGGCGATGATGACGATCGTCGAGTCGATGGTCACCAGGAGCACGCCAGACGTCGTGTTGGTCAGCGCGATCCACTTGTACCGGTCGCCCGGGCGGCGCCCGGCCCCGCCCGCCAGCCGCTCGGCGCGCCCGGTCCGGCCAGTCGCCACAGTCTTCGGTGCGCCGTCCGGCCCCTCTTGAACCACCGTCCACCCGTCCGTTACTTAGCATGGGTAACTATTCGACGATCGAACAGTCTAGCCCAGCGGGCAAGCCGAGCACCAGCGAAAGCCGTGACGACGGGAGGGCCCGCGTAGTCCACGGGCGAGATTTGAGCGAGACAACGGCTAACAGGCGGGTCAGGTGACTCGAGCAGGCCGGCGATCGGGCCAAGCCGGTCCCCCCTGATCCCCTACAAGTGGCTGAAACCGCTCGATTCCTCCTTAGTCATGGACACGGTGACCGGGTGCTTGTCGAAGTGCGCCACCGCGTCACGGAAATCGTCGAGCAGCAGCTCGGCCATGTCCTGGCTCACGCCCAGGCGGACCAGGATGCGCTGCACGGGGATGTCGGAGGCCGTTCCGGTCAGGGTGTAAGCGGGCACCTGCCAGCCCCCGGCGCGCAGCCGGTCGGCCAGGTCGAACAGCGTGTAGCCGGGGTCTTCGCCCTCGCGGATCCGCCAGGTGACGGCCGGGATCCCGGTGTTGGGGTTGCTGTCGGACAGCAGCTCGAACGGGCCGATCTTGACGATCTCCGACGCGAGGTACTGGCCGACGTCGTAGGACGCCTGGTGGACCCGGCGGTAGCCCTCATGGCCAAGCCGCAGGAAGTTGTAGTAGCTGGCGATGATCTGCCCGGCCGGCCGGGAGAAGTTGATCTGGAACACCGGCATGTCGCCGCCGAGGTAGTTGACGTGGAAGATGAGCTCATCGGGGAGCTCACTGCTGTCCCGGAAGACGACCCAGCCGACGCCCAGCGGGGCAAGGCCGAACTTGTGGCCCGAGGCGCTGATCGACTTGACCCGCGGAAGGCGGAAGTCGAAGACGACCCCGGGGGCGCAGAACGGGGCGAGGAAACCACCACTCGCGCCGTCCACGTGGATGCCGATGTCCAGCCCGGTGTCGGCCTGCAGTTTGTCCAGCGCCTTCGACATCTCCTCCACCGGCTCATAGGCGCCGGTGTAGGTGACGCCGAGGGTCGGCACGACCATGATGGTGTTCTCGTCCACCCGCTCCAGCATCGACGCGGCATCCATCATGTAGCTGCCGGGCGCCATCGGGACCTCGCGCATCTCAATGTCCCAGTAGCGGGCGAACTTGTGCCAGACCACCTGCACGGGGCCGCATACCATGTTCGGCCGGTCGGCCGGCTTGCCTTCGGCTCGGCGCCTGGCCCGCCAGCGCCACTTGGCCGCCATCCCCGCCAGCATGCAGGCCTCCGAGGAACCGACGGCCGACGTGCCCACCGGGTTGGCGGACCCGGGCGCATTCCACAGGTCCGCCATCATGTGCACGCAGCGCCGCTCGATCTCGGCCGTCTGCGGGTACTCGTCCCGGTCGATCATGTTCTTGTTGACCGACAGCGCCATGAGGCCCATAACCTCGGGTTCCTCCCACGTCTGGCAGAACGTGGCCAGGTTCTGCCGCGCGTTCCCGTCGAGCATCAGCTCGTCCGACACCAGCTGATAGGCATCCCGGGGCAGGGCCCCGTCCGGCGGGAAGCGGTACTTGGCCACCGGCCGGGTGAGGTCCCGGTCGGCGAATACGCAGTCCTCGAGCTCGGCCCGGACAGTGTCGCGATCATGCAATGCCATGGTCAGCATCTCCTTACTAGGGTCGCGCCGGTACCCGGTCACCGCGGGGCAGCACGGCCGCGAGTTGGCGCGGTTGTCCGCGAGACCTCATTGCAGCAGCGACTCGGCCCTGAGACATCACCCCGTACGGGTGTGTTCACCCTGACATCGATCGCTGACCAGGCCGAACTCGCGGATGCGCGCCCGTGTTGCTGTCGCGGCGCCGGGTTTACCGGCGGCTGTCGCGAGGCAGATGACCGTGATGGGACCGGGATCGTGAAGGCCACCAGCGGGCAAACGCCAGTGAGCGGGACCACCGGGTTCCCGCCGCGCGCGACGCCGGGGCACCCGGTGCCCTGGTGGGGCGTACTCTCGGCCGCCGCCGCCTTCACGATCCTGGTTGGCGGATGCTGGGTCGCCACCGCACGGCAGCCCGCGTCTTTCAACTGGGTGGCGAGCACCGTCAGCAGCCTCGCCGAGCGGGGAGCCGTTGACTCCTGGCTGGCGACGGCGGCATTCGCGGTCACCGGAGCCTGCGTGGTCGCCACGGCCCTCGCGCTCCGGCCCGCTGCGCTGCCCGGGCGCCTGATGCTGGCGGCGGCCGGCGCCGCCAGCGTGCTGGTCGCCGCCCATCCCGAGCGGGCCGGAGGCTCATTCACGCACGCGCTGTGGGCCACCGTCACCTTCACCGGCCTGACCGCCTGGGCCGCCGGCGCATGGCGGCGCGGACCCGCGACACCCTGGGGACTGCGGCCAGCGGTATCGGCGGCCGCCGTCGGCACGCTCCTCGTCCTGCTCGCGTGGTACCTCGCCGAGCTGATCACCAAAGGCGGGCTGACCGGCCTGGCCGAGCGCGCCATGGGAACGGCCCAGGTCGGCTGGCCCCTGGTGGTGGTGCTGTCCAGCCGGCGCGGCCAGGGTGTCCCCTGAGGCTGCCCTTGCCGGCACGAGGGGCCCGCGCGATGCTGTCGGGATGGGCTTCCTGTCTGGTTACCGGGTCCTTGACCTCACCGACGAACGCGGCCTGATCGCCGGGCGCATGCTGGCCGACCTGGGGGCAGACGTGGCCCAGGTCGAGCCGCCGGGCGGATCCACGGCACGGCGCAGCCCGCCGCTCGACCCGGGCGGCGACTCGCTCTTCTTCGACGCGTTCGGGGCGAACAAACGCGGCGTCAGCGCCGACCCGGATACCGCGGAAGGCGCGGGACTCATCCGCCAGCTGGCTGCGGCGGCCGACATCCTGATCGAGTCAGCTGCCCCCGGCCTCATGGCGGCCCGCGGCCTGGACTGGGTTGACCTGCGGGCGGTCAACCCGCGGCTGGTCTACGTGTCGGTGACCCCGTTCGGCCGGACCGGTCCGAAGGCGCACTACGCGGAGGCCGACCTGACCGTCTGGGCCGCAGGCGGCCCGCTCGACCCGCACCGCGACGGAAGCCGGCCGCCCGTTCGGGTCTCAGTGCCCCAGGCGTACCTGCATGCCGGCGCCGACGCGGCCGCCGGGGCCCTGATCGCGCTCCAGGCGCGTCACCTGACGGGGCGGGGCCAGCATGTCGACGTGTCCGCCCAGGCCAGCCTGGGAATCGCGACCCTCGGCCAGGTGCTGGCCTACGCCGTGGGCCACCGCGAGCCCGGGACGGAACAACCAGCCGGCCCGCGCGCCGACCAGAGCGGCAGCGGCTCGGCCACCGCCCCAGCGCAGAAAAAATGGCCCTGCCGGGACGGCACGATCGAGTTTCACCTGGGGATCGGGCCCGCGGCCGGCGCGTTTACCGGGGCATTCGTGCGCTGGATGGTGGACGAGGCCGCCGCTCCGGCCGAGCTGCTGGAGATCGACTGGCGCACCGTCCCGAGCCAGATCAGGGACGGGTCGTTCACCGCTGAGCAGATGGCCAAGGTCCGTGATGCGGTGGCCGCCTTCCTGGCCACCAAGACCAAGCGCGAGGTGCTGCAGGCCGCGATGGAACGCAAGCTGCTGTGCGTCCCGGTCTACGACACCGCCGACGTCGCCTCCAGCGAGCAGCTCGCGGCCCGCGACTACTGGGTGGAACTTGGCGAGGGGGACCGCCAGCGGCGCTTGCCCGGCCGTTACGCGCGGATCAATGCCGAGGCGTTCGAATGGCGCAGGCCGCCCCGCGTCGGCGAGCACACGGCCGAGGTCACCGCCGAGTGGCGGGCAGAACCGTCCCCCGAAGTCACCCGGGAGGGCGCGGCCCCGGCTCCGCTCGCCGGCCTGAAGGTCCTCGACCTGAGCTGGGTTGTCGCCGGGCCGGTGATCGGCCGGGCCCTGGCCGACTTCGGCGCGACCGTGGTCCGCGTGGAGTCGTCGACTCGCGTGGAGACGGCCAGGCACATGCCGCCGTTCTACGGCGACGGGCCCGGACCAGAGAACTCGGCCCTGTACATCACCTGCAACGCCGGCAAGCTCGGGGTCACCGTCGACCTGGGCACCGAGCGCGGGCGGGAGGTTGTCCGGCGCCTGGCGGACTGGAGTGACGTCGTCCTCGAATCCTTCTCCCCGGGCCAGATGCAGCGCTGGGGACTCGACTATGCCACCCTGTCAGCCCGGCCGCCCCGAGCTCATCATGCTGAGCACGGCGATCATGGGCCAGACCGGCCCTTACGCCCGGCTGGCGGGCTACGGCAACGTCGGCGCGGCCCTCAGCGGCTTCCAGGACATCGTCGGCTGGCCGGACCTGCCCGCACTCGGCCCCTTCGGTCCCTACACCGACTACATCGGGCCCCGCTTCTCGCTGACCGCGCTGCTGGCGGCGGTGGACCACCGCCAGCGAACCGGGCAAGGCTGCTACATCGACGTGTCCCAGGTGGAAGCGGGCGTCTATTTCCAGTCGCCCGAGCTGGCCGACTACGCCCGGGGCGGCACCGTGGTCCACCGCACGGGCAACGCCGACCGGGTGTTCGCCCCGCACGGGGTCTACCAGTGCCGGCCGGCCGAGGGCGGCGCCGACCGCTTCGTCGCGATCGCCGTGCGCACCGACGAGCAGTGGCGCACGCTGGCCACGCTGATGGGCCGCGATGACCTCGCCGCTGATGACGAACTCCGGACCGCGGCTGGCCGGCGGCCCCGCGCCGCCGGCCTCGACCCGCTGGTGGACGCCTGGACCGCCGGGCAGGCTGCGGAAGACGTCGAGCGGCGCCTGCAGGCAAGCGGGATCCCGGCCCATGTCTCGGCGTCGAGCGAGGATTTCTGCACCGACCCGCAGCTGGCCCACCGCGGTCACCTGGTGCGGTTGCCGCACCCGCTGCACGGCACCGCCACCGTGGAGGGCCCGCGGTACCTGCTGTCCGATACGCCCGGGGTGGTCACCCGCGCCGCCCCGCTATTCGGGCAAGACAATGAGTACGTGCTGACCGGGCTGCTCGGATACACCCAGGAGGAATACCAGGCCATGACGGACGAGGGAGTGCTGCGGTGAGCGACTGGAAACAGGAATGGCAGGAGGTCATCGACGCGGCGGGCCGGGACTTCAGCGACGGCCAGGTCCACTACGGCGCCGACGCGGTAGAGGCCAGCGCCATCCGCCGCTACCTGGAGCCGCTCGAGTTCGACTGCGCCCTGCACTACGACGCCGACACGGCCCGCCAGCATGGTTACCCCGGCATCATTGCCCCCTACACCGCCACCATGCAGTGGGCGATGCCGCCCATGTGGTCGCCCGGCGACCCGCCGCTATTCACCGACGACTCGCGCAATGCCCAGCCGGCCCGCTCCCCGATCAACAACCAGGGGTTCCCGCTCGGTCCGCGCACCACCGGCTACTTCGCCACCGACATGGAGCTGGACTTCGTCCGGCCGGTCACGCTGGGCGAGCGGCTCGGCCGCCGGGGGTACCGGCTGCTGTCGTGCACGCCGAAGGAAACCGCGGTCGGCCGCGGCGCCTTCATGAAATGGGAAAGCGAGATCGTGGACGCGAACGGTGAGGTCGTTATGCGGATGCGCACCGGCACCTACGCCTACCAGCCGCACCAGCCGGCCGGGGCGGGAAGCGAGGGGAACGCCTGATGACCACCACGGGCGGGCCGGCCACCACCCCGGCGCAGCGTCACCTCGGCGACGTTTCAGTCGGCGATGAACTGGCCCCGGTGAGCTTCCCGATCACCGTGTACCGCCTGGTGATGGAGGCGGGCGGTGGCCGCGACTTCAACTCCATCCACCACAACAGCGAGTACGCCCAGGCGACCGGAGCCCAGGAAATGTACGCCAACACCGTGTTCCTGCTCGGCATGTGGGAACGTGCCGTCCGCGGCTGGATCGGCCCGGCGGGGAGGATCCACTCCATCACCGGGTTCCGGATGCGCTCGTTCAACTACGCCGGCGACACCACAACCGTCACCGGCAAGGTGGCGGAAATCGACGGCAGCACGATCCGCCTGGAGGTGGCCAGCAGTAACTCAGCGGGGATCACCGTCGGCCCGGGGATCGTCACCGTGAGCCTGCCGGAGTGAAAGGCAGCGGCACTGCACCCATCTCCTTCTTAAACAAGATGCATAACTAAATATGAGAGTCGTGTTTAACTTTCATGATGGCGGAGAGACGTCCTGTCCTGCGGGGTTCGCTCCGACGCTGCGTCATGTTAGGGGAACAAAATGGCAGTGGGCCTGATCGTTGTTCTCGCGGTGGTTGCCGTCCTGGCGGTGGCCGCCTGGCCAGTCACGGTAATGCTCACCCGGCGGCGGCCGCGGGGCCGCCGGCCGCAGCGGGCCGAGCAGCGGCGGGCCAGCGTACAAGGCGGAACGCACGTTGGCGGCGGCCGGTCGGTCGGCCCGCGGCGCGATGCGGAGGTAGTGCCGGACGAGGACCCGAACGAGCCCACGGTGCCGGTCCGCGGGCAGGGCAACCGCCCGGTGGACGGTTAACGGCGCGCTTACTCGCTGGAGACGGTCCGCTCCTTGTCGGTGATGAACTCCAGCAGGGCGGGCTGGCCCTGCTGGGTGGCGGCGATGCCGCGCTTGAGCGCCGGGGCGATGTCGCCGGGGTCGGTGATCCGCTCGCCGTAGCAGCCGAAGGCCCGGGCCATGTCGGCATAGTTCCCTGAGATGTCGGTCGACCCGTATTTCGCCTGCGAGACCTGCATGATCGGGATCTCGATGGCCATGGAGAAGTTGTTGAACAAGATCGACAGGATCGGGATCCGCTCGCGCGCGGCGGTCTCCAGGTCCATCCCGGTGAAGCCGATGGCCGCGTCACCCCAGACGTTGATGCACAGGTGGCCGGGCCGGGCCAGCTTGGCCCCCATGGCGAAGCCCAGGCCGGAGCCGAGCTGGGTGGTCTTGCCCCAGCCGATGTAGGTCAGCGGCGCGGTCGATTCCCAGAAGGGCGTCATCTGGTCCCGGGGGCTGCCGGCATCGTGCGTGATGGTGGTCTTCTCCTTGTCCACCAGGCGGTTGAGCTCGGCGATGACCCGGTAGGGGTTGATGGGCGCGTCGTCGCTGCCCAGCTTCGGGGCCCATTCCGCCAGCCAGGCGCGGCGGAGCTCGGCGATCTGGAGCGGAACGTCGTGCCGGGCCGCCGCGGTGGTCTTGTCGAGGCCGTCCATCGCCTGGCTCAGCGCCGTCAGGGTGAGCCGCGCGTCGCCGATCAGGGCGTACTGCGCCGCCACGTCCTTGTTCAGGTCCATCGGGTCGAGGGTGGCGTGGATGATCGTCTTGCCCGGCGGCATGGCCACCCCGAAGCCGGTCAGCGCGAAGCTGCAGCCGACCCCCAGGATGACGTCGGCCTCGGCCAGGAAGCGCTTGACCGGGCGCGGGTTCGCCCGGCCGCCGCTGCCGAGCGACAGCGGGTGATCCTCGGGGAACGCGCTCTTGCCCTCGATGGAGGTAGTCACCGGGATGTTCCACGCCTCGGCCAGGTCCTTCAGCTCGGCCCAGGCCCGCGCGTAGTGCACGCCCTGGCCCGCGTAGATCACCGGGTGCTGTGCGGCTGCCAGCAGCCGGGCCGCCTGCGTCACATCGGCCGGGTCGGGTCCGCTGCGGGCAGTGAAGCTCGGCGTGTAGGCCCAGTCGTCGGGCACCTCCTCGTTCCACAGGTCGGCCGGGACCTCGAGGAGCACCGGGCCGGGACGCCCGTTGCGGAGCTGGAAGAAGGCGCGGCGCAGCACGTTCGGGACGGAGCGGCCGGAGGTCAGCGGCTCCGCCCACTTCGTGATGTGCTGCATGTTCAGGACCGAGTTGAAGTTGGGGTAATAGTGGGCCAGGTGCCGGGGGTAGCCGGCCGGGATCACGAGAATCGGCGACGACTCGGAGAACGCCTGGGCCACGCCCCCGAAGGCGTTCTCCGAGCCGGGGCCGTGCTGCATGCAGAAGACCCCGAATTTCGCCCCGGAATTCACCCGCGAGTACGCGTCGGCCATGTGCAGGCCGATGCGCTCCTGGCGCACGATGACCGTGCGGATGTCCTCCTCGGCGGCCGCCTCGATCAGCGGATTTACCGGGTAGGCGAAGAGAATCTCCACCCCTTCGGCCTTCATCGCCTTGGCGATCGCGGTGACGACTCTCATCGGTTGGGCCCCCTGTTCATCGGGTAGGGCTGCCACCGCTCGAGCACCGCGCGCGGCAGGACAGTCGGGTTGACGCAGCTCATCGGCCACCGGCCGCGCAGCACGAGGGCCACCTCACGGCCGACGCGGCGGCGCGTCTCCGGCCGCATCCGGGTGCTGGCCGACGCTATGTGCGGCGTGAGGATCACGTTGTCCATGGCCAGCAGCGGGTTGCCGGGCGATGCGGGCTCCTGCTCGGTCACGTCAAGGCCGGCCCCGGCGATCACGCCGTCGCGCAGGGCCTCGATCAGGGCCGCCTCGTCGACGATCGGCCCGCGGGCGGTGTTGATCAGGCCCGCGGTGGGCTTCATGCGGCGCAGGGCGGCGGCGTCGATGGCGTGCTCGGTCTCGGCGTTGTGGGGCGCGTGGACCGACAGGTAGTCGCTGCGCTCCAGCAGCTCGCCGAAGCTGACCGGCTCGACCCCGGCTCCGATGATGTCCAGCTCGCTGACGTAGGGGTCGTACGCGATGACGCGCATGCCGAAGGCCATGGCCCGGCGGGCGGTAGCCCGCGCGACGTGCCCGAACGCGAACAGGCCGAGCGTCTGGCCGAGCAGGCGGTCACGCCGGCTGAGGACAGCCCGGGCCTCGTACCACTGGCCCTCGCGGGCCATCCGCGTCACCTGGGGCGTCATCCGGGCCACGTTGAGCAGCAGCATCATCGCGTGGTCGGCGACCTCCTCGATGAACACGTCGGGGACGTTGGTGACGACGATCCCGGCCGCGGTCGCGGCCTCGACATCGACCATGTCCACCCCGACGCCGCCGACGCCGATCACCACGCAGCGCTTCAGCGCCCCGACGATCTCCCGGTCGATGCGAATGCCCCAGGACGTGATGATGGCATCCAGGTCGCCGGCGGCGGCGGCGAACTCGGCCGGCGTGTCAGCGTGGATCTCAACGATGTCCGCGACCGGGGCCAGCGCCTCCAGCTCGTGGACCCAGCGCTGCTCGGCGCCCTGGGGGCCCACGTGCCGCGGCAGCCGGATGCCGACCCTTTTCCGCCCGAGTTCGCCTGTCATGCCGACCCTTCCGCTCCGTCGCCTATCCAGTTATAACTCCGGAGGACGAATCGGCCTACTGTGCACTAAGGCCGGCCTTGATGGCCGGCGCCAGGGGCGGGGCGGCCGAGTTCGCCGCTCAGGCCGACGGGTGCAGCAGCGGGCGGTAGCCCGCTTGGATCGCGGCCACGGTGGAGCGGGGCGTCAGCACCGCGGCTTGGCCGCCGAACTGGTCTGCCCGGTCGGTGTACCCGGCCGGCGTCCAGCGGCGCAGGCCGCCGTCGTGCACCAGCCAGGACTCGCCGTCACGGGCGATGAAGACGCCGTCCGGGAGTTCGCTGAGCGGCGCAGGGTAGGAGACGCGGGCCCCGCCGGCCAGGCGGCGCTCCCGGTGCAGCACCCGGTCGATGTCGTCCGCCGCCGGTCGCGCAGGCAGGCCGAGGGCGTCCGTCCAGGCGGTCCGGAACGACTGGTAGGCGGCGTGGCGGCATTCCGCGCAGGGACGGTGCCCGGCGGCCAGCGCGACCGCCTCGTCGAGGAAGAACAGCCCGGTATAGCGCCTGGGCTGCATGATGGGCCGCCGGCGGCCGCGGAACTCCAGCAGGCACACCAGCCAGCGGCGGACCTGGTAGCGCCGGACCAGGGCCAGGTCGTCGCCATGGAGCACGCCCCGGTTGCCGTACATCGTCCCGCGGGCCGTGGTGGCGATCAGCTCGCCCGCCGGCGTCACCCGGTTCCGCAGCGGACGGCTCAGCACGGCGAGCCGGCCGGCGTCAGGCGTCGGCGGAAGTGCGTCGGTCATCGCTCCAGTGCACCACCCCGGAGAAATCTCAGGAAACCCGCCCGCGGCGGAATACTTGGCCACCACAACCACTTGTCATCTACAAGTAACGGAGCGGCGGACTCAGGACGGGGCAGTGACAGACAGCGGAGCAGCGGCGCCCCCGGCGGCACCCGCGCAGGCGGCCACCCCAGCGCGCGGCGCTCAGCGGGACGCCAAGGACGCGGTGACGGGGTCGTTCATCAGCCTGCAGCGCACGGTGCGCCAGGCCAAGGCGCGGCTGCAGGCGGCCGCCGGCAACGACGTCGAGTCGGCCACCCACCTGCTGCTGCACACTGTCCAGGCGGACGGCCCGCTGCGGGCCAGCGCACTGGCCGCGAGCGTCTCGGCCGACCTGTCCACCGTCAGCCGCCAGGTCAACCTGCTGATCGGCCGGGGCCTCATCGAGCGCCGGGCCGATCAGCTCGACGGCCGGGCCAGCCTGCTGGCCCTGACCGAGGCGGGCCGGGCCGCGGTCGCCGAGCACGAGAAGGGCCGGCAGGCCTTCTTCGACGAGGTGCTGGCCGGCTGGAGCACCGCCGAACTGCGCCAGTTCGCCCAGCAGCTGGAACGCTTCACCACCGCCTACGACGAGGTTCACTCCGCCGTGGTACGCATGAGAGAAGGATCCCCCGCATGACCGCCGTAGCAACCCGCCCGGCTGATTCCGCCTCGAGCGGAGCACTGTCCCACCGGCAGATCCTGACGATCTTGTCCGGCCTGGTGATGGGCATGTTCCTGGCGGCCCTGGACCAGACGATCGTCGCGACCGCGATCAAGACGATCGGCAACGACCTGCACGACCTGCAGGCGCAGGCCTGGGTCACCACCGCGTTCCTGATCACCTCGACGGTCGCCGCCCCGCTGTTCGGCAAGCTGTCGGACATCTACGGCCGCAAGCGGCTGTTCATGATCGCGATCGTGATCTTCGTGGCCGGGTCGGCGCTGTGCGGCCTGGCCTCCTCGATGTACGAGCTGGCGGCCTTCCGCGCCTTCCAGGGCATCGGCGCGGGCGGCATCATGCCGCTGGCGCTGGCCGTCATCGGCGACATCATCCCGCCCCGCGAGCGGGCCCGCTACCAGGGCTACATGATGGCCGTCTTCGCCAGCGCCTCGGTGCTCGGGCCGGTACTCGGCGGCCTGCTGGCCGGCACGACCGACTTCCTCGGCATCGCCGGCTGGCGGCTGATCTTCTACATCAACGTGCCCATCGCCGCCGTCGCGCTGGTCGTCATCGCGCGGGTGCTCAAGCTCGACCACAGCCGCCGTGACCGCCGCATCGACTGGTGGGGCTCGCTCATGCTGATCGTGGGGCTGGTGCCGCTGCTGGTGGTGGCCGAGCAGGGTTCGTCGTGGGGCTGGGCAGCGCCCTCCTCGTTCCTCTGCTACTTCCTCGGCGTGGCCGGGATCATCACGTTCGTCTGGATCCAGCACCGCATGGGCGACGACGCCCTGCTGCCGCTGCGCCTGTTCCGCAACCGCACCTTCTCGGTCGCCTCGGGTCAGGTCACCATCATCGGCATGGCGATGTTCGGCGGCATGTCGGTCCTGCCGCTGTACCTGCAGATCGTCAAGGGCGCCTCGCCCACCAAGTCCGGCCTGCTGCTGCTGCCGATGGTGGCCGGGCTGATGCTGTCCTCGCTGGGCGCCGGCCGGGTGATCGCCCGGACCGGGCGCTACAAGGTCTTCCCTGTCGTCGGCTCGGTCCTCATGGTCATCGGGATGAGCCTGCTGATCACCCTGCGGGCCGACTCGGCCCTGTGGAGCACGGACGCCTACATGGCGATCTTCGGCGTCGGGCTCGGGTTCAACATGCAGAGCCTGGTGCTGGCGATGCAGAACGCCGTGCCCGCCAAGGACATGGGGGTCGCCTCGGCCGCCTCGACGTTCTTCCGCTCGGTCGGCGGCACGCTGGGCACCGCGATCTTCTTGTCAATCCTGTTCTCGCTGGCCGGCTCCAAGATCGCCCAGCAGTACACCGCCGCCGCCGGCACCCCCGCCTTCCAGGCCGCGGCCCGGGCCAACCCCGGCCAGGTGACCGCGCTGCACCAGAACCTGAGCGGCGGCCTGGACGACACGTCGTTCCTGGGGGGCCTGTCCAAGGCACTGGCCCACCCGTTCTTCGTCGGGTTCACCTCCGCCGCCGACGTGGTCTTCGCCGTCGTCGCCGTCCTGCTGGTGGCCGCGATCGTGCTGTCGTCCTGCCTGAAGGAAGTACCGCTGCGGCTCATGTCCGGCAACCAGGCCCGCGCCCAGGACGCGGCGTCCGGCGGCGCCGCGGCGGCCGTCTTGGAAGCGGAGGTCGCGGAGATCTCGGCCGCGCCGCTCCCGGCGGACCTGATGCCAGGCGCCGACGACCTCACCGCCACTGGCCCCGACGGCGAGGAGTCAGCCTAGAAGTACGTCGGCAGGCGCGGCACGTAGGGTCCCTCCAGCGCCGCGACCTCGTCGTCGCTGAGCTCGAGGTCGAGCGCGGCGGCGGCGTCGGTCAGGTGGTGATCCTTGGTCGCGCCGATGATCGGGGCGCTGATGACCGGGTTCCGCAGCACCCAGGCCATCGCGACGGTCGCCATCGCGACACCCCGCTCGCGGGCGATGCGCTCCACCGCGTCGACGATGGCCTTGTCCGAGTCGAGCACGATGGGGCGCCCCTGGGGGTCGGCGTCGCGGCTGGTAGCGCCGCGGGCCGTGCCCTTCTCCCCCCACGGACGGGCCAGCCGTCCGCCCGCCACCGGGCCCCAGGGGATGCTGCCGACGCCCTGGTCGGCCAGCAGGCCGAACATCTCGCGCTCCTCCTCGCGGGAGAGCAGGCTGTACTGGTCCTGCATGGAGACGAACGGGGTCCAGCCGTGGCTGCGGGCCGCCTCCTGCATCTTCGCGAACCGCCAGGCCCACATTGAGCTGGCCCCCAGGTAGCGGACCTTGCCCGCCTTGACCACGTCGTGCAGCGCTTCCATGGTCTCCTCGACCGGCACCTTGGGGTCGAAGCGGTGAATCTGCAGCAGGTCGACGTAGTCGGTGTCCAGCCGCCGCAGGGAGGCGTCGATCTGCTCGAAGACGGCCCGGCGGGACAGCCCGCCGCCGCCTGGTCCCTCATACATCCGCTGGAACAGCTTGGTCGCGAGCACGATGTCCTCGCGGCGGCTGAATTTCTTGATCGCCCGCCCGGTGACCTCCTCGGAGGTGCCGTAGCCGTAGATGTTGGCGGTGTCCCAGAAGGTGATGCCCAGGTCCAGGGCCCGCTGGAAAATCGGGGCCGCTTCCTCGTCGCCGAGGATCCAGGTCATGCGGCCGGCGTACTTGTCGCCGAAGCTCATGCAGCCGAGGGCGAGCCGGCTCACTTCGAGCCCGGACGATCCGAGTCGGGTGTATTCCACGTTGCCTCCAGAGGCTTCGCGCACGCGGGGGGTGCGCCCGTCGTCGTCTCATTGTGTCTTCGCCATCATGGTGCCAGACGCCGCGGACACGGAAGACTGGGGTCATGCGGTGGGATATCGAGACACCAGCCCTCGTGGTCGACGTGACGCGGCTGGAACGGAACCTGGACCGGATGCAGACGGTGGCGGCGGCCGCCGGGGCGGTACTGCGGCCGCACGCCAAGACGCACAAATGCCTGGAGGTCGGGCGGCGGCAGCTTGCCCACGGGGCCGCGGGCCTGACCGTGGCCACCCTGGCGGAGGCCGAGGCCTTCGTCGCCGACGGCTGCCCGAGCGTGTTCATCGCCTACCCGCTGTGGGCCGGGTCGGCTAACCGGCCCGCCCGGCTCGCGGCCCTTGCCGATCAGGCCGAGTTGCTGGTCGGGGTGGACAGCGTCGCGGCGGCGAAAGCCCTCGGGGCGGCGGTCCCTGGCATCAGCGTCCTGATCGAGGTCGACTCCGGGCAGCACCGCTCGGGCATCCCCGTCGCCGGGGTGCACGCGCTGGGTAAGGCCTGCCGGGCCGCCGGGCTGGAGGTGGCGGGGGCGTTCACCCATCCGGGCCACGCCTACGCGAAGCCCGACCACGCTGTCGTCGCGGCGGCCGCGGCCGACGAGCGGGCCACGCTGGCCGCCGCGGGGGACGCGCTGCGCGGGCTGACCGGCTCCGAGCCGGTGCTCAGCGGCGGCTCCACCCCAACCGCCGAGACCGGGGTGGCGGCGCCGCTGACCGAGGTGCGGCCGGGGACGTACGTGTTCGGCGACCGGCAGCAGCTGGCGCTCGGGCGGCCCGGAGATGACATCGCCCTCGTCGTCGCGGCCCGGGTCGTCTCCGCCCCGCGGCCGGGCGAGGCGGTCCTCGACTGCGGGTCGAAGGCCCTGTCGAGCGACAAGCCGCCCTGGCTGGCCGGGTACGGCCTGATCCTGGAGGCCCCCGAGGCGACGATCGCCCTGCTGAGCGAGGAGCACGCCGTCGTCCGCGGCCTGACCACGCCGCTGCGCATCGGCGATCTCGTCCGGGTCGTCCCCAACCACGTGTGCCCGGTGGTCAACCTGGCAGGCGAACTGCTGACCGCGGACGGAGACGAGCTCACCGGCCGCTGGCCGGTCACCGCCCGCCGGTAACGCCGGCGGCGCCCGGTCAGCGGTCGCGCAGTTCCCGCTTGAGGATCTTGCCCGCCGCGTTCTTGGGCAGCTCGGCCACGAAGATCACCTCGCGCGGCTTCTTGAACGAGGCGAGCCGGGCGCGGCAGTACTGGATCAGCTCGTCCGCGGCCGGCGCGCCGTCGGCGACGACGAACGCCCGGATGGACTCGCCCCACTCGGCATCGGGCACGCCGACGACGGCGCACTCGCGCACGGCTGGGTGGGTGAGCAGCACCTCCTCGACCTCGCGGGGGTAGACGTTCGACCCGCCGGTGATGATGACGTCCTTGGCCCGGTCGGTCAGGTACAGGTAGCCGTCCTCGAGGTGGCCGATATCGCCGGTGTGCAGCCAGCCGCCGGCCAGGGTGGCCGCGGTGGCCGCGGGGTTGTCCCAGTAGCCGCGCATCACCACGTCGCCGCGGACCAGGACCTCGCCGTCAGTGCCGTCTGGCACCGGCTCGCCGCTCGGCGCCGTCGGCGCCGGCCAGCCGGATCTCGACGCCGTGGAAGGGGCGGCCGCACGAGCCCGGATGGTCCAGGGCCTCGGCCGGGGGCATGACCGTGATCGTCATCGGCGCCTCGCCCTGCCCGTACATCTGGGTCACGACCGGCCCGAACACGCCGACCGCGGTGCGCAGGTCCTCCTGGTAGAGCGGCGCCCCGCCGACGACGATGCTGCGCAGGGTCGGCAGGCTCGCGCCGCGCGCCTCGTCGACCACGTAGCGGAGCATCGTCGGGGCGAGGAAGGCGGCGTGGGTGACCTGGTGCTCCTGGATCAGCCGAACGAAGCCTGCGGCCGAGAAGCTGATTCCGGGCGCGATGACCTGGGTCGCGCCCCGCGCGGTGGACGGCAGCAGGTAAAGCCCGCTGCCGTGGGTGAGCGGGGCGGCGTGCAGGTAGACGCTGCCGTCGGCGACGGGATCCAGGTCGCGCCAGTAGGCCTCGGTCATCGCGGACAGGTTGCGGTGGGTGAGGGTCGCGCCCTTCGGCCGTCCGGTCGTCCCCGAGGTGTAGAAGAGCCAGGCCGGGTCCCCGGCGGCCGTTTCGGCCCGGGGCGCCACCGCTGCAGCGAGCAGGTCCTCGTAGCCGGACCCGGTCCGCACCACCCGGACCCCGTCCGGCAGGCCGCGGGTCGCGGCGGCCGTCTCGTCGCTGACTACGACGACGGCCGCGCCGCAGTGCCGGACGATGTAGGCCACCTCGTCCGGGTGCAGGTGCCAGTTGACCGGTACGGCGGTGAACCCGCCGTGGAAGGCGGCCCACAGCGACTCGACCAGCTCGGGCCGGTTGGGCATGAGCAGCACGACGCGGTCGCCCGGTCCCAGGCCGAGCCGGGCCAGTCCGCCCGCGAGGCGGGCGACCCGGTCGCCCAGTTCCCGGTAGGTGAGGGCCCGCTCGCCCTGGACCAGCGCGAGCCGGTCACCGGCACGCGCGGCCGGCTCGGCGAGGAGGCTGGCGATGTTCACGATCAGTCCCCCGGGCGTTTCGCCTCAGGATGCCTCGACCTGCGGCAGGATTTCCTCTTTGATCCGCTTGAGGTCGTCGAGCGTCTTCGCGACCGGCACGTCGGCGAACGGCGGCCAGATCATCGGCATGGTGAGCCCGGCCTCCTTGTACGCCTTGAGCCGGTCGGCGATCTGCCCGGCCGTCCCCACCAGCAGGTTGGTGACCTTGCCGTTGTCCGACTGGTCGACCTCCTGGTCGGTGATGACGGTCCAGATCATGCTGCTGATCTCGAGGTCGTCGACCGAACGGGAGCTGCCGAGCTCTTCCAGCTCCCGCTGGATCGCCGCGCGCCACTGCCTGATCTCCTCAGGCGAGTCCTGGATCCCGATCCAGCCGGCCAGGTTGTACTTGGCGATGCGCAACGCCGAGCGCTTCGGGTCCTTGAGCCCGCTGAAGAAGATCGGCAGCGGGTCCTGCAGCGGCTTGACCCCGAACCCGCACCGCTCGAAGTCGGCGAACTCGCCGTGGTATTCGAACAGGTCGTTGCCCCAGACGCCCTGCATGACCTCGATCGTCTCGCGCACGTGGGCGTGGCGCCGGGGGAAGATGTGGGCGGCGCTGGCGGCCGCGAACTCCTCCGGCATCCAGCCGGAGCCGACCCCGACGTTGAGGCGGCCGCCCGACAGGTGGTCGATCGTCGCCATCTCGGCCGCGAGGACGCCGGGGGCACGGAACGGCGTGTCGGTGATGCTCATCCCGATCCGCACCTTGCTCGTCTTCGCCGCGAGCCAGGGGATCAGCGGCATGCCCTGGAACCACTCGCCGCGCGCGGCCACCGGCAGCGCCTTCGGCAGCCCCGCCATCATGCCGAACGAGTACTGCAACTCCTGGCGGTCGGAGGCTTCGGGTACGACGATCCGGTCGAGCGTCCAGACCGAGTCGAAGTCGAGGTCCTCGGCCAGGCGGGTGAGATCCTCAAGCTCCTTGAGCGTCACCTTGGTACGGAAGTTCGGCAGGTATAGAGCGAGCTTCATTGTCGGCGGCCTCCTTGCCAGGCAGCGGGATGGATCGAGGCAGACGTGACAGACGTGTCTCCCAGACTGAGGGGCGTCCGTCACAGGCGCACCAACAGGACCTCAACGCTTTCTCAACTGAGCCGCGCTGGCGCCTGCTTGCCCTGCTCCCGGCGCGGCGGCACTATGGGGATGCGGGCGACACAGGGGTCGTCCCCGGCCGAGGAGACCGAGCGTGCACGACGTCGCCTGTTCGCGGGTCCTGGTCGTCGACGACGACCAGCGGGTCCGGGCGGTGGTGTCCTGGCAGCTCGAGGCGGACGGGTTCGCGGTGACGGAGGTGGCCGACGGCGCGGCCGCCCTCGCCCAGATCGAGCACAGCCGGCCCGACCTGGTGGTCCTGGACCTTTCGCTGCCGGGCGTCGGCGGCCTTGACGTGCTGCGCCGGGTCCGCGAGGCGGCCGGGACGGCCGCCCCGCTGCCGGTGATCGTGCTGTCCGGCCGCAGCGGGGAGACCGACCGGATCATCGGGCTCGACCTCGGGGCCGACGACTACCTGGTCAAGCCGTTCTCGCCGGGGGAACTGGCCGCCCGGGTCCGGTCGGTGCTGCGGCGCTCGCGGGCCGGGGCTGTCCCGGCCCGGAAAGCGCCGCCCGACGGTCTCTGGGTCGACGAGACCAGCCGGGACGTCACCCTCGACGGCAGCCCGGTCGAGCTCACGGCCAAGGAATTCGACCTGCTGGCCTTCCTTGCCCGGCACCCCCGGCAGGTGTTCACCCGGGCCCAGCTGCTGCAGCACGTGTGGGGCAGCGCCCGTGGGTGGCAGGGCGAGGCCACCGTCACCGAGCACGTGCACCGGCTCCGGCACAAGCTCGGGACGGCCGCTGACGGCCGCCCGATCGTGCAGACCGTGCGCGGCGTCGGATACCGCATGGAACCGCCCGATGAGCACGGATAGGACCGTCCCCGGCACCGTGCCCGGCGCCCGGGCCGCCCCTGACCTCGTCGCGGCCGGCGCCGCCACCGCCGACGCGCGGGCGAGCTTCGACCTCGGCCACGCCGACAGCCTCGTCCTGCTCCGCCGGCAGACCGCGGTGCTGGAGCTGATCGCGGCCGGCACCCCGCTGGCCGAGGTCTTGACCTGCGTCGTCGTCGCGCTGGAGGACCTGATCGAGGGCAGCCGGTGCTCGATCTTGCTGCTCGATGCGGCCACCGCGACGCTGCGCCACGGCGCGGCGCCGTCCCTGCCCGCCGCCTACTCGGCCCGCATCGACGGGCTGCCGGTCGGGCCCCAGCAGGGATCGTGCGGCGCCGCGGCCTACCTCGGCACGCCCGTCATCGCGGCCGACATCCTGCTCGACGCCCGCTGGCGGCGCTACCGTGACGTCGCCGCCCCGTACGGGATGCGCTCCTGCTGGTCCAGCCCGATCCAGGGCCGCACCGGGATCGTTGGCACGTTCGCGGTCTACCACGACCAGCCGCACCAGCCGCCGCTGCGTGAGTGCCGGCTGGTCGACCGCTTCACCCACCTGGCGTCGGTCGCGATCGACCACGCGGGGCTGTTCGGGGCGCTGGCGGAGAGCGAGGAGCGGTTCCGCCGGGCGTTCGAGGACAACGCCGTCGGCATGGTGCTGGCCGGGCTCGACGGCCGGCTGGTGCGGGTGAACCGCGCGCTGCGCGACCTGCTCGGCCGGACCGAAGACGAGCTCCTCGGGTGCCCGCTGGACGCGGTGGCCACGCCGGCGGCGGGCACCGGGGGCCAGCTCGAGCGGCTCGCCCGGGACCGGGCCGGCAGCGTGCACTACGAGGCGACCGCCCGGTATCCCGACGGCCGGGTGATCGACCTCGCGGTGGCGGCGTCGGTGGTCAGCGGGGCCGACGGCCTCCCGGTCAGCCTGAGCGTGAACCTGCTCGACATCACCCAGCGCCGGGCGGCCGAACGGGACCGCCGGGCCCGGCGCGAGGCCGAGGTGGCCCGGGCCGCGGCGGAGGCCGCCAGCCAGGCGAAATCCGAGTTCGTGGCGGCGCTCAACCACGAGCTGCGCACCCCGCTGCAGGCGATCACTGGTTTCACCGAGCTGCTGCGCACCCTCGACCTGCCGCCGGACCGGCGGCAGGCAGCGCTGGAGCACATCGGCGCGGCGACCGAGCACGTCCTGGCGATGGTGGACGACCTGCTCGACATCGCCAAGATCGAGGCCGACGCGCTGCCGATCCAGCTCAGGCCGGTCGGACTGGGCGGCCTGCTGGAGGAAGTGCTGGCGCTGCTGGCCCCCCTGGCGGCCGCGCACGACGTCACCCTGCGACCTGGCCCGGCCGGGCCGGGCACCGTCCGGGCCGACGGCCGCCGGCTCCGCCAGGTGCTGATCAACCTGGTCACCAACGCCGTCCGCTACAACCGGGCGGGCGGCTGGGTCGAGGTCGCGGTGGAGGACGCCGCCGCGACCGTGACCGTGACCGTCCGCGACTCGGGCCCGGGGATCCCGGCCGAGATGATGACCCGGCTGTTCACCCCGTTCGACCGGCTCGGGGCCGAGCACTCGGGCGAGCCGGGCGCGGGCCTTGGCCTGGTCGTTGCCCGCGCCCTCACCCAGGCGATGGGCGGCACCCTCGAGCTCCGCAGCGCGCAGACGGGCACCGTGGCCGCGGTGTCACTTCCGGCTGAGCCGCCGGGCTGAGCCGGACGGGGCCGGACGGGACCGGGCGGCTCAGCCCGGCGGGCCCGGCCAGGCTCAGCCGAAGGTGATCAGCGGCTTGATGATGCCGTCGTCCTTGGTCGTCATCATCTCGAACGCCGTCGCCACGTCGTCGAACGCGAACGTGTGGGTCGTCATCGGGGTCGGGTCGATCCGCCCGGTCTGCATGAGCCGGAAGAGCCGGTTCATCCGCTCGTTGCCGCCGGGGCACAGGCCGGTGTGAATCGACTTGTCGTTCATGCCCAGGCCGAACGCGTCCAGCGGCAGCTGCAGCGGGGCTGGGTTCTCCCCGTGGTAGCCGATGTTCGACACCCGGCCGCCCGCCTTCGTCACCCGCACGCAGGCCTCGAAGGTCTGCGGGAATCCGAACGCCTCGATGGCCGCGTCGACGCCCTCGCCGCCGGTGAGCTCCATGATCTGATCGACCGGGTCGCCCTGGGTGAAGTCGACGATCTCGTCCGCGCCGAACCGCCGGGCCAGCGTCTGGCGCTCGGGACGGGACTCCACCGCGATGATCCGGCCCGCGCCCATGAGGTTCGCACCCATGGTGGCGCACAGCCCGACCGGTCCCTGCGCGAACACCGCGACGGTGTCGCCGAACTCGAGGTACGCGTGCTCGGCGCCCATGAACCCGGTACTGAGCATGTCGCAGGTGTAGACCGCCTGGGCGTCGGTGAGGTCGTCGGGGATCGGCGTGAGGTTCGCGAACGCGGCCGGGACGAGGAAGTACTCCGCCATGTTGCCGTCCATCTGGACGGTGTACTTGTAGCCGCCGAGCGGCCCGCCGCACTGGCTGGTGTAGCCGCGCTGGCAGTAGTGGCAGCGGTAGCACGGGGTCACCGCGTTGACGGCGACCCGCTGGCCGACCTCGAACCCGGTCACGGCCGACCCGAGCTTCTCGATCACGCCGACCGACTCGTGCCCGAGCGTGCGGCCGTCCGGCACTGGCAGCGCGCCCTTCACCGTATGCACGTCCGAGGTGCAAATCAGCGCGGCCGTCGTGCGGACGACCGCCTCCTCCGGGCCCGGTTCCGGAACCGGCTTCTCGACCAGGCCGGTCTCGCCGACCTTCTTGATCACGAACGCGCGCATGGACTCGGTCACGGGCACCTCCTGGGAGCGACGGCTGTCATCTCCACCCTGCGGGGCCGCCGTCACAACCGGGGCAACGGGTTATCAACGCTTTGTCAACGCGTCCTGGCGGGCCGTGACCCGGCCCGCCGCCGCGCCGTGGCCGCAATAGCAGTGGCGAGCACGGCTGGGCCCGCTTCCGGCATCATCGCCGTCCCCGCGAGCCTTATCGGCGCACGTCAACTTGACCGGTATAACCGGGTGCCCGGTGCTCATTGTTTACATTTCCGGGGCCGTTGAATGTCTCGTCTTGCTGCGGAATGCCAGGCCCGGCGGACCGCCGACGGTGCCGGCGGACCGCGGTCCGGGGACGTGACCGGACCGGCCATGTCCCGCTCCCGGCGGGCGGTCAGTGCCCGGTCGCGGTCCGGTACTGCTCGACGACACCAGCCGGGACGCGGCCGCGGTCCTTGATGTCGAGCCCGTTTTGCCGCGCCCACGCGCGCACGGCCACCGTGTCGACCGAGGCCGACTGGCGGCCGCGGGCGGACGAGCGCCGGGCCGTGCTGCCGACCTTGCGCGCATGCGAAATGTACTTGCCGAGCGCCGAGCGCAGCTCGTTGCTGTGCTCGCGGTTCAAGTCGATCTCGAACTCGTGGCCGTCAAGGGCGAAACGGACAGTCCCCTCTGCCTCACCGCCGTCGATGTCGTCGATGAAGAGGGTCTCGAGCTTCTGAGCCATGCGATCGCTCCCAGTGCAATCGGCGGGTTTTAATGAGACTAGCGGGTGGCACCTGTTGAATCGCGCACCTATCCCTTTAACGCGGATTGGTGTCGTAAGTCATCCCGGCTAACCCGGGCAGATTCTTATGACAAGCGGCGGGGCGGGGCTGCAGGTTCACCGATTGGCCTGGCAATCCTTTTCCCGGCCAGCGAGGCCGGGGGGCTTATGGGCGGTCCTCTCGGTCGCAGGCTCCTCAGCCGGCTCCGGCACCCGGAGGGCGGCTCCGCTATGATGACAATGAAGCGGAACTGCTGTTCCGCTTAGGGTGCGGCGCCTCCCCTGTCCCGGCGCCGGCCCGGCCGCGGAACCCGGGATCCGAGGAGGCAGCATGACCAGTACCTACGACTTCACCGTGACCGACGCCAACGGCGGCAAGGTCCCACTGGGCGACTACGCGGGCAAGGTGCTGCTGGTCGTCAACGTCGCCAGCAAGTGCGGCCTGACGCCGCAGTACGAGGGCCTCGAGGCGCTCTACCGCGACGACAAGGACCGGGGCCTGGAGGTCCTCGGGTTCCCCTGCAACCAGTTCAAGGAGCAGGAGCCCGGGACCGACGCCGAGATCCAGGAGTTCTGCCAGACCACCTACGACGTCACGTTCCCGGTGCTGGCCAAGATCGACGTGAACGGGCCGGACGCTGACCCGCTGTACACGTACCTGCGGGCGGCCGCACCGGGCGACTTCGGGCCGCAGTACGGCGGCTTCTACGACGCCATTTCCAAGATCCGGCCCGGCGCCGACGGCACCGACGAGGTCAAGTGGAACTTCACCAAGTTCCTCATTGGCCGCGACGGCACCGTCATCAAGCGCTATGAGCCGCCGGTGCTGCCCGCTGACATCAAGGGCGACCTGGAGAACTACCTGTAACCGCGTCCGCGGTTGCGAGCGGCCCGTCCCGGTCAGTGCGCCGGGCGGGCCGTCCGCGTCCCGGGGCCCGTCCCGCCTGCCCGTCCCGCCTGCCTGGCCCGCCTGCTACCCCCGCGGCTGGGTGAGGATCGTGTACGGCGACCGCTCGGCCCGCGTCCAGTGGCGTTGCAATTCCCTGGCCGCCGCTTCCGGCGCCTCCGCGGGCCAGAAGTGGCTGGCTTCCAGCCCGACCACCTCGGCCCCCATGCGGACGGCCATCCGGCGGCCGAACTCGACCGGGACGATCAGGTCGTGCAGCCCCCACACGGCGAGGCTCGGCACCACGATCTTCCGCAAGTCGCCCGCCCACTCCTTGCCGACGTACGTCGCCGAGCGGTACAGCGACAGCGTGATGGCCCGGTTCCAGTCGTGCTGCCAGGTGATCGCGGCCGCGACCGCGGGGGGCATCCCGCCCGCCTGCAGGCCCGCCCGCATCGCGTCGACATCGAGGTTGTCCATCCAGCGCTCGCCCTCGCCCGGGATGTTCCAGGTCGCCCAGAAGCCGTGCAGCGGCCAGTCCTCGTCGATCGGGCCGTTGCCGAAGGCGAAGCTGCGCAGCAGCTCGGGGCGCAGCGAGGCGGCCCGGCAGGTGAGCAGGCACCCCCAGTCATGCCCGACCAGGTGGACCGGCCCGTCGGCCGCCGCCACCGTCTCGATCTGGCCGATCAGCCAGTCGACGTAGTCTTCCTTGACCCCGCCCCAGCCCGGCGGCGGCGGCTCGGCGAAGCCGGGCAGGTCAAGCGCGATCACCCGGCGGGTACCATCCAGGCTGGCGATGACGCCGTCCCACAGCCGGGCCGTCGTCGGCATCCCGTGGACGAGGATTACGGTACTGGTCATCTCGCTCTCCCTCGCTCGCTCTGGCCGGCCGCCGCGGCGGCCGCCAGGTTACGCCCGGCCTGGTGCCAGGGCGGCGCCTTCCAGCCGCCGGCGCAGCCGGACCGCGGTGACCGACTCATCGACGGTGACGTCGTCGTAGGTCAGCACCGCGCCCGCGGCGACCGGGCCACGCAGGGTGACCCCGGCCGCCAGTCCGATCGGCAGCGCCCGGCGGGCGAGCGACGCCGCGGCCGGCGCCAGCGCCCCGCGCACGGTGTAGCCGCCCTCGCCGTCGAGCAACTCGCCCGCGCGCAGGTCGCGCTTGGCGACCGAGACCACGTCGCCCGCAAAACCGCGGGGAGAGCCGGTCGCCTCGCCCCGCAGCACCGCCGAGGCGACGCTGATGCCCAGTTCGAGGCCGATGAGGTGGCTCGGCCGGTAGAGCGCGGCGCAGGTGCCGCTCGGATCGGTCCGCACCCCGTACTCGGCGAAGCAGCGAGCCGCGTAGTCGGTGCGGGCCGAGAAGGTCACGTAGACCCCCCAGCGCAAGTCACGGGCCACCGGCCGCCCGTCACGGTGCAGGCTGGAGACCACCTCGACCGTCCCCGTACGGCTGAGCACACCGCCCGCGGCGCGCGGCCGCAGCGCGGTCGCCAGGTCGTCCACGTCGACCGGCGGGAACAGCAGCCCCTCGTCCTGCGGGACGAGCCCAGTCGCGTTGGCGACGGCGGCCATCTCGATCGCCGACTTGGTGCCGTCGAGGAAGGAGTTGAACATCTTCGGGTTGAAGTCGCCCGCGGCCAGCTGCTCGGCGGTGAAGCCGTAGTAGTCCCAGACCGTGTCCGGGGTCGAGGCCTCGTATTCCGGCAGGTACTTGGTTCCCTTGCCCGCCGCGACTACGTCGAAGCCTATCGTCCGGCACCAGTCGACCAGCTCGCTGATCAGCGCCGGCTGGTCACCGTAGGCCATCGAGTAGACCACCCCGGCCGCCCGCGCCTGCTCGGCCAGCACCGGCCCGACGAGACAGTCGGCCTCCACGTTGACCATGATGACGTGCAGCCCGGCGGCGATGCCGGCCGCGGCGTGGGCGGCGCGCGGCGACCGGGTTGCCGGTCACCTCGATCAGCACCTCGAGGCCGGGCGCGGCGATGAGGTCGGCCGGCGAGCCGGTGACCCAGGTGCCGCCGGTCCGCATGGCCTCAGCCGCCGACGCGGCCTGGTAGCGCTCGGCCGGCCAGCCGGTGCGGTCGAGCGCGGCGCGGGCCCGGCCGGTATCGAGGTCAGCCAGGCCGACAACATGCATCTGGGGGACGCCGAGGGCCTGCGTCAGGAACATCGACGCGAATTTCCCGGCCCCGATCACCCCGATCCGGACCGGCCCGGCGTTCTCCGCGCGGCGGGTGAGCAGCTCATACAGGTTCATTGGGCATTCCGTCGCCTGACTGGTCACAGTGTCTGGTGGCTAGAAGCTAGATCTGCGCCAGCCGGCTGTCAAGGGGTGCCCTTTCCCGCGTGGCCGCGGGAAAGGGCACCAGCCGGGCGCCGGCCTGGTCGCCGTCGGCCCGGAGGCGCCACACCCGCCCCGTCACCCTCTGGCAGCACGGCTCCCGCGGGCCCGGAGAAGAGAGCGGAAACTAACCGGGCTATAGCACCTAAAAATATCCGTTTAGATAAGAATTTCCACTGCGGCGACCCGGTCGGGCACCGGTGAGCATGGCGGAGGCTCACGACGGGCCGCGGAGCGAGACCGCGGGCACGGCAACCGGCCGTCAGCCTGGGTCGCCGCGACAACGGAGGGCAGCGGAGGAAAGACACGCCCCGCCACGAAACGAAGACAACGCCGCCACGAAGCGAAAGACAACGCCCATCACGAATCGAAGACAACGCGCGCCACCTCCGCTCATTCTGGTTTCTCTCTGTAGCTGCATGGTAACTATAAGTAGCGTTCACGGGGGGCTGCGAGAGGGCGCTTTATCATGCCGGAACCTGCGAGGGGCGACCAAAAATACCTGCCTGGGCTTGACGGCCTGCGCGCACATGGCCGTGGCGGCCGTGGTCGTCTATCACCTCGGCTACGGATGGGCGCAGGGCGGGCTGCTCGGGGTCGGCGTGTTCTTCACGCTCAGCGGCTACCTCATCACCGACATCCTCGTCGGGCAGTGGGCGGCGCGGGGGCGGATCGGGCTCGGCGAGCTTCTGGCTGCGGCGGGCCCGGCGGTTGCTGCCCGCCCTGTTCGTCATGCTGGCGGTGGTCACGGTCTGGGTGAACGCGCTTCGCCCGGACCTTCGTGCCCGGTTTCCGCGGTGAACGTGATCGCGTCGGTGTTCTACGTGAGCAACTGGTGGTACATCGGCCAGCACTCCTCGTACTACGCGCGGTTCGCGCCGCCCGGCGCCGCTCGACCACCTGTGGTCGCTGGCCGTCGAGGAGCAGTTCTACCTGGTGTGGCCGTGGGTGGTGCTGCGTGCTGGTGTGGCTGGCGAGGCCGGGCGCGCAAGCGGCCGGGCCGCGGGTCGCTGCGGCCGGCGCGCCCGGCAAGCCCGGCCCCCGGGGCGGCGGGCCGCCTTCCTGAGCAGCCGCGACCGCGGTGGCCCTGGCCCTGGTGACGCTGTGGCTCGCGGCGGGCGTCGGCCGTACTGATGGCCGTGCTCTACCAGCCCGGATATGACCCCACGCGGGTGTACGAGGGGACCGATACCAGCGCGTCCGGGCTGCTGATCGGCGCGGCGCTGGCGATGGTGTGGCCCACCCGGCGGCTGGCGGCCGGGGCGGCGTCGCCGGCCGGCCTGGCGGGTGCCGGTCGCCCGGCCGCTGCGGTGGCTGATCGACGCGGCCGGGGTGGCCGGGCTCGCCGTCATCGTCGGTGATGGTCTGGCGGACGAACGAGTACTCGGACTTCATGTTCCGCGGCGGCATGGTGCATGCTTCTCGGTGGCGACGGCGGCACGGTGATAGCGGCGGCGGTGACGCCGGGGTCGCTGCTCGGAAGCGCGCTCGGCGTCCGGCCGTTGCGCTGGATCGGGGTCCGCTCCTACGGCATCTACCTGTGGCATTACCCGATCATCGTGCTGACCGCGGCGCCCGGCACCGCCGGGACGGCCCGGTCAGTGTCTGGCGGGCGGTGCCGTCGTGGCCGCGACCGTGGTGATCGCCGCGCTGTCCTGGCGGTTCATCGAGGAGCCCGATCCGGCAGCGGCGCACGGCTCCGCTGGATCGCCCCCGGCTGAGCAGGCGTGACCAGCATCCGCTGAAAGCCAGGCTACGAGGCAACTGCAGGGAGGCACGGTCATGACAGACGGATCGCGCGAGGAAACAGGGGGCGGTCAGCGGCCCGGATGGCGGTGGCGGCCGTCGTCACCGCGCGCCATCGCCGGGGTGTGCCTGGTCACGGCGGCGGTGCTCGCGGGCGGAGTGACCGTCGGCGGCCCGGCTGTCCGTGAACACTCGCACCCGGTCGCCCGCGCCGCCACCGCATCGCCCGCCAGCGCCCGGTTGTCCAATGCCGGCCGGGCAGGCCGAGGGCCGGCCCGGCCGCGGCGCCAGGCAGCAGGGCGCGGGCCTCGGCCGGCCACGCGGGCCTGGCCGGGGGCGCGAGCGGCAGCCAGGCCGGCGCGGGCGCGGTCACGGTCGCCGCGGCGGGCCCGGCGGCTACCGTTGCCGCCCTGCCCACGCCGCCGCCGACTGAGCTCGTGCCCGGAAGTGGTGCACATCGGCGACTCCACCTCGGAAGGGCTGATCTCCTCCGACTACGAGCCGAACCCGGCCAACCGGATCACCGCCCGCTACGCCGACGTCGGCATCAAGAAGTCGGTCATGAAGATCGTCGGCGCCACCTCGATCATGGAGTCGCTGCCCGGCACCCCCAACGCCTTCAAGATGGCGCAGCAGGTCAAGCAGAGCGGGTTCAACGGCTGCTGGGTGCTGGCGCTGGGCACCAACGACACCGCCGACGTGGCCGTGGGCTCCGAGATCGGCCGGGTCCAGCGGATCGACGCAGATGATGGACCTGATCGGCAAGACCCAGCCCGTCATGTGGGTCGAAGTGGTCTCACTGCTGTCGTCCGGGCCCTACTCCGAGCAGAACATGCAGGCCTGGAACGACGCCCTGGAGCAGGAGGCGCCGCTGTACCCGAACATGCGGATCTACAACTGGCCCGCCGTCGCGCAGAAGCCCTGGTTCATCAACGACGGCATCCACTACACCTCGCTCGGCTACGAAAAGCGGGGCATCGCGATCGCGGACGCACTCGCGGGCTTCTTCCCGGCTAAGAACTAGGGGGTCGCGGTCTGACCCGAGCGCACGGCCGCGCTCCCCGGAAGGGGGCGCGGCCGTCCGCCTTCTCCGGCCCGGGCGGCCGCCAGCGGCTTTCGAACCCCGGCCGGCGCGGCTTTCTGGGCTGACGGGCTCAGCTCAGCCGGGTGGCGGCCTCCGTGGTGAGCAGCGGCCGGCCGGCGGGGTCGACGGCGGCGCGGTCGAACCGGACCCGGGCGCCGCGGCCGTCGAAATCGAGCACGGCGATCATGTTCTCGAACCACGGGCCCGCGGTGATCCGCCACCTGATCCGCGGGACGCGCGCGCCCGCCGGCCGAGGCCGCCAGCGTGCCCAGCAGGCCACTCGACCCGGGTGCTGGCCAGCCGCTGCGCGAACCGCATCACGGGCGGCACGGCCTGGTGAAACGGGGAGCAGACCGCCTCGTGGACGGCTCGTGCCGGCCGCCGCGCCCAGTCGGCCTGGCAGGTCGACCGCGGCCAGGTAGCTGTGGTGCACGTCGCCCGAGATGACGGTGACCGAGGCGGGCGGGCCGCCGGCCACGCTGCAGCGCCCGGCCGCGAGCCCGGTCAGCAGCTGCTCGAGCTGGGCGAACGACGCACCGAACGCCGGCCAGTGCTCCAGGTCGACCGCGCGCCGCAGCCGCTCGCCGAAGCCGCGCGGCACGCCGTCCCCAGGCCCGTCCGCGATCCGCTCGGTCCACGCCTCCAGGGCGTGGATGCCCGCGCGGCAGCAGCGGCGGCACCGAGGTGGCGATGACCACGTGCTCCCAGTCGCCCGCGACCGACTCGGTGAGCCACTGCCACTCCCCCTCGTCCGCCATCAGCCGGGGCCCGCCGTCCACCACCCGGCGGCTGCGCGAGTCGAGCAGCACCACCCGGACTCGCCGAACGTACGCCGGACAGACCAGCGGATCCCCGGCGCCCGCTGGTCGGCCCGGTGCGCCAGGTCGGCGAGCACCGCCGCCGCGTCGCCCGGCTGGCGGACCTTGCCCCACGTCTCGTCGCGGGCGAGCTCGGCGGGCGACAGGTTGCCGAGATGCTGGTAGACCCAGTAGCTCTGGTAGGCGCCCTCGATCCGCTGCCGCCACCAGGGCAGCTGGCCGGACGTCGCGGCGCCAGGCGGCGGAGGTGTTCCAGTCGTCGTGCACGTCGTGGTCGTCGAAGATCATCGCGGACGGGATGACGGAAAGCAGCCAGCGGACAGCGGGGTCGCTCCACGCCTCCCGGTACAGGGCGCAGTACTCGCGAAGTCGGCGACCTCGCCTGCGGGCGCGCCGGGCGCGCCCGGCGGCGGCCAGCGCCGCGTGCTCGGCGATGAACTGGCGGGTGGCCGGGCCCGGGTCGTCCGCGTAGACCTGGTCGCCGATCATCAGCAGCACGTCGGGCCAGCGGTCCGCGAGGGCAGTCGCCGGCAGCGCGGCGGCGCAGGCGGCGAGCGCGTCGATCCGCCCGTCGCCGGCGGCGGGGGCGCCAGCCGGGCGCCGCCGCCTGGCCCCCCGGCCGAGGGCGTACTCCGGCATCTCGGCCACCCGGCAGGAGCCGAAGGCGAGCCGCGGTGGCCGCCGGCGGGGCCGAGGGTCCGCAGCACGCTGGGCGGGAGCCGCTGCCGGCGCAGCGGCCAGCGGACGGTGCCGTCCAGCGCGACCTGGTACTCCTGCTCGCTGCCGGGCGTCAGGCCGTCGATCACCACCAGCCCGTAGTGGTGGCCGGCGACCTCGAAGGTCGCGGCCTGACGGCCGAGGATCTCGACCTGGCACTCCCGGTCGGTCTCGACCCAGACCGTGGCCTCGGTCTCGCTCGACGTAGCGCAGCATCGGGCCGAGCACGAGAGCGCCGGCTGCGCGCCCGCCGCTCGCTCGGCGCTGTCATCGTCATCGCGGCATCTCCCCCGGCGCCGGTCTCGCTGGCTGTGGCGGCCACGATCGGAAACTTCCCGCCTGTCGTCCGCGTACTCCCGTCGCCATATTCCCGGACCAGGGGTAACGCGCCAGAACCGACCCGGGAGCGGTCAGGACGGCAGCAGGGTGAAATCGGCGAAGTCGAAGCCGGGGGCGACGACGCAGCTCACCAGGGCCTCACGTCCGGCCGCGGGCCGGGCGGCCTGCCAGTGGCCGCCGCGGGACGACGTGCTGCGGCAGCTGACCGCGGGCGAGGTCCGGTCCGAGCGTTACCGTGCGCGGCGGGTCGGCCGGCACGTCGCCGTCGCCGCCGTCGAGCAGAGGAGCGGACCGCCGGAGTGCCAGAGCCAGACCTCGTCCGACCGGACCCGGTGCCAGGCGGACTCCTCGCCCGGGTCGAGCAGGAAGTAGATGCCGGTGGCGGCGGCCCGCGGACCCGGGTAGCCGGCGGGCTGCCAGGACGGCGCGGCGCGCCAGGTCTCCCGGTACCAGCCGCCCTCCGGATGCGGTGCGAGGTCGAGCAGTTCGGCCGTGCGCGGCCGGGCAGGCGGGGTCACGGCTCCTACTATGCCCGGGCCCAGGCTGCCCGCGCCGGGCTCGCCGCGGACGCCAGCCCCGGCGACGGTCCCGGCCGAACCCGGCTGAGCCCGGCGGCCTTCATTCAGCGCAGGGCGCCCGGCACCGAACGGCCGAAGATGGCGACCAGCCAGGCAGAGCAGCGCGACCGGCGACGATCGAGAGCGGCGATGAGCGAACAGCCGGGTCGCCCCGACGACGGGCAGGCCGGTCGGCGTCACCGGCCCCTGGCTGACCCGGCCGAGCTGCCAGATGACCGGGGCGACGGCCAGGATGACAGGCCGGTGATCACGTTCGTCCTTGAGCATGACCCCGCCCACGGCCGCGAACGACAGCGCGGTGCGCGTCCAGGCCAGCGAGGTGCGCTCGCGAGCGAGGCCCGGGTCGCGCTCCTCGGGGTCGTCGCCCGGGCCGGGCGGCCCCGTCGGCTAGGCCCGGCGGCGGCGCGGTCACCGCAGGGCCGACAAGAGCAGGACGATGGCGGCGATGACGGCGATGGCGGTGACCGTCGCGGCCAGGATCCACGGCAGGAACGAGCGCGGCAGCGGCTCCCCGCGGCGCAGCGCGCGCTGGCTGCGGACCCACTCGGCGTAGGCGGCGACCGCGAGCACCGCGCCCAGCGCGATCAGCGGCAGGCCGAGCAGGTGACGGCCGGCCGGCACGCCGGGGAACGGCGGCAGCAGCTGGACGATGGCGAGCCCAGCCACCACGAGGGCGAGCGCGGTCCGGCTCCAGGCGAGGAACGTCCGCTCGTTGGCGAAGGTGAACCGCGGATCGGGCTCGGTGCCGCCCGTGTCCCTGGCGCTCGGTGGGCAGCAGCGCGGCCAGGCGCCTGGACCATGACATCGCCGGCCTCGCTCCTCCTCAGGTACGCGATCGTCGCACGCCCATTGTGCCCGTTACAGCGGTAACGAGCCGCACCCGGGGTCAGCGGGCTCACCGCCGGGAGCCGCCCCGGGCGAGTCCGCGAGCCGGTCGATCGCACGGGCGAGGGCGTCCAGGGCCGGGGCGGCGGAGGAGAGGGCGCGCCGCTGGCTGGCGGCAGGCTCGACAGCGCCAGGTGGAGCACGGCCGCGTTGGTGGCCTGCCAGGTCTGCACCGCCTGGCGGCCGGCCTCGGTCACCGTCAGGCTGACCGCCCGCCGGTCGTCGTCGTCGGTCACCCGTTCCAGCATGCCCCGCGCCGCTAGCGCGTTGACGATGGTGGTGACCGTGTTGGCGCGCATGTTCAGCTGCCGGGCGAGCTGCCCCGGCCGGGCACCGGGGTGCTCGGCGAGCGCCGCCAGCAGTTCCAGCTGCGCCACCGCGAGGGTATTGCCGGATCGGCCACCCGGGCGCCGCGGCGCAGCGCCCGGCGCAGCCGGGCGATCCCCTCGGCCAGCCCGTCGGCCTGAGCCGCCGTCCCGCCACGGGGCCCGTCACGGTGGGGCCCGTCATGGTAGGGCCCGTCACGGTGGGGCCCGTCTACCGCGGCGCACACCGCCGCGCGGCCCGTCGCTGGCGGGCCGTGCCGCCGCGGCCTTCGCCAGCCTGTGTCATAGGCCCATCCTGCCAGTCGCTGGCTCCGCCGCGCTCGCCAAGGTTCGCCGCCCGGCTCAGAACCCCCGAGTGGGTGCGCGACGGGCCTAGGGATGTGCCGTGGCCGCTGCCTCGAGCGCGTTCAGCGGCACCCAGCCGTCGTGCTGCCAGGTGATCTTGCCCGCCGCGTTGACCAGGACGAGCCAGGGCTGGTCCTGGACGCCGTAGCCGTCGGCGACCCGCCCGGTCTCGTCCAGCGCGACCGGGTACGCGAGCGGGCCGAGCTGGCGCAGGTAGGAGGTCACGACGGCCTCCGAGGCTCGGTGACCGTCTCGTCGACGGCGGTGACCGCGGGCAAGTGCCTGGCCGAGGCGTCCTTCGCGTAGTCGTCCAGGCCGGTCAGCTCGGCGCTGAGGTCGGACGTCTCGCGTCAGCCAGGTGGCGAAGAAGACCACGAGGCGGGCCTTGCCCGGCCCGAGGGTCACCGGCCGGACGAGCGCGGAGCCGGTCCCGCCGGCCGCAGGGTCGCGGCGGGGAGCGAGACGGTGGCCGAGGGCGTCTGCGCGGGGACGGCGGCGAGCGACCCAGGCTGGACAGCTTGGGGTGGCCGGGCAGCAGGCGAGGCTAGCTCGGTCGCGAGGACCTGGGCGGACTGGGTCACGCTGGAGTAGGCCATCTGGGTCAGGTAGAGCTTCTGCAGCCTGCCCTGCTGGTCGATGACGTACAGCGCCGGGGTGTGGTCGATCTGACCCGGCGTCGATCTGGACCGCGATGTCGTAGGCCTTCCATACCGACTTGAGCTGCGGCGAGCCGACCCGGTGAGGAAGTCCCACTGGTTGACCATCCCGTGGACGCGCGAGTAGTCCGCACGTCGGAAACGTCGATCGGCGTCCGGGTTCGCGTCGACGCCGAGCAGCTGGACCGATTTGCCCGCCTAGCCGAGCAGCTCCTTCGCCAGCACCATCGACTGGGTGGTGAGCGGGCAGACGGTGGTGCACTCCGAATCCTCGAAGGACAGCAGGACGACCCGGCCGCGGAACTGGCTGAGCGACATCGGCTGGCCGAACTGGTTGACCAGCTAGATGTCGGGGGCCGCCTTGTCGCCGAGCGGGCGTGCCCAGGTCGAGGTTCGGGTTCTGCATCGCGGCCGCACTGGCGGCGCTGCCGGGCGACACCGGCGACGCGGTCGAGGAGGCGGACGAGGAGCACCCGGCGACCGCCATCACGGCCGCTAGCGCCAGGCCGCCCAGCCACCTGGCCGGACGGATGATCACGGTTCCTCGCGCCCGTCTGCTGTCCACGCTTCCACAGGTTACTACGCCTAGTAGTAGGGCGGGTCAGCCTGGCCGAACTCGGGGCGGAAGGCTTCCGCGTCTGCTGCTTGCCCTGACCGGTTATGCCGGCGCCCGCGTCAGCCCACCTCGCCGTGCAGCGGCTCGGTCGGCTCGTCGCCGACGATGACGCCGCCGCCGTGCCCCCAGGCGATGTAGCGCCAGGTCAGGTTGATCAGGGTGGCGATCCGGTTCCGGTTGCCGAGCAGGTAGACCAGGTGCAGCGCGAGCCAGGCGAGCCACGCCAGCGTCCCGGTGAAGCGGATCCCGCGGGCCAGCTCGACCACGGCCGACCGGCGTCCGATCGTCGCCATGGTGCCCTTGTCGTGGTAGCGGAACTGCTCGGTCGGCTGGCCGCGCAGCAGATGCACGATCTGGGCCGCGACATGCCTGCCCTCCTGGATGGCGGGCTGCGCGAGCTGCGGGGACGGGGTTCTTGTCGTCCAGCGCGATGTCGCCCGACCGCGAAGATCCGGTCGCTGCCCTGGACGCGCAGGTCAGGCTGGACGAGCAGGCGCCCGTTCTTGCCCTGGGGCAGGCCCCAGGCGGCGACCGAGTGGTGGGCGGCGACGCCGGCCGTCCATACGGTCAGGTCGCTGCGCAGGCGTGGTGCCGTCGGCCAGCACCACCTGGTCCGGCGTCACCTCGCGGATGGTCGGTGTTCAGCCGGATGTCGACGCCGCGGTCGGCCAGCTGCCGCCTGGTGTACGCGCGGAGCTTGGGGTGGAACGGCATCAGCAGCTGCGGCGCCATCTCGACCAGCCGGATCTGCATCCGCTCGGGGTCCACGTCGGGGAAGGTCGAGCGCAGCACGTCGCTGCGCAGCTCGCCGAGCGTGCCCGCGAGTTCGACCCCGGTGGCGCCGCCGCCGACCATGGTGACGGCGAAGTCCCGGCGGCCGTCCGGGTCCGCGCTCAGCCACTCGAAGCCGTTCATGATGTGGTCGCGCAGCACGATCGCGTCGGCCCGGGTGTAGAGGCCGTAGGTGTTCTCGGCGGCCCCTTCGACGCCGAAGTAGTTCGCCGACATGCCCGGTCGCCAGGATCAGGTAGTCGTAGCCGATCTCGCGGCCGCCGACGAGCCGGATCATCCGCGCGCCCTGGTCGACCGAGGCCAGCTCGCCGCGGATGTAGCGGGCATCGCGCTTGGCGGTGAACCCGCCGACCGGGTAGGCGACGTCGCCCGGGTTCAGCCCGCCGGTCGCCACCTGGTACAGCAGCGGCTGGAACGTGCTGTACAGGTTCTTGTCGACCACAGTGACGCTGGACGCCGGCCTTGCGCAGCGCGCGCACCGCGTTCAGGCCGGCGAAGCCCGCCCCGATGATCACCACATGCGCCTGAATCCGTCATGCCACGCCCCTTGACCTTCTATCGCTTGCTGACGCCTACCGCCTGCCGACGGACCGTCGCGCCCGGGAAATCCAGCGGGCTGTCCTTCTCTCATAAGCATGCCCGGCCCGTTCGGCGGGCCTGCGCGGGGCCGGCCCTTCCGTCCCGGCCGGCTTGCCCGGGGCCAGGTTCGCCCCCGTGCTCGCGTCCCCCGCCTCCGTGGCAACGGCCGGCGCCGCCTCCGTGGCAACGGCCGGCGCCGCCTCCGTGGCAACGGCCGGCGCCGCCTCCGTGGCAACGGCCGGCCGTCGGCGGCCCTGCCCGCTGACGGCAGGCTCATGCGGCCCGGACGGCCTGACCGGGCGCGGCCACAGGCGGCGGGCCCGGACCACGTCCACCTCGGCCGCGTACAAGGTCACCTCCGCCTGCAGGAAAAGCCAGGCAAGAGGCCGAGGACGATGCCGAAGATGCCGTAGAGCTCCGACGCCCGGTGCAACTGGTGGCTGACCACGTAGCCGCCCGCGAACTGCAGCACCTGCCAGCACACGGCGCCGATGGCCGCCCCGGTCCGCAGGTCGCGCCAGCCGATCCGCAGCCCGGTCGCGATCCGGAAGCCGAGCCAGAACACGCAGAAGTTGAGCAGCAGCGCGATCGCCACCGCCCCTACGGCCGCACCGGCCCCGCCGATCAGGTGCCCGGCCCCGCTGGCGAGGCCGGACAGGGACGTGGTGACGGTGAAACCGGCACCGATGATGAGCACCAGGGCGAGGCCCCAGACAGGGACAGCGGGAAGCGGGGGCGGTCGCCAGCCGGGATGCCCCAGACCTCGCACATCGCGTTCTGCATGGCCCGCGCCACCCCCCGCGCGCCGAACAGCAGCAGCAGGGCCCCGAAGGCGAGCGGCAGGCCCGCTGCCCGGGATCGAGCCGAGGCTCGCCTTGATCTGCGGGCCGATCACCGGGTACTGCGACAACGCCGAGTCGAGCAGCCGCTCGCGCAGGTCCGGGTTGTTCCTGAGCACGATGTCCAGCACGGTCGCCAGCAGCAGCAGCAGCGGGAAGATGGCCGCGAAGGCGTAGTAGGCGATCAGTGCGGCCAGGTTGCCCGCCTTGTCGTCGCGGAACTTCACCCAGACGCCGACCGCGAACGCCAGCAGCGCGTGCCGCTGCTGGAAGTCGTCAGCCGCCCGCAGGGGCCGGTCGAGGGCGCTCATATGGTGACCACTTACCCGGTCCCGGTCACCGCTTACCCGGGCCCTGGTCACCCGGGCCCGCTTACCCGGCCGGGGCCGTCAGCGTCAGCGCCACCAGCCGCGGGTCGGCGCAGGCGCCGGGGTGCGGCCGCCAGGCGCGGGCACGTGGCGATGAGAACCTCGTCCCGGAGACGGCGGCGCTGCCGCCCAGGCCGGACACGTCGGAGAAGAAGTGCGGCCAGGGCAGGGCGGCCGACGTCCAGGTGACCCGGCCGTCGGCCCGTGCTGTACTCCCACGCGGCCCCGTTCGCGCCGCCGCCCAGGCCGAGCGCGATCCCGTCCCTGACTACGTACACCGCGCCGGACCCGGGGAGGGCGGAGGCGGGGACGGTCGCCAGCACGGTGCCGGTCACCGGGTCGACGCCGAGCAGGGTGCCGCCGGCCGACGCCAGGTAGGCCAGTCCGGCGGCCGCGTCCGGGCCCTCTGGGACCGCCGCGCCCATCGTCCACAGCACGCCGCCGGACGACCCGCTGTAGGCGGTCACCCCGGCGGGCGACGCGAACAGCACCGCCCCGCTCTCGGCCATCGCCAGCGTGCCGGTGAAGGGACGGCCGGGCGGCGAGCTCAGCGTCCGCGCCGCCCCGGTGCCGAGGTCGATCACCGCGACCGCGGTCACCGCGGCGGAGCCGGTTGCGCCGGACGCGCTCTGCGCCAGGTAGAGCGCCTGCCCGTCAGTCTGCCAGGACCGGACACCGGACACCGGGCGCCGCCAGCGCGCCTGCCCGGTCGCGTTGTCGTAGCCGGTCACGGCGGAGCCACCGACGACGACGGTGGTCTTCGCGGACGCCGCGACGGCGCCGCCGAACACCGCCGCCGGGTAGCGGCGCAGCTCATGTCCGGTCGCGGCGCTGAGCACGACCTCAGTCCGGGACCGCCCGTCCGGGGCCAGCAGCCCCACCGTGACCACCCCGGGCCAGGCGCGGACCGACATGATCGTCGCTCCCGGGGCCGCTCCCAGCTCAACCTGCCAGGCCTGCTGCCCGGTGGCGAGGGTGTAGGCGGTCACCTCGAGGCCGCTGCCGACCGCGGCAACGGTGCCGCCCGCGGCGACGTAGGCCTGCCCAACGGCAGGCGACGTGCCGCCTTCGCCGTCGCCCCCGGTCCCGCCCGCGGACCAGTCGCCCGGCAGGCGGGCAGCCCAGCGCACGGCCGAGACAGCGGCCGGGTGACAGTCCGGCCCCTGGCAGTCCGACGACTGCGCCGTCACGTCCGACGCCAGCGCCGGCAGCGCGACGATCAGCACCGCCAGCAGGGCGCAGGCCAGAACACCGCGGCGCCGGGCCGGGTGGCGCCGGCCGCCCGGCGCAGCCAATGCGGCGGATATGGTGCGGCGGCGGCGCGCGGGACCCGGGCGCGGGCGCAGCCGGCCGGGCCAGCGCCCGCCGTAGCCGCAGCGCCCGCCGCGGGTGCCGTCGCTTCAAACTCGCCATGCCGCCTTCGAGAGATCCGGCCAAGAGGTCCGGCACCCAGGGTAGATCGCCGGCACCCGCCGCAGCCCCCTGTTTACCTCCCTCGGCGGCGCCGCGGCGGGAGGCCCGATAGCGTTGGGGCGAGACGAGGAGGTACTCATGGCCGACCGCGCACCGCTTCCGTACGACTTCCTGCCGTCCGTCCCGGCGTTCACCGTCACCAGTGACGACGTCGCCAACGGGGAGATGCTCACCGGCAAGCACGTCTATAACAGCTTCGGGATGTCAGGGGAGAACGTCTCCCCCCACCTGAGCTGGTCCGGCTTCCCGGCGGAGACCAAAAGCTTCGCGGTCACCTGCTACGACCCAGACGCCCCGACCGGGTCCGGGTTCTGGCACTGGATCGTGATCGACATCCCGGCCGCCGTGACCTCGCTGCCGGCCGGCGCGGGCAGCGCCGACGGGGCCGGGCTGCCGTCTGGGGCGTTCCAGGTCCGCAACGACTACGGCACCAGGGACTTCGGCGGGGCGGCGCCGCCAGCCGGCGACGAGCCGCACCGCTACGTGTTCGCGGTGCACGCCCTCGACGTCGAGACGCTCGGCATCGACGCCGACGTCACCCCGGCCGTGGCCGGCTTCAACTTGCGGTTCCACACGATCGCGCGCGGGCTGACCGTCCCGGTCTTCGGGCACTGAGACACGCGCGGTTACCCCCGGGCCGACGCTGCGGCCGGGCCCGGAGCCCGGCTGCGGAACCGCGTCAGCCGTCCCGGCCGGGGGTCACCGTGCCGGTCTCGTAGGCGAGGATGACGGCCTGCACCCGGTCGCGCAGGCCCAGCTTGGACAGCAGGTGGGCGACATGTGACTTCACCGTCGCCTCGCTGACGACCAGGGAACGGGCGATCTCGGTGTTGGACTGGCCCCGCGCCAGCAGCAGCAGGATGTCGCGCTCACGCGGGGTGAGAGACGCCAGCCGGGACGGCGCGGGGGCCGCCGCGGCCGGGCGGGCGGCGAACGCCTCGATGAGCCGCCTCGTCACCGACGGCGCCAGCAGCGCGTCGCCCGCCGCCGCCACGCGCACGGCGGCGATCAGGTCGGCCCGCGGCGCGTCCTTGAGCAGGAAGCCGCTGGCCCCTGCGCGCAGCGCCTCGTACACGTAGTCGTCCAGGTCGAACGTGGTCAAGATGACCACCTTGGGACTGCCCGGGCCAGCCGCGGTGAGCTCACGGGTGGCGGCCAGGCCGTCCATCACCGGCATCCGGATGTCCATCAAGATCACATCCGGGCGCTCGGCCGCGGCCAGGGCAACCGCCGCCGCCCCGTCCGGCGCCTCCCCGGCCACGATGAACCCGGCCGCCTCGAGGATCAGCCGGAACCCGGCCCGGACCAGCTCCTGGTCGTCGGCCACGAGCACACGCAGCGGGCGGGCAGGATCAGCTCCGGCCGGGCGGGCCGTCCACGGGCCGCCGTTCATGCCCGCGGCAACCGGGCGGAAACGGTAAAGCCGCCGCCGCCGGCCGGCCCCAGGGCGAGCGAGCCGCCACAGGACGCGACCCGCTCGGCGATGCCGGCCAGGCCGTACCCGTGCCCCTCGAGCCGAGGCGCGGCCGGGCGGGGCGGGCCGGGCGGCGGCCCGGTGTTGCTGACCTCGACCAGCAGCTCGTCCGGGGCATAGCCGACGCGGACGGCGGCATCAGCGCCAGGTGCGTGCCGCACCGCGTTGGTGAGGGCCTCCTGCAGGATCCGGTACCCGGCCAGGTCCACCCCGGGCGGCAGTCGGCCCCGGGGTCCCTGACACCTCGCAGGTTACTGTGAAGGCCGGCCTCACGGGCCGCGTCGATCACCTCGTTCAGCCGGGACAGCGACGGGGCCGGGCCCAGCTGGGCCGGGGCAGGCTCCGGGTTGGCGGTAAACCGGAGGACACCCAGCAGGCGGCGCAGCTCGGTCATCGCCGCCCGCGCGGTCGCGCCGATCAGGTCGGCTGACGCGCTGGCCGCCTCCGGGCGGCCGGGCAGCAGCGCGCCCACCGCCTCGGCTTGCACCGCTACCAGGCTCACGTAGTGGGCCACCACGTCGTGCAGCTCGCGGGCGATGCGCAGCCGCTCGGCCGCGGCCGCCCTGGATGCGGTCTCGGCCAGGGCCGCCTCAGCCTGCGCGGCGCGCGACGAAGCCGCGTCCAGGGCAGCGCGGCGGTAACGGCTCAGCGTGCCCACCGTCCAGGCCGAGGCGAAGAAGAACGCCTGGATGACGCCGTCATAGGGCTCCGTGTGCCCAGGCTGGAATTGACCCCAGGTGATGCCGCCGACCGTGCCCACGACCGACAGCCAGCGGACCACCGGCCCGCTGCGCTCGGCGATCGTGGCGAACGCGATCGCGGGCCCCAGCGGCAGCGGCGCGAAGCCGAATCCGACCCCGTCGTAGATGTTGCGGATCAGCCCGCAGCCGATCAGCGACGCCAGCGGGGACACCCGGCGCAGCGCCAGCGGCAGGCACTGGCCGACGACCAGCAGCATGGCCAGCCACGACGGGTGCAGCTGGGACAGGTAGGGCAACAACGACAGCAGGTTGAAGACAGCCAGCAAGACGCCGAGCGCTGTGTCCTGGAGCACCTCGAGCCGACGGGGCGGCTGAGCGGTGTACCACCACCCGGCCCGGGCGACCAGCCCACCGAGACCCAGGCCACCCAGACCCGGGCCGCCCGGATGCGAGCCGGACGGGCGGACGGGGCGGTCCGGGCCGCCGTCGGCGGCGGGACCGTCAGCCGTGCCGGGCACCGTCTGCGTCACAGGCCGATCGTACGGGCGCCGGCCTCCGCGGGCTATCGGCCGCGAGTCGGAGACGGGAGTTCATCCCTCTGGCGGAGGCGCGCGGAGAAGCCGGATGACGACGATGACAGGCATGGACGCAATCATCACCACCGCGGCGCCCGCGCCCGCCACCGTCAGCATCCGGCCGGCGAGAGGGGTGTGGCTGATCGCCGCCGCCGCCTTCGTGGCTGAGATGGCATTCAGCGCACGTTACGGCTACGTCCGCGACGAGCTGTATTTCCTCGCCTCGGGGCACCACCTCGCGGCGGGCGGGGTGGACCAGCCCGAGCTGACCCCGCTGCTGGCCCGGCTGGACGCGCTCGCCACCGGAAACACCCTCGTCGGGCTGCGGGCGCTGCCCGCGCTCGCCTTCGCCGGCCTGGTGCTGCTGACCGCGTCGATGGCGCGGCTGCTGGGGGCGGCCCGGCGCGGTCAGCTGATCGCCGCGCTCGCCACCGCCTGCTGCGCCGAGTACCTGGGGGCCATGCACGAGTTCACCACCACCGTCCCCGACCTGTTCTGCTGGTCGGTCACCCTGCTTCTTGTCATCAAGCTGCTGACCAGCGGTAACCTGCGCTGGTGGCTGGCGATCGGCGCCACCGCCGGCGTCGGCCTCGCCGCCAAGTGGAACATCGGCTTCCTGCTGGCGGGGCTCCTGCTCGGCTTCGCCTGCACGCCGGCCGTCCGGCCGCTGCTGCGGACCCGCTACCTGATGCTGGGCGCGCTGCTGGCGGCCGCGCTGGCGGCGCCGGACTTCGCCTGGCAGGCGGTCCACGGCTGGCCCAACCTGGACGTCTTCCGTCAGCTTGACCAGGATGCGTGGGCCAACCGGGTCATGTACTGGCCGGGGCAGATCCTGTACACGAGCATCGTGCTGGTGCCGTTGTGGGTGCGCGGCCTGACCTGGTCGCTGCGCTCGCCGCGGTACCGGGTGATCGGGATCGCGGCGGTCGCCGTGATCGTCGTTCAGTTCGTCCTCGGGGGCAAGGTGTACTACCCCGGCGGCATCTACACGGTGCTGTTCGCGGCCGGGGCCGCGGCCCTGTACGCCGGGGACCGCGCGGTGCGGCCGGCCCGGTCGCGGGCGGCCTTGTACTGTGCCGGCGCGATAGTGGCGTCGCTGATCGCGCTACCGGTGCTGCCCGCCTCGGCGCTCGCCCGGTTCCCCGTGCAAAAGATCAACTACGACCTCGGCGAGGAGATCGGCTGGCCGGCCGAGGTCCAGCTGGTGGCCGGCGTCTGGGACCGGCTGCCCGCGGCCGAGCGGCCGCACACGGTCGTGCTGGCCAGCAACTACGGCGAGGCGGGGGCGGTCGACCGCTACGGGCCGGCGCTTGGCCTGCCCGCGGCCTACAGCGGCGACAACAACTTCTGGCTGTGGGGCCCGCCGCCGCCCGCCTGCACCGCGGTCATCGCCGTGGGGGTCGACGAGTCCGTCCTGCGCCGCGAGTTCACCCAGGTTAGGCAAGTCGCCGGGTGGAACAACGGCATGGGCGTATCCGACGATGAGCAGGGCACCAGGGTTTACCTCGCCACCGGGCTTCGCGTCCCGTGGTCCGCGGCCTGGCCGGCCTTCCAGGATTACTCGTGAACGACGCCGGCGCTACTCGGCCGCGTCGCCGGCCGTGGCCGGGCTGAGCGCGTCCTTGTGCCGGATCTGGTAGTGCTTGGTCAGCGCCGCGCTCGCCTCGCCGGGCCGGTACGCGACGGTGCGCTGGCAAATTTCACAGCGAGTCACGGGCAGCTGAGTAACGGTAACAGGGAAACTCTTTGCGGCTGAGCGGGTCATGAACCCTCACGTGCCCAGCTGCCTGACGGCAGCCCGGCTGGAACGGTCCGACTAGGTCAGTCGGAAAACCGGCTAATGTCCTTATGATCGTATCCGATGAGAGAACCGGACCCGGAACTGGCCCGATCGCGGTTGAATACCGATCGCGATGAAACGCGCCGCCGCATTGCCGAACTCGACCGCGACTTCGCCGCCATCGTCACCAGCGCCAGGGAGGGGTCGGCCGGAAGCGACGACGAGCATGACCCCGAGGGCGCCACCGTCGCCTTCGAGCGGCAGCACCTGGCCGCGCTGATCACGCAGGCCCGGGCGCACCTGGCAGCGGCCGAGGCGGCGCTGGGGAAAGTCGATTCCGGCCGTTACGGAATTTGCGACATATGTGGCGATCCAATTGGCGCCGAACGCCTGGCCGCCCGGCCCGCGTCGCTCACCTGCGTTCGCTGTGCCGCCCGGCGCTCTTTATGATCCGGACCTATGAAGAGCGAGATAATCCGGGTCAGGACCGGGGCGCGGGCCACAGTGGCGGACATCACGGGGCAGTGCGCCGAGTTCGCGCGCGCCGCCGCCGGCGCCGGGGACGGGCTGCTGCACGTGTTCGTGCCGCACGCCACCGCCGGGGTGGCGATCATCGAGACCGGCTCCGGCAGCGACGACGACCTGCTAGCGGCGCTAGCCGACCTGCTGCCGGCCGACGACCGCTGGCGGCACGCACACGGCACCCGGGGGCACGGGCGGTCGCATGTGATGCCCGCCTTCGTTCCTCCCTATGCTTCGGTGCCGGTGCTCGGCGGGCGACTGGCGTTGGGGACCTGGCAATCGATCACGCTGGTGGACGTCAATGTCGACAATCCGGACCGGCAGGTCAGGCTGTCCTTCTTGCCCGGTTAGCCCCGGCTCGCCCCCTGTGCGCTGGTCCGCCCGGAGCTATCGATTGTCATTACCAATGAGATAACTACGTGATGAGGCGGTGGCACGGCTGCCTGCCACCGGATACGGTAGGAAACCCCGCTCAGGATTCATGTCGCCATCCCCTCACCGGCGCAGGGACCGGCGGATGACCGTCGGCCCGCCCGGCCTGGCAGCTGCTTGATATGAGGTGATGACGACCATGGCGCGCATCGTTGTCATTGGCGACTTGATGACGGACACCGTCGCGCACGCGACGCTGCCGCTCGCCCGCGGCAGCGACACCCCGGCCAAGGTGACCACCCACGGCGGCGGCTCCGGCGCCAACGTGGCCGCCTGGCTCGGTGCCGACGGCGCCGACGTCGCCTTCATCGGGCGCCGCGGAGCCGACATCGCCGGCCGCAACCGGGACATGGAGCTGATGGGCTACGGTGTCGACGCGCGGCTGGTGATGGACCCGGAGCGGCCCACCGGCACCTGTGTCGTCATGGTTACCCACAAGGGCGAGCGGACCATGCTGTCGGACCCGGGGGCCAACGCCGCCCTGTCTCCCGACGACCTGCCCCCCGACCTCTTCGTCCCCGGCACCCACCTGCACGTCTCGGGGTACACGCTGCTGTCCGAGGGGTCCCGGGCGGCCGCGCTGGCGGCACTCGACTTCGCCGCCCGGGTCGGCATGTCCACCTCGGTCGACGGCGCCTCGGCGGCGCCGCTGGAGCGGGTCGGGGCAGAGCCGTTCTTCGAACTCACCAGCAACGCGCTGCTGCTGTTCGTCAACGGCGCCCAGGCGCGGGTGCTCACCGGCCGCGACGACCCCGAGGCGGCCGCCCGCGTCCTCACGGCCTGGTACCCGCAGGTGGTCATCAAGCTCGCGGCGGACGGGGCGCTGTTCTTCGCCAACGGCCGTCCCCCGGTCCGGGTGCCCGCCCCGCCGGTCGAGCGGGTGATCGACGGGACGGGGGCGGGCGACGCCTTCACGGCCGGCTTCCTGCCCGCCTGGCAGGACAAGAAGCCGCCGATGGAGGCCCTCGCCAGCGGGTGCCGCCTGGCCGCGCACGCGCTGAACCTCATCGGGGCCCGGCCGATCATGTGACCGGGTTCCTGACCGAGCTGTTCTCCCTCGACGGCCGGGTCGCGCTGGTGACCGGCGGGAGTTCCGGCATCGGCCGGTCGATGGCGTCCGCCCTGGCCCGGGCCGGCGCCAGGGTGGTGATCGTGGCGCGCGACCCGGACCGGCTGACGGCCGTGTGCGCGTCGCTGCACGACGCGGGCGGGGCCGCGGCCGGGGTGCGGGCCGACCTGGCGGACCGGGCCGAGGTGCACCGGGCGGCGGCCGCCGCGGTGGAGGCCTTCGGCGAGCCGGACATCCTGGTCAACTGCGCCGGGGTGAACCTGCGGCCGCCGCTCGGCGCGCTGACGGAAGCCGACTGGGACCTGACGCTGGCGGTCAACCTGACCGCCCCGTTCCTGCTCGGCCAGCGGTTCGGGCCGGCCATGGCCGCCCGGGGCTGGGGGCGCATCGTCAACGTGACCTCGCAGCAGGCGCAGCGGGCGTTCGGCCACAGCGGCGCCTACGGGCCCTCCAAGGCCGGGCTGGCCGCCCTCACCCGCTCCCAGTCCGAGGCCTGGGCCCCGTCCGGGGTGTGCGTGAACTCGGTCTGCCCTGGCTTCGTCGTCACGCCGCTGACAGCCCAGGTGTCGGCGGACCCGGCGCGGCTGGCGGCGCTGGCCGCGCGGACCCACGGCGGCCGCAACGGCCAGCCGTCCGACTTCGCGGGCGTGGCCGTCTTCCTCGCCTCGGCCGCCAGCGACTACGTCACCGGCCAGACCATCTACGTCGACGGCGGCTTCTCCGGCGCCTGACGGCGCCGCCCGCCGCCGGGTTCGGGGCTCTGGCACCCGTTACCCTGGCGGGCGCGCCCAACCGCGGCACCCCTTACCAGGCGGGCGCGCCCGACCGCGACATCAGCCGCACCATGGGCCGCACCTGTCCCCGGAAGCCGGTGTTGCCGGAGCCCGAACGGCAGAAGGCGGAAACTTTTTCGGCTGCAGCACATAAAAGTATCCGTCTTAATATTTATTTCCGCTTTCTTGGGCTTTACCCGTCGGCTAGCGGTGAACGAGGGGCGCTCGCAACAGCAAGAAGCGCGCCGGGCGGCAGGGACGGGCAAGGCGGCGGAGCCGCACGGGGCGGGTGAGGCGGCGAGCCGCACGGGGCGGGTGAGCCGGAGGCGGTGACCGGCTGCCGCACGGGGGTCGGGGCGGGTGAGCCGCACGGGGACGGTGGCGGTCAGGGCAGCCGGAACGGGGTGCCGAGGTGGGCCAGCTGGCGGGTGATGGCGTTGCCGGAACCATCACGGCGGCCGGTCATCTCGGACAGGTCCACGATGACGCCCGCCTCGGTCGCACCGAAGACCGGGGCCGGGCCGACCCAGGCCGAGATCAGCTCGTCCTCGCCCTTGAGGAACCGCTGGCAGCGGACGCCGCCGGTGGCCCGGCCCTTGGCCGGGTACTCGGCGAACGGGGTTACCTTGACCGACGCGCCGCCGGTGCCCGGCAGCGCCCCTGAGCCGCCCGCCACCGTCACCACCAGCGGCTCGGACTGCCCGGGGCCAGGGGCCCCGGTACCCGGCCGGGCAGCGGCCGGGCCGACGGCGCCGAACCAGAGGATGCGGGCGCCGCCGTCCAGCCGGATGCCGGCCACGCCGCCGGCCGGGCGGCCCTGCGGGCGGACCGCGGCGGCCGGGAAGTGCAGCAGCTGGGCGTCGCTGGTGATAAACGCGAGCTCGGCGTCGTCGCCGGCCAGGTAGGCGGCACCGACCACCCAGTCGTCGTCCCTGAGCGTGATCAGCTCGAACTCGTCGCGGCCACCCGGGTAGTCCGGCTGCACCCGCTTGACGATGCCGGACGCGGTGCCGAGGGCGACCCCGGCCGAGTCCCCGCCGTCGAGCGGGGCCAGCGCGAGCACCGCCTCGCCGTCGGCCAGGCCGGGCACGAACTCGGCCACCGGATGGCCCGCGGCCAGGGCGCCGGGCGCGGTAGCGCCGTCGGCCGTGGTCACCGTGGTCACCGCCGGGATCTCGATCACGCTGACCCGGATCATCCGGCCGGCGCTGGTCACCGCGCCGATGGTGGCCCGGGCGGTAGTCGCGACGGAGCAGGCGACCAGGTCGCCCGCGCTCGCTGCCACCGGCGGGCCGGCGGAGTCAGCGCCCCGTTCGGGATCGGCCTGGCCCGGTTCACCGGCGGGTCGCACCGGGACGCGGGCCAGCAGCCCGGTCGCCGACAGCACCACCAGGCACGGGTCGTCGGTCACCTCGAGCGGGACCGCCGACGCGACCGGGGTGCCCGCAGCCGTCAGCACGGTCCGGCGCGGGGTACCGAACTTCTTGGCCAGGTCGGCCATCTCCCCGCCGACCAGGTCGCGCAGCTTGTCCTCGTTCTCCAGGATCTCGGTCAGCGCGGCGATCTCGTCCCGCAGCGTCTCCTGCTCGCGCTCCAGCTCCAGCTTGTCGTAGCGGGTGAGCCGGCGCAGCGGGGTGTCGAGGATGTAGGCGGCCTGGATGTCGGACAGGTCGAAGACCTGGATAAGCCGCCGCCGCGCCTCGGCCGAGTCATCGCTGGTACGGATGACCTGGATGACCTCGTCGATGTTGAGCAGCGCGACGAGGATGCCGTCGACCAGGTGCAGCCGGTCCTGGCGCTTACGGCGGCGGAACTCGCTGCGCCGCCGGGTCACGTCCACCCGGTGCTCGACGTAGATGCGGAGCAGGTCGCGCAGCCCCAGGGTGCGCGGCTGGCCGTCGACCAGGGCCACGTTGTTGATGCCGAAGGTCTCCTCCATCGGCGTCAGCCGGTAGAGCTCGGCCAAGATGGCTTCCGGGTTGAAGCCGGCCCGGACTTCGATGACCAGGTTGAGGCCGCGGTTGCGGTCGGTCAGGTCCTTGAGGTCAGAGATCCCGGCGATCTTGCGCGCCTGGACCAGGTCCTTGATCCGGGTGATGACCTTCTCCGGCCCGACCCCGTAGGGCAGCTCGGTCACCACGATGCCGGTCTTGCGCGCGTTGAGCTGCTCGATGCGGGCGGTGGCGCGGGTCTTGAAGATGCCGCGGCCGGTCTCGTAGGCCTCGCGCACCCCGTCCAGGCCGAGGATGTGGCCGCCGGTCGGCAGGTCGGGGCCGGGCACGTAGCGCATCAGCGCATCCAGGCTCGCGTCCGGGTGCTTGAGCAGGTAGCGGGCGGCCGCAATGACCTCGGTCAGGTTGTGCGGGGCCATGTTCGTCGCCATCCCCACGGCGATTCCGGCGGTCCCGTTGACCAGCAGGTTGGGGATGCCCGCGGGGAGCACGTCGGGCTGCTGCTCGCTGCCGTCGTAGTTCGGGACGAAGTCGACCGTCTCTTCGTCAATGCTCTCGACCATGGCCATCGCGGCCTCGGTCAGCCGGCACTCGGTGTAGCGGTAGGCGGCCGGGGCATCGTCCCCGCCCATGCTGCCGAAGTTGCCGTGGCCGTCGATCAGCGGCACCCGCATCGCCCACGGCTGCGCCATCCGGACCAGCGCGTCGTAGATCGCGGTGTCGCCGTGCGGGTGCAGCCGGCCCATGACCGCGCCGACCACCTGGGCGCACTTGACGTGCGCGCGGTCCGGGCGCAGGCCCATCTCGTTCATCAGGTACAGGATCCGGCGCTGGACCGGCTTCAGCCCGTCGCGGGCGTCGGGCAGCGCCCGGGAGTAGATGACGCTGTAGGCGTACTCCAGGTAGGAGCCGCGCATCTCCTCGGTGACGTCGATGTCGACGATGTTCTCTTCGAAGTCTTCCGGGGGCGGCGCGGTGGTGCCGCGACGTGGTGGCATGCTGCGGTCCTCGTGGGTCGATGAGAAATGAGCGAAGGAACGGGAGCTGGTGTTACGTGTCGATCCGGGACAGGTCGAGCTCGGCCGCGCCGCTGATGATGAAGTCGCGCCGGGGCGCCACCTCGTTGCCCATCAGCAGGCTGAACACGTCGGTGGCGGCCTTGGCGTCCTCGATCCGGATGCGGCGCAGGGTGCGGCGGCGCGGGTCCATGGTCGTCTCCGCCAGCTGGTCGGCGTCCATCTCACCCAGGCCCTTGTAGCGCTGCGGGTCCTTCCAGCGCTGACCCTTGCTCTCCAGCTCGATCAGGGTGCGCCGCAGCTCGCCGTCGGAGTAGGTGTAGATGTGCTTCGCCTGGCCCTTGCGCGGGCTGGACAGCTCGATCCGGTGCAGCGGCGGCACCGCCGCGAAGACCCGGCCCGCCTCCAGCATCGGGCGCATGTAGCGGTGGAACAGGGTCAGCAGCAGCGTGCGGATGTGCGCGCCGTCCACGTCGGCGTCGGCCATGAAGATGACCCGCTGGTAGCGGGCCGAGTCGAGGTCGAACGTGGTCCCCGAGCCGGCCCCGAGCACCTGGATGATCGCGGCGCACTCGGCGTTCTTGAGCATGTCGGCCAGCGACGACTTCTGCACGTTGAGGATCTTGCCGCGGATCGGCAGCAGCGCCTGGAACTCGGAGTTGCGCGCCATCTTGGCGGTGCCGAGGGCGGAGTCGCCCTCGACGATGAACAACTCGCTGCGGTCGTCGGCCGAGCGGCAGTCGACCAGCTTGGCGGGCAGGCTGGAGCTGGCCAGGGCGGACTTGCGGCGCTGGTTCTCGCGGTGCTCGCGGGCCGCGATCCTGGTCTTGGCCGCGGCCGTGACCTTGTCGAGGACGGCCCGGGCCTGCTGCTTGGCCCCGCGCGGGGGATTCTCGAAGTAGTCTCTGAGCCCGCGGCCGACCACCTGGCTCACGATCCGGGTCGCGGCCGGGGTGCCGAGGACCTCCTTGGTCTGGCCCTCGAACTGCGGCTCGGGCAGCCGGACCGAGACGACCGCGGTCAGCCCCTCGAGGATGTCGTCCTTGGTCACCTTCTCGTCGCCGTTCTTGAGCAGCCGGGCGGCCCGCAGCTGGTCGTTGACGGTGTTGACAAGGGCCCGGTCGAACCCGGTGACGTGGGTGCCGTGGTGCGGGGTGGCGATGACGTTGACGAACGAGCGGGTGATGGTGTCGTAGCCGTTGTTCCACTGCACGGCCACGTCGACGTCGAGGCGGCGCTCCACCTCGGTCGGGGTCATGTGCCCGCGGTCGTCGAGCACCGGGACGGTCTCGGTGAAGGTGCCGTCCCCGGTCAGCCGGATGACGTCGGTCAGCTTCTCGCCGCCCGCCAGGTGCTCGCAGAACTCGCCGATGCCGCCGTCGAAGCGGAACTCGGCCGCCCGGGCGGCCGGGGCGGCGTCGGAGGCGTCGCCGCCCGCGCCAGCGTCGGGGGGGCCTTCCGCCCCGGGCTCCTCGCGGATCACGATGGCCAGGCCCGGCACCAGGTAGGCGGTCTGCCGGGCACGCTCGGCGAGGCCGTCGAAGGAGAACGTGGCGTCCTTGAGGAACACCTGGCGGTCGGGCCAGAACCGGATCCGGGTCCCGGTGCGGTTCTTCGGCACCTTGGCCACCTGGCGCAGTCCCGCCTTGCGGGCGAAGTCGGCCGCCGGGCCGGGCCCGGCGAACTCGCCCGCCACGCCGCGGCGGAAACTGGTCGTCCAGGTACTGCCCTCCCGGTCGACCTCGATGTCAAGCCGGGCCGAGAGCGCGTTCACGACCGAGGCGCCGACGCCGTGCAGGCCGCCCGAGGCGGTGTAGGAGCCGCCGCCGAACTTGCCCCCGGCGTGCAGCCGGGTCATCACCAGCTCGACGCCCGACAGCTTGGTCTTGCGCTCGGTGTCGACTGGGATGCCGCGGCCGTTGTCGGTAACCTCAGCCGAGCCGTCGGCGTGCAGGATCACCTCGATCCGGGTGCAGAAGCCGCCCAGCGCCTCGTCGACCGCGTTGTCGAAGATCTCCCACAGGCAGTGCTGCAGGCCGCGGCCGTCGGTCGAGCCGATATACATGCCGGGGCGCTTGCGCACCGCGTCCAGGCCCTCGAGGACCGACAGGTGCCTGGCGCTGTAGGTGTCCGCCGCGGCATCCGCCCCGGTCGCGGGGCCCGGCTGGGACCGGGCGGCGGCACCCCGCGACGCGGCCCTGGACGGCGGCGCGGTGGCGGCCGCCGGGCCGGTCCGCGCGGTGGGTTCGGCCGTCGCCCGGATGGTTTCAGTGAGCGGTGGCACGGGCGGCGGCTCTCCTCTCGACAAACTTTTTCATTTTGCTGAAGCGGGTAGATCTAACTTATCGAACAAAGGGAGGAATGAAAAGCGTTCCTGGCGCGGCCGGCTAGCGGGGGCGGCCGCCACTCGAAGGGTAGCGCCCCGGGTCCGCACGGTGCCCGGCACCACGCCGGTTTGCCCGGTTTCCCCGGCTGACCGGAGCGGATACTTGACCGCAAAAGTGTCATCACGGCCACCGGGGGTATAGAAATCACGAACCGCACGGGTATCTCACCGGTGACCTACCCGCACGGTGGTGTGGGTCACCGATGACCGCGTACACAGGGTGGACCTGTGGCGCGGCTGGTGCGGTTTTCGCTTGTGGCGTACACCACCCGGCTACGGGAAGCCTGACGCCGGGGTATGTGTTGTGCTGTGCTGTAAGGCAGTCGCCCCCCCAAGGTGACGACCCCCGATTAACCCCCGAGGGTCCGCTATCGGAAGGGGATGGCTGTCGGACAGACAGCAAGCGGAGCCAGCCGGACGCAACAGCCGGAGGCATGAGACGAGGAAGGCGACGTGACTGGAGCTATCGCCCCCACCAAGCCGCTGACCGCACTCGACCTGTGCGATCGGTGCGGCGCGCAAGCGTACGTCCGCGTCCTACTCCCCAACTCGGGTGAGCTGCTCTTCTGCGCCCACCACAGCAGGGAGCATCTGCCGGCGTTGAAGAAGGTAGCAGTGGAGATCCAGGACGAGACCCAGCGTCTGTCCAAGCAGGACAAGGCCGAGGACTAAGCAGTTCCCCGTCCGGTCCGCCCCGTCTGGGGGCGGAACCGCCCTTTGCTTTACGCGCCGGGGCGGGCCCGAGCCGCAGTGCTGCGGCTCGTGGCCCGCCCCGCGTGCGTCTTGCCCGGGGAGCCTGGGTTCAGCTGGCTGGATTCAGCCGCTGGAACAGGACGTGGTCCTGCCAGCGCCCCGCGATCTTGAGGTAGGACTCGGCCACCGCGAAGGGGCGGAACCCGTTGCGCGCCAGCACGCGCTGCGACGGCGTGTTGTGCAGCAGCGTGCCGGCCTCCAGCCGGTGCAGCCCGAGCTGCCCGAAGCCGATCCCGGTGACCTCGGCCACGGCCGCGCTCGCGAGCCCCTGCCCGGCGCGGTCGGCGCTGACCCAGTAGCCGACGGTGCCCCCCTGGAGCGCCCCCGGACAATATTGGTCAGGTTGATGCGCCCGCAGACGGCACCGGCCGAGTCCACGATCGCCAGCGGGAGCATGCTGCCCCGGTCATAGGCCGTCAGGTGGGCGGCCAGCACCGCCCGCTGCCCGGCCGGGGTGTAGTACTCGTCCGGCGACAGCGGCGACCACGGCGCCAGGTAGTCGCGGTTCTCGGTCACCAGCCGGGCTAGCGTGGCCGCGTCGTCCAGGGTGACCAGCCTGGTCACCGGCATCGTTGCCTCCTTCTGCGGTCCCGGGGCGGGGCACATGCAGCGGCCCCGCGTAGCGGTCACTACACCGGGCCGGCGCGGAAAAGATTAATCGAGGTAGTCGCGCAGCACCTGGGAACGGGACGGGTGGCGCAGCTTGGACATGGTCTTCGACTCGATCTGGCGGATCCGCTCGCGGGTGACGCCGTAGACCTTGCCGATCTCGTCCAGCGTCTTCGGCTGCCCGTCGGTGAGGCCGAAGCGCATGCTGACCACGCCCGCCTCGCGCTCCGAGAGCGTGTCGAGAACCGAGTGGAGCTGCTCCTGCAGGAGGGTGAAGGAGACCGCCTCACCCGGCTGAATGGCCTCGGAGTCCTCGATGAGGTCGCCGAACTCGCTGTCGCCGTCCTCGCCGAGCGGGGTGTGCAGGGAGATCGGCTCGCGGCCGTACTTCTGCACCTCGACGACCTTCTCGGGCGTCATGTCGAGCTCGACCGCCAGCTCTTCCGGGGTGGGCTCGCGGCCCAGGTCCTGGAGCATCTGGCGCTGGACCCGGGCCAGCTTGTTGATGACTTCGACCATGTGCACCGGGATGCGGATGGTGCGGGCCTGGTCGGCCATCGCGCGGGTGATCGCCTGCCGGATCCACCAGGTCGCGTAGGTGGAGAACTTGTAGCCCTTGGTGTAGTCGAACTTCTCGACCGCGCGGATCAGGCCCAGGTTGCCTTCCTGGATCAGGTCGAGGAAGAGCATGCCGCGGCCGGTGTAACGCTTGGCCAGGCTCACCACCAGCCGGAGGTTCGCCTCGAGGAGGTGGTTCTTGGCCCGGCGGCCGTCCTCGGCGATCCACTCCAGGTCGATCCGCTGGTCGGTGTTCATCCGCTCGGACTCGGCCAGCTTTTCCTCGGCGAACAGGCCCGCCTCGATCCGCTTGGCCAGCTCGACCTCCTGCTCGGCGTTGAGCAGGGGAACCTTGCCGATCTGCTTCAGGTAGTCCTTGACCGGGTCGGCGGTGGCGCCCGCGACCGCTACCTGGGCGGCCGGCAAGTCGTCGTCGTCGTCGCCGAAGACGAAAATCTCGTCGTCGGCGGTCTCGCCGGCGGCCTTGCCCTCGGGAGCCGGGGAACCCTCGGTGGCGGGAGCCACGGCGACCGGAGCGGCCTCCTCGGCCTCGGCCTCGGGCTCGGCCTCGTCGGTGTCGGGCGCGTCCTCGTCGGTCTCCAGGTCCTCGGCCCCGAGCACTTCGTCGGACAGGTCCTCGTCGAGGTCTTCCAGGTCCTCCAGGTCGACCGCGCCGTCGAGGTCGTCCCCTTCGAGGTCTGTCCCTTCGAGGTCTGTGTCCGCGTCGAGCTCGTCCGCGACCGCCAGGTCACCCGGCATGTCCTGGGACGGCACCGCCGCGAGCTCCTCGCGGGCCTTGGCCGCGCGGCCTCCCGCGCCTGCCCGGGGCTCCTCGGCCGTCTCGGACCCGCCGACGGCCGCCTGGGGCACCCGCGAGTCCTGAGCCGCGGAGCTCGACGGCCGGGAGCGCTTGCGCGCCGCGGAGTTGGCAGCGCTCACCACCACGGTCACCTCTTCCTTCGCTGGGTAGCTAGGCTGAGCTTCAAAAGCACGCTAATGGGGCCCTCCCGAGAGGGTCTTGACGCCTGGACCGTGCCGGAACACAGGCCCGCCGCTCGCCGTGGGGAAATCGGCAGCAACCAACCCGCCTCCTTCCCACCACCATAAGTGGCACCTGGGAGTGCCTTGTACGCGCCGGCCGCGCCGGTCAGCGGGGCCGGGGTCACCGGGAAGTCCAGCGTTGCCCGGGTGGGGCGGGCTCGCCGCCGGGTTCAGCGGGCACGTGCATGACAAGGACGGTCACGTCGTCGTCCTGCTCGTGGCCCGCCAGCATGTTGTCGAGCAGGTACTGCAGCAGCCGCCCGGGCGCCTCGTGCAGGTCCGCAGGCGCGTCGGCGGCGATCCGGACCAGCTCGTCGAGGCCCGCGTCGAGGCCGCGGACCCGGTTCTCGACCAGCCCGTCGGAGTAGAACACGGCGGTCGAGCCCGGCGGCAACCGGAAGGCGTGCTGGCGCCGGGGGCTGGCCCAGCCGAGCGGGGTGCCCGCCTCGGCGCTGTCGAGCACCGGCAGTGCGCCCGGGGTCAGCAGCAGCGTGGGCATGTGGCCGGCGTTGCCAGCCTGCCCCTCGCCCGTCTCCGGGTCGATGACCAGGTAGGTCACCGTGGTGACCTGCTCCTCGAGCTCGGTCGCGGTGAACAGCCGGTCGAGGCCGGCCAGCACCGCGGCCGGCCGCGGGTCGGTCAGCGCGAGCGCGCGCAGCGCGTTGCGCACCCGGCCCATGCCCGCCGCCGCCAGCAGCCCCTTGCCCATGACGTCGCCCACGGTGACCGCCAGCCGCCGGTCCGGCAGCCGGAACACGTCGTACCAGTCACCGCCCACGTCGGTCGACCGCGGCAGGTAGCGGGCGTCGAGGGCGAGGCCGGGCACGCTGGGCAGCTCCCCCGGCAGCAGGCTGCGCTGCAGGGTGACCGCCGCCGTGTGCTCCTTCTCGTACATCTCGGCCCGCTCGACCGCCAGCGCGCACTGCCCCGCGAGGGCCTCGAGGAAGACCCGCTCCTCTTCCAGGATCGTCCGCGGCTTGCCGAAGGAGAACCGCAGCGCGCCCAGCGGCATGCCCGCCGCCAGCAGCGGCAGGCCGACCCAGGCCTGCTCGTCTCCCGTGTTGGTGACCGCGCCGGGCTCGGTCTCGAACTGGGCCCGCAGTTCGTCGGGGTCAGCGATGAGGACCGGCCGCCGGGTCGCGATCGCGCGGGTCATCACGCTCGGGGTATCCAGCGTGAGCCGCAGGCCGGCCCGGTCCGGCCCGGCCGGGGCGAGCCCGGACGGGTTGACCACCCGCAGGCCGAGCTTGTCGTCGTCGAGCAGCGCCACCGCCGAGCGCAGGGCGCCAATCGCGGTCCGGCCGACCTCGGTGATCACCTCAACTACCTGCTCGACCTCGAGCGCCTCGGCCAGCATGGCCGTCGCCTGCTGGAGCCGGGCAGTGCGCAGGGCGGCGGCCGACAGCTGGTCGGTCAGCCGGCCGCGCATCTCCTCGGCCTCGCGCTGGCTGGTCACGTCGGTACAGGCGCCGACCCACTCGGCGATCTTGCTGTCCCGCTCGATCGGCACGGCCCGGACGTCGTAATGCCGGTAGGAGCCGCCCCGGGCCCGCATCCGGAACCGGTCGTCGAAGATCCGCCCGGTCCGCAGGGACTCGTGCCACTCGCGCTCGACCCGCTCGCGGTCCTCGGGATGGATGGAGTCGAGCCATCCGTTGCCGAGGAATTCCTCCACCGTCTGCCCGGTGATCCAGCGCCACTCGGCCGAGTCCTCGAGCATCTGCCCGTCCGGCGACGCCACCCACACGATCTGGGCCCCGCCCTGGACCAGCGCCCGGTAGCGCTCCTCGCTGCGGCGCAGTGCCTCCTCGGTGGCTGGGCCGGCCGCACCGGCGATCACGATCAGCCCGGCCCCGCGCAGCGTGCCGTCGGTGCCGCGGACCCCGAACCAGTGGAACGTGCGCTGGCCCGGACGCGCGCCAGCGGCCCCCGCCATCCCGGATCCGCCCGCGGCCCCGGTCTCGAAGGTCTCGGTCGCCGGGCGGCCATCCTCCAGCACCTGGTGCAGCACGGCCTCGGCCCGGGCGGCGTCGACCGCGGGCCACACCGCGGCGATGGGCTGCCGGGTGAAGTCGGCGACCTGCTTGCCGTACATCTCGGCCAGCGCCGGGTTCACCCAGACGAACGTGAGCTCGGGATCCAGGAACGCCATCCCGGCGGGCGCGTCGCGCAGCACAGCATCGGGGAGCCAGGACTCGAACTCGCCCAATCCGGCCTCCCGCTGCTTCGGCACAGAGGTCTCAGCGCTCAACCGAACACCCCGCCTACCGTGCAGGCGCCTGCCACTGGCGGCTCCTTCCTGGTACTGCCCTGCTGCCGCGCCACCCACTTGGACCCGGCGGCAGTCCGCCAGCACCGACCGCAAGCCGGCACCGCAGCGGCCACTCAGAATATAAGCGTCCCACAATCCAGGCAACGATGCTGCCACCTAGCGCCGCCATTGCCAACTATGAATCGCCGTCGGCAGCGGCCGCGCACCCGCGACACGCGTCGTTAACCGCCATCGCCGGGCACAATGATGGCAGCATGGGTAAATTCTCCTAGAGCGGTAGATGTGCTCTTCCTTGTTACCCGCAACCAGAGCCGGGTAACAGGGCCAAGCGTCGATTTCACATATGAGATCTGAGAGGGTGTCAGGGTGAGCCCGCAGAGCCGACGTCGTAGCCAGGCAGGGACCGGTGCACCCCCCAACGCACTGTTCGAGGAACTCCTGCACGGGGCGCGTGAACTGCTCGCGGTGCGCAGTCCGCTCGACGCCGAACTGCTCGTCAGCGACCTGCTTGGCACCTGGTGGCCGCAGCGGCACCACACCGTCGGCGGGGCCGGGGTCGAGCAGCTGGTGGGCGAGGGCCTGGTCCAGTACGCCGCCCGGCAGGGCTCTCCCGCCGCCCTCGCGCTGCTGTCCGGCATCGCCTGCCTGGGTACCTCCCGGCAGGCGGCCGCGGCCGAGCAGGCGGCGATCACGCTGATCGACGCCGGCGTGCGCAGCCCCCGCTGGGCCGAGCACCTGGGGGCGGTCACGCCCGCCGAGTGCTACGTGAACCCGGACGAATGGGGCGACCAGGACGAGGTCATCTGCGTCTTCAGCTACGCCGGCGAGGAGCCGCACGCGCTGATCTCGGTCATCGACTACAACGCGGCCGGGATGCTCCGCGACGGCTGGGTCAGCTCCCAGGTGGGCAAGCTGGTCGACGTGTGCCAGCGCCGGGCGGTGGCCCGCGGGGGCAAACCCGAGGACGTGTTCCGCCAGATCGAAGGGTCGGTCGCGCGGAAGATGCTGCAGGCCGCGCTGGCCGCCACCGACCAGGCCGAGGACCCGCCGGTGAGCGACTCGTTCGCGGCCCGGCACGCGTTCATCAGGTCCCGGGTGCGGGCGCTGCCGCCGCCGCCCTCGGTCCGCGCCGCCCGGGCCAAGAAGCAGTGGACGACCGAGCGCCGGGCGCTGCTGGCGGCCGAGTTCCTTGCCTCGGACGAGGCCGAGGACCTGTCCGACCGGCAGGCCGCGAGCCGCTGCGCCGACCTGATCATCGACTTCGGGTGCGACTGCGACAGCGGGCGGCCCACGCGGATGTCCCCCTCCAAGGTGCAGAACTTCATGCTTTCCCACCTGCCGCGCAAGGTGCTGCTGTCGGTCGCCGACCAGAACGCCATGCCGCACGTGCTGGACGCCTGGATCCGCTGGTCGGGACGCGGGCGTGGACTGTCCGAGCTGGCCGTCGGGATGACGCTGGACACGCTGTACGACTCGATGGCGACGTTCTCCCGGGTCTACCGCGACCCGTCCGAGTTCGGCCTGGACGAGAAGCTGGTGGCCCGGCTGCTCCCGGACTCCAACCTGGAGGCGCTGCCCCGGCGGGCGTTCGCGTTCCCGCTCCTCGAGGGCAAGCACGGCGGGATCGACCTGTCCAAGCTCGACCCGGCCGACCCGGCCGACCGCCGCCTGCTGCTGGCGGCCGACCACGACACCCGGACCGGCTCGCCCAGCGCGGCCGGGGTCGGCCGGCACATCGACCGGCACCTGGCGCTGGCGGACCGGCTCTGGCGCGGGTCACCGCCGGCCCTGTGGGACGCCGCCCAGCGGCTGCTCGATACCGGCGAGGACCGCCACATGGTGCTGCACGCGCTGATGGACGTGCTCGACGCGGCCGGCCGGGACGAGGCCTCGCTCGGGAAGGCTCTGCGCGAGCTCGCCACCGGCCTCAGCGACGACGACCTGAATGGTCTCACTGACCCGGGCAACTAGTGCACGTGCCCGCCGCTGGTGACGTCGTTGCCGAAGGTGACGTCGTTCATCGTGCCCGACCCCTCGGCCATCACGCCCAGGGCGCCGTAGAGCGCGCCGCTAACGTAGGCGTGCACCACATCGAGGCCGTACTGCGCGACGATGCGGCGCAGCTCGGCCGCGCCCTTCTCGTTGGCCGCGACCTGGGCCCGCAGGTCGGCCAGGTTGGCGGCCGGGTTCCTGGACGGGTAGGCGGCGCCGCCCAGCAGCGCGCGCGTCCCCGCCTCGCGCAGCCGGCCGCCGCTGACCAGTAGCCAGTTGTCGATCAGGACGCCCTCTTCCTCGATCCGGCGGCTGCCCGCGGGCATCGAGCCGGGCGAGACCCCGCCGATCTCGGGCGTGGTGACCGCGGGAGGCGACGTAGAACCAGATGTCCCGGCCGGCCGGTCCGGTCCCGAACACCGGGGTGACCACGGTGACGGCTGCGTCCGGGTAAGACCTGGCTCCCCGACAGCAGCTTGTGCGCCTCCAGCTCCCCGTCGGGCCGCCGGGCCACGATGCCGGTGAACGTCCCGCCCCGGTCAACCCAGAAACCTCAGAACCCGCCCACGGGACGAGCCTGGGGGCGGCGACGGCGGCCGGCATGCAGGGCTCGCGTGCTCGGGGCCGCGTGGCGCCGGCGGCGCGGGGCAGGCGAGGCGACGGCGCGGGGGGCGAGGCGGCGACGCGCGGCAGAGCTGCGCCGGGGCTGCGGGGGCCGGGGCGGCGAGGCGACGGCGCGGGGCAGGGCTGCGGCGGGAGTGCGGGGCCGGCGGGACTGCGAGGGCCGGCGGGAGTGCGGGGGTCGGCGGGACTGCGGGAGCCGACGGGACTGCGGGGGCCGGCAGGGCTGCGAGGGCCGACGGGACTACGGGGGCCGGCGGGACTACGGGGGCCGGCGGGACTGCGGGGGCCGCGGGACTGCGAGGGTCGGCGGGACTGCGGGGGCCGACAGGACTACGGGGGCCGACAGGACTACGGGGGCCGACAGGACTACGGGGGCCGACAGGACAGCGGGGGCCGACAGGACAGCGGGGGCCGGCAGGACAGCGGGGGCAGACGGGACTGCGGAGCCGGGGCGGGCGAGCTGCGGGGCGAGCAAGGCGGCGAGGCGCGGGCGGAGCCGGGGCGGCGGGGCTGCGGGACGGTCCGGGCTGCGGGGCCGGCGGCCGGTCCTTCCTCAGTGAGCGCAGCTTGTGTTGCGGCTGGGAGTGCTGGGGCGACATGTAGTCAGTGATCTGGGCCAGACCAGTCTTAAGGCGGAAAGTTTTGGCAAAAGGGAAACTTTTAGGCGCTATCACACCATTTGTTACCGCTTTGCATAAAGTTTCCGCTTTGATGGGCGCCACGGCCTGCCCGTGGGTGCCTCGGGCGCCCATAGGCGCGGGGTGAACCGGGCGGCGACTGGGCGCGGGGGCCACTGGTGCTGGGCGGGGCGCACGGGCCGGCGGGGCGGACGGGCCGGCGGGGCGGACGGGCGGGTGCGGCGGGGCGGAGGCCGGGGCGGAGTGGGTGGCCGGGGCGGAGTGGGTGGCCGGGGCGGAGTGGGCGGCCGGGGCGGGGCGGAAGCCTGGGTTGGACCAGGGTCTGCGGGGTCCGACGAAGCGGAGGGTGGATCCGGGCGGGCGGGCCGTGAGGCCGTGAGGCCGTGTGAGGCCGTGAGGCGGTGAGGCGGTGAGGCGGTGGCGGTGGGCTAGACGGTCAGCTCGGCGTAGGCGCCACGGACGTCATCGGCGGTCAGCGTCGTGAGGTCGGCCGCCGTGGCCGACTCGCCCAGCCGGACCACGCGGACGTCGCGGCAGGCGCAGGCGCGCTCGAACAGGGACCGGGCGAACCGTCCGTTGCCGAGCTCGTCGATCTGCCCGGCCCGCTCGGCCTGGGCGAAGATCTGGTCGAGAACGCGGACCGCCTCCGGCTCGAACGAGTCGCCCGCCTGCTCGGCGTAGATCACCGCGATGCGGGACAGGTCGCGGGCGGTGTAGCTGGGGAAGCCGACCCGGGTACTGAACCGGGAGGCCAGGCCTGGGTTGGAGCGGAGGAAGCGGTCCATGTCGGCCGGGTAGCCGGCCAGCACGATGACCAGCCGGTCGCGGTCGTCCTCGGCCCGCTTGAGCAGGGTCTGCACCGCCTCCGAGCCGAACGCGTCGCCGCCCGAGTAGCCCTCGTTGTGCAGCGAGTACGCCTCGTCGACGAACAGGACGCCGCCGAGGGCGGAGTCCACCAGCCGGTTGGTCTTGATCGCGGTGGACCCGAGGTGCTCGCCGACCAGGTCCGCCCGGTGCGCCTCGACCACCTCGGGCCGGACCAGCAGGCCGAGCGCGGCGAAGATCCGGCCGAGGATCCGGGCCACGGTCGTCTTGCCGGTCCCAGGGGGACCGGTGAACACGAAGTGCCGGGCCGGGGGCTGGCTGGTCAGGCCTTGCCGGTCGCGCAGCTTCGCCACCCGCAGCTGGGCCGCTATCGCCCGGACCTGCTGCTTGACCGGCTCCAGGCCGACCAGCTCGTCGAGCTCGGCGATGGCCGACTCCAGCGTGGGGGTGTCCTCGTAGCCGCGCAGCCGCGAGGTCAGCTCAGCGAACGCCCGCTCCAGGTCAGCCGGGCCGAGGGTGATGAGGTCCTCGGCCTGGGGGTCGCCGCCGTAGCCCATCACCCGCACGTCCCGGGCCTGCCCGGCCTTCTCCAGCAGGGTCCGGACGAACCGGCCGTTGCCGAGCTCGTCGGTGATCCGGCGGCGGCCGACCTCGTCCAGCATCCGCCACAGCACCGGGCGCGCGTCCGGCGCCATCCGCTCCCCGCGTGCCCGCAGCTGGCGCTCGGCCAGGTCGAGCAGCTCCTCGGTCGAGTAGGTGGGGAACCGGATGCGGGTGGCGAAGCGGGACGCCAGGCCCGGGTTGGTGGCGAGGAAGGTCTCGGTCTGCTTCTCATAGCCGGCCAGGATGATGATGAGGTTCTCGCGGTCGTCCTCGGCCCGTTTGAGCAGCGACTGCACCGCCTCCGCGCCGAACCGGTCGCTCTGCCCGTCACCCTCGTTGACCAGGCTGTAGGCCTCGTCGATGAACAGCACCCGGCCGAGGGCGGAGTCGATCAGGTCGTTGGTCTTGATCGCGGTCGCGCCGAGGTACTCGCCGACCAGGTCGGACCGCTGCGCCTCGACCACGTCGGGGCTGTCAAGCAACCCGAACGAGTAAAAGATCTTGCCGATCACCCGGGCCACGGTGGTCTTGCCGGTGCCGGGCGGCCCGAGGAAGACGAAGTGCCGCATCGGCTTGTCGGTGCCGAAGCCGGCCACCGCGCGGCGCCGGGCCGCCTCGATCGACACCGCGATCGAGTGCACCTGCTCCTTGACCGGGCCCAGGCCGACCATCGCGTCCAGCTCGGCCAGCGCCTCTTCGGGGGTGATCTGCGGCCGGGCGGCAGCGGCGGCTGGCTGCGGCTCGCGGGCCGCGTGCTCGGCGTAGACCTGGGCGACCCCCTGGGCCCGGGTGCTGTACTGGGCCGGGGAGTGCCCGCCGGGCCCGGGGCGCGGCTGCGGGCGGTCCCGGCGGCCGGAACCGCCGCCCGCGGGTCCCGCCGGGGCGGCCGGCGGCGCGGCCGGTTCGCCGGGCGCGCGCCCGGCGAACGGGCCGTCGGGGCCGAACATGCGGGCTTCCTGCGAGCCCTTGGCCGACCGCCAGCCGATCATCGCGGCCGCGATCACCCAGATCGCGACCACCGCGAACATCGTATTCGCGGGCGACGCCTGCACGATGAAGAAGACCACCGGGGTGGACCACAGCAGGGACCAGGCCACCGTCCGGCACGGGATGAACCACCGGGCCAGCGGCCGGACGCTGGTCAGCGCCGCGATCAGGAACGGCGTGACCAGCATGGCCGCCAGCCAGGGGGCGGGCACGGTCGCGACCGGGTGCGTGCTCGGGCCGGCCGCCGCGTGAGTGCTAAGCCGGTTGGCACTGACCAGGAGGTAGAGCCAGGCCCAGAACGCGGCCACGTAGAACGAGGCCATCATCGTGCGGACGCCGCGGACCACGCAGATAGGAGCGAGCAGCCAGGGCAGCAAAATCACGGCCAGGACGGTGAGCACCGGCCGCGCCGCCAGGGGGGCACGCCCGATCGCCGCATGGACGCCGTCGACCACCGGCACGGGTTCACCCCCCGCTGTTCGGACCCTAACGGGTGGCAACATCGTGCTCCCTCGGACAGTGGTAAATCCCTGTATAGCGCATTCGGCGGGGCGTGCGACAGCACGCGCGCACACGCGTTGCGCCCGGCGTTGCCTGCCGTTACCTCACCCACGAGACAAGAGGGCTGGTGAGGTTGCCGGGGAAGCTGCCCTCGTTCGGGCGAGCGATTTTGAATTTTAGTTTTTTACACGGGACAGGTGAGGTCGATTTCGTCACGCAAGGGAATGCCGAAATCCCCGGTGCGGGGAATCGCGGGCTTGCGCTCGCGGCTGCGGTCGACCGCGCCCGGGCGGAGAGCGGCCAGCCGGAAGCCGCGCCGCTGGTAAAAGCGGAGCGCGCCGATGTTGTCGTTGGTGGTGGTGAGCGTGACGTGGTGGCAGCCGAGGCGCTTGGCCTCAGCCCGGACCGCCTCGATGAGCAGCGTGCCGATGCCCTGATGGCGGTCGAGGGCGTTGATGGTGGCGATTTCGAGCACGTAGCCGCGCACCTCGAAGGTGACCAGCCCGGCGATCCGCCCGGCGCGCTCCGCGATGAAGCCGGGCAGGCCGGCCGGGTAGAACACGCCGTCGTGGACGGCCACCTCGGGGGCACCCCAGAGCTCGGTCGTCAGCCACTCGACGGTGGGCCGGTCGCTGACCGCAACCGGCCGGATCACCACGTCCGGAGGGTACACACCAACCATTATCCAGCGCTTCCCCGCCCGCTGCGCCCCGGTGGCCCGGCTGGTGGAACCGGCAAGCGCGTGCTCACCGGACTCGCAGGTAGCGCCGCACCCGCCCGGCCGCCGCCCGCAGGTCGTCCCGGTCGAGGACGTACGCCACGGCCCCGAAGACGGTGACCGCAAGCACGGCCGCGGCAACGGCCGCGCCCGCCTCGTAGATGCTCCCCCCGCGCGGGATGACGAGGACCGCCGCGAGTCCCACGGCGGCCCCGGCGGCGGCCGCGGCGATGCCCGCCAGCTCCGCCCGGCCGACCCCCTCGACCGCGGCCGGCCCGCGCAGCCGCCGGGTGACCGCCACCATCGGGATGTTCAGCGCGAGCATGCCGGCGCTGCTGGCCAGGGCCAGCGCGGCCACCGTGAACCGGGGCGGGCCGAGCAGCACGAGCGGGACGGCCAAGGCGGCGGGCAGCAGCTGCTGGGCCATCAGCGCGACGCCGGCCGCCCGCAGCTTGCCCAGTGCGAACAGCACCCGGGACAGGTTGGTGATGAGGCCGTAGCCGGAGATCCCCGGCGCGAACAGCAAGAACCCCTCGGTCAGCTGGGTGACCTGGTCCTGGCTGTGCACCAGGACGCGGGCGGCCGGGACCGCCACCGCGATCATGACCGCGGTGCTGAGCCAGCACATCAGCACCACCGCCCGGGTCGAGCCCGCGCTGGTGCGGTCGAACGCGTCCCCCTCGGCCGCCGCCAGCACCGGGAAGGTGCTGATGATGATGGCCAGCGGGAGGACCGAGCACATCGCGGTGAAGACCAGGTTCGAGTAATTGACGAGTACCAGCGCACCAGTGTCGCCGTGCCCGTTGGCCAGGTCGATCGTGATCACGCTGTAGACGTCGGCCGCCACGAACTCGAGCAGCCCGACCAGGGCGAGGCCGCCCGCCCGGCCGAAGACGCCGGGGGGGAGGCGCAGCGTCGGCCGCCAGCGCAGGCGGAGCCGCCAGACCGACGGCAGCGTCACCAGGACCATCATGCCGATGTTCATCGTGGTGCCGATGGTCAGCACCAGCTCGGCCCCCAGGGGCGTGCTCGCCAGCGGCGCATTGTGGTCGATGGAGCCGAAGATCAGGAAGGCGCTGATCGTGACGACGTTGCCGAGGACCGGGGCGAGGCTGACCGCGGTGAACTTCCGGTACGCCTGCAGCAGGCCGCTCAGAATGACTGACAGGCCGTAGAGGACGACCTGGGGGGCGAAGGAGACCAGCATGAAGCTGGTCACGCTGATCATGTCGCCGTGGTTGCAGGCCGCATTCGGGTTGACCGGGTTGAGCAGCTGGGAGATCTGCCGCGCGGCGAGCGCGACTGCCGCCGTGACCGGCAGCAGGATCAGCACCGACCAGGTCATCAGGGCCGAGGCGACCCGCTCGACGTGCACCTTGGCCTGCGGGTCGGCCCGGGCCCGGCTGGCCGCCCGGGCCAGGACTGGCACCATCGCGCTCGAGAGCGCCCCGCCGATGGCGAGCTCGACGATCAGGTTGGGCACCTGGTTGGCGGTGGTGTACGCGGTGCCGAGGCAGCCCGACCCCACCGTCTGCGAGAACACGACCGTGCGGACCAGGCCGAGCACCCGGGAAAACGCGGTCAGCGACGCGACGATCAGCGCGCCGCGGGCGATTCCCCGCGCGACCGTGCCAGGGCCGGCCTGGCCGTCACCCTCCCCAGCGGTCTCGGGCCGGGAGGGGTCGGCGAGGCCGGGAGTGTCGGTGTGCATGTCCGGTTACCCGTGCCTTTCCATCGGACATACCTCGGGGGGTTACGGGGGATCGTCCCCCCGGAAAGGCAGCCACTCACGTCCCAGCTGCCTCACCCATGGCATGGCCCGCTGTCCCAGGCTACGGCGTAGGAGCATTTTTCGCGGGCGCATGGCGGGTTCGGTCAGCCCGGAAGCAGCCGCGCGACCTCGCGGGCGCCGTACGGGTCGAGCGGGTGCCCGGGCAGTACCTTCCGGGCCGCCGCGGCACCCGCTCCCCGGGCCGGGCGCCCTCGTCGTGCGAACTGACGGAGCGGGCGCGCTGATTCCCGGGCAGGTCGTACGTCAACCTGGTGTGATGAACGAGGAAATGGACGCCCTGCTCGAATCGCTCGACACCCAGCGCGAGCACGTGCTCGGTGCGCTCGACGGACTGTCGGACGAGGACCTGCGGCGGCCGGTCCTTCCCTCCGGCTGGACCCCGCTCGGCCTGGTACGGCACCTGGCGATCGACGTGGAGCGGTTCTGGTTCCGCAACGCAATGGCGGGCGACCCGTGGACAGGCGGGGACGACGACGCCTGGCAGGTCCCGGCGGGCATGACCGCGGCCGAGGTGCTCGGGCTGTACACCGGCGAGATCGCCCGGGCCAACGCCATCATCGAGGCGCTGCCGCCGGAGGCCATGCCGACGTGGTGGCCCGACTTCTTCCAGGACTTCCCGTCCCGGCCGCTGCGCAAGGTCATGCTGCACGTCATCGCGGAGACCGCCACCCACGCGGGCCACCTCGACGCGGCCCGCGAGCTGGTGGACGGCAGCCAGTGGGTCGTACTGACGGAGTAGCCCGCGCGGCGTCACCGCGCCCAGGGTCACAGCTTGCGCAGGACCGAGACGACCTTGCCGATGATCTTCGCGTTGTCCGCCATCAGCGGCGCGAACAGCGGGTTGTGCGGGATCAGCCAGACGTGCCCGTCGACCCGCTTGAACGTCTTGACCGTCGCCTCCCGGTCGGCGGTGGTGTCGCTGTCGATCTCGGCCGCGACGATGTCACCGTTCTCGACGTCGCTCTCCCGGCGGACGACGACCCAGTCGCCATCGGTGATGGCGGCGTCGATCATCGACTCGCCGACGACCCGCAGCATGATCAGGTTGCCCTCGCCAACCAGCTGCTTCGGCAGCGGGATGATGTCCTCCACCTGCTGCTCGGCGGTGATGGGGATGCCGGCCGCGATCCGGCCGACCAGCGGCACCGGCGACACGCCCCGCAGGGCGAACGGCGTCAGCACCGGACCAGCTGAATCCAGGCTGGCTGAAACCGGGCTGGCCGGGCGCGGGGACTCCGGGCCGCGCTCGCGCTCAGTGCCACCGCGGATGACGGCGGTGCGCGGCCGCCCGGCCTCGCGGGTCAGGTAGCCCTTCTCCGCCAGTACCGACAGCTGGTAGGAAACGCTCGACGTGCTGGCCAGGCCGACCGCCTCGGCGATCTCCCGGAGGCTGGGCCCGTACCCGTTGCAGCGCACCGAGTCTTCGATGACCCGGACGATCTTCCACTGGCGGGCACTCAGGGCCGGATCGCCTGGCTGGCCCGGGGCCGGCAGCTCGGCACGTCGCATTGTCACCCTCCCGTGATAGACACTGATGACGATACTCTAGGAAGATGAGGTGCTAGTGTCAAACATATCTTCGATAATGGTGCCGGGCGTCAAGCCGCGGCCGGACCGCCCGGCCGGTGTTCGTGACGGGCCGCCCGGCGGCGGCCCGTCCATCCGGACGGGGGCGGGTTGCCTGCGGCGCGCCGCCGACCCGCGGAACCCGGCCTACAAGTCGGGGACCGGGATGACCTCGAGCACCTCGATCGACCCGCCCGCCACCGACAGCTGCGGGTGGCCCTCGAGCAGCGTGCCGACCTCGTCAGACGAGCCCGCCTCGACCATGGAGTAACCGCACACGCCGTCACGGTCTGCCTGGCCGGCGCCCACGTGGCTGGTGTGGCCGAGGGGCGCCCCCAGGTCGGTGAGGGCGTATCCGACCCGGGTGGCCCAGACCCGCCAGGCTTCGGTGGCCGCCGCCCGCTGCTCGGGGGTGGCGCTGGCCATCTGCTCGAGCGCGTCCTTAGGGGCACGGTAGATCAGCATGAACTTTGACATTGTCGTCTCCCCGGTTGACCGGCGGCCCCGGCAGGCCGCCAACTGAGGGTGACGCTACACGGGCCGCCGGCCAGCCGGCCGGCCGCCGGCCAGCTGACCGGCGGCCGGGGACCCGGCTAGGCCCGCGCGGCGCGCTGGTACACCTGGTAGGCGAGGCTGGTACCAAGCACCCGCGCCTGCACCAGGCGCATCCGCTTCTCGCCGCCTGCGGCGTCGAACAGCCGGCCACCGGTCCCCAGGACCACCGGGTAGACGATCAGCCGCAGCTCGTCGGCCAGGTCGTGCTCCAGCAGGGTGCGGGCTAGCTGGATGCTGCCGTAGAGCACGATGTCCCCGTCGACCTGCCGTTTGAGGGCGGCCACGGCTTCCGCCGGTTCACCGCCGAGCACCGTCCCGTTGTCCCACCGGGGCTCCTTCAAGGTGGCGGACACCACGAACTTAGGCATGCTGTTCAGCCGGTCCGCCCACGGTCCGGTGCGCGCCCGCCAGCGGTCGGCAAACCACCGGTCACTGCGGCGGCCCAGCAGCAGGGCCTGCGCGCGCTGTGCCTCGTCGGTGAGCAGCCCGGCCCACGCCTGACGGTCGTCGTCCCCGGTCAGCCCGGTCCAGCGGCTGTGGCCGGGGCCTTCCTCTCCGGTGGGGTCCTGGACGACCCCGTCGATTGACATGTTCTCGCTGATGACGAGCTTTCCCATCGCGGTTCTCCCTTGGGCTGTGCGGTTCGCTCACCAAGGCAGACACCGCGACGGCGGCGATCCGGGCGGCGGGCGGCCGCCCAGTCCGGGCCGCGGCTGGTGTCTGTACCCGGGGAAGATTCGGGCCGCGAACAGGAGAAGGGTGACTGTATTTTGGCACTGGTGACGGACGACCTGGTGACACGGGCACAGGCAGGCGACGGCGACGCGTTCCGCGAGCTGACCGAGCCTTACCGCCGGGAGCTGCGGGAGCACTGCTACCGGATGCTCGGATCGCTGCACGACGCCGAGGACGCGGTCCAGGACACGCTGCTGGCCGCCTGGCAGGGCCTGGGCGGGTTCGCGGGACGTTCCTCGGTCCGCACCTGGCTGTACCGGATCGCCACCAACCGCTGCCTCAACACCCTGCGCGCGGCCAGCCGCCGCCCGGCCACCGCGTGGGGCGTGCCGGGAGTCGTGCCGCCCGAGCCAACCCGGATGGGCGAGGTGTCCTGGCTCGAGCCCTTTCCCGACCCGCTGCGGGCCGCCGCCGCTCCGCTCGGCCCTGAGGCGCGCTACGAGCAGGCCGAGGCCATCTCGCTCGCGTTCATCACCGCGGTGCAGACGCTGCCGCCCCGGCAGGTCGCCGTGCTGATCCTGCGTGACGTGCTCGGGTTTTCCGCCCGCGAGGCGGCCGGCTTGCTGGACTCGACGGTCGAGTCGGTCAACAGCGCCCTCAAGCGGGCCGGGCCGGCCTGGAACGCCAGCGGTCAGCCGGCAGTGAGTCCGCGCCCGCCCCTGGATCGGCGGCCGAGTACGCCATCACGACCCGGTTCGCCCGGGCGTGGGAAGCGGCCGACCTGGAGGCGCTGGTGGCCATGCTGACCGACGACGTCTTCGTCTCGATGCCGCCGGTCCCGTTCGAATACCACGGACGGGACGCGGCGGCCAGCTTCTTCGGCGCCATCCTCGGGACCGGCCGGCGCTTCCAGCTCGAGCCGGCCCGGGCCAATGGCCAGACAGCCTTCGGCGCCTACCTGCGCGGCCCGGGCGGCGCCCGCACCGGCAGCGGCGTGTACGTGCTGACCCTGGCCGGCGACCGGATCAGCGCGCTGAGCCACTTCGACCGAGGCCTGCTGCCCCTGTTCGGGCTGGCGGCGGCGCTGCCAGACTAGGGTGACTGGCACGCAGGGAGGGCTGGCGATGACCGAGCAGTCGCCGCCGTGGCCGAAACAGGGCCCGGCCTCGTATTTCCCGTCCATTGAAAAGAAGTACGGACGCAGCATCCGCGAGTGGCAGCAGATCATCGCCGGCTGCGGCCAGGACAAGCACATGGCGATCGTGACGCACCTCAAGTCTGAGTACGGCATGGGGCACGGACACGCCAACGCGCTCGTCGGCTGGACGCTGGCCGGGAATGTCGCCGCCCCCTGAGCCGGGATGCCTCCTGATTTACGGCTTCGTTCCTTACAAACTCGTGAATGCCTGCCTGCAGCGGTCCGGCCCCCCTGGCTAGCCAGGGCGGTTACCGTATCGTGATGGGGTGCATCCCGGGCGTGCCTGGCAGTTCGGCTGGCGCTGGCTAGCCGTGCTGGCCGGCGTAGCGTTGCTCTGCTGTCTTCCCGTCCTGGCCAGCGCGCTCCCGGCGAGCGTCCCGAAGCTCACCCCCGCGGAGCTCGAGAGCCGTATCCTCGGCTCGCAGCGCATGTCGTTCGCGGGCTACGCCGAGAGCAACGCGACCTTCGGCCTGCCCTCGCTGCCCGCCTTCGCCAGCGTGACACAGCTGCTCGACGGAGTGACCCGGATGCGGGTCTGGCAGGCGTCGCCTGATCACTGGCGGGTGGACACGCTCTCCGACGTCGGCGAGAACGACACTTACCAGGCTGGCTCGGACGCCTACGCCTGGGACTCAGGGGAACAGTTGCTCACCGAGATCGTCGGGCGGCAGGTTATCCGGCTGCCGGAAGCCGCTGACATCGTGCCGTCGACCCTGGCCATCCGGATCATCAAGGACGCGGGACCCGGGGTCAAGCTGCGCCTTCTGCCGCCACGGCGCGTCGCCGGGGAAAGCGCGGCCGGACTGGAGATCGATCCAGCCAGCCCGCAGTCGACGGTCGCCCGGGCGGACGTCTGGGCCGCGCCCGGAACCGGGCTGCCGCTGCTCGTGGAGGTCTTCGACCGCAGCTCGGCGCTGCCCGCGCTGGAAACCCAGTTCCTCCAGGCGGGCCCGTGGACACCCGACGCCAGCGTGCTGACCCCGCAGCGCGGGCCGGGCACCGGGTTCACCACCACCACGCCGGCCGGCTTTGCCGGCGTGCTGAAGAACCTGGACGACGAAGCGCTCCCTGACCGCCTGGCCGGGCTGGCGCGGCAGCCATCGCCCGTCCCGCAGGTCGGGGTGTACGGCAGCGGGCTGACCGCGTTCGCCGTGCTCACCTTCCGCCGCGACAGCGGCGGCGACGGGCTGCTCTACGACGCGCTGCGAGCAGGCGCGACGAAGGTGACACTGCACAATGGCATCGAAGCGGTCGCCAGCGCGCCGCTGCTCAACCTCGTGCTCGTCCATTCCCACCTCTCACACCTCACGTTCCTGCTGGTCGGCCTGGTCAGCAGGCCGTCACTCGAGCAAGCCGCCGCTGTACTCTTCGCCACACCGGGCCAGGCCAGATGATCACGACAAAGAACCTGACGAAGCGCTTCGGCAACGTCGAGGCGGTCCGCGAGGTCAACCTGGACGTCCGCGAAGGCGACCGCTACGGTCTCCTCGGCCCGAATGGCAGCGGCAAGTCCACTCTCGTCCGCATGCTGCTCGGCCTCGTGTACGCGACGAGCGGCGAGATTTCGGTGCTCGGGCACCGTGTCCCGAAGCAGGCGGGTCGCATCCTCCCCGAGATCGGGGCACTGATCGAAGAACCCGCGGCCTACCCGCAGCTGTCCGGGCGCGCCAACCTGCGGCTGCTCGACGCGGCGGGACCGCGCGGGGAGCGCCGCACCCGGCGGCGTCGCGTGGACGACGCCCTGGAACAGGTCGGCCTGGCGGGCATCGACCGACGGCCGGTGCGCTCCTACTCACTCGGCATGCGGCAACGGCTGGGCCTGGCGGCCGCCCTGGTGCGCCGCCCCCGGCTGCTCATCCTCGACGAGCCGACCAACGGCCTTGACCCGCGTGGCATCAGGGACATCCGCGATCTGCTGGTGGGCCTGAACGAGGAAGGCGTGACGGTTTTCCTCTCCAGCCATCTGCTGCCGGAGGTCTCCGCCCTGTGCACCAGGATCGGCGTGCTCGACTCCGGCCGGCTGGTCCTGCAGGATCAGCTCGACGCCCTCCAGCAGCCGACCGGCCGCGTCCTTATCTCGACCGATGATCCGGAACGGGCGGTGGCGATCCTGGACGGCCTCGTGGAGCACCAGGACGGGGCGGACCTGGTCGTCCGGTCCCCCGATCCGGCGGAGCTGAACGCCCGGCTCGTGGCCGCCGGCGTGCCGGTCCGGTCACTCGCCGTGCAGCGGCGCAGCCTGGAGGAGATCGTGCTCGCCGTGACCGGGGCCGGCTCGGACCAGTTCGGGGTGACCGCTGCGGAACCCGGCGGCACGGCCCAGGCCGCGCCGCCCTCCCCCGACGGCGAACCCGCTGACTCAGCGGACGCGACCCCCGCCAGCGCCGGTCCGCCCGCGCCCGAAGACAGGGACATACCGTGATCGCGGTCGAATTGTTCAAGCTCGTCCGGCGCGTGCGGACCTGGTTCTCCATCGCCCTGATGTGCGCGCTGCCGCTGGTCGTCGCCATCTTCATCGCGGTCACGCACATCGCACCGCCGCCCGGTCAGGGCAGCGCGTTCCTTTCCGCCGTGCTCGATGACGGGCAGCTTTACCCGGCGGCGGCGCTGGCCCTCGTGCTGCCGGTGTTCCTGCCGGTCGCCGTGGCCGTGGTGGCCGGCGACTCCATCGCGGGCGAGGCATCCACGGGCACGCTGCGCTACCTGCTGGCCCGCCCGGTGGGACGGACCCGGCTGCTGGTCGCCAAGCTCATCGCGGTCATCACGTTCACGCTGATGGCCGTCGCAGCGGTCACGGTCACCTCGTATGCGACTGGCGTCCTGATCCTCGGGCCGTCGCGCGCGGCGGCCGTGGGCAACGGCGGACTGTCCGGCTCGATCGCGCCGGGCGCCAACGGGTTGCCCACGGCGGGGCTGCAAGCCGGCGGGTCCATCACGTCGCTGTCCGGCGCGCCGCTGACAACCCTCGAGCTCGTCGAGCGCGTCCTCGGGGCGATGACGTTCATCACGGTCTCGATGCTCGGCGTGGCCGCCATCGCGATCTTCCTGTCCACGTTTACCGACTCCGCCCTCGGGGCCGCGCTCGGGGCGCTGGCGACGCTGGTGGCCAGCGAGATACTGGTCACGCTGAACGCGGCGAGCGTGGTGCAGCCGTACCTGCCGACCAGGTACTGGCTGGCGTGGATCGACTTTTTCCGGGAGCCGATCTTCTGGCGGGACATTCAGCGCGGGTTCGCCATCCAGGCGGTGTATGTGGTCGTGTTCCTCGCGGCCGCCTGGGCTAACTTCGCGACCAGAGACATCACGGCCTGAGCGTCACCGGCCAAGCGACTGCAAAGCCGCGCAGTCGCGGGCGGCCGGGGCCGTGAGGCGGCTGCCGTCCAGTGCCCGCAGGACGATCCCCACCACAAGAGGGGCGGTGGGCAGCTGGCTGTGCTGGATGTCCGCCGCCGGGCAGACGGACTGAAGGGGCACGTTGACCGCGCCGGGCAGCCGCGCCGAGTCCGGCGGCTGCACGGTCTGGTCATCGGTGCTCCACAGTGACAACCAGGGCGGCCGCGCCTGCGCCGACTGCTGCAACTGGGTCAGCAGCGCGCTGCCGGGAGCTAGCTGCTGGCAGGCGACCGGGCACTCCCCCAGGTCGAACCCGGTGCCCACGGCCGCGATGCGCGCGCCATGCAGGGGCGATCCCAGCGTGATGACCTTGCCCGCCCGCGCAGCGCCGTCGTAGTCGACGTCCCAGAGCCAGGCCACGACGCCGCCCGCCGAATAGCCGATCACGGTGACCGGCCCTGACCCCGCGCCGATGGCCTGGTTCACGTACCCGTTCAGGACACGAGCCTGCACCGTCAGGTCGCCGGTGCCGTCGCCCGCCAGCGCAACCACGGTCGCCGTCCGCCCGGTGCCCCGGATGCGCGCGGCCAGCTGGTCCAGTGAACCAGTCGACCCGCCGTATCCGGGAACGAGGAGCACGGCACCTGGCCGGCCGGCTACTGCCTGCGGCTGTCCCCTCGATACCCGCACCCCGGTGACGACGGCGGCCACGGCAACGGCAAGGGCAATGCCGCCCAGGAGGATCCGGCGCCGCGGGCTCAGCCCGGTCCACCAGCGGAAGGGGGTAGGCATGTACCAATGATGCGCCACGTGGCCTGCTGGCAGGCACCGGCGAGACGGGGCCGCCGCGCCCGGACCAGGCGCCGTTACTGGGCGGTGTAGCCGCCGTCCACCAGGTGGTAGCTGCCGGTGATGAACGAGGCAGCGTCCGAGGCAAGGAAGACCACGAGCGCGGCGACCTCCTCCGAGGTGCCGAGCCGTCCCAGCGCGTGCTTGGACGCGAGGAACTCCTGGGTCTGCTGGTCGAGGTTCGCGTCGATGAGCGGGGTGACGATGAAACCAGGGCCGACCGCGTTGACCCGTACACCCTGCGCGGCGTACTCGAGGGCGGCGTTCTTCGTCAGGCCGACGATCGCGTGCTTGGCGGTCACGTAGGCGGGGGCACTGGCGAACCCGACGGAGCCGAGGATCGAGGCGATGTTGACGATCGCCCCCCCGCCCGCAGCGGCGATGGCCGGCAGTTGCGCCCGCAGACCATAGAAGACGGCATTCTGGTTGACTTCGATGACCCGCCGCCACGAGTCCAGCGGGTACTCCGCGACCGGCGCGGACGCGCCAGCGATGCCCGCGTTGTTGACGGCGATACGGAGCGGCCCGAGCTCGCCGGCCGTCGCGGCAGTGAGCTGCGCGAACTCGAGGTCGGTGACGTCGCCCGCCAGACTCACGGCGATGCCCCCGGTGGCCCGGATCTCATCCGCCACTGCCTTCGCGCCCGCTTCGTTGATGTCGGTCACGACAACCGCGGCACCGTTGGCGGCGAGCAGGTGCGCGATCGCGCGCCCGATCCCCGAGCCGGCTCCGGTTACGATCGCGGAGCGTTCCCCTACGTCGTATGTGGCCATTTCCAGGACCCCAATTCCGTTCGGCTACTGTCCGGCAGCCACCGGTCAGCTACCTCCACCGTAGGCCCGGTGCGGGTAAGCGGCACGGGCCATTGGACCCGGCGGGACTGGCAAAGGTCACCCGCTTCCGGCCTGAGCAGGTACTTTCACTATTCTCCTCCGTCGGCCGGAGTGGCTGGGTCTGCCTCGTGGCTGGCCCGGCGGCGGCAAACGCCACCGGCCCGAATGCGAACGCGCCGACCATGTTGAACGCGCTCACCCGGGACAAGGCCTGCGCGGGTACCCGCTGCTGCGTCACGGTCGCTTCGAGCGCGCGGCCCAGCGCCGATCCCAGCCCGGCGAGCAGTGCCCCTCCCCCGGATGTCCTACCGGCGTGCGGCGGAGATCTTCACAACGCTAACGCGCCCGCTGGATGCGGCCGGCCGAGGCTGGACGCTGCATCAGCTCAGCGCGGCGGGAAGGGCACGTCAGGTTCTCACCTGTTTACCTGGCACCCTCGATGAGGGAGCCCAGCCTCGCTTTGTCCCTCGTAACTGCGGCGAGCAGCCGCCCTGGGTGCAGGCCCAGGGCGGCGGCGATTACTTGCTTCTCTTTTGGGCTTGCGCGGCACCTGCGCAAGGTCGCTCGCCGTGGGTGCCCGTCGTGTGGACGGCCTGCAACCGCCACCACGGCTTGCCCTGGCTGGTCAGGCGGATCACCGGACCAGCCACGTCGGTTACGGCATCTGGCGCAACACCGCTCACCTTTACGAGCAGCCGCTGGTGGAGCCGCAGCCTTCGCAGACATAGCAGCTGCCCGCCGGGCGCATCTTGGTGCCGCAGGTGAGGCAGAGCGGCGCGTCGGCGGTGCGGCCCTGCTGGAACTCGATCAGCTCGGCGGTCGAGTGCGGTCCGGCCGCGGGTGCCGCCTTCCCGGCCGTCCCGGCCGGCTGCTTGGCCGTGGGCGGGGTGGCGGAGGCAGGGACCCGTTCGGGGCTGGCGGTCTCCACCGCGGCGGACTGGGCCAGCTCCAGCGGGTCGACCTCGACCCCGAGCGACGCCGGGTCCTGGCCCGACAGCTCGGCCGCGCGCTCGGCGGCGGACAGGATGCCGAGCTCCGCCCGCTGGTCGTAAGGCAGGTGGTCGAGGGCGAGGCGGCGGAAGATGTAGTCCATCATCGAGGTCGCGATGCGGATGTCCGGGTCGTCGGTCATGCCGGCCGGCTCGAACCGCATGTTGGTGAACTTGGCGACGTAAGACTCGAGCGGGATGCCGTACTGCAAACCGACCGAGATCGCCATCGAGAACGCGTCCATCACGCCCGCGAGGGTCGAGCCCTGCTTGCCGAGCTTGAGGAAGACCTCGCCCACGCCGTCGTCGGGGTAGGTGGAGGCGGTCATGTACCCTTCCGCGCCCGACACGTCGAACCGGGTCACGGTAGCGGCGCGGGTCTTCGGCAGCCGCCGCCGCACCGGGCGGTGCTCATGCGGCTCGGCCGGAGCCAGGGCAGCAGGAACGGGGGCGGCGTCCTGCTTCTGCGCCCCGTCCTTCTTGTTCTTGGCCGAAAGCGGCTGGCCGACCTTGCAGTTGTCCCGGTAGATGGCCAGCGCCTTGAGGCCGAGCTTCCAGCCCTCGAAGTAGATCTGCTCGACGTCCTCGACGGTGGCGTTCTCCGGCATGTTGACCGTCTTGGAGATGGAGCCGGACAGGAACGGCTGCACGGCCGCCATCATCCGGACGTGGCCCATCGGGCTGATGGAGCGCTCGCCCATCGCGCAGTCGAACACCTCGTAGTGATCGGGCCGCAGGCCGGGGGCGTTGACCACGTGCCCGTGCTCGGCGATGTACTCGGTGATCGCCTCGATCTGCTCGGGCTGGTAGCCGAGGTTCTTCAGCGCGCGGGGCACGGTCTGGTTGACGATCTGCATAGAGCCGCCGCCAACGAGCTTCTTGAACTTGACCAGGGCCAGGTCGGGCTCGATCCCGGTGGTGTCGCAGTCCATCATGAAGCCAATGGTGCCGGTGGGCGCGAGCAGGCTCGCCTGGGCGTTGCGGTAGCCGTTGGCGTCGCCCGTCTTGAGCGATTCGGTCCAGGTCCGGTTGGCCAGGTCGAGGATGGCCCGGTCGAACGGGGCGGCGCTGAGCGCCCGGGCGCTGGCACCCGCGTGCATCCGCATGACGCGCTTGTGCGCGGTGGCGTTCTGCGCGTACCCGTCGTAGGCGCCCACCACTCCGGCCAGCTCGGCCGAGGTCTTGTAGGCGCTCGCGGTCATCAGGCTGGTGATCGCGCCGGCGATGGCCCGGCCACCGTCGGAGTCGTAGGCGTGCCCGGTGGCCATGAGCAGCGCACCCAGGTTGGCGTAGCCGATGCCGAGCTGGCGGTAGGCCTTGGTGACGTCGCGGATCTTCTCGGTCGGGAACTCGCCGAAGGTGATCGAGATGTCCATCGCGATGATGATCAGCTCGGTCATCCGGGCGAACATCTCGGCGTCGAAGGTGTCGTCCGGCTTCAGGAACTTGAGCAGGTTGAGGCTGGCGAGGTTGCAGCTCGAGTTGTCCAGCGACAGGTACTCGCTGCACGGGTTGCTGGCGGTGATGCGGCCCGTCTCCGGGTTGGTGTGCCAGTTGTTGATCGTGTCGTCGTACTGCAGGCCGGGGTCGGCGCAGTCCCAGGCGGCCTCGGCGATCTTGCGGAACAGCCCCTGGGCGTCGACCGTCTCGATGGTCTCGCCGGAGAGCCGCGCGTTGAGCCCGAACTTCTCGCCGTTCTCGACCGCGCGCATGAACTCGTCGCTGACGCGGACCGAGTTGTTGGCGTTCTGGTACTGGACGGAGATGATGTCCGAGCCGCCCAGGTCCATGTCGAAGCCGGCGTCGCGCAGGGCGCGGATCTTGTTCTCTTCCTTGGCCTTGGTCTCGATGAAGTCCTCGATGTCGGGGTGGTCCACATCGAGGACGACCATCTTGGCCGCCCGGCGGGTGGCGCCGCCGGACTTGATCGTCCCGGCCGACGCGTCCGCCCCGCGCATGAAGGAGACCGGGCCGCTGGCGGTGCCGCCGGAGCTGAGCAGCTCCTTGCTCGACCGGATGCGGGACAGGTTGACGCCCGCGCCCGAGCCGCCGCGGAAGATCAGCCCCTCCTCCTTGTACCAGTCGAGGATGGACTCGATGGTGTCGTCCACGGCCAGGATGAAGCACGCGCTGACCTGCTGGGAAGCGGCGGTGCCGACGTTGAACCAGACGGGGGAGTTAAAGCTGAAGATCTGGTGGATCAGCGCGTACTTGAGCTCGTGGTCGAAGATCTCGGCGTCCTCGTCCGACGCGAAATAGCCGCTGGCCCGGCCGGTCTCGGTGTAGACCCGCACCACCCGGTCGACTAGCTGCTTGAGCGACCACTCGCGCTGCGGCGTGCCCACCGCGCCGCGGAAGTACTTGGTGGTCACGATGTTGCCCGCGTTGACCGACCAGAACTCGGGGAATTCCACGCCGTGCTGCTCGAAGTTGACCGAGCCATCACGCCAGTTGGTCATCACGACGTCCCGGCGCTCCCAGGTGACCTGCTCATAGGGGTGCACGCCGGCCGTTGTGTTGATGCGCCGGATCTTCAGGCCCTTGCCCCGCTTGCCCTTGCGCGCCGCCGGACCGCTCACCGTCTCCGTCATAACTCCCTTTCCCCCTCATTCCGCGGATCCGCACTGGACCCGTCCTTCAGCATCGACTTAATTCCCGGCCGGTCACCGCCGGCGACGTCGCGCCAGACGGCCTGGCTCGCGAGTGCCCCGCTCGCTCCCGGCCTTGTTCCCGTGATGGTGGTTGATCCCCGTGGTGGTAGTTGCCTGCCCTTATCCCTGTCAGCCGTCGTCGGCGCGGTGGACCCCGGCGTCGCCGCCAGCCAGGTGCCGGCTGCGCAGCTCGGTAATGGCCTTCTCGAAGTCGTCGAGCGACTCGAAGCCGCGGTACACCGAGGCGAACCTCAGGTAGGCGACTTCGTCCAGGTCACGCAGCGGGCCGAGGATAGCCAGGCCGACCTCGTGGGACGGCACCTCAGCCAGGCCGCGGGCCCTGATCGTCTCCTCCACCCGCTGGGCGAGCATCGCCAGCTGGTCCTCGTCGACCGGCCGGCCCTGGCAGGCCCGCTGCACGCCGCGGATGATCTTGTCCCGGGCGAAGGGCTCGGTCACCCCGCTGCGCTTGGCGACCATCAAGATGACCGATTCCTGGGTGGTGAACCGGCGCCCGCACTCCGGGCAGGAACGCCGCCTGCGGATGGCGGTACCGTCCTCGGCCACCCGGCTGTCGATAACCCGGCTGTCCGGATGACGACAGAACGGACAGTACACGCGATCACCTCCACCGGGGCCCTACCCCACCCATACCGACGAGCAATATCCACAACTTCTAGAAGAACCACATCGGTGTAACTACTAGATGTTGTGGTCAACGGTAGTCCAGGGCAGCACCCCTAGGCAAGCCGGGATGACCATCGAAGCCAAAAAACCTGCCCGCGGCCGGAAGGCCGGGGGCGGGCCGGCGTGTCGCCCAGCTCAGCCGCGCGGCACCCACAGCGCCTGCCCGGCCTGCAGCTGCGCGCCGGGCAGCGAGTTCAGCTGCTGGATCCGCAACACGACGTCCCGCGGGTCGGCGCCCGGGTCGTAGGCCTCGGCGAGGGACCAGAGACTCTGTCCGGGCTGAACCGTCACCCGGGCGACGTACCGGCCCGGCGACGCCTGCACGGTCCCCTGGTCCGCGCCCGCGGTGCCGCGGCCGGCCTGGGCCGCGGTCGCCAGCCCGACCGACAGTGCGCCCGCCGCCAGCACCGCCACACCGGTCACCACGATCCGGCCGCGGCGGGTGAGCCGGGCGGGTGGCCGGGCGACCCGGGCGGCCGGGCGGGGCCGCCGCGTTCGAACCGGCCCGGGTTCCGGCACCACGAATCCATGGCCACGGGCCATCGCCGGCCCCTTGCCTGCCATCACCACCATGCTGACCACACTCCTCAAACGTCCATTCGATAGTACACCCGTTCGATCGAGTAAAGGTTCTATCGAACACGTGTCTGCCATCTTTGTACCGCCCGGGTCCGTCAATCGGGCGACACGTCGAACAGATGTTTGGTGATATCGCTAATTGACGCTAGGCTCGTGGCCGTAAGCGAAAACTAGGATTCGGAGGTTGACCCGATGGACGACCGTGCAGATGGCGGCGCTCCCGAAATCGCGGACGTACCCGTCCGCCCCAAGGGACGGCCGGGACGGAAACCGAAAGGCAGCGTCCCCGTTGTTATCCCGGAGACGCCCGATAAGCCGGATCCCGACCACGTGCTCACCTGGCGGCAGCGCAAGGTGCTCCAGGTGATCAGGGACTCGGTGCAGAAGCGCGGTTACCCGCCGTCGATGCGCGAGATCGGCGAGGCAGTCGGCCTGACCAGCACGTCAAGCGTCTCGTACCAGCTTTCCACGCTACAGCGGAAGGGTTACCTGCACCGCGACGTCGGCCGCCCGCGCACGGTGGAGGTCCGGCTCCCGGGTCACCCTGCCGTTCGCCCCGAGCAGGGGCCGGTCGCCGCCACCGCGGCCGACCCCGAGGTGACCGCCGACGGGATGGACATCGCCTCCCAGGAGGCGACCTATGTGCCGCTCGTCGGCCGGATCGCCGCCGGTACCCCGATCACCGCCGACCAGCAGGTTGAGGACATCTTCCCGCTTCCCCGGCAGCTGGTCGGCGAGGGCAGCCTGTTCATGCTGAAGGTAGCCGGGGACTCGATGATCAACGCGGCCATCGCCGACGGCGACTGGGTGGTCATCCGGCAGCAGGAAAACGCGGAGAACGGTGAAATCGTCGCGGCCATGATCGACGGCGAGGCCACGGTCAAGACGCTCAAGCAGAGCGACGGCCACGTGTGGCTGATGCCGCACAACCCGGCGTTCACGCCGATCCTCGGGGACGACGCCTCCGTCCTGGGCAAGGTGGTAGCGGTCCTGAGGAGGGTTTGACGACGTGCGTCGCCGGGCCGTGCGGCCAGCCCTGCTCACCCGGCGACGATGTTCACCAGCTTGGGCGGGCGGACGACGACCCGCTTGACCTGCTGGCCGCCCAGCGCCCGGGTGACGCCCCCGGCTGCCAGGGCCAGCGTCCGCAGCTCCTCCTCGGTGATGCCGGGAGGCACCTCCAGCCGGTCGCGGACCTTTCCGTTCACCTGAACCACGCAGGTGACCGATTCCTGGACTAGCAGGGCGGGGTCCGCGGCCGGCCAGTCGGCCCGTGCCACTGACGGGATCCCGGCCGCGCCGACCGGGCCACCCAGCACCTCCCACGTCTCTTCCGCGGTGTACGGCGCGAACAGCGACAGCATGACCGTCAGCGCCTCGGCCGCCTCGCGGACGGCCGGGTCGCCCGCGCCCGGCCCTGAGTCGATTGCCTTGCGGGTCGCGCTGACCAGCTCCATCAGCCGGGCCACGGCCACGTTGAGGTGGTAGTTCTCCACGTGCCGGGTCACTTCCCCGATGACCCGGTGGGTCACCCGGCGCAGGGCCTGATCGCCGGCCGCGACGTCCCGCCGCGGGGCTCCGGCCGCGGCCACTTCGTCCGCGACGCGCCAGACCCGGGCCAGGAACTTGACCATAGCGTCGGGGTTGACGTCGGCCCAGTCAATGTCGTCCTGCGGCGGGGACGCGAAGATCATCGTCAGCCGGATCGCGTCGACGCCGAACAAGCCGATCTGCACGCCCAGGTCGACGCCGTTGCCCAGCGACTTGGACATCGCCTTGCCCTGGTTGATCACCTGGCCCTGGTTGATCAGGCGAGTGAACGGCTCGCCGAAGTCGATCAGCCCCAGGTCCTGCATGACCTTGGTGAAGAAACGGGCGTACAGCAGGTGCAGGATCGCGTGCTCGACGCCGCCGACGTACAGGTCGACCGGCGCCCAGCGGTTGACGTCGCCGGTCCGGAACGGGCCGCCGTCGTAGTGCGGCGAGCAGTACCGGAACATGTACCAGGACGAGTCCACGAACGTGTCCATCGTGTCGGTGTCCCGGCGGGCGGCGCCGCCGCACTTGGGGCACTCCACGTTCACCCAGTCGGTCGCCGCCGCCAGCGGCGACACGCCCTTCGGGGTCAGGTCGGCGCCGCGCAGGTCCGGCAGCACGACCGGCAGCTGCTCCTCCGGAACCGGCACCTCGCCGCACGAGGGGCAGTGAATGATCGGGATCGGAGTGCCCCAGAACCGCTGCCGGGACAGCAGCCAGTCGCGCAGCCGGTAGTTGACGGCCGACCGGCCCAGCCCCTTCTCGGTCAGGATCTCGGTGATCCGGTCGATCGCCTCGCGCTTACCCAGCCCGTTCAGCGGGCCCGAGTTCACCAGCACCCCGTCGCCGGGGGTGGCGATCCCAGTCTCGGCCGGGTCGGGCTGGTCGGTCGCGACCACCACCCGCACCGGCAGCCCGAACCTGCGCGCGAAGTCCAGGTCGCGCTGGTCGTGGGCGGGCACCGCCATGATCGCGCCGGTGCCGTAGTCGGGCAGCACGTAGTCCGCCGCCCACAGGCCGATCCGCTCGCCGTTGACCGGGTTGACCGCGTACACGCCCAGGAAGACCCCGGTCTTCTCCCGGTCGGTTGACTGCCGCTCGATATCGGTCAGCTTCCTGACCTGGGCCAGGTAGGCCTCGAACTCCGCCCGCTGCTCCGGCGCGCACAGCTGCGACGCCAGCACCGAGTCCGCCGCCACGACCATGAACGTCGCGCCGTAGAGGGTGTCCGGGCGGGTCGTGTAGACGGTCACCGGCTCGTCCCGGCCCTCGACGAAGAAGTCGACCTCGGCTCCGGTCGACCGGCCGATCCAGTTGCGCTGCATCGTCAGCACCCGGTCGGGCCAGTTGCCCTCCAGCGCGGCGGCGTCCGCCAGCAGCCGGTCGGCGTACTCGGTGATCTTGAAGTACCACTGGGTCAGCACCCGGCGGACGACCTCGGTGCCGCAGCGCTCGCACCTGCCGTTGACCACCTGCTCGTTAGCCAGCACGGTCTGGTCCCGCGGGCACCAGTTGACGTAGCCGCCCTTGCGGTAGGCCAGGCCGCGCTCGTAGAAGCGCAGGAACAGCCACTGGTTCCACCGGTAGTACTCCGGGTCGCAGGTGGCCAGCCGCCGGGACCAGTCGAACGACGTCGCGTACCGGCGGAAGGACGCCGCTTGCGTGTCGATGTTCTTGTAGGTCCAGTCCGCGGGGTGGGTGTTGTTCCTGATCGCCGCGTTCTCGGCGGGCAAGCCGAACGCATCCCAGCCGATCGGGTGCAGCACGTTCCGCCCGCGCAGGAACCAGTACCGCGCCATGGCGTCGCCGATGGCGTAGGCCTCGGCGTGACCCATGTGCAGGTCCCCCGACGGGTAGGGGAACATGTCGACGAGGTAGAACCGCTCCCGCGGGTCGTCGGCGTCGTCGCTGGCCCGGAACGGCTCGATCGCCGCCCAGCGCTCCTGCCACTTGTCCTGGATGTCGCGCGGGTCGTATGCCTTTGCCTCGTCGGCTCTCTCGGCCGCAGTCATCGTGTCCTCACCCTAGATCGGTCCGGCTTGGGAGTTCCCGCTACGGGGATGTGCCTGCCCCAACAAAAAAAGCCCCCCGGTGCACAAGGGAGCGGCCGCGCCGACGGCAGGACTGGCGGCGATATCGCCCTCACCGGGCGGTACGCCTGGCTGCCGGGGTGTCGGCGCGGCTAGCTAAGGAGCAGCCGGACAGGACGCATGGCTTCATGTTACCGCATTCGGCTCTGGCTCCGTTGCCTCACACATCACCACGCTCCGTACACGCTCCGATAACGCGGGCGTGGCAGCCCTGCAACATCGTGGAACATCCCGGCCGCCTGCAACCGCAACGGCGCCGACTACCTCATCACCTCGCCCCTGCTCGGCCGGGCCGCGCGGGCCAGTCAGCCGCTCGCCGTCGTCGGCCGCTAGCCGCCGACCCTGTTCTCCCGCTGCCCCTCCTCACCGGCCGCATTGCCCCTCCCACCGGGTCCGTTCCCGCGACTCGGGCAGTTCTCCCAACTGGCCACGTTACGGTCGCACGCTTGACCGGCCTTTCCGCCGTTAATACAGTGATGCCTGCTCGAGCTGTACCCCCTGCTCAGCGGCTTCACATCAATGCGTTGCGGGTAGTGGCGGAATTGTCCGTATCAGCGGACCGGGGAATTTCGCGCGACCTGAACGCATCACCAGCAACGTCAGGGCCACGGGGGATAAATGCACGTTCCGGACGAAGTGACGACCGGAGCCGGGCAGCCAGTCGCTATCGCCGGCGCCGCCTTGCGGTTTCCCGGCGCGTCCGACCCGTTCTCATTTCACGAGCTGACCGTGGCCGGGCGGCAGATGTTCCTTGAGTTCGGTCCCCGCCCGGCGGCCGAGGCAGCCGTGGTGCTGGCCGGGCGGCGGAGTGCCGCCGCCCGCCGGCGGCCGCCGCTGGCGGCCCTGCTCGACGACACCATGCCCGGCCTCGGCCGTGATGACGAGCTCACCGGGGGGATCACGCTCCGGCATGTGCTCGCGGCCGAGACCGCGGCGGCCGCGCTGGCCGACGTCCCCCCGGCGGGCCGGGGGATCGCGGCCGGCCGGATCGGGGTGTTCTTCGCCGACCTGCCCGAGCCGGGAACGGCCGACGTGGCGGGCTGGGTGCGCCTGGCAGCTTGGCCTGCGGGTGACGGGCGGCCGCGCCCCTGCCGCGGGCGGCCAGGAGGAGGCCGGGGCGGCCCGCGGCCAGCGCCCGGCCCGGCCGAGCCTGCAGGACCTCATCCTCGGCGCCATCGACGCGGTCAGCCTCGGCTACGCCGCGGACGGAACCGGCGCCGCGACCGGGCCGGACACGGTCCAGGGCGCGGCCGTGATCCACGGGGCCGCGTCTGGCGGGCTGCCCTGCTCGCTGCGGGCGGTCGCGGCGGCGTGCGAGGCCCTCAGCGCGGGGCACTTCGACCTGGTCCTGGCGGGTGGGGTGGCCACGGGGGTCGGCGGCTGGCGGCCGGCGGCCGCGCCGTCGGCCGCCGTGCGGCTGTACGACACCCGCCCGACCGGGATGCCCCCGGGCGAGGGCTGCGGGGTGGTGGCCCTGATGCGGGCGGACGACGCGCGGGCGGCGGGGGTGCCCGGCTACGCCGAGATCGCCGGCTGGCACTACGCCGGACCGGGGGAGCCGGGGTGGGCGGTGCTGCCCGAGGCCTACCGGCGGGCCGGCATCGACCCGGCCAGCGTTCAGCTGGTGGAGGGGCACGGCGCGGCGACCGCGGCCGACGACCTGGCCGAGCTGACCGCGCTGCTGGAGGTGCTCGGCCCGTGGCCGGGCGGGGCGGCCGGCCGGTGCGCACTCAGTGCGGTCACGGCCAGCATCGGCGACACCCGGGCCGCGGCCGGCGTCGCCGCGCTGCTGAAGGCCGCCTTCGCGATGACGGCCGACATCATCCCGCCGGTCATCGGCTGCGTCCGGCCGAACCGGCTGCTGCGCGGGGCGGCGGTCCCGCTGCGGCTGCCCGCGGCGGCCGAGCAGTGGCCGCAGACCCCGGTCCAGGTGGCCGGGGTCAACACCCTTGGGACCGCCCCGTACCCGGACGCACCCCGGTCCGGGCCGGTCCACCTCGTGCTGCGCCGCGAGCGCGACCCCGCCCACCGCCCCGGCCGGCGGCGCGGCTGGCTCCGCTGCCGCCCGCGGCCGGGACTGCCGGGACCGTCCCGGCCCCGCCGGGCTGAGCGGCGCGGTCCCGCCCGGCCAGCGCCGGACGCTCAGCGCGCGGCGGTCAGGCCGACGTCCGGGCCCGCTCCACCGCGGGCTCCCAGTTAGGCCGCAGGGGCATGCCGGAGCTGCCGTCCCGGTGCAGCTTGACGCCGAGGATCTGGTGCAGCTGGACGGTGTTGCGGTCGAACCCGAGCTGCGATCCCGCCATGTACAGCCGCCAGACCCGGGCCGTGCCCTGCCCAACCTCGGCTACCGCCTCGTCCCAGTGCGCGTCGAGGTTGGCGCACCAGGCGGCGAGGGTCTTCGAGTAGTGCTCGCGCAGGTTCTCCTCGTGCCGGATCTCGAAGCCGTTGTCGTTCATGACCCCGGCCAGCCAGCCCGGGCCTTCGAGTTCCCCGTCGGGGAAGACGTAGCGGTTGATGAAGCCCTCGCGGTGGATCGACGGCCCGGAGTTGTCCGGCCTGGTGATGCAGTGGTTCAGCATCCGCCCGCCCGGCTTGAGCTTGCCGTTGAGGAAGGCGAAATAGCCCGGCACGTTGGCCTTGCCGATGTGCTCGGTGATGCCGATCGAGCTGATCGCGTCGAAGTCCGTCTCCGGAACGTCGCGGTAGTCCTGGTGGCGGACCTCGGCCAGGTGCTCGAGCCCGGCCCGCTTAATCGCCTGCTGGGCCCACAGGGCCTGCTGCTCGGACAGCGTGACACCGATTGCCTTGACGCCGTACTCGCGGGCAGCGTGCATGACCATGCCGCCCCAGCCGCACCCGACGTCGAGCAGCCGCATGCCCGGCTTGAGCCCGATCTTGCGCGCGACCAGGTCGAACTTGTACTCCTGGGCCTCTTCCAGGGTGGCGTTCGCGGTCGGGTAACAGGCGCAGGTGTAGGCCATCGTCGGGCCGAGCACCCACTCATAGAACTGATTGGAGACGTCGTAGTGGTGCGAGATCGATTCCGCGTCGCGGCTCTTGGAGTGCATGCGGCCGATGGTGAATCGGCGCCGGGTGAGCGGCACCTCCTGCGGCGGCGGCGGGAGCCGCGGCAGCAGCACCTTGGGGCCGCCGAGCTCCTGCAGATAGCGCAGCCGGTCGGCCACGCTGAGCCGGGAGTCCCGGGCCATCGAAAGGCGGGACAGCGCGGTGAACATGTCGCCTTCGACGTCCAGGTGGCCGGAGACGTAGGCACGCGCCAGGCCGAGCTCGCCCGGCGCCTGCGCCAGGTAGGAGACGGCGACCGGCGACCGGACAGTGATCTTGACGGGTGAGCCCGGGGTGCCGGCGATTGAGCCGTCGTAGGCGCGGAATTCGACCGGAGCGTCCGGGCCGGCGATCGCCTCGAACACCTGAGCCAGTGCCATTGACCGTTCCTTTCTTGGTTTCAGCCGCTTCAGCGGCCGCGCACGCACTTGTCGTACAGGGTGAGCAGCCGGCCGCCGCCGTCGTACTCGTCCTTGAGCTTGTCGTACGCCGATCCGTTGTACCTGCTCCGGAACTCTTCCTCGGAGTAGAAGGCGGAGGAGTAGAGCGACTTGTGCCCGTCGAGGGCGCCGGTCTCCTGCTCCACCATGCGGTTGTAATACCCATCGGACTGCCCCGGCGGCAGGGGCACAGTCCCCCAGAATCCGAAGTTGACGTAAACCTCGTCCGGCTCCATCGGGTAGAGCGGCCACGTCCGGTCGCCGCGCAGCCGCAGCGGGCACAGCCACACCGGCGCCATCTTCACGTTCTGCTCGAAGAACTCCAGGAACTCCCGGCCGCGTTCGACCGGGATCTCGACGTCCTGGACCACCATCTCGCGGGCGGGCTGGTGCCGTCGCTCGTACAGCGCGGCCGTCAGGCCGTGCTTCTGGTCGAGCGCGACCAGCTTGCGGTAGACGTCGGAGCGACGGTAACGGCGCGGCCAGAACGGCCGGATCTTGCTGTTCTGCACGCCGAACGCGGCCGAGCACCAGAACCAGTCGGTGTCCCAGCGCCAGATGTAGTCCTTGATCGTGAGGAAGTCCTCGCGGGTGGCCCGCAGCGACTTGTAGTAGATCTGCTGGCCGGTGTAGTCGCTGCGCCACGGCGCCTTGTCACTGAACGCGCCGACGGTCAGGTACAGCTCCCTGTTGCTGAACGCGACGCCGTCGAGGAAGTCGGCCTGGTGCCCGTGGTAGCTGCCCGCGGCCGCGATCTCGGCGATCGCGGCCATGCAGCTTTCCGGGTCGTTGAAGGCGAAGTGGCGCAGGTGCACGTAGGGCTTGACCGGCATCAGCTCGATGGTGAGGGCGAGCGAGTAGCCGAGCGTCCCATAGGAGTTGGGAAAGCCGTAGAAGAGGTCGCAGTGCTCGTTGTCCTTGGTAGCGGTGACCACCCGGCCGTCTCCGGTGAGGATCTCCATCTCGGTCACCGACTCGTGCGGCAGGCCGTTCCACAGGGAGGTCGACTCGATCCCGAGGCCGGTGACCGCACCCCCAAGGGTGATGGTCTTCAGCTGCGGCACCACCAGCGGCATGAGCTGGTGCGGCAGGGTCGCCGCGCACAGGTCCTCGTAGGTGGCCATGCCGCCGACCACCGCGGTCCGCTCGACCGGGTCGACGTGGATGACCGAGGCGAACGCGGACACGTCGAGCGTGACCCGCTGCGGGGCGGGCTGTCCGGGCCGGGTGGTGTCGCGGGCATAGCGGAACAGGTTGGACGTCGGCTTCGCCAGCCGCACGGGGACACCGGCCGGGACGGCGGCGTACGCCTCCCGGAGCCGCCTCACCGCGGCCTCGTGGGCCGCCAGCTTGGCCGGCGGCAGGGCTGAGATGCCGGTCACGTGCTCCTCCTCACTTCCGCGGGCGACGACCCGCGGACTCCGTTGACTACCGGCGACGAGGGCCGGGCAGCGGGCGCAACCGGGACGTGCACCGCGTGCGCCAGGCAAACGGCTCAGGCAGTGTATCTAATCCTATGTAGTCCCTTATAAGGCGCCTCAGCTGCGCGGACCCTGGCCACGCGACTCCTTCCCGGCCGCGGCACAGGCGGCGCGACGAGTAATGTGCGGCCGTGGAAACGGAAGCGGGGACGAACGACTGGCTGCTGACCGTTGGCGGGTCAACGAGGTGCGTCGAGTTTCGCCTCGATGGCGGCGTTGACCGCGGCGCGCAGGATTTCGCGCGCGTCCTGGTGGCCGACGCGGCTGGCTAGCCGGCTGGACGCGCGGTCGTAGGCGGTCAGCTGACGGCGCACGAACGAGACCGTGATGCGGCGCAGGAACTCCGGTGAGTCCCCTGCCTCGGCCCGTTTACCGCAGAATCCGATTTCGCGCCAGGCGGGGCAGGTACAGCCGGCCAGGTGCCACCGGTTATAGGCCTCGATGGCCGCCTGCTGGGGGCAGGCCGGGATCTCGACGCTGGTCACCAGGTCGTCCGCCAGCCGCCAGGCCAGCGCTTCCGTCTCGGCCCGCCGCTGCGCGGCGGCGGCCGCGGCCGCCGCCCGCCGCAGGGCCGCGCGTGCCATCCGGTCCGCCCACTCCGTGCTCGCCTCGGCCACGGCGACCCGCTCGGTCAGGTACAACTTCATCGGGGCGCCCGTCCGGTAGCGCGGGTTGGGGCGAGTAAGGTCCGGCTCCCCGAGGAAGTCGCGGACCATCGCGCCGGTCCATCCCCGCTCGCGCAGGCCGCGCAGGCTCAGGTGTGGGTCCGGGGCTGGCGTCGTCATCGCCGGGCCCCCTTGCCCCGGCGGCCGGCGCTGGCCCGGGCGGTCTCCGCCTCGTCGTAGGCGGCGGCGACCTCCTCCGGTGTCATCGGCAGGCGGGCCAGCGAGGGCGGGGCGCCCGAGTCGAGCGCCTGGCGCAGCAGCTTCGCCATCGAGTAGCGCGGGTTGTCGGCCAGCGCCCGGTCCAGGGCGACGTTGGCCAGGGCCCCGTCGCCGCCTTGCCAGGCGCAGAACGCGAGCAGGGCCGCGGGGGCGGATACGTAGCCGGGCCGTGCCAGCCGGGTCAAGTGCGCCCACAGGCGCAGGTGGGCGTCCTGGTACGCGGGATCCATGCGCGCCCAGGCGTCGTCGCGGACCCGCACCTCGCGCAGCGCGACGGTGAGCCAGGCCGCCAGCTCGGTGCCGGGCAGCTGCCCGGTCCGGCACTGCCCGATGGCGTCCCGCACCGCGACCTGCCCGACGGCGGTGGTCAGGCGGCGGCCGGGCACCTGGGTGCCTGCGCGCTCGAGGCGAGCCGTACACCGGGAGACCTCCGCGAGGGCCCGGCCGGTAGCGCGGCGCATCGCCGCCGCGCGCTGCCCGGCAACCGGGGCGATGGTCTCGGCGAGCTCGCGGCGGTCCGCCAGCACGGCGCAGCCGGCTGCCGCCAGGGCGCGGGCGGCCGGGTGAGCGCTGGGGTCGAAGGGGGTGCCCGCGGGCGGGCAGCAGTCCGGGTCGGCGCAGACGTAAGACCAGTAGCGGCCTCCGGTCACCCGGAGCGACTCGGTAAGCGTGATCCCGGCGCCCGCGGCCTGCTCGGACAGCGCCGCCGCGACCGGCGCGACGGCCGCGTCGGGCCCGTAGCCAACGGCCGCCGCGCTGGTCACGCCCTGCGCGGCGAGGACGCTGAGCGCGTGCCGGGCCAGCGCGGCGGCCGCCTCCTGGTGGCCGGGGCCGGGGCCGGGGGTGTCGTAGCGCAGCGTGAGCCGCACCGAGTTAGCCGGGGCGGCGGTGCCGACGACCACGATGCTGTCGCCGGGCTCGAAGCCGAGCAGGCCGGGAATCACTGCCAGGAGGGCGGCCGGGGAGCTGACCCGCAACGGCCGGGACGAGGTGCGGGCATCGGGTTCGCCCCGCACGGACCGCGCGCGCCGGGACAGCCCGGGCCGGGAGGCGTCCGCGGGTGAGCGGCGCGGCTGGCGTGGCGGGACGGGGGCGGGACCGGCGGGCAGGGCGGGCCGCGCGCCCGCGGGGAGGCTGGGTGTCATGTCTTCAGAGTCCCCGGCGGGGGGGCGACGGGGCCGATGAGCTGGGGTCCTGTGGATAACGGCCGAGATATCCACATGCGGGAGGAGAGGTGCTTGCGGGAGGCGGAACGGGGAGGGTAATCTCACGCGCCGCGAGCGGCTAAAAGAGGGTCACGCCGAGCAGCGCGTCGACGGTGTCGCGGACCAGGTCGGCGTCGGCCCGGTCGGCGCCGTGCCCGTTCGCCAGGACGGCGTCGGCCCACGCGTCGACCGCGGCGACCGCACCCGGCGCGTCGAGGTCGTCGGCGATGCGCTCGCGCACGGCGGCCAGCACCGCCTCCGCCGACGGGATGCCGCCCGCCGGAACGGTGTCCCCGGACACGGTGTCCTCGGACACGGTGTCCTCGGACACGGGGGACTCGGACACGGGGCCCTCGGACATGGGGACGGGCGAGGTCGCCTCGCGCCAGCGGCCGAGCCGCCGCGCGGCCGCTGCCAGCACGTCGCCGGTCCACTCCCAGTCCGACCGGTAGTGGTGCGCGACCAGCGCCAGGCGAATCGCCATCGGGTCCACCCCGGCCGCCCGCAGGCGGGAGACGAAGACCAGGTTGCCGAGCGACTTGGACATCTTCTGGCCCTGGTAGGCGACCATCCCTGAGTGGGCGTAGACCCGGGCGAAGAGGTGGCTGGCGTCCCCCGCGCAGGCCACCCGGGTGTGCGAGGCGCTCATCTCGTGGTGCGGGAACACCAGGTCGCTGCCGCCCGCCTGGACGTCGAAAGACGGGCCGAGGTAGCGCTCCGCGATCGCCGCGCACTCGACGTGCCAGCCCGGGCGCCCGGGGCCGAAATGCGACTCCCAGGACGGCTCACCCGGCCGCTCGGCCCGCCAGACGAGCGGGTCGAGCGGGTCCTTCTTGCCCGGCCGGGCCGGGTCGCCGCCGCGTTCGGCCGACAGGTCGGTCATCTCCGCGACCGACATCCCGCTGGCGCTCCCGGGCCCGGACAGCGCGCCGAAGTCCGGGTCGGCCGCGCGGGCGAAGTAGATGTCGCCGTCCAGGTCGTAGAGCGCGCCGCGGGCGGCCAGCCGCTCGGTGAACTGGTCGATGACCGGGATCGCCTCGACCGCGCCGATGAAGTAGGTCGGCGGGAGGTTGCGCAGTGCCTCCATGTCGCCCCGGTAACGGTCGGTCTCCCGCAGCGCGAGCCGCCACCAGTCCTCGCCGTCCCGGTCGGCCCGTTCCAGCAGCGGGTCGTCGATGTCGGTGACGTTCTGCACGTAGACGACCTCGTGCCCGGCGTCGATCCAGGCCCGGACGAGCAGGTCCCAGGCGGTGAAGGTGGCCGCGTGACCCATGTGGGTGGCGTCGTACGGGGTGATGCCGCATGCGTAGAGCGACGCCCGGTGCCCGCTAGCCGCCGCGACAAGCTCCCCGCTCGCCGTGTCCCGCAGCCGTACCTCAACCCCGCTGCCCGGCAGGACCGGTACCTCAGCGCCACGCCATGCATCCATGGTGCCAGGTTACAGCGAAGCCGTTTCGCCGCCATCCTCCCGGCGCGGCGGTCCTTGGCGGACATGTCATGACCAGGGCGGTTCGCCGCGCCCCGGTCACCGGGGGTGACGGGAGGCGGGGCGGGGCGGGCGGAGCGACGCCCCGTTCCTTCGAATCCTTACGATCGGCCGTCCGAACGGGGGCCAGTGACTCCCCCGGCCACCGGTCACCTACGGGGCTAACGCGGCCGCCTGCCCGGCCGGGACGCGGGCGAAGGCGAGGGCGGCGCCGGCCGCGAGCAGGCCCGCGAAGACGAACAGCCCCCGGTAGCCGCCCGCCTCCGAGACCACCAGGCCGGCGATCGGCGCGCCGATGACCTGAGGGACAGCCGCCGCCACGTTGATGATGCCGAGGTCACGACCCGCGTTGGCCGGGCTGGGCAGTACCACCAGTGACAGCGCCTGGCTGACAGACTGGAACGCGCCGTAGCCCGCCCCGAGTGCGAACGCGCACGCCACCACCAGCACCCAGGTCGCCGTGCCAGCCAGCACGAACGCGGTCAGGGCCATCAGCAGCGACGAGAACACGGCGTACCGGCGGTAACCGGCGGACAGGTCGGCCACCCGGCCGACCGCCACCGTCGCGATCACCGCCGCCACCGTCGCGATCAGGATCAAGATGAGCTGGCCGTCCCCCGGGTCCCGGTCGTGCACGGCGTCCTGCAGGTAGTAGTAGAGGTAGAGGAGCGCGATGGTCTCCGCCAGCATGATCAGGAACTTGCCGATGAAGACCAGGCCGAAGCCCCCGTTCGTCGCCAGCAGGGCCCGCAGGTCGGGCCGCCCGCTGCGCCCCAGGGCCGGCGGCCCGGCCTGGTAGCTGACCCGGGGCAGCCGCAGCAGCACCCCCACCAGCGGGATCAGGCAGACGACGTAGCCGAGGGCGATCACGGTCATTCCGGCCGTGACCGACCGGAACACCAGCACGATGGCAGCCAGCCCGACGACCAGCCCAACCGCCTGGGCGCCGGAGACCAGCCCCCACACCAGGCCCCAGGACCGCCGGTCCACATGGTCGACGACGATGGCCGACATCGGCGCGTAGGCGATGTTGATCGTCGCCTGGCACAGCACCCACCAGATGGTGATGCTGAGCAGGGAGTGCTGGTAGCCGAGGACCGTGTGCGCGATCCCCCCGGTGACCAGGCCGATGACGATCATGCCGGTGCGGTTGTCGGCGCTCACCCAGCGGTCGGAGTAGTGGCCCGCGAGCGGATTGAAGATCAGCGCCGCGAGCGCGCCCAGGCCGGTGACCAGCCCGAGGCCGAGCGCCTTGTCCCCCGTCCCGGCGGCCGCCTCGACCATCCGCGGCAGGACGTTCTGGATCGGGGCGATGAGCGCAACGTTGGTGCCCAGGTTGGCCAGCATCAGCGTCGCGACAAACGCGCGGTTGAGCCGGGGCGCGGCCTGTTCAGCCGACGGCGCGGCATGCTCCAGCGCGGACACCTGACCCTCGATGGCGTGGCAACTACTGCGGCAGCAAACTACCACTGAAGGCTAAAGCTTTTCTTAGGGTGCGCGCAGCCCAAGCAGCAGCGCGCCCTGGACCCGTGACCAGCCCGGCCCTGACCGTCTGACCTTGACAGAAGGGCCTCGACGAAGTCGCTCTGACGGGACTGGCCTTGACTGGAGTGGTCTAGACCGGCAACATCGCGGGAGGCATGCGGCGCGTTCGCCGCCCGCGGGATCTTTGGCACCGGACCGCGGCGATATGTACCTTAAGGGCTGATAAGGTGCTGCAAAGGCCGGTTTCTGTAAAGAAACTTACCGGTTAAACCGGCGCTGGCAACCGCGCGGCAGGACATGGAGGAGTCTCGATGGCACGTATCGCCCTCGATCATGTGGAGAAGGTCTACAGCGGCGGGGTCAAGGCGCTGGACGACCTGAACCTGGAAGTGAGGGAGGGCGAGTTCATGGTGCTCGTCGGGCCTTCCGGGTGCGGTAAGTCGACTGCGCTGCGGTCGATCGCGGGGCTGGAGGAGATCACTTCGGGGACGATCTCGATCGGGGAGCGGGTGGTCAACGACCTGCCGCCGAAGGACCGCGACATCGCGATGGTGTTCCAGAACTATGCCCTGTACCCGCACATGACGGTGGCCGAGAACCTCGCCTTCGGGCTGAAGCTGCGCCACACTCCCAAGGCCGATATCAAGCGCCGGGTGGACGAGGCGGCGCAGATGCTCGGCCTGGAGCCGTACCTGGCGCGCAAGCCGGCCGCGCTGTCGGGCGGGCAGCGGCAGCGGGTCGCGATGGGCCGTGCCATCGTCCGCGAGCCGGCCGCGTTCCTGATGGACGAGCCGCTGTCGAACCTCGACGCCAAGCTGCGGGTGTCGATGCGGGCCAACCTGAACCAGCTGCACGAGCGGCTCGGCACCACCACCGTCTACGTCACCCACGACCAGGTCGAGGCGATGACCCTCGGGGACCGGGTCTGCGTGCTGCGCGACGGGCGGCTGCAGCAGGCCGACACTCCCCAGGAGCTGTTCGACCACCCGGTCAACCTGTTCGTGGCCGGCTTCATCGGTTCCCCGGCGATGAACTTCGCCACCGCCGACCTGTCCCGCGGTGACGGCGGGGCCGCCGTCACCTTCGCCGGCTACCGGCTGCCCGTCCCTGCCGCGGTCATCTCGGGCCGGCCGGGGCTGGAGGACTACCTCGGCCAGAAGGTCATCCTCGGGATCCGCCCGTCCGACTTCGAGGACGCCGCCTTCGCCGAGGCCGCCTGGCCCCGGATCGACGTCACCGCCGGGGTCACCGAGGGCCTCGGCACGGAGATCCACGCCATCTTCACCATCGACGCGCCCCCGGTCGAGCACGAGGCCATCACCAGCGCCGCCAGCGACGCCGGGGAGGAGGACGAGACCGCCGTCTCCGCCCTGACCGGCGGCAAGACCCTGTGGACGGCCCGCGTCAGCAGCCGCTCGGCCGTCCGCGCGGGCGCGCCGCTCCAGCTCGCCGTCGACACCAGCCGCCTGCACTTCTTCGACCCCGCCACGGGCCACTCGATCGGCCACCCACTGACCGCCCCCGTCGCCGCCAGCGCCTGACCCTGCGGTAACAGGAGCTGCCCGCGGCGGGGCCCCGCCGCGGGCAGCCCGCGCTGACGCCCGGGCTGGTTAGCGCCCAGTGCGGGCAACGTGAGAAGGAAAGCAGGTTCCCGTGTCCGCACCCTTGCCATCCGGTTCCTGGTGGCGTGACGCCGCGATCTACCAGCTTTACGTGCGCAGCTTCGCTGACGGCGACGGTGACGGCATCGGTGACCTGGCCGGAGTCCGGGCGCACCTGGGCTACCTGGCCTCCCTTGGCGTCGACGCGATCTGGTTCAACCCGTGGTTCCCGTCGCCGATGGCCGACGCCGGTTACGACATCAGCGACTACCGCTCGATCGACCCGGTCTTCGGCACCCTGGCCGACGCCGACGCGCTGATCGCGGAGGCGCACGGGCTCGGCCTCCGGATCATCATCGACATCGTGCCCAACCACGGCTCCGACCGGCATCCCTGGTTCAGCGAGGCGCTCGCCGCCGGCCCGGGGTCGGCCGCGCGCGAGCGCTTCTGGTTCCGTCCGGGCCGCGGCGCGGACGGCGAGCTGCCCCCCAACAACTGGCAGTCCATGTTCGGCGGGCCGGCGTGGACCCGGGTCACCGAGCCGGACGGCTCGCCTGGCCAGTGGTACCTGCACCTGTTCGCCCCCGAGCAACCCGACTTCAACTGGGACTCCCCCGACGTCCGGCACGAGTTCGAGGACATCCTGCGGTTCTGGTTCGACCGCGGGGTCGACGGCATGCGGATCGACTCGGCCGCCTTGCTGACCAAGGACGCCGCCCTGCCGGACCTCGCCCCCGGCCAGCTGCCCGGCCCCAGCCACCCGTTCACCGACCGCGACGACGTGCACGCCATCTACCGCTCGTGGCGGGCGGTGGCCGACGAGTACCCCGGCCGCATGCTGATCGGCGAGGTCTGGCTGCCCGACGCCGCCCGGCTGGCCCGCTACGTCGAGCCAGGCGAGCTGGACACCGTCTTCAACTTCCCCTACCTGGACAGCCCGTGGGACGCGGCCGTGCTGCGCCGGGTCATCGACCAGGCGCTGGCGCTGTCGGCGTCCGCCGGCAGCCCGGCCACGTGGGTGCTGTCCAACCACGACGTGGACCGGGTGGTCTCCCGCTACGGCCGGGCCGACACCGCCTTCAGCCTCTACCGGCGCGCCTACTTCCACAGCTTCCCGGTCGACCTGGCCCTCGGCACCCGCCGCGCCCGGGCGGCGGCGCTGCTCACCATGGCCCTGCCCGGCTCGGTCTACGTGTACCAGGGGGAGGAACTCGGCCTCGGGGAAGTCCAGGACATCCCCGGCGAGCTGCGACAGGACCCGATGTGGGCGCGGACCGCCGGCGCCGACCCTGGCCGCGACGGCAGCCGGGTGCCGTTGCCGTGGGCGGGAACCGAGCCCCCGTTCGGCTTCTCCCCGGCGGGCGCCACCGGCGACCCGTGGCTGCCGCAGCCCAAGGAGTGGCGCGACCTCACCGTCGAGGCCGAGCTGGCCCACGCCGACTCGGTGCTCGCCCTGTACCGGGCGGCGCTGCGCATCCGCCGGGCCGAGCCCGCCTTCGTCGCCGCCCCGCTGACCTGGCGGCCCGCCCCGGACGGGGTGATCGCATTCGACCGGGTAGCCCTGGACCAGCCTGGCCCGGGTGGCACCGTCAGCTGCGTCGCCAACCTGTCGGGCGACCCGGTCGGGCTCCCGCCGCACGCGACCGTGCTGCTCGCGAGCGAACCGCTCGACGGCGGCCTGCTGCCGCCCGACACCGCCGCCTGGCTGCGCCTCTGACCCCGGCCAGCGTTTCCGGGCCCGGCGCCCGGTTAGCCGGGGGAAGGGGCTGTGGTGGCCGACGCCCCCGGCTGGGCGGGGACCGCGGCCGGGTCCAGCTCGCTGACCCGGAACGTGAGCGCGTCGTCCTCACAGCCCACGGTCACGTGCTGGTGCGGCGCCAGCCGGCCGTCGAGCAGCATCGCCGACAGCCGGTTGTCGACCTCACGCTGGATCGTCCGGCGCAGCGGACGGGCCCCGTACTCGGGCTGGAAGCCGCGCCGGGCGAGCCAGTCGACCGCGTCCGGGGCGAACTCGACCGTGACCGCCTGCGCGTGCAGCCGCCGGACCGTCTCCTGCAGCAGCAGGCTGGTAATCTGCCGCAGCTGGGCCTGGTCGAGCTGGCGGAACACGACGATCTCGTCGATCCGGTTAAGGAACTCGGGCCGGAACGCCTCCCGCAGCCGCGACATGACCCGGTCGCGCGTGTCGTCGCCGCCCCCCGCGCGGCCGTCGTCGAAGCCGAGCCGCCGACGGCTGATCGCGTCCGAGCCGAGGTTGCTCGTCATGATCACCACGGTGTTCTTGAAATCGACCGTGCGGCCCTGGCCGTCGGTCAGCCGTCCGTCGTCCAGCACCTGCAGCAGGATGTTGAACACGTCCGCGTTGGCCTTCTCGATTTCATCGAGCAGCAGGACCGCGTACGGGGTGCGGCGGACCGCCTCGGTCAGCTGGCCTGCCTCCTCGTAGCCGACATACCCCGGCGGGGCGCCGACCAGGCGGCTGACCGTGTGCCGCTCCTGGAACTCGCTCATGTCGATCCGGATCATCCGGTCCTCACGGCCGAACAGCGCCTCCGCCAGCGCCCGGGCCAGCTCGGTCTTGCCGACGCCGGTCGGCCCGAGGAACAGGAAGCTGCCAATCGGCCGGCCCGGGTCGCCCAGGCCTGCCCGCGACCGGCGGACTGCCTCGGCCACCGCCAGGACGGCGTCGTCCTGGCCGATGACCCGCTGGTGCAGGTGCTCCTCGAGCTGCAGCAGCCGGTCCTTCTCCTCCGCGGTGAGCTGGGCCACCGGGATGCCGGTCCTGCGCGACACGACCTCGGCGATGTCCTCCGTCCCCACCTCGGGCACCGTCTTGCCGGGCCGCTCGGCCCCGTCGGCGGCCGGGTCGCTGGCGAGCTGGCTCAGCTCTTCGATCTGGTCCCGCAGCGCGCTCGCGCGGGCGTAGTCCTCGGCCGTGACCGCCTCGTCCTTCTCCCGCCGGAGCCGCTCGATCTGCTGCTCGGCCTGACGGCGGTCCCGGGCCGGGGTGCGGTTGCGCAGCCGGACCCGGGCCCCGGCCTGGTCGATGAGGTCGATCGCCTTGTCCGGCAGGAAGCGGTCGGTGACATAGCGGTCGGACAGCTCGGCCGCCGCGACCAGCGCCTCGTCGGTGAACCGGACCTGGTGGTGGGCCTCGTAACTGTCCCGCAGCCCACGCAGGATCTCGATCGTGTCGGTCACCGACGGCTCGGGAACCAGGATCGGCTGGAACCGGCGCTCCAGGGCGGCGTCCTTCTCGATGTCCCGGCGGTACTCGTCGATCGTGGTCGCCCCGACGATGTGCAGCTCGCCGCGCGCCAGCGCGGGCTTGAGCATGTTGGCCGCGCCCATGGCGCCCTCGGCCCCGCCCGCGCCGACCACCGTGTGCAGCTCGTCGATGAACACGATCAGCGTGTCGGCGTGCGCGCGGATCTCGTCGATGACCTTCTTCAGCCGTTCCTCGAAGTCGCCCCGGTAGCGGGTGCCGGCCACCAGGCTGCCCAGGTCGAGCTGGACCAGGCGCTTGCCGTGGAGGGTGTCGGGCACGGCGCCGTCCACGATCCGCTGCGCGATGCCCTCCGCGATCGCGGTCTTGCCGACGCCGGGCTCGCCGATGAGCACCGGGTTGTTCTTGGTCCGGCGCGACAGCACCTCGATCGTCTGCTCGATCTCCTCGTCCCGGCCCACCACCGGGTCGATCCGGCCGTCCCGGGCCATCGCGGTCAGGTCGCTGCCGTACTCGTCGACGGTCGGCGTCTCCGACGGCGGCCGTTCGCCCGCGCCGCCCCGGCCCGCCCCGGTGGCGGCGTCCCGCAGCGCCTCCGGGGTGACGTGGTGCCGGCGCAGCTCCTGGCCGGCGGCCGACTCCCCGTTGACGGCCAGCGCGAACAGCAGGTGCTCGGGCCCGATGTAGGAGGACCCGAGCGCGCGGGAAATCTGCCGCGCGTGCAGCAGCGCGCGTTTGGCGGCCGGGGTGAGGCTGGGCGCCTCCTGGCGCGGCTGGCCGTGGCCGGCCCGCGACTCGATGTCCCGGGCGATCGCGTCCGGGTCGCCGCCGGCCTCGCGCAGCAGCCGCCGCAGCGGCTCCTGGCGCGTCGCCGCCCACAGCAGGTGGTCGGTGTCGAGGTCAGGGTCGCCCCACTGGGCGGCCTGGGTCGCCGCCACCCGCACCAGCTCGCGCGCCTGGTCGGTCAGCAGCTGGCCGATGTCGATCCGCTGGACCGGACGCCGCGGGGCGGTGTTGCCGAAGAAGCGGGCGAAGATGTCATCGAACGGGGTCGCGCCGAACTCGTCCGAGCCGAACTCGTCGTACGCCATGAAGAGGTCTCCTGACAGGCAGACAGTGACGGTCAGGGGCACTCACCTGCGGGCAAGCGCCCGGCATGCCCGCCGTACCCGGCCCGCCCGAGTGCGAAACAGCCTCGCTGGCGGTGGTCAACCAGCAGCGGGTGCAGCTGATCGAGCGGTACCCGGGCGCGCCAGCCGTCCGCCCCGTCCGCCGCCTTGGCGAAGAACGCGCGCGCGTCGGCCAGCTGCCCGCGAACGTGACGGTAGCCGTGCGCACGGCCGGCCGGGCGGAACCCGGTGACCAGCAACGCCGAGCGCGTCACCGATCCGCTCCGGCAGGCCGGGCCCGGCCGCGAGCCCGGGGGCTTATTAGCTAAGCCCGATGGCGGTCCAGGCCGACTGGGGGGCCGACGGCGTGAACACCAGCAGGATCCGGTCGTCGGCGATGAGCGAGGCCGTCAGCTCGTCGTCGGACGGCACCGGGCGGCCGTGCTTCTCCCTGATCGCGCGGAACAGCGCCAGGTTGGCGCGGACGTCCTCGCGGATGCTGGCGGTGGCCGCGAGCGCGACGTAACGGAGGTCGCTGGGGTCGTCTATTACCAGCTCAGCCCGGGGGTCGCGGCGGAAGACGTGATACTTGGCCCGCTTGCGCGTGGTGGAGACGTAGAAGTTCTCGCCGTCCCAGTAGAACCAGTTCGGCGACAGGTGCGGGCGGCCGTCCTTGCGGATGCCGCCCACGATTACGTTACGCGGCTGGCCGAGGAATTCCTCGAGGCTCGGGGCAGATGACATGACAGCAACTGTAATCCCCGGCTACTCCAGCTGGAATAGTCTGGTTTGCCAGGTCCGCCGGCAGGCGGGCGCGGGCGGGGCGAATTCGGGATAATCGACGCGTGAGCTTCCAGATCACCCGTGACGCGTACGGGGTGCCGCACGTGCAGGCTGCAACGCAGGCCGGGGCGTGGGCCGGGATGGGCTACGCGTGCGCCCAGGACCGGCTGTTCCAGATGGACTACGACCGCCGGCGGGCGTGCGGCCGGTGGGCCGAGACGGCCGGCCCGGCCGCGCTGGCGGCCGACGTCCTGGCCCGGCGGCTCGGGCTCGCCGTCGCCGCCCAGCGGGACCTGACCGCCATGTCCCCCGCCACCCGGGCCGCGTTCGAGGCCTACGCTGACGGCGTCAACCAGGCCGTGGCCGAAGGGGCGCTGCCCCTCCCCGGCCGCTACCCGGTCGAGGCGTGGCAGCCCTGGCACTCGCTCGCCGCCTTCCTGGTCCGCCACGTGCTGATGGGCCAGTGGCAGCACAAGCTGGCGAACGCGGTGCTGCTGGCCCGGGCCGGCGGCGACGCGTTCGAACGGCTGGAGACCCGGCCCGTCCCGGGCACGCCGGTCGCGGTGCCGCCCGACGGGCGGCTCACCCACCCGGTTCCGGCCCTGCTGCAGGAGGCGCTGGCCGACGTGGAGGGGCACCTCGGGTTCATCTCCGAGGTCGAGCCGGGCTCCAACGCGTGGGCCGTCAGCGGCCGCCGCACCACCCACGGCGGCGCGGTTATCTGCAACGACTCCCACCGGGCGCTTGACACCCCCAACGTGTACTGGCAGTGCCGGGTCACGTGCCCGGACTTCGACGTCACCGGGGCCACCTTCCCCGGGCTGCCCGGCTTCCCCCACTTCGGCCACAACGGCCACGTCGCCTGGGCGATCACCCACGCCGACGCCGACACCCAGGACCTGTACCTGGAGCGGTTCGACGGCCACCGCTACCTGACCCCCGGCGGGTGGCAGGAAGCCGAGGTCCGGCACGAGCGGATCGAGGTCAGGGACAGCGCCCCGGTGACCGTCCCGGTCTGGGTGACCCGGCATGGGCCGGTCGTGCACGGCAATCCAGCCGACGGGCTCGCGCTGAGCCTGCGCTGGACCGGCACCCACCGGGCCAACCGCGGGTTCGAGTGCCTGCTGCCGATGCTGACCGCCCGGGACGTCGCCGGGCTGACCGCCGCCCAGGACGGCTGGGTCGACCCGGTCAACAACCTTGTCTGCGCTGACACTGGCGGCCGGATCGCCTACCAGTGCCGCGGCGAGCTCCCGGTGCGCACCTCGGACGCGGCCCGGCGGCTGCCGGTGCCCGGCTGGGACGACTCGTGCGAGTGGACCGCGACGGTCCCGTTCGGGCAGCTGCCCGCGGTCACCGACCCGGCGGCCGGGTTCGTGATGACCGCCAACAACGCCATCACCGGGGCCAGCGAGCCCTACATCTCCTACACGTTCTCGCAGCCGTGGCGGGCCGAACGGCTGCGTGAGCGGCTGACCGAGCCTGGCCCGTTCAGCCTGGCCGACCTGGCCGGGATGCAGGCCGACACGGTATCGCTGGCGGCCCGCGGCTGGGGCCGCGTGCTGGTGGACCTGGGGCCACTCGCAGACCCCGACGCCGAGGCGGCCCGGTCCCTGCTGGCCGGCTTCGACGGCGACCTGGCCGCCGGGTCGGCCGAGCCGCTGCTCTACGCGTGCTTCACCCGGGCGCTGGCGGAGGCGCTCTACCGGCCCGTGCTGGGCGGCGCGACCTGGTCCTGGGTGGCCGCGGGGACGCTGGCGCCGACGCTGTCGATGGTGCGCCGCTGGCTCGGCCACGACACCTGGCAGCTGCTGGGCGGGCTCGTGCCGCCGGAAGCGGGGGGCGAGGAGCAGCAGCGGACGCAGCGGCGGGACCGGGTGCTGGCGGCGGTTCCGGTCGCACTCGCGGCCGCCTGGGCGGCGGCGGTCGCGGCGGCCGGCCGGACCCCGTCCGCTGGCGCTGGGGCGACGTGCACCGTGCGGTGCAGGTGCACCCGCTGGCGGGCACCTTCGGATCGGTGCCGATGGGCGGCGACGCCGACACTGTGCAGGCGGCCGGCTACGGCTGGCGCCCGGGCAGCCCGTTCACGGTGACCGGGCTGTCGGTCTACCGCCAGGTCGTCGACCTGGCCGCACCCGACGAGGCCAGCTTCGTGATCCCCGGCGGCGCGTCCGGCGACCCGGCCAGCCGGCACTTCGCCGACCAGCTCGCCCGCTGGGGGGTGCACCAGCGGGTCCCTATGCACGGCGCCGCGGAACCGGACGGGGCGACGGCACGGTAATCCAGCGGACCGTAACCCGGCGGACGGCGGGCCGGCGCAGGCGGCCGCCAGTGCGAAGACGAGGGTCGCGGGACGCGGGTCAGAAGACGACGACCTCAGCCCCGACCGGCAGGTGCTGCTGGAAGTAGTGGGCGTTGTGATCGGTCAGGTGCACGCACCCGTGCGACCACACGTTCAGCGGGCCGCCGTGGAACGCGATGCCGCCCGCGGCGAAGAACGTCGCCCACGGCATCGCCTCGTTGTACTCGCTGCTGCGGAACGCCGGCCCCGCCTTCCACGACACGTGGAAGGTACCCCGCGGCGTCTGGTGCGCGCCGGACGGGTGGCCCGGCTCCATCTGGACCGGGCCGTAGCTGACCTTCCCGTCGTGCTGCAGCCAGGTGATGTGCCGGGCCAGGTCCACGCAGGCGGTGGCCTTGGCCGGGCAGTCCTGGTGGTCGGCCGCGGTCAGCCTCAGCGAGACCACCATGGTCTCGGCCCCGGCCGGCTGGGCCCCGGGGGCGCCGGCCCTGGCGGTTACCGCATCGGAGCTGGCGGCGGCGAGGCCGCCCCCGGCGCCGGGGAATGCGCTCGCGATGCCGGCGGCGGACGGGGCCGGCATCGCGGTGGCGGGTGCCACGGTGGACGTCGCCCGCGCGCCGGAGACAGCCCCGGAGGCGCCCGGCCGCACCGCCAGCACGGCGGCCACGATCGCGGTCACCGCGACCAGGGCCGCCACCGCGGCGGTAACGCCGAGCCGTCCGGTCGCGGCCGCCCGCGGCCGCCTGTCCCCCGTGCTCATGTCACCACCCCGGCCCGTCCATGACCTGAAAGTACACATTCAGTCACCAACAGTTATCACATCGAGACTCGACTAGATGGCTAGGTTGACGGAAGCGGGTCATGTGGCTGACCACTCGGCAGCCATATCGGGTCGTGCGTACCCTTTGTCTGTGGCGGTGTTCTGGGATCGGCTGACCGAGGTGAGCAGCGCACCGCCCGGGTGGGCGATCGCCGTCAGCGCCGTCGTCGCGCTGCTGGTCGTCACCAGCCCGCGGCTGTGGCGGCTGACCCGCATCGCGATCACGATCGCGCATGAGGGTGGCCACGCCGCGGTCTCGCTGCTGTCCGGCCGGCGGCTGGAGGGCATCCGGCTGCACGCCGACACCTCCGGCGAGACCAGGTCGCGCGGCCGGGGCCGCGGGCCCGGAATCGTGCTGACCACCCTGGCCGGCTACGTGACCCCGCCGCTGCTGGGCGCGGGCGCCGCCGCCCTGCTCGGGGCGGGCCGGGTCAACCTCACGCTCGCCCTGCTGGTGCTGCTGCTGGCGGCGACGCTGGTGCTGGTGCGCAACTGGTACGGGCTCCTCACGGTGCTGCTCACCGGCGGGGCCCTGGTCGCGGTCATCGCACTGGCGGGCCCGGCCGTCCGGGCCGGGTTCGCCGACGCGGTGGCCTGGTTCCTGCTGTTCGGCGGGGTCCGGCCGGTCGCCGAGCTGGCCCGGTCCAGGAGCCGGGCGCGGCGCCCGCCGCCCGGGCGACAGCTGGCCGACGGCCGGCCGAGGCGCGGGCCGTCCACCCCGTCGTCCGATGCCGACCAGCTGAGCTGGCTCACGCCCGTGCCAGCCGGGGTCTGGGTGGCCCTGTTCGCGCTGGTCGCGCTGGGCGCGCTGGTCCTCGGCGCCCGGCTGCTGGTGCCGTGGCCGGTCAACCTGCCGTCGCCGCCGTTCCCCGCGGCCAGTCGTTAGTGCTGTTCGCATAGCGCCCGCGCACTACCCGCGCGATGGCGCCGTACTCGCGGTGCGCGGGTTAACGATCATGATGCGGACGCGCGGGCAGGCGGCAATTAGCGGCTGGGCCACCAGCCGCGGGCGCGCAGGTCGGCCAGTGCCGGCGGGTCGGCGCCGGGACGGGCGCAAGTGAGCGCGGCGGTCTCGACGGCGACCCGCAGCGCCCGGCCGACCAGCTCCTCGTCGCCCAGCTCGCCGCGACCGAGGCCATGCGCGGTCCACCAGCCGAGGAAGCCGCCGCCGAACGCGTCGCCGGCGCCGATCGTGTCGGCCACCGCGACCGGGGGCACCTCGGCCGACAGGACCGCCCCGGGGAGGAACGCACGGGCGGCCCGGGGACCGTCGGTGACCATGACGAGCGCTGGCCCGGCGGTCAGCAGGGCATTAGCCGCCGCCTCGGCCGGGCACTCCCGGGTAGAGGTAGGCCAGGTCTTCGGTGCTCGCCTTGATGACGTCGGCCCGTCCCCCGATGGCCGCGATGCGGGCGCGGTAAGCCTGCTCGTCGGGGGCGGCGCCCGGGCGGCAGTTCGGGTCGAGCAGCAGCAGGGCCCCGCCGGGCACGCCCTCGAGCACCAGCCGCTCCACGGCCGTGCCGACCGGTTCCATCAGCAGCCCGAGGGTGCCGACGTGGAACGCGCTGAGCCCGCCGGGCTGGGCCGCGATGGCCTCCAGGGCGTCCCGCAGGGCGGCCGCCGTCACGTCCGCCGCGGCGGTGCCGTCCAGGTAGAAGGAGTAGTCGGCGACACCCTCGGAGTCGACGCCGACGACCGCCAGCGTGGTCGGAAGGCGCGACGGCTCGGGCAGGCCCAGGGTGACCCCCTCATCGGCCAGCTGCCCGCGCAGCAGCCGGCCGAAGCGGTCGCCGCCCAGGCCGCCGAGAAACGTGACCGGCAGCCCCAGCCGGGCCAGGGTCCGGGCGGTGTTGTAGGGGCCGCCGCCAGGATGCGCCTGGGCCGCGCCATCGGATCCGGTCACCAGGTCGATCAACGCCTCGCCAGCCACCGCGATCAACCCCATCAGCCCCTTCCAACCCGAGGACACCAGTCCGGCCGCGGGACCGCGGCCGGACAGGAAGACAGCGGAAACTTTCCGGGCGATAGCCCCAAATGGTTTCCGGTTAGCAAAAAGTTACCGCGCTGCGCGGCACCACGGCGGTGCGTCCCGCGGGCGCCAGGGTCACGAGGGGCGGAAGTGCCACCTAATGCCCCGGCCCGGCCCGGACCCAGCGCCTCGCCGAAGTCCTCCAGCGGAAGCGGGCGGGCCCGGCCAGGACGAGGACGCGGCTCAGCTGGCCGCGGCGTCGAGCAGGTGGTAGTTGCGCTTGCCCTTGCGCAGCAGCAGCCAGCGGCGGTGGAGCAGGTCCGCCTCGGTCAGCGGCCGGTCCTCGGGCACGCCCGCGCCGTTGACCGAGGCGGCACCCTGGCTGATCGTCCGCCGCGCGTCAGACAGCGACGAGGCCAGCGGGGTCGCCGCCAGCGCAGCCGCCAGCGTCACCCCGGCGGTGAAGGGCGAGGTCGGCACCTCGGTGGCGAGGAACTCCAGCGCCTGTGCGGACGCGCCTGCCGGTGAGCCGCCGAACAAAATCGCGCTGGCCTCCTCGGCCGCTGCGGTCGCCTCGGCCCCGTGCACCAGCGTGGTGACCTCGCGGGCGAGGCGCCGCTGGCCCTCGCGGCGGAACGGGGCCTCGGCGTGCGCCGCCGCGACCGCCCGGCACTCCTGCACCGGCAGCAGGGTGAGCTGGAGCAGGAAACGCTCGATGTCGGCGTCGGCGACGTTCATCCAGTACTGGAAGAACTGGTAGGGCGAGGTTTTGTCGGCCGCCAGCCAGACCGCGCCGTCCTCCGACTTGCCGAACTTCTTGCCGTCCGAGCGCAGCAGCAGCGGCCAGGTGAACGCGTGCACGTGGCCGCCGTCGGCCCGGCGGATCAGGTCGACCCCGGCGAGCAGGTTGCCCCACTGGTCGGACCCGCCGATCTGGATCTCCACCTGGTTGTGCCGGAACAGGTTCAGGTAGTCGTTGGCCTGCAGCAGCTGGTAGCTGAACTCGGTGAAAGAGATGCCGTTATCACTGTCCAGGCGGGCCTTGACCGACTCCCGCGCGATCATCTGGTTGACGCTCGCGTGCTTGCCGACGTCGCGCAGGAAATCGAGCAGGGTCAGCTCGGCGGTCCAGTCCAGGTTGTTGACCAGCGGGACCCCGGCGATCCGGCCGAGCTGCCCGGCGATCCGGTCGTAGTTGTGCTTCAGCGTCGCCTCGTCGAGCAGGTTCCGCTCGCTCGACTTGCCCCCGGGGTCACCGATCATCCCCGTCGCGCCGCCCGCCAGGGCGATCGCGTGGTGCCCGGCGTCGGCGAACCGGCGCAGCACCAGCAGCCCGATCAGGTTGCCGACCTGCAGCGAGTCAGCGCTCGGGTCGCACCCGTAGTAGACGCCGACCGGCCCAGCCGCGATCCGGGCGCGCAGCGCGTCACGGTCGGTACTGTCCTGCATGAGGCCCCTGGCCTCGAGGTCGGCGACGAAGTCCATGCCGTCCATGATCCCATACCGGGAGCAGCGCTCTCATCCCGTTTCCCCGGCCCAGAGGGGCGGTGGAGGGGGCCGGGTGGGGCCCGCACCCGTTCGGACGGTCGATTGGCTCTGTTGGAGAACAGGGTCACCTGGCAAGATGCGAATTATGGAATCGCCGCTGTCTCCGCTTGAGTTCGCCCGCCGTACCCGTCGCCTGCACGGCGCGCGCGAGGCCGTCGTCGACGGCGAGCTGAGGCTGACCTACGAGCAGTTCTTCGACCGGTGCGACCGCTGGTCGGCCGCCCTGCAGGGGCTTGGCGTCCAGCAGGGGGACCGGGTGGCCACCATCGCGCCGAACACCCATGCGCAGCTCGAGGCGTTCTACGCGGTGCCGCAGCTCGGCGCGGTGCTCGTGCCGATGAACTACCGGCTGACCCCGGACGACTTCGTCTACATGGTCAACCACTCCGGCTCGACCGTGCTCTGCGTGCACAGCGACTACCTGGACGCGATCGACGGGGTGCGCGACCAGATGCCGGGCGTGCGGCACTTCGTCGCCTTCGAGGGCGCCGAGGGCGGGCGCGACGGCTGGCTCGACTACGAGGCGCTGGTCGCCGGGACCGAGCCGTCGTTCACCCGGCCGGAGATCGGCGAGCGCGACCTGCTGACGATCAACTACACCAGCGGCACCACGTCCCGGCCCAAGGGCGTGATGATCACCCACCGCAACGCCTGCGATGAACAGTCGTCGGCACCCTGCTGCACCTGCACATGGGGGTCGGCGACCGGTACCTGTGGACGCTGCCGATGTTCCACGCCAACGGGTGGACGTTCACCTGGACGGTGACCGCGGCCGGCGGCACCCACGTCTGCCTGCGCAAGGTCGACCCGGCGCTGGTGTTCGAGCTCATCCGGGACGAGCACGTGGGCTGGCTGTGCGCCGCCCCGACGGTGCTGATCTCGCTGGCCAACGCGCCCGCCGCGGTCCGCGGCGAGGTGCCGGCCGGGGTGCACGTGGTCACCGCGGGCGCGCCGCCCGCCGCGGCCACGATCGAGCGGCTCGAGGGCGAGTTCGGCTGGGACGTCACCCACGTCTACGGGCTGACCGAGACCGCGCCGTTCATCACCGTCTGCGCCCCGCTGCCCGGAGCACGAGCGCCTGTCGCCGGCTGACCGCGCCATCGTCAAGGCCCGGCAGGGCGTCGAGCTGATCACCTCAGGCGAGCTGCGGGTGGTGGACGAGGACGGGCGCCGAGGTGCCCGCCGACGGCACGACCCTGGGCGAGATCACCGTCCGCGGCAACGTTGTCATGGACGGGTACTACAACGACCCCGAGGCGACCAAGAAGGCGATGGGCGACGGCTGGTTCCACACCGGCGACGCGGCCGTGGTCAACACCGACGGCTACGTCGAGATCCGCGACCGGATCAAGGACGTGATCATCAGCGGCGGCGAGAACATCTCCTCGGTCGAGGTCGAGGGCACGCTGCTGCGCCACCCGGCCGTCGGCGAGGCGGCCGTCGTCGGGCTGCCGAGCGAGCGCTGGGGCGAGACGCCGCACGCGTTCGTCGTGCTGCTGCCGGACAAGTCGGCCACCGAGGACGAGCTGATCGGGTTCGTCCGCGACCGGATGGCGCACTTCAAGGCGCCGCGCGGGGTCACCTTCGTGGACGAGCTGCCGAAGACCGCGACCGGCAAGATCCAGAAGTTCGTGCTGCGCGGCGGCGCGGCCGGCATCAGCCGGCAGTGACCTTCCGGGGGGCCACCGGGAGATCACTGCCGGGGCGGCGATTTCAGTTCCGTTACGCGACCGGGGAGAGGCCGGCGCAGGGTTAGCTGGCTCGCACGCCAGCCGCTGGCTGGCGGCTGTCTGCCCGCCACGCGGCGTTCACGTGGGTTCCCTAGCGTCGCCGCCATGAGCGAATCGTCTCAGGCTGAATCAGCCGGAAAACCCGGGTTCACCCGGCGCAGGTTCATCATCGGCAGCGCCGGCGTGAGCGCCGTCGCCGCCCTCGGCGGCACCGCCGTCCGCGCCCCGCGGGCGTTCGCCGCCACCGCCCCCAGCGGTCCCCCGACCACCACGCTCCCCCTGCCCACCACGACCGAGCCGGAGCAGTTGCTGCTGACCTGGGGTAACAAGCCTGCCTCGGAAGTCACGGTGTCCTGGTCGGCGCCCGGCACGGTGGCCCAGCCCGCCCCGGCGCTGCGCTTCTCGACCCAGCCGATCACCGAGTCCAACCCCGGCTGGCTGGTCAAGCTGCCCGACCCGCGGCCGCTCGACGTGACCCGGGCCTACGGCGAGGCCACCGCGATCAGCTTCACCGACGGGCTCAACGGGCAGACCACGTACTTCTACCATGTCCAGCTCAAGGGCCTGAAGGCCGGAACGCGCTACTACTACGAGGTCAGCGACGGGGCGCCCGCGCCCGTCGACGGCCGGCGCCTCGTTCGAGACCGCGCCGCTGGCCGGGCCAAGTTCCGCTTCTCCAGCTACGGCGACCTCGCCACACCGTCCTGGGACCTGAACGCGTCGGGCAACATCTGGCACGAGTCGTGCGACAACTCGTGGTACGCGGTCACCGCGATCGAGAGCCCGGGCGACGGCAAGGGCGCGCCGCTGTTCCACCTCCTCAACGGCGACCTGTGCTACGCCAACCTGGACGTCGACAACGCCCCGGGCGTGTGGCGGGACTTCGGCATCAACGTGGCCCGCAGCTCGGCCAACCGGCCGTGGATGCCCGCCCTCGGCAACCACGAGTGCGAGTTCGGCACCGACGACATCCACGGCCACCCCGGCACCGCCGCAGGCGGGATCGCGCGCCCAGGGCGCGGCGGGCAACTACTGGAACGGCCCCTACGGCTTCGGCCACTACCTGAGCCGCTTCCTGCTGCCGGACAACGGCGTCAAGAACTGGGACGGCAACCGGCTGCGGGGCAACTTCTACGCGTTCCAGGTCGGCACCGTGAAGTTCATCTCGCTCGACGCCGACGACGTGATCTACCAGGACGGCGCGGCCAACTACGTGATCAACACGCCGAACACGGCGCCCGAGGTCACCACCACCGGCGGCCAGCATCCCCAACGGGACCACGGCCTACAACCGCGAGTACACCGGCGGCCTCAGGCACGAGGCGAAGCCACCAACTCACTGGTCCCGGACTACGGCAGCCGGCCAGCCCAACTTGCAGACCATCTGGCTGGAGCGGACGCTGGCCGAGGCCCGCCGGGACCACTCGGTCGACATGATCGTGGTGTTCATGCACCAGTGCGCGATGTCCACCTCGGTCCCCGGCAACGGCTCCGACCTCGGCATCCGCCAGGCCTGGCTGCCGCTGTTCGACAAGTACGAGGTCGACCTGGTGCTGTCCGGCCACGAGCACGACTACGAGCGCACCTACCCGGTCCGCGGCTACGACAAGGGCGAGCTCGGCACCGTGGCCGTGCCCAACCCGGGCCAGACCAAGGGCGACACGGTCGATACCCGGCGCCCTTCGGTCGTCACCACCGAGCCGTACACCTACAACGGCACCGACGCCTGGAACACCGCGCGAGGGCACCGTCTACCTGGTACTCGGCGGCGGCGGCACCAACGGGCCGACCAACACCTACGGCACCGACACGGCCGACGACAAGCCACAGGCCAAGGTCATCACCACCCGCAACGCGGTGGTGGGGAGCGAGGCGGCCGGATTCGTCAAGGACGGCGCCGACTCGATCGAAGACGCCCCCTGGTCGGCCGCGATCAACCCGACCGACGCCTACGGCTACTCCATCTTCGACGTCGACCCCGGCAACGGCCGCGGCGAGACGACCATCACCTTCCAGTACTTCGCGATCCCGGCGGTGACCAACGAGGCGGGCAGCGCGCACGACGGCACCACCACCCTGCCGACCACCCCGACCGAGAAGTTCGTCTTCGGCCGCAAGGTCGGCGGCCAGCAGGCCTGACTCCCGTTTTCCGCGACCCGGGCGGCGGCCGGGCACCGGCCGCCGCCCGGTTTCCGCCCGGATCGCGCCTCCACCCCTGGGTGCAGCCGGAAATCAACTCCCTGGCTGATGCCGTTAACCCTTAGCGTTACGTACTGTAGGAAGTGCCGGATCGTTATAAAGGGCACACCAGGCGAGGGGACACGGCCATGGACATGGACAGCAGGAGGTTCCCGCTCGGTGACATCCGGGTCTCGGACGCCGAGCGCGACCGGGCTATTGCCGAGCTGAGTGAGCACTTCCAGTCGGGCCGGCTCACGCAGGACGAGTTCGAGGAACGCTCCGGTCAGGCCCTGCAGGCCAGGACCGGGAGCGAGCTGACCCAGTTGTTCACTGACCTGCCGGGCCATACGGTCGCGGTTGCACCGCCGGTCAGCGACGAGACCTCACCGGAGCTGGCCTTCGGGCAGCCGCACCCCCCGGCCCGGATGCCGGTCGCACGGATCCTCATCCCGGCCATCATCGCCGTCATCGTGGTCGCCAACGTCGTTGGCAACACCGCCGGGCACAGTCATTCGTTCGGCTGGCTGGTGCCGGTGTTGATCCTCGGGATCATGTTCCTGCGGATGGTGGTCGGCCGGCGGCGCTGAACCGGCGCAGCCGCAGGCTGTTGGTCACCACGAAAACCGAGCTGAACGCCATCGCGGCGGCCGCGATCATCGGGTTGAGCAGGCCCGCCGCGGCCAGCGGGATCGCGGCCACGTTGTAGCAGAACGCCCACCCGAGGTTGGCCCTGATGGTGGCAAGGGTCTTGCGGGACAGCTCGATCGCGTCCGCCACCGCCCGCAGGTCCCCGCTGACCAGGGTCAGGTCGCCCGCCTCGATGGCGGCATCGGTGCCGGTGCCGAGGGCCAGGCCGAGGTCGGCCTGGGCGAGCGCGGCAGCGTCGTTGACCCCGTCGCCCGCCATCGCCACCGTGTGCCCCCGCTCCTGCAGGCCCTTGACCACGTCCACCTTCTCGCTCGGCAGCACCCCGGCGATGACCTCGTCGATGCCGACGGCGCGGGCGACCGCGTGCGCTGCCCGCTCGTTGTCCCCGGTCAGCAGGACCGGGCGGAGGCCCAGGGCCCGCAGCCGGACCACCGCCGCGGCCGAGGTCGGCTTGACCGTGTCGGCCATCGTCAGCACCCCGCCGACAGCGCCGTCCCAGGCGACGAAGACAGCGGTCTGGCCGTCCCGCGCCGCCGCGCGGGCGGCACGGTCCAGCGCGGGCGGGATATCCAGGCCCGCTTCCTCCGCCAGCCAGCTCGCGCGCCCGGCCAGCACCGGCCGCCCGTCGACGACGCCGCGGACGCCGAGGCCGGCCGCGGCCGCGAATTCCGTCACCGCCAGCCCGGGGCCGGACGGGGCTGGGCTGGACCGGGCTGAGCTGGACCAGTCTGGCCTGGCCGGGGACGGGCTGGCCGGGGACGGGCCGAGCCGGGCCCGGGCGCCAGCGATGACGGCGGCCGCGACCGGGTGCTCGGAGGCCGACTCGACGGCGGCCGCCAGTCGCAGCAGCTCCCGCTCGTCGCGTCCGGGAGCGGCCGTCACCCCGGTCAGCGTCATCTGCCCGGTGGTCACCGTGCCGGTCTTGTCGAGCAGCACGGTGTCGACCCGGCGGGTCTGTTCCAGCACCTCCGGGCCCTTGATGAGGATGCCGAGCTGGGCCCCGCGGCCGGTGCCGACCAGCAGCGCGGTCGGGGTTGCGAGGCCCATCGCGCACGGGCAGGCGATGATCAGTACCGCCACGGCGGCGCTGAGGGCGGTCGCGGCGGGGGCGCCCGCGGCCAGCCAGCCGCCCATGGTGACCGCCGCCAGGACCAGGACGACGGGCACGAACACGGCCGAGACCCGGTCCGCCAGCCGCTGGGCGGGCGCCTTGCCCGCCTGCGCCTGGGCCACCAGACGGGCCATCTGGGCGAGCTGGGTATCGGCCCCGACCCGGGTGAGGCGCACGATCAGCCGCCCGCCGACGTTGACGCAGCCGCCCGCGACGGCGTCGCCCGGCCCGGTCTCGGCCGGCACCGGCTCGCCGGTGAGCATGGAGGTGTCGACCGCCGAGTGCCCGGCCGTCACCACCCCGTCGGCGGCGATCTTCTCCCCGGGCCGGACAACGATCTCGTCGCCGGCCGCGAGCGTTTCGGCGGCCACGCTGACCTCGGCCCCGTCCCGGAGCACGGTCGCCTGCTTGGCCCCCAGGTCGAGCAGCGCCCGCAGGGCCGCGCCGGCCCGCCGCCGGGCCCGTGCCTCCAGGTAGCGGCCGAGCAGGATGAGCGTGGTGACCCCGGTGGCGACCTCGAAGTAGGTCGCGCCACCTCCCGCCCCGGCCAGCAGCCGGGACAGCGACCACAGGTAGGCGGCGGCCACCCCAATCGACACCAGAGTGTCCATCGTCGCAGTGGCGTGCCGGGCACTGGCCGCGGCGGCGCGGTGGAACGGCCACGCGCCCCACGTCGCGACCGGCGTCGCCAGCGCCAGCGATACCCAGGACCAGCCTGCGAAGCGGGCCGCGGGCACCATCGCAAGCACGGTCACGGGCACCGCCAGGGCGAGCGAGACGGCCAGCCGCGGCTGGCCTGGGACCGGGCCGCAGCAGGCTGCTCGCCCGGCGGAGCGGGCAGTGCGGCGGTGTAGCCGGTTCGCTCGACCACCTCGATCAGGTCGGTCACGCTCAGCACGTCGGGGAAGGACACCCGTGCGGTCTCGGTGGCCAGGTTGACGGTAGCGGTGACGCCATCCAGCCGGTTGAGCTTGCGCTCCACCCGCGTGGCACAGGAAGCGCAGGTCATCCCGCCGATGACGAGGTCGGTGGTGCTCATGTTCATCATCCTGAAGTGGTGCGGGGCTCCCCCGGCCCGCCACCGGCGGGCGGGCCGGGTCGTGCGGCAGGGGCCGGGCGCGGGTCAGACAACCCGCAGGCTCCGGCGGACAGCCGGGCCGGCGTCGGCCAGCCGGTAACCGCCCGCCTCGTCCAGGGCGGCCGCGACGGCCGGCCCTGCCAGGGGGGCGTCGCTTGTCACGGTCACAGCCGACGCGCCGCCGGGGACGAGCGCCACCGAGACCGCGCTGACGCCGGGGACGTCCCCGACCTCCTCGGTCACCGCGCGGACGCAGTGCTCGCAGGTCAGGCCGGTCACCTGGTAGGTCGTCGATGTCATGGGGGACTCCAGTCTTCGTGGTCAGGCGCCTTCGGACGGCGCTAGGACTTGACCAGCCGGGCGATCGCCTGGGCCGCCTCACGAACCTTCTCCGCCGCGAGGTCGCCGCCCTCGGCCGTCGCCTGGGCCACGCAGTGGCCGAGGTGATCCTCGAGCAGGCCGAGGGCGACCGACTGGAGCGCGCTGGTGACCGCCGACACCTGGGTCAGCACGTCGATGCAGTACTTGTCGTCCTCGACCATCTTCTGCAGGCCGCGGACCTGTCCCTCGATGCGGCGCAGCCGCGCCAGGTACTGGTCTTTGTCCGCCGTGTAGCCGTGCATCTCTCGCCTCCCGGGCCGTTCACCGCGACGATACCATACCCCCGCAGGGTATCTCGGGGAGAGGCTGGGAGTTGAGACGGGAGCAGGCAGCTAAGGCGCGGCGGCCTCGGCGACGGGCGGGAAGGAGGTGACAGATGGTGCGGTCGTGGCCGCTCCCCAGAAGGCCAAATCGACTTAAACAGCGAATGAGGGAAAGAAATGTTGCCCTGACCCGTAAAAGTTTCCGGGTAATGAAAGTATCCGTGATAACTGGGGCGCTGGGGGCTGATGTGGCACCAGAGAGGCGTCCTGGCGCTGCCGGGGGGCGGGAGGCGGGCGGGGTGGTGCGGGCGGGCGGTGCGGGCGGGCGGTGCGGGCGGGGGGCGCGGGCGGGCGGGGTGGTGCGGGGACGGCGGGGTGGCGCGGGGACGGCGGGGTGGCGCGGGGTGGCGCGGGCGGGCGGGGTGGCGCGGGCGGGCGGGGTGGCGCGGGCGGGGTGGTGGGATGGGGTCGGGCCGGGCGGGCTAACGGTCGGCCGGGGTGCGGTTCGGGGCGGCCGGCGGCCGGGCCGCGTACTTGCGGCGCAGCCGCCTGCGGTAGCCGAGGCTGCCCAGGCCGGCCAGCACCGCGGCCGCACCGACGCCGATCAGGGTGCCGTCCTGCAGGCCCGCGGTACCGCCACCGCCGGTTTGCGGGGCAGCCGGGTACGCGGTGACCGTTTTGGTCGGCTGGACCGTCACCGTCGGGCGCACGGTCACGGTCGGGCGGATCGTCTCCGTGGGCCGGACGGTCTGGGCCGGCGTGGCCGTCACTGTCGGCTTGATCGTTACCGTCGGCTTCACCGTCACCGTCGGCCTGGCTGTCACCGTCGGCCTGGACGTCACCCTGGCCGAGGCCGCGGCGGAGCCGCTGGCGCCGGCGGACGGGGTGCGCGTGCCGCTCTGCCCGGCCTGGCTGCCGGTCTGCGGGGTCGGCGTGAAGACCGGCGACGGGGAGCCGGCGCTGGTACAGGCCGCCACCGTCACCGTCAGGAGCACCGCCCCAGCGGCCGAGCGGCCCGCCGTCAGCCACGCGCCGCGGGACCCGGCGGATGAGGCAAGGCGCAGCTTCATGAACCCTCCTCGAATGCGTGTCCGATAATGCCCGCGTTTCCAATCAGGCACGCCCGGCGGATAGCGGGGGTATCCGCCGGGAAGATGACTCACCCTGCGCATAATGCATTACCCCGCCGCGGCGCATCAACCCGTCACGCGCCGCGATAAAAACACGATTGCCGCCGCCTGCGTTTTCCACCGGGCTGACCTGCGCATTTCCCGGGCGCAGGGCTAACGCATAGACGGCCGCGTATAGCGCCGCAGGCTGGTCACGCCCGGGCAATGGCACGTTTCCCCTTTCGCGTTTAAGCTACCCGCGTAGGACGCCGCAGGATCACCCCCGCCTACCCGCCCCGCATCGCCGGCCTGCGGGTGGTCATGTCCTGGCCGGAGAGCGAGTTCGCGCCCCCGCCGCCGCCGCGCGGGCGGATCCGGACCCGGCTGGCCGGGCTCACCGGGGCCGCGCTGGTCCTCGGCGGCACCGCCGCCATCGGCGTCGCGCTGCTCGCCCAGCGGCACGCGCCGGCCCCGGCGGCAGCGGCGGCCGGGACGACCGGGGCGGCCACCGTCAAGGGACCCGCGCTGCGGCCGTCGGCGCCGGTGGCGGTCACCATCCCGGCCATCGGAGTGCGGTCGGCGCTGCTGCGCCTGGGCCTCAACCAGGACGGCACGCTCCAGGTGCCCTCGCTCACCACCAGCGCGGACGAGGCCGCCTGGTACAAGAACTCGGTGACACCGGGCCAGGAAGGCACCGCCGTTATCGAGGGGCACGTCGATAGCTACCGCGGGCCGGCCGTCTTTTTCCGGCTCGGCGCGCTCGAGCCCGGCAATCTCATCGACGTGAAGCGCGCCGACGGAATCACGGCCGTCTTCCGCGTCACCGGCGTCCGGGAATACGACAAGGATAAATTCCCGTCGCGAACCATCTTCGGCCCGGCCGATTACGCCGCGCTGCGGCTCATTACCTGCGGCGGCGACTTCGACCCGGCAACCGGGCATTACCTCAGCTCGGTGGTGGTCTTCGCGTCGCTGGCGTCCACCCGGCCGCCCGGCTGACGGCGGGCACGGGCGCGCCCGCGGCCCGCACTCCCGGCGCCGGAGCCTTGGCACTTACATAAGCAAGTGATATAAGTATCTTATGGAAAGCCTCACCGGAACGGCCCCCGACGTGTTCGCCGCCGCGCTCGCGGCGGACCTGGAGCGCATCATCGGGCTGTTCCGCTCGCTGAGCCCGGCCAGCGGCCTGTCGATGACGGCGGCGGCGACGCTGGCCGGCGTCGAGCGGTTCGGCCCGCAGCGGCTGACCCTGCTGGCCGTGCGCGAGGGCGTTACCCAGCCGGCCATGACCCAGCTCATCAGCCGGCTGGAGGACGCCGGACTGGTCCGCCGGGAACCGAGCGCGGAGGACGGCCGGGTGGTCCTGGTCGCGATCACCGACCAGGGCCGGACGGTCCTGGCCGAGCGCCGGGCCGCCCGGGGCGAGCGCCTGGCGGGCATCATCAGCCAGCTCAGCCCGGAACACCGGGCCGCGCTGGCGGCCGCCTTGCCCGCGCTCGACGCGCTCGCCAGCGTGCCGCGCGAAGACGACCCAGCGCGGCTGGCCGCCCGGTAAACCGCCCGGCCGTCCGGGCACCGAACCGAACCGTACCGATTTGCACAGGGAGCACAACCCCCGATGAGTGGCGCCCATCAGGGCTCGGCGACGACGAGCCCGTTCAAGCAGCCCAAGGCGGTCTTCGCGGTCGCCTTCGCCTGCGTCGTGTCCTTCATGGGCATCGGCCTGGTCGACCCGATCCTGCCCGCGATCTCATCCAAGCTGCACGCCTACCCCGAGCCAGACCACGCTGCTGTTCACCAGCTACCTGGTGGTGACGGCGGTGGCCATGCTGATCACCAACTGGGTGTCGAGCCGGATCGGCGCCAAGCGGACGCTGATCGCCGGCCTGGTGCTGATCGTGGTGTTCGCGGGGCTGGCCGGGTCATCCAACTCGATCGGCACGATCATCGGCTTCCGCGCGGGCTGGGGCGTCGGCAACGCCCTGTTCATCGCGACCTCGCTGGCCGTCATCGTGGCCTCCGCCAGCGGCGGGTTCGCGGGCGCGATCGTGCTCTACGAGACCGCCCTCGGCCTCGGCATCGCGGTCGGGCCGCTGCTCGGCGGCACCCTCGGCGTCGATCTCCTGGCGCGGGCCCTTCTACGGCGTCTCGGTGCTGATGGCGATCGCCCTCATCGCGACCGTCGTGCTGGTCGAGAAGACCCCGGTCCCGGCCAGGAAGACCTCATTGTCGGCGCCGATCAGGGCGCTGCGCCACCGCGGCCTGCTGACCATGGCGCTGACCGCGCTCTGCTACAACTGGGGCTTCTTCACCATCCTCGGCTACGCGCCGTTCCCGATGAACCTGTCCCCGATCGAGCTCGGCCTGGTGTTCTTCGGCTGGGGCATCATCGTCGCGCTGTTCGCGGTGTTCGGCGCCCCGTGGCTGCAGCAGCGGTTCGGCATCGCCAGGACCATGTACGTCAACCTCGGCGTGTTCGCGCTGCTCACCCTGGGCATCGCGATCTGGGTGCTGGACCGGCCGGTGCTGATCGCGCTGGTCATCGCCTCCGGCATCGTCTGCGGCGTGAACAACACCGTGACCACCCAGGCGGTCATGACCGTGTCGCCGGTCGAGCGGCCGGTCGCGTCGGCCGCCTACAGCTTCGTCCGGTTCATCGGCGGCGGACTCGCCCCCTACGTGGCGGGCCGCCTGGTGGTCGACCTCAACATCCACGTGCCGTTCTACATCGCGGCGGGCGTGGTGGCGTTTGGCATCGTTATCCTGTCGACCGCGCACAAGCTGCTCGGCGAGGCTGAGCCGGCCAGGCGGCGGCGGCCGCGGCGGCCGCCGCGGCCGGCCCCGGGTCGCCGGAGGCGGAAGCCGAGCGCGAGCTGGAGGCCGAAGAGCGGGCCGAGGCCCTGTCGGGCGACGCCGACTAGAGTGGCGGCCGGCCCGGGGTGCTGGCCAGCCGCGCTACAGGTGCCGGGCGAGGAAGGCGAGCGACCCCGGCTCCTGGGACGTGAAGAACGGGCCGGTGTGACAGCCGCGGCCGGTCACAACCTCGGCCGCGATGCCCCCGGGGCGGGCGGGCAGGGCCCGGGCGAGTGCCTGAACGCCGGGATAGAACGGGTCGTCGTCACCCACCGCCACCCGGACCGGGGTCCCGGCCAGGGCGCCGGCGTGGGTGACGGCGTCGTCGCGGGCGAAGTCGGCGGCCGACGCGTAGGCCCCTGGGTTGGCCGTGCGCGCCTGGGCGTAGCTGGTCCAGATGGCCGGGCTGATCGCGGCGACCGCGCCGATCAGGGCCGGAAACTGCTCGGCCAGCAGCAGGGCGCCGTAGCCGCCCATGGAAATCCCCATCGCCCCGATCCGGCGCGTCCCGGTGCCGAGCCCCCGGCGCTGGCACATCGGGATCAGCTCGCTGGTCAGCATGGCCTGAGGGTTGTCCCCGGGATGGGGATTCCAGTAGCCCCCGCCGCCGTCGGCGGTGACCAGGGCCACCGGGGCCAGCGGGGCACCGGCCACCCGCAGCGCCAGCGCCCGGGCCGGGGTCAGGCCGGACAGCGCGGTGCGGTGGTTCTCGCCGAAGCCGTGCAGCATGACGACCAGCGGGAGCCGGTCACCCGGCCGGTGGCCGGGCGGGTACGCGATCGTGTAGCCGACGGTGGTGCGGCGCGCGGCCGAGTAGAAGCTGCCCTCGTACTGCGGCCCCGGCGGGGCGTAGCTGGTCAGGCCGGCGGGCACCGAGCAGGCGCCGTCGAGCTGGTCGAGCTCGCCCTGGCCGGGCAGCAGGCCCCGGGCGACCAGCTCGAATCCGGTCAGGCCGGCCGTGGCGGCGACGGCCAGCCCGGGTAGTCCGTAGCGCAGGAAGCGGCGCCGGGAAGAGATCACGCCGTCACTATATCGGATTTCGATATACCGGCAACCGATACAGATCAGCGGTGGGCCAGGCCGCGCCGGGCCACCCGGACCGCCCGCACCCCGGTCAGCAGGGTCAGCGCCAGCACCAGGGTGCCGGCCACGTTGACCCAGCCGGCGTGGAAGCCGCCCGCCGGGCCACCTCGCGGCCCCGCGGCCGCCAGCCAGGCCGCGCACAAGCCGGTGAAGGCGGTCATCACCGCGCAGCAGGCGAGACCAAGCCCCGCCTCGAAGCGGGCCGCCCGGTGCGACAGCCCGGCCCGCCGCACCAGCAGCACGGCACTGGCCACCGCCAGCGCGAGCAGCAGCGGGGTGAGCGCCATCCAGCCTCGTTCGGCGGGCGGGAACGCGGCCAGCAGGCCCGGGTGCGCCCAGTAGGCGCTCACGAACAAGGTGACCGCCCAGGCGAAGGCGGCCAGCCCGCCCGGCACCGGGCTGTGCAGCCCGCCGGTCCCGGTCCAGCCGTTCTCGACCGACCGGCCGCCGATCACGAGGGCGGCCAGCGCCGCCGCGAGCACCGCGGCGGGCCGGGCCAGCCCGCGGCGCTGGCCCGGGAACTGGGGCCGGGCGAGCCGGGCGGCAGTCGCGCCCAGCACCGGCAGCGCCGCGAGGACGCCCAGCACCAGCAGCGCCCCGATGGCGACGGTACCGCCGAAGGTCGCGTTGCGGCCGGCCGCCAGGGCGGGCGGCAGGTCCCCGGGCGCCGTCCGCCGGGCCGTCCAGACCCAGCCGATCAGCAGCTGGGACCACTGGGCCACGCCGATGACGAGGAACACGGCGCTGGCGGCGCCGAAGGTGGCAAGGCTGGCGGCCACGTGCCGGGCCCGCGCCCGGGCGGGGTCACCCCCGTCCGGCAGCCCGCACCCGGCCAGCCCGGCCGCGCCCAGCCGGGCCAGCAAACCCCCGCGGGCGACGTCGGCGCCGCGCGTCAGGCTCCGGGGCCGGTCGGCGATGTCGGCCACCAGCAGCTCGGTGAACTCCTCGGCGTAGCGGTCCCGCCACTGCCGGGGGTACCAGCGCAGCAGCCGGGCGGCGCGGCGGCGGGCGGCCGCTTCCGGGCCTGCCGGGGCGCCCGGGGTCATGCGGCCCCCCAGTGCGCGGCCAGCCGCCGCAGCCCGGTCTCGGCCACCTGGCGCTGCGCGTCCAGCTGAGCCCGCAGGGCGGCCGCGCCCGCGGCGGTCAGCCGGTAGGGCCGGCGCCGTTCCTCGGGCTCGAGCGCCTCGATCATGCCCTGCGCCTCCAGCCGGGCCAGGGCCTCGTAGAGCGTCCCCGGCGCCAGCCGGACCCCGGCGAACGCTTCGACGTCCCGGGTCAGCCCGTACCCGTGCTTGGGCCCGTCGGCCAGGCTGGACAGGATCAGCGTGGCCGTGCCCGCGTGCCGCCCGAGCGCCGCCAGGGGGCTGTCGGCGGCACTGTCCCGCTGCTTCGGCATGGCCTGACTATATCGGAACCCGATACAGACTGGCGGCGGGCGGGTGCGGGGCGTGCGGCGGCCCCGGCTGCTGCGGCGTTCACCCGGCCGTCGACGGAACGGGGGCGGTGTCCGGGTGGAACCCGGGACCGTTCGGGCTCACTCGACTGGCAAGGGGCCGGTCAGACCTGCGCCCGGGAGGCGACCGCGGCGGCGATCTCCTCGACCGCCTCGGCCACCGGGACGCCGTTCTTCTGCGCGCCGGAGCGGTAGCGGAACGAGACCGCGCCCGCGGCCACGTCGTCGTCCCCCGCCAGCAGCATGAACGGGACCTTCTGCCTCTGGGCGTTGCGGATCTTCTTCTGCATCCGGTCGGAGCTGTCGTCGACCTCGACCCGGATGCCCCGCGCCCGCAGCCGCGCGGCCACCTCGGCCAGGTAGGGGACGTGGGCGTCGCCGATCGGGATGCCGATCACCTGCACCGGCGCCAGCCACGGCGGCATCGCCCCGGCGTAGTGCTCGATCAGCACGCCCATGAACCGCTCGATCGAGCCGAACAGGGCCCGGTGGATCATGATCGGCTCCTGGCGGCTGCCGTCGGCCGCGGTGTACTCCAGCCCGAACCGCTTGGGCTGGTTGAAGTCGAGCTGGACGGTCGACATCTGCCAGGTGCGGCCGATCGCGTCGCGGGCCTGGACCGAGATCTTCGGGCCGTAGAAGGCGGCTCCGCCCGGGTCGGGCACCAGCTCAAGCCCGGAGTCCTCGGCCACCGCGCGCAGCGTGCTGGTGGCCGCCTCCCACTCCGCGTCCGAGCCGATGAACTTGTCCGAGTCGCCGCGGGTGGACAGCTCCAGGTAGAAGTCGTCCAGGCCGTAGTCGCGCAGCAGGTCGAGGATGAACGCGAGGACCGACTTGAGCTCGTCCTCCATCTGCTCGCGGGTGCAGTAGATGTGCGAGTCGTCCATGGTCAGGCCGCGCACCCGGGTCAGCCCGTGCACCACGCCGGACTTCTCGTAGCGGTAGACGGTGCCGAACTCGAACAGCCGCAGCGGCAGCTCCCGGTAGGACCGGCCGCGCGACCGGAACACCAGGTTGTGCATCGGGCAGTTCATCGCCTTGAGGTAGTACTCGCTGCCCTCAAGCTCCATCGGCGGGAACATCGTGTCGGCGTAGTACGGCAGGTGCCCCGAGGTCTCGAACAGGTGGCCCTTGGTGATGTGCGGGGTGTTGACGAACGAGTAGCCCGCCTCCTCGTGGCGGCGGCGCGAGTAGTTCTCCAGCTCGCGGCGGATGATGCCGCCCTTCGGGTGGAACACCGGCAGGCCGGAGCCGATCTCCTCCGGGAAGGAGAACAGGTCGAGCTCGGCGCCGAGCTTGCGGTGGTCGCGCCGCTCGGCCTCCTCCAGCATCTTCAGGTAGTCGTCCTGGGCCGCCCGCGACTCCCAGGCGGTGCCGTAGATGCGCTGCAGCTGCGGGTTCTTCTCGCTGCCGCGCCAGTAGGCGCCCGCGTTGCGCATCAGCTTGAACGCCGGGATCTGCCGGGTGGTGGGCACGTGCGGGCCGCGGCAGAGGTCCTTCCAGCGCAGTTCGCCGGTCTTGGCGTCCACGTTGTCGTAGATGGTCAGCACGCCCGCGCCGACCTCGGCCGAGGCCTCGTCGTCGCTCCCGGTGCTGCCCTTGATGCCGATCAGCTCCAGCTTGAACGGCTCGCCGGCCAGCTCCGCGCGGGCCTCGGCGTCGGTGACCTCGCGGCGCACGAACCGCTGGCCCTGCTTGACGATGTCACGCATCCGCGACTCGACCGACTTCAGGTCCTCCGGGGTGAACGCGCGGTCGACCTGGAAGTCGTAGTAGAAGCCGTTCTCCACCGGCGGGCCGATGCCCAGCTTGGCGTCCGGGAACGCCTGCTGCACCGCCTGCGCCAGCACGTGCGCGGTCGAGTGCCTGATGACCGCGCGGCCGTCGGGCGAGTCGGCGGTGACCGGCTCCACCGCGTCGCCGTCGGCCAGCACCCAGGCCAGGTCGCGCAGCTGGCCGTTCACCCGGGCGACGACGACCTCCCGGTCCCCGCCGAGCACCTCGCCGGCGGTGGTCCCCGTCGTCACCTCGCGCTCACTGGCCTGAGCCTGGCGGTCGAGCACTTGGACACGGATCTGGGACACGGCGCTGCCTCACGTTTTGACGCTGGGAACGGTGATGCGGCCCACTGCACGGGCCCGCAGTTGAGATGCTACCCGGGTCCCGGCGGCGACCCGTAGCGGATTAGCACGGGCCCTCGCCGGAGCGTGCGGGCGGCGGTCAGGCAGGCCAGCGGCGGCGGGGCGGCGGGGCGGCAGTCAGGCGGGGCGGCAGTCAGGCGGGCCGCAGCCGGATCGCCCGGGAGACGAGCTCGCCCGACCGCAGCAGCTCCCCGATCCGGCTGCTCTGCTCTTCCGCCGTCACCAGCGCGGGGGCGTCGCCGAAGCGGCGGCGCAGCCCGGCCTCGACCGCCGCCGTGCGCTCCCGCCACTCCGCCGGGGGCGGCGCCAGCGTGGCCGGGTCAGCGGTGCCGTCGACGGACAGCCCGGCCTCCGCGAGCAGGCCACACAGCCCGTCCCAGGTCGGGAAGCAGTTGCCTTCCGGCGGGTTGTCGAGCCGGGGGCCAGCCGCCAGGAAAACCAGCAGCCCGGCCCGGCCGCCCGGGCGCAGCACCCGGCGCAGCTCCCGCAGCACCGCCCGCTGCTGGCCAGGTCCGCCCACGGTGCACAGCACCCCCAGGCACCAGGCATGGCCGACCGAGGCGGCGGCGACGGGGAGGGCGGCCGCGTCCGCCTGCACGACCGGGAAGCCGAACAGCCGGGCGGCGGCCCGGCAGGCATCCGGCTCCGGCTCGGCCAGCACCGGCCGCACTCCGGTGGCCCCGGCCGCGTAGGCGGACGGCCCGCCCAGCCCGGCCCCGATGTCGAGCAGCAGGTCACCCGGCCGCGGCGCCAGCCCCGCGAGCAGCCAGTCCAGCGTCGACGGGTGACCGCTGCCGCGGCAGGCGGCCGGGATGCGGTACTCCGGGCCGAGGCTCAGCGCCACCTCAGCCGTCCACTCGGCCACGGTGTCGAACTCGGCGTCCATCGGATCACGGTCAGCCATACCCTGGGTCACGCTCCCCTCTTTGCTCATGGCGGTGCTCTGCCCTGATCCGGCCGCCCAACTCGGCCTTGAGGGCGGCGGCGTACTCGTAGCCGCGGGCCGAGCCGAGGCCGGACAGGTTCACCCCGGCGATCCCGGGCAGCGCCAGCAGCGCCGCCGCCTCCCGGGCGGCGGCGGCGATCCCGGCCTCGACGGGATCCGGCGCCGCGAGCACGGCCGTGACCGCGGCCGGGTCGAGCTCCAGCCCGGGCAGGGCGCTGAGGACGGCCGCCGAGGGCTCGTCGGTGAACACGGCCACGCCGGCGATGACCGGGATCGTCACCCCCGCGGCGGCGGCGGCCGTCATGAAGGCGGACACGGTGGCGGCCGACGCGTGGTTCAGCACGGCGAGGGCCGCCCCGGCCCGCTGCTTCTCGGCTAGCCGGGCCGGGCGCAGCGGGCGGGGATGGGCGGCCGGGGTCTCCGGCACCGCCGCCGTCAGCCCGGCCCCGGCCGCCAGGGCCGCCAGCCGGGGCCCGTCCAGGTCGAAGACCTGGGTGACGTCAGGCCGCACGTCGTAGCCGCGGGCGTCGCCGGTGACGCACAGCACCGCGTCCACGTCCAGCTGCCGCAGCCCGTGCAGCTCCTGCTCGAGCACGATCCGGTTCCGGTCGCGGCAGGCCAGCGTCACCCACGGCCGGGCCCCAGCCGCCTGCAGCAGCGACGCCAGCAGCACGGGGGGGAAATCGGGCCGGTTCTGGTGCTCGCCCACCAGCACCGCGTCGCAGCCGTCCGCCAGCGTGCCCGCCACCGTGGTCAGCATCTGCACCGAGTAGGGGGCGGCGGTGTAGTCGGCCAGGATCAGCGGGACCCGGCGCGGCGGCACCGGCCGGACCGGATGGGGCCAGGCGGCCGGGGCCGGGAAGACGCACGGCCCGGGGATGACCTCGCACCCGCCGCCGTCGCGGACCCCGCCGCACGGTCCCATCGCCATGTGCTTCGGGCAGCCCTCGCGTGGCCCGGGCGGCATCCCAGTCATCGCAGGCCAGTCATCGCAGGCCAGTCATCGCGGGCCAGTCATCACGGGCCGGTCATCGCGGACGGTAGTCCGGTGCGCTGACGGGAGGGAACGAGGTCATACGCAATTATCAGCCGCGGCGGGTGCCTGCGCCTGCCCGGGGGGCGGGCTTGCGGGCGGGCGCGGGGATCTGACCGGGGTCCGGGCCGCGGCCGCCGGGCCGGGCCGCGGCACGGGCCGGGCCGCGGCACGGGCCGCCGTGGCACGGGCCGGGCCGGGCGCCCCGGAGGCCGCGATGAACAGCTACCAGGCGCTGCTGCGGGCGCTGGTCGACGAGCGGACGTACCCGAGCCTTTACCGCCTGTCGTGGCAGGCGCCAGCCACGGAACCACCGTCCGAGCGCGAGCAGTTCCTGTGGGGGGTGGACATGATCCTGGACGGGGTGCAGGCGCTGGCCGACTGGACCCCGGGGCCGCCGGAGGCGTCCTGACCGCCCGAAAGGGGATACTGGGGGCATGGCGACCGAGAACAGTGCCCGGCTAGCGGTGCTCATCGACGCGGACAACGCCCAGCCGTCCATCACCGAGGGGCTGCTGGCGGAGGTCGCCAAGTACGGCACCGCGCACGTCAAGCGCGCCTACGGGGACTGGACGGGCCCCAGCCTGAAGGGCTGGAAGGATCAGCTGCTGGCGCAGTCGATCCAGCCGATCCAGCAGTTCGCCTACACCCGGGGGAAGAACTCGACCGATGCGGCGATGGTGATCGACGCCATGGACCTGCTCTACTCGGGGCGGTTCGACGGGTTCTGCATCGTCTCCAGCGACAGCGATTTCACCCGGCTGGCGCAGCGGGTGCGCGAGTCGGGACTCATCGTCTACGGGTTTGGCGAGCGCAAGACGCCGAAGTCGTTCACCGCTGCCTGCGACAAGTTCATCTACATCGAGAACCTGCGGTTCACCGAGGACGTGGCGGACGTCGTCGCCGACGGCAGCGTCACCAAGCCCGCCCGGCCCGCCCCGGCTAAGGCGGACCAGCTCAAGGGGGACGCGGCCCTGGTCAGCCTGCTCCGCAACGCGGTCGAGGCGGCCTCCGACGACGACGGGTGGGCCCCACTGGCGGCCGTCGGCAACATCATCACCAACCAGCAGCCCGACTTCGACTCCCGCAGCTACGGCTACGCCAAGCTGAGCGACCTGATCACCGCGACGACCCTGTTCGACGTCGAGCGGAAGACCCCGGCCGACGGCAAGCAGGCGCTGATGTACGCCCGGGACAAGCGCCGCCCGGGCGCCGCCCGGGCGCCGCGGCAGCGGAAGGCCGCCGCCCCGCCCGCCGCGTGAGCACCGGCAGGCGGCAGGCGGTCAGCGGCTGGCCCGGTACAGGTCCCGCAGCAGGGCGATTTCCGCCCCATGGTGCAGGACCTCCTGGTTGACCCACCACACGATGTCGATGAAGGGGTCGGCGGCGTCGCTGCCGTAGGGGTAGGTGCTGTAGCCGACGGTGTCCAGCGCGGCCTCGTCGCAGTGGGTCAGCACGCCGCGCCAGGACTCGGCCGCGGTGACGAAGGCGCCGATGGCGCCGAGCGCTTCGCCGTGCGCCAGGTAGCCCTCCTTGGTCAGCGAACGGCTGCCGAGGGTGTAGTCGGCCCGCAGCGCCAGCATCTCGCTGAGGTGGCTGAGGCGCCAGGCGATGGTGGTGACCGGCGGTGGCTGCGGCTCGTCGCCGAAGTAGCCGTCGCGGCCCCACTCCCCCGCGCCGACCAGCCGGGTCGCCCGGGCCGCGGGCCCGTCCGCCTGCCGGCGGACCGACCAGGCGCCAGGGACGGGCTCCCAGCGGTACTCCTCGTCCGTCATCGGCTCAACCTTCACTGGTGAGCCGTTGCCGCTGTCGGCCTCGGGGCCGGTCATCCGGTTGATCAGCCGCAGGCAGCCCCATTCGAACTGCTCCAGCAGCGGCGCCAGGCGCGCGGGCACGTCCATGGGTCCATGATGCCCGACCGGCGACGGAAACCAGTCAATAGCCGGGGTTCCGCACACACCAGATGAATCAGTAACTACGATTAATGCACATAACCCGAGAGGTCAGGTTCACAGAGAGGGCCCTGGTGACTCCGTACTCGCGCGACGACGCGGGCGAAGACGCCCTGGCGCCAGTTCAGCGCCCCTTCGATCCGAGCGTGCCGAGCCCGGCCCGGATGTGGAACTACTGGGTCGGCGGCAAGGACCACTTCGCGGCCGACCGGGACGCCGCCGAGCGGGTCGCCGAGGCCATCCCGGGGCTGCCAGCGCTGGCCAAGTCGGTCCGGGCCTTCCTCCGGGAGATCGTCTACACGCTGGCGGCCGAGCACGGCCTGCGGCAGTTCCTCGACATCGGGACCGGAATGCCGACCGCGGACAACACCCACGAGGTGGCCCAGCGGGCGGCGCCGCAGTCCCGGATCGTCTACACCGACTACGACCCGTCCGTCCTGGCCCATGCCCGGGCGCTGCTCACCAGCACCACGGAGGGCCGGACGGCCTACGTCCAGGCCGACCTGCGCGATACCGACGGGATCGTCAAGGCGGCGAGCGAGACCCTCGACTTCAGCCGCCCCGTCGCGGTCCTGCTGATGGCGGTGCTGCACTTCATCCCGGAGGAGGACGACCCGTACCGGATCGTGCGGAAGCTGATGGAGGCCACCCCCGCCGGCAGCTACCTGGTCATCGTGCACGCCCCGAGCGACCTGTTCCCGTCCGCCGCCATCGCCGAGCACACCCGCCGCTACAACACCTCTGGGGCCGAGCGCCTCCGCCCGCGCAGCCAGGAAGAGGTCAGCCGCTTTTTCGAGGGCCTCGAGCTCGTTCCGCCGGGTCTCGCGACGCTGTCCGACTGGCTGGCCAGCCCGCTCGACAGCGGCGGGGGCACCGCCTGGGTCGGGGTGGCCCGCAAGCCCTAGCCGCAGCCGGCCCGGCCGGCTGCGGCCCGGCGCGGGTGCGGCCCGGACCGGGGCCGGCCTGGCTCAGCCCTGCAGCCCGTCCCAGGACCAGTGCGGCATCGGCAGGCCGGCCGGAACGTCGGTGTCGTTCAGGTGCGACACGGCGACCTTCGCCACCGCCCACTCGATGTAGCCGCGGATCGCCGCGCGGAACTCCGGGTCGGCGGGCCAGCCGGCGTCGTCGGCGGCCAGCATGAAGCAGTCGACGAAGCGGGGGCCGAGGCTGGCCATGCCGTCGCCGTTGCCCGCGTGCAGCCGCACCACGTAGGCCTGGTCGGCGCACTCGCCGCTGTAGCGGGCGGGGCCGCCGAAGGTCTCAGCCAGGTAGGCGGCCAGCCGCGGCAGGTGCTGGGGGTTCCCGTCGGCATGAGAGAACGGGTGGTTCAGCTCCGGGTCGGCCAGGCAGCGCTCGTGCAGCGCGGTGGCGAACGGCGCGAAGGCTGGCTCACCGCCCGCGTACTCGTACAGCGTCGGTCGCATAGGCCCAGCATAGAAGCGGTCGCCAGCTAGCGCACCTCGTCCAGGCGGCCGGTCCCGACATCGAACACGAAGCCGCGGACCGCGTCCTTGTGCGGGATGAACGGGCTGGCCTTGATCCGCCCGATCGACTGCCGGACATCGGCCGCCGGGTCGGTGAACGCCTCCACCGCCCACGGCGGGCGGATCCCGGTTTCCGCCTCGACCGCCCTCTTGAACGCGTCCTCGGTCGTCCTCGCCATCCCGCAGTCGGTGTGGTGCACGAGGATCACCTCGGTCGTGCCCAGCAGCCGCTGGCTGATCGACAGGGACCGGATCATGTCGTCGGTCACCACGCCGCCGGCGTTGCGGATCACATGGGCGTCCCCCGGGCCGAGGCCGAGCATCGCCGGTACGTCAAGCCGCGAGTCCATGCACGCGACGATCACTACGTGGCGCGACGGCAGGCCAGGCAGCGACGCGCTGAAGGACTGCGCGTAGGCCTCGTTGTTACGCAGGTACTCGTCGGTCACACTCATGCACACGCCTCCCCGGCCGATGACAACTCCGGGGCGGAAGTTACCCGGCTGCAGCACCAGTCATGCCGGGTTAGGGGTACGTAATGTGACAAATGCCGTTAATGCACCTCGTTGAGCTTGCCCGTCGCGACGTCGAACACGAACCCGCGGACGGCGTCCTTGTGCGGGATGAACGGGCTCGCCTTGATCCGCCCGATCGACTGCCGGACGTCCTCGTCCAGGTCCGTGAACGCCTCGGCCGCCCACTCGGGCTTGATGCCGGTCTCGTCCTGGATCGACCGTTTGAAGCCGTCATCGGTGAACGTCAGCATGCCGCAGTCGGTGTGGTGGATGAGGATGATCTCGGTCGTGCCGAGCAGCCGCTGACTAATCGCCAGTGAGCGGATCTCATCGTCGGTGACCACCCCGCCGGCGTTGCGGATAACGTGCGCCTCGCCCTCGGCCAGGCCGAGAATGCCGTACACGTTCAGCCGGGCGTCCATGCAGGCGACGACGGCCACATGGCTGGCCGGCGGGAGCGGCAGCGGGCCACGGAACTGGGCGGCGTAGGCCGCGTTATTCTGCACGAACTGATCGGTGGCAGACATTATCCCCCTTTGACTATCGGTTTGATCGCTAATAAGCGGATGCTATCCCAGCCGTCCCAGCGGGACCAGCCGGCCCGCGGACCGGTGAGAACGCCGGCCGGCCGCCGTCTTCCCTCCAGACGACGAGCAGGCCGGCGCGGACGAGCGGGCGGGAAGGCAGGGAGCGTATGGCGGGCGGCTTCACCGACGAGGGGCTGGCGGCGCTGGACGCCGCTTTGGCCCGGCACACCGCCAGCGGGCAGGTACCGGGCCTGGTCGCCCTGGTCGCCCGGGACGACCAGGTGCACGTGAGCTGCGCCGGGCGGCTGGCGCAGGGGGACAGCGCGCCTATCGGCCGGGACGCTATCTTCCGGATCGCGTCGCTCACCAAGCCCATCGTCGGCGCGGCGGCGATGCTGCTGGTCGAAGAGGGCGCGATGGCACTGAGCGACCCAGTGCAGCGCTGGCTGCCGGAGCTGGCCGACCTCCGGGTGCTGCGCGCTTACGACGCGCCGCTGTCCGATACGGTGCCGGCCCGCCGGCCGGTCACGGTCGAGGACCTGCTGTCGTTCCGGCTCGGGTTCGGGTCCATCTTCACCCAGGAGCCGCTGCCGGTCACCGAGGAGGAGGCGCGGCTCGGGCTGAAGACGCTCAGCCCGCCGTGGCCGCCGACCCCGCTCACGCCGGACGAGTGGATCGCCGCCTTCAGCCGCCTGCCGCTGCTGGACCAGCCGGGCGAGCGGTTCCGCTACAACACCGGCGCCACCCTCAGCGGCATCCTCGTCGAGCGGGTCGCGGGGGCGCCGCTCGCCGAGGTGCTCAGCAAGCGGGTGTTCGGGCCGCTCGGGATGACCGACACCGGGTTCTACGTGCCCGGCGCCAAGCTGGACCGCTTCACCGCCATGTACGCGCCGGACGAGGTGGCGGCGCTCTTCGGCGCCGCTCCCGGGGCCGAGTCGGTCAACGGGCTCACCCTGATCGACCGCGCGGACGGCTGGTACGCCCAGCCGCCGGCGCTGCCGGACGGGGCGGGCGGGCTGGTCTCCACCGCCGACGACTACGCCGCGTTCGCGACGATGCTGGCGGCCGACGGCGGCGGCCTGCTCTCACCGGGATCGGTCGCGCTGATGCGCCAGGACCGGACGACCGCGCGGGACCGGGCGGAGAACCCCTGGTTCTTCGGCGACTACCTGGGCTGGGGCCTGACCATGGCGGTGCCCGCGGCCGGGGTCGACCCCGGGCGGTCCCGGACGGCCAGCCGTTCGGCTACGGCTGGGAGGGCGGCAGCGGGACCTCCTGGCGCAACGACCCCGGCCGGCGGCTGACCGGCATCCTGCTGACCCAGCGCACCATGACCTCCCCCGAGCCGACCGAGGTCGCCCGGGACTTCTGGTCGGCCGCGCACGCCGCCATCGCCCGGTAGCGGCGCCCCCCGCGGCTCGCGGGAGGCGGGCGGGCCGGACATGCTGGCCCGGCGTCAGCGGGCGGCCTCGAACGCCCGGCCGACCTCGGTCACAGCCGGGCCCGGGACCGAACAGGCCAGTGGTGCCGCTGCCGGCCGACGCCGGCAGCGCGAACCACGCGTAGCGCTGCAGGTAGGGAAGTCCGTCGAGCATGACCGTGGCCGCGGTCAGGAACGCCGCCTGCTGTGCCTCGGCCGGGACACTGGCGGTGCCGCCGCTGAAGCGGGCGAGGGCGAACTCGGTCAGCCAGATCGGCCGGTGGTAGCGGGCGTAGACCGCTGCCAGGTAGCTCTCCAGTTGCTGCACGGCCGGGCCCGTCTGGAAATCGCCGCCGTACCAGTGGACGGCGATGAAGTCGACCCGGTAGCCGCGCGCCTTCGCCCCGGCCATGAACTGGTCAAGCCAGCCGCCAGAGGTCGCCGCACCAGCCGCGACGGCCGGGCTGCCGAGCGTCATGCCGGTCGCCATCAGCTGGGGCCACAGGTCGAGGGCCTGGGTGACGGTCATGTTGGCCTGCCCCGCCTGGTCCGGCTCGTTGAAGCCGAGCAGCACGTGGCCTTCCCGGGTGACCTGTGCCAGGTTGGCCGCCGTGACGCTGGCCGCGCCCCAGATCATCGGCACGTAGCTGGCGGACGCGGGGGCGGTGATGCCGTCCGGTGCGGCCGCCCAGTTGTAGAACCAGGACGCGCCGGAGTCGGCCAGCGCCTGCTCGACCCCGGTGAAGTTCCAGGCGCCGACGCCCTTGCGCGAGCTGACGGCGGCGACCGGGGCTGCGGGCACGTCCGCGGCTGCGGGCACGTCCGCGGTCGCAGGGGCTGCGGGAGCCGGCCGCGCGGCCGGGTTGGTGGCCGCGCTGCTGGCCGGCGGCCTGCTCCGGTTCAGTTCGGCCGAGCCGGTGACCAGCGGCACCGGGCGGGCCGCCAGGGCGGTCGACGCGGCCGGGCGGGGCGGGGCCGGGCTGGCCGGGCGGTGCGCGCGGGCGACCGCCACCGTCCCGCCCGCCGCGCAGGTCACCACCGCGAGCGCGACCGCGGCCAGCTTGGGTGGCAGGGCGGCGGTGCCCTTGGCCAGCAGCCGCCCGTGGCGCGCGTGGCGGCTGGCCCGGATACCCGCCCGGCCGCCCGGGACCCGGCGCGGGGCGGCAGCCCCCGGGAAGCGCGGCGGGCTCGCGGTGAGGCCGCTGAGGGCCCGGCCGGCCAGCCCGGCCGGGACGGCCAGCAGCGGCAGTCCCGCCAGCAGGCGTTCGGCCGGGATCAGGTCGGCCGCGCCGGCCCCGCACCGCTGGCAGTCCCGGACATGCCGGGCTAGCCGCTTGCGCCACAGGGAGCTGGGCTCACCGTCCCAGCCCCCGGTGATCGTCGCCAGGCCAGCGCACGGCGGCACCTGGCCGAGCGCGTGCACCACCGTCCGCGAGGTCGCCAGCCGCTCCTTCATCCGCGCCACCCGGACGGCGGCATGGGACGGGGTCAGTCCGAGTCCGGCCGCGAGGTCGGCCCGGCTCAGCTGCCCGGCCGACTCCTGCCACCACAAGGCGAGCACCGGCCGGTCGTCTTCGTCCAGCCAGCGGGTCGCCTCCACGGCCTGGCGGCGCTGGCCCGACAGGCCGAGCCGGGCCACCGTCAGGTCGGCGAAGTCAGGCACCGGCGCGGCCGACTCCATGGCCGGCCACTCGACCGCGGGCGGCCGCGCCAGCCGGTCCCGGTAGGAATCGCGGACCTGGGTCATCGCGATCGCCACGAGCCACGACCGGAAGGCGGCCGGGTCGCGCAGCTCACCCAGCCCGCGCACCGCGCGCAGCATCGTCTCCTGCACCACGTCGTCCACATCGGGGTGGCCGTTCATGGCCCGGCCGACGACGTTGTACAGGAGCGGCAGGTAGGCGGCGGCCAGCGCGTCGAGCGCGACCCGGTCACCGCCGCGGGCGGCGGCGACCGTCGCCAGACCCGGATCGTCTCCTGGTGGAGTTCGCATCACGACTAGGAGACACCACCCGAGCCCGCCGATAACGGAAAATCAGCCTGACATTTCTGTTATCGCCCGGCCAGGGCGGCGTCTCCGGAACAACAGCGAGCAGCAGCGGGAGGATGCCGGTGATCAGCCCCAGTCACAGGAAGGCCGGTCACGGCGAGCGGCGGCCCGGGCGGGCCCGCGCCCTGGCGACGGCAGCCGCGCTGGCCGCGGTCACGTTCGCCGCAGGCTGCGCCAGCCTCAGCGGCCCGCCCGGGGCGGGTCCAGCCGGCCCCGGCGGCACGGCCGCGCCCGTTCTCGCCACCGGCAGCACCACCGCGGGGAGCGGCAGCGGCGGAGCCGCGGGCGGGACCTCCCGGCCAGGGGCCGGGTCGCGGCCGTCCGCGGTGAGCACGGCCACCGCGATCCGGCCGCGGGCAGCGGGCCGGGCCACCACCAGCCAGGCGACTGCGCCCGCCCGTTCCCCCATGACCCCGGCGGCCTCCCACCCACCCCCCGCGGGGGCCGCCGGCCAGCGCCTGGTGACGTTCGTCAACCAGCTCGAGCAGACCATCTGGGTGGCGGCTGCTCCCAGCGCCAGCTCGCCGCTGGCGGCGACCGGCTGGGTGCTGCCGGCCGGCCGGAGCGTCACCATCACCACCCCCGGCAACCTGAACACGCGGTTCTGGGGCCGCACCGGGTGCGTCTTCGACGCGGCCGGGACCGGGCACTGCCAGAGCGGTGACTGCGGCGGCATGTTCCAGTGCAAGGGCTGGGGCACGATCCCGGCCACGCTGGCCGAGGTCAACTTCGGCGCCTGGGACGGCCTCGACTTCTACGACGTGTCGATGGTCGACGGCAGCAACCTGCCGATGTGGATCAACATCACCCGGTCCTCGGGCGGGACCACGGACAAGATCAGCCCGAACGGGTGCGTGGCGGCCGGATGCACGAAGCCGGTCACGTGCCCGAGCGTGCTCGACGTGAAGTCGGGAGCCGCCGTCGTCGGCTGCATCTCCGCCTGCGCCCGGCTGGGCGGCGACCAGTACTGCTGCCGCGGCCCGTACGCGTCCCGCACCGCCTGCGACCCGGCCCTGTGGCCGGTCGACTACGCGGCCGTCTTCAAACGGGCCGAGCCGTACGCCTACTCCTATACCGACGACGACGCCACCAGCGTCTTCACCTGCGCGGGGGTGTGCGATTACCGGATTACGTTCGGCTACACGCCCGGCGACGGCTAGCTTCCCTTACGCGGTCACCGGCATCACGACGACCGGTGCGGTGGTGGGCTGCGCGGTGCCGCCGGCCTGCTCGACGGTGATGGCGAGCTTGTCGCCCCCGCTCACCCCGTCGGCCAGGTGCGGCGTCGCGGTGCCGGAGACGCTGACCGTCAGCAGCCCAGCCGAGCGGGCAGTGCCGTCCGACGTCAGTACCCACAGCTGGTAGACCCGGGCGTCGGCCAGCGCGGGCAGGCTGGCCGAGGTGACCACCGCCTCCTGGCGGCGCACGGAGGTGACCGCAGTGACCGTCCCGCCGCCGGCTGCGGGGACGAACTGGACGCGCGCGTCCGGTGCCGCCAGCACAGCCGCGACCGCGCTGGCCGTCGCCTGCGACTGGTGCAGCTGGCTGGTCGTGGAGACGTTGCTGACGAACAGGAATGCCACCGCGGCGGCGAGAGCGAGGACGGCGGCGGAGACTCCGGCGCCCGTTCGGGAGAGCGGCAGCCGCAGGCCGGTGCGGGAGAGGGCGTGACGCCCGGGCAGCGGCGGAAGCTGACGGGTCTGCGGCACGGCCGCGAGCACCCGCTCCCGCATCTCCGGCGGCGGGGTAATCGCGGTCGCCAGCGCCAGCCGGGCGGCGGTCTCACGCAGGCCGCGGACCTCCTCGGCGCACGACGGGCAGCGGCGCAGGTGCTTCTCGAAGTCGGACCGCTCCCGCTCGGGCAGCGCGTCAAGGGCATAGCTGCCGGTCAGCAAGTGCAGTTCATGGCCGGTCGCCATCATCACGCCACCTCCATACAGTCTCGCAGGCGGATCAGGCCGTCTCTGATCCGGGTTTTGATGGTCCCTAGCGGCACCTTGAGCAGCTCCGCGACCTGCGGATAGGTATAACCCGCATAGTAGGCGAGCTGCACCGCCTCGGCCTGGAGGGTGGTCAAACCGCCCAGGCAGCGCCGCACGCGCTGCCGGTCCAGCCGCGTCTCCACCAGCTCGGCGACGTCGTCGCCGGACACCGGCCCCGGGGTCAGCTTCTGCTCGCGCGCGGTGGCGGCGGTCTCCGAGCGGACACGGTCGACGGCCCGACGGTGCGCGATGGTCATCACCCAGGATGTCGCGCTGCCCCGGGCCGGGTCGTACCGCGAAGCGGTACGCCACACCTCGAGGAGTACCTCCTGGGCTACCTCCTCGGACTGGGCCGGGTCGCGCAGGACCTTGCGCACGAGCCCGTAGACCGGCCCGGCGAACCGGTCGTAGACGGATTCGAAGGCCGCGTGGTCACCCCGCGCGACCAGCGCAAGCCATTGAGCCGGGTCCTGGTCGCCCCCCTCTGAGTAACCAGGGCCCGGCTCTCCCGGGTGTGCCGCGGAGGTATCCATGGCCCCTATTCGTAGGCCCCTGGCGGCCGGATTGGTACGGACACGCCGGAACGCGAGGGAAAAAGAAATCAAGTCCGGAGGCCAATCTGGCGGCACGGGCCAGCCGAATGCGGACTGTGAAGATGAGACGCCGCCGCATCGCGTGGCCCACGCTGTTCGCCGGAGCGCTCTGCGGCGTCCTGGCGACGGCCGCGGCGCTCGGCGTGGCCCAGCTCGTGGCCGGCCTGACCGGCCCGCTCGGCAGCCCGGTCGACGCCATCGGCGAGGTCGCGATCAACCACACGCCGGACTCGGTCAAGGAGTTCGCGATCACGCACTTCGGCTCGCACGACAAGGACGCCCTGGTCACAGGAATATTGGCCATCCTTGTGGTGGCTGCGGCGGTAGCCGGGGCGATCGCTGTCCGGCGGCTGGCCTTCGGGCTGGGGGTGCTCGCACTGTTCGGGACGGCCGGGGTGGCCGCCGCCGTCAGCCAGCCCACGGCGAGCGCGGTCGACGTCCTCCCGGTCCTCGCCGGGATCGCCGTGGCCGCCGTCGCGCTCGTCGCCCTCATCCGCGCCGCCCGCGCCGCGTTCCGACCACTGTCACCGAGCGTAGCGACCGAGGGGTCACCTTCGGCCGGGCCCTCGGTGGCAGAAGCGGCGCCGGGCGCCGCCTGGATCCCGGCTGGCCCGGTATCACCGCCAGCCGGCCCAGCGGGCCGGGAGGGGATGCCTTCTCAGCCGGCCGGACGGCCCGAACCGACGCGGCCGCCGGAGCCGCCCGGGCCGGAACCGCGCCCGGACTCCGGCAGGCGGCGTTTCCTGCTCACCGGGGCCGGCGTGGCCGTGGTAGCCGCCGCCGGCGGCGGCGCCGGGCAGCTGCTGCTTGGCCGGTTCAGCGTCGCCTCGTCCCGGGCCCAGGTGCGACTGCCCGCGCCCGCCGTCGCCGCCCGGCCCATCCCGGCCGGGGCACGGCTCCCGGTGGGCGGGATCAGCCCGTTCGTCACCCCGAACGCGAACTTCTACCGGGTCGACACCGACCTGGTCGTGCCACAGGTGGCACCGGACAGCTGGACGCTGCGCATAGACGGGATGGTGGCCCGGCCGGTCGAGATCAACTTCGGCGAGCTGCTGCGGATGCCGCTGACCGAGGCCGACATCACCCTGGTGTGCGTCTCCAACGTGGTCGGCGGGCCCTACGCCGGCAACGCCCGCTGGCTCGGGGTGCCGCTGGCGGGGCTGCTGCGCAAGGCCGGGATCAGGGCCGGAGCCGACCAGGTGCTGTCCACCGGCACCGACGGCATGACCATCTCCACCCCGCTGCAGGCGATCCTCGACGGCCGCAACGCACTCGTCGCGGTGGGCATGAACGGCCAGCCGCTGCCGGTCGCGCACGGCTTCCCGGCCCGGATGCTGGTGCCGGGGTTCTACGGCTACGTGTCCGCCACCAAGTGGCTCACCCGGCTCACGGTCACCACATTCGCCCGCCAGCAGGCCTACTGGACCCAGCGCGGCTACGCCCAGCAGGCGCCGATCAAGACCGAGTCGCGGATCGACGTGCCCAAGCCTCTCGCCTCGGTCAGCGCGGGCCGGGTGCCGGTGGCCGGGGTCGCCTGGGCTCCGCACCGCGGCATCGACGCGGTCGACGTCAGCGTCGACAACGGGCCCTGGCAGCCCGCCCAGCTGGCGGCCGCCGACGGCATCGACACCTGGCGGCAGTGGATGTGGGTCTGGGACGCCAAGCCCGGGCTGCACTCGCTGCGGGTCCGCGCCACCGACGGCACCGGTACCCCCCAGACCAGCCAGGAGGCGGGCCCGGTGCCCAACGGCTCCAGCGGCTGGGAATCCGTCGTCGTCACCGTCACCTAGCAAACCTTCCCGACCACCAATTCCGATCAGAAAAAACCAGCAAGAGGAGCACATCATGAAGAACCTTCGCCTTTTCGCCACCACCGGCATCGCCGCCACCATCGCGCTCACCGCCGCCGCCTGCAGCTCGTCCGGGTCAAGCACGGCGGCTGGGTCGGCCACGTCGTCCGCGCCGGCGGCGTCCTCGTCGGCGTCATCGTCGGCGATGGCGTCGGGCGGCTCGTCCGCCAGCGCCATGACGACCGACTTCGGCCCCGGCTGCGCCTCGGTGCCGAAGACCGGCGCGGGCAGCTTCACCGGCATGGCCACCGCCCCGGTGGCCACCGCGGCCTCGGCCAACCCGGTCCTGTCCACCCTCGTCACCGCGGTCAAGAAGGCCGGCCTGGTCGACACGCTGAACTCGGCCAGCGCCATCACCGTCTTCGCGCCGGCGAACTCCGCCTTCGCCAAGATCCCGGCCGCGCAGCTGGACAGCGTGCTCGCCAACAAGGCGGAGCTGACCAAGGTGCTCACCTATCACGTCGTGTCCGGGCGCTACTCGCCCGCCCAGCTGGCCTCGGGCAAGACGCTGAAGACGCTCGAGGGCGGCACCGTCACGGTGGCCAAGATGGGCAGCAGCTACACCGTCAACGGGGCCAGCGTGGTCTGCGGCAACGTGCAGACCGCGAACGCCACCGTCTACATCATCGGCTCGGTGCTGATGCCGAAGTCCTGAGCATCGGTCCTCCTGAGCGCCGCGGCCGGGCGGGCGGAGGTGCGTGCACCCCGTCCGGCCGCGGGCCATCTGCGCGCCGGCCCGACGGCCAGCGGCTCGCCGTCGGGCTGGCTCGGGCTGGCCCGCGGCCGGCCCGGCACCCGCCGGCCCGGCACCCGAGTGCCCGGCCCGCGTCGGCCCGGCCCCCGAGTGCCCGGCCCCCGTCGGCCCGCACTCGTCGGCCCGGCCCCCGTCGGATGCGCCTGCCAGGCAGCACCAGGCTCCTGGGTCACTGCGACCCCGGCCGTTGCAACGAGGCAGGACAGGCGACGGCCGGCCGGGAGGTTACGGCGGGCCGATTGCAAGACGCCGGAAACAAATTGTGCTGAGACACCACTTTGTTTCCCGTTAGCCAGAAGTTTCCGGCATCCTTCTCCCGCCAACCGCAGGCGTCACAGCCGTAAAGACCGCCGCAGGCCGGCGGGCGGTACGGCCGCCGCGCGCGGGCGGGCGGGCGGTACGGCCGCCGCGGGCGGGCGGGCGGTACGGCCGCCGCGGGCGGACGGTACGGCCGCCGCCGGGAGGCGGGCCGTAAGGTCGCAGGCCGGCCGGCGGGCGCGGCAGCTGCCACGGGCGGGCGGTACGGCCGCGGCGGGCAGGCGGTACGGCCGCGGCCGGCAGGCGGGCGGGCGGTAATGCTGCCGCGGGCGGTACGGCCGCCGCGGGAATGTCGGGGTTAGTCTTCGCCGTAGTCGTGGTCGGGGTGGTTCTCCTCGCCCGCGCGCCAGTAGCCGCGGGTGACGAGCTGGCCGGCCGGGAGGCCGCGCTCGCGGGTGAAGAAGCGGCGGATGTCGCGCATCGCGCCCGCCTCGCAGCCGACCCAGATGCGGGCGCCGTCGGGGATCACGGCCTCGCGGGCGGCGGCGACCAGTTCCTGGCTGTAGGTCCCGGGGCGGCGGTGGTGCCAGGTGACGGTGGTGCGGCCCGGGTCGGGCAGCTTGATCTCGTCGTCGGCGTCCGTCACCTCGATGTGCACGTCGGCCGTGACCGAGTCCGGCAGCGCGTCGAGCAGGGTGCCGATGGCGGGGATGGCCGACTCGTCGCCCGCGATCCACCAGTGGCTGGCGGCCGGCTCCAGGGAGAAGCGGCCGCCCGGGCCGGCCACCGCGAGCTTGTCCCCCGGCTTGGCCCGCTGCGCCCAGGCCGACGCCGGGCCCTCCCCGTGCAGCAGGAACTGGATCTCGAGGGTGCCCCCGGCCGGGTCGTAGCGGCGCGGGGTGTAGGTGCGGACCACCGGCCGAGGAGCCTCGTCGTCGAACACGGCGCCGTCCGGGGTGAACTCGGGCAGGCTGGGCTCGTCCTGGCCCTCGGCGGGCAGGAACACCTTGAGGTGCGAGGTCGGCGCGGCGCCGGCGAACCCGTCCAGGCCGTCCCCGGTGACCAGGACCGACACCAGCCGGGGAGAGACGCTGGAGACCGACACGACCTCGGCCCGCTTCGGCGGGCGGCGGCGGCGCGGTCCGCCCGTTCCGGCCGGTGCTGCTGGAGTGGTCATGGGTAATCCTCTCGGGTGACAGGCTGCCCGGCCAGCTTATGAGCAGTTACCCGCGAGCTGGCCGGGCCGGGCCTGACTAGAACTTCTCGACCGCCGGGATGACCCGCTCGGCCAGCAGGTCGAGCTGGCCCGGCTCGCTGACCCGGCGCAGGGTGCCGTGGGCCTGGGTGAAGCCGAGCTCCGCGATCTGGTGCAAACTCTCGATCACCTGGTTGACGTTCTCGCCCTTCTCCCCGAGGTCGTACCGGGTCTGGGCGGTCTTCTCGATCTCGGCGTAGTCGCGGCCCTCGGTCGCGCAGTGCTGGCGCAGCACGTCGAGCTTGTGCGCGGTCTGCTCGAGATCGTAGGCGGCGATGTTGCACGCGTCGGCGTACTTGGCCACCAGCCGCAGGGTCTTCTTCTCGCCCGCGCCGCCGATCAGGATGGGCGGGTGCGGGCGGGACAGCGCCTGGGGCGAGTTCAGCGTGCGCTCCAGGTGGTAGTGGGTGCCCTCGAACGGGGCGTCGCTGTCGCTCCACATCTGCCTGCAGATGAGGATCGCTTCCTCCAGCCGCTCGAACCGCTCGGCCAGCGGCGGGAAGAACAGCCCGAGCCCGGCCGACTCCTCAGCGTTCCAGGCCGCGCCGATGCCGAGGATCGCGCGCCCGCCGGACAGCACGTCGAGGGTGGTGACCGCCTTGGCCAGCAGGCCCGGGTCGCGGTAGACGACGGCGGTCACCATCGCCAGCAGCTTGACCCGCTCCGTCTTGGCCGCCAGCTAGCCGAGCGCGGTGTAGCACTCGAGCATCTCGTGCTCGGGCGGGCCGAGGGTGCGAATCTGCCACAGGTGGTCCATGACGCTGATCCGGTCAACGCCGGCTTCCTCGGCGCGCTGCGCGATGTGACCGAACGTGGCCCGCAGCTCGGGCGCGCCGCCGTTCCAGGTGAAGTCGGAGATGTGCAGACCTAGTTTCATCTTCTACACCCTGGTTCCGCCGGGACGACCCGGCACTCGGGGGATTCCGGGGGGTGTCCCCCCGGGCTGCACTGCATAGCCTCAAGCCTATGCCCCGGGCCAGGTGGTGCGAATGATTAGAGTTCGCCCGCTGCGCGGTCCAGGCGTTGATCCGCCAGGCTTCGTGGTGCTGGTGGAGCGGATGGACGGCGCGCGCCCGATGACCCCGTCGATCGCGCTCTCCAAGGCGTACTCGGCCGCGGTCATGCAGCGGCCGACCGCCATGCTCGAAGGCTGGCGCGACTCCGACCCGGTGTTCTTCACACAGGTCGGCCGGATGGGCCAGCACCCCATCGTCGCCACCAAGGGCGGGTACACGCTCAAGCGGGACGGCGCCATCGTGGGCGGCCTCGGCATCTCCGGCGGCCGCCCCGACGAGGACCAGAAGGTCTGCGAGGATGTGCTCCGGGCGGCCGGCTTCGACCTCGACTTCCCGGAGTGGGCGGGCGCGCGCAAGCCCCACTGACCTTCTCCCCTCACCGACGGAGGCTCCGATGGCTGACGACTTCGGCTACCACATCGACCACCACGGCTCCCTGGTCCGGCCGGCCTCGCTGCTGACCGCCCGGGCCGGGACCAGCGGCGACGCGCTGGCGACGGTGACCGACGAAGCCGTCGTCACGCTCGCCCACGAGCTGCGGCGGCTCACGCTGAACGCAGTAAGCGACGGCCAGTACCGTCGCTCCTGCTTCGAGTCGGTGGTGCACGACCAGGTGGGCGGGTTCGCTCGGGTCACGGGGGCGACGCCACTGGCTGAACTGGCAGGGATCGCGGCCAGCCGGGTGCGGGCGGTGCCGGACGCGGACGCGCTTGCGGCGCCCGGGCGGCTCGCCCAGGCGGAGGCGGCCCCGGTGCTGGCCACCGTCGACCGCTCGGTCTTCGTCACCCTGCCCTCGCCCGGTTACCTGGCCGCGGCCGGCTCGGCGCTGGCCTCGGCGGCCGACATGGACGCGGTCCGGGCGGCCGGGGCCGCGCTGGCGGCGATCCTGCGAGACGAGATCGCGGCGCTGGCGGCCGACGGGGTGATGTACGTGCCGCTCGTCAACCCGCTGTACCTGCCGCTGCTCACGGTCGACGGCCGTACCGCGGCGACGGCGGCCGGCGTCGACGTGCCCGCCGCGCTGGCCGCGCTGACCGAGGCCGACCGGGCCGTATTCGCGGGGCTCGACGTGCCCGCCGACTTCCGGGTTGGGCTCGACCTGACCGACGCGGGCCCGCTGCCGACCACAGGGTCCGGCTACGACGCCGCCGCCGTGGCCAGCCTCCTCGACGAGACGCCGTTCCCCCGGCTCAGCATCGACTACCCGGCTGACCCCGCCGCCCGCTTCCCGGTTGAGCTGGTCAAGCCGGGCATCGTGGTCAGCCTGGGTGCGGTCGACGTCGCCAGCCTGGCCCTGGAATCGGTGGACGAGCTGCTGCGGAGGATCGACCCGGTGGCGGAAGAACGCGGCGAGGCCGACATCGCGGTCGCCCCCAACGGCGGGTTCGCGCAGGTTGCGGACCAGCCGCGGATGACCGCGGCCGAGCAGCGGGCCAAGCTGCAGCTGGTCGAGACGGTCGCCCGCTACTACTGGGGCAACGAGATCTAGCCCAGGCCGGTGAACATCTCGGCGTAGTAGGCGGCGGCAATGTCCGATGACAGCAACCGCTTCAGCCTGGCCCGCATGATCCGCTCCCGGAAGGGGCCGCCGCCTCCGACGGGCGCCCCCGAGGCGCCATGCATCATGTCGGCCAGCCAGTTCGAGTACTCCTGGGTCTTCCAGGTCCGCTCGAGGCAGGTCGCGGAATAGTCCCGCAGACCGGTCTCGTCGCCCTGGCGGACGAAGTCGCGAACGCCGGACGCGAACATCTCCGCGTCGAACAGGGCCAGGTTCATGCCCTTGGCGCCCATCGGCGGAATGATGTGGGCGGCGTCGCCGAGCAGGAACAGCCGCCCGTAGCTCATCGGCTCGCGGATCGCGCTGCGCAGCGGGAAGACCTCGGTCGCGGTGATGGGGCCGTCGGGCAGGTCGCTTTGGTGCAGGCGGTACTTCAGCTCGGTCCAGATCCGGTCGTGCGGCCAGTCCTGGACGGTATCGCCGACCGGGACGTGCAGGTAGAACCGGCTCGCCTGGCGCCCCCGGGCGAACTGGGCCGCCCAGCCGCGCTCCCCCGCCGTCTGCAGGGCGTACTTCGGCGCCGGGGCATCGGCCAGCACCGTCAGCCACCAGATGCCGTAGTCGTAGTTGATGACGGTGCCTGTCCCGGCCGGGATGACCGACGTGCTGACCCCCCGGTCGCCATCGCAGCCGGCGATGAAGTCGCAGCTGATCTCGTGGACCTGGCCGTCTGGATCGGTGTAGCTGACCGCGGCCTGGCCGCTGTCAGCCCCGTGCAGGGCGACGTCGGCCGCCTCGAATCGCAGGTCGCCGCCGTCCTCCAGCAGCGCTCCGATCAGGCCGCGGACCAGGGCCTGCTGGGGAACGGCCTTGCTCTCCCCGTCCATGCCCGCCAGTGCCTCCGACAGCAGGTGAGACTGGCCGTCAAGGCGGACCTCGAGGTAGTCGTTGCCCGGGAAGCCGCGCAGCACGTGGCCCAGGCCCCACTGCTCGAACATGCGGACGGCCCGGTGCTCCACGAGCCCAGCCCGCTGCCGCTCCTCGACGTAGGCCCGGGGCCGCCGCTCGAGGACGATGCTGTCGATCCCGCAGGACCGCAGCAGCAGCGCCGTTGTCAGTCCGGAGACCCCGCCTCCCACGATCGCGACTGTCGTGGACTCCCGCACTGCCATACTGGGCACCTGCTTCCAGGTCGTCATTAAATTGGTCAAAGCGTCAAATGTCTACACGTACCGTCACCGGCCGCTGACGGCGGTGCCGGCTCCTCACATCGTGAGCGGTCCGCGGCATCGCCTGCCCGGCGGGCGCTTTACGCTTTCGGCACCATTACCCCACCCGTTATGACGGTGTTTGTTACTTGCGTATGGAAGTCTATTGTTCCGCCACGTCAGTCGCCATCAGAACAAAAAGCCACACGGTCACGGCTACCCCGTGACCTGCGGATGGAGGAATTTTCAGCATGACGCCCACCTGGAAGCGCCTGGTCACGCCCGCGGCGGCCCTCACCGCCGCCGCGCTGCTGGCCGCATGTTCCTCGAGTGGTTCGAGCAGCAGTGCGAGCGGGGGCTCGGCCAGCAGCGCGGTCAGTTCCTCGCCGGCCGCCGCCTCGGCGCCGGCATCGTCCGGCGTGACCGCCGCCCAGCAGATGGTCGCCCAGTTCGAGGCGGTGCCGAGCCACCCGGTGCCCGCGGCGCCGGTCAAGGGCGTCTCCGCGCTCAAGGGCAAGACGGTCTACTACGTCCCGCTGGTTCAGCAGATCCCCGGTTTCGTCCTCACCGCGGCGGCGCTGAAGACGGCCCTGTCCAAGGCGGGCCTGAAGCTCCAGGTCTGCAACGGCGAGGCCCAGCCGAGCGCGGTCTCCGCCTGCATCGGGCAGGCGACCGGGGCCGGCGCGGCCCGGCATCATCCTCGACTCCATCCCCTTCGGCATGGCCGCCAACTCGATTAACTCGGCCACCGCCAAGGGCGTCCCGGTGATTGTCTCCGACCAGCTCCCGCCCACACCCACGACCACGAGCACCGACAAGGTCGACTACGCGCTGGGCGCTCCCTACCAGCCGAACGACATCGCCTACTGGACGATCGCCGACTCCGGCGGGAAGGCTAACCTGATCATCGCTGAGTCGGCCGACTCGCCGTCGTCGATCGCGTACGTCACCAACTCGCTCGCGATCTACTCGAAGGACTGCCCGGGCTGCAAGGTCACGGTCAAGCAGATCTCCCAGTCAGCGGCCGCCCAGATGGCCTCCGACACCAGCTCCTACCTGCTGGCCGACCCGGCCGCGACCTATTACTACACCGAGTTCGAGGACAGCCTGCAGCCCGCCCTGCAGGGCATCCAGACGTCGGGTAAGTCCGGCATCAAGCTCTCCGTCGCGGGCGGCACGGTGGACGGGCTCGGCCTCCTCGCCAAGGGCAGCGGTCCGGTCAAGGCGGTCGTCGCCGTCGACCAGGTGTATGCCGGGTGGTCCCTGGCGGACCAGATCCTGCGGATGGCGACCAAGGCCCCGCCGGTGAACGTGCTCTACCCAACCCGCTTGTTCACCGCCCAGAACATCGGGTCGATCCAGGTCACGACCGCGGCCCAGTCCTCGGGGGCGTGGTTTGGCAGCACCTCCTACCAGGCCGCGTTCCTGAAGGACTGGGGCGTCTGACGGCCTGCGCCTAGCGGGGCGGGCCCGGCGGCGGGCAGGTCAGCCGCCGGGCCGCCGCCGGCGGCCCGGGGGACAGCCAGGTGTCGGTAGTTTGGGGATCATGCCCCCTTCTGTCGCTACTTGCACGTAGAGTCTCCACTGGTAGCGGAGCTTTCTTGCGGCGAGAGCACGTCAGTAGATCCGGGCGTGCTGACGAAGTGTCCGGAGTGATCAGTGAGTTTGAAGAGTGCACGTGTGTGGCCCGCTGTGCTCGCGGGCGTCATCGTGGCCGGGGCGGCCGCCGGCTGTTCATCCAGCGGCGGTACCAGCAGCGCCACACCCGTCAGCACCACCATGCCCGTCGTGCAGGGGCTGGAGACGACCAACATCGTCGTCTCCGACTTCCCGGCCATCGACTCGACCGGCCTGTACATCGCGGCCGACGACGGCCTCTTCGCGAAGGAAGGCCTGCACGTCACCGTCATCCCGGACTACCACAGCAGTCAGGACACGGTGAACAACATCGAGTCGGGCAAGGCTCAGGTTTCCAGCGGCGACTACGTCACGTACATGAACGACGAGGTGGCCGGGAGCACACCGCAGCTGCAGATCATCGGGGAAGCCTCCGTCCTGCAGCCGAACGTACTCGCCCTCATGACCGGTCCCAGTAGCAAGATCACGAAACTCAGCCAGATCAAGGGCACCGCGGTGCCGATCTCCGGCCCCAACGACATCGGCAGCCTGCTCATCGACGCGCTGCTGGCCAGCGACGGCATCCCCCTCAACTCCGTCCATTACGTGCCGGGCATCCCCCTTCCCGCGGTTCCCGAGATGGTCGCCTCAGGCAAGCAATTCATCATGGGCCCGGTCCCTGAGCCCTTCGTCAGCCAGGGCCAGCAGCAGTTCGGCGACAAGACGCTCGCCGACCTGGACGAGGGCGCCATGACGAGCTTTCCCATCCAGGGGTACGCGGTGACACCGCAGTGGGCCAAGCAGAACCCGAATACGCTGAAGGCGTTCACCACCGCGCTGGACGAGGGCCAGGAAATCGCCGACTCCAACCGGATGGCCGTCGAGCAGGCGCTCGAGGGAGCGCCGCTGCATATCACCGCGCGCGAGGTGGCCGTCATCTCGCTGCCGCAATTCCCGGTCGGGGTCAGCCCCACCCGGATCCAGCGGGTCATGACCGACATGATCCAGTTCGGCTTCTTCAAGGGGCAGGAGCTGAGCCGGGCCCAGTCCTTCCAGGCCACGAACGTCATCTACGGCGACAACCTGTCCAACAGCAGCGGCCAGACCACCCTGCTGGCGGGCTGACCGCGACAGGTCAACCCGAGCCGTATGAAAGCGGGCGGCAGCCGGGCATCTTGCCCGGCTGCCGCCCGCTTCCGGCTGGCGCCCGCTTCCGGCTGGTCCGCCCTAGGTGGCCCGCCGGTGCAGCAGGGTGGAGATCGTCACCGCGATCACCAGGATGCCGCCGTAGAAGACCTGCGACACCCAGCTCTGCAGGCCGAGCAGCTGCAGGCCGAGTATGCCGGTCTCCAGGAAGTAGATCCCCACGAGCGTGCCGAGCGGGTTGAACCGGCCGGGCTCGAAGATCGCGGTGCTGAGGAAGACCGCGGCGAACACTGGCAACAGGTAACTGTCGGAGCTGCTGGCGTTGTAGCCGCCAAGGTCAGCCACCGCGATGAACGCGCCGAGACCGGACAGCAGCCCGGCGAACACGAACGAGCCGAACCGGATCCGGTCGACCCGGACCCCGGACAGCCGGCTGACCTCCCGGCTCGCCCCGGTGAAGCGCATGTGGCGGCCAAGCGGGGTGAAGGCCAGCACGTAGGCGAAGCCGAGCACCAGCACGATGCCGTAATAGAAGGAGACCGGCAGGCCGCCCACGTCCAGCAGGGCGATCTTCTGGAAGCCGGACGGCAGGCCGCTGATCGTGTTCAGGTCGGACATCCACAGCGAGACGCCCTCCAGCAGGGTCGACATGCCCAGCGTGACCACGATGGTGTTGACGCCGACCCGCACCACCAGAAAGCCGTTGACCGCGCCGACGACCGCGCAGGCGGCCACGGCCACGATGGAGGCCGGCCACACGTTCCAGCCGTGGTTGACCACGAGCACTGGCAGGATCGTCGCGCCGAAGCCGAAGACGGCCGGCACCGACAGGTCCACGAACTCTCCCACGACGATGGTGCACATCAGCGCCATGGTCATGAACACCAGGGGCTGCTGCGAGCCGAAGATCGTCTGGAAGGTTCCGGCGTGCGGGAACAGGGCCGGCTCGGTGACGGAGTAGACCAGGATCATCGCCGCCCAGACGACGAGGATCGCGAACCGCGGCGCTAGCTGCGTGCCGGTCAGGAATCCGGGGCGGCGCCCCGGGGCGGCCGGGGTCGACCCGGACCGGGCCTCGGCGCCAGGGGCGGGCACCGTCGCCTCGCGGCCTTGATCTCGGGCGGTGTCCATCAGGGGGCTACCCCTTTCGCGTCGGGTTCCGGGTCGGCCGCCGTCTGCTGCTGCTGCTCGCCGCCGGGCTCACCCGACGATCCGAACGTGGCGTGGATAATGTCGTCCTCCGTCATGTCGCCGGCCAGCTCCGCGGTCACCGCGCCATGGCGGAATACCAGCACGCGGTCGCACAGCACGGCCAGGTCGGCGGCGTCGACCGAGGAAATGATCACGCCGCAGCCATCGGCGGCGGCCTCGCGGATCGCGTTGATGATGTCGTGCCTGGCCCCGACGTCGACCGCCTGGGTCGGCTCGTCCAGCACCAGCAGCGACGGCTGCCCGGCGAGCCACTTGCCCAGCAGCACCTTCTGCTGGTTGCCGCCGGACAGGGTGCCCACGAGCTTGTGCGGGTCAGGTGGCTTGATGTCGAGCTTCCTGATCATGGCGGCGGTCTCCTCCGCCTGCCAGCCGCCGCCGATCCGCAGCAGGCGGCCGCGGCTGCGCACCCGGGGCAGGGTCAGGTTCTGGGTGACCGACAGTTCGGCCGCCAGCCCCTGTTCCAGGCGGCGCTCGGCCACGAAGGCGACCCCGGCCCGGATGAAGGGCTCGGTTGAGTCCCGCCGCGACTTCAGGCTCAGCGCGGAGCCGCGGACGCTCAGAGTGCCCGCCCGGGCCTCGCGGGCTCCGCCGATCGCCTCAGCCACCGCGACCGCACCCGAGCCAACCAGTCCGGTCAGCCCGACGATCTCGCCCCGCCTGACGTCCAGGTCGAGACCCCTGACCGAGCGCACCACCAGATGCCGCACCTGGGCGGCGAGCTCGTCGCGGGCGTGGCTGTCGACCCGGTCGTGGGTGACCAGATGCCGCCCGAGCATCAGCCGGGTGAGCCCGGCCTCCGTGGTGTCCCTGGTCGGGATCCCGGTCTCCACCACCTGGCCGTCGCGCAGCACCGTGACCCGGTCGGTCACCTCGATGACCTCTTCCAGCTGATGCGAGATCATCAGCACGGACGCGCCGGCCTCGATCACGGACCGGACCAGGCCGAAGAAGCGGTCCCGGGCCGCCTTGCCCATCGCCCGGGTCGACTCGTCGAAAATGATCAGGCCGCCGCCCGGCTCGTGGTCTTGCATGGCGCGGGCGACGGCGACCGCCGCGCGGTCCTCGGCCGAAAGCTCCCCGACCCGCTCGTTGATGTCGACGTGGGTGCCGAGGCGTTCGAACACCGCCTCCACCGCCGCCCGCTCCGCCTTGCCGTCGATGCGGCGGCTGAGCCGGCCAGCCGCCTTGAACCGGCCCAGCCGCACGTTCTCCCAGACGGTGCGGTCATTGACCAGGCCGAGGTTCTGGTGCACGACCGACAGGCCGGCGGCGCGCGCCTCGAGCGGACGGACCGGGAGCGCCAGCTCCCGCTCATCCACCGTGATGGCGCCGCCGGGGTCGGGCGGGTAAATCCCGGACAGGATCTTGACCAGGGTCGACTTGCCGCAGCCGTTCTGGCCCACCAGGCCGTGCAGCTCGCCCGGGGCGATGCTCAGCCCGATGTCGCGCAGCACCCGGGCTGACCCGAAAGTCTTCGACACGTGCTCCACCTGGAGCCGGTCCCGCTGTCCGGTGCCCGGTTCAGCCGGGGAGACGCTCACTGGGCGATCCTTCCGTGTTTCGGGGCGCCCGAGGCCGTCCACCGTCCCGCCCGTCACCGCCAGGGCGATGTCGCTCTTGCTGGGCTGCTGGATGCCCTGGACGGTTGGGCCGAGGCTGTCCTCGAATCCGGTGTAATAGTACGTTGCGTTCGGATTGGACATCAGGTTGGAGCTGGTGTCCGAGGCCAGTTGTAAGTTGGTGCTGGCCGTGGCCCGGGGCCCGGGGGCCACGCCGGTGCGCCCGGTCTCGAACGCTCGATGGGAAGTGGGTGGGCTTCACGTGGTAGCCGACGGGTGTATCACGGGCGCTATGGAGCAGAGCGCAGCAGCACGCGCCCGCCGCGGCCAGGCGCCGGTCGGGATCATCGGGGCCGGGATCGTCGGGCTGGCGGTGGCCCGCCAGCTGAGCGCGGCCGGGGTGCCAGTCGTGGTCTTCGAGAAGGAAGCGTCCGTCGCCGCCCACCAGACCGGGCACAACTCCGGGGTGGTGCACGCCGGGATCTACTACGCGCCCGGCTCGGCCAAGGCCCGGCTGACCCGCCGCGGTGTCGGCCTGCTGCGCGCCTACTGCACCGAGAAGAACCTGCCCTACGACGAGCGGGGCAAGCTCGTCGTCGCCCGCGACGACGGCGAGATGGTCAAGCTCCGTGAGCTCGAACGGCGCTCGAAGCTCAACGGGGTCCCGGGCGTGCGGTGGCTGTCCGGCGGGGAGCTGCGCGAGCTGGAGCCCGCGGTGGCGGGGGTGGCCGCGCTGCTGTCGCCATCGACCGCGATCACCGACTACCCGGCCGTCGCGCGCGCGTTCGCGGCCGACGTGACCGCCGCGGGCGGCGAGGTGCGCACCAGCACCCCGGTCACCGGGCTGCGGGTGCGGGGCGAGACGGTCGAGGTCGTCGTAGCCGGCAGCGCCACCCGGCTGTCACGGCTCGTCATCTGCGCCGGGCTGCAGGCCGACCTGCTCGCCGCCGCGGCCGGGGACGCCCCCGCGCCCGAGATCATCCCCTTCCGGGGGGAGTACCTGCGGCTGCGGCCGCACGCGGTTGGCCGGGTCAAGCGGCTGATCTACCCGGTCCCCGACCCCCGCTACCCGTTCCTCGGCGTGCACCTCACGCCGCGGGTTGACGGGACGTCCGACCTCGGCCCCAACGCGGTGCTGGCCCTGGCCCGCGAGGGGTACCGGCGGCGTGACGTCTCCCCGGCCGAGCTCGCCCGGCTGGCCCGCTCGGGCGCGTTCTGGCGGCTAGCCCGCCAGCACTGGCTGACCGGGGTGCGCGAGATGCGCGGGTCGCTCTGGCGGCCCGCCTACCTCGCCGAGGCCCGGACGTACCTGCCCTGGTTGCAGCCGGGCGACGTGACCAGCGCCCCGGCCGGGGTCCGGGCCCAGGCCGTCGATCCGAGCGGGGCGCTGGTGGATGACTTCCGGATCAGCCGCACCGGGCCGGTCACGTCCATCCGCAACGCGCCATCACCAGCGGCGACGGCGTCCATGGCGATCGCGGAGGACATCGTCGCGCAGCTGCAGTTTCCACACGGCAACGCAAGGTAGCAACCAATGTTGATCGTCGACACCCAGGTTCATCCGCCATCTCCCGGTACATCGCGCTCTCCCCGGAGATGTGCTACGGCTGGGAACCGACGAGACGGCGACCGTCGTCGAGGAGGCACCCTATGAGTGACAAGCCCGCCTACATCCATCACGTGAACTTCCCGACCACCGACCCCGAGCGCACCATCGAGTGGTACTCAAAGGTGTTCGGCCTGAAGTACATCAAGCCGAAGTCGAACACCAAGGTCGTGCTGATGACCCGGGGCAACTTTGACCTGCACTTCACGCCGGTGGAAGAGATGGACCGGATGGCCCCATACCATTTCGCGGTCGAGGTCGAGGACTGGGACGGGTTCCTCGCCCACCTGCGGGAGCTGGGCATCCGGCACACCCGGCCGATCACCCGGCCGGAGAACAACTCGCAGTTCTGCTACATCCACGACCCCGACCACACGATGATCGAGCTGGTCTTCCACGCGCGCCGGCCCTACCCGCCGGTGCCGCAAAAGGAGCCGGCCGCCACTGCCGCTGGTGTCCCCGGGAACGCGGAATCGGCCGAGCAGGCGCGGGCCGAGCTGATCGCGGCCGAGGGACGGTAGCGGCGTGGCCGCCGGCGGCCGAGTGACCCGGGTGCGGACGAAGCCACGCCCCCGTTCGGGCTGAGAATTTTCTGGAAAAATAGTTGCCGCCGGTCGATCTGCGCCATCGGTCCCCGTAGTTAGGGGGAACGAAGACCACGGGAGGCGATTCATGAAGTACGCACTGCTGATCTACTCGCCCAGCACGGCCGAAGAGTACGGCGCTGTCCTCGACGCCACCCTGCAGGCCGCCGACACCGAGCACGGCCCCTGGGTCGACTACACCCGGGCGGCCCGCGAGGCTGGCGTGCTCGCCGGCGCCGAGCAACTCACGCACGACGAGACCGCGACCAGCGTGCGCTTCCACGGAAGCGACCGGCTCATCACCGACGGGCCGTTCATGGAGACCAAGGAGCACCTGCTCGGGTTCTACCTGGTCGACGTGGAGGACCTGGACGCCGCGCTCGACTGGGCCCGGCGGATGCCGGCCGGCGACGGGCAGACGGTCGAGGTGCGGGCGGCGCTTGACGGGCTGCCGTGGCAGCGGGCCCTGACCGAGTAGCCGGGGCCGCGGGACCGGAGGGCGCCCCGCTCGAGCGTGCTTTCCGCGAGGAATGGGGCGCGGTCGTCGCCGCCCTCGCACGGCGGCTGGGCGACCTGCAGGCGGCCGAGGACGCGGCGGCCGAGGCGTTCGCGGCCGCCTCGGCCGCCTGGGCCCGCGACGGGGTGCCGCCCAACCCGGGAGCCTGGCTGACCGTGACCGCCTAGCGCAAGGCGGTCGACGCCTACCGGGCCGGCAACCGCGCCGCCCCCTTCGACCCGCATCTCCTCGACCCGCGGCGGCTGGGGGCGGTCACGGCCGGCGCGCTGTCCAGGTCCGCCCCCGGGCCGGGCGCAGCGGAGGACGACATGACGCACACCCTGGGCGACGACCGGCTCGGGCTGATCTTCGCCTGCTGCCATCCCGCGCTCGCGGAAGAGGTCCGGGTGGCGCTCACCCTGCGCTTCGTCGCGGGGCTGACGACCAGGGAGATCGCGGCCGCGTTCGTGGTGCCTGAGGCGACGCTGGCGCAGCGGCTGGTCCGGGCCAAGCGGAAGATCCGCGAGAGCGGGATCCGGTTCGCCGTCCCGTCCGCCCCGGCCCGGCTGGCCGAACGTCTCGGATCGGTCCACGTGGTGGTCTACCTGGTGTTCAACGAGGGGTTCGCCTCATCAAGCGGCGCCTCCCTGATCCGCCACGACCTGTGCGACGAAGCCATCTGGCTCGGCCGCCTCCTGCGCCGGCTGCTGCCGGGCGACGCCGAGACGGCCGGCCTGCTGGCGCTCATGCTGCTGCACTCCTCCCGGGCGGCGGCCCGGCTCGCGGACGGCGGCAGGCCGGTCCCACTGGCCGAGCAGGACCGTACTCGGTGGGACCGCGCGCTCATCGCCGAGGGCACCGCCATCCTCGACCAGGCGCTCACCCTGCACTCCCCTGGCCCCTACCAGCTCCAGGCGGCCATCGCCGCCCTGCACGCGGCGGCGCCCTCGTTCGAGGAGACCGACTGGGCCCAGATCGCGCTGCTGTACCGAACCCTCGCCCGCCTCGACCCGTCCCCCGTCATCGAGGTCAACCGCGCGGTCGCCGTCGGCATGGCCGACGGCGCGCTGGCCGGCCTGGCCGTGCTCACCCCGGTCGTGACCGCGGGCCAGCTGGCGGGCTATGCCCTGCTCCACGCGGCGCACGGTTTTCTCCTGGAAAAGGCCGGATATCCCGAACGGGCGCGGGCCGCCTGGTCCCGCGCCGCCGCAACGTCCGGCAACGCGGCCGTCCGCGACGAGGTCCTCCGCCGCCATGTAGACACTGTCTAAGGCGCCTCGTCCCCGTACAGCTCGCGCCACAGCCGCTTCAGAAACGCCTCGGGGCTCCCGTCGTCGTACTGGACAGATCGCGATAGCTCGTCGCCCGGCAGCTTGCTCGGATCCTTGACGGCCTCGCGAAGTTCCACCTTGAATTCAGCCATGCGAGTACCGTCGTGCTGAGCGAGGTCCTTTAGCGCGTCAAGATCGTAATTTTCTGGATCGAGATAAAGTGTCGATATCTCGATAAGGGTTGCGAAAGGCCCGTCAGGGTGTCGCTCCCAGTAAAGAGGCATCGTCAGACTCCTTTGTAGTTCCAGGCTCCGCCACTTCCGATTGCGGCTCGGGGGGTCGCGGGAACATCGTAACCATCTTGAACTTTTCGCTGTCGTCATGTCGCGCGAACACGAAGAGCATCTCCCCGTCTTTGAACGTCGGAACCGGCGCGCCGCGAGGCTCGGCAACATCTGGCGTGTCCCCTTTCGCTCTCGTTCTAGCCCAGTCGTTCCTGTTGTCGCGCGCTTTCTCCAAGTCTCCGTCAACTGACTTCCAGCTTCCATCCAGTGCAGTACTCGTGGCCATCCGGTCCGAGCAAGTCTTTGATCGGTATTGTCACTTCGCTGCGCTTACTGCCACAGCGCCATTGTCGGTCAAAGGGATTCCAGAGCCTTCGGATGCTGGATGGCTACACCCCGGACAAAAGCAGTGGCGAACGCGTCGGGATCGGTGATCCTCGTGGCGATGTCGCCGCACCTGTGAAGTTGATCATCTGGCCGAAGGCCGTCGATGCCTCGATCACGTTTCTCTAGATCCGAGCTGAGCCGGGTCTTCTCGGTAGAGCACTCGCCTTCTGTTGGCTTCCTCGGTCACCGCAGCCTTCATGCCTGATGTGAGCATGTCCTTCAGCGGAGTCAAGCGCGACCATAATCCGGCGGGCTTCCGGGCAAGCTGTGTCGACACAGGGCGAGCCACGGCCGGGAGGACCGGTGCTCGGCTAGATATCCGGCTCACATCAGCGCTGACCGCGGCAGTCCGGCGCGCTCGAGGTTGAAACGAGCCAGCTCAGCGCGTGGCGCATCGAACGTGCGTGCCCCGTCGACGCCATCCGCCCTTTGCCGCAACTCGGCAGCGGCCTCCCTCCTCTCCTGCTTCTCGTCGTCTGGCAAGTCGCGGGGCGACTCTTCCAAGCCTTCGGGAACAGCTACCTTGCCCGGCGCATGGGGGACGGGAATGTCTGGCTGATCATTTTCCCGGCCTTCGAGCACCTTCATGGTTGAAGTATGCCTCCGGGCTTCGCGCGCATAGCATCGTGCGAGATATCAAATTTGTTATATAACCGCACTACCCCTAACGGTTATGGAGGAGGAGGCGCTGGGCGGCGGGAACGTGAGCGGCGGGGTGGTGCGGGTCGGGGATACCGTGCACTGCCGGCCGGCCGTGGACGCCTCGGGTGCACGCGCTGATGCGGTGGCCGGGTTCACCCGGCACCGGACGCGAGATGGCGGGTGCTGGTGCCCGCCGACGCGACCGAGATCATCGCCCATCGACCCGGCCCCGAGCGGCAGGCTGAGGTTTCCCGGCCGAATCCGGGCGGGCTGTCGATCCGGGTGCGCGCGCCCCGTAGAGAGGGCATGACGTCTCCTCAGAGCCCACATCCGGCCTATCCGGCTCCCGCGCTGGCCACCGGCGGCGACCCAGTCGCCCCGGGAGGGCGGCGGACGGCATCGCCGGGACTGGTCCTCGCGCTCACCTCGGTCGCGTTCTTCATGGTCTCGCTCGACTCGCTAGTGGTGGTGACCGCCCTGCCCGCCATCCACGGGTCGGTCGGCGGTGCCATCGGCACGCTGGAATGGGCGGTCAACGCTTACGGGCTGACCTTCGCGGCCGGCATCATCACCGCCGCCGCGCTCGGCGAGCGGCTCGGGCGGCGCCGGGTCTACGTGGCCGGGCTGGCATTGTTCACTCTCGCCTCGGCCGCGTGCGCGGTGGCGCCGAACGCGGGGCTGCTGATCGCGGCCCGGGCCGTCCAGGGACTCGGCTCGGCCGCCGTCACCCCGCTGGCACTGACCATCCTGGCGGCGGCGTTCCCGGCCCAGCGGCGGGGCGCGGTCGTCGGGATCTTCGGCGGCATCGCCGGGCTCGCGATCGCGGGCGGGCCGCTGGTCGGCGGGGCGGTAACCCAGGGGCTCGACTGGCACTGGATCTTCTGGATCAACGTCCCAATCGGCGTGCTCGCCGTCCTCGGGTCGCTGGCTTTCCTGCCCGCCGGCCGACCTGGAGGCCAGCCTGGCACGGCGGGGCCACTCGACCTGCCAGGGGCGGTCCTCGCCGCGGCCGGTGCCGCCCTCCTCGCCTGGGGCCTCGTGCGCGCGGGCGGCTCCGGCTGGGGTGATCCCCTCGGGCTCGGGGCGATGCTCGGCGGGCTCGCGGTCCTGACCGGATTCGTCGGCTGGGAGCGGCGGGCGGCGGAGCCAATGCTGCCGCTGCGGCTGTTCCGCAACCGGACGTTCGCGGCGGGCAACGTCGCCGGGTTCATGTCGTTTGGCGCGATCATGTCGGCCGCCTTCCTCACCGCTCAGTACTTCCAGCTCGGGCTGGGCTACTCCCCGCTCGCGACGGGTCTGCGGCTGCTGCCCTGGACCGCCACGCCGATGCTGGTGGCGCCGGCCGCCGGCGCGCTCGCCGACCGCATCGGAACCCGGCCGCTGCTCGTGACCGGGCTGACCCTGCAGGCCGGCGGCCTGGCCTGGGTGACGCTGCTGGCTTCGTCCGGCTCCAGCGGGTATGCGGGCTACGTACTGCCGTTCGTGCTAGCGGGCATCGGGATCTCGATGTCGATCCCGGCCGTACCGACGACTGTGCTCGGTGCGGCGCCCGCCGCCGACGTCGGCCGCGCTTCCGGGGTCAACAACACCATGCAGCGGTTCGGCGGGGCATTCGGGGTGGCGCTGGTCGGCGCCCTGTTCGCGGCGCACGGGCACCTGGGCACGGCCTCCTCGTTCACAGCCGGCTACCGGCAGGCCATGCTCGGCTCGGCCGCGCTGTCCCTGGCCGGGGCGCTCGTCTCGCTCTGCATCGCGCGGCGACGTCCGTCCCAAGAGTCACGCGGAGACGGGTCAGCGGTGACTGTCGTCAGCAGCCCAGATCTAGAAAGCGGAAACTTTTCCGTGTCACAGCAACAATAGTTTCCGGACTGCTAAAAGTTTCCGATAAATTTGGGGGACGAGGGCCTACTGGGGAGTGGGAGGCGGGTGGGTTACCGGCCGGGCGGCCGGGGCGGATGCCGGGAGGACGGGTAGCCCGGGAGGACGGGTAGCCCGGGAGGACGGGTAGCCCGGGCGGCCGGAGCGGATGCCGGGAGGACGGGTAGGCGGGGGACGGGTAGCCGGGAGGACGGGTAGCCCGGGAGGACGGGTAGCTGGGAGGCCTGGGGCGATGGGCTCGGACGCCTGGGGGCGGTGGGCTGGGAGATGCATGGATTCGGTGGCCCAGAGGGGGCGGGGCGAGAGCCGGGCGCGGCTGGGACGGGCGGGCAGGTGGTGGGCGGGCGCGTAAGAGCCGGGTGGGGCGCGCGTGGCCGGGTGAGAGTGGGCGGGGCGGGTGGGTGAGAGCGACGTGGGCGCCGGGGCAGGCGGGCAGAGCCGGGCCAGGCCAGAGGCGGGTGGGTTGGGGCGGGCCAGGCCAGAGGCGGGTGGGTTGGGGCGGGCCAGAGGCGGGTGAGGTGGGGCGGACTGGGGGCCGCTGGAGGCGAGGGGACTGGGGTTCCCGGGGGGCGTGGGCGGGTCAGGCAGGACTACAGTTCGTGGCATGACGACTGAGATTCCGCAATCGCATCGCGAGCTGCTGAACGCGCAGGTCGCGGTGCTGGGCACGATCGGGCCGAGCGGGCGGCCGCAGCTGTCCGGGGTGTGGTTCCTGGCCGACGGCGACGCGGTCAAGGTGTCGCTCAGCGATTCCCGCCAGAAGCTCAAGAACCTGTTCGCTAACCCGCACGTGAGCCTGCTGATCTTCGACCCGGCGTCGCCGTACCGCTACCTGGAGCTGCGCGGGGACGCGGAGATAACCGAGGACGACAACTACGCGTTCGCGGACAAGGTCGGGGCCAAGTACGGCGGGGCTGACCTGCGCGAGCGGGACCAGCCGGGCGACAAGCGGTTCGTGGTCACGATCAAGCCGGCCCGGGTGATCGCCTGGGGCTGACGCCCGGGGAATTGACTGCGGCGCAGGCAGGGCGGTTACTGGACTTCGCGGGCAGCGCCCGCGAGGACCGCTGACTCCTGCTCGGGGGTGAAGCCGTCGGTCAGCGGGGGCTCGCCGCGCTCGCGGTCCCAGGCCCGGACGTCGGTCACGGTGGTCTCGACCGGGGTCGCGGGCAGGCCCGCCGCCCGCGCCCGGGCCGGGTCGCGCTGCTGGGCGGCCCACTGGGCGGGCGGCCGCACGAGCGGGAAGAAGCCGGCCACCGAACCAGGATCGACCGGGACGATCTCCACCTCGCGGCCCGCCGTCCGGGCGCAGGTGCGGATGAGCCCGCCCAGCGTGACCGGCGGCTCGGGGCCGACCGCGTGGAACGCACCGGGGCGGCCGTCCTCGATCAGCCGCAGCACCAGGGCGGCCAGGTCACGGGAATCGACCAGTTGCACCGGCTGGCCGGGGTCGCCCGGCAGCGCCAGCCGTCCGCCGCGGGCCGCCCGGCGGACGTAGTAGGTCAGCCCGCGCTGGTTGTCGTGCAGGCCGGCGACCTTGCCGGGGCGGACGATGGTGGCCCGGTCGCCGTAACGGGCGGTGATGTCGTCCTCGCAGGCGACCTTGGACGGCCCGTAGGTGGCGTCGGTCAGGTCGGCGGTGGTGGCCACGTCGCGCACCGGGGCACGCCGCGGCGCGTCCTCGGTCGCCCCGGGACCGACGCCCTCCAGCTGGTAGACGGCGTGGCTGGAGAGGAACAGGTAGCGCCCGATCCGGTCGCCGAGCACGTCCATCGCCGGGTTGACGTGCCGGGGCAGGTAGCCGGTGGTGTCGACCACCGCGTCCCACTCGTCGCGGGAGGCGGACAGGGCGGTGTAGTCGGGGGCGTCACGGTCCCCGGTCAGCCGGGTCGCCGGGGGAAACAGGCCCGGTCCGGTCTTGCCCCGGGTGAACAGGGTGACCGCCGCGCCCTCGGCCAGGGCGTGCCCGGCAATGGCGCGGCCAATGAACGAGGTGCCCCCCAGGACCAGGATCCGCAGGTTATCCGCCATGTCGCTGACCGTACTCGCCCGCGGGCGCGACGCGGGGGCGGGCACCGCCGGATCCCGGTGAGCCGGGAACGGGCCGCCTAGTAGCGGCGGCCGGGGCTGAAGTAGGCCGACGAATCCCGCCGCCAGAGCAGGATGATCGCGGCCAGGCCGATCAGCCAGATGACGATGCTGAGGATGCGCCCGGCCCCTCCGCTGGTCACCCGGGCGAAGCTCGCGATCACGCTGAGCGTGTCGATGCCGAACAGCACGCTCGAGACAATGCGGGCCCAGGACTTGCCCGCGCGGCAGCTCTGGGCCATCCACACCCACAGCGCGGCGCCGATCAGGCCGCCGGCGATCGACACCCCGATGGCCACGTGCTCGGCCGAATTGACCTGAGCGGTGGTGAGAGCCGGGCTCGCCTTGACGATCGCGCTGCGCAGGGACGAGAACGTAACCAGGTTGACGACGATGGCGATCAGGCTGAGGGCCGCGCCGGCGTACATGACGCGGGCGGCCTGGATGACGGACGGCGGCGCCGCGGCCGACGTGCGCTCAGGCACGTCATTCTCGCCCGGATACTGCTGGTACATGGCACCTCTTCGTGCACGGATCGGGAAAACCGGCACCGGCCGGAGCGGATAGCCGCCCTTGGTGACGGCGGTAATGTAGCACGCGCTCCCCGCGGCCGGAATAGCCGCGAACGGGCAGCGGCGGGACCAGAACAAGGGGCCGGGATGCAGGAGCGACTCAGTTACCACGCGGGGCGGCGGCCCGCGGGCGACGGTGCCGCGCGGCCGGCCCGGGCGTCCTGGCCCGCGCGGCGGGTCTTCCCGCTGATCGCGTCGGCCGGCCTGCTGCTGCTGGGGATGTTCACCACCACCTGGGGCCCGACCCTGACCGGGCGGACCGAATGGGCGCTCCCGTACGACCTGTGGGGCACGCTGATCGCGACCACCCGCCTCGCGCACGGCAACATCGGCGGCCTCTACGCGCCCGGCACCGGCCTCATCTCACTGCCCGGGGCGGCCGTCATCCTGCTGCCGTGCGCGGCGCTGATCTCCGGCCTCGGGCTGTCGCTGGTCATCCCCGGGCCGCACAACCTGCACCCGGCGGTCTGGCTGGTGGCGGGCCCGTACCAGATCGCGCTGTGCTGCCTCTCCCTGTTCGCGGCCGACGCCCTGGCCGAGGAGCTCGGCGTGGCGCGGGCCAAGCGCGGGCTGCTGGCGGTGGCCAGCGCCGGCATCCTGTGGTCGGTCTCCGCCCGCTGGGGTCATCCGGAGGACGCGGTCGCGGTGGGCCTGCTGCTGTACGCGGTGCTGGCGCAGAGCCGGGGCCAGCCGGCGCGTGCGGGCTGGCTCGCCGGGGCGGCGGTGTGCGTGCAGCCGCTGGTGCTGCTGGCCCTGCCGGTGATGCTGGCGCTGCTGCCGTGGCGGCGCATGGTGCCGTTCCTCGTCCGGGCCGCGCTCCCGTCGGCGGCCCTGCTGGCGGCGACCGCGATCGCCAACTGGCACGACACCTACACCGCGGTGACCAGCCAGCCCAACTCCCCGGTGATCAACCACCCGACCGCGTGGACCTCGCTGGCGGCCCCGATGGCGGGCCAGAACGTCGCCGCCGGGCCGTTCCGGCTGGCCACAATCGTCCTCGCCTGCCTGTTCGCGGTGCTGATCCGGCGCTACTGGCAGTCCCGGGGGCAGTGGCCGGGCGAGTCCGGCCGCTGGACGGCCGCGCTGCTGGCCGACGTGCTGTGGTGGGCCGCCCTCACGCTCGCGCTGCGGTCCTTCTTCGAGCCGGTGATGGTGTCGTACTACCCGTGGCCGCCGATGGCGGTGGCGCTGATCCCGGCCGCCACCCTGAGCTGGCCGCGGCTGCTGGCGGCGGGCGTGGTCGCCGGCGGCCTCACCGCTGCCGCCCAGGGGCCGTCCCATGCGGTCTGGATCTGGTGGGTGCCGCTGGTGGCCGGCCTCGTGGTCCTGCTGCTGATCGCGCGCCCGCGGGCCGGCCAGGCCGCCCCGGCGGTCCCGCTGGTGACGGCGGGCGAGGTGGGCCCCTAGCGCGGCCGCCCGGTCCGGCGCGATGACTTCCAGCGGGGTGGCTCGTCTCCCCTGATGACCGCCGGGCGACGCCAGGCGGCGACTGGCACAAGCGACTCCGGAGGGACCATGACCACCGAGACCGGTGACCCCGCCACCGCGCAGCCTGGCCGTCCGCCCGTGGTCGACCTGGCCACCTGGCAGGCCGCCCGCGACGAGCTGCTGGTCCGCGAGAAGGCCCACACCCACGAGGGCGACGCCATCGCCGCGGCTCGCCGCCGGCTGCCCATGGTGGAGTTCGACCGCAAGGTCGAGGTCACCGGCGCCGACGGCCCGGTCCCGTTCCTTGACCTGTTCCAGGGCCGCGACGAGCTCCTGGTCTACAAGCACATGTGGTGGGACGGCGCGCCGCACCAGGGGCAGTGCGAGGGCTGCACCGTGTCGCGGCCTGGCACCTGCGGGACGCCGGTGTACCTCAACGCCCGCGGCGTCTCGTTCGCCATCCTGACCCCGGGCCGCTGGGACGAGGTGGCTCCCTACACCGAGTTCATGGGCTACACCCAGCCCTGGTACTCGGTGCGCGACGTGGACGAGCCGGTCGGCGGGGACATGGGGGCCGTCAGCTGCTTCCTGCGCGACGGCGACCGCGCGTTCCTCACCTACTCCACGACGGGCCGCGGCACCGAGCTGGCCAGCGGGTCCTTCGCCCTGCTGGACATGACGCCCTACGGGCGGCGGCGAGGCGTGGCAGGCCAGCCCGGACGGCTGGCCCGAGGGGCAACGACCCGTGCTGGTACTGGCGCTCGGACGCGGCCGGGAACGCCACCTGGGGCCCGACCAGCCGTCCCGTGCCGCAGTGGACCCGCCCCGGCGCGACTCCCGAGCAGACCCTCGGCCGGTCCGGCGAGCACTGAGCCGGCCCTGGTTACATGGTGCCCGGCGGCTACATAGTGACCGGCGGGGCGATGACCTCGAGCGTGGGCCGCTTGGCCGTCCGCCCGTCCCCGGAGGACGTGCCGTGCAGCCGCCGGCTGACCCACGGCGCCAGGTACTCCCGGGCCCAGCGGGCGTCCGACCGCCGGGCGGCCAGCCAGGCCGCCCGGCCGGCGAGCGTGCGCGCGGGCAGGTCGAGGCCGGCCGCCAGCGGGGCGCGCCAGTCGTCGGTGACCGGCACACCCAGCACCTCGCAGCAGCGCAGCGCCACCCGCCGGTGCGACTCGGCGGTCAGGTGCAGCCGGTCCGCCGACCACGCCTCCGCAGTGTGCAGGAAGCCCATGGACCACAGGTCGACCAGATAGCAGTCGCGGGCGTCGGCGATCGCCCGCAGGTGCATGTTGTAGGCCGCGATCTTGCCCCGCAGCAGCCGGAAGACGGGGAAGGTGGCGGTGTCGCACATGGTGAACATCAGCACCTGCGAGCCGGTTCCCCGCAGCCGGGCGACGCCTGCGTCGAGCAGCTCCGCCAGCGTGTCCGGGTCGGACCCGGGGCGGAGGATGTCGTTGCCGCCGCCGGCGAGCGAGACCAGCCCCGGGTTCAGTGCCGCTGCCGCGGGCACCTGCTCGGCCACGACCTGACGCAGCAGCTTGCCCCGGACGGCCAGGTTGGCATAGCGCAGACCCGGGTACTGCGCCGCGAGCAGCCCGGCCAGCCGGTCGGCCCAGCCGCGCAACGCCCCGCTGGCGGTGACGTCGTTCAGCCCCTCGGTGAAGCTGTCGCCGGCCGCCACGAAGGACGCGTCCGCCGGGGCCTGCGGGAATAGCTTGTCGTCCATAGGTCACCCATCATGCCAGCACACTCTGAGTGAATTAACGAGCTCGGAACGTAGCGAGTTGGTAGGGTCGGCGCTCAATGGCCGCGGGGGCGGCTCGCCGTACGGGACACATGACAGCGCGGGGGTCAGTCATGCACGGAAGAGTTCTGGCGGCGGTCGTACTCGCCGCTGCGTACGCCGCCGTGAGCGCGGCCGCCGGGGCCAACCCGGCGCACGCCGGCAGCGCGGCCAGCGGCACCGGCACCGGCACCGCCGCGGCGACCGGGGCCAACTGGATGGAGTACAACGGGAACCCAGGCCGCACCGGCATCGCGTCCGGCCTGCCGCCCGCGGGCACGCTGAGCACCGCCTGGACCGCGCGGCTGGACGGCGCCGTCTACGGCCAGCCGCTGGTGATCGGGCACGAGGTGATCGCCGCGACCGAGAACGACAGCCTCTACGCGCTCAACCGGGCGACCGGGCAGCTGATCTGGCGCAAACACGTCGGGACGCCCGTGGCGCGGTCCGCGCTGCACGGGTGCGGGGACATCTTCCCGCTCGGCATCACCGGCACCCCGGTCTACGACGCGGGCAACGGCCTGGTCTATGCCGTCGCCGAGACCGCCGGTTACCACCACGAGCTGGTCGGGCTGGACGCGGCCACCGGCGCGGTCAAACTGCACCGCTACATCGACATGGCCACCGTCGCCAACCAGCGCGCCTACAACCAGCAGCGGCCGGGGCTGGCCATCGCCGACGGCCGGGTCTACGCCGCCTTCGGCGGGCTGGCCGGTGACTGCGGCGCCTACCAGGGGTCGGTCGTCAGTGCCCCCCTCACCGGCAGCGGGTCCCTGGCCAGCTGGCACACCCCGACCAGCCGGGAAGGCGCCATCTGGGGCACCGCCGGCCCGGTGCTCGGCCCCAGCGGCAAGCTGTGGGTCTCGACCGGCAACGGCGCGGCCAGCACCGGCGATCCCTACGACGGCAGCGACTCGGTCACCGAGCTCAGTCCGGCGCTGGCGCGGCTCAGCTACTTCGCCCCCAGCACCTGGGCGGCGGACAACGCGGGCGACCTCGACCTCGGGTCCACCCAGCCGGTCCGGGCGGCCGGCGACACCGTGTTCGTCATGGGCAAGCGCGGGGTCGGCTACCTGCTCAACTCGGGCAAGCCCGGCGGGATCGGCGGGCAGCTCGCCCAGCAGCGCATCTGCCACGCCTTCGGCGCCGCCGCGGTCAGCGGGGTGGCGGTGTACGAGCCGTGCTCCAGCGGGGGGATGGCCGCGATCTCGCTCGACGGGGCCAGGAAGTCGATCACGGTGCTGTGGCGCGGCCCGGCGGCCGGCAACGGATCGCCGGTCCTCGGCGGCGGGGCAGTCTGGGTGACCCACTACGCCGCTGACGGCGGCACCCTGTACGAGCTGAACCCCGCCAACGGCGCGGTCCGCCACCAGATCGCGATCGCTGCGGGCCTGCCGCACTTCTCGTCGCTGGCCCTGAGCGGCGGCAGCGCCTACATCGGGACCCTGACCGGGCTCACCGCCGTCAACGGGGCCTGACTGGGCGCCGCTACTGCGACAATCTCCTATCGGGGCGAGAATACGGGCCATTCGGCCTGCTCGCGTGCATAACGTCGCTCCTGCGGGTCATTCACGAGGGCAAGGACGCCGGTAAGGCAAGCGATGGGGAGGTGCGGCGCGATGCCACAGTCTGGGGAGGCGGCAGGCCATCGCGCCGCGTGCCGGCGCGGGCCGGCCGCCGCCGGGTCGTCGCGGGCGGCGCGGTCCTGGCGGTGGCGCTGGCCGTAGCCGCCTGCAGCAGCTCGCCCGGGAGCACGGCCGGCCCCGGGCCGGCGGGCAGCACCGCCAGCGGGCAGGCGGGCAGCGCGAGCACGACCGGGTCCGCGTCAGCCGCCGGCCACGACTGGCCCGAGTTCGGCGGCAACCCCGCCCGGACCGGCGTCGCGGCTGGCCTGCCGCCGGCGGGCCAGCTCACCACCGCCTGGACCGCGTCGCTGGACGGGGCCGTCTACGGCCAGCCGCTCGTCGTCGGCGGCGACGTGATCGCCGCGACCGAGAACGACAGCATCTACGCCATCAGCCGGACCAGCGGGAAGACCGTCTGGCGGGCGCATGTCGGCACCCCCGTGCCCCAGCAGGATCAGAACGGGTGCGGCGACATCTTCCCGCTCGGCATCACCGGCACCCCGGTCTACGACTCCGGCACCGGCCTGGTCTACGCGGTGGCGGAGGTCACCGGCTACCAGCACCTGCTGGTCGGCGCTCGACGCGGCCAGCGGGCGGTCAAGCTGCGCCGCGTACTGGACAACCCCACCGCCGCCAACCAGCCCGCGTACAACCAGCAGCGGCCGGGGCTGACGATCGACGACGGGCGGGTCTATGCGACGTTCGGCGGGCTGGACGGGGACTGCGGGCGCCTACCAGGGCTCTATCGTGGGCGCGCCGCTGACCGGCGACGGCGCCGCTGGTCCGCTGGACCGTGCCGACCAGCCGGGAGGGCGCGATCTGGGGGACCGCGGGCCCGGTGGTCGGACCCGGTGGCACCCTGTGGGTCTCCGTCGGCAACGGCGCGGCCTCCAGCGGGGCCTACGACGGCAGCGACTCGGTCACCGAGCTCACCCCCGCGCTCCAGCGGGTCGCCTACTTCGCCCCCAGCACCTGGGCGGACGACAACGCGAACGACCTCGACCTCGGCTCGACCCAGCCGGCTCTCGCCGCGGGCGACGCGGTGTTCATCATCGGCAAGCGCGGCACCGGGTACCTGCTCGACGCGGCCAGGCCCGGCGGGATCGGCGGCCAGGTCGCCGAGCGCGGCATCTGCGACGCGTTCGGCGCCGCCGCGGTGAACGGCCCGGTCGTGTACGAGCCGTGCCAGGTCGGGCGGCCTGGCCGCCGTCTCGGTCGCCCTGGCGGGGGCAAGCGATCACGGTGCTGTGGCGCGGGCCCGCCGACGCCAAGGGCTCCCCGGTCGTCGGCGGCGGGGCGGTCTGGGTGACCGCGTACACCGACGGCGGCGCCGGCACGCTGTACGCGCTGAACCCGGCCACCGGCGCGGTCGAGCACCAGCTCGCGATCGGCGCGGGCCTGCCGCACTTCTCGTCGCTCGCCCTCAGCGGCGGCAGCGCCTTCGTCGGCACGCTGACCGGGGTCACCGCGGTTAACGGCGGCCTGATGCCCGCGAGAGCGAGGCGGGGCGGGGGGCGGGAGGGTGAAGCAGCCCCCGTTCGGAGTGATCACGGGGTTGGTTTTGATGACAGATGGTGATCAGAGCTGACGTCCGAAATAACATTTTGGCTATGTTTCGTCAGGGTTCCGCAAGGATGGGAGAAGCCTGGCCGGCAGCGGGGTTTATTAGAGGACAGCCATAAGCGCGGTGACGTCAGGAGGAGGGGCATCGTGAGCGCGGTGCGCCGGATCGTGGTCGGGGTTCACGGGTCGCTCGGCAGCCTGCAGGCGCTGCGCTGGGCGGCGGAGGAGGCGCGGGACCGGGAGGTACCGCTGGTGCCGGTGATCGCCTGGGTGCCGCCCGGCGGCGACCTCGCCGAGCGCGGCCGTCCCTCCCCCTACCTGCGCCGCGTGTGGCAGGAGGCGGCCCGCGCCCGGCTGGCTGGCGGCGTTCGACGAGTGCTTCGGCGGCGTGCCCGCCGACTTGCGGGTGCAGCCGCGCGTGGAGCGCGGCGAGACCGGGCCGGTGCTGGTCGACGTGGCCAGCGAGCCTGGCGACCTGCTCGTCATCGGGACCGGCAGGCGCAACCCGGTCGGCCGGGCGCTGCGCCGGTCGGTCGGGCGCTACTGCCTCGCGCACGCCCGCTGCCCGGTGCTCGCGGTGCCGCCGTCGGCGCTGATGGACGAGCTCAGCCGCGTGGCTGGCGGCACCGCGGCTGGTCCCGGCGCGGGCTGCGCCAGGCGCGCGCAGAAAGCGCCGCCCGCGGGCTGACAACGACGGCGGCGGAGCCACGCCGCATGAGATCCGTTAGGAACCGCGCCGCGCCCGCATAGCTGCTGTCAGGACCGGACGAACGCGCCCTGACCAGGGGTTTCATGTACACGGGACGGGAGAGGCCCGCCCCGAGGAGCGTGACAACTCATGTGGGATCTGCTGTACATAGCGCTGACACTCGTCGTCTTCGGCGCGCTCACCCTGATCATCAGGGGGGTTGAGCACCTTGAGCGCTGAGAACTGGATCGGGTTGATCGCGGCGGTCATCCTGACCGTGTACCTGGTGTACGCGCTGGTCCGGCCGGAGCGTTTCTAAATGAACAGCTCACTGGCAGGAGTCTTGCAAATCGTCGTGCTGGTCATCGCGCTGGCGGCGTGCTACAAGCCGCTCGGCGACTACATGGCCCACCTCTTCACCAGCGACAAGCACTGGCGGGTGGAGCGCTTCTTCTACCGCCTCGTCGGCATCGACGCCGACGCCGACCAGCGCTGGGGCACCTACGCCCGGTCCCTGCTGGCCTTCTCCGTCGTCTCGGTGCTGTTCCTGTACCTGATGATGCGGATCCAGCACTGGCTCCCGTACTCCAACGGGATGGGCGGAGTCTCCCCCACCACCGCCTTCAACACCGCCGCCTCGTTCGTCACCAACACCAACTGGCAGAACTACTCGGGCGAGTCCACCATGGGCTACGTCGTGCAGATGGCCGGCCTCGCGGTGCAGAACTTCCTCTCCGCGGCCGTCGGCATCGCGGTGGCGATCGCGCTGATCCGCGGGTTCATGCGCAGCCGGACCGACCGGCTGGGCAACTTCTGGGTGGACATGACCCGGGGCACCGTCCGGCTGCTGCTGCCGATCTCGGTGATCGGCGCGATCATCCTGACCGCGGCCGGCGTGATCGACAACTTCAACCTCACCCACACGATCAGCACGCTGATCGGCGGCCAGCAGACAATGGTCGGCGGCCCGGTCGCCTCCCAGGAAGTCATCAAGGAACTGGGCAACAACGGCGGCGGCTTCTTCAACGCGAACTCGGCCCACCCGTTCGAGAACCCCAACGGGTTCACCGACTGGTTCGAGATCTTCCTGCTGCTGGTCATCCCGTTCGCGCTGCCGCGCACCTTCGGCAAGATGGTCGGCGACAACCGCCAGGGCTACATCCTCGTGGCGGTGATGGCGGGGCTGTGGCTGACCGCGGTCGGCGGCATCTCGTTCTTCGAGTGGCAGCACGCGGGCACCGCCTTGCAGGCGGCGGGCGGGGCCATGGAAGGCAAGGAGGTCCGCTTCGGCATCCCCGGCTCGTCGCTGTTCGGCGGTTCGACGACGGTGACCTCCACCGGGCGCCGTCAACTCGTTCCACGACTCGTTCACCGCCTTCGGCGGCGGCATCCTGCTCTTCGACATGATGCTGGGCGAGGTCGTGCCCGGTGGTGTCGGCGCGGGCATGTACGGCTTGCTCATGCTGGCCGTGCTGACCGTGTTCATCGGCGGCCTGATGGTCGGGCGCACCCCGGAGTACATCGGCAAGAAGATCCGCCCGTCGGAGATGAAGTGGGCCGCGCTCTACATCCTGGCGACACCCGGCTGCGCCCTCATCGGGGCCGCGATCGCGCTCGGCTTCCCCGGGCCGCAGAAGGCGATCTTCAACAGCGGGCCGCACGGCCTGACCGAGGTGGTCTACGCGTTCACCTCGATGGCCAACAACAACGGCTCGGCGTTCGCCGGGCTGGGCACCGCCGCGACCTACTACCAAGTAGCAGGCGGCATCGTGATGCTGATCGCACGGTTCGCACCGATGATCTTCGTCCTCGCCCTCGCCGGGGCGCTCGCCAAGCAGCAGCCGGTACCCGCGTCCCTCGGCACCCTCGAGACGCACAAACCGCTGTTCGCCGGCCTGCTCGTCGGGGTGATCATCATCCTCGTCGGCCTGACCTACTTCCCCGCGCTGGCGCTCGGGCCGTTCGCTGAAGGACTGCACTGAGATGGCAAACCTCAAGTCAACAAAAACATCGCAAGTCACAACGGGAGCGGCTGCCCCCGACGACGCCGCCCTGCCCGCTGGCAGCCTGGCGGGCCCGGGACTGGCGGGCACTGGCCGCCGGGTCGGCGGCGGCTTCCTCGACCCGGCGATGCTGTGGAAGTCGCTGCCGGACGCGTTCCGCAAGCTGGACCCGCGGGTCCAGGTCAGGAACCCGGTCATGTTCGTGGTCGAGGTCGGCTCGCTGCTGACCACCTACTCGGCGATCATCCACACCTCGATCTTCGCCTGGACGATCACCGTCTGGCTGTGGCTCACCGTCGTGTTCGCCAACCTGGCGGAAGCGGTCGCCGAGGGCCGGGGCAAGGCCCAGGCGGAAACGCTGCGGCGGACCAAGCGGGAGACAGTCGCGCGCCGGCTGCTCGGCTGGAAGGCCGGGGACACGGCGTTCCGGGTCGAGGACATACCGGGCACCCAGCTCGCCGTCGGCGACTTCGTGCTGGTCGAGGCGGGCCAGGTCATCCCGGGCGACGGTGACGTCGTCGACGGCGTCGCCTCGGTCGACGAGTCGGCCATCACCGGCGAGTCGGCCCCGGTCATCCGCGAGTCCGGCGGCGACCGCTCCGCGGTCACCGGCGGCACCAAGGTGCTGTCGGACCAGATCGTCGTCAAGATCACCTCAAAGCCGGGCGAGACGTTCATCGACCGGATGATCGCCCTGGTCGAGGGGGCGTCGCGGCAGAAGACGCCCAACGAGGTCGCGCTTAACATCCTGCTCGCCTCGCTGACGCTGATCTTCGTGATGGCGGTCGTCACCCTGCAGCCGATGGCCTACTACTCGAAGGCGCCGCAGAACCTGATCATCCTGGTCGCGCTGATCGTCGCGCTGATCCCGACCACGATCGGGGCGCTGCTGTCGGCGATCGGCATCGCCGGCATGGACCGGCTGGTGCAGCGCAACGTGCTGGCGATGTCCGGCCGTGCCGTCGAGGCGGCGGGCGACGTGAACACGCTGCTGCTCGACAAGACCGGCACGATCACCATCGGCAACCGCCAGGCAAGTGAGTTCCTGCCGGTCGGCGGGGTACTCGAGTCCGACCTGGCCGACGCGGCCCAGCTGTCGTCGCTGGCCGACGAGACGCCGGAGGGCCGGTCGGTCGTCGTGCTGGCCAAGAACGCGTTCAGCATCCGCGAGCGGTCGGCGGGTGAGCTCCCGGGCGCGGTGTTCGTGCCGTTCACCGCGCAGACCCGGATGAGCGGCGTCGACCTGGCCGACGGGCGGGAGGTCCGCAAGGGCGCCTCAGTCCTCGGTCGCAGGCCTGGATCAGGGAGAACGGCGGCGACCATCCCGGCCGAGCTGGGCGGGATCGTGGACGGGATCTCCGGCGGCCGGCGGCACCCCGCTGGTGGTCGCGGAGCGACCGGCCGGCGGCGGCCGCCCAGGCGATGGGTGTCATCCACCTCAAGGACATCGTCAAGGAGGGCATCCGCGAGCGGTTCGACGAGATGCGGGCGATGGGCATCCGCACCGTCATGATCACCGGCGACAACCCGCTGACCGCGCGGGCCATCGCGGAAGAGTCCGGCGTGGACGACTTCCTCGCCGAGGCGACGCCGGAAGACAAGATGGCGCTGATCAAGAAGGAGCAGGAGGGCGGCAAGCTTGTCGCGATGACCGGCGACGGCACCAACGACGCGCCCGCGCTGGCCCAGGCCGACGTCGGCGTGGCGATGAACACCGGCACCTCGGCCGCGAAAGAGGCCGGGAACATGGTCGACCTGGACTCCAACCCGACCAAGCTCATCGAGATCGTGGAGATCGGCAAGCAGCTGCTCATCACCCGCGGCGCGCTGACCACCTTCTCCATCGCCAACGACGTCGCGAAGTACTTCGCGATCATCCCCGCGATGTTCGCCGGGGTCTTCCCGGGCCTCGAGAAACTCAACATCATGAAGCTGCACAGCCCGGACTCGGCGATCGCCTCGGCGATCATCTTCAACGCGCTGATCATCATCGCGCTGATCCCGCTGGCACTGCGCGGCGTCAGGTACAAGCCGTCGTCGGCCTCCGCGATGCTCCGCCGGAACCTGCTGGATCTACGGCCTCGGCGGGCTGATCCTCCCCTTCGTCTGCATCAAGGGGATCGACCTCATCATCATGAACATCCCTGGATTCAGGTGACCTCGGACAATGAACCGCCTTCCCTCTTCCGTGCTGCAGCACCTGGCCGCACTCCGGATACTGCTCGTCTTCACCGTGGTGTGCGGCATCATCTACCCGGTGGTGATGTGGGGCGTCGCCCAGGCCGCGTTCAAGAACCAGGCCGACGGGTCCCTCGTCACCGCAAGCGGCAAGGTCGTCGGCTCGTCGCTGCTGTGCCAGGAGTTCGTGACGCCAAGGGCAACCCGCTGCCGCAGTACTTCCAGCCCCGCCCGTCCAGCGCGACCAGCGGCGCCTCGAACGACTACGGCTGCGACCCGGGCTACTCCGCCGCGGCCAACCTCGGCCCGAACAGCACCACGCTGCTGCAGACGGTCAGCCAGCTGAAGGAGCAGATCGCCGCGTTCGACCACGTGCCGCAGTCGGCGATCCCGCCGGACGCGGTCACCTCATCCGGTTCCGGCCTCGACCCGGACATCTCCCCGGCCAACGCGGCGATCCAGGTCGACCGGGTGGCGGCCGCCAGGCACCTGCCCGTGTCCGAGGTCAAGTCGCTGGTCAGCAAGTACACACCGGGACGGGACATCGGGTTCCTGGGCGAGCCGGGGGTCAACGTGCTCACCCTCAACATCGCGCTGGACCAGCTGAGCAAGTAGCGCCCGGCCTGGCTGGCGATCCCGCGCTCGCGCGGGGTCGCCAGCTTTGTCCCCTTAACCAGGAATGCCGCCAGGGACTAACCTTCGTGGCGGCATTGCAGGGGTAGTCTCTGCGTGCTGCGCAAGTGGCACCGGCGGCAGGGGAGCAGGGATGGAACCGCTATCCGCGGAGGACCCGACCGCTGATCGGGGAGTTCCGGCTGCATGCCCGGCTGGGCGCCGGCGGCATGGGACAGGTCTACCTCGGCTTCTCCCCGGCCGGGCGGCGCGGTGGCGATCAAGGTCGTGCACCCGCAGCTCGCCCGCGACCAGGAGTTCCTGCAGCGGTTCAGCCGCGAGGTGGCGGCCGCCCGCGCGGTCAGCGGCATGTACACCGCGCCGGTGGTCGGATCCGGGCTGAACGACACCCGCCCTGGCTCGCCACTGCGTACGTGCCCGGTCCGCCGCTGGCCGCGGTCGTCGCCAGGTACGGGCCGCTGCCCGAGCCGGCGGTCTGGCGGCTCGCGGCCGGGCTGGCCGAGGCGCTGCAGCGCGGTGCACGCGGTCGGGCTGGTGCACCGCGACCTCAAGCCCGCGAACGTGCTGCTGGCCGACGACGGCCCGCACGTGATCGACTTCGGCATCTCCCGCGCGTTCCAGGGCACCCAGCTGACCTCGGCCGGGATGGTGGTCGGGACTCCCGGCTACATGTCGCCGGAGCAGGCGGAGGGCGCGCCGTCCGGACCGCCGAGCGACGTCTTCTCCCTCGGCTGCGTGCTCGCCTACGCCGCGACCGGCAACGCCGCCGTTCGGCGAGGGCACCGCCGCGTCAATCCTGTACCGGGTCGTGCGGACGGAGCCCGACCTGGGCACGCTCCCGGCCGGGCTGCGCCAGCTGGTCGAGGCCTGCCTGCGGAAGGACCCCGCCCAGCGGCCGGACCTGGCCCAGCTGATCGGCATGATCGCCGCGCTCGGCCCGGCCACGGCGGCGTCGCTCGGCTCGTTCTGGCCCGAGGCGGTGGCCCGCGTCATCGCGGCCGAGCAGGCCAGCCAGACGCCGGACCGGGCTGACGCCGCCGGCCAGGCGGGCGGCCCGTTCGGCGCGGGGATGCGCCCAGCGGCGAGACCTCCCGGCCGGGTGGCCTGGCGGCCGCGGCCCCGGGGCCGGGCCCGCCGAGCGGACCCCGACGGCGCTGGCGACGCCCCGGGGGTCAGGGCTCGGGGCCACCGGGCACGCGCCGATGATCTCCGACGGCTACTACGCGGCCGCGGCGCAGCCCCGGCCGGCCGGGGCGGGGCCGTCGATCCCGCCGCTGTCGCCCGCCCCGTACCCAGGCGCGCCATCCCCGGGCGCCCCGTACCCGGGCGCACCGTATGCAGGCGCACCGTATGCAGGCGCACCGTATGCAGGCCAGCAGTACGGGGGGCCGCCCTACTCCGGCCCCGGAGGCGGCTCAAGCTCCGGCTCCGGGACAGGCTCTGGCTCCGGCTCAGCGCCTGCTTACCCGGGGCAGGCGCCGGGCGGCCCCGACCAGGGCGGCCCGCTCTCCGGCCCCCGCACGCCGGTCCCGTCCCACCCCGGTCAGCCGACCCCGTGGCCGTCTCAGTCCGGCGGGGGAACGCAGTGGCCTGGCAACGGCACGCCGAGCGGCCCGGGTGGTGACGCGCTGGCCCAGTACCGGCTCGGCCGCCGGAACCCGGGCAACTCCGAGATCCCCGGCCCGGTGCACGCGGCCCTGCGGCTGATGTACGTCGGTTTCGCCGCCAACGTGGTCGCGCTGATCACCAGCGTCATGGTGTTCAGCCGGTACAACACCACGGCCAAGCGGCACCCGCTGGACACCCTGGCCAGCCAGCAGGCCGGGGTGATGGCGTTCGCCGTCATCGCCGACCTTCTCGGCCTCATCTGCTGGGTCGTCATCGCGGTGGCGTGCCGCCGCGGCCGCGGCTGGACCCGGGTCGCCGGGACCGTGCTGCTCGGCCTCTACACGTTGATCATGATCGTCGTGCTGGCGCGCACCCACAACGACCCCGCAGCGCGCTTCACCACGCTGGTCACCTGGGCCTTGGGCGTCGCGGCGGCCATCCCGCTGTGGACGCAGCGGGCCCGCGACTTCTTCGCCACCTGGCGCAAGCCCTAACCGTGCCCGGCGGCCCGCGGCCCGGGGCGGACGCCGGGCCGGGCGAGCGGCGCGGCCGGGTGGAGGGCGGCGCGGGCAGAACGCGGCCGTCGGCGCAAACAACGTGGATGATCCGCGCTAGCTGGTAAAAAAGCGTCCACCCCGGACGCTTTTTTACCAGCGTGCGCGAAGTTTCCGCGCTCTTCCGGCGTTGCACGCTCTGCTGGGCCCTGGGGGCAACCGCCGAACGGCCGGGCGGCCAGGTTGGCGTCGGTCTTGTACTGGACGCCGCGCGGGCAGCCGCGGTATGCCCTGGGATCAGTGCTCAGCGGGCGGGCTCACCGGCCAGGAGTCGAACCGCCCGCGGGCTCGTAAGACCACACCTCGCTGTGGACCCCGACCGGCTGCGGCGCCTCGCCGCCCGAACGCTCGGCGGCCGAGCGGTGGCCGTGGGCGAAGGCGGGTGAGCTGACCCAGGCGCTGAACGACTCCTCGTCCCGCCAGCGGGTGATGACCAGCCAGGTGGTGCGGTCGTCGGTCGGCTTGAGCAGCTCGAACCCCTCGAAACCGGTCTGCGTCGTCGACTGCGCCGGCGCGGGCGGCGAACCGCCGGGCCAGCTCGTCGCCGCTGTCGGCCGGGACTGTGATCGCGTTGATCTTGATAATCGTCACCCGTTCACGCTACCCGCGGGCCGGCCGGACCGCGCGACCTCCCCGCAGGTCAGCCCGGAAGGTGCCGGCCAGGTCCGCACCAGGTTGACGCCGGCGCCGGCCCGCACCGTGAGGGCGCTGATCTTGAAAACACGCACGACCCTGACCGTGCCAGCCGCGCCCGGCCCCCGCCGAGGGTGGCCCGGTCGCGGCACGATCGCACCCGGCGCGCATGGATATCGTTAAGCCGTCTCAGGTGACCTGCGCAGATGCCGCAGAATTGCAGTATGGCGGAATATAGGCGATCCCCGCCCGGCCGCGCGCGGTCAGCTGCGGATCTACCTCGGCGCCGCCGCGGGCGTCGGGAAGACATTCGCCATGCTCTCCGAGGGCCACCGGCGGGCGGAGCGCGGGGCGGACGTCGTGGTCGCGTTCGCCGAGACGCACGCGCGGCCGCAGACAGCCGCGCTTATCGAGGGGCTCGAGGTTATCCCGCGCAAGAAGCTGCCCTACCGGGGCAGCGAGTGGGAGGAGATGGACCTCGACGCGGTGCTCGCCCGCAAGCCGCAGATCGCCCTGGTGGACGAGCTCGCGCACACCAACGTGCCCGGCTCGCGGCACGAGAAGCGCTGGCAGGACGTCAACGAGCTGCTCGACGCGGGCATCGACGTCATCTCGGCGGTCAACGTCCAGCACCTGGAGTCGGTCACCGACGTGGTCGAGGCGATCACCGGGGTGCCGCAGCGGGAGACCGTGCCGGACGCCGTGGTCCGCGCGGCCGACCAGGTCGAGCTGGTCGACATGACCGCCGAGGCGCTGCGCCGCCGGATGGCGCACGGGAACATCTACCCGCCGGAGAAGATCGACGCGGCGCTCACCAACTACTTCCGGCCCGGGAACCTGACCGCGCTGCGTGAGCTGGCCCTGCTGTGGCTGGCCGACAAGGTCGACGAGGGGCTGCAGCGGTACCGGGCTGAACACAACATCTCCTCCACCTGGGAGGCGCGCGAGCGGGTGGTGGTCGCGGTGACCGGCGGCCCCGAGGGTGACACCCTCATCCGCCGGGCGGCCCGGGTGGCCGCCCGGTCGGCCGGCGGTGACCTGCTGGCGGTGCACGTCACCAAGTCGGACGGGCTGACCGGGGCCAGCCCGGGCAACCTGGCCCGCCAGCGCCAGCTGGTGGAGTCCCTCGGCGGCACCTACCACCAGGTCGTCGGGGACGAGATCGCGCAGGCGCTGCTCACCTTCGCCCGGGCCGAGAACGCCACCCAGCTGGTGCTCGGCGCCAGCCGCCGGGGCTGGCTGCTGGCCCTGCTGACCGGGCCCGGCATCGGGGCGCGGACCATCCGCGGCTCCGGGGCGATCGACGTGCACATCGTCACCCACCCGCACGCGGGCACCCGGCGCTGGGGCATCCTGCCCCGCTACCGGGGCGGCATCACCCGGCAGCGCCAGCTCGCCGGCTGGATCCTGGCCCTGGTGCTGGCGCCGCTGACGACGCTGGCGCTGGCCAGCAGCCGGTCGGGCATCAACCTGACCAGCGACGTGCTCGCGTTCCTGGTCGCGGTGATCATGGTGGCCCTGGTCGGCGGGTTCCTGCCCGCCCTGGCCGAGGCGATTGCCGCCTCCCTGCTGCTGAATTACTACTTTGTCCTGCCGCTCCACCAGTTCACCATCGCCGAGGCGAACAACGCGCTCGCGCTGGCCGTCTTCGTCGCGGTTGGGCTCGCCGTCAGCTGGGTGGTGGACACCACCGCCCGCCGGACCAAGCAGGCGGCCCGCGCCAGCGCCGAATCCGAGCTGCTGGTCACCACGGCCGGGTCGATCCTGCGGGGCCAGGGCACGCTCGACGCGCTGCTGGAACGGACCCGGGAGGCGTTCGGCATGCGCTCGGCCAGCCTGCTGGAACGCCAGGACCGGCCGGACGGCAGCGCCCGCGGACCCGGCACCGACTGGGCCGTCGTCGCCTGCTCGGGGGACGCGCCGGTGCAGCGGCCGGACGACGCCGACGTCGACCTCCCGGTCTCCGACACGCTCACCCTGGCGCTGGCCGGGCGGACGCTGCCCGCGGTCGACCGGCGGGTGCTCGGCGCGTTCGCCGCCTACGCCGGCATCGCCCTGGAGCAGCAGCGGCTGGCGGCCGAGGCCGAGGCGGCCAAGCCGATCGCCGCGGCCGACCGGATGCGGACCGCGCTGCTCACCGCGGTCAGCCACGACCTGCGCAGCCCGCTCGCCTCGGCCAAGGCCGCGGTCACCTCGCTGCGCTCGCCCGATATCCACTGGGACGCCGCCGATACGGCCGAGCTGCTGGCCACCGCGGATGAGTCGCTCGACCGGCTCACCCGGCTCGTCGGCAACCTGCTCGACATGTCCCGGCTGCAGGCGGGGGCGCTGTCGCTGTTCCCCCGCCCGGTCGGGCTGGACGAGGTCGTCGCGCTGGCGCTGGACGACCTCGGGCCAGCCGGCCGGGAGATCACGGTCGAGATCCCGGAGGCGCTGCCGGCCGTCAAGGCCGACCCGGCCATCCTCGAACGGGTGGTGGTGAACCTGACCGAGAACGCGCTGCGCTACTCCCCGGCGGGCAAGGCGCCGCTGCTGGCCGCCTCCACCCTCGGCGAGCGGGTCGAGCTGCGGGTCGTCGACCGCGGGCCTGGGCATCCCGGAAGCGGACCGGGACCGGATGTTCGTCCCGTTCCAGCGGCTGGGCGACACTGACAACACGACCGGGGTCGGGCTCGGGCTGGCGCTCGCGCGGGGGCTGACCGAGGCGATGGGCGGCACGCTCACGGCCGAGGACACCCCGGGCGGCGGCCTGACGATGACCGTGAGCCTGCCGGCGGCGCCCGGTGGCTGAGCCTCCAGGCCCGGGGACCCGCACCGCCGGCCGGACACTTGCTGACAGGAGCGACGGGGTATGACACGGGTGCTGGTAGTGGACGACGAGCCGCAGATCCTGCGCGCGCTGCGGATCAACCTGCGGGCCCGCCACTACGACGTGAGCGTCGCCGCGACCGGGACCGAGGCCCTCGAAGTGGCCGCCGCCCACCCGCCGGACCTGGTCATCCTCGACCTCGGGCTGCCCGACATGGACGGCGTGGAGGTGATCGGGGGGCTGCGCGGGTGGACCTCGGTGCCGATCATCGTGCTGTCCGGGCGGGCCGACTCGGGCGACAAGGTGGCGGCGCTCGACGCGGGCGCCGACGACTACGTGACCAAGCCCTTCGGCATGGACGAGCTGCTGGCGCGGATGCGCGCGGCCATCCGCCGCATCCCGGCAGCCGAGGCACCGCCCCGGCTCCGGCTCGGTGACCTGACCATCGACCTCGCCGCCAAGCGGGTGACCAGGGACGCGGCCGGGGCAAGCCGCCCTCGTTCGGACGACGAGGCGGACCCGGGGGCCAGCCCGCAGCCGGATGGCGGCATCCGGCTCACCCCGACCGAGTGGCACCTGCTCGAGGTGCTGCTGCGGAACCCGGGCAAGCTGCTCAGCCACCGGCAGCTGCTCCACGACGTGTGGGGACCCGGGTACGACAACGCGGGCGGGAACCTGCGGCTCTACATGGCCCAGCTGCGGCGCAAGCTCGAACCGGACCCGGCCCGGCCGCGCTGGCTGATCACCGAGCCAGGCATGGGCTACCGCTTCCAGCCGCCCGAGGGCGGCGAGCGCGCGCCTGCCGGGGAAACGGCAACCGGGCCGGCGGACGCAACCCCGGCGGATCAGGCAGATCAGGCAGATCAGGCAAAGACCGCCGGGGCATAACGCGGCGGTACTTTCCCGTTAAAAGCGGCCGCTATCCGTATAGGACTCGGCTTTCCTGAAATAAGATGGTTTTTCGCGGCGCGAGAGGGTAGCTCGCGGGCCCGGGAACAGGCATCGGACGAGCCAGGACAGCCACCAGCAGTCCTGGTCGGCAGTCGTGCCAGAACACAGGTGAATTAACCATCTGTTCACCCAAAGTTTGGCAAATGCACTATCTCGGGAGCCTTCGGAACTTTCAACGAGAGAAATACGGTCGCACTTGTGAGTAATGACACTGTGCTGATCCTGGTGGTCATCGTCGCCTTGAGCTTTGACTTCACCAACGGATTCCATGACACGGGGAACGCGATGGCGACGTCGATCGCCACCGGGGCACTCGGGCCGCGAACCGCAGTCGCCATCTCGGGGCTACTCAACTTCGTCGGAGCGTTCCTCTCCCTCGCCGTCGCGGCCACCATCGCGAGCGGCCTCGTCAACACGACTGACGTCACCCTGCAGGTCGTAGCGGCCGGCCTGGCCGGCGGCATCATCTGGAACCTGGTCACCTGGCTGTTCGGCATCCCCTCGAGCTCGTCGCACGCGCTGATCGGCGGGGTGATCGGTTCCACGATCGCCGCCGCGGGCGGCAGCGCCGTCCTCTGGAAGGGCCTCGTCTCCAAGGTCATCCTGCCCGCCGTGTTCTCCCCGATCATCGCCGCCCTGGTCGCCGCGACCGGCACCTACCTGCTCTACCGGATCACCCGGTCGATGACCGAAGGCAGCCGCAAGCACGGGTTCCGCATCGGGCAGATCGGCTCGGCCTGCATGGTCTCCCTGGCCCACGGCACCAACGACGCGCAGAAGACCATGGGTGTCATCACCCTGGCCCTGATCGCCAACGGCACCCTGACGAAGGGGTCCAACGCGCCGATCTGGGTCATCGTGAGCTGCGCGCTGGCCATCTCGCTGGGCACCTACCTCGGCGGCTGGCGGGTCATCCGCACGCTGGGCAAGGGCCTCGTCGAGATCGAGTCGCCGCAGGGCATGGCGGCCGAGTCCGCCTCGGCCGCGATCATCCTGCTGTCCAGCAGCTTCGGCTACTCGCTGTCGACCACGCACGTGGCGACCGGGTCGATCATCGGCACCGGGCTCGGCAAGAAGGGCGCCGAGGTCCGCTGGAACGTGGCCGGCCGGATGGCCACCGCCTGGGTCTTCACGCTGCCGTCGGCAGGCGTGGTCGGCGCGGCGGCTTTCTACCTCGCGCACGCCATCAGCGGCAAATACGGCACCTGGGGCGTCGTCGTGGATGTCATCATCCTGGCGGCGGTCGGCGCGCTCATCTTCTGGCGCTCCCGCGCCAGCAAGGTGGACCACAAGAACGTGAACGCGGAATGGACCGGCGGCGTGGCGCCCAGGGAAGACACGCCCGTCGAGACCGCCGCGGCCTGAGCGCGAGAAAGGAAGCTACCCCATGTGGATTAACCTGAGCGCGCTCTGGAAGATCGTCGTGTTCGGCCTGATCGCCGGGGCTGGCCTGCCGGCCCTCTTCGCCGGCGGCCTGTACGCCCTGTCCCTCGGCCCGCGTACGAGAGTGGCCGGGGCCGACGGGACTACGACCGACTCTGACGTCCTCGTCGGGGGCAACGTCCTCGGCCTGGTGCTCGCCGCCATCGCCTTCCTCATCGTGCTGGCCGCGATCGGCTGGGGCGTCTACGAGGTCTACCAGATCGGCCACCCGGCCCCGGCCAAGCACTGACGACAGGAGCAGGAAATGGCGTCCCTCCCTGAGGCACTGAACAAGGTGGTGGCCTGGCTCCGGGCCGGCTACCCCGAAGGCGTCCCGCAGCAGGACTACCTGCCGCTGTTCGCCCTGCTCGGCAGCCAGCTGACCAACGACGAGGTCACCCTGATCGGCGATGAGCTGGCGTTCGAGGCCGACCCCGCCTCGGCCGAGGCGATCAAGCACGCGATCACCGCGGTCACCCACACCAAGGCGAACGAGGCGGACGTCAACCGGGTCCGCTCCCACCTCGCGGCGGGCGGCTGGCCGCTCGCGCACCCGGCCGGGGCTTAGCGGGGCCCTACCACGGCAGTTCCCGGCCGTCCCGGGTGAAGGTACCGGTCGGGCCGCCGTTGGGCAGGGTCACCGCCCAGACGACGCTGGCGGCGCCCTGGGCCGCGGATCTCCCGCTGCCCAGGGCGCCGTCTGGCGTTACCAGGCCCGGGCAGACGGCGTTGACGAGGACGCCGTCCCGGTAGAGCTCGCCTGCCAGCGTCCGGGTGAGCGCGTTGAGCGCCGCCTTGGACACGCTGAAGGCGGGCCGGCCGCCGCTCATCAGGGCGATCGAGCCGCTCTCGCTCGACACGTTGACGATGCGCGGCCGCGGGCTGGAGCGTAGCAGCGGCAGCAGCGCCTGGACCACCCGCCAGGTGCCGAACAGGTTCACGTCCAGCGCCTCCGCGACCGGCGAGAGGTCGCCCGTGCCGGCCGTCCCGTAGCGGTCGGGCGGGGTCGCGGCGTTGTTGACGATCGCGTCCACCCGGCCGAGGTTCGCCCCGACCCAGTGGCCGAACTGCTCGACGTTGACCGAGTTGTCCACCTCAACGTGGGCCGGGACGACCCGGGTGCCACCCGGATCGAGTTCCTTGGCCGCCAGCTCGGCCTGGCGCTGGTCCCGCGAGCCGAGTACGACCACGTAGCCGAGCGCCGCCAGCTGCCGGCAGATCTCCAGGCCGATGCCGCGGCTGGCGCCGGTGACCACCGCGACCGGCTGCTGCGCCTGCCCCGGGACGGTCACCGCCCCGTCCCCGCGAGATGACCCATAGCAGTATCTTGCCACCGCCGGCGAGGGCGCGGCGGGCGCTGAGGAGACCCGGGCGGGCGCTTACTCAGTCGATCAGCCCGAACGGGGTCAGGTTCCCGCTGCTACCGGCAACCGGTCCTATCGCCGCCCAAGCGCCCACTGCTGACTACACTCCGTTACCAATGACGCCGCCTAAACACCGATTTGCCTGCGATTTCCCCGCCCTAGACAGGTGTCCGGAGGCTTACCTCTGAGCACACTGTTACCTGGGGGGAGCAATGAGTAACCAGGTGGACGTTGTGAACAGTGGCGGAACCGACAGCGGGGGTGCCGTGATAGTGCCCAGGGTGCCCGTTCCCGGTGAGGCCGTGCCCGGCCAGGCGCCGCCGAGCGAGGGCCCGGCCAGCGCGCCCCAGGCCGGCCCCAGGCCAGCACGGCCGATCCCGGCGGCAGCGCCCCCGGCGGCACCGTCCACGGCGGAAGGCCGACGATGAAGGACGTCGCCGCCCGGGCCGGGGTGGCGCTCAAGACGGTGTCCCGGGTGGTGAACGGGGAACCGGGGGTGACCCCGGAGACCGCCCAGCGGGTGCTCGGCGCGATCGAGGAGCTTGGCTTCCGGCGCAACGAGTCCGCCCGGCTGCTGCGCACCGGGCGCACCGCGACGCTCGGGTTCATCGCCGACAGCTGGGCCGACGCAGACCGGGCGGCGGTCTACATGGGGGTCGAGAAGATCGCCCGGGAGCACGGCTACCTGCTCTACTCGGGCTCGACCGACAGCGACGCCGACCGGGAGGAGCACCTGGCCCTGGCCATGTGCGCCCGCCGGGTGGACGGGCTGATCATCATTCCCACGCCAGGATCGCACGACTACCTGGCGTCCGAGATCGAGGCGGGGGTGGCCACCGTCTTCGTGCTCCGGCCGCCCGGGCCAGTGCAGGCGGACGCGGTGCTGCCGGACGAGCGCGCCGCCGCCCGGGCCGCGGTCATGCACCTGGTGACCCAGGGACACCGGGCGATCGGGTTCCTGGGCGACCCGGACGGCTACCCGTCGCGGAGCCTGCGCGACCGCTTCGCCGACGCGATGAGCGCAGCGGGCCTGACGACCGACCCCGCCTGGCTCGAGCTGACCGCGCACGACCTGGCCACCCCGGGACTGCCGGTCACGGCCGTGTTCTGCGCCAGCCAGCGGCAAACCCGGGCCGCGGTGCGGGCGCTGCCGCCGGAAAGCCCGGTCGCGCTGGTCGGGTTCGGCGACTTCGAACTGGCCGACCTGATGGCCACGCCGGTCACGGTGGTGAGCTACGACCCGGTGCAGATCGGGCACGCGGCGGGCGAGCTGCTTATCCGCCGCCTCGGCGGCGAGCAGGGACCGCCCCGGCTGGTGGAGGTCCCGGTGACGCTGATCTCCCGCGGGCCGGCCGGGGTCCGGTGAGCTGACCAGGGACGGCTGACTCAGCCGACCAGCAGCGTGCCGAACAGCGCGGCGAGGACCGCGACGACGAGCACGATGCCCGCCAGGATGCCGATCTTCGAACCGGACGCCTTCATCTGCCACGACGGCGGCAGGTCGTCGCTGCGGTTCTGGAACGCCTGGAACCGTGCCGTGCTTGCGCTTACGTCACTGTCAGTTTCTGGCATGCAGGTGACCCTACCCGGTCACCCCTGGGTATGCGGCGCAATTGAGTCGGCGTGTTCGACCAGCCTGGACAAGACGATGACGCTGCGCGTGCGGAGCACGAACGGCTCGGCCGCGATGCGCTCCACCACCGCCTCGAAGTGCCGGATGTCGGCCGCCCGGATATGCACCAGTGCGTCCGCCTCGCCGGTGATCGTGCACGCGTCAGCCACCTCGGGGTGGCGCCGGACGGCCGCGCCGATCTCCCCCGGGCTGGTCGAGCCGGTGCAGAACAGCTCGACGTAGGCCTCGGTGGTCCAGCCGAGCGCGGCCGGGTCGACCCGGGCCGAGAACCCGGTGATGGCGCCGGACGCGCGCAGCCGGTCGACCCGCCGTTTGACGGCCGGGGCGGACAGGCCGACCTCGTTCCCGATCACCGCGTAGCTCGTGCGCGCGTCCCGGATCAGGGCGGTCACGATGCGCGCATCAATCTCATCCAGGCTCATCGCGACCATCATGACACCGGGCGGGGCCTGCCGGGGCACGGGCCCGCTGGTCTGGCGGGCCCGTCATGAGGAAAGATCGGCTCATGCCAGAACCGCAGATCACCCCCGGCATGTACGGACCGGACATCACCTTCGCCGGCGTGCCGCGCACCACCCTCGATGCGCTCGGCCAGGCCGGGCTTGACATCGTGATCGTCGGGGCCCCGTTCGACGGCGGCACCTCGCACCGCCCCGGAACCCGGTTCGGCCCGCAGGCGATCCGGGGAACCGACTACCTGCCGCACGACGCGTCCCGGCCGCACCTGGCTCTCGGGGTCGACCCGCTGCCAGGAGCTGAAGGTCGCCGACCTCGGCGACGTGGTCATGCCGTCGGGTGAGACCGAGCGCTCGCTACGGGAGCTGGAGTCGGTCGTGCAGGCGGTGAGCGCATCCGGTGCGGTCCCGGTGATCCTCGGCGGCGACCACACCATCACCTTCCCCGACGCCACCGGGGTGGCCCGGCACCGGGGCTGGGGCCGGGTGTCGCTGATCCACTTCGACGCCCACGCGGACACCGGTGACACCCAGTGGGGGTCGCTGCACGGGCACGGCACGCCAATGCGGCGGCTGATCGAGTCGGGCGCGGTCCGGGGCGACCGGTTCCTGCAGATCGGGCTGCGCGGCTACTGGCCCGAGCCGCCCACCCTGGCCTGGATGGCGGAGCAGCGGATGCGCTCGTTCGAGATGACCGAAGTGGTGACCCGGGGGCTGGACGCGGTGCTGACCGAGGCGTTCGCGATCGCCCTGGATGACTGTGACGCCGTCTTCCTGTCGGTCGACGTCGACGTGGTCGACCCGGGCATGGCCCCGGGCACCGGCACCCCCGAGCCGGGCGGGCTGACCGGGCGGCAGCTGCTCGACGCGGTCCGCCGCATCGCGATGGAGCTGCCGCTGGCCGGCGTGGACGTGGTCGAGGTGTCCCCGCCCTACGATCACGCCGAGGTGACCGGGTTCCTGGCCAACCGGGTGGTGCTCGAGGTGCTGTCGGGGATCGCCTGGCGCCGGCGGGCCCGGGCGGGCGACCCGGCCCGGCCGCCGCCGGCCGGAGTCGCCGCTGCTCGAAGGGCGCGGCTAAACGTCGCTGAGCTGGTCGAATTAGCCGGATTTGGGTGCCTGGGCGAACCGATCAATAGCGTCTATAGTCGGACCATGCTGGATGTCACCAGGCTCCGGGTGCTGGTCGCCGTCGCCCGGCACGGCTCGGTCACCGCGGCGGCCCACGCGCTGAACTACGCCCAGCCATCGGTCAGCCACCACCTGGCCCGGCTCGAGGCGGAGACCGGCACCAAGCTCATCCAGCGGGCCGGCCGCGGCATCCGGCTGACGGACGCCGGCAGGCTGCTGGCCGAGCGGGCGACCGAGGTGATCGGCCGCCTCGACGCGGCCGAGAACGAGCTCGCGGTCTTCGCCGGGCTGCGGGCCGGACGGCTGCGGCTGGCGGCCTTCCCGTCCGCGCTGAGCACCCTGGTGCCGGCCGCGGCGGCGATCCTGGGCGAACGGCACCCCAGCGTCGACCTGCGGCTGACCGAGGCCGAGCCGCCGGAGGCGGTGCGCATGCTGCGGGCGGGGTACGTCGACGTCGCCCTCGTCTTCCGGCACGAGGCGGTCGACGTCGTCCGCGCCCGGGTCGCCGCCAGCGGGGACCCAGGCGGGGACGGCGGGCCCGCCGCCGATCACGACGACCTCCGCGAGCAGGTCCTGCTGTCCGAGCCGGTGCACCTGATCATGCCGTTCGCGCCGGCGCTGGGGGGCGAGCCCCCGCTGGCGCCCGCGGTGACCGAGCTGTGGCCCGCTGACCTGGCCCGGCTGGCCGACCAGCGCTGGATCGCGGGCTGTGACCGCTGCCGCGAGCACCTGCTCCAGCAGTGCGCGCTGGCCGGGTTCACCCCCCGGATCGCCTTCACGACCGACGACTTCGTCGCCGCGCAGGCGCTCGTGGCGGCCGGGCTCGGCGTCGCCCTGCTGTCTGACCTGGCCCTGCGGGCCGCCCGCAACCCGGGGGTGCGGACCGCCCGGCTGCGCGGGACCCGGCGGTGCGTGGTCGCGCTGCGCTACGGCGATCCGCCGGACCCGCCCGCCACCGGCGTGCTGCTGGAGGCGCTGCGGCTCGCCGCGGCGGGGTCCCCGGTCCCGTCCCGGCTGGAGGCGGGCTCGCCCGGCCCGGTCCCAGTGCCGTAACCGGCCTAGGTCGCCACCCGGCGGCCGGCCCGCTGCATCGGCTTCTCGATGAGGTAGTAGGTCAGCCCGCTGAGCGCGATGATCACCGCCAGCAGGCCGCAGTAGAGCAGCCACTGGTCCGCCAGCGTGTGCGGCCGGTGCAGGGCCGGGATCTGGCGGTAGGCGTTGAAGACCAGCGGGTGCAGCAGGTAAACCGAGTAGCTGATCATGCCCAGCCAGGCGCACCAGCGGGGCAGCCGCCAGCGCCGCAGAACCCCCAGCCCGAAGGCGAACGTCACCGCCGCCAGCAGCACCGAGGTCATCCACTGGACCTGCCAGTGGTGCCCGTAACGGGCGCCGTGCCATACCCCGGCCACGGTGATCAGGGCGAGCACGCCGGCCACGACCGCCCCGGCCAGCACCCGGCGGGCCTGGCCCGCCTCGGCCCGGTAGATCAGCGTCCCGGTGAACATCAGCGCCAGGATCATGCAGCCGGACCACGGATAGGGGTAGTTCTGGTTGACCAGCATCAGCACCAGCGCGGTCAGTGCCGCCAGCGTGGCCCCCGCCCGGGCCAGCCAGGACCGGGAGCAGACAGCCAGCAGCAGGCCGGCCAGGATCAGCGCGTCGGTGACGGCGGCCAGCACCAGGACCGCTTGCCCCGGTTTGTGGGACCAGTGGGCCAGGGCCGACATCGGCAGCACGCCGCCGAGGGCGACCGCGGCGACGGCGAAGCCGCTGGCGTACCAGCCGCTGCGCCTGTGCACCCCCCAGCTGAACAGCGCCGCCAGCAGCAGGTAGAACGCCATCTCGTAGGACAGCGTCCAGGTCACCACCGGCACGTTCAGCCCGCCGTTGAAGTTCTGCAACATGAACAGCCAGCTCAGCAGGGCCGCCAGCGGGTTCGCGCCCGCCCCGAAATAGGGACCGTAGCCGGCCCAGGCGGCGATCAGCGACAGCGCCACGGCGACGATGAACATCGGGTACAGCCGGAAGGCGCGGCTGATCCAGAACCCCCTGACCGATCCCCTGCGCTCCAGTGAGGCCGGCACAATGTAGCCGCTGACCAGGAAGAATACGAAAACGCCGTACTGCCCGAGGTTGAACCAGTGGTAGAGGTAGGTCCGCACTGGCACCAGCATGAGGGTCGACCCGTGGTCGAACACCACGCACAGCGCGGCGAATCCGCGCAGGACGTCTAGCCAGGCCAGGCGGCGGGCGGTGGTTACCCTGGGTGACGGTCCCGGGGCCACTGCGGCCTGCGCGCCGGGCGGCTCGCCCGCGGGAAGTGCGGTCTCGGACATTGAAGTTGACGTTACCGCACCCGCTTCACCGCGCGTTGCGGCATCGCCGGCCGGGCCCTGAGGGCGATCACTGGCAGGCACCGAGTGCGACGGGTAGGTTACTTCTTATGCCGACAGAATCCCTCACTGACGGTGACCCGCGGACCATTCCCGCGCGCTGGCTCAGCGATGACGAGCAGCGTGCCTGGCGCGGTTACATCCGCCTCGCGCAGCTGCTGATGCGACAGCTCGACCGGGACCTGCACCCGTTCGGCTTGTCCATGCACGACTACGAGATCCTGGTCGAACTGTCCGAGGCGCCCGGCCGCCGGATGCGGATGACCGAGCTTGCCGACCGCAGCGCCCAGTCCCGCAGCAGGCTGTCGCATCAGGTCAACCGGATGGAGGCCAGGGGTCTGGTCGTCCGGGAAGGCTGCGAGGGCGACAAGCGCGGCACCTTCGCCGTACTCACCGGCCAGGGGGCGGACACCATCGCCCAGGTGGCGCCGTTCCACGTGGCCAGCGTGCGCGAGCACTTCATCGACCAGCTGCAGGCGGCCGAGCTCAGCGCCCTGGCGGCCGCCTGCGAGCCGATCCTGGACCGCCTCCGGCTGGCCCGCGACCGGGACTGACCGCTGCCGTCCGCGCCCGGCGCGATGGCGGCTGTCGCCATCGGGCGCGTCCCGGAGTCCCCGGCGGGTGGTCCCCGGGCTAGAAGAGCACCGACATCAGCTCGCCGACCTCGCGGAAGCCGGCCCGCCGGTAGGTGGCGCGCCCGGGGGTGTTGAAGTCGTTGACGTAGAGCGACACCACCGGCGAGATCGACGCGCGGGACAGCTCCACCACGGCCGACATGCCGGGAGCAGCGAGGCCCTGGCCGCGGAGCTCCGGCCGCACCCAGACGCCCTGCACCTGGCAGGCGGCCGGGGTGGCGGCGCCAACCTCGGCCTTGAAAATGACCTGGCCGTCCTCGATCCGGGCGAACGCACGGCCCGAGCGGACCAGTTCCGCCACCCGGGTGCGGTAGGACGCGCCGCCGTCGCCCGTCAGCGGGGAGATGCCGACCTCCTCGGTGAACATGGCGATGGAGGCGGGCAGCAGGATGTCGATCTCGTCGACCCGGACCCGGCGGACGCCCGGGTCGGCCGGCACCGGCGACGGGCCGTCGATCGCCATCAGCGGCTGCGCCGACCGCACGTCACGGGCCGGCCCCCAGTAGGGCCGCAGCAGTCCCCACAGCTCGGTGACGGCCGCGGACGGCCCGACGATGGACGAGCAGCGGCGCCCCTGGCGCAGCGCCCGCTCGGCGAACGCGCTCACCGCGGCCGACGTGGCCTGCACCGGAACGAGGTTGGCGCCGCCGTAGCAGAGCGACACCAGCCGGCCGCCCTGCTCGTAGCCCCACAGCTGGGCGCCGACCCGTCCCGGGTCGAGGCCGAACGCCCGGATCCGCGATTCGACGAAGACGTTAGCCACCGGGTCGGCCGTGCACAGCTCGAGTGCCGCCTCCCGGTCACGGTCGTCCAGCAGGCGCGCCTGGTCCGACCGCTGCCTGACTCGCAACATGAGATCAGCCTAGCCCTACCGGGCAAGGGTTGCCGAGCGGACCGGCCCCATTCGGCCGCTGCCGGAGGCGCCGTCCCAGAGCGGCGCCCGGCGAGGGGCAATGGGGGAGGGACTCCCCCATGCTTGGGGGGTCACCGGCCGGTGCCGAAGGCGCCGTCCCGGGCGCCGCCCGGCGAGGGGGATACGGGGGAGGGACTCCCCCGTGCTTGGGGGGGGTCACGGGGGGGTCATTCCCCCGGGGGGACACCGTCATCCCCCCGGGGGAAATAACGGCGTCGGGGCCGCGACCGGCGCGCAGGTCGCGTTCACCAGGCCGGCGTCCGTGTCCGGGACGGTCCCGCCGGCGAGGTAACCGTTGAGGTAGCCCTGCACGCAGCCGTCGGGCGGCGACTCGAGCGACTGCCCGTGGTTGCCGCCGCCCTCGACCACGACCATGCGGGCCGTCGGCAGCAGCTTGTGCGCGTCCTGGGCGCCCGCGTACGGAGTGGCAGGGTCCAGCGTGCCCTGCAGCATCAGCACCGGCGGCAGCTTCGCCCCGTTCACTTGGAACGGCGTGGCCGGCCCCTTGACCGGCCAGAACGCGCAAGCGGCGTTGAACCAGGCGTTGTCCCAGGCCTGGAATGGGGCCGTTTTGTAGACCCGCTCGGTGTCCGCCTGCCACTGCGACCAGTTCCGCGGCCAGTTCACGTCGGCGCACTCGACCGCGTTGTAGACCGCGAACTCGTTCTCGCTCTGGACGCCGTACTCCTGGTACTGAGTGAGCAGGCTGGCGCCGTTGCCGCTGGTGAGGTACTGCGACAGCGCCTGGGCAAACGACGGCCAGAGCTCGTCCAGGTAGCCGCCCTGGTTGATCGTGTCATCGAGTTCGTCCGCCCCGACCTGGCCGTTGAGCGGGTTTTTCTCCAGCATGGCGCGGATCTTGTAGTACGACGCCTGGACCTCGGCCGCGGTGGTGCCGAGGTGGTAGTCGCCGTCGTACTTCGCGATCCAGGCGAAGAACGCCTCCAGCCGGCCCTGGAACGCGTAGTCCTGAGCGATGTTGTCGGCGTACCAGGCGCCGGCCGGGTCGACGGTGGAGTCGAGCACCATGCGGCGGACCGAGCCGGGGAACAGCGTGCCGTAGACCTGGCCGAGGTAGGTGCCGTAGGAGAAGCCGTAGTAGGTGACCTGCTTGACCCCGAAGCTCTGCCGGATCTGGTCCATGTCGCGGGCCGTGTTCACCGTCGTCTCGTAGGGCAGGAACCAGCCGAAGCGCTTCTCGCAGCCGGCCGCGTAGGACTTCGCCCGGTTGATAAGCACCTGCTCGGCCGCGGCGCTGGCCGGGATGTAGTCCGGCCGCACCCCGGTGAAGAAGGTCGGGTCGCAGCTCAGCGCGGGCACCGAGCCCGCCACCCCGCGCGGGTCGAACCCCACGATGTCGTAGTCGGCCCGCACCTGGGGGCTGACGCCCGAGGCGACGTAGGCCGGCGAACGAGCGGCCGGGCCGCCCGGGCCGCCCGGGTTGACCAGCATCACGCCCTGCTGCTGGCGGCGCGGGCGCGGTGGCCGGGACCATGGACAGCGCGATGGTGATCTTCCGGCCGCCGGGGTCGGCGTAGTTCAGCGGCACCTGCAGCGAGGTGCACTTCATGCCCGCCAGCTGGCCCGCGCAGGCCTGCCAGTGCAGCGCCGGCGCCTGCGGGACGATGGCGGCCGACCCGGCCGGGTAACTGGCGGCCGGGGCGGGCGACGCCGACCCGGTCCCGGCGGGTGCCGTGGCAGGTGTCCCGCTACGGCTAGGCGGGCTGGCCGCGGATCCGCCGGAGGTGCAGGCGGTCAGGCCGCCCGCGGCGGCGAGGACCGCAAGCGCGGCCAGGACAGACCCGGCTGCCCGGGGAATCGACATGGCCCCATCTTGCCGCATCGGGTTCGCTGCCCGGTGCGACTGCGGGCGCGGCGTGGCCCCCGGACGCCGTAACGGCCCGCTCAGGATCGCTCAGAAGCGGGCAGAGTTGGCCGCAAACGATGCGCGCGGAGACGAGCGGAGTCGATAACTCACTGCCATCAATCCAACACTCGCCGCAATTAATTCGATGCCTATCGTTCCGCTTTGCTGTTTTGCGTAACTAGATTCGGCACGAGGCGCACAACGCCGAATTTTTTCTCGCGTCCTAGCGCAAATATCCGACACTCTTAGTCGTAACCCAACAAGGCAGTCAAGCGTCATACTTTTAAGTGTTCGGACACTATTGAGGGGGTAGTGAATGCTGGCTAGACATCGCCAGTCGCTGATTCTGCAGGCCGTCAGAAACGACGGCAGTGCACGGGTCAGCGACCTGACCCAGCAACTCGGCGTCTCTGACATGACAATCAGGCGCGACCTTGAGGTGCTGGCCAAGGACGGACTGGTCGAGAAGGTCCACGGCGGCGCGGTGCTGCCGGGCTCGCACGCTGGTCACGAGCCCGGCTTCGAGGACAAGCTGGTCCTCGAGCGCCCGGAGAAGAACACGATCGCCCGCGCGGCGGCGGCCCTGGTCAGGCCGGGCACCGCGGTCGCGATCGCGGCCGGGACCACCACGTTCGCGCTGGCCCAGTGCCTGCTCGACGTGCCCGGGCTCACCATCGTCACCAACTCGCTGCGGGTGGCGGGCCTGTTCAGCGCGCCGCGCGGGCCTGAGGGCAGCACGGTGGTGCTGACCGGGGGCATGCGCACCGCCTCGGACGCGCTCGTCGGGCCGGTGGCGGACCTGACGATCGGGTCGCTGCACTTCGACACGCTGTTCCTCGGCTGCACCGGGCTCGACCCCGAGGTGGGCCTGTCTACGCCGAACCTGGCCGAAGCGGAAACCAACCGGGCCCTGATCAACCGGGCCCGGCGCGTAGTCGTCCTCGCTGACCACTCCAAGTGGGGCGTGGTCAGCCTGGCCTCGTTCGCGCCGGTGGAGAAGATCAACGTGCTGGTCACCGACGCCGCTGTTCCCGGCCGACGCGCACGCGGCGCTGGCCGGGCGGGTGGGCGAGGTCATCGTCTAGGCCGTCAGCTCGACGCGTCGACGATCGGCTGGCCGGGTGCCTGCCTGCGACGATCGGCGCCACTCGCGTCTGCGCCTGCTCGGCCAGCCGCATCGCCTCGTCGATCAGCGTCTCCACGATCTTCGACTCGGGCACGGTGGCGACCACCTTGCCCTTGACGAAGATCTGGCCCTTGCCGTTGCCCGAGGCGACGCCAAGGTCCGCCTCGCGGGCCTCGCCGGGGCCGTTCACCACGCAGCCCATGACCGCGACCCGCAGCGGCACCTCGAGGCCGGTCAGGCCCGCGGTCACCTCTTCGGCCAGCTTGTACACGTCGACCTGGGCGCGGCCGCAGGACGGGCAGGAGACGATCTCGAGGCCGCGCTGGCGCATGCCCATCGACTCGAGGATGCCGATGCCGACCTTGACCTCCTCGACCGGCGGGGCCGGACAGCGACACCCGGATCGTGTCGCCGATGCCCTGCGAGAGCAGCGCGCCGAACGCGGTGGCGGACTTGATCGTGCCCTGGAAGGTCGGCCCGGCCTCGGTCACGCCCAGGTGCAGCGGGTAGTCGCACTTGGCGGCGAGCAGCCGGTAGGCCTGGATCATCACCACCGGGTCGTGGTGCTTGACCGAGATCTTGATGTCGCGGAAGCCGTGCTCCTCGAACAGCGAGCACTCCCACAGCGCCGACTCGACCAGCGCCTCCGGGGTGGCCTTGCCGTACTTGGCCAGCAGCCGCTTGTCCAGCGAGCCGGCGTTCACGCCGATCCGGATCGGGGTCCCGGTGTCCGTCGCGGCCCGCGCGATCTCCTTGACCTTGTCGTCGAACTCCTTGATGTTGCCCGGGTTGACCCGGACCGCGGCGCAGCCGGCGTTGATCGCGGCGAACACGTACTTCGGCTGGAAGTGGATGTCGGCGATGACCGGGATCTGCGATTTCCTGGCGATCGCGGGCAGCGCGTCGGCGTCGTCCTGCGACGGGACCGCGACCCGGACGATCTGGCAGCCGGAGGCGGTCAGCTCGGCGATCTGCTGCAGCGTGGCGTTCACGTCGGCCGTCAGCGTGGTGCACATCGACTGCACGCTGACCGGCGCGCCCCCGCCGACCGGAACGTTCCCCACCATTAGCTGGCGCGTCGCGTGTCGCTGAGCGAGCGGCACGGGGGGAGTGGCTGGCATGCCAAGGTCAACAGCTCATTGGTTTCCCATCCCATTGGATGAACGGCGCACTTCGGGTCCGGGGGTCGTCCCCGGGAAACTGCACTTCCATTGTCGCCCAGTCGCTCGGCCCGTTGCCCGCCCACCCTGACCCTTACGTCAGGCTAGCGGCAAGCCGTCACAGTCCATTTACCCGATGTTCACCGGGTTCACGATGTCGGCCACGATGACCAGCATGCTGAAGGCGACCAGGACCAGGAAGACGCAGAAGCTGGCGGGAATCAGCTTACGGTAGTCGACCAGGCCCGGGTCCGGCCGGTGGCGCAGCCGGGCGAACCAGGCCCTGATCATCTCCCACAGGACCACCGCCACGTGGCCGCCGTCCATCGGCAGCAGCGGCAGCAGGTTCAACACGCCGACGAAGATGTTCAGCGACGCGATCAGCAGCAGCACGAACTCGACCTTGTCCTGCCAGGACGCGTGCGAGGCGACCGCCTGGCCGGTCTCGTTGGCCAGGCCGACCACGCTGGTGACGCTGCCGCGCGGCGGTCGACGAGCGGTCACTTGAGAACAGCTGCGGCACGGCCTTGGGCAGGTCGGCCAGCGCGCTGGCTGAGCCGGTGATCATCTGCGAGAACCCGGAACCGACGTACTTGACCGAGTCGATCACGCTCTGCCGCTGGTAGACGACGGCCCCGGCCACGCCCAGGTAGCTGCCGTGCCCGGGGACGTTGGCGAGCTCGGTGTGCAGGGTCACCGGGTGCCCGTCGCGCTGCACCGTCAGCGTGACCGGGGTGCCCGCCGGGAGCTTCTCCACCTTGCCCGTGAGCTCGGTGAAGCTCGACACCGGCTGCCCGTTGAGCGCGGTCACGGGTCGCCGACCCGGAGCCCGGCCAGCTTGGCCGGGGCCTGCGCGTCGGTCGTCGCGCAGGTCCCGTTGTCGAGCTGGGTGACGCTCGCCGGCACGCAGGCCGCCACCGTGCCGATCTGGGTGGTGTTGTCGTTCTCGATGCCGAGGCTGAGGGCCAGCCCGAAGATCAGCACCGCCGCGATCAGGAAGTGCATGAACGACCCGGCCACGAGCACGATCAGCCGCTGCCAGCCCGGGGCGCGGCGGAACGACCGCGCCTCGTCCTCCGGGGCCACCTCGTCCATCGAGGTCATCCCGATGATCTTGACGAACCCGCCCAGCGGCAGCGCCTTGATGCCGTACTCGGTCTCACCTCGCCAGGTCGACCAGATCGTCGGGCCGAAGCCCGACGAAGTAGCGGGTGCACTTCATGCCGAAGCGCTTGGCCGTCACGAAGTGCCCGCTCTCGTGGAGCATGACCGACACGAGCAGGGCAACGAGGAAGATCAGCCAGCCAACTGCGTCCACTGGTCGAGCTCCTCCTAGATGCTGCCGCCGCGAGTCAGCTCGCGGGCCCGGGCCCGCGCCCAGGCGTCCACCGCGAGGACGTCCTCGAGCGTGGCTGCCCCGGCACGCGACGTGTCGTGCTCCGAGACTACGCGAGCCACAGTGTCAACAATCCTGGTGAAGGAGATACTTCCCGCCAGGAAATCCGCCACGCAGGCCTCGTTGGCGCCGTTGTAGACGGCGGGCGCGGTCCCGCCGCGCCTGGCCGCCTCGCGGGCCAGCGCCACGGCCGGGAACGCCTCGTCGTCGAGCGGCTCGAACGTCCACGTCGCGGCCGTCGTCCAGTCGAGCCCGGGAGCGGCCCCGGCGACCCGGTCGCGGCCAGCCCAGGCCCAGCGCAATCGGGATCCGCATGTCGGGCGGGCTGGCCTGGATGATCGTGGCGCCGTCGGCGAACTCGACCATCGAGTGCACGATCGACTGCGGGTGGACGACCACGTCGATCTTGTCGAGGCCGAAGCCGAACAGCAGGTGCGCCTCGATGACCTCCAGGCCCTTGTTCACCAGCGTGGCCGAGTTGGTGGTCACCAGCGGTCCCATCCGCCAGGTCGGGATGGGCCAGCGCCTGCTCCGGGGTGACCGCCTCCAGGTGCGGCCGGGGCCAGCCGCGGAAGGGTCCGCCGCTGGCGGTCAGCACCAGCCGGCTGACCTCGCTGCGGGCGCCCCGGCCCGCAGGCACTGGGCGATCGTCGAGTGCTCGGAGTCGACCGGGACGATCTGCCCCGGCTTGGCCCGGCTGGTGACCAGCGGGCCGCCGATGATCAGCGACTCCTTGTTGGCCAGGGCCAGGGTATTGCCCGCGTCGAGGGCGGCGAGGGTGGCCCGCAGGCCCGCCGCGCCGGTCACCCCGTTCAGCACCACGTCGCACGCCCGGGCGGCCAGCTCGCAGACCGCGTCCGCCCCCGCCAGCACCTGCGCCGGGCCTGCCGCCCCGGCGCGGACGGCCGCCCTGACCGCCCCGGCGGCGGACTCGCCGGCCACCGCCACCAGCGGGACGCCGAACTCGGCGGCCTGGCGGGCGAGCAGCTCCGGCTGGCCGCCGCCGGCGGCGAGCCCGGTCACGGTGAAGCGGTCCGGGTTGCGGCGGATGATGTCGAGCGCCTGGGTGCCGATCGACCCGGTCGAGCCGAGGATCACCACCTCACGGGGGGCAGGTGTCGCGGTCACCCGCCTATTCTGCGGCACCTGCCGCCCCCGGCGCGAACGCCGGCGCTCAGCAAAGCTGGCTGATCTGCCGCGCCAGGGCGAAGTCGGCCGCGGTCAGGCCGCCTTCGGAGTGGGTGACCAGGAACAGCGTCACCTTGTTCCAGGAAACCGAGAAGTCAGGATGATGCCCGGCCCGCTCGGCCAGGAAGCCGACCGCGTTCACGAACAACAGCGAGTCACGGAAGTCCTTGCCGGTCACCGTCCGGGTGAGCTGCCCGTCGCCGATCGTCCAGCCCGGGGTCTGCGCCAGCTCGGTGGCGGTCTGCTCGGGAGTAAGTGTCGCCATGCCAGAATGTCTACCCGGCGCGGCTAGGATCAGGCGGGTGACTTCGACTGTGCGTGACACACCGCTGCGAGCGGTGCACGAGCGGCTCGGCGCGACGATGACTGAGTTCGCCGGCTGGCTGATGCCGCTGCGCTATGGCAGCGAGACGGCGGAGCATAACGCGGTCAGGACCGCGGCCGCCCTGTTCGACCTCAGCCACATGGGCGAGATCGCGGTGACCGGCCCGGACGCCGGCGCCGCGCTCGACTACGCGCTCACCGGCTGGCTCTCGACGCTGGCGGTCGGCCGGGCCCGTTACACGATGATCTGCGCCCCCGACGGCGGCATCCTCGACGACCTCATCGTCTACCGGCAGGCGGAGATGCGGTTCCTGGTGGTCGCCAACGCGGCCAACACGGCCGTGGTGCTGGCCGAGCTGACCCGGCGCGCCGGGGCCGCGGTGGTCCAAGACGAGTCCCTCACCACGGGGCTGGTGTCCATCCAGGGTCCGAACGCGAGCGGCCTGCTCGCCCCGCTGACCGATCTCGACCTGGCCGGGATGCGTTACTACGCGGGCGCTTACGGCACCGTCGCCGGTCGCCCGGCCTGGGTCGCCCGGACCGGGTACACCGGCGAGGACGGATTCGAGATCTTCCTCGACCCGGACGACTGCGAGCCGGTCTGGGACGCGCTGGCCGCGCCAACCCCGGACGGCCTCGCGCCCGGCGGGGTGCCGGCCGCTGGGCTGGCGGCCCGGGACACGCTGCGCCTGGAGGCCGGGATGCCGCTCTACGGGAACGAGCTGGGGCTGGATGTGACCCCCTACGAGGCGGGCCTCGGGCGGGTCGTGCGACTGGACAAGCCGGGCGACTTCGTGGGCCGGGACGCCCTCGCCGCCCGCGCGGCCGAGGGTCCCCGGCAAACCCTGATCGGGCTGCGGGCGGGGTCGCGGCGGGTGCCGCGGCACGGTTACCCCGTGGTGTCCGCCACCCAGGCGCCGGCTGGCGCCGGAACTGGCACTATGAAGCAGACCGGCGTGGTGACGAGCGGCGCGCCGTCCCCGACGCTGGGAGTGCCGATCGCCCTGGCCTACGTCGAGACAGACGCGACCGGACCGTTCGAGATCGATATTCGGGGCCGCACAGAGCCGGCCGAGAAAACCGAGCTGCCGTTTTACGACAGGAGAAAGTGATGGCCGTTCCCGCGGAACTGCGGTACACGCAGGAGCATGAATGGATCGCGATCGACGGCGGTACCGCCACGATCGGGATCACCGACTACGCGACCCAGGCGCTCGGCGATGTCGTGTACGTGTCGCTGCCCGCGGTGGGGGCGGCGGTCACGGCGGGTGAGCCCTGCGGCGAGGTCGAGTCGACCAAGTCGGTCAGCGACCTCTACTCCCCCGTCGACGGGGAGGTGACCGAGGTCAACGAGGAACTGAACGACGACCCGGGCCTTATCAACGCCGAGCCGTACGGCCTGGGCTGGATGTTCCGGGTCCGGGTGACGGGCGGCGCGCCGGACGGCGGCGACCTGCTCTCCCCGGCCGAGTACGAGGCGCTGACCAAGAGCGCCGGCTAGCCCTACGTGACCAAGACCCCCGTAGCCCCGCCCCGGGGGTGCGGGGGTCTTCCGTTTCCCGGGCTACTTGCGCAGCCTGCGCCAGGTTATGAAGCAGGTCACGCTGACCACGGCCAGGACGACGGCGCCCCCAACGCGCGGGTCGATCTGGCTGAGCCGCTCCCTGGCCCGGTCGGTGGTGCGGCGGATCACGTTGGCCGGGGCGACCCGGTCCGCGATCTCGTCGATCGTCTTGGCGAGATCGGCCCGCGTGCGCTCGATCTCATCGACCAGTTCGCCCGGTGGGGGAGTGGGCTCGCTGCCCGTGGTCTCAATGTCGGTCTCGGCCATAGGCGCATCGTACTCGGCCGCGATCATGGCCAGCCGGAGCCCCGGTGCCGGGGCGCGCCGCGGGCCGGGATCATCGCCCGCTATCTCCGCAACCGCCCGTTACGGGCCAGGAACGAAGCCGGCCGTTCTCCACCGGAACGTCCCGGCGGAACCTGCGCCCGCGCACCGGGGAAGCCCGCCGTGTGGCATAACGTGTCCTGTGATGACTGAGCGGGCCACGTCCGCCGCCGCGGCGGCGGCCCGATGAGCGGCGAGACCCAGTTCGGGCTCGTCGTCCTGGTGATCGGCGTAGCCGGCCTCGCGGCCGTGCTGTCCAACCGGCTGAGTGCCCGCCTGCGGGTCCCCGCGCCTGCGTTCTTCCTGGTCGCGGCCGTTATCGTGGCCCAGCTGTGGCCGGCCGCGGCGCGCCTGCCGTCGGTCGAGGTCGAGCGGGTGGTCACGCTGGCGCTGGCGGTCATCTTGTTCGACGGCGGGATGCACATCGGCCGCCACCGGTTCCGCACCGCGGCCGGGGCGATCGTGTGGACCGGGATCGCGGGCACGCTCGTCACCGCGGCCGGGACCGCTGTCGCGGCCCACTACGTGGCCGGGATGACCTGGCACCTTGCCCTGCTGGTGGGCACCGCGGTCGCCGCGACCGACCCGGCGGTGGTGTTCTCGGTGTTCGGGCGGCGGGAAATCGCCGGCCGGACCGGCGTCCTGCTCGAAGGCGAGTCGGGCGCCAACGACCCGGTCGGGATCGCGCTCCTGTCGGCCCTGCTGGCCGCGCACGGCGGGGCCGGCGCCATCGCCTGGCACGTAATCACCGAGTTCCTGCTGCAGATGGCGGTCGGGGTGGCGGTCGGGACGGCGGGCGGCCTGGCACTGCTGGCGTTCATGCGCCGGGTCCCGCTGCCGAGCGAGGGGCTGTACTCCCCCCGGGTGCTGGCGGGCGTGCTCGCCATCTTCGGGCTGGCCACCGTCGCTCAGGGCTCCGGATTCCTCGCGGTGCTGGTCGCGGGCATCCTCATCGGAGACGAGCCCGCCCCCTACAAGCGCGAGATCGCCCGTTTCCACTCCTCGCTGGCGTCGCTGGCGGAGATCGTCGCCTTCACCATGCTCGGCCTGACCATGCGGCTGTCCCAGCTGGCGAGCGCCTCGGCCTGGGCCGAGGGCCTGGCGCTGGCGGCCCTGCTGGCCTTCGTGATCCGCCCGGTGCTGGTCGGGCTGGTGACGCTGCCGGTCCGGCTGACCCGTCAGGAGCGGCTCTTCTTCCTCTGGACCGGGCTCAAGGGGGCGGTGCCGATCCTGCTCGGCATCGAGATCCTCGACTCCGGCACCACCGGGGCCGTGCTCGCCTACCAGGTCATCTTCGTCATCGTGGGCTTCTCGGTGACTGTCCAGGGCGGCTTTGTGCCCGCCCTGGCGCACCGGCTGCGCATCCCGCTGCGATCGATCGAGCCGGAACCATGGTCGCTCGGGGTCCGGTTCAGCGAAGAGCCGGAGGGCCTGCACCGTTACCACGTGCGGGCGGGCGCCGCGGCCGACGGGCGGCCGGTCAGCGAGCTGCCGTGCGGCGAGGAGGCCTGGCTGTCGCTCGTGATCAGGGACGGGTCACTGCTCACGGTCAGCGGCGACACCGTGCTGGCGGCAGGCGACGACGTCCTCGTGCTGGCCGACCCGGACGAGGTCCCGGCGCTCGAGCGCTACTTCACCGAGCCGGAGCCGGCCTGCGGGCACCGCCCGCCAGCGGACCCCGACCCCGGCGACGGTGAAGGTGGTGCGGGCGAAGGGACTTGAACCCCCACGGTGTTTCCACCAACAGGACCTAAACCTGCCGCGTCTGCCATTTCGCCACGCCCGCGTGACCCCCGCGGCGCCGCCCGGCACCCGGAAGCTGGAGGCCGGCCACGGTCGGCCCGCATCCGTTCGGAATTGTACTTCCTTTAGATTCCCAGGTCCTGGCGAAGACGACCGACGTGCCCGGTGGCCTTGACCCCGTAGAGCGCCTTCTCGACCTTGCCGTCGGGGCCGATAACGAAGGTGGAGCGGATGACGCCCATGATCGTCTTGCCGTAGTTCGTCTTCTCGCCATAGGCACCGTAGGCCTCGTGGACGGCCTTGCCCGGGTCGGACAGCAGCGGGAACGCGAGGTGCTCCTTGTCGCGGAACTTCGCCAGCTTGGCGGGCGGGTCCGGGGAGATGCCGAGCACCGCGACGCCTCCGGCCGACAGGTCGGGCAGGGCAGCGGTGAAGTCGCACGCCTCCTTGGTGCACCCAGGGGTCATCGCCGCCGGGTAGAAGTAGACGATCACCCGCTGGCCGCGCAGCTTCGACAGCGACACCTCGTTGCCGTCGGCATCCGGCAGGGTGAAATCGGGCGCTACGTCGCCGGGCGCCAGCCTTACTCCGGGCACTGTCCCTCCGTTCGCCACCCACCGCCCGGCCCGCGCTCACTCGCGGGCCCGGCCGGGCCGGTCACCAACGTATCGCATGACCCGCCGCCGCGCCGCCCGCGCGCCGCCGGGGCGGCGGCCCTGGCGGCTCTGGCGGCTCTGGCGGCTCTGGCGGGGCGCGGGCGGCCCCGGCGGCCCTCGCGGCTCGGGCGGCCCCGGCGGCTCTGGCGGCTCGGGCGGCTCTGGCGGCTCTGGCGGCCCTGGCGGCCCGGCGGCCCCAGGCAGTCCGCGCACGACGGGGTGGCATCCCCGGTGGGGCCGCGCCGTCCGCGCTGGCGGGGCGGGTTCGCGTGAACCGCGGGTCGGCCAAACCCGCACCTTGGCACATCGGTCCCATCAGCACCATGCGTGGGCGCCTTGGCCGGCCCGGAGAACAATACCGGAATATTTTCGGGTTATAGCACCTAAAAGTTTCCGTGTAGAAAAAAGTTTCCCGCATATTCCGGGCTCGCGGCGCATCAGGTTTACCTCTGTCACTGTCCGTCCCGGCCGCCTCAGCGGTCGGCAACCCGACGAGCCGGCGCCCGCCCGGGCCGACCGGACCGCCCGGACCGACCGGGCCGACCGGGCGAAGGCGGGCAAAAACCGGCTCGGCGCTTTTGCCCGCCCTATCCTGGGGAAGCCAGCATTTATCCCACACGAACGAACAACGTTCTTGGGTCGGATCAGCCTCGGAGGTCAGCGTGAGCGCGGGTACTGTTCGTTGGACCACCTACGGCGTCGGGCTCGCCGCGCTCGCCGCGGCGGCCCTCGCCGGCTGCAGCTCGAGTTCCAGTCCGGCCGCGGCCAGCGGCACCAGCAGTCCGGCCGCGAGCGGGTCGGCTGCCCCGTCGGCCGGCGCGGCCGGCGCCGTACAGCTTGCGGCGAAAACCACGGCCAGCGCCAGTTCGCTCACTGGGACGATGAGCGTCCAGGTCACCAGCAAGGCGGGAACGTCCGCTTCGGCGTCGGCCTCTCCGGGCGCGGCCGCCTCGGGCGGCGCAGGCAACCTCAGCCTGACCGCGACCTTCGCCGAGAAGCTGCGCCCGTCGCTGACGGGCAGCGTCACCTACCAGTCGATCAGCTCGGCCGGGACAGCGCTGCCGGGCGGGCTCAGCGCCGTCATCACGCCGACCGAGTTCTACCTCAAGTGGAGCTACCTCACCCAGGCGCTCAAGCTGTCCAAGCCCTGGCTGGCCATTCCGGTCTCGCAGCTCAGCCAGAGCAGCGGGATCAACCTCACCCAGGTCTTCGGCAGCGCGGCCGGCGGCAGCCCGCTGTCCGGCTCGCAGCTGCTGTCCGGGGCGTCGTCGGTGCACCAGGTTGGCACTGGCAGCGTCGGCGGGGTACCAGTGACCGAGTATGCCGGCACGATCGACCTCGACAAGAGCCTGGCCGCTCTCTCCGGGACGACCAAGACCCAGCTCCAGCAGGCGATCGCGAAAGAGGGCTTCAAAACGGGCACGTTCACCGTGTGGGTCGACGGCAGTGACCAGATCCGCAAGGAGGTCGCCACCGTGTCCGGTACCGCGCTGACGGAAGTCACCACCACGACCATCACCAGCATCAACAAGCCGGTAGAGATCACCATCCCGGCGGCGGGCCAGACCACCACCGCCCCGGCCAGCTCCCTCAGCAGCGGCACCAGCTGACGAAGGACGACGCAGGCTGACAGGGGGCGACGTGGGCTGACCGGGGGGGCGACGTGGGCGACCGGGGCGACCGGGGCGACCGGGGCGACCGGGGCGACGTGGGCTGACGGGGGGCGACGCAGGGTGACGGTGGACGACGCCAGTTGACGGGGACGACGCGGGTTGACCGGAGAGGGGCCGGCCTGGGGCGAATCCGGCCGACATGGTGTCCGGTTCCTTTAGCGGGCCGGCCCGTCACCGTCCGGCCCGTCACCGTCCGGCTGGACGGCGGACCTGACCCGTCCGGCCGGACGGGTCAGGACCGCCCTGACGGGTCAGGACCGCCCGAGCAGGTCAGGACCGCCCGGGCAGCTCAGACAGCTCCGGCGGCAGCAGCTCGGGCGGCACGGTCTGGAAGGTGACCGGGCGCAGCCAGCGCTCGATGGCGGCGCCGCCGACCGAGGTCGTCGGGCTAGTGGTGGCCGGGTAGGGGCCGCCGTGGGTCATCGCCGGGGCGACCGCGACCCCGGTCGGCCAGCCGCCGAAGACGACCCGGCCCGCGACGCGGGACAGCCGGGTCAGCCACCCGGCCGCCCCCGGCTCGGTCGCCTCCGCGTGCAGGGTCGCCGTCAGGTTGCCGCCGAGGCGCGCGAGGACGGCCTCCGCGTCGGCCTCGGCGGCGTAGCGGACCAGCACCGTGACCGGGCCGAAGCACTCCTCGAGCAGGTCACCGCCGAGGTCGGCCGCGTCCACCTCGAGCAGCCCGGCCCGGACCGCCTGGGGGCTGTCCCCGGCAGGCGCGGCCGCGGCCGCGGCCAGCGTGCGCACGCCCGGCACGGCCGCGCGGGCAGCGAAGCCGTCGAGGAAGTGCTCACGCATGCGCCCGTCGAGCAGCGCGCCCGGCGCCGCCTGCCCGGCCGCCGCGCGGGCGGCGGCCACCAGTGCGTCGCCGGCCGGGCCGGCCGGCACCAGCACCAGGCCGGGCTTGGTGCAGAACTGGCCCTGGCCCAGGGTGTAGGAGCCGACCAGGCCAGCGGCGATCTCGTCGGCCCGGGCGGCGGCGGCCTGCTCGGTCACCACGACCGGGTTGACGCTGCCGAGCTCGCCGTAGAACGGGACTGGCACTGGCCGCGCCGCCGCCAGGTCGAACAGCGCCCGCCCGCCGGGGATCGACCCGGTGAAGCCGACCGCGGCGATCAGCGGGTGCCGGACCAGGTCGATGCCCGCCTGGTAGCCGTGCACCACGCTGAGCACGCCGGCCGGCAGCCCCGTCTTCTCCGCCGCCGCCCGCAGCGTCTGCGCGACCAGCTCGCTCAGCGCCGGGTGGTCCGGGTGGGCCTTCACCACCACCGGGCAGCCGGCCGCGATCGCGCTGGCGGTGTCCCCGCCGGGAACGCTGAAGGCGAACGGGAAGTTGGACGCGGCGAACACCGCCACCGGGCCGATCGGCACCTTCCAGCGCCGCAGCTCCGGACGGGGCGGGACCGCGGACGGGTCAGGCTGGTCGATGACCACGCCGAGGAAGCCGCCGTCGTCGACGATGCCGGCGAAAAACCGGAACTGGTACGCGACCCGGGCCAGCTCGCCGGACAGCCGGGCCGGGCCGAGCGCGGTCTCCGCGTCGGCCACCTCGACCAGCTCGGCCGCGCGCTCCTCGACCGCGGCGGCCCAGGCCCGCAGCAGGGCCGCCCGCCGGGGGCGGTCGGCCAGCGCGTCCAGGGCGGCCGCGGCGGACCGGACGGCGGCGTCGACCGCGGCGCTGTCCGCCTCCACCGCCACCTGCGCGCGGGGCTCGCCGGTGCGGGGATCACGGCTCAGTACGGGTTCCATGCGGGCTCCTCGGCTCGAATCCACCGTGGCTCGAATCCACCTTGCTCGAAGCCACGGGCGCAGTCGTGGCGGGCTACGGGCTCGCCGCTACAACGCGGCGATATACGGGGCGATGGCGCGGAAGGCGCGGCCGCGGTGGCTGATCGCGTCCTTGTCCGGCGGGGCGAGCTCCGCGGTGGTCCGCTCCAGGCCGTCGGGGACGAAGATCGGGTCGTAGCCGAAGCCGTTGCCGCCGCGCGGGGCCCGGGTCAGGCGGCCCGGCAGGACGCCGGTGGCGGTCCACTCGCGGGGGCCCGTATCCGGCCCGGGGTCCCCGTCCAGCCCGGGGAGACCGTCCGCCCGGCCCGCGGGACGCCGTCCGGCAGCACCAGCGCGGCCACGCAGACGAAGGCCGCCCCCCGGCTGTCGATGTCATCCAGCTGGGCCAGCACCAGCTCCAGGTTGGCCTGGTCGTCGCCGTGACGGCCCGCCCAGCGGGCCGACAGGATGCCGGGCATGCCGTTGAGCGCGTTCACGGTCAGCCCCGAGTCGTCCGACACGGCGGGCAGGCCGGTGTAGGCGGCGATCGCGCGCGCCTTCAGCAGCGCGTTGTCGGCGAAGGTGAGCCCGGTCTCGGGCACGTCCGGCGCGCCCGGGAAGTCGTCAAGCCCGGCGATCCGCCCGCCGAACCCGGCGCCGGCGAGGATCCGGTTCAGCTCGGCGATCTTCCCCTGGTTCCTGGTGGCGAGCACCACCCGGCCGGGGGCCGCACTGACCGGGCTTGGCTCACTCACCGGGCTTGACCGACAGCGCCGCCTGCTGCAGCCGGGTCAGCTCGGCGCAGCCGGCCGCGCCGAGGTCGAGCAGGCGGCCGAGCTCGGCGCGGGAAAACGGCTCGCCCTCGGCGGTGCCCTGAACCTCGACGAAGTCACCCGCGCCGGTGCAGACCACGTTCATGTCGGTCTCGGCGGCCGAGTCCTCCTCGTAGCACAGGTCGAGCCGCGGTTCCCCGCCGATGATCCCGACCGACACCGCGGCGACCGAGTTGACGAGCGGGTTCCCCTTCAGCTGGCCGCGCTGGCGGAGCCAGTCGATGGCGTCCGCCAGGGCCACGTAACCGCCGGTGACAGCGGCCGTCCGGGTGCCGCCGTCAGCCTGGAGCACGTCGCAGTCGATGACGATGGTGTTCTCCCCCAGCGCCTTGTAGTCGACGCAGGCCCGCAGTGAGCGCCCCACCAGCCGGGAGATCTCATGGGTGCGGCCGCCGATGCGGCCGCGGACCGACTCGCGGTCGTTGCGGGTGTTGGTCGCCCGCGGGAGCATGGCGTACTCGGCGGTCACCCAGCCGAGGCCGCTCCCCCGGCGCCAGCGCGGCACCTCCTCGGTGGCGCTGGCCGCGCACAGGACCCGGGTCTTGCCGAACTCCACCAGCACCGACCCCTCGGCGTGATCCAGCCATCCCCGGGTAATCCGCACCGGCCGCAGCGCATCCGCGGCCCTTCCGTCTGGACGTGTCATGAGGGCCAGCTTACCGAGCAGCCGGGGCCTGTCCGGCGGGCCTTGGCGTCCTTTCCGGCCCAGTGGGTTAACCGCCGGGCAGCTCGATGACCTGGCCGGTGCGGGCGAGGTCGAGCGGGCCGTCGAAGACGGCCGCGGCCTCGGCCCGGGCGTCGTCCTGGTTGATCCACGGCTGCAGGTGGGTGAGGACCAGGCGCCCGACGTCCGCCTGGGCGGCGTAGGCGGCGGCCTGGCTCGCGGTCAGGTGAATGTCCGGCGGCACGTCGGGCCCGTCGAGGAAGGCGGCCTCGGACAGGAACACGTCGGCCCCGGCCGCCAGCGCCGGGATGGCCTCGGTGGTGCCGGTGTCGCCGGTGTAGACGAGGGAACGGCCACCGTGGCCGAACCGGAACGCGAACGTCTCGACCGGGTGGTTGGCGTGCGCCAGGCGCACGTCGAACGGGCCGATCTCCAGCTCACCGGGGGTGACGGTACGGAACTCGAACCGCTTGACCAGCCCGAGGTCGTCCGCGCCGGGGCCGTGGAGCAGGGCGATCCGCTCGGCCGTGCCGGCCGGGCCGTAGACCGGGATCGGCGGCTGCGGGCCGGCCGGGGAGTAGGTCCGGGCGATCGCGTAGGAGTACAGGTCGACGCAGTGGTCGGCGTGCAGGTGACTCAGGCAGACGGCGTCGATCCCGGCCAGCGAGGCGTACCGCTGCAACGGCCCCAGCGCGCCGTTGCCGAGGTCGATGAGCAGCCGGAAGCCGTCCGCCTCGAGCAGGTAACAGGACGCGGCGCTGTCGGGGCCGGCCAGGCTGCCGGAGCATCCCACCACGGTTAGGCGCATGCCGCTCATTGTTCCACTGTGACTACCGCTGGCCAGGGGGTTAACCGGAAGTAAAGCCGGTCAGGCCCAGAGCTGGCCGTCCAGCTTCTGCTCGGCCTCGTCCAGGGTGCCGTTGTAGGCACCAGTCGACAGGTACTTCCAGCCTCCGTCGGCGACCAGGACGACGATGTCGGCCCGCTCCCCCGCCTTCACCGCCTGGGCCGCCATCGCCAGCCCGGCGTGCAGCGCGCAGCCGGCCGAGATGCCCGCGAAGATGCCTTCCTTGGACAGGAAGTCGCGGGTGCGGCGCAGCGCGTCCTCCGAGGAGACGGAGAACCTGGTGGTCAGGACCGACTCGTCGTAGAGCTCGGGCACGAACCCCTCGTCGACGTTGCGCAGCCCGTAGACCAGCTCGCCGTAACGCGGCTCGGCCGCCACGATCTTGACCCCGGGCACGTGCTCGCGCAGGTACCGGCCGGTGCCCATCAGCGTGCCGGTGGTGCCGAGGCCCGCCACGAAGTGGGTCACCGACGGCAGGTCGGCCAGGATCTCCGGGCCGGTCGTCTCGTAGTGGGCCCGCGCGTTCGCCTCGTTGCCGTACTGGTACAGCATCACCCAGTCCGGGTGCTCGGCCGCCATCCGCTTGGCCACCCGGACGGCCTCGTTGGAGCCGCCCGCAGCCGGGGAGGTGAAGATCTCCGCCCCGTACATCCGCAGGATCTGGCGGCGCTCCTCGCTGGTGTTCTCGGGCATCACCACAATCAGCTGGTAGCCGCGCAGCCGGGCCACCATGGCGAGCGATATCCCGGTGTTGCCCGAGGTCGGCTCCAGGATGGTGGAGCCGGGGCGGAGCAGGCCCTCCTTCTCCGCCTGCTCCACCATGTAGAACGCCGCCCGGTCCTTGACCGACCCGGTCGGGTTCCGGTCCTCCAGCTTGGCCCACAGCCGGACGTCCTCCGACGGGGACAGCCGCGGCAGCCCCACCATCGGGGTGTTGCCGACGCTGGCGAGCAGTGAGTCGTAGCGCATGTACCCGCTCCCGTTCGGAAGCTCGGTTAGCGGCTGCCGCCGGCGACGGCAGGCAGCACGGTCACCGTGTCGCCGTCCTTGACCGGGGTCTCGAGCGCGCCGAGGAAGCGGACGTCCTCGTCGTTCAGGTACACGTTGACGAAGCGGCGCAGCTTGCCGCTGTCGTCCACCAGCCGGTCACGCAGCCCGCTGTGGTCCTTGTCCAGGTTGCTGAGCAGCTCATCCAGCGTCGCGCCGGACCCGTCGACCGCCTTGGCGCCGCCGGTGTACGTGCGCAGGATCGTGGGGATGCGAACCTCAATGGCCATGATTACTTAACGCTCCTCGTGAACTTTAGACGCCAACGGTGGAACCCGGATCTGGGCCCGATCATTCCGCCACGGTGACCTGTTCCTCGGTGACCGCGCCGTCGATGATGCGGTATGAGCGGAACTCGGTCTCCCCCTCGTCCCTTGTCGATACCAGGACATAGTGGGCCTGCGGCTCACTGGCGTAGGAGATGTCGGTCCGCGACGGGTAGGCCTCGGTGGCCGTGTGCGAGTGGTAGATCACCACCGCCTCCTCGTCGTTATCGTCCATCTCCCGCCAGACCCTGAGCTGCTCACGTGAGTCAAAGCGGTAGAACGTGGGCGAGCGCTCGGCGTTCTGCATCGCGATGAACCGCACCGGGGTGTCGCTCCCGGCCGGCCCGGCGATCACGCCGCAGGCCTCGTCCGGATGGTCCTTCCGCGCGTGCCCGGTGATCTGGTCGACCAGGGCGCGGGAGATCGTCAGCATAAGAGCCGAGGCTACCCGGCGATGGCGCGGACCAGGGACTCCTGGACCGACCCGAGCCAGGCGTAGACCTCGAACGCGGCCACCCGCGGGTCCTTGGGGTCGAGGCCGGCCAGCTGGTCCTCGAAGTCCTCGGTGACGTCCAGGCGCACGCCGAACATCAGCCGGACGTCGTTCAGCGCCCGGAGCCAGTCCCGGGCCTGGTCGGCATTGAGCTTGACCCGGCCGCCGCCTTGCGGGAGGGTCTCCAGCAGGGTCATGGCGAAGTACTTTTTCGCCTCGCGCAGCGAGGACTCGGTGTATTTGCGGAACTCCCCGGCCGCGTCCGGGTCGTCGTTGTAGGCGTCCGGCAGCAGCCGCGCCAGCACCGGGTCGTCCGGGGCGTGCGGCGCCTCGGCCGTCGTCTCGTTGAACATCTTCTCCAGGTCGCTGAACAGGTCGGCCTGCTCCCTGGCGTCCGGGTCGCCGTCCGGGTCTCCGTCCGCGTCACCGGCAGCTGACCCGGGACCGGCCGGCGGCTCGGCGGGCGCTGGCGGCGCGGGCCGCTCGGGGTCGCTGAGCAGCTCCATGACGGGCATGACGAGGGCCCGCAGCAGGTTCGCCTCGCCCGGCGAGAGCCAGACACTGGCGCCGCCACCCTTCACCGACCGGAACATCCGCATCACTCCGAGACTCAGTCATCCTGCCGGACGGTCGCCCACAGGCCGTAGCCGTGCAGCACCTCGACGTTGCGCTCCATCGCCTCGCGGCTACCGCTGGCGACGACTGCCCGACCCTTATGGTGCACGTCGAGCATCAGCTTCTCCGCCTTCGAGCGCGGATAACCGAAAACATGCTCGAAGACATAGGTAACGTAAGACATCAGGTTGACCGGATCGTTCCAGACGATCGTCAGCCAGGGCTTAGCGGGCGTTACCTCATCCGCTGACCGCGGCTGATCGACCTCAGCGGGTGCCACGCTCACTCGTCGGTACCTCCCTATCCGTAGTCTTCCACCTGTGACCAATCTGGTGAACAGCGGGACAACCGCGCTGCTGACTGACCACTACGAACTCACCATGCTGCAGGCCGCGCTGCGCAGCGGGGCGGCCTCGCGGCGGGCGGTCTTCGAGGTCTTCGCCCGCCACCTGCCCCACGGCCGCCGTTACGGCGTCGTGGCCGGCACCGGCCGGCTGCTCGACGCCATCGAGCGCTTCCGCTTCGGGCCCGACGAGCTGTCGTTTTTGCGGGAAAACCAGGTCGTGGACGACGCCACGCTCCAGTACCTGTCATCGTATCGGTTTTCCGGCAATATCTGGGGTTACGCCGAGGGTGACGTGTACTTCCCGGGGTCGCCGATCCTCGTCGTCGAGGGCACCTTCGCCGAGTCGGTCCTGCTGGAGACGGTGGCGCTGTCCATACTCAACCACGACTGCGCGGTTGCCTCGGCCGCCTCCCGCATGGTCACCGCCGCGGGCGGTCCCGGGCCGGACGGGCGGCCGCTGATCGAGATGGGCTCGCGGCGGACGCACGAGGGCGCCGCGGTGGCGGCCGCCCGGGCCGCCTACATCGCCGGCTTCGCCTCCACCTCCAACCTCCAGGCGCGGTTCACCTACGGCGTCCCGTCCGGCGGCACTTCGGCCCACGCGTTCACCCTGGTGCACGACAGCGAGCAGGATGCCTTCGCCGCCCAGGTCTCCTCGCTCGGCGAGGGCACCACCCTGCTGGTGGACACGTTCGAGGTGGAGCAGGCCGTGCGGGAGGCGGTGGCGGTCGCCGGGCCGTCGCTGGGCGCGGTCCGCATCGACAGCGGGGACCTGCCCGCGCTGGCGGTCTCGGTGCGGGCGCTGCTCGACTCCCTGGGCGCCACCAGCACCAGGATCATCTTGACGGGAGACCTCGACGAGTACTCGATCGCCGGGCTCGCGGTGGCCCCGGTCGACGGCTACGGCGTCGGCACCTCGCTTGTGACGGGGTCCGGGGCGCCGACCGCGGCGCTGGTGTACAAGCTGGTCGCGCGGTCGGACGAGCCACTGGCGGACGACGCGCCGGGCGGCCTGGAGATGCTCCGCCCGGTGGCCAAGCGGTCGGTCGGCAAGCCCGGCCGGGGCGGGCGCAAGTGGGCGGTCCGCGAGCGGCCGGCGGGCGGCGCCGCGTCGGCCGAGCGCATCCTGCTCGCCCCGCCCTCGGGCCTCGGGCCGGATGACCGGGTGCTGCTCACCGAGCTGGTCAAGGAGGGCAAGGTGGTCGGCCGGGAGACCGTCCGGGACGCCCGGGCCCGGCACGTCGCCGTGCTGGCCGAACTTCCCGGCTACGCCCTCCAGCTGTCCCGCGGCTACCCCGCCATCCCGACCGTCTTCGGTCCCGCGGGCGACGAAGACTAGCTAAAGTGGCGAACTATGCGCGCGCTCATCATCGTCGACGTGCAGAATGACTTCTGCGAAGGCGGGTCCCTCGCCGTGGCCGGCGGGACCGCGGTCGCCCGCTCGGTCAGCGACCTGCTGACCGGGGGCAGCCACGGTTACGACCACGTCGTGGCGACCAAGGACTACCACGTCGACCCGGGCGGTCACTTCTCCGACCACCCGGACTACGTGCGGTCCTGGCCAGTGCACTGCGTCGCCGGGACGGCCGGGTCCGACTTCCACCCCGACCTGGCCACCGAGCCCATCGAGGAAGTGTTCCGCAAGGGCGCGCACGCCGCCGCCTACAGCGGCTTCGAGGGCGTAGCGGACGACGGCACGCCGCTGGCGGACTGGCTCCGCGCCCGCGGCGTGGACGCGGTCGACGTAGTGGGCATCGCCACCGACTACTGCGTGCGGGCGACGGCGGCCGACGCCGCCGCTGGCGGGTTCCGCACCTCGGTGCTGCTCGAACTGACGGCCGGCGTCGCGCCCGGGACCACTGCGGAGGCAATCACCGTGCTGCGCGACACCGGCGTCGAGGTCCGCCCCGCCTAGCCTGACGCCTGCTCAGCGGAGCGTCGGCCGGCCAAGCGGCATCGGCTTGCCTCCGGTGGCGACCGCCGCGGTGGAGGCGTACAGGTAGGCGCCGAGGGCGGCGAACACCAGCACCACGTACCCGGCCGCCTTCACCAGGCCGGTGGACGTCTGGTTGACGCCGAGGAAGACCAGCAGCAGGGCCACCGCGACGAGCAGGAAGAGCGCGGTGTAGGCGAGCGGGAGCCGCAGCGTGGTGACGGTCAGCAGGACGATGACCACCAGCCAGGCGACCAGGAACAGTTCCTGGGTGGCCTGCGCCGAGGCCGGGGCCACGCCGAACCAGTTGTGGGTGAGCCCGAGCACGAGGACCGCGTAGCTGAGCCAGAACCCGGCGAAGATACCGAACACGCTGGCGACCGCGCTCTGGTGCAGGGAGGCGGCCCAGATCGTGGCGATGAACAGGCCGATCGCCGTCGCGGTGAGGATGATCGGCAGGGCCGCACCGACCGCGGTGGCTGGCACCACGCCGACCAGCGCCAGCCCGAGCGAAACCGAGCCGGCGATGAAGCACGGCAGGCCCAGCGCCATCGGGTCACCGACAGTAGGCACCTCCGCGGCGGCCTCGGCCGCCGCCTGTTCCCTGGTGATGGTGCCGTCGGTGTGCGGATTCTCGGCCGTGGCCTGCTCCGGAACCAGTTTGGCGGCTGATGCATCAGCGCTCATCGCTGCACTCCTTCGTCTTGGGCGCCCCGCGAATGCGGGTTACTGCATCGGTACGCCCGGTAATGGGCGGGCAGGTTCTCACTTTGAACCAGTGCCCGCCTAAATGATCTTTCTACCGCCCGTTTGCGCAGCTCAGAGGCTTGCGTCCATTATCGGCGGGAGAGCGCCCAGTGCCGGATCCGGTCGATCCTGGCCTTGATCTGGTCGGCTGAGGCCTGTGGCAGGGCCGGACCGCCGCACGCGCTCCTGAGCTCGTTGTGGATCACTCCGTGCGGCTGCCCGGTGCGGTGCGACCACGCGCCGACCAGGCCGTTCAGCTCCTTGCGGAGCGCCGTGAGCTGCTCGCGGCTGACGGCCGGCTTAGCCGGGGGCGCGGCCGGCGCAGCGTCCGGAGCGGGCGCGCCGGGGACGGTGAACAACCCGCCGTCGGACGTCGCGCCGTCGCCGCCCGCACCTCCGCCGGCCATGCTGCTGGCGGAGCGGGCCGCGAGCTGGGCTGCCTGGCGCTTACGCAGCAGCACGGCCACCTGGTCGGGTTCGAGCAGGCCGGGCAGCCCGAGGTAGTCCTCCTCCTCGGCCGAACCCGCCTCAGTCGCGGTGCCGAACTCTCCTCCGTCGAACAGCACCCGGTCGAACGTGGCCGACGCCTTGAGCACCTCGATCGAGCGGCCCGCGAGTTCGAAGTCGTCGGCCGTCTTGCGTTCCCGCTGGGCCTCGGTCAGCTCGGCCTCGGGGTCGCGGTCGAGGGCGTGCACCACGTGGTCGCGCTCGGCCTCCAGCTCGGCCGCGAAGCCGAGCAGGGCCGGCACCGACGGGACGAACACCGACGCGGTCTCGCCCCGCTTGCGGGCACGCACGAACCGGCCGACCGCCTGGGCGAAGAAGAGCGGGGTGGACACGCTGGTGGCGTAAACCCCGACCGCCAGCCGGGGCACGTCGACGCCCTCCGACACCATCCGCACGGCGACCATCCAGCGCGCGGCCGACTGGGCGAAGGCGGAGATCTTCTTGCTCGCGGTCGGGTCGTCCGACAGCACGATCGCGGCCCGTTCGCCGCTGATCCGGCGCAGCAGGGCCGCGTAGGCGCGGGCGGTCTCGTGGTCGCTCGCGATCACCAGGCCCCCGGCGTCGGGCATGCCCCGGCGCACCTCTGTCAGCCGTCTGTCGGCCGCCTCCAGCACCCGGCCGATCCAGTCGCCGCCGGGGTCGAGCGCGGTCCGCCACGCCTGTGCGATCTGCTCCCGGGTCATTGGGGTGCCGAGGGTGGCGCTGATCTCGTCGCCTGCCCGGGTGCGCCAGTGCATCTCGCCCGAGTAGGCAAGGAAGATGACTGGGCGGACCACGCCGTCGCTGAGGGCCGGCCCGTAGCCGTAGACGTAATCGGAGGCGGACCGCTTGGATCCGTCCGCCTCGGGGACGTAGGTGACAAACGGGATCGGGTTGGCGTCCGAGCGGAACGGGGTGCCGGTCAGCGCCAGCCTCCGCCGGGCCGGGTCGAACGCCTCCTTCACGGCGTCACCCCAGGACAGGGCGTCGCCCGCGTGGTGGATCTCGTCGAAGATGACCAGCGTGCGGCGCGCCTCGGTGCGGTTGCGGTGCAGCGCCGGGTGGGCCGCGACCTGTGCGTAGGTGACGGCGACGCCCTGGAAGTCGGCTCCCGCACGGCCCTGGGCATTGCGGTAGGACGGGTCGATGGCGATGCCGAACCGGCGGGCCGCCTGGGCCCACTGGTACTTCAGGTGCTCGGTCGGCGTCACGATCGTGACGGACTGCACCTCACGCTGGGCCAGCAACTGGCCGGCCACGGTGAGGGCGTAGGCGGTCTTGCCCGCACCGGGGGTCGCCACCAGGAGGAAATCGCGTTTAGCTACGCGAAAATACTCTGCGTAAGCAGCTTTTTGCCAGCCGCGAAGAGACGGAAGTTCAGGATCCAGAACGGGGGCGGCTGACTCAGGAAGGGCCGTCACTACGACTATTCGTCGTTGTTGTCGTCGCCGGGCGGAAGCGACTCATAGATTTCCTTGCACTCCGGGCAGACCGGGAACCTCTGCGGATCCCGGCTCGGCACCCAGACCTTGCCGCACAGCGCCTTGATGGGCGTGCCGAAGACCGCGGCTTGCATCATGTCGTTCTTGTCGACGTAGTGCGCGAACCGCTCGTGATCGCCATGCGACGTGTCCGGCTTAAGGTCCTCATGGACCTTCAGGTCGCTGTCTGGCATTACTTCGGTGCTCACCCCTTGAGCTTACCCGCCATCGGGCCCCCGGTGGGGACGCCCCTCCGCAAGGGCAGCCGCCGGGCCGCCGCCGGCGCTGCTAGTTGAGCGACGGGTCGTCCGGGTAGGTGGCGAGGAACGCCAGGTCGCCGCCCTGGCGGCGGAGCACCTGGCGCCACAGCCGGTCCGGGGCGGCCGCGAAGACGTCGCCCGGCTCGGCGCTCAGCACGTACCAGGCGCCCTCGTCGATCTCCGCCTCGAGCTGCCCGGGCGACCAGCCCGCATAGCCCGCGTACACCCGCAGGCTGGTGATCGCGGGGGCGAGCAGCCGGGGCGGCGTGTCCAGGTCGAGCAGGCCCAGCCGGGCCAGGGCGGGGGCACCGTCGAGGGCCCGCCAGCCGGCTGGCTCGTCCTTGCCCGGGATGAGCGCCAGCGCGAGGGCGCTGTTGGGGGCGACGGGGCCGCCCTTGAACACCACCGAGGGCTCGGTGGTGAGCTCGGTCCACTGACCGAGCACCTGGCCGACCCCGATCTCGGTGGGCCGGTTGAGAACGACGCCGAGGGTCCCCTGCACGTCCTCGTGCTCGACGATCAGCACAACGGCCCGCTTGAAGTTCGGGTCACCCAGGAGGGGGGTCGCGACGAGCAGCCTGCCAGCCTTTGGATCCGAACCCATGTGGTCCATATAACCATCATGCCGCCGCTTGGGTCGTGCCGCGTGCGCTCGGCCGGGGACGCGCTGGGGCCACCGAAACGAAACGGGCGATTGTCCGCTAGGCCGCAAAACCATTGTCCGCTACGCTCCCAAAAGGGATGGTTAGCCCGCCTAACCACTACGCGCGAGGAAAGCAGGTCAGCATGGCTGTCGACGGCAAGGTCGCCATCGTTACTGGCGCGAGCAGGGGAATCGGCGAGTATATCGCCCGGGCACTGGCCGGGGCCGGGGCCGCGGTCGTGGTGGCGGCCCGCACGACCGAAGTCACCGACAAGCGGCTGCCCGGCACGATCTACACGGTCGCCGATCACATCAAGCAGCGCGGCGGCCGTGCCCTGCCGGTCCGGCTCGATGTCCGCGACCCGGACAGCATCACCGCCTGTGTGCAAGCCACCGTGGAGGAGTTCGGCCGGATCGACATCGTCGTCAACAACGCGGCCATCCTGGTGCCCGGCACCCTGGAGAGCGTCCAGCCGCGCCACCTCGACCTGATCTGGCAGATCGACCTGCGCGGTCCCCTGCTGCTGATGCGGGAGGCGCTGCCCCACCTGCGGGCCGCCGGGGAGGGGCACATCATCAACGTGTCCTCGCGCGCGGCCGTCTTCCCCGGGCCTGGCCCGTACGCGGGGTCGCGGCCGGCGGCGCGTTCTACGGAATGGTCAAGGCGGCCCTCGAGCGGTACTCGCAGAGCCTCGCGATGGAACTGCAGGACGCCAACATCTCCGTCAACGTCCTGTCCCCCCAGGGCCGCATCCGGACGCCCGGCAATGTCTTCGCGGGGAACAACAAGGAGAACCCCGACCTGAACTTCGAGCCCGCCGACAAGATGGCGGCGGCCGCCCTGTGGCTCTGCCAGCAGCCGCCGGCCACCTACACCGGCAACATCTTGTTCGACGAAGAGGTCTGCGCTGAGCGCGGGCTCACGCCCATCACGGACTAGCCTTCGGCGGATTCCCCGGCGGCGGCCCCGCGCACGGCCGCCGCCACCCGGGAGGCGACGTCGGGGTGGAACACCGACGGGATGATGTAGTCGGGCCCGATCTCCTCGGCCGGCACCACGTCGGCCAGCGCCCGGGCCGCGGCGGCCAGCATCGTGTCGGTGATCGTGGTCGACTGGGCGTCGAGCAGGCCGCGGAAGACGCCGGGGAACGCGAGCACGTTGTTGATCTGGTTCGGGTAGTCGCTGCGGCCGGTGGCGACCACCGCCGCGTACTCGCGGGCCTCGTCCGGGTCGACCTCCGGGTCCGGGTTGGCCAGGGCGAACACGATGGCGCCAGGGGCCATCGTCTTGACGTCCTGGCCGCGCAGCACATTGGGGGCGGACACGCCGATGAAGACATCGGCCCCCGCCACCGCGCCCGCCAGGTCACCCTCGTAGCAATCGGTGTTGGTGTGCTCGGCGATCCAGGCCAGGTTCTCGTTCATGCCCTCGCGGCCCTGGTAAACGGCGCCGTTGATGTCACACGAGATCACGTTCCTGGCCCCGGCGACGAGCAGCAGCTTGAGGACCGCGGTGCCCGCCGCGCCCGCCCCGGCCATGACGATCTTGACGTCGGCGAGCTCCTTGCCCACCACCCGCAGCGCGTTGGTGAGCGCGGCCAGCACCACGATCGCGGTGCCGTGCTGGTCGTCGTGGAAGACCGGGATGTCGAGCATGGCCCGCAGCCGCCGCTCCACCTCGAAGCACCGGGGGGCGGAGATGTCCTCCAGGTTGATGCCGCCAAAGCCGGGGGCGATGGCGGCCACCGTCGCCACGATCTGGTCGGTGTCCTGGGTGTCGAGGCAGATCGGCCACGCGTCAATGTCGGCGAACCGCTTGAACAGGGCCGCCTTGCCCTCCATGACCGGCAGGGCCGCGTACGGGCCGACGTTGCCCAGGCCGAGCACGGCCGAGCCGTCGGTGACCACGGCGACGCTGTTGCGCTTGATGGTCAGCCGCCGGGCGTCCCCGGGGTTGGCCGCGAGCGCGAGCGAGACCCGGGCGACGCCGGGTGTGTAGGCCATCGACAGGTCGTCCCGGTTGCGCAGCGGGACCTTGGAGCGCATCTCGATCTTGCCCCCGAGGTGCAGCAGGAAGGTCCGGTCGCTGACCTTGTGCACGGCGACCCCGGGGATGGCGGCCATCGCCGCGACCAGCGACTCCGCGTGCGCGGTGTCGCTCGCGGCGCAGGTGACGTCCACCCGCAGCGTGCCCCGGTTGCCGGAGTTGACGTCGAGGGCGGTGACCACCCCGCCGGCGTGCTCCACTGCCCGGGTGATCTCGCTGACCGCGCGGCCGTGCGCGGCAACCTCGAGCCGGGCGGTGATCGAGTAGGACACGCTCGGCGCCATGGTCATGTCGGTTCCGCCTTCCTCGGCCCCTGGCCACTCTGCCAGTAAACAACCTAAGGATATTGAGGGATCTCCTGCACCGCGTACGCTTCATGCATGGCGCGGGAAACCACGATAAGCCCGCTGGCGACCGGAGCGGACGGGATGCAGACTCACACCGGCATGATCGACGTCACGCGGCTGCGCGTGGCGCTCGCCCGGCTGTCCCGCAGGCTGCGCCGGCATGAGGTCGCCGGGCTGACCCCGACCCAGCTGGCGGCGCTGGCCACGGTCGAGCGGGCGGGGCCGATGCGGCTGGGCGACCTGGCCGCGGCCGAGGGCGTCGCCCCGTCCACGCTGACCCGGATCGTGTCGGTCCTGGAGGACCTGGGCTACGTCCGGCGCGACGCCGACCCGCGGGACGCGCGCGCCTCCACGCTGATGGTGACCCCCCGGGGGCACGAGACCCTGGACCAGCTGCGCGACGAGGGCACCGCGATGCTGACCGCGTGGCTGGCGCTGCTCGACCCGGCCCAGCAGGAAGCGCTGGCGGCCGCGCTGCCTGCCCTCGAGGCGCTGTCCGAGCCCGACCTGCACGCCCCGCGCCAGGCCCGGTAGCCCCACCGCCCAGGGCCGCCGCTCAGAACAGCAGCAGCGTGAGCTGGGTCCTGGCTTTCTTCAGGCGCTCGTCGTCCGGCGGGAGCACCTCGAACAGGTCGAGCAGCCGCAGGCGGGCGGTGTTGCGCTCGTCGCCCGCGGTCCGCTTGATCACCCCGAGGATCCGGTCGAACGCCTTCTCGGCGTCGCCGCTGGCCATGTCGAAGTCGGCCGCCAGGAGCTGGGCGCCGACGTCCTGCGGGCTGGCGGCGGCGTTACGGGAAGCGGCGCCCGGATCGGCCGCCGAGACCCGGCGCATGAGGTTGACCTGGGCCAGCCAGCTCTTGGCGAGCCCGTCCGCGGGCGCGTCGGCCAGCGCCTTCTCCAGGGCCTGGGCGGCCCCGTCGAGGTCACCCGACTCCATCGCGTCGCGGGCGGCCGACAGCGCGGGCGGCAGGTTGTCGGCCGCCTCGTCCGGTCCGGCCCCGTCCGGCTGGGCGCCGGTTGGCACGCCAAGCTGCTCGGCGACCGACAGGACCTGGGTCAGCCACTGCTTGACCTGCGCCTCGGGCATCGCCCCGGCGAACGCGTCCACCATCTGGCCGCCGATGACGGCGACCACCATCGGGATCGACTGCGCCTGGAACGCCTGCGCCAGCCGCGGGTTGGCGTCGACGTCGATCCGGGCCAGTACCCAGGCGCCCGCCGCTTCGGCGGCGAGCTTCTCGAGGACCGGGCTGAGTTGCTTGCAGGGGCCGCACCACTCGGCCCACAGGTCCACGATGACCGGCGTCGTCCGCGACCGCAGGGCGACGTCGTCGTTAAAGGTCTCTTCGGTGACGTCGATGACGAACGGCGACGCCTGGCCGCCGTTCGGGGCGCCGTCGCCAGCTCCGGCCGATGCGGTGGCCTGGGCCACCTGCTGCCTGCGCTGCGCGGCGGCCTGTCGCGCCCCTAGGTCAACGGCCCCGTACATGGAAAAGTCCCGCGGCGATTGCATACCTCTATCCTGCACCAGTTCCTGGCGTGATCGTGACCAATGTTGGCCCCACGACGGCCGCAACCCGCCGTCAGCCAGGTCATCTTGTAGCATCTTATGTGCTACAGTCGCCCCATGGCGCGCAACAGCGACCGGCGGCGGGGAAAGCCGCTGAACCCGGACCTGGGCTACGCGGGTGATCCGGTGCACCACGCCGCCCCCGACGCCACCGCGCGCCGCATCGGCATCCGCGAGCTCCGGCAGCACGCCAGCGTTTACGTCGACCTGGTAGAGCGGGGTTACACGGTCGACATCACCAACCGGGGCCGCCTGGTGGCGCAGATGATCCCGGTGCACGACCCGGAGAGCCCGCTCGAGCGCTGGATCGCCCGGGGGGTGATCGAGCGGGCGCAGGATGACGGGAGCGTGCTCGATATCGACCCGTACCCGGCGGTGACCGCCGGGGAGCCCGCCGCCAGCGACGCCCTGGCGGCGCTGCGGGAAGCCGAACCGGACGGCCAGCCGGGCCCGGACGGCGGCAACCGGGCGGGCCCGGCCGACACCGGCCCGGCGGGTCCCGTCCGGTGATCTACCTCGACTCCTCGGCCCTGGTCAAGCTGGCGGTCACCGAGCCCGAGTCGGCCGCGCTGGCGCGCTACCTGGCGGCCCACGCCGGCCAGGCCCTCGTGTCGAGCCCGCTGCACCGGGCCGAGGTGCTGCGGGCGGTCTGGCGGGCCGAGCCGGGGGCACTGCCCCGGGCCCAGCGCATCATCCGCCGCGTCGCGCTTATCTCGCTCACCCGCGACCTGCTCGACAACGCGGGCACGGTGCCGCCGGGCACGCTGCCCGCGACGGCGGCCGTGCACCTCGCCTCGGCCCTGGCCGTCAGGCGCGACCTGACCGCGTTCGTGTGCTACGACGCGCGGCTGACGGCGGCCGCGGCGGCGGCCGGCCTCGCCGTCGTCAGCCCCGCCTGAGACCCCGCGGCCAGCACCGGGACGCCCGCGCTGGCCCGCGGGAAGCCGGCGTAGCGGCCCAGAGCCGGAGAAACCGCCCGCCGCCCGCAACCGGCCGGGCGGCTGCGGCGTCTACAGGGCGGCCAGGACAACCGGGCCGTCCGTCACCGCGCGGAAGTGTGGAAGGCAGCGATGCACCCGACAAATACCCTTACAGGGCCACCGTTTGGTGACATCATGGCGGCCGGCGGGGCTTCCACCGGGCTGACTGGCCGGGACGGAGCCGGCGCCGCTCCCCCGCTTCCGCCGCCGGTTCCGGGCTGGCCTTCTCCCGGCGCCGAGGCGCAGGATGAAGCGGGACCGATTTCAATCGGGACATCCCGGGCAGGCCGTCGAGAGAGGGGTTCGGTGGACACCGACACGGGCGGCGAAACCGGGCCCTATGCCGTCGTGACCGGTGCCGGGCGTTCCGGTCCGCGCCAGGGCCACGCGGAGGAGCTGTTCGCCGCCCACTACCCCAAGCTGGCGGGCTGGGTCCGGCGACTGGTCGACGACGACGAGACCGCGCACGAGATCGCATCCGAGGCGTTCGTCCGCTTGCTGTCTAAGTGGACGAGCCCGGACAAGCTGGACAGTCCGCAGAGCTACCTCTACATGATCGCCACCAACCTGGTCCGCGACCACTGGCGCAAGCTCGAACGGGAGCGACGCGCGATCAGCAAGGCAACCGCCGGCACCGACTCCGAGCCGTACGCCGACCCGTCGCAGGACGTGGACATCCGTGAGCTGCTCGGCGCCCTGCCAGCCCGGCTGCGCGAGCCTTTCCTGCTGCACTACTACGCCGGCTTCGGCGTCAAGGAGATCGCGGCGCAGCTGAAGAAGCCCGAGGGCACCATCAAGGCGGACCTGTACCACGCGCGGGCCCGGCTCAAGGAAGCGATCAGGCAGGCCACCTCGACCGGCCCGATGCCCATGCAGCAGCCAGGCGCGCCCGGCCAGCCTGGTGTCCCGCGGGGCAGCGCCAGGCGGCCCGGTCTCGGGCAGCCAGGTCTCGGGCAGCCAGGTCTCGGGCAGCCCGGCCTGGGAGAAACCGGCCTCGGGAAGGGAGGGAAGGTCGATGCCAGTTGACAACGACCACGACCCGCTCGACCGCTGGCTCGGTGAGCAGGTCCGGCCCCTTCCGCCGCCCCCCGGCACCTTCGAGCTGATCACCCGGCGCGCCCGACGCCGCAAGGTCCGCAAGGCGCTGATCTCGGTCGCGTCCGCCGCCGCGGTCGCCGCCGCGATCGGCATCGCCGTCCCGGTGGGCATGTCGCTGAACGTCAGCCCGCCGTCAGCGAACGGTCGGGTAGCGGCGGGCGAGAAGCCCGCGTCCAGCGGAGCCCAGTCGCCATCGTTGTCGTCCCGCGCGGACAAGACAGCCGCCGCGCCTGCCACTAATCCGGCCGCCAGTGCGACGCCGGGCAAGGCGGCGGCCGGGTACCTGCCGCCCAACTTCACCCCGGTGTCGGTCACCTGGGATTCACTCACGACCGGATGGGTCATGGGACCGGCCGGGACGCCCGGCGAGTGCGCCAATTCCAACCCGGACATCTGCACGTCGATCGCCCGCACCGACGACGGCGGCGAGACCTGGCACGGGCTGCCCGCGCCGGACACCGTCAGCCCCGGCGGCAGCACCGGGGTCACCGGCCTGAGGTTCCTCAACGCCAGCGACGGCTGGGCGTTCGGACCGGAGCTGTGGGCGACTGGCAACGGGGGCGAGACCTGGCACAAGGTCGGCACCGGCGGCGCTGCCGTCAGCGACCTGGAGACCTCGAACGGCCACGCCTTTGCGCTATTCGGCGACTGCCCCTCAGCGTCGGACGGCACAGCCGGCGGCACCCTCGGCGACTGCACCTCGTACACGCTGATGTCGGCGACAGCCGGAAGCGACACCTGGAGCCAGGTGCCGGGCGTCCCGGCCGGGCTGACCGCTGGCAGCGGGGCAGCCGGCAGCGCGGTGCTGACGCTGGCCGGCCCGACCAGCGCCACCGCCGCCACCGGGTACCTGGCGGCGCCGGACGGCACGCTGTACGCCGGGCCGCTCGACGGCGGCGCCTGGCACCAGGCGGGAACGCTGCCGTGCAAGCCGGGCCCCGCGGCCGCCGGCGGCCTGCCGTCCCAGCTGTGGCTCACCCCGGCCGGGCCGGGCAGTTCGGGCGCGGATCGCCTGGGCCTGGTCTGCACCAGCGCCGGCACCGGCGCTGGCGCTGGCGCTGGCGCTGGCAGCGTGGCCTACCTGTCCGGCGACGGCGGGGCGAGCTGGACCGAGCAGGCCGCGGCGGGCACCGCGCACGTTGGCCAGCCCGAGTCGCTGACGGCGCTGAACGACGGCACCCTCATCCTCGCGACCGTGACCGCGGGCAAAGCCGCGGGCGCGATCTACGTGCTCTCACCGGGCGCGTCGCAGTGGCGCCGGGCCACCCTGTCCGACCCGTCCGGCGCGGCCGGGGGGTTCAGCTACGTGGGCATGACCAGCAGCACCCAGGGCGTCGCCCTCAGCCGCGGCAACCTGCATGCGGTATGGATGACCGCCGACGGCGGCGGGACCTGGCAGCTGCACCCGATCAAGACCTGAGCGCCCGGCTAGCTGCAAGCAGCACCGCCGCCGGCTCAGCGGCAGACGGCCCGCCCGGGGCTCTCCCCCGGGCGGGCCGTCTGCCCGGTCGCCGCTCAGCCTGCGGTCGCGCGCAGCAGCAGGGCCGAGCCCTGGCCGCCGCCGCCGCACAGCGCCGCCACGCCGCGTCCGCCGCCGCGGCGCCGCAGTTCGTATAGGAGGGTCAGCGCGATCCGGGCGCCGGACGCGCCGAGCGGGTGCCCGAGGGCGATCGCGCCGCCGTTGACGTTCACGATGTCGGAGCTGACGCCGAGGTCGCGGGTGGCAGCGATGCCCACCGCGGCGAACGCCTCGTTGATCTCGATCAGGTCCAGGTCGCCGACCTCAAGGCCGGACTTGCCGAGGGCCTTCTTGATCGCGTTGGACGGCTGGTGGTGCAGGCTGTTGTCCGGCCCGGCGACGGTGCCGAAGGCGCCGATCTCGGCCAGCACGGTCGCGCCGAGCTCGGCCGCCCGCTGCCGGGTGGTCACCACCAGCGCGGCGGCGCCGTCAGAGATCTGCGACGAGGAACCCGCGGTGATCGTACCGCCCTTACCGAACGCGGCCGGCAGCTTGCCCAGCGACTCGGCCGTGGTGTCGGGCCGGATGCCCTCGTCGGCCGCGAACACCACCGTGTCCCGGCGCGACTTGACCTCGACACCGACGATCTCCTCCGCCAGCAGGCCGTCCTTGGCCGCCCGGGCCGCGCGCTGCTGCGAGCGGGCAGCGAACTCGTCCTGCTGCTCGCGGGTAATGCTGAGGCCGCCGTTGTGCCGCTCGGTCGACTCGCCCATGGACAGGCCGTCGAACACGTCGGTCAGGCCGTCGGTGGCCATCGAGTCCAGCATCTCGACCGCGCCGTACTTGTACCCCTTGCGCGAGTTCGGCAGCAGGTGCGGGGCATTGGTCATCGACTCCATGCCGCCCGCGACGATGATGTCGAACTCACCCAGCCGGATCAGGTCGGCCGCCTGGGCGATGGCGTCGAGGCCAGACAGGCAAACCTTGTTGACCACGGTGGCCGGAGTCGACATCGGGATGCCCGCCTTCACCGCCGCCTGGCGCGCGGTGATCTGCCCGGTGCCCGCCTGCAGCACGTGACCCATGATCACGTACTCGACCTGGTCCGGGGTGATGCGCGCGCGCTCCAGCGCGCCCTGGATCGCGAATCCGCCGAGGTCGGCCGCGCTGAACCCGGCCAGGCTGCCGAGTAGCCGCCCGATTCCGGTCCGCGCGCCGCCAATGATCACTGGGTCACGGTCGCCCATGACGCCTCCCGGGGTTATGCGCCTGCCGCGCTCATCAAGGTCCGTCCTCTACGGTACCTACCGAGCGGAGGAGATACGATACCGGCTTGTGCTGCTGAGAATCGATCACGTCGGAATTGCCTGCCGGTCCCTGGACGCCGCTGTCGAACGGTACACGAGCGTCTTCGGGCTCTCCGTGGTGAGCCAGGAGGTCAACGACGAGCAGGGCGTCCGCGAGGCCATGCTCGCCCCCGACACCGAGGGGTCCTACGTGCAGCTGCTCGAGCCGCTGCACCCGGACACCCCCGTCGGCAAGTTCCTCGAGCGCCGGGGCGAGGGCATGCACCACGTCGGGTACGCGGTGGCGGACGTGACGGCGGCGCTGGCGCAGGTCGGCGGCACTGGTGTCCGGCTGATCGACGCGCGCCCGCGGCACGGTTCGATGGGCGCCTCGATCGCCTTTTTGCACCCTGGTGACCTCGGTGGAGTACTGACAGAACTCGTGCAGCCGCGACGCTAAATGTGCCGCCGCGGCGGCTCTGCGATCGATTGCAGCGGGTCCCTTCCTGCGGGTGCAAAAAACGTGACCATCCGGGCGGCCTTTACTGACATATGAGGACCATGTGGCCCCTAGACTTTCTCGGGAATCACAGCAAGGCCGTCCGCCGGGAAGAACATCGAAGCACCCGCAGACCCTGCGGTGGCAGAGTAGATTGCCTCTCAGTGGCGAGATCAGTCTCCCCGCGCTCCGGTCCCTGCCTGCCGTCCCCCGTCTAGCTTGGATTAGGCCCATATGCAATCGGATATTGACGCTCAGCTGACCAGCTTCTTCGAAGAGACCCCGCCGCGCGACTTCGCCAAGGTCATGCGCGGCTACGATCCGCATCAGGTCGACGAGCACATCCGTCAGCTCGCCAACGAGATGCGCCGCCACCAGGAAGACGCCACCAGCGCGCGGCGCGACCTGCAGGACGCGCAGCGGCAGATCCAGGAGCAGGAACGGCCGACCTACTCGGGTCTCGGCGCGCGCATCGAGCAGCTGCTGCGGCTGGCCGAGGAGCAGGCGACCGAGCTTGTGCAGGCCGCCCGGTCCGAGGCGAACGAGATCAAGGCGGCGGCCAAGGTTGACGGCGCCGAGCTGCGGGCGGCAGCCGAGAACGAGGCGGCGGAGCTGCGGGCCAACGCCAAGCGCGAGGTCGACGACCAGCGTGGCGCGGCCGAGCGCGAGGCCGACTCCATCCGCACCACCGCCCGCCGCGAGGCGGACGAGCTGACCAACACCACCGAGCGCGAGGCGGCCAAGCTGCGCGCCACCGCCGACCACGAGGTGGCCGAGAAGCGGGCCGCCACCGAGCGGGACATCGCCAAGCTCCGCACCACCACCGAGCGTGAGGTCGCGCAGCTGAAGGCGGCGGCCAAGCGCGAGCGGGACGAGATCCTCACCACCTCCAAGCGCCAGGCCGACGAGATGCGGTCGCAGGCTCAGCGCATCCTGGAGGAGAGCGAGGCGCAGCGGGCGCAGGCCGAGGCGGAGTTCGAGATCCAGCTCGCGGCCCGCCGCGAGGAGGCCGAGCGCCAGGAGGCCGAGCGGCTCGCCGCCGCCCAGGCCGCCACCCAGAAGCTGGTGTCCGAGGCCGAGCAGCGTGCGTCGACCGCCGAGCAGCGCGCGGCCAAGGCGTCGGCCCAGGCCGACCAGACCCGCCGGGACGCCGACCAGCACGCCCGGCAGCTGGTGTCGAACGCGAAGAAGAACGCCGACCAGGTCGTCGCCCAGGCCAAGGCCCAGGCCGACCAGCTGATGTCGGAGACCAAGGCCGACGCCGACCGGCGCCGGGTCGCCGCCCAGCGCGAGGTCGACGAGCTCACCCGCCAGAAGGACAACATCTCCTCGCACCTGGCTCAGGTGCGGCAGCTGCTCGGCGGGCAGCTCGGCATCCAGATGCCGCCGATGGAGCCGGCCGTGGCGGCTCCTCCGGCCAAGCCCGCGGTGGAGAGCGCGCCGGTCAGCAACGGTGCCGCCGCGGCCGCGCGGCCGTCCGGCAACGGTGCCGCGCCGCGTCCGGCGGGCGCCGAGGGCAAGGACGACGACGAGAACTGGTGGACCGAGTAGGCCCAGGCACCGCCTGACGGGGCACGTGCTGTCAGCGGAGGCCCCGGACCCGACGAGGGTCCGGGGCCTCCGCTGCGTGTGCGGGCCGCCCGGGGTTTGCGGGCGGAGCGGGTGGCGGGCTGGAGTTTGCGGCCGGGCTGGTTTTCCCAGCAGGCACTAGTCAGCCCAGGTGACTGGCAGGGTCTGGCCGGGCCCGAGGGCGGCCGGGTTGACGGCGGCGGCGATCTCATCCAGCACGATGCGGACGAACTTCTCCCCCACCCACAGGTGCTTGGCCCCGTCGACGCCGACCACCTTCGCCTGCGGCACCCGGGCGAAGCGCTCCCGCGCCTCGTCGGGCCGCAGGTAGTCGTCCAGCTCCGGCACCAGCGCGGTGAGCGGACGCCCGGAGGCGGCCCACGCGTCCAGGTCGGTCTCGCCCGCCCGGCGCAACGGCGGTGACAGCAGGATGGCGCCCCGCACGCCAGGCAGCAGGCCCCAGCGCAGCGCCAGCTCGGTCCCGAAGGACCAGCCGAGCAGCCAGATGTCCGGCAGCCCGGCGCCGACGGCGTAGCGCACGGCCGCCTCGACGTCGTAGCGCTCGGTCTCGCCGTAGCCGAATTCGCCCTCGCTCTTACCTTGCTCACTGATCGTGCCGCGGGTATTGAAGCGCAGCACCGCCAGGTCAGCCAGCGCGGGCAGCCGGTTGGCGGCCTTACGGTACACGTGGCTGTCCATCATCCCGCCGTGGGTCGGCAGCGGGTGCAGGCAGACGAGCGTGGCGAGCGGGTCGCGGTCGGCTGGCAGCGCCAGCTCCCCGATCAGGCGCAGCCCGTCCTCGGTGGTCAGTGTGATCGGGCTGCGCCGCGCGGGCAGCACTGTCAGCGCCCTGATGTCAGTCACGTGTCCTCTTCGTGGTTCGGTTGCGTTCCCGGCCGCCGGGGTCAGCGGCCGGGGCGGCGCTGGAGCCGCCGCCGCCAGCACACCGTGTGCCAGTGCCGCCGCGCGCCGGCCCCGGCGTGCGTGGGCCACACCACCAGGTGGGCGACCCCGGGATGGAGCTCCTGATCGCAGCCGGGGCAGCGGTACGCCTTGGCGGCGGCCGCACCCGGCACCGGACGCACCACCCAGTCGCCGTCGGGCCAGTCCTCGATGCGCTCGGGACCGAGGGGCGCGGCCGGGACGGCGGACCTGACTTTCCTGGTCTTACGCGGGCTCACGGCGGTCCAGCCTATCGGGCAACGAAATGCGGTTAGCTCCTAGTGACAACGCCCAGGCGGCACCGGCTAGTCCGCATTAGAGTGCCATGGTGCGTCTCGTCATCGCGCGGTGCAGCGTCGACTACGACGGCCGGCTCACCGCCCACCTCCCGTCCGCCCTGCGGCTGCTGATCGTCAAGGCCGACGGCTCCGTCCTGGTGCACTCAGACGGCGGCTCCTACAAGCCGCTCAACTGGATGTCACCGCCGTGCCGGCTGACCGAGCACCCGGCCGGGACGGACAGCCCGGCCCGCTGGACGGTGACCAGCAAGGCGGGGGAAACGCTGACCATTACCATCGAGGAGACGCTGTCCGACACCTCGGCTGATCTCGGGGTCGACCCGGGGCTGGTCAAGGACGGGGTCGAGGCGCACCTGCAGGAGCTGCTGGCCGAGCAGCTGCACCTGCTGGGGGACGGCTGGCGCCTCATCCGGCGCGAGTACCCCACCCCGATCGGGCCGGTCGACATCATGTGCCGCAACACCGGCGGCGAGCACGTCGCGGTGGAGATGAAGCGGCACGCGGGTATCGACGCGGTCGAGCAGCTGACCCGGTACCTGGAGCTGCTCAACCGGGACCCGCTGCTGTCGCCCGTGCATGGCGTGCTCGCTGCCCAGACGATCAAGCTCCAGGCGCGCACGCTGGCCGAGGACCGCGGGATCCGCTGCGTGGTGCTCGACTACGACGCGATGCGCGGCATCGAGCGCGAGGGCACCCTGTTCTGAGGTGAACCCCCATTAGCCGGCAGTCGCGGGTACTGGCGACGAGGCAGGCGATAGCGCCGTGGCGGATGTGATCGCAGATCTTACCAATTTCGCTCACACGATCGAATAGCGGAAACAAATATTGCTACAGCTCGCAAAAGTTTCCGGTTAGATATTAGTTTCCGCATTGACCGGGGCCGCAGGTGCTCCCGGGGCTCCTGGGCACAAGGGCCGGTGTGGCGATGGCGGATCATCTGTTCGGGCGGCGGGGTGGGGGACCGCGCGGTGCGGGCGGCGGCCGGGCGGCGCGGCCAGTGCGGGCGGTGGGGCGGGGCGGCCAGGCGGCGCGGGCGGTGGGGGCGGGGCAGACCCCCGCCGGTGCAGCGGCCGGGGTGGTGCAGGCGGGGTGGTCCGGGTGGTGCGGGCGGTGGGGGCGGCGCGGACCGCCGCGGTGCAGCGGCCGGGGTGGTGCAGGCGGTGGGGCGGGGCGGACCCGGGCGGTGCGGGCGGTGCGGGTGGTGCGGGCGGTGGGGCGGGGGGGACCGGGCGGTGGGGACGGAACCGGGCGGTGCGGGCGGTGGCGGGGTGGTGGGCCCGGTGCGGGCGGCAGGGGGACCACCCCGTGCGGGGGGATGGGCTGAGCGGCGGCTACGGGCGGCCGCTAGGGGGACTCCCCAGCGCGTAGCGGGCGACCACCAGGTCACCCAGGCGGCGCACGTCGAGCAGGGTCATCGGGGCCGCCGCGTGGTGCGGGTAACGGGCGGGCAGGCCGAACCGGGGCGCCGCGTCGTCGCCGACGAAGAACGGGGCGACCGCGAGCCGCAGCTCGTCCGCGAGCCCCTGGGCCAGCAGGTCACGCAGGATCTGGGCTCCCCCCTCGACCAGCAGGGCCCGCACCCCCCGGGCGGCGTAAAGGTCGCGCAGCACCACCACCAGGGCCAGGCTCCGCCGGCGTCGACGACGACCGCCCGGCGGCCGAGCCGGGCCCGCGCCGAAGCCGCGGCGGCGGTCGCGCAGTAGACCAGGGGTGTCCCGGGGCCGGCGATGAACTGGGTCTCCGGGTCCACGTCGCCCGTCGCCGTCACCGTGACCCGCAGCGGGTGCGGCGGCCGGCCCGCCGCCTGCCGCGCCGCCACCCGGGCCGCGTCCCGGACCAGCAAGCGCGGGTTGTCGGCGCGGATCGTCCCCGCGCCGACCAGGATGGCGTCCGCCTGGGCGCGCAGCCCGTCCACCTCGTCCAGGTCCTCCGGGCCGGACAGGATCAGCCGCTGGGGCGACGTGTCGTCCAGGTACCCGTCGAGGGAAACGGCGCAGCTCACGATCACATGCGGGCGGTCAGGCACGAGGCTAACGGTACCCAGTCACCGGCCGGCGCCGCGGCGCGGTGGTTTACTTGCGTCCATGGCAGGTCATGCGGTTTCGCCCGCCGCCCCGCCCCAGGGCGAGGCACAGGAGACGTTCGAGTCACTCAACCCGGCGAATGGCGAAGTGCTCGCCCGCTACCCGGTCGACGGGCAGGCGGAGGTCGCGGCGGCGGTCACCCGGGCGCGGGGAGCGGCCGCCTGGTGGGGCGGACTGCCGGCCGGCGAGCGGCGGCGGCGCCTGCTCGCCTGGAAGGCGCACGTCACCCGGCACCTGCCGGAGCTGGCGGAGCTGGTCCACGCGGAGACGGGCAAGCCGGTCGACGACGCCACCCTCGAGATCGCCAACACGGTGCTGCACGTGGACTGGGCGGCCCGGCACGCGGGCCCGGTGCTGCGGCCGCGCCGGGTGCGGCCCGGGATCGCGATGCTCAACCAGGCCGCGTCAATTGAGTACCAGCCGCTCGGCGTGATCGGCGTGATCGGCCCGTGGAACTACCCGGTGCTGACCCCGATGGGGTCGGTCGGCTACGCGCTGGCGGCGGGCAACGCGGTCGTGTTCAAGCCCTCCGAGCTCACCCCCGGGACCGGGCAGTGGCTGGTGCGGTCGTTCGCCGCGGTCCTGGCGGACGTGTTCGGCGACACCGAGCCGGTGCTTCAGCTCGTCACCGGGTTCGGCCCGACCGGGGCGGCGCTGGCCCGGTCGGGCGTCGACAAGCTCGCCTTCACCGGGTCGGCCGCAACCGCGCGTAAGGTGCTGGCGGCGGCGGCCGAGACGCTCACGCCGGTGCTGGCCGAGTGCGGGGGCAAGGACGCGCTGCTGGTCGCGGCGGACGCCGACCTCGACGCGGCGGCCGACGCGGCCGCCTGGGGGGCGATGTCCAACGCCGGCCAGACCTGTGTCGGGGTCGAGCGGGTGTACGTGGTCGACTCGGTCTACCAGGCGTTCCTGGACAAACTGAGCGACCGGGTGTCGCGGCTGCGGCCCGGGGACGACCCGGGCGCCAGCTACGGCCCGATGACCCTCCCGGGGCAGGTCGCCGTGGTCGAACGGCACCTCAAGGACGCGCTGGCGCGCGGCGGGCGGGCGGTCTTCGGCGGGCTCGACTCGGTCCGGGCGCCCTACATCTCGCCGGTGGTGCTGGCCGACGTGCCCGAGGACAGCGCGGCCGTCCGCGAGGAGAGCTTCGGGCCGGTGGTGACGGTAACCAGCGTGCCGTCGCTGGAGGACGGCGTCCGGCTGGCCAATGCCTCGTCCTACGGTCTCGGCTCGGCCGTCTTCAGCCAGTCGCGGGAGGCAGGCGTGCGGGCCGCTCGCGCCCTGCGCGCGGGGATGACCTCGGTCAACTCGGTGCTGTCGTTCGCGGCGGTGCCGGCCCTGCCGTTCGGCGGAACGGGCGAGTCCGGGTTCGGCCGGATCCACGGGGCAGACGGGCTGCGCGAGTTCTCCCGGGCCAAGTCGATCACCCGTCAGCGGATGAACCCCCTGGTCAAGACCACCACCTTCCGGCGCACCGGGACCGACATGGACCGCCTGGTCAAGCTGGTCACGGCGCTGCACGGCCGGCCGCGGACCCGGTAAGCGAACCCGGCGGCGAAAGAACGGGCAAAGAGCGCAGAACACCAAAAGGAGTCCGGCGGGCCCCCGAGAACCGCCGGACTCCAGTGTTGGCGCATGTGACTACCAAGAGTCACTTTTTTGACCTCTTCTTTGTACGCCCACTGCTATACCCAGGTAGAGCCCATGATCACATGCGGCAGACAATTACTTAAAGTGACTGCGCTACGGTGTTCCGCATGACCGACGACAGCCGGGAAACCCCCGTCGTCCTTTCGAGGATCTACACCCGCACCGGCGACGACGGCACCACCGCGCTCGCGGACGGCAGCCGGGTGCCGAAGGCAGACTCGCGGCTGGCCGCGTACGCCGACACCGACGAGGCCAACTGCGCCATCGGCGTGGCCGTCACCCTCGGGAACCTGCCCGACGAGATGGTCACGCTGCTGCGCCGGGTGCAGAACGAGCTCTTCGACTGCGGGGCCGACCTCGCCACCCCGCTGCCCGCCGCCCCGCCCGGGTACCCGCAGCTGCGCATCGACGAGGGGTACGTGACCGCGCTGGAGGCGTCGTGCGATGCGTACAACGCCGGCTTGCCGGTGCTGCGCTCGTTCGTGCTGCCTGGCGGCAGCCCCGGGGCGGCCCTGCTGCACACGGCGCGGGCGGTCACCCGGCGGGCCGAGCGGACCGCCTGGGCGGCGGTGGCCGACCACGGCGGCACCATCAGCCCGTGGCCCGCCAAGTACCTCAACCGGCTCTCGGACCTGCTGTTTATCCTGGCCCGGGCGGCTAACGCAGGCCCTGGCAACGGAGGGACCGCGGACGTGCTCTGGCGTCCCGGCGGCGACCGCTAGCGCGCCCTGGCGCCCAGGTGAGCGCCGGTCAGGTGAAGTCGCCCAGGTGCGAGCCGGGCGGCGACGCCTCGAGCCAGGCCAGCAACCCGGTCAGCGCCTGCTCGCTCAGGGCCAGCTCCAGGTGCTCGCCCGGGGGCGAGCCGGACGCGTCGGCGGGGGGCTTGACCTGGACCTCGACCACGACCCGGTCCGGGCCAAGGGCCACCGCCTCCGCTGGCTCGGCCGGGCGGTGGGCCACCACGCTGAGCCCGCGCCGGTGGAACTCGCGGTCGGGGCGCAGCAGCACCCCGAGCGCGCCGTGCCAGCGGAGCGAGTCATGCGCGTAGGTCATCACCCCCAGCCGCCAGGCGCCCGATCCCGGCGGCTCACGCAGGGCGCACTCGACCGTCCCGCCGCTGCGCTCGAGGAGGTAGCGTCGAAACGCGAGGATGAGGGCGCCAAGGACGACGAGCACCAGGACGGCGGCGAAAATCCAGACCGCGTCCGTCAGCGCTCCCCCCACCTTCCGCTCAGCCCGAGACCTTCACCGTAGCGCCACCGCCGGGCCGGTCAGGCCTGGTCGCCGGACGCCCGGAGCCGGGCGCGGGCGTACCTGACCTCGACCGACTCCTCGGCCGCAGCGGCCGAGCCGGCCGCCTCGGTCGCGCTGTCCAGGTCAGACTGGGCCGACCCGGTGTTCACCTCGGCCGCCAGCTCGCCGACCGAAGCGAGGATCGACACCCGGTCGCCGGTGACCGACAGGAAGCCGTCCCGGACCGCGGCCCGCACCGCGTCACCGGAGCCGGCGTCGCCTCCGTCGACCTCGCGGATGCGGACCAGGCTGCCCGGGGACAGGATGCCGAACACGGGGGCGTGACCCGGCAGGATGCCGATGTCGCCGTCGATGGTCTTGGCGATGACCATGCCCGCCTCGCCGGACCAGAGCGAGCGGTCCGGCAGCAGCAGCTCCACGTGCAAACTCACGAGCGCTCCAGCTCCTTGGCCTTCTTCTCCACGTCCTCGATGCCGCCGCACATGAAGAACGCCTGCTCGGGCACGTGGTCGTACTTGCCCTCGGTGATCGCCTTGAACGAGGAGATGGTCTCCTCGAGCGGGACGAAGACGCCCGGCTGGCCGGTGAACTGCTCGGCGACGTACATCGGGTGGGACAGGAAGCGCTCGATCCGGCGGGCCCGCTGGACGGTGATCTGGTCGTCCTGGGAGAGCTCGTCGATACCGAGGATGGCGATGATGTCCTGCAGCTCCTTGTAGCGCTGGAGGATCTGCTGGACGGTCCGGGCCACGTTGTAGTGCTCCTGGCCGATGTAGCGCGGGTCCATGATCCGGGAGGTCGAGTCGAGCGGGTCCACCGCCGGGTAGATGCCCTTCTCGGTGATCGCCCGGGACAGCGTGGTCGTCGCGTCGAGGTGGGCGAACACGGTGTGCGGGGCCGGGTCGGTGATGTCGTCGGCGGGCACGTAGATCGCCTGCATCGAGGTGATCGAGTGACCGCGGGTCGAGGTGATCCGCTCCTGCAGCTGGCCCATCTCGTCGGCCAGGGTCGGCTGGTAACCCACCGCCGACGGCATCCGGCCGAGCAGCGTGGACACCTCCGAGCCGGCCTGGGTGAACCGGAAGATGTTGTCGATGAACAGCAGCACGTCCTGCTTCTCGACGTCGCGGAAGTACTCCGCCATCGTCAGCGCGGACAGCGCCACCCGCAGCCGGGTACCCGGCGGCTCGTCCATCTGGCCGAACACCAGCGCGGTGTCGTCGATGACGCCGGACTCGGTCATCTCCAGGAACAGGTCGTTGCCCTCACGGGTCCGCTCGCCGACGCCGGCGAAGCAGGACACGCCGCCGAAGTTCTTGGCCACGCGGCGGATCATCTCCTGGATGAGCACCGTCTTGCCCACGCCGGCCCCGCCGAACAGGCCGATCTTGCCGCCGCGGACGTACGGGGTCAGCAGGTCGATGACCTTGATGCCGGTGACGAACATCTCGGTCTTGGACTCGAGCTGGTCCAGCGGCGGGGCCAGCCGGTGGATCGGCCACCGCTCGGTGACGTTCAGCGAGGACGCGGGTACGTCGAGCGGCTCGCCGAGCACGTTGAACACGTGGCCCTTGGTCACGTCACCCACCGGCACCGAGATCGGCGCCCCGGTGGAGGTCACCTCGGCCCCGCGGACGAGGCCGTCGGTCGGCTCGAGCGCGATCGCGCGGACCACGTCGTCGCCGATGTGCTGCTCGACCTCGAGGGTCAGCGTGTGGGCGACATCGCCGAGGACGATATCCACGTGCAGTGCGAAGTAGATCTCCGGCATCGAGTCGGCCGGGAACTCCACGTCGACAACCGGGCCGATGACCCGGACAACGCGGCCGGTGCCGGTCCCCGCCTCGTTGCCTACTGACTCGTTTTCTACGGTCGCGGTCATGGTTGCTTACTCACTCCCTGCGTTCGCTTCAGCGAGCGCGTTCGACCCGCCGACGATTTCGCTGATTTCCTGGGTGATCTCGGCCTGCCGGGCGTTGTTGGCCTCCCGGGTGAGCCGTTCGATAAGGTCGTTGGCGTTGTCCGTGGCGGCCTTCATCGCCCGGCGCCGGGCCGCGAGCTCGGAGGCGGCCGCCTCGAGCATCGCATAGTAGATCCGGCTGGCCAGGTACTGCGGCAGCAGCGCGTCGAGCACGATGTCGGTCGACGGCTCGAACTCGTACGACGGCAGCGCGCCGGACGGCCGCTCCCCTTCCTTCTCCTCGATCTCCATCGGCAGCAGCCGGCGCACCATGGACCGCTGCGTCAGCATCGAGATGAACTCGGTGGAGACCAGGTAGATCTCGTCCACCCCGCCGTCGGCCGCGTCCGCCTCGAATGCCTCAAGCAAGGTGGTGGCCACCCGCTCGGCGTCGGCGTACGTCGGCTGGGAGGAGAACCCGCTCCAGGTCTCCGCCATGTCGAGCTCACGGAACCGGTGCCAGGAGATGCCCTTGCGCCCGGCGACATAGTTGACGCTGGTGACCCCGTTGTCGCTGTTGCGCTGGCGGAGCCGGGCCGACTCGCGCAGCACGTTGGCGTTGAAGGCGCCGGCGAACCCGCCGTCGCTGGTCAGCACCAGGACCGCGGCGCGCTTGACCGACGCTGGCTCGGAGATCATCGGGTGGGTGATGGTGGATGACCGGCTCACCACGGCCTCCACGGCCGTGGTGAGCTCACGGGCGTAGGGCTCGGCCGCCCGGGTGCGCTGCTGCGCCCGGATGATCCGCGATGACGCGATCAGCTCCTGGGCGCGGGTGATCTTGGCGATCGACTTAACCGCCCTGATCCGCGCCCGGACCACGCGAAGCTGTGCTGCCATCGGTGCCTACTCGCCCTGGGTTTCGGTCTCGGTCGCGGCCTCGGGGTTCACCGGCGCGGCCGGCTCACCCTCGCCGCCGTAGCGGTCGATCTTCTCCTGGCCGTGCTCACCCTCACCGAGCGGCTGGGCCGGCTCGTCGTCGGAGACGAGCATCTGCCCGCCGGTCACCTCGAAGGTGCGGCGGAAGCGGCCCATCGCGTCCTGCAGGGTGGCGATGTTGTCGTCGGTCAGGTCCTTGGTCTCCCTGATCGACGTCAGCAGGCCGCCCTGGTCGCGGCGCAGGAAGTCGAGGAACTCGGTCTCGAAGCGGCGGACATCCTCCACCGGCACGTCGTCGAACTGGCCGGTGGTGCCGGCCCAGATGGAGACGACCTCCTCCTCGACCGGGAAGGGCGAGTACTGCGGCTGCTTGAGCAGTTCGACCAGCCGGGCGCCGCGCTCGAGCTGGGCCCGGGACGCCGCGTCCAGGTCGGACGCGAAGGCCGCGAACGCCTCCAGGTCGCGGTACTGCGACAGGGACAGCTTGAGCTGGCCCGCGACCTTCCGCATGGCCCGGATCTGGGCCGAGCCGCCGACCCGGGAGACCGACAGGCCGACGTTGATGGCGGGGCGGACACCGGAGTTGAACAGGTCCGACTCGAGGAAGATCTGCCCGTCGGTGATCGAGATGACATTGGTCGGGATGTAGGCCGAGATGTCGTTGCCCTTGGTCTCGACGATCGGCAGGCCGGTCATCGACCCGGCGCCGAGCTCGTCGGACAGCTTCGCGCAGCGCTCGAGGAGCCGCGAGTGCAGGTAGAAGACGTCACCCGGGTAGGCCTCGCGGCCCGGCGGGCGGCGCAGCAGCAGCGAGATCGCGCGGTACGCCTCGGCCTGCTTGGACAGGTCGTCGAAGATGATCAGGACGTGCTTACCGCCGTACATCCAGTGCTGGCCGATGGCCGAGCCGGTGTAGGCCGAGATGTACTTGTAGCCGGCCGGGTCCGAGGCGGGCGCGGCCACGATGGTGGTGTACTCCATCGCGCCGGCCTCTTCCAGCGCCTGCTTGATGCCGGCGATGGTGGAGCCCTTCTGACCGATCGCCACGTACACGCAGCGGACCTGCTTGGCCGGGTCGCCCGAGGCCCAGTTGTCCTTCTGGTTGATGATCGCGTCGACCGCGATCGCGGTCTTGCCGGTCTGCCGGTCGCCGATGATCAGCTGGCGCTGACCCCGGCCGATCGCGGTCATCGCGTCGATGGCCTTGATGCCAGTCTGCAGCGGCTCCTTGACCGGCTGCCGCTGGACCACCGAGGGGGCCTGGATCTCCAGGGCGCGCTCGGTGGTGTCCTCGATCGGGCCGAGGCCGTCGAGCGGCTCGCCGAGGGCACCGACCATGCGGCCGAGGAACCCGTCGCCGACCGGCACCGACAGGATCTCCCCGGTCCGCTTGACCGTCTGGCCCTCTTCGATCTCGGAGAACTCGCCCAGGATGACGACACCGATCTCGCGCACGTCCAGGTTCAGCGCGAGGCCGCGGACGCCGTTCTCGAACTCGAGCAGCTCGTTCGCCATGCACGAGGGCAGGCCCTCGACCCGGGCGATGCCGTCGCCGCACTCGGTGACCGTGCCGACCTCTTCGCGCGCAGCGCCCGCGGGCTCGTACTCATCGACGAACCGCGCGAGCGCGTCGCGGATCTCATCCGGCCGGATTGTCAGCTCCGCCATCTTCCTCTTTCCGTTCGTGTGTAAGTCGCGGTCTATCGTTGGGGCCCTGTCGGGCGGTGCGGTCTCAGCCCGCCAGCTTGCGCCGGACCTCGGCCAGGCGGCTCGCGGCCGTGCCGTCGATCAGCTCATCCCCGATCTGGACGGAAACGCCACCTATTACCGCGGGATCGTGCACCACATTCAGGTGGATACCCTGCCCGTAGGCGGCCGAGAGGGTGGCCAGCAGTCGCTGCCGCTGGGCGGCAGACAACTCGACGGCCGCCCGGACGACCGCGATGAGCTGCTCCCGGCGCCGGGCCGCGATGCCGGCCGCGAGATCGAGCACCGCCTGCGGCGACCGGCCGCGCGGGTTGGTCAGCAGCTGGGTTATCAGGCTCAGTGCGGGCGCGCTGACCTTGCGCGACAGCAGCGTGGAGAGCAGGCTCGACTTCGCCTCGGCGCTGGCCGCCCCGGTCAGCGCCGAGCGCAGCGCGGGCTGGGCCGAGATGACCCGGGCGAACCGGAACAGGTCGTCCTCGAGGTCGTCGAGCGAGCCGCCGTACTGCGCCGACATCGTCAGCGCCTCGATCGCCAGCTGCTCGAGGGCGTCGGAGAAATCGCCCGGCGTCGCCCAGCGGGCCGACGCCGCGTCGGCCACGAGGGCCTCGGTGGCATCGCTGACCCGGCCGTGCAGCAGCCGCCGGACCACCGCCGCCTTTTCCGCCGACGGCTTGTGCGCATCCGCCAGCGCGCGGCGCAGCCCGTGCTCGGAGCTGAGCAGCCGGACCACAGCGAACAGCTCGTCGCCGGTCTGCCGGGCGCTGGCCACATCGGTCGCGGCCGCGCCGAGCTGGTCCCGCAGCTCGGCGTAGGAGGCCCTGCTGGCGCCGCGCATTACTGAGCCGCTCCGGACGGAGTCGCCCCAGTCTGGGTGGGCGCGTCGAGCCCGTCGAGGAAGCGGTCGACCATCCGGCTCTGCCGGGCCTGGTCTTCGAGCGACTCACCGACGATCCGGCTGGCCAACTCGGTCGCGAGGGAGCCGACCTCGCTCCGCAGCGAGATCAGCGCCTGCTGCCGGTCGGCCTCGATCTGGGCCTGGGCCGACTCGGCGATCCGGCGGGCCTCGGCCTCGGCCCGCTCACGCCGCTCGGCGATGATCTGCGCACCTTGCTCCTGGGCCTCCTCGCGAATCCGCGAGGCTTCCTGGCGGGCGTCGGCGAGCTGCTGCCGGTACTGCTCGAGCAGCGCCTGCGCCTCTTCCTGGGCCTCGTCGGCGCGGTTGAGTCCGCCCTCGATCGCGTCCTCGCGCTCCGCCAGCGTCTTCATGATCCGCGGCAGCAGCATCTTGCCGAGCACGCCGAACACCACGGCGAAGACAATGGTGCCGATGATCAGCTCGGGCCAGGTCGGAACGAGTGGGTCCTGGGCTGCCGCGTCCGCTAGGGGAACCAGCATGATGGCCTGTCCTTTCCCTGGGGCCTGTCCTTATCCTGCGCCGCCCTTAGGACGCGAAGATGAACGGCGCCACCAGACCGATCAGGGCGAGCGCCTCGGTCAGGGCGAAGCCGATCCACATGTACAGGGTGATCCGGCCGGCCGCCTCGGGCTGACGGGCCATGGCCTCGATCGCGTGGCCGAAGACCAGGCCGATGCCGATGCCGGGGCCGATGGCGGCCAGGCCGTACCCAAGCGCACCGAGGCGCTGGATGTCGATCGTCTGGGTCGCCGCGAGGACGGTGGACGCGTCGATCATTGCTTTTCCTTTGCGTTCGGTCCGGCGGCTTGCTCCCCGCCGGGCTGTTGAGCCTTGCCTGTAGTGGGTGGGTGCGCGGGGTCCGGGCTCAGTGCCCGAACTCCAGCGAGTCCGCGATATAGGTGGAGATCAGGGTGGTGAAGATGAACGCCTGCAGGAGGCCGACCAGGATCTCGAGCAGGAAGACGAAGAACACCATGAAGAGCGACCCGGCGGCGTACAGGATCCCGATCGAGGGGCTGAGCATGTACCAGGTGGCGAGCATGAAGATGGTCAGCAGCAGGTGCCCGGCGAACATGTTGGCGAACAGCCGGATGGCCAGCGTGGCCGGCTGGACGATGACGTACTTCAGGACCTCGACCGGGATCAGGATGATCAGGATCGGCCACGGGGCCTCCGGAACCCAGGAGCGGAAGTAGCCGAAGAAGCCCTTGGTCTTAAAGCCCTGATACCAGTACAGCACGTACATGATGATGGCGAGCGGGTAAACGAATCCGATCCGCGACATCACCGGGAACTGCAGGACCGGGATCAGTTCAAAATAGTTGCAGACCAGGATGAAGAAGAACAGTGACGCGAGGTAGGGCAGGTACCTGTCACCCTTGGTGCCGAGCGCCGGGCGGATGATCTGGTCCCGCACCGCGAGGATGCCGAGCTCGCCCAGCGACTGCGTGCGGCCCGGGATCTGCTTCGGCTTGCGGAACGCGGCCCAGAAGAACCCGATCACGAGCAGCCCGGCGAGGATCGCGAGCAGCTCGGGCTTGGTGAAGCCCCAGGATCCGATGGTGAACAGCGGCTTGAAGATAAAGTTCTGCAACCCAGGCGCAGGGTACCCGCACCCGTTGAACAGGTGCGAGTTGTCGACGGTGCAGGTCGCGGGCGTGGTGGCCGCGAGGACTCCGGTCACCGATCATCTCCCTTCGGGGGGGTCCCCAGCTTGTGCGGCCGGCCGAACGCGTAGATGATCCAGCCGATCGCGATAGCGAGCCCGACCAGCATGCCGATCGGGAAAAGCAGTGACACGTGCGTGAAGTGACCGATCACCCAGCCGATGCCGCCGTAGGCGAGCATGCCGGCGATCAGGTAGCTGAAGACGGTCCAGCCCGACCCTTGGCTGAGCTCCTGGTCGGTCGCGGCCTGGTCCGCCTGCAGCGCGCGGGTGCGCTCGGGACGGCGGTAGCTCCGCATGCCCATGCTGGCCACGCCTCAGCTCTGCCCGTCAGGCTCGACGTAGAGCATCTTGAGCTTCATCGAGGTGATGATCTGGGCCGCCGACCAGGCGAGGATGCAGGCGAGGGCGGTAAAGCCGAGATCACGGCCGTTGAAGGCGGTGGAATGGCGCAGCAGCGCGAGCACGATCATAAAGGCGATGATCTTGCCGAGAAACGTGCCAAGGGCGGCGATCATCATCGCCATCGGGTTTACCTTGGCGGCCCGGCCGACCACGATGATGCTGATTGCGAAGAAGGCCGTCACCACGCCCACGCCGACCAGTGCGCCGTAAGCGCCCTTGGACCCGCCGAGGAGGGCGCAGAGCACCACCGCGATCGCGGCGACCACGCTGGTCAGCGCGAGTGACCAGCGCACCACGCGGGCGTACTGCGTCGACATTGACCGACTCCCTGGGGGCTAGCTGAAGGCTTGTGAAGCGTATCACAAACTTTTTGACTTTAACTTTACCTGAACAACGACTTTACATGACTATCGGCGGGCCCGGAGGGGGGCCCCCTGATCAGCGCGTGGCGCCGGTCACAGTGGTCAGCCGCGAGACCGCCCGCATATCCGGGCATCTTTCCCCGGGGCGGCGGCGTTCCCGCAGGTTACAGCAGAATGACGGCCGATGGCCAGTCCCGTCAGGCGACCGGTCGGCCGGGCCCGATTCAGCGCGAAGCGGGCGGCCGCTGGTCCCCGCGCGATGACGGCGGGGTGGGGCCGCCGGGGCCGGCCGCGGGCCCGCGGGAGTGACGCCCGCCCCCGCCGCCGCGGGTGCTTTCGCTGCCGGCGTTGCCTGGGCCCGTTCCGCTGCCGTTGGCCTCGGCGGCGTTGGCGGTGGCGCTGCCGCCCCGGTCCCAGCGCGCGCCGCCGTTCGGCCCGGGGCCACCGTCTCCATAGGGGGGGCCACTGTTTCGGCCGGGCTCACTGTTACTACGGGGCCCGGAGGCACTGCCGTTCCCGTTGGCCGGGCCGTTCCAGCCTGCACTGCCGTTCCCGTTGGCCGGGCCGTTCCAGCCGGACCCGTTCCAGCCGGCACTGCCGGTCCGGCCAGCACTGCCGTTCCGGCCAGCACTGCCGTTCCAGCCGGCACTGCCGTTCCAGCCAGCACTGCCGTGCCCATCGCCGTTCCGGTTGACCCGTTGGCCGCCGGGCGGGAAGGGCCGGTCGTAGCGAGCGGCCTGGGGCAGGCCCGGGGCCACCCCGCCGACTGGCGCGGCGGAACCAGGGGCGGACGGCAGCCCGTCATCCGAACGCGGGCGGCTTACCCGGCCCCGCTCCCGCTTGCCCCCGCCGTGCCACGGACGCAGCTTGGGTGACGTCGCCAGCGCGAGCGCGCCGATCGCGACCACAGTGATGAGGGCGAACCAGATCAGGCTGATCCGCACCACCGACAGGCCGACCACCAGGCTGGAGAACAGGGCCGCCCACAGGTACATGAGCAGTACGGCCGAACGGTCCGAGTGGCCCATGTTGAGCAGCCGGTGGTGCAGGTGCTGGCGGTCGGCGTCGAACGGCGACATGCCCTTGCGCGTCCGCCGGATCACCGCCAGCACCATGTCGGTGTAGGGGATGATCCACACCCCGATCAAGATGACCAGGGGCAGGATGGTCGGGAACCGGTTGAGCGGGTGGGCCCCGTCGGAGTAGTCGATCAGGATGTTCTGGTCCAGGCTGGCGGCCGAGGAGATCGGCCCGTAAGCGAGGAGCAGGCCCAGCAGCATGGCCCCGGTGTCGCCCATAAAGATCCGGGCCGGGCTGAAGTTGTGCGGCAGGAACCCCAGGCACACGCCCGCCAGCACCGCCGACGTGACCGCCGGGACCGACTGCGACGGGATGCCGACCGACTGCGTCAGCGTGTAGGTGTAGAAGAGGTAGGACACCGCGGAGATGCCGACGATGCCGGCCGCGAGCCCGTCGAGCCCGTCGATGAAGTTCACCGCGTTGATGGTGGCCACGATCAGCAGGATCGTCACCGTGTAGCTGAGGTCGGGCTCGAACACGATCGTCTTGACGCTGCCCGCCCACGGAATCCAGGCCAGGTAGGCTCCCGACCACACCACGATGCCGCCCGCGGCGATCTGCGCCGCCAGCTTGGGCAGCGCGCCGAGGCCCCAGCGGTCGTCGACCATGCCGACCAGCACCAGCAGGCCGCCCGCCAGCAGCAGGCCGAGCACTGTCCGCCCGCCCGGCAAGAATGCCTGCTGGAGGTAACTGAGCCGGTCCGCGACCAGCAGCCCGGCGACCAGGCCGCCGTACATGGCAACGCCGCCCAGCAGCGGGGTCGGCTTCTTGTGCACGTCCCGCGCCCGGGGCTCGTGCTGTGCGTGCACCGCGATCGCTCCCCGCCGCACCAGCGGGGTGAGCAGGTAGGTCATCACCGCCGCGATGAGCAGGATGAAGAAATAGTCGCGCATGGCGGCGGGCCGTCAGTCGCCTGGTCCCTGGGCGCGGCTCGGGTCTTCGGCCAGGGGGTCGGCCGGCGTGGGGGACTGCGTGAGCGGGATTTCCCCGGCAGGCTGGGCGGCCTGCGGAGGCTCGGCTGCCTGAGACGACTGGGCCGCGCGGGCCCGGGAACTGCGTGAGGCGGTGGTCTTGCCCGAGACAGCGGCCTGGCCGGGCGCGGGAGCCTCGGCCGGGATGGTGGTCGCGGTGGCGTCCGCCTGGGCGGCGGCGATGGCCTCGGCCGCCCGCCGGTCGGCCGGGCTCAGGCCGGGCTCGCCCCCCTGATCCTCGGGCAGGTCGATGACCGGGACGACCTTGCGCAGCGCGTCGGCCGAGAGCGCGCCCGCGCGCAGTACCCGCGGCACCGTGCCGGTCAGGTCGAGGATGGTGGACGGCACGTTATCGGCGCACGGGCCGCCGTCAAGGTAGACCGCGATCGAGTCGCCGAGCTGATCCTCCGCCTCGGCCGCAGTGGCGGCGGCGGGCAGGCCGTGCCGGTTCGCGCTGGACACCGCCATCGGGCCAGTCCGGCGCAGCAGGTCCAGCGCGACCGGGTGCAGCGGCATGCGCACGGCGACGGTGCCGAGGGTCTCCCCGAGGTCCCACATGAGCGTCGGGCTGGCCCGGAAGACCAGCGTCAGCGGTCCCGGCCAGAACTCGTCGATCAGGTCCTGGCCGAACGCGCCGAGCGACTCGGTCAGCGCCGCCGCCGCCCGCACGCTGCCGACCAGCACCGGCGGGGGCATGTTGCGGCCGCGGCCCTTGGCCGCCAGCAGCGCGCTCACCGCGGCCGGGTTGAACGCGTCCGCCCCGATCCCGTAGACGGTGTCGGTCGGGAGCACGACAAGCTGGCCTTCCTGCACGGCGGTCACCGCCGCGACCAGGCCATCGTCCCGCTGCTGCATGTCGGCGCAGTCGTATCGAGCGCTCATCGGTCCTATCCTAGGCGCTATTCACCAGGGCTGCCGTCATCCGGGGGCGCCCCCCGGGCCCCGAAACCGGAGCTGACTTTACTCCCCCGGCCAGGTGGCCGTGACAAAACGGTCTTTGCGGGTCAGGTCCCGGTGGTTGGCGGTATCCCGCCAGCCGGCCTCCTCGGCGAAGATCCAGAACACCGGGGTGCCCTGGACGTCGGCGTGCTCGACCGCGACCAGGCCGCCCGGCCGCAGCAGCCAGCGGGCCGCCCGCTCGACCGCGCGGATGGCGTCGAGGCCGTCGCCGCCGCTCCACAGCGCCGCGGGCGGGTCGTACTCGCCGACCTCAGGCGGCACGACCGAGCCGAGCGGGATGTAGGGGGGATTGGAGACCACCAGGTCAGCCGAGCCGGCCAGCCCGGCCAGCGCGGCCAGCCCGGCCCGCGTGTCAGCCGACACGAAGTCGCCCGCGTGCAGCAGCAGGCGGCCCGCAGTGTAGCCGTCGACGTAGCGGGTGATGTTCCGCTCGGCCCAGCCCCGGGCGAGCGGGTCGCCCTCGACCGCGTGCACCGTCGCCCGCGGTACCTCCTGGGCGATCGACAGCGCGATCGCGCCCGACCCTGTCCCCAGGTCGACCACGACCGGCTCGGCCACGTTCATGTCGCGCAGCCGGTCGATCGCCCACCCGGTCATCACCTCGGTCTCCGGCCGCGGGACGAAGACGCCCGGGCCTACATCCAGCTCCAGGTAGCGGAAGTAGGCCTGGCCAGTGATGTGCTGCAGCGGCTCGCGGTTCTCCCTGCGGCCGATGTCAACCCAGAACCGGGCGTCGAATTCGGAGTCAGGGACCGTGTGCAGCTCGCCCCGCTTGACGTTGTGCACGTGGGCCGCGATGATCTCCGCGTCTGCCCGCGGCGAGTCCACCCCGGCCTCCGCCAGCCGCGCCGTGGCCAGCGCGATCTCGTCAAGCAGCAGGCTCATCGGCCAGCTTCGCTTCGAGGTCCGCGGCCGCGAGGGCGTCGATCACCGAGTCCAGGTCGCCGTCGATCACCTGGTCGAGGTTGTACGCCTTGTAGCCGACCCGGTGGTCGGAGATGCGGTTCTCGGGGAAGTTGTAGGTGCGCACCCGCTCGGAGCGGTCGACCGTGCGGACCTGCGACTTGCGCTCGGCGCTGGCCTTCGCCTCCGCCTCCGCCTCCGCCGCCGCCAGCAGCCGGGAGCGCAGCACCCGCAGCGCCTGCTCCTTGTTCTGCAGCTGGCTCTTCTCGTTCTGGCAGGAGACCACGATCCCGGTCGGCACGTGGGTGATGCGGACGGCCGAGTCGGTCGTGTTGACCGACTGGCCACCGGGACCGGACGAGCGGTAGACGTCGACCCGCAGGTCGTTGTCATTGATCTGGACGTCGACCGGGTCGGCCTCGGGGGTCACCAGGACGCCCGCGGCCGAGGTGTGGATGCGCCCCTGCGACTCGGTGACCGGCACCCGCTGGACGCGGTGCACGCCGCCCTCGTACTTCAGCCGCGACCAGGCGCCCGTGCCGGCCTTGCCCGCCTTGACCGCCATCGTCGCGTCCTTGACGCCGCCGAGGCCGGTCACGGTGGAGTCGATGATCTCGGTCTTCCAGCCGCGCCGCTCGGCGTAGCGCTGGTACATCCGCAGCAGGTCGCCCGCGAACAGCGCGGACTCGTCGCCGCCCTCGCCCGCCTTGACTTCGACGATGGTGTCGCGCTCGTCGTTCGGGTCCTTCGGCACCAGCAGGCTGCGCAGCCGCGCCTCGAGATCCTCGCGCTGCCGGGCGAAGTCGTCGGCCTCGGCCGCGAAGGACGCGTCCTCGCCCGCCAGCTCACGCGCGGCCTGCTCGTCGTCGCTGGTCTGCTGCCACTCGCGGTACGCGTTGACGATCGGGGTCAGCTCGGCGTAGCGCTTGGCGAGCGTCCTGGCCTGATCGGCGTCCGCGTGCACGCTGGGATCGGCCAGGGCACGCTCAAGCTCCGCGTGCTCACTCACCAGGTCGCCCAGCCGGTCAAACACAGCGATCAAGACCTTCCGTCATTCGGGGAGAACCTGCTCGGGGGGGCAGCGCGAAAGCGCCCGCGCGCCCAGCGGGCACACGGGCGCTCGACTGCGGATACTCGTTGCCGCGTTAAGCCTTCTTGTCGGCCTTGTCGGCCGCCTTGCCAGCCCGGCCGGACGTGCCCGCGATTTTGCCCTTGCCGAAGCGGGCCTCGAAGCGGGCGACGCGGCCGCCGGTGTCGAGGATCTTCTGCTTCCCGGTGTAGAACGGGTGGCAGTTCGAGCACACGTCGGTGTGGATCTCGCCGCTGGGCGAGGTCGACCGGGTCACGAACGTGCTGCCGCACCCGCAGGTCACGGTGGTGGCCTCGTAAGACGGGTGAATCTCGGACTTCATCGTTGCTGGCTCCTTGCCTCAAGCGGCCGCCGGGTCGTCCGCCCCCCGTCCCGGTGGACGGGCAGGCGATGGTGACGTGAACCGGAACCGTGAACTAAGCGGCTTTAATTTTGCCACACCCATTAACCAGATGTGACCGGTCCGAATTCCCGCTGGCCGGCCGGGCAGGCCAGCGGGAACGCGCGACGGCCGGGGTTAGCGGTCCCGGTCGCTGCCGATCGTGGTCTTCTGCACCTGGAGCAGGAACTCGGCGTTGCTGCGGGTCTTGCGCATCTGCTCCATGAGCAGTTCGAGCGCCTGCTGCGGCTCGAGCGCGTGCAGCACCCGGCGGAGCTGCCAGATGACCTTCAGCTCGTCCGGCGCCAGCAGGATCTCCTCTTTACGGGTCGAGGACGCGTCCACGTCGACCGCAGGGAACAGCCGCTTGTCGGCCAGCTCGCGGCGCAGCCGGAGCTCCATGTTGCCGGTGCCCTTGAACTCCTCGAAGATGACCTCGTCCATCCGGGAGCCGGTCTCGATGAGGGCCGTCGCCAGGATCGTCAGCGAGCCGCCGTTCTCGATGTTGCGCGCGGCGCCGAAGAAGCGCTTCGGCGGGTACAGCGCGGTCGAGTCGACGCCACCGGACAGGATGCGGCCGCTGGCCGGCGCCGCCTGGTTGTAGGCCCGCCCGAGCCGGGTGATCGAGTCGAGCAGCACCACCACGTCGTGCCCCATCTCGACCAGCCGCTTGGCCCGCTCGATGGCCAGCTCCGCGACCGTGGTGTGGTCGTCGGCCGGGTGGTCGAAGGTGGAGTGGATGACCTCGCCCTTGACCGTGCGCTGCATGTCGGTGACTTCCTCGGGCCGCTCGTCGACGAGGACGACCATGAGGTGGCACTCCGGATTGTTCTTCGTGATCGCGTTGGCGATGGCCTGCAAGATCATCGTCTTGCCGGCCTTCGGCGGCGACACGATGAGGCCGCGCTGGCCCTTGCCGATCGGGCTGATCAGGTCGATGATCCGGGTCGCGAGGTTGGTCGCGTCGGTCTCCAGACGCAGCCGCTGCTGCGGGTAGAGCGGCACCAGCTTGGAGAACTCCGGCCGCCGGAGCGACTCCTCCGGGTCGAGGCCGTTCACCTTGTCCAGCCGGACCAGGGCGTTGAACTTCTCCCGGCGCTCGCCGTCCCGCGGCTGGCGCACCGCACCCTCGATGACGTCGCCCTTGCGCAGCCCGTGCTTGCGGACCTGGGAAAGCGAGACGTAGACGTCGTTCGGGCCGGGCAGGTAGCCCGTCGTCCGCACGAAGGCGTAGTTCTCGAGGACGTCCAGGATGCCCGCGATCGGGATCAGCACGTCGTCCTCGGCGATCACCGCCTCGGGCTCGCCGCCGCGTGCGTCGCCGCGGCGCCGGTTACGGTTGCGGAACCGGTCGCGGCCGCGCCGGCCACCCCGCTCGTCGTCGTCGTCGAAACGGTTGTCGGGCCGGCTGTCGGTCCGGCTGTTGTCCGGGCGGTTGTCGGTCCGGCTGCTGTCGGTCCGGCTGTCCGGACGGCCGTTGTCCGGGCGGTTGTCGGTCCGGCTGTTGTCCGGGCGGTTGTCGGTCCGGCTGTTGTCGGTCCGGTTACCGCCCTGGCCCCCAGAGCTGTTCTGGCCGCCCGAGCTGTTCTGACTGTCCCGGCTGTTCTGGCCGCGGCCGCTGCCGCCGGCCGAGTCACGGCTCTCCCGGCGCTGGCCGCTGCCGCCCTGCTCGTCGCGGCGGTTGCGGTTGCGGTTGCGCTCGCGGCGGCTGTCGCTGCCGCCCTGCTCGCCGCCGGTCTCTGCGGGCGCGTCAGCCGACAGGGCCGGGGCGGCCGCGCGGGCCTGCTCCGCGGCCGTCGCCTGCGGAGCAGCGACGCCTGCGGGCTCAGCCGCGCCGAGGCCGGACCGGGCGGGCGCCTCGCCGATGCCGCCACCCGCCGCGCTGACGGCTTCACCGATGCCAGGCCGGATGGATGTGTCTGCGTCCATGGCGTCCTGATTCGCAGGGCGAGGCGCGTCGGCTCCCGCGGACGAGCCCCGCGTGGCTGATTGGCTGGGGGCCTTGGCGGAGCGTCCCCCACTGCTGGCGCTCTGTGCCCCACTGCTAGAACTGCGGGCGGCGGAGCGGGCGCCACCAGTCCGCTCCGTAATCGCGGCGACGAGGTCGCCCTTGCGCATCCGCCCGGTCCCGGAGATGCCGAGCTCCTGGGCGATCCGCTGCAGATCGGAGACGAGCAGCTTGGAGAGGTCGCTTCCGCTGCGGCCCGGCGAGCGGGACGCGGTACCAGCGGAGCCGGCGGCCGGGGAACCGACGGGGGACTCCTCGGACGCGGGGGTCGCGCCGCTGAGGACTTCGGTGGTGTCGCTCACTAATGGTCCTTCCATTATGATCCTCGGCCGCCTGGTGGTCTTCCCGACCCCGGTTCGCCTGAGCCAGACCCGATCCGTATCGCTCGCGAAGCTGTCACTGGGCGTGACTTTTATCGCAACTACACTTGACCGCTACGCCGGCACATCGTCTTTGTCCGTTTCCGCGGACTGCCTCCGGGACTACCTGCATAGCGTGTGCGACGGGGGTGGCGCTCAGGGAAACGTACCGCTCTCCTGGGGTGACGCCAAGAGCCCGATCCCTGGGCAGGTATACGTTACCGCCCAGGCGACGCGTGGATGAACAGCACCCGCCCCGCAACGGGACGAAAGATGCTGCCCTCAGCTTATCACCGACAGCGCCCACGGCATTCCTTTGCAGCCATCCATGTCGCGGAAAAGGGGGTTCAGCCGACTAGGCGGGTCACTGCTCAGGATCACCTTTACCGGGCACCGGAAACGCTCGGTACCACGCTGGCGCCCTGCCGCTCGACGGCTAGCGAGCTTATGTGCCACTCGATACCCGTTTCTCCCGCCATCGAATCCAGCCGGCTGAGCTCTTCTGCGTCCGGTTTCCCGGCCAGGAAGGCCAGCACCGACGGGCCCGCGCCGGAGACCACGGCCGGCACCCCGGCCGCGCGCAGCCGGGTGACCAGCTCGTGCGCGTGCGGCATGGCGGGGGCCCGGTAATCCTGGTGCAGCCGGTCCTCGGTGCCGTCGAGCAGCGCCTGCGCCCCGGCCATCCCGCCGGGCCGGGCGGTGAGCGCGGCGACCAGCAGCGCCGCCCGGCCCGCGTTGCGGGCCGCGTCCGCGTGCGGCACCGTCGGCGGCAGCAGCCCGCGCGCGAGCCGGGTCGAAACCGGCTCGGGGGCGACGAACGCGACCGGGTGCACGTCCGGGTGGGGGTCCAGCCGGATCGCGCGGGCGGCCGGCAGCCCGGCCGGGCCGTCCGCGACCCAGGCGATGGTCAGCCCGCCGAACAAGCACGGGGCCACGTTGTCGGGGTGGCCTTCGAGCATGGTGGCCAGCGGGAGCACGTCGTCCGGGCCTGCCGGCGCCCCCGCCAGCGCCCGCGCCGCCAGCAGGCCGGCCACGATGGCGGCGGCCGACGAGCCGAGCCCGCGCCCGTGCGGGATCCGGTTCAGGCAGCGCAGCGCGAGCCCGGCCGGCTGCGGGAGGTCGAGCTCGTCGAACGCCACCCGCAGGGCGCGCACGATCAGGTGCTCCTCCCCCACGCCGCCACGCCGGCCGCGCCCTCGCCGGCGACCTCGATGTCGAGCGCGGAGCCGGCCACCCGGACCTCGACCTCGTCGTGCAGCGCGAGCGCGAGCCCGAGGGAATCGAACCCGGGCCCCAGGTTGGCGCTCGTCGCGGGCACGCGCACAAGCACCGGCTGCTCAGCCAGCCTGGTCAACCGGGGACCCTGCGCCAGCACCGGGCGGCGGGCACCCGGGCCCGGCCGCGGGCGGGGCCCGTCACGCCAGGCCAAGCGCGGCCGCGGCGGCGCCGGAGTCGACCGGGACGGTGGTCGGGGCGGGCGCGCCCGACAGGGCCCAGTCCGGGTCCTTGAGGCCGTTGCCGGTAATCGTGCAGACCACCCGCGACCCGGCCGGGATCCGGCCGTCACCCGCCGCCGCCAGCAGCCCGGCCACGCTGGCGGACGAGCCGAGCTCGCCCCAGACCGCTTCCTGGCGGGCGATGATCCGGTAGGCGGCGAGGATCTCCCGGTCAGTGACCTTGTCGATCAGGCCGCCGGACTCGTCCCTGGCCTGCTCGGCCAGGGTCCACGAGGCGGGGTTGCCGATCCGGATCGCGGTCGCGATCGTCTGCGGGTGCGCCACCGGGGCACCGTCCACGATCGGGGCCGCGCCCGACGCCTGGAAGCCGAACATGCGCGGCTTGCGCGTCGCCAGCCCGAGCGCGAAGTACTCCTTGTAGCCCATCCAGTAGGCGGTGATGTTGCCCGCATTGCCGACCGGCAGGCAGTGGATGTCGGGGGCGTCGCCGAGCGCGTCCACGATCTCGAAGGCGGCCGTCTTCTGCCCTTGCAGCCGGTCCGGGTTGACCGAGTTGACCAGTGCCACCGGGTAGTCCACCGACAGCTTCTGAGCCAGCTCCAGGCAGTCGTCGAAGGAGCCGTCGACCTGCAGCAGCTTGGCCCCGTGGACGAGCGCCTGGGCGAGCTTGCCGATCGCGATCTTGCCCTTCGGCACCAGCACGGCGCAGGTCATCCCGGCCCGCGCGGCGTAGGCCGCGGCCGACGCCGACGTGTTCCCGGTCGAGGCGCAGATCACCGCCTGGGCCCCCTGCGCCGCGGCCACGGTGATCGCGGTGGTCATCCCCCGGTCCTTGAACGAGCCCGTCGGGTTGAGCCCCTCCACCTTCAGGTACACGTCGCACCCGGTCCGGGCGGACAGCACCGGCGCGGGCAGCAGCGGGGTGCCACCCTCCTGGAGGGTCACCGGCGGCATCCCCGCGGTGACCGGCAGCCGGTCCCGGTACTCGGTGATCACGCCGCGCCAGGGCGCGCGGGCCCCGCTGGTGACCCGGGCTTCGCCGGTGACCAGGACGCCGCTCGCAGGCTTGCTCATGACTGGCCTTCCTCGCCTTCGACCCGCATGACGCTGGCCACCGCCCGGACCACCGGCAGCGCCTGGAGCTCGGAGATCGTCGCGGCCAGGTCGGCGTCGCGAGCCTCGTGGGTGACGATGATGAGCAGCGCGTCGTCACCGCGGCTGTTCTGCCGGACCGCCTGGATGGACACGCCGTGCCGGGCAAACGCCTCCGCCACCGGCGCGAGCACGCCCGGCTTGTCGGCCACGTCGAGCGACACGTGATAGCGGGTCAGCGTGTCCCCCATCGGCAGCACCGGCAGCTCGGCGTAGGTCGAGGGCTCGGGGCCGCGGGTGCCGGCCAGCCGGTTGCGGGCCACCGCGACCACGTCGCCCAGCACCGCCGACGCGGTCGGGGTGCCGCCCGCGCCGGCGCCGTAGAACATCAGCTGGCCGGCCGAACGCGCCTCCACGAAGACCGCGTTGTAGGCGCCGCCGACCGCCGCCAGCGGGTGCGTGCGCGGAATCATCGCCGGGTGCACCCGGACCGCCACCCCGTCCGCGGTCCGCTCGCAGATCGCCAGCAGCTTGACCGTCCGGCCGAGGAGCTTGGCCGACGCGATGTCAGCCGAGGTCACCTCCGTGATGCCCTCGCGGTAGACGTCGGCCGCGGTCACCCGGGTGTGGAACGCCAGCCCGGCCAGGATCGCGGCCTTGGCGGCGGCGTCGAACGCCTCCACGTCGGCGGTCGGGTCGGCCTCGGCGTAACCGAGGGCCTGCGCCTCCTCCAGCGAATCGCCGAAGTCGGCCCCGGAGCCGTCCATCCGGTCGAGGATGAAGTTCGTGGTCCCGTTGACGATGCCGAGCACCCGGTGCACCGTGTCGCCCGCCAGGGACTCGCGCAGCGGGCGCAGGATCGGGATCGCGCCTGCCACCGCGGCCTCGTAGTAAAGGTCGGCCCCGAACGCCCGGGAGGCCGCGTGGACCTGCTCGCCGTGCTCCGCCAGGAGTGCCTTGTTCGCGGTGACGACCGACTTGCCGTTCTCCAGGGCGGCCAGGATCAGCGACCGGGCCGGCTCGATGCCGCCGATCACCTCGATCACGATGTCCACGTCGGAGCGGGTCGCCAGGCCCATCGCGTCGGTCGTCAGCAGCGCCTGGTCGACCCCCGGGCGCGGGTGCGACATCCGCCGCACCGCGATGCCGACCAGCTCAAGCCGCGCCCCGGTGCGCACCGCGAGGTCGTCCGCCTGCTCCGCCAGCAGCCGCGCGACCTGAGTACCGACCACGCCGCAGCCGAGCAGCGCGACCCGGAGCACCTTGCCCGGTTTGTCCCCGTATCCGGTCATCCGACGTCCAATCGCAGCAGGTCATCCAGGGTCTCACGACGGACGATGGCGCGCGCGCCCCCGTCGGTCACCGCGACCACCCCCGGCCGCGGCAGATGGTTGTAATTGGAGGCCAGCGACCGGCAGTAGGCTCCGGTGGCGGCGACCGCGAGCAGGTCGCCCGGGGCGAGGTCGGACGGCAGGTAGCAGTGCCGCACCACGATGTCACCGCTCTCGCAGTGCCGGCCGACCACCCGCGACAGCATCGGCGGCGCGGCCGACGACCGCGAGGCGAGCACGCAGGTGTACTCCGCGTCGTACAGCGCCGTGCGCACGTTGTCGCTCATCCCGCCGTCCACGCTCACATAGGTCCGGATCCCGTCGACGTCCTTGATCGTCCCGACCGTGTAGAGCGTCACCGTGGAGGGGCCGACGATGGCCCGGCCGGGCTCGATCGTCAGCCGCGGCACCGGGAGTCCGAGGGCCTGGCACTGCCCCGAGACGATCCCGCGCAGCCCCACCGCCAGCGTCTTCACGTCCGGCGCGTCGTCCTCGGGCACGTAGGCGATGCCGAACCCGCCGCCCAGGTCGAGCTCGGCCACTTCCGCCCCGTAGTCCGCGTGCACCCGGGCGGCCAGCTCCAGCACCCGCCGGGCGGCCACCTCGAAGCCGCCGGTGTCGAAGATCTGCGAGCCGATGTGCGAGTGCAGCCCGGCGAAGTCGAGCGCGGGCAGCGCGAGCACCCGGCGGACGGCCTCGTCGGCCGCACCCGAGGCGAGCGAGAAACCGAACTTCTGGTCGTCGTGGGCGGTCGCCATGAACTCGTGCGTGTGCGCCTCGACCCCGGTCGTCACCCGGACCAGGACCCGCGGCCGGGTGCCGGCCAGCTCGGCGTGATAGCCGAGGCGGGCGATCTCCTCGAACGAGTCGACCACGATGTGGCCGACCCCGGCCGCCACCGCCTGCTCGATCTCGGACGGCAGCTTGTTGTTGCCGTGCAGGGTGATCATGGCCGGGTCGACCCCCGCCGCCAGCGCCACCGCCAGCTCGCCGCCGGTGCAGACGTCGACCCCGAGGCCCTCCTCGGTAACCCAGCGCAGCACCGCGCGGGCGCAGAACGCCTTGGCCGCGTAGTAGACCCCGGCGTCGTCGCCGAAGGCGTTCACGTAGTCCCGGGCCCGGCCGCGCACGTCCGCCTCGTCCATCACCAGCACCGGGGTGCCGAACTCGGCCGCCAGGGTGCGGACGTCGATGCCGCCGAGCAGCAGCACGCCGCCGGCCCGGTCCCCCGGCGCGCCGCCAGCCCGGTGCGCGCCCCGCGGCCAGATGGCCGGGTCGATCGCGTTCAGGTCCTCCGGTGGCGCCGGCGGGTGATCGGCGGGCAGCACGTCCCCATGACGCGGCCCAGCCGGGTGGGCGACACGGCTCACAGCTTTCGCTCCAGTCTCTTCTACAGTCGGTCGGGCGCGCTGACGCCGAGCAGCCCCAGTCCGGCTGCAAGGCCCGTCCGCGCCGCCCCGGCCAGTGCCAGTCTGCCAGGTCCGGGCGGCTGGCTGGGTTCCCGGGCCGTGAACGCCGGGCGGCGGGCGGCGCTCAGCCCGTCGACGGTGACGTCGGCCAGGTCCTCCAGGTAGCGGGCGAATTCGTCCGGCCGGCCACGGCGCGCGGCGGTGGCGACCCGTTCCGGGAGCCACGACAGCGCGTCAAGCAGTCTCGCCCGGCGGGGCCACCCCCCGGAACCCGCCTCCAGGGAAGAGGTCGTCTCCCCGGAGAGGCTGGCTGCCCAGCGCACCCCGGACGCGGCGCGGGCGTGCGCGTACCTCACAGCATAGGCGGGATTGCCCGGAGCGTGCCGCGCAATTACTCCCGGGTCGATGCCCACCGGTTTCCCCGGAATCGCCCTGGCCAGGGTGAACGTAACCGCGTCGCGGCCGGCGAAAGCGACCGCGGCGGCGATCTCGGCCGACGGGGATGCAGCGGGAGGTGCGGGGGGCGCCTGCTCCCGTTCGGACTCATCCCATTCGGCCATGGTCGCGCCCGCGGCGGCGGCGAGGCGGGCCGTCAGCCGCACCGTGAGGGCCGCCCGGGCCTGCTCCCAGCCGGCCGCCGCCAGTGGGTCGCCCGGGGGCGGGGCGGCGACCGTCACCCCGGCCAGCGCGTCCCCGCGAACGCAGCCGTCGCCCGCCGCGGTGATGCGGGCGGCGACGGCGGCGAGCGCGGCCGTCGTGACGGCGACGGTGACGTAGCCGGGGCCAGTGACTGCGGACCACGCCACCCACGGGAGCGTCCCGAGGTCAGCCGCCAGCCGCCGGGCGGTCGGCCCCGGGTCCGCCCCGAGGCCGAGCGCGACGCTGGCCGCGTACTGGCCGGGAACCCCGGTCGGGCGCAGCCCGGGCTCAGCCCCCGGGTCGAAGCCGGCCCGGGCGACCGCGTGGGCCACCGCCGCGCGCAGGTCGCTGGTGATCACGCCACCAGGTTAGGAGAGCAGACCAGATTCAGGAGATTCAGGCGGGCGGGGCGCCGGCCAGCTCGCGGACCACCCGGATCATCTCGCCCGGGTCGAACGGCTTGGTCAGGTAGGCGTCGGCCCCGACATGGGCGCCGCGGGCGATATCGTCCTCCTGGGCGCGCGCGGTGATCAGCACGACCTTGATCCGCGCGGTCTCCGGTGCCTTGCGCAGCTGGACGGCGGTCTCCCAGCCGTCGAGCCGCGGCATCATCACGTCGAGCGTGATGACGTCGGGGTTGATCTCCTGCACCTTGTCCAGGCAGTCTTGCCCGTCGACCGCGGTTGCCACATCGAAGCCCTCAAGCTGCAGGTTCACCGCGATGAGCTGCCGGATCACCTCGTCGTCGTCCACGACGAGCACGCGCCCCAAACCACCTTGCGTCACACTGGGTGAGGCTACCGCCTTGCCTGGCATGCTGCCTACGCGGATGATCAGCTGCGGCGGGCGTGTCACAACCGCCGTCGCCGGCTGGTAGCCTTTCTCCGTTGGCGAGCCCCCATAGCTCAGGGGATAGAGCACCGGCCTCCGGAGCCGGGTGCGAAGGTTCGAATCCTTCTGGGGGCACCACGCAGACCTGTCCCGGCACAGGGTCGCATGGACGTGCGCGTAACGGAGCCTGACTGCCTCTAGCCGAGCCCCGTCTGGTCGACCCACTCGGTCACGGTCGCGGCGTAGGTCGCCGGGTCGGCTCCGTGCAGTGAGTGCGGCGACGCGGGGAAGTCCCGGTAGGTGAAGGAGTTCCCGGCCGCCTCGATCAGCTTCCTGGCGTAGCCCGCCTGCTCGTCGGCGGCCGCGCCGAGCAGGTTCCCGGTGCCGGGATCGGTGAACCGGAAATGATGGGTGTACAGCACCGGGACCTTGACCTGGCGCAGCATGTTCTCGTGGTCGCAGGTCGCCCCCACCCGGCCGGTATAGAAGGCGTCGGCCCACTCCGGGTCGTACTCAACCAGGTCACGCTGCGGTGGGGGGGCGGGCAGGATGCCGCGGGTGGCCGCCGCCGCGGCCGCGGCGGCCATCCAGTCCGGCATCTCGGACGACAGGGCGCGGGCCAGTCCGCCTTTGTCCCCGACCGTCCACTGCGCCCCGAGGTACTTGTAGAGCAGCCGGAAGCGCGGTCCGACGGCCTGCCGGATCGACGGGCCGACCGCCGGGTTGACCTCGGACGCGAACAGAGGCGGGTCTTCGAGGACGGCCGCCCGCACCTGGCCCGGCAGCGCGAACGCGGCCAGCCAGGTGGCCAGCACCCCGCCCGAGGACAGCCCGCACGCGATCACCGGGCGGCCGACCACCCGGTCGATGAACCGGACCAGGTCACTGCCGAACAGGTCGAGGCTGTAGCGTCCCGGTGTCCAGGTCGACCGGCCCTGGCCGCGCAGGTCGACCGCGTAGGCCTGGAAGCGGCCGGCCAGCAGCTTCATCGCCGCCTCGTAGCCCCACCACGATTCGGTCTGCCCGGGTATGAGGAGCAGCGCCGGCCGTCCGGGGTCGCCCGCCACGGCGTAGTTCAGCCGGATCTCACCCAGGTCAGCGACGGCTTCCGGGAATGCGTGGGCGCTGAACCTCTCCGCATGATCGGTCCACTCGAGGTAGCTCATGGCGGTTCCTCTCCTTCCAGCGTCCCGGCCCATCCTGCGGCTTGCGAACTAGCTGCGCAATGAGTAACTAACAGTGCTGCTACCGTGATCTTGAGCGATCATGAGCGTCGGGGGGCGCGTGGGGGGAATCGTCTTCGCGTTGCTGGCCGCGCTGTGCAACGCGGTCAGCGTGATCACGCGGCACATCGCCAGCACGGCGGGCCCGCAGCGCCCGGCCGGGCGGCAGCTGGCCCTTTCCCTGCTGCGCAACCCACGGTGGCTGGCGGGCTGGGGAGCCCAGATCGCCGCGTTCGGGTTCCAGGCCGTCGCGCTGCACTTCGGTCAGGTCTCTGTGGTGCAGCCGCTGCTGGTGACCGAGCTGGTGCTGGCGCTGGTGCTGCGGCGGCTCTGGATCGGCCAGTCGATTGCGGGGGCCGCCTGGGGCGGGGCGGTCGCCGCCTGCGCCGGGCTGGCCGTGTTCATCGTCGCGGCCGAGCCCCGCGGCGGCCAGTCGACGCCGACGGCCGGCCACTGGACGGCCGCCATCGCCGCCTGCGCCGCCGTAGCCGCGCTGCTGGCCATCCTGGCCCTGCGCGGCTCACCGGTGCGCAAGGCGGCCTTGCTCGCCACCGCGGGCGGGGTCGCGTGGGCCCTTGAAGCAGCGTTCATCAAGTCGATGACCGACGACCTCGCGTCGGCCGGGCTGGGCGGGATGTTCACCCGGTGGCCGGTCTACGCGGTCGCCGTCGGCGGGATGGCCGGCGTCCTGCTCGAACAGGCGGCGCTGCAAGACGGGCCGCTGCGGGTGTCCCAGCCGCTGCTGGTGATCACCGACCCGATCGTCAGCGTCGCCCTCAGCGTCTGGATCTTCGGCGAGTCCTTCGTCATGGACCCGGGGGTGCTGGCCCTGGCGGCGGCCGGGTTCTGCGTCATGGCCGGCGGCGTCGTGGTGCTGTCGGCCGCCGCGCCCGACACCCTCGAGGCGGACGCGGGGCCGCCGCGGTCAGCCGCCCCCGTTCGGGACGGGCCGCGGTGATCCCCCTCTCGTTCCTGCCCCCGGCGGGGACGGCCCAGGGACGCGGCCGCCCCGGCTAACCGCACCCGGCTCACTGGTTTCCTCAGCAAAACGCACGAAATCGCGGCACACGTTGATCAACAGCCCCGCGTCCGTGCGCCATTTCTGTACGCTCGGGGCAATGGCGTCGAATGAACCTTTGCCGGGGTATTGACGCCAGCCGTTCCAGGACCAAGGGGAGAGCGGCGTTGCCAAATAATTCACCCGATGACAGGCCGTCCGCGGAGCCCGCCCCCGCCGGGACCGGGCCGCCTGCCTGGGGGCCCTCACTGCCGCCGCTAGCCGACGGCTTCATCCCCCGGACGGAGACGGGCGAGGCGCTGGACGCGGCGCTCTTCCCCGGCACGACCACCGTGCTGGTGACCAACCTGGCCGCCCGGGCCGCCGGAACTGGCGTGATGCCTGTGGCAAGACCCAGCTCGCCGTGGCGGCCGCGCGGTCGCTCTGGCAGGGCGCCACGGTCGAGCTGGTGATCTGGCTGACGGCCGCCAGCCGGGCGGCGGTCCTGTCCTGGTACGCGGAGGCGGCCGCGCGGACCCGCGGCGGCATGAACGCGGCCACGCGGGCGACGCCGAAGCGGTCGCCGCCCGGTTCATCGCCTGGCTGCGCGAGACCCCGCAGCCCTGGCTGGTGGTATTGGATGGGCTCACCGCCGAGACGTCGACCTCGATGAGCGGCTGTGGCCGTCCGGGGCCAACGGCCGGGTACTGGTCACCACCGCCGACCCGGCCAGGCCTCGGCGGGCGACCCGCGCGCATCGTCCCCGTCGGCCCGTTCAGCCGCCGGGAGGCGCTGAGTTACCTGCTCGGCACGCTCACCGCCGACCTGGACCAGCGGCAGGGTGCCATCGACCTGGTCGCGGAGCTCGGCAACGAGCCGCTGGCGCTGGCCCAGGCCGCGCGGTGATCGCCAGCTCTGAACTGACCTGTCACGAGTACCGCGAGCACTTCGTGCGCAGGCGGGAACAGGCGAGTCGCGGGACGCGCGGCACCGCGCCGCCGCGATCACCTGGGGCTGTCGATGGAGCACGCCGACATGCTGTCGCCCGGCACCGCGCAGTCGCTGCTCGTGCTCGCCGCGCTGCTTGACGGCAACGGGGACACCGGGCACCATCCTGACGACCGGCGCCGCGCGGCGGTACTGCGCGGACGCGACGGCCGACCGCGGCGGCCGGCCGGTCGAGGTCGGGCTGGCCGCGCTGGAGAGAGCGGGCCTGCTGTCCGTCGACCACGAGCGGACGCCGCCGGTGGTGCGGATGAGCTGGCCGGTCCAGGCGGCGGTCCGGGCGGCCATGCCGGACGGGATGCTGGCGGGCACGGCGCTCGCCGCGGCGGACGCGGTGCTTGAGGCGTGGCCCGCGACGGACACAGAAGACGGGCTGGCCCGCGGCCTGCGCTCGTGCGTTGCCAGCCTGCGCGGTGCGGCGGGACGCGCGCTGTGGGAGGGAGGCTGCCACCTGGTGCTGCTGCGCGCCGGGCGCAGCCTGGACAGCCGCGCGGCTGACCGGGCCCGCGGTCGCCTACTGGGAGGACCTGGCCGCCGCCGCAAGCCAGTTCCTCGGCCACGACCATCCCGCGACCTCGGGGATCAACGAACGGCTGGCCCGCGCCTACCTGGCGGCCGGGCGGGCGGCCGACGCGATCTCGCTGCTGCAGTGGGTCCGCCAGGTGCGGGCGGCCAGGCTCGGCCCGGATCACCCGGACACGCTGGAGCATCACGCGAAGCCTCGGCCTCGCGCTGGTGAGCGCGGGACGGTTCGGCGAGGCGGTCGCCGTACTCGGCGAGGCCGCGGCCTGCTGCGGGCGATCGTCCGGCCCGCAGCGGCCTCCCGGCCCTGTCCGCGCGGGAGGACCTGGCCGCCGCGCACCGCGCCGCGGGCGAGTTCTCCGCCGCGATAGAGCTCTACCGGGCGACCCTGGCGGATCGCGAGCGCGTGCAGGAGCCGCGGCATGCCGACACCATCGCCGTCCGCCAGAAGCTGGCGAGGCGTACCTCGCCGCGGGCCAGGCCAAGGCCGCCATCGGGCAGTACGAGCGGGTGAGTGTCGACCGGGAGCGGGTCCTCGGGACGGGAGCACCTGCTCACCATCGCCGCCCGCGGCGCGCTCGGCACCGCCTACCACGCGGCGGGCAGGATGGCGTCGGCGGTCCGGCTGGCGGAGCGCACGCGCGGCGGAGTACAGCGAAGGTACTCGGGCCTGACCACCCGGACACGCTGGCGGCCTGCGTGAACCTGGCCCACGCCTACTACGGCGTAGGGCGCGTCACCGACGCGGCGAAGCTGCTGCAGCAGACCATCGAGCGCGGCGAGCAGAGCCTGCCCGGCGTTCGATCCGCTGATCGTGGCCGCCCGGAGCAGCCTCGCGAACATTAGCGGTACCGGGGCCTAGCCGGGACAGGAGCGGGGCCGGGACCTGAGCAGCGGGAGCCGGGGCACAGGGGAAGGACATGCGATGGCGGCTCCCGATCTGGCGAGCGGCGGCTTCACGCGGGCGGAGCGGCGCCTGCTGCGGGTCGACCCGCTGCTGCCGTGGCCGCTGCCCGAGGCGCCGCACTGCGGGGCAACCTCGGCATGGTGATGAGGCGGGGGCGGCGGCCCTGGGACGGTGCGAGCACTGGGCGGCCGAGCCTGGGTCACCTCGACCCGTCCTGGGGGGCCGCGCGGCGCTTCCAGCTCATCGCCACGATCGCCGGCCCTGACGTCGCCGCTGGCCTCGGGCTGCTGCTCAGCCAGTGGCGCGACCACCTGGCGGCGGTGCCGGGAAGCGGCGCGGGATGACACCGCGGCGATCGTCGACTGGCCGAGCCGGGACGCTGGACGGCGTCGCCCCGCTGCTGCGCACGGCTTTGACCCGCTCGAGGTGCTGGCCGTGCGCACCGCGCCGCGCCCGGCTGACGCCGGGCTCATCAGTGCCGGTGCCCGGGCCCGGCCCGAACGGTCCCGTGCTCCGCCCCGACGGCGCCTACCGGTCCGCCGCGCCTGGTGCCGGCCGCCGACGTGGTGGCCCGGCTCGGCGATCGAGATGATCAGGTTCGACTCCCGTTCGGCGCCGTCAACGAGCGGCCGGACACGTTGGCGGCGCTGCGGGACGAGGTGGCGGGCCTGCTCGACGGGCCCGAGCCGTGGGCCTGGCTGGCGGAGCGGGGCGGCGAGCCGTACGCGATGGTGGCCGGGCAGCGGCCGGACACGGCCGCCTGGGTCGCCCGCTGGTCGGCGGCGCCCGCCGCCTACCTCATGCTGATGTTCGTCGACCCGGCCGAGCGCGGCAGCGGCATCGCGGGCGCGCTGGCAGCCGAGTTCCACCGCGCGGCCGACGCGGCGGGCGTGGCGGTGACGCTGCTGCACTACGAGCAGCTCAACCCGCTCTCCGTGCCGTTCTGGAGCCGTCACGGCTACCGGCCGCTGTGGACGACCTGGCAGGCGACGCCGGCCAGCGCGATCCGCTGACCGGCGTCGTTCGCGGGAAACTACCTAGCGGCCGGCACCGTGCCCGGGTCGATCTCCCGCGGAATCTGGAAGAACGACGACTTCAGCACGAACCGGCGACGAGCATCAGCAGCAGGCCGGCCACGACGATGCCGAGCATCGAGCAGATCTGCGAGGCGGGTGCGCGCGGCCAGCGACTTCCAGATCATCCAGACCAGGAACCCGCAGGAGGCGAGCGGCAGGATGCCGACGATCAGCGCGTCCCCGACGTTGCTGAAGACGCGGCGCCGGTAGTACACGATGGCGGCGAGCGCGGTGAGGACGTAGAAGATGGCGTAGAGCAGGCCGGTCACGTCGATCACATTGGTGAACGACGTTCGGCGACCGAGCTGGAGAGCAGGTAGACCCAGGTGGCGGCGATGAGGATCAGGCCGATGACGACGCTGGCGATGGCGGGGGTCGGGAAGCCGCCGGTCCACGTTGCTCAGGCACCGGCGGCAGCGACCCGGTAACTGGCCATCCCGTAGACGATCCGGGCGATGATCACGATGGCGGTGCCGGTGGAGGCGATCACCGACAGGGCCAGGGACAAGGCCATGACCTTGGCCCATCCGCCGCCGCCCAGTGCCTGCGCGATGTAGACCAGCGCGCCGGAGGCGAGTTGTTCGCGAGGTCCTGCGGCGACACCACGCCCTGCCAGGCCCATCTGGGCAGCGTGTAGATGACGGCGAGCAGCGCGACCGCGAGGACGGCGGCCCGGCCGGGGTTGCGCCGCCGGTGCTTGACTTCCTCGTTGACGTAGACGGTGGCGTCCCAGCCGGTGTACATGAATACCGCGATGAGGAATCCGGCCGCCAGGCTGCCGTTCCCGCCGATCCCGGTCGGGTCGGAACCAGCCGCTGGTGATCGGGACGGTGCCTGCGTGGTGGCCGAGCACGAAGACGAGGCCCCAGATCGACAAGCCGACCAGGATCGTGTACTCGACAACTGGCCATGCCGACCTGGGTGCGCGCGGTGATCCTGATGCCAACCACCGCGATCATCGTCATGAGCACGATGATGGCGGTGGCGATGGCGACGTCGGCCACTTCTGGTCGCGGAGGCGTTGAAGATGGCCAGCACGGACGGCGCGAGGATCACTCGACGCCGCTGAGACCGCGCCGAGCAGGTTGCCCGCGATCATCAGCCAGCCGGTGATAGAACCCAGGTACGGGTTGATCGCACGGCCGACCCACTCGAAGGAAGCGCCGCAGTTGGCGTTCCACAGGTTCAGCCGGCGGTACGCGTTGGCGATGATCAGCATCGGGATCGCCGTGAGGAGGATGACCGGCCCGCCGGCGTAGGCCGCCGTCGCGGCAAGCGAGGCGAGCGTGAGCCCGGTCGACACGGTCGGGGCGGAGTTGGCCATGCCGATGACCGTGTCCTGCGCCGCCCCGATCGCGTCGGGTTCCAGCCGGGTCGGGGGGGCCGGGCGCGGTCCCCGGGAGAGCGGTCGCTGACGGCTCCGTCATCATGCTCCTCTTTTGACTGTGATCGGGCGGGCCGACCTGGACTGGGCTTTCGCCGGCCAGGCTTAGCTAACCAGGCGTCGTGCGATCATAACGACCCTTTCCTCCCTTTTGCCACAATCTTTACAAGAGAGAAATTTAATCTTCGATAACGATCGATAGCACCTTTGGCCGTGCCGTGTAACGCGCGGGTGAATTCCCAGGCCGCGACATGCGAAGCGGACTCCGTCGCCCGGGTCCGGGGCCCGGGTGCGGCCCGGGCCCGGGGCCTGGGTCAGCCCCGGAGCGAGCCGCCGCGAACGCCCGGACCCAGCGGCGCCGGGGCACCGCACCCGGCGGCGCGAGCACCCGGACCCGGCGGCGCGAGCACCCGGACCCGGCGGCGCGAGCACCCGGACCCGGCGGCGCGAGCACCCGGACCCGGCGGCGCGAGCACCCGGACCCGGCGGCGCCGGGGCCCGGTCCGAGGGCCAGTCCGCCGGAACGCGAACGGGCCGCGCCCCGCGCGCCGACGGCGAGCCGCCCGCCGCGGGTAACAGCGGGCCAGCCGCCGCGGGTCGCCCGGCAGGCTGGCCACCGGGGCGCCCGGCAGACACCGGGTGGTACCAGTGACGTTTTGGAGGACGATGCGCCGGGTGATGCGAGACGGTCAGGCTCACCGGGAGATAACGTGGAACCTTTTAGCGCACCGGAAACAAATGTTGCCACGGCACAGATTAGTTTCCCCTATCTTTTTCGAGCGCCCTCCATATATCCGGCAAAGCGGATATATGGGGTAAATCGACATGGATCGGGGGTGGGTCGGGTGTGACCGGGTGAGCTCGGCAGGTGTGAGTGGCCAACGGGGCGCGATAGCCGGACCCGCCAGACGCGGCATCCGCGGGCGGGCGGCCAGAGCGCGGGCCGTCGGCGAGACGGCAGGTGGCCCTGGTAACCGGCGGGGCACGAGGCCGTCGGCGAGACGGCAGGTGGCTCTGGTAACCGGCGGGGCACGAGGCCGTCGGCGAGACGGCAGGTGGCGCCGGAAACCCGGCGGGGCACGAGGTCGTTGGCGAGGTTGCAGGTGGCGTCGGTAATCCGCGGAGCGCGGGGCCGTCAGCGAGACGAGACGGATAGCACGAACGGAGCGGGTGGCGGCTGGCAGAGGAGGGGGCAGGCGCGGAGCGGTCGGGTGCGCGAGTAGGCGGGCGGGGCAGGCGGGTGCGCGAGTAGACGGGCGGGGCAGGCCGGGCGGGCAGGTGCGCGAGAGAGGGAGTGGGGCGGGCGGGTGCGCGAGAGTGGGTGCGAGAGAGGGGGTGGGGGTGGGGAGTGGGGCGGGCGGGTGCGCGAGGAGGCGGGCGCGGGGCGGGCGGCCGGGGGGCGCGGGCGGGCAGAATGGGGACATGGGGCATGTTCCAGCCGCGCGGCACCTGCTGCGGGCCAGGGATCTCGCGGACGCGCGGTACTCCGAGCCGCTGACGGTGGCCGACCTGGCTGCAGCGGCCGGGCTGTCGGCGGCTCATTTCAGCCGCCAGTTCAAGGCCGCCTTCGGCGAGTCGCCGCACCAGTACCTGCTGACCCGGCGGCTCGAGCGCGCCGCACACCTGCTGCGGGCGACCGACTGGACGGTGGCCGACGTCTGCTTCGCGGTCGGCACGCAGAGCCTCGGGTCGTTCACCGCCAGCTTCACCCGGGTCTACGGCCGGGCCCCGCTCGCCTACCGGGCCGCCTATCCCCCGGCTGAGCAGTACCTGCGCATACCGCGCTGCGTGGCCATGGCCTACGGGCGACCCCGCAACCGCACGTTTCGAGAAGACACGGCGATCCCCGCTCCCTAGCGTTAAGCGAGCCAAGACACGAGGAGCAGCCATGATCAAGATCGCCAACGCGCAGTTCTGGGTGCACGACCAGGACGAGGCGCTCGCCTTCTACACCAGGAACCTCGGCTGGGAGGTGCGGGCCGACGTGAAGATGGAGGCGTGGAACTTCCGCTGGCTGTGCGTCGGCCCGCCCGGCCAGGACGGCCCGGGGCTAGTGCTGATGCCGGTCCCCGGGCCGCCGCTGCAAGATGGCGAGACCAGCGCCCAACTGGCCGAGCTGGTGGCCAAGGGAGCCGGCGGCACCCTGTTCCTCGAAACCGACGACTGCCAGGCGGCCTACGACGAGCTGACGGCCCGGGGGGTCACCTTCAACGACCCGCCGACGAAGCAGGCCTACGGGATCGACACCTCGTTCCGCGATCCGTCGGGCAACAACGTCCGGCTCACCCAGGTGATGGAGTTCGACCCGGCGCGCGGCTAGCGTGCCCGCACCGCCGGAGCGGGAGGGCGGGGGTGCGCGGTGCAGGGGTGCGCCGTGCGGAGGTGCATCGTGTGAGGGTGCGCGGTGCAGGGGTGCGCGGTGCAGGGGTGCATCGTGTGCGGGTGCGCGGTGCGGGGGTGCGCGATGCAGGGGTGCGCCGTGCGGAGGTGCATCGTGTGCGGGTGCGCGGTGCAGGGGTGCGGCGGCACGGGCTGTGCAGGGGACGCCCTGACGTGGCATGCTGCCTGGCGTGACCGACGACGAAGCCGCGGCCGTCCCGGCCGACCCAGATGACGCGCTTTACACCCGGATGCAGTGGAATGTCCCGCTGTCCCTGGCGCACGCCGAGTTGCTGCTGGACCGGCTCGCGCTCCGGCCAGGTCAGCGGCTGGCCGACCTCGGCTGCGGCTGGGGCGCCCTGCTGCGGGCCGCGGTCGCCCGGGCCGGGGCGGGCGCGGCCGGCCTCGGCATCGACACCGACCGGGACGCGCTGGAGCGCGGGCGGGCGGAGGCCGCCGCGGACGGCGGGCCGGGCGGCTCGGTCGAGTTCACCGAGGCGGACGTGGCCAGCTGGCGCGGCCGCTGCGACCGGGCGCTGTGCACCGGCGCGTCGCACGCGTTCGGCGGGACCATCCCGATGCTCCGGGCGCTGGCGGAGGTGGTCCCGCCGGGCGGCCGGGCCCTGGTGGGCGACGGCTTCTGGGAACGCGACCCGTCGGCCGCCGCGGTCGAGCTGTTCGGTGACTACGTCCGGCCGCTGCCCGGGCTGCTCGAGGAATGCCGCGCGGCAGGCTGGCGGGTCATCCACCTGAGCACGGCCGACCAGCGTGAGTGGGACGACTTCGAGTCGACCTTCCGTGCTGGCCGGCAGGAATGGCTGCTGGCCAGCCCGGACGATCCGCGGGCGGGTGAGATCAGGGACTGGCTGGACTCCCGCGAGCGCGAGTACCTGAACGTCTACCGGGGCGTGCTCGGCTACGCCTACCTGGTGCTGGCGCACTGACGGCCTGGTGCTGGCGCACTGACGGCGGTCCCCGTTAACGAGTTGCGGGCGGCGGGCGGTTGCCGGACGATCTTCCGGTGAGCGAGAACTGGATGCTGGACGAGCTGGCCCACGCGGGGCCCGAGCACCTCGACGAGGAGTTCATCGCCGGCTACGACCGCAAGCAGGGCTACCCTGACCCGGCGGCTGACATCGCCGCGTTCGCGGCGCACGGGCTCGGCCCGGGCTCTGCGCTGGTCGACCTCGCGGCCGGCACCGGGCAGTTCGCTATCGCCGCGGCGGGCCGGTTCGGCCGGGTGACCGCGGTCGACGTGTCGCCCGCGATGGTCAGCGCGCTGCGGGCCAAGGCCGAACAGGACGGGGCCGGCGCGCTGCAGGTCGTGCGGGGCGGGTTCCTCAGCTTCTCCCCGGACGGGCCGGCCGACGGCGTCTACACCCGCAACGCGCTGCACCAGCTGCCGGACTTCTGGAAGGCGATCGCGCTGCAGCGGATCGCCGGCATGCTCCGGCCGGGCGGGGTGCTGCGGCTGCGCGACCTGGTCTACGACTTCACCCCGGCCGAGGCGGACGGGGTGTTCGGCGGCTGGTTCGCCGGCGCCGCGAGCGACCCGGCCCAGGGCTACACCGCGGCCGACTACGCCGAGCACATCCGGACCGAGTACAGCACGTTCCGCTGGCTGCTGGAGCCGATGCTGGCCGCGGCCGGCTTCACCATCACCGACGTCAGCTACGAGCGGCGGCTGTACGGCGCCTACACCTGCGTCAAGGCGGGCGGGTAAGCCGGGCGCGGTACGTCCCGGTCAGGCCGGCTCGCCTCCGGCCGGCGGCGCCAGGGCGGCCGCCAGGGTCCGGCGGCCGACCGCGTGAAGCCGCGGGTTGTCGGCCGACCAGGCGAGGAAGGCGACCGCCAGGTTGACCGCCCAGCCCCGGGCCCGGGCCCAGGTGGCGTCGCCCGCCGCGTCGTTGCGGGCGCCCGCGCGGGCGTAGGCGGCCCGGAAGTCGCCGTGCCGCGCGGGGGGCAGCAGCATCCAGGCGAGGCTGAGATCGGCGGCGGGATCACCCGCGGTGATATCACCGAAGTCGAGCACCCCGCTGACGGCGCCGTCGCGGATGAGGATGTTGGCCGGGTGCGGGTCGCCGTGCAGCCACAGCGGCGGGCCGACCCAAAGCGGCGCCGCCAGCGCCGCCGTCCAGGCGTCGAGCACCGCCGACCGGTCGACCTGGCCCGCGAGCAGGTCCAGGTTGCGGGCGAAGTTCTCGCCCCGCTGGGCCAGCGGCACCCCCCGGTACGGGTTGGGCGGCGCGTCCGGCGGAGCCGGCGTGTGCAGCCGGGCGAAGAACCGGCCGAGGTCGGACGCGGCCCGGGACGGGTCGAACGGCGGCTCGTCGGCGGCGGGCGTGCCCGGGAGGAAGGGGGTAACGCTCCACGGCCACGGGTAGCCCTCGCCCGGCTTGCCGGTCCGCACCGGGACCGGGACCGGCAGCGGCAGCCGGGGCGCCAGCTCCGGCAGCCAGCGCTGCTCGCCACCCACGATCGCGGCGCCGAGGGCACGCCGCGGCAGCCGGGCGACAAGCCTGTCGCCGAGCCGGAAGAGCGCGTTGTCCCAGCCGTGGGCGAGCGGTTCGACCGGCAACCGGGCCAGGTCGGGGTGCTGGGCGGCGAGCAGCCGCCGCACCAGGCCGGCGGTGACCTCGTACTCGGCGGCCGGCATCGGGTTCGGCACTCCCCGACGGTACCGCTCTCAGCCTCCGGCCGTGAGCGCCGCGACCAGCATGTCCGGGTCGGCTGTCTGGTTCAGGCGCAGGTCACGGACTGCGGCGGACGGCGGCAGCTTGGAACCGCGCGGCCGCAGGCCGGGGACTTCACGCGGGCGTGGTCATGCCTGCTCGCGGGCGGTGCCGGGGGCCGTCAGGCCTCCGAGCACGGAGAGTGCCTCCGCGGGAAGCTTGACGTCGCCCGCGGCGAGGTTCTCGGCCAGGTGAGCCGGGTTCGACGTGCCCGGGATCAGCAGCGTCTGGTCGTAGCCGGCCAGCAGCCAGGCCAGGGCGACCTGCCCCGGGGTGACGCCGAGCTCCGCCGCGACGGCGCGGACCCCGGGCACCTCGGCCGCCTTGGGCAGGCCGGGGAACGCCCCGCCCAGCGGGAAGAACGGAACCCAGGCGATGCCGTGCGCCCGGCACTCGTCCAGCACCGCCTCGGCCGTCCGGTCGAGGACGCCGTAGAGGTTCTGCACGCAGGCGATCCCGGCCGGCCGGGCCTGGGCGAGCTGGGCCGCCGAGACAGCGCTGAGCCCGATGCCGCCGATCTTGCCCGCGGCCCGCAGCGCGGTGAGCTCGGCCAGCTGGTCGTCCAGGCTCACCCGCTGCTCGCCCGCGGCGACGATGCCGGGCGGCTCGTCCAGCCGCCGCAGGTTGACCACGGCCAGCCGCTCGGTGCCGAGCGCGGCCAGGTTCTCCTCCACCTGGGCGCGTAGCTCGGCCGGGCGCTGGGCAGCGGCAAGCGGCGGCCGGGCGCCTTCGACGCGGACCGCGCCGACCTTGCTGACCAGCATCAGATCGTCGTCGTAGGGGGCCAGGGCCTGGCGGATCAGGTCGTTGCAGTGACCGTAGAACTGCGCCGTGTCGAGGTGGTTGACACCCGCGGCGACCGCCTTGCGCAAGATCGTCACCGCGGTGGCCGGCTCGGCCCGCTCGAGCTGCATGACCCCGAAGCCGATGCGCGCGACCGGACGCCCGGCCAGCGTCGCGGTTCCTCCGGGAGCGGGTGCGGACGGGCCTGTCCGCCGGCTCGGGTCGGTCATCGCGGGTTCCTCCGGTTCTCGGCGTACCATGAGAGCTGAACCGGAGGTTCCTCCGGTTCAATCGCCAGCGTAACAGATAAACGGAGGAACCTCCGCTTTATGCCGGACCAGCCGCAGCCGCCCCTTTCACCCCGCCGGCCGCGGGCCGACGCCGAGCGCAACCGGCTCCGCCTCATCGAGGCCGCCCAGGCCGCGTTCACGGCCGGGCCCGACCCGGTGACGCTGGAGCAGGTCGCGCGGGCCGCCGGGGTCGGCATCGGCACCCTCTACCGGCACTTCCCGACCAGGGAGGCGCTGGTCGAGGCGGTCTACCGGAAGGAGCTGGCCGCTTTGTGCGCCAGCGCGGGCGACTTGCTGGCCCAGCTGCCGCCGGACCAGCGCCCTGCGCGCCTGGATGGACCGGTTCGCCGACTACGTGTCGGCCAAGCGGGAGATGGCCGAGTCGGTCACGGCCGTGTTCGCGTCCGGAGCGGTCACCGTCTCCCAGGCCCGCGAGGAGCTCACCGCGGCCGTCCGCACCATCACCCAGCCGGGCGTGGCCGACGGGACGCTGCGGGGCGAAGTCCGCCCGGAGGACATCGTCGCCATGATCGTCGGGATCTTCACCTCGACCTCGATCGCGGGCGGGCGCGAGCAGCGCGAGCGGATGTTCGACCTGCTCATGGCGGCCGTCAGGCGCCACCGGGCGACCGGATAGTTGCTTTGGGTAAACTAATATTCATGGGCATCGTTTTTTGCGCGCGCCGGTGACGGCACATCCTGTTCAATCGAGAGCCGAAACCCACCCCTTCGATCACGCCCCGGCCGCGGTGACCCCGCGGCGGCGGGCGGCCTGGCTCGACTGGCTCGATGCGACCGATCCAGGTCAGATGCGGCTGCGCATGGCGAGCGAGGTCGTGCTCGCGATCGGCGTCGTGCTGCTGGCCGAGTGGCTCTTCGTCCGCCGCACCGGAGCACTCCAGGTGCCGATCCCGCCGGGGACCCCGGCCGCCACGGCGGGGCCGCTGTGGATGCTGAACCACGCGCTCATGGTGATTGCCATGATGCTGGGCGCGATCCTGGCGATGATCTCCGGGTTCGGCGTTGGCATGTTCAGCCGCGCCCGGGCCCAGCTGCTGCTGATCCTGTACTTGCCGCTGCCGTTGCTGGGGATGCTCGCGGTGGGGCTGACGGTGCACGTCCGGGTCATATCGCTGGCGCTGCTGGCCGTGGTGCTGGCGATCGGCACCTACTGCCGCCGCTTCGGGCCGCCTGGCTTCATGGGCGGCATGCTCGCCTTCATGGGCGCCTTCCTGGGCTTCTTCATCCAGGACTACGTGTCGCTGGCGGACTTCGGCTGGCTCGCGGCCGAGGTCGCCATCGGCGCCGCCGGCGTGCTCGCGGTGCACTTCGTCTTCTTCCGCCCGCGCCCGGAAACCGCCCTGCGCCGGATGCAGCGTTCCTACGAGGCCCGCGCCCGCGCCCTGGCGAACGAGGTCGCGGAACTGTACGCCGCCACCGCCCTGGCCACCCGGCCCGTCGATCACCAGCGGGACGAGCGCCGGCTCCAGCGTCAGCTGCTGCGGCTGAACGAGGCTGCGCTGCTCATCGACGCGCAGCTGAGCAACCCGGGTGCGGTCCCCGCCGGGTGGCACGTCGCCGCCCTCCACCAGCGGCTGTTCGACGCCGAGGTGGCGCTGAGCAACGTCGCCCGGTTCTCGCTCACGCTCGCCGCACGCCCCCTCCCCCGGCGGGTGCAGGCACTGATCGGAGACGGCCTGCGGGCGGCCCGCCACGGTGACCGGGCGGCCGTGTGCGACACCGCGGCCGCGATCGAGGCGGTCCTCGAGTCCCATGACCCGCAGCGGACCGGGGTCGCCACTGACGACCGCATCCTGTTGCACCGCTTCGCCATGTCGGTCACCGACCTGGCTTCCGCACTGGGCGCGTTCGGCCGCTACCCGGACAGCCAGCCGCCGGACGACGGCGCCCTCGGGGACCCCGGCGCACCGCTGGCCGGCCCCACGGCTGACCGGGCCGCTGTCGACCGGGCCGCTGCTGACCGGGCCGCCCTGGACCGGGCCGCCCTGGACCGGGCCGACGCTGCCTTCGAGCCCCAGGTGACGACGTTCGGCGGCTGGCTGCCGGGGTCGGCCTTCATCGCCGGGACGGCGTCGCAGGAGCGCGGCGGGTCCGGGCTGATCGAGCGGATCCGGCTGGCGCCCTATGCGCGGATCGCGATCCAGATGGGCATCGCCGTCGGTGGTGCGATCGTGGCCGGCGACGCGCTGTCGGGGCGGCGTTTCTACTGGGCGGTGATCGCTGCGTTCATCACCTTCATGGGGGCCAACACGGCCGGCGAGCAGCTCCGCAAGGGTGTCTTCCGGGTGGCGGGGACGGTCGTCGGGGTGATCGTGGGCTCGCTGCTGGCGCACCTGGTCGGGGACCGCGTGGGCCTGCAGGTCATGGTGGTGCTCGTCTCGCTCTTCCTCGGCCTGTACCTGTTCCGCGTCAACTACGCGTTCATGACCATCGGCATCACGGTGATGGTGTCGCAGCTGTACGTGGAGCTCGACGAGTTCTCCAACAACCTGCTCGCGCTGCGGCTGGCGGAGACCGCGGTCGGCGCCGGGGTGGCGATGCTGACCGTCCTGCTGGTGCTGCCGCTGCACGTCGGGCGGGTCGCGCGGGTGGCCGCCAGGCAGGAGGTGGAGGCGCTGGCTGACCTGGCCGACCGCTGCCTCGACCGGCTCGCTGACCCGGTCAGCGCGGTCGGGTCTGACCTGGAGCTGCGGGCCGCTGCCCGCCGGGTCGACAACGCCTACCAGGCGCTGGTGGCCACCGTGAGGCCGATGCGGACGCCGCTGTTCGGCCGCCTGGCCGAGCGGGTCGCGGGGTTCATGGCGACCGCCGTGGCCGGCCGGAACTACGCCCGCAACCTCATCCTCGACGCCTCGACCCGGTACGCCGACCTGGACGCGGACAGCGTCGCGGCCCTGGCCGAAGCCCGTCTGCAGCTGGCCGGATCGGTCGGCGCGATCACCGCCGCGCTCGCTCCCGGGGGCCAGGCGGCGGCCCCGGACGGGGCCGGAAGGGACGGGGGGCCTGGCGGAGAGCCGGGGCAGCCCTACGTCCGGTCGGCGTCGCTGTTCGCCCGGGTCGCGGACGCGCTCCCCGCGGACGCGCTGGCCGGCCGCCCGCGGCTGGCGCTGCGCGACCTGCAGCTGCTCGACGGCGCCCTGGCCGAGGCCGCCCGCTGGGCGGGCGTCCCGGTCACCGACCTGGACACCGTCCGCCGCTAGCCGCCGGCTGCAGGCCTGCCCGTCGATGTCGACCACCACCGCCGTGACGTTGTCCCGCCCGCCGGCCTCGTTGGCCGCCGCGACCAGCTCGTCGGCTGCCCGCTGAGGGTCGCCCGCGGCCAGCAGGACCCGGATGGCATCGTCCGTCAGCTCCCCGAACAGGCCGTCCGAGCAGGCCAGGTAGCGCTGGCCGGGCGTCGCCGGGAACAGCCAGTGGTCTGGGTGCAGGCCGCTGCCGCCGCCGAGGGCGCGGGTGACCACGTTCCGGCGCGGGTGGGTGCGGGCCTGCTCGCGGGTGATCACCCCGGCCGCAATCATCTGCTGCACCTCCGAATGGTCGACCGTCAGCTGCTCCAGGTGCGCCCCGGTCAGCCGGTAGACCCGCGAGTCACCGACGTTGAACACCATCAGCTGGTTGCCCCCGGTCCCCTCCAGGCCCGCCACGCCGGTCACCGTGGTGCCCATCCGGTTCGCCTCGTCGCGCTCGATGATGTCGCGGTTGGCGTGTTCCAGGGCGGTGAGCACGGCCTCGGCGAACAGCGGCCGCAGGGCCGCACAGGCGGTCATCTCCTCGATCGCGATCCGGCTGGCGACGTTGCCTGCGCCGTGCCCGCCCATGCCGTCGGCCACCACGAACAGCGGCGGGACGGCGAGGTAACTGTCCTCGTTGACCTGGCGCACGCGGCCCACCGAGGTGGCCGCGCCATAGCTGAAGCGGATCATGTCACCTGCCGGGATGACGGGCGCGGGCAGATCGGCGGTCGCCACTGCACGCCCCCCTCGTGACCGTTATTCGTCGCAGTATGCCAGACGATCCGGGTATCGTGCCTGTTCCGCCTGTTACCGTGTACTGTCCTCCGCCTCTCCTGCCGAAGGGACAGCGATGCCGCAGCCAGGAGCCGCCCTGGAGAAGCTCGGGTTCCTCACCATCGGGCTGTTCGACCGGGATGACCCTGGGCCCGGTCACCAGGTGACGCTGGCGATGATCGAGCTGGGCGAGCGGCTCGGCTTCGACGCCGCCTGGGTCCGCCACCGCCACCTGCAGTACGGCATCTCCTCCCCGGTCGCCGTGCTCGCCGCCGCCTCGCAGCGCACCGCGCGGATCGAGCTCGGGACGGCGGTGATCCCGCTCGGCTGGGAGAACCCGCTGCGGCTGGCCGAGGACCTGGCCACGGTCGACATCCTGTCCGGCGGGCGACTCAACCCCGGGTTCAGCGTGGGACCGCCAATGCACTGGGATGAAGTGCGCGGCGCGCTGTACCCGGACACGGCCGACGCCGAGGACTTCACCTATGAGCGGGTGGACCGGCTGCTGCGGTTCGTGGCGGGCGAGACCGCGGCCGCGCTGCCGCCGACCGCGGGCTTCGAGCAGTACTCGACCCGGGTCGAGCCGCACTCGCCGGGGCTGCGGGCGCGCCTGTGGTACGGCGGCGGCTCACTCGCGTCGGCCCGCTGGGCGGGTGAGCACGCGGTCAACTTCCTGACCTCATCCGTGGTCCGGGCGGAGGAGTCGGAGGACTTCAGCGCGGTCCAGCTGTCGCACATCCGGGCGTTCCGGGCCGCGCACCCGGCCGGCCCGGCCGCGCGGGTGTCCCAGGGACTGGTGGTGATCCCGACCGACTCGGCCACCGCCGCCCAGCGGGCCAAGTACGAGGCGTACGTGGCGGCCCGCACGCCGCGGACAGCCGCCCCGGTGGGCCCGCGCCGGATGATGTTCGCGCGGGACATCGTCGGGCCGGCGGCGGAAATCGCGGCCGCGCTGTATGCCGACCCGGCCTTCCGCGAGGTGACCGAGGTCGCGTTCGCGCTCCCGTTCACCTTCGAGCACGAGGACTACGTCCAGATCCTGACCGACATGGCGACCCGCCTCGGCCCGGCCCTGGGCTGGACGCCGAAAACATAGGAGGATGCCGTGCCCCGGCTGCTGGTGGTGCACCACACGCCCTCGCCCGCCCTGGAGGCCATGCTCGAGGCCGTCCTGGCGGGCGCGCGGGACCCGGAGCTCGACGGGGTGGAGGTGACCGTCCGGCCCGCGCTCGCGGCAACGGTCCCCGACGTGCTCGCGGCCGACGGGTTCGTCCTCGGCACCCCGGCCAACATCGGGTACATGTCCGGCGCCCTCAAGCACTTCTTCGACCAGGTCTACTATCCGTGCCTGCTGGCCAGCGAGGGCGCGCCGTACGGGCTGTACGTGCACGGCGGGAGCGACACCGCGGGCGCGGTCCGGGCCGTCCGTTCGATCGCGACCGGGCTCAGCTGGCAGGAGGTAAGCCAGCCGGTGGTGGTCACCGGCCCGGTCGCGGCCGAGACCGAGCGCGCCTGCTACGAACTCGGCGCAACCGTCGCCGCGAACCTCATCGGACCGTGAAGCTCGCCGTCGTCGGCGGCGGGTCGACTTACACGCCGGAGCTCGCCGACGGTCTCGGGCGACTGGCGCCGCAGGTCACCGAGCTGGTGCTGATCGACCCGGACGAGACCCGGCTGGCGCTCGTCGGCCCGGTCTCGGCTCGCATCATGCGGGCGCACGGGCACCAGGCGGCCGTCCGCTGGACCGCCGACGCCGACGACGGCCTCGACGGCGCGGCCGCCGTGCTCATCCAGCTCCGGGTGGGCGGGCAGGCGGCGCGGATGCGGGACGAGACCTGGCCGCTCGACTACTGCTGCGTCGGGCAGGAGACGACCGGGGCGGGCGGCCTGGCCAAGGCGCTGCGCACGGTGCCACTGGTGCTGCGGATCGCCGACCTCGCCCGGCGCCGGGCGGCCCCGGGGGCGTGGCTGATCGACTTCACCAACCCGGTCGGCATCGTCACCCGGGCACTGCTGGACGCCGGGCACCGGGCGGTCGGGCTGTGCAACGTGGCGATCGGGCTGCAGCGCTACCTCGCCGGGCTGCTCGGCGTCGGCCCGGAGACGGTCTCGCTCGACCACGTGGGCCTGAACCACCTCACCTGGGAACGGGCGGTGCGGGTAGACGGGGCCGACCAGCTGCCGGAGCTGCTGGCCGCCCGCGGCGACGAGATCGCCGCGCACCTGGACCTGCCCGCCCCGCTGCTCGACGCCTGCGGCTGCGTGCCCTCGTATTACCTGCGCTACTACTACCAGCACGACGCGGTGACGGCCACCCAGGCCGCGGCCGGCACCACCAGGGCGGCCGCGGTCGCCGCGATCGAGGCCGAGCTGCTGCGGCTGTACGCCGACCCCGCCCTCGACGCGGTGCCCGCCCTGCTTGACCGCCGCGGCGGCGCGTTCTACTCCGAGGCGGCGGTGGCGCTGCTGGCGTCGCTGCTCGCCGGCCGCGGGGACACCCAGGTGGTCAACCTGCGCAACGGCGGCACGCTCGACTTCCTCGACCCCCGCGCGGTGATCGAGGTGCCCGCGGTGATCGGGGCGGCCGGGCCGCGTCCCGGTGCCGGCCGCGCCGCTGCCACCGCTGCTGCGCGGGCTGGTGGCGCACCTGTCGGCCTACGAGGAGCTGGCGCTCGAGGCGGCGCTGCGGGGCGGGCGGTCACGGGTGCTGGCGGCGCTGCTGGCGCACCCGCTGATCGGGCAGTACGAGCGGGCCGGGCCGATGGCTGACCGGCTCATCGCGGAGAACGAGCGGTTCCTTGCCTGGGCCTGACGAAGGGACGGGGCTGGACGAGGGGACGGGGCCCGTGCCGCCAGCCGCCGTGCTCGCCGTCGACGGCGGCAACAGCAAGACCGAGGTCGCCCTGGTCGGCTGGGACGGCCGGGTGCTGGCGACGCTGCGCGGACCGGGTGCGTCGCAGGAGGTCTACGGCGTCGCGGGCGCGCTGGAGCGGCTGACGGAGCTGGTACGGGCGGTCGCGGCCCGGGCCGGCCTCGACCCCGGGGTCACGCTGGCCGGGCACGCCTGCGCCTGCCTGGCCGGGGCCGACCTGCCTGAGGAGGAGGCGGCGCTGACGGCCGCGCTGGCCGCGCGGGGCTGGGCCCGGTCGGCGACGGTGCTGAACGACACCTTCGCGGTGCTCCGGGCCGGGGTCGACGAGCCGTGGGGGGTGGCGGTGACCTGCGGCGCCGGGATGAACTGCGTGGCCGTCGGCCCGGACGGCCAGACCGCTCGCTACCTCGCCCACGGTCCGCTGACGGGCGACTGGGGCGGCGGCCGGGTACTTTCCCAGGCGGTGCTGTGGCACGCGATGCGGGGCTGGGACGGGCGCGGCCCGGCGACCGCGCTGGGCGGCGCCGCCGCCGCCTGCTTCGGCCTGCCGTCGGTGCGCGACGTCGCCGTCGCCGCCCACCGGGGCGAGCTCAGCCCGGCCGACCTGCACCGGCTCACCGGCGTGCTGCTCGCGGTGGCGGCCGCCGGCGACCCGGTCGCCCGGTCGGTCGTCACCCGCCAGGCGGCCGAGATCAGCGTGATGGCAGCGGCCGCGATGGGCCGGCTGGGGCTCGGCCCGGCCGGGGTGCCGGTCGTCCTCGGCGGCGGGGTGCTGGAGTCCCGCGACCCGTTCCTGCTGGCCGAGATCGGCCGCGAGCTGGCGGTGGCCGCCCCCGGGGCGCTGCCGCGGGTGCCCGGCGTCCCCCCGGTGGCGGGCGCCGCCCTGCTCGGGCTGGACCAGGTGGGGGCGCCCGCCGCCGCCCGGCAGCGGCTGGTGCGCGGTTACCGCGGTGGCTGAGGCGGTGCCGCCGGCGCTCACCAGCGGCTGGGCGGGTGCCACGGTGCGGCGGAGGCGGCCGGTCGAGTGGTCCCACCCCGCGCGCGGGGTGCCGGGCCCGCGACCACGTGGAGGCGAGCGTGGCTCCGGTTGGGCGGGCCCGGTCGCGGGCAAGAGAGCAGGAAAGTGAAAAAAGAACCCGGCCGCCGTGACCGCCCCCTCGCAGCGGACGCGCGCCGGGCGGGCCAGCGCATCCGCCGCGTCCCCCCCAAGCGGAACGGCCACGGCAACCGTGTCTTCGCCGCGACGGTCCCCCCAGTGGACAGCCCCGGTGCGCGGACACCATCGGCATGCCAAGGCATGGCTCCGGGCTCGCAAAAGACGAACCTCTAGGTGCCCAACGAGTTAACAGACTAAAATTTTGCCGTGCGTCACCACATCATCCGAAATGTGTAACTGCATATGCATCCCACCCGCACGATGAGGTCTCGGCCAGGGCCAGGATCGGGGCACTGATGAACCGAGGCACACCCGTCGCCAGCGGCCTGCCCGCCGAGCTGAACAGCTTCGTCGGCCGCGAGCAGGAGATCGACGAGGTGCGCAAGCTCGTGTTCACCACGCGGATGGTGACGCTGACCGGCCCCGGTGGGATCGGCAAGACCCGGCTCGCGCTGCGCGTCCTCGCGCTGGTGGCGGGAGACTTCCCGGACGGCGCCCGCTACGCCGAGCTGTCCGACCTCTCCAGCCCCGATCTGGTGGTGTCCCGGGTCGCGTCGGTCGTCGGCGTCACCGAGGAGAAAGACCGCCCGCTCATCGACACCCTGGCCGACGCCCTCCGGTCGCGGTCGCTCGTCCTCGCGCTGGACAACTGCGAGCACGTGCTGGAGGAATGCGCCCGGCTGGCCCAGCGGCTGCTCACCGCCTCGGCCGGGCTGCACCTGCTCGCCACCAGCCGGGAACCGCTGCGGGTGCCCGGCGAGACCGTGTGGCTGGTCCCGCCCATGGCCGTCGCGGCCGCCGACGGATCCGCGGGCGAAGCGGTCCGGCTGTTCGCCGACCGGGCCGCCGCGAGCGCGCCCGGCTTCGCGCTGACCCCAGGCAACGCCGGCGCGGTGGCCGCGGTGTGCCAGTCCCTCGACGGCATCCCGCTCGCGATCGAGCTGGCGGCCGCCCGGGTCCGGGCGCTGTCCGTCGAGGAGATCCGGATGCGCGTGGCCGACCGGTTCGGGCTGCTCACCACCGGCGCGCGGGCGGCGGCGCCGCGGCAGCGGACCCTCCGGGCCGCCATCGACTGGAGTCATGACCTGCTGACCGGGCGCGAGCAGGCGCTACTGCGGCGGCTGTCAGTCTTCGCGGGCTGGTCGCTGGAGATGGCAGGCGATGTCTGCGCCGACGAGCTGGTGCCCGCCGCCACCGTGCTCGACACGTTGACCGCGCTGGTCGACAAGTCGCTCGTCACCCGCGAGCCGGAGGTGCTCGGCCAGGCCCGGTACCGGATGCTCGACACGATCCGCGAATACGCGGCCGAGAAGCTGGCGGCCGCGGGTGAGACCGCGGCGGTGCAGCACCGCCTGCGCGACTACACGCTGGCGGTGGCCGAACGGAATTTCGCTATCGGCCTGGCGCTGGTGCCCGCGCCGTGGCGGGACCGGGTCGACGTGTTCCGCCGCTACGACGTCGACGCGGGCAACGTCTGGGCGGTGCTGGGCGCGTGCCTGGCCGAGGGCGACGCCGAGACCGGCCTGCGGATCCTCACCGCGATCCGGCCGGGCATGCTCGTGCGGGGCGAGTTCACCCTCGGCACCGCCTGGCTGGACGCCTTCCTGGCGCTTCCCCAGGCGGCCCGGGCCAGCGCCCAGATCCGCGGGGTGGCACTGATCGGGCGGGCCCAGCTGACCTTGCCGGGCGACCCGGCCGGGGCCGAGGCGCCCGCCCGGGCCGGCCTGGAACTGGTACGGGCGGCAGGGGACCAGTTCTGGACCGCGGCCGGGCTCAACCTGCTGGGTGAGATCATCTTGCACACCGGGCACCCGGACGAGGCCGAGGCGCTGAGCCAGGAGGCGGGCCGGATCGCGGAGGAGTCGGGCGATCGCTGGAACGCCGGCCTGGCCCTCGGCATCAGCGCCGCCATCGCCGGGATCCGCGGCGACATCCGCGCCGCGGCCGACTTCTCGGCCGCCTCGCTCGAGGTCATGCGGTCGATCGATCACGGCTGGGGAATCGCCCGGGCCCAGCTGGGGCTGGGCGACCTGGCCCGGCTGCGGGGCGACTTCGACGGTGCCAGGCGGATGTACGCCGGCGCGCTCGGCTACCTGCGCGAGATCGGCGCCCGCCCGGAGACCGCCCGCTGCCTGGCCGGCCTCGGCCGGGTGGCCCTCGACCTGGGCGACACCGCGACCGCGCGCGGTCACCTGACCGAGAGCCTGCGGGTGTGCCGCGACATCGGAACCCGGATCGGCATCGCCCGCGGCCTGGAGTCCTGCGCCGCGCTGGCCGAGGGGGAAGGCGACCCCGAGCGGGCGGTCCTGCTCGCGGCCGCCTCGGCCGGGCTGCGGGCCGCGGCCGGCCTGCCGCGGCTGCCGGCCGCCCGCGCCGACCGCTACCGGGCCGTGGCCGACCGCCTCGGCCACGGCACCGCCGCGCGGCTGTGGGCGCGCGGGCTGGCCCTCACCCCGGAGGCCGCCGTCGAGCTCGCGATCGCCGCCCCCGCCAGCCGCAACCGCACGGCCGCACCCGCCCGCCGGCCGGACGAGCAGGCGGTCCGGGCTGGTCAGGCGGTCCGGGCTGGTCAGGCGGTCCGGGCTGGTCAGGCGGGGTTGCCCGGCGAGGGAGGGCCTGCCGGGTCACAGGGGGCGCCGACGCCCCGCGAGCTGGAGATCGCCGCCCTGGTGGCGGATGGCCTGAGCAACAAGGCGATCGCGGCGGAGCTGGTGATCAGCCCGGCCACCGTGGCCCGGCACATCGCCAACCTCATGCTCAAGCTGGGCTTCCGGTCCCGGGCGCAGATCGCCGCGTGGATCACCGGCCGCCCGTAACCGGGGACCTCCGGCTGGCCGTAACCAGGGGGACCGGCTGGCCGTTACCGGGCGGCGCGCGCCTCTTCGATGGTCAGCTCGGCGGCCGGGTCGGCCTCCAGCCGCTCGTCGGGGATGGGCTTGCCGCTGAGCACCGAGCGCCCGTAGGTGCCCGCCTCGAGCCGGGCCAGGGCCCGGTCGATCGCCTCGAGCCGGTCGCGCAGCTGGGCCGCGACCGCCTCGTCGTTGGCCTCCTCGGTCAGCGGCAGCCCGGCGTCGCCGAAGTCCTCCGGGATGTCCGAGGCCTGGTCACTGGCCCGCGCCTCATCCTCGGTCTGACGCAGGAGGGTCGCTACCTCGTCTCGCTCCGCGCGCAGCAGCGCCCGTGCCCTGCTCTCATCCATGTCGCACGCCCCTTCCTCCGTTGGCCGTGGCGGCCAACATACCCAGCTCGCCCACCCTACTCAGCAGCCTCAGGGCACGCGCGCCGGCCGCCGGTTAGCCGCGCTGGCGGCTAACCGGGCCCGGCTCCGGGCCCGGCTCCGGGATCGGGCAGGGCGAAGCCCGGGGGCAGGATGGCGTCGGCCGGCACCAGGTCGGCGACCGACGGACGGCCCAGCGCGAGCAGGGCCGAGTCGATGCCCGCGCGGAGGATGTCGAAGACGTTGCGCACCCCCGCGGGCCCGCCCGCGGCCAGCCCCCACAGGCAGGCGCGGCCGATCATGACCGCCCGGGCACCGAGCGCAAGGGCCTTGACCACGTCCCCGCCGCGGCGGATGCCCCCGTCGAACAGCACCTCGGCCTGGTCGCCGACGGCCGCGGCGACGGCCGGCAGCGCCCGGATCGCGGCCGGGGTGCCGTCCAGGTTGTTGCCGCCGTGGTTGGAGACGGAGACGGCGGTGGCGCCGGCGTCGACCGCCCGCCGGGCGTCTTCGGGCCGCATCACCCCCTTGACCATGAACGGCCCGTCCCACCGGGCCCGCAGCCAGGCGATGTCGGCCCAGGTCGGCGGGGGCACCGTGGTCCAGTCGCGGTAGGCGGCGAAGAAGCCGGGCGCGGGGCCGCCCGGCGGCGCCATATTCGGCACGGTCAGGCCGGGCAGCCGCCCGTGCCGGAGCCAGCCGGCCAGGTAACCGGGCCGGGCCAGGCCGGCCGGGGCGAGCCGGGCCAGCTCCCGCGGGCCGAGCCGCTCCGGGATGGCGGGGCTGCCCCAGTCCCGGCCCCCGGGGAACGACCAGTCGAGGGTGACGATCAGCGCCCGCGCGCCCGCCGCCCGGGCCGCCTCGGCCCGGGCGAGCAGCGTGTCACGGTCGGCGGACCAGTGGACCTGGAAGAACATCCGCGGGTTGACCGCCGCCACCTCGGCCGCGGGCCGGGAGGCGAACTCGCTCAGCCCCAGCGCGGTGCCCGCGTCGCGGGTGCCCGCCGCCACCGCGACCTCGCCCAGCGGGTGGATCGCCTGGGCGCCGACCGGGGAGGCGATCACCGGCAGCTCGATCCCGGTCCCGAGGACCGAGGTGCGCAGCTCGCGCTGGGCGGGCAGGTCCGCCAGCCGGGGCGGTGCGAACCGGATCTGGCCGAACGCGGCCACGTTGTCGGCCCGGGTGACGCCCGCCTCGGCGCCGGCCTCGAGGGCGAGGAACACCGGCCGGGGCAGCCGCCGCCGGGCCCGGCGGCGGGCCTCGGCCACCGTCTCGAACCAGTCCCGCGTCGACGCCATGAGTAACCCTAACCACGCCCGCCGCCACGAATCGCGGGCAGGTGGGGCCGGGCCCGGCCCCCGTGGCAGGATGACCCTCATGGACATCGACGAAGCGATCGGCTACGTCCGCACCCACCACAACGCGGTGCTCGCCACCCTCAAGCAGGACGGGTCACCGCAGCTGTCGCCGGTCACGGCCGGGGTCGACGCGGACGGCCGGGTGGTGATCAGCACCCGGCAGACCGCCTACAAGGTCCGGCACATCCGCCGCGACCCGCGGGTCTGGCTGTGCGCGTTCCCTGACGGCTTCTACGGCGAGTGGGCACAGCTCGAGGGCACGGCCGAGATCGTGGAGCTGCCGGCCGCGATGGACGGCCTCGTCGGCTACTACCGGGACATCTCCGGTGAGCACCCGGACTGGGACGACTACCGGGCGGCGATGGAGCGCGACCAGCGGGTCCTGGTGCGCGTCACCGTCACCCGGGCGGGGCCCCGCGTCAGTGGCTGACGCGGGTCACCGCGGCCGGAACTGGTAGCCGACCCGGTACTCGGTGACCAGGCACTTGCCGTAGGGGCCGAGCTTGGCCCGCAGCCGGCTGACGTGCACGTCCACCGTCCGGCTGTCGGCCGCGAAATCCCGCTGCCAGACCGCGCGGACCAGGTCGGCCCGGCTGAAGACGGTGACCGGGTGCCCGGCCAGGAACGCCAGGAGCTCGAACTCCTGGAACGTGAGCGGCACCTCGTCCCCGTCAATCCAGACCTGCCGCTGCTGGTGGTCGAGCCGCAGTCCGGCCGTCCCGCCGCCGGCCACGGGCTGTCCGGTACCAGGCTGGCCGGCCGGGATCACCCCGGCCGGGCTGGTGCCGGTGACGACCGGGTACCCGACGATGGCGAGCGATGTGCCGGTGCCGGGGATCGGCACCACCGCCAGCAAGGTGCCGTCCGGGCAGGCCGGGCTCCCGGCGAGCGGCGTCACGCCCGGTTCCGTGGCGTCTTGGCCGGCGCCGGTCATGGCCAGGCCCAGCACCTGCGCCCCGATATGCACGTGCCTGCCACCTCCCTCGTGGCTGTCCTCTGAGGCAGATAACTCTACTAAATTGATCGACTTTGTCAAGAAAGAAGCCGGGCAAAACTGTGAATTCGCGGTAAATCCGTCGTTAGCGGCCGCGCACCGGCCAAGCCGTTAGCGCCCGCGCACCGGCCAGCCGTCAGCGGCCGCGCACCGGCCAGCCGGCGGTGCCGTCGGGCAGGTCGCCGCCGTACCAGAACTCGATCAGCCGCCGCGCGATCGAGGAGCTGGGCGCGATGCCGAGCTCGCCCGTGTCGATCGCCGTCCGCAGGTCGTCGCGGGAGAACCAGCGCGCCTCGCCGATCTCCTCGTCGTCGACCTTGATCTGCTGGCCGGGCTTAGCCCGGGCGCTGAACCCGAGCATGAGGCTGCGCGGCATTGGCCACGGCTGGCTGCCCAGGTACCGGACCTGATCGACCACGATCGCGGTTTCCTCGAAGACCTCGCGCGCCACCGCCTGCTCGGCCGACTCGCCCGGCTCAACGAACCCGGCCACGACCGACATCCGGCGCGGCGGCCACAGCGCGTTACGGGCCAGCATGAGCCGGTCGTCGGGGTCGAGCACGAGCATGATCACGGCCGGGTCGAGCCGCGGGAAGTGCTCCGTCCCGTCGGCCGGGCAGGTCGTCAGGTGCCCGGCCGGGGCCGGCACGGTGGCGGTGCCGCAGCGCGGGCAGTGGGTATGCGAGTCATGCCAGTAGGCGAGGGCCACCGCGTGGGTCAGCAGCCCCGAGTCGCGGTCGCTCAGCAGTGCGCCCGCCGACCGCAGCGCCATCGGTTTCGCGTCCGGGGACTCCGAACGGGGGGCGGCTTCCTCTCCTCCGGCCGCGCTCACGCCGAAGTAGGCGACGTCATCGGCGTCCACCCCGAGCAGGAACCTGGTCCCCTCCGGGGCCTCGGCGGGCGGCACGAACACCAGCTCAAGCCGGCCGTCGCGCTCGGCCACCAGCGCCTCGCCGTCACGGATGACCAGCACCCGGCTCCGCGGGTCGGCCCACGCCCGCTCCAGCCACGCCGCGTCGGCCCGGAGCAGGCCCGCCCGGTCGACCCCGGCCCGGGAAAGCGCCAGCCGCCCGAGCGGCCCGTCCTCGATATCAATGAGGTTGAACGTGAACGCGCTCACGCGGTGACCCCGGCGAGCTCTTCCCACAGGTAGGCGGCTGTCTCAGCGCCAAGCAACAGTCTCGAAAGATCCACATACTCATTGGGAGCGTGAATCTGGTCCGCGTCAAGACCGACGGCCACGAAGACGAGCGGGGCGCCGAGGATGTCGGCCAGGTCGGCCTCCGGGCCGCTGCCGCCCTCCTTGGTGAACAGCACCTCGCGGCCGAACGCCCGCTGCATGGCCCGCCGGGCGGCGGCGACGGCGGGCGAGTCGATCGCCGCCCGGCAGGGACGGACGCCGGATTCGGCTTTCAGGGTTACCACGCACCCGTTCGGATCGAACTGCTCGAGGTAGTCACCCAGGGCGGCGATCACCCGGCCCGGCTCCTGCTCGGCGACCAGCCGGAAGGTCAGCTTGGCGTGCGCCGCCCGGGGGATGATGGTCTTGGGGCCGGCGCCGGTGTGCCCGCCCCAGAGCCCGTTGACCTCAGCCGTCGGGCGGGCCCAGATCCGCTCGAGGGTGCTGTAGCCGGCCTCGCCGTAGGTCGCGGGGCTGTCGCCCGCATCCGCCAGCCAGCTTTTCTCATCCAGCGGCAGCCGCGCCAGCAGCTCCCGCTCGGCGTCGGTCAGCGGGAGCACGTCGTCGTAGAAGCCGGGCAGGGTGACCCGGCCATCAGCGTCGTGCAGCCCGGCGAGCAAGCGGGCGAGCACGTGGGCCGGGTTGGGCACGCCGCCGCCGAACGAGCCCGAGTGCAGGTCGCGCTCCGGTCCCGAGACGGTGACCTCGGCCGCGGCCAGGCCGCGCATGCCGGTGCAGAGCGACGGGACGCCGGCCGCCCACATGGTGGTGTCGCTGACCACGATCAGGTCCGTCGGCAGCTCCGCCGCCCGCTCCCGCAGCAGGCGGGCGAAGTGCGGTGAGCCCGATTCTTCCTCGCCCTCGACCAGCAGGGTCAGCGTGACCGGGGGCGCCGCCGCGCCGCTGGCGGCGAGGCCGGCGCGCACGCCGAGGGCGTGGAACAGCACCTGGCCCTTGTCGTCGGATGCCCCCCGGCCGAAGATCCGGCCCTCGGCTTCCCGCGGCGCGAACGGCTCGTAGTCCCAGCCGTCGGCCATGTCGGCCGGCTGCACGTCGTGGTGCCCGTAGACGAGGACCCGGAGCGCGCCGGGATCGGCCGCGGGCCAGTGCGCGTAGACGGCGGGCAGGCCGCCGGTCTCCCACACCTCGGCGACCGGGAACCCGGTCTCCCGCAGGTAGCGGGCCAGCCACTCGGCCGAACGGCGGACCTCGCCCGCCCGGGCCGGGTCGGCCGAGACCGAGGGGATGCTCAGCCAGTCGCGCAGTGCGCGGGAGAAGTCAGCGGCGTTAGCGGTGATGAAGTCCCGGACGTCCATGGGACCCAACGTACCGGCCCCCCTCAGGCGGCGTGCGCTCAGGCGGCGTGCGCTCAGTCAGCGCGGGAGAAGGTGTCGCCCCGGCCGCGCAACCCAGCCGCCGGGATGCTCACCGTCCGGCCCGGCGCCGGGGTGACGGTCCCGATCCGGGTCGCGTCCTCCCCGGCGGCGCGCAGCGCGGCCAGCGCCGCCTCCTCGTCGCCGGGGCTGACTACGATGCAGAGCCCGATCCCCATGTTGAACGTGGCGTACAGAGTGGGCAGGTCGACCTCGCCCGCGCTGGCGATCAGCCCGAAGATCTCCGGCGCGTCCGGCAGCGCGTCGAGCTCGTAGGACACGTCGGCCGCGAGCCGGGTGATGTTGAGCAGTCCGCCGCCGGAGATGTGGGCCATGCCCCGGGGTGTGAGCCCGGCCTCCCACAGCGCCTCGGCCGCGTTCACGTAGACCCGGGTCGGCTGCAGCAGCGCGTCGGCCAGTCGCCGCCCGGAGCCGGGCACGTGATCGTCGAGCCCGAGCCCGCCCTTCTTGAACAGCGCGTGCCGGGCGAGCGAGTACCCGTTGCTGTGCAGCCCGGAACTGGGCAGCCCGATCACCACGTCACCGGCGGAGACCCCGGAGCCGTCCAGCGGGGTGCGCTCCGGCGGCACCGCCCCGATGGCGGTCCCGACCAGGTCGAGCGTGGGCCCGCCAGACGGCGAGGGCGCCAGCATGTCGCCGATCTGCGCGATCTCACCGCCGGGGATGGCGATGCCGGCCAGCTCGGCGCCGAGGAACAGCCCGCGGGCGATGTCGTCGAGCACTCCCTCGTCGATCCGGTCGGTCGCGATGTAGTCGAGCAGCGCCAGCGGGACGGCGCCGACGCAGATCAGGTCGTTGACGTTGTTGGCCACGCAGTCGACGCCGATCGGCTCCCAGCGGCCGGCCTCCTCGGCCAGCATGATCTTGGTGCCCACCCCGTCGGTGGTCAGCGCGATCGCCGGACCGGGCGGCAGGTGCATGATCGTCGCGAAGTAACCGCTGGCGAGCCCGGTGATGCTGGTCACCATGCTGGACCGGACCTTGGTGCGGGCCAGCCACGGGCGCATCACCCGGGCGAACGCGACCTGCTCACGCTCCTCGTCCACCCCCGCATCGGCGTAGGTGGACGGCGTCGGTCTGGGTGGCTGCGGCGTCGCGTTCATGACCAAAAGGTTAACGCAGCCACCTTCTGGCGGAGCGGCCCCCCGGGCCCGCCCGAGCAGCGGGAATCGCCGGCCGCCGGGGCAGCCGCCCGTGCCGCCGGCCCGGCAGCCGCCCCTGCCGCCGGCAGCGCCGCCAACTGTGCCGCCGGCCAGGCACTAGCCTGACCGTTATGCTCATCGCTTTCTCAGTTACCCCGCTCGGCACCGGCGAGGATGTCGGCGAGATCGTCGCCGAGGCCGTCCGGGTGGTACGGGCCAGCGGCCTGCCGAACCAGACCGACTCGATGTTCACCACCGTCGAAGGCGACTGGGACGAGGTCATGGCCGTCGTCAAGGAGGCCGTGGACGCGGTCGCCGCCCGGGCGCCACGGGTCAGCCTCGTCCTCAAGGCCGATATCCGCCCCGGCGTCACCGACGGGCTGACCGCCAAGGTGGCGACCATCGAGCGTTTCCTGGAGGCTTAGCTAGCCGGCCACGCGGCGAGCTGCGGGCCATGACTGGAAAAGATCTTGGAAATATTGCTGCTAGCGGTAACAAAGCGTCCGCATAGGCCGCAAAGTTACCAGCTTGCGCCATGTTTCCAGGTTGATGCCAGGCGGGCGGACCCGGCAGGCGGACTGGGCGGGCCGCCCGGGCCGGGCGCCGTCGGTGCATGCATGACGGACCTGCGGCCTGGCCGCACGGCAGGAACGGCTTCGCGGCTAGTCCGGGGCGGAGCCGCTGACTGGGACCCGGGCGACCAGCGCGCGGAGCCCGTCGGCATCGAGCAGGTCCGCCGGGCGGACGGTGCGGTCGTGGCGGACGTAGTAGAACGCGGCCCGCACCAGGCTGAGCGGGACCCCCGCGAGGGCTGACCAGGCGAGCCGGTAGGCGGCCAGCTGGACGGCGGCCGCTTCCCGCTCGGCGGGGCCGCGCGGCAGGTGGCCGGTCTTCCAGTCGACCACGTCGTAGCCGGCCGCGGCGTCGCCGAAGACTGCGTCGATCCGCCCGCGGACCTGACGGTCGCCGACCCGGGTCTCGAACGGCACCTCGACCTCGCGGGGCCAGCGGCCGCCCCACTCCCCTGCCTCGAAGCGGGCCCGGAGCTCGAGCGCGTCGTCGTCCAGGTCCGCTGGGCCGTCCTCGGTGAACAGGTCGTCGTCACCGATCAGCCGCTGCTGGCCGAACCGCTCCTCCAGCCACAGATGGAACGCCGTACCCCGGCGCGCCTGGCGGGCCGGCGGCTGCGGCATCGGACGGCGGACCTGACGCGCCAGCTCAGCCGGGTCCCGGGCCAGGGTGACCAGGGCCGACACCGACAGCCGGGCCGGCAAGACCACGTCCGTGGGCCCGCTGCCGCGCGCTAGCGCGACGGCCCGCTCGGCCAGCAGCAAGCCGGTGTCCAGCTCCCAGGCGGCGACCAGCTCCCGGTCGGCCGGGCCGAGCCCGTCGTCTGCGGCGTCATCGCGGCCACCCGCCAGGGCGGCCACCGTCCGGCCGGCCTCGCGGGCGGCGTGCCCGTCACCCGCGGCCGTCTCGCCCGGCGCCGGCACGTCGGCCCCGGGGGCGGCGTCCGCTCCGTCCGCGCGACCGCGCTCCTGCTCGACCAGGGCGGCCGCGGCCGCCACGGCCGCGTAGTGGCGGCCGGCCGGGGTGACCGGCCAGTCCGCCTCCTCGGCGCGGGCCAGCAGCGGGTTGCCGGCGTCCTCGGCGGGCTGGGCGGCCCAGTGCGCGACCGTCCCCGCGCCGGCCGCGCAGGCGGCGCGGACCTCATCGAGGAACACCGACGGGCCGAGCGGCGCGGTCGCTTCTCCCCACCAGTAGCCCGAGCAGCCGAGCCAGAACTCCGCCCGGGTCGCCGCGACGTAGGCCAGGCGGCGTTCCTCGGCCAGGTCGCGGGCCGCGCAGGCCTCGTTGAAGGCAGCCAGCGAGTCGGCGTCGAGGGCTGGCAGCGCGGGCAGGTCGGCCACGTCGCCGCGCAGCGGGAACGGGATCAGCCGCGGGTTGCGGGTCCACGTGGTCGGCACCCGCGGCCGGGACGGGAACACCTGCGACTTGCGACCCGCCGCGAGGCCCGGCACGAACACCGCGGGCCACTGCAGTCCCTTGGCCGCGTGCACGGTGAGCAGCTTCACCGTGTCCGACTCGCCCACCCGGCCCGGTTCGAGGCCGAACTCCTCCTGCTCGGCCGCCGCCAGGTAGGCCAGGAAGGCAGCCAGCGTCGGCTCCGGCTGGTCGCCCGCGAAGGTGACCGCGACGTCGGTGAACGCGTCCAGGTCGGCTCGCGCGGCCGCGAGATCACCGCCGGGCCGCGCGGCCACCTCGATGTCCAGGCTGAGGGTCGTCTCGACCTCGGCAATGAGGTCGGCCAGCGGCCGGCTGACGTGCTCGCGCAGCCGCCGGGTCTCGGCCGACAGCGCCGCCAGCCGCGCGTAGCCGGCCACCGAGTACGCGTCCGCGCGGCCGAGGTCGTCGAGCGCCTCGACCAGCGACGCCGTCCCGGCATCGGTGGTCAGGTCGGTGACGGCTTCCGCCAGCGGGTCGACCGCACCGGGCTCAGCCGTCGCGGGCTCAGCCGCCGCGGTCCCGGCCGCCGCGGGGTCAGCCGCCGCGGGGTCAGCCGCCGCGGGCTCGCCTGGCGAGCGGACGGGGTCCGTCCCGCGGGCCAGGTCGCGGGCCCGGCGCCCGAGTGCCACCAGGTCGCGCGGGCCGATCCGCCAGCGCGGCCCGGTCAGCAGCCGGGCGAGGGCGTCGGACGAGGACGCGTCGTGCAGCACCCGCAGCGTCGCCACCACGTCCTGTACCTCGGGCACCGACAACAGCCCGCCCAGGCCGACCACCTCGCACGGGATACCGCGCGTTTCCAGCGCCCGGCGCAGCGCCACGAACTGGGAGCGCTTGCGGCACAGGACGGCGATGTCGGACGGGCGCACCCCCGCCGCCCGTCCGTCCGGCCACGGCTCGCCGTCGGGGGCCGCCCCGGCTGGCCGCGCCAGGAGCGCGGCCGCCTCGGTCGCGACCCAGCGCGCCTCGTCGGTCACCGTCGGCAGCAGCGCCGCGGTGACCCCGCCGCGGCCGCCCCGGCCGGGTGCGGGCACCAGGACCGGAACGTCGGGTGCCTGCGCCCGCAGCTCCCGCTGCAGCGCCGCGGCCGCGTCGAGCACCCGGCCCGTGTTGCGGAAGCTGGTGGACAGCCGGCGGACCGGGGCGGGCTCACCCGACCGGGCCGGGAAGTCGACCGCGAACCGGCGCAGGTTGCCCGCGGTGGCACCGCGCCAGCCGTAGATCGACTGGCACGGGTCGCCGACCGCCGTCACCGGGTGCCCGCCCGCGAACAGGGCCCGCAGCAGCACTAGCTGCGCGTGGCTGGTGTCCTGGTACTCATCGAGCAGCACCACCTGGTACCGGGCCCGCTCGGCCGCCCCCACTTCCGGGTGCCGGCCCGCGATGCGGGCCGCGATCGCCACCTGGTCCCCGTGATCGAGTACTTCCCGCGCCCGCTTGGCCGCGGCGTAGCGCTCGACCAGGGGCAGCAGCTGCTCCCGGGTGCGCTGAGACTCGATGACGCGGCGCACCCCGGCCAGTCCCCGGCCGGGCCACCGGGCCACCTCGGCGTCGAGCCACTCCCCCACCTGGCGCACGTCGTCCGACGACCGCAGGTGCTCGCTGAGGTCGCCCGCCAGCTCCAGCACCGCCGCGGTGACCGTCTGCGGGGTCCACTGCACCTGGTCCATCGGCCCGTCGTACGCGGCCGTGATCGACGCCGCCAGCTGCCACGACAGCGCCGCCGTGATCAGCCGCATGGACGGCTCGAGTCCCTCGCGGAGGGCGTGATCGCTGACCAGGCGGCCCGCGTAAGCGTGATAGGTGCTGATCACCGGGTCGCCCGCCCACGGGCCAGAGTCCTCGTCGGCCGGGGCGCCCGCCAGGCCAGCCCGGCGCAGCGCCTCCAGCCGGGTGCGCACCCGGTCCGCCAGCTCGGCCGCCGCCTTCCTGGTGAACGTGAGGCCGAGCACCCGGTCCGGGCGGACCAGGCCCCCCGCGACCAGCCAGACGAGCCGCGCGGCCATCGTCTCGCTCTTGCCCGAGCCAGCCCCGGCGACGACCGCCAGCGGGCCGGGCGGCGCCCCGATGACCGCCGCCTGTTCCGCCGTCGGCTCCGGCTGCCGCAGCAGCCGCGCGAGCTGCCCCGGGGTGTACGTCTCGCCGTTCAGCTTCCCACCTCGCCCCCGTCGGGATGGACCGGGCAGCACGACGCGACCGGGCAGGTGCGGCAGCCCGGGTTCACCCGCGCCCGGTAGACCGGGCCGGCCATCCCGGTGGCGACCGCGTCCACCAGGCCGCGGGCCCAGCCCGGGTCCTCGTCGTCGCCCAGCGCCGGCTGGCGCTGCACCTTCGCCCGGGCGGTGAGGCCGGCCTTGCCCACCTGAACCAGCTCGGCCCCGCCGGGCTCGGTCACGCCCAGCCGTTCGAACGCGCCCAGCAGCACCGCGAGCTGGTACACGCCGAGCTGCGGGTGGCGGTCGAGCTCATCCTCGTGCGGGGCGGAGGCACCGGTCTTGAGGTCCACGATGACACCGCGCCCCTCGGAGTCGCGCTCCAGCCGGTCCACCCGGCCGGTGATCTCCACCTGGCCGACCTGGACCCGCAGCGCCTGCTCGGCCGCCAGCAGCTCCCGCGGGTTGGCCGCGTGCCAGTCGAGGAACTTGCGGACCATCCGCTCGGCCAGCTCCCGCTGCCGGTTCCCGTACCAGACGCTGCCGAAGTCGAGATGGTGCCAGATGTCGTCGATCCGCCCCGCCACCTGGGCCTCGGTGGCGCCCTCGGCGATGAGCTGCGCGGCCGCGTGGATGACGGTGCCCAGGTGCCGCAGCACGTCGGTGTGCCCGGCGCCGACGGCCGACTCCAGCAGCCAGCGCAGCCCGCAGCGGGTGAACGTCTCCACGTGCGAGGGCGACAGCCGGACCTGCTCCCCGGCGGCGACGACCGGGGCGGCGTCGGACAGGGCGGTCAGCGCGTACCACCCGGCCGGGGCGGCCCCGCGCACGTCCGCGTCGGCCAGCCGCGCCAGCTGGCGGGCGGCGGCCCGGCGCAGCGGTTCCGGCCGGGCCGGGTCGGCGCAGGTCCGCCGCAGGTCGGCGACTAGTGCGGGCAGGGACAGCCAGCGGGTGGCGCCGCCGGCCCGCTCGGTCTCGATGTCGTCCCCCGCCAGCTCGGCCAGGAACCGGGACGGGCGCTGGTCGCGCTCGTCGCCGCCGGACGCGGTGACCACCAGCAACCGCCGGGCGCGCGTGACGGCCACGTAGAACAGCCGCCGCTCCTCGGCCAGCAGCCGGGCCGAGAGGGCAGCCGCGGCCACGTCAGCGGGCGCCCGCGGCCCGCCGGTGGTGCCGGCCGTGAACGCGCCCGCCTCGCCGGTCAGCTCGGCCAGCTCGTCCGCCCCCAGCAGCGAGTTGCGCAGCCGCAAGTCGGGCCAGACCTCTTCCTGGACGCCGGCCACCACGACTACGTCCCACTCGAGGCCTTTGGCCCGGTGGGCCGTCAGCAGCCGGACGCTGTCCTCGCGTTGCGCCCGCTCGGCCAGCGTGTCGGCCGCGATCTCCTGCCCGGCCAGCCGGTCGAGGAACAGCCGCGGGTTGCCGGGCGGCAGGGCGTCGGTGAACCGCGCCGCCTCCTCAAACAGTGCCAGCACCGCGTCCAGGTCCCGGTCGGCCGCGCTGTCGGTCTCGGCCTGCACCGCCAGCCGGGCGGCCAGGCCCGACTCCGCCCACACGGCCCACAGCACGTCTTCGGCGCTGCCGCCCGCGTCGACGGCCCGCGCGGCCACGTCGAGCAGCGCCGCTACCCGGCGGGCGGGCGCGGCCACCCGGTCGCGGACCGCGTGCAGCACCCGCGGGTCGGTCAGCGCCTCGTGCAGCGGCGCGCCGTCGAGGGCGCGCCGCAGCTTGCGCAGGCCGAGGGTGTCGGTCTGCCCCAGCGGGCCGGTCAACAGCTCCGCCGCCGTCTCGTCGTCGAGCCGGCCGGGGCGGACGGCGCAGCGCAGCAGGGTCAGCAGCGGGCGCACCCCGGGTTCGTCGGGCAGCGGCAGCTCGTCGCCCGCCACCGTCACCGGGACCCCGGCCGCCGCCAGGGCCCGGCGCAGCGCCGGGACCTGCCGCTGGGCGGAGCGGACGAGGACCGCCATCCGGTCCCACGGCACCCCGTCGGCCAGGTGCGCCCGGCGGAGGGTGTCGGCCACCACCGCCGCCTCCTGGGCCTGGGTCTCGGCGACGCAAATCCGCACCTGGCCCGCGGGGATCCCCGCGGCCGGAAGCAGCCGGCGGTGCGCGGCGGTGTCGGCGCCGGATGGCCGCGGCGCGGCCGGCAGCCGCCGGGCTACCCGGCGCGACGCCGCCAGCAGCACGGGGCCGCTGCGGCGGCAGGTGCGCAGCGCGACCACCGGGGCGGGAGCTCCGCCGGGGCTCCGGAACTTGTCCGGGAAGCTGGTCAGCACGCGTACGTCGGCGCCGCGGAACGCGTAAATCGACTGGTCCGGGTCGCCCACTGCCACCAGTTCCCGGCCGTCGCTCGCCAGCGCCCGCAGCAGCGCCTCCTGGGCCGGGTCGCAGTCCTGGTACTCATCGACGAACACCGCGTCGTAGGCGCCCTGCTCCCGCTGCCGCACATCCCGCCGGCCGAGCAGGCTGGCGGCGATCCGGATGATCTCGGCGTAGTCGTAGGCGGGCACCGGCGCCAGGTCGAACCGGGCCGAGTAGCGGTCGAGGAACGCGCCCGCCGCCACCCAGTCGTCGCGCCCGGCCGGGCGGCCGAGCTGGCGCAGCGCCTTCCCGTCGAGCCCGCGCTCGGCCGCCCGCATCAGCAGGTCGCGCAGCTCCTCGGCGAAGCCGCGGGTGCCAAGGGCGGCCCGGAGCCGTACGGGCCAGTCCCCGGCCCCGTCGGCCATCTCGCCGCGCAGCATCCGCCGGATCTCGAGCAGCTGCTCGGGCGCCGGCAGCAGGCGCGGCGGCTGGTCCCCGGCGAGCACGAACTCCCGCCGCACGAGCGCGTAGGCGTAGCTGTGGAAGGTCAGCGCGAGCGGCTCCGACGTGGTCCGGCCGAGCCGGGCGGTGATGCGGTCGCGCAGCTCGCCCGCCGCCCGCCGGCTGAAGGTGAGGACGAGGATGCGGCCGGGGTCGATGCCGCGCCGCTCGATGCGCTCGGCCACCGCCGCCACGATCGTCGTGGTCTTGCCGGTCCCCGGCCCGGCCAGCACCAGCAGCGGGCCGCCCTTGTGGTCAACGACCCGCTGCTGCGCTTCGTCGAGGGCCGCAGGCGGCGCCGGCACCGCGGCCAGCTCACGGCGGACAAGCCGGTAACCGTTCATCAGCTCCGATTCCACCACGCGGGGCCGACATTCCGGGGCCGGTTCGGCCCCGCTCCGGCGGTCCGTTCCTGCTGGCTCCGTGAGCGGCGGCTGGTGCGCGGTCATCCGGGCGCTTGGGCCCGGTTGGGCGGGCGGGTGGGGCCAACCCCCGTTCGGCTAACGACTCGTCGGGCTGCCCGCGGCCGGCCGGCCCCGGTTCGGCCGGCCCCGGCCACCGGGCCTCGCGCATGGCGACCCGGACCGGACGGGCGGCCGAGCGCAGCGGCGTCCGCTCGGCCATGTAGTGCCGCAGCGCCTGGGCGTCGTGCCCGGGCGGCGGGGTGCCGTCGGAGTGGATCACCCGCCACCACGGGGCCCCGCCCCCGTAGCGGGACATCACCCGGCCGACCTGCCGCGGCCCGCCCTCGCCGAGGTAGTCGGCGATGTCGCCGTAGGACATCACCTGCCCGGGCGGGATCGCGTCGACCAGGTCGAGGACGCGGGCCGAGTAGTCGTCGATCGCCCGGCCGGCTGGGGGCGGCGCGTCTCGCCCAGGGCCGTCCGGCTCCGGGCCGCCAGCCGCACCGGGGAGCGGACCCCGCTCAGGCGGCCCGCCGCTCATGACGGCTCCGTTCCCGTGTCCGCGCCAGCCCGGTCAGCCCGCCGCCGACCGCCACCAGGGCGACGAGCGCCCCGGCGGTGTACTCCACCAGCGGGCCGTCGCCGCGCGGGCTGACCGGGGCGGCCGGGACATCGCGCGCGCCGCCGCCGAAGTGCGTGCCCAGCGGCACCTGCGACCCCTCGGCCTTCGCGCGCAGCAGCTGCCCGGCCTTCGCCAGCGCCCCCTGGGCGCTGGCGATGCCGAATCCGGTCCGGACGTCGTAGTCGCCCGCCGGGTCCTGCTGGGCGCTCTCGGTCAGCGCCTGGGTCACCAGCGCGGGGGAGATGCCCCGGTACTGCGCCTCGATCAGCGCGGCGACACCCGCCACCAGCGCGCAGGCGGGGCTGGTGCCGTCGACGGTGTAGTACAGGCCGTTACGGCCCTGGGCGGGGACGCCCTTGCCGGGAGCGGCGACCCGGACCGACAGGTTGTCGCTGGAGAACGAGGTCGGGCTTCTCTCCTGGTCGACCGCCCCGACGCTGATCACGCCGGGGTACTCGGCCGGGAAGGAGACCGGCGCCATGGCGGTGCCGCCGCTGCCATGCCGGGTGTCGTTGTCGCCCGAGTTGCCGGAGGAGGCGACGAGGACGACGCCGTGCGCGTAGGCGTACTGGATCGCGTTCCGCACCACCCCGCTCGGGGCCGAGTAGCCGATCGACATGCTGATCACCCGGGCGTGCTGCCTGACCGCGGTCATGATCCCCTGGGCGAGCTCGTCCTGAATCTGCGGCTCGGGCTCGGCGTTGTAGGTCTTGTCGGCCGGGTCGCCCTTGTCCGGGATCACCCGGATGGACAAGATCCTGGCCTGGGGCGCGATGCCGAGGATGCCGTCCTGTCCGCCGTAATCGTGACCATGCCCGGCGATGATGGACGCCATCCAGGTCCCGTGCTCACCCCAGTTCGGGTCGCTGGGCGACGTGTGCGTCCCGGTCAGGTCAGGCCCCGGGATGACCGTCCCGGTCAGGTCGGACACGTCCGGGTCAACGCCACTGTCGAGCACGGCGACGGTGACACCGGAGCCGCCGGTTCCAGGGTCGGGGACCTGCAGCATCTGGAAGATCCAGTACTGCTGGTCACGAACCCCGTCGGCCATGGCGGGGGCGGCGGCGAGGGCCGGCAGCAGGGCGAGCAGCGCCGCCAGGGCCGTTCCGGCCAGCACCCACCGCGCCCGTCCTGCCCGTGCCCCCGTCAGCATCCGGGCGCCCCGGGGCAGTGAGCCGGCGGGACCGGTGCGGCCAGCACCGACAGCACCGCCCGGGCGACGCCCGAGCCGGCGCTGGTCATCTCGCCGTCGGCGTAGGTGTCGCCCGCGACCGGCTCCAGCGGCCGCTCGTCGGCGTAGCCGACCGTCCACAGGACGACGTAGCCGCCCTGGGAGACGACCCCGGACAGCTGGCGGCGGCTGTTGCTGAACGCGGCCGCCGGGGTCCCGGTGAAGCTGACCGCGTGCACCGTGGGCCCGAGGCCGCCCTTGCCCGGCGCGGCGCTGATCGCGGCGGCCGCGGCCCGGGCCCGGGCCGAGCCCGGCAGCACGGCCGCCCCCACCGTCACCACGTAGCTGTCGGTGCCGTCGGCGTAGGTCGCCCGGAGCATCGCGGTGCAGCCGCCGGCGTCAAGGATGCGGGCGGCGCTCGGGTCGGCCGCGGCGGCACAGCTCGCCTGCCGGGCGACGCCGATCCGGCTGGCAGTCAGCGTGAACGTGAGGTGGTCGCCGAGCCTGGCGGACGGGGCGTAGCCGACCGAGGCGGGAAAGATCGCGCTCGCCTCGAGGGTCCGCCAGCGCTTGGCGTACTCCCAGTCGGTGATCCGCTGCTGCTGGGCCGCGTCGAACCGGCGCGGCAGGACCTGGCCGGCGACGCCCACCAGGGCCGCGAAGAAACCGATCGCGCCGGCCCCCAGGAGAGCGAGCGCGATCATCCGGTTCCGCCGCCGGGCCGGGCGCCGGGGTGCCAGCGACGGCAGCTCTTCTCCCGGCCCCTGGTAGCTGGACTGGCTCTGGTACCCGGGACGGGGACCAGGCCACGGCTGACCGCTGTACGCGCCGCCGGAGTCCGTTGCCACACGGAAATGTTAGGTGCTGCAGTGAGCGGTCGGTCCGGATCTGGGCTGCATTGATGCGGCGTGAAACGGACCCTCGCGGCGGTAATACGCATAGCACCCGCCCGGCGCCGGGCCGGCTACCGGCGGTCGGACCGCCAGCACCATGAGCGCAGCGGCATCTCCACCTCCGGCTCTGCCGCTGTCCCCGCCGCTGTCCCCGCCACCGAGCCCGGCGCTGAGCCCGGCGCTGACGCCGAGGGGCCCGGCCCGGCCGCCGCCCGGCTCAGCAGCAGCTCGCGGCAGCGCTCCCGGGCCGCCGCCTGGTCGGCCGCCGAGGCCATGATTGCGTCGCTGTTGGTACCCAGCCAGGTGACGGCGTCGGTGACCGTCATCGTGCGGGTGAACCGGAACGACGCCCGCTCCCCGGCGGTGAACGGCGCCCCGGCGGGCAGCGTCACCCGGTGATGGTCCTCGAGGTCGGCCCGCACCCGGGCCCGGTTGCCCGCGGTGAGGGCCGCTCCCTCATGGAGCAGGTCGAGGTCGGTCACCCAGTCCTCATCCCGGTTCCGGCTGGTCCAGATGATCCCCAGGCGGCCGCCCGGCCGCAGCACCCGGGCGATCTCGGGGACCGCCCGGACCGGGTCGAGCCAGTGCCACGCGGTCGAGACGAAGACCGCGTCAGCGCTCGCGTCCGGCAGCGGCATCGACTCCCCCTGACCCGCCAGCACCTCCAGTCCGGGGGTGCGCCGCGCGAGCACCGCGCGCATCCGCGGGTCGGGCTCCACCGCGACCACCCGCGGCACCCGGCCGGCCAGGGCCCGGGTGAACAGCCCGGTCCCGGCGGCCAGGTCGACCGCGACCTGGCCGCCGGCCGGCACCAGCCAGTCGAGGGCGGCGGGGCCGGCCCGGACCGCACCCGGTCGTAATCCTCGGCCACGCTCCCAAACGATGTCGCTTCACTCTCGCCCGTGGTCACCCCTTGAGTATCCCGAACGGGGGCTGGGGGTACTGTGCGGGCTAACGCGCCGTTCGCGGCGGCGCGGCCGAGTTCGCCGGCGCGGCCCACTTCACGGAGGTAGCAGAAGATGAAGCTGACCAAGCACGAGCACGCCTGCGTCGTCCTGGAGAAGGACGGCGCCTCGGTCGTCATCGACCCCGGGTCGTTCTCGGCCGACGCGGCCGGGATCATCGCCGGCGCCGACGCGATCCTCATCACGCACGAGCACTTCGATCACGTCAGCCCGGAGGCGATCAACGAGGCGCTCACGGCCCGGCCGGACCTGAAGGTGTACGCGCCCGGCGGGGCTGCGCGAGACCTTCGCCGCCCATGGCGACCAGTTCACCGCCGTCGCTGCGGGCGACTGCGCTGACCGTCGGCTCGTTCGGCATCACCGTGCACGGCGGCCGAGCACGCGGTCATCCACCCCGACATCCCGGCCATCGCCAACGTCGGCTACCTGGTCGACGGCAGCCTCTATCACCCCGGCGACGCCTACTTCGTGCCCGAGGTCCCGGTGCAGGTGCTGCTGCTGCCGACCAGCGGCCCGTGGATGAAGCTGGGCGAGGCGGCCGACTACGTGCGCGCGGTCCGGCCGCAGCAGCTCGTGCAGATCCACGAGCTGCTGCTGAGCGACATCGGCCTGGGGCTGACGGGCACGCTGCTGGGCGAGCAGGGACTGACCGGGATGCCGCTGACCCAGCTTCCGGCGGGCCAGTCACTCACGGTCTGACCGGTCGCCGGCGCCGGCCACGGCCGGGCCCGGCGTAACGCCCGGGCTGGACGCATTCGCTCAGTCGCAGCTGTCGACGCCCGCCGCGGCCACGAACAGCGCTGCCGGGCCGGCCGCGGTGACCGGGCCGTCGGCGGCCGACAGGAAGCAGGACTCGCCCCGCGCGACCGTCAGCGTCCCGGTCGCGGCCCGCAGCACGGCGGTCCCGTCGGTGCACAGCACGATCCGCGCCCCGGGACCGGGGAGGGTCACCTCGCCGCTGTCCGGCACCGCCCGGTAGAGCCGGAACTCCGGTGCGGGCGTGTCGTAGACGCAGACCGCGCGCCCGACCCGTCAGCGGGCCGGGGACAGATGACCGGCACCACCGCCGCCGGGTCGAGCAGCGTCAGCAGCTCCGGCACGTCGACGTGCTTCGGCGTCAGCCCGGCCCGGACCACGTTGTCGGAGTTGGCCAGCAGCTCGACCCCGGTGCCGTGCAGGTAGGCGTGCAGGCCGCCGGCCGGCATGAAGACCGCCGCGCCCGGCTCGAGGACGGCGTGCCGCAGCAGCAGCGACGCCACCACGCCGAGGTCACCCGGGTGCGCGCGGGCGATGCGGGCGGCCGCGGCGCAGGCGGCCGCGTACTCCCCACCCGCGTTCGCGACGCGCTCGCTGCCCGCCGTGACCTCGTCGACCAGCGCCGCGCGGTTCGCCGGGGGCCAGCTCAGCACGGCCGCGAGGGCCTCGGCCACCGCGCCGGGGCCCGCCGCGGCGGCCAGCCCGGCCGCCAGCGGCTCGAGTTCGGCGACGCCGAGCGCACGCAGCAGCGCGGCCGCGTCGGCCGGGGCGCGCAGGCCGGCCAGCACCTCGAACCGGGTAAGGGCGCACAGCAGCTCCGGCTTGGGCCAGTCGTCGACGTAATTGCGCGACTTGTCGCCGGGCGCGAGGCCGCGCTCGTTCTCCGCCCGGTACGCCGGCCTCGGCCTGCTCACGGGACGGGTGCACCTGAATGGACAGCGCCTGCTCGACGCCGAGGACCTTCAGCAGGAACGGCAGCCGCCCGCCGAACCGCGCGGCGCAGCCCGGGCCCAGCTCGCCCGCCGGGTCGGCCGCGATCACGGCGTCGAGCGTGGCCGGGCCACCCGGGCGGACCACCCCCGAGGGGGCCGACGGGTGGGCGCCCATCCACAGCTCGGCCTCCGGCGCGGCAGTCGGGGCGGGGCGTCCCCGCAGCCCGGCGATGGCCGAGCGGGAGCCCCAGGCATAGGGCTGGATTACCGGCTCAAGAAGGTCCATCCGCGCATGGTAGTGGGTCAGCCGGCCTGGCTGGTGTCGGCCGGGTGCTCGACCAGCGCGATCACCCGGTTGGCCATGAAGCGGGCGGTGCGCACGGCGGTGCCGGACCGGGTCACCTCGGTCACCTCGACCACGCCGCGCACGGTACTCACATCGACCCGCCGCCCGGCCCGGGTGGCGGTCACCTCGTAGGTCCGGGCACCGTCGCCGGTGTCGACCACGATCTCGACGCGGTCTCCCTTCACCGATCCCCCTCACCACGAGTCAGCGCATGTACCAGGACATACCACCCCGCACGGGATGCGAACTTCCGTTGCCGACCGTGGCCACCGGCAGCGAGCCTGTGCCGGAAAGTGGGCCGGCAACTGTCACCGGCCCGCGGCTGGCGGATGAAGGTCACCGTTTGTCGGCGAGCGCAGACGCATGGCCGGCCGGCGGTTAACCGCGAGGGCCGGCCGCGTGCCGGGCTTGCGTCCCTTAGTAGGTCGGCAGCGAGGGGTCGACCTGGCTCACCCAGGCGAGGACGCCGCCGCCGACGTGGACCGCGTCGGAGAAGCCGGCCGACTTGAGCACCGCGAGCACCTCGGCGCTGCGGGCGCCGCTCTTGCAGTGCAGCACGATCTGCTTGTCGTTGGGCATCTTCTCGAGCGCGGACCCGTTGAGGAACTCGCCCTTCGGGATCAGCGTGGCCCCGGGAATCGAGACGATCTCGTACTCGTTCGGCTCGCGCACGTCGACCAGGAAGATGTTGTCGCCGCGGTCCTGCATCGCGGCCAGGTCCTTGGCGCTGATGGTCGAGCCGACCACCGCCGCCTCGGCCTCCTCGGAGACGGCGCCGCAGAACGCGTCGTAGTCGATCAGCTCGGTCACGGTCGGGTGCTCACCGCACACGGCGCAGTCCGGGTCCTTGTTGACCTTGACCGTCCGGTAGTTCATCTCGAGGGCGTCGTAGATCATCAGACGGCCCGCGAGGGAGTCACCGATGCCGGTGATGAGCTTGATCGCCTCGTTCACCTGGATCGAGCCGATCGACGCGCAGAGCACGCCGAGGACGCCGCCCTCGGCGCAGGACGGGACCATGCCGGGCGGCGGCGGCTCCGGGTACAGGCAGCGGTAGCAGGGACCGTAGTCGGCCCAGAACACGCTCGCCTGGCCGTCGAAGCGGTAGATCGAGCCCCACACGTAGGGCTTGTGCAGCAGCACGCAGGCGTCGTTGACCAGGTAGCGGGTCGCGAAGTTGTCGGTCCCGTCGACGATCAGGTCGTACCCGGCGAAGATCTCCATGACGTTGGACGAATCGAGCCGGTCCTTGTGCAGGATGACCGTGACGTAGGGGTTGACCTCTTCGATCGACTCCTTGGCCGACTCGGCCTTGGACTTGCCCACGTCGGAAACGCCGTGAATGATCTGGCGCTGCAGGTTCGACTCATCCACGGTGTCGAAGTCGACGATGCCAAGCGTGCCGACGCCCGCCGCGGCCAGGTAGAGCAGCGCCGGCGAGCCGAGCCCGCCCGCGCCCACGACGAGCACCTTCGCGTTCTTCAGGCGCTTCTGCCCGGCCATCCCGACGTCGGGGATGATCAGGTGGCGCGAGTAACGCTTGACCTCGTCGACCGACAGGTCAGCGGCCGGCTCGACCAGCGGTGGCAGCGACACTGTGCTTGCAGACGCTGTGCTTGCGGACACGGGGCAAACTCCAGTCAGGTTGATGTCACGTCGAACCCTCAGGTTCGTCCTCTGGCCTCAACCGGGTCGCGGCGGCCGGAATTCCCCGCCTCGCGTGCTTCGGTCACCATCACCCGGAACAGCGACGCGATCAGGCCCGGGTGCTCCATCTGGCCGATGTGCCCGGCGTCGGGCAGGACCGCCACCCAGGCGTGGCGGAAGGCGCGGACCGCCCTGGCGGCCAGCCGCGGGTTCACCAGCCGGTCGTCCGCCGCGAACAGCACCAGGGAAGGCGCCGTCACCCGGGTGGCGGCCCGCCAGAGCGAGAACGGGGCGGGCCGCAGCGTCTCGGCCACCAGCGTCCGCGCGGCCCGGGCGATCGAGGTGGCGCTGTGCGCGAGCGCATCGCGCCGCTGCAGCTCCTCGACCTCCTGCGCGAAGCGCTCCGGGTGCAGGCGCGACGGGTCGGCGAAGCACATGGCGAAGACCCCGGTCACCCGGTTCTCGGCCGGGGCGCGGCTGACGTACTGGCGCACCAGCCACTCGCCCGCGAACGGCAGCCCCAGCACCGGGAAGTGCGCCACCGAGCGGCGCAAGCGCAGGTCCGGCAGGGCGGGCGAGATCAGCGTGAGCGTCCGGATCAGGTCCGGGCGGCGGGCCGCCACCCGGACCGCCACCGCCCCGCCCATCGAGTTGCCGACCAGGTGGACCGGCCCGGCCCCGAGCGCCTCGATCAGCCGGATGACGGTGGCCGCCAGCGCCCCGATGCGAGTAGCCGGCCGGGGTCGGCGGCGGCGGCGAGTACCCGGACCCGGGCAGGTCGACGGCGGCGCAGTCGAACTCGGGGGTCAGCTCGGCCATGAAGTCGGTCCAGTTGGTGGCCGCCCCCGACATGCCGTGCACGCACAGCACCAGCTCGCGGCCGTTCCCGGGCGCGGGCGGCGTCTCGGCCAGCCAGACCCGCTCGCCCGGTCCGGTCGTGACCATGCGGCCCGGCCAGTGCGGGACGGGCGGCGTCACGCGCTCGCCTTGCGGCGGCTCGAGGCCGGCTTACGCGGCCGGGCGGGCGGGGCGTCCTTCTCGTCCTTGGCGCCGGTGCCCCGGCTGGCCTTGGCTGCCGCCACGCTCGCGCGCAGCGTCTCGGTCAGGTCGGCCGGGCCGCCGGCCTCGTCGGCCGGGATCGCGGCACCGGCCGGGCGGACCACCTCGTTGCCCTCGATCTTGGCCTGGACCAGCGCTTCCAGTGCCTCCCGGTAGGTGTCCTTGTACAGCCCCGGGTCGAAGTCCTCGGTCATCGTGTCGATCAGCGAGGCCGCCATCTTCAGCTCCTGGCTCCTGATGTCGACGTCCTCGTCGAGGAACTTGAAGTCGGGCGCGCGGACCTCGTCCGGCCACAGCAGGGTCTCCAGCACGAGGACACCGTCCCGGACCCGGAGGGCGGCCAGGGCCTCGCGCTGGCGGATGGCGACCTTGGCCACCGCCACCCGGCCCGGACCGCTCCAGGGCGTCGCGGAACAGCACGTAGGCCCGGACTCCGGCGGGCTCCGGCTCCAGGTAGTAAGCCTTGTTGGCCAGGATCGGGTCGAGCTGGCCGGACGGCGCGAAGTGCAGCACGTCGATCCGCTTGGCGGTGGCGAGCGGCAGTTCCTTCAGGTCGTCGTCGGTCAGCACCACCACGTCGCCGGTGGCCAGCTCGTAGCCCTTGGCCACGTCGGCGTAAGGCACTTCCTGGCCGTCCAGCGAGCAGAACCGGCGGAACTGGACCCGCCCGCCGTCCTCCCGGTGGACCTGACGGAATGCGACATCCCGCTGCTCGGTCGCCGTGTAGAGCTTGACCGGGATCACCACCATCCCGAACGAGATCGCCCCAGCCCAGATGCTCCGCATGCCCTCATCCTTACCCACATCCGCGCCGCGCTGATACATCCGGTGTTGTCCCTTTTCCCGCGCGGGAAAGGAACCCTTCCCGCGCGCGGTTGACACGGGCGAGTTGACATGGGTGATGGGATGGATGGCAGGGACCCGGCCGCGGAGGTGGGCAGTGAGCGAGCAGAGCATCGAAACACCAGACGACGACGCCGCCGAGCAAGCTCGCGAGGTCCCCGAAGAGGACACCGAGGAGCTGACCGAGGTGCCCGACGAGGTGAACGAGGCCGACGCGGCCGAGCAGATCAGGGGCGCGGGCTATGACGACGAGGACTATCGTTAACGGCGAACTCCTTTGACTCTCGTGCCCTTGGCAGGCCAGGCCTCCGGGCAGCGCCGCGACCGAGCGACAGGGTAAGAAGGATTCAGACACCGCCCCAACCCGGAGAACATGTTGACCGCCACTCCTACGACCCGGCCGAGGGGAACCCGCCTGCCGCGGCTTGCCCGCCGCCGCCAGCTGCTCGACGCGGCGATGGAGGTGTTCGTCGCCCGCGGTTACCACGCGGCGGCGATGGACGAGATCGCGGACCGGGCCGGCGTCAGCAAGCCCGTGCTCTACCAGCACTTCCCGGGCAAGCAGGACCTCTACCTGGCGCTGCTGGACGAGAGCGTGGACAAGCTCATCGAGGCCGTTGCCGCCGCGATCCGGTCCACCAGCGACAACCGGCAGCGGGTGAGCGCGACCTTCGCCGCCTACTTCGGCTACGTGGCCGAGCACAGCGGCACCTTCAAACTCGTTTTCGAGTCGGACTTCACCAGCGAGCCCGCCGTGCGTGAGAAGCTGGCGGCGGCCGACCGCGCCTGCGCCGACCTGATCAGCCAGGTGATCAAGGAAGACACCGGACTGGCCGACGACGAGGCCTACCTGCTGTCCATCGGGCTGCTGGGGATGGCCCAGGTCAGCGCCCGGCACTGGCTGGCCGGGACGGACGCCATCCCGCGGGAGGCGGCCGAGCAGCTCGTCGCCCGGCTGGCCTGGCGGGGCATCAGCGGCTGGCCGCGCGCCGCGGACCAGCCCGAGCACTGACAGCCCAACCAGGGCACGGACCGGGAGGCAACGGTGGAAGTCAAGATCGGGATTCAGTCGATTCCCCGCGAGCTCGTGGTGGAGACCGACGCGACCGCCGAGCAGGTCGAGCGTGACCTGACGGCGGCCCTCGGGGCCGCGGCTGCGGCTGCGGCTGCGGCCGACGGCAAGCCGGGCGCGGGCGTGTTCGTGCTCACCACCCAGAAGGGCGGCCGGGTCCTTGTCCCCGCCGACAAGATCGCCTACGTCGAGTTCAGCACCGATCAGACGCGCCGGGTCGGGTTCGGCAACATCGTCTGATCGGGATCACCGCCTGATCCGGTTCGCCTGCTTCCGCCATATCGGTGAAAGCCCTGGTAACGTGGTTGCGACTGAGCACCCTGGAATGCGATTGCACCCGGGCGCGTTGACACAATGGCGGCAACTCGTACGCGGCGTGCCTGACAAGAAGGCGCGGGCACGGGTCATGCGCGCACGGAGGAACCCCTGACAACTCAGCTTACGCAGACCGAGGCCAGCGACGAGGCACCGGCCAGCTCCCCCACATCCGGCGGGATTGCTGGCGTGCCGTTCCGCGACCTCGGCGTGGACGAAGTGATCTGCGCCGCGCTCGACGAGGCCGGCATCCACACCACCTTTCCCATCCAGGCCCTGACGCTGCCGCTGGCCATCGCCGGCCAGGACATCATCGGCCAGGCGCGCACCGGCACCGGCAAGACCCTCGCGTTCGGTGCGCCGATCCTGCACCGGCTGGCGGGCACACTCGCCGCCGCCCGCGAGACGCCTCCGCCGAGCGCGCTCATCATCGTCCCCACCCGGGAACTGGCCATCCAGGTGGCCGAGGACCTGAAGAAGGCCGGCTCCAGGCTCGGGGCGCGGGTGCTCACCGTCTACGGCGGGCGTGCCTACGAGCCGCAGATCGAGGCGCTGACGGCGGGCGTCGACGTAGTCGTCGGCACCCCCGGCCGGCTGCTCGACCTGGCCAACCGGCGGAACCTGGACCTGAGCGAGGTCCGCGCGCTCGTCCTCGACGAGGCGGACAAGATGCTCGACCTCGGGTTCCTGCCCGACGTGGAGCGGCTGCTCCGGCTCACCCCCGATGACCGGCAGACGATGCTCTTCTCGGCCACCATGCCGGGCGAGGTGGTCACCCTGGCCCGGCGTCACATGCGGCGGCCGACCAACATCAGGGCCGAGGAGCCGGACGAGCTGGCTCCGCCGCCGCTGACCGCCCAGCACGCCTACCGGACCCACCAGATGGACAAGGTGGAAGTCCTGGCCCGGGTGCTGCAGGCCAAGGACCGCGGCCTGGCCATGGTGTTCTCCCAGACCAAGCGGGCCGCCGACCAGGTCACGACCGCGCTCACCGACCGCGGCTTCGCCGCCGCGGCCGTGCACGGCGACCTCGGCCAGTCCCAGCGGGAGCGCGCGCTGCGCGCCTTCCGCAGCGGCAAGATCGACGTCCTGGTCGCCACCGACGTCGCCGCCCGCGGCATCGACGTTGACGACGTGACCCACGTGATCAACTACGAGTGCCCCGACGACGACAAGACCTACCTGCACCGCATCGGCCGGACCGGCCGCGCGGGCCGCGCGGGCGTGGCCGTGACCTTCGTCGACTGGCGCGACATGCAGCGCTGGAAGCTGATCAACGACGCGCTCGGCATCGGCCAGCCCGAGCCGCCCGAAACCTACTCCACCTCGGAGAACCTGTTCACTGACCTGTCGATCCCGCCGGGCGTGACCGGGACGCTCCCCCGGGAGCAGCGCGGTGTCCGGGCCGGGCTGGCGGCCGAGGTCGAGGAAGACCTCGGCGAGACCGGTAAGACCCGGTCCCGGCGGTCGCCGGACGGTCGCGACACCGACCGCGGCAGTGGCAGCGGTGGCGGACGGGCGCGGAACCGGTCCCGGTCCCGCCGCGGGGACGATTCCGCGCCTGACCGGAGTGCCGAAGCTCCGCGCGCCGAGGTCACCGCGGACAGAGCCAGCACCGACGGCGACACCGAGCCCGCCCCCCGGAGCCGCAACCGCCGGCGGCGCCGCACCCGCAGCGGCCAGGAGGTCAGCGGCGCCCAGGAGGCGACCCGCAGCGAGTCCCCGGCGCAGAGCGGACCGCAGGCACCCTGACCGACGCGTCCACGCCGGAGAGGCATTTCCGTTTATGTCCACGCCCACCTCGCTCGAGCTGCCCGAGGGGACCCGGCGGGACACCCTGGTGACCGCGCGGGGCGCCTTCGCGGTACTCGACGCGATGCCCGCGGCCGGACCGTGTGAGCTGGGCACGGCGGTGCTCGTGCCCGGCTACACCGGCAGCAAGGAAGACTTCCTGGCCATCCTCGGCCCGCTGGCGGCGGCCGGCCGCCGGGTGGTGGCGGTCGACCTGCGCGGCCAGTACCAGACCCCCGGTCCGGACGACCCCGACGCCTACGACCCGCGGGAGCTCGGGGCCGACGTCGCCGCGGTGCTGTCCGAGCTGCGGGCGAGCCACCTGCTCGGGCACTCCTTCGGCGGCCTGGTGGCCCGTGAGACCGTCCTCGGCGGCTGGACCCCGGCCTCGCTCACGCTGATGAGCTCCGGGCCCGCCGCGCTGAACGGCCCCCGGGGCGAGGAACTGCACTTCATGCTGGGTTACGTGGACGGCACGCCGCCGGCTGAGCTCGGCCCCAAGGTGGCCGAGGTCTGGCACGCGGTGCTCAAGCCGCAGCAGGTGGCGGCGGGCGTGCCGGACGGCATCCTCGACTTCCTCGAGCGGCGCATGCTCGCGAACAACCCCACGGGCCTGGTCACGATGGCCGCCCACCTGCTCAAAGCCGAGGACAAGACCGCCGCACTGGCGGCCCGCCGCATCCGCGCGTTCGTGCTGTACGGCGAGGACGACAACGCGTGGCCGACCGCGCAGCAACGGGACATGGCGGTCCGGCTCGGCGCCGAGCGCACCTGCATCCCCGGCGCCGCCCACAACCCCAACGTCGAAGCCCCGGCCAGCACCGCCCACGCGCTGACGACGTTCTGGAACGCGGCCGAGCGCTAACCGGCTGGACCGCGGGTCCGGAGGTCGGGGGATCCTCGCCCGCGTCGCGGCGCAAGCGTCAACGCAGGGCGGACCACAGGCATCTGACGCCGGTAGCGCTACCAGCACGCCCAGCCGCCGCCGATGCCGCAGACGGTGCCGCGAACGGTTGACGGCAAGAAGTCAACATCTGTAGAATTTCACCCACGGATTCAATGGTTGTTGAATTAGGAGGCCGGTCATGTGGGCGATGGTCTCCAAGGAGTTCCGCGAGCTCCGGCGGGACCGGCGGACGGTGGCGATGATGATCGCGTTGCCCATCGTCTTGCTGGTCGTGTTCGGCTACGCCGCTAACTTCAAGGTCAGTGACATCCCCGCCGTCGTGGTCGGCCCGGGTGCCAGCCAGGCGGCGTCCATGCTCCCGGAGCCGGCGTTCCGCGTCACCGAGGTCGATCCTGCCGCGGGCGAGCCGGCCGCCCGGGCGCGGCTGCGTGACGGCACCGCGGTCGTGGCGGTGGTGACCGGGAGCGGCGCCCCGCTCATCTTGATGGACGGGTCGCAGCTGTTCTCGGTCCAGACGGCGGAGGCCGCCCTGGGCAAGATGGCGCAGACGAGCGCGGGCGCCTCGCCCCGGGTCGAGATCCTCTACAACCCGAACCTGAGCACCTCGTGGGTGATGGTTCCCGGCCTGGCCGGGCTGATCCTGGTGTTCATCGGCACGCTGATCACCAGCCTCGGCGTTGTCCGGGAGCGGCAGGCCGGCACGCTGGAGCAGCTTGCCGTGATGCCGTTCCGCGCGTGGGATGTCATCGCGGGCAAGATCGCGCCGTACCTGATCGTGGCCGCGGTGGACCTTGTGGTCATCGTGGTCATCGGCATGGCCGTCTTCCACGTGCCGTTCACCGGTAATGTCGGCCCGTTCGTCCTCGGCGCGGCGCTGTTCCTGCTGGTGACCCTGGGCATGGGGGTGCTGGTCTCCACGGTCTCGCAGAATCAGGGGCAGGCCATCCAGCTGGCGTTCATGCTCGTTCTCCCGCAGGTGCTGCTGTCCGGGCTGATCTTCCCGGTCTCGTCCATGGCCGCCGGCGTGCGGTGGATCTCCTATCTGCTCCCGCTGACGTACTTCATCGAGATCAGCAGGGGCGTGATGCTGAAGGCGATGCCGATATCCGACCTGTGGGAGCCGATCGGGCTGCTGGCCGTGCTCGCGGTGGCCGTCCTCGGCCTGGCGGTCTTCAGGTTCCGCCGGGATCTCGCCCCGGGCCGCCGGAAGGACCGTGCCGCGGAGCCCGCGCAAGAGCCGGTGGCGTCATGAAATGGGGACTGCGGGACGTGGACGCCGCCCGCGGGCGCGATCTTGTCCTCACCGGGGTCACCGTGCCCATTGACCCATCGCGCGTCACCGTCGTGGTGGGCGGGGACGGCGCGGGCAAGTCGACCTGCTTCGAAGTGCTTGTCGGGCTCGTCGCGGCCCGCTCTGGCACCGTGCTCCGCCCGCCGAAGGAGCGCATCGGCTACGTGCCGGCCACCGCGGGGCTCTACGTGGACCTGAGCGTGGCGGAGAACCTCGACTTCTCGGCCCGCGCCTACGGGCTTTCCGGCCGCGAGTACAAGGAAAAGGCGGGCAAGCTGCTTGAGCAGACCGGGCTCGGCCGCGTGCGCCGCCGGCTGGGCGGCCACCTCTCCGGCGGGATGCAGCGCAAGCTGGCCGTCGGGATGGCTCTGCTGCACGCGCCCGATCTCCTGGTCCTTGACGAGCCCACGACCGGAGTCGACCCGGTCAGCCGGGCCGAGTTGTGGCGGCTCATCTCCGCTGCCGCCGCGGCGGGGACAGCCGTCGCAGTCAGCACGACCTACGTGAACGAGGCCGCCCGCGCGGCCCAGGTCGTGCTGCTTGAGGCCGGGAAGGTGGCCGCCAGCGGCTCCCCGGCGCAGATCCTGGACGACGTCCCCGGCGCAGTTGGCGTCATGGACGGCGCCGAGCGGCCCACCGCGCTGTCATGGCGGCGCGGCGTCACCTGGCGGGTATGGGACCCGGCGGGCGCGCTCCCGCAGGGCGCGCGGCCGGTCGCGCCTGACTTCGAGGACGCCGTGGTCGCCGCCACGCTCGCCAGCGAGCAGCGCGAGCAGCGCAAGCAGGAAAGCTAACGCGATGGAATTCCTGGCCGAAACCCGGACGGCAACGCGGCGCTTCGGCCAGTTCACGGCGGTGTCCGGAGTCGACCTCACCGTCAGCCCCGGCGAGGTCCTCGGCCTGCTCGGCGCGAACGGCGCCGGCAAGACCACGCTCATCCGGCTGCTGCTCGGCCTGCTGCTCCCCAGTGACGGGGTTGTGCGGCTGTTCGGGGAGGCGCCGTCGACCGCGACCCGCCGCCGGGTCGGGTACGTTCCCCAGACCCTTGGCCTGTACGCCGGCCTCACGGTGGCGGAGAACTGGGATTTCACGGCGGCGGCGTTCGGCCACCGCGGGACCCCGTTGCCCGGGGGCATCTCGGCCTGGAAGAAGGAGCTGGTCGGCCGCCTCCCGCTCGGCGCGCAGCGCCAGGTCGCGTTCGCGGTCGCTCTCTCCCACCGGCCGGAGCTCCTGGTCCTCGACGAGCCCACCTCGGGCGTCGGCCCCCTCGGCAGCGCGCGGCTGTGGGAGGGAATCCGGCAAGCCGCCACCGCGGGGGCTGGAGCGCTGGTGACAACCCACAACATGGAGGAAGCCGAGCAGTGCGACCGGCTGGTGATCATGGCGGGCGGGACGGTGGTCGCGGTGGGCACCTCGGACGACATCACGGCCGGCCGGACAGTCGCCGAGGTCCGTACCGCGCAGTGGAGCCGCGCGTTCGCCCTGCTTGATGACAGCGGGGTCTCCGTGCAGCTGAACGGTACGATGCTGCGGGTGGGCGGGCAGCCCGAGGCAGTCTCCGGACTGCTGTCCCGCGCGGGCATCAGCGCGATCGTCGAACCCGTCCCGGCGAACCTCGAGGAGGCATTCGTGGCGATCGTCGCACCGCGGGCAGCGGCATGAACCGCACCGGGCGGCGGCCCGGAACCCCTGACACCCGCGACGCGATCCTGGCCGCCGCCCGCCGGGGGTTCGCCACCCGGGGATACGACGCCACCTCAGTGCGCGTCATCGCGGCCGCGGCCGACGTGGACCCGGCCCTGGTGATCCACTACTTCGGCACGAAGGAGGCGCTCTTCACCGCCGCCGTCGGCCTGCCGCCTGGCTTTCCCGTGCTCATCGCAAGCCTCGGGACGGTACCACTGCAGGACTTCGGGCAGGCCCTTGCCCGCACCTACCTCGGCGTCGTCGACAGTGACGGCAGCCGCAATGCCATCCTGGCCCTCGTCCGCTCGGCGGTATCCCACGACAAGGCCGCCGCCATGCTCCGGGAGTTCCTGACCGCGCAACTGCTGCCCGTCATCGCGCGGCTCACCAGTCAGCCCGACGCGCAGCTACGGGCATCCCTGATAGCCGCGCAGCTCATCGGCATCGCCATGCTCCGCCACGTCCTGCGGGTCGAGCCACTCGCCAAGGCGACGCCGGACGAGATCACCAGCCTGGTCGCCCCCGTCATCCAGCAGTACCTGCGCTAACCAGCCCTAGGCGAAGTCGCCGCCGTCGCTGTGACCAGCTGAGTTGCGCGGGGCAAGCCGTAGGTGCGCCCGGGGGGGCAATTCGCTGGACGCGATGAAAACGACGGTGGCAGGGCGTCAAGATTGCATCTCGCGTCATCTCTCACGGGACTGGACTGAGGAGCAAGATCATGAGCGGTGTACGGGTACTGGCGGGCACGCGCAAGGGCGCTTTCGTCCTGACGTCGGACGGCACCCGCAAGCAGTGGGACGTCAGCGGCCCGTATTTCGGCGGGTGGGAGATCTATCACGTCAAGGGCTCCCCGGCCGACCCCAGCCGGCTGTACGCGTCCCAGTCCAGCGGCTGGTCCGGGCAGGTCATCCAGCGATCCGACGACGGTGGCGCGAACTGGGCACCGGTGGGTAACCAGTTCGCCTACCAGGGCACCCCCGGCACCCACCAGTGGTACGACGGGACACCGCACCCGTGGGAGTTCGAACGCGTCTGGCACCTCGAGCCGTCGCTGGACGACCCGGACACGGTGTACGCCGGGGTCGAAGACGCCGGGCTGTTCCGCTCCGGCGACGGCGGCCACAACTGGCAGGAGCTGCCCCGGCTCCGCGGGCATGAGTCCGGCCCGGCCTGGCAGCCCGGGCGCGGGCGGGATGTGCCTGCACACGATCCTGCTCGACGCCGTGCACAAGGAGCGGATCTTCGCCGCGATCTCAGCGGCCGGGGCGTTCCGCTCCGATGACGCGGGCCAGACCTGGCGCCCCATCAACCAGGGCCTGAAGTCCGAAGGGATCCCCGACCCGGACGCCGAAGTCGGGCACTGCGTGCACCGCCTGGCCATGCACCCCTCGCGTCCCGACGTGCTGTTCATGCAGAAGCACTGGGACGTGATGCGCAGCGACAACGGCGGCGAGTCCTGGCGCGAGATCTCCGGGAACCTGCCCTCCGACTTCGGCTTCCCCATCGACGTGCACGCGCACGAACCGGACACGGTCTACGTGGTCCCGATCACCAGCGACGCCGAGCACTTCCCGCCCGGACGGCAAGCTCCGCGTCTACCGCAGCCGGACCGGCGGCGACGACTGGGAACCACTGACCAAGGGCCTGCCGCAAAACAACTGCTACGTCAACGTACTGCGGGACGCGATGGCCGTGGACACCCTCGATCCCTGCGGGGTGTACTTCGGCACCACCGGCGGCCAGGTCTACGTCTCGGCCGACTCCGGCGACAGCTGGGAGCCAATCGTCCGCGACCTCCCGGCCGTGCTGTCGGTCGAGGTCCAGACGCTGCCATGATCCGGGTCGTGCTGCCCGCGCACCTGCGGGCACTCGCCCGCATCAACGGCGAGGTGCACCTGGACATCACCGGCCCGGTGACGCAGCGGTCAGTGCTGGACGCCCTGGAAGACCGGTACCCGGCGCTGCGCGGGACCATCCGCGGTCACGACAGCGGCCCCCGGCGTGCCTTCATCCGGTTCTTCGCCTGCGAACGCGACTTGTCCCACAGCCAACCCGACGACCCGTTGCCGGAAGGGGTCGCCACGGGGGCCGAGCCCTACCTCATCGTCGGCGCAATGGCGGGCGGCTAGCAGAAACGCCCCATGACCCCCGGTCCCGCGGCCTCCGCTACAGCTCGGCCAGCGCGTCCCAGGGCCGGTGTGGCTCCGCCGCCGCCTGACCCTCGGGGCAGCTGCGGAGGTAATCGCACCAGCCGCAGGCGGGACCGGTCCGCGGCGGGAACACCTCGTCGTACCTGGGCCGCGGCAGCGGCGCGCGCATCCGCTCGTCGGCCTCCGCGCACTCGGCCGCCACGTCCTCGGCCCGGCCCAGATGCCGCTGGAGTGACTCGGGGGTGTGCTCCCACGCCAGCACCTGCCCCGACGGGAGGTGGTGAAGCTCGACCCGGCGGCAGTCGCGCCGCAGCGACCGGGCGGCCGCCACGGCGTAGATTGCCAGCGCCAGCGAGCTGCGGGCGTCGTCAACCGACAGCAGGTGGCGGCCGGTCTTGTAGTCGACCACGACCAGCTCGGTGCCGTCGCTCCCGTCCGCCCGGGGCCTGCGGTCGAGCCGGTCGATCCGGCCCGACACCGCGATCGTGTCGGTCCTGGTCGCCACCGTGCGCTCCACCCCGGCCGGCTCGTCGGCCGGGTCGAGCCCGCTGACGTACGCCTCGACAAGGGAACGGGCCCATTCCCGGTAACGGGCCGACTGGTCCGCGCCCGCGAACCCCTCGCCGATCCAGCCCGAGGTCACCAGCGTGCCCGCGGCCTGCACCGTGCGCCGCGCCAGCGGCAGCCGCCACCAGCCCGCGAGCGCGTTGTGGACCGAGGCGCCGACGCTGTTGTGGGCCCACGGCGGCCCCTTCGGCGGCACCGGCCGGTCGAGGTAGCTCATCCGGTACCGACGGGGACAGTCGAGCCAGGTCGAAAGCCGGGTCGGGGTACACGAGTAGAGCCGCCGGGGCATCCCCTCGAAGCCGAGCTGCTCCGCGAACTGTTCCACCGGCGTCAGTAGTCGCCGTCGCGGCCGGCGGCAACCCAGTCGTCGAACCGCTTGGACGCGTCGCCGATGGTGCTCTCCTCGCCGTGCCCGGGCAGCACCCGGGTGCGCGGCGGCAGGTCAAGGAGGCGCTCGCCGATGGCGCGGAGCTGGCCCGGGAAGTCGGCGAAGACGCCCTCGTGCGGCACCGGGCCGCGGGCCGAGAGCGCGTCGCCGGTGAAGACGACCTCCAGGCCGGCGCAGTACAGGCTGACCGAGCCGGGCGTGTGGCCGGCCGTGAGGATCACCTCCAGCTGCACGTCGGCGACGTCGAAGCGGCCGCCGTCAGCCATCTCGATCTCCGGGTCGTCCCCGGCGTGGCTCATCCGCCACAGCACCCGGTCGGCCACGTGCAGCGCCACCGGCGCCTCGTCCCGCTCCGCGACCACGGCCGCGGCGGCGACGTGGCCGCGATGCCCGTGGGTGCAGATCACCGCCAGCACCTCGCGCTCGCCGACCTGCTCGAGCACGCTGCCGGCATCCTCGCCCGGGTCGATGACGATGACCTCGTCGTCGTCACCGATCAGCCAGGCGTTGAACTCGCCGATCTCAGGCCCGTCACCCGGGGCCACCCCGGCAGCCTGCTGTCCGGCTTCCACCCGCGGGGTCCATACCCGCTCGACCCGAGCCTCCACGACCCGCACCTCCGACAGAACGCGCCCCGCGCGGGGCGCCGGCCCTAGTGCCCCGGGGCAACTGTACCGCTGCCGCTAGTGCGCCTGCGCGGCGAAGGCGAGGGCCGACTGGGCCACCAGCTGGATCGCGATCGCCGACAGGAGCAGGCCCGCGATCCGGGTCAGCAGCTCGACCCCGTTGTCGGTCAGCACCCGCTGGATGACCTCGGCGAACCGCATCACGAGCCAGGCGGTCACCGCCACGGCGGTGATCGCCAGCGCCAGCGCCAGGCCGTTCGCCACGCTGTGGACCCGCTGGACGAACAGCATCGTCGCCACGATGCCACCCGGCCCGGCCAGCAGCGGCGTGCCGAGCGGGACGAAGGCCACGTTGGCCTTGGCCCGCTCGGTCGGGGTGGGGTCCTCCGACCGGCCGGTCAGCAGCTGCAGCGAGACCAGCAGGAGCAGCAGTCCGCCCGCGCCCTCCAGGGCTGGCAGCTGCACCTGGGTGTAGGTCAGGATCGCGCGGCCGAACAGCGCGAACGCGACGATCACGGCGAACGCCACCACGGCCGCCTGCCAGGCCAGCATGTGCCGGGTGCGCGGTGACCGCCCCCGGGTCAGCCCGATGAACACCGGCACGATGCCGGGCGGGTCGATGATGACGAACAGCGTCACGAACGCCTGGAAGAAGAACGTCACCCGGTCACCCGCTCCCGGCCAGGGCCAGCAGCCGCTCGAACTCCGGGGGCGGTGTCGTCTCACGGCCGATGCCGCCGCCGCCTTCAGGGACGCCGCCTTCAGGAACGCCGCCTTCAGGGACCGCAGCACCCGGCTGATCGCCGGGGCGTACAGGGGCCGGCCCCCGGGAGATAGCTCCCGTGATCGTCGCTGCCGCCGGTCATGATCAGCCCGTGCGCCTGCGCCAGGGCGGCCAGGCGGGCCCGCTCGGCCTCGTCGTGGTCGAAGTGGAAGACCTCGACGCCAGCCAGGCCGGCCCGGGCCAGCTCCTCGATGACCTCGTACGGCACCTGGTAGCCGGGTGAGCGCGGATGGGCCAGCACCGGGACCCCGCCCGCAGCCAGGACCAGCGCCACCGCCCGCTCCACGGGCGGGGCGTAGCGGTCGACGAACGCGCGCCCGCCGTCGCCGATCCACTTCCCGCTGAACGCCTCGGCGGTGGTCGCGATGGCGCCCGCGTCGACCAGCGCCCGGGCCAGGTGCGGGCGGCCGACCACGGCGTCGCCCGCGATCGCGGTCACCTGTTCCCAGGTGACCCCCGTGCCGAGCGCGGCCAGCCGCCCGGTCATCGCCTGGGCCCGGTACACCCGGTCGTCCCTGACCCGCGCCGCCTCGGCCGCCAGGGCTGGGTCGCCGGGGTCGAACAGGTAGGCCAGCAGGTGCACGCTGCGCTCGCCGAGCTGGCAGGACAGCTCCATGCCGGGGATGAGGGTGAGGCCGGCCGGGAGCGCGGCCCGGGCGGCGGCGAGGCCAGCCTGGGTGTCGTGGTCGGTCAGCGCGACCACGCCGAGCCCGGCCGCCGCCGCGCGGCGCATCACTACCGCCGGGTCGTCCGTCCCGTCCGAGGCGTTGCTGTGAACGTGCAGGTCGATGCGCACGGCGGCCATCGTAGCGCGGGCCCGGCGGGAAGCCGGCCAGTGGCCGACGGGCCCGAAGCTAACTCGGACGGGCTAACGGGGCCGGGCTAGCTGGGCAGGCGCGGTGACAGCGCACCGAACGGGACGTCGATGTCGTGCGCCGAGTCACGCAGGTCGCGCAGCGGCAGCGGCTCGACCAGCAGCGTGCCCGCGGTGTCGGGCCACAGGACCAGCCACAGCCAGCGCCCGGACACCTCACCCGCGAAGACCGCCTCGCCGTCCGCCTCGACCAGCCACAGCGGGTCGTCGTGCCGGTCCACCTGCACCACCGCGTCCGGCGCGCGGGCGGCGAACCCCTCGCCCGGGTCGGGCCCGCGCAGGCCGGCCAGCCCGGCCCCGAGGCCGACCCCCGGTTCCTCGGCTACGATCAGCATCTCGGCCAGCCCGCCGAGCGGATTCGGCCCGGACAGGGCGACGGCCACTGCCCGCAACCCGCTGCGCTCGTCCCCGGCGCCAGTGAACCCGCTGACCAGCCAGCCGGCCGGGAGCGGCCAGGGCAGCCAGACCGGCACCGCGGCCTGCTGGATCAGCGCGTGCAGCCCGTCCGGGGTGGGCACCCGGGCCAGGGCGAGCGGGACAATGTCCCCGTGCAGGTCGCAGCGCCACGCGCTCGACCACGCAGTCGGAGCGTGGGCGCTCCCTCGGCAACGCGGGCATACCGCTCTCTTCACCACGATGGCCTATTATCTACCCGGGCTGGCCCAGGGCCACACGCCACGCGGCGGCCGCTCCGCGCCGGCCGTCCTACATTCCGGCGGCCTGGCCCTTGGCCACCACTGCCAGCGCCAGCTTGCGCGAGGCCTCGTCGATCATCTCGCCGTCGAGCATGACCGCGCCGCGCCGGTCAACCGTGGTGGAGTGCTCGTAGGCGTCGAGAATGCGAAGCGCCCGCGCGTAGTCGTCCGGCGCCGGGGTGAACGCCTCCGCGATGACGTCGACCTGACCCGGGTGCAGCACCCACTTGCCGTCGTAGCCGAGCGCGGCCGCGCTGGCGGCTGCCGCCCGCAGCCCACCGGTGTCCCCGATCCGCGCGTAGGGGCCGTCGATCGCCTGCAGGCCATGCGCCTTGGCCGCGACCAGCATCCGCATCAGCGGGTAGTGGTGGGCGTCGAACGCGTACCCGTCGGGCTGCCCGCCCACCGTCAGCGAGCGCATCCCGATCGAGGCCATGAAGTCGGCCGGGCCGAACACGAGCGACACCAGCCGGGGCGAGGCGGCCGCGATCGCCTCGACCGCGGCCAGCCCGGCCGCGTCCTCGATCTGCGCCTCGATGCCGGTCTGGCCCGCCTCCAGCCCGCCGGCCTGCTCGAGCTGGCCCAGCAGCAGGTCCAGCCAGACGACGGCGGCGGGGTCGCTGACCTTGGGCAGGATCAGCGTGTCGACCGCGCCGGGGGCTCCCTCGAGGACCGCGATGACGTCCTGGTAGGCCCACGGGGTGGTCACCCCGTTGACCCGGACCGCCACCAGCTTGCCGTCCCAGCCGCCGTCGCGCAGCGCGGCCACCGCCAGCTCACGGGCGGCAGGCTTGGCGTCAGGCGCGACCGAGTCCTCGAGGTCGAGCATGACCTCGTCCACGGCCAGGCCGCGCGCCTTGGCCAGGAACCGCTCGCTGCTGGCGGGCACGGACATGCACGTGCGGCGGGCCTTGTATGCAGTCTCCACGGGGCGACGATACCTCCGGTGGGGCGGGCGGGGGGAGCGGAATCCGCCGCTTGCGTTCGGGAGTTCCTCGCTTTCGGCCTGTATCGCTAGGTTGATGCCAGGTTATGAGCAAGTGAACGTTTGCCGCAGCGCCCCGGCAAGCCTGGGTTGGGCAAGTTAGGTAATCCTATGCTGCCTGGAGGAACCGCCGCTCCCCCGCGGCGGCACGCGGATGATCCGAGGAAGCCAGTTTGGTGACCCTGCACAGACGCCTGCTCGCGACCGCCTGCGCGGTCCTCACGGGCGGGCTCACCGCCGGGCTCGCCGCTTGCAGCGGCGGCAGCCCGGCCCAGCCGTCCGATGTGATCACGGTGACCAGCAACGCCTGCGGCGGCACGTGGGCCGTCCCCGGTCCGGGCTGGCATACCTTCCAGATCGACAACCAGGGCACCGGCGGCGGCGAGATCGACCTGGTCAACCCGGCCAACGACGCCATCTACGCCGAGGTGGAAAACAGCGGGCCGGGCACGACCACGCCGATGCGGCTCGACCTCGGGTCAGGCACGTATGCCTTCGTCTGCTCGTTCACCGACTTCAACCCGGTCGCCGGGGTCAAGGTCACCGTGCCCGGCAACGCCAAGGGCACGCCCGCGATCGTGCCGGTGACCTACAACCAGACCATCCCGTACGCCAAGAAGTACCAGGCCTACGCCGAGGCCGGGCTGAAGGTGCTCGCCCGCGAGACCGCGGTGCTGTCGGGCGACGTCAGCCGGGCCAGCCAGGGCAAGCAGAGTTTGGCCGCCGCCAGGAAGGACTGGCTCACCGCCCACCTGCAGTACCAGACGCTGGGGGCGGCCTACGGGACGTTCGGGGCCTACGACGGCGAGATCGACGCGGACGCGGACGCCACCGGCACCGCCAGCCCCGACTGGACCGGCTTCTACCGGCTGGAGTACGGGCTCTGGCACGGGCAGCCGGCCAGCGTGCTGAAGCCGGTCGCGGCGGCGCTGGCCAAGGACGTGAACGCCCTGCTGGCCTGGTGGCCGACCCAGGAGATCCCGCTGTCCGACGTCGGCCTGCGGACCCACGAGATCCTCGAGAACGCCCTGCAGTTCCAGCTCTCCGGCAACGACGACTACGGCAGCGGGACCACGCTGGCCACCACGCTGGCCAACATCGCGGGCACCCGGACGCTGCTCACCTTGCTGCACCCGCTGATCGCCCCGCGCTATCCCGGGCTGACCGCGGTCTACCGGAACCTCGGTCAGCTCCAGGCGCTGATCGAGAAGGAACACAAGAACGGGGCCTGGGTCCCCGTCTCCGCGCTCCCGACTCCCACCCGGGAGGCGATCGACGCGGCGGCGGGCGCGACCTTGCAGGCGCTCGCCCCGATCGCGTCGATCACCCAGCCGAGGAACACGCCCGATGACTTCTGAGTCCCAGGAACCAGCGCCGGCGCCCGCGGAAGGCAGCGAGCCCGCACCGCCCGCCCCCGCGGGGCCGCCTCCCGGTCGCCGGGCCTTCCTGCGCGGCCTGGCTGGCGGAGCCGTGGGCGGCGTCGTCGCGGGCGGCGCGGCAGGCGCGGCGGGCGGCTACTTCGGCCGCACCGGGCCCGGCCCCGCCCTGACAGCGCACCAGGCCGCGAATGAGGCGCTCGTCACCGGGCTCTTGCCGGCGGTGCCCTTCCACGGCCGGCACCAGGCGGGCATCCTGCCCGATCCGGCCCGGGCGACCGCGATGGTCTCGTTCGGGGTGACGGCCGACAACCGGGCGGCGCTGACCGACCTGCTGCAGACGCTGACCGACCGGGCCCGGTTCCTCACCGCGGGCGGTACCCCGCCGCCGGCCGGCATCGGCGGCCCGCCGCCGGACTCGGGGGTGCTCGGCGCGACGGTCACCCCGGACGGGCTGACCGTCACCGTCGGCGTCGGCGAGACCCTGTTCGACGACCGCTACGGGCTCGCCCCGGCCAAGCCGGCCAGGCTGATCACGATGACGTCGTTCCCCAACGACGACCTGGACGCGGCCCAGACCGGCGGCGACCTGATCATGCAGCTGAGCGCCGGCTCGATGGACACGGTGCTGCACGCGCTGCGCGACATCGCCAAGAACACCCGCGGCGGCATGCAGATCAACTGGCGGATGGACGGGTTCTCCTCGCCCGCACGGCCGTCCGGCACGGTGCCGCGGAACCTGATGGGGTTCATGGACGGCATTGCCAACCCCTCGGTCACCTCCAGGCCGCAGATGGACTCGCTGGTCTGGGTCGAGCCAGGCGGCGGCGAGCCGGCCTGGGCCGAGAACGGCTCGTACCTGGTGGTGCGGCTGATCCGGATGCTGGTCGAGTTCTGGGACCGGGTGGACATCGGCGAGCAGGAGACGATGATCGGCCGCCGCCGCGACACCGGCTACCCGCTCGACGCGACCACGATCGACGCGACGCCGGACTACCCGGCCGACCCGTCCGGCGACGTGATCCCGCTGACCGCGCACATCCGGCTGGCCAACCCGCGCACCGCCGCCACCGCCTCGCAGCGCATCCTCCGGCGGGCCTGGAACTACGACCGCGGCATCGACGAGGTCGGCGACCTCGACATGGGGCTGATCTTCACCTGCTTCCAGCAGGACATCGCACGGCAGTTCGTCGCGGTGCAGACCCGGCTCATCAACGAGCCGCTGGTGGACTACATCAGCCCCTTCGGCGGCGGCTACTTCCTGGCCCTGCCCGGGGTGACTGGTCCGAGCGATTACTTCGGCCGGACGATGCTCACCGCCGTCGAATTAAAGTGAGGCATGGGGTATCTTCTGCGCCGATTGTTGACCCCCCGTTCGCCTGCCGGTCATTTTGACCGCGTTGCGGTGTAATTCAGCCGTGAGACTCTGCTGCGCCAGGGCGGCACTTGCGAGCTGTCCCGGCGGCGGCCTGGCCAGGCTCGCCGGCCCATGAATTCCGCAGAACTCAGGAGGCTGAGCATGGGCTTTAGCCCAATCGCCTGGAGCCGTCGCAACCGGCTCAGGCCCTACCTCGCGGCCGGCGCGGCGGTGGCCCTGGCCGCCGGCGTGGCGGCAGGCGCCACGGCGGCGAGCGCGAGCACGTCGGTGAACCGGTCGTTCGCCGGCGACAAGACCCCCGCCACGGTGTCGAGGACCCTTTACACGGGGAAGACCACCACCCCCATTAAGCACCTGGTGGTGATCTTCGACGAGAACATCTCGTTCGACCACTACTTCGGCACCTACCCCTACGCGGCCAACACGGACGGCACCACGTTCACCGCCAAGAAGGGCACGCCGAAGGTCAACGGGCTGTACACCAAGATCACCAAGACCGGCCCGATCGGGCCGCTGCTGACCGCCAACCCGAACGAGTACAACCCGCAGCGGCTGACCCACTCCGAGGCGCTCACCTCCGACCAGAACCACGGCTACACGCCGGAGCAGAAGGCCGTCGACGGCGGCAAGATGGACGCGTTCGTGCAGAACACCGAGTCGTCCACGCCGGCGGCCGGGTGCGCCCCCGAGTACTGCCCGCCCGGCATCGTCATGGACTACTTCGACGGCAACACCGTCACCGGCTTGTGGAACTACGCCCAGAACTACGCGATGAGCGACAACAACTGGGACACGACCTTCGGGCCGTCAACCCCCGGCGCGCTCAACGTGATCTCCGGCAGCACCGCCGGGGCGGAGGCGCTCACCCCCACCTGGTCCGCCACCCCGAGCCAGCCGGCCACCTCCAGCGCGGTCAACGGCGGTTCGATGAACGGTGACGTGGACCCGTACTACGACACCTGCTCGGACAGCAACCACACCACCACCGGCGCACTCGGCCTGATGACCGGCCAGAACATCGGTGACCTGCTGAACACCAAGAACGTCAGCTGGGGCTGGTTCCAGGGCGGCTTCGCGCCGACCTCGACCGACAGCACCGGTGCGGTCTGCGGCCAGACCTCCACCAACATCGCGGGCGTGTCCGACTCGAAGTACTCGCCGCACCACAACCCGTTCGAGTACTACGCCTCCACGGCCAACCCGGACCACCTGGCGCCGAGCTCGCTGGCCCAGATCGGCTACACCGACCAGGCCAACCACGAGTACGACATCTCGGACTTCAGCGACGCGCTGGCCGGGACCGGCGGCGCCACCCTCCCCTCGGTGTCCTACCTCAAGGCGCCCGAGGCCGAGGACGGCCACCCCGGTTACTCCGACCCGCTCGACGAGCAGACCTTCCTCGTCAACGAGATCAACGCGATTGAGCAGTCCAAGTACTGGCACTCGACCGCCATCGTCATCACCTACGACGACTCCGACGGCTGGTACGACCACCAGCCGTCGAAGATCATCAGCGGCTCGGACGACGCCACCGAGGACACCGCGATCTGCACCTCGGTCGCGATCACGGTCGGCACCACCAACGACCGCTGCGGCTACAGCCAGCGGCTGCCGATGGTCGTCATCTCGCCCTACACCCGGACCAACTACGTCAGCAGCGTCACGACCGACACCGCCTCGGTGGTCAAGTTCATCGAGGACAACTGGCTGGGCGGAGAGAGCATCAAGGACTCGTACGACAAGTCCTCCGGTTCCCTCGACGCCAGGGGCGGCCTGCTCGACTTCAAGTCCAGGCCACACTTCCGCCCGGTGATCCTCGACCCGGCGACCGGCGCGGTCGTCACGGGCTAGGACCAGCGGCGGCTCACCGCCACCAGGAAACCCCGCGTGCCGGGGACGGGCGCCTCGGCGCCCGTCCCCGGCACGTACCATATGGGGCATGAGCTCCCCGCTTCCCACCCGTGAGCAGGTGCTGTCCGCGCTGGCCGGCGTCAACGACCCGGAGATCGGCCGTCCGATCACCGAGCTCGGCATGGTCAAGGCGGTCGACATCGGCCACGACGGCACGGTCGCGGTCGGCGTCTACCTGACGGTGGCCGGCTGCCCGATGCGCGACACCATCACCAGCCGGGTCACCGATGCCGTCACCGCCGTCGCCGGCGTCGCCGCGGTGCGGGTCGAACTCGACGTGATGAACGAGGACCAGCGCCGGGAACTGCAGACCCGGGTGCGCGGCGCCGCCGCCCCCGAACGAGTGATCCCCTTCGCCCAGCCGTCCTCGCTGACCAAGGTCTACGCGATCGTCAGCGGCAAGGGCGGCGTCGGCAAGTCGTCGGTCACGGTCAACCTGGCCGCCGCGCTGGCGGCCGCCGGGCACAAGGTCGGCCTGATCGACGCCGACATCTACGGGCACTCGGTGCCCCGCATGCTCGGCGTCACCGGCCTGCCGACCAAGGTCGAGGACATGATCATGCCACCGTCGGCCAAGGGCGTGAAGGTCATCTCCGCGGGCATGCTGAAGCCGCCCGGCCAGGACGCGCTGCCGATCCGCGGCCCCATCCTGCACCGGCTGCTGGAGCAGTTCCTGGCCGACTTCTTCTGGGGCGACCTGGACTACCTGCTGATCGACATGCCGCCCGGCACCGGCGACATCGCCCTGTCCCTCGCCCGGCTCGTCCCGGGGGCGGAGCTGGTCATCGTGACCACCCCGCAGGTGGCCGCGGCGGAGGTTTCCAAGCGGGCCGGGACCCTGGTCACGCAGACCCACCAGCGGGTGATCGGCGTCATCGAGAACATGTCCTACCTGCCCTGCCCGCACTGCGGCGAGCGGATCGACATCTTCGGCGCCGGCGGCGGCGAGACCGTCGCGGCCGACCTGACCAAGCTCACCGGGACCGAGGTGCCGCTGCTGGGCCAGGTGCCGATGGACGTGCGGCTGCGCGAGGGCGGCGACAGCGGCACCCCGCTGGTGCTGGCCGAGCCCTCCGCCCCGGCCGCGCAGCAGCTTGTCAAGGTGGCCGACTCCCTGGTGAGCAAGGGACGCGGGCTCGCCGGGCGGATGCTCAGCCTCAGCCCCCGCTAGGAGCCCGGCCGCCTAACGGGGCTGCCCGCCGGGCCCACTGCGGGGTCTGCCGTGGGGCCACTGCGGGGCTGCCGCCGGGAGCGCTCCGGTCAGGTGGCCTCGGCGTCGAACGGGGGGTCTTCCCCGTCCAGCAGGCCGGACCGCCCGCTGGGGACGGTCTCGAGGGCGCCTGCCCCGGCCATACTCGCCCCGGCCAGCCCTGGCTCGGCCCCGGAGTAGCCATTGACGGCGGGCTGGGTCGCGCCGGGCATGTCGTCGAGCAGATGCTTCTGCACGAACCGGCGCGGGTTCAGGTCCTCGAAGTCGAACTCCTGGAACTCCGGGCCGAGCCCCTCGCGCAGGTCGGCCTTGGCCCCCTCGGCGATCCGGCGCAGGTCCCGCAGTGCCCGCCCGGCCTGCGACGCGATCTTCGGCAGCTCGTGCGGGCCGAAGACGATAAGCGCGATCACCGCGAGGACCAGCAGCTTGGTCAGCGAAAGGTCAAACACGAAGAGCTCTCCGTCTGCGGTCGGCCGGCAGTCATCCCACTGTACGCCGTCACCGCGACCAACACCGTTACGGGAAACCGACCGTCAGCCAAACGGGTTGGCCAGCCGGACCAGCCGCGCCAGTCCCCGGGCGAGGCGGCCGAGCACCCCGCCCGTCCCGCTGCGGGGCACCGTCTCGACCACCTGGCTGACGGTGGCCGGCGGGGCGTCGGCGATCACCGTGTAGACGAAGCCTGACCGCGCCCACGCCATCACGCGCCCCGAGACGAACACCGGCTGCCCGGCCACCCGGTCCGGCCGCCAGCCGGGCAGGCTGGCAGCCAGGTTGCCCCGCTGCACGAACAGCGAGATCACGTAGAGGCCGTCGGAGTACTCCAGGTCCACCACCTCGCCGCTGCCGGCCTGGGCCGACGCCGCCGTGTAGAGCGGCAGGCCCCCGGTCACGGAGGCCGGCAGGGGCCAGCCCTGAGCCGCCAGCGAGGCGCGGAACCCGGTCGGCGAGGCCGCCGTTACCCAGGCCGAGGTCGACTGCGCGGCGCCCGCGGTGGTGGCCCGGGAGTCCCCCCGGCCGCGGCCGGGGCGGCCTGTACGGCCAAGCTGACCTGGGTGAACGAGTCCTCACTGATCACCTGGCCGGAGGGGCCGAACAGCTCGCGGCGCAGCGGCAGCATGGTCGTGCGGTCGAGCCAGAACTGAGCGGCCACCGACCCGTCGAACCGGTAGACCGCGACCACCGCGGCCGGACGGCCGGCGACGGTGCCGCCCCCGGCGTAGGCGGCGACGTAGTTCTGCCCCAGCAGCGCCATGAGGGCCTTGGTGACCCCGAACACGCCCTCGGGCGAGCTGCTGGCCACGGCCGTCGCCGGGGCCGACGCAGACATGCTGACGGACGACCGCACCACCGTGCGGCCGCCCCCCTGGTGCCACACCTGCGAGGTCATCAGCACCCGGCCGTCCACGCCGGACTGCGTGAGCTGCTCGGTGCCCGCGTAGGAGGTCGTCAGGCCCGCGTCAGCCGCCTCGCCCAGCAGGAGCCGGCCCAGCGCCTGCTGGCGGGCGGTGACGCGGCTGAAGACGGTCACCGGTCCGCCCACGGCTTGCGGCTGCGCGGCCAGGTCGTGGCGGACGCCCGCGCGGGCGCCGGCCGGCGCGACCGGGAGCGGACCGGACAGGGCGACGCCGGCCGCCACGGCGACGTCGGCCCGGCCGGCGGCGTGGTCGTGACCGACCACGCCGAGCACGGCGAGGGCGCCCGGCACTGTTACCGTCGCCACCGCGGTCAGCAGCAGACCGTGACGCATCACGGGCTCGCCGGTACCGCCGGGCCGCGCGACGTGGAGTCGGCCGGGTTCGGGAACGGGACGTCGCCCGAGGTGAGCGCGTGCTCGACGTCGAAGACCTGGACCGGCGGGGTGATCCGCGGCTGGCTGCCGCCGCTGCCGCCGCCGATCCCGAACGCGGCGCCGCCGATCCCGACGACCAGGGACACTGCCCCCCAGAGCACGTAGCGGCCGTGGCGCCGTCCACGCCGCACCGCCGGGGTGCCGCCCCGCCGGCGCGTACCCGCCCACGGGGACAGCGACCGGGCGACGACGGTCCCGCCGGTCTTCGGGCCCCCGGGCATGGGGCCCCCGGTCTCCGGGCCCCCGGCCGCGAGCCCGCCGGCTGCCGGGCCATGAGTAACAGCCACGCCCGCGGCGGGCACCGTGAGCGCGTCCGGCATGGCCAGCAGCCGCCGGATGACCGCGTCGGCCTGGCCGCCCCCGGCCAGCGCCCGCAGCTGCTGCTTGAGGTCGCGCAGCGAGCTGGCCTCGGCCTGGCAGACGGCACAGGCGGCCAGGTGGGCGTTGGCCCGGTCGAGTTCGGTGCCGCTGAGCTCGCCGTCGACAAGCGCGGAGAGCAGGTCTCCGAGGTGGCTCACGGTTCTCGCACCTGCCGATCCAGATCCTGGTGCCCCGTGTGGTCAAGCGCCGTGTGGTCAAGCGCCGTCATCTCGAGCGCCGTCATCTCGAGCGCCGTCATCTCGAGCGCCGTCATCTCGAGCGCCGGGGGGCTGAGCTCGGGGTAGCCGCGTGCCGCGGTGCCGGGCGCTGCCCCCTGGCCCGCGGTGTCACGGCGGGCGGTGTCCCGGTGCGCGAGGGCCGCCCGCAGCTGGGCCCGGCCCCGGTGGATACGGCTGCGCACGGTGCCCAGCTTCACCCCCATGGTGGCCGCGATCTCCTCGTAGGAGAAGCCCTCGATATCGCACAGCACCACCGCCGCCCGGTAATCGGGCGGAAGCGCCTGCAGCGCCGCCTGGATGTCGCCCTCGAAGTGGGTGTCGTCCCACGCCTGGGCGGGTGACGCCGCGCTGCCCGCGAAGCGGTGGTCGACGTCGTCGCCGAGGCCCTCGAACCTGATCCGCTGCCGGCGGCGGGCTCCGTCGAGGAAGAGGTTGGTCGTGATCCGGTGCAGCCAGCCCTCGAACGTCCCGGGGGTGTAGCTGGCCAGGGAGCGGAAAACGCGGACGAACACCTCTTGAGTAAGGTCTTCCGCGTCGTGCTGGTTGCCGGTCAGCCGGTAGGCCAGGCGGTACACCCGCCTGGAATGCGCGCGCACGATCTCTTCCCAGCTAGGCGCCGCCCACTGGGCGCCTGGGGCCGGATCGTCCTGTCCGGAATTCGCCGGCTCTGTCACCAGGTACAGGCTCTCGCTCATCGACTAGCTAACGGTCCCCACCAGCATAAGGTTCCACGGACCAGGGAAATTGGCTAGGCTGCCGCGTGATAAGGCAGTACTCGGAACAGGGGGCCAGTCATCGACTACGACGAGGCGGCGTACGCGGTGGAGGATGAGCCGCTGCTCACCGCCCGGGCCAACGCCGACGACCTAGGCGGGACGCCGCCGGTGCAGCCGGCCGCCGGGGCCGTGCTGCGGTTCCTGGCGTCCGCACTGGCGGCCCGCGCGGTGGTGGAGATCGGCACCGGGTGCGGCAGCTCGGGGATCTGGCTGCTTCGCGGCATGCGCCCCGGCGGGGTGCTGACCAGCGTGGACACCGAGCCCGAGTACCACCGGCTCGCCCGCAAGACGTTCACCCAGGCTGGCTTTGCCGCCAACCAGGCCCGGCTGATCCTCGGCCGCGCGGCCGACGTGCTCCCGCGGCTCTCCGACGGGGGCTACGACCTGGTCTTCTGCGATGCCGACCAGGCGGCCTACCCCGAGTACCTGACCGACGGGCTGCGGCTGCTCCGCGCGGGCGGCGTCGTCGTCTTCAACGACGTGCTTCCACCCGGCGCGGGACCGGCCAGCGACGGCGCGCGGGAACTGGCCACGCTGGTGGGCGAGGACGAGAGGCTGGTGCCGCTGCTGCTTCCCGTCGCAGGCGGCATGCTCGCCGCGATCAAGCGGTTACCGAAGGTTCATCCGAACGGGCGCGGGTGCTACCCAGCGCCGGCCGCGCGGCCTAAGCGGCGGCCCGAGGGGGTTGCCAGGGGGTCACCCGACGGCCGCCTGCAGCGCGTCACCGAGCTTCACGGCCTCGTCGGCAGACAGCTCAACCACGAGCCTGCCGCCACCTTCCAAGGGGACGCGCATCACGATGCCCCGGCCCTCCTTGGTCACCTCGAGCGGGCCATCGCCCGTCCGCGGCTTCATCGCCGCCATGCTGCATCCCCTTCCTCAGCGCGAACCTCACGCAAACCGTCTCCGGCCCGACCCCGCCCGCGGCTTCACCGGACAGTAACAACCGTGTCGATCCGTCGCCCTATTATCCCGTGTTCGAGCGCAGAATGGTAATGATCAGCTACGCGCGCCGCCGGTCAACTCGGTTATACAGCGGTGAAACCCGCTCCGTGACCCGCGCCGGCGCCGCTGAGGCCCTTCCCGGCCCGCCGAATACGCCCGGCGGCACCGTGCTGGCCGGCCTCCCCGGCTCCCGGGACCAAGCATTTACCGCTTGGCCCGCCAGCATCATTTGCCACGGGGGTCGAATGTTGTCACTCGATGTGCTACAAAAAGATACCTAAAAAACTGAAAAGACGTTCGTATAATATTGCTACGGATACCCGAGTGTGTACGGACTGTGGCCGCTCCTACGTCCCGTCGAGCCGCCATTACCGCTGCCCCGCCTGCCGGTCTCGCGACTTCTGCGCCTGCGGCGCCCGAAAGCAAAGGCATTCGACCACGTGCACCGCCTGCCGGACGGAGAAAGGTCCCGAAAACGGCAACTGGCGGGGCGGGCAGACGCGCCACACTACTGACTCGCTACCAGTTCACCGTCGACGGCAACGGTCAGCTGGTCCCCGCCGGTGACCCGCCACTGCCTGGCGGCCGGGCCTCATGAACACAGAACGAGGCGGCTACTTAAAGTAGCCGCCTCGTCACTCTCCGTGGAGACGCGGGGATTCGAACCCCGGTCCTTCAGGGCCTTTCTAGGACTTCTCCGAGCGCAGCCTGCTGTGCTTTTCTCAGCCCCGGCGATCACACAGGCGAGACGCCGACGGGCTCAGTCACTGTTTGGTTTCCTGGCCTGCCCCGTGACCGGGCCGGTCAGTTGAGCCTTCTAGCTGATGCCAGGATCCGGGCCGAAGGCGCTCCCGGGCTGACAGTCTTACTTTCGGCCTTGCTTAGGCAGCAAGAGCGAAAGCGGCCTTGGGGGCCTCGACAGTGCGCTTAGAGTTGGCACTTGTGTTTTGCGGACGCATTTTGTACGAGGTCACGTCCGCCATCCTCGGCTCGCTTCTCCTAGATTAACCACCAAAGTCGAAACCAGTCGTCCCCTTGTTGAGTTGTAGACGCCTGCGCGAGGCGCGTGCGCCTTCACGAGGTTACTACCCACAACACGGTCTTGCCAACGGGGATTCCCCTGGCGCGCCGGGGCGGGTCCCTGGGCAGGAGCGTGACCCGCGACCGGAGCTGAGGCTGAGGCTCGCTTGGGGGTCCTTGGGGGTGCGGCGACGGTGGGGTGCGGCGGATCGCGGAGACCGGGCGCACCGGCAAGAATGAGATGGCCCCCGCGGGCGCTGGCGGTGGCCGAAACGCGCCCGCGGGGGCCGACCGGCAGGGTCGGAGCCGGTCATACGTCCGGGCCTCCCCCGAGATGAGGCCCGGCTCTACGCGACTGGGCCGCAACCCCCCAAGCGAGCCTCAGTCATAGGTAAGGACGCCAGGAAGCACCTACATGGTTGCGCCCTGTGACGAAAAATTTGGTAACTAAACGATAACGCTCGTATCCAGGCGCTCCCGGCGCTTCCACAGTCGATGGCTCTAGCAGCGGCAACCTCAGAATGTCCATCGTTGTCGACTTCGATGACAGGCGACGATCCGGCCCCAAGTCGACTACAGAAAGTAATCAACTTGACCAGCGACTCACCCGCGGCCCATCTCAGGCGACCTTGTGCACCCAGCCGAAGGGGTCTGGCTTGTGCCCGTACTGGATCCCGATGAGCTCGGCCTTCAGCCGCTGGGTGACCGAGCCGGGGGTGCCGTCGCCGATGGTCCAGCCGCCGCCCTCGCCGTCGACCGCGCCCACCGGGGTGATGACGGCGGCCGTGCCGCACGCGAACACCTCGGTCAGCGAGCCCGCGGCGCAGTCGTCGCGCCAGTCCGAGACCGAGACCCGGCCCTCCTCGGCCGGCACGCCGAGGGTCGGCGCCAGCCGCAGCAGCGAGTCGCGGGTGATGCCGGGCAGCAGCGAGCCGGTCAGCGCCGGGGTCACCAGGCGGGCGGAGTCCCCCGACCCGTACACGAAGCACAGGTTCATCCCGCCCATCTCCTCGACCCACTCGTGCAGCGCCGCATCCAGCCAGACGACCTGGTCGCAGCCCTTGTCCACCGCTTGCTGCTGGGCGGCGAAGGCGGCCGCGTAGTTACCGCCGCACTTGACCGCGCCGGTGCCGCCGGGGGCGGCCCGGGTGTAGTCCTGCGACAGCCACACCTTGACCGTCGTGCTGGCGCCGAAGTACGCCGCCGCGGGCGAGGCGATCACGCAGAACAAGTACTCCGAGGACGGGTGGTTCACGCCCAGGCCGCGCTGCGTGGCGATCATGAACGGGCGCAGGTACAGGCTGTTCCCCTCGCCCTCGGGGATCCACTCCCGGTCCTGGGCCACCAGCAGCTCCAGGGCCCGCAGGAACGTCGCCTCGGGCAGTTCCGGCATGGCCATGCGGCGGCAGCCGGAGTTGAACCGGGCCGCGTTGGCCTGCGGGCGGAACATCACGATCGACCCGGAGTCCTGCCGGTAGGCCTTGAGGCCCTCGAACAGCTCCTGGCCGTAGTGGAACACGGATGTGGCCGGGTCGAGCGAGAACGGGCCGTAGGGCTGGAGCCTGCCGTCGTGCCAGCCGCGCTCGGCGGTCCAGCGCAGCGTGATCATGTGGTCGGTGAAGACCTGACCGAACCCGGGGTCCTCCAGGATCCGCGCGCGGTCCGCCGCGGGCACCGGTGACGGGGCAGGGTGAATCTCGAAATCGATCTCGCGGGCAGTGCTCTTCGGGCTGCCGGGGCTAGCGGTGGTCATCGGGATCAGGTCCTTTCCGGGAACACTTCGAGGATATGACGCCCGCCCGCCAGCCGGGACGCGGGCGGCGCGGGTTCCTTCCAGCAGGAACGACCGCGCCGCCGGCGCTCTGTTTCCCGCACGTGCCGCGGTGCGCCTGGGCGCCTTCGGCTCGTGCCCGGAACCCCCACTCGCTGACGCGGCGGGGGCGCGGTCCGTTACCCCGCTACTCGCTTGGCGATGTCGTCGCCGATCTCGGTCGTCGACCGGACCGCCCCGCCGCGCTCGGCCACGTCGCCGGAGACCGCCTGCTCGATCTTGGCCGCCGCCCCGGCCAGGCCAAGGTGCGTGCAGAGCATGCCCGCGGACAGGATCGCCGCGGTCGGGTCGGCCTTGGCCTGCCCGGCGATGTCCGGGGCGCTGCCGTGCACCGGCTCGAACATCGACGGCGCGGTCCGCTCGGGGTTGATGTTGCCGCTCGCGGCCAGGCCGATGCCGCCCGCGATGGCCGCCCCGAGGTCGGTCAGGATGTCGCCGAACAGGTTGTCGGTCACGATGACGTCGAAGCGCTCCGGCTGCGAGACGAAGAACATCGACGCCGCGTCCACGTGCTGGTACTCGACCGTCACGGCGGGGAAGTCGCGGGCGACGGCGTTCACCGTGCGCTGCCACAGGTCGCCGGCGAAGGTGAGCACGTTGGTCTTGTGCACCAGCGTGAGCGTGCGCCGGGGACGTGCCTGGGCGAGCGTGAACGCGTAACGGGCGACCCGCTCGACGCCGAAGGCGGTGTTGAGCGACTCCTGGGTGGCGAGCTCGTGCGGGGTGCCGCGGCGCATCACGCCGCCCGCCCCGGTGTACGGGCCCTCGGTGCCTTCCCGCACGCAGATCATGTCGATCGTCTCGGGCGAGCCCTTGGCCAGCGGCGACGCGACCCCCGGGTAAAGCCGGACCGGCCGCAGGTTGACGTAGTGGTCGAGTTCGAAGCGGAGCCGCAGCAGCAGCCCCCGCTCGAGCACGCCGCTCGGCACCGACGGGTCGCCGATCGCGCCGAGCTGGATCGCGTCGTGGCCGCGGATCTCCTCGAGGACCGAGTCGGGCAGGGTCTCGCCGCTCTTGTGGTAGCGGCGCGCGCCCAGGTCGTAGTCGGTCGTCTCCCAGCTGACGCCCGGGGTCGCCGCCTGCAGCACCTTCAGTGCCTCGCCGGTGACCTCCGGGCCGATGCCGTCACCGCCGATGACGGCCAGTTTGAAGCTGTCAGCCATGCGCGGACTAGCCCTCCTCGTCCGACAGCCAGCTCATCAGCGGGCGCAGCTTGGCGCCGACCTGCTCGATCTGCTCGGCCTGCTCGGCCTCGCGGCGCTTGGCGAAGTTCGGCTGGCCCGCGTCGAACTCCTCGACCAGCTCGCGGGTGAAGGTGCCGTCCTGGATCTCGCCCAGGATCTTCTTCATCTCGGCCCGGGTCTGGTCGTTGATCAGCCGCGGCCCGCGGGTGTAGCCGCCGAACTCGGCCGTGTCCGACACCGACCAGTACATCTTGGAGATGCCGCCCTCGTACATCAGGTCGACGATCAGCTTCATCTCGTGCAGGCACTCGAAGTAGGCCGCCTCGGGCTGGTAGCCCGCCTGAACCAGGGTGTCGAAGCCGGCCTTGATGAGCTCGGAGACGCCGCCGCAGAGGACCGCCTGCTCGCCGAACAGGTCGGTCTCGGTCTCCTCGGTGAAGGTGGTCTTGAGCACCCCCGCCCGGGTGGCGCCGATGCCCTTGGCGTAGGACAGGCCCAGCGCGAGGGCGTTGCCGGTGGCGTCCTGCTCGACCGCGACCAGCGCGGGCACACCGCGGCCCTCGGTGTACTGACGGCGGACGAGGTGGCCGGGGCTCTTGGGCGCAACCATGACCACGTCGACGTCGGCCGGCGGCTGGATGAGGTTGTAGCGGATGTTGAGGCCATGGGCGAAGAACAGCGCGTCCCCCTCGACCAGCGACGGGGCGATCGCCTCGGTGTAGACCTGACGCTGGAGGGTGTCCGGGATCAGCACCATCACCAGGTCGGCTTCCTCGCACGCCTCGGCCGGGGTGAGGACGCGCAGGCCGTCGCTCTCGGCCTTCTCCCGGCTCTTCGAGCCCGGCTGCAGCCCCACCCGGACGTCCACGCCCGAGTCACGCAGCGACAGCGCGTGCGCGTGCCCCTGGCTGCCGTACCCGAGCACGGCGACGTGCCGCTGCTGGATAAGGGAGAGGTCAGCGTCCTGGTCGTAGAAGATCTCTGCCACTGTGAAGGGCCTTTCATCGTAGAGATGTCAGAAACTCTCCGCCCGAACGGGCGAATTTTCAGGCCGAGCGCTCGAGCGGGCGCAGCGTGCGGTCGGTGATGGACCGGCCGCCCCGGCCGACCGCGATCGTGCCCGACTTGACCAGCTCCTTGATGCCGAACGGCTCAAGGACCCGGACCAGTGCCTCCAGCTTGTCATGGCTGCCGGTCGCCTCGACCGTGACCGCGTCCAGGGCCACATCGACGACGTGGGCGCGGAACAGTTCAACCGTCTCCAGCACCTTAGACCGGCTGTCGGTGTCCGCGCGGACCTTGATGAGCATCAGCTCGCGCTGCACCGCCTGGGCGGGCTCGAGCTCGACGATCTTGAGCACGTTGATGAGCTTGTTGAGCTGCTTGGTGACCTGCTCGAGGGGGTGCTCCTCGCAGTCCACCACGATCGTCATGCGGGAGATCTCCTCGTGCTCGGTCGGCCCGACCGCGAGGGACTCGATGTTGAAGCCGCGCCGGGAGAACAGCCCGGCGATGCGCACGAGGACGCCGGGCTTGTTCTCGACGAGCACCGAAAGCGTGTGCTGTTCACCCATGACTAATCCGTCGTCTCCCACTCGGGCGCCAGGTCGCGCGCGAAGCTGATGTCGTCGTTGCTGGCCCCGGCGGCGACCATGGGCCACACCATCGCGTCCTTGTGCACGATGAAGTCGATCACGACGGGCTGGTCGTTGATCGCCATCGCCTGCTCGATGACCGCGTCCACGTCTTCCCTGCGCTCGCAGCGCAGGCCGATGCAGCCGTAGGCCTCGGCCAGCTTGACGAAGTCGGGGATCCGGGTGCCGCGCAGCTCGGTCTTGCGGTCGCCCAGGTTGGTGTTGGAGTAGCGCTGGTTGTAGAACAGCGTCTGCCACTGGCGGACCATGCCAAGGTGGCCGTTGTTGATGATCGCGATCTTGACCGGGATGCCCTCGATCGCGCAGGTGGCCAGCTCCTGATTGGTCATCTGGAAGCAGCCGTCGCCGTCGATCGCCCACACGGTGGCGTCCGGCCGGCCGACCTTGGCCCCCATCGCGGCCGGGACGGCGAAGCCCATGGTGCCCGCGCCGCCGGAGTTGATCCAGGTCCGCGGGTTTTCGTAGCCGATGAACTGGGCCGCCCACATCTGGTGCTGGCCGACCCCGGCCAGGTAGACCGCCTCCGGCCCGGCGATCTGGCCGATCCGCTCGATCACGTACTGCGGGGCCAGGCTGCCGTCGTCGAACTCGTCGTAGCCGAGCGGGTACTTGCTCCGCCACTGGCTGAGCTGCGCCCACCAGGAGGCGTAGTCGCCCTTCAGGCCGTGCTGCTGATCGGTCGTCACCGCCGTGATGAGTTCGGCGATGACCTCCCGGCAGTCGCCCACGATGGGCACGTCGGCCCGGCGGTTCTTGGAGATCTCGGCCGGGTCGATGTCCGCGTGCACGATCTTGGCGCCGGGGGCGAACGAGTCGAGCTTGCCCGTCACCCGGTCGTCGAACCGGGCCCCGAGCGCGACGATCAGGTCCGCTCGCTGCAGCGCGCCGACCGCGGCGACGGTGCCGTGCATGCCCGGCATGCCCAGGTGCAGCGGGTGGCTGTCGGGGAACGCGCCCCGCGCCATCAGCGTCGTGACGACCGGGGCGCCGGTCAGCTCGGCCAGCTCCTTCAGCTCGGCCGAGGCGTCGGCCTTGATCACGCCGCCGCCGACGTACAGCACCGGGCGCCTGGCTTCGGTCAGCATCCGCGCCGCCTCCCGCACCTGCCGCGAGTGCGGGCGGGTGACCGGGTGGTAACCGGGCAGGTCGAACGCGACGGGCCAGGTGAAGTCGGTGGCGGCCTGGAGGGCGTCCTTGGCGATGTCGACCAGGACCGGGCCTGGCCGTCCGGTCGACGCCAGGTGGAATGCCTCGCCCACGGTGCGGGCGATGTCTTCCGGCCGGGTGACGAGGAAGTTGTGCTTGGTGATGGGGTAGGTGATCCCGGAGATGTCCGCCTCCTGGAACCCGTCGGTGCCGATCAGGTTGGTCGACACCTGGCCGGTGATCGCGACGACCGGGACAGAGTCCATGTACGCGTCGGCCAGCGGGGTGACCAGGTTGGTGGCGCCCGGGCCGCTGGTCGCCATGCACACGCCGACCCGCCCGGTCGCCTGCGCGTAGCCGGTGGCGGCGTGGCCCGCGCCCTGCTCGTGGCGGACCAGGATGTGACGGATCTGGGCGGAATCAAGCAGCGGGTCGTAGGCGGGCAGGACGGCACCGCCGGGGATGCCGAACACCACGTCGACACCGATCCGCTCGAGCGCGAGGACAAGGGCCTGGGCCCCGGTGACGCGCACCGGGCCAGCCTGCGGGTGACCGCCCGGCTGGCTGGCGCCGGCGGCCGCCGGACCGCCGACCGGGGCGAAGCTGCCCGGCTGGGCGGCGCTGCCGGGCGGCAGAGAGCCAGGCTGGGCCGGGCCGGGCTGGCCGAAGCTGCCGGGCTGGCCGGTGCTTGCAGGCTGAGCCGGGCGGGGTGCGGGCGGCTTGGGGGCGGCTGTCCGGGCCGGGATGTCCAGCGGGGACGGAGCGTGCGCCTTGGGAGGGACTGGGCTGCTCTGCTCGGTCATCGGGTGGTTTCCTTGTCACGTGGTGTGCGCGGTGTGGCCGGGAGGGGATACCTCCGCGCCCCGTCAGGGGCATTAAAAAACCCCTCGTGCCGGGTGGCATTCGAGGGGCGCGCGCAGGAACTGGACTGGTCAGCTCTTTGCGCGCCAGCCAAGTACGAGGATGTGGTTCCGCTTCACAGGTACACCCTCGCCCACCAGCCCGCCTCCCGTCAAATTATCAGACCGCTCGTCTCACATGATGAGACCGAGTGTCCGCGAACCTCGTTCCCGGGGTCAGCCTGCGGGCACGCCGGGCTTGGCCGTGCCGCTGACGCCGGGCATGCTGGTGCCGTTGGAGCCGGTCCCGTTGGAGCTGGGGCCGTCGCTGCCGTTGGTGCTGGTCCCGTTGGCGCTGGTCCCGTTGGAGGTCCCCGGCTGGCCGGTGCCGGTCCGGATCAGCGCCTCCACCCCGGGGGCGGCCATCGGCCGCGCCACCAGGTAACCCTGGCCGTAGCCGCAGCCCATCTCGCGCAGCTCGGCCAGCTGCCGGGGATTCTCGATGCCCTCCGCCACGACCTGCATGCCGAGATCGCGGCCGACACCGACGATGGTCCTGGTCAGCATCGTCAGCACCGGGTCCTGACCCAGCCCGGTGACGAAAGACGGGTCGATCTTGATGATGTCCGCCGGCAGATGGCGCAGGTGCGCGAGCGAGGCGTAACCGGTGCCGAAGTCGTCGATCGCGAGCTTGACCCCGAGGTCGCGCAGCTCGGCCAGCCGGTCGGCGATGAGCCCGGAGTCCTCGACCAGCATCCGCTCACTCAGCTCGATGGTGAGCGCGCTCGGCGGCAGCCCGCTCTCCGCCAGCGCCGCCGCCACCTGCGCCGGGAAGTGCGGCGCGTTCAGCTGCCGCAGCGCGATGTTGACCGACACGCCGACCTCCCACGAGGCGGCCCGCCAGGCCGCTCCCTGGGCGCAGACCTTGCGCAGCACCCACTCACCGAGCGCGACGATCAGCCCGGAGTCCTCGGCCACGGCCAGGAACGCGCGCGGCGGGACGGCCTCGTCCCCGCGCCACCAGCGCACCAGCGCCTCGGCGCCGGTCACCCGGGAGGTCGCGAGCTCCACAATGGGCTGGTACTGCAGCTGCAGCTCTTCCCGGGCGATCGCCCGCTGCAGGTCACTGGCCATGTCGAGACGGCGGACGACATCCTCGTGCATGTGCGCGGCGTAGACCTCGACCCGGTTCCCGCCGCCCCCCTTCGACCGCGCCATGGCCACGTCGGCGTTGCGCAGCACGACGCCAGGGGCGACCTCGTCCGCCAGCGCGACCCCCACGCTGGCGGTCAGCCCGACATTCCGGTCAGCCACCCGGAACGGCTCGCCCGCGACGCTGTCAGCCAGCCGCCCGGCCAGCTCGGTGATCTCCTGGGCGGTGGCCGCGTTCTCAAGCAGCACCGCGAACTCGTCGCCGCCCCAGCGCGCGACCGTGTCCTGGGCGGGTACCACCGCCCGCAGCCGCCGGGCCGTCTGGGCCAGGACGAGGTCGCCGGCCCCGTGGCCGACGAGGTCGTTGACCGCGGTGAAGCCGTCGAGGTCGAGGAAGATGACGCCGGCCACCCGGTCGGCCGACGCCTCCAGCGCCTCGCGGGCGCGTTCCTCGACGTAGGCCCGGTTGGGCAGCCCGGTGAGCCCGTCGTGGAAGGTCAGGTGGGTCACCTGCTGGCGCAGCGCCACCTGGTCGGAGACGTCCCGGATGCTGAGCAGCATCCGCGACGGCTCGCCGGGCAGCCGGTACAGCAGCACCGCGCACTCGACGTGCCGCCAGGTGCCGTCGGCGGCCCGCATCCGGGCGGTGAACTGGCCGTCGGCATGGGCTCCGTCGCTCCGCTCGGCAGCCGCCTGGGCCAGCGCCTCCATGCTGATCCCGAGGGCCAGGGCCGCGTCTTCCGGCAGGCCGAGCACGTTGGCGATGGTCGCCTGCGCGGCGGCGAGGTCCTCCGGGTGGACGAAGTTCCGCAGTGGCCGCCCGGTCAGCTCCTCCGGGGTGTAGCTGAACCCGGACACGAGCGGGCTGGCGTCGCTGATGGTGCCGTCCAGGTCGCAGATCAGCACGATGTCGCCGGACCGGTCGGCCAGCTCCCGCAGGCCGCTGGTCGCCTCGCGCCACATCCGGACCGCGGCGCCGTTCTCGTGCACCAGCATCAGGATCCGGACCCCGACCACCAGGACGGCCGCGCCGCCCGCGATGACCAGGGCCAGACCTGCCGCGGGAGCGCTGGCGAGTCCGTTGATGATGACCACCAGGGCGGCGATGACGACGCAGACGGAGGCGATGATGGTGGCCGCGCCCGCGTTGGTGACGGGCGAGCGCCGGTGCCCCAGCAGGCCCGCCAGGCCGCCGTCAGCCGACCAGGCCGCGTGCTGGCTGGCGCGGGCGGCCGGCCCGTCGGGCGGGTCCGGTGGACTGAGCCACAGGAGCGGGCCGAGCCGCGCGATCAGCGGCTCCACCCACGGCGCGGCACCGAAGGCGATGGCGGCCGCGATCACCGCCAGCTGCTCCAGGATGCCCTGGTGCCCGCTGGTGAGCCGGGCGCCGACCCCGAGGGAGTCGGCGAAGGTGAGCGCCATCAGCCCGACGTAGGGCAGCAGCACGCGCCGCCAGGCGAGGGTCAGCACCGGCAGCAGGGCACCGAGCACGGCCAGGTCCGCCAGCGGGTGCAGCATGTCGAGGAGAAAGGTCTGCGGGTGCTCGCCCGAGCGGTGGAACTCACCGCCGAAGGCGACCACCCAGTCGATGACGAGCAGCGCGACGGCCATCACGTAGCCGTCGGCCAGCCCCGGCAGGACCGACCCGGTGTCGTCGCGTTTCTTGTCCTCGGCCAGCACCATCACCCCCGCCGCGGCGGTCGCGAGGCCGATCAGCGGGGCTACGTCGGCCAGCGACAGCTGGCCGCCGGAAGAGCTCAGCGGCCCCAGGACCTGGGAGATGATCAGTCCGACAGACCAGAACAGCGCGGCCGCGCCGAGCCAGCGGTACCCCCGGGCAGCGGCCCCGTCGTGCCGGCCCGCGCCGACGAGCAGCCCGACGACGGCGCCGGCCGTGGCGAGCATGGCGAGGACGCTCACGGGGCTCCTTTCGGGTTCTCGTTCCGCCGCATGGTGCATGCGGTGGACAGGATGCGGTGTTCTGCTGTCGGGCGGCTGGAGATCAGGCAACGGATGCGCAACGATTCGTCACCGGCGACGAGCGCCTCGCTGCGGACGTCGCCGGTGGCCGGGACCGTCGCCACCAGCGACCTGACTGCGGCGCCGGTCATCCCGTTTACTCTACGTACTCGAGGTCACGCTTCGGTTGAGGACAGGCAGCGGTTGCCTTCCGGGACTGCTACCCGGCCAGGTCCCGGCTAGACCTTCGCCGTCTCTCTATTGTGCCCCCTGACGCGGGATGGAGTCGCGGACCCGCCGGAGAGTCCCCGGGGACGGCCGGCCGGCCCGGCGGCGCGATGCCCGCCGCGCGGGTGTCTGCTAAGAAGGGAGAGACCGCTCGAGGCGGAGGGAGGCGGAGCGTGGCGCGGCTGCCAGGAGACCCCGGCGCCGGCGGCTGGCTGATGTTCGCGATCGGGTTCCGGCTGCCGCCCAGGAACCGGGAGTGGGTGCGGCACGAGCTGACCGACGCGGGCTGGCGCGGACGTACCGTGCTGCGGCTGATGGTCATCCTGCTGCCGGTCTGCGTGGGCCTGGCGTTCCTGCCCGGGCCGGCCTGGCTGCGGGTCACCGTCCCCGCGTTCGCCCTCATCGCCAGCGTCGGCACGGTGCTGATCAGCGCCGACGACGTCCGCGCGGCCCGGCTCAAGCAGCACGACCTGCCGGTACCGGACGACCGCGACCTCGGGCACCCGCCGCACTGACATGGGCTCACCCACGGAGACGAGCCCGCCCGGCGCGGCCGGCTCACCGGCCCCGGGGGGCACCCGGGCGCCCCGCACCCGGGTGATAGCCGTCGACGGGCGGTCCGGGTCGGGCAAGACCTCGCTCGCGGCCGAGCTCGGGTCCCGGCTCGGGGCGCCGGTGGTAGCGCTGGAGGACCTGTACGGTGGCTGGGACGGTCTCGAACCCGGGATCGACCGGCTGGTCTCGGCGGTCCTGGTGCCGGTGGCGGCCGGGCGCCCGGCCGCGGTGCCGCGCTACGACTGGGTGACCGGCCAGTGGGCCGAGCCGTGGCGGCTCGAGGCGCCCGGGACGCTCATTGTCGAAGGGGTCGGCGCGGGCGCGGTCCGGGCCGCCGCCTACGCCGACGCGCTGATCTGGCTGGAGCTGGCGGCCCCGGTGCGCCAGCGGCGGGCCCTCGGCCGGGACGGGGAGACGTTCGCGCCGCACTGGGACCGGTGGGCGGCCCAGGAGGACGCGCTGCTGGACCGGGAACGGACCCCGGAGCGGGCCGGGCTGGTGCTCGACGGGGCGGAGGACCCGGCCGCGGCGGCCGCCCGGGTCATCCGCTGGCTGGGGTCAGAGGATCGCGTCGGTGCCGAACTCCATGACCGAGCGGGCGGCCTCGGTGACCGAGCCGGACAGTGACGGGTAGACCGAGAACGTGTGCGCGATCTGATCGACCGTCAGGCTCTGCTCGATCGCGATCGACAGCGGCAAAATCAGCTCACTCGCCCGGGGCGCGACGATCACCGCGCCGAGCACCATGCCGGTGCCGGGCCGGGCGAAGACCTTGACGAAGCCGTCACGGAAGCCGCCCATCTTCGCCCGCGGGTTGGTCGCCAGTGGCAGCTTGACCATCCGGGCGGGGACCTCGCCGCGGTCCACCGCCGCCTGGGAGACACCCACCGAGGCGATCTCCGGGTCGGTGAAGATGGTGGAGGCCACGTGGCTGAGCCTGATCGGCTGCACCGCCTCGCCCAGCGCGTGCCACATCGCGATCCGGCCCTGCATCGCCGCGACCGAGGCGAGCATCAGCACGCCGGTGCAGTCGCCAGCCGCGTAGACCCCGGGGAGCGCCGTCCGTGATACGCGGTCCACCTCGATGAAGCCGCGGGAGTCGAGCTTGACCCCCGACTTGGCCAGCCCGATGGCGCTGGTCGACGGGACCATGCCCACCGTCAGCAGGCAGTGCGAGCCCGTCACCTGGCGGCCGTCGGCCAGCGTGACCACGACGCCGTCGCCCTTGCGGTGGACCGACTCGGCGCGGGACTTGCCGAGCACGTTCATGCCGCGGCGGCGGAAGACGCCCTCGATCACCACGGCCGCGTCCTTGTCCTCGTGCGGCAGCACGCGGTCGCGCGAGGAGACCAGCGTCACCTGTGTGCCGAGGGCCTGGTAGGCACTGGCGAACTCGGCCCCGGTGACCCCCGAGCCGACCACAACCAGCTTCTCCGGCAGGTCGGGCAGGTCCCACAGCTGGCGGCAGGTCACGATGCGCTCGCCGTCCGGCACCGCCTCGGGCAGCGCCCGGGGCGACGCCCCGGTGGCGATGAGCAGCACGTCCGCGTGCACGGTGATCGCACCCGCCTCGATCGTGTGCGGCCCGATCAGGTGCCCGCGGGCGCGGATGACCCGCACCCCCTCGGCCATCACGTGCTCGGCGATGTCGTGCGACTGGTTGAAGGCGAGCGCCTTGATCCGGGCATTCAGCGCGGGCGCGTCGACGCCCACGACCGGGTTGGCGCCGCCCTCGAGCTCCAGGCCGAGCGAGGCCGCCCGGCCGAGCGAGGTCATGGTGGACGATGACTCGATCAGCGTCTTGCTGGGGACGCAGTCGGTCAGGACGCAGGCGCCGCCGAGGCCGTCTTCGTCAACGACGGTCACCTCAGCACCCAGTTGCGCGGCGACCAGCGCGGCTTCGTAGCCGCCGGGACCGCCGCCGAGGATGGCAACGCGTGGACGGGGCAGGGTCACGTAAAGCAATTATCAAGCATCGTTACCCCTGGCTTGTACGCGGCCGCCGGACCGCAGGTCGCGCCGGACAGCAGGTCGCGCCGGCCCCGGGCGGGTGGGGCCGGCGCGACGTGGGTGGGTGACGGACGCCGCGACGCGCGGCGGCTAGAGGCGGTCCGCCGCTACATGCCAGACGGGTTGTCGAACCAATGGGCCCGGCCTCCCCTCGCCTGCGTGCCTGTCCCTTGGCCGGCGGCCGGGTTCGGCCCGCCGCCGGGCGGCGGCGTCCGCGGGGTCGTCGACGTCGCCGCCACCGCCCCCTTGGCCGTCTGCTGCGTCAGGTTGTAGGCGACCGCGGTCGCGACGCCATTGCCGTCGAGGGTGACGTTGACCGGGTTGACCAGGCCGTAGCTGGCGCACCCGAGGTTGACGAAGGACATCGACAGCCGGTTGCCGAGGAACGTGGCCAGGTTGTTGCCGATCGCCGCCACCGGGCTGGTGAAGGCGGCGTCCGCGGCCATGTCCAGGTTGTCCTGGGCGGGGGCGATGTTGACCATGTTCTGGCAGTAGCTGGCGGCCACCGTCGCCGGGTTGGTGCCCGGGGCCAGCAGCGGCTGGTCCACCAGCGAGCGGTAGGTGTTGGTCTTGGCCACGCTCATCTGGCCGCCGACCAGCGTCATCTCGTCGTTCGGGGGCACGACCGCGATCGTCCCCTGCTGGTCGGCCCGGGCCTGGAGCTCGTTCAGGGCCTGCGAGGGCGCGTCGGCCTTGGGGTAGGTGGAGTCGGGGGCGGTGAACGGCGTGCAGCCGTTGGCCGGGTCGACGAACTCGCTCAGCAGCGCGTCGTCACTGCCGTTGGTGAGCACGCTGGCCCCGGTGAGCTGGGCGCTGTTCGCGGGCGAGTTCTGCGCGGTCTGGCCGCTGGCGGTGATCAGGTACTGGCTGACGACGTTGTCACTCTGGTCCTGGTCGATCAGGGCGAAGTCACGCGTGGTCTGGCAGGCCTGGCCGTCGGCTGCGGTCCCGGCGGCCGGGACCTTGAGCGTCCCCCGGGCGATGTCCGCGTTCGCGGCCTGGTAGAAGGCCACCGCGTTGCAGGCCGAGACCTGGCCGATGACCGACTGGCCGAGGGCGTCGACGCACCTGCCCGCGACGGCGCCGGGGCCGGTCAGGTACAGGTTGGTGCCGTTGAAGCCGACGCTGACCTCCACCACCGAGCCAGCCGGGATGGTCGGCGCCACCGGGGCCACCGCAGGCGCAGTGCCCGCGGTGACGACCAGCGGGCTGTAGACCGACAGCTGCCCGCCCGGGGACAAGATCGTCGCCTCGACGAACGCGCCCTCGGTGCCGGCGTTGGCCATCGAGCACCCGTCGCCGAGCTGCCACGGAGTCGCCAGGCCGGCCGCGCTCAGCGGGTTGGCGGGCACCGCCAGCGAGCAGTTCATCGAGGCCGCGGCCTGGGCCGCCGTCTGATGGGTGTTGATCGCGGCGCCCGTGCCGTCAACCGGGTTGGTCGCGACGTCCCCGAGCTGGAAAGTGGCGACGGGGCCGCTGTCGAACGAGCTGGCGGGCGCCACCGTGGCGGCGGTGCTCGCGCTCGGGCTCGCGCTCACGCTCGCGCTCGAACTCGGGCTCGCGCTTGAACTCGCGCTCCCGCTGGGGCTCGCGCTGGCGCTGGCGCTGGCGGTTGCGCTGGCACTGGCCGTGCCCGAGGCCGGCGCCGTGGGGTGGTGCCGGTGGAAGGCCGAGTCCGCTAGGTTGATCGATCCGCTGTGCACCGCGATAGCCGCTCCGATCGCGACGCCCGCCGCGACCGGAATGGCAATCGCGGCCGTAATGCGAGCGCGGCGCTGGTCCTTCCGGCGCTGACGCGCTGTATGCCGCTGGCCCGTGAGCATTGCTGCACCTCCGTGTCCGCACTGACAGTTAGCTGTTGTTGCCGCTGAATACAGGCGCGCTGCCCGTCGGCGTCGCCGCGGGAGTGGCCGTGGCGGGCATCGGCGCCGTGGTCGTCGCGCCCGGCATCGGCGCCGTGGTGGTCGCGGCCGGCATGGTCCCGGCCGGCATGGTCCCGCCCGGCATGGTCCCGCCCGGCATGGTCCCGGTCGGCGCGGCAGTGGGCGCGGTCATCGTCGCGGTCGGCGTGGCCGCCGGCGTCGCCGTGGTCATGGCGGGGGCCGCGAACAGCACCAGCTGCGCCTTGAGGGTGTGGTTCTCGCGCTCGCCGAAGACGAACACAAGGTCACCCTGGGCGACGCCGTGGACCTTGGTGTTCATCTGCCACCACGACGGCACCCGGGTGGTGCCGCCGGTCATCGCGGACAGCCCGGTCGAGCTCCCGCCGACGTTCTCGGTCTTCGTCCCGTGGTTCACGTGCCAGGTCTCGGTCCGGCCGTCGGCCGACCGGACCGTAACCTCGTGCTTACTCACCGCGACAACGGTGCCGCGCTGGATGAAGATGATCGCCCGGTGCCACGGCTGGGTCCAGTAGTTGTGCACCGGCTGCATGTGCGAAATGGTTGTGAGCGACGTGCCCGGCGACGTTTCCCAGCCCCTCATCGCCCTGGACATGGCGCTGGTGTAGCTCATGGTCCGGCCGTAGGCCTGGTAGTACCCGGCCGACGCGGCCGCCAGCGGGCCGCTGTGGCCGGCGCTGACCGCCACCACCCCGGTCGCGCCACCGCCCGCGACCACGGCGGCGGCAACGGCCAGACGCACCCGCAGGGATGTCCGGCGGTTTCCGCGTTTGCTCATCGGTGCCTCCTGACTGTGGACGCCGCCCGCCCAGCGCCGCCCGTTCGGTTCTTACGGGATCGACGGTGCCCTGCCCGGGACCGGAGCGTCGGCGACTTGAAGGTCGCGTAAGGAGGCCGTAGGGGTAATAACGTAATGGTGAACAAATAAGCGCCCGTCTCGGTCCAGGCTTGTACGTCACGGCCGGCCAATACCCCGTACGCTTATGCAGCGTGGCACTTTACGCCGCCTACGGCAGCAACATGGACCCGGAGCAGATGCTCCTGCGCTGCCCGCATTCCCCGCAGCGGGGCACCGGGTGGCTGGAAGGCTGGCGCCTGACGTTCGGGGGCGAGGAGCTCGGCTGGGACGGCGCCCTGACGACGGTGGTCGAGGACGAAGCCCACCGGGTGTTCGTCGCGCTGTACGACGTTCCGGAGATCGACGAGAAGGAACTCGACAGCTGGGACGGGGTCAACCTCGGCTTCTACAGCAAGATCAAGGTGCGGGTGCAGACGCTCGACGGGGACGCGCTCGCGTGGCTCTACGTACTCGACGCCTACGAGGGCGGGCTGCCCTCCGACCGGCGGCTGTCCATCCTGGTCGACGCGGCGGTCAAGGCGGGCGCGCCCGCCGATTACATCGGCTGGCTGAACAGCCGGCCGTCCAATCCCCCGGCGGGGGCCTGAGGGGCCGGGGGAACCCCCGGTTACAGCAGCGCCACCAGGAGCAGGGCGAGCACGGGGACGGCGACCACCGCGATCGCGCGCCACTGCCAGGCCGAGGCGGGCGCGACCGCAGGCGCCTCCGGCCCCCCCTGCCGCGCGGCTTCAGCCCGCTCGGTGAGCACGGTCACCACCCGGCCGGCGTCAACCCGCAGCAGATCGGGCTCGGCCGCCGGGTCCGCCCCCGGGCCTGCCGCCGCCGGGGCGCCCCATCCGCCAAACACGCCGCCGCCCAGCGCTTCCCCGCCGAGCGCGCCCCCGCCGAGGACACTGCCCGGCAGGCGGCCGGAACCGCCGCGTCCCCTTCCCGGCCGGCGGGCCTGCCGCTCGGCCCGCAGTTCCGCGGTGACCTGGTGGCGGCGCGAGGAGTGCACCGCCCAGGCGTAAATCGACCGCCGTGCCGTCTGCCCGCCGTCCGGCCAGGCGCAGCGCACCCGGAGCAGGTCGGTCGGGTCGGCCCCGGCCACGGCGGCCCAGCCGATCCGGTGCTCGCTGAGCGGGTTGACGATGGTCAGCCCGGTACTGTCGGCGATGAGCCGCGGCCGCAGGGCGGAGACGTAGACGATGCCGGTGATCAGCACCAGGGTGCAAGCCGCCTCCAGCGCGACCTGGCCCCGTCCCTGGACCGCCAGGTCGATGAGGTTGGCCACGGCGAACAGCAGCCACACCCACCAGACCACCACCGCGGCGGGCGAGCGGAACACCTCCGGCGCGGGTGGCTGGTCACATGGCGCGTCCCGGGGGGTACGGGGGGTCGCTCCCCCGGGTGGCTGCGCGGCCGGTATCCTGGCGTGCCCGCCGGGCGCGTCCCGGGGGGTACGGGGGGTCGCTCCCCCGGGTGACAACGGCTCGTCAGGCACCGCAGGTGTCACTCGCCCGGGGCCGCGGCGGGCTCGTCGCGGGCCTCCGGCGGGCAGGCGAGGGCGGCCAGCACCCGGATGCCCGCCCCGATCGCCCGCTCGTCCACGTCGAACGTTGGCTGGTGCAGGTCGCCCACTGTCACCGTGCCGGGCGAGCGGGTGCCGAGCCGCGCCATCGCCCCCGGCACCCGGTGCAGGTACCAGGCGAAGTCCTCGCCGCCGAGGCTCTGCGCGGTCTCCTGCACCGCCGCCGGGCCGAGCACGGCGGCGACCGCCCGCCTGATCATGGCCGTGCTCGACTCCTCGTTCACCGTCGGCGGGATCGAGCTGAGGTACTCGACCTTGGCCGTCACCCGGTAGGCGAGGGCGACCGACTGGACGATCTCGTCGATCAGCCCCATCGCCGCCTGCCAGACCCCGGTGTCGAGGCAGCGCACGGTCCCGTCGGCCATCCCCTGATCCGGGATCGCGTTGGCGGCGCTGCCGGCCTGGACGTGCCCCCAGACCAGGCTCAGCCCCTCCCGCGGGTCGACCCGGCGGGTCAGCGCGGCGGGCACCTCGGTCACGATCTTGGCCAGCGCGTAGACCACGTCGGCGGTCAGGTGCGGACGGGCGGTGTGCCCGCCAGGCCCGGCGACGGTGACCCGCACGTGGTCGCAGGCCGCGGTGATGGCCCCGGCCCGCACCCCGACCAGGCCGGAGTCCAGCCGCGGGTCACAGTGCAGGGCGAAGATCCGTCCGACGGACTCCAGGCCCCCGGCCGCGATGACGCTCTGGGCACCGTCGGCCCCCTCCTCAGCGGGCTGGAAGACCAGCCGGACGCCGCCCGGGAGCCGCCCAGCCGCCGCCTGCTCGGCCAGGAACAGGCCGGCCCCCATGACCATGGTGGTGTGCACGTCGTGACCGCAGGCGTGGCACGCGCCCGGGACGAGGGAGTGGTAGGGGACGTCCTTCTCGTCGTCCAGCGGCAGCGCGTCCAGGTCCGCCCGCAGGGCCACCCGGGGCCCGCCCGGTCCGATGTCGGCCCACAGCCCGGTCGTCTCCGGCAGCAGGACCGGGTCAAGCCCGGCCTGCCTGAGCCGGTCGGAGACGGCCCGCGTGGTCCGCCGCTCGGCGTAGCCGAGCTCGGGGTGCGCGTGCAGGTCGCGGCGGAACCCGATCAGTTCCGTCTCGTGCCGGGCCAGGAACGCGTCCAGGGCCGCGGTGAGGTCATCCCCCATGCCCACCATCCCCGCGGAGAACGAATTTGTCCTCCGCGAACTCGGTGACGAGCGCGTCCACCACGCTGGTCAGGTCGCCGTCAGCGGCGTGCACCGCCCGCTGCCGTTCGTAGGAGGCGCCGTACTCGAGCACCTCGGAAACGACCGCGAGCTCTTCAGCACAGCCGAGCCGCCATGCTACCGGCTCAAGGTCACGCACAAGCTCGTAAATCTCGTCCCGCAACGGGGCAATCGCCCCCGCCTCACTCGTCACGATATCCGCGTCAAGCCCGTACCGGGTCGCGCGCCACTTATTGTCGGCCGTCACCCAGGCGGGACGGGACGGCAGCAGGTACCCGCGGTCGAGCTGGCTGTCGAACAGGTGCACCAGGCACTGCACCAGCGCGGCCAGCATGCCCACCTCGCGCAGCGTGGGAACCGCGTCCGCGATGCGGACCTCGACCGTGCCGAAGTCCGGATGCGGCCGGATGTCCCACCAGACTTCCTTGATGCTGCGGACCGTCCCGGCCCGCAGCTGGCTCGCCATGTACGCCTCGAACGCCGGCCAGTCGGGCAGGCCCACCGGCGGGCCGGTGTGCGGCAGCGCCCCGAAGACGATCGACCGGCTGGAGGCGAGCCCCGTGTCCTCGCCGCACCAGAACGGGCTCGAAGCGGACAGGCCGAGGATGTGCGGCAGGTAAACGGCCAGTGCGTTCACCACCGGCATGGCCCGCTCGGCATCCCGCAACCCGACGTGGACGTGGACCGCCATCGTCTGCAGCCGCCGGGACGGCCACTGGATCTCCTGGACGATCTCGGCGTATCGCTGGCTGGGCGCCATCTTCCCGTCCCGCCAGTGGCTCAGCGCGTGGGTGCCGGAGCTGGCGATCACGATGCCGTGCGGCTCACACACCCGCTGCAGGTCCTTCAGCGACAGGGCCAGGTCGGCCTTGGCCTCGGCCACCGTCCCGCACACGCCGGTGACCACCTCGACCGTGGACTGCATGAGCTCATGCCGCATCTTCGGATGTTCGCCGCTCTCCAGCAGTCCCGGCAACGCGGGCAGCACCGCCGCCGCGTCCTGCCGCAGCAGCCGTGTCTGCATGTCGATAAGCTGCACCTCCCATTCGACGCCCAGGGTCGGGCCGGCTGAGCGGTTCCACGCGATCGACATAACAGGCCTCCAGTGGTGCCGGGGAGACCGCAGGCGGAGATAGGCGCCAACGGGTGCGTCTCTAACGTTTCCACCCCGGGAACTGTCGAATCGTCCCGCGATATCGCAGTTTGAGGCAAGAAGTCCCGTTGTACTGCGTAAACGCACAGGCCGCCAGTCAGGCGGCCCGGCCCGCGCGGGCGGGCGATCTCAGGCGCTGGCGGGAGGGAAGCCGCTGCGCTCGCGCACCCGCGCCATCGTCTCCCGGGCGATCCCCCGCGCCCGGCGGGCACCCGCGTCGAGCAGCGCGTCGAGGCTGTCGGGATCGTCCAGGTACTCGGCGGTGCGCTCGCGGATCGGGGTGAAGGTGTCCGCCACCAGGTTGCCCAGATCCTTCTTGAAGCCGCCGTAGCCGCCGTCACCGTAGCGGGCGGCGATGTCGTCGACCTTCTCGCCGGACAGCGCGGCGTAGATGCGCAGCAGGTTGGTCACGCCCGGCTTGGCCTCGTCGTCCGCCCTGACCACCGACTCGGCGTCGGTCACGGCGCGGTTGATCTTCCTGCGGATCGCGGCGGGCTCGTCCAGCAGGTCGATGATGCCCTGCGGGGAGGACGAGGACTTCGACATCTTGCTCGTCGGGTCCTGCAGGTCAGTGATCTTGCTGACCGCGGGCAGGATGTACGGGGCGGGAACGGTGAACGTCTCGCCGAAGCGGTGGTTGAACCGCTGGGCCAGGTTCCGGCTCAGCTCCAGGTGCTGCCGCTGGTCCTCGCCTACCGGCACCTCGTCGGTCTGGTAGAGCAGGATGTCGGCCGCCATCAGCATCGGGTAGGTGAACAGGCCGACGCTGGCCGAGTCGGCCCCGCCCTTGGCCGACTTGTCCTTGAACTGGGTCATCCGGCTCGCCTCGCCGAACCCGGTCAGGCAGGACAGCACCCACGCCAGCTCCGCGTGCTCCGGCACCTGGCTCTGCACGAACAGGATGCAGCGGTCCGGGTCGAGGCCCGCCGCGAACAGCTGCGCGGCGGCCACCCGGGTGCGGCGGCGCAGCATCTGCGGGTCGTACGGCACCGTGATCGCGTGCAGGTCGACGACGCAGTAGATCGCATCGCCGGTTTCCTGCAGGTCCACCCACTGCTTGACCGCACCCAGGTAGTTGCCGAGGTGAAAGGAGTCAGCGGTCGGCTGGATGCCGGAGAAGACGCGCGCGGTGCCCATGGCGACGAAGTCTATCGGCCCGGTTTGTCGCCGCGGTCACTTGCCAGCGCGGTCACTTGCCAGCGCGGTCACTTGCCAGCGGGGCCAATGGTCAGCGGGGGCGGGGACTGGGCGGGGTGACAACGACCTCGACCCGCTGGAACTCCTTGAGCTCGGTGTAGCCCGCCGTGGCCATCGTCCGCTTGAGCGCGCCCATCAGGTTCATCGAGCCGTCCGGGACGGTCGACGGGCCGAACAGCATCTGCTCCAGCGTGCCGATGGCGCTGACCGGAACCCGGGCGCCGCGCGGGAGCTCGGGGTGGTTGGCCTCGCTCCCCCAGTGGTAACCGCGGCCGGGCGCCTCGGTCGTGCGCGCGAACGGCGAGCCCACCATCACCGCGTCCGCACCGATAGCGAGCGCCTTGGCGATGTCGCCGCTTCTGGTCATCGAACCGTCCGCGATGACGTGCACGTAGCGGCCGCCGGACTCGTCCAGGTAGTCCCGCCGGGCCGCCGCCACGTCGGCGATCGCGGTCGCCATCGGCACCGCCACGCCGAGCACGGCGGCGGTGGTGTGACCGCTGCCGCCGCCAAAGCCGACCAGCACCCCGGCCGCGCCGGTGCGCATCAGGTGCAGCGCCGCGGTGTAGGTGGCGCAGCCGCCGACGATCACCGGGATCTCGAGCTCGTAGATGAACTGCTTGAGGTTGAGCGGCTCGGCCCGGCCAGATACGTGCTCAGCGCTCACCGTGGTGCCGCGGATGACGAAGATGTCCGCCCCCGCGTCGACCACGGCCTTGTAGTAACGGGCGGTGCGCTGCGGCGACAGGGCGGCGGCGGTCACCACCCCGGCCCGGGAGATCTCCTCGATGCGGCGGCCGATCAGCTCCTCCTTGATCGGCTCGGCGTAGATCTCCTGCAGCCGCCGGGTGGCCGCTTCCTCCCCGAGCTCAGTCACCTCGGCCAGGATCGGCTCCGGGTCCTCGAACCGGGTCCACAGCCCCTCGAGGTCGAGCACTCCGAGCCCGCCGAGCTGGCCGATCGCGATCGCGGTGGCGGGCGAGACGACGCTGTCCATCGGGCAGGCGATGAGCGGCATGCCGAACCGGTAGGCGTCGATCTGCCAGGCGATGCTGACCTCTTCCGGGTCCCGGGTGCGGCGCGCGGGGACGATGCCGATCTCGTCCAGCGAGTACGCCTGGCGGCCGGTCTTGCCCCGGCCGATCTCGATGTCAGTCACGTGACGGGCTACTTCCTGCCGCTGTAGTTCGGCGCCTCGACGGTCATCTGCACGTCGTGCGGGTGGCTTTCCTTCAGGCCAGCCGACGTGATCTGGATGAACCGGGCGTCCTTGAGCTGCTCGATGGTGCGGGTGCCGCAGTACCCCATGCTCGCCCGCAGGCCGCCGACGAGCTGGTCGGCGACGGCGGCGAGGGGGCCGCGGTAGGGCACCTGGCCCTCGATCCCCTCCGGGACCAGCTTGTCCTCGCGCAGCACGTCGTCCTGGAAGTAGCGGTCCTTGGAGTAGGACTTGCCCCGCTCACGGTTGCGCATCGCGCCGAGCGAGCCCATCCCCCGGTACAGCTTGTACTGCTTGCCGTTGATGAAGACCATCTCGCCCGGGGTCTCCTCGCAGCCCGCAAGCAGCGAGCCCAGCATCACGGTGTCCGCCCCGGCCGCGATCGCCTTGGCGATGTCGCCCGAGTACTGCAGGCCGCCGTCGCCAATCAGCGGGATGCCGGCCGGCCGGGCCGCCTTGGCCGCCTCGTAGATCGCGGTCACCTGGGGCACGCCGACCCCGGCCACCACCCGGGTGGTGCAGATCGAGCCCGGCCCGACCCCGACCTTGACCCCGTCCGCCCCGGCGTCGATCAGCGCCTGGGCGCCGTCCCTGGTGGCGACGTTGCCCCCGATCACCTCGATGTCGGTGTTGGCCTTGAGCTGGCCAATCATGTCGAGCACGGACTGGGCATGGCCGTGCGCGGTGTCCACGATGAGGAAGTCGACCCCCGCGTCGATCAGCGCCTGGGCGCGCGTCTTGGCGTCCTCGCCCACGCCGACGGCGGCGCCGACCACCAGCCGGCCGCCCTCGTCCTTGGTCGCGTTGGGGAACTTCTCGCTCTTGGTGAAGTCCTTGACCGTGATGAGGCCGCGCAGCCGGCCGTCGCCGTCGATCAGCGGCAGTTTCTCGACCTTGTGCTCGCGCAGGAGCGCCAGCGCCCGGTCCCGTTGCACCCCCACCGGGGCGGTGACCAGGGGCATCGGTGTCATCACCTCGGCCACCCGGCGGGAAAGGTCGCTTTCGAACCTGATGTCCCGGTTCGTCACGATTCCCAGCAGGTGACCGTCATCACTCGTGACCGGAACGCCGGAGATGCGGTAATGCGCGCACAGCCGGTCTACGTCAGAAAGGGTCGCTTCCGGGCCGCATGTGACCGGGTCGGTGATCATACCCGCTTCGGACCGTTTTACGAGGTCAACCTGTTGCGCCTGCTCCTCGATGGAGAGGTTGCGGTGCAGCACGCCGACGCCGCCGTGGCGGGCCATGGCGATCGCCATCCGCGCCTCGGTGACCGTGTCCATCGCACTGGACGCCAGCGGCACCCGCAGCCGGTACTTGCGGGTGATCCGGGTGCTGGTGTCGGCCTCGCTTGGCATCAGGTCCGAGTGGGCGGGCAGCAGCAGCACATCATCGAAGGTCAGGCCGGCCGGGGAAAACTTCGGTGTCTCCGTCATGATGCCCTCACGGCTCGTCGCTACGGATAGCAGCAGGTAACGGTGGGATGCGTTCTATCCTAGCCAACCGTCCCACCCGGGAAGGCCTTCCCGGCGTCCCCGACGAGCCGCCGACCACGACCGCCTGAAAGCCGAACGCGGGGCCACGGCGAACCGTGACCCCGCGTTTGCGGGTAATGCGTCCGGGCTAGTGCGAGTGCCCGTGGCCGTGACCGTCCTCGGACGGCTCTTCGTCGGCGGGCTTCTCGACGACCAGGGTTTCGGTCGTCAGCAGCATGCCGGCGATAGAGGCGGCGTTCTGCACCGCGGACCGGGTGACCTTGACCGGGTCGATGACGCCCTGGGCCACCAGGTCGCCGTACTCGCCGGTGGCCGCGTTGTAGCCCTGCCCGTCGGGCAGTTCGGCGGTCTTGGCGACCACGACCGAGCCTTCCTGGCCCGCGTTCAGCGCGATCCAGCGGGCCGGCTCCGACAGCGCCTTCCTGACCACCGTCACGCCGGTGGCCACGTCGCCGGTCTTGCCGAGGTCGCCGAGGGTCGCCCCGACGTGCACCAGCGTGGAGCCGCCGCCGGGGATAATGCCCTCCTCGATCGCGGCCCGGGTGGCCGAGATCGCGTCCTCAAGGCGGTGCTTCTTCTCCTTGAGCTCGACCTCGGTGGCCGCGCCGACCCGGAGCACGCACACGCCGCCGGACAGCTTGGCCAGCCGCTCCTGCAGCTTCTCGCGGTCCCAGTCGGAGTCGGTCGCCTCGATCTCGGTCTTGATCTGGCGGATCCGCTCCTGGATCGCGACCTGGTCGCCGCCGCCGTCCACGATCGTGGTGTTGTCCTTGGTGACCACGATGCGGCGGGCGGTGCCGAGGCTCTCCAGGCCGACGGAGTCCAGCTTGATGCCGAGGTCCTCGCTCACCAGCGTGGCGCCGGTCAGCGTGGCGATGTCGCCGAGCATGGCCTTGCGGCGGTCACCGAAACCGGGGGCCTTCACCGCGGCGATGTTCAGCAGGCCGCGGATCTTGTTCACGACGATGGTCGCGAGGGCCTCGCCGTCGACGTCCTCCGCGATGACCAGCAGCGGCTTCTTGGTCTGGGCGACCTTCTCCAGCAGCGGCAGGAACTCCGCCATCGAGGAGATCTTGGCCTGGTTGACCAGGACGTAGGCGTCCTCGAGGACGGTCTCGAGCCGCTCCTGGTCGGTGACGAAGTACTGCGAGATGTAGCCCTTGTCGAACTGCAGGCCCTCGGTGAACTCGAGCTCGAGGCCCATCGTCGGGGCCTCCTCGACCGTGAGCACGCCGTCCTTGCCGACCTTGTCGAACGCCTCGGCGATGAGCTCACCGATCTTGGCGTCCTGGGCGGAGATGGTCGCGACGTGCGCGATCTCCTTCTGGTCGGTGACCTCACGAGCGATCTTGAGCAGCTCGTCGGAGACCGCCGCGGCGGCCACGTCGATGCCGCGCTTGAGGTCCATCGGGTTGGCGCCAGCCGCGACCGAGCGGAGCCCGAGGTGAACCATCGCCTGGGCGAGGACGGTCGCGGTGGTGGTCCCGTCGCCCGCGATGTCGTTGGTCTTGGTGGCGACTTCCTTGGCCAGCTGGGCGCCGAGGTTCTCGTAGGGGTTCTCCAGCTCCACCTCCTTGGCGACGGTGACGCCGTCGTTGGTGATGGTGGGAGCACCCCACTTCTTGTCGATGACGACATTGCGGCCGCGCGGGCCGAGCGTCACCTTCACGGTGTCCGCGAGCTTGTCCACGCCACGCTCGAGGTGGCGGCGGGCGTCCTCGTCGAACTCCAGGATCTTGGGCATGACTTACCTCAACCTATGGGGTTGGATATCGGAACAGGCCGCGGGCCCCCGGCCGCTTGTGGGCGACCAGGGGCCCGAACGGCGCTGGAACTACTTCTCGATGACCGCGAGCACGTCGCGGGCCGAGAGGACGAGGTAGTCCTCGCCCGAGTACTTGACCTCGGTGCCGCCGTACTTGCTGTACAGCACCACGTCGCCGACCTGGACGTCGACGGGGACGCGGACGCCCTTGTCGTCGAAACGGCCCGGGCCAACCGCCAGGACCTTGCCCTCCTGGGGCTTCTCCTTGGCGGTGTCCGGGATTACCAGACCGGAAGCGGTAACCTGCTCGGCCTCGAGCGGCTGGACCACGATACGGTCCTCAAGCGGCTTGAGAACAACCTTGGTGGCGGTCGACACGTCTGACCTCCCCCTTCGGAAATGTCTGTGTGGGTTGAGTAGCTTTGCGAGGCGACCAGGAGGGCCTGCCGTCGCGGTGTCAGACCTGCCTCGTCGCATTAGCACTCTACATCAGTGAGTGCTAATCCCGAACCCTAGTCGCCCCTCGCGAGTGCGTCAACACGGGCCTCCAGGCAGGGGTCGCCGGCCGCGCCCGCCAGCCCGCGCTGACACTGATTTAGCTTTCCGTATGCGTCTGGACACGTACAGCTACTACAGTGGCAGAACTCCATAACCGGAGCGCATGAAGGAGGACGATGGACCAGCCGGGCAACAATCACCTGCTGCTGCGCACCAGCCAGTCCGCACCTGCCGCCTACAACGGGAGCGCCTCCTGGGGCGGCCTGGGCGGCCGGGGCGGGACGGCTCCCTGCAACGGGCAGCCGGCGGTCGCGGACCGCATGCGCGACCTGCTCGCGCGCACGGTCCACGATCACCTCGTCGAGGAGCGGTCGGTCGCCAGCGCCCTGCACGAGATCAGCGTGCGGCTCGATGCCATCGACAAGTCGGGCGGAGGCGGGGCCGCGGGTACCGTCGACGGCCTGACCGCCACCATCGACGGCCTCGCCGCCACCATCGGCGCGCTCGACCGCAAGCTCACCGCCCGGCTGGAGCGGCTCGACGAGCGGCTCGACGACCAGTACGACCGGGTGCGCTCGGTCGACGGCAAGCTCGAGGGCCACGCCGCCGACCTGGAGGAGACGGTGGCGAAGGCGGTCGACGCGGCGACGGCAGACATCATCGCGCGCATCGCGTCGCTCGAGGACACCGTGCTCACGCTGGCCGAGGCACTGCTCCGGCCGGCGATCCGCGTCCCGCCCGCGTCGTACGCGCCGCTCAACGGCAACAGCCTGGGCGGCCACGGCTAAAGGGCAGCAGCAGGAACGGGGGCGGCGGAATCAGCCCGCCCCCGTTCCTCTTGAAAGGGTTCCGCCCGTCACTCCCACTCGATCGTGCCCGGCGGCTTGCTGGTCACGTCGAGGACGACCCGGTTCACCGCGCGGACCTCGTTGGTGATGCGGGTGGAGATCCGCGCCAGCAGGTCGTACGGCAGCCGCGCCCAGTCCGCTGTCATCGCGTCCTCGCTCGTCACCGGGCGCAGCACGACCGGGTGGCCATAGGTACGGCCGTCGCCCTGCACGCCCACCGAGCGCACATCGGCCAGCAGCACCACCGGGCACTGCCAGACATCGGCGTCGAGCCCGGCGGCGGTGAGCTCCGCCCGTGCGATCGCGTCCGCCTCGCGCAGGATGGCGAGCCGGTCGGCCGTCACCTCGCCGATGATCCTGATGCCGAGACCGGGGCCAGGGAACGGCTGCCGCCAGACGATCTGGCCCGGCAGCCCCAGCTCCTCGCCGACCTTCCTTACCTCGTCCTTGAACAGCGCGCGAAGCGGCTCGACGAGATGGAACTTGAGGTCGTCGGGCAGGCCGCCGACGTTGTGGTGCGACTTGATGTTGGCCGTCCCGGTGCCGCCGCCCGACTCGACGACGTCCGGGTAGAGCGTCCCCTGGACGAGGAAGCCGGTCGCCTCGCCGTGGGCGCCCGCGTCGGCGGTGACATCCCGGGCGGCGCGCTCGAAGGCGCGGATGAACTCGCGGCCGATGATCTTGCGCTTTTCCTCCGGGTCGGTCACCCCGGCCAGGGCCGCCAGGAACTCCCGGGCCGCGTTGACCACGTGCAGGTTGACCCCGGTGGCGGCCACGAAGTCCTGCTCGACCTGCTCCGCCTCGCCCTTGCGGAGCAGCCCGTGGTCAACGAAGACGCAGGTCAGCCGGTCACCGATGGCGCGCTGGACGAGGGCGGCGGCGACCGCCGAGTCGACCCCGCCGGACAGGCCGCAGATCGCCCGGCCATCCCCCACCTGCTCCCGGATGCGCTCGGTCTGCTCCTCCACGATGTTCACCATCGTCCAGGTCGGACGGCAGCCGGCCGCCTCGAGGAAGCGGCGCAGGATCTGGGTACCGAACTCGGTGTGCATCACCTCGGGGTGGAACTGCACCCCGTACAGGCCGCGCCCGGCGTCCTCGACCGCGGCGGCCGGGGTGGCCGCCGTCCGCGCGGTCACGGTGAAGCCGGGCGGGGCGGCGGTCGAAGTGTCGCCGTGCGACATCCACACGCTCAGCTCCGGGCCGAGCCCGGCCAGCAGCCGCCCCCCGGTGCCCTGCCCCGGGTGGTCAAGCACCTGCAGCGGGGTGCCGCCGTACTCGGCCGCGCCGGTCCGCTCGACCGTGCCGCCCAGCTCCCGCACCAGCACCTGGTGCCCGTAGCAGATGCCGAAGACCGGCACCCCGGCGTCGAACAGCCCGGCCGGGGCGGCCGGGGCGCCGTCGGCGTAGACCGAGGCCGGGCCGCCGGACAAGATGATCGCCCGCGGCTGCTTGGCCAGCATCTCGCTGACCGGCATGGTCGACGGCACGATCTCCGAGTAGACGTGGCACTCACGTACCCGGCGGGCGATGAGCTGGGCGTACTGCGCCCCGAAGTCAACGACCAGAACGGTGTCAAATCCACCAGGTCCGGACACAGTTACCCCTTCCACCAGGGCGTCTCCCCGCGAGAGGCACAGTCTAGTGGGCTGGCCGGGTAGCGGGCCGCGTGTCAGCGGTGCCCGGGCAGCCGACGACGGCGCGGCGCGGCCGGGCCCCGCTAACGGCTGTCTTCCGCCCGGGCCGGCTGCTGGCCGGCGGGTGGCTGCTGGCCCGCGGGTGGCTGCGGGCCGGCGGGCGGCTGCGGGCCGGCGGGCGGCTCGGGTTCCTGGCTTGGCTCTGGATGCGGGGTGACGCGGAGCCGGGCGATGCGGCGCCCGTCCAGTTCGGTCACGGTGATCGTGTAGCGCGGGATCTCCACCACGTCGCCAGCCGACGGCAGCGCCCCGAGGGCGGCCAGGACGAAGCCCGCGACGGTCTCGTACGGCCCCTCGGGCAGTCTGATGCCGGTCTGCTCGGCGAACTCGTCCAGGTTGAGCAGGCCGTCCACCTCGGTCTCGCCCTGGGGCAGCTTGCGCGCGGGCGCGTCGGCGGTGTCGTACTCGTCGGTGATGTCGCCGATCAGCTCCTCGACCAGGTCCTCGAGGGTGATGATGCCGGCCGTCCCGCCGTACTCGTCGACCACGATCGCCAGGTGCACCCGCTCACGGCGCATCTCCGACAGCGCGGACAGCACCGTCTTGCTGATCGGCAGGAACTTGACCGGCCTGACCGCCTCGTCGAGGAGCGTCTCCCGCGGTGGCGCGCCCGGCCCGAGCAGGTCCCTGATGTGCACGAAGCCGACCACGTTGTCGTAGGAGTCCTGGTACACCGGCAGCCGCGAGTACGGGACGCTGGCCGCGATCGCGGCCGCGTCGCCGACCGTGGTCCGGGCGGGCAGGAACTCCACCTCGGTCCGCGGCCGGAGTACCTCGCGGATCTGCCGCTTGCCGGCGTCGAAGACCTCGCCGACGATGCGCCGCTCGTCCGCGCTCAGCGTCTGGGTGCCGGTGACCAGCTCTCGCACCTCCTGCTCGGTCATGGCCTGGCGGCCCTGCCGGGGGTCGGCCCCGAGCAGCCGGACCACCCCGTTGACGGACACTGACAGGAGCCAGACGACCGGCCGGGCGAGGCGGGAGATGACGTCCAGGGTCGGCGCCGCGAACAGCGCGATCGGCACCGTGCGCTGCAGCGCCAGCCGCTTCGGGGCGAGCTCGCTCAGCACGAGGCTGGTGAAGGTGATCGCGGCGGTGACGACGACGTAGGACAGCACCGAGGCCCAGTCATGCGACAGGCCCAGGCTGATCATCCAGTTGCTCAGCAACCGGGCGAGTGTGTCGGCCCCGTAGGCGCCGGTCACCAGCGTCGCCAGGGTGGTGCCGATCTGCACCGAAGCCAGGAACCGGTTGGGATCGGACGCCAGCCGGGCCGCCGTCGCCCCCCGGCGCCCGCGCCGGGCGAGGGACCGGACCTGACCCTCACGCAGCGAGACCAGCGCCATCTCGGCCGAGGCGAAGAACCCGCCGATGGACACGATGACTAGGACGATGACCACGTCCAGGACGACGTTCACGCCGCGATCGCCGACTTCCCTAGAAGGTGCTAATGCCCCCGGTAAATACTTGCGCCAGTGTAAACGGATACGGTAACGGTCCCGTGAGTCGATACCCGCGCCCGGAGGCGAAATGAAAACGGCGGCCGGAGTTTGGTTCGCGCCCGGACGGGCCAACCTGATGGGCGAGCACACCGACTACAACGGGGGCTTCGTGCTGCCGTTCGCGCTCGCCCAGGGGGTCACCGCGGCCGTCAGCGCGCGCGATGACGGGCTCCTGGTCCTGCGGTCGAAGCAGGCGGGGGGTGACCCGGTCACGGCGGAGGTCGAGTCCCTGGTGCCCGGATCGGTGACCGGCTGGGCGGCGTATCCGGCGGGCGTCGCCTGGGCGCTGCGGTCGGCCGGGTACCCGGTCCGCGGGGCGACGGTCGAGATCGACTCCGACCTGCCGGTCGGGGCCGGGGTGTCGTCGTCGGCCGCGGTTGAGTGCTCGGTCGCGCTGGCGCTGTGCGCGCTGTCCGGGACAGAGGTGCCACGGCCCGCGCTGGCCGCGATCGCCAGGCGGGCGGAGAACGAGTTCGTCGGCGCGCCGACCGGGATCATCGACCAGTCGGCGGCGCTGCTGTGCACCAGCGGGCACGCGCTGTTGCTCGACTGCGCGACGCTGCGGACGGTCCAGGTGCCGTTCCGGCCCGGCCCGGACGGCGCGTCGGCGCTGGTCATCGATACCCGGGTGACGCACGCGCTGGTGTCAGGCGAGTACGCCGCCCGGCGGGCCGAGTGCGAGCAGGCGGCCCGGCTGCTCGGCGTGGCCGCCCTCGGCACTGTGACCGACCCGCGGGCGGCGGAGGAGCTGGCCGACCCGGTGCTGCGCCGCCGGGCCCGCCACGTGATCACCGACAGCGCCCGGGCCCGCGCGATCGCGGCGGTGCTGACCGATTTCGCCGCCGGCCCCGGAAGGGACCCGGCCACGGCGGGCGATATGTACCGCTTCGTCGGCCAGTCGCTGACCGAGGGGCACGCGTCGCTGCGGGACGACTTCGAGGTGTCCTGGCCCGCGGCCGACGCGGCGGTGGACGCCGCCGTCGCGGCCGGCGCCTACGGGGCGAAGATGATCGGCGGCGGCTTCGGCGGGTCGGTCCTGGCCCTGGTGCCGGACGGGCAGCGGGCGGCCGTCCGGGCGGCAGTGGCAGCGGAGTTCGCGGTCCGCCGGTGGACGGAGCCCGACTTCATACAGGCGGTACCGTCCCCGCCTGCCCGGCGGCTGACCTGACGCCCCAGCCGGCGCCCCGGCCGTTCGCCTTAGTCGTCGGTGTCCTCGTCCTCCTGGTCGTCTTCGCCGATGACGTGGACCGCCGCCTCCTCGGCGCTGGCGGCGCCGCCAGCGATCCCCTCGTCCCGCGCGACCTCGGTGCTCTCCCAGTCGACGAGCGTGTCGCTGACGTCGTCGGTGTCCTCGTCGGTGGCAACCAGCCGGCCCGCCCGCGGGTCCGGGCTGGCGTCGCGCTCGAACCGGCCCACGTCCCCCTGGGTCGCGTTCTCGTCCAGGGACTCGTCGTCCTCGTCGGCGGTCTCGTCCGGCTCTTCCTCGCTGAGCAGCTCGTCCAGCGACTCGGACTCCTCCTCGCCCTGCCAGGCCTCCCGCATGCCCGGCCGACCAGCGCTCGGGCGGGGCAACCCCCTGGTCGAGCGGGTCGTCGCCCGGGTTGCCGTCCAGGGTGTCGCTGGCGTCGCGGGTCTCGTAGTCCTCAAGATCCTGGGACTCGTGCTTCGGGTCAGGCATAACCTCATCCCCTCGTCGCTGGCGCGTCACTCGTCACTGTGGTCACCAGCCTAGGGGGTTGCTGTCCTGGTCCGTCCCGGCGGGCAGGCCGCGATGTGAGAGACCGTACGTATACCGCCACCGGGTCGCGCTGTAACCTGCCAGACATGAGTAATCCCGTAACCGTGACGGTGACCGGCGCCGCCGGGCAAATCGGCTATGCCTTGTTGTTCCGCATCGCTTCCGGACAGCTTCTCGGGCCTGACGTGCCGGTCCGGCTGCGGCTGCTGGAGATCGCCCCGGCCCTGCAGGCGGCCGAGGGCACCGCGATGGAACTCAGTGACGGCGCCTTCCCCCTCCTCGAGGGCATCGACATCACCGACGACCTCAAGACCGCCTTCGACGGCACCAACGTCGCCCTGCTCGTCGGGGCCCGGCCGCGCACCGCGGGCATGGAGCGGGGCGACCTGCTCGAGGCCAACGGCGGCATCTTCGGCCCGCAGGGCAAGGCGATCAACGAGCATGCCGCCAGCGACATCAAGGTGCTCGTGGTCGGCAACCCGGCCAACACCAACGCGCTGATCGCGCAGCGGAACGCGCCCGACGTGCCTGCCCGCCGCTTCACCGCGATGACCCGGCTGGACCACAACCGGGCGGTCTCGCAGCTGGCAGCCAAGCTGTCGGTCCCGGTGACCGCGGTCGAGCACCTGACCATCTGGGGCAACCACTCCGCAACCCAGTACCCGGACCTCTACAACACCGTGGTCAACGGGCGCAGCGCCGCCGAGCAGGTGGAGGAGGAGTGGCTCACCGGCACCTTCATCCCCGAGGTGGCCCAGCGGGGCGCGGCGATCATCAAGGCGCGGGGCGCGTCCTCGGCCGCCTCGGCCGCCAGCGCCGCCCTCAACCACGTCTACGACTGGGTCAATGGCACCGACTGGACCTCGATGGCGGTCGTCTCTGACGGCTCCTACGACGTCCCCGAGGGCCTCATCAGCTCTTTCCCGGTCCGCACGTCGGGCGGCGAATGGGAGATCATCCAGGGGCTGCCGGTCAACGACTTCTCCCGGGGCAAGATCGACGCCTCGGCGGCCGAGCTTGCAGGCGAGCGGGACGCGGTCAAGGAACTCGGGTTGATCTAAGTTCAGCCGCGCGAGCGAAGGCCCACAGGAGAACCTGTGGGCCTTCGCTCGTGACGAACCTCTACAGTTCCGCCAGGGCGCCGTTGAAGGTCTTGGAGGGACGCATCACGGCCGTTGCCTTCTCCTGGTCGGGCAGGTAGTAGCCGCCGATGTCGGCCGGCTTGCCCTGGGCCGCGAGGAGCTCCTCGACGATGACCGGCTCCTTGTCGGCCAGCGTCTCGGCCAGCGCCTTGAACGCCGCCGCGATCTCGGCGTCGTCGGTCTGGCGGGCCAGCTCCTGGGCCCAGTACAGCGCCAGGTAGAAATGCGAGCCGCGGTTGTCGATGGTGCCGAGCTTGCGGCCCGGGCTGCGGTCCTCCATCAGGAAGGTGGCGGTCGCCCGGTCGAGCGTGTCCGCCAGCACCTGGGCGGCGGGCACGCCGGCGTAGCCCGCGTACTGCTCGAACGAGGGCACCAGGGCGAAGAACTCACCCAGGGAGTCCCAGCGCAGGTAGTCCTCCGCCACGAGCTGCTGGACGTGCTTCGGGGCGGAGCCGCCCGCCCCGGTCTCGAACAGGCCGCCGCCCGCGATCAGCGGCACCACCGACAGCATCTTGGCCGAGGTGCCGACCTCGAGGATCGGGAACAGGTCGGTGTTGTAGTCGCGGAGCACGTTGCCGGTGACCGAGATCGTGTCGAGCCCCTGGCGCATCCGCTCCAGCGAGTAGGCGGTAGCCAGCTCGGGCGTCAGGATCCGGATGTCCAGGCCGGCCGTGTCGTGCTCGGGCAGGTAGGCGTTGACCTTCTTGATCAGCTCGGCGTCGTGCGCGCGGGACTCGTCGAGCCAGAAGACGGCCGGGATCTCCGACGCGCGGGCGCGGGTGACGGCGAGCTTGACCCAGTCGCGGACCGGGATGTCCCTGGTCTGGCAGGCGCGCCAGATGTCACCGGTCTCGACGTCGTGGCTCAGCAGCACCTCGCCCGCCCGGTTGACGACGCTGACGGTGCCGTCAGCGGGAATCTCGAAGGTCTTGTTGTGCGAGCCGTACTCCTCCGCCGCCTGCGCCATCAGGCCGACGTTGGATACCGAGCCGATGATGGCCGGGTCGAGCGGGCCGTTCCGCTTCACGTCGTCGATGACGGTCGCGTAGACCCCGGCGTAGGACGAGTCGGGGATGACCGCGAGGGTGTCGGCCTCGCTGCCGTCCACGCCCCACAGCTTGCCGCCGTTACGAATCATGGCGGGCATGGAGGCGTCCACGATGACGTCGCTCGGCACGTGCAGGTTGGTGATCCCCTTGTCGGAGTTCACGTAGGACAGCCGGGGGCCCGCGGCCAGCGCGGCGTCGAACGCCGCCCTGATCTCGGCCCCGTTCGGCAGCGCGCCGAGCCCGGCCAGGATCGAGCCGAGCCCGTCGTTGGGGGACAGGCCCGCGGCGGCCAGGTCGTCCCCGTACTGCCCGAAGACGTCGGCGAAGTACGCCTCGACCGCGTGGCCGAAGATGATCGGGTCGGAGACCCGCATCATGGTCGCCTTCAGGTGGACCGAGAACAGCACGTCGGTGGCCTTGGCCGTCGCCAGCGCGTTGCGCAGGAAGGCCTGCAGGTAGGCGGCCTGCATGATGGTGGCGTCGACGACCTCGCCCGCCAGTACCGGCAGCGACTCCAGGAGCACCTTGCGCTCGCCCGCAGTCGTCTCCAGCACGATCGTCAGCGTGTCGTCCGCCGCCAGCGTGACCGACTTCTCGTTGCCCCGGAAGTCGTGGTCGCCCATCGTGGCCACCGTGGTCTTCGAGTCCGGGCCGAAGGGCTTGTTGCGGTGCGGGTGCTTGCGGGCATAGGCCTTGACGGAGAGCGGGGCGCGCCGGTCGGAGTTGCCCTGGCGCAGCACCGGGTTGACGACCGAGCCGACGGCCCGTCCGTACTTCGCCCGGATCTCGGCGGCTTCCGGCGTGGCCGGCGCCTCAGGGTAGTCCGGCAGGTCGTACCCCTTGCCCTGCAGTTCCCTGATCGCCGCCTTGACCTGCGGGACCGAGGCGGAGATGTTGGGCAGCTTGATGATGTTGGCCTCAGGCCGGCCGGTCAGCTCACCGAGCTCGGTCAGCGCGTCGTCGGCCAGGCCGAACTGCGCCAGGATCCGCCCCGCCAGTGAGATGTCACGGGTCTCGATCTCCACGCCGACCTTGTGGGCGTAGGCGGAGACGATGGGGAGGAAGGAGTACGTCGCCAGCAGCGGCGCCTCGTCTGTGTGGGTGTAGATGATCGTGGCCATCTCGGTTGCCAGCTCCGTCTCCTGAAATTTCTTCTCGACGTCAAGATACCTACCGTACCCGCCAAAGGGAAAGCGGTCCCCGGTCCCGGTCCCGGGCCTGGCGGCTGCGCGTCCGGCCCTTGCACCTTCGGCAGGCCCACATCCGGCAGGCCCGCGCCCTGCAACCGCTGCCTGACCACTACCAGCCCGTCCGGATAAGTAACCCGTTCGACCCTAGCGCGGCAGCACCAGGCCCGCGATCAGCAGGGCGGTGCCCAAGGCGGCTAGCGTGACCACGTCGATCACGCGCCTGCGGTTGGCCAGCAGGCCGGCCAGCCGGGCCGGGAGCAGCAGCCGGGCGATCGCGCTTACGAGCAGCGCCGCTCCGGCGATCACACCCCCGTTACCCCCGCCTGCCGATCCCAGGCGCCAGGCGACGTACACCCCGACGACGGTGACGAGCAGGACGGCCAGCAGCGGGACAACCCCGGCGAGGCCGGGGTCGCCGGTCCGGTGCCCCTGAACCGACGGCACTCCCGGGCCGGGGGTGGGTGTGACGGCGTGCGCCGGATGGCCCGCTCCGCCCCGGAAGCCCGAGGTGGCGGAAGCAGCGCCGGACCGCGGGCGGCGGTGACCGTCGCGCCCCGGCTGCGTGTCGCCTGTCATGTCATCTCCCACGGCCGGCCGGGTGCGGGTGACGGCCGGCGCCCCCACCCTACGCCCTCGGCGGGAAACCAATTGCCGCCCCGCCGCGATGGCGAAAGTGACGCTAGAGTGAGCTAATCGTCACGTATACGACAGATCGGAGGTCCCTCGTGGACTGTCCTTACATTCGCGTGGAGGACACTGGGGACCTCATCCCGCTGCGCGGCGAGGTGACCACGGTCGGCCGCGGCCGCGGGGCGGATATCCGGCTCGACGACCCCAGCGTTTCCCGGCTGCACGCGGAGATCGTCCGCCGTGGTCCGTACTACTACGTCGCCGACCTCGGATTATCACGCAACGGCACCCGGGTGAACGGGCGCCCGGTCGCCCGCCGGGTGCTCGACGACGGTGACGTCATGAGCTTCGGGGCGGCCCGGTGCCGGGTCGAGGGCCTGCCACAGGAGGAGCTGGCGGCCGAAGCCGAGCTCCGCCGGGCCGCCGCGCCCGAGCTCACCCGGCGCGAGCTTGACGTGCTGATCTCGCTGTGCCGCCCGGCCCTGTCGGACGACGCGTTCGTGAACCCCGCCACCGCGAAGGAGATCGCCGGCGACCTGGTGGTGACGGAGGCCGCGGTCAAGCAGCACCTGCTCCGGCTGTACGTCAAGTTCCGGGTGCCGGAAGGGCTGAACCGGCGCACCCGGCTGGCCAACGAGGTGATCGCGCTGGGCCTGGTGCGGCCGCTCGCCGAGCACGGGTCAGGGCAGGTGCAGCATGCCCACGGAGTTGCCAAGCAGCCACTTCTGGAGGGAGTGCAGCGACCCGCCGAGGGACGGCAGGCCGGGTAGCATATGCGGGACCGTTGAGCTGGTGACGGGCCAGATCAGCGGCGGCTGCGACAGGGCCGAGGAGACCACCGCCAGGGCCAGCGCCCAGAGCGAGATGAAGGCGACCAGCAGCGCGGCCGGGCTGCGGATGACCGAGGCGCTCATCCGCCGCAGCTGCCGCCGCGGCGCCGCCGAGCCGGGGCCGACGCAGTAGAAGGCCACCGCCGCGCCCGCCGCCCAGCTGCCCGCTTCCGGCAGCGTCCCGCTGCGGGCGAAGGCGACCGAGGCGCCCGCCCCGAGCAGCGCGACGATGATCGCCAGCGGGGCGACCAGGACGGTGGTGAGCGCGGCCCGGACCACGGCCCACGGCGCGGTCGCGAGCACGATCACGACGTCACTCGGCCGGGCTCCGCGTACGCTGCGCCGCCCGTGCAGCGCGGTCTGGGCCCGGTCGGCCGCGCGGAGCAGGGTGAGCGCCCCGAGCGCGATCACCGTCCCGGCGACCGGCAGCAGCACGCTGAGCGCCACCGCCGCTATCCCGGCGGCCAGGCTGAGCAGGCCCAGGCCGGACGGCTGCCAGTCAGCCCGGGGGGGATCCGCGGCCGGCGCGGCCGGCTGCGGCTGCGACGGCGCGGCCGGGCGGGCGACCGGCGGGAGCAGGTCGGCCACGTCGCGGGCGGCCTGAGCGGGCGAGCGGTAGGACGCGCCCTCATACGGCCGGCCCGCCTGGGGCTGGCCGGGATACGGCTGGCCCGCGTACGCCTGGGGTCCCGGCACCTGGGAGACCGGCAGCTGAGCCCCGGGCAGCCGGGCCGCGCGGGACTGGCCGGGCGCCTGCGGGGTGAAGGACGGCGGCATGACCCGGGTGGACTGGTAGTCGGCGCGCGTGGCGCCCGGCTCCGGCAGCCGCGCGCTCGCGGGCAGGGCGAGCTGCCCCGTCAGCCGCCGGGCGGACGGGCGGGCCAGCGGGTCGGCTGACAGCGCCGCCGTCACCAGCGGCAGCAGCCGAGCCGGGACGCCGTCGATCTCCGGCTTCCCCTCGAGGACGCGGAAGAAGATCGTCTGGTAGTTCCCGGTGCCGAACGGCTGCCGCCCGGTCGCCGCGTAGGCGACGGTGGCTCCCCAGGAGTGCACGTCGGAGGCGCCGCTGGCCACCCCGCCCTCGATCACCTCGGGCGCGAGGTACCCAGGGGTTCCCATCACCAGTCCGGTCTTTGTCAGCCGGGTCGAATCGGGCACGTGCGCGATGCCAAAGTCGATGACGACGGGGTAGCCCCCGGACAGCATGACGTTGCCGGGCTTGAGGTCCCGGTGCACCACCCCGGCCGCGTGGATGGCAGCCAGCGCCTCGGCCAGCCCCTCGGCCAGCGCGTCGAGATCGGCCCCGCGCAACGGCCCGCTGGCGCGCACGATCTCCTCGAGCGTCTTGCCGGGGACGAAGCGGGTCACGATGTAGGGCGCGCTGCCCGCCACGTCGGCGTCGACCACCTCGGCGACGAAGCGGTTGCGGACCCGCCGCATGGTGTCGACTTCACGGGCGAGGCGCCGCCGTGCGTTCGGGTCGCCCGCCACGGCCGGGCCGAGCACCTTGACCGCGACCTGGCCGCCGTCCGGGGCAGTGCCGAGGTAGACAACGCCCATGCCGCCCTCGCCGATCTTCTCGGTCAGGCGGTAGCGGCCGATCTTCCGCGGGATTGAGTCCAGGGCTGGCATCGTCCTCTCAGCGTACGGCCCGGGTCCCCTGTTGCGCTAAGGACCGGGCCGGCAAACCCCCGCAACGGTGCGGGGCCGGCCGGCGGGCCGAGTCTACGAGCCGATGACCAGCTTGCGCAGCGCTTCCGCGGCCTGCGCATTGGACTCGGCGTGCGTCACCAGCGCGCTGGCCAGCGAACTGGCCCACTGCTGGACCGGCACCTCGTTGCGCGACAGCACCACCCCGCGCACCTCGCGGCAGATCTCGGCCGCCGGGCGGCCGTTCTTCACCGCCAGTGTCATCACCTGGTCACCGAGCCTGACCGCGACCTTGGAGACCTCGCCGGGGCGGCCCCGCATCCGGTCGGACATGGACCGCTCCCGCTCCACGGTCACGTAACCGGGCGGCAGCGCCTCGCTCAGTGACTGGACGAGCGCGCCGGCGTAGATCGCGACATCGCCGCTGTCCAGCCGGAGCGCGGCGGTGACCATTTCAAGCGACAGGTCGTTGTCAGCGGGCTCAGTCACAGTTGAAGTATTACACCCCGCGGAAGGTCGCCTTGCCCGGGCCGTTCTCCATGAAACTGCGCATGCCGGTCTTCTGGTCCTCGGTCGCGAACAGGGCGGCGAAGTGCACCCGCTCGATCTCCAGCCCGGTCGCCAGGTCGACCTCGAGGCCGCCGTTGACCGCCTGCTTGGCCGCCCGCAGGGCCAGCGCCGGGCCGGCGGCGTACTGGGCGGCCAGGGCGCGCGCGGCCTGGTACACGTCCGCGTCCGGCACCACCTTGTCCGCCAGCCCGAGCGCGAGGGCCTCGTCGGCGGCCACGTGCCGGCCGCTGAAGATCAGGTCCTTGGCCTTGGCCGGGCCGACCAGCCGGGGCAGCCGCTGGGTGCCGCCCGCACCGGGGATGATGCCGAGCAGGATCTCCGGCTGCCCCACCTTGGCACTCTCCCCCAGGACGCGGAAGTCGGCGCACATCGCCAGCTCGAGCCCGCCGCCGAGGGCGTAGCCAGTGACGGCGGCGATGACCGGCTTGGGGATGGCGGCGACGGCGTTGAAGGCGGCGTGCAGCGCGGCCGACCGCAGGGCCATCTCCGGGTAACCGTAGGAGGCCATCTCCTTGATGTCGGCTCCGGCCGCGAAGACCCGCTCGCCGCCGTAGAGGATGACCGCGCGGACCGCGTCGTCGGCCGTCACCTCGGCCGCGGCGGCGCCGATCTCGTCCTGCACCTGCGCGTTGAGCGCGTTCATCTTCGGCCGGTCAAGCCGGATCGTCGCGATGCCGTCAGCGACCTCTACCCGCACGAACTCGCCCACCAGGTCCACCCTCCACCGAGAATCCACCCGCGCACCCGCGGCCTACTTAACGTACATTGCCGTCGATCGGCGGGTCAGCCCGCGCCGTGGGCTCGCGAGGTCGAAGGAGGCGAGAGGGGGAGCCGGGGGGCGCGGGGACACGGGGGACACGGGGACACGGGGCACGGGGACACGGGGCACGGGGACACGGGGGGCACGGGGGCACGGGGACAGGGGCACGGGGACACGGGGCGCGGGGGCACGGGGGGACGTGGGGCACGGGGCACGGGGACACGGGGCGCTGCCCACGGTTGTGCGGCCGGGACAGCACCGCTGCACCGCAGCACCCGCTACAGCCTGACGTCCAACTGGCCTTTTACCGTTCGCCCAACCGCCTCAGCCGCACATCCGCTGAGCCGAAGGTGCGTGTTGGCGGCGAGACGGGGACACTGGAAACTATCGGGCTGTAGCACCTATAAGTTTCCTCTTTGATAAAAGTTTCCGAACTAATAATCGCTAATGCCACGCGAGCAACAGCAGGCTCGCGCACCGGGGCTTGGATGGCTGGCCCGTGCGGATATGGGGCGCACGGGGGCCAGCGCGCAGGCGGCCCGGCGGGCCGGCGCGGAGCGGGCCGGCGCACGGGGGCCCGATCACAGAGGGCCGTGCGAGACGCCGGAGCACGGGGGGCCGGCGCGGGGCCGGAGCACGGGGGCCAGCGCGAGAGGCCGGAGCACAGGGGGCCGACGCGAGAGGTTGGCGCGACAGGGCCGACTTGAGGCGGCGCGCGGCCCGGCACGGGGGGCGGTGCGTGGGGGGTGGCGCGAGCGGAGGGGGAGGGAACCGGCGCCGGGCGCCCCCGTCGTGCGGGGCGCCCGGCGGATGACAGCTAGCGCAGGTCGCCGGTGGACATGCCCGCGGGCGCGTCCGGGTAGGTGACCAGGCCGAGGTCGGCCGCGCTGGCCAGCAGCCGGTGGTGCGGCAGGATCCGGACGGTGTAGCCGAACGGACCGGGCTGGCCCAGCTCGACCGAGCCGGAGAAGCGGGTGCTCGGCGCCTGCGCCCCGTCGTCGGCAGTGAGCACCGCCTGGGACGGGTCGACCAGCTCGTCGTCCTCGCCGAGGCGGCCGTAGACGACCTCGACGCACACGTCGCCGGCGGTCAGCTCGCCGAGCGAGGCGATCACCCGGACGTCGAGCACGGCGCCGAGCGACGGCTCCGAGCCGTCCGCCTCGACATGCTCGATCCGCACGTCCGGCCACGCCCGGCGGACCCGCGTCTTCCAGGCGGCGAGGTCGCGCGCCGCCCCGTCGTCGTCGGCCGCCAGGGCCCGCGAGGCGACCGCGGCGGGCGCGTACAGCCGGGTCACGTAGTCGCTGACCATGCGGTCGGCCTGGACCAGGGGGCCCAGGCTGCGCAGCCCGTGCCGGACCATGTCGACCCACCCGGAGGGCACGCCGTCGGGGCCGTTGTCGTAGTACAGCGGTGCGACCGACTTGGCGATCAGCTCGTACAGGGCCGAGGCCTCGAGCTCGTCGCGGCGGCCGGGATCCTGGACGCCGTCGGCGGTCGGGATCTCCCAGCCGTTGCCGCCGTCGTACCACTCGTCCCACCAGCCGTCGCGGACGGACAGGTTCAGCCCGCCGTTCAGCGCCACCTTCATGCCCGAGGTGCCGCACGCCTCCAGCGGGCGCAGCGGGTTGTTGAGCCAGACGTCGCACCCCTGGACCAGGAAGCGGGCCATGGCCATGTCGTAGTCGGGCAGGAACACGATCCGCCGCCGGACCGCGTCGGAGTCGGCGAACCGGACCATCTGCTGGATCAGCCGCTTGCCGCCCTCGTCGGCCGGGTGGGCCTTGCCCGCGATGACGATCTGGACCGGCCGGTCCGGGTCGAGCAGCAGCCCGGCCAGCCGCTGCGGGTCGTTCAGCATCAGCGTCAGCCGCTTGTAGGACGGTACCCGGCGGGCGAACCCGATCGTCAGCACGTTCTCGTCGAGGACGTCGTCGATCCAGGTCAGCTCGGCCCCTGAGGCGCCCCGCTGACGCCACGACTCGCGCAGCCGGCGCCGGGTCTCGGTCACCAGCCGGGCCCGCAGCTGCCGCCTGATGTCCCACAGCCGGCTCGCGTCGGCCTCGGCCGCCATGGCCGAGTTGCCCAGGTCAGAGACCTCACGGGCGACCCAGGTGGGCGCGTGGACGCCGTTGGTGATCGAGCCGATCGGCACCTCGGCGGTGTCGAACCCGGGCCACAGCCCGGCGAACATCTCCCGGCTCACCTGGCCGTGCAGCACCGACACGCCGTTGACCCGCTCGGCCAGGCGCATGCCCATTACCGCCATGTTGAACACGTGCGGGTCGCCGCCCGGGTAGGTCTCGGCGCCCAGCGCCAGCACCCGGTCAAGCGGCAGGCCGCTCTCGTTGCCGTGCCCGAAGTAGCGCTCGATGAGCTCGCGCGGGAACCGGTCGATGCCGGCCGGGACCGGCGTGTGGGTGGTGAAGACGGTGCCCGCACGGGACAGCTCCAGCGCCTCGTCGAAGCTCAGCCCGGCGGTCAGGTACTCGCGGATCCGCTCCAGGCCGAGGAAGCCGGCGTGTCCCTCGTTGGTGTGGAACACCTCGGGCTCAGGGTGGCCCGACAGCGCGCAGAAGGCCCGCACCGCGCGTACCCCGCCGATGCCGAGCAGCAGCTCCTGGCGCAGCCTGTGCTCGGTGCCGCCGCCGTAGAGCCGGTCGGTGACCTCGCTCAGGGCGGGCTCGTTCTCCTCCACATAGGAGTCCAGCAGCAGCAGCGGGACCCGGCCGACCTGCGCCAGCCACACCTGCGCGGTCAGCTGCTTGGCCTCGGCCAGGGTGACCGTCACCTTGACCGGGTCGCCCCCGGGCTCGCGCAGCAGGGTGAGCGGGAGGCCGTTGGGGTCGTCGGCCGGGTAGCGCTCGGCCTGCCAGCCGTCGGCCGACAGGGACTGGGTGAAGTAGCCGTGCCGGTACAGCAGGCCCACCCCGACGATCGGGACGCCGAGGTCGCTGGCCGACTTGAGGTGGTCGCCGGCCAGGATGCCGAGCCCGCCCGAGTACTGCGGGAGGACGGCGGTGATGCCGTACTCAGGGGAGAAGTAGGCGATCGCGCGCGGCAGCGTGGCCACCTCGCCCGCCGCCCCGGACTGGTACCAGCGGGTCTCGGAGGTGTAACCGCGCAGGTCAGCTACGGCCGCGTCGAGCCGCCGGAGGAAGTCCAGGTTCCCCGCGAGCTCGGCTAGCTGCCCCGGGCGCATCGAGCTGAGCATCGCCACCGGATCGCCACCGGACGCGGCCCAGCCGGCCGGGTCGATGGACTGCAGCAGCTCGACTGTCGGCGGGTGCCAGGACCAGCGGAGATTCAGCATCAGGTCATGCAAGGGGGCAAGGGGCTGCGGCAGCGTCACGCGGACCGTGAAACGTCGGATCGCTCTCACGGGAGGCCATAATACGGGCAGGCCCCGACTGGAATCCCGGAACTGCGGCTGGGTAGGTTAGCCGCGTGATCGGACGCATCCCCATCCTCGACGTGGAACCCGTCGTCGAGTGCGGGCGCCGCCCTGCCAAGGCCGTCGTCGGAGAGACCTTCCAGGTCAGCGCGACTGTCTTCCGTGAAGGGCATGGCGCCCTCGGTGCCGGCGTGGTCCTGCGAGATCCGGCGGGCCGTCCTGGCCCGCTGGTCAGGATGCGGCTGCTCGCCCCCGGGAGCGACCGCTACGGCGCTGAGGTGACCGTCACCAGCGAGGGCACCTGGTCGTTCCACGTCGAATCGTGGTCCGACCCGATCGCAGCCTGGGACCACGACGCGGGCATCAAGATCCCGGTCGGCCAGGACGTGGAGCTGATGCTGGCCGAGGGGGCCCTGCTGTTCGAGCGGGCGGCCCGGTCGATCAGGCAGCCGCCCGGGGCGGCGCGCCCGGCGGCGGCCCGCACCGACCTGTTCGCCCTGGCCCGGACGCTGCGCGACCGCACCCTGCCGCCGTGGGACCGGCTGGCGGCGGCGCGGACCGCCCGGGTCACCGCCATCCTCGCTGAGTACCCGCTGCGGGAACTGGTGACCCGGTCCGGGCGGATGCCGGTGCGGGTGGAGCGGCTGCGGGCGCTCTACGGGTCCTGGTACGAGTTCTTCCCCCGCTCCGAGGGCGTCCAGTTCGACCCGATGGGCCGCCGTGAGCCGGTCTCGGGCACGCTGCGGACGGCCGCGCGGCGACTCGAGGCGATCGCCACGATGGGCTTCGACGTCGTCTACCTGCCCCCGGTGCACCCCATCGGGACAACCTTCCGCAAGGGGCGGAACAACACGCTCGAGGCCCGCCCGGGTGACCCGGGCGTCCCGTGGGCGATCGGCTCCCCCGAGGGCGGGCACGACGCGATCCACCCCGACCTGGGCACGTTCGCCGACTTCGACGCGTTCGTGGCCCGCACCCGCGAGCTCGGCATGGAGATCGCGATCGACCTGGCGCTGCAGGCCTCCCCGGACCACCCCTGGGTCAAGGAACACCCGGAGTGGTTCACCACCCGGGCCGACGGCTCGATCGCCTACGCCGAGAACCCGCCCAAGAAGTACCAGGACATCTTCCCGCTCAACTTCGACAACGACCCGGAGGGGATCTACACCGAGATCGAGCGGATCGTCCGGCTGTGGATGGGCCACGGGGTGCGCATCTTCCGCGTCGACAACCCGCACACCAAGCCGGTCAAGTTCTGGGAGCGGCTGCTCGCGTCCATCCGCCAGACCGACCCCGACGTGCTGTTCCTGGCCGAGGCGTTCACCCGCCCGGCGATGATGGCCGCCCTCGGCAAGGTCGGCTTCCACCAGTCGTACACGTACTTCACCTGGCGGGTCGCGGCCGAGGAGCTGACTGAGTACCTCACCGAGCTGTCCGGGCCGGCTGCAGCCTACATGCGGCCCAACTTCTTCGCCAACACTCCCGACATCCTCCACGAGTACCTGCAGCACGGCGGGCCGGCGGCGTTTAAAATTCGTGCCGTCCTAGCATCAATGCTCAGCCCAACCTGGGGTATCTACTCTGGCTATGAGCTATGTGAGAGCACGCCGCTCCGACCGGGCAGCGAGGAGTACCTGGACTCGGAGAAGTACCAGTACCGCCCGCGCGACTGGGACACCGCAGAACGGGACGGACTGGGCATTAGTGGATACATCGCTGACCTTAACCGGATCCGACGGTCGCATGTGGCATTGCACTGGCTGCGTAACCTACGCTTTCATCACGTGGATCAGCCCGAGCTGATCTGCTTCTCCAAGCGCTCCTACGGGGCGGCCGGGATCCCGGAGCGAACCTCTGGGCCGGCGGCACCAAGGGCGCGGGAAGAGGGCGGGGACGCCGCTGACACCGTCCTTGTTGTCGTCAATCTTGACCCGCACCAGGCCCGGGAGGCCACGGTGTGGCTTGACCTGCCAGCACTGGGGCTGAGCTGGGGTGATGAGCTCATCGTGACCGACGAGCTCACCGGCCAGTCCTTCACCTGGGGACAAGCCAACTACGTGCGCCTAGACCCGGCTGGGCAACCAGCACACATCTTTACCGTTTCGCGTGCCTAGGACGAACTGAGTCCGATTCGCCTGGCAGGCGGCGGTCGAGCGCATCCAGGAGAGTCAACGCCGTGTCAGAGCACGAGCCGACTATCGACCTTCCGGCCGCACCGGAAGGTGTCTCAGCGCCACCATTCGCCGCGCCGCCGGGTGAACGAGTGCCCGATTTCGCCCTCGACCGCCCGCGCGACCCCGAGTGGTACAAGCGCGCGGTCTTCTACGAGGTGCTGATCCGCGGCTTCCAGGACGCCAACGGCGACGGCACAGGCGACATCAAGGGCCTCACGTCGCGGCTGGACTACCTGCAGTGGCTGGGCATCGACTGCATCTGGCTGCTGCCTATCTACTCCTCGCCGCTGCGCGACGGCGGTTACGACATCGCCGACTACCTGCAGGTGCTGCCCGAGTACGGCAATATCGCCGACTTCGTGGACCTGGTCGAGCAGGCGCACCGGCGCGGCATCCGGATCATCGCCGACCTGGTCATGAACCACACCAGCGACCAGCACCCGTGGTTCCAGGCCAGCCGGACCGACCCCGAGGGGCCGTTCGGTGACTTCTACGTGTGGTCGGACACTCCGGACAAGTACGCCGACGCACGGATCATCTTCGTCGACACCGAGACCTCGAACTGGACGTTCGACCCGGTCCGGGGCCAGTACTTCTGGCACCGGTTCTTCTCCCACCAGCCCGACCTGAACTTCGACAACCCGAGGGTCCAGGACGCGATGATCGAGGTGCTGAAGTTCTGGCTCGACCTCGGCATCGACGGGTTCCGGCTGGACGCGGTGCCCTACCTGTACGAGCGGGAAGGGACCAATGGGGAGAACCTCAAGGAGACCCACGAGTACCTCAAGCGGGTCCGCCTCGAAGTCGACGCCGCCTATCCTGACCGGGTGCTGCTGGCCGAGGCCAACCAGTGGCCGGCCGACGTGGTCGAGTACTTCGGCGACGACCAGGTCGGCGGCAACGAGTGCCACATGGCGTTCCACTTCCCGCTGATGCCGCGCATCTTCATGGCCGTGCGCCGCGAGCAGCGCTACCCGATCTCGGAGATCCTGGCCCAGACGCCCAAGATCCCGTCCGGCTGCCAGTGGGGCATCTTCCTGCGCAACCACGACGAGCTGACGCTCGAGATGGTGACCGACGAAGAGCGCGACTACATGTACAAGGAGTACGCCAAGGACCCGCGGATGAAGGCCAACATCGGCATCCGGCGGCGCCTGGCCCCGCTCATCGACAACGACCGGAACCAGCTGGAGCTGTTCACCGCGCTGCTGCTGTCGCTGCCGGGCTCGCCCGTCATGTACTACGGCGACGAGATCGGCATGGGCGACAACATCTGGCTCGGCGACCGCGACGGCGTGCGGACCCCGATGCAGTGGACGCCCGACCGCAACGGCGGCTTCTCCAGCAGCGACCCGCAGCGCCTCTACCTGCCGCCGGTGATGGACCCGATCTACGGCTACCAGGCGCTGTCGGTCGAGGCCCAGCAGCGCCACCCGCAGTCGCTGCTGCACTGGACCCGGCGGATGATCGAGATCAGGAAGCGCCACCCTGTCTTCGGCCTTGGCGCCTACGAGGAACTCACCAGCAGCAACCCGAGCGTGCTGGCGTTCGTGCGCGAGTACGACGCGGCCGGCACGCTGGCGGCCCAGCGGCTGGAAAACCTGCACGAGACCCCGGTCGAACACGACGCGGCCGACCGCATCCTGTGCGTCAACAACCTCTCCCGCTTCCCCCAGCCGGTCGAGCTTGACCTGCGACGATTCATGGGAGTTACCCCCATCGAGTGCATGGGCGGCGTTACGTTCCCCCCCATTGGGGAACTTAACTACTTGCTGACGCTGCCTGGGCACGGCTTCTACTGGTTTCAGCTCCCCCCAGCGAGGGAGGAGAATGACCGATGAGCCGTTTGTGTTCGCAATTGCCGCCTGTGCGGGACGACCAGTCGTGGCCGGCCGCAGGGGGGGCAGCGACGGAGCACTGACGGTTCGCGGCTCCGGGGACGGGGGGCTACGGGGGATTTCTCCTCCGCAACGAAACCGCTACCGAGGGATGAGCGAGGCATGGCGATCGAGGACGCGCTAGCAGATTGGCTAGGGAACCAGCGCTGGTTCGCCGGCAAGGGGCAAGAGCTGCGTGACCTGGCGGTCGTCGCGGATACCGTGTTCACGGCGGGTGACCCCGAGCTCCGGCACCTGATCGTCGCGGTCTCGCACGGCACCGCCGTCACCTACTACCAGGTGCCGGTCGGCCTGCGGAAATGGCTCCCGGCCCGGCTGGAGCACGTCCGGATCGGTTCGGCGCCCGACGGCCGGGTCATGTACGACGCGCTGCACGACGCCGACCTGACCAAGCACCTGCTGGCGGCCATCGCCGGCAACAGGGACATCGGCCCGCTGCGGCTGCGGACGATCGAGGGCGCCACCTTCAACCCCGGCCTCGACAGCCTGGTGCTCGGCAGCGAGCAGAGCAACACCAGCCTCGTCTACGGCGGGCAGTCCATCTTGAAGATGTTCCGGCGGCTGTCTCCCGGTCCCAACCCGGACCTGGAGGTGTCCATCGCGCTCGCCCGCCTCGGCTCGCCCTACGTGGCCCAGCCGCTGGGCGAGATCGAGACCCGGCTGGAGGGCGTGCCCACCAGCCTGGGGATCTTGTCGCAGTACCTGCGGCTGGCGACCGACGGCTGGACGCTCGCCGCGACCAGCGTCCGCGACCTGTACGCGGCCGTCGGGGACGCCAGCGTGAACGACGCCGGCGCCAGCGCCACCGGCCCGATCCCGGCCCTGCGGCCCGGCGGCACCGGGCCGCAGCGGGTCCGGGCGGCCGACGCGGGCGGCGACTTCTCCGGCGAGGCGCGGCGGCTCGGCGTGGCCACGGCCGCGGTGCACGCCGACCTGGCGACCGCGTTCGGCACGGACGAACTTGGCCCCGAGGCCGCCGCCAGCCTCACCGAGCAGATGTACCGCAAGCTCGACCTGGCCGTCGCGGCGGTGCCGGAACTGGCCAAGCACGCCGAGATGATCAGCGATGCCTACGCCGAGGTGGCCACGCTGCCGGGGCCGTTCCCGGTGCAGCGGGTGCACGGTGACTATCACCTCGGCCAGGTGCTGCGGACCGAGACCGGCTGGGTCGTGCTCGACTTCGAGGGCGAGCCCGCCACCCCGCTGGCCCAGCGCCGGGCCCGGTCCTCCCCGCTGCGGGACGTGGCCGGCATGCTCCGCTCGTTCGACTACGCGGCCCGGCACCAGCTCGTCGGCCGCCCCGGCGGGGTGGCCGTCAATGACGCCGCGCGGGACTGGGCCCGCGGCAACGCCACCGCCTTCTGCACCGGGTACGCCGAAGCGGGCGGGCTCGACCCGGTCGCCAACCAGGTCCTGCTGCGCGCCCTGCTGCTGGACAAGGCTGTGTACGAGGTCATGTACGAGGCCAGGCACCGACCGTCCTGGCTCCCCATCCCCCTTGACTCACTGGCAGAGTTCTGAAGTGCTATCAAAAAACGAAACCGTCTCCCTCGGGGAGATCGAGCTCATCGTCGCGGGCCAGCATCACGACCCGCACTCCATCCTCGGCGCCCACGCCGTCCCGGGCGAGGGCGTCGCCATCCGCGCGCTGCGCCCGCTCGCCGTCTCGGTGACAGCGGTGCTGTCCGACGGCAGCAGGCACCCGATGACGCACCTGCACCAGGGCGTCTTCGAGGTGACGGTGCCGGGACCCGAAGCCCCCGTTCCTGATTACCGGCTCGAGGTGACCTACGCGGACGGCGAGCCGCAGCGGCAGGACGACGCCTACCGGCACCTGCCGACGCTGGGCGAGCTCGACCTGTACCTGATCGGCGAGGGCCGCCACGAGCAGCTGTGGCACGCTCTCGGCGCGCGGCCGGCGGAGACCGGGACCGCGTTCGCGGTCTGGGCCCCGAACGCCCGCGGCGTCCGGGTAGTCGGCGACTTCAACTTCTGGGACGGGCGGGCCCACCCCATGCGGTCGCTCGGCGGGGCCGGGGTCTGGGAACTGTTCGTGCCCGACGTCGCCCCCGGCGCCACCTACAAGTTCTCCATCTGCGGGCCCGACGGCGCCTGGCGGGACAAAGCCGACCCGATGGCGGCCCTGGCCGAGACGCCGCCCGCCACCGCCTCGGTCGTCTACCGGTCGGACTACACCTGGAAAGACGGCGAGTGGCTGGCCGAGCGGGCCGAGCGGCAGCCGCTGAGCAGCCCGATGTCGGTCTACGAGGTGCACCTCGGGTCCTGGCGGCCGGGCCTGTCCTACCGCGAACTCGCGGTCGAGCTGGCGGCCTACGTGACCGACCTGGGCTTCACCCACGTGGAGTTCCTGCCGGTGGCCGAGCACCCGTTCGGCGGGTCCTGGGGGTACCAGGTCACTTCCTACTACGCGCCGACCTCGCGGTTCGGCGCGCCGGACGACTTCCGCTACCTCGTCGACACCCTGCACCAGGCGGGTATCGGCGTCATCGTCGACTGGGTCCCGGCGCACTTCCCGCGCGACTCCTGGGCGCTGGCCGAGTTCGACGGCACCCACCTGTACGAGCACGCCGACCCGCGGCTGGGCTCGCACCCCGACTGGGGCACGCTGGTGTTCAACTTCGGCCGCTCGGAGGTGCGGAACTTCCTCGTCGCCAACGCCATCTACTGGCTCGAGGAGTTCCACATCGACGGGCTCCGGGTCGACGCGGTCGCGTCCATGCTCTACCTGGACTACTCGCGGCGTGACGGCGAGTGGGCGCCCAACAAGTTCGGCGGCCGGGAGAACCTGGAGGCGATCTCCTTCCTCCAGGAGGTCAACGCCACCGCTTACCGGCGGGTCCCCGGGATCATGATGATCGCCGAGGAGTCGACCGCCTGGCCCGGCGTGTCCCGCCCCACTCACCTGGGCGGGCTCGGCTTCGGGTTCAAGTGGAACATGGGCTGGATGAACGACACCCTCGAGTACTTCAGCCTCGACCCGATCTACCGCCAGTACCACCACAACGAGATCACCTTCTCGATGGTGTACGCGTTCTCGGAGAACTACGTGCTGCCGTTGTCACACGACGAGGTGGTCCACGGCAAGGCCTCGCTGCTGCGGAAGATGCCAGGCGACGAGTGGCGCCAGTTCGCCGGGCTGCGGTCGCTGTTCGGCTACATGTGGGCCCACCCGGGCAAGCAGCTGCTGTTCATGGGCTCGGAGTTCGGGCAGGGCAGCGAGTGGTCGGAGACCAACGGCCTCGACTGGTGGGTGCTGCAGTACGGCAGCCACGCGGGCGTGCAGCGGCTGATCCGCGACCTGAACACGGTCTACACCGAGCACCCGGCGCTGTGGTCGCAGGACACCTCACCCGACGGGTTCGGCTGGATCGACTCCAACGACGCGCACGGCAACGTGCTGTCGTTCCTCCGCTTCGGCGCGCAGGAGCATGGCGCGCCGGTGCTGGCCTGCATCGCCAACTTCTCGCCCATGCCGCACGATCACTACCGGGTCGGCCTGCCGCTGGCGGGGCGCTGGCGTGAGGTGATCAACACCGACGCGGCCAGCTACGGCGGCAGCGGGCTGGGCAACCTGGGCTCGGTGCAGGCGGTCAACCGCCCGTGGCACGGCCGCCGGCGTCGGCCGACATCGTGCTGCCGCCGCTGTCGGTGCTCTGGCTGACGCCGGAGATCTGAGCCACCCCGGGACCCCGGGGACGGGTCCCGGTTCCGGGCCTAGGCGACCCGGCGGGGGTCCCTGTCGCCTTGCGGGATCGCCGGGAGCACCGCCGTCAGGGCCGAGCTCTGCTCGGCGGCGGCGCTGCGCGTCCGGTGCTCCCGTTCGGCCTGCTCGACCACGGCCGCCAGCCGGGCGGCGACCGCCTCGCGTTTCCTGGTCCGGCGGCGGGCGCCGCGGATGACCAGCACCGCGCGGGCGGCCAGGGCGAGCAGGACGACGAGCACCAGGGCGAGGATCGCCAGGATCACGTACATGCGCATCAGGTTCCGGTCGATGGCGAGCAGCGCCGCCACCTGCGGCGCGGCGCAGGGGCGCGAGGGGTTACCTAGATGTTACCCCGGCTCGATCAGCCGCAGCAGCCAGCCCGGGCCCACCACTGAGGCGTTCAGCTCCTCGCAGCGCGCCCGCAGCTCGCGGTCGGCCGTCACCACCAGCACGCTCTCGTCCTCCACCTGGGAGGCGACCGCCTCGGCGACCGCGCCGACGATCGCGTCGTCGCCTGAGCCCGGGGCGGCGACCACCCGCACCGGCACCGCCTCGTCCGGCGGCGGCACCCAGTCATCGCCCGGGGGCGCGTCCTGATCGGGCAGCGCGGCGTCGTTCAGCTTGGCCACGGCGTCCCGGGCCTGGCCCTCGAGGACGAGCACCCAGGCCGCGGCCGGGCTGTCCTCGCGCTGGGCGAGCACCATCACCTCCCGGCACAACCGCAGCGCCGCCCCCGCCCGGTCCCGCCACCAGCCATCGGCCCTGGCCCCCATTACGTTGGCCACGTCGACCACGGCTACAGACGCGCTGTATGCGATGCGAGACACCACCTTCGGTCCGCCGACCGCCCGCCGGGGCCGCGTCGGCAATGTTGTTCCCCACGTAAGCTAGCCGCTATGGCAGACGCGAAGCTCGCCGCCTCCGTCGTTCGCATGCGGCAGCGCAGGACCGGTCCGCTCATCCTCGAGCTCGACCTCACGGAGGGCATCGCTGAGGGACCGCCCGCCGACCCGCTGTCCGCGCTGCTCACCATGCGCCGCACCCGCCTGGCGGACCTGCTCGACGGGCTGCGGCGGGCGGCGGCCGACGACCGCGTCCGGGTCCTGGTGGTCAAGGTCGGCGGCTCCCGCACCGGCCTGGCCAAGATCCAGGAGCTGCGCGGCGCCATCAGCGACTTCCGCAAGTCGGGCAAGCTCACGGTGGCGTGGAGCGAGTCGTTCGGCGACTTCGTGCACGGCAACCTGCCCTACTACCTGGCCTCCGGGTTCGACCGGATCTACCTCCAGCCGTCCGGCACCCTCGGGCTGACCAATGTCGCCGTCGAGCAGGTCTTCCTGCACGGTGCGCTGGAGAAGCTCGGCATCGACTTCCAGAGCGCCAAGCGCTACGAGTACAAGTCCGCCGCCGACCAGCTGACCGAGTCCGGGTTCACCGGCCCGGCCCGGGAGGCCGCCGCCCGGCTCGCCCAGTCGGTCACCGAGCAGCTCGTCGCGGCGGTCGCGGCCGGCCGCGGGCTGCCGCTCGAGCAGGCGGCGGGCCTGTTCGGCCGCGGGCCGTTCCTGGCCCGCCAGGCGCTCGAGGAGGGCCTGGTCGACGGGCTGCTGTACCGGGACGAGGTCTACGACCAGGTCCGCCGGGAGGCCGGCCGGGACGCGACCCTGCTGTACCTGCAGCGTTACCAGCGCACGCAGTCGCTCGGCGACCTGCCGCGGCGGCTCGGGGCGAGCGCCCGCGGCATCACCCCCGGCGCCCATGAGCGGTTCGTGGCCACGATCTACGCCCAGGGCCCGATCCGGTCCGGCCGCAGCGGCCGGGGCGGACCCGGCGGCGGCGGGATGGGGTCGGACACGGTGGCGGCGGCGCTGCGGGCGGCCGCGGCCGACGACGGCGCCCGCGCGGTCGTGCTCCGGGTCAACAGCCCCGGCGGCTCCTACACCGCGTCCGACGTCATCTGGCGCGAGGTGGTCCGGCTGCGGGCGGCGGGCAAGCCCGTCGTGGTGTCGATGGGCGACGTGGCCGCGTCGGGCGGCTACTTCATCGCCGCCCCGGCCGACCTGATCGTGACCCAGCCGGGGACCATCACCGGCTCCATCGGCGTGATCATGGGCAAGCCGGTGCTGCGCGACCTGTTCGAGCGGGCCGGCGTCGCCACCGACACGATCACCGACAGCGCAGGCGGCGTCGCCACCATGTTCTCCTCGTCGCGGCCGTTCTCTGACGGTGAGTGGACGCGGATCAACGAGTGGCTCGACGCGGTCTACGCTGACTTCACCGACAAGGTCGCCGCCGGGCGGCGGCTGTCCCCCGAGCGGGTGCACGACCTGGCCCGTGGCCGGGTCTGGACGGGGGCCGACGCCATCGCCAACGGCCTGGCCGACGAGGCGGGCGGGCTGCGCGAGGCGGTCGCGATCGCCCGCAAGCGGGGCGGGCTGCCGGCGTCGGCGCCGGTACGGGTCTACCCACGGCTCGGCCCGCTCGACCAGTTCCGTCCGGCCGAGTCGAGCGAGTCCCGGCCTGCCGCCCGCGGGCAGGCCGGCGCGGGCGCGGTAGCGGCCCTGTTCGCCGACGGCTGGGGCCCGGCCTGGCGGTTCGCGGCCGCCGCGGGGCTGCCCGCGTACGGCCCGCTGACCCTGCCCGGCACCTGGAAGATCAGTTAGCCCGAACGGGGGCGGGCCAACTCCGTGAACGGTGACGACCTGTCGACGGCCCTGTCGGCCTGGGCGGCCGGGGTCACCCTGGTCACCATCGCCGACGACCGGGACGACATCGGCACCACGGTCAGCGCGTTCCTGCCCGTCTCGCTCGACCCGCCGCTGGTGGCGGTGTCGCTGATCGCGGGCTCGCACCCGGCCGAGGTGCTGAGCCGCCCGGCGCTGCCCGCGCTGCGGTTCGCGGTGACGCTCCTGTCGGCCGGCCAGAAGCTGATCGCGGGCCAGTTCGCAGCGGCCGGGCGGCCCAGCGCGCGGCTCATCCTGGACGCGGTGCCGCACGTGCGGGGAGCCGCCTCGGGGGCCCTCATCCCGTCGGGCGGCCTGGCCGCGCTTGAGTGCTCGGTCGCCCGCCGGGTCCCGGCGGGCGATCACCTGCTGGTCATCTCCGCGGTCGAGGAGGTGGCCTACGTGGCCGAGGGCGGGGACCCGCTCGTCCGGTTCCGCGGCCGCTACCCGGCACTGTAAGCCACTTCGCCGCCTGACCGCAGGCGGCGCGAGAACCGCCCGGTGACACGTTGCCGGATGTGCGCCGATTCCTTACGCTCGCGGAAAGCGAGTTCCCGGGTGCGGCACGGGTCCGCCCGTGACCGGGGACCGGAATCAACGGAAGGTCCAGCGAAGATGCCCCGACTACGGCAGGTTCCGCGCGGCGACGTCGACAGCGAGTTCATTCTCGGCTCGTACACCACCATGTTCGGCCCGGACCGGGATCCAGTCGCGGAGCCGGGCACCGCCACCGGCACGCCCGGCAACTGGTGGACGGTGTTCGCCCTGTCGCCGGAGGTCTTCCGGCACGCCGTCGACGGGTTCGCGGTGTACCGGAAGTCAGCCGACCGGCTCAGCCCGGTGCTCCGCGAGCTCGGGCAGACCCGCGCGGGCTGGATTACCGGCAGCTCGTTCGTGTTCTCCCAGCACTGCAAGGCCTGCCGCAGCGCCGGGATGCCGGAGGAGAAGGTGCAGGCCATCCCGGCCTGGTCCGTGTCCAGCCAGTTCGATGAGCTGGAGCGCGCCGTGCTGGCGCTGACCGACGCCATCGTCCTCGACAAGGGCCGGGTCGCCGACGGGGTCTTCGCGGTGCTCAAGCAGCACCTGACCGACGCGCAGATCCTCGACCTGACGTACATCACCGCCATGTACGCGATGCACGCGACGCTGAGCCGGGTCCTGCGGCTGGAGTACGACGACGTCGAGGAGCCCGTGCAGGAAACTGCCGCGCCCGGTGGCGCCGGGAGCCGCGACATCGCGGCCGACATCAGCGGCGGCTGAGGGACCCGGCGGACCCAGGCGAGGCCTAGATGGCGGGGCCGGGCGCGCCAGGCGCGCCAACGGCCTGGCCGGACCGGTAGACCGCGTGGACGAGCGGCACCCCGGGCCGGTAGGCCAGGTAGGCGTGGGACGGGGCGTCGAGCACGACCAGGTCGGCCCGGGCCCCCGGGGCGAGGTAGCCGACATCGGCCCGGCGCAGCGCCCGGGCGCCGCCCGCGGTCGCCGACCAGACCGCCTCGCCGGTGGTCATGCGCATGTCACGAACGGCCAGGGCGACGCAGAACGACATCGACGAGGTGTAGGACGAGCCCGGGTTGCAGTCGGTCGCCAGCGCCACCGTGACCCCGGCGTCGATCAGGCGGCGGGCATCCGGGTACGGCTGGCGGGTGCCGAACTCCGCCCCCGGCAGCAGCGTCGCCACGGTCACCGACGACGCCAGCGCGTCCACGTCGGTGCCGGTCAGGAACGTGCAGTGGTCGGCCGAGGCGGCCCCGAGCTCCACCGCCAGCGCAATCCCGGGGCCCGGCCCGAGCTGGCTCGCGTGAATCCGCGGCAGCAGCCCGCGCGCCCGGGCGGCGGTCAGCACCGCCCGGGCCGCCTCCGCGCCGAATGCGCCGTCCTCGCAGAAGACGTCGGCCCAGCGGCAGTAGGGCGCGCACGCCGCCAGCATGTCCCCGCACACCAGGTCCACGTAGGCGTCTGGGTCGGCCGCGTACTCGGGCGGCACCACATGCGCTCCCAGGTACGTCACCTCGTCGGTGATCTCGGCCGCCAGCGCCACCGAGCGGACTTCGTCCGCCACCGTCAGCCCGTAGCCCGACTTGCACTCGAACGTCGTGGTGCCCTGCCGCAGCATCTCGGCCGCGAGGCGCCGCACCCCGGCGCGCAGCGTCGCGTCGGTTGCGGCCCGGGTCGCCGCCACCGTCGAGGCGATACCGCCCGCCGCGTACGGGCGCCCGGCCATGCGCGCCGCGAACTCGGCCGACCGTTCCCCCGCGAACACCAGGTGCGCGTGCGAGTCGACGAAGCCGGGCAGCACCGCCCGGCCGGCCGCGTCGACCACCTCGTCGGCGGGCGGCGCGTGGGCCGCGGGCCCGGTCCAGGCGATCCGGCCGTCCTCGATGACCAGGGCGGCGTCGCTGACGGCGGCGAACCCGCCACCGTCGCCTGGGACGGGCGGGGCGCCGTCGGGCGCGTTGGTGACAAGTTCGCCGATCTGCGTGATCAGCACGGAGCGGGCCACCGGCCGGCCGCTAGGCGAGGACCGCGCCGACGGCGGCGGCCAGTTCACCGGGGACGTCCGCCACCAGCAGGTGACGCCCGTCCCGGACCACGTCCACGCCACCGGTCACGACGTGCCTGACATCGGCCGCGGTGCCGGCGGTGAACACCGCCTCCAGCGGGTCGCCCGCCCCGCCCGCCAGCCGGGGTGAGTCCAGCGAGAGCGTGACCAGGTCGGCGTGGGCGCCGGGGGCGATCTCGCCGGCGTCGGGCCAGCCGAGGCAGGCGTGCCCGCCCGCGGTCGCCGCGGCGGCGAGGTCGTCGGCGCTGAAGTGGCCGCGGCGCCGGGTCGCCAGCCGCTGCGACAACTCCAGCCAGCGGGCCTCCTCGATCAGGTCGATGGCGCTGTGCCCGTCGCTGCCGAGCGCGAGCGGCGACCCGGCCGCGGCGAGCGCGGGGGCGGGGCCGACCCCGTCGGCCAGGTCGGCCTCGGTCAGCGGGCACATGCACACGGTCGACCGCGAGCCGCCCAGCAGCTCCACGTCGCGGGCGGCGAGGTGGGTGGCGTGCACCAGCGTGGTCCGCGGGCCCAGCGCCCCGGCCTCGTACAGCACCTCGGCCGGGGTGCCGCCGAAGGCAGCCCGGCTCTCGGCATTCTCCAGCGGTTGCTCCGACAGGTGGGCGTGGACCGGGGCGCCGTGCGCGTGCGACCACGCCATGATGTCCGGCACCTGGTCTGGACCGACCGCCCGGACCGAGTGGATGGCGGCCCCGAGCCGGGCGTGCGGCGCCACCATGCCGAGCGAGTCGCAGCCGAAGCAGGAGACTCGTTCGGCCCAGGCCGCCGCGGTGCCGTCGCCGAAGCGCAGCTGCACTCCGGACAGCGGGACGGTGGCGCCGCCGGGGGCGAAGCCGCCCCCCAGGTAGCAGGCGTCGAGCAGGGTGATGCGCAGTCCCGCCTCCGCCGCGGCCTGGATCAGCACGTGGCCGAGCTCGTTGGGGTCCTGGTAGCGGGCGCCGCCGGGGGCGTGGTGCAAGTAGTGGAACTCCCCCACGCAGGTAACGCCGGCCAGCGCCATCTCGGCGTAGACGGCCCGGGCGAGGGCGTGGTAGCTCGCCGGGTCGAGCCGCCCGGCGACCGCGTACATGCGCTCGCGCCAGGTCCAGAACGTATCGCCGGCGGCCGGCGCCGCGCGGTCCCGACGCCGCCGCCCGGACCGCCCCGCAGCGCCCGGTGGAACGCGTGCGAGTGGGCGTTGGCCAGGCCGGGCAGGGTCAGTCCGGACAGCCGCTCGGTGCCCGGCGGGACCGCGGCGGCCGGGGTTCCCGGGGTGACGGCGGTGAACCGGCCCCCGCTCGCCTCGATGAGCACGTCCCGGGCCAGTCCGCCGGCGCCGGCCGGCGACGAGCGGGCGAGCCAGGCGAGGCTGGCATGCCAGCGGCGCGGTTCCCCGCCCCCGGCGGTCGCCTCGGTTGTCGTCACAGCCCCATCATTCCCCGCCTGGTCGCTGAGTCATGCCCCGGTCCTGTCCCCGGCCGGCGCTGGCCGCGGCCGGGCCATGTTTCCGGCCAGCGCCAGCGGGGCAACGACCGCGCACCTTTCCTTACAATGTGCAGGTGACTAGCGCCGACCGGGACCGACCGGACCATCACGGCCCCGAGCACCGCGACGTTTCCGGCGGCTGGCTGCGGCCCGCCGTCTTCGGCGCGATGGACGGGCTCGTCACCAACGTCTCGCTGATCGCGGGGGTCGGCGGCGGCGGCGGCTCGCAGCACGCGATCCTGCTCACCGGCCTGGCCGGGCTTGCGGCGGGGGCGTTCTCGATGGCGGCGGGCGAGTTCGTCTCCGTCTCCTCGCAGAACGAGCTGGTCGCGGCGGAGGTGGACAAGGAGCGGCACGAGCTCATCCACAACGCCGTGGCCGAGCAGGCCGAGCTGGTCGGCATGCTGCGCCGCCGCGGCATCAGCGCGGCGACCGCGCGCGTGGCGGCGGCCGAGATCTCCGCCCACCCGGAGAAGGCGCTGGAAGTGCACGCGTTCGAAGAGCTCGGGGTCAACCCGGCCGAGCTGCCCTCGCCGCTGGTGGCGGCGGGTGCGTCGCTGGTCTCCTTCGCCCTCGGCGCGCTCATCCCGCTGCTGCCGTACGCGCTCGGCTTCGACGCCCTGGGGACCGCGCTGGTCCTGTCGGCGCTGGCCGCCGTCGTCGGCGGCGGCCTGGTGGCCCGCCTGACCGGGCGGCCGTTCTGGCGCGGGGCGCTGCGCCAGCTGCTGCTGGGCGGGCTCGCGGCGGGCTTCACCTACCTGATCGGGCTCGCCATCGGCGGCCTGGCCACGGGCTGACCGGCCGGCCTGAGCAGCCTGGCCCGCCGGCCTGACCAGTCCGACCCGCCCGGCCTGACCAGCCAGCGGGGGCGGCCGGCGCTCTTGGTAAGGTGCCCCGTGGCCTCAGTGAACCGTCCGTTGCGCATAGCGCTGCTGTCATACCGCAGCAAACCGCACTCCGGCGGACAGGGCGTCTACGTGCGCCACCTGAGCCGGGAGCTCGCCGCCCGTGGGCACCGGGTGGAGGTGTTCTCCGGTCAGCCTTACCCGGAGCTCGACGACGGCCCGCTGCTGCGCGAACTGCCCAGCCTGGACCTGTACCGCGACGACGACCCGTTCCGGACGCCGTCCCCGGGTGCCCTGCGGGACTGGGCCGACGCGCTCGAGGTGGCGATGATGTGGGGCGGGGCGTTCCCGGAACCGCTCACGTTCAGCATCCGGGCGCTGCGGGCGCTGCGCGGCCGCCCGGGCGACTTCGACATCGTGCACGACAACCAGGGGCTCGGCTACGGCATGCTCGGCCTCCGGCGGCTCGGGCTGCCGCTGGTCACCTCGGTCCATCACCCGATCACCGTCGACCGGCGGCTGGACCTGGCCGGACGCGGCTGGCGGGAGCGCCTGGGCAAGCGCCGGTGGTACGGCTTCGTCCGGATGCAGGGCCGGGTCGCGCGCCGGGCCGGACCGCTGGTCACGGTGTCGTCGTCGTCCCGGGACGACATCTGCCGCGACTTCCGGGTCGCGCGGCGGAACGTGCACATCATCCCCCTCGGGGTCGACACGCGGCTGTTCCGCCCGGATGGCTGGCCGCCGCGCGTGCCCGGCCGGATCGTGACCGTGACCAGCGCCGACTCGCCCCTCAAGGGACTGGCGGCGCTGCTGCGGGCGATCGCCAAGCTGGCCACCGAGCGCGACGCGCACCTGGTGGTCATCGGCACCCCCTCGGCCGCCACCCGGCGGCAGGTGGCCCAGCTGGCACTGGGGGACAAGGTCACCTTCACCCGTGGGCTGCCCGACCAGGAGTACGCCCGGGTACTCGCCTCGGCCCAGGTCGCGGTCATCCCCTCGCTGTACGAGGGCTTCTCGCTGCCTGCGGTGGAGCACATGGCCTCCGGTACCCCGCTGGTAGCGAGCCGGGCGGGCGCGCTGCCCGAGGTGACCGGGGACGCGGCCCTGCTGGTGCCGCCGGGCGACCCGGAGGAGCTGGCGGCGGCGCTGCGCGGCCTGCTCGACGACGATGCCGGGCGCGCCCGGCTGGCGGACCGGGGCCTGGCGCGGGTCCGGGAGAGGTTCGCCTGGCCCGCGGTCGCGGCCGCCACGGAGGCGCTGTACCGCACGGTGATCAACGGGGAGACTGGTTGCTGACCATCGATTTCTCGCGGTTCCCGGTCCGTCCGGGCGACCGCGTGCTCGACCTCGGCTGCGGCGCGGGCCGCCACGCGTTCGAGGCCTACCGGCGCGGCGCCCGGGTGATCGCGGCCGACCTCGACCACGGTGAGCTGCCGCCGGTGACGGCGATGTTCGGCGCGATGCGGGCCGCGGGCGAGGCGGTGCCAGTCGCAGGGGCCGCCGCCGGGCGGGCGCCGTCGCCGCCGACGCCACCCGGCTGCCCTTCCCCGACGGGGCGTTCGACGCCGTCATCGCGGCCGAGATCCTCGAGCACGTGCCCGCCGACACCGCCGCGCTGGCCGAGATCGCCCGGGTCGTGCGCCCCGGTGGCACCGTCGCGGTGACCGTGCCAGCCTGGCTCCCGGAGCGGATCTGCTGGGCCCTGTCGCGTGAGTACCACGAGGTCCCCGGGGGACATGTGCGGATCTTCACCCGGGCCGAGCTGACCGCGAAGCTGACCGCGGCGGGCCTGACCCCCGCGGGCAGCCACCACGCGCACGGGCTGCACTCGGCCTACTGGTGGCTGAAGTGCGCGGTCGGGGTGCACGACGACGACCATCTCGCCGTGCGGGCCTACCACCGGCTGCTGGTCTGGGACATCATGCGCCAGCCCGCCCTCACCAAGATGGCCGAGGCCGCCCTCAACCCGCTCGTCGGCAAGAGCCTCGTCGTCTATGCCACCAAGCGGCGCAGCCCGCCGGCCAGCCAGCCCGGGCGCCTGGTGCACAGCGATGCGGCGCGCTCCAGGCCGGCGCCGCCGGCCGACGTGCTCGCGACGGCCCGCACGATCGCGGCAGCGCAGCGGCCCGACGGCGCCGTACCCTGGCCGGACGGCCACGTCGACCCCTGGGACCACGTGGAGTGCGCGATGGCGCTGTCGCGCCTGCGGGCTCAGCGCGCCGGCCCGGCTGGCCTACCAGTGGCTGCGGGAGACCCAGCGGCCGGACGGTTCGTGGCCGCGGGTGACCGGCGGACCGGGCGCCCCGGCCCCGGACGCGGTCGCCGATCAGGCGGCCGAGAGCCACCACGCGGCCTACGTCGCGGTCGGGGTATGGCACGAGTACCTGGTCACCGGGGACGGCACGTTCACCGACCGGATGTGGCCGGCCGTGCGTGCCGCCACCGGCTGGGTGCTCGGCCTGCAGGCGCCGCGGGGCGAGGTCGCCTGGGAGCGGGACGCGGCGGGCCGCCCGGGCGAGTTCGCCCTGCTGTCCGGCTGCTCGAGCATCCTCCAGGGCCTGCGCTGCGCGATCTCGCTGGCGGCCCTGGCGGGCGAGCAGCAGCCGGACTGGGAGCTCGCGGCGGGCCAGCTCGAGCCATGCGCTCGGCTGCCACCCGGAGGCGTTCGCGGACAAGAGCCGGTTCGCGATGGACTGGTACTACCCGGTGCTCGGGGGCGCGCTGCGGGGCAGTGCGGCCGCCGAGCGCCTGGCCGGCGGCTGGGACACGTTCGTGGTGCCCGGTCTCGGTGTCCGCTGCGTCAGCGACGAGCCCTGGGTCACGGTGGCCGAGACGGCCGAGCTGGTGCTCTCGCTCGATGCCTGCGGGCAGCGGGAACAGGCGGCCGAGCTGCTGGCGGCGGTCGGCCGGCTGCGGCACGACGACGGCTCGTACTGGACCGGCTGGCAGTACGCCAACGAGGCGCACTTCCCGGCCGAGCGCTCGTGCTGGACCTCGGCCGCGGTCGTGCTCGCGGCCGACGCGCTGGCCCGCTTCAGCGGCGGCGCGGCCGTGTTCCGGGCCGTCCCGGCGGTATCCGGCGGCGTCCGCCGGCCGGCCTGGACTCCTGCGGGTGTGACACCGCCGTGGGCGCCTGAGGCCAGGTCTGGGGTCAGATTCCGGGGCCGCTGCGTTCGAGGATGCGCAGCGAGCCTTCCCGGCGGACCTCGGTGAAGGCGCCGGAGGCGAGCGCGCGCTGGTAGAGGCGGAACGGGGCCTGGCCGCCCTCGGCCGGATCGGGGAAGACATCGTGGATGGCGAGGGCGCCGCCGAGGGTGATCCACGGGGCCCAGCCCTCGTAGTCCCACTGGGCGGCGGCGTCGGTGTGACCGCCGTCGATGAAGAGCATGCCGAGCGGGGTGCGCCACAGCCGGGCCACGTCGGCCGACCGGCCGACCACCGCGATCACGTCGTCTTCCAGGCCGGCCGCGGCCAGCGTGGCCCGCAGCCGCGGCAGCGTGTCGACCCGGCCGGTGGCCGGGTCGACCAGGTCCGGGTCGTGGTACTCCCAGCCCGGCTGGTGCTCCTCCGAGCCCCGGTGGTGGTCCACCGTCACCACCAGCTGCCTGGTGCCGTTCACGCGGGCAGCGCGCACCCCGGCCGCCAGGTAAATGGCGGACTTGCCGCAGTAGCTGCCGACCTCGAGGACCGGGCCGGCGGGCGCGTAGGCCTCGGCCGTCTCGCACAGGGCGAGGCCCTCCGCCTCCGGCATGAAGCCCGGCCGCCGCCCGGGCCGCCTCGCTGAGCTTGTGATCCACCCTGAAACCATAGCGCGCCTGGGCTCCCTCAGATGCGGTTGAGCACCGCCAGCGCCAGCCGCGCGGAGGGCCGGGCGACCAGCTCGGACAGGGACATGTCGCTCCGGCAGAACCGGGCGAAGGCGCCCCAGCCCCTGGCCGTCGACAGCCCCCGGTGCAGCGCCCCGCTGTGGCGGGTGAAGGCCGCCAGCAGGATGCGGCCCGCGCGCATGTCGGGCACCAGGGTGGCGTTGACGGCGGTGACGTAGCCGTCGAGGTCGCCCCGGGCGGCGCACTCGCCCGCCAGCGCGCCCGAGCGGAGCGCGAAGCTGATGCCCTCGCGGGTCCACGGGTCGAGCAGGCCGGCCGCGTCGCCCGCCACGATCACCGGGCCGCGGCGCAGCGGCGAGTCGTCGGCCCGGCAGCGGGTCAGGTGGCCCGAGTCGTGCACCGCCCCGAAGCCGTCCAGCCCGAGCCGGGCGACGAACTGGCGCAGGTAGGCCCGGGTCGCCTCGCCCTGGCCGCGGGCGGCGATGACGCCGACGGTGAGCCGGTCGCCCTTGGGGAACACCCAGCCGTAGGAGGCCGGGATCTCGCCCCAGTCGAGGAGCACCCGCCCCGACCAGCGGGCCGCGACCGCCGGCGGTACCGCGATCTCCAGTTCGAGGCCGAGGTCGACCTGGTCGAAGCGGGCGCCGACGTGGCGGGCGGTTACCCCCGAGGAGCCGTCGGCGCCGACCACGACCGCAGCCGTGACCCGCGTCCCGTCGGCCAGCCGGACCGAGCCGAGCCCGTCGCCCTGCTCCACCGCCCGGACCTGGGCCCGCTCCCGGACCTGGGCGCCGTTCTTCACCGCGCGGTCGCGCAGGGCGGCGTCGAACTCGTCACGGAACACCATCTCCAGCAGCGGCTCGCGCTCGGTCCGGGTGAACTCCTGCCCACCGCGCAGGGTCACCGTGGCCGCGTGGATCTCATCGCGGGCCGGCACCTCGATCAGGCCGCCCGCGGCGGCCCGCGACGCCCCGACGAGGCCGCCCCCGCAGGTCTTGTAGCGCGGGTGCACGGCCCGTTCGAAGACGACCGTCCGGGCCCCGGCCGCGGCCGCGGCACTCGCGGCGGCCAGCCCAGCCGGCCCGCCGCCGACGACCGCGACATCCCACTCCGCATGTCCGCCCACAGCTAGCAAGCTTAGGGCGGCGCGGGCGGCCGTCGAACCACTCCGCCCGTCTCCCCGCCCCTCCCCCTCCCCGGCCGGGGCTGGTTCCGGCTCGGCGCTGGGGGGAAGCGCGAACCGGAACCAGCCGGCGCCGCCGAGGGGAGGCGGCACCCGGGCCGTCCCGGTGAGGGGACCTCGACCCGTTGGCGCCCGGCGCCGGCAAGGCCGTCGGCTACGCGCCGTAGCGGCATCTACCCCCGTGACCGAAATGACACCTTTGCCGGATCATGATTTTGCCGGCCGGTGCCGTCCCCAGCGTCAGCGGGCGAGGACCGCCAGCCGGCCCAGCGCGTCCTGCAGGACCTCGGGCCGCTTGCAGAAGGCGAACCGGACCATGGTGCGGCCCGCCTCCGGGTGGTCGTCGTAGAAGGCGGCACTCGGGATCGCGACGACGCCCGCGCGGCCGGGCAGGGCGAGGCAGAACTCCGCCGCGTCGCGCTCGCCCAGCGGGGCGATGTCGGTGGTGATGAAGTAGGTCCCGTCGCTTTGGTATACCTCGAACCCGATATCCCGCAGCCCGTCCGCCATCAGGTCGCGCTTGGCCCGCAGGTCCGCCGCCAGGCCGGTGTAGTAGGCATCGGGCAGGCCGAGGGCGTCGGCTACCGCGTACTGGAAGGGGCCGCTGCTGACGAAGGTGAGGAACTGCTTGGTGGTGCGGACGGCGCTGATGAGCTCGGGGGCTGCGGTCGCCCAGCCGACTTTCCAGCCGGTGAAGGAGAACGTCTTGCCGGCCGAGCCGACGGACACCACCCGGCCCCGCATGCCGTCCATGGTGGCCAGCGGGACATGCTCGACGCCGAACGTGAGGTGCTCGTAGGCCTCGTCGCAGATCACCAGCAGGTCGTGGTCGACCACGATGCGGGCGATCGCCTCGGTCTCGGCCCGGGTGAGGACCATGCCGGTCGGGTTGTGCGGGCTGTTGAGCAGCAGCAGCCGCGTCTTGCCGGTGATCATGGACGCCAGCGCGGCCAGGTCGGGCCGGAAGTGCGGTGGCCGCAGGGTGAGCGGCACCCGGGTCGCGCCCGCCATGGCGATCCCGGCCACATAGGAGTCGTAGTAGGGCTCGAATGCGATCACCTCGTCGCCCGGTTCCAGCAGGGCCAGCAGGGCGGCGGCGATCGCCTCGGTCGCGCCCGCGGTGACCAGCACCTCGGTGTCCGGGTCGTAGCCGAGGCCGTAGAACCGCTGCTGGTGGCGGGCTACCGCGTGCCGCAGCTCGGGGATGCCGGTCGCGGGCGGGTACTGGTTGCCCTTGCCCGCGAGGACCGCCTCGGCCGCCAGGCGGGCGATCACGGGCGGCCCGTCCACGTCGGGGAAGCCCTGGCCGAGGTTGACCGAGCCGGTGGCGAGCGCCCGGGCCGACATCTCGCCGAAGACCGAGTTGCCGAGACCAACCAGGCGGCGGTTGAGCAGCGGACGTTTCACGCAGTCCATGAGACCATATCGGGGTGCGTATCGCGTTGTGCCAGATCCCAGTGTCCGCCGACCCCGCCGTCAACCTGGAGCGCGTCCGCTCGGCGCTGGCCGAGGCGGCGCTGGGCGGGGCCGCGCTGGCGGTCTTCCCCGAGGCGACGCTGACCCGGTTCGGATCCGACCTGCGGGCGGCGGCCGAGCCGCTCGACGGGCCGTTCTGCTCCGGCGTGGGCGCCGCCTGCCGCCTGGCCGGGGTGGCGGCGGTGGTCGGGGTGTTCGAGCCGGCGCAGGACGGGCGGGTCTACAACACCGCGGCCGTCTTCGACGCGGGCGGCGCGCTGCTCGCCCGGTACCGCAAGCTGCACCTGTTCGACGCGTTCACCCAGCGCGAATCCGACCTCGTGGCGCCGGGCGGTGAGGTCGTCACCACGCTGCTCGACGGGGTCAGCGTCGGCCCGCAGATCTGTTACGACATCCGGTTCCCGGAGCTGACCCGGGCGCACGCCGCGCTCGGGGTGCGGCTGGTGACGGTCAGCGCCGCCTGGCAGGCGGGGCTGTTCAAGGAGGAGCACTGGGTCACCCTGCTGCGCGCCCGGGCGATCGAGAACACGGTCTGGATCGCCGCCGCCGGCCAGGTGCCCGACCCGGGCGAGAAGCCGACCCGGGCGCCCACCGGGGTCGGCCGGTCCATGCTGATCGACCCGCTCGGCGTGGTGCGGTGCGACCTCGGGCCGTCGGCCGGGGTGGTGGTCACCGAGGCGGACATGTCCCTGGTGGACAGCGTCCGGGCCACCCTGCCGTCGCTGGCCAACCGGCGCCAGGACGTCTTCGGGCCGGCCGTGCCGGACCCCCGCCCCTGAGCGGGGCGGGCTCAGGACTCGCGGGCGACCTGGAACGGGGCGAAGGACTGGGCGGTGGCCATCAGCTCGATCGTGTTCACGTTGACGTGCGCGGGCATGGTGGCGGCCCAGTGGATCGACTCGGCGATGTCGTCGGCGGTCATCGGCTGCATGCCGGCTGTAGACCGCGTCCGCCTTGGCCTGGTCGCCGGCGAAGCGGACGAGGGAGAACTCGGTGTCGGCCATGCCGGGCTCGACGCAGGTGACCCGGACTCCGGTACCGTGCAGGTCGCTGCGCAGGTTGAGGCTGAACTGGTGGACGAACGCCTTGGTGGCGCCGTAGACGTTCCCGCCCGGGTACGGGTAGGTGCCGGCGACCGAGCCGAGGTTGATCACGTGACCGCGGCCGCGGGCGACCATGCCGGGCAGCATCGCGCGGGTGCAGTAGACCAGGCCCTTGCAGTTGGTGTCGATCATCTGGTCCCAGTCGTCCAGGTCGGCGTCCTGGGCCGGGCCGAGGCCGAGCGCGAGGCCGGCGTTGTTCACCAGCAGGTCGACGGCGGAGAACTCCTCGGGCAGGGCGGCGACGGCGGCGGCGACCGCGTCCCGGCTCCGGACGTCGAGCTCGAGCGGCAGGACCTGGGGACCGAACTCGGCCGCGAGATCGCGCAGCCGTTCGGTGCGGCGGGCGGCGGCGATCACGCGGGCGCCGTCGGCGGCGAACCGGCGGGCTGCCGCGGCGCCGAAGCCGCTGCTGGCGCCGGTGACGAAAACGACTGCTGGCTTGGTAGCGCTCATAACGACATCATCGTAGAGGCCCCGCGGCCGCGGGGCACCGGGCGGTCAGTAGCGGACTGGGGACTGCCAGAGCGTCGGCTGCTGCGCCCCGGGCGACCCGGACCCGGTCGCGGCGGTGAACCCGACGCCCGTCAGGGTGGCGCCGTTGGCGGTCAGCGCGGTGATGGCGTTCTCCGCACTCGGCGCCCGCCAGCCCGGTGCCCTGCGGGGTGGCGTCCGCCCAGGAGGCGGACGCGGTCACCGGCGAGCCCGGCGGCAGCGTCCACACCACCACCTCGGGGCCGGCCGCGGTGACGTACGTGCCGGCCGCGGTGAAGCCGCCGCCCGCCGCGGTCAGCGCGGTCACCGTGGTGCCGGTGCCGGGCCCGATCGCCGGGCACCGGGCAGCTGGACCGCGGTCCAGGCTGCGGCCGGCGTCGGCGGACACCTCCGCGAACGGGCGGCTGGCGCCGGCCGCGGTGAACTCGGTGCCCGCGGCGACGAGGCTGCGGCCGTTCGCCGCCACGTACTCCAGCGCCGCCCGCTGCGCGCCAGCCGGCATCGGCAGGCGTGACCGGCGACCAGCTCGCTGCCGGTGGCCGAACAGCCAGGCGGCCGGCCGCGGGCCGGACGCGCCGACCGCGGTGAAGCCGCCCGCGGTGGCGGCCACCGCGTTCATCATCTGTCCCGCCTGCTGGCCGCCGGTCACCGGTGGCCCGGACAACGTGGCCGGCTTCCAGCCGGTCAGGCCGGCCGCGTACCAGGCGGCGGCGACATCGGCGCCGTCAGGCCCGGCGGCCTGGTGGCCGACGATCACATAGCCGGAGCCGCCCGCGGCCACCGCCGCCGCGGCCACGTCCTGGCCGCGCTGCCCGGCGACGGCGTCGGTCACGGTCCAGCGGCGGCCGTCAGCCGAGGACGACCAGCAGCGGACCGCCCGCCCCGGCGGCCGTCGTGCCGACCGCGAGCCAGCCGCCGGCGCCGTGCGCGACCCCGGCCAGCTGCCCGCCCGCGAGCGTGGCGGCGGAGGGCCCGCCCAGGGCGGCGCGGGTCCAGCCGCTCCCGCCGTCGGCGGAGACCCACAGGGCGGGGACGCCGTCGGCGCCGCCCGCGGCCACCTCGGTCCCGTCCGACGCGCCGATCGCGCTGAGCGTCACCCGCGTCCCGGTGCCAGTCCCGGTGAAATCCGGGCCGGCCAGGCGCGCCGGCGGAAAGCCGGCCGCCAGCGCGGACGGCGCAGCCCCGCCGCCGCCGCTCCCGCCGGTGACGACGACGACCGCGATGCCGGCCACGATGGCGACGAGGAGCGGCGCGGCCAGGCCGAGGAGCCAGTTGCGGCCGCGCATGACGGCAAGCACGCCGCGGCCCGCGGTGACCACGGCCGGACGTCGCACTTCCCGGGCCGACCGGGCCCGGGCCGGAGGAACCCGCACCGCCCGGGGGGCGTCGCTGGCCGGCCAGGGCGCGTTCCCGGGCGCTGGCCGGGGAGCGGTGCGCAGGTCGCGCGGGTCGCGCAGCGAGTCAGGTTCGACGGCGTGACGCGGGCCATAACCGGCACCGCGCGGCACCTCGAACTCGAAGCCGGGAAACTCGCCAGTGTCCATTCAATGCCGAGCTTAGCCGTCCGACCAGCGCCGGAGGGGAAACGAGGCCGGCCGGAGCCCGCGTCGGCCGGGTTGCCTGGGTGCGCCCGCTCCCAAGCCCCGGATATCGACGGGATTCCCGTCGCGCGGATCGCGACGGCAACGCGTGCCGGGCCGCCGGGGGCCGGATGCGTGACTCATCCCACATGATTCCCCTCTCGCCGCGGGGGCACCATCCAGCCCCCGGTCCCCGCAACCGGGCGGTAACCTGGGGTGCGGGAGACAGTAATCACATCTAATCTTTCGGAAGAAGGCGATGTCCGCCGTGTCTTCTGAGTCGCAGCTCGCTGCCGCAGATCTCAGCGCGCCCTCAGCCAACCCCTCGTCCCCGACTCAGCCCGGCAGAATCAGCGGAGCCGGGCCCCACGCCGGGCAGTGCCGACTTCGGCCCCAACGAGTGGCTGGTCGACGAGCTGTACCAGCGTTACCTCGAGGACCCCGGCTCCGTCGACAAGGCCTGGTGGTCGTTCTTCGCCGACTACCGGCCGGTCCGCAGCGTCAACGGCACTGGTCCGCAGCCAGCGCTGGCCGAGCCAGCGGACCCGCGAACGGCACCCCCGCGAACGGCACCCCCTCGAACGGGGCCACCGCGAACGGGGCCACCGCGAACGGGGCGACAGCGCAGGCGGGGGCCCTGGCCGCCCCCGCGGCTCCGGCCCCGTCCGCCCCCGCCCCGTCAGCCCCCGCCCCGTCAGCCCCGCCCGCGAAGCCAAGCACCCCGGCCGCGCCGCCCGCCAGCGGGCAGGCGCCCGCCGCCCCGCCGGCCGCCGACGCCGAGCTGAGCCGGCTCCGCGGCGCCGCCGCCCGCACCGCGCAGAACATGGCGGCCAGCCTCAGCGTGCCCACCGCCACCAGCGTCCGCGCGGTGCCGGCCAAGCTGCTCATCGACAACCGCATCGTCATCAACAACCACCTGCAGCGCGGCCGCGGCGGGAAGATCTCCTTCACCCACCTCATCGGCTACGCGGTGGTGCAGGCGGTCAAGGCGCTGCCGGAGATGAACGCCGCCTACGCCGAGGAAGACGGCAAGCCGGTGCTGGCGGTGCCGCAGCACATCAACCTCGGGCTCGCCATCGACCTGAAGGCCAAGGACGGCAGCCGCCAGCTGCTCGTGCCCAACATCAAGGGCGCCGAGGAGATGGACTTCCGGCAGTTCTGGACCGCGTACGAGGACGTGATCCGCAAGGCCCGCGGCGGCAAGCTGACGGTCGCCGACTTCCAGGGCACCACGATCTCGCTGACCAACCCGGGCACGATCGGCACCGAGCACTCGGTGCCGCGGCTGATGCCCGGCCAGGGCGCCATCATCGGCGTCGGCGCCATGGAGTACCCCGCCGCCTACCAGGGCGCCAGCGAGGAGACGATGGCCAAGCTGGCGATCAGCAAGACGGTGACGCTGACCTCCACCTACGACCACCGGATCATCCAGGGCGCCCAGTCGGGCGACTTCCTGCGCGTCATCCACCAGCTGCTGCTGGGCGAGGACGGCTTCTTCGACAAGATCTTCGAGAGCCTGCGGATCCCCTACGAGCCGGTCCGCTGGGTCAAGGACTTCCCCTACGGGCACGAGGACGACGTCACCCGCAGCGCCCGGGTGCAGGAGCTCATCCACGCCTACCGGGTCCGCGGCCACCTGATGGCCGACGCCAACCCGATCGAGACGCCGCAGCGCAAGCACGCCGACCTGGACATCATCCAGCACGGCCTGACGCTGTGGGACCTGGAGCGGGAGTTCGCCACCGGCGGCTTCAGCGGCAAGCCGATCATGCGGCTGCGGGAGATCCTGGGCGTGCTGCGCGACTCCTACTGCCGCACCGTCGGCATCGAGTACATGCACATCCAGGACCCGGAAGAGCGCAAGTGGATCCAGGCCCACGTCGAGGTCGCGCCGGTCCGGGCAGGCCACGACGAGCAGATCCGGATCTTGTCCAAGCTCAACGTGGCCGAGGCGTTCGAGACGTTCCTGCAGACCAAGTTCGTCGGCCAGAAGCGCTTCTCGCTCGAGGGCGGCGAGGCGCTGATCCCGCTGCTGGACGTGGTGATCAGCGAGGCCGCCGACGCGGAGCTCGACGAGGCCGTGGTCGGCATGGCGCACCGCGGCCGGCTCAACGTGCTCGCCAACGTCATCGGCAAGTCCTACGGGCAGATCTTCAAGGAGTTCGAGGGCAACCTCGACCCGAAGTCGACCCAGGGCTCGGGCGACGTGAAGTACCACCTGGGCGCGTCCGGCACCTTCGCCGCCGCCAGCGGCAAGCAGATCCCCGTCAGCCTGGTCGCCAACCCGAGCCACCTCGAAGCGCGTCGACCCGGTGACCGAGGGCGTGGTCCGGGCCAAGCAGGACATCCTCGACAAGTCGCAGGACGGCTTCACCGTGCTGCCGGTGCTCATCCACGGCGACGCGGCGTTCGCCGGGCAGGGCGTGGTGGCCGAGACGCTGAACCTGTCCCAGCTGCGCGGCTACCGCACCGGCGGCACCGTGCACATCGTGGTGAACAACCAGGTCGGCTTCACCACCTCGCCGACGGAGTCGCGGTCGAGCGTCTACGCGACGGACGTCGCGCGGATGATCCAGGCGCCGATCTTCCACGTGAACGGCGACGACCCGGAGGCGGTGGCGCGGGTGGGACGGCTGGCGTTCGCCTACCGCGAGGCGTTCCGCAAGGACGTCGTGATCGACATGGTCTGCTACCGGCGCCGCGGCCACAACGAGGGCGACAACCCGAGCTTCACCCAGCCGCTGATGTACGACCTGATCGAGGCGCGGCGCTCGGTCCGCAAGCTCTACACCGAGTCGCTGATCGCCCGCGGCGACCTCACGATGGAGGAGGCCGAGGCGGCGCTGCGCGACTACCAGCAGCAGCTGGAGCGCGCGTTCACCGAGACGCGGGAGGCGGCCGAGCTGCCGCCGCAGCCCGGCACGGTGCTGCCGCAGGAGGTCGGCGACCGCCCGGTCGACCACGCCGCGGTGCCCACCGCGATCTCGCTCGACCGGTCAAGCAGGTCATCGACACCCAGGTGTCCATCCCGGACGGCTTCACCGTCCACCCGCGGCTCAAGCCGCAGCTCGACCGGCGGGTCACCGAGCGTCGGCGAGGACGGCATCGACTGGGCGACCGGCGAGCTGCTCGCCTTCGGCTCGGTGCTGCTGGACGGGCTACCCGGTCCGGCTGGTCGGCCAGGACTCCCGGCGCGGCACCTTCGGCCAGCGGCACTCGGTGCTGGTCGACCGGGTCACCGGCGCCGAGTACACGCCGCTGAAGAAGCTCGACAACGGCAAGGCGCGGTTCTTGGTCTACGACTCGCTGCTGTCGGAGTTCGCCGCGATGGGCTTCGAGTACGGCTACTCGGTCGCCCGGCCCGACGCGCTGGTGCTGTGGGAAGCGCAGTTCGGCGACTTCGCCGACGGCGCGCAGACCATCATCGACGAGTTCATCAGCTCCGGCGAGCAGAAGTGGGGCCAGAAGTCCAGCGTCACGCTGCTGCTGCCGCACGGCTACGAGGGCCAGGGCCCGGACCACTCCTCGGCCCGGATCGAGCGGTACCTGTCGCTGTGCGCGCAGGACAACATGACGGTGGCGCTGCCCGACCACCCCGGCGAACTACTTCCACCTGCTGCGCTGGCAGGCGCTGTCGGGCCGGCAGAAGCCGCTGATCGTCTTCACGCCCAAGTCGCTGCTGCGGCTCAAGGCGGCCACCTCGGCCGCGGCCGAGTTCACCAGCGGCTCGTTCCAGCCGCTGATCGGCGAGCCCGCCGGGTTCGACGCGAGCCGGGTCCGCCGGGTGGTGCTGTGCACCGGCAAGATCTACTACGACCTCGCCGAGCACCGGGCCAAGGCGGGCGTCACGGACACCGCGATCGTCCGGGTCGAGCGGCTCTACCCGATGCCGTCCGGGGAGCTGAAGGCCGAACTGTCCCGCTACCCGGCCGACGCCGAGCTGGTCTGGGCGCAGGAAGAGCCGGAAAACCAGGGCGCCTGGCCGCGGATGGCCCTGCGGCTGCCCGCTGATCGATCGGCCGGCTGCCCAGGCTGGTCGCGCTGCCCGCGAGCTCGGCGCCGGCCTTCGGCTCGGCCAAGGTGCACGCGGCGACCCACCGTGAACTGATCGAGACGGCTGTCGCTCCGGAGGGCTAGCGATGTACTTCACCGACGCCGGAATCGAGGAACTCGACGACCGTCGCGGCGACGAGCAGGTCAGCATGTCCTGGCTGGCCGAGCGGCTGCGCGATTTCGTCGACCTCAACCCGGAATTCGAGACGCCGATCGACCGGCTCGCGTCGTGGCTGGCGCGACTCGAGGCCGATGGTGATTCGGACGCGGATCCGGAGGAAGAGTAACAAGACAGCACCGAACGGAGGGTGCTCCGCCTCCAGTCGCGAAAACGCGATACATCTTGACTTTGCCACGACACGATATATCGTGGTCCTTAGCCAAGGGATACCTACCTGGGAGGACTGCGATGGCCAGTCACGGTGGATCGTCGACGCACCGCAACGGCTCGACTTCGACCGCATCGCCGAGCTGAACGTGCGCCTGATCGCGGGCACCGTAGCCGTGCTGGCCTCCGACGACGCGCCGTCGGTGGTGATCAGCGAACTGTCCGGGCGGCCGGTGCAGGTCGATCTCGACGGCGGCGTGCTGACCGTCAGCTACGAGTCGCTAACCTGGAACGGGCTGTTCGGCATGCTCGAACCTCGGCGTGACCACGTGGCGGTGACGATCACCGTCCCGGCCAGCTGCCCGAGCCAGGTCGGCGTGCTGAGCGCCTCGGCGGTGATATCCGGCCTGCGGTCGGGGGTGTCGGTCAAGAGCATGTCGGGCGATATCAGCCTGGACGGGGTGACTGGCGACGTGCACGCGGAGACGATGTCGGGCGAGATCGCGGCGCGCGACATCGACGGCGCGGTCCGGTTCACGTCCATGTCGGGCGGGCTCACCCTGGCCGGCGGGGTGCTCAGCGCCCTGGACGCGAAGACCATGAGCGGCGCGGTGACGGCCGACGCCGCGCTCAGCGGCGGCGGCAGCGTGCACGTCTCCACGATGTCGGGTGCGGTGACGCTGCGACTGCCCGCCGCCAGCGACGCGCGGGTACACCTGCTCTCCACGTCCGGCCCGGTACGAACCGATTTCGAAACACTGCGGACGATCAAGGCTCCTGCCTCCCGCACCGTAAGCGGTAACGTTGGCGCAGGTACCGGACACGTGTCCGTGACCACCATGTCCGGAGCTGTCACGCTCTTGCGCCGGGCAGCAGCGGACGCCCGGGGGGATGCCCCCCCGTTCCCCCCGGGGCCTGCCCGGCGGGAAGGGCATGATGCCAGGCAGGCAGGGATGGAGAGCAACACCCGATGACCCCGGTTTTCCGCCATGGACGTCTCCGGCTTTACCTGCTGCGGCTGCTCGACGAGGAGCCGCGGCACGGCTATGAGGTGATCCGGCTGCTACGCGACCGCTTCATGGGCGTTTACGCTCCCTCACCCGGCACTATCTACCCGCGCCTGGCCCGCCTCGAGGAAGAGGGCCTGGTCACCCACGACGAGGAGAACGGGCGCAAGGTCTACCGGATCACCGAGGCCGGGCGCGAGGAGCTGCGCAGCCGCGGGGCCGAGCTCGACGAACTCGAAGCCGAACTGTCCGCCTCGGTCAGCGACATCGTCCGGGAGGTCCGCGAGGACGTCCGGGATACCGTCCGCACGCTGCGCGAGGAGCTGACCCGGGCCGCCCGCGAGATGCGCGGAACCGAGCGGGACCAGACCCGGCAGGCCCGGGACACCGCCCGGGAGGCGGCCGAGGCCGCCCGCGAGCAGGCCCGCCAGGCCAAGGAGACCGCCTGGGCCCAGGCGCGCCAGGCCAAGGAGCAGGCCCGCCAGGCCAAGGACGAGGCCTACAGCCATGCCCGCCGCATCCGCGAGGAAGCCCGCGAGCAGCAGCGGGCCGGCGCCTGGGGCAACTGGAGCGACTGGAGCCGGTGGGGCGAATGGGCCGGCCGGACCGGCTGGACCGGCGAGCACGACATGGGCGCGCTGCGCGACTTCGAGCACCTGGCCCGCGACTTCGTGACCGACCTGCGCTCGGTCGCCTGGGAGTCGGGCACCATCCTCGGCTCCGACGTCGTGCCCACGCTGCGCGACATCCTGGCCGACACCCTGGACCGGATCCGGACCGAGGTCTTCGACCTCCAGCGCGACGAGCAGGAGCGCGCCCGCCGCGACTCCGCGACCGAGCCCACGGCGCCGCCCGCGCCCGCCGACCCCGAGCCGGGCGGGCATACGGAGCCCCCGGCGTCGTGGGTGCCACCGGAGCCGCCGGGGTCACCGGCACCGCCCGAGCCCCCGGCGCCCCCTGCGCCCGCCGACCCCGAGCCGCCCCACCCGGCTCACTAACCCGCCGCCGGGTCCCCGCCCGGCCCAGCGCCCCGGCACCGGCCCAGCCGGCGCGGGGCGCTGGCGTTACCGCCGGTGAGACTCACGCGACCGCGTGGGAAACCCGTGGCCACCGTGACCCACTTCGCCCGGCGCCCCGTCGGTTGCCGCCATTAGCCGGGAAACTTTTACGCGCTCGGGCAATATTTCTTTCCGGCACGCCATTTGTTTCCGGCTAAGTCATCGGTGCGGGGTGGCCGCGCGCCGAGCGCAAGGCACGGCCGGGTCCTGGTCAGGTGGCATTCCCTGACCCGGCCGGCGTGTGGCCTGGCCGGCCGGGCCCTTGTCAGCCGATGGCCTTCAGGAACGACGAGACCTCGGGGCCGGCGAACTGGGCGCCGTAGCCGGCGTTGACGACCAGGTCGGCGACCGCGATGTCCTTGGTCGGGTCGAACGCGATCAGCCAGCTGTTCGGCTGGTCCTGGCCCTGGATGTCGGCTGTGCCGGTCTTGGCGTAGACGGTCGGGCCGAAGCCCAGCCCGGCCGCGGTGCCCTGGGTCACTACATCCCGCATCATCTGCTTGAGGTCGGCGTCGGTGCTCGGCGGCAGCGCCTTGGCCGTCACCGACTGCTTGGCGCTGAGCGTCAGCACCGGCTGCTGGAAGTGGCCGGTGTCGATGGTGGCGGCGACCGACGCCATCGCCAGCGGCGAGGCGATCAGCGAGCCCTCGCCGAACGCCTCCTGGGCCAGCTCGGAGCCGGAGGCGGAGGCGGGGGCGTTGAAGTAGGACGCCGACGCGCCGAGGCCGATGTCCCACTTCTGGTTGAGCCCGTAGTAGTCCTGGGCGGTGCTGGCGAGCTTGCCCGACAGGTGCGGCCACCACTGGGTGAAGGCGTTGTTGCAGGACTGCGCGAAGTCGTAGGAGAACGGCGTCCCGGCTGGCTCGGACTCGCCCTGGTCATTGTGGTAGGTGATGCCCTGCACGGTGTAGGACGCGGGGCAGGCGACCCCGGAGCCGGGGGTGACCAGCCCGGCGTTGAACAACGCGGTGGAGGTGATCGTCTTCATCGTCGACCCGGGGGCCACGTCGGCCGTCAGCGCGAAGTCGTTGAACCCGGCGTTGTTGGCGATGGCGAGGATGTGCCCGGTAGACGGCTGGATCGCCACCATCGCGCTCTGCTTGTGCAGGCCGACCGCGGCCCGCGCGGCGGCCTCGTCCTTCGAGTTGAGCGTGGTGGACAGCGTCGGGTAGCTGCCCGGGGCGATGATGACCGCCTGGCTGCCGGTGACCGGCGTGCCCGCCTTGGTCGCGATCTCCACGTCGAGGCCCGGCACCCGCGCCCTCGCTGGCCGGGGCCGACGCCTTGAGGAGTCCGGCGATCGTGTCCAGGCCGGCGTCGCTTGTAGCGAGGCGAGGTTCTTGCCGCTGGCGTCGGTCACCGTGCTAACGGTCGGCGGCACCTGGACGGCGGTCAGGTGGGTGGCCGCGGTCACGTTCGGCGCCACCACGTCGGGCTGCCACTGCACGAACCAGACCGCTGACTTCGGCTTCTGGTAGGCCACCAGCGTCGAGTGGTAGGGCCAGGTGCCCCGGACGGCCGACTTGCCGCTCGTCGCGCCGACCGAGGCGCTGACCGCGAAGGCGACGTTCTGCCGGGGCGCGTCCGCGGTCGATCCCTTGGCTGCGGTCGCCGCGCCGGCCTTGAGGCCGAACTTGCCCAGGTCGAGGTCCTTGGCGTAGGCGGCCAGGGCCGTCTTGGCGGCGGCCGGCTGGTCGGTGTAGTTGGCCGCCTTAGTCAGGTCACCGGACTGCCAGGCGGCCAGGAAGGCGGCGGCTACCTGCCCGGCGTCCTCGGACGGGGACGACCCGGTGGGAATCATGCCGTAGGCCGGCGGCGCGCTGCTGCCCGGCTTGAACACCAGCACTACCAGCAGTACCGCCGCCACCACAACGGCCAGGCCGCCCGCGATCACGGCGGTGATCAGCGTGCGGCGGCTGCCCCGCTGCGGCGGCCGGGCGTGCTGGGCGCCGTAGACGCCGCTGGTGTGGTACACCGGCTGGCCCGGCTGCCCGACCGGATACGACGTCCTGGTCGCGCCCTCCTCCTCCGGACCCGGTTCAGCGGAGGACTCCGGCGGTGGGGGGGCGCTGTTGTCGCTGCTGTCGCTGGTCACCTCATCGACCGTACCGACCGCGCCGGCTTACCGCGAATGATGCAGGAAACCGAGAGGAAGCTCTAGGGGACGAAGACCACCTTTCCGGTCACGGTCCCGTCGATCATCGCCGCGAAGCCGTCCCGCGCCCCGCTCAGCGGCAGCACCCGGTCGATGAGCGGGCGGACGCCGGTCTGCTCGCAGAACCGCACGAGCCGGCCGAGCTGATCCCGGTTGCCCATGGTGGAGCCGACGACTGACAGCTGGGTGAAGAAGATCCGGGTGAGCTCGGCCGCCGGGGCCTCACCGCTGGTGGCGCCGCAGGTGACGATGCGGCCGCCGGGCCGCAGCGACCGGACCGAGTGCGACCAGGTGGCCTGGCCGACCGACTCCATCACCACGTCGACCCGCTCGGGGAGCCGCGCCCCGCTGGCGAACGCCTGGTCGGCCCCGAGCTTCAGGGCCGCCTGCTGCTTGGCCTCGCTCCGGCTCGTGACCCACATCCGGTAGCCGGCCGCGCGGCCGAGCAGGACCAGCGCGGTGGCGACGCCGCCGCCCGCCCCCTGGACCAGGATGGTCGAGCCGGGCTGGACGCCCGACTTGTCGAAGAGCATCTTGTAGGCGGTCAGGTAGGCGGTCGGCAGGCAGGCCGCCTCCTCGAACGACAGCGCCGCGGGCTTGGGCACCAGGTTCCGCTTCGGCACCATGACCTTCTCGGCCAGCGTGCCCTGGTAGCGCTCGGAGAGCAGCGACCGGCGGGGGTCGAGGGTCTCGTCGCCGCCCGCGTTGGCGTCGCCGATCACCGCGTGCACCACGACCTCGTTGCCGTCGGCGTCGACCCCGGCCGCGTCGCAGCCGAGGATCATCGGCAGCCGGTCGGCCGGCAGCCCCACGCCGCGCAGTGAGAACACGTCGTGGTGATTCAGCGCGGTGGCCTTGACGGTCACGGTGGCCCACCCGGCCAGGCGGCTCGGGTGCGGGCCGGTCGCCCGTCTCCAGGCCGTTGAGCGGATTGTCTGCATCGATACGCGCGGCGTAAGCGGCGAACATGATCGTGACCCTACCGGGAGCCGCCCGGGTGCAACAGGGTGCTTGCCGCCCGGGCGGCCTCCCAGCCGGGCCAGCCCTACCGGCGGGCCACCCCGTCGGCGCGGGCCTGCGCCGCGACCGCGGCCGCGACGGCCGGGGCGACGCGCTCGTCGAACTGGCCCGGGATCACGTAGCCGGGCTCGGCGTCCGCGCCGACCAGGGCGGCCAGCGCACCCGCCGCCGCCAGCTTCATGTTCTCGGTGATCGTGGTCGCGCGGACATCGAGGGCGGCCCGGAAGACGCCCGGGAAGGCGAGCGAGTTGTTGATCTGGTTGGGGAAGTCGCTGCGGCCAGTCGCCACCACCGCCGCGTGCCGCCGGGCGATGTCCGGGTGCATTTCCGGGTCCGGGTTGGACAGCAGGAACGCGATGGCGCCGGGCGCCATCGCGGTCAGCGCCTCTTCGGGCAGGACGCTGCCGGACAGGCCGATGAACACGTCCGCGCCGCGCAGGGCGGACTCGACCGAGCCGGTGTGCCCGGAGGCGTTGGTGCGCTCGGCCAGGGCGGCCTTGACCGGGTTGAGGCCGTCGCGGCCGGCGTAGATCATGCCCTTGCTGTCGGCCACGTCGACCTCGCCGATGCCCGGCGGCGAGCAGGATCTTGGACACCGCGATGCCGGAAGCGCCCGCCCCGCAGACCACCGCCCGCATCGCGGGCAGCTCCTTGCCGATCACCCGGGCGGCGCCGCGCAGCGCGGCGAGCGTCGACGATCGCCGTCCCGTGCTGGTCATCGTGGAAGACCGGGATGTCGAGCATCGCCCGCAGCCGGTCCTCGATCTCGAAGCAGCGCGGGGCGGAGATGTCCTCCAGGTTGATGCCGCCGAAGCTCGGCGCGAGCGCGGCGACCACCCGCACCACGTCATCGGGGTCGGTCACGTCGATGCAGACTGGCACCGCGTTGATGCCGGCGAACTTCTTGAACAGCAGCGCCTTGCCCTCCATGACGGGCATGGCCGCGGCCGGGCCGATGTCGCCCAGGCCGAGCACGGCGGTGCCGTCGCTCACCACCGCGACGGCGTTGCCGGTCCAGGTGTAGTCGTGCGCCAGCTCGGGCTCGTCGGCGATGGCAGCTGCACACCCGGGCGACGCCGGGCGTGTAGGCCATGGCCAGCGCGGCCCGGTCGGGGACGTCAACGCTGGGGTTGACGTCGATCTTGCCGCCCCGGTGCATGGCGAACACCGGGTCATCGTCCAGAGCGGACGGGAAATGGGAAAGGACAGCCTCTTCGGCCATGGTGGTAACCCCCAAGGATCGCGTGCTGCAGGAGACAGGGCGTGACCCGTCCGGCCGGGGCCGGCGGCGGCGGGGTTGCGCCGCGCACGAGGCCCGTGCGTTCGGTGATCACTCCAGCTACGGGGGTTACCCGTTGGAAATATTGTGCCATGAGCGGCCCGCTGCTGGCGCTGCCAGCGCCGTTCTGTAATACTCATAGACCGGGACCAGCCTATTACAGAACTCTCACCACCACAGCGGGGATTCGCGCGTGGAACTAGTCATCTTATGCTGAACTCGCCGTCCGGCTCGTGAACACCGCCAGCCTCGGGCACGAGGGCGGCGACCTGCTCACGTCGCTGGACGGGCTGCGTAAGCTCGTCGCCGACCGCGAGCACCTGAACCACGGGATTACCCGCGCCGACCTGGACGCGCTGCTGCATGCTGCGGGACGAGTTCCGCTGCTTCTTCGTGGCCTGCCTCGCAGGGGAACGGGGCGGACGCCGCCGAGCGGCTGAACGAGTTGCTGATCCAGTACCCGGTGCACCCGCAGCTGTCCGGTCATGACGGGCAGCCGTGGCACGTGCACTACACCGAGAGCGGCTCGATGTCGGACAAGTACGCGGCCGGCGCGGCCATGGGCCTCGCGGTCCGGCTGGCCGAGCTCGGCATCGGCCGGTTCGGCGTGTGCCAGGCGGCGCCCTGCTCGGGCGTGTTCATGGACATGTCGGCCAACCGCACCCGGCGGTACTGCTCGGACCGGTGCGCCAGCCGGGCCAACGTGATCGCCTACCGGGCCCGCAAGCGCGGCGAGGAAGCCGGCTCCTGAGCGCGCCCGTCAGCAATTGCGAATTTCGCCGGTTTCGGCCCGCCACGCTCGTGAATGCGTTCACAAGCGAGGCGGGCCCATTGTGTGCCCGCGTCGCGCCGGAATAAAACATGCAAAACAGAAACCGGCCGGTAATTGGCCGGACATGCGCCGCGTGACCTGACTTCCTGTGGCATTAGCCAGGGCCGTGTCCACCTGACACAACGCCATGACCTGCGTTATAGCAACCGAATCCCGGACAAGTACTTCTCATGCTGAAGAACATCTCTACGATGTCTGTCACTCTGCACAACTGAACGCTTACCGGTCTCTGGCGGGGAACCCGCAGGACACGCGGCACGCCCCTCGGGGCACGACCGAGAAACGAGAAAAGAGCTATCGATCATGGCAACTGAAACTGGCTCTGAGTCAGTCTCCTCACCGACTGACGTCGGCCTCAAGCGGGAGATGGGGTTCATCGGCGCCGTCTGGGCGTCGGAGAGCTCCATCATCGGCTCCGGCTGGCTGTTCGGCGCGCTGTACGCCGCGCAGGCCGCAGGCCCGGCCGCGATCATCGCCTGGGTCATCGGCGGCGTCGCGGTCGTCATCCTCGGCCTGATCCACGCCGAACTCGGCGCGATGTACCCGGTATCAGGCGGCACGGCGCGGTTCCCGCACTTCGCGTTCGGCGCCATCGCGGGCATGTCGTTCGGCTTCTTCTCCTGGCTGCAGGCCGTCACCGTCGCGCCGATCGAGTGCTTCGCGGTCATGAACTACGGCTCGCACTGGTGGCCCGCCCTGTACAACCCGAACACCAGCAACGTCACCACCACCGGCTTCATCATGAGCATCGTCCTGATGGTCATCTTCACCGGGCTGAACTTCCTCGGCATCAAGTACCTGTCGCAAGGTCAACAGCGGGCTCATGTGGTGGAAGATCGCCATCCCGGTGCTCACCATCATCGTGCTGCTGTTCCACTTCCACGCCGGCAACTTCGGCTCGTCCGCGGCCTCGGGCGGGTTCATGCCGACCGGCATCAAGGGCGTCCTGTCGGCCGTCGTCGGCGCGGGCGTCGTGTTCTCCTACCTCGGCTTCGAGCAGGCCGACCAGCTCGCGGGCGAGATCAAGAACGCGCAGAAGAACCTGCCGCGGGCGATCATCACCGCGGTCGCCATCGGCACCGCGATCTACATCCTGCTGCAGGTCGTCTTCATCGCCGCGATGGACCCGTCCATGCTGACCCTCAGCCACGGCTGGACCGGCCTGGTCTGCCCGGCGACCGGCACCTGCAACAGCACGATCGCCACCATCAACTCCGGCCCGTTCGCCGGCCTGGCCGGGGTCATCGGCCTGTCCTGGCTGGCGTTCATCCTCCGGCTCGACGCGATCATCTCCCCGTTCGGCACCGGCCTGATCTACCAGACCTCGGGCTCGCGGGTCAGCTACGGCCTCGGCCGCAACCGGTACTTCCCGCCGATCCTGACCAGGATCGACAGCCGCGGCGTGCCGTGGGTCAGCCTGATCCTCGTCGTTCGTCGGCGGCCTGGTCTTCCTGCTGCCGTTCCCGAGCTGGCACTCGCTCGTCGGCCTGGTCACCGGCGCCTCGGTGCTGATGTACGCGGGCGCGCCGCTGTCGCTGGGCGCGTTCCGCGCGCCAGGTGCCCGATGCGGTCCGGCCCTACCGGCTGCGGGGCGGCCCGGTCATGGCGCCGCTCGGGTTCATCATCGCCAACTTCATCATCTACTGGTCCGGCTTCGAGGTCATCTGGAAGCTCGGCATCATCATCGTCATCGGCTACGTCATCATCGGCATCTGCATGGCGTTCGACCCGCAGCGGCCGAACCTGCTTGACCCGAAGGCGTGGAAGGCGGCGAGCTGGCTGCCGGTCTACCTGATCGGCATGGGCATCATCTCGTGGCTCGGCCAGTACAGCGGCCAGTCCTCGACGACGCCGCTGAACCCGACCAACACCGGCCTCATCCCGCTGTGGTGGGACCTGGTCATCATCGCGCTGTTCAGCCTGGTCATCTACTACTGGGCGATCGCCGTGCGGCTGCCCCGGGAGGAGATGCTGGCGCTGGTCGCGGCGCAGTCGGGGGAAGAGGACGTGCCCCCGGCGACCCTCTAGTTCCAAGGCACCGCCCGCCGCAGGCCCCGCCCCCGTCACCGGGAGCGGGGCCTGCGGCGTGTCACCAGCCCTCGTTCGGCCAAACCCGGGGCGGGCGACTCAGGGGCGCGGCCGCCGCCGGCCGGGCGGCCAGTAGCGCCCCAGCACGACCGCCTCGATCAGCTCCGGTGGCACCGGGCCGAAGCGAGCGCTGTCGACCGCGCCCGCGGCGGGGTTGTCGGACGCCAGCCACCACCCCCCGTCCTCGCGCCACGCGGCCCGCTTGACCAGCAGGAATCCCGCGCGCTGAGGGTGCCACGCGAGCACCACCGCACCGGGCCGGACCCGCCGGGTGCGCCGCGCCAGCAGCCAGTCGCCCGGCCGCAGCGCGGGCTCCATCGACCGCTCGGCCACCGCGACCCGCAGCAACGGCCAGCGCAGGGGGCAGGCACCCACGTTTAACTCCCGCGTGGAAGAGTAGTGTCGGAGGAGAACTTAACTGATCTGGTACGGAGAAAGGGAATCGATGAGGCTGCTCACCCGGCTGCTCGCGCCGAAGTCCGTCGCCCATGCCCACTGCGACCTGCCGTGCGGCGTCTACGACCCCGCTCAGGCGATGATCGAGGCGCAGTCGGTCAAGGCAATCGCGGAGAAGTACGCCGACAACGAGGACCCGGCGTTCCGGGCCCGCGCGATCTTCATCAAGGAGCAGCGCTCCGAGCTCGTCAAGCACCACCTGTGGGTGCTGTGGACGGACTACTTCAAGCCGCCCCACTTCGAGAAGTACCCGCAGCTGAACACCCTGTTCAACGAGGCCACCAAGCTGGCCGGCGCCAGCGGGACCAAGGGCTCGGTCGACGTGGCGGTGGCCGACCAGCTGCTGGCCAAGATCGAGGAGATCTCCAAGATCTTCTGGGAGACCAAGCAGGCCTGATACCGCGGGGGTCCCCACCCCCGCTCCACCCCCCGACCTCAGCGCGACCAGCTTGCGGGCAATCGCGGCTTTCATCCGGGGGGACCTGACGACGCGGCAGCGCGGCTCGGATTCCCCGAGCCGCGCTGCCGCGTTCTGTTCTCAGGACACGGTAGGTTGCAATCAGTGGCCGGCACGTACCGCCGGCCCGGGGAGAGGACCGACGGAGAGACGTGACCGAAGACACCGCCGCGGCGACAGCGCCTCCTGGGGGCCGCGAGACCGCAGACTACGTGCAGGTCAGAATGCCGGCCGAGAGCGCCTACCTGTCCGTGCTGCGGACCGCCGCCGCCGGGCTCGCCGCCCGGCTTGACTTCACCCTCGACGAGATCGAGGACCTGCGCATCGCGATCGACGAGGCCTGCGCGATGCTGCTCGCCCAGGCCATTCCCGGGCACCAACCTGGAGTGCGTCTTCGAGCTCGGCCTCGACCTGGTGACCATCACCGTGTCGGTGACCGCGGCCAAGGCGAGCGACGCCCGCCCGGGACACATTCGCCTGGACGGTGCTGTCCGCGCTCGCCGGAACCGTCGACTCAAGGCTCGGCCCCGACGATCAGGTGTCGATCGTCCTGGCCAAGCGCCGGGGCGGATGAGTTGAGCAGCGAATACGAGGTCCAAGTGACTGACGAGTTCGAGGTTGAGGTCGAGGTGACGGTCACGGAGGAAGTCCGCCGCCGCTCCCGCGGTCCGAGCACTCCACCTCCGACCGGACCCGGGCCCGCGAGCTGTTCGAGCAGCTCACGGTGCTGCCGGCCGACGACCCCGAGCGGGCCAGGATCCGGGCCACGCTGGTCGAGCTGCACCTGCCGCTGGTCGAGTACCTGGCCCGGCGGTTCCGCAACCGGGGCGAGTGGCTTGACGACCTGACCCAGGTGGCGACCATCGGGCTGATCAAGTCGATCGACCGCTTCGACCTGGAGCGCGGGGTCGAGTTCTCCACCTACGCCACGCCCACCATCGTCGGCGAGATCAAGCGCCACTTCCGGGACAAGGGCTGGGCGGTCCGGGTGCCGCGGCGGCTGCAGGAGCTCAAGCTCTCGCTGACCAAGGCGATCGGCGAGCTGGCGCAGCGCGAGGGCCGGGCGCCCACCGTCAGCGAGCTCGCCGCGCACCTGCAGATGTCAGAGGAAGAGGTGCTCGAGGGCCTCGAGTCGGCCAACGCCTACTCGACGGTGTCGCTCGACGCGCCCGACTCGGGGGACGAGGACGCGCCCGCGGTGGCCGACTCGCTCGGCATGATCGACGAAGCCCTGGAGGGCGTGGAGTACCGCGAGTCGCTCAAGCCGCTGCTCGAGCGGCTGCCGCCGCGGGAGAAGAAGATCCTGCTGCTGCGGTTCTTCGGCAACATGACCCAGTCCCAGATCGCGGCCGAGCTCGGCATCTCCCAGATGCACGTGTCCCGGCTGCTCGCCCGGACGCTGGCCCAGCTGCGGGAGGGGCTGACGGTCGACGACTAGGCCGGCCAGGCCAGTCGGTCGCTGGTCAGGGCGCGCAGGCTGGCCGGCGCGAAGAGGCCGGCAAGCCCGGCCAGGGCGAGCAGCAGCGCGGGGACGCCCCAGCCGTAGCGGTGCGCCTGCAGCAGCCAGACGGCGATCAAGACGGTGAACACCTGGGTCAGCACCGCCGGGGTGCGGCTCCACGGCCGGACCCGGGCCAGGCCCAGCGGCGACGGCGGCCACGCCGGCCAGCGGCGATGAGCCTCGACCACGATGAAGCGCGATCGCGTTGCCGGTCGTCCAGGTGCGCCCGGAGGCCGAGTCGATCAGGTTGAAGCACGACCGCCACGCACAGCCCGGCCGCCTCCGGCGGCGCAGGCCGCGACGGCCAGCCGGAGCATCGGGGCCCCGTGCGTGCGTTCAATGAGGTGCGTGCGGTCGAGTGAACGCATACCCATAGTGTCGCATCCTTTTCCGGCCCCGTTAACCTGAGCAACGTGCGCGCGCTGCTGATCATCAATCCCCGCGCGACCGCCATGACCGGGCGGGATGCCGGCCTGGTGGTCCGCGCGCTGGGCTCGCGGCTCGAACTCGATACCAGGCAGACAGAATATCGCGGCCATGCGGGCAAGCTGGCCGCCGAGTCGGCCGCACACGGCTATGACCTGGTGGTCACGTTCAGCGGCGACGGGACGATCAACGAGGTCGTCAACGGCCTGATGCGCATCCCCGCGGCTGACCGGCGCCCCGCCCTGGCCCCGGTCCCCGGGCGGCAGCGCCAACGTGTTCGCGCGCACGCTCGGGCTGCCGCCCGACGCCGGCAGCGCGGTGCAGCGCATCCTCGCCGGAGTCAGCACCGGGAAGCGGCGCACCATCGGCCTCGGCCTCGCCGGGGAGCGCTACTTCACCTTCAGCGCCGGCCTCGGGCATCGACGCAGAGGTCATCGGGGACATGGAACAGCAGCGGGCCCACGGCCGCCGCGCCACGGTGGCGAACTACCTGCGCACCACGGTGCTCCGGTACTACCGGACCGACCGCCGCCACCCCCTCCTCACGCTGCGGATGCCCGGCCGGCCGCCGGTGGGCCCGCTGTTCGCCGGCGTGGTCACCAACAGCTCGCCGTGGACCTACCTGGGCAGCCGCCCCGTGCGCCCGGCGCATGACGACTTCAGCTCCGGGCTCGACTTCTTCGCGCTGCGCCGCCTGCGCACACTGACCACGCTGGCCGCCCTCGGGCACATGATGCGCGCCCGCGACGGAGACCCGCCGGCCGGACGAGACGTGGTCAGCGCGTCGGCGCTCACTGAGCTGGCCTTCGAGGCCGTCCGGCCCATCGCGTACCACATTGACGGGGAGTACCTGGGGGAGACGGAGTCGGTCGCCTTCCGCTTCGTCCCGGCCGCACTGCGGGTAATAGCGTGACGAAAGTCTCTTACTGTGACCGATCTGACATAAATTTCAGCTTCCCGGTTTGCCGCGCCCTCTTGCGCTGGCATCCCCCAGGTTGAGAGGCTAGATCCGGCGCCTGGGGCATCGTTTCCGCACGGTCACCGCTGATGACCGCGGTCTCGTCCCCGGGCGAGCCGCAGACGGGTTTACCAGAGCCTGACTGCGGTAGACATGGCACTGACAACGATCGGGAATGCTTTGGCACTGCCGACATTTGACATAGCTCGTGAATTACTTCACAAGCACGGAGTGGCGTGTGGTGGCCTCACCGATGACCAGCCGCTACGCCGAGAAGGGGACACCATGGACTGGCGCCACATCGCCGCCTGTCGAGAGGTCGATCCAGAGCTGTTCTTCCCGATCGGAAACAGCGGCCCTGCACTCCTCCAAATCGAAGAAGCCAAGCAGGTCTGCCGCCGCTGCACGGTGGTGGACGAGTGCCTGCGCTGGGCGATCGACTCCGGTCAGGACGCCGGCGTCTGGGGCGGCATGAGCGAGGACGAGCGCCGCGCGCTCAAGCGCCGCACGCTCCGGCTGCGCGCCCGGGCGGGCGTTTAAGACTTCGGCTCGTAGCGGACCGGCAGGTCGACGACCGCGGTCGTCCCACCGCCGGCCCGCGGCCGCAGGCTGATCTGCCCGCCGAGTTCGCCCTCGATCAGGGTCCGCACGATCTGCAGACCCAGGCTGGTGGTCTTCTCGAGGTCGAAGCCGGGCGGCAGGCCTGCCCCGCTGTCGGTGACCGTGACCGTCAGCAGCTCGGGCGCCCGCGCGGCCACCACCTCGATGATCCCGGCGTCCCCGGCGGCCGGCCCAGCCCCGAACCCGTGCTGCAGCGCGTTCTGCAGCAGCTCAGTCAGCACCATCGCCAGCGGCGTGGCGACCGTGGCCGGAAGCATGCCGAACTGCCCGGTGATCTTGGGCGTCACCCGCACCTCGGGCGAGGACACCTCCCCCGCCATCATCGCGACCCGGTCGGCGATGTCGTCGAAGTCGACGATCTCCTCCGGCGCGTGGGACAGCGTCTCGTGCACGATCGCAATCGACCCGACCCGGCGGACCGCCTCCTGCAGCGCGTCGGCCGCCTCCGGGGCCGACATCCGCCGTGCCTGCAGCCGCAGCAGCGCGGCCACCGTCTGCAGGTTGTTCTTGACCCGGTGATGGATCTCCCGGATCGTGGCCTCCTTGGTCAGCAGCTCACGCTCGCGGCGGCGCAGCTCGGTCACGTCCCGCACCAGGACCAGCGCACCCGTCCGCTGGCCGCCCACCACCAGCGGGATCGAGCGGAGCTGGACCACGGTGCCGTTGACGTCGATCTCCGTCTCCCGCGGCACCCGGCCCCGGGTCACCAGGATCAGCGACTCGTCGACGGGCGCGCCCGACGCGGTCAGCTGCGCGGTGGCGCTGCCGAGCTCGGTCCCCATCAGGTCGGCCGCCAGCCCGAGGCGGCGGTAGGCGGACTGCGCGTTGGGGCTGGCGAAGGTGACCCGGCCAGCGGCGTCGAGCCGGAGCAGCCCGTCCCCCACCCGCGGCGAGCGCACGAGCGTGGTCTCGTGTCCCGGGTGCGGGAAGGTCCCCTCGGCCACCATCCGGGCCAGGTCGTCGGCCCCCGCCAGGTAGGTGAGCTCGAGCCGGCTCGGGGTGCGCGCCCCGTTCAGGTTGGTTGACCGCTCGATGACCGCGATCACCGTCCCGTTCCTGGTCACCGGGATCGCCTCGGCCCGCACGGGGACGCCCGACGTCCAGTCGGGGTCACTCTCCCGGTGAATCCGGCGCTCGGCCCGGGCGGTGTCGAGGACCGGCCGCTCCCCCGGCGGGAGCTGGGTGCCCACCACGTCGTCCGGGAACGAGGTCGGGCCCGTCGTCGGCCGCATCTGCGCCACCGCCACCCACCCTGCCCCGCCCGGACTGCCCGGCTCCGCCGTCCCCCGCAGCGGCACCCACAAGATCAGGTCCGCGAACGACAGGTCAGCCAGCAGCTCCCAGTCCGATATCAGGGCATGCAGCCATTCCTGCTCGGGGGCGGACAAGCCGGTGAGGTTTCTGGCGAGGTCGCTGAAGGACGGCACGGTTCCCATCATGACATGCTCGGCCGCGGCGGATTTGCCCTGTCCGGCCGCCACCTGGCATTATTCGCAGAACCAAAAACGCCCGACGTCTACTGGCCGAAGTACGGGAACACTGTCATCATGGCCGGAATACCGCAAAAGCGGGGGAGGTACTGCTGATGACCGCGTTCCCCATGCCAGCCGAGGATGGCGATGGCGTACCCGAGGCCGCGATCCCGGACGCTGGCTCGTCCCCCGCCCTGCTCCGGTTGCCCAAGTACTACCAGGTCAAAAGGCAGCTGCTGGACTTCACGGAGACGATGGCGGCCGGCAGCCCGGTCCCACCGGAACGGGAGCTGGCGCGGCTCTACGGGACGTCCCGCACCACCGTCCGGCAGGCGCTGGCCGAGCTCGTGATCGAAGGACGGCTGCTGCGGATGCAGGGCAAGGGCACCTTCGTGGCCAAGCCGAAGGTCGCCCAGCCGCTCGAGCTCGCGAGCTACACCGAGGGGATGCGGCAGCACGGCCTGCACCCGCAGACCAAGATCCTCGACATCGGCTACGTCACCGCCGACGACGAGCTCGCCACCCTGCTCGACGTGCGCCCGGGCGGGCGGCTGCTGCGCATTCACCGGCTCCGGCTGGCCGACGGAGAGCCGATGTCGATCGACACCTCGCACCTGCCCGCCCGCCGCTTCCCCGGCCTGCGGCGCCAGCTGGAACGGCACGCGTCGCTGTACGAGACGCTGCGCACCGGCTACGGCATCCAGCTGGCCGAGGCCGAGGAGACGATCGAGACCGTACTGGCCGACCCGCACGACGCCCGGCTGCTGGGGGTGGACGCCGGCATCCCGCTGCTGCTGCTGTCCCGGCACGCGATCGACTCCACCGGCCAGCCGGTGGAGTGGGCGCAGTCGTGGTACCGCGGCGACCGCTACAAGTTCATCACCCGGCTGCGCCGCCCGCCGGCCGCCCGGCCGGCCCCCTAGCAGGACCGGGCCCGGCCCGGGACCTGAGGCGGTAACGTCACCGGGGTGACGACTCTTTCCGGGCACGCGGGCGCGCACGCCGTCGCGGCCGCCCAGCGGTATGGCGTGACCACCATGTTCACCCTGTCCGGGGGGCACCTGTTCCCGCTCTACGACGGCGCCGTCAAAGCCGGGCCGCCGCTGCGCCTGGTGGACGTCCGGCACGAGCAGACGGCCGTGTTCGCGGCCGAGGCGACCGGGCGGCTGACCCGCGTGCCCGGGCTGGCCGCGGTCACCGCCGGCCCCGGGGTCACCAACAGCGTCAGCGCGGTGACCACGGCCATGTTCAACGGGGCGCCGCTGGTCCTGCTGGGCGGCCGCGCCCCCGACTACCAGTGGGGCAAAGGCGCGCTGCAGGAGCTGGACCAGGTGCCGCTGCTCGCCCCGGTCACCAAGCGGGCGTGGACCGAGCATGCCGCGGCGGGCGTGGCGTCCTCCGTCGATGAGGCCTTCCGGCTGGCCGCCACCCCGCACCGGGGCCCGGTGTTCTGCGACTTCCCGCTGGAGGTGATCTACGGCGACGCGACCGCCGAACTCCCCGGGGCGGTGCTGCCGGCCCCCGTTGCCCCCGCGACCGGGGACGTCGAGCAGATCGCGGCGCTGCTGGCGGAGGCGCGGCGGCCGGTCCTGGTGCTCGGCTCGGATGTCTGGCTGGACGGCGCCGAGACAGCCGCCCGGTTGTGCGCGGAGGCGCTGCACCTGCCCGTCATCGCGAACGGCCAGGGCCGCGGAATACTGCCGCGGGGCCACGCGCAGCTGGTGTCGCGGGCCCGGCCGCTCGCCTTCGGTCAGGCCGACCTGGTCATCGTGGCCGGGGCGGCGCTCGACTTCCGGCTCCGCTACGGCCAGTTCGGCCCGGACGGCGCGCCCGCAGGGGTGGTCCACGTGGCCGACTCCCCCAGCGGCATTGCGGCCCACTGCCCGCTGGCGGCGTCGGCCGCGGGCGATCTCACCGCGTTCTTCACCACGCTGGCGGACGCGTGCGGCGGCCGCCCGCAGGGCGACATCGAATGGCTGGCCCAGCTGCGGGGGGCGGCCCGGCTGGCCGCAGCGCAGGACATCCCGCTGCTGGAAACCGCCGCCACTCCCGTCCACCCGATGCGAATCTACGGTGAGCTGCTCGGCCAGCTCGACGACGACGCGGTGGTGATCGGCGACGGGGGCGACTTCGTGTCGTTCGCGGGCCGCCTCATCGAGCCGTCCTTCCCCGGCCACTGGCTCGACCCGGGCCCCTACGGCTGCCTCGGCACCGGGCTCGGCTACGCCATCGCGGCCCGCCTCGCCTACCCCGCGTCCCAGGTCGTGCTGCTACTCGGGGACGGCGCGGCCGGGCTGTCGCTGATGGACGTGGACACGCTGGTGCGGCATAACCTCCCGGTGGTGATGATCGTTGGCAACAACGCCGCCTGGGGGCTCGAGAAAACCCCGATGCGGGCCGTCTACGGCTACGATGTGGCGGCCGACCTGCGGCCGGAAACACGCTACGACGAGGTGGTGCGCGCCCTGGGCGGGGCGGGCGAACTGGTCACCAGCCCGGACGAGATCGCCCCGGCCCTGCGGCGGGCGTTCGACGCCGACGTGCCCTACCTGGTCAACGTGGTCACCGACGTCCGGGCCGAGTACCCGCGCAGCACCACCGGCGTGTGACCGGGCCCGCCCGGCACGAGGCGCGCTAGGAGAGCGTCACCAGGCGGCCGAGCGCGTCGACGACCCGCGGGTCGTACTCGGCGGCGGTGTTCAGCCGCAGGCGGGCCACCGCCTCGGCTGCCTGCGACTGGTCGGCCGAGCTGCCCACCAGGTCGTCATAGGCATTGGCGGCCCGGATGATGCGGCTGGACAGCGGCGGCGGCTCGGCCCGGCCGGCCGGGCGGCACGGGTCGGACTGCCGGCGCACGATGTCAGCCACCGAGTCGAGCACCCGGGCCTGCTCGATCACTTCGGCCCCGTACTCGGCGATGCGCCGCTGGTCCTCCCGTGCGACCAGCACGGTCGCGCCGCCTGGGACCGGGTCGCGCAGCGAGAGCTGGCCGATATCGTGCATCAGGGCGGCGTACTCCAGCTCCAGCACGGCCGCCTCGGGCATGCCGAGCTCGCGGCCGATGGCGACCGACAGCCGGCTGACCCGGGCTGAGTGCCCGGTCTCGACGTAGCCGCCGATCTCGGTGACCCGGGCTAGCGCCCGCACCGTCTGCAGGTAGGTGGCCCGGATGCCGGCGTAGCGGCGCAGCGCCACCTGGGTGACGAGCAGCGGGGCGGCGAAAACGGCGACCGCGGCGAGCCCCATGACCTCGGCCGCAAACGCGATGAGGAGCGCTGACGCGCCGGTGGCGGCGGCGATCGGCCATTGCACCCGCAGCTGGTCGCTCAGCGCGACGGCGAACCGGGTGCCGAGCGACTCGGTCCGGACCAGCGCCGTCAGGACCGACTCGACGAGCCAGGCGAGAACGACCACCGCGAGCATCACCGGCAGCTGCGACCGCCAGGTGGCGCCGATCAGCCCGGTGTCGGCCAGCGGGCGGAACGCGGAGGCGGCGCAGGCGACGGCCACCAGCCGGATCGACATCGCGTTGAGCCGGGCGGGGCGGCCGGCCGCCAGGTGCGGGAGCGCGCCGACGATCATGGCGACCGCGGTCACCGCGATGACCTGCGACACCCATACCAGGGCGGGCTGGTCGCCGACCCGCAGCAGCAGCGCGTAGCCCATCGCCCCGGCCGTCGCGATCGGGGCCGCCTCCCGGTCACCGGGCAGGTTCAGCCGCAGCAGCTCGCCGAACGCGATGAGGGCGCCGAAGGCGAGGGCGGCGCGGGTGTTGTCGATGCCGTGCACCCCGGTCTGCGGGACCGCCCAGACCAGCATGAGCCCGGCAAACACGGGCAGCAGCCAGCGGCCCGAGTCGAGCCCGGGGCGGGAGCCCGGGCCGCGGTTAACGGAAGCGCGGGGGTCCTGCGAGCGGCAGGCCATCGCGTCACAGGCTCTCGATGGTGCGCAGCGGCTCGTGCTCGGGGGTGGCGGCCGGGGCGGCCCAGCCGTCGCGTTCGAGCGCGGCCACGAAGGCGTCCACGAAGGCCGGGTCGAACTGCCTGCCGGCCCACTTGCGGAGCTCGGCGATCGCCTCGGGGACCGGCCGGGCGCCCCGGTAGGAGCGGTCGGAGGTCATCGCGTCGAAGGCGTCGGCCACCGCCAGCACCCGGGCGAACTCGGGGATCTCGTCCCCGGCGAGGCCCATCGGGTAGCCGCGGCCGTCGATCCGCTCGTGGTGGTGCATGATCCCGGCCAGCGCCTCGTCGAGGAAGCCGATCTCCCGGACCATGTCCAGGCCGCGCATCGGGTGCAGCTGGACCGCCGCGTACTCATCGTCAGTGAGCGAGCTGCGCTTCTGCAGCACCGACGTCGGCACGCCGAGCTTGCCCACGTCGTGCAGCATGCCCGCGTACCGGATCGCCCCTATCCGCTCGGCCCGCATGCCGATCTCGCTCGCGATCATGACCGCGCCGCGGGACACCCGCTCGCTGTGCCCCCGGGTGTAGAAGTCCTTGGTCTCCACCGCCTGGCACAGGGCGCTGACGGTGGCCTCGTAAGCCCGTTGCTGGGCGGCGAACTGCGCCACTGCCCAGCGGGCGACAAACACCGGGATCAGCACGAGCACCGGGGTGAAGGCCCCGAGGACGGACCACAGCGCGGCGATCAGCACACCGAAGGCGCCGTAGCCGAGGTCGGTCAGCCACAGCTTGGCGTCCAGCCCGGCCCGCCCGGCCGCGTCCCCCGGCTCCCGGGTCAGCCAGCACACGGCGTTCAGGAGGAGGAAGTTGACCGTCACGTGGACCACCGCCGCCACCGCGAACGGCCCGACCAGGCCGGGGAAGTCGTGCGCGCCGGGGATGCCGACATGACCGCCGGCCGCCAGGTAGGCCCGGCCCGCCAGGTAGGCGCTGAGCACGTACATGCCCGTGTTGAACACCCGCTGCACGGCCGTCGGGCCGCGCCGCAGGCCGAACAGGGTGCCGCAGCTCACCACGGCCGCGCCGACCGGGCCGCACAGCACCACCGCCGCCAGCGCCGCCATCGTATTGGCCGACCAGGCCACGCCGCGGGCGCTGACCAGGGTGGCGGCCGACTCGCAGGCGATCAGCAGCAGGCCCAGGACGCCGATCCGGCTCCAGTCGAGCGCGGTGAACGGCCCGGCGACCAGCACAACGAGGGCAGCGACGACGACCGCACCGATGTAGAGCCAGCCGATGCGGGAGAGCCTGTCCACGCTCCCCCCTCGCCGCCAGCCGTCGTTGATCCGGATCGCACCTATTGCCGTCGCTACCCCCAGGACACGCCGGAAGCCCTCATCGGGACAGTCCTTCCTCGCGCGGAACCCCGGACAGCCGGCAGGCCGTCCCCAGGTAAGGATAACGTGGTCATGCTGATAAGCGCAGACCTAAAAGCACACGGCGGTGCGGCGGTCAAATCAGGCGCACCCGGCTATTCGACGACTTCAGTCACTTCGATCTCGGCCTGCACCTGCCGGATGCGGACCAGGACCTTGCCACGCAGGCCGCTCGGGACCTGGTCGCCGCCGCAGCCCCGGGCGACGAGGCGCTTGACCGCCTCGTAGAGGTCGTATTCGTGCAGGCACGGGCCGCACTCGTCAAGGTGCTGCCGGATGTGCGCGTAGTCGTCCTCGGAGACCTCGCCGTCGAGGTACCAGTACACCCGGTCCAGTACCTCACTACAGGGCGTCTCGTGGGGCTTCCCGCAGCTCATTGCCCACCCTCCTCGGCATTCGCGCGGACCAGGCCCTGCTCGGCGGCGTAATCGGAAAGCAGCTCGCGGAGCTGCAGGCGGCCGCGGTGCAGCCGTGACATCACGGTACCGATCGGGGTACCCATAATGTCGGCTATCTCCTTATATGCGAATCCCTCTACGTCGGCCAGGTAGACCGCGATGCGGAATTCCTCCGGCAGCGACTGCAACGCCGTCTTGATATCGGAATCGGGCAGCCTTTCCAGCGCCTCCGCCTCGGCCGACTTGAGGCCGCCGGAGCTGTGCGACGCGGCCCGGGCGAGCTGCCAGTCCTCCACCTCGTCGGAACCCGACCGCTGGGGCTCACGCTGCCGCTTGCGGTAGGTGTTGATAAAGGTGTTGGTGAGGATCCGGAACAGCCAGGCCTTCAGGTTGGTGCCCTGCTGGAACTGGTGGAACGACGCGTACGCCTTGGCGAACGTCTCCTGCACGAGATCCTCGGCGTCCGCCGGGTTCCGCGTCATCCGGAGGGCGGCGGAGTAAAGCTGGTCCAGGTACGGCAGCACATCCGCCTCGAAGCGCTCACCGCGCTCATCCAGCTTCTCAGGCACGGGCGTTTCGGACACGGGACCCACCCCCTCTCGGTAACCGTAAGAGGATACCTTCCCCGGGATGCGGGGAGCGGGCAGGCGTGACCACGCTGGCCGCGTACGTGTCGCTGAGGCAACTGCCATGCCGCCTAGAACACTGCCGGCGGTCCGGCAATTCCGGGTTTCCATGGATGGAACCGCTGGAGCGGGGAAGGCTAGACGTGTGGGCGCCCGCGGATCAGGCGCCCGGCCAGGAGTTAACCCCGTGCACCCGAAACCTGCCGGGGGAGCGATCCCCCGTCACCAGCGTGGGCCGGTCCGACTGAGGGACGGAGATATGGGGCGGCCGTCTCGCGGAAAGCCCTTCCCCACGTACCCCACCTTCCGCGCCGCCGTCGCGCAGGCGCAGCTGACCAGCTGGCTGCCGGCCGGACGGCGCTTCCTGCTCGACATCTCCGGTCCCGGCGCGCACGCGGCCGAGGTGGCCGCCTGCGCCGGGCACAGCGTGCTCCGGGTGACCAGCCCTGAACTGGCCAGCCCGGAACTGGCCAGCCCGGAGACGCCCAGCCCGGAGCTGGCCGTGCCGGAGACGCCCAGCCCGGAACTGGCCGCGCCGACCCTGGCCGCCGGAGGCGACCGGGATAACGGGGAGCGGTGTCACGGGGACCGGGTCAACGGGGCCGGTGGCCGGCTGAGCACGGTGACGGCCGACGGCACCGGGCTGGAGTTCCTGCCCGACGGCTGTGCCGACGGGGTCATCGCCGAAAACCGCACCCTGTCCCTCCGGCTGGCGGCCGAGGACCTGGTGGCCGAGATCGCCCGGGTGCTGCGGCCGGGCGGGCAGGTGCTTGCGTGCGTGGACTCGCTCACCTACGGCATGGCCGTGCTGGCCGAGCAGCACCGCTGGCCGCACCTCGTCGACGTGCCCAACGCCGACGTGGTGCTCATCCCCTGGCCCGACGGCACCATCACCCGCTGCTACGGCGCCGAGCAGCTGCGCGAGCTGTTCACCGGGGCCGGGCTCGAGGTCAGCTGGATCCGGCCGCGGACCGTGCTGTCCCCCCAGACGGTCAGCTACGTACTGGCCCGCGACCCGTCGAAGTTCGGCGAGCTGGTCAGCGCGGAGCTGCGCGCCCGGGCCGACGACTCGGTCGGCACCCACCTGATCACCTGCTGCGTCAAGCGGTAGCGGCCCGGTCAGCGCAGCGGCTCGATCAGCTCCGGGCCGTTATGGCGGACCGAGTTCACCTCGGTCGAGACGCGGAACGAGGTCAGCCCGCCCGGCCCGGTGGTGGCGGGGCACATGACCGCCGCCGCCAGCTCCTTGGAGTTGTTGGCCGGGTCGAGCCAGTCGGCCCAGTCCTCCGGGGCGACGACCATCGGGGTGCGGTCGTGGATCCGGCCGATCTCGTCGGCCGCTTCGGTCGTGATGATCGTCGCCGACCAGTACCAGGCCTCGTCGTGGTCCTCCGGGACCTCCTGGTCGCGCCACAGCTCGTACAGCCCGGCGAAGGCGAGCAGCCCCCCGTCGCTGCGGTGGATGTAGTACGGCTGCTTGACCTTGCCCTCGGTCATCCACTCGTAGTAGCCGTCGGCCGGGATCAGGCAGCGCCGCTTGGCGAAGGCAGCCCGGAACGAGGGCTTGGAGGCGACGGTCTCCGCCCGCGCGTTGATCAGCCGGGCACCGCCCTTGGTGTCCTTGGCCCAGAACGGCACCAGCCCCCAGCGCAGCAGCCGCAGCTCCCGCTCGGGCCCTGGGGCGGCCGCGCCGCCGGCGTCCCCCGGCGCTGGGTCCTTCTGCTCCGGCGGCGTGTGCTCGAGCACCGCGTAGATCCGCTTGGTCGGCGCGACGTTGTAGTCCGCGCCCCGGTCCGCGGCCACCGCGTCGCGGGTGGCGGCGAACTGCTCGAGGAGCTCGAGCCGCTTGCGCGCGGAAACGAACCGACCGCACATGCGATATCCCCTTTGGACCAGATTGCAGGTACTCCACCATAAAACGCCGGCTGGAAAACCGGGACGGGCGCGCCCGGGCCAGCCGCTACCCTCAAGGCTATGGAATCCGGACGCTGGAGCGCCCCAACGGCGCGCGGGCCGGCGCGCGCCACGCTGCGGCTGCCCGGCTCGAAGTCAATCACCAACCGCGCGCTCATCCTGGCCGCGCTGAGCGAGTCGCCGTCGGTGGTGCGCGGCGTGCTGAAGGCCCGCGACACCTCGCTCGCGACCGCGGCGCTGCGCGCACTCGGCGCCACCATCCACGAGCGCGGCGACGATGTCGCGCTCCAGCCCGGCTCGCCTGCCCCCGGCACGGAGGTTGGCCTGGACGTCGGCAACGCCGGCACGGTGATGCGCTTCCTGCCCGCGGTGGCCGCGCTGACCCCGGCCGCGGTCGCGTTCGACGGCGACCCGCGGGCGCGTGAGCGGCCGATCGGCCCGCTGCTGACGGCGCTGCGCGCACTCGGTGTGTCGATCGACGACGGCGGCCGCGGCGCGCTCCCGTTCACCGTGCACGGCACCGGGTCGGTGCCCGGTGGCCCGGTCACGCTCGACGCCTCCGGGTCCTCCCAGCTGGTGTCCGGGCTGCTGCTGGCGGCGCCGCGGTTCGACCGCGGGGTCGCGGTGCGGCACTCCGGTCCCCCGGTGCCGTCGCTGCCCCACATCGAGATGACGATGCGGATGCTGCGCGACGCCGGGGCGACGGTCGAGGCGGGCTCGCCCGACGCCGGCCGCCCCGACTTCTGGCGGGTCGCGCCCGGCCCGCTCGACCTCGGTGACTTCACCGTCGAGCCGGACTTGTCCAACGCGGGCCCGTTCCTGGCGGCCGCGCTGGTCACCGGCGGCTCGGTGACGATCAGGCACTGGCCCGCGGACTCGCTGCAGGCATCCGGCCCGATCCTGGACGTGATCACCCGGATGGGCGCCACCGTCTCGCCCGGGCCCGACGGCCTGACCGTCACCGGGTCTGGGGTGGTGCACGGGATCGAGGCCGACCTGCGCGACATTCCCGAGCTGTGCCTGCCGCTGACCGCGGCGGCGGCGGTCGCGTCGGGTCCGTCCACCTTCACCGGCGTTGGCCACACCCGGGCCCAGGAGACCGACCGGCTGGCGGCGATCGCCAAGGAGATCAATGCCCTCGGGGGCGACGTGACCGAGTTCCCGGACGGGCTGTCAGTCAGCCCGCGGCCGCTGCACGTGCCTGCGGGCCACGCGTTCGCGAGCTACGACGACCACCGGATGGTGATGGCGGGCGCGGTGCTCGGCCTGGCCGTGCCGGGCATCGAGGTGCTCAACGTGGCCACCGTGGGCAAGACCTTCCCCGGCTTCACCACCCAGTGGGAAGCACTCGTCAGGGGAGAAGACAGCTGAGCAAGGCGTCCGACCGCCTGGATGAGGACGACATACGGGTCCGGGCGCGCCCCGGCTCCCGGCCGCGGACCCGGCAGCGGCCGGCCTACAAGTCCGCGCCCGGGGCGTTCGTCGTCAGCGTCGACCGCGGCCGTTACGGCTGCGTGCTCGACGACGCCGGCGGTATCGCGGGGGAAGGCCAGCTGCTCATCGCCATGAAGGCGCGAGAGCTCGGCAAGGGCTCCGTCGTGGTGGGCGACCGGGTCGCGCTCGCGGGCGACGTGTCCGGCACGACCGGGTCGCTGGCCCGCATCGTCCGGGTGGAGGAGCGGACCAGCGTGCTGCGCCGCTCCCCCGACGACACCGACCCGCTGGAGCGGGTCGTAGTGGCCAACGCCGACCAGATGGTGATCGTCTGCGCGCTGGCCGATCCGGAGACCAAGACCCGCTTCGTCGACCGCTGCCTGGTCGCCGCGTACGACGCCGGCCTGGAGCCGCTGCTGGTGCTGACCAAGTCCGACCTGGCCTCGCCGCGCCAGCTGCGCGCGTTCTACCGGCCGCTGGACATCCCCATGCTGACCACCAGGCAGCCGCTGCCAGCCAGACCCTGGCCCGGCTGCGCAAGGCGCTCGACGGCCGGATCAGTGTCTGCATAGGCCAGTCCGGGGTGGGGAAGTCATCGCTGGTCAACGCGCTCATACCGGACGCCGGGCGGGCTGTCGGACAGGTCAACGCGGTGACCGGCAAGGGCCGCCACACCTCGTCGTCGGCGATCGCGCTGCGCTTGCCGGGTGAATCCGGCTGGCTGATCGACACCCCCGGGGTACGCGGCTTCGGACTCGGCCACGTGTCGGCTGACCGGGTCGTCGAGGCATTCGGTGACCTGGCCGAGGGAACGGCGGACTGCCCGCCCGGCTGCGACCACCTGTCGGCCGGCTGCGCCCTCGACGCGTGGGCGGCCGGGCACGGCGCGGTGGCCCGGCTGGAGTCGCTGCGCCGCCTGCTCCGCAGCCGTGACTCGGCTGACTAACCCGCAAGCCCGCTAACCCGGACGCCTGCTAACCCGGACGCCTGCTAACCCGGAAACCGGGGCGGGCCGCGGTGACCGCTAGGCGAGGGTCACCGTGCCGCCGGAGCGCCAGTAGGTGCCGTCCGGGGTGCGCGACAGCAGGCCCTCGTCCACCAGGTAGCGGCGCAGCGTCGCATGGTCGTCGTACAGCGGGCGGAGCACCTCGTTGACCGCCGCCTCGGGGTAGCGGCGGCCCGGCTCGAAGGCCTGGGCGACCGTGTCCAGCAGCAGCAGGCGGGGCTCGCGCCTGGCCGGCATGACCGAGATCCGGCCGTCGCGGATGTAGCGCAACAGCGGGCCTGGGAGGTCACCGAGCGGGTTCATCAGCCCCATTATCCCCGCCGCGGTCACCCGGGTCACCCGGTCAGCCCGGCCCTTTGCTGGTCAGCCGGATGTCCCAGGCGGTACCGTTTCGCGCGTGGCCAGTTACGACGACGACCTGCGGTTCGCGCATGTCCTCGCAGACGCCGCCGACGACATCACGACCAAGCGGTTCCGCGCCCTCGACCTGCGGGTCGAGACCAAGCCAGACCTGACTCCGGTGTCCGACGCTGACCGGGCGACCGAGGACTCGCTGCGCAACATCCTGCGCCGGTCCCGGCCGCGGGATGCGGTGCTGGGCGAGGAATCGGGGCAGACCGGGACCGGGTCCCGGCGCTGGGTGCTCGATCCGATCGACGCGACCAAGAACTACGTCCGCGGCGTCCCGGTCTGGGCCACCCTCATCGGGCTGATGGACGGCGACAAGGTGGTGGTCGGCGTGGTCACCGCCCCTGCGCTCGGCCGCCGCTGGTGGGCGGCGGCGGGCGGCGGCGCGTGGACCGGCCGGTCGCTCACCAAGGCCTCCCGGTGTCAGGTCTCCCAGGTGGCCGAGCTGGCCGATGCCTCGTTCTCCTATTCCGGGGTCGGCGGCTGGGCCGAGACCGGCCGCCTCGACGGCTTCCTGGCGCTGAGCCGGGCGGTCTGGCGGACCCGCGGGTTCGGTGACTTCTGGTCGCACATGCTGGTCGCCGAGGGCGCGGTCGACATCTCGGCCGAGCCCGAGGTCTCCCTCTGGGACCTGGCTGCCCTCCAGGTGATCGTGCAGGAGGCGGGCGGACGGTTCACCAGCCTGGCGGGTGACGCCACCCCCGACGGCGGCAGCGTTGTCTGCAGCAACGGCCTGCTCCACGATGAGGTGCTGGCCCGGCTGAACGCGCGCTAACCTGGGCTACGCGCGCTAACCTAGGCTAAAGGACTACACAGTCGGCCAGGCGTGAGTTCCCGCTCATACCGCCTGGCCTGCGCCCGGCTGGTTTCCCCGGCCGTCCGGGCGCTGCGGCGCCTGGCCCGGCGATTCCCCCCCGTCTAGCCGGGCCAGGCGTCCCCAACCTTCGCCGGGCCGGCCGTTCGTCCCGTGGCGGGCGACTCGGGTCGCTGGGAGAGCGACCAGGATCGAACTGGCGGGCGATAATGGGGGCGTGGACGATCTCGCGGTGGCGCTCGCGGAGGCGGATGTCGGGCGCGGGGAGCTGGTCGGGCTGGCGGCGGCGCCCGGCGGGGGGTTCACCGTGGCCACCGGGCGGGGCGAGTGGACGGTGGACGCGGCCGCCGTCGCGGCGGCCGAGCGGTCGATCCGCCCGCGCTGGACGATGTGGTCCCAGGAGACCGCGCGGGCCCTGGTGGCGCAGGGGGCCCGGCCGTCGACTGGCTGGGACGTCGCCGCGGTGCACCGGCTGCTGGCCGGCGGGTGGCGGGCGGACCCGGGTTACGTCTGGGCCTGCCTGCACGGCGAGCGGCCAGAGGCGGTGCCGCCCGCCGGGGCCGCGCCCGACCTGTTCAGCGCGGCCGCCGAGGCCGAGGGCCCGGCGCTCGGGGCGGCCGACGCCCTGACCGCGGCCCGGCTCCAGCTCGCCCTGCTGGAAGCAGACGGCGGGGACACCCGGGCCGCCACCGCCCGCTGCGAGTCCACCGCCGAGCTGCTGTGCGCTGAGCTGGCGGCCGACGGACTGCCGGTCAGCCGGGCCGCGGCGCAGGACATGCTGGCCGGGATCATCGGGCCGCGCCCGCGCGGCCCGGCCGACGCCGCCGCCGTGCGGGCCCAGCGGGACGCCCGGGTGCTGCGTCACGCGCCCCCCGGCACCACGGCCGACCTGCGCAGTCCCGTCCAGGTGAAGTCGCTGCTGGCGGCGGCCGGTATCGACGTGCCCGACACGAGGGCCTGGCGGCTGGAGGCGTTCAAGGACACCTCCCCGCTCGTGGCGGCGCTGCTGGAGTGGCGCAAGGCGGAGCGGATCGCCACCACCTACGGCTACGCCTGGCTGGATGAGAACCTCGGGCCCGACGGGCGGCTGCGCGGCTCCTGGACCGGCTGCGACGGGGCCGCCGGGCGGATGACCGCGTCCGCCGGGCTGCACAACATGCCCGCCACGCTGCGCCCGGCGGTGCTGGCGGAAGCCGGGCACCGGCTGATCCGGGCCGACCTGGGCCAGATCGAGCCACGGGTCCTGGCGGCGGTCTCGGCCGACGCCGCGCTGGCCGCGGCGACCGCCGCCGACGACATGTACCTGCCGGTCGCGGCCGAGCTCGGGGTCGACCGGCCGACCGCCAAGGTCGCGATGATCGCGGCCATGTACGGGCAGACGACCGGCCACGGCGGGACCGCGGCCCGCCGGATGCGGTCCGCCTACCCGGTCGCGATGGGCTACCTCGACGCGGCCGACCGCTCCGCCCGGGCCGGGCACGACCTGCGCACCTACGGCGGCCGGGTGGTGCGGATGTCGTCCGGCGGCGGGGCCGCGCGGGAGGCGGCCCGCGGCCGCTACGGGCGCAACGCGGTCATCCAGGGCGCGGCGGCCGAGCTGTTCAAGATGTGGGCCGTCACGGTGCGCGCCCGGACCGCGCCGCTGAACGCCCGGATCGTCTTGTGCCTGCACGACGAGCTGCTGCTGCAGGTGCCGGAAGACCGCGCGGAGCAGGTGGCCGGGCTGGTCGGCGCCTGCCTGGCCGAGGCCGCCCGGCGGTGGGCCCCCGGGGGCCGGGCCGCGGTCCGGTTCATCGCCGACATCACCATCGCCGCCAGCTGGGCGGAGGCCAAGCAGTAAGCCCTCAGGCGCCCGCGTTCCCTGCCCACACGGTCCACCAGGGGCGGACGAGGGCGACCCCGAGTCGCGCCGGTGAACGCGGGCCGTCCGCAGGCTGGTAGGTTGGCGACCAGAATACTCGCGACGGAGGGACCCTGACGTTGCTGCGGTATCGCAGAGTTCTGGTCAAGCTGAGCGGCGAGGCCCTGGCCGGCTCCGCAGGGACCGGCGTCGACCCCGCCAGCCTTGCCCGGGTCGCCGATGAGGTGCTCTCCCTCCACAACATCGGCGTGCAGGTGGCCGTCGTCGTCGGCGGCGGCAACTATTTTCGCGGCCGGATGGCCGACGGGTGGGGCATCAGCCGGGCCGAGGCCGACAACATCGGCATGCTCGGCACGGTGATGAACGCACTCATGCTGCGAGGCGCACTGACCGCCCGGACCGACGCCGACATCCGGGTGATGACCGCGGTGCCGATCCACAGCGTGGCCGAGCCGTTCATCCGGCTCAAGGCGATGCACCACCTGGAACGGAACTTCATCGTGGTGCTGGCGGGCGGCATCGGCCAGCCCTACGTGACCACCGACTACCCGGCCGTGCAGCGGTCGCTCGAGCTCGAAGCGGACGCCCTGCTGGTCGCCAAGCACGGGGTGGACGGAGTGTACGACTCCGACCCCAAGCACAATCCGAACGCGGTCAAGTTCACCACCCTGACCTACGAAGAGGCCCTCGCGGCCGACATCCGGGTGATGGACACCAGCGCCTTCGTGCTGGCCAACGAGCAGTCACTGACCATGCACGTGTTCGACGTGGGAGCGATCGGCGTGATGAAGTCGATCTGTGAGGGCGGCGAGGACGGCACCCGCATCACCGCCAAGTAGCCGCTAGCGCACGCTAGCGGCCCTCCCCCGGCTGGCCGGGTCAGAAGATGCGGTCGCTCATCCGGTGCGGGCTGAGCCGGACCGGGGGCGGGGGGCCGTCCCAGTGCGCCTCCCGGATTTCCCGCATGGCCCGCTTCCTGGTGGCCACGTCCATCCGGTCGATGAACAGGACCCCGTCGAGGTGGTCGGTCTCGTGCTGCAGGCAGCGCGCGAGGATCTCGGTCCCCACGAGCTGGACCGGGTCGCCCCGCTCGTCGACCCCGCGGGCGACCGTGTTGAGCCGCCGCCTGACGTCGTAGTAGATGCCGGGGAAGGACAGGCAGCCCTCCTCGCCCTCCTGCTCGGCCTCGTCGGGGAAGTCGAGCTCGGGGTTGACCAGGTAGCCGCGCTCGCTGCCGACCGCGTAGGCGAAGACCCGCAGCCCGACGCCGATCTGCGGCGCCGCCAGGCCTGCCCCCTGGGCGTCGTCGAGCGTCTGGGTCAGGTCCTTCACCAGGGAGCGGAGCTGCTTGTCGAAGTCGGTCACGGGGTCGGCGGCGGTGCGGAGGATGGGGTCGCCGAACAGCCGGATGTCGCGGATCGCCATGCCCTGAGCGTAGCCCCTCCGGCAAGGTAACAACTTATTTGACAAGATGGGGAGAAGGAATATACAACTCTGATTGTAAGTTTTCTATGAGAGAAGGGCGAGACCACAGCGGGTGGCAGCCCTCTGAGGAGGTAGCGATGTACCTGACGACTCTCGACCCGATCAGCCGGGACTTCGACCGGATCGTCCGCCGGACGTTCGGCGGCAGTGCTTTCGGCGGTGCTTTCGCTGGAGGCTCCGGCTATGCGCCGGCCCTGCCGATGGACACCCTGCGCCGCGACGGCGAGGTGCTGCTGCGCTTCGACGTCCCCGGGGTGACCCAGGACAACATCGACGTGACCGTCGACAAGGGCGTCCTCACCGTGAGCGCGACGCGTGAGGAGGAGAAGACCGAAGGCGAGAACCCGGTCGTCCGCGAGCGGCGGTTCGGCCGCTTCACCCGCCGGGTCCGCCTGTCGGACAACCTCGACGCCGACGCGATCGAGGCCAGCCACCAGGGTGGCGTGCTCGAGGTCCGCATCCCGGTGCGCGAGGAGGCCAAGCCGCGCAAGGTCACGGTCGCCGCACCGGCCGCCAAGGAGCTCCCGGCCGAGTAAGGTCCCCTTCGAGCGGCCCCCGTCAGGGGGCCGGCACCAGGCAGTACCGAGCGGCCAGCGGGGCACCAGCCCCGCTGGCCGCTTAGCATCATCGGGGGAATCCGTCATCCGGGAAGTACCGCGGCCCCGGGGAGGTGCGCAGTGGAGCCATTCGAGGACGAGAACGTCCCGCTGTACACGGTCGGGCAGGTCGCCGACATGCTGTCGCTGAAGCAGGCGTTCCTGCGCCGCATCGACGACCTCCGGGTGGTGTCGCCGCAGCGCTCAGCCGGGCGCCAGCGCCGCTACACCCAGGTCGAGATCCGCATCATCCGGCAGGTGGCCACGATGGCCGACGAGGGCATGACGCTGCCCGCCATCCGCCGGATCATCGAGCTGGAGGAGCGGCTGGCCGAGGTCGCGCGCGACCGTGACGAGCTCGCGGCGCGGCTGTCGGAGGTGTCGGCCGAACGGACGCGGCTTGCTCAGCAGCTCGCCGCCGTGCTCCGGCGGGCGGACGGCGAGGCGGCCGGCTGACGGCCCCGCTCGTCCGGGCGCTCACATCTTGCGCCAGCGAGCCAGGCAGAAGGAGAACAGCCCGAAGCTGACCAGGCCGAGGGCGACGACGACCAGCAGCCACGGGCCGGCCGGGGTCTGCGCCAGCGACCGCAGGGACGAGTCGATCCCCTTGGCCTGACCCGGCTGAGCCCGCACCGCGGCGACAATGAGGAAGATGCCGACGGTGACGAACACGACGCCGCGCGCGATCCCGCCGATCCGGCCCAGCCACTCGACCAGCGTGCGGGCCCGCCGGCTGAGCCCGGACAGGTCCATCGACTTGAGGAACTTCTTCTTCCAGGCTGAGTAGGCGAGCACCGCCCCGGCGCCGATGAGCACCGCGCCGACCAGGCCGACCAGCACGACACCGCCCGGGTGCCGCATCAGGGTGGCGGTGAGGTCGACTGACTCGGTGTCGGACGACTTGGAGCCGCCCGTGCCCAGCAGGAACTTCAGCACCCCCCAGGCGAGCGCCGCGTAGATGACCACCTTGCCCGCGGCCGCCAGGCGCTTGACCAGGATCTTGCGCTTGTCCTGCTCAGCGGCCGAGGACGGGCCGAAGCAGGCCTCCGCCAGCTGCCACAGCGCCATCCCGAAGAACCCGATGAGCAGCACCCAGAGGGCGACCTGGCCGGCCGGGTTCTTGCTCAGCGCCTGCACGGCGCCCGAGCTGTCGGCCTGGCTGGAACTGCGGCCGAAGGCGATCGCGACCGCGATGCAGCCGATGACCACGTACTGGATGCCGCGGGCGAAGAACCCGGCCCGGCCGAGGAACTTGATGACCGGGCTGTCGGCCGCGCGCTTGCCCGTGCCTCCGGCCCGCCGCGCCCGCGCTGCGGTGCGCCGGGCGGGGTCCCGCCCTGTCCTGGTTGACATAGGCGTCCAACTGCCCGGGAAACGTCCGCACATGCCGCGCAGGCGGCACAGGATGCGTTAAGCGCGGGCGAGGATCTCGGCGTGCGGGACGAGGAACCAGCCGTCCTCGTCGGCCGCCCAGCCGCGCCAGCCGGCGGCGATCATCTCCAGCTCGGCGTCGGTCGCGAAGCCGTCCCGCCGGGCGACGGCGCCGTACTGGGACTTGACCGTGCGGTCGGCCCACAGGCCGCCCCACCACTCGCGCTCCGCCGGGGTCGCGAACGTCCAGGTGGAGGACGTGCAGCTGATGCCGCCCAGGCCCGCCGCATGAGCCCAGGCGAGCAGCCGCCGCCCGGCGTGCGGCTCGCCGCCGTTGCCCCGGGCGACCCGGACGTACAGCGCCTGCCACTCGTCAAGGGCGGCCAGCTCCGGGTACCAGGTCATGCCGCCGTAGTCGGTGTCCCTGACCGCGATAAGGCCGCCCGGCCGGGTGACCCGGCGCATCTCCCGCAGCGCCCGCACCGGGTCGGACAGGTGCTGCAGCACCTGGTGCGCGTGCACCACGTCGAAGCTGGCGTCGGGGTAGCTGAGGGCGTAGACGTCGCCCGGGGCGAAGTCGAGGTTGGCCCGGGCGCCGCCTGCCTGGCGGGCCTGCCCGATGACGCCGGCGGCCGCGTCGATGCCCGTGACGTGTCCGTCCGGCACCCGGTCGGCCAGGTCGGCCGTGATCGTGCCGGGCCCGCAGCCGACGTCGAGCACGGTCGCGTCTGAGGCCAGGTGCGGCAGCAGGTAGGCGGCGCTGTTCTCCGCCGTCCGCCACTTGTGCGAGCGCAGGACGGACTCATGGTGACCGTGCGTGTAGACCTCGGGCATACCGCCACGCTACTCACGGTCTTGAATGATGGGCAAACTGGTCTCATTATCCGGACACCGACTTTCCGGACTCCAGGGCCTACTGGCGGAGGAACCGCTGCGCCAGCGGCGGCGGCGCTAGCGCCAGCCACCCGTCGACCAGCGCCTCCCGCAGGTCGGCGGGGGCGACCGCGTCCAGCTCGATCAGGTAGGCGCTGTAGTTGTCGAAGTGCTGGATGGTGAAGAGGCCGGGCTTGCCCGCCGCCAGGATCGCTTCCTTGTCGGCCAGGTCAGCCGTGCGGATCGCGAGGATCGGGTCGGGCGGCACCCGCTGGTCGCCGAACCGCTTCACGTCAGCCTTGCTGAACGGCCGCTGCCAGGCGAACATCTTGCCCGCGACCAGCCAGGCCCGGTGACCGCCGAACTTCTCGGTCCCCTCGGTCACCTCGGGCAGCTCGGCCGCCAGGCGGGCCACGTCGTCATAGGTCGGCACGCAAAAACAGTACTGTCCGCGGCCCGGGCTGGTCCATGATGCCGCCATGAGCGAGATCGTGCGCGGCGGCCCGAGCTCACCGGCCGGGGGCTGGGCCGCCCGGTGATCGAGGCCGGGCTCGCGTTCGGGCGGGCCCGTTCGAGATCTTGCTGCTCGCCTGCTAGCTCGGCCCGTGTCCGCCAGTGCCGTGTCAGCCAGTGCCGTCCAGGAGGGCGGCCGCGTTGTCGTGCAAGATGGCGGCCTGCTCGGCGTCGGTGAAGCCGAGCCCGGAAACCGCCTTGACCGCGGTCAGCGGGTCGTCCACCGGGTAGTCGCTGCCGAACAGCACCCGGTCGATCCCCAGCTTGCGCAGCACCCAGGTGAACTGGTCCGCGAACGGGCCGCCCACCAGCATCGGGCCGGTGACCGAGAGGTCCACCCACACGTTGCGGCGGTACCCCGGGTAGCGGGCGAGGATGTCGTACAGCAGCAGCTGGGCGAAGCCGGGACCGTGGGCGTGGGCCAGGATGAGCCGCGCCTGCGGCACCTCCGCCGCCAGGTCGGCGAACTTGCTGGCCTGGTTCGCGTCCCACGGCGAGTAAGCATCGAACAGCACCGGCATGCCACGGTCGGCCGCCCGGCGCACCAGCGCCGTGACCACCGGGTCGGCGACGTCGAAGCGCTGCGTATTCGGATGCAGCTTGAGCCAGGCGGCACCGGACCCGGCGACCCGGTCGAGTTCCTCCCAGGCGGCCGCGCCGTCAGCGGGGTGAACCGAGCAGGCGGCGAAGAAGAAGCCGTCTGAGTCCTGGGCGAGCTTGAGGACGGCGTCGTTGCGGGCACAGGTCCGGCCCAGGTCACCTCGCGGGGCGATGGTGATCGCGACGGCTTGCACCACCGCCGAGTCGCGCACGAGCTCCCGGTACGCCTCCGGCGGGTGCGGGACGGCGACGATCTGGTCTTCGGGGGCGAGCATCGGATGAGTGTGCGCGTCAATGACGGGTCCGTGATACACGACCTCCAAGACTAATGCGCAATTGCGTCATAAAGGGCGCAATGTTCGACGCTATTAATTGTCAACACTACAGACGGTAGACCCCGGGGCGGACGTGAGGCCGCTCCGCCAGGCCCGGCCGCGGCCCGTCAGGCGTCGAGGTACAGGCAAAACGGGTGGCCAGCCGGGTCGGCCGCGAGGTCGTCCACCCCCACGTCGACGTGCATCATCATCAGCTGGTCGCCCGGACGCGCGGGCCAGCCCGGCCGAGTACCGCCGCGTAGAAGTCGGTCAGCGCGTGCGGGTCCGGTGCCTCCAGGCACACCCCGAACCAGTCGGTCCGGGCCCGTCCGCGCACGCTACAGTCCCATGTCCTTGGCGATGATGGTCTTCATGACCTCGGAGGTGCCGCCGTAGATCCGGTTGACCCGGTTGTCGGCGTACAGCCGGGCGATCGGGTACTCGTTGATGTAGCCGTAGCCGCCGTGCAGCTGCAGGCAGCGGTCGATCACCCGGCTGGCAACCTCGGTGCAGAACAGCTTGGCCGAGGCGGCCTCGGCGGCGGTCAGCTCACCCAGGTCGTGCGCCTCGAGCGCCCGGTCGGCGACGGCCTGGGCCGCGTCGACCTCGGCCTTGCACGCGGCCAGCTCGAACTTGGTGTTCTGGAACGAGGCGACCGACTTGCCGAAGATGTGCCGGTCGATGGTGTACCGCTTGGCGAACTCGACCGCCGCGGCGGCCTGCGCGTAGGCACCGTAGGCGATCGCGAGCCGCTCCTGGGGCAGGTTCTGGCCCAGGTAGGAGAAGCCCTTGTGCTCCTCGCCGAGCAGGTCCTCGGCTGGCACCCGCACGTCGCTGAAGGCCAGCTCGGCGGTGTCGGACACCTTGAGGCCGATCTTGTCGAGCTTGCGGCCGACCGAGTACCCGTCCAGCTTGGTGTCTACCACCAGCAGCGAGATGCCGTACCGGCGGTCATCCTCCCGGGGCGGGGCGGTGCGGGCGCAGACGATCACCCGGTCGGCCTGCACGCCGCCGGTGATGAAGGTCTTGGCCCCGTTGAGCACGTAGTGGGTGCCGTCCTCCGACAGCGTGGCGGTCGTCTTCATGCCCGCCAGGTCCGAGCCGGTGCCGGGCTCGGTCATCGCGATCGCGAACATCGTCTCGCCGCTGATGAACGTGGGCAGCCAGCGCTTCTTCTGCTCCTCGGTGCCCAGCTTGAGCAGGTACGGCAGGCACAGCCCGACATGCACCCCGGAGCCGCCGAAGTGGACCCCGGCCCGGGCGGTCTCCTCGGACTCGATCGCCGAGTACTTGAACGACTTGACGCCCGCGCCGCCGTACTCCTCCGGCACCTCGATGCCGAACAGGCCCAGCCCGGCCAGCTTGTAGTAGAAGTCCCGGGGCACCATCCCGGCGTCATACCACTCCTGGTAGTGCGGCGTCACCTCGGCCTCGATGAAGTCCCGCAGGACCCGGCGGAACGCCTCGTGGTCCTCGTTGAACACGGTACGGCGCATGTCTACTCCTCGCGCGCGGTGGGCACTTGGGATTGTTCCCCGGAAAGCGCAGCTCAGCAGGGCCGGGACAGAATCAATGTTACCCCCTGGTAACTGAGAAGGTCGAGCAGTTCTCCCCCCGGACCGCACCGCTCATCTTGTCCCCCGTGAGCGGCGGCGCGGTGATTCCGACCATCTCGTACCCGGGCGGCTCGCTGATCCAGTAGTCCGGGTTCAGCACCAGCCCGGAGGTGTCCGAGTAGCGGCCGACCATCGCGAAGCTGCCGGTGGCGACACCGGGGTTGCTGGGGACCGGGTAGAAGTTGACGGTCGCCCGGAGGGCGGCGCCGTCGGAGCCGGTGATCGTCAGCTGCACCCCGGTCAGGCCCTGGTTGCAGGTGTAGGTGCCGGTCCACACGCCGTCTACCGGCGGGGCGGCCGGGGCGGAGCTGGTGACCGGGACGACGACCGCGGCCGAGCTCGCGGGCGAGCCGGCCGCCGTGGCGGTCCGGCCGAGGCTGGCGGACGCGGCCGGCGGGCTGAGGGTGTGATGACCGGACCCGCTGACGGCGAGCGCGACCCCGGTCCCGGCGGCCGCCAGGACCACCACTGCCGCCGCCGCGGTGAGGGCGGCCCGGCTCCGGCGGGCCGGCTTGACCGGGGCTCGCGCGGCCGGCCACGGCGGCTGGCCCGCCGCTCGCGCGGGCGTGGTCGGCCCCGGGAGGCGGCTGTGGACGGGCGGCGTAACCGCGGCGGCCGGGACCGCCCGGGCTGGGGTAGGAGCCATGCTGGTCTGCGTGCGGGCGGTACCGAGCACGCCGGGGCCGGCCGGCCACGAGGCCGGGGTGAGCGGCCCGGCGCCCGCCTCCGCCAGGATCGCCTGCGCCGACGGGCGGGCGGCCGGGTCCTTGGCCAGGCACCGCGCGACCAGCGGGCGGACCTGAGCGGGCACCCCGGACAGGTTCGGCTCGGCGTTGACCACCCGGTAGACCAGTGCCGCGACGGTGCCCTCGCCGAACGGCCCGGCCCCGCTGGCGGCGAACGTCAGCACCGCGCCGAGGCTGAACACGTCGCTCGGCGGTCCCACCGGCAGGCCCTCGGCCTGCTCGGGCGACAGGAACCCGGGCGAGCCCAGGATCATCCCGGTCTGGGTGAGCACGCTGGCGTCGGCCGCGCGGGAGATGCCGAAGTCGATCACGCGCGGCCCGTCGTCGGCCAGCAGCACGTTCGATGGTTTCAGGTCGCGGTGCACCAGGCCGACCGAGTGGATCGCGACCAGGGCCTCGGCCAGCCCGGCGGCCAGGGTGAGCACCATCGGGGCGGGCAGCGGCCCGCGCTCCGCCACCGCCTCGGTCAGCGACGGCCCCGGCACGTAGACCGTGGCCAGCCACGGCCGCGGCCCGTCGGTGTCCGCGTCGACCACCGGCGCGGTGAACATCCCGCTCACCGTGCGGGCGGCGGCCACCTCACGGGCGAACCGGGCCCGGAACCCGGACTCGGCCGCCAGCTCCGGCCGGATGACCTTCACCGCGACCAGGCGGCCGCCCGGTGACCGGCCCAGGTAGACCTGCCCCATGCCCCCGGCGCCCAGCCGCTGGATCAGCCGGTACGAACCGACCGATTCCGGGTCCGAGGCCTGCAAATCCTCCGCCACGGCAGCACCCTACTGCGCTTACCCGCGGTGGCGTCAGCTGACCTGCAGCATGGCCGGGGCGAGCGCCTCCAGCTGCCCGGTCCCGGTCAGCAGGCCGTCGCTGCCGCCACCGGACGACATCAGCACCACGTGGTCCGCCCCGGCGTCCCGGTGCGCGCGGGCCAGGGCGGCGACCGCGGCCGGGTCGCCATAGCCGACGCTGGCGTTGACCAGCTTGTCGCTGGCGCCGCCGCCGTCGGCGGGCTGGTAGCCGAGCCGGGCGAGGACCGCGGCCGACCACGGCCGGGCGAGCAGCGCCGCCGCGGCGGCCCGGGCCGCCTCCCGCGCGGCCACGGCGTCGCTGGTGTCGAGGATCACCGACATGCCCACCACCAGCAGCTTGTCCGGGCCGAGGGCCGCGCGCACCTGGGCCGTGAACTCGGGCGGCATGCCCGCGGGCATCGCCCCGTCGGCCAGCTCGGCCGCCAGCGCCTGCATCTTCGGTCCGTTGGCGGCGATGATCCGGGCGTAGGCTCCGTCCGGCACCGGGATCATCCCCGGCGCGGTCATCCGCTCCAGGTAGTCGCGCATCGTCTGCACCGGGCGGCCGTAATCCCGGCCGGCCGCCTCCGCCTGCTGCGGGTAACCGACGCCGAGCCCGAGCACCAGCCGCCCCGGGTAGGCCTGCGCGAGCGTGGCGGCGCCGCCGTGGGCCGTCTGCGGCGCCCGGGCCCAGATGTTGGCGATGCCGGTGCCGAACGTCATCCGCTCGGTCGCCTCGAGCAGCAGCGCCGCCTGGACCAGGGTGTCCTTGCCCCCGAGGGGCTCGTTGACCCAGGTCGCGCGGTAACCCGCCTGCTCCAGCCGGACGGCGGCGGCCCGCTGTTCGCTCAGCGGCGGGGCGCTGGTGAACGGCACCGGAAGGTAGGCGCCCACCGGCCCGAGGGAACGGCGGGCGGCTTCGACCACGCTCACGTTGTCCATGACGACCATCCTGGCGCACTTCGCCGGCTGGCGTCAGCTACGAAGGGGCGCCCTGCGCCCTGGGCCTCGCGGTTAGACTGAACCGGGCTTGGCCGCCCGCCCGGCGGTGCCGCGAGAGCGACTGGGCACGACGTCTGCCCGGAACCGCACTGCCCGTCACCCAGGATCGCGTCGCCCAGCCCAGGCCCTCGAGAGAACGGGATTACGTGGACCAGGTCAACGTTGCGGTCATAGCTCCGGTGCTGGGGCGGGATCTGTCGTTCGTGAGCGACGTCGACCCCCGGGTCCGGGTCTTCGACGCCAACTTCGCCGCCCCGGGCCGCCGGGGGAACGGAGCCGGCGGCCCGGCCGCGCCCGGCTCCGGCTCCGACGAGCTCGCGACCATCCTCGGCCAGGCCGAGGTGCTGCTGGTCGGCTACCCGGTCCCGGCGGGCCTGGCCGCCCGGTCACCCCGCCTGGTGTGGGCGCATCACACTCAGGCCGGGGTCTCCAACCTGGCTGGCTCGGACCTCTGGGACTCGGAGGTCACCCTGACCAGCAGCCGCGGAGTGGTGACGGCCACCGCCATCGCCGAGTACGCGCTCGCCGCGGCCGCGTCCTTCGCCCGGGGCCTGCACGAGGCCGCCCGCCAGAAGGCGGCCGGCCAGTTCACCCGGCAGGGCTATCAGATGTTCACCCTGCGCGGGGCGACCATGGGGATCATCGGCCTGGGCGGCATCGGGCAGGAGGTGGCCCGGCTGTCGCGTGCGGCGGGCATGCGGGTGATCGGCACCCGCCGCTCGGTCACCGCCCCGCAGCGGGGCGCTGACGGGGCGGACCTGGTCCTGCCCGCCCGTCAGCTCCTGCAGGTCGCGGCCGAGAGCGACTTCCTCGTCATCTGCTCCCAGCTGACCGACGAGACCCGCGGGTCGATCAACGCCCCCGTCTTCGCCGCGATGAAGCCGGACGCGGTGCTGATCAACATCGCCCGGGGCGAGGAGGTCGACGAGGACGCCCTGATCGACGCGGTCACCGCGGGCCAGATCCGCGGCGCGGTGCTGGACGTCTACGACGGCGAGCTGGCTGGCCGGCCGCCCCGGCCCGAGCTCACCGCCCTGCCCCAGATCCTGCTGACGCCACATGTCTCGGGCACCGGGGACACGAACATGGCCGCCCCAGTCCGGCAGCTGTTCGCGACGAACCTCCGCCGCTACCTGGACGGCCAGCCCCTGCTCAACGTGGTCGACCGCGCCCGCGGGTACTAGCGGGCGGCCGATAGCGCGGCCCGCCCGCTGACCCGGTCAGCCGAACGTGGCCTCCTTGCCCTGCTCCGGACGGGCCGCCTGCTCGCCGCGCTGCGACCATTCGGCCTCGTGCTTGTCGAACATGGCCTGAGCGGCGTTCTTGCGCTTTTCGGTCAGCTCGCCCTGGTGCTTGGTGACCCACTTGTAGGAGTTCTGCCGCGGCTCGTTGTACCGCTCGAAGTACGGGATCACGTAGCGCGCGTACAGCTCGTACGACCGCTTGGTGTTCTCCCAGGTCGCCCAGTCGTGCGCGCCCAGCAGGAGCGCGCCGAACTCGCCGGTCTTGGCGTACAGCCGCTCGATGCGCGCGATGGCGTCGTCCGGGGTGCCGATCACCGCGTTGCCCTGCTCGATGAACCAGTCCACCGGGTCGACGCCGTCCGGGATGAAGATGCGCGGCATGTTGTTGTTGAGGTAGTCGATTTGATCCTTGAGCCCGAAGCGCGCCTGCTCCTTGGCCTCTTCGCGGGTTTCGGCCAGGTGCATGTTGACCACCAGCCGCAGCCGGCTCGGGTCCATCTTCCGGCCCTGCTCAGCCGCGATCTCGCTCGCGATGCCCCAGTTGACATCGAGCGCGTTGAAGCCGGCGTTCTCGCCCGCGGCCACGCACAGCATGCCCAGGTCGTACTTGCCCGCGAGGCGACCGCCGGACGGCGTCACGGCGCTGGCCACGCACACCTCCGGGTACGGGGTCGAATACGGCGGCAGGTGCAGCGACGCCTCGACCAGCTCGTACCAGTCGGTCTTCTCGGTGACGACCTCGCCCGCCAGCAGCCGCAGGATCACGTCGAGTCCCTCGGCCATCCGGTCCCGCTGGACCGAGGGATCGATGCCGAGCATCAGCGCGTCGGACGCCAGCAGTCCCGGGCCGGCCCCGAACATCACCCGGCCGCGGGTCATGTGGTCGAGCTGGACGATGCGGTCGGCCACCATGAGCGGGTTGTGGTAAGGCAGCGAGATGACGCCGGTCCCCAGGCGGATGCTCTTGGTGCGCTCGGCCACCGCCGCGATGAACAGCTCGGGCGAGGAGATCGTCTCCATGCCGGCCGAATGGTGCTCGCCGATCCAGGCCTCGTGGAATCCCATCCCGTCGAGCATCTCGATCAGCTGCATGTCCTGCTGGAACAGCAGCGTGGGGTTCTCGGTCATCTTGTGGAACGGCGCCATGAAAATCCCGTGACGCAATTTGACAGCCATTGACCTCATCCTCATCGCCGTGACGTCACGCTCCGACTGAGCGTGACCGGAAACGCCTTGCATGTGTCGCTGGCCGAGCGGCTTACCACAGCGAGAACAGAACCAGGAGAACATGACGGGTTGACGGGGTCAAGGCAGCCTCAGGCGGCGTTACTAGTGCACGGCGGTGCCGAACAGGTGGCCGATGCCATACGTGAGGGCCAGGCCCAGGGCCCCGCCCACCACGACCCGCAGGACGGCCCGGCGGACCTCGCTGCCGCCCAGACGGGCGCTGACGGCACCGGTCAGGCCAAGGGCGACGAGGACGGCGGCAAACGCGACCGGAACCCGGTACGCGGCCGGCGGAAGCAGGATGGCCAGCATCGGCAACAGGGCGCCGCTGGTGAACGACAAGGCCGAAGCCGCGGCGGCCTGCACCGGACTGGGGATGTCAGCCGGGTCGATATGCAGCTCGGCGTCCAGGTGGGCGGCCAGCGGGTCATGGGCGGTCAGCTCGACCGCGACGGTGTGCGCGGTGGCCGGAGACAGCCCCTTGGCCTCGTACAGGGCGGTCAGCTCGGCCAGCTCGGCCTGCGGGGTAGCCGCAAGTTCGAGTTTTTCCTGAGTGATCTGGGCCCGCTGGCTGTCCCGCTGGCTGGACACGGAAACGTACTCGCCCAGTGCCATCGACACGGCCCCCGCGACCAGCCCGGCCAGCCCGGCGGTGAAAATGGGGCCGAGGGCCGAGGTGGCTCCCGCCACCCCGATGACGATGCCCGCCACCGACACGATCCCGTCGTTAGCCCCGAGTACGGCCGCGCGCAGCCAGTTGAGCCTCCCGGCGATGCCGCCGCCGGCATGCGGTTCGAGCGGGTGGGTCGCCTCCCCGTTCTCGGCCGCCTCGACCTGAGCGGCTGAAGGGAGGCCGTCCTCGGCGCGCATGGCCCTCCTGTCGTGCTGGAACCCGGCCGGCCGTTCTTCGGTCATCCGGTACTCAGTCGGCCAGGCTATGCCGGCCAAGGTGACGAACTCGTTAAGGACGTCGCCGTCCTCAGCCCGGTGACGCGCTCGGACTGGTAGTGGCCTCCCGCTGACCCGGTACGGACGCGGCCTCGGCCAGCTCGACGCGGTTCCTTCCCTGCTGCTTGGCGACGTACAGGGCGGCGTCGGCGAGCCGTTCGAGCCGGTCCGGCGTGCGGGCGTGATCCGGGAAGACGGCAACCCCGATGGACACCGTGACCGCTACGTCGGTGCCGGCCAGGGTCATCTCGGCGATCGCGGCGCGGACGCGCTCAGCGATGTTGAGCGCCGCCGGGACCTCGGTCTCGGGCAGCAGGATGGCGAACTCCTCGCCGCCGTTGCGGCCGACAAAGTCCCGGTCCCGCAGGGTAGTGCGCAGCACCGCGCCGACGTTGGCCAGCACCTGGTCACCCACCTGGTGGCTGCGCCGGTCGTTGACCTGCTTGAAGTGGTCGAGGTCGAGCAGCAGCAGCGCGAGGGGCGCGCCGGCCGTCGAGGCCTGAGCGAACAGCCGCTGCACGGCGTCGGTTACCGCCCGCTTGTTAGGCAGGCCGGTGAGCCCGTCGGTCGCGGCCCGCATCTCCGCGATCGCCAGGTTGCGGAGGTTCGCCAGGACGGGCGCGGCCTGGGCGACGGACTGGTCGATCCGCTGTTCGTCGGCCTCGTCGTAGCAGACCGGGCGGCTGAGCAGAACCGAGCCGATCACCTCGCCGCCCACCACGAGCGGAACGCAGGACGATGCGCCGGTGCCAGCGGCGCAGACCGGGCACGACAGCAGGGCCGAGCGCCCGCTGCCCTCGCGGTGCGTGCGGCCGGACCGGACCGCCAGGCACGAGCTGGGGGCGGCGCCGCGCAGGGTCTTCGCGAGCGGCGAGCCGCTCGGCAGCGGCGTGGCCGACTCGAGCCGGTCCGCGCTGTTGTTCCGGTTGAGTACCACCGCGGCGGTTGGCGGGAGTATGCGTTCCAGGTGCCGCTGCAGCAGCTGGTTGGCCTCGCTCTCATTCCCCGCGAGCTGCAGGGTGGCCGCGAAGTCGGCCTGCTCCTCACCCGGTTTGAGCGCCCGGCGGACGCGCCGGATGCCCCGCACCAGGAGCGCAAGGCCGAGGATGAGGCCAGCTACGGCCACCGAGACGAGGAGCCAGGTAGTGCGGTCAGCGTCGGCCGACGCGGTCGCTTGCCCGGCCAGCGCGTCACGCTGCTCCTTGGCCAGCAGCCGGTCCAGGTGCGCACTGACCGGCTGGTAGGCAGACACCAGGCGGGGGGCGAGCACTGCCGGCGGCTGAGCAGTCACCTCCGCCGCGCTGAGGATGTCGCGGACCGTGTTCCACTGTCGCGCGAACAGCGCGATGTCGGCGCGTTCAGCGGCCGGGTCGGCCGCGTGGAACTGCTCCACCACGGTCAGCTGCGCGTCCGTCGCGGGCAGGATGCTCGTGTCGACCAGGTCGAGCAGTTGCCCTCGCTGCGCCGCGGCAGGCGCGAGGAACGCCCGCTCGCCGTCGGCGTAGGCGGTGTCAATGTCCCGGCTCAGCCTGCCGGTCGCCGTCTCGGCCGCCAGGTTGTCGCTGGTTACGTCCTTCCCCGCGTTGGCTGTCGAGTTGGTTCCCACCAGCCCGATCGCGGTAATGGCGACAACAACGAGCGAGAGCCCGATGCACAGAGCTGCCAGCGAGCTCACCGCAGCTCGAGCGAGATTCCGCACCCGGTTCATGTACCCGGCGATCCCGGCGTGAAGCGCCGCACACTCTCAGACCTGAATCGGAATCAACACAAGTCATCACAGCATCCCGTTCCAGCACAAACCCGCCACGATATGTCGAATCCGTCCGAAGCGCGGCGCCGATATGTCGGAGTCCAGGCACCAGGGCCGCGTTGACTGGAATGGGCGCAAGCGTGGCAGCACGGTGTGAATCATGACCAGTCGTGAAATCGACAGAATCGACCACTCCGTTCTCGGCCCTACCGGACAGCACGCAACGCGGTGTTGCCGGGCCCGGCGCCGAACCGCCGGGCCCGGCGGCTCGGCTGGTTAGCTGACCGCACTGGCGGCCTGGCGGACGGCCTTGTCGATGTCTTTGGTTTCGGCGTTGATTTGCCGGGCGACGTGCTTTTGGGCCTTCAGCGCGGCCTTGTCGACAGCCTGCTGGAGGGTGCTTTCCCCGACGATGACCAGGGCGGCCTGCCCGTCGTCGATGATGTCCCCGAGCTCCTTGACGTCAGCGCGGGACATGCCCCGCCACAGGTGGCCGCTGACCCCGCCGACCGCTGCGCCGACCGCTGCGCCGACGATGATCGAGGGCGGGAACAGGATGCCGACCAGGGCGCCGACGGCGGCGCCGCCCCACGCCCCGTGCCGGGTAGCCATCTCGTCCTTGTTCTCGTGCACCCTGCCGTGGCCGTCCTTGGTGACCACGGCGGCGTCGTAGGTGCCGACCGCCCCGGCCGCGTGCAGGTCCTTGACAATCTCGTAATCGTCTCGGGCGGCCGCCTCGTCCGGGTAAGTGCCGATGTAGATGAATACCGCGTCAGCCTTCGCCATTTCGGTTCGTCTCCTCGCTCGCCGGCCGGGACAGCCGGGGGCTTTGCGCCCTGCCGCTGCCCCTGTCACCGGGACCAGTCACGAAGAACGCTAAGACTGGCCGGGGGACCCGGCATCACCCGCAAGCACAGTTCACCCGGGTGAAACGGGGCTTGCCGTCTCTGCACGTGGCACAAAACTACTCATCTCCCCGAAAATCACCAATTTGCCGTTAATGTCGCGAAAAACCCCGTCACCCGCCGGGCCATGGGGCACCATGATGCATTGCCGGAAAGCGCGTGCTGACGCGGGACGATAACTGGGGACGGTTCCCGCCCGGCCACCTGGCACCACGCTATGCGAGCGCATCTCTCCTCAAGGGGGCCGTGATGATCCAGCCTGCTCTCTCGGGCAAGAGCCTGGGCACGCAGTGTGTTGTCGCTGTCCTGCTGATTGTTGCCATCGTTGGCACACTCTGGGTGCCCATCTACGCGCGGTCCACGCCGAAGCTGGGCCCGTTTCCCTTCTTTTACTGGTACCAGCTCATCTGGGTGCCCGTCTCCTCTGCCCTGTGCTGGATCTGCTATCTGCTGCTAAGGGCCCGGCCGGCTGCAGCACAGCGCGAAGGGGCGCACAAATGATCCACCTGAACGCGGTCACGTTCCTCATCGTGATCGCCATGTTCCTGCTCGTCACATTCATCGGCTTCGCTTCGGCCAGATGGCGCCCGGTCGAAGACCTGATGCAACTGAACGAGTGGGGCCTGGGCGGCCGCGGATTCGGCACATTTGTCACCTGGTTCCTGCTGGGCGGCGACATATACACCGCCTACACCTTTATCGCCGTGCCCGCACTCGTCTACGCGACCGGGGCGGCGGGCTTCTACGCGCTGTCGTACACCATCGTCGTCTTCCCGATCGTGTTCATCTTCGCGCCGCGGCTCTGGTCGGTCGCCCGGGCGCGCGGCTATGTAACCCCCGGCGAGTTCGTCCGGGGCAGGCACGGCTCGCAGGGCCTCGGGCTCGCGATAGCGGTAACCGGGATCCTGGCCACCATGCCCTACATCGCCCTGCAGCTGGTCGGCATCGAGTCGGTGCTGACGGCCATGGGGATCGGCAGCGCGACCGGAAGCCCCGTCGTCCGGGACCTGCCGCTGATCATCGCGTTCGGCGTCATGGCCGCCTACACGTTCTTGTCTGGCCTGCGGGCCCCGGCCCTGATCTCGTTCGTCAAGGACACACTGATCTACCTGACCGTCATCGTCGCGATCTTGTACATCCCCGGCAAGCTGGGCGGCTGGGATCACATTTTCAGCGTCAACTCGGCGCATCTGAAGCTGGTCAACCCGGCGACCGGCGCCCGTTACGGGAGCATCGTGGTGATGCCGGCCGGGGAATGGGCCTACACCACCCTGGCGCTCGGATCCGCGCTGGCCTTGTTCATGTACCCGCACACGGCCACCGGGGTGTTCGCCGCCCGGCGGCGCGACGTCATCAGGCGCAACACCGCCATGCTGCCCGCCTACACTCTCGTGCTCGGCCTGATCGCGCTGTTCGGCTACCTGGCGCGGGCCGCGCCGTCGGTGAACGCCAGCGTCAAGGCGGCCGGCGGCAACCCTCAGCTGTCCGTGCCGATGCTGTTCGCGCGCATGTTCCCGAGCTGGTTCGCGGGGATCGCGGACTCGGCGATCGTCGTCGGTGCGCTCGTCCCCGCGGCCATCATGTCGATTGCCGCGGCCAACCTGTTTACCCGCACCATCTACAAGGAACTGTTCAAGCCCAATGCCACCCCGGCGCAGGAGACGCGGGTCGCGCAGCTGGCTTCGCTGCTGATGAAGGTCGGCGCGCTCGGTTTCGCGCTCGAGCTGAACCGGACGTTCTCGATTAACCTGCAGCTGCTGGGCGGGATCTGGATCCTGCAGACCTTCCCGGCGATCGTGATCAGCCTGTACACGCGCTGGTTCCACCGGACCGCGCTGATCATCGGCTGGGCCGCGGGGATGGCCTACGGCACGATCCGGGCGTACAACACGCCCGGAGGCGGTCAGGCCCACTTCGGTGCCTCCACGGCGCCCATATTCGGGCACGTCACCTACATCGCGATCACCGCCGTCGTGCTCAACATCGCCGTCGCGGCCGTGCTCACCCTCATCTTCCGGAAGGCCCGGCTGCAGGACGGGTACGACTCGACCCGCCCTGCCGACTACACCGCCGACCCCGTGCCCGCGCCCGCCACGCCGGCCGCGGTCAAGACCCCCGCTCGTCCCGCCACCCCGGTCAGGGTTCAAACTCCCGTTCAGCCCGCCCACCAGGCGGCGGGCGATGCGCCCGGTAAACCGCAGTTTCCCGGTCTTCCCTTCCTCGAGCGGAAACACCGGGTCAACGGGAAACACCGGCTCAACCGGGGACAGGGCAACGGCAAGAATGCTGAGCAAGCCCGGGCCGAACGCCGAGCCTGGCTCGACGACGGGGGGACACGCCTAGGCAGCCAGCCGCCGCAAGCAGACCCGAAAGACGAGCCGGACCGCGGTGAGCCTATTCATTCCGGCCCCGCCTAGTACGGCAAGGCTGTCCTGCTAGGTGACGGTCCGGGACTTCGGCGATGCGGCGCATGGCCGGGACTGACGATCGTGTCCTCGATCTTCTCAACGTGGGCGCAGCCCTGGTCGATGACGTGGGCGCGTAGGCGGCGTCGACCGTGGCGCGGTACTCCGTGCCCCGTTGCGCTCGGGCCCCGGCATCGGGCTGGGCGGGGGCTGTCATCCGGTCCGGCACTTCGATGCTGTTCGGGCGTTCGGGGAGGCTTGAGGCGCGGGCGCGTCGGGACCGGGCCGGGCGGTGCCCGGCGTCTTCCGATTGCTGGATCAGCACCCGCTACCACCCAATGACGGGGACCAGTGTCGTATGCGCCTCATCCAGGGCAACGGATCGCCGCCTGGCTGGGCTCACGCAGGCGAGGTCGGCGTCCAGCCGCGGCGGGTGGCCGGGCGCAGCGCCCAGGACGTGACGGTCAGCGCGGTCATCACGGCGAGCACGGCCACCTCGGCGACGTCGTAACCGCTTGCGAGGTGGGAGATCATCGCGCCGGTGTAGGCGAAGAACGCGCCTGCATAGGCCCATTCCTTCAGCAGCGGCTGGCGGGGGACGAGCAGGGCGGCCGCGCCGAGCACCTTCCAGGTGCCGAGCAGCACCAGGAAGTAGGACGGGTAGCCGAGGTGCGCTACGACATCGGTGACGAAAGGCAGCCGGGCGATGTCCCACACACCGCCGACGCCCATTTCGGCGACCATGCACGCGGTGGCTGTCCAGTACCCCACTGCCCGCAGTCGCGGCGACAGCGGCAGGGCCAGTGGCTGAGACCAGGTGTTCATCGGTTTCTCCTCGTCGTTCCTCGTCACATCCGGGGCTCCGGGTGGTTCATGGCTATGAGCCCGGCAGACAGGAGAATGTGACGCATGGACGACACCGACGGGCTGGCGGCACGGTTCGAAGAGAGCCGGCCGCACCTGCGGCTTGTCGCTTACCGGATGCTCGGCTCGCTGCCCGAGGCGGAGGACGCCGTGCAGAACTCCTGGCTGCGGCTGAGCGGTGTCAACGCGAGCGAACTGGAGAACCTGACCGGGTGGCTGACTACGGTAGTGGCCCGGGAGTGCCTCAAGGCGCTGCGTACTCGTCGCCGTCGCCGCGAGGAGCCCATCGACGACGCTCTCGTCACGATGGCCACCGGAGCGGATGACCCGGAGGCGCAGGCGCTGCTTGGCGATTCGGTGGGCGCGGCGCTCATGGTCGTGCTCGACACCCTCACCCCCGCGGAACGCCTCGCCTTTGTCCTGCACGATATTTTTGCGCTGCCCTTCGACGAGATCGCTCCCATCGTCGAGCGTTCGCCGGCCGCCACCCGTCAGCTAGCGAGCCGCGCCCGCCGCCAGGTGCGCGGGGTGCCGCCCGCACGGGACACCGACCTTGCCCGCCAGCGGCAGGTCGCTGACGCGTTCCTCGCCGCGCTCCGCCAAGGCGATCTTGGCGCGCTCATCGCGGTCCTGGACCCGGACATCGTGCTCGGCGACGCGCGCGCCGCGCCCGGTGCCGAACCAGTGCGCCGCGGCTCGCGCGCGGTGGCCAGCTATGCGCTCAGGTACTCGCGCCAGGCCCGTTTCGTCCGGCCCGCGCTGGTTGACGGCACACCGGGACTGGCCATCGTCTTGCTCGGGAGGGTCATCGGCGCGCTCGGCTTCACGTTCCGCGACGAGGCGATCATCGAGATCGAGATGATCGACATCCCTGACCGGCTCCGGCGCGACGTCGTCATCTCGCGCGGCGGGCGTCAGCGATTACCTACCCAGCCTCCCGAGCTGCATCACGCCAGCTCAGACTGCAATTGGCGGCTGTCCTACTAGAGCACTTCCAGCGGCTGGGCGTGCAGCGGAGGCGGGAATTCCGCGTCCAGGGCGGCCAGCGCGTCGCGATCCAGGTGGATCGCCAGGGCCGCGCGATTCTCGTCGACGTGCTCCGGCCGGCCTGATCGCGGAATCGCGCAGATGTTGTCCAGGCGCAGCACCCAGGCCAGCGCGACCTGGACCGGAGAGGCGCCGAGCCGGGTCGCGATGTCACGCAGCACCTGGTTGCCGAGAATCCGCCCCTGCTCGACCGGCGAGTACGCCATGACCGGGATGCCGAGCTCGCGGCAGGCCGGGAACAGGTCGAACTCCGGGCCACGCCGGCTCAGGTTGTAGAGGACCTGGTCGGTGGCGACGTGTGAGCTGCCGGACAACAACATCAGATCGTCCAGATCCGAGACGTCGAAGTTGCTGACCCCCCAGCTCCTGATCAGGCCGGCGTTGCGCAGGTCGCGGAAGGCCTCGAGGGTCTCGGCCAGCGGCACCGGCCCGCGCCAGTGCAGCAGGTACAGATCGATCCAGTCCGTATTCAGCCGCCGCAGGCTGTCGTGGCAGGCCTGCACCGTTCCCTGCCGGGTCGCGTGGTGCGGCAGCACCTTAGTGACCAGGAAGACCTCTTCGCGGCGGCCGGCGATAGCCTCGGCGACGAGTACCTCCGCATCCCCGTTGGCATACATCTCAGCGGTGTCGATCAGGTTCATGCCGATGTCCAGACCACGGCGCAACGCGGCAATCTCCGAGCTGCGGCGAGCCCGACTCTCGCTGAGACCCCAGGTGCCCTGGCCGAGAACCGAGATCTGCTCTCCGGATGGCAGCGAGATGGTCCGCATGGGACTCTCCATGAATCCTCCGCCTCGTCGACAATAGGTAGAACATCTGGGGCCGCCCGCTCGCGGGCGGCCCCAGCCGCACCGCCACGGCCATCGTCGTCCAGCTCGGCGGCCCAGCGCATCCTCAGGCCGGGTAGTCCGTCTGGAAGGCGACTTCGCCATCAAGGAGGAATGGGGCAATGAGTCATTCTCGCGGTGCTCATGATCTTTCTTCTATGCCTCCGGCTGGCTTTCCGGTTCACGGGCTGGATTCGCCGTTCACCGGCCCGCGCTGGCTGGAGCTGTTCGGCGATCCGCCGGATGGTTCTCCGACCTGGGTATCGCTGAATCACCAGAGTGCGGACGGCTTGTCACTAGTCAACGTGACGACTTACGTGCACCAGGTGCAGGGCAACCCCAGGAGCATCCGTGTTCCGACTGACGAGCAAGCAGCACAGTGGGGATCGCCCCCGCTGATGTCCGTAGCCGGGCAGTGCACTGCCCGGCTGGTCAGCCAAACGCTGCCGGTGCAGTCACTGACCCGGCCGCCAGGGTTCTTGCGAGCGCTGGCCGAGCTTTCCCAGGAGGTGGCAAACGCCTACTCTGCCTGGCCTGTCACTGTCTGGCAGGTTGGCGGCCGACCCGCCAAAGTGCCTGTGTGGCGGTTCGCCGGGGGCTGGACGGGGTTCACCGACGCGGCTGCGGGCGTGTACCTGACGGCTGTCGGCACCGGCCCCGGCACTGAGCCGGACGGCCTGTCCTTGGCCCCGCTGCGCGATGGAAGCGCGTACCACTTCGACGTGCGGGAAGCGTTGTCTTTCGACGTTGCGCGGGCGTCGGCAGAGGCCGCAGGCGTACCCGTCGGCTCAGATGCGCGGTGGGAGCGTAAGGACTGGCACCTGGACCAGTTGCAGCTGATGCGCAGTCTAGGCCAGGAGCCGAACTAGGCGGATCGCACTCCGCGCGGTTACCCACAAGACAGCCAAGGCGGGACCACCTGCTGTGGGTTCCGTTCCCGGTCTCGCAGGCAGGGCCGCCAGGCAACTCGCTTGGACTCGGATCACAGCTTTCCAGCCCGATGAGCGGAAGCATCCGTCAAGGCTCGCCCGGCTTTCGGACAGCGTGGTCTCAGCTCGAACTACCCGGAGCGGTTGTGACCTTCCCTTGCCGTGAACTGTGGCACTCTAGTGTCCCGGGGGGACAGGACCGAACCAAGGAGCACCCAGTGACACAGGCCTCCCAGGCAAGAGTAAGTTCCGGTACCACGACAACCGTTGCCATCACCGTCTTGGCGATCATCGGGCTATTGGCGATCATCGCGGGCATCATGTACTTCGCCGAACCTGCGAAGTCCCTGCCCAGCATCCTCGGCTCCATCTCCCACCCGGCCTCCCGCGCCGCCGCGCACCGCAGCACCCGCGGCATCGTCGCCCTCGTGGTCGGCGTGGTCTGTCTCATCGGCGTGTGGTTCGTGAACAGGGCCAGGACGGCCAGCCGCGCCTGAACGCGTCGTACTGCCGCAGTGCCTGGACCGGGCGACCGCTTGCCTGATGCTGCGGTCGGTGGCCAACTGCCGCTTTCCTGGTGAGCATCGGTTTCCACGTCGCCTGGCTACCGCTTGATGTCTGCGGTTCCCTTTCGCTTCCGGAACGGCGGATGGCACGCCTGCTCTCAACCTTTTCGGCGTGAAGCTCGGCAACGGATCATTCGGGCATGATCAAGCACAAATGGCTGGTAAGCGTCTCTCGAGCCGAAGACCAGGCTGGTGGCGCTAGCGGCCTCTTGGGGCCGCCTTGGCCGCCGTCGGCCTGGAGGGCATCCACCTGCACGACTTGCGGAACACCGGCAACCGGCTCACCGCAAACGCGGGTGCCAACCGACCTGGCGCCCCGACCTCGACTCGAACGCGGGACCTACCGCTTAGGAGGTCGTTTCGTTGCGCTACGGCTAACTGCCGTGATCCTGCTGAGCGCCGGTTTCCTCGTCGTCTGGCCACCGCTCGATGTCCCTGGTTTCCGCCCCGTTCTGGCACGCGACTGGCACGACCCAGACAGCCAGCTTGAGGAGTGGCTTGGCAGCTCGAAGACAGGTGTGCTCTCGACCTTGCCTCAGCGGTGCTGTCCGATGCCGAGTGGCAGGTGCTAACTTCGGGTGAAGGGGATGAGCGACCATGACTGACAGCAAGGCAGGCAAACCTTATCCCCCGCGATGGGCAGTGATTTACATACTGGCCCTGCTGCTGGCCGTCGTCGTGTGGGTCATTCTCGTCGTCGTGTTCGGGGGTACCCCCTGGACTCACCCCTGGTGACCGTGGCCCACGCTGTCGGCCTGCGAGACGGCCTTATCGGTATTGAGCCGGGTCTGACCTAAGTGCGCCGGCACGGGCGGCGGCGAGCGCCACCTTGGCGGCGTTGTCGGCGGTGGTTCTGTCGATCGGCTCGGCGGTGACCAGGAGCCGCAGGTAGATCGGTGCGAGAAGGGTTCTGACCAGCTCGGCTGGATCGGTGTGGGCGGGAAGCTCGCCGCGTGCGATGGCGCCGGAGACGACCGGTTCAGCTTGCTGGAAGAGGGCCTCGAAAAAGCGGCGCCTCGCGCTGGCGACTTCCGGTATCCGGCCGGCATCGGACATCGACGCGGCGGCGACGGTGCCGCCCGCCGGGCTGGTCAGGAACGCGACGGTCATCCGTGCGAGCCTCAGAAGGTCGGTACCGATGTCGCCGGTGTCAGGGAAGGGCATTTTCGCAGTTCCGGCGCGATCGGCCACCGCGTCCGCGACTAGGCCTTCGCGGTCCTTCCAGCGCCGGTAGATCGTCGTCTTGTGAACGCCGGAGCGCCGCGCGACGTTGTCGACGGTCAGGGCCGCGTAGCCGTTCTCGGTCAGTTCGGCGAGCGTTGCCGCGAGGACTGCGGCACGGATCTTCGGGCCGCGCCCGGCCGGCCGGGGGCGGCCTGGTGGAGCGGACTCCGGCGTCATTGCAACTCCCAGTTGCGTTTTTCGGTGGCCTGTGTCACTATGACGATATCGCAACAAAAAGTTGCGATATCGCGCGGCCGCCGAAATGGCCTGCCTGCTGCCTGCGGGTGGCTCCCCGCGCGTTCCCGGGCTCCCGGGAACAAGGGAAGTTGGATTCATGGCTACTCCTGCCATCCGCACCGAAGGTCTGTCCAAGCGCTACGGCTCCGCCGATGCCCTGATCGGCCTCGACCTCGAGGTCGCCCAAGGCGAGGTGGTCGGTTACCTGGGGCCTAACGGTGCCGGGAAGACCACCACCATCCGCCTGCTCCTAGGGCTGGCCCGGCCGACGGCGGGGCGGGCGGAGATCTTCGGGCTCGACTGCCAGCGCCAGACCGTCGAGGCGCACCGCCGGCTCGCCTACGTCCCCGGCGAGGCCAGCCTGTGGCCCTCGCTCACCGGGTCCGAAACGATTCATCTCCTGGGGCGGGTCCAGGGGCGGGTCGACACCGCGTACCGCGACGAGCTGATCCAGCGCTTCGACCTCGACCCGTCCAAGAAAGTGCGGGCTTACTCCAAGGGCAACAAGCAGAAGATACTGCTCATCGCCGCCTTCATGACGCGCCCTGACCTGCTCGTGCTCGACGAGCCCACCAGCGGGCTCGACCCGCTCATGGAGCAGGCGTTCCGCCGCAGCGTGGCCGAGGCGCGCGATGCCGGGCAGACGGTGTTCTTGTCGTCGCACATCCTGAGCGAGGTCGAGGCCCTGTGCGACCGGGTGGGCATCCTGCGCGAGGGTCGCCTGGTCGAGATGGGGACGCTGGCCGAGATGCGGCATCTGTCGGCGCTGACGGTCGAGGCCACGTTCGACGGCGTGCCCCCCGACCTGACCGGGGTGGCGGGCGTTAAGCGAGCCGTGGTGGACGGCCGCCATGTCCATCTCGAGGTCCAGGGGACGATCGAGCCGCTCGTCGATGCCCTGGCCCGCACCGGCGTGCGCGGATTGCTCAGCCGTGAGCCCTCGCTCGAGGAACTGTTCCTAGCCCAGTACGGGCCCGGTGGCGCGGCACCGGTCCTGGCCGGAGCCGCTCCCGCCGGCACGGCCCGGTCATGACCGGCCGGCTGCTCGAGCGGCCGCCACGCGAGCTCGCCCCCGCGGACCGCTACCCCGGATCCGTCCTCGCCCGTCAGGTGGCGCTCCGCGCCGCCCGGTCGGGCGCTGTGTGGGGCCTCGTATTCGGCTTGTTCATCTTCGTCGAGACGCGCGCCTACACCTCCACCTATACGACCCAGGCGTCGCGCGACCAACTGGCGCGCGCATACGGGTCGAACACCGCCATGAACGCGCTCCTCGGGTCGGAGCGCGCCGTCAACACGGTCGCCGGCTTCGCCGACTGGCGCTTCGTCGGCATCTTGAGCGTCGTCGGCTCCATCTGGGGCCTGCTCACGGCCACCCGCCTCATGCGCGGCGAGGAGGAAGCCGGGCGCTACGATCTGCTCCTGGCCGGCCAGACAACACGCCGACGGGCCGCGGCCCAGGCGCTCGCAGGCCTCGGCGCCGGGCTGCTGGGATTGTTCGCGCTCACGGCCCTCGGGGCGATCGTCACCGGCCGGTCCCCGTCGGCCGGATTCAGTCTCGGCCAGTGCCTGTACTTCGCTGTCACGCTCGTGGCGGCGGCGGCCATGTTCCTCGCCATCGGCGCGCTGGCCAGCCAGCTGGCCGGCACCCGCCGACGCGCCGCAGCCATGGCCGGGGTCGTCTTCGGCCTGGCGTATGCCGTGCGCATGGTGGCTGACGCGAACCAGGGCCTGCACTGGCTGGTGTGGCTGAGCCCTCTCGGCTGGGTCGAGGAAATCAGGCCCCTGACCGACCCGAACCCGGCGGCGCTGCTTCCCGTCCTCGTCTTGCTGGTCGCGGTCACCGCAGTGACGCTGCACCTGGCCGGCACGCGCGACGCCGGGGCAGCCTCGTGGCCCGGACGCGACTCGTCACAACCGCATCTGGCCCTGCTCGGCGGCCCCGCGGGCCTGGCCGTGCGCCTGATGCGGCCGGCCGCACTCGGGTGGCTGTTCGCAGTCGCTGTCTTCGCTGTGCTCATCGGGACCACGGCCGAGTCGTCCGCCAAGGACGCCACCGGCTCCCAAGGGATCAGCCAGGCGATCGGACGGCTCGGCGGGCACGGCTCAATCGTGGCGGACGATCTTGGCCTGACGTTCCTGATCCTCGCGCTCCTGATCGCGCTGATCTCGGCCGCCCAGATCACCGCGATGCGGACCGAGGAGGCCGACGGCTACCTGGAGAACCTCCTCGTCCGTCCCGTGAGCCGGATCTCGTGGTTCGCCGCACGGCTGGGACTCTCCACCCTTCTCGTCCTTACGGCTGGCCTGCTGGCCGGGATCGGGGCCTGGACGGGCGCCGCCAGCCAGCACAGCGGGGTCGGTTTCGGGTCTCTGCTGACGGCCGGCCTGAACGTCGTCCCGCCAGGGCTTTTCCTCCTCGGCCTCGGCGCGCTGGTGCTCGGCGCATGGCCGCGGCGAACCTCGACGGTTGTCTACGGATACCTGGCCTGGTCATTTCTCATCGAGTTCGCGGGCGGCGTGGTCCACACCAGTCACTGGCTAATGGACACATCCGTCTTCTTCCACATGGTTCCCGCCCCCGCCACCAGTCCCGACTGGTCGAGCATGGCGGTCATCACCGGCCTCGGGATCCTAGGAGCCGTCCTCGGCGGCATCCTCCTCTGCCATCGCGACCAGAAGAATGCGTGACCCAGCGGAGCGCCGGGCTTACCGCAGATGCTGCCGGTGACCACAGTGACGCTGGTAACCATGGAGGGCCCTCAATGCGATCCTCACGGCCTGGACAACCGTACTGGACGCCAGACATGCGTCGGCGCTGATGGGCGCGCTCGGCGCAAACTCGAGCCAGGTCAGCTCGGGGCTCGCGGCGCGCAGGTGCCTTCCGCGCTGCGCTTGCCGTCACCGGACATCACACGGCGATCCGGACACGATCGCTGAAGAGAACTCGCCACAGTTGAATGCCCGACACCGCAGCGCTCATCATGACCGCGGTCTTCTCCGGCTTCATCTTCGGTGACAAGGCCCAAATCAAGTCGGTCGGCTTCGCCCTGGATTTCGGCGTCCTGTCGACGTGCTCGTGGTCCGCATGGCCATCGTGCCCGCGGTGATGTCACTGCTCGGACCGCTCGGCCTGGTGGCTGCCGCGCTGGCTGGCCCGCGTCCGCGCGACCGTGATCATCACCTATTCAGTCTCTGTCAATGACCCCTGCCACCGGCGACCTCATTCTCGCCAGCACCGTCGGCCCCACCGCTCCCGGCAGCAACTGCCCGCTGGCAAGCCCTGAGCCGCAGTGCAGCTCCACCGTCCCAGTCGTCCTCGGTGTGCTCTCCCTCACCGCACCCAGTGACGGGGAGCTACAGCGACTTCCTAATCGGGGGAAGCTATGTCTGTAGCGACGAGATGCTCGGCCAAAGCACCCCGCCCGCAGCAGCGGCAGGCTCCGGAATCTACGCAGGTCAGAATGTGAAGGGCGCCCCGACCGCGACTCGAACGCGGGACCTACCGCTTAGGAGGTACTCAGCACAGGCGGGCTAATCAGCGTCCGTGCAGCCTAGGCGGCCTAGAGCGATGCCTTTGAGAGACCGCTGTTCACTGAGATTCCCCATCGCAACGGGCACGGAGCGGGCATGCCTCGCTCGTTGTGATGGATCACGGTTATCCAGTCGAGTTCCCGTTCCACGTATGGCGCCGCGGGCGACTTAGCGGTCGTTCCGCCTCCAGCGATCACTTAGCCCGCTAATCTCATGCCAGGTGGTCCCTGGCGGACGAGGTGGTATGAAGACTAGCGAAATCCAGATCTGGGTCGGGATCATAGGCAGCCTCGTCACGATCATTGTCAGCGTCCTGGGCGTACTCAACTTCCAGCGCAGGCGTGATCGGGCCGCTGCTGTAGGAGCCGCTTTCAAGGATGTGGTGGACTCGCTGGCCTCGGACAACGCCACCCTGCGGATGGCGGCGGCGATCCTGCTGCGGCGCTTCTTCGACACCCGGTCGGAACAAGGGGCGGCCAGCCTGTCGTATGCGGGCGAGGCGTTGGCCGTGATCGCGGGACTGCTGCGCGAAGCTGGTACCGGGCCGCTGCAAAAGGTGCTGGCAGACGGACTGCGATATGCGCCTTCCCTGTCATTGGCCGATCTGCAGGGCTGCAATCTGACCAATGCCTACCTGGGGCGCAAGGCTGGTGACAAGAAGGTAGTCAACCTGACAAAAGCGGACCTCTTTCAAGCAAACCTCGCGGACGCTTCCTTGAAGGGCGTCAACGCAGTTGGAGCAGTGTTCTTCGGGGCTCGCCTGGTGAGCACCGTCCTTAGTGAGGCTGACCTGACCGAGGCGGACTTCCGGAACGCCGACTTGACCGGGGCAGACTTCCGGAAGGCTGAGCTGCGCGGGGCCAAGTTCGATGGAGCCGACCTAAAGGGCGCGCGGTTCTCCGGGGCCTTCAATGTCCCCGCAGAAGTTGCCGGTCAGCTGGGAAGTGGCGGCCGTGTGGCACGGAAGGCCGAGGCGGGTTCTTCCGGTAATGATTAATGCAGCTCGTGTTCGCGTCTTTCTTGGCGTCCCCGCTGTCCTCGCAGCCGGGCAGCAAAAGCGTGTAGTGCAATGGCTCGGATGGCTGGAGAGCCAGGCTGTGGACGTCATCCGGCTGCAGCGTGACGCATATGGAAGGGATCCGTGGTCAGACCTGATGAGCCTGCTGTCTCGGGCCGACGGGACAATTTTGCTTGGGTTTCGCCAGCTAGATGCGCGGGCTGCCATCTGGCGACCGCGCTCGCCCGAGGAGGCCGATGGTGTCGGCTGGTGGACCAGTCCTTGGCTGCAGCTGGAGGCCGGCATGGCCATTGCAGTCGGACATCCCGTGCTGGTCGCATCGGAAAACGGGGTCGAGGAGGGAATATTCAAGCCGGGGGTGTGGGGCGGTCAGGTGCAGGGCGCACCACTCAGTTCGCCAGGCGAGAAAGGCGCCGCCTGGCTCGAGAGTGTGCGGACACGCTGCCACCAGCCCGGCGACGAGATAGCTCATCGCTGGGCCGGTTCTACGTAAGGACGATACGTATGGCTACTCTAGAGAAAGAGGACTTCAGCGCTCTCCATGAACAAGTTCTACGGTTCATGGGCGCATTCTCAAGCACACAGTTCGCCATCGACGCTGTTGTTGGGTTGTATCTTCGTCGCCGGATGCCGGACCTGGGACCGAAACTTGACAAACAGTTCCTGAGTAGTATTCGAGACGATCAGCGTCTTCCGCTCTTTAAAGCTTTTTCCGTGCAAGCGAAGTACGGCGGTGATCTCGCGCACTTCGACTTGATTTACAATCGCGTGAAGCAGCTCAGAGACAAAATCGGTCATTAGCTGAATGTTACCGGGCCAGTTTATTCACCTGGCAAGATACCGTCCGTATCCGTGGTAAGTGCACCGAAGGCTAACTTCCGACTCGTCCCTGATCCGCTATTGCCGAGCACGTTCGCCCGACTCACCGCCGATTGCGAATGGATGACCCAGCATGTTCAGGCCGCGCGGCACCGTGCGGCAATTTTGTGTCAGGCTCCGCTTGATGTGCGACACCGTGGCTTCACTTGATGCGCGACACTCCCGCAATGCTTCGGGAGTTGAATGTGGTCGAGCAGAGATACCAGGCTGTTCTTGAGGTCCTGGACGGCACTCCCGTCACTGAGGTGGCGCAGCGGTTCGGGGTAACCCGCCAGACGGTGCACCGGTGGGTAGCCCGTTACCGCGAGAGCGGGCTGGACGGGCTGGCCGACCGCTCGCACGCGCCGAAGGCTCACCCCTGGCAGCTGAGCGCCGAGGTCGAGGCCGTGATCTGCGACCTGCGCACCGCTCACCGCAGCTGGGGTCCCCGCCGCCTGGTCTTCGAGCTCGAGCGCCGCGGGCATCCGGGTATCTCCCGGTCGACGGCTTACCGGGTCCTGGTCCGCCACCACCTGGTCGAGCCGGTGTCCCGGCGCCGGCGCCGGGACCAGTACCGCCGGTGGGAATGGCTGGCGGCGATGGAGCGGTGGCAGATGGACGTGACTGCGAGCCTGTTCCTGGCTGACGGGCGGGAGTGCAAGGTGATCACCGGGATCGACGACCACTCCCGGTTCTGCGTCATCGCCACCGTCGTCATGCGGGCGACCGCCCGGGCGGTCTGCCTGGCGTTCACCGCGGCGATGGCCGAGTATGGCATCCCCGGTGAGATGCTCACTGGCAACGGCAAGCAGTTCACCGGCCGGTTCGGGCGGCTCCGCCCGGCCGAGGTGATGTTCGAGCGGATCTGCCGGGAGAACGGCATTACCCAGCGGCTGACCAAGCCCCGCTCCCGGACCACGACCGGGAAGACCGAGCGGCTGCACCAGACCCTGCAGCTGGAACTCCTGACTCCGCACGGCCCGTTCGCCAGCATCGAGGATGCCCCGGCTGCGCTGGATGCCTGGCGCAAGGACTACAACACCATGCGGCCCGGTTCACCGCCCCCGCCGCCGACGCAATCGGCCTGCGGGTCCCCGCTGAGCTGGCCGGCCAGCCGCAGCCTCCCGCCGCCGAAGCACCTGAACCCCAAGACGGTGCGGCTGCGCCGCCCCGCCGGACCCCGGCGGCGAAGCCGGGCAGGGCAAGGCCGTGGAGCTGGACCGGGTGGTCCCGCCGTCGGGGAATCTCTGGATCGCGGGACAGCAGGTCTGGCTCGGGCCCGCGATGACCGGGCGCACCGTCCGGCTCTGGGCCGGGCTCAGCCAGGTCCACGTCCTGCTCGACGGCGCACCGGACCAAGACCCTGCCGTCCCGTCTCGACGCCCGTGACCTGGCCCGCCTCGCCGCCGCCGGAGCCCGGCCTGCCGGGCCGCCGCCACTGCCCCCGGCAGCCGGGGACGTGACCGAGGTCGACCGGACCGTGAACGCCTCGGGCAACGTCAGCCTCAGCGACCACGTCATCAGCGCCGGGCTGCCGCTGGCCGGGCAGCGCGTCACCCTCCGGCTCGACGGCCCGGTCGCCCAAATCCTGGCCGCCCCGCCCGCCCGAATCCCTGACCGTGACCCGGCGGGTGTCGGTGCGCGGATCAGTCATGATCGGCGGCCAGAAGATCCAGGTCGGCCTGGCTCACGCCCGCAAGACCGTCCAGGTCACCGTCGCACCCGACACCTACCAGATCACCGTCGAGACCGGCGTCACCGTCACCGCCGCCCGGTCCGGCAACCGCGACATCCGGCGGCACAAGGCCTATAACTACGGCTGACAGCGATGGATGCCCAGGCGGGTCAATCATGCTTGGCAGTCAGGCCGTCTGGTCGATGGCCCACTGCGCGTCGCGGCGGGTGGCCCTGCCGTGGAACGGCCCGATCAAGACACCTTTCCCTCGAAGTCGTGAATGTCGCCGGGACTCAGCTGCCGGGCGTGACCGCATCCAGTCGGCGCCGGACCTCCGGCGTGTTCACGCCCAGAGCGCCCAGCAGCACCGCTGCAGGATCTGGTGGTTGGAGAGTGAGGATCTGGGTCAGCACCTGCTGGCCGGTGACATAGAGCCTTCGACGGTTGGGCTTAGACGCGTCCTCAAGCACTTTCTTTGCCGCGGGCGTCATGCGGAGGCGATCTCTTTTCGCGACGTCTCTGATCGTCGGCTTCTCCGGCACGGCGCGCATCGGCAGCGGGGGAGCGTCGGTGCTCGACCCCAGGCCCAGGGCACTCAGGGCTTCTTGATCGAGCGACTCGTGGGCCTGGCGAGCTTGCTGCAAGGTCACGCCCAGCACGGCTTCGATCGAGGGATCCTCCAGCAAGGCGAGCAAGACGTGATCGGTGCCAGTCCGGCGGTCACCTCGGCGGCGGGCTTCCTCGCTGGCCTGCAGAGCGACGTGCCAGCCGTGAAGCACCTCTGGCGCTGCGGGTTCGGCGGTCATGATGGCTCCTTGTTGTATTTGGTGTGCACGGATTGGCGGGTGACCCCCAAAGCGTCTCCGATCTGCTGCCACGACCAGCCCCTTTCCCGGGCGGACGCGACGTGGTGCGCTTCGACCCTCTCAGCTAGGCGATGGAGCGCCAGTGAGGCGCGAAGCCCGATTGCCGGGTCATCCGACGAGACATTCACGCCGAGCTTCTCGATGTCCATGCCTGTCAGTTTGGACTGACATCTGGGGTTTGTCAATCTAAACTGACACAGCAGGTCGGCGCACCGGAGCGCCCAGATGGCCGGGCCGAGGACACGATTCTTGGGCTGGTGCGAACGGCCGAAACCGTCAGCGCATGCCAAGATCAGTCACGCCGGGTCTTTGACCGGACGAAAACGTAGAGCTGGACTGCTTGCCGTCCCTACCCCGTCAGCACTCGATGCCCCAACGCTGGGCCCACGTTCAAGGGGTTGCGCGTAAGGCGCGCGGTGTGCAAGCGGTGGCCGGCTCAGATGCGGATCTGCTCGAAACGGCCGCGGTCTTGCATGACGTGGGTTACGCGCCCGACGTGGCTAGGACTGGTCTCCATCCACTCGACGGAGCGGTTTTCCTCGCCGAAGCCGGCGCCCCGGACCGCCTGGTCAACCTCGTGGCCCATCACTCTTACGCCCGGCTGGAGGCCCAGATGCGGGGCCTGGAGCACGAGCTGGCACAGTTCGAAGACGAGCAGGGCCCGGTCAGCGACGCGCTGTGGTACTGCGATCAGACGACCTCGCCGGCCGGCGAGCCGGTCACCGCACAGGCGCGAGTCGCTGAGATCGAGCAGCGCTATGGTCCTGGCCACCTGGTGACGCGCGTCGTCACCGAGGCGGCCCCCGAGCTCCTGGCCGCAGTCGAGCGCACCGAGCAGCGCCCGCGATCGGACGGCCTTCCCAGGTCGCCCTCTTAGCCCGATGGAGCCGCCGCGCGGGGTCCCCGTTTCAGATCCGCCGCGGTCCGCCGACTGCCTCCGCTTTCTGCGGCCCCTGGTCTTAGCTTTCGCGCCAGCCAGCCGGCGTGCAGAGGCCGGCCGGGCGGGAGCGAAGCGGGAGCGCGGCTGAGCCGTCCGAGTCGGCGGCGCGAGCGGCCCCCTGGGGCCGCCTTGAAACCGTAGAGGAAGTTCTCACGCAGCCATCGGCACCATCGGCACCGTCGGTCGCTAGCATTGAGGGTGCAAGTACAGGCGTTCGAATCGGCCGACCAGGCGGCTGGCAATGCCGCTGCCATGCTCGCCGACGGTGAACGGCTGAGCAGACTGTGGCGCTACGTTTTCGCGCAACTGCTGGACGACTACAGCAGCGTGCTGCGTCATGCCGGCGTCCAGGCAGCGGCCCAGATGTGGTTGGACGCTCCCCAGGGCACAGGCGACAACCGGGTAGACGCGGCATTCGCCGCCATGGCCGAATTCTTGGCCCGCAGGGACGGATGGACAACGCCCTCATGGGCCCGGCTGCCCGAGCGCGAGGCATGGCCGTGGTGGTTCGTCACCGATCTGCGGGGGCTGCATCCCCAGGCGCTGGTCGAGTCGCCATCCTCGTTCCGGCGTCGTGGTGTGTTCATTACCAGTGGGGCGCTAGAACGGGTATGACCGCAGGCCTCGGGCGGGAAGACATCCGCGCTCTGCTGGACGACCTGTCACAGGAACTCGCCCACCGGGGCGCCAGGGCAGAGCTCTTCCTGGTGGGTGGTGCGGCGCTCGCAGTCGCTTACGACGCGACGCGCGCGACCCGGGATCTTGACGCCGTGTTTATCCCGTCCGAAATAGTCCGGCAGGCTGCGGCGGCCGTCGCCGAGCGGGAGGGCCTCGCGGAAGACTGGCTGAACGACGCAGTCAAAGGATTCCTGCCCGGCCCTGACCCGGACGCGCAGCGGTACTACTCCAGCAACTCGCTGATCGTGGACGTGGCATCTCCCCGGTACCTGCTGGCGATGAAACTATTCGCGGCTCGCGCCGAGATCGATGCCGACGACATAGCCCTCCTCTACCGCCAGCTCGGCTTCACCACCGTGGATGAGGGCCTGGACCTCGTTGAGCAGGCCTACCCCGGCCGCCCTATCCCGCCCAAGGTCGCATTCCTCCTAGGCGAGATCGTCGACTCCATGCGGGCCAGTCCAGACGACTCGTAGCGTCGGGTCACCGACGCGCGCTTCGGGCATCCAGCGGGCATTAGGACACCGCCCGGGTGTGTGGCGATGGCGTTTGACCTGGCGCCCCGACCGCGACTCGAACGCGGGACCTACCGCTTAGGAGATCTGTTTGAATACTCTCATTGCTGCTGCAATGCTGGCGGAGCTTGGCTTCCTTGTCGTCGCGGTGCCGCCCGATGTCCCCGGACGTCACCCCGATCTGGCACGCGACCGGCACGGACTGCTTCCTTATCAGGGAGGCCAGACGTGGCAGTGATGTCAGCTGCGTCCGCCCTGACCTGCGCTCACCTGTCTGCGGGTGTCCGCCTGCGTGTGCCACTGGCACCGACCGTTGTTACTCAGTTGGTTACTCACCGATTGAGCGCTATGCCGGGCCACCGGCTGCCCGTAGGCTGACCAGGATTGAGCATATAGGAGAGGTCTGCGATGGTGAGTCGGACTGTTCTCGAAACGGGCGAGGTCGGCGAGGTCAACGGATCAGCCCTGACCAGGTCGTTCAGCGTCGTTCCCGCTCACGGGGTGCCCTTCTATATGTGGAGCTTCCCATCCGTCAGAAAATTTCGGGTCGGCCAGCGGGTGGAGCTGGTGCAGGCTAAACACTCTTGGCTCTGGGGCAGGCTCCGCTGGAGTGCAACCTACGTGAGGGCGGCGCGTCGGTAGTACCGCCCGGAGTCGGACGGGTTCTGTCAAGTGGCGGCGGAGCCGATCCGAAGGGACGCCGCAGGCGCTCTTGACAGGTTCCGGGAGACATCCACCCTTCCCCTTGGCGGTTCAGGGGGCGCACTTCTCCCTGAACCGCGCAGGTGCCGACTTGGGCATTCGCCCCCGGTGATCGGCTGGGAGACTGTGACGGATCCTGGCCCCCGGCGGCCGATGCCAACCGCTTAGCCGGTCCGCTTGGCAGAGGTGCCCTGGGGTCGTCGCGGGCGCGCGCCACGGGTGACAGGTCCGGGCCCGCGTTCGCCGGGCGCGCTCGTCCGGGCGCGAAGCCCCAAGCGAGAGCGCCAGGACCACAGCGCGCCCCCCGGCGGCAAAGCGGTGCCCGGTGTTACCGGCTCCCCCGATGGCTGCCCGTGTTCCGCGTGATGCCCCGTGACACTTCTGCGCATCCTGCGGTTCCCCTGGCTGCGCCGGTAGGCGCTCGGCGCACCGCCAGGTGCGCCCTTGAACCTGTAGAGAAACTTGTCACAACTTGGGAGTTACTTCCCCTGGAAAGTTATCCGCCAACCGTTTCAACACGGCTGCGGCTTCGGTTTGAAGCGGGCCACCCGCGACAATTTCCGGCATTGTTCGCTGGTCCAATGGAGTTGCCAGCTCTCGGTAGAGCTGGAGGTCTTCAAAGCCGCAGGTCGCTACGTCGAAACTGGTCGCTCCGAAAACGACTCGGGAGACCTGCGACCAGTAGCACGCCGTTAGGCACATCGGGCACGGCTCGCTGCTGCTGTACAGCACGCTGCCGGGCAACAGGTGGCTCTGAGCGGACTTCGCCGCGTCGCGCAGGGCCATGACCTCAGCGTGGGCGGACGGGTCGAGCAGCTCGATGACGCTGCTTGTCCCCCGGCCGATGGCTCGCCCGTCAAGGACGAGGACCGCGCCGAACGGGGTCTTGCCCTGGTCTTCCAGCGCGTGGCGGGACAGGTCAATGGCTGCTCGTAGGTACTGCTCGTCGGCAGGAGTAAGCGCCTCCATTAGCGCGCCGGCCCTTTCTGCGGGGATTTGGTCCAGGGCTGGAGCGGCGTTACGAATCTCAGCTCTGTCCGGTCGGCTGGGTACCAGGCGTCGGATATCTCAATGAGCGCGTCGTAGCGGTCGTAGGACAGTCGTCGGCAGAACAACAGCGGAATGCCCGGCGCCAGGTCCCATTCCTGCGTCTCGTCGCTGCTGGGCATTCTGGCCGTTACCTCGTCCACGACCTTCATAATCTCGATTCCCACCGTCGACAGCTGGTGAAGCGTCCCGCCGGGCCAAGGTTCGTTTCGCTCGTCGAGGATCGCAGGGTTTCCCTCCACGAGCATCTTCGGAATGTAGGACACACTGCTGGACAGCAGATTCCCAGTCCGGGGATCAGTGGACGTGAACCGCCGCCGCAAAAGCGGAGTCGTGGGAGCGACACCCAAGACGCCCGCCAGGTCAGCGGGCGCAGGGAAGATGTCGTAACGCGAAAGGAATTCCTGCTCGCTGATCGACATGTCCAGATTGGTCTCGGCCTCGCCCGTCTTGCCGCGTTCCTGTTCGGGGAGGATCGCGTTGTCTTTCTCGGCCTGGTGGCGTTCCGAGGAACGGACCGCCCGGCGCGGGGGACGCGAACCTCACGCGCCCGCGCCGGGGCCGGACCGCTAGCAGTCCCTCCTGCTCCAGCACCTGCAAGGCGGTGCGGGCGGTCTGGCGGCTCACGCCGTAGGCAGTCGCCAGCTCGGGTTCGGATGGCATCAGGGCTCCGGGCCCCAGCGTGCCGCGCTGTATCTGGTCCCGGAGGTCTGAGGTGATGCGGGACGTCGCTGTCTCGTTGCCGCTCATGGTCGTTGGGCCCCCTTCTTGACCGCCAAGCTTACAAGAATGTTAGACAGACAAGCTTGACTGACAAGGTGGGACATACCACACTGGATCTATAGCCACTACGGCTTCGAGTCCCAATGAGGGAGGTCCAGCGAGATGCGTCTGAAGCTCGATACGACCGGCGTCCGGTTCCGTATAGACGGGCCAGTGCGGCCCCGCATGGTGTCGCAGAGCGACGACCGGCAGCGAACGATGCCGGACGGACGCCCGGTGTGGGTGGTCAAGCTCAAGGCGATCGACAAGAGCGTCGGCGAGCACGGCTCGTCCGAAGCGATATGGGTTGAACTGATCACCCCGGAGCCGCCCGCGCTGGTGCTCGATGAAGCTGGCGGTGGTGGAGAACCTCACCTACACCCCGTGGGCCCGGGTCAACGGCACCGACGCCAAGGGACGGCCGAAGGCCGAGATCGTCCGGGCCTTCCGCGCCGACTCGATCACCATGGCCGACGCCACCCGCCGTTCCGCCAGCTAACCGGCCTGGGCAGGGTTGCCGCCCTGCCCGCACCGATCCCCCGAATTCCCGTGATCAGCAGCAAGGAGAAAGACGTTGACAGTGCAGCATGGGGCCGACTGGGTCTTGTTCCGGGGCATGACGCGCTCGGAGCTTCACACGCTGGCCTGCCGGATTGCCAGTGCCGCCGGTCGGCAGGTCGACCTTGGCGAGTACGACACCGCCCGGGAACTGAACCGGGTCTGGCTCGACCTGGACGTGGCCTGGTGGCAGAACCTGCGCCACGGCACCGACGAGAACCGCCCGGACACCTGGACCCGCAACCGTGACCCCGAGCGGTGGCTGTGAGCGCCCGGCTTCGCGCCCTGGCGGCCACGGTCATCGTCATCTGCTATGGCTGCGCCGGTTCCCGCAAGGACCCGGACGGCTCGGCTTGCTGCCGCTGCGGCGGGTCGGGCATCGACCCCAACCCTTAACCGAAATAGCGCCGGGGGCGTTGGTTGCCGCCTCCGCCCCCGGCCTTATCCCGCACTTCCGGTTCCCGTGATCAGCAGCAACAAGGAGCTAGCGAGACATGTCCACTGTAACCCGCCCCCCGGCCGCTGGCTTGCCGGACGGCAACCCGGTCCACGGCGCCCCGCACCCCTCGGCCCGACCCGGGTTCTGGGTCATCCCCCACGAGCCGGTCTGCCCCCAGTGCGGCAGTTTCGACGTGATCACCGACGAGGTCGACACCGGCGACGGCTTCACCGAAACCGCCTGGATCTGCGAGCCGTGCGGCTGCGCCTGGCCGGTCGCGTGCGTGACCGAGTGGGAGGCGAACCGCTGATGCCCGCCACCCGGTCCAGTGCCCGCTCCGATTCCCCGTACCAGGTTGACGGGCTCGTCGTCGCGATCCATCGCTCCCCGCTGGGTGCCTGGTGGCGCTGGCGCACCGAACTGACCGCGCTCCTGCTGGTGGCCGGGTCGTTCTTCTACGGCTGGTACTGCCTCGGCACCTGGGTCAAGCCGCTGCTGATCCTGGCCGCCGTGGTCCTGGTGGTCGCGCTCGTGCCGCACTCGCGCCGGTTGGTGCTGGCCCGGTTCTGGGTGCTGTTCACCCGCCACCGGCTGCAGCGGGCGTTCTGGGAACTGCGGCTGCACACCCGCGCCGGACGGCTCCCGCTGATCATCTGGATGCGCGCGACCCCGGTCGGCTCCCGCGCCTGGGTGATCCTCCGGGCCGGGATGACCTTCGAGGACTTCGAGAACGCGGCCGCCGCGTTCGCCACTGCCTGCGGTGCCCGTGACTGCCGGGTCACCGCCTCACCCCGCTGGGCCTGGCTGGTCTGCATCGACCTCATGCGCCGCGACGTGCTCGGCGGCCGGGTCATCCGCTCTCCCCTGGGTGACCTGCCCGGGCTGCCCGAGCTCGGCCCCGGTCCCGGCTCCCATTCAGATACCGGCCCGGTCTGGCCGGAATCGGCCCTGGTGGAGGACTGACATGATCCCCCGCGCCCGCCGCTCCCCTGGTCCTCTTGGGTCGCTGTCGATGTTCGACCCGGTGTTCGTCGCGGTCGATGAGACCGGCCGCCCTGTGTACCTTGACTTCGCCGACCAGGTGGGCATCATCATGGCCGGGGAACCGGGGTCGGGCAAGTCGGTGGGCCTGGGCAACATCGTCGCCCACGCCGCCCTGGCCTTCACTGACTGCCGCCTGACCCTGATCGACGGCGCCCTGGTGGAGCTGGGCATCTGGCGCGCTTGCGCGGATGAGTTCGTCGGCCCGGACATCAACCACGCCATCTCCGTGCTCGAAAAGCAGCAGCAGGAAATCACCGACTGCTGCCAGATGCTGCTCGACACCGGCCGCCGCAAGATCGTCAAGAGTGACGGCGAGCCGATCCACTTGACCGCGATTGACGAGCTGGCCTATTACTCGGCCACGGTCGGGACCAAGGCTGAGCGGGAGAAGTTCAACACCACCCTGCGCGACAACTCAGCCCGGGGCCGCAAGGCCGCTTACCGCTACATCATCGCCACCCAGCGGCCCTCGTCCGACATCGTGCCCACCTCGCTGCGGGACCTGTACGGCTACCGGTGGGCGTTCCGCTGTGCGACCGATGACAGTTCCGATGTGGTGCTGGGCCGGGGCACCGCCAAGACCGGGTACACCGCCGCCACAATTCCGGACGGGGCCCGTGGGGTCGGCCTGCTGCGGGCGGAGGGCAAGCGAGTTCCCCGTCTGGTCAAGTCCGCCTACCTCACCGACGGCGAGCTGCGGGCCATCGCCGCCCGGGCCGCGTTCCTGCGGGGCCGCTCGTGACCGCCCCAGACCCGCGCGACCTGGCGGTGGTGGCCGACTTGGGACACCAGTTCACCACCGCGGGCGGCTGTTCCCACCCGGTCCGGCTGCGCGGCAAGGTCACCGCCGTCGACCGGGCAACCGGCGACACCGCCACCGTGTACGACACGGCGGTCTCGGAACCCTCGGGGGTGCTGCATGTCGCCTGCGGCAACCGCCGCGAATCAGCCTGCCCGGCCTGCTCGGCCATCTACAAGCGGGACGCCCGCCAGCTCGTCCGCGCGGGCCTGTCCGGGGGCAAGGGCGTGCCTGAGTCGGTGGCCGCTCACCCGTGCGTGTTCGCCACCTTCACCGCCCCCAGCTTCGGGCCGGTTCACTCCCGCCGCATGCGGAACGGGAAGGTGCTGCCCTGCCGCCCCCGCCGCGACGCCTCCAAGCGGGCCTGCCCGCACGGGCGTGACATCTCCTGCCCGGTCCGGCACTCCCGCCGAAGATCCCCGCCTCGGCCGGCCGATGTGCGCCGACTGCTACGACTACCGCAGCGCGGTCCTGTTCAACGCCGGCGCCGGGTGCTGTGGCGCCGGTTCACCACCTACCTGCCCCGCCACCTGGCCCGCCTCGCCGGTCTCCCGGACGGGCTGTGCCGCCAGCTGGTCAAGCCGGTCTTCGTCAAGGTCGCCGAGTACCAGGCCAGGGGTGTCGTCCACTTCCACGCCGTCATCCGCCTGGACGCCAACATCAGAGGACGCCACCGTCCCGCCCGGCCCCGGCTGGACCCCCGACCTGCTTGAGGACGCGATCCCGCTCGGCCGCCCGCCAGGCGTCCGCGTTCGTGCCGCTCGGCCGGTCCGGTCACGGGGTCGTGGTCCGGTTCGGCCCCGAAACCGACGTCCGGGTCATCCGCGCCGATCGGCAATCGGGCGAGCGCTGACCCGTGATGCGGTCGCTAACTACGTCGCCAAGTACGCCACCAAGGTCTCTCGACGTGCCGGGCCTGCCCAGCTCCCGCATCCAAAACGTTGCCGAAGTTGAGGCGCTGCGCTGCCCGGCTCACCATAAGCGGCTGATCGAGACTGCGATTGCGCTCGGGTTCGGCCGGTGGGCGCACATGCTCGGCTACGGCGGCCACTTCCTCACCAAGTCACGCCGCTACTCCGTTACCTTCGGCCAGCTCCGCCGCGCCCGCGCCGAGCACCGCCGCCTCGAGCGCTACCCGGACGGGGAGCTGGACCCGTGGGGCCGACCGCTCGATGAAGCGCGTGGTCCTGGTGGTCAACGGACTTTTCGTTCGCGGGCAACGGCTACGCCGCCTCCGACGCACACCTGATGGCGCTGATGTCGGCCGACAACGCGCGCGGGAGGCCCGGAAGCGTTCCAAACGGGCCTGCGGAAACCTGACGGCTGGAGAAATGAGGGTGATATGACTGCCGCCTACACCGATGAAGAGCTGCTGACGGTCAACGAGGTCGCCGCCTGGCTCAAGGTCGAACCCCGCTACGTCTACCGCCTGGCCAGCTCGGGCGCTCTGCTGCGGGTCTACGTCGGCCGCTACGTCCGGGTGCCCGCCGCGTCGTTCGGGCCTACATCAAGGCCAACAGCGTCGAGCCGGTCAGCTCGCGCCGGTCCGGGGTGCTCGTCGTCCTGGTACGCGCGCTCGCCGCCGTCTGCGGAGGGCGGTCTGATGCCCAACGGCAAGGGCCGCCGCCGCCGGTTCGGCTCGATTCGCAGGCTTCCATCGGGCCGCTACCAGGCTCGCTATTCCGGCCCTGACGGCGTGGACCGCCCCGCCGACGACACGTTCGACACCAAGACCGAGGCTGAGGACTGGCTAACGCTCAAGGAAGCCGAGATCCTCGAAGGCGAGTGGATCGACCGGACGCCGGCGAAGTCCTCGTTCCCTGATTACGTCGCGACCTGGATCGAGGAACGTCCGGGCCTGCGCCCCAAGACGGTCCAGATCTACCGGGGCCTGCTCCGCAGCCATATCGCGCCGCACCTGGCGACGGTCACCGTGGGCGAAATGACGCTCGCCCGGGTCCGACGCTGGCGCAAGAAACTGGTCGATCCGGCGTCAGCGCGATCACCGTGGCCAAGGCTTACCGGCTGCTGCGGGCCGTGTTCAACACCGCCGTCGATGACGAGATGATCAGGCGCAACCCGTGCCGGATCAAGGGTGCTGGCGTCGAGGACTCGCCGGAACGGCCGGTGCTGACGGTGGCACAGGTCTACGCCCTGGCCGATGCCGTGGGGCTCCGCTACCGGGCCTGATCTTGCTGGCCGCGTTCACCAGCCTGCGCTGGGCCGAACTCGCCGCGCTCACCCCGGACGACATCGACCTGGACGCGCGCACCGTCCGGGTGACTCGCCAGCTCTACTACCACGGGCGCGGGTCATGTTCGGGCCGCCGAAGTCGAAGGCGGGTGTCCGCACGGTCCCCTTTCCGGAGCTGATCGTCCCCGACCTGCGCGAACACCTGCGAGTGGGTTCCGTCCCGGCGCTCGCTCGTGTTCTCCAGCTCGACCGGCACGCCACTGTCACACTCGAACTTCCGCCGCCGCGTCTGGCTTCCCGCGCTCGCCGCTGTCGGCCTGGAGGGCATCCACCTCCACGACCTGCGGCACACCGGCAACCAGCTCACCGCCAACGCGGGCGCCAACCTCAAGGAACTGATGGCGCGGATGGGGCACGACAGCGAGCGGGCCGCGCTGATCTACCTGCACTCTCGGCGGAACGCCAGCGCGCCCTGGCCGACGAGGTCGGCGAGGATGCGCGGCCGCCGAACTCGCCAAGTCCAAGACGACTAAGCATCTGGCACGCGAACGGCACGCGAGCCAAATGGGCCCGGCAAACCGACTGACGGCAATCGCCTGACCTGGGTAAATGACCTGGCGCCCCGACCGCGACTCGAACGCGGGACCTACCGCTTAGGAGGCGGTCGCTCTATCCACTGAGCTATCGGGGCCCGACCAGAACTTTAGCCGGCCTGGCATCCCATCATCTCGGTGAGCCACGGGAGGACGCGGGCCCATCCCCGTTTCGCCGCGAATGCGACGGGAAGTGAGGTTCACCGGATCGCTAGCTTAATTTTTTCCTAGTATTTGGCGCGGACCGCGAACCCCCCACCCGGACGGAGGCCTGCCGACCTGTGAGCGTGGACGATTCTGAGCTGCCGTCGGGTGCGGGCGCCACGGCTGGCGGCCGTAGCCAGGCCTCCGCGCCAGCCTCGGCTACGCCAGCCTCAGATCCGCCAGCCCCGGCCGGGCGCGTCCCGGAACCGGTCGGGCAAGAGCGTGAGTTCCGCCCCGACATCCAGGGGATGCGGGCGCTGGCGGTCGTCATGGTGGTGGTGTACCACCTGTACCCGTCGGGGCTGCCGGGCGGCTTCGTCGGGGTGGACGTCTTCTTCGTCATCTCCGGGTTCCTCATTACCGGCCACCTGCTGCGCGAGTACCGAGCCACCGGCACGGTGGCCGTGGTCGCATTCTGGGGGCGGCGGGCGAAACGGCTCATGCCAGCCGCGGCGCTGGTGCTCACCGTCACCTGGGTGGCATCCCGGATCGTGCTGCCCGTCACCCGGCTGGCCGACACCGCCGCCCAGATCCGGGCGAGCGCGCTCTACTTCCAGAACTGGCAGCTGGCGGGCGACGCAGTCGACTACCTGAAGGCGGACAGCGCGGCCACCCCGGTCCAGCACTTCTGGTCACTGTCGGTCGAGGAGCAGTTCTACCTCGGCTGGCCGCTGCTGTTCCTCCTGGTGGCGCTGGCGGCCGGGAGCAGGCGACGGCGGACCGAGGTGGCACCCGGGCGGCAGCGGGCCCGCCGGGTCCGCGGCCACCGGATGATGCTGCTGCTCGCGGCGGCCGTGGTCGCCGCTTCACTGTGGTACTCGGCCTACTTCACCCGGGTCAACCCGGCCGCGGCCTACTTCGTCACCTCCACCCGCATCTGGGAGCTGGGCCTCGGCGGCCTTCTGGCCCTGCTGCCCGGGCGGGTCAGCGGGTGGCTGAGCAGGCTCGGCCTGCTCGGCTGGGCCGGGCTCGGCCTCGTGCTCGCGTCGGCCTTCCTGCTCAGCGGCAGCAGCGCCTTCCCCGGCCTGCTGGCCCTGATGCCGGCTGGCGGGGCGGCGGCGCTGATCCTCGGCGGCTCGGCAGCAGGCCGGCTCGGCTGGGGCCGCTTCCCTTCGCGGCGGCTCGGACCGGACCGGGTGACGTCGCTACGCCCCCTGGTGTTCATCGGGGGCATCTCTTACTCGCTGTACCTGTGGCACTGGCCGCTGATCGTGATCTGGACCGCGTGGCAGCGGCACGGCCCCGGGCCGTACTCCGGTCCCGCGATCGCCGCGGTCGCGGTCGCGCTGTCCTGGCTGACCAAGGTCTACCTGGAGGACCGGGTCCGGACGGCGCGGGTGCTGTCCGGGCACAACTGGCGGTCGGTGTCAGTGGCGCTGGCTGCCGTCGTCCCGGTCGTCCTGGTGGCGGCCTACCTCGCGACCCGGCCGGGGCCCTGGGACGAGCCCCTGCGGCCCGGTTACCCGGGCGCGGGCGCGCTGGCGAGAACGTTCACCAGGGTCAACCCGGAGCCGTTGGTGCCGCCGGTGAACCGCATCAGCCTGCCGGAGTACTGGCAGCAGGGCTGCCTGGTGGCGGAGAGCTCCGCGACGCCGAAGGAATGCGTGTACGGCGACACCAGGGACCCGGTGCTGACGGTGGCGCTGGTGGGCGACTCACTGGCGGGCGACTGGTTCACCCCGCTCAAGCAGATCGCCGACGAGCGGCACTGGAAGCTGGTCACCGAGCTGCACTCGGTCTGCCCGCTGACGTCGACCATGATGATCCACCCGGATGCCGGCGGCCCCTACACCGCCTGCCACGACTGGGGGGCGGCGGTGATGCACGACCTGGAGACCAGCATCCGCCCGGACGTCGTGATCACCAGCGACTACCCCGGGCTCGCGACACCGGCCGACCCGACCGGGGGGGCGGTGGCGCAGGCGGACATCGGCAATGGGATGGCGGCCTACTGGAAGCAGCTGGAGGCCCGGGGCTCCGCCGTGGTAGCGATCAAGGAAACCCCGGACATGGGCATCAACATCCCGGACTGCGTCGCCAACAACCTGCGATCGCCGGACACGTGCGCCAGGCCGGCCGCGCGGGCGATCAAGCCCGACGTGCCCACCGTCTACGCCACCGAGGCGGCCGACGGCACGGTGCCCCTGGTCGACATGAACTCGCTGCTGTGCGGCCCGGCCAGCTGCCCCCCGGTCATCGGGAACGTCCTCGTGTACCAGGACAATCACCACCTGACGAGCACCTACGCGCTGACCACGGCGCCGTACCTGGAACAGCGGCTGCTGCAGGTGTGCCAGACGTTGAACCGGACGTGAGCGGGACCGGCGGTACTTGTGAATTCACGCACAAGCACGGACCCCCGGCAACGTCAATGTCACGGAAATCACGTTGTGGCAGGTCACGCCGGTTTTGGCCTAGACCAAAGCGCGACTCGGGCGCCGCACGCTCGGCTGACTCCTGACAAAACTGTCACAATCACCCTCCGTAATCGTTCTCGTGAGGAGCGTGACAGATTCATCAGTGCAAGATTGGCGGTTCTCCTGTCAAGATGAATAAATCGCCAACTTCTCAGGCCGGAAGGCTTGACGAACCGAGAGGACCAGATACGTGGCCGATGTTGATGCCATCCTGGAAGCCGCCCACCTGAAAAACGTGTCCGTTCGTGAGTACGTTCACCACTGGGCCGGGATCACTGGCGCTGACAACATCGAGGTCGTCAGTGCCGACGACGACGCCCGGCTGATCCAGGAGGCCCTCGAGGCGGGCGAGATCTTCCCCGCGGGCGAGGAGCTGTACTACTCCCGGAGCTACTACAAGGACACCGCGCGCTCGGAGGAGCGCACGATCGTCGCCACCAGCGACCCGGCCGACAAGGGCGTGTACAACAACTGGTACCCCGCCGATGAGATGAAGGCCAAACTCGTCGGCCTGATGACCGGGGCGTCAGCGGGCAAGACGATGTATGTCATCCCCTACCTGATGTCCGCGCCCGGGTCGCCCCTGGAGAAGTACGCGGCCGGCGTCCAGCTGACCGACAACCGCAGCGTCGTGCTGCACATGAACCGGATGGCCCGGGTCGGCGTCGAGTACATCAACAACCTGGCCGACCAGGACAGCTTCGTCCGCGCAGTGCACGTCACCGGCGACCTGGAGAACCTTGGCCAGGGCACCCCGGACGACAAGCGGTACTTCGTCACCGTGGCCGACGAGCGGACCATCTTGCACTTCGGCTCCTCCTACGGCGGCAACGCGCTGCTCGGCAAGATCGCGCACGGCCTGCGCCAGGCCGCCTACGACGGCTGGGCCTCGAAGCAGTTCCTGGCCGAGCAGTTCATGCTGCTCGGCATCACCGACAAGGTGACGGGCAAGAAGTGGCACATCGCGGGCGGCTTCCCCAGCGCCTCGGGCAAGACCAACCTGGCCATGACGCTGTCCCCGGACGCCCTCGGCGACCGCTACTACGTCGAGTTCTACGGTGACGACATCACCTGGATGTGGGTCGCCGAAGACGGGCGCCTGTACGGCATGAACCCCGAATTCGGCGTTTTCGGCGTGGCCAAGGACACCAACGAGAAGACCAACCCGACCGCGCTGGCGGCGATCGCACCCGGCACCCGGGCGATCTTCACCAACATCGCCTACAACGACAAGACCCACGAGGTCTGGTTCGAGGGCAAGACCCCGGACCCGCCGGCCGACCTCGACGGCTGGCTCGACTGGAAGGGCCACCGGATCGCGGACCGGACCGAGGCGGAGAAGAACGACCCCTGGGCCCACCCCAACAGCCGGTTCACCACCACCCTGGCCAACGTGCCGAACATCGCGGCCGACTACGAGACGCCGCTCGGGGTGCCGATCGACGGCATCATCTTCGGCGGCCGCACCCGCGACCGCGAGCCGCTGATCCGCGCGATCCACGACCTGGCCGAGGGCGTCTACGACGGCCTCACCCTGGGGGCCGAGGCGACCTTCGCCGCCGACGGCCTCGACGGGCAGCTGCGCTACGACCCGATGTCGATGCGGCCGTTCATGTCCTACCCGGAGGGCCCTTACGCCCAGCACTGGCTCGACATCGTCGACGCGGCGACCAACAAGCCGATCTTCGCCCACGTCAACTGGTTCCAGCGGGACCCTGAAGACGGCCACTTCCTGTGGCCCGGATACCGGGACAACCTGCGCGCCCTGCTGTGGCTCATGCAGCTGCGCGACGGCGAGGTCACCGGGGTCGCCTCCCCGGTCGGCATCCTGCCGGCCAAGGAGGAGCTCAACACCGAGGGCCTCGACATCGTCCCGGGCGACCTGGACAAGCTGCTCACCATCGACACCGACCGCTGGAAGCAGGAGATGGGCTTCCGTCAGGCTTACCTGGAGCAGTTCCCCCACCTCCCCGAGGCGATCTGGGAGGCCCACCGCCGGGTGACCAAGGCGCTCGAGGACGACTGACGCCGCACCGGCACGAGCAGGCGGCCGCGGGCCGGTGCGAGCGCAAGCCGTACCGGCCTGCGGGCGCGGCCACTAGGGGACCTTGAGGATCGCCCACACCTTCTTGCCGGCCCAGCCGGGGACCGATTCCCAGCCCCACTCCTCGGCCAGGGTCTCGATGATCTCCAGGCCACGGCCAGATTCCTCGTCCGGCTCGGGATGACGGGCGACCGGGGCGCCGAACGTCGCCGGGACGGTGTCCCACACCTCGATCACCAGCTGTGCCCGGTCACTCAGCAGCCGGATCCACAGCAGCGGGAGCTTGCCGTCGGGGTCGTAGCGGGGAGTTCCGTCGGGCGCCGTCGACGCCCGCACCACGTTCGTGCTGAGCTCGCTGACCAGCAGCTCGGTCATGTCGACCAAGGGGCCGAAGCCCCAGCCGACCAGGGTGGCGGTGACGAAGCCGCGGGACAGGCGCGGGGCGGTCGGCAGGGCCCCGACCGGGCCGAGGTCGGACGTCAGCGGCCAGTCAGTCACGAGACTCATCCGGATGATGCCCCACAACGGGGGAAGCGCCGCTAGCCACCCCGCTGTTACGCGTGCTCGCCGGGACGGAACGGTGCCCCGTGGCCGGGGATCACCACCGTGGCCAGGCCGCGCAGCAGGTCACGGCTGGCCTTCAGCGCCACCGCGTCGGTGCCGAGGGGGTCGTCCTCCGGACCGGCCGCCGTCCACCAGGCGTGGGTGCAGGCGTAGACGCCGTCGGCCGTCACCGCGACGGTGGAGATGTCCTGGCCGGTGTGGCCGGGGGTGCGCAGCAGGCGCACCGACGGGCCGAGCGCGGCCCCGTGCGCGTCCCGGTCCTGCCAGCGGTCACCGTGGTAAATGGCCCAGTGATCGTGAATCCGGGCGTCCCGGAACAGCGCCGCGTTGACCGTGTGGTCCGGGTGGTGGTGGCTGAAGACCACGTCGGTGACGTCCTGCGGTCGCGGGCCGTAACCTGCCAGCGCGCCCAGCAGGGCATCCCGGTCGGGGACCATTCCGGGATCGACCACGATCACCGCGTCGCCGTCGGTGATCAGGGTCACCGTTCCACTCACGCGCTCGCCGTCGCCGCCGAGCCCGACGTAACCCTCGTGCAGCACGTGCACCTGAGCGGTGCCTGTGGCCGGGATCGCGATTTCAGTCACGAACCAGACCTTACCCCTCAGCGATAGGTCCTAAATGTCTCCCCTGTGAAGTGTGGGAATTCTGAGCGGTTCGCGCGGAACCGGCCTGTGCGCGGGGCCGGACCACGGTTCCGGTGGCGCTAGGGCAGCTCGACCGGCAGCCGGATGCCGTCCAGGGCATGGGCGCACAGGTCGTCCTCGCGCTCGAGGGGAAAGTCGGCGATGATGCTCGCCACTAGCTCCCGCAGGCGGCCCATGTTCTGCCCGAACACCTCGAACACCTCCGCCTGGGTTACCCCGTCGCCCTCGGCGACGCCCGCGTCGGTGTCGGTCACCAGGGCCAGCGTCGTGTAGCAGAGGGCGAGCTCGCGGGCCAGGACGGCCTCGGGATGGCCAGTCATGCCGATCAGCGTCCACCCCTGGGCGGCGTACCAGCGCGACTCCGCCCGGGTCGAGAAGCGGGGGCCGTCGATCACGACCAGGGTGCCCGATCCGGCCGGGACCCAGTCCGCCTGGCGCGCCGCCGCGATCGCGTGAGCCCGGCCCGACGGGCAGTACGGGTCGGCGAACGGGATGTGCACCGCGTACTGGTCGTAGAAGGTCTGCCCCCGGCCGCCGGTCCGGTCCACCAGCTGGTCGGGGACGACCAGCGTGCCCGGCCCGTAGGAGGCGGTAAGCGAGCCGACCGCGCTTGGCGCCAGGATCCGGCGCACCCCGAGCGCCCGCAGCGCCCACAAATTGGCCCGGTAGGGGATCTTGTGCGGCGGGAAGCGGTGGTCCTTGCCGTGCCGGGGCAGGAAAGCCACCCGGCGGCCCGCGACGTCGCCCACCAGCAGTGCCTCACTCGGCTCGCCGTAAGGCGTGTCGACCCGGACCTCCTCGGCGCCGGTCAGGAACTCGTAGAAGCCCGACCCGCCGATGACCCCGATGTCCGCGAGGTCACGGGGCACCGCGGTCAGGCCACCTTCTCGCCCGACGAGCCGCTGGAGGAGGACGCCTTGCTGCCGGACGACGACGACGTGCCCGCGTCGCTGCCCGACTTCCCGCTCCCGGACTTCTCACTACCGGACTTCTCGCTGCCCGACTTCTCGCTGCCCGACTTCGAGGCCGGACCGTCAGACGCGGCCGGCTCGCTGCCCGCCTTGGCCGGGGCCGGGGAACCGGACGGGCCGCTGCCGCGGCTGTCGGTGCGGTAGAAGCCCGACCCCTTGAAGACGATGCCCACGGGCGAGAAAACCTTGCGCAGCTTGCCGCCGCACTCCTCGTGCACGGTCAGCGGGTCATCGGTGAACTTCTGCACCGCCTCGAGGTGACCACCGCATTCGGTGCAGGCGTACTGGTAAGTGGGCACGATTCCTCCCGGGGCGGAACGCAATTCGGTTCGATAGGTTAGCACTCGCCGAAGCAGACTGCTAATGATAACTTCCCCGGCGGCGGCTTGATTCCGGCTGCCCCAGCCTGGTCAGAACCAGGTGACGCCGTGGGACGGCCGGGCGACGGCCCGGACCGCGCGGTCATGCCCCTGCGACGGCAGCAGGCCGACCAGCTCGTCGTCGTAGACCAGCGCGATCGTCGGCACCTGGCCGCCGACCCGGTCCAGGGCCCGGTCGAACGAGCCCCCGCCGCGGCCCAGCCGCATACCGCGCGCGTCCACCGCCAGCGCCGGCACCAGCACGACGTCGGCCCGGGCGACGGTGCCAGGGCCGCGGGCGGGCTCCACCGGCTGCAGCAGCCCCCGCGGCCCGGGCGCGAGCGACTCCGGGCCCTCGTAGGACGCCCAGTCCAGGTCGCCGTCCGGCAGCAGGAGCGGCAGCACGACGTAGCTGCCGCGCTTCCACAGCGCGAACACCAGGCGGCGGGTGTCCGGCTCGGTGCCGACCGAGTAATAGGCCGCGATCGTGCCCGCCGCCGACACCTGCGGCAGGCCGAGCACGTGGTCGCGGATCAGGCGGCTGGCCTCGGTCCGCTCCTGCTCCGGGCGGTCCGCCCGGGCGGCCGTCAGCCGGCGCCGCAAGCTGGCCTTTTCGCTCTCGCCGGCGGGGGCGTCGGCGCCGCCCTGGGGGATGTCGTGCACGATGCTCCCGGGAACTCACTAGGCTTTACCCATGACTGGCCATTCCACGACGCAAGCAGTAACCAAGGCCGTCGTTCCCGCCGCCGGGCTGGGAACTCGGTTCCTGCCCGCGACCAAAGCGACGCCCAAGGAGATGCTGCCTGTCGTCGACAAGCCTGCGATTCAGTATGTCGTGGAAGAGGCCGTAGCCTCAGGTCTCAACGATGTCCTGCTCATCACAGGCCGGAGCAAGCGCTCGATCGAAGACCACTTCGACCGGGCCTACGAGCTCGAAGAGGCACTGAGCGCCAAGGAAGACTGGGACAAGCTCAGCCTCGTGCGGGAGTCGAGCGAGCTCGCCACCATGCACTACGTCCGCCAGGGGGCCCCCAAGGGGCTCGGCCACGCGGTGCTGTGCGCGGCCCAGCACGTGGGCCGCGAGCCGTTCGCGGTGCTGCTCGGCGACGACCTCATCGACCCGCGCGACCCGCTGCTGACCCGGATGATCGACATCAGGAACACGTACGGCGGCAGCGTCGTGGCGCTGATGCAGGTCGAACCGGAAGAGGTCGCACTCTACGGCTGCGCCGCGGTCGAGGCCACCGGCGAGGACGACGTGGTGACGGTCACCGACCTGGTCGAGAAGCCCGCCCCGGGCACCGCCCCGAGCCGGTGGATTGTCATTGGCCGCTACGTCTGCGACCCCGAGGTCTTCGACATCCTGCGCGAGACCCCGCCCGGCCGCGGCGGCGAGATCCAGCTCACCGACGCGCTCAAGGTGCTGGCGGACCGGGGCGAGCTGCGCGGGGTGCTGTTCCGCGGCCGCCGCTTCGACACCGGCAACAAGCTCGACTACCTGCGGACCATGGTGATGTTCGCGGCCGAGCGGCCCGACCTGGCCGACGAGTTCATCCCCTGGCTGCGCAAGTTCCTCGAAGGGCAGCCGTGACGGCAGGCACCGGGCACGGGCACGATCACGGCGCCCCCGGCTCCATGGAGACGGTCGAGGCGTACCAGTCGGTGATCTTGTCCACGGTGGGGCCGCTCCCCCCTCAGCGCCGGGAGCTGGCGGAGGCCGAGGGCTGCGTGCTGGCGGAGGACGTCACCGCCGCGGTCGCGCTGCCCCCGTTCGACAACTCGAGCATGGACGGCTACGCCGTCCTGGCGGCTGACACCGCGGGCGCCGCGGCCGGCCAGCCCGCTGCCCTCCGGGTCACGGGCGAGATCGCGGCGGGCGACACCGGCAGCTACCGGCTCGAGCCGGGGGACGCGATCAAGATCATGACCGGCGCGCGGCTGCCCGCCGGGGCCGACGCGGTCGTGCAGGTCGAGGCGACCGACGGCGGCCTCACGCAGGTGGCGGTGTTCCGGCCGGCCGAGCCTGGCCTCAACGTCCGCTACGCGGGCGGCGACGCCACCGCGGGCGAGACGCTGCTGACCGCGGGCACCCGGCTGCGGCCGATGCACATCGCGGTGGCGGCGTCGGCCGGCCGCGGCGTGGTCACCGTACGGCCGCGCCCCCGGGTGGTGGTGCTGTCGACCGGGGACGAGCTGACCGAGCCGGGCACCCCGCTGGAGCCCGGGCGGATCTGGGACTCCAACAGCTACATGCTGGCCGCCGCCGCCCGCGAGGCCGGCGCGGTCGCCTACCGGCGCGCGGTCGTGCCCGACAACCCGGCCGGGGTGCTGCCCGCCCTGGAAGAGCAGCTGAGCCGGGCCGACCTGCTGATCACCACGGGCGGGGTGTCCATGGGCGGTGAGCACGACGTGGTCAAGGCGGCGCTGCAGGAACTCGGCACCGTCACCTTCCGCAAGGTGGCCATGCAGCCGGGAATGCCGCAGGGCTTCGGGGTGATCGGCCAGGGCGGTGCGGGCGCGGAAAGGGGCGTGCCGCTGTTTACCCTGCCCGGAAACCCGGTCAGCGCCTACGTGTCGTTCCAGCTCTTCGTCCGGCCCGCCATCGCCGCCCTGCAGGGCGCGGACGACCTCGCGCTGGCGACGACCACGGCCACCCTGAGCGCGCCCGCCCGCTCACCCAGCGGCCGCCGCTCCTACCTGCGCGGTGTCCTCGACGGGGACCAGGTCACCCCGCTGTCGGGCCAGCAGTCGCACCAGATCGCGTCCCTCGGCCGGGCCAACGCGCTGATCATCGTGCCCGAGCAGGAGACCCAGCTGCCCGCGGGCGGCACCGTCGACGTCGTCATCCTGCCTGGGTAGGGGAAGCCGCCCTCGTTCGGGAGCACTGGACTTGGCCCAGCCGGTGACCGCGGGCCGGCCGCCGCGCACCCGAGCGTTAGGCTTGCGCCATGAGCGATGCGCCAGCGCGGCTGACCCACCTCGACGAGGCGGGCCGCGCCCGGATGGTCGACGTCTCCGCCAAGGACGTGACGGTGCGCACGGCCACCGCCTCCGGCCGGGTGCTGCTGTCGCCGCCAGCGGTGGCGGCCCTGCGGGACGGGACGGTGCCCAAGGGGGACGCCCTCGCGGTCGCCCGGATCGCCGGGATCTCCGGGGCCAAGCGCACCCCGGACCTGATACCGCTGTGCCATCCGCTCGCCATCCACGGCGTCACGGTCGACCTCACGGTCGAGGATGACGGGGTGGCGATCACCGCCTCGGTCCGGACCGCCGACCGGACCGGGGTCGAGATGGAAGCACTCACGTCGGTCTCCGTCGCCGCGCTGACCCTCATCGACATGATCAAGGCGGTCGACAAGGGCGCCGTGATCACCGACGTCCGGCTCGAGGCCAAGGACGGCGGCAAGTCCGGCCCCTGGCGGCGGTCATGATCCGGGCGCTCGCGGTCACCATCTCCAACCGGGCGTCGGCCGGGGTCTACGAGGACCGCTCCGGGCCAGTGCTGGTTGACCTGCTCCGCGCGGCCGGGTGCGACGTGGTCGACGGCCCGCTCGTCATCCCCGACGGCGAGGCGGTCGAGCAGGTGCTGCGCGACTCGGTGATGGCCGGCTACGACGTCGCCGTCACCACCGGCGGCACCGGGCTGACCCCCACCGACCAGACCCCGGAGATGACCCGCCGGGTCATCGACCGGGAAGTCCCTGGCATCGCCGAGGCGCTGCGCGCCGCCGGGGCAGCGGCCGGGGTGCCGTCGGCGATCTTGTCCCGCGGCGTGGCCGGCATCGCGTCGCGGACCCTGATCGTCAACCTGCCAGGGTCGTCGGGCGGCGTCCGGGACGGGATGAACGTGCTCCGCCAGGTCCTCGTGCACGCCGTCGACCAGATCCGCGGCGGTGACCACCCCCGCCCAGATACGGGAAAAGCGCACCAGCATGGGGCAGACACCGACCATGTACCTGAAAGTGCCTGACGGCGCGGCTACGCTAGACGGATTAAAACCTCAGGGGAATGATTGACAGCCGTGGGACGCATCCACGGGTGGCCGGCCACCCTTACTGAGCCGGACCTTCTTGCCGCGCCGGTCGTGCTGCGGCCCGTGCGAATCGCCGACGCGCGCCCGTGGCGTGACATCAGGGTGCGGAATGCTTCCTGGCTGCGCCCGTGGGAGCCGTCGAATCCGGAAACGCCGCTGGTCCGCTCGCCGATCGGGCCGTACGTGTCGATGGTGCGGACCATGCGGCGCGAAGCCCGGCAGGGTGTCGCGCTGCCCTGGGTGGTCTGCTACAACGGTGAGTTCGCGGGCCAGCTCACGGTCGGGTCCATCGTCTGGGGATCCGCCCGCTCGGGGACGATCGGCTACTGGATCGACGAGGCGTACGCCGGGCGCGGGATCACCCCGACCGCCCTGGCGATGGCCGTCGACCACTGCTTCCGGGTGATGGGCCTGCACCGCCTGGAGGCATCAATCCGGCCGGAGAACGCCGCCTCGCGGCGCGTGGTGGAGAAACTCGGATTCCGGGACGAGGGCGTCCGGGTGCGGCAGCTGCACATCAACGGCAGCTGGCGCGATCACATTTGCTACGCGATCACGGCCGAGGAAGTGCCGACCGGGATGCTGGCCCGGTGGCGCAGCTCGCTCGCCGCGTCCCGCTCCGGCGCCTGAGCGGCCTGACACGCGGGCGGCCTGATACGCGGGCGGCCTGACGCGTGGCCGCCTGGCACCTTGACGGGGCGCACCGGGGCTTCGCCGCCCATAACGGTTCTTTGTCATTTGATCTTCGCGACACGCCGCGCAGGTGCTCGTTATCGGCAGTCACTGCCTTTACGCTGCGTTACATACTAGGCCCAGGCTGGTGCCGTCCACGTCCGAGGGCCGTCCACGTCTGAGGGGAGGCACAAGCACGATGAGCAGCGCCATCCTGTACCTGGCGATCGTTGCCATCTGGGCCTGTGTGCTGATCCCCCGCTGGCTCAAGCGCGACTCCGTCCGCGGCGCGGCCGTTCCGGAGCCGGTCGCTACCCCCGAGCCGGCGGTCACGGCCGAGCCCAGCCCAGCGCCCCTCGCCGCAGACCTGCCCGCGGGCGAACCCGGGGACGAGTCCGGCGACGAGGTCGCGGGCGAGGAGACGGGCCGGCCGGCCGCCCCGTCCTACCAGCCGGACTACACGGCCGATTCCCGGCGGCGGATGCTCGTGGCCCGGCGCCGCCTGCTGCTGATGCTCATCGGCCTCGAGGCCGCGGCGATCGCGCTGGGGGTCACTGGACTGGCGGCCGTGTGGGTCGTCATCCCGCCCTCGGTCATGCTCGCCGGGTACCTGCTCCTGCTGCGTGAGGCGGCGCAGGCCGACGCCGAGCAGGCCGGCCGTCAGGCCGAGGCGGCCGAGCGGGCACGCGAGCGTGCCCGGCGGCGCGAAGCCCCGGTCGAAGCCCCCGCTGAGACCACTCCCGCGGCGGACGTCCCGGCCGCCGCGGCGGCCCTCGCCGCCCGGCTGGCGGCCGCCCCGGTCGCCGGCGACTACACCGACGCCAGCCCCGGCCGCGACTTCGCGCCCGGCCTGGCGGGCAAGTACACCCCCTCGAACGCGGACGCCGACGAGGACGAGGACGACTACTACGACAGCTACGAGGTGCCGCGGCTGCGCGCCGTGGGCGACTGAGTACCGTGTGGCTGAATACCGTGGCCGCAGCGCGCTCCTGCGCGTCCGGCCGCACCGTCGATGCGCGAGCCGGGCGCAAAGTTTGGTAAGGTAACTCAGGTCTAGGGGCTATAGCGCAGTCCGGTAGCGCACCTCGTTCGCATCGAGGGGGTCAGGGGTTCAAATCCCCTTAGCTCCACCCAGTTCTCCCAGGTCAGCGGTGGTCTTCGGACCGCCGCTGTTTTCGTCGGGAGCCAGTGTGGCTGCCAAGTCGTAACGTGGAGCCACGGCTCAGATACCGCGGCTCAGACACCACGGCTCAGACATGGCGTCGCGGCTACGGCGAGGACGGAATCTGGCTGACTGGCTGGCGGACGGCCTGCCCGGGCGCACGGCCAAGACAGTTGAGGTCAACCGGGACGCGCTGCGGCCGCTGCTGGCCGGGCGACGGGGAACGGTCCTCCCGGCACTAAAGGTTTTGCGGGAGCGGCGCGACTACATAGTCATGAAGAGCTCACGGAACTCCGGTTTGAGCCAGCCAGGGCGGAGGCCGGCGGGGGTGCGGCATGGACGGTAGCGGCGAGGCCCGGCTGCCGCAGCGTCACGTCACCGAACTGAGCTCGTTCTTCGCGGCTCATGACCGATGGCTGTCCGGGCACGCTTTCCTGCGCACTCGCGGCGATCGCGAGCTGGCCGCGGATCTGGTCCAGGACACGTTCGAGGCGGCGGCCAGGGCATGGACGATGTTGCGCGGACGGGCGCGGAGCCAGCAGCGAGCCTGGCTGCTCGGCACGCTGGCGAATAAGGACATCAGCGATTTCCGCCGCAAGGAGGCCTTCCGCCGTATGCAGCCCGACATCCAGGCCAGGTTTCAGGGCACCGCAGCAGATACCGCGGCGCAGGCACTCAACGCGATAGCGCTGGAACAGGCGCGGAAGATCATTGAGGACATGCCGCCAAGACAGAAGAAGGTCGCCCTGATGCGGTGGCAAGACCACATGAGGGCCGCCGAGATCGCCGCCGAGCTTGGCATCGCGGAGGGCACTGTGCACGCTCACCTGCACGCCGCCCGAGGCAAGCTGGCCGCGGGGCTCGAGCGGTACTACCCGTTCGGGATCGACAACGGAAAAGGGGCACCGGCATGACCTCCGGCGCTGACGCACGTCAGGACCATGAGCACCTGTTCCTGGCCGACTTCTACCCCGAGCTGGGCGAATACCTTGCCGGGCAATGTGCTGCGGGATATGACGCCCGCGCCGGCCGTGCCCGTTTCGGTGCCTGGCTCATCGCACACGCGGAACAGGCAGCCATCGCCAAGACCGGGGAAGCAAGGGCCGCCGGGGAGATCCTCGTTCCAGGTGATGACGACGATGACCTGCCCGCCGCCCGGGTGCAGGTCGCGGGCGCCAGCGCCGACCCGGTCAAGGACTACCTGAAGCAGATCGTCAAGGTGCCGCTGCTCAACGCCGAGCAGGAGGTTGAGCTGGCCAAGCGGATCGAGGCCGGCCTGTCCGCCGAGGAGAAGCTCGCCGAAGCCGGCAGCAAGCTCACCACCGGCCAGCGCATCGACCTGGCGCGGATCGCCGAGGACGGTGCCCGCGCCAAGAACCACCTGCTCGAGGCCAACCTGCGGCTCGTCGTGTCGCTCGCCAAGCGGTACACCGGCCGGGGGATGCTCTTCCTCGACCTGATCCAGGAAGGCAACCTGGGCCTGATCCGGGCCGTCGAGAAGTTCGACTACACCAAGGGCTACAAGTTCTCCACGTATGCCACCTGGTGGATCAGGCAGGCGATCACCCGGGCGATGGCCGACCAGGCGCGGACCATCCGCATCCCGGTGCACATGGTGGAGGTCATCAGCAAGCTGGCCCGCGTGCAGCGCCAGATGCTCCGGGACCTGGGCCGCGAGCCGACTCCCGAGGAACTGGCGGTCGAGCTCGGCATGACCCCGGAGAAGGTCATCGAGGTGCAGAAGTACGGCCGCGAGCCGATCTCGCCGCACACGCCGCTCGGCGAGGACGGCGACAGCGAGTTCGGTGACCTGATCGGGGACTCCGAGACGATCCAGCCCGGCGAGGCGGTCTCGTTCACCCTGCTCCAGGAGCAGCTTCACTCGGTCCTCGACACGCTGTCCGAGCGCGAGGCGGGCGTGGTCAGCATGCGGTTCGGCCTCACCGACGGACAGCCGAAGACGCTCGACGAGATCAGCAAGGTCTACGGCGTCACCAGGGAGCGGATCCGGCAGATCGAATCCAAGACCATGTCCAAGCTCCGGCGACCAGACCACGGCCGCGGCGGCGAGAAACACGGCGGCACCGGGCGGGCCGATAATCCCTGACAGTTCCTGCCTCCGCACAGCGAGCCCCCAGGCATCGGCAGTGCCCCTCATAATCCGCTGGTCACGCCTCGAGCCCACCGTCTGCCACCGACGGCCGGGATGGCAGCGGGAACCTGACGCTGATCACCTTGGTGGAAAGCGGTCGACCCGCGCGACGGTGATCACTTCTTCTTCCACCACGTACATGACCCTGAAGTCACCGACGCGGAGCCGGTGATAGGCGCCGCGGTGAAAACCCTCGGGCGGCAGAGGGCAGGGGTCGTCCGCCAGGCCCTCGATGGCAGCACCGATCGCTCGCATGCCGTCCTGGTCGCTCATGTACCGCCGTGCAGACGCCACCGCCGAGGGCGTCCACTCGATCCTCACTGGCCTAGCAGCTCCGCCAAGACGTCTTTATGTGACCGGACCCCCGGACGTCCCTCGCGGACCCAGGCCTCGTGGCCGGCCAGCGTGGCTTCCGCCTCAGCGCGCTCCAGCATCTCGGCCGAGGCATGGCGCTCCACGGCCCGCATGCGACTCAGCTCCGCTAGCGGGACGATCGCGGCGGCTTCACCGCCGAGGTGGATCACCTCATACGGTTCGGTACTGTCGGCCGACTGGGCGCTCATAGAGTCACCGTACGGCATCCGCGGTGCTGCGACTGGGATTCGGTGCGGCGTGCCGGACCGGCATCAAACAGCCCGAAACAGCTCGGCCAAGGATCAGGCTGTCGTGGGGTCGGCGAAGAGCTGCTCGAAGGGCAGTTCGGCTGCGCCGATCAGCAGCAGGTCGCTGCCGAGCGCCGCGCGGTGCACGGTCACGTGCTCTCCCAGCGCCGGCAGCACGTGCTCGTGGAGGCGCCGTTCGATGCGGGCCTGGTCGACGGCTGCGAGCGCCGCGAGGAAGCCTCCGAGCACGATCCGGCTCGGGTTGAGCATGTTCACCGCGGTACCGAGCGCCGCGGCGAGAACGTCGATCTGCCGCGCGACCTCGGCCCGGACCGGCGCCGAACCGTCGGCGAGCAGGGCGCGCTCCAGCGTATCCGGATCGGCGGAACCGCGGCCGAGCACGGCCAGCAGCGCCGCGCGCGTGACCTCGGACTCAAGGGTGCCTCGGGCGCCCGCCGTGTCACGGTGCCCGCCGAGACGCACGACGGCGTGCCCGATCTCACCGGCATGGCCGGCCGCGCCGGCGAGCAGCACTCCGCCGGAGACGATGCCGCCGCCGATGCCGGAAGCACCGCCGTTCACGTAAATCAGGTCGCCGACCCCTCGCCCGGCGCCGAATGTCCACTCGCTCTTCGCCCCGAGGGAAGCATCGTTCGCGGCCGCGACCGGAAGCCCAGTCGCCGCGGCCAGCAGACCGGCGAACGGCGTGTCGTGCCAGCCGAGGTGCGGCGCCTGGCGCACGAAACCGTCCGCGGCCCGGACGACGCCCGGAATCGCCGCACCAATGCCGACGACGCGCGCTGATGGGTGCAGGCCCGCACGGATGCGCCGAATCGACTCCGCCGCAACCTGGGCCGCCTGCTCGGGCGTGGGCGGCTGCGCGGCTTCCATCCGTTCGCGCTCCAGGACGCGGCCGCCGAGCCCGACCGCGGCGACGGTCACGGCGTCGATCTCGGGGTTGACGGCGAACGCGACGGGCCGGCCACTCGGCCGCACGACGGGACTCGGGCGGCCGACGAGTCCAAGCGCGTTCGGCTCCTCCTCCACGACGAGGCCGCGCTCCGCCAGCTCGCCGACAAGAGCGGCGACCGTCGAGCGGTTCAGGCCGCTCTCCCGCGTGAGCTCGCTGCGCGAGGTGGGCTGCAAGTGCACCCGGCGCAGCACGAACCCCAGGTTGTGCTTGCGCACGACATCGCCGCGGCTGCCGGCGCCGGTCCCGGCCGATCCGGTCATCGCGCGAGTGTACCGAGCAGCTTGCATCAGCCCACCTTCGTGTATATGTTGTGGGCCACAACATATTGAGGGGAGCATACGCGATGCCGACGACGCCGTCTGCGGCCGACAAGTTCACCTTCGGCCTCTGGACCATCGGTTACAACGGCACGGACCCGTTCGGCGGCCCCACCCGCGCGCCGCTGGACGTCGTGCACGCGGTCGAGAAACTCGCCGAGCTGGGCGCCTACGGGCTGACCTTCCACGACGACGACCTGTTCGCCTTCGGGTCCACCGACGCCGAGCGCCAGAAGCAGATCGACCGCCTGAAGAAGGCGCTCGGCGACACCGGGCTCATCGTCCCGATGGTCACGACCAACCTCTTCAGCGCCCCCGTCTTCAAGGACGGCGGCTTCACCTCCAACGACCGCGCCGTGCGCCGCTTCGCGCTGCGCAAGGTGCTCCGCAACATCGATCTCGCCGCCGAGCTCGGCGCGAAGACCTTCGTCATGTGGGGCGGCCGCGAGGGCGCCGAATACGACTCGGCGAAGGACATCCGCGCAGCGCTCGAGCGCTACCGCGAGGCCGTGAACCTGCTCGCCGACTACGTGACCGACCAAGGGCTACGACCTCCGCTTCGCGATCGAGCCGAAGCCGAACGAGCCCCGCGGCGACATCCTGCTGCCGACCGTCGGCCATGCGCTGGCGTTCATCGAGACCGCTCGAGCACCCCGAGCTGGTCGGCGTCAACCCCGAGGTCGGGCACGAGCAGATGGCCGGGCTCAACTTCGCGGCCGGCATCGCCCAGGCGCTGTACCACGGGCAAGCTCTTCCACATCGACCTGAACGGGCAGCGCGGCATCAAGTACGACCAGGACCTCGTGTTCGGCCACGGCGACCTGCACAACGCGTTCGCGCTCGTCGACCTGCTCGAGAACGGCGGCCCGAACGGCGGCCCGACGTACGACGGTCCGCGCCACTTCGACTACAAGCCGTCAGCCGCACCGAGGACGAGACCGGCGTCTGGGAGTCCGCAGCCGCCAACATGCGCACCTACCTGCTGCTCAAGGAGCGGGCGGCCGCGTTCCGCGCCGACCCGGAGGTGCAGGAGGCGCTCGAAGCGGCGAAGGTCGCCGAGCTGTCGACGCCCGACCCTCGGCGCAGGCGAGACCTATCGACGACCTGCTGGCCGACCGCGGCGCCTTCGAGGACTTCGACGCGAGCGCGTACTTCAACGGCAAGGGCTTCGGATTCGTGCAGCCTGCAGCAGCTGGCGCTCGAGCACCTGCTCGGCGCCCGCTGACCCGCAGTCGGCATCAGAACTGCGCCGCAATGACGCCTCGTCGCCGGGCGTCGACTCATCGACGCAGAGCTGCAAGGTCGTCGTCGCGACGTGGAGACCGGGCGTCGTCGTGCGCTCGGGCCGGTCGCCGCATCCGGACGGCACCGAGGTCGACCCGGAAGCGTGGTGGGACGCCCTCGCTCGACGCGATCGCCGATGCCGGGGGCCTCGGCGACGTCGCCGCGATCTCGGTCGCCGGGCAACAGCACGGGATGGTCGTCCTCGATGCGGCGGGCAGGGTCATCCGGGACGCCCTGCTCTGGAACGACACCCGGTCGGCCGCCGCAGCCGCCGATCTGATCGCTGGAGTTCGGCGCCGAGCCGACTCGCCCGAGCGCACCGGGTCTGGTGCCCGGTCGCGTCCTTCACGCATCGCGAAGCTCCGCTGGCTCCGCGACGCCGAGCCGGAGAATGCGGCCACGGGTCGCGGCGGTCGCACTCCCCCACGACTGGCTGACCTGGCGGCTGCGCGGTTACGGGCCGGATGCGCCGCGCGGCGCCGATCTAACCGCGCTGACCACGACCGGTCCGACGCCAGCGGCACCGGGTACGTGACCGTCGACGGCGCGTACGACCTCGAGCTGTTCCTGGCTGCGCTCGGACAGCGACGCGCGTGCTGCCGCGGATCCTCGGCCCGGGCGAAGCAGCGGGCCGAACCGCGGCCGCCCGCCCTGGCCATCCCGGTGGGACTGCTCGTCGGCGCTGGCGCGGGCGACAACGCCGGCGCCGCGCTGGGACTTGGTGCCGCGGCGGGCGATGTCGTCGTCTCGATCGGCACATCAGGCACCGTGTTCGCGGTGACCGCCGGTCCCGTCGCGCGACGCCACGGGCACCGTCGCGGGCTTCGCCGACGCCTCGGGCGAGCACCTGCCGCTGATCGCGACGCTGAACGCCGCGCGGGTGCTCGATGCCGTCTGCCGGCTCCTGGACGTCTCCCACGACGGCTCGGCGACCTCGCGCTCACGGTGCCACCCGGCTCGGGCGGCGTCGTGCTCGTCCCGTACTTCGAGGGCGAGCGCACGCCCAACCTGCCCGACGCCACCGCGACTCTCAGCGGCCTGACCCTGGCGTCGACCACGCGCGCGAACCTGGCCCGTGCGTCGGTGGAGGGCATGCTGTGTGGGCTGGCCGACGGGCTCGACGCGGTGCTCGCCCAGGGCGTCACCGCCGCCGGCTCCTGCTCGATCGGCGGGGCCGCGCAGAACCCGGCCGTGTCGGCGATCGCTGCGCAGGTCTTCGCGCAGGCTGTCAGTGTGCCCGCCCCCGGCGAATACGTGGCGCACGGCGCCGCCGTTCAGGCCGCGTGGGCGCTCACGCACCAGCGCCCGGCCTGGACGCCCGCGCTTTCGGCCGCTCCCGACCCGGATTACCGCCCGGTCATCCGGCAGCAGTACGCGGCGGCCGCCGCTCACTACCGCCGGTGAAGCTCCGGTGAAACCCGCGGCGGGAATGGTGAAACAACGGCGCCGTTCCGGCACCGGTGTTCACCCGCACGACGGCAGCTGCGCGGTCACGTTCAGCCACTTGGCCTGCTTGACGTGCACGCCCAGCTGCCGCGCCGTCGCGATGGTCGCCACCAGCCGGCTCACGATCGCCTGCTAGCTGGGCAGCGGGCGATCACCGCATGCCAGCCCAGACATATCGGGTCACGAAATAATGTGCAGCCTTGACAATATTAAGCAGCAGGGACAATGATTAGTTCGTAACACGATATATATGCAAGGAGGCGCAGTATGACTCTTCCCCGCCACCAGCAGCGGCTCTTCGAGGCAATCGAGCGCCAGGTGAACAGCGCAGATCCGCTCCTTGCGCGCTCGTTCGCCGCGTTCGCCCGCCGCTGGGCAGGCGAGCCGCTGCCAGCGCGCGAGCAGATGCGGTCCAGGGGGGCCCGGTTCTGGGACGGCCTGTGGGAAGCCCTAGGCGCCGGCAGCTGCTCATGGCTGTGGTTCGCCGACCCTGTCGTGACCAGTACGGCTGTAGGGACAGACCCAGAGGCCTGTTCCGCTGATACCGGGCCTGGGCAGGGCGAACAACAGCCCGGCCAGCTCAGGCGACAGGACCGCGACGACCGTGGCGCCCGGTAAGGCCACCCGGCAGCAACGATGCGGCTGGGATGCTCACGGACGAATGGGCCGCCCGATCGTCCTTATGTCTGACTGTGCCCGCGGGGTTATGCTGAGCGCGGCCTGACTGGGGGTCGCCAGGCCGGTCCGGAGGCAGAGGGCGATGAGCGAACCGCAGCGGCTGAGCCGCGAGGATTACCAGAACCTGCTGGCATTCCGCACCGCCCTGCGCCGGTTCCTGCAGTGGTCGCAGGACAAGGCGGCTGAGGCAGGCCTCACAGCGGCCCAGTACCAGCTCCTGCTCGCGGTCAAGGGCCACGCCGGCGATGCGGGCCCCACCGTCGGCGATGTCGCGGGCTACCTGCTGCTCAGGCCGCAAAGCGCAGTCGAGCTCATCGACCGGGCCGAGCGGGCCGGGCTGCTGGAACGGTGGCAGGACGACGACGACCGCCGGGTGACCAGGATCCAGCTCACACCCGACGGGAAACAACGCCTCGACCAGCTCGTCCCCGCCCACATCGATGAACTCCAGCAGCTAGCACCGGTTCTGGGCCACGTCGTCGCGCACGCGGCCAACATCACACCCCTGCCGGAGTCAGCACGCAAGACCGCTGCAGGATAGCTGGCATCGGAACGCGGCGGCAGGCATCCCCATCCCAGCCGCCAGGCACGCCGGCCGGGCCGCTGGGCCGGGTCCGTCCTCGCTGGGCCGACAGGTGCGCGCTGGGTCTCGGACCGGGCCACGATCTAATATGGCGCGTCCGCAGCTCAGTCGGATCGTGCGGACCCTGCTCGTTACGCCTGCCGAGGCGGTGGGTTCCTCGCACCCGACCCGGTCGCTCGAGCGATAAGGCAATCCGACTTTGGATTCTGCGGGCGTGGCGGCCGGGGGCAGGGGGCACCGTTCATGATCGCTGTCTTCAGGCTTGCGCCCGTGTGCGCTGGCGGGCCACGATCACTGCGACCGCGGCTGCCATGGCCAGTGCCGGGATCACCGCCAGCACGGCCTGCCGGGCGCCACGCTGCCCGGCGATCCGGCCCGGCGTCTCACGGAGGGCACGGACTGCGGCGCGCCGCGCGTCTGCCACCATCCGCCGGGTGAGAAGGCCGGGCGCCGTCCCTTCCAGTCAGCTCACCGATGTCCTTGCGGACGCTCGCGGCTGTCATCGACAGCGGCGGCGTGCCCTTGGCCAGCCGGGCGCGGCCGAGCGCGGCGAGGGCCGCGGCCAGGAGAACGAGCGCACCGCCGATGAGCAGAGCGCTCGCCCAAACCGGCAGCGCGCTTGCGATCCCGGCGATCGCCGCGGCGACCAAGGCCAGCCACCCGGTGAGCCCGAGGACGGCCGCCGCAGCGAGCAGGGCGCCGCCGGAGATGGCCTGCCTGGCGCTGGCGAACAGTTCGGCTTTGGCCAGCGCCAGCTCCTGGCGCACCAGCGCGGAGAGCTGGCCGCCGAGGCGAACGGCCAGCTCGCGGGCCGACCGATCGTCGGCTTCAGCACGATTCATGACCTGCCCTCACCACCCACTTCTCGTCGAGTCCGGTCAGTGACAGCAGCCAGGCGCACGACCGGGCGGGGATGGCGCAGGACCAGGCGGGGGCACCGGGCATGGCGCCGCAGGTCCGGATGGCCGTGACGGCCGCGCAGTCCATGAACTCGACCCCGGCCAGGTCGAAGACAACGAGCCGGGGTCGTTCCCGCAGGGCCTGCGCCAGATACCCGCTTAGCACCGGGGTGGTTGCCACGTCGAGCTCCCCCCGGATCGTGACGGTGAGAACTCCGTCCTGGCTTGCGCACTGTACTGCGACCTGTTCCCGCACTGTCGCCGCTGACGTCACGGCCTTCGCCTCCCGTTGCAAGGTGCCGTGCCCTGGCGCGGTGCCGGCATCGCACCAGGCCTTGTGCGCGCGGGCGTATACCGCACGCTCCGTTGACACCGGCTGGCCGGGCACCAGCCGGACAACCAATTACATCGTACCACGATATATAGTCGGCCCCGGCGGCCCAGCGGGGCCGCCAAGACGATGCGGTGCCTGGAAGCGACGCTTCGGCCCGGTGGCTGGCGCCGCCCTGCTGGCGGGCTTACCCGCCGGGCCGGGAAGACGGCTCGCCCCTGTGGCTGGCCGCCGCGGCCGCGCGCGCCTCGAGCCGCTGCCGTTGCGGGATGACCGTGTACTTGGGGTCCTCGGCCGAGCTCACCCCGGCGTAGAAGATCGCGAAGCGGGTCAGGGCCGAGCCGGCCAGGAGGGCGGTGCCAGCGGCAGCCGCAGTTGCCCGGTTGCGGCGTCCGGCCACGGCCGCGGTCAGCACTCCGGCCGCGGTGACCGCGCGCGCGATGTCGCCGACCGTCTTAGCCCGGCCCCGCTCGTAGGCCTCTCCGGGCAGGCCCATCCGCTTTTCCATCACCTTTTCCGTGCTGACCTCGGTGATCCCGGCCAGGACCGCGAGCCGGAGCACGGGCTCGTTCTCGTGGAGCGGGGCGCCGGCCAGCCCAAGGCCGGCCGCGGCGGCCACGGCGGAGGCGGCGAACACGAACGGCAGGTAGCGGTACCCGTCGTGCCAGGCGGGGACGGCGGTGTCGGCGATGAGCGCGGCGGTGTAGGTCGCCACAGCGGGGCCGGCGACGGCCGCGGCCACGGTGGCCGCGGTGCCCGCGGCGGGCAGCCGGCCGGTGAGGTCGCTCGCGGTGGCGGCCGCGGCGAGCGGCGCGTACCCGGCCAGCAGCCACGATCCGATGCTCATGGGCGAGGTGGGTTTGATGGTCCGCAGCATGTTCAGGAACCGGGCCGGGCCGGCCCAGGTCGTGGACGAGCGCGGCCAGCGACAGCCCGGCGGCGGCGGTCGCGCCGCATTTCAGGGTGCGGGCAAGCGCCGGGCCGCCCGGTGAGGTGCGCCCCGGCCGCGATCGCCGACCCGGCGCCGGCCAGGCCGCCGAGGAACAGGTAGCCGGCGATGTCCACCGGCTCCCAGGTCGGCCGGTTGAGGATGGGCTTGCCGTAGTAGGAGGTGAAGGCGGCTTCGGGCACCATGGGCGCCTCGGCCCGGTTCTTCCTGCGCCAGCGGCGTGCGGGCTGCGCGGTCCCGCCCGGCCCGGTGTGCACCCCCGTGGTCGCCTCGCGGCCCGGCCGTGCGCCGCCGCAGGCCTGCCCGGGTGACGTCGCTGCCGCTCACCGCCGGCTCCGCACGAAGCCGGCGGCGACCGTCGCGGCCAGCGCGCCGGCCGCGAGGCCGACCCGGGCCCACATCGCGGGCAGGTCCCGGGTGGTCACCACGGGGTCGGGCGGCAGCCCGTACACCTCGGGCTCGTCGAGGAGGAGGAAGAAGGCGCCGTCGCCGCCCACCCCGTCGTCCGGGTCCCGGCCGTACAGCCGGGCGTCGGACACCCCGGCGGTGTGCAGCTGGTCCAGCCGCGCATCCGCGCGTTCCCGGAGCTCGTCGAGCGGGCCGAACTGGATGGAGTCGGTGGGGCAGGCCTTGGCGCAGGCCGGCTCCGCGCCGACGCCGAGCCGGTCGTAGCACAGGGTGCACTTGAAGGCCCGGCCGTCCTCCTTCCGCTGGTCGATCACGCCGTAGGGGCAGGCGGGGATGCAGTAGCCGCAGCCGTTGCAGACGTCCGCCTGGACCACGACGGTGCCGAACTCGGTCCGCAACAGCGCCCCGGTCGGGCAGACGTCCAGGCAGGCGGCGTGCGTGCAGTGCTTGCACACGTCCGAGGACATCAGCCAGCGGAGCCCGGCGTCGCCGTCCGCCGGAGCGGCACCGCTCGGGGGCGGCGCCGGTCACCTGCCCGGCGATGCGGCGGGGCTGCTCGATGAAGGCGACGTGCCGCCAGGTGTCCGCGCCCAGGCCGATCGTGTTGTCGTACGACATCCCGGTCAGCGTCAGGCCGTCCTCGGGCACGCTGTTCCACTCCTTGCAGGCCACCTCGCAGGCCTTGCAGCCGATGCAGACCGACGTGTCGGTGAAGAATCCCATCCGCGGCGGGTGGTCGCCGTAGCCGCTGGACGTGGCCGGGTCCGTGTCCCCGAGCAGCGACGCCTCGATCATCGACCCCAGGTCAACGTCCATCGCGCACCTCCGTCCCGGTTTGCCCGGTGATCCCGGCCCGCCGCTGGTACTCCGCCACGAGCGCGGCCCGGGCGGGGCCGCGCGGCCGGCGGCCGGGCTGGATGTCACCGGTCATGGCCTTCACCTCCTGGATGTGAACGTTCGGGTCCAGGGAGATCGACGCGAGCTCGTTGGCCGCGTCGCCCCGCGTGTAGCCGTTCGGGCCCCAGTGGTAGGGCAGGCCGATCTGGTGCAGCGTGCGGCCCTGCACCCGCAGCGGGGTCATCCGCTCGGTGACCAGGACCCGCGCCTCGATCACGCCCCGCGCGGTCACGATCGTCGCCCAGCCCAGGTGCTCCAGGCCCCGTTCGGCGGCCAGTTCCGGGGACACCTCGCAGAACATCTCCGGCTGGAGCTCGGCCAGGTAGGGCAGCCAGCGGCTCATCCCGCCCGCCGTGTGGTGCTCGGTCAGCCGGTAGGTGGTGAGCACGTACGGGAACACCGCCGAGCCGGGGTCGTCCGGGCTGGGGTGGTAGCGGTTGCGTCCCGGGAGAACACCTGGCGGACCGGGTTGCGCTGCTGCGGGTAGAGCGGGTTGGGGAACGGGGAGTCCTGCGGCTCGTAGTGGGTCGGCAGCGGCCCGTCGGTCAGCCCGGCCGGCACGTACAGCCAGGCCTTGCCGTCCGACTGCATGATGAACGGGTCGATGCCGGACAGCGCCTCGGCCGCCGTGGCGCCGGGGGGCGGCCGGTGCCAGGGCGACTTGCTCGCCGCGAAGTCGGGGATGTCGTGGCCGGTCCACTTGCCTTCCTCGTCGTCCCACCAGACCAGCGCCTTGCGGGGGCTCCACGGCTTGCCGTCCGGGTCGGCCGAGGCGCGGTTGTAGATGATCCGCCGGTTGGCCGGCCAGGCCCAGCCCCACTCGGGCGCGACCCAGCTCTGCTCCTGGCCCGGCTTGCGCCGGGCCGCCTGGTTGACCCCGTCGGCGTAGACGCCGCAGTAGATCCAGCAGCCGCAGGCGGTCGACCCGTCCGCGTTCAGCTGCTCGTAGGAGGCCAGCGGCGCGCCGTCCGCGTCGTACCCGTTGATCTCGGCCAGGACCGCTTCCGCGCTCGGCTCGGCGAGCGGGCCTTCGATCGGGTAGTCCCAGGTGAGGTCGAGCACCGGCCGGTCCATCGCGTCGGTCGAGCCGGCCAGCTTCTCCCGGATGATGCGGCCCAGGTGGTAGTAGAACCACAGGTCGCTGCGCGCGTCGCCGGCGGGCTCGACCGCCTGGTGGTGCCACTGCAGCATCCGCTGGGTGTTGGTGAAGCTGCCGTTCTTCTCGGTGTGCGCGGCGGCCGGGAAGAAGAAGACCTCGGTGCCGATGTCCTCGGTGCGCAGCTCCCCGGTCTCGATCTCGGGGCCGTCCTTCCACCAGGTCGCGCTCTCGATCAGGGAGAAGTCGCGGACCACCAGCCAGTCCAGGTTGGCCATGCCCGAGCCGCTGCATGGCCGCGTTGGCCGAGCCGACCGCCGGGTTCTCCCCGACGAGGAAGTAGCCCTTGCACTGGCCGTCGATCTGGGCCAGCACGGTCTCGTAGGTGCTGTGGCTGCCGGTCAGCCGGGGCAGGTAGTCGAAGCAGAAGTCGTTGTCCGCCGTGGCGGCCGGCCCCCACCACGCCTTGAGCAGGCTGACCATGTAGGCCCGCATGTTGCCCCAGTAGCCCTTGTCCGTCGGCGCGAGCCCTCGACGAAGCTGTCGAGGTCCTCGTCGGCGTGGGCGTGCGGCATCGGGATGTAGCCGGGCAGCAGGTTGTACAGGGTCGGGATGTCGGTCGAGCCCTGGATGGTCGCGTGCCCGCGCAGCGCCAGGATCCCGCCGCCCGGGCGGCCGATGTTGCCGAGCAGCAGCTGGAGCATCGCCGCGGCCCGGATGTACTGGACGCCGACCGTGTGCTGGGTCCAGCCGACCGCGTAGGCGAACGCGGTCGTGCGGTCCCGGCCGGAGTTCGCGGTGATGGCCTCGCAGACCTTCGCGGAACAGGTCCTGCGGTATCCCGCAGACCTGCTCGACCATCTCCGGGGTGTACCGGGCGTAGTGCCGCTTCAGGATCTGGAAGACGCAGCGCGGGTCGCTGCATGCGTCTCGTCGCGGCGCGGGTTCGGGGTGCGCCGCGGCCCCGCCCGAGCCGTGGCTCTCGCCGCGGCCGGCCGAGGCGGCCGACGGGCCGGGTCCCGCTCGCGGCGCCGCCTCCGGAGTCGCCGTCTCCTGATTCCGGTCACCGGATGAGCCGCCCTCGTTGCGGTCCCCGTACTCCTGGTCCCGTTCGCCCGACGCGGACTGGACCTCGGTGCCCTCGTACTGCCAGGTGCGGAAGTCGTAGCTGCGCTGGTCCTCGTCGAGCCCGGAGAAGACCCCGTCGAGGTCCTCGGTGTCCGGGAAGTCCTCGTTGATGATCGTCGGCCCGTTGGTGTAGGCGGCGACGTACTCCCTGAAGTACTTCTCCTCGGACAGGACGTAGTTGATGATGCCGCCGAGGAAGGCGATGTCGGTGCCGGCCCGCAGCGGGACGTGGATGTCGGCCAGCGCGCTCGTCCGCGTGTAAGCGCGGGTCGACGTGGATCACCGTCGCGCCCCGGGCCTTGGCCTCCATCACCCACTGGAAGCCGACCGGGTGGCACTCGGCCATGTTCGAGCCCTCGATCACGATGCAGTCGGAGTTCTGCAGGTCCTGCTGGAAGGTGGTGGCGCCGCCGCGCCCGAACGTGGTCCCCAGACCGGGGACGGTGGAGGAGTGTCATATGCGGGCCTGGTTCTCGATCTGGACCGCCCCGAGGGCCGTGTACAGCTTCTTCATCAGGTAGTTCTCTTCGTTGTCGAGCGTCGCCCCGCCGAGGCTGGCGATGCCCATCGTGCGCCGGACCCGCTTGCCGTCCTGCTCCCACTGCCAGGTCTCCCGGCGCGTCTTGATCACCCGGTCGGCGACCATGTCCATGGCGGTGTCGAGGTCGAGCTGCTCCCAGTCGGTGCCGTGCGGGCGGCGGTAGAGGACCCGGTACTCGCGGGCGCCGCCGGTGGTCAGCTGGAGGCTCGCCGACCCCTTCGGGCACAGCCGGCCCGCGGCTCACCGGCGAGTCGGGGTCACCCTCGATCTGGACGACCTTCTCGTCCTTGACGAAGACGTTCTGCCCGCAGCCGACGGCGCAGTACGGGCAGACGGACTTCACGACCTTGTCGGCGGTGGCGATGCGGGGCTGCAGATCCCGCGACGCGGCGACTTGACCGCGGCGCCGCGGCCGAGCTTGTCCGCGCCGCTCAGCTGCCGGACCACCGGCCAGTTCAGGAACGTGCGCGTCGCTGCCCGGCGCGGGTCATCAGGGAGGCTCATCCAGTCAGTCCTTGCTCTCGTCGTCGGCTTCGCGGTCAGCGGCTCGGCGCGGGGCCCCCGGGGGTGCGGGGACGTGCGGGCGCGGGTGGGTCGGTGGGGCGCCGCAGGCCAGGAACCGTCGCCCCGGCCGCCTCGCGGTCCTGCTGGCGGGCCGCGGCGCGCAGCCTTGAGCAGCACCTGGTCCTCGAAGGCGACGTGCTTCCGGCAGGCCTTGTCGAGTTCCTCGGCCAGCTCGTCGAACCGCTCCTGCGATGAATCGGTCTTCGCCAGGGCTGCCGAGCAGGTCGTTGCCCTCCTGCTCCTGGCCGAAGCGCCGTCTGGGCGAGGTCGTCGCCGTCATCGAGGACAGACCTGACCCACGGCCAGAAGCTGCTCTTCCTCGGCGGCCTCGTGCTTCGACAGGGCAGCCGCGATCATGCCGATGATGGCGGCGCGTTCGGCCTGCTGGGCCGGTGAGCCGCCCTTGGTCACCCCCGGGATGGCCTTGACCTCCTGCAGGAGCGCGGTCACGTGGTCGTGCTGGCGGGTCAGCACCGACACGATGTCGGTGTCGCCCTGGGCAGGCTCCCCCGGGTCAGCCGCCCGGGCCCGGGCGGCTGACTGCATCGGCGCGTCCGCGGCAGCCCGCTGCCTGAGCCAGGCGAGCACCTGCGTTTGCCCTGCCGGCATGTCACCTCCAGGTGTATCGTGTCACGATCTACCCCGGTTGCCTGCGGTAAACACGTGGCGCGACATATTTTTGGCGGGCTGGCCCGCCCGTGGCCAGCCGTAAAACGGGTCGCAGGCTAGTGACCTAGCTCGCCGCCAGCCCGGCATAAACTCAGACAGGCTTCAATTCGATCGGAGGACGGTCTCATTCAGCCGACCCGCGAGGATTTCGAGAACAACCTGCGGTTCCGCGTGAGGCTGCGGCGCTTCCTGCGCTGGAGCGAGGACCAGGCGGCGGCGGCGGGACTGACTCCAGCGCAGCACCAGCTGCTCGTGGCGATCAAGGGGCACGCAGGTCCCGAGCCGCCGGCCATCCGGGAGCTGGCCGAGTACCTGCTGCTGCAGAGCCACAGCGCCGTCGGCCTGATCGACCGGGCGGAGGCCGCCGGCGTGGTGTACCGCCAGCAAGACGAAAAGGACGCCCGGGTGGTGCGCGTGCACCTCACGGAAAAGGGCGACCGGCTGGTCAAGAACCTGACGTCGGCCCACCTGGCGGAGCTGTACAACCTGGCCGAGGCGCTGAACGACCTGCTGCAGGTTACCCGGCCCGGGCATAAGCGTCCCCCCGAGTAAGCGTCAGCGCCGCGGCCGGCTCGCGCGGGCTCGACGCGGGAAGTCGCGATCACGGTAATGCTCGCCGCGAGCACCGCCACGATGACCGCCGCTATAACGATCACCCGCGCGTGGCCGCGCAGGGACGGCCGGCACCGGCGGGCGCGCCGCTCTGCTCCGTCCCCGGCGGCAAGCAGGGCGAACATCGCGACGAAGCCAGGATCGGACCGGCCGAGCTGGCGCTCGATCTTCGCCAGCTCCCGCTGCTCACCTGGCGCGAGGCTCATATCACACTCCCTCGAGCACCCGCCTGCCGGCCGCAGGCCGCGGCCGGCTGTTGGGTGCTTGCTGGCGACATGGGCTTACTGGCCGACTTTGACGCCGGGCATGCCGCTCTGGTAGGAGATGGGGTCGGTGACCTTGGCGCCGGGCACGTTAGCGGCCTTGGACCACTTGCCCAGCGGGACGATGCTGCGGCCGAAGGAGTGCTCGAGCACCATGGCGCCGCCGGCGAGCCACGCGGCCGCGGCCGAGATCACGAACAGCCAGCCACCCGCGTTGACGGTGCCCAGGCTGCCGGCCCAGAAGCCAGCCGCGGTGACCGCGCTGGCGGCGGTCAGGACGGCGAGGGTGGTGAAGACAAGCAGGTTCTGCGCCAGGGCGCCGAGCCGCGCCCCAGAAGGTGACCAGGGCCAGGACGACGAACCACATGGCGAACGAGGGGCTCGCGGCGCCGAGCGGGATCGCCGCCATGACGTGGGTGGCCACCAGCAGCTGGAGGATGCCCCAGCCGACCCAGAAGCTGGCCCACGCGGTGTGCACCGCCACGGCGACGCCGTCGCGGGCGCGCAGGCTCGCGACCGCGGCGACGCCCTGCATGATGCCGCCCGCGAACAGCGCCAGCGGCCAGATCACCAGCGGCGTCACGGCGCTGCCGTACCAGCCGGCCTGGTAGGCGCCCAGCATCACGGTGGCGATCGCGAAGCCGAACAGGCCCATGATCGACGGGGCGGCGATCGGGGTCAGCATCACCCGGCTGCGGGCGACCCAGCCCTCGTGGTCCTCCGCTACTGCCAGGTCCTCCAGCGCACGGTGCGCGTGCCCGTTGCTGCGGGCGTTATCGAATCGCGGATCGGTTGCCATGACGGCCTCCTCTTTCTGAGCTTGCGACACCACCTATTTACCTCGTAGTACGATATATAAACGGAAGAAATATCGCAGGACGACTAATTTGTCCCTGCGCGATCCGGCAGCGCGGCACCAGCCGCCGGAGCTGGCCAAGGGCGCGGCGGCCCGACCAGCCGCGGCAGCACGAGCGGCACCGCGTGCCCCGTCCGGGGCGAGGCCTTCACCGCGGGTCAGATGTGCCTTCGGCCGCCCTGCTGCCGTTGGCCCCTTCAGCTCCGTCACCTGAGCCGTCTTTGTACGGTGTCTCGAGCGAGGACAGCAGGTACAGGTGATTCAGCCGGCTCCGCGCCTGGGCGAGTGCGCGGCGCGGTGTGGGACCTGCCGGTGCTGGTGGTCCCGGTGGGCGAGCCGGTCCGGCTCGACGTGACGTCGGCCGACGTCATCCACGCGGTCTGGATGCCGCAGTGGAAGGTCAAGCTCTAGGCCTATCCCGGTGAGGTCAACAGCGCCACGGTCACCATCCCGCGGGCCGGGAAATGGATGAACCGCTGCGCCCAGCTGTGCGGCCTCTACCACTACGAGATGGACTTCTGGCTGCAGGCGGTCCCGCCCGCTGCCTTCAAGTCCTACCTGAAGACGGGACGGCTATGACGGCTGAAGCGAAGGCGGTCCCCTACCCGTCCCCAGCAGATGAGGACCGCGACGGGCTGCCGCAGTGGCTGCTGACCACCGACCACAAGCGGATCGGGCTGCTGACCATCGGCACGGCGCTGGTCGAGTTCCTGTTCAACGGAGCGCTGGCGCTGACCATGCGGGCCCAGCTGGCCCAGCCCAGCCAGGACATCCTCAGCCCGCAGCAGTACCTGCAGTTCATGACCGCGCACGGCACCGGGATGATCGCCCTCACGGTCACCCCGCTGGCGATCGGTCTCGGCGTCTACCTGGTCCCACTCCAGGTGGGGGCGCCGCGGATCGCGGCCCCGCGGGCCACGCTGCTCGGGTACTGGCTCTACGTCTTCGGTGCCATCGCGCTGCTGTGGGCGTTCGTGACGCCGACAGGGGGCGCGTCCGACGGCTGGTGGGGCTATACGCCGCTGTCGAGCATGGCCTACTCGCCCGGGTACGGGATGTCGCTGTGGACCGCCGGGGTCTTCCTCGCCGCCTGCGGCATGATCTTGATGAGCGCGCCCGGCGGGCGCGCTGGCGTTCGCTATCTACGCCGCTTCTACCACCATCGTGTTCCTGATCGGGCTGGGGGTGTGGGCTGGCCGCCGGCGCCAGCGGGGACTGAGCGTGCCGCCCCGTCCCGCCGCGGCGCTGCTGCTCACGGCCGGCGTGGCGCTGGCCTGGACCGGGCTCGCGGTCGGAGCGTGGGCGGCGTACGTAGCGGCGGCACCGCCGCTGGCCGCCCTCCTCCTTGCGTTCTACCCGCGGGGGCGGTGATGACCGGGCTGGGCCGAGCTGCGGGCCCGGTCGGAAAGCCTTGCTTCGAGCAGCGCGAGAGACGCGTTGTACTCGGCTAGACCGAAAGCCTTCTCCCGGCCGACCGGGGAGCGCAGCAGGTTTACCGCCAGCAGGACGGCCAGCGCGGTCATGATCAGCTCGCTGCCGCCGAGCATGATGATGCCGGCGTCGTGCACGTCGGCCGGGCCGTAGCCGCCGATGGGGCCCGACAGCATGAGGAACGCGCCGGTCGCGATGTCGGCCGGCATGGCCGCCAGCAGCAGCAGGTAGGACCCGCAGACCGCGGCCGCGACCGAGGCCAGCCCGGCGAGGAACGCCGCGGTACGCGTCCGCGGCCAGGGCCGGACCGGATGCCGCCGCGCCACCGTCCGCGTCCCCGCCAGGTACAGCGCCGCGCACAGCGCCAGCGGCACGCTCACCAGCGGCACGAACTGCCAGGTGGTCAGCGCGGTGACCGGGGTGAGCACGGCCCCCGCGGCCATGCCGCTAGCCACCCGGCTCACGGTTCACCGCCGCGGGCAGCGAACAGGTCACCACGACGGCCAGCGGGACCAGGACCGCGGCCGGGACCGCGGCCGGGGCCTGCAGGGCAGCGAGCCCGCCGAGCACGGCGCCCATGACAAACGCCAGGAGCACCCCGGTGCTGCGCTGCCACTCCGACGGCCAGCGGCGGATCGCCAGCGCCTGCAGCAGCCCAGTCAGCGTGCTGGTCAGGTAGGTCGTGGACATCGGCCCGAGGCGGCGGACGGCGGTGCTCTGCATTCCCATCCCGGCCGCCGCGGTCGCGAGCAGCGCCATGCGCGGGCCGCCGGACGGGTGACCGCCCGACGCGAGCCACCCGCCGCTGAACCCGGCCAGCAGGAGCAGTTCCAGGGCCAGGGTAACCGTGGCGGAGCGGGGCCATACCGGCTGCCCTTGCGCCGGCGTCCCCGCGAACGCCCCGCCGATGAGGACGCCGAGGCCGTAGCCGGCCAGTGCCAGGGCGGCGTTCACGGCCAGCCCTGTGTTCCGCTGCCCGGCGGATATGCCCAGCAGCGCCAGGTTGCCCGTGATGACGCTGCTGAAGACCTTGCCCAGCCGCAGGTAGCTCACCGCGTCGACCGACCCGGTGGTCAGCGCGAGCACGACCACTAGCCCGTCGCGGAGCCGGAGCGCCGTCCGCGGCGCTGAGCTGGGCGGCTGCCTGCCGAGCAGGAACACCGACACCCTGATCACTCCCCCGGTTCCGAGCATTCGCCGACGGGTCGTCTGGACGGGTCCCCCGGGCAGAGGCCGGATTACCCGGACCCGCCCAGTCCCGCCTGGTCCCTTCGTGCCTTAACAGCCACCACCGATTACCTCGCGCCAAGACGTATAAACCGCCCGAGGGAGAAATATCGTGATGCGACGCTTCCTGTCGCCGCGTGGTCGTGGTTTACGTGAGAAGCCAGAGCAGGAGTCCGCCAAGCACCCAGTAGGCCAGGGCCGCGGTGCGGCTCCCCCCGCGCTTACGCAGCCCGACGGCCAGCGGCGACGAGCAGCACGTGCACATCAGCGACGGCAGCGCGGCCACGCCGCCCGCGACCGCCTGCCCGAGCTGGGTGCGCCGGTTCATGCCGGAGACCTGACACGCCGATCAGGAGCCGGCCGCCCGGCACAGCCCGCGCGCTACCCGCTGGTTCGACCGCTGCCATGCCGGATGCCCCTCCGCCGTCACCGAGGAATTTTATCGCAGTGCGACATGAGGAAGTTTATATCGCAACACGATGGTTAGAGGGCGGAATCATGATGAAGGCGACCAACTGGAGGCGCGTGGTCCTGCGCGTCCGCACGGCCGTGGTGGACACGGCGGGAGGGCCCGCCCGGGCCCGCGTGGCGCTGACACTCGCCGCCGTGCTCGCCGTCAACGGGGCGGACACCGGCACCGTCTCGTCGACCACAGGCAACCTCGAGCGCGCCTTCGGTGTCGGCAACACACAGATCGGCCTGCTGCTGGCCGTCGTGAGCCTGACCGGGGCGGCGTTCACCATCCCGGCCGGCATCCTCACCGACCGCACCAGCCGCACCCGGCTGCTGGGCGGCAGCATCGTCATCTGGGCCGGGGCCACCGTCGTATCGGGTTTCGCGACGTCTTACCTGTGGATGCTGCTGGCCCGGGTTGCGCTCGGCGTGGTGACCGCCACCACCGGCCCGGCCGTGGCCTCGCTGACCGGCGACTACTTTCCCGCCGCCGACCGAGCCCGGGTTTACGGCCTGATCCTCGGCGGTGACCTGGCGGGCAGTGGGCTCGGCTACCTCGTCTCCGGGGACCTGTCCAGCGTGACGACCTGGCGTGCGGCCTACTGGTGGCTGGCGGTGCCGAGCCTGGTGCTCGCCTGGGTGATCTGGCGCCTGCCGGAGCCTGCGCGCGGCGGGTACAGCCGCATCCCCGCCGGGGCAACCGAGATCCGGGGCGAGCGCGCGGGGCGGGCGGGCGCGACGCAGGACGCCGGGGCGCGCGCCAGCAGCAGCGGGCAGAGCCACGGCCACGAGGAAGAGGGGCTCGCGCAGCAGCTCGTCCGGCACTCGGACGTGCAGCCGGAGGAAGCGCTGATCCTGCGGGAGGAGCCGACGGACCGGTCGATATGGTGGGCGCTGCGGTACGTGCTGCGGGTGCGGACCAACGTGGTCATCATCCTCGCCTCGGCCCTCGGCTACTTCTACTTCGCCGGGCTGCGCTCGTTCGCCGTCCTGTTCGCGACCAGTCACTACGGGATCAGCAAGCCCCTCGCCACCAGCCTGATCGTGGTCATCGGGGCGGGTGCCCTGGTCGGCGTCTACGTCGGCGGGCGGGTCTCGGACCGGCTGCTGCGCCGCGGCCACCTCCGCATCCGGGTCGTCCTCCCCGCCTGCTGCCTGCTCGTGCTGCCCGCGGTCCTGGGCGTGGGCATCGCCGTGCGGGCCGTCTTCCTCGCACTGCCCCTGCTCATCGTCGGTGCGTTCCTGCTCGGGGTGCCGAACCCGCCGCTGGACGCCGCCCGCCTGGACATCATGCCGGCCCGGCTGTGGGGCCGGGCCGAAGCCGTGCGCACGGCGCTGCGTTCGGTCGGGGAATCGGCGGCTCCCCTGCTGTTCGGCTACGTCTCGCAGTACGTGTTCGGGGGTCCGGGCTCAGCCAGCGGCAGCGGCGAGGGCGGCTCAGGAACAGTCACCGGGAACGGAGCCGGGCTGGAGTACACCTTCCTGATCTTCCTCGGCGCGCTGCTGATCGCCGGGCTGCTGGCCCTGGCGGGATTGCGCACCTACCCGCGCGACGTCGCCACCGCGGCCGCGTCGGCCGAGGCCATCAGCGAGGCCGCCGGCGACAGTGCCAGCCCAGCCGGAACGCGGCCTGACGGAGGCGCGCAGCAACCGCGGTGCCAGGCCGCCATCATCCCGAACGGCAGCGGCTGACCCAGTCCCCGGCGGCCAGGGCCACGTCCCGGTTCGGCGTCAGGACGGACCGTAGTCGGTGAAAACTCTCCGGTACACCGTGCCGTGGCCGACCTCTCCGCCGGACCAGAGGGAAAATCGCTGCCCCGCGGCGAGGAAGGCGTCGGCCTGGTCGTCGGATACCCGGGCCGTCACCAGTGCATGGTCCCCGGGGTGCAGCGGCTGCTCGCTGTCCCACCAGATTTCCGCCGGGAGACACCGGGCCGGGCCTACGCCGGCGCGTAGCGGCTCGGCCAGGATCATGAGGGCCCGGGTGTGACAGGGATACTGCTCGAGGCGCGGGTGCACCGCCCCGGGCCGCGGCTCTGCAGGGTCGAGTGTGATCAGCGCCCTGAACCTGAACTGCCGCACCTTCATCACCCACCACGGGATTAGCCTTGGCTGATACAACTATTGCTTAATGCAATAGATCTCGCGCCGGGGGACCGCAAGGTGAAAGGCGGAGACGAGCCGCCTGAGAAGAGAACACTCCGGTGGTGCGTCGCCAGTCACTGCGCGTCGGTCGCGGCACCGTCCGGCCGCGGGTCCTCGGGGACGGCCTGCTCCGTGCGTTCCCTGCCGTCGGCGGCGCGTCCTCCGCAGGCAACGGGCTCCGGCCGCCCCGCGCCGGCTCCGGGAGCCGGACCCGGCCGCCGGCCGCTGCCCGCCCTATCCGGAGGCCGGCCCAAAAATATATCGCATGACGATATAAGGGCGCTCCTTGCGGGTAGTGCACTACTCGCAGCCGCGGAGGCCGGCGGTCACGCTGCCGGGCCGCATGCTCCAGTCCGGGCCAACGGGCTCCAGGTGACCGTAAAGACGGAAGAGAGGAAGTCATGGACATCGTCGAACTGATCTTGTCGGACCATCACGAGCAGCGCCGGATGTTCGCGGTACTGGACGAGGCGGGCCAGGACCCCGCCCGGCTGGGGCCGGTCTGGAACCGGCTGTCCGTCCTGCTCGAGGTGCATGCGGAGGCCGAGGAACGGCTGTTCTACCCGCGCCTGCTTGGTCTCGGCGAGGGCGCAGGCGGCACGGACAGTGCCCGCGACGAGACCGCTGACGCCATCCACGATCACAACGACATCAGGGACGGCATCCGGCGCGGGTAAGCATCCCGTCGGCGGCCACGCCTGGTGGCAGGCGGTCACGGACACGCGGATAGCCAACAGCGGCCATATGGCCGAGGAGGAGCGGGAGGCGCTCGCCGACTAGGAAACCGACCGGTAACAGGGGCCGGCTGCCATCACCTGTCCGGTGCCCCGGACCGGCACCTGCGCGTCTGTCCTGCTGGGAATTACCAGTCGCTCTGAGGTCACTCGGCCGATCACATAATTCGTGACACGATATATGATTTTGGCAGAGGTGCGGTGAACGCGGGCGTGTATCGGATGCGGGACTTCAGACTTGATCATCATAAGATTATAAATTTGACATCTGCCATCAAGTTAATAACATGAATTTCGTGATCCGATACAAAACGAGCGTCGGCCGGGTCCCGGCCGGCGGGCTGCGAGGGCACCCCCAGCGTGAGGTGGTCTCGCGCCGCCCGTAACGGCATCACAAGTTAGGCCATGCCCGTGCCCGGCCCCGAGCGCGCCGGCTTCGCCGCGCCGGGCATGGCCGTCCAGCCAGGCGTTATGAACGGCACCGGGCGGTGACGACCGGCAAAAAGTGGAGGCGACGGTGTACTGATGGTTTCGCTTGAGCGCGTGCGCGATGAGCTCAGGTCGGCGTTCTGGCTGGTGCCCGCGGCGTGCGTGGTGACCGCCATCGGCGTTGCCGTCGGACTGGTCGCCCTGGACCAGGCGCTGGGATCGGTGTCCCCCGGGGTGCTGTTCCCGGGGCCGCCGTCGGGGGCCCGGAGTTTCCTGTCCTCGATTACGCAGGCCATGATTGCCTTCACCGGCCTGGTGTTCTCCATCACGATCGTGGTGCTCCAGCTGACCAGCGGGCAGTTCTCGCCGCGGGTGCTGCGGGCCTTCGTCCGGGACCGCGCCATCCAGTTCGCGCTCGGCGTCTTCATTTCCACCTTCGTGTACGCCATCGTCGTCCAGCGGGCGGTCACCGGCACAGACGGCCATCACCCCTTCGTCCCCCGGATCGCCGTCACCGGTGCGTTCGCCCTCGTGCTGGCGAGCGTGGCGCTGTTCATTTTCTACATTCACCACGTGGCCAACATGGTCCGGGTGGCCACCATCGTCGCCAGCCTGGGCGCCGAGTCGCGCGCCCTGCTGCGGTGCCGCTACCCGGCCAGCGAGCCCGCCGCCGGCCCGCCGCCCGACCTGGCTCCGGCCGCGCGCATCATCGCCGCACCCCGTCCGGGGGTGCTGGTCTCCGTCAACGAGAAGGCCCTGACGGACCTGGCCGAGCGGATGAGCTGCGTCGTGGTAATGGCGGCGCGGGTGGGGGATTTCCTGCCCGAGGGGGCCCCGCTGCTGCGCATACACAAAGACGGGGCCAGAGCGGAGGACGTCCCTGCCATCGATGAGCCGCGCCTGCTGGCCGCGGTGGCCCAGGACACCGAACGGACCATGGAACAGGATCTGGCGTTCGGGTTCCGCCAGCTCGTGGATATCGCCGAGCGAGCCCTGTCACCTGCGGTCAATGACCCGACGACCGCCTGCCAGGCCCTGGACGTGCTCCACGACTTGCTGCGCCGGCTGGCCGTCCGGCACCTCCCCAGCGGCCGCCTGCACGGCGCGGACGGCTCACTGCGCCTCGTCGTGCCGCAGTACGGCTTCGCCGACTTCGTGGACCTGGCGGTCCGGGAGATCTGGCGTTACGGCTCGGACGCCGCCCAGGTGCCCGGCCGGCTCAGTGCCATGCTCGCCGATCTGTCGGCGGCGGCCTTGCCGGAGTACCTTCCCGTCCTCCGGCAGTGGGCGGAAACGATCGGCGGGCCGGCGGGCCGCCAGGCCGTCTGATACCGCACTGGGAACCACCGGACGGCAGATACCGCGGAAAGCTATGTCGTATTGCGATTAAATTCCGCTGCCGGGGTATACGCGGGACTGGAGCAAAGCGCTGGCCTGCGGGGCCGGCGGCTCGTGTCGTGACAGGAGGTGACCGGTGACCGGCCGGGATCCGCAGATGGAGAAGCTGACAGCCGCGCGGTGCGGCTGGCCCGCGGCCGGCAGGCCGCTGCACGGACTTCCAGGAGGGAGTTAAGGATGATGGCGGCGGGCGCACTTTTCCTGCTCGGCTGCGGACTGACCGCCGCCGGCATGCTGTGGTCCGGGCTGTACGACATCGGCATCGTGGTGCTGATCGTGGCTGCGATCGGCGTCGTCGTGCGGGCCGGTGACTGGGCCCGGGTCTGGCTGGCCCGCGGGTCGGCCGGCGGCCAGCGCGAGCCGGCCTCAGCGCTGCGGGCCGGCCGCGGTGAGCTGCCGTGACCGGGCAGGTGCTGGCCGTATCGCTGATTCCCGCCCGCTCCCAGATGGGCGCGACGCTCGGGTTCCATATCATCTTCGCCTGCTTCGGCATCGCCATGCCCGCTGTCGTGCTGATCGCGCACTGGCGTGGCCTGCGGCGCGGCGACGCGGTCAGCCTGCTGCTGGCCCGCCGCTGGTCGAAGATAATGGCGGTGCTCTTCGCGGTCGGCGCCGTCTCGGGCACCGTGCTGTCCTACGAGCTCGGGCTGCTGTGGCCCAAGCTGATGGGCATTTACGGTCCCGCGTTCGGCATCCCGTTCAGCGCCGAGGCGGTCTGGTTCTTCGTCGAGGCCATCTTCACCGCGATCTACCTGTACGGCTGGCGGCGGTTGCCGGCCTGGCTGCACTGGTGGACCGGCGTGCCCCTGGTGATCTCCGGCGTGCTCGGCGCCTTTTCCGTGGTGGCCGCGAACGCCTGGATGAACCAGCCGTCCGGGTTCACCCTTGCCGGCGGCCGGATCACTCACGTCGACCCGTGGGCGGTGATCTTCAACGCAGCGACGCCATACGAGGTACCGCACATGATCCTCGCCGCCTACATGGTCACCGGTTTCACCATGGCCGGCGTGTACGCGGTGGGGCTGATGCGCGGGCGACGCGACCGCTATCACCGCCTCGGCTTCATCTATTCCTTTGCCACCGCCGCGGTGTGCGCTCCCATCCAGGTTGTCTTCGGTGACTTCGTCGCCCGCGCCGTCGAAGCGCAGCAGCCGCAGAAGTTCGCCGCCATGGAACTGGTCGCCAGCACCAGCCGCGGCGTCACCGAATGGATCGGCGGCATCTACTGGGACGGCAAGGTCTATTTCGGCATCGGCATCCCCGACTTCGACTCCCTGCTCGTCGGCTATTCCCCGCACACGAAGGTCATCGGCTGGAATGCCGTGCCGGCCAGCCTGCGCGCCCCGCTGCCCGACCTGATCCACCTCAGCTTCGATCTCATGGTCGGGCTGGGGATGGTACTGCTCCTGCTGTCGGCCTGGCAGGCCTGGTTCGCCCTGTTCCGGCGCCGGCTGCTGGTCACGCGCTGGTTCCTGGTCCCGGCCGCGGTGAGCGGGCTGGGCGCGATCGTCGCCATGGAAGCCGGCTGGATCGTGACCGAGGTCGGCCGCCAGCCGTGGGTCGTCTACGGCTACCTGCTCACCAAGGACGCGGTTACCCCGGCCGCCGGCGTCCCGGTCACGCTCGCCCTCGTGCTCCCCCTCTACGCGGTCCTGACCGCCGTCGTCATCGGCGTGCCGTGGATGATGGGGCGCCGCTGGCGCCGCGAGGATCCCGCCGATGACGGCCAGGGCGTCGCCCCTGGCCCGCCGCCGGAGCTGGCCGAAACCCCGGAGCTGCGGTGATGGCCGCCGGGACGCCGTCGTGGGAGGCCATCACCGTCGGCACCGCGCTGGTCGCCGCCATGGCCGCCTACGCGCTGTTCGCCGGGGCCGACTTCGGCGGCGGAATCTGGGACCTGCTGGCCGGCTCTCGTCCCGTGGCCGGCGTGCCCGGGACGCCATCGACACCTCCGTCACCCCCGTGTGGGAAGGCAACCAGGTATGGATCGTCATGGGCCTGGTCCTGCTCTGGACCGGGTTCCCCAGTGCGTTCGCCGCCATCTCCATCACTTTGTTCGCCCCGCTGGCCGCCTCGGCGCTGGGCATCGTGCTGCGCGGGGTCGGCTTCGCCTTCCGTCACGAAGCTGTCCGCCCCGCCACTAAACGGCTCACCGGCGTCCTGTTCGCCTGCTCGTCGCTGCTCGCCCCCTTCTTCCTCGGCACCGCGGTCGGCGCCGTCACCACCGGCCGTGTCCCCGTGCCCAGCCCCGGCATCAGCACCGCCGCCTGGACCACGCCGACCGCGCTGGTCACCGGGGCCCTGTTCGTGGCCACCTGCGCCTTTATCGGAGCCGTCTACCTGGTCGGCGACGCCAGCCGCCGCGGGCACGACGACCTCGTGCCCTACTTCGGTCACCGCGCCGTCATCAGCGGCGCCGTGACCGGCGTTCTCGCTGCGGTCAACCTCGCCCTGCTGCACGGCAGCGCCCCCTACGTCTTCGGGCGGCTGACCGGCGTGGCCCTGCCGCTGGTCATCATCTCCGTGCTGGCCGGGGCGGCCGCCGTCACGCTGATCGCGCTGCGGCGGCAGTGGCTGCTGCGTATCGCCGGCGGGCTCTCCGTCGCCGCCGTCCTCGCCGCCTGGGGCCTCGCCCAGTATCCGTGGCTGTTTCCCACCAGCCTCAGCATCGCGGCCGCGGCCGCGCCCAGCACCAGCCTGACCGCCGAGATCGCCATCATCGGCCTGGCCGCTGTCCTGGTCGTGCCGTCCTTCGTGTTCCTGTACTGGCTGCAGCAGCACGGCCGCCTCGAGCACGATGCCGCCTCGGTCCAGCTGCGCCGCGCCGCACGCGCCCAGGACCGGTCCCCGGCCCCGGCGCCCGCGGCGGCGACCCCGCGGCTGCTGACCGCTCTGATCGTCGCGCTGGCCACCCTCCAGATCCTGCGTCACCGACGCCGCCGGAACGGCGCCGGGTAACCGGCAAGCGCACGCGAAGCGGCCTGAAGGTCCGCGCGGCGAGTCAGTTGCTGCCAGAGTGGTGCGAGTCCGGGGCTGCTGTGCCGTGGTGGCCGGCGGGCGGCTCGCCGCCGGGGGTGGTGACGTGGCCGAGGCTGATGCCGTGCGGGCCGATGCTGAACTGGCTCACGGCCTGATCGTGATTACTCGCCCTGGTCTTGACGATGACCAGCGAGCGGTTCAGCGAGCCGCCCCCCTGGTGCTGGTTGAGCATGATCACGTTGTCGGACAGGTGCGAGACCGCGGCCTGCGGCAGGTTGTCCGCACTGAGGAAGCCGGGCATCTCACAGGTGGTGAGCAGGCTGATGCCCTGCCGGGCGAACCGCTGGGTCAGCGAGTACATGAATTCCAGGAACCGGGTCTGGTCCCGGGCCGTTGTCCGCAGGTCCATCAGGCTGTCGACCAGCACCCTGCGGGCCTTGGTGCGTTCCACCGCCTTCAGCAGCTCGTACACCCACTCGTCGAGATAGATGTCCACGGAGAGCGGTACATGACCTCAACGGCGGGGTCGGCGAGCGCCCAGCCGAGGCTGCCGGCCGTCCGCTCGAGCTGAGTGGGATTCTCCTGCAGGGTGGCGATAACGCCGGGCTCGCCGTGGCGGACGCCGCCGAAGATGAAGTGCAGCCCCATGAGGGTCTTGCCCGAGCCGGACGGGCCGACGACCATCGTGGAGGTCCCGGCGAGCAGCCCACCAGCCAGCTTCGAGTCCAGAGCGGGGATGCCCGAGGGTATCCGCTGATCGCCGCGCTGGTAGCCGTCGGCGGGAGGGACGTCGGCCAGCCGTGGGAACAGTTGCAGTCCCTCGGAGGTGAGCCGGTAGCCGTGCTGGCCGGTCCGGAAGCCGCTGCCGCGCAGTTTCCTGCACCGTGAGGAACCGCTTTTCGCGCAGGTCCAGCTGGACGGCGGCCAGTTCCACGATCGCATCGGCCACGGCGAATTCCGGGGACAGCGCGACCTCGCCGGATTCGTATTCGCCGAGCCACAGCGATGAGACCGGGAACGCCGTCAGCCGGCCCGCCAGCTGGTGCAGGAACTGCCTGAATTCCCCGTCATCACCGGCGAGAGACCGCAAGGCCTTGAAGCTGTCGATGACGACCAGCCCCGGGCGCCGCTGCTTCAGCACTGCCCCGACATGATCGGCCACGCCGGCCAGCCCTTCCCGGCCAGCCATCAGCCCCAGATCCTCATAGAAGACCGACGTGCCAACCGCGGCCGGCATCGAAGAAACCGAGGCTCTGGCCGAAGCGGACAATCTTTTCCAGCGGCTCGGACAGGGTGGAGAAGTACACGGCGCAGCGGTCTGGGCGGGCGTTGTGGAAGGTGTACTGCTGGGCCATGATCGTCTTGCCCGTGCCCGGGAGCCCCATGATGATGCTGATGCCACTGGCGGGCAGGCCGCCGCCCAGGACCTCGTCCAGCGGCTGGTGCCCGCTGCGCAGGCGGCTGCCTGTCATCGTGAACTCCTTAGCCGGCGAGGAAGGCGCTGGACCGGAGCAGGTCCCGCACGGTGGACACCAGCTGCAACGGCTCCAGGGGTTTGCCCAGGAAGGCGTCCGCTCCGGCGTCGAACGCCTGCTCGCTGACGTCCACCGCCGAGACCACGATGATCGCGGCTCGGTCATGTTCCCGGAAGTGGCGGCACAACTGCAGTCCCGTCCCGCCCGAGATAAGGACCTCGAGGATCACGACCGCGGGCAGCGGCCGAGGCGAACGCGTCCCTGGCGGCGTCTTCGCCGAGCGCCACCTGGACCTCGAACCCCTCCGTCGAGAGGAAGTACTCCTCGAACTCCGCCGCATACGGGTCGGCTTCCGCCAGCAGGACCAGCATCCGGGGCGCCGGCGGGGCCGCGGGCGGCGTCGGCGGCAGGCCCTCCTCGGTTCGCTGCGCCAGCAGCCGGTGCGCGTCAGCCGCGCTGGCACCCGTGTTCATCTGCGCCCGTACGAATGCCAGTTGCTCGACCTGGTGCCGGCTGAACAGCCGGTGCCCGCTGGCGTTGCGCGCGGGTACCACCTGCCCGTACCTGTCCTCCCAGGTCCGCAGGGTGGCCACCGGAACATCCAGCATCCTGGCCACCGCGCTGATGCTGTAGACCGGGCGCCCGCCCCCGGCTGGCTCACGCGGCGCGCTTACCAACGCAATTCCTGGCTCCCGCAGCCCAGATGAAGAGGACATGACGAAGAGGAACGGGTCCAGTCTTTACTCATCGGCTCTTCATCCCTTCTTCAGGCCGTGGGGATAAAATCACGTCCTGAGCCTAGCACCAGAGAGACACAGCCACGGGTGAAGAGGATCTCGCGATGCCTGACCGTTTTCGTGCCGCGACTGTCCGCCGGCACTGGCCCGCTGACCAGCCAGTTGCTCCAGCGCCGCAGAGGGCGGGCGCTCGCCAGGAACTGGCAGGGCGGGCGGTATGACGACACCTGACATTATCGAGCTGATGCTGAGCGATCACCGCCGCATCCGGGACCAGGGCCAGGTGCTGCGGGAGATGGCCTGCCGGGAGACAGGGGCAGAATCTGGCGGGGCGCTGGCCGGGGCGTGGGACCGCCTGGCCGGGCTGATCGAGCTGCACCTGTGTGCCGAGCGGGAGATTTCCTGGCTGCCGATGTGCGGCACCGGCCCGCGGGGACGCGAGCAGATCGCCGTGGCCACCGCCGCGGCCGCGGACGTCAGGGAGGCGATCAGCGCGGCGCGGCTGCAGCCCCCGGCGTCACCGGCCTGGTGGCCGGCGGTGAACGACGCGCTGTCGGCCTGCATCGCGCGTCTCGGCCAGGAGGAGGAGGTCATCCTGGCGGACTTCGCCCGGCACGCGGACCAGCGGGCTCGCGAGCGACTCGGCCGCCAGTGGCTGGCGTTCACGGCCACCCTCCGGCTGGAGGAAATCCCGGCGGCGGCCGCAATCGCCGCCTGCCGGGGCTTTTGGTAGTTAGGCAGCAGGGGGGCGCCAGGGAGCTGGCCCAGAGATTGTCATCTTCAACTGTTATGCATATCCTAGTCATTACCTACCTTCTCAGGTGTGTCCGCCCTTGTGAAGCTGGGCCCAGTCTCGGGTCGTGCGGCTAGACATCCGTGCGACCCGCGTCGGCCCGGACCTTCAAGGCAGCTTCCAGCTCCTCTCCAGACCCCGGAGGCAGCCATGCCCGATCAGTCCTTCCGTGTCCGGGTGAGCCTTCGCTCGGTGAACTGCCGAGACGAGGAATTGCTCGCGCACTGCCGGGCACTGCCGACGGCGGACGGCCCGGAACGGGCCATGGCGCGCGAGGTGCTGGTCCGGCGGTATGAGCCGCTGGTGCGGCACTGCGTCAGGACCTACCGGGGCAGCCCCGAGCCGGTCGAGGACCTCATGCAGGTGGGATATGTGGGCTTGCTGAAGGCGATCAACAACTTCGACCCCGCACTGGGCGGAGGGCTGAAGGCCTACGCCATCCCCTGCATTACGGGGGAGATCAAACGGCACTTCCGCGATAAAAGGTGGCAGATACGGGTCACCCGGCCAATCCAGGAACTGCTGCTCGAGTTGCGCGGCGCGGCGGAGGACCTCACCCATGAGCTGGGGCGCCATCCCACCGACGCGGAACTGGCGGCACGGCTGGGCGTGACCGTGGAGGACTTGCGCGAAGCGCGAGCGGCCCACGAGGGATTTACTGCCTTGTCGCTGGACGCGCCGCTGGCGGGACCGGATGACTCCAGTCCGCTGGGCAGCCTGCTGGGCGCGGAGGACGCGGCGATAGACCGTGCCCTGGACATGGAAGCGGTTACCCGGCACTGGGTCGAACTGCCCCGGCGTGAGCAGCGCATCCTGGTCACGCGCTTTTACGGCAACCTCACCCAGGAGGAGATCGCGGGGCGGCTCGGTATCTCCCAGATGCACGTCTCCCGGCTGCTGGCTCGTGCCCTGGGCCAGCTCAGGGACCGCCTCCTCGATGGCCCCGCCCGCCACCCCAGCGCGGCCAGCGACCGCTGAGCACCGGGGAACCGGGCCAGCGAACCGGCGCCTTAACCGCCGGCGACGGGCGGGAGAAGTGGCCGCGCTGTCCGGGTCACCGC
>CAWCHI010000005.1:0-182280 GCA_963795335.1 uncultured Actinomycetota bacterium
GCTTAATTGCTGCCCTGCGCCCTCCCGTGCGGGCCAGATCCCGGCCGATGCGTACCGCGGTACCGGCCGGGATCGCGAATCCGATCCCCGCTGCCGCGCCGCCCGTGTCGCGGTTGACGGCCGCGAGTGTCGGGATGCCGACGACGGCGCCGTTGATGCCCACCAGGGGGCCGCCGCTGTTACCGGGGTTGATCGCGGCCGACGTCTGGATGACGCCGAGCGGGCTGCCGATCGCGACCACGAGGTCGCCTGCGAAAGGCCGGCCAGGTCCGCGGACGGTCGCAGGCCCCCCGCCCCGCGTCGGTGCCGGCCCGTCGGCGCAGCCGGCGAGCAGGCTGGCCGGGAGCAGGGAGCCGAGCACTGTCCACGGGAGGCGCGCGTCACGGGCCGCGAGCCGGGCTTCCTGGCGGTGGCGGGACTAGACATGCTGTTCTTCCTCTTCGTATTCGGTGGTTGCCCCGAGCCTGCTGACCGGGGCGGAGTAGAAGGCGAAGCCGGGATCGGCGATGCCCAGGGCAGCCAGCCGAGGGAGCGCGTAGGGGTCGATGGCCAGCACCGTGAGCCAGGCGCTGGAGGCGAGTTCCCGGTCTTGGGCCCAGGACCGCAGCAGTTCGATGATGTCGGTCAGGTGACCCGAGCAGGCGTTGGCCCGATGGCGGATGAACTCGGCTCCGGCCGGGTACTCGACGCGGACCTGGAAGAACGCCAGCCGGGTGCACTCGGTGCACGCCACGGCCCGCTTGGGAATGGCTTTCAGGACCGGGGGGGACATTTCGCGTCTCCTGAGTGAGCGGTTTGGCTGACGTCAGCTCTCGCGCCGAGTGCCTGGCGCAGCACGCCAGTGGCCAGAATCAGCGCCGCCCGGCTGGCCTGAGTGGCGGACAGCGCGTTCAGCAGGACGAAGTCATGAATGGTGCCGCGGAACCTGACCGAGGTCACCGGGACGCCCGATTGCCGCAGCCGCCCGGCGAAGGCCTCCCCTTCGTCGCGCACAACGTCGGCCTCGGCAGTGATCACGAGCGTTGGCGGCAGCCCCGCGAGCTGGTGGCTGGTGGCGCCGAGCGGTGACGCGGTCGCCTCGCAGCGCTGATAAGGGTCGGCGGTGTACTGGTCCCAGAACCACTGCATCGTGTCGCGGCGCAGGTAGTACCCGGTGGCGAACTCCCGATAGGAAGCAGTGTCGAACCTGGCCTCGGTGACCGGGTAGAACAGCACCTGCTGGCGGAACGTGACCCCGCCCCGTTCCGCCGCGAGCAGGGTGAGCGCGATCGCGATGTTGCCCCCCGTGCCGTCCCCGGCCACCGCGATACGGTCCGGGTCGAGTCCGTAGTCCCGGCCGTGCTCGGCCACCCAGGCTGCCACTGCGTAGCATTCCTCGATCGCGGTCGGGTATTTCGCCTCTGGCGACAGGCTGTACTCGGGGAACACTACGGCGACCTGGGCCCCGGCCGCGATCTCGCGGACGAGCCGGTCATGAGTGCGCCGGTTGCCGAACACCCAGCCGGCACCGTGCACGTAGACGACGGCCGGCAGGGGCCCGGGGGCGTGCTGCGGCCGGACGATCCGGACCGCCACGTCGCCCGCGGAGCCACCGGGAACGACGATGTCGCGGCTGTCCGCCGCCGGCTTGACGACGGGCCGGCCCTGGATCTCCTCGACCAGGGCCCGGCCTGCCGCCGGGCCGAGTTCGAACAGGTACGGCGGAAGGGCGGTCGCCTCGGCGAACTCCTGGGCGGCCCGGTCGAGGGGGACACCGGTCACGGGGTAACCCCTGCGACCCCGTGTCCCGCGCGGACAGGCAGGATGCTGAGCAGCGCGGTACCCGACGAGCAGACCCTGAACGTCCGGGCCACGTAGCCCGCCACGGGCTCCCCCGGCGGATAAACCCGCAGCCAGTTGGCCGTGACCGGGCGGCAGGCGGAGGCCGGGAAGTTGCCGGTCGCGGTTACCTTCAGCCAGGCGTGCGCGGTCTGCCCGGGACCAAGGCGCACCGACGCCTGCGGAAAGGCACGATTCCGCTGGGCCGCCAGGCCGATCTGCCGGGCGGCTTCCGTCGGAGCGGCGGCGAACGAGACACCCGGATAGCCGTACATCGTGCACGCGCTCCCGGATGTGTTGGTGAAGTTGAGCGGGTAGTAGGCGCTGCCCGCGGCGCCCTGCCCCTGGGTGTCATCCACCGCCATGCGCAGCACCGCAGTGCGGCAGACGCCCAGGCCAGCGCCTGGGCTGCCGGACACGGCCGGAGGCGGCGCCGCGGTCGCCGGCGGCCGCGACGACGACGATGTGCCGGAAGTGACGACCGCCGTCGGGCTCGCCTGGCCGGGCGCGCCCAGGCTGGCGGTCACTGTTACGGTCGTGGCCGGAGCCGCGGCGGGCTGACTCACGGGCGCGGAACCGCAGGCCGCGACCAGCGATGAGGCGACGGCGGCGCCCGTCAGCCAGGCAATCCGCCGTCCCCGGCCCGCCGTGCCGGTTGCGATCGCCTGCCCGGGAGCGCGAGCCAGGTTGGCGACCGTGATGAGCGTGCTGCGGGCAACAGGAGGCGGGGACATGGACATGGCATGCTCCTTCGTAGGCCGAGGTGACCGATAGGAGCAGTCTGCGAGCGCGGTGCGATGGCCCGAATCTGTGAAGCCCCCAGTCAGGCTGGCGCCGGAGCGGCACGCTTAGCGCCGGTGTCCATGGGGCTGATGACCGCGTCGCCGCGGAGGTTGATGGTGAGCGTGTACTGCCCCGAACTGTTCGTCAGCCCCGGGCGAAGCCGGCCAGGTCGCGGGCGGTGTCACGGCTGATCTCGGGGCAGACAGTGATCATCGTCTCGGTGCCGTGAACGCTGCCCAGAACCTCGCGTCCCCGGGCCGGCACCCCGGCCCGCAGGAGCAGGCGGTAGAAGTTGATGCCCTCATCCCGCAGCGGGTCGCACTCGTTGACGCTGATCACCGTGGGCGGGAAGCCCGTCACGTCATCGACCGTGGCGAACGACGGCCAGGCCAGCGGGTCGCGGCGGTTGAACGCCTCGATGCCGTAGCCCATCGCCCCGCGGTTGTTGTGCAGGTCGAGCCTGATGCCGTTGTTCACGGTCGAGGACGGGCTGTCCGGGGTCGGCCACTGGCCCGCGATGTACGGGCACAGCGCGTACAGGCCGCTGATCAGGCCCAGGTCGCCGTCCTGCTTGAGCTTGAGGCCGAGGGCCAGGGTCAGGTTGCCACCGCCGCTCGAGCCCGCGACCACGATGCGGCCAGGGTCGATGCCCAGCTGCGCGGCGTTGGCCGCGGTCCACTTCAGCCCGGACACGCAGTCGTTGAGCCCGGCCGGGAACGGGGCCACCTCGGGCACCGACGACGGCGAGACCGAGTTGCGGAAGTCCACCATCACCACGGCCACCCCGAAGGCCGCGATCATCCTGCCCCAGCCGGTGTAGTTGTCGTCGAAACACGACAGTGACGCCATGCCCCCGCCGTGGATGTAGTAGACGCACGGCAGTATCTCGTCGCTGTCGGGCCGGATGACCTGCAGGTTGATCGTGTTGCCGTCCGGCTGGGAGACGACCTTCTCGGTGTGGATCCGCAGCCCAGCCGACGGGGCCACCTCCTCGATGCCGGAGCGGTCCATGAACGCCGGCCGCCGGGCCGCCGCGGCACTCGCTTGCGCCAGCAGCGTCTCGCGGCTGTCCACGTCCCCCGGGGGCTGCCCCGTCGGCATTCCCGCGAGCACGGCCTTGAGCCGGGGATCGAGCCGGACATCAGCGGCCAGGTCGTACGCCATGGTGAGCTCCTTGTCGAGGCACAGCTAAAGGGAGGCAACACCAACCATTGAAGGCACAATCACGTACAGGCGGTCAAGAACGACTTCCGGCCGTCAGATACTCGGGGGCACATCCCAATGCTGCGGCCGGGGACCACCATGAGAAAAATGTAAGTGCCGGTGCGACTCCCGGTCAGGACCAATTCCCTGGCCGCTGATTCCCCTGATCCCAGTACCCCTGCTGCCCGTCGGCCTGGCCGCGGGCGCTGGTTCCCTCCGGTGACGGCCCGGCCAGCTGGCCGGCGGCGTAATCCTCGTACCCGGCCACCGCCTCCCAGCCCGGTCCGTAGGCGGCCGGGTAAGGACCCGAGCCACCGCCCGCCGGCTGGCCGTTCGCGGCCGGGTACGCGTTCACCGCACCGTAGCCGTTGACGTGGCCATCGCTGGCCGGGGTGCCGTTCCGGTACCCCGTGCCGTTCTGGTAAGGGCCCGCGTCCGGCGCGTAACCGTTCGCGTCACCGCCCCAGGGCGCAGAGCCGGGCACGCCGCCGTTCGCGGCGGGGAAGGCGCCCGGGCCGTAGCCGCCGACGGCGCCGTTGCCCGGCGGGTAGCCGCCGGGCGCCTGACTGCCGTTTGCCCCGGCCTGGTACACGTCCGGCTGGTAGCCGTCCGGGCCGGCGTTCCCGGCCTGGCCGGTCACGCCGCCGTGGTGCCCCTGATACGGGCTGCCCTCGTACGGGCTGCCCGCGTACGGGCTGGGATTGACGGGCTCGGGCTGGTAAGCGCCGGCGCCGCCGTGGTGCGGCAGGTACCCAACCGCACCGCCCGGCCCGAAGGCGTCCGGGCCGGGCGCACCCTGGGCGTGATCGGGTGCGGCCGGCGTGAACGACGGCTGGCCGGCCTGCGCGGCGCTACCGGGATAGCGCGGCAGCGCCGGGTACCCGCCGGTGCCATTCACGCTTGCCCCCGGCCCCGCTGACAGCGGGGCATCGCCCGCCGCCTGGCCGGCGACCCCGTAGGCGTCGGCCCCGTAGGAGGCCGGCATGCCGTAAGCGTCGTAGGCCTGCGGGTAGGCGCCTGGTTCCTGGTGCGTCACCGGCGGCTGGCCGTTGCCGGCCGAGCCAGGCGCGGCGTAGGCCGGGTACCCGGGCGCGCCCTCCGCATAACCGCCGCTGTTGCTGTCCCCCGGCTGGTAGCCGGGCGCGTACCAGGAGGCCCCGGACTGGCCGGACGCAAGGCCGTCCGGGCCGCCCCCGTCCGCCACGTCCCAGTAGGGCGTGCCCGGAGTCGCCGGGGGGCTCTGCCCCTGGCCGGCCCGCGGGGCCGCTGGCTGCCTCGCCGACGGGTAACCGGGCTGGTCCCCGCGAGCCTGCGGGTACCAGTCGGCCAGCGGAACCGGCCCCGACCCGGGGCAGGCCGGCCAGGCGGCCGGCTCTGGCGCCCGGCCGCCAGGCTCCTGTCCGCCGGACGAGCGCGTCGCTGAGTAGTCCTGGGACTCCGGATAGGCCGGCGATGCTGGGTAGCCGTGCGGCTCCTCGTAGCTCTGCGGCCCGGTGTAGCCCTGAGACCCGCTGAAAGCCTGCGGCCCGGTCAGCGACTCAGAGCCAGTGAATGACTGGGGCCCGGTGTACGCCCCCGGGCCGGCCAACTCCTGCGGTCCGGTGTAGGCCCCCGGGCCTGCCTCCTGCTGTGGTCCGGTGTACGACCGTGGTGCGGCCGCTGGCCGGGGCCCGGTGAAGCCGACACCCGGCCGCGCGCTGTAGCCGCCGCCGTCCGCGGCGGGCCCGGACCCGGGCGACGCGTATCCCGGCGTCGGCGCCTGCGTCCGGGCCGCCCGCGCCCGCGCCAGTGACCGCAGGGACTGCGACTCCAGCGGCTGCAGTTCGCGCGATTGGCGGGCCCCGGAGGACGGCTGGTACCCGTAGGAGCCGCCCAGGGCCTGGTCCTGGCGGGCGCGGCCGGGCCGCTGCCCGCGGTACTCCCCCGCCCTGTACTGCGGCCCGGGATCGTACTGGCCGCGGCTGTTCTGGCCGCGGCTGTTCTGGCCGGGGTCAACTGGCCGGGGTCATACTGGCCGGGGTCATACTGGCCCGAGCCGTAGGCGTTGCCCGAGCCGTACTGCCCGGGAGCGGCCAGGTCAGCCTCATGGCGACCGGCCCCGTAGCCCGGGCCGGGCCCGTATCCCTGCTCAGTCCGGTACCCCGGGTCCATCCCGTACAACTGGGCATCCGGGGACTGCTGGTCCCCGGCGAAGCGCTGGGCCGCACCATAGTCCTGGCCGCCGCTACTCCCGTAGGCTCCGCCCGGACTTCCGGAGGACCCGTTCGCGTAGGCGGCCGGGCCGGCCGGCGCCGGCGGGCGACCGGCCCCGATGGCGGGGAACCCGCCCGTCGGCTGGCCCCGGCGGCGCCCGTAGCCAGCCGGCTGGGTGTCCGGCAGGGCGATCATGGCCCCGGTGAACGGCTCGGCCGACGCGGCCCCAGGGGTCAGCGCCGATGGCTGCCCGCCAAGGGGCAGCGGCCCGGTGGCGTGGTCCGCCTGGCCCCCCGGCACGCCGCGGCGCAGCGAGTCGACTAGCCGGGACAGGTCGTCGGCGGGCACCCGGAAGGTGCCGGTGCAGGTGCCGCCCTGCCAGATGCTGATGACGGCCACCCCGGTAGTGCCGTGCCAGGTCAGTCGCATGCTGCGGGAGCTGCCGCGGACGTCGAAGAAGGTCTCGCCGAGCCGGGACACGGGTCCCGCGTCAGATGCCGACATGCTCATGCGGTCCCCCCGGCGAGACGTTTGTCCACTTCGCTACAGACTATGGTGCCTGCGCCGAACGCGTGGGCTACTCCGCGCCGCTGGTCAAGCTCCGCCGTCAGGCCGGCGTGCCGCGCCCGGCCGGGGGCGGGGAGAAAATATTTGTGCCTGGAGACGGGAAAATGGGACCCCGCCGTGCGCGGACGATCAGCCGGGTGGCATCATAGTCACCAGGCATTCCTGCCCCCCTCTTACGGCGGATCTTCCGGCTTACAGCGGCTAACGGGTCAGCTAGCGGACGCAGTCGACGACGCGGGTCATCCCGCAACGCTGACGAGACCTGCTGGCGAGCGTCGTCTGGCGGGGCAGGCGCCTGTCACGCATATGCCAGCCCTCGGCGGCGTGCAAGCAGTGTCGATGAAACGGTGTCGCTGGCAACAGCGGTGCTGTTCGCGCTATCTCGGTAACGTGTGCGTGAGCGCGCGCGAAACGGGCGGGAACAGTATGACGCCGTTGAGCGTTGCAGCTTGCAACAGCAGTTACCGCGCAGGGTCGGACTCGCGTGCATGCGGTCCTACTAGCAAGAGTAACCCAAGTTCTAAGCAACTTTGTTGAGGTGATTGATCCATGTCCCAGGTGCGTAGGCAGACTGCCGTGCTTCCCCGTCCCAACTGGGGATGGCAGGACGCTGCCGCGTGTCGTGGCGAGGATCTGATGCTCTTCTTCGGCCCAGACGGCGAACGACAGCCTGAGCGGGACATCAGGGAGCGCAAGGCCAAGCAGGTCTGCGCGAGCTGCCCGGTCAGGATCGAGTGCCTGAATTATGCCGTCGCCCGTCCCGAGAAGTACGGGACGTGGGGGGGCCTGAACGAGGACGAGCGCTCGGCTGAGCGCCGTCGCCGGATGCGCCGCGCCAACGCGGCCTGATCCGGCTACGGGATAGCTGCGAGCAGCGTCAGCACGTCGGCATCGGTCAGCTGACCGAAGTCGACGTACCATTCTCCCACGCTACGGAACCGGCGGGGGGTGACCAGGGTCACCACCTCGTCGGTTTCGTTTTCCAGCACGTCCACCGCCGCGGGCGCCGCGACCGGCACCGCCAGCATGGTCCGGGCCGGCCCGCGGGTCCGGACCGCGCGCAGCGCCGCCCGGGCGGTCACCCCGGTCGCCAGCCCGTCGTCGACGATGACGGCGAGCCGGCCCGCCAGTTCGCCGGGACCGGGCGCGGCCCCGCGGGCCGGCAGGTCGTCGGCGGCCAGGCGCGGCCGGTAGACCGCCACCCGGCGGGCCAGTTCCGCCCGCTCACGGATGACCACATCGTCCAGGTCGGCCCGGGCCACCCCCGCGGCGGCGATCATCTGCTCGTCGAAGAACGGCGTGAGGGCACCGCCGCCACCGTCCTCCGCAATCGCCCCGAGGCCCAGCTCGGGCGCGGCCGGGTGGCCGATCTTGCGCACCATGAGCACGTCGAGGGCCGCCCCGAGCGCGTGCGCCACCCCCACCGCGACCGGCACGCCGCCCCGCGGCAGGGCCAGCACGATGGGTGGCACCCGCGCCCAGGCAGGCTCTCCGGGTGACCCGGGCTGAGCGGGAACCGTGGGGGGGCCGGGCGACGCCCGGTCCCGTTCGGGGGCAGTCTCCTGGTGTCCCGCCGCCCGTTCCACCGCCCCCCGCACCGCGGCACCCAGCAGTACCCCGGCCTCGGTGCGATCGGCGAAGGCGGGCGGACCGGACGGCGCCAGCGGGCGCACGCGGGGGCTGGCCATCTTAACCGCGCGTATACCCGCGCGGTGGCCGCCCGGAACGGCCAGGATGGCATATTCCCCGCCGCGCATGCCGCCGGCGGTACGCTGGGCCCGTCCCCGGGGAAAGAAATGCCATGATCTGCGTTGACTGCCGCCACCGCCATCACCAGGACTGCCCCGGCGGCACCTGGTGCGACTGCCAGCACCAGCCGTCGCCGGAGGCCCAGGCGGCCGAGAGCGAAACGGCCCTGTCCTGGGTCCGCCAGGGTTAGTTACATCATTAACCGCGCCGGCGCCGGAATAGGCCGACCGGCAGCCCGGTTGGCGCCAGTGTGACTTTCCCCGACTGGACAGATGTCACGAAAGTGTGTGATCCTGCTTTCGTGAGTGTTACGGACCCCATGCTCGTCGTGCGTCGGCACGTCGACCTGCAGCGCGTCCGTAGCGCGATGTGTCGTCCGGCACGCTGATCGCCGCCTGATTATTGATCCCACGGTTACAACTTTCCGTGTAACCACGGGTTAAGAACGGGCGCGCGCCGCGGAGCCGGGCGCTTTTTTTATGCGCCGCGACGGCTGGCGGCGGCTGCGCCCGCCACGATCGACGCTGAAGTGAGTGAGGAAGCCGCCGCGTGTCTCCTGCAACCGGAGCAAGTGCGACCAGTTCGACGGCGAAGCCCACGGGCAGCCAGCCGGCCCCGCGGCGCAAGCGGGGCGAGGGCCAGTGGGCCCTCGGCTACCGCGAGCCGCTGAACAAGAACGAGGAAAACAAGAAGTTCGACGACGGCCTGCACGTCCGCCAGCGGATCATCGACATCTACGCCAAGCAGGGCTTCGACTCGATCGACCCGGCCGACCTGCGCGGCCGGTTCCGCTGGTACGGCCTGTACACGCAGCGCCGTCCAGGCATCGACGGCGGCAAGACGGCGGTGCTGGAGCCGGAGGAGCTCGACGACCGCTACTTCATGCTCCGGGTTCGCATCGACGGCGGGCAGCTGACAAGCGAGCAGCTGCGGGTCATCGGCGACATCTCCGACCGCTACGCCCGCGGCACCGCGGACGTCACCGACCGGCAGAACATCCAGCTGCACTGGATCGAGATCGAGTCCGTCCCCGCCATCTGGGAGGCCCTCGAGGCGGTTGGCCTGTCCACCACCGAGGCCTGCGGCGACACCCCCCGGGTGATCCTGGGCTGTCCGCTCGCGGGGCTGGACGCCGACGAGCTGATCGACGCCAGCCCCGAGATCGCCGCCGTCAACGAGCGCTACATCGGTGACCCGGCCTTCTCCAACCTGCCGCGCAAGTTCAAGACGTCGATCAGCGGCTGCTCCGCCCAGTGCACCCACCACGAGATCAACGACGTCGCCTTCGCCGCCGTCCGGCACCCGGAGACCGGGGAGACCGGCTACGACCTGTGGGTCGGCGGCGGCCTGTCGACCAACCCGATGATCGCCAAGCGGCTGGGCGCCTTCGTCCGGCCGGGGCAGGTGCCGGAGGTGTGGGCGGCTGTCTGCAGCGTCTTCCGCGACTACGGCTACCGGCGGCTGCGGCACCGGGCCCGGATCAAGTTCCTCATCAGCGACTGGGGCGCCCCGAAGTTCCGCGAGGTGCTGGAGAAGGAGTACCTGGGCTACTCGCTGCCCGACGGCCCGGCCCCGGTCAACCTCGACACCGCCCGCGACCACGTCGGGGTCCACCAGCAGTCCGACGGCCTGTTCTATGTCGGCTTCGCGCCCCGCGTCGGCCGGGTGAACGGTGAGCTGCTGGCCGCGATCGGCGCCCTGGCCGACCGCTACGGCAGCGGCCGGGTGCGCACGACGGCCGAGCAGAAGATGGTCATCGTCGACGTTCCCGGGCCGTCCGTCCCCGGCCTGACGGCCGAGCTCGACGCGCTCGGGCTGCCCGCCGCGCCCAGCGTGTTCCGGCGGCACATGATGGCCTGCACCGGGATCGAGTTCTGCAAGCTCGCGATCGTGGAGACCAAGGCCCGGGCGATGCACCTGATCGACGAGCTGGAGCGGCGGCTGCCGGACTTCGACGCGCCGGTCACGATCAACGTCAACGGCTGCCCGAACTCCTGCGCGCGGATCCAGGTCGCCGACATCGGCCTCAAGGGCTCGCTCGTTACCGACAGCTCCGGCCGGCACGTCGAAGGCTTCCAGATCCACCTGGGCGGTACGCTGACCGGCGGGGACGCGGCCGGATCGGGGTTCGGCCGCAAGGTCCGGGGCCTCAAGGCAACGGCCGAGGAGCTGCCCGATTACGTGGAGCGGGTGCTGCGCCGCTTCGACGCCGCCCGCGAGCCCGGGGAGGCGTTCGCGGCCTGGACGCTGCGAGCCACGGACGAGGAGCTGTCATGACACCGGTGCCGGGGGGCGGGGCGGTGCGCGCGGTGCCGTTCTACTGCCCGTACTGCGGCGAGGAGGACCTCGAGCCGCAGGGCGCCGCCGACGGCGAGTGGCACTGCCGCTCGTGCACCCGGAGCTTCCAGCTGCGGTTCGCCGGGATGGGCGCGGTGCTGTGAGCGTTACAGGAGTTAATCAAAATCTCAGGAACACCCGCTATTCCTATGGGCTGGGCCCCACTACTAACGACGTGAAGGATCCGGAGCGCATGCGCACCCTTGCCGAGCAAGCAGCCACGGAACTACGGAACGCTCCTGCCGAGGACGTCATCCGCTGGGCGACCGACACCTTCGGCAGCCGGATCTGCATCACCTCCTCGATGTCGGACGCGGTGATCGTGCACCTGGCGTCGGCCATCACGCCAGGCATCGACGTGGTCTTCCTCGACACCGGCTATCACTTCCCGGAGACGATCGGCACCCGCGACGCGGTGTCCGCCGTCTACCCGGTCAACCTGGTGAACGTGACCCCGTCGCGGACCGTGGCCGAGCAGGACGCCGAGCTCGGTCCGCGCCTCTACGGGCGCAACCCCGACCTGTGCTGCTACCTGCGCAAGGTCGAGCCGCTGGAGCGGACGCTGAAGAACTACGACGCGTGGATCACCGGCGTGCGGCGCGAGGAGACACTGTCGCGGCGCAACACCAAGGTCGTCGAGTTCGACGACAAGCGCCAGATGGTCAAGGTCAACCCGATCGTCGAGTGGAGCTCGGAGCAGGTCGACGAGTACATCGCGGCCAACGGCGTGCTGGTGAACCCGCTGGTCTATGAGGGCTACCCGTCGATCGGCTGCAGCACCTGCACCATGCGGGTGGAGGCGGGCGCGGACCCGCGCTCCGGGCGGTGGGCCGGGACAGGCAAGACCGAGTGCGGTATCCACGTTTGAGCCCCGCCACGGCCCGCGCCGCGGGCGGTACCGCCGGGCCGCCGCCGCTGGTCGCGGTGGCCCACGGCTCGAAGGACCCGCGCGCGGCCGCCAGCGTGCACGAACTGCTCGGCGTGGTCCGGGCCCAGTCGCCCGGGCTCGACGTCCGGGCCGCGTTCCTCGACCACTGCGCGCCTGCCGTCGGCCAGGTGCTGGGCGCGCTCGGCGGTGCCCCCGCGGCAGTCGTGCCGCTGCTGCTGACTGCGGCCTACCACAGCAAAACCGACATCCCGGCCCGGCTGGCGGCGGCCACCGCGGCCGGCCCGGGCCAGCCGGTCGCGGCCGCCGGCACCCTCGGCCCGGACCCGCTGCTGGTGCGGGCGCTCGAGCGGCGGCTGGCGGAGGCAGGCGTAGCCGTGGGCGACGCCGCCGCCCGCGCCGCCACCCGGGTCGTGCTGGCCGCCGCGGGCTCGTCCGACCCGGCCGCCAACGCCACCGTGGCCGCCCTGGCCGCCCGCTGGGCGCGCGAGCGGGGCTGGCAGACGGTCGTGCCCGCCTACGCCTCGGCCGCCGGGCCGGCCCCGGGCGAAGCCGTCACGGCGCTGCGGGAGCGCGCTGACGGCCCAGTCGTGGTCGCGACCTACCTGCTGTCCCCTGGTTACTTCGCCGACAAGATCCGTGCGGCCGCCCTCGGCGCCGGGGCGGCCGCGGTCGCGCCCGTCCTCGGCGCGGCCCCCGAGGTGGCCGCGGTCGTGCTGCGCCGGTACGCCACCGCGGCCGCCGCCCTCGGCGCGGCCAGCGCCGCCGCTGGCCTGGGCGACGGCCGCGGCGCGGTCAGCGGCCTGGTCAGCGGGGTGCGGCGGGGCAGCACGGGCCGCTAGGCTCGCAATTACCAGAGATCAGCCCCGAATTGTCGGCGGAACAGCGTTGTAACTTCCCGTTAGGAATTTGCCGCAGCGGGGGAAACCGACCTAAACGGAGCGTACGGCGTGCGAGCAGCCCCCCGGATGAACCCCCCGCGGTAGGCTCATGCGCTCGGGCAGTGACCGTGTTAGGAGACTGAGTGCACATCTGGCCAGGGGCCGCTTATCCCCTCGGGGCCACGTGGGACGGATGGGGCACCAACTTCGCCCTGTTCTCCGAGGCGGCCCAGCGGGTCGAGCTGTGCCTGATCGACGAGGTGGGCGCGGAGTCGCGCATCGAGCTCACCGAGGCCGACGGCTTCGTGTGGCACGGCTACCTGCCGGCGATCGGCCCCGGCCAGCGGTACGGCTACCGGGTACACGGTCCCTATGACCCCCGCCGGGGCGCCCGCTGCGCGCCCTCCAAGCTGCTGCTCGACCCCTACGGGAAGGCTTTCGAGGGCGAGGTGACCTGGAACGAGGCCCTGTTCGACTACCACTGGGCCGAGCCCCGCAGGCGCAACACCGCCAACAGCGCCCCGTACATGCCCAAGAGCGTGGTGATCAACCCGTTCTTCGACTGGGGTAATGACCGCCCGCCGCGGATCCCCTACCACGAGACCGTGATCTACGAGGCGCACGTGCGCGGGCTGACCCTGCGTCACCCGGATATCCCGCTGGCCCAGCGGGGGACCTACGCCGGGCTGGCCCACCCCGCCGTGATCGAGCACCTCAAGCGGATCGGGGTGACCGCGGTCGAGTTGCTGCCGGTGCACCAGTTCGTGGCCGAGCAGGCGATGGTGGCCCGCGGGCTGACCAACTACTGGGGCTACAACACGATCGGGTTCCTCGCCCCGCACAACCGCTACTGCTCGGCCGGCCAGCGCGGCGAGCAGGTGGGCGAGTTCAAGTCGATGGTCAGGGCGCTGCACCAGGCGGGCATCGAGGTCATCCTGGACGTGGTGTACAACCACACCGCCGAGGGCGACGGCCGCGGCCCGACGCTGTCCTTCCGCGGCATCGACAACCACGCCTACTACCGGCTCGACGACAGCGACCCGCGCCGCTACATCGACTACACCGGCTGCGGCAACTCGCTCAACGTGCGCCACCCGCACTCGCTCCAGCTGATCATGGACTCGCTGCGGTACTGGATCCTGGAGATGCACGTCGACGGGTTCCGCTTCGACCTCGCCTCCGCCCTGGCCCGGGACCTGCACGACGTGGACCGGCTGTCGACGTTCTTCGACCTGGTGCAGCAGGACCCGGTGGTCTCGCAGGTGAAGCTCATCGCCGAGCCGTGGGACGTCGGCGAGGGCGGCTACCAGGTGGGCAACTTCCCGCCACTCTGGACCGAGTGGAACGGCAAGTACCGGGACACGGTGCGCGACTTCTGGCGCGGCCAGCCCGCGACCCTGCCCGAGTTCGCCTCCCGGCTGACCGGCTCGTCCGACCTCTACGAGAGCAGCGGACGCCGCCCGGTCGCCTCGATCAACTTCGTCACCTGCCACGACGGGTTCACCCTGGCCGACCTGGTGAGCTACAACGACAAGCACAATGACGCCAACGGCGAGGACAACCGGGACGGCACCGACGACAACCGCTCGTGGAACTGCGGCGCCGAGGGACCGGCCGAGGATCCCGAGGTCATCGCGCTGCGCGGGCGGCAGCAACGCAACTTCCTGGTCACCCTGTTCCTCTCCCAGGGCGTGCCGATGATGCTGGCGGGCGACGAGATCGGCCGCACCCAGGCCGGCAACAACAACGCCTACTGCCAGGACAACGAGATTTCCTGGGTCGACTGGTCGCGCGCGGCGGGCGAGCACGACCTGCTCGCGTTCACCCAGAAGCTGGCCCGGCTGCGCCGCCACCACCCGGTGTTCCGCCGCCGCCGTTTCTTCCACGGCGCCTACCCCGGCACCGGCGGCACCACCGACATCATCTGGCTGACCCCGTCGGGGGACGAGATGACCGAGTCCGACTGGGACGCCTCCTACGCCAAGTCAGTCGCCGTCTTCATCAACGGGTCGGCCATCAGCGAGCCCGACCCGCGCGGCGACCCGGTCACCGACCGCAAGTTCCTGCTGCTGTTCAACGCGGGGGGCGACCCGATCACGTTCACCATCCCCGAGGCCCGGCTCGGCGGTGACTGGGAGATCGTGCTCGACACCGAGACCCCGCGCGGCGACCCGCAGGACGCGACCGGGTTTCTGCCCCGGACCAAGGTCGAGGTCAGCGGGAACGCGATCGTGGTGCTGCGGTCCCGTAGCTGAGCAGGGCCGGCCGTTAGGATCGTCGGGTGCGGACGATCTTCCCCTCCCCTGGTGACGAGCTCGGCCTGGACGGCCTGGCCGAGGCCTACCGCTACCCGGCCGACCGCTGGCTGCGGGTCAACTTCGTGCAGAGCGCCGACGGGGCCGCCAGCGTCGAAGGGCTCTCGGGGGGGCTTTCCTCGCCCGGTGACAAGCGGGTGTTCGGCATCCTGCGGGTGCTGGCCGATGTCATCGTGGCCGGCTCGGGCACCGTCAGGGCGGAGAACTACAAACCCGCGCGGGCCCGGCCTGCGCTGGCCGGCCTGCGATCGGGCCGCCCCGCGGCCGCCCCGATCGCGGTGGTCACCCAGTCGCTCGACCTCGACCTCGGCTCACCGCTGTTTACCGAGGCGGCCCCGGAGTCCCGCACCATCGTGATCACCTGCGCGGCGTCCGACGCCGGGCGGCGGGCGGCGGCGGCCAGGGTGGCCGACCTGATCGTCGCGGGCGAAAACACGGTCGACCTCGGCGCCGCGCTGGATGCGCTGGCGGACCGGGGCCTGCGCCGGGTGCTGGCCGAGGGCGGCCCGCACCTGTTCGGCGACCTGGACCAGGCCGGGCTGGTCGACGAGCTGTGCCTGTCGGTCAGCCCCCTGCTGGCCAGCCCGGGGCCGGCCGGATCATCACCGGCGCCGGCAGCACCGCCCGGCCGCTGACGCTGCACCAGGTGATCGCGGACGAGAGCTTCCTCTTCTGCCGCTACTTCACCGCCGGGGCGAAGTCCTAACGCCAGTCCGAACGGGGGCGTGCTCCCCCTCCCCGGGCGCCGGGAAACCATGCGCGGCAAATTGCTAAGGTCCCACTTATTAGTTAGCCTTACAATCATGGACGCGAGCGCGACGGTTCCCGATGTCAGTGAGGTGGCGGGCGCGCTGCGCGTCTCCGTCGGCCTCGTCGTACGGAAATTCCGGCAGAAGCCGCCCAGCGGGGAGCTGACCGTGGCCGAGTCGTCGGCGCTGGGCCGCCTCGAGCGCGGCGGTCCCGCCACCTCCAGTGACCTCGCCCGGCTGGAGCGGATCAGCCCTCAGTCGATGGGCGTCACCGTAGCGGCGCTGCTCGAGCGCGGCTTCATCGAGCGCAGCCGTGACCCCGGGGACGGGCGGCGCATCGTGCTGTCGATCACCGCCGCTGGGTCGCGGATGGTGCACGACCGGCGCGGCGAGCGGACCGAGCAGATCGCGGCGGCGCTGCGGGCCGGGTTCTCCGACGACGAGCTGGCCGTCCTGATGGAGGCCTCGGCCCTCCTCGAGCGGCTGGCAGAGAGGCTCTGATGGGAATCCGCACCACCGCCCCCGACACCCGCGCCCCCCGGCCGAAGCCGCCCAAACCGGACAGCTACGCCTGGATCGCGCTGGCCAACACGACCGCGGCGATCTTCATGGCCTCGCTCGACGGGTCGGTCGTCATCATCGCGCTGCCCGCCATCTTCAAGGGCATCAACCTCGACCCGCTGTCAGCCGGGAACATCAGCTACCTGCTGTGGATGATCATGGGCTACCGGCTCGTGCAGGCGGTCCTGGTCGTCAACCTGGGCAAGCTGGGCGACATGTACGGCCGGGTCAAGATGTACAACGCCGGCTTCGTGGTCTTCACCGCCTCCTCCATCATGCTGTCGTTCGACCCGTTCCAGGGCACCCACGCGGCTCTCTGGCTGATCGGCTGGCGGCTGGTGCAGGCGTTCGGCGGGTCGATGCTGATGGCCAACTCGGCCGCCATCTTGACCGACGCGTTCCCAGCCGAGCGGCGCGGCTTCGCGCTCGGCACGAACCAGATCGCAGCCCTCGCGGGCATGTTCATCGGCCTGGTCGCGGGCGGCCTGCTGGCCGCCTGGGACTGGCGCGCGGTCTTCTGGATCAACCTCCCGGTGGGCGTGTTCGGCACCTTGTGGGCCTACTGGAAGCTGCGCGACAACGGGGTCAGGCGGCCCGCCAAGATCGACTGGTGGGGCAACATCACCTTCGCCCTCGGCCTCGGCTCGCTGCTGGTCGGCATCACCTACGGCATCCAGCCGCACGGCAGCAGCTCGATGGGCTGGACCGGCCCGATCGTGCTGGGCGAGCTCATCGGGGGCGCGGTGCTGCTGGGCGTCTTCATGGTCATCGAGACCCGGGTAGCCGAGCCGATGTTCCGCCTCGGGTTGTTCAAGATCCGCGCCTTCGCCTTCGGCAACCTGGCCGGGCTGCTGGTGTCGGTTGCCCGCGGCGGCATCCAGTTCATGCTGATCATCTGGCTGCAGGGCATCTGGCTGCCGCTGCACGGCTACTCCTACGACCAGACACCGCTGTGGGCGGGCATCTTCCTGCTGCCGATGACGGCCGGCTTCCTGGTCTCCGGGCCGATCTCCGGCATTCTGTCCGACCGGTTCGGCTCGCGCGGCATCGCGTCGAGCGGCACGGCCGTGTTCGCGGCGTCGTTCGTCGCGCTGATCCTGGTCCCGGTGAACTTCCCCTACTGGGTCTTCGCGGTGCTCATCGCGCTGAACGGGATCGGCAGCGGCATGTTCGCCTCGCCCAACTCGTCCTCGATCATGGGCGCAGTGCCGCCGGACGAGCGCGGCGCCGCCTCCGGTATGCGCTCTACCTTCCAGAACTCGGGCACCGCGGTGTCCATCGGCGTCGTGTTCACGCTGATGATCATCGGGTTGTCACGCTCGCTGCCGACCACCCTGTACGGCGGGCTGACCAGGCTCGGGGTCAGCGGCGGGGTGGCGCATCAGGTGTCGTCGCTGCCGCCGGTCTCCTCGCTGTTCGCGTCGGTCCTCGGGGTCAACCCGATCCAGCACCTGCTCCAGCCCTATGGCGTGCTGACCAAGCTGTCCCCGGCGGCGCAGGCCGAGCTGACCGGGCGGACGTTCTTCCCCTCGCTGCTGCAGGGCCCGTTCCACGACGGCCTGGTCGTGGTCTTCAGCGTCTCGGCGGCTCTGTCGGTGCTGGCCGGGCTGGCGTCACTGCTGCGCGGCAAGCGCAACGGCGACGGCGAGGACGTGACCCTGGCCGGCTCGCCGGGCGAGTCGGCGCAGGCGGAGACGGCGCTGACGGAGACGGCGCTGACGGAGACGGCCGAGGAGGCGGCGGGCGCCCCCGTCGGCGTCCCGGACGAGGAGGACGACGAGCGCGACTCGCCGGCCGGGGAGTCCGGGCGGTCTAGCGGTACTTCCAGATCTTCACGTACTTGACCGCCAGGCCGGTCGGCCGGAAGTCCGAGTTGACCGGCGCGCTGCCGATCTGCTGCTCGACCTCGCCGTTGTCCGGCGTCACGCCGGTGGTGATGAGCAGGTTCAGCGCCGCCCCGGTGACCACGTCGCCGCGGAGGCTGGTGAACAGCCGCGCATCGTAGTAGACGGCGAAAAAGCCCTGGGTGTAGACGATGTCGACGACGTGCCAGCCCGGCGTCAGGTTGGGGCCGTCCTTCGGCAGGGTCCCGTCGGCGGCGAACCCGTCGGTCGACATCGACTGCTCGTCGCCGGACGACCCCCAGTGGTAGGCGGTCGCGTTCACGCCGGTCGCCGGCTCGGCTTCGACCGCGTCCAGCTCGCCGCTGGCCGGCCAGTCGGACTGGTCGGTCAGCCACAGCGACGACCAGTCAGCGATCGTTCCGGCGTGGCCCGGCAGCGGCGGGAAGTACACGTAGGCCTCGATCACGGCCGACGCGTAGGCCTGGGGGCTGATCAGCCCCGCGCAGCTGCCGTCGTGGCCGGTCGTCGCCACCACCGCGTCATCGCTCGGGTCGGTGTAGACCGACCCGTCGGGCACCTCCCAGTCGTCCTCGGTGCAGAACGACTGGGTCTGGTTCCACGACTCGAGCTGCCGCCCGGCCGCGTTCAGCACCACCGGGCCAGCGTACTGCGCCCCCGCCACCGGGCCCGGGCTGAGCAGCGCGTGCGGGCGCGGCTGGGCCGGCGAGGACGGGCTCGCCTGACCGCCGCGGCTGGCCGTGGCGGTCACCAGCGGCTGCCCCGGACGGGGGACGATGGAGAGGGACGGGGGCGGCGGGACGAACACCACCGTCCCGCCCGGCGAGGCGCTCAGCAGCACCGCGGTCACGCCCGCGATGCCCGCCACCGCCAGCGGCGACGCGTACAGCGCGAGCCGGCGCCACGAGCGGGCCAGCGGCCGCGCCGGCCAGCCCCGCCGCCGGCCGGGCCCGGGACGGCCGGGTCCAGGGCGGCGCGGTCCGGGGCGGCCCGGGCCTGGTCCGGGCTGGGCTGGTCCGGGTGAGCCAGGGACAACGGGCTGGGGCCGGGTCTCGCGTACCGACATGCCCACCGCGCCTTCCCGGGGGGCGGATCCGGGCGCCGCTGGCCGTGCCCGTTATGCCGGTCTTCCCCCGACCCAGGCGCCACTGTAGCGAACCGGGCCCCGGCCGCGCCGGCGAGATCGCCGGCTCCCCCGCGCGGAGCCCGCCGGCGGCCGGACAGACCCCGGCAACCTGCGGATACGACTAATTAGGGTTTTGCCGCCCGGAATCGGCCTGCCGCCGCCGGGACAGCGTTAGCGTGGGGCTTATGGCTGCCCTGCACCGGCAGGTGCCCGAGGAAGAGTCGACGGGCATCGAGCTGGACATCAACCCGGTCTACTTCCGGGAAAAGACCTGCGACATCCCCCGCTACCGGCTGCCGGAGCAGGGCGTCCTGCCCCGCACCGCGCTGCAGGTGGTCCGGGACGAGCTCATTCTCGACGGCAACGCCCGGCTCAACCTGGCGACGTTCGTCACCACCTGGATGGAGCCGGAAGCCGAGCAGCTGATGGCCGAGTGCTCCCCCAAGAACATGATCGACAAGGACGAGTACCCGCAGACGGCCGAGCTCGAGCACCGCTGCGTCAACATCCTCGGGCACCTGTGGAACGCCCCCCAGGAGGAGGCGGTCGGCTGCTCGACCACCGGGTCGAGCGAGGCCTGCATGCTCGGCGGCATGGCGCTGCTGTGGCGCTGGCGGGCCCGGCGCCGCGCGGCGGGCAAGGACACCGCCCGGCCGAACCTCGTGATGGGCCGCAACGTCCAGGTCTGCTGGGAGAAGTTCTGCCGTTACTGGGACGTTGAGCCCAAGTACGTGCCGCTCGTGCCCGGCCGCTACCACCTGGGCGCGCCCGAGGCGGCGGCGCTGTGCGACGAGAACACCATCGGGGTGGTCGCGATCCTCGGCTCGACCATGGACGGCTCCTACGAGCCGGTGGCCGAGCTCAACGGCCAGCTCGACGCGGTGGCGGCAACCCGGGGGCTCGACGTCCCCATTCACGTGGACGCGGCGTCGGGCGGGTTCGTCGCCCCGTTCCTCCAGCCGGCCCTGGAGTGGGACTTCCGGCTGTCCCGGGTCGCCTCGATCAACACCTCCGGGCATAAGTACGGCCTGGTCTACCCGGGTGTCGGCTGGATCATCTGGCGCGCGGAGGAGTACCTGCCGGAGGACCTGATCTTCAAGGTGAACTACCTCGGCGGGGAGATGCCGACGTTCGCGCTGAACTTCTCCCGGCCCGGCGCCCAGGTCGCGGCGCAGTACTACAACTTCCTGCGGCTGGGCTACTCCGGCTACCAGCACGTCCAGCAGACCGCGCAGGACATCGCGAAGTACCTGTCCGCCGAGATCGGGCGGCTGGGCCAGTTCGACCTGCTGTCGGACGGGTCGGACCTGCCGGTGTTCGCCTTCAAGCTGCGCGACGAGGTCACCGGTTACTCGGTCTTCGACCTGTCGGAGCGGCTGCGGATGCGCGGCTGGCAGGTGCCGGCCTACACGTTCCCGGAGAACCTGACCGACATGGCGGTGATGCGCATCGTGATCCGCAACGGGTTCTCGATGGACCTGGCCAACCTGCTGCTGCAGGACTTCAGGCTGCACCTGGACATCCTCGAGCACCACCCGCAGACGCAGATGCCGCCCGAGCTGCAGAAGAAGCGCGAGTCGTTCGCCCACTGACGTCCGGGTCCGGCCGCTGGGCATGATCCGGGTCCCCATCCGGCGGCCTGGGCCGCAATGAGATCCTTGACCCGGCAATCGGGACCGGAGGGGATGTCATGAGCGAAACCCAGACGATGAGCACCGGCGCGGAGGCGCGCGGCGGCGCCATCGGCGGGCAGATCGGCACCAGGACCAGCCGGGACACCACCTTTCACGGCGGCGACCCGGATACCGTCGCGGGCGAGTCCATCTGCCACGACTCCCCGACCAAGTGCCAGGCGCGGACCCGGCTCTACCGGGACGGCCGGCTGGCCGCCCAGGGCTTCGCGATCGAGCAGATCAGCGACCACCTGGCCGATCCGGGGACGCTGATCTGGCTCGACCTGCGCAGCCCCGATCACGAGGACCTGGCCGTGCTGCAGGACGAGTTCGGGCTGCACCCGATGGCGATCGAGGACGCCCTGGTCGACCGGGAGCGGCCGAAGATCGACCACTACCGCACCCACCTGTTCATGACCGCCTACAGCGCGACCCTGGACACCGGCACCGGCGAGCTCGCCACCAGCGAGCTGTCGGCCTTCATCCTGCCCCGGGCGCTGATCACCATCCGCAAGGACGACGGCCTCGACATCGGCAAGGTGGTCGACCGCTGGGACGCGAACCCCGAGCTGGCCGCCCACGGAGTCGGGTTCCTGCTCTACGGGCTGCTCGACCACATCGTGGACGGGCACTTCGACACCGTCCAGTCCCTCGACGACCAGATCGAGGGCCTGGAGGACGAACTGTTCGAGCCGTCCTCGGCCAAGGACATCCAGGTGCAGAAGCGGTCATTCGAGATGCGCAAGTCGCTGGTCCTCCTGCGCCGGGTGGTGCTGCCGATGCGCGAGGTGCTGAACACCCTCATGCGCCGCGACCTCAAGCACGTCGACGAGGAACTGCTGCCCTACTGGCAGGACGTCTACGACCACGTGCTGCGGGCGACCGAGTGGACCGAGTCACTGCGCGACCTGGTCACCACGATCCTGGAGACCAACCTGACCATCCAGGGCAACCGGATGAACATCATCACCAAGAAGGTCACCGGCTGGGCCGCGATCGTCGCGGTGCCGACGTTCATCACCGGGTTTTACGGCATGAACGTGCCCTACCCGGGGTTCAGCAACCACATCGGCTTCATCGTCGCCCTGGTGATCATGATCGGCTCCGGCCTGCTGCTCTACTGGGTGTTCCGCCGGAACGACTGGATCTGAGCGAGCCGCGGGTCGCCCGCCGCGCTCGGCGCGAACCGCGGATCGGCGGCCGGGTCGCGCTGCTCCAGGTACTCCAGCCGCTGCCGGATCTCGGCGTCGGTGCGGATCTCCTCCTCGTTCGGCGCCACGCTGATCGCCAGCGTCAGCAGGAACGTGGCCAGGCTGATGACCGCCAGCAGGGGGATGAGGAAGCTGGCCGCGGTGGCACCGGAGACCGACCCGGCCATGCTCTGCATCGACATCGGGGTTCCGGTGATCTTCAGCGCCGCCATGCCGGTGTAGTGCATGCCCGTGACCGCCACCCCGAACACCAGCGCGGCGACGATGGTGGCGCCGAGCCCGCGGACCCAGGTGCCGATCCACAGCGCCGCCGTCCCGGCCGCGACCGCGATGAGCACCGAGACAGCCACCAGGGCCAGGTTGTAGGACATGCCGCCGGGCATCGACATCGCCGCCATGCCCAGGTAGTGCATGCCGGCCACGCCGACACCGATGATCACGCCGCCCGCCACCAGCCGGGGCCAGCCGCCGTCACCGAAGCCGCCCCGGGCGAAACCGACGATGAACAGCCCGACGCCGACCACCGCGACCGCCAGCAGCATCGAGGCGATCGTGACGGGCACGTTGTAGCGCAGCGGCTCCCCGGGGATGCTGAAGCCGAGCATCGCGATGAAGTGCATCGCCCAGATGCCGACGGCGCCGATCGACACCGACGCCAGCACCAGCCAGCGCGCGCGCGCCCAGCCGCTGTAGGCCCGGGCCAGGACCACGCAGCGCAGGCCCAGGAGCGCGCCGACGCAGGACATGGCGTAGCCGAGGACCGGGTTCAGCAGGCCATCGGAGAAGTTGTGGACGGTTACCACGGAGGTGCCCCCTTCGAGACAACGCGGTCGCAGCCCTTGCTGACTTCGGGTGGCCGCCCCCTCGGCAGCGCCCCCCGCGCTGAAGTTCGTTGCATCCTCGCAGGCCACCGCGCAAGCGTCGGCCATCGAAACGCTAATGTTACATATCGGTCTATCGCGACACAGCCCTCCGTAGCGGACGTCCTACCCCAGGTGAGCGACGTGACGCTCAGCCGGCCGCCCCCGGCAGCCGGTAATGCCCCGAAACCGGCTCCCAGCCCTCCGGCGGGTCCTCCCCTGTGCGACCGTCGACTGCCTCGCGCAGCAGGTCGGCGTGCCCGGCGTGCCGGCCGACCTCCTCGACCAGATCGGTCAGCAGCCGCCGGAGGCTGGCGTGCTCCCCGTCGACGTTCGCGGCCACCGGCTGATCCATTCCGCCGGCCGCCAGCGCGGCCGCCAGCCGCACCCGGGACCGCTGCACCGCGTCGTCCCACAGCCCGTACAGCGTCTGCGGGGAGTCACCCGCAGCCGAGGTGAATTCCCACGTCGGGTCGGTGTCCCAGTCGGTCTCGGGCCACGGGCCGGCCATCGGCGCCCCGTCGAGCTTCTCGGTGACGTAGTAGTCCTCGATCAGCGCCAGGTGCTTGAGCAGGCCACCGAGCGTGAGCGAGGACTTGCCCACGCGCTGGGCGAGCCCGGCCGCGTCGAGTCCGTCGGCCTTCCAGCGGAACACCGTCCGCAGCCGCTCGAGCGCCCCCAGCAGCTGGGCCTGGTCCGTTCCCGCCAGCGGCGGTTCCCACGCTTTGCCTGGCATACGACGAGGCTAACGGCCGTCCCGGACGTTCCGCTTCCGCGAACGAACGAGAACGATCATCCCGAACGAGGGGGTCTTACTCCCTCAGGACACCGCCCCCGGCGACTCCGGCAGCACCTGCCCGCCGTCGACGGTGATCGTCTGGCCGGTGATGTAGGCGGCCTCGTCGGTGGCGAGGAACAGGGCGGCGTGCCCGATCTCCTCGACCGTGCCGAGCCGCCCGAGCGGGATCGCGGCGGTCATCTCGCGGATATAGTCCTCGCCCATCGTGGCCAGAGCCTCGGTGGCGATGTTGCCCGGCAGGATGGCGTTGACGGTGATGGCGTCCCGGGCCAGCTCGATCGCGGCGGTGCGCATGAAGCCGAGCTGCCCCGCCTTGCTCGCCCCGTAGTGCGTCCACCCCGGGTAGCCGGTGACCGGCCCGGTGATGGAGCTGGTGAGGATGACCCGGCCGTGGCCAGAAGCCCGCAGCAGCGGCAGGCACGCCTGGACGGACAAAATCGTGCCCTTGAGGTTGACGCCGAGCACGGCGTCGATGTCGCGCTCGGTCAGGTCGGCCAGCCGCGCGGAGGGAAAGATCCCGGCGTTGGCGCAGAGAATATCGATCCCCCCGAGCTGCTCGCGGGCGGCCGCGGCGACCCGATCGCAATCGGCCCTGCGGGCCGTGTCGGCCAGCACGTACGCCGGCCGCCCCGGACGCGGCTACCGCCCGCCGGGCGCTTTCCTCGTCCCGGCCGGTGACCAGTACCCGGGCCCCGGCACGGGCGAACACGGCGGCGATGCCGAGACCGATACCGCGGGTCCCGCCGGTGACCACGACCGCACGCCCGGCGATGGAGGTGAACATCGCTGCATTGTCCTCGTTGCCGTGTGCCCGCGCAAGGGCCGCTAGTCCGTGGATACGGGCCTCATTCCCCGCCCCGCACCTGACCAAGGGCTCTGGCGGCCCGGCACGGGCTGGAGCAGGGTCTCACTATGAGAGAGATCTATGAGCAACCACGGGACCTGACGGACGTCACCGGCCTGCAGGGGCGGGTCCGGCAGCTTGAAACCCAGATGCAAACACTCACGCAGGCGGTCGAGATCCTCGCCCGCGGCCTGGAGAGCGGGCCCCTGGCGGAGCCGGACCCGCCCCGGTCGGGCGAAGCGGCCAGGCAAGCGCGGGAGCTCCTGCTCCTGGTGCGCCCGGGCCGGCATGAGGGCTAGGCGGTACCGGCCGCAGGAAGCGGTCCTGGGCGCTAAAGGTGCCGGCGCCTCCGGGGGGAGGCGCCCGGCACCGTTAGCCGTGCGGCTCAGAAGAGCTGGTCCGGTCCGTAACCGCCGCCCGCCAGCGGGTAGCGCAGCCGGTCGCGTACCGCCACCACGCCTTCGACCTGCCTGGCCACCTCGATGAGATGGTGCCCGGCGGCGGCCGTGGGCGGGCTGCCCTGGATGGTGACGACGCCGTTGACCACGGTCACACCGACCGCCACCTGCAGGGTCAGCAGCTTGTGCTGGACCAGGTCGCGCAGGATGTCGTCCCGGATGTCGCCGTCGTCCCTGGCGTACACGCTGAGCACGTCAGAGCGGGTCACGATGCCGGCCAGCCGCCCGTCCGGGTTGACCACGGGCAGCCGCTTGACCCGGCTGGCGTACAGCAGGCGGACGGCCCGGGTGACCGGCTCGTCCGGTCCGACGGTCACGGCCGGCCTGGTCATCAGGTCGGCCGCGGTGACCCCGGCCGCCTTGGCTTTCGCCCGGCGGCGGAGCACGCCGTCGAGCCGGCTGGTCAGGCCCCCGTCGAGTGCCTCCTTGGCCAGCAGGTCGGCCTCGGAGACGACGCCGATCACGCGGTCGTCGTCGTCGAGCACCGGGAACCCGCTGACCCGCCACTGGCGCAGGCAAGCGGCGACGACCTTGTACGGCGCGGTCTGCCGCACCGCGACCACGCGGGTGGTCATCACGTCCCGCACGACGGCCTCCACTGTCGTCGCCGTTCAGGCGTCGTGGTCGGGAACGACGACGACGGGGCAGTGCGCGTGCCGCGTCACCTGCGCGGCGACCCCGCCGAGGAGGAGCTTCCTGAAGCCGCCGGCGCCGCGGGCACCGACGACGAGCATGTCGGCCCCGGCCGCGGCCTGGACCAGTTTCTCGGCGGCAAAGCCGACGGCGGCATGCACCGTCACCGACCGCGGCCGGGCCGGCTCCGGCAGCTGCGCGAGCACCTTGTCCGCCTGCTCCTGCGCGGCGACCAGTGCCCGTTCGCTCAGTTCGGGGTCGCTGAGGTAGCCGTAGGCGTAGCCTGCGTACCCGACCACGGCCTGGTCCACGGCAATGACCGTGAGCGGGACGTTCCGGGTGACCGCCTCGCCGGCGGCCCATTCCAGTGCGCGGCTTGAATGATCGGAGCCGTCGACACCGACGATGATCTCATGCATGTGCAGTCCACTCCTTCCGCGTTTCCCATCCCCGGTTCCCACGCTAGGAGCCGCCGTCCCCCGCCGTTAGGGCCGGACTCCCCCGCTCGGTGGGCCTTCTGGCGGCCCGCAGCGGGCCCAAGGTCCCTAAGCCGGAACCTCTCGCTTCGTTTAGCCTGAATTTCATCCAGCCGGGCGACGACGCCGGGCCGGCCAGGACGGACAGGTGATCAGGGTGACGGGTCAGGCGGACGACGGGATGCGGCGACCGGGGATCGGGGTCTTTCTGCTTGACGACCACGAGGTGGTCCGCTGGGGCGTCCGCGACCTGCTCGAAGCCGAGCCGGACATCAAGGTGGTGGGGGAAGCCGGAACGGCGGCCTCGGCGCTCGCGCGCATTCCCGTGCTGCGGCCCGACGTCGCCATCCTCGACATGCGACTGCCGGACGGCAACGGCGTGGAGGTCTGCCGGGAGGTGCGCTCCCAGCTGCCGGAGGTGGCCTGCCTGATCCTGACCTCCTACAGCGACGACGAGGCGCTGTTCAGCGCGGTCATGGCGGGCGCCGCCGGGTACGTGCTGAAGCAGATCCACGGCACCGACCTGGTCGGGGCCGTGCGGACGGTGGCGGCCGGCCAGTCGGTGCTCGACCCGCAGGCAGCGGGCACCCTGATGGCCCGGCTGCGCAACCAGCCGGGCCAGGCCGACCCGCTGGCCGCCCTCACCCGGCACGAGCGCCGGATCCTGGAGCTTATTGGCGAGGGCCTGACCAACCGGCAGATCGGCGAGCGGTTGTTCCTGGCCGAGAAAACGGTCAAGAACTACGCGTCGGCGCTGTTCGAGAAGCTCGGCATGGACTCCCGCACGCAGGCCGCCGCCCTGGCGGCGCGCGTATTCGGCGTCCGGCGAGCCGATCAGGGGTTCTAACGGGAGGCGGGAGGCGGCGGGCGGCGCCTGCCGGCCCGTGCCCCGGCGGGACTTCCGCACCGCAGGCGAGGACCAAAGGCGGTGGTGCCCCGGCGGCGGGCGGCGGGAGTATCGAACGGGGCCCAGTCGGCAGTCCCCGCCCCGTCACCGCCGGCGAGAGGACTGACATGGAGCTGGCCGCGAGTGCGCTTGAGGCCTACCTGGCGGCGGTGGACCCGCGGGAAGGGCCGGCTGAGACCGCGAGCCTCCGGCCCCTGCTGGCGCCGCAGTCGGTCGCGGTGATCAGTGACCGCCAGCAGCCAGGCGGGGCCGGCCGGGCAGTCCTCGACAACATCCGCACCGGCGGCTACCCGGGCCGGCTGTACGCGGTCCACCCGCACGCGCGCCAGCTGGGCGGCATTCACTGCGTGCCATCGGTCGGCGACCTGCCCGAGGCACCGGACCTCGCGGTCATCGCGGTGCCCGCCGCCTCGGTCGCCCCGGTCGCCGAGGCCTGTGGCGACCGCGGCGTGCGGGCCCTGGTGGTGCTCACCTCCGGGCTGGACACCGGCGCCTGCGCTGACCTGCTGGCCATCTGCCGTCGCCACGGCATGCGGCTGGCCGGGCCGGGCTCCCTCGGCATCGCGGTGCCGGCCGCAAGCCTGGACGCCACGCTCGCCGCCAGTCACCCCAGCCCCGGTACGGCCGGGCTGGTGGCGCAGTCCGGCGGCCTCGGCCTGGCCCTGGCCGGGGCGCTGTCCCGGCTCGGCATCGGCATCTCCTCGTTCGCGGCGGTCGGCCGTAAACTCGACGTGTCAGTCAACGACCTGCTGCTGTGGTGGGAGCAAGACGACGTCACCCGGCTCGCCATCCTGTACACCGAGTCGTTCGGCAACCCGCGTAAGTTCGCGCGCACCGCACGCCGGGTCGCCGCGCGGATGCCGGTCCTGACCGCGTACCCCCCAGGGGGCACCACGGGGACACCGGCGGCCGGCCGCCGGGCGCTGTTCGCGCAGGCGGGCATCATCGCCACCGCCGGGCTGGCGGAGCTGACCGAGGCCGCCGCCCTGCTCGCGGCGCAGCCGCTGCCCGGCGGGCGCCGCGTCGCGGTGGTCGCCAACAACAGCGGCGCTGCGGCGCTGACCGCGGGCGCCTGCACGGACGCCGGCCTGACCGTCCACCAGCCGCGCGGGAGCGCCCGCCGCCGGCTGCGGGCGCTGGTGCCCGCGGGCGGGTCCGTCACCGGGCCAGTCAACCTGACCGAGACGGTAGACACGGACACGTTCCGCCGCTGCCTGGAGCTGCTGGCGGCCGACCCCGAGGTGGACGCCGTCATCGCGGTGGCCGTGCCCACCGCCGTCACGCGCGACCTGACCGCGGCCGTCAAGCAGGTGCAGGTCCTGGTGCCGCTGGCCGCGGTCGTGCTCGGGCAGCCGGAATCGGTCGCCATGCTGGAGGGGCCGGCGGCGGCCGCGTCCCGTCCTATGACTCCCCCGAGGCCGCCGCCCGGGCGCTGGCGCGGGCGGCGGACTACGCCGGGTGGCGCGCCGCCCCTACAGGCGAGATCCCTGCCCTGACGGGCATCGGGGCCGAGGCCGCCCGTCACCTGGTCCGCCAGTTCCTCACCCGGGTGCCCGCCGGCGGCTGGCTTGCCCCCGAGGAGACCGCCGCCCTGCTCGCCTGCTACGGGATCACGGCGCCGGCGGCCGCCGGCCAGGGGCAGGACCAGGAAACGGCCGCGCGGCCCCCGGCCGCGGGCGTCTGCGCCCGGGTCACCAGCGACCCGCTGTTCGGCCAGCTGATCGAGGTCGGGCTGAGCGGTGCCGCGGGAGACGCGGCGCGGCTGGTCCCGCTCACCACGACCGACGCCGACGCGCTGGTCAGCTCGTCGGCGTCGGTGCGGCGGCTGCTCGGCAGCGGCCGCACCGACGCCGCCCTGGACGCACTGCGGGCCCTGCTGCTGCGGCTGTCACGGCTGGCCGATGACCTGCCCGAGATCGACGACCTCGTCGTCGACCCGCTTGCCGCCTGCCCGGGCGGTGTGCTCACCGGGACGGCACGCGCCCGGGTGCTGCCCCGCGTCTGGCGCGACCCGTTCCTGCGGCGGCTGGGCTGAGTGCCCGCGCGGTGCTGCTCGACGTGGTCAATGGCGTGGTCCCGGCGAGGTTCGGCCCCCGGGCACCGCTGCCGCGGGGGTGGCACGGCTAACCGGGGCGCCGCGCTCCCGCGGCGTCCCGGCCAGTGGTTCCTGGTTACTTCTTGACCGAGGTGACCTTGACCGTCTTGGCGGTTTCGGCCTCCTCTCCTTTCATGGCGACCTTGACCGTGAGGATGCCGTCGGCGTACTCGGCGGTCACGTCATCGGAGTCGGCCCCGGGCGGGAGCGCCACGGTGCGGCTGAACGCGCCGTAACGGAATTCCGAGCGGTGCGTGCTCTCGACGTGGCTCTCCCGGGCCGCGCGAATGGTGAGGGTGCCGGAGTCAACCGAGACCTCGAGGTCCTTGTCGGCGTCAATGCCGGGAATCTCGGCCCGGACGACGTAACGGCCGTCTTCGAGGTAGTCCTCGAGCCTGATCGCCTGCCCCAGGAACGGCCTGAGGTTCAGGAACGGCTCTTCGAACCAGTCCACGATGTCCGGGATCACGGTCTTCGGATCCCGGCGGAGTGTGATGCTCATGATTTCGCCTTTCCTCGGTCCCCAGCCGGCCTTCGTTCGCCGGCCGCTCAGCTGCCCGCTCGGGCGGCGGGCACTGGCTGCCCAAGCTGGTCGATGACGTCGACCACACCGTCGACGTCCCACATAAGCCGGATCGAGACCGGGATCAGGTCCCCGTGCGGTCCGCTCTCCCGGTCCAGGGTCCCGGTCAGGGTCACGATCCCGTCGCGCACCGCCACCTCGGCCTCGCCCGGCCCGGCCAGCAGGACCTCGTCCAGCAGGGAGCGGATATCGGCGGCAATCGCCTCGTCGCGACGCAGGAAGACGGTCAGCAGGTCCCGCCGGCTGACGACCCCGAGCAAGGTGCCGTGGTCGTCGACCACTGGCAGCAGGCGGACCCGGTTACTGTTCATCGCGCGAGCCGCCGCGGGCACGGTGGCGTGCGGGCCGATGGTAATGGCGGGGCTGGTCATCATCGTCCCGGCGGTGAGCGCGGGGTGCTCGTCGTCCGTCGCGTGGCGCCAGCGCCAGCGCCCGGATCCGTGCAGGCGGCGCCGCGTCTCGTCCTCGGCCGCGAGCAGGTCCGCCTCGGTGACCACGCCGGCGACCTTGCGGCCCATCTTGAGCACGGGAACGCCGCTGACCCGGTGCTCGGCCAGAAGGCGGGCGATCTGCTTGTACGGCGTGGCCCGGTCCACGGTGACGACGGAGGTCGTCATCACGTCACTGACCTTGCGGGCCCAGCCGTGCTCGGGCGGCGGCTCGCCCGGCGCCCGGTCGTGCGACCGGGCGTCAGGGGCGTCCGGTCCCGGACGCGCGGCGCCCTCGTTGAGCGACTCTGCCACCGTCCCGACCGCCCGAGTCACGTCGGCGCGGGTCGCCCGGCCGTACAGGGAGTCGTAATAGGCAGCACCGAGGTGGCGCAGCATCGCGTCCAGCTGTGGGTCTGTGCGAGGCATCTGCGTTCACTCCTTCCGCACGGAAGTTGTCCGGGTCGGTCCCCGTCTCCTGCTTCCAGGCTCATGCCGGGCAAGCGGCGGCGGCAGGGGCCGAAGGTCCCGGGATGGAGGCTGAAGGTCTCGGGCCAGGCCGACGGCGCCCGCTGGTCCCTTATCGGCCCGGGGCCGCCAGACGTCACCACCGCACCGGGTCTTTCGGCCCTGACCGGACCGCCTCGCGCGGGCTCACACTGGAAGCAGAGGAGGCGCACTTATGTTGCAGGTAACCGCACCCTTGCTGGCCCGCCAGCCGTTCCTGCGCGGCCTGCGGCCGGAGCAGCTCGACACGCTCGCTGCGACCGCGTCAGAAGTGATGTTCCCGGCCGGGCACCGGATCTTCGCCGCCGACGGCTCCCTCGGCCACTGCTGGCTGATCGAATCTGGCTACGTCCACCTCGACGTTCTGGTCCCCGGCGAGCCCCCCGTCGTCCTCGGTACCGTCGGCGCGGGCGGGGCGCTGGGCTGGTCCTGGCTCACGGCCGCGCACCGGCGGAGTTCCGGCGCGGTCTGCGTCACCGAGGTCAGAGCCATCCAGTTCAACGCGTCCGCCGTCCGCGGCCGCTGCGCGGCCGACCCGGCTCTCGCGGCCGAGCTCACCGCACGGTCCGTTCCCCGTCCTCGCCGGACGGCCGCGCGCTACCCGGGCCACGCCGGGCACGCTCTCGCCGGCGCCGGCTAGGGCGTACGCCGCCGCAGCGTCAGGGCGGCCGCTCATCTGACCGCCGCCAGCAGGGCAGCGCTACTGCTGAGGCAGCCGCGGCGCCGCGTCGGCGAACAGGCCGATGATCTGGTCCGGGTCGGTGATGTCGCGGGCGTAGACGTAGGCCGCGGTGAACCCGGCGTCGGCCATCTCGCTGGCGGTCGCGACGATGTCATCGGCGGTGCTCGACGGACCGATGGGGAACATCGTGGTCTTGTCGATGGCGTCGTAGTCGCGCCCGGCCGTGTCGCAGTGCGCCCGCAGGACGTCGAGCTTGCGTGACGCGTCGGGGCTGGCCGCGATGTTGCACGCGTCGGCGTACTGGGCGACCATCCGCAGCGTCTTCTTCTCGCCGGAACCGCCGATCATCAGGTACGGGTGCGGCCGGGTCAGGCTCTGCGGCGAGTTCAGGGTGCGGCCAAGTTGGTAGTACTTGCCCTCGAACGGTTCCTCGGAGTCAGACCACATCTGCAGGCAGATCCGGACCGCTTCCTCCAGCCGCTCGAACCGCTCGGCCACTGGCGGGAACGCGAAGCCGAGACCGCGGGATTCGTCCTCGTTCCACGCGGCGCCGATGCCGAGCCCGACCCGGCCGCCGGACAGCACGTCCAGCGTCGTCACGGCCTTGGCCAGCAGGGCCGGCTCACGGTAGATCACGCCGGTCACCACGGAGGTGAGCAGGGCCCGCTCGGTGTGGGCGGCGATGAAGCCGAGGGCAGAGTACGCCTCGAGCATCTCGTGCTCGGCCGGGCCGACCCCGCGGATCTGCCAGAAGTGGTCCATCACGCTGATCCGCCGGACACCGGCCGCCTCCGCCTCCCGCACGTGCCGGGCCAGGGACGGGCCGAGCGTCGCGGCGCCCCCAGTCCAGGTGAAGTCGGCGATGTGCAGTCCAAGCTCCATGGAAGTCCTCCCTCGTCAACGACGGACCCGCGGCGCGCCGGTACCTGAACCCTATGAGGGAACCGCCCGCGGCGGGAGGGTGTGCTGGTACCTGGCGCTCACGCGAGGTCCGCAGCTGGTTCGCGGCCGGACCGGCGGGCGCGGTAGGCGGCCGCCTTCGCTTTGTCGCCGCAGGTAGTCATGCCACACCAGCGGCGCCGGCGCCCGTGCGAGCGGTCGATGAACGGACGGGTGCACAGGGGCCCCGCACACCAGCGGATCGCGTCCGCCCGGCTGTCCTCGCTCAGCCGGAGGGCTTCCCGGGCGATGACACCGAGGGCTGCTCCCGCCGACCCGGTGCGGACCAGGCGCCAGCTCTGGTCGAGACGCATGCCGACCAGGCCCGCGGCGGCGTGCCGGTTGAGCACGCCCCGGGCCGCCGCCGTCGGCACCGGCCCGCCGGTCAGGTGGACGACGTAGGCGAAGACCGCCTCGCGCAGTTCGCGTGCGGCCCGCAGGTCGGCGCCGGCGACGGGCGGCGGCGTGTCGACGACGCCGGCGTCGGCCAGCCAGCGGGCGAGATCAGCTGGCTCGCCCAGGCGCTCGCGGCGCGAGCTGGTGCGCTCGGCGACCGTGGCGACAAAGTCCAGGGCGACGTTCCCGGCGACGAATTCGAACCTCACGTCACCACATTGACAGGTGACGGGGGAAGATGCAAGGGTAGCGCTGTCGTCACCGGTCAGACCGGTGATGCCTGGCCTTGGCGAAGCCGCCTGGGTCCGACGAGGCCTTGATGGGGATCGATGACACGGAAAGCAGCCTGCGCCGGGGGCGGGCACCGGCTCGCCCGGGCGGTCAGTCCGACCAGCTGGTCCTACCTCGCGGTGGCGGCCCTCATCCGGGTGGTGGACGGCGGTGCCGTGGTCGCGCTGGTGACGCTGGTGGTGTCGCTGCACGGCCGGGTCAGCGATGCGGCCGGCGGACTGCTGGCCGCGCTGCTCACCGCACCCGCGCTGCTCGGCCCGCTCGCCGCCGAGCCGCTGGCGCGCGCCCGCGACCCGCGTCGCGTGCTCGCCCTCGCGTTCGCCGGCCTGGGGGCCGCGCTGGCCGGCTGCGGCTTGCTCCTGGCCTGCGGGCAACTGGCCCCGGCGGCCATCGCGGCCGCCGCCGCCGGCTGCGCGGGGCCGCTGGTCACCGGCGGGCTGAGTACCCAGTCGGTGCCGTGGCACCCGGGCCGGCTGCGAGGCGGGCCGGACGGCCAGCGCCGGGCCGAAGCCCTCGACGCCGCCACCTACGGCATCGGCAGCACCGTCGGCCCGGTACTGGTCACCGCGGCCGTGCTGAAGCTGTCCGCGCTGGCTGCGGTGCTCGCCCTCGGCGGGCTGGCGCTGGCCGCGGCGGGTGGCGCGCTGACGCTGCCGGCCGCTTGCCCCGAACGGGGGCCTGGCCGGACCGGGCTGCCGCTGCGCCAGGTGGCCGCCGCCGTGGCGGGCGTCGCTCCGCTGCGGCGGGTACTGGCCGCGACGACCATCGCCGCCCTCGGCTCGGGCGGCCTGCTGGTCGTCGCGGTCGTCTTCGGCGCTCGCCAGTCCGGGCATCCTGGTGGCGGCTCGCTGCTCGCGGCGGCGTTCGGAGCCGGCGGTCTGGCCGCCAGCCTGGGGCTGACCCTCCGTCCGCTGCGCACCGAACCGGAGGCGACCACGACCACCTTGCTGGCGGCGACGGGGGCCGCGGTCGCGCTGTGCGCCCTGGTGCCCGGTCAGGCCGCCGCCGCCGTCGCCTTCGCGCTGGCGGGCGGCCTGTCTGCCGCCCAGTTCACCGCCAGCCTGGCCGTCAGGTCCGCCTACGCGCCGCCGGGCACCCGGACCCACGTCTATGCCACCATGGCGGGCCTGAAAATGGGCTGCGCCGCGGCCGGCGCCGCGCTGGCCAGCGCGCTGCTCGCCATCGGCCCCCGGGGCGCGCTGCTCGTCCTCGCCGGGCTGATCGCCAGCGGAGCCGCGGTCGCCGCGACGGCGCGGCGGGCCGCCGGGCGCCGGCCGGACCGGGCCGCCCGCTGACCCGCCCGGCCGCTGGGGCCAGACGCCGTCAGCACCCGGTGTCCGGCCTCCAGGCCGGGTCCCGGCCGGTCCCCGCGACCGGGCCCTGCGCGGGCGGTGACGTTCGGCCCTGGTGGCCGGGTGACGGCCGGCCGAATGTGAGAGCACGGCCGGTGACCGCGGCGGGACCGGCCGTCTCGAGGAGGCAGGATTGCAATGAAGCTGATCACCGCGGTCATCCGCGAAGACAAGCTCCACGAGGTGACCCAGGCCGTGGTCGAGGCCGGAGCGCGCGGGATGACCGTAACCGCGGTCCGCGGTTTCGGACAGCAGTACGGCCAGGGCGCGCACGGCTATTCCAGCGGCAGCGCCGTGCTGCTGCACAAGCTCCGCGTGGACGTCGTCGTCCAGGACGAGCGCGCGACGGCGGTGACCGACGCCGTCGCCGCGGCCGCCAAGAGCGGGGACATCGGTGACGGGAAGATCTGGGTGGGCCCGGTTGACTCAGCGATACGGGTCCGCACCGGCGAACGCGACCGATACGCGGTGTGACTTCCGTCCACGATCCGCACGGCCGGACGCAGGCGCGCCCGGCGCAGGTGGCGGGGTGTCCATCCCCTCGGCTCCCGAGCGGGCCGCGCTAGGGTCGCTGTCGTGTCCTTCGACGTTCCGGCCGACGACTACGACCAGTTCATGGGCCGGTTCTCGGCCCCGCTGGCGGAGCGGTTCGCCGACTGGCTGCCCCTCGCGCCGGGCCAGCGGGTACTCGACGTCGGCTGCGGTCCCGGCGCGCTCACCGCCGTGCTGGCCGCGCGCACCGGGGTGGGCCGCCTCAGCGCGGTCGACCGGTCGGCGTCGTTCGCGGCCGCGGTCCGGGCGCGGGTGCCCGGGGCCGAGGTCCGCACCGGGACGGCCGAGGCGCTGCCGTACCCCGACGGCACCTTCGACGCCACGCTCGCGCAGCTGGTGGTGCACCTGATGGACGACGCCCCAGCGGGGCTCGCGGAAATGACCCGGGTCACCCGCCCGGGCGGCATGGTGGCCGCCTCGGTGTGGGACTTCGCGGGCGGGGCGGCGCCCGCCTCGGTCCTGTGGCAGGCCGCCGCCGCGACCGGCGCGCACGTCATGAACGAGGCCAGCCAGCCCGGCGCCCGCGAGGGGCACCTGGCCGAGCTGCTGCGGGGGGCCGGGCTGGTGGCGGTCGAGTCGGCCGCCCTGACCGTAAGCCTGCCGTTCGCCTCATTCGCGCAGTGGTGGGACCCGTTTACCCTCGGGGTCGGGCCGCCCGGCGCCTACGTGGCCAGCCTCGATGGCCCGCACCGGGCGGCGTTGCGGGACACGTGCGCCCGGCTGCTGCCGGCCGGGCCGTTCACGATGACGGTCCGGGCCTGGGCCGCGCGCGGCAGCGGCCCGCCGCTCAGTAAACCGAACTCATCCTCACATGCCCATGCCGCCGTCGACCGGCAGCCCCGCGCCGGTGATGAAGCGGGCGCCGTCGGAAGCCAGGAACACCACCGCGTCGGCGATGTCGGGCACCTCGCCCAGGCGGCCGAGCGGGGTCAGCCCGGCGACCGCGGCCGCCGCCTCCTGGGGGCTCGGGAACAGCCCGATCGCGGCGCAGTCGACCGCCAGCTGGTTGCCCATCTCGGTCGGCACCAGGCCGGGGTAGACGCAGTTGACCCGCACCCCGTAGCCGAGCCGCCCCGACTCGGCCGCCGCGACCCGGGTCAGCCGGTCCACGGCCGACTTGGTGGCCGAGTAGCCGGCGATCCCGGGGAAGGCGATCGTCGCCGCGACCGACGCGACGTTGACGATGGCATTGTCCCGGCGGGCACCGGCGGAGCCTGCGCCGGGAACGTTGCCGGCCCCGCCGGGCCGCATCGCGCGCAGCCCGTGCTTGAGGCCGAGCGCGGTTCCGAGCACGTTCACCTCGAGCATGCGCCGGATGTCGGCCGGGTCGATGTCGACCAGCAGGCTGGTGATCTCGATGCCGGCGTTGTTGACGAGGATGTCGAGCCCGCCCAGGTGGCCGATCGCCTGCGGCAGCGCCTGCATCCAGCTGTCCTCGGAGGTCACGTCGAGCGGGACGAACTCCGCCGCCGCCCCGGCCTGGCGCAGCGACTCGGCGGTCACCTTCCCCAGGTCGTCCCGGATGTCGGCGATCACCACCGCCGCGCCCGCCCGGGCCAGCGCCCGGGCCATGCCCTCGCCGAGCCCGCGGGCCCCGCCGGTGACCAGGGCCTTGCGCCCCGTCAGGTCGTAAACGCTCATCGGGCACCCCTCTGTGCGAGCGAAAAAGCCGCATGCGCACGCACCCGGGCGAACGAAGACCAGTGCCGCCGGATGGCACGCTGGCCGCCGTGGCCCGTCGCGCTGGCGCCCCAGGCCATCGGCGTGCTCATACCGTGGCCCCGTTCTTGACACTTGTCAAGGTTTTGCTTGACGATTGTATTGAAAATTGCACCGGGGGCCCGGGCTGATAGCTTGAGATCATGGCGTTGTCGGAGGTATGCCGTCAATCGGGGTAGCGGAGTGACAGAGCTAGCGGAAGGCCGGCGGGAGCGGATCGCCCGCCGCCAGGTGGATAAGTTCGCTGAGCGGCGTGACGAGCTCGCCGCGGCCGCGCGGCAGACGCTGGCCGAGCTCGGCTACGCGAACACCAGCCTGCGCGACATCGCCCAGAACTCTGCGTTCTCGCACGGTGTGCTGCACTACTACTTCGCCGACAAGTTCGAGCTGATCACCTACTGCGTCCGCCAGTACAAGGCCGAGTGCGTGAAGCGCTACGACTCGATCGTGGCCACCGCGGCGACGCCGGAGGAGCTCAGCGCCGGCATCGGCGCCGCGATGGCGGGCACCCTGCGCAATGACGCCGCTATGCACCGCCTCTGGTACGACCTGCGCAACCAGTCGCTGTTCGAGGAGGCGTTCCGGCCCGACGTGGCCGCGATCGACCAGTCGCTGGAGCGGATGATCTGGCGGATCGTCAGCAAGTTCGCCGAGCTGGCGGGCAACCCCCCGGTCGTCACCCCGAAGGTAGCCTACGCGCTGGCCGACGGCCTGTTCCAGCACGCGCTGCTGGCGCAAATCGGCGGCCACGCGGGGGCGGGCGCCGAGCTCGACGCCAGCGTGCGGCTGCTGCTGCCGTCCATGGTCGGCTAGCGGCCGCGGGCCGGGGAACGCGAATCGCCCCGGACGGCGTTGCCGTCCGGGGCGACTGGTCACTCAGAGATCAGCCGCGCAGCCGCTGCAGGGCCTCGGCCAGGATGGCCTCGCCGTCAGCGTCGGAGCGGCGCTCCTTCACGTAGGCCAGGTGGGTCTTGTACGGCTCTACACGCGGCGGTGCCGGCGGGTTGGCCTCGTCCGTCCCGGCCGGGAAGCCGCAGCGCGGGCACTCCCACTGGTCGGGGATCGCCGCGTCGGATGCGAAGCTGGGCCGGGTCTCGTGTCCGTTGGAGCACCAGAACGACACCCACACCCGGGGCGCGGCCTCGCCGCGCTCCGCTTCGCCCATCGGGCCAGCGCCCACCCTGCTGCCGCGGATCGCGTTGCCACTGCTCACAGACCACCTCTTGTCACGACTTGCCTGATTCCCTCGTCAGCCGGGCCCCGCGCGGCTCTCACCGAGAGCGGGAGGTCACCGCTGGTCTCCTTCATTTCACCACTGGTTTCGCCGCTGTGCGGCGTGAATTCGCAGACCGGACGGTGGATCTTGCCCGGCTCAGTGGACATACCTGATCAGTGGTTGATGAGGTAACCCAGCGCGACAACGCAGACGAACCAGAGCACGCCGAAGAAGATGGTGATGCGGTCCAGGTTCCGCTCCACCACCGAGGACGACCCCAGGGTGGACGAAACACCGCCGCCGAACAGGTCGGACAGCCCGCCGCCCTTGCCCTTGTGCAGGAGCACGAGCAGGATCATCACGCACGACACGATGATCAGGATGACCGAGAGCGCGATCTCCACCGGTTTCTTCTTTCCCTCTGGTTCTCGGTTGGCTGGTGTCCGCTAGCTGAGCCGCCGGGTTGCGCCGCCCGTCAGCGGCCCGCGGCCAGCTCACGATACCGGCAGATGGCCGCGAACTGCGCCGCGTCGATGCTCGCGCCGCCGACGAGGGCGCCGTCCACGTCCTGCCCGGCCATGATGGGCGCGATGTTATCGCCCTTCACGGACCCTCCGTACAGGATACGCACCCCGGCGCCGGCTTCGGCCCCGGCTGTGCCGGAAACGTCCTCCCGGATGGCGGCCGCCATCTGCTGCGCGTCGTCGGCCGAGGCGACCTCGCCGGTGCCGATCGCCCAGACCGGCTCGTAGGCGATCACCATAGCGGCGACCGCTTCGGCCGGGATCTTCGCCAGCGAGCCCCTGAGCTGCGCCATCACGTAGTCGACCTGGCGGCCGGCCTGCCGCACTTCCAGCGGCTCGCCGACGCACAAGATCGGCGTGACCGACACCGCCAGGGCCGCCTTGATCTTCGCGTTGACCAGGGCGTCATCCTCGGCGTGGTACTGGCGCCGCTCGGAGTGCCCGCACAGCACGTACGAGCACCCGAGCTTGGCCAGCATCGGGCCGGAGATCTCGCCGGTGTAAGCGCCCTTGGAGAACTTGGAGATGTCCTGGGCGCCGTACCCGATCTTCAGCTTGTCCCCGTCTACCAGCGTCTGCACCGAGCGCAGGTCGGTGAACGGGGGCAGCACGACCACGTCGACACTCTTGTAGTCCTTGTCGCTGAGCGTGAAAGCGAGCTTCTGCACCAGCGCGATGGCCTCGAAGTGGTTGAGGTTCATCTTCCAGTTGCCCGCGATCAGCGGCAGCTTCGTGTTGTCGGTCATAGTGCCTGGCAACCTTACGCCTCGAGGGCGGTGAGACCGGGGAGCGTCTTGCCCTCCAGGTACTCCAGCGAGGCGCCGCCCCCGGTCGAGATGTGCCCGAAGGACGACTCGCCGAGCCCGAACGACCGCACGGCCGCCGCCGAGTCGCCGCCGCCGACCACCGTCAGCCCGCTGACCTTGGTCAGCGCCTCGGCCACGGCCCGGGTGCCGGCCGCGAAGGCCGGGAACTCGAACACGCCCATCGGCCCGTTCCAGAACACGGTCCTGGCATCGGCCAGCTTGGCCGCGAACAGCTCGCTGGCCTGCGGGCCGATGTCGAGGCCCATGTGCCCGTCCGGGATCGCGTCGGCCGCGACCACGGTGGAGTGCGCGTCGGCGGCGAAGCGGTCGGCCACCACGACGTCGGGCGGCAGCACCAGCTCGACCCCGCGCTCGGCCGCCTGGGTGAGGATCTCACGGCACGAGTCGATGTGATCCCGCTCCAGCAGCGAGTCGCCCACCGGGTGGCCCAGGGCGGCCAGGAAGGTGAACACCATGCCGCCGCCGATCAGCACCCGGTCGGCCAGGCCGAGCAGGTTGCCGATGACGCCGAGCTTGTCCGACACCTTGGAACCGCCCAGCACCACCACATACGGGCGGGCCGGGTCGACCGTCAGCTGCTGCAGCACCGCCACCTCGGCCGTGACCAGGTCGCCAGCCGCGTGCGGCAGCAGCCGGGGCAGGTCGTAGACCGACGCCTGCTTGCGGTGCACCACGCCGAACCCGTCGCCCACGTACACGTCGCCCAGCTTGGCCAGTTCCTGGGCCAGCTGCCCTCGTTCGGCATCATCTTTGGCGGTCTCGGCGGGCTCGAAGCGGACGTTCTCCAGCAGCGCGACCTCGCCGTCGGCGAGCCCGGCGACCGTCGCCGCGGCGGACGGACCGATCAGGTCGGTCGCGAACGCGACCGGCTGGCCGAGCAGCTCGGCCAGGCGGTCGGCCACCACCCGCAGCGACGGGCCGCCGGCCGCGCGCTCGGCGAAGTCGTCGCCCTTGGGCCGGCCGAGGTGGGCCATCACGATGACCCGGGCGCCGCGGCCGGCCAGCTTCCTGATGACCGGCAGCGAGGCGCGGATGCGCCCGTCGTCGGTGATGGCACCGCTGCCGGACTTGTCCAGCGGCACGTTGAGGTCGGACCGGACCAGCACGCGCAGGCCGGTGACCTCGATGTCGTCGATGCTCCGCATGGCCGCGAATCCCTTACAGGCGCGACGCGACGAGGGCGGTGAGGTCAACGAGGCGGTTGGAGAAACCCCACTCGTTGTCGTACCAGCCGAGCACCTTCACCTGGTTGCCCGCCATCACCATGGTCAGCTGCGAGTCGAAGGTGACCGACGCGGGCGAGCCGACGATGTCGGTGGAAACGATCTCGTCTTCGGTGTAGTAGAGCACACCGCTGAGCGCACCCTCCGCGGCGGCCTTGTAGGCGGCGTTGACCTCGTCCTTGGTGACCTCGCGGCTGGTCTCGACGACCAGGTCGGTGATCGAGCCGGTGATCACCGGGACACGCAGCGAGGTACCGTCCAGCTTGCCCTTGAGCTCGGGGATGACCAGGCTGGTCGCCTTGGCCGCGCCGGTCGAGGTGGGCACGATGTTCTGCGCGGCGGCGCGGGCCCGGCGCAGGTCCTTGTGCGGGCCGTCCTGCAGCATCTGGTCCTGGGTGTAGGCGTGCACGGTGGTCATCAGGCCCTTTTCGATGCCGAAGTTCTCCAGCAGGACCTTGGCCATCGGCGCCACGCAGTTGGTGGTGCAGGAGGCGTTGGAGATGATCGAGTGGGCCGACGGGTCGTACTTGCCGTCGTTGACACCCATCACGATGGTGATGTCCTCCTCCTTGGCCGGGGCGGAGATGATCACCTTCTTGGCCCCGCAGGCCAGGTGCGCCTTGGCCGCCGGGCCGGTCACGAAGCGGCCGGTGGACTCGATCACGATGTCCACCCCGAGGTCGCCCCAGGGCAGGTCGGCCGGGTCGCGCTCGGCCAGGATCTTGATCGGCTTGCCGCCCACGACGATGGAGTCGCCCTCGACCGTGACCGGCCGGGGGAACCGGCCCGCGACGGTGTCGTACTTCAGCAGGTGCGCCATGGTCTTCAGGTCACCGAGGTCGTTGGCGGCCACGATCTCGAAGCCGCGGTCGCCGCTTTCCGCCAGGGCCTTGAAGAAGCTCCGCCCGATCCGCCCGAACCCGTTAATGCCTACTCGAACTGTCACAGCACTAGTCTCCGTTCCGATCGCCGCTCGTGACTAGGGTCCAACGCCAGGAACGCCCTGTCACTTCGTCACGTCCCGGCGGCAGTGGCGCGGTTGGGGTCACGCCCTCGGGGAGATTATCGGACACCGTTCCCCGGCCAGCGGACCTCGGGGGGTTACGCCCAGGCGCGCCGCGCCGCCGCTTCACCACTGGTCTAGACCATACAGAAGAAAGTAAAGAGATCGCAATATGCACAGGAGATACGGCCCCCTTCTTCCCCCGCTGTTCCCTCACCCGCCGCCCCCCGTTCGCCCCTCACCCCCGCCCCCCGTTCGCCCCTCACCCCCCGCCCCCGTTCGCCCGCCCCGCCCCCGCCCCCGCCCGCGCTGCCCGCCCGCGCCGCCCCCGCGCTGCCCACCCGCGCCGCCCACCCGCACCGCCCCGCCGATCCGCTCGTGCCCGGCCCCCGGGCGCACTCCGCCAGCGCCCGCTCCGCTGGCGGCCTCCAGCCGCCAGTTGCTGTTATCCGCTGGCGGCCTCCGGCCAGTTGCTGTTATCCGCTGGCGTCGCCTTCGGCCCGCCTGGCGCGTCATCCTTATGCTGTTATCATCAGCTCCTTGCTGTTATCGTCCGCGCGGGCAGCATCAGCGCAGCCCGTTGGCGCGTCGGCCCGGAGCGGATCCGCCCCGAGTGTCCGTTGTGGCAGGCGGGAACAATAGTGCGGAAACTTTTAGCAGGCAGGAAACTTTCCGGGCGATAACACGTATTTATTTCCGCTATCTGCCTCGGACCAGTGAACCGAGGGGCGTTGACCCCGTCGGCCCAGGGAACTCCCCGGGCGCCGTTGCGCGCGATGAGCGAGCGGTGGCGTGAGAGGTGAGGCAGGAACGGCCGGGGCTGGGTTCGCGGCGTACGCTTGCGTGAAAGGCGAGCGGCAGGAGGCGGTGCCGGGTGGCGGGGCGTACGGTGCGCCGGCGGGTCGTGCGGGTCACGGTTCCGGGGGCGGAACCAGCGGGCGCCGACGGTCACCGGGCGGGAGCGGGCGGGCAGGCGCGCCCCCGGGACGGCAGTCCCGGGGCAGACCCGTCCCGGGACGGCAGCCACCCGGCGGCCAGCGCCGGCCAGGAGACGTCGACGGAGCGGGCCGATCTGCTGGCGGCGGAGGAGCCGCTCGGGATCCGGGTCGACGGGACCGCGCTGACCATGACGATGCGCACGCCGGGGGACGATGTCGAGCTGGCGGCGGGCTTCCTGGTCGGCGAGGCGATCGTGCGCGGCCGTGACGACATCGTCGCGATGAAGGTCTGCGACGGGACCAGCTGCGGGCACCTGAGCCACCGGCCGGACGAGATCGGCAACATCGTCGACATCGCGCTCGCGCCCGGGGTCACGGTCAGCAGCGGCGCCCGGCGCAGTTTCATGACCAGTTCGGCCTGCGGGGTATGCGGCAAGTCCTCGATCGACGACATCTGCGTGCTCCCGCAGGCCCCGCTGGAGGCCGACACGACCGTCTTCAGGCCAGCGTGGCTGACCGGGCTGCCAGGGCGGCTGCGGGAGGCCCAGCGGGTTTTCGCCTCGACCGGCGGCTTGCACGCGGCCGGCCTGTTCACGGCCGGCGGCGACCTGCTCGTCGTCCGGGAGGACGTCGGCCGGCACAATGCGGTCGACAAGGTCGTCGGCTGGGCGCTGCTGCAGGACAAGCTGCCGCTGACCGGGTGCGCGCTGCTGGTCTCCGGTCGCGCCTCGTTCGAGCTGGTGCAGAAGGCGGTGCTGGCCGGGATCCCGCTGCTGGCGGCGGTGTCGGCGCCGTCGTCGCTCGCGGCCGAACTGGCCGAGGAGGCGGGGCTGACCCTGGTCGGATTCCTGCGCGGCCAGTCCATGAACGTCTACACCGGCCTGCAGCGGGTAGCGCTTCCGGCATGACGCCTGCCGCTGACGGGACCGGGGCCCGCTGGTGAGCCCGGTGGCCGGCGGCCCGCCGGTCCCGGCGGTCGCCTACGAACGCTGGCTGGGGGCCCTCGCCCGGGCCGGGTGGTCAGCCCGGGCGGAAGCTGACGCGGGCGCCGCGCGGGTGGACGTCGGGCAGGGCCTCGGCCGGGTCACGGCCGAGGCGGTGACCGCCCGATGGCCGTCGCCCAGGGGCGCCTGCGCGGCGATGGACGGCATCGCCGTCCGCGCGGCCGACCTCGCCGCCGCCACCGTCGTGAACGGCACCGCCCGCGACGCGGCCCACGGCGGCACCACCGGCTCCGGCGCCACCGGCGGCACCACCGGCTCCGGCGCCACCGGCGGCGCCACCGGCTCCGGCGCCACCGGCGCCGGCACCGTCGCACTGAGGCCGGGCACGTTCACCTGGATCGACACGGGGGATCCGATGCCGGCCGGAACCGACCTGGTGGTCGTCCGCGAGCGGCTGCGGCCGCAGGCAGACGGCAGCATGCAGATCGTCCCCGCGGCCGGGCCCCTGGACGGCGGCCATGCCAGCCCCGCAACCGGCAAGGGCAACGTGCGCGCCGCCGGAGAGGACTTCGGCGCCGGGGAACTGCTGGTGCCCGCGGGCCGGCGGCTGCGGCCGGGCGACCTGGCGGCTGTGGCGGCGGGCGGGCACTCGACGGTCACGGTGCGGCGCCAGCCGGCCGTCGCGATCATCCCCACCGGGGATGAGATCCGGCCGGTCGGGTCGGTGCTGCACCCCGGTGACATCACGGACACGAACTCGCTCATGCTCGCCGCGCGCTGCCGCCAGCTCGGGGCGTTGCCCGAGGTCAGCCCGGTGGTCCCGGACGACCCGGACCTGCTCGCGGCCGAGGTGCGGCGGGTAGCGGCCAGCGCCGGCCTGGTCCTCCTCATCGCGGGGTCGAGCCGCGGGCGCGGCGACCACACCGCCGCCGTGCTGGCCCAGGTCGGCGGCCTGGCGGTGACCGGGGTCGCGCTCCGGCCCGGTCACCCGGCCCTGCTCGGGCACGCCAAGCGGCCCGCGGCCGGCTCGGGGTCGCCCGCCGGCCACCGGGCGGGCGCCGCCCCGGTGATCGGCCTGCCGGGCTACCCGCTGGCCAGCGCGGTCGTCTTCGAGCTGTTCGCGGCTCCGCTGCTATCGGCGCTGGCCGGCCAGGAGCCCGCCCGGAGACGAGTCCCGGCCCGGCTCGACCGGGACTGGGATTCCCCGGCCGGGGTCGAGGAGTGGGTCCTGGTCACCCTGGGGCCGCCCGGCCCCGACGGCCTGCCGGCGGCCAGCCCGGGCCGGCGCGGCGCGGGATCGATCAGCCTGCTGGCCCGGGCCGATGCCTGGTGGCCGGTCCCGGCCGGACAGGGCCGCTTCGAGGCCGGGGCGCCGGTGGAGGTCATGCCCATCCCAGGCTGGTGACCAGCTGTCAGAGGCGGCCGAAGGCCAGGTTGCCGGGGACGGCCGGGTCCGGGCTGGTGAAGAACTGGCAGATGGCCAGACTGAGCTCGGCCGTGTCGAGGACACCGTTGCGGTCCAGGTCGAGCTGGGCGAAGGCACGCGCCGCGGTTCGCGGGTCGGCCCCGTACGCCCCCGCGAGCCGCACGTACTCCCCGACGTCGAGCACCGCGTTGCCGTCCTGGTCAGCGACCCGGATGAGGCCGTCGGCGGCGGCTTCGACGGCCGCGCCGAAAGCGCGCTCGTCGGACCTGATCCGGCCGATGGAGCCGGCGAATTCGTCCGGGGTGATCTGCTCGTCCCCGTTGGCGTCCATGTGCGCCAGCAGCGCCTCGAACAGGGTGCGCTGGCCGGCGGCCAGGGCCCGGGCAGGCGCGGAATCGGCTTGATGCCCGAAGGCACGGCACAGCCGCCGGGTCAGCTGCTCGTAGTCGGCGCGCTGCCAGACGCCGTTCCCGTCGAGGTCGATGACGGCGAAGCGGCGCTGGAGCACAGTGCGCACGCTGTCGGCCCGCACGCTGCCGGGCCCGGCCGCCGGGTCACCGGCGGGCGCTCGCCGTCGGCCGGTGACGGCGCTTGCGGTCGCCGTGGACAGCAGCACGGCCGCGACCACGGTGAGGGCGACCCAGTCGGGGACGGCCGGCGCCCAGCCCACCCTGGAGTCACGCAGCGCCTGGAGCAGCAGCTTGACGCCGATGAAGGCGCAGATCACGGCCAGTCCCTTGTTCAGGAAGCTGATCCGGCCGAGCACCCGGACGAGCAAGACGTAGACCTGCCGCAGCCCGCTCAGCGCGAATACGTTGCAGGCTACGATCAGCCCGGCGCTGGTGGTAAGGCCGAACAAGGCCGGGATCGAGTCGAAGGCGAACACCAGGTCGGCCGAGCCGAGCGCCAGGGCCAGCAGGAGAAGCGGGCCAGCCGTCGGGCGCCCCGAGCGCCAGATAACCAGGCGGCCCGCGTCCTGCTCGTCGGCCGCCTGAACCCGCCGGCGCAGCCACGACATGAGCCGGTTGGTGGGCTCCGTGGGCTGGCTGCCCGGCTGATTGCGCAGCAGGTTGACCGCGGTCCAGACCAGGATCGCGGCCAGCGGGTAGAACAGCCAGTCGAAGTGGCTGATCGCGGCGGCGCCCGCGACGATCAGGGCTGACCGCAGCACCAGGGCGAAGAGGATGCCCGCCCCGAGGACGCGATGCTGGCGCCAGGCCGGCACGGCGAACCAGCGCATGATCACGTAGAAGATGAACAGGTTGTCCAGGCTCAGGCTGTACTCGGTCAGGTAGCCGGTGAAGAACTGCCGCGCTGACGCCCAGTCGGCCCCGATGCCGACTCCTGCGCCGAAGGCCACCGCCAGGAACACGTATACCCCGGCCCATACCGCGGCCGCCCGCACCGTCGTCACCGCGGGCCCGCGGCGGGCCGCCAGCCAGGCTTCGGCGATGGTCAGGGTGACCAGCGCCGCCGCTGGCACCGCCCACGGCCATGCCCCGAGATCCACCGCGCACCTCCTCGCCGGCTCCGTGCGCTCAGTGACCACGCCTGACCGTCCCACTGCCCGGACATGACAAGGGTAGTCATGGCGGGCTGATTGCGCGGCATGCAACCGAACCGGCCCGCGCGCCGGGCGCCCGGACCAGGCCGGGCGGACGGGGCCGCGATGGTAGATTGGCGGCTCAAGCCGACCAGCTTTCCCTTCCTTCCTTCCCGGAGTGCCGCCATGCCCGCTGCCCGCCGTGCCAGGGATGAGGCGCCAGGCGGCCCGCCGGGTGCGGGCGGACAGCCCCCGGCCGCCCCTGCTGGCCTGCCGGGCGAGGACACGGACGCCGGCACCGGCGCGGGCGGGCGCACGCCCCGGACCCGGGCCCTGTCCCGCGCGGTCAGGTCGCCGGCTGGCCTGGCCATCGCCGTCGCGACCGTGCTGGCCCTCGCGCTGCGGCTGTTCCTGGTCACCCGGCCGGGCTTCCTGACCTCGGGCACGGTCGAGTACGACGACGGCGTCTATCTCGGGGCGGCGATGCGGCTGCTGCACGGGGCCCTGCCGTACAAGGATTACGCGTTCGTCCAGCCGCCCGGGATCATCGTCGTGGCGCCTGCCCGGCGGCCGTCGTCGGGTCGCTCACGTCGCAGGCGACCGGCCTGGCGGTGGCCCGGGTGCTGAGCGTGCTCGCCAGCACCGCCTGCGTGCCGCTGGCCGGGCGGCTGGTGCGGCACCGCGGCGCGATCACCTGCGCGGTCACCGCCGGGCTGCTCGCGGTCTACCCGGCGGACGTGCTGTCGGCGCGGACGCTGCTGCTCGAGCCGTGGATGAACCTCGCTGTGCCTGCTCGCGGTCGACCGCGGCGTTCCGCGACGGCCGGCTGGCGAGCCCGCGCTGGCTGGCCTGGGCGGGGGTGGCGTTCGGTGTCGGCGTGGCGGTCAAGTTCTGGGCGGCGTTCCCGGCGGCCGTGCTGCTCGCGGTCGTGCCTGATCGCACCGGCCGCCGGCGGGCACGTCGCGCGGCAGGCGCCGGGCGGCGCGCTGACCGGCGGGGCGGCGGGCGGCTTCGCGGTGCTGGCCGGGCCGTTCGCCCTGGCCGACCCGTCGGCGTTCGTCCACCAGACACTGCTCTACCAGGTCAGCCGGGTCGGCCGGCCAGCCCGCAGTCGCTGCGGCTGGCCCACCTGACCGGGCTGATCGACGTGCTCAGCCGCGACGGCAAGTTCGCCCTGCCCGGGCACCACGTCGCACTCGCTGTTCGCCATGGGCGCGGAGGCGTCCACCCACACCGTGGCGGTGGGCTGGCCCGCGTTCGCGGCGGCCGCCGCCGGCATCGCCGTCATCGCCGCCGGCTACCTGCGCGGGGTTCGGCCAGCGGACGCTGCTGGAGTGGTTCGCCCTGGCCACCGCGGTGCTGGCGACCGCGGCGATCATGGGCTACTCGGCGTTCTTCTACCACTACCCCGACTTCCCGGCGCCGTGGCTGGCCATCGCCGCCGGCACCGCCGTCGGCAGCCTCGCCTGCCTGATCCAGGGCAGCGACGGCCCCGCGCCAGGGCGGCCCGGCGGGTGCGTCGCCGCCGCGGTGGCGGTGGTGATCCTGGCGTCGCGGCGGCCGAGGCGCGCGAGCTGCAGCCCGGCCACGTCCCGGCCAGCCCGGCCGCGCGTGGCCGCGCTGCGTCCCCGCGGGCTCCTGCCTGGTCGCCGACCAGGTCTCGTTCGCCATCGCGGCCAACCGGTTCGCCGCGCCCAGCGCGGGCTGCCCCGACGTCGTCGACTCGCTCGCGACCACCCTCGCGCTCAGCGGCGGCGTGTCACCGCAGGGCGGCGCCGGGCAGCGATCCGCGGGTGGTGGCGGGCTGGGAGGCCATCTTCGGCCAGGCGCGCTACGTGTGGCTGTCAGGGCGGTCGTCGGCCCGCATCCCTGGACATCGGCCGTGCGAGCGCGCCGTCGCGCCTCCAGCTCCTGGTTCGCCGGCCCACTTCCGGCTGCTCGCCGCGTACCCCGGCTACGGCGCGAGCAAGCTCTACGTCCGCGGCTAGCAAGGCTGCCGAACGGGGGCCTGCGTCGCCTTCCGGCCCGCCCCTTGACCGCCGCCCCTGGACCCGCCGCCATCGGTTCGGTGCAGCAAAAGGCGCCGACCAGGCAGTTGCCCGGCCGGCGCCTCCCGTACGGTTAACGCGGCGCCGCCGCGTTCGCGAAAGCCACTAGGCCCAGCCAGTAGTCCGCATCCCCGTCCCCCCATCTCCGTGCAGGCAGCCACGCCTCTCGTGTGGCACTCCCCTGCTTACCGTGGCCACCCTACGACGCAATGACTGCCCGCTGCAATTGCATTGGCCGCAATAGTGGGACTTGTCTAAACCTGAGACACTCCGGGGTGGCCTGGGACTCGATCTATGCACCAGCCGTTTGACCTCAGTTGTGATATCGCGATCCGGCCAGCACGCTCTGCGAGGAAACTGCGCGGCCTTCGGGCCCGCAACGGCAGTCAGACGGGGTGGCGCAGGCAGAGCCGGGTTGTCCGAGGACGGGCTGCCAGGCGACCTCAGCCGCGCCGATCAGCGCGGCATGCTCGAGCGTGCAGCCCTCGATCGCGATAGCGGCGCCACTGCCCCAGGGGCTGCCGTGCGCGACCGCCGCCCGCAGCCGCTCGGGGGCGGCCGCGAGCAGCTCCCGGTACAGCCCGCCGAGCAGCACCCGGTCAGGGTTAACCACGTTGATCAGGCCGGCCAGGCCGAGGCCGAGGCGGACGGTGACCGCGTCGGCCGCGGCCCGGACGCCGCCGGTCGGCGGGGTAGCCCGACCGCAGCAGCGCGATGGCCTGGGTCAGCACCGGCGTCCCGGGCGGCCGGGGTCCGGCCCGCCAGTTCAAGGAACCGCGCGGCGTCGGCCTCCACGTTCAGGCAGCCCCGGTTGCCGCAGACGCACAGGCGGCCGCCGCCGTCGACGCTCACGTGCCCGGCCTCCATCGCCAGGCCCGTAGCTGCCGGTGTACAGGGCGCCGCCGAGCACCAGGGCGCCGCCCGACGCCGCGCTGCTCGGCCGCCACCACCAGCAGGTGGCCCGTGCCGCGCCCGGCGCCGTGCCGGTGCTCGGCGAGCGCGACCGCGTTGACGTCGTTGACGGCGGCGCACCCGGGCGGCCCGCCCGTCCGGGGCCGCGTGACGCCGCGGGCGGTCAGCTGCGCGGCAAGAGGTCGCGGACCGGGGTGCCGTCGGGCCAGCCGACGTAGAGGGCGCGCACCGCCGCGGCCCTCGGGCCGGCTGACCGCGGCGGGCACGGCGACGGCGGCGCCGACGCAGCGCGCGACCCGACTCGCGCAGCAGCTCCGCGGCGGCCGCGGCGACTGGGGCGAGGGCCCGCTCCGGGTCGGCGGGCACCGGCGCGTCCTGCGCTGTCCGGGCGGCGACAGTCCCGCCCAGCCCGACCAGGGCGACCTCGAAACCGTCCGGGTGCACCTGCGCGGCCAGCGCGACCGGGCCCGCGGGGTCGGGCAGCAGCCGGTGCGAGGGGCGGCCGTGGCGGCCCGCCCCCTGGTCCGGGCCGGGCCCGGCGTCGACCACGATCAGCCCGAGCTCGCGCAGCTCGCCTGTGAGCGCGCCGGTGGTCGCCCTGGTGACCCCGAGCAGGCTGGTCAGCGCCGAGCGGGTCGGCGCCTGCCCGGTGTGGATCAGCGTCAGCGCCCGGCCGGCCAGTCGCCGGGCCGGACAGACCGCCGGCGGCCAGGCTCGCGGGTCCGGCGGGGGCGGTCGGGGTCGGGGTCACGGCGATCAGCTCCAGCCGGTTGTCCGCATCTCGATTAGCCTCTATCCTTGTTTTGTGCAGTTGCTATACAAAATACCGCGGCCGCCCACCGCGCGCAACGAACCGCCCGCGTGCGCGTCGCCATCACGGTGTTCTTCGCCGTCGACGGCTTCATCTTCGCGAGCTGGGCGGTCCGCATCCCGGCGGTGAAGGCGGCGGTCGGCGCGTCACCCGCGATGCTCGGGATCGCGCTGCTCGGCGCGTCCGGCGGGCGCCATCGCCACGATGACGCTGACCGGGGCGCTGTGCCGCCGGCTCGGCAGCGCGCGGGTCGTGGCGGTCGCCGGCGCCTGGCTGTCGCTCGCCCTGCTGCTGCCCGCGCTGGCCCGGTCCGCGCTGGCGCTGGGCCTGGCGCTGGTCGTCTTCGGCATCGGCTACGGCGGCCTCAACGTCGCCATGAACAGCCTCGCGGTCGACCTGGTCGGCGGTGCTGCGGCGGCCGGTCATGCCGTCGTTCCACGCCGCCTGGTCGCTTCGGCGGCCTGGCGGGGGCGGCCCTCGGCGGCCTGGCCGCCCCGCACCTGACCCCGCTGGCGCACTTCTCCCTGGTCTGCCTGCTCGGCCTGGCTGGTCACGGCGACCTGCGGCCGGGTCATCCTCACCCATCCGGTCCAGGCGCTGCTGTCCCCGGGCAGCAGCCAGGCCGCCCGCCCGCGGCGGCGCCGGGGGAGCAGCCGAACGAGGGCGTTCCGGACGCCCCCAGCCCGGCCAGCCGCACCGCACCGGGGTGTGGCGGGCCGTGGTGCTTCTCGGCGTCATCGCCCTGTGCTCCACCTACGGCGAGGGCGCGATCAGCGACTGGGGGGCCCTGCACCTGCGCGAGGACCTCGGGCGCCGCGGCGGGCCTGGCGGCGGCCGGCTACGCCGCCTTCGCGCTGGCCGAGGCGTGCGGGCGGCTGGCCGGGAGCTGGCTGCTGGCCCGCCTCGGCCAGACCCGGCTGCTGGTCTGCGGGGGCCGTCGTCACCTGCGCGGGCATGCTCGCGGCGGCCCTGTCGCCGGTCCTCCCGCTCGCCCTGGCGGGCTTCGCGCTGGCCGGCCTCGGGGTCGCCAACGCCTTCCCCACCGCGATGAGCCAGGTCGGCGCCCTGGCGGGCCCGAACGGCGTGGCCACCGCTTCGACCTGCGGCTACGCCGGGTTCCTGCTCGGCCCGCCGATCATCGGCTTCCTGGCCGGGGCGCTCAGCCTGCGGATCGCGCTGACCACCGTGTCGCTGCTGGCCCTGGTCGCGATCGTGCTCGCCCGGGCCGCGTCCCCCGGCCGGGACACCCCGGCCTAGGGGAGCATCTCGGCCGTCAGGCAGGCCTCGGTCGACGGCATGCCGAGGTCGGCCGCCCGCCGGTCGGCCATCGCCAGCAGGCGGCGGATCCGCCCGGCGATCGCGTCCTTGGTCAGCGGCGGGTCGGCCAGCTGGCCCAGCTCCTCCAGCGATGCCTGCCGGTTGGCCACCCGCAGCCGGCCCGCCATGACCAGGTGCTCCGGGGCCTCCGGGCCGAGGATCTCCAGGGCGCGTTCCACCCGGGCCCCCGCCGCGACCGCCGCCCGGGCCGAGCGGCGCAGGTTGGCGTCGTCGAAGTTAGCCAGCCGGTTGGCGGTCGCCCGGACCTCGCGCCGCATCCGGCGCTCCTCCCAGGCGAGCACACTGTCGTGAGCACCGAGGCGGGTCAGCATGGCCGCGATGGCCTCGCCGTCGCGGATCACCACCCGGTCGACCCCGCGGACCTCGCGCGCCTTGGCCGCGATCTTCAGCCGCCGGGCCGCGCCGACCAGGGCCAGCGCCGCCTCGGAACCGGGGCAGGTGATCTCCAGCGCCATCGAGCGGCCCGGCTCGGTGAGCGAGCCGTGGACCAGGAACGCGCCCCGCCAGGCGGCCTCGCAATCGCAGATGCCGCCCGAGACGACCTGCCGGGGCAGCCCGCGCACGGGCCGGCCGAAGTTGTCGATCAGCCCGGTCTGGCGGGCGAGGCTGTCACCGCCCTTGGTCACCCGGACCACGTAGCGGTTGCCCTTGCGGAGCCCGCCGGGCGACAGCACCAGCAGCTCCGACGGCTGCCCGAAGACCTCGGTGATGGACGCGCGCAGGCGCCGCGCCACCGCCGCGGTGTCCAGCTCGGCCTCGATCACGATGTGCCCGGACGTCAGCGTCAGCCCGCCCGCGAAGCGCAGCAGGGTGGACACCTCCGTCTTGCGGCAGCACGGCTTCACCACCGGGACCCGGCTGAGCTCATCCTTGACCACGCCCGTCATCGCCATCGCGACACCCCCATCATCAGTACCGCTCCCCCGTGCCGTGCCGTTCCGGGGGGACGGCCCCCCGCAACCCCGGCCGCTCCGCGACCGTGAAGATCTCCCGGAACGCGGCCGCGAGCCGCTCCGGGTCATGCCGGGCCCCGTCCGGCGCCGCCACGTTGGCCAGCGCCAGCGACGCCTGGAGTTGCCCCGCCGCCTTCCTGAGGTCCTGCTCCGCCCCGGCCACCGCGCCCGCGTCGGCCAGCACGACATCGAACGACAATGATGGCGCATGCTCGGCCAGCACTTCCAGGTGGCGGTGCGGTGAGAACCCCTCGGTTTCGCCCGGCTGCGGGACCAGGTTCAGCGCCACGAGCCTACGCGCCGCGGTGGCCGTCAGCGCGGACCGCAGCGACGGCACCATCAGGTGCGGCAGCACCGAGGTGAACCACGACCCCGGGCCGAACACCACCCAGTCCGCCGCCAGCACCGCCTGCGGCCGCCTCCGGCACCGCGGGCGGGTCGGCCGGCAGCAGCGAGATCGACCGTACCCGGCCGGGCGTCACCGCGATCGACGCCTGCCCGCGCACGGTCGGAGACTGCGGCCGGCCGCTCCGGGTCGGCCCCTTCCACGCACGCGACGATGTCGAGCGGGACCGCCGCCATCGGCAGCACCCGGCCGGTCACCCGCAGCAGCCGGCCGACCCAGTCGAGCCCCGCGACCGGGTCACCCAGCAGGTCCCAGAGTCCGGCGATGAGCAGGTTGCCGAGTGAGTGGCCGCCCAGATCGCCGCCGCCGCCGAAGCGGTGCTGCACCACCCGGGCCCAGGTTGTCCCCCATTCGTCGTCCCCGCACAGCGCGGCCAGCGCCATCCGCAGGTCACCCGGCGGGAGCACCCCGAACTCCTGGCGCAGCCGCCCCGACGAGCCGCCGTCGTCGGCCACGGTGACGATCGCGGTCAGGTCGTCGGTCACCCGGCGCAGGGCCGACAGCGAGGCGGCCAGGCCGTGCCCGCCGCCGAGGGCGACCACCCGCGGGGGACGGGTTCCTCCCAGGAGTGCGGGGGTCACCGGGGGGGTCGTCCCCCCGGGGGAATTACCCACTCACTCCCGCCCGAGGTCGCGGTGCGACACGCTGACGTCGCGGCCGGGCAACTGGGCCGCGAGCCGCTCGGCCATGGCGACTGAGCGGTGCTTGCCGCCGGTGCAGCCGACGGCGATGGTCACGTAGCGCTTGCCCTCGCGCTCGAAGCCGGCCAGCGACACGTCGAGCACCTGCGAGGTAGGCGGCCAGGAAGGCGGTCGCGGCGGGCTGGCCGAGCACGTAGTCGCGGACGGCCGCGTCCAGGCCGGACAGCGGCCGCAGCTCGGGCACCCAGTGCGGGTTGGGCAGGAACCGGCAGTCGGCCACCAGGTCGGCGTCGACCGGCAGCCCGTACTTGTAGCCGAACGAGACGATGTTGAGCCGCAGCCCGGTCACCGAGTCCCCGGCGAAGTAGCCGTGCATCCGGGCGCGCAGCTCGTGCACGTTCAGCGAGGACGTGTCGAGCACGATGTCGGAGTCGCCGCGGACCTCGCGCAGCAGCTCCCGCTCGGCCGTGATGCCCGTCGAGTGATCGTGCCCGCGCCCTGCATCGGGTGCGGCCGCCGGACGTTCTCGAACCGCTGCACCAGCACCGCGTCCGACGCCTCGAGGAACAGCACGTGCGGGGACGACGCCACGCGCCCCGAGGGAGGAGATGGCCGACTTCAGGTCGGTCGAGAACGCCCGCGAGCGCACGTCCACGATGGCGGCGATGCCGGGCAGCGACGCCCGGTCGGCCAGGTCCAGCATGGTCGGCAGCAGCGCCGGGGGCAGGTTGTCGACCACGAACCAGCCGAGGTCCTCGAGCGACTTGGCCGCGGTGGACCGGCCGGCGCCGGACATGCCGGTGATGATGACGATGTCAGGCGCCCCGGACGCCGTCCGCTCGCCCGCGTTCTCAGTCGTCATTGAGCTGCTTTCCCGTCGGCAGCGTGGCCCTGGTCGCACCGCTCAGCCCGGGTGCTCGGCCGGCTGGGCGCCTGCAGCGCGGCGAGGACGGTCTCGGCCAGCTTCGGCCCGATGCCGGGCACGGCCGCGATCTGCTCCGGCGGCGCCGCGTGAGCGCCTTGACCGAGCCGAACGCCTTGAGCAGGGCGGCCCGCCGGGCCGGGCCGAGCCCCGGCACGTCGTCGAGAGCCGAGGTGGTCGCGGCCTTGCCGCGCTTGGCCCGGTGGTAGGTGATCGCGAACCGGTGCGCCTCGTCCCGCACCCGCTGCAGCAGGTACAGGCCCTCCGAGGAGCGGGACATGATCACCGGGTAGTCCTGGCCCGGCAGCCAGACCTCCTCCAGCCGCTTGGCCAGCCCGCAGACGGACACGTCGTCGATGCCGAGGTCGGCCAGCGCGGCCGCGGCCGCCGCGACCTGGGGCGCGCCGCCGTCGACGACCACCAGGTTGGGCGGGTAGGCGAACTTCCGCTGCGGTGTCACCACCAGCCGTTCGGACTGGTCGTCTGGTTCTTGCCCGTGCGGGGGACGCTGGTCCTCGGTTGCCTGGGGGTCGCCGAGCAGGTCGAGCTCGCCCGAGCTCCTCGCGCTCCTCCAGGTAGCGGCGGAAGCGGCGGGTGATCACCTCGCGGATGGCCGAGACGTCGTCGCTGCCGTCGTAGCCGCGGATCGAGAAGCGGCGGTACTCGCTCTTGCGGGCCAGACCGTCCTCGAACACCACCATGGACGCGACCACGTGCGTCTGCTGCAGGTTGGAGACGTCGTAGCACTCGATGCGCAGCGGGGCGTCGTCGAGTTCGAGGGCGTCCTGGATCTCCTGCAGCGCCTTGGAACGGGTGGTGAGGTCGCTCGCGCGCCGCAGCTTGTGCAGCGCGAGCGACTCCTTGGCGTTGCGGGCGACGGTCTCGGCCAGGGTCTTCTTGTCGCCGCGCTGCGGCACCCGCAAGCGCACCGGGCCGCCGCGGCGCTCGGTCAGCCACTGGGTCATCGCCTCGGGGTCCGGCGGCAGCTCGGGGACCAGCACCTCGCGCGGGATCCCGTTGGCCGTCGGGCGAGCTCCGCCGTCGCCGTAGAACTGGCCCAGGAACACCTCGACCAGGTCCGCCGTGGTCGTCTCCTCGACCTTCTCCGAGACCCAGCCGCGCTGGCCCCGGATCCGGCCGCCGCGCACGTAGAAGATCTGCACCGCCGCCTCGAGCTGGTCCTCGGCCAGCGCGATCACGTCGCAGTCGGTGCCGTCGCCGAGGACCACGGCCTGCTTCTCCAGGGCGCGCTCGAGCGCCTTGACGTCGTCGCGCAGCCGGGCGGCCCGCTCGTACTCCTCGTCGTCGGAGGCCTGCTTCATCTCGGCCGTCAGCTTGCGGATGAACCGGCTGGTCTGGCCGGACATGAAGTCGCAGAAGTCCTCGGCGAGCGCCCGGTGCTCGTCCTCGGTGATCTTCCCGACGCACGGGGCCGAGCACTTGCCGATGTAGCCGAGCAGGCAGGGGCGGCCGATCTGGCCCGCCCGCTTGAACACCCCGGCCGAGCAGGTGCGGACCGGGAAGACGCGCAGCAGCGTGTCGACCGTCTCGCGGATCGCCCAGGCGTGCGAGTACGGGCCGAAGTAGCGGGTGCCCTTCCGCTTGGCGCCGCGCATCACCATGACCCGGGGGAAGTCCTCGCCCATGGTGACCGCGAGGTAGGGGTAGGACTTGTCGTCGCGGTACTTGACGTTGAACCGCGGGTCGAACTCCTTGATCCAGGAGTACTCCAGCTGCAGCGCCTCGACCTCGGTGTTGACCACGGTCCACTCGACGCTGCGGCGGTGGTGACCATCAGCTGGGTGCGCGGGTGCAGCGCGGTGAAGTCGGCGAAGTACTGGTTGAGCCGCTGCCGCAGCGACTTGGCCTTGCCGACGTAGATGACCCGGCCGCGCTCGTCGCGGAACCGGTAGACCCCGGGCTGCTCGGGGATCTCCCCGGGCTTGGGTCGGTATCGGTTCGGATCGGTCACGCCTGTAAGAGTAGTCGCCGGCGGGCGTTCGCGCGGTTACCGGCGCCACGCGTCTTCGCCGCCGCGGCGGCACGTCAGCCGGTCCCGGGCCTGACCGAAGTCGCGTTATTACTTGTAGGCTGAGACCCGTGACGGAATTTGCGGCGCCCCCGGCCGAGCACCTCGGCCGCGGACTACTTCCAGCACCCCCTCGCCTACTTCAGCCGGATGCGCGAGGAGGGACCGGTGACCCCGGTCGTGATGCCCGGCGGCAACGGGAGGGTCTGGCTCGTCACCCGCTACCCCGAGGTGCGGGCCGCGCTGGCGGACCCGCGGCTGCACAAGGACTGGGCGGGCAAGCTGACCGAGCCGGGCTGGGTGCCGGACGAGGTGACCGGCTACCTGTCGGTGCACCTGCTCAACGCCGACCCGCCCGACGCACACCCGGCTGCGCAAGCTGGTGTCGAAGGCGTTCACCGCCCGCCGGGTAGCCGGGCTGCGGCCTCGGGTCGAGGCGATCACCGCGGCGCTGCTCGACGCGCTGCGAGCCGGCCCTCGCCGCGGGCGAGACGGTCGACCTGATCGAGGCGTTCGCCTTCCCGCTGCCGGTGACGGTGATCTGCGAGCTGCTCGGCATCCCGGCCAGCGACCAGGACCAGTTCCGCGCCTGGTCGCACGCGATGGTGGCCGGACGCGGGCGACCCCGGGGACGTTCCGCGCGGCCGGCGTGGCGATGTTCCAGCTACTTCACGCGACCTGGTGGCGGCCAAGCGGGCCCAGCCGGCCGACGACATGGTCTCGGCGCTGATCGAGGCGCGCGACTCCGGCGACTCGCTGGACGAGCGCGAGCTCATCGCGATGCTGTTCCTGCTGCTGATCGCGGGCCACGAGACCACGACCAACCTGATCGCCACGCGGCACGCTCGCGCTGCTGGCGCAACCCGGCCCAGCTCGCGCCGGCTGCGGTCCGACCACGTCGCTGCTGCCGGGCGCGGTCGAGGAGCTGCTGCGCTACGCCAACCCGCTGAACCACGCGACCGAGCGGTTCACCCTGGAGCCGGTGGAGATCGGCGGGGTGACCATCCCGGCCCGCGAGTGGGTGCTGTGCGTGACCTCGGCCGCCAACCGCGACCCGGGCAAGTTCCCCGACGCCGACCAGCTCGACGTAGGCCGGGACGCGGGCGGGCACGTCGCGTTCGGCCATGGCATCCACTTCTGCCTCGGCGCGCCGCTGGCCCGGCTGGAGGGCGAGGTCGCGTTCGGCGCCCTGCTGGCGCGGTTCCCGGCGCTGTCGCTGGCGGCGGACGCCGGACTCGCTGCGCTGGCGGCAGAGCTCGCTCATCCACGGCCTGGAGACGCTGCCCGTCCGCCTCGGCTGACGTCCGGCCGGTTACCTGTTTATGAGTTTGACAACCCATTCAGCCTCCACCATAGTGGGTCACATAACCCATTCTTATGGCTTCGGAGGTTCAGCGTGATCCTGGTGACGACGGCGGGCAAGGTCGGCGCTGAGGCGGTCCGCCTGCTGCGCGGCAAGGACATCCCGGTCCGGGTGCTGGTGCGCGACCCGGAGGCGGCCACGGCGCAGGCGCTCGCCGCGGCCGGAGCCGAGCTCACGGCGGGCGACCTGGCCGAGCCCGCCAGCATCGACGCCGCGATGGCGGGCGTCAGTGCGGTGATCCTGGTCAGCCCGGCCGTCCCGGTCCAGGAGCTGAACGTCGTCGCCAGCGCCGGCCGGGCCGGGGTGGCGCACGTGGTCAAGGCCACCAGCAAGGCCTCGGCCGACTCGCCGATCGCCCGCAGGCGCGGGCAGGCCGAGATCGAGGCGGGGCTGGCCGCCTCCGGGATCCCGCACACGCTGCTGCGCTCCAACGCCTACATGCAGAACATCCTCGCCCTGGCCCCGGCCATCGCCGCGACCAGCAGCTTCGGCTCAGCCGCGGGTAAGGGCCGGGGCGGGATGGTCGACGCCCGCGACGTTGCCGCCGTCGCCGCGGCCATCGCCGGCTCCCCCGCTGGGCACCGCGGGAAAACCTACTGGCTGAGCGGCCCGCGGCTGCTGTCCAACGACGACGTCGCCGCTGCCTTGTCGGACCTGCTCGGCCGGGCCATCAGCTACCGGGAACTGAGCTTCGACCAGAACAAGGACGCGATGGTCCGGGCGGGCATCCCCGAGCCCGTCGCGCACATGAACGCCCAGGCGTTCCGCCTCACCGCGGACGGCGACGCGGCCTGGCTAACCGACGATGTCCCGGCTGTCCTCGGCCGCCCCGCCCGCTCGTTTGAACAGTTCGCGGCCGATTACGCGGCCTCGTTCGCCTGACCCGGGTCGTATCCTGACCCGCTCAGCGCGGGAGGAAGTCCAGCAGCAACTCGCTGACCGCGGCGGGAGCTTCCAGTTGCATCCAGTGGCCGGGGCCGTCGATGCGCTCGTACGCCACGGGCCCGCCACGTGGGCGGCTGAGCCGGTCATCTGCCCCTCGGTCAGCGCGAAGTCCCCCGAACTCCAGATACCCATGGTCGGCGCCTGCACGGGCGGCAGCGCGGCCCCCGGCTGATCCAGGCCGCGGGCGGTACGTTGGCGCGGTACCAGTTCAGGCCGGGCGTGAGCGAGCCGCTCGCTTCCAGGTCGGCGATGACCTGGTCGGTGTCCGGGTGGGCGCCCCAGCTGCGGAAGTTGGCCCAGTCGTCGTCGGTCAGCCACTGCTCGGCGATGCCGGGGAACTGGAACAGCAGCATGTACCAGGACTTCTCGCGCTGCTCGGTCGAGCGCAGCAGGCCGGCCGGGTGGCCGACCGACAAGGTGACCAGGTGGTCGACCGTGCCGGGGGCGAGGGCACCCAGCACCCAGGCGAGCGCCGCCCCCCAGTCGTGGCCGACCACGTGCGCCCGCTCGATCTGCTCCTGGGCGAGGATCGCCTGCACGTCCGCCGCCAGCAGCGGGAGCGAGTAAGCCCCGACCGCCTCGGGCTTGCCCGAGGCGCCGTAGCCGCGCAGGTCGGGCACGATGACCTGGAAACCTTCGGCCGCGAGGGCGGGCACCTGGTGCCGCCACAGCCGGCCCGAGTCGGGAAAGCCGTGCAGCAGGATCACCGGGCGCCCCTGCCCGGTGACCTGGTAGTCGATGCTGACCCCGGCCACGTCAACCTGGCTCATCCGCCTGCCCCTCGTTCATGCACGGGACCACCATGGCGCGCCTGCCCCACCCGTGGCAAGGGGACCGCAGCGGTGCTGGCCTGCCAGGGCCCGGCGGCCCCCGGGCGGATAGGGTCGTGCCAGGTGAGGCGGCGGGAAGGGGAAGGCAGATGACGGCACGACCGGACGACGGCCTGACGGCCCGCGCGACAGCCTGGCGGGACGCCGACCCCGACCCGTCCACCGCGGCCGAACTGGACCGGCTGCTGGCCGGCGGGCCGAGAGCCGAGCTGGCGGCCCGCTTCGAGGGTTCGCTGGCGTTCGGCACGGCCGGCATCAGGGCCGCGATGGGCGCGGGCCCGATGCGGATGAACCGGCTGACGGCCGGGCGGGTGGCGGCCGGGCTGGCCCGGCACCTGGCCGGCCAGGACGCAGCCGGCCGGGACGCGGCGGACGGGGTGGTCATCGGCTACGACGGGCGGGCCGGGTCCCAGCTGTTCGCGGCCGACGCGGGCCGGATCCTGTCCCGGGCCGGGATCCGGGTGCTGCTGCTGACACGCGCCCTGCCGACCCCGGTGCTGGCCTTCGCGGTGCGCCACCTGCACGCGGCCTACGGGCTGATGGTGACGGCCAGCCACAACCCGCGCGAGGACAACGGGATCAAGGTCTACGTACGCGACGGCGGGCAGCTGCTGCCGCCGGCCGACGCCGAGATCGCGGCCGCCATCGACGCGGTCGACCCGCTGGCCCTGCCCGCGGGCTGGGAGACCGGGACGTTCGACTTCACCCCGGCCGACGCGGCTGCCAGTGCGTACGTGACCGCGGTGGCGGCGGGCGGGCGCCTGGCCGGGCACGCCGCTGCTCAAGGTGGTGCACACCGCGCTGCACGGGGTCGGCGACGCGACCGTGCGGGCGGTGCTGGCCGCCGCGGGCTGGCCCGACCCGGTGCCGGTGGCGGAGCAGCGGCAGCCCGACCCGGACTTCCCCACCGTGCCCTACCCCAACCCGGAGGCACCGGGCGTCCTCGACCTGGCCCGGGCGGCGGCCGCGCGCGAAGGGGCGGACCTGGTGCTGGCCAACGACCCGGACGCGGACCGGCTGGCGGTCATGGTGCCGGGACCGGACGGGTTCCGGGCGCTGACCGGGGACGAGCTGGGCGCGCTGCTGGGCGACGCGGTGCTCGCCCGGCGGGCCGCGGCCGCTCCAGATGGGGGCGGGCCGCCGCCGGTGGTGGCGACGACGGTCGTGTCGGGCTCGCTGCTGCGCCGCCTGGCCGGCGCGGCCGGGGTCCGCTGCGTCACCACGCTGACCGGGTTCAAGTGGATCGCGCGGGCCGCGGGCGGCGACGGCGTCCTGCTCTACGGCTACGAGCAGGCGCTCGGCTACGCCGTGCGGCCGGACCTGGTGGCCGACAAGGACGGCATCAGCGCGGCCCTGCTCGTGCTGGGGGTGGCGGCCGAACTGGCAGCAGGCGGTCAGACGCTGGCCGGACGGCTCGACGACCTCGCGCTCGCCCACGGCGCGCACGTCACCCGCGAGCGGTCGCTGCGGGCGCAGGGGGCGGGGGGCCTGGCCCGCCTGGCGGACGCGGCCGAGCGGGTCAGGAAGAACCCGCCCCGGGAGCTGGCGGGCCAGCCGGTCACCGTGACCGACCTGCGCGACCCCGGCCCGGGGGCGGTCGACCTGGCGGGCGGGCGGGCCGAGCGCGCTCCCGGGGTGCCGGTGCCGCCGGCCGACGTGCTGATCTGGCACGCCGGGCCCGCCGCGCGGCTGATGATCCGGCCGAGCGGCACCGAGCCGGTGATCAAGCTCTACGCCGAGGCGGTCCGCCCGGCCCGGGCGCGCGACGACCTGCCGGCCGCCCGCGAGGCCGCCGCCGCCTGCGCGGCGGCGCTGCTCGACGCGGGAGCGGCGCTGCTGGCCTGACCCGGGTGGGCTGACCCGGGTGGCCTGACCTGGGCAGCGTGACGGGGTGGCGGTACCAGGCTGGTGCGAGCGGCGGGCTGGCCGGGTCGAGCCAGCCCCGTTCCTCCTGGCCGGTCCGGCCCCCGGCTAGCGCTGCCCGCCCACGATGACCAGCTCAGGTCCCGATCGGGTGCCAGACCGTCTTGGTTTCCAGGTAGCCGTGCAGCCGGTGCAGGCTGGGGCGGCCGGTCCAGTCCCCGTCCTCGCGGCGCGGGCGGATGACGCGCTTGAGGTTGTCGGCCGCGGCGACCGCGAGGTCGTCGGCCAGGGCGTCGGCCGCGCCGGTCACGTCGATGGCGTTGACGTCCATGTGGGACGCGAGCCAGGGGGCGACCTCGGCCGTCCGGCCGGTCAGGATGTTGATCACGCCGCCGGGGACGTCGGACGTGGCCAGCACCTCGGCCAGCGTGACGGCCGGCAGCGGGCGCGCCTCGCTGGCCAGCGCGACCACCGTGTTGCCGCTGACGACCGCGGGGGCGACGACGGAGACGAGGCCGAGCAGGCTGGAGCCCGGCGGGGCGAGCACCGCGGCCACCCCGGTCGGCTCGGGCAGCGAGAAGTTGAAGTACGGGCCGGCGACCGGGTTGGCCGCCCCGCGCACCTGGGCGAGCTTGTCGGCCCAGCCGGCGTACCAGACCCAGCGGTCGACCGCGGCGTCCACCACGGCCTCGGCCGCGCGGGCGCCCAGCCCCTCGGCCGCGCGGACCTCGGCCGTGAACTGGGCGCGGCGTCCCTCGAGCAGCTCGGCGACCCGGTAGAGGACCTGCCCGCGGTTGTAGGCGGTCGCGCCCGCCCAGCCGGCCGCCGCCTTGCGGGCGGCGACCACCGCGTCGCGGGCGTCCTTGCGCGAGGCAAGCGCGGCGTTGGCCAGGAAGCCGTCCTTGTGGTCGGTCACCGGGTAGGACCTTCCGCTTTCCGAGCGGGGGAAGGCCCCGCCGATGTAGAGCTTGTAGGTCTTCCGCACCGCCAGGCGGGTGCCGGCAGTGGCGGGTACGGCGGACGCGGCGTCAGACATCGAGGTAGGCCTCCAGTCCGTGGCGGCCGCCTTCGCGGCCGTAGCCGGACTCCTTGTAGCCGCCGAACGGCGAGGTCGGGTCGAACTTGTTGAAGGTGTTCGCCCACACCACCCCGGCCCGCAGCCGCGACGCCATCCACAAGATCAGCGAGCCCTTGTCGGTCCAGACGCCGGCCGAGAGCCCGTAGGGGGTGTTGTTGGCCTTGTCGACCGCCTCGGCCGGCGTGCGGAAGGTCAGCACCGACAGCACCGGGCCGAAGATCTCCTCGCGCGCGATGCGGTGCGCCTGGGAGACCCCGGTGAACACGGTCGGCGGGAACCAGAAGCCCCGGTCCGGCAGCTCGCACGGCGGCGACCAGCGCTCGGCGCCCCTCGGCCTCCCCGGCGTCCGCCAGCTCGCGGATCCGGGCCAGCTGGGCCGGCGGAGTTGATGGCGCCGACGTCGGTGTTCTTGTCCAGCGGGTCGCCCAGCCGCAGGGTGGCCAGCCGCCGCCGGAGCGCGGCCGAGCACCGGCTCGCAGACCGACTCCTGGACCAGCAGCCGCGACCCGGCGCAGCACACGTGGCCCTGGTTGAAGAAGATCCCGTTGACGATCCCCTCGACCGCCTGGTCGACCGGCGCGTCGGCGAAGACGATGTTGGCGGCCTTGCCGCCGAGTTCGAGGGTGAGCTTCTTCGGCGCGGCGGTGCGGGCGATCTCCTTGCCGACCTCGGTCGAGCCGGTGAACGCGACCTTGTCGATGCCCGGGTGGCTCGACCAGCGCCCGCCCGGTCGCGCCGGCCCCGGTGACGATGTTGACCACGCCCGGCGGCAGGTCCGCCTGCTGGCAGATCTCGGCGAAGAGGAGCGCGGACAGCGGCGTCGTCTCAGCCGGCTTCAGCACCACGGTGTTGCCGCAGGCCAGCGCGGGGGCGATCTTCCACGCGAGCATCAGCAGCGGGGAAGTTCCAGGGGATGACCTGCCCCGCCACCCCGACCGGGCGCGGGTCCGGGCCGAACCCGGCGCAGTCGAGCTTGTCGGCCCAGCCGGCGTAGTAGAAGAAGTGCGCCGCGGCCAGCGGGATGTCGACGTCGCGGGACTCGCGGATCGGCTTGCCGTTGTCGAGCGACTCGAGCACCGCCAGTTCCCGCGCCCGCTCCTGGATGATCCGGGCGATGCCGGAACAGGTACTTGGCCCGCTCCCTGCCTGGCAGCACCGACCAGGTCTGCTCGTAGGCCTTGCGGGCGGCGGTGACCGCCCGGTCCACGTCGGCCGGGCCGCGCCTCGGTCACCTCGGCCAGCACCTCCTCCTGGCCGGGGAGATGGACTTGAACGTCTCGTCGCCCAGCCCGGGGACGAACTCGCCGCCGATGAACAGCCCGTAGGACTCCCGCAGGGAGACGATCGCGCGCGATTCCGGGGCCGGGGCGTACTCGAACCTTGCCATCACGAGTCCCCCGTCACGAGTCCATGGTGAAGTAGTCGGGGCCGGAGTAGCGGCCGGTTGTCATCTTGGCCCGCTGCATCAGCAGGTCGTTCAGCAGGCTGGAGGCGCCGATCCGGAACCAGTCGGGGTGGAGCCAGTCGTCGCCGGCGGTCTCGTTCACCAGCACCAGGTACCGGAGCGCGTCCTTGGCGGTGCGGATCCCGCCCGCCGCCTTCACCCCGACCTGCCGGCCGCTGGCGTCACGGAAGTCGCGCACCGCCTCGAGCATCACCAGCGTCACCGGCAGGGTGGCGGCCGGGCTGACCTTGCCGGTCGAGGTCTTGATGAAGTCCGCGCCCGCCAGCATCGCCAGCCACGACGCCCGCCGCACGTTGTCCAGGGTGGCCAGCTCGCCGGTCTCCAGGATCACCTTCAGGTGGGCCGCGTCCCCGCAGGCCTCGCGCACGGCCGCGATCTCGTCGAAGACGAGCTGGTAGTCCCCGGCCAGGAAGGCACCGCGGTCGATCACCATGTCGACCTCGTCGGCGCCCGCCGCGATCGCCGACCGGGTGTCCGCCAGCTTCACCGCGAGGCTGGCCCGGCCGCTCGGGAACGCGGTGGCGACGCTGGCCAGGTGGATCCCGGTGCCCCTCAGCGCGGTCGCCGCGACCCCGACGAGGTCGGGGTAGACGCAGATCGCGGCGACCGCGGGGACGGACGGGTCGGCCGGGTCGGGCCGCCTGGCCTTCGCACACATCGCCCGGACCTTGCCCGGGGTGTCCTGGCCCTCCAGCGTGGTCAGGTCGATCATCGAGATCGCCTGGTCGAGGGCCCACTGCTTGGCCGTCGTCTTGATCGACCGCGATCGCCAGCACGGCCGCCCGCGCCTCGGCCCCGACCTGGTCCACCCCGGGCAGCCCGTCCAGGAACCTCCGCAGGTCAGAGCCTGTGATAGTCGCCATGCTCACCGGCCTGGCCTCCGCTTCTGCTCATGCCGGCCGCCGCTCACCGTGAGGGCCGCGCCCAGGCAAATCCTAGTCGCCGGACCGCGGCCGGAAAGCTCGGCGGGCCGGAAGGACGCGGGGGTTTTGCGTCCTTCCGGCCCGCTCGTCCCGCCAGAGCCGGATTGCGGATGGCGGGAGATGGCGCGCGGCCTGACCCCGTTCGGTGGGGTGGCGGGGCCGGGGGCGCGCCGGCTCGTGGGTGCCCGGCTGGGATGTCTAGGCCAGCGCCGAGGCGACGGTGACCGACTCGTAGCCGTGCGCGACCGCAACCGGCTCGTTGGTCAGCTGCCCCTCGTGGGTGTTGAGGCCCAGGGCGAGGGCCGGGTCGGCCGTGAGGGCGGCGCGCCAGCCCTGGTCGGCCAGCTCGACCACGTACGGCAGGGTAGCGTTGGTCAGCGCGTAGGTGGAGGTGTTGGGCACCGCGCCGGGCATGTTGGCGACGCAGTAGAAGACGCTGTCGTGCACCATGAAGACCGGGTCGGCGTGGGTGGTCGGGTGCGAGTCCTCGAAGCAGCCGCCCTGGTCGATGGCGATGTCGACTAGCACCGAGCCGGGCTTCATCCGGCTGACGAGCTCGTTCGACACCAGCTTGGGCGCCTTGGCCCCGGTGACCAGGACGGCCCCGATGACCAGGTCGGCGGCCACGACGGCGCGCTCGATCTCGTAGCCGTTGGAGGCGACGGTCTGGAGGCGGCCCTGGTAGATGGCGTCGATCTGGCGCAGCCGGGCGATGTTTTTGTCCAGGACCGTGACCTGGGCGCCCATGCCGACGGCGATCTGCGCGGCGTGGTGGCCGGAGACCCCCCCGCCGATGACGACGACGCTGGCCGGGCGGGTCCCGGGCACGCCACCGAGCAGCGCGCCGTAGCCGCCACCGGAGCGCATCAGGTGGTAGGCGCCGACCTGCGGGGCGAGCCTGCCCGCGACCTCGGACATCGGGGCGAGCAGCGGGAGGGAGCGGTCGGCGAGCTGGACGGTCTCATAGGCGATGCCGGTGACTTTGCTGCCGAGCAGCGCGTCGGTGCAGTCCTTGTCCGCCGCCAGGTGCAGGTAGGTGAACAGGGTCAGGCCCGGGTGCATGCGGTGGTACTCCTCCGCGACCGGCTCCTTGACCTTGAGCACCATGTCGGCGATGCCCCACACCTCGTCCGCGTCTGGGATGATGGTGGCACCGGCGGCCGTGTAGGCGTCGTCGGTGAGCTGGGAGCCGAGGCCGGCGCCCTGCTCGAGGAAGACCTGGTGACCGTGGCTGGTCAGCTCGTTCACGCCTGCGGGGGTGATGGCGACGCGGTACTCGTGGTTCTTGACCTCGCGGGGAATGCCAACCTTCATGGCGTGACTGCCTTTCGCTGCTCGCTAAGGGTGCGGCATGCCGTCCCGGTTCTGGCACCGCTCTCTCTATCATGCATTTTTGTCGGAAACTTGCCTAGTTTTCTGAAGATGATTCTTAACATTGGTTGTGTGATGACTGAAAATTCATCTCCTCCGCTTATGCCCGGCGGTCCGCAGAATCGTGTTCGGGCCCCCTGGCCGGCGCCGCCCGGAGCCGGGCCGCCGGATCGGCCGGGCGAGCTCGATGACATCGACCGACAGCTGGTCCGTGAGCTGGCCCGGGACGCCCGGATCGCCAACAACGCACTGGCCGAGCGGGCTGGCATCGCACCCTCGACCTGCCTCGGACGGGTCCGTTCGCTCCGCGAGCGCGGGGTGATCCGCGGGTACCACGCCGACGTCGACCAGGCCGCACTCGGCCGCCCGCTGCAGGCGATGATCGCGGTCCGGCTCCAGTCGCACGCGCGCGGCCGCATCCGCGGCTTCGTGGCCGAGGTAGCGGGGCAGCCCGAGGTACTGAACGTCTTCTTCCTGGCGGGCAAGGACGACTTCCTGCTCCACGTGGCGGCCGGGTCGACCTCGGCCCTGCGCGACTTCGTCGAGACCCTGTCCTCCAACGGGGACGTGTCCTACACCGAGACCTCGCTGATCTTCGAGCACATCCGGGCGGACGCGGCCGGGCTGACCCTCCACGATCCGCTGGAGCCCGGCACAGAAAAGCGCGCGGGCCGTTTCGCCCCCGCGGCACCGGGCAGGCGAAGACGAAGACCAGCGGAGCAGATCTCAGCGTCGAGGCGCGGGTAAGCCGTGTCCTGCTTCCCGGGAGCGGCCGGGCCAGCCGGCCGCCCGCGTACGTCCCCGGCGAGCGAACTCCGAGGAGGATGGCATGACCAGTCCAGAGCCATCGCGTCAGGTAGAAATCAAGGACGACAACGAGCAGACCGCCGCCGTCGCGTCGGTGTCGGCCGAGGCCGGCCCCGGCGGCACCGTGCGGGCGTCGATGTACGCCAAGGGCGAGCACGTCCGTCCCGGTGACCGGGCCACCCTGGTCGACGCGGTGATGGACCTGCCCGAGGTGGAGGCGGCCAGCCGGCTCGAAGCGGCGGTGCCGTTCGGCGACTCCGAGTCGCTCGACCGGCTCAGGGAACGGACCGAGGACGCGCAGCTGCGCCCGGCTGGCGCCAGCACGCTGCTCGACGCGAACGTGCCGCCGCCTCGCGACCGGCAGCCGGGCGCCCCGGCGGGCAGCGCTCAGGCGGAAGGGGACACCTCCGGCGCCTGACCGAACCGCCCGTCTCGCGGTACCCGGACGCTGTCACAGCCCGGGGTGGTGCCCTGTCTTAACGGGAAAACATCACCCGAAGGGAGCAGCCGATGCGGGTCTTCGTCACCGGGGCAACCGGGGCGCTGGGGCGCTACCTCGTCCCCGGCCTTGTCGCGGCCGGCCATCAGGTCACCGCCACCACCAGGACGGCGGGCAAGGTCAGCGGGCTCCGCGAGCTGGGAGCCGACCCGGTCGTGGTCGACGGGCTCGACCACGCGGGGGTCACCGCGGCCGTCCGGGCCGCCCGGCCAGAGGTCATCGTGCACGAGATGACCGCGCTGGGGAACATGCGCCGCCTGGCCCGGCTCGACCGGGTGTTCACCGCCACCAACCAGCTGCGCACCCAGGGCACCGACATCCTGCTGGCGGCGGCGGCCGCGGCCGGGACCCGGCGGGTCATCGCGCAGAGCTACACCGGCTGGCCCAACGCCCGGGCCGGCGGGCCGGTCAAGACCGAGGAGGACCCGCTCGACCCGGACCCCGCGCCGTCCTCGACGGCGACCCTGGCGGCGATCGCTCACGTGGAGCGGGTGGTGCCGGAGCAGGCAGCCGAGGGCCTGGTGCTGCGCTATGGCACGTTCTACGGGCCGGGCGCGTCCGGCGCTATGGTCGAGGCGGTGCGCCGGCGGCGGCTGCCGCTCATCGGCGGCGGCACCGGGATCTGGTCGTTCACCGAGATCAGGGATGCCGCGGCGGCGACCGTGGCCGCCGTCGAGGGCGGTGCCCCTGGTGTCTACAACGTGGTCGACAGCGATCCCGCGCCAGTCGCGGACTGGCTGCCCCACCTGGCCCAGGTCGCGGGCGCGCGGCCCCCGCTGCGCGTGCCGGCCTGGGCTGGCCGGCTGCTGGCAGACGAGTTCACCGTGCTCTGCATGACCAGCGCGCGTGGATCGTCCAACGAGAAGGCGCGCAAGGCGCTGAACTGGGAGCCGCGCTACGCGAGCTGGCGGGAGGGATTCCGTGACTGGGTACGCGCATGACCCGGTGACCGATCCGGGCGGGCCGGACGAGGCGCGCGCGGCCGGGTACCGCCCGCTGCTGTTCTCCATCGCCTACGGCATGACCGGGTCGGTGGGCGACGCCGAGGACATCGTGCAGGACGCGTTCCTCGGGCTGACCCGGGCGCGCCGGGCGGCCACCGTCGTCGCCAATGAGAAGGCGTACCTCACCACCGCGGTAACCCGGCTCGGCCTCAACTACCTGGGCTCGGCCCGGGTGCGGCGGGAGAGCTACGTGGGCGACTGGCTGCCCGAGCCGCTGGTGGTCGCGGCCGGCGGCGCCGGCGGCGCGGGGGACGCGGCGGCGGCCGCCGGTGGCTGGGCGGGCGAACTCGGCCCGGCCGAGCACGCCGAGCTGGCCGACTCGCTCTCGATGGCGTTCCTGGTCCTGCTGGAAGCGCTGTCGCCGGTCGAGCGGGCGGTGTTCCTGCTGCGCGAGGTGTTCGGCTACCCGTACCCGGACGTCGCCCGGATCACCGGCAAGACCGCGGTGAACTGCCGCCAGATCTTCGCCCGGGCCCGGCAGCGCATCGCCGCCGCGGGCCCGGCGGCCGCCCCGTCCGTCCGCCGGACCGAGGGTGAGGAACTCGCGCGCCGGTTTTTCGCGGCGGCGGGCGGCGGCGACATGGACGCGCTGCTGGCGATGCTCGCGCCCGACGTCGTGTTCACGGGTGACGGCGGCGGCAAGGCCCAGGCCGTCGGCCGTCCGCTGGCGGGCCGGGAACGGGTCGGGCGGCTGATCGGCGGCCTGTTCCGCCGGGGCGCGACGGTCGGTGCCAGCCTCCGGCCGGCCTGGGTCAACGGTCAGCCGGGGGCGGTCACCTACGACGCCGGCGGGCGCGTGGTGAACGTGTTCGCGCTGGAAATCGCGGACGGGCAGGTGCAGGCGATCCGCTCGGTGGTCAACCCGGACAAGCTCGGCCACCTCGGGCCGGTGTCGGACCTGGCGCGGCTGGAACCGAAGCGGCGATAACCTTCGCTCATGGACCTCCATGTCGGCTGCCCGATGTGGAACTTCGCCCCGTGGCAGGGGCGTTTCCTGCCCCACCCGCTGCCCCCGCACGAGCGCTTGCGCGCCTACTCCTCCTGGTGCAACGCGGTCGAGGGGAACACCACCTTCTACGCCACACCGCCCCCGGCCACCGTGCGGTCGTGGGCGGCGCAGGCGCCGGCCGGCTTCCGGTTCGTCTTCAAGCTGCCCCGTCTGGTCACCCACGAGCACCAGCTGCTGGGGGCCGACGGGGCGCTGCGCGGGTTCCTGGACGCGCTCGAGCCGCTCGGTCCGCGCGCCGGCACGCTGTGGGTGCAGTTGCCGCCGTCGTTCGCCCCGGACGGCCTCGGCGCGCTGGCCGGGCTGCTGCGCCGGCTGCCGGATGACCGAAGGCGGGCGGTCGAGGTCCGCCACCGGGCGTTCTTCGCCGATGACAAGTGGGCCGGGGAGCTGGAACGGGTGCTGGCGGACGCGGACGCCGAGTGGGTCACCTTCGACACCACCGCGCTGTTCGACGGGCCGCCGCCCGCCAGCGCGGCGGAACGGGAGGCATGGCGGAACAAGCCGCGGGTGCCGCGCCGGGCGCGTGCCCTCACCCGCTATCCGGTCGTCCGCTACCTCGGCCGCGACGACCCCGCGCTGACCGTCGCAGGCTGGCAGCCGTGGCTCGAGGTGGTGACGGGGTGGCTGCGGGAGGGGCGCTCCCCCACGGTGTTCATCCACACCCCGGACAACGTCGAGTCGCTTGGTCTCGCCCGCCGGTTCCACGACGCGGTCCGGGCCCGGGTGCCGGAACTCAGCCCGCTGCCCGAGCCGGTCCCGGCCGGCCCGCCGACGCTGTTCTGAGCGGTCTTCTGCGAAGCCTGCCGCTCAGCCGTCCGCCCTGGCCGCGGGCTCGGCCGCGAACAGGCTGAGCCGCGAGTACCGGCCGCCGAGGACCGGGCCGAGCAGCGGCAGCAGCACCCGGTAACGAGCCGGCAGCCCGGCCCGCACACCGGGACCCGGGCGGGTGACCGTGGCCGACTCCAGCAGCCGCAGCCCGAGCCGCTCCAGCGTCCGGGGGTCGTCGCAGGCCCACTGCCAGCGCGCGAGGCCCCGCTTGGCCGCCATTTTGTGCTCGTTGGCCAGCGACGCCGCCGAGTAGGTGTCGAACGCGAGCCGGGCGCCGGGGAACCGGGCCGCGATCCAGGTGAGCGCACCGGTCGCCTCGGCCTCGGTCAGGTAGGTGAGCACGCCCTCGGAGACGAAGAAGTAGGGCCCGGGCAGCCGTGCGACGTCCGCCAGCCAGTCCTCGTCGAGCAGCGACGCGGCCACCATCCGGCGCCGCCCGGTGTCGGGGAAGAACCGGCGGCGCAGCGCGATCGTGTCCGGCAGGTCCAGGTCGACCCAGTGCACCGACCCGTTGTCGGTCCGCTCGAAGCGCGTGCTGAGGCCGGTACCGAGCTCGACCACGGTGCCGCCGGGGTAGCCGGCCAGGAACTGCCGGACCCACCAGTCCAGGATCATCGTCCGCAGCACCACGACCGTGCCGGCGGCCGGGGCCGCGTAGCGGCTGTAGTCGAAGTCGATCGCGTGCACCAGCTCGACCGCCCTGACGTCGTGCACCAGCGGTCGCGCGCGGGCGGTTTCCCGCGCCCGCGCCAGCAGCGGGTAGAACAACGTCCGCTGCACGGTACCCAGGCCGGTCTCGGTCGCGTCGGTCATGCCCGTATGGTGTCACGGCGCGCCCGGCGCCGGGGTCAGGGCCTGGCGCCGGGTCAGCGCTCAGGCGGCGGGACCGCGAACCCGGCCGTCTGCGCGTACCCGCGCACGATCCGCTCCCGCTCGGCCAGCGGGAAGACCGCCTCCAGGTCGTCGAACCCGTCGGGAGCGAGCCGCTCGGCCTCGTCAATGAGCCCCTCAGGCCCACCCGAGCGGTTCGCCCGCACGATCGCCGTGGTGGCCGGGCGCCGCTCGTCGTCGTAGGCGGCCAGGCCAGCCTCGGCGCCGAGGTCGGCCACCCGGTCGGCCAGGGCGCGGGCGTCGATGATGGCCTGGGTCGCCCCGTTCGACCCGACCGGGTACATCGGGTGAGCGGCGTCGCCGAGCACTGTCACCCGCCCGTGCGACCAGCGCGGCAGCGGGTCCCGGTCGCACAGCGGGTACTCGTAGAAGACCGGGGTCTGGCCGATCAGGGCGGCCACGTCGACCTGCCCGATGCGGAACGGCGCCAGGAACGCCCGCAGCTCCTGCGGGTCCCCGGTCCTGGACCAGTCCCCGAGCCAGGTGTCGCCGGGCCGTTCCGGCGCCGCGACCATCCCCCAGTTGGTCAGCCGGGTTGCCGCCGTCTGGCCCGGGCCGATCGGGTAGATGATCACCTTCACCCGCTGGCCGCCCGCGATGATCATCGAGCGCCCGGTCAGGAAGGCCGGCCAGTCCCGGGTGCCGCGCCACAGCACGGGGCCGTTCCACAGCGGCCCGCCCTCGCCGGGGTTGAGTGCCGCCCGCACGGTGGAGCGGATCCCGTCCGCGCCGACCAGCAGGTCGCCCTGGCGGCGCCCCACCTCCTGGCCCGCCCGGTCGGCGAAGACAGCGGTCACCTGCCCCGCCGTCTGCTCGAAGCGGTCCAGCCGCCAGCCGGTCCGCACCGCGCCGTCGCCCAGCCGCTCCCGGACGGCCCGGTAGAGGATGCCCTGGAGGTGGCCGCGGTGGATGGAAAACTGCGGGGCATCGTGGCCCGCGTCGGTTCCGCGCCACTCATGCCAGACCGGCTGGCCGAAGCGGTTGAGGTAGAGCAGCTCGCGGGTGCGGACGCCGACCCGGTCCAGCTCGGCCAGGAGCCCGAGCTCGCGCAGTTCGCGGACCGCGTGGGGGAGGATGTTGAACCCCACCCCGAGCTCCGTCACCGCCGCCGACTGCTCGTAGACCTCGCATGCGATCCCGCGCCGGTGGCAGCTCAGGGCCGCCGCCAGCCCGCCGATGCCCGCCCCGACGATCAGCGCCTTCATGCGTCCGCGCCCTCCGGTCGTCCGTCAGCGAGAGCTGTACCCGCCGATCATCGCCCCCGCGGCGCCGGCCCGCAACACGGTCCCGCCCGCGCGGGCAGCGAGTCCGGCCGCGGGGCCCGCCCGGCCGCCGCCGCTAGCATGAGCGGATGGCGCAAGGCACGAGCCGGTCCGTCCGGTGACGCTGTTCACGTACGGCCACGGCACCGAGTCGGCCGAACGGACGCTGGCGATCCTGTCCGGCGCGGGCCTCTCCACGCTGGTCGACATCCGCACCGCGCCCGGCAGCCGCCGCCACCCGCAGTTCGCCCGGGCCGCGCTGGAGGAGTGGCTGCCCGCGGCGGGCATCGGCTACCGCTGGGACAAGCGGCTGGGCGGCTTCCGGGGGCCGGGCCCGGGCAACCCGGACACCGCCTGGCGGGAGGACATGTTCCGCGGCTACGCCGAGCACATGCGCTCGCCCGGCTTCCTCGCCGCGATCGGCGAGGTGCTGGCGGCGGCGGAACAGCAGCCGCTCACGGTGATGTGCTCGGAATCCTTGTGGTGGCGCTGCCACCGGCGGCTGGTGGCCGACTTCGCCGCAGTCGCCCGCGGCGTCGAGGTCCGGCACCTGATGCACGACGGACGCCTGCAACCGCACCGCCTGTCCGACGGCGTCCGGCGGCGTGAGGACGGCCTGCTGGTCTACGACGGCGGCCAGCCGACGCTGCTCTGAAGCCGGCCGTTTTGTCAGCGCCCGGGGCTAGGGTCGTGGGTGCGTCCGCCACCGGGCGGGCCGGAAAGGAGGCGCACCGGTGCGCCAGGACCCCGACCCGACGGACACCAGCGAGCGCGACGTGCTCGGCCAGTACCTGGACTACCAGCGGGAGACCATTCTGCTGAAGACCCAGGGGCTGACGCGCGAGCAGCTGGCGGTGACGATCCCGACCTCAGAGCTGACCCTGGCCGGCCTGCTGTACCACCTGGCGCTGAACGAGGAGTCGTGGTTCGAGGAGCGGTTCGCCGGCCGCGAAGCGCGCGAGGACTGGCGCGATGTCGACTGGGAGGCCGACCCCGAGTTCGAGTTCCGGACCGCGCTCGAGCGGGACCCCGAGTGGCTCCGGGACCGCTACCGGGTGGCGTGCGACCGGGGCCGGCAGGTCGTGGCCGGAGCCGACGGCCTCGACGCGCTGTCGGCCACCTCGCTGCGCGACGGCCGCCGGTTCACCCTGCGCTGGCTGGTCTTGCACCTGATCGAGGAGACCGCACGGCACGCGGGCCATGCCGACCTGCTGCGTGAGGCAATCGACGGCGTTACCGGCGAATAACCCGCCGTTCCCGGCCCCCGCGAACTATCGGGAAAGGGTAACGACCGGTCTACGCTAACGCCATGCAGCAGCAAGTCGTGGCGAGGCCGCCTGGGGCCGTCGTCGTCCGGGCCAGTGGCACCGGGTCTGTCATCCTCTTCGGGATCCTCCTGATCATCTTCGCCGGCGGCCTCGTCGGCGCCGAGGCCGCCCAGCCGGCCGCGAGCGGGAAGATCGGGGCGGGCATCTTCTTCGGGATCTTCATCGCGCTGATCCTGGTCGCCTGGTACTTCGTCAACCGCAGCCGCCACCAGCTCGAGGTGGGCCGGGATGTCATCGTGTCCCGGCACGGCGCCCGCGGCAAGACAGTCACCCTCGCCGCTGGCCCGGGTGACACGCTGCGCATCCTGCCGTCGTTCAAGGCGTACAACCGGACCCTGCCGTCCAAGCTGCTCCTCTGGGGCCGGGGCGGTTACGTGCTGCTGCGCGGCTGCTCAGCCGACCGGGTCGACCGGGTGTGCCGGGCGCAGGGGTGGCGCTTCGACGGCGACCCGGCCCTGGCCGTCAGGGACGTGCAGCACTGGCTCCACTCGGGCCTGTCGATCGAGGCGGTGCAACTGCTGCGGACGTTCGGCCCGTTCCCGGCCGTGGCGGCCGACAACGAGCCGTCCACCGCGCTCGAGGCGGCGGTCTACGAGGACATCGGGGACAAGCTGATCCGCGCGAGCACGGCCCGCGCCAGGGAGGCCTACCAGAGCGCCGTCCAGGCGCAGCGCGTCTTCGCCGGCCATGCCCGCACGCCCGGCGAGGCGGCCGACCGGCTGGCCGGGGCGGACCGGATCGAGGCTAAGCTCCGCTGAGCCCCGGCCGGGACCGCCGGCCGGGGCGGCCGGCGGTCGCGGGGCGTTAGGGTCCCGCCTCCTGGCCGTAACATGACAGCAACCCTGGCTGGGCATGCTGTGCCAGGTGGGGGAAGCACAGGCCGGATGGCACGGGCATGTCATCGTGTGCGGCCTTGATGAGGTCGGCCTGCGCATTGTGGAGGAGCTGGCCCCCTCTGACGTGCGCACGGTGGTGGTCGACGACAGCCCCGCCCCCGCCCACGTGCGGATGATCGACACCTGGGGCGTGGCCCTGGTGACCGGGCCGACCCGGGCCGAGGAGACGCTGGTTGCGGCGGGGCTCGACGACGCCATCGCGGTCATCTGCGCCCAGGACGACGACCTGTCGGCGCTGGAGACGGCGCTGCTGGTGCGGCGGCTGCGGCCTGCGGTCCGGGTGGTCGCCCAGCTCACCAACCCGGCCGTGGGGCGGGCGATGCGGCAGGCGGGCGTGCGGGTGCTGGACGTGGCCGGGCTGTCGGCCCCGTCGGTGGTCGAGGTCTGCCTGGGTGAGGGCGTGCAGGAAATGTCGCTGTCGGGGATGCGGTTTCTTGCCGCCCGCACCACCGCGCCGTCGGGGGCGACACTGCGCACCCTGTACGGGGCGCTCGCCCCGGTCGCGGTGGTGCCGCGGGACGGCGACGTGCTGGTCTGCCCGGGCCGGGACACGCTGGTCAGCGCGGGCGACGAGGTTACCCTCTTCGGCACCCCGGACGAGCTCGCGGCCGCCGCCGTCATCGATCATCCCGAGCGGATCCGCCGCCTGACCGCGACCGATGGCAACGGCAACGGGGCGGCGCCTTCCTACGGGGTGCTCGGCGTCCTCGGCCCGGAGGAGCCGGGTGATCCCGGCGGCGGGGCGGCCGCCCGCGTCGCCCGGGCGCTGCGCGACCTGGCGGTGTCTCTCGCCCGGGCGACCGACCGGCGCATGGCGATCGCGCTCGCCGCTCTGCTCGGGGTGCTGGTGATCGCCACCCTGGTGCTGCGGTTCACCTACCAGTACGCCGGGCCTGGCCACCGCATCTCGCTCATCGACGCGGTCTACTTTACCGTCGAGACGGTCACCACCGTCGGCTACGGTGACTACTCGTTCCGCAACGAGCCCGACTGGCTCGTGGTGTTCGCGATCCTTCTCATGATGACCGGCGCGCTGTTCGTCGCGGTGTTCTTCGCGCTGGTCACCAACATGCTGGTGAGCCGGCGGATCGAGGAGTCGTTCGGGCGGCAGAAGATCACCACCCAGCGCGGCCACGTGCTGGTGATCGGCCTCGGGACGGTCGGCCTGCGGGTGGTGCAGCAGCTGCACAAGGCGGGCCGGGACGTCGTCGTGGTGGAGAAGAACGAGCACAACCGGCACCTCAGCCAGCTCCGCACGCTCGGCATCCCGGCCTTGGTCGCCGACGCGACGCTGCCCGAGGTGCTGGCCACCGCCCGGCTGGGCACCGCGTCCGCGGTGGCCGTGCTGACCAGCGACGACCTGGCGAACCTGGAGACCGGGCTGGCCGTGCGGGACCAGCTCGGCCAGCGCTGGACCCAGACCCCGGTGGTGCTGCGGATCTTCGACTCGACGCTGGCGCACTCGGTCAAGGACACCTTCGGGTTCCGGAACGTGCGGTCCACCGCCGCCCTGGCCGCTCCGTGGTTCGTCGGCGCTGCCCTCGGGCTCGACGTGCTGTCCACGTTCTACGCGGGCGACGAGCCGCTGCTGGTGGCGCGGCTGCGGGTGACCCCCGGGGGCGGGCTGCACGGCCTGCGGATGGACGAGCTGGCCGCCCGCACCCGGGTGCTGGCGCTGCGCCGGGCGGCCGACCGGACCGTGCTCGAGCACCCGCCTCGCCGCTCCACCCGCTTCGAGCCGGCCGACGAGGCCTACCTCATCGGCCCCTACGACGAGCTGCTGGCGGTGCTGCGCCGGGACCGGCCGACGCCGGACACGGCGGCCCCGGACGGCCCGGCCGTCAGCGCGGGCAGCGGCTGACGATGCGCCGCCGGGAGATGATCAGGCGGGCGCCGCCCGCGCGCCGAAGCCGCTCGTCCTCCAGGTCTGCCCGGTCTCGGTGATCGCGTAGGCGTCATAGCCATCGAGCGACTCGGTCCAGGCCCGGGCCCGGTCCGGCCCCATGGCGAAGGCGGCGGTGGCGAACGCGTCCGCCAGCGCCAGGCTCGGCCCGGTGACGGTCAGGCTGGCCAGCCCAGCGGCCGGGCGAGCGGTGTGCGGGTTGATGATGTGGGCACCGCGCTCGGCGGTGCCCGAGGTGGCCACCCCGCCGTCGACCACGTCCACCACCAGGGCCAGGTGTCCGGGGCGGAACGGGTCGGCGATGCCCACGCGCCACGGGAGCACCCGCGGGGCGGAGCCGGGTGCTGACGCGGGCGCCGGCCGCCAGCCCGCGCACTGCACGTCGCCGCCGCCGTTGACCAGGTGACTGGCCGACCCGGCGGCGGACAGGATCGCCGCCGCGCGCTCCACCGCCCAGCCTTTGACGTAGCCGGTCGGGTCGAACCGGCCCGCGGGCGCGGGGCTGAAGTAGCCGCCCGACAGCTCCGCCACCCGCGCGCAGGCGCCGGTCACCTCGGCCATCTCGGGCACGCAGTCGGCGACCGTGAGCGCGCCATCGGCCAGGAGCGACACCTGGCTGTCGGCCCGGTAGGGGGAGAACACCCGGTCCACCCAGTGCAGCCAGCTGACAGCGGCCGCCAGCGACCCGTCGTCGCGGGCCGCGTGCGGTACGTCGAAGGACACCACCGTGCCCATCACCGGTTCGGCGTGCCGCGCCCGGCCGGTCCCGGCCGGGCCGGCCGTCCCGTCTGCCACCGCCCGCCCCGTTCTCCCGCCGCTCACCTGGTGCGACTATAACGTCCGGGCGCGGCCGGCGACCCCGGCCGGGCGGGGGCGCGGCAGGCCTAGGCGAGGAAGATACTGCCGCCGCTGACTGTGATCTTCTGGGCGGACAGCGGCCGCGGAGCTGGCCCGGCCACGACGGCACCGGTCGTGATGTTGTACTGGCTGCCGTGGCAGGGGCAGTCGATGGTCCCGTTGCTGACCGAGTTGACGATGCATCCCATGTGTGTGCAGACCGCGCTGAACGCCTTGAACTCACCCGCTGTGGGCTGGGTGACAACGACCTTCGGCCCAGGAAGGACGGTGCCGCTGCCGACCGGGATCTTGCTCGTGGCGGCCAGGGCCTGGCCCGCGGACGCGGCGCCCCCTGCCGCCCCGCTCCCGGCCGTGCCCGTCCCGGTGGCGGCCGGGGCGGTGGCCGCGTTGCCGCCCGGCGGGGAACTGCTGCTGCCCCCGCCGCAGGCGCTCACCGCGCCGGCGAGGCCGACCAGGCCGACGCCGGCCAGCATGCCCCGCCGGGTGGCCAGTGAATCCGTCCGTATTTCCTGTGTCACGACTGCTCCTGTTCACCTTGTGGTGAGCGCTGCAACGGATGGGAAAGCTGTCAGTCGATTGTCCAGTACGAGGAACGCGGCGCGCCGGCTCTCGGTTCACAGGCCGGTGTGCTGAGGGAACTGTCACCGGCCCGGGTTCCCGTGGGCGGCCCCATCATTTAGCGCCGCAATGGTGCCGCTGACACCTGTAACGGAAAGTAACGGGGATGCGGCCGAGTTCGCGGCCCGGGAAAGAAATTTCGCCCCTTCCGAACGTGGGCAATCGTCGAGAGAGCACGCTGAGCTGCGACTACCGGCCTTTTATAACCAAAGAGATAGTACCTACTAACTTGCCAGCAATACCTATCTGACCTTACGGTGGGTATCTATACCGGTACGTAGCGACCTAATCTGTCCAGAGTAGGCATCACGGATGGGACACATGCAAATGCTCTGCGTTAGCAAGGTCGAAGGGTGGCTGACCCGTCAGCGCGCAGCCGCCCAGTCCGGCCGCCAGGGCGACTGCGTGATCATCCGGTCGAGCGGCCATCCGGTTGCCCCGGAGGGCCGGCCCGGCGGACAACCAGACGTCCGCCTGGCAGGCGAGGGAAACTGCAGGCGGGGCGACAGGGACCAGCAGCCGGACGGCAGCGGCCCGTCGTCCGGCGCGCGGGCGCTCCGCCTGCACCTCGTCATGATGCCGCCTGGCACCCGCGGACGCCCGCACCGGCACGATGGCCGGGAGACCGACGTGTTCATGGTCAGCGGCGAGGCCGAGGTCTGGTACGGCCCCGGACTGGCCCGGCGGGCCGCGGTGCGCGCGGGCGACGTCATGCGCGTTCCGCCCGGCACCCCGCACCTGGCGGTGAACCGCGGCGCGGTCCCCGCGATCGCCGTCGTGACCAGTCCCATTCCGGCGGATGAGCCCGGAGGCACCGCCGTCGAGTTCCCGCCGCACCTGGCCACCGTGCGCGGCCTGCCGGCCGACGGCCGCCCATGAACCTTTTCCTCCCCCGCGGGTGCCTTACGCGGGGACACGGCGAATCCGGCACCGCCACCGCGGGGGCATCCTCCTCCCCCGCGCGGCACCAGGGGCCTCTCTCCCCCCTCACGCCGGCTTCACCGTGAGCGGGCCGGGTCCCCGCCGGTGTAGCGGCGGGGACCCGGCCCCTCGACTTGTCCGGCACGGCCACACCCCCGCGCCCCTGCCCACCTAACAGCACGCCCCCACTCCCCGGCCCCCCGGCAGCGCCCCCCCGGCAGCGGCCCCCGCTGCCCGGCCCCGGCGCCCCGGCCCCCCGGGCGCCGCGCGCTGCCGGGCTCCCCGGGGCCCCGCCGCCCTGCTGCCCGGCCCCGGCGCCCCGGCGCCCCGGCACTTGTTGCTGTTATCCGGTCGTGCGCCGGGAACGGGCCCCGAGCGGGCCGGCGCCATTCGGCGGTGCTAACGATGTTGCGCTTGATACTGGCGGGGTCACCAGTCCAAATCGTTTTCGGAAGCTGGAAACTTTTGTTGCTGGAACACGTAAAAATTTCCGGTTAGCAAAAAGTTTCCCGGATTATCTGCACCAGAAAGCAGACCGCCTCCAAGCGTCCCATCAGTCACTGCATCCCGATCGCCCGCGGTACCCCGGTTGAGCCAGGTCGGCGGTGATGCGTTCCGCAAGGCCGTCGCCCGGGTGGCATCCCTGCCCAGCCAGGAGCTTCTTGCTGTTATCACGGGGTGGGGCGGCTGGTGATGCGCCCGGCGGCGCTGGCGGCCCCGCGGCGCTGGCAGGCCCCGCGGCGCTGGCAGGCGCGGCGACAAGCCGCCTGGGGTGCGCGGCGAAGAGTCGGCGGCAGGGAACCGGCCACGACGAGCCGGGCGACGGCGCCTGGTGGACGCGGAGGATGGGGCACGAGCCGACGGCGGGAGCGACGGCGGGAGTGACGGCGGGAGTGACGGGAGCCGCGCGACGGCGAGCCCGCGGCGGGAGCGACGGCGGGAGTGACGGCGGGAGTGACGGCGGGAGTGACGGCGGGAGTGACGGGAGCCGCGCGACGGCGAGCCCGCGGCGGGAGCCGCCGGCGGGGCCTGGTGGACGTGGAAGCTCGGGCCCGGGGAACCGGACGGATGGCGGGGGCGGGCAGCGCGAAGCCGGGGCGGGCCGGCCAGCGGCCCGCCCCGGATGGGTCCGCGCTCGCGGCTGCTACTCGTAGGCCTCGGGCGGCTGGCAGGCGCAGATGAGGTTGCGGTCGCCGTAGGCCTGGTCGATGCGGCGGACCGGGGGCCAGTACTTGGGCCGGCCGCTCGCCAGCCCGCGGGTGCCTGAGCCGCCCGGGTAGCCGCCCTCGTCGCGCCGGTAGGGGTGGGTCCACTCCGGCGCGATCAGCATCTCGGCTGTGTGCGGGGCGTTCTTGAGCGGGTTGTCGGCGCTGTCCCACTCGCCCGAGCCGACCTTGTCGATCTCGGCCCGGACCGAGATCAGCGCGTCGCAGAACTCGTCCAGCTCGGCGAGCGACTCGCTCTCGGTCGGCTCGATCATGAACGTCCCGGCGACCGGGAAGGACATCGTGGGCGCGTGGAAGCCGTAGTCGATGAGCCGCTTGGCCACGTCCTCGACGGTGATGCCGCCGGGCAGGTGGCGCAGGTCGACGATGCACTCGTGGGCGACGAGGCCGTCCCGGCCCGCGTAGACGACCGGGAAGTGCGGCGCCAGCCGGCGGGCGACGTAGTTGGCTGACAGCACCGCCACCTGGGTGGCGCGGCGCAGCCCGTGGGCGCCCATCATCGCGATGTAGGCCCACGAGATCGGCAGCACGCCGGCCGACCCGAACCGGGCGGCCGCGACCGGGCCGCCCTCGGCTCGGCGCCGTCGGCGTGCGCGGCCCGCGCGGTCAGGTACGGGGCCAGGTGCGCCTTGGCCGCGACCGGGCCGACGCCAGGGCCGCCGCCGCCGTGCGGGATGCAGAACGTCTTGTGCAGGTTGAGGTGGGACACGTCCCCGCCGAGCAGGGCGGGCGAGGCCACGCCCGGCCAGCGCGTTGAGGTTGGCGCCGTCGATGTAGACCTGGCCGCCGGCCTCGTGCACCAGGTCGGCCACGGTGGTGATGGTCTCCTCGTAGACGCCGTTGGTGGACGGGTAGGTGACCATGATCGCGGCCACCCGGCCCGCGTGCTCGGCCAGCCGGGCGCGCAGGTCAGCCAAGTCGATCGCGCCGTCGGGGCCGCACTTGACGACCGCGACCCGCAGGCCGGCCAGCACCGCCGAGGCGGCGTTGGTGCCGTGGGCCGAGGCGGGGATCAGGCAGACGTCGCGGGCGGCGCCGTCCGCCCCCTGGGCGCGGTGGTAGGCGCGGATCGCCAGCAGCCCGGCCAGCTCGCCCGCCGAGCCGGCGTTCGGCTGCAGCGAGCAGGCGTCGTAGCCGGTGACCGCGCACAGCCAGCGCTCCAGGTCGCCGATCAGCTCGGTGTAGCCCGCCGCGTCGGCGGCCGGGGCCAGCGGGTGCAGCCCGGCGAACTCGGGCCAGGTGACCGCCTCCATCTCGGTCGTCGCGTTCAGCTTCATGGTGCACGAGCCGAGCGGGATCATCGAGCGGTCGAGGGCCACGTCCATGTCGGACAGCCGCCGCAGGTAGCGCAGCATCCCGGTCTCGCTGCGGTGCGCGCTGAAGACCGGGTGGGTGAGGAACTTGGAGGTCCGGGCGACCGCCGCGGGCATCGCGTCGTCCCCCGGGTCCGATAGCCGCACTTCGCCCGCGTCCAGCCCGGCGCCCGGCGAGGACGCGCCGATCAGAGCGGCGACCACCTCGCCGCAGGTGCTCCGGCTGGGTCGTCTCGTCGCAGGCGACCTGGACGACGCCCGTCCCCCGCGTCGTACAGGTGGTAGCCGGCCTCGCGGGCGCGGGCGACCGCCGCCCGCGCCTGCGCCCGGCCCGGCAGCCGCACGCCGATCGTGTCGAAGAGGTCCCCGCCGGCCGTCTCCAGGCCGTAGTCGCGCAGCGTGGCGGCGAGCGTCAGCGCCTGCCGGTGCACCCGGCGGGCGATGGCGGTCAGGCCGTCCGGGCCGTGGTAGCAGGCGTACATGGCGGCCACGACGGCGAGCAGCACCTGCGCGGTGCAGATGTTGCTGGTCGCCTTCTCCCGGCGGATGTGCTGCTCGCGGGCCTGCAGGGCCAGGCGGTAGGCGGGGCGGCCGTCGGCGTCGACCGACACCCCGACCAGGCGGCCGGGCAGCTGCCGGCGCAGGTCACCGCGGACGGCCAGGTAGGCGGCGTGCGGGCCGCCGTAGAACATCGGCACGCCGAACCGCTGGGTGGTGCCGAGCGCGATGTCGGCGCCCCAGCTCGCCGGGCGGGCTTCAGCAGGGTCAGCGCCGAGCAGGTCGGCGGCGACCGCGACCTGGGCGCCCGGCCGCGTGCGCGGCCTCGGTCACCGGGGCGAGGTCGCGGACCGCGCCGCTGGCGCCGGGATACTGCAGCAGCACGCCGAACACGCCGCGCGAAGTCGGTCGCCGGCGCTGACCGGGGCGACCCGCAGCTCGATGCCGAGCGGCTCGGCCCGGGTGCGCAGCACGTCGAGGGTCTGCGGGAGGCAGTCGGCGTCGGCGAGGAACACGTTGCGCCCGGCCTTGCCCGCGGCCCGGCGGGCCAGGGTCATCGCCTCGGCCGCGGCCGAGGCCTCGTCGAGCAGGGACGCGTTGGCGACGTCGAGCCCGGTCAGGTCGCACACCATGGTCTGGAAGTTGAGCAGCGCCTCGAGGCGGCCCTGGGAGATCTCCGGCTGGTAAGGCGTGTAGGCGGTGTACCAGGCGGGGTTCTCGAGCACGTTCCGCCGGATGACGGCGGGGGTGACGGTGCCGTAGTAGCCGAGGCCGATCATCGGCGTCGGCGAGTCGGTTGCGGCGGGCGAGGCGGCGCAGCTCGGCGAGGGCCTCGGTCTCGGTCCGCGGCCCGGGCAGCGCGCCGAGCGAGGCCGGCGGGCGGGCGTGCGGCGGGCAGCGCGGCGGCGATCAGGTCGTCGAGGGAGCGCGTAGCCGAGAGTGGCGAGCATGGCCCGCTGGTCTTCCTCGGACGGGCCGATGTGCCGGGCGGCGAACTGGTCCGGCAGGTAATCGCTTCACGGAGCCTCCCCGTCAGGGCTCCCCGTCTGTCGCCAGACTGGCTCCAGAACGCCTGCCCGGCCGGTCCTTGGTGCCTGAGAGGTTACGGGGATGTCTTGCCCCTTCGGCGCCCCGCCTGGCGGCGCCCGGACTCAGCCGGGCGGCCGGACGCGGGGTCTCTCCCGGACGGGAAAATAGCGCGCGGCACACAGTTGTACCGTCACCGCTGCGGGCTAAGACGGCTGACCCGGTCTTCCGCGCGGCGGCGATGGGCCAGCTCAGTCGTCGCTGCCGTCGGCGATCAGGCCGTCCTCGGCGCGGACCGCGGGCAGCTCGGCCAGCTCGCCCGCGACCTCCTGCCAGACCCGGCCGAGCGCGATGCCGAAGACGCCCTGGCCGCCGGCCGAGGAGGTCGACGACCTCGTCCGGCGAGGTGCACTCGTAGACGCTCACCCCGTCGCTCATCAGCGTGACCTGGGCCAGGTCCTCGGTGCCGTGGTCGCGCAGGTGCTGCACGGCGGCGCGGATCTGCTGCAGCGAGATCCCGGTGTCGAGCAGCCGCTTGACGACCTTGAGACCAGGATGTCGCGGAAGCCGTAGAGCCGCTGCGAGCCGGAGCCGTGCGCCGCCCGGACGCTCGGCTCGACCAGCCCGGTGCGCGCCCAGTAGTCGAGCTGGCGGTAGGTGATCCCGGCCGCGGCGCACGCGGTCGGGCCGCGGTAGCCGATCTCGGGGTCGCCATCGAAGAGCGCGCCCTGCACAGCCCCGGACCCACCCCTTGTTACCGACACGGCCACCTCCTGTGACTACCCCCGGCATTCGCACCGTAAGCCCGCCGGCCCACGCCCGTCAACGATCGCGCCCGGCGCGTCGCGACATTTCCCGGCAAAACGCCTAAGCGGCCGCGAAGGCCATCGGCATTGCCGAGCGGCGGAGCACGCCCGCACCGGTGGCTGAGCCGCTCGGCGGCTGCCCTGGCCGGCGCTAGGCCGACTTGCCGAAGTCCTCGGGCGAGATCTGGTCGAGGAACTCGCGGAACTTCTCGACCTCGTCCTCCTGCTCGTCCGGGATCGGCCACGCCGACCTCGTCGAGGATCTCGTCGGTCGCGAAGATCGCCGCGCCCGGTGCGCAGCGCCAGGGCGATCGAGTCCGAGGGCCGGGCGCTGACCTCCGCGCCGTTGGAGAAGACGAGGTCGGCGTAGAAGATCCCGTCCCGCAGGGCGGTGATGTTGACCGTGCGCAACTGCACGTTCAGCACCTCGAGCACGTCCTTGAACAGGTCGTGGGTCAGCGGCCGCAGGGACACCATGCCCTGCTGGGCGAAGGCGATCGCCGTCGCCTCCACCGCCCCGATCCAGATGGGCAGGTACCGGTCACCCTGCTGCTCTTTCAGCAGGACGATCGGGCTGTTGGACGGCATCTCGACACGGACGCCGACGACCTCCATCCGCCGCACTGGAGCTCCGTCCTCCCACGTGCTCAGCGGCGCCCGGTGCACTTTGAGAAGGCCCGGACCGCTAAGCGAACTGAACCACTCTTCCTGCCAAACTACACCGCTATCGCCCGGATGCCGAGCGCAGCCCCGGGGCTTCCCGGCGACTCTCCGGGTGGTGTACCCGCGATGCGCGGCGAGCCGCCGCGCTGCGATGCCAGAGCCCGGCCTCGGCCAGTCCGTCTTCGACCAGCGTGGCGTGCAGCCGGGCGATGTGCCGCCGCGATGTCGCGGGCCGCCCGCAGGGCGGGCTCACGGCTGCCCTTCTGCCTGGCCAGCGGCGCGACCGCCTGCTCGACCAGGGCGGTTTCCCGCTCCGCGGCCGCCTTGATGGCCCGCAGGTGGCGCGGCTGGATGCCGTAGCGCGCCGAGCTGCACCGCCGACCGCAGCACGGAAAGCGGCTGGGCGCCGTAGGACCGGGCGCGGCGGATCAGGCCGTAGTCCTCGAGCTCGGCGAGCAGTTCCTCGGCCGCGCCCGCCGCGGCCAGCAGCTCGCTCCTGGTCATCGCCAGCGGCGGCACGACCGCCGGGCCGCCCGCGGCGTCGCCGCCGGCGCCGTCGAGCGCGTCGAGCCGCTCCTTGATGACCCGCAGCGGCAGGTACTCGTCCCGCTGCGCGGTCAGGATGAAGCGCAGCCGGGCGATGTCGGCGGCGGTGAACCGGCGGTAGCCCGAGATGGAGCGCAGCGGCTGGATCAGGCCCTCCGCCTCAAGGAAGCGGATCTTGGACGGGCTGACGTCGGGGAACTCCGCGCTGAGCTCGTCGAGCACCTGGCCGATGCTGACACTGCTCCTGGGCTAGCACTGCCGCTGGCAGCTAGCACTGTCCCTGGCCGGGGCACCGCTCAGCGAGCGCCGGCTGGTGCCCCCCGGTCATACGTAGTCCTGCGCTCCAAGGCCGCGGCGCCGGCCGACCTCGGGACTGTGGGCCATGAACAGCAGCCGGAACTTGCCGATCTGTACCTCGTCGCCCCCGAACAACTCGGCCTCCTCGATCCGGTCACGGTTCACGTAGGTGCCGTTCAGGCTACCAACGTCACGGACGGTGAAGCGGTCGCCATGCCGGTAGAACTCGGCGTGCCGCCGGGAGACGGTCACGTCGTCGAGGAAGATGTCGCTGTCCGGGTGCCGCCCGGCGGAGGTGAAGTCATGGTCGAGCAGGAACCGGCTGCCCGCGTTCGGCCCGCGCAGCACGACCAGCAGCGCCGTGCCCGGCGGGAGGTGTCCGGCGCGGCGTAGTCGGGCGACGGCTCCTCGTAGGACTCGGGCTGGCCGGTGTTGATGATCGACGTGGTTTCGCCGCCGCGGCCCCCGGGGATGGCAGTGAAGGAGCCGGTGCTCGCGGCCGCTTGCATCAGCGGGGCACCGCAGTTGGAGCAGTACCGGGCCCGCTTCCGGGTTCGGCCGACCGCACCGCGCACAGTACATACCAGCCATGGCCTCGCCCGGCCTCCCCTTCTCATTTGGCCTCGTGCGCGATACGGCTCGGGCAGCATCGCGTCAGGCGATGACTGCCAACGGTACCCGGGCCGAGGGCTCCGGGTCTACGCGCCACGCAAACAGGCGGCGCAGGCCCCCCTTGGCGTACCCTCGGGTCCCTGCCGTCTCCGCCACACAGCCGCTTCACCTCCGGGTCACGCGCACGGCGCAAGTTCGCGGTCGACGGTGGCCGGACCGCTCACCGCGAAATGGTACGTCTGCGTAATTAACACAGAATACCGCTACACGCATCCCAATCCGCCCGCATGACGCAGACCTGGCAAAACGCTCGAGTCGGGCCCTCAGGCGCCGCGTACGGCAAGCGCCACGTACGGTAGGCACCTGCGCCTGGCGCCGCAGCATACCGCACCACCGGCGTCCGCGGGCGTGGTTGCCCGCTCCGGCCGGCTGAACCGGGACCCGGGGCGGGCGGCCCGGCTCCGCTACTGCAGCGGCCCCTGTTCCGCCTGCTCCACGACGGCCGCCCACTCATCAAGCAGCAGCTGGGCCGAGTCGGCGTCGCCGCCCTCGGCCCACAGGTGGGTGACCGCGTCGGCCGGGTCGGGCAGCACCAGCACCCAGCCGCGGTCCGCGTCGACGATCCGACGCCGTCGGTGGTGTCGACGGGCCGGTTGGCCGCCGCCTCAATGACCGTGCGCATCACCGAGCCCTTGGCCGCCCACGGGGTCGGGCATCGAGCGCCGCATCAGGTGCGCCTGCGGGATCCGCGCGTCGATCTGCCTCAGCGTCAGCCGGGTCCGCGCCACCAGGCCGAGCAGCCGGACGAAGGCCGCGATGCCGTCGACCGTCCGGCCGAACTCGGGCACGACGAACCCGCCGCGCCCGTCCGCCGCGAAGATCACGTCGTCCGCCGCGGCGGCGGTGGTCAGCGCGTCCCGCGAGGTCGGGGTCCAGGTGACCTGCACGCCGTGGAACCGGCAGACCTGCTCGGCCACCCGGGTGGTGGTCACCGGCAGCGCCACCCGGCCCTGCCGCAGCTCGGCGGCCACCAGGTCAAGCACGACCAGCAGCGCCCGCTCGTCGCTGACCAGGGCGCCCTTCTCGTCCACCAGGTGGATCCGCTCGCCGACCGGGTCGAACCTGACGCCGAAGGCCGCCCGCGAGGACGAGACCACCTCGGCGAGCCGCTGCATCCCAGCCCGGTCCTGCGCCACCGTCTGGGTCGGGGTGACCTCGTCCAGCCGGTTGTTGAGCGTGTGCACGTCGATCCCGAGGCCGCCGAGCAGCGATCGGCAGCACCAGCGACACGGTCCCGCCGGCGCAGTCGGCCACCACCTTGAGCCCGGCCGACCGCACCGCATCAAGGTTCACGCAGCGCAGCAGCTCGTGGGTGTAGAGCTCGACCACCCGGGGCGGGTAGGACAGCTCAGCGATCTCGCCCGGGAACGCGCGCCGGAACTCCTGCCGGGAGAAGACCCGCTCCAGCTTCCGCTGCGCCGCCTGGGACAGCTCGGCGCCGCGCTCGTCGAGGAAGATGATGTCGACCGACTGGGTGTCGCCGGGGGTGGTGCGCAGCACGATGCCGCCGCTGTAACTTGCGCCGGGCGGTCTCGAACCGGGCGACCGGCAGCGGCCTGCGCCTCCAGGTCCATCACGTTGATCGCGGAGGCGTTCAGCGCGCTCTGCACCGCGCGCTTGAGGGTGCGCGCCGCCCGGGACACGTCGCGCGAGGTGGTGACCGTCGACCCCTTGCTTCAGGGTGGTCGCGTAGGCGGAGGCGAGCCGGACCGCCAGCTCCGGGGTGACCTCGACGTTGATGAGCCCGGAGACGCCGCGCTCGCCGAACAGCGTCCGCTGGCCGCGCGACTCCCAGATCACCGAGTTGTTGACGACCGCGCCCGCCTCGATGGTCTTGAACGGGTAGACCTTCACCCCGGCGGAGATGTAGGCGTCGGGCTCGATCACGCACTCGTCACCGATGACGGCGGTCTCCTCGATCCGCGCCCGCCGCATCACGTCGGTGTTCTTGCCGACCACGCAGCCGCGCAGCTGGGTGCCCTGGCCGACGAAGACCCGGTTGTGGACCACCGCCCGGTGGATGAAGGCGCCCTCCTTGACCACGACGTTGGCGCCGATCACGCTGTACTCGCGCAGGTTCGCGCCCGCCTCGATCTTGGCGTACTCGCCGATGCAGAGCGGCCCGTTGAGCAGCGCGTCCGGGTCGACCTCGGCGCCCTCCGCGACCCAGACGCCCGGCGACAGCTCGAACCCGGCGATATCGACCTCGACCTTGCGGTTGAGCACGTCGGCCTGGGCCTTGAGGTAGGACTCGAGCGTGCCGACGTCCTCCCAGTAGCGGTCGGACACGTAACCGTAGATCGGGGCGCCGCGCTTCAGCAGCCGCGGGAAGATATCGTGCGACCAGTCGACCGACTCCTTGGCCGAGACCCCGGCCAGCACCTCCGGCTCCATGATGTAGACGCCGGTGTTGACGGTGTCGGAGAACACCTGGCCCCAGGTCGGCTTCTCGAGGAAGCGCTGGATGCGCCCGTCCTCGTCGGCGATGACGATGCCGAACTCCAGCGGGTCGGGCACCCGGGTCAGGCCGACGGTGACCAGGGCGCCGCTCTCCCGGTGGAAGCTGGCCATCTCGGTCAGGTCCATGTCGGTCAGCGCGTCACCCGAGATGACGAGGAAGGTGCCGTCCTTCAGCTCGTCTTCGGCGTTCTTGACCGAGCCTGCCGTGCCGAGCGGGGTCTCCTCGGTGGCGTAGGCCAGCGACATGCCCACGTCGTCGCCGTCGCCGAAGTAGTTGCGCACCATCGCGGCGAGGAACTGCACGGTGACAACGGTCTCCTCGAACCCGTGCCGCTTCAGCAGCCGCAGCACGTGCTCCATGATCGGCCGGTTCACCACCGGGAGCAGCGGCTTGGGCTGGTTGGCGGTCATCGGGCGGAGCCTGGTGCCCTCGCCGCCCGCCATCACGACGGCCTTCACGTCGCCGGCCTTCGACCGCGTCTTCCATGCCGGCTCCTTTCACCAGGTCCCTGGTCTGGGCGAGGTAGAGCAGCGCGGCCCACCAGTAGAGGGCGACGCCCCAGATCGCGAATGCCCAGCCGATGACGCGGACCGTCTCCGACACCGGTCCGCCGTGGGCCCCCAGGAACAGCAGCGGGAACGCGTACATAAGGCACAGGGTGGCGGCCTTGCCGACGAAGCTGACCGACAGCGCGCCGTAGTCGGTGCGCCGGCGCAGCACGCCGAACAGCGCCAGCGTGACCAGCGCCTCGCGGGCGAAGATGACCGCGAACAGCCACCACGGGATGATCCCGCGGACGGCCAGGGCGACGATGGTGGCCGCGATGTAGAGCCGGTCGGCCAGCGGGTCGAGCAGCTGGCCGAGGTGGCTCTGCTGGTCCAGCATGCGGGCCAGCTTCCCGTCGAGCCAGTCGCTGATCCCGGCGAAGCCAAGCAGCGCCGCCGCGATGATGTCAGCGGTGGCCGTGCGCGGCCCGAGGACCAGCCACAGGAAGACGGGGACGCCGGCCAGCCGGGCCGCGCTGATCGCGTTCGGCCAGGTAAGTATCCTGTCTCCCACGCTGTGATCGTAGAGGAACCGTGACCGGTCGCTGACCCCGGGTGCTCCGGTTAGCGGCACTTCGTGCCACAAATGCTCGCCCCGGCGATGCCGCCGTTGCCATTACCGCGCAATCTGGCCACCTCTTCCGCATGATTCGCGGGAAATCACCTGAAGATAGCTTTTACACGATTAATTGTTGCCGTCAGTGCCACCGGGAAAACGTCTGGTGACCCTCCCTCGTTCCCCGGAGCCCGGCCCCGCCGGGCCCGCCGGGCCCGCCGCGCCGTGGCCCCGGCGGCGGTACGGTTAGCCGGTCACGCCCTACTGCGCGGGAGGTTCTCCTCATGAGCGAGCTTGCGAGCCAATCAGCAAGCACAGTGCGTCCGCGAATGCGGACTGCCAGCGCCAGCGAGGTGGCCTCGTGAGCACGGCCCGCGACCTGGCCGACCGGTTCCACCAGCGGTGGCTGGCGGGCCAACCCATTCGCCGCGACCATGTACGGCATCCCCGGCTACGACGCGCTGATGCCGGACGAGAGCGAAGCCGGGCAGCGGGCCTGGCGGGCCGAGGCCGAGGGCTTCCTGGCCGAGGCGGCCGGCGTCGACCGCGGGCGAGCTCGACCCGGACGACGCGATCACGCTCGACTGCACCGTGCAGGCGGCCAACCAGGAGGTGGCCGGGGTCGACCTGGCCGCCGACGAGTACACCGTCACCGCCATGCAGTACTCCGGGCCGGCCGTGTTCCTGGCCGTGGCGGCAAGGACGGTGCTGCTCGACGCGACCGCGGCGGAAGACTACCTGACCCGCGTGCGCGGCAGCGGGGACTGGCTCGACCAGGTCACCGAGCGGCTCCGGGCCGGGGCCGGGCGCGGCCGCCTGCCGGTCGCGCCGCTGGCCGAGCAGGCGGTCAGCTGGGCCGAGTCGGTGCTGGCGACGCCGGGCAGCAGCCCGGTGCTGGCGCCGCAGCCGCCCGCAGGGTGGGACCGCGCGCTCGCGTGGGAGTCCGAGCGGCTGGCGGCGGTGACCGAGGTGGTACAGCCCGCGCTGGGCCGGTGGGTGGAGGCCGTGCGCGAGCTGCTGCCCCGGGCCCGGCCGGCCGAGCGGGCCGGGCTGCACTGGCTGCCTGGCGGTGACGCCGACTACGCCCGCGCGATCAGCATCTACACCACCTTGCCGCTGTCGGCCGAGGACCTGCACCAGACCGGCCTCGAGCACGTCGCCGCACTGGAGGCGCAGGCGGTCGAGCTGGGCCGGGGCCTCGGGCTGACCGGGCGGGATGAGGTGCTGGGGGCGATCAGGGCCTCGGCCGGGAAGCTCCCGCCGGACGAGGCGGTCAGCCGGGCGGTGGCGGCCGTGCGGCGGGCCGAGGAGCGCGCGGCCGAGTTCTTCCCCGCCCCGCTGCCGCCGCCGTGCGCGGTGACGCCGATGCCCGAGGTCGTCGCCCTGGCCGGGGCCGCACCGCACTACACCCCGCCCCGGCTCGACGGCGGGCGCCCGGGCACGTTCTGGTTCAACACCCTGCGGCCGACGGCGGGCACCGGCTGGGACATCGACGTGGTGGCGTTCCACGAGGCGGTGCCCGGGCATCACCTGCAGCTGTCGCGGCTGCAGCTGCTCGGGGACCTGCCCGCGCTGCAGCGCCAGCGCAGCCTGCCGGTGTTCTCCGAGGGCTGGGGCCTGTACGCCGAGCAGCTGGCGGGCGAGGCGGGGCTGTACGACGACGACCAGGCCCGGCTCGGCCAGATCAGCGCGGCCCTGATGCGAGCGGTCCGGCTGGTCGTCGACACCGGCCTGCACGCCTTCGGCTGGAGCCGCGAGCAAGCGGTCGCCTACGCCACCGAGCACGTGCCGATGCCGCCGGAGTTCATGGCGGCCGAGGTCGACCGCTACATCGTGATGCCCGGGCAGGCGCTGTGCTACCTGACCGGCAAACTGGAGATCGAGCGGCTGCGGGACGAGGCCCGGCGGCGGCTCGGCCCCGCGTTCTCGCTGCCGGACTTCCACGCCGCGGTCCTCGACCACGGGTCGCTGCCGATGCCCACCCTGGCCCGCGGCATCGGGGGGTGGCTCGACCGGCAGACGGCGGCGCCCGGCAGCGGCACCCATTAGGCCCGCGGCTCCTGTGGGTGGGACCGATTAGTCTTCCCGGCCGGGAACGTTTTATCAGGTGTCAGCTACCCGGCAACAACATGAAGGGACACCGGCGATGAGCGTCATCACCCCGTGCCTGTGGTTCGACGGCAACGGCCTCGAGGCGGCGGAACACTACGTTTCGGTCATCCCCCACTCGCGCATCACCGAGGTCAGCCGCTACGGTCCGGACCAGCCGGGGGCCGAGGGCGCGGTGCTGACCGTCGCCTTCGAGCTGGACGGCCAGCCTTACACCGCGCTCAACGGCGGCCCCCAGTACACGTTCACCGAGGCGGTCTCGTTCCAGGTGTCCGCGCGTGACCAGGCTGAGGTCGACTCCTACACCGAGCGGCTCACCGCCGGCGGTGGCGAGGTCGGGCCGTGCGGGTGGGTCAAGGACCGCTTCGGGCTGTCCTGGCAGGTCGTCCCGGCCGAGCTGCCCGCGCTGATCGGCGACCCGAACCCGGTCCGGGCCAATGCCGCCATGCAGGCGATGCTGCGCATGACGAAGATCGACATCCAGGCGATCCGCGACGCCGCCGAGGCGGCCGCGCCCGTCGGCGCCTGAGTCCGGCCGGCTGACCGGCAGGGGGCGGGAGCGAGCGGCCCGGGGCTGGCCGAAGCGGGGTTAGCCGAGGCTAACGGGGCCGGGTCTGGCCCGGAACGCCACCGGTACACCTCGCGCAGCAGCGCGGCCCCGGCCCCGGCCCCGTGGTGCCGCGCCTCCCGGTTGATGAGGGCCGCAAACAGAGGCCGGCCGGGCGCAGCCCCCCGCCGCGCCCGGCCGGTCTCCGGCCCTCCCCCTCCAAGGGCCGCCCCTGATTCCCGTCCGCAAATCCGTTGAGACACCAAGTCTAATGTCTCAACCGGAGTGCTTTCGCACGGTACGGTTGGCTTGAGTGGCTTATCCCACACATTCGCGCGGAGAGGTGGGGCACGGGGGATGACGGCCCGGCCGGAACGGGTAGCGGCGGAAGAAGTCAGGCAGCGCATGCTCGACGCCGGGCGGGACCTCGCGCTGGCGGCGGGCGCGGCGCTGACCATCGAGCACCTGCGTCTGGAGGAGGTCATCCAGGCGGCCCGGGTGCCGCGCAGCTCGGTCTACCGGCTGTGGCCGTACCGCGAGGAGTACATCGACGACCTGCTGATCTACCTGGCCGGGCCGGGCAGCTTCTTCAGCGACCGGCCGGTCCTGGACCCGGACACGGCCGTCGTCGCGGGCCGGGTGCTGAGCGACAACTCCCATCTGCTCCAGACCCCCGAGGGTCGCCGGGCGCTGATGTGCGAGGTTGTCCGGCTGGCCGCCGCCCGCAACTACGACGAGCTGAGCGGGTCGGCCCCGTGGCGGCTGCACATGGCGCTGATCGCCACCCTCGGGTCCACCCGCAGCGGCGCGGCCCGGCGGCGCATCGCCGCCGCGCTGGAGGACTCGCAGACGCGCTCGCGCGAGTCGATCGTGGCGCTGCTGGGGTATTTGGCGGACGCCCTCGGGCTGCGGCTCAAGGACCCGGCCTACACCTACGAGCACGTCCAGATGGCGGGCGGCCTGCTGGTGCAGGCCATGGCGCTGCGCAACGTGCAGGTCCAGGCGGCGCTGGCCGAGCCGCCGGACGACGCCGGCCCCGGATGGCGAGGGTGAGAAGCCCGGCGAGGAGCCGAACGCAGCGGCGCCCGACCTGACCGAGCCGCTGTACGTCAACGGCCTGCTGAACGGGCCGATCCCGGGTCCCGGCCTGGGCGGCCAGCCGGCCCCGTGGACCCTGGTCACCTACGCCTACCTCGGCCTGGTGGACGCGTTCCTTGAGCTCGACCCGGACTTCGAGCCCCCGGCGGCATCCGGCCGGTAGAGGCTTCGCCCGCCGGGACGCGCCACCGCGGGGTCATCCGGGCGCCTTCGGCGACGGGGGCGCCCGTCAGCGCGCGCCGCGGGCGAGGGCGAGCACCCGGTCGCTGAGCACCGCCACCCCCGGGGTCGGCTCGGCCGCGAAGTAGCCGGGCTTGCGCTTCTTGAGCAGCGCCGCCCCGTTCTGGCTCCAGCTGAAGCCCCGGTTGCCGAGTACCCGCCGGAAGACCGGGTCGACGGTGCCGGGGAAGGCCGCCGCCAGGCGCCGCAACGGCAGCGGCGGGATGCTGTCCTCGCGCAGGTAGGCCCGCAGCACGTTGGCATGGCCGGGGTCGGCTGCCAGCGCCGGGTCGGCGAACAAGGCGGTCAGCATGCCGTACTCCGGCACTACGACGAACCCGTCGGTCTCGTCGTAGATGATGCCGACGGTGTCGAACTCGAAGAAGCCTTCCGGCATGACGAACGTGGTCTCACCGGTGTCGCTGACCGCACGGTGGCGGCCGCGGGCAGCCAGGGCGGAGTCGCGGCGCATCTTGTAGTACGCGTTCAGCCTGCCCTCGGCCTCCAGGGTCGGCAGCACCAGCTCGTCGGCGCCGAAGAAGGCGATGAACTCCGCCCGGTCCCGCCGCATGTAGGCCCAGCCCTGGGCGGCCTTCTCCTGGTTGCGGAAGACCAGGTCGGGCTCCCTGGTGGCCAGGTCGATCGCCAGCCGGGCGACCGGACGGGCATCGGCCCGCGGGTACCACGCCTGGTCGCCGGCCGCCAGCCAGGCCGAGTCGTCCGGGGTCAGCGGCAGCAGGGTGGCCAAGAAGAAGGCGGCCGCGCCCGGCCCGCCGGGGACCGCGCCGAGGCCGTGCACGGCGTAGTCGAGGTCGTCGACCAGGTTGAGCGCGACGACCGCGGACGTGGTCAGGTGGCCGGGGTCCAGCACCTCGAAGACACCGCGCACGCTGTTGCCGTCCCAGTCGAGCACCAGGTCGCGGTCGGCCCGGGTGAGCCCGCGGTGGGTGCCGATGAACCGCTCGACGGCCGGCAGCCCCCCGGCCGCCGCGAGGGCGTCGCGCAGCCGGATGGCACGCTCGATCAGCTCTGGACCCACGGGAAGTGATGCTAAGCGAAAACGCGCGCGAGGGTGGGGCCTGGGCCCGGCTAGGGCTGGGCCGGCCCGCGGCCTGCCGGGCGGCCTCGCCGCCCGCGTCCTCGCCCGGGGCCCGGCCTGGCCGCGGACCGGGCACGGTGACCGGCCCGGCGGTGGCCGCGCGGGTGGCGCGGCGCAGGATCCACCCGTCGATGATCTGGAACACGCCCATGACCGCGAACCAGATGCCGATGAAGGTAGCCAGCACGGTCACCGAGGTGACCGGGGTGGACACGACGATGATCCCGGCGATGAGGCTGATGACCCCGAACACGACCGGCCACCAGCGGACCCGCCCGGCGTAGCGATGGCCGGCGAAGCCCGCCAGCAGCGCTGACACGCCCTGGATGACCCAGGTGAAGCCGATGAACAGGCCGATCAGGGCCAGGGTGAGGCTCAGGTGGCGGATCAGCACGATCCCGCCGAGGATGAACAGGATGCCGGCGATAGCGGGCCAGATCTTGGATCCCGCCTCCACCCCGAGCGCGCGCACCAGCTGGAAGATGCCGGACACGATCATCAGGACGCCGAGCAGGATGGCGATCGCGTTCAGCGAGTCGGTCGGGTGGAAGGCCACGATCAGCCCCAGGACGAGCGAGACCGCCCCGATGATCAGGGACGCCTGCCAGCCGAGGTTGAGGAACCGGGTCGATGCGTCGTCCAGCCCCGGCTCCGCACCGGGACGTTCTGCGTCCATCTGCTCCGCCTCTCGTACTGGTCCCCTTGTGGCGCCAGCGTGGCGCGGCCGGTTCTGGCCCGCCTCCCCCGTTGCGGGTGAACCTCGCCTGGTTCGACTGGTTCGCCTCGTTCGGGCCCCGGGAGGCCTAGCGGGCCGACGCCCGCTTGCTGTCCCGCCTGGACCTGTGCCCGTGCGCGCGCTGGCCAGCCGGCGGTACTGGCTGACGTACTTGTCGCGGGCCCGCCGGATACGCGCCTCGAGCGGGACTGGTCAGGGTTGATCCTTTGCGCCCGTTCCCGGGGGGAAGGCCGCCTCCGGCTCAGACCGCGATGACGGCGTCCCGCCCCGCGGCGCTGACCGTCTCGTCGTCGAACCAGTGGCCGCCCTCGGCCAGGTAGCGGAACCGCAGCGTGCTGCCGCAGGTGACGGTGACGGTGACGCTGCGGGTCCGGTTGGCCCGGATCCGCAGCGGGTGGGCGTAGGGGTCCCAGTCGTTGAAATCGCCCACAACCGAGACAGCGGCGGCGGGCTCGCCCGCCGGGAGCGTGAAGGTGACCCTCACGGTGCCGTCGCGCCGTGGCTTGGATGTCTTGATCATAAGCACTCCAACGATTGAAACAGATTTTCTGTTCGAGATAAGTATGCACAAGGCGGCGGCCTCGGTCACGTCTTTCGGCTGATTCGCCGGCCGCCGGCCGCGCGGTGGGGCCGGCGTCCCGCGGCGCAAATCCCGTTGCCCGGCCGCGACCGGGCCTGCATACTCGGGGTGTCGTATCCCCGGCAGGCGGAGAATCGGTTGGAGCTCTGAGGTCGACCCCCAGTGCCGTGCCGCAGTGGCGCGCGCCCGCGACCTCTCTTCGGAGCTGCCATGTCCGTCGTCCTCAGCGACCTCTCGTTTTCCTTTCCCGACGGGACTACCCCGCTGTCGGGCCTGACCGTTGCCTTCGGGCCCGGGCGCACCGGGCTGATCGGCGTCAACGGCGCGGGTAAGTCCACCCTGCTGCGGATCATCGCCGGCCAGCTGCGGCCCACGGCCGGCACGCTGACGGTCCGCGGTGACGTCGGCTACCTGCCGCAGAACCTGACCCTCGACGTCGCCGCCCCGGTGGCGGAACTGCTTGGCATTGCGGCCGCCCGCACGGCGCTGCGCGCGATCGAGGCCGGCGCGGTCGACCAGTCCGCGTTCGACGCGGTCGGCGACGACTGGGACATCGAGGAGCGGGCCCGGGAGTGGCTCGGCCGGCTGGGGCTGTCCCACGTAAGCCTCGACGACCCGGTAGGACGGCTGTCCGGCGGGGAGGCGGTGCTGACCGCCCTGTCGGCCCAGTTCCTGCGGCGGCCGGCCGTGCTGCTGCTGGACGAGCCGACCAACAACCTCGACCTGGAGGCCCGGCGGCGACTGTACGACGCGGTGCGGGACTGGCCCGGGGTGATGCTCATCGTCAGCCACGACCGGGCCCTGCTGTCGCTGGTCGACCAGGTCGCCGACCTGTCCGGCGGCGCGCTGCGGCTGTACGGCGGGAACCTGGACGCCTACGAGGTGATGCTGGCGACCGACCAGGCGGCGGCCCTGCGGGTGGTCAGCGCCGCCGCCGCCGACCTGCGCCGCGAACGCCGCGACCTGATCGAGTCGCAGGTCAAGCAGGCCCGCCGGGACCGCATGGGGCGCGCGCTGGCCGCCTCGGGCTCGATCCCGCGGATCGTGGCGGGCGGCCGGCGGCGGGCCGCCCAGGTGTCGGCGGGCAAGGCCCGCGATGTCGCCCTGGACCGCATCGACGGCGCCCGCGACCGGCTGACCGAGGCCAGGGACACGGTCCGGGACGATGCCACGATCCGGATCGCGCTGCCGGGAACCGTGGTGCCGGCCGGGCGCACGGTGCTGACGGTGCGCGGCCTCGGCCGGCCGTGGGCGCCCTGGCATCTGGCTGGCGGCGGCCCGCCGCGGGCGGAAGCCGGGAAGGACGCAGCGGCCATAAGGAGCGGGGCGGGGCCCGCCGAGGCCGGCCGGATCGCCGAGCTGATCCTGCGCGGCCCCGAACGGGTCGCGCTGACCGGTCCCAACGGGGCGGGCAAGACCACCTTGCTGCGGGCGGTGGCGAGCCTGGCGGACGCACAGGGCCCGCTGGAGGTGCGGCGCAACGCGGCCACCGGCTATCTCCCCCAGCGGCTCGACCTCCTCGACGACGCGCTCACCGTGGCGGAGAACGTCCAGGCGGTGGCGCCGCGGGCGACCGTCAACGAGGTCCGGGCGGGGCTGGCCCGGTTCCTGTTCCGGGGCGCCCGGGCCGATCAGCGTGCGGGCACGCTGTCGGGGGGTGAGCGGTTCCGCGCCGTCCTGGCGGCCTTGCTGCTGGCCGACCCGCCGCCGCAGCTGCTGCTGCTCGACGAGCCGACCAACAACCTGGACCTGGCCTCGGCCCGGCAGCTGTCGGAGGCCCTCGCCTGCTACCACGGGGCGCTGCTGGTGGTCAGCCACGACGTCCCGTTCCTGCGCGCGACCGGGATTACCCGCTGGCTGCGGCTGGACCGGGACGGCCGGGTGGCGGAGACCGGGGCGCCCGGGTGAGGTAAGCGGACTCCGAACGGCCAGAGCCGCGGCGGGCGACGGGCTCAGCCCGTCGCCCGCTCCCGGCGCCGTCCGGCCGGGATCAGCAGCAGTGCGATCAGGCCGGTAGTCGCCCGGCCCTACGTGCTCGCCGCCAGGGCGGTGCGCAGCCGGAAGTTGCCCGGCGCGAGCTCGCCCGCCGCCCGTGCCTTCTCCAGCGCGGCCGACCACCAGGCGAGGTCGTCCAGCATGATGTCGGCGGCGGCGCTGGCGACGGGGTTCTTGGGCTGCCCGTCGGCATCGAAGGCGTCGCGCACGTACGGGATCACCACGCTGTTGCGGATCGGCGCCGCCTCGGCCTCGATGAAGACGTGGGCGAGATGCTCGATCGCGCGCACGCCGCCGGTCTGGCCGCCGGCGTAGCTGACGAAGGCGACCGGCTTATTGCGGAAACCGTAGGAGACCCAGACGCTGTCGATCGCGTTCTTCAGGCCGCCGGGCACGCTGTGGTTGTACTCCGGCGTGACCACCACGAACGCGTCGGTCGCCTTGATCATGGTGTTCCACGCCTTGACGAGCGGGTCGGAGTAGGTCGGGTCGTTGACGTCGCCGATCGTGCCGAAGTGCTCGGCGAAGATGGGCAGCGGCCAGTCCCGCAGGTCGGCCACCTCGGCCTCGAATGCCGGGTGGGCGGCCACCTTCTCCGTCAGCCAGGGCAGGACCAGGTCGGCCGACCTGGTCGGGCGGGTGCTCCCGATGATGACCAGCAGTTTCGACATGACCGCCTCCTGTTCGCGGGCCGATGAGCCGTGCTATGTCTAACACAAATCGTTGGTGTAGGGCAAACGATTCCCGGGGCCGGGGTACGCTAGCGGCATGGCCGAAGCGAACACGGCCCGGCCGCGGGCGCGGGAGACGGCGTCAGGGGACCGCCCGGGGGGCGGCCGCCCGGAGGGGCCGCCGCGCATCCTCCCGCTGGTCGAGCACCTGTCCCGGGTGGGCCGGCGGTTGGCCGACGCCTGCATGCCGGGCTGCCTGCGGCCGCGCCACCTCGTCGCGCTGAGGCTGCTGGGCGAGCACGGGCCGATGACCCAGCATGCCGTCGGGGTCGCGCTCAGCCTCGACCCGAGCAACGTCGTCGGCCTGCTCAACGAGCTCGAGGAACGCGGCCTTATCATCCGGCGCCGCGATCCGGCTGACCGGCGGCGGCACATCGTCGAGCTGTCGGCGGCCGCCCCGGGCGACGCCGAGCAGGCCTACGACCAGCTCGGCCACGTCGAAGACGACCTGTTCCGGACCCTGTCGGCGGACGAGCGGCAGACCCTCTACGCCCTCCTCGCCCGGGCCGTCGAATCCCTCGCCCCCGGCTGCGACCAGCCGTGCGCGACGGCGGGCCCTTCCCCAGCCGGGGCCGTCCCGGCCAGCCCGGCCCGTCCCGGCGCACCCCGCCCGGCCCCGCCGTCCGCGGGCTGACCCGGCCTTCGGTCATCGCGCCCCGGTCACCAGCTCCGACGTCCCCGGGGCACCAGCTCAGGCATCCCCCGCGGACGCGGCGGCCGCGCCGGGTTTGCGGGCGACCGCGCCGAGCAGCGGGACCCCGCCCGGGCACTCCGGGTCGCCCGGTCCCGGCCGCCAGCGGTCCAGCTCGACGATGCCGGGCGGGACGACCTCGAGGCCGGCCAGCCAGCCCGCGACTTCGGCCGCGTCCCGCAGGTAGACCGGGTCGGCCGCGAACTGGTTCCAGCGCTGGGCCGCCAGCGCCAGCCGCTCGTCGTTGAGCGGCTGCATGACCACCAGGTAGCTGCCGCCGGGGACGGCCGCGGCCAGGCGCCGCAGCGCCCCGGCGGCGTCGTCGAGGAAGTTGAGGATATCGATCAGGATGACGCCGACCGGCTGGGTCAGGTCGAGGGTGGCGGCCGCCCCGGCCATGATCGCACCCGTGTCCCGCGCGTCGGCGTCGATGTAACTGGTCGCACCCTCCGGGGCGGACCGCAGCCGGGCGCGCGCGTGTGACAGCACCACCGGGTCGTTGTCGACGTAGACGACGCGGCAGGAGCGGTCGACCGCCTGGGCCACCTCGTGGGTGTGGCCTGCGGTGGGGATGCCGGTGCCGACGTCGAGGAACTGCCGGAGGCCGGCCTCGGCGGCCAGGAACGTGACCGACCGCCGCAGGAACGCCCGGGAGGCGAGCGCGACCCGCTCCATCACCGGGGAGGCGGCCAGCAGCTGCTTGGCCGCGCGCCGGTCGGCCTCGAAGTTGTCGCGCCCGCCGATCAGGAAGTTCCATACCCGGGCGACGTTGGGCACCGTCGAGTCGATCTGGGCAGGCCGGAGGGGGTTCGATGTCGCGTTCAGCCAGTTCTCCGCCACCGCAGGCCAACCCCTTGCCGCCGTCCAGGAACGCGCAACGCGGGTTGCGCTGCCGGGGTGGCCGGGGTGCGTTCCGTCATGCGGGTCCGCACCGGCCTCCCGTGCCTACGCATTCTAGGTATTTGCACCTAGTTTCCGCTACAGGAGCGGTCCGTTTCGTCACGCAAACGATTCGCCGTTCACCTTGGCCGAGATTCCGGTGCGGTCGAGGTAGGGGGTGATGCCGCCGAGATGGAACGGCCAGCCCGCGCCGAGGATCAGGCACAGGTCGATATCCTCCGGGGCGGCAACCACGCCCTCGTCGAGCATCAGCCTGATCTCCTGGGCGAGGCCCTCCAGCGCCCGCGCGAGCACCTCCGGGGCTGACGACGGGCGGTCTCCGCCGGCCAGCAGCGCCGCGACCTCGGGGTCGACCGAGAAGTCGGGCCGGTAGACCGACGCCTTGCCCGACTCGGCCAGCGCCCGCAGCTTGGGCGAGACCGCGAAGCGGTCACCGAACGCCGCCTGGAGCGTCTCCGCCACGTGCAGCGCGATCCGCGGCCCGACCAGCTGCAGGAGCAGGAACGGGGTCATCGGGAGGCCGAGCGGGTCGGGCGCGTGCTCGGCGACCTCGAACGGGGTGCCCTCGTCGACGGCCCGGGTGATCTCCCCGAGGAACCGGGTGAGCAGCCGGTTGACGACGAACGCGGGCCGGTCGGCGACGATCACGCAGTTCTTCTTCAGCTGGCGGCCGACCTCGAGCGCGGTCGCCAGCGACGCGTCGTCGGTGCCCGTGCCCGCCCGCGTCGCCGAGCCGCGGACCACCTCCACCAGCGGCAGGACTGCGACCGGGTTGAAGAAGTGGAAGCCGACCACCCGCTCAGGGTGGGCCAGGCCGGACGCCATCGCGCTGACCGACAGCGAGGAAGTGTTGGTGGCGAGCACGCAGGTCTCCGCGACGACCGCCTCGACCTCGGCGAACACCTGCCGCTTGACGGCAAGCTCCTCGAACACCGCCTCGATGACGAAGTCGGCGTCGGCGAAGCCGTCCTTGCTCACCGATCCGCTGATCAGCGCCTTGTGCCGGTGGGCGACATCCGGGCTAGATCCGGCCGCGGGCGGCCTGCTTGTCGATCTCGGCGTGCACGTAGCCGACCCCGGCGTCGACCCGCGCCTGGTCCAGGTCGGTCATCAGCACCGGGACCTGCAGCCGGCGCACGAACAGCAGCGCGATCTGGGCCGCCATCAGCCCCGCGCCGACCACGCCGACCTTGGTGACCGGGCGCGCGAGAGACTTTGCCGGGTGCCCCGGCGGGCCTGCCGGGCCCGCTTCTGCACCAGGTCGAAGGCGTACAGGCCGGCCCGCAGCTCGTCCGACAGCAGCAGGTCGGCCAGGGCCTCGTCCTCGGCCGCGAAACCCTCGTCCCGCGACGCGGTGCGGGCCGCCGCCACCAGGTCGATCGCCCGGTAGGGCGCGGGCGCGGCGCCGTGCAGCTTGCCGTCGGCGAAGAAGCGGGCGTTCCCCACCGCCTGGGCCCAGTCCTGCTCGGACACGGCCGGGCCAGGCGTCCAGGGCGACCGGGCGGTCCACCGTAACCGCGCCCGTCAGCACGCCGGCCGCCCAGCGCAGCGACTCCTCGAGGAAGTCGGCCGGCTCGAACATGGCGTCGGCGATGCCCAGCTCGAACGCCTCCGCGCCGTTGATCATCTTGTTCTGCGTCAGCGGGTTCTCGACGATGAGCCTGCAGCGCGGCGGCCGGCCCGATCAGCCGGGGCAGCAGGTAGGTGCCGCCCCAGCCGGGCACCAGCCCGAGGAAGCACTCGGGGAAGGCGACCATCGGCACCCCGGACGAGATGGTCCGGTAGGTGCAGTGCAGCGCGACCTCGAGGCCGCCGCCAAGGGCGACGCCGTTGATGAAGCAGAACGAGGGCACGCTCAGCTCGCCCAGCCGCCGGAATACCGCGTGGCCGAGTGACGCGATGCCAAGCGCCCGCTCCCGGGCGGCCGCCGGGTCCACGCCGGGGCCGGTGATCGCGGCCGCGGCGGCGTCCAGGTCGGCGCCGGCGGCGAGGATGAACGGCTTGCCGGTGACCCCGACGGCGGCGATCTCGCCCGCCGCGGCCCGCGCCGCGACCTGGTCGAGAGCGGCGCCCAGGGACAGCAGCCCCTGCGGGCCGAACGTGTTCGGCTTGGTGTGGTCGTGCCCGTTGTCCAGCGTGATCAGCGCCAGAACGCCGGCTGGCCCGAGGTCGGCCTCGCGGACCACCGCCCGCGTCACCACCTCGGACGGGAAGGCGTCGGGGGACGGGAGGAACCCGCCTGCGTTCGGGGTGCTCATGGTCTCAGTTCCCTTCCGCCAGCGGGTTCTCCCACAGCACGCTGCCGCCCATGCCCATGCCGACGCACATGGTGGTGAGCCCGTAGCGCACCTCTGGGTGCTCGGCGAACTCGGCCGCGAGCTGGATCATCAGGCGCACGCCGGAGGAGGCGAGCGGGTGGCCGAGGGCGATCGCGCCGCCCCACGGGTTCACCCGGGGGTCGTCGTCGTCGATCTTGAAGTGGTCGAGGAATGCCAGCACCTGGACCGCGAACGCCTCGTTGACCTCGATGAGGCCGATGTCGTCGATGGACATCCCCTGCCGGGCCAGCAGCTTCTCGGTCGCGGGAACCGGGCCGATGCCCATCACCTCGGGCTCGACCCCGGCGAACGGGAAGTCGACCAGCCGCATCCTGGCGGTCAGGCCGAGCTCGGCCGCGACCTCCTCGGCGGCGATGATGCAGCCGGTGGCGCCGTCGTTGATGCCGGAGGAGTTGCCCGCGGTGACCCGGCCGTGCGGCCGGAACGGGCGTCTTCAGCGCGGCCAGGCCCTCCAGCGTGGTCTCCGGCCGCGGCGGCTCGTCGACGGTGGCCCAGCCCCAGCCGAGTTCCCTGGTCCGGATCGCCATCGGGACCAGGTCGGGCTGGATCTTGCCCGCCGCGTAGGCGGCGGCGACCTTGCGCTGGCTGGCCAGGGCGTAGGCGTCGGCCCGTTCCTTGCTGATAGCCGGGAAGCGGTCGTGCAGGTTCTCCGCCGTCATGCCCATGGACAGGGCCGAGGTGTCCACCAGCTGCTCGGACGAGGAACCGCGGGTTGGGGTCGACCTGCTCCCCCATCGGGTGCCGGCCCATGTGCTCGACGCCGCCCGCGATGGCGATGTCGGCCGCGCCCAGCGCGACCTCGCCCGCAGCGGTGGTGACAGCGGTCATCGCGCCCGCGCACATCCGGTCGATCGCGTAGCCGGGCACGCTCGACGGCAGCCCGGCGAGGATGGCGGCCGACCGGCCGATGGTCAGGCCCTGGTCGCCGATCTGGGTGGTGGCCGCGATGGCGACCTCGCCCACCCGGTCCTTGGGCAGGCCCGGGTTGCGCCGCAGCAGCTCCCTGATCACCCGCACGACCAGGTCATCGGCCCGGGTCTCGGCGTAGATGCCCTTGGGTCCCGACTTGCCGAACGGCGTCCGCACGCCGTCGACGAACACCACGTCACGCGCTCGCATCTGAAATCGCTCCTCTGCCCGCACTCGGCCTACCCGCGCCGGTTGCTCTCTGGCCCTATGCTACTCGCCAGTAACCTCAGGCGTAACCGGCCCTTGCGCAGGAATTGCGCCAGACGCGTCAGCGGCCACGCGTTGATCACGTCGTCGCTGGTCAGTCCGCCGAAGCGGGCGGCTGCGACCCCGTAGCGCATGTTGGCCAGGTCGACGAGGGAGTGGGCGTCGGTGTCGATGGCGAACTTGACCCCGGCCGCGCGGGCGGCCGCGATGTGCTCCGGCGGCAGGTCCATCCGGTCGGGCGAGGCGTTGATCTCCAGCGCCGTCCCGGTCCGGGCGCAGGCTGCGTAGACCGCCTCCAGGTCGGCCTGGACCGGCGGCCGGCGGCCGACCTTGCGGGTGAGCGGGTGGCCGATGATGTTGACCGCCGGGTTCTCGATCGCGGTGATGAACCGCTTGGTCATCGTGGCCTGGTCCTGGCCGAAACTGGAGTGCACCGACGCGACGCAGACGTCGAAGCCGGACAGGAACTCGGCGTCCCAGTCGACGCTGCCGTCGGGGGCGATGTTGAGCTCGGTCCCGTGCAGCAGCTTCATGGCGGTACGCCCGGCCAGGGCCCGCACCTGCTCCCGCTGGGCCAGCATCTTCTCGGTCGTCATCCGCTGCATGACCAGGTTGGGCGCGTGGTCGGTGATCGCGTAGTAGGCGTACCCGCGGTCGGCGGCGGCTTCGACCATGCCCTCGAGGGAGACGATGCCGTCGGTCAGGTCGGTGTGCCCATGCAGGTCGCCGCGCATGTCGCCGACCGTGATGAGCGGGTGCCCGCGACGGGCGCGGGCGGCCTGGGCCGGGACGCTGGCCGCCAGGGCCGCCTCGATCGCGTCCGCCCCGGCGTCGTCCGGCAGCGCCTGCAGCGCGGTGCGCAGCGCGGTGTCGGCGCCGGCTACCCCGATGCCGCGCAGGATCGCCTCCTCGGTCTTGGGACCGAAGCCGGGCAGGTTCCGCAGCCGGCCGCTGCTGGCCGCCTCGGCCAGCTCGCTGGCGCTGGTGATGCCCAGCTCACTGGCCAGCTGCAGCGCGCGCTTGGGCCCGACCCCTGGCACCCGGGCGAGCTCACTCGCGCCACGCGGCAGCTTGGCCCGCAGCTCGTCCAGGGCGGCGAACGACCCGGTACGGCGGATCTCGCCGATCTTGCCCGCGATCGACGACCCGACCCCGCTGATCTTGGTCAGCCCCGCGTCCGGGATGCCCGCCAGGTCCTGCGGGTATCCCCCGACGGCCTTGGCCGCCCGCTCGTAGTTGCGCGCGCGGAACGGGTCGCCGCCGCTGAGCCCGAGCAGCTCGGCGTACTCCCGCAGCAGCGCCGCGACTTCCTCGTTGGTCGACGCCATGCCCCCATTGTCGCGCGCTTGCCCCGCCTCCCGCCCGCGAGTGCCGCTCTGCGGTGCGCCCCCTGCGCTCGCCCACGCACCCCGCACCCCCGACGCGCCGCTGACCTGCCCAGTCGCGCCGCCGACCTGCCCAGTCGCGCCGCTGACCTGCCCTCCAGCCCCCACCATGACCGCGTTCTCGCTCTCACCAGCACGCTTTCCTCGCTGAGCACGTTCCCGCTTCCCTCGCTGAGCACTTCTTGCTGTTATCAGAGGCCTTCCGCGCCTCATGTGCGGCGCCGACCGCTTCTTGCTGTTATCTAGCGGGCGGCGGGCGGCGGCCTTTAGCCGGCCTGGCGGTATTCGGCTGGCATGTCGCCCATGTTGCCGCTGGTGACGACGGGACCAGTAGTCCGGAAATCTTTGGCTAACCGGAACCTTTTGTTGCTGGAACACATAAATATTTCCCGCTTATGAGCCGCGATACCGCTTCTTGCTGTTATCGGCGCAAACGGCAATGGGGAGCCGGAACCAGAACCGCAGGTGACCCCGGGAATGGGGGCTGAGCTGGGTGATGGCCGGGCGGGCCGGGGCCAGGCGAACCGGGACGGCGGGCCGGGCGGGCCGGGGCGGAGCGAAACCGGGGCCAGGCGAAACCGGGCCCGGGCGGGCCGGGGCGGTGCGAAACCGGGGCCAGGCGAACCGGGACGGCGGGCCGGGCGGGCCGGGGCGGAGCGAAACCGGGGCCGGGCGAAACCGGGCCGGGGCAGGCCGGGGCCAGGCGAAACCGGGGCCAGGCGCGGCGCGGCGGGATCAGCTGGCGGGGAGGGTCGCGGCGACGGGCTCGGAGGTCGCGCTGTCGGCCGGGCGGCCGCTCTGGCGTAGGCGGAAGCCGATGGTCAGCGCGACCGCCAGCAGCACCAGGCCAGCCAGGATGTAGGTGTTGCCCCACAGCAACTGGAAGCCGTGCCAGTGGTACTCGACGTAGGAAGGCTGGTCGCCGCGGGTGGCGAACAGCACCGGGTTGGTGTTCGGCTGGGCCCAGAGGAAGCCGAGGGACAGGTTGCCGAGAGTGCGTGCGCTCTCCCAGAGAGCGTCCGGCCAGGCGCCGAAGGCGGCGATCATGAACCCCGCCAGCAGCCACAGCCAGCGGGCGGTGCGCCCGGGGTGCGGCCGCACCAGGACGGGCCGGCCGGTCAGCGGGCCAGCCGGCCCGGAGGCGGCCGCATTCAGCCGGGCCAGGGCCGGGCGCGTCGCGGCGAGGGCGTAGTGCCCGGTCGTGGCGACCGCCAGGGCGATCCAGACCCAGTGGTGGTCCCAGCTCACCGGGGAGACGAGCAGGCCGGTGAGCGCGGTCACCAGCAGCGCCGGGACCGGATAGCCGGCCCGGTCGAGCAGGCAGGCGGCCAGCATCCCGAGGGCCAGGGCGATCACCGCGGCCACGATCCAGGGGTCCTGACCGGCCGCGACCGACCCGGCGAAGCGGGTGATGATCGCGCGCAGCGACTGGTTGCCGGCCCAGCCCATGAAGCCAGTCCGATTGCCGTCCGCCAGGAACATGCCGTGCAGCCACCACTGCGACGAGTCGTGCGGCAGCACCGCGAAGCCGATGGCGACGGTGGCCGCGAACCCGGCCACGGTAGCGGCCGCCTCGCGGAACCGGCGGGTGAGGAGCAGGTAGGGAACGAACACCAGCGGCACCAGCTTGACGCCCGCCGCGACGCCGGTCGCGACGCCCTTCCACCAGCGGTGCCGCCCGTCGGCGCGGGTGCCGGGCTGGCCCAGGTCCCACATGATCATGGCCATCAGCACAAGGTTGACCTGGCCCAGGTAGATCGTGCGGATGACCGGCTGGAGCCAGAAGGTGGCGGCCGCGGCGAGCAGGGTCGCGCCCAGCCGGACCCGCCGGTCGCGGTAGCCGAGGGCACCGAAGGTGAACCAGAGCGCCGCCACCAGCGCGGCGATGTTCCCGGCGACGCTCGCGGCCTGCAGGACCCCCCACGGCAGGAACGAGACCACGGCGAAGGCGATCGCGGCGAACGGCGTGTAGGTGAACTTGAGCGCAAGCGCGCTGTAACCACCCCAGCCATATAGCGGCGCCCAGGCCTTGGGGTCGTAATACGGGGCGACCTGCCGGACGATGAGCCCGCCGTCGCGGTACACGGTCAGGTCAACGTCGTTGAGCCCGCCGTTGACGGCGTTGAAGGCCAGCCAGCCCGCCACCACGACGAGCGTGAAGGCGATGACGCCGGCTCGCAGCAGCCGTGTCCCTGAGGCGCGAGCGGCCTCGGGGGCTTCGCTGGAGTCCGGATTCACAGCAGCGAGGATATCCGCTGGCCGGCCCGGAACCCGGCGATGTGAGCACCCGGCCACGCCTACTACAGGTTGTCGGTCATACTGGGAGGCATGCCAGTGAGGAGCTCCGCCCGCCTGCTGGAGGCGGGCCCGCGGTGAGCGTGATCGACCTGGTCTCGTCGGGGCCGTTGCTGCTGGCCATCCCGGTGGCGGCCGCGGCGGGCGCGGTGACGTTCCTGTCGCCCTGCTGCCTGCCGCTGGTTCCGGGCTACCTCGCCTACATCACCGGGATGTCGGGCGCCGACGCGGCCACCGCCACCGCCGGGGACGGCCAGGCGGCAATGGCGGCGCCCGCCCCCGAGACGGTCACGGTCGCGGGCGGCACGGCCGTCGGCGGCACGGTCGCGGGCGCCACGGCCGTAGGCGGCACGGCCGCTGGCCGCCCGGCGGGCACCGCGCTGACCGCCGGCAGCGGCGCCGTCAGCGCGGCCGCGGCTAAGGCCGAGGCGGGCACGAGCAGTCCCGGGCGTCACACCGGCCGCACAGTGGCGGGCACGGCGCTGTTCGTGGTCGGCTTCTCGGCCGTATTCGCGCTGGCCGGCGGGGCCGTGGGCGGCCTTGGCCAGGTCTTCAGCACGCACGACGCGGCCCTGACCCGGATCCTGGGCGGGGTGACCATCCTGCTCGGCCTGCTGTTCTTCGGCGCCTTCGACCGCTTCATGTTCGCCGGGCGGGTGTTCAAGCCGTCGCTGATGCCGCGGGCCGGCCTGGCTGGCGCGCCGCTGCTGGGCGTGCTGTTCGGCATCGGCTGGACTCCGTGTATCGGCCCGACCCTGTCGGCGGTGCTGACGCTGTCGCTCCAGTCAGGCACCGCCGCCCGGGGCGCGTTCCTGGCCTTCATCTACGGCCTTGGGCTGGGCGTTCCGTTCCTGGTCGTCGCGCTCGCGTTCACCCGCCTGGTCAACGTGCTCAACTTCTTCAAGCGCAATGCCCGCACGGTCAGCCAGGTGGGCGGTGTGCTGCTGGTGGCGGTTGGCCTGCTCGAGGTGACCGGCGCCTGGACCGGAGCGGTCACCTGGCTCCACTCGCACTGGTTCGGCGCGTACAGCTCGCCTCTGTAGGATCAGCGCCGGCGACGGCCGTACCGGGTCAGCGGCGGGCGCCTGCCTTCGGCTTGACCGCGACCGCCTTACGCGGCGGCTGCGAGTGCTCCCGCCGGGCCACCTTGCCCTGGGCCGCCGCCTCCACGAACGCGGTCATCAGGCGGGTGTCGCTGGCTTCCTCCGGGTGCCAGTGGACCGCGATACCGAAACGGTGCCCGGTCACCTCCAGGGCCTCGGTCACCTCGCCGCCGGGCGACCAGCCGGCCACGGTGACCCCGTCGCCTGAGTGGGACGGGGCCTGGTGGTGCCCCGCCGGCACCTGGACGCGGGGGCCGAGCAGCCGGCCGAGCGCGGTGTCGGGGCTGAGGATGACGTCGTGGGGAGCGTAGCGGGCCCGTCCGGCCCGGTGCCCGGGCACGTCCTGGGTGAGCATGCCGCCGCGGGCGACCGCGAGGACGTGCAGGCCCCGGCCGACCGCGAGGAACGGGACGTCGCCGTCGAGGACGGCCCGCATCAGCAGCAGCTCGAAGCGGTCGCGGCGGTGGTCGGGCTCGTCCGACTCCTCGTGCCGTTCCTGGTCGTACAGTGACGGGTCCATGTCGCGGCCCCCGGTGAACAGCACCCCGTCGAGGGCCTCGACGAACGCGGACACCGACGACGGCGGGACCGGCGGAACGACAAGCGGGGCGCCCCCGGCCCGCTCTACCGCCCGGATATAGCTGACGGGGGTGACCGCGGCCTCCCGGATCCAATCGCCCCAGCGAGCGGCGTCAAGCTCACTGGTGATACCGATGATCGGGCGGCCCATCAGGTCCCTCCTGTTAAGTTCGCTGCCCGGCGATTGCTCGCCCGGCGTCCCGGCGGGCCGGCCGCGTCCCCCGCTCCGGCTTCACCGCTATTCTTCACGACGCGACCGGATTCCGACCGGGCGATGGCGTATTTGTCAGTGCCTCTTTTCGAGGGGATCTCGTCCGGGCAAGCAGAAACCCCCGGTGGCGGAAATCGGCTGCGCCCTTTGATGCGAAACGTGTGTAGCGGTGCTATTCGTTACAGGCCGCGCCGCGTACCCAGGGAAAGGCCATCCGCGGCCGGGCTGGCACGCTGTGATCGTGTCCTTCCGGTGGATGACTATCTTCCTCGACATTCCGGCGCCGGGGTTCGACGCCGGCATGGCGTTCTGGCGCGCGGTGACCGGGTAGGGACTCCCGCCCGCCCGCGGCGGCGACGGGCAGTTCGCGACCTTGCTGCCGCCTTCGGGCGACGCCTACCTGCGGGTGCAGCGGACCGCCGCAGGCGCGGGCGGCTGCCACCTCGGCCTGCCCGTCGACCGGGCGGCGGAGACGCTGATGGCGGCGGCCGGCCAGGCCCGCGGACCAGGTGCGCGGGCACGCGGACCTCGGCTGCACCGACCCGGACGCGGTGCGGCGGCACACCGGTCTCGGGGCACGCGTGCTGGCCCAGCACCCGTTCTGGACGGTGCGGGCCGACCCGGCCGGGCGCGAGTACTGCCTCATCGACCGCGCCCCGGCCTAACCCCGGCAGGCCGGGGCGGCCTCAGCTGCCGATCACGTCGGTGTGATGGCAGAAGTGCACCCGCGACGGACGCAGCGAGCGCAGCCGCCCGACCGACGCCGCCCAGGACGGCCGGTCGGCCGCCTGGCCCGGCGGCAGCTCCTGGTCCGGCGGGCCAGCGTACTCGCGCGGGGTGTAGGCGGCGTCGCCGATCAGCAACTCGGACGTCGCCGTCGCCGGTCGTCACGACCACGCACTGATGACCCGCGGTGTGGCCGGGCGTGGCTACCACCGACAGGCCCGGCAGGATCTCGGCGTCGCCGTCCAGCAGCTCGAACCGGGCGCCGGTGAAGTCGAACCAGCCGGCCAGGTCGGGCGACTCCCGCCGGGCGCGGTCGAGCTCGGTCCGCTGGACGTAGAACGGGGCGTGCCGGAATACCGCGTTCTGGCCGCAGTGGTCGAAGTGCAGGTGGGTGTTGATCACCAGCGAGATGTCGGCCGGCGACAGGCCGACCGTGGCCAGGGCGTCGGCCGCCGCCACGTTGACCACGCGCCAGTCGTCCAGCACCGCCTGGGGGCCGCCGACACCGGTGTCGACCAGGACGGCCTGGCTCCCGTCGGTGACGGCGAAACCGTGCACCGGCCACTGCCCGTCCTCGGCCCGGGGCGCCTTCAGCCGCGCCAGGTGCAGCCGCTTGATCTCCAGTGCCATCAGGGCCCTCCCGCTCGCGATCCGGTGCCAGTACAGGGGTCAGCTAACAGGTCGACGTGACCAGAGATCATGGTCCGGGTGGCGCCGCCGACCCAGACTGACCCGTCGCCGTCGGCGCTGACGTGGACCCGGCCGCGGCGCCCGAGCACCGTGCCCTGGCTGGCGGTGTAGGGGGCAGTCGCCTTGCCCGCCCCCAGCAGCCACATGGCCAGCGACGCGTTCAGCGACCCGGTCACCGGGTCCTCGCCGGTGCCTGCGATCAGCGGGGTGAAGGCGCGCACCTCGAACGCCTCCGGCGAGCCGGGCGGGTAGGCGCCCACCACCCCGATGTCGCGCGAGGTCACCCCGGGGGTGAGCGCCAGCACGGCGGCCGCGCTGGCCAGCTCGACCGCGACCCAGCCGGGCCCGTTGTCGGCCCACTGGGCGTCGATGATCTCGGCCCGGTCGATGCCGAGGGACGCCGCGACCTCGGCCAGCAGCGGCTCGTCGACCGGTCCGGAGCGGATCAGCGGCGGCGCCTGGAAGGCGAGTGGCCCCCGCGGCGGGCGGCGCAGCGGCACCAGGCCGGCCCCGCACTCCTGGATGACCAGGTCCGGGCGCGCGGGCAGGCCGCCCGCCTCGAGCCAGGCGTGGGCGGAGCCGAGGGTTGGGTGGCCGGCGAACGGCAGCTCCCGTTCCGGGGTGAAGATCCGCACCCGGTAGTCAGCCCGGTCATCGCCCGGCGGGAGCAGGAAGGTGGTCTCCGACAGGTTCGTCCACCGGGCGAACAGCTGCATGTCGTCGTCGCCGAGGCCGTCGGCCTCGTGCACGACGGCCACCGGGTTACCCCGGAGGGACTCCTCCGCGAACACGTCGACCTGCCGGAACTGCCGCTGCATGGGGACATCGTAGCGGCGGCCCCCTTCCGCGACACGGGCCAATCCCGGCCCTATTGGCTCCCGCGCGACGGTGCCGATTCTGTGCTGCGCGGCGCAGCCGGCGGGACGGCCCCGGGCCGGTACGCTCGCGTAACATCGTTGCGGCAGCATGGGGGGATGATCACGAGCACTGGCGAGGACGGTTCGGGGCGCTGAGGAGTGGACCTGAACACCATCACCGAGTTCATGCCCGCCACCGGCGCCACCTGGCGGGACGGTGACGCCTGGCTCGGCGGCGGCACGTGGCTGTTCTCGGTGCCCCAGCCGCGCCTGCGACGGCTGCTCGACCTGCAAGCGTTCGGGTGGACCCCGGTCCGGGAGCAGGCCGGCGGGATCATGGTCGCCGCGACCTGCACGCTGGCCCAGCTGGCGGGGTGGCGGCCGGAGCGGCCCGGCTACGCCGCGGCCGCGGTGCTCGCCCGGCAGTGCTGCCACGCCCTGCTGGGCTCGTTCAAGGTGCACAACGTCGCCACCGTCGGGGGCAACATCTGCCTGTCGCTGCCGGCTGGCCCGATGACCTCGCTCGCCAGTGCCCTGGACGCGATCGCGTTGCTGCGCGGGCCGGGCCAGCGCCGCCGCGACGTCCCGGTCGCCGGCTTCGTCACCGGGGACGGCCGCAACACGCTGCGCCCGGGCGAGCTGCTGACCCACGTCTGGTTCCCCGCCCCGGCCGCGAGCGCCCAGTTCGCCTTCCGGCAGCTGTCCCTGTCGCCCGTGGGCCGGTCGGCGGCGCTCGTCATCGCCCGCCGTGACCCGGCCGGCGGGGAGACGGTGGTCACCGTGACCGCCTCGGTGCCGCGCCCCGTGCAGCTGCGCTTCCCCACGCGGCCGACTCCGGGCGAGGCCCTGGCCCGGCTGGACGTGGCCATGGGCGACGAGGGCGGCCCGGGTTACCTTGACGACGTGCACGGCAGCGCGCGCTGGCGCGCGGCGATGACCCGGCGGCTGGTCACCGAGACGCTCGGGGAGCTGGACGGATGAGGGTCAACGGCGCCCCGGTGGGGGCCACTGCGCGGGCCGGCCAGTGCCTGCGCACGTTCCTGCGCGAACAGGGCTGGTACGGGGTCAAGAAGGGGTGCGACGCGGGTGACTGCGGCGCCTGCACGGTGCACGTCGACGGCATGCCGGTGCACAGCTGCGTCTACCCGGCGGTGCGGGCCCGCGGCCGGGAGGTCACCACGATCGAGGGCCTGTCCGCTGGCGCCGCGGCGGGCGACGACGCCGGCCTGCACCCGGTCCAGGCGGCGTTCCTGGCCGCGCAGGGGTTCCAGTGCGGCTTCTGCACGGCCGGCCTGATCATGACGACCGCGGCACTGTCGCCCGGGCAGCGGGCGGACCTGCCGCGGGCCCTGAAGGGGAGCATCTGCCGGTGTACCGGCTACGGCGCGGTCGAGGACGCGGTGGCCGGCATCGCCCGGGCCGACGCCGGCCCGGCCGCCGCGGGCAAGCCGGCCGCGGCGGTCGGCCGGGGCATCGCCGCCCCGGCCAGCCAGGCGGTCGTCACCGGCACCGCCCGCTACACCCTCGACCTCGCCCCCGACCCCGGGGATGAGGACCAGGCCGGGGACGGGCACCTGCCGCCCACTCCCCCGCTGCACCTGAAGCTAGTCCGCGCCCCGCACGCGCACGCCTGGATCAGGTCGCTCGACCCGTCGGCGGCACTGCGGGTCCCCGGGGTGGTGGCGGTGCTCAGCTACGCCGACTCGCCCGCGGCGCAGTTCTCGACCGCCCGGCACCACAACCCGGACGACGACCCGTACGACACGCTGGTGTTCGACCGGACGGTGCGCTTCCACGGGCAGCGGGTCGCCGCGGTGGTGGCCGAGACGGTCGCGGCGGCCGAAGCCGGCTGCGCCGCGGTCCGGGTCGACTATGAGGTCCGGCCCGCCGTGACCAGCCCGGCCGCGGCGCTCGCGCCGGGCGCGCCGGAACTGCACCCGGGCCTGGCCCCGGGCAACGTCTGCGCGCGCGAGTACCGCCAGACCGGCGACCCCGACCGCGCCTTCGCGACCGCCCACGCGCTGTACCGGGGCACCTTCGAGGTTCAGCGGGTGCAGCACGTGGCGCTGGAGACGCACGCGTGCGTGGGCTGGCTCGACAGTGAGCAGCGGGGCCGCCTGGTGCTGCGCACCTCGACCCAGGTGCCGTTCCTCACCCGGGACGCGATCTGCCGCCTCTTCGGCCTGGACAAGGACCAGGTCCGGGTGGTGGCCAAGCGGGTCGGGGGCGGTTTCGGGGGCAAGCAGGAAATGCTGACCGAGGACGTCGTGGCGCTGGCGGTGCTGCGGACCGGGCGGCCGGTGCAGCTCGAGCTGACCCGCGAGGAACAGTTCAGCGCCACCACCACCCGGCACCCAATGACCGTCACGGTCACCCTCGCGGCGGACGCTGACGGCACCCTGACCGGGTTCGCGCTCGACCTGACGTCCGACACCGGCGCCTACGGGAACCACGGGCCCGGGGTCATGTTCCACGCGATCGAGGAGGCCGTCACCGCCTACCGCTGCCCGAGCAAGCGGGTCGACGCCCGGGTCGTGTACACCAGTACCGTCCCGGCGGGCGCGTTCCGCGGCTACGGCTTGTCGCAGACCGCCTTCGCGGTCGAGTCGGCGGTCGACGAGCTCGCGCGCCGACTGCACCTCGACCCGGCTGGGTTCCGCCGCCGGAACCTGCTGCGGGCGGGCGAGGCACCCGACAACGCCAGCGGCGCCCCGGCCGAGGCGGTCACCGCCGGGCTCGGCGCGGTCGAGTGCCTCGACCTGGTCGAGACGGCCCTCGCCAGCGGGCGGGGCGCGGCGGCGCCGGCGGGCTGGCAGACCGGGACCGGAATCGCGGTGACGCTGCTCAACACCATCCCGCCCGGCGGCCACCCGGGACGGTCCATCGTCGCGGAGCGACCGGGCGGGGGCTACGCCGCCTTCGTTGGGACGGCCGAATTCGGCAACGGCACCACCACCGTCCACCAGCAGCTGGCCGCGGACGCGCTCGGCTGCGACCCGTCCGAGGTCCTGGTGCTGTCGTCCGACACCGACCGCGGCGGGCACGACACCGGAGCCTACGGGTCGACCGGGATCGTGGTCGCGGGCACCGCGACCACCCGGGCGGCGCGGGCCCTGGCCGAGGCGATCGCCGCCCGGACCGCGGCCGGAGACCGCGCTGGCGACAGCGCTGGCAACCTGGACCGCGACCAGGCTGAGGCCCCGGCCGACCGCAAGCTGCTCGAGGCCGAGGGGTACTGCGACGGGCAGTCCCGGTCGGTCTCGGCCACCGCTCAGGGCTTCCGGGTGGCGGTCGACCCGTCGACGGGTGAGGTCCGCATCCTCCAGTCGGTCCAGGCGGTCGACGCGGGCACGGTCCTGAACCCGGTGCAGCTGCGCGGGCAGGTCGAGGGCGGGGTCGTCCAGGCGCTCGGGGCGGCCCTGTTCGAGGAGGTCAGGATCTCCCCCGAGGGAGTGGTGAGCACGCGGGCGCTGCGCGAGTACCACGTGCCGGTGCTGGCCGACGTGCCCCGGACCGAGGTCCTGTTCGCCGCCACCCGTGACCCGTTCGGGCCGCACGGGGCCAAGCCGATGAGCGAGGCGCCGTTCAACCCGGTCGCGCCGGCCCTGGCCAACGCCGTGCGGGATGCCACCGGGGTGCGGCTGACGGCCCTGCCGCTGCGCCGCGACGTGGTCTACGAGGCCCTCAGTCAGCAGCTAACCGGGCAACCAGAGCAGAGGGGAAGGTCCGACCGTGGTCAGACTGGGCGATAACCGCTACGGCAAGGCAGAGGTACGGCTGGTGCACGTCGCGCGGGGCGCCGGGCCGGACGGCGGCGACCTCATCCGGGACTGGAACGTATCCTCAGCCCTGTCCGGCGAGCTGGCCGACTCCCACCTGACCGGCTCCAACGCCAAGGTGCTGCCCACCGACTCGCAGAAGAACAAGGTGTACGCGCTGGCCCGCGAGCTCGCCGCCGACGTGCCCCCGGAGCAGTTCGCGCTCGAGCTCGGCTCGTTCTTCGTCTCCTCGCAGGAGCCGATCGCCCGCGCGCGGATCGAGGTCGAGGAGTTCGGCTGGACACCGGTCGGCTCGGGCGGGTACTCCTTCGCCCGGTCCGGCGAGCACGTGCGGACCACGGTGGTGCACGTGGCGGCCGGCGGTGAGGTGTCGGTGGTGTCCGGCCTGAAGGACCTGACGGTGCTGAACACCACCGCGTCGGAGTTCTGGGGCTACCCCAGGGACGCCTACACCACCTTGCCCGAGACCAGCGACCGCATCCTCGCGACCTCGGTCACTGCCAACTGGCGGTACCGGCCGGAGGCCGTCGCGGACGGCCTCGACTGGGACGCGGCGTTCGCGGCGGGCCGGTCGGCGATCGTGTCGACGTTCGCCGCGACCTACAGCTACTCGCTGCAGCAGATGCTCTTCGCCATCGGCACCGCGCTCGTCGAGGGCGTCCCGTCGGCCTGCGAGGCGCGGCTGGCGCTGCCGAACAAGCACCACTACGTGGTCGACCTGGCACCGTTCGGGCTGGACAACGACCGGGAGGTCTACCTGGCCGGGGACCGGCCCTACGGGCTGATCGAGGGGACCGTGCTGGCCGACGACGCGCCCGGCCCCGGCCTCGCCTGGGACTGAGGGCGAGGCCGGTCGCCGCTCAGCCGGCCGCGCCGCCCGAACGGGCGCGGCACTGGGCCAGCACGTTGGCGATGATCTGGTGGCCCGAGCGGCCGGCCGCGGTCAGGATCGACTCGGGGTGGAACTGGACCGCCCAGCGGCCGGCGTCCGCGTCCTCGATCGCCATGACCACGTCGGCCTGCTCGGCGCCGGGTCCGGAGACACCGGGACCGGAGACGGCGGGTCCGGAGACAGCGGGACCGAGGGTGGCGGTGACGGTGAAGCCGCCCTTGACGTCGGGCTCGCGGGCGTACAGCGAGTGGTAGCGGGCGGCGGTGAACTCGGCGGGCAGGCCCGCGAACAGGCCGCTGCCCCGCTCACCGCGGGTCCGGATGCGGCCCGGCTTGCCGTGCTGCGGCTCGGGCAGCAGGGACAGCTGGCCGCCGGCGTGCTCCACCATCGCCTGCAGGCCCAGGCAGACGCCGAACGCGGGCAGGCTGCGCGCGTCGAGCTCGGCCAGCAGCTCGTCGCAGTGGAAGTCGGTCGGCCGGCCGGGCCCGGGCGACAGCACCACGAGGTCGGGGGCGAGCTTGTCGAGCAGGGCGGCGGGGAACCCGGCCCGCAGCGTCGTGACCTCCGCGTCGTGCTGACGGAAGTAGTCGGCCAGGGTGTGCACGAACGAGTCCTGGTGGTCCACCAGCAGGACCCGCAGCGGGCGCGGCCCGGCGGCCACCGCGGCACGGCCGGCGCGTGCCCGGCCGGGTAGTCGGCCGAGCCGTAGGCCGCGATCTCGCGCTCGTCCGGGCCGGTCAGCGCCCGCTCGGCCGCCAGCCGGGCCTCCTCGACCTCGCGCAGCGTCTCGAGCAGGGCGCGGGCCTTGATGTGGGTCTCGCGCTCCTCCGACTCCGGGTCGGAGTCGTACAGCAGCGTCGCCCCGACCCGGACGGCGGCGACCCCGTCGCTGATCCAGGCGGTGCGCAGGGTCAGGCCGGTGTTCATCGACCCGTCGAAGCCGATCTTGCCGACCGCGCCGCCGTACCAGCCGCGCCGTGAGTCCTCGTTGTCCTCGATGAACTGCATCGCCCAGGCCTTGGGCGCGCCGGTCACGGTGACCGCCCACATGTGGGTCAGGAACGCGTCGAGCGCGTCGAACCCGGGCCGCAGCCGCCCCTCGATGTGGTCGACCGTGTGGATCAGCCGGCTGTACATCTCGATCTGCCGCCGCCCGATCACCCGCACGCTGCCGGGGACGCAGACCCGGGACTTGTCGTTGCGGTCCACGTCGGTGCACATGGTCAGCTCGGACTCCTCCTTGGCCGAGCCGAGCAGCCGGGCGATGTTGGCCGCGTCCTCCAGCGGGTCGGCGCCGCGGGCGACCGTGCCGGAGATCGGGCAGGTCTCCACCCGGTCGCCGGTTACCCGCACGTACATCTCCGGCGAGGCCCCGACCAGGTACTCCCCGGTGCCTGCCTCGGTTGGGCCGAGGTTGAACAGGAACTCGAACGGGGCCGGGTTGCGCTCCCGCAGCCGCTCGTAGAACCGCGAGGGCGATGCGCAGCGCTCGTAGAACACGTGCCCGGGGACCACCTCGAACAGGTCACCGCAGCGGAACCGCTCCTTCGCCTGCTCCACCACCGCCGCGTAGCGGCCGGGGGCGGGCTGCGGCGGCAGCGGGCCGGCCGCGGCGGCCAGCTCGGGGGTGGGGCCGTCTCCCGGGCCAGGCCCGCGGTCGAGGTACCGTCGACGGCGAAGTCGTAGGAGTACCGGACCGCCTCCTCGCGGCGCAGGTCGACGACCTAGATCTGGTCCGGCAGGTGCAGCACCAGGTCACGCTGGTCGGTCGGTGCGGTCGATCGACGGCCGCACCGGCTCGAACTGGAACGCCAGGTCGTAGCCGAACGCCCCGTACAGTCCCAGGTGCGGGTCCGGGCAGCCGAACGCGGCGGTGATCTCCCGCAGCACGCTGAACACGGTCGGCCGCCGGGACCGCTCCTCCTCGGTGAACGTCTCCTCGCCCTCGGGCACGTAGACCGTCACCGCCCCGTTCGCTTCGCCCGTCGCCTGCCCTTCGCCGGCCACCTCCACGCCGGCCCGCAGCATCGCCGCCCGGATGGGCGCCAGCAGCACCAGGCCGCGCTGGTTGAGCGCCCGCGCGGTCACCCGGCTGCCCCGGCAGGTGATCTCCACCGGCGGGTTGACGTAGGCCAGGTGCCAGCGGGTGTAACGGCCGGGGTACTCCATGCCGGAGCTGAGCACGCCGCCGCGGCGGCGGTCGACCAGCATGGCGATCGAGGTCAGCTCGGCCGGGTCGAACGCCCGGGCGGTGCGGGTGACCGTGACGCCCGCGCTGACGGTCATGGAGTCGACGGACTGCTCGCCGGCTGTGGTCTCGGTCGTGTCCACCGTAGGGCCTCTCAGGTCAGGACTGCACTGGTTCTGGGTCGAGCCTGGCGAGCGGCGGTGAAAAAAGAAAAGCGACCGCCGTCTCCGGGCGGTCGCTACGACACTGCAGCGGGCACCGCCTACGGGCGGCGCCACCACTGAAGGTCGGGACGCGATCTCACGAGGCACACAGTAGCACCGCCAGGAGCGGGCCGCACCCGGGCGGCCGGCGCGATCAGCCGGCCGGGAACGGGCAGGCGGCGCTGGTGTCGGGCATCCGCCAGGCGGCCGACGCGCCGGTGATGAGGTCGGCCGCCTGGCGCAAGTCGGTGTCGGTGTCGCTGACGTCCTGGCCGGACAGGAACGAGCTGACCATCGGGAGCACCGCCGGGTCACCGAGGAGGCCGCCGTGGAGGGCCGGCACCACGATCACGCTCGACGGCAGCCCGCAGTAGGGCAGCGTGACCGCGTCGGCCAGCGGGACCACCGCCAGCCAGCGGATGGGCTGCCCGCCGGCGCCTGCCTGCTTGCTCGCGGCGGCCGCCACCATGTCGCCGAAGTAGCGCGCGCCGACTGAGCTGACCGAGCTGAGCAGCCGCTGCGCGCCGCTCGGGCCGTAGGGCGAGATGTTGCCGACCAGGTGGTTGAGCTCGTCGAGGGCGTCGGTGGAGACGGACGCGCCGTCGGGCTCGGCCACCTGACCAGGACTGACGATGGGGCTGAGCAGGGCCACCGCGGAGATCGGCAGCCCGGGGTCACGGGCGAGCATGGCGTAAACGCCGAGGGTGCCCTCGCTCTCGGCCACCACGGCCACCGGCAGGCCGGTGGCCGCGTGCAGCGCCCGCACCTGGGCGGCGATCTCGTCCCCGAGGACCGGCAGCGGCAGGTCGTCGGCGTCGGCCCCGCTCGGGATCGGCTTTCCCGCGGCGTTCAGCCCGGAGTAGGAGAACTGCCGGACCGTCACCCCCGGCAGCACGCCCCGCAGGCCGCCCCCGGCGTCGCAGCACGACGAGCCCCAGCCGCCCACCGTCAGCACCGCGCTGGCGGCCGCGGCTGGCCCGGTGCTGGCGACGGCGCCGCCGGCGGCGCTGGGTCTGCCACCCGTCGCGGCCGCCGCGGCGGCCGCCGGGGGAGCCTGGCCGATCGGCAGCTGGATCGTCCCGGTGAACAGCAGCCGGGCCACCCCGACGACCACCGCGATCACCATCAGCGCCGACAGCGGGGCGAAGGGCAGGCTGAAGACGACCCGGGCCGGCACCGACGCGTGCGGCCGCGGCTGCACCCGGGCCGCCAGGCAGGCCAGCCCGTACCAGGCCCGCGCGTTGACCAGGCCCGCCACGGCGGTCACGGCGAGGGCGGCGGGGGTGTCCAGGTGGGTGATCACCGCCGCGGCGGCGGTCGCGGCGGCGAAGCTGCCGAGCAGCCACAGCACCGCGCGCCCGGGCGGTACCCGCCGCCACCAGGCGGTGATCACCCCGCCGTGGCTGAGCGCGGCCACGATGCCGAGCATGATCGGGAAGGCGCCGAGAAACGGCCATGAGAACGGCAGGATGGCGGCCCCGAACGCGAGGGTAGCGGCGGGCGTCAGCATCAGCCAGGCGAGCAGGGTCAGCGCCGCGCAGGAGGCGAACGAGCGTCCCAGCGACGGCGGGCGGCGACCGCGGGGCCAGGCCAGGCGCAGCAGCGCCACGTCGAGCGCCGCCCGCGCGACCAGGACCGCCGCCACCAGGCCGGCGAACCAGGACCAGGATCCCGGGTCGTCGAACAGCCAGCGCAGGTCGTGGTACGCGGCCAGCGACGGGAGTGCCGTGACCTGCGGGGCGAGGGAGCGCGCGTTGGGCGCCAGAAGCGTGAGCAAGCCACCCTCGACGACGGCCCCGCCGGCCGCGGCAAGGATCAGCGCTTTGTGCCGAAGGAAGCCCTCGGCTGGAAGCTGAGTGTCCATATGTGAGGCGGGCGTGCGGTCCAGACTCGCCCTCGTTAGGCCGAACACGCTAACCGGAGGCTGCATTCCATATATCTGTCACATTCCGGTACAGCGACCCCCGGCGGTGTCGGCTGACAAGCTATTTACCCTCCCCGGGAGTATTACTCATTGAAACTACGCTGTCACATTCTGCTCGCTGGCCGCGCTGGGGCCGCGCTACGTTCGGGATGCGGGCGGCTCGCGGCGGGCGGGGCGCTGCCGGCCGCGCTGTAGCCTTGCGTCGTGCTTGATCACGCCTGGTTCTGCGAGCGGGCCGAAAAGGAGCTGTCCGCCTTCGCCAACGTCCTCGCCGACGTCCCCCACATCACCGCCGACGTGCCGACCTGCCCCGGCTGGACGGTGGCGGACCTGGCCCGGCACACCGGGACCATCCACCGCTGGGTGACCGAGATCGTCACCACCAGGGCCACCCGGAGGATCGGCTTGCCCGAGGCCGTCACGCCGTGGGAGTCGGCCGACGGCTACGCCCAGTGGATCTCCAGCGGGGCGGTCCCGCTGCTGGATGCGCTGCGCGCGGCCGGCCCGCTGACCGCCGTCTGGTCCTGGGGGCCCGGCCGCACCTCGGGCTGGTGGGCGCGGCGGGTGCTGCACGAGACGACGGTGCACCGGGCCGACGCGGAGCTGGCCCTCGGGGTGGCCGACCCCGACATCGACCCAGTGGTCGCGGCCGACGGGATCGACGAGTTCCTGTTCAACCTGCCGTCCGCGCGACGTCCCTACCCGCACCTGGCGGCCCTGCCGACGGGGGCGTCGCTGCACCTGCACGCGACCGACACCGACGGCGAGTGGCTGGTCCGGTTCACCGAAAGCGGGATCGCCTGGGAGCGCGGGCACGACAAGGCGAGCGCGGCCATCCGCGGCCCGGTCGCCTCGTTGCTGCTGTTCACCTGCGGGCGCCGTCCCGCCTGCGACCCGCGGCTGGACTTGTTCGGCGACGCGTCCCTGCCCGGGCTGTGGCAGGAGAAGACAGCCCTGTGAAGCAGGCGGCCCGGTGAAGCAGGCGGCCCGGTGAAGCAAACGACAGAGCGCGGATGACGGGACGGCTGCTGGCGGTCAGCGACCTGCACATCGGGTACCAGGAAAACCGCGCTTACGCCGACGCGCTCGCCCCCGGTGACCCCGACGACTGGCTGATCGTGGCGGGGGACGTGGGCGAGGTGTTCGCGGAGGTCGGGTTCGTGCTCGCCTCGCTGGCCAACAGGTTCGCCAAGGTGATGTGGACGCCGGGTAACCACGAGCTCTGGACGCTGCCGTCCGACCCGGTGGCGCTCCGCGGCGCGGCCCGCTACCAGGCGCTGGTGGCCGTGTGCCGCCGGTTCGGGGTGCTGACGCCGGAAGATGAGTTCCCGGTCTGGGACGGGCCCGGTGGCCCGGTCACCGTCGCCCCGCTGTTCGCGCTGTACGACTACTCCTTCGCCCGCGCGACGGCGCCCGGGAGCCGGGCTTACGACCCGGCCAGGGACCAGGCCACGGACCAGGCCGGGGCGGACGCAGCTGCTCACGCGGCGGCGGTCGCGGCCGCGCGGGCAGCCGGGATCAGGCCGGCCGACGAGGGCCGGCTGCAGTCCGACCCGTACCCGTCCCTGGCGGCCTGGTGCCGCGACCGGGTGGCCGCCTCCGAGGCCCGGCTGGCCGCCGTCGACGGGCCCGTGGTGCTGGCCAGCCACTGGCCGCTGACCCGGGACCCGCTCGCCGCGCTGCGCCATCCACAGTACGCGCCGTGGTGCGGCACCACCCGCACCGCCGCCTGGCCCGCCCGGCCCGGCGTGCGCGCGGTCGTCTACGGCCACCTGCATATCCCGCGCAGCACGGTCTGGGAGGGGGTGCGCTTCGAGGAGGTCTCGGTCGGCTACCCGCGCGAGTGGCAGCGCCGGGGCACCGCTCCCCCGCCGCGGGTGATCCTCGGGCCCGATTCGCCCTGAACCCGCGCGGCGGGCCCGCTAGATGCCGAAGGTGAAGCCGCCGGGGCGGCCGTTGCGGTCCGCCAGCAGGCCCGCCAGGGTGGACAGGGCGATCTCGGGCGGGGTCCGCGACCCGATGTTGAGGCCGATCGGCCGGTGCACCCGGGCGATGTCGCCCGGGGGGACCCCCAGTGCCTCCAGCGCGGCCGCATGCGGGCCGGCGTGCCGGAAGTTGCCCATGATGCCGATCCAGCGGGCCTTGCCCGCCAGCGCGTCGCGCAGCGGCACGCCCAGCTCCTCCCGGTGGTGGTCGGTCACCACCACGTCGGCGCCGTCGAGGTCGTCGGGCATGGCCGCCAGGACGGGGAAGCCCGCCATCCGGGCCGCGTCGGCCCGGGCCGCGTCCGGCTCCACCAGCACCGTCCGGTAACCGGAGTCGGCCGCGTAGCGCAGCAGGTAGCCGGACACCGGGTTGGCGAAGACGGCGACCAGCACCCGGTCGGCGGCGCTCCCGCTTCCCCCGCCGGCCGGCCCGGCCGCCGGGATGGTCGCCGGGCTGGAGCTGGCGTCGGTACCGTGGGCCACCGAGCAGGCGTCGTTCACATCTGACATACCTCCTAGTCTGCAGCACCCGCCCGCCCCCCGGCCATGGCGGACCGGGCCGCTAGCGTGACCCGCAGGGAATTTCACCATGGCGGCTCTGCTGATCCTGCAGAAGGCGGTCGATGAGGCGCTTGGCGCGGTCTGCTCCGGGATACTCCCGGAGGCGGTGGCGCCGTTCCGGGCGGGGCCCCGGCTGGAGTCAGTCGCGCTCGCGGGACCGTCCCCGCCCGCCGCCCCCGGCCGGAACGGAGTGGTTGCCGTTAGCGGCAGGCTCGTCGCGGTTATCGCGGTCGCTGTCCCCGGAGTCGTGCGGTGTCACCCTGTCGCTGACGTCGTGGGCGCTGTCCTGGCCGATGCTCCTGGCGTCCCGGGTATTTTCGCCGCCCGCGGCGATGACCGCGGTTTGTTCGGCCTGCGCCTCCACGGGCGGGGCACTCAGCCGCCACGCCTCCCGCACGATCACCTGGAAGGCGCCCGCCGCCGGGATGGCGAGCAGCGCCGCCACGAACCCGCCGAACAGCCCGCCCACCCAGTCGCCGATGGACGCCGCCACCAGCACCGCGACCAGTACCAGGAGCGGGGAGATGCGGACCGTCTTGGACATGATGACCGGGTTGAGCACGTGGTTCTCGACCTGGGTGTAGACCAGGAACACGACCAGCGTGATGATGCCGACGGTGAGCGACTGGAACGCGGCGAAGATGACGACCGGGATGCCCGCGAGCGCCCCGCCGATCATCGGCAGGAAGTCGACCAGGGCCACCCACAGCGCCCACAGCAGCGGGAACGGCACGCCGAGGACGGCCAGGTCGATCAGCACCACCACGCCGCAGATGATCGAGGTGAGGAAGTTGCCGAGCATGTAGCCGACGACCGAGCGGTTCACCTCGGACGCGACCGCCTGCATCTCCTCGGCCTGCCCGGGCGACAGCAGCGACAGCAGGCCGCGGCGCAGCCGCGGTCCTTCCAGGAGCAGCAGCAGCACCAGGATGAAGATCGCCAGCAGCTCGATCAGCAGCGACAGGGCGCCCTTGCCGACCGCCAGGGCCGGGGCGGACAGGCCCTGCCCGAACGAGACCAGCTTGGACGTGTTCTGCGTGACCCACTGCTGCACGTGGTAGTGCTGCACCAGCTTGCCGATCCAGCCCTTGCCGTGCTCGGCGTTGTTGACGTAGGTCGGCAGGTTGTTGGCCAGGTGGGTGATGGCGTTGACCAGCGGGTAACCGAAGGCGACGAGCAGCCCGAAGAACACGACGACGAGCAGCAGCCCCACCAGGCTGACGGCGAAGCCGCGCCGGTCCACCAGCCACCGCTCGAACAGCCGCACCACCGGGTTCAGGATCAGCGCCAGGAACCCGGCCACCAGCAGCAGCAGCAGGACCGAGCGGAGCTGGTAGATGACCTTGCCGAGGAGGAAGAAGGCCACCACGCAGATGATGGCGACGATGATCGTCCGGAGCGGGACCCGGCGGAACTCGGCCGCCGCCCAGAGGCGGCTGAGCCGGTACCCCAGCTGGCCCTGCTGCTTCTTCCCCGGTTCGGTCACGGCCTGCCTGCCCTGTTCTTCGCTCACGTGTTCCTCATTTAACAACTAACGCGTACAACATGGCAGGTCCCACGCGCGCAGTGCGCACCCTGGCGCCATAGGCCCGCCTTAGCCGGCAACGGTACCGGCTCCGCCCTACTGCCCCGGACGAAGCGGGTCATGCGGACTCACCGCATCCGCGATCGCCGCCCGCCACAGGCTTCGCGCCGCGTTCAGCACCGCAGCAGGCCCGCCTGCTCCTTGGCCATGAGGACCTGCTCGGCAGCCGCGCTGACGAGGCGCCCGAAGGCGCCGTCGGCCGCGGCCCTGGCCGTCACCGCGGCCGCCATCTGCTCGGCCGGGCCGGCCGCCTGGGAGGTGATGAGGTCGCCGCCCGCGGACAGGAACCGGATGGCGCGGTCGCCCGCCGGCACCGCCTGCACCGCGGCCGCCTCGCCGAGGTCGTCGGAGGTGATGACCCCGGTGAAGCCGAGCTGGCGGCGCAGCAGCCCCAGCACGGCGGGCGAGAACACCGCCAGCCGGGTTGAGTCGATCTTGGTGTAGGTGGCGGAGGCGACCATCACGATCGGGACGCCGGCGGCGACGGCGGCCCGGAACGAGCCCAGGTAGGGGTCGCTGGGGGTGGTGACGGTGTCGGTCACGTTGGCGGTGAAGTCGGTGTTCCCGGTGACCCGGCCGAGGCCGGGGAAGTGCTTGGCCACCGTCATCACCCCGGCCGTGGCCATGCCCTCGATGAAGGCCGCCCCGTGGGCGCCGTTGGCCTGCGGGTCGGAGCCGTACTCGCGGTCGAGCGCGCCGATCGGCGCGTTGGCCGCGGCGGTGGCGGCCGGCACGACGTCCATCACCGGGGCGAGGTCGAGGTTGACCCCGGCCGCCCGCAGGTCGGCGCCCCACCCGGCCGCCTGCGACCGCAGCCAGGACGTCGACCAGGTGCCCTGTTCCAGCTCGGACGGCATGGGGGCGAACCCGGGCCCGGTCAGCTGCTGGATTTCGCCGCCCTCCTGGTTGGCGGCGACGAAGGCGCCGATGCCGCCGCCCGCGGCCGACACCAGCTTCTGCATGGCCGCGGTCTGGGCGGCCAGCGCGGCAGTGCCCGCGGCCGACTTGTTCAGCAGCAGCGACCCGAAATGGTAGGACTTCTCCGCGCCTGCCACCGAAGCGGCCTGGTCACCGTCCACCGCAACGAGGAACAGCTGGCCGACCCGCTGCGCCAGCGTGAGCTGGCCGAGTGCCTGGGTGACGCAGGCGGACGCGGAGGCCGTGGCCGCGGGCGAGGCGGACGCCCCGGCCGGCGTGGCCGGGCTGGACCCGGCGGCCGGGCTGCTGCCCGGGTGCCCCGAGGAGGTGCTCGCGGCGGGCCGGGCCGGGGCGCTGCTGCTCGCCCCTGCGCCGCAGGCCGCGATCACACCGCAGGCCAGCGCGGCGCCTGCGGCCGCCAGGGTCCGCCACCGGGTCGCCGTGCCTGTCCTCACGGGTTGACTCTAGTGGCACTTCCCGGTCGTCCCGCCGCTAGCCGCGCGTGGCATATTGAAAGACGATGGTCGCCGAACGGGGCGTGGCGACGCCACTTCCCGCATCCGGACGGCCCGGCCGCCTCGAAGGGAACGACGATGCTCTTCGCCGTGTTCGACCACAACGACGCGACCGGCAGGCCGCCCGCACGCCAGCTGGACGAGCGCCTCGAGCTTGTCGCGGCCTACGAGCGCCTCGGCTTCTACGCCTACCAGATGGCCGAGCACCACGGCACCCCGCTCGGCCTCGCCAGCCCGCACCTGATGCTGGCGGCCGCCTCCCGGCTGACGTCGCGGATCAGGCTCGGCACCCTGATCTCGATCCTGCCGCTGGTCCCGCCCCTGCGGATGGTCGAGGAGGCGGCCACCCTGGACCAGCTCAGCCACGGGCGGCTGGTGCTCGGCGTCGGGCGCGGCGTCTCCCCGGTCGAGACCGGCTTCCACGGGGTCCCCGGGGACGAGGCCCAGCCCCGCTTCGACGAGGCGTTCCAGATCCTGCGCCAGGGACTGTCGTCTGACACGGTGACCTTCCACGGCCGCTTCTACGACATCGAGTCCGCCCCGGTGGTGACCCGGCCGGTGCAGCAGCCGCTCATCCCCTGGTACGCGACGCGGACACCGGACAAGGCGCGCTGGTGCGCCCGGCTGGGCCTGCCCATGCTGGCGCTGCTGCCGTCGGACCAGGTGCGGACGCTGACAGACGCCTACCGGGAGGAGTGGGCGGCCCTTGGCCGGGAGGCGGCCGACCTGCCGCCGCTCGGCGTCTCCCGGCAGATCGTGGTGGCCGACACCAACGAGAAAGCGCAGGAAATCGCCCGGCGCGCCTTCGTCCCGTTCGCCGGCAACCTCACCTACCTGTGGCGCAAGTTCGACATCCCGATGACGACGCCCAGCCTGAGCGTGCCCGACTTCGGGTCCACGGCCGGCGCCCACCGCTACGCGGGAAACCCGGCCGGGGCCCGGGCCTGGGTCGGCGAGCAGGCCGCCCGGGCCGGAATCAGCTACTTCGCGCTCGAGTTCGGCTTCGGCGACATGACCGCGGCCGAGGTGCTGCGCTCGGCCGAGCTTTTCGCGACCGAGGTCATGCCCGCCTTCGGCTCGGCCTTGTTAGCCGAGGGCGCTGTAGCGGAGCTGGCCGTCGACGATCGTCGCGATGACCTCGAGGCCGGCGATCCGGCCGGGACTGACCGCGACCGGGTCCTCGGACAGCACGGTCAGGTCGGCCAGCTTGCCCGGCTCGATCGAGCCCTTCACCCGCTCGGCCTTGCTCGCGTAGGCCGACCCCCAGGTGTAGGCGCGCAGCGCCTGCTCGGCGGTGACCGCCTCGCCCGGGTTGAACGGGGCGCCGTCCGCGGTCCGCCGGTTAACCATGTCGTGGAGCCCGAGCAGCGGCGTGCCGGTCACCACCGGCCGGTCGGAGCTGCCCGCCAGCACGATGCCCGCTTCCAGCAGGGACCGCTGCCGGTAGAGCCAGCCGTGCCGGGCCGGGCCGACCGAGGCGAGCATCCCGTCGCCGAGCTCGGTCGCGAACCGGCCCTGGCCGACTGGGATCACGCCGAGCGCGGCCGCCCGCGCGACCTGGTCCGGGCGGGCGGCGGCGAAGTGCTCGATCCGGTGCCGCGGATCGCGGGCGCGGGTAGCGGCCGGCCGCGGCGTCGAACGCGTCGAGGGCCAGGTCGATCGCCCGGTCGCCGATCGCGTGGGCGGCGACCCGCCAGCCCGCCCGGTGCGCGGCGATGATCGCCCCGGTGAGTTCGGCCGGCGCCGGCCTGCAGGTAGCCCCGGTTGCTCGGATCGCCCGCGTACGGGGCCGACATGGCGGCGGTGCGGCCGACGAGCGACCCGTCGGTGAAGACCTTCATCGGCCCGAGCCGGATCCAGTCGTCGCCGAAGCCGGTCCGAAGGCCCAGGTCGATCCCGGTCTCGATGCCGTCGGCCGGGTGCGCGCCGAGCGGGTGGAAGGCGTCGCTGACCACCATCAGCTCGGTCCGGACGGGCAGGCGGCCCTGGTCCCGGGCGGCGACGTAGGCGGCGAGCTCGACCGGGGACTGGCCGACCCAGCCGCCGCCGACCCCGGCCTCGGTGACCGAGGTGAGGCCTTCGCGCAGGTACTGCTCCCCCGCCCGCGGCCACCGCGTCGGTCAGCGTGGCCAGCGGGTACGGGCAGGACCAGGCTGCCCGACGAGTTCCTGCGCGCGCTCCTCGAGCAGGCCGGTGGGCCGGCCCGCCGGCGTCGACCGCGACCCGGCCGCCGTCGACGTCCGGCGGCGTCCGCGTCGAGCCGAGGTCGCGCAGCACCAGGCTGTTGACCACGCACATGTGGCCGGAGGTGTGCTTGAGCCAGACCCGGTGGCCCGGCGCGACCTTGTCCAGGGCGTCGCGGTGCGGGTGGGCCCCGGTCCGCGTCTGGTCGTAGCCGGCGCCGACGATCCAGGCGCCCGCCGGCGTGGTCGGCGGCGCGGGCCGCGATCGCGGGCGTAGAGCTCGTCGAGGTCGTCGACCCGCAGGTCGACCTCGGTCAGCGACAGCCCGAAGCCGACCATGTGGTTGTGCGCGTCGTGGAACCCGGGGATGAGCGTCGCGCCCGCTGAGGTCGATGACCTCCGGTCCGCCGACACGTCGGGGGCGCCGTCGTCGACGCCGACTGATCCGCCCGCCGGCCACGGCGACCGCCGCGGCGCGCGGCCGCGCCGGGTCCATGGTGAGCACGCGGGCGTTGACAAGCAGCAGGTCGGGCGCGAGTGGCATGGCTCAAGAGCCTATTAGGCCGCGCCTGATCATGGCGCGTCCCGGGGGCGCGTGCTAGCCGCGGTCGCCGAGTAACATTCCTTGACAGTTATATAACTCGACTAGATATGTTCAGTGCTCATGACGATGGGGACGACGCATGCAGGTGATCGCGGAGCCGCGACGGCAGGCGATCCTGGACCTGCTCCGCGAGGCGAGCTGCCGGTCGGGGAGCTGGTGCGGCGCCTGGGCCTGAGCCAGCCGCTGATGTCCAAGCACCTGCGGGTGCTCAAGGACGCGGGCCTCGTCGAGGTCCGCGCCGACGCGCAGCGCCGCCTGTACCGCATCCGGCCCGAACCTCTCGCGGAGATCGATCACTGGCTCGCGCCCTACCGCGAGCTGTGGAGCACGAGCCTCGACCGGCTCGAACGGCACCTGGACAGCAGGAGGAACGCATGACAGACGCGACGCTCGACACGGCCGGCACCAGGCCGGCCGGTCCGGCTTGAGCGGTACCTGCCCGACCCGCCCGCGGTCGTCTGGCAGCGCGATCACCGACCGCGACGCAGCTCAAGCAGTGGTTCCCCTGCGACGTGATCGTCGAGGGCGGCCGCTGGGAGGTCGGCGCCGCGATCAGCTTCCCGTTCCCGGCCGAGGTCATCGACATGACCCTGACCGGCACGGTGCTCGCGGTGGACGAGCCGAAGCTGCTCTCCTACACCTGGGGCGACCAGGAGACCCTGCGGTTCGAGCTTTACCCGGAGGGCGACGGCACCCGGCTGGTGCTCACCGACCAGCTCAGGCGGGCTGGGCGGCGCGGAACGCGGCTGGCTGGGAGGACTGCCTCGACCGGCTGGCCGGGCAGCCGGCCGACCCGGACGCCTGGCGCCGCCGGTTCGCCGCCTACTCCGCCGCGTTCGAGCCGGGGATCGGCCCGCAGGAGGGGCCGCCCGCCGGGTACAAGGGCGATGCCACGGGCGCCTAGAAACGATTCACGTCTCCCGGGCCATCGAGGTCGTTCTCGGTCCTGAAGCCAAAGCGCGCGTACAGCGGCTCCGCCCGCTCGGTCGGGCGCAGCACCACCCGCACATGGCCCCGCTGGTCGGCGTGCGCGAGCACCGCCCGCAGCAGGGCCGAGCCGATGCCACGGCCCCGGTGGCCGGGTGCCACGTAGGCGTTGGACAGGTAGCCCCAGGTTCTGGGCTCGCGGCCAGGGCGTGGCATGCGCGAGAACTCGGCCAGGTTCACCATCCCGACGGCGTGGCCGCGGGTCTCAGCCAGCCAGCTCAGCCGGCGGCCGGACTCGCCCGCGTACCAGTCCTGGAACCGGGTCTCGAACTCGCTGTCGCCCACCGGGCCGTAGTCCTCCTCGGTCCAGGCCCGGCGCAGTGCCGCCAGCGCGGCGGCATCGGCCGGCCCGGCGATTCTGATCGTGGTGGCGTCATCCATGACGCCCGAGCGTACTGACCACGCTCAGCGTGGGGGCGCCAGGCCGCGGACCAGGGTGCTGAGAAGAGACTGGTAGGTGCGCAGCGGGTCGGGCGTGAGGACCAGGCCCTGGAGCTCGAGGGTGACCGCGCCGTGCATCGACGACCAGATCTGCTGGGCGACCTCGAACGGCTCGGGGGCGGCGATCACGCCGCCCGCCGCGGCCAGCTCCACGATGCTGACCAGCGACCCGAAGGCGGCCACGGCGTGCTCCCCGACCACCGGGTTGCCGTTATGCCAGATCACGTCCTCGAACATAATCGCGTAGAAGTTCGGGTTGGCCAGCGCGAACTGGCGGTAGGCCAGTCCGCAGGTGAGGAACCGCGCGTGCATGCTCGGCTGGCCGGCCTCGTCCCGGGCCGCCTCCACCGTCGCCCGCAGCCGGTCGAAGCCGCGGATCACCAGCGCGTCGACCAGGCCGTCCTTGCCGCCGAGCCGGTTGTAGACGCCCATCGGCGCGATCCCGGCCTCGGCCGCGACCGCCCGGACGGTCAGTCCGCCGGGCCCTTCGCGCACCAGTACCGCCTCCGCGGCGGCCAGCAGCTCGCGTTCCACGTCCGCCGACGGCGTCCGGCCGCGCCGCGGTCCCCCCGCGGGCGCGCTCGCCCCGCCCGCTTCGCTCATGAAATCCATCCTCGCACCTGGCCATCTTCCCTTATCCGGACCGGTCCCGGGACCCGCTTGACAAGTTATAGAACGTTGTTACATAGTTATAGCACAACGTTCTAGAGACGTGTCGCACAGGAGGTCTCACCCCATGGAAACCCGCACCAACCGCCGCTGGTGGATTCTGGCCGTGCTCTGCCTCAGCGTCCTGCTGGTGGTCGTGGACAATACGATCGTCAATGTCGCGCTGCCGACGATCAGCCGCGACCTGGACGCCTCGACCTCGGCCCTGCAGTGGGTGGTCGACGCCTACACTCTGTCGTTCGCCGGGCTGCTGCTGCTCGGCGGGAACATCGGCGACCGCCTCGGCCGGCGGCGCATCCTGCAGCTCGGTCTGGTGCTGTTCGGCGTGTTCTCGGTCGGCGCGGCCCTGTCGCAGAACATCGGCGAGCTGATCGCGGCCCGGGTCCTGATGGGCGTGGGCGCCGCCATGGTCTACCCGGCCACGCTGGCCATCCTCAACACCGTGTTCACCGTCGCCCGCGAGCGGGCGATCGCGATCGGCGTCTGGTCTGCCGTCTCCGGGCTCGCCGTCGCCATCGGGCCGCTGTCCGGCGGTGCGCTGCTCGGTCATTTCTCCTGGGCCGCGGTGTTCTACGTCTCCGTCCCGGTCGCGGCGGTCGCGGTGATCGCCGGCCGGTTCCTGCTGCCTGAGTCCCGTGACCCGCAGGCGGGCCGGTTCGACCCGCTCGGTGCCCTGCTCTCGGCCGCGGGGATCACACTGCTGACCTGGTCGATCATCGAAGCGCCGGACCACGGCTGGGGCTCGTTCGCGACCCTCGGCGGGATCGCCGGGTCGCTGCTGCTGCTGGCCGTCTTCGCCTGGTGGCAGGCCCGCCGGCCCGACCCGATGCTCGACGTGCGGCTGTTCCGCAATCCCCGGTTCACCGCGGCCAGCATCGCGATCGCCCTGGCGTTCTTCGGCTTGTTCGGGTTCATCTTCATGATCACCCAGTACTTCCAGATCGTCCGCGGCTACGACCCGCTGGGGGCCGGGATCGCCACCCTGCCGTTCGCGTTCGTCACCGCCGGGTTCTCGCCCCTCGCGATGGTGCTCATGCGCCGCTTCGGCACCAAGCTGGTGGTGACCGCCGGCCTGGCCGTGATGAGCGCCGGCTTCCTGGTGGCGGCCACCACCGCCGTCAACGCGTCGTACTGGGGCACCGTCATCGCCTCGATGGCGCTGATGGCGGCCGGCCTCGGGCTGACCACCGGCCCGGCCACCGAGGCGATCATGGGCGCGCTGCCCCGGGGCAAGGCCGGCGCGGGCTCGGCCGTCAACGACACCACCCGCGAGCTCGGCGGCACCCTCGGCGTCGCGATCGTCGGCTCGGTGCTGAACTCGGCCTACGGGTCGCACGTGCTTCGCCGCCCTGACCGGCCTGGGCGGCTCCGCCGCCATCCGGCCACCTGGCCGGGCAGTCGGTGATCGCCGGGATGAACGTCGCCGCCCGCTTCCCGGCGCCTGTGCGTGACGCCGCGGCGGCGGCGGTGCGGACCGCGTTCATGACCGGCCTGCACCGCGGGTCGCTGGTCGCCGCGGGCACCACGCTGGCGGCCGCGCTGGTGGCGCTGGCCTTCGTGCCGGCCCGTCCGGCGCCGGCCGCCGAACCGGACACCACAGGACCGGAGACCGCCCGAACGGAGGGGGCTGCCACCGCCGCGCCGATGAGCCCGAGCACCGCCTGACGGCCCGGTGCGGGCCGCGGTTCAGCGTCAGTCCCCGGCCGGGCCGGGCCTCTCGGGAGGCCCGGCCCGGCCGTCACGCGGCCCGAACGCGGCCACCGCGTCGGCGTCGCTCGCCTGCGCCCTGATGTACTCATCAGCCCAGGCGGCGCGGTCCGGATACGACGACCCGGCGACGACGGCGGCGATGACCGCCTCGACATCGATCTGCGTCCGCCGCAGGGTGACGTCACCCTGGGCCAGCAGCGCCCAGTGGCCGCCGGGACGCCCGTAGGGCATGCCGATGCTGCCCGGGTTGACGACCAGGCGCCGGTCGACCAGCCGGGTGAACGGCATGTGGGTGTGCCCGCAGACCACCGTCCGGACCTCATCCGGCAGCCCCGCGAACGCCTCCGCCCAGCGCTCAAGCCGGGTGTCGACCAGCACCACCTCGGCCTCGTCGCGCGGGGTGCCGTGGCAGAAGGCGACCGGCCCGAACCCGGCCACCTCGAAGACCACCGGGTGCGGCAGGGCCGCCAGCAGCTCGACCTGCGTCTGGCCGGAGCTGGGCGGCGGCCCAGGCGTCGACTGGGTACACCTCCTCCCCGGCCGGGTACTCGCCCCGGGCGAGCGCGACCAGGTCGCGGTCGGCGTTGCCGCGCACCAGGGTGACGTTGTCCAGCCCGGTCAGCCGGTCGAGCACCGGCCCCGGCTGCGGCCCGGCGGCAATGTCGCCGCAGACCACGATCCGGCCGGCCGCCCGCACAGCCGGGCTCGCGCCAGCACCGCGTCGAGCACCGGCAGCACCCCGTGGATGTCGGCCAGCACCGCCACACTTCCCGTTGCCGTCGTCATCCTCGCGACGATAGCCGACTGGGCGGGCGGCCACCCGGGCGCTCTGCCGTCGGCAGGAGGGCGGACCCATGGACGGCTGACGTAAGTCCGCTTACTCAGACGCCAACGACAGGCCCGGCGGCGCCTCCCGGGCCCCTTTCACATCCTGTGCCACGGGCAGAAAAGACTGGATGCGATTACCGCCCACATAGGGTGGTGGTCAGGTTTCCATACGCGGTGTCGTCGGTGTTGGGGCTGGTGGCGAGGGCGGTGATGATGCCGGGGGTGGTGCTGGTGATGGTGGCCCAGATGGTGGCCTGGTTTTTGTGGGCGCAGTAGAGGACCTGGATGCCGAATGATCTGCTCCGAGCTTTCCGGACAGCGGATTTTGGTTAATTCACGCTGCGGACTGCCGTTCCAGGTATTCGTCGTGGACCTGCTGCGGGGTCCGGTACTGAAGCCCGGAGTGCCGACGCTTCGAATTGTACCAGAATTCGATGTACCTCACAACGTCCCTGCGTGCGTGCTCCCGAGTCGGATACTGGGTGCGATGGACCCGCTCATTCTTCAGCGCGGCGAAGAAGGATTCGGCCATTGCATTGTCATAACAAATGCCAGTGCGACCGACGGACTGCCGCAAGTTATGCTTCTTCAGCGTCATGGCGAACTGCTGGGACGTGTAATTGCTGCCGCGGTCGGAGTGGAAAATCGCTCCGGCAGCGAGCGGGTAGTTGCGGGCAGCCATCTCAATGGCCTTCTCGATGAGCAGGGTCTTGTAGTTATCACCCGTCGCCCAGCCGATTACGGCCTTCGTGTGGCAGTCGATGACCGTCGCCAGATAAAGCCAGCCCTGCCACGTCGGGATGTACGTGATGTCGCCGACCATTTTCTCCCCGGGCGCGCCAGCGGTGAAATCCCGTTGCACGCGGTCGGGGATGCCGTGCTCCTGGCCGTCGCCCTCGGTGAGGCTGAACCGCCACGGCCGCGGCTGGCATGACTCCAGGCCCAGCTCACGCATCACCGAGCGCACCAGCTCGGGCCCGGCGGGCACGCCCCAGGCCGCGAGGTCCGCGTGGACCCGCCGGTACCCGTACGTCCCGTCCGATTCATCGAATGACTTCTGCACGATCCAAAGCGATGATCCCGCGCCTTTTCGCCGTCGCCGATTCCGGCTTATCCCGCCACTCATAGAACCCTGACCGCGATACCTCCATCCACCTGCACATTTTCACGACCGACGGCACGTGAATATCACCAGATTCCTGGTAAGCCGCATACTCCGCGTCGATGAACTCGAATTTATCGGTCACCGATGGTCGCGGGCGAAGTACGCCGCGGCTTTTTTCAGGAAGTCGTTCTCCATCTTCAGTTCCCGGTTTTCCCGCTCGACCTCGCGCAGGCGCGCACGGTCGGTCACGGAAAGCGGCGGTTCCTCGCCGGCATGCTCACGACGGTAAACCGCCACCCAGTTACCGAGGGTACCCTCGTTGATACCGAGCTCTTTCGCCACCTGGGCAATCGGGCGCGACGTCTCGATCACCATCTTCACGGCTTCATCCTTGAATTCCGGTGAGAAGCTCTTCTTCGGTCGGGGCAAGTTATTCAACCTTTCCAGATAATCCATCTTAATGGACGGACTGTCCGGAAGCCTCGGGGCACCTCAGAAGGCTGCGTAGAGCTTGCCCCGAAGCTCGTCAGGCGCGTTGGCGAAGGCGGCGGCGGCGTAGGGCAGTTCGTCGAGTGGGGCTGGGTCGTCCTGGACGTCGGGCTGGGTGGCCTGGAGAGTGGTCTAGCTCGGCTTGGAGGTTCGCGGGCCTGGTTGTAGCGTTGGGTGAACTGGTCGGTGATGCGCTGGCGCATGGCGTCGGCGGCGGGGCTGGTGTCGTCGCCGAGGCGTTCGAGCTGTGTGATGAGGCCGCTGCTGGGCGGTCTGGTTCTGGTTGAGTTGCTGGCGCAGGTGCTCGGCGCTGGGCTTGTGGCGCGGCTGGTCGTGCTCGGCTTGGGTGGCGGGCGAGGATGCGGCGAGTAGCGCGGCCCGGTCGTCGGACCAGCAGCCCGGTGATGATGCTGGTCGACGGCGGGGTGGATGCCGCGTTCGCGGACGGCGGCGCGGATGTGGTCGGGGCAGCTTGCGCCGGTCGCGGGGGCTGTTCGGGTTGTGGGGGCAGACGTAGTAGTACTACTCCTGGCCCGGGGCCGCGCCCGGGGTTGGCCAGTGGCCGCGCATCCGCCGCTGGCACTGGGCGCAGCGGATCCGCGCGCGCAACGGGTAGTCAGGCGCGGCCGTTGCTGCCGCTGGTCCTGGTGATCCTGGACGTTGCCGCGCTTGCGGCCGGTGGCCTGGGCGGCTTCCCACAGCTCCATGCTGACGAGGGCGGGGTGGGCGTTGCTGTCGGCTGCCCAGGTCCAGTGCTCGCGCGGGACGGGCCGCGATCTTCTGCTCCCCGGGGCTCTGGCCGTTGCCGGCGTTGCGGGTCCGGCCGATGACGACCCGGCCGGTGTACTTGGGGTTGGCGCAGGATGCTGTAGACGCCGCTGGCGTCCACGGCTGCCCGTCGCGGGTCGGGGCGCCGACGCTGGTGAGCCGCTGGGCGATAGTGGTCGCGGACGAGCTGCTCGTTTACCCGCCATTCGAAGATGCGGGTGACCCAGGGGCCGCGCTCGGGGTCGGGGACCAGGCGGGCGCGGGTGGCGCCCATGTTCGCTTTCATCGGGTTGGGGTGGTCGGTGCGCTCTTCGGGGTAGCCGTAGGGGCAGGGGCCGATGTTGTGGCCGCTGATGGTGTACTGCTTGAGGCCTTCCCAGAGCTGGGCTTTGAGGTTGTAGCGGAAGTACTCGGCCATGCGCGCGGGCCAGGCGGGGGGGCCGGCTTGTAGCCCAGGCCGGTCGCGGTCATCCCGGACACGGTCAGCCAGCACCAGGCCGGGCCGGGCCCGGCCGGGCCGGTCGCGGCGTACCCGGCGCGGCGCCAGCGGGCGGTGATGCCCCGCAGCCGGGCCGGGGCCACCCAGAGCGCCGCGCCCAGGAGGTCATAGGGGCGCCGCCGTGCTCCTCGCACAGCACCAGCCCGTCGATGTCGCGCTGCTGGACATGCACCGCCGCCGGCGTGCGGCTGGCTGTTGCCTGCGTCATGAGTTGCCTTCCGCGCGTGGTTCCGGCGCCGGGGGGCAGCCGGTGCCGCCGATTCTGCCTGCGCCGCCCGGCCCGGCCCGGCCTCGCACCAGCCGTAAGCGAATCGTCACCAGGCGGTCACGCTCCTCGCCGGCACCGGTGATTGCCTCCCGTACCGCTGTGAACACCTGCCAGCCCCGCGCAAGGGGAGCCCGAAGGGCTCCAAGTCAGGATTGTCCCGGGACCACCGGGTGAAGTCGACAACTGTCAGTTCTGCAGCTGACTTGCTAGCCACCGAAGCGGCGACCCACCTGGCGACATGGCTGGTCGCCGAAAGAGATAAGCCCGTCCAACTGCGCCTTTACGTCATGAGCATCCAATTGCAATCGTCGTGGAGTCAAAGAACTTCATCGGTTTGGACCGTGCGACCGTGCGAGATGGTCTATGTTGCTAGCATGAACGAGGCGACTAACGAGCGTCCGCACGAGCTAAAAACCTTCTTGATGCAGGATCTGCACGAGATGACATCGGAATACGACCGAATCCGGACGCGCTCTGCCGAAGATCCGGGAACGGCTGGCGATGAGGGCGAGGAGGTCTGGGCCGAGCTTCTGCGGAACTGGCTTCCGGAGGACTATACGATCGTCACAAAGGGCCGTGTGCTAGGTGCTGACGGTTCCGCTGGGCCCCAAGTAGACATCTTGGTATTGTGTCCTGGATATCCGAAACGGCTTCTAAGTAAGAAGCTCTATTTGGCAGGCGGCGTGATCGCTGTCTTCGAATGTAAGAACACTTTGACTTCTAGGCATATAGCAGACTCGTTTGGCAGGGCGGCAAGAGTAAACGCCTTGGTTCCCAGGCGCACGGGCAGCCCTTTCGTGGAAATGGTCCCAGCTATTGCGTTTGGATTGCTTGCTCACAGTCGTGTATGGAAATCATCCGCCAGTCAATCGATAAGACTGGTTGACCGACTCCTGCAGTCCGGGATGCAGCTGTTGGCACATCCCTCAGACGTTCCTGTCCTTATTTGCATTGCAGATCTAGCATGCTGGACGATCTCCCGCTGCGTTTACGATCGGACCCGGACTCATGCCTTCTCAGGTCTGGGAAGCTCGCCGAGAAATGACCGGATTGCCTGAGCAAGGAGCCTGCTGGGTGGCGCACTGCCGTTACACTGGAGGCTTTTCGCCTGCCGAAGCTCCTCCGAATCCTATAGCGGCTGCAGTCACTTTCATGCTGGAGCGTCTGGCTCATGACAATGTTCCCGTTCGCCCGCTATCCCAATACTTTCATGCCGCAGGGCTCTCCGGAAGTTCCACGGCGATTGCCTCAAAGTCTTTTCCATTCGACATACTCAGCGAAGAAGTGCGCGGGGGCTTGCCTTACAAGCTCACAAACGGCGTTTGGGGTTCAGACTGGTCGATATTCTTCCAATTTTGATTCCACGTCACCACTGCGGCCCCACCCGCTATGGTGCCACGGCGCGCGATCTATACATGTCGCCGGAAAACGGGACACCAATAACGGGAGGAAAAGGAAGCATGGATCCGGTTGTCTTGATTGTGCAGGCGCTCGTGGCGGGCGCGGGAGACGCGGTCAAGGATGGGGCTTCCCCAGCGATTAGGGTCGCGAACGAGGCGCTTCTGGCTAAGGTGAAACGCCGCGTATCCGGAACTACAGATGCCGAGGTAGCCCTTGACGGGTATAAGGCGGCTCCCGAGGTCTGGCGGTGGCTATCTGCTGAACTGACCTCAGTTGGTATAACCCCTGACCTGGTGGCCACAGCGCGCGCGTTGATGTCGCTGGTCGATGCGGAGGGTTCGGCGGCCGGAAAGTATGACGTCGACGTCCGAGCCAGCCAGGGTGTCCAGACCGGCGACCATGACGACCCGTACAACACGATCACCGCGCCTACGACCGGACCAGTTCCCGGTGCTGGCGGCCAAGGAGGCGGTCCCGGCGGTGGGGGTGGCGGTGGCGCCAGTCCGTTCGGTGGGGGAGGCGGCGGCGGTGGCGGTGGCAGCGAAACGGGGACGGGCGGAGATGGCGGTCCCGGCGGCTTCCCGGGTGGCGGCGGTGGGGGTGGCGGCGCTGGCCCGGAGAGCGGGAGCCAGGGAGGCGACGGCGCGTCCGGGATGGGTCGGATCACCTACCAGGTAATAGGTGAGGATGAGCCACGCGTCGCTGTCTTTCTTCCGGGACTCAAAATTGAGGGCAGAGAAAGTGAAGTGGCACGGCTCGGATTTCCCCCGACTCCTGTCCGCCCTACTGACACGTGACGACTGCCGCTGGCCCTAGGAGCCAGGTGTGAGACCACGAAAGCAGTAACCTTGGAACAAAGTTCCGGATCGTTACGTTACGCTGTCATATGACCGACCTGCGTAACACTCGAGTCGCGCAGACAGGACGGGGGGAAATGGACGGCTTGAATTGGCGATGGCTGATCACTGTGCTCGTCTCACTGGCATTCTTCGGCGCATGCTGGATAGGGCTGGCGCTTGGGAAAGTATGGGACACGGGAGCTCAGGTCGGGATTGCAGCGGTTCCTCTGGTTGTGTCGCTCGCCGTGCTGGGCGCGTGGGCAGAGCGTGAACGTAACCGTAAAACGGCAGGAGATGCTGGACCATCTGGCGGTGGACCCGGCGGCCGCGGTGGGGGACGTGGTGGCGGCGCCCCAGGAGACGGAAGCCCTCTGGGCGGAGGCGGTGGAGGCCGGCGGTGGAACCGGCAAGCTAGGCACAGGGGGTCACGGCGGCCCTGGCGGCTCTCCCGGAGGCGGTGGTGGAGGCGGCGGCGCTGGACTGCTGCGAGGAGGCAGCGGTGGGGGCGGTGGCGATGGATCTGTCCGCCTCGGGCCCAGGGGCGACGGCGAAGGCCGACGGTGAGCCGACTGTCGTGGTCGGCTCACCGCTGGCCTGCTTAGAGGTTCACAGTAAGCTCAATCGAGAGCTTGCGGGTCGGCTGACTGTATGGGAACTTGCCGCTTGCCCCTATTGGGTCGAAATAGCATCCATTAACTTGATCCGGATCGGGCCGGGCCGGGTGCCTGCCTGCGGCTGAGCTGGTGTTCGCCCGGCGGCCGGTGATCACGCCGCGCTGTGACTCGGGTAGCGTCAAGGCACGCACGGGCAAGCGCGCAGCAGCGGTTCTCGGAGGTCTCAGGTGCCGACACTGGCGGATCTGTTCAGCCGGCGCTACGACGTTGACGGCGTTGACTTCGCCGCCGTCCGGGTCCACCACGGCGGCGCGGGCACCGACCGGGCCTGCTGGTCGCTGGGAGCACGCGCGTTCACGACCGGAACCGACATCTTCTTCGCCGCGGGCGCCTTCCGGCCAGACACCGCGGACGGCCTGTGGCTCCTCGCGCACGAGGTCGCGCACGTGGCCCAGCAGTCAGCCGGCCTGGCGGCCTCACCCGGGCTGGCCGGGGGCGCGGACGGGACCGGAGGGCTGACGGTCGCGGCAGCGGGCACGGCGCTGGAGCGAGCGGCCGACGCCGCCGCCGACGCGGTCCTGGCCCGCCGGACGTTCGCCTTCGGGCCTCAGGTACCGGGCCCTCGGGCACAGGGACCGCTGGTGCAGCGGTACATGTCGTGGGAGCACGCGATGCTCGGCGACCTCGAGCCGGACCGGGTGCACGCGGCCGCCGGCGGCGGCGACCCGGCCTCGTGGCCGCCTACCGCGACCTGCTGACGGAACTCGGGCGGGCCCCGGAGGCGGCCGACGAGGCGCGGCTGCGGGCCGCGCACCCGGGGCTTGACGCGGTGCGGCTGCCCGGCAGCGGGCTGGTGGTGACGCTGGGCGAGCTGAACGTGCTGCCCGACTTCCTGGGGCGCCCGGAGGAGATCGAGACGGCCCCCTGCGGGTTCATCGGGCCGCTGATCCAGTCGATGCGGAGCTGGAGCATCGCCGAGCTCGGCCGGCTCGGCCGGGCAGCCGGGGCTGGCTTCCGCTGGCGGTCCCGGTGCCGCCCACGCTGCTGCCGGGGTCGCTGCGCTACCCGTTGCTCGGCCCGCTGGCCGAGACGGCCGAGATCGCGGCGATCACCTCGCTCGGCCAGCGTCAGGGGTTGCGCCCTCGCGCCGGTACTCCTCCGTCCTGGCCCGCAACGCCGGTCACTTCGCCCCGTTCTCCTGGTACCGCTGGCACTCCTTCCACCTCGCGGCCCGCGACCTGATCGCGCGGTCAGCCGCCGCCAGCGGTCAGGAACGGGAGGCACCTGCGGCAGCGGGCGCGGATCTTCGCGGGCTACGCCGACCACTTCCTGCAGGACTCGTTCGCGGCCGGGCACCTGGTCAACAAGACCCTGGTCATCCAGTGGTACATCGAGTGGCTGGCCGAGCAGGGCGTGTCGTACCCGGGCCGCGAGGCGCTCGGCATGCTGACGGTCGCCCGGCAGCCGCTGCTGCACGGCCCCGGCCATTACGACCGCGGCCGCGGCCCGACCGCGCGGCGCTGGCGGGCGCCGGCGGCGGCGGGGTCCCCGGGCCGCCCGGGGACGCGCAGGACGTCGCCGACGCCGCGACCCGGGAGGAGCGGATCGCGGCCAGCGGCGTGACCGGCGACAGCGACGCCGAGCGGAGCGCCGCCTACGCGGCGTACCTGGTGCATGCTGGGCAGCGGCACCGTCCAGCTCGCCGTCAAGGTCGTGCACGAGTACCTGAACAAGCACTCGCTCGTCGTCTCGGCGAGCGAGTCGGCCCGCCGCTTCCGGCTCAACGGCGACCATACCCTGCTGGCGGGCCGGGACGGGGCGCTCCGCGCGGCGCAGGCGGCGGCCCTGTCGAGGCGAGCGATCGCGGAGCTGCTGCGGGACGGCGAGACCACGGTCAGCAGCTGGGACATCTTCGACAGCTTCCCCGGCCACGTGGAGCAGGACGGCCGGATGGTCTCGCTGCCCGACTGGCACCGCGGCAGAGCCTGCGCGACCTGTGCACCGAGCTGTTCGCCCAGCCGTCGACGCGGGCCGTGCGCGGGCTGATGTCGACCGCATTCCGGCAGCTCGGCCTGCCGTCGCACAGCGACTAGCCGCCCGGCGGGTCAGGCCGGCCCGGCGGGTCAGGCGATGGTGTTGCGCAGCGTGCCGACCCCCGTGACGTCCACCGTGACCACGTCCCCGGACTTGAGGAACAGCGGCGGCGTGCGGCGGGCCCCGACCCCGGACGGGGTGCCCGTGAGGATCAGGTCGCCGGTCCGCAGCTCGGTGAACTCGGAGATCGTCGCGATCAGGGTGGGGATCGAGAAGATCAGCAGCGAGATCGACGACTCCTGCACCTTCTCGCCGTTGACGGTGGTGGAGATGGTCTGCGCGCTGATGTCCACCTCGTCCGCGGTGACCAGGTAGGGGCCGACTGGGGTGCAGGCGTCCCAGGCCTTGCCCTGCATCCACTGATGGGTCTTGTACTGGTAGTCGCGCATCGAAATGTCGTTGGCGACGGTGTAGCCGAGCACGTGGCTGGGGGCGTCCGCCTCGCTGATCCGGCGGCCGGGAGCACCGATCACCACCGTCAGCTCACCCTCGTAGTCGACCTGGCCGGACTCCGCCGGCAGCTCCAGCTCCGCGTGCGGCCCGGTCAGGCTGCTGGCGAACTTGGGGAACAGGACCGGGTAGTCGGAGCCGGTGCGGCCGGTCTCCTCGATGTGGGCCTTGTAGTTCAGGCCGACGCAGATGACCTTGGCCGGGTTCGGCACCACCGGCCGCAGCCGCGCCCCGGCGGCGGGGAAGGCGTCCCCGGTCCGGCGCTCGGCGGCCGCCAGGACCTCGGCCGTGGTCGCCGGGCCGAGCTCGTCCAGGCCGGCCAGCGGAACCAGGGTGTCGTCCTGCAGCTCGGCGACGACGGGGGCACCGCTGGTGTTGAAGGTAGACGCGTAGCGCATGAGGGTGAACGCCTTTCTGTCGTCGCTCGGGCGCTAGTCAAGCAAGTATCGCTGCATTCCGCGTAACGGCCCCCCGCCCCGGGGCTGCCGCCCGGCTCGCGGCTGCCTGCGTCCGCAGATTTGCGTACTTTCGCTGGTAACAGCGTTTCGGCAGGTGCGTGAGGGTAAGGTGGCTCCCGTTGTGACGCGAACAGGCCTGGCTCTGGGTGAGCGTTACCGGTTGGACAAGCGAATCGCCGCGGGCGGCGTCGGCCAGGTCTGGCTGGCGTCCGATCTCCTGCTTTCGCGACCGGTAGCGGTCAAGGTGCTGCGCCCAGAGTACGCGGATCACCCCGAAACGCTCGACCGCTTCCGCAAAGAGGCGCGGCACGCGGGATCGCTCAGCCACCCGCATGTCGCTCAGGTCTACGACTACGGCCCGGCCGGCCCCGACTGGCCGCCGTTCCTGGTGATGGAGTTCGTCGACGGCCCGTCGCTGGCCGACATCCTCGTGGTCGACCCGGTCGAGCCCGCCTTTGCCCTCGACGTGGTCGCGCAGGCGGCCGACGGGCTGTCGGCCGCGCACCGGGCCGGCCTGGTCCACCGCGACGTCAAGCCGGGCAACCTCCTGATCGGCCCGGACCGGCTGGTGAAGGTGACCGACTTCGGGATCGCCCACGCGGCCGGGCAGGCCCCGATCACCGGGCCCAACCTGGTCATGGGGACGACCCAGTACATGGCGCCGGAGCGGATCTCCGGTGGTCCCGCGACACCCGCGAGCGACCTGTACGCGCTCGGCATCGTGCTCCACGAGTGCCTGACCGGGTTGCCGCCCTACGAGGGGCCGCCGTCGGAGGTGATGGCGGCCCACCTGTACCTGCCGCTGCCGCCGCTGCCTGCCGGCGTCCCGGCCGAGCTCGACGACCTGGTGGCCCGGCTGACGGCGAAGGACCCGGCCGCCCGGATCAGCGACGCGCGCGAGCTGGCGGCCATCGCGGCCGGGCTGCGGGACGCGGTCCTGGCTGGCCTGGTCTCGACCGCCCAGACGGCCAGCATGTCAGGGACCGCCCCGGACGCCCGGCCGGCCACCGCGTTCCCAGCCGGCTGGCCGGCCTGCGACAGCACCCGGCCCGGCCGTACGGGGCTCGGTCAAGCCGCCTTTGCGGGCGACTGGCCCGCCGGCCCGGGCGACGCCGTCCCCGGTGCCGGTCCGGCCAGGCCGGCCGAGATCCCGGACGAGTGGGCCGTCCCGGCGCTGATGTCGCCCGGCGGTCCCCCGGGTCCACCCGCTGGCGGCCCGCGCCCGGACCGCGGGCGCAGGCCGCGCCTGCTGGTGCTCGTCGCCGCCATCGCGGCCGGCGTGGTCCTGGTGGGGCTGCTGGTCGCGGGGGCGCTGCGGTCGGCCCCGGCCGGGAACGGCGCTCCGGCCACCTCCTCCAGCGGCGCGGCCAGGCCCGCCAGGCCGTCCCCGCGCGGGCTCAGCCGGGTCTCCGCCCCGGCGGCCACCCCCGGGGCCACCGCCCCGGCGGTCGCGCCTGCCCCGGCCAGCCCGCGGGCCGGCGTCGCGAAGTCGCCCCGCCCGCCGGCCCGGCCGACGGGCAGCGGGTCGCCGTCGCCAAGCTCGAGTCAGGGCGGCCCGGGCTCAGCATCCGGCCGGCCCAGCGGGTCACCCTCCGGCAGCGCGTCGGCCGGCCCGAGTGGATCGGCGTCGCCGATCCCCTCCGCGCCGTCGTCTGCTGCCCCGGGGCCCGTGTGCGTGGGCACCATCTGCCTCTGACGGGCCCCGCGGGCCTGGCCGGAGCCAGGCCCGCCGCGCCGGGCCGCGTATCCTGGTTCCATGGCGCCCCTTCGAGACCTGAGCCTCCAGGAGTTCGAGGTCGCCTCGGCCGACGAACTGCCGGTGATGGCTCCGGCCGACCGCTGGGTGGTGCTGTTCCGGCACGGCCAGCTGGTCAGCGTGGTCGCCCCGGGGGCAACGCTCGGCCGCGACGCCCGGCCGCCGGGAATCCTGGTCGCGGCGGCCGGTCTCGACCAGGGGGCGGCGTTCTCGTCGGAGGCGTTCCGCGAGCTGCCGGAGGCGAGCGCGCTGGTGCTCACCGCTCCGGCCACCGCTGACCCGGCCCACCCGGAGCGTTCCGTCGTCGGCGTCGTCGACGGCGCCGTGCTGGTCCGGGCGCTGCTGCACGGAGCCGGGCGCGGCGGCGAGACGGTCCCGTGCGACCCCGCGCCGGTGATCGTCCGGCCGTGCGATTACTTCCAGGACCGCGAGCTGTGCGAGACGCCGATGCCCTTCCCGGGCCTGGCCGTGATGCCGCGCTGCCGCAACGACCGCGGCCTGGCGGCCCACTTCTTCACCTGGGAAGCAGCCCCTCAGCGGCGCTAGCGGGCGCTACAGCCACGGCGGCAGGGCGGGCGCGCCCGGCAGGTCCGGGGCAGGCCGTCCGGTCAGGTAGGCCGCCAGGCTGGCCAGCGTCCCGCTGACCGGCACTGGCGCGCCGGTGCCGGTCACCTGCCAGCGATGGCCGGTGCCGGTCGCCGCCAGCGCCAGGGCGGGCCCGTCTCCCCGGGCCGAACGGCGCTCGGTCACGTCGTCAAGCAGCGCGGCCAGGAACCCGGCCGGCAGGTCGGTCCAGCCGGTCCCCCCGTCCAGGTCGATGCCGTGGATGTAGACCTCGCGGACCCGCATCCAGGGGATCTCCCGGGCGGGCCGGGTCAGCCCCTGGGCGGTGATGATGGGGGCGTCCCAGGCGCCAGGCGGGAGCGTGTCCAGGTCGGCCGCCAGGTCCCGGGCGGACGAGGACAGCAGCGCCCGCAGCTCGCCCGCGGGCAACCGCGACCCGGCGGCGATATCGGCCTCGCGCTGCTCGGCCGAGGCGTACATGCGGCGTTCCTCACCCGTGCGGGCCCAGTGGACCAGGTTGCGGAGGGCGGCCGCGTTGGCGGCGACGTGGGCGATGAGGTAGCGGCGGGTCCACCCGGGCAGCGCCGTCGGCGCGTCCAGCGCCTCGTCCGGCAGGCGGCCGACGTCGGCCAGCACCCGGTCGGTGCCGTCCCGCATCCAAGACAGGGTCTGGTCCGGCTTCATGGCGCCGCCACCTTCCGTTCGGTCGTCCCGCTGGGGCGATAATAGCGACCGGCTCTCCCGGAGCCGGCCCAGCCCGAGGCGGACCGGGCGGCTTAACGCCGGGCCCTGGCGCTAAGGCTCGGGCCCGGGGGCACGGTTGCGCAGCCGCGACCCGCTGAACTCAACCGTGGAGCTGGCCACCCGGCGCCAGAACGGTCCGATCGACGGCGTGATCCGCAGCTCGATGCCGGCTGCGGCGTGGCGCGCGAGGAGATCGCCTGCGCTCACCCGCTCGACCGCTTCGACGGGCTCGCGGCTGACCCAGTAGCCGCCCGTCTGATCGGGTTCGAACGAGCCGGGCGGGAGCCGGTAGGCGTACAGGCGGCAGTCCCGCAGCCGGCTGAGCCAGCCGGCTTCCATCACGTGCACCCGGGCGGCCGCGGTCTGCCCGAAGAACCGCTCGCGATCGTCCGCGGTGGTGGCAGGCCCTGGCCAGATGCAGCCGCGCGGGCAGTCGCGCGGAAACCAGAACAGCGGCGCGTGCCGGGTGTCAACCGCCCACACCAGCGCCCGGCGCCCCGGGTCGGCGGGCGGCGGGCGGGGGACGAACCGGCGCAGTGACGGGTCCTCGCTGAAGTGCCACAGGGCGTACGGCCCCTCGCCCGCATACGGCGGGGCGGGCTCGCGGGCAAACCGGTGCGCCGGGTCACCGTCGCCCACGGTCAGCTCCGGGCAGGCCGGACGGTCCCGGTCACCGCGCCGAAGCCGATGCGGTCCCCGTCCACCCCGGGCGCGGTCGCGCTGATCGTGACCGTGTCCCCGTCCCTGAGGAACGACCGGGGCTCGCCGCCCACCGTCACCGGCTCGGCCCCGCCCCAGGTGAGCTCGATGAACGCGCCGCGCTGGGCGCGCTTGGGGCCGGAGACGGTGCCGGAGGCGTACAGGTCGCCGGTGCGGGTGGCGGCCCCGCCCGAGGTCATGTGGGCCAGCATCTGGGCCGGCGACCAGTACATGGCGGCGTACGGCGGGCGGGCGACGACGGCGCCGTTCCACTCGACCGCGAGGTCGAGGTCGAGCCCCCAGTCCTCCTCCTCGCGCAGGTACGGCAGCGGCTCCGGGTCCTGGCCGGGCAGCGGCACCCGGGCCGCCGCCAGGGCCGCCAGGGGCACCACCCAGGGCGATACCGAGGTCGCGAACGACTTGCCCAGGTGCGGCCCGAGCGGCACGTACTCCCAGGCCTGCAGGTCGCGGGCGGACCAGTCGTTGACGAGGACGACCCCGAAGACGTGGTCGGCGAACGCGCCCACCGGGACCGGGGTGCCGGGCGGCGAGCCGGCCCCGATGACGAAGCCGACCTCGGCCTCGATGTCGAGCCGGACCGAGGGGCCGAAGACCGGGGCCGGGTCGGCCGGGCCCTTGCGCTGGCCCGACGGCCGGATGATGTCGGTGCCGGAGACGACCACCGTGCCCGCCCGGCCGTGGTAGCCGACCGGCAGGTGCTTCCAGTTGGGCATCAGCGGCTCGGCGTCCGGCCGGAACAGCCGGCCGAGGTTGGCCGCGTGGTGTTCGGAGGCGTAGAAGTCGACGTAGTCGGCAACCTCGAACGGCAGCCGCAGCTCGACCGCGCCGACCGGGTGGACGGCCGCCGCGGGGATGTCGCCCGCAGTGATCAGCGCGGTCAGCCGCGACCTGACCGCTGCCCAGCGCTCCGGGCCCTGGGCCATGAACGGGTTGAGGGCCGGGGCGGCGAACACCTCGTCCCGCAGCGCGGACGTCAGGTCGATGACGCTGTCGCCCGCCCGTACCCCGACCCGGGCGCCGCCGCCACCCGCCGCGAACACCCCGTAGGGCAGGTTGCCCAGCCCGAACAGGGACCCGTCAGGTATCTCGACCGTGCTCATGGCAAGCAACAATAGGCCCGGGCCGCGCCGGGGTGACGGCGGAGCCCGGGCCTGGCCCGACCGGCGGTGCGGGTGCTAGTCGGCCGCCTGCACCGGGATGGCCTCGAGCTCGACGATCTCGGCCCGGGTCTCCCGGCCGAGCCACCAGAACAGCACCCCGATGACGGCGAAGGCCAGCACCGGCAGTGCCTCGGTCAGCAGGTAGACCCACTTCTCGGAGGTGACCCAGCCGTCGGGCACGTAGCTGGCGCCGAACCAGGAGTCGCCCAGGCCGGGCAGGATGAGCTGAACGGTGGCGATCAGCACCAGCACCACCAAGATCACCGTCAGCGGGCGCATCCACGGCATCCGGAACGGGCGCTCGACCTCCGGGTGCGAGCGCCGCAGCTTCCACACGGCCGGGTAGATGCCCAGGTAGCTGATCAGGGTGGTGGAGATGGTGACGCCGAGGACGGCGCCGAAGTACTTGGCGGCGTTGCCGCTGCTGATGGTCTCGGCCATGATGACGATGGCGGTGGCGACGAGGCCGCTGAAGATGTTGACCCGGACCGGGGTGCCGAACCGGTCGCTGATCACGCCGAGGGACCGCGGGCCCGCGCCGTCGTAGCAGGACACCGCCAGGGCCCGGTCGGACCCCATGATCCAGGTGACGCCCGAGGTCAGCAGGCACAAGATGAACAAGACGGCGCCGATCCCGGCCAGCGCGGTGCCGGCCCCGCTCAGGGTCGGGGTGCCGCCGGAGCCGATGGAGCCGCCGTAGACGGTGAAGACGTCCTTCATCGCGTCGGCGAAGCCGCCGAAGTTACTGACGGCCGAGGCTGGCAGCACGATGAGGATGCCGAGCACGGGCAGCGCGTACAGCAGCACGCTGCCGGCGGCGGAGCGGGCGATGGCGAACGGCACGTCACGCTTGGGGTTGGTCATCTCCTCGCCCGCGCTGCTGGGCAGCTCGAAGCCGACGTAGTTGAACAGCAGCACCCCGACCAGGGCGACGAACCCGGCGTAGGACGGCTTGTAGGCGCTGCCGCCGAGGCCGTGCACCCCGTGCTTGGCGGCGTAGATGACGCACGAGACGGTGAACAGGCCGAGGAGCAGGAAGCGGGCGAACGCGCCCGCCGTGGGCAGCCACTTGGCCTTGGAGAAGGACAAGATGGCGGCGAGGACCGAGACCCACACGAAGATCATCGTCACCACGTAGAACACGGGCGTCGACAGGCTGTTGCCGTTGTTGAAGAAGACTTCGATGGCGCCAACGCAGGCGCCCGCCAGGGTGCCGCCGATCCAGACCGGGTTGGTGATCCAGTAGAGGAAGTTGTTCACCGCCCCAACCAGCCGCCCGAAGGCCAGCCTGGTCCAGAAGTAGGGGCCGCCCTCCTGCGGGAAGGCCGACCCGAGTTCGGCGAACAGCAGTGCCTGGGGCACGAAGAAGAGCACCGCGAGGATGATCATCCAGGTGAACGCCTCGCCGCCGCTGCTGGCGACCGACGCGATCGTGTCCACCCCGACGATGGTGCAGATCAGGAAGAAGAGAATATCGAAGCGGCCGAAGTGCCGCTGGAGCTTGGCGCTCTCCGTGGCGGCAGCGGCCGTCGTTTCAGTCAGGGCCATGGGGGCGACACTCCGTGACGAATGGAAGAATTCGCCACAGTCTGCCGGAGCCGCATTACCGTGGAGTTACGGACTATTTCCCACGTGTCACACTATGCACGCGAGCCGCTAAAGGACCGCATCGGACGGCTGGGCCGGGACCACTGCGGCCCGCGCCTCGGCGTCCTTGATGACCCGTTCCGCCTCGGCCCGGTCCATCCAGCCGCGCACATCGGTTGATTTGCCCGGCTCGAGCTCCTTGTAGATGTCGAAGAAGTGCCCGATCTCGTTGAGCAGGTGACGCGGCACGTCGGGCAGGTCCTCGAAGCGGCGCTTGCGGATGTCGTGCGAGGCCACGCTCAGCAGCTTGGCGTCCGGGCCGCGCTCGTCGTGCAGCCAGAACACCGCCACCGGGCGGACCGTGAGCAGGCAGCCGGGGAACGTCGGCTCGTCCAGCCAGACCAGGACGTCGAGCGGGTCCCCGTCCTCGCCCAGCGTGTTCAGCACCTTGCCGTAATCCATGGGGTAGACGGTCGAGGTGAACAGCATGCGGTCCAGCCGGATCCGGCCGGACTCAAGGTCGGCCTTGTACTTGTTACGCGACCCCTGGGGGGTTTCAATCACGACTTCGATGTCCATACCCGGCTCCTTCGGCGGAGGCCGCCCGGCACAGCTCTCGGGGTTCCGGGTCCGGCTCTCAGGATCGCACCAGGCATACCCCTGCAACGCAGCGCTCACACCACGGACATATGGCGTTAAAACTCCCGCCGCCCACGGGCAGCCACGGCGACGGACGACCGGCGGGCGCGAGCTTAGCGGCCGCGCCCTCCCGAACCGCCGCCGCGGCGGCCCGGGCGGCCGCGGGCGGCGCCCCCCGGCGGCCCGGCGGGCCCGTTGTCAGCAGCGGTCCCGCGCCCGGGGGTGCTCCCGCACCACTCGCCCGCGCGGCGGACCCGGTCAGCCAGGCCCCACCCGTCGTCGCCGCCGAGCTCTTCGAGCGCCCTGGCCGCGTTCTCACCGAACAGTAGCTTCGCGATCCCCTGCATGCTGGCACCTCCTGCCGTCATCTTCACGATATAACGCGATGGCGGGCAGCGCCAGGCCGCCGGTGCCGCTACCATCGGACAAGCCAGATGATGCCCTGGCGCGGGCCCGCCCCGCGAACCGCCGTATCAGTGCGGCTGATGGCTTCTGCCTCCGATCCCGCGTGACCCGAGGAGTCTCTCGCGTGCCCGAGCCAGCAGCCAACCGCGACACATCCTGGCCCGGACCGGCCGCCTCGGCCAGTGCCGTCCCCGCAGACGCCCCCCCGCCCGCTCCGCCGGGCAAGCCGCCCCGCCTGGCGCTGCCGCGGGCCGACCCGCAGACGGTCGCGGCGATCTTCGCCGGCGGCGCGCTCGGCACCCTCGCCCGGGCGTCACTGGCGGAGGCGTTCCCGCACGCGGCGACCGCGTGGCCGTGGCCCACGTTCGGCGTCAACGTCGCCGCCGCGTTCCTGCTCGGCTACTTCGTGACCCGGCTGCAGGAACGGCTGCCGCTGTCGAATTACCGGCGCCCACTGCTCGGCACCGGGGTGTGCGGCGGGCTGTCGACCTTCTCCACCATGGAGGTGGAGATCCTCAAGATGATCAGCGCTCACGCCTGGGGGCTGGCCGTCGGCTACGCCGCCGCCAGCGTCGTGGCCGGGTACGCCGCCCTGCACCTGGCGACCGCGCTGGTGCGCCGGGTCCCGGTGACGAGACCGCGAGTGACGAGGGGAGCGGTGCGGCCATGAGCGTGCTCGTGTGGACCGCGGTGGTGGCGATCGGCGGGGCCGGCCGGTGCTCCGGTTCTACGTCGACGGGCTGGTGTCGTCGGCCTCCGGCCGCGACTTTCCCTACGGGACGCTGGTCGTCAACTTGTCCGGTGCGCTCATCCTGGGCCTGCTCACCGGGCTCGCCCTGAGCGGCGACGCCGCCCTGCTGGCGGGCACTGCCGCCGTCGGCTCGTACACCACATTCTCCACCTGGATACTGGAGACCCACCGGCTGACAGAGGAGCGCCAGTACCGCCAGGCGGTGCTGAACATCGGCGTCAGCCTGGTCCTCGGGGTCGCCGCGGCCGAGCTCGGCCGGCTGATCGGGGCGCACCTGTGAGCAGCGGCCCGGCCGGCCAGGGGCCGGCTGACACCGACTCCGCCCGAACCTCGCCCGCCGGCGCCGACGCGGTCAAGCTGACCAGCTACTTCGGCGAGCGGCAGCGGGCCGGGGGCCAATTCGCGGCCGACGCGCTGCTCGACCTGTACGGGCACGAGCAGCTCGCCGCCAGCATCCTGCTGCGCGGGGCGGAAGGGTTCGGAGCCGGCCGCCACCCGCACACCGACGCGTCGCTGACGCTGTCGGAAGACCTGCCGCTGACCGCGGTCGCGGTCGACCGCCGGGAGCGGATCGAGCCGCTCGCGGAGCAGACCGCGCGCCTGGTCGGCACCGGCCTGGTCACCCTGGAGCGGGCGCGGCTGCTGGCGGGCGCCATCCCGCCGGTGACGCTGCCGGAGGAGGTCCACGAGGAAACCAAGCTGACCATCTACCTCGGCCGCCAGGAGCGGGTGGACCGGGTCCCGGCCTTCATCGCCCTGTGCGACCTGCTCCACCGGCGCGGCGTCGCCGGGGCGACGGCGCTGATTGGGGTGGACGGGACCGCGCACGGCACCCGCGAGCGGGCGTCCTTCTTCAGCCGCAACACCGGGACGCCGATGATGGTGATCGCGGTCGGCGCCGGGTCGCGCATCGCCCGCGTGCTGCCGGAGCTCGGCGGCCTGCTCCGGCAGCCGCTGCTGACGCTGGAGCGGGTCCGCATCTGCAAGCGGGACGGAGCGCTGCTGGCGCCCCCCGTTCCGGCCGGGGGTGGCGCGGCCGGCGGGCAGCTGTGGCACAAGCTCATGGTCTACACGTCCGAGGCGGCGTTGCAGGACGGCCAGCCGGTGCACCGGGCCATCGTGCGGCGGCTGCGGGCGGCCGGGATCAGCGGGGCGACCACCCAGCGGGGGGTCTGGGGGTTCCACGGCGGCCACCAGCCCCATGGCGACCGCCTGCTGCAGCTCGGCCGCCGGGTGCCGGTGATCACGGTGGTGATCGACACCCCCGAGCGGATCGCGGCCGCGTTCGCCATCGTCGACGGGCTGACCCGGGAGCAGGGGCTGGTGACGAGCGAGCTGGTGCCGGTGGTGCACCGCCCGGCCGTCCGCCCGTGATCTCTCAGCAACTGCTCAGCCTGCGCTCATGCTACGCCGAGCGCCGCAGTGAGCCTGAGAGAGTGAGCGCCATTCCCTTCGAGACCAGACGGTCCCCGGCCGCGGGCGCGGCCGGCGCGGGCCGCCGGGGCTCGCGGCTGCTGCGGGCGGACCCGGCCGACCCGGCCTGGGCCCGGCCCGCGCTGGCCGCCCTGCTGCTGGCGACCGGCCTGCTCTACCTGGCCGGGCTGGACCGCAACGGCTGGGGCAACGAGTTCTACGCCGCCGCCGTCCAGGCCGGGACCCAGAGCTGGAAGGCGTTCCTGTTCGGGTCGCTCGACGCGAGCAACTTCATCACGGTCGACAAGCCGGCCGGCTTCCTGTGGGTGATGGAGCTGTCCGCCCGGATCTTCGGCGTCAACCCCTGGAGCCTGCTCGTCCCGCAGGCACTGGCGGGCGTGGCCAGCGTCGGGGTGCTCTACACGACCGTGCGCCGCTGGTTCGGGCCAGGGGCGGCGCTGGTGGCGGGAACGGTACTGGCGGTCACCCCGGTCGCCGCCCTGATGTTCCGGTTCGACGACCCGGACGCGCTCCTGACGCTGGCGATCACGCTGGCCGGCTACGCGGTGACCCGCGCGGTCGAGTCCGGCCGGACCCGCTGGATGGTGGCGGCCGGGGTGTTCCTCGGCGCCGGCTTCCTGTCCAAGTACCTGGCCGCGTTCATGGTGCTGCCGGCCCTGGCGCTCGCCTACCTGTGGGCCGGGCCGCCCCGGCTCGGCCCCCGGATCTGGCAGCTGCTCGCGGGCGGCGCGGCGCTGCTGGTCACCTCCGGCTGGTGGGTCGCGGTGGTGCTGCTCACCCCGGCCGCCGACCGCCCGTTCGTGGGCAGCTCGACCGACAACAACATCCTCAACCTCATCTTCGGCTACAACGGCTTCGGCCGCCTGACCGGCAACGAGAGCGGCGGTGCGGGCGCGGGCGGCGGTGCCGGCGCGGGCGGCGCGGGGGCGCGGGCACCGCGGCCGGGCGGGCCGTGGGCGCGGCCGGGCGCGGGTTCGCGGGCGGCGGCGGCCGCCTCGGCGGCGGGGCCGGGATCACCCGGCTGTTCTCGGCCTCCTACGGCGGGCAGGTCGCGTGGCTGATCCCCGCCGCGCTGGTCGCCCTGGCGGTCCTGCTGTGGGTGTCCCGGCGGGCCCCGCGAACCGACCGCACCCGCGCCGCCGCCCTCCTGTGGGGCGGCTGGCTGGTGGTGGCGGGGCTGGTGCTGAGCCTCATGTCCGGCATCAGCCACAGCTACTACGTCGTTGTCCTCGCCCCCGCGATCGGCGCGCTGACCGGAATCGGCGCGGGCAGGCTGTGGGCCTCCCGGGATGCCCTGTGGGCCCGGGATGACCCTCGCGCTGACGGTGCTGCTGAGCGCGGCCTGGGCCTGGGTGCTGCTCGACCGCACGGCCGGCTGGCTGCCCTGGCTGAAGGTGGTGATCGCGGTCGCCGCCGTCGTTGCGGCTGCGCTCATCCTGGCCGCGGCCGGCCCCCCTGCGGCCGGCGACACGACCAGGCCGGGACATGGGGGGACGGTGCTGGCAGTGCTCCCGGTCTCGGCGCTCCCGGTATCGCTCGCGGTCGTGGCCGGCCTGGCCGGCCCGCTGGCCTACAGCATCGACACCGCCGCCACGGTCCACGGCGGGGCGAGCCCGACGGCAGGACCAGCCGTGACCACCGTGGCCGCCGGCGGCCTGGCGGCCCGGCGCGGCGCAGGCGGGGCCGGGCTCGGCGGGCGGGCCGGGGAGTTCGGGCGGCGGGCCGAAGCGCCGGGCGGTCTCGGGGCGGGCAGCTTGGCCGGTGCGGGCGGCACCACCGCGGCCGACCCCGCGCTGAGCAAGCTGCTCGAGACCGGCGCGGGCGGGTACCGGTGGGCGGCGGCGGTCGTCGGCTCCGACAGCGCGGCGTCGCTCGAGCTCGCCGCCGCAGGCGTGCCGGTGATGGCGCTTGGCGGCTTCAGCGGGGGCGACCCGGTGCCGACCCTGGCCGCGTTCCAGCAGCTGGTGGCGGCGCACCAGGTGCATTACTTCGTCGCCGGCGGGACGGCGGCCAGGCTGCGGGTCGAGGAGGTGTCGAACTCGGTGCCGGTCACCGGGCCTGCCGCTGGCCCCGAGCCCGCCAGCGGGCCGCGGGGCCCCAGCCGTCCGGCGGGGACGGGCAGGTCCTGGCGGGCCGGGGCGTTCCCGACGACGCGCTGCAGGTCACCGCGTGGGTGGAGAGCAACTTCACGGCGCACCGGGTAGGCGGCGAGACCGTCTATACCCTCACCGCGCCGACCCCGGGCTGACGCTCGGCCGGCTGGCGATCCGCCGCTGACCTTTCGCATGGCGCCCGGTGCGCCCTGCTGGCGCTGCCCGGACCGCGCTCGCCGCCACCAGCGGGGCGATGCTGGCGCTCGTCTCCGGCCTGCTGCCGGAGGACGGCGGCCGGGTCAGGACAGCGCCGCTGACCCGTGCCCGGCCCGGAACGGGGTCAGCAACCGGTGCGGGACCGCCATCGCCACCGAGACCAGGTCGGTCTTGCCCGGCCGGGCGGTCCACCCAGGGCCGGGGGCGACGACCAGGTCGGTCACCGGGACCAGGCCGCCGCAGGCGTCGCAGGCGCCGTCGGCCGGTACCGCCCCGCCGTCGGCCGCGTGCCGGAACAGGCGCCGCGGCCCGTCGGCCGAGTAGTAGTCGTCGCCCCAGGCGAGCAGGCCGCGCACGACCGGCCAGAGGGCGAGTCCCTTGTCGGTCAGGGCATACTCGTCATGCCCGTGCGGCCCGGGCACGACCGCCAGGACGCCCGCTTCGGCCAGCGCCGCCAGCCGCTGCGTCAGCACCGCCCGGGGAATGTCCAGGTGGGCCGCGAAGTCACTGAACCGGCGGACGCCGAAGAAGGCGTCGCGGACGATGAGCAAGGTCCACCGCTCACCCACCACCTCGAGCGCCCGCGCCAGCGAGCAGCCCTCCCCGGTGTAGTCCTTGGGCAATGCCATGCAAGGGATGATAGCGCACGTTGCCGTCCGATAGTTCATTGACCGAACCACGATCGCCGTGGTTAACTGCGTTGTTGGTTCGTTGACTGAACCGTCCCGGTTGAGCACGCGGACCCAGGCCGGGAGGCACCGATGGCGAACCCTGAGACCGCCGGCGCGGGCCGGACCCTGCCTCGAGCCGTGCCCGTGCCCGCGCAAGAGACGGTGCCCGGTACCGCCGGCGCCGTGGCCGACGAGGGCCTGCCGCGCCGCTGGTGGATCATGGGGGTGCTAGCGGCGGTCGCGTTCATGGCGCAGCTCGACCTGTTCATCGTCAACGTGGCGCTCCCGGTAATCGGCCAGTCCTATCGCGGGTCGAGCCTGTCCGGACTGTCCTGGGTGCTGAACGCCTACGCGATCGTCTTCGCGGCGCTGCTGGTCCCGGCCGGGCGGCTGGCCGACCACTTCGGGCGCCGCCGGTTCCTGCTGGTCGGGGTGGCTATCTTCACCCTCGCCTCGGCCGCCTGCGCGGCCGCGCCGACCCTGGGCCTGCTGGTCGCCGCCCGGGCGGTGCAGGCGGCCGGGGCGGCGCTGATCGTGCCGACCTCGCTCGGCCTGCTCTACCCCGCCTTCGCCAAGCGGCAGCACGCCATGGTGGTCGGCCTCTGGGCGAGCGTCGCCGCCGTGGCCGGCACGGCCGGGCCGCCCGTGGGCGGCCTGCTGGTCGAGGTGTCGTGGCGGTGGATCTTCCTGATCAACGTACCGATCGGGATCGCTACCCTGCTGGCCGGGCTCAAGGTGCTGCCCGAGGTGCGGGCGCAGGCGGGCAGCCGTCTGCCCGACTGGCTGTCGGCGGCGGGCGTGCTCGCCTCGGTCACCCTGCTCGTCCTCGGCACCGTCCAGGGGCCGGCGTGGGGCTGGGGCTCGGCCCGGACGGTGGCCCTGCTCGCGGTGGCGGCACTGGTGACCGCGCTGACGGTAACCCGCACGATGCGGCATCCGCACGCGCTGATCGAGCGGGACCTGTTCACCAGCCGGGCGTTCTCCGGGGCGACGGCAGCGCTGTTCCTGTTCTTCATCGGGTTCTCCATCTTCCTGCTCAGCGTGGTGCTGTTCCTGCAGGAAGAATGGCATTACAGCGTGGTGGAGTCGGGCCTCGCGATCGCTCCCGGGCCGGCGACGGCGGCGGTCTTCGCCGTCAGCGCGGGCCGGATCCGGGCCCGCTTCGGCCGGGTGATCCCGGCCGTGGCCGGCACCGGCTTCATGGTGGTCGCGGCCGGCTACTGGCTGCTCCGCACCGGCAGCCAGCCTGATTACGCCGCCGCGTTCCTGCCCGGGCTGTTCGCGGGGGGCATCTCGGCCGGGCTCACCCAGGCCCCGCTGTTCGCCGCGGCCGGCACGCTGCCGCCGAACCGGGCGACCACCGGCAGCGCCGTGCTCAACATGGCCCGCCAGGTCGGCAGCGCCGTCGGCGTCGCCACCGTCGTCGTCATCCTCGGCACCGGCGCTGCCCACAGCGTAGGAGCCTTCCATCATGTCTGGGCGGCCGAGGTCATCGCGGGCCTGCTGGCCTGCCTGGCGGTCGCCGTCACGCGCGACCGGCGCCGTCCCGGGCGCTGACCCGCCGCCGGACGGCGGCCGGGGCACGCGCGGCCACCCTGGTGGCGTTCGCGGTGGCCTGCCGGCCGGCGCCGGGAGCGCGGGGCTCATTCCCCGGCGCGGTCAGGCTGGGGGCCGGAACCGAGGGTGAAGGCGGCAGTCGCGATGGTCGCGGCGGCGTCGCGGTCGATGGTGAACCAGTCCGCCACCTGGCTCACCACCCACAGCCCGTGACCGTGCTCCTTCTGCTCCTTTTCCCAGGCGCCGCCAGGCGGGCCGTCCTCGGGCGCCTGGGGCAGCCCCTCGTCAGTGACCTGGCAGAGCAGCACCCCGTCATCGGCCCACAGTCGCAGTCGCCCGGACCCGGCTCCGTGCCGCACCGCGTTGGCGGCCAGCTCGTGTGCGGTGGTGACCACGTCGTAGAGCCGGTGGCCGGTCAGCCCCGAGGCCGACGCGTGGGCCGATACCGCCGCCCGCAGCGCGAACAGCGAGCTGGCGTCAAAGTCCTGTTCCAGCAGCGCGTTCTGCGCGGGCGGGTCACCTCCGGGGGCCGGGCGGCCGGGTGCTGCCGCTTGGCGGGCGGTGTTATCAGGCATCGGCCCGCACCAGCCTGACGCCGTCGACAGCCTCGAGTCCGAGCCGGGCGAACCCGGCCGCGATCTCCGGCGGGCACCGCAACCACACCGCCCTGGAGGAGTCGGCGGCGATCGCCCGGGCCGCGTCGGCGATCAGCAGGCTGCACTGGGCGTCGACGAAGGCCAGGTCGGCCAAGTTGATCGTGATGTCCCCGTCCAGCCGCACGGTCTCCGCCAGCGCCAGCGCCAGCTGATCGGCCGCCTGGTAGTCGATCTCCCCCGCGACGCGTATCCCGGCCGGCGCGTACTGGCGGCAGATCCGCAGCACCGGGTCGGCGTGGTAGGTGGCCGCGGCGACCGCGCGGGTATGGAACCCGGCCACCGAGGCCAGCGTGACCGGGTCGAAGCGGTCGCGGTCGTACTGGCACAGGACCGAGGCGGTCGTGCCGTCAAGCAGCGACGCGATGCCTTCCTCGAACTTCGGCAGCTGCTCGATGCCGGTCACCGGGCGCAGCGCCCAGCCCATGTCCACCGCCACCCGCAAGCCGGGGAAGCCCTCGTCCAGGGCCGACTCCACCTGGCCGGTCAGCCAGCGCACGGCCGCGTCGGCCTGGAACGCCTGGCCGGACAGCAGCCCGTCCTGGTACCCGGCCGCGACCATCTGCCCGGCGCTGATCGCCGGCTGCACGGTCACTCCGCGGCGGGCCAGCTCGCCGGCCGCCTGACCAGGTCCCGCGTCGCTCAGCCAGACCACCTTGAGCCCGGCCGCCAGTCCGTCCCGGACGAACGCCGCCGTCAGGTCGAACAGCTCCTCGCGCTCGCCGAACGTCAGGCACGCGTGGTCGTCCACGGTCAGTTCCGTGATCTGCGCACTCGTCTCCGCCGCCACCCGGCCACCTCCGCTCCCATGCAACGACCATGCCACTCGACAAACCGTACCGCCACGGCCGCGGGGCGGCCTGTACCGGATGACCGGCACCCTAGCGTGACGCGGATGGCGGGTCACCACTGCCCGGCTTGTCCCGGGCCAGGCGGCAGCTGACGCCAGCCGGGCCGCGACGCGGCAGGCGCCCTGTCAGTCCGCTCCGATGACGCGCTGCCCGTAGAAGCGGGCGAGCGGCGCCAGGTCCGCTTCACCGAGCTGGTCGCGCATCGCCTGGAACGCCGCTGCCTTATCCGCCCCGTAGCGACGGACGTTCACCGCATAGGCGGCGGCGGTGAGGAACACCGGCGGGGCCGTCTTGCTGTGAAACTTGTCCGCGTACATGACCACGGTTTCCTCGGGGGTCTCGGCCAGGTAGTCAGCGGGCGGCACCGGCAGGTGCTGGGCCAGCACGTCGTCCCGGGTGAGACCGACGCCGGTGTGGTGGGCGGCGAACCGGCAGATCACGGCGGGGAAGCCGGCCTCCCGGAGCAGCTGCTGGCCGAGGATCCCGTGCCGGATGTAATTCTCCTGGTCGAGCCGGCCGCCGCTGTCGTAGAGGCAGTACACGCCGACGTCGTGCAGCAGGGCGCCAGCCCGCACCAAGGCGGGGTCGGCGCCGAAGCCGGACGACTCCAGCAGCTGACTGGCGACGGCGGCGACGATCTGGCAGTGGGTGTACACCAGGTCAAACGCGGCCGGGGTCGGCGCGTGGGCGTGGTGCACGGCCAGGATTTCCTCGTCGGCCGGGATGCGCATGACACCTCAGCCTAGGGCCGGCGGCGGTCCGGGCCGGCGGGCACCCAGACGGCGGGCTTCCCCGGGAGCCAGCCTGCGGGACCGTTACCGCGCCAGGCCACCGAGCCGGCGCGGGTCGGTGATGCCGTCGACGGCGGTGATGCGGCCGCCCGCGACGGTGAACGCCATCAGCGCGGCCTGGTCAACGGCGGCGGCCTACCGCCACTAGTGCGCGTGCCCATTCGGGATCTAAAGCGGCTGCTGCTGCGGGCTAGAAGTCATCCCAGTGCGGCGGGCGGTCCCGGTAGAGGCGGTCGCGGGCCGACTCGGGGTATTCGCCCCAGGCGGCGTCGGTGTCCTCACGGCTCTGCTCGGGCGGCGCCGGCATGGACCCGGCCACGGGCGGCTGCGCCGGCGGTGACACCAGGGGGCCGGCGAGCGCCCCGTCCGGCGGGACCGGGCCGCACTTCTCGGGCTCGACGCCGCGGGGGCCGGACGGGTCGGCTGGGCTTCGCCCGGGTTCGGTGGGTGACGTCATGCTGCCTCCGTTCCCCGCGGGGCTGACCGGGGACTCGCTCCAGGCTACCCGGGGAGCCCGGGCCGGCCTGCCCGGCCGGGCCCTCACCCTAACGCTCCTCGGGCGCCTGCCCCTGGTCGCGCCGCTGGGCTTGCTCCGGTGCCGCGAGCAGCGGCGCGGTCCCCGGGGGCGCGTCCGCCGGCGGCTCGTCCGCCGGCGGCTCGGTTCCAGGCGGCCCGTCCCGCTGGGGCCGGGACTCCTGGGGCCGGGACTGCTTGGGGACCGTGGCCCGGTGCAGCGCCTGCTGGATCCGGCTGAGGATTTGCGCTTCGGTGAACGGCTTCTGCACGATGTCCAGCTCGGGCGCCGGGATCCCGTGGAAGTCGAGCACCTGCTGGGTGTACCCGGTGATGAAGACGGCCGGCAGGCCGGGCCGGATCGCCCTGATCCGGTCGACCACCTCATGGCCGAGCATCCCCGGCATCACCATGTCGGTCACCAGCAGGTCGATCCTCTCGCCCGGGTCGCCTGCCAGGAGCAGCGCGCCCGGTCCGTCGGCTGCCTCGCGAACCCGGTAGCCGTTGCGGGCGAGGATGCGGCTCGCCATCAGGCGCAGGCTCGCCTCGTCTTCCACCAGCAGGATCGTCTCGCCGTGACCGCGCAGCCGGCCTGCTGCTGCTTCCTGCGTGGCGCCTGGCCGCCCGGCGTCCGGCGCCGTGCCGTCCCCCGGCGCCAACCCCTCGGGGGCGGCGGAGCCGGCCGCCCGCTTGCCGTCGGCCGCGTCGCCCCCGGCGCTGCCCGGGACCGCGCCGGCCGCCGCCTGCTGGGTCTGCGCACTCGCGGGCAGCAGAACGTTCACGGTGGTACCGAGGCCGACCTCGGAGTAGATGTCGATCGTGCCGCCGAGCCCCGAGACGATCCCGTAGACGGTGGCGAGGCCGAGGCCGGTCCCCCGGCCCCGGGGCTTGGTCGAGAAGAACGGCTCGAAGACCCGCTCGACCGTCTCGGCGTCCATCCCGGTGCCGGTGTCGGACACCGCCAGCCGGCAGTAGCGGCCCGGCCGCAGGCCGGGCCGCTCCGCGGCGTAGGCGTCGTCGACCTCGGCGTTGCCGGTCGCGATCGTCAGCTGACCGCCGCCCGGCATCGCGTCGCGGGCATTGAGGGCGAGGTTCACCAGCACCTGCTCGAGCTGCCCGCGGTCGGCGCCGACCGCCCACAAGGCCGGGTCGGCCGCGATGACCAGCTCGATCTGCTCTCCGAGGCTGCGCCGCAGCAGCTGCCCGGCGCTGACGACGACTTCATTGAGGTCGAGCACCTCGCGGCTGCCGGTCCCACTGCGGGAAAAGGTCAGCAGCTGCCGGGTGACCCTGATGGCCTGCTGGGCCGCGGTCCGCACCTGCTCGACATCGGCCAGCACCGGGACCAGCCGCTCGTCGTCGGCCGCGAGCGTCTCCAGCTGCTCGGCGGTGAAGTCGGCGTAGCCGGAGATCACGTTGAGCAGGTTGTTGAAGTCGTGGGCGACCCCGCCGATGAGCTGGCCGAGGCTCTCCAGCCGCTGCGAGTGCTCGTGGCGCCGCTGCAGCCGCTCCTGCTCGGCTGCGGTGCGCAGCCGCTCGCGCTCGGTCTCCATCTCCGCCCGCTCGGAGACGTCCCTGATCGCGACGATGACCACGGTGCCGCCCTCGGTCGGCAGCAGGCTCAGCCGTACCTCGGCCGGGAACTCCGAGCCGTCCCGGCGCAGCCCGGCGGCGGTCGCGCCGTGCCACTGGGCCCGGGACCGGCGGTCGGCGAAGTAGCTGGCGGTGTCGGCCGCCAGCCCCGGCCGCCATTCCTCCGGGACCAGGGTGTCGGCTTGCGAGCCGACCAGCTCGTGGGCGGCGTAGCCGAACAGCTGCACCGCCTGCGCGTTGGCCATGATGATGGAGCCGTCCCGGCCCACCGCCAGCATCGCATCCGGGGCCAGGTCGAACAGGCGGCGCAGGCTGTCCTGAGCCCGCTCGCGCTCAGCCAGGGCGGCTACCAGCCGGGTCCGCATCAGCTCGACCCCGCGGCTCAGGTCGGCCAGCTCGGCCGTCCCGATGGTGGGGACGCGCCGGTGGTAACGGCCGTCGGCGACCGCGGTGACCGCCTTCTCCAGCTGCCCCAGCGGGGCCAGCGTGCGCCGCCGGATCGACCGCACCATCGCTGTCGTCACCGTCACGGCCGTCGCCACTAGCGTGATCAGGGCGCCGAGCATGATCCAGCGGGCGCCCCCGTGACCGCCCGCAACCGCCAGCCCGACGGCGAGTGCGATCTCTCCCGCCGCGCAGAACATCCCGATGGTCCCGGCCAGCCGGATGCCGAAGGTCACCGGCATCGGCGGCTCCCGGTGCGGCTTTTCCCGCTCCTGCGGCGGACCTGTCACCTCGAGTACCCCGTCATCTGGTACACCCCGTCATCCAGTGATCCCCCGTCATCCGGTGATCCCCCGTCATCCGGTGAACAGGGCCCGCAGCACGAAGATCACCGCGAGCACCGCCAGCACGCCGGCCGCCCGCAGCGCCAGGGAGCGCTCGTGCCGGACGTCCGCCCGGATCTGGGCCGGGAACGAGGCCGGCCCACCGCGCCCGGCGGACGTCACCGCCGCGTCCGGTGCCGGGTCCGGCGGGCCTGCTGGCTGGGCTGGGACCGTCATGTCGGAATCGTCACCTGTCCCGTCTTCTCGGTCTTTTCCCACCGCATGTCGGCCCGCCGCAGCTCCTTGATGTAGGAGGCGAAGGTGCAGGCGCACAGCAGCGACCCGTAGCCCGACAGGTACAGCAGGGCCGCGCTGGCCCCGCGCCCGTAGCGCCGCGACGCGGTCCATTTGACCAGGTAGCCGACGACCAGCGAGGCCCCCAGCCAGGCGTAGGAGAACACGGTGATCCAGGGAGCGTGCATGTGCTCCAGGCCGGCCGCGCCGACGATCGCCCGCGCCACCTCGGGGAAGCAGGCGACGAGGATGATGGTCAGGTTGACCAGGCCAGGGAACATGATCGCCTGGCGCCAGCAGTGCCGGGCCGTCTGCGGGTCGAGCAGCAGCGCGAACCCGGTGATGAAGAGGTAAGTGGCGGCGTTGGTCACCCACAGCACCCGGAACGCAGGCCAGGCCTGGGGGGAGCCGGCGAAGTAGAGGGCGAGCAGCGCGGCCGACGAGGTGAGCATGAAGACCGGCTGCAGCAGCAGGCAGAACCAGGTGATCCCGAACGTGAGCCCGCCGAGCCCGTACGGCCGCCCGCGCCGCGACAGCGGCTGGCGGAACCAGACCCGCTTGTACCGGCCGGTCACCTGGACGTTGCCGCGGGCCCAGCGCAGCCGCTGCTTCCACAGGCTGGCGGCGTCGCCCGGCTCCTCGGCCCAGCAGACGGCGTACGGTTCGAACACCACGCGGCGGCCGCGCAGCTGAGTCTCGAAGGTGGTGACGGTGTCCTCGGCCAGCGAGGACGTGTCGATCTGCCCGCCGAGGGCGGCGAGGTTGGCCCGCGAGTGCAGCTGGGCCCCGCCGGCCAGGCAGGCGAGCGCGCCGAGGACGTTCTGCCCGCGCCGGGCGCCGGCCTGGGCGGTGACGTACTCGTAGCCGACGAAGCGGGTCAGGAAGGTGCCCGGGCGGCTGCCCTCCTTGATGTAGGCGGTGACGGCGCCGACCTCCGGGTCGGCCAGGTGGCGGGTCATGGTGCGCAGCGCCGCGGGCTCGAAGATCACATCGGCGTCGGTGATCAGCAGCGCCTGCATCCAGTTGTCGGCCAGGATCACCGCCAGCCCGTGGTTGAGGGTGTGCGCCTTGCCCTGCCCGCCGCGGGAGCGGCGCAGGTGCACCACCCGGCCGGGGTACTGGGCCGCCTTGGCCTGGACTACCAGCGGGGTTTCGTCAGTGCTGGCGTCGTCGACCACGTAGACCCGCAGCGCGTCCAGCGGGTACTCAGCCCCCAGCAGCCGGTCGATCGAGGCGGCCAGCACCGGCCCCTCGTTCCAGGCCGGGATCAGCACCGCCGTCCGGGGCAGGAACGGCGCGCAGGCGCCGTAGTGGTTGCGCCAGCCGTGGCCCGCCGCCAGCAGGAACTGGCAGGCGGCGGCGACTTCGGGGACCGCGCCCGCCACCACGACGACGACCAGGGCCCATTCCCCGATGGCGGCGAGGGTGTGCGGCGCGCCGGTCACTAGGGCACCCCGTTGCCAGCCGGGAGGGAACCCGGCGCCAGCGGCCGGGCCAGGTGGCTGGCGGTGAGCCTGACCGAGCGGTAGACGCCGACGTCGCGGCAGTGGTGGGCGTCGCTCCCGGCCACCACCGGCACCCCCGCCCGGACCAGGGCGGTGACGGTGCGGGCGGACGGGCAGGACCACTTCTCGTTGATCTCGACCAGCGCCCTGGCCGCGGCGACCTGGCTCGCCAGCCGGGCCAGCAGCGGGGCCGGGACCATGTCCTCGTCCAGGCCGATCTTGGGCAGCAGGCTGAACAAGTGCGCCAGCAGCTTCCCCCGGCCGCTCGCGCCGAGCGCCTTCCCGGTCGCCTCGCACAGCTGCTCGACCGCCGCGGCCGCGGTCAGCTCGCGGGCGTCGATCGCGGCCCGGACCCGGTCGGGGTGGACCGGGCCGTCGTCGCCGGGGAACTGGTGGTCGGCGATCAGCACGAGGTCGACGTCGTCGAGCTGGGCAGGCACGTCGAGCCGGCCGGAGCAGTCGAGGATCTTGGCCTCGACCCCGGCCAGCACCCGCACGCCGTGGCGCACGCCGGTGCGGCCGCGGCAGGCCGCAACCGCGGCCGTCATCTCCGGGACCCAGGGGGTGTCGCGCCGCACGTGGTCGGCCAGGCAAACGGTGCGCAGGCCGCGGGCGGCGGCCGCGCGCACGTTGTCGTCCACGGTCGACTCAGCGTCGTCGGAGAACGTGGAGTGGACGTGGTAGTCCTCGATCCAGCGGGACGACGGTCATGCCGGCGAGCCCGCCGGCAGCGTTCCCACGCGCTCGATCTCGGCCGGGTCGAGCACTCGCTCGTCGAGGAACCGCACCACCGCTACGTCGCGGAAGCCGAGCGCGGCCGGGACTGGCCGTCCGCGCAGTGAGTCCAGCGCCAGCCGCGGCATGTCGACGCCGCTGGCGATGGTGAGCCCGAGGGTGCCCGGCATCCGCGGGTTCACCTCGAGCAGCGCCGGGCGGCCACCCGCGTCCCGCTTGGCCTGGACGTTGGCCACGAAGGTGACGCCGGTGGCTTCGGCCACGGCCCGGCCGAACCCCTCGAGACCGGCGTCGTGCACGGTCCGGCCACCGACCGAGACACCGGAGTCGACCCGGGCCCGCAGCCGCGGGACCGACGCGATCACCCGCCCGGCCGCGTCGGCCAGCACGTCGATGGAGAACTCCTCCCCCGGCAGGTACTCCTGGACCAGCAGGCCGGGCTCGTTCGCCTGGGTGGGCTGCTCCACCTGGGCGATCAGGGCCGCCAGCTCCTGGGCCGAGCCGATGACCCGGAAGCCGCGCGACCCGCTGCCGCTGCGCGGCTTGACGATCACCGGGTACGGCCAGGACGCCAGGTCGGTCCCGGGGCCGAGCGCCTCGGTCCGCGGCACCCGCACGATGCTGGCGCAGTGCCGGGCCAGGGTCAGCTTGTCGAGGATGACGTCGAGGGCCGCGGCCGGGGCCAGCAGCAACTCGATGCCGTGGCCGGCGAACCGCTGGCGCGCGGCGGCGAGCGGGCGCAGCTCGGCGTCGACCGTCGGCAGCACGACGTCCGCGCCCAGGGCCCGGCAGCGGGCCAGCAGCACGTCGCAGAACTCGGCCGCTGCCCCGGCCGGGACCAGCGTCCGGGCCTGCTCTGGGACGAGGTAGAGGCCGGCCGCCCATGGGTCCATGTCGGCCGCCAGCAGCTCGACCGTCGGGTCGGCCCGCAGCGACTTCATCGCCGCGATCGCCGCGGGCCCGCCCGCGCCGGTCACCAGCACCCGGGTGGGCGCGCCGGGCCGGCCACCGTCCGCGAACCCGTTGCCGGCCTCCGGGGACGGGCGCTGCCTGGGGGTGGCCGGCGGGGATGGGCGCTGGCCGGAGGCGGTCACGAGGGGATCCCGGCCAGCCGGGCGGACGACCGGGGCCGGGGCAGCCGGCCGCGGTCCCGGGCGGTCTCGAACGGCTCGGCGAAGGTACCCGTTGCGTAGCGGGCCCAGTACCGCGCGGTCGCGGTGATCAGCTCCGGTTCCATGTAGTCGCGGATGGCGGCCTGCGACCCGAACGTGCCGATGACCTTGAGCTTGCGGCTGAGGTAGTCGTCTACGGCGACGAAGTGGGTCGGCCGGAAGTCGATAGTGGCCGACGGCGACTGAAAGCAGTACACCCGGCTCACCTGACGGCAGGCGACCAGCGCCGCCCGGTGCACACTGCGGTGATCCTGATGCAGGTCGTGGATCGAATGGGTGTAGACAACGGTGGGCCGCACCTGCTCGATGACCTCCTCGATCAGGGCGATCGTGGGATTGCCTTCGGAGATTTGCGTGTCCTCGAGGTCGCGCAGGAACAACCGGGCGCCGAGGACCTCGGCTGACTCCCGGGCCTCGCGGCCGCGCTCGGCCATCTGGCCGCCGACGGCGCCCCGCGACAGGGTGAGGATCGCCAGCGCGTCGCCCGCGGCGCCGTGCGCGGCCAGCGTCCCGCCCGCGCCGATCTCCACGTCATCGGGGTGGGCGCCGATCGCGAGGACCGTCTCCCGGCTGGCCGCCCGGGCGAGGCGGCCCGCCTCGACCAGCTCGTTCGCCTTGGCCAGCAGGTCCGTCCGGCTGACCGGCTTCTGCAGGAACTCCGTGGCCGAGCGGCGCAGCGCGCCGACCGCGTAGTCCACTGTCGCGTGCCCGGTCAGCACGGCCACGGGCAGAGCGGGAGCCACGTCGCGGACCTTTTCCAGCAGTTCCAGCCCGTTCATCCCGGGCAGCTCGATGTCGGTGATCAGCAAGTCCCACTGCTGGGCGTGGACCTGGCCAAGGGCGCCCTCGGAGTCGAGCTCGTGGGCGACCTCGTACCCGCCGGCGCTCAGCACGCGGCTCAGGAACTCCCCCAGCGCCGGGTCGTCGTCCACCACCAGGATGCGCCCGCGCTGCACGCCAACGTCGCTGGCCTCCATGAAGCCTCCCCATCATCCCCGGGTAACACACTGTGGAGCAGCATTCCCACTCGTTGCTTTCAGTAACGGTAGGTGACGCTCGGCTACCACACGTGACCTGGGGCGGATCCCCGGCTGGCGAGACGGACGGGCGCGGGACTAGTGTTCGAGACTGCCCGTTACGAGCCCCGAGGTGCTTACCCATGACCGACCGCCAGATCCCCAAGCCGGGCGAGATCTTCGAGCTGATGCGCTTCCGGAAGCCGGAGCTGGACGCGCGCAAGCGCCGCCTGGAAGCCGCGCTGACCATCTACGACCTGCGCGACATCGCCCGGCGCCGCACGCCGCGGGCCGCGTTCGACTACACCGACGGCGCCGCCGAGGGCGAGCTCTCCCTCGCCCGCGCCCGCCAGGCGTTCGAGGACGTCGAGTTCCACCCGTCGATCCTGAAGGACGTCTCGGTGGTCGACACGTCCACCACCGTGTTCGGCGGGCCGTCGGCGCTGCCGTTCGGCATCGCCCCGACCGGGTTCACCCGGCTGATGCAGACCGAGGGCGAGACCGCCGGCGCGGGCGCGGCCGGCGCCGCCGGCATCCCGTTCACCCTGTCCACCCTCGGCACCACCTCGATCGAGGGGGTGAAGGCGGCGAACCCAGCCGGGCGGAACTGGTTCCAGCTCTACGTGATGCGCGACCGGGAGGTCTCCTACGAGCTCACCCGGCGGGCGGCCGCGGCCGGCTTCGACACGCTCTTCTTCACCGTCGACGCCCCGGTCGCCGGCGCCCGGCTGCGCGACAAGCGCAACGGCTTCTCCATCCCGCCCCAGATCACCCTGGGCACGGTGGTCAACGCGATCCCCCGCCCGTGGTGGTGGTGGGACTTCCTGACCACCCCCAAGCTGGAGTTCGCGTCGCTCACCTCGACCGGCGGCACCGTCGGGGACCTGCTCGACTCGGCCATGGACCCGACCATCAGCTTCGCCGACCTCGACGTCATCCGCGGCCTGTGGCCGGGCAAGCTCGTGGTCAAGGGCGTGCAGAACATCGCCGACTGCCGCACGCTGGCCGACCTCGGGGTGGACGGGATCGTGCTGTCCAACCACGGCGGCCGCCAGCTCGACCGCGCCCCGGTCCCGTTCTACCTGCTGCCCGAGGCGGTCAAGGCGGTCGGCGGGCGGACCGAGATCGCGGTCGACACCGGCATCATGAACGGGGCCGACATCGTCGCCGCGATCGCCCTCGGCGCCCAGTTCACCCTGGTCGGCCGGGCCTACCTGTACGGCCTGATGGCGGGCGGCCGGGCCGGGGTGGACCGCGCGGTCGAAATCCTGCGCGACCAGGTCGTCCGCACCATGAAGCTGCTGCAGGTATCCAGCGTGGCCGAGCTGAACCCGGGCCACGTCACCCAGCTGCGCCGCCTGATCCCCCTCGGGTGAAGAGAAGGCCGCCCAGGGCCACGCATGCCCGGTCAGTGGGTGAAGAAAGGACCCGAAAACGGGCCTTGAATTCACCCGCTGACCTGGCGCGTCCCGTTCTGCTGTCATCCGGCCGGACGGCAACCCGTCCCTCGCGGAATGCGGCGCCGCCGGGTGTGGAAGGCTAGGGACTGACGATGCCGAAGGGAAACGCCCGTGCCAGCCCAGCCGAACGACGAGCCGTCGCCGCAGCCGGTCATCAGCCCGCTGACCCAGGCCGCGGTCTTCCTCGTGGTCACGATCAGCCCGGGCGGCGAAGACACGGTCCGCGACCTGCTGCCGGACCTGTCCGGCCTCGGCCGGTCGGTCGGGTTCCGCATCCCTGAGGGCGCGCTCCAGGTGGTCGCCGCGATCGGCGCCGACGCCTGGGGGCGGCTGTTCGACGGGCCCCGGCCGCGCGAGCTGCACCCGTTCCGGGCCCTGCACGGCGCCCGCCACACCGCCCCGGCGACCCCGGGTGACCTGCTCTTCCACATCAGGGCGAACCGGATGGACCTCTGCTTCGAGTACGCCGCCCAGGTCATGCGGCGGCTCGGGGGCGCGGTCGAGGTGGCCGACGAGGTGCAGGGCTTCCGGTACTTCGACGAGCGGGACCTGATCGGCTTCGTCGACGGGACCGAGTCCCCCGGCGGGCAGGCCGGGCTCGCCGCCGCGATCGTCACCGTCAGCGATGACCCCGGCTTCGCCGGCGGCAGCTACGTCATCGTGCAGAAATACCTGCACGACATCCCGGCCTGGAACGCGATCAGCGTCGAGGACCAGGAGCGCGCGATCGGCCGCAGCAAGCTCGACGACATCGAGATGCCAGACGACGTCAAGCCGGCCAACTCGCACGTGGCGCTGAACACCATCACCGGCCCGGACGGCGAGGAGCGGCAGATCGTGCGGGCCAACATGCCGTTCGGCAACCCCGGCCGGGGTGAGTACGGCACCTATTACATCGGCTACGCGGCCACGCCCACGGTGACCGAGGAGATGCTGGAGAACATGTTCATCGGCAATCCGCCCGGCAACACCGACCGGATCCTGGACTTCTCGACCGCTGTCACCGGGGGCCTGTTCTTCGCGCCGTGCGCCGACTTCCTCGACGACCCGCCGGGTCCGCCAGCAGGCCGGCCCGCGGCGCCGCCCGGGGCAGGAAGTACCGGGGCGGGCGACACCGGGCCCGCGGTCACCACGACCGGGACGGTACCGCCGGGCGACGGGTCCCTCGGCATCGGCTCACTGCGGGGTTAGCCCGGCCAGCCCGTCCCGGCGCCGGGCGACCGCGGCGCGCCGGATAGCGTAACCCAGCGAAGGACAGTGAAAGGGAAGCGATGAACAACCTGTACCGCGACCTCGCCCCGGTCTCGGCCGGCGCCTGGGCCGGGATCGAGGAAGAGGCCAAGCGCACGTTCGCCCGGCACGCCGCCGCCCGCAAGGCGGTCGACGTGACCGGCCCCGACGGGCTCACCCTGGCCGGCCTCGGCACCGGGCACATCACTGCCATCGACCCGCCGGCTGACGGGGTGACGGCGGCGCTGCGGAACTGGCGCCCGGTGGTCGAGCTGCGGGTGCCGTTCACGCTGAGCCGGGCCGAAATCGACTCGGTCGAACGGGGCGCGCAGGACCCGGACTGGCAGCCGGTCAAGGACGCCGCCAAGGCGATCGCGTTCGCCGAGGACCGGGCGGTGTTCGACGGCTACCCGGCGGCCCAGATCACCGGGCTGCGGCCGTCGTCCTCCAACCCGGGCGTGCCGCTGGCGGCGGAGCCGCAGGGCTATGTCGACATGGTGACCAGGGCGCTGTCGGAGCTGCGGCTGGCGGGCGTCGGCGGCCCCTACTCGCTGCTGCTGTCGGCCGACGCCTACACCGCCGTGAGCGAGACGACCGAGCACGGCTACCCGATCCTGGAGCACATCAGCCGGCTGCTCGACGGCGACATCATCTGGGCTCCCGCTATCGACGGGGCGCTGCTGCTGTCCGGCCGCGGCGGCGACTACGAGCTGCGGCTGGGCCAGGATCTGTCGATCGGTTACCTGTCGCACGATGCCGAGTCGGTCCGGCTCTACTTCACCGAGTCGTTCACCTTCGCCGCCTACACGACCGAGGCGAGCGTCCCCATCACCGGACCGGCCAGCTAGCCGGCGGCCAGCTCGCCGGCGACCAGCTCGCTGCCGGCCAGCGCCCGGAAGCCTGGCTTGATGACGCTGTCGATCAGCGCGATGCGCTCGTCGAACGGGTTGAAGGCGCTCTTCATCGCGTTGATCGTGAGCCATTCCAGGTCGGCCCAGCCGTAGCCGAACTCCTCCACGAGCAGGGCGAACTCGCTGGTGAGGCTGACCTGTGACATCAGCCGGTTGTCGGTGTTGACGGTGACGCGGAACCGCAGCTGGCGCAGCAGCCGCAGCGGGTGGGTCTCGATCGACTCGGCTGCGCCGGTCTGGACGTTGGAGCTGGGGCACATCTCGAGCGGGATGCGCCGGTCGCGGATGTAGCTGGCCAGGCGGCCGAGGCTGACCGCGCCGTCGCTGTCAACGGCGATGTCCTCGATGAGCCGCACGCCGTGCCCCAGCCGCTCGGCCCCGCAGTACTGCACCGCCTCCCAGATCGACGGCAGGCCGAAACCCTCCCCCGCGTGCACCGTGGTGTGGAAGTTGGCCCGGTGCACATACTGGAAGGCGTCCAGGTGACGGCTGGGCGGCCAGCCCGCCTCGGCCCCGGCGATGTCGAAACCGACAATGCCGTTGTCCCGGTGCCGGACCGCCAGCTCGGCGATCTCGAGCGAGCGGGCGGCGGTCCGCATGGCGGTCAGCAGCCCGCGGACCTGGATCCGGCCGCCCCGGCTGCCCTCGCGGAAGCCCGCGGTGACCGCGTCGGTCACCTGGTCCAGCGACAGGCCCCGTTCGGTGTGCAGCTCGGGGGCGAACCGCACCTCGGCGTAGACCACGCCATCGGCGGCCAGGTCCTCGGCCGCCTCCCGGGCCACCCGCCGCAGCGCCCCCGGCGTCTGCATGACGCCGACCGTGTGCCTGAAGGCGTCCAGGTAGAGGTTGAGGTGCCCTTGGTTGGCCCCAGCGGCCAGCACCTCGGCCAGCTCGCGGGGGTCGCGCGAGGGCAGCCCGGTGTACCCGGCCTCGTCCGCCAGGTCGATGACCGTCTGCGGGCGCAGCCCGCCGTCGAGGTGGTCGTGCAGCAAGACCTTGGGCATGGCGCGGATCTGCGCAACGGTCGGTCTCATCTCGCTCCTTCTCGGCCGGGGAGGCCGGGACGCCTCCCGGCCGCGAATGAGTGGCCGCCGGCAGGCCGGCGACGCTGGCGGCTGGCTCGTACGCCGACCCTACTCCGCCCGGCCCCGGCCCGGGCGGCCTCCTGCCGGGGCCCGCCGCTGGTAGCGTGCGAACGGTGATCATTCGGGAAATGCGGGCGGATGAGCAGGCCCGGGTGGGCGAGCTGCGGGTGTCGGCCTATCAGGCCCAGGACCTGCTGGCGCCCGAGGGCGGGTACAGCGAGACGCTGCGCGTCTTCGGTTTCGACGGCCGCTGCACGGTGCTGGTGGCTGACGACGAGGCGGGCGGTCTGCTCGGCACGGTCGCCTACGAGCCGTTCGGACCGGACAGCGAGCTCGCGCGGGACGCGGCCGAGGCGGAGATCCGCGCGTTCGCGGTCGACGTGCGCGCCCAGGGGCAGGGGATCGGCGGGCAGCTGCTGAGCGCCGTCACCGGCTACGCAGCCGCCCACGGGATCCGCACCCTGCGGCTGTGTACCCAGCCGGCCATGCTGGCGGCCCAGCACCTGTACGCGCGGGCCGGCTTCACCCGGACCCCTGAGCGCGACTTCGAGCCCGCTCCGGGCGTGATCCTGCGGGCCTACCAGCTGCCGCTGCCTCCCGCGGCCTGACGCCTGTTGCCGTTACCGGGGACGCCGGCCGAGCGACAGTGCGCAGCCGAGGGCCACCGCGGCCCCCGTCGCGGGCACGCCGACAGCGGCGCCAGCAGCAGCGGCTGCGGGGTGGAGAGAAGGGCGAAGGTGGCGAGCCCGGGGCGACTTCGCGCTGACCTATGCGCGCCGCCTGCCGAGCTGACCGCCGGCGGTGACCCTCCACCGAATCGGGTAGAAGGGATGCGCGGGCGGACGGCGGCGAGAGAGGCAGCGATGCGGGCATGGCATGTGGACCGGCCGGGACCGGTCGGAGTGGAAACCGACTCGATCACGGAAGGCGGCGTGCTGGCCGAGCGGGACACCCCGGTGCCCGCCCCCGGGCCCGGTGAGCTGCTGCTGCGCGTGCTCGCGTGCGGCGTGTGCCGGACCGACCTGCACGTGACCGAAGGCGACCTGCCGGTGCACCGCCCCGGGGTGACACCCGGGCATGAGGTGGTCGGCGAGGTGGTGGCGACCGGCCCGGGTAACGCGGCCGGGTTCGCGACCGGGGACCGGGCCGGCGCCGCATGGCTCCGCTCGACCGACGGGACCTGCCGTTACTGCGCCCGCGGGTCGGAGAACCTGTGCCCGGCGTCGGCCTACACCGGCTGGGACGCCGACGGCGGCTACGCCGAGTACCTGACCGTCCCGGCCGCCTACGCCCACCCCCTCCCCCGGGGCTACTCCGACGTGGAACTGGCCCCACTGCTGTGTGCGGGCATCATCGGCTACCGGGCGCTGAAGCGGGCGGCGCTGCCGGCCGGCGGGCGCCTCGGCCTCTACGGGTTCGGCGGCAGCGCCCACCTGGCGGCGCAGGTCGCCCTGGCCCAGGGCGCCACCGTGTCAGTCATGACGCGGGGCGAGCAGTCGCAGGAGCTGGCCCGGTCGCTGGGGGCCGCCTTCGTGGGCGGGGCGTTCGACCAGCCGCCGGAGCCGCTCGACGCGGCGATCCTGTTCGCGCCGGTCGGCGACCTGGTACCGGCCGCGCTGGCCGCCCTCGACCGGGGCGGCACCCTGGCGGTGGCTGGCATCTACCTGACCGACATCCCGCCGCTGAACTACGAGCGGCACCTGTTCCAGGAACGCCAGCTGCGCAGTGTCACCTCCAACACCCGGCAGGACGCCCGCGAGTTCCTCGCGTTCGCCGCAGTCCACAAGCTCGAGGTCACCACCCACCCCTACCCGCTCGACGCGGCCGACCGGGCCCTGGCCGACCTCAAGGGCGGCCGGTTCGACGGCGCCGCCGTCCTCGTCCCCTGACGCCCGGGGGCCGGGCGCCCGGCCGGCTCTTCGGGCAACGGGCCGCAGCCCAACGGCGGTCTGGCCGAGCTGCGGTTGCCAACCGCTGGCCGACGGACGGTTTTACAGCCCGTCGCTCCTGGTCGAGTCACCCGACCCTGACCAGCGCGTTCGCGATTCGAGGTCGGACTCCGGGGCTGCCGTCGTCCGCCATGCGTCCGTGCGCCACGGGCTCGGGGGCGGTGCGGCGCACGGACGGGCACGGACCAGCCCACGGACGGGCCCGTGCTGGCCTGCGCGGTCATCGCCGCCCACCAGGTCTCCACGCTCGTCCTGGTCGACCGCAAGGCCCTGGCCGACCAGTGGCGGGCCCGGATCGCCGAGTTCCTCGGCATCAGGGCCGGCCAGCTGGGCGGCGGCCGCGCCAAGTTGCGCGGCACCGTCGACGTCATCACCTTGCAGACCCTGGCCCGCAGGGCGACATCCCGGAACTGACGGCCGGGTGTGGGCTGATCGTCGCTGATGAGTGCCACCACATCCCGGCCGCCGCGTTCGAGGACGCCGCCCGCCAGATCACCGCCCGGCGATGGCTCGGGCTGACCGCCACTCCCTACCGGCATGACAAGCTTGACGACCTTTATCTGGACAGTTTTCGCGGCTGGATGTCCCTTTCTGGGCGATTCCGGGCTACCGGGTTGCCGGAATCACCCCGGGTTCCCGGGCGAGTCGCGGGCGGTTTGGCCGGTGCCGTAGGGCAGATGCTGGGTGGCGGCCCGCAGTTCAGCAGCGGCGCTGTGGGTGAGCGGCTCGCCGTGGCCGAAGCACGCGACCGCGGCGTTCAGATCAGCCAGCCGGCGGAGCGAGGCGGCTGCCTGGGCGCGGTCGACGTTGAACACGCCGCAGGTGACCGTGCCGTCCGGGCGGCGGGCGACAGTGTCGCCGGCGAACAGGACCTGGTGGCTGGGGAGGTAGATCGCGACGCTGCCCGGTGTGTGACCGGGAACGGGCACCGCCACGGCGCCGTCGCCGAAGCCGAGCTCGTCGCCGTCCTCGATCTGGCGGTCGATCCTCGGCGGGATCACCGGCTGCGCCGGGAGCCGACTCATGACCTGCTCGTAGACGGGCCGTTCCCAGTCGGCCAGGTCCGGTGCCGGGCCGACCGCCGCGGCGCGGATGAACGGCGCGTCGGCGCGGTGGGCGATCACTTCCACCTCGCCCCAGCCGGCGATGTCGGCCGCGGCCCCGGTGTGGTCGGCGTGGAAGTGCGTCAGCACCAGCCGCCGCAGGTCGGCGGGCTGGTATCCGCTCTGGCGGATCGCGTCGGCGATCAGCGGCGCGGACCCGGGAAGGCTGGTGTCGATGAGGGTGAGCCCGTCGGGATCGTGCCACAGGTAGGCGTGCCCGACGGGGAAGCGGAGGAAGCGCAGGCGCGGCAGGAGCTCGATGACGTCCATGCGGCAACGGTAAGCAGCTGCGGGACGGGGATGCCCCGGCGTTCTGCCTCCAGCAGATCGGCTGAGGGCAGAGCGGCTGCCGCTTCAGCCCGGGTTCTCCGGCGGGGCGCATGGTGCGCCGAGGCCGCTGAGCAGGCTGCGGATGCGGCCGGCGATGCGCTGGTGACGGTCGGCTTCCCGTTCCCAGCCGCGTTCTGTGGCATCGTCGGCGAGTTCCCGCTCCAGGCAGAGGCGCTCGCGGAGCCGCGGCGCGTACTGGGGTGTGGTGACGAACTTGGCGCAGGTGAGGTAGAGGTCGCATTCGCAGGGGCCTTCCTGGGGAAGGCGCAGGCAGTGGCCGAGTTCCAGCTCGGTCTTGTAGAAGTTGGTCTTGAGCCAGTCCAGGGCGTCCTGCCCCAGTTGCCCGGCGCGCAGGGTGTCAGCCAGCGGCCCCGCGATGACCGCGCCGGGCTGCAAGACGGACTGGTAGTCGGCCAGCACGATCGGGTCGGAGATGCTCGCGTAGGTCATCGACATGCCAGCGCTTTTGTGGCCGAGGATCTTCATGATGGTCTGGGTGCGGGCTCCTTTTTCGGCCAGCTGCGTGCCAAGGGTATGGCGGAAGCGGTGGGCGTGGATGGCGGGCTTGCCCTCGCCGGTGAGGATCGCCAGGTCCTCGCAGATCCGGGCGAGGGGCCGGGCGAACAGGTAGTCGTTGTTGGCCAGGACGCCGTTGCGCAGGAACAGGTAGCGGACCGGCCGTCCCAGGTCGGGATCGTAGATTCCCTTGTCCGGCTGGTCCTCGCGGAGCTTCAACAGGTCGCGGATCGCCTGAGCGGCTTCCTCGTGCACGGGCACGGCGCGCTCGCGCAGGGACTTGCCGGCGGCCAGCCGCTGCCGCGGGGTGCCGTCGGGGTAGGCGTCGAGGCAGTCCAGGTGCAGCTTGCGGACCTCGGTGCGGCGGGCGCCGCTCCACCGGGCGGTCAGCAGGGCGCAGCGCTGCAGAGGGCATTCCAGGGCGCGGATGCGCTCCATCACGGGGTCGAGCTGGTGGGCGGGATGAACCGGGGGACCCGCTGGATGCGGCGCGGCATGTCGGCGCGGGTGATCAGCGGCCGGGCGGGACGTTGTCCCACTCGAACAGCGCGGCGTAGCGGAAGAACACCGCGATCACAGAGATGATGTCAGCGCGGTAAGCCGGGCTGACCGGCTCGTCCGGGTGCTTGATCTTGCGGAACTGCTGGACGTCCTGCATGAAGGCGACCAGGTCGGCGCGGGTCAGCTCGGCGAGCGACTCGATGCGGGGCCGCTCGGTGTCCAGCCACAGGCTGAAACGGCGCAGCCCGCCGCGCAGGCCGTCCATGCTCTCGGGGCGCAGGACCAGGGCGCGCTCGGCGATGAACCGGTCCATGACCGCGGCGATGCGCGGCCTGCTGCTCAGTGGCGGACGGGGCAGGCCCCGGTAAGGCACCGGCAGGCGGCTGGTGATGCCGCCGCTGAGCGGCAGCCCGATCTGGTCGGCGACCAGCCAGGGCTTGAGGACGCCGATGCCGGGCAGCCACCCCCAGTCCAGCCGCAGCCGCCCGACGCCGTAGCCGCGGTGCGCGCGGAACGGGACCGGCACGAGACGTGAGCGGGTACGTCCTCGACGCCAGCGTCGCGGTCACCGCACTGACCGAACCCGGATCAGGCGCCGCCGACCTGCTCGCCGACACCGACGCGGTCTTCCAGGCGCCCTCGATCTTCGACGTCGAGGTCATCAGCGCGCTGCGCGGACTGGTACGCGGCGGGAAGTACGACCCCACCGCGGCGGGCGACCTGATCGCCGACCTGATCATCCTTCCTGTCGAACGGTGGCACACCTCATCGCTCCTGCCACGCATCTGGGAACTGCGCGAGAACATCACCCCCTACGTCGCCGCCTACGTAGCCCTGGCCGAGATGACCGGGGCGACCTTGCTCACCGGCGACGAGCGCATCACCGCCGCACCCGCGGCCCGCTGCGAGATCCGCATCGTCAAATGAGACCGCCACGCTGGGTCGTGCTACCTCGGCCCCTCTTATCCGGGCTTCATCCCCGAGGCCCCGCCTGGCATGTCAGTGAGACGGGTCGCCGAGCCGGCCCGGTTTCTTGCGGTCCAGCTCGCCGAAGGCAAGACGACCCGTCTGGCCAAAGAAAAACACCGCGAACACGTAGGTTCGCGGTGTCCTCGATGTCCTGCGACATCGCAGGCGCGGTGCCGGTCAGGCGAAGTACAGCGTCCGCAGGATGACGATGACCGCCACCACGACAAGCATCGCCGCGGCCTTGACGACCAGGCCCCGCTCGTAGCGGACCGCCTGGCTGACCTCCTGCTTGCAGGCCTCGGGCGGCCGCGGCGCCCAGGCCTCGGGCAGCCGCGGCTTGGAGGCATCAGGCGGCAGCGGCCCGGAGGCCTCGGGCGGCGGCGAGGAGGCGTCGGGCGGCGGCTGGGCGGGTTCGGCCGTCACGTCGGGATCGCCATCTTCCCGGTCTTCTCGGTCTTGTCCCACTTCATCTCCGCGCCCCGCAGCTCCTTGACGTACGACGTGAACGTGCAGGCGCACAGCAGCGAACCGTAGCCCACGATGTAGACCAGGACCGCGCTGATGAACCGGCCGAACCGGTGCGGCTCGGCCACCTTGGCCAGGTAGGCCACGGCCATCGACGTGCTGAGCCAGGCGTAGATGAAGACTATGATCCAGCCCTTGTTGGCCTGCAGGGACAGATGCATAACGGCGAAGAACCTGCGCAGGATGTCGCGGAACAGCTGGGGGAAGCACGTATAGCCGATGACGGCCATGTTCACCGCGCCGGGGAACATCAGGCCCTGCCGCCAGGTGTGCCGCGCTGTCGGCAGGTCGATGAGCAGCGCGAAGCCGGTGATGAAGATGTAACTGACGGCGTTGACGATCCACAGCAGCCGAAACGTCATCCAGGCATTGGGAACGTCGGAGAAGTACAGGACCAGCAGCGAGGCAGACGAGGTGATCATGAACAGCGGCTGCAGGAACAGGCAGAACCAGAGGATCCCGAAGGTGATGCTGCCAAGGTGATGACCGCGGCGCGGCCGGAACCACAGTTTGCGGTACCGCAGCGTGACCTGCACGTTGCCCCGGGCCCAGCGCAGGCGCTGCTTCCACAGCCCCTTGATGGAGTCGGGTTCCTCGGCCCAGCACGTGGCGTGTGGTTCGAACACCACGCGGCGCCCGCGCAGCTGCGTCTCGAAGGTGGTGAAAGTGTCCTCGGCCAGGGAGGTGGTGTCGATCCGGCTGCCCAGGGCGACCAGGTTGGCCCGCGAGTGCAGCTGGGCCCCGCCGGCCAGGCAGGCGATGGCGCCGAGCACGTTCTGGCCGCGCCGGGCGGCCGCCTGGGCGGTGATGTACTCGTAGCCTATGAAGCGGGTCAGGTAGTTGCCCGGACGGCTGCCCTCCTTGATGTACGCGGTGACCGCGCCTACCCGCGGGTCGGCCAGGTGCCGGGTCATCTTGCGCAGGGAGTCGGCCTCGAAGATCACGTCGGCGTCGGTGACCAGCAGCGCCTCCATCCAGTCGTCGCGCAGGATGATGCCCAGGCCGTGGTTGAGCGTGTGCGCCTTCCCCTCGCCGCCCTTGTCGCGGCGCAGGTGGATAACGTTGCCCGGGTACTGCATCTCCTTGGCCTTTGCCACCTGAGGCGTCTCGTCCGTACTCGCGTCGTCGACCAGGAAGATCCGCAGCCGGTCCCGCGGGTACTCCAGCCCCATGAGCCGGTCGATCGAGGCTCCGATGACCGCCGCCTCGTTCCAGGCCGGGATCAGGATCGCGGTCCGCGGGTAGAACGGCTCGCAGGCGGCGTAATGATTACGCCAGAAGTGGCCGGCTACCAGCAGGAACTGCCAGGCCGCGGCCAACTCGGGAACGGCGCCGGCCATCACCAGGGCGATCAGCACCCAGTCGCCGGTCCGGATCAGGTCTTCTGCCATCGTGGTCAGGCGCTCGCGGTCAGCCGGACCGAGCGGAACCGCTGACTGGCGATCAGCACCAGGTCGATGCTGTCCAGGCCAGGCGGTACGTCGAGCCGGCCGGAGGTGTCCAGGATCTTTGCCTCGACGCCGGCCAGGACGCGCATCCCAGGCTGGTCGCGATAACGCGACACGGCGGCAGAGTCGGGCAGCCAGGCCGTGTCCCGCCGTACGTGATCGACGAGGCACAACGTGCGGAGCCCCCGCTCCCGGGCGGCCTGGGCGTTCTCCGGCAGCGTGCTTCTCCCCGGGCGCGCGCTCGCAGACGCGTTCGTCCAGCTCGCTCATGCCGGGCAGCTCGATGTCGGTGATGAGCAGATCCCCCTGCTCGGCCTCGACGCGGCGCAAGGCGTCGCCCGGGCCGAGCTCGTGCACGACCTCAAAGCCGCCGAGAGACCCTCCGACCCGCCCCACGCCCTGCGCCGCTCCTGCCTCATTTGATGACTTTCAGTAGCAATATGAGTGCATTCTGTTATCCATAATGCTAGCAGTCCCGCCACCGATGCCAGTAGCAGCGATCAGCGGACGCCCCGCGGCCAGAACTGAACTGATCCGCGGCGCTACGGCGAGCGCCGTCTTCGGCACCGCGGGTCTCGCTCGTCCCCGCCAGGTCCAGTCAGCCACCGGGTGCTGCGGGCATGCACCGGCATTCAGCCTGCCGCTGCTGCCATGCGGCGAACCGCTTCGGTCAGGTGCGCGGGGCTGGTCGCGAAGTTCAGCCGGACGTGGCCGCCGCCGGGTGAGCCGTAGTTGAGGCCGCGCCCGAGCGCGATCCGCCCTCGCTGCAGGAAAGCGGCAGCGGGGTCGTCTCCCAGCTCGAGTGCGGTGCAGTCCAGCCACGCGAGGTAGGTGGCCTGCGGCGGTGTCCACCGGACCTGGGGGAGGTGGCTGGCGATCTCGTGGCCGAGCTGGGCACGGTTGCGGTCCAGCTGATCGACGACCGCGTCCAGCCACGCGTCACCTTCGCGGAACGCGGCCTCGGCCGCGATCTCGCCCAGCAGGCTGGCGTGGTCGTGCTGGGGGCCGAGGCGGGCGACGAGCTCCCGCGCCTCCCGGCTGGCGGTGACGATGAACGCGGTCTTCAGCGCGGCCAGGTTGAACGCCTTGGAGGCCGAGGTCAGGGTGATGCCCCAGCGCCGGGCGGCGTCGGAAACTTCCAGCCACGGGACGTGCGCGGCTCCGGGAAGGGTCAGGGGGGCGTGGATCTCGTCGGCCAGCACCCATGCCCCGGCTGCAGCGCACCGGCCGGCGACCGCCTCCAGTTCCTGGCGGGGCAGGACCCGCCCGGTCGGGTTGTGCGGGCTGGCGAGGACCAGGGCCCGGACTCCGCCTCTCAGAGCGCGGTCCAGCCCATCCAGGTCGATGGCGCCGTCAGGCCCCAGGGCGATCTCCACAGTGGTCAGGCCAGCGGCCTTCAGCTCACGGAAGAACGGCGGGTACGCGGGCGTGGCGAAGGCGACGGCCTGTCCCGGTTCCGCGATCACCCGGCACAGGCCGGACAGGCCCAGCATCACGTCGGGCACGACCGTCACCTGGCCTGGGTCGATCGTCCAGTTGAGCCTCCGGCCCGCGAACGCCGCCAGGGCCTCGGTCAGGGAGGGGGCGGCCGGGACGCCGTACCCGAGATCGCTGCGGTCGATCGCGGCGACGACCGCATCACGGACGGGCTCTGCTAGCGGGTAGTCCATCTCCGCGATCGTCGCGCTCAGGATGCCCGGTTCCCACAGGGCCCACTTCTCGCTGCGGCGCCTGCTCAGCTCGTCCAGCGGCGGGACCGAAAGATCAATCACGGAACCCTGATCCTAGTCCCGTGGGGCGGCACCCCGGCAGGCGCGGGTACCGCGCCTGCCGGCCGCGTCAAACGCCTGGTCCGCCGGTCAGCGGCCGGGAAGACGGGTGGTGATCTCCTGAACGAACCAGCCGTTGCCGTCCGGGTCGCTGAACGACACGAACGAGCCGTAGCTCTGGTGATCCGGCGCGGGGCCCGGCACCCGTCCTGCGCGCCGTAATCAGCCAGGCGGCCCAGGCCTGAACGACCAGCCGCAGACACCCCTGGCGGTCGTCTCTGATGGTGTCCGGAGAGGCGTGGAGCAACAACCCGTGGAGAAACTAAAGCATATTCAGAACGGGTTGCTGCTCCGCGTCCTCGCGCACTGCCTACTCGGTGCCGCCGGCGCGGCGCGTGTGCCTACGGCTGATCATCAGGACCATGATGCTGAGGACCGACGCCCAGCCCACCTGTCGGCGCTTCGCCTCGGGCAGACGCCGGCAGGCAACGTCCGCCGGATTTAAAGCTCTTGCCCTGTCTTACGCTGAGCGGTGACGAGTTCCAGGAACTGGTCCCCCAGCTCAACGATCCGTTGCGCGGCGGCGATGCCGTCGATGACGTCATTCGCTGTGGCGGTCGGCTTATCGGGGTCTGGGTACTGGGTGTCGTTGCGCTTCTGGCGCATCCAGTCAAATTCGCGCAGGGTGCGCCTGTGCCGCGGGAGCTGCGCCTGCATGAGCTCGCTGAGTACACGGTGCCCGCCGTCGCCGCCTCGGGCGCGCAGTCCCTGGACGGCGAGCATCGCTGACAGCGACTTCCGCGCAGCGTCGTACGCAGTAACGAATGCTGCGGCGGCGTCCTCAGTGGTGGCCAGGATGCGGGCGGAGGACAGATGCATGCGGGCCTGGGCAAGGATGGTGCGGGCATGAGCCGGGTTCGGCTCAACGCGCTCGATCTGCCCGCGGTCGAGGAGGAACCCTGTGGCAGGAGCGTCAGGCAGCCAGCCGAGGTCGTCCGCAGGCGGGTTGCGCTCAGTCACCGGCTGTCCCCGGGCCGACGAGGGTGATGAGGGGACGGGACGCGACCGTCATCAGGAAGGGCTGATCTTTCGCGGCCCACGCCTCGGGTGTGGTGGTGTGGATGTTGACCTCAGTGTGCAGCCGCTGCTGAGCCGCGTCGGCGACATCAAGCAGGTCGGTCCGGGACGGGTTACCGACGACAAGGACGTCGATGTCGCGTGGCGGCGGGCCGGGCTGCCCGGCGCGCCGGGCTGCCCAGGAGCCGTAGATGTAGGCCTCGCGGATGCCGGGCAGTTCGGCGAGCAGGTTACGCAGCAGCGGGGCTGGCCCGTAGGTTTCCACTACGATCTGCGACATGAGCGGCCATAGCGGGTGCTCCGTGTTGGCGCGTACCAGCCGGTTGTTGCCTTCGCGCCGATCGCGCAGCACGTCAGCATCGACGAGGCGGCTGACCTCGCGGTGAGCGACGGCTGGGAGCACGCCCGCGCGACGGGCGATCTCTGAGATCGTAAGCTCAGTCGTTGGATCGAGCAGTGTCTCTGCCAGCACGGCGCCCTGCGCGTCAGAGCGCAGGAAAGGCGTCAGCATGGACGGGCCGACTTTCACAAAACATGATAGTATCTTCAGCTTATGTGATAGTCAAGGACGACTCGCCATGCCACCCGGTTGAGGAGGGGCCGCCCCGCCGGTGCCGGGGCAGGCCGCCTTCTTCGAGGCGTCGCCGGGAATGGTGCATCACCGTTCACCCGCCGCTTCCAGCAGCCGGCACACTGCCTCGTCGGGGCCAAGGCCTTCCGGCCACGGCTCACCCCGAGCCTGGAGGGCAGCGGCGGCCGCCTCGGCCGCAAGCCAGCCACGGTCTTC
>CAWCHI010000006.1:0-605475 GCA_963795335.1 uncultured Actinomycetota bacterium
CGCCGCGGAAATAACCGCACGCTTCTTCCTCGAGTACTTCATAACGCTCCTCCCGTGCTACAGATCGCGTAGACCGTCACCGTCTGGGTCCCTGACTGGGCTATTCCTGTTATCTGCCAGCCCGCCGGCCCACTGGTGGAGCTGCCGCCGACCGGGCCATTCTGATCCAGGATGAGATATCCGGTGGCTTGATAGCCGCCGCCCGTCGCGATGTCGCCCGCGGGGCAGGCCACGCTGGCCGTTTCACTGGTCCGGCCCGGAAGATCACCGACGCCCCCGAATGCGTGCTCGCGGCTAGCGTCCCCCGTGCCCCCTGCGCACCCTGCGGCCCCTGCGGCCCGGTGCCGCCCTTCACGCCCTGCGGCCCTATGCTGCCGCGCAGACGAGCAATAGCCAGGGGGGGAGCGGCCGCCGCGCCCTGCGCCCCTTGGGCACCCTGCGCACCCTGGGAACCCTGGGAACCCTGCGGCCCTGCTACGCCCGGAATACCTGGAGCACCCTGCGGTCCCTGCACCCCGGGAAGACCCGGAATACCCTGGGCCCCGGGGGCCCCTTGAGCACCCTGAGCACCCTGAGCACCGGCGCCTTGAGCACCCTGGGAACCCTGGGAACCCTGCGGACCCTGCGGCCCGGAATCTCCCGGAACACCCGGAATACCCTGCGGGCCCTGCGGCCCAGAATCTCCCGGAACACCCGGAATACCCTGCGGGCCCTGCGGCCCAGAATCTCCCGGAACACCCGGAACACCCGGAACACCCGGAATACCCTGCGGACCCTGCGGCCCGGTATCACCTACAACGCCGGGAATACCCTGCGGACCCTGCGGCCCGGAATCTCCCGGAACACCCGGAATACCCTGCGGACCCTGCGGCCCGGTATCACCTGCAACGCCGGGAATACATACCCTGCGGACCCTGCGGCCCGGAATCTCCCGGAACACCCTGCGGCCCGGAATCTCCCGGAATACCTTGCGGACCCTGCGGCCCGGAATCTCCCGGAACACCCTGCGGACCCTGCGGCCCGGTATCACCTGCAACACCGGGAATACCCTGCGGACCCTGCGGCCCGGAATCTCCCGGAACACCCTGCGGCCCGGTATCACCTGCAACACCGGGAATACCCTGCGGACCCTGCGGCCCGGTATCACCCGGAACACCCTGCGGCCCGGTATCACCCGGAACACCCTGCGGCCCGGTATCACCCGGAACACCCTGCGGCCCGGTGCCACCCTGGAAACCCTGAGCACCCTGCACTCCGTTAGAGCCCGCGATGCCCGGACCACCCTGGGGACCCTGAGGGCCCTGAGCGCCAGCGGGTCCTTGGGCACCGGAGCCTTGCGCACCCTGGGCGCCGGGCGCCCCTTGGGAGCCCTGGGCGCCCGGGTCACCCTGGGCGCCAGTGGCTCCTTGGGACCCCGGGTAGCCGGTTGGCCCCCGGTAGCCCTGGGGTCCGCGCGGGCCACAGTCGGCATCGCTGTTGTCGGAGACCACCGCGCTGGTGAGCTGAGCGGCTGTGACGGGCAGTTCCGGTCCTTGGGGGCCCGTGGCGCAGCCCCCGGTGTCCGCGCCCGGTCCCTGGCCACTTCCGCCTTGAGGCCCCTGAAGCCCCTGAGGCCCCAGTGATCCATATGTGAGCGCAGCCCACAGAGGATATGTCTGCGCCTGGCCGCCCGCCGAAGACCCGGCTCCCCCGAGCGTGTTTGACTGGTCGCCCGGCATCGTCGCTGCCTGGGCGGTACCAGGCGGCATAAAGATGGCGGCCGCCCCGATGAGGACCGCGCCACCAGCCAGATCGGCCACAAGATTAGGTCTCTTGCGCTTTCTGACGGTCGTGTGACGTGCTTTGCCCTGCTTGCTCATCCGCTCCAGCCCCCGGAAGCTTGGTTTCGGCAACGGACAGTAATGCTGTCCTGCCCTTAGATCACGCAGAGCGTAGCAGTCACACTGAGCTCGTGTCACTCTCTGTAACTAAAAAAATTCTCTACGCTATTTAACCTGCGCAGGGCGCTCTAGCCTTCCCACCCATAAGGCCTTAGGGCCACGGACAGCCTGGCCGGAGCCGGTTATGCCAGCCCACCCGATGGTCGCCCGCTGAATCACCGGCATGCCCCGCGGAGATGGTGAAGATGGTGGAGGTAGGAACAGAGTTGCCGGAATACCATGCAGCCACACCGAACTGCGCAAACGCCGAAATGCAGGACTTCCGGTCACCCCTGGGCGCGGGTGCCGCACCCAGTCCCCTATTGCCGCGGTGCCGCGTGACTTTACGGGACCACGCCAATCTTCGGAGTTGCCCAAAATGCGCACGAAGGTGCGGATCAGGTGACTGGCATCCCCCAGACGGGAAGTCGGGCTATCGAACGTCCAGCCCCGTCACCGCCCGCCCGATGATCATCCGCTGGATTTCCGACGTGCCCTCGAAGATGGTGAAGATCTTGGCGTCGCGGTGCCAGCGCTCGACCGGGTACTCGCGGGTGTAGCCGTTGCCGCCGAGAATCTGGATCGCCTGCTCGGTGACCCGGACCGCGGTCTCCCCCGCGACCAGCTTGGCCATCGAGCCCTCGGCGCGGGTGAACGCGCTGACCCTGGCGCGCCATCCAGGCCGCGCGCCAGGTCAGCAGGCGGGCGGCGTCGACCGCGGCGGCCATGTCGGCCAGCTGGAACGCAACACCCTGGTTGGCGCCGATCGGCTTGCCGAACTGGACCCTGGTCGTCGAGTATTCGGTCGCGAACTCGACCGCGGCGCGGGCGACCCCGACGGCCATCGCGGCCACCGGCGGGCGGGAGGTCTCGAACGTCTTCATCGCCGCCTGCTCGCCGGCCCGGCCGCCCTCGCGGACCCGGGCCAGGCGGCGGTCGAGCTTGTCCTTGCCGCCGACCAGGCAGTGGCCGGGGACCCGGACGTCGTCGAGGATGACCTCGGCCGTGTGCGAGGCACGGATGCCGTGCTTGCGGAACTTCTGCCCCATGCTCAGCCCGCGGGTGCCGGGCGGGACGATGAAGCTGGCCTGCCCGCGTGAGCGCAGCGCGGGGTCGACCGAGGCGACGACGACGTGCACGTTGGCGATGCCGCCGTTGGTCGCCCAGGTCTTGACCCCGTTGAGCACCCACTCGTCGTGTGCCTCGTCGTAGACGGCCCGGGTGCGGATGGCGGCCACGTCGCTGCCCGCGTCGGGCTCGGAAGAGCAGAACGCGCCCAGCTTCACGTCGGAGGCGTCGCCGAACATCTGCGGGCACCACTCGCCAATTTGCTCCGGGGTGCCGTTGGAGACGACCGACACAGCGGCGAGCGTGGATCCCACCAGCGACAGCCCGATCCCGGCGTCACCCCAGAACAGCTCCTCGTAGGCGACCGGGGTGCCGAGCCCGGTCTCCTCGAAGAACTGGGTGGCGAAGAAGTCGAGCGAATACAGCCCAATCTTGGCCGCCTCCTGCAGGATCGGCCACGGGGTCTGCTCACGCTCGTCCCACTCGGCGGCGGCGGGCCGCATCACCCCCGACGCGAACTCGTGCACCCAGTCGCGCATTTCGCGCACGTCATTGCTCAGCTCAACCGGCAGCCCGGGAGACGGCTCGCTCATGTTACCGAACAGTAACATATCCTTCCGGCCCCGGGAACCCACCCCGGCCGGCAATCGCGAGAAATCTATCCCGGACGAAGGCCTCCCCCTCGCGTTCCGCCACCTCCGGCGCCCCGGCCGGCCAGGCCGGGCCGGCTCGCGCCTCCCGCACTCAACCCCGCCGCCGCCCACAGGCACCCCGCACCCCGCGCGCCCCGCCGCGTCCCGCGTCCCGCGTCCCGCGCCCCGCCGTCTTGCGCGTCCCGCTCCGCCGTCTTGCCCGTCCCGCGGGCCGCGCCCCGCCGTCTTGCGCGTCCCGCGCTTCTTGCTGTTATCAGGTCGGCAGGCGCCGCGAAGGCGGAAACTTACGGCTAAGCGGAAACTCTCATGGGCCCCAGCACGAAAAGTTACCGCGTTCTGCTCTGGCGGGGCTGGACCGGGACCGGGCGGTTCCGCAGGGGCCGTTGCAGGACGATCGGCCCTAGGCTGGCAGGCGACGGCGGGCTGATACTGGGGCCATCCGTGGTAAAGGTGGGGAGGGCATCATGCGCGAGCTGGCGACCGACCGGGCCGGGCTGGAGATCTTGCACCTGGGTGACTGCTACGGGCTGCTCGCCTCGGTGCCGGTCGGGCGGATCGGGTTCCTGGCCGGCGGCGAGGTGGTCATGCTGCCGGTGAACTTCCTGCTGGACGGCCAGGACGTGGTGTTCACCACGTCGGCCGGCTCCAAGCTGTCGGCGGTGGAGATCGGTCACTACGTGGGGTTCGAAGCCGACTCCTTCGACCCCGCCGCCCGGACGGGCTGGTCGGTCACGGTCAGCGGGTTCGCGGAGATCGTGGAGGCCACGGACGAGACGGCCCGGCTGGACGGCCTCGGGCTGAAGACCTGGGGCGCGGGGGCCGACCGGGTCTGGGTGCGGATCAGGCCGACGTCGGTCAGCGGGCGGCGACTCCCCCGCTGACAGCTCGCGGCCGGCCCCGCTGACGGCTCGCGGCCGGCCCCGCTGACGGCTCGCAGCCGGCCCCGCTGTCAGCTCGCGCTGGACCCGCTGACGGTCGCGCCGGACGCGCTAACAATTCGTGGGTGGCCCGGTAGGCCTCGACCGTCTGCAGTTTGTGCCAGCGGGCGTAGCGTTCTACCTCGGCCGGGTCGCCCGCCTCAAGCAGGTCGATGAGGTGCGCGTGCTCCTTGACGGCGGCGGCCGGGCGCTCCGGCAGGTAGGTGAACATCGTGTCGCGGAGCCGGTCCAGCCGCAGACTGGTCTGTTCCAGCAGCTCCAGCAGGTACACGTTGGCGCAGCGGGCGATGATCATCGCGTGCAGCCGCCGGTTGAGGCGGCTGAAGCGGGCCAGGTCGCCCTCGGCCGCCAGCTGCTCCATCTCGGCCGCCAGCTTGCGCACCCGGGCCAGGTCGGCCGGGGTGAGCCGGGTGACCGCGTCGGCGCTGGCGGCCCCCTCGAGGATCGCCACGGCGGCCATCTGCTGCTCCCAGGCGGTGGCGTCGACCGGGGCGACCATCGCGCCGACGTTGGGCTGGAACCTGACCCACCCCTCGGCCTCGAGGCGGCGCAGCGCCTCGCGGACCGGGATGGCGCTGACACCGAGCTCCCGCGCGATCCCGTCGATATTCAGCCGGGCCCGCGGGGCGAACGCGCCGGAATGGATCCGGTCGCGCAGCACCGTGTAGGTCCGCTCCTGCTTGTTCACGGTACGAGGGTAGCGGCGCGGCGCGGGTGCCGCCGGGCTAGCCGAGCCCGGCCAGCGCCGCCAGCTCGGCCACCGATCGCGCGAACAGCGCGTCGGCGGGCTCGAAGGAGCCGACGAACTGGCCGAACAGCTCGAAGCTGATCATGCCGAACAGCTGCGTCCACGCGATCACCGCGCCAACCAGCAGCTGCGCGGGCACCGCGGGGGTGCCGAGGGTGGCCGCCAGCTCGGCCGCCTGGGTGGCCAGCGGCCCGTCCGGCAGCGGGGCCGATCCCGGCGGCGGGGCAAGCTCACCCGTGGCGGCCGCGTCCGCCAGCAAGCCGAGGAAGGCGAGCGGCACCCGCGCGGCGGGCCCGATTGTCGCCTCCGGCGCCCGGTAGCCGGGCACCGGCGAGCCGTAGATCAGCGCGTACTCATGCGGGTGGGCCCGGGCCCAGTCGCGGATGGCGTGGCAGGCGTCCGTCCAGCGGTCCCGGGCGCCGGCCCGGGGTGAGGCGGACGGTGCCGCGGTGGACGGTGGTGCGGTGGACGGTGGCGCGGCGATCGCCGCCTCGGCCGCCGCGCCGATGGCGTCGTAGGCGTCGATGATGAGGGCAGTCAGCAGCTCGTCCCGGCTCGGGTAGTAGCGGTAGAGGGCCGAGGAGACCATGCCCAGCTCCCGGGCGACGGCGCGCAGCGACAGGCCACCCGCGCCCGCCTGAGCCAGCTGGCGGCGCGCCTCCTCCTTGATTTCCCGGGTCAGCTCGAGCCGGGCGCGCTCGCGGGCGGTCCGCGCCCGGGCGGGCCGCCGAGCGGTGTTCGGCGAGGTCATGGCGGGCAAGCCTCCGTTACGGGACGACGGGTGGGCCAGCCCGGAGGCTGGCCAGGAAAATCGGGCAGATCAGTGACCAGAATCGAGAGCACTGCTCTTGACATGCCCTTACCTTATCGTGTTCACTGATCTTAGTCGAGAGCATCGCTCTCGCAAGAGGATGACCGACCGAACTAGCCCGGGAGGACCGCCGTGAACGCCACCGAAGCCCGCTACATCAAGCCGCAGGCCACCACCAACGCCTTCAACGCGATCGTCGCCCGGCTGACCCGGATGGGCGTCAGCGTCTACGGCTCGCGCATCCTGTACGTGCGCGGCCGCAGCTCCGGCGAGTGGCGCAGCACCCCGGTCAACCCGCTGACCCTCGACGGCACCCGCTACCTGGTCGCCCCGCGCGGCAACACCCAGTGGGTGCGCAACATGCGCGCGGCTGGCGGCGGCGAGCTGCACATCGGCCGCACGGTCGAGCCGTTCACCGCGACCGAGGTCAGCGACGACGACAAGCCCGCGATCCTGCGCGCCTACCTCAAGCGGTGGAAGTTCGAGGTCGGCGTGTTCTTCGACGGCGTGGACGCCAAGGCCCCCGAGGCGAAGCTGCGCGAGATCGCCCCCGGCTACCCGATCTTCCGCGTCGCAGCCTGCTCCGCGCGGTTAGGAGACGCCGTACTCGGCCGCGAGCGTGTCCATCAGCGCGTCGAGCTTCTCGTCGACCACCTGGCGGGCCGGATCCGCCCGGTACCAGTCGGCGATCTCCCGGGCACCGCGCTCGAACGGCACGACCGCCCGCCAGCCGGGCACCACCGACCGGATCTTGGCGTTGTCGAACACCATCGAGTGCGCCTTGTCGCCCAGCAGCCCGGCCCCCAGCTCGGGGTCGCGCGCCGCGATCACGTCCGACGGCACGTGCACCAGGCGCGGGGTCACGCCCAGCGCGGAGCCGAGCGCGTGGGCGATCTGGTCCCAGGTCAGCACGTCGTCGGAGGTGATGTGGAACGCCTCCCCGATCGTCCGCGGGATGGCCCGAGCAGCGGCACGAAGGCGCGGGCGAAGTCGGTGTGGTGGGTCACCGTCCACAGCGAGGTGCCGTCCCCGTGCACGATGACCGGCTTGCCCGCGAGCATCCGCGCCAGCGACGTCCAGCCGCCCGACAGCACCGTCTTGGTCGCGTCGTAGGTGTGCGAGGGCCGCACGACGTGGCCGGGAACCCGGTGTCGCGGTACTCCGCCGTCAGCAGGTCCTCGCAGGCGATCTTGTCCCGCGAGTACTGCCAGAACGGGTTGCGCAGCGGGGTCGACTCGGTGACCGGCAGCCGCGACGGCGGCTTCTGGTAGGCCGACGCGGTGGAGATGAACACGTACTGCCCGGTCCGGTCGCGGAACAGCTCGACGTCGGCCCGCACGTGGCCGGGGGTGAAGGCGACGAAGTCGACCACCGAGTCAAAGTCAAGGTCGCCGATAGCAGCCCGAACGGAGGCGGGGTCCCGCGCGTCCCCCCGCAGCTCCGTCACCCCGGCCGGGAGCGGCCGGACGGCGGACTGGCCCCGGTTGAGCACGAACAGCTCGATGCCGCCGTCGCCTGGCCGCCTCCCGCACGCAGGCCGACGAGATGACCCCGGTACCGCCGATGAAGAGAACCCGCAGCTTGCTCATGCTCCCACCCTATGACCCGGGCCCGGGCGCCAGGCGGCCCCCGGGGGGGCCTCCGGGAGGGGCCGGCTTGATGCGGCGCCGGTCAGATGATGACCGGCGGCGTGGCCGACACGGTGATCTCGGCGTCGCGCAGGTGCCGCAGCGCGCGGATCTCCCGCGCGTAGCTGAGCGGGGTGAAGAAGATCGTGTCGAGCGGGTACCAGACGCCCACCCAGACCAGGACCCACCCGGTGGTGTCGAGCACGATGTTGCCGGCCTGGCCCACTAGCCGGTGCTCGAAGATCACCATCAGGTAGCCGATCAGCGCCAGCGGGAGGCCGATCCAGATCGACAGCAGGCCGCCCCAGCGGACCGCGCGCCGCTCGCGGGCGTTGTAGCTCATGCGCTGGTCGCAGTAGCGGCGCAGGACCGCGCCGAGCCGGTCGGCCAGGCTGTCGTCGATCGCCGCGGCCGGAAGCGACAGGTGCAGCTGGACCGTCTGCGGGATCGGCTGCGAGCGGAGCACGCTGATGCAGTACTCCACCCCGGTGAGAGTAGTTGCGGTATTCGGAGAACAGGTCGGTCGAGGCCAGTACGAACATCTCCTCGGCCCGGCCCAGCTGCAGCTCGATGAGCTGACTACGACCGCGGTTCATTCCACTACCCTAAGTCACTGACCGCCAGCGGCCCCGGGCACCGCGGGAACGCCGCGATTCGTGCCTGCGTTTCATATGGATGCGGGGCTCAGCGATGGGCGCGCGCCCCGCCGGGGAGAATGAGGCACATGTACTCGGATATGGCTTACCAGGGGTACGCGGCCCCGGGCCGCACGGCGACGCTGTTCGCGCAGACCATGGGGCTGGTCGCGCTGACCGCGGCGTTCTTCGCGCTGGGCGCGTATGCGGGGCGCAACCTTCGGGCAGGGCGCGGTCATCGTGGCCTGGATCGCCGCCTTCGTCGTCCTGCTGATCATGAACTTCGCCGCCCGCAAGTCCGCGACCGCCGCGACCGTGCTGCTGGTGATCTTCGGCGTGCTGATGGGGGCCGCGTCCGCGCCGACCCTGGTCTAGTACGCCACCGCTGACCCGGCCATCTTGTGGCAGGCGGGCGGGGCAACGGCGCTGTTCGTCGGCCGCGTTCGGCACGTTCGGGTACACGACCCAGCGGGACTTGTCGGCCTGGCGGCGGATCTCGTTCATCGCGCTGCTGGTGCTGCTGCTGGCCGGGATCGTGCTGATCTTCGTGCACATCCCGCACGCGTCGCTGATCTGCGCGATCCTCGGGCTGGTGATCTTCGCCGGGCTGACGGCGGGCGACTTCCAGCGGCTGCGCCGGTCGCAGGACCTCAACTCGGCGCCGCTGATCGCCGCGTCGATCTTCCTCGACATCCTGAACGTGTTCTTCTTCTTCCTGCGCATCTTCTCCGGCTCCCGTGACTGAGCCGGTTCCCGTGACTGAGCCCGCGATCGCGGTCGACGACCCGCGCCTGCCCGAGATCCGGGCGATCCTCGAGCGGCACCTGACGTTCTGCCTGTCCGAGACGCCGCCCGAGCACAGCTTCGCGCTCGACGTCGAGGGACTGCTCGACCCGGCCGGTCACGTTCTTCAGCTACCGGGACGGCGGCGCGGTGCTCGGCGTTGGGGCGATCAAGGAGCTCGACCCCGGCGCACGCCGAGCTCAAGTCGATGCACACCGCGGCCGAGGCGCGCGGGCGCGGCGTCGGCCGGGCGATGCTTGGCACCTGCTCGACGGTGGCGCGCTCGCGCGGGTACCGGCGGGTGCTCGCTGGAGACCGGGACCACGCCAGGCTTCGCCGCGGCGCGGGCGCATGTACGAGCGGGCCGGGTTCGTCCCCGCCGAGCCGTTCGGCGACTACCTGCGGACCGAGGACAACACCTTCTACAGCGCTGCGCGCTGCTACGGGCCGCCCTAGCCCGCGCTGCCCGCGGGCCCGGTCGCCGCTTAGGCGCGGGCGGCCTGGTCGGCGGCCATCGCGAGCAGTTCGGCGGCGTGGGCCTGGCCGAACTCGGAGTCCTCAAGGCCCGCCAGCATGCGGGACAGCTCGCGGACGCGGGCCTCGTGGTCCAGGCGGATCACGCTGGTGCTGGTGATGGTGCCGTCGCTCGGACTTGGCGACGACCAGGTGGTTGTCGGCGAACGCGGCGACCTGCGGCAGGTGGGTGACCACGATGACCTGGGCGAGCCTGGCCAGCTTGGCCAGGCGGCGGCCGATCTCGACCGCGGCCTTGCCGCCGACGCCGGCGTCCACCTCGTCGAAGACGAAGGTCGGGACCGGGTCGGCGCCGGCGAACACCACCTCGATCGCCAGCATGACCCGGGACAGCTCGCCGCCGGAGGCGCCCTTGTGCAGCGGGAGGGCGGGCGCGCTGGGGTGGCGGCCAGCCGGATCTCCACGTCGTCGGCGCCGTGCGGGCCGGGCTCGGCGAGCGTGGTGAGCACGACGGAGATCCGGGCGTGCGGCATCGCGAGCGCGGTCAGCTCGGCGGTCACGTCGTCGGCGAACCGCTCCCCGGCCTCGGCGCGCAGCCGGGACAGCCGCGCGGCCAGCTCGGCGACCTGCGCGGCCAGCTCCGCCTCGGTCGCGGTGAGTGCGGCGATCGTGTCGTCGTCGTTGTCGAGCTCGCCGACCCGGGCGGCGGCGAGCCGCGCCCACTCGAGGACGTAGGCGATGTCGTCGGGTTCCGGCCGTGGCTCGCCCGGCGGCGTCCGACGTGCGCCGGTCCGCCGGCCGCCGTCCGCCGCGGCCTCGGCCGCAGTGCTGCCGTCCGTGGCGGCCGGCAGGCGCGTCGCACTGCGACCCCGTCGACCTGCGCGCTGACGCCGCCGGGCCCGTACAGCCGGGTCACCCGGGCCAGCGCCGCGCGGCGCTCCTGGACGGCGGCGAGCCGGGCCGGGTCGGCGTCGATGCCCTGGATGTAGGAGGCCAGCTCGCCGGCCACCTCGGAGACCAGGTAGGCGGCCTCGGACAGCCGGGCGGCCACGCCGTCGATCTCGGCTGTCGTGGCGGCGGACCGCTTCCAGGGCCCGGCGCGCGTGGCCGAGCAGGGTCACCGCGTCGACGCCGTCGTTGCCCGCGGTCGGGTCGCCCAGCAGCGCCTCGTGCGCGGTGGTGGCGGCGGCGTGCAGCGCGTCGGCGTTGGCGAGCCGCTCCTCCTCCGCCCGCAGCGCGGCCGCCTCGCCCGCCACCGGGTTGAGCTTCTCGATCTCGGTCAGCCCGGCCCGCAGCTCCTCGGCCTCGGCCGCGCGCGCCCGGGCCTGCGTGGTCAGCGTGGTGAGCTCCTCGGCGCACCTTCCGGTGCCGGCTGTAGGCGCGCTGGTAGTCGCCGAGCACCTCGCCGAGCACCGCGCCCGGCGTACTTGTCGAGCGACTCGCGCTGCCGCCCCGGCTTGAGCAGCTGCTGCTGGTCGGACTGGCCGTGCACCGCGACCAGGTCGTCGGCCAGGTAGGTGAGCAGCGACACCGGGACCGAGCGGCCGCCGGCGAACGCGCGGGACCGTCCCTCGCCGGAGACCGTCCTGGTCAGCACCAGGGTGCCGTCCTCGTCGAGTTCGCCGCCCGCCTCCTCGACCTGCTGGGCGACCTTCCCGCGGGTCGGTGCGCAGCCGTCCCTCCACCGAGGCGCGCTGCGCGCCCGGCCGGACCCGGGCCGGGTCCGCGCGCCCGCCGAACAGCAGGCCGAGCCCGGTCACGACCATCGTCTTGCCCGCGCCCGTCTCGCCGGTCAGCGCGGTGAAGCCGGGCGAGAGCTCGAGCAGCGCGTCGTTGATGACCCCGAGCCCGGTAATGCGCACTTCCTCAAGCATGACCGCCCGCCGTCTCCTTCTCGACCCGTCCGTGCGACGTCCGCCCGTCGGATGCGGGACCGTCACGCGGCAAGGCCGACTCTACCGTCGCGGCCGCCCGGAGAGCGGACGGTCTGGCCGCCTGTCCCCCCGGCCCGCTCAGCTCACGGTACCGGCGGCCGCCGACACACCCGGCGCCGCCGGCCACGCCGGCCGCGCCGCCCGGCACCCGACGGGACGGCCGCCATCCCTTTATTTCGCTTAAATGTTTGCATCAAGTGCTACATTGGGGCGGCGAGTTCCGACGCAAATATGTCGCGAACGAAAGCGGCGTTACCGCCCGCCGCGCCCGCGCCAGCCGGTGACCGGCAGGCCGAACTTGGCCACCAGCCGGTCGGTGAACTCGCCGCCGCCCGGCGGGCAGCCCTCGGCCAGCCCGCTCACCCGGGCAAGCGAGACCGGCAGCGATCCGCGGCGTCACCTCGACCCGGGCGCCGGGCGGCAGGTCGAACCGGCGGCGGCCGTCGCACCACAGCACCGCCCGCTCCGACTCGGCCGCGCTGCCTCGGGTCGCCGCTGGTTGGCGCGCCGACGGCTCGTGCACCAGCTCCACGCCAGCACCGAGCGGGGCGAGACCACCAGCGGCCGCGCGAACAGCGCGTGCGCCGCCATCGGCACCATCAGCAGCGCCTCGACCTCGGGCCAGACCACCGGGCCGCCGGCCGAGAACGCGTAGGCGGTCGACCCGGTCGGGCGTCGCGCAGACCACGCCGTCGCATCCCCAGCGGGACAGCGGGCGGCCGTCGACCTCGATGATGACCTCGATCATCCGCTCGCGGGCCGCCTTCTCGACCGAGTCACCTCGTTCAGCGCCCAGGTGCGCGCGATCTCGGTGCCGTTGTCCCGGGCGACCACGTCGAGCGTCATCCGCTCCTCGACCCGGTACTCCCCTGCCAGCAGGTGGTCCACGGTCTGGCTCAGCCCGTCCGGCTCGGCCTCGGCGAGGAAGCCCACGTGGCCGAGGTTGACGCCGATCAGCGGGGTGCCCGCGGGCGCGCGAGCTCCGCCGCGCGCAGCAGCGTGCCGTCGCCGCCGAGGACGATGACGAGCTCGGCGCCCTCGGCCGCCTCCGGTCGCGCCGGGCACCACGGTCGCGCCCGGCGCAGTCGAGGTCGGGTCCCTCGGCATCGGTCACCCGTACGGCGACGCCGGCGTTGATCAGCCGCTCGATGACCTGCGTCGCGCTGCGCCGGGCGGTGTCCCTGCCGGTGTGCGCGAGCACCAGCATGGTCCGCTGTGATTCACCCATCGGGTGCAACTTACCGTGCCCGGCGCAGCGGCCCGCCAGCGCCGCCGGCCCTCACTGGGGCCCGTCCTCGATCGCGCGGTCCAGTTCGGCCTCATCCAGCGGCGGCGCGCCGCGCCGGAACCAGGCGAAGTACTCCACGTTGCCGGAAGGGCCGGGCAGCGGGCTGGCGGTCACGCCCCTGACGCCGAGCCCGAGCGACCAGGCGGTGTCGCACACCGCGCGCACCGCGTCGGCCCGCGTCGCCGGGCTGCGCACCACGCCGCCGGCCCCGACCCGGCCCTTGCCCACTTCGAACTGGGGCTTGACCATGAGCGCGAAGTCGGCGTCGGGGGCGGCACACGCGGCGAGCGCGGGCAGCACCAGCGACAGCGAGATGAACGACAGGTCGGCCACCACCACCTGCGGCGGCGGCGCCACCAGGGCCGGGTCGAGGGAGCGGACGTTGACCCGGTCGAGCACCGTCACCCGCTCGTCGGTCCGCAGCGACCAGGCGAGCTGGCCGTAGCCGACATCGGCCGCGACGACGTGGGCGGCGCCCGCCCGCAGCAGGACGTCGGTGAAACCGCCGGTCGACGCGCCCGCGTCCAGGCAGCGCTTGCCCGCCACGTCGAGCCCGGGGAACGCGGCGCAGCGCGCCGGCCAGCTTGTGGCCGCCGCGGGAGACGTACTGCGGGCCGGCGTCGGCGTCGTCCGCCACCGTCACGGGCGCGTCCCGGCCGATCTGGGTGGCGGGCTTGGACGCGCGCTGCCCGGCCACGCCACCCGGCCCGCCTCGATCAGCTCGGCCGCCTGCTCCCGGGAGCGGGCCAGGCCCCGCCGGACCAGCTCGGCGTCCAGCCTGGCCGCGCGCGGTCACGCCCGCGAACCGCCCGGGAACTCGCCCTGCTCGCCGTGGCGGCCGGGCTCGGCCGGTCCGGCCGCGTCGCCCAGTCCCCCCAGGATCTCGCGCAGCCGCCTGTGTACCTCCTGCAGCACCGCGGGGTGCTCGGTCAGGTCGAGGCCGTCCAGGGCGCGCAGGCCCGCGACGGCCGCCTCGACCCGCGGGTCGCCGGCCGGTTCCTGGGCGGGCACCGCCTGCTGCGCATCCATTCTTCCTGCCTCCGCTGGCTCCCTGTACCTCACCTGGTCGCGCGCGTGCGCTACCCTCCCGCTGGAACGGTACCGCTCAACGAGGGGAGAGACGCACATGGCATCCGCCGAAGAGTGCCGCGTGGCCCTGCAGAAGCTGGCGACCCGGCTGTCGGAGCTGCGACCGGACGAGCGCGAGCAGTACTTCGGCGACCGCACGATGAGCGTCACCGTCCCCGACCTCGGGCTCACCTTCGTGACCCGGCTGGGGTCGGGCGACGACCCGGTGCGGGAGGTGGCGCCGGGCGAACCGCCGGCCGAGATCCGGCTGACCGCCGGCAGCGACGAGGTGCTGGCGCTGGCCGAGCAGCCGATGAACATCGCCCGGGCCTGGATGTCGGGCCGGGTCAAGATCGAGGCGTCCATGAAGGACCTGTTCCGGCTGCGCAGGCTGCTGTAGCCGGCGGCCGGGGCACAGGCACGCGAATGAGGCGAACCGAACTGGAAAGATCAGCTCCATGGGAGAGCTGATCTTGCTGCGGCACGGGGAGACCGAGTGGTCACGGGACGGCCGGCACACCGGGCGGACCGACATCCCGCTGACCGCGAAGGGGATCGCCGGCGCCGAGGCGCTGGGGCCCATGGTGCGCGCGCAGGTGGCGGCCGGCCGGCTCGCCGCGGTGTTCGCCAGCCCGGCCCAGCGGGCCCAGCGGACCGCCGCGCTGGCCGGCCTGCACGGTCACCGCAAACCGACCCTGACCTGTGGGAATGGGACTACGGGGGCTACGAGGGGATCACCACCGCGGAGATCAGTCAAGACGCGGCCGGGCTGGGACCTGTGGCGCGACGGGGTCATCCCGGGCGACGCCGCCCACCCGGGCGAGAGCGTCGAGCAGGTCGGCCAGCGGGTCGACCGGGTGCTGGAGCGGGCCGAGCCGCTGCTCGCCGACGGCGACGTCGCGCTCGTCGCCCACGGGCACGTGCTGCGGGTGCTGACCGCCCGCTACCTCGGCCTGCCGCCAGACGGGGGCAGGCTGTTCCGGCTCGACACGGGCACCATCTCCACCCTCGGGACCGAGCACGACGACCCGGTGATCCTGACCTGGAACGTCCCCCCGCCGGAGCTGCGGGCCGGCTAGCCGGGCAGGTCCGAGGGGCTGGCCCCGACCGCGCGAGACGGAGCCCGCCCGGCCTCGGCCGCGCTGGCCGCATCCCGCTGCGACGGGACGTCGCGTCCGCGCGCCCTGGTTTCGTCGCTCACCCAGCCGAGGAACGAGGCCGAGCCCGCCACGACCGGCGTGGCGATGATCTCCGGCTCGTCGTAGCTGTGCCGCTCGGACAGGAACGCGGCCAGTTCGGGGTAGCGGTCGGCCGGGAGCTTGAGGAAGACGAACCACTCCTCGGCCTGCTCGACCTCGTCGTTCCACCAGTAGGTGGACGCGACCGGCCCGGCGACCTGGCCGCAGGCGGCCAGCCGGGCCTCGACGGCCGCCCGGGACAGCGCCATCGCCTCCGCCCGCGAGTCAGTCGTCGTCTGCACTTGCAGGTACTGGCCGCTCTCGCGCCCGTCAGGGGCCAGTCCGGCACCGTCGGTTGCTGCCATGCCACCTGATGCTACGCCTGTGGTCACGAGTACGCTTGGCTGGCTGTGGAGCTGATTCACTCAGGCAAGGTGCGCGAGGTCTACGCCGATGGCGACGACCTGCTGCTGGTCGCGTCCGACCGGGTCTCGATCTACGACGTGGTCCTGCCCACGCCGGTGCCGGGCAAGGGCAAGATCCTCACCCAGCTGTCGCTGTGGTGGTTCACCCGGCTCACCGACCTCGTGCCGAACCACGTCATCTCCGCGACCGACGTGCCGCCGCAGTGGGCCGGCCGGGCGATCCGCTGCCAGCACCTGGAGATGATCCCGGTCGAGTGCATCGCCCGCGGCTACCTGACCGGTCTCGGCCTGGCGGCCTACAACGAGTCCGGCGCGGTGTCGGGGGTGCCGCTGCCACCTGGCCTGACCGAGGCGTCGAAGCTGCCCGAGCCGGTTTTCACCCCGACCACCAAAGCGGCGGCCGGGCACGACGAGCCGATGACGTTCGCCGAGGTCACCGACCTGGTGGGGGCGGAGACAGCCGGGCAGCTGCGGCGGATCACGCTGGCGGTCTACCAGCGCGGGGCCGATCTGGCGGCCGAGCGGGGCCTCATCCTGGCCGACACCAAGCTGGAGTTCGGCCGGGCCAAGGACGGCACCCTGGTGCTGGCGGATGAGGTGCTCACCCCGGACTCCTCGCGCTTCTGGCCTGCCGGCTCGTATGCTCCCGGCCGCCCCCAGCAGTCGTTCGACAAACAGTACCTGCGGGACTGGTCGACCTCGGCCGGCTGGGACCGCACCCCGCCCGGCCCGGAGATCCCGGACGACGTGCTGGCCGTGCTCACCGCCCGCTACACCGAGCTGTTCGAGGTCATCACCGGGGAGCCGGCCCCGCGCTAGCGGTGCGCCCGGAGGGGGAGGCGGCCAATTTCAAGGCCGGTAAATGCTGAGGACTTCCCGCGATCAGCCGGTAACATTCGGGCAACGGGTCCGCTGACGTGCGGATCCGCTGTCATGAGGGTGAACGCGATCTTGGGGAGGCGCACCGTGGTGTCTCAGGCGAGCCGGCTGGCCAGCGTCCGTTACGACATTCGCGGACCGGTGCTCGCCCGAGCTCGCCAGCTCGAGGCCGCCGGGCACGAGATCATCAAGCTGAACATCGGCAACCCCGCCCCGTTCGGGCTGTTCACTCCGGACGCGGTGCTGGAGCGGGTCACCGCCTCGATCGGCGACTCCCAGGGCTACAGCGACGCCCGCGGCATCGCGCCGGCCCGGGAGGCGGTCGCGCGCTACTTCGGGGCCAGGCTCGGCGTGACCGGGGTGACGCCGGACGACGTGTACCTCGGCAACGGCGTGTCCGAGCTGATCGTGATGGCGCTGCAGGCGCTGCTCAACCCGGGCGACGAGGTACTCGTCCCGGCCCCGGACTACCCGCTGTGGACCGGGGCGGTCAACCTCGGCGGCGGCCGCGCGGTGCATTACCGCTGCGCCGAGGACCTGGACTGGAACCCGGACGTCGCCCACGTGGAGTCGCTGGTCACGGAGCGTACCCGGGCTCTCGTCATCATCAACCCGAACAACCCGACCGGGGCGGTCTACTCGCGCGAGACGCTGCTGGCGCTGCTCGACGTGGCCCGGCGGCACGGGCTGCTGGTGCTGTCGGACGAGATCTACGACCAGATCCTGTTCGACGGCGCGGTCCACCACAGCGCCGCCGCGCTCGCGCCCGACCTGCCGGTGCTGACCCTCGGCGGCATGTCCAAGACCTACCGGCTGGCCGGGTTCCGCTCCGGCTGGCTCGTCGTCTCCGGACCGCGCGAGCCGGTGACGGAGTACCGCGAGGGCCTGGAGCTGCTGGCCAACATGCGGATGTGCCCCAACGTGCCCGCGCAGCACGCGATCCCGGCCGCGCTCGACGGCGGCATCGACATCACCCCGCTGCTGCTGCCGGGCGGGCGGCTGCGCGACCAGCGCGACGCCGCCTGGGCCCAGCTGACCGCGATCCCGGGCGTCACCTGCTACCAGCCGGCCGGCGCGCTGTACCTGTTCCCCCGGCTCGACCCCGAGGTGCACAAGATCGCCGACGACGAGCGGATGTGCATCGACCTGCTGGAGCAGCAGCACCTGCTGCTGACCCACGGCACCGGGTTCAACCTGGCCACGACCGACCACATCCGGGTGGTGTTCCTCGCCCCGGTCGACGTGCTGTCGGATGCGGTGACCCGGCTGGGAGAGTTCCTGGCCACCTACCGCCAGTAGCGCGCGCCGTGACGTGCGGTTGACCTTGCCCCGGGGGGAAGGCTCAGGGTGATGGCTGTGAAGCTGCTGACGATCGGCGAGTTCGCCCGTATGGCCCGGCTGTCGCCGAAGGCCCTGCGGCTGTACGACGAGCTCGGGCTGCTCCCGCCGGCCACGGTCGACCAGTGGTCCGGGTACCGCTACTACGCGCCGGACCAGCTGGAACGGGCGCGCCTGGTCGCCTGGCTGCGCCGGCTGGGCCTGCCCCTGGCGCAGATCGGCGACGGTCGTCGACGCCCCGCCGGCCGAGGCCGCCGCGGCCGTGACCGCCTTCCTCGCGGTGAGCGAGACCGAGCTCGCCGAACGCAGGCGGCTCGCCCAGTCCCTCATCGCCTACCTCTGTCCGGGGGCAGCCGTCATGTCCGGGCAACACCCAGCCTGAGCAGGCACCGCCTGCGCAAGCACCGCCTGCGCAAGCACCGCCTTCTGCCCAGCTCAGCGTCCGCTACGCCGCCGCCTCCGACACGGGCCGGGTCCGGCCGCGCAACCAGGACGCCGGCTACGCCGGGCCGGCCCTGCTGGCGGTGGCGGACGGCTTCGGCCCCGGCGGCGAGCGGGCCAGCGCCGCCGCCATCGAGGCGCTCCGCCCGCTCGAGTCGTCGGCCGTCCCAGCCGACCTGCTCAACCTGCTGTCGGAGGCGGTGACGGCGGCCGAGGCATCGGTCCGGTCGCTGTCGGTGTCGCAGCCCGAGCTGGAAGGCAGCGGTTCCACGCTGACCGCGATGCTGCTGTCGGGGTCCCAGCTGGCGCTGGTGCACATCGGCGACAGCCGCGCTTACCTGTTCCGCGACGGCGGGCTGTTCCAGGTCACCCACGATCACTCGGTCACCCAGTCGATGGTCGACTCGGGACGGCTCACCCCGGAGGAAGCGGCATCCCACCCGCAGCGCTCGCTGCTGGTGCGGGCGCTCGGCGTAACGAGCGAGACGATCCGGGCGGCCGGCCTGACGCCCGAGCTGGCGGGGGCGGCCGGCCCGGCCGACCTGTCGCTGCTGGAAGCGCGACCGGGCGACCGCTACCTGCTGTGCTCGGACGGGCTGACCGCGGTGGTCCCGGCCGCGGCAATCAGGGAAACGCTGGCGGACCGGTGCCTGTCGCCCGCGGGTGTGGCCGGGCGGCTGGTCGCCCTGGCCAACGACGCCGGCGGACCGGACAACATCGTCTGCGCCGTGGCCGACATCAGCCAAGCCGGCGGTCCCGGGGCGGCCGGCTGACTGTCCGCGGCACAATGGCGGCATGGCGGCTACACACATCGCGCTGCTGCGCGGGATCAACCTCGCCGGGAAGAACAAGGTGGCCATGGCCGACCTGCGGACCCTGGTCACCGGGCTCGGGCACACGGACGTCTCGACCTACATCCAAAGTGGCAACGTGCTGTTCACCGCCCCGGACGGAGCGGACTGCGCGGCGGTCGCGCGCGCCATGGCCGAGGCGATCGCCGGCACCCTGGCGGTCACCGCGCCCGTGGTGGTGATCACCCGCGCGGAGCTGGCGGAGATCCTGGCGGCCAACCCGTACCCGGACGAGGCCGACCCCCGCCGGGTGCACGCCGTCGTACTGAGCGAGCCGCCCGGGGCCGCGCTGACCGCCAAGCTGGACGCGGCCGCCGCCCAGGCGGCCGCCAAGGGCGACCACTCGGCCCATACCGTCCGAGGCCGGACGCTCTACCTGCACACACCCGAGGGATACGGCCGCAGCGACCTGGCCGCGACGATGCTCCGCATCGTCAGCTCACCCAAGACCGGAATGACCGGCACTGCGCGCAACTGGGCCACGATGAGCAAGCTGCTCGAGCAGTGCGGCTGAGCCCGCGCCGGCGCGGGCGAGCAGCTGGGCCTGCCCGGCTGTGCTGGCCCGGTTGGGCCGGGCGGTAGAGTCGCCGGCGTGAATCGTGCGGTGCTGGTGACGGGCGGGTCGCGGGGTATCGGCGCCGCGGTGGCGGCGGCCTTCGCGGCCCAGGGGGACCGGGTGGCGGTCCACTACCGGGAGGGGGCCGCCGCGGCCGAGTCGGTCCGGGCCGCGCTGCCCGGGACGGGGCACCTGACCGTCCGGGCCGACCTGGCCGACGCCGACGCGGTGCGGGCCATGGTCGACGCGGCCGCGGCCGGCCTGGGCGGCCTCGACGTGCTCGTCAACAACGCCGGCGTGTACCTCAGTCACCCGGTCCTTGAGACCTCTTACGCCCGGTGGCAGGCGGCCTGGCAGGACACCCTCGCCGTCAACCTGACCGGCGCGGCCAACGTGACCTGGTGCGCGGTCCGCCACATGACGGCCGGGGGCCGGGGCGGCCACGTGGTCAACGTGGGGTCGCGGGGCGCGTTCCGGGGTGAGCCGGAGAACCCGGCCTACGGGGCGAGCAAGGCCGGCCTGCACGCCTTCGGGCAGTCCCTGGCGGTGGCGCTGGCGCCGCACGGGATCACCGTCGCCGCGGTCGCCCCCGGCTTCGTCGCCACCGACATGGCGGCCGGGCTGCTCGACGCCCCGGCGGGCGACGCGATCCGCGCCCAGTCGCCGTTCAACCGGGTCGCCGCCCCCGCGGAAGTCGCCGCCGCCGTCGTCTACCTGGCCTCGCCCGCGGCGGCGTGGGCGAGCGGCGCCGTCCTCGACCTGAACGGCGCCTCCTACCTGCATTAAGCGGCGTGCGCCAGGCATGAGGCGGCGTCGGTCCTGAGGCCACCCGGGCCGCGGGGGCGGACGTTAACCCCTGGCGGCCGGCCGGGCAGCCGAGTAGGTTGACTGGTAGCAAGCCGTAATGAGTCATCTTGTTTTTGGTACTTAGCACCTCGGGAGGCGCCGGCATGGAGTACGTGGTTGCGCAGGTGAACATCGGCCGGCTCGTGGCCCCGCTCGACACTGAGCAGCTGGCGGACTTCGTCGCCAACCTCGACCCGGTGAACGCGGTCGCCGACAGCGCCCCCGGCTTCGTCTGGCGGCTGCAGACCGAGGAAGGCAACGCGACCGCGCTGCGGGTGTTCTCCCGCGAGGCCGAGGGGGCCGACGGCGGCGTCCTGGTCAACCTGTCGGTCTGGGAGTCGGTCGAGACCCTGGCCGCGTACGTCTACGGGGACGCGCACCGGGCGGTGCTGCGCCGCCGGCGCGAGTGGTTCGAGCTGATGCAGGAGGCCTACACCACCCTGTGGTGGATCCCGCGCGGGGTCGTCCCCACCCCGGCCGAGGCCGAGGACCGGATCAGGCACCTGCGCGCGCACGGGCCCACCCCGCACGCGTTCACCCTCCGGTTGCACTTCCCGCCGCCGGGCGCGGGCAACGCGGAGCCGGTGCACAGCCCGGACGACTGGGCCTGCTCGGTTTGACCTGCCCGCTCGTTCGGCCGCCCGGCTCTCTGGCCCTGAGCCATTGCCACCGGCGGCCGGTCCTGCGACGCTGCCGGTGTGACTGATGATGCCGCCATTCCGTCGTTCGATTCACTCCCCCGGCTGCCGTCGACCGGCGTCCAGCACGCCTGGGACGTCTGGGGCCGGGGTGACAACCTCGGCACCCTGCACCGGCTGACCGGACCGGCCGTCGCGGCGGGCGCCGCCGCCGTCCGGACCGGCGAACGGATCGGGCTGTCGCTGCCGATGGAGCTGCCCGACCCGCCCTTCTTCGGCCGCAAGCCGCTCCGCCACCACTTCAAGCCGCTCGGCCCGGCCGCCTGGGACGACTACGTCGACCAGTTCTACCTGCAGTGCTCCTCCCAGTGGGACGGCCTGCGGCACGTCGGCACGCCGGACGGCTGGTTCGGCGGGTGGCCGGGAGAGCCGTCGGACGGCCCCGAGCCGCTCGGCCTGCACCACTGGGCGTGGCCCGGCATCATCGGCCGCGGGGTGCTGGCCGACCTGGCCGGGGCCCAGGCAGACGGTTACGACCCGTTCAGCCGGGTCGCCTTCGGCCCACGCGACCTCGAAGGGGCGCTCGAGGCGGCGGGCGCCGACCTCCGGGCGGGCGACATCCTCTGCGTCCGCACCGGATGGACCGACAAGTACCTGACCCTGGACGTGGCCGGGCGGGCCGCGCTGGCGGAGCGGATGCAGCGCACCACCACCTTCGCGGCGGCCGGCCTGGACGGCAGCGAGGAGATCGCCCGCCTCCTCTGGGACTCCGGGGTCGCGGCGGTGGCCTGCGACAACCCGTCGGTCGAGGTGGTGCCGGGCGACCCGGCGGTCGGCTCGCTGCACGGGCGGCTCATTCCCGGCCTGGGCATGGCGATCGGCGAGCTGTTCGCGTTCGGCCCGCTGGCCGAGGCCTGCGCCCGCGCCGGGCGGCACGAGTTCCTGTTCACTTCGGTGCCGCTCAACGTGACCGGGGCGGTCGGCTCCCCCGCCAACGCGGTCGCGGTGTTGTAGGCGCCTGGCCCGGGCCCGCCAGCACCGGGCAGGCAGCACCCGGACGCGCAAGCGCCCGGCGCCGGGACGGCGGCAGCCGGAAGCGCCCGCCCGGGGCACCCTCGGGTGAGGGCCTACGGGCGGGCGCTTCGCGCTTCTCGCTGTCACCGAACCGGGGCGGTCACCGAACCGGGGCTGGCCGCGGGCTGCGGGCGGGGGCGCCCGAACGTGCGCGCAGCTGGCGGACGCGGGCGGCGAGGGCGCCGGTCCGGCCGATCAGCATGGCGACGGAGAAGAAGATCAGCGCGTCGGTCAGCGCGTCGACGGTGACGTGGTTGGTGACCAGCCAGCTGCCGAGCTGCGGGCCGAACACGTGCTGCGAGCCGTAGGCGAAGAACAGCCGCGCGCCCACGACCACGATCCAGAAGGCCGCGTAGCCCAGGCCGCCCCGGGTCATCGGCCGCCCGGTGGCCGGGTCGGCCAGCACCCGCAGGAACGACGGCGGCGAGCACGCCGAGCGCGAGTCCGGCGGCGGTGGCCGCCAGCTCCAGCAGCAGGCCGTTGCCGGAGGTCGCCACGCCCTTGAAGAAGAAGGGGACGATGAGCGCGGCGGTGATGAACGGGCCGGATCAACCGGGCGGTGCCGAGCTTGCGCAGTGCCGCAGTCCGACAGCAGCACGACGCCGAGGATGATGAGGTTGGGGATGAGAACGTTGGCGTCCACGGGGATTCCTCCGGGCTTCTGGGGTGGCTTGCTTACCTCCCTCACGCTAGGAATCAGGCCCCTGCGGCCGCGTCGGCGCACGGGTCGATCCCGGGTGGAACCGGCCCGGCCCGGCTGACCCGGGCCGCGCGGCCCAGTTGGAGCCGGGTGGAGGCAGGTGGAGGCGCGGATCTCGACCCGCAGTCCACCCGGCCGGCCCGCGTGCTCCGGCCGTGATCCGGATACGTTTAGGTACGTGGTTCTCGCCTCCTTCGCCCGCCGCCTGGCCGCGCCCGGCCGCCCGCGGCCGGTCCCGGGCGAGCCGGGCGCGGGCGCGCCGGCGGGCCTGGTGAACCAGGGCGCCCTGCTGGCCGGCCTGCGCGACGGCTCGGCGATCGCCCCGGTCGATGTGCCGCCGGCGGTCGACGCCATCCGCTTCGTCGTGCTCGTCGCCGTCGTCGCCACCGTCCCGCTGTTCACGCCCGGCTTCGGCCACGGCGCGCGCGGCATCGGGACCGCGGTCGCCCTCGCCATCGCGGTCGCTGCCTGGCTGGCGTGGCAGTTCGCTGGCCCGCAGGCCACGGCTGTGGCTGGCGATGCTGGTGATCATGGCGGCGGCGGGCGGCGATCCTGGCCGGGCTGTCCTCGCTGAGCACCGCGGTCGCGGTCGGCTGCGTGGTCGCCGTGTCCGCGGGCGCGCGGCTGCCGGTCGAGGCGTCGTTCGCGATCGTGGCCGAGACGGTCGCCGCGTTCCTCATCGCGGCGGCCGTCGAGCGGCGCCCCGCCCGAGGCGATCGCGGGCTGGTCGGCCGGGTTCGTCGGCTTCTGGGCGTTCGGGCTGACCCGGCGCGCCTACCTGCTGCGGGCGGTCGAGGCGGAGGACGCGCTCGAGCAGGCCCGCCGCGCGCACGCGGCCGAGACCCAGGCGGCCGCGCTGGCCGAGCGGGCCCGGATCGCCCGCGAGATCCACGACGTCCTCGCGCACTCGCTCGCCGCCGTCTCGGTGAACCTGCAGGCGGCCGAGGGGCTGCTCGAGGCGCTGCCGGAGCAGGGGCCGGAGGTCGCCAAGGCGATCGAGTGCGTCAAGCGGGCGAGCGCGCTCACCCGGGAGGGCATGGCGGAGGCCCGCCGCGCCATCCTGGCCCTGCGCGAGGACGAGCGCCGGCACGGCCCCCGGTTATCGGGCGCCCGGGTATCAGGCCCCGGGGTATCAGGCCGAGTCCGGCCACGCCGCGGGCGAGGCGCCGGGCGCCCGGGCGGGCGGTGACACCGGGGGCGAGCGGCTCACCGGGCGGCTGCGCGCGCTGGCCGGGCAGCACCGCGCCGCCGGCGACGCCGGCGGTCGAGTTCACCGTCACCGGGACGCCGCGGCCGCTGGGGGCCGACGGCGGCCCTGACCGCCTACCGGACCGCGCAGGAGGCGCTCACCAACGCCCGCAAGCACGCGCCCGGCCAGCCGGTCAGCCTCGACTGCGGGCTACCACCCGGGCGAGATGACGCTCGCTGGTCGAGCAACCCGCTGCCGCCCCCGGGCCGTCCGGCCCGCTGGCGCACGCCGGCACCGGGTACGGGCTGGCCGGCCTGCGGGAACGCGCCGCGCTGGCCGGCGGCACGCTGACCGCGGGGGCCGAGGCGGGCCGCTGGCGGGTGCGGCTGGTGCTGCCCGGCTGAGCCCGGCGGTCCGGCTGCCCGGCCCGGCGGTCCGGCTGCCCGGCTGAGCTCGGCTGGGCCGGGCACGGCCCGGCCGCGTCTGTGCGCGCCGGTCCCGGTACGGGACAATCGGTGCATGACCGATTACGGCGCCGACGAGCCGGTCACCGTCGTCGTCGCGGACGACCAGTCGGCGGTCCGCGAGGGCCTGGTCCTGCTGCTCGGGCACACTGCCGGGCATCACCGTCGCCGGCCAGGCGGCCGACGGCGACGCGGCCGTCGAGCTGGTCGCCGCGACGCGGCCGCAGGTCGTGCTGATGGACCTGAACATGCCGGGCGCGACGGCGTGACCGCGACCCGCGCGGATCACCGCCGACTACCCCGGCACCCGGGTGGTGGTGCTCACCACCTACGCCGACGACGAGTCGATCATCGGCGCGCTGCAGGCCGGAGCGCTGGGGTACCTGACCAAGGACGCCACCCGGGCCGAGATCGGCCGGGCGATCCACGGCCGCCGCGGCCGGCCAGGCGGTCCTCGACCCGAGCGTGCAGCAGCGGCTGCTCAACGCCGCCGTCCGCGCCCCGGCGAGGCCGCCGGCGAGCGCGGAAGCAGCCCGCCAGGCGCCCGGCGCCAGGCCGGCGACCCTGGTCCCGGACGGCGGCGGGCAGCGACCCGGGCGAGCTGACGCCGCGGGAGGCCGACGTGCTGCGGCTGATCGCCGACGGGACAGTCCAACCGGGAGATCGCGCGGACGCTGTTCGTCTCCGAGGCGACGGTGAAGACCCACGTCAACCGCATCTTCGCCAAGACCGGGTCGCGCGACCGGGCCCAGGCGATCCGCTACGCCTACACCCACGGCTACGCCGCCCCGGGCTGACCCGGGGCGCCCGCCCGGTCAGGCCAGGATCGTCCAGCCGTGCGCCGGGACGAGCAGCGGGTCGGCCGGGACGGCGCCCGGTACGGCCGTCTCGGCGACGGTGAGGCCGGCCGGGTCCACCGCGAACCGGAAGTCCTCGTCGCCGACGTTGAGCAGCAGCAGCGCCTGCTGCGCCGGGCTGCTACGCCGCGCAGCCGCAGCGCCAGCGCCTCCGGCTGGAGCTGCGCGGCCTCGGTCCGGGCGCCGGACCAGCCAGGGGTGGCGGCGGCGGAACCCGATCAGCCGCTGGTGCAGCCGGTAGTAGCGCCAGCCGTCAGGCGCCAGCTCGGACGGCGTGGCCGGGAAGGCGGGCCTGATCGCGTCGTCGCCGCCCTCCCGGTGCTCCTTGAGGCCGCGCAACCCCTGCTCGTCGCCGTAGTAGACACTGGGCACGCCGCCGATGCAGCACAAGATCGCGACGGCGTGCGAGAAGTGCCGCTCGTCGTTCAGCGCCGTCGCCAGCCGGGTGACGTCGTGGTTGCCGACGAAGGTCTGCGCCAGCTCGCGGTCGAGGAACGCGTTGTGCCGGCCGAGCGCGTGGTCGAGCTCGTAGAAGTTCCGGTCGTTGAGCGAGGACCAGATCGCCTTCCACACCTCGTACTGGGTGACCGAGTCGAGTCCGGCCTCGTTGGCGTAGGCGGCGTAGTCACCGTGAATCATCTCGCCCAGGAACCAGGCGTCGGGAAACGCCGTCCGCACCGCCGGCACCGCCTTGGCCCAGAAGGACGCGCGGCACCGCGTAGGCGGCGTCCAGCCGCCAGCCGCCCGCCCCGCGGCCGAGCCAGTGGCTCATCACCTCGATGACGTAGGCGAGCACGGCGGGCTCGTCGTGGTCGAACTCGACCAGCTGCCCGTGCCCCTCGAAGACCGCGTAGTCATCGCCGCCGTCGGTGCGCTTGAACCAGCGGGCAGCCGGGCTCCCCGGGCCGCCCGCGGCGGCCCGGAAGGCGGGGAAGGACCGGCCGACGTGGTTGAACACCCCGTCCAGGATCAGCCGCAGGCCGCGCTGCCCGGCCGCGCCGGCCAGTGCGTCGAAGTCGGCCTCGTCGCCCAGCCGCGGGTCGATCCTGAAGTGGTCGGTGGTGTCGTAGCCGTGGGTCTCGGCGGCGAAGACCGGACCGAGCAGCAGGCCGTTGCAGCCGAGCTCGACCGCGTAGTCGAGCCATGCCTTCCAGCTGCCGCAGCCGGTGCCGGGCGGGTGTCCCCGCGGGCAGCGCGGCAGGCTCGGCGCCGGTGAAGCCGAGCGGGTACACGTGCCACAAGATGGCGTGGTCGGCCCATGAGGTCACCCGCTCACGCTACCCGGACCGCCCGGTCACCGCCGGGAATCGCGGCCGCACGAGGTTAACAATTTGTATCAGGAACAGAGGTGGCTGACTCCGTTCCGTAGTCCCCGGTGCCTCCGCGGCCGGGTGGCAGGCGATCTGGCCGGGCGCGGCGCCGGGCTGCTCGGCCCTGCTTCAGGCCGCCCCGGCCAGGCAGGACCCGGGGCAGCTACCAGCGCCCGCGGCGACGGCGGGAGCGCCCGCCGAGCGGGGCGCTGAGGCTGAGCCGACCACGGCGGCCGGCTCGCACCCCGACCGAGCCCCAGGCCCGCCCGCGCCCGAGCGGCTCACTGAGCCGGATGCGGAACGGACCAACCCGGAACGATTCACTGAGGCGTGTTCGCAGTCGCATGGCCGACCCACTGCCCCCGATGACGAAAGTCATTCCGGCACCGGACATCCGGGCCCTTGGCATCCTGGGCTCAAGGCACGCCGCACTCGCACCTAGGGCCCGCACCGCACCCGCACCCGGCACCGCACCGCACGCGCACCCAGGACCTGCACCCACGACCTGCACCCGCACCCACGACCCGCACCCGCCCCAGGACCCAGGACCTGCACCCGCACCCGGGACCCGCACCCGGCTCAGGCCGGACACTGCACGACCGTCTGGGGTTACGCAACCGGCCGCGGCACCCGGCGGCCGGGCGGCGCCCGGTGGGTGCGTGGCCGGGCGCGGCACCTGGTGGGCGCGCGGGCGGGCGCGGGCCCGCGCGGCCGTCCTGGCGCCTTCCCGGCGGCCGCACTGGCCCCCCTTTCACGTCTAGCCGCAGGATTTGTCCGTCAAAGACATAAGAGCTGGACAATAAAGTGGAAACTTTTATCGTAAGGGAAATAAATCTGGCTATACGTCCGAATAGTTTCCCGCTTGCCGGAAGTTTCCGCGTTGATGCGGCCGGAGGACGACCCGCGACATCACTGTCGCCTCACGAGCCTCACTGAAGCGACCGTCGTCCTGAGCAGGCCGAGCCGGGGGCGCGACGGGACGGGGCGGGCATAGGGTCGGAGCGTGTCGGGCGTGGTGGATGACCCCTTTCAGACCGCGGAGCTACGGGCGCGGGTGCTCGCCGGCTGGGCCGCGTCGCCGAGCCGGTTCCGCGAGGACGCCAACGCGGAGGAGGACTACGCGCTCGGCGGCTACCGGGACCGGGTCGTCGTCGAGCTGGCGCAGAACGCGGCCGACGCCGCCGCCCGCGCCGGCGTACCGGGGCGCCTGCTCCTGAGGCTGCGGGACGGCACCCTGACCGCCGCCAACACCGGGACGCCGCTGGATGAGGCCGGCGTGGGGGCGCTGTCAACGCTGCGCGCGTCGAGCAAGCGCCCGGGGACGGACGGCCCCGGGCCGGCGAGCGGAGCGGGTGACGGGGGCAGCGGGGCGGACGCCGTCGGCCGGTTCGGCGTCGGGTTCGCGGCCGTGGTCGCGGTCAGCGACGCTCCCCGCATCCGGTCGGTGACCGGGACGGTGGCCTGGTCCCGCGACCGTACCCGGGAGCTGGTGGCGGCGGTCCCGGGGCTGGCGGCCGAGATGGCGGCCCGTTCGGGTCACGTGCCGGTGCTGCGGCTGCCGTTCGCGGGCGGCGCCAGCGAAGACCCGTCGGCCGGGAACGACCTGCGCGGCGCCGGGTTTGCGACCATGGTGGAGCTGCCGCTGCGCGACCAGGCCGCAGTCGAGCTGACCGGACGGCTGCTCGCGCAGGCCGGCCCGGGCCTGCTGCTGGCGCTGCCGGCGCTGCGCGAGGTCATCGTCGAGACCCCGGGCGCGACCCGGGTGCTGACCGCCGAACACCGCCACGGCCGCACCACCGTCACCGTCGACGGCACCGCCAGCAGCTGGCGGGTCGCGGCCGCAGGTGGCCAGCTCGACCCGGTGCTGCTGGCCGGACGGCCAGCCGAGGAACGGGCCCGGACATCCTGGTCGGTCCGCTGGGCGGTACCGGTCGAGGCAGACGGGACGGCCCGCGGGGATGCCAGCCCGGACGAGGTTGGCCCGGATCGGGCCGGCCTGGGCAACGAAGCCCCGGCCGGGCGGCTGCCGGAGGGGGTCGCGGCGGTCGTGAACGCGCCGACCCCGACCGACGAGCCGCTCGGGCTGCCGGCCTTGCTGCTCGCCTCGTTCCCGCTCAGCCCCGACCGGCGGCACGTCGCCCCCGGGCCGCTGACCGACTTCCTGCTCGACCAGGCCGCCCGGCTGTACGCCGGGCTGCTCGAAGGCCTGCCGCCCGGGCCGGCCCTGCTCGACCTGGTGCCCGCACCGGTCGGCCGGGGTGAGCTGGACGCCCGGCTGGGCCACGCGATCACCGGCCTGCTGCCGGCGGTGCCGTTCCTGCCCGCGGCGGCCAGCCCGCAGGAGACGGTCCCGGCCGGGCGCGGGCGCGGGCCCGGCGAGCGGGAGCCGGTCGGGCGGGTCCGGCCGCGGGACGCGGTGCTGCTGCGGGGCGGGACCCGGGCGCTGGCCGGCTGGCTCGCCCCGGTGCTGCCGAACCTGGTCGCCGGGCCGCCCCGGCATCCGGCCTGGGCCGTGCTGGGGGTGCGTCAGCTGCCGCTGGCCGATCTGGCCGACCTGCTCGCCGCGCTGGACCAGCCGCCCGGCTGGTGGCACGCCTTGTACGCGGCCCTGGCCGAGGTCCCAGCCGGGGAGCGGGCCGAGCTCGGCGCGCTGCCGGTCCCGCTGGCCGACGGCCGCCAGGCGCGCGGCCCGCGCGGCCTGCTGCTGCCGGGCCCGGGCCTGACCGACCTGGAGCGGCTGGCGGGGCTGGGGCTGCGGATCGTCCATCCCGGGGCCGTCCACCCGTTGCTGGCCCGGCTGGGCGCGGTCGAGGCGACGCCCCGCGGCGCCCTGGAGGACCCGGTCACCCGGGCCGCCGTCGCTGCTTCCTACGACAACGCGGCCGAGGCCTTCTACGACGACGACACCCCCGAGCGCGTCGCCGACGCGGTCCTCGGCCTGCTCGCCGCGACTGGGGCGGAGCCGGGCGAGTACCCGTGGCTGGCCGACCTGGCGCTGCCGGGCGACGACGGCGACTGGTACCCAGCGGGCGAGCTGCTGCTGCCGGGCGCGCCGCTGGCGGCCGTGCTGGCGCCGGACGCGCCGTTCGGCACCGTCAGCCCCGGCTTCGCCCAGCGGCACGGCGAGCAGGTGCTGGCGGCAGCGGGGGTGCTCGCGACGTTCGGCCTGCTGCGGGCGGACGACGTGGCGCTGGACGACTCGGCCGCCGACCTGAAACTCGACGGGGCGGCCGACTGGGCCGCGGCCGTGCGCAGCCGCCTGGGACCCGCCGGCCGCGCTCAGCCGCTACCTCGCCGCGTTGATTACCTGCCCGGCCTGCCGCCGGTCGCGGCCGATTTCACCGCCGTCCGCGACCTTGACCTGGTCGACCCGGGCCGCTGGGCGCAGGCGCTTGAACTGCTGACCAGCCCGCCGCTGCGGGCCGCGCTGACCGCCCCGGCCCGCGTCCTGCTGCCCGGCGGCGGCTACGCGGACGTGCCGTCCTATACGGCCTGGTGGCTCGGCCGCCACCTCGTGATCGACGGCCACCGGCCCGGAGACCTGCGGGTGCCGGGCTCCGACCCGCTGCTCGCGGGGCTGTACGACGTCATCGGCGGGCAGTCGGCTGGTGACGGGGGCGCCGGCGGTGAGCCGCCCGGTGGCGGGATCGCCAAGGTGCTCCGCGACCCCGTCATCGCCCACGCGCTCGGCGTCCGCACGTCGCTGACGGACCTGCTGGCCGAGCCGGGCGGCGCGGACGAGCTGCTCAGCCGGCTGGCCGACCCGGCCCGGCCGGTCAGCCGGGGACAGCTGCGGGCCCTGTGGTCGGCTCTGGCGTCGGCCGATGCCCTCACCGCGGACGACATCACCCCGCCGGACCCGGTCCGGGTCGTTCAGGGAGGCAAGGTCACCGTCGCCGACGCGACCGAGGCCCTCGTGCTTGACGCTCCTGACCTGTGGCCCCTGGTCGGCGGGCAGCCCCTGGTGCTGGTCCCCTGGCCGCAGGCGGAGCGGCTGGCGGACCTGCTTGACCTGCCGCTGGCCTCAGAGGAGTTCGGCGCCCGGCCCGGTGCGGCCGGCGACACCCGGCCGGTTCCCGAACTGCTCCGCGACGTGCTGGCGGGGGCACCAGCCACCTACCAGGAGCACGACGCCCTCCTTGTCGACGGCACCGGCATCCCCTGGCGGTACGCGGACGGGGTGCTGCACGCGGCGACCGTGGAGGGACTCGCCCACGGCCTGGCCTGGGCGGCCGGGCAGTGGGAGGCCCGGCATCTGCTTGCGGCGCTGCTGCTGAGCCCGGACGAGACGGCGCGGCTGCTGGCGGAGGCGGACCTCGACCGGCCGTAACCGGCGCCTTCGGGCAGGCGCAGTTCGCGCCCGGCCGGGCGGCCCCGGCGGGTGAGACGCCCAAGGCGTGCTCTACCTGAAGAGGCGGGGCAGCTGGCCGGTCAGCCGGGGTGGCAGGATCGGAGCCGGGGCGACGGGTGGTGGGGCTGGGAGGCTCGCGGCATGGGCAAGGCCGACAGGCGACGGCGGCAGCGGGAACGGCAGCGGGAGCGCGCCGCTCAGGGCACGCCGGCTGACCGGAGCAAAGGCGGAAGACGCGGTGCGCTCAGAGAAGGACCTGGCAGCCGAGGTGATCGGGCAGGCGCTGCACGCGATCAGCACCAGGAACCAGGATGCCTACAGCGGGTGTCTGCGGCGGCTCGCGGATGAGCGGACCCCGGGCTGGACGCGGGCGGTGAGCGACCACCTGGTGGAGTTCCTGCGGGTGGCGGTGCGGGCGGCCTGGCGGCACGGATGGCAGCCGGCCGAACTGACCAGGCAGCTCGGCCGAGAGCTTTCGGACCAGCATGCGCTGGTGGCGGGGGACATCATGGCGGACGAGATGCGCGGCTACGCCGCGGGCACCGTCGACGCCCGCTGGGCGGCCCAGGTCGCTGCGCTCCAGGTCCTGCCGCCCGGTGCCGCCGGCTACCTGGATGCCTGGCGGCGGGCCAACATCGCCGGGCTGCGGGGGGCGACGGCCATCGCCCTCGAGACCCTGCACGCGCTTGCGCAGCTGCCGGTGCTTGAGCGGCTGCTGCCGCTGCCAGGAACCGCACGGCCCGCGGCGCCCGCGGCGAACGAGAGCGAGCGGCCCGCCGATGAGCGGGTGCTCGTCCGGATCCGGGCGCTGCTGGCCAAGGCGGAGGCGACGGAGTACGCCCAGGAGGCCGAGGCGCTGTCGGCCCGCGCGCAGCAGCTGATGGCCAAGTACAGCATCGACCACGCGCTGCTGGCCGCCCAGGTGGGTCAGCCGGAGACACCGGGCGGGCGGCGCCTGCCGGTGGACAATCCCTATGAGGCGCCGAAGGTCACCCTGCTGCAGACGGTGGCGCAGGCCAACCGCGCCCGCACCGTCTGGCTGCGGGAGCTTGGCCTGGTCACCGTGATCGGTTTCACGCCCGCCGTGGACGCGACCGAGCTGCTTTTCACCTCGCTGCTCGTGCAGGCCAGTGCCGCGATGATGCGGGCCGGGGCAACGAAAGACTCCTCCGGACGGTCCCGGACCCGGGCCTTCCGCCAGTCGTTCCTTGTCTCCTACGCCGTCCGCATCGGGGAGCGGCTGGCCGAGGCGGCCGGGCAGGCCGAGCGGGAGGCGGTGGCGGAACAGGCCGCGGCAGTGCCGGCGGGAGCGGGGCTGGCTGGCGGCCAGGACCTGGTCCCATTCCTGGCGGCCCGCGACCGGGCGGTCGATGACGCGGTGGATGCGATGTTCGGCGCCACGCTGACCAGGAGCCGGGCGGTGCGGGCGGACGACGCCGATGGCTGGCACTCCGGCCGGGCCGCCGCCGACCTGGCCGTCCTGCGGGACCGCAGCTCAGTCGAATGAGGCGGTGGCCCGGCCGGCCCGCCAGGTGAATGCCGGGCGGCGGCCGGGCTTAGCTGTGCTCGCGCTTCCACAGGTAGACCAGCGTGGTGATCATCGCGACGAACAGGACAGCCGCGATCAGGTAGTCGGTCATGAGGCCCCTTGGGTGCTCGGACACGCGTTACCAGCGGATTCTACGCGATCAGGTGACAACGGTGAACGTCTCCTACGTGCTGGTAACGAGACGGAAACAAGGGTTGCCGGGGGGCATTCCGGTCACTGACACTAGGGTGTGGCCAAGCGCCGGTTGTGGGGGCTCTCGGTGGTGGCAGCGGTCGCGCTCGCCTGCTGCCTGGTGGTCTCGCTGTGGATCGTGAACATGCGCGATGCCGCCGCCGCGCGGTCGGTTTCCTCCGTCGCCCTCGTGCAGCGGCCGCAGCCTGGCCACGTCGCCGGCCAGCCGCGTCCTCGCCTGCGAGCGGTCGACGACCCGCTGGGCGCCTGCGAGGCCCGGCTGGAGCGCGGGCCGCGGCACGCTCCCACGGTGGCGATCGCCGGCGCGTCTTATACGGCCGGGGTCGGGCCGGGCAACCCGGCCCAGTCCTGGGCGGTCGCGGCGGCCCGGCTGCTGCGCTGGAACGCCGTCGTCTACGGGGTTCCCGGGGCGGGCTACGTGCACCCGGGCGCCAGCGGGCGCGGGCCGATGTCCCGCATGCTGGCGGCCGAGGGACTGGGCCAGCTCGGCCCAGCGCTGGTGATCGTCCAGGCCGGGCACGACGACATGGGGGTGCCCGCCGGGTTCGAGGCGCGCCGGGTCGCCGCCACCGTGCGGCAGGTCCAGGCGGCCGCCCCGGGAGCGCGGATCGCGCTGCTGACCACCTTCACGGGCACGCTGTCAGGCTCGCCCGCCCTGCTGGCGACCGATCGGGCGATCGTGGCGGCCGGCACCGCGGCCGACCCGGGCATCATCATCATGGACCCGCTGGCGGGCCACTGGAGCTACGCGCACGCCGGCGGCGGGCTGCACCCGACCGCGGGCGGAGACGCCTGGATCGCGCGCACCGTGGTCGGCCTGCTGGCCGCGCGCGGGGTGACGGCCGCCCCGCCGTCCCCGGTCGCCCCGGTCATCTGCGATGTCGCGGTGGGCGCGGGCAAGCCGGTGACCGCCTGAGCGGGCGCCACCGGGCCGGCCAGGCCAGGGCAGCCTGACCGCAGGACTGCTCCGACAACGGCGGACGGCGGCCCCAAGGTCGCTCAGTCCGGCAGCGCCGACCGGAAGTGGCTCAGCAGCGCGTCGGTGACCGGGCCGGGCTTCTCGTAATGGGCGAAGTGAGAGGCGGCCTGGATGACCGTCAGCCGGGCGTCCCTGATCCCGCGGGCGGTGGCGGCCCCGACCGCGGGCGGGGCGGCGACGTCCTCCGCGCCCGACACGACCAGGGTCGGGGCGGTGACCTGGGCCAGCTGGGGGCGCAGGTCAAGCGCGGCGATGGCCTCCCCGCAGCCGGCGTAGCCATCCGGGTTGGTGCCTTCCAGCATCCGCGTCACGGTCTCGACCTCGGCCGGCTCCCGCTCGAGGAAGGCCGGGGTGAACCAGCGCGGGATCACCGCGGCGGTGAGCGCGGCCATGCCCTCGGCCCGCACCAGCGCGGCCCGGTCGTGCCACGCCTGGGCGGTCGGCAGCGGGGTCAGGGCGGCGCAGCACACGGCGAGCGCGGTGACCCGTTCGGGGGCGTTGGCGGCCAGCCAGAGGCCGGTCATGCCGCCGAGCGAGACGCCCGCGAACGCGAACCGCTCGATGCCGGCCCGGTTGAGGGTGCCGAGCACGTCCGCCCCGAGCTCGGCGATCGTGTACGGGCCGGGCGGGGCCGGGGACTGCGCCCCGGGGGCGCCGTGACCGCGGGGCTCGTAGCGCAGCAGCCGGAAGTAGCGGGACAGCACCGGGACCTGGTGCACCCAGACGTCCCGGGTGGTGCCGATCGGGTTGCCGAGAACCAGGACCGGAGCGCCGGCGGGTCCTTCGAGCGACGCCACCAGCTGCGGCTCGGGCACGGGCTGACCTCCGGGGGTTGAGCGGGGCGGGTTACCGGGCCATGACGTTATACAGCCGGCGGCCGGGCGGCGGCCGGGCGGGTCAGCCGCTCTCCTGCCGGTACTCCCGGATGGCGTCGCTGGCGACGGCGAAGGCGCGGTTGGCGACCGGGACACCCGCATACAGGCCGGCCTGCAGCAGCACCTCCTGGATCTGCTCCTCGGTCAGGCCGTTGCGCAGCGCCGCCTTGACGTGCATGTGCAGCTCGCTCTCGTGCTGCAGGGCGGCCAGGACGGTGAGGGTGACGATGGACCGCTCGGGCCGGGTCAGGCCGGGCCGGGACCAGATCTCACCCCAGGCGTAGCGGGTGATCCAGTCCTGGAACGGCGCGGTGAACGCGGTCGTGCGGGCCTCGGCCCGGTCCACGTGGGCATCGCCGAGGACTTCCCGGCGGACCCGCGTTCCCTGCTCGCTGCGCTCTTCGTCGTTCACGCCGGCTGACCTCGCTCTCGCTTGTTGCTGTTATCCAAGTGGGCGCTGTTATCCCGGTTGGGTCTGTTATCCCCGTGGGGTGCTGTTATCCCGGTTCGGTGCTGTCTATCCGGGTGGCGCGGCCGCTAGCCCGGCTTCTGCTCCTGGTGGGCCCGCAGCGCCGCGGTGATGAACTCATCCGACGACCCGCGGTAGCCAGCCGGGTCGAGCGCCTGCTCGACCTGGGCCGCGGTGATGCCGGCCGCCTCGATCTCGGAGGTGGCCAGCAGCACGTCGCGGAACGGGACGCCGGAGGCGGCCGACCGGGCGGCCGCCGCCGCGACCAGGTCGTGCGCCTGCGGCCCGCCGAGGGAACCGCGCAGCAGGTCGGTCACCTGCTCAGCCAGCGGCAGGCCGCCCGCGGCGGCCAGGTTGGCGGCCATCCGGGCCGGGTCGACCCGCAGGTGGGCGAGCAGGTCGCGCGCCCAGGCGGCGGCCGAGACGGTGAGCTGGAGCAGGTGGCTATAGGGCTGCCACTCAGCGTGCCAGGCGCCCGCCGCGCGCTGGTACTCCTGCTCGGCGCTGGCGGCCAGGGTGGCGAGCAGGCCGGGGGCCTGACGGGCACAGCCGAGGATGGCCACCGCGGCGACCGGGTTGCTTTTGTTCGGCATGGCCGACGAGCCGCCGCGGCGGGGGCCGCCCGGCGCCCCGCCGGGTGCGGAACCCTCGCTCACCTCGCCCACCTCGGTCTGCGCGAGCAGCGTCACGTCCCGGGCGATCTTGGACAGCGCCGCGCAGGCCCGGGCGGCGACGGCGGCGACGTCGATGACCCGGAGCCGCTCGGTGTGCCACGGCAGCGGCGGGTCGGCCAGGCCGAGCTCCTCGGCCATCAGTGCCCGCACCCGGCCGCCGTCGGCGCCGAGCGACGCCAGCGTCCCGACCGGCCCGCCGAACTGCACCGCCAGCCGCGTGCCGCGGACGAACGCGAGCCACTCGACGGCGCTGTCCAGGCCGGCCAGCCAGCCGGCCGCGACCATCCCGAACGGGACCGGGGCGGCCTGCTGGAGCAGCGTCCGGCCGATCATGAGGGTGCCGCGGTGAGCGCCGGCCAGCCCGGCGGCGGCGTCGGCGGCCGCCGCGAGGTCGGCCGCGGCCGCCCCGAGGGCGTCGCGGGCGAGCACCATGGCGGCCGTGTCGATGATGTCCTGGCTGGTCGCGCCGCGGTGCACGGCCGACCGCGCCCCGGCGTCGGCTACCTTGCCGGCCAGCACCCGGGCCAGCCCCGGCACCGGGTTGCCGGTCAGCGTGGTCGCCCGGCTGAGGTCGGCCAGCTCGGCCGGGCCGAAGCCTGCCGGGTCGGCCGCCGCGGTGACCGCCGCGCCCGCGCCAGGCGGGGCCAGCCCGGCCCGCTCGGTCGCGCGGGCGAGGGCCGCCTCGGCCGCCAGCATGGCGCTCAGCCAGGCGGCGTCGCCGGCCACCACCGCCCCGCCGCGGGCGAAAACGCCGTCGAACAGTCCCAGACCGGCGCCGCCGCGGGCCGCGCCCGTCCCCGCTGATGATCTGACGTTCTGGTCTGGCATGCCCGGATGTTATCGTCCGACCATGACCGCAATTCCCGCTGGCGGCCCCGCACTGGAGCAGCGCCGCCACCTTGTCACCGAGATCCCCGGCCCAGCCTCCCGGGCGCTGTCCGAGCGCCGCGGCAGCGCCGTCGCCCGCGGCGTCTCCAGCACACTGCCGGTCTTCGTCACCGCGGCCGGCGGCGGCATCCTGCGCGACGTCGACGGCAACTCGCTGATCGACTTCGGCTCGGGCATCGCCGTCGCCTCGGTTGGTAACGCGGCCGCGGCCGTAGTCAGCCGGGTGCAGGACCAGGTGGCCCAGTTCACCCACACCTGCTTCATGGTCACCCCCTACGAGGGGTACGTGGAGGTGTGCGAGGAGCTCGCCCGCCGCACGCCGGGCGACCACGAGAAGCGGTCGGCGCTGTTCAACTCAGGCGCCGAGGCGGTCGAGAACGCGGTCAAGATCGCCCGGCACTACACCGGCCGCCAGGCGGTTGTCGCGTTCGACCACGCCTACCACGGGCGGACGAACCTGACGATGGCCCTGACCGCCAAGAACATGCCCTACAAGCAGGGCTTCGGGCCGTTCGCGGGCGAGGTCTACCGGGTGCCGATGGCTTACCCGCTGCGCTGGCCCGGAGGCCCCGAGGCGTGCCGTGAGCAAGCGCTTGACGTGGTCAAGACGCTCATCCACACGCAGGTGGGCGAGTCCAACGTGGCCGCCGTCATCATCGAGCCGGTCCAGGGCGAGGGCGGCTTCATCGTCCCGCCCGACGGCTTCCTGACCGGGCTAGCCGAATTCTGCCGGGACAACGGCATCACGCTCATCGCCGACGAGATCCAGTCCGGCTTCTGCCGCACCGGGGACTGGTTCGCCTCCGAGCACGAGGGCGTCGTGCCCGACCTGGTGACGACGGCCAAGGGCATCGCGGGCGGGCTGCCGCTGGCGGCGGTGACCGGCCGGGCCGAGATCATGGACGCGGTGCACCCCGGCGGCCTCGGCGGCACCTACGGCGGCAACCCGGTCGCCTGCGCCGCCGCCCTCGGCGCGATCGCCACCATGCAGGAGCAGGACCTGGCGGGCAAAGCCCGCCGGATCGGCGAGGTCATGGTCCCCCGGCTGCGCAAGCTGGCCGAGAGCTACCCAGTCATCGCCGACGTCCGCGGCCGCGGGGCGATGATCGCGGTCGAGCTGACCAGGCCCGGGACGCTGGAGCCGGACCCGGCCGCGACCGCCGCGGTGGCGGCCTTCTGCCACGCCCACGGCCTGGTGGTGCTCACCTGCGGCACGTTCGGCAACGTGCTGCGCTTCCTGCCGCCGCTGGTCATCGGGGAGGACCTGCTGGAGGAGGGCCTGGACATCCTCGAGAACGCCTTCGCCTCGCTCTAGGAGACTGCTCGGTCCCGCCCGCGCTGGCCGCGGGCGGGACCAGTCACATCTGGCTCACTCGCCTGCGCTGGTTTCCTGGTCGAGCAAGCCGATGATGGTCTGCACGCCAGCCAGCAGCGTCGCCTGGCCGGCTTCCAGCCGACCGAGCCGGTCGGTGTGGTCGCGCAGTAGCACGGAGTGCTCGCGCAGCAGCACGGAGTGCTCACGCAGCAGCGCGGAGTGCTCGCTCTGGGTCGTCCCCAGTGCTTGCAGCGTCCGGTGCTGCACGTCGAGCCGCACCTTCAGCTCGCTCAGGTCTTGGTCCATCCCCGCCCTCACTCGCGCTTGGGTCGCCACCGTCACCTCCAGCGTAGTCACGCGGGACTCGATGCGGTCCCGCCAGTCGGCGAAATCATCACGGTTGCCGTCCACGGCCTCTCCTTCGCTCCGGTCGAACCAGACAGCAGAGACCATAGCGAAGGGATTACACATATCGCCGCAGTTCACAGAGTTTTTCTCCGATTAATTTCGGATAACAAACGGCAACAAATTGCCAATCGCACATGGCGACTAATTGGTCCCGGGCAACTGGCAACGCGATGCGGGGTTAGTAGCGGACCGCGATCTCGCCGTCGTCGTCGGCCCGCTGGTCCGGGTTGGTCAGCACGACCGCCTGGCCGGCGGCGATGCGGCGGGCCGACCAGGCGACGGCGGCCGCGTCAAGCAGGTCGTTCTCGGGCACCCCGGCCACCCTCGGTGGCAACACGATGCCGGCGGCGGCAAGCAGTTGCCGGCGGATCGCCAGCCCGGCCGCGGTGTGCTTGCTATCCGCCAGCGGGGAGCCCGCCAGGGCGGCGAACGCCAGCTCCGGGTGCACTTCGTAGAGCCGGACGCCGGCCGCGGCCCGCCGGCACGCCTCGGCCTCGGCGATCTTCCGCCGCAGCCCGTAGGCCTGGACCGACAGGCCCTGGCCGGTCAGCGCGCGGCAGGTGCGGTTGGCCTCGGCGTAAGACGGCGCCTCCAGCGCGGGCCGGGGCGGGATCGCGAACACGCTGGCGCCGCGGCGGCCGAGCGCCCGCCGGGCGAGCCGGTCGGCGTCCCGCCAGCCCGCCGCCAGCAGCCCCAGCGGCATGTCGATGCCGGTGACGGCGGCCAGCGGGAGGGCGTCAAGGACGGCCGCGACAGCCACGGTAGCGACGACAGGGCCGTCGGTGACGGTGTGGGCGGCGCTGACAGTGCCGGCGGTGGCAGGGCCGGCGGTGGCAGGGCCGGCGGTAGCAGGGCCGGCGGCGACAGGGCCGGCGGCGGCGACGGGGCCGCCCTCAGTGCCGGTCACAGGCACCGGGGCGCCCGGCCCAGGCGCCAGGGTGACCGCGACCCAGCCGCCGGGGCAGCCGTCGACGCCGGCCACCGGATCCCGGGCCGGGCTGCCCCATTGCGCCCTCCCGGTCCCCTGTGCGCCACTCCCGCGGCCGGCGACCGCGCGTTTACGGTACCGTCGCCTGCGGCCGGCGACGAGATCCCGAGATTGCGCCGCCCGACTCGGCCCGGTCACATTACGGCCAAGTTAACGACGAGAATGGGCAACGTTTGAATAACGCTCTCCCGGGAGATTCCCCGGGAGGGCCGAGCTGAATTTCACCGGAGCCTATTCCAGCTTTTATCTATTTTATCGTCATTGCTGGCGGATGGTGATGTGCCCGCCGCCGGTGCTCACGTCGATCACGTTCGGCGACAAAGAGTCCTGGTGGATCGCGACGGAGACGGCCGCCTCGCCGCTGTCGCTGTGCGCGGTGACCCGGTAGCTGGCCGGGCCGGGCGGGAGGACCAGGGTAATGTCGCCGCCCGAGGTGCTGACGTGCACGTCGCGCGGCACCCGGGCGAAGGTGAGCTGGACGTTGCCGCCCCCGCTGGTCGCGCTCACGGTCGCCGCGGCCAGCGCCCGCCCGGTGATGTCGCCGCCGCTGGTGGTCAGCATCAGCGGGCCCGATGCGCCGGCCGCGGTCAGGTTGCCGCCGCCGGTGGACAGCGTGACCGGCCCGGCCGTGCCGGTCACGGCCGCGTCGCCGCCGGCCGTGCTGGCGGTGACGCTCACGCCGGCGGGGACGGCCGCGGTCAGGTCGAGCTCGCAGGTGCCGACCGCGACGGCGCAGGCGTAGCCGAACCGGGCCGTGCCGCCCGTGGTGCGGGCGCTGACGGTGGACCGCACCAGGCTGTAGCGGGCGGTGCCGGCCACCGTGGCCGGGCCGCCCCCCGTCCCGGTGACCGCGAGCTGGCCGCCGGGGACGGCCAGGCTGAGCGAGCGGGCGGCGCCGCTCACGGTGTAGTGGACCGGGTAGCTGCCCTGGCCGAACGTCGCCACCAGGCTGAACGCAGTGAACAGGAGCAGCAGGAGGCAGAGCGGGACCCCGATGACGAGGGCGGCCCGGCGGCCGCCGGTCAGCGGCAGGCGGCCCGGGTAGGGCGTGGCGGCCATGTGATCAGCTCGTTCCCAGGTAGCGGAGGACCGCGAGGACGCGGCGGTGGTCACGCTCGGCCGGGGCCAGGCCGAGCTTGGTGAAGATGCTGTTGATGTGCTTCTCGACCGCGCCCGCGCCAACGACGAGGCCGCCCGCGATGGCGGCGTTGGACCGGCCCTCGGCCATCAGCGCGAGCACCTCCCGCTCGCGCGGGGTGAGGTCATTCAGCGGGTGGCGGCTGCGGGCCAGCAGCTGGGCCACGACCTCGGGGTCGAGGGCGCTGCCGCCGGAGGCCACCCGCTGCAGCGCGTCGAGGAACTCATCCACCTCCGCCACCCGGTCCTTGAGCAGGTAGCCGACGCCGTGCGGGCGCCCGGCGATCAGCTCGGTGGCGTAGCGCTCCTCGACCCACTGGGACAGCACCAGGACGCCGACACCGGGCCACTGGTCGCGCACCAGCAGGGCGGCCCGCAGGCCCTCGTCGGTGAACGTGGGCGGCATCCGCACGTCGACCACGCAGGCGTCGGGCTGGTCGGCGCTGACGGCCCGCAGGAACCCCTCGGCGTCCCCCGCGGCCGCGGACACCTGGTGCCCGGCCTCCTCCAGGAGCAGGATCAGCCCCTTGCGGAGCAGGACCGAGTCCTCGGCGATGGCTACCCGCACGACAGCCTCCTGCCGATGAGCGAAGACGGTCCAGTCCGCTGGGCCGGGCCAGTCCGCTGGGCCGGGCCAGTCCGCTGGGCTGGGCCGGGCCGGGCTAGCACGGGAGCACCGCCGAGACGATGGTGGGGCCGCCGGGCGGCGACTCGACGCTGAGGCTGCCGTCGACGCCGGCGATCCGGTCGGCCAGGCCGGCCAGGCCGGCCCGGCGGGGTCGGCCCCGCCCGCCCCGTCGTCGCTGATCACCACGTGCAGCTCTGTTCCCTGGCGATGGCCGCCCTCGACGACGACGCTGGCCTGGCTCGCCCCGGAGTGCTTGGCCACGTTGGTCAGCGCCTCGGCCACGGTGAAGTAGGCGACCGCCTCGACCGCAGGCCGGGGCCGGGCGGGCATGTCGACCTGGAGGCTGACCGGCACCGGGCAGCGGGCGGCGAGCCCGGACACGGCCGCGTCGAGGCCGCGGTCGGTCAGCACTGGCGGGTGGACGCCGCGCACCAGCTCGCGCAGCTCGGTCAGCGCCGCCTTGGCGTTGGCGTGGGCCGCATCGACGAGGACAGCCGCGGCGTCGACGTCGGTGGCCAGCTTGGCCTTGGCCCGGCCGAGCTCCATCGCCAGGGCGACCAGCCGCTGCTGGGCGCCGTCGTGCAGGTCGCGCTCGATCCGGCGCCGTTCGGTCTCGGCCGCGTCGACCACCCGTTCCCGGCTGACCTCGAGCTCGCTCACCCGGGCGCGCAGGGCCGCGTCCGGCGGCGGCCCGAGCAGCCCGCGCGCGACGGCGGCGTCGGCCGTGGCCAGGCCGCGGGTCACCGGCGGCGCCGCCAGCAGCGCGGCCAGCCCGCAGGCGGCGGCGATGATGACGGCCGGGTTCCCCGGGTAAGCGTGGGCGCCGAGCGACAGCCCGCCGCCGGGCAGCGCCCCCGCGTAGAGCGGGGCGGTCAGCCCGGCTACGCCTGCCGCCCACAGCGCCAGCGTGACGGTGAGGGCGACCGCGCTCAGCGGCAGCCGGAGCACCGCGTAGCCGATCGGGCCCCAGGCCGCCCGGGTGCCCATGAACCGGGTGGTGGGCACGATCCCGCACCAGTACGCGCGCCGGGGGTCGGCCGGCCAGCGCGGCACCGCCCGGCCCAGCAGCAGCTTGAGGCGGCCCCGCTCGGCCGCCGCGAAGCCGCTCGCGCAGCGCACCGCGATCCCGATCACCGGCAGGCCGACCAGGGCCACCGGGGTCAGCGCGAGGCCGGCCACGAGGAACGTGACCACGACGGCGAACGAGATGACCCCCAGGATCAGCCCGGTCAGGTGATGGGTGAAGGCGAGCCAGGTGCGGGCCGACACCAGCCCGCGTAGCAGCGACATACCAGCGACGCTAGGCGATGTGGCTGGCCCGGGCCACCGGGAACGCCTACGGAACGGGGGTTGGGTTAACCCCACCACCCGATGGCCGGTCCCGGCCGGGCGGGGCTGACAGTTCAGTGCTGAGCGTAGATAACAATGGGGAGCGTGACGAGCAACGCCGAGCGGGCCGCCGGGGGCGGGATACCAGAGCTGTCGGTATCCGGCCTCACCGTGCGCTTCGGCGGGCTGACCGCCCTCGGCGGGGTCGACCTGGCCCTGCGGGCGGGCGAGGTGGTGGCCCTGGCGGGCGAGAACGGGGCGGGCAAGACGACGCTGATCAGGGCCATCGCGGGCGATGTGGTCCCGCTGTCGGGCTCGGTCCGGGTCGGCGGCCAGGCGGTGGCGCCGCAGCCGTCAGCCGCCGCGCGGCTCGGGGTCCGGGTGGTGTGGCAGGACCTCGCGCTCAACGACAACCTCGACGTCGCCGCCAACCTGATGCTCGGCAACGAGAAGCGGCGGCACCTGTTCTCCGAGGTGGCGCTGCACAAGGACGCGGCCCGGCTGCTGCGGGAGCTGGAGATCCCGCTCCGGGACACCACCCAGCCGGTCCGGCTGCTGTCGGGCGGGCAGCGGCAGATGGTCACGGTCGCCCGGGCGATGGCCCACAACCCGCGGCTGCTGCTGCTCGACGAGCCCACCGCGGCCCTCGGCGTGCAGGAAGCGGCCCTGGTCGAGCGGCTGATCATGCGGCTGCGGGCGCGCGGCACGACGATCCTGCTGGCCTGCCACGACACCGAGCTGATGTTCCGGCTGGCCGACCGGATCGTGGTGCTGCGCCACGGCCAGGTGGTGACCGAGGTCGCGCCGAGCGAGGTCCACCCGGACGACGTGGTGGCGCTGGTGTCGGGCCAGGCGGTCGACTCCTCCGCCCGCCGCCAGCTCACCCGGCTGCACGGCCTGGCCGGGCGGCTGGTGTCGTCCGACCCGTCCTCGTCCCTGTCGCTGATCCTGTCCGCCCTGGGCGCCGCCATCGGCAGCGAACGGCTGGCGATCCACCTGGTCGAAGAGGGCGAGCTGGTGCGGGCGGCGTCGCTGGGGATGCCGGGCACGCTGCTGGCCGCCTGGGCCCGGCTCCCGGTCGGGGTGGCGGGCGGGCCGGTCGGTCTCGCGGCGGAGAAGCAGGTCCCGGTCATCGAGGAGAACCTGCGCGCGGACGGAGGCTCGTGGCAGGTGTTCGGTGACCTGGCCCGGCCGCCCAAGGTCGCCAGCTCCTGGTCGGTTCCGGTGCTCGGTCCGGGCGGGCTGCTTGGCGTGATCACCGTGTTCCGGGCGATCCCGGGCAAGCCCCGGCGCGACGACCTCGACCTGGCCGCGCTCTACGCCGGCTACGCCGCCAGCGCCATTGAGCGGGACCGGCTGCTGGAGCAGGTGACCGCGCGCAACCGGCTGCTGGAGACCATCCGCGAGGTCCTGCAGACGCTGGCCGGGCCCGTCCCGGTCGAGTCGGGCCTCCGCATCGCCCTGCACACGCTGCGCGAGGGGCTGGCCGCGGACGAGGTCGCGCTGATCGCGTCGGCCGGCGGGGTGTCCACCTGCCGGGGCTATTCCGGAGCGGCGGGCGGGCTGCCGGTCGGCCAGCTGGCCGGCTGGCCCGGGTCAGCCGAGCCCGGCGCCACCCCCGCCGCGGGACTGCCGGCCGCGTCCCAGGACGGGTTCGCGGCCCTGCCGGAGGTCACCGTGGCCCTGCCGGAGGCGACCGTGGCGGCCGCCCGCGGCGCCCTCGACCGGGGCGACCCGGAGGGGGTCGCGGTCGGCTGGGCCGTCCCGGCTGGCCCGGGCACCCTGCGCTTCGGCGGTGGCCATCCCGGGCAGCAGTACCTGTCGGTCTCGTTCAGCAGCCCCGACGTGCGGACGGTCCTGCTGGCCGGGTGGCGTGACGGCGCCCGCCCGGAGGACGCGACCGACCTGCTGGAGGACGCCGCGAACTCGCTCCGGCTGGCCCTCGAGCGCGAGCGGGCGCTGCACGCGCAGCAGGAGGCGATGGCACTGCGGCAGTCGCGCGAGTTGCAGCGGACGTTCCTGCGGCGGCTGAGCCACGAGCTGCGGACCCCGCTGACCGCGATCACCGGCTACGCGACGAGCCTGCTGCAACGGGACGTGACCTGGGACGCGGACTCGCAGCAGCGCTTCCTGTCCCGCATCGCGGCCGAGTCGGCCCGGCTCGGCCGCCTGGTCAACGACCTGCTCGACTTCTCCGCGATCGAGTCGGGCATCCTGCGGCTGAACAGCGACTGGTGCGACATCCCGCTGGTGCTCGAGGCGGCCCTGGCGGTGGTCCCCCCGGAGGCCGCGGCCCAGGTCACCGTGGCCAACGCGGCTGGCCTGCCCGCCATCTGGGCCGATCACGACCGGCTGGAGCAGGTGTTCGTGAACTTGATCGGCAACGCCGTGGGGCATAACCCGCCGGGCACGCGGGTGACCGTCGGGGCCGCCCCGGCCGGGCTGGGGGCGGTGACCGTGCGGGTCGCCGACGACGGCGAGGGGCTGCCGCCCGAGCTGGCCCGGGCCGTCGTCGCGGCGGCCGGGCAGCTCGACCCGCGCTGGCACGACGTGCTCGCGGCGGGCACCATCCGGCCGCGGCGCCGCGGCACCGGGGCCGGGCTCGGACTGTCTATCGCCAGCGGGATCGTGGCCGCGCACGGCGGCCGACTCGAACTCGGCCCGGCCCGCCGCGGCACCTGCTTCCTGGTCACCCTGCCGGTCGAGCGGCCGGGCGAGCCCGCCGCGGACGCGGCCCCGGCCAGCACAGCCCCGGCCGACGCGGCCCCGGCCGACGCGGCCCCGGCCGACGCGGCCCCAGCCGACGCGGCCCCAGCCAGCACAGCCCCAGCCGACGCGGCCGCGGCGACGACATCGCGTGGAGTGACGGTACGTGACTGAGCAGAGCATGCCCACCCGGGTGCTGATCGTCGAGGACGACCCCAACATCGTCGACCTGATGCGGGCGAACCTGGCCGTGCGGGGGTTCGACACGCTGGTGTCGTCGGATGGCAGCAAGGCGCTGTCACTGCTGGAGACCGAGCAGCCGGACATGGTGCTGCTCGACCTGATGCTGCCGGAGGCGGACGGGTTCGAGCTCTGCCGGCAGATCCGCGAGCGGTCCAACGTGGCCATCATTGTGGTCTCCGCCCGCGGCGGCGAACGGGACAAGGTGACCGCACTCAACATGGGCGCCGACGACTACATGACCAAGCCATTCGGCATCGAGGAGCTGCTCGCCCGGATCCTCGCCACGCTGCGCCGGACCCGGCCCGCCGAGGCGGTCACCGAGGCGGCCCCGTCGGTCATCACCATCGGCGACGTCGAGGTCGACCTGGTCGCCCAGCTCGTCCGGCTCGGCGGCGAGGAGGTGCACCTCACCCCGACCGAGTTCGCGCTGCTGCGGGAGCTGGCGCTGAACCGGGGCAAGCTGCTGTCCCGGGCGCACCTGCTGCGCCGGGTGTGGGGGCGCGGGTACGAGACCGAGACCGAGTACGTGCGGGTCTACATCCGGCGGCTGCGGGCCAAGCTGGAACCGCCCGGCAGTCCCCCGCTAATTCTCACCCAGCCGCGGGCCGGTTACCGAATCGCCGCGGACTAACCACGCGGCCTGCGCGAAGCTGTTGTATCGTGCCCTAAGCGGATAGTGACCGCCAGATTAACGTAAGGGAAACAGTGGAGTCACGAAATGGTCTCGAAGACTAGCGTGACGACCTGCTACCGTCCGCGCATTAACGCTTTTTTAACGGTTTTACGAAACTGTTAACGGGAACGTTTCTCCGTGCAGTCCTAGCATTTCCGCCAATAGCTCGGTCAATTGCGGCCGGGTTATACGGATCTGGTCTCGCACATGCCGCCCGCGGCATGTCTGAGTGAATGAGCGAGGTACACCGTTGTATTCCGTATCAGCACGAGCCGGACTGACCGCGGCGGCCGCGGCTGCCGCGCTGCTCGTTGCCGCCGGCTGCAGTTCGAGCAGCTCGAGCAGCAGCAGCTCGGCCGCGTCGGGGTCGTCGTCGTCGGCGTCGGCTTCCGCTAGCAGCAGCAGCACGAGCAGCGCGAGCGGCTCCATCTCGGTCAGCGCCCTGAACAACTCCTTCTCCGCGATGGCGGGGCTCAAGTCGGTCGCCGCGGCCGGCAAGGGCTCGGTCGCGGTCATCCTGCCTGACACCGTGTCGTCCACCCGGTACGTCGAGTTCGACGCGCCGTACCTGAAGCAGGCCTTCACCGCGGCCGGGCTGCCGACCTCCGACTTTGTCGTGGAGAACGCGCTCGGGTCCGACGCCACCCAGCTGTCGGACGCGCAGTCGGCCATCACCAAGGGCGCCAGCGTGCTCGTCGTCGACCCGCTCGACTCCGGCGTCGGCGCGCACATCGAGTCCTACGCCAAGCAGCACGGCGTGGCCGTCATCGACTACGACCGGCTGACCCTGGGCGGCACCCGTTCCTACTACGTGTCGTTCAACAACGTCAAGGTCGGCACCGTCATGGGGCAGGGCCTGGTGGCCTGCGTCTCCGCCTGGAACGTCAAGGACCCCCAGGTCATCGTCATGAAGGGCGCGCCCACCGACAACAACGCGACCCTGTTCGCCCAGGGGTACGACGCCGTGATGGCACCGTACTTCTCCTCGGGCAAGTGGAAGGAAGTGGCCCAGCCCGCAGGGACCTGGGACCCGCCGACCGCGCTGTCTGAGTTCCAGCAGGCCTACACCGCGCACAAGAACATCAACGCGGCGCTGATCCCGAACGACGAGAACGGCGCCCCGATCATCCACTACCTGCAGGGTCAGGGCGTCAAGCCCAAGACCTTCCCGACCACGGGGCAGGACGCCACGCTGACCGGGCTGCAGAACATCATCTCCGGTTACCAGTGCGGCACCGTCTACAAGCCGATCTACCTGGAAGCCCAGGCGGCCGCGGCCCTCGCCCTGTACGTGCGGGCCGGCCAGACCCCGCCGTCGTCCCTGGTCAACGGCACCACGATGGACACCACGACTAACACCGCGGTCCCGTCGGTCCTGCTGTCCCCGACCTGGGTCACCCCGGCCAACATGAAGTCGACCGTCATCGCGGACAAATTCGTGCCGGCCGCGCAGCTGTGCAAGGGCTCATACGCAGCCGCCTGCACCGCCGCCGGGATCTCCAGCTAAGTCAGCAAGCACACCGCTTGTCCGGGGTGCGGGCCACGTGGCCCGCACCCCGGACGAGGGTATGACGAGGGTATTAGGCAGGATGTGACTGTGAACGACGCTGAACCGCTGCTGCGGCTGCGCGGCATCGGGAAGAACTTCGGCCCGGTGAACGCGCTCACCGACATCAACTTCGACATCCCCGCGGGGCAAGTCACCGCCCTGGTCGGCGACAACGGCGCGGGCAAGTCGACCCTCATCAAGACCATCGCCGGGATCTGGGAGCCGAACGGCGGCGAGATCATCTGGCAGGGCAAGCCGGTCAACTTCCACTCCCCCCGGGAGGCGACCAACGCCGGGATCGCCACCGTGTACCAGGACCTGGCCCTGTGCGACAACCTCGACATCGTGCAGAACATGATGCTCGGGCACGAGGTGCTCAAGGGCGGCCTGCTCGACGAGATCGACATGGAGCAGGAAGCCAAGAAGACCCTGGCTGACCTGCGGGTCACCACGGTCCGCAACATCCGCCAGCCGGTCGGCTCGCTGTCCGGCGGGCAGCGCCAGTCGGTCGCGGTGGCCAAGGCGGTCATGCTGGACGCCAAGCTCGTGATCATGGACGAGCCCACCGCCGCCCTCGGGGTCAAGCAGACCGCGCTGATCCTCGACCTGATCAAGCGGCTGTCGGCCCGGGGCATCGCCGTGCTGGTGATCTCGCACAACCTCACCGACGTGTTCGAGGTCGCCGACCGCATCGCGGTCCTTTACCTTGGCCGGCTCGTCACCGAAGGGCCCCGGTCCGACTTCACCACGGACTCGGCGGTCCACTGGATTACTACCGGTTCCGGCCCCGGCGCCAACGGCGCGGCGCCGCAGACCACGGAGGCCTGACCGTGACATCCGTGAACCAAGAGCCCAGCGGCTCGGAAGTCGACATCGCGGCGAGCACCTCCGACGCGTCGGCTGACCTGCTGGCCAACTCGTTCGGCGATTACCTGATGATCGTCTCCCGGCGCATCCGGTCCGGCGAGAGCGGTGCGCTGCCGGTCATCGCCGGCCTGATCATCATCGTGATCTTCTTCCAGGTGAAGAACTCGCTCTTCCTGTCCGCGGGCAACCTGGTCAACCTGCTGACGCAGTCGGCGTTCATCATCACCCTTGGCATGGCCGAGGTCTTCGTGCTGATCCTGGGTGACATCGACCTGGCGGCTGGCTTCACCGCGGCCTGCGGCGCTGTCGTCTGCCTGTGGATGCTGGCCCTCGGCGACCCGCTGTGGGCGGCGGTGCTGGTCTCCCTGGCCGCCGCCGCGCTGTACGGGGCGCTGCAGGGCATCATCATCTCGAGACTGGGCCTGCCGTCGTTCGTGGTCACCCTGGCGGGCCAGCTGGGCCTGTCCGGCCTGCTGCTCTTCCTGATCGCCGAGACCGGCAGCATCGGCGTCGGCGGCGTCATCAACCTGCACAACTCGATCATCAACGACATCGAGGGCGGCGCGCTCAGCCCGACCGCCACCTGGATCGTCATGATCGCGATCGCGGTGGCGGCGGGCGCGGTGCTGTTCTACGGTGACTTCCGCAGGCGCTCGGCGGGCCTGGTCGCGCCGCCGGTGTCGGTCACCCTGCTCAAGGTCGGCGGCGTCGTCGTCGCGGCGGTCGTCATCGCGCTGATCGCCAACCAGAACCGCGGGCGGCTGATCACCCTGGAAGGCTTGCCCTGGGCCGTGCTGGTGGTGCTCGCCATCCTCGTCGTCTGGACGGTGCTGCTCGGCCGGACCAGGTTCGGCCGCTACCTCTACGCGATCGGCGGCAACACCGAGGCGTCCCGGCGGGCCGGCATCAGCATCGTGCGGATCCGCACCCTCGCGTTCACCCTGTGCGGGCTGACGGCCGGCATGACCGGCATCATCTACGCCTCGTACCTGGGGTCGATCTCGAACGGCGTCCAGGGCGGCCAGAACGTCCTGTACGCGATCGCGGCGGCGGTCATCGGCGGCACCAGCCTGTTCGGCGGGCGCGGCAAGATGCTGCACGCCGTCCTCGGCGGCCTGGTCGTCGGCGTGATCTACAACGGCCTGGAACTGCTCGGCCTGTCGGCCGCGGCCCAGCTCATGTGGACCGCCCTGGTCCTGCTGGCGGCCGTGATCGTCGACCGGATCACCCGGCGCGGGGCCATCCAGCGCTGACCGCTCCCTTCGCAGCGCCCGGGCCGGGAAACCGGCCCGGGCGCTGCGTTTCCCCAGCCCGTCCGTCCGTCCGTCCGGCCGGACGGACGGGCACGGGCCGGCCGGCAGGAGATAATCGTCGTCGTGAGCGGCAACCGGAACCGGGCGCGGCGGCCCGCGCGGTCAGGCGGCCCGCGGGTGGCCGTGCACCAGCAGGTACGGCTGGGCTCGGCCGAGCTCGTCCCCGACCTGGACCGGGCCGGGGCCTGGCTGCTGTTCATCGACGGCGTCCCGCAGAGCGGGGTCGACCTGGCCGATCCCGGTTACCTGGAGTTCGAGTACGTGCGCCGGATCGGCCACGTGGCCGATCTCGGCTACCCGGCCGGCGAGCCGCTGCAGGTGCTGCACCTGGGCGGCGGGGCACTGACCCTGCCCCGCTACCTGGCGCACACCCGGCCCGGCTCCCGGCAGCTGGTGGCCGAGGTCGACGACACGCTGACCGACCTGGTCCGCGGGCACCTGCCGCTGCCCGCTGGGCACCGGATCCGGGTCCGGACGGCCGACGCCCGCGCGGTGGTCGAGTCGGTCCCGCCCGGCCGCTACGACCTGGTGATCGCGGACGTGTTCGCGGGCGCGGTCACGCCCGCCCACCTGACCACGGCCGAGTTCGCCGCCGCGACCGCCCGCGCACTGCGCCCGGGCGGCATCTACGCGGTGAACGTGGCGGCGGGCCAGGCACCGGGGACCGGCACGCCCGGCTCCGAGGCGCTCAGCAGCGCGCGGGCGGCGGTGGCCACGCTCCGTTCGGTCTATTCCGAGGCCGTCATGATCGCGGAGGCGAGCGTCCTGCGCGGGCGGCGGCGGGGCAACCTGGTACTCCTCGGCAGTGACCTGCCGCTGCCGGAGGCGGCGCTGGCCCGGGCGGCGGCGGCCGACCCGTTCCCGGCCCGGGTGGTGACCGGGGCCGACCTGGCCCGGTTCGCCTCAGGAGCGGCGGTCATCACCGACGCCGGCATCGCCGCCGCTTCCGGCCCGGCAGCATCCGCCGAGATGGCTTCCCAGGAAAACTAATTCACCGCCAACGAACTGGTGACCCGCCCGATTCGCACGTTGTTGAGCGGTACATTCTTCTACCCTAGGCCCATGGACTTGCCATCCCCAGGCTGGTACCCGGACCCGTACGGGAAGCCTCGCTTGCTCCGCTGGTGGGACGGGTCGGTGTGGACCCAGCACACCCACCCGGACGTCAGCGCGGGCGGGACCGGAGCCAGCGGGGACGCCGCGGCGACATCGGTGCAGGCGGCCGCCGTGCCGGCCACCGCGGTGCAGGCGGCGATCGGGCGGCGCTCCTCGGTCCCGCACGACTCGGTGCTGCGCCGGACCAAGCCGCCGACCGGGCGGCCGACCGAGCCGCAGCCCGCGCTACCGGACGACCTCGCGCCGGCCGCCTACCAGCCCGCCGTCACCACGGTCCAGCCCGCCACCGTCCCGCCGGCCGCCTACCAGCCAGCGGTCACCACGGTCCAGCCCGCCACCGTCCCGCCGGCCGCCTACCAGGCGGCCGTCGGGCAGCCGGCCGGGCTCGCTCCGGTGCAGCCGACGATCGTGCAGCCGGGCTACCCGCCCCCCGGCGGTGTCTTCGGTCTGGGCGCCCCGAGCGGCGGCGACGGCACCCAGGTGCTGTTCATGGGGGGCGGCCAGTGGCAGCAACCGCCGGGCGACGCCTGGCAGGCGCCGGTCGTCCCGGGGATGCCGGGCGGCCCGGCGGGCAGCAACCGCTACGGCTACCAGCAGGCCCAGCGCCAGCGCCGCCGGCGGGTGATCGCGGGCATCAGCGCCGGGACCGCCGTCGCGGTCGCGGCCATCGTGCTCATCACCGTCAACCTGGGGGCGAAGCCCGCCTCGACCGCGGACCAGACGCAGCTCACGCCGTCCGCCGCGGCGACCACGGCACCGCCGGCCACGCCGAGCGCGTCCCCGTCCCCCTCGGCCTCGCCGTCCGCCACGGCGGCCGGCTCGCTGCTGTCGGACGGCCAGTCCGGTTTGTCCTACGCCCAGCTGGCCGCGCCGTGGCAGGGCGGCTGCCCGGCGTCGCTCAACAACGGCCCCTTCACCTGGACAGACGGCGAGTACGCGGTCGCCGGGCAGGTCAACGGCGGCTCGACCACCTGGTACGGCGAGGCCTGCTCGGGACCGCTGCCGGCTGACTGGGGCTACAACGGCAGCGCCGGCCAGCTGCAGAACGTCGCCGAGCAGCTGGCGCAAAAGTTCTCCGGCTCTTACTACAACGCGCTGCAGCACAGCACCAGCACCGAGCAGGACCAGGCGGTCACCGTCGGCGGTCACCAGGGCTGGGAAGTGGGCTTCGACACCGTCTACAGCAACGCCGCCGGCCAGGGTGCCACCTGGTCCGACGAGCAGGCCGCGGTGGTCGTGGTGGACCCCGGCACCGGGGCCGCCCCGGGCGTGTTCTTCGTGTCGGTCCCGCAGAACCTGAACGAGGCCAACGTCACCTCGCTGATTTCATCGCTGCAGGTCACCGGACCTTCCCCGGCCAGCGCGAGCGCGTCCGCGTCCGGCGCCCCCTCGCAGACCACCAGCTTCGGCACCGTCAACCCGTAATGCGCCGGCACCCGTAACGCCCGGCCCCGCCGCCGGAGGGCGGCGGGGCCAGCGCTTAAGCGGGCGGTCAGTGGTTGCCGGGGAAGTTCAGGTCGAGCTGGGCGTGCGGTACCGACGTCCGCGGCCACTTGCTCGTCACCACCTTCGACCGGGTGAAGAAGTGCAGCCCGTCGGGACCGTAGGCGTGGCTGTCACCGAACAGCGACGCCTTCCAGCCGCCGAAGGAGTAGGCCGCGGCCGGCACCGGGATCGGCACGTTTATGCCGACCATGCCCACCTCGACCTCGTTCTGGAAGCGCCGCGCGAGCGAGCCGTCGCTCGTGAACAGGGCCGTGCCGTTGCCATAGGGGCTGGCGTTGACCAGGTCGAGGGCCTCGTCGAAGGACCCCGTGCGGACCACCGACAGCACCGGGCCGAAGATCTCGTCGGTGTAGACCGAGGCTGACGGCGGCACGTGGTCGAACAGCGTCGGCCCGAGCCAGAACCCGTCCTTCCCGCTGGCGTCGGCGTCCACCCCGCGGCCGTCGACCACCAGGGTGGCGCCGGCCTCGACGCCGGCGTCCACGTAGCTGGCCACCCGGTCCCGGTGCGCGGCGGTGACCAGCGGGCCCATGTCGCAGCCGCGGCGGCCGTCCCCGGTCCGCAGCCCCGCCATCCGCTCGGTGATCCGGCTGACCAGGTCGTCGCCGACTGGGTCGACCGCGACGACGACCGAGACCGCCATGCAGCGCTCGCCGGCCGAGCCGAAGCCGGCCGAGACGGCCGCGTCGGCGGCGGCGTCGAGGTCAGCGTCGGGCAGCACCACCATGTGGTTCTTGGCCCCGCCGAGGGCCTGGACCCGCTTGCCCGCCTGGGTGCCGGTCTCGTACACGTGCCGGGCGACCGGGGTCGAGCCGACGAAGCTGACCGCGCGCACGTCCGGGTGCGTCAGCAGCCGGTTGACCGCGACCGCGTCGCCCTGGACGACGTTGAAGACGCCGTCCGGCAGGCCCGCCTCGGCCCAGCACTCGGCCAGCAGCACCGCCGCCGACGGGTCCTTCTCGCTCGGCTTCAGCACGACCGTGTTGCCGCAGGCGACCGCGATCGGGGCAAACCACAGCGGCACCATGACGGGGAAGTTGAACGGGGTAATGATCGAGCACACGCCGACCGGCTGGCGGATCGAGGTGACATCGATCTGGGTGGAGACGCCCTCCGAGAAGCCGCCCTTCAGCAGGGCCGGAATGCCGCAGGCGAACTCCACGACCTCCAGCCCCCGGGCCAGCTCGCCGGCCGCGTCGGACAGCACCTTGCCGTGCTCGGCGGTGATGGCGGCGGTGATCTCCCCCTGGCGGCGCAGCAGCGCGGCGCGGAAGTCGAACAGCACCTTCGCCCGGCGCGACAAGGTGGCGTGGCGCCAGTCGCGGAAGGCAGCCCCGGCCGCGGCGACGGCGGCGTCGACGTCGGCCGCCGACGCGAAGTCGACGAGGCCGCTGACGGTGCCGAGGGCGGGGTCGAAGACCTCACCCTGCCGCTCGGCCGTCCCCGTCCAGGGCTTGCCGTCGATCCAGTGGGTGATGTGGCCGGTCATCAGGCGCCCGCCCCGCTGTCGACCGCACCCTGGTTTTCGACCGCACGGAGCGCGTCGGTCAGCAGGCCGAGGCCCTCCCGGGCCTCCGCCTCGGTGACGGTCAGCGGCGGGGCCATCCGCAGGGTGGCGCCGTACAGGCCGCCCTTGCCGACCAGCAGCCCGCGTTCCCTGGTCGCCTCCATCGCCGTGGCCGCGAGGGCGGGCGACGGCGCCCCGGTCACCGGGTCGGCCAGGTCGACCGCGAACATGAGGCCCTTGCCGCGCACGTCGGCCACCGTCTTCAGGCCGGCGGTGGCCCGCCGCAGGCCGTCGATGACGATCGCACCGCAGGCGGCCGCGTTGGCCTGCAGGTCGTGGGAGAGCACGTAGTCGAGGGTGGCGTTGGCGGCTGCGGTCGCGACCGGGTTGCCGCCAAAGGTGGAGATGCCGTTGCCGCGGATGGAGTCGAGCAGCTCGCCCCGGCCGACCACGCCGCCGATGGCGAAGCCGTTGCCGAGGCCTTTGGCGAACGTCATGAAGTCGGGGGTGATGCCGTGCGCCTGGATCCCCCAGAAGTGCTCGCCGGTGCGGCCCCAGCCGGTCTGCACCTCATCGGAGATGAGCAAGATGCCGTGCTCGTCGAGCACTTCCTTGTACGCCGCCAGCAGCCCGTCCGGGGCCATGGTGAAGCCGCCGACGCCCTGGATCGGCTCGGCGATGAGCGCGCCCACGTCGTCCGGGTGGATGGCGGCCTTCAGCAGCGCCCGCAGGTCGGCCACGCAGGCCTCGATGTACTCGCCGTCGGACAGGCCGCGGTAGGCAGGCAGCTGCCGGTCAGTGCCATGCAGGTAATGGGTACCGAACGGGTCGTTGCTGCTCGGTTTCCAGGCGGCATTGCCGGTGATGGCGACGGTACCGAAGGTACGGCCGTGGTAGGAGTTCCGCATCGCCAGGACCTGGTTGGCCTTGCGGACGGACAGGGCCGCCGCCAGCGCGGTCTCGTTGGCCTCGGAGCCGGAGTTGGTGAAGAACACCTTGGCGTCCGGGATGCCAGACAGGCGGGCAATCTTTTCCGCCAGCTCGACCTGGTTGCGGATCAGGTACAGCGTCGAGGTGTGGTAGATCCCCGACGCGAGCTGCCGCTCGACCGCCTCGCGCACTTCGGCGACGTCGTAGCCGAGCATGTTGGTGAGGATGCCGCCGAAGAAATCGAGGTAGCTGTTGCCCTCGGCGTCGGTCACACGGCAGCCCTTGCCGCTGACGATCTCGATCGGGTCGGCGTAGTTGAGGGCGACCCAGCTGGGGATGACAGCGCGGTGACGGGCGAGGAGATCTGACATGGTCCCAGTCTGCCCGGGCCGGGGCGGCACCGCCTAGTGACATGCTGCTACGAATCCCTGGATTTTCCTTACATGTTGTAAGGTCTCCGTGTGAGGCCGCCGCAATGCCGCTGACCCTGCGCGAGGTTCTCGACCTCGACGTCGTCCGCCGGGGCGCGCCGTTCGTGGTCGCGGGCGCCGCCCGGCTGGACGTCCCCGTGCGCTGGGTCCACGCGGTCGAGCTGACCGACATCGGGCGCCTGCTGCGGGGCGGCGAGCTGGTGCTGTCGACCGGCATCGCGCTGCCCGACTCGGCCACCGGCCTGGCCGAGTACGTCGGCGCGCTCGCCAACGTAGGCGTGGCCGGACTGGCGGTCGAGCTGGGCCGCCGGTACGCCGCGGCACTGCCGCCCGCACTGGTGGCCGCGGCCGAGGCGCGCTCGCTGCCGCTGGTGGAGCTGCGCCGCGAGGTCGCCTTCATCGAGATCACCGAGGCGGTGCACGCCCGGATCATCGATGAGTTGCTGATCTCCCGGGCGGCCGCCACCCTGGCGCTCGGCCGGCTGCTCACCTCGCAGGCGGACTCGCTCGAACGGCAGGCGCACCGGACGCTGATCAGCGCGCTGATCGAGGGGACCGACGCGGCCGGCGACCGGGCCCGGGCGATGGGCGTCGAGGTGACCGGCCGGGACCTGGTCGCCGTGGTGGCCCGGCTGCCGGCGGCGGGGGCGCCGGAGGCGGCTCACGCCGCGGTCCTCGGGGCGGCCGAGACGCTGGCGGCCGCGGGCCGCGCGGCGGGCGTGCCCGCGCTGGTCGGGGCGCTGGACGAGGAGCGGGCGGTGGCGCTGCTGTCCCTCCCGCCAGGCGGTGACGACACCGGGCCGCTGCGGGCGCTGGCGGGGCGGCTGGCGGCCTGGCAGTCGGCCCGGTCCGGGCCGGACGGCACGGACGCGCCGGGAGCTGCGCTCGTGATCGGGGTGAGCCGCACCGCCCGGTCGCTGCGGGAAGTGCGCGCCGCTGTCACCGAGGCCCGCGAGGTAGCCGACCTCGCGGTGGGCGAGCCAGGCGGCCGCCGGCCCTACTACCGGTTGCCCGACTTGCGCCTGCGCGGTCTGCTGTACCTGCTGCGGGAGGACGCGCGGGTGCGCGCCTACACCGAGCGTGAGCTGGGCCCGCTGCTAGCCCATGACGCCGAGCACGGCACCACCCTGGCCGCCGACCTGGCCGCGTTCCTCGACGCCGGCGGGAACAAGGCGCTGGCGGCGGCGCGCGCCCACCTCGCCCGGCCCACGTTCTACCAGCGCCTCGCGCTCATCGAGCGGGTGCTCGGGGTCAGCCTGGCCGATCCCGAGTCGCGGGCGGCGCTGCACGTGGCCCTGCTCGCCCGCCAGGAGGGCGCCTGAGGCGCGGGACTGGCCTGACCGGGACTTGCCCTGACCGGGACTTGCCCTGACCGGGACTGGACCAGACCGGGACTGGCATGACCGGCGAGGTCCCGGGACAGGAGCCCGTCAGGCCGGGTAGCGCTTGGGGCCCTGGGTGTAGCCGCGCCCGGATGGTCCCTGCCAGTGATGCCACCCCGGCACCGGCTGGGTGACGATCCAGCCGGGCGACTGCTTGACCCGGTGGCAGGCGCGGCTGCGTGACCCCGCGTTGCAAGCGCAGGTCCGGCCGCCGCGGTGATAGGGGACGGCGTGCTCGAAGTCGGTTTCCCGCGCGTGGCGCGAGCAAGACGGGAACGTGCAGTCGCCGTCGCGCAGCTGGACCAGGTGGCGCAGGACCTCGTTGGGCTGGTACGCGTGGGACTCATGGCGGTGGTCGCAGGCGAAGGCCGGCACCGGCTCCAGCCGTACGGTCAACCGCGTCTGGCTGGGGCCGTCGAGCGTCCAGCAGCCGTACCCGCCGGGCGGACCCGCATCGGCGCGACTTGTGAAAGACCACCCAGGCGCGCCGGGCGGCCCTGCCGCCGATGGCGGGCCGGGTGCCTGCACCGGGTGGGCGACGTCAGGCGGCCGCCCCAGGCGGGCGAGGTCGGCCGCGGGAATCGTCAGGTTCAGGCGGGCGGGCAGGGTGATCGAGCGAAACGGCCGGCGGTCATGGCCCGGATGCCCGCGCGGGTGGCCCCGGTTTGCGCGGGCGGCCCGCGCGCATCCATGGCCGATCGCGATACCGTCCGGGTCGGTGACGGTGACGCAGATCCGGGTACCCGGGCTGGCGCAGGCCGCCGCGGCGAGTTGCCGGGCGAGGCCCGGGTCGAGCGGGCCGAGGCCGTGGCTCTCGCCCGGCCGTTCACCCAGGCCGAGCAGGGTGGCGAGCGGGACGACCAGGTCGACGGGGCGGGGCGGCGTGGCGAGCGGGTCACCGCGGCCGGGGCCACGGTGACCGGGGCCACTGTGGCTGGGGCCGTCGTCGCCAGGACCGGGATCGCCGGCAGCAGCGTTGCCGGGACCACGATCGCCGGGCCCACGATCGCCGGGCCCCCGGTTACCGGGACCACGATCGCCCGGACCACGATCGCCCGGACCACGATCGCCCGGACCACGATCGCTGACGTCACCGTCGCGGGGACCATCCGGGCCCGGAACATCGCCGGAACCATCGTGGCCCGGAGCGTCGCCGTTCAGTCGGCTGGCGGGCGTTAGCTGGCCGGTGGCGATCCGGGCCGCCGCGCTGATCTCGTTCAGCAGGTCGAGGTAGGCGGCCGCGCGGTACTGGTCCATCCGCGTGCCCGGCGGGAAGGCGTCCGAGTCGAGGTACTCCTGGGCCCGGGCGCAGACGCTGGCGTGGGCGGCCAGGGTCTGATCGGTGGGCAGCTCCCGGCCGGTGAGGGCGGCGGCGCCAGACTCCTCGCGGAACATCTGCACCCGGCTCTTGCTCCGCTCGGCCTCCTCGCGCCGTCGGGTAGCCGAATCGGGGTCGACGGTGACAGCGGCCTGCACGGCGATCCTGACCACCTGTCCGAAGGTCTTGCCAGTCAACTCGGGCAGGATCAGCTCCTGCGCCCGCGCCGCGTCCTGTGCGCTGAGCGATTCCAGGGCCTCGTTGACCGCCTTGGCCTTGGCCGCGGTGAGGGTGCCCGCGGCGAGCAGGGCGCCAACGCCCGGCAGGCGGGCCTGCAGGTCCCACGCCAGCCACATCATCCGGTCGGCCGACACGGCCGGCATCGACAGGGCCAGGGCCACCTCATGGGTCAGCGACTTGGTCCAGCCCTCGGGCAGGTCGCCACGGTACCCGCCACCCGGCAGCGGCTGGTCGTCGACCCGGATCAGCGCCCGCAGCACACCGAACTTGGCTGCCGCCGCGGCGGCTTCCATGGCCTGGCATTGGCGCAGCATGCCGAGAAGCTCATCACGGGACGCACCCGGGCATCGCCATCCGTCGCCGGTCGCGACCTCCAGGGCGGCACCGAGCGCGGCTGACGGCGGGCAGGTGTCCCAGCGGCCGCCGCGAGCGAAACCAGCGTGCGCGGTACCGGCCGGGAACGGGGCGCTGGCGGGGGCAGGACTGGCGGGGGCAGGGGGCATGCCGGACCCGGGGACCGGCGTTGCGCCCGACCCGCCCGGCTGCCCTGACTGCGACTCCACCTCAGCTCCCTCTGTTCGAGTTTCTCAGATCTATATCTACTCATTCGAATATTAGCACTATTCAAGATCATTAGCAGCCACTAAGGCAATCTATTTCGATCAACTTCTATGAGAGATGGCGCGGCGGCGCGCCATCCGCCCGGGCACAGCCGACAGGGTGCCTACGGCTGGCCGGCTGTGCTACCCCTTGGCTAGGGTGGGTGCCATGATTACCGCCGCGGACGTGCGCGCGGTGGCGCTGGCGCTGCCACGTACCAGCGAGCACCTGATCCGCGACTACACCAAATTCCGGGTCGGGCAGATCGTCTACGCCTCGATCTCCCCCGACGAGCAGCTGCTCGGGTTCGGCTTCCCGAAGGAGCAGCGCGACGCCCTCATCGCCAGCGAGCCGGACAAGTTCTTGCTACCGCGGCCCTCTGACCTGCGCTACCAGTGGGTCGTGGCCCGGATGAGCGCGCTCGGCGCCATGGAAATGCGGGAATTGGTCACCGACGCGTGGTGCATGGTGGTGCCGAAGAAGGTGATCGCCGCCCACCTCGGCCCCGGTCACCCCGGCCCGGGGCTAGCGGGACAACCGCTGTAGGGAACCTGGCTCAGGTCGGGAAAGCCGGGCAGCCTGCTTGTGGACTGCTTCCCGTTGACCACGTAGCCGACGCTGAACTGGACCGGGAGGGGTCCGGGGCAGCGCACGGTGACCCGCAAGATGACGGTCAGCCAGTCGCTCTCGCCCGACAGCAGGTCGGGGACATCGTTTGGGGCCAGGGCACTCGTCAGCGCCCCGCAGGGGCCCCACTGACTGCCGACCTGCTTGAGCCCGCCGAGCGGGAGGACCGCCTTGATCTGCCCGAGCGTCACCGGCGCGGGCGAGGAGTTGGTCACCTCCACCCCCAGCTCGAGCAGGTGCCCCGTCTGAACCGAGCACGTCTGCGTCCCCTGGGCGAGGGCGGGTGCGCCGTCGAAACTGAACGAAGCGGCGGGCGCGGCCGTCGGTGCGGACCGCGATGGCACGGGCGCGGGCGCGGCGCTCCCCCGGCCGTGGGTGACCCCGGCCCCGTAACCCGCCGCGAGCCCGATCACCAGCGCCGCCAGGGCGACGAGGCCCGGCCTGGGATGCGGCAGCCAGGCTGGCCGACGCCAGCGCCGACCGGGGTCCATCTCGACCGTGTCGGCCGGCTCGGGCTGGTCGTGCATGAGCCGATTATCCCGCCGATAGCCGGGCGCGCCTCAGTAGTGGCTGAGGAAGCTGGCGACCTCGGGGCCCGCGAACGAGGCGCCGTAGCCGGCGTCGAGGACAAGGCAGCCAACCGCGACGTCGGCCGATGAGTCGAACGCGATGAACCAGCTGTTCGGCTTCCCCTGGTTCTGGATGTCAGCCGTCCCGGTCTTGGCGTAGACGGTCGGGCCAAGGCCCAGGCCAGCTCCGGTGCCGCTGGTGACGACGGCTCGCATCATCTCCTTGAGCCCCGCGTCGGTCGCAGTCGGCAGCGCCGTCGCCGCCAGCTGCTTGGTCCCGGCGACCAGGACCGGCTGCTCGAAGGTGCCGTCGTCGACGGTGGCGGCGACCGACGCCATCGCCAGCGGCGAGGCGGTCAGGCCACCTTGACCGAACGCTTCCTGGGCCAGCTCAGCCCCCGACGCGCTGGCGGGCGCGTTGAAGTAGGACGCTGACAGGCTGGTGATGCCGATCTCCCAGTTCTGGTCGAGGCCGAAGTAATTCTTGGCGGTACTCGCCAGCGCCCCCGACAGGTGCGGCCACTGCTGGGTGAACGCGTTGTTGCAGGATTGCGCGAAGTCGGTAATGAACGGTGTGCCCGCGGGCTCGGACTCGCCCTTGTCGTTGTGATAGGTGATGCCCTGCACGGTGTAAGCCTTCGGGCACTCCACCGGCGTGCTCGGGGTGAGCACGCCCTCGTTGAACAGCGCCGCCGAGGTGATCACCTTCATCGACGATCCGGGCGCCACCCGGGCGGTCAGCGCGAAGTCATTGAACCCGTCGTTGTTGGCGATCGCCAGGATCTTGCCGCTCGACGGCTGGATGACCACCATCGAGCTCTGCGGGTGCATGGCCACCGCGGCCTGCGCGGCCGTCTCGGCGCCAGAGCTGATGGTGGTGGCGAGCGACTGGAGGTTCTCCGGGGCGAGGATGACCGCCTGGCTTTTCTTCACCGGCTTGCCGGCCGTGGTCTCGACCTGGACGTCGAGCCCGGGCTTGCCCTGGCCGGTCGGCGCCGCCTTCATCAGCAGGCTGGAGACGTTGGTGAGCCCGACCTCGCCGTAGCTGGTCAGGTTGCCCCCGTTGGCGTCGGTGACCTCCTCGACCGTCGGCGCGACCGTCACCGCCTGCAGGTGGGTCTTCGTGGTCAGGTTGGGCGCCAGCACGGCCGGCTGCCAGGCGACAAACCAGACGCTGGAGTTCGCCTGCTGGTAGGCGATCAGGCTGGAGTGGTAGTCCCAGTTACCGCGCAGCGCGGTGGTGCCCGCGCTGGCGCCGACCGAGGCGCGGACCGAGAAGGCAACCTTCTCCCGTGGCTGGGCAGTGCTGGACCCGGGCGCGGCCGTCAGGCCGTCCTGCCCGAAGCCGACCTTGTCCAGGCTCAGGTCCTTGCCGTACTCGGCCAGCGCCGCCTTGGCGGTGGCCGGGTGGTTGGTGAGGTTGGCCGCCGTGCCCAGCTCGCCCTGCTCCCAGGCGGTCAGGAACGCGGCCGCGACCTGCCGGCCGTCCGCCTGAGCGGTCGACCCGGTGGGGATCATCCCGGTGGCGGGCACCCCCGGGCCGCGTTTGACCACGAACACCACCACCAGCGCGATCGCTACCGCGACGGCGACCACCCCGGCGAGGGCGGAGAAAAGGACGGTGCGGCGGCGGGGACGGCGCGGGCCGTCGCCGCCGTTCTTGCCACGGCGTTCCCCGTCCCCCCCGGCCGCACCCGCGTTCGCTGCCTGCTCTGTACCGGGGCCGCCCGGGGCGGGCAGCCCCGGCTGCCCGTAGCCGGCGGTTCCGTAGGCAGCACTGCCGTAGCCAGCACTGCCGTAGCCAGCACTGCCGTAACCGGCGGTTCCGTAGCCGCCTGTGCCGGAACCCTGGCCCCAGCCCGGTTGCCCGTATCCCGGCTGCTGATAACCCGGCTGCGGGTAAGCCTGCGAGGCGGGCGCCTGCTGATAGGCGGCCGACCCGTAGTCCTGCTGACGCGCGCCCTGCTGGCCGAATCCCTGCTGGCCGTATCCCTGCTGGCCTGTGTCCTGGCCATAGTTCTGCTGGCCATAGTTCTGCTGGCCATAGCCCTGCTGACTAGTGCCCTGCTGGTTTGTGCCCGGCTGTCCGTATCCTGGCTGGCCGTAGCTCTGCTGCCCGTAGTCCGGTTGGCCGTATCCCTGCTGGCCATAAGCCTGCTGGCCATACCCCGCCTGCGGATGCGGCTGGCCGTTGCCTGCCTGCTGCTGGTAATCCGGCTGACTTCCTGGCGCCCGGTTCCCGTACCCGTCGGCCCCGTACCCCTGCTGCCCGAACCATTGCTGGCTTTGGCCCTGCGACCGGTGGTCCGGCTGTCCAGCGCCCTGCTGGAAACCCTGCTGCGAGTCCTCCGGCTGCCCGTAACCCGACGTCCCGTAACCGGAGCCTGGCTGGCCGGACCCGCCTTGACTCGCTTGACCGTAGCTGCCCGGCTGCCCATAACCGGCCTGTTGCCCGTACCCAGCCTGCGGACCGTAGCCGTCCTGCTTCCGGTAGTCCCCCGGCTGACCGACGACGGTCGGCGGTTCGTAGCCGCCGGGCTGCCCGTATCCGCCCTGACCAGTTTGCCCGGTCGCTTGCGGCCGGTACCAATCCCAGCCCTGCCCCGCCTGTGCGTGCTGCGATGGGGCCTGTGGCGATGGGGCAGGCGCGGACTGGGCGGCGGGGAAGGAGGCGGACCGGTACATCCACTGGTCACCCTGGCCGGAAAAGCCCGTCCTGGCTGGGCTCTCGGCGCCGCCGGGTTGCTGGCTGGGAGAATCCGTATCGCCGCGGCCGCTGGCCGCACTGGGTGGTTCGCCACTGCGCGCGGCACTGGGCAGATCCGCACTGGGCCGATCGGCACTGGGCTGATCCGCACTGGGCTGATCCGCACTGGGCTGATCCGCACTGGGCTGCTCGCCATCGGGTCGATCAGCACTGCGCTGATCGACCCTGTGCTGGTCAGCACTGCGCTGGTCGGCCGGGCTCAGGGCATGGCGACCCACTCGGTACCACTCGACGGCGCCGGGCGGCGGGGTGCCCGCCTCCTGGCCGCCGGATTCCTGCCCCGGCCGTCGGGGTTCCGCCGTCGCGGGCGACTGCGACCAGTCCTGGTGCTCGCCGCCCGCGTCCGACGGGCCAGGTGAGCTGGCAGATCTCGGGTCGCTGGTCACCTAAGCACGGTACCTAGCGCCGCCCCCTGGTGATTGACGAATGTCGCAAATCACCTGCGCTTTCCCGGGCGGTCAGGACTCGGCCGCCGACGCTATCCGCGCCTCGGTGCAGGCGCACAGGAAGGCCGGGTCGCTCATAGCGTCGGTGCTGTCGGTGAACTGATCGACGGTGCCGGTCAGTGGCAGCCTCCGCAGCCGCGGGTCGCCCACCGCCGCCCGCACCGCGTCGGCGAACCGCGACGCGCCGATCACTTGGTAAAAGTCGCAGGCCAAGTCGAGGCCGGGAACGAAGGCGGGCGGCACGCGGGCGATCCTCCCCCGTCAGCGGTCTCCTGGCGACTGTTTCCCGGTCCGGCGGTTTCACGGCGCGGACAGCGCGTCGAAGACGACGGCGTCCATCGGCGACGGCGGCATTCCCCCGGTATTGGCCAGCGCGACCGCCCCGGTCCCGCGCGCCGGGTTGAAGGCGATCACCGCGGTATACCCCCCGGTCATCCCGTTGTGCCAGGTCAGCTGGTTACCCCTGCGGGTCAGGTGATGCCAGCCGAGCCCGGTGTCCGCGCCCGGGGCGATCGGCCGTCGGGGCTCGAGGGCGGTGCGGATGGCCGGGCCCAGCGGCGTCTGGTCGGGCCTCAGGGCCGCCGCCAGCAGCCGGGCGAGGTCGGTCGCGGTCGAATACAGGCCCCCGGCGGCGGCGAGCGCGGCCATGTCCCACGGCGGGACCGGCCGGCCGCGGCTGTACCCCTGCACCGGCTCCCCGCGAAAGCCGGTCTCGGTCAGCCCCAGCGGACCGATGATCCGCTCGGCTAGCAGTACCTCATACGGCGTCCCAGCGGCCTCGCCGAGCAGGTAGCCGAGCAGCCCGAAGCCGTAGTTGGAGTAGCGGTAGGGCCGTGCGCCCAGCCTGCCTGCCAGCGACCGGCGGGCGGCCCGCGCCAGCCGGTCGGCCGAGTAGCCCCGGTACGGGTCGTCCGGGTGCACCCGCGCCCCCCACATCCGGGGCGGCACGCTCAGCAGCCCCGACGTGTGCGTGGCCAGGTCGAGCAGGGTGATGTTGCCGGGAGTGGCCCCGGCCAGGTACCGGGTGGCCAGGTCGGACAGTGACACCTCCCCGCGCTGGACCATATCGCCCAGCAGCAGCCCGGTCAGCGCCTTGGTGACCGACCCGATCTGGAACACGGTCTGCGGGCCCGCCTCGCCGAAGCCGCCGGTGGTGACCGCGCCGTCGCTGACGACGGCGTAGGCGGCTGCTGGGACCGCGCCGCTGTCGGCCAGCTCGCCGAGCCCGGCCCGGAGCCGCTCTGCGACGCCGGCCTGGCCTAGCTCAGCCACTCGACCCACGTACCGTGCGAGTCCGTGCTCGCGACCGCCTCGGTACCGTCCCTGACCAGCACGAAGCCGTGACCGCCGGCGTCCGGGGCGGTGACCCCGGCCAGCACTCCCGGGCCCTCGTTGGCGAGCCAGGTCTGGCCGAGCCGGACGACGGTCGCGGCGAACTCGGTCCGCTCGGGCGGGCTCACGTAGCCGAGCACGGCCGAGTGGAAGATCACCACCGTGGCGCCGGCCGGCGCCTGCGCGACCAGGCCGGGGACGTCGGTCAGGAGGTCGCCCCGGACCAGCCGGGGTGGGTCGCGGCGGGCCGTCTCGACCGCGCTCCGCAGCCGTTCCAGCCGCCCGGTCTCGCCCGGCCAGAGCAGGCACTCGAGCCAGCGGACGTCGTCCTCGCTGGTCACGTCCAGCGGGTTGAGGTCCAGGCCGACCCGCCAGGCGACCTCGGGAACCCGGTCGGGCAGCGGCACCGGGCCGCGTGGGCGGCAGGGCAGGACGGGGGCCCGCGGGTCGGTCCCGGTCACCCGATGACCGTCGTAGTCGTAGGAGTACTTGTCGGGCAGCAGGGTCAGCCCGGCGCTGGCGCCCACCTCGATGAGTGCCAGCGGCTGCGGGAGCAGCGCCAGGGCCGGCAGCAGGGTGGCGCAGCGGGCGGGCTCGTTGGTCTGCGTCCGCCGGGCCAGCATGGCGGCGGCCAGCTCGGCCGCGTCGCCGCCGGCCAGCGCGCGCAGCTCGGCCAGCCCAGGCGGCGTGCCGAGCAGGAACCGGGCCGCCGCGAAGAGCAGGTTGGGCTGCCGCTTGGGGCCAGGCAATCCGGCGAGGAACCCGAGCACGGCCGGGTCGTCCGCCACCGCCAGCGCCAGCTCTTCGTACTGAGGAGAGCGGCCGCGCGCCTCATCCGCGAAGGCCCGGTACTGCCCGGCGATGCGGGTGTTGCGGTCGTCGACGCTGGTTGCCACGCCTTCGAGCCTAACGCCGGCATCGCCGTCGGGTGACCCGCCCGGCGGTTCAGGTCCTGCGGCCGCCCGCAGTGACCCGGTCCGGGCTGACCCGGCTGAGGCTCATCACCGGGTTGCTGGCGGCGTAGTACCAGACCAGGCCGATGGCCTGCTCGAACGGCACCGGAAAACCGCTACCGGGGCACTGCACGGCGGCGGTAGCGTGACCCGGTGGCGACGCGGGTGATCGTGCTCAACGGCGGGTCGAGTTCGGGCAAGTCCGGGATTGCCCGCTGCCTGCAGGCGGTGCTGCCGCAGACGTGGCTCGCCCTCGGGACCGACACGCTGGTCGGGGCGATGCCGGCCACCGCCGGGCTAATCGACTTCCCGGCCGACGGCTCGGTCGTGGTGGGGCCGGAGTTCCGCACGGTCGAGGCGGCGTGGATCGCGGGGGTGGCCGCGATGGCGCGAGCAGGCGCCCGGGTCATCCTCGACGAGGTGTTCCTGGGCGGCGCGGCCTCGCAGCGACGCTGGGCCGAGGCGCTGGAGGGGCTGCCGGTGCTGTGGGTCGGCGTGCGCTGTGACGCCGCGGTCGCGACGGGCCGGGAGGTCGCCCGCGGTGACCGGGTCGACGGCATGGCCGCCGCCCAGGCTGAGATCGTGCACCGGGGCGTCCGCTACGACCTGGAGGTGGACACCGCCGCAGCCGAGGCGATGGACTGCGCCCGGTCCATCGCCGCGCACGTGAGCTAAGCGGCCCGGGGTACTGCCGCGGGAGACGATCAGGAGCGCAGCCGCTGGCGCACCCGGGCGGCCTCGCGGGTGAGGTGGTCGCGCTCCGCCGCGCTGCCGGCCTCGCGGGCCGCCTGGGCGTACAGCTCGGCCGCGAGCTGCGAGCGCACCCGCCCGTTCTTTCAGGTAGGCGGTCACCGCGGTGTAGCGGGGCAGGCCCGGGTCCAGGCCGTCCAGGGCCGCCAGGCCCGCCGCGGGCCCGTCGGCCTCGCCGACCGCGACCGCCCGGTTGAGCCGGACAACCGGGCTGCCGGTGAGGCGCAGCAGCTCGTCGTACCACTCCACGATCTGCACCCAGTCGGTCTCGGCGGTGGTGCGCGCGTCCGCGTGCAGGGCGGCGATGGCGGCCTGGGCCTGGTACTCGCCGAGCCGGTCGCGGGCCAGCGCCGCCTGCAGGATCGCCACCCCCTCGGCGATCAGGGCGGTGTCCCAGCGGCGGCGGTCCTGCTCAGCCAGGGGCACGAGCCGGCCCCCGGGCCCGGTCCGCGAGGAGCGGCGCGCGTGATGCAGCAGCATGAGCGCCAGCAACCCGGCCACCTCGGGTTCGTCGGTCAGGCCGGCCAGCTGGCGGGTCAGCCGGATGGCCTCCGCTGCCAGGTCGACCTGCCCGCCGTAACCCTCGTTGAACACCAGGTAGAGCACCCGCAGCAAGGTGGCGAGGCCGCCCGGCTGGTCGAGCGGCAGCCCCGCCAGCCGTCGCTTGGCCCGGCTGATCCGCTGCGCCATGGTCGCCTCGGGGACCAGGTAGGCCGCCGCGATCTGCCGGGTGGTGAGGCCGCCGACCGCGCGCAGGGTCAGCGCGACGGCCGCGGCCGGCGGCAGGGCAGGGTGCGCGCACAGGATGTACAGCTGCAGCGTTTCATCGGCCGCGGGGACCGGTCCGGCCGGCGGCTCGGCCTCGACCGCCAGCTCCCGGCCCCGTCGCGACGCCTCGGCCCGGGCGGCGTCGAGGAAGCGGCGCCAGGCCGCCGCGACCAGCCAGGCCTTCGGATCGCGGGCGGGTCGCGGCCAGGAGTCCAGGGCCCGGATGAGCGCCTCCTGCACGGCGTCCTCGGCCGACGCGAAGTCGGCGCCGCGCCGTACGAGGACGCCGATCACCGCGGGGACCAGCTCCCGCAGCAGTGTTTCCCCGGGGAACTGGGCGGACGCCTCCCCGGGGAACGGGGCCTCCCCCGGCGACTGGGCCTCGTTCATGCCCTGACGGCGTTCACCCGGTCACCGCGTGCCCGGTCACGGCGCTCACTCAGTCACGGAGGCCGGCATCGCGAGAAACGGCCGGACCTCGAGCCACTCGTGAATCGGCTTGCCGCCGGCCCCGGGGCGGCCGACAGCCCCGCCGCCAGCTCGAGCGCGCGGTCCCAGGACTCCACGTCGATCACCATCCAGCCGGCGATGAGGTCCTTGGTCTCGGCGAACGGGCCGTCGGTCACCGGCGGGCGGCCTTCGCCGTCGTAGCGGACGAACGTGCCGCCCGGCGCCAGCCCTTGAGCGTCGACGAACTCGCCCGTCTGCTCCAGCCGGGCCGCGAAGTCCTGCATGAACCGGATGTGCGCGTCGACCTCCCCGGGCGTCCACTGGTCCATCGGGGCGCAGTCGACGACGGGGGCAGGTCCGCCCCGGTAGTGCTTCAGCAGCAGGTACTTCATGGTGATCCTCCTTCGTCGCGCGGCCCGTGGCGGCCGCTCGTACCCCAGGGACGGAGCAGGCGCCGCGTTCTCGACACCGTACCGGGCGCGAGCGGGAGCCGGCTTTCCTGGACTGTCGGACGCTGTCCGTAGAGTCGTCTCATGCGATTCGGGTTCGTGGTTCCGCACGCGACCGCCCGTGAGTTCACCGAGGTCGCCGCGCTCGGCGAGGAGCACGGCTGGGACGCGGTGTTCACCTGGGAGGCGGTCTGGGGCGAGCACGCGTGGGTCACCCTCGGGGCGGCGGCCATGGCGACGCGGCGGATACGGCTCGGCACCCTGCTGACCCCGGCGTCCCGGTGGCGGCCGTGGGACCTCGCGTCTGCCGTCGGCACGGTCGACCGGCTGAGCGAGGGCCGGGCGGTGATGAGCGTCGGGCTGGGCGCGCCGCACGAGGGGTGGACCGCGTTCGAGGCCGATGAGGGGCGCCGGGTCCGGGCCGAGAAGCTCGACGAGTGCCTGGCCGTCTACGACGGGCTGATGCGCGGGCAGCCGTTCAGCTACCAGGGCAGGTACTACAGCGCCCGGCCGACCGACCTCATGGTGCCCGACCCGCCGGTGCAGCGGCCCCGGCCGCCAGTCTGGGTGGTCGGCGCGCGGGTGGCTGGGCGCGGGCGGCAGCCGTCACTGGAACGGGCAGCGCGCTGGGACGGCCTGCTGCCGGTCATCCTCGACGGCGCGGAGGGCCGCTCCCCCAGCAGCCCGGACGAGCTGGCGTCGCTGGTGGCCGACGTCCAGGCGCTGCGGGCGGCCGCCGGGCGGGCGGGCGACCCGTATGACGTGATCATCGAGGCGGACAGCACCGGCGAGTTCGCCCGGCTCGAACCGAACGAGCCGGGGCCGTGGGCGGCGGCCGGCGCGACCTGGTGGGTGGAGAGCTGGTGGTCACTCGACCCGGGCCCGGCCGGGCTGGCCGAGGTGCGGCGACGGGTCGCGGCCGGTCCCCCGCGCTGACGGGCCGCTCCCGGGCGACGGGACGGTGGCGCCTCAGCCCTTGCCCGGGTTGAACAGGCCGAGCGGGTCGAGGGCGCGGCGCACCGCCGCCTGCATCGCGATCGCGCCAGGGTCGAGCTCACGGCGCATCCCGTCGCGCTTGAGCAGGCCGATGCCGTGCTCGCCGGACACCGTGCCGCCGAGCTCGATGGCGGCGTCCAGCAAGTCGGTGAAGGCGGCCTGGGCGGCGCGCCGGGCGTCGTCGTCGCCGGGCGGGGTGACCAGCAGCGGGTGCAGGTTGCCGTCGCCCGCGTGGGCGATGGTCGCGATCGTGACGCCGTGGCGGGCGCCGATCGTGCCGATCCGGGCGAGCATCACGGGCACGGCCGACCGGGGGACGCAGACGTCTTCGGTCAGCACCGGGCCGAGCCGCTCCAGGGCCGGGTAGGCCAGCCGCCGCGCATCGAACAGGGCCTCGGCCTCGGTGTCGTCGGTCGACTGGGCCGCCCACAGGGCGCCCGCGCCGGTCATCGCCGCCGCCAGCGCGTCCGCCTCGGCCTGGCCCGACTCAGCCGGGGTGTCCACCCGGGCCAGCAGCAGCGCGGCCGCGTCGGCCTCGAGCCCGAGGTGCTTCCACTCCTCGACCGCGGTCAGGCAGGCGCGGTCGAGCAGCTCAAGCACCGACGGGGACAGCCCGCGCCGGGTGATCAGTGACACCGCCTCCCCCGCGGACACCAGGTCGCCGAACGCCCCGACGATGGTACGCGGCGTACCGGCCAGGGCCGGGCGCAGCCGCAGGGTCACCTCGGTCACCACCCCGAGGGTGCCCTCCGACCCGACGAACAGGCCCGTCAGGTCCAGCCCGGCGACCCCCTTGCTGGTCCGCCGCCCGAGTCGCACCACGTCGCCGTAGCTGGTGGCCCCGGTCGCCCCAGCCGCCGCACCGCCGGTTCCGGGCTGGTCGCTGTCCTCCAGGGTGGCGCCGGGGACGGCGCCGACCACGGCCCGCAGACCAAGCACGTAGTCGCGGGTCACGCCATACTTGAGGCAGCACAGCCCGCCCGCGTTGGTGGCGACGTTGCCGCCGATGGTCGACCAGGGGGCGCTGGCCGGGTCGGGCGGGTACCACAGGCCGTGGACCGCCACGGCCGCCTTCAGGTCGTTGTTGACCACCCCCGGCTGCACCCGGCAGGTGAGGTTGTCCGGGTCGACCTCGAGCACCTGGTTCATCCGCGACAGGTCGAGGACCACGCTGCCTGCGGTCGCATTGGCCCCACCGGAAAGCCCCGTTCCGGCGCCGCGGGGCACGATCGGGGCGCGGAACTTGGCCGCGGTGCGGACCACGTGCCGGACTTCATCCTCGGTCCGGGCGCGGACGGCCGCCACCGCCGCCCCGGACGGCGCCCACTCCGCGTCATCGTGGGACAGCGGGGCGAGCACGTCCGGGTCGGTCACGAGCGGCCGTCCGGCAGCCCGGCGGCGAGCGCGGCCACCAGGGCGGCGGCGGCCGGAGCACGCTGGGCGGGGGCGGAGGCGGCTGAGGTCGGTGCGTTGTCCATGGACCAGAACACTAGAACGCCACTGGCCGGCTGGCACCCGCGCCCCTCGCTGCCGGGCTTCAGCCAGGTGCTGCAGGGGCTCGGGCACCCGGGGCTGGAGCAGGCGGCTGAGCCGGGCGGGAAAGGTGCCCTAGTTGGCCAGGCGGGGCGGGAAGCCGCCGGTGGCGACCGGCCCCCAGCGGACCGGGGTGACCCGGAGCAGCGACTTGCCCTGGGCCACCATCGCCTCGCGGTACTCGGCCCAGTCCGGGTGCTCGCCGGAGATCGACCGGAAGTAGTCGACCAGGGCGTCGACCGCCTCGGGGACGTCGAGGACCTCGGCCGTGCCGTCGACCTGTACCCACGGGCCGCCGAAGTCGTCCGACAGGAACAGCACGCTGACCCGGTCCGGCGCGCGCCGGGCGTTGACGGTCTTGGCCCGCTCGGGGTAGGTCGCGATGACAATGCGGCCCGCCTCGTCCACCCCGCAGGTGACCGGCGAGGCCTGGGGGGCGCCGTCCTTACGGGCGGTGATCACGATCGCGTGGTGCCGGGGGCGGATGAACTCGGTCAGCTCGTCGCGGCTGACGACGGTGTTGGTCGCGATTGTCCTTGCCACGCCCGCCACTGTAGCAACCCGCCAGTGTTGCAACCCGCCACTGCAGCAACCCGCCACCCGGGCGACCCCGGCCCGGCGCCGCCCGTCTGTCAAGGGAGCTGCCGTCACCGGAGCGAGCGGCTTACGGGCGGCGGGCGAGCAGGTCCGGGGTCAGCGCGGCGACGTCGGGCACGCCCGCCAGCGTCATCAGTACGTGCAGCTCCTGGGCCAGCAGCTCGATCGTGCGGGAGACGCCTGCCTCCCCCGCCGCGGCCAGCCCGTAGGCGGCGAGACGGCCGATGACCACCGCCGAGGCGCCCAGCGCGAGCGCCAGGAAGATGTCGGCCCCGGTCCGGACGCCGCTGTCGAGCAGCACCGGGACGCGCCCGCCGACCTGGGCGGCGACCTCGGGCAGCACGTCGAGGCTGGCCGGGGCCGGGTCGACCTGGCGCCCGCCGTGGTTGGAGACCAGGATGGCCGACGCGCCCGCGGCGATGGCCGCCTCGGCCGCCTCAGCGGTGAGGATGCCCTTGGCGATCCACGGCAGCTGGTGCCGGGCGGTCGCCTCCGCCAGCTGGTCCCAGGTCCAGGCGGGCACGATCCGGGCGGCGTAGGTGGAGGCGATGTTGGGCGAGCCGTCGTTCAGCACGTTGCCCCGCCAGATGGCCGGGTCGGGGTGGAAGCGGGCCATCCGGTTGCGGGCACGGAAGCCGACGATCGGGCAGTCGACGGTCACGCACAGGGCGTCGTAGCCCGCTCGCTTGATCCGGGCGGCGCTGGCGTCGAAGGAGTCGAACGGGTGGAGCTGCCCGATCCGCGCGGCGGCGGGGGCGGCCGCCGCCACCTCCTCGTAGGAGAAGCTGCCGACCTCGGGCACGATCGAGGCGATGCCGGCCTTGGCGTCCGCGCGGGCGACGGCGAGGTGACCGTCCGCCGCGAACAGCGCGTCGCCGCCGAACGGGGCGGTCAGCACCGGCAGCGCCAGCGCGATGCCGAGCAGCTCGGTGCTCAGCCTCGGGTTGGCCACCCCGGTCATCGGGCGGGGCCTGATCACCCAGCGGCCGAACGCCTCCCGGTTGGCGCGCAGCGTCTGCTCGGTGCCCGCCCCGCTCTCCAGATAGGCGGCGGCGTCACGCGGCAGGTTCTTCAGCGCGGCCGCGTGGATCTCGTCGAGGGCCTGGAACTCACCGTCCCGGGGAAAAGCGGAGGAAACAGCCACGGACGTACCCTACCGGCCGAATGTTACGCCAGGCCGGCGGTAAACCATTCGGACCGGGCCGGCCGCCGCTGGTAGCGTCGCCGGTGATGGTCACGGGGTTTGAATGAGCTGGTCAGTGCTGGCTCCGGATGTCACGCCGCTGCGCGGCCCGGGTGCGCGCGGCTTCCGCGCGATGTTCTTCAGCCGCACGGTCGCCTACCTCGGGTCGCAGGCGGCCGAGGTCGCGCTGCTGGTCCAGGCGCAGCGGCTGACCGGCTCGCCGCTCGTGGTGGGCACGCTCGGGCTGGCCGAGCTGGTGCCGCTGGTGGTCTTCGGGCTCTACGGCGGCGTGCTGGCCGACCGCTTCGACCGGCGGGCGCTGATGCGCTGGTGCGAGCCCGGGCTGGCCGCGTGCGCGGTGCTGCTGCTGGTCAACGCGCTCGCACCGCATCCGCTGCTGTGGCCGCTGTACGTGATCTCGGCCCTGATGATGGCGATCGCCTCCCTGCAGCGGCCCGCGTTCGAGGCGGCGACGCCGCGGGTGGTGCCGCGGGCACAGCTCACGGCGGCGGCCGCGATCATGTCGCTCTCGGTCAACGCGAGCGTGCTGTTGGGGTCCTCCCTCGGCGGGGTACTGGCGGTCGCGCCCGGCCCGTGGGTGGTCTACGGGATCGACGCGGCCGGCTTCTGCGTCTCCTTCGCGCTGCTGCGCCGCCTGCCCAAACTGCCACCGGTCACCGAGGAGACGGCCGGGGACGGCGGCAGCGCCGCGGCCGGGGACGGCCCCGCGGCGGGCGGGCACGCCGGCGGGCCGGCCCTGAAAGAGATCCTGGTTGGCCTGCGCTACGCGGTCAGCCGCCGCGACCTGCTCGGCTCCTACCTGGCTGACCTGGCCGCGATGATCTTCGCCTACCCGAACGCGATGCTGCCGTTCCTGGCCGCCCAGCTGCACGCGCCGTGGTCGGCCGGGCTGATGTTCGCGGCGCCCTCCGCGGGCGCCTTCGCGGTCTCCGCCACCAGCGGCTGGATGCCACGGGTGCGCCGTCACGGGCTCGCGATCGCGGTCTCGGCCGCGGGCTGGGGCCTGGCGATGGCCCTGGTTGGCCTGGCGCCCGACGTCTACCTGGTCCTCGTCCTGCTGGCGGTGGCGGGCGGGGCCGACGAGTGCAGCGGGGTGTTCCGCGACGCCATGTGGAAGCAGTCGATCCCGGACCAGTTGCGCGGCCGGATGGCCGGCATCGAGCTGCTCAGCTACGCGGCTGGCCCGCCGCCGGGCAGCTGCGCTCGGGGGCGGTCGCGGCCGTCACCAGCGTCCGGTTCTCGCTCGTGAGCGGCGGCCTCGCCTGCATCGCGGGGGTCGCGGGGGTGCTGGCCGCGCTGCCCGCCTTCCGCCATTACACGGCCCCGGCGGGCGCCTGGCCGGACGAGCGCGCCCCCGGCGCGGCCGCGCCGGCCGGGCCGGGCCGGGGCTGACGTTCGCCCCGCGGCCTGGCGGAACGAGCATTCCGTTTAGTAGGCTACAGGCGGAATACCGGTTCCGCTTCGGGGGGATTGCAGCATGGCGGCTGAGCAGCGCACGCACTACCGGGTGACATTCGGGGTGCTGGCCGCCGCCATCGGGGCCTACGCGCTGCTGCAGTCCCTGGTCATCCCGGTGCTGGGCACCGTCGCCAAGGAGCTGCACACCACGCAGGACGCGGTCACCTGGGTGCTGACCGCCTACCTGCTGTCGGCCGCGGTCATGACGCCGATCCTGGGCCGGGTCGGCGACATGTTCGGCAAGAAGCGGATGTTCGTGGTCACGCTGGTCGCCCTCGCGGCTGGCTCGGTCCTGGCGGCGGTCGCCCCCAGCATCGGGGTGATGATCATTGCCCGGGTCATCCAGGGGCTGGCGGGCGGCATGCTCCCGCTCGGCTTCGGCATCATCCGCGATGAGTTCCCGGCCGAACGGGTCACCGGCGCGGTCGGCATCCTGGCGGCGCTGACCGCGGTCGGCGGCGGCCTCGGCATCGTGCTGGCCGGCCCGATCGTGGACGCCCTGGGCTGGCGCTGGCTGTTCTGGCTGCCGGCGCTGCTGACCGCGGTGGCGGCGGTGGGCGCGGTGCTGTTTGTCCCCGAGTCGCCGGTGCGCAACCCGGGCACGATCAGCTGGCCGCCCGCGGTGCTGCTGGCCGGCTGGCTGGTGGCCTTGCTGGTGCCCCTGAGCGAGGCCTCGCAGTGGGGGTGGGGCTCCCCCGCGGTGATCGGGCTGCTGGTGGCCGCGGTGCTGCTCGCGGCCGCCTGGGTCTGGACCGAGCTGCGGTCGGCCACTCCGCTGATCGACATGAAGATGATGCGCAGACCGGCCGTGTGGACCAGCAACCTGGTCTCGCTGCTGCTCGGGGTGGGCATGTACGCGACGTTCGCGTTTCTGCCCGAGTTCGTGCAGACACCGAGCGCAGCGGGCTACGGCTTCGGTGCCAGCATCACCCACTCCGGCCTGATGCTGCTGCCGTCGGCCATCATGATGTTCGTGGCCGGCCTGCTGGCCGGCGCGCTGACCAAACGGTTCGGCGGCAAGGTGCTGGTGATCGCCGGCTGCCTGATCGGGTGCGGGTCGATGGCCATCCTCGCCTTCGCCCACACCGAGCAGTGGGAGATCTTCCTGTCCAACGCGATCCAGGGGGTCGGCTTCGGTTTCGCCTTCTCGGCGATGTCGGCCCTGGTGGTGTCGGCCGTCCCGCCCAGCCAGACTGGCGCCGCGAGCGGCATGAACGCCAATATCCGCACGATCGGCGGCAGCATCGGCGCCGCGGTGATGGCGACCATCGTCACCGCCCAGCTGGAGCCCTCGGGTCTGCCGAAGGAATCCGGGTACACGATCGGGTTCGCCGTCATGGCGGCCGGGCTGCTGGTCGCCGCGCTGGCCGGGATCTTGATCCCGTCGCAGCGCCAGCGGGTGGCGGCGGGGCAGGCGGGCATCACCGAGGCGGCCGCCGTCGGTACGCTGGCGATGTCGGGCGACGCGCTGAGTGGGGAGGCGGCGGCCGGCGAAACGGTAGCGAGTGAACTGGGCGAGTAGCCGCGGCGATGGCTGAGGAGGCGCCGGTGGGCAGCGAAGCGGCCGGGTCAGCGAACCCGGCCGGGCGGCGCGACGCGGTCCGCAACTACCACCGGGTCCTGGAGGCCGCCCGCGAGGTCCTGGGCGAGTGCGGCGCCGACGCGAGCATGGAGGAGATCGCCGCCCGGGCCGGGGTCGGCGTCGGCACCGTCTACCGCCGCTTCGCCAACAAGGACGCGCTGATCGACGAGCTGCTGCGGCTGGCGATGTGCGAGGTGCTCCAGGCGGCCCGGCAGGCGCTTGCCTGCCCCGGCGGCACCGGGCTGGAGCAGTTCCTGCGCGCGCTGGGGGCGATGTTCGCCGCCAGCGCCCGCTACGCCCACCTGCTGCTCGAGCGCAGCGCCAGCGCCGACGCCGCCGGCGAGACCGCGCCGGGCAGTGGCCGAGCTGACCGACCGGGCGCTGGCCGCGGGCACGCTCAACCCCGGGGTCACCGTGGGCGACGTGATGGCGCTGATCTGGGCGATGCGGGGGCTGACCGAGACCACCGCGGGGTCGCGCCGGAGACCTGGCAGCGGTTCCTCGACATCCACCTGGCCGGGCTGTGCGCACCCGGCCCGCTGTCGGCCAGCCCGTCGATGTCAGCCGGGCAGCTCTCGGCGCTGCTGCCGCGCCCCTAGCGGCGCCCGCGCCGCTAGGGGCGGACGCCGCGGCTGGCGGCCGTCCCCTAGTGATGGTGGCTGGGCGGCACGTCCAGGGCGGGGTTACGGTCGAAGAAGCCGAACGGCTTGAGCCAGAACGAGACGATGTCGGCGGCATCACCGGCCAGTCCTCCGGGCGGGTGATGTGGTGCAGGCCGAACACGTACCACAGCACCACGTCGGTGTTCTCGATCGGCCGGTCGGCCGCGGTCCAGGCGGGCAGGCCCTCGTCGGCGGGCGCCTGGACCGGGAAGTCGCCGCAGGGCCAGCGCTCGTCCGGCTCGTACGGGGTGACCCACAGCGTGTGGCCGATGACCTGGGCCCGCTGGAAGGCCGGCGGAGGCCGGGTCGAGCAGCGGCGGGAACGCCGCCGTCGGGATGAGCTTGTAGCCGACCGGCGTGCCGAGGCCGTTGCGCCACGTTGTCGTTGACGACCTTCCAGGCCCGCTGGGTGCCCCAGTCGTAGTCCTGCTTGCCGTCGGCCTCGGTCCGCAGCGGGGTGCTGGCGACGGTCAGGCCGAGCGCGTAGGGGTCGTCCGGGCCGGGCGGCGGCCGGCCGGACTCGGTCGCGTAGACGGTGTTGGCGGTGCCGTCGATGTCGAGGTCGAGCCGGGCGACGATGAAGTGCTGGTGGAACGGGGCGTAGATGCCGCTGGTCGACCACGGTGCCGTTGGCCGGGCTGGCTGCCCGGCGCGGCGATGTGCGAGGTGACCATGATGCCGGTGGCGCGGACCTCGCACTCGATGGCGCCGTCCTGGTAGAAGCGCCAGTAGACCAGGTACTCGTAGTTGGCCACGGTCACGTGGAAGGAGACCACCAGCCGGCGCGCCCGCCGCACCTCGGCCCCGGCCCGCTCGTCGACGTGCTTCCACAGCACGCCGCTGTCCTCCTCGTGGACGCAGATCGCGTTCGGGATGCGCACCGGCTCGCCCGCCGAGTCGTGCACGATGGCGTCCAGGTAGGTGATCTCGCCCAGGCAGTCGCAGCCGAGGGTGAGCGAGGTGGTCATGAAGCCCGAGCCCCCACTCGCCGATGTCGAACGCGGTCCGCCGGTAGTGGTCCGGGCTGGCGTCCCGGTAGGGCACCACCATCTCGGCGAACGACAGCCGGTGGGCGACCGGGCGCAGCCGGCCGCCGTCGGTGTAGCCGACCTGGTGCAGGACCAGGCCCTCGCGGTGGTTGAACCCGATCCGCAGCTGCCAGTTCTGCCAGCGCAGCAGGTTGCCGTCCAGGGTGAAGCCGACCCCCTCGGGCTGGATGACCTGCAGCGGCGCCACCTCGCGGAGCCGTCACCGGGCAGCAGGTCGGGCAGGTACTCGCCGCATCACCTCGGGCTCGGGGCCGCTCCCGCCGGTGTCCTCCAGCTCGAGCAGCTCCATCGTGTTCAGGTCGACGACCGGGTGCAGCCCGGTGACGTGGTGGGCGTACGGGTTGCCCCTCTCGCTGCGCCCGGAACCACACGTCGCACCAGCCGATCCGGCGTCCGGCGTACTGCTCGGGGACGAGCGCGCGCGCCGTAGGCCCACATGTCGGCCAGCACGCGCGAGCGGTCGGTGATCCCGCGCCGGGCGAGCGCCTCGATGACGGCCGGGTGCTCGCGCAGCATGGCGTCGCAATCGTGCCATTCGTCAACGGTCATGTTCGGCTGCTGCCCGGGCAGGTGCTGCCAGCCGGTGACCGCGTCCCCGGTCAGCGAGACGGTGGCCCGGTAGGCCTGGCCGTCGGCCCGGTTCCAGCAGACCACCAGCGCCTCGCGCCGGGTCTGCCGCCCGGCCTCGAGCTCGGGCAGGTCGGCCTTGGCCGGCTCGCGCAGCTCGATCGAGGCGAACCGCCAGCCGGGGCCGACCCCCCGGTCACGGCGCACGATCGCGGCCGCCGAGCGGATCTCCTGCGCGGTGAGCGGGTCCAATGGATGCGTCACGTCTCGTCCCTCCGGTCAGCGGTGCTGGTGGTGCCGATTATCCCCGGCTGGCAGGTGGCCCCGGGCCCCAGTACCTGGCGTGGCGGCGCCCGGTTTCCGCGGGCGCCGCGACCGATAACCTGAATTGTCACATTCGCCCGAACTGTCACGTAATCAATTGGACAAGTGTCCAAAGATCTGTCCGCTACGGCCTGACAACGTTGCCCTGCGATGACACAATCTGGACATGGCCCAAGCGGGGAACGGCTTTCGGCCCGATGTCCCGAGCACCGCGCGGATGTACGACTATTACCTCGGGGGCAAGGACAACTTCCCCGCGGACCGGGCCGCCGCCGAGCGCATTATCGCGATGATGCCAGACGGCATGGTCCGCACCTCGGCCGTGCAGAATCGCAAGTTCCTCATGCGGGTGGTGCGCCACCTGGCTCAGGACCTTGGGGTCAGGCAATTCCTCGACATCGGCACTGGGCTGCCCACGATGAACAGCGTGCACCAGGTCGCGCAGGCGGTCGCGCCGGACAGCCGGGTGGTGTACGTCGATCATGATCCGGTGGTGCTCGCCCATTCCCGTAACCTGCTGCACGGCAACGAGCGGGCCGCCATCGTCGGCCGCGACCTGCGCGACCCGTCCGGCATCCTGGCCGACCCGCGACTGCGGGGACTGCTCGACTTCAGCCAGCCGGTCGCGGTCCTGCTGGTGGCCGTCTTGCACTTCATCCCCGACGACGACGACCCTTTGACGCTGGTCCGGTCGCTCATGGAGCCGATGCCTGCCGGCAGCTTCCTGGTCGTCTCGCACTTCACCGCCGACAGCTGCGCCCAGGCGGACGTGGCCGCCCAGGAGTACGACAACGCCACCTCGACCCTGCACAGCAGGCGCCGGTCGCAGGTGGTCAGGTTCTTCGCCGGCGTACGAGATGATCGCCCCGGGGTCGGTCGTGTGGACGCCGCAGTGGCGCCGCGAGGCGGATGGGCCGGAAGACGACCCGGACCTGGCCGCCCGCCCGGGCCGGTCCCTGTTCTGGTGCGGGGTGGGCCGCAAGGTCACCCCGGCCGTGACGAGCGCCCTGCCGCCGGCAGCAGCGGATGAGACACCCGGGCCGGTACCGCCCGGACCAGTAGCGGGGCTGGTACCGCCCGGCAGGCGGCCGCAGGCCGCCTTCCTGAGCGCGCCGACGATGCTGGACGAGGGGAGCCCGGCGACGGACTTCGCCCCGGCCGAGTTCCGGCCTGATGTCCCCAACGTAGCCCGGATGTACGACTACATGCTCGGCGGCAAGGACAACTACCCGGCCGACCGGGCCGCCGCCGAGCGGACCTTCGCCGTCCTCGGCGAGGACGTCGTGCGGGGCACCGTGCGGCACAACCGTGACTTCCTCGGCCGGGCCGTCCGGTACCTGGCAGCCGAGCTTGGCCTCCGGCAGTTCCTCGACATCGGGACCGGGCTGCCCACGATGAGCAGCGTGCACGAGGTGACCCGGGCGGTGGCACCCAACAGCCGGGTCGTCTACGTGGACAACGACCCGGTGGTGCTGGCGCACGGGCGTAACACGCTGAACGCGGTTCCCGGCACCATGATCACCAGTCACGACCTGCGCGACCCGTGGTCGATCACGGCCGACGCGCGGATTCACGAGCTGCTCGACTTCCGCCAGCCCATCGCGGTCCTGCTGATCGCGATCCTGCACTTCGTCGCCGACGCCGACGACCCCTGGGGCATCGTGGCGGCCCTCATGGCGGCCATGCCGCCCGGCAGCTGCCTGGTCATCTCGCACCTGACCGCGGACCACTACCGGCACGCGGACCAGGCCGCCGACGTCTACGCGGACACCACCGAGGGACTGCACCTGCGGTCCCGGGCGGCGGTGGAGTCACTGTTCTGCGGGCTGCCGCTGCTGGCCCCGGGTGAACCGGTGTACGCGGTCGAGTGGCATCCGGAACCAGGCACTCCCCCGCCGTCCAGCCCAGGCGGTTCTTCCCTGTGGTGCGGCGTCGCCCGCAAGCCGTGAGCCCAGGCCACCAGTCAGGCGGCTGACTTCGCCCGCGATGTGGCACGACAGAGCTCATGACCCGCTGCCCCACGACCGCTCAGCAGGCAAACACCGACCAGCAGATGTCGTTCCGCAAGCGCTGGTCATCGAGCACGAGCTCGCGAACCGCCTCTGGCAGTTGGTCTCGCTGCCATCGACACTCCAGTCGCCCGGCCGCCTCGCTGTCGCCTCCGGGCGCCGCAGCACGAGCAGCCCTGATGGCGTAGGCGGCCGCACCAAGCTCATGCGCAGCGACGTGGGCGACGGCCCCCGCCTGGCCGGCTGCGTACGCGGCGTGCCGTGCTGCCCCGCGCAGGTCCCTGGCGGCGCCCATTGCGTGGCCGCCCGCCGCGCGAGCCTGCATCATCGTGACCTCACCGCGCACGCAGGCCCGGCGTGCCCTATCGCTTCACGCGGTCGCGGGTCCTCAGGCTGTACCGCCTCGAACAGGTGAAGGACGTGCTCAGCGCACGACGCCGCCCAGAGAGCGAGGAGATGGTGATCAGAATCCGTGAGGGTTCCACCGCGACGAAGCATGATGAAGCGGGGATCTCGAACCTTGGGGAGGGGCGCCCGCCTGATGGGGACCTGCGGCGGTAACTCAGCGGACCGAGGCCCGAGCAGGTCGTGGAGCTGCCGCATCACGGGGTCGTCCCGGTCGGCGGCGAAGAGCACGGCCACCAGGCCCTGGGCCCCGAAGGGGACATGCTCCTCGTGACGGGACGGATCGGCGCCACGTTCCACGAGCAAGCGGACCACCTCGACCTGCTGGCACATGACCGCCCAGAGCAGGCCGGTCCGGCCGAAGTAGGGCGCGACGTCGGGGTTCAGGCCGCGGTCGAGGAACCAGCGCACGACCTCGGTCCGGCCGTGCTGGCAGGCGTGGACGAACGCCTCGGCCATGATCCGCTCCGGATCGTCAGCCGCCGGTCTCGGGTCTGGGATCGGGAAGAAGTTGGCGGGATCGGGGCGGAACAGCGCGGCGTCGGGCCGCAGCCTGCCGTCCGCATCGAAGCAGGCCCGGACCAGATCCAGCCGGCCGCACGCGGCATAGGTCCAGAGCGCCGCCGGGACAATGCCATGCCCGGCGAGCAGGTCGACCATCTGCGGGCGGCCAAAGTAGATGGCGCTCTCCAGCGGCGTGATGCCGTCGGTCCGGGTGCGGGGGTCGGCACCGGCGCCGAGCAGCAGGCGCACATACTCCACCCGGTCGCCGCGGATGGCCTGGGCCAGCGGGAGGTCCAGGCTGGTGGCCTTGCCGGTCAGCACATCGACGGCGGCGCGGGGCACGCCGAGTCCCTCGCCGAGCTTGACACCAAGGAGCTCCCGCATGGCGAGCATCTGCAGCAAGGTGCCGGCCTGCCCGGGGGTCAGCTGGGCCAGCCGGGCGGTGTCGCCGGCGAGCAGGGCCTCGGCCTCCGGTCGCAAGCGCCGCCGCTCCTCCTGGCGTTCGGCCTCGTCGCGCTGGGCTTTCTCGGCCGCCGCCGCGAGCTCCCGCCAGGTCGGGAAGCCGAGGTCCCGGGCGATGATCAGCCGCGCGTCGCGCAGCTCGGCGGCCGACGCATCGGTGGCAGCGGCGTACCTGGGCACGGAGGCCCGCAGCCGTTGCAGCGCGCCCAGGTCGCCGCGGCGCAGCTCGGTGAGCAGGCCGTCGGCCCACGAGGCGTAGGCGCCTGCCCCTCCCCCCCACAGGCGGGAGACCGGCCGGTCGCCGGTGGTGCGCTGGGCCTGGATGTCCGCCCGGAACTCGGCCCAGGTCCGGAATCCGTGTTCCTGGGCCAGGACGAACTGGGCGTCGCTGAGCAGGAACCGCCCGGGGGCCCGGTCACCCAGCACCTCGGCTGCCCGGTCCCGGGCGGCCTTATCCCCCGCCTCGTACGAGCGCAGCAGGTGCTTGGCCTGCTTGCGGTAGTACTCCAGGTCCCGGTGAGCCGGAAGCTCGAAATGACGATCAGGCATCACAACCTCCTCCGTCGCCGAGGTCCGCTCGCCCGGCCGGAAAGAGGCTGGTCTTACCGGTGCGCTGAGGCTGCTGCTCGAGGTGGGAAAATCCCTGCCCGCGGACTGGCAGCGCCCTCGCACGCTCCACTCATCCTAATGACCGGCCCTGCCCGGAACAACCGGCGGCAGGATACGGGCAAGGCCGGCCGCCAGCGGTTCCGGGGAACGCAAAAAGGGGAGCTGACCCGGCTGGGTCAGCTCCCCTTTTGGAAGAAATGTGCGGCGGTGTCCTACTCTCCCGCGAGGCCTCCCTCGCAGTACCATCGGCGCTGAAAGGCTTAACTTCCGGGTTCGGAATGGGACCGGGTGTTTCCCTCTCGCTATGGCCGCCGCAACTCTATGGAGCTGTAAGCTCCCGAAGAGCGGTAGGCCTGGTCCCGGCCGCAGCTCGGGAACCGCACAGTGAACGCGATGCAAAAATGGTAAGTAGCCAAGCCCTCGGCCTGTTAGTACCGGTCAGCTGAGCACCTCGCGGCGCTTACACTTCCGGCCTATCAACCCAGTCGTCTGGCTGGGGGCCTTACCCACTCGAGGTGGTGGGAGACCTCATCTTGAAGCGTGCTTCCCGCTTAGATGCTTTCAGCGGTTATCACTTCCCGACGTAGCAAACCAGCCGTGCTCCTGGCGGAACAACTGGCACACCAGAGGTCAGTCCGTCCCGGTCCTCTCGTACTAGGGACAGCCCTTCTCAAGTCTCCTGCGCGCGCAGCGGATAGGGACCGAACTGTCTCACGACGTTCTAAACCCAGCTCGCGTACCGCTTTAATAGGCGAACAGCCTAACCCTTGGGACCTGCTCCAGCCCCAGGATGCGACGAGCCGACATCGAGGTGCCAAACCATGCCGTCGATATGGACTCTTGGGCAAGATCAGCCTGTTATCCCCGGGGTACCTTTTAGCCGTTGAGCGACGGCGCTTCCACTTGCCACCGCCGGATCACTAGTCCCAGCTTTCGCTCCTGCTCGACATGTCTGTCTCACAGTCAAGCACCCTTGTGCACTTGCACTCGGCACCCGGTTGCCGACCGGGCTGAGGGTACCTTTGGGCGCCTCCGTTACCTTTTGGGAGGCAACCGCCCCAGTTAAACTACCCGCCAGGCACTGTCCCTGACCCGGATCACGGGCCCAGGTTAGACACTCAAAACGACCAGAGCGGTATTTCACCATTGACTCCACACGGACTAGCGTCCGCGCTTCCCAGTCTCCCGCCTATCCTACACAAGCCGTCCCAAGCACCAATGCCAAGCTGCAGTAAAGGTCCCGGGGTCTTTCCGTCCTGCTGCGCGTAACGAGCATCTTTACTCGTAGTGCAATTTCGCCGGGCCCGCGGTTGAGACAGCGGGGAAGTCGTTACGCCATTCGTGCAGGTCGGAACTTACCCGACAAGGAATTTCGCTACCTTAGGATGGTTATAGTTACCACCGCCGTTTACCGGCGCTTAAGTTCTGAGCTTCGCCTCGCTGGCTGACCCGTCCCCTTAACGTTCCGGCACCGGGCAGGCGTCAGTCCGTATACATCGCCTTGCGGCTTGGCACGGACCTGTGTTTTTAGTAAACAGTCGCTTCCCCCTGGCCTCTGCGCCCCCACCTAGCTCGGGAAGCAAGTTCCGTCACCGGCTGGGGTCCCCCTTATCCCTAAGTTACGGGGGCAATTTGCCTAGTTCCTTAACCACGGTTCACCCGATCGCCTCGGTATTCTCTACCTGACCACCTGCGTCGGTTTAGGGTACGGGCCGCGACGGACTCTCGCCGCGAAGATTTTCTCGGCAGCATGGGATCACTCACTTCGCCTTACGGCTCGGCATCAGGTCTCAGGCTCATGATCCGCGGATTTGCCTGCGGACTCGCCCTACACCCTTACCCCGGGACAACCACCGCCCGGTACAGCTACCCTCTTGCGTCTCTCCATCCGGCTTGCCTACTACCCGGTCGGGCCGTCAGCTCCGCCTCCGCCCGAAGGCCTCAGCCGGAAAGACTTAGCATCACGGATTCAGCATGGACGATTCCGTACACGGGTACGGGAATATCAACCCGTTGTCCATCGACTACGCCTGTCGGCCTCGCCTTAGGTCCCGACTTACCCTGGGCGGATTAGCCTGCCCCAGGAACCCTTGGTCAATCGGCGGACGAGCTTCTCACTCGTCTTTCGCTACTCATGCCTGCATTCTCACTCATGCAGCCTCCACAGCTGGGTCACCCCGCTGCTTCACACGCTGCATGACGCTCTCCTACCCATCCACGCATAAGCGTGAATGCCGCGGCTTCGGCGGCGTGCTTGAGCCCCGTTACATTGTCGGCGCGGAATCACTTGACCAGTGAGCTATTACGCACTCTTTCAAGGGTGGCTGCTTCTAAGCCAACCTCCTGGTTGTCACTGCAACTCCACATCCTTTCCCACTTAGCACGCGCTTAGGGGCCTTAGCCGGCGATCTGGGTTGTTTCCCTCTCGACCACGAACCTTATCGCCCGCAGTCTCACTGCCGCGCTCTGACTTCACCGGCATTCGGAGTTCGGCTGAATTCAGTAAGCTTGTAGGCCCCCTAGTCCAACCAGTAGCTCTACCTCCGGGAAGGAACACGCGACGCTGCACCTAAATGCATTTCGGAGAGAACCAGCTATCACGGAGTTTGATTGGCCTTTCACCCCTACACACAGGTCATCCCCCAGGTTTTCAACCCTGGTGGGTTCGGGCCTCCACGCGGTCTTACCCGCGCTTCACCCTGCCCATGCGTAGATCACTCCGCTTCGGGTCTACAGCACGCGACTCAACGCCCTATTCAGACTCGGTTTCCCTACGGCTACCCCTCACGGGTTAACCTCGCCACGCACCGTAACTCGCAGGCTCATTCTTCAAAAGGCACGCGGTCACCCCGAAAGGCTCCCACGGCTTGTAAGCACACGGTTTCAGGCACTATTTCACGACCCCTCACCGGGGTGCTTTTCATCTTTCCCTCACGGTACTAGTTCACTATCGGTCACCAGGGAGTATTTAGGCTTAGCAAGTGGTCTTGCCAGATTCACACGGAATTCCACGGGCTCCGTGCTACTTGGGAAATCGCCTAAGGAGTCGCTAAGGGTTTCACGTACGGGACTGTCACCCGCTATGGCCAGACTTTCCAGACTGTTCCGCTACCCCAGCGATTTATAACTCCGTGCCGGATCAGCAGCCCCGGCTAGGCGCTCCCGCTACCCCCATTACGCAACGCCTGCTGGCTATCACACGTAACAGGTTTGGCCTCTTCCGCTTTCGCTCACCACTACTCGCGGAATCGCTATTGCTTTCTCTTCCTGCGGGTACTGAGATGTTTCACTTCCCCGCGTTACCATCCACTGCCCTATGCATTCAGACAGGGCGACCGCCCATGACGACGGCCGGGTTTCCCCATTCGGAAATCCTCGAATCAATGCCCGGTTGCCGGCTCCTCGAGGCTTATCGCAGGCTCCAACGTCCTTCATCGGCTCCTGGTGCCAAGACATCCACCGTGTGCTCTTATAAACTTGGCTAAATTACACACAAAGACCGAACCTCATCAGATGAGGCTCAGAGTTAGATGCTCGCGTTCACTGTGCAGTTCTCAAGATACGGACGGAACCACGACCTACTAGGCATCCCATCCGGGACACCGTTCGGCCTGGCCGTACGAGTCAGAAGCCCTAAGCGAAGCGGCTGCTTCCTCAGGACCCAACAGCGTGCTAGGAACCCTCTCTCCCGTCTGCCTCGTTCGGCCGCTCGTGGAGCGACGTACTAACCGGATGACGGAGAGGAGAGAGAACCAAATAACCAGTGCTCCACTAGAAAGCATGGACGCCCAGTCACACATGCGGTGACTAGGGGCGCCGGTGCTCCTTAGAAAGGAGGTGATCCAGCCGCACCTTCCGGTACGGCTACCTTGTTACGACTTCGTCCCAATCGCCAACCCCACCTTCGACAGCTCCCTCCCTTACGGGTTAGGCCGCCGGCTTCGGGTGTTGCCAACTTTCGTGACGTGACGGGCGGTGTGTACAAGGCCCGGGAACGTATTCACCGCGGCGTTGCTGATCCGCGATTACTAGCGACTCCGGCTTCACGGGGCCGAGTTGCAGACCCCGATCCGAACTGAGACCGGCTTTCCGGGATTCGCTTACCCTCACAGGTTCGCAGCCCTTTGTACCGGCCATTGTAGCATGTTTGCAGCCCAAGACATAAGGGGCATGATGACTTGACGTCATCCCCACCTTCCTCCGAGTTGACCCCGGCAGTCTCCAATGAGTCCCCGGCATTACCCGCTGGCAACATTGGACGAGGGTTGCGCTCGTTGCGGGACTTAACCCAACATCTCACGACACGAGCTGACGACAGCCATGCACCACCTGTGAACCGCCCCGAAGGACCCCATGTCTCCATGAGTTTTCGGTCCATGTCAAACCTTGGTAAGGTTCTTCGCGTTGCGTCGAATTAAGCAACATGCTCCGCCGCTTGTGCGGGCCCCCGTCAATTTCTTTGAGTTTTAGCCTTGCGGCCGTACTCCCCAGGCGGGGCGCTTAATGCGTTAGCTGCGGCACAGACCCCGTGGAAGGGACCCACACCTAGCGCCCAACGTTTACGGCGTGGACTACCAGGGTATCTAATCCTGTTTGCTCCCCACGCTTTCGCTCCTCAGCGTCAGAACAGGCCCAGAGAACCGCCTTCGCCACCGGTGTTCCTCCTGATATCTGCGCATTTCACCGCTACACCAGGAATTCCGTTCTCCCCTGCCTGCCTCTAGCTAGCCCGTATCCACTGCACGCCCAGGGTTAAGCCCCGGGATTTCACAGCAGACGCAACAAGCCGCCTACGAGCTCTTTACGCCCAATAATTCCGGACAACGCTTGCGCCCTACGTATTACCGCGGCTGCTGGCACGTAGTTAGCCGGCGCTTCTTCCCCAGGTACCGTCACTCTCGATTCGTCCCTGGTGAAAGCGGTTTACAACCCGAAGGCCTTCATCCCGCACGCGGCGTCGCTGCGTCAGGGTTTCCCCCATTGCGCAATATTCCCCACTGCTGCCTCCCGTAGGAGTCTGGGCCGTGTCTCAGTCCCAGTGTGGCCGGTCGCCCTCTCAGGCCGGCTACCCGTCGTCGCCTTGGTGGGCCGTTACCCCTCCAACAAGCTGATAGGCCGCGAGCCCCTCCCTGGCCGAAAAACTTTCCACCCTCAACCATGCGGAAGAAGGTCATGTCCGGTATTAATCCCCGTTTCCGGAGGCTATCCCAGAGCCAGGGGCAGGTTGCTCACGTGTTACTCACCCGTTCGCCACTAGGTGCAAGCACCTCGTTCGACTTGCATGTGTTAAGCACGCCGCCAGCGTTCGTCCTGAGCCAGAATCAAACTCTCCGTTGAATGTCAAACACCAGAGCCCGAAGACACCCGGAAATCATCACCCAACCATGAGTCAATAGTCATGGCTAAATCCGTTGGAACCAGCTCTCACGAGAACCAGCCCCGACGGGGGTTTTGTACATTTACATGCACTGGCTTTTAGCACGCTGTTGAGTTCTCAAGAAACAGACGCTCACCGTGTCTCCGAACTTTCGTTCTTCGCTCGGGGCGACTCTTTTAATTTACCCGGTATTTCCCTCTTGTCAAATCGGCGCTGACCCGCTGTTAACCGGGCCGTTACACCAAATTTGGCTTTTCCGGGAAATTCCCGAGCCATCAGCTTACAGCCCCTTCGGAGTAGTCGTGACATGCACGCCAAGTACCGCCGGAGCTTGCTACTGGTGGCTCCCCGGGTCCGGGACCGCCATGCGGCGTTCCCTCCCCCTCGGGGCAAGAAGAACCTTACGGGTCCCAGCCACCATCGTCAAATCGATCGGACCAGTTTCTGCTGCCCCGTGTCGCGCGGTCGTAACCGCGCTCGAACAGGGCCTCGGTAGGGTGTACAACCACCCTGGGCGCGCCGTTGTTCCCCGGCGCCTGATCCCTGGCGCCGCGAAACGTGCCCTGCAGGGAGTTCCCGGACCCCCCGCTGCCCAAACCACTAATCTGGGAAAAACTCATCCCTGGCTTCGGGTCCATGCTGGCTCCGCCCCATGGCCTGGCTGCTTGCAGGAGCGCATGCTTGCTGCCGGGCACCGGCGGTGCGGGTGATCCCTCCCCCGGGAGTCAGGTGTCGAAGCCGAGTCCAAGCCGGTCGAGCAGCCGGAGCCAGGCGTCGCGGCGGCCGTCGTTCCGGTCCGCCCGGGCGATCGAGGCCCGGGTCGGCCTGGATTACCGCTGAGCGCAACGGCTCCGGCGGGAACGGCAACGGCTTGCTGGTGACCAGGGACAGCCGCGTCCCGTTCGGTGTCTTCCCCGTGCAGTTTGTCCAGCAGCACCTGGGCGGCGAAGCGGGAGGCGCCGACGCCGAGCCCGGTGTAGCCGGTCGCGTAGGCGAGCCGTCCGGTGTGGGCGCGGCCGAAGAACGCGCAGAAGCGGCTGCAGGTGTCGATGACGCCGCCCCACGCGTGGGTGAACGAGACGCCCTCAAGCTGCGGGAAGGCAGCGAAGAACTGGGCCGCGAGCGCGGCGAAGGTGGCGGGCCTGGTGACATGCTCTTCGCGCACCCGGCCGCCGTTGTAGTAGACCGCGTCGTAGCCACCCCACAGCACCCGGTTGTCGCGGGTCAGCCGGAAGTAGTGGAACTGGTTGCCGAGGTCGGCCGCGCCGCGACGGTCCCGCCAGCCGAGCGCGGCGAGCTGTGCGCCCGTCAGCGGCTCGGTCATCAGCACGTAGTCCCACACCGGGACCACGTAGGCGCTGATCCGGCGGAGCAGGCGGCCGCCGGGCACGCCGGCCGCGAGCGCGACCCGGCCCGCCCGGACCGAGCCATAGGGAGTGGAGATGGTCAGGCCCGCCGGCCCTCCTCCGCCCCCGTCGTCCGCCGACAGTCGCGGTGGCGGGCGTGTGCTCGTAGATCCGCACGCCAGCCTCAAGGCAGGCGCGGCGCAGGCCCCAGGCCAGCCGCCCCGGATCGACCAGCGCGTTGCCGGTGGTGTACTTCAGGCCGCCGCGCCACCGCGGCGAGCTGAGCTCGGCCCGGGCGCCGTCGGCGCCGAGGACCTCGACCTCGTGGCCGAGCTGACGGGCCGCGACCGCCTGCTCGTCGAGCCCGTCGAGCTGCCAGTCGGCGGTCGCGAGGGCCAGCTCGCCGCCCGGCTGGAAGTCGCAGTCGATGCCGAGCCGGGCGACCGTCTCGCCGATCTCCCCCAGGTTCTGCGCCCCGAGCCGCTCCAGCAGCGGCATCTCGGGTCCGAACCGCTCCAGGCCGTTGCCGATCCCGTGGGTCAGGCTGGCGGAGCAGAACCCGCCGTTGCGCCCGGACGCGGCCCACGCCGCCGTCTTCGCCTCCAGCAGGACGACGTCTTGATCGGGGTAGCGCTCGCGGGCCAGCAGGGCGGTCCACAGGCCGGTGAAGCCGCCCCCGATGACCGCCAGGTCCGCGGTGACCGGCCCGGCCAGGGCACCGACTGGCTCGGGGGCGTCCGGCTGGTCGAGCCAGAACGGCCGGGGAGCGGCCCCGGCCAGCGACCGGGCGACAGCGGCGTCGCCCCGGCCCGGGCTGGAAGTGATCATGATCCGACTGTCGCACACGGGCCCTGTCCGCAGCGACGTGGGCCGTTCACGGGCCTGGGCCGGCACGGTGGTAGTGAGTGGTCATGACCCGACCCTCCGGCCTCCGGTTACAGGAGGGTCAAGGGGCGGGAAACGAACAGATCCCGGATCGCCGACCCGGGATCTGTTCGCAGCTCAGGCCGGACGCCCGCGGCGGCCCGGGGCGCGGCCGACGGTCAGGCGGAGACGAGGTCGCAGACGAAGATCAGGGTCTCGCCCGGCTTGATGGCGTTCCCCGCGCCGCGGCTGCCGTAGCCGAGGTCGGGCGGGATGACGAGCTTGCGGCGGCCGCCCACCTTCATCCCCTGTACGCCCTCGTCCCAGCCCTGGATGACCTGCCCGACGCCGAGCCGGAAGCGCAGCGGCTCGCCCCGGTTCCAGCTCGCGTCGAATTCCTCCCCCGAGGAGAACGCGACGCCGACGTAGTGCACGTCCACGGTGTCACCGGGTCCGGCGACCTTGCCGTCGCCCTCCCAGATGTCGGTGATCTCGAGGGACTTCGGCGGCGTGCCCTCGGGGTAGTCAACTTCTGGCTTCGTGATGTCCATGCGCCCCACCTTACCGACGGCACCCGATCAAACCCGGGCGCCCGAACGTATGCGTGCTCCGCCCGTCACGCTCGCCGGGCTCATGGGAAGATCGACGGGTGGTGCCCGAGAACATTCACGACTTCTTCTTTGCCAGCGCCGGGGTGGCGGGGGCGCTGATCGGGTTGCTGTTCGTGGCGATCTCCGTGGCCGGCGAGCGGCTCGCGCGGGCCGAAGCCGGGACTCAGGTGCACCGGATCCGCGCCTACGCGGCCCTGGTGGCGTTCACCAACGCGCTCGCGGTCTCGCTGTTCTCGCTGATCCCGGGGCAGAAGATCGGCTGGACCACGGTGGCGGTGGGAATCGTCGGGCTGGCATTCATCGCCGCGTCACTGGTGTCGCTGCTGCGGGTGCGGCCGCTCCGCTGGGGCACCGCCCGGGACTGCACGTTCCTGGTTGGGCTGGCGGCGGTGTTCATCTACCAGCTGGTCTCGGGATTCGACGTGGCCGCGCACCCGGGCGACGCGGGCACGGTCAACACCATCGCCGTCCTGCTGGTCGTCTGTTTCCTGCTCGGCATCAGCCGGGCCTGGGAGCTCATCGGCGGCCCCTCGTTCGGGTTCGGGCACGAGCTCTTCCGCCTCTACAAGAAGGAGGAACTGGTGGAGCGGGTGCCGGAGAAGGTGCGAGAAGCGCGCCCGGCCGAGGCCACGCCGGCCCGGGAGGCAGGTCAGGCCAGGGAAGCGGGCCAGGAGTAAGGGCCGGCCGCAGCCGCCACTGCTTACCTGACCGTGTACTGAGTCGTCCAGCTGCGGCCGCCGTCGCTGGTGGCCTCGACCTGGAACGTGTTCGCCTGCAGGTTCGCCCCGACGACCCAGCCCTGGGCCCGGGTGAGGAAGGCGGCGCCGAGCGGCTCGTTGATCGCGCCGACGGTGCCGAGGCTGGCGACGGAGGCCCCGCCGGCCGACGCGAGCTGGACCGGGGCGGCCCCGTAGCCGCCCGCGGGCGGCGTGTAGCCGACGAAGACGGCGCTGTCGGCGCCGATGACGCTGAACGGGCCGGGTTCGCTGCCGGCCCCGGCGGCCGCGTGCACCGCGGGGCGCAGGGACGACTCGATCATCGTCTCCTCGAGGACCGCGCGCCAGTGGCCGCCGCCTGCGCTGGCGTAGGCCAGGTACGGGGCGTGGCCCATCGCCACACCGCGGCCGAGGAACAGCACCCAGGCGGCGTCCGGGCCCGCGCACTGCAGCTCGGGGGTGTCGCCGACGGCCGGGCCCGCCGCCTGGGTGGCGGTGGCCGGCGGCTCCGTGAACGACACCGTCCAGGTCTGCCCCCCGTCGGTGGTTCGCTCGATGCGGCCCGGGGTGCCCACGTAGCCGCTGCTGGCGGAGCCGAAGCAGGCGGACTGCACGCCGGCTGGCGCGCCCGGCACCGCGGCCCAGCTCTGGCCGCCGTCGGTGGTGCGCAGCAGCCGCCCGCCCGACGCGGGCACAGTGCCAGTGCCGTCGGCGACAGTGCCGCCGGCCGTGGTCGACTGCAGGCGCGGGGCGGCCACCGCGTAGCCGGCCGTGGGCGAGACGAAGTGGACCGACCCGACCATCAGGCACTGGCCGCTCACCCGGGGCTGGCCGAGGCTGGTCCAGCGGGCGCCGCCGTCGGTGGTGCGCAGCAGCGTGCCCGGCCCGGCCGCCCAGCCGTGGGCGCTGTCAGTGAAGTCGACCTGGTCCAGCGCCGCCGAGCCGGCGTACTGGCGGGTCCAGGAGCGGCCGCCGTCGCTGGTGGCCATGATCCGGCCCGTCCCGGCCACCCAGCCGTGAACCGCGTCGGTGAACTGCACCGCCTGCAGCGCGGATCCGCCCGACCCGCCGGCGGCCGAGCCGGCGCAGTTCGCGGCGGCCGCCGCTGGCGAAGACGGCGAGCCTGACGGGGAAGACCCGGCTGGCTGGGCTGAGGCGGAGGCGGAGGCGGTGCTCGCGGTGGGCCGGGCCGCCCCGGCCAGCCCCGTCGAGGCGGAGGCGCAGCCGCACAGCAGGCCCGCGGCGGTGAGGGCCGCGAGGCCGGTGACCTGCCTGGTGCGCATACCGATATCCCTTCCGCCGTGGCCGGAGCCCGCCCGCTCCGCGCGAAAACGCCCCCTCAGCGTACTCACCGTGCGGGTTTGATCAGAGCTGGAGGTTGTGTCCGAGCAGGGGCCAGGAGCTCCGCCAACAAGACGCCTATGCAAGCGATTCCGTCGAAAAGCAGACCAAAATCTACGAAATTAGTTGACAGAAGCCCCGTCGACGACAAAAATAGGCCACCAGAACGGCAGAGGGACCCCTGAAGGATGTGATCGGATGGCCCACGGCCCGCGCGGCGGCCCGGTCGCCACGCCGGCACTCGACGATACCTCCAAGCGCATCATCGAGCAGCTGCAAGCCGACGGCCGCCAGTCCTACGCGGCGATCGGCAAGGCGGTCGGCCTGTCCGAGGCCGCCGTCCGGCAACGGGTGCAGCGTCTGCACGAGTCGGGCATCATGCAGATCGTGGCGGTGACCGACCCGCTCAAGCTCGGTTTCCGGCGCCAGGCCATGATCGGTGTGCGCTGCGACGACGACCCGCAGAAGCTCGCCGACCATCTCGCCGGCATGGAAGAGATCGACTACGTGGTGCTCACCGCCGGGTCGTTCGACGTGCTGCTCGAGGTGGTGTGCGAGGACGACGACCACCTGCTGGAAATTCTCAGCCGGGTGCGCGGGGTCCCCTCCGTCACATCCACCGAGACCTTCGTTTACCTCAAGCTACGCAAGCAGACCTACACCTGGGGGACACGGTGACACTCTCTCCTGAAGAACTTCAGGCCGCGGCCAAGCAGCACCTGTGGCTGCACTTCACCCGCATGTCGTCCTACAAGGACGCCGACGTCCCGGTGATCGTGCGCGGCTCCGGCCCGTACGTGTACGACGACAAGGGCAAGCGTTACCTGGACGGGCTCGCCGGCCTGTTCGTGTCGATGGTCGGTCACGGCCGCACCGAGCTGGCCGAGGCGGCGTCCAAGCAGGCCTCCGAGCTCGCCTACTTCCCGCTGTGGTCCTACGCCCACCCGGCCGCGGTGCAACTGGCGTCCCGGCTGGCGGAGCTGGCCCCGGGCGACCTGAACCGGGTGTTCTTCACCACCTCGGGGTCCGAGGCGGTGGAGTCGGCCTGGAAACTGGCTAAGGCCTACTTCAAGGCCAAGGGCGAGTACAGCCGCTACAAGGTGCTCAGCCGCGAGTACGCCTATCACGGCACCTCGATGGGCGCGCTCGCCGTGACCGGCCTGTCGGCCATCAAGCACGACTTCGAGCCACTGCCACCGGGCGGCATCCGGGTGCCCAACACCAACTTCTACCGCGCGCCGGAGTTCGTCGCCGGCGATGAGACCACGTTCGGCGTGTGGGCGGCCGACGAGATCGAGCGGGCCATCCTGCGCGAGGATGCGGAGTCGGTCGCGGCGGTGTTCCTCGAGCCGGTGCAGAACTCGGGCGGTTGCTTCACCCCGCCCCCGGGCTACTTCCAGCGGGTCAGGGAGATCTGCGACAAGTACGGCGTGCTGCTGGTGTCGGATGAGGTGATCTGCGCGTTCGGGCGGCTCGGCTACTACTTCGGGGCCGAACGCTACGGCTACCAGCCCGACATCATCACCTTCGCCAAGGGCGTGACCTCCGGCTACTCGCCGCTGGGGGGCATGATCGTGCGCGACGAGCTGGTGGAGCCGTTCCTGAACGGCACGGCGACCTTCCTGCACGGCATCACGTTCGCCGGCCACCCGGTGTCGTCGGCCGTCGCGCTGGCCAACCTCGACGTCTTCGAGCGGGACAACATCCTGGGCAACGTGCGGGCGAACGAGGACGGCTTCCGCGCGTCCCTGGACAAGCTGACCGACCTGCCGATCGTCGGCAACATCCGGGGGGCCGGCTATTTCTACGGCATCGAGCTGGTCAAGGACAAGAACACCAAGGAGACGTTCAGCGACGATGAGTCGGAGCGGCTGCTGCGCGGGTTCCTGTCGCACGCGCTGTTCGACGCGGGCCTGGTGTGCCGGGCCGACGACCGCGGCGACCCGGTGATCCAGCTCGCCCCGCCGCTGATCTGCACCCAGGAGCACTTCGACGAGATCGAGCAGATTCTCCGCTCGGTCCTGACCGAGGCGTGGTCCAAGATCTAAATGGATCTGAAGTCACTGGTCTCAGGCTCGTGGGACGGGCGCCTGCCTGAGGCATGGCGGTGGCTGACCCGCACCTCACTGGGCATGACGGAGGCCGGCTGGCTGGACCGGAACGTGCCGGGCTGGACTCGCGGAGCCGACGGGCTCCCGGACGATGCAACGCTACGGCGGGTCGCAGACGTCACCGAGGCGCCCGACCCGGACTCGTGGATCTCCGGGTCCGTGCTTGACGTGGGCGCGCACCTGAAGTCATCTGAGGCGGACCAGCTGGAGGACTGGAAACTTCTGGCCCTCGGGACTGGTGTATCTCCCGCTACCACGCTGATGGACACAACGACGCTCTACACCGTTTACCAGTTGCTTACTGACGACGATCCGCGTGTAGCAACCCCGCTCACCGTCGTAGACCTCGCGACGTTCCTGACCGCTTTCTGCGTGTACGACAGAATCTGCTTCCTGCAGAACCCCTATGTCAGCGCGGTGGAGCTGAATAACCTCTTCCAGCAGGAAGTCTTCTGCGAGCTGCCGGTGAGCGACACCGTAAACGACCCGGACATCAGCGCCATCTGCGGCAATATCAACGAGCCATTGAAGTCGCTGTACCAGGCCCGCGCCGTTCCGTGGCTTTCGGAGCTCAGGGTTGGCCGTTTCGGAACCGGTGAACAGCGTGACGCCTGGGTCCGGGGATGGGAAACGATACTGGGGATTCCGTGCGACCCAGACTGGCTCCTGCGCGACCCCAACGAGAACCTTTCACCTCGGTATACGGATCACTGGGACAGCCCCGCGGCGGACTTGCTGCAGAACATCGTCGCGGTGACCGGCGGGGCTGACCGGCAGAGCCCGGGCCTCGCGGTGGTCGACCGGCAGCACGTCGGACCAGAACGGTCAGGGCGCGTGCCCCTTGCGCAGGAGAGCAATGCCCGGGCCATCTACAACCTGGTCCTCGCCGACTTCCTCGATGTTCCGTACTCGGCCAGCGCCACCAGGCTGCCTGCCCTGCATCTCATGCTGCGCGATGGCCTAGCCAGCATGCGAGGGCTGCTGGAGCTTCCTCGTGGAGCACAGGCGCTCAACGAGGCGTTTGGCAGCAAAGCGGCGCACCTGCTCACCCGCGACCATAACAGTGTCCAGCTTCCGTTCTTCCCCTCGGCGATCCTGCGCGCGGCCCGGGACCGGCACGAAATCGCGCCGAGAGCCGGAGATATCCGCGAGAAGGGCGTGGCATTCCGCCGTGGCCTGCCCGAACTGAAGCAGCGACTGGACGAGGACCCCTGGAGCGCCTCCGCCGACATCGAGCGGATGATGGAACCTGCGGCGCGCGACTGGGCCAGGCTGATCCCAGTCGCCGAAGCAGGGGAGGTCAGCTTCGATGTGGTCTTCCTCCTGCAGGAGCCGCACCTGACCGCCCTGGTCATGTTGGCCGTGCTGGTAAAGGGCGCTTTCTCCACCGCCGTGCTGGCAGAAGTCCTCCGTCGGCGCGCCCGGCCCCGCTACGGCACATTTGGCAACCTCGTCCCGGTACCCGGGATCGGTCCCGACATCAAGCGTCTGTGGAATATCGAGGACGGTACCTGGTTCACCCAAAGAATCCATGAACTGGCCGTTCTTGGCGAGAGCGACTGACAATCTTTCACCGCCGCACGTGAGCTAGCCGACGGCCCGCTACGATGCCCGAAACCACTCAATGCCCGTCCCGTGCGATAGGCGGGCCGACGTTGCGAGGGAAATCGTGGCCGCGCTGCCATGGGGCCAGCGAAAAGACAATCTCCCGGCCGAGGTCACCCGCTTTATCGGGCGCCGCCGGGAAGTGGCGGCGGTCGCCGCCGCGGTCGGGCGGTACCGCCTGGTCACCCTGCGCGGGGCCGGCGGGGTCGGCAAGACACGGCTGGCACTGAGGGCGACGGCGAACCTCCGGGACGGCTTCGCCGACGGGTGCTGGCTGGTCGAGCTGTCGTCCCTGCACGACCCGGGGCTGGTGACCCGCGCGGTGGCGGACGCGCTGGGCCTGCCGGACGACACTCACGGCAACCCGGCACGCCAGCTGGCCGACAGCCTGTCCGGGCGCGCGCTGCTGCTGGTGCTCGACACCTGCGAGCACCTGGCCCCGGCCTGCGCCGAGCTCGCCCGCCAGCTGCTGGCAGCCGCCCCGGGACTGCGTATCCTGGCGACCAGCCGCGTCCCGCTCGGCGCCCCGGACGAGCATGTGCTGCTCGTCACCCCCCTCGAGCTGCCGGCCGACGACGCGACGGCCGGCTATGCGGACGCGGTCACCCTGTTCATCGACCGGGCGCGGGCGGCCGTCCCCGGCTACGCGCTCACGCCGGGCAACACCGCCGCGGTAGCGGAGCTCTGCCGGCGGCTGGACGGCATCCCGCTGGCCATCGAGCTGGCGGCCGTGCGGCTGCGGGGCATGCCGGTGGAGGAGATGCTGGCCCGGCTCAGCGACCGCTTCCGGGTCCTGGGCTCCACCCGGACCTCAGTCAGCCGGCACCGGACGCTGCGCGCCGCCATCTCCTGGAGCTTCGAGCTGTGCACCCCGGCCGAGCAGCGGCTGTGGACGGAGCTGTCGGTCTTCCCGGGCGGCTTCAGCCGCGCCGCGGCCGAGCGGGTGTGCGGCCCCGGCGCCGCCGCGCTGCCCCGGCTGGCGGAGAAGTCGATCGTGCAGTTCTCGTCCGCCGACCCGGCGGCAGGGCCGGCCGGGGGCCGCTACCAGCTGCTCGACACGCTGCGGGAGTTCGGCGCTGAGCACCTCGGCGGGGTCGCCGCCGCCCAGGTCCGGGCCCGTCACCGGGACTACTACCTGGACCTGGCCAGGCGGGCGGCCGACGGCCTGATGGGGGCGGACCAGACCGGCTGGCTGCGCCGCCTCGGGTCCGAGACCGCTCACCTGCGGGCCGCGCTCGACTTCTCCTTCACCGCGCCTGGTGAGGCACAGGCCGGGGTCGGCATGACCCGCCTGCTGCAGCCCTACTGGCTGATGACCGGCCAGTTCACCGAGGGCAGGCGCTGGCACGAGCTGGCCGTCGCGGTCCCGGCCGGGGGCGAAGAGGCGGGCACCGGGGAAGACACGGGCGCCGGCGACGCTGCCTGGGCGGCCTACGGGGCGGGAATCCTCGCGGTCCAGCAAGGCGATCTCGGCACCGGCGGCCCGCTGCTCACCCGGGCCGCCGCGCTGGCGGCGGCCGCCGACGACGAAGACCTCGCCGCCCACGTCACCGATGCGCGCGGCATCCTCGCGTTCAACGCGGGCGACCTCGCCACCGCGCAGACGGAGTTCGAGGCGGCGCTGGAGGTCTACCGGCGGGCGGGCTTCCGCGATCCGGCCGCCCTCGTCACCTACGGGCGGCTCGCCTCGGTCTGCCTGCTGAACTTCGACCTCGACCGGGCGGCCGGGCTGTGCGAGGAGTGCCTGCGCCAGTGCGAGCGGACCGGCGAGCAGTGGGCCCGCGGCACCGCCCTGTGGGTGCGCGGCGCCGCCCGCTGGCTGTCGGGCGACGTCCCCGCCGCCATCGCCGACGCGCTCGCCTGCCTGCGGATCAAGGACGAGGCGGGCGACCTGCACACCACCGCGATGTCGTTCGACCTGCTGGCCGTGTGCCTGGTGGCGACGGCTGACTACGAGCGGGCGGCAGTCCTGTACGGGGCCGGGGACGCGCTGTGGACCCTGCTGAGCGCACCGGTGCTGATGGGGCCGGGCTACGCCGACATCCGCCGCAGCGCGGCGGACACCGCCCGCAACTCGCTCGGCGCGGAGCGCTTCGCCGCGCTGGCCGCCCGCGGCGCTGCCCTGCCGCTGCCGGCCGCGCTCGCGGTCGCGACCGGGGAGGCGCCGCCCGCCCCGCCGGCGGTGGCGGATGGTCCCGGCGCGGCCGAACCGACCCTCACCCGGCGCGAACGGGAAGTCGCCACCCTGGTCGCCGACGGGCTCGGGAACCGGGAGATCGCCCAGCGGCTGTTCCTGTCCAAGCGCACGATCGACTCCCACCTGGAGCACATCTTCACCAAACTCGGCTTCACCTCGCGCACCCAGCTCACCAACTGGATCATCGGGCAGGGCGGGAACGGCTGACAGGCCGGGCAGGGCGGCGCGCTCCCGGTGCGCGCATCTGGCCGCCGGACGCGGCGATGGCGGCGTTCCGGGGCCAGCCAGCCGCCTGCGGCCGGGAGAGCGGCGGCCCGCATCCGGGTTTGTGGCTATCTGGGGGATAAACGCCGGGGGCCTTCTGGTGATATGGCGCTATCTGTCGGTCTTCGCTCGGCCCGCGACGGGAGCACCGGCTCCTCCCAATATTCATCAAGATCGGTAGGCGCTACCTTCCCTGTCGTCACCAGGCGTTTACCGGCGGGCGGCAAAGTCTCTGCATGTCAGATGACGCGGGGTCAGGTTTGTCCAGGCGGCCGGCGGCCGCCGGGGTGACCGCCGGCCTGATCGCCCCGGCCACCGCGGGCCCGGCCCGCAGCGGGGGGCGCACGCGTCCGCAGGCCGGCGACGGCACCCCCGAGCAGGTGCACCTCACCTGGGGCACCGACCCGGCCCGGACGGTGGTGGTGTCCTGGGCGTCACCCGGGCGGGCCGAGCGGCCCCGGGTCAGGATCGGCCAGCGGGTCATCGCCGCCGCTGAACGCGGCCTCGCCGACTCCGGTACCGGCGCCGTGAACTGGACCTACCACGCGCGGGTGGACGGGCTGCGCCCTGGCGCGACCTACGGCTACGCGGTCACCGCGGACAACGACGCCAACGCGGCCGACCCGTTCAGCGCCACCTTCAGCACCGCCCCCGAGGGGCGGGCCTGCTTCCGGTTCACCAGCTTCGGCGATCTCGCCGCGGCCGATCCGGCCCGGGCTGGCTGGTCCGGCCGGGCGGCCTACGCGGTCGCCGCCGTGGAGACCTTCCAGCCGCTCTTTCACCTGTTCAACGGCGAGCTTCCGGAGGCCGCGGCGGCGCCCGGCGGGGCCGTCCAGGCCTGGCGCGAGGCCGGCAACCAGCTCCAGGCGTCGGCCGCGTACCGGGCCTGGCTGCCGGCGCCGGGCAGCCACGACCACGCGGGGGGCGACGGCGAGCAGCAGCTGGCGGCGTTCCTGAGCCGCTACACGCTGCCGTCCAACGGGGTCGACGGGTTCGAGGGCCGGTGGTACTCGTTCCGGGTCGGGACGGTGTTCTTCGTCTGCCTGAGCGGCGACGACGTCGCCGAGGCGGATCCTGGCCCTCTCGCCGGCCCGTGGGACCGGCCCGCACCGCTGATACCGGCGCAGCCCCAGTCGACTCCCCCGCTGGGCATGCCCGCGCTGGGGCCGCAGGCCCCGCCCGGCCCGGCCGCGGGCGATCCCGGGCTCGCGGGCCCGGGACTAGCCGGCCCGGGCCCCGACCGCCGCGCGGACGCACCGCGGGCGGACCCACGGGGCGCGCGCGGGTTCTCGGCCGGCGCGCAGACCCGGTGGCTCGAAGCGACCCTCGCAGCGGCCCGCGCGGACGCGTCGATCGACTGGATCGTCGTCCAGCTGCATCCGTGCGCGTGCTCCTCCGGGCCCGCGAGCCATGGCTCCGACCTCGGCGTCCGGCGCGAGTGGCTGCCGCTGTTCGACACCTACGAGGTCGACTTGGTGCTGTCCGGCCACGACGCCGGGTACGAGCGGTCGTTCCCCGTGCGCGGCCTGGACCATGCGGCCGGCACGGACCAGGAAACCGGTGCGACGGCCGATACCTGCCGCCCGCACCCGGTCACCACCGTCGACAGCGGCGTCTTCGACACCAGCCAGGGCACCGTGCACCTGGTCCTCGGCGGCGGCGGTGCCCCCGCGGCGGCCCAGGCGGCGGCCGGATTCGGCCCCCCGGAGCCAGGCTCGCGGGGCGGGCCGACAGCTCCCCGGCTGGCCCGGGTGCTCACCCGGGCCGCCCCGGCCTCGTCGGGCGCCGCTGAGCCCGGCGTCAGCGGCACCGGGGCGGCCGAGGCGGCGACCTGGTCGGCCCGGCGCGACGACTCCCCCGGCTACGGCATCGCGGTCTTTGACGTCAGCCCGGGCACCGGGGGCGGCCAGACCTCCATCACCGTGCGCTACTACCACGCGGCCAGTGCCGACCCGATGAGCCCGGCCGCCTGCGAGCCGGGCGAGCCGACCGACGACTACACCGTCTTCGAGGCGTTCACCCTGGTCCGGCCGCGCTCCGACGGGCGCCGCTGGCACCGGCGGAACTGACCCGCCCGGCCTGCCCGCCTGGGCGGTGGTCCGGTCGATCCGGGCGGGCGCCGTCCGGTACGGTCGGGGGCGTGACTGACGTTGACGTGGTGGTGGTCGGGGCCGGGGTGGTCGGGCTGACGACCGCGATCTCACTCGCTGAAGCGGGCCTGACGCCGCTGGTGGTTGCGGCCGACCCGCCGCCGGCCACCACCTCGGTGGCAGCCGGGGCGATCTGGGGGCCGGTGCGCTGCGGCCCGCCGTCGCGGTGCTACGCCTGGGCGCGGACCGGGCTGGAGGTGCTGGCGGGGCTGGCGGCCGACCCGGAGGCGGGGGTGCACCCGCTGACCGGGCAGGAAGTCTGCGCCACGCCGCAGGACCCGCCCGCCTGGACCGGCCTGCTGGGTGACCTGCGGGTGCTCGGACGCGGCGAGCTGCCAGGCGGTTTCGCGGCCGGCTGGCGGTACACCGCGCCTGCCGTCAACATGCCGGTCTACCTGGAGTACCTGCTCCGCCGCTACCACGCCGTGGGCGGGGCGGTGACGCCGGCCACGGTGACGTCGCTCGACGCGGTGGCGGCGCCAGTGGTGGTGAACTGCACCGGGCCGGCGCGCGGACGCTGGTACCGGACGAGACCGTGGTGCCGGTGCGCGGCCAAGTGGTGATCGCCGAGAACCCCGGCCTGACCGAGTTCTACATCGACCACGGGGACGGCGGCGCCGACTACACCTACCTGTTCCCGCACGGCGACGTGGTGGTGCTCGGCGGCACCGCCCACGAGGGGGCGTCCGACCTGGCGCCCCGGGCTGAGGTCCGGGAGCGGATCCTGGCCTCCTGCACCGCCGCCTTCCCGGCGCTGCGCGGGGCCCGGGTGATCACCGAGCGGGTGGGCCTGCGGCCGGTCCGGCCGCAGGTGCGGCTGGAGGCCGAGACGCTGCCGGACGGGCGGTTGCTGTGGCACAACTACGGCCACGGCGGCGCGGGCGTCACCCTGTCCTGGGGCTGCGCCCGCGAGCTGACCGCGGCGGTCGCCGCCGGGATGGGCGAGGGCGGGACGGGCGCGGCCGGGATGACCACGGCCGGGCGCTGACGCAGCGGGACGGGGAACGGGAGCGGCCCGGGTCAGCCGCTCCCGTTCCTGCTGATTAGGGGATGGGCGGGCGGACCGGGGAGGTCTCCTGGGCCGGCATCACGTTGCTGGCGGGCAGCGGGTAGTCGATCCCGACGTCGAGGCTGCCGGTCAGCGCGTTGAGCACGGCCTCCTCGACCACGGTGGTGTTGCCGGTGAGCGAGGTCGCCGGGAGTGCGGGCACGGCCGTGACCGGGGCGCTGGTGAGGTTGAGGGCGCCGGTGAAGTCGCCGGTGGCCGACCGCCGCCAGGCCGACAGGTTGGGCACAGTGACGCCGAACCGGGTCTCGATGAGGCGCAGTGTGCTGGTGTGGTCGAGGACGCCGGAGTACTTGTAGCCGCCGGCGCTGAACGGGGAGATGACCAGGGCCGGGGTGCGGAAGCCGAGGCCGATCGGGCCCGCGATGCCGCCCGCCGAGCTGGGCAGGGTGCCGGTGAGGTACTCACCCGCGGTGCCGGCGGCCGGGACCGGCGGGGGCACATGGTCGAAGAAGCCGCCGTTCTCGTCGTAGTTGACGATGAACACCGTCTGCGCCCACACCGCGGGGTTGGACACCAGGGTGCCCAGGATCTGCTGGACCAGGTACTCGCCCCACTCCGGCGGCGCGGCCGGGTGCTCGCACTCGGCCAGCGGCGGGAGGATCCAGGAGACGCTCGGCAGGCTGCCACTGGCGACGTCGCTCTGGAAGGTGCCCGGGTAGGTGGGGGCGATGCCCCTGGCGATCAGCTCGAGGTCGGTGAGGCTGAACGGGTCGCTGAAGTGCTTGAAGTACGGCAGCACGTCCAGACCGAGCCGGCCGGTCGCGTCGCCGTAGACCTTCCAGCTCACGCCCGCCTTCAGCAGCGCTTCCGGCATCGTCTCCCAGTTGAGCGTGCCGGTCATGCCGATCCGGTCGGACGCGGTGGTGATGACCGGTCCGCCCGCCACCCCCGCTGGGTCGATCGTGGCCGACAGCGCCATCAGCCGGTTCGGGTCGGTGGGGCCGAGCACCGAGCAGTGGTAGGCGTCGCAGATGGTGAACGCGTCGGCCAGGGCGTAGTAGAAGGGCAGCTCACTGCGGGTGAAATAGCCCATCGTGACCGGGCCGTTGGCACTGCCGTCGGTCGCCAGGTGCGAGGTGATGAACGAGTCCATCTTCCCGCCGTTCCAGCTGTGGTGCTGGCCTGCCCAGCTGTGGTCGATGTCGTTGGTGTCGTAGCCGTTCTCGGTCGGCGGTTTGTTCTCCAGGTTGAACGGCTGGGTGTAGCCGGAGGCGGTCACCCCGGTCCCCGGCTGGTAGCCGTACTGGTTGAAGACGCCCGGGAGCGCGGCGGGGTCGGAGAACCCGGCCGTGCCCGACAGCGTGCCGAAGTAGTGGTCGAAGCTGCGGTTCTCCTGCATCAGGATCACGATGTGCTTGATGTCGCTGAGGCTGGCCGCCGACGTGGCGGCGGCGGCCGTCAGCGCCTCGACCAGCCGGGCCTGGTCGTCGGTGACGCCGCCGGGACGGACCCGGCTGGCAGCGGCCGCGCCGATGGCGGCCGCGGCGCCGCCGATCATGAAGGCGCGCCGCGTGGCCGAGCTCCGGCCCGGCTCGTCCTCGTCGGGTGACGGCTTGTCCTTCTCGCTCACTAACCCCTCCTCGCAGCGGGTGGTCATAAACCGAAGCGAGCGTAACGATCACGCACGGCGCATGAAGGGACAACGTACGACAAGCCGGTAACCGCCAGGGGAACAGAAGGCGCGCCCGGCGGCACGCAGCCCGGCACGGCGGCCGGGCGGACGCACGGCCCGTTCGCGGCGGTCCGCGCTCAGCTCCCGTCGCGCAGGTCGGCCGGGGCGCCGGGTGAGAAGGCGACCTGGTCGAAGACGACGGCGCAGCCTGAACCGCGGGGCGACTGGGCCAGGAACCCGATCCGGGCACCGGACGCCTCGCCCAGGGTGAAGTAGCGCAGCAGCGACCAGAAGGCGCCATCGGCCGACGCATGGAAGGCCCAGGTGCGGCCGGTCCGGGTGATCCGCAGCCACAGCGGGCCGCCGCCGGTCTCGTAGGAGTTGCTGTCATCGGAGGTGCCGTGCGTGACCACGGTGACGGCGGTCGGCCGGCCGTGCGGTGACAGCTCGTGGCAGACCTTGGCCCAGCGGCGTTCGCTCAGGTAGAGCAGCAGCGCGCCGGCGTCGAACGGCGCGCCGAAGCCGACGGTGACCCGGGCCGCCAGGGTGAAGTCGGCCTCGCCGGGCAGGCCGGTCCAGCGGCCCGCGTCCGGTCGCGTCGCCTCGTCCCCCGCCGGGTCGATGAACAGGTCAGAGGCGGCCCCGGCGGTCAGCGTGAGCGTGCCCGACTCCAGGGTGGCAGGGCAGTCCGGGGTTCCGGACTGCTCGAACGGGAACGGGACACCCGGCAGCTTCAAGTCGGTCACGGCCGTAGTCTCCCACGTGCCGCCGCCGCTCACCCGCCCGCCGCGGCCTGGTCCGCCGGGGACTGGTCCGCCGGGGACTGGGCGGGCCGCGGCTTGAGCACGCAGAACTCGTTGCCGTCGGGATCGGCCAGGACCACCCAGCTGACCTCGCCCTGGGTGATGTCCACCCGGCGGGCGCCGAGCCCCTCCAGCCGGGCCACTTCGGCCGCCTGGTCCACCGGCCGCAGGTCGAGGTGCAGCCGGTTCTTGACCGCCTTGGCCTCAGGCACCTTCACGAACAGCAGGTCGGGGGCGACACCGTCTTCGGGGCTGCCCTCCGGCGGCTCGAGGACGACCTCGTCGTCGGTGTCGTGGGTGCGCCGCCAGCCGAGCGCCGCCGCCCAGAACCGCGCGCTCACCGACGGCCGCGGGGAGTCGATGACCAGGCACTGAATGCGGATGTCCACGAGGACACCATGTCCCCCCGCGGGGGACGTGTCTAACCCTTTTCCGGGAGAGACGGGATTTCCCTGGCCCGGCCACTCCGGTTCCCCCGTTCCGGCCCGGTCGCGGCCGGTCTAGGGTGGATGAGTGGATATCGGATTCGGGGCGCCGGTTTCCGGCGCCTGGGCGAACGCGCGCAACCTGGCAGAGCTGGCACGGCGAGCGGAACGGCTCGGGTACCGGTCGGTGTGGACGTTCCAGCGGCTGCTGGTGCCGTCCGGGACGGACCTGGCGCCGGTCTACCAGTCGGTCCTCGACCCGATGGTGTCGCTCGGTTACCTGGCCGCCGCTACCTCCTCGATCCGGCTCGGGGTGGCGGTCGTCAACCACCCCTTCCAGTCGCCGCTGCTGCTGGCCAAGCAGGCCTCCACCGTCGACGTGCTGTCGGGCGGCCGCCTCGACCTCGGGATCGGTTCCGGCTGGCTGCCGGAGGAGTTCACCGGGTCGGGGGCGCCGATGGAGCGGCGCGGGGCCCGGGCGGACGAGTTCGTCGCCGCGCTGCGCGCGATCTGGGGCGGGCCGGGCGGATTCGACGGGACCTTCTTCACCATTCCGCCCGGGCGGCAGGACCCCTCCCCGGTCCAGCGGCCGGGGCCGCCGGTGCTGATCGGCGGGATGTCGCGCGGGGCGATGGAGCGAGCGGGGCGGATCGGCGACGGCTGGGTCACCTCGTCGGCGGCGGACCTGTCCGCGATCGCCGAGTCGGCCAAGGTGGTGCAGGAGGCGGCCCGGGCGGCCGGGCGCGGCCCGGCCCGGATCATCTGCCGCGGCGTGGTGCGCCCGGGCGAGCCGGCCGTCTCCAAGCGGACCGGGCAGCGGCGGCTGCTGTCCGGGTCCTACGAGCAGATCCGGGAAGACGTCTCCTGGCTGGGAAGCTGCGGGGTCACCGAAGTGTTCTATGACGTGAACTTCGATCCTGCGGTCGGCAACCCGGCCGCTGACGAGGGCAAGGCGGTGCTGCGGGCCTCCGAGATCATGGAGGAGCTGGCACCCGGCGCGCGGACGTAGGGCAGCCCCGGCGGCCGTCCCCGGCGCGCCGCACCGGAAACCGACGAAATGAGCTTGAAGATGGCGAAGGTGGAGCGGACCGAGGCGGAGTGGCGCGAGCAGCTCAGCCCGGACGAGTACGCGGTCCTGCGGCAGGCGGGCACCGAGATGGCGTTCACCGGCAAGTACACCGACACCAAGACCACCGGCGTTTACCGCTGCCGCGCGTGCGGGGCGGAGCTGTTCCGCTCGGACGCCAAGTTCGAGTCGCACTGCGGGTGGCCGTCGTTCTACCAGCCGACCGCCGACGACGCGGTGACGCTGATCGAGGACCGCACGCATGGGATGGTCCGGGTCGAGGCGCGGTGCGCCGCCTGCGACTCGCACCTGGGGCACGTTTTCACTGGCGAGGGGTACGGCACGCCGACCGACGAGCGGTGGTGCATCAACTCGATCTCGCTGACGCTGGAGCCCGCAGAGGCGGACGCGGCCGGGAGCTGACCAGCCCGCTCGGCCGGAAGCTGGCCGGCTTGTCATGACCGCCCGGTCCCCTGACAGGGGGCCGGGCGGCTCCGTTTCCCGGGTCGCGCTACTGGTCGCCTCTGTTGTAGCGGCGGTCATGCTTGGTCTGGGCGCGGCGTCGCTTGTCGGCCAGCCGCCGCTCGCGGGCGCCCCGGCTCGGCTTGGTCGGGACCCGCGGCGGCGGGGGCGGGGCAACCGCCTCGCGCAGCAGCGCCGCCAGCCGGGCCCGGGCCGCCTCGCGGTTCATCAGCTGACTGCGCTCGTTCTCGGCCGCGACGGTGACCACGCCGTCGGTCAGCCGCGCGGCGAGCCGGCTGAGCGCACGCCCCTTCTCCCGCTCCGGCAGGGACGGCGACCGGGCGATGTCGAAGGACAGCTCAACCCGGCTGTCGGTGGTGTTGACCGACTGGCCCCCGGGACCGGAGGACCGCGAGAACCTCAGCCGCAGCTCGGCCGCCGGGATCACCAGCCAGCGGTTCACGCGAAGATCCTCAGGCATGCCACCAGTTTCGCGCATGGGCGGTTGCGGGCGTGGGCCGGGACTCTCCGGTGCCCGCTTGGCTTGACCGCGCCCGAATCGTGACCTTCGCGCGAAACCGGCCCGCCGCCCCTCACGTCCAAGGGCCATGCGTACCAAGCGCGTCCTGCCCGCCCGCCGCCGCCCGCGCGCGGCCGCGGCCGCGGGGCTGCTCATCGTCATCGCCGTCGCGGTCGCCGCCTGCTCCGGCTCGGCCAGCTCGAGCTCCGCGGTGGCGGGCTCGGCCGACTCGGCCCCGTCCGCGGCCGCCTCCGCGGCCGGCTCGGCCGCAGGCGCGCCGCCCGCCGCGGGCGCGCTGCCCGCCGCAGGCGCGCTGCCCGCGCGAAGCTCAGGCTCCTCCTCGGGCGGCACGGCCTCCTCCTCGGGCGGCTCAGGCTCCTCCTCGGGCGGCTCGGCCTCCTCCTCGGGGGCCACGCCGGCGCCCAGCGGCCAGCAGATCATCTACACCGCCCAGCTGTCGGTCCGCGCCGCCAGCGTCAGCGCCGCGGTGAACCGGGCGACGTCGATTGTCCAGGCGGCGGGCGGTTACGTCGCGACCGAGAACGTCACGGCCGCCCACGGCCGGGCGGGCCAGGCCCGGGCCAGCATCACGTTCAAGGTCCCGGCCGCCGCCTACAGCTCGGCCCTGGCCGCCCTGTCCGGCACCGGGCTCGGCACCCAGGTGTCGCTGACCCAGCAGGCCCAGGACGTCACCCAGCAGGTGGCCGACACCAGCAGCCTGGTCGCGTCCGATCAGGCCGCCATCACCCAGCTGCGGGCGCTGCTGAAGCGCGCCGGCAGTGTCAGCGACCTGTTGTCGGTGCAGAACCAGATCGACTCCCAGACCTCAGATCTGGAGGCGATGCTGGCCCAGCAGAGCGCGCTGAACCACGAGACCGCCTACGCGACGGTGACGCTCACCCTGTCCGGCCGCCGGCCGTCGCCGCGCCCGTCCGCCCGACCTCGCCGCCGGGCCTGCCGGGTGGCCTGGCCCGCGGCTGGCACGCCTTCGTGCTGACGGTGGGCTGGCTGCTGACCGCGCTCGGAGCGGCGGCCCCGTTCCTGATCGCGCTGGGAGTCATCGGCGGGCTGGCCTGGTTGGTCCGGCGGCGTTTTGGCCGGCGCCAGCAGCAGCCGGCGGACTGACGCGGGGGGCCTAGTGAGCGGCCGGCGTGCGGCGGCCGGGTCTCAGGCCGCGCGCTCGGCCGGGTCTCAGGCCGCGCGCTCGGCCGGGTCTAGCGACGGCACGCAAGCGGCATGGGGTCGCCTCCCGCGGCTACGGCGCGCACTGCCCACTAAACGACGCATACCCCCACGGAACCGCGCATAGCCCACCACGGCCGGGGTAGCTGCCGGCGGTTGCGCGGCGTGGGCCGGGCGGTGACCGGAACGGAGCAGCGGATGAGCGTTCCCGCACAGGAAGGGGCGGTCGTCCCGGCCATCCCCCTCGCCCGGGCCCACGCGATCGCGGCCACGGTGGTGGCCCTGGCCGCCCTCGTCGTCGTGCTCGCAGAGGAGACCAACCGGCTTGCCACCGCCCTGATCGCGGTGGCGACCGCCGCGCTCTATTCGGTCTCCATGCTCTTCATCCGCCGGCGGACCTCCGGTCCGCCGGCCCCGCTGCGCATCGAGCTGGACGAGCTGCCGCCGGTCACCGCGGTGTGGAAGGTGCTCATCCAGACGGCCTGGTTCTACCCGCTCTTCTACGCCGCTGTGGTGTGGCTGTCCCTGAGCCAGCGGAACCAGCACACCTCGGCCGGCATTGCCTTCGCCCTGCCGGTCATGCTCTGGTTGCAGCTGCGCCGGTCAGCGCGCGCCGCGCGGGAATCGGGCGAGACCCTCTGGCTCGGCGCGGGGCAGGCCTGGCGGTTTAACCGGCTACGGTACGTGACGCCGGACCGCACGCCGGCCGGCCGGGCCGAGGCGGCAGCCGACGGCTGGTCCGGCTGACCGGCTGACCCGCTGACCGGCTGACCCGCTGACCGGCTAGGCGAGGCTGTTGACCAGCTCGGTGGCCGGCTTGCGGCGGCCGGTGTAGAACGGGATCTCGACCCGGGTGTGCCGCCGCGCCTCGGCCCCGCGCAAGTGGTGCATCAGGTCGACCAGCCGGTGGAGCTCGTCTGCCTCGAACGCGAGCATCCACTCATAGTCGTTCAGGGCGAAGCTGCTGACCGTGTTGGCCCGCACGTCGGGGTACTCACGCGCCATCATGCCGTGCTCGGCCAGCATCTTGCGGCGCTCGGCCGGGTCCAGCAGGTACCAGTCGAGGGACCGGACGAACGGGTAGACGCAGACGTAGCTCTTCGGTTCCTCTTCGGCCAGGAACGCGGGGATGTGGCTCTTGTTGAACTCGGCCGGGCGGTGCAGCGCCATCGCCGACCAGACCGGCTCGGAGGCGTAGCCAAGGGCGGTCCGCCGGAAGTTGACGTACATCTCCTGCAGCTCGTCCGAGGTGGGGGCGACCCACCAGAGCATGTAGTCGGCGTCGGCCCGCATCCCCTGCAGGTCGTAGCAGCCGCGGGTGACGATGCCCTTGCCCGCGGCCTGGTCGAGGAGCCCCTCCAGCTCGGCCCCGGCCTCCTCGCGGACGAAGTCCCGGTCGTTCACCGTGAACACCGCCCACATGGTGTACCGGATGAGCTCGTTGAGGTCACGTGCCCGCAGGCGCTGCTTCTCGCCGGATTCCGCTGCCGCGTCAGTCATGGTCCCAGCTTAGTAAGGGGATCGGGTGCGCGGCGCCGCCGCCCGCCTGCCTTGCCAGCCCTGCTGCCACGGCCCCGGCGCGTCGTGTTCACTGCCCTGCGCCCACCCGCTCCCGTCCGGGCCGTCACGGCCCCCGCGCCCGGCCGGTTTGCCCGGCCCGGCCCCACCGCCTGCCGGGCTGGCCCCTTGTGCCCCCATCCCCTTGTATCCACCGCCCGCCACGTAACCGGCTGACCCCCTGTTACCTGGCTGGCCCCTTGTGCCCGCCCGCCCCATCGTTTCCGTCTGGCCCCTCACCACCCGTCCGGCTTCCCACGGATCATCCGCCGTCTCAGATACCGGACACTTTTGGCAAGATGGATACAAATCGGGCTCTAGCACCCATTTGTTTCCGGTCTGCCAATAGTTTCCCGGCTATTGCGGCCGTCGCCGCACCCGGAGTGTCACGGGCGCCCCGCGGATCCCTTCGTGCGCACGGCGCCCGGCCGCGGGCCGGGCCACCCGCCGGGAAGGTTCCCCCCGTTCAGTCCCGGGGCCGGGTCTCGCGGGGCGCCTTAGTCCCCGGGGCTCCCCCGGGACGGGTCAGTCGCGGGCGCCTGGGTGCGGAGCGCGGGCGGCGAGGTGGGCCAGCACCTGGGCCACGGCCGACTTGGCGGTGGCGATGCAGGCGGGGATGCCGATGCCGTCGTAGGCGGCCCCCGCCACCGCGAGGCCGCCGGCGCGGGCCACGGCGGCACGGATGGCGGCGACGCGGTCCAGGTGGCCGACGTTGTACTGGGGCAGGCCGCCGCCCCAGCGGGTTACCCGGTAGGCGACCGGCGCCGCCGTCAGGCCGGTGGCGCCGGCCAGCTCGGCCGCGGCGAGGGCGGCCAGGTCGGCGTCGTCGCGCTGCAGCACCGCGACGTCGCCGCTGCGCCCGACCGAGCAGCGGACCACGTGGACCGGGGCCTGCGCGGCCAGGTGGGGCCACTTGACGGTGGAGAAGGTGACCGCCTTGACCGTCCGCCCGTCGACCGCCGGGACCAGGTAGCCGCTGCGCTGCTGGGGCGGGAAGTCGGCCGCCCGGAAGGCGAGGGTGATGATCGCCATCGAGGCGTAGGGGATCTCCGCCAGGCGGGCGGCGGCGTCGCCCGCCGCGTCCGCCAGCAGCCGGGCCGCGGGCGCGGCGGGCGCGGCAATGATCACCGCGTCCGCGTCGAGGTACTCCGGGTCGGCGGCGGAGCCGATGGTCAGCCGCCAGCCGGCGGGGGTGCGGGCGAGCGCGCGGACCATCGCGCTGGTCCTGATGTCCGCCCCGGACGCCTTCGCCACCGCCTCCGGCAGCACGCCGAGCCCGCTGGTAAGCGAGACGAAGACGGGGGCGGGGGCGGCCTGGCCGCCGCCGTCGGCGGAGACGGCCGGGGGCGGGGGCAGCAGCGACCGGACCGCCTCGGTCAGCACCGGGTGGGTGCGGGCGGCGGCGGCAAGCGGCGCCAGCGTGGCGGTGAACGACAGGTCCTCCGAGCGGCCCGCGTAGACCCCGCCGAGCAGCGGGTCGACCAGCCGGTCGACGATCTCGGGACCGACCCGGGAGCCGATGTACTCGGTGACGGACACGTCGCCGCCCGGTCCCGGCGGGGGAACGGCCTCGTCCCGGGCCCGGGCCAGTCCCTCGGGCGAGACCACCCCGGTCGCGGCGAGCTCGTCGAGGTCGGCCGGCACCCCCATGAACTGGCGGCGCGGCAGCGGCCGGAGCGCGCCCCGGGTGTAGAGGGCGGATGCGGTCACCCCGGCCGGGACCAAGTCGCCGCCCAGGCCCGCCGCCGTCACCAGGTCGACCCCCTCGGGCCGCCGGGCGAGCAGGGCCTCGGCCCCCTCGTCCATCGCCACCCCGGCAACGTCCGAGGCCGACAGCTTGCCGCCAAGCCGGGGCGAGCCCTCCAGGACGGTCACCTGGACGGGCTCGTCCTTCAGGAAGAAGGCCGCGGCGAGCCCGGCGATCCCGCCGCCGATGATGACCACGTGGGGGGTGCTCGGAGTCGACATGGCACCAAGCCTGCCACGGGCGGGCGGGTGCCCGGGCGCCCACCCGCCCGGTGACCGCCACAGGCCCGGCCCGGTTACCGCCACGGGCCCGGCCCGGCTACCGCCACAGGCCCGGCCGGCTACCGCCAGAGGCCCGGCCCGGCTACCGCCACAGGCCCGGCCGGCTACCGCCACAGGCCCGGCCCGGTTACCGCCAGAGGCGGACCGAGCCGTCCTTGCCCGCCGAGGCCAGCAGCCGGCCGTTGGGGCTGAAGGCAACGTCGTTGGCGTGCGCCGGCATGCCCCGGAAGCGTCTCGCTGCGGCCGTTCGCCAGCTCCCAGACCGTCAGCTCACCGGTCTCGCGGGCGGCCGCGAGAAAGCTGCCGTCGAGGGTGAGCGCGATGGCATTGACGATGCCGTCGCCCGCCCGCAGCACCGCCGACCGCTGCCGGGTCGCCGCGTTGTGCACGATGACGAGGCCATCAGCCCCGGCCGAGAGCAGCTGCCGCCCGTCGGGGGTGAAGGCGACCGAGGTCGCCCAGCCGGTGTGACCCGGCATCCGGGCCGGGGTGTCGCCCGCCGAGATGCTCCACACCCGGACCGCGCCGTCGGCGCAGGCGGCGGCGACCAGCCAGCCGTCCGGGCTGAAGGCCACCCCGTAGATGGTCTCGCCGTCGGCCACCAGCTCCCGCGGTCGCCCGAGGGACGGGAGGTCCCACAGGCGCACCACGCCGTCCTCGTGACCGGAGATCAGCAGCGCCCCGTCGGGGCTGAAGGCGAGGGCGCGGACCGGTGACCCGCTGGGCTTGCGGACCCGCAGCCGCTTGCCCGCCGCCGGGTCGTGCAGCGCGACCGTGCCGTCGCGCCCGCCGGTCGCCAGGAGCGCCCCGTCTGGGCTGAAGGCCAGGTCGTAGGCGGAGACCCCGGACGACTTGAGCTCGTGCCGCAGGTTGCCGTCGCCGGTGTCGCGGACCCGGACGGGCCGGTTCCAGCCGCCCGAGGCGAACTGCGTCCCGTCCGGGCTGAACGCCACGCAGTAGGCGTTGTCCTTGTCCTGCTCGACGATAAGCGCGGCCGGGGCGCTTTCCCTGGACCCGCTCGAGGCCGGGGCGGGGCGCCGCCCGCTGGCCGCCCCGCCCGGGCCGGGCTCCGGGCGGGCGGCGGCGGACTCGTGCCCGCCGTGATAGCGCGAGGCGGCGGGCACGGAGCGCAGGGGCGGGCTGGCGACCCGGGTCGCGTGCGGCACCAGGAGGGGCTCCGCGGGTCCCGGGTGCGGCCGGAACGGCCGCGTCAGCCGCTCGCGGACGGCGCCGGGGCCGGGCAGGTGGGGCAGCAGCCGGTCGCGCGGCGCCGCCCCGCCCGGCGTGCGGCCGAGGACGATGTCGCCCTGGCGCTGCTCCAGGTGGGACTGGGGGGCCTGGCGGGGCCCGTACTCGCGAACGTAGCGGACGGCATAGCCAAAGGCCTCGGCCAGCGTGACGTTGCCGTCCCCGTTGCCATCGGCCGCGCCGGTGACCAGGCCGGCCGCCAGGCCCTCGGTGAAGACCGAGCCGGACAACTCGGGGCTCGTCGGGCAGGCCCTGGTAGCTGTACTCGCGGGACCGCGACCCGGACAGCACCGCGATGCCGCGGCCACCCAGCCCGAGCTCCGCGGCCAGGTCGACCTCGCCCCGGTCCTCGGGCAGGCCACCGATGAAGCAGCAGTCGAGCACAAGCAGCTTGGTGCCCGCCCCGCACCGGTCGAGCTCGTCGAGCATGACCGGCGCCGGGACCGCGCTGCGCGGGGGGTACCGCAGCTTGGTATCGGTCGCGGCGAAGTACAAGCGCCCCTGGTCCAGGATGACGTGGCAGGCCAGGTAGAGCAGGACCGTCTCGTCGCCGGAGCGGCGGGACAGGAAGCGGGCGGCCGCGGCCCGGATGTCGGCCTCGGTGCCGTTGCTCAGCGTGTCGACCGTGAACCCGCCCACCCGCGGATCGGCCAGCGCCGCCATCAGGTCGGCGGTCCCGCTGACGGGCGGGCGGAGCCAGGCCAGCTGGGTGTCGGCGTAGGCGGCGGTGGTGACCATCAGCGCGCTGCGCCGGGTGGGGACCGGGCCGTCGACGGGCAGGCCGAGGACCGGCCTAAACGCAGCCGTGCCAACCGGCGCCATTCCAGCGTTCCCTTTCTCGTATCCCCCGGTTCAGCCTACGAAGCACCGCAAGATGTAACGCACCCCGACAAAATCACAGGGTCAGAGAAGTGGCCGGACTTCGTCGAGAGAGTGAACGACGGGAAAATTCCACCGCCGGTCGAAGTCGCCCGCAGGATCGCGGGCGATCTGCACCGGGCGCACGCCAACCGCCTCCGCGCCCACGCAGAAGGTCGGCTGGTCGTCGATGAAGACCGCGTCGACGGCTGCTACCCCGAGCTCCTCGAGCGCGGTGACGTATATCTCCGGGAACGGCTTGACCGACCCGACCTCGCACGACAGTACCGCCGCGTCGACCAGCGGGAGAAGGCCGAGATCGTCCAGCAGCCCCCGGGTGCTGTCGGCGCAGTTGGAGACCAGCGCGATCGCCGTCCCGCGGGACCGGAGCCAGCGCAGGAACGGCACCGTGTCGTCGCACTGCCGGACGTAGGAGCGGGACAGCTCCCGGTCCCGGCGTGACAGCTCGGCCACCAGCCCCGGCTCCGGCTCCACCCCGAGCGCGCCCAGCGTCCGCGCGATCGAGGCGGCGATGGTCAGCTTGCCCCGGTCCCGCTCCTCGCGCATACTCTCCCACTCGGCCAGCCAGGCCTCCAGCGGCAGGCCGAGCGGTTCGACCAGCGCCGCCATCCGCGGCACGAACCGGGACTGCACGATGGTGTCGTAGACGTCGATGAGGCAGGCGCGCACCGGCACGGTCACGGCTGCCTGAGCTTGGCCCGCAGTCCGGCCACCTCGTCCGGGCCGAACCCGTGGCTGGCTAGCCAGGCTTCGAGGCCGCCGTAGCGGGCGTCGAGCTGCTCCAGGAACGCCTTCATGGTCTCCGACCGCGGCGCATGCGCGCGGATCGGCGTGGCCGACACCCCCGCGTACATCTTGGAGCGGGCCAGCCGCTCGATGATCGCCTCGATCTTCTCGGTGCTGGCCACGTAGTCGGCCACGACCAGCTCCGGCTCCACCCCGGCGACGGTGAGGGCGAGCGCGATGACCACCCCGGTCCGGTCCTTGCCCGCGGCGCAGTGGACGATCACCGCCCCCGGCGCGGTCGCGATCGCTCGCAGCGCGCCGGTCACTTCCTCCGGTCGGTTCTCCAGGTAGCCGAGGTAGTGACCGCACATGGGGTCGTCGGGGTAGCGTGCGGTGTCGGCCTCGGCCGCCTCGGTCAGCAGCGCCGCCTTGACCGTGTCGGTCACGTCGAGGAACTCCCGCAGCACGGGGTGGTGGGCGTGGCGCACGCTGGGTACCGCGTGGAGCGGCGCGGGCCCCTCAATCGTCACCTCGTTGGTGGAGCGCAGGTCGACTACGGTCGTCAGCCCGATCTCGTCCACGAGCAGGCTGATGTCGCGTTCGGTCAGCTCCTGCAGGTTCTCTGACCGCAGCAGCCGGCCGGCCACGATGCTGCCGCCGTCGCTGGTGGGCGTCCCGCCCAGGTCCCGGGCGTTGACCGCGCCCTCAAGATCAATCCAAGTCACGCACCTATTGTCCCATTTCACTGGCGCGCGTGGCCTGCGGCATCCGCGAACCCGGGGTGAACAGTGCCCGACGCCCGGACCGGCCGTCAGCGCGCAGCCGCCGGGAGCACGTCTCAGCGCGTGGCCGAGACCTCGTGCACCAGGTCGGTCAGCCGGGCGAGGATGTCCGGGTCGGTTTCCGGCGGGACGCCATGGCCCAGGTTGAAGACATGGCCGGGCAGCGACCGGGCGCTGTCCAGCACCGCCCGGGCCCGGGGCTCGACGACATCCCAGCCCGCCAGCAGGACCGCCGGGTCGAGGTTGCCCTGCAGCGGCTTGCCGCCGACCCGGCGGGAGGCCTCGTCGAGCGGGATCCGCCAGTCCACCCCGACCACGTCCGCCCCGGCCTCGCCGAGCAGCCCGAGCAGTTCGCCGGTGCCGACGCCGAAGTGAATCCGGGGCACCCCCGAGCTCGCGAGCTCGGTGAAGATGCGCCGGGTGTGCGGGAGGACCGCCTGCCGGTAGTCGGCCGGGCTGACCGCGCCGACCCAGGAGTCGAACAGCTGCACCGCGGCCGCCCCCGCCGCTACCTGCACCCGCAGGAAAGAGGAGGCGAGGTCGGCCAGCCGCCCGAGCAGCGCGTGCCATAGCTGCGGGTCGCCGTACATCAGGGCCTTGGTCTTGTCGTGGCTCTTGGACGGGCCGCCCTCGATCAGGTAGGAGGCGAGGGTGAAGGGGGCGCCCGCGAAGCCGATCAGCGGCTTGCCGCCGAGCTCGCCGACCAGCGACTTGACCGCCTCGCTGATGTAGGGGACATCGCCCGGCTCGACCGGCCGCAGCCGCTCGACGTCGGCCAGCGTCCGGAAGGGCTGGTCGATCACCGGGCCGACGCCCGGCTTGATGTCCACGTTGACGCCGATCGCCCGCAGCGGCACCACGATGTCGCTGTAGAGGATGGCGGCGTCTACGTCGTAGCGGCGCAGCGGCTGCAGGGTGATCTCGGTGACCAGCTCGGGCCGGGTGCACGACTCGAGCATGGGCACGCCCGCGCGCAGCCGCCGGTACTCCGGCAGTGACCGGCCGGCCATCCGCATGAACCAGACCGGGGTGTAGGGAACTGGCTCGCCCCGGCAGGCCCGGAGGAACGGCGCGGCCGGCTGCTTGGGCTGCTGGTTGTCGGTCGGCGGGGTCACAGACGGAGTCTACCGAACGGGGCGCTGGTACCCGCGACACGCCGGGTGAGATCCACCGAAATCACGCTCGATCATGCCAACATCGGGAGAACTTCCACCCGCAGGCATTCGATCGGTAGGGGACTCCGCGATGACGCAGCCGCTTGGAGACTGTCCCGGATGTGGCGCTGACGAGCCCTTCGAGCAGGCCCACACCGGCTGGGAGTGTCCTGACCTGGCGGCGGGCGCGGCCGACTGTACCGAGTGGGTGTGTTCGGGCTGCGGCGCCGGGGTATTCATGGGCACTGTGATCACCGGCACCTCCGCGGCGGCGCCCGGCGGCCGGACCGCCGCCCCGGCCAGAGCGTCCGCCCGTGCCGCGTAGGGCCGCCCCGGGTGGCGCGGGCAGCCTCACCGGCCGCTCGTTTTCCCGTTCCTGCCAGGCACGACGTACGCTCAGGCCATGAGGGTGGCGGACACTCCCGTGCCAGCGTCGGCGACCGGGAACGCGGATACGGCCCGGCCCGGCGCTAATCCGGCCAGCCCGGGTGCGGCCGGTGCGTTCTTCGCCGCCGCGGTGCGCGCAGCCGAGTCGGCCCGCGACGCGGTGGCCGAGGTCAGGGACGACGTCGAGTTCGAAGACTGGCCCGCTCCCAAGCGGCTCGCGCCGCACGCGTTCGCGCTGGCCGCGACCGCCTACCGGGACGGGGTGGAGGCGGGCTCGGCCCGGCTCATGCTCCTGCACGACCCGGCCGGGCAGGACGGCTGGACCGGGGCCTTCCGGGTCGTGGTGCAGGTGCACGCCGAGGTGGAAGAGGAGATGGCGGCCGACCCGCTGCTGGGCGAGGTCGGCTGGTCGTGGCTCACGGACGCGCTGGACCTGCACGCTCCCGGCTACCGGGCGCCGAGCGGCACGGTGACACGGGTGATCACCGAGGGCTACGGCGGCAAGGAAGGCGACCCGCCCGCGACCGCGTTCGAGCTGCGCGCCTCGTGGTGCCCGGCCGACGACGCACTGGCCGACGAGATCGGCGGGGCCGTGCTGGCCTGGTCGGACGTGATCGCGGCGGCGGCCGGGCTGCCGGCCCAGCCACCCGGAACCAGGGCCCTGGGCAGCCGGCGGCCAGCGGGACGCGGGGCCAGCGCCAGCGGCCGGCGGCACCGGTGACGGCGGGGGGCCCGGTGCCAGGGGAAGCAGACAGCGTGACCGAGGACAGCGTGACCGAAGACAACGTAAAACACAGCCTGACCGACGGCAATGTGACCGACGGCAATGTGACCGACGGCAATGTGACCGACGGCAATGTGACCGACGGCAATGTGACCGACGGCAGGCCAGGCCGCCGGCCCGGCCAAGGCCGGGGCGCCCGCCCGGGAGGTCGTCGACCTGCTCGAGCCGGCCGAGGGGCTTCCGCCGGTCATCACCACCGCCGATGCGCTGGCGGAGGCGGTCGAGCGGCTGGCGGGCGGCCGTGGGCCGATCGCGGTGGATGCCGAGCGAGCCTCCGGTTACCGCTACGGGCAGCGGGCCTACCTGGTGCAACTGCGCCGGGCGGGATCCGGCACGGTGCTTATCGACCCGATCGCCTGCCCCGACCTGTCCGGGCTGGACGCCGCGATGGCCGAGGTCGAGGCGGTGCTGCACGCCGCTTCGCAGGACCTGCCGTGCCTGGCCGAGATCGGCTACCAGCCGCGCGAACTGTTCGACACCGAGCTGGCCGGACGGCTGCTTGGGTACCCGCGGGTGGCCCTCGGCACGATGCTCGAAGAGGTGCTCGGACTGCGGCTGGCGAAGGAGCACTCCGCCGCCGACTGGTCGGTCCGGCCGCTGCCGGCCGAGATGCTCCGGTACGCCGCCCTCGACGTGGAGGTGCTGACCGAGTTGCGCGACGCGCTGGCGGAACAGCTGCGCGAGCAGGGCAAAGAGGAGTGGGCCAGGCAGGAGTTCGCGGCGATCGCCGCCGCTCCCCCGCCGCCGCCGCGGGCCGATCCGTGGCGGCGGACCTCCGGCATTCACAAGGTGCGGACCCGGCGGGCCCTGGCGGTGGTGCGGGAGCTGTGGCAGACCCGCGACGACATCGCCCAGGACACCGACCAGTCCCCTCGCCGGGTGCTGTCCGACCAGTCGATCGTCGACGCCGCCCGGGCCGAAGCAGCCAAGCCGCCGCCGACCGGGCGGCCGCAGCTGGAGCGGATCAGCGGCTTTCACGCCCGCTACGCCCGCAAGCACGGCGACCGCTGGGCCGCCGCGGTGCTCCGGGCCCGCGAGCTCACCGACGCGGAGCTGCCCGAGGTGGCCGGCGCGGCGGCAGCGCCGGGACCGCCGCCCGCGCACCGCTGGTCCGAGCGCGACCCGGCCGCGGCCGCGCGGCTGGCCGCCGCCCGGGAAGCGGTCAGCGCGATCGCGGCCGCCCACCACCTGCCGGTGGAGAACGTGCTGATGCCGGACGCGCTCCGCCGGCTGGCGTGGGAGCCACCGACCCCGGCGACGCCGGAGACGATCACCGGGACGCTCGCGGGCTACGGTGCCCGCCCGTGGCAGACCGGGCTGACCGCGGGGCCGCTGGCGGACGCGTTCGCTTCCGCCGCCGCTGTCGCGGCCGCGACAGCGGCGGCGGAAGCCCCCGCCGTGGGGGAACCGCCCGCCTTACCGGAACCGCCCGCCGTTCCGGTAGCGCCGCAGGTTTCGGCCTCACCCGAAGGGTAGGGGTGCAGGCGCTGGGGCGGGCCTGGCCGCCCGCGCTGATCATGGGCGGTGCCGGCCTCGACTACGCTGAACGGCAACCGGCCGCCGCCTGGGCGGCGGCTGACAACGACCGGGGGTTGACTGACCGTTGCTTACCGCCGTTGCCGCCGTGCTCAGCAGCGGCACGCAGACGCCGCAGCTGCCAGGGTTCCTCAACTCGCTCGCGGGTCCACTGGGCCACTACGGCCTGTGGGCGATCGCGCTGCTGGTCCTGGTCGAGGACTTCGGCATCCCGGTGCCGGGCGAGACGGTCCTCATCGCGGGCGCCATCTACGCCGGGTCAGGCAAGCTCAACGTGGTCGCCGTGGGCCTGGTCGGGTTCGCCGCCGCCGTGGTGGGCGACAACATCGGCTACGCCATCGGCCGGTTCGGCGGCCGGGCGCTGGTGGAGCGCTGGGGTAAGTACATCTTCATCACCCCCGCGCGGCTGGACAAGGCGGAAACCTTCTTCAACAAGCACGGCGGCAAGATCATCACGGTCGCCCGCTTCATCGAGGGGCTGCGTCAGGCGAACGGGCTCATCGCCGGCATCATCGAGATGCACTGGCTCAAGTTTTTCCTGTTCAACGCGCTCGGCGCCGCCCTGTGGGTGGGAACCTGGGTGAGTGTCGGCTACTTCGCGGGCCAGCACATCACCACGATCTACCACGACATCACCAACTACTCGCTGTACGCGGCGATCGCGGCGGTGGTGGTGATCGCCGCCTGGGTCTTCCTGCGGGTGCGCCGGCACCGCCGGGAGAAGGAGGCGGAGTTCGGCCTGGCCGGCGGCCGCGCCGCCGCCGCTGACGCGGACCCGCCAGCCGACCGCTCCGGCGGCGACAGCAACGGACACCAGGACCAGCCCGCCGCAAGCGATGGGCGGCCGGATCCCGTGGCCGACGGCAGCGCGAGCGGCAACGGGCCCCAGGACCAGCCCGGCGCGCGCAGTGAGCAGCCAGATCCCACGGCCGACGGCAGCGTAAGCGGTAACGGGCACCTGGCCCCGCCGGCGGCCCCGAGCAGCAGCCGGGCCTGGCCGGCCACGGGAGCGCGGGCGAGCAGCCGGAAGAAGTCCTGCCTCAGGACTCCGACAGGTCGTAGCGGTCGGCCGAGACCAGCAGGCCTAGCGGCCGGTTGTCCGGCCCGTCACCCAGACCGTCGCCCGGCCTCGCGGCGCGAACGGGCCCGCGGAAGGCGTCCCCCGGCGCCGCGTCCCCCGGCGGGGTGTTCGCGTACCAGGAGGAGTCCCCGGCCGCCGCCAGGTCGTGACGGCGAGTCGGCCAGCTCCAGCCGCGCGGCCACCAGCGCCGGGCCGCCGCGGCCAGCCGCGCCGTGTCGGCTGGCTGCACGCTGTCCCCCGGCCGCCCGCTGTCGCCCGGCTGCATGCTGTCCGCCGGCCGCCCGCTGTCGCCCGGCTGCCCGCTGTCGTCCGGCCGCCCCGCGTCCCCCAGCGGGGCGCCCTCTCCCGTGGGCACGCGGGGGCCTTCGAGCGGTGTCCCGTCTCCGGGCCCGGTCGCGGACGGCAGCGGGGCGATGTTCAGCACCCAGAAACCGCCCGTCGGCAGCGGGTCGTCCCAGTCACGGGGCAGCTCGGCCAGGTCGCCGGGAACATCAGCGCCGTCGGCGGCGCGGGCAGCGGGCCCGCCGCGATGGCCGGCCAGCGCGGCCAGCGCGGCCGTGCGCAGGAAGGGGATGTTCTCCCGGTGCGCGCACACCACGGCGGGCTCGCCCGCCGCGATCACGTCCCGCACCAGGGCGCTCGCGGCGGCGGCGCGGTCGGTTCCGTCCAGTTCGGCGGCCTTGCTGTGGATGTAGAGAGACGGTTCCTCGCGCAGCTGATCGCCGGTGCGGCGGCCCAGCGGGCGCAGGGTGTCCAGGCAGCGGGCGGCGGTCGAGCTGATCAGCCGCGGCCGCGGCGCGAAGCAGGTCAGCACGTCCGCCAGCGTCCGGGCGTCGGCCTGGCCGGAGTCGTCCAGCGGGCGGACCGCGTCGGGGCGCTTCCACCCCTGCTTGTCCACCGCCTTGGCGTGCCGCAGCAGGATCAGCGGCACCGTGCCGGCCGGGCGGGCGCGGAAGTCCGCCAGCACCCCGTGGTCGTGGGCGTAGCTGACCCGTTCCGCCGCGCGGTCCGCGGGCACCCAGGCGACCTCGTCGACCTCGTGGTTCGGGACCGCGTAGCTATCGACCGACAGCACCCGGGCGGACCAGTAGTGCACCCGCTTGGGGCGGCCGCCGACGCTGTAGCGGACCGAGATCAGGCGGCGGCCGAGTGCGAGCCGGGCCCCGCCCTCTTCGAGCACCTCGCGCACAGCGGTGACCGGCAGCGTTTCGCCCGGCTCGACCTTGCCCTTGGGCAGCGACCAGTCGTCGTATCTCTTGCGGTGCACGAGCAGGATCTCCGGCTCGCCCCCCGGGCCCGGACGCCAGGCGACCCCGCCCGCCGCCCTGATCATCCGTGACCCCGGCTTGCTGCTAGGCATCGAGCAGGCGCCTCTTGTCGGTGATCAGGCTCTCCTGCACGTCGAGGAGCGGCACGCCGTCAGCGTCGCGCGCGTGCCTGGTCCAGGTGCCGTCGGCCCCGAGCCACCAGGACGACGTGCCATCGTCGGTGCCCAGGGCGAGCAGCCGGCGCAGGGTCGCGCAGTGCGCCGGGTCGGTCACCAGGACCAGGCTCTCCACCCGCCGGTCGAGGTTTCGGTGCATCATGTCGGCGCTGCCGAGATAGACCTCGTTGCCGGCGTCCGGGTCCTCCCCTGGCTGCGGGCTGGGATCGGGCTCGCCGGTGCCGAACGCGTAGATGCGGGAGTGCTCGAGGAACCGCCCGAGGATGCTGCGGACCTTGATGTTGGCCGACAACCCGGGCACACCCGGGCGCAGCGCGCACATGCCCCGGACCCAGATGTCGACTGGCACCCCGGCCTGCGCCGCCCGGTACAGGGCGTCGATCACGATCTCGTCGACCAGCGCGTTGCACTTGAAGACGATCTTGGCGGGCTTGCCCGCGCGGGCCCGGGCCGCCTGGCGGCCGATGCGGCCGACGATGCCCGCCCGCAACGCCTCGGGGGCGACCAGCAGGCGGCGGTAGCCGCTCTTGCGGGAGTAGCCGGTGAGGTGGTTGAACAGGTCGGTAACGTCCTCGCCGACCTCATGGTCGGCGGTGAGCAGGCCGAAGTCCTCATACAGGCGCGCCGTGGTGGAGTGGTAGTTGCCGGTGCCGATGTGGCAGTAGCGGCGCAGCGTGCCGTCGGGCTGCTGGCGGACGATCAGCATCAGCTTGGCGTGCGTCTTCATGCCGACGAAGCCGTAGACGACGTGGCAGCCCGCCTCCTCCAGCTTGCGGGCCCAGGCGATGTTGGCCCGCTCGTCGAACCGGGCCTGGATCTCGACCACCACCACGACCTGCTTGCCCGCCTCGGCCGCGTCGATGAGGGCGTCCACGATCGGGCTCTGCCCGCTGGTCCGGTACAGCGTCTGCTTGATCGCTAGGACCTGCGGGTCGGCCGCGGCCTCCTCCACCAGCCGCTGGGTGGTGGTGGTGAACGAGTCGTACGGGTGGTGGACGAGGATGTCCCGCTCGTCGAGGGCGGTGAAGATCGACACGTCGGTCGGCACCGCCCGCGCGTTCGGCACGAACTGCGGGTAGCGCAGCTCGGCCATGGGCAGGTCGGCGATGGCGTTGAGGCCCGCCAGGTCGAGCGGGCCGGGAAGCCTGTAGACGGCGTCGTCATCGACCGACAGCTCGCGGGCGAGGCGGCGCAGCACCTCCCGCGACATGTCCTGCTCGACCTCGAGGCGGACGGCCGGCTCGAACCGGCGCTTGATCAGCTCGCGCTCCATCGCCTGGAGCAGGTTCTCGGTCACGTCCTCGTCGACTTCGAGCTCGCGCACCCGGGTCACCCGGAAGACGTAGGCCTGGTCGATGTCCATGCCGACGAACAGCTGGTTGAGGTGGGCGGCGATCACGTCCTCGATCGGCACGTAGCGGTAGCCGCTGACGTTCCAGAACCGCGGCAGCGAGGGCGGCACCTTGACCCGGGCGAACATCTCGGTGCCGGTGGCGGGGTCGGTCAGCGTGACCGCAAGGTTGAGCGACAGCCCGGAGATGAACGGGAACGGGTGCGACGGGTCCACCACCAGCGGCGTCAGCACCGGGTAGATCTGGTTGCGGAACAGCTCGGCCAGCCCCGCCCGCTCGTCGCCGGTCAGCTCGCCCCAGCGCAGGATCTCGATCCCGTGCCGGGCCAGCTCGGGCTTGATCACGTCGGCGAACACCTCGGCGTGGCGGCTGGCCAGCGCGCCCGACGAGCGCAGGGTGTTGTGCAGCAGCTCGTCCGGCGTGTACCCGGACGGGATGGTGACCGGCAGGCCGGCCGACATCCGGCGCATCAGCCCGGCGATCCGGACCATGAAGAACTCGTCCAGGTTGGACGCGAAGATGGCGAGGAACCGGACCCGTTCCAGCAGCGGCGTCCGCTCGTCTTCCGCCAGCTCGAGCACGCGCTGGTTGAACTGCACCCAGCTGTGCTCGCGGTCGAGGTAGCGGTCGGCCGGCAGCTCCGGGCGGGGCTGGCCTGACCCGGGGGCGGGGTCGGGGTCCTGCTCGTGCCCGGCGGGCAGCCCGGACACGGTCTCGCTGACACTCATGCTCCCCATCTTCCCGCGCCGGTCTCACTCAAAAAGTGCACCCCCCCGGCTGCGGGGTCGCTAGGCCACTCCGGTACCCGCCGCGATGGCGTGTATCCGCAGGTAGTCCTGGTGGCTGGCGGCGCACGCGGTCAGCGGCCGGGGGACATAGCGGGCCGTCGACGGGCCCGGCGCGAACGTTACCCGCAGCCCGGCCGCGCGGACCGGGCGGCAGCGGGCCGCGGGCACCGACGCGTCCAGCGCGGCGTGCGCGGTCTGGCCCGGGGCGAGCAGAACGCGGGCGGCCTCGGCCGACAGATCCCGGGCGGCCTGGGCGCCCACCTGGACGTCATGCCCGCGGAAGGCGGCCACCTGGGGGTAACCCGCCAGCGTGCACGGCACGCCGGAGACGTTGGTGAACTCGAGCGGGTAGCGGGTGACGGCCAGGGTGATCCGGGAGCCGGGACCGACCGAGACGCGCAGGGCCGAGGTGGCGCAGACGGCCGTCTGCGCCTGCTGGGTCCCGGTGGCGCTGGCCGGGGTGAGGGCGGCGGGGCCGGGCGCCCCGGCCCGGCTGACCATGACCGCCAGGGCGGCGGTGCCAGTAAAGGCCAGGGCGGTGGCCAGCCGCCAGCCCCGGTGCACGCCTGCCCCCATCGCCGTCCCCCTTGCTACGATCGGCGCCTACAGACCATCTTCACCCCGGTGTCCCGGTTTGCCTAGGCCTGCCGGCCCCGAGGGCTGGCCGTGGGCGCGGCGGCGACGGCCAGCGGAGTTTTACCAGGCTGACCGCGCCGGACCGCCAACTTGCCTATAATTCCTACATGATTAGTGGCGATAGCGGCGTGCTGATTCCCCGTCCGGACGAGGCGGTCGTCGCGGTCGAGCCGCCGGGCCGGGGAGCCGGGTTCTGGGCGGGCGCGCCGTCCGCCGTCGCCGCCGACGGCGGCGTGTACCTCGCCTGGCGGCTGCGCCGTCCGGTCGGCGACGGGCGGGGTTACGCGGTGGCGGTCGCGTTCGCGTCTGACGGGGTGCACTTCGGCGAGCCGGTCGCGGTCATCACCAAGGAAGCGGCCGACACCGAGTCGCTCGAGCGGCCCGAGCTGGTGCAGCTGCCTGGCGGCGGCTGGCGGCTGTACCTGAGCTGCGCCACCTACGGCACCAAGCACTGGCGGGTCGAGGTGACCGACGCCGCCCACCCGGGCGAGTTCGACGCCGCCAAGCGGGCGGTGGTGCTGCCCGGCGACCCGCTCAAGCGGGCGGTCAAGGACCCGGTCGTCACCTGCCGTGACGGCCGCTGGCACCTGTGGGCGACGATCCACCCGCTGGCCGACCCGGACGAGACCGACGAGATGACGACCGAGTACGCCACCAGCGCCGACGGGCTCGACTGGACCTGGCAGGGCACCGCCCTGGCAGGCAGGCCGGGCGAGTGGGACTCCCGCGGCGCCCGGGTCACCGCGGTCCGCTTCGGCGCCGGCGGCCACCCGGTCACGGCCTACTACGACGGCCGCGCCAGCGCGGCCGAGAACTACGAGGAGCGGACCGGGATCGCCTTCGGGACCGATCCGGCGGCGCTCAGCGCGGCTTCGGCGCCGGGCGGCGGCCCGGCTGCCAGCTCCCCCTACGGTCGCGGCGGGCTGCGCTACCTGGACCTGGTCGACCTGCCGGACGGCACCACCCGGCTCTACTACGAGCTGGCGCGGGCCGACGGCTCGCACGCGCTGGTGACCGAGCTCCGGTAGGACCGGCTAGCGCCGGAAGCCGTTCTTGGCCTGGGCCTGCCCCGCCGGGCGGGAGCCGACCATGTTGCCCGCGCGGTCGCGGGGCGCGAGCCAGTCGGTGAAATCCTCCCCCAGCAGCGCGCCGAGCAGCCGCACGTCCTCGTCGAAGCGGGGCAGCAGCGCCTGGCGCTGCTCCCAGCCAAGCGGCTGGCGCTCGCGGCGGCCCCGCTGCAGGAAGCGCTCCAGCCGGTGGGTGGCGGCGGTGGCGGCGGTGCCGGGCAGCAGCCGCCCGGCGGTGTCGCTGACCCGCATGCCGAGGGACACCGCGCGGTGCGCGAGGGTCGGCTCCGGGTGCGCGGTGACGTTCTCCCGGGGGATCTCCGCCAGCAGCCCGGTCTCGACCCCGAGGAAGCCGCAGATCTGGTCCAGCACCGCGGCCGGCTCCTCGATCAGCCGCCGGTAGCGCAGCACCAGCACCTGCTCGCGGGGGAACAACGAGAACGCGCGCTCCAGCTGCTCGCCGTACCGGCTCAGCCCGGTGTAGTGCCAGAACGAGGCCCAGCCGGCCGCGATCCGGCCTGCCTCCTCCTCGCACGCGCGCAGGAAGTCACCCTCCGGCTCCAGGCCGGCCGACCACAGGTGGGTCCAGTTCGAGTGGGCCCGCTCGACCGGGTCGCGGATGACCACGATGAGCGCGGCGTCCGGGATCAGCGCCCGGATGCGCTCCATCGCGCCCGCGTCGTAGAGGTACAGCGGGGTCGCCTCGCCGCGCAGCGCGCCCGGGGCCGCGGCGTCGAACAGCGCCTCGTAGCGGTCACGCTGCCACACGTGCTCGCGGTAGGTGAGCGCGTCGCCGGGGCCGCCCCGGGTGGGGGGCGGGCCGTCGGTCAGGAAGAACTTCGGCTCCTTGATCGGCGACAGGTACAGGCCGGGATGCCGGGACAGCGCCGTGTGCAGGGCCGTCGTCCCGGCCTTGGGCACGCCGGCCACCAGGAAGTCGGGCAGCGCCATCGCCCCTCTCCCCCCTTGACAGGCCGGCGGAGCCTCCGGCCAGCGGCCGACATTACCTACTTTTCTGATGATATTAATCGTAATAACGGCGGCCGGTCAACGCGCGCTCCGCCACGGCGGGGGCCGCGATCAGCGCAATTACCCGTCTGAACCGGTTCAACCCTCAGGCGACTGTCTCCCGCTGAGACAAGGCGCGCGGCCGGCGGGCCGACGATGATAGGAAAAGAGCAAACGCAGGCCGGCGCGTGCTCCAGGGAGGACTGATGATCTTCATCACGGCGAAGTTCCAGATCAAGCCCGAGGACGCTGAGCAGTGGCCGCAGATCGCGGCCGCGTTCACCCAGGCGACCAGGAGCGAGCCCGGGTGCCTGTGGTTCGACTGGTCCCGCAGCGTGGCCGACCCGAACGAGTACGTCCTGGTGGAGGCGTTCCGCGACCAGGACGCGGGCGTCGCCCACGTGACCTCGGCCCACTTCAAGGAGGCGCAGCAGACGCTCCCGCCGCACCTGGCGCGCACCCCGCGGATCATCAACGCCACCATCGAGCAGGACGACTGGTCGCTGCTGGGCGAGCTGGCGGTGCCCGAGTAGCGCCGCGCCACAGTAGTGCCGGGCCCCCGCGCGGGCCCGGCTTACTCCAGCCGGGCCTGCTGGCCGAGCTGGATCAGCTGCAGCAGCGCGTCGCACCAGCGGTCATCGGAGGGCCGGGCGTCGAACCGCCCCAGGCACTCGTTAGCGGCGTCGAGCACGGCGGTGAAGATGGCGTTGTCCGCCGCGAACTCGTCCTCACCGCTGACCGCGGCGCCGCGGGGCGCGCCGAACGTGGGCGCCGTCTGGTGGCGTTCAAGGATTTCGGCGGCCCGCCGTGCCATCGCGAGCCCCAGGGTCTCGGCCAGCACCAGGTGCTGCGGGCCGAAAGCGCCGCCTTGCATGTTCAGTCCCCTCCAGCGTGCAACCAAGTCTGGTGGCCAGGGGCGGCCACCGGGTGTGAACCGGCCTGCGCAGGTTCACGCGGTCCTACCATCATGCCGAGGGGTAGTGACATTCTTACGGGCAGTGACCTCCGTTGGCAAGCCGCCAAAGGTAACGTTAGGAATTCGGCCGTGCGGCCAGCCAGATCGCGTCGCTGTGCGGCAATTTGACCCGGTCGCCGCGGCCGAGCGAGGCCGCCAGGTCCTCTTCCGCGGCCGAGATACGGAGCCAGTCGGCGTAGGAGACTGGCCGCACCCCCCGGCCCTCCAGCACGGGGGCGATCCCGGCCGCCTGCACCGGCCCGCCGGCCGGCTCGTCCGGCTCGGGGATCTCGCCCGCCGCCGCGTCGTGCCCGGGCAGCCGCAGCAGCCCGGGCCGGGGCAGCTTGCCCGCGGCGATGTCCGGTCCGCCCGCCAGGTCGGCCAGCAGCGCCTGGACGGTCTCGGCCGCGTCGGCCTTGTTGGTGCCGATGACCCCGGTCGGACCGCGCTTGAGCCAGCCCGCCACGTACTCTCCCGGCAGCGGCTCGCCCGAGGGGGAAAGGACGCGCCCGGCCTCGTTCGGGACGATGTAACCGCGGGGGTCGAAGGGGACGCCCGGCAGCGGGACCGACTGGTAGCCGACGCTGCGCAGCACCAGCTGCGCGTCGAGGACGTCGAACTCCCCGGTCCCCTCGAACAGTCCGTCGGGCGACAGCCGGGTGCGTTCCAGGCGCAGCCCGGCCACGGTCCCCGCCGCGGACGGGAGGATCTCGGCCGGCCGCAGCCAGAACCGCAGCCGCAGCTTCCGCTGCTGGCCGTCGTCGCGTGCCGGCCGCCGGCCAGCCCGCCATCGCGACCAGGTTGCCGCGCACCCGCCGGTCGGCCGCGGCGAGGGCGGCCGACTCACCCGAGCGGTCGTAGCCCTCCAGGTCGAACTCGGCCGGGTCGGTGCTCACGTGCACCCCGCCCAGCTCGCCCAGCTCGCGCAGTTCCTTGGTGGTGAACTTGGCCTGCGCCGGGCCGCGGCGGCCGATCACGTGGACCTCGCGAACCTTGGACGCGCGCAGCGCGTCCATCACTGGCTCGGGGATGTCGGTGTGCTCCAGCTCAGCCGGGTCGCGGGCGAGGATACGGGCCACGTCGACCGCGACATTGCCGACCCCGATGACCGCGACCGACTCGGCGTCGAGGCTGAACGCGTCCGGCCCGACGTCCGGGTGACCGCAGTACCAGTTGACGAAGTCGGTCGCGGCGTAGCTGCCCGGCAGGTCCTCGCCCGGGATGCCGAGCCTCCGGTCGCGCATCGCCCCGGTCGCGTACACGACCGCGTCGTAGCGTCCCGAGCAGGTCTTCCCGGGTGACGTCGGTGCCGAAGTGGACACCGCCGATGAACGTCACCCCGGGCGACTCGAGCACCCGGCGCAGGTAGTTGGCGACCGACTTGATCGACTTGTGGTCCGGCGCGACGCCGTAGCGGACCAGGCCGTACGGGGTGGGCAGGCGGTCGAGGACGTCGATCTGCGACGTCGACCGGGGCCGGCAGCAGCGCCGCCTGCTTCACCAGCGCCTCGGCGGTGTAGAGCCCGGCCGGGCCCGACCCGACCACGGCAACGTTCAGCGGCATGGACGCGAGGTCGTACCACGGAGGGTGGGCTAGCTCGCGCTCGGATCGGTCCTGCGTCGAGGCTCCAGTTGGCGCCGATGCCGCGGCTGCGGCTCGCCGGTGCCTCCGGCGTCCGGCGCCGGCGGGCGACCGCCTCGGTCAGCTGCCGGGCCAGGTGCTGCGGGGTCAGCCCGGCCGCCTCGAGGATCTCATCGCGGGTGCCGTGGTCGAGGAACTCCTGGGCCAGGCCGTAGGTCTTGACCGGGATGTCGACGTCGTGGTCGCGCAGCAGCCGCGCCACCGCGTCGCCGAAACCGCCTGACCCGGCCGTTGTCCTCGACCACCGCGACCAGCCGGTGCGGCGGGCCGCGGCGACGACCGCCTCGTCGACCGGCTTGACCCAGCGCGGGTCGACGACGGTGACCCCGATGCCGTGGTCGCTCGAGGCGCCGGGCGACCTCGACGCAGGTGACGGCCATCGGGCCGGCCCCCAGCAGCAGCACGTCGCGGCCGAGCCCGGGTCCGGGGACGGCGAGCATGTCCATCGAGCCGAGCTGGCCGACCGCCTCGGCCTCGGCCCCGACGGTGCCCTTGGGCCAGCGCACCACGGTGGGACCGTCGGCTGACCGCGACCGCCTCGCCCAGCAGCTCGGCGATGCGGCTGCCGTCGCGCGGGGCGGCGACCCGCAGGCCCGGGACGACCTGGAGGATCGAGCCGTCCCACATCCCGTTGTGGGAGGCGCCGTCGGGCCCGGTGACGCCGGCCCGGTCGAGGGTGACGGTGACCGGCAGCTTGTGCAGCGCCACGTCCATCAGCAGCTGGTCGAAAGCCCGGTTGAGGAACGTCGCGTAGATCGACACCACCGGGTGCAGGCCCGCCATCGCCAGCCCGGCCGCCATCGTCATCGCCGTGCTGCTCGGCGATGCCGACGTCGTAGACCCGGTCCGGGTAGGCCGCCTTGAACGGGGCCAGGCCGACCGGGTGCAGCATCGCGGCGGTGATGGCGACCACGTCGGGGCGGCGGGCGCCGATGGCGACCATCTCGTCGGCGTACACGTCGCTCCACGACCGCTTGGCGGGCTTGGGCGCGGCCGGCTGGCCGGCGCCGCCAGGCTGCTTGGGCGCCGGTGCCGGGGACCTGGTGCAGGCAGTCCTCTTCGTTCTGCTCGGCCAGCGGGTAGCCGAAGCCCTTGCGGGTGATCGCGTGCACCAGTACCGGGCCGCTGTACTCGTTGGCCTGGCGCAGCGCGTGCTCGGTCATCTCCTCGTCGTGGCCGTCGATCGGGCCGATGTACTTGATGCCGAGGTCCTCGAACAGCACCTGCGGCTGGAGGAAGTCCTTGAGGCCCTTCTTGGCCCCGTGCAGCGCGCCGAACAGCGGGATTGCCGACGAGCGGGGCGCTGGTGACGGTGGTCTTGATGAGGTCGAGGACGTGCTCGTAGCGTCTGGCTGACCCGGATGGTGCTCAGGTGGGTGGCGAGCCCGCCGATCGTCGGCTGGTAGGAGCGGCCGTTGTCGTTGACCACGATGACGAGCTTGGAGTCGCGGGCCACGGCGATGTTGTTGAGCGCCTCCCAGGCCATGCCGCCGGTCAGCGCGCCGTCGCCGATCACCGCGACCACCGTGCGGTCGTGCTCGCCGCGCAGCTTGTACGCCTTGGCCATGCCGTCGGCGTAGGACAGGGAGGTCGAGGCGTGGCTGTTCTCGACCAGGTCGTGCTCGGACTCGGCCCGGCTCGGGTAGCCCGACAGGCCGCCGGTCTGCCGCAGCGTGTGGAACTGGCCGTACCGTCCGGTCAGCAGCTTGTGCACGTAGGACTGGTGGCCGGTGTCGAAGACGAGCTTGTCCTTGGGCGAGTCGAACACCCGGTGCAGCGCGATGGTGAGCTCGACCACCCCGAGGTTCGGCCCCAGGTGGCCGCTGGTCCTGGTCACCGTCTCGACCAGGACGTCGCGGATCTCCGCCGCCAGCAGGCCCAGCTGCTCCTGGCTGAGGTCCTTGAGGTCCTCCGGGCCGTTGATGCGCTCAAGCAAGGTCACGGGCTGCTCCTCATGCGGCGTTCCCGACGGACTACCGCATACTAGTGGCGATCATCGCCACCGGTCGCGTGCGCGGGCGCCGTTAACCGACACGCGCGTCGGTTAACGGCGCCGCTCCCGCCGCCAGATGCACGGTAAACCGGCGATAAGGGTCGCCGCGCGCGCGGGCGACTGTGTTCGGTTTCACGCGCGTCAATGAGGACCGTCCGGCCGCGCGCACCGCGCTTCTTGCTGTTATCTAGCGGGGCAGAGCGGGCGGTTCCCCGCCCGCTCCGGGCCGGCCGCACCGAACGGCGCGGCCGGCCCGGCGTCCGCGGGTTACGAGAACTCCCGCAGGTACTTCACCTGGACGTTGCCCGGGGTGCCGAGGGCGCCGGAGGCGCACACGTTGTTCCCGTTGGCCTCGCAGCTTCCCTCGCTGAAGGTGAGCCACATCGGGTCGGACGGCCCGGTCACGCTCTCGTTGATCGTGACGTAGAGCGAGCCGTCGTAGTAGACCTGCACGCCGGAACTGGTAAAGGCGATGTCCACGATGTGCCAGCCCGGCTGGATGTTCGTCCCGGTCGGGGTGGCGTTGGACTTGCAGTCGTAGGTCCACGGGTTGGTCGAGATCTCGCTGCTCGAGGCGGACCCGTCGCAGGAGGTGTAGTGCCAGCTCACGTAGTTGGTGCCGAAGTTCGCCTCGACCGCGTCGATCTCCCCCTGGGCCGGCCAGTTGTTGCCGTACATCCAGTACGCCGGCCAGTCCTGGAAGTTGCTGAAGTAGACGTCGGCCTCGTAGACGTAGCCGGCCGTGGTCGGCACGGTTGTCGGCGACTGGATCGAGGCGCAGTCGTTGGCCGCGCCGGTCGTGGTGATCTGGGCGTACCCGCTGGAGTTGAGCGAGATCGCCCCCGGGTTGGCCGGGCAGTTGCCGGGATCGTTCGCCGGGTCGTTCCAGCCCAGCCGGCCAGGGTGGCCGGGTCGACCTGCTGGACCAGCGGGTGGCCGCTTTGCAGTGCGGCCGCGTACGGGACGGTGGCGCCGGTCGGTGACGGCGACGGGCTGGTCGGGGTCGGCGACGGCGACGTCTTGGTCGGGGTCGGCGTGGGCGTGGGCGACTTGGTCGGGGAGGGCGACGTCTTGGTCGGGGTCGGGGTCGGGGTGGGGGTCGCCGGGCTGCTGTGGTGCGGATGATGGTGCAGTGGCGCTGCGTTGCCGGGCAACTCGACGACGGTCAGGCCCACGGCCAGACCCGCGGCGGCGATGCCCACTCCGACGAAGACGGGAATGCGTGCTCTCATGCGACACTCCTTTCGAGGGTCGGCGGAATGACACCGCCGTCGCTGCGGGATTTGCTTCGAGATTGCGGCGATCGGACATTGAGAAATATCCGGGGGGGAACATCAAACCGATGCCGGAATCCGTCGGCCCCCGCGTCGGCGCACTAGCAAAAGATCCCCTGCGCTGCACCGATGCCCCGAATGAGGGGGCCGAAACAGCCAGTAAACGGACTCTTACGTTGTCATTCCGGAAACCCGGAAAAGAGCCCGTGAAGATAACGCTGTCGTATCTCTGCGTAATCGTGAGGCGAATTATCCGGGCGCGGGGAATGGCGCGGTTAAATCCGCGGGAATTACACGCGAGGGGGTACGGGGATCAGCGACGGGACAACGGGCAGCCGTGTGCACGGCGACGACCTGCCGGCCGGGGCGGGCGTCCCGGGCCCCGGCTGTCAGCAGATGGTCCATGAGGTCGATCCGGGTGAGCGGCAGCAGGACGTGCGTACCAGGACGGCGGCCGCCCGCGGTGCCGTCCGGCACCGCTATCGGCGCAGGCCCCGCTCAGGCCGGTGGTGGCGGGCGGCACCGGAGTCAGGCACGCTCGCCTGGGCCGGGACCCGGGCGGCGGACCAGCAGCGCACGATGTCGCGCATCGACAGCAGGCCCACCACGTCCTGACCCTCCACCACCACCAGGTGACGGAAGCCGCCCCGGATCATCGCCGCGGCCGCGCTCTCCATCGTCGTCTCGCGCGCGGCGAAGACCAGGTCCTGGGTGCAGTGCTCGCCCGCCGCCTCGCGATCCGGGCTCTGGCCGGAGCCGACCGAGTTGAGGATGTCGCGCTCGGTCAGGATGCCGATCCCGCCCTCGTCCGAGTCCACCACAACCGCGGCCCCGACCTTGCGGGCGGCCATCATCCGGGCCGCCTCCCGCAGCGTGTGGGCCGGCCCGATGCTGAGGACCTGCGCGGACATTCCGTCTTCGACCTTCATGCGCTCCACCCCCGGAGCTTGGCTCGGTCAATCGCGGGGAACTTGCATGTTCCGGGCATACCCGCTTTCCTGCGGAAACACTCCCCCGGTGGCGCCGGCGCCCGGCCCCGGGGGTACGGTTCTGCTAACCGAACGTTCTGGAAACAGAACGCTATCCACCGGAGCGAGGAGCGCGGGTGAGCCGACCGGAGACGCTGGGCACGCGGCTGCGGTCGCTCCGGGCCTCCCGCGGCTGCTCACTGTCGGAGCTGTCGCGGCGCAGCGGGATCGGTAAGGGAACGATTTCGGAGCTGGAAAACGACCGCCGCGGCGCCCGCCTGGACACCCTGTTCGCGCTGACGACCGCGCTCGGGGCCCCGCTGGGGGCGCTGCTGCCCAGCAGTGCGCCCGGCGGCGGCGCCACCGCCGCCCCGGACGGCGAGGTCCGCGGCGACGCGGTGGCGGCGGTCCTGCTCGGGCGCTGGGACGCCGGACCGCACCTGGTCGAGGTCTACCGGGTCACGGTGACGGCGGCCGGGCAGCGCTCAGCCCCGCACGGGTCGGGGGTGGAGGAAACCGTCACCGTGCGTCGCCGGCCGGGTCCGGGTCGGCGCCAGTGGCGCCCAGCGGGAGCTGGGCCCGGGCGAGAGCCTGCGCTACCGGGGCGACCAGCCGCACACCTTCACCAGCCTCGGCCCCCCGGCCGAGGCGATCTTGCTGATGCACTATCCGCGACCCGCCGACGGAGGAGCCCATGACCGCTGACAACCACTCACTGCCCGCCCGCAGCAAAATCGTGCTGCGGGAGCTGCGCGCGGCCGGGCTCACCGCGACGGTCAGGGAGCTGCCCGGCTCCGCCCGGACCGCGGCCGACGCGGCGGCCGCGCTCGGCTGCCCGGTTGGGGCGATCGCCAGCAGCCTGCTCTTCCTCGCCGACGAGGCGCCGTTGCTGGTGATGACCAGCGGCCGCCACCGGGTGGACACCGGGCTGCTGGCCGGGCGGATCGGGCCGGCCAGGTCGCGATGGCCACTCCCCAGCAGGTCCGCGCGATCACCGGGCAGGCGATCGGCGGGGTCGCGCCGGTCGGTCACCCCGCCCCCGTCCGCACCGTGATCGACCAGGCGCTGCGCGACTACCAGACGCTCTGGGCGGCGGCGGGCACCCCGCACACCGTCGTCGCGCTGACCTTCCCCGAGCTGGTGTCGCTGACCGGGGGGGCGGTGCAGCCGGTGGCGGCTGACTGAGGAAAGAAAGTCAGCTAGCTCGTGCGCCGATCAGGACGCTCGCACGATTAACGAGGAAATACCGAAATTAGCAACAGATAGCCATGAGATCGTGCTCAGTGTCCACGCGGAAGGTCCGGCCGCTGACGGCGGACGGCCATGGAATTACCCCGCCATGGGGAGCGCCAGCGCAAGGCGCTCGAGCGTTACCTGCAGCCTCGCTGAGGCCGGAAACTAATTGGGCCAGAGCGCACAATAGTTTCCGGTTAGACAATAGTTTCCGGCTTGACCGGGCGCCCGGGGTACTCCAGGCCCGCGGCGGCGGGATCCGCCGGGCGCAGGGCGGCGCCGGAACCGAATACGGGGATGTGCCGCCGGGGAAGGCGGCACGTCCTGCGAGCGGCGCGCCGATCGGCGGGGAAAGAAAGCACAATGCGGCACTTCGGCGGCGCCGGGAGAAGTAGCGACCGCGCGTATTCGACCGGGCGCGCCGCGCTCCGTCAAACACATGGGCGAGCCCCTCACATTCCCTCCGCCCGCGGCGATGCGCGCTGGTTGACACGCTGTCGAGCGAAAGTTACGGTGATGAGAACGGCGCCCGGCAAACGACTGACCCGGCTTTCGCTCTTTTAACAGCCGCTTTCGGCCCCAGGCCTGGACGCCATTCCCACTGCGCATCCCAGGGACGCTGCCCATGACGTTCAGCCCGCCCCGGGCCGGCGGATGACCCGCCCGGCCGGGCCCGGCCCGGACCCGGCCGCCCCGCCGCCGTCGGTGCTGCTCAGCCTGGACATCGACGGCACCCTGGAGGCGGGCGACCCGCCCGGCCCGCTGCCCCTGGCGGTGGTGCGCGAGTTGCAACGGTACGGGCTGCTGATCGGCAGCGCGTCCGACCGCACCATCGCCGTCCAGCGGGCCATGTGGCGGGCGGCCGGGATCGTGCCCGCCTTCCTCAGCCACAAGCACGACCTGCCGCGCAACACGGACGCGCTGCCCGCGGCCCGCCGGGTGCACATCGGCGACACCGACACCGACTCCTACTACGCCCGGCTGGCCGGGTTCGACTTCATCCACGTGACCGCGCTGCCCGCCGTCGTCACGGTCGACTGGCTCGCCCGCGCGGTCATCGCGGGGAACCTGGGCTGACCCGGGGAACCTCCCGGCGGCAGACGGGAGTTAGCCCCACCGAGCGGACGGCCAGCCTGTTCTATCGTCAAGGGGTGACAACGGAAAGCCAGGACCGGGCCAGGCGCCGCGACGCGCTCTGGCGGATGATCCTGCGGCAGGAGGCCGCCGTGTCGGCCGTCCTCGGCCTGCTGATGCTCCTTATCTGGGGGCTGACCGGGGCTGGCTCGTTCTGGCCGCGGTGGGTGTGGTTCGGGCTGGCGGTCCCGCTGGTGCTCCAGGTCGCGGTCCGCGGTGGGCTCAAGGCCCCGCGCGGTCACCGGGTGCTGGCGGTGCACAGCGCCCTCAGCTTCGCGCTGGCGGGCATCCTGGTCACCATCTGGCTGCTGGCGCCGTCCGGGATGTTCTGGCCGGTGTGGCCGGTCCTCGGGCTGAGCCTGGTGCTGGCGGGCCACGGCTGGATCCGGCACAGCCTGCCGAACGCCCGCGAGCGGGTGCTGGCCGACCGGGTGGAGGTGCTGACCAGGACCCGGAGCGGGGCGCTGGACGTGCAGGCGGCGGAGCTGCGGCGAATCGAACGTGACCTGCACGACGGGGCCCAGGCCCGGCTCGTCTCGGTCGCGATGAACCTCGGGCTGGCGGCCGAGCTGCTGGACACCGACCCGGCGGCGCTGCCGGAGCTGATCGCTGAGTCGCGCAGCTCCACCCTGACCGCCCTGGACGACCTGCGCACGGTCATGCGCGGGATCCAGCCACCGGTGCTGGCCGACCGCGGGCTGACGGGGGCGATCCGCGCGCTCGCGCTCGACCTGGCCGTGCCGGTGACGCTCAGCGGTGACATCGGCGGCCGGGCGCCGGCCCCGGTGGAATCGGCCGCCTACTTCGCCGTCAGCGAGTGCCTGGCCAACGTGGTCAAGCACGCCTGCGCCGAGCAGGCCGCGGTCGACCTGGACTACCGGGCCGGCCTGCTGTCGGTGGCGGTCAGCGACGACGGCATCGGCGGCGCCCGCCTGGACGCCGGCAGCGGGCTGCGCGGGGTGGTCCGCCGCCTGGAGGTCTTCGACGGCACGGTCACGGTAACCAGCCCGGCGGGCGGCCCGACCGAGGTCCGGCTGGAGGTGCCGTGCGAGCTGTCGTCGCCGAGGACCTGACCCTGCTCCGGGACGGGCTGGTGCGGATCTTGCGGGCCCACGACATCGAGGTGGCGGCGGCCGTGGGCGACCCGGTCGCCCTCGCCCGGGCGCTGGACGACGAGCAGCCGGACATCGCGATCGTCGATGTCCGGATGCCGCCCACGTTCACCAACGAGGGCCTGGTGGCGGCCATCGAAGCGCGAACCAGGCGGCCGGGCATGCCGGTGCTGGTGCTGAGCCAGTACGTCGAGCAGCTGTACGCGCGTGAGCTCATGCTGGCGGGCGCCGAGGGCGTCGGCTACCTGCTGAAGGACCGGATCGCGGAGGTCGGCGCGTTCATCGACGCAGTCCGGCGGGTGGCCGGCGGGGGGACGGTCCTCGACCCCGACGTGGTGACGGGCATGCTCTCCCACCGGGACCGCAGTGAGGCGATGGCCCGGCTGACCCCGCGTGAGCGCGAGGTGCTGGCGCTGATGGCGGAGGGCCGGTCCAACGCCGCCATCGCGGGCAAGCTCGTCGTCACGGCCAAGGCGGTCGACAAGCACATCAACTCCATCTTCATGAAGCTGGACCTGCCGCTGGATGCCGAGGACAACCGGCGGGTGCTGGCGGTGCTGCGCTACCTGCAGGCAACCTGACCGCGGCCTGGTTCGGCCGCGGCGGTCACACGCGCTGTCCCGGGGCGGGCACCTCGTCCCGGCCGTGACGGTGACCGTCGACGTGCCCGGGCAGGCCGCCGGGGGCCTGCTCGCCGGTGATGAGGCGGCTGTGGCTGAGCACGGCCACCCCCGCGACCAGGATGACCAGCCCGCTGACCTCGCCCGCGAGGGCGGCCGCGGTGGTGCGCATCGACTCGTTGAAGAGGAAAACGCCCAGCAGCGCCGCCGTCAGCGGGTCGCCGATGGTGAACCCGGGCTGGGACGCCGCCAGCGGCCCGGCCGTGAGCGCGTGCGAGACCAGGATCATCGCCCCTGCCCCGGTCGCCATCAGCACGTACACCGCCCAGTTGGTGAACACCGCGCCGATGCCCTGCCCCAGGTGGGAACTGAGCTCCTTGATCACGGCGGCGACGAAGCCCCAGGCGATGCCGGTCGCCGCGCCGAGGATGCCGGCCCGGTGGACGGCGATCCGGTTCCCTTCCGGGCCGGGGCCGGCCCTGGCCCGCGCCAGCCGGGCGGCGGCGGCGACCGCGACCGCCACGCAGCCGCCGATGACCAGCCCTGACAGCCACCACAGGCGCGCGGGCGCATCCGCGCGTCCCGCGGCCGGCGACGCCGCCCGCAAGAACAGGCTGATGCCGCCGGACATGGCCACCGCCGCCAGCCAGTCCCGGGCCTGCACCCGGCGGCCGAACCGGATGGCGGTCACCACCGCCAGGTAGCCGAAGACGAACAGGAGCTCGGTCGCCAGGATCGGCTGCACCAGCGCCAGCGGGCCGAACCGGAGCGCGGTCACCTGGAGTGCGAACCCGGCCAGCATGCTGGCGAAGCCCAGCAGCCAGACCGGCTGGCGGGCGAGCCGGAACACGATCAGCGGCTCGAACCCGGAGACCGTGACCGCACGGGCACCCAGCCGCTGGCAGACCGACGAGGTGGCGGTGCACAGGCTCGCGACGACGGAAAGCAGGACCGCAATTCCCATACGCGCGTGCTCCGCTCCTCGGACCGCCGAGCAGACCCGGGGACGTCACCCCGGCCACCCGCTATCATCGCACAGCGCCCCGTCCGGGTCGCAAGCGGAGGGTGCCTCCTGCGCTTTCCCGGCGCGGAAGTGGCACCGCGCGGCCGCCGCGGAGCCCGCCCCCGTTCGGACCCGGACGACTGGCCATTCCGAACGGAGGCGGCCGGCTCGGCCCGCTCCCGGCCACCCGGGCCCGCTGGCTACCCCCCGGGGCGCTGGTCCGGGTCCTGCACGACGACGCCAGCGGCGGCCGGCGCGGCGACGGCGGCCGGGACGGGCGGGCGCGGACCGGGCGCGTACCGGGCGTACAGCTCGTCGTGTACGGCCTGCAGGTGGGAGACCTGGCCGGCCGACGGGCCGGCGCTGCCGGAGACCGGCACGGTGACGCCGGCCAGCACGTCGTCGGTGCGCGGGGCAGCCAGCGTGAGCACGTCGCCGAAGCCCGGGGCGGCGGCGTCGCGGGCGGTCAGCGCGGGCAGGTTCCAGCGCTGCTCGACCGTCTTGAGCATGGAGGTGTGGTCGAGCGGGACCGAGCCGTCGGGTACGCGGTAGACCGTCCCGGGCGCGATCAGCGGGCGAGATCAGCAGCGGTCGGCACGCGCAGGCCGAAGCGGTCGAAGCCGAAGCCGAACTCGCCCGCGGTGTTGTCCGGCGGGGTCGCGCCCCACGGCGGCGGCACGTGGTCGTAGCAGCCGCCGTGCTCGTCGTAGGTGAGCACGAACAGCGTCTGGGGCCAGCCCGGGCCGGACCGCAGCGCCTCGTAGGTGTCGTGGATGAGCTGCTCGCCGAGGGCCACGTCGTAGTTGGGGTGCTGGCTGTTGCCGGTCGAGGACCAGCTCGGCTCGAGGAAGGTGAACGCGGGCAGCGTGCCGGCCGCCGCGGCGGCCTGGAAGTCGGTGAACAGGCCGAAGTGGGACGGGTCGGCGCTGGTGATGTCGGGGAAGTCGGCCTTGGTCAGCGGCTGCTCGTCGTAGCCGAACACCCGCCAGCTGACGCCCGGCCGTGGTCAGCGCGCCGAAGATGGACGGGCAGGTGTAGGTCTTGGTGTTGTCGTCCATGTGCCCCTGGCTGGTGCCCGCCAGGGCGAACGCGCGGTTCGGGCAGCGTCTCGGTCGGCGCCGAGGCGAACCAGTGGTCGCAGACCGCGTACCCGCGGGCGAGGGCCGACAGCACCGGCAGCGCCTGCGGGGTGAAGCAGCCCATGATCCAGCTCGGGCTGGTGCCCGCCACGATCGACCACTTGTCCGTCGTCTCCCAGCCGATCGTGTACGCGAAGTCGGTGACGAAGCCGGTCATGGTGGCCGCCGTGCCCGGCGCCGGGGCGGTGTCGGAGCCCCATAGCTGGTCGTTGGTCGCCTTGTAGCCCTCGCCCGGGTCGGCCCCGGGCATGAAGTAGGCGCTGGGGGTGGACGGGGTGATCGGGTAGACGCTGACCGGGTTGCCGCCACCGTCCGGGTTGGACTCGGTGCCGGTCAGCCCCTCGAACGGCTGCCCGGCCGGCGACACGTTGCCGGCCTCGGCGTACAGGTAGCCGAGCATGTGGTCGAACGAGCGGTTCTCGAGCATGAGCACCACGACGTGCTCGACCGACGCCAGGCCGGGGGCCGGAGTGGGGGCGGGGGTGGGGGTGGGTGCTGGCGTGTTCACGGGCGCGACGCGGCCTTGTGGGCGGCGGTGCGGGCCGCCTTGGCGATCGCTTTGTCGGGGTGGTACTCGCCCAGGTGGTTCAGCACCACGACGGTGTCCGGGTGGGCGCTGCGGGCCATGCCGTCGAACAATAGCTGCTCGCGGCCGGCCGGCACCGCCTCGCGGAAGGCGATCACCAGATCCTCCGGGTCGGGGTACTCCTCGTCGATGGCGAGCGCCAGCAGGTCGGTCGCGACCCAGGCGAGATCGTCGGGCGTCATCTCGAGCTCGGCCGGCAGGTCGGCTGGCTCGTCGCCCGCGCCCGCCAGCTGGGCCAGCGCGACCTTGGCGTAGGCCCGCAGCGCGGGCACGGCGAGGCTCGCCTGCCAGGCGGGCGCGGCGGCCTGGCCGATCGCGGTGACGGCGGCGACCGCCAGCATGCGCTCGCCCGGATCGGCCTCCGCGGCCAGTTCGAGCAGCTCCCGGGCGGCCGGCCCGGCGCCCCGGGCGGCGGTCCAGGCCTGCGCTTCGGCCTCGAACTCGGCGTCGCTGACGCCGCCCGCCATCGCCAGCAGCTCGCCGCCGGACAGCTCGGCCGCGGTCTGCGGCAGCAGCGCGATCTCCACCCCGGCCTCGACCAGCTGCTCGTGCAGCGCCGCCAGGCCGAGCGGGGTGAGCCGGATCAGGCCGCCGTCGTCGGTCACCGCGAGGGTGTCGGTCAGCTTGCCGAGCAACAGGGCGGCGGCGTCACCGTAGTCGGCCTCCCATTCCGCCCGGGCCTCGGCGATCTCCTCGTGCGCTGCTTCGTCGTCCTCGTCGTGCCCGCCGGCCGCGTTCTCCCACAGCACCTCGGCGAACTCGTCGGCCGTGAGCCCCTCCCGGCGGGCGAGGAACAGCAGCACGGCGATGGCCATCCCCTGGCCGGCGAAGTCGAACTCGTCGTCCTCGTCCTCGTCGTCGGTGTCGTCAAGGACCGGCTCCGGCCCGTACAGCAGCAGCGTCTCGCCCAGCACGGCGGCGAAGGTCGCGGCCCAGGCGGCGAACACCCGCTCGTCGTCGCCGGCCGCCCAGTCGTCGGCGGTCTCGCCCGGCACGACCCGTTCCTCGTTGTCGCCGTCGAAGACGAGCCACTCGACCGCGAGCGCGTACTCCCACAGGAACGCGAAGTCATCGGCGTCGACCCCGCAGGCGTCGGCCGCCTCGGCCGCCTCGCCCCCGGTCAGCTCGCCGTCCTCGTCCACGTCGCGGCCGGTCGGGCCGATCCAGGCGGCCAGCGCCGCCAGCTGCCGCGCGACCGGCGCGGTGCGGGCGCTGGCGGCCAGCTCGGGCAGCGGCAGCAGCCGGATCGGCGGCAGCGCGTCGGGCAGCCCCAGTGCTTCTTTGATATCGATGTCCTCGAAGTCGAGCTCGTCGTCAGCGGTGCCGTGGTCGTGGTTGTTGGCCATGGACGCGAGCCTATCGGCCCGGTGCGCGGCGGCGAGCCGCAAAGCCCCGGCTGCCGGGGCGATCAGTTCGGGCGGTCCCGGTCGTCTGTCCCCTCGGATGAGGGTCACGGGAAGAGGAGGGGCATGCTGATCTACTCGATGATCGCGTCGCTGGACGGGTACACGGCCGACGCGGACGGCGCGTTCGGCTGGGCCGCGCCCGATGAGGAGGTGCACGCCTTCGTCAACGAGGTGGAGCGGCCCGTCGGCACGTACCTCTACGGCCGCCGGATGTACGAGACGATGCGCTACTGGGAGACGCCCCCAGCGTCGGACAGCCCGGCCGCCCGCGACTACGCCAGGATCTGGCAAGCGGCCGACAAGGTCGTCTACTCGGCCACGCTGGGAACCGCGTCCACCGCGCGGACCCGGGTCGAGCCCCGGTTCGACCCGGAGGCGGTGCGGGCGCTGAAGGAGCGCGGCGACGTCACCATCGGCGGCCCCACGCTGGCGGCGACCGCGATCCGGGCCGGCCTGGTGGACGAGTACCACCTGTTCGTCATCCCGGTCCTGGTCGGCGGCGGCACCGCCGCCTTCCCCGGCGGCATCCGGGTCCGCCTCGCGCTGGCCGGCGAGCACCGCTTCCCCAGCGGCTTCGTCTACCTCCGCTACCGTCTGCGGCCGTAGCTCGACGGGCGCCAGCCCCCGGTGCGATAGTGGAACATGGGCTCCGATCCGTACGCGGTGCTTGGCGTGCCCCGCGATGCCAGCGACGAGCAGATCGCGCGGGCCCGGCGGCGGCTCAGCCGCCAGTACCATCCGGACGTGAACCCCGCGCCCGACGCCGCGGCGCACTTCGACGAGATCCAGCAGGCGTATCAGCGGTTGTCGGCCCAGCGGGTGCCGGCCGCGCGGTTGCCCGGCACCGGGTGGCCATCCGGCCCGGGGCGGGACGAGCGGGACCGGACCCGCGTGATGCGCGATCCGGGCGGCGGCTACGGCTCCGCCACCGAGGCGTCGCCGGGCATCTTCGTCCAGCCGACCGCGGTCAACTTCGGGCGCCTCACGCCTGCCCAGCCGCGCGCGGACGCCACGGTCACGGTCGCCTGGACCGGGGCCGACCCCGCCCGCCTGGAGAGCTCGCCGGGCCGGGAGTGGTGGGCCAACCTGGGCGCGGTCCAGCCGGCCAGCTCCTGCGTCGTGTTCTCCCTGCGCGCGCACGCATACGCCGGGACACCCCAGGGGCGGCGGCTGGACCAGTTCACCGTGCTGATCGGCGACACCACGCTGACCGTCGACCTCACGGCCGAGATCCAGGGCGAGTTCCCGCCCGGTTCCCGGCCCGACTTCACCCCGCTGCGTCCGCCTGAGGGCGGCGGGCGCCAGGCCGACATGGCAACCCGGCTGTTCATCCGGTTCGCGGTTTGCCTGGCGCTGATCGTCGTGCTGATCCTGATCGCCACCTACCGGTGACGACCCGCGGGCTAAGGGCGATCCGCTCCCCCTTAGCCCGCGGTCGCGAGCGCTAGCGGAGTGACCGCAGCACGTACTGCATGATGCCGCCGTGCCGGTAGTAGTCGGCCTCGCCGGGGGTGTCGATCCGGACGACGGCGGTGAACCGCTTGTCGTCGGCCGTCACCGTGACCTCGTGCGGGACGCCTCCCTCGTTGATCGCGGCGATGCCCTCGACGGAGTACGTCTCCTGGCCGGTGAGGCCGAGGGACTCAGCGTTCTCGCCCGGCTTGAACTGGAGCGGGAGCACGCCCATGCCGATGAGGTTGGAGCGGTGGATGCGCTCGAACGACTCGACCAGGACGGCCCGGACGCCGAGCAGCGCGGTGCCCTTGGCGGCCCAGTCGCGGGAGGAACCGGACCCGTACTCCTTGCCGCCGAGCACGATCAGCGGGGTGCCCTCGGCGATGTACTCGCGGGAGGCGTCGTAGATCGACATCTCCTTGCCGTCCTTGACGGTGACGCCGCCCTCGGTGCCGGGCGCGAGCTGGTTGCGGAGCCGGATGTTGGCGAACGTGCCGCGGATCATCACCTCGTGGTTGCCGCGGCGGCTGCCGTAGGAGTTGAAGTCCTTGCGGTCGATGCCGTGCTCGGTCAGGTAGAGGCCCGCGGGGGCGGTCGCCTTGATCGCGCCGGCCGGGGAGATGTGGTCGGTGGTGACCGAGTCGCCCAGCTTCGCCAGCACCTTGCCCCCGCGATGTCGGTCACCGGCTCGGGCTCGGCGGGCATGCCCTCGAAGTACGGGGGATGCCGCACGTAGGTGGAGTCGTCGGCCCAGTCGAAGGTGTCGCCCTCGGGGACCTTCAGCCCGCGCCAGTTGTCGTCGCCAGCGAAGACGTCGGCGTAGTCGGCGGTGAACTGGTCGGCGCCGAGCGAGCTGGCGACCACGGCCTGCACCTCGTCCGGGGAGGGCCAGATGTCGGCCAGGTAGACCGGCTGGCCCTCACTGTCGGTCCCGAGGGGCTCGCGGTCCAGGTCGAAGTCCATGGTGCCGGCCAGGGCATAGGCGACGACCAGGGGCGGCGACGCCAGGTAGTTCATCTTGACGTCGGGGTTGATCCGGCCCTCGAAGTTGCGGTTGCCTGACAGCACGCTGACCACGGACAGGTCGTTCTCGTTGACCGCGTTGCTGATCTCGGCCGGCAGCGGCCCGGAGTTGCCGATGCAGGTGGTGCAGCCGTAGCCGACGAGGTTGAACCCGAGCTTGTCCAGGTACGGGATCAGGCCGGCCCGCTCGTAGTAGTCCATGACGACCTTGGAGCCGGGGGCGAGGGTGGTCTTCACCCAGGGCTTGCGGGACAGCCCCTTCTCGACCGCCTTCTTGGCCAGCAGCGCCGCGCCGATCATCACGTACGGGTTGGAGGTGTTGGTGCAGGAGGTGATGGCGGCGATGACGACGCGGCCGTGGTCGAGGGTGGTCTCGGTGCCGTCCTCGAGCGTCAGCCGGACCTCGTGGGTCGGGCGCGTGTCGTCGTTCTCTGACGGGTCGGAGGCCGGGAACGAGCCGTTGCCGTCGCCGCCGGTGTAGGCAGGCAGCGCGTCGCGGAAGGCGGGCTTGGCGTTGGCCAGCTCGATCCGGTCCTGCGGGCGCTTGGGCCCGGCGATCGACGGGACCACGGTGGACAGGTCGAGGGTGAGCTCCTCGGAGAAGCGCAGCTCGCGGTCGGGGTCATGCCACAGGCCCTGGGCCTTGGCGTACTTCTCGACCAGGTCGAGCTGGTCCTCCGGGCGGCCGGTGAGCCGCAGGTAGTCGATGGTCGCCTCGTCGATCGGGAAGATCGCGGCGGTCGAGCCGAATTCGGGCGACATGTTGCCGATCGTCGCCCGGTTGGCGACCGGGACCCGCGCGACCCCGTCGCCGTGGAACTCGACGAACTTGCCCACCACGCCGTGCTTGCGCAGCATCTCGGTGATGGTGAGCACCAGGTCGGTCGCGGTCGTGGTCTGCGGCAGCTCGCCGGTCAGCCGGAAGCCGACCACCCGCGGGATCAGCATGGAGATCGGCTGGCCGAGCATGGCCGCCTCGGCCTCGATGCCGCCGACGCCCCAGCCGAGGATGCCGAGGCCGTTCTCCATGGTGGTGTGGCTGTCGGTGCCGACGCAGGTGTCCGGGTACGCAACGCTTGTCCCGCCCTCGCCCGCCCCGTGGGTCATCACCACGCGGGCCAGGTGCTCGATGTTGACCTGGTGGACGATGCCGGTGCCGGGCGGCACGACGCGGAAGCGGGAGAACGCGTCCTGGCCCCAGCGCAGGAACTGGAAGCGCTCGGAGTTGCGCTCGAACTCGAGCGCCACGTTGCGCTCGAACGCCTCCGGGATGCCGAAGACGTCGGCCACGACCGAGTGGTCGATGACCAGCTCGGCCGGGATGAGCGGGTTGATCTTGGTCGGGTCGCCGCCGAGGGCGCGCATGGCCTCGCGCATCGCGGCCAGGTCGACCACCGCGGGCACGCCGGTCAGGTCCTGCAGGATGACCCGGGCCGGGGTGAACTGGATCTCGGTGTCCGGCTCGGCCGACGGGTCCCAGCCAGCCAGGGCGCGGATGTGGTCGGCGGTGATGTTGGCCCCGTCTTCGTTGCGGAGCAGGTTCTCCAGCAGCACCTTCAGGCTGTAGGGGAGGTTCTCGCTGCCGTCGACCGCGGCCAGGCGGTAAATCTCGTGCGTAGCGCCGCCCGCCTCAAGCGTCGCGCGGCTGCCGAAGCTGTTCGCAGTCATTGTCGGTTGAGCCTCCTCGCCCAGTTCCTGCCGTGTTTCCCTGACCCTGCCGTCGCCCTCGACGGGGCCGGCCCCGTCTCGTCCCGGGACCCGCGAAGCGGGGCTGCCCGGTTCGCCGGTATGCAACCTATAGTATCTCGATATCAAGCTACCTCATGGGGCTATCCGCGCAAGGGCCTGAGCCCGGCTGTTCCGCTCCCGGCTGCGGCGACGCGTCCGGATTGAGTGGCCGGCGCCGCTGTTCTCGCCCGGGCCCGCGCGCGGGCACTGACACCGCCGCTCAGGGGGCGCCGCGCAGCCCGCCCCGCAGTCCCGCCAGGCTGCCGGCACTGCCGAAGCCGAACGGGGCCGGTGACTCGGCCGTCCCGGCCGGGCCCGCTTCCTCCGCCTCCCTGAGGTAATCGCTGATCAGCTTGCGCTGCCGGTCGAGAAGTTCATCGAAGTGCCGGTCGAGGCGATGCCGGCCGAGTGCCTCGGCGGTCAGGTACAGGTCCCGCAGCCGGCCGAGCGTGCCCGCCTCGGGGTCAGACGGCGGACCCCAGTCCAGCACATCCGGCTCGCCGGGATCGGACGAGTCGAGGGGGCCGGACGGGTCAGGGAGGGTCATGGGCGGGTCATGGAGGCCGGACGGGTCGTGGGGGCCGGACGGGTCGTGGGGGCCGGACGGGTCGTGGGGGCCGGACGGGTCGTGGAGGCCGGACGGGTCATGGAGGCCGGACGGGTCGCCGGACGGGCCAGACGCGTCTGCCTCCGCCGGATCCGGCTCCGCCTCGTGGTCCAGCCCGTGGCCGGGCCCGGCGGTGACCCGCCGGTCGCCCGGACGCAGCGGCTCGAACGGGCCGCGCGGGGCCGGGGCGGACGCGCCGTCGCCGACGCCATCCTCGGCCGTGTCCGTCCCGGCCGTGTCCGTCCCGCGCGCATCCGGGCGAGGGCCGGGCGGCCCGTAGGCGGGGTCGTCGGGACCGTAGGCCCCGCCCGGCTCGGTCTTCCCGGCGGCCGGCCGAGGCCGGCTGCCTGCCGCTGGTCCCGGCCCGGTCGCTGACCCCGGCCCGGCGCCTCCCCCAGCATCAGCCGGGTCGGCGCTTCCCCCAGCACCGGACGACGCGAGATCGCCCGACCTGGCCCCGGAGCGGCTGACCTCCGCCACCGGGCTCTCGCCCGCGTGCAGGCCGGCTGCCTCGTGGCGGTCCACCCGGTCATCGGCCGGCCCGGTCCCCGCCGGGCGGCCGCTGGCCGGCCCGGTTTCGGCCGAGGCGGCGGTCGCTGGCCGGCCCGGTTTCGGCGGGACGGGCGCCGGCTGACGTCTCGCTCGGTGCCGTGGCGGTGCGGGCCGCGCGGGCCTCGTTCGTCTCCCGCTCCGGGCAGGCGCTCTCAGCCGCGGGGGCGGCGTTCCCGGTCGGCGCCGTGGCGTTGGCGCTCATGGTCGAGGCCCCTGTGGCCGGGGAGGGGCTGGCCGGGGAGGGGCTGGCCGGAGACGGGCTGGCCGGAGACGCGCTGGCCGGGGCCCTGGTGCTCGCGCTCCCGGCCCGGACAGGGTCACCGGAGGCGGCCGGGGTGGGCCCGGTCGGCGTCGCGGCCGGGCCTGGGGTGGACGGGGCAGTCCTTCCCGGTCCGCCTGGCCGGCTGCCCGGCCGACGGTGGCCTCGGCGTGGACGCCTGTGGTCCCGGGGCCGGGCGCGCGGGCGCCCGCTGGGTACCGCTCGCGGAGCGTGGCCGCCCGTCCGGCACGGTCTCGAGTCCGGTGGTGATGGCACGGGTACGGCCCGTCCGCGTGGCCGACGTGCCCGGCCCCGGTGCCGCGGCCGCGGGACTGGCGTTGCCGCGCTCTCCGCCCGGGGGTGACCCGCGCCGGGCCCGCGTTCCGGCGCCAGGGGCGTGTCCTCCCGAATGACGTAGGCGTACTCGCCGCCGTTGACGCTCGGTCGGGGTTCACCCGGCCGGGGGTGCCCGTCGGGCGGACCCGGTGCCTGCCACCCATTGTCCTGGTACGGGAAGTCGCTCCGCCGGGGGCCGCCGGAATGGCCCGGCGGCGGGTAGCCGGGTGTGCCCGGGCGCGGCTGGCCGGCTGAGGCGGGGCCCGGTGGAAAGCCGGCGGGGCCGGGCCGGGTGTCGGCGCCGGGCGCGAAGCCCCCGCCGGGCCCGGTCGGGCCGGGGGCTCCGCCATAGGGGCCGGGCGCGGGACGACCGGGGTACGAGCTGGCCGGATGGCCACCGTAGGGAGCCTCACCCGCCGGGGTGAAGCCGTCCCGGCGCTGCCAGCCGGAGTCACGCGGGTGCGGCTGCGCGCCCGCTCCCGGGGCATGGCCCGGGGGCGCGGACCAGTCCGGGTACTGCTGTCCAGCGAAGTCCTGGCCCGGGTACCGCGGCCCCGGAGGGGACCCGTACGGCGCAGCCCCGGGAGCCCCCGGGGCGCCGCCGCGGCCGTCCGTAAACGGGACGCCGCCCGCTGCCGGGTAGGGGGTCCCGCCGGGGTATGCCGCGGCCGGCGGGTACGGGACCGCCCCTGGGTACGGGACCGCCCCTGGGTACGGGCCGGGACCGGGGTACGCGCTCGCACCGGAGTAGGCCGCACCGGGATAGGGAGCGGCACCCGGGGTGGGAACGGTGCCGTGGTACGGATCGCCGCCGGGGGACGCGGCACTGCCGGCATAGGGAGCGCCGCCCTGGTGCGGGCCAGCGCCCCGGTAGGGAGCGGCCCCAGGATTCGGGTCGGCGCCCGGGTAGGGAACGCCACCGGGATAGGCGCCCCCGGCCGGGTAAGCGCCGCCTGGCGGGTGGGGTGCGCCTCCCGGGTACTGGCCGCCTCCCGGGTACTGGCCGCCTCCCGTGTACTGGCCGCCGGGGTACTGGCCGCCGGGGTACGGAGCGTGGCCGGCGTCGGGGACACCGCCCGGGCGCGAAGGCGCGCCTGCGGGCGGCGTGGCGCCAGGATAGGCCGGCCTGCCGGCGGGCGGATCGGGCTGGTGCCCGGGGTATCCACCCGGCCCGGGGAAGCCCGCGGCCGGGAACGGCTTGGGTCCGTTCGCGTTCAGGGGGCCGGCGAACGGCGGGGATGCGGGGGCACCGCCCTGCCCGTCCTGGCCGTCGCCTTCGTCGATATTGATCCGGCTGCCCGGCGCGAAGATGGTGGTCGGCGTCAGCACCCGGTCGGGATCGTCCGTGGTGGTACGTGTGCTGGGTGCCGGGTCACTGCGGGCGCCGGCGGAGAACGGGGGCCCGGCGGCTGACTGGCCGCCTGGTCCGCTCCAGCCGCCTCCGGACTGCCCGGCGGCCGGATCGCGGCCGGATTGGCCAGACGGCGGAGACTGGCCCGGTCCGGTCAACGGTCCCGGCGTCAGCTCACCGGTCGACCTGAGCGGCTCCGCTGGCGGGAACGGCCCCGCCGGGAACGGCCCGGGCGGGACGAACGGGCCCGGCGGCGGGAATTCCCCGCCCGCCGGGATGTGACCGGGGTGAGTGAACGGGCCCGGCGCGGAAGCCGGGCCCGGCTGGACGTGATGGCCGCCCGGAGGGAACTGGCCGCCCGGGGGAAACTGGCCGCCCGGAGGGAACTGGCTGCCCGGGGGAAACTGGCCACCCGCAGGGAACTGGCCGGCCGGGGAAACTGGCCGGCCGCGGGGAACTGGCCGCCCGGAGGGTACGGGCCCGGCTGCCCGGGCTGGCCGGCGACCGCGTACGGGGCGGCGTCGTACTGCCCGGGCGCGCCGTACGGTCCAGCCGCGGCGTAAGGCCCGGGTGTCCCCAGCGAGCCCGGATAGCCGGGTGGCACGGTGGGCTGTCCCATGGGCCGGAACGAACCGGCGCCATTGAACGAGGCCTCCCCCGGCTGGCCCGGCTGCGGGCCGCCCGGGCCGTAGGCGGGGCCGGCCCCGATCCCGTCGGGTAAGGGCCCGGCTGCCCCGGCCCGGCGAACGGCGGCCCGCCCGGCGGCGGGGAGGCCCCGTAGGGCCCAGCCGAGGCGCCCGGCCCGGGGCCACCAGGCACGGGGGCACCGGCCGGGGAGCCGCCCGGCAGCGGCCCAGCGGCGTACTGTCCTCCCGGCTGGCCCTGGTATCCGGGCGGTCCCGCCGCCGGCCCGGGCGCGGGAAAGCCCGGCCCTGCGGGCGGGAATGCTCCCGGAGCCTGCCCGGGGAAGCCCGTACCGTACGGCGCCGGCCCCTGGTGGCCGGCAGGCCACGCCTCCGGCGGTGGCGGCCGGTAACCGGCAACTCCCGGCTGCTGGGCGTACGGCGGCGGGCCAGCCGGGGACGGGCCGGGCCTGGACGGTGCGAACGGAGGCGGGCCGCCGTGGGGCTGACCAGACGCGGACTGGCCGTTCACCGGCGGCCCGGTCACCGGCGATCCGAACGGGGTGGCCAAACGGGGGCTGGCCAAACGGGGGCTGGCCGAGGGAGGACCCGGGCATCGCTCCGCCGGGGAAAGCGCTCGCCGGCGGCGCCTGCGCGGGGCCAGGCGGACCCGGCTGCGGCCAGGACCCGGACGGCCCGGCGCCGGGGTAGCCACCCGCGAGCGGCCCCTGGTGCTGGCCGCCGTAGTCCGGTCCACCGAACCCCGGTCCGCTGCCGGCCACCCCGGCGAACGCCTGCTCCCCGCGGCCGGGACCGGACGCAGGGGTGCCCAGCCGTCCCCCCGGGGCACCGCGGTCGTCGGCCGGACGGGCGGTAAAGGACGGATCCGGCGGGTACACCGAGCCGTCCCGGTCCGCCGGCGGCCCGAACGGCGAATGCGTGAATCCGGGGCGCGGCTCGCGGCCCGCCCCGGCGGTATCGGGTGGGGTTTCCGGTCCGGCGGCCGCGTCAGGCCGCCCGCCGGCCTCGGGCTCCGGATGCCCGCGCCGCCCCCCAGAGAACATTCCCACGGCATCGATCGTAGGCACACGGGCGGTCGCGGGGAGCCCGCTCGGCGCAATCCCGTGGCAACAGGGGCAAGCCGCCCGTAGCGGTCGTCTGCGCCGCCAGGGCCGGCGCCGGCCCGGGCGGTGCCGGGAACTGGAGACCATGCCGGGCCGCCTGGACCCGTCGTCGCCGGGCGCGGCCGCGAGGGTGACACTTCTCACCCCGTTCCTGGCGCCAGGAACGGGGTGACCCGCGCGTCAGACCTGGGGCAGCACCTGGTGGGCGATGTCGGCCAGGTGGTCGAGGTCCTCGAGGTCGAGCACCTGCAGGTAGAGCGCCTCGGCGCCCGCCTCGGCGAACCGGCCGATCTTGTCGGTGATCTCCGCGGGCGAGCCCGCCAGAGCACTGCCGCGCAGCTCAGCGAGGTCGCGTCCGGTCGCGGCGGCCCGCCGTTGCAGCGTGGCCTCGTCCTTGCCGCAGCAGATCGTCTGCGCCGCCGTGTAGGCGAGGGTGGCCGGGTCGCGCCCGGCCGCGGTGCACGCCTCGCGCACCCGGCCGAACTGGGCCGCCACCTCGTCGGCGGGCGAGAAGGCGATGTTGAACTCGTCGGCGTAGCGCGCCGCCAGGGCCGGCGTGCGCCGCGGGCCGTGGCCGCCGACGATCACCGGGGGGCGCGGCCGCTGCGCCGGCTTGGGCAGCGCGGGCGAGTCCGACACCTGGTAGTAGGCGCCGTCGTAGGCGAACGTCTCGCCCTCCGGGGTCTCCCACAGCCCGGTGATGATCGCGAGCTGCTCCTCCAGGCGGTCGAAGCGCTCCTTGGTCGCCGGGAACGGCAGGCCGTAGGCGGCGTGCTCGGCCGCGAACCAGCCCGCGCCGAGGCCGAGCTCGACCCGGCCACCGCTCATCTCGTCCACGCCCGCCACGGTGATCGCCAGTGGCCCCGGGTAACGGAAGGTCGCCGAGGTGACCAGCGTCCCCAGGCGGATCCGGCTGGTTTCCACGGCGAGCCCGGCCAGGGTGGTCCAGGCGTCGGACGGCCCGGGCTGACCGCTCCCCCGTCCCATCTTGAGGTAGTGGTCAGAGCGGAAGAACGCCTCGAAGCCGAGGTCCTCGGATGCTTTGGCGACCCGGCGGAGGGTGGCATAGCTGGCCCCCTGCTGGGGCTCGGTGAAGATCCTTAGTCGCATGCCCCTATCGTCGCGCATGTCCGGCGGTCACGTGCGGCCGGCGGCCCGGACGAGTCGCGTCTACCTCGCGGCGGCACCGAGGTCGTGGCCGGCGACCATGGCGTAGGCCGTCGCCGGTTCGACCGGGCGGAAGGCGTGGTCCCAGTGCACTCCCCCGCTGGTGGTGCGGCGGCCGAGCCACTGGCGCCCGGTCGGGACGTAGATCTCATCCAGGTGGAGCACCGACAGGCGCGGTACCACCTCGGCGATCCGCACGATGAAGCCGCGCGGCTGCGTCAGCAGTCCCCCGCCGGCCCGCTTGGCGGCGGCCAGGTCGCTGTCGATGCCGGAGACAATGACGCCCTCGGACGTGTCGTGGCCCACTAGTTCCCACAGGTACATGCCGCATCATAACACCTGATGACGCGCTCACGTCTACGGTCGACTACTGTCGAAGCATTGCGATTGGCAACTTTGCCAATCGAGTATGGTACAAGGATGTCGATAGGTGACGAATCAGACCCAAGGGCGTATGTTCAGCTCGCCGGGATGCTGCGCAAGGCGATCGCCGCGGGCAAGTACCCGCCAGGCACCGCCACCCCGTCGATCACGACGCTTGAGCCAGGAGTACGGCCACGCCCGGCAGACGTGCTCCAAGGCGCTCGGCGTCCTGGTCAAGGAAGGGCTGCTCATCCGCTATCCCGGCCTCGGCTACTACGTCGCGGGCAAGCCCGGCGACCCCCGGCCAGACAACCCCGGGCGCGCGGCGGGCACGACCGACAAGCCCTGATCGCGGCGCTGCGCGTCCGGCCTCGTCAACGGGCGCGCGACAGCGTGGCGACGCACTCCACGTGGTGGGTCATGGGGAACGCGTCGAACGCCCGCAGGGCCTCCAGTTCCCAGCCGCCGGCGAGAAGCAGGGCCAGGTCGCGGGCGAGGGTGGCGGGATCGCAGGAAACGTAGGCGAACCGCTCGGCCGGGCTGTCGCCCGCCAGGTAGGCGGTCACCTCGCGGGCCAGCCCCGCCCGGGGCGGGTCGGCGATGACCAGCCGGGCCGACGGCCAGGTCAGCGGCGCCGACCGCCCGGGCGACGTCGGCCTGGCGGACGCCGGCCCACGGGCTGTCAGCCAGGTTCTGCCGGGCGCTGCGGACCGCCGCGGGGTCGGACTCGATCCCGGTGACCGCGCCCCTGCGGGCCGACCAGGGGCGCCACCACGCCCGCGAACAGGCCCGCGCCGCAGTACAGGTCGAGGACGGTGTCGCCCGGCCGGGGCCGCAGCGCCGCCACCACCGCCTGGCTCAGTGTCGTCGGCCGCGGCCGGGTGAACCTGCCAGAACCCGTCCGCGCCGACCTGCCAGATCCGCCCGGCGGCCTGCTCGGCGAGGATACGGACGGCCCTCGACTAGGGTGCGCCGGGGCCGGGCGGCCCTGGCGCCGTGGCCGCCGCGGCTCCCGCCGCTTGCCCGCCGGCGTCCGGCTGCCTGCCGGGGCGGCCAGGGACGGCCTCGACGACGGTGACGGCGAAGTTCTCGGCGCCGTCCGGCGCCGCCGGCGGCGGCCTCGACCGCGGTCGCGCCGCTCCAGTCATCGCCGGTGATATCCAGGTCACGGATGGCCTGGTGCGCGATCAGGCAGTCGTCGATGCCGATGACCACGTGCGAGCGGTGGGCGCGCAGTCCCGCGCCGCCCCGCGCGTCGACCGCGAACTGGACCCGGGTGCGCCAGCCGAGCCCGGGCGCCCGCCCGGTGCCGCGCCTCGTCACCCGGCAGGGGCTCGACGGTGACCGCGCGGTCGATGCCGGCCAGGCGCCGGAGCTGCTGGCTGACGACCGCCGCCTTGATGCGCCCGCTGGGCTGGCAGCGACGCGTGCTGCCAGTCGCAGCCGCCGCAGCCGCCCGGGTGGGCGTAACGGCACGGCGCCGTCGACGCGGTCGGGCGACGGGTCGAGGACGCGAACCGCGTCGGCGCGGGCGAAGCGGGACGTGACCTCGGTCACGCGGGCGACCACCCGCTCTCCGGGCAGCGCGTGCCGCACGAACAGCACCGGCAGCCCCTCCGGCCGGGCGACGCACCAGCCGCCCTGGGCGACGTCCCCGATGGCCACCTCCAGCTCCTGGCCGACCGCAAAGTGCCCGTCTTCCTGGGCCGCGCGCGCCGCGCCCCGGGGCTCGTCCGCGGCCGAGCCCGCCGGGCTTCGGGCCGTCCCCGGCCTGCGCGGAAACGCCCGGCGCGCGGGACGGTCAGCGACCGGGGCACGGCCCCGCCCGACGGCTCCCGGCCGTCCCGCGGCGGACGTTGTGACGGCGGCACGGCACCAGGCATCAGAATCTCCTTCAAAACGAGAGTCGCATTCTTCCAAGTTCGGGCATAACTTTGGCGGGGCGCCCGGCAAAGATGCCTGGACGCGGACCTGAAAGGACGGGTCGTGCATATCGTCATCATGGGCTGCGGGCGGGTCGGCTCGACGCTCGCCCACATCCTGGAAGACCGCGGGACGACCACCGTTGCGGTGATCGACCGTGACCCGGAGGCATTCCGCAGGCTCCGCCCGTCGTTCAAGGGCGACCGGGTGACCGGAATCGGCTTCGACCGCGACGTGCTCGCCCGGGCCGGAATCGAGCGGGCGGACGGCTTCGCAGCGGTCAGCAGCGGTGACAACTCCAACATTATCGCGGCCCGGGTGGCCCGCGAGACGTTCGGCGTCCAGCAGGTCGCGGCGCGCATCTACGACCCGCGGCGGGCCGAGGTCTACGAGCGGCTCGGCATCCCCACGGTCGCGACCGTCCGCTGGACGGCCGACCAGATGCTGCGCAAGCTGCTGCCGGAGAGCACCGAGCCGCTGTGGCGGGACGCAACCGGCAAGGTCGTGCTCAGCCAGGTGAGCGTGTGCCCCGAGTGGATCGGCGAGCCGGTGAAGACCATCGAGGCGTCGGTCGGCCACCAGGATCGTCTACATCGACCGGCTGGGCGAGGCCATCGTCCCCCAGGCCGGTACCGTGCTCCAGCAAGGGGACGTCGTGCACGTGATCGCCAGGGAAGCGGAGCTCGACCGGATCTGCGGCGCCCTCGGACAAGCGTGACGGGAGTGGTCGCTAATGCGCGTCGCCATCGCCGGGGCCGGGGCCGTGGGCCGCTCGATCGCCCGTGAGCTGCTCGAAAACGGGCACGAGGTGCTGCTGATCGACCAGAAGCCGAGCGCGATCAAGGTGGACAGCGTGCCGCGGGCCGAGTGGCTGCTCGCCGACGCGTGCGAGATCAGCTCGCTCGACGACGCCGCCCTCGACCGCTGCAACGTGGTCGTCGCGGCGACCGGCGACGACAAGGTCAACCTCGTCGTGTCGCTGCTCGCCAAGACCGAGTACGGGGTTCCGCGGGTGGTCGCGCGGGTGAACCACCCGGGCAACGAGTGGCTCTACAACGAGTCCTGGGGCATCGACGTGGCCGTCTCGACTCCCCGGCTGCTGTCGGCCCTGGTCGAGGAGGCGGTGAGCGTCGGCGACCTGGTCCGGCTGATGACGTTCGGGCAGAGCGAGGCGAGCCTGGTCGAGCTGACCATGCCCGCCGACGCGCCCCTGGCGGGCCAGCAAGTCGGCTCGATCGAGTGGCCGGCCGACGTCGCCCTGGTCGCCATCCTGCGCGAGGGCCGGGTCCTCGTCCCCCAGTCCCAGGACCCGCTCCAGGCCGGCGACGAGCTCTTCTTCGTCAGCACCCAGGACACCGAGGAAGAACTCGAAGCCCTGTTCGCCAGCGAGTGACATCGTGGGGGCCGTCAGGCCCCCACGATGCGCGGATCGTCCCGCGGCTGCGCCGGGCCGCCTCGCAGTAACCTCGTCTCCGTCATCTCCGGGCCGCGCTCGAACGGGTTCGGGGGGGTGGAGAAGCGGTTCTGCTCCTGTCCTCCTGCTGCGCCTGCTGGGCGCGGGCCTGCTCCTCGATCGCCGCCGGGCCTCCGGCGGCAGCCGCAGCTCGAGCAGGTCGCGGGGCGGCATCGGGCCGTCGCCGCGGACCACCACGACCTCGCGCATCACCGCCTCCAGCGGCGCCGCCGCGGCGGGGTCCTCGGCCGCGGCGCCGGCGAACAGGCCGCGCAGGAACCAGCGGGGGCCGTCGACCCCGGCGAACCTGACCGCGCGAAGCCCCGCGGCGGGCTGCCCGGGCTCGGCCGGGACGTGAGCGAACAGCTCGGTCCCGAACGGCCCCTCGCGCTCCTCGCCGCGCCCGCCCGCGCCCTCGATCTCGGCTGCGATCTCCTGGCGGACCTCATCCCACAGCCCGGACTGCGCTTGGGCGCGGCGAACGCCTGCAGCTGCAATTCGCTGAGCTGGTGGCGCACGGTCACCCAGGCTCCGTGCTGCTCGGCGAACACCAGCTGGATGTCGGTGCCTTCGAGCACCGGCACCTGGAGGCTGCCGAGGTCCACCCGGGGCAGGTCTGAATGCGGCTCGTCACTGATCCCACGGGACCTGACCCCCGGGACCGCTGCCTCGTCGCCGACCGTTGCCTGTTCGGCTCCCAGGATCTCGTCTGCCTGCTCGGCGGCGAGGTCGGGGTCACGGTGGCGGCGTCGCCGACCGAACACTGCGCATCTCCTCCAGTTGCCTGAAACGGCTCTGTTGTTTTCGGCTGAAGGCTCTGTGCCTTCAGCGGTTCATCCAGCGGTGGTCCGGCCGCCACGGGCGGCGCTATCCCGGCCGCGTGACCGCCGCTCGAGCCGAAGCCATTAGCGCCGCGGGCCGACTCCGGCAGCACCGCGACCTCGCGGAACGTCACGTGCTCGACCCGCTGCACCACCAGCTGCGCGATGCGGTCGCCGCGGCGCAGCGAGACCGGCCTGGCCGGGTCGGTGTTCAGCAGGATCACCTTGATCTCGCCACGGTACCCGGCATCGATCGTGCCCGGCGCGTTCACCAGGGTCAGCCCGTGCCGGGCAGCCAGCCCGGACCGCGGGTGCATAAACCCCGCGTAGCCGGCTGGCAGGGCGATCGCGATCCCGGTGCGGATCACCGCCCGCTCACCCGGCGCCAGGTCGACGTCCTCGGCGGCGGTCAGGTCGGCGCCGGCGTCGCCCGGGCCGGGCGTAGCCCGGCAGCGGGACGGCCCCGTCAAGCCGCGTGATCAGCACGTCAAGCGGCCCGCTGGGCCCGGGTCCGGCCGCCTCGGCGGTGGTCATCGCCGTGCCTCCCTGTCGCCTGCCGGTGTCCGCTCGCTTACCCCCGAGACTACGCCACCGCCGCCCTCCGGCGGCGGTGCGCGGCCGTCTTCGGACCGGCCCGGCCTTCACCGGACGGCCCTTCCCGGCCCGCTGTCGGTGCCAGGCGGGGCCGGGCTGTCGTAGCCGGCGTCGCGCCGGAGCGCGCGGACGGCGCTGGTAAGGGCGGCCGTGATGGGGACGGCGACGACGGCGCCCGCGATGCCCGCGGTCACCCCCGCCACCGCCAGCACGAGGATCACCGCCAGCGGGTGGAGCCGCACCATCTTGCCGACCACCTGAGGCTGCAGGAGGTGGCCCTCCAGCTGGTTCATCACGATCATGACGGCGAGCACGATCACCGCCGCGATCAGTCCCTTGGACGCCAGCACGATGAGGATCGCCACCGTGCCGGCGATCAGCACCCCCACCAGCGGGACGAAGGCGGCGATGAACATGAACAGCGCCAGCGGCGCGACCAAAGGCGAGCCGATGATGGTGAGGGTGATCCCCATCACCACGGAGTGGATGGCGGCGATTGCGACCGTGCCGCGCACGTAGTAGACGACGGCCTGCCAGGCGGCCCGGCCCGCCAGGTTGGCCCGCCGCGGTGTGTTCCGGCGACAGCCCGCTGGCGAGCCAGCTCCAGATCCGCGCCCCGTCCTTGATGAGGAAGAACGAGATGAAGAAGCACAAGACGATGCCCGCCAGCAGCTCGACCACGATGCGGCCGCCGGTCAGTGCCGCGCCCTCGACCGTGGAGCGGTGCTGGGTCAGGTAGTTGACCAGGTTGTCAGACAACTTGGCCAGGTTCCCGGTCCGGATGTGGAAGGGCGAGGACGCCAGCCATATCTGCATCTGCGTGCTCGTCCGCCGGACCTGGCTGACCAGCGTCGGGTACTCAGCCTCGACCCGGGAGGTGACCAGCCAGACCACCCCGCCGATGAGCGCGAAGGCGAGCAGCAAGGCGCACCAGGTGGCCGACAGAGCACCCAGCCCAGTCCGGCGCAGCCGCGCCTCCAGCGGCTGCAGCAGCGCGGTGAGCAAGATCGCGGCCGCGAACGGCACGATGACCAGGTACAGCAGCGTGGCGACCTTGCCCGCCACGTACAGCAGCGCCGCCAGCAGCAGCAGCCGCCAGGACCAGGCGGCCGCCACGCGCAGCCACCGCGGCACGTCGGTTCCGGACGCCGCAGCGCCGCGGGCGCCCGCGACGGCGGCCAGCGCGGCGGTGGCGGTCCGCGGGCTGACGCTCACCGCCCGGCCGGGGCCGGTCTCGCCCAGCCCGTTACCGCTGAGCCCCGCGTCCACCAGCCCGGTGTCGGCGAGCCCGGTGTCGGCGAGCCCGGTGTCGGCGAGCCCGGTGTCGGCGAGCCCCGGTGTCGGCGCAGCCCCGTGTCGACCAGCCCCGTGTCGACCAGCCCGGTGTCGACCAGCCCGGTGTCGACCAGCCCCGGGTCGACCAGCCCCGGGTCGCGGGGCGCCAGGGCGCGAGCACTGTCCGGCCCGGTATCGTCGAGGCCGGTACCGTCACGCCGGCCGCTGTCACCGTTGGTGCTGGTCCCGGTAGAGTGAGTCGGAGTCGGAGTCGGAGTCGCCTAGCCAGGCGCGCATCGCCCGTTGGCTGCCAGCACGGATCGCGGCCGCGCCCTGCGCGGCCCGCTTCCCTGCCCGGCCCAACATGACTCCATCTAACCAACTACCGTGGAACTGTGCGCACCCGCCGCGCGGTTGTTCGGCGCTGCCGGAGTGCGCTGGACAACCGGGACGCGAGTACCCGGGGAAAAGCAGGAGGGTCAGGACATGGGTTCGTACCGCGAGCGGCTGCTGGTGCCGGCGGCCTACTGGCTGCTCGCCGTCCCGGTGGTGGTGCTGCTCGGCGCAGAGGCCTGGTTCCTGGTCGGGGGGTTCGTCCCGCCGCTGGTCATCGGGCTGCTCGCGGTGATCGTGGCCACGTTCCTGGTCCACTGGAGCCTGGGCCTGGTGGAGGTGGCGGACGGGGTGCTGCGGGCGGACGGCCACACGCTCGCGCTGACCGGGGCGGGTGAGGTCGTGGCGCTGGACGAGCGCCAGTCCCGTGCGATGCGCGGTCCGCGGGCCGACCCGTCGGCGCACATCCTGCTGCGGCCCTACCTGAAGCGCGCCGTCTACGTCGAACTGACCGCGCCGCGCGACGGCGTCCCCTACTGGCTGGTCGCCACCCGCCGCCCGGAGCAGCTGGCGGCGGCCATCAGCGCGGCCCGCGACGCGGCCGGCCGCGAGGCGGACGGCCAGCAGCCCGGCGACCGGGAGTCCGTGGGATGATGACGCCCAGTGAGGACAGGCGACGGTTACTCCCCTGCGATCGACCAGGGGCACCAGGGGTTGCCCCCGGGGAGAGAGGAGCTGTTTGATGGCGAAGGGCAAGAAGGGCGAAGGCTCGAACAACGCCCGGCTGGTCACCACCATGGCGGTCACCGGCGGGGTCTTCGTGCTGCGCAAGGTGCTGGCCACGGCCTGGACTAAATCCACCGGGAGGGTCCCGCCGACCGACCTGACCGATCCCCGGGTTACCCTGCCTGAGGCGCTGGCCTGGGCGGTTGCCACGGGGCTGATCGTGGAGACGGCGCGGTTCTTCATCATCCGGGCCACCATGCGCCGGGTGCCCGAGGTCGCGGCGGAGCCGGAGTAACACGGGGGCTGAGTAATACCGGGCCTGAGTAATACTGGGCCGGAGTCACGCTAAGCAGAGCTGGCTGAGCCGTGTCGGCCACCGTCCCCGCGAGCGTCACGCCCGCGGGGACGAGGGCCTCAGGCTGCGCACTCGCGGCAGATCAGCTGGCCCTTGCTTTCCTCGGCCAGCTGGCTGCGGTGGTGCACAAGGAAGCAGCGCGAACAGGTGAACTCGTCCGCCTGCCGCGGAATCACCCGGACCGAGAGCTCCTCGCTCGACAAATCGGCGCCGGGCAGTTCCAGGCCCTCAGCCGCGTCGTCCGGATCAAGGTCAATCGTGGCCGATGACCGGTCCTGCCGACGGGCCTGCAACTCCTGCAGGCTGTCCTCGCCCAGGTCGTCATCGGTCTTGCGCGGGCTGTCGTAGTCGGTCGCCATCGTGACCCATCCCCCTCTATAAGTGGCGCGCACTCGCTGCGCGGGTTAACGTTCCGGAAGCCTTCGTTGTGCCCGATACCGGCGGGGAATTCTGCCATGTTCCCGGCCGTCGTGCACGCTGCACGCGAACCGGGCCTGGCGTGTCCCCCGGGGGACCATCTCCGGCCGCTGGTAAACCCCGCATAGCGGCGTTCTATTCCGGTCTCCCGGCCCCCGGTTTCGCGCTCAGAGAAATCTCAGAGCAAGGCCGCGGAGCACGGTGGCCAGGCGCGACGGCAGATTCGGAACGGGGGCAGGGCTTCGCCTATTCCGCCCCTGCTGCACCGGCGCCGGGCACTGGCCCGGAGGAGGCTTCCCTCAGGCGTCCCGTTCCGGCGCGAGCGCGGTGAGCGCCGCCGCCAGGTGCCCGAACAGCCCAGGGCCGGCCACGACGGCCATCGAGCTGGAGACGGGGGCGCCGCCGAGGCCGCCGACGACCGCCCCGGCTTCCGCCGCGACCAGCGCGCCGGCCGCCCAGTCCCAGTAGTTCAGCCCGCGCTCGTAGTAGCCGTCCAGCCGCCCGGCCGCGACCGCACACAGGTCGACCGAGGCGACGCCGATCCGCCGGATGTCGCGGACCTGGGGCAGCAGCGCCGCCACGACCTCGCCCTGCACCGTGCGACGGGCCGCCAGGTAGCCGAACCCGGTCCCGACCAGGGCCCGGTCCAGCGGTACCCCGGCCGAGCAGTGCAGCCGCTCGGGCGCCCGGCCAGCGGAAACGGGGCCAGCCGAAAGCCAGCGAAGGTCCCAGCCGAACCGGTCCCGGTCTGCTCGAGCCAGGCGCCGCCGCCCGCGAAGGCGCTGAACAGCTCGCCGCGCCGCGGCACGTAGACCGCGCCGGCGACGATGTTGCCGCCCACCTCAGCCCCGACCGAAACCGCCCAGTCATGCAGCCCGTACAGGTAGTTGACGGTGCCGTCGAGCGGGTCGATGACCCAGCGGACGGGGGCGCCGTCGGTGCTGCCGGTCTGCCCGCCTTCCTCGCCCAGGATCGCGTCGGACGGGCGCACCGCGAGGATGCGGGAGCGGATGAGCTCCTCCGAGCGGCGGTCCATCTCGGTCACCACGTCGGTCGGGCTCGACTTGGTCGCGGCGACCTCGACCTCGCTCGTCCGTGCCGCCAGCAGCCCGCCGGCCTCGCGGGCGACCTCGACGGCGAGGTCGCGCAGCACCCGCGGCTCGGTCATGACCGCGCGCCGGGCGCCGAGCCGGGCTGTTCCGACCCCGCCTGGCCCGCTCCCGGTGTCCCTGGGCGGGCGGGCGCGTACCGGCAGCAGTCGGCCGGGCAGGCGTGCCCGCCGGGGTCGAAGGCGTCCGCCGCGTACGGCCGGGGGCCGAACGACCCGAGCGCCAGCGCGGGCGCGCCGGAGGTTAGCTCGGCCACCAGCTCGACCGCCATGGCGGCGAAGCGCGGGGTCGCGCCGGGAGCGGCCGCCCGGGCGAACGGCAGCCCAAGGCCGGCCGCGGTCTCGGCCGCCTCGACGTCGAGGTCGTGCACGACCTCCATATGGTCGCTGACGAAGCCCACCGGGATCACGACGACCCCGGTCGGGGGTCCTCCCGGCAGCGGGTCTCCACCGCAGCCGCGGCCCTTGGCCAGCGCGGTCAGGTAGTCGTTTATGTCCGGTTCCAGCCAGGGCACGCTCGGCGGGCCGCTGCGGCTCTGGTACACCAGGTCAAAGCCGAGGTCGCCGCCGCGCGTCTGCGCCGCGATCAGCCGGGCCGCCTCGGCCAGCTCGGCCGCGTAGCGGCCGCCCGCCACGTCCGCCCGGGCGGTCCCCTGGGTCACGCTGCCGCTGGTGGCGGCCATGCCGGCCGGGACGCTGTGGGCGGTGAAGACGAGCCGGGCACCCGCCTGGGCGGCGGCGGGAAGCCGGGCCAGGGCGGCCTCCGCGCTGGCCGCGAACGGCTCGATGAAGCCGGGGTGGTTGAAATAGGGCCGGATCTTGTCGATGACTGGCCCGCCCGGCCCGGCCGCGGCGACCGCGCGGTCGATGTCGTCCAGGTACTGCCGGCAGGCCGAGTAGGAGCTGTAGGCGGAGGTGGTGAACGCGACCGCGCGCCGCACCCCGTCGGCCTTCATCCGGGCCACGGTGTCCTCGAGGTACGGCTGCCAGTTCCGGTTGCCCCAGTACAGCGGCAGGTCCAGGCCGGCCGCGCGCAGGGCCGGGCCGATCGCGGCGAGCATGTCGCGGCACTGCCCGTTGATCGGGCTCACCCCGTCGACGGCGTAGTAGTGCTCGGCCACCGCCTCCAGCCGCGACCGGGGGATGCCGCGGCCGCGGGTGACGTTCTCGAGGAAGGGGACCACGTCCTGGCGTCCCTCGGGACCGCCGAAGGACAACAGCAGGAAAGCGTCGTAGGCCGGCATGACTCCATCCAACCAGGCGCCGTCAGCCCGCTGGCCAGCGGCCGGGTTACCGGCCGGGGAACACCAGGGCGGGAAAACCGGTTGGATGCGCGGAGTATGGTCAGGTTCGGGTCAGGTGACGGGCAGGTTTCGAGCGAGGGGCGGGCGATGGCGGGGGCGCGGACGTTTCTGGCGCCCTACGAGGCGATCTTCGCCATCCCCCGGGCGTGGCGGTTTTCCGCCGCCGGGATCATCGGCCGGATGCCGATGGCCATGTACGGACTCGGCACGGTGCTGCTGATCTCGGCCGGGACCGGCCACTACGGAGTGGCCGGGAGCGTCTCGGCCGCGGGGTCGCTCGGCGGCGCGCTGTGTGCCCCGCAGCTCGGGCGCCTGGTGGACCGGGTGGGGCAGCACCGGGTCCTGATCCCCGTCTGCCTCGTCTTCGTGCTGGCGGTCGCGGGTCTGGTCACCGCGGTCACGCTGCACGCGCCGGACTGGACGCTGTTTGCCTGCGGGATGGCCGGGGGCGCGACGATGCCGCAGACCGGGCCGATGGCCCGCGCCCGCTGGTCAGCGCTGCTGGGCGGGTCGCCCCGGCTGCACACCGCGTTCTCGCTCGAGTCGGTCGCCGATGAGCTGTGCTTCGTGATCGGGCCCGCGGCCGTCACCGTGCTGGCGACCCAGCTCAACCCAGCCGCCGGGGTCGGCTGCGCCGCGCTGTTCGCGCTGGCCGGATCGCTCTGGTTCGCCTCCCAGCGGTCAACCGAGCCGCCCCCTCGCCCGGCCCCCCGGCCCGGCGGGGTGAGCGGGCACCGCAGTCGCCTGGCCGCGCCCAGCCTGGTCATCCTGGTGCCGGTGTCGGTCTTCCTCGGTGCGATGTTCGTCACCATCGACCTGAGCACGGTCGCGTTCGCCACCAGGCTCGGGCACAAGCCGCTAGCGGGGCTGATCCTCGGGGTCTACGCGCTCGGCAGTGCGACCGGGGGCCTGTGGTACGGGTCACGGACGTGGCGGGCGCCCGCCTCCCGGCGGATGGCGGTCACGCTGTGCCTGACGGTGGCCGGGGTCTGTACGTTCTGGGCGATGCCGAGCCTGGCGGTGCTCGCGGTCCTCATCTACCTGTGCGGGCTGACCATCGCCCCGACCCTGATCGCCGCCTTCAGCCTGCTCGAGTCCACTGCCCGCCCGGGACGCGCGACCGAGGCGATGACCTGGCTGTCGACCGGGATCTCGGTCGGCCTGGCCATCGGCGCCACCGCGGCCGGCTTCATCCTGGACGCCTTCGGGCCGCGCTGGGGGTATGTGTTCGCGGGGGCGTCCGGGGTCGCCGCCGCGGTCATCTGCCTGGCCGGCCTCGCCCGGCTGTCCCCGGCCCGCGACGCGCCGGGTGCGCTGAGGGACCTGGCGGCGGATAACGCCCCCGCCAGCCCGGCGGACCTGACGGCCGGGCCCGGCGCCTAGCGGGTCCCCCGGCGCTAGGGGTACTCGCGGGCGTACTCGGCCGCGAGTGACAGCACCTCGTCGACGTACCAGTCCGCGTGGTTGTAGGAAAAGATCGCCTGGCGCAGGCCCGCGCCGCCGCTGGCGGCCCCGTCGGCGCACAGCAGCCGGGCCGCGCTCGGCACCGCGTCGAACGGGTTCATGATGTCCGGCGTGCCGGTGTCGCCGAAGCCGTCGATGCCCCAGACTGCGCCCAGGTGGACGGCAGGAACTGCATCGGGCCGAGGGCGCCGGCGGTGGACGGGCCCATGTTCTGCCCGTCGTCCGACTCGATCTGGCCGATCGCGGCGAGCACCGTCCAGGACAGCCCGGGGCAGTAACGGGCGGCCGCCTCCTGGAACAGCTCCAGGTAGCTGCCGGGGCGCCCGGACGACGGGACGGAGTCGACCGGCAGGGTGGTCGACGGGCGGGTCGCCACCAGCCGGACGACCCGCGCGCCAGGCCCCAGCGCGTCCTGGACCTGAGCGGTCAGCCTGGTCATGTCGGCCGCGGGCGCGTTGACGAGCACGGCGACGTTCTTGACCAGGCCGAGCCGGGTCCCCTCGGCCTGGCTGACCACGCCGTCCACGCCCGCGACGCCGAACAGCGCGGTGCCGCCGTCGGTGATCTGGGCCGCGACCGCAGCCGCGACCGGGTACCGGCGCCCGGCCGACAGGCGGGCGCTGGCGCGGCCGCGGTGGTGGTCACCAGGCGGCCCGCCTGGAAGCGCGGACCAGACCGTGGCGTTGGCGGCGGTGGCGGGCGGGGTCCACGGGCGCAGCCGGCCGCCGACGCGGCCAGCACCGTCAGCCGGGTGCCGTTGACCTCGATCTGCGCGCCGTCGATGGCCAGCACCGCCCGGACGCCGCTGAGCTTCTTGATCTTGGCCAGGTCGGCCGCGGTCACGCCGCCCGCCGCGGTGGCGATCACGTCCGGTACGACCAGGTGGGTGGGGGTCGCGCCGCTCAGTCCGCCCCCGCCCGGGGTGCCGCCGATCCCGCTGGCCGCGCCCGCCCGCTGGGTCGACGCGGTCCCGGCGGCGCTGCCGCCCAGGGCCGACGGACCCGTCGGCGACCCGGCGGGCGCCAGGCTGGCGGTGCGGCCGGCCGCCGCAGCCGGGCTCCGCCCGCCGTCCCCGCCCGCCAGCGCCGCCACCGTCACGGCCACGGCCACGCTGACCGCGACCAGCCCGGCACCCGCAGCGGCTGGCAGCGATCGGCGGCGAATGGTCGGCAGCCTCACAGTCCTTCAACCTTACAAAGCACAACCGGCCTTCCCCGGCAGCCTCCTGCCCGTCGGCGTTTCGCTCCCGCCCGGGGCCAGCGCCCGGCGCCCGATCCGCAGGGAAAAGTCCGCCCCACCCCAATGTTCCTTACCCTTATCCGAGCACAGAAAAAAAGTGAAAGAAAAAGGGAAGCCGGAGAGTGCATGCCCCAGGGCGGGCCTCTGCCACCCCGGGCGCTCCGCGCTTCTTGCTGTTATCTTGGGCCTTGCTGTCATCATGGGCCTTGCTGTTATCTTAGGCCTTCCGGTTATCGTAGATCTTGCTGTTATCATGAGCGAGGCGGTGCGGCGGACGAGACAGGCGGCGCGGCAGCGGCGGAGCCGGGCGCGAACGCGGGAACCCGGCCACCGGCCGGCCGCATCCTGACGGTATTCGCAGGAAGTCGCCCGGGTGAGGCTACGCTTCGCCTATGACGCAGGAGGCAGACCGGAGTTCGGCCCAGGCGGGGGCTGCGGCGGCTACCGCGGGCGCCCCGGCCGCCGGCCGGGGCACCCGGCGCCGGCCAGCCCGGCCCCGAGGCGGCCCACGGCGTCCGCCCAGGGCGCGCGGCACCGGCCGGCGGAGCGGGGCGGGCCGCCCGCAGCGCAAGCCGCAGGGGCGGCCGTCGCTCGGCGGCGGCACGCCCGCCCAGGACCGCGAGCTGCGGGCGCAGGGCCGGGAGACCGTGCGCAAGCTGCTCGAGGCGGGCACGATCGAGTTCGAGGAGCGCGGCTTCAACGGGGTGCGCGTCGACGACGTGGTCAAGCGGGCGGGGATCTCGCACGGGACGTTCTACCTGTACTTCGCGAACAAGGAAGACCTGTTCAAGGCGCTGCTGCGGGACGCGCTGCACGACATGGAGATCGTCACCGGCGACTTCCCCGTCGTCACGAGCGACGAGACCGGGCTGCGGCTGCTGCGCGCGTGGGTCCGGAAGTTCTCCGCCGCCTACGCCGCCCACGGCACCGTGCTGCGCACGCTCAGCTCGGCGAACGCGCAGAGGACATGTTCGCCGACGGGCTGCAGCTGTTCGCCAGCCTGACCGAGGCGATGACGACCGGGATGACGGCCGCCGCGGTCGCTGCCGGGCACCAGCAGGAGAACGCCGAGCTGACCGCGTTCGCCTGCATCATGATGATCGAACGGGTCAACTTCGTGATGACCACCGAGGTGCAGCTGCCGGAGGAGCTGATGGCCGACAAGATCGCGGACATCATGTTCGCCGCGTTCGGCCTGGTCGTCTCCTAGTCGGCCGGCAGGCCCGGCCGGGAGACCGCCGCGCCCGCCGAGTGGTGCTTGGAGCCGCGGTTGCGGTAACAATTAAGAACGTGCGTTTCCTTCATGACAGCTCGCCTGACACCGACCTGACCTACAGCGACGTGTTCATGGTGCCCGGCGCGGTCGGCGGTCGGGTCACGGCTCGACGTCGACCTGGCCACCCGGGACGGCAGCGGCGCGACCATCCCGCTCGTCGCGGCGAACATGACCGCCGTCTCCGGGCGCCGGATGGCCGAGACCATCGCCCGCCGCGGCGGGCTGGCGATCTTGCCGCAGGACATCCCGGGCGACGTCGTCGCCGACGTCGTGAGCTGGGTGAAGACCCGCGACCTGGTGGTCGACACGGCGATCACGCTCGGCCCGGCCGACACCGTCGGCGAGGCGCTCGCGCTGCTGCCCAAGCGGGCGCACGGCGCGGTCGTGGTCATCGACGACCGCGGCGCCCCGGTCGGCGTGGTCACCGAGGCGGACTGCGCGGGGGCGGACCGGTTCGCCCAGCTGTCCGACCGTGATGTCGGCCGACCCGTTCACGCTGCCGGCGGGACGCCGCCCGCCGGGCGTTCGACCTGCTGCACGCCGGGCGGCACCGGCTGGCCCCGGTGGTGTCCGCCGCGGGCGAGCTGCACCGGCATCCTGACCAGGACCGGGGCGCTGCGCGCGACGCTGTACTCCCCGGCCGTCGACGCCCGCGGGCGGCTGCGGGTCGGCGCCGCCGTCGGCGTCAACGGCGACGTCGCGGCCAAGGCCAAGCAGCTGCTCGACGCCGAGGTCGACGTGCTCGTGGTGGACACCGCGCACGGGCACCAGGAGAAGATGCTGGCGGCGCTGCGCGCCGTCCGCGCGCTGTCGCCGTCGGTCCCGGTCGTGGCGGGGAACGTCGTGACCGCCGGGGGCACCGCCGACCTGGTCGAGGCGGGGGCGGACATCGTCAAGGTCGGGGTCGGCCCCGGCGCGATGTGCACCACCCGGATGATGACCGGGGTCGGGCGGCCGCAGTTCTCCGCGGTGCTCGAGTGCGCCGTCGGCGGCGGCCGGGCTCGGGCGCGCACGTCTGGGCCGACGGCGGCGTCCGCCACCCGCGCGACGTCGCGCTCGCGCTGGCCGCGGGCGCCTCGGCGGTGATGATCGGGTCGTGGTTCGCCGGGACCTACGAGTCGCCCGGCGACACGTTCCGCGATCCCGACGGGCGGCTGTACAAGGAGAGCTTCGGGATGGCGTCGGCCCGCGCGGTCCGGATGCGCACCGGCGGCCGACTCGGCCTACGAGCGGGCGCGCAAGGAGCTGTTCGAGGAGGGGATCTCCTCGGCGCGGATGTACCTCGACCCGGCCCGGCCCGGGGTGGAGGACCTGCTCGACATGATCGTCGCCGGGGTGCGCTCCTCGTGCACCTACGCGGGCGCGCGCGACCTGCCGTCCTTCGCCGAGCGGGCGGTGGTCGGGGTGCAGAGCGCGTCCGGCTACACCGAGGGCATGCCGGTCCCGACCAGCTGGTAGGCCGGACCCGGCGCCGGCTGTCAGCCGGCGGACTGACCCGCATGCTGCTCGGCCTGGCGCACCGCAACCTGGTCCGCCGCCGAGACGGTGTCGGCCCAGGCGGCGAGCCGGTCCACCAGGGCGTCGTCGGTGTGCCGCTCGGCGTGGCCGAAGCCGGGGATCAGCCACAGCTCCTTCGGCTCGGCGGCCGCGTCGTAGAGCTGCTGGGCGTGGTCGGGCGGGAAGTAAATGTCCTGGTCGCCGTGCACGATCAGCAGCGGCACGGGCGAGATCCGCGCGGCCGCCTCGGCGGGCGGCATCGGGTCGGGGGTGGGCCAGCCCTCGGGCGAGATCCTGGTGTTGAGCACGCGCTTGCTGAACGCCCGGCCGAGGCGCCGCTCCGCCGCCAGGTGGACCCGGCGCATCGCCACCGTGCCGCGGTAGTACCAGCGGCCGGGGCTGCTGACCGACGCCACCGCGTCGACGCCGCCGCGCAGCGCCGCCTGGCGCAGCACGACCGAGCCGCCCATCGAGAAGCCGACCGTGGCGACCCGCTGGTAGCCGAGCTCGCGGGCGTACCTGACGGCCACGTCGAGGTCGTCGATCTCCTTGTCGCCGAGCGTGGACAGGCCGCCGGAGCGGCCGTGGCCGCGGAAGTCGAAGGTGACCACCCCGGCGGTGCGGTTGAACCGCTGCACGAGGTGCCAGCCCATCGGGCGCTGCCAGGACATGGTGAACCCGTGCGCGATGACGATCGCGAGGTCGCGGCGGCCCGCGGGTGGCGGCAGGTGCACGGCGTCGATCAGGACGCCGTCGTCGGTAACCAGCGTGACGGACATGACGACGGGGTTCACAGTGCTCCATCCTGGTGCTGCCGGTCGACAGCCATAACGGTAGCTAATGAACGGCGTCGTCCCGACCACCCCCCGGACAAGCCGAGGGCCGCGGTTCCCGGCACCGTTTCCGGTGCCGGGAACCGCGGCCCGCTCTCGCTACGGCCGCAACGTAGCGCGAGTCTGCTGGCTAATCGTCGCGTTCGTCGATGGCCGAGATCGGTTCCTCGGTCGTTGGCGAGGCCTCGGCCGAGGCGGTGACGCTGAGCTTGGACGTGAGCGACTCCTCCATCGGGTAGGCCTCCTCGCCGTGGATCGCGACGTCGCCGATCTCCAGCTCTTCGTCGGTGAGCCTGAGCTTGATCCGCAGCACGTACTTGATCACCATCCAGATGATGGCGGTGCCGATGCCGTCGTAGATGATGATGGACAGTGCCGCCAGGAACTGGACGAGCAACTGGTGCGGGTGGTGGCCCCAGAACCAGCCTGCTCCGGAGAACGCCGCCCCGCCCTTGGCCGCCGGGTACTCGATGACGTTCGGGTCGGCGAGCAAGCCGACCAGCAGGCCGCCGAGCAGGCCGGCGATGCCGTGCGTGTAGACCACGCCGAGGGCGTCATCGACCCTGTTGAACGGCCAGACGTACTTCGGCAGGGTGTACCAGGCGACCCAGACGACCGCCGAGGCGACGAGGCCGATGATGATGGCGCCGAGGCCGTTGACGTAGCCCGCCGCGGGGGTGATGCCGACCAGGCCGCAGATCATGCCGTTCAGGCCGCCGAGGAAGGTGGGCTTCTTGTCGCGCGAGAAGAACATGTCCATGAGGATCCAGACCATCATGGCCACGGCGGTCGCGAGGTTGGTGTTGACCACGGCGGCGGCGGCGTCGGAGCCCGCGAAGTACGGGTCACCGCCGTTGAAGCCGTTCCAGCCGAGCCACAGCAGGCCAGCCCCGACCGCGACGAAGATCAGGTTGTTCGGGATCGCCCGCTCCCGGTCCCGCTTCAGCCGGGGCCCGATGATCGCGGCCGAGACGAAGCCGGAGGTGCCGGCGGCCAGGTGGATGACGTAACCACCGGAGAAGTCGAGCGCGCCCTTGCCCGCCCAGTAACCGCCGCCCCAGATCGAGAACGCGTTGACCGTGTAGACGAAGGTGATCCAGAGCGGGACGAAGACCATCCACGCCTTGAAGCTCACCCGGCCGAGTACCGAGCCGATGAACAGGATCGGGGTGATCGCCGCGAACACAAACTGGAAGTACTCAAGCGAGCCACCGGAAATCTTGAACCCGGTGTTGAGGACCGATCCAGAGCTGGATGCCGCGTACCCCGGCATGGCCGGGTCGACCAGCGGGATGTCGGCCTGGCCCTGCATGGCGTTGGCGCCCAGGATGGTGCGCGGGTCGCCGAGGAACTTGCCGACCAGCGGCGTGCCGAAGCCCATCTTGTAGGCCCAAAGCACCCACACGATGAGGGTGAGGCCGAAGGTGACGAAGACCATGAGCGTGGTGTTCATCGCCCATTTCTTCTGCACCAGGCCGCCGTACAGCACGGCCAGGGCTGGGATGGACATAAGCCCGACCAGCGTTGCCGCTGTCAACTGCCAGGCGTTATCTCCTGAACTCAGCCAGGTTGGGTATGGAATCACTGTGTTCGCTCCTCCAGGGGGCTACCTGATATGAAGGGCCTCTCGGGTTCCAGGGTCACCCCCCTGGCTGCTCGTCCCGCCCCGGCCGCTCCGCGTGCTTTCATGCAACGGTTAATGTTTCCCATGCGCGGGTTTCGGAGGCATTTCCCGTTTGTTACGCGGGCGGTAACGTGGCAGGTGGTACGTCTCGGCATGTTTCGTACATGTGTCGCGATGTCAGCGCTTACCGAATTCAGGCGGCGCTTATCGGGCGCTACCACTGCGGTGTCACATTGCTGTAACTTTGCGCGGTTCGCACCTTGAGAGGCCGTCAGGCGCGACGTACGCTTGCGTCCACGTTCCCGGTAAGCGCTTACCGAGCGGCCCGGCCAGGGCCAGGGAGCACTGGGAAAACGCTTACCGGATGGTCCGAGCGTGATGAGGAGGCGGCGGCGGTCATGGGCGGTACGGAACAGGCCGGGACGACCGCCGCCCACCATCTACGACGTCGCCCGGTCGGCCGGGGTCTCCATCGCCTCGGTCTCGCGGGTGCTCAACGGCCGCCGTAACCCGAGCCCCGAGATCAGGGAGCGGGTCCAGCAGGCCGCGGCGGAGCTCGGCTACGTGCCCGACAGCGCCGCCCGGGCACTGTCGGCCCGGCTCAAGGAAGTCGTGGGCGTGGTCATGCGGCGGCCGCTGACGGCCGGGCCGACGGTGCCCGCCCCGCTGCTGCCGGCCGGAGGCGGCGCCGCCTGGGACAGCACCGGGCTGCTGGGCTACGACGCCTTCGCCGACGAGACCGAGTCCCTGCAGTTCCACGACATGATGAACCGGGGCGTGGAGCGCGGCGCCCAGCGCCGCGGCTTTGACCTGCTGCTGCGGTCGGTCGACATCACCGACCACGACGCCGCCCGCCGGGTCCTCGCCGTCGCCCGCAAGAGCGACGGCCTGATCCTGCACGACCAGGTGCTCGATCCCGCCCAGATCAGCGAGATCTCCCGCCAGGTCCCCATCGTCACCCTCGCGGGCCTGCCCAGCCCCACCACCGCCAACGTCGGCAGCGACAACGTCGCCGGGATGCGGGCGCTGGCCCGGCACCTGCTCTACGACCACGGGTACGCCACCCTCGGCTACCTCAGCGGCTACAGCGACAGCCCGGACAGCCAGGCCCGGCTGCAGACGCTGGCGGCCGAGGCGGCGGCGGCCGGAGCGGTGCTGCACACCGGGCCGCGGTGGCAGGGCAACTACTACGCGGCAGGCGCGGCCGTGGTGACCGAGCGGCTGCTGGCTTCCGGGGTGCCCGCTCCCCCAGGTCATCGTCTGCGCCAACGACCAGACCGCCCTGGGCGTGATGTACGCGCTGCGCCGGTCCGGGGTGGACGTCCCGGGCACGGTCGCGGTCACCGGCTTCGACGACATCCCGATGGCCCGGCACATCCGCCCGCTGCTGACGACGGTGCGCCAGCCGATCGGCGACCTCGGGGAGACCGCCTTCGAACTGCTGTATTCGATGATCGGCGGCGAGGCGCCGGCCGAACGCGACATCTCGCTGCCGACCCGGCTGCTATGCCGGGAAAGCTGCGGCTGCCAGGCCGGCTGCGGCCGGCTGGCCGGGGTCACCGACCTGTCGGCCGTCCGCCAGCTGCGGTCCTGACGGCCCCCCGGCGGCCGCACAGCGCTGGCGCCAGGGCACGCGGGCGATTGCGACTGGCGCCGAACGTGCTGGCGGGCTAGCGTGTTGCGGGTGGGACACAGGGGGTAAGTAGGGCGAGGATGGGCTGGTGAGAGGGGATCGGCATGGATTTGGCGGTCCGTACCACGGCGTCGCCGACCGCGATCTGGGTGATCGTGATCGTCATGACGATTTGCACGGGAATCCTGGTCAGTGCGGTCGGGATCGCGGACTCGCGGCAGTCGCGCGCTTCCCGGCGGGCGCACGGGATGATCTCGCTCGGGGGCGCGTCCGGGCCCGCGAGCCCGGCGGGCGCGATGGAGGCGGGAGCCGGGCGTCCGCGATCCGGGGAGCGGGCGTCAAGGCCGGCCCCCGAACGGGCGCCTGCGGCCGCTGGGCCAGTCCCGGCCCAGCGTTCTGGCAGCGACACGACGACGAGACCGGCGGCGGATCCGATGGCTACCCCCGCTGGTGGTCAGCCGCCGGCCGCGGCAGCCCATCCCGGGGCAGCCCATCCCGGGGCAGCCCATCCCGGGGCAGCCCATCCCGGGGCAGGCGGCCGGGCGGCAGGCCCGGCCGGTATCCGATCCGACCGCGGAGGCGCCGACGCTGCCCGACATGCCCCCGGTGACCGGGCGGCAAGCGATGCCCGCGCAGCGCGGCGGGGACGCCGACCAGCCCGAGCGGAGCTACCGCGCGAGCCGGCCCGGCCGGCGACGGCCAGGCGGGACAGGACTAGCCGGTTACCCCTCCGGGGCCGGCAGGTCGACCAGCGCAGCCAGCGCCGCACGGTGAGCGCCGGGGGTGCCGAAGGCGGCCGCGGCCGCCTTGGCCCGCTTGAGGTACAGGTGGGCCGGGTGCTCCCAGGTGAAGCCGATGCCGCCGTGCAGCTGGACGCATTCCTGCGCCGCCGTCACCGCGGCGTCGCAGCAGGCCGACTTGGCCAGGGCGACCGCGACCGGGGCGTCCGGGTCGTCGTCGGCCAGGCAGGCGGCGGCGTACCTGGAGGCGGCCCGGGCCAGGGTGATCGTCGGTCCACAGGTCGGCGAGCCGGTGCTTGACCGCCTGGAAGGAGCCGATCGGCCGGGCGAACTGGCGGCGCTCCTTGACGTAGGCGACGGTCATGTCCAGGCAGCGCTGCGCCAGGCCGAGCTGCTCGGCCGCGAGCACGGCGGCGCCCGCCGCCAGGCCCGCCGCCACCGCCGCCTCGGCCGCCGCCGCGCCGACCGCGACCTGGCGGGCCGGCGCGTCGTCGAGGGTGATGTCGCACAGCTGCCTGGTCATGTCGAGCGAGACCAGCGGCGTGCGGTGCACCCCCGGCGCGGTCGCCTCGACCAGGTACAGCGCGCTGGGCACGCCGTCCGCCGGCACGAGCAGCACGTCGGCGGGCAGCGCGTCGGCGCACCGCGGGGATCGTGCCGCGCAGCTTGACCGTGCCCGGAAGCCGTCGCCCGGCCGGCGACCCGCGCGGCGGCCGGGAACGGCGCCCCGGGCGCGGTGGTCACGGACACCGCGAGCGCCGCCGTGATCGAGCCGCCGGCCAGCTGGCGCAGCAGCCCCGCGGCCGGGCGAGACCGTCGGCGCGCCGGCCAGCGTCGGCCCGGGCCCGGGCGCGCAGCGCGGCGTCGCGGGCGGCGGCCGCCGGCCCGGACAGCGGCTGGCTGGTGTCGACGTCGGCCTTCGCCGCCGCGTCCCTCCGTCCTCCGGCGCCGGCCGCGCTGCGGGCGCGCGCGGACAGCAGGGCCGCGGTCGCCGACCGCCGCGCTGCCCAGGTACGGGATCGGGGCGACCGAGGCGCCGAACTGCTCGGCCGCGGCGGCCAGCTCCCGGTAGGACGCGCCGGCGCCGCCGAGGGCCTCGGGGATCAGCAGACCGGCGATGCCGATCTCGGCCGCGACCGTCCGCCACAGCTTGGCGTCAAACGTCTCGGCTTGCTCGGTGCGCGCGATGACGTCGGCCGCGGCGGCCTGGCTGGCGAGCAGGTCGGCCAGCGCGGCGGCCAGGTCCTGCTCGGTCTCGGAGTACAGCAGGCCGCCGGCGGTCACGCGGCCCCGTTCGGCCTCCTGCGGGCGGTCTGCGCTGGCCTGCTCACGGGTTTCTTCGACGGAAGCCATCAGCGCGGGCAGGTCCTTCCACGGGACGTTCGGTGTCGGTGCGGGGCTCGGGGGGCAGCCGCAGCACCCGCTCGGCGATGATGTTGCGCATGATCTCCGAGGTGCCGCCCTCGATCGAGTTGCCCTTCGCCCGCAGGTAGCGGTAGCCGGGGCCGCGGGTGTCGCCGGAGCCGTCGCGGCGCATCGTCCAGTCGTCGTAGGTCAGCCCGTCCGCGCCGAGGAACTCGATCTCGAACCCGGAGATCTCCTGGTTGAGGCGGGCGAAGGTGAGCTTGGCGGCCGAGCCCTCCGGGCCCGGGCTGGCCCGCGGCGATCTGCTGGCGCAGCCGCTCGCCCGCCAGCCGGGCGACCTCGGCCTGCGCCCACAGCGACAGCAGCCGCTGGTGCAGGTCGTGCGTGCGCAGCTCCGGGTGCTGGCGCCAGGCGGTCGCGGCGAAGCCGATCCCGCCGGACTCGCGGGGCATCGCGGTCGCGTTGCCGATCGAGACCCGCTCGTTCATCAGCGTGGCGTTGGCGACCCTCCAGCCCTCGCCGACCTCGCCGAGCCGGTTCGCGTCGGGGACGCGCGACGTCGGTGAGGAACACCTCGTTGAACTCGGCCTCACCGGTGAGCTGGCGCAGCGGCCGGACCTCGACGCCGGGCGCGTGCATGTCGACGATGAAGTAGGACAGGCCCGGGTGCTTGGGCACGTCGGGGTCGGTGCGCGCGAGCAGCAGGGCCCAGCGGGCGTGGTGGGCGAGCGAGGTCCACACCTTCTGCCCGTTGACGACCCAGTCGTCGCCGTCCCGGACCGCGCGGGTCGCCAGCCCGGCCAGGTCGCTGCCCGCCCCCGGCTCGCTGAACAGCTGGCACCAGATCTCGTCCGCCGAGCCAGAGCGGCTTGAGCCACCAGGTGACTTCTGCTCGTCGCTGCCGAAGGCGATGATCGTCGGCGCGGCCATGCCGAGGCCGATGACGTTGCGCCGCTCGTCGAGGCGCGGCGCCCCGGCCCGGGCGAACTCCTCCTCGCCGACTGCCTGCAGCGCCCGCGGCAGGCCGAGGCCGCCGTGGCCTACCGGGTAGTGCACGGCGGCCAGGCCCGCGTCGAACCGGGCGCTGAGGAACGCGGCACGCGGGGTGGCCGCGGGATCGTGCTCGGCGCAGAACGCGCGGACCGCCGCCCGGAGGTCGGCTCGCGCGGCCGCTGGTGTGTCGCTCAACGCCTGTGCTCCCTTGCGTGTTGGCCTCGCGGATGGGGACCTTGCTAGCTGACCGGGCTTGCTACGAGACCGGGCCGCCGGACAGGTAGAGGATCTGGCCGGAGATGAAGCCGGCCCCCTCACTGGCGAAGAACGAGATCGCGTGGGCGATGTCCTCGACCTGGCCGACCCGCTGCACCGGGATCTGCCTTGGCCGCGCCGGCCTGGAAGTCCTCGAAGGAGATGCCGAGGCGGGCCGCGGTGGCGGCGGTCATGTCGGTGACGACGAAGCCGGGCGCGACCGCGTTCGCGGTGATGCCGAACTTGCCCAGCTCGAGCGCGAGGGTCTTGGTGAGGCCCTGCAGGCCCGCCTTGGCCGTGGAGTAGTTGACCTGGCCGCGGTTGCCGACCGCGGACGGTCGACGACAGGTTGACGATCCGGCCCCACTTGGCGGCGACCATGTACTTCTGGGAGGCCCGGCTCATCAGGAACGCGCCCTTCAGGTGGACGTTCATGACCGTGTCCCAGTCGGCCTCGTCCATCTTGAACAGCAGGTTGTCGCGGGTCACGCCGGCGTTGTTGACGAGCACGGTCGGCTCGCCGAGCTCGGCGGCGACCTTCTCCACGGCCGCGGTCACCTGGTCGGCGTCGGACACGTCGGCCCCGACCGCGATCGCCCTGCCGCCGGCCTTCTCGATCTCGGCGACGGTCTGCGCGCCGTCGTCCTCATGCAGGTCGAGCACCCCGACGGCCATCCCGTCGGCGGCGAGACGCTTGGCGGTGCCCGCACCGATGCCGCGGGCGGCCCCGGTCACGATCGCGATTCGCTGTGGCATAACGTATGCATTCCCTTCCTCGGCCCGACGCCGTTGACAGGCGAACGCCGGTGTTCCGTGGCCATTATTCCGGATGTCATCGCCGGGCGACCGGGTGGCCGGGCAAGGCCGGGTACCTTGTCAGTTATCGCGACGCAGATCTGGGGTGGATAGCGCGGTGCTGGCGGGAAACGCGGGGCTGGCGGGAAAAGCGGGGCTGGCGGGGAAACCCGGGCTGGCAGGTAAAACCGGGCCGGCAGGTAAAACCGGGCTGGCCGGCTTCACGGGGCCGACGGGCGCAGCCGGCGTGCGGAGCAGGCTTCGGCCGGCCCTGGCGGCGCTGGCGGCCGCCGCCACGGTGGCCGGCGCGGTCGCGGGGTGCTCGTCCGGCAGCAGCTCGACGGCTGGCGGGGCTTCCGCGTCCGCCACCCCGAGCGCCTCGGCCTCGGCCAGCGCCGCGGCGCCGTCGGCGTCCGCGGCCTCCGGCGCCAGTGCCGGGGCGCTGCCGACGACCTCGATGACCCCGCTGCCTGCCGCGGCCGGGCAGCTGACCGGCACCCAGCTGGAGTCGGTGCTGCTGCCGCTGACCGACTTCCCGGCCGGGTTCGCCACCCCGACCAGCGGGCCGGTCAGCTCCGGCGGGTCGCTCACCTGGGGCGCGGCCAGCTACGACCTGGCCTCGATGTCCTGCGCGGCGTTCATCGAGAAGGTCGGCGGCACCGGGTTCGGCGAGACGGCGATGGTCTCGGGCAGCGCCGAGACCTCCGGGCAGGCCTACGACCAGCTCATCTACCAGTTCGCGAACGCGCCGGGGCGACCTCGTTCGTCTCCGGGGTGCAGGGCCTGGCCGGGCGGTGCGGATCGTTCAAGCGACCGCGGGCGGCCAGACCGGCACGTTCTCGCTCAAGGCGAGCGCGGGCGCCCCGGTAGGCGGGCACCCGACGGTGACCTGTCCGAGACCGGCACGCTCGGCGACCAGCAAGGTCGTGCTCGGCCTGCTGCTGTGCGCGAGCGGGGTGGACGTGTTCGGGGTGGGCACCGTCGGCGCCAATGGCACGGCCGCGCCGGCCACACCGACCCGTGAGGCGGTCATCTACCAGCTGATGAAGCGGCAGGCAGCCGCGGCCGAGCTGGTGGGCTAGGCCCGCTCGCCGGCGATCTGGCCCGGACCTACCGGCTGCCGCCCAGCCGGCTGGCCAGCAGCTCGGCCAGGTGGGTCCCGGGCAGGCCGGCCAGCTGCTCGAGCTGCGTCCGGCAGGAGAACCCGTCGGCCAGCACCGTGGCCCCCTCCCCCTGATCCGCCAGCGCTGACGCACCGCGGGCAGCAGGGCGGTCTCGGCGACCGCGACCGACACGTCGTAGTGGCCGCGCTCGACCCCGAAGTTGCCGGCCAGCCCGCAGCACCCGCCGACGGCGGTGACCGTGGCGCCCGCCGTCGCGCGAGCAGCGCCGCGTCGGCGGCCCAGCCGAGCACGGCGTGCTGGTGGCAGTGCGGCTGGGCGACGCCGGTGACGTCAGACAGGTCCGGCGGCGTCCAGCCGTCGGTGCCGGTCAGCAGCTCGGCGAGGGTCTTGACGGCGCTGCTGAGGGACGCCGCCCGCGGGTCGCCCGGCAGCAGCTCGGCCGCGTCAGCGCGCAGGGCGGCGGTGCAGGACGGCTCGAGGCCGACGACCGGGATGCCCGCGTCGAGGGCGGGGGCGAGGGCATCGCAGCGAGCGGCGCAGCTGGCGCCGGGCCCCGTCCAGCTGGCCGGTGGAGATCCAGGTGAGGCCGCAGCAGACGTTCGCGCCGGTGACCTGGACCTGGTACCCGGCGTCTTCCAGCACCCGCACGGCGGCCTGGCCGACGTGCGGCGCGAAGGCGTTGGTGAACGTGTCGACCCAGAGCAGCACCGGCTTGCCGCCGTGCTGGTGACGGCCGGGCAGCGAACCACTGCCGGAACGTCCGCGGGGCGAACCGGGGCAGGTCACGCCGCCGGTCGAGGCCGCCGAGCCGCTTGACCAGCGCGGCCGCCGGGGCGAAGCGCAGCGACGCGTTGGCCAGGCGGGTCAGCCCGGCCGACCGCGTGGTCAGCGCGGCCCAGCGCGGCAGCCAGCCGAGCGAGTAGTGGGCCGCGGGCCTCAGCTTGCGCCGGTAGCGCTGGTACAGCGCCTCGGCCTTGTAGGTGGCCATGTCGACGCCCGCCGGGCAGTCGGCCGAGCAGCCCTTGCAGGACAGGCACAGGTCAAGCGCGCTGGCCACGGCGGGATCGTCCCAGCCCGCCACCAGCGACCCGTTGGCCAGCTCCTGCAGCACCCGGGCGCGGCCCCTGGTGGAGTCCTTCTCATCCCGGGTCGCCAGGTAGGACGGGCACATCACGCCGCCGGTGCCGGTGTTGTCGGCCCGGCACTTGCCGACGCCGGTGCACCGGTGCACCGCCGCGGTGAAGTCGCCCGCGTCGTGCGGGTAGGCGAAGCCGAGGCTGCGGCGCAGCGGCCGCGCCAGCGGGACCCGCAGATCGGCGTCGAGGGGAGCCGGGTCGACGATGATCCCCGGGTTGAGTACCCGCCCGGGGTCGAACAGCCCGCTTGACCGCGCCCATCAGCGCCGATCGCGTCGGCCGAGTACATGAGCGGGAGCAGCTCACCCCGGGCCCGGCCGTCGCCGTGCTCGCCGGAGGCCGAGCCGCCGTAGGAGGCGGCCAGCCTGGCCGCGTCCTCGGTGAACGCGCGCAGCACGCTCGGGCGCTCGCGCAGCGGGAAGTCGATCCGGACGTGCACGCAGCCGTCGCCGAAGTGCCCGTAGAGCAGCCCGTCGACGCCGTGGGCGGCCATCAGGGCGGACAGCTCGCGGAGGTAGGGACCGAGGACCGCGGGCGGCACGGCCGAGTCCTCCCAGCCCGGCCAGGCGGGCTCGCCCGCCGCGGTGCGCCCGCCGAGCCCGGCGCCGTCCTCGCGAATCCGCCACAGCGCCGCCGCCTGCGGGCCGGTGTAGACCGCGCTGTCCAGGCAGCCCCCGTCGGCCACGAGCTTGCGGGCGGCGGTCGCCGCTTCCTCCGGGGTGCCGCCCGCGGTCTCGGCGAACAGCCAGCCGCCGCCGCGGGGCAGCCCGGGCACGGCGCCGGGACCGCGACGGGGGCGGAACAGGTCGACCATGTGCGAATCGAGGCCCTCGAGGGCGACCGGCTGGTGCGGCAGCAGGCCGGGGACGGCGTCGGCGGCGGCGGGCATGTCGGGGTAGCCGAGCACCGCCAGCGCGGTCGCGCGGGGCGCGTCCACCAGCCGCACGGTGGCGCCGAGGGTGAGCGCCAGCGTCCCCTCGGTCCCGGACAGGAACTTGGCCACGTCGAAGCCGTTCTCCGGCAGCAGGTGCTCGAGGGAGTAGCCGGACACCTGCCGGGTGAACCGGCCGAACTCGGTCCTGATGACGCCGAGGCCGCCGGTGGCCAGCGCGTCGCAGCCCGGCCAGCAGGGCCGCCTCGGGGGCGCCGTCGTCCGGCCGCTCCTTGCCGTAGCGCCGGGCCGTGAAGCGCACCCCGGCCCCGGTCACGACGTCGAGCGCGACCACGTTGTCGGCGCTGCGCCCGTAGCGCAGCGCCCGCGAGCCGCAGGCGTTGTTGCCGATCGCGCCGCCGATGGTGGCGCGCGAGTGGGTGGACGGGTCGGGGCCGAAGCGCAGGCCGTGCGGCGCCGCGGCCGCGGTGATCGCGTCGAGCACCGCGCCCGGGCTGGACCAGCGCGGTGCGCTGCCCCGGGGTCGACCGACAGCACCCGGTTCAGGTGCCGGGAGAGGTCGAGGACGACGCCGGTCGACAGCGCGTTGCCAGCGATCGAGGTGCCCGCGCCGCGCGCCGGTCACCGGCACGCCGAGCTCCCGGCACGACCGACAGCGCGGCGATGACCTCGTCGGCCGACCGGGGGAAGGCGACCACGGCCGGGCACGACCCGGTAGTTGGAGGCGTCGGAGGAGTACTCGGCCCGGCGCCGGGTCCGCGGTGTCGACCTCGGACAGCCCGGCCTGGCGCAGCGCCGCGGCCAGCTCGCCCGCGGGCGCGGGCGGGTTCGGCGGTGCCGGGGCCGCGAACGGGCGGGGCGCGGCGGGCGAGGTGGCGGCGGGCGTAGTCACCGAAAAAGCCTAACGTGCGCGTGGCGGGAAAGCGTCCCGCGCGGAGTCAGCCGCGGCGGAACACGTACACGCCGTCGCGTTCGAAGACCTGGACGTAGCCGTCATGCGGGTACAGCATCGCGATGAACGCCGGGACGTTGGTGATGGCGCGGGCTGTAGCCGCTGTCGGCGCCGTCGAAGACGACGTACTGGGTGGGCGGGTTGCCCGGGGTGCCGATCCAGAACGTGTCGGTGCGGGCGGCCAGCGGCGCGAGCAGGTCGAGGGTGGTCTGCACGGTCGCGCCGTCGGGCACGACCGCCATCGCCGCGTCGGCCGCCGCCACGTGCGGGCTCGAGCCGGTAGGTCGAGGCATGCCAGAGGTCGCTGAGCGGGAACTGGAAGGCGAGCGCGACCGCGATCGCCGGCCATCATCGCGCCGGCGTTGCGGGCGAGCCCGGCCGCGCGCACCAGTCCAGGCGAGCTCGCCCAGCCCGGCCAGCCGTCCGTGCGGCAGGCGGTGCCGCCCGTCGGTGCGAGCTGCCCGGGCCGGGAGCACGCCGTGCAGCCGTCCGAGCGTCTCGGCCGCCGCGATGAACAGGATCGGCATTGTGGTCGCGTTGTAGTGCCAGGCGGTGCCCCAGAAGCGGTGTTAGTCGACATGAAGCGCAGCGCCAGGCCGGGCAGCGCGACCAGCGCGACCGGCGAGCCGAGGGCGATGAACGCGGTCGGCAGCAGCAGCCAGCCCAGCGTCCGCAGCTTGACCGGCCAGCTGGCGGCGGTCTGCTGGACGAGGCCGACGGCCGAGAAGGACTGGTGACCGTTGGCCACCCCGGCGTCCTTGAGAAGTAGTAGTCGTGGGACGGGTTGAAGTGCGGGATGATCACCGTGATCGCGAGCACCGACCAAGCAGCCCCCAGGCGAGCAGGAACAGCCCGCCCCAGAGGGCGACCTGGCCGTCCCCCCAGCGGCCGTCCCGGTAGCGCCCGTCGCGGTCGGTGCCGAACCCGGCCGCGAGGAACGGGACCCGGGCCCGCCAGCCACCGGACCCGGGCGGCGGGAACGCCGCGCTCACCCCGAGCAGCACGCCGATCGCGGCCACGGTGAAGCCCTGGTCCTCCTTCACGAAGGCCATCGGCATAGCCCAGGCGATCGCGCCAGCCGGCGCCGCGGACCAGGGCGGACAGCGAGAAGGCGAGCAGCGGCACGGCGAGCGCGACCTCGTGGAAGTCGAAGTCGTTCATCTGCTGCAGGCCCCAGGAGAAGCCGTAGGCGAAGCCGATCAGCCGGCCCGGCGCCCGCCCGAGCACGCGGACGCGGCCGCCGCCACCGGGAAGACCGACACCGCGGTGCAGCAGCGCCTGGCCGACCAGCAGCGTGGCGGGCGACGGGAACAGCCGGAAGAACGGCGCGAGCAGCCCGACAGCGAGCTGGAAGTGGTTGCCGAGCAGGTTGAACCCGGTGCCGAGGATGTCCACGACCGGCGCGTGCAGCTGGGACAGCTGCTTGACGTACTCGACGTAGATGGCCAGGTCGTAGGAGGCGGGGTTGTGCTGCAGCAGCCGCATCAGCGCGATGACGAAGTAGCCCGCCGTTGCCGCCACCGCGATGATCCAGATGACGGGATCGCGCCAGACGCTGGCCGACCGCACTCGTGCGGGCTCCGCCCCGGCCGGCCGGGCCGCGGCATACGGCGCGGCGAGGGTAACCCCTTCCCCAGCGGGCGGGCCAGACGGGCCGGGAGCGTCCTCATCGGGCCCGTCGGCCGACACGGCCCGCGGGCGGCTCTCCCCCAGCACGCCAGTAGCTTATCGCGGCCGGCCTGGCCGGTCAGTCCTCCCGGCAGCGCCTCTTCATGCGACCGGGAGCAGCAGTTCACACCAGCAGCAGGCGGCCAATCCGCCGTCCAGCCAGCGCCAGGCCCGCCAGCCCCAGGGCGGCCAGGTAGGCGGCCCGCCAGGCGAGATCGGGGACCGGCACCCCGAGCACCAGGTCGCGCAGCAGCACGACGCCCTGGTACAGCGGCGTCCACTCGCACGATGTCGGCGATGACCCGGGGGTAGACCGACAGCGGGTAGAAGGTACCGGAGAACAGGAACAGCGGCACCGCCACCAGCAGCACGTAGTCCAGGTCCTGCCAGGACGACATGTACGTGGTCAGGAACACCCCGAGGGCGGCGGTGGCGAAGCTGATCAGCGCGGCCGCGGGCAGCGCGAGCAGCGCCCAGGGCGAGACGACGAGCCCCATCGCGGCGATCACGGCCAGGAACGTGACCGAGTAGATCAGGCCGCGCAGCACCGCCCAGCCGATCTCGGCCACGGCCACGTCCGCGGCGCCGAGCGGGGTCGTGAGCACCGCGTCGTAAAGCTTGTCGAACTTCAGCCGCCCGAAGATATTGAAGGTCGAGTCGGCCAGCGCCCCGTTCAGGGCCGACACCGCCAGCAGGCCGGGCGCGACGAACTCCCGGTACGGCACGGGCTGGCCGCCCGGCCCGGCGACGGTGCCGATCAGCCCGCCGATGCCGACGCCGACCGACAGCATGTAGAACAGCGGCTCGGCCGCGCCCGCGGCGACCAGCAGCCACATCCGCCGGTAAAGCCGCGCGTGCCGCTCGATCAGCCGCAGCCCGCGCAGCCCGGGGACGGTCATCATCAGCCGCTCGGTCACCGACGACGATGATCCCGAACGAAGGCGGCTGACCCTGTCCTCAGACATGATGTCCCTCACACATACAGGGCCTCACACATAAAGGCGCCGCCGGTAGGTGCGGCCGCCCGCCCACAGGCCGATGGCCGCCAGCGTGGCGAGGTAGCCGACGTGGATGGCGGCCGCGCCGGGGGCGACGTTCCCCAGGCTGAGCCCCCGGCACAGGGCGACACCGTGCCACAGCGGGGTGGCGTAAGCGACCGGGCGGATCCACCCGGGCAACTGGGAGATCGGGAAGAAGGTGCCGGAGAACAGCATCAGCGGGACCGCGCCGAACCGGATCGGGTAGTTCATCGTGGTCTCGTGCTCGAGGGTGACCGCCCAGGCCGCGACCGGGACCGCGAAGGCGAAACCGGTCAGCGTCGCGGCCGGCAGCAGCAGCACCGCCCAGGGCGACCTGATCAGCCCGAACGCCGCCATGACGATCACGAAGAAGGCCGAGTTCATCGCGATCCGCACGGTGATGAACATCAGGTGGCCGCGGAAGATGTCGGCCGGGCGCAGCATCGTCGCCCGCGCCGCGATGTAGACCTTGTGCCAGTGGATGCCGCCGAATACCGGGAACAAGGCGTTGGACAGGCCCGAGTTCATCGCCTGGACCGCGAGCACGGCCGGGGCGACGAAAACCACGTAGGGCACTCCCCCGAGGGCGCCGGTGCCGTTCTTGTCGACCAGCGAGCCGAGCCCGTAGCCCATTGCCCCGAGGTAGAACAGCGGCCCGCAGACCGATGACCAGACCGTGCCCTGCCAGGTCCGGCGGTACATGACCAGCCAGCAGCGCAGCGCCCGGACGGCCAGCTCCCACGAACTGGGCAGGCGGGGCAGCGCGGCCGGGCCGGCCGGGCCGGCGCACAAGGGTCTCGCTGCTCATCAGTCGATCAGCGTCCGGCCGGTCAGGATGCAGGAAGACGTCCTCCAGGGTGGAACGGCGGACCAGCTCGGTCAGCGGGTCGAGGCCGGCCTGGTGCACGCGGGCCAGGAACTTGTCCCCGTCGGCGGCGTAGAGCAAGATGCGGTCCGCGGTCAGCTCCATCCGTTCGGGGCCGAGCTCCTTGATCTGGGTGGCCGCGTCGGGCAGCTGGTCGGCCGCGAACCGCAGCTCGAGGACCTCGGGGGTGGAGTAGCGGGCGATGAGCTCGCGCGGGGTGCCCTCGGCGGCGATCACGCCGTGGTCCATCACGACCAGCCGGTCGCACAGCTGCTCGGCCTCGTCCATGTAGTGGGTGGTGAGGATCAGCGTCACGCCGCGCTGCTTGAGCCGGAACAGCCGGTCCCAGACGACGTGCCGGGCCTGCGGGTCGAGGCCGGTGGTGGGCTCGTCCAGGATGAGGATGTCAGGGTCGTTGACGAGGCTCCGGGCGATGGTCAGGCGGCGCTTCATCCCGCCCGACAGCGGGTCGACCTGGTCCCCGGCCCGCTCGGTGAGCTGGACGAAGTCGAGCAGCTGGTCGGTCCGCTCGTTGATCAGCTTGCGCGGCAGGCCGAAGTAGCGTCCGTAGACCAGCATGTTCTCCCGCACGGTGAGCTCGTTGTCGAGCGTGTCCTCCTGGGGAACGACCCCGAGGCGGGCGCGGATCGCCGCCCCATCTTTCACAGGGTCACCACCGAGGATGCTAAGATCACCACTTGTCGGCGGAGATACGCAGCCGAGCATGCGCATGGTGGAGGACTTCCCGGCCCCGTTCGGGCCGAGGAAGCCGAACGCTTCACCCTGGAAAAGATCAAAGTTGATCCCGTCCACCGCGGTGAAGCTGCCGAATCGCTTCGTCAGGCCTCGGGCGCGAACCAGTACCTCGGGCACCCGATGGAGGATACCTGGCGCTCCGGGTGGTTTCCGAATGGTTTACGAGTGTAGGCACGGGAAAGCCGGATAGCGCCGTAAGGTGCTGAAGGTCATGTAGGCGGGCGGACCGCTGCGTCATCCCGCGTCCGAGAGGAACGCACCAGTTGAGCCTGATTCGCGATCTCTACCTGCGGTTTAGGGTCCTGATCCACGAGGTCGGCAAGTTCGGCATCGTCGGCATCCTGAGCACGATCATTACCTTCCTGGTTCAGAACGCGCTGTACGGGCACACCGGGCCGACTACCGCCATCATCTTGGCCAACGCCGTCGCGACCTGCTTCGCCTACACCGGCAACCGTTACTGGGCGTTCCGCCACCGCAAGACCGACAACATGAAGCGCGAGACGGTGCTGTTCGTCTTCTTCAACGTAGTCGGCACGCTCATCCAGACCGCCTTGGTGGACATCAACCACTACCTGCTGGGTAACCACGACCGGTTGTCGTTCAACATCGCCACCGTCGTCGGCATCATCTTCGCGACCCTGTTCCGGCTGTTACTGCTACCGCAAGTTCGTGTTCAAGAACGCGCCGGTGACGGCCGAGCAGGAAGTCGAGATCGCGACCAACTCGATCGTCGAGGAGGAGCGCGGACGTGCCCGACGCGCTGTCAGCGACCGGGCCGCATTCCTGGCCGTCGCTCTAGCGCTCAGCAGTCCGGGCTGTGACCCGGGTCAGGCCCAGCGGCGCGTCCAGTGCCCGCTGGGCCTGCGCGTTACTGAGGTCGCCGACCGCGACCATCCGCGCGATGACGTGCTCGAAGCGGGCCCGCGCGTTCACCGGGTCGTTGATCGGGTCGTCCACGCTCGGGGCGTTGACCACGCCGGCCAGCATCGCGCCCTGGGTGACGGTCAGGTCCTTGGCCGGGTGGCCGAAGTAACCGCAGCTGGCCGCCTCCAGCCCGTAGTAGCCGTGGCCGTAGTAGGCCGCCTCCGCGTACAGGTTCAGTATCTGGCTCTTGGAGTAGCTCAGGTAGAGCTTGACCGCCAGCACGACCTGCTTGACCTCGGCCGCGAGGCCGGCCTCGGTGGGCGTGTAGAGCAGCTTGGCCAGCTGCTGCTCGATGGTGGCGCCGCCCTGGTCGCTGCCGCCGGTCACCTTCGACCACGCCACCCGGGCGACGGCCAGGGGGTCCACACCCGGCTCGCTGGCGAAGCGGTGGTCCTCGGTGGCGATGAGCGGACGGGTGAAATTGGCGGCGACCGCCGGGCCGGGGTAGGCGATGCCCCGGTCGAGCGCCTGCTGCCGGGCCAGGCTGGTCGCCTCGCTGGCGGACGGGGTGACCAGCCAGAGCGCGCCCGCCAGGAGGCAGGCCAGCACGACGATCGTCGCGAGAGTGATGACGGCGCGCTTGAGGTAGCGTCGCCGGCGGCTGGGGCGCGACCGTCAGCGGCCGGCCCTCGGTCCGGGACGGCTGCTGCGGCAGTGGCCTGGTGGTACCCATCGGGGTCGATGCTAGCCGGGTGCGACGGCTCGCCGCCCCGCGGCACTGCGGGACGCGGGGCGGGTTTCCGTTACCCGAGCGCGCCGCGCATGCGCTAAGGTTGGGAGGTCGCACGGATTCCGGGCGACATCGGGACGTGGCCTAGCTTGGCTTAGGGCGCTTGACTGGGGGTCAAGAGATCGGGAGTTCGAATCTCCCCGTCCCGACCATGGCAGCGTCGAATGCAGGCGCTAATGTCGGTGCTTATCTCTAGGCTTTGAGCCATGAATCGGCCATTGTCCATCCAGCATCGGCCCTGGACTGATTCCCAGCTGGCTGAAGCAATCGGGAAGTCCACCAACTGGCGTAATGTCATGCTGCTGCTCGGTCTCGGTGACCGAGCGCGGTCAGCGGGCGCCATCCGTATCGTGCGCCGCCGGGCGGTCGAACTCGAGCTGGATTTCTCCCACTTCCGCGGCAGGCGCCGCTGGTCGGATCACGATCTGAGGCTCGCCGTGGAGGAGTGCCATTCGTGGCTGGAAGTCATCAGCCGACTGGGCTTGTCGTCCGACAGCGGCAATGTGCAGCCCCACGTCAAGAGCCACACGATCAGGCTGGGCCTCGACACCAGCCATCTGAACGCCGTCAGTCACGTTGGCCGCCCGCCAGCCGAGGCGGTGCCGCTTCTGTCAACGTTGCCACTGGAGCCACGCCACCTGCGCACCGCGGCTCCGGTCACCGCCGCCGCCTGGTTCATGCTACGCGGCGCCGCGGTCTCGTTCCCGGCCGAGCCCGCCGTGTATGACTTGCTGGCCGACACGCCTCAGGGACTGATGCGGGTGCAGGTCAAGACCACCACCAGCAAGCACAAGGACGATGGCTGGATGGTCGGGGTTGGACACCATCCAGATACGCACTCGAAGAAGGGGTACGTCCTCGCGTACTCACCCGACGAGATTGACTTGTTCTTCATTATCAGCGGCGACATGGAGATGTACCTGATTCCGAGCAGGGCCATCGCGGGACGGGTGAAGATCCTGCTGCGGACCTATCGCAAGTACATCGTCGGGGACGCGCATGGCTTGGTCGGGGTGGCCCCGGCGACGAAGGCCACCCCGAGCCCCACCCCAGCGTGAGGTGCACGTCGCCGGCGAGATGATCTCGAGGAATCTCACTCGTGCAGCAGCACACCAAAAGAAGGAGTCTCTGGTGGCGGACGTAGACGACTGGCTGTCGGACGTGGGGCTGGCGCTCGGGGTGCCGGTGACCGAGGTGCTGCCGGAGGAGCTGCGCGAGGAGCTGCTCGGAGTCACCGGGCAAATCGCCCATCATGTTGTCCGGGTGGCGGTGCCGTGGACGAGCTACCTGATCGGGGTCGCGGTCGGCCAGGGAGCGTCGCCGAGCGAGGCGGTGCGTATCGTGAATGAGCTGTTGCCGACAGGAACTAGCAGCGAGTAGTCGCGGAAAGTAACGATTAACCCCCTTTATCCTGCGGTTTTTCCGTGAACTTTAGGTGTAGGAGGTTACTCTCCGTGGAATGACACCCCCCGTTATCTGTTCCAGATCAGGGGGAAGAGATCAGTGCCACCAACGAAGAGCACGACGGCCAAGGCCGCTCCGGTGCGGATTGCCAGCGCCGGCCGCGCGAGCTCCGCCGGCACCACCAAGACCACGGGCACCGCTAAGCCCGCGAGCGCCGCCAAGACAGCGAGCGCCGCCACGACCACGCGGGCCGCCCGGCCGGCTGGCTCCACCCGGACCACCGCTGCCAAGACCACCACCACCCGGACCGGGACCGCCCGGACGGGCACCGCTAAGCCGGCTGCCCGTGCTGGTACTGCCCGGCCGAGCACCGCGTCGCGCAGCAGCAGCGCCTCTCGCAGCACCGCATCGCGCAGCACCGCATCGCGCAGCACCGCATCGCGCAGCAGCAGCACCTCGCGCAGCGGCGGGTCGCGTTCGGGCAGCGCCCGGCGCTCCACGGCGACGGCGGTCACGCCGCGCACCGTCGCGGCCGCCTCGACCAAGGTGACCTCGGCCACTACCCGGCTGAACACCGCCGCCTCCAAGGCCGCGGTCTCGGCCAAGTCGCTGACCACCGCGCTGGGCGCGATCACGACGGCGACCAAGGCGCTCGAGTCGGCGGTCACCTCGCTGAACAAGTCGGCCAAGGCGCTCGCCGCCCCGGCCAAGCCGGCCGCGCGGACCAGCACCGCCCGCGCGACCACGGCGAGGACCGGCAGCACGGCCAAGACCGGTGCCGCCAAGGCGAGCACGGCCAAGACCGGTGCCGCCAAGACCGGTGCCGCCAAGACGGGCACGGCCAAGACCAGTGCGGCCAAGACCGGGGGCGCCGCCTCCGCGCGGACGTCGGTCAAGAAGGCCATGCCCACCCGGTCGACCGGGTCGGCCGGGGCCAAGGCGACCGCGGCGAGGCCGGCCACCGCCAAGGCGTCGGCCAGCAAGCCGGCTCCCGTCAAGGCGGGCAACGGCAAGGCGAGCACCGCCGCGTCCGGCAGCGCCAAGTCCGACAAGGCGACGAAGAAGGCCGCCAAGGCAGCCAAGCCCAAGGCCAAGAGCGGCAAGGCCAAGTCCAAGGGAAGCACGGTGCCGTTGGCCGGGTCGGCCGCGGTGCGCTCGCCGCGCCCGTCGACCAACGCCAACGGCGTCCACCAGTCGGCCGCCCTCACCCCGGGCGCTGAGCCCGACGACGTGCTGGCCGGCCTGGTCAAGTAGTCCGCAGGGCCGGCCCAGACGGCCGCCCCGCGCATCCCCGCCGCCGTCTCGCTCAGCTGGCACCAGCCAGCGTGAGCGGGACGGCGACGGTGTTTGATAGAGGCATGCCAATTGAGGGTGAATACGTCCCGAGCACCGCAGGATGGGTCCGGGACCAGGTGAGCGAGTACGAAGGCTCCGGCGGCACGGCCGGGACGACGCTGCGGGACACCGGGCTGCCGGTGATGATCGTCACCAACCGCGGTGCGGTGACCGGGGCGGTCCGCAAGACGCCGCTGATGCGGGTCGAGCACGGTGGCGTGTACCTGGCCGTTGGTTCGAAGGGCGGCGCCCCGGAGAACCCGGTCTGGGTCAATAACCTGCGTAAGAACCCGAACGTGGTGGTGCAGGACGGTCCCCGGACAGTCGAGCTGACCGCCCGCGAGATCTCCGGCGACGAACGCGCCACCTGGTGGGAGCGGGCCGTCGCCGCCTACCCGCCTTACGCGGACTACCAGCAGAAGACCGAGCGGGTGATCCCGCTGTTCGTGCTCGAATAGGCCGGCGCCCGGCCGCTAACGGCCGGAGACGGCGCGGGCGAGCGCCCGCGCGTGCTCGGCGCGCAGCCAGTCCTGCGTCAGCCGTTCGTCCGGGTAGTCGTCGCCCGCCGCGATCGCGTCCACGTAGCGGCGGTCGGCGGCGACCCGGCGGCGGAATTCGTCCGCGTCGCCGACGTGCCCGTGGCCGGGCACGATGACGCGCACGCAGGGGACGTCAGCCAGCACTCCGAGTCCCTCGCGGTAGCCGCCGAACGGGTCGGCCGCGTCCAGGTCGGGCAGCGGGATCTCGATGTCCGAGCACATGTCCCCCGCCAGCAGCACCCCGGTCTCGGGCAGGAACAGCGCGCCGTGCCCGGGTGCGTGCGCGTCGTGGGGGTAGATGACCGCGCGCGGGCCGCGCCAGTCGATCTCGGCCGCCGCCATCGGCCGCAGCTGCGCGACCAGCGTCAGGTCGTGTCCGGGGGCGCCGTCTTGCACGCTCTCGAGAAGTCCGGCCCGCTCGCGCCCGGCCACAGCGGCCGCCCGGGGAGTCGCGTACCGCGGCGCCGGCCCAGGGCGGCCGACCACAGCACGTGGTCCCAGTGCGGGTGGGTCGACCAGGCCGCCACCGGCCGCAAGCTGCGCTGACCGAGCCAGCCCGCCAGCGCCTCCAGGTCCGCCACCGTCACCGCCGGGTCGATCAGCAGGCAGCCGCCGTCGGCGCCGGCGACGATGGTGGTGGTCGTGGTGTACGCCTGCGCGGTGGCGACGTGGACGCCAGGAGCGACCTCCCGGGGGGCGAATGCCGCGCCACTCACCGGGTCACTCACCGGGTCGCTCCCCCCGCCGGGGCCGCGCCCGCGCCGGTGACGGGCGCGGGCTTCGGCGCCTCGCTCTTCACCCCGGCGGCACACAGCGCGCGGCAGCCGGCGGCGCCGGGCCCCTCGGTCACGCCCGGCGGCACCAGGTCGAGCCCGGCGAAGAAGGACGCCAGGTCGTCCACGGTGAACGGCCCGGTCCAGATGAAGCCGGGGAGGCTCGCCTGCGCCGGCTTACCTGGACCGGCCGGCCCGTGGTGGGAACGGCGGTCGCGATGAGGTGGCTGCCCGGCGGCAGGGCCCGGACCAGGATGCCGCCGACGGCGCGGGCGGTGCCGGCATCGAGGGACTGCAACACCAGCGTGAGCACGAGGCAGACCGGGCGGGAGAAATCGAGCAGCCCGCGGACGTCGGCGCTCGCGAGGATCGCCTCGGGCTCGGCCAGGTCGCCGGCCACGTAGCGGACGCCCGCGGGAACCAGGGCCTGCCCGTGCTGGACGACGGCCGGGTCGCGATCGACGTAGACCACCCGGGCCTTCGGCTGGAAGGCGCGCGCGGTCTCGTGGACGGCCGGGGTCGTTGGCAGCCCGGAGCCAACGTCGAGGAACTGGTCGACGCCGCCGCGGGCGACCCGGGCGACCGCGTCGGCGGTGTAGCTCCGGGAAGAGAACAGGATGTCCCGGATCCCCGGGTACAGCCCTTCCAGCCGGAGGGCCAGGGCCCGGTCGGCGGCAAAGCTGGCTCCGCCGCCGAGCAGGTAGTCGCACGCGCGAGCGAGGTTCGGGGTGCTTGCATCGAGCACCCCGGAAGCTTACTCGTTGACCGGGCGCCCCGCGCCATCCGCGCGATCACGCGGGCTTGGGTTTGGTGGTGCCCGTGGTGAGCGGGCAGCACGTCCCGCGGGCTCAGACGCGCCGTAGAGTGGGGCGCGTGGAAACCGACCGCGACGCGGGCCCGCACCGGCGTGACAACGCGGAGCAACGTGCCGCGTCGTTCGGTACGGCGGCGGCCGCCTATGCTCAGTACCGTCCGGACTACCCGCCGGACGCGGTGCGCTGGTGCGTGGCGCCGCTGCGGCGGGACATCGCCGGCCTGCGGATCCTCGACCTCGGGGCCGGCACCGGGAAGCTGACGGCGCAACTGGAGCGGCTCGGGGCCGACGTGATCGCGGTCGAGCCTGACCCGGCGATGCTGGACGAGCTGCGGCGCGGGCTCCCGTCGGCGCGCTCAGCGCTGGGCCCGGCCGAGCAGATCCCCCTGGCCGACGGGGTGGTCGACGCGGTGCTGTGCGGGCAGTCGCTGCACTGGTTCAACCTGGAGCGGGCGCTGCCCGAGATCGCCCGCGTGCTGGTCCCCGGGGGCGTCCTCGGCGCGCTCTGGAACAGTGACGACGACCGGGTCGAGTGGGTCGCCGGGCTGCAGGCGGCCGCGGAGCACGTCGCGTCGCCGGCGCTGTCCCAGCGCCGCAACGAGGACGCGATGGTCGAACTCGCGCCGCCGGCCGACCGGGCGGCGGGCGCGCTGTTCGAGGAGAGCGACCGGGCCGAGTTCCCCCATGCGCAGCGGCTGACGGCGGACCGGCTGACGGCCGCGATCGGGACCCACTCGCAGATCCTGGTCATGGAGCCGGAGCGGCGGGCGCGACTGCTGGGGCAGGTCCGGACCTACCTGGCGTCCCGGCCGGAGACGGCCGGGGGCGAGTTCGACCTGCCGATGGTCACCTCGGTGATCCGCGCGGTCCGGCGGCGATAGAGTCCAGTCGTGGACAACGAGACCGAACTTGACTCACTGTCGTCGCGTGAGCTGCACGACCTGGCGGTGAAGCGGGCGCTGCATCACGCCGACGTCGGCTTCTTCTGGGAACTGCTGCGCACGATCCCGGCCGCAGAGAGCCTGGAGGGCGACATGCGCGAGGCAGGCGAGGACGCGACCAAGGTCTCGTCCCTGCTGTCGGATGCGCTCACCCTGCACGAGGGCAACCTGGGCGAGGAACTGCGCCCGGTCTACCTCGACTACCTGCGCAAGCACCCGCCGAAGGACGCACCGGCGCGGTAACGACGGGCGCAGAACGCGACGAGCGCGGCCGCCCCGGACGGGGCAGGCCGCGCTCGTGTCGTGGGGCACGTGCGCCGGGCCAGCTCAGGCCTGGAGCACACCCTCGATCTCGAGGTTGATGGTGACGTTGTCGCTGACCGCGACGCCGCCGGGAACGCCGGGGATCGGGCCGTTGAAGTCGACGCCGAAGTCCTTGCGGTTGATGTGAGTCACGGCCGAGAAACCGATGCGGGTGCCGCCGTAGGCATCCGGGCCGACGCCGTTGACCTCGAGCTCGAACGCGACCGTCTTGGTGACGCCCTTGAGGGTCAGGTCACCCTCGAGGATGAAACCCTCCTCGGCACCCTTGATCGCGGTCGAGGTGAAGGTCATGGTGGGGTACTTCTCGACCTCGAAGAAGTCGGCGCTGCGGATATGCGCGTCGCGCTGCTCCTGGCCGGTGTTGATCGAGGACAGCTCGACCGACGCGGTGACCGTGGAGGCCAGCGGGTCTTCGGCGGTGACAATGGTGCCCTCGAACTTGTCGAAACGGCCGCGGACCTTGCTCACCATCATGTGCCGGACAGTGAACGAGACCTCGGAGTGAACCGGGTCGATCGCCCAGGTGCCCGGGACGTAACCGGGAATCTCCACGCTCATTGAGCCTCCAGGGAAAAGGGGTGGACACTGCTACGCTGAAGTGCGTTACTTCCTAACAGTAACCAGAGAAGGTTGAAGTGTCAAGCACTGTCGTCTGGCCTGGCAGCAGCGTAACCTTAGGGGCATGACGGGATCGGGCGAGGGGGCGGCACCGGACGCCGCGGCGCCGGCTTGCCGGGTCCGCTCGGTCCTGGACCGCATCGGGGACAAGTGGGCCATCTACGCGGTCGACCGCCTCGGCACCGGCCCGCACCGCTTCACCGAGCTGCTGCGCGGCATCGACGGCATCACCCCGCGGATGCTCACCGTGACATTGCGCGGGCTGGAACGCGACGGCCTGGTCACCCGGACGGTCCACGCGACCGTCCCGGTCCGGGTCGACTACGCCCTCACCGCGCTCGGCGAAACCCTCCGCGAAGCCATCGGGCAGCTGGTGGCCTGGGCCGACACTCACCTGCGGGAGATCGAGGCGGCCCAGGTGACCTACGACCGCCGGTCCTTCGACGCCCCCTGCCCGGAGCAGGCGGCCGGGTAGCCGCCGCGGGCAAGAAGGACGGGGCGCGGCCAGGGTCAGCCGCGCCCGTTCCTGCCTTCAGTGTGTGCTGTCCCCCGGTGAATCGCCTACGACACCTGCTGCTCGGCCGGCGGGGTGAGCGCCTCGGCCGGGGGCTGCAGGGCGAAGTGGCAGGCGGCGAAGTGGTTGCCGGTGCCATAGGCCTTCAGCTCTGGCTCGACCGTAGAGCAGAGCTCCTGCGCGATGGGACACCGGGTACGGAACCGGCAGCCCGAGGGTGGGTGGATGGCGCTCGGCAGCTCGCCGGTGACGCCCGCGTCCGCCTTGGCCCGCTCGATCGCCGGGTCGGCGGTCGGCGCCGACTCGATGAGGCCCTTGGTGTACGGGTGCGCGGGGCGCAGGTACACCTCGTCGGCCGTGCCGATCTCGACCAGCTTGCCGAGGTACATGACGCCGATGTGGTTCGACAGGTACCGGACGACCGACAGGTCGTGCGAGATGAACAGGTAGGTCAGGCCCAGCTCATGCTGCAGGTCGCGCATCATGTTCAGCACCTGGGCCTGGACCGATACGTCGAGGGCGGAGACCGGCTCGTCGGCCACGATCACCTGCGGATTCAGCAGGAGCGCGCGGGCGAAGCCGAGCCGCTGCCGCTGGCCTCCAGAGAACTCGTGCGGGTAACGCTCGGTCCACGCCTCCGGCAGGCCGACCTTGAGCAGCATCTCCTTCACCTTGCTGTACTGCTCGCGGCGGGAACCGATGCCCTGCACGATCAGCGGCTCCCGCAGAATCGACCCGGCCCGCATCCGCGGGTCGAGCGACGCGTAGGAGTCCTGGAACATGTACTGGATGTCGCGCCGCTCGCGGCGGTACTGCCGGCCGCTGGACCTGGCCAGGTCCTTGCCCCCGAACAGCACCGCGCCGCTGGTCGGCTTGTCCAGGCCGACGAGCATCCGGCCGATCGTGGTCTTGCCGCAGCCGGACTCCCCGACCAGGCCGAGCGTCTCGCCCCGGCGGATGTCGAACGACACCCCGGCGACGGCGCTGACCGTGCCGACCTTGCGCTGCAGCATGCCCCTGGTCACCGGGAAATCCTTGACCAGGTCCTTGGCCGCGAGCACGACACTGCCGGCCGACGGCGGGGCTACGGTCGGCCTGCCGTCGGTGTCCGCGGGCTCGACCACGGTCAGCTGCCCGGCGACCGTCGCCTCCTTCGCGCCGACGGGGAAGAAGCAACGGTACTGATGGGCGGTGGTCTCGCCGACCAGGGGCGGCGGTTCGGTCCGGCACTTGTCGGTCGCGTACCGGCAGCGGGGCGCGAACCGGCAGCCCGCCGGCGGGTTGACCAGGTCCGGCGGCGCCCCCGGGATTGAGTACAGCCGCTTCCTGGTCTCCGCCGACCGCTCGGGCAGCGCGTGGAACAGCGCCTCGGTGTACGGGTGGCGCGGGTTGGCGTACAGAGCGGACGTCTCGGTGGTCTCCACCACCTTCCCCGCGTACATCACCGCCACCCGGTCCGCGCGCCCGGCGATCACACCGAGGTCGTGAGTGACCATGATGACGGCCATGCCGAGGCGTTGCCGCAGGGTGTCGATGAGCTCCAGGATCTGCTTCTGGATGGTGACGTCAAGCGCGGTCGTCGGCTCGTCGGCGATCAGCAGCTTCGGCTCGCAGGCGAGGGCCATGGCGATCATCACCCGCTGGCGCATGCCCCCGGAGAACTGGTGCGGGTACTCGGTCACCCGCTCCCGGGCCCGCGGCATGCCGACCAGGTCGAGCACCTCGACCGCCCGGTCCATCGCCTGGGACTTGCTGACGTCCCGGTGCAGCAGCACCGCCTCGGCGATCTGCTGGCCCACAGTGTGCGTCGGGTTCAGCGACGACAGCGGGTCCTGGAAGATCATCCCGATCTCGTCGCCGCGGATCTTGCGCATCTCTTCCGGCTTGAGTGCGGTGAGTTCCCGGCCGGCCAGCTTGATCGAGCCCTCGGCGACGCGGCCGCCGTTGGGCAGCAGCTGCATGATGGTCAGCGCGGTCATCGTCTTTCCGCAGCCGGACTCGCCGACCACGCCGAGTGTCTCGCCCTCGTCGACGTGCAGGGTTACCCCGTCGACGGCGTGTACCACCCCGTCTTTGAGCTGGATTTCGGTCCGCAGGTCGGTGATCTCTAGTAGCGCCACGATGTGTCCCCCTTACCGGCGCTGGAGCCGGGTCTCGAACGCGTCGCGGAGCGCGTCACCGACGAAGTTGAACGCGATGCAGGTCAAGATGATCGCCACGCCCGGCGGGTAGATCAGCCACCAGTAGTTGCCGCCCTGGATGTAGTTGAGCCCGCCGGACAGCATCGATCCCCAGTCGGTCGACGGCGGGGCCACGCCGAGGGTAAGGAAGCCGAGCACCGACAAGGTCAGGATCGAGTCGGCGACCGCGAACGTGGCCTGCACGATGATCGTGCCGATGGCGTTGGGCACGATGTGCCTGATCACCGAGCGCATCGGCCGGCCGCCGATCACCTTGACCGCTTGCACGTACTCACGCGTGCGCAGGGCCAGGGTCTCGCCGCGGACCAGCCGGGCGACGCCGAACCAGTAGAAGACAGCGATGATGAAGATGATCACCGCCGGGGTCGGGTGGAAGATGACCGACAGGATGATGATCACCATCAGCGACGGCAGCGAGAGGCCGGCGTCCACGATCCGCATCATGATCGAGTCGACGATGCCGCCCGCGAAGCCGGAGATCGCCCCGTAGAGGGTGCCGACCAGGACCGAGACCAGCGCGGCGGCCAGGCCGACCTCAAGCGAGGTCTGGCCGCCGACCATCAGCCGCCCGAGCTCGTCGTAGCCGAGGTCGTCGCAGCCGAGCAGGTGCGAGCCGGACGGGGTGCAGAGGTAGTTGTCCAGGTCGGTGTTCGTCTGGTTGGTCACGTACAGGTGCGGGCCGACGAAGCAGAACAGGATGATGAAGATGATGAAGGCGAGGCCGGCCAGCGCCAGCTTGTTCTCGGCGAACACCTCCCAGGCGCGGACCAGCATGCTCCGCGGCTTGGTGGTCAGCACCACCCCGAGCTCGGCGTCGGTCGCCGCGGTCATCTGTGCCTCAGACATCAGTACCTCACCCTCGGGTCCAGCACCGCATAGCCGACGTCGGCCAGCAGGTTGCCCACCACCGTCGCGACCGTGGCGAGCACGGTGAACCCCAGCAGCACCTCGAAGTCGTTGTTCAAGGCGGCCTGGTAGAACGCGAGCCCCATGCCGGAGTAGTTGAACACCACCTCGATCAGGATCGCCCCGCTGACCAGGGTCGGAATGGACAGGCCGAGCAGGGTCACGATCGAGACGAGCGAGTTGCGGAACACGTGACCCCAGACCACCCGGCGCTCGCTCGCCCCCTTGGCCCGCGCGGTGCGGACGTAGTCCTGCACCAGGTTGTCGAGAACGGACGAGCGCATGTAGCGGGACCAGAGCGCGTACAGCAGGAAGGCGTAGGTGAACACCGGCAGGACCAGGGCCCTGGGATCGCCCAGGATGGACAGCACCGAGGAGGACTGCGGGCCGAACGCCGGGAAGATGTGGGTGTCCACCGCGAACCAGTCCACCAGCACCAGCCCGAGGAAGAAGGTCGGGGTGGAGTAGCCGAGGAACGACACGCCGGTCAGCACGTAGTCGGCGGCGCTGTTACGGTGCACCGCCTGGTAGACGCCGAGCGGGACGCCGAACAGCAGCGAGACGATCGTGCCGAGCAGCACCAGCGTGATCGTCTTGGGCAGGTCCTGGGCGATGAGGGTGCCGACCGAGATGTTCAGCTTGTAGGAAAAGCCCAGGTTGCCGTGCAGCAACTGGCCCACCCACTTGAGGTACTGCAGGTAGAAGGGCTGATCGAAGCCATACTGGTGGTTGTAGTAGGCGATCAGGGCCGGGGTCGCCCGCTGGCCGAGGAGTGCGTGCACCGGGCCGCCTGGAAAAAGGTGGACCAGCCCGAGGGTGGCCGCCGTCACCAGGATCAAGACGAAGAGCGCCTGCCCGGTCCGCCGAATCAGGAAACCGACCACGGTTCCAGTGTCCTTTCTCGCGCCAGCGGCGGCCCCGCCCCGTGGTGTGGGGCGGGGCCGCAGCGTGGCTACCCGCTGGTTACTTGGTGGAGTACCAGTACTCGGGCAAGAGGGTTGCGAGCGGGTTGAAGGCCACATTGCCCAGCTTGCTGCTGACACCCATGATGTAGGTCTGGTTGGGCATCCAGATGACCCCCGGCTCCTGCTCGGCCGCATAGGTCGCGTACTGCTGGAACACGGCCAGGCTGTTGCTGGTGTGCGTCGCGTTGATCAGCTGGTCCATTTCCGGGTTGCTGTAGCTGCCCGAGTTGGACGTCGCGCCCGTCTCGTACAGCGGCTCGCCGGTCGGCTCGTAACCGGGTCCGTTGAAGTTCCAGCCGCCGAAGTTGGCCGACTGCCACTTGCACGTCGCCGAGGTGGGCGCGCAGGCCACGTCGTCACTCAAGATGGTGTTGAAGGACTGCGGCACCAGGTTGATCTGGACCCCCGCCTGCTCCATGTCGGATTTGAGGATCGACACCTCCTGCTGGAAGATGGTGACGCCGGTGGCGTAGTCCATCGTGAACGACAGCTTGGTGCCCGCGGTGACGCCGGCGCCGCACAGCGACGGGGTCTCACAGGTCATCACGCCGCCGACCTTCTTCCAGCCGTGGCTGGTGAGCAGCGAGGTCGCGCTGGCGACGGAGAACGGGTACGGACCCTGCCCGCCGTTGGCGTTCTGGATCGTGGGTGTCCACTGGTTGGTCGGCTGGGACGGCACCGCCCCCGAGGTGGGGTAGCCGTAGCCACGCTGGATGGCCTTGATCATGCCATCCTGGTCGACCAGTTCCTGCAGCGCCTGGCGGACGTAGAGCTGCTTGAACGCCGGGCCGACCGTCGGGTTGTTCAGGTTGATCTCGTAGTACTCGGTGCTGTACTGATACGCGGTCTGCAGGTTGTAGCCGCTGCCGAGCGGGTTGGTGGACGGCAGCGTCTGGGTGCCGGACACCTGCGGCAGGTCCTGGTCCGGGATCTGGGCGACGTCCACCTGGCCGGTCTTGAGCGCCGTGTACTCGGTCGAGTCATCGGTGTAGGCATAGAACGTGAAGCCGGCCAGCTGCGGCTTGGGGGAGCCGGAGTAGGACGTGTTCGGCACGAACGAGGTCACCGGGCCGGACGAGGCGGTGCTGAAGCTGGACAGCTTCCACGGGCCGTCAACGACCGCCCAGATCGGGTTGGTGGCGTACGTCTTCGCGTTCGCCGCCTGCCCGGAGATGAACTTGTAGACCGCGTCGCACTTGGCCCACTTGTCAGCCGCGCTGTCCGTGGCGCAGCCGCCGCTGCCTGCCTTGGCCGTGGCCGAGGTGACATCCCAGGCGGCCGGCATCGGGGTGATCTCGGCGAGCTGGTTGTAGGTGAACCAGATGCTGGAAACCGCGGACTTCAGGTGCAGTACCACCGTGTCCGGGCCGGTCGCGCTGTAGGAGGCGAGGTTGTCCGGCAGCAGGCCAGGTGTGTACCCGTAGTAGTTGTCCGGCTCTGCCTTCATCATGTTGAGCCAGAACACCACATCGCTGGCGTCGACGGACTCGCCGTCGCTCCACTTCCAGCCCTTGAGCGTGATGGTGACGGTCTTGCCGTCGGCCGAGTACACGGGGGCGTCAGCCGGGGAAACCGGGTAGTTCACCGAGACCGAGCTGCCGTTGTTGCCGAACACGTACAACGGCCGGTACATGAGCTCCTGGAACTGCTCGGCGTTGTACTCGTTGGCGCTCGCCAGTGGCGTGAACGGCCAGATGTAGCTGAGGGTCACGCCCGCGGGCAGCCCTACCGTCGCGGTACCGCCGGGCACGGCCGCGGCGGTCGCAGACGCGGATGCGGACGACGACGAGCTGGCGCTCGGCGAACTTGACGAACTGCTGCAGGCGGCGATGCCGACCGCAAGCAGCGCGGCCGCTCCGGCCACGGCAACCCGCGCTGAGCGCGTCCGCCGTCTGTTCCGAAACATCAAATGCGCTCCTTGGCTGTGCTGTGTGCGCCTGCGACCTAGTCCGGGTAGGCCGAGCTCACAGGCGCGAACGTTGCCTGGAGCGTAAGTTAGCCTCGTTAAGGACATGAAGCCGAAACGTCACATTTTGCTATCGATCGTGACTTTTGCGAAAACACCACCCGACCGGTGGATTCCCTGCGGGCAACCGGACGGCGCGCTTGGCGGCTTTGCCTGCGGTGGCAGCAAAGTAGCACAAAACCGACGCCAGTCACCACGAAACGCCAACTACCTTTCCGGTGTATAGCCGACTTAGCCGGAAAATTTACAGAACGTAACGTACATCTATACAGCCCCGGGATCAACGGGTCGGCGTCCGAAAAATCATTACCCACAGTGACCGAATGACGGGCGCGGCACTTCGAGACGGCCGCTGCGCAGGCGTGGGGTCGATGAACAGCGACCGTGCGGCAGGCTACTACGAACCGACGCCGGCCAGGCCGCCGGGGGGGTGACGTGGGCAACCGAGCCGACCACAACGAACTGGGCGGTCACCGGGCCGCGGATAGCCAGGCGGGACTGGTTAGGCCTGCCGCGCCAGGAGCGCGCCCGCGCGGTCCACGGTATCCCTGAGGTTGTTACCCTCCGCAGCCGCGCGGGCCTCGTCGATGGTCAGCCAGCGCAACGGTGACTCCTCATTCTCCGGCCGGACCGCCTCGGGGTGACTGGTGGCGAGGAAGTACCGCAGGTCCGCGTGTTCGTGCGCGGGCTCGGTGGCGGAGGCGGGCACGTCGCAGATCACCGCGTGCCGGAGGGCGATGTCGGGCCACGGCGTCAGGTCGGTCAGGCCGGTCTCCTCGGCCGCTTCCCGCAGCGCGATCGCCAGCGGGTCGCGCTCCCCCGGGTCGCCGTGCCCGCCGACCTGGAGCCAGCGCCCGTGCCGCACATGCCAGCGCAGCAGTACCCGCCCGGTCTCCGGGTGCAGCACCAGCGCCGAGCCGGTGAAGTGCAACGGCAGCGCCCGGGCCCAGGGGTCCGCGGCCGCCTCGCTGACCCGCAGCATCCGCCGCACGTCGGCCGCCTCCGTCTCCCCCGTCGCCCGGTACGCCGATAGCAGCCCGTTCAGCACCGGACCATGGTGCCACGGCGCTGACGTCCTGGCGAACGGGATTTCGCCGGGCCTTGGTCTGCTCTGCTCACCCCCCAGCAGGCGACCCGGGAACGCTCCGGGAGCTTGACCGGCCTCGTCAGGCGCTGGACTCGAACAGCCCAAACTGCGGGAGGGAAGAAGTTTTCGCAAATAGTTTCCCCGTAGGTCGATCTTATGTTCTAATATAGAACATGAGTACGGACGGCGTGATCACGGTCGGCCAGGTGCCCGCGGCGCACTTCCCCGCGCCGCGGGGCCCCGCCCCCGGGCGTACTCGCTGACCCACGGGCGTCCCCGCCGCCGGCATCGCCTCGCCTTGCCCGACCCGCCATCAAGGGGTGACCATGACCCACGAATTCGAATATGATAGCTATGACGATGCGGACCGGATCGCCATCCTGGAAAATAAGACCGCAGAACTGCAGCGTCTGCTAACCGTGATGCCGCCTGGCAGCGGCCGCCGCTGGGACAACGTCGGCACGCCCGAGGCCGGTCACCGGGCGGCCGCGGGACGGCACGCGGGCCTCGCCGACGGCGGCTACCCCGACGACGGTTACGCCGGCGACGGGTACGCCGGTGACGGTTACGCCGACGGCTACGCCGGGCCTGATGCCGCAGAAGGCCAGTTCCCCGGCGGGCAGACGCGGCCGGCTGACGACCGCGGCCGGGCCGACGGCGATGGCATCGCGGCCGGGCGCGGCCCGCCGGGCAACCGGACCGAGTCGCTGATCAGCCGCGGGCGGCAACGGCCGCGGCGGTCGCGCCGCCAGCGCCTGCTGGCGCACTGGCGTCTGCTCGCCCTGGGCGCGGCGGCGGCGCTGGCCGGGATCATCGCCGGGCTGGTCGCCCTCGGCGGCGGCGGGGCGAACTGGCCCGCCAGCGTGACCACGGTGCGCGCGCAGATCAAGCAGGCCTGCCAGAACGCCGACACAGCGGCCGAGCCGAGCGGGCTCAACTTCGCCTGCGACACCAGCACGCAGTCCGTGCTGTGGGTGTTCTCCCTGCTGACCAGCGGCAACAATCCAGGCTTCGTGGACCAGTCCACCGGGCGCAAGGGACTGGAGCCGATCACCCCCGCCCAGGGCGGCAACATCGCCTGGTCGCTCAACCTGCATCACCCGTACAACCCGGCCAGCCCGGGCGACAGCCTCCAGGTCGCGGCGCGGGCGATCAACAACATCATCAGCGGGGCCACCCTCACCTCATCCAGCGGCGCCCAGCAGGTCGAGCCGGGCCTGGAGAGCAAGGCCGCCAACTGCGAGCGCTACACCGGCTCGGCCCGGCTGGTCACCCGGGCTGGGTACCCGGCCCACTGCGCCGAGCCCGTGACCAGCGAGGCAGGCCAGGCGGCCCTCGTCACTGACGTGTTTCAGCAGTGGATGGGAGGCACTCCGTCCACCATCGCGGGCGAGGCGGGGGTGCTGTTCGAAAACGCGGACAACCCCGGAGATCCCAAGGTCCAGGCGATCCTGGCCAGCCTCCCGGCTTCGGGCGGGTGACCGGCGGCCCGTGCCCGGCGCCGGCCCCGGGCACGGCCGCCACGCGATCTGAGTCGGCCGCACGTGCAGTGAGGCAGCAGGACCGCAGGTAGCAAGCGGGGCGTACCGGCCCAGGAGCCTGCAGACCAGACTGCCCGGGGCAAAAAGGACTGTAACTCGTCGAAGGGGGGAAGTGGTATCCGTGCGTGCCGTCAGGAAGCCATGGTGGCAGCAGGCAACGGCGCTTGTAACCGTGAGCACCGGCGGCGTGATAACCGGGTTCAACTTCGTTCCAGGGGCGACCGCGACGATGACCACGCCGACCAGCGTGCCAGTCCACCTGCTCGCGCTCGAGCAGGCGGGCCAGCCGGGCGCGCTCGAGCGACCCGTCGGGCGGCGGCAGCGCTTCCGGAGTTACCGGGGACGCTCCGCTGCGGGCCGCCATCGTCAACGTGGCCCGCTACTACTTGCAGCTCGCCGCGACCCGCACACCCGCCCGCATGGAGTCGCTGATCTGGGACAACACCAGCAGCAACGGCGCTGACCACGGCCCCTCGTGCGCCGCCTTCGCCAGCCTCACGCTGGAGCTGGCGGCGCAGGCGGTCGGGCAGCAGAGCTGGGTCAGCGGCGGCGGGAGCTACCCGTTCCCGCTGCCCGAGTGGGCTGACGTCCGGGTCGACACCAACCCGGACTCGCCCGGGATCGAGTCGCTGGTCGCGGACGCCACGGCACACGGCCGCTGGCACGCTCTCGGTGACGGCTACCAGGCCCAGCCGGGTGACTGGGTGCTGTTCGACGGCCACGTGGAGGTCGTCATCAGTGACACCGCCGGAGTGCTGCAGACGGTCGGGGCTGACTCGCTGCCCGGGCTGACCGTCAACGAGCACTCGTTCGGCGCCCCCCTGTCGGGCCACGGCGTGGTCGGCTTCGTCAACAACGGCACCCTGACGACGGACGCGGTGACCCGTGCAGAGGGCACCGGGTCCGCCGCGCGCGGGACGGCGGCCGACTCGGCCGGCTCGGGCGGCAGCGCGGCGGCGTCCGGCTCAGGGAAGTTCGGGCCGGCCCGGCCGCGCGCCACCGAGGATGAGCCGGAGGCGGTGATCCCGGGGCTTTCCACCGTCACGCTGTCGCCCGCGACCGGGACGGACGCCAGGCCCTCCGCTGGCAGCGGGAAGGCACTGGGGAAGCAGGGCAGCACCGGCTCTTCGGGCAGCACCGGGTCTTCGGGCAGCACCGGCTCTTCGGGCAGCACCGGGCTTCGGCAGCACGTGCTTCGCCCGGCTCGCCAGTTTCGGCTCGGGGCTCGTCGGACCGCGGGTCGGCCGACATCCCGGGGGCGGCCGCGCCCGTGAGGTGGACCTCCTCCCCCAGCGCCGCACCGCCGGCCAAGCCCGGCAGCCGCTCGCCGGGCACGGCCGCCAGTGGCCCGGGCACGCCGGCGGCGACCAGGCCGAGCCGGAAGCCAGCCGGCGCCTCGGCCCCGCGGACGTCGTCCGGCCAGCAGTACCCCACCCCTGGCACGCAGTCCCAGCAGGCGTTCATCAGCGGCGTCGCCCCGGGGGCGATCGCCGCCCAGCGGCGGTACGGCGTGCCCGCCGCGGTCACCATCGCCCAGGCGATCGAGGAATCAGAATGGGGCCGCAGCGGGCTCGCGGCGCAGTACCACAACTTGTTCGGCATCAAGGGGAGCGGGCCCGCGGGCAGTGTCTCGCTCCCAACCTCGGAGTACTACAACGGCCAGTGGGTGACGATCGACGCGGCGTTCCGGGTCTACCACAACGATGCCGAGTCGATCGCGGACCATGCCGCGCTGCTCGCGACCAGTGGCTATTACACCCGGGCGATGGCCGCCACGGCCGCCCCGGACACCTTCGCCAACGACCTGACCGGCGTCTACGCGACCGACCCGCACTACGGCGCGAACCTGATCGCGCTGATGAACCTGTACAACCTGTACCAGTACGACAGCGCCGCCGCCTCGTCGTCCGGTTCCAGCGGTGCCGCCGCACCCGCGCAGCCGCCCGCGAGCCCGGCCGCGACGCCGGCCGCCACGGCGACCCCGAGCGCCGCGCCCCCGGCCAGCGCGACCCCCTCCCCCGCGAGTTCGGCCAGCGCCAGCGTGCCCGGCAGCGTCGCCCCGGCCAGCTCGGCGGCCAGCGGCACGCAGCCTGGCGTGGCCCCCGCCAGCGGTCATTCCCCCGGCGGCGGCCAGCCCGGCAACGCCCCCGCTGGCAGCGGCCAGAGCGGCGCGCCAGCGGGCAACGCTTCGGCCAGCGCGATCCCGGGGGGAGGCAGCGCACCGGCGCCGGTGTCCCCGAGTCCCCCGTCCGGCCCCCACGCCACGGGGCCAGCCAGCGCGACCGCGGGTTCCGCCGCGGCCCAGGTCCCCGGCATGACAACGCCGACCATCGCGCCGTCCAATGCAGCGCCCGGTCCCAGCTCAACCGGGGGTGCCACCAGCACCACCCAGGCCGCTACCAGCGGCATCCCGGGACTCATCTCCCCCGGGGCGCTGGCTTCAGGCACGCCCGCTCCCTCGGGCTCCGGGAGCAGCGGGGCGAGCACGGCCACCGCACTTCGCACCGGCACCGGCACCGGCACCGGCACCGGCGGCACCCGTATCGTCACGACGGCCTTCGTCACCCACGACACGAACACCGGCACCCACGACACGAACACCGGCACCCACGACACGAACACCGGCGCTCCGGCGTCTCCCGCGCCGGTGTCTCCCGGGCCAGAGCCGGCGCGGGAGACACCGGCGACGCGCACGCCACCCGCACGCAGGCCACCCGCACGCAGGCCACCCGCACGCAGGTCGCCGGCAGGCAGGGCACTCGCAGGCAGGCCGCCTCCACACCGGCCGCCGGCACCCAGGCCGCCGCCCGCGCGCAGGGGGCGCACCTGGCAGGTTCCTACGCGTCTGGCCCCCGGGTACCGGGACCGTTCACGCCCGGCTCTCCGTCGCCCGCTCCGCGGCCGGCCCGGATCGCGCCCCGGTACCAGCCGGACTTGCCCCCGGCGATGACGACCGCGTACTTCGCCAGCGCCAAGGCCCCGCTGGCGCGCGGCGAGCACCTGTACCGTGACGTGGCGGCCGGCTTCGGAATTGGCTGGCAGCTGCTGGCCGCGGTTGACTGGATGGAGTGCAAGGCCGACCCCCGCCGGTCTCCCGTGCAGGGGGAGAAGCTGGGGGCGGTCAACCCGGACGGCACCAGCTACTCGACCAAATCACAGGCACTCGCGGTGGTCGTCACGGACCTTGTGGACGTGGCCGCCGCGGTCTACGGAATCGACCTGGCCACCCGCCGGCCGCTGTCGGTGCGCGCCCTGGCGGCGACGTTCGCCGCGTTCCGCTGGGGCGCGATCCTGCACCGGCACGGAGTGTCCCCGATGGAGTTCCCCTACTCGGTCGCGGGACTGACCGCGCACCACCAGAAGATGCACTGGCCCCCCATCGACGCCCCCGAGGCCCCCGACCGTCCCGGGGCCAGGTTCCGCGACCCGTTCGGCGCCGTCCCGGTTGTCCTCAGCCTCGGTTACCCGGCGACCGTATGAACGACAGAAAGCGGTGGTTAACCCGTGTTCCGCTCCCTGATGTGGCTCAGGCGCCGGCTCTGGACCGGCCCGCCGGCCCCCGGGCAGGACGCCCAGGAACAGGCCACAGCCCACTACGTCACCGTCCGCCTCCCCGGCAGCAGGGCGTCCGGGACCCAGCAGGCGGGCACCAGCGGGCCAGCCGGTCCCGGCAGCTCCGGAGCCGCGCCGCAGAACCCGACTTTGGTGATCGTCCCGGCGGCCGGCGGTGCGCCGCCGCCCCGGCGGCACTGGTACTCCGGCCTCCCGCGCTGGCTGCGGTGGACCGCAGCGATCGTGATCGTAGTGGCGATCTTCCGCCGGATCGCCGCCTGGGCGGCGCTGGCGGTGCTGTCGGGGGCGCTGCACCTGTTCGGGATCAGTGCCAGCCTGCCGCACGTGTCCTTTGGCTGGCCGTGGTCGTCGTCGGGCACCACGACCTCGACCACGCTGGTGGGACCGCTGGTGCTGGAGAAGATCCAGGGCATCGACAAGCCCGCGCTCGGCTCGACCACCTTCGACTTTCAGTTCACCCGCAGCGTGTCCAAGCCGATCGGCATCCTGCCGTGCTGGTACTCGGCCACCTTCTCGGCCGTTGGCCACGCCTCGGCCACGGTCGACCTGAACCCGGGGCCAGCCTGGTGGAAGCCGGCGACCAGACATTACGTGCTCAAGGTGCTGAGCAAGCCGACGGGCACCGCCCCGGGCCGGGTGTCGGTGACGATGTCGCTCCCGCTGCCGCAGCTTCCGCAGTCGGTGCACGACGTGTCGGTCGACAACACGCTGTCCAAGCCGGTCTCCTCCGACCACTCGTGGACCTACCCCGGGCTAGCGTGCGGCGCGATCGTCAAGCCGCAGTTCTCCGACGCGGTGCTCTACTCCCAGGCCCAGCAGGAGGCGTACACCCAGGCGACGACGGTCACCGGCGTGACCAGGCCACTGGTCGCCGCGGCGGAGAAGGAAGCAGCCACGATCATCGGCGGCAACTTCATCACCCCGACCCTGGGCGCGCTCAACTACAAGGTCGGCCAGTTCACCATCGACTGGGTGGCGCCGAGTTCACCGAATGGCTAGGGGTAGATTTACCGGGTACTGGAAGTAGCCGTACCGGGTCAGCTCCCCGGCCCACGCCGGCCGCCGCGATGACGGCCGGGGTTTTCCCGGGGACGGGCCTGTTCCAGCGGTCGGCGGCCGCGTTCGCCGCCTCGGTGCCGGACGACCCGGCCGACGACGGTTACTTCGGCCCCGCCAGCGTCACCTGGCGAGTCCACCTCGACCTGTCGGCGCCGGTCGCGGGGCTGCGCTCACTGCTGCTGCAAGCGCTGCACCCGCTCGCCATGGCCGGGGTTGACCAGCACAGCCAGTGGCGCGACGACCCGGGCGGCCGATTCGCGTCGACCTCGGCTTACGTGCTGACGACAACCTTCGGCGACCGGGCGGCGGCCCGGGCGGTCAACCAGCGCGTGCGCAAGATCCACGAGCACGTCACCGGCACCGACCAGGTGACCGGCCAGCCGTACGCGGCGGGCGACCCCGCCCTCCTCATCTGGGTGCACGCCGCGCTGGTGGAGTCCGGGCTGGCGGCCGCGGCCGCCTACGGGCTGGAGCTCAGCCCGGCGGAGCAGGACCAGTACGTGGCGGAGATGACCGCCGCGGCCGAGCTGGTCGGGGTGCCTGCAGGGACAGGCGCCGGCCTCGGTGGCCGAGCTGAACGGCTATTTCGACGCGGTCCGCCCGGAGCTGCGCGCCAGCGCCTCGACCGCCGACGTGGCCGAGTACCTGCTCACCATGCCCGACGTCGAGCCGGAACTCGCCGAGGTATGGCAGGTGCTGGCGGCCGCGTCGGTCGCTACGCTGCCAGACTGGGCGCGGGCGCTGTACGGGTTCGGCGCCGGCGGCCCGGAGCCCGGCTCAGTCCCGCCTGAGCGCGAGGAGGTCCGGGCCATCCTCGGAGTCCTCGACGCGGTCTACCTGGGCGAGCCCGGCGTGCTCGAGGCGCGTCAGCGGCTCACCCTGCGGCTGCGGGCCGCGGCCGACGAACGGGTAGCGGACCAGCGGGCACAGGCCCGGTGAGCGAGCCCAAACTGCGGGTCAGCCGGGGGCTGACCGCGATGCGGCTGGCTGCCCGCGGTGGCGCCCGCTACGCGGTCAACGCGCCCCGGCTGTTCGCCGCCGCAGGCGAGCACCGTCAGCAGCTGCGCGACGACCTGGCCCTGCGCACCGCCCAGGACGTGGCCGACACGCTCGGCACCATGAAGGGCGTGCTGATGAAGATCGGCCAGCTGGCCAGCTACGTCGACGACGGCATCGCCCCGCCCGCCCGCCGCATCCTCGGCCGGCTGCAGGACAGCGTCCCGCCGATGTCGGCCGAGCTCGCCGCGGGCATGATCAAGGCCGAGCTGGGCGACGTGCCGGAGAAGGTGTTCCGTGAGTGGGACCCGCGGCCGATCGCGGCCGCCTCCATCGGCCAGGTGCACCGGGCCATCACCGCCGACGGTCTCGCGGTCGCGGTGAAGGTGCAGTACCCCGGCATCGCCGACACGATCGCGGCCGACCTCGGCAACGTCGCCCTCATCAAGTCGCTGCTGAAGATGGCGGCGCCCAGCCAGGACGTGACCGCGCTGCTCGAGGAGCTGCGGGCGCGCATTGGGGAGGAGCTCGACTACCGGCACGAGGCCGACAACCAGCGGCTGTTCGCCGATTACTTTGCGGGCCACCCGGCCGCGCGGGTGCCGCAGGTGGTCGACGAGCTGTCGACCGGCCGGGTCCTCACCAGCGAGCTGGCGGACGGGGTGCGCTTCGGCGAGATGCTGTCGTGGCCGCAGGCGGAGAAGGACCTGGCGGCAGAGACGATCTACCGGTTCACCTTCCGCTCGCTGTACGAGCTGCGCGCGTTCAACGGCGACCCGCACCCCGGCAACTACCTCTTCGAGCCGGGCGGGCGGGTCACGTTCCTCGACTTCGGGCTGGTCAAGCACTTCACCGACGACGAGCTGACCCCGCTCGTGCGGATGATCGAGGCGTTGTGCGTGCAGGAGGACCCCGGCGCCTTCCGCGCCGCGATGGAGGAGGCGGGCTTCCTGGAGGCGGGCGCCCCGGTCGGCACCGACCAGGTGATCGAGCACATGTCGCTGTTCTACGACATGGTCCGCCGTGCCGGCCCGCGCACCATGACCAGCGATTACGCGTCGGCGGTGGCGCGCCGGTACGTCGACTTCTCCAGCCCGCTGGCCACCTATGCGGCCATCCCGCGCTCCTACGTGATCCTGCAGCGGATCAACCTCGGGCTGTTCGCGATCCTGGGCGAGATGAACGCGACGGCCGACTGGCGGGCCATCTCCGAGGAGATCTGGCCGTTCATGGACGTGCCGCCGGCCACACCGATGGGCGCGGCGGAAGCCCGCTGGCTGGCCGCCAAGCGCGGCTGACCGTGTCCGCCCGCGACACCCGGGCAATGGTCCGAACGGGGGCGGCCGCCTCCGTCCGGATCACCTAACTCGCGTTCCGGCGCGAGCGGTAGGCGGCCACGTTGACCCGGTTGGCGCAGGTGAGCCCGCAGAACCGGCGTGAGCGGTTCTTGGACAGGTCAACCAGCACGTCGTCGCAGTCGTCGGCGGCGCAGTAGCGCAGCCGGCCGAGCTCACCGGTGCGGATGACGTCGGCTATCGCCATCGCGAAGTCGACCGCCATGCGGTCGGCCAGCGGCGCCTCGGGCGTGGTGGCGTGGATGTGGTACTCCCAGCCGTCGTGCCTGACCAGCTGGGGCAGCGCACTGGCGTCCCGCAGCAGGTCGTTGACCATGACGACGGCCTCGTCCTCGGTCATCTCCCACAGCCCGGCGAAGCGCGGGCGCAGCGCCCGGACGGCGTCCAGCTCGGCCTGGTCCCGGGTGCGGCTGCCGGTCCACCGCCAGTGGGCGACGAAGTCGTCGAGCGCGGCCAGGTCGGGCAACTCCTCGGCCCCGCCGCGGCTGGTGTTGACCAGGGCGGCGGTCGCGTTCAGCGACATCTCCGTGTCATGGGTAAAAAGCATTTGACCTCTTTCACCATCCCTCATTATGGTAATAAGTGTAGCTCTGCATTACTACTTACAGGCCGGGCTGCTGACAGGTCCCGAGCCGAGGAGCGAGTGGATGGCGCCAGGGCGGATCACATCAGTGCGGGCGACCCCAGGGCGGGAGGCGGATGACGGGATCGTACCCGCGGCCGCTCCTGGCCCGCGCCGCGGTGCCGGCCAGCAAGCCGCTGCCCGCCCGGGAACCGGACGGCAAGGGGTGGGCATCGCCATCGGGGTCGTGTCGGCGGCCTGCTTCGGGACCTCAGGCACGTTCGGCTCGGCCCTGATCGGGGCGGGCTGGTCGCCCGCCGGGGCGGTTCTCGCCCGGGTGTGCGTGGCGGCCCTGGCGCTGACCGTGCCCGCCGCGGTGACGCTGCGCGGCCGGTGGGGCCTGCTGCGCCGCTCGGCCCGCCAGGTCGTGGGTTACGGCCTGGTCGGCGTGGCCGCCTGCCAGGTCTGCTACTTCAACGCGATCGCCCACATGGACGTCGGCATCTCGATCCTGCTCGAGTACCTCGGCATCGTCTTCATCGTCGGCTGGCTGTGGGCCCGGCACGGGCAGCGGCCCCGCCTGCTGACGGTGCTGGGCGGGCTCGCCGCCCTCGGCGGCCTCGGGCTGATGCTCGACCTGTCCGGGTCGGGCGGGGTCAGCCTGATCGGGGTGGCGTGGGCGCTGGGGGCGGCGGTGGCGATGGCGGTCTACTTCTTCCAGTCGGCCCAGACCGCCGAGGCGGGCGCCGAGACGCTGCCTCCGGTAGCGCTGACCTGGGGCGGCATGGTGACCGGGGCGGTTGCCCTGGTGCTGCTGGGGGTGACCCGGGCGATGCCGCTGCGGTTCGCCGCGGGCGACGTGTCGCTGCTGAACACCCAGGTGAGCTGGATCGTGCCGGTCCTCGGGCTGGGCGTAGTGGCGGCCGCGATCGCCTACGTGACCGGGATCGGGGCGGCCCGGCGGCTCGGGGCGAAGCTGGGGTCGTTCGTCGCGATGGCGGAGGTCTTGTTCGCGGCCGGGTTCGCCTGGGTGCTGCTGCACCAGGTGCCGACCGGGATGCAGTTCCTGGGCGGGGCGCTGATCCTGGCCGGCGTGATCGCGGTCCGCCTGGACGAGTCGGGCTGACCGGCGGGCCGCCCCCGCCTCGGACGCGGCTTATTCGACGCGCGCCAATCTGGCTCGGTTTCGCCCGGCAACTCGCGCGCCTTGTCGGTCCGGGACCGTAGGATTTTCCCGTGTCCTCCCCCACCGGCCCCAGCGAAGCGGAAACCAGTCCCGCCGATGAGCGGGCGGTGCCGGACGCGCCCGTCACCGTGACCGCCCCCGGCGTGCCCGACGGGGACAAGCGGGCGGCGACGGTGCTGCACCGGGTGTTCGGCTACGAGACCTTCCGTGGCCGCCAGGAGGAAATCATCTCGCACGTCGTCGGCGGCGGGGACGCGCTCGTGCTGATGCCGACCGGCGGCGGGAAGTCGCTCTGCTACCAGATCCCGGCGCTGGTGCGGCCGGGCACCGGCATCGTCATCTCCCCCCTTATCGCGCTCATGCAGGACCAGGTGCAGGCCCTGCGGCAGCTGGGGATCCGGGCCGACTTCCTCAATTCGACCCAGGACCCGGGCACCAGGCACGTGGTCGAGCAGCAGTTCAAGGCGGGCGAGCTCGACCTGCTGTACCTCGCGCCGGAGCGGCTGCGCTCACCCGGCACGGTCGAGCTGCTGGCCGCCTCCCGGATCTCCGTCTTCGCAATCGACGAGGCGCACTGCGTGTCCCAGTGGGGTCACGACTTCCGCCCTGACTATCTCGAGCTGCAGGTGCTGCACGAGCGCTGGCCGCAGGTGCCGCGGATCGCGCTGACCGCCACCGCGACCCAGGCGACGCGCGAGGAGATCGCGATCCGGCTGAAGCTGGCCGGGGCCAGGCTGTTCGTCTCATCGTTCGACCGGCCCAACATCCAGTACCGCATCGTGCCCAAGAACGAGTCCCGCAAGCAGTTGCTGACGTTCCTCCGCACCGACCATGGGTGGGCTGACGGGCACGCGGGCGACTCGGGGATCGTCTACTGCCTGTCGCGGGACTCGACCGAGAAGATCGCCACGTTCCTGAGCGACAACGGCATCCCGGCGCTGCCCTACCACGCCGGGCTCGCCGCCGCCACCCGGGCCGAGCACCAGGCGCGCTTCCTGCGCGAGGACGGCCTGGTGATGGTGGCCACCATCGCCTTCGGCATGGGCATCGACAAGCCCGACGTGCGGTTCGTGGCCCACCTGGACCTGCCCCGCTCGGTCGAGGGCTACTACCAGGAGACCGGCCGCGCGGGCCGCGACGGACAGCCCGCCACCGCCTGGCTCGCCTACGGGCTCAACGACGTCGTGCAGCAGCGGCGGCTCATCGACTCCTCCGAGGGCACCCTCGCCCACCGGCGGCTGATGGCGTCGCACCTGGACGCGATGCTGGCGCTGTGCGAAGCGACCGACTGCCGCCGGGCGCAGCTGCTGGGCTACTTCTCCGAGCGCGCCGTCGCCTGCGGCAACTGCGACACCTGCCTGTCGCCCCCGGAGACCTGGGACGGGACCGTGCCGGCGCAGAAGCTGCTGTCCACCGTGGTCCGGCTGGACCGGGAACGCGACCAGCGCTACGGGGCCGGCCAGGTCATCGACATCCTGCTCGGCAAGAAGACGACCAAGGTGGCCGAGCAGGGGCACCACGAGCTGAAGACCTTCGGCATCGGGCTCGAGCTGAACGAGTCCCAGTGGCGCGGCGTGGTCCGCCAGCTGCTGGCCCAGGGGCTGCTGGCGGTGCAGGGCGAATACCAGACGCTGGCCATCACCGAGGCCAGCGGCGAGGTGCTGCGCGGCCAGCGGCTGGTCACCTTGCGCCGCGACATGCCCCAGCCGCGCGGCGCCCGCGGGCGCGCGCGCGTCGGCCGCCGCCGCGGCCAAGCCGGTCACGGTCGAGCTGACGCCTGAGCAGGAAGCGGTCTTCCAGCGGCTGCGGACCTGGCGCGCCGCCGTCGCCAAGGAGCAGGCGATCCCCGCCTACACCGTCTTCCACGACGCCACCCTGCGCTCGATCGCGGTGGCCGAGCCCGCTTCGCTCCCCCAGCTGGCCGAGATCAACGGCGTCGGCGAGTCGAAGCTGGCCAAGTACGGCGAGCCCATCCTGGCGCTGCTCGGCGAAGCGGCCGGATAGCGCTGACTTCGCCGCCGCCCACGCGTCTACCGGGGTATGAGCTACGCGACGATCAACGGCCAGGAGCTGCACTACGAGACCTACGGCGCACCCGCGGCCGGCCGGCGGCCGCTGGTACTGCTGCACGGCGGCCTGCTGACAACCGAGCTGTCCTTCGGGCCGCTGCTCGAGCCGCTGGCGGCGGCCGGCCGGTCATCGCGATCGAGCTGCAGGGGCACGGGCACACGCCCGACACCGACCGGCCGCTGGCGATCGAGTCGCTCGCGGGCGACGTGACCGGACTGCTCGACGCGCTCGGGATCGCCTCGGCCGACCTGTTCGGCTTCAGCCTGGGCGGGCTGGTCGCGTTCGCGGTCGCGCTGGCGGCCCCCCGCCGGGTCGGCAAGCTGGTCGCCGCCTCGGCCGACCCCTTCCGGCCGCCGGGCCGGGAGAGCGAGCCGCTGGGCGAAGACAAGCTGCCGACCCAGGCCGACTTCGAGGCGATGCGGGCCGCCTATGAGGCGGTCGCCCCGGATCCGGGCCACTTCGAGAAGTTCGCCGCCCGGGCGAGCGCCATGGTCCACGAGTACCCCGGCTGGACCGCGGAGCAACTCGGCCGCCTGCGGACGCCGACGCTGCTGGTCTTCGGCGACCGCGACTTCACGCCGCTGCCGGACGTCGCCGAGCTGTACGGTTTCCTGCCCGACGGGCAGCTGGCGGTGCTCCCGGCGACGACGCACATGGGCGTCACCCGCCACCCGGGCCTGCCCGGGCTGATCACGCCGTTCCTCGACGGCGTGTAGGGCCGGCCAGGCTGGCCGGGGTGCGCCGGCCGTCAGCACGGCGCGATGATGAGCCCATGACATGGACCGCGCCCGAGGTCGACCGGGTGATCGCCCCGCTCGGCCAGTTCACCGGCGATGAGCGCGCACTGGCCGGGGCGTGGCTCGACTTCGGCCGCCAGACGCTGCTGTGGAAATGCGGCGGGCTGACGGAGGGCCAGCTCAAGGCGACGGTGATCGAGCCGTCCCGGCTGTCACTGCTGGGGCTGGTCCGCCATCTGGCCGAGGTCGAGCGGGAATGGTTCCGCACCCGCTTCGCCGGGGCCGCCGACGGCTATCTCTACTGCACCGACGACGACCAGACGGCCGAGTTCACCGTCGAGTCGGCCGACGCGGCGGCGGACTTCGCCGCCTACCACCGGGAGATCGACCTCGTCCGCGAGCAGACCCGCGGGCGCTCGCTCGACGAGACGTTCCTCGATCCCCGGCGGCGTGAGCCGATCAGCGTGCTGGGTCTACAGCTGCCTGATCCAGGAGTACGCGCGTCACAACGGGCACGCCGACCTGCTGCGCGAGCGCATCGACGGGAGGACTGGGCACTGAGCCAGCGTCGCTTCGGCTGGTGTTGCGGGCAGCGTCGCTTCGGCTGGCGTTGCGGCTGACCCTGCGGGGGGCCTCACCGCTGGCGGGCGCCGCGCGGCCAGAACTTGATCAGCGCGATGACCGCCACCGCCGCCAGCAGCCACGGGGAGAACAGCAGGTGCACCACGAAGCCGATGACGATCACGGCGAGGATGACGACGAGGGCGAGGGCGAGGATGGCGGGCATGTGGATCGGGCTCCGTTCACGTTCACGTTCGGCCAGCGGGCTGGCCTGTTGGGCACACTCCAAGACTGCCGCGGGCGGGCGGCGGCGGCCATCCGGCAGGCCACCGTCCCGACCCGGAGGTTTCCTCCACCCCCGTCGGGGTTATCCCTGACGTCGTCGCGCGGCGGGATCAGGGTGGGCGGAAAAGCGTTCGACCGCGGCGGGCGGGCGCGCGAGGATAGGCGCCGTGGCAACGATCATGTGGGGCCCGGACCTGGCGGCGCGCTACGACCAGGAGGACGCGGGGATGTTCAGCCCGGACGTCCTCGGGCCGGCCGTCGACCTGCTAGCCGATCTGGCCCGGGCCGGCCTACCGGAAGCCGGTGCCGGGGACGCGCGGGCGCTGGAGTTCGCCGTCGGCACCGGACGGGTCGCGCTGCCGCTGTCCGCCCGCGGAGTCGAGGTCACCGGGATCGAGCTGTCCCCCTCCATGGCGGACGTGCTGCGGGCCAAGCCGGGCGCGGACGCGGTGCCGGTGACGGTCGGCGACATGACCTCGGCCAGGGCCGGCGACGGCTTCAGCCTGGTCTACCTCGTCTACAACACGATCATGAACGTGACGACCCAGGACGAGCAGGTGGCGGTGTTCGGGAACGCCGCCGCCCACCTGGCCCCGGGCGGCCGCTTCGTGGTCGAGGTCGGCGTGCCGTCGTTTGCCGACCACGCGCCAGCGCTGCGGGGGCAGGTCTTCGACCTTTCCGACGACCACGTCGGCGTCGACACCCACGACGACCCGGTCGGCCAGATCATCTCCTCGCACCACTGGACCCGCCTGGACGGCCAGTGGATCCGCAGTTCGGCCCCGTACCGTTACGTCTGGCCGTCGGAGCTCGACCTGATGGCCCGGCTGGCGGGGCTGCGGCTGGAGCACCGCTGGGCGGGCTGGGACCGGTCCCCGTTCACCGCCGCCAGCACCAGCCAGGTCGTGGTCTACCGCAAGCCCGATAAGCGCGGTGCCGGAGCCTGAGGGCGGTCTCCCCTGAGGCGAATTACCCCAGCGCTGACCGGCGGGCGGTGAGGGCTGACCGGCGGGCGGTGAGGAAGGCCCGCTCGGCCGCGTTCTCGGCCAGCGCGGCCGCCCGCTCGTAGGCGGCCGCTGCGGCGGCGTCACGGCCGAGGCGGCGCAGCAGGTCGGCCCGGGTGGCGTGATACGGGTGGTAGCCGTCCAGGGGCAGGGCGTCGACCTCGGCCAGGGCGGCCGCCGGGCCCGCCAGCTCGGCTACTGCCACGGACCGGTTCAGGGCCACCACCGGGGTCGGCGCGACCGCCATGAGCTGGTCGTAGAGGGCCAGGATCTGCCGCCAGTCGGTCCGCGCGGCGACGTTCGCGGCGCTGTGCACGGCCGCGATCGCCGCCTGGATCTGGTACGGGCCGGGGCGGTTGCGGCGCAGCAGCCCGCGCACCAGGCGCTGGCCCTCGGCGATGAGGTCCTGATCCCAGCGGGTGCGGTCCTGGTCGGCCAGCAGCACCAGCTCGCCGCCGGGGGTGGTCCGCGCGGGCCGACGCGACTCGGTCAGCAGCAGCAGCGCCAGCAGGCCGGTCACCTCGGGCTCGTCCGGCATCAGCGCGGCCAGCACCCGGGCCAGCCTGATCGCCTCGGCGCAGAGGTCGGCCCGGGTCAGCGCGCCTCCCGCGGAGGCCGTGTACCCCTCGTTGAACACCAGGTAGACCACGGCCAGGACAGCCGGCAGCCGTTGCGGCAGCTCATGGTCGGCCGGCACCCGGTAGGGGATGCCAGCCCCCTTGATCTTCCGCTTGGCCCGGACCAGCCGCTGCGCGACCGTCGGCTCGGGGACGAGGAAGGCGCGGGCGATCTCCGGGACCTGCAGCCCGGCGATCAGCCGCAGGGTCAGCGCGATGCGTGCCTCGGGGGCAAGAGCCGGGTGACAGCAGGTGAAGATGAGGCGCAGCTGATCGTCGTCCACGGGTCCACTCTCCGATTCCGGCCCGGGCTGGCCCAGCAGAGCCACCGCCTGGGCCTCCCGGCCGGACCTGCTCGACTCGCGGCGCACCCGGTCGAGGGCCTTGTTGCGCGCGGTGGTGACAATCCAGCCGCCCGGGTTGGGCGGCAGGCCGTCGGCGGGCCACCGTTCGACCGCGACCGCGAACGCCTCCTGGACCGCGTCCTCGGCGAGGTCGATGTCGCCGAAGACGCGGGCCAGGGTCGCGACCGCGCGGCCCGCGCTCTCCCGGAACGTCCGCTCCAGGTCGGCCGGGCTCGTCACTACGATTCCGGGAGGTCCTGGAAGGGCCGCACCTCGACCGGCTGGCGGCACGCCTGCGAGCCGCGGGCGGCGATCGCGAGGGCCGCGTCCAGGTCGGCCGCCTGGATCACCCAGAAGCCGCCGAGCTGCTCCTTGCTCTCGGCGAAGGGCCCATCGGTGGTGACCACCTGCCCACCCTGGGCGCGGACAACCGTCGCGGTGTCCGGTGGCAGCAGGCCGCCGGCGAAGACCCACTCCCCCGACGCCATCAGTTGCTGGTTGAAGGCGTCGACCGCCTGGAAGGCCTCCTGCATCTCACCGGGCGACGGCGCCGCCTCGCCCTCGACGCTGTGCACCGCGAGCAGATACTGCTTCATGCTGGTTCCCTCCGTCGTGGCCGGCTCCCCAGCCGGCTCTTCATGATGGTCACGAACGGACCGCCCCGCAATCGACACCCCGCCGGGCAGAATTTTCCCGCCGGACCACCGGGGCCGGATGAGTCTGTCCCATCACCGCCGACGGACCAGAAAACCGCGGTTAGCCGGCTGGCTGCTCCGCCGCCGGGGGCTGGCCGGTCGCGGTGCCGACGAAAACGCAGAACAGGTGGCCGTCCAGGTCGGCGTAGACGCGGAGCGGCTCCTCCGGGTCGTCGAACCGGTCCAGGCGCAGTGTCGCGCCCAGACCCAGCGCGCGCTCGTGCTGGCGGGCCAGCTCGGCCGTGTCGGCCACGACGATGTCCAGGTGCAGCTGCTGCGGGACCTCGTCGCCGGGCCAGGTGGTCTGCTTCAGCCGCGGCACCTGCTGGAAGGCCATCGCGCGGTAGCCGTCGGGGCCCCGCAGCACCAGCCAGGTGCGGCCGTGCTCGTCGTCTCCGCCGTCCGGCGGGGGCTCGTCCCCGGGCCGGTAGTGGTAACCGAGAAAAGCACGGTAGAACTCCGCCAGGCGCCTTGCGTCGGTGGTGTCCAGCACCACCTGCGCCAGCCGGGGGAAGGTGGTCACGGGCGGCCTCCCTCGAGTCGGGTCGCCCGGTCTCCTTCCCCCGGCCGGGGGTGTCATGCCACGTGGGCGGGCCAGCCGCCCCCGTTCGGCCGCTCAGGGGCTGGCCTGTGTGCCCTGGGTCCCGGCGCTACACCAGCGCCTGGTAGACGAGCTGGCGCAGCTGGGAGCGGATCGGGTGCGCGCTGGACGGGATGAGCTGGGTGAAGAACGTGGCCGTGATCCCCTCGGCCGGGTCGATCCAGAACGCGGTCGAGGCGGCCCCGCCCCACGAGAGCTCGCCCGCCGAGACGTCGACCTTGCCCGCCGCGGGGTCGAGGACGACCGCGAACCCGAGGCCGAAGCCGACCCCGCGCTGCGGGGACTCGGCGTTGAGCGGGCGGCCGAACTGCTCCAGGGTCTGGTTGCCGGGCAGGTGGTTGCGGCCCATGTAGCTGACGGTGCGCGGGGAAAGCAGCCGGGTGCCGTCGAGCTCACCCGCCGGGCTGTCGGCCGTCGGCAGCAGCATGCGCAGGAAGCGGTTGTAGTCGGCCGCGGTCGAGACCAGGCCGCCGCCACCGCTGAACATGGTCGGCCGCTGGCGCACCTCGTTCGCCATGGCGTCGGGGCCGCGGGTGGCCTTGTTGTCGGGGCCACGGGTGTAGAGCGCGGCCAGCCGGCCCAGGTCGTCTGGCTGAGCGTAGAACGCCGTGTCGGTCATGCCGAGGGGCCCGAACAGGCGCTGGGCGAAGAACTCATCCAGTGACTGGCCGGAGACGACCTCGACCAGGCGGCCGAGGACGTCGGTCGAGACCGAGTAGTTCCACTCCGAGCCCGGCTGGAACAGCAGCGGCTGGGCGGCCCAGATGTCGACCGATTCCTCGAGGGTGCCCGGCCGCAGCCCGAGGTCGAAGCCGGCCGCCCGGTACATGGCGTCGACCGGATTCATGCGGTGGAAGGCGTAGGTGAGGCCTGAGGTGTGGGTGAGCAGGTGCCAGATCCGGACCGGCTCGGACGCCGGAACGGTGACCGGGCGCTGGTCGCTGCCGCCGGTGAACACCCGCTGGTCTTTGAAGCTGGGGATGTACCGGCTGACCGGGTCGGTCAGCTCGAACGCGCCCTCTTCGTACAGCATCATGGTGGCGACCGAGGTGATCGGCTTGGTCATCGAGTAGATGCGCCACAGCGTGTCGGTTTCCACCGGCAGGCCGGCCTCAGCGTCGCGCTGCCCGTTGCTGGCCACGTAGGCGAGCTTTCCGTGCCGGCTGACCGTCAGCAGCCAGCCCTTGAGCAGGCCCTCGTCCACGTAGCGGGCGAAATTGCGGTCAAGCCGTTGCAGCCGGTCCTGTGCGAAGCCGACCTCGGCCGGGTCCACTTCGACCTTTAGTTCGCTCATGACAAGTTACGTTGCCACAGCCCGTGCGCCCGCGCCAGAGGCGGCACCCCGTCCTGGGGCCACGCCTGCACCGCCCGGCTGGCCGCTGCGCCGCCGTTATGCGGACTAGAGTCCGCGTCGCACTGGGGCCAGTATGGGGGGAGGCGGACGTTGAAGTTCGGAAGGCGGTCCTGATGACGAACCCGGAGTCCCTCGCGGGTGAGCTGAACCTGTCGGATAACGCGTTCTGGGCGGGGTCGCCGGCCGGGCGCTACGCGGCCTACCGGCGGCTGCGGTCGCTGGAGTCGCCGCCGTTCTTCGCCGCGGGCGCCTCACCGTTCGGCGGTGAGGAACGCGGCTACTACGCCCTGGTGCGGCATGCCGACGTGGCCGAGGCCAGCCGCAACCCTCAGCTGTTCTCATCGGCGGCCGGGGCAACCAGCATCTTCGACCTGCCGACGGAGTTCAACGAGTACTTCGGCTCGATGATCAGCATGGACGATCCGCGGCACGCCCGGCTGCGCCGGATCGTGTCGCGCGCGTTCACGCCCAAGATGATCAGGAAGTTCGAACAGGACGTGCAGCGGACGGCCGGCGTCATCGTCGACGAGCTGCTGCGGGCCGGCCCGGGTGACTTCGTGCAGCAGGTCTCCACGCGGCTCCCGCTGAAGATCATCTGCGAGATGATGGGCATCGGCGACGAGCACTACGACATGGTGCTGCGCAACACCAACATCATCTTGTCCGGCGCGGACCCCGAGTTCGTCAGCGAGGACGCGACGGAAGCGGTGACCCAGATCCTCACCTCCGGCGGGGAGCTGGCGGCGCTGGTCACCAGCCTGGCGGCCGAGCGCCAGGCAGGCCCGGCCGACGACCTGGTCACGTCGCTGGCCAGCGCCAACATCGACGGCGAGCAGCTGACCCCGGCCGAGCTCGCCTCGTTCTTCATCCTGCTGGTGGCGGCGGGCAACGAGACCACCAGGAACGCGATCTCGCACGCGCTGCTGCTGCTGACCGAGCACCCCGGGCAGCGGGAGCTGCTGCTGGGCGACCTCGACGGACGGACCGGGCCGGCGGTGGAGGAGATCGTCCGCTACGTCTCCCCCGTCATCTGGATGCGCCGGACGCTGACCCAGGACACGGTGATGAACTCCCACGCCTACCGCGCCGGCGACAAGGTACTGCTGATGTACCAGGCCGCCAACCGGGACGAGAGCGTGTTCGGCCCGACCGCCGAGGCGTTCGACATCACCCGGTCACCCAACCCGCACGTCGGGTTCGGGGCGGCCGGCCCGCACTTCTGCCTGGGGGCGCACCTGGCCCGCCGGGAGATCTCCGCCGTCCTGCGCGAGCTGCTGACCCGGGTGCCGGACATCCGCGCGGCCGGGCCGCCGGACTACCTGCTGTCGAGCTTCATCAACGGGATCAAGCACCTGCCGTGCGAGTTCGGCTAACGCTGGCTCGGCTTAAGCTGGCTCGGCTTAACGCTGGCTCGGCTTAACGCTGGCTCGGCTTAACGCTGGCTCGGTTAACGCTGGCTGCGGGCCGCGCTCAGGCGAACCGGGCCGCCAGGTCGCCTGGCGCGCGCATCCGCCAGGCGTCGGTCACCAACTCGGCCAGCCGGTCCGGCCCGACCGCGGCCAGCCGGAGCATCACCAGCGGGACACCCTCGTAGCCGGGGGCGGTGAAGAAGAGCGCAGGCTCCCCGAGCAGCAGCGCCTGCTTCTCGGCCTCGTCCCCGACGTAGAGGACGGCGATGTCGGTCCGGATGCGGCGCGGCTGCCCCGGTAGCCGCTCGGGATAGGACCAGACGAAGCCCCGGCCGCCGACCCGGAAGTCGAAGCCGTCGCTGTCCATCTCCTCCACCTGGGGCAAGGCCAGGGCCAGCCGGCACACGTCGGCCGCGTCCGCCATCGACCGCTCCTTCCGTCCGCGCGGTGGGGTACCGGCACCAGGCTAGCTACTTCCCCGGCCGACGCGGCGGGCGTCAGTCGACGCAGAGGCAGAAGGGATGGCCGGCTGGGTCGAGGAACACCCGGAAGGTGGTGCCGGGCTGGTACTCGTGCTTGGTCGCGCCCAGCGCCAGCACCGCCTTCTCCCCCTCGTCGAGGTCGTCCACGATGACATCCAGGTGGAACTGCTGCGGGATTTCCTGGCCGGGCCACTGCGGGGCGGTGTAGTCGGCCACCTTCTGGAAGGAGAAGCACTGGCCGTTCTCGGCGCGGATGTCGGCCCAGTCGCCGGTCGGCGTCGACCGCCACCGTGAAGTCGAGGAGGGCGCCGTAGAAGGCGCTCAGGGCGGCCGGGTCGGGGCAGTCGAAGACGATGCTTGGGTAGCGTGCGATAGCCATGCCCGGCACCGTACCCGCGATCACGGACGATCCGCGACCGGGATATCCGGGGCGGACGAGATCCAGCCCGGGATCGACATCGGCGAGGCGGCGGACCCGCGCCGGGGCGGCGGACCCGCGCCGGGGAGGTGCGGCCGCCGGCTACGGCCGCGTCAGCGACCAGAACACATCCACGTCGAAGCGGCCCGTCGCCGGGTCGGGATCGCCGTAGACCTCCCAGCGCGGTCCCGCGGGGCGGTACCCGCTGGCGCTGACCCAGGCGCCCAGCGCCCGGTGCGTGCCGCCGATCGCGGCCACCGGCCCGGTGTGGGTGGCGGTGGCCACCAGCCCGCCCGGCAGCGCCGAAGCGACCACCCGGCCGGCGGGCTCGAAGGCAGCGCTCACCTGCACTCCGACTTCGACGTGGGGCACGTCGTCCTTGTACAGCATGATGTTGTGGCCGTGGCGGTAGAGGCCCGCGGGAGCAGCGCCACGCAGGAAGCTCCAGACCTCGTCCAGCATCGGGCGCCACAGCGCCGGGAACGTCGCCCAGGTGGCCGTCGCCGCCACGACCGCGGTCGGCACCGGCTCGACCGTGAGCACGCTCACTTCCACCGCCATGCCGGGGAGCATACGCGTTACGGCGCGGCGCGGCCGGGCAGGTACACCACGTCGGCTTGCAGACAGCCGGCAGCGGAGGGAAGCCATGAGCCAGCACGCGGCACGGCACGACCCGCGTACGCGGTCCGAAGACGAAACTGAAGAGGTCCCCACCCCCCACCCCCGCCCGGCCGAGCGTCACCGGCCCCTGCGGCCTGGCAGGCCGGTGGACCAGCCCGAGGGCGACGGCAACCCGGACCCGGACGGGCCCAACGACGGCGAGTTCGAGCTGATCGGCGACAACGACCTGGGACCAGCCGACCTCGGGCCGGCCGGCCCGCACGTCACCGACCCGGACGCCGACTCCGGCCGCATCAGGAAAATCTCCTAGGCCAGCAGCCGTCGCGGAGCGTTATCAGTCGGCCCGCCGATCAGTCGGGCCCGCCGATCAGTCGGGCCCGTCGTCGGCGGCGTTGAGCGCTTATCCTGCGCGTGAGGTGGGCGGGGCATGGCTGCGCAAGATGCGGCGGCCGTCGGGGCTGCGGGCTTCGGTGGTGCCGTCGGGGTGCAGGCTGAGCTGCCAGCCTCGTCGGTGGATGCAAATGTCGTGGTGGAACTGACACACCAAGACGCAATTGGCGACCGAGGTTTCGCCGCCGTCGGCCTGGTGGCGCAGGTGGTGGACGTCGCAGTAGACGGCGGGACGCTGGCATTTCGGCCAGGCGCAGTGCTTGTCGCGCAGCTGCACGGCACGGCGGATGTGGCCGGGGATGCTGCGGCTGTAGCCGATGTCGAGCGGAAGGCTCGGGGTGTTGTAGGGCGGGGTGAGCAGGCCCTGGCGCAGGGCGGCGGCGATTCCGGACGGGCCGGAGACCAGGTCGACGGCCAGCCGGGCGATGGCGTGCCGCAGGGCCTGCTGTGCCCCTGGCGAGGGCATGCCCGGTCCAGCCGCCGCCCGGGCCAGCGCGATCATCTTGTCGATCACTGGCGGGTCGAGGGTGCCGGTCGCGACCGGGACCGTCTGCGCATCGCACGACGCCACCTGGGCGTCTTTGCCCGCCAGAAACCCGTCTTCTCCCAGGCGGGCGCGGATCCAGGCCTCTTCCATGTCGGTCGCGCCCGGCAGCTCCCGCAGCTGTGACAACGGGATGTGAACGACGGCCTGGGTGTCGGCCCCGGCCCGGTCCGGGACCAGGCGGGCCCGCAGCAGGATCGTGCAGGCCAGGTGGAGAGCGTCGTGGAACCGTTTGGCCTCGGTCCGGTCGTCTTCTGGGCCGTGCCCTTGGCCGAGAGACTCCAGGACCGCGCGGACTGCCGTGGCGCACTCGGGGGTGAGGTCGCCCCGCAATACGGCAGCCCCGTCGAAGGTGGTCCCGAGCTGAAGGGAACGGTCGTCGAAGCCGTCGCCGGGAGTGTCGGGGTCGGGCTGCTGGGCCCGCCACCGCTCGATCGCGGCGGCGGCAATCAGCTTAAGGTCAGCCAGCGAAGCGCCTGAGGCGGCGGCCTCCAGCAAGATGCGGTCGGTCCCGGCCCGCATCTCCAGCGGCAGCTTACGGGTATGCCGCGTGATCTCGAAGACAACCGAGTCGATGATGTCCCCGGCCGCAAGCGCACGCTCAAGCAGCGGGCGCTCCCCCAGCTGGCGCATCTGCCAGACCGCCGTCTTGGCCGCCTGCTTCGACATTCCCACCTTAGCCGCCAGCCACGATGAGGACGAACCGTAACCGTCGGCGTCATGCGCGTCGGCGGCGTCGAAGCGGTGCAGGACAGCGGCGTGGACGGCGGTCAGCTTGGCCTGCGCCTGGCTCAGCGCCACCAGCAGGTCGCCGCAGGCGGTGCCGTCGAGGGCGGCGGCGCACCCGTGGACGTAGTCGAGCGCCGCGCTGGCGGTGCGCAGCGCGGCGCCCGGACTGTCAAAACCCGCAGGAAGTTCGAAGCGAGCGGAGTCGCCTGGCACGGCGGGATCGCGGCCTGGCGTAGCGTCAGCGGTGCCCATCGCGGGCTCACCTCCCCTGGATGGAAGCGGCGGTGCGGACCAGCTAGATCCGCCTCGCTAGATCCGCGGCATCGGGTTGCCGCGCTCGTCGTTCCGCTTTCGCGCATCCGCGCTCACACGCGCCTGGGCCGAGAATCCGGCTGCTGACCATCCAAAGGGTCGTAGTTATAGGTTAGCAGTTCGATTCTCACCTTTCAAGCCCTCTACGAGTGATCATTTGTTCGAGGTCAGGTCAGGCGCAGTCCGCCGTCACAGGGCAGCACGACGCCGTTGACCGCGGCCAGGCCAACCGTGCCTGGCATGGCTGACTGGGCCGAGATGGCGGTCACCAGTGTGACCGAGCCGTCGGGGGCGCGGCGGGCGGTGCTGGCGGCGGCGCTGGCGCTGGCGGCGGAGGAGGGGCCGTCCGGCCAGCTCTCAGGGGCCGGCCAGCAGTCAGGGGCTGGCCAGCAGTCAGGGGCTGGCCAGCAGTCAGGGCGGCCCGGGATCGCGGACCTTCTCGAAGAAGTGCGTGGCCCAGGGGTTGTCGTTATACCGCTCGACCGCACGGTAGCCCGCCCGCTGGTACATCGCGATCGCCTCGGCCAGGGCGGCGTTGGTGTCCAGCCGGATCGTCCGGTAGCCGATCGCGCGGGCACGACCCTCCAGGTCGCGCAGCAGGCGGGAGCCGAGGCCGGCGCCACGCCAGTCATCGTGGACCCACATCCGTTTCAGCTCTCCCACTCCGGGGGCGATTGCCTGCAGCCCGCCGCAGGCGACCGGCTCGCCGTCGGAGACCGCCACCACGAAGACGCCGGAGGGAGGAACGAGCAGCCGGGAGTCCTTTTCCGACTCGCCCGCGGCGTCGAAGCCGAAGCGGCGGCCGATCTCGGCGAAGTACCGCCTGACCGCCTCGCGGGCGGCCGGGCCGGCCGGGTCGGCCATCGCGATCGTCACCGTGGCCGCCCGGACCAGCAGGTCCGCCTCGGCCAGGGCGCGGGCCAGGCGGTCACGCTGCCGCGGCGTGAGCGGGTCGGTGAGCCGACGGGCCTGGTCGTCCGAGCGGCGGTCAAGCTCGGCCCAGCGTTCCTCGCCCGCGGCGGTCAGGCTGACCTGGCGGCGCCGCCGGTCGGCCGGGTCGGGCGAGACCCGGACGAGGCCGCCGCGCTCCAGGCGGCGCAGCAGCCGGGACAGGTAGCCGGAGTCGAGCCCGAGCCGCTCCCGCAGCGCGTGCGCGGTGGCCGGGGCGGTCCCGATCTCGAACAGCAGGCGGGCCGGGCCGAGCGGCATCCCCAGTCCCAGGAACGAGTCCTCAAGGACGCCGATCCGCTGGGTGTAGCGGCGGTTGAACTGGCGGACAACGGCGACCGGGTCACCGGGATCAGCGGGCACATTACCTGACCTTAGTCAGGGATTAACGAGGCGGCAACCGCGCCCGCGCCGCGAGTACAGTGCCCGGAAGTCCGGGGTGCCCTACAGTTTGTGCCATGCCGGATCAGCAGCAACCCGAGCCCGCCACCGTCACCGCGGCGGAGAGCCCGCGCCCGCGCCCGGGGCCGCGGTCGCGGCCAGGGGCACGGCGGAACCCGGGGGCGCAGCGGAGCCCGGAGGCGCGGCGGAGCCCGGAGGCGCAGCGGAGCCCGGAGTCGGGGTCGCGAACCTGGGCGGGGGCCTGCGTGTGTCCCACATGGAGCGCGACCGCGTGGTCGAGGAGCTGCGGGTCGCGGCGGGCGACGGGCGGCTCACAAGTGACGAGCTCGACGAGCGGCTGGAGCGGGCGCTGAGCGCGCGCACCTACGCCGACCTGGCGTCCTCGCCGCCGACCTGCCCGCCGCAGGAGCGCGCTGGCCGCTGCCCGGGCCGCCGGAGACCGGCCAAGGAACTCATCACGATCCACGTCAGCAGCGGGCACGCCGCGCGCGAGGGCCGCTGGACGGTGCCGAACCGGATGGACATCAAGGTGACCAGCGGCCAGGTCAAGCTGGACCTGACCGAGGCGGTCATCACCCAGCCGGCGCTGCACTCGACGCCGGGTGCGCAGCGGGCAGCTGCTGCTGGTCACCAAGCCGGGCATCGTCGGTCGACCTGGACGACGTGGCGGTGCGCAGTGGCCAGGTCAAGGTCCGGGCGCCATGGGGCGCCAGCGTCCCGGTGACGCTGCGCGTCACGGTGGCCGGAAGCTGCGGAAGCGGCTCGATCCTGGCCCGGCCGCCGCGCCGCTCGTTCTGGCAGTGGCTGCGCCGGGCGCCCCGGCCGTACCCGGTCACCGCCTGACCGGCCCGGTTCGACCGCCCGCCCAATCGGCCTTCGCCTCTCTTGCAAAGCTTTCTTTGCAAAGCTATCTTTGCACCCATGGATGACCGCGAAGTACCGGGACGCAGCGTCACCCGGCTCAGCGACCCCAAGGCGCTGCGGGCCTACGCCCACCCCGTGCGCATGAAGCTGATCGTGGCGCTGCGCACGCGCGGCCCGCTGACCGCGACGCAGGCCGGGCGGCTGCTGGGCGAGTCCTCCGGAACCTGCTCGTTCCACCTGCGGCAGCTCGCCAAGCTACGGCCTGGTCGAGGAGACCGGCGGCGGGACCGGGCGGGAGAAGCCCTGGCGGGCGACCACCACGTCGACGGCTGGGACGAGATCCAGCAGACCCGGAGGCGGCCGCCGCGGCCGGCGCGCTCACCGAGGTGCTCGCCGAGTGGTACTTCGACGAGCTGCGGCAGTAGCTGGAGGCCGGCCGCGGCGAGAGCGAGCAGTGGCAGCGGGCCGCGTTCTTCGGCGACCGCTTCCTGTGGGTGACCGCGGACGAGCTGGCCGAGGTCGGGCGCCAGCTGCTCGCGGTGACCGACAAGTACTTCGAACGGCAGACCCGGCCCGAGCTGCGCCCGCCCGGCGCGCGCCTGGCCACCTACCTGCACCTGGGCTTCCCCAACGTAACCCTGCCAACGCCGGACGACCCCGCCGTGACCCCGCGAGAGGAGCAGTGAGCACCGTGAGCGGGCCAGAGGACGCCGCGGCAGGACAGGACCCGGGCGTGATCGAGGAAGGCGCCGCCGTAACCCGGGAAGACCAAGCAGCGGCCGAAGAAGACCGCGGGCACCGGCCCGCCGTCGCCCGGCGGCTGATCCCGCCGCTGCTGCGGGATACCGCGTTCCGCCGCTACTGGTCCGCGTCCACCATCTCGATGGGCGGGGACCAGGTGGCGGTGATCGCGGTGCCGTTGACGGCGGTGCTCGCGCTGCACGCGGGCTCGGCCACGATGGGGCTGCTGACCGCCCTCGAGTGGCTGCCCAGCCTGTTGTTCGGGATGCATGCCGGGGCCTGGGCCGACCGGCGCGGCCGGCGGCGCCAGCTGATGATCGCGTGCGACCTGGGCCGGTGCGCGCTGTTCGCCACCATTCCGCTGTGCTATGTGCTCGGGGTGCTGACGCTGCCGCAGCTGCTGGCGGTCGTGTTCGCCGCCGGCACTCTGTCGATTTTGTTCGACGTGGCCGACAGCGCGCTGTTCGTGTCGATCGTCAAGCCCGCCCAGTACGTCGACGGGCAGTCACTGATCTACGGCAGCCGGGCGATGTCGTTCGTGGTCGGGCCGTCCCTCGGCGGCATCCTCACCCAGCTGCTGACGGCCCCGTTCGCGATCTTGACGGACGCGCTCTCGTTCCTCGGCTCGGCCTTCTTCCTGCGCCGCATCAACCCGGTCGAGCCGCCGGTGGACGACGGGAAGGGCGGGGTCACGGCGGGCCTGCGCTGGGTCATCCACTCCCCTGTCGTGCGGGCGTCGCTGATCGGGGTGGCGGTGATCAACTTCTTCAACCTGATGTTCTTCGCCCTGCTGGTGCTGTACGCGGTGCGGGTGCTGCACGTGAACGCGGGCCTGCTCGGGGTGATCATCGGCATCGGCGCGACCGGCGGCGTGCTCGGCGCGGCGGTGACCAAGACGCTGGCCCGCCGGGTCGGGGTCGGGCTGACCTACGTGGCGGGCTGCTTCCTGTTCACCGTGCCGCTGGCGCTGATCGCGCTCGCGCCGGTGCCGGGCGGGCACCACGCCACGTTCGCGGTGATCGCGATGATGACCGCGGCCGAGTTCCTATCCGACTTCGGGGTGATGGTGCTCGACATCTCCATCGGCTCGATATTCGCCGCGGTGATCCCGGACGTCTTGCGGTCCCGCGTCAACGGGGCCTTCCAGGCCATCAACTACGGGACGCGCCCGGTCGGAGCGCTGCTGGGCGGGGTCCTTGGCGCGGTCGCCGGGCTCGACACGGCCCTGTGGGTGGCGGTGGTTGGCGGGGTCGCCGGGGCGGCGCTGCTGCTCCCCTCGCCGCTGCCGCGGTTCCGGCTGCCCGCCAGCCGCACGGCCGAGGGCACGGCCAGTGGCGCCGCGCCCGGCGCAGGCGGCCGGCAGGCGGCCGGCAGGCGGCATCGGCAGGCGGCGATACGGCAGGCGGCGATACGGCAGGCTAGCCCCGGACGGCCCCCTTGAGCGGCTTGAGCGCCTCCGCCAGCGCCTCAAGGGTGGGCACGGACGCGGCCAGCATCTCGGCCGTCTCCGGCGGCAGCCGGTCGATGCAGTCCGAGACCACCTTGGTACGCTCGGCCCGCACCCGGTCGTGCACGTTCTCGCCCTCGGTCGTGGCGGCGAGCCGGGCGGCCCGGGCGTCACCCGGGTCAGGCATCCGGCGCACCAGGCCGCGCTCATCGAGCGCCTTGACCACGCGGGACAACATGGTCGGGTTCAGCCCCTCGAGCTCGGCCAGCTCGGTCAGCCCGAGTGGGCCCTTGTTCCGCACCAGCACCAGGACGGAGTACTGGGTGGGGGTAAGGCCCTCGCCGGTAGACGTGTCGTTGAGCAGGCGGGTGAGTCGGGCGAGAACGGCGCGGAGCCTGACCACGAGCTCGGTGTCCATCACGTCTCCCGGGTGTCGCTTGAATGCTTGCCGGCAAGCAACTACTATCATTCCACGTGAGCATAGCTGGAGGCAGCACGAGAAGCAGCGAGCAGCCCAGCCCGCCCGCCGACGATTCCGTCGCCGGCGGCCCTGGCCCTGCCCCTGACGCCACTGCCCCCACCGGGCCGCGGACCACCCGGCGCGGGCTGATCTTCGCGATCGTCTCGATCGCGCTGTTCATGGCCTCGATCGACCAGACCATCGTGGCGACGGCGCTGCCCGCGATCGAGAAGGAACTGCACTCCGGGATCAACTGGAGCAGCTGGTCGATCTCGGTCTACGCGCTCGGCCAGGTCATCGCGATGCCGATGGCGGGCAAGATCAGCGACATCTACGGCCGCAAAAAGGTCTTCATGATCTCGGCCGCGGTCTTCACCGTCTCCTCGCTGGTCTGCGGTTTTGCCCCCAACATCGGGTTCCTGCTGGTCGCGCGGTTCATCCAGGCGCTCGGCGGCGGCGCCTTCATGCCGTCGGCGACGGGCATCGTGTCCGACCACTTCGGCAACCAGCGGGACCGCGCGGTCGGCATGTTCACCTCGATCTTCCCGATCGGCGGCATCGTCGGGCCGGTACTCGGCGGGCTGTTCGTCAGCTACTGGACCTGGCGCGGCATCTTCTTGATCAACGTGCCCATCGGGTTCATCCTCATCCTGCTGACGGCCAAGTTCATCCCCACGTCGGCGACGCGGGCGGCGGGCCGGATCGACATCAACGGAGTGCTGCTGCTGGCCGGCCTGCTGATCACCGGCATGTTCGGCATCACCTACCTGGGCAGCGGCAACGTCCGGTTCTACGATCCCGGGTTCCTGGTCCCGGTGGCCGCCTCGATCGTGCTCGGGTTCGGTTTCGTGCGGCATTCCAAGACCGACGCGGCGCCGTTCGTGCCCTACCGGCTGCTCCGCGGGCGCGGCTTCGGGCTGATGAACGTGATCAACTACCTGAACGGCGCGGCCGCGCTCGGCTTCTCCGCCCTGGTCCCGCTGTACGCGGAAAACCGTTACGGGATCGCCCCCCTCGGCGCGGGCACCCTGCTGACCGCGCGGGCGGTGGGCATGATCGCGGTCGCCGGCCTGGCCACGCTGGCGCTGCGGCGGACCGGCTACCGCTGGCCCATGGTGACCGGGTTCACGCTGCTGGCGATCGGGCTGGTGCTGATGGTGATCCCGGCCCCGTTCTCTCCCTACGGCTGGCTGTCGATTGGCGCCGCCGTCTCCGGCATCGGCATGGGCTTGTCGGTCCCCGCGATCAGCAACGCCTGCCTGCAGCTGGCCCCGGATCAGGCGGCCGCGATCTCCGGCCTGCGCGGCATGTTCCGCCAGTCCGGGGCGATCACCGCGGTCTCGGTCTCGACCGCGCTGCTCGCGCGCAGCGCCCACCCGGGCATCGCCCAGGCCTGGGTGTTCGTGGCGTTCGCGGTCATCCTGGTGGGGCTGGTCCCGCTGGTGAGGCTGGTCCCGGAACACCACGGCGGCTGGTGACGCGCCCTCCCCCGGCAGCACGGCGAGCCGGCCGGACCCGTCAGCCGAGCCGGCCGAGGAACTCAAGCGAGCGCTCGACCACCAGCTCGGCCGCGGCTGGGTCGTAGGACGGCAGCGAGCTGTCGGTGAACAGGTGCACGTTACCCGGGTAGACGAACAGTTCGGCCAGCTCCGGAACCGACGCCACCAGCTCCCGGGCGGCGTCGATGTCTCCCTCCAGCCCGAAGAACGGGTCCTTGTCCATCCCGTGGACCTGCACCGGGACGCCGGCTGGCCACGGCCCGACCGCCCACTCGCCGGTGATCGGCAGGCACGACTCGTACAACAGGGCGCCACGGGCGCCCGGCCGGGTCTGCGCGAGGCGCTGGGCGATCCCGCCGCCGAGCGAGAACCCGGCGAAGACCAGGTCAGCCGGCAGGCCCTCGACCGTGGCGTCGACCCGGCGGTCGAGGTTCTCGTCCCCGATCTGGCCGACGATCGCCAGGCCTTCCTCGACGCTGCCCGCCGTCTGGCCGTCGAACAGGTCGGGCATGTGCACGGTGTGCCCACCCGACCGCAGCCGCTCGGCGAACGCGCGGACTCCGCCAGTCAGCCCCTGCACGTGATGGAACAGCACGACCTCGGCCATCGGTGCCTCCTGCCTCTCGGTTCGCTTCCCGCGGTGACCTACCCGGAAAATACGAATGGCCATCTGCGAACGATACGCGCGGATCTCCGTCGAGGCGGTGCGGAACCTGTGGGCCCAGGTACAGGAGCTGGCCCGCCAGTTCGCCGCCCTCCCCGGGCGAGGACCTGGCCCCGGCGGGGGACGCGAGGTGGGCTCAGCGCTTACGATGACGGCTGACCGGGCTCGCAGCAGCAGCGGAGGTGCCTGATGGAACACCGGATCAAGGCGGCGGATGGCCGGACGCTGGCGGTGCAGGAGGCCGGCGACCCGGCCGGCAAGCCAGTCCTGGTGCACAACGGGACACCCAACTCCCGGCAGATCTACGCCCCGGTCGCGGCCGACGCGCGGGCCCGCGGGCTGCGGGTGATCAGCTACGACCGGCCCGGGTACGGCGGGTCGGACCCGCAGCAGGGACGGACCGTCGGATCGTGCGCCGAGGATGTTCGCGCGATCTGCGCCGCGCTCGGCATCACCAGGCTTGCGACCTGGGGCATCTCCGGGGGCGGGCCGCACGTGCTGGCGTGCGCGGCGCTGCTGCCCGACCTGGTGGCGGCGGCCGCGTCGCTCGCCTCGCTGGCGCCCTACCCGTCCGAGGGGCTGGACTGGTTCGCCGGGATGGGGCAGGAGAACGTCGACGACTTCAAGCTGGGCCTGAGTGACCCGGAGGCGTCCCGGGCTAAGACGGACGAGGAGCGGGCGGGGATGCTGGGCGCGACCGCGGCCGACGTCAGGGAGCAGTTCGCCACCCTGCTGACGCCGGTCGACGCCGCCGCGGTCACCGGCGAGCTGGCCGAGTACCTGGTCTTCAGCACCCAGGACGGGCTCGCCCCCGGCAGCCAGGGCTGGTACGACGACGGGCGTGCCCTCGCCTCGCCGTGGGGGTTCTCCGTCACCGACATCCGGGTTCCGGTCATGGTCATGCACGGCCGGCACGACCTGTTCGTGCCGTTCGGGCACGGGCAGTGGCTTGCGGCCCACGTACCGGGGGCGGACGTCCGGTTGCTCGATGACGACGGGCACCTGACCCTGACGGGGAACCACCTGGGTGAGGTCCACGCCTGGCTGGCGTCGTTCCTCTAGCGCCGCCCCGGCCCGCCGCGTCGCCGGCGCCGGTCGCGGGCGCTTTGTCAGCGGCGCGGGCGCTTTGTCAGCGGCGCGGGCGCTTTGTCAGCGGGGAGGCTCCAGGCGGGACTGAAGGTCGTCGAGGCGGGCGTGCAGCAGGGCGATCTCGGCCGACAGCACCGCCAGGGGGGACTCGCCCGCCAGCGCCTTGTCGGCCGCGTCGCCCACCACGCCCCTGGCGGGCGCCGCCGCGGCGTCGCCCGCCAGGGGCGTAGCCGACAGCAGCGGCGCCAGCTGAACCGCCCCGTCCAGGAGCTCGGTGAACGCCCTCAGGGTGATCGCGGGCCGCCCGGCCATGCAGTGGTCGCAGACCGGGGTCAGGTGCCGCCAGCCGATCAGGCCGCTGCCGGCATCAGCCAGGCCGGTGCCCGGGCGGCCGCAGGTGCACTGCGCGTCGAGGATCACCCGGACCCGCTGCCTGCTGGAGCGCAAGCCGCGCTCGTAGCGGATGTACTGACCGGACGCGACCACCTCCAGCAGCAGGGCCGAGCGGTTCTCGGTCGCGCAGGCGAGCGCGCGCGCGTCGGACAGGGCATGCAGGGTGTAGAAGCCGCAGCCGCACCAGCGCCGCGGCGGCGTATGGCGCCGGCTCCAGACGCACTCGGCGTCGGCCACCACGCCGTAGACCCGGGTGGCGCCGAGGGTCAGGCCGGCGAAGCCGGCCTTGGTCCCGTCCGCCGACAGCACCGCGTGCGCGAGCTTATAGCCGGTGAACGGACGGTCCGGACGCTCGTCCCTGGCCGGGCGGGCCGACCAGGACAGCAGATGATTCATCCCCGGAGACGCGGCCGGCGGCCTGGTCAGGCGACGGGGAGGATGGGTTCGGTGACTGGGGCCAGCGGGAGCAGCAGCGGCTCATCGGCCCTGATCTGCTCGGCCGGGAGCTCCGCCTCGGTGTCCTCGACGTAGCCAACCGCTTCTTCCTTGCCAAGTCGCATGCTCAGCACCTCCTTCGTTAGCGGTGTACCCAGGGTCGGGTCACCTCCACACCTTTCCGGCGCTCTCGCGGCCGCTCCGGGGGCTAGCGGCCCGCCAGGTCAGGGGGGCTAGACAGGTCCGGGGGCTAGCTGCCGTCGGGGAAGCCACCGCGGTGCAGGGTCATCGGGAAGTGCGGCAAGACCGTCAGCGGGCGGGCCCGGGCCCGCCAGTTGCCGGGGTACGGGTCGAGGCCCGCGAACAGCAGTGGCGGGTCGCCCGCGGCCAGCGGCTCGAGCGACCGGCGGAGCGCGGTGACCACGTTGTCGCCGAACCGTATGCGCCAGTCGGCCTCGATGCCGGCCGTCAGGGCGGGGTATTGGTCGCGGGCCCGCAGGCCCCGGGCGGTGAGGCTGAGGAAGCGGTACCGGCTGCCTGCGGGGTCGGGTCCCTCGGTCGCCAGGCGCCCCTGGCGCATCGTCGTCACCGCCATGGCGACCGCCTCCTTGGATACCCCGCCGAGGGCGGGGACGTCCTTGACCGCCACGCCCTGTTCGCTTAGCACCCGCAGGATGTCGGCGCTGAGCGCGAGCGACGGCCCCGGCCCGCGCCCGTACTCCCGGGCGAAGGCGTTCAGCGCCCGGGACAGCAGCGCCCAGAGCGGAAGGTCGGCCGCCCGGGCGGTCGGGTCAGCGCGTTGGCTGCGGCCGCGTTCCGTTTCTGGCCGCTCGCGGTCTCGCCCTCGGTCGCCCCCGTCCCGCTCGCTTTCTCCTCCGGGCCGCTCCCCCGCCTCCCGCTCCCGCAGGCCGTAGCCGAGGATCGGGAGGCAATCGGGCAGGGCCGGGTCGAGCTGGGCCACCAGCGCGACCAGGGCGGCGCGGACCGCGCCGAACCGCCCGGCGCCCAGGCGGTCGCGCCAGCGCGCCTCGACCTCGGCGGTGACCTGGGGCCAGGTGTCCCGCGCGGCGATCCCGGGCCGGGTCGGCGCGATGACCGCGTCCGGTCCGGGGGGCTTGCCGTGGCCCCGGTCGGGGGTGAAGGTGACATACCCCCAGCGGCGCATGCCGTCCAAGTTGGTGCCGGTGCGGGCGCGGCGCTCCAGCTCGCGGACCGTGATGCCGCCGTCCGGGAGAAAGCGCAAGCAGTTGGCCCACATGAGCAGTGATGTCAGCCACGCACCGTCAGCCCACGCGCCGGTCTGGCCGTAGTCGGTGGTGCGGTGCGGCAGGCCGTGCTCAGCCTCGTTGTCGGCCTCGATAGTGAACGCGACCACGGCCTGGGACAGCAAGGCCGACAACGGCAGCGCGGCCGCTTCCTCCGGGGACACGGGCTGGGGCCGGTCGACCCCGGCGCCGGCCTGGTGCGACCGGGCCGAGGGTGCCCGGCGGGACGGAGCCGGCCGTTCCCGCCCGGCCCTCTCGTCTGCGGTGACCCCGTCTTCGGTGGGCGAGGGGGTTCCTTCGCGCATGGGCACCTCCGTAACGGCAGGCTACTGCGCGCGGGCGACATTCCCGTGAACCGGCCCCAGCCGGCCCAGCCCGCCGGATCGGCTTAGATGGGACGGTGACCGACGACGCCCTCCGGCTGCGGCCGATGACCCCCGCCGAGTTCAGCGACTGGCTGCCGCGGCAGCTGGCCGGGTACGCCGCCCTGATCGTTTCCTCGGGGGCCATGCCCGCTGCCGCCGCCCGGCGCAAGGCGGAGGCAGAAACGGCCCGCATGTTCCCTCGCGGCTACGAGTCACCGGGGCAGCTGCTGTTCCGGGTGATGGCGGGTGAGACCGCGGCGGGCTGGCTCTGGCTCAGCGTGCCGAGCCCCGATGACCCGCTGATGGCCTGGGTGTACGACGTCGAAATCGAGGCCGCTTACCGCGGGCACGGGTACGGGCGGGCGGCGATGCGGCTGGCCGAGGACATCGCCCGGTCCCGGGGCATGACCTCCCTCGGGCTCAACGTCCACGGTCAGAACACGATCGCCCGGTCGCTCTACGAGAGCCTCGGCTACGAGACAACCGCCCTGCAAATGAAGAAGCCCCTGTAAAACGAGAACGCTGGGGACGGGAAACGCGGCCAGGGACGAGACCCCGCGAGCACCCGCTGACCGCAGTCGACAGCAGTTTCGGGTAGGCTGGCCGCCACTAGAACAGGCGTTTGACAAACGAACATGCGAGCGGTTAGGTTGACCCTGGTCGACAACGTAAGCCAAAACGTTCGAATAGAGGGGTCGAGTCATGGGGCAGAAGACCGTCCGGTTCAGCGACCTGAGCGGGCAGCTCATCCTCCGGGAGGAAGCGCTGGCGCGCATCGTCATCCATGAGCACCCGGAGCTCGGGGAGGGGCCGGTGGAAATCGAGGCCCTGGCGGACGAGGCCCTGGCGATGGAGAAGGACGCGCTGCGGGTCACGGTGCTCGACCTCTACCTGCCGGGTGAGGACCTGCCCCGGCGGGTGACAATGGACGCCGAGGCATTCGGCGCCCTGGTGACGGAGAAGACCGAGGGCGAGATGCTGGCCGGGGCGCGGCCGGTCAAGCGGGCGGCGCGGCCGCGGCGCGCCGCGTCCTGACCGTCGCCACCGCGGGCAGCATCAGCAAGGCCAGGCCGGCCCGCACCGCCCGCGAGCAGGCGATACCGTCAGCGGGTGATTCCGCGGTACACGGCCGGAAAATCGGTCAGCGACACCAGCACGTCGGCCGCGCCCGCCGCACGCAGGTCGTCCGCCGTGAACGAGCCGGTGGCGACGCCCACCGGGTGCGCCTTGGCGGCAACCGCCGCGAGCATGTCGGCCGGGGTGTCACCGACGTAGACGGCCGCGCCGATGGCCGCGATGATCGTGGCCTTCTCCGGACCGTGGGCGTCGGCGTAAAGGACGTCGGCCGCCAGGCCGACGCTCTCCAGGCTCAGCCGGGCGGTGACCGGGTGCTTGGCGGTGATCACCGCGACCTGGGCCCCGGCCGCCCGGACCGCCGTCAGTGCCTCGGCCGCCCCCGGCAGCCGGGTGGTCAGCGGGGCGAGGAAGCGCCGGTAGTGCATGCGGTAGAGGTCCACTGCGGCCGGGATGCGGTCGGGCGGGAACCAGTACGCCAGCTCGTCTTCGAGCTTGATGCCGAGGCGGCGGTCGACGCCGGCCGGGTCGATCGCGACACCGCTCGCATCCGCCAGCGCGGCGAACGACGCCATGATCGCGGGCCGGGAGTCGATCAGCGTCATGTCCAGGTCGAACCCGACCGGCGGGGTCATGCTGCACCCCCGGCCGGCAGCACCCGCGGGCGGGCGGCGAGCACGCCGAACACCAGCATCACGGCGGTGAAGGCGAACAGCACCAGGAACGGGACCGTCCAGCCGCCGGTGGCCGAGTGCAGCAGTCCCACCTCGAGCGGCCCGGCGCTGGCGAGCAGGTAGCCGACCCCCTGGGCCAGGGCCGAGAGCGAGGCCGCGGTGGCCGCGTCAGGCGACCGGGCCGCGGTGAAGAAGATCGCCAGCGCGAGGGCGGCGTTCTGGCCCGCGCCGAGGATCAGGGCCCAGGCGAACGCGCCGCCGAGCGGCGCCCACAGCAGGCCCGCCATGCCGCCGGCAATCGCCAGCACCGTCGGGACCACAAGCGAGTGCTGCGAGCGCATCCGCTGCGCGGCGAGCGGGATGACGAGCGAGACGGCGAGGTTGCCGACGCCCATGAGCGCGAGCAGGTCACCCGCCGCGGCGGCGCTCTCACCCCGGTCACGGAGCATCGTCGGCAGCCAGGACAGGGCCGCGTAGTAAACCAGCGACTGCATGCCCATGAAGATCGTCACGTGCCAGGCGAGCGCGTGCCGGCGTACCGCGAGCCGGGGCGCCGGGCCGGCTGAAGCCGTCACCGACGGCGCGCCCTGGCCGGCCGCGGCCCGCCCGTCCCGCCCGGCCCGGCGCTCGCTGGGGGTCACGGCCACCTGCGGGAGCCACAGCAGCGCGCCGAGGGCGGCCGGAGCGGCCAGCCAGCCGAGCGTGACCGCGACCGACCCGCCCGTCGCGTTCCAGAGCGGGACGCTGACCAGTGACCCGACGATCGCGCCGGCCGACAGGGCGGTGATGTACAGGCCGATCAGCAGGCCCGCGCGCTCCGGCCAGCGGCGCTTGATAAGGCTGGACAGGAGCACGTTCATCACCGCGATGGCGGCACTGCAGGCGATCGTGCCCGGGAAGAGCAGCGCCCCGGGCGCCAGGCCGCGTGCCAGCAGGCCCGCCGCGAGCACGATCACCGCCCCCAGCAGCGCCCGCTCCTCCCCGGTGCGCCGGGCGAGGGCGGCGGTGAAGCCGGAGACCACCCCGAAGCAGATGACGGGGGCGGCCGCCAGCAGGGAAATTGCGGTGCTGGACAGGTGCAGGGTCGCCTGGAGCTCATCGAAGACCGGCGGGAGGCTGGTGATAGAGCCGCGCAGGTTGTAGCCGAGGGCGATCACGCCGATCACCAGCAGGCTTCGCTCCAGCCGGAGGTGGCCCGGCGAGGCCAGGACGGCCGGCGACTGCATTCGGCTCACGAGTACGTAACCGTACCTCACCCGGCGATACCGGCTCAGGCCGCTACTATCCTGACGGGCGTGAGCCAGGTCGCGCGTGACGTCCCCGGGCGCGGCCTCGACCGGCGGATCGCCCGGCTGGCGGTGCCCGCACTCGGCGCGATCGCGGCCGAGCCGCTCTACAACCTGACCGACACCGCGATCGTCGGGCACCTGGGCCGCGCGCCGCTCGACGCCCTGGCGCTGGCGACGTCCACCCTGTCGGTCGTCATCTGGCTGGCCATCTTCCTGACCACCGCGACCACGACCGAGGTGTCGCGGAACGCCGCCCGGGGCGACCACGCCGCCGCCGGGCGCGCGGTCGGCGCGGCCTACGTGGTGGCGGCCGGCTGGGGCGCAGCGACCACGGCGGTGGTCGCAGCGGTTGCCCCGTACCTGGTCGCGCTGCTCGGCGGGCACGCCGCGACCGGGGCCGCTGCGGTCAGCTACATCCGGATCGCCGCGCTCGGGCTGCCGTTCCTGTACCTGTCGTATGCGGGCAACGGGCACATGACGGGACTGGAGAACACCAGGACGCCGCTGCGGATCGCGGTCGGCGCCAACCTGGTCAACGTGGCGCTTGAGCTGTGGTTCGTGTACGGGCTGCACGCGGGGCTGGCCGGCTCGGCCTGGGGCACGGTCGTGGCCCAGGTCCTGGCCGCGGCGGCCTACGGTTACGCCTCGCACCGCTCGCACGTCCGCCCGCGGCGCCCGGCCAAGGCCAACGTGACCGCGCTGCTCGCGGACGGGCACCGGCTGTCGGTCCGGACGATCGCGCTCGGCGTGGTGCCACTGGCGGCCACCGCGGTCACCGCCCGGCTCGGCCCGGTAGCGCTCGCGGGCCAGCAGATCGCCTACCGGCTGTGGACGCTGCTGTCGCTGTCGACCGACGCGCTCGCGGTGCCCGCCCAGGTCTTCGTGGCGGCTGCCCTCGGCCGGGGCAACCGGGCGGCGGCTGAGGTGGTCGCCCGGCGCACGCTGGTGCTCGGCCTGGCCGCGGGGACCGTGCTCGCGGTCGTCACGGCGCTGCTCGCGCTGCTGGCACCGGGGCTGTTCACGGCCGACCCGGGGGTCCGCTCGGCCGCCGCGGTTGGGCTGCTGTGCGCCGCGCTGACCCAGCCGCTGTCCGCCCTCGCGTTCGTCTACGACGGCATCATCCTCGGACTCGGTGACTACGGCGCCATGCGCCGGGCGATGATCATCTCCATCGCCGCGTTCGCGCCGCTGGCGCTGCTGGTGCTGCGGTTCCACTGGCTCGGGCTGCCCGGGGTGTGGGCCGCCCTCGGCTGCTGGATGGCCGCGCGGACGGTGCTGCTCGGCCGCCGCTGGGCGGCGTCGGCGGCGGACCCGCTCCCGGTCACCGCGGGCTGACGGGCGTTTGCCCGCTCGCGGCCCTGCTGGCGCCGCTGTTAGCGGCCCTGCTAGTGGCCTGGTAGCGGCCCTGTTAGCGGTAGGCAGAAAGGCCCAGCTTGACCGCCAGGGCAAGGCCGGCGGAGGCGACGATGACCCGCAGCGCGGTGGCCGGCAGGTAGCGGGCCAGCCGGTTGCCGGTGTAGCCGCCAATGAGGAAGCCAGTCGCCAGCATCGGCACGAACGCCCAGTCGACCGGGGCGTAGGCGGCGAAGACGGCCGCCGCGATCAGGTTGGCCGCGCCCGAGACCACGTTCTTGATCGCGTTGACCCGGATGAAGGGCTCGGTCAAGGTGGCCGCGAGCGCCGCCAGCACCAGGACGCCGCCCGCGGCGCCGAAGTAGCCGAGGTAGACGGCCACGCCAAAGAGCACCGCGAGCCGTCGCCGGGACTGCTCGGCCCCCGGCCGCGGGCTCAGCGCGCGCAGCCGCGGCTGCACCAGCACCAGCACCGCCGCCACCGCGATCAGCACCGGGACCACCAGCCCGAACGCGCCGGGCGGGGCGAGCAGGAGCACCGCTGCGCCCGCCGCCCCGCCGGCGGCGGTAACCGACCCGTACCGGAGGATGCGGTGCCGCTGGCCGGCCAGCTCCGGCCGGGCGCCCAGCAGCGTTCCGGGGACGCAGAACACCAGCGACACCGTGTTGGTGACGTTGGCCGCCAGCGGGGGCAGCCCGAGGGCGAGCAGGGCCGGGTACGAGACCACGCTGGCGACGCTGGCCACCGTGCCCGCGATGCCGCCGCCGGCCCCGGCCGCGAGCAGCTCCAACGCCCGGTAAATGGACATATCGGCTGCCATCATCGCTGGCCGACGGCGGCCGCGGGGAAACGGGGGGATGTGACGTTGCTCGCACGGATTTCCCGCCCATGCCTACGTTGCCGGGCCGCCAGCGGCCGGGGACACAGTGAACGGGGGCGGTGTTACCCGCCCCCGTTCCGCTGCCTGCGGCCGGTCCCGGCCGCAGGCAGCTGGCTAGCGGCCTGCCCCCGGCGGCGGGACGATCGTGTCGATCGCCTCCAGCTGCTCGGCGGTCGGCTCCCACTCGCCCGCCGCGGCGTTGGCCTTCACCTGCTCGGCCGAGGTCGCGCCGGCGATGACGGACGCGCAGCCCGGCTGGGCGGCGAGGCCGCCGATGGCGATTTCGAGGATGGACACGCCCTGCTCCTGGCCCCAGGCGATGAGCGACTCGACCTTGTCGAGCTTGGCCTCGGTGACGTCAGCCGGCCCGCCGCGGCTCGGACAGCCGGGTGTTGGCGGGGACGTCCTGTCCGCGCCGGATCTTGCCCGTCAGCAGTCCATTCGCCAGCGGGAAGTAGGGCAGCAGGCCGACCCCGAAGTGCTGGGCGGCGGGCACGACCTCGCGCTCGGCCCCGCGCTCGAGCAGCGACCAGTGGTTCTGGGCCGAGATGAACGGGGTGCAGCCGCTGGCGGCGGCGCTGTGGGCGGCGTCGGCGATCTGCCAGCCGGTGAAGTTGGAGTGACCCAGGTAGCGGACCTTCCCCTCCGTGACAAGGTCGTCGAGGGCGGCCAGGGTCTCGTCGATCGGGGTGACCGGGTCGGGCGTATGCAGCTGGTACAGGTCGATGTAGTCGGTACGCAGGCGGGTGAGCGACTGCTCGACCGCGATCTTGATGTAGTTGCGGCTGGCCCGGGCGCCAGCGGCCGGGCCGTAGCCCATGTCGCCGCCCTGAGAACCGAACTTGGTCGCGAGCACCACCTTGTCGCGCCGGCTCCGCAGGGCCTCGCCGAGCGCGAGCTCGGAGGCGCCGCCGCCGCCGTAGGTTTCCGCCGTGTCGAGGAGGGTGATGCCTTCGTCGATCGCGGCGCTGACCACTGCCCGGGTTTGCGCAGTGTCGAGACGACCGCCGAAGTTGTTGCAGCCGAGGCCTACCACCGAGACGAGCAGGCCGGAATCACCGAGGGTTCGATAGCGCATACGCCGATCATACGGACGCGGATTTCGGCCGCGCCAGACGCTGACGGGCTCGTCGTCACCGCCGCCAGGGGCTCCGGTCAGCGGCCGCAACGACAACCCGGGGGCGTCCGGGCCCTGCTCAATTGCACCGGCCGGCATATTTTGGGCGCGTGGCGCTCGTGCTCGGCTCGGTCAATCCCCGCGTATTACCATTGCGCAATTGCGCGCTCTGGTATCGCGCGGATAACCATGCGGCCAAATGGCCGATTCAGCGGCTTTATGTCAGCGATTCGGCGCAACCCGCGGGCGGGCATCCCGTCCCCGGCCGCCACCGGGCGGGCGGGGCGGGACCGTCCCGCCCGCCCCAGCCGGACCGCCGGCGCCCCGCCGGGCCAGAAACCCTTGTTGTGCACGCACAAGCGACGACACCGGCCCGGCCCCGGCCAGGCGCTGGGGGTGGTCACGGCGGCCCCCACGGCCGGCGATAATGTGACAGATGCCAGGTTCGGATAGCCGACATGGAATCCCATTTGCGATATCATTGGGTCACTGCGCGAGCGCCGCTCCGTCAACGCAATTGCGCAGAACCAGCGTTATCAGCCTCGTGGGGCTAAGCTCGCGGTTTTGCCCGGCCGCGTGCGCACCGCAATAACGAGGAGGTCGGCGGCGTGCCTGACTCATCGGACGGTCCCACCGTCCTGCGCATCCTGCTCGGATCGCAGCTGCGCCGGCTGCGGGAGTCGCGGGGGATCACCGCCAAGCAGGCGGCGAGCCGGATCCGCGCGTCGGAGTCCAAGATCAGCCGGATCGAGCTCGGCCGGAACGCGATCCGCGAGATCGACGTGCTGGACCTGCTCACCCTGTACGGGGTGGAGGCCCGTGAGCGCGAGCAGTTGCTCACCCTGGCCGAGCAGTCCAACCGGCCCGGCTGGTGGCACCGCTACAACGACATCCTCCCGGACTGGTTCCAGGCCTACGTCGGCATGGAGGAGGCGGCCCGGTCCATCCGGGTCTACGAAGCGCAGTTCATCCCCGGCCTGCTGCAGACCGAGGAGTACGCGACCGAGGTCATCTCGCTCGGCGACTTCCCCCTCGAGCAGGCCGAGCGGCTGGTCGTGCTGCGCAAGGAGCGGCAGCGCCGGTTCCGCGACGGCAAGCTGAAGCTGTGGATCGTCCTGGACGAGGCGGCGCTGCGCCGTCCCGTCGCCGGGATCGCGGTCCAGCTCGACCAGCTGCGTTACCTGCGCGAGGCGTGCGGCAACCCGACCCTGACGCTGCAGGTCCTGCCGTACGGGGCGGGCGGGCACGCGGCGCCGACCGGGTTCAGCATCTTGCGGTTCGCCGAGCCGGACCTGCCCGATGTCGTCTACGTGGAGAACCTGACCAGCGCGCTCTACCTGGATAAGCAGTCCGACGTGGACCGCTACCTGCTGGCGATGGAGCGGCTGTCCATCGTGGCCTACGAGCCCTCGGAGACGCCGCGGATCCTGGATGAGATCATCCGGCAGCTAGAGGTCGCCGTCGGCCAGTAGCCGCCCCGGCGACCCGCCAGCGCGAAAGTGCCCGCCCGGCCACAACGGAACCGACGGGTCCCCGCGACTACGGGAGCCCGCCGGCTTCTCTCTCCCCCTCGCGCGTAAGCGCTAAGCCACGGGCAGATCGAATTCGCCGTTCCTGGCTCCGATCAGGAAGGCTTCCCACTCGGGGCGGGTGTAGAGGTGGGGCGCCTTGCTGCGGTCCTTCGAGTCACGGACCGCGACGCCGCCGCCCGGCAGGTGCGCCACCTCGACGCAGTTGCCTGCCGCACTGGCGCTGCTCTTGAACCAGTGCAGCTCCCCCAGGTTGGATTCCATGCGATTCCTCCTTGTTGTGTTCCCCTTTTCTGACTGATCCCCGTGGCGACCACCCCAGGCGCCACGGGCCCCGCTAAAGCTCGCTTGCGACCTGCTCGATCAGGTCGGCCGAGGCGCCCGGGGCGAGCGCGGCGGCCCGCAGCCGGTCGAACGCCTCCGCCCGGGCCCGTACCTCGCGGTCCTTTTCCAGGTAGAGAATGCCAGCCACCGATTCCACGTAGGCGACCTCGGAATCGGTCCGGTTGGGGAACTCGAGGATGGAGAACGCACCGCCGTGCCCGGCGTGCGCGCCGCAGGAGAACGGCAGCACCTGGAGGGTCATCCCGGGCCGGGACGTCACCGCCAGCAGGTGCTTCAGCTGCGCCCGCATGACCACGTTCCCGCCGACCGGCCGCTGGATGACGGCCTCGTCGAGGATGGCCCACATGTCGAGCGCCGGCTCGTTGTCGAACCGGCGCTGCCGCTCCATCCGCAGGTCCACCAGCCGGTCGATCTGCTCGGTGGTGTGCCGGGGGAACATCTCCGACAGCACCGCCCGGGCGTAGTCGGGGGTCTGCAGCAGACCGGGGACGACCGAGGTCTCGTACCCGCGGATCGCCGTGGCCTCGGCTTCGAGGCCGACGTAGATGTCGAACCCGCTCGGGAGCACGTCGTCGTAGGCGGCCCACCATCCCTTGCGGTGACCCTCCCGGGCCATGTCGATCAGGACCTGCCGCTGGGCCGGGTCGACCACGCCGTAACTCTCGAGCATCTGGTTCAGGTAGGCCGACTTGGTCGGCGCCTTCCCGGTCTCGATGCGCGAGAGGGTGGACGGCGCCACGCCGAGCTGCGCGGCCACTTCCTCCAGCTTGTAGCCGTTCGACTCACGCAGCTTGCGCAGCTCGGTACCGAGGCGCCGACGGCGGACGGTGGGGCCGGTGGTCATCGCGGGTTCACCTCCCTTGGCGGAGATCGCCAATAGCTGATCATGCCACTAAAGTGCGCAGGTTTGACCAAGATCGGCGAGAGCGACAAGCAGCACGATACAGCGAAAACATAGGGAGTGAAATCCCATCCGGGATTTCATCGGCTAAATTTGCCCTGCGCACTTGCGTGTCGCGCGCTTGCACAGGCATGATCGGTAGTGGCCCGGGCCGCCGCGGGGCGGAATGGCGGCAACGGGACGCAAGGGGAGAATGTTGCGAAACGGATAGGTACGTTTCGCCACACTGACGTTTTTTCGGTTTTTAACGGGTCATATCGAGGCGCGGGCTGGGCCCCGCGCTCCGGTGTACGGCGGCGACCCGGTGTTCGGCGGCACCGCGGCGACCGCCGCGGCGTTCGGCGGCACCGGGGTGCCCGGCGGCACCGAGACGGGAGGAATTGGCGGATGGACACCCCCCTGAAAAGCCGGGCCAGCGACGGTCCCGGCGCCAGGAGCAGGCAGCGAACCGCGATCCTGGGCTCGCTGACGGTCCCGGGCCGGCCGGAGGAGGTCGCCGCGGCGCGCGCGTTCGTCGCCCGGCTGCTGCGGGCCGGGGGGAAGGAGCAGGAGGCCGACCCCGAAGCCGCCACCTTACTGACGTCGGAACTTGTCACCAACGCGATCCTGCACACCCGGTCGGGTGCGCCCGGCGGCAGCGTCACCGTCGTGGTGGTCGACATGCCGGACGGGGTGCTGATCGAGGTGATCGACGACGGCTCGGCGTCCGCCCCGGTGGTCAAGGGCGACCTGCTGGCGGCCGACGGGCACGGCCTGTTCCTGGTCCAGCAGCTCACCGCGCAGTGGGGTTACCTCCGGGACTCGGCCGGCACGACGGTCTGGTTCCACCTCGCCCCTGACCCCGGCGCGGCGGCCGCGGCCCACCGCTAAAGCGCGCCCGCGGACCGCCGCCCAGGTACGGGCGAACGGCCGCTGCCGAACGGGGCGTGGTCTCCGGCCCCGCTCACCGCCGGGCGGTGGGGTGGGCGGCGTTCTTGCCGCGCTTCTCCCGCAGCCGCATGGTCAGCTTGACCGGCGTGCCCGCGAAGCCGAAGTCCTCGCGCAGCCGCCGCTCGATGAACCGCCGGTAGGTCTCCTCGAGGAAGCCGGTGGTGAACAGCACGAAGTGCGGCGGCTTGGTGCCGGCCTGGGTGGCGAACAGCACCCGGGGCTGCTTACCGCCCCGCATCGGCGGCGGCGTGGCGGCGACCAGGGCGGTCAGCCACGAGTTGAGCTGCCCGGTGGAGATCCGCTGCTCCCAGCCTGCCAGCGCCTGCTCGATGGCGGGGACGAGCCGCTCGACGTGCCGCCCGGTCGCGGCCGAGATGTTCACCCGGGGCGCCCAGCGGACGTGGTACAGCTGGCGCTCGATCTCCCGCTCCAGGTACTCGCGGCGCTCAGGGTCGGTGAGGTCCCACTTGTTGTAAGCGATCACCAGCGCCCGCCCAGCTTCGGTCACCATCGTCAGGATGCGCAGGTCCTGCTCGGTCAGCGGCTCGGACGCGTCGATGAGTACCACCGCGACCTCGGCCCGGTCGAGGGCCGACTGGGTCCGCAGGGTGGCGTAGAAGTCGGCCCCCTGGCTCTCCCGGAAGCGGCGCCGGATGCCGGCCGTGTCCACGAACCGCCACGGGATGCCGCCGAGCTCGATCACCTCGTCGACCGGGTCACGGGTGGTGCCCGCGACCGAGTCCACCACCGACCGCTGCTCCCCCGCCAGCTTGTTCAGCAGCGAGGACTTGCCGACGTTGGGCTTGCCGATGAGGGCCACCCGGCGCGGCCCGGCATCTCCAAGCCGCTCCCGGGGCGCCTCCGGCAGCGCCTCCAGGGCCCGGTCGAGCAGGTCACCGCTGCCCCGCCCGTGCATCGCGGAGACCATCACCGGCTCCCCCAGGCCAAGCGACCACAGTGACTGGGCGTCAGACTCGTTCTTGGCGTCGTCGACCTTGTTGGCGACCAGCACGACCGGCTTGCCCGCCCGGCGCAGCACCCGCGCCACCGCCTCGTCTTCGTCGGTCGCGCCGACCCGGGCGTCGACCACGAACAGGACCGCGTCGGCCAGGCCGACCGCGATCTCGGCCTGCTCGGCCACCTGCGCGGCCAGGCCCTGCGCGCGGGCGATCCAGCCGCCGGTGTCGAGCAGGGTGAACTGCCGGCCGCTCCAGTTCGCGTCGTACGCGACCCGGTCCCTGGTCACCCCGGGCACGTCCTGCACGACCGCCTGGCGCGACCCGAGGATCCGGTTGACCAGCGTGGACTTGCCCACGTTGGGGCGCCCGACCACGGCCAGGACCGGCTGGCCGGGCGGGCCGAGACCCGCCTGGCCGTCGGCGGCGTCCGCGTCCGCCTCCCCGGCGTCATCGAACGTGTCGCCGATGTCGACCCAGCCGTCGTCGCCGGTCTCAGTATCCGTCATCTCGTCGTCCCCCATCAAATGCTCTTATCCCCGGCGCAGGCCATCGAATCGACCTTCCGGGCGAGCCGGGTGATCTCCTCGATCACCTCGGCCAGGGTCAGCTCGGACGCGTCAAGCAGCAGCGCGTCGGCCGCCTTGTCTGATTGCGCCGCGTCAAGCCGGTCGCGCCGGGCCTGCGCGGCCGCGGTCTCGTCGACCGCCGCGCTCAGCTCGGCCGCCCGGCGGCGGGCGCGTGCCTCCGGGTCGGCGGTCAGGAAGACCTTCAGCGGCGCGTCTCGCGCCACCACCGTGCCGATGTCACGGCCCTCGGCGACGATGCCGGGCCGGGCCGCGGCGATGATCGCGCGCTGCTGCGCGATCAGCCGGGCCCGCACCGCGGGCACCCGGGCGACGGTGCTGACCTGCGCCGATACCTCGGGCGAGCGGATCTCCCGGGATACGTCGCGGCCGCCCACCCGGGTCCAGGGGTGGTCCGGGTCGGTCGATACCTCGATGGCCGGCTCCGCCACGCGAGTCGCGACCATCCCGGTGTCGGCCGGGTCGGCCCCGAGGCTCATGAACCACCAGGTCAGCGCCCGGTACATAGCCCCGGTGTCCAGGTAGCGGAAACCGAGCGCGCGGGCCACTCCCCGGGACGCGCTCGACTTACCAGAACCTGACGGCCCGTCAATGGCGATTACGAGGCCGGCTGGCACGGAAGTTCCCACCCAGAAATGGTACCGGGAGCCCCGTGCCCAGCGGCCCGTCGCGGCCCGCGGCCCGGGAAATGGCCTGGGTAAACGACGCTGCCCGGTGGTGAGGGCGGCCGGCTGACCGCCGCCCGGCCGCGGTTGCCCGCGGCCGGGGCGGGCGAGCGCCGCTAGCCGCGTGGTCAGCCGCTCTTGCGGCGGAAGTTGCGGCGGCTGGCGGCGGGCCCGTGGGCGCCGTTGATCTTGGCGCCCTCGCGGCCGCCGCGCTCCTGGCCCTCGTTGTGCACCTGGTGCTTGCGCTCGAGCGCCTCACGGAACTTGCGCTTGGTCTCGTCCAGGTCTGGCTTGGCGTCGTCGGCGCTGTCCGCCGCGTCCTGGCCCGCGGGTCCCTTCGCTTCCTGCTGGGCGTCCCCGGCCGGGCCGGAGGCGTCCGGGGTGGCCGCCTTGTCCGGCTGCCCCTGCGGGTCAGGCTGCGCCGCAGGCTCCGTCGTGGCGGCCTGCGCCCTGGCCTTGCTGGTGCCCTGCTTCGCGGTCTCGGTCATGAGGTCTAGCTTCGCACACAGTCCCCGGGGGCGCGCGACCTGTTATCGGCTGAGCCGGGCGCGGACGCGATGGCAGCTCGCGGGCCCGGTCCCGTCCAGCGACGCCGGCGCCTCAGCGGCGGGCAGGCCAGCCGCCCGCCTCCATCGCAACGAGCAGGGTCCCCGCCTGGTCCGGGCGGACCGACAGCTCCGCCACGCCGACCGGCAGGCCGGGCGAGTGCTCGAGCCGGATGTCCTCGATGTTCACCCCGGCCTGGCCGGCCGCCTCGAACAGCCGGGCCAGCTCACCCGGGCGGTCGGCGATGACGACCTGGACGACAGTGAAGTTGCGGGGCTGGCCGCCGTGCTTGCCGGGGATCCGCCCGGCGCCGTCGATGCCCGCCTCCAGCAGCGCGGTCACCCTGGACGGGCCGGCCTCCCCGCCCGCGGGCGCGTCCGCCAGCAGGCGGGCGGCAGCGGCGAGGTCCTCGGCCACGGCCGCCACGACCTCCGCCACCGGACCCGCGTTGGCGGTCAGGATCTGAGTCCACAGCGCGCTGTCGCCGGCCGCGATGCGGGTGACGTCGCGCAACCCCTGCCCGGCCAGCGCGAGCGCGCCCGGCGGGGCCTGCGGCGCCCCCAGGCGGGCCGCCATCGCCGCCGCGACCAGGTGCGGCGCGTGCGAGACGAGGGCGACCCAGCGGTCGTGGGTCTCCGGGTCGGTCCGCACCGGGTCGGCCCCGCACGCGGCGACGAGCGCCGTCACCGCCGTCAGGGCGTCCGGCGCGGTCTCCGGCAGCGGGCACAGGGCCCAGGTGCGGCCGAGGAACAGGTCGGCCCGGGCGGCCGCCGGGCCCTGCCGTTCCCGGCCCGCCAGCGGGTGCCCGGGCACGTAGCGCTCCAGGTCGCAGCGCAGGGCCCGGGCCCGGGCGACGGGCAGCACCTTGACGCTGGCGACGTCGGTGTAGACCTCGGCCACGCCGCACTCCTGGGCGACGGCGAGCTCCGGGCCGACCGCGGCGGGCGGCATCGCCAGCACCGCGATGTCGGCGATCCCCTTGGCGTCACGCAGGTGGGGAACCACGGTGCCCGCCCCGAGGTCGGCCGCGAGCCTGGCGGTGGCCGGGTCGGCGTCGCTCAGCCAGACCTCGGCCCCGCTGGCGCGCAGCGCCAGGGCGACGGAGGTCCCGATGAGCCCGGTTCCGGCCACGAGCACGCGGAGGGCGGCAGGGGTCATCGGCCGTCGTTCCTTACTGGGCGATGTCCAGGCGCAGGCCGACCGCCCCGCGCAGGTAGACGTGCTGGACCTGCGCCCGGGACTGATCGGTCTCCACGTGCGCCATCAGCCGGACCACGCGCGGCATCGCGCCCACGACCGGGATCTCGGTCGCGCACATCAGCGGCACCGCGTGGAAGCCAAGCTTGCGCGCCGCCAGCGCCGGGAACTCCGCCGTCAGGTCGGGCGTCACCGTGAACAGCACGCTGATGACGTCATCGGGGGTGAGGTCGTTGCGCGTCATCACCGCGGTGACCAGTTCGGCGGTGCCTTCGAGAATGGCGTCGCGCGAATCGGCGTCCACCTGGACCGCGCCGCGAATTGCCCGGACTGTCACGTGCCAGCTCCTAACGATCAACGGTTCCATCTTGTCATGTGCGGGTACATCGCGCGCCCGGGGCGCGCTAGAGGCCGACGGCGGCGTACAGCTCGCCGATCTCACGGGTGGTCAGGTCGCGGGTCGCGCCGGGCCGGAGGCTGCCGAGCTTGATCGGGCCGACGGTGGTGCGCAGCAGGCGGCTGACCGGGTGGCCCACCTCGGCCAGCATCCGCCGGACGATGTGCTTGCGCCCCTCGTGCAGCGTGATCTCGACCATCGCGCGCCCGCTGGCCTGCTCCAGCACCCGGAACTTGTCTGCCACGGCCAGGCCGTCCTCGAGCTCGACCCCGGCCTGCAGGCGGCGGCCGAGGTCACGCGGGACCGGGCCGGGGACTTCGGCCCAGTAGGTCTTGGCGACCTCGTAGCTCGGGTGGGCCAGCCGGTGCGCCAGCTCGCCGTCGTTGGTGAGCAGCATCAGGCCCTCGGTGTCATAGTCGAGCCGCCCGACGTGGAACAGGCGCTCGGCCCGGTCCCCGAGGAAGTCGACGATGGTCGAGCGGCCGCGGTCGTCCGACATCGCCGTGAGTACGCCCCGCGGCTTGTTGAAGGCCAGGTACACGGTGTCCTGGCGCGACGGGATGCGCTTACCGTCGACCCGGATCACCTGGTGCTCTGGGTCGACCCGGGCGCCGAAGCGCCGGACGACCTGCCCGTCCACCTCGACCCGGCCCGCCCCGATCAGCTCCTCGCAGTGCCGCCGGCTGCCCACACCCGCCGCCGCCAGCACCTTCTGCAGCCGCACGCCGCCGGGGACGTCGGTCAGGTCATCGCGGTCGCCGTCGTCGCCGCCGAAGTCGTCCCCGTCGTCGTGGCCCATGCTGCGCAGCGCCCGCAGCCGGGCCCGCGCCTCCGGTGACAGCTCCGCCGGCTCCGGGGACACCGCCTCGCCGGTCGTGGGCGCCGGGGCTGGACGGGGCCGGGCCGGGCGGGAAGAGGGCCGGGCGGTCCGCTGGCCCCGTGATCCGCTACGCCCGCGTTCGTTCATTGTCTTCGATGTCCTCGATGTTGTCCGGCAGGAAGGGCGCCAGGTCGGGCAGCTCGTCCAGGGACGCCAGCCCCAGCCGCTCCAGGAAGTAGCCGGTGGTGCGGTAGAGGATCGCACCGGTCTCCGGGTCGGTCCCCGAGTCCTCGGCGAGGCCGCGCAGTACCAGCGTCCTGATCACGCCGTCGCAGTTGACGCCGCGCACGGCCGAGACCCGGGCCCGGCTGACCGGCTGCCTGTAGGCGATGACGGCCAGCGTCTCGAGGGCCGCCTGGGTCAGGCGGACCTCCTGCCCGTCCCGGACGAACCGTTCGACGAGCGGCGCGCACTCCTCCCGAGTATAGAAGCGCCAGCCGCCCGCGATCTCCCGCAGGTCGAACCCGCGCCCGTCGGCCGTGTACTCCGTGGCCAGGGCGCGCAGGCCCGCGGCGACCTGGTGCGTGGGCCGCTCCAGGACCTGGGCGATCAGCACCTCGGGGACCGGCTCGTCGGCCACTAGCAAGATCGCCTCCAGCGACGCCCGCAGGCCGGGTCCGTCGTCGGCCCCGGATTCGGCCGCGCCGGAGTCGCCCGTCCCGTCAGGCTGCACCGTCCCGTCAGGCTGCACCGTCTCGTCAGGCTGGACCGACCCGTCAGGCTGGACCGACCCGTCAGGCTGGACCAGGCCGGTCCCGACGGCGGCCGCGTTACCCGTGTCCGCCGCCTCGTCGTCTGCGCTCGCCGGGTCGTGGTCCGCGCCCGCCGGGTCGTGGTCCCGGGCGTCCGCGGGCAGGCCGGGGATATCCCCGGAACCGCCTGGCGCGGGTTGCTCCGGGTCGCCGTGGCGCGGCCCGGGGTCGGTGAACGCGGGTCCAGTGACCTCGGGATCGGTGAAATCGCTGCTCATCGGTAGTCTTCTTCGCTTTCTGTTGCCGGCACGGCGTCGCCGCCACGGGCGCCGGGCGGGGCGAGCTGGATCTCTCGCTCCCCGCCAGTCCAGGTCACATACAGCTCACCGAGCGGTGCAACCTGGTCGAAGGCCACCAGGTCCTCCCGGTACAGCTCCAGCAGGGCCAGGAACGAGGCGACGACCTCGTAGTTGCCGCCATCGCCAGCGGCCCCGGGGCCGGTCGACAGCTGCCGGAACGAGGCGCGGCCAAGGCCGCGCAGCCGCCCGGCGATGTGCACCGCCTGCTCCCGGATGGAGATGAAGGCGGCGTGAATGTGATCGACCGACACCGCCGGCGGCGCCGTGGGGGTGAGCGCGCGGGCGGCCAGCGCCGCGAACTCCCGCGGGCCGATCGCGAGCAGCACCTCCGGCAGCAGACCGGCGAACCGCGGCTCGAGCGGCACCCGCCGCGGGAACCGGCGCCCCGCGGCGGTCATCCGCCCCGCGAACGCGCTCGCGGCCTCCTTGTAGGCCCGGTACTGGAGCAGCCGGGCGAACAGCAGGTCGCGCGCCTCGAGCAGGGCCAGGTCCTCCTCGTCCTCGACCTCGCCGCTGGGCAGCAGCCGGGCGGCCTTCAGGTCGAGCAGGGTCGCGGCGACGAGAAGGAAGTAGCTGACCTGGTCCAGGTCCCAGCCCCCGGAGCGCGCCCGGATGTAGCCGATGAACTCGTCGGTGACCTGGGACAGGGCCACCTCGGTGATGTCCAGCTTGTGCTTGGAGATCAGCCCGAGCAGCAGGTCGAATGGCCCCTCGAAGACGTCGAGGTGCACCTCGAAGGCCCCCGCGCCGCGCGGCGCGTCCTGGTCGGGGTCGCGCGTCACCGCGGCACCAGCAATCGTTCCCACGCTAACGACGGTACCGCTGGTTGGCTGAGGCCTCTGTCTTCATCGTTGTCCTGATGGTCGGCGCGGCCGGGCCCCGGCCGGCTGGGACCGGATTGGCTGGTATCGGATGGGCTGGTATCGGATTGGACGGCACTGGGCTGGACGGCACTGGGCTGGACGGCACTGGGCTGGACGGCACTGATCCGGCGCGCGATGACGCTGTCGGCTCCCCGGGCATCGAGGTCGGCCAGCAAGACCGCGATCGCCTCGCGGACCAGCCGTCCGCGGTCGATGACAACCCCGAGACGGCGCAGCCGGAGGCGGGCGTGCTCCAGGTCGAGCAGTTCCGCGGCGGACAGGTACACGGTGATCTTCTGATCGTGTCTTTCCCGGCCGGTCGCCTGCCGTTCATCAGCCTCGGCGGGTGGGGACATGGTGGTGCGGAAGAGCTCCGCAACACCGGGAACGGGTGTCCTCATCTTGCGCTTAGGCACGGGAATCACCCATGCCAGAGCCGCGATGAGAATATCCGTCACTTACCCGGCGTGACCATCCCCGTCCTGCCGCCACCGCTCAAGAACCTCCTTGGCAAGTTCACGATAGGAACTAGCCCCCATCGACGACGAGTCGAACGTCGTAATGGGCTCACCTGCCACGGTAGCGTCCGGAAAGCGTATGGTGCGGTTAATCACAGTATGAAAGACCTTGTCACCGAAGCCGTTCACGATCGAGCCGAGCACTTCCCGGGTGTGCAGTGTGCGCGAGTCGTACATGGTGCCGAGCAGCCCGTCGACCTTGAGGTTCGGGTTGAGCCGGTGCCGCACCTTGTCGATCGTCTCCATCAGCAGGGCCACGCCCCGCATGGCGAAGTACTCGCACTCGAGCGGGATCAGCACGCTGTCGGCGCAGGCGAGGGCGTTGATCGTGAGCAGGCCGAGGGACGGCTGGCAGTCGATCATGATGTAGTCGTAGTCGTTGACTACGTCCTTGAGGGTGCCGCCGAGGATGAACTCGCGCCCGACCTCGTGGACCAGCTGGACCTCGGCCCCGGACAGGTCGATGTTGGACGGCAGCAGGTCGAGGTTCTCGATCCCGGTCTCGAAGATGACGTCGCGCGCCTTCACTCCCCGCTCCATGAGCAGGTTGTAAACGGTGAAGTCGATGTCGTGGGGCTGGATACCGAGCCCGACCGACAAGGCGCCCTGCGGGTCGAAGTCCACCAGCAGCATGCGCCGCCCCTGCTCGGCCAGCGCCGCCCCCAGGTTGATGGTGGTGGTGGTCTTGCCGACGCCGCCCTTCTGGTTGACGACCGCCACGATCCGGGCCGGGCCGTGCTCGGTGAGCGGCTTGGGCTCGGGGAAGGCGGGGAGCGGACGGCCCGTGGGCCCGATGTCTCCCGGCAAAAGCTCTGTTACGCGCGATGCGGCCACCAGTAGGATCCTCCCGGGGCTAGAGGTCGCGAACTGTTTCGCGACACTAAGCTCCTAGCGGCGCGCTTTCAAGCAGGCGCGCCGCTGCGTGCTCGACATTGACGGCTGGTCAGCCCAAGGCCCGGGGGTGCGCGGCAGCGTAGACCTCTCGCAGCTTGTCCACCGTTACCAGAGTGTAGACCTGGGTCGTGGTCACCGAGGCGTGTCCGAGCAACTCCTGCACGACGCGGATGTCGGCCCCGCCGTCGAGCAGGTGGGTGGCGAAGGAGTGGCGCAAGGTGTGCGGTGAGACGTCGCTGGATCCCGAACGGGTGGCCGCCGCGCGCAGGATCCCCCACGCCCCCTGGCGGGTGAGCCGCCCGCCGCGGGCGTTGAGGAAGACCGCCGGACTGGCCGTGCGACCCGAGCGGGCGGCGAGCGCGGGCCGGCCCCGGACCAGGTAGGCCTCCAGCGCCGTGACCGCGTAGCTCCCCACCGGGACATACCGCTGCTTGCCGCCCTTGCCGGTCAGCAGGACGGCCGGTTCGAGGGCGAGGTGATCGAGCTCGTCGACGTCGAGGCCGGTCGCCTCGGAGATGCGGGCGCCGGTGCCGTACAGGAACTCCAGCAGCGCCCGGTCGCGCAGCACCCGGGGATCGGGGTCATCGGCCGGCCCGGCTGCGTCCAGGATCGCCGTGACCGCCTCGACGGTGATCGCCTTGGGCAGCCGGCGGGGTGGGGCGGGCGGCGCGACCTCGCGGGCCGGGTCGGCCGGCGCCAGCCCCTCCCGCAGGGCGAACGCGTGCAGGCCGCGCACGGCCACCACCGCCCGGCCGGCCGAGCTGACCGCCAGCGGCGGGTGCTCGCCGTCCCCGGTCGCGAGGGCGCCGCGGAACTCGGCGACGTCGAGTCCGGTCACCCCGGCCAGCCCGGTCCGGCCCCGGCGCGGCCAGAAAGGCGGCGTACCGCTGCAGGTCGCGCCGGTACGACTGCACGGTGTTGACGGCCAGCCCGCGCTCGACGACCAGATACTGAAGGTACTGCCGCACCTCGTCACTCACGCTGCCCACGTCCGGATCGTAGCCGCTCGTGGGTGAGGGCCCGCGGTGGCCCAGATCCGGCCGCCTTACCCGGCGCGGTCAGCGGGCCGGCGGCGCGGCCCGTCCGCCAGCACCTTGTCGACCTCGGTGTGCGGCAGCTGGTGCGCGTGGGCGACCGGAGCGCAGGTGAGGAGGCCGTCATGGGCGTTCAGGCCCGCCGCGAGGCCGTCGTCGTCGCGCAGTGCCTCGCGCCAGCCCCGGTTGGCGATGGCGACCGTGTACGGCAGCGTCACCGCGGTGAGGGCGTAGGTGGAGGTGTGCGGGACGGCGCCGGGCAGGTTGGCCACGCAGTGGAAGACGGTGCCGCCGACCTGGTAGGCGGGATCGCCGTGGGTGGTTGGCCGGGAATCGGCGAAGCAGCCGCCCTGATCGACGGACAAGTCGACCACCACCGCGCCCGGCTTCATCTGGGTCGCCATCTCGCGGCTGACCAGGACCGGGGCCCGGGCCCCGGGCTCCAGCACGGCCCCGATCACCAGGTCGGCCTCGAGCACGGCCCGTTCGACCGCGCCCGCGCTGGCCACCGCGGTCCGCACGCACCCCCGGGCGCCAGACCTGGTCAGGAAGGCGGCGGCCGCCCGGAGCCGGGCCTCGTCGGTGTCAAGCAGCACCACGTCGGCTTGCAGGCTGAGCGCGACCGCGGCCGCGTTGCGGCCGCCGGTGCCAGCCCCGAGTACGGTCACGGTGGCCGCCCGCATGCCGGTCACGGCGCCCAGCAGCAGGCCCCGGCCGCCCCGGGCGCGCTGCAGGTGGTGCGCGCCGATCGGCACCGCCATGCGTCCGGCGACCTCGGACATGGGCGCCAGCAGCGGCAGCGAGCCACCCCAGCGGCGCACGGTCTCGTAGCCGACCGCGGTGACCCGGCCCGCGAGGATCTCCTGGGTGCGCTCCCCGGAGGCGGCCAGGTTCAGGTAGCTGAACAGCACCAGCCCCGGCCGGAGGCGGTGGTACTCCCCCGGGGCGGGCCCCCTGACCTTCACGACCAGCTCGGCGTCGCCCCAGACGTCGTCGGCCGAGGCGAGCACCCTCGCCCCGGCGGCGGCGAAGTCCTCGTCGGGCAGGGACGAGCCGGTCCCGGCGCCGGCCTGAATCAGGACCTGGTGCCCGGCCCGGGTCAGCTCGTGCACCCCGGCGGGGGTGATCGCCACCCGGAACTCGCCGCAGGTGACCTCGGCTGGGACGCCCACCCTCATGACTCCCCCACTGACCGTCGCCGGCGCCATCCCGGCCCGCAGCGGCCGGGTCGGCGCAGGAAAACCCCTTCGAGGACGCAGCGTACCCAGAACCGGATGTTAGGTTAACAGAGGGTGACTATATTATTTACTGAGAGTGATCACGTTTCAGGGGCGTCGGCCGGGCGAAGCCCGGAGAACCCTTGCCCGCGGGCGATCGCGGCGCCCAGGACGCCCTGGATGGTGGCCCCGTTATGCAGCTGGCCGGCCAGCGCCGCGTGCACCGCGTCATCGAGCGGGACCCAGTCCGTGCGGAGGAACTTCTCTTCCCCCTCGCGCTCGTAGTCGGTCTCGACCGGCGTCAGGCCGCGGGCGAGGAAGATCCGGATCCGCTCGGTGCCGATGCCGGGCGAGGCGTAGGAGTCGAGCAGCGCGTGCCACTCACGGGCGGCGTGCCCGGTCTCTTCGGCCAGCTCCCGCCGGGCGGTGTCGACCATCGCCTCGGCCGCTACGTCGCGCAGCCCGGCCGGGATCTCCCACAGCTCACGGCCCGCCGGGTGCCGGTACTGGCGGATCATCAGCACCCGGTCCTGATCGTCGAGCGCGAGGATGGCGACGGCGCCGAGGTGGCTGACCACGGTGCGCTCGGCCTGCTGCCCGTCGGGCATCCGCACCTGGTCGGTGCGCACGCTGATAAGCCAATTCCTGAACTGCTCGGTGGTGCCGGCGACCGGCCAGCTCGCGGGGGGAGGATCGGAGACCATGAACGGCAGCCTATTGGAATCCGCTGTGCCCCCTGAAACCCATGGGCCCGCTGCACCCGATAGGCCCGGGGACGGCCGCCCGCGCGTCAGGCGGTCGCTACCGCCCGGGCGCCGCTGTCGGCCGCGCGCGAGCGGGCCAGCGCGGCCGCGATAAGCCCGGAGAACAGCGGGTGAGGCCGGGTCGGCCGGGACAGGAACTCCGGGTGGGCCTGGGTGGCGACAAAGAACGGGTGCACCTCCGGCGGCAGCTCGATGAACTCGACCAGCCGGCTGTCCGGGGACAGGCCGGAGAAGACCAGCCCGGCCCGCTCCAGCTGCTCCCGGTAGGCGTTGCTGACCTCGTAGCGGTGCCGGTGCCGCTCCTCGACCTGGGCGGCGCCGCCGTACAGGCCGGCCACGGTGCTGCCCGGCTTCAGGGTGGCCGGGTACAGGCCGAGCCGCATGGTGCCGCCCATGTCCCGGGCGCCCGCGACCACGTCCTCCTGGTCGGCCATGGTGGCGACGACCGGGTCGGGGGTGTCCGGGTCGAACTCGGCGCTGTTGGCGGCCTCGATGCCCGCCAGGTCACGGGCGACCTCGATGACCATGCACTGCAGGCCGAGGCAGAGCCCGAGGACCGGGATCTTGTGCTCGCGGGCGTAGCGGATCGCCCCGATCTTGCCCTCGATGCCGCGCACCCCGAAGCCGCCGGGGATGAGGATCCCGTCGACGCCGTCGAGCTGCCCCGCCGCGTCGTCCGGGTTCTCGCAGTCGTCGCTGGTCACCCAGCGGATGGTGACCTTCGCGTCGTTGCCGAAGCCGCCCGCTTTGAGCGCCTCGGCCGGGGACAGGTAGGCGTCCGGCAGGTCCACGTACTTGCCCACCAGCGCGATCGTGACCGAGCGGGCGGGACGGTGCACCCGGCGCAGCAGGTCGTCCCAGGCGGACCAGTCGACGTCGTGGAACGGGAGCTGGAGCTTGCGCACCACGTAGGCGTCCAGCCCCTCGGCGTGCAGCACCTTGGGGATGTCGTAAATGGACGGCGCGTCCGGGGTGGAGACCACCGCCTCCTCGTCCACGTCGCACATCAGGCTGATCTTGCGCTTGAGGCCGTCGCTGATCGGCCGGTCCGACCGGGCCACGATCGCGTCGGGCTGGATGCCGATGGAGCGCAGGGCGGCGACCGAGTGCTGGGTCGGCTTGGTCTTGAGCTCCCCGCTCGGGCCGATGTAGGGCAGCAGCGAGACGTGGATGAAGAAGCACATGTCGCGGCCGATCTCGTGCCTGATCTGCCGGATCGCCTCAAGGAACGGCTGCGACTCGATGTCGCCCACGGTGCCGCCGACCTCGGTGATGACCACGTCCACGTCGGGGCCGGCCATGCCGCGGATGCGGGCCTTGATTTCGTTGGTGATGTGCGGGATAACCTGCACGGTGTCACCCAGGTACTCCCCGCGCCGCTCCTTGGCGATCACGCTCGAGTAGACCTGGCCGGTGGTGACGTTGGCCTCCCCGGACAGCCGGATGTCGAGGAACCGCTCGTAGTGGCCGACGTCCAGGTCGGTCTCGGTGCCGTCGTCGGTGACGAAGACCTCGCCGTGCTGGAACGGGTTCATCGTGCCGGGGTCGACGTTGAGATAGGGGTCCAGCTTCTGCATCTTGACCCGCAGGCCGCGCATCTTCAGCAGGCGGCCGAGGCTGGACGCGGTCAGTCCCTTGCCCAGGCTGGAGGCCACACCGCCGGTCACGAACAGATGCTTGGTGCTGATGGGCCTTTGTGAGGCTAGCCGGGACAGAGTCGCTTCTGCGGCCAAGACGGGCTCCCGTGGTCGTCGATGTCGCGGAGTGAATCCGCAGGTCCACGGGCCACCAGGATAACACGGACTGGGACGTTAACCTGACGGACGGGCAACATCACCGGCAGCGACGGTGTCCCCGCTGCGCGCCGGCTAACGGGGCGCCCCGCCGGGGGCCGTCCGCGGGTCCCCGGGCTGTCCCGCGCGCTGGCCCTGGCGCGGGATCTGACTGGCGTCGGGCTGGGCCGAAGGCCCGTGATCGGCCTCGCCGAACCGGGCCAGCATGACCGCGCTAGCGACCGCGAGGGCGAACCCGATGACGGCGACCGGGGTCAGGCCGGGCCGGGTCGTGTCGCCCAGGAACACCACGCCGACGACGGCCGGCGGCAGGGTCTCGGCCAGCACGACGGCCGAGGTCGCGACGGTCACACTGCCGCCCTCCAGCGCGGTGGCGTAGAACACGAACGACACGATGCCCGCGGCCACCACCGCGTAGGCGGCCGGGTCGCGCAGCAGGGTGAGCGGGGCGAAGCCGTCGAGCACCCGGGCGGCGATGCCGACCGCGCCGAAGCCGAAGCCGGCAATGGTACCGAGCACCAGGGTGCGCGCCGGGTCGCGCAGCAACCGCGCGGCGACCACCCCGGCCACGCCGAGGAAGCCGGTGGCGGCGATGACCGAGAGCTTGAAGGCGGCCCCGGCGTGGCTGGCGCCCTCGGCCCCCGCCGAGGAGCCGAGCAGCCCGACGCCCGCCACCACCCCGATCACCGCGAGCCACTCACGCAGCGACAAGGTCGCGCCGATGAGGACGGTCGCCAGCACCGCGACCACCGCCAGGTTGGCCGCCACCATCGCCTGGACCGCGAACAGGGGCAGCCGGCGCAACGCGACGAGCTGGGCGAGGAAGCCGCACAGGTCAATGGCGACGCTGGCCACGAATCGCCACTGGTGCAGCATGCGCGGCACCAGCCCCGGGTCCACCCCGCCGGCGCTGGCCGCCCCGAGCGACCGGGTACTGGCCTCGCGCACGGCGACCGCCTGTATCACCGAGGCGACGCCGTAGCACAGCGCCGCCAGCACCGCGGCGAGCAGGCTAGCCAGCATGACGCCAGCTTACTTCCCCAGCCGGCGGTCAGGTAACGCTCAGGTAGACCGTTAGCGGAGCGCGCTGGCCGGGCGAGCCTCCCAGCTGGTCCAGAGCGGCCGGTAGCCCATCCGGTACCAGAACGGGGCCGAGAGCGGGTTGACCTGGCTGTGGTGCAGCAGGGTGACGGACACCCCCATGCCGTCAAGCCGCGCATGCAGGTTCCGGACCAGCGCGGCGCCGATCCCGGTGCCGCGCTCGCGCCCGTCGACAAACATCGTCTGCAAATAGGCGGCCGGGGAGCGGCTGGTCATGCCGGCCACCCAGCCCGCTTCCGACGGCGGCTGCGCGATCAGCAGGCCGACCGGCTGGCCAGCCCGCTCGGCCAGCCAGGTCCAGCTGTCGGCGCGGGCCAGGCTGCCGCGAATCTCGTCGCGGACCAGCCGGGAAGTGGCAGCGCGCCACACCGCCCCGCCGAAGTGCATGTCGTAGCGGATGAGCCGCAGTTCGAGTTCGGCCACCCGCTCCTCGTCGCCCGGCCCGGCGTCCCTGATCGTCACCCCGTAGGCGCGGCGTGGGGCCGCCGGGGAGCCGCCAGGGCGGGTGCGGGCGGCGATCACGGTGACCGGCTGCAGCCCATGCCGCAGCAGAGCTTGCACCCCGGTGATGTCGAGGCTCGGCCAGACCACGCTGGCTGAGGTGTCGGGGCCGCGGGCGGCGCCGAGCTGGCCGAGGTGGTCGCGCCACTGGCTGAGCAGCTGATCGGCCGGGGCGGCGATATCCTGCCCGGCCAGCCGCGGCACCAGGGTGAAGCGGTCGGCCGCGCCCCAGGTCTGGTTGAGGGACTCCTGCGGGACATGCTGGTGGACGCAGACCCCAAGGCCCGCCATGCGGCCGTTGTCGCCGTTCACCACCAGCGGCTGGCCACAGCCCGCGGGCAGCGCCGACGGGTCCGGGAGGAGCGGGTCGATCGCGTGCCAGCGACGGCCGACCGCGCGGGACAGATCGCGCACCGCCTCCCGAACCACCCAGGGCATGAGCCGCACTCTACCGCCCGGTAAATCCGGATAGAGCGGGAAATCCGGATCGCCGGGCGTCTGCCCGTTCCCGGCCGTCTGCCCGTTCCCGGGCGATTGCACCGGTAACCCACGCCCCGCCTACGGCAGGCCCTAAACCCCGGCCGCCTCCATGCCCCGCAGCTCGCGCTTGAGTTCCTTGATCTCGTCGCGGATGCGGGCGGCCGCCTCGAACTGCAACTCGGCCGCGGCCGCGTGCATCTGCTCGGTGAGCTGGCCGATCAGCGAGACCAGGTCGCCCCGGGCCGCGCCGCCACCGGCGCCGGGCGAGCCGGCCCCGGGCTGACCCGCGCCCTGCGCCGCCGCCCGCGCCCGCGAGGACAGCCCGGGGACCGGGGACTTCCCGCGCGACTGCTGGCGCCCGCCGCCGCCGAGCAGCTCCGCGGTGTCGGCGTCCTCACGGATGATCGCGTCGAGGATGTCGGCGATCTTCTTCCGCAGCGGCTTCGGGTCGACCCCGTGGGCGGTGTTGTAGGCGACCTGCTTCTCGCGCCGCCGGTTGGTCTCGTCGATGGCGTGCTGCATGGCGTTGGTGACCTTGTCGGCGTACATGTGGACCTCGCCGTTGATGTTGCGCGCGGCCCGGCCGATGGTCTGGATCAGGCTGGTGGGCGAGCGGAGGAAGCCCTCCTTGTCGGCGTCGAGGATCGCCACCAGGGACACTTCGGGCAGGTCGAGGCCCTCGCGCAGCAGGTTGATGCCGACGAGGACGTCGTATTCGCCCATCCGCAGCTCGCGCAGCAGCTCGATGCGGCGCAGCGTGTCGACCTCGCTGTGCAGGTACCGCGCCCGGACGCCGCTCTCGAGCAGGTAGTCGGTCAGGTCCTCGGACATCTTCTTGGTCAGGGTGGTCACCAGGACGCGCTCGTTCTTCCCGGTGCGCTGCCTGATCTCCTCGAGCAGGTCGTCGATCTGGCCCTTGGTCGGCTTGATGATGACCTGCGGGTCGACCAGCCCGGTCGGCCGGATCACCTGCTCGACCACGTCCCCGCCGACCCGCTGCAGCTCATAGGGACCGGGGGTGGCCGACAGGTAGATCGTCTGGCCGATCCGCTCGGTGAACTCGTCCCAGGTGAGCGGGCGGTTATCGGCGGCGCTCGGCAGCCGGAAGCCGTGCTCGATCAGCATCCGCTTACGCGACATATCCCCCTCGTACATGGCACCGATCTGCGGCACGGTCTGGTGCGACTCGTCGACCACAAGAACGAAGTCCTCGGGGAAGTAGTCGAGCAGGGTGTTGGGCGGGGTGCCCGGCCCGCGGCCGTCGATGTGCCGGGAGTAGTTCTCGATGCCGGCGCAGCTGCCGACCTGCCGCATCATCTCGAGGTCGTAAGTGGTGCGCATGCGCAGCCGCTGCGCTTCGAGCAGCTTGCCCTGCCGCTCCAGCTCGGCCAGCCGCTCGCCCAGCTCGATCTCGATGCCGTTGGTGGCGCGTTCCATCCGCTCGTCGCCCGCCACGTAGTGGGTCGCCGGGAAGACGTAAAGCTCCTCGTCCTCACTGACAACCTCGCCGGTCAGCGGGTGCAGGGTAGAAAGCCGCTCGACCTCGTCGCCGAACATCTCGATCCGCACCGCCAGCTCCTCGTACTGCGGGATGATCTCGATGGTGTCGCCGCGGACCCGGAACGTGCCGCGGGTGAAGGCGATGTCGTTGCGGGTGTACTGCATGCCGACTAGCTTGCGCAGCAGCTGCTCGCGCTCGATGGTGTCGCCCAGCTTGAGCTTGAGCATCCGGTCGACGTACTCCTGCGGCGTGCCCAGGCCGTAGATGCACGAGACCGACGCCACCACGATCGTGTCCCGGCGGGTCAGCAGGCTGTTGGTAGCCGAGTGGCGCAGCCGCTCGACCTCGTCGTTGATCGAGGAGTCCTTCTCGATATAGGTGTCGCTCTGCGGGATGTACGCCTCGGGCTGGTAGTAGTCGTAGTAGGAGACGAAGTACTCGACCGCGTTGTGCGGCATCATCTCCCGCAGCTCGTTGGCGAACTGGGCGGCGAGGGTCTTGTTCGGCAGCATGACCAGCATGGGCCGCTGCAGCTGCTCTGCCACCCAGGCGACGGTGGCGGTCTTGCCGGTGCCGGTCGCACCGAGCAGCACGGTGTCCTTCTCGCCGTCGCTGACCCGTCCGGCGATCGCCGCGATGGCGGCCGGCTGGTCGCCGGCCGGGGTCATCTCGGTGACGACCTCGAACGGCGCCACCTTCCGCTGCAGGTCGGTAACCGGACGCATGGCGCCACCTCCTCGAAGAGAGCCGCCTTCCCAGTCCCGGGCAGACTGGATCCTCCGGTGGCGGCTTCTGTTTCAACTCTACGGCGGGGGGGCGACATTCCGCCGGGGTGCAGCCAGCACCCGCAGGACGGGCAAGCCAGGCTCCGGGTGAAACCGGGGTTTCACCCCATCGCGCCGGTGCCCGCCACCCGGCAGGCTCAAGGACATGGGACGAGTCGTGGTGAACATGGCCGCGCCGGGCCGCCGGGCAGTCTGGTACGCGGGGTTCGCGGTCTACGCGGGCGGGGTGGCGCTCTTCAGCGGCCCCGGGCTTGACCACTGGTGGGGCCGCTGGGCCGCCGGCGGCTACGCGGCCGCCGCCATCGTCGCAGTCGTGGCCCGGCGGCGGCGCTGGGGAGCCGGGCTCGCGGTCGCGGTCAGCCTGGCCGGGGCGCTGGCCGGCCCGGCCTGGTGGCTGGCGACCCGGGAGCCGGTCCCGCCGGACGTTGCGGTGGTGGCCCGGTCGGGCGCGCTGCTGCTGCATCACGGGACTCCCTACCTGCCGCTGCCCGCCCTCGCGGGCGGCTGGCTCGCCTACAACCCCTACCTGCCGGTGATGGCGCTGTTCGGGGTGCCGGGGGCGCTGGGGGCGCCGGGCCAGACCTGGCCATGGCTCATCGCCGCGACGTTCCTGCTGCTGCTGGGGACGGTCCGGGTGACCAGCCCGGACCGGCCGGGGCGGGCCGCTCTCGGACTGGCCGCCTTCTGGCTGGCCTGCCCGCTGATGGCGTTCCCGCTGACGATGGGCATCACCGACCCGCCGGTGATCGCGCTCGTGAGCCTGGCGCTGGCGCTGCTGGCGCGGGCCGGGCGCCGCGCCAGCGGTCTCCCGGCCGGCCGCGGCCGGGAGCGTGACCTGCTGGCGGCGGCGCTGATCCTCGCGGTCGCCTGCGCGATGAAGTACACCGCCTGGCCCGCGCTGGTCATCATCGCGGTCATGGTCGGCGTCCGGGACGGGGCGGCGGCCGCCGCCGCCGGGCTGGTGGCGGCGCTGGCGCCGGCCGCGCTGAGCGATCCGGCGGCGCTGGCGCGCAACACGGTCGCCTACCCGCTCGGCCTGACCACGGCGGCGTCGCCCGCGCAGAGCCCGCTGCCCGGTCACCTGCTGGCGACGCTCGGCCCGGGCGGCCACCTGGCCGCGCTCCTGCTGCTGGGGGCGGCCGCCCTGGCGGTGGTCGTCTCCCTGGTCATTGCGCCGCCCGCCACCCCGGCGGCCGCCGCCGTCCGCGTCGCGGCCGGGCTGAGCGCGCTGTTCCTGCTGTCGCCGGCCACCCGCTTCGGCTACTTCATCTACCCGCTCAACCTGTGCCTGTGGGCGCTGCTGGCGGCCGGGCCGCGCGCGGCGGCGGGCCCGTTTGCGGGCCAGGCGGCGGGCCAGGCGCCAGCCCTGGCCGCGGACGGCACGGGGGCGCGGCCCGGCCCGAAGGGGGACGGGGCGGCGGCCTGCCGCGAGCTAGCCGACGCCAAAGCCGGGGCCGGGGCCGGGGCGGCGAACCGGCCGGACGACCCGCACCTGCGCCCCTTATGACGGCTAGGCGGTATCAATCAGCGCCGAAACGAGGATGCCGGCGCCCGCGGGCGGCTGGCCCAGAGGGAAGAAATGCGGCCGCTTGGCTGGCCGGCCGGGGCGATGAGGAGAGCGAGCAGGCTAGTTATGCGTATCAGGCGTAGAAGGAAGTCTGCTCATGGCCTCATCGTCCCCGGACGGCCTATGCCGGGATCAAACTGGCGAGGTTTCCCAGTGTAATGACTGAGGACCCCTTGGGCAGCACCTCTTCCGGCTGGTCGATGCCGATCCAGGTGACGGGCCTGCCTGCTCGCTGCTGCGCGCCCGCGCCGGCGCGGGCGCGCAGCAGGTCGACCAGGTAGCTGACCCTCAGGTAGTCCCGGCTCATGATTCCCCGGGCGAGCAGCGCCGTGGTGACCCGGTTCTCCTCGACCCGGACCCCGCCGAACGACTCGGAGCGGCCACGCAGCTGCAGGTGCAGCCACTTGGCGTACCAGCCGCCGGTGTCACCACGGTAGAACGCCACCGGCATCGCAACCCGCCCGGGTCCGGACAGGGCGGACTTCATCCGCACCGTCCGCGGCTCGAACGGGGCGCCGCGCTGGGCCTGGCCGCGGGTCATGAAGCCGAAGAACCCCTCATCGACCTCGTCGAAACCCTCCCCCGCGAACACGTACACCTGGGGGATCACATAGCCCAGCCCGGCCTTGGCCAGGTCGACGTCGATGAACTCCGAAGCCCCGTCCGGCCCTGGCGCTTCGGTGATGTCACCGGAGTGCACGGCCGCGCCGTTGCGCAGGCTGGTGTAGCTGACGTGGCTTCCCCCGCCGAACTGCCGGTCGGTGAAGACCGCCGACAAGTCGAAGTCGGTCCGCCGCCCGGCCTGCCGCCAGTAGACGAAGAAACGCAGCAGGTCCCCGCCGACCGGCGTCACCGAGCCGCGCGGCCACACGCCGAGGCCTTCCGGCGCCGCCCTGCCCGACAGCGGCAGCGCCGCCCCGAGCAGCACCGGATCGGCCACCAGGACGCGGCCGGGGTCGGCCAGGCGGCCCCCGACCTCCGCGTCGATGACGGCGAGCAACTCGGCCAGGAGGCCCCGGTCGACCGGCGCCCTGGTGTCGGGGGCCACCCACGCGCCGCCAGCGCGGTTCGCGAAGACCCGCGGCAGCCTGTCGCGGCCCTCGCGGTTGGCGAGATGCTCGCGCACCGACAGCAGCACCCGGCCGGACACTTGCCCGGCGGTCGCCTCGAAGTACCGCAGCAGCGGGGTCGCGGCCCCAGCGGTGCGCAGCACCTGGTCCGCGGCGCGCCACAGCATGCCCGGCGCGGCGGCCAGCTCACGGGCCGCCGCCTGGGCGTCGCCGCGGGCGAAGGCCAGCTGCGCCCGCGCGGCGACCGCCGGGACGCGCTCCTCGCCGCGGGCCACCGCGAACACGCGCGACGCCGAGGCCAGCCCAGCCTCATGCGGGTGCAGCCGCTCGCCCAGGCGCTTCCACGCCTCGGCGTGCCGCGGCACGTCGGCCAGCCGCGCCTCGCGGCCGGCCACCAGGGCATCCAGCTCGCGCAGGAGCAGGCGCCGCCAGGCGCGCGGCATCGAGGTGAAGCGGGCCGGCTGGGCAAGGGTGACGTCCCCTCCACTCAGCTCGGCCGCCAGCCGCAGCACGTCGGTCACAGTGCCCGCCAGCGGCGCGGCGCCCGCCCGGATCCGGGCGGCGCCGACGACCGCCCGGTTCTCACGGACGGCGATCGGCGGCTGGTCGAAGCCGATCCGCGCCTCGGCCAGGACCCGCAGCGCGTCCAGCCCCGCCCCGGACAGCGGGACCGTGCTTCCGGCCAGGTCCGCGTACAGCGCGCCGCCCTCCTGCTCGGGCGAGCCGCCGAGGTGCAGCACGGTGACCCGGTCGGACAGGGCCGCGGTGAAATCCTCGTGCCGGGCCAGCATCTCCTCCCAGGAGTGCTGGTAGCGGCCGTAGCCCGGCAGGGCCAGCAAGTTCAGGTACAGGCCGCCGTCCGGGCCACCGGCCATTTCCGGCGCGGCCTCGCCGGTGCGCGCGTACTCCGCGGCTGCCTCGGCCAGCAGCCCGGCCCAGAACTCGACCGTGACCGGCACGTTGGCCGGGAAGTCGGTGAAGTAGGTGTTGTGCCGGACGTGGTCACCGGCGAGCTCGCGGGCCCAGCCGATCAGCGTGAGCGCCTGGTCAATGACGTAACCCGCCTCGAGGCGGGACAGGGCGGCGAGCAGCCCGGCCGAGGCCTTGAACCCGGCCTGCATCAGCACCACGTCGAGCTGCCGGGCCGCCGCCGCGCCGTCGCCCCGGGGCGCCGCAGCGTCCAGGATCACCCGGTGCCGCATCGCGAAGATGAGCTTCTCCACGCTGGTAACGCCGGTCATTGGCACCCCTCCCTGTCGTCGTGCGGGAATCCATGCGTGAGCATCACCAGCCGGCCCGGCGCGAGTCGAACGCGCTGTCACCCCTTAGGAGAGGGCTGCCTTAGTCCGGTTGGCTTCGGGCCGTCAGAGTCGCGCCGGGGGTCGAACCCCGGACTGCGGTTTTGCCGACCGCATCCCGAACCGTCGAGACACGCGACGTGGTGCTTCCGCCTGGAGTCGAACCAGGCACCCGCCCTTCGGAGGGGCAGGGGCACAGTCCCTTACCGGAAGCATGGTGGGCCGGGCTGGACTCGAACCAGCGCGTGGGATACCCGGTTTACAGCCGGGCGCGGTCGCCGCTGCGCCACCGACCCATTGGGGTGATCGCCGGGATTCGGACCCGGCCCGAGGGAGTCACAGTCCCTCATGCTGCCGCTACACCACAACCACCGTCGATCAGGAAGGACTCGAACCCTCGCGCCACGGTTTGTAAGACCGATGCTCTGCCGCTGAGCTACTGATCGTTGCGTACGCCTGAAGGGACTCGAACCCCTGCCCTCCCGGTTCGTAGCCGGACGCTCTTGTCCACTGAGCTACAGGCGCGCGGTACTGACGGGATTCGAACCCGCAACCACCGGATCGACAATCCGGCACTCTAGCCATTGAGTTACAGCACCATTGAATTGCGCTCTGGCACCTGGACTCGAACCAGGAGGGATGCATTAACAGTGCACTCGTTTACCATTAACGGATACCAGAATGATGGGCTGCGCCCAGTGGCGGGTGTGGGAGTCGAACCCACCTGTCTCGGATTATGAGCCCGTTCAGCGCGACCGGCGCTGCTACCCGCTGTAGCCCCACAGGGAGTCGAACCCTGTCCACGAGGGTGAAAACCTCGCATCCTAACCCATAGACGATGGGGCCTTTGATGCACTGCGTAGTCCCGACGGGATTTGAACCCGCGTCGCCGCCTTGAGAGGGCGGCATCCTGACCGCTAGACGACAGGACCATGTATCGTGCGTGCGCCACCGGGGATTCGAACCCCGACAATTCCGCTTAGAAGGCGGCCGCGCTATCCGGTTGCGCCAGCAGCGCATTGTGTGTACCCCGCCAGGGGGTCGAACCCCGTTCCCCCGATTAAAAGTCGGGTGCATCACCGGAATGCTTGCAGGGCGTAGGCCGGGCGGGAGTCGAACCCGCTGCCGTCGGCTTATAAGACCGCTGCGCTTACCTCTCGCGCCACCGGCCCAGTTGGGCACCAGGGACTTGAACACTGCACGACCGCGTTATCAGCGCGGCTCCATCAACCTGGTGGACCGTGCCCAGCGGAAGACGGAGGTGACGATCCCCGCGGCCACGTGGACCGCGCTGGTTTTCAGGACCAGCTGCCGCACCGGCGGCACATCTTCCAGAGCGGAGAGCGGAGGGCACGATCCCCAGCGCGATGCGCCGATCCGCCTTCGAAACGGTCCCCGCCGCCCGGCGGGTTCGCTCTCCGTGCTGGCCCTCTGACCCGGTGTGAATAGGCCAGAGAGAGCAGAGGACGGAGCGCACGATGCCCAGCGCCGTCAAGACGCCCGACCGGCTTCCAACCGGCGCCAGCCACCTGACTGGTTCATCCTCCACGAGCAGAAGGCGGAGAACTCGAATCCCACGGCGTCAACCGCGCATCCGCTAGCAACGGAGGCCGGCCGCCTGGCCGGTTCACCTTCCGTACCGTCCCGGGGATTCGAACCCCGACCACCGCGGCCCTGAACCGCGTGCCTCTGCCTTTGGGCTAGGACGGCATAGTGCCCGGGAGGGCTGAGCCCTCTTGTCTCCACGACTAGGGATCGGGCCGTCGGGCGCGGCCGAGAGCGGCTAGCGGGATTCGAACCCGCGACCCCTCACCTTGGCAAGGTGATGCTCTACCACTGAGCCATAACCGCATGAGTTGCCCGCTATGACGGGCCTACCTTGTACTTTTCGTATCGCGCCAGCGAAACCCGCGTCGCTCCCTCAACCGCAGAAGCAGGAATCAGATACTTGTCTCCCGCTCGTGTCATGATCATAAAGAAGTCGATCACGCCCGGTTCATAGGGAACTGATCGGTATGACCCGGCGGCGTTGGGTTTAGCCCCAGGCACGTACATCGTGCGAGTGACCTTTGCTAGATAGCTGCCCCTTGAGTCTTGAAGTGAAGTTGACTTGACCTGCACCCGCTTAAGGCCGTCATCAGACTCTGTAACTAGGTCATAGGGAGCCGGCTCAATAGGCACCGACACTAGGTAGCCGCGATCAAGAAACCACTGCATCGCCACGCTCAGCGACGACGTGCTGCCTCGGCCCGTGAGCGGTTTCTCAAAAGGCAGGACACCGGGCTCTGCGACTGGTACCGCGTTGCGGCGCACTATGAAATGTGAACTGTCGAGGCCAAGTCGAGCGGCTACCTTTTGCATGTGCATCGAGGCGCCAGAGCGCGGCTTACCGAGCTTCTCCATCACGTCGGCCCAACTTGAGGACGAAGCGACCGCATCCGTAAGCTGCTCGTCGGTATAGGTTCGGGTGTTCGCCATAGCATCATTTTACCATTAAAGGGCAGCGCGATACTTTTACGGCAAGGTCACGTGCTAATACTCCAGCCGCACTTAGTGATCTTGGTGGAGTTGTCGCTGGTAATGGCAGTGCCGTGCTCGTTCTTGGTGGCGGTGGCGCCATCGTGACCAGCGGCGGGCCTGGCTGGGGTCGGGTGGCGGGCCGCAGAGCGCGGCGAACATGCGGCGGATCTCGTTGGCCGAGGTGGGCAGGCGCCCGATGGCGCCGGGTTCGGCGGGTTCTGCCAGGCCCGCACGGGTGACGGCGAGCCAGGCCAGGGCGAGCATGGCCAGGGTGACGTAGCGGTACCAGGCCTTATAGAGCCTGTTCTGGTAGTGGTCCAGGCCGGCCTCGTTCTTGCCGGCCTGGAAGCACTCCTCGACGCACCAGCGAGTCCCCGCGACCTTCACCAGGGCCGCGAGCGGGGCCGGCTGCGGGGTGTGGCACAGGTAGAAGGCCAGCTCAGACGGGCGGGCGACCGAGCGGCGGACCAGTAGCGAGATCTCCGGCCGGCTGGTGGCGAACAGCGCCCAGTCATACCAGCGGCGCCCTTTCGCGCCGTTCCCGCAGCTGAGGCGGCTCCAGGCGCCGGCAGCGGCCAGGACGTCCGCGCGCCGCGGCCCCGTGGGCGTAGCGACCAGGTGATCGCGGGCGACGGCCAGCACATATGCGATCCCCTCCTCCTCGAGGGAGCCGCGCAGCGGGCCGTTGTCCCCGTAGGCCTCGTCCGCCGTCACCCAGGCGAACGGGACCCCGGCGGCGACCGCCCGCCTGACCAGCAGCTGCGGCTTGGTCTGGAACCGCCGGCCGCCCGGCACCTGCGCCCCGGCCAGCCGGGCCTCGTCCCCGGTCCACGAGCGCGGCAGGTAGAGCTCCCGGTCGATCAGCGCCCGGCCTTTCGGCGAGGCATAGGCCAGGAACACCCCCACCTGGCAGTTGGTGACCTTCCCCGCCGTTCCGGTGTACTGCCGCTGCACCCCGGCCGAGCAGCGGCCCCTCTTCTCGAACCCCGTCTCGTCGCCGATCAGCACCCCGCCCGGATCCCCGAGCGCCGCGGTCACGTTAGCGCGCAGGTCGTCGCGGACCAGGTCCTCGTCCCACCGCGCGCTGGCGAACAGCCGCTGCATCCCGTCTGGGCTCGCCTCCCCGGCATGCTCGGCCAGAGACCAGCCGGTCCGGCGCTCGAGCCCCGACAGCATCCCGGCCAGGCACGCCCGCGCCCGCAAGCGGACCTCCCGCCGGAAGAACCGGCCCGCGACCAGCGCGAACATGTCATCAAGCCCGGAAGCCAGCCGGGCCCCCTCGATATCGTCTACCCTGGCCAGCACGGCCACCCTGGGCACTTCAGTTCCAACACACCTGAAGCATCCCGGCGGTGGCCGCCCTATTTCCCCCAGATCCAGACCCGCGAATATCGCTGGTCATCCATGCCGGACAGCTAGGTCACGATCTGCGGCTGGAGTACTAACCGCTGACACTACGGTCACGAGCCCCTCCCCGGTGTCGAGCCGGGCGGTGCCCCCATACCAAGGGGACGTGGACGCCGATCCGAAGGGCATGATCATGTGCTGGCCGGGCTGGAGTCGAACCAGCGTCGCTAATCCGGGGTCAAAACCCGGCGGCCCCTGCCAGCAGAGCAACCGGCCACCGTGAGCCCCCGCGAGGTGCCGACCCCCGCTGGTCGCCCCTACAAAGGGCACCGGGTCGCCGGACCCGGGGGCGAAGTGCGCCCGCCCGGATTTGAACCGGGACGCCTCGCGGCACCAGCACCTCGAGCTGGCGCGTCTGCCATTCCGCCACGAGCGCATTATGGCGGGCCTGGCGCACGACCTCAGGTCTATGCGCACTTGCACCCCTGGCTGTCCGCCAGGCCCGCAGAGCCGCCATCCGGTGCCGACCCGGATCACCCGCCGTACGAAGGCGGGGCCGCAGCCGTGCGCGGCGGCATGGCTGGGGTACCTGGCTTCGAACCAGGAAAGTCTCTCGGTCCAGAGCCGAGCGGGTCTGCCAGTTCCCCCATACCCCATCGAGTAGGCGCGGCGAGATTCGAACCCGCACCCGCCGTCTTTTGAGGACGGCCGCTCTGCATTGGCGTACACGCCCGTGCGCCGCCAGGGCCTCGAACCCTATTCCCCGGATTAAGAGTCCGGTGCATCACCCGTCATGCTTGCAGCGCGCAGAGGGAATGACGGGAATCGAACCCGCATCCACTGGTTGGAAGCCAGTCATCCTAGCCGTTGAACGACATTCCCATGGTGGCCACTCTCCGGGTCGAACGGAGGCCCTTCCGGGTTTCAACCGGACGCTCTTACCAGACTGAGCTAAGCGACCATGCGTCGGGAACCCCGGAGTCGAACCGGGTCTGCCCTGCTCCCAAAGCAGGCGGGTTGCCGTCTCCCTCGCTCCCGTTGAACTGTTTGTGCGGGGCACCATATCTCCCGCTCCCGGAGTCTGATCTCACCGATCTCCGTGCGCCTGCCGGCGGATGGAGGTCGTCCGGCCCTTGGTCGGGATAGCTGGATTTGAACCAGCGCCCCCCGCGTCCCGAACGCGGTGCTCTGCCAAGCTGAGCCATATCCCGTAGATGGCGGCCTCTATCCCATTGAGGTACCGGCCCACGTGTGGACCGGACGGGACTCGAACCCGCAACTTCCGCCCGTGGAGAAGCGGGGAATCGAACCCCGTCAGCAACGCTTGCAAGGCGCGCTCGGTACCGTACCTGTCATCCCCATCGTCCCGGGGTCGGCCGGTGGTAAGCCGGCCTCGCCCGGTGAGCTGGGTGACCTCCAGACGGTTACCAGCCGTCTGGTCACTACCCAGCACCCGTAGCTACCACTTTGCACGGGACGCGGTACAGGTGGAGCCTGCCGGGATCGAACCGGCGGCCTCGTCCATGCCGTGGACGCGCTCTACCAAATCTGAGCTAAGGCCCCATGTGGTGCGGCGCCCGGTACAGGGTGATCCCCGGGGGTAGCTGCCCTATCTTCCGCCGCACCACAGTTTTGCGGCAGGATGGCGCCTGCCGCTGATGCTCACGCTATGGACCTGTCAATTAACAACCCCATCATGGGGGTACGCACGGATCGCAGGAGTCGAACCCGCATTCCGCCCGGGTTGGAGCCGGGCCGCCCATCCGCTGGCTGATCCGTATGAAAATGAAGAACCGCCCGTCAGGTTTTCCCTGAGGGCGGTTCCCGTCGCGGAACAGTTTCGTTCCTACCCGGGAACCACCTCACTGGGCATGGCGATCTGCCAGGACGACGGGTAACCGTGCCCTAGCGTTTCGCAATTCTGCCTGAACGTCATGTGTCAATAGTAAGCCGAGGAATTGGCAGAACGCAACGCATTTACGCGCGGCCCGCCCGATGTGTCTGCCTCCCCAGGGGGCGCCGCCTGGTCCCGGCAGCGATCCGCGATAATGGGCCATGCCCTACGAACGGGACGTGCGGGCCTTCGACGAGCGCGCGGGCGGCTACGACGACGGCGTCCTCGGCCGGCTGCACCATGAGATCGCCGGCCGGGTGGCTGGCCTCGCGCTGGGCGCTGGCCCGGCCCCGGCCCGGGTCCTCGACGTTGGGGCGGGGACCGGGTACCTGCTCGGGCTCCTCGCGGCCCGGCTGCCCGCGGCCACGGAGCTGACCGGCGTCGACGCGGCTGAAGGGATGGTCGCGGCCGCCCGTGAGCGGGCGGCCGACGCCCGGCTGCGCTTCGTGCCCGGGACGGCCGAGCGGCTGCCGGCCGCCGACGGGCACTACGACCTGGTGGTGAGCACGACCTCGTTCGACCACTGGGCCGACCAGGGGGCCGGGCTGGCCGAGTGCGCCCGGGTGCTGGCGCCCGGCGGGCGCCTGGTGCTGGCGGACCAGTTCTCGCTCCTGCTGTGGCCCACCCTGCTCGCTGGGCGGCGCGGCAAGGCCAGGACCAGGGGCCGGGCGACCCGGCGGGTGGCCGCGGCCGGGTTCCGGGACCTCCGCTGGCACCGGCTGCACGCGGTCATCATCCAGGCGGTCACCGCCATCCGCTGACCGGGCGGACGGCTCAGGCGCGGCGCTCGCGGAACGCGGCCGCCTTGACCCGGTTCTGGCACGCGGTGGAGCAGAATCGCCTGCTGCCGTTGCGTGAGGTGTCGACGTACACCCGGTCGCACCGGGGCGCGGTGCAGACGCCGAGGCGCTCCGCGTACTCACTGCCGACCGCGATGGCGAGGCCGGTGGCGCAGCCTGCGGCCCAGCCGTCCGCCGCCCCGGCCTGCCCCGCGGCGTGGAAGTGCACGTGCCATGGCTCGCCGTCGTGCCGTTCCAGCACCGGATGGGCGCCGGTGCCCCGCAGCAGCTCGTTGACCCGACCGGCGGCGGCGTCGAGGTCCCCCGCCGCGACCGCGGCGAACACCGCACGCAGGGCCAGCGCCACGGCCGCGAAGCCGGCCGCGGCGGCTGGCTCGGCCCCGGCCAGGCCGCGTCCGCCGCGCTTTTTGAGCAGCGCGTCGAGCTGGGTCAGCCCGTCCGGTCCGGATGGGGGCTGGTAGGGCAGGCCCCGCCGCTCCCCCGCCGTAAGCAGGTTGACGAGGTCGACCGCGACGGCGACAACCACATCCGTGTGACTGTTGAAGTTCACTTGACCAGTTACTCTTCCGGCTCTAGCTTGGTCGGTGTCACTGACAAATGAAGTTTAACCAGTCACAAGCATGTCGTGACAGAAGGAGTTCCCATGTCACAGCGCACCGAACTCGACCCGGACACCGCCCGCGGCTGGATCGAGCGCTGGGAGCGCCAGCAGGAGGTCTACATTCCGGGCCGGGAGGAACGGTTCGCCGCGATGATCGACGCGGTGGAGGCCGGCACGGGACGGCCCGACCCGTTCGTCCTCGATCTCGGGGCCGGCCCCGGGTCACTCGCCGTGCGACTGCTCGGCCGGCTGCCGGCGGCGACCGTCATCGCGGCCGACGCCGACCCGGTGACCGCGGCCCTGGGGCGGGCCGCCTACTCCGGCCACCCCGGGCTGCGCTTCGCCGACGTCGACCTGCGCACGCCCGGCTGGCCCGCGCGGCTCGGCCTGGCAGACGGGCAGCAACTCGACGCGGTAGTTTCCACCACGGCCCTGCACTGGCTGAGCGGACCCGAGCTGACCGCCCTGTACCAGGCGCTGGCGGAACTGCTGCGGCCCGGCGGCCTCTTCCTCGACGGTGACCACCTGCGGCTGAACGACGCCGCGAGCCCGGTCCTGGCCGGGCTCGAGCGGGAACTGGAGGAACGGGAGGCGCGCCGCCGCTCTCCCCACGGTCACGACGGCCAGGCCGAGAACTGGGAGCAGTGGTGGCAGGCGATCGCGGCGGAGGACGCCCTGGCGGCGGCGGTCGCCGAGCGGGGCACCCGGCGGCTTGGTGGCTCCGACCACGCCACCGCCGCCGGCGTCCGGCTCGAGACGCACGTCGGCGCGCTCCGGGCGGCGGGTTTCGCCGAGGTCGGGACCCTGTGGCAGCTCGGCGCCAGCCGGGTGCTCAGCGCGGTCAGGTAACGCGGCCGGGTCGCGGGCCGGGCCTTCCGGGCCTTCCGGGCCTTCCGGGGCCCGGGCCAGCGGCTGGGGTAGCGCCAGGCAGGCGCAGCGACCCGCCTGCGATCAGCCGCCGAGCTGGTACTCCAGCCACATGCGGTGAGTGCCGTCCGGGTCGATCTCCAGGCCGCCCGTGCCGGTCAGCCCGGCCAGCTGGCCGGTGCCGCTGGCGGGGACGATGGCGAAGTACTCGCCCGCCCGGTCGGCCCCGGAGGTGGAGGCCGAGTGGACGAAGTTGAACGCGCCCGCCCGGCCGTCGACCGAGCCCTCGAACGACTCCATCGCCACGTAGGTCCCGACCCCCGTGGCCTGGTCGAAGGCCGAGGTGAAGACGGTGGCCGAGCGCCCGGCGATGTCTCCCTCGTACGCCTTCTCCATCGTCGCGACCCCGACCGGCAGAGCGGTGCTGATGGCCGGGACGGGCGTGACGTCCGCCGGGGTAAACGCCTTGACGCTGAACGTTCCGCTGGTTCGCATGGGCCACGAGCCTACCGACCGGTCCGCCGCTGGGGCGATGATCCCCGGCTTTGTCGGCTAGGGGATGCGGGCCACGCCGACGATCGACTGGCCCGGGCGCGGCGGCAGCGCCCCCGGGTCGGTGTCCGGGTGCCAGAGGCGGGCGTCGATGATGCCCGGGTCCACCAGCGGCAGCGAGCCGAAGAAGGTGGTGAAGTCGGCCACCGAGTGGTTGTAGGCCCGGTTGCCGCCGGAGGAGTAGGCCCCGAAGCCGCGCTCGCCCATCTCCCCGTCGGCCCGGCCGGCCGAAAGCACCAGGAAGCTGCCGGGGGCGAGGGCGGCGACGTACCCGGCCACCAGCTCCCGCGCGTCCTGCGGGGGAAGAAGTGCAGCAGCGCCCCCATCAGCAAGAAGGCCGGCTGCGAGAGGTCGATCCCGGCCCCCACGGCGTCCAGGATCGTGGCGGTGTCCCGCACGTCGCCCTCGACCACCGTCACGCCCGGGTTGCCGTGCGCCGCCAGGGCCCGCAGGTGGGCCAGCACCACCGCGTCGTTGTCGACGTAAGCGACCCGCGGGCCGGTGATGACGCGGCGGGCGCTGCTGAGCGTGTTCGGCTCGGTCGGCATCCCGCAGCCCAGGTCGACGAACTGGGTGATCCCCTGGGCGGCGCCCCAGCGGGTGGCCCGGGCCAGGAACTGGCGGTTCTCCCGCATCACGGCGGCCGAGTCGGGCGCGACGGCGAGCAGCTTGGCCGCGACCTGCCGGTCGACCGCGAAATTGTCCTTGCCGTCGAGCAGGAAGTCGTAGACCCGGGCGATAGACGGCGTACTGGGATCAAAGTCGGGCACGCCAAGATGGTAGCGTGCGACCGGGTCAAGATCCCTGAGAGAGGCGATCATCCCCAGGAAAGCCATTGTTCCCAGAAAGGGAGTGCCATGCTGCGGGTGGGGCTGACGGGCGGCATCGGGTCGGGTAAGAGCGCGGTGGCGGCGCGACTGGCGGCCCTCGGAGCGATCGTCCTCGACGGGGACATAGCCGCCCGCGCGGTCGTCGAGCCGGGCACCCCCGGGCTCGCGCGGATCGGGGAGACCTTCGGGGCCGGGGTGATCCGCGCGGACGGGTCGCTCGACCGGGCCGCGCTGGCCGGCATCGTGTTCCACGACGAGGCCGCCCGGCTGAAGCTCAACGACATCACCCACCCGCTGATCTGGCAGCATATGGACGCGGACGAGCAGGCGATCGTGGCCGAGCGCGGGCCCGACCTGATCGTCGTGCACGACGTGCCGCTGCTGGCCGAGGGTCAGCGGGCGAGCGACTTCGACGTCGTCGTGGTGGTCGACGTGCCGACCGAGGTGCAGGTCGAGCGGCTGGCCGGGCGCGGGCTGCCAGAAGAGCAGGCCCGGGCGCGGATGGCGGCCCAGGCGACCCGGGAGGAACGGCTGGCGATCGCCGACGTCGTCATCGACAATTCCGGCACCATCGGCGACCTCGACCGCCGGGTGAGCGAGGTGTGGGCCGACCTGCGGGTGCGGGCGGGCCTGGCCAGCCGGTAACCAGCCGGCCACCAGGCCCCGCACGGCACCGCCCCGGAAACGGCACCGCCCCGGCGGCCACGGAGACCGTGGCGCCGGGGCGGGAAGCCGCACCCGTTCGGGTGACTGCGGTTGGGTCAGGCTCCGCTCTGGCCCGACAGCTTGTCGCGCAGGGCGGCCAGGGCCTCGTCGGAGGCCAGGGTGCCCTGCGGGGCCGCGTTGTCGGACGACGACGAGCTGGAGCTGCCGCCGCGCGGACCGCGCGGAGCGCGCGGCGCGCCGCCGCCCGAACCGCCCGCGATGCTGGCCTCGACCGCCTCTTCGATGCCCTCTTCCTCGGCCTTGGCCCGTGAGTCCTCGATCTGCTTGCGGTGCGCCTCGAAGCGGGCGCGGGCCTCGGCGTACTGCCGCTCCCACTCCTCGCGCTGGGCGTCGTAACCGGGCAGCCAGTCGCCGCTTTCGGAGTCGAAGCCCTCGGGGTAGAGGTAGTTGCCCGCCTCGTCGTAGGTCGCGGGCATGCCGTAGAGGGTCGGGTCGAACTCGTCGCCCGCCGTCTCGCCGGCCGTGCCCTCGTTGGCCTGCTTGAGCGACAGGCTGATCCGGCGCCGTTCCAGGTCGATGTCGATGATCTTGACGAAGATCTCCTCGCCCACCTGGACGACCTGCTCCGGGATCTCCACGTGGCGGTCGGCCAGTTCGGAGATGTGCACCAGGCCCTCGATGCCCTCCTCGACCCGGACGAACGCGCCGAACGGCACCAGCTTGGTGACCCGGCCGGGGACGACCTGGCCGATCTGGTGGGTGCGGGCGAACTGCTGCCACGGGTCTTCCTGGGTGGACTTGAGCGACAGCGAGACGCGCTCGCGGTCCATGTCCACGTCGAGAACCTCGACCGTGACCTCCTGGCCAACCTCGACGACCTCACCCGGGTGGTCGATGTGCTTCCAGGACAGCTCCGACACGTGCACCAGGCCGTCGACGCCGCCGAGGTCGACGAACGCGCCGAAGTTGACGATCGAGCTGACGACGCCCTTGCGGATCTGGCCCTTGCGCAGGGTGTTGAGGAAGGTGTGACGGACCTCGGACTGGGTCTGCTCGAGCCAGGCCCGGCGGGACAGGACCACGTTGTTGCGGTTCTTGTCCAGCTCAATGATCTTGGCTTCGATCTCCTTGCCGACGTACGGCTGCAGGTCCCGCACCCGGCGCATCTCCACCAGCGAGGCGGGCAGGAAGCCGCGCAGGCCGATGTCGAGGATGAGGCCGCCCTTGACGACCTCGATGACGGTGCCGGTGACGACGCCGTCCTCCTCCTTGATCCGCTCGATGGTGCCCCACGCACGCTCGTACTGCGCCCGCTTCTTGGACAGGATGAGGCGGCCTTCCTTGTCCTCCTTCTGGAGAACAAGGGCCTCGATCTGCTCGCCGGTCTTCACGACCTCGTGCGGGTCGACGTCGTGCTTGATCGACAGCTCGCGGGACGGGATCACGCCCTCGGTCTTGTAGCCGATATCGAGCAGAACCTCGTCTCGATCGACCTTGACGACGGTGCCTTCGACGATGTCGCCGTCGTTGAAATACTTGATGGTCTCGTCGATCGCGGCGAGGAATGCCTCCTCGGACCCGATGTCGTTGACCGCTACTTTAGGGGTCGAGGTGGCTTGCGTGGTGCTCGTCATGAGGTGGTGGGCTCCGGATGCGGACAGGGATGAATATTGCGTTGGGGCGCCGAGGAACTTATGCAGTGAACGCGCGGGACTTGCCGCTGTCCGAAGACACAGCCGGGTCCCGGCCACGGCACGCCCCGGCGGTCTCACAGCCAGGCGGCCCGTGGAAGCGGGCCGGTGGCGGCAACGAGACCGCACGAGGACACAGCGCAGAGTTCAGGGTATGTAAGTCTCGCTGTGTGGTCAATTGAACATGGTGACAACTCAGCAACGACCGTAAAATCCTTAGCCCTGCTTGAGTCAACGCTGAGCGTTGCCTCGCTGTTCCGGCCGTTCGCGAGGGAGCCGGCCGGGTGCGCGGCCGGCGGCGGAGGAGGAGGCGCCAACGCCCGCTCCCGGAATGTCAGTGGCGCTCGCTAAAGTATTCGTATCGGTAGACATTGACGGCGATCATCCGGACGGAGGGCCGACATGTCGATCCAGACACCCATGGGCGGGCCGCTGCCCGGCCTGCCCGATCCCGGCGAGCACCGTCAACTTGGTCTCAACTCCGGGTTTGCTCACGGGGATGGCGCCGACGCGCTGCCGCCCGGCCCGGCCCTGGCCGCACTGACGGGCCAGGCCCTCTCCCAGGCTGACCTGCTGTCGGATGACGAGCTCATCGGGGTCCTGCACGCGGCCCGGCGGCTGGCGAACCTGGCCGACTACCAGCTCACCGTAGTGATCGCGACGTTCACCAGCCGGCGTCGGGCCCAGCTGGCCGCCTCCATCGCGGCCGGGCAGCCCACCGGGTGCCGGGACGGGGGGTTCCCGGGGGCCGAGCTGGCCATGGAGCTGATGGAGACGCCGTACCAGGTCGGACTGCTGACCGACACCGCGGTCGAGCTGACGACCCGGCTTCCCCGGACCCTGGCCGGGATGGCCAGCGGGCAGATCGATCTCGGCCGGGCGATGGCGATCGCCGCCTCCACCGCCAGCTTGCCCGACGATGACGCCGCCCGCGCCGACGAGATCCTGGCCGCGGCCGCGCCAGGCAAGCGCCCGGACCAGCTGGCGCGCAAAGCATCCGCCCTGGAGATGAAACTCAACCCGGAAGCGGTCCGGGCCCGCAAGGAGCGGGCTCGTCAGCTCGACCAGCGGGTCGAGGCGCGCCGCGAAGCCTCCGGCAACGCGTCTTTGTCCGGGCGTGAACTGGCCGTGACTGACGTCATGGCGTCGAACGCCTACATCGACTCCGTCGCGCGCAGGCTGGCGAACGCCGGGGTGGAGGGCACCCTGCCGCGGCTGCGGGCGCTGACGCTGATCGACCTCACCCAGGGTCGTGACCCCCTTCGGCGCCTCATGCCTCGCACAACCGCCCCCGGAATGCGTCCTGGCCCACCAGCACAATCCACCCCGGGAACGGCCCCGCTGCCCGCGGTCATCAACCTGATCGTCCCAGCCAGCACCTTGCTCGGCGCTGGCAACGCGCCCGCCTTCGCCGCCGGCTGGGACCTGCTGGACGGCGACGACACCCGCGCCGTGGTCCGCGCGGCCTCCCGGAATCCGGCCACTCGCTGGTGTGTCACCGTCACCGCTCCTGACGGCACCGCCGTCGCCCACGGCTGCGCGGTAGGCCAGCATCCCTGGCCCGTAGACCGTCCCGGCACAACAGACGGGCCGCCGGGGAACGGCCCTCCCCCACGTGACCCCGGCCCGTCCTACGGCCAGCAGCTTCACGAGCTGCTGAGTCGCCTCGGCATCGAACCCCGCGGCATCGCGCGGCGCTCCTGCGAGCACGTCGACGCCGAGAACCGCTACGTCCCCAGCCGGAGACTGCGGCACCTGATCCGCGCCCGCTCCCGGACATGCTCCGCCCCTGCGTGCGGCAAGCAGGCGGTCCACTGCGACCTCGACCACACCGACCCGTACCCGCGGGGTCTCACCTGCCAGTGCAACCTGACCCCCAAGTGCCGTCGGCACCACCGGGTCAAGCAGGCACCCGGTTGGACTGTCAGCCAGCCCAACCCCGACACCGCCGTCTGGACCACCCCGTCCGGCCGCACCCACGTCACCCGCGCCAGTGTCTACGACACGTAGCTGGCGCTGCTCGGCGCCAGCCTCAGCGCTAGTGGCCGGCCTCGGCCCAGCTGCGGCCGGTGCCGGTGGAGACCTCGAGCGGGACCCGGAGCTCGGCGGCGCCGCCCATCTCGCGCTTCACCAGGCCGGTCAGCGCCTCCAGCTCCCCCGGGGCGACCTCGAAGATCAGCTCGTCGTGCACCTGCAGCAGCATCCGCGACTTCAGCCCGGCCTTCGCCAGCGCGGCGGAAACCCGCAGCATCGCCACCTTGATGACGTCGGCCGCCGATCCCTGGATCGGCGCGTTGAGCGCCATCCGCTCGGCCATCTCCCGCCGCTGCCGGTTGTCGGAGTTCAAGTCGGGCAGGTAGCGGCGGCGTCCCATGATCGTCTCGGTGTAGCCGTCGACCCGGGCCTGGGCGACGATCGACTGGAGGTAGTCGCGGACCCCGCCGAACTCCTTGAAGTAGTCGTCCATCAGCGCGCGCGCCTCCTCGACGGAGATGCGCAGCTGCCCGGACAGGCCGAACGCGGACAGGCCGTAGGCCAGGCCGTAGTTCATCGCCTTGATCTTGGCCCGCTGCTCCGGGTTCACGTCGGCCGGGTCGATCCCGAACACCCGTGAGGCGGTCGCGGCGTGGAAGTCGTGCCCGGACGCGAACGCCGCCATCAGCGCGTCGTCACCGGACAGGTCGGCCATGATGCGCAGCTCGATCTGCGAGTAGTCAGCCGTCAGCAGCGTCTCGTAGCCCGCCCCGACGATGAACCCCTCGCGGATCCGGCGGCCGGTCTCCGACCTGATCGGGATGTTCTGCAGGTTCGGGTCGGTCGACGACAGCCGCCCGGTCGCGGCGATCATCTGGTTGAACGTGGTGTGGATGCGGCCCTGGGCGTCCGCCATCGGGATCAGCGAGTCCACGATCGACTTGAGCTTGGCCACGTCCCGGTGCTGCAGCAGGTTCCCGAGCAACTGCTGTGCCTGCGGGTCGTCGGTGTTGGCCAGCAGCGTGGTCAGGGCCTCGGAGTCGGTCGTCCAGCCCGTCTTGATCCGCTTGGTCTTCGGCAGCCCCATCTTGTTGAACAGCACGTCCTGGAGCTGCTTGGGCGAGCCGAGGTTGAATTCGAGGCCGACCGCCTCGAAGGCGGCCTGCTCCGTCCGCTTCACCTCGTCGTAGAAGGTGGCCGACATCTGCGCAAAGTGGTCGGTGTCGGCCGCGATGCCGGTCCGCTCCATCGTCGCCAGCACGCCGACCAGCGGCAGCTCGATCTCGTGCAGCAGCCGGGTCGCGCCCCGCTTGTCGAGGTCCTCGTCAAGCGCGTCCGCCAGGTCGAGGGTGGCCGCCGCCCGCCGGACCAGGGCCAGCGCCGCCTCCTCCTCGCCCGACCCGTCCAGCGTCAGCTGCACATCGTCCCCGGCGGGGGCCCCCAGCTCCTTGCCCAGGTAGCGCAGCGCCAGGTCGGACAAGTCGAAGGTGCGCTGGCCGGGCAGCGCGAGGTAGGCCGCCAGGGCGGTATCCGACGTGACGCCGCGCAGAACGAGGGCATGCGCCGCCAGCGCGTGCGACGGGCCCTTGGCGTCGTGCAGTGCCTTCGGGCGGTGCTCGGACGCCAGCCAGTCGCCCAGGGCGCGCTCGTCGTCGGGGGTCAGCGCGGTCGGGTCCATGTAGGCGCCCGCCCCGTCCGGGGTCGCGATCGCGATGCCGGTGACGTTGCCGGTCCCGCGGGCCCAGGTGCCGGACACGGCCAGCCCCGCCCGTTCCTTCGACTCATGCTCGGCCAGCCAGGAGGCGACCTCGTCGGGGCCGAGGACGGTGGCGTCGACCTCGAACCCGCCGATCTCCTGCCCGGCCTGGGCGGCCGCCTGGATGCCCTCCTCGGCCCCGGGCAGGCCGCCCGGGAACGTCTGGTAGAGCCGGTCGCGCAGCACCCGGAACTGCAGGGTGTCGAACAGCTGGTGGATCTTCTCCCGGTCCCAGACCGCCGGCTTGAGGTCGGCCGGGGTCGCGCCCACGACCGACTGCGGCAGGTCGCGGATCAGCGCGGTCAGCTCGCGGTTGTTGAGCACGCTGCCGAGGTGCTCGCGCAGCGCGTCGCCCGCCTTGCCCTTGACCTCGCCGACCCGGTCGACCAGCTCCGCCAGCGAGCCGAACTCGTTGATCCACTTGGTCGCGGTCTTCTCCCCCACGCCGGGGATGGACGGCAGGTTGTCGCTCGGGTCGCCGCGGAGCGCCGCGAAGTCGGGGTACTGGGCCGGGGTGAGCCCGTACTTCTCGTGCAGGGTGGCCGGATCGTAGCGGCGCATGTCGGAGACGCCGCGGCTGTTGTAGAGGACCGTCACGTGGTCGCTGATCAGCTGGAAGGTGTCCCGGTCGCCGGTCACGATCAGCACGTCGTCGCCCTCGGCCTCGGCCTGCGCGGCGAGGGTGGCGATGATGTCGTCGGCCTCGTAGCCGGGGGCCGACAGGTGCTTGATGCCGAGCGCGTCCAGCACCTCGAAGATCAGGCTGATCTGACCGCGGAACTCGTCCGGGGCCTTGCTCCGGCCCGCCTTGTACTCGACGTACTTCTCGTGCCGGAAGGTGGGCTCGCTGCGGTCGAACGCCACCGCCACCCGGGTCGGCTTCTCGTCCCGCAGCACGTTGATGAGCATCGCGGTGAAGCCGTAGACCGCGTTGGTGGGCAGCCCCGTCGTGGTGGCGAAGTTCTCCACCGGGAGCGCGAACCATGCGCGGTAGGCCAGCGAGTGGCCGTCGAGCAGCAGCAGCCTGTCGTTCACCCTTCCGATCCTATGGCCGCCGGCGGACATTCGGCGGCGTCGCGGTGGCTTTGGCCCGGGCGCCGGGGGACGCGCCGCCGCCGGACCTCGCCCACGCGAGGACCAGGGCATACACCGTCAGAAGGGGCCAGATCGGTACGTCTCACCGGGTGCACTTGCGTGGCTGCGGGCGCTGTCCGCCTGACGACGGCCGCGACACGCCGACGCTATGAGATTGTTATCTATGGCCGTTGGTCACGGTCCGCTGCCGAAACGCCTGGTCGGGGAGGCACACCCCGGCGTGAGGGGGTTTTCACACCCCGGGAATTGCCCTGTTGGCAGCCGCTATGCCCAGGCGGAGCTGGCATATTGGGTTCGATTGGCGGCGAAAGGTGACGATCCCTGGTGAACGCACCGGAATCACCAGGCGACTGCCGTCGGTCCAGCAGGCCAACTTCACTTTGCCGTGGGAACACGATGTCGCTAACGTAACGACAGCGGGCCCGGGGGTCCAAGTAGAGAACGTGTCAGCCCGGGGAAGGCGGACACGGTACCAACGGGTCCCCGGGTCCCTCTTCCCTACTCGGCGGTGGTGTCGCCCGCCTCGGCTGGGGTGCCGGCCGGCTTGCCGCTGGCGCTGAGCGTCCCCTCGATGACGGCCTCGGCCACCTTGCGCATGGTCAGGCGGCGGTCCATCGACGTCTTCTGAATCCAACGGAACGCCTGCGGCTCGGTCAGGCCGTGCTCGCTCTGCAGCAGTCCCTTGGCCCGGTCGAGCAGCTTGCGCACCTCGAGCCGGTCCTTCAGGGTGTTGACCTCATCGTCGAGGGCCTTGATCTCGGTGTAGCGGCTGACCGCCATCTCGATCGCGGGCACCAGGTCCGCCTTCGTGAACGGCTTCACAAGGTAGGCCATAGCTCCGGCGTCGCGCGCCCTCTCGACCAGCTCCCGCTGCGAGAACGCAGTCAGGATCACCACCGGGGCGATCCGGTCGGCCGCGATCTGCTCGGCGGCGGTGATGCCGTCGAGGATCGGCATCTTCACGTCGAAGATGGCGAGGTCGGGCTTCAGGGCGGTGACCTTCTCCACCGCGGCCTCGCCGTCGGCCGCCTCGGCTACCACCGAGTAGCCTTCCTCTTCGAGCATTTCCTTGAGGTCCAGGCGGATCAGCGCCTCATCCTCCGCAATAACGACTCGCAACGCATTCTGGCTCACCTCTAGAGAGTACCGGGAGGCTGTAGGCTGGTGTCCAACAGGCTTGGTCAGCCTGGCGCCAGCCGGGATGGAGGAACGGCAGACTCGGACGCCTCAAAAGCGTCTGCCCGAAAGGGCGTGCGGGTTCGAATCCCGCTCCCGGCACCTGACCTGGGCCTCTGCGCCTCCGCTATGGTTGTCGCGCGCTCCCGATTGTGCACCTAAATGCCGGCGCCCGATTGTCGGTGATGTAGCCGACAATGCGTTTATGTACCCCCAAGCGACCGTGGACCGGGCCCGCGCACTCTCCGGGCAGGGCCTCACCGACCGCGAGGTAGCCAGGATCACTGGCACCTCAATCGCCGCCGTCCGGAAATGGCGCACCGGCCGGCGTCGCGCACCGGATAGCCGCCTACGGCAGCCTTCTTGCCCTCGGTGCTACGGCAGTCCGCTCAACGACGCCGCGTACGCCTACCTCCTCGGCCTGTATTTAGGCGACGGGCACCTGACACGACACCGGCGCGGCGTGTTCGCGCTGTCGGTGTTCTGCGCCGACGCCTGGCCCGGCCTGATCCTGGCCGCCGAGCAAGCCATCACGGACGTGGTCCCGTCCTCCGGCGTCTTCCGGGTTCAGCGCACCGGCATGAACGAGGTGAAGAGTTATTCCAAGCACTGGCCGTGCCTGTTCCCGCAGCACGGGCCGGGCATGAAGCACGACCGGAAGATCGAGCTGGCCGACTGGCAGCAGGTGATCGTCGCCCGCTACCCCGGCGACTTCGTCCGGGGCCTGATCCACTCCGACGGCTGCCGGGGCATGAACCGGGTCCGCCGCATGCTGGCCGACGGCGAGCGCTGGTACGAATACCCGCGGTACTTCTTCAGCAACAAGTCGACCGACATTCTCGAACTCTGCGGGACCGCCCTGGACCAGCTCGGGGTGGCCTGGCGGTACGCCCGGTGGGACATGATCTCGGTCGCGAAACGGGACGCGGTCGCCCGGCTGGACGAGTTCGTCGGGCCAAAGTACTAGGCGCCGCCGCGCCGGGCGGCAGGATTACGGCACGGCTCGCATCTTGTTGTTGCGCGCGTCGTGGGTGAGCTCGGCCAGGCCGAGGGCTTCCAGCAGTGGCGGGAGGTACATGCCGAACCGGCCCCGGTAGCCCTTGCGCAGGCCGTACCAGCCGCCGACCGGATTGCCGGGGGACCTCCCCCAGGCCTCGACGGTCCCGTCGGCCGCCGCCTTGTTTTCGTCGGCCGCGCCGAGCGGCACCCAGTCGCCCTGGTCTTTCAGCCAGGCGTGCAGGTCGTCAATGGCCCGCAGCTGGTACTTGAGCGTGGTCGACCCGACCTGGCAGACCAGGGCCGGCGGATCGGCGTCCTCGTCCCGGTACATGGTGTAGGACGACGTTCCGGGTGGGGTGCTGAGCTGCCACGGGTCGTCTTTGGCGCCGGCGGTCATCAGGATCTCCTCGTATTGGTCGTTGCGGTCGCTGCCTGGTAGTGCGGGAGCAGGGACTCCCAGCCCGCCCGGTTCTGCTCGCGCCACTGGCCGGCGGCGCGGCCGAGCCGTTCCCAGCCGCGGTGCTCGATCTCGATCCGGGTGCGGCCGGCGTCCAGAGCGAGGAAGCGGATCTCGACCTCGGTCGCGTCCGTGCGGTCGCGCCGCAGGTGCCAGAGGTAGGCCAGCCGGTCCGGTGGGTCCCACGCCGTCACCTCGCCCCAGTCGTGCTCGGTCCCGTCGGGGGTGCGCTCGTAAATCCGGCCGCCGACGCCGTCGTCCATCACCACGGTCAGGCCGGCCTGCCCGGAGACCGTGTGATCGGCGGGCCACCAGGTGGCGATCCCCGCGGTCCAGACGGCGAAGGCGTGGTGGGCCGGGCACTCCACGTCGAACGAAATCCGCAGCGGCTCGGTCATGCTCCTGGCCTCTCCCTCACGCGCGGGTTCTCGCTGGCGGACCCGGTGTTCTCGGCGAGCAGCCGGAACCGCCCGGCCGCCTCGCCCCACACCTGCTGAAGGTACTCGCGGACCGCCTCGATCCCCTGCTCCTGCAGGTGATAGATCCGGCGCGTCCCTTCCGGCCGCTCCGCCACCATCCCCGCGTCCTTCAGCAGGCGCAGGTGGCGCGAGACGGCGGGCCGGCTGATGGCCATCGCGTCGGCGATCTCCCGGACCGGCTTGCCGCCGTCGCTGAGGATGCGCAGGATCTCCCGGCGGTTAGCGTCGCCCAGGGCCTCGAAGCCGCGTCCTTCGGCCGGGTTCCCGGCGGCCGCCTCAGCCCGCATGGCCCGTCCTCCCCGGGTCGATGGTAACTTATCAGTTACCGTAACATACGGGTTACCGGTAAGCGGCGATAACCGCGCTAGTCGCGGGCGATGGTGATCCGGGTCCAGGCGCCGAGGTGAATGCGGTCGCCCGGGCGCAGCGGGACGGAGTCGCCGGAGGGAACGTCGCGGCCGTTGACGGTGATGCCGTTCTCGGTGCCGAGGTCGACGACGGCCCAGCCGCCGTCGGGCACCGGGACCAGCTTGGCGTGCAGCCGGTGCACGCCGGGGTCGCGGCCGATGAGGTCGATCTCCGGCTCGATGCCGGCCGACGCGCTGCGGCGGCCGATGCGGACCTCGCGGCCAGCCAGCGGAATGCGGCGCTCGGGCAGGTCGCCGGGGAAGACGATCGTGCCTGCGTCCTGCTCGTCGGCGGCGTACACGCGTTCGTAGTAGGCGCGGTCCGTGCTCACCACCGCCGCCCAGGTGACGGGGAGGGCGGACCGGGGATCCGGGCCGGGCATGACCTGGGTGGGCGCCAGCTGCGCCGGTCCGGGCGAGGCGGGGGCGCCAGGGGTGAACGGGGTCTGCGGCTGCGTCGGCGTGCGGACGGTGCCCCCGGCCGGCCGGGACGGGTCGTACGACTCCAGGCCGAGCGCCTCGCGGAAGTCGTCGGCGAACTCACCGCAGCTGGAGTAGCGGTCGGCGGGCGACTTGGCCAGCGCCCGGGCGAGCACGTCGTTCACCGCGGGCGGCAGCCCCCAGATGCCCGAGATCAGCGGCGGCGGCTGCTCGTTCAGGTGCGCGTACAGCACCGACCAGGCCGAGTCGCGGGGGAACGGCACCGCCGCGCTCAGGGCCTCGTAGGCGACGCAGGCGAGCGAGTACTGGTCGGCCCGGCCGTCGACCGGCTGACCGTTGATCTGCTCGGGGGCGGAGTAGTCGGGGGTTCCGAGGAACTGGCCGGCCACGGTCAGCGTGCCCGCCGACATCATCGCCCGGGCGATGCCGAAGTCGGTCAGGTAGGGGTGCTCGGGACCGCCGCGGCGCGCGTCGACCAGGATGTTGCCCGGCTTGACGTCCCGGTGGACCAGGCCGGCCGCGTGCGCCGCGTCCAGCGCCGAGGCGACCGGGGAGATGAACGCCGCCGCCCGCCGGGGCGGGAGCGCCCCGCTGGCGCGCAAGATGCCCGCCAGGGTATCGCCGGGCACGAAGCGCATCGCGATGTACTGCATGCCGTCGGCCTCGCCGGCCGCGTAGACCGGGATGATGTGCGGGTGGTCGACCGCGGCGACGGCGCGGGCCTCGCGCACGAACCGGGTGCGCAGCGACTCGTCCCCGGCGAGCAGCTTGAGCGCCACCACCCGGCCCAGCCGCTCGTCGCGGGCCAGGTACACGGCCGCCATGCCGCCCACGCCGACGAGCCGCTCGAGCACGTACCCGGCCACGCGGGAGCCCGGCGCGAGCCCGGTCAGCGGGCCGCCGGCCTGTGCGCGGGGATCCCCGGCCACCGTCCCTCCTCGGGCAGATACGTCGCTGGCGTTCGTCTTCCAATTGTGCTGGTTAGCGGCGGGCCATGTACGCGGCCCGCCGCAGGAGCTTAACGGTATTCCGCGAGCCGGCGGCTGACCGCCCAGCCGCAGCAGGCGGCCATCAGCAGTGCCGCGGCGATCACCACCCAGGCCAGCGGGCCAAGCACGCGCGAGCCGGCGCTGGCGGCGGACTGGAAGACGGACTGGTCGGCGCCGATCGCCGCGCCGAGGTCCTTTTCCAGGGCGTTGTAGCCGGCCGTGGTAGCCCCGGAGCCGCTGCCCACTACGAGGTTCTGCTCGTCGGCGTACCGGGCCGCGCTGCCGAGCTGGTACACCCCCTGGTTAGCGGCGTACCAGGCGGTTGTGTCGCGGGCGGCCGCGGCCACCAGCGCGGCGTCCCCGGGCCCGTCCTGAGCGGCAGCGGCGTTGCCGAGCCAGCTCCCGGCCCCCGGCCCGACCTGCTTGACGGTGGCCCGGAAGTTGTCGGCGAAGGAGGCGCTGCCGCTACGGGAGATGACGTTCAGGACGGCGTCCCCCCTGATCTGCTGCACGCCGATGCTGGCCAGGGCCAGGTTCTGGGCCGGGGCGGAGCCGTTGCCGATGCCCCGGCCAAGGTCGTCGCGGGCGGCGACGAGCCCCGCCGCGAGCCACACCACGCTGACCACCAGCGCCACCGAGGCGAGCGCGAGTCCAGGGCTGACGATCCGGTTGGTGCGCCCGGTCAGCCAGCGCTGCGCCCGGTACAGCACGTACCCGGTGATCGCAGCCAGAACGAAGGCGGCGATGGCCAGCGGCCACCCCGTCGCCTGGCTGCTGGCGGCGTCCCGGGCGGCGTTCTCCCGGTCGAAGACGGCCCTGGCGGCAGGCAGCAGCACGAGGTGCGCCTCCTCCGAGGCAACCTGGACGAAGGAGCCGCCGGTCTGCGGGTACCCCATCGCGTACTCGGTCCGCGCCTCCCCGACGTAGCCCGCGTACGCCTGCAGCCCATTGCTGAGCGCGCTCAGGCTGGCGTCGGCCCCGGTGCCGCTGTCGCCCGCGCGGATCTGCGACAGGTCGGCGGCCGCCTGGCCGACGTCACCGGAGTAGCGCGCGAGCGGGACGGGGCCCGGCTGGGAGCTGGCCAGGAGGGCGGCGGTCACGGTGGCGTCGGCGTCCGCGATCGACTGGTACATGTCCTGGGCGTCGAGGCTGAGCGGCTCGTCGACGGTGGTGAGGGTGCGGGCGGCGGACGCATGCTGGTCTGCCACCCAGCCGCCGAACGCCCCCCAGGCGAGTGACAACAGCACCAGGCCGGCCAGCAGTGCGCGCAGGGCGCTCGGGGTCGACCAGGGCACCCGGTGGCCCGGACCGCCTCGCCCCGGCCCGCGGCCGCGGGCCGGGGCGGGGCGGTCCGGTGCGGGCGGCAGCGCCGCATGGCGACCCCCGGCGACGACCGTCACGGGCCGATCTCCTCGATCTGCTGCTCGCCGAGCTCGGCCACGGCGTGCGGCAGTGGCTGGAAGCCCACCTGGTCGACGTAGGAGCTGCCGTTGCCGGCGGTGATCACCCAGTGCAGGAAGGCCCGCAGCGCGGTCGCTTTGGCCACGGACGGCTGGCGGGTGCTGACTACGGCGTACTCGTAGTTGACGATCGGGTAGCCGCCGGCCGCGGGGCCGTCGATCATCGAAATCGTCTCGTTGGCCGGGGTGAGCGAGACGAAGCTGGCCAGGGAAGCCTGGATGGTGGCCGCGTCGGGCAGCGTGTACCGGCCGGCCGCGTTGGCCAGCTCAGCCTCGCCGAGGCCGGCCGACTGCGCCTGGGCGAGGTAGCTGATGCCCTCGTAGGCGACGCAGCCGCGGGTGCGCTGGCACGCCTGGAGCACGCCGAGGCTGCCCTTCGCCGTGACCTCGCCGGCGGCGGCGGGCCAGTCGACAAGGGTGCCGTAGCCGGCCCCCTCGTTCCAGGTGCCGTCCTGGGTCGCCAGGTAACTGGTGAACAGGAACGTGTCACCGGAGCTGTCGGACCGCCGGACCGGCACGATGGCGTCGGCCGGGAGGGTGAGCTGCGGGTTGATCGCGGCGATCTGCGGGTCGTTCCACCGGGTGACGGTGCCGTCGTAGATCTCGGCCAGCACGGTGCCGTTGAGACGAACGTGGGCGGAGGCGCTCAGCCCGGGCACGTTGTACAGCACGGTCTGGGCCGAGACGGCGAGCGGTATGTTGCGCAGGGCCGGCTTCTTGACCATGTCCCCGCTGGACAGGTAAGCATCGGAGGCGCCGAGGCTGGCAGTGCCGGCGGTAGCGTCCGCGATGCCGGTGCCCGAGCTGGTGGAGGCGGTGCTCACGGTGACCCCGGGCGCCTGTTGCTGGTAGGCCAGCGCCCAGACTCGCATCAGCGGGTAGAGCAGGCTGCTGCCGGTCTCGGTGATGGCGGCGGAGCCGGACTGGACGGCTGCGGACTGGACGGCTGCGGACTGGACGGCTGCGGCCGGGCCGGCTGTGCCCGGCTGGGCCGCGGTCCCGCAGGCGGCGGTCAGGGCGGCGAGCGCCGCTGCCCCCGTCACCGCCACCAGGCGCAGCGTGGCCCGCGGCAGTGCCCGCACCACGGCTGCGCGGGGCCGCCGCGGCCCGTGTGATGCTGTCCTCGCCACCGGGAGGACTCCTCACTCGCGTAGCAAGCCGGTTCCCCGGGCCCTGCGTCGATTGTCCCCGGCCGTCCGCAGAGCCGGCCGTGCGATCTGGGCCGACGCGGCAGAAGTTCACTTCCCGAGCGGGCATTGTTCACCTGGCCCGGGGGTCCTCGTGCGGCATGGCCCCGGGGGCGGCCCGCTCAGGGTTCGCGGATGAGCTCCAGCCGGGTCCAGGCCCCGAGGTGGATATGGTCGCCGTCGCGCAGCGGGACCGGCTGGCCCGCGGGGATCTCGCTGCCGTTGACGGCGGTGCCGTTGGCGGAGCCGGGGTCGACCACAGTCCAGCTGCCGTCGGGGGCGCGCAGCAGCACCGCGTGCAGCCGGGATACGCCCGGGTCGGCGGGCGGGACGGACAGGTCGATCTCCGGGCTGATGCCGCTCGAGGCGCTGCGCCGGCCGATCCTGACCTCGGGTCCGTCCAGCGCGAAGCGCCGCCGCGGGCAGTACGCGGGGAACGCGACGGCGGCCGCCTCGGGGCCGCCTGCCGCCTGGACGGTGTCGTAGTAGGCCCGGTCGGCGGTCACCACGGCCGCCCAGGCTGAGCCGGGTGCGGGTGCCGGGGGCCAGACCGTGGGGGCGCCGGACGGGGCGCCCGGCGGCGCGGCGGCGAAGTCGTGGCCGCAGCCTTCGCAGAAGCGGCCCGCCCGCGGGGTGCCGCAGACCGGGCAGGGCTCCGCCTGAACGCCCCCGGAGGCGCCTGGGCCGCCGGCTTGGCCCGCGGTGCCGCCGCTGCCCACGGTCCCGGCGCTGTGGATGCTGCCCGGCGCGGCGAGGCTGGGGGCGGCGCCAATGAGCACGCCGCATACGTCGCAGAAATCGTCGCTGGCCGACTCGTGACCAGACGGGCAGGTCGCCACCGGGCTAGCCCTTCCTGACCCGGACCGTCTTCGTCGACCGGGTGTCGAGGGCCATCTCGGCGGCGGCGTCGACCCGCTTCTTCAGCCGGACCGTCCCGGTCGCCTCGTCCACCACGTCGACCACGTTGGCCAGCAGCCGGGCCATCTCGTCGTTGCCCGCCTGGTGGGCCAGGGCGACCGCCCGGCCGAGACGGGCCGTCGCCACCTCCTCGTCCCCCTGCTTGCTGGCCTCCAGGCCCTCCGCGATGGCGGCGGCGAGCTCGGCCTGCCCGGTGTAGCCCGCCACCCGGGAGTTGATCCGGGTCGACAGCGCCTCATCGTCGGTCCAGGTCACCCGGACCAGTCCCTGCCCGAGCACCTGCTGGCCGTCGGGTGAGCTGGCGATCAGGCTGACCCGGGCGGCCAGCATCTCCTGCCCGGGGTGGGCCGGGTTGACGGTGACCGCCACGTGGTAGTCGCGGCTCTCCCCCGGCCCCCAGGCGCCGGTCGGGTAGTCGCCGGCCTGGGCCCCCGACGGGAGGCGGCGCCCGGTCAGGTCGTCGATCGCGGGGGCGACCTGCTTGACGAATTTCAGCGCCGCCTGCTGCGGCGTCCACACGCGCAGCAGCACGTCCGGCAGCTGCTTGCTCATCGCGCCGCGGATCAGCTCCTCGAAGTCGGCCGCCAGGGCGGCTGGGTCGACCACGATGTCGACGGTGCCCAGCAGTGCGGTGGAGATCGTGCGGAGCTCGCTGACCTCCCAGTCAGTGCCGACGCCGCGGCAGTCGCACCGGAAGCTGCCCTCGCACGCCCGGATCGCGGCGGCGAGCTCATCCGGGGTCTCGTGCTGGTTCTTGCCGTCGGTGAGCAGGATGGCGTGGCGCAGGGTGGCCGGGACGGTCTGGAAGATCTGCTGCGCGAGGCGCAGCCACTGGCCGATCGCCGTGCCGCCGTTGGCCCGGAGCAGGCGCAAGGCCGCCTTGGCCTCGGCCCGGGTGCGTTCCCCCGCGACCGCCATCGACCCGTCGGCCGGGTAGACCGGCCATGAGGTGGAGGTTCCGGCCACGATCGCGAACCAGGTGCCGTCCCTGATTACGTCGACCGCGGCGGCGGTGGCGGCCCGGGCCTCGGCCAGCTTGGCCGGCGGGAAGTCCATCGACCCGGAGCAGTCGACGATGACGATCTCGGCGCTGCCGCCGCCGGGCCCCGTACCCCGCCGGCGGCACCCGCCGCGGCGCTTCCGGTGTCGTCGGCGGTCACCGTGACGACGGCGCTGACGTCACGCCCGCCGACGGGAAGGTAGGGGTTCTGGTCCACGTCCACGGTGAAACCGGGCAGGCCTGTCATCGCTTCTCCTCGCGGGCTGGGGGTCGTCCGCTCATATCCAGGTTCTCGGGCGCACGCTGTTGGCCAGGTCCACGAGCTCGACCCGCCGCTCGGGGATCAGGTTAGCCAGCGCCCGGTAGCCGCGTTCGAGGCCGAACCGGAGCGCGCGCTCGTTCGGCTCGCAGCCGAGGATGCGCTCGCTGGCGGCCGGGACCGCGCCGGAGCGGGCGGCCGGGGGCCCGGCCGACACCCAGTCGAGGGCGGCCCGCAAGATCTCCACCGCGAGCTGATAGCGGCGCGGGTCATTGTCGTCGAGCGACAGCCGTCCGAGCCGCCAGTCGGCCTGCCGCAGGTCGTCCCCGGACAGCCCGGCCCCGCCCGCCACCAGCAGCCGGACGGCGGCGATCTGGGCCGCCGCGTGGTGGCTGGAGGTGTCCGGGACGGCGGCGGCCGCGCTGATGGCGCCGATCCGGTCACCGCCCGCCAGGCAGGCCCGGGCGGTGCCGAAGGCGGCGCTGACGTAGGACCGGTCAATCGTCCACACCAGTCCGAAGTAGTGCCGGGCGGCGGCCACGTCGCCCGCCGCCTCGGTCGCGAAGCCGAGGGCGAGCTTCGGTGCGAGCTCGCCCGGCAGCTCGTCGTAGACGGCGCTGAATGCCTCCGTGGCCGGCTGCGGGCGCCCGCTGGCCAGCTGGCACAGGCCCTGGTACCAGGTGACGCGCCAGTCGACCGGGTCGGGCACGGTGCGGCCGGCCGCCGGATCGCCAGGAACAGGGCCGCCAGGGACAGGGCCGCCAGGGACAGGGCCGCCAGGGACGGGTCCGCCGGGCGGCGCGGCGGGCGCGGCCGACAGCTCCCCCAGGTAGGCGCGGGCGGTGTCCAGGTCGCCCGCCGCGATCAGGGCGCGGACCAGTGCCAGCCGGGTCTCCTGGGAGGCGGCGACCGCAGGCGGCACGCCCGGGTCACCGGTGACCGCACCGAGCAGCGCCTGCGCCTGCTGGGCGGGGTCCAGCCCGCCCAGGGTGGCCAGGTAGCCGGCGGCCGGGTCGGACCCGTCGGCCAGCGGGGCGGGCAGCCCGGCGATCACGTCCGCCAGCGGCGGCGGGAGGACCGCCGGCGACCCGGCGGCCGAGGCGGTCGCGGCCGCGGCCGCGGCCGCGGCCGCGGCCAAGGCCGGGCGGGCTGGGCTCAGGTCGGTGCCGATAGCGCGCAGTTCCGGGCTGAACAGGGCGGAGAAGGCGGGCCGGGGCCGGCCGTCGTCGGCCGAAAGCACCTCCCGGAGCACGCCGGTGAGCTGCTCGGCCATCTCCCCCGCGGTCTGGAACCGGCGCCGGGGATCGGGGTGGGTGGCGCGGCGCAGCAGCCGGGCGTACGACTCCTGGCGCAGCAGCAGCGGCTCCGCTTCCGGCAGCCGGAACTGGTACCTGCTCTGGAATCCGGCGAAGTCGAAGGTGAGCACCGCCAGCGAGCGGCCGACCGTGTAGAGGTCGGAGCTGGGCGACGGACCCTCGTCCTCGATCTCCGGTGCCTGGTAGCCGACTGTCCCGTAGATCGCCCCGTCATCGTCGATGTAGCGGACACCGCCCATGTCGATGAGCTTCAGCTGCTCCTCGGTCTGGATGATGTTGTCCGGCTTGAAGTCGCAGTAGACCAGGCCCCGGTCGTGCAGGTAGCCGAACGCGGGCAGGATTTCCAGCGCGTAGGCGAGCGCGTGGGCCAGCGGGACCGCCTCGCCCCGCTGGCGAGCGTCGAGCCGGATCTGCTTGAGCGACTTGCCGCCGACGTACTCCATCACGATGTAACCCGCGGTCTCGCCGTCGCGGGCGCTGGCGTGCTGGACGAAGTTGTAGATGCGGACGATGTTCGGGTGCTCGAGCTGGGCCAGGAACCGGCCTTCGGCGGCGGCCGCTTCCATCGCGTCGGCGTCGCCGGTGTTGAGCAGGCCCTTGAGGACGACCCAGCGGTTGCTCACGTTACGGTCCCGGGCCAGGTAGATCCAGCCCAGGCCGCCGTGGGCGAGGCAGCCGAGCACCTCGTACTGCCCGGCCACCAGCTCCCCCGGGACGAGCTTGGGGCTGAAGGAGAACCGGGTGCCGCAGTTGGGGCAGAAACCCTCGGTCACCCCCGGCCTCCCGTCGCGGGAGCGGCCCACCGGCTGGCCGCAGTTTCCGCAGTACCGTCGGACCTCCGGGACCTGGGGGTCGGCCAGCACGGCGGACGACGGATCGAGGGACGGGACCGGGGGGACCTCGACGAGCCCCGCCCCGAGCCGTCCGCGGGAGGCACGGCCGCTGCCTGAGCGAGAGCCGCGGCTGCCCCGGGTGCCGGCCGTGCCCGCGCTGCCACTGCCGCTGCCAGCCCGTCCAGATCCGGATCCGGAGCCCGGGCCTGAGCCGGAACCAGGGCCTGAGCCGGAACCAGGGCCTGAGCCGGAACCAGGGCCGGAGCCGGGACCAGGGCCGGGACCGGGCGAAGCACTGCCCGCGCCGGTCCCGCCGGCCCGGCTGGCGCCCGGCCCGCTGACGGCGGTCCAGCTGATCCCCGGCCCGACGGCGGCTCCCTGACCGCCGCCCGCGGGCCCGCTCGCACCGGCCCCGCCCGGGCCCGCGTAGCGGATGCTGCCGCCGGCGGCAGGTGGCACTGGGGCGCCGCGGCGCTGGACGGTGGCCGCCCCGCCCCCCGGTGCGGCCGGCGCCGGGTCCGGGGCCAGGCCGCAGACGTCGCAGTAGCCGTCCTGGATCGTTCCGCCGCACCCCGGCTGGGCGCACCGCTGAGCGCTCATCCCTGTCCCTCCGTCGCCAGGATCGCGCGCTGGTAGCCCGCCACCGCCGCCTCGGCCGCGCGCAGGTCGCACGGCGCCGTCCACAGCAGGTCGTGCGCCTGGTCGTAGCGGCGGGCCAGGTCCGCGTCCTCGGCCCCGCCCAGGCGGGCGGCCTTGGCCTTGTAGGCGCGCAGCAGCCCGCGCAGCTCATCCCGCTGGTCGAGCGCGGCCGCGGCGGCCGCGGTGACGGCGGCGGTCTGCGCGGCGAACTGGCCGAGCTCGGCGGCGTAGCGGTCCAGCTCCCGCGCGAGCCGGCTCCACTGGCCCGCCGCCGCCACCGCGGCCAGGCCGGCCGGAGGCGGTTCGAGGCCGCCCGGCGGGAGCGGCGCCAGCCCGCCGACCCGGACCGCTGCCTCGTGCCAGGACGTCTCCGCGGCGTGCCGGGCCGCGCGGGCACTGGCGGCCGCGGCCGTCAGGCCGTCGATCCGCTGCCGGGCCTCCAGCCGGATCCGGTCGAGCTCGGCGACACGGGCGGTGAGCGCGGTGACCTGCTCGGCCAGCCGGCTGATGTCGGCCACCTCGGCCTGCCCGCCGGACCAGCGGGCCAGCGGGTCGGCGTTCACCTCGGCCCGCAGCTGGGCCACGGCCGCCTCGGCGGCGGCGAACTCGGCCGCTATCTCGGAGCCGAGCCCGTCGAGCCGGGGCCGGGCGGCGGCCAGCCCGGCGGTGGCGGCGTCGAGCGGCCCGCCGGCCGCCGCCCAGACCGCCTCGGCCGCGGTGGTGACGCCGGCGACCTCGGTGAAGGCACGGCGCATGGCGCCGACGGCGGCCGCCAGGGTGACCGGGGGCCGCCCCTGGGCGGCCAGGTCCCGGCGCGCCAGCGGTACCGGCGCTCCGGCCAGCTGCACGCAGCCGCCGGTGAGCAGGTCCTCCAGCTCTCCCTGATCCTTCTTCGGGAGGCGGCGGGCATGGCCGAGGGCGGCGATCTTGTCGACGACGGCCGAGTAGGCCAGGAACGTTTCCCACAGTCCGGCCAGCACGGCGGACGCCCGGTCCCAGCGCTCGCGGGTCTGCCCGCTCAGCCGGGCGCCATCGAGGGCCTGCTGGCCGAAGCTGCCGTCGAGTTCGAGCAGGTTCGCCTGGATGGCGTCGCGTTCGGCCAGCACCGCGGCCACCCGCCCGGCGGTGGCCTGCTCGGGCGTCACCGGGGCCTCGCGGGGCGCGCGCCCGGGCGGCTCCCTGGTGTGCTCGCCGCCGACAGCGGTGTCACTGAACCCGACATCCTGTTCCTGCTCCCGGTTCGCCGTGCTGCCTTGCGACCAGCCACCCCGGCCGCGAGCCGTTGGCACACACCACGACGGGCTTTCAGTTTTACCTTAGTGCGCGGGCACTTCAAGCTGACCGCAGCCGACCGGGGCGGCGACCCCGGCTCGGTTACCAGATGTTCACCTGGCCCGGCGGCTAGGACCTGTCGGCGGGAACGGGCACGGTGTCGTCCCCCAGGGACGTGTCCGAGCGGGGCGGGAACGGGATGATCACGACGGTGATGTTGTCCAGCCCGCCGGAGTCGAGCGCGAACTTGGCCAGGTCGGCGGCCGCGTCGAGCGGGCGGCTGAGCGCCGCGGGCATCGCCATGGCGGCCAGCTCGGCCGCCTCCGGGCGGTAGTTCCACAGACCGTCGGAGCACAGCAGGAGTACCCCGGGGCCGGTCGGCGTGAAGTGCTCGACGTGAGCCTCCGGGTCGGGCAGGTCGGCCCCGAGCCAGCGGGTGATCACGTGGGCCTGCGGCGAGGCCATCGCCTCATCCATCGATGCCAGCCCGGCCGCCACGATCTCCTCGGCCAGCGAGTCGTCCCGGGTGACCCGGCGGGAGCCGCCACTGATGTCGATGGTGTCGTTCGGGCCGGCGGGCACGACCGGGTTGGCCGCCAGCCAGTACGCGCGGCTGTCGCCGAGCCAGCACACGGTGACCTGCCGCTGGGTGACGATGGCGGACAGGTAGGTGGCGGCGGGCGCGCCCCCCGGGCCTGCCAGCTTGTTCAGCGCCTGCCCGGCCGCCCTGGCGGCCGCCTTGGAAACCTCGACCGGGTCGTCCCCGCGCTGCGCGCCTTCCGCCAGCGGGGTGATCCCGGTGTTCACCGCCAGCCAGGACGCCTCGTCGGGGCGCGGCGCGGATGACACGCCGTCGGATACGATCGCCACCGCCACCGGCCCGTCGTCGGTCTCGGCGACGGCGAAGTGCATGGCGTCCTCGTTGCGGGAGTGCCGCAGGCCGCGGTCGCTCACCCCGGCCACCTGGCCGAGGTTCTGCTCCATGTGGTCCCGGTCCGTTTCCATGTGCACCCCGCCCGCTTCCACGCGGCGGCCGCACGACGGGCAGTACCCGTCCTCACCGGCCACAACGGGCTCTGCGGAGTCGGTCGAACACGCCGTGCACATCTTCGCGCCCGGCGACTCATCTTGCGATGTGCTCATAGCCGAATCCCCGCTCCTGTCCGCCTGGCGCCGTTCCGCTCGCCAGGACATTAGCCTATGTCCGCCCGGGTCAGGACGCCATTTTTTCCTTTTCAGGAGGGGTTTCCTCGGTGAGCGAACAGGCGGCGGCCGATGCCGTTTCCCCGCGTCCGGCTCCGGGTCACGGGTACGGCAGGTTGATGGCGTCGCCGATGCGGTGAACGCGTAGCGCATTGGTCTTGCCGGGGGTGCCAGGCGGGCTGCCCGCCACGATGACGATCTTGTCGCCGATCGCGCACCGGTTCATGTTGACCAGGGCCGAGTCGACCTCGTGGACCATGTCGTCCGTGTGGCGGACGCTGGGGACGATGAACGTCTCGACCCCCCAGGTGAGGGCGAGCTGGCTGCGAACGGCGGGATCGGTGGTGAACGCCATCAGCGGGATCGGGGAGCGGTAACGCGCCAGGCGGCGGGCACTCTCGCCGGTCATCGTGAAGGCGACCAGCGCCTTGGCCCCGACGATGGCGCCGACCTCGGCCGCGGCCCGGGCGATCGCGCCGCCGGTGGTGGTCGGCAGGCGGGTCAGGTGATGCTCGGCCCGCAGTGAGGTCTCCTCCGCCACGGCCACGATCCGGCTCATGGTGGCGACCGTCTCGATCGGGTAGGCGCCGACGCTGGTCTCGGCCGACAGCATGACCGCGTCCGCGCCCGCGGCGACCGCGCCCGCCACGTCGGAGACCTCGGCCCGGGTCGGGCGGGGGGCGTTGATCATCGACTCGAGCATCTGGGTCGCCACGATAACCGGGCGGGCCCGCTCCCGGGCGAGCTTGATCGCCTGCGACTGGACCGTGGGCACCTGCTCCAGCGGGAGCTCGACGCCGAGGTCGCCCCGGGCGACCATGATGCCGTCGAACGCGTCCACGATGTCCGCCAGGACCGCGACCGCCTGCGGCTTCTCGATCTTGGCGATGAGCGGCACGCCGGCCCGTCCCATGTCGCTCATGATCTTGCGGGCGAGCTGGGCGTCGTCGGGCGAGCGCACGAACGACAGGGCGACGATGTCGCACCCGGTCGCCAGCGCCCAGCGCAGGTCCGCCTCGTCCTTCTCGGTCAGCGCGGGGGCGGTGACGTTGACGCCGGGCAGGTTGATCCCCTTGTGGTCGGAGACCTTGCCGCCCACGACGACCTGCAGGTGCACCCGGTTCCCGGTGACGCCGGTGACGTCGAGCTGGACGTTGCCGTCGTCGATGAGGACGCGGTCGCCCGGGCGCACATCCTCTGGCAGGCCCTCGTAGCTGGTCGAGGCCTCGTGAATGTCACCGGGGATGTCCTCGGTGGTGATCACGAACTCGTCGCCCGCCGCCAGGCGGACCGGGCCGCCGGGGAACACCCCGAGGCGGATCTTCGGTCCCTGCAGGTCGGCCAGGATGCCGACCGAGCGCCCGGTCGCGTCCGACCCGGCGCGGACCCGGCGGTACGCCTCCAGGTGGTCGGCCTGGTGGCCGTGGCTCATGTTCAGCCGGGCAACGTCCAGGCCAGCGGCGATCAGCGCGGTAATCTGCTCTTGGCTTGAGGTTGCGGGCCCTAGGGTGCAGACAATCTTCGCACGCCGGCTCATCCTTTAGTCCCCTTCCGGTGGTCTATACCACCCTAGCCCATCGGCTGACCCGGTGACCGGGATCACAGAACGTTCACTTATCCGCCATCCGGCGTGGCCCGCCCTCCGCTGGCCGGCTCTTGTCCCCCGCTCGGGCGCGCGGTAGCGTCAGCCACGGCGTGGCCCACGCCCCACCTCCGCCGGCCGTCCCCAGCACGGCCCGTCCCAGGAGGCAAAGGGACTGTCGCTCTCGGGCCGTCATCCGCTTCCCGTCCGTCCGGGGCCTGGTCAACCGCTGGGGGGTGCCACCCGGACGCAGGAGGCACCGATGACCGTCAACAAGAACCTCAAGCGCCAGGTGCGGGCGCGCGCGGCCAAGACCGGCGAGTCCTACACCGCAGCGCTCCGGCACGTGCGCCCGCCCGCGCCGGGCGCCGAGACGGCCGCCGAGACACCGGCCGCCGAGACAATGGCCGCCGAGACAATGGCCAGGGAGACACCGGCCGCCGAGACACCGGCCACCGAGACCCTGGCCGCCGAGACACTGGCCGGACCCGGACCGGACGGCCCGCGGCGGCTGCGGGTCGCGGTGGCGCAGAGCACCGCTCCGGGCGACCCGCGCGACCACGCGGCACTGCGGGCGGCCGGGGCCGAGCTGCGCGGGCTGATGCGTGCGGCCAGCGCCGCCGGGGCACGGCTGGTGCACTTCCCCGAGGGGGCGACCTGCTGCCCGCACAAACGCGCCATGTCTGCCAGCGCCGAGGAGGTGGGCCCGGCCGACTGGAGCCGCCTCGACGCCAGCCTGCTGCGGGAGGAGCTGACCGCCGTCCGCGACCTGGCGCGGGACCTGCGGCTGTGGACGGTGCTGGGGTCGGTGCACCCGCTGACCGCGCCCAACCGCCCGCACAACAGCCTCTACGTCATCGCCGCCGACGGCGCGCTCGTCACCCGCTACGACGAGCGCTACCTGTCCTCGACCAAGCTGTCCTCCCTGTACACGCCGGGCGCGGCCGCCGTCACCTTCACCGTCGAGGGCTTCCTGTTCGGCTGCGCCCTCGGCCTGGAGACGCACTTCCCCGAGGTGTTCGCGGAGTACGAGCGGCTGGGCACCGACTGCGTGCTGCTGTCCACCCACGGCGCGGGCACCCCGGTCAACGACGGCCGGATGGCCGCCCAGGCGGCCGGGCACGCGGCCGTCAACGGCTACTGGGTCAGCTACGCGGTCGTTGCCGCCGACGCCGCCAACGCCCCGGCGGGCATCGCGGGGCCGGACGGCCGCTGGTCGGCGCGCTGCCCGGCCGAGGCGGCCCCGGCCCTCGCAGTGGCCGACCTCGAGCGGCCAGCCACGTCGCCCCGGCCCTGGCGCCGTCATGCCCGCTCCGGGATCTACGAGCCGTACCAGGCGCGCGACGACGCGCGCAGCGCCGACCGGGCGACCTTCTGAACGCCAGCGCTAGCCGGCGTAACGGGCCGCGGGCGGGGTCTCGGCGGGGTTGCCGATCCAGTGCCGGTAGCTGGCGGCCCAGGCGCCGTCGGACCGCTCCTGGGCCAGCACCGCGTTGACGAAACGGACAAAGTCGGGACGCTGTTTCGACATCGCCAGGCCGTAGGGCTCGCTGGTCAGCGGCGGCCCGACGACCTTGGTGAACGGGTCCTGGGCGGCGAGCCCGTCCAGAATCGAGTCGTCGGTCGAGATCGCCGCCACCTGGTCCTGCTGCAGCAGGACCAGGCAGTCGGTCCAGTACGGCACCTGGACCACCCGCGGGTGGGTCGGGTAGTGCTCGATCGTGCCGACCGAGTCCGAGCCTGCGGTGGCGCACACCCGCTGGCCGCCGAGGTCGGCCAGGCCGCCGGTCGCGGTCGAGTTGTCGGGCACCAGGACCCGCTGGTGCGATTCGAAGTAGACGCTGGAGAAGTCGACCTGCTGCAGCCGCTGGCAGGTGATCGTCATGGTGTGGGCCACGATGTCGACGCTGCCGTCGAGGATGGCGCCGATCCGCTCGGCGTCGGAGATCGCCCGGTAGCGCACCTTGTCCGGGTCGCCGAAGATCGCCTGGGCGACCGCCCGGATCATGTCGATGTCGAACCCCTCGATCTTGCCGTCGAGCGGGTTGAGGTAACCGAAGTGGTAGGTGCTCTGGTCGACCCCGGCGATGAGGTAGCCGCGCTTCCTGATCGCGGCCATGGAGGAACCCGCAGTCACCTGCGGCGGCCCGTGCGGGGCGAGGCTGACGGCGTCGGGATCGCACGAGGACGCCGCCGGGCTTGGCGCCGCGGTGCCCGCAGTGGTGGCGGCGGGTGCGGTGCCCGATGCCGTTGCCCGGGACGCGGCCGGGGAGGCAGCGGGCGCGGCAGGCGATCGCGGGAAGGCGGCGCAGCCGGCCGCGGCCAGCACCGCGCCGGCCAGCACCACCCGGGCCAGCACCACCCGGGCCAGCACCACCCGGGCCAGCGTTCGCTGGCCCGGCGCCTGCCGCCGGGTCCGTCCCGCTCCCCCGCTCATCGGCAGTCCGCTCACCGGTACTCCGCCAGGCGCGGTGCGAGCCCCCAGGCACAGGCGGCCGCCATGAACAGCGCCGCGACGATGAGGCCGGGCAGCAGCCCGGCGTAGGCGGCCGAGGCCGACTGGGCGGCGCCGTCGAACACGGTCTGATCGCGGTCGACGGCCGTGTCCAGGTCGGCCGACAGCTGGCTGAACGACGCCCCGGCGTCGCCCGGGGCGGTGCCGAGGGCGGAGCGGACGGCGGCCGCGTGGTTCCCGTTGTCGTCCTCCGACCGGAGCCGGGCGTGCTCGGCGAACCAGGCGCGCGCGGTGGCCGCGGCCGCGGCCACCGCGGCGGCGGCCGGGGTGCCTGCCGCCGCGTGCTGGGCGGCGGTCAGCAGGCTGCCGGAGCCCGGACCGAGGGCACGTTCCTGGGCGGTGAAGTCCTGCTGGAAGTTGTCGTCGCCCACGTTGTCGATGAGCGTGAGGCTCTCGTCGGCGTGCGCCTCCTGGGCGGCGATGCTGACCCGGGCGGCCGCCTGGACCGTGGCCAGGCCGCCCGACCACGCCTGCAGCCCGTCGCTCCTGGCCCCCGCGACGGCGAGGGCGAGCCAGGCCAGGCTGACCACGCCCACCAGGCCGGCCGCAGCCAGGCCCGCGTTCAGCCTCCGGTTGGTGCGCCGCCGCAGCCAGCGGGCCGAGCGGAACAGCAGGAAGCCGGCCGCCAGGCCGGCGGCCGCAGTGACGCAGATGAGCGGCAGCCCGGTCGCGGCCGCGCTGGCGCCGTCGAGGGCGTCGTTCTCGGCCGCGTAGAGACCCTGGGCACGGGGCAGCAGCGTGCCGCGCATCAGCGCGGACGCTTCCCGCAGGTAGGCCGCGCCGAGCGGCAGCCCGAGGCGGTTGTCGGCCCGCGCGGTCTCGACCTCGCCCGCGTACCGGGGCAGGTCCTGGGCCAGTGCGGCCAGGTCGGCGTCGGCCGCGCCGCTGACCGCGCCGCCCCGGGCGGTGGAGACCTCGATCCCGCTGCCCGCGGCGGCGATGTCGGCCAGGTACCGCTGACGGGTCGCGGCGGGCTCGGTCCCGCCGGTGAGGAAGGCGGTCGCGGCGGCGTCGTTGGCGTCCGACAGCCGCGCGTAGATCCGCTGCGCGTCCAGGCTGAGCGGTTCGCGGGTGCTGACCACGGTGGTGGCCGCGGCGGAGTACCGGGCGGCGGTGAGGGCCGCCAGCGCTCCCCAGGCGAGGCCGAGCAGCACCAGGCCGGCCAGCAGCAGCCGCAGCCGCCCGGGTGTGGTCGCCAGGTCGAGCCACCGCCGCCGGATGCGGCCGGGGGTGTCCCCGGGCGGCCGGCGGTCCCGTCAGGCGCGGGCCGTCCGGGTACCGGGCGTCCGGGCACGGGCACGCCGGCCACCCCGCCGACCCGTACCGCAGCGTGCGCCATTCCCGCAATCCCCAGCCGATGCCACGTGCAACTAAGAGCTATCTATTCTGCGGGCACACGCCCCCCGGCTGCCCGCATTGTCACCCGCTCGTTACGCGGTCCCGCCCGGGGACGGGACCGCAACTCAGAGGGCAGGGGCCCACCTGGCCCAGGAACGACGCGCCACCGCTCACATGAGCGGGCGCGCAGTGGGCGGGATCGGGGACGGCAGGGCCGGGTCGTCGAGCGCCCGCAGGTACTGGTCGACGGCGGCAGCGGCGCTGCGGCCCTCGGCGATCGCCCACACGATCAGCGACTGGCCGCGGCCCATGTCACCCGCCGCGAACACCCCCGGGACCGACGTCTGGTAGGACGCGTCCCTGGCCACGTTGCCGCGCTGGTCGAAGTCGACCCCGAGGTCGGCCAGCAGCCCGGGCTTCTCCGCCCCGGTGAAGCCCATCGCCAGCAGCGCCAGGTCGCACGGGATCTCCCGGCGGGTGCCAGGGACCGGCGCGAACCGGCCGCCCTCGAACGCCACCTCGGTCAGCCGCAGCGCCCGCACCTGGCCGTCCGGGTCGCCGACGAACTCCTCGGTCGAGACGGCGTAGATGCGCTCGCCGCCCTCCTCATGGGCCGACGACACCCGGTAGATCATCGGGTAGGTGGGCCACGGGTGGGTGGCCGCACGGGCCTGCGGCGGCCGCGGCATGATCTCCAGCTGGGTCACCGAGGCGGCGCCCTGGCGGTGCGCGGTACCGAGGCAGTCGGCCCCCGTGTCGCCGCCGCCGAGGATGATCACGTGCTTGCCCGCGGCCGAGACCGGCGCGCCGCCCTGGTGCCGGTTGGCCAGCGGGAGGAACTCCATCGCCTGGTAGATGCCGCTCAGCTCGCGGCCGGGGACCGGCAGGTCGCGGGGCACCCGGGCGCCGCCCGCGAGGACGACGGCGGAGAACCCGTCGAGCTGGGCCGCCGCGGTGACGGCGGTCCCGGTCACGAACCGGGTGCCCTCCGCCTCCATCTGCGCCAGCCGCCGGTCCAGGTGGACCTTCTCCATCTTGAAGGCGGGGATGCCGTAGCGGAGCAGCCCGCCGACGGCGTCGTCCCGCTCGAACACCGTCACCTGGTGCCCGGCCCGGGTCAGCTGCTGGGCGGCGGCCAGCCCGGCCGGGCCGGACCCGACGACGGCGACGGTGAAGCCGGTCAGCGTGTCCGGCGGCAGCGGCACGATGGTCCCGTCGGCCCAGCCGCGGTCCACGATCTCGACCTCGACCTGCTTGATGGTGACCGGATCAGCGTTGATGCCGAGCACGCAGGCCGACTCACACGGGGCCGGGCACAGCCGCCCGGTGAACTCGGGGAAGTTGTTGGTCGCGTGCAGCCGGTCGGCCGCCTCGGCCCAGTCTCCCCGGTACACCAGGTCGTTCCACTCCGGGATGAGGTTCCCGAGCGGGCAGCCCTGGTGGCAGAAGGGGATGCCGCAGTCCATGCAGCGGGCCGCCTGGCGCTCCGTCCGCTCGGCCGCGAAGTCCTCGTAGACCTCGCGCCAGTCGCCGATCCGTACGTCGACCGGCCGCCGCCGCGGGGTCTCGCGGGCAGTCTTCAAGAAACCCTTGGGGTCACCCATGGTCCGCTCCCTCTACCCGTGCGCCGCGGCCATGACGGCCTCGTTGACGTCGCGCCCCTCGCGCTCGGCGGCCGAGCGCGCGATGAGGACCCGCTTGTAGTCCGTGGGCATGATCTTCGTGAACCGTCCCACGGCCGCGTCCCAGTCGGCCAGCAGCCGGGCGGCGACCGCGGAGGCGGTCTCGGTGTGGTGCCGGGAGACGACATCGTGCAGGAACTCGGCGTCCTCGGCCGTGAGCGGGTCGGTGTCGACCATCTCCCGGTTGAGCCGGGACGGGTTGAGGTCGAGGACGTAGGCGACCCCGCCGGACATGCCGGCCGCGAAGTTGCGGCCGGTCGCCCCGAGGACCACCACCTGCCCGCCGGTCATGTACTCGCAGCCGTGGTCGCCGACGCCCTCGGCGACGGCCAGGGCACCGGAGTTGCGGACGCAGAACCGCTCGCCGACGGTGCCCCGGAGGAAAATCTCCCCCGCGGTGGCGCCGTAGCCGATCACGTTGCCCGCGACCACCTGGGTCTCCGCCTCGACCGGTGAATCGGGCGCCGGGGCGACCACCAGCCGCCCGCCGGACAGTCCCTTGCCCAGGTAGTCGTTGGCGTCGCCGGTCAGCTTGAGGGTGATGCCGCGGGGCAGGAAGGCGCCGAACGACTGCCCGGCCGACCCGGTGAACGCCACCGTGATCGTGTCGGCGGGCAGCCCCTCGCCGCCCCAGCGGCGGGTCACCTCATAGCCGAGCATGGTGCCGACGGTCCGGTTGACGTTGCGGATCGGCAGCTCCAGGCGGACCGGGCGGCCCTCTTCGAGCGCACCCTCGGCCAGCTGGATGAGGGTGTTGTCGAGGGCCCGGTCGAGGCCGTGGTCCTGCACGGTGACCCGGCGCCGGGGGGCGCCGGCCGCGCTGGCCGGGACGTGCAGCACCGGGGTGAGGTCGAGCCCGGCGGCCTTCCAGTGGGAGACCGCGAGGGCGGTGTCGAGCAGGTCGACCCGGCCCACCGCGTCCTCGAGCGAGCGCAGCCCGAGGGCGGCCAGGTACTCGCGGACCTCCTCGGCGATGAACTCGAAGAAGTTGACCACGAACTCGGGCTTGCCGTTGAACCGGGCCCGCAGCTCGGGATTCTGGGTGGCCACGCCGACCGGGCAGGTGTCCAGGTGGCAGACCCGCATCATGATGCAGCCGCTGACCACCAGCGGAGCGCTGGCGAAGCCGAACTCCTCCGCGCCCAGCAGGGCCGCGACGACCACGTCGCGGCCGGTCTTGAGCTGCCCGTCGACCTGCACCGTGATCCGGTCACGGAGCTTGTTGCGCAGGAGCGTCTGCTGGGTCTCGGCCAGGCCGAGCTCCCACGGCGTGCCCGCGTGCTTGAGCGAGGTCAGCGGGGCGGCGCCGGTGCCGCCGTCGTGCCCGGAGATCAGCACCACGTCGGCGTGGGCCTTGGAGACGCCCGCGGCGACGGTGCCCACGCCCACCTCGGCGACCAGCTTGACGTGCACCCGGGCGGCGGGGTTGGCGTTCTTGAGGTCGTGGATGAGCTGCGCCAGGTCCTCGATCGAGTAGATGTCGTGATGCGGCGGGGGCGAGATAAGCCCGACCCCCGGGGTGGAGTTCCTGGTCTTGGCGATCCACGGGTAGACCTTGTGCCCCGGCAGCTGGCCGCCCTCGCCCGGCTTGGCCCCCTGGGCCATCTTGATCTGCAGGTCGTCCGCGTTGACGAGGTACTCGCTGGTCACGCCGAAGCGCCCGGAGGCCACCTGCTTGACCGCGGACCGGCGCAGGTCGCCGCCGGCGTCGGGAATGAACCGCTCGGGGTCCTCCCCGCCCTCGCCGGTGTTGGACCGCCCGCCGAGCCGGTTCATCGCGATCGCGAGGGTCTCGTGCGCCTCGGCCGAGATCGACCCGTAGGACATCGCCCCGGTCGCGAACCGCCGGACGATCGAGCTGACCGGCTCGACGTCGTCGATCGGGACCCTCGCAACGGGAGCGGCGGACTCATCCGGCTCGTCGACTCCCTTGATGCGGAGCAGGCCCCGCAGCGTCTTCAGCTTCGCCGCCTGGTCGTCGATCAGCGCGGTGTACTCCTTGAAGATCTCGTAGCGGCGGGTGCGGGTCGCGTGCTGCAGCTTGAACACGGTCTCGGGATTGAACAGGTGCGGCTCGCCCTCGCGGCGCCACTGGTACTCCCCGCCGATCTCCAGCCGCCGGTGGCTGAGCCCGGCCCCGCCCCCGGCGACGCGCCGGGCCGCCTCGGCCGCGAGCACGTCGAAGCCGACGCCGGACAGCCGCGAGGAGGTGCCGATGAAGCAGGTGTCGATGACCTCCGGGCCGAGCCCGATGGCCTCGAAGATCTGCGCCCCGGTATAGGACGCGACGGTCGACACCCCCATCTTCGACATGATCTTGAGCAGGCCCTTGCCGAGCGCCTTGATCAGGTTCTTCTCGGCCCGGTCGGGCAGCACCGCGTGCCCGGGCCCGCCGCCGCCGGCGGCAGGGGCGGTGTTCAGCTCGCCCCGCTGGGCCAGGTCGCGCACGGTCTCGATGGCCAGGTAGGGGCAGACCGCGCCGGCCCCGTAGCCGACCAGCAGCGCGATGTGGTGACACTCGCGGGCGTCGCCGGTCTCCACGATCAGCCCGACCCTGGTCCGGGTCTTCTCCCGGATCAGGTGGTGGTGCACCGCCCCGGTCAGCAGCAGGGACGGAATCGGCACGCGCTTGTCGTGCTCGGGGCCGCGGTCGGACAGCACGATGAGCCGGGCGCCGTTGAAGATGGCGGTGGTGACCTCGGCGCAGATCTCGGCCAGCCGCTCCCGCAGCCCGGCGCCGCCGCCAGACGGGTCGAACCGCCCCTCGACGACGTGGGCAGCGAAGCCGGGCAGGTCCCCGCCGTCGTTGATGTGCACCAGCTTGGCCAGGTCCTGCTCGCCGATCACAGGGAACGGCAGCACGACCTGCCGGCAGGAGGCCGGCCCGGGCTCGAGCAGGTTCTGCTCGGGACCGGTGGTGCTGGCCAGCGAGGTGACCAGCTCCTCACGGATGGCGTCCAGGGGCGGGTTGGTGACCTGCGCGAACAACTGGGTGAAGTAGTCGAAGACGAGCCGCGGCTTGTCCGACAGGGCCGCCACCGGGGTGTCGGTGCCCATCGAGCCGATTGGCTCAGCCCCGGTGCGCGCCATCGGGGAGAGGATGAGGCGCAGCTCTTCCTCGGTGTAGCCGAAGGTGCGCTGGCGGGTCAGCAGGTCGGCCGCCGTCGGCACCGGCCGCTCGCGGTCGGGCAGGTCATCCAGGTGCACCAGCCCGGCGTGGAGCCAGTCCTGGTAGGGGTGCTGGACGGCCAGTTCCGCCTTGACCTCTTCGTCCTCGACGATCCGGCCCGCCGCGGTGTCGGCCAGGAAGATGCGGCCGGGCTGGAGGCGGCCGCGGCGCACCACCCGGGCGGGCTCGATGTCGAGCACGCCGACCTCGCTGGCCAGCACGACCAGGCCGTCGGCGGTGACCCAGTAGCGGCCGGGGCGCAGCCCGTTGCGGTCGAGCACGGCGCCGATGACGGTGCCGTCGGTGAACGCGATCAGGGCCGGGCCGTCCCACGGCTCCATCATCGACGAGTGGAACTGGTAGAACGCTCGCCGCTTGGGGTCCATCTCGTCGTGGTTTTCCCACGGCTCGGGGATCATCATGAGCAGCGCGTGCGGCAGCGAACGGCCGCCCAGGTGGAGCAGCTCCAGGCACTCATCGAACGAACCGGAATCCGAGCTGTCCGGGTTGATGATCGGGTAGAGCCGCTCGACTCCCTGGCCCGACGCCGAGCGCGGGATCAGCGGCGAGTCCAGCATCGCCTCGCGGGCCCGCATCCAGTTCCGGTTGCCCTGCACGGTGTTGATCTCGCCGTTGTGGGCCACGTAGCGGTACGGGTGCGACCGGGGCCAGGACGGGAACGTGTTGGTGGAGAAGCGGGAGTGGACCAGGGCGAGGTTGCTCTCGAAGCGCTCGTCCGACAAGTCGGGGAAGAACGGCTCGACCTGCGGGGCCGACAGCATGCCCTTGTAGACGATGGTCCGCGCGGACAGCGACGCGAAGTACACGTCGCATTCGTGCTCGGCCCGCTTGCGCAGGCAGAAGGCCATCCGGTCGAGGACTAGCCCGGTCTCGCCCGCGCCGCCCGCGACGAACAGCTGCGCCAGCCGGGGCAGTACCTCGAGGGCGCCCGGCCCGCAGGCGCTCTCGTTGACCGGGACCTCGCGCCAGCCGAGGACGGTCAGTCCCTCGTCGGCGGCGAGGTCGGCGATCCGGGCGACGGCACGCGCCCGTTCGGATTCCTCGAGCGGGAGGAATGCCAGGCCGGCGGCATAGCCGCCCGCGGCGGGGAGGGTGAGCCCGGTGACCGCCCGGAAGAACGCATCCGGGATCTGGGTCAGGATGCCGGCTCCGTCGCCGGTATGGGGGTCGGCCCCCGCCGCGCCGCGGTGCTCCAGGTTGCAAAGTACGCGAAGGGCACTGGCCACTACCTCGTGGCCGCCGCTGGCCCGCAGATCGGCCACGAAACCCACACCACAGGCATCGTGTTCGAACCGGCTGTCGTAGAGCCCCTCAATTGCGGCAGGCACCATCAAAACTCCTGTCGTCATATCTCCGCTGAACTGCGCTTGCTGCGGTGGGGACGACGCTGGCCCTGCTGCTACACGTAAGTTACATAGACATTACATGACTGGTGAATCCCTTACCAGAGGCGAGTTTTGAGACCCCTGGGTGGATCTGGTGCACGTGCGGCGGGCGGGCAGGTCGTAGTGCCGCGCCGCCGCGCACCAGTGCGCGCCGCCCGCCACCGCCAGGAGCCCTGGTGATGATCGGTACGGTCTGCGATACCCCCGCCAAAACCGGCCGAAACCGGGCCCGGGAGAGGGCCTCAGGGGCGCGTGTGACGTCCGGCGACGGTGCTCGGGGTGGTGAAAACGGCACTCCCCTGCGTCACTGCTGCACCAGCAGCATTGCTATTTGCAGGGGTAAATGTGGGGAAATTCTCAGTGACCCGGAGCCGACGGAGCCGACGCAGGCACGGCGGGCCGGTACACGGCGGCTGACAGACGGCGCACCGCGGGGCGCGGGGCGGCGCGGCGCGGCGCGGCGCGGGCGCTTCTTGCTGTTATCATAGCGCAGGGCGGTTCTGAGTCTGGTCACCCGCTGGGACGCGGGCTCAGCGGTCAGCGGGGGCCCTGCGGGAACCACATGTGCCGCTCAAGTCCCGGGAGCACTCCATAACGCAGCCTATCTGGAGCTCCCGAGCAGAAAGCGGAAACTTTTACGGGGCGCGCTCAAGGGATTGTCGCAACACCTGGGCTTGGGGCTGGTGTTGATGGCGGGCTGGCGGGTGGATCCGGGCAGGATGCGGGTGCTGGTGGGGTGCCTGGATGAGGGGCTGAACCCGAACCGGGCGGCTGCGGCGGCGGGGGTGTCGAAGTCGGTGGCCTACCGGGTGGACCGGGAGCGGTCGGGCGGGCCGGGGCGGCTGGCGGCCAGGCGGGCCGCGGCGGCGGCGCGCCCGGCCGCGCAGCGGCCGGGCCGCGGGGTCGCCCCGGAGAAGGTCCGCGAGCTGCTGGGCCTGGTCGCGTCGGGGCTGAGCCCGAACCAGGCCGCGAAAACGGCCGGCGTGTCGAAGACGTTCGCCTATGACCTGGTCAAGAAGATGGGCGGGGTGCGCACCCGCCCTGAGCCCGTGTCCTACTGCCCGCGTTACCTCTCGCGTGAGGAGCGCTGCGAGATCGCCCGGCTCCGCGACGCCGGCCTGGGCGTCCGCCAGGTCGCGGACCGGATCGGCCGGCCCCCGTCCACGGTCAGCCGGGAACTGCGCCGCAACGCGGCCCCCCGCGGCAGCGGTTACCAGCCCGAGCTGGCCCACACGATGGCCCGCGACCGCCAGCGGCGCCCGAAAGCCTCCAGGCTGAGCCGGAACCCGCAGCTGCGGGCCGCGGTGCAGGGCATGCTTGCCCGCAGGTACTCACCCGAGCAGGCCAGCGGGAGGCTGAAGGCAATGCACCCCGGGGACCCGTCCATGCACGTCAGCCACGAGACGATCTACCAGTCGCTTTACGTCTACCCGCGCGGGGCCCTCAAGCGCGAGCTGCAGGCATCCCTGCGCTCGGGCCGCGCCACCCGCCGCCCCCGCGGCCGCCGCGAGACACGCGGGAAGATCATCGGGGCGGTCCCGCTCGGCCAGCGCCCGCCCGAGGCCGAGGGCCGGCTCGTGCCCGGCCATCACGAAGGCGACCTGGTCATGGGCTCCAAGGCGTCCAACTCCGCCGTCGCCACGATCGTCGAGCGGATGACCGGCTACCTCACCCTCATCCCCCTGCCCCGCGGGCACACCGCCGACGCTGTCGCCGACGCCGTCACCGAGCGCATGAACCAGCACCCGGACTGGTTCGCCACCACCCTGACCTGGGACAACGGCAGCGAGATGGCCCGCCACGCCCGGATCACCAGGCAAACCGGGGTCCAGGTCTACTTCGCCGACCCCCACGCCCCCTGGCAACGCGGCAGCAACGAGAACATCAACGGCCTGCTCCGCGAGTACCTCCCCAAGGGCACCGACCTGTCCGTCTACACCCCCGCCCAGCTGCAGGCCATCCAGGACGAGCTGAACGACCGCCCCAGAAAACGCTTCAGCTACCGCACACCCCGCGAGCAAGTCGCTAAGCTACTCGAAAACCGTAGCGTTGCAACGACCCCTTGAAACCGCCCGTACTATCACCCGAAAAGTCTCCTGCTCGATAATAGTTTCCGCGTTACGCACCCGCCAGCGCCAGCCCGCCGGCCGCCGACGCCCGGCGGCGGGCAGGCATCAGGCGGGCGGGCCGAAGCGGTGCGCGGTGGCGCCGAACGGGTCTCCCTTGGCGTGGGCGAAGACCTTGACCGGGGCGACCTTGAATACCAGTGCCTCACCCTCGCCCCCGGAACCGCGGAAGGCGCCGTCGCGGGCGGTGAACTGCCACCGCCCGTCCCACTTGGCCGTGAAGGCGGCCGCCACGCGGCTGAGCACCGCGTCGTCGGTCACCTGGACCGCGTCGCCCTCCACGACCACGTCGACGCCCCGGTCCCAGTGGTTGCAGCCGGTCGTCAGCACCACGTGCGGGCTGGCCCGCAGGTTGGCCGCTTCTGCTCGCCGTCTCCGGTCGAGAACCAGATGGCATCCTCAGCCCAGGCCGCCACGACCGGGGTGACGTGCGGCCGGCCGTCGGCCCGGACGGTGGAGATCCAGAACAGCTCGGCCGCCTCCAGCACCCGTCTGGTGTCCGCCCAGGTGACGGCGGTCGCGGCCGGGTCACTGTAGTCCTGGTCGAAGGTGGTCACGGGGACGGTCATCGGCAGCTCTCCTCTCGCAGGCCGGCCGCGCCCGCGGTGGTCGCTCCGGCGCGACCAGGCAGGCCGGTGCCAGATGAGACCGGTCGCCGGCGCGGAACTAATCGGCCACCTCCGTGCGCGGCCCGGACGGAGGAAGCGGCCGCCCGGAACTAACCAGGCCCTCACGCGCGGCGACCGAGCGGTCGCGTTTTAACGGCGGCGGACGCCGGCCGCGAGGTCGGCGGTGAGCGCGCTCACGCCCGCGACGGCCTCGTCGGGGCTGGCCGCCTCGGCCAGGCGGCGGACATAGGCCGAGCCGACGACCACGCCGTCGGCGAACCCGGCCACCTGGCGCGCCTGGGCGCCGGTGGAGACCCCGAGGCCGACCGCGGCGGGCAGGTGCGTGTGCTCGCGGATGCGGGCGACTACGCCTTCCGCGCCGGAACCGACCGCGTCGCGGGCGCCGGTGACGCCCATCACGCTGACCGCGTAGACGAAGCCGCGGCACAGCCGGGTGATGGCGGCGACCCGAGCAGGCGGGGAAGACGGCGCGACCAGGAAGATGCGGTCGAGTTGGTGGGCGTCGGACGCGGCCAGCCACGGTCCGGCCTCCTCCGGCGTCAGGTCCGGGGTGATCAGCCCAGCCCCGCCCGCCCGGGCCAGGTCGCGGGCGAACGCGTCCGCCCCGTAGTGGTCGACCGGGTTCCAGTAGGTCATGATCACCACGGCCACGCCGGCGTCGGCGATGGCGCCGACGGTGTCGAAGACGTCGGCGATGCGGGTGCCGCCCGCCAGCGCGTGGTGCACGGCGTCGGCGATGACGGGGCCGTCGATCAGCGGGTCGGAATACGGCAGGCCCAGCTCGATGACGTCCACGCCCCCCTCGGCCATGGCCAGGGCGGCGCGGATCGCGGTCTGCTTGTCGGGGAAGCCGGCCGGGAGGTAACCGACCAGGGCGGCCCGGTCTTCCGCGGCGGCCTTCTCGAACGCGGTGCTGACGGTGCTCATCGTGGGATGGTCCTCACACGCCGAAGTAGGCGGACGCGGTGGCCACGTCCTTGTCGCCCCGACCGGACAGGTTGACCAGGATCAGGGCACCGGGGCCGAGTTCGCGGCCGAGCCGCATGGCGCCCGCGAGCGCGTGCGACGACTCGAGGGCGGGGATGATCCCCTCGGTCCGGCACAGGGCGGCGAAGCCCTCCATCGCCTCGGCGTCGCTCACCGAGCCGGTACTCGGCCCGGCCGGTGTCCTTGAGCCAGGAGTGCTCGGGTCCGACGCCCGGGTAGTCGAGCCCGGCCGAGATCGAGTGGGTGTCGAGGGTCTGGCCCTCGTCGTCCTGCAGCAGGTAGGTGCGCATGCCGTGCAGCACGCCGGGGCTGCCGAGGGTGAGCGTGGCGGCGACCGCTCAGGGCGGCCGTCACCGTCGCCGCCGGCCTCGCAGCCGACCAGCCGGACGCCGGCGTCGGCGATGAACGCGTGGAAGACGCCGATCGCGTTGGAGCCGCCGCCGACGCAGGCGACGACCGCGTCCGGCAGCCTGCCCGGTCAGGTCCAGCACCTGCTGGCGGGCCTCGATCCCGATGACCCGCTGGAAGTCGCGCACCATCATCGGGAACGGGTGCGGGCCGCCGACCGAGCCGATGCAGTAGTGGGTGTTGTCGACCGTGGTGACCCAGTCGCGGAACGCCTCGTTCATCGCGTCCTTGAGGGTCCTGGTGCCCGCCGTGACCGGGATCACGGTCGGCGCCGAGCATGCGCATCCGGGACACGTTGAGCGCCTGCCGCCGGGTGTCCTCTTCGCCCATGTAGACCACGCACTCCAGGCCGAGCAGGGCGCAGGCGGTCGCGGTGGCCACGCCGTGCTGGCCCGCGCCGGTCTCCGCGATCACCCGCGTCTTGCCCATCCGCTTGGTCAGCAGCACCTGGCCGAGCACGTTGTTGATCTTGTGTGAGCCGGTGTGCGTAAGGTCTTCGCGCTTGAGCAGCACCCGGGCGCCGCCCGCGAACTCGCGCGCTGAACCGCTTGGCCTCGGTGACCAGCGTCGGGCCGGGCGGCGTAGTTCCGGAGCAGGTCGTTCAGCTCGGCCGTGAACTCCGGATCGGTCCGCGCGGCCTCGTACTCCTTGGTCAGCTGCTCAATCGCCGCCATGAGCGACTCGGGCGCGAACAGCCCGCCGTAGGCGCCGAAGTGCCCGGTCAGGTCGGGCACAGGAGCGATGTCCGGTTCTGCTGGTGACGTACTCACGCAGGCCACCCTATCGCGGCCCGCCTGCCCGCCTGCCCGCCTGGCCCCGTTGCCCAGGGCTGGCCGGCTAGCGCTCGGCCTGCCCGCGCTCGCCGCGCAGCGCGGGGTGCGAACCCGCCGTCACCAGGTCGGCGACGGCCGCCCGGGGGTCCTTCTCGGTGACCAGGGACTCGCCCACCAGCACCGCGTCGGCGCCGGCGGCGGCGTAGGCGAGCAGGTCGTGCGGGCCGCGGACGCCGGACTCGGCGATCTTGACGATCGCCCTCGGGGATCCGCGGCGCCAGCCGGGCGAAGATACGCCGGTCGACCTCCAGCGTGGCCAGGTTGCGGGCGTTGACCCCGATGACGGTGGCGCCGGCGTCGACCGCGCGGTCGAGCTCGTCGTCGGCGTGCACCTCGACCAGCGGCAGCAGGCCGATCGACATGCGCCCGCTCCACCAGCGAGACCAGCGCGCTCTGCTCGAGCGCGGCCACGATCAGCAGCACCAGGTCGGCGCCGTAGGCGCGGGCCTCCCAGAGCTGGTAGGAGCTGACCACGAAGTCCTTGCGCAGCACCGGGATCTGCACCGGCCCGCCGGACGGCGGCGAGGTCGTCGAGCGACCCGCCGAACCGGCGCTGCTCGGTCAGCACGCTGATCACCCGCGGCGCCGCCGGCCTCGTAGTCGCGCCGCCAGCGCGGCCGGGTCGGCGATGGCGGCCATCGCGCCGCGCGGACGGGCTCGCCCGCTTGACCTCGGCGATGACGCCGACGCCGTCCGCCTTGAGCGCGGCCAGCGCGTCGCGCGGTGAAGGCGCGCGTCGCGCCATGTCCTTCAGCTGCTCAAGCGAGACGCGCCGCTGCCGGTCGGCGAGATCGGCGCGCACTCCTTCGAGGATCTCGTCGAGCACAGTCACCGCGGTTCCGCCGTCTCCTCAAATCGGAAATGTTGCTCCGCCGATGCTAGCCCCCGCCGAAAGCGGTCCCGGCGGCGCCCCTGGAGTTTGCCTTAGCTATGCATTGGTCTTACGTTCACGTGGCGCCCGCGGCCTGCCCGGCGTAGGCGGTCCCGGGCCGCCGTCCGCGGGCCCCGGACCGGCCGCTCCGCCGGCCCGCCCACCTGGGTGGCCTCCGCCACGGCCTCCTGCGGCCCGTCCGCTCCATTGTGGCAGGTCCCGCCCTCGCCTGCGTCCTCGGTGGGGTCCTCGCCGCCGTTCAGCGACTCCCACATGGAGGCCGCGTCGAGCGCCCGCGCCGCGGCGCCCTGGCCGGGCGGCCGCCCGCCCGCTGGCCGTGCCGGGCGCGTCGTAGCTGGCCGACATCACCGGCCAGTCGGGGCCGCGCAGCGCCGTCGGCCAGCCCGGCCAGGAAGATCAGCAGCGCGCCGGCCAGCACCGCGACCCGCCACGGGGTGCCGGTCATGATCGCGTGGCCGGCGGAGCCGGCACACCACGAGCGAGCTCGCCGCCCGACGACGCCGCTGGTGGTCGAGCCCGCCGCGCCGGAGACGGCGGCCGACTCGGGCGAGGCGACCTTGGACGCCGCCACGCGTGACCACCGTCGCGGCGGTGACCGCGGTCAGTGACGGCGGCCCCGGCCCCGGCCCCGAACAGCGCGATCAGCAGGCCCCGGCCACCCGCCGGGCTACGCCCCTGGTGGCGATGACGGCGGCCAGGCCGGCGAGCGCGGCCAGGGCCAGCGCGCCCGCCAGCGGCACCAGGTCGGCGCCGGAGACGTTGACGACCTGCGAGGCCAGCGGCTTCGGCGCGGTGAAGACGGCCTGCGCCCAGCGCTGCCTGACCGCCAGCAGGATCAGGCCCGCCCCGGCCGCCCCGGCCAGCAGCGCGAGCCCGTACTCGCGCCTGGCGCTCAGGCCGCCGAGCCCGGGACGGCCGAGCCCGCGGCGCCGGGGCGTCATACCGCGGCCGGGTCCGGCCGGTGCCGGTCACGCTGTCGAGCACGTCCGCGTCGAAGCAGGTGCGGTCGCCGGTGTGGCAGGCGGCGCCCACCTGGTCGACCTTGACCAGCATGGTGTCGCCGTCGCAGTCGAGCGCGACCGACTTGACCCACTGCTGGTGGCCGGAGGTCTCGCCCTTGACCCAGTACTCCTGGCGGCTGCGCGACCAGTAGGTGCAGCGGCCGGTGGTGAGCGTGCGGTGCAGCGCCTCGTCGTCCATCCAGCCGACCATCAGCACCTCGCCGGTGTCGTACTGCTGGGCGACGGCCGGCACCAGGCCGGCCGCGTCACGCTTGAGCCGGGCGGCGATCTTCGGGTCCAGGCTCGACGGGCGCACTGCCTTCGACGGGGGCACGGCCTCTGTCATCGGTGACCTCGTATCTGTCTGCGGCGGATATCCGGGCAGGTACAGCCTACGACCTCACGGTTGCACCGGGTCGAGCCGTTTGCCGTCCGGGCGCAGGCGCCCGAGGGAAGGGGCGCGCTCCCGCCGCGCGGACATTCCTCTACGATTCTCCCGTGACCCATGCACAGGACGAGCGGGCGGCACTGGCGGCGCTGCTCGACGAGGCCGGCCCGGACGCACCCACGCTGTGCGCGGGCTGGCAGACCGGTGACCTGGCGGCGCACCTGGTCCTGCGCGAGCGGCGGCCGGACGCCGGCGTCGGGATGGCGGGCGGCCCGCTGGCGGGCTACACCGAGCGCCTGCGGCAGCAGTTCCTCGAGCGCTACTCCTTCGGCCAGCTCGTCACGCTGTTCCGGTCCGGGCCGCCGCGGCTGTCGCCGTTCGCGATCCCGGGCGCGGACGAGCTGGCGAACGCGGTCGAGTACTTCGTCCACCACGAGGACGTGCGCCGGGCGGGCCGGGCTGGACCGAGCGGCAGATCAGCCCGGGCTGTCGGAGCGCTGTGGCGGCGGCTGAAGGGCGCGCGGCTGATGCTCCGCTCGCGCCCCGACCGGGGTGGTGCTGGCGCGGGAGCAAGACGGCAAGCCGACCTGATCGTGGCCAAGAACGGCGGCGCCTACGGTCACCGTGACCGGCTCGCCCGCCGAGCTGACGATGTGGTCGATGGGGCGGGTGAGCGCGGCCCACGTCACGTTGGACGGCCCGCCCGAGGCCCGGTCGCCCAGCTCGCGCCTGGCGCTCCTGATGCCCGGGGTACGGGAATCGCCCCCGGGAGACCTCAGTAGCGGCTGCCGCGCCGGATCTCCCGCCGCCGGCTGCCGCCGACCAGCTTGTAGGCGACGTAGCCGCCGCCACCGACAATCGCGACGAACAGCAGCGCGCCGAGCAGGCCGAGCAGCCGCGTGCACGGCGGCGTCGAGGACGAAGAAGACGATGATGGCGCCGATGACGACAGCGCCGACCTTAGCCCAGCTCATAGCGGCGCCCCCTTTCTTCTGGTGCACAATCGATAATAGTCATGTTGACTGGAAGCATGGCCGGCGGGAAGTAAGAGTCAGGGAAGTCTCAGGGTAAACCCGGACATGACGGGGCCGCCGGGCGGGAAGGAACTAGACAGATGCAGGCGTTTGGCATTGACATCGGCGGGACCGGGATCAAGGGTGCGCCGGTTGACCTGGCCACCGGGAAGCTGCTCGAGGAGCGGAAGAAGATCGCCACCCCGCAGCCGGCCACGCCGGAGGCGGTCACCGAGGTGGTGAAGGAGCTGGCGCAGTCGTTCGGCTGGACCGGGCCTATCGGGGCGACCTTCCCCGGCGTGGTCATCGACGGCACCATCCGCACGGCCGCCAACGTCGACAAGATCCTGGATCGGCACGAACGCGGCGAGCCTGTTCCGCCAGGCGACCGGGACCGACGTGGCGATGCTGAACGACGCCGACGCGGCGGGCATCGCCGAGATGACGTTCGGCGCGGGGGCCGGGGTCAACGGGCACCGTGCTCATGCTGACCTTCGGCACCGGGGTCGGGTCCGCGCTGTTCACCGACGGGCGTGCTGGTCCGCAACACCGAGTTCGGGCACATCGAGATCCGGGGCAAGGATGCCGAGAAGCGGGCCTCCGAGCACGGCAAGGTCAGCCACGGCTGGGGCTGGAAGGAGTGGACCGAACGGGTCTCGGAGTACCTCCAGCACATCGAGGCGCTGCTGTCCCCCGACCTGATCATCGTCGGCGGCGGGATCAGCAAGGAGTCGGAGAAGTGGGTGCCGCTGCTGAGCGGTGTCCAGGCCAAGATCGTGCCCGCGGCGCTGCTCAACGACGCCGGCATCGTCGGCGCGGCCATGGCCGCGGCCGGGGTCAAGGCGCGAGACCGACTAGGCGACGTGACGTGAACCCGGTCCGCTGGCCCTCAGCGGACCGGGTGCCCGGTCGTCCCTGAGCGCGTCCTTGACGTCGGCGATGCGCAGCGTGCCGAAGTGGAAGACACTGGCGGCCAGCACGGCGTCGGCCCCGGCGTCGACCGCGGGGGCGAAGTGGGCGGCCGCGCCGGCGCCGCCGCTGGCGATCACCGGGACGGTGACCGCCGCCCTGATCAGCCCGATCAGCTCGAGGTCGAAGCCCGCCTCGGTGCCGTCGGCGTCCATCGAGTTGAGCAGGATCTCCCCCGCGCCCCGGTCCGTCGCCTCGCGGGCCCAGCCGACCGCGTCGATGCCGGTGCCGGTGCGGCCGCCGTGGGTGGTGACCTCGAACCCGCTGGCGGTGGGGGCGCTGCCGGCTGGCACCCGCCGGGCGTCGACCGAGAGCACCACGCACTGCGAGCCGAACTGCCGGGCGGCCTCGGTCAGCAGCTCCGGGCGGGCGATGGCGGCGGTGTTGAGCGACACCTTGTCCGCCCCGGCCCGCAGCAGCGCGTCCACGTCGGCCGCCGAGCGGACCCCGCCGCCCACCGTGAGCGGGATGAAGACCTGCTCGGCGGTGCGCCGCACGACCTCGTACATGGTCTGCGCGGCCGCCGCTGGAGGCGGTGATGTCGAGGAAGGTCAGCTCGTCAGCGCCCTCGGCGTCGTAGCGGGCGGCCAGCTCGACCGGGTCGCCCGCGTCGCGCAGGTTCCGGAAGTTGACCCCCTTGACCACCCGGCCGGCGTCGACGTCGAGGCAGGGGATGACGCGGACGGCGACGGTCACGCGGCGCTCCCGGGCCCGGCGACCGCGGCGAGGGCCTGCTCGAGGGTGAACGCGCCCGTGTAGAGGGCCTTGCCGACGATCGCGCCCTCCACCCCGAGCGGGGTCAGCCCGGCCAGCGCGAGCAGGTCGTCCAGGCTGGACACGCCGCCGCTGGCGACGACGGGGGCGCGGGTGCGCGGCGCAGACGTCACGGTACAGGTCCAGGTTGGGGCCGCGGAGCATGCCGTCCTTGAGCACGTCGGTGATCACGTAGCGGGCGCAGCCCTCGGCGTCGAGCCGGGCGAGGGCCTCGTACAGGTCGCCGCCCTCCTGAGTCCAGCCACGGGCGGCCAGGGTCCGGCCGCGGACGTCGAGGCCGATGGCGACGCGGTCCCCGTGCTCGGCGATCACCCGGCGGACCCAGTCCGGGTTCTCCATCGCGGCGGTGCCGATGTTGACCCGGGCGCAGCCGGTCGCCAGCGCCCGCGCCAGCGACGCGTCGTCGCGGATCCCGCCCGACAGCTCGACCTTGACGTCGAGCTTCCCGGTGACCTGGGCAAGCAGCTCGGCGTTGGTCCCGCGGCCGAAGGCGGCGTCCAGGTCGACCAGGTGGATCCACTCGGCCCCGGCCGACTGCCAGGCGAGCGCGGCCTCGAGCGGATCGCCGTAGGACGTCTCGGAGCCGGCCGCGCCCTGGACCAGGCGGACCGCCTGCCCCCCGGCGACGTCGACCGCGGGCAGCAGGGTCAGGCTCACGGCGTCTCCTCGTCTTCCGCGCGCTGCGCGCTGCGCGCTGCTTGCTGTTATCCGGGTCAGGGTGGGGGCAGCCCTGGGGGTGGGGGTCACGGTCACAGGCGGCCCAGCCAGTTGCGCAGCACGGCCGCGCCGGCGTCGCCGGATTTCTCCGGGTGGAACTGGGTCGCGGCGACCGGGCCGCTCTCGACCGCGGCCGCGAACGGCTCTCCATGCTCGGTCACGGTAACGGCGGCGCCCGCGGCCAGCAGTGGGCCGGCGTCGCGCATCCGCAGCCCGAACGAGTGCACGAAGTAGAACCGGGTGCCGTCGCTGATCCCGTCGAACAGCACCGAACCGGGCGGCGGGGCGACGGTGTTCCAGCCCATGTGCGGCAGCACCGCCGCGTCCAGCTGGCCGACCGTGCCGGGGAAGACGCCGCAGCCCGCGGTGCGCTGCCCGAACTCCTCCCCCTGGTCGAACAGCACCTGCATGCCGACGCAGATACCCAGGACGGGTCGGCCGAGCTCGACCCGGCGGGCGATCACCTTGTCCCCGCCGACCCCGGTCAGCCCGGCCATGCAGGCGGCGAACGCACCCACCCCGGGGACGACCAGGCCGTCGGCGCCGAGGGCGGCGCCGGCTTCGGCCGTGACGGTGACGCCGGCGCCGGCCCGGGCGAGGGCCCGTTCGGCCGACCGGAGGTTGCCCGACCCGTAGTCGAGGACCACGACCGAGGGGCCGCCGGGGGCGGTCACGGCGGGCCGGCCGGGGTCAGGCGCGTCCGTTCGGGGGCTGCGGGGTTCATCGTTACAGCACGCCCTTGGTCGACGGGATGCCGGGCGCCCGCGGGTCGGGGGCGGCGGCCGTCCGCAGGGCCCGGGCGACCGCCTTGAACTGGGCCTCGACGATGTGGTGGGGGTTGCGCCCGTAGAGCACCTGGACATGCAGGCAGATGCCGGCCGAGAAGGCCAGCGACTCCCAGATGTGGCGGGTCAGCGTGGTGTCGTAGCCCGTGCCGATCATCGGGGACATTCCGTCCGGCTCGCTGTGCACCACGTAGGGGCGGCCGGACAGGTCGACGGCGGCCCGGACCAGGGTCTCGTCCAGCGGGACGAGGGCATCGCCGAAGCGGGAGATGCCCGCCTTGTCGCCCAGCGCCTCCTTCAGCGCCTGGCCGAGCGCGATCGAGGTGTCCTCGACGGTGTGGTGCGCGTCGATCTCGGTGTCGCCCTTGGTGCGGACGGTCAGCCCGAGGCAGCCGTGCTTGCCGAGCTGGCCCAGCATGTGGTCGAAGAACGGGACGCCGGTCTCCACCTCGACCGGCCCGGGGCCGTCGAGGTCGAGCTCGACCAGCAGCTGGGTTTCCTTGGTCTCGCGGGTGACCCGGCCCACGCGGGTGCCCGGGGCGTGGCTGTTGCTCACAGGGCTGGTGCTCATAGGACAGCAAGCTCCTCGGTCAGGGCGCGGGTGAAGGCGCCGTTCTCGGCCGGGGTGCCGACGGTGACCCGCAGCCAGCCCGCGGGACCAGTGTTGCGGATAAGGACGCCGCGGTCGAGCAATCCCTGCCAGACGGCGTCCCGGTCGGCGAACACGCCGAACAGCACGAAGTTGGCGTCGCTGTCGGCCACCCGCAGGCCGCGCTGGCGCAGCCACGCGACCAGGTCGTCGCGGTCCCGGCGGAGCGCGGCGACGGTCGCGAGGGGCTCGGCCCGGTGCGCGATGGCGGCCCGGGCGACCGCCTGGGTGACGGTCGACAGGTGGTACGGCAGCCGCACCAGCAGCATCGCCTCCACCACGGCGGGGTCGGCCGCGAGGTAGCCGAGCCGGGTCCCGGCGGCGGCGAACGCCTTCGACATCGTCCGGCAGACGACCAGGCGCGGCCGGCCGGGCAGCAGGGTGAGCGCGCTCGGCGTGCCCGCGCGGGCGAACTCGGCGTAGGCCTCGTCCACCACGACCAGGCCGGGGGCGGCGTCGTAGATCTCCTCGGTGACCGCGAGCGGGACCGAGGTGCCGGTCGGGTTGTTGGGCGAGGTGATGAAGACGATGTCTGGCGCCGCGGCCCGGACCTGCCCGGCCGCGGTGGACAGGCCGTAATCCCCGTCGCGGCTCCCCTCCGCCCAGGCGGTCCCGGTGACCTGGGAGATCAGCGGGTGCATGGAGTACGACGGCTCGAACCCGAGGGCGGTCCGGCCGGGGCCGCCGAACGCCTGCAGCAGCTGCTGGATGACCTCGTTGGAGCCGTTGGCGGCCCACACCTGCGGTGCGGTCAGCCCGTGGCCGAGGTAGTCGGCCAGGTCCTTGCGCAGCTCGACGGCGTCCCGGTCGGGGTAGCGGTTGAGCGTGCCGGCCACCGCCGCGACCGCCTCGGCGATCGCCGCCCGCAGGCCCGCGCTCGGCGGGTACGGGTTCTCGTTGGTGTTGAGCTGGACCGGGACGTCGAGCTGGGGCGCGCCGTAGGGGTGCAGGCCGCGCAAGTCGGCGCGCAGCAGTTCGCGCACGGTGCTGGTGGCGGGCCCGGTGCTGTCGGCGGGCCCGCGGTGGCGGCCCGGTGCTGTGGCGGGCCGTGGCAGGGGGGCGGCGGCGGTCACCGGGCCGCGCCCGGCGTCTTCGGCACCCGCGCGCGGACGGCGGCGACGTGCGCGGCGAGGTCCTCGGCGCCGCCGAGCGCGTCTACCCGCGGGGCCACCCGGGCGAGGGAGTCGCGGTCGCACTCGATGACGTTGACCACCTTCAGGTACGGGTAGACCGACAGGCCGCTGGTGTGGCGGGCGGTGCCGCCGGTCGGCAGTACGTGGTTGGAGCCGGCCAGGTAGTCGCCGAGCGAGACCGGGCTGTAAGGACCGACGAAGATCGCCCCGGCGTTCCTGATCAGGCCGGCCGACCTTGGCCGCGTCGTCGGTCTGGATCTCCAGGTGCTCGGGGGCCCAGGCGTCCGACACCCGGCGGGCGGCGTCGATGTCGTCGACCAGGACGTAGCCCGCGTTGTGGCCGAGTGCCGCCGTCACCCGGGCGGCGTGCTTGGTCAGCGGGATCTGCCGGGCCAGCTCGGCGTCGACCCTGGCCGGGGTGGCCGGGTCGGTCGTGATCAGCAAGCAGGCGGCGAGCTCGTCATGCTCGGCCTGGCCGATGAGGTCGGCCGCGAGGTGGACCGGGTCGGCCGTGTGGTCGGCGATGATGCCGATCTCGGTCGGGCCGTTCTCGCCGTCGGTGCCGACCGTGCCCGCCAGGATCCGCTTGGCCGCGGCCACGTAGACGTTGCCGGGACCGGTGATCACGTCGGCTGGCGGGCATTCGTCGGTCCCGTAGGCGAACATGGCCAGCGCCTGGGCGCCGCCAACCGCGTGCACCTCGGTCACCCCGAGCAGCGCGCAGGCGGCGAGCACGGCCGGGTGCGGCAGGCCGCCGAACTCCCGCTGCGGCGGGGAGGCGACCGCGATCGAGTCGACCCCCGCCGCCTGGGCCGGCACCACGTTCATGACGACCGACGACGGGTAGACGGTGAGCCCGCCGGGCACGTACACGCCGGCCCGCTCGACCGGGATGAACCGGGTCGATACGGTCAGACCGTCGGCCGGCAGGCTGTCCCGGCGCTCCGGCAGCTGCGCCTCGTGGACCACCCGGGCCCGCCGCGCGGCCTCCTCCAGGGCGTCCCTGACCCGCGGGTCGATGGTGGCCAGGGCATGTTCGAGCGCTTCCGCGGGCACCCGGGTGCGGGTCAGGTCGACGCCGTCGAAGCGGCTGGTGTACTCGCGTACGGCGGCGCCGCCGCGGGCGCGGACGTCCTCGGTGATGGGCCGGACCAGGTCGACCGCCCGGTCCACGTCGAGCGCGGCCCGCGGCAGCATGCCGCTCAGGGCCGGGCGGGTAAGCCCGGCCGCGTCACGCCCCCGCAAGTCGATCAGGGGCAGGTCGAACTGGGCCGCTACGGGGCTGGCCCCGCTGTCCGAAGTCACCCGCCCAGTCTACGAACGTCTCACCCGGAACGCAGATCGGTCCGCATGCTGGACAGCTCCGCGGTCGCCGCGCGAGGTCACCCGGCCGGTCAGGCCGACCGCGGTTCTCCTGCCGACCGCGCTGGCCGACCGGCACCGGCACCGGCACCGACGGGACCGAGTTCTCACAGCACCCGGTCGGCGAAGGACTCGATGATCTGCGCGACCTTCCCCGGAGCCCACGCGTTGGCCAGGTGCCCATGGCGGGGGAGGATGACGAGTGAGTCGACGTCCGGCAGGACGGCAGCGAGTGCGTCGAGCCGCGCGCGAAGGTGCTTCGGGCTGCGGGCGCCCCCGAGGAGGAGGGCGGGAACGTCGAGGGCGGCGTACCGGTCGATGCCGACTCCGAGGGACTCGATGTTGGCGTCATCGCGGATCTGGCCCGGCGCCCACATCGTCATCTGCCGCCAGAGGGGGCGGGCCAGGGGGAGGAGCCGGGCGAGGAGGCCCGGCGCCTGGACGATCTCACGGAGGTGGATCTCCATGGCCCGGCCCGGATCTCCCGCTGCCAGTGCGGCTTTCGCGCGGACCAGCGCGTCGCCGCCCAGCGGTTCCGTGACCGCGACCGGCGGTTCGTAGAGCACCATCCCCGCGACCTGTGCGGGCGAGGCCAGCGCGGCCTCCAGAGCGACCACTGCCCCGGACGAGTGCCCAACCAGCACGACCGGCCCGCCTGCGGTCGCGGCGACGGCGAGCACGTCGTTAACCTCGTTGTCCATCGTCGCGGCGGGCTCCACGCCGCCAGGGACCGCGTACGTCCTGCGGTCGAAGCGGAGAACACGGAACCGGACCATCAGGTGCCGGGCGACGCCTGCCCAGGCCGCCGATGTGCCGCCGCCCGGGTGCACGATCAGGATCGGCCGTCCGTGACCCTGTTCGGTCACCGGAATCCGGTAGCCGTCGGCCGACGTTACCTGCGTGGTATCCATGGCCACAGCATGAGCGTACGGGAACGGGCAGACGCGGGCGGCCCGGCTAGGCGATGGGCTGGCGCCCGGCCGGCCCGTCGGCGGGGCGGGTGGCCCATTCGGCTATGACCAGCACCACCGAGGTCAGCAGGGGCCAGATGGCCAGCGCGCTCTTGGACCCGAGGGCGAGCGAGCCGGAGAACACCGTCCCGGTGGCGCTGGTCGCGAGCTGATGGTTGTAACCCGACAGGCCGAACCGTTCGCCGAGCCACATCATGACAAGCCCGCCGGCGACCGCGCCGGCGATGAGCGCGGTCGCGTTGGCGGCCCGGGTCAGCCCGGACCGTGGCGCGACGCTGAACCGGTACCCGAGCACGCCGGTGAGCAGCCCAGCCGCCGCCGCGATGCAGCAGAACCAGACGTCGGCCCCGAAGAAGGCGCGGGTCTCGGCGTTCACGACCTCGGCCGTGCCCGCGCTGACTTCCTGCAGGACGGCCCGGGGAGCGAACTCGCCCCAGATGGCACCGCCGATCAGCCCGAGCGCCACGCTTCCCGCCAGCAGCGCCACGACCCAGGTCACCGCCCGGGCATCCGGCCGGCCCACGGCCTGGCCGGGCCGGCGCGGTGCCTCTGGCACCCCTGCCACCTCTGGTCCCGTCGCCATCGGGGGTATCCCACCTCGCTTCCCTCCCGAGATGGTACGCGGAACTGCGCCGCGGGACCGCGCCGGCCTGCCGGGCGACCGCCCCGGCCTGCGCGAAGACCGCCATGGGCCGGATCCAGTCCGTGATCGCGCGGATTCGCCGTGCCACAGGGCGTTTCAGCGTGGGCGGGATTGTTTGCGGACGAGGACGGGGGGAAGCCGAGGGGTCGCAACGCACAGTTCGGAGGTAACCGTGTCTGTTGGAGCAATAATCGCGATCGTGGTCATCCTTGTTGTGATCGCCGCCGTGGCGGCCTGGATGGCAATGCGCCGCTCGGCCGAGCGGCGCAATCTCGGCCCCGAGTACAGCCGTCTGGCCGACGAGATGGGCGCGCGACGGGCCAACGCTGAATACGACAAGCGCCGCCGCCGCGTTGACGGCCTCGGCATCAAGCCGCTGTCCGACGAGCGGCGCACCATATACGCCGGCCAGTGGGTGGTCGCCCAGGAAACGTTCATCGACAACCCGGCTGAGGCCGTCCGGACTGCGGGGGCGCTCGTCACCGCGGTGGCGGCGGACCGCGGGTACGAGGTCACCGACTCCCAGCAACTGCTCACCGACCTGTCGGTGAATTACGGCAGCCAGCTTGACGGGTACCGTAACGCGCTCGCGCTGACCAACCGCGCGGCCGCCAACACCGCGACCGAGCAGCTCCGGCAGGCGCTGCTGGACTACCGCGCGATGTTCGACGCGCTGGGCGAGTTCCCCCAGGACAAAACCGAGGTGACCGCGACCCCGGCCACGGCCGCCACCACTGGTGCCGGCGTCGCTCAGGCCGCCCCCGCCGCCACCACGGCCGGCGCCGTCGAGCCCCCCACGGCGGTCACCCCCGCCCTCGACCCCAACGCCGCCGCCGTTCCCGCCCAGCTGGCCACCGACCACGCCGCCACCGAGCAGGCCGCCACCGACCCGGTTGCGACCGACGAGGCGGCCGACGGTACCGGCCACCGCGTGTTCTGGCGCCGGGAGAACCACGAGACCGGCACCCCCCGGTCCTGACGTTCCGCCGCCATCCTCCCGTCGTGACGCCCGCTTGTCATGACGACGGCTCAGCTGGTTCATTCGAAAGGACAGACATCATGAGGCTTGGATCAAGCGACACCGACGACGCTGGCCAGAGCGAGGCCGGTGAGCGCACGGTCGACGGCAGCGTGGCCGATGACGGCACGACCGCCCAGCCGACGTTCACCCCCGTGGCCCGGCGCCCGGACGACCTGGCCGACGACACCGCCGCGCAGACCCCGACGGTCGTCGAGCCGGCCGACGACGACTACCGCAACGCCGACAACGGCGACTACCGCAACGCCGACAACGGCGCCGCGGTCGCCAGCGACGAGCGGGCCGGCGCCTACCGCGACGACTCCGCTGACCGGCCGTCCGTCCGTTACGCGGAGGTTGAGACGGTCCAGACGGTGGAGGCGTCCGGCAACTACCGGCCGGACGATGACGCCGTCCCGGCGGGCAACTACACCGTGGCCGACACCGAGGCTCCGGCCGGCGGCTACAACACGGGCGCCGAGACCAACGCCGGCGGCTACAACAGCGACGCCTGCGGCTACAACACGGACGCCGCCGGCACCCCGGTGACGACTCCGGCCACCGCGACGCCCGCGACCACCCCGGCCGCGGCCCCCGCCCCGGCTGGCGGCGCTGCCCTGGAGCAGCCGCTGCTGTCCGGCAACACCGAGCTTCTGGCGCAGTGGCAGCAGGTGCAGGCCCAGTTCGTCGAGGACCCGCAGGTGGCCGTGTCCGGCGCCGCGGACCTGGTCGGGCAGGCCGCCCAGGCCCTGGTCGAGGCGCTCGAGCAGCGGCAGCGCCAGATGCGCGGCATCTGGGACCGGGGCGGCTCGGGCGCGCCGGGTGAGTCCGTCGACACCGAGCAGATGCGCCAGATGATGCAGCGCTACCGGGCCCTGTTCAACCAGCTCTACCAGCCGGCCTGAGCCGAGCCCGCTGCTGGCCAACCCAGCTGACAGCTGCTCCAGCGGCGGCGGTGCCCGTGACAGCGGGCACCGCCGCCGCTGGCATGTCCGGGCAGCGCGCAGCCGGCCAACGCGTCAGACCCGGTCGAACGGCTCCGGGTAGGCGAACGCGCCCCGCACCGCCGGGTCGTAGGCGGTTAGCGTGCGCACCTGGAAGTGCGGCACCCATTCGGGATGGGCCGGGGTGATCTGGTACTCGCCGGCCAGCCGGAAGCCGAACCGCAGGTAGTAGCGGGGTGAGCCGAGCAGGGCCACCAGCGGCTCCCCGAGGGCGTCGGCCGCGCCGAGGACAGCGTGCATGAGGGCGCTGCCCACGCCCCGGCGCTGCCGGCCCGGGCGGACCGACAGCGGCCCGAGGGCCAGCACCGGGGCGGGCCCGACGGTGCCCCGGGTGCACAGCACATGGCCGACGACGTCCCCGTCCCGGTCGGCCGCCACCATCGACAGGACCGGGATCCAGGCCGGGCAGGCGCGCAGCTCGTCCACTAGCGGCGCCTCGGGCGGCAGGTCTTCACCCGGCCGGGCAAAGGCGGCGGCGGTCACGTCCCGGATGACGGCGACGTCCCCAGGGGCTTCACGACGGATCAGCACGTGCCTACGATGCCCGGGCCGGCACGCCGCGGCAACTGGTTTCCCTGGCGGCAGGCGCGATGGCGGCCGGCCCCAGTGTCAGCTGGCGATGCAGGACGGGCCGAGCAGCTGCTTCAGGTCGGCGTGCAGCGCGGGCGAGGCGGTGACCCGGAGCTTGTCGTCCAGCCGGACGACGGTCGTCTTCTGGTTGCCGCGCAGCCGCAGGTGAACCTCGGTCGTGCCGGGGTGGGTCCGCAGCACCTCGCGCAGCGACTCCACCACCGGGGGGACGCAGCGGGTGACCGGCAGCTGGAGCACGAACGGGGCCCCGCCCTCGGCCGAGACGGTGATGTCGGGGATGGTCATGTCCATCGCGATCAGCTTGGGCACGTCGTCGCGCTTGTCGACCTTGCCCTTGACGATGACGATGGCATCGTCGGCGATCGCGGTCGCGTAGAGCTGGTAACTGTTGGGGAAGAACAGCACCTCGATCGCGCCGCCCAGGTCCTCCAGGGTGGCGGTCGCCCAGGCGTCGCCCTTCTTGGTGACCTTGCGGGTAACCCCGGACAGGATGCCGCCGATCTTGACGATCTGGCCGTCACCCCGGCCCTGGAAGCCGGCCGCGGGCGGGCGCTCGGAGTCGTCGTCGCTGTCAGCGGCCGCCGCCATCAGCTCGGCGACCGAGATGTCGGTGCCACCCGCGATGACGTGCTCGATGCCGAGCAGCGGGTGGTCCGAGACGTACAGGCCGAGCATTTCCCGCTCGAAGTTGAGCCGCGTCTTCTTGTCCCACTCAGTGTCCGGGATCGCCACCTCGAACGCGGCCTCGGCCTGCTCGTCCCCGCCGAACAGGCTGTCCTGCCCGATCGCCTCGTTCCGCTTGATGTCGATGACCGAGTCGACCGCCTGCTCGTGGATCAGCACCAGGCCCTTGCGCGGGTGCCCGAAGGAGTCGAACGCCCCCGCCTTGACCAGCGACTCGATGACCCGCTTGTTGCAGACGACGGCGGGCACCTTGCGCAGGAAGTCGGCGAAGCTGGTGAACTCGCCCTTGGACCTGCGGGTGGCGACGATGGCCTCGACCACGTTGGCGCCGACGTTGCGGATCGCGGCCAGGCCGAAGCGGGCGTCGGCGCCGACCGCGGCGAAGTCGGCGACGCTGGCGTTGACGTCCGGCGGCAGCACCTTGACGCCCATGCGCCTGCTCTCGGACAGGTAGAGGGCGGACTTGTCCTTGTCGTCGCCCACCGAGGTGAGCACGGCGGCCATGTACTCGGCCGGGTAATTCGCCTTCAGGTAGGCGGTCCAGTAGGAGACCAGCCCGTAGGCGGCCGAGTGGGCCTTGTTGAACGCGTAGCCCGCGAACGGGACGAGCACGTCCCACACCGCCTTGATGGCCGCCTCGGAGTAGCCGTTGGCCCGGCAGCCGTCCCGGAACGGGATGAACTCCTTGTCCAGGATCTCCTTCTTCTTCTTGCCCATCGCCCGGCGCAGCAGGTCGGCCTGGCCAAGGGTGTAGCCCGCGAGGATCTGGGCGGCCCGCTGCACCTGCTCCTGGTAGACGATCAGGCCGTAGGTCGGCTCCAGGATCTCCGCCAGCGGCGCTTCCAGCTCGGGGTGGATCGGGGTGATCTCCTGCTGCCTGTTCTTGCGCAGGGCGTAGTTGGTGTGGCTGCCCACGCCCATCGGGCCGGGCCGGTACAGCGCGCCGAGAGCGGAGATGTCCTCGAAGTTGTCCGGCTTCATCAGCCGCAGCAGGGTCCGGTAACCGGAGGAGTCGAACTGGAACACGCCCAGCGTGTCGCCCCGGGCCAGCAGCTCGTAGGTGGGCTTGTTGTCCAGCGGCAGGTCGAGCAGGTTGATCTTCTCGCCCCGGTTGTCCTCGATCATCTTGACCGCGTCGGCCATGATCGTCAGGTTCCGCAAGCCGAGGAAGTCCATCTTCAGCAGGCCGAGGCCCTCGCACGTTGGGTAGTCGAACTGCGTGATGACCGCGCCGTCGGTGTTCCTGACCCAGATCGGGATGTGGTCGGTCAGCGGCTCGGCCGACATGATCACGCCCGCCGCGTGCACGCCGGGCTGGCGGATCAGCCCCTCGATGCCCCGGGCGGTGTCGATGATCTGCTTGACGTCGGCCTCGGTGTTGTAGAGGTTGCGCAGGTCGCCGGCCTCGCCGTAGCGGGGGTAGTCCTCGTCGAAGATCCCGCCGAGGGGGATGTCCTTGCCCATCACCGCGGGCGGGAAGGCCTTGGTGATGCGGTCGCCGACGGCGTAGGGGAAGCCGAGGACCCGGGTCGAGTCCTTGATCGCGGCCTTCGCCTTGATCGTGCCGTACGTGATGATCTGGGCGACCTTGTCCGCGCCCCATTTCTGGGTCACGTAGCGGATGACGTCGGCCCGCCCGCGCTCGTCGAAGTCGATGTCGATGTCCGGCATCGAGATCCGCTCCGGGTTGAGGAACCGCTCGAAGATCAGCCCGTGGTCGAGCGGGTCGAGGTCGGTGATGCCCATCGCGTAGGCGACGATGCTGCCCGCGGCCGAGCCGCGGCCAGGGCCGACCGCCACCCCGTTGTTCTTGGCCCAGTTGATGAAGTCCGCCACGACCAGGAAGTAGGCCGGGAAGCCCATCGAGGAAATGATCCCGATCTCGTACTCGGCCTGCTTGCGCCGGGTGTCGTCGATGCCACCCGGGTAGCGCCGGTCCATGCCCTGCCACACGGTGGCGGCGAACAGCGCTTCCTCCGAGTCGAACTCGGGCGGGATGGGGAACCGCGGCATCAGGTTGACGAACTCGAACATGCCGGCCGTGTCGACGCGGTCGGCGATGAGCAGCTGGGAGTTGCGGCACCCCTCGAGCCAGATGTCGCTGTTGCTGACCGCGTACATCTCGGCGGGCGACTTGATGTAGTAGCCCGAGCCGTCGAACTTGAACCGGTCGGCGTCGGCCAGGGTCTTGCCCGTCTGGATGCACAGCAGCAGGTCGTGCGACGTGGCGTCTGCTTCGCGGGTGTAGTGCGAGTCGTTGGTGACCACGGGCGGGATGTTGAGCTTGCGGGCGATCTCGGCCAGGCCGTCGCGGACCCGGGTCTCGATCGACAAGCCGTGGTCCATCAGCTCCAGGAAGTAATTTTCCTTGCCGAAGATGTCCTGGTACTCGGCCGCCGACCGGAGCGCCGCGTCCACCTGCCCCAGCCGCAGCCGGGTCTGCACCTCGCCCGAGGGGCAGCCAGTGGAGGCCATCAGGCCGGCCGCGTGCTCGGCGATGATCTCCTTGTCCATGCGGGCCCACTTGCCGAGCGACCCCTCGGCGAAGGAACGGGAGGTGAGCTTGAACAGGTTGTGCAGGCCCTCGTTGTTCCGCGCCCAGATCGTCTTGTGCAGGTAGGCGCCGGAGGCGGACACGTCGTCCGACTTCTGGTGCGGCTGCCCCCACTGAACCCGGTTCTTGTTGCCCCGGTGCTCGGGCGCGACGTAGGCCTCGATGCCGATGACCGGGGTGACGCCGGCGTCCTTGGCCTGCCGGTGGAACTCGGCCGCGCCGTACATGTTGCCGTGGTCGGTCATCGCCACGTGGGTCATGCCGCGCGCGGTGACCTCCTTGAACATGTCCTTGAGGCGGGCGGCGCCGTCGAGCATCGAGTACTCGGTGTGCACGTGCAGGTGGGCGTAGGGGGTTTCAGCCATCTGCGTTCATCGCCTCCTGCTCGCGCCTGCAGTTAACCGGCTCTTCCCCTGGGAAGGGGCACGCTGCGCGCCGCTGTTCCCCCGCCGCGGGGGGCCGCGCACGGGATAAGCGGTCGGGACGCCTCGAACCGGTGTGGATCTACATTAGCGGGTCAGCCGCCGCCGGTGGGGTTCCCGCGCCGGCGACGGGGCGGGACATGACTGGATGCGATTTCCGCCCGTATGTGGGCGAAATTGCATCCGGTAACGGGGATTCCCGTCGGGTCGGGGTCACGGTGGCTACCAGGAGACGCGGACGCTGCCGGACCACAGGGCGAGGACGGCCGGGTCGCCGGTGACGGTGACCTGGGAGGGGCCGCCGGGTGGGAGGCGGTTCCACAGGAACGCGTACAGGCAGGCGGCTGGGCCGTCGAGCACGCAGGCGCCGTCGCCCGCGTCGCTGCCCCCGCCGGGCTGACCGCCGCCGTCCCGGCTGACGGCGGTGGCGCCACCGGCCAGGCGGACGTGCCAGCGGCCGGGGGCGTCAGCCGGCCGGACGGTTAGCGAGCGGGTCCCGTCGTCGCCCTTCAGCCGGTAGCGCCGGCGAGCGGCGAAGCCCATGACGAGCTCGTCGATCCCGTCGGCGGCGAAGGCCGGCGCGAAGGCGGCGGCCGGGTCCGGCGGGCCACCGGCCGCGGCCGCCTGGGCGTCGTAGCGGTGGATGGCGGTCTCGTGGGCCTGGCGGCGGGCCCAGAAGGCCAGCGGTGAGGGCGCGGGCATGAACGTCGCGCAGGCCACCGCCGGGTCGGCCGCGCGCAGGACCGCGACCAGGTCGGCGTGACCCCGCCGGTAGAAGTCAAGCAGCTCGGCGTCGGCCGGGCCGCCGCCGAGGATCTCGTCCTCACTGGCTCCCGCGAGCAGCTCCGGCAGCTCCTCGCGGACGTGGCGGGCCGCCCACGCGTGCACGTAGGCCTCGTGCCGCAGCAGGTCACGGACCTGCCAGCGAGGACACGGGGGAACGGCGGCGTCCAGCCCGGCGGCCTGGGCCGCGTCTGCCAGCAGGACGCCGTCTCGTTCGAGGGCGTCGATGTAGTCCGCGGTCTCCACGCCGTCATCGTGTCACAATGTCCCGTTCCGCGGCACGGCCGCGGCGGCCAGGACCGACAAGCCGGCCCCGGCGAGCAAGGTGGCGGTGACGGTGGCGTGCGCCAGCAGCAGCCCGGCGGCCGCGTACCCGGCTGACCCGCCGAGGCTGGAGGCGGCCGCCAGCCCGGCGAAGGCCGGGGCCCGGCTGGCGCGGGTGCTGAAGCAGGTGGCGAGGGCGGCCGCGGCCGGGGCGCAGGCGAGCCCGGCGGTGAACATGAGCGGGTACAGCAGGGCCATGCTGCCCGCGGCGGTGACGGCGGCGAAGCCACCGCCGGCCAGCAGCAGCAGTCCCCGTAGCCGCGCGGCGGGCGAGCCCGGCCAGGTCCGGGCGCCGTAGGCGAGGCCGCCGGCCACGCTGCCGGCCGCCCACACGGCCAGCACCGCGCCCGCCGCGGCCGGCCGCCCGAACGCCGTGACCCGGGCCGCCGCGCTGACCTCGACGAAGCCGATCGCGCCCATCTGGGCCGCCCCCGCCACCAGCCACGGGAGCAGCGCCCTGCGCCGGGGCCGCGACGGTGACGGCGGGGCCGGACCCCGGCAGGCCCCCGGCGCGGTAACCGGCCCGGCCAGCCGGTGCCCGGGACACGCCCCGGGAACGTCCCGCCGAGTCGGTGACGGGGCCGCCACTCCCCCGCCCGGCTCTGCGCGGGCGGCCGCGCGGGCGACGGCAGCGGCGCCGGCCGCGGTCAGGAAGCCCGCGGCGACCAGGGCGGCCGCGATCGCGTGGACGGCCGCGACCATTGCGACCAGGGCGGGGCCGGCCACGAAGAGCAGCTCCGTCGCGATCGCGTCGAGGCTGAAGGCGGCCGCCCGGTCGGCCTCGGCCAGGCTGGCGGTGACCGTCGCGCGCAGCGCCGCCGTCAGCGGCGGCACGGTCACTCCGGCGAGGGCGACGGCCGCCCAGGAGGCCCCGGGCGATGTCGCCAGCGCCAGCACCAGCAGGAAGGCTCCGCTGGCGAGACCCGCCCCGGCCAGCACCCGGGGGCCGTGCCGGTCAGCCAGCCGCGCGATGACCGGGCCGCCCGCGACCGATGCGAACCCGAAGACGGCCACCGCCCCGCCGGCCTCGGCGAAGCTGCCCGTCCGCTGGCGGAGCAGCAGGAGCACGGTGAGCGGGATCATCGTCTGGGCCAGCCGGGCGACGAGGGTCCCGGCGAACGCCCGGCGGACCCGCGGGACCGACCAGGCCGGCTGGTACCGGCGCCAGCCCGGCGCCAGCGGACCCGCGGCCTGCTCCGCCATGGCGCTCAGTCCCCGCGCGGAGCGGGACCGCGAAGCTGCTGGGGGAAGCCGCGGACGGTCAGCCGGACCGGCCGGGCGCCGGGCGCGGGCGACCGGGCCGACCGCTGCGCGTGCTCACGGGTGACCTCCTCCACCGCCAGCCCCCAGTCCCGGAGCTGGCCGGCCGACATCACGGCGGCCCGGGTGTGCACGGTGACGGCCGCCCGCCAGGGCGCGGGCTCGTCCCGCTGGCGCTCGAGGAAGCCGCTGAACAGCTCCAGTTCGCGCTGGGCGATAGCCCGGGTGGCCGACACGCTGGCCGCGTGGCCGGCCTCGGTGTCCGGTTCGGCGGTGGTGATCTCGTCGGCCGCGCGCCGCCAGGGGCGTTCCCGGCCGTCCGCGGTCTCCTCAGCCCGGGTCACCAGGCCCTGTCCGGCCAGCACCCGCAGGTGGTAGGAGCATGACTTGGTGGACGTGCCCAGCAGCCGGGCGCACTCGGCCGCGGTCAGCGTCCCGTGCACCCGCAGCAGGTCGAGCAGGTCGAGCCGGGCCGGGTGGGCCAGCGCCCGCAGGGCTGGCACCCCGGCCACAGATACGGAAGACATGTTCCGTAGTTTACTGCGCGGGCCGCCCGGTGGGCCGGCCCGGACGCTTTGCTAAGCGGGCCGGGTGCGCTTGGGGATGGCCTCGGGCGGGGGCTTGACGCCCTTGCCGGCGAGGGCGTCGACGCGGATCTCCCAGTGGGCGCCCTTGGTCACGGTGACCGTGAAGACATCCGAGTGGCCGACCGCTGAGGCCTTGGGGGCGAAGGTGATGCCGCCCGGGCTGGTGCCGTCACCGCAGGCGACGTCCCACTTCAGGCCGATGCCGGGACTGTAGATCTGCGCCTTGGCCGTGGTTTTGCCGATGCAGTTCAGCCAGAACACCATCTGTGACGCCAGGGTGACCCGGAAATGCCGGGTTCCGCTGCCGGTCTTGGGCTTCTGGACCTGATCGTAAACCTTGTTGTCGAGCCCGTTGTATACCTCCGGCTGGGGGAACGGGGCGAAGTTCTTCGCCGCCGCCCCGGCCCGGAGCGGCCCGACCGCGATCGAGCTGCGCAGTGCGCTCGCGGGCGCGGCCGAGCAGCCAGCCGCCAGGACGACCCCGGCCGCGGCCGCGGCCGCTCCCATGAGCCGGGAGGAGGGTCGAGCGGGCACGTTCATCGCACCTTCCGGTGGGTTCGTCAGCTTTCCGCCTCGAGGACGTCCAGCGCATGCTGGAGGTCGCCAGGGTACCGCGATTCGAAGGTCACCTGCTCGCCAGTTGCCGGATGCTCGAACGACAGCCGCACCGCGTGCAGCCACTGCCGCTTCAGCCCGAGGTGGGCCGCCAGCACCGGGTCGGCCCCGTAGAGCAGGTCACCGCAGCACGGGTGGCGCACCGCGGCCATGTGCACCCGGATCTGGTGGGTGCGCCCGGTCTCCAGGCCCACGCTGAGCAGCGACGCCGCCCGGAACGCCTCCAGCGTGTCGTAGTGGGTGACCGAGGGGCGCCCGCCCGCCACCACCGCGAACCGGCCGTCACCGGACGGGTGGCGGCCGATCGGCGCGTCGATGGTGCCCACCAGCGGATCGGGATGCCCCTGGATGAGCGCGTGATAGGTCTTCGTCACCGTGCGCTCACGGAACGCCTGCTTGAGGGCGCTGTAGGCGGACTCGCTCTTGGCCACCACCATCACCCCGGTGGTCCCCGCGTCGAGCCGGTGCACGATGCCCTGACGCTCGGCCGCGCCGCTGGTGGCAACGGTGTACCCGGCGCCCAGCAGGCCGCCGACCACCGTCGGGCCGGCCCAGCCCGGCGAGGGGTGGGCGGCGACCCCGGCAGGCTTGTCCACCACCACGATGTCGTCGTCCTCGTAGACGATCCCCATGCCCGGCACCGGCTCGGCCGTCACCGGCGGCCAGGCCGCCCCGGGCGGCGGCGGCAGCGTCACCGAGAGCTCGGTCCCGGCCATGACCCGGTCCGACTTCGTTCCCGGCTTGCCGTCGACGAGGACGTCGCCCGCCGCGATCAGCTCGGCCGCGCTGGTCCGGGACAAGCCGAACATCCGCGCCAGGGCCGCGTCGAGCCGCTCCCCGTCGAGGCCCTCGGGAACGTAGACCAGCCGGCTGGCGGTGCTCACGGCTCGGCTGGCCCGGACGGCGCGTCGTGCGACGACGGCTGGGCCTGCGCGGGCGGCTCGCCCCGGGTACCGTCCAGGTGGTAGCCGCGCATGGCGAGGATGACGGTGAGGATCCCGCCGCAGACGATGGCGGAGTCGGCCAGGTTGAAGATCGGGTAATAGCGGGTGACCGCGATCCAGTCGACCACGTCGCCGCGGAACAGCCCCGGAGCGCGGAAGATGCGGTCCCCCAGGTTGCCCATCGCCCCGCCCAGCAGCAGGCCGAGGGCGACCGCCCAGCCCAGCGAGTACAGCTTGCGGGCGGTCCGGGCGATGTAGACGACCACGCCGAAGGCGATCACGGTGAACACGATCGTCTCACCGGTGCCGACGCTGAAGGCGGCCCCCGGGTTGCGGGTCAGCCACAGCATCAGCACGTTGCCGATGAGGTGAACGGGCTCGTCGGGCCGCAGGTGAGCGACGACCAGGGCCTTGCTGACGATGTCGGCCGCCAGCACCAGGCCCGCCACCCCGGCCAGCACCGTCACCCGCCGCCGGCGCGGCCGGGCAGCGGAAACGCTCAGCGGCGTTCCTGGCGCTGCTTGCACGCCACGCACAGGGTCGCGCGCGGGAACACCTGCAGGCGCGCCTTCCCTATCGGCTTGCCGCACGATTCGCACACTCCATAGGTTCCGGCCTCGATCCGCGCGAGCGCGTGCTCGGTCTGCTCGAGCAGCTCGCGCGTGTTGTTGCTGAGCGCGAGCTCATGCTCCCGCTCGAACAGCTTAGAGCTCGTGTCGGCCTCATCGTCCCCGGCTTCGGTCGCCGCATCCCCCAGCCGGGCGGCGATTTTCGCCTGCGCGTCGCCGAGCTCGGCCTGCAGCGCGGCCGCTTCCTTCTCCAGCTCGACGCGGTGCTCGGTGAGCTCGGCCTCGGACCACGGATCTTCACCGGGCCGCACCGGCAGGTCGGCGGCCCCCGTGTTACCGGAAGCACTGGGCGGCGCAGCGGTCATCTTCGTTCCTCGATTATGAGTTTCGGACAGACAACGGAGGATACGGCCGCGCTGCGCCACTCGCAAACTCATTCGGCTAACGGCGCAACCGGGGGCGGCCGCGTCCCGCCGGCCTGTCCGCGCCGGTCACTGAGGGGCGCCGCCGGCCCGCCACTGTGGCCGGCCAGGCCCGATCCGCTATCGTGGGACGCGCGGTGATGGGGACAGCTGCCGCGGAACGCAGCCAGAGCGACCCGGGGACGGTGCGAGCCCGGGGCGTGCGCCACGGACCAGATCACTCCGGAGCGGCCGGAAGAAAGGCGCGCGACGACCGGGCTTGCGCCCAGCCGGCGGCGGGCCCGGTAGAACCGGCAACGGGACAGTCGAGAGGTCCGCGTCCGCGCGGGCAAAGAGGGTGGTACCGCGGGGCCCGCGCCTCGTCCCTCTGGCCGAGCTGATTTGCTGACGCTGGAGGAAGGTCCCATGACCGACTCGAAGGCCGCACCGGCCAGCCCGGGGCGTGCCCCCGGCGCCCCGCTGCCCGCCCTGCCCGCCCAGCCTGACCTGCCCGCGATCGAGCACGAGATGCTGGCCCGGTGGCGCCGGATGGGAACCTTCGAGGCGTCGCTGAAGCAGACCGAGGGCGGCCCGCGGTGGACGTTCTACGAGGGCCCGCCGACCGCCAACGGGATGCCAGGGGTGCATCACATCGAGGCCCGGGTGTTCAAGGACCTGTTCCCCCGGTTCAAGACCATGCAGGGGTTCCACGTCAGCCGCAAGGCCGGCTGGGACTGCCACGGGCTGCCGGTCGAGGTCGCGGTGGAGAAGGAACTCGGCCTGTCGGGCAAGAAGGACATCGAGGCCTACGGGGTGGCCGAGTTCAACGCCCGCTGCCGTGAGTCGGTGCTGCGGCACGTCGACGCGTTCGCCGCGCTCACCACGCGGATGGGCTACTGGATCGACCTGTCCACCGCCTACCGCACGATGGACCCGGGCTACGTGGAATCTGTCTGGTGGGCGCTGAAGACCATCTTCGCCCGCGGCCTGCTGGTGCGGGACTTCCGGATCAGCCCCTACTGCCCGCGCTGTGGCACGCCGCTGTCGGACCACGAGATGGGCCAGCCCGACGTGTACCGGGAGGTGACCGATCCCTCGGTGACGGTGCGGTTCCCGGTCACGTCGGCCCCGCCCGGGGTGAGCAGTCACCTGGAGGGAGCCGACCTGCTGGTGTGGACGACGACGCCGTGGACGCTGGTGTCGAACACCGCCATCGCGGTCCACCCCGACGTCGAGTACGCGGTCGCCCGCAAGTCCGGTGACGGGGACAAGGTCGTGGTGGCCGAGTCGCTGTGGCCGCGGGTGCTGGGCGAGGGCTGGCACGTGCTCACCCGGCTGCGCGGCAGCGAGCTGATCGGCACGGAGTACACGCCCCCGTTCCGGATGATCGACATTCCCGGCGCCCACCGGGTGGTCGGCGGCACGTTCGTCACCACCGAGGACGGGACCGGCCTGGTCCACCTGGCGCCCGCCTTCGGCGCCGACGACCTGGCCGTGAGCCGGGCCAACAACCTGCCGGTGGTCAACCCGGTGCGGGCAGACGGGCGCTTCACCGAGGGGCTGCCGCTGGTCGGCGGCCTGTTCTTCAAGGACGCCGACCAGCCGCTGATCGCCGACCTGGACGAGCGCGGACTGCTGTTCCGCGTCGCCGCGCACGCGCACAGCTACCCGCACTGCTGGCGCTGCGGCACCACGTTGCTCTACTACGCGCTGCCGTCCTGGTACATCAAGACGTCCTCGGTCAAGGACCTGCTGCTGGCGGAGAACGAGAAGACCAACTGGCAGCCGCCGACCATCAAGTACGGTCGTTACGGCGACTGGCTGCGCAACAACGTCGACTGGGCGCTGTCGCGGACCCGCTACTGGGGCACCCCGCTGCCACTCTGGGAGTGCCCGGACGAGCACGTGACCTGCGTCGGCTCGCTGGCGGAGCTGTCCGCGCTGGCCGGCCGGGACCTGTCCGGGCTGGACCCGCACCGCCCCTTCGTGGATGAGGTGACTTATCCGTGCCCGCAGTGCGGGCAGGACGCGTCCCGGGTGCCCGAGGTCATCGACGTGTGGTTCGACTCCGGGTCGATGCCGTTCGCCCAGTGGGGGGCACCGCTGCGCAACGCGGATGCGTTCGAGGCGGCGTTCCCGGCCCAGTTCATCTGCGAGGCGATCGACCAGACGCGCGGCTGGTTCTACTCCCTGATGGCGGTTAACACGCTGGTCAACGGGCGGTCGGCGTACGAGAACGTGGTGTGCCTGGGGCTCGTCACCGACTCCAGCGGACGGAAGATGTCTAAGCACCTGGGCAACGTCATCGAGCCGATGGGGCTGCTGGACGCGCACGGGGCCGACGCGGTGCGGTGGTTTTTCGCCGCCTCCGGCTCCCCCTGGGGGCAGCGGCGGATCGGGCCCGGCGTGCTCGAGGAGATCGTCCGCAAGATCCTGCTGACCTACTGGAACACGGTGTCCTTCCTGGTCCTGTACGCGCGGGCGGCCGGCGGAGCCGGCGGCGAGGCAGACCCGTGGACACCGGCGGCGGCCGCACTCGCGCCCGGCCCGGCGATGCGGCCGCTGCTCGACCGCTGGCTGCTGTCGGAGGTCAACGCGTGCGTGCGGGACGTGACCGCCTCGCTCGAGGCGTTCGACGCGGCCGCGGCCGGGCGGCGGCTGGCGGCGCTCATCGACGACCTCTCCAACTGGTACGTACGGCGGTCCCGGCGGCGGTTCTGGGCGGGCCCGGCCACGCCGGACGGCGCCGCCGCGTTCGCCACCCTGCACACCGCGCTGGTGTCGGTGACCACGCTGCTCGCGCCGGTCACCCCGTTCCTGTCCGATTACCTGTGGGGTGTGCTGCGGCCAGACGACGGGCCGGAATCGGTTCACCTGGCGTCCTGGCCGGCCTGGGACCCGGCGCTGATCGACGAGCAGCTAGCCGGGCGGATGGCCCTGGCCCGGCGGCTGGTCGAACTCGGCCGGTCGGCCCGGTCGGCGGCGTCGGTGCGGACCCGCCAGCCGCTCTCGGTCGCGCTGATCGGCGCTCCCGGATTCGCGGAGCTGCCCACTGAGCTGCGCGAGCTCATCGCCGACGAGCTCAACGTGCACGCGGTCGAGCGGCTCGACCCGGCCGGGGGCGACCTCGTCAGCTACACGGTCAAGCCTGACTTCCGCGCCCTCGGCCGCCGGTTCGGGGCCGATACCCAGGCGGTTGCGACCGCCATCCGCGCGGCCAAGCCGGCCAAGCTGGCGCACGCGGTGGCGACCGAGGGCGGCTCGGCTACGCTGAAGGTGCCCGGCCTCGGGCGGGTCACGCTGACCGCGGCCGACCTGGTGGTGACGCAGGCTCCGGTCGAAGGCTGGGGTGTCGCCACCGCGGGCGAGGAAACGGTCGCGCTCGACCTGGCGGTGACGCCGGAACTGCGGGCCGAGGGCTATGCCCGCGAGGCCGTCCGGCTGATCCAGGACGCCCGCAAGTCAGCCGGACTCGAGGTCACCGACCGGATCCTGGTGCGCTGGTCGGCGGCCGAAGCCGAGCTGGCGGCGGCCCTGGAGGCCAACAGCGCGGTGATCGCGGGCGAGGTGCTGGCGGTGTCATTCGCGGCTGGCGACGGTTCCGCTGGCGAAGGTTCCGCTGAAGGCGCGGCGTGGCATGAGGACGCGGATGATGCCCTTGGCCTGCGATTCTGGCTCGCACGCGCCTGACCCGGCCGGCCAGGCGCGGAGGCGCTTGTCGCTGGCATCCGACGGGCACGCCGGGAGCCGGGCTCTGCGCCCGGCCCGGCCGCTAGTTCCCGCTCTGGCAGACGGCGCAGGGGGTGGCGCCGGCCGCCGACGCTGCCGGGATGGTCATCTGCTGCAGGTCGTCCTTCGGCAGGAAACGGATCAGGATGCAGTCGGACGTGTGGTACCGGGGCACGCCCCGGACCACGGTGACCTGGGCGGTGTCGGACGAAGGGGTCGCCGCCTGCGGCTCAGTGTCGTCGGCGTCGTCCGCTTCGTCAGCGTCCGCCTCGCTGTCGCCTGTCTCGGCGATGCCGTCCGTGCCTGCCTCCGCCGTGCCCACCACGTTTGTGCTGACGGTTCCGGCGGCGTCAGGGCCGGGCCCGGCCGCGGACGGCGGTTCGCCCGGCACCGCTCCCCCGGGATCGCTGTCCTTGTCCGTGACGGCTGGCACGGCCCGCGTCTCGGGAGCGGCGTCTGATCCACTGGCCGTCACCGAATTGGCTGGGCCAGCCGTAGCTGGCGTGGCTGATCCGGGGGTCGCGGCGGCGGAGGTCCCGGTGGTCGCGGAGCCGGCGGCGGGCACCGGCGGCTTGGGCGCAGCGACCACGGGGACGACGCGGGTGGCGTCAGGGTCGGTGGTGCCGTCGTCCGCGGTGGGGGCCGACGGGCCGGGCGCCACCGCGTCGTCGTCAGCCTTGTCCGTCGCGCTCGCCTTAGCTCCGGCTGGGCCTGGCTTGGTCGCGGTCGGTGTGCTCGCCTCCGGGGTGCCCGGCGCCGGCGTGCCCGCCGCCGTCATACCGGGGTCGAGCCGGACCGTCGCCTCGTCCCTGGCGGTCTCCCCGTCGGGCGTGTCCCCGTCGGGCGTGTCCCCGTCGGCGGGGGCCTTGTCGGCGGGGGCCTTGTCAGCAAGAGCCTTAGCCGCCGCGGCCGAATTGCCCAGGCGCTCGAACCAGCTCGCGGCGGTCTCTTCCGGGGCGGGGTCCGTCCCGGAAGAGACGTCCCCGGACGTGACCGGGCCAGCGGGCGCGCTGCCGGATGCGAACAGGTCGACCTGGGTCCGGGCGGCCTTGAGATCGGTCCGGGTGGGCTGCGACTTGGAGGCCCGCGCCGCCTGGAGGTCGGTCCGGGTCGAGGCCGCCTTGAGGTCAGCCCGGGCGGTGGCGGGCGTGGCAGTGGCGGGCGCGCTGGCAGCGGGCGACGCCACCGGGGACGCGCTGCCGAAGGCCGCGCCTCCCCGGTCCCGGCTGTCAGCGTTGGAGACGGGCGGAATATGGCCGCCCGCCGTGGCGGGGACGAATCTCGAATCCGGTCCGAAAAGCTCCTTGCGCTTAATCACCACTCCGGTAGCAAGCGTAATCAGCGCCACGGCGGCGATCAGGATCGCGGCGTACACCAGCGACAGCTTGCTGGTGACACCACCGCCGATGAGTACCCCGATGGCGACCGTGACGAGCACGGCGCTGAACCGGATCACCTGGTTATCTCCTCGAGTCCGGGCCTTCCGGACTGCTGCCTACGGAACGAGCGGGATCAACCGCCCGCCAGCCGGACGGCTCAGCGGCCGTCCGGACGGAAGCCGCCGACGTGCTCGGGCACCGCGTACTGGGCCGTTGTGGGGGCCGAGCCAGCCGGTCCGCTGCGCAGCGAAGACTGTCCGAGACCAGCGGGGAGCTGAGGCTGGGCTGGAGCCGCCGCCGGTGGCATCGCGGGGAACGTGCCGCTGTCGGTGACGCCTGCCTCGAGGTCGCGGAGCTGACCCTCCAGGTACGCCTTGAGCCGGCTGCGGTACTCACGCTCGAAGGCGCGCAGGTCGTCGACCCGGCGCTCGAGCTCCTCGCGCTGGGTGACCAGCGAGCCCATGGCCTGGCGGTGCCGCTCCTGGGCGTCACGCTCCAGGGACTCGGCCCGTGCCCGGGCGTCACCGGTGATCTGCTCGGCCTGACGGCGTGCCTTGGTCAGCACCTCGTCCGCCTCGCGGCGGGCGCGGCCGAGGGTCTCGTCCGCCTCGCGGCGGGCGTCGGCGATCGCCTGGTCGGCGGTCTGCTGCGCGAGCGAGAGCACCCGCGCGGCGGTGTCCATGTTGTCCTCGGCGTGGTATGGCCGACGCTCCGGCTCCATCATCGCCGGCTCGGGACGCCGCATTGGCGGCTCCATCGGCGGCTCGGACGCCATGGTGTCCTGCCGGGAGTCGGATAGCGGTGAGCTCAGCGCCATGGCGGGCTTACCCCCGCCCCGGAGGACCTCGGCCAGCTTCGACCGGAGCTCCTCGTTCTCCTGGATCAACCGATCAAGCTCAGCCTCGACCTCGTCGAGGAAGGCGTCAACCTCTTCCTCGTCGTAGCCGGGCCGGAGCCTGGTCGTACTGAACTGCTTGTTCCGCACATCCGCGGGCGTCAGCGGCATCTTGTCTCCTCGGCGCGCTTGGCTGTGTTCCTCAGCACCGTGTCTTCAGAAGCACCGTGTCTTCAGCACCGTACCTGATCAGAACGGTACATCGTTCAAAGTCGCGGCACAGCCACCTCTAGCAAAATCAGTACCACGATGAACAAGACCATGAAGCTCAGGTCCAAGGACACTGTACCGAGCCGGAGGGGCGGGATGTAGCGACGTAGGAATTTCAGTGGCGGATCGGTGAGAGTGAAAATCGTCTCAGCGATGAACTTGACGATCCGCGGCGGGTACCAGGGGCGCACGAAGGCCATGATCCAGCTGAGGATCATGCACCCGATCAGCACGACCAGGTAGATCTCCAGCACATAGGTCAGGACGACCTTCAGGATGTCCATCACATCACCCGTCCCAGCACACTAGCTGCCATGCCGCGCTCGCTAGCTCTGGTTAAAGAAGCCCCGCTCGGCGATGCGCGCCTTGTCCTCCGCCGTCACCTCGACGTTGGCCGGGGAGAGGAGGAAGACCTTGTTCGTCACCTTGTCGATGGAACCCCGCAGGCCGAAGATCAGTCCCGCCGCGAAGTCGACGAGGCGCCGGGCGTCGCTATCGACCATCTCGGTCAGGTTCATGATCACCGGGGTGCCCTCGCGGAAGTGCTCACCGATGGTCCGGGCTTCATTGTAGGTGCGCGGGTGGAGTGTCGTGATACGGGCCAGCTCAACCTGGCGCGACACGGGCGGCTCGAGCGGCTGCTCGGGGATGTAAGCGCCGTACTCCACGCGGGCGGGCGCCGCCGCCTCCATCACCTCGGCTGGCTCTTCGTACTCGTCGTCGTACTCACCGTAGGCGTCGTAGCCGTCTTGGAACCGGCGATCGTCCTCCACGAGGCCAAGGTAGACCGCCATCTTGCGCATCGCGCTGGCCATCGGTCATCCTCCGTCGTGCCCACGCCCGTCGCGTCGCCGCGTACCGAACAGCTCCTGAGTCCCTTACGCGACGGACATTACCGGACCGGAAGCGATCTGTTGCCGAGCAACGCCGTACCAATTCTCAGGTGTGTCGCACCGTTCATGATGGCGGCTTCGAGATCACCGCTCATCCCGGCGGAGACGACCGTGGCCGACGGCCGCACCGCCTGGACCTCGCGCGACAGCCGCCGAAGGGGCGCGAAGGCCGCGGCCGGCTCGGCCCCGAGCGGGGCCACTGCCATCAGCCCGCCGAGGATCAGGCCGTCCTCGGCGTCGATCGCGGCCGCCACCGCCGGGAGGCCGGCAGGCGGCACTCCGCCGCGCTCCTCGGCCGGGTCGGACGGCCCGGCCGCGGCGTCAGCCGCCGCCAGGCTCACCTGGACCAGGCACTCGAGGGTGCGCCCGGCCGCACGGGCGGCCGAGCCGAGCGCACGGACCAGCCGGACGCGGTCGACCGAGTGCACCACGCTGGCGTAGCGGGCAACGCTGCGGGCCTTGTTGGTCTGCAGCTGACCGATGAAATGCCAGGTCACTGGCTGTGCCGCGGCCGCCACGGCGGACGCCTTGGGCGCCGCCTCCTGGTCACGGTTCTCGCCGAAATCCCGCAGCCCCAGGCTGGCCAGGGCGAGCACGTCGGAGGCAGGGTAGGTCTTGGTCACAGCGATGAGGGTGAGGGACGCCTCGTCTCGCCCCGCCGCGACGCAGGCGGCCTCGATCCGCGCACGGACCGAGGCCAGGTTGTGGGCCAGGACAGCCTCCCGGTCCGGCGCGGCGCCGCGGCCGAAGCCGGGGCCGGGGCCGGGGCCGGCGCCGGGGCCGGGGCCGGGGCCGGAGGAGCCTGCCACGCCAGCCTCCGGCCCGGTGCCGCCATGCCGCGGGTCGCCGGCCCGGCTCACTTGAGGAAGTCGGGGACGTCCAGGTCGTCGTCCTCTTCGAAGACCACCGGGCGGCGGCGGCCTGCGCTTACGTCGAACACCTTGTCTTGCTTGACCGGGCGCCCGGAGTCCTTCCAGCTCGGGGTGGCCGGGCTGGCCGCCGCCTCGCTGCCGCGGGCGGGCTCGTGGCCGCTGCGGTCGCTCGTGGCCGCGTACTCGTCCTCGTCCTCGGACACGAACGAGACCGGTGAGGGCACGTAGCCCGACGCGGCGTCGGCTGCCTGCTGGGCGGGCGAGCCGGACTCGGCGCCGGCGCTGGCCGTGGCCAGCTCGGAGACGACCTGGCGGGCGATGACGGGCGCCGCTGGCTCCGCCGGCTCGGCCTGGCCGCCCGCGGCGGGGCTGGACGGCCGGAACGTCGGCGCCGTCCAGCCGTTCGACGAGCTGGCGGCGGCCGGGGCCGACGAGGCGGGGCTCGCCGTGGTGGCGCCGCCGGCCCAGGCCGAGGACGAAGCCGACGGGGCGCTGGCGGCCCGGCTGCCCGGCACGGTGCTGCTGGCCGGGGTGCTGCTGCCGTTGCCGTCGGACGCCGCGGCGGCCGGATGGCTGGCCGCCAGCGGTGCGGCGGCCCGGCCGGGCCGGGCCTCGTCGAAGCCGGCCGCGATCACCGTCACCCGCACCTCGTCGCCGAGGGCGTCGTCGATGACCGCGCCGAAGATGATGTTGGCGTCGACCGCGGCCGAGTTGGAGACCAGCTGCGCGGCCTCGTTGATCTCGAACAGCCCGAGGTCGGAGCCGCCCTGGATGGAGAGCAGGACGCCGTGGGCGCCGTCGATGGAGGCTTCCAGGAGCGGCGACGAGATCGCCATCTCGGCCGCCGCCACCGCGCGGTCGTCGCCGCGCGAGGAGCCGATGCCCATCAGGGCCGAGCCGGCCCCCGACATGACCGACTTGACGTCGGCGAAGTCGAGGTTGATCAGGCCGGGCGTGGTGATCAGGTCGGTGATGCCCTGGACACCGGAAAGGAGTACCTGGTCGGCCGCCTTGAACGCGTCGAGGACGGAGACGTGCCGGTCCGAGATCGACAGCAGGCGGTCGTTGGGAATGACGATGAGCGTGTCGACCTCGGCCCGCAGCCGCTCGATTCCGGTCTCCGCCTGGACCGCCCGGCGCTTGCCCTCGAACCCGAACGGACGGGTGACCACGCCAATCGTGAGGGCGCCAAGGGACCGGGCCACGTTCGCGACCACTGGCGCGCCGCCGGTGCCGGTGCCGCCCCCCTCGCCCGCGGTGACGAAGACCATGTCGGCGCCCTTGAGCACCTCTTCGATCTCCTCGCGGTGGTCCTCGGCCGCCCGCGCGCCGACGTCCGGGTTGGCGCCGGCGCCGAGGCCACGGGTCAGTTCCCGGCCGACGTCGAGCTTGACGTCCGCGTCGCTCATCAGCAAGGCCTGCGCGTCAGTGTTGATCGCGATGAACTCGACGCCCTTGAGTCCCTCTTCGATCATGCGATTGACGGCGTTAACGCCGCCCCCGCCGATTCCGACGACCTTGATGACCGCCAGATAGTTCTGCGGTGCTGCCACGAGGAGGGTACCTTTCCGCTCGCTTGCTACCTTGCCCTGGCGCTCACGCGCGCGGTTGACGCTCGCGCGGCGCCCTGGCGCCGGGCCTGCTGGCTGCCCCCGACCGCCTGCGCTAACCCCCGCGCTAAGAGCACGGAATTCGCAGCCAATGGTGTCCGCCCGACGCCATCAGCGGAATTGCCATGGCCTCTTGGCGACCCTCAGGTTTCACCTTCAGGTTGAGATTTAGAGTTTTATCTTCCTTGCGATTGATAGGGACAGTAGGGTGGTCAGGCAGCGTGGTCAACTAGCCACGCGGCCGTCGCGCGCGTGTCGCGCCCCACATGTCGGAAATTGCGTCACGGGCCCGCCAGAAGCCCGGCATTTACCCCTGGACGAGGCCTGATTTGGTCCCGGCTGCATTTGCCGGCGTGTCCCGCGGTGAATTAACGCGTGACGACGGTACCGGGCGAGCTCACGTCGATGTCCCGCGCCCCGCGCGGCAGCAGGACGGTCAGCTCCCGGTTCTTCTGGGCGGCGTTGTCGGTGCCGCCCCACTGGACGGCCTGCCCGTCGCGCAGGTGCAGCGTCACCTGCTCGGTGCCGGACGCCACGGTCTGCGGCTGCACCTGCTTGACTTGCCTGGCCAGGGCGGGCTGAAGCTCGGCCAGGACGCCCGCAGCGGTGATGGCAACGGGGCTGCCGGCCAGCGCGCTGCCGGTCAGCGTGGTCGACAGCTGCGGCAGGCCAGCGGGCTTGGACGCGGCCCAGCGGACGATCACCCCGGACTTGTCGACCAGGTCATAGCCGCCGCCGGCCATCTTGACCGCCATCACCGGGACGCGCTCGGTGACCGTGATCTCCAGGCGGTCCGGCCAGTCCTTGCTGACCTGGACCGACGCCACCTGCCTGATCGCCTCCACGCGGCGGATGACGGCGGCGGAGTCGACCGTCGCCAGCGGGGTGCCGAGCGGGACAGCGGCGGCGTCGAGCACCTGCTGCGGCGCGACCAGGTGGGTGCCGGATACCGCGACCGAGCGCACCACCAGCAGCCGGTCGCCGAACAGGGCCCAGCTCACCCCGGTCACAACCGCGACCGCGGCCAGGACGTAGAAGGCGGTGCGCCAGCGCGTGCGCCCCCGCGGCCGCCGTCCGCCCCGGGCCGTCCAGCGCGGCCCGCGGCCAGCCGGGAACCGCCCCGGGCGGCTGGGATGGCCAGGGGGCGGCGGGTCGCCGGCGCCAGCAGCGGTGAACGGGCCGCCGGCGGGCGGCTGATCGTCGGCCGTCAGCAGGCCGCCCGTCCGTTCCCCGGCCGCCTGCTCCCCGGCGGCCTGCTCCCCGGCGGCTGGCTCCCGCCATCCAGCGGCGGGGAGCTCTCCGGCCGGGGCGGGCCGGGGCGGCAGTTCCCAGGCAGAGCCGGTCCCGCCGGGGACTTCCCAGGCCGAGACGCCGCGGCCGCTCTCCTCGGCGGGGACCGGCGCGGTGACCGGGGTCTCGGCGTCGCCCGGGCCCGCCTCCGCGGAACCGTCAGCGGGCGGGGTGCCGCTCATCGCCGTGCCGTCCGCGGCCCGGCCGGGCCGGGCAGGCCGGCGACTGGCCCGCCGATCTCGGCCAGCAGCAGCGGCCCCATGCGGGTGATGTCGCCCGCGCCCATCGTCAGCACCAGGTCCCCCGGCGCCACCAGGGCCGCGACGACCTTGGGCACGTCAGCGAAGTCGGCGACATAGCGGGCAGCGCCGCCGGGCACCGCTTCGGCCACGATCCGTCCGCTGATCCCCGGTTCCGGGTCCTCCCGGGCGGCGTACACGTCGAGCACGACCGCCTCGTCGGCCAGCCCGAGGGCGGCCCCGAAGTCGGCCGCGAAGATCCGGGTGCGGCTGTAGAGGTGAGGCTGGAACACGGCGATGACCCGGCCGCCCCCCGCCCCGACGATCTCCCGGGCGGCGCGCAGGTCAGCTGCCAGCTCAGTCGGGTGGTGGGCGTAGGTGTCGAGCACCCGCACACCGCCCGCCTCGCCCTTGGGCTCTAGCCGCCGGGCGGCCCCGCGGTAGCGGGCGAGGGCCAGCGCTGCCTGCTCCGGGCCGGTGCCGAGCTCGACCGCGGCGGCGAACGCGGCCGCCGCGTTGAGCGCGTTGTGCCGCCCGGGGACGGCCAGCCGCAGCCGCACCTCAGCCGGCTGTCCTCCCCGGGGGGATGTCCCCCCGGGCCGCCCCGAGTCCGGACCGACAGCGACGTCGCCATGCCGTCGGCCGTCACCCCGGTGACGAGGAAGTCGGCCCCCGGCGTCGCCCCGAAGGTGACCACCCGCAGCCCCCGGGCGCGGGCGCCGTCGGCCAGCGCCCGTGTGCCCGGGTCGTCGGCCGAGGTGACGAGCACGCCTCCGGGCTTGACCCGGTCGAGGAAGTGCGTGAAGGACGCCCGGTAGGCCTCCTCGGTCCCGTAGTTGTCCAGGTGGTCGGCCTCGACGTTGGTGACCACGGCGACGTCGGGCGCGTACATCAGGAACGACCCGTCGCTCTCGTCCGCCTCGGCCACGAAATCCGGGCCCGGCCCGTCGGCCGCGCCGGTGCCGGTGGCGGCGAGCACGCCGCCGATCGCGTAGGCGGGGGCGGCGCCGGTCTCCAGCAGCACGGTCGCGATCATCGAGGTGGTGGTGGTCTTGCCGTGGGTGCCGGTGACCGCGACAACCCGGCGCCCGGTCATCAGCGCCGCCAGCGCGGCCGCCCGGTGCAGCACCAGCAGGCCGCGGCGGCGGGCCTCGGCCAGCTCGGGGTTGGCCTCCCTGATCGCGCTGGAGATGACGACTGTGTCGGCGTCGCCGAGCTGGCCGGCCGCGTGGCCGACATAGGTCCGGGCCCCGAGCGCCGCGAGCTCGTCCAGGGTGGCCGAGGGGGCGGAGTCGCTGCCGGAGACAGCGGTGCCGCGGGCGAGCATGATGCGGGCGATCCCGGACATGCCGGCCCCGCCGAGGCCGATGAAGTGGACCCGCCCGAGCTGCTCGAGCGGCACCGGGTCGGTCGGCGTCACCAGTGCCATCGCGCTTCCTCCTCCAGCGGCCTGCTGCCTCGCGGCCTTGCTCGCGGCCTGACGGCCGGTCGGTGTCCCCGGGCCCGGCCGGTCGGTGTCGGGCCCGGTCGGGCGGTTACCTGGTGTGGCGGTGGCGCCCGCCGCCGGACGGCGGGCTGGCCGGGGCGGCGGGGCGGCTGGCGAGCGGACCGGGCCCCTGCCCGTCGGTCCGGCCGGGAACTCCGCCGTGACCGCCCCGGGCGGAACCGTTGCGGCCGGCAATGTTGCGGGCAGTACCGTCGCGGGCGGGCCGCCCTCCCGCCGCGATGTCGATGACGGCCCGCGCCAGCAGGCGGTCGACGTCCCGGCGGCCCACCGCCGCGGCCGCCTCGGACATGGCCGCCACCTGGTCGATGTTGGTCAGCACGGGCAGCAGCGACTCCACGATCCAGTCCGCGCTGAGCTCCGCGTCCTCCACCAGCAGCCCGCCGCCGCGGCGCACGACCGGCAGCGCGTTGAGCCGCTGCTCGCCGTTGCCGATGGGCAGCGGCACGTACGCGGCGGGCAGCCCCACCGCGGTGAGCTCGGCGCAGGTGTTCGCCCCGGCCCGGCACAGCGCGAAGTCGGCGGCGGCGTAGGCGAGGTCCATCCGGTCCACGTAGGGCACCGCGACGTAGGGCACCGCGCCGGCGTTGGCGGGGACCGCGGCCTGCCCCTCGGCTGCGTTCTTGGGCCCGGTGACGTGCAGGATCTGCACCCCGGCGGCCTGGATGGCGCCGACCGCGCCGGCCAGCGCCCGGTTGAGCGAGCGGGCCCCCTGAGAGCCGCCGAAGACGAGGAGGACCGGCAGGTCGGGGCGCAGGCCGAAGTTGGCCCGGGCCTTGTCGCCGAGCGCGAAGCGGTCCAGGTCGGCGATCTGCCGCCGGATCGGCAGCCCGATGTAGACCGCGTTGCGCAGCTTGGTGTCCGGCTGGCCGGTGAACACGTGGGTGGTCAGGTGCGCGCCGAGCCGGTTGGCGATGCCCGCGATGGGGTTGGCCTCGTGCACCACGATCGGCACGCCCCGCCGCTTGGCCGCCAGGTACGCGGGCGTCGCCACGTAGCCGCCAAAGCCGACCAGCACGTCCGCCCCGACCTGGTCGAGGATCTGCACGGTGGCGTGCACCGCGCCCGCGAGCCGGCCGGGGACGGTGAGCAGCTGCGGCGTCACCGACCGGGGCAGCGGCACCGCGGGCACCAGCGCGAGCTCGTAGCCGCGCAGCGGCACCAGCCGCGTCTCCAGGCCACGCTCGGTGCCCAGGCAGGTGACCTGGATACCGGGGTCGGCCTCCCGCAGCGCGTCAGCGAGCGCGAGGGCAGGCTCGATATGACCGGCCGACCCCCCGCCAGCAAGCACCACCCGCATCATCCGCTCCTCGCTTATTGCCCGGCCCGCACGCGTGGCGCGGCCCTGCCGGTCGGCCCGGGCCACCGGGCAGGCCTCACCCGGAACCGCTCACGCGCGCTCTCCTGGCCCCGCGCCGCGTGCCCTGTCCGAGCCAGCTTAGGGCGCGGCCCGCCGGGGAGCGGCCCCGCGCGGCCAAAGCCTGGCTCGCCCCTGGTTCCCGCCGGGCCAACGACATGAGCATACCCAGCCCGACCATCGTCGTCAGCACGGAGGACAAGCCCTGGGAGACCAGCGGCAGTGGCACCCCGGTGATCGGGAAAACCCCGATCACCCCGCCGATATTGACCGCCGCCTGGATCACGATCCAGGCGGTGATCCCGGCCGCCAGCAGCGCGCTGAAGGCGTCCGGCACCCGCCGGGTGACCCGCAGCCCGGCCCACGCCAGCGCGCCGTAGAGCGCCGTCACGCACAGCGTGCCGACCAGGCCGAGCTCCTCGCCGATGATCGCGAAGATCATGTCGCTGGTGGACTCGGGCAGCCAGCCCCATTTCTCCCGGCTGGCGCCGAGCCCGACGCCGAACCAGCCGCCCGAGCCGAGGGCGTACTTGCCCTGGATGAGCTGCTGGTCCGGGCCAACCGGGTCGGTGCTGGACGGATTCCAGAACTCCGTCAGCCGTTCGGCCCGGTAGCCCTTGGTCACCACGAGCAGCACCAGCACCAGGGCCATCAGGATCAGCATGACGGTGAAGACCCGGCCGGGCAGGCCGCCGATCCACAGCAGCGCCAGCAGCACCGTCAGCAGGATGAAGGTCGTGCCGAGGTCGTCGCCCGCCATCACCAGAAGGGCCAGCACCCCGGTCCCAGGCAGCAGCGGGACGAGGATGTGCCGCCAGTCCGCCAGCAGGCCGAGCTTCTCCTTGCGGCCCAGCAGGTCCGCCCCCCACAGCGCCAGCGCGAGCTTCGCCAGCTCCGAGGGCTGCACGGTCAGCGGCCCGACGCTGATCCAGCGGGTGGCGTCGGCCTCGGTCGTGCCCACCCCCGGGATCAGGGTCAGCGTCAGCCCGATGACCGCCAGCGCCAGCACCGGGTAGGCGACCGCGCGGAACAGCCGGGGCGAGGAGTGAGCCACGACCCACATGACCGGAAGGCCGACCAGGATGCCGGCCAGCTGCACCTCGAAGTCGTGATAGGGGGACTTGCCGGCCGACAGGTCGGCCACTGACGCCGTCGACAGCACCATCACCAGGCCGAGGCAGAGCAGCAGGGTGGTGATTCCGGCGATGAGGTAGTAAGAGGTCAGCGGCCGGTCGAGCAGCGCCCGGGCCGTCCGGACCCGGTCGCGGAGGTCGGTCAGCCCGGAGCCCCGGGCCAGGCCGCCGCGGTCAGCCGGATCAGGGTGCCGGGGATCAGGGTGCCGCGGCTCAGCGTGCCCTGGACCTCGGGGCCTGGGTTCAGGCCGCCGGAGCCGGCTTGCGGCCCGCCGTCGCCGTCCTCGGGCGCGTCCTGGGCCTGGCTGCTCCCCACCGGCACATACATGCCTTCTAGTTTCGGCCCGGCCGCTGCCCATACCCGGAACATCCGCCCGCGTGTCGTGTGAATCTTCGCGGCGGCGGGCTCGGCGGCGGCCCGCGCAACCGCGGGCGGACAATGGCCGTCATGGAATTCTCGGTCGAGTCACAGCTGGTGCACGGTGGTACCGAACGGACGGCGGGCGCCCCGCTCGGCCCGCCGCTCACCCCGGCCAGCGTTTACCTGTCGCAGGGGGAGCCCGGGGACGGGCCCGGCTACGGCCGGAACGGCAATCCCGGCTGGGCCGCGCTGGAGGCGGCGCTGGCGGCGATGGAGGGACCCGGCGCGGTCGCGGTCACGTTCGCCTCCGGGCAGGCCGCCTCCACCGCGCTGATGCTGGCCCTGGCGGCCGGGCGCGAGTCGATCGTCTTCCCGTCGGACGGCTACTACAACACCCGCGCGCTGGCGGCCCGGTTGCGTCCGCACGGGGCGGCGGCGGTGCCAGCCGACCTGCTCGACCTCGACGCGGTCGACGCGGCCCTCGCGGCCGGGCCCGCGCTCCTGTGGGCCGAGACGCCGACCAACCCGCTGCTTCGGGTGGCCGACCTGACCGCCCTGGCGGCCCGGGCGGCGGCGGCCGGGGCGCCCTTCGTGGTCGACAACACGGTGGCGACCGGGCTGCTGCAGCGGCCGCTCGACTTCGGCGCCGTCGCCTCGGTCTACTCGCTGACCAAGGCGATCGCGGGGCACTCGGACGTGCTCGGCGGCGCGGTGGTGACCAGGGACGCCGGCCTGGCGGCGGCGGTCCGGTCGTGGCGGGCCGACGCCGGGGCGATCCCCGGCCCGTTCGAGAGCTGGCTGGTGCTGCGGGGGCTGAAGACCTTGCCGCTGCGGATCGAGCGGGCCTGCGCCAACGCCCAGGCGGTGGCGGCCTTCCTGACGGCCCACCCCCGGGTCACGGCGGTGCACTACCCGGGCCTGAACCCGTCGGCGGCCGCCCGGCGGCAGCTGCCCCGCGGGTACGGGCCGCTGCTGTCGTTCGAGCTGGCGGGGACGGCCGCCGCGGCCGATGCGGTGGTCGCCGCGGCCCGGCTGATCGTGCCCGCAACCAGCTTCGGCGGGGTGGAGTCGACCTGGGAGCGGCGCGCCCGGTGGCCTGCCGAGACCGCGCCCGCCACCCTTATCAGGATGTCAGCCGGCATCGAGCCGGCCGCGGACCTGCTCGACGACCTCGGCGCGGCCCTGCAGGCGCGGTGAGGAGCCGGCTGGTGACAGGCTGGCTGGTAACGGGCTGGGCGGCCGCTGCGGGCGGGCGCCGGCCACCGCCAGGCGGAAGAGGAACGGGGCGGGGCTACTTGGGGAACCAGCCCACGTAGAAGATGCCGAGGCCGAGAGCCACGAACATGCCCGCGATGAGCCAGAAGCGGACCACGATCGTGGTCTCGGCCCAGCCCACCAGCTCGAAGTGGTGCTGCAAGGGTGCCATCTTGAAGACCCGTTTACGGCGCAGCTTGTACGAGCCGACCTGGATGACGACCGACATCGTGACGATCACGAACAGCCCGCACAAGATCAGCAGCAGCAGGTCGGTGCGGGTGACGATGGCCAGCCCGGCCAGGGCCCCGCCGAGGGCGAGCGAGCCGGTGTCACCCATGAAGATCTTGGCCGGCGGCGCGTTCCACCACAGGAAGCCGAAGCAGGCGCCCATCACCACCGCGGCGACCACCGCCGCGTCGAGCGGGTCGCGGACGGTGTAGCAGTTCTGCGCCAGGGCGGTGGTGCAGTCGTTGCGCAGCTGCCAGTTGCCGATGATCACGTAGGCGGCCAGCACCAGGATCGCCGCCCCGGAGGCGAGCCCGTCCAGGCCGTCGGTCAGGTTCACCGCGTTGGACGTGGCGGTGACCATGATCAGCACCCAGATGACAAACAGGACCGCGCCGATCGACACGCCGAAGTCGGCCAGGAACGAGATGTGCTCCGAGGCCGGGGTGAGGTCGTAACCATCGGGAAAGTGGATCGCCAGGACCGCGAAGATGATCCCCACGGCGGCCTGCCCCAGCAGCTTGGCCCCGCTGCGCAGGCCGAGGCTGCGCCGCATGAACAGCTTGATGAAGTCGTCGAGGAAGCCGACGAAGCCGAGCCCGGTCATCAGGAACAGCACCAGCACCCCGGAGGCGGTCATCGGGTCGCCGGTGAACAGGTGCCCGAGGGTATAGCCGATCAGCGAGGCGATGATGATGACGATGCCGCCCATGGTGGGGGTGCCGCTCTTGCCGAGGTGGGCCTGGGGGCCGTCGGACCTGATCTGCTGGCCCAGCTTCCGCTTGCGCAGCACGGTGATCGTCGGGCGCGTGCCGAACAGCGCGACGATCATCGAGATCGCACCCGACAGCAGGATCGTCTTCACCGGGGAACCTCCGCGAGCAGTCCGTCCGCGACTTCCCACAGCCCGGCCGACTTCGATGCCTTCACCAGGACGACGTCCCCCGGCCTGACCCGGCCCCGCAGCGCCTCGACGGCGGACCGCGGGTCGGGCAGCGCAAGCGTCTCGCCCCGCCAGCCCGCGGTCGCCCGGGCCCCGTCGAGCACCGGGCCGGCGCCATCGCCGACGGCGACGACGAGGGCCGCGCCCGCCTCAGCCGCGAGCCGCCCGGCCTCGAAGTGGCTCTCGGCCGCGATGTCACCCAGCTCGGCCATGTAGCCGAGGACCGCGATCCCGCGCCGGCCGGTGCTGGTCAGGTGGCCCAGGGCGGCGATCGCGGCCCGGGTCGAGTCCGGGTTGGCGTTGTAGGCGTCGTTCACCACCAGCACCCCGTCGGGGCGTGAGGTGAGCTCCATCCGCTTCTTGCTGCGGGCGGTGGCGGCGCTCAGCGCGCCCGCGATCGCGGGCAGGTCCATCCCCAGCTCGGCCGCCACCGCGGCGGTGGCGAGGGAGTTGGCGACGTGGTGCGCGCCGTGCACCTGCAGCGCGACGGGGGCGGTGGCACCGCCCAGGTGCAGGGTGAACGAGGCCCGGCCGAGGTCGTCGAGGGTGATCCCGGTCGCCTGGATGCCGGCCGGGCTGACGCTGGCCGGGCTGGCCTCATTCGGGCGGACCGGAGCGACGCTGGTGGTGACCACCCGGGCGCGCGTCCTGGGGGCCATGCCGGCCACGTTGGGGTCGTCGGCGTTGAGCACCGCCACGCCTCCCGCAGAGGCCGCAGGGAGCGCCTCGACCAGCTCCCCCTTGGCCCGGGCGACCGCGGCGAGCGAGCCGAACTCGCCCGCGTGGGCGCGGCCGACGTTGAGCACCACGCCGATCCGGGGCGGGGCGATGCCAGTCAGGTAGGCGATGTGCCCGATGCCGCGGGCGGACATCTCCAGCACCAGGTAGCGGGTGTCCTCGTCGGCCCGCAGTACGGTCAGCGGCAGGCCGATCTCGTTGTTGAGCGACCCCTCGGGGGCGACGGTGGGGCCGAGGCGCTCCACCACCTGGGCGGTGAGGTCCTTGGTCGAGGTCTTGCCGGAGGAGCCGGTGATGCCGATCACGGTGGCCCGCGGCAGCCGGTCGAGGACCGCGCGGGCGAGCAGGCCGAGCGCCAGGGTGACGTCGGCGACGATGATGACGGGGAGCCCGGCCTCCGGCAGCGGACGGGCGGCGAGGATGGCGGCGGCGCCCTGGGCGGCGGCCGCGGCGGCGTAGTCGTGGCCGTCGACCCGCTCGCCCGCCAGCGCGGCGAACAACGCCCCCGGCGATACCTCGCGCGAGTCGATCACGACCGGGCCGGTGATCACCGCGTCGGCCCCGGCGTCGCCGGCCAGCGTGCCACCGGTGATTTTCGCGACCTCGGCCACGGACAGCGCGATCACCGGGCGTCCCCCGGCAGGGCCGCATCGGCCCGGCCCGCGTGCCGGGCCAGGGCGGCGGCGGTCTCCACCGCATCGTCGAACGGCAGCACCGCTCCCCCGACGTACTGGCCGGTCTCGTGCCCCTTGCCTGCCACCAGTACCACGTCCCCCTTCCCGGCCCGGCCGACGGCGAGCTCGATCGCCGCCGCCCGGTCCGGTTCGATGATCACCCGGCCCCGCTCCCCCGGCGGGACTGAGAGCACTCCGTTCAGCATCTCGCCGAGGATCGCCAGCGGATCCTCCGATCGCGGGTTGTCGCTGGTGAAGATGGCGACGTCGGCCAGCCGGGCGGCGGCGGCGCCCATCAGCGGGCGCTTGCCGCGGTCCCGGTCGCCGCCGCAGCCGAGCACCACGATCAGTTCCCCGCTTGTCACCGGGGCAAGCGCGGTGAGCACCGCCTCGACCGCGCCGGGCTTGTGCGAGTAGTCGACGAACGCGTCCGGCAGGTCGCCCGCGGCCGGCCCGAGACCCGCTGCAGGCGGCCCGGAACCCCGGGGCAGGACGCCACCCCGGCCACCGCGTCGGCCAGGTCCGTGCCCGCCTCCACCAGCGCGACGATCGCGCCGAGGGCATTGGCCACGTTGAACGCGCCCGGCAGGGTAACCGAGGCGTCTTCCTCGACCCCGCCTGGGCCGATGACCCGGAAGGTGGACCCGTCGGCCCCGCAGCGCACGTCGGCCGCGCGCCACTCGGCCTGCCGGTAGGCGCCCGAGGCGGGGTCGGCGCAGAACGTGACGACCGGGACCGTCGCCTCCGCGACCAGGCGCCGCCCGTAGCGGTCGGCCACGTTCACCACCCCGACCGCGGAGTAGGCGGGGGTGAACAGCTTTGCCTTGGCCCGGAAGTAGTCCTCGAAGCCAGCGTGGAAGTCGAGGTGGTCCTGGGACAGGTTGGTGAACACGGCCACGCTGTAGCGGGTGCCCGCGACCCGGCCGAGGGCGAGCGAGTGGCTCGATACCTCCATCGCGGCCGCGGTCACCCCGCGCTCGGCCATGACCGCGAGCAGCGCCTGCAGGTCGGGGGCCTCCGGCGTGGTCAGCGACGCCCGGACCTGCTCGGCCCCGGCCTTGATCTCGACCCCGCCGACCAGGCCGGTGGTGTGCCCGGCGGCGCGCAGGCCCGCCTCGCACAGGTAGCTGGTCGTGGTCTTGCCGCTGGTCCCGGTCACGCCGATGATCGTCATGCGGTGCGACGGGTCGCCGTAGATCCAGCACGACACGTCACCCAGCCGGTCCCGGGGGCTGGCGACGACGAAAACCGGAACGCCGGTACGGGCGGCCCGGTCGCGGCCGTCGGGGTCGGTCAGGATCGCGACCGCTCCGGCCGCCACCGCCTGCTCGCTGAACGCGGCGCCGTGGGTGCGGGTGCCGGGCAGCGCGGCGTACAGGTCACCGGGCCGCACCGCCCGGGAGTCGAGCGTGACCCCGGAGATGACGCCGATCCCGTTGCTGACGGCCTCGGCACGGCCGATGCCGAGGAGCTCGGCGAGCCCGGACAGCGGGCGCGGAACGACACGGGCAGGACGGATCACGCCCGAAGGGTATCCAATCTCAGGGCGCATTGAGCCGAACATAGGGTGCCTTGAGCCCGGGTTGCGGCTGGATCTGGAGGGTCTGCAGGGCGAAGTTCATCACGCTGTAGAACACCGGCCCGGCGACCTCGTCCCCGAAGTAGTCGTTCTGGGTCTTCGGGTTCTGCACGTTGACCGCCACCACCACCTGGGGACCGTTGCCCGGCGCCATCCCGATGTAGCTCGACCCGTGCACACACAGCGGGTTGCTGGGCGGGCACTTCTGCGTCGAGCCGGCTGGCTCGGGCTCGCTCGAAGTCCCGGTCTTGGCCGCGATCGCGTAGCCGTTGATGTCGCCCCAGCGCTGGTTGGCCGCGTTGTCGACGGCCGGCACCTGCTGCAGGATCGACGTCAGTTCCCTGGCCGTCTTGGCCTGAATAACCCGCGTGGACGGCTGCGCCTTGGCCGGGGTGCACTGGCCGGCCGCGTTGCAGGTGCCCGCGATGAGGGTCGGGGTGACCCGGACCCCACCGTTGGCGATCGTCGCGTAGACGCTCGCCATCTGCACCGCGTTGACCGAGATGCCCTGGCCGAAGGCCAGCGTGTAGCGCTCGTCGGCCGCCCACTTCGATACCGGCGGCAGCGCCAGCGGCGCGTAGGCGGCGCTCGGCTCCTCCCCTGGCAGGCCGAGGCCGGTCGGCTCGCCGAGCCCGAAGTTCCGCAGGTAGGCGTACTGGGTCTGCGGCGAGACGCTCTGCGCGACCTGCGACATGCCGATGTTGGAGGAGTTCGCGATGATCCCGGCGATGGTGTAGTGCTCGCCCGGCGCCCACTCCGCGTCGTGAATGTACTGTCCGCCGCGGTAGATCTGGTACGGGATGTTATAGGCGCTCATCGGCGTCTTGCCGCCGTGCTCGAACGCGGCCGCGGCAGTGACCACCTTGGCCGTCGAGCCGGGCGCAAACATGTACTGGTCGGCGATGTCGGAGCCGTCGCCCGCGTTCGGCCACTGCGCCATCGCCAGGATGGCGCCGGTCCTGGGCTGCTCGACGACGACCGAGCAGTTGTCTGCCCTGGTCTTGGCGACCTCCTGCTCGCACGCCTGCTGCGCCTCGAACTGGAGGTCGGGGTTGATCGTGAGCTTGATCGACTCACCGTTCTGGGCGGGCGTGTCCTGGGTCCCCGCGAGCGGGATCTGCTCGCCGGTGATCGAGTTCTCCACCTGCTCCTGACCCGCCTTGCCGGTCAGCAGGTTGTTCTCGGCCAGCTCGAGGCCGGTGTAGCCGGTGACCACGCCGGTCTTGCTGTTGACGTTGGTCTGGCCGACCACATTGGCGGTCGAGGTCCCGTTGGGGTACGCCCGGGCGTAGGAGCCCGTCCAGTACAGGCCGGGGAGGTTCAGCGCCGCCAGCTTGGCCTGGTCGGCGGCGGAGACCCCCTTAGCCAGCACCACGTAGTCGGGCGAGATCGACGGCGGGTGCTCAAGGGAGTTCAAGACGGTCGCGTCGGGCAGGCCGGTCGCGGCCGCGGTCTGGGCCGCGACCGACGCGACCTCGCCCTTCGGGATCAGCGGCGGGTCAGCCCAGATGAGGTAGGTCTCGATCGTCATGGCCAGGATCTGGCCGCCCGCGCCGTAGATCGTGCCGCGCTGGGCGGGCAGCGCGATCGTGGCCAGCTTCTCCTGGTTGGCCTTCAGCTTGTACTCAGCCGAGTCCATGCCTTGCAGCTGCACCAGCCGTCCGGCGAACAAGGTGAGCACGATCGTGATCGCCAGCAGCGTGAGGCCAGCCCGGCGGCCGGAGTCGCCGCGGGCGACCGTCAGCCAGCGGGACGGGCGGCGCGGCGGCCGCGGCGGGCGGCGCGGCCCGCGTGGGCCGGGGACGGGGACGGGGCTTTGCTCGGGGTAACGACCACGCGACAGCCGCACCGGGCGGGCCGGCGCAGGTCCGCGGGCATCTGGCCCGGGGGGACCTGGCGGCCGCCAGCGGGGCGGCCGGACTGGCCGTGGCCACGGGAGCTGGCCGCCCAGTCCGGCGGGAGCGCCGGGTTGGGCCCGGTGGCCGCGCGGGGGTCGCCCGGCCGGCGGTGCCCGCCCGGCGTCCCCTCGCCCAGCCCGTCCGGGCGGCCGGGGGCGGCTGGCCGCCCCCGGCCCGCGCTCCGTCCGCCCACGCTCCGTCCGCCCACGCTCCGGCCACCCACGCTCCGTCCGCCCACGCTGCGGCCACCCGTGCTGGGAGCGCCCGGGCTGCCAGGACCGCCGGGGCCGCCGCGGGCCCGGCCGGCGGCCGGGGCCGGCCGGTCATGGCGCGTAACCCGGCGCGTTGTCCGCGCCGGGCCAGGTGGGCCCGTCATTCGTCGTCTTGCCGGTCTTCAGGTCGAGGAACTGCAGCTCCTGGGGCCGCCGCAGGCCGAGCTTGGCCGCCCGCTGCTCGATCACCTGGGGCGACTGCGCTTGCGCAACCTGTTCCTGCAGGTCCTGGCTCTGCTTGGCGAGCGAGGAAGTGGCGTTCTGCAGCTTGGTGATCTGGAACGAGCCCGCCGCCAGGGTGGTGCTGATCACCAGCGCGGAGATCAGCGCGCCGCCGAGCAGGCCGCACAGCAGCAGCACGAACGGCATCCGGTGCGACCCGGCGACGCCTGCCGGGCGCGCTCGCGGGGCCAGGTCCGGGGCCGTCTCCGGGGCGGGCGCCGGTGCGGTTGCCGTCGTTTCCGACGGTGCCGCTGACGGTGCCGCTGAGGGTGCCGCCGGCTGGGGGCCGGTGACCCGCTCGGCCGGCGGGACTCGCCACGGGGCGCCGCCGCGCCGCGGCCGCGCCGGGGCGGGCGGGGCAGCGGCGGCCGTGGCTGTGGCTGTGGCTGTGGCTGTGGCTGTGTCGGCCGGTGCAGTGCCGGCCGGGGCAGCGGTGACCCGGGCAGCGGCCAGGCCGTTCCCGGCCAGCCCAGGGGCGGGCCGGGCCGCGGCCGGCCGCGGCCGGGCTGGGCGCGGGCGCAGGGGTGCGTCCGGGCGCAGGGCCACGTCGGGACCCAGCGTGGCCGCTGGCACCGGCGGGCGAGGCCGGCGGCCGCGCGTCGGGTCGGCCGGGGCGGGCCGTGCCTCCGGGGCCGGAGCCGGGACCGTCGGGCGACCCGGCCGGGCCATCGTGCCGACGCCACCCCGGATGCTGTCTCCCTGTCGCTCGCCTCGTGGCATCGGCCCGCTCCTGTCCCTCGTGGTCCGCTCGTCGCTCACGCTGGTGTCCCTCCGGGTGCTCACGCGGCCTGCCTGAGCCGCTCGACCGCGCGCAGGCGCGCGGAGGCCGACCGCGGGTTGGCGGCAAGCTCGTTGTCGTCCGGGCGCTCGGCGCCCCTGGTCAGCAGGCGGAAACCGGGGCTGGTGGCCAGCACGTCGCCCGCCCGGAGCGGCACCCCGGGCGGGGTCTTGTCGGCCGTCCGGGCGGTCAGCTCGCGCTTGACCAGGCGGTCTTCGAGTGAGTGGTAGGCCAGCGCGGCCAGCCGCCCGCCCGGCGCGAGCAGGTCGAGCGCGTCCGGCAGGGCCCGGCGAAGGGCGCCCAGCTCGTCGTTGACCTCGATCCGGAGCCCCTGGAAGGTCCGCTTGGCGGGGTTGCCGCCGGTACGCCGCGCAGCCGCCGGGATGGCGTCCTTGACGATCGCGCTGAGCTGCAGGGTGCTGGTGATGGGCTGCCGGGTGCGCTCCCGCGCGATCGCCTCGGCGATCCGGCGGGCGAACCGCTCCTCGCCGTACGTGGCCAGTACCCGGGCCAGGTCGGGCACCGGGTACTCGTTGACGACGCGGGCTGCGGTCAGCTCGCCCTCGGTGTCCATGCGCATGTCGAGCGGCGCGTCCTGGGAGTAGGAGAACCCGCGGGCGGCGTCGTCGAGCTGGGGGGAGGAAACGCCGAGGTCGAACAGGACGGCCTGGACGCGGCGGTGGCCGGCGTCGGCGGCGATGTCCGCGATGTCGTCGTAGAACGCGTGCGCGACCGTGACCTGGCCTGGGTAGCGGGCGGCGAGCTCGGTGCCGGCCGCGATGGCCGCCGGGTCGGCATCGATGCCGATCAGCACCAGGCCCGGTACCGCCTCGAGGAAGGCCCGGGCGTGCCCGGCCCGGCCGAGGGTGGCGTCGATGAGGACGGGCGGGCGGCTGCCAGGAACGGGGCCGGTGAGCGCGGGCAGCAGGAGGGCGGTGATCCGGCCGGCCATTACCGGCACGTGCGCGTAGGCGTGCTCGCCCATGACCCCTCCGCTTCGCGCTGCTGAACTGCTGAAACTCGCTCCTGCGTGGCTGCTGAACCGCTGCAAGTCGTCCGCGCCGTCCGTCCGGGGCGGAACCGCGCTGCGGCGGCGCCGCCCCGGGCGGACAACGGGAGTCCGCGGGCTGCTACTGGACCACGCGCGTCTGGCACCGGGGAAGTGGCGCCAGCCCTGGAGGTCCGGCTACTGCGTACTGACCCGCTGGACAGCCGGCGGCTGGCCGGTTAGCCCGGCCGGCCGTCAGAGAATCCCTGGCAGCACCTCCTCCGCGGCTTCGGAGAAGGAGTCCTCCTGGGCGGCCAGGTAGGTTTCCCAGGCCTGGGCGTCCCAGATCTCGAGCCGGGTGTTGGCCCCGATCACCACGCAGTCCCGGTCAAGGCCGGCGTAGGTGCGCAGTGCGGCGGGCACGGTGATCCGGCCTTGTTTGTCCGGGATCTCGTCGGAAGCGCTGGCGAAGAACACGCGGCTGTAGTCCCGGACCGCCTTAGCGGTGACCGGCGCGGTACGCAGCGCCTCGGTGATCCGCCCGAACTCGTCGCGCGGGAAGACGTAGAGGCAGCGTTCCTGCCCTTTCGTGATCACGACGCCCCCCGAGAGCTCGTCACGGTACTTGGCGGGCAGGAACATGCGCCCCTTCTCGTCCAGCCGGGGCGCGTGAGTGCCGAGGAACATCCGGTCCTCACCTCCACCCCCCACGAGCCGAGTTTGACGCCCATCTCACTCCACCACGCCCCACTGTACTCCACATCCCTCCACCAACACCAGCCCAGACACGCCGGAGGCTCCCTTTCTTCAGCAGAAATCCCAGGTCAGCGACGGTGGAGCAAAGTGGAGGAGACAATCACCCCGGTGGGGCCCCGGGCGGCCTCCCCCACTGGCGCTCCACCGGGGCCCCGTTACCCGAGGGGGGCCGGGGCGGGTCAGGCCAAGCCGGGCCCCCGGGAACCCCGCCCGCCAGGCCAAGTCAGGCGCGGAAGATCACGCCCGGCCAGGGCGACCACAGGTTTCCCGCCGTCGGCCGGGACACGGCGTAGCACATCGCGGTCGACGCGACATACTGTCTGTAGACGAAGCAGTCTCAGGCCTTTTCGAGGAGGGCTTGTTGGTACTCGACACGGGGCGCGGCCGGCCGCTGGACGACCTGGTGGCGACCGCTCAGCGGGTGGGAACCGCGATCGAGTCCGTCATCGACGGCAAAGCGCAGGTGGTCCGGCTGGCCCTGACCGCCTTGCTGGCCGAGGGGCACCTGCTGATCGAGGACGTCCCTGGAGTCGGCAAGACGATGCTGGCCAAGGCGCTGGCGCGGTCGATCGACTGCTCGGTCCGGCGCATCCAGTTCACCCCGGACCTGCTGCCGAGCGACATCACCGGGGTCAGCGCCTACAACCAGGAACGGCGCGAGTTCGAGTTCAAGCCCGGCCCGGTGTTCGCCAACATCGTGGTGGGCGACGAGATCAACCGGGCCTCACCCAAGACCCAGTCGGCGCTGCTCGAGTGCATGGAGGAGCGGCACGTCACGGTCGACGGCACCACCTACGGGCTGCAGGCGCCGTTCATGGTGATCGCCACCCAGAACCCGGTCGAGATGGAGGGCACCTACCCGCTGCCGGAAGCGCAGCGGGACCGGTTCACCGCCCGGCTGTCGATCGGCTACCCGACCGCGGCGGCCGAGCTGGAGATGCTCGACAGCCACGGCTCGTCCTCGCCCCTGGACGAGCTCACCCCGGTCGCGACCGCGCTCGACATCCGCAGGCTGATCGAGGCGGTCCGCACGGTGCTGGTCGCCGGCCAGGTCAAGGAGTACATCATCGCGCTTTGCACGGCCACCAGGACCGCGCCGGAGCTGCGCCTCGGGGCCTCCCCGCGGGCGGCGCTGCACCTCCTGCGGGCAGCGCGGGCGCGGGCGGCGCTGGACGGGCGCGACTACGTCATCCCGGACGATGTGCAGGCCCTGGCCGGACCGGTGCTGGCGCACCGGCTGCTGCCGACGGCTGAGGCCCTGGTCGAGCGTAAGCTGCCCGAGCAGGTGGTCGCCCGGCTCGTCGAGCAGACGCCACTGCCGCGGGCCTGAGCGGGTCACCGACATGCGCGGGCTGCTCGGCGCGCTCACGGTGCGGGGCCGGTCGTTCGCGGCGGCCGGGGCGGCGGCGGTCATCTGCGGGCTGCTGATCCCCGAACCGGACCTGGTCCGCATTGGCGCGCTGCTGCTGGCACTGCCGCTGGTGTCGGCGTTCGGGGCCGGGCGGGCCCGGTTCCGGCTGTCGTGCGTGCGCACGGCCTCGCCCCCGCGGCTGCCGGCCGGCTCCACGGCGTCGATGACGCTCAAGCTGACCAACGTGTCGCGGCTGCGCACCGGGCTGCTGCTGGCCGAGGACACGGTGCCGTACGCGCTGGGCTCACGGCCCCGGTTCGTCTTCGAGGGGATCCGCGCGAACGGGTCGCGCTCGTACACCTACCAGCTCGGCTCGGACACCCGCGGCCGGTACACCGTCGGCCCGCTCCGGGTGCGGGTGGCCGACTCGTTCGGGCTGGTGTCCATCACCCGGGCGTTCACCTCCACCTCGGTGCTGACCGTCACCCCGCGGATCATCCCGCTGGCGCGGCCGCCGGTCGGCGGGTACTGGCTCGGCGACAGCGAGAACGGCCGCCGTTCGATCGCGGCGTCGGGCGAGGACGACGTCGCCCCGCGCGCCTACCAGACCGGCGACGGCTTGCACCGGGTGCACTGGCGCTCCACCGCCCGCTACGGCGAACTGATGGTCCGCCGGGAGGAGCAGTTCTGGCGTAACACCGCGCTGCTGTTCCTCGACTCGCGGCGGTCGGCCTACTCACCGGCCCTGTTCGAGCTGGCGGTCACCGCGGCCGCCTCGATCGGGGTGCACCTGGCGGGCGAGGGGTTCGAGGCGCGGCTGGTGACCGCCGACGGCGAGGTGCCGAGGCAGGGCACGTTCCACGACACGCTGCTCGACACCCTGGCGGTGCTGCGGCCGTCGCGGGCGGTCTCCCTCGACGCCGGCCTGGCGGCCCTCACGGCCGGCGGCGGCCAGCTCATCGCGGTCCTCGGGCCGCTGGCGGCGGCCCAGGCCCGGGAGGTGGCCGCATCCCGCCGGGGCAACGCCCAGGGGGTGGCGATCATCCTCGCCGAGGACGGCCGCGGCCCCGAGACAGCCCGCGTCCTGACGCTGGCGGGCTGGCGGGTGGCGGTCGTGTCCGACGCGGCCCGGCTGGCGGCGGCCTGGCAGGAGCTGTACCGGGGCGGCACCAGCGCTGGCTTGGGCACGAGCGCGGGCGGCCCGCCGCGGGAGGCGTCCCATGGCTAGCAGCCGGCGGACCGGGGCGGCCGCGCTGGCGGTCATCCTGTCCTCGATATCGCTGTACCCGATCTTCATCGGAACGCTCTGGTTCTGGGCCGCCTGCGGCTCGGTCGCCGTCGTCGCGCTGGCCGGCACCCTGACCCGGCTGCGCCCGCTGCCGAGCGTGGTGACCCCGGCCGCCACCTCGGTCAGCCTGGTGCTGTACCTGAACATCGCATTCTCCAACGCGACCTCGCTGTACCACCTGCTGCCGACGCCGTCGTCGCTGTCGGCGCTGTGGCGGATCGCCGGGCAGGGCTTCAGCGAGTCAGCCGGGTACGCTACCCCGGTTCCCGAGCTGCGCGGCATGGTGCTGCTGGCGGCGGCCGGTGTCGGCCTCATCGCGGTGCTGACCGACTTCATCGCGGTCCGGCTTCAGTCGGCCGCGCTGGCCGGCCTGCCGCTGCTGCTGCTGTTCACCGAGCCGTTCACGCTCAGCGTGTCCCGTGGCTTCGTCGGCACGACGGTCGCGTTCTGCGCCGGCGTGGCGGGCTACCTGGCCCTGCTCTCGAGCGAGTCCAGGGACCGGATCAAGGAGTGGGAGCACCCCGACTCGGCCGGGCGCGACGCGCCCGACACCCGGCCGCTGGCGGCGGCCGGGCGGCGGGTCGGCTTCGCGTCGGTTGCCGTCGCACTGTGCGTGCCCCTGTTCATCCCCGGTCTGCACGTGACCCGGCTGTTCGGCGGCCAGCCCGGCATCGGCGGCAGCGGCGGGCACGGGAGCTCCGAGGGCGGCTTCCCCGACCCCTACACCCAGCTGTCACAGGAGCTGCACCAGAGCCAGCCCACCACCGTGCTGACCTACAAGTCCAACGTCAGTTCACCTGACTACCTGCAGATCTACACCCTGGACAAACTGACCGATACCGGCTGGACGCTCTTCAGCCAGCCCGAGTCGACCGTTCCGGTCGATCCCCGGCTGCCGGCACCGCCCGGCCTGACCAGCACCGCCGGGGTGAGCAGCACGCTCACCACCGTCACCATCGCGGGCGGCGTCGGCAACGACTACCTCAACGCGCTGCCCGCGCCGTACCCGGCGACGACGCTGCGGTCGAGCGGGACCCTGCGGGCCGACCGCTCCACGCTGATGCTGTTCGACGGGGGCGTCGCCTTCGGCGGCCTGACCTATAGCGTCACCAGCCTGGCCGAGGACCCGCCGAGCACGGCACTGAACGGCGCGCCGGCCCCGCCGTCCGACATCACCGGCGACTACCTGTCCGTCCCCGCTTCCTACGACGACCTGCGGTCGGCCGCCGAGCAGGTGGCGGCGCAGGCGCACGCCACGACGGAGCTGCAGAAGGCGGTCGCGCTGCAGGACTGGCTGTCAGGCGGCACCTTCACCTACACGCTGAACGCGCCGGCCGTGGTCAACGCGGCCGGCCTGAAGAACTTCCTGGCCACCAAGAAGGGCTACTGCCAGCAGTTCTCCTTCACCATGGCGGTGTTCGCCCGGCTGCTCGGCATCCCGTCCCGGGTCGCGGTCGGGTTCACCTCCGGGGTGCAGGATCAATCCACCAGCGCCTGGCAGGTCACCACCCACGACGCCCACGCCTGGCCCGAGCTGTACTTCGGCGGCTACGGGTGGCTGCGGTTCGAGCCGACCCCGACCGGCGGCGCGGGCCAGGGCACCGCCTACCAGCCGCCCTACTCGCAAATCGGCAACGCGCTGACGACAAGCCCGGCGCAGACGGCGCCAGCCGTCGCCCCCAGCGGCGGGTCGGCCAGCCCGAATGCGCCCGGCCAGCGCCTCAAGCCAAGCCAGATCCTGGGCAACGACCAGGTCGGGGGCGGTCCGGCGGCTGGCGGCGGGGTCAGCCCGTGGGAGGTGCTCGGCCTTGTCCTGGCCGGGCTGGCGGCCGTCCTGGCGGTCACCCCGTGGCTGGCGCGGCGGCTGATCAGGCGGCGGCGCTGGCGCGAACGGGGGGACGGGCACCGCGTCCCCGGCTGAGCGGGGCCTGGCCCGGGACGCCGCCCGGGCGCACGCGGCGTGGCTGGAACTACGGGACGACCTGACCGATCACGGCGCCGGGTCGCTGCCGAGCGAGACCCCCCGGGCGGCCGCCGCCCGGGCGGGCGACCGGCTTGACCTTGACTCCGACGCCCGGGCGGCGCTCGCCCGGATCTCGATCGCCGAGGAGCGCGCCCGGTACGCACCCGCCCCCGCCGACGGGTCGAGGCTGCGGTCCGACAGCGCCGAGGTGCGGCGGGCAATCGCCGCCGCGGTGCCGCGCCGTACCCGCTGGCGGGCGCGGCTGGTGCCGGCCTCTGTGCTCGGCTCGGCCCTCAACGCGACGGCGGCGGGGACCGAGCGGCTCCGGGAGGCGCGGGTGGCGGGCCTGGCCGACCGGTCCCGGGCGGGCCGGAAAGTGAACCGGCGGGAGCAGGAGCAGGCCGGAACGCGGTGAACCCAGCCGGTTTGGCCTGGCCGGGCCGCCAGCGAGTACGGACCGGGAGGAAAGGCGTCTTACCTGGAGGGAACGGGCTAGCGGTCAGGCGAGCGCACACGCCCGCCGCGCACGCGGCGGGCGAGGTGGTAAGCGGCCGCCCTCCTGGCGCCTTCGCCAGCGCTCGTCGAGCCGCTCGCCGAAGGTGGCGTGGGCTGTTCCCTTGGCCCGGCGCGAGCGCCGGGAGCGGCGTTTGCCGGCCGGGGCGCCGGACGCGGCCAAGGCCACGGTGGCCATCTGGCGCCAGCTGTTCAGCGCCCAGATGCCGCACAGCAGCATGACGACGAAGCCCGCGACGGCCAGGCCGATGACCGGCAGCGACGATGCCGGCGGCGATCATGGCCGCGCCGAGAGCCAGGCCGACAAGAGCCTCTGCCACCCGACGCCGGTAGTGCACGCGGGGATCGCTGGAGCGAACTAGCCGGGCTAGCCTCCGATCCTCCCTGTAGAGCGCCTGCTCGATCTGCTCGAGCTGGCGCTGCTCATGCTCAGAGAGCGGCACGACGCCTCCCATGAACCCGGGGGGTGGGGTGACTTTCACCTCACTCTACATACCTGGTTCATTTCCCAGAATACGAGGCTCATCACGCACCTTGGAAGGGGCGTCGGCCGGGCTGCCTTCAGAAGAGCCTGAAAAGAGCGGCCGGCCGCACCGCGCCGCGCCCGAACCGGCGGTCGATCCGGTCCACCGCCTGCTCAGCTTCCCGCCAGCCGGCCGGGCGGTCGTCGAACGCCAGCTGCCGGGCCGACCCCGGCGCCGGGCGCAGCCCGGTCGCGCGGACGCCGACCAGCCGCAGCCGGGCCCGGCGGGTCCAGCCCCGAGCCCTCGTAAAGGGCGCACGCGGTGGCGTAGATCTCCCTGGCCACGTCGGTCGGCTCGGTCAGCGTCCGCGACCGGGTGATGGTCTTGAAGCTGGCCAGCCGGAGCTTCACCGTCACCGTCCGGGCCACGCAGCCCGGCGACGCGCAGCGCCTGGGCGGTCCGGCCGGACAGCCGCAGCAGCTCGTTCCTGATGATGGCGGGGTCGTCGACGTCGACCGGGAACGTCTCCTCGGCGCCGACGCTCTTCTCCTCCCGCCGCGGGATGACCGGCCGCTCGTCGCGGCCCCAGGCGAGGGCGTGCAGGTGCTCGCCGGACGACGCCCAGTTCCCGGCGCAGGGTGGCCGCGGGCACGTGCGCGATGTCCCCCACGGTGCGCAGGCCGAGCCGGGTCAGCACCTCCTCGGCCTTGTCCCCCACCCCCCACAGCGCGCTCACCGGCAGCGGGTGCAGGAACTCGAGCACCCCGCCCGCCGGCACCACCAGCAGCCCGTCGGGCTTGCAGCGGGCGGAGGCGATCTTGGCCACGAACTTGACCGGCGCCACCCCGACCGAGCAGGTGATGGACTGCTGCTCGCGGACCTGCCGCCTGATCAGCTGGGCGATCGCGGCTGGCGAGCCGAGCCGCCGCCGGGCCCCGGACACGTCGAGGAACGCCTCGTCGAGGGACAGCGGCTCCACCTCCGGGGTAACCGCCCGGAAGATGGCCATCACCTCCTTGGACACCTCGCCGTAGAGGTGGTGCCGGGGCGGGATGAAGACCGCCTGCGGGCACAGCCGCCGCGCCCGGCCGACCGGCATCGCGCTCCGGACGCCGAATGCGCGCGCCTCGTAGGTCGCCGACAGCACCACGCCGCGGGTGCCGAGGCCGCCGACCACGACCGGCTTGCCCCGCAGCTCGGGCCGGTCCCGCAGTTCCACGCTGGCGTAGAACGCGTCCATGTCCACATGCAGGATGCGGCAGCCGGCGTCGTCAGTGGACAAGGACTCACCTCCCGCGGCTGACCAGCGAGTTCGAGGCTAGCGCATTCCGGGCGGCGCGGGCCGCAGGCCCGCATCGGGGGGTACGCGGGGTTCGCTGCGATCAGGCCCGGTAACCGAGAACGTGCAGCCGGGCGGCGATGTCGCGCAGCGGCGGGCAGCTGGCCGCCGCCTCCTCCAGCTCCCGCAGCGCCTCGGCCGCGGCCGGGTCGGCCCCGGCCCCGCCCGGCAGCAGGCCGGCGAAGATGCGGATGCCGTGCGCGTCGCCGGCCCGCAGCCCGGCCCCCTCGATCAGCGCGGTCAGCTCGGGCAGGGTGAACCGCCGTCCAGGCGCGGCCCCCGGCGCCGGAACGGCCGGGTGGCCGGCGCTGGCCGGCTGCGCGGCGCCCGGCAGCAGGGCCCGCGCCTCGGCGTACTTCCCGGCCAGGGCGCGCTGCAGGACCGCGGCGACGGTGTTAGCGGCGAGCACGCTGACTGTGCCGCCGGGCCGCAGCACCCGGGCGACCGCCGCCAGCGCGGCCGGCGGTGAGTCCACGTACTCAAGCACGCTGTGGCAGATCACCAGGTCGGCCCCGCCCCGGTCGGCGACCCGGTCCCGCGGCCGGGCTCGCCGACCAGGGCGGGCAGGTCGGTGGCCTCACCCTGGACATCGGTCAGCGTGACACCCGCCTCGGCCGCCCGCCAGCGCGCGGCGGCGAGGGCGTCCGGGCTCGGGTCGACCACGGTGACCCGGTGCCCGCGGCCGGCGAGGCCGACCGCGAAGCCGCCCGTTCCCGCGCCCACGTCAACGATGTCGAGGGCGGCCCGGCCGGTGGCCGTCACCCGCTCGGCGATCACCTGGCCCAGCACGTCCCAGACCAGCGACGACCGCGAGCCGTCGCGCCTGCGGTCGGCGTCAGGGCCGCGCGTGCCAGGCACGGCTTTCGCGGGAACCTCTGCGGTCACTATTAAACACTCCCCAGGTTGACCGAGCAGTCTCACTGTGCAGTCTCACTGTAGTGCGGACGACCCGGCAACGGGCGGCCGGTGCGAGAGCAGCAATGGATGACGTCGCGTACGTTCGATATCACTGATTGCTGATAAATGGGCCGAACCCCGGACAACCGGGTCCCGTTCTAAAGATCGTGGAGACCTCATTGGGCGTACTCGCAAACCGGGCGAAACCGACACGCCGCCATGTGCGAATGACCGCACCTGAGGCAGTGCCGGCCCGTATGCTCGACCGCATGCCCGCCCCCGAGCACCTCGAGCTTCCGCATCCCCGGCGCCTGCTCTGGACGTCTGTGTGGAGCATGGCCGAGTCCGTCGGGCTCCCCTTCGGCACCTATGTCCTGGTCACCGACCTGGTGAGCCCGGACGCTGGCCTGCTGGCGGGCACGGCCGTGGTCTGGCTGCTGATCGCCGCGCGCAAGCTGGTCACCGGTGGCGTGACGTCGCTGCTGATGATCTCCGCGCTGGTCCTCACCGTGCAGACCATGGTCGCGATCAGCACCGGCTATACCTGGATGTTCGAGCTCCAGTTCCCGGTCGGCAACCTGGCCATGTGCGTGATGTTCGCGCGGACCGCCCCGACCCGCAAGCCGCTGGTCGCCCAGCTGGCCGAGGAAGTGGTGGCGCTCAAGATGCCGCATCCCGGCCTGCACCGCTTCTTCCAGCGCGCGACCTGGCTCTGGGCCGGGCTGTTCCTGCTGGTGACGCTCGGCCTTGGCGTCATGATGATGACCGAGCCGTACAAGCTCTTCCTGCTGCTGTCGACGGTGGTGACCGTCGGGCTGACGGCGGTTGGCGCGGGCATCTGCGCGCTGTGGTTCTTCGCCGTCATCCGCCGCCTGGGCCTGCGGCTGCACTTCGGCACGGCCCCGGGGGCCGCGGCCGAGGCTGCGGCCTAGGCTCTTCCGCGACGTGGGCCTCATACGCCCGCCCCGGCACTCGGTGCCAGGGCGGGCGTTCGCGTTGACCGGCCGACGACGGACGGGGCGGCCAGGAATCCCGGCCGCCGACCCGATAACGCGGAAACATTCGGCATAGGGGAAACAAACCTGTGCTACCGCACAAAAAGTTACCGCGTTCCCGCGCACCCCCGGCATGCGCTGCCCAGCTCAGGGTATTTCTTGCTGTTATCCGCTGCAACGGGAGCGGGAGGTGAGACACCACGGCCTCCCCAACGTGAGAGGGACGGGAACCCGCCCGGTGGAACAGGAGCGGGAGGGAGCGGAAGCCGCATGGGCCGAGGAGCGGGGCCCGGATCGCGGAACGGGCCCGGGAGGACGACGGGCAGGGGAAGCGACTCGAGAGAGGGAGCGGGCCGCGTCGAGTCGGACGGGGCCCGGGACAATCAGGCGCGAGGCGGACGGGGCCCGGGAAACAGGCGCGAGGCGGACGGGGCCGGGGGTACGGGAGCTGGGACGGCGCCAGATGCGGCGGGACTACGTCAAGCGCCCGCGTCAAGCGCCCGCCCAGGCGTATGGTGCCCGGGGCGGGCGCCCTTTGCGTGTCTAGCGGTCGCGGGGCAGCTGGCTTACGGGTGGTCGCGGGGCTCGCGGGCCAGGGCCGTCTCGTCGTCGTCGGCGTAGGGGTCCGGGCTGTCGTCGTCCTCCTCGGCCTCGGCCTCGGCCGCCGCGGCGGCGTCCTCGGCCGCGAAGGCGGACGCCTCCGGGTCGAGCGACAGGGTCGGCTTCTCCGCCTTGATCCTGGCGAGCACGCCGTTCACGAACGGCGGCGAGTTGTCCGTCGACAGGTCCTGGGCCAGCGCGACGGCCTCGCTGATCGCCACCCCGTCCGGCACGTCGTCGGCCCACAGCAGCTCGTAGACGCCGATCCGGAGGACGTTGCGGTCGACCGCGGGCATCCGCTCCAGGGTCCAGTCGACCAGGTTCCAGGAGATCAGCTCGTCGATCCGTTCCCGGTGGGCGGCGACGCCGCGGACCAGCTCGGCCGCGTACGGCTGGACTGGGACGTCGCCGACCGACTGCCGCTCGGACAGCAGCTCAAGCGACGGGCAGGCCGCGCAGCTCGGCCTCGAAGAGGATGTCGAGCGCCCGCTTGCGCGCCTTGCGAGCGGGCAGCCACCTAGGCCCGTCCGAGGTAAGCGCCGGAGCGGGTGTCGACCTTGACCTTCTCGCCGGTGGTGATGAACAGCGGGACCTGGATCGTCGCGCCGGTCTCCAGCGTGGCCGGCTTGGTGCCGCCGGTGGACCGGTCGCCCTGCAGGCCCAGGGTCGGTCTGCGCGATGACCAGCTCGACCGCGGCGGGCATGTCCACGTACAGCGGGGTGCCCTCGTTGAACGCGATCGTCACCGTCTGCTCCTCGAGCAGGTAGTTCGCGGCGTCGCCGACCACCGCGGCCGGGATGTGCGGCTGGTCGTAGTCGGACAGGTCCATGAACACGAAGTCGTCGCCCTCGCGGTACAGGTACTGCATGTCGCGCTTGTCGACGTTGGCGATGTCCACCTTGATGCCGGCGTTGAAGGTCTTGTCGACGACCTTGCCCGACATCACGTTCTTCAGCTTGGTGCGCACGAAGGCCGGGCCCTTGCCCGGCTTGACGTGCTGGAACTCCACGACATTCCACAGCTGCCCCTCAAGGTTCAGCGTCATGCCGTTCTTCAGGTCATTGGTGGTTGCCACGCGTCGTCTCCAGTTACAGGACCAGCAGTTCCCTGGTGGTCGAAGTCAGGAATCGGGCTCGGTCCCCCGCCGTCACCACCAGGACGTCCTCGATGCGGACGCCGCCCGGTGCGGGCAGGTAACACCAGGCTCGACGGTGACAGGAACCCGGTCGCTCAGTTTACCCGTTCTCGCCGTACCCCAGCATCGGCGCCTCGTGGATCTCCAGGCCGACGCCGTGCCCGAGGCCGTGCTGGAAGTGCCCGGCGTGCCCGGCCGCCTCGATCACGTCGCGGGCCGCCGCGTCCACCGCGCCGGCCTCCACCCCGTCGCTGAGCACCGCGATGCCGGCCTGCTGCGCGAGCGCGACCAGCTCGTAGATGTCCCGCTGCCAGCCGGCGACCGTGCCGACCGCCACCGTGCGGGTCATGTCGGCGTGGTAGCCGTCGTGCAGCGCGCCGAAGTCCATCGTCACCAGGTCACCGCCGCTCCAGCGGCCGGCCGGTGGGCGCGTGGTGCGGGATGGCGCCGTTGGGGCCGGACGCGACGATGGTGTCGAACGCCGGGCGCTCGGCGCCGAGCAGGGCCATGGTGTGGTCGAGCAGGGTCGCCAGCTCCCGTTCGGACATCCCGGGGCGGATCTGGGGCAGGACCTCGGCCAGCGCCGCGTCGCTCAGCCGGCAGGCGACCGCGAGCTTCTCCAGCTCGACGGCGTCCTTCACCATCCGCAGCAGCTCGATCTTGCGCCCGAACGGGAGCAGGGTGATCCCGTCCGCCCGCGCGACCAGCTCCGCGTGCCGCTCGACGGTCATCTCGTGCGCCTCGAAGGCGAGCCGCGGCCAGCCCGCGGCGGGCCGCCTCGGCGGCCAGCTTCGCCTCGATGAAGCGCTCCTGACCAGCTCGCAGGTCGGGGGCGTCGCGCCGGGCGGCGCCGCGTGTACCTGGAGTCGGTCGCGAGCACCGCGCCTTCGCCCTCGGCGGGCAGCAGCAGGGCGGCGTTGGAGCTGGCCAGCCCGGTGAGGTAGCGGACGTTCGGCCCGGCGGTGATAAGGGCGGCGTCGGCCGCGGTCTCGCGGACGAGCTGCTGGGCGCGGCGGCGGCGGGCGGCGTGGATCTCCGGCATGCCCCGACTTTACGCCGGGCCGTCACTGGGGGCCTGTCCCGGGCGGCCCGGGTTATACGATTTCGCGGGAGAGACGAAAGAGGGTGTGCCATGTCGGAACTGCCCCCGGAGATCGACACTTCGCGGCCGCACTCGGCCCGGATGTACGACTACTTCATCGGCGGGAAAAACCATTTCGCGGCCGACCGCGCGACCGCCGCGGAGGTGCTGAAGCATTCGCCCTCCGTGCCCGTCGCGGCGCGGGAGAACCGGGCATTCCTCGGCCGGGCGGTCAGCTACCTGGCCGCCGAGGCCGGCATCCGGCAGTTCCTCGACATCGGCACCGGGCTGCCCACCACGAACAACGTGCACGAGGTGGCGCAGGACGTCGCGCCGGCGGCCCGCGTCGTCTACGTCGACAACGACCCGCTCGTGCTCGCGCACGCCCGGGCCCTGCTCACCTCGGCCCCCGAAGGCCGGACCGCCTACATCGACGCTGACTTGCGGGACCCGGCCAGCCATCCTCGCCGCGCCCGCCGTCCGCGAGGTGCTCGACTTCGGCCAGCCGGTCGCGCTGATGCTGGTCGCGATCTTGCACTTCGTGCCCGACGAGGCAGGCCCGCCGAGGATCATCGCGACACTGCTCGACGCGCTGCCGCCGGGCAGCTACCTGGTGGCGTCGCACCTGACGACCGACCACGACGAGGACGCCACCACCGGCGGGCCAGCGGGTGATGCGGGGGGCCGGGATACCCATGCAGAAGCGGGAGTCCGGCGAGTTCGCCGGCTCGCCTTCTCCGGGCTCGAACTGGTGCCGCCCGGGGTGGTGCTGGTCTCGGAGTGGCGGCCGGAGGCCGACTCGGGCCCGCGGCCGGCGCCGGCCGAGGTGAACTGCTACGGCGGGGTCGCCCGCAAGCCCTAATGCCTGTCGGCGCCTCGCATGAATCTTAGCGAATTTTCCCGACTGGTGATCGCAGCCCTGTAGATGTTCGCTGATATCGACCGGACGAGGCGGAGATGCGGCGGATGTTGCCGGAGTTGACGCAATTGCGGCGGACGCGGGCCCCGATCGGAAATCGACACTTCCCGGCCGCACGCGGCCCGAATGTACGACTACTTCCTCGGCGGGCAAGAACCACTTCGCGGCCGACCGGGAGATCGCCGACAAGGTCACTCGCGGCGATGGCCGGCGTGCGGACCGGGCCGCGGGAGAACCGGGCGTTCCTCGGCCGGGCGGTCAGGTTCCTGGCCGGCGAGGCGGGCATCAGGCAGTTCCTCGACATCGGCACCGGCCTGCCGACCACCAACAGCGTGCACGAGGTCGCGCAGCGGGTCGCGCCCGTCGTCCCGGGTCGTCTACGTCGACAACGACCCGCTGGTCCTCACCCACGCCCGGGCGCTGCTGACGTCGGCCGCCGGAGGGCCGGACCGCCTACATCCAGGCCGACCTCCGCTCCCCGGCGGCAGATCCTGTCCTCGCCCGCTGGTCGCGGTCGGTGCTCGACTTCTCCCAGCCGGTGGCGCTGATGCTGCTCGCGGTGCTGCATTTCGTGCGCGGACGAGGACAGGGCCGGCCGAGATCGTCGCTACGCTGCTCGACGCCCTCGCCGTCCGGGCAGCTACCTGATCGCCTCGCACATCACCGACGGAGCACAACGTCAGCGCGGTCGGCCGCGGGCAGCGGGCCTACCGCAGCGGCGGGGTGCCGATGCACCCGCGCGACAGCGGCGAGTTCGCCGACATCGCCTTCCCCGGGCTGCGAGCTGCTGCCGCCCGGCGATGGTGCTGGTGTCGGAGTGGCGGCCGGACGGAGACCGGCCCGGTGCCGCCCGCCAGCGAGGTGAACTGCTACGGCGGGGTCGCCCGCAAGCCGTAACGAACGCTGTAGCGGCCCGTGCGGCCCAGCGTTACCGCGGCGACATTTATTAACGGATTTTTACATACCGCCCTGGATGGGGCCTGTTTACACTGATGGGCGGGCTGTAGCGGCTGGACCAGCAGGAGGTGTGCGTCTATGACTGACCTGACGCCGTCCGAGACCCTGGTGCCCGGCATCGACCCGTCGCGGCCGCACCCAGCGCGGATGTACGACTACTACATCGGCGGCAAGAACCATTTCGCAGCCGACCGGGCCGTCGCCAACCCCGCCCTCGCCTGCTGGCCCGCGGCCCGCACCGGGCTGCGGGAGAACCGCCGGTTCCTCGGCCGGGCGGTGCGCTACCTCGCCGCCGAGGCCGGCCTCCGGCAGTTCCTCGACATCGGCCCCGGGCTGCCGACGACCGTCAACGTGCACGAGATCGCCCAGCAGGCCGACCCGTCCACCCGGGTGGTCTACGTCGACAACGACCCGATGGTGCTCTCCCACGCGCGGGCGCTGCTCACCCCAGCCCGGGCCGGGCGCACCGCCTTCATCCCGGCCGACCTGCGGTCGCCGGACGACATCCTGTCCGCGGCGCCGGTCCGGTCGGTGATCGACTTCCGCCAGCCGGTGGCGCTGCTGCTGGTCGCGGTGCTGCACTTCCTCGACGACGAGGACAAGCCCGGCGAGGCCGTCGCGGCCCTGCTCGACGCGCTGCCGCCGGGGTCGTACCTGGCCGCGTCGCACCTGACGATCGAGCACGACCCGGCCGGGGTCGGCGGCGGGCAGCAGGCCTACCTCGACGCGGGCATCACCCTGCACGCGCGCGACTGCGACGAGTTCGCCGCGCTCGCGTTCTCCGGCCTGGACCTGGTGCCGCCCGGGGTGGTGCTGGTGTCGGAGTGGCGGCCGGACAGCGGCGCCCGCGGCCGGCCCCGGCCGAGGTGTCCTGCTACGGCGGGGTGGCGCGCAAGCCGTGACCGGCCGCCCGGCCCGGCCCGGTGGGCAGCGTTAGCCGGCGAGGGTCCGGAGCGTCTCGATGTCGTTGACCCGCCGCGCGTGGGTGGGGCCAGCGCGGTGACGTTGAGCGTGGTCACGCCGGCCTCGCGGTAGGCCGCCAGCCGCTCCTTGACGTAGCCGAGCGGGCCGATCAGCGTCGTGTTCTCCACCAGCTCGGCGGGGACCAGGGCGGCGGCCTCGTCCTTGCGGCCGGCCAGGTAGGCGTCCTGGACCTTGCCGCCTCCTCCTCGTAGCCGTAGCGGCAGGCCAGGTCGTAGTAGAAGTTCGGCCGCGGGCGCCCATGCCGCCGATGTAGAGCGCGAGCCCGGGCGGGTGAGGTCGCGCAGGTGCGTCACGTCGTCGCCGATGGCCAGCGGCGCGGCGGCGATCACGTCGAGCGTCGCCCAGGGCGGCGTCGCGCTTGGCCCTGCCCTCGGCGAGCGCGTCGCCCCAGGTCGAGGCCGCCTTCTCGGGGAAGTAGAAGATGGGCTGCCAGCCCTCGGCGAGCTCGGCGGCCAGGGCGACGTTCTTCGGTCCGAGCGCGGCGATCGACGATCGGGATGCGCTCCCGGACCGGGTGGTTGATCAGCTTGAGCGGCTTGCCGAGGCCGGTCCCGCCCGCCAGCGGCATCTCGTAGTGCTTGCCGTGGTAGTCCAGGCGCTCGCGGCGCCAGACCATCCGGCAGATCTCGATGAGCTCCCTGGTGCGGCCGACCGGGGCGTCGTAGGGCACGCCGTGCCAGCCCTCGATCACCTGCGGGCCGCTGGTGCCGAGGCCGAGGGTGAACCGGCCGCCGGACACGAAGTCGAGCCCGGCCGCGGTCATCGCGGTCAGCGCCGGGGTGCGGGAGTAGAGCGGCAGGATGCCGGAGGCGATCTCCAGCGTGGTCGTGCGGGCGGCGATGAAGCCGAGCTGGCTGACCGCGTCGAAGCTGTAGGCCTCGGGCACGAAGACGATCTGCAGGCCCGCCCGCTCGAAGTCCGCGAGCTCCTGACCGTCTCGGTGAACCCGCCCGCGTAGTTGAGCATCATCCCGACGCGCATGTCGTGGCCTCCTTGCCGTTTCCTGGCCAGTACCCGCGGGGCCGGCCGACTGCCTAACCGGGCCAATTTAACCCGCCGGCCCAGGCGCGGCTATCCCCGGGGCACACCGAGGACACCTGGGCTGGGTACCTTTGTCCGTGGTCTAGACCATATGCTGGCGTACCACCGGCGTAACACGGAAACGGCAAGCTAGTGCACATGGTGAGTACCGCTGATCCGCTGTCGATCACGGCCGCCGACCTGCGCGTCCGGCGGCTGGGCGAGCCGTCCTTCCTGTCCCCGATGGCCGGGCTCGTCCAGGGCCGGGTGAGCTCGCCGCACTACGTGCACGAGGCGGACCGGGTGCTGCTCGACGACACCCTGGTCGGGGCGGCGGCGCGGCTGTGCGGCGTGGCCGAGCTGCCCTCGCTCGAGCCGGGCGGGCCGCGCGAGTACCTCTACTTCGACCCGGCGCAGCACCCGGGCCGCGATCGTCACCTGCGGCGGCCTGTGCCCCGGGCTGAACAACGTGATCCGCGGCCTGGTCCTCGAGCTCGCCGACAACTACGGGGTCACCGAGGTGCTCGGCTTCCGCGACGGCTTCCGCGGCATGGTCGGGCGAGACCGGCCGCCGGTCCCGCTGAGCCGCGACGTGGTCGCCGACATCCACAACCGGGGCGGCACCATCCTCGGCACCTCCCGCGGCAGCCAGGACCCGGCCCGGATGGTGGCGACCCTGGAGCGGCACGGCGTCTCCCTGCTGTTCGTGATCGGCGGGGACGGCACGCTGCGCGGCGCGGCGAAGATCGCCGACGAGGCGGCCGCGCGCGGCCTGCGCGCTGTCGGTCATCGGCGTGCCCAAGACGATCGACAACGACATCCCCTACCTCGACCAGAGCTTCGGCTTCCAGACCGCGTTCACCCGGGCCACCGACTCGATCAAGTCCGCCCATACCGAGGCCAGCTCCACCCCGAACGGCGTCGGCCTGGTCAAGGTGATGGGCCGCCACTCCGGGTTCATCGCCTGCTACGCGGCGCTGGCCAGCCATGACGTCGACTTCGTGCTGATACCCGAGATGCCGTTCCGGCTCGACGGCGCCGGCGGGTTCCTCGCCCGGCTGCGGCAGCCGGGTGCGGCGGCAGGGGCACGCCGTCGTGGTGGTGGCCGAGGGCGCGGGCCAGGACCTGTTCGACGTACGACGGCGCGGTGGACGCGTCCGGCAACGCGCGGCTCGCCGACATCGGCGGGCTGCTGCGGCAGCGGATCGTGGCGGACTTCGCGGCCGCCGGGGAGGAGCTCAGCCTGCGCTACGTCGACCCCGGGTACGCGATCCGCAGCGTGCCCGCGAACGGCTGGGACGCGGTGTACTGCCTGCGGCTGGCGCAGGCCGCGGTGCACGCCGCGATGGCCGGGCGGACGGCGATGGTGGTCGGGCCGGTGGCACGGCCGGTTCGTGCACATCCCGATCCCCGTCGCCACCGCCAGCCGCAACCAGGTCGACCCGGACGGCGACCTGTGGATGTCGGTGCTGGAGGCGACCGGCCAGCCGGTGCGGCTGGCCTGAGCGCCCCGCCGGAGCGGCCGGGCGGCCGGACTGGGCCGCGCCTGCTAGGCGCAGTCCACGCTGGTCAGGATCTCCGGCGCGATCTCCTGCGGTGAGCGCCCGTCGGTGTCGACCACGACGCGGGCCGCCCCGGCGTAGACCGGGTCCCGCTCGGCGTACAGCCGTCGATGTCGGGCCGGGCGAGCATCGGGCGGCCGCGGTCGCCGCCGACCCGCTGCATCGCCTCGGCGTAGCCGACCCGCAGGTAGACCACGGGAACGGCCGGCGAGCAGCTCCCGGGTGCCGGGGTGGCCGGCCGCGCCGCCGCCCAGCGCCAGCACCCGGCCCGGAGCCGGCCAGCAGCTCGGCGATGACCTCGTGCTCGAGCTGGCGGAAGGCGGGCTCGCCGTCGTCGGCGAAGATCTGCCGGACCGGCTTGCCTGCCCGGTCCTCGATGACGTGGTCGCTGTCGGTGAACGGCAGGCCGAGCTTGGCGGCGAGCAGGCGGCCGACGGTCGTCTTGCCCGCGCCCATGAACCCGACGAGGACGATCATGATCCGGTTCCGGCGGGCGGCGCGCCGGGCTCGTTCCCGCCGTCCAGCTCCTGCCGCGATCGCGTGCAGCGCGAGGACGTAGGACTGGAAGCCGAAGCCGGCGATGATCCCGGTCGCGGCGCCGGTGATCACCGACTCGTGGCGGAAGCTCTCGCGGGCCGCGATGTTGGAGATGTGCACCTCGACCAGCGGCGCGGTCCGCATCTTGACCGCGTCCACCAGGGCGTAGGAGTAGTGGGTGAGCGCGGCGGCGTTCAGCACCACCGGGGTCGCGTCGTCGCAGGCCTGGTGGATCCAGGCGATCAGCTCGCCCTCGTACTCGGTCTGCCTGACCTCGACGTCGAGGCCGAGTTCCTTGCCGGTCCGCTGGCACAGCTCGCTCAGGTCGGCGTAGGTCGCGGTGCCGTAGACGGACGGCTCGCGCTTGCCGAGGCGGCCGAGGTTCGGCCCGTTGAGCACCAGCACCCGCCGCCCGCTCAGCCCGACCAGCCCGGTCTCGGCCCCGTAGTCGGCCCCGGGGCCGGTGCCCAGGCCGCCGGTGCCCAGTCCGCCAGTGCCCAGGCCGCCAGTGCCCAGTCCGCCGGTGCCCAGTCCGTCCGGGCGGTCACGCCGCCACCGCCTGGTAGGCCTGGGTGAGCAGCTCCTCGGGCGGGCTGTCGTAGATGACCGGGTGCCCGACGCCGTCGAGTACTACCATCCGCAGCCGGGCGCCGCGGGCTCTTCTTGTCCAGCGACATGGTCTCGCGCAGGGCGGGCCAGGCGCTGCGCGTGGTAGGTGACCGGCAGGCCGACCGAGGTAAGCAGCTCCCGGTGCCGCGCCACGTCCGCCTCGGTCAGGTACCCGGCCAGCCGGCCCGACCTCGGCCGCGAACACCATGCCGATCGCGACCGCGTCGCCGTGCCGGAAGGCGTACCGCTCCCGCTTCTCGATCGCGTGGCCCAGCGTGTGGCCGTAGTTGAGCATCTCCCGCTGGCCCGACTCGCGCAGGTCGGCCGAGACGACCCGGGCCTTGACCGCGATCGCCCGCTCGATCAGCTCGCGGGTGTGCGTCCCCGCTGGAGTCGCGGCGGCGGCCGGGTCCGCCGCGACCAGCCGCAGGATCTCGCCGTCGGCGATGAACCCGGCCTTGATCACCTCGGCCAGGCCCGCCGCGTAGTCGGCCCTGGGCAGCGTCTCCAGGGTAGCCAGGTCGGCCAGCACCCCGGCGGGCGGGTAGAACGCGCCGACCAGGTTCTTGCCCTCGGGGATGTCGATCGCGGTCTTGCCGCCGACCGCCGCGTCGACCATGCCGAGCAGCGTGGTCGGCACCAGCACGACGCGGACACCGCGCAGCCAGGTCGCGGCCAGGAAGCCGATCAGGTCGGTGGTCGCTCCCCCGCCGATCGCGACGATGCAGTCGGTCCTGGTGACCTTCCGCTCGGCCAGGAACGACCACAGAGCGGTGAGGATGGCCGCGCTCTTGGCCGCCTCGCCCGACGGCACGTGGGCCATCGCCACCCGGTAGCCGGCCTCGTGCAGCACGTGGAAGGCCTGGTCGGCTAGCGCCCCCAGCCGCTCGTCCCAGAAGACGGCGACGGTCTCGGCCCGCTTGCCGACCAGCTCCGGCAGCACGCCGAGCACGCCGGTGCCGACGACCACCTCATAGGGTGCTCACCGCCGACGGCGATGCGGGTCTCGGTCATGAACGCAGCCGCTTGGCGAGGTCGGCGGCCACTTCCTCGGGGGCCAGGTCGTCGGTCGGCACGGTGAGCGTGGCCAGGTCGGCGTAGACCGGCCGCCGTTCTTCCAGCATGGCGCGCAGCCGCCCGCGCGGATTGCCCGGGATCACCACCCGCGGCCGGTCCATGCCGGTGCGCTTGGCGACGGCGGCGAACTCGGTCTCGAGGTAGACGATCAGCTGGCTGGCCACCATGCGGCGCACGTCGGGGTCGAGCACCGCGCCGCTGCCGAGGGCGAGGACGCCGCCCGCCGCCTGCACCTGCTCCAGGCCGCGGGCCACCGCGGCCCGCTCGAGGCTACGGAAGACCTGGTCGCCGTCGTCCACGAAGATGTCGCCGACTGACTTGCGGGCTGCCTGCTCGACCAGCGTGTCGGTGTCCGCGAAGGGCACGTCCAGCTCGGCTGCCAGCAGCGCGCCGACGGTCGACTTGCCCGCCGTGGGCGGGCCTATGAGCACGACCGCACGGCCGGGACCGGCCAGCCGGGTCGCGCTGGCGGCCCAGGTGCCGGCGTCCCTGGTGCCGGCCTCGCTGGTGCCGGCCTCGCTGGCAGGCTCGCCCGCGGTCACGAGATCACCAGGCTCTTGAGGTAGCTCTCGGCGTTGCGGCGCAGCTCCTCGACCGAGTCGCCGCCGAACTTCTCGGTCGCCGCCTCGGCCAGCACCAGGGCGACCATCGCCTCGGCCACCACCCCGGCGGCCGGCACCGCGGTGACGTCGCTGCGCTGGTTGATCGCCTTGGCCGGCTCGCCGGTGGCCACGTCGATGGTTTCCAGGGCCCGCGGTACGGTCGAGATGGGCTTCATCGCGCCCTTGATCCGCAGCACCTCGCCGGTCGACATGCCGCCCTCGATGCCGCCGGCCCGGTTGGTCCGGCGGCGGACACCCTCGGGGGCGAGGTAGATCTCGTCGTGCGCGCCCGAGCCGCGGCGGCCCGCGGTCACGAAGCCGTCGCCGATCTCCACGCCCTTGAACGCCTGGATGGAGACGATCGCGGCCGCGATGCGGGCGTCGAGCTTACGGTCCCACTGGGTGAAGCTGCCCAGCCCCGGCGGCAGCCCGTAGACCACCACCTCCACCACCCCGCCGAGTGTGTCGCCCTCACGGCGGGCGGTGTCCACCTCGTCGATCATGCGGGCGCTGGTCGCGGCGTCGGCGCAGCGCACCGGGTCGGCGTCGATCCGCTCACGGTCAGCGGGGGCGGGCGGCGGGGTCCCGTCGGGCACGGAAACCGAGCCGAGGGCGGTCACGTGCGAGACGATCTGCACGCCGAGGGCCTGGCTCAGCAGCCGCCGGGCGACCTCGCCCAGCGCGACCCGCGCGGCCGTCTCGCGGGCGCTGGCCCGCTCCAGCACTGGCCGGGCGTCGGTGTGGCCGAACTTCTGCATGCCCGCCAGGTCGGCGTGCCCGGGCCGGGGGCGGGTCAGCGGCGCGTTCCGCGCCTGCGCGTCAAGCTCGGCCGCGCTGACCGGGTCGGGCGACATGACCGTCTCCCACTTGGGCCACTCGGTGTTGCCGACCCGGATCGCGACTGGCCCGCCGAGCGTGAGCCCGTGCCGGACTCCGCCGGTCAGCTCGATCTCGTCTTGTTCGAACTTCATCCGCGCACCGCGGCCGTAGCCCGCGCGCCGCCGGGCGAGCGCGCCGGCCACGTCATCGCTGGTGACCCGCACCCCGGCGGGCACGCCGTCACAGATCGCGGCGAGTGCCTTGCCGTGCGACTCGCCTGCCGTCAGCCACCGGAACATACTGTTTACCCTACCGCCGGTGCAGGCCAGGGCGGGGCGCAAGGGCCGGTCCGGGCGGCCCTCGCGGAGACAGTCACCCGAACGGGCGCCGGCGGTGCCCGCCTCGGCCCGCGGGGCTATGTTTCCCGCCGCGCCAGATGGCTATGGGCCAGCGCGGCCGCCTCATCGCGGGCACGTGGCTCCCGCGGGCCGCGTCAGCCGAGCCGGAGCGCGATGCCGCGCCGGAAGCGGGGCGCGAGGGCGACGGCGATCGCCTGCGCGGCGGCGCGGGCGCCGGCCGGGTCGGTCCCGTGCAGCGTGACCGTCAGGTCGGCGTCGGGGTCGCCCGGTGCGAGGGTGAAAGACGGCCCGGCGGGCGGCCCGGGAAGGCCGGGAAGGCCGGGAAGGCCGGCGGCGCGGGCCGCGCCGGCGACGGCGGCAGCCACGGCCGCGTGCACGTCGGGGTCCTGGTCCGGGGTCGGCGGCGGTCCGCCCGCGGCCAGCGCGGCCAGCCGGGCGCCCTCGATGACCAGCGGGACCGGCCCGGCCACATCGATCACGACCGCGTCGGCCCGTTCGGCCGCGACGGCCGGCCAGAGCCCCGGCGCGGGAACCGGGACCGGGCGGGCGTCCGGGCGCCACCGGGTGACAGCGGCGGCGCTGGTGAACGCGATGACCGCCGTGCGGCCGTCATTGCCGATCAGCGTCGGCAGCGCCATCTCGGTCTCTTTCCCGGCGCCTTCGGGGCCCGCTTCGGCCAGCACGGCGACGACCGGGACGAGCAGCCGGCTGGCGGCCAGTGCGGTCAGCGCCGCGTGCTCGGTGCCCTGGCCCGCCGCGTAGGCGGCCAGCGCCGCGACGACAGCCGGCTCGGCGTCGCCGGCGTCCCCCGCGGGTCTGCTCAGTGGCACGAGGCGACCTTACCGCCGGCGGCCGCGCTCCGGCCGCCGGCAGGGGCCCGGCGCACCTGGGCCTCCCTGCGGCTACTCAATGTAGTGAAATCCATGAAAGCCGCATTTAACGGTAGGTATCGTCAATCTCCACGGCAGAATCGGTTGAGCACACCTGCCCGATGTGGAAGTCTGCGACCTGCAGCGACGCGCAGGGCCTGGAACAAGCGAACTGGCGGTGCAGACCTGGCTACGACGCAGGCGGGAAGGAGCAGTTCCGTGGGTTCGGCACGTGAGCCGGCGCTAGCGGCGCGGATCCTTCCCGGTACGCCGATGCGGAAGGTGGTCCCGCCTCGAATGGTCGGCCCGTACATGAGCGGCCAGCGGGGTGTGATTGCCGGCTATGTGCACCGGGTCAGGGATGTGGTCGTGAGGAGCCCGGCGGACGCGTTCTACGCCCTCGGCCTGGGCTACGAGGGATCTGACTTCAAGCCGGACATAGCGGAGCTGTACTGCCTGTGCTGGCAGTCCCGGGAGATTGACGGGTACGTGCCGGTCACCCCGCGCGGCAGGCCGGCCGGGTCGAGTTCTACCTGGAGCCGATCCAGATTCCCGTGGGCACGGTGCTGTGCCGCCTGGCGGACGCGGGCGAGGAGCCTGTGGCCCGGTATGACGGGCTCGCCTGGCGGCGGCCGAGAGAGGCGTAAGGCATTATGCGATACCGGCTCATGGCCTCCTACCTGGGTGCTTCGTACCAGGCCGCGGTTGGCCCGACCGACCGCGACGTCACCCTGTTCGCGGCGCCGCCGCCGCCCGAGGAACACGCCTTCTCCCCCGCGCCCGGCGGCATCTGGCGCAAGGAGGTACGACTGGACGACCTCGACGCGCTGTGGGAGTCACGGCCGATCGGGTCCTACCACGGCGAGCCCTGCCTTGTGCTGGATGACCTCGGGGACCGGCTGCACATCGTCTACCTGGGCATGGACTCCCAGCGGGCCGCGCAACTGGGCTACTGGGAAGTCGACCGGGGCGTCTTCGAGGTCGTCGTGCCCCGGCAAGAGGTCACCGACCTGGCCGAGGAGCGGCACGAGTTCCCGATCGCGCTGCTGCTCTCCGCGCTGCCGCGGGCGCTCGGCGCCGGCAGCGGGGGCACTGGCGGCACGGCCGGGCCGGGACCGGGCGGGACAGGCGGCTGGGGCGTTCCGGCGGGGACGTCGGCGCGACCCGTCCGCGGTCAGCTTCCGCGGCCGGCCCGGCGCAGCTGCCTTCGTCGATGCCGCAGCCGGCCATGACCCAGGCTGGCCCGACACAAGCCGGCCCGACACAAGCCGGCCCGACACGGCCGGCACGACACAGGCGAACCTCAACGGGGCGGGCATGACTCAAGCCGCCGCGGCGCCCGCTTTGACGGCGCCCGCGCCCGGCCCGGCGAGCCAGCAAGCGTTCACGGGCGGGTACCAGGGGCCCGCAGCGGGCGCCCAGGGCGGCACCCGGGTGAACACCTCCGGACCCCAGGCGGGGCTCACGGTCGTGCCCGGCCGCCAGCAGGGTTCTGTGTCCGGCGGCCAGCAGTTCTCCGGCGGCCAGCAGTTCTCCGGCGGCCAGCAGTTCTCCGGCGGCCAGCAGCCCTCCGGGAGCCAGCAGTTCCCCGGTGGACAGCAGTTCCCCGGTGGACAGCAGTTCCCCGCCGGGCAGCAGTTCCCCGCCGGACAATTCTCCGGGCAACAGGGTCCGGGTGGACAGCGGACCTCGGGTGGCCTGCAGGCGTCAGGCGGACAGCAAACGTCCGCAGGCCAGCAGTCTTCCGCAGGCCAGCAAGCTCCTACAGGCCAGCAGTTCTCCTGGGGTCAGCAAGCTCCTAGTGGCCAGCAGAGCCTGCTCAGCAGCCCGCCGGCCGCGCTTGGCCCGGGCAGCGCGGCATCGGCCGCCCAGCCAGCCGGTCCGCCCGGGTCTGCGGGCACCTACGGGTACCAGAACGGCCAGGGCTTCCAGGGGACGACGCAGGGTGGTTTCCAAGGGTCGCAGGAGTACCAGGGCGCACAGGATTACCAAAGCGTCCAGGGATACCAGAGCGCCCAGGGATACCAGAGTGCCCAGGGATACCAGAGCGGACAGGATTACCAGGGCTGGCAGAGCCTCCCCGGCTCGCCGACCTATCAAGGCTCCCCTGAGGTCGCTGCTGGCTCGCAGAATTACCACGGCGCTCCGAGTGTGCCCGGCTCGCAGAGCTATCAGGGCCCGCAGACGCCCGCCGGCTCGCAGAGCTACCAGAGTGCACAGGGGCTTGCTGGCTCTCAGGACTACCAAGACGCGCAAAGTTTCCCGGGAGCACCAGCGCGTCAGGCCGGGCCGCAATCCCCTGGGATGACCGGCGCCCCGCTCGCCGGCCAGGCTGGGCAGCTATCCGGCAGGCCGCAGCTGCCCAGCGCAGCACCATCCACCGGTCAGGCGTCAGGCGGCCAGCAGGCGCTTGGCCAGCCGGCCAGCCAAACTAGCCCCGGAGCACAGCAGGCGTGGCCGGGCCAGGCGGGTCAAGCGCAGGCAAGCCAGGTTCAGGCGGGACAGGGCCAGGCGGGACAGGTTCAGGCCGGTCAGCAGCCGGGGCAGCCTCCCTTCGCCGGCCAGCAGCCGCAGTTCGCACCGCCGCAGTACCCGTCGTCGCAGTACCCAGGATCGCAGTACCAGGGATCGCAGTACCCAGGGTCGCAGTACCAGGGATCGCAGTACCCAGGGTCGCAGTACCCAGGATCGCAGTACCCAGGGTCCCCATCCGCGCAGCCGCAGTTCTCCACGCCGCAGGAGGCCCCCTCGGCGGCGCCCGCCGCGGTGGCGGCATGGCACGGCTCGCCCGCGCCCGATGCCAACGGGACCTGGTACTACCAGCCCGGCCCGAATCCCGCTGGTGGCGGTCAGCAGGCTGACCAGTATCCGGCCAACGGGTATGCCGCGAGCGGGTACGGGCAGCCCGGTCCGGGCGCCGCCCCGGCTAACACCGCGACCGGCCCGCAGCAGTACGCCGCACCTGGCCCGGGCGCCCCTGGCCCTGGGTACCAGGCTCAGCAGCCGGCGGCACCGGTGGCGCAGCCGGCCAGCATGTCACAGCCGGACAGCCGGGCCGAGACGGGCGAGCAGCCGCAAGCCGGGTACGCCGCGCAGCCAGCAGCGCCCGCCCCCGCCCTGCAGGCTCCGGCCCAGGCTTACGTTACGGCCCAGCTCGCCCCGGCGGCCCCGGCAGCCCAGCCGGGCCAGGCCGCGCCGCCCTCGCCCGCCAGCCAGGCGGCCCCGGGGATGGCCGCCGGGGGGATCGCGGCGCCACCCGCCGTGCCCGCGTCGCAGGCCGGCATCCCCGCACCCATCGCTGCGTCGGGCCCTTTCCCGGTGGCCGCGCCGTCGGGCGACGACCCGGTCAGCAGCCGGGCCGCCACCATGCCGTTGACCGCGACACCGCCCGGGCTTACCCCGGCGGCGGAACCAGCCCCACCCGCTGCCAGTGCCGCGGAGACCAGCACCACTGGTCCGCAGGCCCCCCTCCCGGCTGCGCCGCCCCCGGCGCCGGCGGCCTCCGCCGCGCCCGCGCCAGCCCCCGTCACGGCGGCTCCCGCCGCGCCGGCCGCCGTCTCCGCGCCCGTAGTCTCAGCGCCCGCCGCTCCCGCTCCCGCGCCTGCCGCTGCGCTGCCGGGTGGCCTGACCGCGGTGGGCGCGCTGAGCAAGCTCACTGGCGCCGTTCGCGGACGGCGGGCGGCCCGGCGGCCGCGGCTGGCGATGTCTGCCATCTTCGCCGACCTGGTGGACATGGCCGATATCCCGCGATCGGCCTACGCGGTCGATGAAGAGGTCACCGGGGCCATGTGCCTGTTCAAGACCGAGGGCGGGTACGAGGTATTCAGCTGCGCCGAGGACGCGCGGCACGAGGTGCGCTTCTTCGAGGAAGAGGAAGCGGCTTACTTCTACCTCTTCGGCGTCCTGGCGGCCGAGGCACTGCGCAATGGCCGCCTTGCCCCGGGTCGGGCTGACCGCTGACCGGACAGCGCGCCGCGGGCGCCCGGCCGGCGGTCGTCACGGGTGCGGCCGTCGGGCTTTTGCGCCAGAAATGCGGCCGTCGGTCACGAAGAAGTAATAGTCAACCAGTATCGCTCGGCACTCTACTGCGGCTACAGTTTTGATTGCCGACGGGGCTGACGGTCCCCCGCTCCCCAAGCAGCCCCGTCGGCCCTCGCAGAACACGCACTTCAGGGCTCTGCTATCACGAACTGATAGTCAAAAAGCGTAGCCAGCCAGCCCGGCTGAATTCAGCGGGAGCGGCCCTGAAGCGCGTTTCTCGCATGCCTCAGAGTTCCCTCAAACGCGCAATTAGAGCAGCCGTTACGTGGCAATTCGAAGCGGCCCTGATTGGTTCCCCCGCGCGACACGGCGCCAACCACGAGCAGCCGCTGCGCCTGGTGACCGGGGTCCGTATGCTGTTCGGCATGACGATCCCGCTCACCGGCACCCAGTACGAGATCGAGGCAGGCGCCTACAGCGCCACCGTGACCGAGCTTGGCGCGGGCCTGCGCAGTCTCACGTTCGGCGACACTTCCCTGGTCACTGGCTATGACGCCGATGAGCTGCCGCCGCACAGCGCCGGGCAGCTGCTGACGCCGTGGCCGAACCGGCTCGAAGGCGGCCACTACGCCTTCGCGGGGACGGACTACCACCTGGCGCTGTCCAGCCGGCCCACGGGAACGCCATTCACGGGCTCACCCGGTGGGCCCCGTGGGTCAAGGTGGGGCATGAACGGGATGAGGTCACGCTGCGCTGCCTGCCGCACGGCCAGCAGGGCTACCCGTTCGCGGTGCAGGTCGACGCGACCTACCGGCTGGCGGCCGACTCTGGGCTGCACGTCACGGTGACCGCGGCGAACAAGGGCTCCCACCCGGCCCCCTGGGGCACCGGGAACCACCCCTACGTGACGGCCGGCACCGCCTCCATCGACGAGTGCGAACTGCAGCTGCCGGCCGACCGCTGGCAGCCGGTCGATGACCGGCTCATCCCCAGCGGCCCGGCCCAGGACGTGGACGGGACGGCCTTCGACCTGCGCTCGCCGCGCAAGCTGGCGGGCGTCCAGCTCGACCATGCATTCACCGCTCTGCGCCGGGACGCTGACGGCAACGCGTGGGTCCGGCTGGCCGGACCCACCCTGACCACGGCTGTGTGGCTGGACCAGGCCAACGCCTGGCTGCAGGTCTTCACGAGCGACACGCTGGAGCCCGAGCGCCGGCGGGTGGCGGTAGCGGTGGAGCCGATGACGTGCCCGCCGAACGCGTTCAACAGCGGCGAGGACCTTATCGTGCTGGCCCCCCGCGAGTCCGTCACCGTCCGCTGGGGCATTCGGGCCGAGGTGAGCTGAGCAGGCTCGCCACCCGCCGTCGGGCCCTGCTCGCCGCGGTGGCCGGGTTACCGGGACGGGGACAGGTGGGCGCGCACCCGGGCCAGGTCCTCGGGCGTGTCGACGTCGTCCGGCCGGCCGACGTCCCCGCACTCGACCAGCGTGACCAGCTCGGGATGGGCCCGCAGGAAGGGACGCGCGCCGGTGTCCCCCGAGACGACCGCGAGCACGGCGTCCCACTGCTCGCGGGCGATGAGAACCGGGTTGCGGGGCTTGCCGTCGTAGGCAGCGACCGCGACCGCGCTCCCGGCCACGTGCGCGTCGATGAGGCGGCGGACCGCCGCCGCGCCAATGAGTGGCTGGTCGGCCAGCGCGATCACGGCCGCGGTAATGCCATCGGCGGCGGGCGGATCCGCGCTGTCGGCGCTCGCCCCGGGTCCGGCCAGGGCCCGTAGCCCCGTCGCGAGCGACGATCCCATGCCCGACAGCCAGTCGGGGTTGTGCACGCTGACCGTCCCCGGCACCTGAACCGGCGCCGCGCCCGTTACCACCAGCACCGGGTCAGCCCCGCCGTCCCGCAGCAGCGCAACTCCGCGCTCGGCCAGCGTCAGGCCGCCCAGCTCCACCGTTGCCTTGGGCTGGCCGAGCCGGGTGCCGTTCCCGGCCGCCAGCAAAATCCCCGCCACCGTGACCACGCCCCTACCGTAGTTCACTCCCCCCGCGCCCGCGACGACGCCTCCCGCCGACGCGCCCAATCGGCCCCCGGCAACATGCCGCGATCAGTACGGTGGCCGCGGCGCGGGCCGGCCAGGCGCGCGGGTCAGGCCTCGACGCGCTCGTCGCGGTGGATGCGGCCCTCGGTGTCGGTCAGCGCGCCGCCCGAGCCGCCCCAGCGGAGCTGGATCAGCTCGGCCGCGATCGATACCGCTGTCTCCTCGGGGGTGCGGGCGCCGAGGTCGAGCCCGATCGGGGAGCGCAGCCGGGACAGCTCGGCCTCGGTCAGGCCGGTCTCCCGCAGCCGCTCCAGCCGGTCCTCGTGGGTGCGGCGTGAGCCCATCGCCCCGACGTAGCCAGCCGGGGTGCGCAGCGCGACCTCGAGCACCGGCACGTCGAACTTCGGGTCGTGGGTGAGCACGCAGATCACCGTGCGGGCGTCCACGTCCACGCCGGCCAGGAAGCGGTGCGGCCAGTCGACGACCACCTGGTCGGCGTCGGGGAAGCGCGACTTAGTGGCGAAGATGGGCCGCGCGTCGCACACGGTCACGTGGTAGCCGAGGAACTTGCCGACCCGGGCCACCGCCGCGGCGAAGTCGATCGCGCCGAACACGTACATCCGCGGCGGCGGCGCGAAGGAATTGACGAACACGGCCAGCTCGTCGCCGAGCCGCTCGCCGTGCTCGCCGTAGCGGCGGATGCCGGTCCGGCCCTGGGCGAGCATGCCGCGCACGTCCTCGTCGACCGCGCTGTCGAGCATCTCGCCCGCGCCCAGGCCACCGGTCGCCGGGCGACCTGGATCGCCCCAGATGATCCGGCGGGCGCCGACCTGGCCGGGTCCGGAGATGATGGTCGCGACCGCCACCGGCTCGCCGCGCTCGACCGCTTGGTGGATATCGCCCAGCTCCGGGAACGTCGCCTTGCTGACCGGCTCGACGAATACGTCCAGGATTCCGCCGCAGGTCAGCCCCACCGCGAAGGCATCGTCATCGCTGAAGCCGTACCGCTGCAGGACCGGCTCGCCGCTCGCGGTGACCTCGTTCGCCAGCTCGTAGACGGCGCCCTCGACGCAGCCGCCGGACACCGAGCCGATGACCTCGCCCCCGTCTTCGACCGCGAGGGCGGCACCGGGGTCACGGGGCGCGCTGCGGAAGGTGCTGACCACGGTGGCCAGGCTGAAGGTCTCGTCCTCGGTCCACCACTTGGTGATCGTGTCCAGGATGTCGCGCACGGCCCCACCTCGAAGTCTCACTTGTACTACCACGTTAACCGAGCAGCGCCGCCGTCGGCCACGGGACATTTGGCGACTGTTGTGCAATAACCCGTCCGGCGCGTCCGGTATGCCCGAAAGCGGCGGCCTGCGGGCGTCAGTCACGTACGGCGGCGACCGCCGCCCGTACCAGCAGCGGCAGTTCCGGGTCGCTGAGCCGCTCGGGCCGCTGCCCCAGGCCGGCCTCGGTCAGCCACGCGTGGCCGGCGATGGTCAGCCGCTCGAGGCGGCCGAGCCCGGCCCGGCTGACGGCCGTGCCTTGCACCGCGAGCGCGAAGTAGGTCTGCTCCTGCGTGACCGGCACCAGGCCGAACGAGGCGAACTCGATGACCGAGCGGCCTACCGGCGCGCCGAGCGCGGCTGGGTCGACCCGGATGCCGGTCTCCTCCCCGAGCTCGCGGGCGGCCGCCTGGGCGAGGCTCTCGCCCCGCTCGACCCCGCCGCCGACGGACATCCAGAAGTGGTTGCGCCGGCGCAACAGCTCCCGGCCGAGGAGAAGCAGCACCCGCCCGCCGGTATCGACCGGCAGAACCCGGGCGGTGCCGCGGCTGATCCTCACCGCGGCGGTCTGCCCTGATCCCGCGGTCCGCGCACCGAGGCGGCGGCGGCCCGCATCAGCCGCGGGATCTCCGGGTCGGCGGGCCGCTCGGTCCCGCCTTCCAGGTCGGCCGGATACAGCCAGGCGTGCTTGTCGATGGTCGACCGCTCCAGCGGCTCCTGGCCGTCAAAGCTGACCTCGGCGTCCTCCACCCCCACGGCGAAGAACGTCTGGTCCTGGACGAACAGCACCCCTGACCAGGTGAACTCGATGAGCGAGACCTCGATCGGCTCACCGAGCGCGGTCAGCTCGATCACGATGCCGGCTTCCTCGCGCAGCTCGCGTACGGCCGCCTGGGCCAGCGTCTCCCCCGGGTCGGCCGCCCCGCCGATGGTGAACCAGAACGGGTCGCCGGGATTGACCGGGTCCCAGCCGTGCAACAGCAGCACGCGCCCTTCCCGGTCAACGGGCAGGACGCGGGCCGTATTACGTCGTATGCGCCTGATGCTCACTCCACGATCTTAGAGATCGGTATTTCCAGGATGTCCTGCGCGCCGGCCGCCTTGAGCGCCGGGATCAGCGTGTTGACGCCCCGCTTGGGCACCACCGTCTCGACCGCGTTCATGGCGGTGTTGGCGAGGGCGGTGACGGTCGGGGACGACATCGCCGGCAGCATCGATGTCACCGCCACGAGCTTGTCCCCCGGCACGTTGAGCTTCAGCAGGACCTGGCCGCGGGCCGCGATGGCCCCGCGCAGCAGCAGCGCGATGTCCTCCATGGCGGCCCGCTTGTCGGGGTCGGAGTAGGCGGTCCCGCACGCGACCAGCTCGGTGTAGCTGGTCAGGATGGTCTCCAGGATGCGGAGCCCGTTCTTGCGCAGCGAGGAGCCGGTCTCGGTCAGGTCGACGATGGCGTCGACGATGTCCGGCACCTTCGCCTCGGTCGCCCCGTAGGAGGGCACGATCATCGCCTTGACCCCGTGGGTGGTCAGGAAGCGCTCGGTCAGCGACGGGAACTCGGTGGAGATCCTGATTCCCTCGGGAAGGTCGGCGACGGTCTGCCACGGGGCGGCGTCCGGCACCGCCAGCACCACCCGGACCGGGTTGGAGGTCGCCTTGGAGTACTGCAGCTCGCCCAGCGAGGTGACGTCCGCCTGGGTCTCGGTGATCCAGTCGCGGCCGGTGATGCCGATGTCGAACAGGCCGCGCTCGAGGTAGGAGGGGATCTCCTGGGGGCGCAGGAACCGGACCCGGTCGATGCGGGGGTCATCGATGGAGGCGTGGTAGTCGCGCTCAGACGCCCGCCGTACGGTCAGGTCGGCGGCGTCGAACAGGTCGAGGGTGGCTTTTTCGAGCGAGCCCTTGGGCAGTACCAGAGAGAGCATGGAAAGGTCCTTTGATCCCGAACGGAGGCGTGGGTACCCGACACGGCAAGCGCCCGCGCTACCCGGCCAGAGCGACGCAAGCGGGCGTGCGTCAGCGCTACGGACGGTGAATCAAGGGGTAACGAGGCGCGGTCAATGTCGCGCGCCAGCACTCCCTGAAGGATCTGCGTGCTTCGGGAGGTTGCCGCAGCGGATGGCCTTCAGGAGCAGCGCGGTGTCGAGCGCGGCCACGACTGCCTCCCAACCCTTGTCTTCGCTGCTGTCCGGCAGCCCGCAGCGGTCGCGGGCCTCCTCCTCGGTGTTACACGTTAGCACGCCGTTGCCGACCGGGGTGCCGCGGTCGAGCGCCACCCGGGTCAGCCCGGCGGTCACCGAGTCGCAGACGTACTCGAAGTGCGGCGTGCCGCCGCGGATGACGGCCCCCAGGCAGACCACGGCGTCGTAGTGCTTGGCCAGCTCGTGGGCGACGACCGGGAGCTCGACCGCACCAGCCACCCGGACCACCGCCAGGTCGGACACGCCGCACGCCTTGGCGGCGGCGGTGGCCCGCTCTACCAGCGAGTCGGTGATTTCCGCGTGCCACCGGGTGGCCGCGATCGCGAGCGCCAGGTCGTTCGCGTCCACCTCCGCGAGCTGCGGGCGCCCTTGTCCACTCATGAGCCCTCCCCTTCCGGTCGGCCGCCTGCGGCCGGCCGAGTGTCAGTTGTCATCAGGCGGCACGCCGGATCCCGCCGCGCGGGAGGCTGCGCCGGCTCAGGAGTCAGGAAACCTCGGCCGACGGGAGGTCCCCGGGGCCCAGCGAGTCGAGCTGGTGGCCGAGGCGGTCCCGCTTGGTGGCGAGGTAGCGCAGGTTCTGCGGCGTGGTCTGCGGCGGCAGCGGGATGCGGGTGACCCCGAAGCCGTGTGCGGCCAGCGCCTCGACCTTGGCCGGGTTGTTGGTGAGCAGCCGGACCGAGCGGACGCCGAGGTCATCGAGCAGCTGGGCGGCGACCGAGTACTCGCGCGCGTCGACCGGAAGGCCGAGGCTGAGGTTCGCGTCGACCGTGTCCTCGCCCGCGTCCTGCAGCTTGTAGGCCTGCAGCTTGGACAGCAGGCCGATGCCGCGGCCCTCGTGGCCGCGCAGGTAGAGGACCACGCCGCGGCCGCGCTCGGCGATCTGGGCCATCGCGGCGTCCAGCTGGCTGCCGCAGTCGCACCGCTGGGAGCCGAAGACATCGCCGGTGAGGCACTCGGAGTGCACCCGGGTGAGGACGTCCTCGCCCGGCTCGGCCTGCTCGTCGGCCGCGTCGAGGTCCCCCAGGACGAGGGCGAGGTGCTCGGCGCCGTCGATGTCGCTGCGGTAGCCGTAGGCGCGCCAGTCGCCGTAGGAGTTCGGGATGACGGTTTCGGCCACCCGGCTGACCAGCCGCTCGGTCCGGCGGCGGTACTCGATGAGCTGCTCGATGGAGATCAGCGCGAGGCCGTGAGCGTCGGCGAACTCGCGCAGTGCCGGCAGCCGCATCATCGTGCCGTCGTCGCCGATCACCTCGCATACCACCCCGGCCGGGGGCAGCCCGGCGAGCATGGCCAGGTCCACTGCTGCCTCGGTGTGGCCACGGCGGCGGAGCACGCCGCCGTCGGTGTAGCGGAGCGGGAACACGTGCCCCGGGCGCACGACGTCCTCGGACGTGCTGGCCGGGTCGGCCAGCAGCTGGATGGTCAGGGCGCGGTCCGCCGCCGAGATCCCGGTGGTGATCCCGTGCCGCGCGTCCACGCTGATGGTGAACGCAGTCCCGTGGTGCTCCTGATTGTGACTCGTCATCTGCGGCACGTGCAGCCGGTCGAGATCCTCCCCGAGCATGGGCACGCAGATCAGTCCCCGGCCGTAGCGGATGGTGAAAGCGAGCAGCTCCGGCGTGGCCTTGGACGCGGCGAAGACGATGTCGCCCTCGTTTTCCCTGTCGGCGTCGTCGACCACCACGACCGCGCGCCCGCCGGCGATGTCCTTGATCGCCCGGGCGACCTCGTCCAGCGGAATATCGGGGTGCGCCGCATCAGAAGGGTTCATCATGATCAGCTCATTTTGCCTTTTCTCGGGTGACTGCAGCGTCTCGGCTGACTGCCGCGTCTCGGTTGGCCCGGGCGTCTGGGATGGCTTGGGCGAGCCAATTGCGCCCGCCGGGGCGGGCCGGGCGCTCATCGCGTGCCCCCGGTCAGCTTCTCCACGTACTTGGCGATGATGTCCACCTCGAGGTTGACCTCGCTGCCGGCGGCCGTTCCCCGAGGGTGGTGCGCTTGAGCGTCTCGGGGATGAGGCTGACCTCAAACCAGTCCCCCGCGATGGACGAGACGGTGAGGCTGACGCCGTCGACGGCGATGGAGCCCTTGTGCACGACGTAGCGGGCGAGGTCGGCGGGCAAGCTGATGCGGACCACTTCCCACTGCTCCTGCGGGTCGCGGCTGACGATGGTCGCGGTCCCGTCCACGTGCCCCTGCACCAGGTGCCCGCCCAGGCGGTCCTGAACCCGGACCGAGCGCTCCAGGTTGACCCGGGTGCCGGGGGCGGTTCCCTTGAGGCTGGAACGGGCCAGGGTCTCCCCCATCACGTCGGCGGTGAAGCCGGCTGCGGCGGGAAGCTCTTCCCGAACTCCGGGAGGGGGCGGGGTCGGCGGGGCACCGAGCAGGGCGGTTACCGTCAGGCAGACGCCGTTCACGCAGATCGAGTCGCCCGGGCGCGCATCGGCGCTGACGACGCTGCTGAGGACGTGAATGCGGGCAAAGTCACCCAGCTGCTCAACGGTCTGGACCTCGCCGAGATCCTCAACGATGCCGGTGAACATGCCGCGCCTCCTCCGGTCCGGCTCCGGGGGACGCACTGACCAATGGACTGCCGCCGTGGCCCGCCCGGCGTCGTGCAATGCCGGCGGCCACGGCTGGCGCCAGCCAGCCGCGCGCGTGCTGCCTCCCATCCGGACTTTAACCGTCGGTCCCGGAATTTCACCGGATCAGCCAGCCGCGGTTGCGGCCGGGTCGCGGACTGTCACCGCCGGTTCGGAGTTTCACCGACCCCGGAGCACGCTTATTTGTCGTTCCTAACTATTGTGCCATAGCAGGTATTCCGGCCAACAGACTCAAAGGTCTGTCAGGCTGCTCACAGTCATGAAAAGCCGGCCAGCCGGCCATGCCGCTCAGCCCGAGAGCCGGGTAACCGCGCGCATCTTGTTGGTCGCGTCGAGCGCGGCCACCTTGTAAGCCTCCGACAGGGTGGGGTAGTTGAAGACCGCGTCGACCAGGTAGTCGACCGTGCCACCACACCCCATGACCGCCTGGCCGATGTGGATCAGCTCGGTCGCCTGGGTGCCGAAGACGTGCACCCCGAGCAGCTTGCGGTCCGTCGGCGAGACCAGCATCTTGAGCACGCCGTAGGAGTCGCCCACGATCTGGCCGCGGGCAAGCTCCCGGTAGCGGGACACCCCAACCTCGAACGGCACGCAGGCGTCGGTCAGCTCGGCCTCGGTCTTGCCGATGAAGCTGATCTCCGGCAGGGAGTAGACGCCGATCGGCTGCGGGATCTCGTTGGTCGTTACCGGCTCGCCGAAGGCGTGGTGGGCGGCCAGCCGGCCCTGCTCCATGCTGGTGGCGGCGAGGGCCGGGAAGCCGATCACGTCGCCGACCGCGTAGATGTGGCCCACCTTGGTCCGGAAGAACTCGTCCACCGTGATCCGGCCGCGCTCGTCCGCCGCCAGTCCGGCCGCGGGCAGGTTCAGGTCGTCGGTCATCCCCTGGCGCCCGGCCGAGTACAGCACCGTGTCGGCCGGTATCTTCTTCCCGCTGCCCAGCGTCGCGATCGCGCCGTCGGGGTGCGACTCCACCGCGGCGACGGTCTCGCCGAAGCGGAACGTGACCGCCAGGTCACGCAGGTGGTACTTGAGCGCCTCGACGACTTCCTCGTCGCAGAAATCGAGCATCCGCATCCGCTTCTCGACCACGGTGACCTTGGCCCCCAGGGCGGCGAACATCGACGCGTACTCCATGCCGATCACGCCCGCGCCCACCACGATCAGCGAGCGGGGCACCCGCTCGAGGTGGATGATCCCGTCGGAGTCGATGATCGTCTTGTCATCGAAGGCGACACTCGACGGCCGGGCGGGCCGGGTGCCTGTGGCGACGACGATGTTGTCGGCGGTGATCTTGCGGGTGCGGCCGCCCAGGTCGTCGACCTCGACCGCGTGCGGGCCGACGAAGTAGGCCATGCCGTTGATGATGGTCACCCGGTTACGGGTGAGCTGGTTCCGGACCACGTCGTTCTCACGGCTGACGACGTGGGTGATCCGCGCGGTCAGGTCGGCCACGGTGATGTCGTCTTTGACCCGGTACGACTGGCCGTAGATCTCCCGCTGGCCGGCCCCGGTCAGGTAGAGGATCGCCTCGCGCAGCGTCTTGGACGGGATCGTGCCGGTGTTGACGCACACGCCGCCCAGCATCTGCGGGCGCTCCACCACCGCCACCCGCCGGTCCAGCTTCGCGGCCGCGATCGCTGCCCTCTGCCCACCTGGCCCCGAACCGATCACAATCAGGTCATAGTCATACACGCTTTCAGTCTGACGGCTGCCGGAGGAGAACTGAAGCGACGTAACGCAGCATTCACAGTTGTCTTCCGGGGGGACGACCCCCCGTACCCCCCGGTGTCCTCACGGACGGGCCGATCGCTCCGCGATTTTACCGGCCCGGCCGCTGCGGCGGGGGTACGGGGGGGACGACCCCCCGTACCCCCCGGTGTCCTCACGGACGGGCCGATCGCTCCGCGATTTTACCGGCCCGGCCGCTGCGGCGGGGGTACGGGGGGGACGACGCCCCCGTACCCCCCGGTGTCCTCACGGACGGGCCGATCGCTCCGCGATTTTACCGGCCCGGCCGCTGCGGCGGGGGCGCACGCGGGTGCCTCCCCTGGCACCGGCAAGGCAGGCGCCGGGGGCTGCGGCAGAGGGCGTGCGGTGGCCGGTTCCCGAGACCTGGGCGGCGGGAGTGTGGGAATGCGGTAAAACTCGGGGAACGGTGAAACCGGGGGGCGGGCCCGGGGCGTCTAAGCGGTGTACTTGAGAAAGAGGCGCTCACATGATCACAGCGAACGGGCGGAAGAGGTCCGGCCGGCGGGCCTGCGCCGCGGCGGTCACGCTGCTCGCGGCGGGTGCGCTGGCCGCCGGCTGCGCCAGCGCACCGGCTGGCGCCCAGGCCCCGGGCAGCTCGGCCTCGCCCGGCACGTCCGGCGCGACCGCGTCGGGCACCAGCGGGCCCAGCTCGGCCCCGGCCAGCGGCGCCTCGGCCAGCGCACCGGGTGTCTCCGGGTCCGCCCCGGCCGCCAGCGGGACGGCCACGCCGGTCCCGACGGTCAGCGGCGGGTCCCTGCCGGCTGGCGAGGTGGCCTGCGCGGGTTGGCCGTCGGGCGCACCGACTGGGACCCTGCCCGCGTCCTTCGTCCCGGTCACGGTGGAACGGTGCGTGGACAGCGTCCAGGCCATCGCGGGCAAGGGCCTGTGGTCGACGGCGACACTCGAACGCGCCGAGGGTAACCTGAGCGCGCTCGTCACCGCCCTGCGGCAGCCGTCCACCGGGCACAGGCCGGGCACCATGTGCCCCGCCCTGGCCGAGATCCCGCCGGCCGTGGTGCTGATCAGCTCGACCGGACAGAAGCTCAGGCCGAAGTTCCCGGTCAGCGGCTGCGGCTTCATCCAGTCCTCGGTCACGGTCGCCCTCGGCCAGCTGCACTGGACCACCGTTTCCGTCCGGCTGGTGTCCCTGATCTCCGGGACGGTGCCCACAGCGTCCGGGTCGCCGCGCGCCCTGCAAACTGTCGGCGCGAGCTCCTGACGGCCGCACACGGACGGGTCGCCGGCCCGGAAAATGGCTTCGGCCGTGACGGTCCCTGTCCGTACTATGGCCCTCATGGCGGTGGCGGCGGTTATCTTCGACTGGGGCGGGACGCTCACGCCCTGGCATGTCTTCGACCACCAGGCGCTATGGCAGGAGATCTGCACCCCGCACTTCCCCCAGGAGCAGGCGGCCGCACTGGCGGCGGCGATGCACGCGGCCGAGAGCGGGTTCTGGCGCCAGTGCGAGACCGAGCACCGCAGCGCCACCCTGGAGCACATTTTCGCCCAGGCGGGGGTGACCCCGCACGAGGCCCTGCTCGACACCTACTTCCGTGTCTGGGAGCCGCACACCTACACCGACCCCGGAGGTGGCGCCGCTGCTGCGCGAGCTGCGCCGGCGCGGCATCAAGGTAGGGGTGCTGTCCAACACCATGTGGCCCCGGGCACTGCACGAACGGGTCTTTCACCGGGACGAGGTGCTGGCGCTGATCGACGGCGCCGTCTACAGCAGCGAGATTCCGTGGACTAAGCCGCACCCGGAGGCGTTCCGCGCGGTGATGGCCGCGGTCGGCGTCCGCGACCCGGGGAGTTGCGTCTTCGTCGGCGACCGGCCCTACGACGACATCTTCGGCGCCAAGAGCCTCGGCATGCGCACGGTGCTGATCCCCAACAGCACGGTCCCCGCCTTCGAGGCGGCAGTGCCCGACGCGGTGATCGCGCGTCTCAGCGACCTGCTCCCGCACCTGGACAACTGGTAACCAGCCCGGCCATCAGGCGGACGCCACCGTGGAAACGTGCCGCCCGCCAGGAGACTGCCGGCCGGGCCGGAAAATTCCGGAAAAAAGTTGCCCCAAGTTGTTGGCAACGCGGGGGTCAGTTCCTCATACATGCGAAAGACGGGGACGACCGTCTGCCACCGGGACCGCCGCGGCCGCTGACCCGGCCGGCGGCCCGGCCGGCCAGGGACAGGGCCCGGCGGTCAGGTCGTGCGGGTGGTGATCGGGCTGCTGTGAACGGCACCAGGCTGCCCGCCGAGGCCTGCGCGGTTAGCCCGCCGGGTGCCAGCCGGCCGCGTCCGTCGCCGCCTGCGCCCGCGCGCGCAGGTCGCGGACGGCCCGGGCCGGATCCTGGGCGCCGTAGACGGCCGACCCGGCCACGAACACGTCGGCGCCCGCGTCGGCGCAGCGCTCGATCGTCTCGTCCGACACACCGCCGTCTACCTGGAGCCAGACCTCCCGGTCACCCGGCCCGCGGCGGGCGGTCAGCAGGGCGCGGGTGCGGCGCAACTTCGGCAGCACCATGTCGAGGAACTGCTGGCCGCCGAAGCCGGGCTCGACGGTCATCAGCAGCACCATGTCGACCTCGCCGAGCAGGTCCTCGTACGACTCGATGGCGGTACCCGGGTTGATCGCGAGGCCGCTGCGCGCGCCCGCTGACCGGATCGCCCGCAGCGTCCGGACCGGCGCCCGGGCGGCCTCGGCGTGGACGGTCACGCTGCCCGCGCCCGCCTCGGCGTAGGCGGGGGCCCAGCGGTCCGGATCGGTGATCATGAGGTGGCAGTCGACCGGCAGCGCGGCGTGCTTCAGCAGCGCCTGCACGACCGGCAGGCCGATGGTCAGGTTGGGCACGAAGTGGTTGTCCATCACGTCGACGTGCAGCCAGTCGGCGGTCTCCTCGACCGCCTTGGCCTCCTCGGCCAGGCGCGCGAAGTCGGCGGACAGGATGCTGGGCGAGATCTGGACGGCCATCGCTGGTTCCTCCCCGGGGACGACCCCCGTCCCCCCGATGCCGGGGCGGGCGGCCCTGATCACAGCGATCGCGATCGTATCAGGGGAACCCGGGCCGACCAGTACGGCGGGGGCGCCACCGCGCCGGGCGGGAATGTCTGACCTGGCCGGTAGCATGCTGGCTGGAGTTCGGGGGACCTCGCCCCGGACTCCGACGCTGGAAGCGGTGATGACGGGAGGTACCGTCCGGTGGACGCTGACCTGCTCGACCGGGTGCGCAAGCTGCTGGCCAAGGCGGAGGACGAGGGCTGCTCGGTGGCCGAGGCGGAGGCGCTGACGGCCAAGGCGTCGGAGCTGATGGCCCGCTACGGCATCGACCGGGCGCTGCTCGGCGCCCTCCACCCGGAAACCGACCGGGTCGCCGACCGGGTGTTCACCCTCGACAACCCGTGGGGCGACGTCAAGCGGCACTTGCTGGCCGGGCTGGCGGGCGCCATGCGCTGCCAGTGCGTGCAGGTCCGGGCGGACGACGGGACCCGGCTGCACGTCTTCGGCTACCAGTCCGACCTGGAACGAGCCGACATCCTCTTCACCTCGCTGCTCGTGCAGATGGCGCGGGCGCTGGCCAGCCAGCCGGTGCCGGGCTACGGCGCCTCCGCGCGGGCGTGGCGCCGCTCGTGGATGCTGGGCTACTGCTCGGCCGTGGTCGCCCGGGTCCGCGCGGCCGAGGACGCCGCGGTCGCGTCGGCCCCGGGCACCCCGGACCCGGCCGGCGGCGCGCAGTCGGCCGCGCTGGTGCTGGCCGACCGCTCGCTGGTGGTGCGCCAGCAGGTCACGGCGGCCTACCCGCGGCTGCGGAAGGCGCGGGTGACCTACTCTGGCGGCGGCTACGGCGACGGGTACCGCGAAGGGCAGAAGGCCGACATCGGCGGGGCCAAGCTCCGGTCGCGGCCCGGGCCGGCCATCGGCCGCTGACCGGGCGGGCGCGGTTCCGCTGGCGGCGGAGCCGGGCCGACGGTGCCCGATGCGGGCCGGCGAGGGGTGGCCGGCCGGAGTAGCGTGCGTGTTATGGATCACGTGAGGCTGGGGCGGAGCGGGCTGCAGGTATCGCGGCTCTGCCTGGGGACGATGACATTCGGGCTGCAGAGCGACGAGGCGACCGGGTTCGCGATCATGGACAAGGCGGCCGAGGGCGGGGTCGACTTCTTCGACACCTCCGACGCCTACCCGCTCGGCGGGGACCTGACGACCCGCGGGACGGACCGAGGAGATCATCGGGCGCTGGATGGCGGGCAAGCGGGACCGGTTCATCATCGCGACCAAGTGCTTCGTGCCGATGGGACCGTCGCCGATGGACGGCGGCAACTCGCGCAAGCACATCATGTCCGCGGTCGAGGGGTCGCTGCGGCGGCTGCAGACCGATTACATCGACCTGTACCAGCTGCACGGCTACGACCGGAACACGCCGATCGACGAGACGCTGTCCGCGCTCGACGACCTGGTGCGCACGGGCAAGGTCCGCTACATCGGCTGCTCGAACTTCCTGACCTACCAGCTGGTGCGGGCGATCGGGCGGTCGGAGACGCTGCGGCTGGCCCGCTTCGACTCGGTCCAGCCGCGCTACAACCTGCTCTTCCGGCAGATCGAGCGGGAGATGCTGCCGTTCTGCGAGGAGGACGGGGTGGGCGTGATCTCCTACAACCCGATCGCGGGCGGGCTGCTGTCCGGCAAGCACACCAGGACCGCTCCCCCGCCGGAGGGCAGCCGGTTCACCCTCGGCAACGCCGGGCCGATGTACCAGGACCGGTACTGGCACGAGCGGGAGTTCGAGACCGTCGAGGCGGTGCGCAAGCTCGCCGACCAGGCCGGGGTGCCGCTGGTCACGCTGTCGGTCGCGTGGGTGCTCGCCAACAAGGCGATCACCGCGCCGATCATCGGGGCCAGCCGGCCCGAGCAGCTCGACGCGTCGCTCGCGGCCGCGTCCTACGCCCTCGACCCCGACCTCAAAGGGCAGCTGGACGACCTCACCTACGAGTACCGGCTGGGCGACGCCGCCCGGTAGCGCTCAGCCTGCGGTGCGGCGGAGCAGGGCGATGAAGATGGCGTCGGTGCCGTGGCGGTGCGGCCAGAGCTGGGCGAACAGCGGACTGGCGGCGGCGGGAGGTCGGGCATGCCCGACAGCACCGCGGGGGCGTCGAGGATCTCGACCCCGGTGCCGTCGCCGGTCACGCTGGCGACCACGTCGCTCGTTTCGGCCGGGACCGGTGAGCAGGTCACGTAGGCGACCACGCCGCCCGGGCGGACCGACGCCAGGGCCGCGCGGAGCAGGGCGCGCTGCAGGCGCGGTCAGCTCCGGGCAGGTCGGCCGCGTCTTGCGCCAGCGGGCCTCCGGGCGGCGGCGCAGCGCGCCCGAGGCCGGAGCAGGGGGCGTCGACCAGGACCCGGTCGAAGGCGGCGTCGGGCCAGGGCGGCCGGGTGCCGTCGGCGACGAGCACCTCGAACGGCGGCGCGGCTGTCCCCGCGTGCTCCCGCGCTTGCGCGAGCGCTCGCGCTGACCAGGGCGGCGCGGTGCGGGTGGAGCTCGGCGGCGGTGAGCCGGGCGCCGCGCAGCGCGGCCAGGCCGTACAGCAGGCGGGCCTTGCCGCCCGGGCCCGCGCACATGTCGAGCCAGCGCTCGGGCGCCGTCGCGCCGGACCCGGCCGCGGGCGCGGTCAGCGGGGCGCGGGCCAGGGCGATCGCGGCCAGCTGGCTGCCCTCGTCCTGGACGGCGGCCGCGCCCGACTGCGGTCAGCGGAGCCGGGTCGCCGGACGCGAGGGTGAAGGCGTACGGGGACCAGCGGCCGGGCTCGGCGTCGGCCGGCATGACGTCCTCGCGGGGCGGGCCCGCCGGGAACGCGGCCAGGGTGACCCGGGGGCGGGCGTTGCCGGCCTCCAGCGCGCGGGCGAGCTCGCCGGCGGCGGGCGCGTCCTGCGCGGGCGTGTCCCCGGTGGCCTGGCCGAGCGCGTCGCGGTAGGCGGCGACGATCCAGCGCGGATGGCTGTAGCGGACCGCCAGGTAGCCGTCCGGGTCGGTCGCCGGGTCCGGGGCGACGAGCGCCAGCCAGGTGTCCAGGTCGCGGGTGGCGACGCGGCGCAGCACCGCGTTGACGTAGCCGGAAACCCGCGGGCCCGGCCACCGACCTTGGCCAGGTCGACCGAGGTGGCGACGGCCGCGTGGGCGCCGACGCGGGTGCTGCAGCAGCTGGTGGGCGCCGAGGCGCAGCACGTCGAGGACCGGCGGGTCGAGCTTGTCCAGCGGGCGGTCGCTGCACGTGGCGAGCACCGCGTCGTAGGTGCCCTGGCCGCGCAGGGTGCCGTAGGCCAGCTCGGTCGCGAGCGCGGCGTCGCGGCCGGCGAGTCGCGCGGTCGGCGAGCAGCCTGGGCAGCAGCAGGTTGGCGTAGGCCGCGCGGTCGCGGACCGCGGCGAGGACGTCGTAGGCGGTGCGGCGCGGGTCGGCGGCGCGGGGACCTGGCCCGGCCGGGGGCGCCGCGTCGCCGTCCCGGTCCGCAGTGCGCCCGCCGGCTCGGGCCCGCCGGCTGGCCTTGCCGGGCCTCGCCGCGGGCCGGGCTGCTACGGCGCGCTTGCTTCGGTCGCCGGGGCGGCGGCATCGGGCGGTACAGGGGTCGCCCAGGCCGTGCGAGGGCGGCGGTAACTGCCCATGTCAGGCGGCCCAGTCGCGGCGCGACCGCGCGCAGGCCGCGGGCCCAGTCGGCGGCGGGCATGCGGCGCTTGCCCTGCGGCTGGACGTCGCCGAGGCGGACCGGGACGTGCCGGTGCCCGCGTAGACGGCGTTGCGGTCGACGCGCAGCTCGCCGGGGGCCAGGCCCGGGGCCGCCGGACGCCAGCCCCGCGCCGGCCGCCAGGTGACGGGCCACGCGCCGGCGGCCAGGGCGACCGGCCACAGCTTGATCGGGCAGTGTCGAACTCGGTCCAGGCGCCGGGGTCGGGGGTGCAGGCCGCGGATCTGGCGGTCGATCAGGTGGGCGGGGAGCTTCCAGTCGACCCGGGCGTCGGCCGGGGTGAGCTTGGGCGCGAGGCTGACCCCGTCCGCCGGCTGCGGCACGGCGCGGACGGTGCCGTCCTCGATCGCGTCGAGGGTCCTGCACCAGGAGCTCCGCCCCGGAGACGGCGAGCCGGCCGAGCAGGTCGCCGCTGGTGTCGGTCGGGCGGATCGGCTCGGTGAGCGTGCCGAAGACCGGGCCCGCGTCGAGTTCCTTCACGATCAGGAAGGTGGTCGCGCCGGTGATGTCGTCGCCGCGCAGCACCGCGTGCTGCACCGGGGCGGCGCCGCGCCAGGCGGGCAGCACGGAGAAGTGCAGGTTCACCCAGCCGTGGCGCGGGGATGTCGAGAGCCGCCTGCGGGAGCAGCGCGCCGTACGCCGTCACCGGGCAGCAGTCGGGCGCGAGAGCGCGGAGCCGGTCGAGGAACCACGCCTCGTTCGGGCGTGCGGGTTTGAGTGTCTCGAGCCCGAGCTCGCTCGGCGAGCTCGGCCACCGGCGAGCGGCTGCGATCCTCTTGCCGCGGCCCGGCGGGCGCGTCCGGCCGGGTGACGACCGCGGCGACCGAGTGCCTTGACGCGGCGAGCGCGCGCAGCGTGGGCAGCGCGGCCGCCGGGGTACCTGCGAAGACGAGCCGCACGGGCGCGCTCCTAGGAGATCCGCTGGGTGGAGTGCGGCGAGACCTTGACCTCCGGGCACCGGCAGGCCGGACCACTCGGCCTCGCGGATGGCCTTCATCGCGAGCTTGCGCTGCTTCTTGTCGAGCCGGTCGATGAACAGGATGCCATCCAGGTGGTCGGTCTCGTGCTGCACGCAGCGGGCGAGCAGCTCGGTGCCCTCGATCGTGACCGGGTCGCCGTACATGGTGAAGCCGGCCGCGATCACCCGGGGAGCGCGCGGCGTGGGGAACTGCAGGCCGGGCAGCGACAGGCAGCCCTCGTCGTCCTCTTCCTGCTCGCCGTCGAGCTTGAGCACCGGGTTGACCAGGTGGCCGGGCTCGTCGTCGTCGACGTGGTAGGTGAAGACGCGGAGGCTGACGCCGATCTGCGGCGCGGCCAGGCCGACGCCCGGCGCGTCGAGCATGGTCTCGGTGAGGTCCTTGACGAGGTTGCGCAGCTCAAGGTCGAAGTCCACCACGGGTTCCGCCGGAGTGCGCAGCACCGGGTCACCGAACAGCCTGATCTCCCTGAGCAACTGGCGTTCCCTTCCGAAAAGCCCATGGCAAGCGCGGCTACCCGCCCGGCTCTACCGTTCATGCCCGATTCTATCGGCGCGGTCTAGATCAGCTCCGGCGGGTCGAGCTGGACCCGGACGCCGCCGCCCTCCTTGCGGGCGCTGCGGCCCGCCTGGGCCGCCTGCAGTGCCCTGGCCAGCGCGGCGCCTTCCGCCCGCGGCGCGCGGACCAGGGCGCGGACCTGGTCGTCGCCTGCTGCGCTGGCTGCTCGACCGGGACCGGGCCGAGTACCTCGAACGCGGCGACCGGGCCGAAGGCACCTCGAAAGCACTGCGGCTCGAGGCCGGTGATGACGGTGGCGACGGCGGCGGGCTCCCCGGTCACCGCGGCCATCCGGACCGCGGGAGGAAAGCCGAGCTCGGCGCGCTCGGCCAGGTCACGCTCGGCGAAGGTGACCGGGTCCCAGCGGATCAGCGCCTGGGTCGCGGGCAGCGCCGCGTCGGCGTGCACCAGCACGGTGCCGTCGGGGCGGACCAGGGCGGCGGCGGCCAGCCAGCGGCGCAGCGTCTCCTCCCCCGCGCGCAGGCTGGGGCGGGACAGCAGCGCCCAGCCGTCGAGGAGCAGCGCGGCGGCGTAGTCGGCCAGCGGCTCCGCGCCCGGGGTCGCGATCACCAGGGCGGGCGCGGCGGGAACCTGCGGCAGCACCAGGTCACCGCCGGACGTGCGGACCTTGACGCCGGGGAAGGCGCGGCCGAGCTCTTCCGCGGTGCGGGCCGCGCCGGTGATGGTGGCGCGGAGCTTGTCGTGGCCGCAGTGCGGGCAGCGCCAGCCTCCTTGTCCCCGCCTGCCGTCCCGCGCTTCCCTGACCCGCGCTTCCGTGACCCGTCGCGAGGGCGCCGCACCAGCGGCAGTCGGGGGCGGCGTGCGGCCCGGACAGCCGCAGCGGGCCGTTGCACTGGGCTCCGGCCTCGCCTGCCGGGCGGATGCACCTGGCCTGTGCGCGGCACCGGGCGCAGGCGATCCCGGCGAGGTAGCCGCGCCGCGGCACCTGGACGAGGACCGGGCCGGCTCGCAGCGCCTCCCTGGCGGTGCGCAGCGCCAGGGAGGGCAGCCGGGCCATGGTGGCGGCCTCGTCGCGGTGCAGTTCCTTGTCGTCGGCGGCCGGCCGCACGCGCGGGGCGGCGGCGCGCAGCGTCTGGCGGCCGGGGCCCAGCTCATGCGCCCAGCCCGCCTGGACCAGCTGGGTCAGCTCGGTGGTGCGGGCGAACCCGCCGATCAGGGCGGCCGCGCCGGCCCGGTGGGCGCGCAGCGCGAGGACCTCGCGCGCGTTGGGGTACGGGGCGTGCGGCTCGGCGTGCAGGTCATCGCCGTCGTCCCAGAGCACCACCAGGCCAAGGTCGCGCACCGGGGCGAACATCGCGGCCCGGGTGCCCGCGACGATGCGCGCCTCGCCGTGCAGCGCGGCGAGCCAGCGGCGGTACCGCTCGGCGGGGCCGAGATCGGCGGTGAGCGTGACGTAGCCGGCCGGCTGGATGGTTTCCTCGGTCGCGGGCCGGCGGCAGCGGGGCGGCGAGGGCCGGTGCCGCGGCCGGATGCGCCACGGGGACGAGCGCCGCGAGTGCCTCGTCGACGCGGGCCAGGTCGCGGGCGTCGGGAACCACGATCACCGCGCCGCGGCCGGCGCTCGCGGTGGTGACGGCGGCGCGCGCGATCTCCTCCGGCCAGGCCGCGCCGGGCAGCGCCGTCCAGGCCGCGCGGGCCGGGCGGGCCGCCGCGAGCGCGCCGAGGAACGACGGTCCCGCTGGGTACCTGGCCCAGGGCCCGGCGTCCGGGCGCGGCGGCAGGCGGCGGGCCGTGCGCCGCCGTCGGCGCCCGCGCTCGGCGCGCCCGGCGCGCGGCTGCCCCGCTTCGCCGCGGCCGCCTCGGTGGCCGCGTGCCGCTGCGGCACCGCCAGCCGCAGCACGTCGGCGAGGGTGCCCGCGTAGCGGTCGGCGACGGCGCGGGCCAGGCCGAGGATCTCCTCGGTGAGCACCTGCTCGTCGGAGACCACCCGGTCCAGGTAGCGCAGGCTGCCCTGGTGCTCGCTCTGCTCGGCCCGCTCGATCAGGAAGCCGTCGGTCAGCTGGCCCGGCGAACCTGATCCGCACCCGGACGCCCGGCCGCGCCCGGTCCGCGAGCCGCTCCGGTACGAGGTAGTCGAACGGCCGGTCGAGGTGGGCGAGCGGCAGGTCGACCGCGATCCGGCCGACGGGCCGGTCGGCGGCGGGCCGCAGCGTCCGCGCGTCCTTCGGCTTCGCGCGCCTGCCGGCGGGCTCTTGCTCTTTTTCCGCTGTTGCCGTCAGCCGCGGCGACGGGCGCCGGCAGGTCGGACAGCAGGAGGCCAGCCGTTCCCTCGTCCCACGTGTCTGCCATCACTCCGTCCTACCAGATGCGGACGGCCGGCCGCACCGCGACGCGAAGAAGCGCGCCCGCCCGGTTGACGCCGGACCGGCCACGGCGGGTGACCACGCACGGCAACGCGGCACCCGGTGAAAACGCGAGCGGCCGGGCACGGGGAGCCGCAATTACCCGTGCCCGGCCGCTCGCGGGCTTACCCGCCGCGCCCGCGTTGGCGGGCACCGCCTGGCAGAGCCATTCGCGGGCTCGTGGCCTAGTCAGGCCTGTGCTAGCCGACGAGGTAGTCAAATTCTCCGGAGCGCAGCGCGCTGATCATCGCACGGACAGCGGTCGCCGGGTAGATGAGCGCCGTGCCCTGCGGGTCGCGCGAGTTGCGCATCGCGACGGTGGCCGGGTCGAGGCGGGCCAGCTCCACGCATGCCCCCTGGGAGTTGCTCCGCTGGCTCTTACGCCAGGTCGCGCCGTCGAGCTGGGTGGCGCTGATCCCGTTGTGAATGTCCTGCATGGTTCTCGTCTCCTGACGGATTTCAACCCCCGGCCCGCAGGTTGGCATGTGCGCCATCACGGGGCCAGAGCGCTGGACCGGCCGCCACACGGCCGACTCCGGTTCTTTCTTTGGGTAGCCCCCCCAGCCTTACGATAGACAGCCTAGCGCATGCACGTGCATCCGCATGGTATTTAGCACTTTCATACGCATACGCATCTGCACGGCCTCGATGCCTAGGTACGCGGTACGCGACGGCGTCAACCGGAGTCATCTCGTAATCAGCCGCAGGTGAAACGGGAATAGCGGTTCGGCCTACGCCGACGCGCCGCCAGCCGGCCCGATGACAGCCGACGCCGATCAGCGACCCGCTCAACAGCGGCACCGCGCCCCGCCGAACAGCACGATAGTATCTCAGAGTAATCGATTGTGCACGACAGACGCGCACGCGCATCAGCTGGTCGCCGACGTGCGCGCGCAGGCCGTGCAGCGTGCCTGCGCATGGGCGGCGACGGCAGTCGGCGGCAACGAGCGGCGAGTTCCCAGCTGGCCCGGGTAGCCTGGATCGTCGTCGCGTGCCGCCGACGGGGCCACGGACAGGCGAAGCCGAGCCGTGACGGGGCAACGAGCCGGCGACGCGGCCTGGATAACACCGCGGCGCGCAGCGCGGCGGCGCGGTCGGTGCGCTCCCAGGAGAAGTCGGGCTCGTTCCGGCCGAAGTGACCGTAGGCGGCGGTCTGCGAGTAGATCGGGCGGAGCAGGTCGAGGGCGGCGATGATGGCCCGCGGCCGCAGGTCGAAGACCTGGGTCACCGCGTCCTGGATCCGCTCGACCGGGCACCTTCTCGGTGCCGAAGCACTCGATGAACAGGCCCACCGGCTTGGCCTTGCCGATCGCGTAGGCGACCTGCGCCTCGCACCGGTCGGCCAGCTCGGCCGCGACCACGTTCTTGGCCACCCAGCGCATCGCGTACGCGGCGCTGCGGTCCACCTTGGACGGGTCCTTGCCGGAGAACGCGCCGCCGCCGTGCCTGGCCATGCCGCCGTAGGTGTCGATGATGATCTTGCGGCCGGTGAGCCCGGCGTCGCCCATCGGGCCGCCGATCTCGAACCGGCCGGTCGGGTTGACCAGCAGGCGGTAGCCGGAGGTGTCGATGTCGAGCCTCGGCCAGCACCGGGTCGACCACGTAGTCCTTGACGTCCGGGGTGAGCAGTTCCTTGAGGTTGATGTCGGGCGCGTGCTGGCTGGAGACGACCACCGTGTCGAGCCGGACCGGCTTGTCGCCCGCGTACTCGATCGTCACCTGGGTCTTGCCGTCCGGGCGCAGGTACGGGCACCTGGCCGGACCGGCGCACCGCCGACAGCTGCCGCGCCAGCTTGTGCGCCAGCATGATCGGCAGCGGCATCAGCTCCGGCGTCTCCCGGCTGGCGTAGCCGAACATCAGGCCCTGGTCGCCCGCGCCCTGCCGGTCGTAGTCGTCGACGCCCTCGCCCTCGCGGTACTCGAACGCGTCGCGAGACGCCCTGGGCGATGTCCGGCGACTGGGAGCCGATGGAGACCGAGACGCCGCAGGACGCGCCGTCGTATCCCTTGGCCGAGGAGTCGTAGCCGATCTGCAGGATCTTCTCGCGGATGATGCCGGGGATGTCCACGTAGGTCTTGGTGGTCACCTCGCCGGCCACGTGCACCTGCCCGGTGGTGATCAGCGTCTCGACCGCGACCCGGCTCGTCCGGGTCGTCCTTGATCATCGAGTCCAGGATGGCGTCGCTGATCTGGTCGGCCATCTTGTCCGGGTGGCCCTCGGTCACCGACTCCGAGGTAAACAGCCGACGCGCCACGTGTTGTCTCCATCGCGCAATAGTCAATAGCCTGGTCGAGTTTAGCCGGAAGTCGCAGGCGGTCGGGGCAGGCAGTGGCACCGGCGGGGCCGCCTCGACCCCGGCTCAGCCGAGCCGGGCAGGCGGGCGCTCACCAGGGCGAGCACGAAGTCGGCCAGGGCGTCCTTCGACCGGCGCGGGACCGCGGTCACCGGGCCCGCGGGGTCAAGGACCAGCCACTCGTTGTCGGTCGGCGCCGAAGCCGAGGCCGTCGCCTACCTGGTTGACCACCAGCAGGTCGCAGCCCTTGCGGGCGAGCTTGGCGCGGGCCGCTTCCAGGTCGGGGTCGGTCTCGGCGGCGAAGCCGACGATCACCTGCGGCGGCTGGCCCGCCCCGCGGCGGCGGGCCTGAGAGGTCGGCCAGGATGTCCGGGTTCTCGGTCAGCTCGATCGGGGGCGGCAGGGTGCCGTCTTTCTTGATCTTCGCCCCGGCCCGGGTGGCCGGGCGGAAGTCGGCGACGGCGGCGGTCATCACGATGACGTCGGCCTCGGGGGCCTCGGCGAGCATGGCCGCGTGCATGTCCCGCGCCGAGACGACCTGGATGACCTTGACCCCGGCCGGGTCCGGGAGCTCGACGTTGGCCGCGACCAGGGTGACGTCGGCGCCCCGGGCGACCGCCGAGCGGGCGAAGGCATAGCCCTGCCTGCCGGTCGACCAGTTGCCGAGGAAGCGGACCGGGTCGAGTTCCTCGCGGGTGCCGCCGGCCGAGACCAGGACCCGTTTGCCCGCGAGGGCCAGCCCGTGATCCCGAACGGGGGCGTGCTGATCGCCGTTCCCGGCGCCGTCGGCGGTCACGGCCGGGCCGTCAGCCGCGGCTGGCGCGCTGGCCGCGGCCGCCATGACCCGCTCGGCCAGCGCGAAGAGTTCGGCCGGGTCGGGCAGCCGTCCCTTGCCAGTGTCCTTGCCGGTCAGGCGGCCGACGGCGGGCTCGACCACGATCGCGCCGCGGGCGCGGAGCGTGGCGACGTTGTGCTGGGTGGCCGGGTGCTCCCACATCTCCGTGTGCATGGCCGGGCGCGTAGACCACCGGGCCAGCGGGCGGTCAGCAGGGTGGCGGTGAGCAGGTCGTCCGACACGCCCGCGACGGCCCGGGCGAGCAGGTCGGCGGTGGCCGGGGCGACGAAGACGAGGTCGGCGGTCTGGCCGAGCTTCACGTGCGGCACGTCGGCGACGCCGGTCCACACGTCGGTGGTCACCGGCTCACCGGACAGCGCCGCCCAGGTGGGCTCGCCGACGAAACGGAGCGCGTCGCGGGTCGGGATGACCCGGACCGCGTGCCCGTTCTCCTTGAACAGGCGCAGCAGCTCGCAGGCCTTGTAGGCGGCGATGCCCGCGCCGACGCCGAGGATGACGCGCGCCATGGCCGTAGCCCCTCGGTCTGCCCGGCTGCCTAGCCCTCGGTCTGCTCGACCTTCAGCATGCCCTCGCTGGCCTCGCGCAGCGCGATCGACAGCGGCTTCTCCTGCACGCGGGTCTCGACCAGCGGGCCGACGTACTCCAGCAGGCCCTCGCCGAGCTGCGAGTAGTAGGCGTTGATCTGGCGGGCCCGCTTCGCGGCGAGGATCACCAGCCGGTACTTGCTGTCGACGATCTCGAGCAGCTCGTCGATCGGCGGGTTGATGATGCCGTCCGCACCCTGGGTCACAGCCACGTGTTGCCATTCCTCACTGACTAGGGATGAGCCCCTCGTCCCGCGCTGCGACCGGCACAGGCCGCCGGGAGCATCAGGACGAAAGAGTTCACTGATTACCGTTAATCAACGTTACCATCTGCCGGCAAACTTCATCGATCGATGTGTTCACCAGTGTCACGTCGAACTCGCCCGCGGCGGCCAGCTCTTCCTCCGCCGCCGCGAGGCGGCGGGCGACCACGTCTGGCGGCTCGGTGCCGCGGCCGGTCAGCCGGCGCACCAGCTCGGCCCAGGACGGCGGCTTGAGGAAGACGAGCAGCGCCTCGTCCTTCATGGCCTCACTGACCTGCCGGGCGCCGGCCAGGTCGATCTCGAGCAGGGTGGGCAGGCCCCGCTCAAGCCTTTCCCGCACCGGCTCGGCGGGCGTGCCGTATTTGTTGCCGGCGAACTCGGCCCACTCAAGCAGTTCACCGCCGTCCGCCATGCGGTCAAACTCCGCCCGGTCCACAAAGTAATATTCCCGCCCGTTAACTTCACCCGGCCGCGGCCTTCGTGTGGTAACGGAAACAGAAATCCAGATCTCCGGGCGGTTTCGGCGGAGTTCCGCGACGACTGTGCTCTTACCGACCCCGGAAGGACCGGAGAGCACAGTCAGCCGCGAATTCCTCCGGTCCGCGGGCAGGCTGGCGCCTCCCGGCGCCGTTTCCCCCCCGGCGACGGTTCCGCGGGTTTTACCGACGGGTGCGTCGACCATGTCCTCGCATCCGTGACGGCCGCGCCAGCCGCCCGCCGGGCCCGCTAGCTGCCTCAGAGGTCCGCACCGAACTCCTGCTCAAGGGCGGCGCGCTGGTTGGCGCCGAGCCCGCGAACGCGGCGGGACTCAGCGATGCCGAGCCGCTCCATGATCTGCTTCGCGCGGACCTTGCCCACACCGGGCAGCGACTCGAGGAGGGCCGAGACCTTCATCTTGCCAATGACGTCGTCGGTGGATCCGTCCTTGATGACTTCGGACAGAGTTACCGCGCCGCGCTTGAGGCGATTCTTGACGTCGGCACGTTCCTTGCGCGCTATCGCAGCCTTCTGCAAGGCCTCGGCGCGCTGTTCGGGGGTGAGGGGAGGAAGAGCCACTCGGGGTCACCTCGGGTTTCGTCGTAAAAAAGGTTGGACGGGAGGGGAAACTAGCGAGTCAAGCACCCTTTCGGCAACGCGAACCTCCGTTTATGTCATCACAAATCCAAATATATTACTCTGGATGCATGTGATCGCTACCGAAAGTAGTCAATCCCTGGTCCGAGGCGTCGGTGTGCTCTCGCGCCGCGATAGCCGCATCACGCCGAACACCTCCTCGAAGGCCCGCCATTACCTGGGTACAATGTGCCGTTTGTCCGTTTCGATGTAGCCAGTAGCGTAGCGCGTCCCCGGCCGGTCCGCTGCGGCAGGTCACCCCGTTGGCGAGCGCCGGGGGGCACCCGTCCGCGGCCGGGCCGCGTCGCCGTCCGGCGGTCTCGCGGACGGCGGGACGGACGGCTGGGAGGACCGTCTCCGGCTCCGGGCGGCGCGGGCCGGCCGGCAGACACGGGAAGGGCGCGGGACGCCGCGACGGAAGGCTCAGCGGCACGCCGACGGGGCCGCCGGGCCCCGCCGACGGGCGGACCGCGCCCCGCGCGCCCGCCATGCGGGCCGCTGGCGGCGGCGCCAAGGCCCTACCGTGATTGTCTGCCGGTTTTCTCATTTTCCCGGTGTTTCGCGTTCAGCTCGTCCTAGAAGGACACTTTACCTACCGCAGCGCTCCGATCACAGGCTAGTTCCGATGAATCGCCGCAGGTAGAGTTTGCCCGGCCGAACATACCTCCGGTTATCTCGCCACTTGTGGTGCCGGTGGGAGCACTGTTTGCTCCGTTTACCACCCGAATAGGCGGAATTACACCGGTCGGCGCGCGGTTTGTGCCATCCGGCCGGATCGGGTGGCGGACGGTGCGCTCCCGCCGTGCTCCCTCAGCTGGCCGAGGCCCGGCGCAGCGACGCGGCAATCGCCGCCGCCGCGGCCCCCGGGTCGGCCGCCTGGGTGATGGGACGGCCGATCACCAGCAGGTCGGCCCCCGCCCTGACCGCGTCGGCCGGGGTGGCGATCCGCGCCTGGTCGTCGGTGGTGGCCCCGGCCGGGCGGATACCCGGGGTGATGAGCAGGATGTCCGGTCCGACCTCGGCCCGCACCGCCGCCACCTCCTGCGGCGAGCACACCAGGCCGCGCGCGCCCGATTCGACCGCGAGCACCGCCATCCGGCGCACGGCGTCGCTGACCGGCCCCTCGACGCCCAGCTCGGCCAGGTCCTTGTCGCCGATGGAGGTCAGCAGGGTGACCCCGGCGACCAGTGTCTCGGGCGCGGCCGCGACCGCCGCCCGGATCATCTCGGCCCCGCCGGCCGCGTGCACGGTGAGGATCTCCGGGCGCAGCTTGGCCACGGCGCGGGCGGCGCCCGCGACCGTGTTGGGGATGTCGTGCAGCTTGAGGTCGAGGAAGACCTGCACGCCGCTGCCGCCACGCACGGTCGCCACCACGGCGGGCCCGTACCGGAGGTAGAGCTCGAGGCCGATCTTGACCGTGGACACGTGCGGCGTGACCGCCGTCGCCCAGTGCGCGGCGACGTCGATGTCGGGCGCGTCGAGCGCGACCGCGACCGGGGCCAGCCGTTTGCCCGCTGCGCCGGGCTCCTTCGACCGGGCCGGCCCTGACGGGGTGGCGCCTGACTGGCTGGCGCCTGACTGGCTGGCGGGGGCCGCGCCCGCGGACGATTCCTGCACGCCGGTATCCTCTCTCGACGGTGATGCCGGTTCCGCTGCACCGCGCGCGGTGGTCCGCACCGCTGACGTACCGGCTGTTTTACCCGCTTGGTGGCCCCCTTGGCCACTCGGAGCGCTCTCGTCACTCAGTGCGCACGCGTCACTCGGATGAGCTGGGTCTCCCGGGCGGGCGCCGCCGGGCCCCGCCGTCACCAAGGGGGCCTTAGCCTGGGCGGCCACCATCGCGGTATCCGCCGGTCACCGCCTTGATCGCCGGATCGCACCATGACCGCTCCCCGCTGGTACGCGCTACGCCCAAGTATGCCGCTGCGCCGGGTAGGCGGCCGCCTGATGGGCCCGCCCGACGATGTCGGATACCCGGTCCACCCCGCGGGCGGTCAGTTCCTCTTCCAGCTCGCGCTGGATCCGCGAGCAGGCCGACGGGTCGTGGAACAGCACGCTGCCGACGGCCACCACCGACGCGCCCGCGAGCAGCAGCTCGAGGGCGTCACGGCCGGTCCGCACGCCGCCGCAGCCGATGATGGGAACGTCCGGCAGGGCCTCGCGGACCAGCCAGACGCAGCGCACCGCGACCGGCCGGATGGCAGGGCCGGACAGGCCGCCCGCCAGTCCCGCCAGCGCGGGGCGGAAGGTGACCGGGTCGATGGCCATCCCCGGCAGCGTGTTGATCATCGACAGGCCGTCGGCCCCCGCCGCCACGCAGGCGCGGCCCACCGCGGCGATGTCGCCCGCCTCCGGTGACAGCTTGGCGAAGACCGGGATGTCGTAGCGGGCGCTGCCGCGGACGGCGGCCACCACCGCCGCGGCCGACACCGGGTCGAGGGCGAACGGCCGTCCCCCGGCGGCCGCGTCGGGGCAGCCGAGGTTGACCTCCATCGCGGTCACCCCGGCCGCGTCGGACAGCCGGGCGGCGATCTCGCCGTACTCGCGGGCGCTGTGCCCGGCGATGCTGACGAACGCGCGGGCTCCCCGTGACAGCAGCCAGGGCAGGTCCCGCTGGAGGAACCCGTCGAGGCCGGGGCCCTGCAGGCCGACCGAGGACAGCAGGCCGCTCGGCGTCTCCGCGATCCGCGGGGCCGGGTTGCCCGCCCGCGGCTCGAGGGTGACCGACTTGGTGATGACCGCGCCGATCCGGGCCACGTCGGTGAACTGGGCCAGCTCGCGCCCGGTGCCCGCGCAGCCAGCCGCGGTCGCGATCGGGGACGGGAGGTCCAGGTGCCCGATCCGGGTCCGCAGGTCAGCCGGCATTGGTCCGGCCTCCCCGGTTCAGGTCGGCCGCGCCGCCGGAGGACGCCCCGGGCCGGGGCCTGGCGCCGGGGGCGCCGAGGGCGTCGAACGGGATCGTGCCCACGTCGTCCCAGCGGACCAGGTCGCCCCGGAACACCGGCCCGTCGGTGCAGGCGCGGACCATCCGGGTGACGCCGTCGTTGCCGACCGCGGGCAGCACGCAGCCCATGCACAGCCCGGTACCGCAGATCAGGGTGGGCTCGGAGACCAGCGCCTGGACCGGGATGCCGTACCGGCCCGCCAGCGCGCAGACCGAGCGCAGCACGCTGACCGGGGCCGAAGCGTAGATGACGTCGGTCCGCGCCTGCTGCACGACGGTCGGCAGCATGTCGGTCACCGTGCCGCGCGAGCCCAGCGAGCCGTCGGCGGTGGTGATAACGGCCGAGCGCCCGGTGCGCCGGGCGGTCAGCGCGCCGAAGACGCGGTCGGCGCTTTCCGCGCCGAGCAGGTAGTCGGTCTCGGCGCGGCGCTCGGCCAGCCGCGAGGCCAGCGCGAACAGCGGCGCCGCGCCGGGGCCGACACCGAGCAGCAGGCACGAGGCCGGGTCCCGGGGCACCGGGAACGGCCGCCCGAGCGGCCCGACCACGTCGAGCACGTCACGCGAGCGGCAGTCCGCCAGCCACTGGGCGCCCGGTTCGCGCGGCAGGAACACGACCTCGACCGTGCCGCCGTGGTCGGGCCGGACGTCGTGGATGGAGAACGACCGGCGCCCGAGCATGCCCGACTGCGGGCCGCCGACCGCGATCGCGATGAACTGGCCGGGCCGGAACCTGGTCGCGATGGCGGGGGCGACCACCGTCATCGCCACGTACGCGTCGATGCGGCGCACGGTCAGCACCGTCCCGCGTACCTGCACCGGCGCCGCGGCGAGCGCGGCACCGCCGTCCCGGTCGTTCCCTGCCATCGCGCGCCGCCCAGTCCCTTGGTTCGTCTGCCGGCCGCTCAGCCGCGGAGGGCGGCGGCGTGCTCCTGCAGGGAGCGGACGCCGATCTCGCCGCGGATGGTGGCCTCGATGCCCTGCACCGCGGCCGCCAGCCCGGCCACGGTAGTCACGCACGGCACGCCCCGGCGGACGGCCGCCGTCCTGATCTCGTAACCGTCAAGGCGGACGGCGGCGGACGCGGCGGACAGGCTGCCGAAGGGCGTGTTCACGATCAGGTCTACCTCACCGTCAAGGATGCGCGTGACCACGGTCGGCTCCCTGTCCCCGTCCTGGCTGGCTGGCCCGGGGCCTTCGCTCTGCTTGCGGACGATCTTGGCACGAACCCCGTTGCGGCGCAGTACCTCGGCCGTTCCCGACGTCGCCCAGATCTCGAACCCGAGGTCGGCCAGCCGCTTGACCGGGAAGACCATCGCCCGCTTGTCCCGGTTGGCGACCGACACGAACACCCGCCCCTTGACCGGCAGCGACCCGTAGACGGCTTCCTGGGACTTGGCGAAGGCGGTGCCGAAGGAGTCGGCGATGCCCATCACCTCGCCGGTCGAGCGCATCTCGGGGCCGAGCACGGTGTCCACCCCGGCCCCGCTGGCGTCCCGGAACCGGCCGAACGGGAGCACCGCCTCCTTGACCGCGACCGGGGAGTCGAGCGGCAGGGTGCCGCCGTCGCCGGCCGCCGGCAGCACGCCCGAGGTCCGCAGCGAGCCCACCGACGCGCCCAGCATGACCAGGGCGGCCGCCTTGGCCAGGGGGACCGCGGTGGCCTTGGAGACAAACGGGACCGTCCGCGATGCCCGCGGGTTCGCCTCGAGCACGTACAGCACCCCCGCGGCGAGGGCGTACTGGACGTTGAGGAGCCCGCGGACGCCGACCCCGCGGGCGATCCGGTCGGTGGCGTCGCGGATCGCGTCGATGTCGGCCCGGCCCAGGGTGATGGGCGGCAGCACGCAGGCCGAGTCGCCCGAGTGGATGCCGGCCTCCTCGATGTGCTCCATGACCCCGCCCAGGTACAGCTCCTGGCCGTCGTAGAGGGCGTCCACGTCGATCTCGATGGCGTCGTCGAGGAACCGGTCGATCAGCACCGGGTTGTCCGCCGCCCCGGCCGCCGCCTGGGCCGCGGTCGCCCGCTCGACGTAGCCGCGCAGCGTCGCCTCGTCGTAGACGATCTCCATGCCGCGCCCGCCGAGCACGTAGGACGGCCGGACCAGGACCGGGTAGCCGATCTCGGCCGCGGCGGCGGCCGCCTCGCCGGCCGACAGCGCCACCTTGCCCAGCGGGGCGGTCAGCCCGGCCTGCTCCAGCACCCCGGCGAACACCCCCCGGTCCTCGGCCGCGTGGATCGCGGCGGGCGAGGTCCCCACGATTGGCACCCCGGCCGCTTCCAGGGCCCGGGCCAGGCCGAGCGGGGTCTGCCCGCCGAGCTGCACGATCACCCCGGCGACGGGCCCGCTGCGCTGCTCGGCGTGGACCACCTCGAGCACGTCCTCCAGGGTGAGCGGTTCGAAGTAGAGCCGGGAGGAGGTGTCGTAGTCGGTCGAGACGGTTTCCGGGTTGCAGTTGACCATGACGGTCTCGTAGCCGGCCGCGCGCAGCGCGAGCGAGGCGTGCACGCAGGAGTAGTCGAACTCGATGCCCTGGCCGATGCGGTTGGGGCCGCTGCCGAGGATGATCACCTTGGGGGCGTTGCCCCCGGGTACCTCGTCCCCCTCGTCGTAGGTGGAGTAGAGGTACGGGGTCCGGGCGGCGAACTCGGCCGCGCAGGTGTCGACCGCGTGGTAGACCGGGCGCACGCCCACGGCGTGCCGCAGGGCGCGGACCTGCCCGGCCCCGACGTGATCGGCCGTGAGGCCGCGGAGCTGGGCGATGGCGGTGTCGGAGAAGCCGGCCGCCTTGGCCGCCCCCAGCAGGCCGCGGTCGAGTTCGGAGGCGGCCGCCACCTCCCCGGCGACCTCGTGGATGTGCTCCAGCTGCTCGACGAACCACGGGTCGATCCCGGTCGCCTCGGCCAGCGCGTCGGCGCTGGCGCCCGCCCGCAGGGCCTGGAGCATCGTCCCCAGGCGGCCATCGTGCGGGCGGCGGCAGCGGTCGAGCAGCTCGTCGGCGCTAGCCTCGCCGAGGCGGTCCCCAGCCGAACGGTCCCGTGGGGCTCTCCAGGCTCCGCTGGGCCTTCTGCAGCGCCTCGGCGAACGAGCGGCCGATCGCCATCGCCTCGCCGACCGACTTCATGTGGGTGGTGAGGGTGGGGTCGGCGCCGGGGAACTTCTCGAACGCGAACCGCGGGATCTTGACCACCACGTAGTCGAGGGCGGGCTCGAACAAGGCCGGCGTCTGGCCGGTGATGTCGTTGGGGATCTCGTCCAGGGTGTAGCCGATCGCCAGCCGGGTCGCGATCTTGGCGATCGGGAAGCCGGTCGCCTTGCTCGCCAGGGCGCTGCTGCGGGACACCCGCGGGTTCATCTCGATGACGACCATGCGGCCGCTACGCGGGTTGACCGCGAACTGGATGTTGCACCCGCCGGTGTCGACCCCGACCGCGCGGATGATCCGGATCGCGGTGTCGCGCATGTGCTGGTACTCGCGGTCGGTCAGGGTCAGCGCGGGCGCCACCGTGACCGAGTCGCCGGTGTGCACGCCCATCGGGTCGACGTTCTCGATCGAGCAGACGATCACCACGTTGTCGTGGCGGTCGCGCATCAGCTCGAGCTCGAACTCCTTCCAGCCGATGATCGACTCCTCCAGCAGCACCTCGGTCGTGGGGCTGGCGTCCAGGCCGCTGCCGGCGATGCGGCGCAGGTCGGCCTCGTCGTAGGCGATGCCCGAGCCGAGGCCGCCGAGGGTGAACGACGGCCGGACCACCACCGGGAAGCCGAGGCCCTGCTTGCCCAGGGGGGCTTCGCCCCCCTCGGCCCCCCGAATGGGGGAGCCTCTCCCCCATCCCCCCTCACCGGGGGCGCTGCCCCCGGGTCTACGGTGCCTTCGGCACCGTAGACGGCGCTGAGGCAGTCGTCGATCGTGTGGCAGATGAGCGAGCGCGGCACCTCGGCGCCCAGCCCGACCACGACGTCCTTGAACTTCTCGCGGTCCTCGCACGCCTCGATGGCGTCGATGTCGGCCCCGATCAGCTCCACCCCGTACTTCTTGAGGGTGCCGTTGGCGTGCAGGGCGACGGCCGCGTTGAGCGCGGTCTGGCCGCCCAGGGTGGGCAGCACGGCGTCCGGGCGTTCCTTGGCGATGACCTTGGCCAGCACCTCGGGGGTGATCGGCTCCACGTAGGTGGCATCGGCGAACTCCGGGTCGGTCATGATCGTGGCCGGGTTGGAGTTGACGAGGGACACCCGGATGCCCTCGGCCTTGAGCACCCGGCAGGCCTGGGTGCCGGAGTAGTCGAACTCGCAGCCCTGGCCGATCACGATCGGCCCGGACCCGATCACGAGCACCGACTTCAGGTCGTCACGGCGCGGCATGGCTTACTTTCCCCCGTCCATCAGGGTGGCGAACTGGTCGAAGAGGTCGGTCGCGTCGTGCGGGCCGGGCGCCGCCTCCGGGTGGTACTGGACCGCGAAGGCGGGCTTGTCCAGCAGCCGGATGCCCTCGACCACGCCGTCGTTCAGGTTCACGTGGGTGACGGTCGCCTCACCGAAGGGAGTACCGAAGGCCCGGCGGGCACCCGGCGGCACGTGCTCCCACGCCTCGCCGGACCGGCTGGTGTCGGCCTCGGGCGGGAGGGCGGCCGCGAAGCCGTGGTTGTGGCTGGTGATGTAGACCCGGCCGGTGGCCAGGTCCATGACCGGCTGGTTGACCCCGCGGTGACCGTAGCGGAGCTTGTAGGTGTCGAGGCCGACCGCCCGGGACAAGATCTGGCTGCCGAAGCAGATCCCGAACAGCGGCACGCCTGCCTCGAGCACGCCACGCATCGCCGCGACGGCGTAGCCGGCCGCGGCCGGGTCGCCCGGGCCGTTGGAGAAGAACACCCCGTCCGGGCCGGCCGCCAGGATCTCGGCCGCGGTCGAGGTGGCGGGCAGCACCCGCACCTCCATCCCCCGCAGCGCCATGTTGCGCGGGGTGGCGGTCTTGATGCCGAGGTCGACGGCGGCGACCCGGTAGCGGGTCGCGACCCCGGTGGGCGGGCTCACCGTGTAGGGGTGCGGGGTGGTGACGATGCGGGCCAGGTCGGCGCCGGTCATGCCGGGGCTGGCGAGGATCCGCTCCAGCAGCCGCTCGGGGCTGTCCTCGACCGTCGACACCGCCGCCCGCATCGCCCCGTGCTCGCGCAGCCGCATGGTCAGCGCGCGGGTGCCGGTGACCGCGATGCCGGTGACCCCCTGGGCCTTCAGTTCCGCGTCGAGTGACCGCCGCGCCCGCCAGCTGGAGGCAATCCGCGACGGTTCGCGGACCACGTAGCCGCTGACCCAGATGCGGTGACTCTCCGGGTCCTCGTCGTTGACCCCGGTGTTGCCGATGTGCGGGGCGGTCATCGCCACGATCTGGCCGCAGTAGGACGGGTCGGTCAGCGTCTCCTGGTAGCCGGTCATCCCGGTGTTGAACACCATCTCGCCGAAGGTCTCGCCGTAAGCGCCGAACCCCTTGCCGCGCAGGGTCGTGCCGTCCTCGAGGACGAGCATCGCGTCCGGGCTTGTGCTACTCATGAGGTCACCTTTCCGTCCAGGACCGTCGCCGAGCCGCGCAGGAACGTCGCGATCACGCCGCCGGGCAGCGGCATGCCCGTGAACGGGCTGTTACGGCTCTTGGAGGCGTGCCCGGCCGGGTCGACGACGCTCTCGCCCGCCGGGTCGTACAGGGTGAGGTTGGCGGGGGCGCCCGCCACCAGCGGCTGGCCGTGCCCGGGGACCCGGCCGATGGCGGCCGGGCGGGCCGACATCCTGACGGCGACGCCTGCCCAGTCGAGCAGGCCGGTTTCCACCATCGCCCGGTGCACCACCCGCAGCGCTGTCTCCAGGCCGGTCATCCCGTTGGCGGCGGCCGCCCACTCGGTTTCCTTGGCCTCGACCGGGTGCGGCGCGTGGTCGGTCGCCACGCAGTCGATGGTGCCGTCGGCCAGCGCCTCGCGCAGCGCGGTGACGTCGGCCCGGGTGCGCAGGGGCGGGTTGACCTTGAAGACGGTGTCGTAGTCCCCGGCCAGGTCGTCGGTCAGCAGCAGGTGGTGCGGGGTGACCTCGGCGGTGACGCGCCAGCCCTTCGACTTGGCCCAGCGGATGATCTCGACCGAGCCCGCGGTGGACACGTGGCAGATGTGCAGCGCCGCGTCCACGTGCGCGGCCAGCAGGCAGTCGCGGGCGATGATCGCCTCCTCGGCCGCCGCGGGCCAGCCCGCCAGCCCGAGCCTTGAGGCGGTCTCGCCCTCGTTCAGCTGGGCGCCCTCGGTCAGCCGGGGCTCCTGCGCGTGCTGCGCGATCACCCCGTCGAACGCCTTGACGTACTCAAGCGCCCGGCGCATCAGCAGCGGGTCGGCCACGCAGGAGCCGTCGTCGGAGAACACCCGGACCCGGGCGGCGGAGTCGGCCATCGCGCCCAGCTCGGCCAGCTGGCTGCCGCCCAGCCCGACGGTGACCGCGCCGACTGGGCGCACGTCGACATAGCCGGCCTGCTGACCCAGCCGCCAGACCTGCTCGACGACGCCGGCGGTGTCGGCCACCGGCTCGGTGTTGGCCATCGCGTGCACCGCCGTGTAGCCGCCGAGGGCGGCCGCCCGGGTACCGGTCTCCACCGTCTCGGCGTCTTCCCGGCCCGGTTCACGCAGGTGGGTGTGCAGGTCGACCAGCCCGGGCAGGGCGATCAGGCCGGCCGCGTCGATGACGGTCGCGCCGGGCGCGTCCAGCCGCTCGCCCACGGCGGCGATGACGCCGCCCGCCAGGTGGATGTCGGCGGGCGCGCCGCCGGTGACCGCGGCCCCCTTGATGAGCCATTCCCCGTCCACGCCGGTCCCTTCGCTGCTTGCTCTTGCCCGACTGCCCGCGCTCATGCGTCCGCCTCCGCTGCGCCCGCGGACACCGGTCCGCCAGACACTGGGCCGTCGGCTACCGGGCCGCCGAGCAGCAGGTAGAGCACCGCCATGCGGACGGTGACGCCGTTGGCGACCTGCTCGACGATGGTGGACCGGGGTGAGTCGGCGACTTCGGCCGCGATCTCGACCCCGCGGTTCATCGGGCCGGGGTGCATCACGATGGCGTGCTCGGGCAGCAGCGCCATCCGGCCGGCGTCGAGGCCGTAGCGCCTGCGGTACTCGCGCACGCTCGGGAAGTAGGCCGCGCTCATCCGCTCCTGCTGCACCCGCAGCATCATCACTGCATCGCTCTTGCGCAGCTCGGCGTCGAGGTCGTAGCTGGCCCGGCAGGGCCAGGTGTGCACCGCGTGCGGCATCAGGGTGGGCGGCGCGACCAGCGTCACCTGCGCGCCCAGGGTGGACAGCAGCAGCACGTTGGAGCGGGCCACCCGGGAGTGCAGGACGTCGCCGACGATCGTCACCCGGATCCCGTCGAGCGCCTGCCCGCGCACGTCGCCGCGGCCGGGGCCGCCGGAACCGAGGGGGGTACCGCCCAGCCGCTGACGGATCGTGAACGCGTCAAGCAGCGCCTGGGTCGGGTGCTCGTGGGTGCCGTCGCCGGCGTTGACGACGCGGCCGCTGACCCAGTCGGTCAGCCGGCGGGGTGCCCCCGAGGCCGGGTGCCTGATCACCACCGCGTCGGTGCCCATCGCCTCCAGGGTGAGCGCCGTGTCCTTGAGCGACTCGCCCTTGGCGACGCTCGACCCCTTGGCGGAGAAGTTGATCACGTCGGCCGACAGCCGCTTGGCGGCCGCCTCGAAGGAGGTCCGGGTGCGGGTGGAGTCCTCGAAGAAGAGGTTGACGACGGTCATCCCGCGCAGCGTCGGCAGCTTCCTGATCGGCCGCCCGCCCACGCTGGCCAGTTCTTCGGCGGTGTCGAGGATGAGCACCGCGTCGTCCCGGCTGAGGTCGCCGGCCGAGATCAGATGGCGGTTCACCGGCTCTCCTCCCCTGGCTCACCGAGCAGCACCGAGTCGGCGCCGTCGATCTCGGACAGCTGCACCCGCACCTTCTCGCGGTAGGCGGTCGGCAGGTTCTTGCCCACGTAGTCGGCCCGGATCGGCAGTTCCCGGTGGCCGCGGTCGACCAGCACCGCCAGCTGCACCGCGCGCGGCCGGCCGAGGTCGTTGAGGGCGTCGAGGGCGGCCCGGATCGTCCGGCCGGAGAACAGCACGTCGTCGACGAGGACGACGGTCATCCCGTCGACCCCGCCCGGCGGCACCTGGGTCCGCTGCAGGGCCCGGGCCGGGCGCAGCCGCAGGTCGTCGCGGTGCATGGTGACGTCGAGGGATCCGACGGGGGCGGGGGCGGGCTCGAACTCGCCGATCCGGGCCGCCAGGCGCTGCGCCAGGTAGACGCCGCGGGTGGGGATGCCGAGCAGCACCACCCCGTCGCCGCCGTGGGTCCGCTCCAGGATCTCGTGCGCGATGCGGGTCAGCGCGCGCCGGATCTCCTCGGGGGTAAGTACCGCTTTCCAGGCCTGGGTCTCGCTGGTGCCGGGGGCGCTGGCGCCCGGCTCGTGAACTGGTTCAGGTCGCATGGCGCACACCAGTCACGACCTCCTTTCCCGTCTCACGGGACGGTCCTTAAAGGATGTCAACGCGTTCTACCGTATCAGCCGCATTAGTGCAGGTTACGAAGCACGCCGGGCGGCACGCCGGCCGCGGGCGGCCGGGGCGGCCGAACGCGACGATTGGCGACGCGGGCAATACGTAAAGTCACTAGACTGGTGGCGCCTACCCCGCGCAGCGCATCCCCCGTGCGCCGCTCCTCCCACTTCCGTCACGACGACCGGCCGCGTGCCGCCCCCGCGCGGCCGCCGCCCGGCCCGTCCAACGATCATGAAAGTTGTGATTTGCGTCACGATCGGCTGAGGGTGTCAAAACATCCCGACAGCGTTAGACAGCCGCCCTTTGCCCCCTCTGTATACGGGAAAGCCGATTACAGCGGGGGTTGTCGGGTTCTGACGGCGGGTACGTACCCCCGCACAGGAGCAATGCCGGTTACTGGACGAGTTCACCCAGTTTTTGCCATTCGGCTTGACCTTGTCGCTGTCGCCGCCTACCGTCACAGAGCGTAACCGTTACCGTAAGCGACGACTTGCCGGGAAACCGAGGAAAAATGCCATCTGAGTACGCCAAGACCCTGGGCGCACGACTGCGCGCCATTCGCACCCAGCAAGGACTGTCCCTGCACGGCGTCGAGGAGAAGTCACGCGGCCGCTGGAAGGCGGTCGTCGTCGGCTCGTACGAGCGCGGCGACCGCTCGGTCACGGTCCAGAAGCTCGCGGAGCTGGCGGAGTTCTACGGCGTCCCGGTCTCCGAGCTGCTCCCGGGCGACGCGGCCCCGACGCCGATCGCGACCGCGCCCAAGCTGGTGATCGACCTTGAGCGGATGAACCAGCTGCCGAAGGAGAAGGTGGGCCCCCTCGCGCGCTACGTGGCCACCATCCAGGCGCAGCGGGGCGACTACAACGGCCGGGTGCTGTCGGTGCGGCACGAGGACCTGCGCTCGCTCGCAGTGATCTACGACAAGTCGCCGGCCGACCTGACCGAGGAGCTCATTGCCTGGGGCGTGCTCGACGCGGACGCCCGCAGCAACTCCATCGAGTCCTTCTAGCCGCCCTCGGGCCCGGCTGACTCTTCCGCAGCAGCCCCGGCCCGGCGCGGCCGCGTCAGCTCAGCTGGCGCTGCCCCATCCGGCGTAACCCGGCCTTCGCCGGGTGGGGCGGCCGCGAGGCAATGGTCAGCTCGCGTGCCGCAGTGACAGGGGCAGCATCGGCTCCCCGTCCAGGCCGAGCGCCCGCTCGGCCACACCGAGGAAGACCGCCGCGTCCCGCAGCAGGTCGTCCGCCTCCCGCGCGGTGGCTGCCCGCGGCAGCCCCGCCTGCGCCGCCGCCCGCTTGGCGGCCCCCGCCGCGAAGAACGCCGCCCACTCGGCCAGGGTCGGCTCGACTTGCGGCAGCAGCTCCCAGACGGGACGCACCCGGCGCCGCCGGGCCCCGGTTCCGGGCTCGCCCCGGGCCGCCACGATCGCGGCCGCCGCGCGCAGCGCGGCCAGGTGGGCACCGTTGTACCTGATCGCGGTGTCGGTCTCCTGCTCCGCCTCGGCCAGCTCCTGCCTGGCCTTGCGCAGCAGGTCCAGGGCCGCCGCGGGCATCCGGGCCGGAACCGGGAACACGACCTGGCCCTGGCCGGCTGGCATCGCGTTGCGGTTCGGTGGTCCGGCCGGGGTCAGCGTGCTGACCATCGTCATCACTCCTTCAGGAGACGCGCCCGAAGTGGGTGCCAGCCCGGTGGGCCGGCGGGGCGATCGGGACGATCCGCCGGCCGGGCAGCGCGCTTCCCCACGCACCGCCCGGCCGGCTCCGGCCGCCAGGGGTCGGCGGCGGCCGGAGGCTGGGCCCCGTCATTCGAACACACTCTCATTCGAACACAGGTTCGTCCTCATGTCCAGTCCGTTTGCTTACGAGTTCGAAGTTACTCGGCGGGTCTGACATTCCACCCGGCCCGCCCGTTGCGCCTGCTGAGCGGTTCCGGCGAGCGGGCGGGCGGGACGGGCGGGACAGTGCCGTTTTCGCGTCGTGTCATCTACGCTTTGGCGGGTGAAGGTGACCTACCGCGAGCTCGGGCCCACGGAGTTCCGTGCCTCCATCCGGGCGCTCGTCGGGGTTTACGCAGCCGCGATGAACCCCCCGGACCGCACCCTTTCCGGTCGCGAGGCGATCATGGAGCGGCACGCCGCCAGCCCCCGCTTCCGCGGACTGACCGCGCTGGTCGACGGGCAGCTGGCCGCGTTCACCTACGGGTTCCACGGCCAGAACGGGCAGTGGTGGCACGACATGGTGGCGGCCGCCCTCGCCTCCCGCTCCCAGACGGGCGGGCCGGACGGCCGGACCACGCCGCGCCAGTGGCTCGACGACTCGTTCGAGGTCGCCGAGCTGCACGTGCTGCCGGCCCACCAGGGACACGGCATCGGGCGGGCGCTGCTGCTCACGCTGACCTCGGGGCGGCCCGAGCGCACAGCGGTGCTGTCGACCGCCGACGCCCCGACCCGGGCGCGGCGGCTGTACCACGGGGTCGGCTTCACCGACCTGCTGACCGACTTCCGCTTCTCTGGCGCCGAGCCGCCCTACGCGGTGATGGGGGCGACGCTGCCGTTGCTGGCAGGCGCGGCGCCGGACCGGTGGGCCAGCCCGAGCAGCTGATAGATCTCCAGCGCGGCGCGGGCCGCGTTGAGCGTGATGAAGTGCAGGCCGGGGGCGCCCTCGTCGAGCAGCCGGGCCGACAGCCGGGCCGCGTAGTCAACCCCGATGCGCCGGACGGCGGCCGCGTCTCCGCTCGCGTCGGCCGCCCGCAACTGGTCGAGCAGGCCGACCGGGACTGTGCAGCCGCCGAGCTCGATCGACCGCTCGAGCACCCGCAGGCTGGTGACCGGCATGATGCCGGGAATGATGGGCACGTCGCAGCCGTGGGCCGCGACCCGGTCCCGGAGCCGGAGGTAGTGCTCGGCGTCGAAGAACATCTGGGTGATGGCGTAGTCCGCGCCCGCCCGGACCTTCTCCACGAAGTACCTGGTGTCGGTCTGGTCGTCAGGTGACCGGGGGTGACGCTCGGGGAAGGCGGCCACGCCAACGCAGAAATCGCCCGAGGACTTGATCAGCTCGACCAGTTGCCGCGCGTAGGCGAAGCCCTCCGGATGCGGGACCCAGGGTGCGTTCGGGTCGCCTGGCGGGTCGCCGCGCAGGGCCAGTACGTTGCACACCCCGACGCCGGCGAAGCTGCCGATGACGTTGCGCAGGTCCGCCACCGAGTGGTTGACCGCGGTCAGGTGCGCCACCGGGTTCAGCTCGGTCTGCTCGACGATGGCCCCCGCCATCTGGACGGTGCCCGCGCGGGTGGAGCCGCCCGCCCCGTAGGTCACCGAGACGAAGGCCGGCTTCAGCTGCTCCAGGCGCCGTACCGTCCCCCAGAACTGCCGCTCGCCCTGCTCGTTCTTGGGCGCGAAGAACTCGAACGAGAAGGACCGGCCCCCCTTGAGCAGGTCGGTGATCCGCGGCGCGGGCACCCGCCCGCGGCGGGCCCGATCGGAAGCTGGCGGCGCCAGCAGGTGTCGCGGTCTCGGCGGCATGTGCCCCAGCATAACCCCGGGTTCAAGATTCTGTGCCGGGACCACAACCCCGGCCGGTCCGGGTCGCGCTCCGTGACCCGCCACGGCGGGCGGCCGCCGCGCCCGCCAGACGCTCCCGGGCATGACGGTAACGCGGCCGGCGCGCCGGCCGCGTTACCAGCGGATTAGGACCCTAGAAGGCGAGCGACTGGGCGCGCCGGTTGACCTCGGTGCCGCGCTTGGCGTACAGCGCGGCGATCGGGGTCCCGGGAAGCGTCTCGTCGGCGGTGAACAGCCAGCGCAGCGCCTCCTCGTCATCGAAGCCGCAGTCGAACAGCACCGTCAGCGTTCCTGCCAGGCCCTTGACGACCTGCTCGCCGTCAATGAACGCGGCCGGGACCGCACGGTCGCCGGATGGCCGGGTGACCGCGATGAGCTTGCGGTCGCGCAGCAGTTGCTTGACCCGGCCGATGGGGAGACCTAGCCGGGCGGCTACCTCGGGAAGTGACAGCCATTCGCCGACGAGAGCGTCAGCCACGGGGTTTATCTGTGCCACGAGTCCAATGTCCCACGTCCGCGCTGCTCCCAAACCACCATTGTTGTGTCCTGCAGGCCGATCTTTTCCCTGGCTAATGCGCCGGCGCTGGCGCCACCGCCGCCTGGCGCTCCGCGCGGGTGCGCAGCCCGGCGAGCTCGTAGCGCCAGGCGCCCCGGTTCCCCAGCCACTCGCTCTCCCGCCGCTCCTCGGGCAGGTCGAGCGAGGCGAACCCGCTCTCCACCACCGTCAGCCCCACCTCGTCCCCGACCGGGCGCAGGTAGCACTCGACCAGGGTGGCGGTGCCGGGCGCGGGCTCGGCCCCGCCGAAGGCGCTCGCCCAGCGGAACGACACGTAGCCCTGCGGGTCGACCCGGACCACGTCGATCACGTAGGGGCGAACGTCGCCGGCGTAGCTGACGGCCATCCGCCCCGGGCCCCGGGCGGGCTCGGCGTTGCTGCCCGGCAGCCACCAGCCCGGCCGCGCCACCAGCTGCCATACCATGTCGTGAGCCGCGCGGATGCTGACCCGCTGCTCGATCCGGTCGTCCACGACGCCGCCTCCCTCACCCGTCCGCCCCCGCCGGCCGCGGAGCGTACACCGATCCTGCCCGCGGGACCCACCCCCCGGAGCGCAAACGGCCCATTCGCCGCCTCGGCGTTATCTCGGCCAGCCGCGCGGCGCCCCCGCAGGGCTGCGGGGGCGCCGCGCGGCAATGTGCTTAACACGGCCGAAGCCTGCGGTCAGCGGCCGTAAAATCGCCCTGATGGAATCTGCCCCCGCGGACCTGCTGACCGGGCGGATGCTCGACCGGCGCTATCAAGTCCGCTCGCGCATCGCGCACGGCGGCATGGCCACCGTTTACCTCGCCACCGACACGCGGCTCGACCGCGAGGTAGCGCTCAAGGTGATGCACGCCGACCTGGCGCGGGACGCGGACTTCGTAGGGCGGTTCATCGGCGAGGCCAAGTCGGTCGCCCGGCTGTCGCACCCGAACGTCGTCGGCGTCTACGACCAGGGCGCCGACGGACAGTACCTCTACCTGGCGATGGAGTACGTACCCGGGCGGACGCTGCGGGCGCTGCTGCGGGAGCGGGGCTGGCTGCCCTGGCAGGAAGCACTCAGCGTGCTCGACCCGGTGCTGGCCGGGCTGGCCGCCGCGCACCAGGCCGGGATCGTGCACCGGGACGTTAAACCGGAGAACGTGCTGATCACCACGGACGGCCGGGTCAAGGTGGTGGACTTCGGCCTCGCCCGGGCGTCGGCCGCGGTCGGCAACACCCGGGCGGGCGTGATCATCGGCTCGGTCTCCTACATCGCCCCCGAGCAGGTCACCGGAACGCTGACGGACGCCAGGACCGACGTCTACGCGGCCGGCGTGCTGCTGTTCGAGATGCTCACCGGGCGGGTGCCGTTCACCGGCGACACGCCCCTGGCGATCGCCTACGCGCATGTCAACGCGGACGTCCCGGTCGTCAGCACGGTCGTTGGCGGGATCCCGCCGTCGGTCGACCAGCTGGTGCGCGCGGCCACCAGCCGCGACCCGCAGCTGCGCCCGCCCGACGCGGGTGTGTTCCTGCGGGTGGCGCGGTCCGTGCGGGGCATCCGCGAGCCAGCCGAGCAGCCGGCCGGGGCGTGGCCCGCCCCCGCCGCCACCGGGGCCGGGCCGTACGACGCAGGCACCCCCGCCGCCGGGTCGCAGACGATGGTGGTGGACGCGGGCTACCCGGGCTGGGGCGGCGCGGCCGGGCCCGACACGGGCGACGCGGGTGGCCGCCACCGGGGCGGTCCGCACCACGGCGGTGACGACCGGGAACCATTCCTGCAGCGCTGGCTGTTCAGCCGCCGGCTGGTGTACGTCGCGGTGGCACTGGCGGTGCTGCTCGGTGTGGGCGGCGGCGCCTGGTGGCTCACCTCGGGCCGGTACACCGCTGTCCCCGCGGTCGGCAAGCTGCAGGCCCAGGCGGCCGAGCGGGCGCTGCGCCAGGCCGGATTCCAGGTGCGCACCGGGACGACTGTGATCGACGACAACGTGGCCAAGGGCGACGTGATCGCGGCGTCCCCGTCCGGCCGGGCCCTGCCCGGATCGACGATCACGCTGACCATCTCCCAGGGACCGCGGATGATCACCGTGCCGACGATCCCGTCGAGCGACACCGTCGCCCAGGCCGAGGCGGCGCTGCGCGCGGCCGGGCTGACGGCGGCGCCGCTGACGAAGAAGGTCGGCGCGGACAGTAACCCTGTCATCGGCTCGGTGGCCGGCACATCCCCGGCGGCCGGAACCTCCTGGGCCGATAATCAGCCCGTCACGGTGCTGGAAGTGGCCGGGCTGAACCTGCCCAGCCTGGTTCACCAGAACATCAACGACGTGCAGCAGTGGGCGAGCCAGAACCAAGTCACCCTGCAGCCGACCCAGGTCACCAGCAACCAGGCGCAGGGCACGATCGTGAGCCAGTCGCCCGCGGCCGGGACGGTGCTGACGCCGGGACAGACCGTCAGCGTCTCGGTGTCGAACGGGCCGCCCCAGGTGCCAATCCCCGACGTGCGCGGCCAGAACTGCCAGCAGGCGCAGCAGCAGCTGCAGCAGGCCGGGTTCCAGGTCCAGCTGCAGCAGGGGATATTCGGCAACAACGTGACCGCCATGAACCCGACCGGCCAGGCCCCGAGCGGCACCACCATCACGCTGAACTGCGGGCGGTTCCACTTCTGATGCCGCTGCCGCTGATCGGTTCGCACGCGACCGTCACCGGCGGGCTCGGGCCGGCGCCCTCGGCTACGCGGCGGCCGTCGGGGCCGAGGTCATCCAGGTCTTCGTGTCCAGCCCCCGTGGCTGGGCGGCCGGAACGGCCGACCCCGCCCAGGACGCACTGCTGCGCGCGTCCGGGCTGCCGGTGTTCATCCACGCGACGTACATGATCAACCTCGGCGCGGGCAACCCGGACGTGGCGAGCCGGTCGGCCCACGCGGTCGCCTGCGCGCTGCGCCGCGGGGCCGAGATCGGTGCGCGCGGGGTGGTTGTGCACTGCGGCTCGGCCGCGGGCTGGCCCGCTCCCGGCGGCGCCGCTCCCGGCGACAGCACCGCCGGGCCGGCACCGCCCGGCAGCGGGCCCTGCGGCAAGTCGGCGAGATCGCCCTGCCGCTGCTCGACAAGCTCGGCGACGACGACCCCGACCTGCTGTTCGAGCCGATGGCGGGCCAGGGCCAGGTGCTCTGCGCGCAGGCCGGTGACCTGGCCGGGTACCTGGCCGCGGTCGGCCATCACCCCAAGGCCGGGGTGTGCCTCGACACCTGCCACCTTTTCGCGGCCGGCCACGACCTGACCGCCCCCGGCGGGGTGGCGATGGTGCTGGCGGAGGTGGCAGCGGCTGGCGCCTCCGGCCGGATCAGGCTGGTGCACGCCAACGACTCACTGCTGCCGTGCGGCGCCCGGCGCGACCGGCACGCGGCCATCGGCGCGGGCGCGATCGGCCTGGAGCCGTTCCGCGAGCTGCTGGCGGCCCTGCCCGCGGCCCCCTTCGTGGTCGAGACGCCCGGCGGCAAGGCCGGCCACGCGCGCGACATCGCGGCCCTCAAGGCCCTGCGGAGCTGATGGCGGGCGAAGCTGACCAGCCCGCGGCGCACGACCACCGCGGGGTCAGGCGCGGTCACCCGGGCCGGTACTCCTGGGCGCCGCGGGCCAGTTCGACCGCGAACTCGTGGACGTCGAGGCGGTCCTCGCCGTCCCGGATCACCCGGGCAACGGTGGGGTGAGGTGAGCGCCGCCTTCGTTCGGATAACGCTTTCCGCCTTTTCTTGCTGCGCCCCCAAGAAGCGATATAACGTGTGTGCGTGGACGTCAACGAGCGTGACGAGATCACCGCGTCGGTCGCGGCCCACGGGGAGCTGGGCCCGGGCTACGACTCGGCGGTGGCCGAGGGCCTGGTGGAGCGCATCGGCGAGGAGATCGACCGGCGGATCGACGCGCGCCTCGGCGGGCGCCCGTGGCCTGGTCAGGCCGCGCCCGACACGCGCGTGCCGCCCGCCTACCGGGGACCCGCGGTGCCTACCCCGGCCGCGCCGCCGGCTGTCCCCGCGCCTCTGCCCGCGCCGCGCCGCGCCAGCGGGTTCAGCGGGGCGATCCTCGGGCTCGGGTCGATGGGCCTCGGTGTCGGGGCGACCGCGGTCGTGGTGGCCCACCACGTGAACGCGGCCGCCGAGGTGCTGATCATCTTGCTGATCTGGGCCGCCATCGCGTTCATCAACTGGGCCCACTCCCAGCGCAAGCTCTGACGGCCAGCGCAAGCTCTGACGGCCCGGCGCGGGCGCTGGCGGGGCCGGCAGGAAATTAAGTTGCCTGGTCGGGGCGTTGGAGCATAGGCTCTGCCTCTCCTCCCCCCTGGCCAAAGGATTTCGTCATGTCGTGGCGCCGTGCCCATGCCTCCGGCTGGGCCCGCCGGTACCGGGTGCTCGCCATCAGGGACTTCCGCATCCTGCTGGCGGACCGGCTGCTCGCGCCCTTCGCCAACGGGTTCTCGATCGTCGGGGTGTCCTTCGCCGTGCTCCGGGTGACCGGGTCGACCGCCGACTTGTCGTACGTGATCGCCGCCCAGGCCGCCCCGATGCTGGTCTTCTCGCTGTTGTCGGGGGTATTCGCGGACCGGCTGCGGCCGCAGTGGGTTATTGTCGCGGGCAACCTGTGCGTGGTCGTGGGCGAGGGCACCTTCGGGCTGCTGATGGTGATCAGCGGGCACCCGCCGCTCTGGGCGATGATCAGCCTGGAGGCGGTCAACGGCATCGGCGCGGCCGTGTTCTACCCGGCCTCCAACGCGCTGCTGCCGCAGATCGTGCCGGAGCCGCTGCTGCAGGAGGGCAGCTCGATCAGCCGCCTGGCGATGAACGCGGGCCAGATGACCGGCGCCGCCGCCGCGGGGGTGCTGGTGGCCGCGACCGGACCCGGCTGGGCGCTGACGCTGTGCGCGATCGCCATGTCGGGCACCGTCCCGCTGTTGCTTATGGTCAAGAGCGGCGGGCAGGCGCGCGGGGCCGGCAGACGGCGGGCATGCTGGCCGAGCTGCGCGAGGGCTGGACCGAGTTCCGCCAGCACACCTGGCTGTGGGCCACCGTCATCCAGTACTGCCTGGTGATGATGGCCTGGAACGGCGCCTTCATGGTGCTGGGCCCGGTGGTGGCCCGGGCGCACCTGGGCGGCGCGGCCGCGTGGGGCGCGATCTCCGCCGCCGAGGCGCTGGGGCTGATCGTCGGCGGGGTGATCTCGCTGCGCTACATCCCCCGCCGGCCGATGCTGTTCGTGGTCGCCACCGGGGGTACCTTCGCCCTGTCGCCGCTGGTCCTTGGCCTGGCGGCGCCGCTCACGGTGGTCTGCGGGGTCTCCTTCGCCCTCGGCCTGCTGGGCGAGGTGATGATGGTGCAGTGGACGGTGGCGATGGCGACCAGGATCCCGCCCGACAAGCTGGCCCGGGTGTCGTCCTACGACGCGTTCGGGTCTCTGGCCGCGATGCCGGTCGGCGCACTGGTCGCGGGCCCGCTGGCGGCCGCCGTCGGCGTCTCTTCGACCGAGTTCGCGGCGGCCGCGCTGATCGTCGCCGCCTCGGCCTTCACGCTGATCCCGCGGGACATCTGGACGATCCGCAGCGGCGACGTGACCGCGCGCGGCGCCCAGCAGGCGGTCGAGGACGGCGGCGTCCTCGGCCCGGTGCTCGCGGGCACCGCCCGGGCCGTCCCCGGGGCGGCGGGCGACGCTACCGCCAGTGCCCCAGCGGCAGCGGACCTCGGCTCAGCACCGTCCTGATCGCGAAGGTGGAGTGGGCCTCGGTGACGCCGGGGATCGACAGCACCTGGTCCAGCAGCAGCTGCTCGTAGCCGGACAGGTCAGGCACGGCCGCCTCGACCAGGAAGTCGTCCGACCCCGAGACCAGGTAGCAGGCGACCACGGCCGGGATCGCGAGCAGCCCCTGCTCCATCACCTGCGAGGTCTCCCGCGAGTGACTGGCCACCTTGACCCCGATGAACACGGTCAGGGTAAGTCCGGCCCGGACCCGGCTGATCTCAGCCCGGTAACCGGCGATGATCCCGTCCGCCTCCAGCGCCTTCACCCGGCGCAGGCAGGCGGACGGGGACAGGCCGACCGCATCGGCCAGGTCGACGTTGGCGATCCGGCCGTCCCGCTGCAGCCGGTCGACGATCGCACGATCCACCCGGTCCGGTACATGCTCTGGCATGTTCTTGAGCATAACGCCGCTATCGCACAATCTTGCAGCGCTTGAGTGGGCTATGCGAGCAATATTTGCCATCGCGTGCGAGTCGTTTCCGGCCAGGATCAGGGCATGGAGAAGACAGCGCCCCCGGCCCTCCTGACCACCTCCCGCGGGGCCGCGCTCTACATCGGCGCCTTGCTCGGCCCGGGCCTGCTGCTCCTGCCGGGGCTGGCCGCCGCCGCCGCGGGCCCGGCCTCGGTGCTCGCCTGGGCCGGCCTGCTCGGGCTGTCGGGCCTGTTCGCGGTGGTGTTCGGAGCGCTCGCCCGTGACTTCGGCTCGGCCGGGGGGGTCATCGGCTACGTGCGGGCCGGGCTCGGCCCGCGGGCCAGCCTGGCGGCGGGCTGGGCGTTCCTGGCCGGGGTGGTCGCGGGCGCCCCGGTCGTCTGCCTGATCGGCGCGGGCTACGTCACCGAGCTGAGCGGCGGTGGCACGGCCGCCCGGGCCCTGGTCGCGGCGCTGCTCCTGGTGACCGTGCTGGCGCTGGCGGCGGGAGGCCTGCGCACCTCCGCCGCCGCCCAGCTGCTGCTGGTCGCGCTGCTGGTGGTCGTGGTCCTGGTGGCCGTCGGCGGGTCGGCTCACGCCGACCGGGCGGCCAACTGGACCCCGTTCGCGCCGCACGGCTGGCAGGCGGTCGGCCACGCGGCCGCCACGCTGATGCTGTCCTTCGTCGGCTGGGAGGCGGCGGCCCCGCTGACCACGCGCTTCCGTGACCCGGCGCGGCAGCTGCCGCGCGTCATCGGCATCGCCCTGGCCGTCACCAGCGTGCTCTACCTGGGGCTGGCGGTCGCCACGATCGGCGTGCTCGGAGCGGGCGCGCAGACCAGCGCGCCGCTGGCGGCGCTGCTGCGGGACGCGGCGGGCCCGGCGGGGACGGCCGCCGCCGCCGTGGCGGCGGTGCTGCTGACCCTCGGCGCGGTCAACGCCTACGTCACCGGGGCGGCGGCGATGACCAGGGAGCTGACCCGGCCGGCCCGCCGGGACGCGGCCGGCGGGGCGGAGCGGGCGCAGCGCCCGGCCCCGGCCTTCATCGCCGCGGTCGCGGCGGCCGGCCTCGCCGTGACCGGGCTGTACGGGGCGGGCCGCCTCAGCCCGGCCGCCCTCGTCACCCTGCCGACGACGCTGTTCCTGGTGGTATACCTCGGCTGCATGGTGGCGGCCGTCCGGGTCCTGCGCGGCCGGGCCCGGCTGGCCGCCGCCCCGGCCGCGGTCATCGTCGCGGTCGTGCTCGGCTACTGCGGCTGGGCGCTGCTGGCTCCGCTGGCAGTCGTGCTCGTCGCGGGGGCCGCGCCGCTGGCGGCCCGGGCCTGGACGCCGCGCTCGCGGGCCGGGCGCCTGCGGGCGTCCCGTTCGCGGGCGGCCCCTTCGGCCGGGCTTCGGCCCCCGAGCGCGGCGGCGGCGGCCACCGACACCAGTGCGGATTCTCGCGGCCACCTGGAATGTCAGACCCCCCGCGTAGCGTGAGGGCATGAACCTTCCGAAGCGCCTCCCCGGTCGCCGCGGGCACGCCGGCTGCCCCGGTCATGTCACCCCGGATGAGGGCCGCGATCCCCAGCCGCCCGCGGGGGAACGCGCGGCCTACATGAGCTGGGTGGCGTCCACGGTCGGCGAGCACGGCTGGGCTATCTCCGGCCGGCATGGCGACGCGGCCGCGCCGCCGTGGGCCTACAGCGTGGGAATGTGGCTCACCTGCCAGGTGCCGGAGCTGGTGCTGTGCGGGCTTCCGGTGGAGAACGCGGCCTCGATCATCAACGCGCTCGGGGCGCGGGTAGCCGACGGCGAGGACTTCGGGCCCGACGACGTGCTCGATGACGTCTGCCCCGCGCCGCTCACCTTCCGGCCCGTCGAGGCGGGCTGGCGGGCACCCAGCGGGCTGCTCGGCATCTCCGACTCCTTCTACGGCATGGTCCGGCCACCGTACCTGCAGGTCGTCTGGTCCGACCGGAACGGCCGGTTCCCCTGGGAGGAAGGCTTCGCCCCCGCCTTCGACCGGGCGCAGCCGATGCTGTGGCTTCCCCCAGACGACAACCCGCCGTCGGCCTGGACTCGCCTGAGCCAGCTCCTGTTAGCCTGCTGAGCCGGGCCGTCGCCGGGAAGGACCGTGCGAAGATGATGCCCATGCGCAGTCCAGGGTGGTGGCGCGCGGCAGGCGGCGCCGCCCAGGGGCAGCGCCGCCTGCGCTCGCGGGTTACACGTTCCTGGCGTAGCTGCGGAAGGTACGCACCGACAGGGCGACCGCCAGCAGCGCGAGGATCAGCAGGCCGCCGAAGCGGATGCCGATCGCGGACCAGTCCGGGCTGGCACTCAGGGCCGAGCGGCCCATCTGCACCTCCCAGTTAAGCGGGTTCCAGTTGGCGATGGCCTGCATCCAGCCAGGCAGGAAGCTCGGCTGCATGAACGCGCTGGACAAGAACATCAGCGGCAGCATGAAGAGCGTGTAGACGCCGATGACCGCCTCGCGGGCGCGGGTCAGCATGCCGGTCGTATTCGACAGGGCGCCCCACAGCACGCCGACCTCGATCGCGGCCACGATGAGGACCATCATGCCGACGAAACCGCCGGGATAGCTGGCGCCGCCGGCCGCGCCCAGGCCGACGATGATCAGCGTCTGCACCGTGGTGGTGACCGCCTGCTCTGCGACCGAGGCGTTCATGATCGCCAGGCGGCTGGCCGGGGAGACCAGGAACCGGTTGAGCGTGCCCCGGTCGATCTCCTCGATCATCGACATGCCCGCCCACATGTTGCCGGACATCGCGTTCATCGCCACGACCCCCGGGACCAGGTAGGCCACATAGGACCCGTGGAAGCTGAACCCGGGGATGTCGATGACCTTGCGGAACATCTCCCCGAAGAGGAACAGCCAGATGGCCGGCTGGACCACGCCCATCGCCAGCACCAGCGGCTGGCGCACCAGCGCGCGCAGCTTGCGGCCGGTCAGGTGCCAGGTGTCCGGGATGACGGAGCTGCGGGCCGGGGCGAGCCCCACTCCGGCGGGAGCAATCGTGGTGGTCATCGTCCCGCCACCTCCGCCAGCCGGGTCGCGTCGCTGTAGTGGCGCCCCGCGTAGTGCAGGTACACCTCGTCCAGGGTGCTGGCGCCCAGATCCTGCTTCAGCTGGCCGGGGTCACCCTCGGCGACGACCCGGCCCTGGTCGACGACCGCCAGCCGGCTGGCCAGCCGGTCCGCCTCGTCCAGGTAGTGGGTGGTGAGCAGGACCGTCAGCCGGTCGCGGGCGGCGAGCGCGCTGATCTCATCCCACATCGCCGTCCGCGACTCCGGGTCGAGGCCGGTGGTGGGCTCGTCCAGGAACAGCACCCGGGGCTGGTGCACCAGGCCGAGGGCGACGTCGAGGCGGCGCTGCATGCCACCGGAGTAGGTCTTGACGAACCGCCCGGCCGCGTCGGTCAGCCCGAAGCGGTCAAGCAGCTCGTCCGCCCGGGCCCGGGCGGTCCGGGTCGGCAGGCCGTACAGGTAGCCCTGCAGGATCAGGTTCTCCCGCCCGGTCGCGCCCGGGTCCGCCCCCGAGCGCTGCCCGACGACGCCGATGACCCGGCGGGCCTGGGCCGGGGCCGCGATGACGTCGATCCCCTCGACCGCGGCGCTGCCGTCGTCCGGGAGCGCCAGGGTGGTGAGGATCTTGACGGTGGTGGACTTGCCCGCCCCGTTCGGACCGACCAGGGCGAAGATGATGCCCCGGGGGACGCTCAGCGTCAGCCCGTCGAGCGCCTGCACCCGGGTCTTGCCCGGGCCGGGATAGGTCTTGACGAGGCCGCGGGCCTCGATCGAGAGGCCGCCGGGGGCGGTGCCCCCTGGTGGTGACTGCATGGTGGTATCTCCTCGTTGCTGGAACCGTGCTGTCGCTCCAGTCCCGCGAGGTGTCACCCGGCGTAGACTCATGACTGGGCCTCATGGCTGCCGCCTGTGGTGAACCGCGGGTCTGGTGGTGAGGTTGCGGCCCTGGTCCATGGTGTTCGCGCACCTGGACCGGGGTCGCCTTCTTTACTTCTGGCCTGGGTCGTCGTCCTCGGGCCACCCCCTCCTGGCGAGCTCGTCCAGTTCGGCGAACTCGGCCGGCATCTCACCGGTCTCGTGCAGGTGCCGCCAGCCGTCCATACCGCTGATCGTCCCCGCGTTCAGCTCGTCGAGCAGGCCGCGGAGCCAGCCGGCCTGCGCCACGCGCATGGCGAGCTGGTACTCGGTCTCGATCAGCAGCACGCGCGGCAGCCGCTCGGTGTACAGCTGCAGGTGGGCCTGCTGCCCGGTGATCTCCTTGTCCAGGGTGGCCAGCCGCGTGCTCAGCAGGCTGATCACCTCATCCGGGGGCAGGATCCCCGCCTCCGACAGCGCCGCCGCGAAGCCGCCGCGCTCGTCCGCGGGGACCGACAGCAGCTCCGCCAGCCAGTCCCGCAGCTCGGCCAGGCCCAGCTCGGTGATCTGGTAGGTGGTGCGCTCGGGCTGGCGGCCCTCGCGCCCGGTGCCTGACTCGCGGATGAACCCGTACTTCTCCAGGTTGGCGACGACGGTGTAGAGCGAGCCCCAGTTGACCTTGAAGTTCTGGTCCTTGCCGCGAGTCCGCAGCGTCTGCGCCATCTCATACGGGTACATGGGCCGCTGCGCCAGGAGCGACAGCAGCGACAACGCCAGCAGGTTGCCCACCTTCCGCCGTTTCGCCACCGCCCTCAGCTCCTACCCTCGTCCACGAGTACTCGTAGCCGAGTATAAGCACCGGCGTGGATCAGACTCAAGAGCTATCGCGAATTTGCGGCAATCTGGCCGATGGTCCACATCTTTTTGCTGTTATCCGGCGAGTTTGGCCAGCGCCCGCTCGAGGGGGAAACTTTTGCGGCCGGGACGCACAAAAGTTTCCAAGTCGCCAAAAATTTCCGCGCTCACATTCGAGCGCGCGCCGATTACTCGGGTACGTGTGGTGTGGATGGGGTGCCTCATGACGCCGGGGACCGGTGCGGTCGGGCACGCGCGGCCCGCGGCGGGCGGCTGCCTCGGCGGGGGCGGCTGCCTCGGCGGGGGCGGTTGCCTCGGCGGGCGCCCGGCCCGCCACCAGGAAGCGGCGCGGGGACAGCGGCGCTGTGATGGGCGGTCGGCGGGAAATGGCGCGGAGATGACCGGCGGGGTGCCCGGCCCGGCGGGGTCGGCGGGAAATGGCGCGGAGATGACCGGCGGAGTGCCCGGCCCGGCGGGGCCGGACGCTTACAGGTCCCGCTCGTAGACGAACATCAGCGGGCCGTCGCCTCCCGAACGGTTGCTGAAGCCGAGGCTCTCGTACAGGCGGCGCGCGGCCTGGTCGGGCTCGTCAACCCCGATGTCCATCGTGTCGGCGCCACGGCCGCGGGCTTCGCGCAGCGCCGCCTCCATCAGGGCGCGGCCTGCCCCCTGTCCCCGGCGGCCGGGCACCACGTACAGCTCGGCCAGATAGCACTCGAGGCCGTCGCTCCAGATGGCGGCGCGAAAGCGGAGCACCGCCAGCCCGTCAGGACCGTCTCCGGTCAGCAGGACAAGCGTGTCCCCGTGGCCGAGCAGTTCCCGCATCCGTTCCGCCAGCACCGCCGGATCCGGGGTGGGCTCATCGAACTCGCGGTTGAAGTCATGCAGCAGCTGCCCGATCGCGTCGACGTCACCCAGGCCGGCCAGGCGAATGCCGTGTTCCACTGAATCCTCCCGACGTAGTCCCTGCCTGCGCCGGCGACGGGGCGACCCGGAGGAGGGGTCCGGTCACCACCGCAGGGGGCCACGGTAACAGCGGACGGTGCCATCGGCCGGGACCGCGGAGCACGCCCCCGTCCGGGCTGACCGGCCGCGTGCTAGCTGACCGGCCGCGTGCTAGCCGAAGAAGACCTCGGCCTCGGCGTAGCGGTCGGCCGGGACCAGCTTCAGCTCGCGGGTGGCTTCGGTCAGCGGGACGCGGACGATCTCGGTGCCGCGCAACGCGACCATCGTGCCGAAATCCTCATCATGCACCGCCGCGACCGCGTGCAGGCCGAACCGGGTGGCCAGCACCCGGTCGAAGGCGGTCGGGGTGCCGCCGCGCTGAATATGCCCGAGCACGGTGCAGCGGGCCTCCTTGCCGGTCCGCTTCTCGATCTCGCCCGCCAGGTACTGGCCGACGCCGCCCAGCCGGACGTGACCGAACGCGTCGAGCTGACCCGACTGCAGCGAAAGCTCCTCATGCACCGGGGACGCGCCCTCGGCGACGACCACGATCGGGGCGTAGCGCGTCTGGAAGCGGTGCTCGACGTAGGCGATGACCTTGTCGATGTCGAACGGGCGCTCGGGGATAAGGATGACGTTGGCCCCGCCGGCCAGCGCCGGCGTGCAGCGCGATCCAGCCCGCGTGCCGCCCCATCACCTCGACGATCAGCGCCCGGTGGTGGCTCTCGGCCGTGGTGTGCAGCCGGTCGATGGCGTCGGTGGCGATGTTCACCGCGGTGTCGAAGCCGAAGGTGAAGTCGGTCGCGCCGAGGTCGTTGTCGATCGTCTTGGGCACGCCGACGACCGGCACGCCCTCGTCGTAGAGCCGGGCGGCGACACCGAGGGTGTCCTCGCCGCCGATCACCACCAGGGCGTCCACGCCGAGCCCGGACATGTTGTCCTTGATCCGCTCGACACCGGACCGGCCCGGGCCGGTCTCCTTGAACGGGTTCGTCCGCGACGAGCCCAGGATGGTGCCGCCGCGCGGCAGGATGCCGCGCACCGCGGCCACGTCGAGCGGCATCGTGTCCGCCTCGAGCGGCCCCCGCCAGCCGTCGCGGAAACCGAGGAACTCGATCCCGTACTCCTGAATGCCGCGCCGTACTACGGCGCGGATGACCGCGTTCAGACCCGGGCAGTCGCCGCCCCCGGTAAGGACTCCCACTCGCATGAGTCCAAGCCTAGCCGTACGGAAGCCAGTTGGAACGAGACCGCGCGAACGACGCCGGTGCAATCGATAACACCGACGGATCTGCGTCCGGCTTGTCCTCCCGGGCGCGTTCCTTCGCCTGCTGGGCGTACATGTTGACGTACTCCTGGCCGGACAGCTTCCCGATCTCGGCCATGATCTCGTCGGTCACCGCCCGCAGCGCTTCGCGGTCTGTCTCCCGGCCGTAGTAGCGGGAGAACTCCATCGGCGGCCCGAAGATCACCCCGGGGCGGATGCTGAACCGCGGGTTGCGCGAGCCCGGCGGCAGGAACTCAAACGTGTTCATCATCGCGCAGGGCACCACCGGGGCCCGTGACTCCAGGGCCAGGCGGGCCACGCCAGTGCGGCCGCGGTACAGCCGTCCGTCGGGCGAGCGGGTGCCCTCGGGGTAGATGCCGAGCACCTTGCCCTCGGCCAGTACACGCAGACCCGAGCGCAGGGCCCGCTCGCTCGCCTCGCCGCCGGTCCGGTCGATCGGGATCTGGCCGACCCCGCTGAAGAACGCACGGCTGGCCAGTCCCTTGAGGCCGCGACCGGTGAAGTACTCGGCCTTGGCCAGGAACACGACCTTGCGCGGCAGCGGCAGCGGGCCGAAGAAGTGGTCGGAGAACGACAGGTGATTGCTCGCGAGGATGACCGGACCGCGTCGCGGCATCTGGCGCCGCCCCTTCGACCAGGGGCGGAACACGATCGCCAGCGCGACGCCGAGCGTGCATTTAGCTAGCCAGTAGAACACGCGTACATCGTCCCACGTCCTTTGAAATCTATGGGACGATGCAGGGGTGTCGTCTTCAATACCGGAAGCGGAGTCCACTGCACCGTTCGCCGCCGACGGAGGCCCGGTCGGCGCGCTGGTTCTGCACGGGTTCACCGGGTCACCGCAGACCGTGCGGCCGTGGGCGCAGCACCTGGCGGAAGGCGGGCTGACCGTGCGGGCGCCGCTGCTGGCGGGACACGGCGGCAGCTGGCAGCAGCTCGGTAAGACCGGCTGGACGGACTGGTACACCTCCGCCGCCCAGGCGTTCGAGGAGCTCGCGGCCCGATGCGACCAGGTGTTCGTGACTGGTATCTCCATGGGCGGCTGCCTGGCCTTCCGGCTGGCCGAGACGCACGGCAGCCAGGTCAGTGGCCTGGTCGTGGTCAACCCGTCGCTCGCCGGGGACAACCCGCTGATCCCGTTCGCGCCGGTGCTCAAGTACGTGATCAGGTCGCTGCCGTCGATCGGCGGGGACATCAAGAACCCGGCCGCCCGCGAGGGCGCGGCCAAGCGGACCCCGGTCGCGTCGGTCGCGACGATGCCGCGGATGTGGAAGACAACGGCGGCCGGGCTGACCGCGGTCACCCAGCCGGTCCTGGTATTCCGTTCCACGGTCGACCACGTGGTCGGGCCGGCCAGCATGAAGGTTCTCACCGGGGCCCTGCCAGGGGCCGAGGTGCGCCCGCTCGGGAACAGTTACCACGTCGCCACCCTTGACAACGACGCCCCGGAAATCTTCGAAGGCACGTTGGCCTTCATCACCAAGCACAGCCAGGCCGAGAAGCGGGTATAAAGGACTGCACTGTGGCTGAGGGGGACGTGCCGGGAACTGGCGCAGGCGGAAGCGCGACAGGTGGCGACGGCGGCGAGGCCGTCTGGCTCGACCTGATCGCCCGCTTCGACGCGCCCTTGCCGGCGGGCGAAGCACCCTGGCCCGACCGGGAAGAGCTGGCCGGGCCAGTTCCGGTGCTGCCGCCACTGGCGCCCTCGAGCCCGCCCGACAGCCCGCCGGTGGTGCCGGAGGCGCTGACCCGGGAGCCGCCCACGAACCCGACCGGGCTGCCCGGGCTGCCGGTCCTCGGCGACCCGCCGACCATGCCCGACCAGCCCCTGCCGGAGCACCTGCGGCCGGCCCAGGCGTGGCCGGAGGCTGGCCCGGGGCCCGGACCGCGTGGCGTCCCGGCGCCGCACGACCCGGCCGACGAGCACTACATCCCGCCAGTGCCGCCGCCGCTGCCCCGGCTCGACCCGATCACCAAAGGTGCCTGGCTGGCGCTATTCGGCGGTCCGCTCTACCTGCTCATCAGCACCGCCACCGGCGCCACCATCTCCGGGCTGGCTGCCTTCCTGGCGGTCGCCGCGTTCGTCGGCGGCTTTGTCATCCTGGTACTGCGGATGGACAACGGCCGGCCACCCGACTCCGGCTCCGACGACAACGGAGCCGTGCTCTGACGGCCCGTGCCCGGACGGACCGGATTCGGCCGTGGCCGAACCCGGAGCGTCGGCGGCCGGGGTACCAGGTCCCGCGGGCGGCCGCCCGCCCGGCCGGGCGCTAGCCGGACCCGGCGTCCCGCCTGGGCCAGCAGTGCCCGCTGGGCGCGTGTCGGCGGGCCGCTGTGAGGCCCGCACGGCCGCGTCGAACAACCCGAACGCGTCCCGGGTGAGCCCGGCGAGGGTGTCCCCGACGCCGGCGAACTGCCCGCTCAGGGTGGGGCTGGCGGCGGTCGTGCCCGAGTCCCGGTACCGGCGCGCGGCCCGGCAGATCGGGCACCACTGGCACTCTGGCGGCTCGTCTGTCAGTTCCTCGGTGGTGGCGGTGTCCCAGACGTCGGACTTGCTGCCGCCGCCCCCGGTCACGCCGTTGACTGCGGACTTCACCCGGCCCGCTACGTCCCGGCTCACGCTTCTGGCGCCCGCGCGCATCAGCCAGCGCTGGAAATCAGCGATCGGGTCGCTTCCCGGCTCAGTGCTCATACTCGCAGATTAGCCCGCCGGCGGGGGTTAAAGCTCCACCACGTACGGGACCCGCCTGGCGCGGAAGTGGCCGACGTTGACGCACTCGGTCCGGCCGACTCGCACCCGGCGGGCGAGCGGGTTGTGCACGTGGCCGAACAAGGCGTACCGGGGCTGGGTTTCCCGGATCAGGTCGAGCAGCGCGGTCGACCCGGTCTCCAGGCGGCGCGCCTCCACGTCGTACAGCAGCTCGGGGATGGCGGGCGGGATGTGCGTGCAGAGCACGTCGACCGCACCGACAGCGTCCAGCTTGGCCGCGTAGACCGCCGGCGGTATCTCGTTGGGCGTCCGGTAGGGGGAGATCAGCCCGGCGCCAACGAAGCCGAACGTGACCCCGCCGACCTCCGCCCGGCCGCCGTCGATGACCTGGTGGCCGGGCTTGCGGAAGCTCTCCCACAGGCCCGGCACGTCCACGTTGCCGTAGGTCAGGTAGGCCGGCTCGGCCAGCACGCCGAACAAGGCGGAGTACTGCCGCCGGATCGCCTCCTCGTTGAGGGTGCGCAGGTCGGTCCCGCGCTCGGATGTGAGGCGCTCGGCCAGTCCCCTGGTGAGGGCGCGGGCCTCGTCGAACCGGCGCGCGGTGCGCAGCGCGACGTACTGCTGGGCGTGCTCGGCGCCGTACAGGTCGGCGAAGATGCCCTGGGTATGGTCGGCGTAGTCGAGGAACAGCAGCATGTCGCCGAGGCAGATCAGCATGTCGGCGCCGTCGCCGGCGGTGGCCAGCGCGTCGGCCGCACCGTGCACGTCACTCACTACGTGGACCCTCATGGGATAAAACATAGACTTTCGCAGCGAAACTCTTTCAACCCGACCGCCCCCGGCCGGCGGCACCCCGGCCACTAGGGCAGGATGAAGGGGTTCGCACAGAACGGAGAGGTCCCTTGCGCGAGTTCAGCATCCCCGCACTGGCCGAGATCCCGTCGTCGTCCAACCTGGCCGACGTGATCGCGCGCCGCGCCGCCGAGCAGCCGCAGGCCGTCATGCTGCGCCGCAAGTCGGCCGGCGGCAGCTGGGCCGATGTCACTGCCGGGCAGTTCCGGGACGAGGTGCAAGCACTCGCCCGCGGCTTCATCGCGGCCGGGATCGCGGTCGGCGACCGGGTGGCCATCATGTCGCACACCCGCTATGAGTGGACCCTGGCCGACTACGCGCTGTGGACCGCCGGCGCCGTAGTGGTGCCCATCTACGAGACCTCCTCGGCCGAGCAGGCCGAGTGGATCCTGGCTAACTCCGAGGCGCGTGCGGTCATCGCCGAGAACGACGCCTTCGCCGCGCTGATCAGCGCGGCCCGGGACCGGCTGCCCGCGCTCGAGCACCTGTGGCTGCTGGAGACCGACCTGCCCGCGCTGACCGCTGCCGGAACGGACGTCACGGCCGAGGCCGTCACCGAGCGGGCCCGTTCGCGCACGGCGGCCGACACGGCCACCATCATCTACACCTCGGGCACCACGGGGCGCCCCAAGGGGTGCGAGCTGACCCACGGGAACCTGCTGGCGGCCGTGCGGAACGCGTTCATGGGCCCGCTGGCCTCCATCCACGCCTCCGGCACCGCCTCGACCTTGCTGTTCCTGCCCCTGGCGCACGTGTTCGCGCGGGTGATCGAGGTCGGCACGCTCGAGGCGGGGATCGTGCTGGGCCACTGCCAGGACATGAACAACCTGCTCCCGGACCTGGGATCATTCCAGCCGACGTTCGTGCTCGCGGTGCCGCGGGTGTTCGAGAAGGTCTACAACGGCGCGGAGGCGCGCGCGGCGGGTGACGGGCGGGGCAAGATCTTCGCCCGGGCCGCCGAGGCCGCCGTCGCCTACAGCGAGTCGCTCGACTCCCCCGGCGGGGCCGGGTTCCGGCTCCGGGCCGAGCACGCGCTGTTCGACCGGCTCGTCTACGGCAAGCTGCGGGCCGCGCTCGGCGGCCGGGCGCAGTGGGCGATCTCCGGGGGGGCCGCCCTGGCCCCGCGGCTGGGGCACTTCTTCCGTGGCATCGGCGTGTCGATCCTGGAGGGCTACGGCCTGACCGAGACGAGCGCGCCGGTGTCGGTGAACCGGCCGGAGCGGCAGAAGATCGGCTCGGTTGGCCAGCCGCTGCCCGGCGTCGCGGTGCGGATCGCTGACGACGGCGAGGTCCTGGTCTCGGGCAAGTCCATCTTCCCGGGCTACTGGCGGGACGAGGGGGCGACCAAGGAGGCATTCGTCGACGGTGGCTGGTACGCCACCGGCGACCTGGGCGCACTCGACGACGAGGGCTTCTTGTCGATCACCGGCCGGAAGAAGGAGATTATCGTCACGGCCGGGGGCAAGAACGTCTCCCCGGCGGTGCTCGAGGACCGGCTGCGCATGAACGGGCTGATCTCGCAGTGCATGGTGGTCGGGGACGGCCGGCCCTTCGTCGGGGTGCTGATCACGCTGGACTCCGAGACGTTCGGGCCGTGGAAGGCACGGCATGGCAAGCCCGCCGACGCGACCGCCTCCGACCTGCGCGACGACCCCGACCTGAACGCGGAGATCCAGGCGGCGGTCGACGAGGCCAACAAGGCGGTCTCCCGGGCGGAGTCGATCAGGAAGTTCCGGCTGCTCGACGGGGACTTCACCCAGGAGCAGGGGCAGCTGTCGGCCAAGCTCGGCATCAAGCGGTCGGTGCTGACGAAGGAGTTCGCGGGTGACATCGAGGCCCTCTACGCGAAGGACTAGGCGCTAGCGGGTTCAGCCGTCGATGAGGGCGCGCAGGCGGGTGGCGGCCAGGTCCCAGTTCCAGTCGCGCTCCACCCAGGCGCGGCCCTTGTCCCCCATGGCCCGGGCGCTGACAGGATCCGAGAGCAGGGTGACCAGCCGGTCGGCCAGGCGGGCGACGTCCCGGCCGCCGACCACGTAGCCGGTCTCGCCCTCAGCGATGGCGTCCGGGGCGCCGCCGGAGTCGCCGCCGACCACCGGCAGCCCGGTGGCGGACGCCTCCAGGTAGACGATGCCGAGGCCCTCGACGTCGAGGCCGCCGCGCCGGGTCCGGCAGGGCATCGAGAAGACGTCGCCCGCGGCGTAGTGCGCGGGCAGCTCGTCCTGCGGCACCGGCCCGGTGAAGCGGACCGATGCGGTCACCCCGGTCCGCTCGGCCAGCTGGCGCAGTTTCGCCCCGTCGGGGCCGCTGCCGACGATGAGCAGGGTCGCCCCGGGGACCTGGCGGATGACCGCGGGCCAGGCGCGCAGCAGGGTGTCCTGGCCCTTGCGGGCGACCAGGCGGGACACACAGACGACGACAGGCCGCTCACCGAGGCCGTAGCGGTCCCGGATGAGCCGCCGGCCGGCGGGGTCGGGGCGGAAGGTGCCGGCGTCGACCCCCGGGTGCAGACGGGCCATCCGGGCCGCGGCGGCCGGGGTGAGGGCGCTGGCGACCCGGACCCGGAAGTACTCGCCGAGGTAGGTCATCACGTCGGTCCGCTCGCCGATCTGGCGCAGCGCCTGCCGGGCGACCGGCAGGGCGGCCCAGCCGGCCTCGTGACCGTGGGTGATCGCGATCGCCCGCTGCACGCCTGCCGGCCGCAGCACCGGCGTGATCAGCCCGAGCGGGGCCGAGGCGCCGAAGATGACCGCCTCCGCCTCCCGCGAGCGGACCAGCTCGACCGCGCGCCGCCGGACCGCCGGGCCGCCGATCATCAGCGAGGTCGGGTGGCGGACCACCTCGAACGGCTGGGCGGCGTCGAAGGCGGCATCGCCGTCCCACTTCGGCGCGTAGACGGTCAGCCGGTCCGGGTCGAGCCGGCGGGCAAGCTCGTAGACGAAGGACTGGATACCGCCCTGCCGGGGCGGGAAGTCATTGGTGACGATCAGCGTGCGTCGCATAGCCAGGTCAGTTTAGGCGGCACCATCGCGTGGAGGCTGGCGCGTCCTCGGCCCCGCCGCCCTCGCTGCGATTACGGCCTGGCGGCACCGTCGAGGCTGTCCGCGTACCAGGAGGTGCTCATCGGCAGCTCACGGACCGGCTCGCCTTCGGTCGGGGCGTCGATGATCATGCCGCCGCCGACGTACATCGCCACGTGCCCGATGCCGTTGTAGTACAGCAGGTCGCCCGGCTCCAGGCTGGAGGTGGAGACGTGCGGCAGGGCCGCCCACTGCTCGTAGGTGTCGCGCGGGATGGCGATGCCCGCCGCCGCCCAGGCCTGCATCACCAGCCCGGAGCAGTCGAAGCCGGCGCTGCAGGGGCCGGTCGAGCCGAAGCTGTAAGGGCACCCGAGCTGCTTGAAGACGAATGCGACGGCGGACTCGGCCTGCGTCCCGGTGGGGCCGCTGTAGACGGCGCTGGTCGTGCCTGCGGTGTTGACCGTCCCCTGCGTCACCGCGGTGAGCTCGGTGGCGGTGAGCGAGCCGAGGATCGCCTTCTGCCTGGACAGCAGCGTCCCGATGTGATCTTTGGTCTTTCCCTTTTGCGCGGCGAGCTGGGCGATGCCCGCCTCGGTCCGCTGCTGCTCCTGCCTGGCCGAGACGAGCTGGGTGGCGTCGGCCAGGAAGGCCTGCGTATCCAGGTCCCTGGTCCCGGTGATCTGCAGCACGATGGACGCCTCGGCCAGCACCTGGCTGGGATCGTTCGAGGTCAGCAGGCCCGCCAGCGAAGTCGAGCTGGAGTCCTCGTAGGTCGAGTCGGCGATCTGCACCACCAGCTTCCGCGCCGCTTCGTAGCTGGCCTGATCCCGGTTGAGCTGCGCGGTCACCTGGGCGAGCTGCGCCTTGGCCGCGGTCAGCTGTTGCACGACCTGGTCGTACTGCTGATTGGCCTTATCGAACTGCCCGCTGAGGGTGTTAATGGTGGCGCGTACCTGATCGATGCTGGGCTGCGGCTGGGCGCCAGCTCCCGGCGAGACGCCGGCGGCGAGGCCGCCGGCCAGCAGCAGCGCGGTCCCGAGGACAGCGGCCCGTCGCGCCCGGCTGGAGCGGGCGGCCCACGAGGCACGCAGCCTATGTCCCATGTCTCGTCACGGTATTGACTGCCGAGAAGCCTGTGGGGCGGGTTCCGGCAATCGTGATCATGAGGTGACCGTTGCCCGCCCAGCATCGCACACGCCGTTACAGACCGGGTGAGAGTGGTGAGATCCCGGCTCCGGAGGTCCGGCTCAGGAGGCGCGCGCGAGCCGGGGCGCGTACCGCAGCGGCGGGATCATCCCCGCGTTGGCGAGCACGGTGAGCGCCCGCAGCTCGGCCGGGTCGAGGTGGGTGTACTCTTCGCCCAGCACGGTCGTGGCGGCGCAGTCGGCGCAGCCGCCTCCGCGCGCCTGGCAGCTGGAGCAGTCGATGATCATGGTCGCCCTCCTCCTGACGGTGGTGTGTCCTGAGCGGCTTACGGGAACGACACTAAAGGCCGCCACCGACATTCGAGTGAACGTTCGGCTGCTGCCAGCGGCCATGTGGCCGGCTAGCGGTTACCGGGCCGCACTGGGCGGGCAGCCGGGGCGGCCCTGGGGCCCCGGCCGGCCAGGCGCGCCTGAGCGCAAATGTCGGTAGGCCGGCCTACCGTGGTGATCATGGCTGACGTCGCGGTCCCTGTTTCCGGCCTCCGGCATGCCCCGCTGGAGGGCCTCGACTTCACGGTGGTGGACGTGGAGACGACCGGCTGGGTGCCCGACCAGGCCGGCATCACCGAGATCGGGGCGGTCCGGGTGCGCGGCGGGCGGGTCGTGGCCGAGTTCAGCTCGCTTGTTAACCCGGGGACGCCGGTCCCGCCTGCGATCACCGAGCTGACCGGGATCAGCGACGAGATGCTGGCCTCGGCCCCACCGGTGGCGGCGGTGCTGCCGGGTCTGCTGGCGTTCGCCGAGGGCAGCGTCCTGGCTGCCCACAACGCGCCCTTCGACCTGCGCTTCCTGACCGCCGCGTGCGCGGGCATGGGCCGGGAGTGGCCCGCCTTCGAGGTACTCGACACGGTCCGGCTGGCCCGGCACCTGATGGCCACCCCGCAGGAGGTGCCGGACCGGAAGCTGGCCACCCTGGCCCACTTCTTCGGCACCCCGGTGCGGCCGTCGCACCGGGCGCTCGACGACGCCCGCGCGACCGCCGACGTGCTGTGGCGGCTGCTGACCCGGCTGGCGGAGCGGGAGGGCATCACCACCCTGGACGAGCTCGACGCCTGGCTCGACGCCCGCGACGCCGAGCTGCGGCGCGAAGAGGCCCGGCGCGCGGCCACGCGATCTGGCCTGCGTGGCGTTCTCGCCCGCATCCGGCGGGCGCTGGGTGGCCTGACCCGGGGCGGCCGGGCGCATGCTGGCCCGGCGCACGGCAGCCGGGACCAGAGTGGCCGGCCACCGGCCCGCTGGCCCGGGGCCGGCCGGCGGTAAGGTGGCCGCGACGTTCCGCTCAGCAGCAGTTAGGGAGGACCCTGTGGTCACCGCCATCGTCTTGATCAAGGCCGAGATTAACCGGATTCCGGAGGTCGCCGAGACCATCGCCCAGCTGCCGGCGGTCAGTGAGGTCTACTCCATCACCGGGGACCACGACCTGGTGGCGATCATCCGGGTGCGGGCTCACGATGAGCTCGCGGACGCCATCCCGGGGCAGCTCAACCGGGTCGACGGGGTCACCGCGACGCAGACCCACATCGCGTTCCGGACCTACTCCCGGCACGACCTTGAGGCCGCCTTCTCGATCGGGCTGGCCGACACCTGACCCGCGTGGCGCGTGAGCCGCGTGTGAGACGTGGAAACGGCGGAGGCCCCGGGCGATCACTCGCCCGGGGCCTCCGCCGTTAACGGGGCCTGCCCGCCTCAGTGCTCCTCGTGGGAGCCGCCGATCGCGGCCCGCTCGCTGCCGTCCAGCTCGTCGTGGCCGTCGCCGTCCACCGCGCCATGGCCGTTGCCGTTGCCAGCCGTCACCGCATGCCCATTGCCATGGCCGTTCCCGTGCCCCGCCGGGACCTCGAGGGTCTCGGTGAACATCCGGTTGGCGACCGCCCGGGCGGCGCCGAGCGGGCCCCGCGCGGCCGGCGCGGGCACGCCGTTGGCGTCCGCCTGCTCGGGAGCCGGCAGCGCCTCGAAGACGTGCCTGGACTCGACGACCGCCCGCTCCTCGTCGGTGAGCGGCCGGGCCTCCTCCACGAAGGCGCCGTCGGGCAGCTGGCGAATGATGCCGATCTCGACCCCGTGGGTGAGCAGCTCGTTGTCCTGGCGCTGCAGGCCGAGGCAGATTCGTTTCGTCACGAAGTACGCGGCGATCGGGACGATGAAGACCGCGAACCGCGAGATCCAGGTGATCGTGTAGAGCGGGACGTCGAACTTATCGGCGATGACGTCGTTGGCGCCTTCCAGCCACAGGACGCCGTAGAAGCAGACCGCCGCGACACCAATCCCGGTCCGCACCGGCGCGTTCCTCGGCCGGTCGTTGATGTTATGGAACGCCTTGTCGCCGGTCGCCCATTGCTCGAAGAACGGCCACAGCGCGGCCCCGGTGAAGATGATGCCGAGTGGCACCAGCGCGGGGATCAGCACCGAGAACGACACAGTATGCCCGAGGAAGTTGATTTCCCAGGCAGGCATCATCCGCAGCGAGCCCTCCAGGATGCCCATGTAGAAGTCGGGCTGCGAGGCCGAGGAGATCGCCAGGGGTGTGTACGGTCCGTACAGCCAGACCGGGTTGATCTGCGCGAACGTGGCCAGCAGGACCAGCGTCGCGAAGATGAAGAAGAACCAGGCCTGGCCCTTGAGCAGGAAGTAGGGGAAGAACGGCTGGCCGACAACGTTCCGCTCGGTGTTCCCCTTGGCTGGCATCTGCGTGTGCTTCTGGTGGAACATGATGAACAGGTGCGCCGTCACCAGGCCCAGGATGAGGCCCGGGATCAGGAACACGTGCAGGATGTACATCCGCGGGATGACCGCGGTGCCGGGGAACTCGCCGCCGAAGAAGAAGTAGGCGATGTAGGTGCCGACGATCGGCACACCCTGCATGACACCCTCGGTGATCCGCAGGCCGGCGCCGGACAGCTGGTCGTCCGGCAGCGAGTAGCCGAACAGGCCCTCGATCAGGCCCATGGTGAACAGCCCGATGCCGATCAGCCAGTTGATCTCCCGCGGCTTGCGGTACGCGCCGGTGAAGAACACGCGCAGCATGTGCGCCATGATCGCGACCATGAACATGATCGCGGCCCAGTGGTGGATCTGCCGGACCAGCAGGCCGCCGCGCACGTCGAACGAGATGTTCAGCGTCGAGGAGTACGCCTGCGACATCGTGATGCCATCGAGCTTGGCGTAGGAGCCGTGGTAGACAACCTCGGCCGCCGACGGGGTGAAGAACAGCGCCAGGTACGTCCCGGTCAGCAGCAAGATCACGAACGACCAGAGCGCGATCTCGCCCAGCATGAACGACCAGTGGTCCGGGAAGACCTTCTTCATCAGCACCCGGACACCCTTGGCGCCGTGGAACCTGTCGTCGAGCCACGCGCCCACGCCATCGAGCGCGGGCGGTATCTTCACTGCATCGTCGCTCATCCGCGCTCCCAGAAACTTGGGCCGACCGGCTGCGTGAAGTCGCTGGCCGCAGCGAGGTACCCGTCAGCGTCAAGCATAAGCGGGAGCTGTGGCAACGCTCTAGCGGCTGGGCCGAAGATGACGTTCGCGCCGTTCGCCGCGTCGAAGGTCGACTGGTGGCAAGGGCACAGGATGTGGTGCGTGGTCTGCTCGTAGAGGGCGACCGGACAGCCGACGTGCGTGCAGATCTTGGAGTAGGCGACGATGTTGTCGATCGTCCAGTTCATCGTCGACACCAGCGTCCCGCCGTTGTAGTTGGTCGGGATGTGCAGCTCGCCCGGTGAGAACTTGATGAGGATGACGCCCGCCTTGGCCAGGGCGTCCGGGTTGTCCTGGAAGCCCTCCGGGATGACGGTGATCAGGCTGCCCGGGGTGGAGATGTCGGCCGGCCGCAGCGGCCGCAGGCCGCCCAGCGTCACCGCTCGCAGCCCCTTCCTCCAGACCGTGTGGCGCAAGTCCGTCTGCGGCAGCGGGCCGAGGTCGCGCAGCAGCACCAGCGGCGCCAGCGCCAGCGGCGCGGTGGCGAGCAGCATGGTGCGGCGCAGCAGCGGCCGCTTGGTGATCTGCGAGTAGGCGGCGCCCTCGGCGAAGTCCCGCTTGAAGGCGGCCCGGTCGGCCGGGGACGAGTTCAGGTCGTGCCGCTCCTCGGCGATCTCGATGTCCGGGGTCAGGTGCCTGACCCAGATCATCGAGCCCGTGCCGAGCGCCAGCAGCGCCACCGACAGGGCGGAGCCGAGCGCCAGGTTCGATCGCAGGGCCGCGACGACCGCGTTGGCCCCCTTGGGCAGGGTGGCCGAGCCGACCTCGAGGCCGACGAAGGCGGCGATGAACCCGCAGCCCGCGATGAACGCGAGCACGAACATCGCGACGACGATCTTCTCGGCGTTATTCGCGCGCGCGACGTTCGGCGGCTCGGCGCTGAACGCCGGCTGCTCCGGCTCGTCGGGCGTGTCGACCGCGACGGGGGTGGGCGAGGGAGTTCCGATGACCCGGCGCGGGCCCTGGGGCTCCTCCGGCGTCTCACTCATGAGTCGACTCCGATGGTTCGGCCTTGGCGTGGTCCCGCCGCTTGGCGGTGAGCCACAGGGCGATGATCACGAGGAAGCCGAGACCACCGAGCCAGCCGAGGAGACCCTCGGTGACCGTGCCGGTCCGGCCCAGCGAGAAGCCGCCAGGGTTGGCCTCGGTCCGCGTGTCGATGACGTAAGCGATGATGTCTTTTTTCTCGGCTGGGGTGACCGTGCCGTCACCGAACACCGGCATGGCCTCGGGGCCGGTCAGCATCGCCTCGTAGATCTGGCTCGGCGTGGAAGCATTCAGCGACGGCGCGTTCTTGCCGTACGTCAGCGCGCCGCCCGCGCCCGCGAAGCCGTGGCACTGCGAGCAGTTGGTGCTGAACAGCTCCTGCCCGAGCGCCGTGTCCGCCCCGTTGGTCGAGACCTGCGCCGCCGACGGGATGGCGGGGCCGCCGCCGAGCGACGCGATGTACGCGGCGATGTCATAGATCTGCGCCTGGCTGAACTCCGTCTGCGGCTTGCGGTCGTTCTCCGCGCCCAGCTCCTTGGCGGGCATGCGGCCCGTCGACATCTGGAAGTCCACCGCGGCGGCGCCGGCGCCGATCAGGCTGGGGCCCTGCGCCGAACCCTGGGCGTCGAGCCCGTGGCACGAGTCGCAGCTAGCTTGGAACAGTTTCTGACCCTGCGCCACCTGGGTCGTGTTCGTGGCGGGTGCCGCCGCAGACGCGCCGCCGCCGGACAGCGTGCTGTACAGCACGCCGAACGCGATCAGACCGCCGGCGACCGCCGCGTAACCAGCGGCTGGGTGCCGGCGCCGGGCGATAATCGACTTCACTCGGTTTCCCCTGCTTACTGGATGAGGTAGATGGTCGTGAACAGGGCGATCCAGACGACGTCGACGAAGTGCCAGTAGTACGACACGACGATCGCGCTGACCTGCTGTTCATGGGTAAAGCGCTTGGCGGCGTAGGTCCGCCCGAGCAAGAAGAGGAAGGCGATGAGCCCGCCGGTCACGTGCAGTCCGTGGAACCCGGTAGCCAGGTAGAACACCGAGCCGTAGTTGCTCGACGAGATCGTCAGGTGGTCGTCCCGGACCAGCTGCGAGTACTCGTAGGCCTGCCCGCAGACAAAGTACAGGCCCATGAGGAAGGACAGCACGTACCACTCGCGCAGGCCCCACTTCATGAAGTTCCAAATCGACGCCGCACGCCTGATCTGGCCCCGCTCAACCGCGAACACGCCCATCTGGCAGGTCACGCTGGACAACACGAGGACGGTCGTGTTCGTCGAGCCGAGCGGGAGGTTCAGATGAGCCATGGGCCAGGCCAGCCCCTGGCCCTTGTCTACCGAGCGGACCGTGAAGTACATCGCGAACAGCGCCGCGAAGAACATCAGCTCGCTGGACAACCAGATGATGGTGCCCACGCTTACCAGGTTCGGTCGGCTGGCTGGGGTACGCGGTACCGGCTCGGTCACGGATGCTGTCGCCACAGTCGTCATTATTACGACACCCCGTAGGGGACGCGCAGCCGACCCCCCAACTTCCTCTCAATCTGCCGCGAAAACTGAAGGTCACAGGATGGTCTCGAGGGCCAGCGCGGGGTCCACCGGGACCGCCCGCGGTACGCCGCCGCGGACGGCGGGCCGCTAGGATGCTGGCCATGAAGGTCGTTGTGTACAGTCACGACGCCGACACGCGGGCTGAGATCAAGCTCGCGATCGGCACCTCCCCGGCCCCCGACGCGCCGGACGCGGAGATCATCGAGGTGGCGACCGCCCCGGCGCTGTTCCGGCTGCTCGACGCGGGTGGCGTCGACGTCATGGTGCTCGACGGCGAGTCGCAGCAGGCCGGCGGCATGGGTGTCAGCCGCCAGGCCAAGGACGAGATCTACCACTGCCCGCCGGTGCTGCTCATCATTGGCCGCCCCGACGACCGCTGGCTCGCCACCTGGTCACGGGCCGACGCGGTGATCAGCCACCCGATCGACCCGGTGGCACTGGCCCGGGAGCTGGCCGTGCTCATGCGGTCACGGCTGGCCGCCATCACAGCTGAGTAACAAAATCTCTGGTCGCGGCCTGGCCGCCCGCGAGCCGCGGGCGGCCGCCCCGGGTTTGCCGGTCACCAGCCGGAACGGGGCGTGACCGGGTACGCCGGTCCCGTGGCACTCCTGGACCGCGCGCGACCCCACGGCCGCTGTGGCCCCGTGCGGCACTGTTTTCCCCCTGACGCTCCGGCCTCCCCTCGCATCCTCTCGAATAGGTGCTGACCGATGGACACACCGAGCTGGCCCGCGCTGATCCGCGCCCTAATCGGCAAGCAGGCGCTGACCGCTGAGCAGACTGCCTGGGCGATGAACGAGATCATGGAGGGGGCCGCCACCCCGGCCCAGATCGCCGGCTTCGGTGTGGCCCTTCGGGCCAAGGGCGAGACCGCGGCCGAGATGTCCGGCCTGGCCGCGTCGATGCTCGCGCACGCGACCCCGATCAGCATCGCCGGCCCGGTCACCGACCTGGTCGGCACCGGCGGCGACGGCGCCCAGACGGTCAACGTCTCCACCATGGCGACCATCGTGGCCGCCGCGGCCGGGGTGCCGATGGTCAAGCACGGCAACCGGGCCGCGTCGTCCGCCTGCGGCGCGGCCGACGTGCTGGAGGCGCTGGGCGTGGTAATCGACCTGCCTGCGGCCGCCACCGAGGCACTGTTCGCCGAGCTGGGCGTGGCCTTCCTGTTCGCGGCGCTGTACCACCCGTCGCTGCGCCACGCGGGCCCGGTCCGCAGTCAGCTGGGCGTGCCGACCGCGTTCAACTACCTCGGCCCGCTGACCAACCCGGCGCGACCGTCGGCCCTCGCCGTCGGCGTCGCCGACCCGCTGATGGGCCCCGTCCTGGCGGGCGTGTACGCCGGGCGCGGGAACACGGCGCTGGTATTCCACGGTGGCGGCCTCGACGAGCTGACCACCACCGGCCCGTCGACAGTGTGGATCGCGGCCGACGGGATCGTGTCCGAGACCAGCTTCGACCCGGCCGCCCTGGGGCTGCCGCGTTCCTCGCTGGCCGACCTGCGCGGCGGCGACCCGGCCCGCAACGCGGCCGTGGTCCGGACCGTGCTCGCGGGCGAGGCTGGGCCGGTCCGGGACATCGTGCTGCTCAACGCGGCCGCTGCGATGGTCGCGGCCGACGGGTTGGCCGTGGTGGCGGCGGCCCGGACGCTGTCGGCCGACCCGGCCGCGCCGGTCATCAACTCGCGCGCCGCGGCCGGTGAGGCGCTCACCAAGGCCCTGTCCGAGGGCCTGGCCCGGGCCGCGGCGGCGGTCGACTCGGGCGCCGCGGCCGGCCTGCTGGCCCGCTGGGTCGACACCAGCAGCCGCCTTGCCGCCCACCGCGCCTAGACCCCGCACTCGGTCATCCGGCGCCCGCCCGGCTCTTCTTGCTGTTATCAAGTAAGTGCCGGTGTGGCGGGAGGGCCTGCCGGTGCGGGACGGCGTGCCGAGCGGAGGTGCATGCTGAGCCGGGGGGCGCACCGGGGCGGGTGCGCACCGCGGCGGGGACGTGCATGTGAGTGTGCTGAGCCGAGGGTGGGCACCGGGGCGGGGCGCGGGCTGGGGAGGGGTGCGCGCCGGGGCAGGTGCGTGCCCGCTACCGGGCTGCATGCCGGGCCGGGGGCGCGAGCCGGGTGGATCGCAGTGTTGATCATCGGAAGGTGGAACCTTATGCGGCTGTAGCACCTAAAAGTTTCCTTCTAGATAAAAGTTTCCGTAATTGTGTTCGCTCCCTGTCCCACTCGTATCGGCTGCCCATCCGGACATCTTCTCGGGTGGGGAACGTCACCGGATGCGCCCCGCGCCGGAGGTGGCCGGGCTACCGAAGGGCGGCGAAGGTAGGGAAGCGCCCGGCGGAATGGAGGAAGGGCACGGGGAGGACCACTGGGGCCGCCGGGGAAAGGGCGGGAGCGGCGGGGCGGGAACTGGTCAGCACTGAGGGCTACGCCCCGGGGAGGAGGCGCCGCGGGCGGCGGGCGGCTACCTTAGAGTCGTGGGCCCCGAACGCGATATGTCGTCCCCGGCGGGCTGGCTGCGGTCGGCCGCCTATCCGGCGTACCCGGAACCTGAGGCGCGTCCGCCCCGCGCGCCGCTGACCAAGCGGATGCGGCCCGCCCACTGGATCGCCCTCGACTGCGCCGTCGGCGTGGTCGCGGGGCTGTGCTGCGCGGCCGCCGTCGGCCACCACAGCACCCCCGGGCAGGCCCGGTTGCCGATGGTGGTACTGGTCCTGCTGGGGGTCTTCTTTTCGGTGGCACTGCGCCGCCGCGCCCCCGTCGTCGCGTTCGGCGCGTTGATGATCATGGGGACGGTGGTGGCGAGGCTGTCGCCCGGGGTGTCGGCGCTGATCTTCCTGGCCGCCGCCTACGTGCTCTACACGCTGACGGTGGAGACACGCAAGCGGACCGGGGCGGCCGCCATCGCCTTGCTCCTCGCGACCTTGGTCGGCGTCGGGATCACCGGACCGCGGAGCGTGGACGCGCGCGCCGCCGCCGTCCAGGGCACCGACACAGGTGTGTTCATCCCGGTCGCGCTGGCCGGCGTCATCGCCTGGATGACGGGCTACTCGGTGCGCCAGCGCCGCCGCTACGTGGTGACACTCCAGCAGCAGGCGGCCAGCAGCGCGGTCGCCGAGGAACGGCTGCGGATCGCGCGCGAGCTGCATGACGTGGTGGCGCACAGCATGTCCGTTATCGCCGTCCAGGCCGGGTACGGCCAGTACGTCATCGACAGCAGCCCCGACGGCGCCCGGGAGGCACTCGGCGCTATCCAGGCGACCAGCCGGGACGCGCTCGAAGAGATGCGCCGCATGCTCGGGGTGCTGCGCCAGCAGGACGCCGGCGCTGACGGCACTGGAACCGGCACGCCGCAGGCCGGCGAGTCCGGGCAAGCCGCCGGGCTCACGCTCCCGGCCGCGCCGGCCCTGCCGGGCTCCGGAAGCGACGGCGCCCCGCTGGCGTTCGGCCCCGCCGCGGGCGCAGTCGCCCCGGACCTGGCAGGCGGCACAGCCGACGCATGCGCAGCCGAGGGCAGCCCGGCCAAGGCCGGCCCGGTCGGCTGGGCGGCGGCGGGCACCGGGGCCACGCGCACCGGAACACGCAGCGGAGACAGGGCAACCGGAGACAGGGCAACCGGAGACAGGGCAACCGGAGACAGAGTCACCCGGAATACAGACGCGGGGGGCGCCGGCAGGCGGGATACGGGCGCCAGGGACCCAGGCCACGGCGCGGCGGCCGTGTCCGTTTCCGGCGGGGCGGCGGCGAGCTGGGCCCCGCTGGCGCCGGCCCCTGGGCTGGCCGCGCTCGACCGGCTGATCAGCCGGACCCGGGGGGCCGGGGTGAGGCTGGTCCTGGAGGTGTCCGGGCAGGCCCGGCCCGCGCTTGCGGGAGTCGACCTGTCCGCCTTCCGCATCATCCAGGAAGCGCTCACCAACGTCGTCAAGCATGCGGGCACGGGCGCGGACTGCGTCGTCAGCCTCACCTACACGGACGCCGACCTGGTCATCCGGGTAACCGACGACGGCGGCCGGGCGGCCGCCGCCGGGCTGGGCGGGGGACGACTAGGCGACATGTGCGCCACCGGGACCGGGCACGGGATTATCGGCATGCGGGAACGGGTGAACCTGTGCGGCGGCACGTTCGCGGCCGGGCCCCGGCCCGAGGGCGGGTTCCAGGTCACCGCCACGCTGCCACTGCCCGCGATCGCACTGCCCGCTCCCCCGCCCGCGGGACCGGGCGTGATCAACGCCCCCGCCGCCCTCTCCCTGACGAGCGCCCGGCCGGCCGCGCTGACCGAGGGGCAGGGCGGCCGACGGTGACGATCTCGGTCGCCGTGGCCGACGACCAGGCGCTGGTCCGGGTCGGGTTCTGCGGCATCGTGGCCGCCACCGACGGGTTCACCGTCGTCGGGCAGGCCGCCAACGGGGCCGAGGCGGTCGCGGTCGCCCGCTCGGCCCGGCCGGACGTCCTGCTGATGGACGTGCGGATGCCCGTCCTGAACGGGATCGACGCGACCAGGCAGGTCACTTCCGGCCCGGACACGGCCGGGGTCCGGGTCATCATCTTGACCACCTTCGACCTCGACGAGTACGTGTTCGGGGCGCTGCGGGCGGGAGCCAGCGGCTTCCTGCTGAAGGACACCCTGCCGGCCGAGCTGGTCACCGCCATCCGGGTGGTCGCGGCGGGCGAGGCCCTGCTCGCCCCGAGCGTGACCCGCCGACTGATCAGCGAGTTCGCCGGTCACCGGGGGCCCGGCGGCCAGGACCTTGGCTCCCCCGTGGCCGGGACACCGCTCGCCGGGACGGCCGGCTCGCTGGCAGGCGGGACACGGGCGGACGGTCCGACCGCGGCGGCCGCCGGCCGGGACCGGGTCAGCCGGCTGCTGACCGACCGTGAGCGCGAGGTGCTGCGGCTGGTGGCGGCGGGGATGTCAAACGGGGAGATCGCCGACCACTTGCGCATCTCCCCCGCCACCGCCAAGACCCACGTCGCCCACCTGCTGACCAAGCTGGACGCGCGCGACCGGGTGCAGCTGGTGATCATCGCCTACCACGCGGGCCTGGCGGTTCCCTAGCGGAAAACGACGCAGTCCCCATCGCACCGGCCAGCTGGCGGGTGCGACGGGGACCGTGTCCGTTGTTCCGGAGACGGCCTGCCTAGTGGCTGAAGTGGCCCCGGTAGTACTCGAAGACGAACCCGATGGCGGCGAACACGATCAGCATGAAGCCGATGAGCACCAGCCACCAGCCGATGGCGAAGCCGAGCGCGGTGATCGCGGCGGCCGCGGCGACCCAGAGCGGCCACCAGCTGTGCGGGCTGAAGAAGCCGATCTCGCCGGTGCCCTGGGCGATCTCGCCCTCATCGTCGTCCTCCGGGCGCAGCGGCAAGCGGCGGCCGGTGAACAGCACGTAGAAACCGGTCAGCAGAGCCAGCCCGACCGCCAGGGCCAGGGCGGTCGTGCCGGTCGGGTCGTAGGAGGTGTACCAGTAAACGACATCGGCGCCCTAGGAAGAAGATGCCGCAGCCGATGAACAGCCAGCCTTCAACCTTCATGTCAGTTGCACGCCCCTACTTCTTGACCGCGACGAACGGTGACTGGGTGCCCGCGCTGATCGCCGGGATGTCCTGGTCGAGCCCCCGGGACGCCGCCCCCGCCACGATGTGCGGGTAGTGCGCCTCGAAGGCCGGGCGCTCGGAGCGGATCCGCGGGATCCGGTAGAAGTTGTGCCGCGGCGGCGGGCAGGAGGTGGCCCACTCGAGCGAGGAGGCGAAACCCCACGGGTCCTCCTCGGTGACGTACTCGCCGTGCCGGGTGGTGATGTAGACGTTCCAGATGAACATCAGGATCGACAGCGCCAGCAGCCACGAGCCAACGGTGGAGATGATGTTCAGCGTGGTGACGTTGCCTGGCAGGAACGGGTAGTTCGCGGTGCGCCGGACCTGGCCCTCGACGCCGGTCCAGTGCTGGACCAGGAACGTCATGTTGAAGCCGATGAACATCAGCCAGAACTGGACCTTGCCGATCCGGTTGCCGAGCATCTTCCCGGTCATCTTCGGCCACCAGAAGTACAGGCCGGCGAACATCCCGAACAGCACCGTGCCGGCCAGCACGTAGTGGAAGTGCGCGACCACGAAGTAGGAGTCGGAGACGGCGAAGTCCATCGGCGGCGAGGCCAGGATGATGCCGGTGATCCCGCCGAAGAGGAAGACCACCAGGAAGCCGACCGTGTACAGCATCGGCGGCTCGAAGCTCAGCTGGCCGCGCCACATGGTGCCCGCCCAGTTGAAGAACTTCACCCCGGTTGGCACCGCGATCAGCAGCGTCATGAACGAGAAGAACGGGAGCAGCACCGCGCCGGTGGTGAACATGTGGTGCGCCCACACGGTCATCGCCAGGCCCGCGATCGCGATCGTCGCCGCGATCAGGGTCTTGTAGCCGAACAGCGGCTTGCGGCTGAACACGGGCAGGATCTCGGTGGCGATGCCGAAGAAGGGCAACGCCAAGATATAGACCTCGGGATGGCCGAAGAACCAGAAGAGGTTTTGCCACAGGATCGCGCCGCCGGAGTTGGCCGTGAAGACCTGCGCGCCCAGGCGCCGGTCGACCTCGAGCACCAGCAGCGCGGCCGCCAGGACCGGGAACGCGAGCAGCACCAGGATCGAGGTGAGGAGCGCGTTCCAGGTGAAGATCGGCATCCGGAACATCGTCATGCCCGGCGCACGCATGCAGAAGATCGTGGTGACGAAGTTGACGCCGCCGAGGATGGTGCCGAAGCCGGACAGGGCCAGGCCCATGATCCACAGGTCGGCGCCGATCCCGGGCGAGTTCGTGGCGCTGGTCAGCGGCGCGTAGGCGTACCAGCCGAAGGCAGCCGAACCACCCGGGGCGAGGAAGCTGCCCAGCACGATCAGGCCGCCGAACAAGAACAGGTAGTAGCTGAGCAGGTTCAGCCGCGGGAACGCCACGTCGGGCGAGCCGATCTGCAGCGGCACCAGCTCGTTCGCGAACCCAACGAACAGCGGGGTGGCGAACAGCAGCAGCATGATCGTGCCGTGCATGGTGAACAGCTCGTTGTAGATCTGGTCCGACAGGAAGTTGCTGGTCGGCGACATCAGCTGGATGCGGATGAGCAGCGCCATGATGCCGGCGAAGAGGAAGAACACGAACGACGTGATCAGGTACATGTGCCCGATGATCTTGTGGTCCGTGGAGGAGAGCCAGCCCGCCAGGACCGAGCCCTTACGCTCGGTCTTCGCGGCCCGGGCGGCCGCCCGGAGCGCTTGCGGGTGGTTTTCTACGGTTGTCACTGGGTGCTCCCTGAAGCCGTGTTCTGAACCGCCTGCTCCTGGGTGATCCATGTCTTGAACTGAGCAGGAGTCACGATCTTGAGCGTGAACAGCATACGGCTGTGGTAGAGGCCGCACAGCTCGCTGCAGTGCCCGGTGAAGGTGCCGGTCTGGGTGGCGGTGATCGAGAAGTGGTTCGGGTGGCCGGGGATGACGTCGCGCTTGAACAGGAACTCCGGCACCCAGAAGGCGTGGATCACGTCCGGCGAGGTCAGGTTGAAGTTGACCGTCTCACCGACCGGGATCTCCAGCAGCGGCATCGCCTTCTCGTTCTCCGCGTCGGTCAGCTGCGGGTTCCACATCGCCCCGTCGGTGTTGACCTTGTACTGCGGGTAGCCGAACTCCCACGACCACTGGAAGCCGGTCACGTTGACCGTGACAGCGGGGTTGTTCGGGATGGCGTCAATCGTGTTCTCGTCCTTGGCGGTGTAGTAGAAGAGCACCGCGATGAGCACGAAGGGGACGACCGTGTAGAGGATCTCGATCGGCATGTTGTAGCGCACCTGCGGCGGGAGCTTGTCCCCGCGCTTGCGGTGGAAGATCACCGCCCAGATGATCATGCCCCAGACGACCGCGCCGACGAGCAGGCCGGCGATCCACGAACCCTGCCAGAGCGACAGGGTGACCGCCCCCTGCTTGGTCACCGGGTTCGGGAAGCCGAAGCGGGTAAAGGTGTCGTTCGGCGAGCACCCCGCGAGGGCGAGCAGCCCGGCGGCAAGCGCCACGAGGCGCAGCGCGCTGGCCCGGCCGCGCGGCATCCGCGCGCGCTGGTCAGATCCACGTGACCCGGTGTCACGCGGGCCAGTGTCACCAAGGCCTGTGCCGCCCGGGGCGGAACCGCGCCCGCCGCGCGCGGCCTGCCGGCGAATCAGAGTCAAAGGAGGCGCCTTCCCCACAACGTCGCCCGGCCGCCTGTTGGTCTCCTCGTCAGGCGCCGGTCTCCGGTCTTCTACAGCGTGTCGTGGAAACAGTATCGCGTGCGCGGGCGAGCGTGCAGGGGGACCCCCGGCGTTCGGGGCAGTTGAGTTCAATTCGCCAGCCTGGGCCGTGCACCGAGCGCGTTCAACCTGCCCCTTTGCGTGTTTCCGCCCGTATCGGGGGACGCAGGAGGGCACTATGGTCCTGTGAGGGGCATCCGATGAGCCGCACGCCGTGGCTCGGCCGGCCGGCCGGCAAGCATGCCGCCGGCGGGCGCGGGCGGGCCAGGCGCGATCCCGGTCAGACGCAGGTGCCGCCCGCTCCGGTTACCCGGCTGGCCCCGGCCGAGGCCAGCGGCCTGCTCGGCGCCCCGGTGCCGGCCGATACCGCCCCTGCGCTGACCTCGCCGGTGACCGACGCCGCGCGGGCCGCCGTGGCCGCCTCGGCCGCGGCGCTGCCCGCCTACATCCCAGCCGGCGCCGCTCCGGCGCTCACCATCGACGCGCTCGGGCGCGAGTGCCCGATCCCGATCATCATGCTGGCTGAGCAGATCCGCGGCGTCCCCGTCGGGGCGGTGATCGCGCTCCTGGCCGACGACCCGGCCGCCTACAGCGACATCCCCGCCTGGTGCGGGCTGAAGTCACACGAGTGCGTGTTCCGGGCCGGGTACGCGAACGGCTGGTCGTTCGGCATCCGCCGCCGCTACTGACCCGGTCCGCCGGGCCGGGCGGGCGGCGACGCCGGGTCAGGCCCGGCGAAAGCGGTCGGTCAGCCGGGGATCGTCTTCCCACCAGGGGCGGTCGGCCTCGTCCGGCTCACTCGCGGGCGGCGGCTGCGGCGCGCCCGGTGCGGCCGCAGTGACGCCAGCGCCGGCCACGGCCGGCGGGGCGGCGCTGGTGGTGGCAGCCCGGGCCGCCGCCCGGGCGGCGTCGCGGGCGTCGAGCTCGGCGTCTATCTGCGCGGCCTCGTGCTTGTCGGCCCGCATCATCTGGATCAGCTGCACCCCGAGGAACGGCAGGCCAACGAAGTCGCCCAGGATCCAGATGATGCCGCCGCCGATGACCTGGCTGGTGGCCAGGCTCGGGCCGAACGGGTAGCCGGCCGCGTGATAGTGCGCGGCGCCGATCATCGTCTGGTCCGCGATCACCGCGATGCCGAAGAACGCGTCCCCGACCACCTCGGCCGCGGCGATCCACATGCCGACGACGTACGGGTACTGCTTCGGGACCGGGTCGACCCGCAGCAGCGTCCAGAAGAACGCGTAACCGGGGATCATCAAGATGAGGTAGGTGAGCTCGCGGACCGCGCCGCTGTCGAAGAAGGCGGTGTACCAGGACGTGAAGTACATGATCATCGGCACCGCGACCAGCGCGATGGTGGTGACCGCGGGGAACATGACGACCTTGGCGACCCGGCTGCGGACCGCCCGCCCGACCCGCCGCCCGGGTCCGGGGTAGGCCTCCGTGAACAGCGTCAGCGGCTTGCCCAGGGCCAGGAACAGCGGCGCCACCAGCACCAGGAGGACCGTCTGGGTGGCCCGGGCGTAGAACAGGACGTTCTCGTAGGCCCCGGGCCAGGCCATCACCGCGATGGTCCAGAAGCCGAGCCCGAGCACGATGAACGCGAACCCGCGGCCGTTCCCCCACTGCCCGCCCGCCCGCCTGACCTTCCGCACGCTCAGCAGGTACCAGGCGGCGACAGCGAGGATCAGCACCAGCATCGGGATGTCCACCCGCCACTCGGTGAACGCCCGGGCAACGGTGAGCTTCGGGGGGCCACTGTACGCGGCTGCGAGCGGGGCCATGGCTTAAAACTACTCCCTGTCGTAGGCGCGCTAGTCCCCAGACGCCGCTACCCCGCCGGGCAGCGCGTGCCCGGCGGGGTAGCGGAGGCTTCGCGTCCGGGCCGGTTCAGCCAGGGCGGCTTAGGCCGGCAGGTGAGCCGCGAGATCGGCCGCGGCCTCGGCGCCGTAGGAGTGCTTGGCCCGGTCGGCCAGGCCTGCCGCGGTCAGGTCGTACTCCTGCGGGCCGACCGTCTCCAGGGCGTGCACCGCCATCAGGTTGCCGAGCTGGATGGCGCGCTCGGTCGGCAGGCCCCAGGCGGTCGCGGCGAGGAAGCCGGAGCGGAACGCGTCGCCCGCGCCGGTCGGCTCGGTGAAGGTTGCGTCCTGGACCGGGCCGACGGTGACCGGCGCGACGCCCTTGCGTTCCACCCGGGCGCCCGCGGCGCCGAGGGTGATGACCCGGGTGTCCACCCGGTCCAGGATGTCGGCGCTGGTCCAGCCGGTCTTCTGCTCGATCGCGGCTTCCTCGTACTCGTTGCAGAACAAGTAGGCGGCGCCGTCGATGAGGGTGCGCATGGCGGCCCCGTCGAGAAAGGCAACCTGCTGGGAAAAGTCGGCCGCGAACTTGACCCCCGCGGCGCGGCAGTCAGCGCTGAACCGCTGCATCGCGGCCGGGTCACCCGCGCCGATCACCACCAGCTCGACCGCGTTGGCGCTGACGAGCGAGATCACGTCGATCTCGCTGTCCTCGCTCATCGCCCCCGGGTAGAAGGAGGCGATCTGGTTGCCGGTCTCGTCGTTGGTGGCGGTGAACCGGGCCGTGTGCCTGGACGGTGACGTCCGGACACCGGAGATATCGACGCCGTGATCCGTCAGCCAGGTCGCGTAGTCCGCGAAGTCCTGGCCGACGGAGCCAACGAGCAGCGGCGCCAGTCCGAGACAGCCGAGACCGTAGGAGATGTTCCCGGCCACGCCTCCGCGCCTGATCTCCAGCTCGCCGACAAGGAACGAGACCGAGATCTTGTCGATCTTCTCCGCGATCAGCGTGTCCGTGAACTTGCCCGCAAACATCATCAGGTGGTCGGTGGCGATCGACCCGGTGACAGCTATCCGCATCGTTGAGGGACTCTATTCAGCTTTCGGGGCGCGTGAGCCCCGCGGGATTAGTGGAAGGAATCACCGCAGGCGCAGGAGCCGGTCGCGTTCGGGTTGTCGATCGTGAAGCCCTGCTTCTCGATGGTGTCCACGAAGTCGATCGTGGCGCCCATGAGGTACGGCGCGGACATCTTATCGGTCACTACGCCGACGCCGCCGAAGTCCTTGGCGATGTCGCCGTCGAACGAGCGCTCGTCGAAGTAGAGCTGGTACCGCAGGCCGGAGCAACCGCCCGGCTGCACCGCCACTCGCAGCCGCAGGTCATCCCGGCCCTCCTGGGCGAGCAGCGCGCCGACCTTGGCCGCCGCACCTTCGGTGAGGGTAATCCCCTGCTGCGTCACTTCGTCCTGAACGGTCATCTGTGACTAGCTCCCGTCTATCTGCCATGCCGCACGCGCGGCACCGTCTTTCGCCTTCAACTGTACGCACAGCGGGCGCATTCCTGCCACGCGAGCCCGATCGGAGCGGTATGGCTCACAGTCCGGGGGCGCCCCAGACCGGGAACCAGCGGGTCAGGTCCGGCTCCATCCGCAGGTCGTCGCCGAGCACGCCCTTGACCTGGATCTCCAGCGCGTTATCGCGGTTGTTGCCGCTGAGCGGGGCGAATGGGTAGAACGTGCCCCGTTTGTAGAGGTACACGAGCGACAGCCGGCGGTGGCTGTCGTCGGCGAACGCGACCAGGGTGCAGAGCAGCTGGGGTCCGAAGCCGCCGTCCACCAGCGATGTGTTGACCGCGTGCAGGTCGGTGACGAGCGCCTCCACCTCATCGCTCATGTGGTTGCTGACCAGCCAGGTGTAGCCGTAGCTGTCCTTGGTCACCTCGACTGGCAGGCGGCCGCCGCCGGGCTGGCCTTCGTCCATCGCCAGCAGCTCGAGGACTTCCTTCTGGATGTCCGCGAACGGCTTGCCCTCAGGGGCCCGGAAGCTGACCGAGCCCGAGCCGGTCGGCTTGAAGCCGGTCGCCGCCTCCAGCTGGACCGCGGCCGACGGCAGCCCGAACAGGTCGTCGAGCTTCGGCTGGACCGGCTTGGTCCGGCCGAAGAGCGTGTCGAGGAAGCCCATCAGTGCAGGCTGCGCGGGTCCGGGCCGGGCTGGCCGAGCTCGAGCTGGATCTTGTTGAGCTGCTCGATCCGCTTCTCCAGCGACGGGTGGGTAGAGAAGACATTCGACAGTGACCGGCCGCCCAGCTTGACCGCCGGGGCGAAGTAGAACGCGTTGAGCGGCTCGGCCGCCCGCAGGTCCTGGGTCGGGATCCGGTTCATCCCCTGGCTGACCTTTGTCAGCGCGTTGATCAGAGCGCTCGGGTTCTGCGTCAGCAGCGCCCCGCTGCGGTCGGCCGCCAGCTCCCGGTACCGGGAGAGCATCCGGATCAGCAGGAAGCTGATCGCGTAGACGACGGCCGAGGCGAGCATGATCAGCGGGATCAGCATCGCCGCCTGGCTGTTGTTGTTGCCCATCCGCCGGCCACCGCCGAACAGCTCGGAGTAGAACGCGAACCGGACCAGCAGCCCGGCGACGATCGCCAGCAGGCTGGCGTAGGTCATGACCTGGACGTCCTTGTGGGCCACGTGGCTCAGCTCGTGGGCCAGGACCCCCTCCAGCTCGTCGGCGGTCAGCCCGCTGCCGTAGAGCAGGCCCTCGGTCACGCACAGGACCGAGTTCTTGCTGTTGCGTCCCGTCGCGAAGGCGTTCGGGAGCCGGGTGGGGGCGATAGCGATTCGCGGCTTGTCCATGTCCGCGAGCGCGCACAGCCGGTCCACCACGCCGTGCAGTTCGGGCGCCTGCTGCGGGGAGACCTCGCGCGCGCCCGCCGCCGCCAGGGCGATCTTGTCGCTGTAGAACAGGGAAATGAAGGCGGAGCCACCGCCGAAGATCAGCGCCACCGCGATGATTGCGCCCGCACTCGAGTGGGCCGCGCTCATGATGCCGATGATCAGGGCGACAAATGCGACAAAGACCAGCCCGAGGAGGAACATCGTCGCGGTCATCCGCACGGTGAGGCCCCGGTCGGGCGCGTACCTGGTACGCGACGCCATAACGCACCTCCGTATTTCCGCCCGGCGCGGTAGCCCCGTTTGGCCCCGCCGCTGTGCCCGGACGTTAATGTCAATCTATACGTACAACGCTGGGGGCGCGCTGCAGCGTTCCGCTGAGCAGCCTGAAGACGGCGCAAACGGTTCTGCCCACGGCGAATCCGCTCGATTCACCGTGGGCAGTCACCGCAAGCTGAGCGGCGGGCCGGCGCTGCAGGCTAGGGCAGGCCGACCGAGTCACCCGGGATGGTGCCGTCGGCCAGCAGCTGGCGCACCTCGTCGACCGACGCGTCGGCGAACGGCAGGATGTACTCGGCGGTCACGATCTCGTCGGTTCCGAGCGGGGTGCCCGTCGTCCGGACGAGCGCGACCGCGGCGTGCAGGGTGGCTGAGAAGGTGTCCTCGTGGTCGTCGCGGACGGCCGCGTCCAGGTCCTTGTCGAGGGCGGTCAGCTTGGCCGCGGTGTCTTCGCCGACCCGGAACTGCCCCTCGCCGAGGATGCGGACGATCACGCGGTGTCACCCGCCTGCTGCTCGGCCGTGGGCGCGCCCTGCTCGGTCGCGCCAGTGCCGTTGCCGTTGCCCTCGATCTGCTTGGGGGCGGCGGCCGACAGCTCGTTCTTCATGCGCGCCAGCTCGGAGTCGACGTCACTGCTGGCGCCGATCTTGTCCAGTTCGGCCTGGATGGAGTCCTGGGTGCCGCTCACGTGGTCCTCAAGGGCGCCGGAGGCAAGCAGCTCGTCGATCGCACCCGCCCGGGCCTGCATCTGCGCGGTCTTGTCCTCGGCCCGCTGGATGGCCAGGCCGACGTCGCCCATCTCCTCCGAGATGCCGGAAAAGGCCTCGTTGATGCGGGTCTGCGCCTCGGCCGCGGTGTAGGTCGCCTTGATGGTTTCCTTCCGCGTGCGGAAGGCCTGCACCTTGGAGTCGAGCCGCTGCGAGGCAAGGGTCAGCTTCTCCTCCTGCTCCTGCAGCGAGGCGAACTGGGTCTCCAGGTCGGCGTACTGCCCGGCAAGCTGCGCCTTGTTCTGCAGCGCGGCCCGGGCCAGGTCCTCACGGCCCTTGCTGAGCGCGTCCCGGGCCTGCGTGTCGCGCTTGTTGATCTCCTTCTGCAGGGAGTTCATCTGGAGCTCGACGCGCTTACGCGACGTGGCGACGTCCGCCACCCCGCGCCGCACCCGGGTCAGCATCTCGACCTGCTGCTTGTAGGAATAGTCGAGGGTCTCGCGAGGGTCTTCCATCCGGTCCAGCGCCTTGTCGGCCTTGGCCCGGAATATCAGCGAGACTCGCTTCATCACGCTCATAGACGCGGCCGTCCCCTTCGTTTACCTGAGCGCCGTCCCGGGAGGCCCGTGCCGCCAGGAGACGGCTCGTTGCCGCCGGCTCACCACAATCAACCCTACGCGCTGCCGCGAGTAGTAGCCACTTGCCATGGCCTGTATACCCCGCTATCGCGGGGGGTCAAATCTGCGGTCTCGCCGGGGCGCGCGCTGGTGCCTCCCCGCTAGCCGTCCACTCGCGGGCAAACTGCCATTAAGCTGATCCTCGTGTTCCGACGCAACAGTGCCGGAGCGACCGAAGCCACTGCCGCGGATTCCAGTCCGGCGGACGAGCAGGCCGCGGAAGCCCCGGTTAAGAGCAGGCCGGCCGCCCAGGCAGGCAAGGGCCGGCCGACGCCCAAGCGCGCCACGGCCGAGGCCAACCGCTACCGGACCATCACCGGGTCCACCACCAGCGGCCGCGGCCGCCCCGCGCCGGCCGACCCCAGGCGCAAGCTGACGCCCGAGGAAAAGGCCCGCGCGCGGCAGGATCGCACCACCCAGATGGCGGCGATGCGGCGCGGCGAGGAGTGGGCGCTCGGCGCCCGGGACCGTGGTCCGGGCAAGAAGCTGGTCCGGGACTACGTCGACTCCCACCGGCGGCCGATGGAGTTCTACATGTACGCGCTCGTCCTGCTGATCGTGGCGCTGTTCGCGGGGCACTCGGACAAGGCGCTGAGCAGCTACATGCAGTTCTTCCTGCTCGGGGTCATCGCGATCATCGCGGTCGACGGCTACCTGCTGCGCCGCACGATCTTCAGGCTGGTGCACGAGCGGCTGCCGGGCGAGTCGACCCGCGGCCTCGGCATGTACGCCATCATGCGGGCACTGCAGGTGCGCCGGTTCCGCACCCCCGCCCCCCGGCTCAAGCCCGGGGACCAGTTCTAGCCCGGGAACGGGCAGGAAAAGGTCCTGGACCGCGGTCCAGGACCTTTTTAGTGCCCGCCGGAGGCCGGGCGGCGCTACTCCTCCGGGTGCAGGGTCATCGGGCCGTACTCCTTACGGGTGTCGTCGAACAGGGTGACCTGGTCCACGCCGCCGTCCAGGAGCTCGTGCCAGTTCTCGCCGAGCCAGCTCTCGGCGTCTCCCTGATTGGCGAAGATGGCCTCCTGCGGGTTCGTGCCGGTCACCACGGAACCGTCCGCTTTCTCATACCGCCAGGTCCAGGGCATCGCGCCGCGCCTCCTTGTCGCCGAATGCGTCATGCGAGGGTAGCAGGGACCGCCCCGGAGGGAGGACCGCCGGCTAGCCAGACGGCCCGGACACGGCGCCAGGGCCGCCGCTAACCGCCTGACCCGGCCTTCCCCTCCCCGGGTCGGCTCAGGCGGTTAGCCGCGGTGGTCGGCGCGGCCGGGCGGTGGTCAGCCCGGTCTCGTGTCGTCAGGTCCTGTGGGGTCAGGCGCAGAACAGGATCGCCCAGACCGCCTTGCCGCGGCCGGCCACCGGGGACCAGCCCCAGACGTCGCTTAGCGCGTCGACCATCTGCAGCCCCCGGCCGGACTCCTCGACCGTCTCCGGCTCCTTGAGGACCGGGGCGCAGTCCGAGGGGTCGAGGACCGCGCAGATGACCTCGCCGGTGCGGCGGACCAGGCGCAGTCCCAGGTTCTCGGGCGACTGCCTGCGGGGCAAGTCACCGGACGCGGCGTGGGTGACCGCGTTGGCCACGAACTCGCCGACGATGGCCTCGGCGTCCTCGGCCAGGAACGCCAGGCCCCAGTCGCGCAGGGTGTTCCTGGTCAGGCGGCGGGCCGCGCGGGCGGATTGCGGGCCGCGAGACAGCGGGCAGCCGACCGCCGCGGGCGAGTCCCACCAGTCCGCGGGCATCCGCATCATGCGGGGCCGGCGGGGGCCGGCGACATCCGGGCCGCCATGTCGAGCGGCTGCCGGGCCGTGGGATGTACTCGCGTGCGGGTGGGGAGCGATTGCAGTGGGCGCAGACTCATCGTGACCCCGAGGTCCGTTTTCGCGCCATCCGGGTGATTGGCGCAAACACATACTGCCGCATCAGCACACGCACCTGCAAGGTCACTTGCACGATCAATATGCACGTGCAGCTAGCTGCGCGCCCGCCCTGCCCGTACCTGCCCCGCCACGATCAGCACCACGATCGCGATCGATATCCACAGCCCGTACCGGGAAACCGTCTGCGCGACCGACACCGCGTGCTGCCCCAGCGCGTAGCCGAGACCGGCCAGCATCCCTCCCCAGGCGAGCGAGCCGATGGCGTCCAGGATCAGGAATGTGACCCAGCTCATACCAGTCCAGCCGGCTACCGCGTAGATGAACGCGCTCGGGAACGGGAGGAACGGGGCGACCACGACCGCGGGCCAGGTGAGCCAGCGTCCCCGGCGGTCCACCCAGGCCACGAAGCGCCGCGCGCGGCGCCGGGTCCGCTCCCGCTGCGCGAACAGGTTGATGATCCGCTCGCCCCACAGCCGGCCCGCCCACCAGTAGATGATGTCGAACTTCATCATCCCGGGGATCACCGCCAGCAGCACGAGGACGAGCGAGCCGTGCCCCACCCGGGCGAAGGCGGCGGCCGACACGATCCCCTCGGTCGACCCGTTGAGCACCGTCAGCACGACCGGGTGGGTGCCGACGAGGCTCGCCCGGAACGGCAGCAGGGCCAGGTAGTAGAGGCCGCTGAGGGTGATCGCGGCCCAGCAGGCGATGTCGACCCGGCGCGGCCGCCCCTCCCAGGGCAGCCGGGGGTCGCTCCACGGGTCGGCCGGGCCGGGTTCCCCGGCGGCCTCCTCCACCGCCGGGGCCGGGGCTTGCGGGTCAGCGGGCGGCTGCTGACCGGGGGGCGCGGCCGGGGCAGCGGGGGGCGGTTCCGGAACAGCGGAAGCGGTCGCCTCCCCCGCTGCCGGCTCGTCGCTCACGGGGGTTACGTTATCCGCGGGTACTACCTGACGACAAACGCCCCTCGTGCGGCGGAGGCGCCCATGACGAGCAGTGACACCGGCGACCTGACCCTGGCGTGGCGGGTGCCCGCGGTGACCGCCCGGATGGCGGCCGCCGCCCGGGCGCTGCTGGCGGCGGTGCCAGGGGAAGCCCGCTCCGTGCTGAATCCCGGGTTCGACGACTTTGACCTCGGCTCGCCCCGCCGGCTGTGGACCTACCTGCCCGTGCCCGACCGCCCGGGGCTGCCGCTGCGGGCGCTGTCGGACCCGCAGCGCAAGCTCGCGCATGAGCTGATCACCGCCTCGGTCTCGATGGAGGGGTACTCGAAGGCCGTCTCGGTGATGGCGATGGAGCATGTGCGGCTGGCGCTGGCGCTGGCCTCCGGCCCGGGCGGCGCCTACCCGTTCGACCCGGAGCGGTACTACTTCCGGATCTTCGGCGACCCGCCGGCGGGCGCCGCTGGCGCGCAGGCACCCTGGGGCTGGCAGCTGGCCGGGCACCACGTGTCGCTGAACTTCACCGTGGCGGGCGGCTGGCTGTCGGCCACGCCGTGCATGTTCGGCTCGGTGCCCGCCTCCTACGGGGCGCTCAGCCCGCTCGGGCACGAGGAGGCGCAGGGCTACGACTTCGTGCACCGGCTGTCGGCCGGGCAGCTCGCGCAGGCGGTCATCTGGCGCCGCCCGCCGCCCGACTTCGCCACCCGCTTGTCGGGGCGGATCGGCGAGACCGAACGGCCGGATCACGTCTTCCCGCCCGAGCCTGACTACCGGATCACCGACGAGGAACGCTCAGCGCTGGCCTATGTGCGCTCAGGCCCGCGCGGGATCGGCGGCGCTGAGCTGACCGCTGCCCAGCTGTTCGCGCTGGTGGACCTGGTGCGGCGGTTCACCGGGCGGCTGCCAGCGGACGTCGCGGCGGCGGAGATGGCCCGGGTGGACGCCGCAGGCCCGGAGAACCTGTGGTTCGCGTGGGCCGGCAGCACCGTCCCGGGCGACCGGCATTACTACCGGGTGCAGGGCCCGGGCCTGCTGATCGAGCACGACAACACGCAAAGCGGCGGAAACCATGTGCACTCGGTCTGGCGGATGCCAGGGGGCGACTTCGGCGACGACCTCCTCGCCGCCCATTACCGGGACAACCCGCATGACGCAGAAGGCGGTCCGGCGTAGGGACCGCCTTCAGCGTCACACAGAGGGGTCACCGGGGGTCATCCCCCCGGGGGAAATTACCGCTTCTCGATTGCTACGTAGTCGCGCTCGACCGGGCCGGTGTAGATCTGCCGCGGCCGGGCGATCTTGGTCGCCGGGTCGTGCAGCATCTCCTTGTACTGGGAGAGCCAGCCGGGCAGGCGCCCGATCGCGAACAGCACGGTGAACATGTCGGTCGGGAAGCCCATGGCCCGGTAGATCAGGCCGGTGTAGAAGTCGACGTTCGGGTACAGCTTGCGGCTGATGAAGTAGTCGTCCTTCAGCGCCACTTCCTCCAGCTGCATGGCCAGGTCGAGCAGGTGGTCATCCGGCGCGAGCTTGGCGATCAGCCGGTCGGCGGCGTTCTTGACGATCCGGGCGCGCGGGTCGTAGTTCTTGTAGACCCGGTGCCCGAAGCCCATCAGCTTGACTCCGGGCTCGCGGTTCTTGACCCGGGTGACGAACGAGCCGACGTCGCCCCCGGCGTCACGGATGTCCTCCAGCATCTCCAGGACGGCCGCGTTGGCGCCGCCGTGCAGCGGGCCGGACAGCGCGTGGACGCCAGCGGAGATACTGGCGAACACGTTGGCCTCGCTCGACCCGACCACCCTGACGGTGGCGGTCGAGCAGTTCTGCTCGTGCTCGGCGTGCAGCACGAACAGCATGTCGAGGGCCTTGGCGACCTCCGGGTCGACTTGGTAGTCCTCGGCCGGCAGGCCGAAAGTCATCCGCAGGAAGTTCTCGGTCAGCGTCAGCGAGTTGTCCGGGTAGAGGTAGGGCTGGCCGACCGAGCGCTTGTAGAAGTACGCGCCGAGCGTCGGCACCTTCGCCAGCAGCCGGATCATGGACAGGTCGACGTCCGCGTCGTTGTGCGGGTCGAGGTGCCCCGGGTAGAAGCTGGACAGGGCCGACACGGCCGACGACAGCACCGCCATCGGGTGCGCGGTGCGCGGGAAGGCGCTGAAGAAGGTCTTGAAGTCCTCATCCAGCAGGGTGTGGTGGGTCACCTTCTCGGTGAAGTCGGCCAGCTGCTCGGCGGTCGGCAGGGCGCCGTAGAACAGCAGGTAGCTGACCTCGAGGAAGCTCGACTTCTCGGCCAGCTGCTCGATCGGGTAGCCGCGGTAGCGGAGGATCCCGGCGTCGCCGTCGATGTAGGTGATGTCGGAGGAGCAGGCGGCGGTGTTAACAAAGCCAGGGTCGAGCGTGACCATCCCGGTCGTCGCCAGGACCTTGGTGACCTCAATACCGTTGGAACCTTCGCTGGCGGTCTTGACTGGCAGCTCCAGCTCGCTGCCCTCACCGTAGCTAAGCGCGACTTTTCCGGTACCGGACGATGCTTCGGGCATTCGCGTCCCTTTCACGCTCTGCACGGGGACGTGAGCATCATCAGCGGCCGGGATCGCCGACCGCAGCACCGCCCCGTTGGGGTCCTGAAGTCTTATACCCGTACGCTAACCCGCCGCATGCGCGGGTGAAACCGTGCGGACATAGGACAACCGTCACACTTGCCCGTACCCCGCCTGGTATGCACGTAGTCCAGGACAGCCGCCTGGATACGTCAGCGGCTCAGGGGATGCCAGATCGTCTTGGTTTCCAGTGTGGCGAACATGCGTTCGAGTCCAGGCTCGGCCGTCCAGTCCGGCGCCTGGAAGCGGACCACCAGCTTGAGGTTGCCCGCGGCGGCCACCGCGAGGTCGTCGGCCAGCGGCCCGGGCGCGCCGGCCAGGTCGATCGCGTTGACCTCCTGGTGAGCGGCGAGCCAGGGCGAGATCTCGGCGACCTCCCCCGTGAGCACGTTCACCACGCCGCCAGGGAGCGCGGCGGCGGCCAGCGCCTGGGCGAACGAGACCGCCAGCAGCGGGTAGCGCTCGCTGGCGACCAGCACCGCCGTGTTGCCGCTCACGATGACCGGCGCCAGCACGCTGACCAGGCCGAGCAGCGGGCTGTCGGGTGGCGCGAGAACGGCCGCGACGCCGACCGGCTCCGGCAGCGAGACGGTGCCGAACGGGCCCGCGACCGGGTTGACGGTCCCCCGCACCTGGGTGATCTTGTCGGCCCAGCCCGCGTACCAGGTCCACCGGTCGACGGCCGCGTCGACCTCGGCGAAGGCCGCGTCGGGGTTGCTCCCGCTCGCCCGGCGGAGCTGGGCCGCGAACTGCGCCCGGTGGTCGTCCATCACCTCCGCGACCCGGAACAGGGCCTGCGCCCGGCTCGCGCCGGCCACCCCGGACCAGCCGGGGAACGCATCCCGGGCGGCGGTGACGGCGTCGCGCGCGTCCCGGCCGCCCGCCAGCGCGGCCCGGGCGAGGAAGGCTCCGTCGGCGCCGTGGACGTCGAACGTCCGGCCGCTGGCCGCCCGGGGAAAGGCACCGCCGATGTAGAGCCGGTGCGTGGTGCGCGGGGCCGACCGCACCCGGCTCGCCGCGCGGGGCGGGCCGACGGCCGCCTCGGGCGCGCCCGGCTGATCAGACATCAGGCCACTCGACCCGCGCTGGTCAGACATCGTAGGACCCGGGCAGGTCGAGGTAGGCCTCGAGGCCGTGGCGGCCGCCCTCCCGGCCGAGACCGGACTCCTGGTAGCCGCCGAACGGCACTGCCGGGTCGAGCAGGCCGAACGAGTTGACCCAGATCACCCCGGCCCGCAGCCGGGCCGCGAGCCACTCGCTGAGCGCCCCCTGCTGGGTCCAGACCCCGGCCGACAGCCCGTAGCGGGTGCCGTTCGTCCGCTCCGCCACCTCCTCCGGGGCGTCGAAGGTGGAGACGGTCAGCACTGGCCAGCACAACTCCTCCCCGGCGATCCGGTGCCGTGGCGTCACCCCGGTGAACAGGGTCGGGGGGAACCAGAAGCCGCGCTCGGCCGCCGCGGGCTGGCTCTGGCCGCCGGGTCCGGCCCACTCGTGCGGCGCGGATAGCTGCGGGGGCGACCACTGCGGGGACGACCAGCGTTCGGCCCCGTCCGCCTGCCCCGCCTCGGCTAGTTCGGTGACCCGGTCGAGCTGGGCCCGCGAGTTGACCGCGCCGATGTCGGTGCCCTCGTCGAGGGGGTGGCCCGAGCGCAGCGCCGTCATCCGCGCCCGGATCGCGGCCAGCAGCTCGTCGGCCACCGGCCGCTGCACGAGCACCCGGGTGCTGGCGCAGCACGCGTGGCCCTGGCGGATGAAGACGCCCTCGACGATGCCGCGGGCGGCCGCCTCGATGTCGGCGTCGGCGCAGACGATGTTGGCCGCCGTGCCGCCGAGCTCCAGGGTCAGCCGCTTGCCCCACAACGCGGCCGACTTGGCGATTTCCCGCCCCGTCTCGGGCGAGCCGGTGAAGGCGACCTTGTCGATGCCCGGGTGCCCCGCTACCAGCTGGCCCGCGAGCGCATCGCCGGTGACGACGTTGACCACCCCGGGCGGCAGGCCGGCCTCGGCGCAGATCTCGCCGAACGCGAGCGCGGTCAGCGGGGTCGTCTCGGCCGGCTTCAGCACGACCGTGTTCCCGCAGGCGAGGGCGGGCGCGATCTTCCAGGCGAGCATCAGCAGGGGTGAGTTCCAGCCGATGACCTGCCCGACGACGCCGAGCGGCCGGGGCGGGCCGCCGGACGCGGACCCGAATCCGGCGTAGGTGAGCTTGTCGGCCCAGCCCGCGTGGTAGAAGAAGTGCGCCGTGGCCAGCGGCAGGTCCACGTCCCGGGTCTGCCGGATCGGCTTGCCGCTGTCGAGCGACTCCAGTACGGCCAGCGCGGGCGCCCGCTCGCGTAGCAGCCGGGCAATGCGCAGCAGGTAGCGGGCCCGTTCCCGGCCCGGCATGACCGACCAGACGCGCTCGTAGGCCTGCCGGGCCGCCGCCACCGCCCGGTCGACGTCCTCGGTCGCCGCGTGGGTGACCTCGGCCAGGACTTCCTCGGTGGCGGGCGAGATCGTCTTGAAGACCGAGGATCCGCCCGTGAACGACCCGCCGATGAACAGGCCGTAGGAGCCGCGCAGGGCGACCGTAGAGCCGCCGCCGTCACCGGCGGCACCGCCTTCCAACCGCATCACTGTAAATCCTCAGTCCACCGTCAGGTCGGGCCCGGGCGAACGGGAGCTGCCCCCGTCGCGAAAGCTGGCGTGTTCTCCACGGGACGCCCCCTGTAACCCCCGTCGCGCCCGTTATGGAAAGGCCTTCACGCATCACCAGTGTGATCGCCAAGCGTAGCAGTGGCGGGCGCCGAAATGCCGGTGGTCTGGACCAACGGCGCCGTGGCCCGGGCCGGCCGCGGGGGCCGCGGCGGGGCGGTCTCAGGACCGCAGGGCCGCCTCGATCACCTGCCCGAACGCGAGCACCCGCTCCTCTGTCGGCCCGATGACCTGGAGGGACGCGATCACGCGGTCGGGCGCGGGCACCGGCAGGGTCAGCGCGGGCAGCCCGGCCAAACTGGCGGGCGCGGTCAGCGTCGTGAGGCCGAAGCCGCGCGTGCCGAGCAGCGGTGGCTCGCCCAGCAGGGTCGGCAGCACCAGGACCGGGTAGTCGGCCAGCAGCGCGGTCAGGGTGGCCCGGAGCGCCGTCCGGGCCCGCTCGGCCACCGCCCGGTCGGACGGGGTCAGCCGGGCGCCCCGCTCCAGGTTGCGCTGAATGTGCGGGCTGAGGTGCTTCAGGTAGGGCATCAGGTAGGCGTTGCTGCGGAATCCCTCGGCGTCGATCAGCACGCTCACGGCGCTCCGCACGGCGTCGGCGTCCCAGCCTGGCACGTCGCGCACCGCGATCCCGGCGGCCGCCAGGGCGCGGTCGACCGCCGCCTGCACGGCCGGCTCGGCCTCGCCCAGTTCGTCGGGCACCGTGAGCCGGGCCGCGGTTAGCTCGCCGGGCGGGCCGGGGATCAGGAAGCCCGGCTCGAGCAGCCGCATCCCCAGTTCCAGGGCGGCCATGTCGGCCCCCAGCGGCCCGACCGTGTCGAGCGACGGCGCCAGCGGGTAGACCCCCTTAACCGGGACGCGGCCGTGCGCGGTCTTCAGGCCGGCCACGCCACAGCACGCGGCCGGGATGCGGACCGACCCGGCGGTGTCGGTCCCGAAGGCGACGTCCGCCTCGCCGGTCGCGACGGCGACGGCCGACCCGGTGGAGGAGCCACCGGGTATCCGCCGCGGGTCGCGCGGGTTGGCCGGGGTACCGGTCCAGTGGTTGATCCCGCTGGCCGACCAGCACAGCTCGGTCAGCCCGGTCTTGCCCGCGATGCGGGCGCCGCCCTCGCGGGCCGACGCCACCACCGCCGCGTCGGCCGCGGCGGGCTCGGCCATCTCGGCCACGACGGAGCAGCCGGCCGTGGTCGGCAGGCCGGCCACGTCGATGCAGTCCTTGACCGCGAGCCGCGGGGCGGCGTCTTCGCCGTCCGCGGTCGCGGCGATGCGGACCACCCAGGTACCCATGGCTTCATCATCACCCTGGGAGCTGAAGATAGGATAAACAAACGTCCATGCGTGTCCCCGGAATGCGCAAATGGGGCCGGAACGGCCGCTTGCCGTCCCGCTGATACCGAACGGGGGCGTTGCTCCGCCTCCCCGGTAGGCTTCCCCGCATGCAGCGTCCAGGGAAGGCACTGATCGCGGCGGTCCTCGACATCGCCTGCGTGCTCGTCTTCGTGGTCATCGGGCGGGCCAGCCACGTCAAGGGCGAGGCGCTGGCCGGGATCACGTCCACTTCCTGGCCGTTCCTGTGCGGCCTGGCCGCCGGCTGGGCGGCCGCGGGGGCGCTGGCCGCGGGGGGCCGGGCGGCCCCCCGTCAGCCCGGGCCGTGGCCGCTCGCCGTCCGCCCGGCCGGGATCGTCATCTGGCTCGCCACGGTCGCCCTGGGGATGATCCTGCGGGTCGTCTCCGGGCAGGGCACGGCGGCCGCGTTCATCGTCGTCGCGCTCGCGTTCCTCGGCCTGTTCCTGCTCGGCTGGCGGCTGGCCTGGGCCCTGGCGGAGCGGCGGGACCGCCGCTCCAGTGTCGGCCCGCCGGCCGGGGCGGCCTGGCGCCCGCCGCCGACACGCCCTCGCTAACACCCTCCCGCGGGCCGCTGACCAGCGCGAGTATCGTTCAGCCAATGGAACGACGTTCGGTGCTGGCCGACCTGCGCGATGCCTTCGGCAGTGAGCTCGACGCCGGGCAGCAGTCGGCGCTGGTCAGCTGGCTCGCGTTCACCGGGACCTTCGGGGGGGTGCGCGGGATTACCCACGCGATCAGGGCGGGCAAGGGGCCGTTCAGGAACGTGAGCATGGGAGGGGAGCACCTGCACCACTACATGTGGGGCATCGGGCTGCTGGCCGGCGTGGGCGCGGTCGCGGTCCGGGGGGATGAGGAGCTGCGCCGTCACCCCGGCACCGCCATCGCCTACGGCAGCGGGCTGGCGCTCATCGTCGACGAGTTCGCGCTGCTGCTCGACCTGAAGGACGTGTACTGGGCCAAGCAGGGGCGGGTCTCGGTCGACGCCGGCATCGGCCTCAGCTCGGCCGCCGCCAGTTACTTCGCGGCCCTGCCGGTCCTGCGCAAGGTGCACAAAACCCGCCGCGCGGGCAAGGAAAAATAGCAGTTTTAGCCCCGCAGATACCCGCGAACCGGCCTGGGGGGCGCCCGGGCAATGCATAACGCCCCCCTGAACGGGCAGGCGACCGCTCGTCCGGTTACCGAACCAAGGGAGTTTCTCCGATGACCAGTGAGCTTAACGGCGTCCGCGTCGCCTTCCTCGTCTCCAACGAGGGCATTGAGCAGGCCGAGCTCACCGCTCCGTGGCAGGCGGTCAAGGACGCCGGCGGCACACCCGAGCTGATCGCGCCCGAACCGGGCCAGGCCCAGGGCTTTAATCACCTCGACAAGGCGGACACGTTCGATGTGGACCGCACGTTCCGCGACGCCGACTACGCGCAGTACGACGCGGCGGTCATCCCCGGCGGGGTGGCCAACAGCGACTTGCTGCGCACCGTGCCCGGTGCTGTCTCATTCGTCCAGCACCTGTTCGAGGCGGGCAAGCCGGCCGCGGTGATCTGCCACGGGCCGTGGCTGCTGGTCGAGGCCGGCCTGGCCGACGGCAGGACGCTGACCTCGTGGCCGAGCCTGGCGACCGACATCAGGAACGCCGGCGGCAACTGGGTCGACACCGAGGTGCAAATCTGCCCGGCCGGGCCTAACACCCTCATCAGCAGCCGCAAGCCCGACGACCTGCCGGCCTTCTGCGCGACGCTGATCCAGGTGTTCGCCAAGCAGGCGGCCTGAGCAGGCGCCTGGCCGCCCGGTCCTGGTGGCTGCCCTTGACCCGGGCCCCTAGCGGGCCGCCGCCGCCACCAGCTCGAACGAGCGCAGCCGGTCGGCCGGGTCGAACACCTGGGTGGTGATCATCAGCTCATCGGCCCCGGTCTGCTTGACCAGCGCGGTCAGCCCCTCGATGACCGCACCGGGCGGGCCGATGTGCTGGGTCGACTGGCGGTCGTCGATGAACGCCCGCTCCACGTCGGAGTACGGGTAGGCCGCGGCTTCGGCGGGCGACGGCACCCGGCCCGGGCGCCCGGTCCGCAGCCGGAGGAACGACAAGCCGGACGAGCCTGCCAGGAACCGGGCCCGCTCCTGCGTCTCGGCGCAGACGACCCCGGCCGCGATCATGCTGTAGGGCTCGGACAGGACCCGGGACGGGCGGAATGACCTGCGGTACAACTCCAGGGCGGGCAGCGTGTTGGCCGGCATGAAGTGGTGGGCGAAGGCGAATGGCAGCCCCAGCACGCCTGCCACCTGGGCGCTGTAGCCGCTCGACCCGAGCAGCCACATGGCCGGCCCGTCGCCCTCGCCCGGGACCGCGTGCACCTGCTTGTACGGGTGATTGTCGGGCCACTGGCCGGAGAAGAACCCGAGCAGATCGGTCAGCTGCTGGGGGAAGTCGTCCGGGCCGCCGTGGTGCAGTGCCTGCGCGGTCGCCTGGTCCGTCCCCGGGGCGCGGCCGATACCAAGGTCGATGCGGCCCGGGTGCAGCGCCTCGAGCGTGCCGAACTGCTCGGCGACCACCAGCGAGGAGTGGTTGGGCAGCATCACCCCGCCGGAGCCGACCCGGATCGAGCGGGTGGCCGCGGCGATATGGCCGATGAGGACCGGGGGCGACGAGCTGGCGATGCCGGGCATGCCGTGGTGCTCGGCCACCCAGAAGCGGGTGTAGCCCAGTCCCTCGGCCCGGCGGGCGAGGTCGGTGGTGGCCCGCAGCGCCGCCCCCGGGGTTGAGCCGTCCGGGATCGGCGCCAGGTCGAGCACCCCGAGCGGTACGCCGGCCAGGGTCAGGGAAGGGTTCGCGTCAGTGTCGGCCACGCCTGGTGGCAACGCCCTCCGCCGGCCGGATCTTCCGCCCCGGAGCCGGTCACCAGGGGTAAACGGTCATCGCCAACTGTTGCTCCGACGTTCGTTTCTGTGTAACGGCGCTGTGGCTGATTACGAAAGGCCGAACGGCGATCTTGGGGGCATGAGGATCGCCATCATCACGGAGTCGTTCCCGCCTGACGTCAACGGCGTCGCGCACTGCGTGGTGCGGGTGGCGGAGAACCTCGTCCGCAAGGGCCATCAGCCGCTGGTCATCGCCCCTGAGTCCGGGCGCTCCGCCGCCGACTGTCACTTCCCCTACCCGGTCGAGCGGGTGCCGTCGGTGCCGCTGCCCGGGTACCCGTCCTTCCGCCTCGGCCTGCCGACGCCGAAGACCCGCCGCGCCATCGTGAAGCACGGGACCGAGGTGGTCCACCTGGCCAGCCCCGTCGCGCTGGGCGCGTGGGGCACCCGGGTCGCCCGGGCCGAGCACCTGCCGACCGTCGCCGTCTACCAGACCGACCTGCCGAGCTATGCCCGGGCGTACCGCCTGGGCCGTCCGACCGAGGCGTTTGCCTGGCGCTGGCTGCGCGACATCCACAACACCGCCGGCCGCACCCTGGCCCCGTCCAGCTGCACCGCGGCCGACCTCGACGCCCACGGGCTCGAACGGGTCTGGCTCTGGGGCCGCGGGGTCGACACCGACAGGTTCCGCCCGGACCTGCGCGACGAGCGGCTGCGCCGCGAGCTGGCGCCCGGCGGCGAGGTGATCGTCGGCTACGTGGGGCGGCTGGCCATCGAGAAGCGGGTCGACCTGCTGACGGCGGTGGCCACCCTGCCCGGGGTGAAGCTGGCGGTCACGGGCGGCGGCCCGATGGAGGAGGAGCTGCGGGCGGCGCTGCCCACGGCGGCCTTCCTCGGCCTGCGCTACGGCCAGGACCTGGCCCGGATCTACGCCTCGCTCGACCTGTTCGTGCACACCGGCCCGTACGAGACCTTCGGTCAGACGATCCAGGAGGCCTCGGCCAGCGGGCTGCCGGTCGTCGCGCCCGCCTCGGGCGGGCCGCTCGACCTGGTGGCCGACGGCACGACCGGGTCCCTGGTGCCGCCGGGCGACCCGGAGGCCCTGTCGGCTGCGGTGCGGACCCTGGTGGCCGACCCGGCCCGGCGGACCCGCCTCGGCGCGGCCGCCCGGCGACGGGTGCTCGCCCGGTCCTGGGCCGCCCTGACCGACGAGCTGCTCGGCCACTACGAGGCCGTCATCGACTCCAGCGCGGTGGCCGCCCGGCTGGCTGCGTAGCTGACCCAACCCTCGTTTCACCAGGCAGGCAGGACATGACGCGAATCGTGACGCTGGGTGACTCGATCACCCTCGGCATGGGCGACCCGGCCCCCGGCGGCGGCTGGAACGGCTGGGCCCGGCACCTCGCCGCCGGGCTGCCCAAGCCCGAGCTGCACAACCTGGCCGCCAACGGCGCCCAGGCCAAGCACGTCGAGCGCGACCAGCTGCCGAGCGCGCTGCTGCTGCGGCCGCACGTCGCCAGCGTCGTGGTCGGCATCAACGACACCCTGCGGGCCGGCTTCGACCCGGTGCGGACCGGGCAGGCGACCGCCCGCACGGTCGCCGCGCTGACCGCCCGCGGTGCCACCGTGGTGACGATGCGGCTGCCCGACCCGGCCCAGATGTTCGGCCTGCCGCCCGGGCTGGCCAAGCCCCTGTCGCGGCGGATGCGGGCGGTCAACGCCGAGATCGACCGGATCGCGGCCCACTACGGCACCGTCCACTGGGACGCCTCGACCGACCCGGAGACCTATGACCGGCGCAACTGGTCAGTCGACCGGCTGCACCCCAACGAGCGCGGCCACCGGCTGATCGCCGGCCGGGTCTGGGACCGGCTGGCCGAGGCGGGCCTGCCGGTGGGGACCCGGCCCGGGACCGAGCCGGTCAATATCGCCCCCACCCGGCGGGACGACGCGCTCTGGATGGCCACCAAGGGGACCCGCTGGCTGGTCCGCCGCTCGGTCGACCTGATCCCCTACCTGCTGTTCATGGCGGCCCGGGAGGCGCTGACGGAGCCGCGTGAGTGGCCGGTGGCAGACGTCCCGGCCTGGCTCGGGCCGGTCGCGGATGAGGCACCGACGGCCGAGCCGATCGACGGCTGACCCGCCGAGAGCGACGGGACGGAGTCGCCCGGGTACGTTCCGGAGCGCTGTTTTACCCGCCTGACCTGGATAAACGTTCTAGCGTAAGGCGAGATGACCGGTAACGCGTGCATTGTCCGGGTTCACAACTTACGCTTTGATGGCGATGAAAGCAGGGGCGGGCAGCCGCGATCTGGTGCCGCCACTGCTGCGGAACCGGGTGTTCCGGCGGTACTGGGGCGCATCGACCGTGTCGATGTTCGGCGACCAGGTCTCGTCGGTGGCGGTCCCGCTCACCGCCGTCCTGGTGCTGCACGCCCGGGCCTACGAGATGGGCTTCCTGACCGCCCTCCAGTGGCTCCCGAGCCTGCTGTTCGGACTGCACGCGGGGGCCTGGGTGGACCGGCGCGGCCAGCGGCGGCACGCGATGATCGCGGCCGACCTGGGGCGGGCGGCGGCGTTCGCGACCATCCCGGTCTGTTACGCGCTGCATGTGCTGACGCTCGCCCAGATGTGCGTGGTGACGTTCGCCGCCGGGTCGCTGACGGTGCTGTTCACCGTGTCGGACGGGACGCTGTTCGTGTCGATCGTGGACATGGAGAAGTACGTCGACGGCCAGTCGCTGATCTACGGCAGCCGGGCGCTGTCGTTCCTCGGCGGCCCGTCGGTCGGCGGCCTGCTGGTGCAGGCCTTCAGCGGGCCCTACGCGGTGGTGGTGGACGCGCTGTCCTACCTCGGGTCGGCCTTCCAGCTCGGCCAGATCCGGCCCGAGGAGCCGCCCGCGGCGGGCGAGGAGGAGCGGCTCACGGCCGGCCTGCGGTTCATCGCCCGCTCCCCCATCGTCCGGGCGTCGCTGACGGGCGTAGCGGTGGTCAACTTCTTCAACCTGATGTTCCAGGCGTTGTTCATGCTCTACGCGGTGCGGGCGCTGCGGGTCCGGCCGGGGGTGCTCGGCGCGGTCATCGGGGCGGGCGCAGTCGGGGGCATCCTGGGCTCGGTGCTGTGCAAGCGGCTGACCTCGCGGCTCGGGGCGGGCCTGGTCTACGTGCTCGGCTGCCTGCTCTTCACGCTGCCGCTGGCGCTGGTGCCGCTGGCCTCGTCCGGCCCGGGCGCGGCGACCCTGCTGATGCTGTTCGCCGCCTTCTTCTGCAGCGGGTTCGGGGTCATGGTGCTCGACATCAGCATCGCCGCGATCTTCGGGGTGGTGATCCCGGACCAGATGCGGGCCCGGGTGGCGGGGGCGTTCCAGTCCATCAACTACGGCACCCGGCCGGCCGGGGCGCTGCTCGGCGGGTGGCTCGGCACGGTCCTCGGGCTGCGGCCGACCCTGTGGATCGCGGTCGCGGGCGGCGTCCTGGGGTCGCTGCTGCTGTTCCCGTCCCCGCTGCCGCGGTTCCGGATGCCCGGTCAGGAACGCTGGCCCGGCTGACCCCACTGGCCCGGCGGACCCGGCCCGCGGCGCACTAGATCAACGTCCGCAGCAGGCGGACCGGCGGGGAGCCGTGCGCGAGCATTCTGTCGTGGGCCGCCCGCTCCGCCAGCCCGCGCCGCCGCAGCTCGGACGCCAGGTCGGCGACTTCGGTGTAGCCGACGTAGTAGGTGGACAACTGGGCCGAGGTGAGCTGGGCCCGGCGCCACTTGCCCGACGCCTCGCCCTCCTCCTGGAAGCCGCGCCCGGTCATCAGCGCCATCGCCTCGGCCTCGGTCATGCCGTGGGCGTGCACCCGGGCGTCGAGGATCGCGTTGATCACCGTCCGCAGCTGCATCTTGAGCTGCTGCATGCGGACCGCGGACGGATCGCCCTCCCCCGGGTAGCCGTGGGCGGCCATCAGCTCCTCGGCGTAGACCGCCCAGCCCTCGACGAACGGCCCCGACCACAGGGCCGCCCGCAGCGCGGTCGCCCCGGTGAACCGGCGCGAGTGCTGAAGCTGCAGGTAATGGCCGGGCATGGCCTCGTGAACCATCAGGTTGTGCACCATGTGCCGGTTGTACTCGCGGTAGAACGACGCCACCCGCTCCGGCGGCCAGTCCTCGGGGGGCGGCGACACGGCGATGAACGTCGTCCCCGGCACTGGCTCCAGCGGCCCGGGCGGGTCGCAGTAGGCGACCGCGATGCCGCGGTTGATCTCCGGCATGCCGATCACCTCGACCGGGTCGTCGTACACGGTGACCAGGTCGTGCTCGCGCACGAAGGCGGTCTGCGCGGCCAGCGCGCCAGCGCAGAAGGGGAGGATCGTCGCCTCGTCGGGCGCGGCCGCGCCCAGCCGCCCGAGGACCTCGCGCGGGGTGCCGCCGAGCCGCCCCGCGACCTCGGTGATCTCAGCCGTCACGCGGTCCAGGTCAGCCTCGGCCCGGGCCAGGATCGCGTCGGCGTCGGACGCGGCCGACGCGGCCAGCGACAGTTTGCGGGTAAACAGCGCCCGGCCGATGCGCGGGTCGGCGAACCCGGGCCCGCCTGCGGACGGGTCATCGCCCGCCAGCCGGGCCGAGAGCCAGTCCCGGTGCCCGGCCAGGGCCGCCAGCGCGGCCGGGCGCACCCGGTCGACCTCGGCCGTCACCGCGCTGGCCCCGGGCTGACCGGTCACCCGGGCCAGCGCCCCGTTGACCTCCTCGGTCACCAGCCCGATGGTGCCGCCGAACTGGGCCACGGCGGTCTCCAGGTGCACCCGCGGCATCCGCCCGAGCGCCTCCCGGGCGGCACTGAGCGCCGCCGGGACCGCGGCGAGCCGCCCGGCCACCGCGCGCAGGCGCTCCGGGAGCGGCGCATAATCCCGGGCGAGGAGCGCGTAGACGGCCTGCCCGGGGTTGGCCAGGAGCGGGTTCCAGCGGTGCTCGTGCAGCTCGGTGAGCCCGAACAGCCGCCAGGCCAGGTCGCCCGCCAGCACCGCCGCGTCGACCCTGAGCTCCGGGTCGAGCCCGGACTGATCGACGGCGGCCAGCCGGGCGGTGAAGTCGCCCAGCTGGCGCCGCTCGTCGTCGCGGCCGGCCGCGCCCTGGTCGGGCAGCCGGTCGTCGAAGCGGTGGTCGCCGAGCTCGGTGGCCACGTCGGGGTGGCGGCGCGCCAGGTCATCGAGATAGTCCCCGGCCAGCCGGCGGAACTGCGCGGCAGGCCCGGCACCAGCGTGTTCTGCGCTCACAGGACCTCCTCAGCGGGGACAGGCACGGTCGTGCGGGCCGCCGCACCGGGGGCCGCGCAACCCCGGCGCTTGCGGGAACCTGAGGGTTCCTGAGGAAATCTTCAGACAACCGCTAGGTCCGGCTGATGATCTCTTCGGGGTCCGCCCAGGTTTACGACCGATTCTTCATGTGTAGCTAACAGCAGGGCCGCAAAACGGATTCGGGGTGGCAAGGACCAATGAGCGAGCCATTTGCACAGTACCCGTACGGACAGTACGGGCAGTACACGCCCCCAGAGCCGCCACGGCGGCACCGGGGCCGCACGCTGCTCGGCCTGACCGCGACGGCAATCGTCGCGGCCGGGGTCGGCGCCGGGGCGGCAGTGGGCTTGTCGCACGGGTCATCGACGGGGTCAAGCGCGACGTCAACCTCCAAGACCGAGTTGTCGGCCAGCCAGATCGCCAGCAGGGTCGACCCGGGGCTGGTCGACGTGACCTCCACCCTCGGCTACCAGCAGGCGACGGCCAAGGGCACCGGGATCGTGCTCACCTCCAACGGTGAGATCCTCACCAACAACCACGTAATCAACGGCGCGACGTCGGTCAGCGTGACCGACATCGGCAACGGCAAGACTTACAAGGCGTCTGTCGTCGGCTACGACGAGTCCAAGGACATCGCTGTCCTGCAGCTTTCCGGCGCTTCGGGGCTGACCGTCGCCACCACCGGCGACTCCTCGAGTGTCGGCGTGGGCGACAGCGTGGTCGGGCTCGGCAACGCGGGCGGCGTCGGCGGCACCCCCTCGGTCGCCTCCGGCACGGTCACCGCGCTGAACCAGTCCATCACCGCCTCGGACGAGGGCTCGGGCACGTCGGAGCAGCTGACCGGGCTGATCGAGACCAACGCCAACATCCAGGCCGGCGACTCCGGCGGGCCGCTGGTGAACGCGCACGGCCAGATCGTCGGGATCGACACGGCGGCCTCCTCCAGCTACCAGCTCGGTGGCGGCAGCGGCGGCAGCGGGGGTTACGGCAGCGGGGGTTACGGCAGCGGCGGTTACGGCGGCTCCGGTTCGTCCGGTTCGTCCGGGGCTGCTGGCTCCTCGTCGACCGGGTCCACCACCCAGGGCTTCGCGATCCCGATCAACACGGCGCTGAGCATCGCCAAGCAGATCGAGGGCAGCCAGGCCTCCTCGACCGTGCACATCGGCGCGACCGCCTTCCTCGGCGTGGAGATCGCCAGCAGCAGCAGCGGCAGCAGCGCCAGCGGCGGCTTCGGCGGTCAGCAGACCACCTCGGGTGTCGAGGTGGCCGGCACCCAGCCAGGCACCCCGGCAGCGCAGGCCGGGCTGACCGAGGGCGACGTGATCACCGCCCTCGACGGCACGAGCGTCACCAGCGGCACCGACATCACCAACATCCTCATCGGCCACCACCCGGGCGACAAGGTCAGCCTCAGCTGGACCGACACCGAGGGCCAGTCGCACTCCACGACCATCACCCTCGGCGCCGGGCCGGCCGCCTGACCCGCCCGCGCTCCCGTGCCACCGGGGGGAAGCTCACCAGATCCGGCTTCCCCCCGGTTACATAAAAGACAGACGGTCCTGTTCCGGCAGGGCCGTCTGTCTTTTACTGCGCTCCGCCATTGCCAGTCCGCCCCCGGCCTTGACGGCCGGGCGCGGGACTGCCAGCCTGTCGCCAGGGAACGCCTTGGCGTTGGGGGAATCATGGTTTTGGCTGGTGTGCCGTCGGTGGCCTATCTGTGGGTCCCGATTGGGATCGGGGGCGGCGTCGCCCTGGTTTTCTTGCTCGCCGTCGGCTTCACCACCATTCCCTACCTGGATCAGGGCGTAGTGCAGCGGGTCGCGCTGTTCGACCGCCGGTACTGGAAGGCGCGCTTTTACGCGACGGCCGCCTGGACCTTCGGCGACAGCGGGGCGACCAATATCACCGCGCTGGGGACGGCGGTCGTCGCGGTCTTGTCCAATTCGGTGTTGCAAACCATCTTCCCCGCCATTGACCTCAGCCCATTCATCTTGATGAATATCGCCTGCGGCGGGCTCGTCGCGGTGGCGCCGATCTTGTTCGCGATCATCAATTTCTTCGTCGCCCGGCAGGGCCCGATCGTTCCGGCCGATGCCAGCCTGACGCTGCGGGCGGATGCCACCGTCACCCTGCTGGCCGGGGCGAGCATCGCGGTCCCGGGCGGGGCCGAGGTGCGGCCGGCCGGCGGCGCCCCGGTGCGGGCAGCGGTGAAGGCGGGCGGCACGCTCCCAGTGCCGCCCGGCACCGTGCTCACCGTCCACGCCGCCGCGATCATGGCCGTGCCCAGCGGCTCGGTGCTGGCCCTGGCCCCCGGGACGGTCCTGTCGGCCGACAGCCCGATCGCGTCGGGTGACATCCAGCCACGCCCGGCCCACCCGGTGGCTGAGGGCGGCCAGGGCCATGGGCTGCTGGACTGGCTGCTGCACTCGGCTCAGCTCGCCGGCCAGCCGGCGCTGCCACCTGCCCCCGGGCAGCCCGCACCGGCGCCGGGGGGCGTCCCCCGCATCGAGCGCGGCGAGCTGATCACGCTAACCGAGGGTGCCGCCGCCACCGTCAACGGCACCGCCGACGTGCTGCTACGGGAGGAGACCACGGTGATCGCCCCCGGCCGCCGGGCGATGACGCTCAGGGCCGACACCACCTTGACGGTGCCGTGCGGCAGCCACGTCATGACCGCGGGCATGGCCTCGGTCCTGCCGGCCGCGGTCCTCACCGTCTTCGCTGCCGCGACCGAGATCGGGCTGGTGACGGTGCTGGCCGCGCACTACGCCCGGACCGGGGCGGCCGCCCACGCGGCCGCGGTGGTGATCGCCGCGGTGGTGGCGGCCGGGCTGGTCATCTACGGCGTGACCGCGCTCAGGTCGCTGGCCGAGCCGACCTCGGGGTCGTCGCTGAACTCGGGCGGGGGCACGTCGTTCACCCTGTAGGCGCGGCCCACCGGGGGACCACCTGGCCGCCCGCGATCACCGCCGTCAGCCGGACCCCGGAGTCCAGCAGGACCAGGTCAGCGGCCAGGCCGGGACGTAGCGCGCCGGTCTCGGCGGCCAGGCCGAGACGGCGGGCGGGGGTGCTGCTGGCCGCGGCGGCGACGTCCTGTACCGGCAGGCCCGCGGCGGTGAGCGCATGCCGCACCACCTGGGCCATGGTCGCGGTCGAGCCTGCGATCGGGCCGGTGGCCGTCGCGGCCGCGCCTTCGGCGGCGGGGACGGGCAGGCGGGCGACCCCGCCGGCCACCGTCACCGCCTGCGATCCGAGCCGGTAACGGCCGTCGGGCATGCCCGCGGCCGCCATCGCGTCGGTGATCAGCACCAGGTTGCCGGGGCCGGCCGCCCGGGCAATGAGCCGGATCGTGATGTCATCGAGGTGAATCCCGTCCGCCACCGCCTCGCAGGTCACCGCGCGGTCCAGGAGCGCCCCGACCGGGCCCGGGTCGCGGTGCCGGAGCGGGCGCATGCCGTTGAACAGGTGCGTCGCGTGGCTGACCCCGGCCGCGATGGCGGCTTCGGTGACCTCGGCCGACGCGTCGGTGTGGCCCGCCGCGACGATGACGCCGGCCTCGGCCGCGGCCCTGATCACCACGTCGGCGCGGGGCAGCTCGGGCGCGATCGTGATCATCTTCAGCCAGCCCCGGGCGGCCGCGTGCAACCGGGCGAACAGGGCCGGGTCGGGGTCGATGAGGTAGCGCGGGTCCTGGGCGCCGCAGCGGGCGGGCGACAGGAACGGGCCCTCCAGGTGGATGCCGCCGATGACGCCCTCATCGGCCAGGTCGGCCAGCAGCGCGGTCCGCGCGGCGAGCTCGCCGGGGGGCGCGGTGACCAGGCTGGCGATGATCCGGGTGGTGCCGTGGGCCCGGTGGAAGGCGGCCGCGCGCCGGGCGTCGTCGGCTCCCCCGCCGGTGAACGAGGCCCCGCCGCCGCCGTGGACGTGCATGTCGATGAAGCCGGGGAGCGCCAGGTTCCCGTGCAAGCGGTGGCCAGTGTCGTCTGGTGGCTCGCCCGGGCCCACGGCTGCGATCCGCCCGCGCTCGGCCCGCAGCCAGCCCGGTGAGACCAGCCCGTCCGGGGTGAGCAGGTGATCGGCGACGACTGTGAGCGGGTCCAGGGGCATCATGGCAGCCTATTCGGAGACGCTGCCGAGCGAGCCGAGCAACGCGGCCCGCGCCTGCGCCAGCGCCGCCTGGGTCGCGCCGAGCAGCACCGGCTCGTCCGGGACGGCTGTCGGGAGCACGGTCGGGCGGGCCAGGCAGAGGCCGGCCACCCCGGCCTGAACCCGGGCGGCGAGCTCGGGGCCGCCTGCCCGGCCGACCGTCCCGCCCAGCACGACCAGGCCCGGGTCGAGGACCACGCAGACCGCGGCGATACCGATGGAGACCCGGTGGGCGAGCTCGGCCATGAACGCCGCCCCGCCGCCGTCCGGGTGGCCGAGGAGATCAGACCGGGCCGCGGCGACCGAGTCGGCCGGGGTGGCGCGGGCGAAGCCGTACCCGGCCGCCAGCGCCTGCACCGCGTGCCCGCCGGCGAGGGCCTGCAGGCCCGACTTGCTCGGGTGCTCGTTGCCCGCCGGGAGCGGGGCGCCGTGGACCGGCATCCAGCCGATCTCGCCCGCCGCCCCGCCGGCGCCCCGCCGCACCTGCCCGTTGCTGACGGTGGCGAGGCCGAGTCCGGTGCCGAGCCAGACGAAGGCGAAATCGTCCAGCCCGGCCGCGGCCCCGCCGGCCCGCTCGGCCATCGCCGCCAGCTTCACGTCGTTCTCGATCACGACCGCCGTGTCCAGCACCTGGCGCAGCCCCTCGAGGACGCCCTCGTGCCAGGTGGGCAGGTTGACCACCAGGCGCGGGGCACCAGTACCGGGGTCGAGCACGCCGGGGCTGCCGATGACGACCGCGGACAGCGCGGACAGGTCAATCCCGGCGCCCTCGCAGACCCGCCCGATGGCGTCGCGGACCATGCCGACCGGGTCGTCCGCCCCGTTCGGGTCGACGCTGACGTCGGCCAGCCGCAACCCGGTCACATCGGCCACTGTGGCACGAACCTGGTCAGACTCCACATATAGTCCTGCGACGTAAGCGCTCGAGGGGACGGCTGCGTAGAGCGCGGCATTGGGACCGCGACCGCCTGCCTGCTCCCCCGCGACCATGACCAGGCGGCGTTCCTCGAGCCTGGCGAGCATCTGGGAGACCGTGACCTTGGAGACGCCGGTGCGCTCGGACAGCTGCGCCCGGGTGAGCGGGCCCTCGTCCAGCAGCAGCTCGAGCGCCGCGCGGTCGTTCAGCTCGCGCAGCAGGCTGGGAGTACCGGGCTTCTGCCGCGGCGACCGTCCGTCCGGCATGCCGCGCGGGGCAGTGCCGATCATCGCGCGGACCCCGCCACGGTCGGCGTGTTCGATATGATGGCCGATTTTGCCATCGGGCCCGCCGGCCGCGACAGGCGGGGGGTGCTGGGGGCCACCCCCCCGGGTGATGTGAGCATGCTTCCCCTCCGAGGCTCCCACGATTACGGCCGGCCACTTTCCGGACGGCCATGGTTAAGTTCTGGCAACAGGTCTATCTTATAGGAAAGTTTCCAGTTAGTTTCTGTGCCAACGGTCTCCCCGACCAAGTTTGACCGAATGATCACCCTCGCAGAAGGAGTGCCAGCAGTGGGACTCAGGAAGAGATCGGCCGCGCTGGGCGCGGCCGCCGGCGTCGCCGCCGCGGCGCTCGCGATCGCCGGCTGCAGCTCCGGTTCCAGCTCGACCGGCAGCACGGCCGGCAGCTCGTCGTCGTCCGCGCCGAAGACGCTCACCGTCTGGCGCATGGGCGGTTCGGTGCCCTCCCAGGTGACCTGGATGAACAGCGTCGTCGCGGACTTCCACAAGGAGTTCCCGCAGTACGCCAGCACCCAGGTCAAGGTCGACTGGATCCCGTGGTCCGACCGCACCACGGACTGGAACAACGCGCTGTCGTCCGGCAAGAACATCCCCGACATCACCGAGCTCGGCAACACCGACACCCCCACCGAGGCCGCGAGCGGCATCCTCGCCCCGCTGAACAGCGACCTGACGAGCTGGTCCGGCACCAAGGGCCTCGTCCCCGGCATGCTGGCCAACGACACCCAGAGCGGTACCACCTACGCGGTGCCGTGGTTCGGTGGCGTGCGCGCCGTGTGGTACCGCACCGACCAGTTCAAGAAGGCGGGCATCACCGCCGTGCCCACCACCTGGGCGGAGCTTCAGGCCGACGCGGTGAAGCTGCAGAAGGCCTACCCGGGCACCACCGGCTTCGACGCGATCACCAACGACACCAATGCCTTCGCCAGCTTCATCTGGGGGGCCGGCGGCCAGATCGCCACGCAGAACAGCAGCGGCCAGTGGACCGCCGACCTGACCTCGCCCCAGACCGAGGCGGCGATCAAGTACTACGTCGGCCTTTACACCACGGCCAAGGTCTCCGCCCCCAAGTACATCGGCGAGACCGAGCTCGGCGTGGCCGGGGCGACCTCCGGCGGGCCCAACGAGGACTTCGGCCTGGGCAAGCTCGACATGTACGTCGACGGGTCGTGGGCCAAGGCGACACTGCCGAAGAACTCGGTGGACACGAGCAACATCGCGTCTTTCCCGATCCCGAGCGAGAACGGGCCCAATCCCGCCCCGGTCTTCTCCGGCGGCTCTGACCTCGCGATCTTCAAGACCAGCCCGAACCAGGCGGCGGCCTGGGACCTGATCTCGGTCATGGACAACCCGGCCAACTCCACCAGCTTCGCCACGCTGTCCGGCTTCTTCTCGCCGTACTCGGCGCAGATCTCCGCCAGCGAAGCCGCCGGCGGCGCGTTCAACGCGGGCTTCGCCAAGGCCGCCCTCAATGGCCAGACCTCCCCGCTCAACGCCAAGAACTGGCCCACCGCCGACAACGGCAAGCTCAACATCATCCCGACGATGCTGAAGTCGCTGATGCAGGGGGCGCCCTTCGCCTCCACGGTGGCCTCCGCCAACACCCAGCTGCAGTCCGTGCTCAACACCGGCAGCGCCAGTTAGCCGCGTACGTTCCCTATGGTGACCTCCTCGCACAGCCGGCCGGGGAACCCCTCCCCGGCCGGCTCCACCCCCTCGCCGTCGAAGCCTGGCGGTCCGCGTAACCCAACCCACCGTTCGGGACCTGCTGCCCCCGGCCTGTCGGGCCAGCAGCGGGCCGGGATCTGGATCAGGAAGCACGGGGCGGGCCCCTACCTGCTGCTGCTCCCCGCGACCGCGGTGATCGGCGCGCTGATCGTGTGGCCCGCCATCCAGGTCGGGCTGTTCTCGTTCCAGAACTACGGGCTGATGCAGATCAGCGGCGTCCTGCCGTCCCAGTGGATCGGACTGTCGAACTACAGCCAGATCCTGCACGACCCCGAGTTCTGGCAGTCGCTGACGACCAGCGTGTACTTCGCGCTGGTGGTGGTGCCGCTCACGATGATCGTGGGGACGCTCGTCGGGCTCCTGCTGGTGCGGCTCGGGCCGAAGATGCGCACCTTCGTGTCCGTCTCGGCGCTGCTCGCCTGGGCGACGCCGGCGGTGTCCGCCAGCGTCATCTTCGTCTGGCTGGTCGACCCGGACGGCGGCGTCGTCGACTGGGCCCTGGGCAAGCTCCCGTCCTGGCTCGGCGGCGGGGCGCACTGGGCCGGGTTCTCCTGGACCAACGCGACGCTGCCCGCCTACAGCGTGCTGACCGTGATGCTGGTCTGGACCGGCTTCCCCTTCATCGCGGTGACCGTGCTCGCCGGGCTGCGGACGCTGCCGCCGGCGTTGCTCGAGGCGGCGCGGGTGGACGGCGCGGGTCCGTGGCGGACCTTCTGGAAGGTGACGTTCCCGCTGCTGCGCCCGGTGTTCCTGGTCCTGGCGCTGCTGTCGACGATCTGGGACTTCGGCATGTTCACCCAGGCGTACATCGTCACCGGCAACCTCGGGAACCGCGACGAGTACAACCTCGGGCTCTATGAGTACTCGCAGGCATTCACCCAGCCGCCGCACTACGGCCTGGCCTCGGCCGCCGCCTTCGTCCTCACGATCATCCTGCTCATCGTCACGGTCGGGTACGTCCGGGCCGCCATCAAGCAAGGGTCCCTCGCATGACGTCCGTTCCTCTGCCGCCAGAGCCGGGTCCGGCAGTGCCGCGCCGCCTGCCGCCGTGTCCAGCCGGGCCGGGTCCGGCCGCCGCCGCTGGTTCGGCCGCGCCACGCGCAAGGCCGCCCTGAACCTGGTGGGGATCCTGGTCGCCCTGTTCGCACTGTTCCCCGTGCTCTGGATGATCTCCAGCGCGTTCAAGCCCCCCAGCGAGATCTTCTCGCTGACGCCGCACCCGGTACCGCTGCACCCGACCCTGGCGAACTTCCGCACCGTGTTCAGCGGGTCGGTGATCGGGATGTCGTACTGGAACTTCCTCAGGAACAGCCTGTTCATCACCATCGTCGCGGTCGCCTTGTCGTCGCTGATCGGGCTGCTCGCCGCGATCGCGCTGGGGCGGTTCAAGTTCCGGTTCCGCACCACCTACCTGATCATGCTGCTGATCGTGCAGTTGCTGCCGCAGCAGGCGCTCGTCGTCTCCCTGTTCATCGACTTCCGCCGGCTCAACCTGCTCGACAGCCTGGTCGGGCTGATCGCCGTCTACACCGCGTTCGCGCTGCCGGTCACGATCTGGATGCTGCGCAACTTCGCGGCCACCGTGCCGCGGGAACTCGAGGAAGCGGCGGCGATCGACGGGGCCGGGGCGTGGACGCGCTTCTGGCGCATCCTGCTGCCGATGGTGTCCCCCGGGCTGGTCACAACCAGCGTGTTCGCGTTCATCTTCGCCTACAACGAGTTCGTCTTCGCGCTGACCTTCCTCGGCACCGACACCGCTAAGTTCACCCTCCCGCTGTACGTCCAGTACTTCTACGGCCAGAATTCCACCGACTGGGGCGCGATCATGGCATCCTCCACCCTGTTCACCATTCCGGTGCTCTTCTTCTTCCTCATCACCCAACGGCGCCTCGCCAGCGGGCTGGTGGCCGGCGCGGTGAAGGGATGACGGTTCTCGAACCACTCGAACCCCAGCTGGACCCGGCGCTCGCGGCGCTGGCCGACGCGATCCTCATCCCGCCTTTTCCCGGCCCCACTGCTCCCCCGTGGCTGCTGCGGGCGCTGGAGCGCGGGCTCGCGGGGGTGACGCTGTTCGGCCCGAACGTGACCGGGGATACCGCGTCGCTGACCGCCGGCCTGCGCCGCGCGGCGGCGTCCGAGCCGGTCATCGCCATCGACGAGGAGGGCGGGGACGTCACCCGGGTGGCCTACGCGGCCGGGTCCCCCTACCCCGGCAACGCGGCCCTCGGTGCGGTCGACGACCCGGCCCTGACCCGGGCCGTGTACGCCGCGATCGGGACCGACCTGGCCCGGCTGGGCATCAACGTGGACCTGGCGCCGTGCGCCGACGTGCTCGCGGCCGACGGCAACCTGGTGGTCGGCACCCGCTCCTTCGGGCCCGGCACCGACCTGGTCGCGCGGCACGTCGTCGCGGCGGTGCACGGGCTGCAGTCGGCCGGGGTGGCAGCCTGCGCCAAGCACTTCCCCGGCCACGGCAGCACCGGGGAGGACTCGCACCTGTCGCTGGCCACCGTCCCGGGCAGCCTGAAGGAGATCCGGCGCCGTGACCTGCCGCCGTTCGCGGCCGCGATCGCGGCCGGCTCGATCGCGGTCATGCCCGGGCACCTGCGCGTGCCCGAGCTGACCGGCTCGCTCCCGGCCACGCTGTCGCCCGCTGCCGTCACCGGCCTGCTGCGCGGCGAGCTCGGCTTCGGCGGCGTGGTCATCTGCGACGCGCTGGAGATGAAGGCGGCCAGCGTCACCTTCGGCATCCCCGAGGCGGCGGTGCTGGCGGTAGTAGCCGGCGTCGACCTGCTCTGCCTCGGCCGGGACACCGACGAGGCGATGTACCACGCGGTCCGCGCGGCCCTGGCGGGCGCGGTGGCGGCGGGACGGCTGCCGGGCGAGCGGCTCGAGGAGGCGGCCGCGCGGGTCACCGGGCTGCGGGCGCGGCTGGCGGCCGCCCGCGACGGCGGCCTGCTGAGCGAGGGACCGGGTACGGCCGGCGCCTCCCCTGGAGCCGTCCACTCCGGGGCCGTTTCGTCCGAGGTCGGGCTGGTCGCGGCCCGGCGCGCGCTGCGCCGCTCGGGGCCGGTACCGGCGTCGCTCGCCGACCCGCTCGTGATCGAGGTCGAGCCGGGCGAGAACATCGCCGCGGGCCGCTTCACCTGGGGCTTCGAGCCGTGGACGGCGACCGAGCGGGTCGACCCGGCCGCGGGCGAGCACGCCGCGGGCGAGCTGCTGGCGGCGGCCGCGGGCCGGCCGCTGGTGCTCGCGGTCCGCGACGCCCGCAGCGTCCTCGGGCTGGTCGCCGCGGTGCTCGCGGCGCGGCCGGACACGGTCATCGTCGAGATGGGCGTGCCCGCCTGGACTCCCCCGCCGGGCACCGCCTACCTGGCCACCTACGGCGCTTCGCGGGTCTGCGCCCAGGCCGCGGCGGAGGCACTCGGGCTCGCCTTAGCCGCGTCAGCGGCCCGGGACCGACGCTGGCCGCGTGGTGAGCGCGGCCAGCAGTGCGCAGGCGCGCTCAGCTGCCTCCCGCGGCTGGGGCCGGCCCCCCGGTCGCCCGGATCATCCCGGTCGCCCGCGTCACCGCGGGCGTCCGCGTCGCCGCTGAGGGCGGCCTGGAGCTGCTCGACCGCGGGGGCGAGGGTCGCGGGCGGCGGCCGGTCGCCGGCGGCGCGAACCGCGGCGGCGGCCGCGAGCAAGTCCGGCAGCGGCGCCCCGCCCGGCCGTCCGGGGCCGAGGCCGGCTGCGTGCAGCACCAGGGCGGCCGTCTCCAGGCCGATGGCCAGGGGGGATTCGAGCGACATGGCCAGCGCGCCGCGCAGGGCGGCGACCGTGTGCGCGGCCGCCGCGGGCAGGTCACCCTGGCTCAGCCGGGCCCGCGCCAGCACCGCGCGGATCAGCGGCGCTTCCCGTTCGACGCCTAGCTCGCTCGCCTCGGGGTCGGCGGTGGCGCCGTACTCGACCGCCGCGGCGGGGTCGCCGTCGGCCAGCGCGACCCCGGCGGCGGCCGACAGCAGCACCACCCGGGCGATGCCTGGCTGGCCCGGTGTTGCAGCGGCAGCGCCTCGGCGACGTAGGCCCGGGCCGCGCTCGAGCGCGCCGACCTGCCAGCAGATCATCGCCGCGGTCGGCAGGGCGATGGCCAGCTGCTCGGCCGAGCCGCCCCGGCGGCACAGCGCGATCGCGTCGTCGGCGTAGCCGGCCGCGGCCGGGTCGCACCGCTCAGCCAGCACGCTGCCCATGCCCATGGCGGCCGACACCTGGAGGTCGACGTCGAACGGGGCGGCGGCCTCGATCGACAGCCGGACGTGCTCGATCGCCTCGGGGCCGCGGTCGACGTCGTCGAGCAGCCCGGCCAGGAAGATCAGCGCGCGGGCGCGGTAGGAGTCGCGGGCGCCCGTCGAGCTGCTGCGACCGCCGCCTCGCAGGTCGCGCATCGCCCGCTCGGTGTCGCCCGCCCAGTAGCTCAGGTAGCCGAGCGCGTAGGTCGCGTAGGCGGCCCAGGGGCCAGACGGCTGCCCGCCGCGAGCAGCCGGGCGAGCCAGAAGCGGCCCTCGTGCACGTTGGTGGTGGCGAAGTAGCGGTGCAGCCGGAAGGCCAGCTCCTGGCAGCGGTCGAGGCCGGCCCGCCCGGCCAGCGCCGGCCGCCGAACAGCGAGCGGACCGAGCCGAGCACGTCGGTGATCTCGTCCCGGAAGGGCCCGGGGGCGGCCCGGGCGTCGTCCGGCAGCCGGGCCCCGCATCGCGTCGGCCAGCCGCTGATAGGCCGCCGCCTCCTCGCCTGCTCGGCGACCAGCAGCTCGCGGGCGAAGCGGTGCAGGTCATCGTCCTGCTGGTAGCGCCAGCGGGCGGCCGGACCGGTCGACCGGCAGCAGGCCGCGGGCGGTCAGCTCGCGCAGGATCCGCACCACCCGCACCGGGCGACCGGGCCGCCGGCCACGACCTGCGCGGACCAGCGGCAGCCCGACCGGCCCGTCCAGCACCGCCAGCCGGCGGAACACTACCGCCTCGTCCGCGTCGAGCAGCTGGTAGCTGCTGCGGGCGATCGACCGGAGCGCCGCCCTCGTGGACCGGGCCGATCTCGGCCAGGTGATCGACCAGGTCGCCCGCCGGGCATCACCGCCAGCTGGGCGGCGACCAGCTCCAGCGCGAGCGGCAGCCCGCCGCAGCGGCGGCACAGCGCGAGCAGGTGCGGCGCGACCGTCGTCGTCCAGCGGCAGCGCCGCGCCCGACTCCCGGACCCGGTCGACCAGCAGCCGGACCTGGCCATTGGCGCTCAGCGGCTCACCGGCGGCCGGGGCCGGCAGCGGCTCGAGGGCCAGCACCCGTCTCACCGTCGACCGACAGCGGGTACCGGCTGGTCGCGACGACGTCAGCATCGGGCGCCCGGCCGAGCAGGGCCGCCGCCAGCGAGGCGACGCCGTCGACGACGGCCTCGCAGCCGTCGAGGACCAGCAGCACCCGGCCGAGCGGGGCCAGGTGGTCGGCGATGGCGCCGGCCGGCGTCGTCGGCGCCGGGCGCGACGCCGAGGGCGAGGGCGACGCTGGAGGCGACCACCGCGTCGTCGGCGACCGGGGCGAGCGGCACCCACAGGCGCCCGCCGCTCGAACGCCCCGTGCCCGGCCGCCACCTGGGACGCCAGCCGGGACTTGCCGACCCCGCCGTGGCCGGTGACGGTCACCAGGCCGGGCCGGGCGAGCGCGGCGGCCAGCGCCGCGGCTTCTCGCTCGCGGCCGATGAACGAGGTGGTCTCGGCACCGGGACCGGCGCGGTGGCCACGGCGGCCTGGTCCCGCAGCGCCTCCAGGTAGACCGCGACGGTCTCCGCGCTCGGGTCGACGCCCGAGCTGGTCACCGAGCACCGCCCGGCACTGCTCGTAGGCGAGGACGGCGCCGGCCCGGTCGCCCGCGCGGTCGAGGGCGGCGATCAGGACCCGGTGCAGGGCCTCGTCGAGCGGGTGGACCGTGAGCGCGCGCCGGGCGGTGTCGATCGCCCGGTGATGATCCGCCGAGCCGGCTGCTCGCCTCTACCACCAGCAGCACCGCGCGCAGGGCGGTCGCGTCGACGTCGCGGCGGCGGGACGCGATCCAGTCGGCGTCCTCGCCCGGCAGCAGCTGGTCGCCCGCGAGCGCGGCAGCCGGCTCGGCCAGCCGCGCAACGGCCTGGAAGCCGCCCCTCGGCCAGCAGCCTGGCCGCCCGGGTGACGTCCGCCGCCGCCGTGGCGACGTCGACCAGCGACGCCGTGCGGCGAGCCGGTAGCCCGACGGCACGGTGGCGATCAGCCGCTGGTCGCCGCCGCCGGCCGGCGCGCACGCGGTCCGCAGCGCCGCGCACCACCCCGCGCAGGGCCACCGGCCAAGTCGGCGGCGGCTGCTCGCCCCAGATCGACCTGGGCCAGCCGTTCGGCCGGGACCGGGCCGCCCGCCACCGCCAGCGCGACAAGCACCAGCCGCGCCCGCCGGCCGCCGAGCGCGGCGCCGGCGATGACCGTCTCGGTGTCGTCCCCGGTGTCGTTCCCGGCGTCGTTCCCGGCGTCACGACGGCCGTGCACCGCTACCACCCCGAGGACATCAACCCTCACCAAGAACACCTGTGAATCAACAATTCACGAGAAATAACGCTGTCGGCGAAACGCTCCGAAAGCGGCTTTCCCGTGTTACACACAGCGCAATTGTAAGAGGGGGCCACCGGAATTACCTGGACGTTACCGCCCCTTGCTGCGATAGATGCCATGAACCCTGTCACCGCCGGGCGTGCCCGGCTGCTGATCGCCGCCGCGGCAGCGGCCGCGGTCCTCGCCGGCTGTGGTCCCGGCACCTCCTCCGCCTCCTCGTCGGCCCCGGCCAGCCCGGGCACCGCCCGTTCGGTCCCGGCCGCCACGGCGAGCGCGGCCGTGGCCTCCGCCGCCCCCGCCGCGGCCAGCGGCAGCAGCAATGTCTGCTCGCTGCTGAGCGCCGCCCAGGCGTCGGCCATCAACAAGATCACCTACGGCCCGGGCGTGCCCAAGCAGGTGGAAAGCGGCTGGGGAGACTGCACCTACCCCAACAAGGGCTCGGCCGACCCGGTCGACATCCAGCCGCTCGATCTCCAGGTCATCAGCGTCGCGGGCTGCTACGACCGGCTGAAGTCCGCCGTGGGGTCAGGCGTGCCTGTATCCGGCGTGGGCGATGCCGCCTACGGCTTCGGGATCGGCCTCCTGGTTCGCACCGGCTCGACGTGTGTCCAGGTGGAAGGCCTGACCCACGCCGAGCTCAACGGCGACCACAGCGGCGACGTGGCGATCGCCAAGATCGTGCTGGCCGGCCTGCACTGAGCCGGGCGGCCGGCCGCTGTCGCGCAGGACCTGGACGCAACAGCGGCCGGCCGCGCCGCGACCGGTTAGACCGCGGCGAGCGCCCGCGGGATGATCTCCCCGGTACGGGTACCGGGCGGCAGCGTGCCGTAGGCGCGTCCGCCGTGACCCGCCAGCCGGGTCGCCGCGAACGCGTCGGCGACGGCCGGGTGACCGTAGCGGATGAGCAGCGACGCCTGCAGGGTGACGGCCATCGACTCGGCCAGGCGGCGGGCGGCGGCCTCGGCCGTCTCGGTGGCGTCCTTGCGCAGCCGGTCGATCGCGTCATCGAGCCGCTTGTCGGCCCCCCGGGCCTGCTCGAGCTCGGCGAAGAAGGCCTCCGCCGCCTCCGGCTGGCGGGTGAGCGCCCGCAGCGCGTCGAGGGCGGCCACGTTGCCCGATCCTTCCCAGATCGACTGCAGCGGCGCCTCGCGGTAGAGCCGGGGCATCCCCGACTCCTCGACGTAGCCGTTGCCGCCGAGGCACTCCAGGGCCTCGGCCGCGTGGCCGGGGGCGAGCTTGCAGACGTGGTACTTGACGGCGGCGAGGGCGAGCCGGTGGAAGGCCCGCTCCCGGGCGTCACCGCCCGCCGCCCGGTCGGCCGCGGCCGCCAGCCGCAGGGCAACCATGGTGGCGGCCTCCGACTCCACCGCCAGGTCGGCCAGCACGCCAGCCATCAGCGGCTGGCTGATGAGGGGGCGGCCGAACGCCGAGCGGTGGGCCGCGTGGTGCGCGGCCTGGACCACACCAAGGCGCAGCCCGGTCGCGGCCGCCAGCACGCAGTCCAGCCGGGTCGCGTTGACCATGTCGAGGATGGTGCGCACGCCCCGGCCGGGCTCGCCGACCAGCCACGCCTGGGCGCCCGCGTACTCGACCTCGGCCGAGGCGTTGGAGCGGTTGCCGAGCTTGTCCTTGAGCCGCTGCAGCAGCATCGCGTTGCGGGTGCCGTCGGGCAGGATGCGCGGGAGCAGGAAACAGGACAGCCCGGCGCCGGGCACCTGGGCCAGGACCATGAACAGGTCGCCCATCGGGGCCGAGGTGAACCACTTGTGACCGGTGATGCGGTAGCTCCCGTCGGCGGCCGGGACCGCCGTCGTGGTGTTGGCGCGGACGTCGGAGCCGCCCTGCTTCTCGGTCATCGACATGCCCGCGGTCAGGCCGTGCTTGCCGGCCGCCGGGCGGTGGCGGGGGTCGTAGACGGTGGCGGTGAGCCCGGGCTCATACCGCGCGGCCAGCTCGGGCGCGTGCCGCAGGGCCGGCACGATGGCGTAGGTCATCGACATCGGGCACAGGTGGCCGGCCTCGGCCTGACCCCAGACGTAGAACTTGGCCGCCCGGACCTGGTGCGCGCCGGCCGGCCGGGCCGCCAGGGTGCCGCGTGCAGGCCGTGGCCGATGGCCGTGGCCATCAGCTCGTGCCAGGCGGGGTGGAACTCGACCTCGTCGACCCGGTGGCCGTAGCGATCGTGGGTGCGCAGCCGGGGCGGGTTCTCGTTGGCCAGCCTGCCCTGCTCCTGCGCCTGCTCGCTGCCCGCCAGCCGGCCCATCTCCCTGACCTGCGCGACGGCGCCGTCGCCGTCGCTGGCGCCGTCCCCGTCTCCGGCACCGTCCCCGTCTCCGGCACCGTCCCCGGCACCGAAGGCGGCCAGCGCGGCCAGCAGGGCCGGATCGTCCGAGGCGTCGTAGCCGGCCAGCGGCGGCGGCTGGTTGGTGACCTCGTGCGTGGCCCGCTGGTGCTGATCGTCCGCCATGGGCCGATCATAGCCAAAGGCCGGCCTTCGTCAATTTAGCCGCACTGCCGGTGATCGGACCCGGTTTCGCACCGTCGCAATACGCGGAAGGCGGCCTGGCGCTAGGCGCGCCTGCGGGGCCCGCGGGGGCCGGCGGCGTAGCATTTGCGGCAGTTATCGGGTGACGCCGGGAATACCGGATGGTGGCCAGCAATTACTGGATCGGAAATCGAGGGGAATGGCCGCTATGGCACGGCAAGCCGGGCGCCTGCTGGCCGCCGCCGCCCTGGCGGCGACGGCGGCCGTCCCGGTCGCGGCCGTCCCCGCCCGGGCGGCGGCCCACCCGGCGCGGGAGATCGTCCGGGTCCGGCAGCTGCGTCACGCGGCGGCCCGGCATGCCAGCCGGCCCGCCCGGGCCGCCAGGCCTGGGATCGAGATCCCCGCCATCGGCGTCCGGGCGAGCCTCGCCACGCTGGGCGAGCCGAGGGCCGCCGACGGTCCGGGCGGCCTCCTGCTCCCGGTCCCGCCGCTGGCCAAGGCGGCCGTGGAGGCGGGCTGGTACACGTTCACGGCTGCTCCCGGGGCGGCGGGCAACGCGGTCATCGCCGGGCACGTGGACACCTACGCCGGACCGGGTGTGTTCTACGACCTGTACCGGCTGCGCCGCGGCGACGCGGTCTATGTGACCGGGGGTCGCGGACGGCAGCGCTTCACCGTGACCTCGGTCAGGGAACTGCCCAAGCCGAACTTTCCCGTTAATCAGGTCTTCGGTGATACCAGCAAGCACAGGCTGTGGCTGATCACCTGCGGCGGCGATTTTGACTACCTAACGGGACATTACCTGGAGAACATCATCGTGTCGGCCGACTGGAATCCCGCCCGGCCCGCCACAGCGGCGAAAAATCCTCACGGGAAAGGCTAGGCAAATCGGGCCAAGGATACCGAAGCGGCACGGGATAATTCTGCAAGTGATTGAGAGCCGTTACCGGCAATAGGCGAACTCGTCTGGGATGATAAGACCGCGCAACCTCTAACGGAATACTGAAGCTCGCTCCTGCTCGCAGCCATCCGGCCGGGCGGGTTCTCATTTGCATCGGGGGAAGCAATGAACCGAGTCGGTGTCGCGGCGGCTGTCCTGGCCGCCGCCGCTGGAGGCGCCGCGGCCGCATCGATCGCGCCCGCCATGGCGGCGCAACGGGCCGCCGTACCGGCCCGTCACGCGTCGTCGCCTTCGCCGCGGACGATCGCCAGGGCGCGGACGGCGGTGAAGCGGGCCGAGCTGGCCGTCGGCCAGTCATCGCTTCCCGGCCTGTCCACGGCCAACATCGCCGCCGAGACGGACAAGGGCAAGTACGTGACGGTCGTGCACTGCGCCGGGGTGGACGCACCGCCGCCCATCCGGGTGGGCGCGCCGGGCACCCCGCTGACCGCGAGCGGCACCGGCCCGTCGGGCGGCCTGCTGAAGATGCTGGCCAGGCCGAACCTCTACGAGACCGTCTACGCCTGCACGGTCGACGTTGAGATGAAGGTGGCCGCCCCGGCCAAGAAGGCGAAGAAGGCCGACTGCGAGATCGCCGGCGCCAGCACCGCCGACGCCGCCATCGCCGGCGGGCACCGCGGCACCGCTGGCTGCACCAGGCCGGTCACCCTGAACACCGGCTTCGGCGGCATGGCGTCCCAGGTCGCGCATCACCGCCCGGTCGGCTGACCGGGTAGCCGGGCGCCGCTGATCCCGGCCCGGGGCCACTGATCCCGGGCCGGCGCTACGCGAACCGGTTCTCGGGGACAATAGGGGAATGACCGAGCCACAGCAGGCCACCCGGGCACCGCAGGACCCGGCGCCGCCGGGCCAGGCACCCGGCCCGGCTCCGGCCGCCGGCGACCAGGCGGCCGGCCAGACGAGTACGGCCTGGACCTCCAGCGGGCAGACCCCCCTGCGCCAGTTCCTGCGCACCGAGACCGGATCGGCCACCATCCTCGTGCTGGCCACGGCGGCCGCGCTGATCTGGTGCAACGCGGCCGGGGGGAGCTTCGACGGCTTCTGGTCGACCCGGCTCACCGCGAGCGTGTCCGGGCACGGCATCACGATGAGCCTCCACGAGTTCGTCAACTCCGGCCTCATGGCGCTGTTCTTCCTGGTCGTCGGGCTGGAAGCGCGCCGCGAGTGGGACATGGGCGAGCTGCGGGTGCGCAGCCGGGTGACGCTGCCGTTCTTCATCGGGCTGGGCGGCATGCTGCTGCCGGTCGCCATCTTCCTCGCGCTGAACGCGGGCCGGCCGACCGCGCACGGCTGGGGCGCGGCGATGTCGACCGACACCGCCTTCGCCCTCGGCGCCCTGGCCCTGGCAGGCGGCCGCGGGCTGCCCGACCGGGTCCGTACCTACCTGCTGACCTTCTCGGTCGTCGACGACCTGCTGGGGCTGGCGGTCATCGCCATCTTCTACAGCAGCCACGTGCACTGGGTGCCGCTGCTGATCGGCGTGCTGCTGCTGGCGGGCTACGGCGTCGGCACCCGGCGCGGGATGATCGACGGGGTCGCGATCCCGCTGATCGGCGTCGCCGCCTGGGTCGCATTCTGGCAGTCCGGGGTCGACCCGATCGTCTCGGGCCTGGTCATCGGCCTGCTGACATGCGCCTACCCGGCCGCCCGGGAGGACCTGCAGCAGGCCACGGACGCGTTCCGGCTGTTCCGGGAGCAGCCCACCGCCCGGCTGGCGGCCGAGGCGCGCGAGGCGGCCCGCAGCGCGATCTCGCCCAACGAGCGGCTGCAGGAGCGCTACCACGGGATCACCAGCTACGCCATCGTGCCGCTGTTCGCGCTGGCCAACGCGGACATCAGGTTCAGCCAGTCGTTCCTGGCGCACGCCTACACCTCCCCCGCCACGCTCGGCATCATGATCGGCTACATCGCGGGCAAGCCGATCGGCACCGCGGGGACCGCCTGGCTGGTCACCAAGATCACCCGCAGGCGGCTGACCCCGCCAGTCGGCTGGGGCGCGGTCGTCGGGGTGGGGGCCGTGGCCGGCATCGGGTTCACCGTCGCGCTGCTGATCTCAGCCCTCGCCTTCCAGGGCCTCGAGCTGGCCGAGGCCAAGGTCGGCATCCTGTCGGGCGCGGTCTGCGCGACGCTGCTGTCCTGGCTGATCTTCCACGGCCTGAACAAGCTGTCGCCCCGCAGCCGGCTGCGGGCGCTGTTCGGCACCGCCGCCTCGGTGACCGACCTGGCGGTGCCGGTCGACCCGGAGCGCGACCACATCCGCGGGCCCAAGAAGGACGCGATCGTCACCCTGGTCGAGTACGGCGACTTCGAATGCCCCTACTGCGGCCAGGCCGAGCCCGCCGTCCGCGAGCTGGTCAGCCAGTTCGGCGAGCTCCGGTTCGTGTTCCGTAACTTGCCGCTGACCGAGGTGCACCCGCACGCGCAGCTGGCGGCCGAGGCGGCCGAGGCGGCGAACGCCCAGGGGAAGTACTGGGAGATGCACGACCTGCTCCTCGACCACCAGGGCGCGCTGACCGTGCGGGACCTGGTGAACTACGCCGAGGATCTCGGGCTCGACACCGAGAAGTTCCGGGGCGACCTGATGAAGCACGCCTACGCCTACCGGATCGCCGAGGACGTCGACTCGGCCGACCTGGCCACCGTGTCCGGCACGCCGACGTTCTTCATCAACGGCAACCGCTACTACGGTGCCTTCGACCTGGACGCGCTGTCGGAGGCGGTGCACACGGCCAAGGCCCGCGCGGTCATCGCCGCGCACTGAGGTGAGGTCGCGCCGGTCCGCCGGCCGGGCCCGCGGCGGCCGGCTCGCGGCGGCAGGAGTCGGGTGCGCCGGCCGCACCGCTGCTGACAGGAAAGGAACCTAGTGGAGCTGACGCGCACCCAATCCCCGGAGCCCCCGGCGAGCTTCGCCCTCACCGGCGGGTACGTGGTGCCGGTCGAGGGCGAGCCGGTCGAGGGCGGCACCGTGCTGGTCGTCGCAGGCAAGATCGTGGCAGTGACCGGCCCCGGGACCGAGCCGCCGCCGGGGATGGAGGTCGTCGACGCGTCCGGCAAGTGGGTGCTGCCGGGACTGGTCGACGCGCACACACACCTCGGCGCGCGGGAGGAAGGCGAGGGCTGGGCCGGGCACGACACCAACGAGCTGACCGGGCCGGTCCAGGCCCATGTGCGGGTGCTTGACGCCATCAACCCAGCCGACGAGGGGTTCCGCGACGCGGTCGCGGGCGGGGTGCTGACGGCCGGGATCACCCCCGGCTCGGGCAACCCGATCGGCGGGCAGACGGTGGCGGTGCACTGCTGGGGGCGGACGGTGGACGACATGCTGCTGCGCGCCCCCGCCGGGATGAAGTCGGCCCTCGGCGAGAACCCGAAGCGGACGGCGGGCGACCGCCGGGTCAACCCGTCGAGCCGGCTGGGGACCGCCGCAGCGATCAGGTCGGCTCTGGTCGAAGCGCAGGGTTACCTGGACCGCCAGCAGGCCGCGGGGCCGGGCGTACCCGAGGATGAGGAACGGGGGCGGCGTGCCCCGTCCCGCGACCTGCGCAACGAGGCCCTCGGCCGGGTGCTGCGGCGGGAGATCCCCTGGCGGCAGCACTGCCACCGGGCCGACGACATCGCCACCGCGCTCCGGCTGGCGGCCGAGTTCGGCTACGACCTGGTGCTCGACCACTGCACCGAGGGCTACCTGCTGGCCGACAAGATCGCCGCGTCCGGGGTGCCGGCGGTGACCGGCCCGCTCATCACCGCCCGGTCCAAGGTCGAGCTGCGGAACCGGACGATGGCCAACCCCGGGCTGCTGGCGGCGGCCGGCGTCACCGTCGCGATCGCCACCGATCACCCGGTGGTGCCGGTGCACCTGCTGATCGTCCAGGCGGCGCTGGCGGTCCGGGAGGGACTGGACCGGGAGACGGCACTGCGGGCGGTGACCATCACCCCGGCCCGGATCATGCGGGTGGCGGACCGGACCGGCTCGCTCGAGGCGGGCAAGGACGCCGACCTGACGGTGTGGTCGGGCGACCCGCTCGACGTGATGTCCCGGGTCGAGGCGGCCTATGTCAGCGGCCGCCTGGTCTACCGCTACGACTACGCGTCGCGGTCCGGGGTCTTCGCCGCGGCCTAGAGGGGCCTAGAGGCCCGCGCAGGCGCGGCCCAGCCGGCCGCAGTCAGAGCTCGCCGCGCTGGCGCAGCTGCTCGCGGAACTCATCCAGCGCTTCGTCGGTGTCGGTCCCGAGACCCGGCAGCACGACCATCTCGGTCCCGGTCCAGTACGCCCCGGCCAGCTCGCCGTCCGCCTCCACCAGCAGGAAGTCGTGCGCGATTTTGATGTGGTCGAGAACCTCGGCCCAGGTCGTGCCGGACGGCACGAGCCCGATCGACGGCGGCTGGCTGTCGTCGTAGGTCAGGTTGCCGAGCACGGGCACCTCCGGGCGCGGGGGCGGTCAGGGGCATCGTAGGGCCAGGTGCGCCCGGGGGGCGTCTCATCCGAAGACGCCCCGCGGGAGGAGCGGGCCGCGGTGCCGTCAGGCGCCCGCGGTTCCGGCCCCGCGCAGCTCATCCTCGGCCGCGAGACCCGGAGGGCGGACGGGTCAGGTGCCCGGCCGCCAGCGCGCGGCGCAGCAGTACATCGGCGGGTACCGGCGGTAGCCGGGCCGACGGGCCGGCCGGGCCGGCGCCCGCTGGACGCGGCCCCGGTCCCGGTCCGGCGCGGGATGGGCGCACCGGGCCAGCGCCGGGGCCGGGTGCTCGTTCACCAGCGGGTGAAGGTCGCGCTGGCGAGGACGGTGCCGTCGGATGCGACCAGCCGGGCACCGCGCAGGGTGCCCGCGTTGCCCGGGTCGGGACTCCCCCAGCCGCCGTAGCCGCCGGTGAGCCGGAACGACCCGACCGTGGTCAGCTGCCCGCCCGCCCCAACCACCTGGCAGGTCACCGCCTCGTCACCCGAGCCGAGGTCGACCGACATGTACAGCCAGCGGTCGGCCCCTGAGTACAGGAAGATTTTCCCGACGTCCTGGTGCGTCGCCGACAGCAGCTGGGCCGAGGTCAGCGGGGCGGCCGCGGTCCCCGTGGCGGGCGCGGTCCCGGTGGCGGGCGAGCCGGCCCCGATACGCCACCCGCCGAAGCCGGCCCCGACGAGGGCCAGTCCCAGCACGGTGGCGGCGAGCGCCCGGCGCAGCCGGGCTGGCCGCCCCGGCCGGGCCGGGCCGGCGGGCCGCACTGCGTCACGTGGCTGTACTGCGTCACCCGGCTGTACTGCGGCGCCTCGCCGCGCCCGGCGCCGCGGCCGGAGGTGACGCTTGCCCGGCTGCAGCAGCTCGGCGTGGCCCCCACCCGATCCCGTCCCCGCGGGCGGGCGCGGAGTCGGGGCGGCCAGGCCGAGCCGGTCCAGCACCCGGGTCTCGAACCCGGCCGGCGGCTCGGCGGGCGGCAGCAGCTCGCGGAGCTGCTCGCCGGCGCCCATCAGCAGCCGGACTTCCTCCCGGCAGCCGTCGCAGGTTTCCAGGTGCGCCAGCGCGGCGGCGCGCTCGCGCCCGGTGAGCACGCCGAGGGCGAGCTCGGCGGCCACGTCGGCCAGTTCCGCGCACGTCATGTCGTTCCGCTCACTCATCGCCTGGCTCCTCCGGGAAACCCGTTTCCTCGGGCAGGTAGGCGGCCCGCAGTTTCCGCATGCCGTCTCGTATCCGCGTCTTGGCGGTGCCGAGCGGGATCCCCTCGGCCTCGGCGATCTGCCCCGCCGTCATGCCGTAGATCCCCGCCATCGCCACCGCCCGCGCCTGGGGGGCGGGCAGCCGCCTGAGGGCCTCCCGCAGGCCCTCGGCGCTGTCGTTCGCGACCGCGTGCCGCTCCGGGCCGTCACTCATCGCGGTCACCACGGCCGGCAGGTCGCCAGGGTCCATCGGCAGCGCCGACCGGGCCCGCACCACGTCCACCGCCAGGTTATGGGTGATGGTGGTGAGCCAGGCGCGGACCGACCCGCGGCGCGCGTCGTAAACCGACGCGTGCCGCCAGGCCTGCTCGAAGGCGTGCTGGGCGACGTCCTCGGCCGTTCCGGGGTCGCCGGTGACCGCGATCGCAACGCCGAAGGCGATCCGCTGGAACCGGCGCACGAACGCGACCGCGAGGGCGCCGTCGCCCGCACCGAAGCCGGCCAGCAGCGCATCGTCCGGCAGCCCGTCGGCGGATGCTCCCACGTTCCCCATCTTCTGCCTGCCTACAGCCGGGACGGGACCGGGGCGGCGCCGGCCGCCGTCCGGGACGGGGCGGCCAGCGCGAGCAGCACTGCGGCCACCAGCAGGACGAAGGCGGCGGTGAACTCGACCGCCAGCGACAGCGTGGCGTACGGAACCATCAGGCTCTCGGTGTAGCCGAACAGGCCGACGCTGGCGGAGAGCAGCAGGCCGACAGCGGTGGCGACACCCGCCACCGCCCCTGCCAGCAGCAGCACCAGCCAGCGGAGGGCGGCCACCGCGACTGCGATGACGATGCTGGCGATGCCCTGGACGAGAAACAGCGGGCCGATAACGCTGATGTCCTTGTACCCGTCGCCCCACAGCTCCAGGTGGATCACGCCGGACCAGATCAGGAACCCCGCGCCGGTCGCGGTCAGTGCCAGCACCGCCAGGCGGGCGATCCGGGACGACAGGGCGGCGGGCCCGCGGAGCAGGAACCGGATCGCGTCGTGGTGGGTGAGCATGACACCTCCAGGTGTCTCAGCGGGTCGGCCGGCGCTGGCAGCTGCCCCCGCTCCGGTGCCCATCTTGGGGGCGAGGACAGTCGTCATGGGCCGGTCAGTAGCCGCCGCCGCCAGACGAGCCCGAGGCGGGGGTGGTGGCCGGGGTCGACCCGGACCCGCCACCGGCCGCCCCGCCGCCCGCGGTGAACGAGGTGACCGACGCGGTGACATCGCCGCCGCCCGGCGTGACCAGCCACCACTTGGCGCCGAAGCTGTCACTGCCCTGGCCGGTGGCCGTGCCCGAGCCCGAGTCGCCGGTGAAGTAGTAGAGCGGGTGCCCGTCGTAGGTCACCTGCTTGGTGCCGTCCGACCGGGTGATCGTGCCCAGGTCGCTCGCCTTGGCACTGCCCGCGGCGGTGACCGTGCCGGTCGCGGTGACCGGTGGCCACGCGCCCGCGCAGGCCCCCGAGCAGGCTGACGTGTCCCCGGTGTCCTTGACCCAGAGGTAAATCGCGCGACCTGAGCCGTTAGTCAGGAACGTGTTCCCGGACGACGAGGCGGTCGTGATGACCGTTCCCCCGGAGCCGGTGGCGCTGCTGGCCGGCGCGGCCGCGGCACTGCCGCTGGAGGCCGGTGCGGAGGCCGAGCTGCTGCTGCCGCCGCTGCTGCAGGCGGCCGTGAGCAGGGCGATGCCAACCGCGCCGCCGGCCACAGCGGCCAGTCTGGCCGGCACCGGCATCCGCCTGATGGTGGATTTCCCTGTCATCATCTTCGCCTCCCGTGCGGCGCGGTACGCCGCGCCGGCTCGCTTCGCCAGATGGCCGTCGACAGGACTACGGCGAATGCGGGCGAAGGGATTGGCCGGCGGACGGGAAATCAATGTGACCCGGGTCACTACGTTACCGGCCCATGAGGTTACCGCAGCACGAGCCGCGATCCTCTCAGCCCCAGCGGTCACTTCTGCGCCCCTGGTACGCGTGGACAGCGGCCGGGAGAGAAATGCAGGAAACTTTTCTACGTCAGAGCACTTATTGTTTCCCTTTAGATAAAAATTTCCGGATTAGTGGACACGGTGGCCTCTTGCGTCACTCGCGTGTCGAGCGAGCGCCGCGGTGCCGCATCGGCAGGACCAGGGCGGGTCGGGGTCGGGGTCGGGGCCAGGGCAGGGCGGGCCGGGGCCAGGGCGGGCCGGGGTCGGGGCCAGGGCAGGGCGGGCCGGGGCCAGGGCAGGGCGGGCCGGGGCCAGGGCGGGCCGGGGCCAGGGCAGGGCGGGCCGGGGCCAGGGCAGGGCGGGCCGGGGCCAGGGCAGGGCGGGCCGGGGTCGGGGCCAGGGCAGGGCGGGCCGGGGCCAGGGCAGGGCGGGCCGGGGTCGGGGCCAGGGCAGGGCGGGTCGGGGTCGGGGCCAGGGTGAAGTCAGGGGCGGGGCCAGGGCGGGTGGGGTCAAGGACGGACCGGGGCCACGGCCGGGTTGCTAAGGCCGGGCGAAGCGGCTGGCCGCGGTCAGCTCCTGGACGATCGCGGGCGGGGCGGTGGCGGGCGAGCCCGCGGCGTAGGGCGGGTGCGGGTCGTACTCGATCTGCAGCTGGATCCGCTGCGCTTCCGCTTCCCCGGCGATCCGGCCCGCCAGGGCCAGGGCCATGTCGATCCCGGCCGAGACGCCCGCGCCGGTGACGTACTTGCCGTCGAAGACATAGCGCTCCGACCGGGGCACGGCGCCCAGGCGGCGCAGCTCCTCCACCGCGGTCCAGTGGGTGGTGGCGGCCCGGCCGCTGAGGAGGCCCGCTCCGGCCAGGATGAGCGAGCCGGTGCAGACCGAGGTGGTCCAGGCGGTGAACGCGTCCGCCGCGATCAGCCAGTCGCGCAGCGGCCCGGGGGTCATCTGGGCCGACTGCCCGGGGCCGCCGGGGACGACCACGATGTCGGGCTGGGGCACGTCGGCGTAGGCCGCCGGGGCCGCGACGGTGAGGGTGCCGGTCTCGTCGGTGACTCCACCCGCCCGTTCGGCCGCGAACACGACCTCGGCCCCGGTCAGGTGGTGGAGAACCTGATGCGGCCCGACCGCGTCGAGCGCGGTGAACCGGTCAAACAGGGCGATGGCGATCTGCATGCTGCTGCTCCTTCTCGTTGGGCCGGGGCGGCTGGGCGGGCCGGAAACGGCGGCGGTACTCGGCCGGGCTGACGCCGAGGGCTTCGATGAAAGCGCGGCGCATCGCCTCGGCGGTGCCGTAGCCGCAGGCCCGGGCGGTCTGCTGGACCCCCGCGGGGGTGTCCTCGAGCTGGCGGCGGGCGGCTTCCAGGCGCACCCGGTCCACGTACCGGCCCGGGGTCAGGCCGACCTCGGCCGTGAACGCCCGGGCGAAGTGCCGCGGCGACAGGCTGGCCCGGCGTGCCAGCGCCTCGACCGCCAAATCGGCCGCCGGGTGCTCGGCGATCCACTGCTGCACGTCGCGCAGCGGCGCCCGCCGGGCGACCTGGGCCGACAGCTGCGCGCTGAACTGGGCCTGGCTGCCCGGGCGGCGCAGGAACACGACCAGCTCGCGCGCGACGGCGAGGGCGGCGTCGCGGCCAAGGTCGTCTTCGATGAGGGCGAGGGCCAGGTCGATGCCGGCCGTGACCCCGGCCGAGGTGGCGACGCGGCCGTCGCTGATGAAGATCGGGTCGGGGTCGACCCGCACGGCCGGGAACTGGCGGCTCAGCTCTGCGCACTGCGACCAGTGGGTGGTGACCCGCCGGCCGTCGAGCAGCCCCGCCGCGGCCAGCAGGAAGGCGCCGGTGCAGACCGACGCGACCCGGCGCGCGCCGGCCGCATGCTCACGGAGCCAGGCCACCAGCTCGGGCGGCTGGACGCGGGCTCCCTCACCGCCGGGGACGAGCAGCAGGTCGGGCCGCGGCTGGCCGGGCCGGCCAGGGTCGGCAGGTCGCCGTCAGGTGCGATCGCCAGCCCGCTGCCGGAGCGGACTGGAGCACCGTCCATGCTGGCGGTGCGCAGCCGGTAAGCGCGGTCGCCGCCGGGGCCGCGGGCGTGCGCGAAGGCCTCCAGCGGCCCGGTGACGTCGAGGGACTGCACCCGGTCGAACAGCACGATCAGCACGGTGCGCACGGGATCCAGTCTGCGGGCCGGCGGTCGGTGGCAGCAATGACAAAAAACCCACTGATCCTGCCATCGGCCCGCCGGCCCGGGGCGCGGCGACCTTGCCCGGGCCCGGGGCCGGCCAGCAGACTGGAGCGTACGGACAGCGGCGAAGCGAACGGGGGCCGCGATGGCGACCGCAGGCGGGCAACAGCCCCAGTGGACCCTGGTGGACGAGGGCTGGGGGCGGGCGGCGGCCGACTTCGCCGCGCTCAGCGAGCCGGGCAACTGCCGGGAGTACGTCACCTTGCACCACCGGCTTGGGGTCGACGCGGGCGACCGGCTGCTCGACGTTGCCTGCGGGTCGGGGCTCGCCCTCGAGCTGGCCCGGCTGCGCGGCGCCGCCTGCGCTGGCATCGACGCCTCGCCCCGGCTGGTCGCGGTGGCGCGGGACCGCAGTCCCGGCGCCGACATCCGGGTCGGTGACATGAACGCGCTGCCGTGGGCGGCGGAGTCGTTCGACGTGGTCACCAGCTTCCGCGGGATCTGGGGGACCACGCCGGGCGCGGTCGCCGAGATCCACCGGGTGCTGCGGCCAGGCGGCCGGGTCGGGATCACCGTGTGGGGCCACATCAAGGCCTCGCCCGGGGCCTGGGCACTGGCGCCGTTGCGGCTGGCCGCCCAGGAAAAGGTCGGCAACCAGGCGGCGATGGTGTCGCTCGGCCGTCCCGGGGCGGGCGAGGAGCTGCTCGCGGCGCACCAGTTCACCGCCGTCGAGCGGATCGAGGTGCCCTTCGCCTGGGAGTTCGCCGACCCGGAGCTGTACGCGCGGGCGATCGCGTCGACCGGGCCGGCCTACGAGGCGATCCTGAACGTGGGGGCGCAGGAGTTCCGGCGCGCGGCGGTGGAGCAGGCGCGGGGTCAGCTGCGGGACGGGCTGCCGCTCCGGGCCGAGATCAAGGTCGTGGGCTACCTGGCCCGCAAGGCAGAACGGACGGGCCCGGCATGACCGGAAGCTACCTGGGCGACCCGCCGCCGTCGGCGGGCGCGCACGAGCTGTTCGACGAGGACCTCGCCGACACTGGCTACGTGTGGAACGTGTCGCGGTTGTGGGCCCACCAGCCGGACACCATGAAGGCGCTGTTCGAGCTGATGTCGGCCGCCTTCCGGCACAGCCGGCTGTCGTTCCGCCAGCGCGGCATCCTGGTCGCCGCCACCGCCTCGACCCTGGGCGACTCGTACTGCTCGCTGGCGTGGGGGAGCAAGCTCGCCGGGGCGTCCGCCCCTGAGCTCGCGGCGGCGGTGCTGTCCGGCACCGACGAGGGCCTGACGGACCAGGAGCAGGCCCTCGCCGGGTGGGCGAGGCAGGTCACCCGCGACCCTAACGGGACGACCCCGGCCGACGTGCAGGCGCTGCGGGCGGCCGGGCTCGACGACGAGCAGATCTTCGCGGTCACCGCCTTCGTCGCCCTCCGGCTCGCGTTCTCCACCGTCAACGACGCCCTCGGGGCCAGCCCGGACCACCAGCTGGCGGCGTCGGTGCCGGCGGAGGTTCGGGCGGTGGTCAGCTACGGCCGTCCGGCCGCCCAGCCGGACGTCACGCCGGCCCCTTGACCGTGCCCGCCGTTCAGCGGTTTGACGTCCAGGTAGCGTCCGGCCCCCGCGGCCACGCGCTGATCGTGGTGCCCTTCGACCCGGACGCGGAATGGGGCGCGAAGGCGGTGCACCACGTGAGCGGCACGGTCAACGGATGGCGGGTCCGGGTGACGCTCGAGCCCGGCGACCGCGGGTGGGCGTTCACGCTGAACCCGGCCAGGATGCAGCACGGGGGTATCGTCATCGGCTCCCAGGTGCCGGTGGAACTGGCGCCCGAGGGGCCGCAGCGCGGCGACCTGGCCGAGGACATCGCCGCCGCACTGGAAGCCAACCCCGTGGCGGGCGCGTTCTTCGACACGCTGGCGCAGTTCTACCGCAAGGGGTACCTGCGGTACGTCGACGCCACCAAGCGGCGGCCGGACCTGCGAGCGGAACGGATCGCCGAGGTGACGGACCTGCTCACCCGCGGGATCAAGGAACGGCCGCGTTCGTGAGCTGACCGGCGGCGCCGGTCACCGCCCGGCCGCCTCCCGCAGCAGGCTGAATTCCTCTGCCAGCCGGCCCGCCTGGTAGGCGGCGTTGAGGCCGCTGGGGTTGGGCAGGACCCACAGCCGCGCCGGCCCCAGCCGTTCGGGCTGCGGGCCGACGACGGCCCTCGGACGGGCGAACGCGGTCCGGTAGGCGGTGACGCCGGCGATCGCGACGTAGCGCGGGCGGCGGTCCTCCGCCAGGGCGAGCAGGCGCGCGCCGCCCGCCCGCAACTCGGCCGGGGTCAGCTCGGCCGCCTGGGCGGTGGCGCGGGGCGCGATGTTGGTGATGCCGAGTCCGCAGCGGGCCAGCTCGTCCTGCTCGGACGGGCTCGAGCCGGCGCGGGGTGAAGCCAGCCGCGTGGAGGGTGGGCCAGAAGCGGTTGCCGGGGCGGGCGAAATGCCAGCCCGTCGCGGCCGAGTACAGGCCCGGGTTGATCCCGCTGAACAGCACGTGGAAGGGCTCGCCCGGGGGCCGGCAGCACGTCCGGGATGGTGGCGTCCCGCGCCGCCTCGAGGTCCAGCTTCACCGGCCCGTTCAGACGTCCTTGAGCGCGTCGCGCCAGGAGTGCTCGGGCTGGTAGCCGAGCAGCTCACGGGCGCCGTCGATGGCGAGCAGGGTCCGTACTCGTCGACCTCGCCGGTGACCGGGACGTCGGGGAAGACCTCGGCCAGCAGCTCGCGCGAGGGACGGTTCATCACCGTGTCGGCCGCCGCGATGATGACGTTGCGGCTGCCGTCGACGTCCGCTTCCAGGCCCAGGCGGCAGGCTGCGGCGACGTCGCGCACGTCGACGTAGCCCCAGGCGTTCCACTTGCGCGCGTGCGGGTCGGTCCAGAACGTCGGGAACCGCTGGTAGTCGGCGGCCTCCATGATGTTGGAGATCCGCAGGCCCACAAAGCCGATGCCCGGACCAGCGGGCGAGCTGCTCCGGCGAGGGTCTCGCTGGCGACCTTGGACAGCGCGTAGGTGGTGGACGGGAACGGGAAGTGGTCCTCGTCGACCGGGAGCGTAGCGCAGCTCGCCGGGCGCGCCCGGCCGCTGCTCGGCGGGGCCGCCGAAGGGCAGGCCGAGGGTGGTCTCGCTCGACGCCCACACGACCCGGGACAGTCCCAGCGCGGCGGCCGCGTGGAACACGTTGAAGTTCATCGTCGTGTTGGCGGTGAAGGTCACCGCGGGGGTGGACCGGCCGGGGGCCGGGATGTTCGCCAGGTGCACCACCGCGTCGGCGTCGCGCAGTACCTCGGTCGCCTGGCCGTAGTCGGTCAGGTCGGCCCGCAGCACCCCGGCGGCCACGTCGGCCGGGCTGAGGGCGGTGTCGGTGGCGGTCACCTGGTAGCCGTGCTCGCGCAGGTGGGCCGCCGCCACCCGCCCCGCCTTGCCGGTCGCCCCGGTGACGCAGATTCGTCGTGCGCTAGCCGTCATGGTCCGAGCCTAGTGAGCGCGGTCCTCCATGGGCACCACGGCTGGCGGGAACCCGCTCGGCCGCGGGAACCGGGCCGGGCGGGGTGCCGTCGCCGAACGGGCGGCCGCCCAGCTGCTCGCGGTGGTGCGGGGTGAGCCAGCCGGACAGGTCCGGCCCGTCGGGGACGATGCCGGACGGGTTGAGGTTCTCGTGCACCAGGTAGTAGTGCTGCTTGGTCTGCACGAAGTCGATCGTGTCGCCGAAGCCTGGGGTCTGGAACAGGTCGCGGGCGTAGGCCCACAGCGCCGGGAACTCGATGAGCTTGTTCCGGTTGCACTTGAAGTGGCCGTGGTACACGGCGTCGAACCGGGCCAGCGTGGTGCCACAGCCGCACGTCCGCCTCGGTGATCGTGTCGCCGACCAGGTAGCGGCGGGTGGTAAGCCGCTCTTCCAGCCGGTCGAGCCGGGCGAACAGCGCCCGGTAGGCCTCGTCGTAGGCCTGCTGGCTGGTGGCGAAGCCGCAGCGGTAGACGCCGTTGTTGACCTCGCGGTAGATCGGCTCGCTGACCTCCTCGATCTCGTCGCGCAGGCGCGTCCGGGTACAGGTCGGGGGCGCCCGCCCGGTGGTAGCGCCGTCCACTCGCTCTCCAGGTCGCAGCGTGATGTGCCGGAAGTCGGAGGTCACCACGGCGCCGCTCGGGATGTCCACGATCGCGGGGACGGTGACGCCGCGGTCGTAGCCGGGGACCGCCTTCTCGTAGGCCTCGCGCAGCCAGTGGATGCCGAGCACCGGGTCCTTCTCCCCCGGGTCGAGGTCGAACTCCAGGACCGCCAGTCGTGCGTCGGGCCGCAGATGCCCATGGACAGCGCGTCTTCCAGGCCGAGCAGGCGGCGGACGATCATCGCCCGGTTGGCCCACGGGCAGCCGCGCGCCACGACGAGCCGGTACCGGCCCGGCTCGACCGGCCAGCCGTCGCGCGCCGTCGGCCGTGATCCGGCCGTCCAGGTAGGTGGTGTCGCGCTTGAACTCGCCCACGGTGCTCATGAAGCCGAACCTATGCTGCCCTGCCCCGGCCTGCGCGCCCGGGGCAGCGGTTCGGCCGGCCGCGACGGCGCCCCGTGACGGGTGCCCGGCGGGACCGCGTCAGGCGTACTCGCGCAGGCCGTCGATGACACGCTGCAGCAGACGGTGGTCCTGCGGCGAGGCGTAGGCGTCCTCGCTGATCCGCACGAGCTCGGCCGCCGCGAGGTCTTCGAGCAGCACCCGGGTGACGCCGAGCGATACCGCGCAGTGCGCCGACAGCTCCGCGACCGACAGTGCCCCCGAGGACGCCCGCTCGTACAGCCGGCGCGCCTCAGGCGACAGCTGGAGCGCGACCGCCGGCTCATAACGCTCGACCGAGACCAGCGTGTGCACGTACAAGTGCTGCCGGGTCCGGGTGCGCCCGCCGGTCAGCACGTAAGGACGGACCCAGGGGTTGCCCGTCACCGTCCGCCCCGCCCGCTGCCCGCGTTCACCCGGCGCAGGTCGTCGCGTAGCTGCGGGGTGAGCACGTGGCCAACGGTGTCGACCAGCTGGGCCATCTTGTGCGCAACGACGCCGAGGTTGGCGCCGTCCCGGACCAGGACGGCGAACCCGGCCATGGTGCCGATGCTCATGAACAGGAAGTGGCCGGACGGGAACTTGAGCATCACGTGGTCGCACCCCGCCTCGCCCACAGTTCTGGCGATGTTGTTGCCCAGGCTGATGATGCCGCTCGTCATTGCGGCGAGCGGGTCGGCCAGGTCGGGCGACATCCCCCCCGCCGCGATCAGCGGAAGGCCGTCGGACGACACGATCAGTGCGTGGCTGACCCCCGGCGTGGACGCGGCGAAGTTGTCGACCAGCCAGCCGAAGTCCTGCGGGTCGCGCGGCATGCCCGGATGCATCATGGGGTGCTCTCCTCCTCGAGGGCGGTGTCGTCGTCCACGCCGCGATCCCGGCCGGCGCCCGGGGAACTGGCACCCAGGGAACCAGCGCCCAGGGAAAAGGCGCTCAAGTCGTCGGCGAAGGCGCGCCGGGCGGCTGCCTGCTGGTGCTCTGAGGCCGGCCGGACCTGGTCCCGGGCCCGGGTCCAGGCCGCCGCGCCGCCCAGGCCGGCCAGCGGGCGCCGGGGCAGCCCGGAGGTGAGCTCCCCGGTTCCGGCCGGCCGTGTCCCGGGGAGCGGTGCGCCGGAGCCGGCGACGCCGCCGGACGGGGCGCGGCCCGGTCCGCCCACGCGGGAGCCGACCACCGCCAGCCCCGGGTGCTGGTCACGGGCGGGCTGGTCACGGGCGGACTGGTCACGGGCGGACTGGTCGGGCCATCGCGGCTGGTGCGGCCGGGCCGGCGCCAGCTGGGACACGTCGTTGACGGTGGTGGGCCTCAGGGCGGACGCCGGCGGGACCACGGCGGGCCGGCGCGGAGTCGGCTCGGCCGGAACCGCACACAGCAAGTGCGGCGGGATGGTCACCAGCGCGGTGGTGCCGCTGGCGGGCTGCGGGCGGGCGGCCAGCCGGACGCCGACCGAGTGCTTGCGCGCGACCCGGTGCACGACGGGGAACCCGGTGTGGCGCCCGGTCCGCTCGTCGACCTCGGGTACCGGCCCGGCCAGGGCCTCGTTGAGCGCGGCAGCCTGGTCGGCGGCGATGCCGATGCCGTTGTCCTCGATCCGGAACAGCACCGAGCCGTCCTCGAGCGGGTGCGCGCTCACGGTCACCGTCCCCGGGGAGTAGCGGGTCGCGTTGTCGAGCAGCGCCGCCATCAGCTCCCCGATGTCGTCGGCGGCGTACCCGAGCACGGCCAGGTCGGTGACCTGCCCGACGCTGACCTGCGTGTAGCGCTCGATGCCGGACAGCGCCATCCGGATCACGTCGAGCAGCGAGGTGGTGAACCCGGCCAGCTCTTCTTCGGCCCGGCCCGAAAGGGTGCGCAAGTCACGGCAGGCCCGGCGCATCCGGGTGACGGCGTGATCGACCTGGTACAGCCGCTGGAGCCGCTCCGGGTCGGCCTCGTCCGCCTCGAGCTCGTCGAGCGAGGTGCGCAGCTGCTCGGCCAGTACGAGCAGCTGCAGGCCGAACTGGTCGCACAGCTCGGGCCAGGGGCCTCCCGGCCGGGTCGCCGCTCCCCCGGGGGCGGCCGTGTCCGCCGGGTGGGTGTAGGCCGTGGCGGGGGCCTGGACCCGGGTCTCGCGCGGGCCGGCCCCGAACTCCGGGCCGGCGGAATCGGACGGCGGGAAATCAAGCGGGGCGGAAGCAGACGGACGGAAGCCCCCGGGCGGCGACATACTGCCCGGCCGCCCGGGACCGCGCTGGCCCGGACCCGGCTGGCCTGGCCCGAGGCTGCCCGGGGCTCGGCTGGCCCAGGATCGGCTGGCCCAGACCCGGGCTCGGGCGGCCGGAAACGGCTTGACCGTTGACCCGCGGCCAGGGGGCCGGCCGGGGACCGGTCCCCTGCCCGCCGCTGTCCGGCCCGGTCCGCAGCGGCCCGCCCGGCGGTTGCGTATCGCGGCGGGGTTTGCTTCGCGGCGGCTCGCCCCGGCGGGGCTCAGCTCGTTGCTGCCACGCCGGCAGCGCTCCCGGGGGCACGGTTCCCGGCTGCGCGCCGGGCGGTACCGTCCCCCGGTGCGCAGCGGCCGGCTCGTACGCGGGTTCGGGGGTGGCGCCCGGCTGGGCCGGGCCGCCCCAGCGGTCGCCGGTCCAGGCACCAGCGGCCGGGGGCGCGGATGACGATCCGGACGCCCTGACCGCCGAGACTGGCTGGTCGTCGCCCTCAGCATCCTCTCTTGCCCCGAGGATTCGTCTGAGGTTCCACCGAGTCATGGACAGCAAGCTCTTCCCGCACGTCGGAAACGGACGTAGTTCAGACTGGCACAATCACGCGGCGGTTGCGGAGGCTTCGATACAGCAGTAGCCGCGTGTCTCAGGAAAATAGCCGCCATCAGCCGTCCTGCGTGAAACAATACCGATCTTATTTGTCAAATGTGATAAACAAGACAAATGCCTCAGACGGCCATGGAGCCGGCCTCCCCGAGCAGCGCGCGGCCGCGGTCGCGGCAGCCGGCCACGCCGTCCGGCCAGGGCCCGTCGTCCGGTCGCCGGCGGCCAGCTCGGGCACGGACGGGCCGGTCAGGTGGCCGAAGCCAACCAGGCTGATCACGCTGGGCAGCGCCCCTCGACCGCGGGGCTACCGCGAAGTGGCGCGCCGCCCGGTCCGGGCGCCTGGGGTGGGCTGCCGGGGGAGGCAGCTCTCGTTCGGATCACCTTTATTCTCCGGCTGCCCGGGCTCGCGTCCCGTCCCCGCCCACGGCGGCAGGCCGCCGGGCGGCGGCCCGTGCGGCGAGGGTGCTGTCGGCGCTGTCGGGGCGGACGTGCCTGCCCGCCGCCCGCGTCGGCGGGACGGGCTGGGCCAGGTCGCACAGGGTCAGCCGGCTGGCCGCGAGGTAACGCGCGACCAGCCGGAAGAGCAGGTAGTGGGAGCGCTCGAAGCTGGTCCGGTGGGCGGGCTGGCCAGCCGCGAGCTCGTCCGCGCACCACCGCCAGCCGGCGTCGGAAAGCGCATGCCCGAACCCGCGGCCGGCCTTTCGCGATTCGACCAGCCTCAGTTCATTCAGCTTGCGCCGCTCTTGGCCATGGAGCGGGATTCCGATGAGCGCCTGAAGTTCCGCGCTGGAAAGCACGCGGGCCTCGCACAGCAGGGCGAACAGCACGGCCCGCTCCCGGGCCGACAGCTCTTCATGATGCACGTGCAGACAACTCCTATCGTCGCCCGGAGTACCGGGAAATTGTACGGCTGGCCATCACCGTTATGGCCTGAATTCCCGGAAAAGCGGAAAATCGGGGACGTAGCGGAAACTCCGCCCGGTGCCGCTCGCCGCAGGAGGCGGGCCGGGCCCGGCGCTCCCGCAACGCCGACGTAAGCTGGCGCAATGGCTTTCGATGGCTGGCCGGCGGAAGCGCTGGCGTTTTACGCGGGTCTCGAGGACGACAACTCGAGGGAGTACTGGAACAGCCGCAAAGCCGTGTACCAGGAGAAGGTGCTGCGGCCGATGGAGGAACTCCTGGAGCAACTGACGCCCGAATTCGGCGAGCCGAAGCTCTTCCGCCCGTATCGTGACATTCGGTTCAGTCACGATAAAACCCCTTATAAGACCCATATCGGCGCGACCCTCGGCGGAACGCGCTACCTCCAGCTGTCGGCCGACGGGCTGGCGGCCGGGGCGGGCCGCTGGCACCTGGAGCCGGACGAGCTGACCCGCTACCGGGCCGGGGTCGCCGGACCGGACGGGGCCGAGCTCGCGGCGATCGTCGCCGCCCTGGAGCGGGGCGGGGTCGAGGTGCACGGGCACGGCACGCTCAAGACCGCCCCCCGCGGGTACGACGCCCGCCACCCGCGGATCGGGCTGCTGCGGCACAAGGGCCTGACCACCTGGCGGCACTGGACGCCGGAGCCCTGGCTCGCCACCCCGGCCGCGGCCGGGCGGGTGCGCGACCTGTTCCAGACCAGCGCGGCCCTGTGCGACTGGCTCGGCGCGCACTCCGGCTAGCGCGGAGCAGGCCGGCGTTCGCCCCCGGCCGGTAAACCGGTCGCGGTGAGGCCAGCCGGCGCGGCACGATGGGCGACATGATCGCTGTCCGCGAGGTGACGCCCGACGACTGGGAGCTGCTGCGCGACGTCCGCCTGGCGGCGCTCGCGGAGGCTCCGTATGCCTTCGGGTCGACGTACGCCCGGGAGGCCGGGTTCACCGAGGAGCGCTGGCGCGGCCGGTTCAGCCAGCGCTCGGTCACCTTCTTCGCGCAGCCTGAGCCCGCTGGGGGTACCGGGCCCACTGGGGGCACCGGGCCTGGCCCCGGCGCGGCCGGGCCGGCCGGCCTCGGCGGCGTCTTCGTCGAGGACGGCGTGGCCGAGCTCGTGTCGATGTGGGTCCGGCCGAGCGCGCGCGGGCTCGGGGTGGGTGAGGCGCTGGTCGAGGCGGCCTGCGCGTGGGCGCGCGGGCGCGGTCACCCGGCCCTGTTCCTGTGGGTGACCGAGAGCAACGGGGCCGCCCGGCGGTTGTACGAGCGGTGCGGGTTCACCGCCACCGGCGAGGCCCAGCCGCTGCCGTCGGACCCGTCGGTACCCGAGATCCGGATGGCACGGCCGCTGTAGCGCCTGGCCGGCGGCCCGGGGCGGGCGGCGTGGCGGACTCCACCGCATGGGCTACTGAGCGGCGACCGGCCGGGGGCGCGACCGTCCGCGAGGCAGGCGCCCGCCGGCCGGCGGGGCGAACCGGGCGGTCAGGCCTGGTTGCCGGCGAACTCGGCCCGGACCCCGAGCAGCCGGACGGGGCGACCGGGGGTGAACTTGGCCAGGGCGACCTGGGCGGCCTGGGCGATGGCCCCGGCCCAGCCGTCGCCTTGCGACCCTGTTTCCACGGGCGGCCCTGCTCCCCCAGGCGACCCGGCGAACGGGAGCTGCTGCTCGGGGGGGAGGGACGCGCCGTGAGTGACGGTGACGAAGGGAGCGAAGCGCACCTTGACGACCACCCGGGCCACCGGGCGGTCAGTGACCTCGCCCGCGACCTGGTGCGCCAGCCGGGTCACCTCGGCCGCGACCTGCGCCCAGTCGGCCAGGTTGCGCTGGTAGGTGACCTCGCGGCCGTGCGAGCGGGGGACGTATGGGGTCGGGTCGACCTCGGTCTCACCCAGCCCGTTGCCCAGCAGGACCAGCCACGGGCCCGTGGTCGGACCGAACTCGCGGGCCAGCCCGTCCGGGTCGGCCCCGGCCAGCTGGCGCACGGTCTCGATGCCGAGCGCGGCCAGCTTGCCGGTCGTCTTGGCGCCGATCCCCCAGATGGCGTCGGGCGGGCGCTCCCCTAGCACCTCGAACCAGGTCGCCCGGGTCAGCCGGAACACCCCCGCGGGCTTGCCGTAGCCGGTCGCGATCTTGGCCTGGAGCTTGTTCTCGCCGATGCCGACCGAGCAGTCGAGGCCGGTCGCGGCCCGCACGTCGGCTGCGAGGCCGCGGGCGAAGCTCTCCGGGTCGTCGTCGCCGTCGGGCAGGCCGATGAACGCCTCGTCCCAGCCCAGGACTTCGACCGGGCAGCCGGTCTCCCGCAGCACCGCCATCACCCGGGCCGAGACCTCGTTGTAGACGTCCGCGTCGACCGGCAGGAAGACGCAGCCGGGACAGCGCTTGGCCGCCGTCCGGAGCGGCTGCCCCGAGTGCACGCCAAGGGCCCGCGCCTCGTAGGACGCGGTCGAGACGACACCGCGCTTGGCCGGGTCGCCGTCACCGCCGACCACGACGGGCCGGCCGCGCAGCTCGGGATGGCGCAGCAGTTCCACCGCCGCGAGGAACTGGTCCATGTCAACGTGCAGCACCCACCGGGTCACGTGCACAGTCTTACCCGCCGATCTGCCCGAGCGCGCAACCCAGCCCCAGCCCAATGGCCGAGCGGCGACCGCGGACGGGTATCGCGGCGGCCCCAGTCAGGCGGCCGGACCCGGGAGCCGCTTCTTCGCCTCCGCGTACATGTCGTCCGGGAGCGGCCCCTTCTCCGCCATGGCGATGTTGTCCGCCAGGTGGGCTGGGCTGGAGGTGCCGACAATGGTGGTCGACAGCCCGGGGTGGCTCAAGGTGAAGCGGAGGATGAATTCCTGCCGCCCCAGGCCAGCCTCGGCGATCAGCTCGGCGATGCCTGAAGACTCCCAGTTCTGCTGGCCGACACCGGGCTGCTGGGTGAGCGGGCCGACCGCCCAGTTCTTCTCCTCCGAGGCCGCGCCGCGGGCGGCGCCGCCGCGGATCAGCGTCCCCGCGCCCTGGCTGGCCGCCTCGGTGACAAGGTTCTCGTGGTCGCGCTGAACCGCCGAGTACGGGATCTGGAACGCGTCGAAGACGCCCATCGCGAGATGGTCGGGCAGGTCAGGCAGGATGCCGGACATGCCGATGAACCGGATCTTGCCCTCGTCCCGCAGTTCACGCAGGGTCTCCACGGTGTGGTCACGCTCCAGCGTGGCCCGGCTCGGTGACATGTGCACCTGGACCAGGTCCAGCCGGTCGGTCTGCAGCCGCCGGAGCGACCGCTCGACGTTCGCCCGCACCCGGTCCGGGGTGTAGTCATGCGGGTAGGGCGGCTGGCTCCCGGGCGGCGGCTCCATCGGGCAGCCGCACTTGGAGGCGAGGAAGAACTCCTCCCGGCGGTGGCCGACGTAGCGGCCGATGAGCTCCTCGCTGCGGCCGTAGTCGGGCGAGGTGTCGATGAGGTTGATGCCGCCATCCAGGACCGCGTTGAGCACACGGTCCGCGTCCTCGTCGGAAATCGCCGGGCCGCGCGGCTGCCCGCGCAGCTCCATCGCCCCGTAGCCGAGGATCGTCACGTCCGCGCCGGTACGCCCGAGGGCTCGTGTCATGATCGCCATGCTGCTAACGCTACTCAGCGCGGGCGCGCCCGCCAGTCCCCGTCAGCGGTCCTTGTCGAGCGCGCTGGCGTCGGCCGGTACGTCGACCGAGTGCCGCCGCAGCGCGTCGATCGGGACGATGTCGAGCACGCGCTCATGGGTGGAGGCGAGCACGACCGGTGCCGCCGAGCCGTCCCGGTAGGCCCGCAGCCAGTTGGCGGCCGTGACGCACCAGCGGTCGCCGGGCACGAGGCCAGGAAACCGGTACTGCGGCATCGGCGTGGTCAGGTCGTTGCCGATGCGCCGCTGGTGCTCCAGGAACTCGCTTGTCACCACCGCGCAGACGGTGTGACTGCCCACGTCCTCCGGCCCGGTAGCGCAGCAGCCGTCCCGGTAGAACCCAGTCAGCGGATCGGTCCCACATGGCTCGAGTTCGCCGCCGAGCACGTTCCGGTCACCCATCACGCCAGTATCGGCAGCCGCGGCCGGTCACCGCAACCCTCGCGGGGCAACACCGCCGGCCGGGCCGCGCCGGCCGCCCGGCCGGGCGGCCGGGTGGGCGAGTGGGGGGCGCGCCGACCGGGACCAGGACGCGCTGCTAACCGGTGACGCCGGCCTGCCGCCCGAAGTCCACCCGCATGACCACCCGGCGCACGCTGGGCTGGCTGACCTCGCGGAAGCCCGCCTCGGCGAACACCTGCACCGCCCCTACGTACAGCTCGCCCCACGTGATGACCTTGCCCGGCTGGGTCCGCATCGCGTAGCCCTCGAGGGCGCGGGCGCCGCTGGCCCGGGCGTAGCCGACGGCGGCGGCGGCGAGGGCATAGGTGACGCCGCGCCCGCGGTAACCCTTGCGGACCACGAAGCACGTGACCGACCACACCCCGGGATCATCGGGGTCCTCCTCCGGGCGGCCGCGCCAGACCGTCGGCTTGCCCCGGAGCCGGGGGTAGGCGGTGCGCGGCTCGACCGCGACCCAGCCGACCGGGACGTGCCCGCCGGCGAGGTAGGCGACGAGGCCGGTGGTACGGCCGGCGGCCGGGTCACCGCAGTTAGTCTGCTCCCGCAGCGCGGCCCGGCGCTGGTCGTCGGTCGCCTGGCCCCACAGCCAGCCCCGGGTTTTGAAGAACTGGCAGCTGCAGCGGCCCGCGTCGGCCGAGCCGAAGACAGCGTCGAGGTCGGCCGCGGACGCCTGGTTGGCCGGCCGGATGATGAGGCTCTCCGCCCGGAGCGGACCAGCCGCGGTGGTTGCCATGGGCGGTGAGGGTACCGTGGATCCCGGACGTTCCGCTTCCGCGATGACCAGGGTTGGGGGCCGCAGATGCCGTCCGAGGTGAGCCCGACCGCCCGGGCGCTGCTGGCGCTCGAGGCGATCCAGAACAGTCCCGGGATCACCGCCGAGCGCCTCGGCGGCCGGCTCGGCGTGACCGAGCGCGCCGCCCGGCGCTACGTCGCCATCTTGCGCGAGGCGGGCTTGCCGATCGAGTCGGTCAGCGGCCGCTACGGCGGGTACCAGGTCGGCCGGGGCATGCGGCTGCCCCCGCTGACCTTCTCCGCCGCCGAGGCGGCCGGGCTGGTGATGGCCGTGCTGGAGGGGCACAAAGCCGCGGCCGACCCGGCCGACCTGGTCGGCGCGGCGCTGGCCAAGATTATCCGGGTTCTCCCGGCCCGGGTCTCGTCCCTGGTGCAGCCCATCCGCGAGGTCACCGCATCCGCCCCGGCGCCGTCGGCCCCGCCGGTCAGCCCCGGGCTGACCACCACGCTGTTCGAGGCGTGCGCGGCCGGGCAGCGGCTGCGGCTGAGCTACCGGCTGGCCGGGCGCGCCGGGGGCGAGCGGGAGCGCGCCATGGAGGTCGACCCGTGGGCCGTCATCCTGCGGCACAGCCGCTGGTACCTGCTGTGCTGGTCGCACGCCAGGGACGCGCGCCGGGTGCTGCGGGTCGACCGGATCGCGTCGGCCGAGACGCTGCCCGGCACGTTCACCCCGCCGGCCGGCCTCGACCCGCTGCGGGTGCTCGAGGAGCACCTGTCGCAGGGCTGGAGCTTCCCGGTCGAGGTGCTCATCGAGGCGCCGCCGGGCGAGGTGGAGTACTGGCTGCCCCGCTCGCTCGGCCTGCTGGCCCCGTACGCGGAGGGGACCAGGACGCGGCTGACGGCCTCGACCGACGAGCCCGAATGGTACGCGGGGAAGCTGGCGGCGCTGCCGTGCGCCTTCCAGGTCACCGAGTCGGCCCAGCTGCGCCAGGCCGTCGCGGAGCTCGGGCACCGGCTGCTGGCGGCCAGCGCGGACGAGACCGGCCAAGAACGCTAACGGGGAGTTGACCGGTAATTGGTTATACCGGCCGCTTTTTAATCATTTACGTAAGCCACTCCCGAATTCGAGCCCTGATTGCGCGCTTAAAGCAACGGGAAACAAAAGAATATGCGAATTGGACCCGCCATCCGGACCGGGCTGGCGGCCGGGGCACTGGCGGTGACGGTCGCGCTGGCCGGCTGCGGGGGCGGGCCGGCCGACGTGGCCACCGCCGTCACGGCCGGGTCCGTCAACGGCCCCTACGGGGCGGGCGGCCCCTACACCGCCCCGGGCGGGCACACCGGCGGGCAGCAGGCGGCCGACAGCAGGCCGGGCCGCGGCGGGGGGGCCGCCTTCCGGGCCGCGGCCAACTCGGTGGACGGCTCGGCCCAGCTGAACGAGAGCCACGGCATCTGGTGGCTGCCCGAGCTCGGCCCCGGGGTGAGTGCCACCGGGCCGGCCACGGTGCGGCCGGGGACGGCCTCGGCGGCCGACGCCGAGGCGGGCTTCTACGACACCTTTTACGCCGGACGGATGGCCGCCGCCTGCGGGTACGTCCTCCCCGGGGAGCGGCGCGGGTGCCCCGCGCGGCTGGCCCGGGCCGCTTCCGGGGCCGGCTCGCTCCAGGACGCGGCGATCGGGTACGTCGTCGCCGAGGGCAACGCCGCCCTGGTGAGCATGACCGGGCTTGTCTGCGGCAGCCGGGCGGCGCCCGGCGGCTGCCTCGGCCAGCACAGCGGCGGCTGGGTCTTCGAGCACGACGAGACATTCGACACGCTGTGGGGACTGCTGGCGGCCGCGGGAGGGAACCCGCTCACGGCGACGCCGTTGCGTTTGGCGGCGGGCCACTGGTACGTCGACCTGACCCCGGCCGCCACGCCCGCATCCTGACCTGGAATTAGCGGCCGCTGGCCAGGGTTGGCGGTGGACATGACGACACTAGGACTGATCGGAAGCGGGCACATCGGCGGCACGGTGGCCCGGCTGGCGGTAGCGGCCGGCTACCAGGTGGTGCTGAGCAACTCACGGGCTCCGCAGACGCTGGACGGGCTGGTGGCCGAGCTCGGGCCGGCGGCCCGGGCGGCCCACCCGCGCGAGGCGGCCACGGCCGGCGACCTGGTGCTGGTGAGCATCCCGCTGGCGGCCTACCCGGCGCTGCCGGGCAGCGCCTTCGACGGCAAGACGGTGCTCGACACCGGCAATTACTACCCGGCCCGGGACGGGCAGATCGGCCCGCTCGACACCCGCGCGCTGACCGGCAGCGAGTACCTGGCCACGTTCCTGCCCGGCGCGCAGGTGGCGAAGGTGTTCAACAACATCTTCTTCAAGCACCTGCTGAACCTGGCGCGGCCGGCCGGCGACCCCGACCGAAGCTACCTGCCGGTCGCCGGCGACGACGCGGCACTGGGGGCGGCGACCTGGTTCCTCGACGCGATCGGCTACGGTACAGCCGGCTACAGCCCGCTGGCCGAGGGCTGGCGGCAGGAGCCGGGCACACCCGTCTACGGCGGCGCTTACGGCGACATGGCCGACGACAAGGGGACCCCGGCCAGCGAGGCGCACATCCGCGCGCTGCTGGCGGCGGCGACCCGGTAGCCCGTACGGTTGCCCTGTGAGCATTTACGACATCCCGGTGAAGACGCTGGCCGGGGAAGAATCCACCCTTGGCGACCTCGCGGGCCAGACCCTGCTCGTGGTGAACGTCGCCTCCAAGTGCGGGCTTACCCCGCAGTACACGGCCCTGGAAGAACTGCACGCGCGGCTAGCGCCGCGCGGGTTCTCCGTCATCGGCTTCCCGTGCAACCAGTTCGGCGGCCAGGAGCCGGGGACGGCCGAGGAGATCGAGCAGTTCTGCTCGACGACCTACGGCGTGACCTTCCCGATGTTCGAGAAGGTGGAGGTCAACGGACCCGGCCGGCATCCCATCTACGACGAGCTGACCGCGGTGCCGGACGCCGCGGGCGAGGCGGGCGACATCCGCTGGAACTTCGAGAAGTTCGTGATCGGGCCGGACGGGGCGGTCGTGGCCCGGTTCCGGCCGCAGACCGTGCCCGACGACCCCGAGGTGCTCGCGGTGATCGAGTCGAACCTGCCTGGCTGAGCTGGGCGAACCGCCCTGGCGGGGCTCGTGCCCCGTCTTGCCCGCGGTCGCGGGCAAGACGGGGTAAATGTCAGAGGCACCGCTTACAGTTGGCCCTGTGACGGTGACAGCGACCACTGACGACCTTGAGTCTTACCGGCGCGAGCTGACCGGCTACTGCTACCGGATGCTCGGCTCGGCTTTCGAGGCGGACGACGCGGTGCAGGAGACGATGCTGCGCGCGTGGAAGGCAGCCGACGGGTTCGAGGGACGGGCCTCACTCCGGTCCTGGCTCTACCGCATCGCCACCAACGTCTGCCTGGACGTGCTGCGCGGTGCGAAGCGGCGGGCGCTGCCGATGGACTTCGGCCCCGCATCCCCGCCGTATGAGTCCTCGCTGCGGCCATGGCCGGCCGAGGACTTGTGGGTCACGCCGATGCCGGACGCGCTGGTGGTGCCCGACCAGGGCGACCCGGCCGAGATCGCGGCGGTGCGGGACTCGGTGCGGCTCGCGTTCGTGACCGCGCTGCAGCACCTGCCGCCGCGGCAGCGGGCCGCGCTGATCTTGTGCGAGGTGCTCAAGCTGCCCGCGGCCGAGGCCGCGGGCGTCCTCGGCAGTTCGGTCGCGTCGGTGAACAGCGCCCTCCAGCGGGCCCGGGCGGCGCTGGCCGCGCTGCCCGAGCACCAGCGGCCGTGCACGGTGGAGCCGGAGAACACCGAATTGCTCGAGCGGTACGTGGACGCGTTCCAGCGCTATGACATGACCGCTTTGCTCGCGTTTGCTGCGCGAGGACGCGCTGCAGACGATGCCCCCTTTCGAGATGTGGATCGAGGGGGCGCTCGAATATCACGACGTGGATGACGCAGCCGGGCCCCAGCGCCTGCGCCGGCTCCGTGCTCGTGCCGGTCCGGGCCAACGGCGTGCGCGCCTGGGGGCAGTACAAGCCCGACCCGGAGCAGGGCGGGCTGGCACCCTGGGGGCTTCAGGTGCACGAGGTCGAGGGGGGCAAGATCAGCCGGATGACGTTCTTCCTCGACGCCAAGCGGCTGTTCCCGCTGTTCGGGCTGCCGGAGCGGATCTTCGACGACCGCCTGCCGCGCTGACGAGCCCGCCTGGGCTGCGCCCGGGCCTGCGCTGACCTTGCCGGATATGCTCACCTGGTGCGGGTTCTCTTGGTCAAGCAGGATCACAGCTCGCCCGGCGGGCTGATCGAGCGGCGGGTTCGCCGCGGCGGGCTGGGACGTGTCGGAGATGGTGGTGGTACCCGCCGGGCGCTACCACTCCCCCGATGTCACGGTGACGTTCCCCGTCGCCGGCCGCGTACGACGCGGTGGCGTTCTTCGGCGCCGCCTGGGCGGTGTACGACGAGGCTACGATCCCCTGGGTGGCCGACGAGATCGCCTACGCGCGGTCGCTGATCTCACTGGGGGTGCCGGTGCTCGGCATATGCTTCGGCGGGCAGATGCTCGCGGCGGCGCTCGGCGGGACGGTGTCGCGGGCTCCCATCCCGGAGATCGGCTGGGTCTCCGTTTCCTCCGACGAGCCCGCGCTCATCGAGCCGGGTCCCTGGCTAGAGTGGCATTTCGACCGGTTCACGGCTGCCGCCGGGGGTGCCCGGCGATCGCACGGACGGCGCTGGCGAACCAGGCATTCGTCCACGGGCGGGCGCTCGGCCTGCAGTTCCATCCCGAGGTGACCGGCGCAGTGCTCGAGGCCTGGCTGTCGGCCGGCGGCGCGGGCCGAGCTGGCCGAGCTCGGGGTCGACCCAGCGCCCTCATCGAGCAGGCCCGCTCGCTGGCCGACGGCGCCGCCGCCCGGGCCCGCGGGCTGGTCCGCCGGTTCGTCGCCGACGTCGCGCGGCGGCCCGCCGCGCCGCTGCTGGCGCCCTCGGCCGGCTGATAAACGGACCCGGCTGAGACCGGGCTCACACCGGCACGAAGGCGACGAGATCGCCCGCCGGGCTTAGCGTATGGGTGTGTCCCACGACCTGCTGCAAGCCCTCGCGATCTTCGCGGCCGGGCTGGCGGCGGGCACGATCAACACGGTGGTCGGCTCGGGCACGCTGATCACCTTCCCCACCCTGCTCGCGTTCGGCTACCCGCCGGTGCTGGCGAACGTGTCCAACAACGTCGGCCTGGTGCCCGGGGTGGCCTCGGGGGTCCACGGCTACCGGGCCGAGCTGGCCGGGCAGCGGCGCCGGGTGATCCGGCTCGGGTCGGCATCACTGTGCGGCGGCCTGGTCGGGGCGATCCTGCTGCTCGTGCTGCCGGCCGGGGCGTTCAGACGATCGTGCCCGTGCTGATCGGCATTGCCCTGGTCATGGTGGTGTTCCAGCCCCGGCTGGCGCGCTGGGTGGCGGCCAGGCAGCGCGCCGAGGCGGCGCGGCCGTGGCGGCGCCCGGCGCCTCCGGTGCCCGCGGCGACCACGGCTCGCCGGCGACGACGCCGGCCGTGGCCGGGCCCGGCGAGTCCGCCCCGGCCGAGACCGCCCCGCAGGCACCGCTGCAGGTCGGCGGGCCGGTGCTGTGGGTGCTGGTGTTCCTGTCCGGGGTCTACGGCGGCTACTTCGGCGCGGCCCAGGGGGTGCTGCTGCTCGGGCTGATGGGCGTGGCGTTCACCGACAGCATGCAGCGCATCAACGCGGTCAAGAACGTACTCGCGGGCCTGGTCAACGGGATCGCGGCGGTGGTGTTCATCTTCGTGACGCACATCGACTGGGGCGCGGCCGGGCTGATCGCGGCCGGGGCGATCCTCGGCGGCCAGCTCGGCGCCCGGATCGGCAAGAAGCTGCCGCCGTGGGGGCTGCGGCGTGCTGATCATCTGCGTCGGCGTCGCGGCACTGGTGAAGCTGCTCGCCTGACCGGACAGCAGATTCTGCACTCGCCCGCAAAAGACGGGCTGGCGCCGCCCGCTGGCGCCGCAGCGAGACCGCCGTAACGGCTTCATAACAAGGGCCGCCTGCGGTGCTCCAGCTACGCCGGCATGGCGTCTCTACAACCGGGGAGGCGATCTTCGGCGCCTTCACGGGGGGAGGGCGTGATGCGACAGCGACCGACGTCAGCGAGCGCGGGACCGACGCGGCGGCCGGCACCGATGCGTACCAGTGGCTGGCGTACGGCCGGCCACAGGGGTCGGGGCCGTACCAGGTGCCGCTGCGTGACCGGGCCTCCCGTCAGTGGCAGGCACCGGAGCCGCAGTTCCGGCCCGCCGCGATCCCGGCCCAGCGGCCCGCGGCCACGCCGCCGTCCCTGGCGCCGTTGCCGCCCGCAGCCTCCTCCCGGCGAGCCGCCGACCGCCGCCTGGGACTAACCGTCGCACTGGTCTTTCTCGGCCTGTTCTGCCTGGTCGGGGCGTGGTGGCTGCACACGGCGAGCGCCGCCAGTCACGTGCTGCCCGGCACCTCGGTGTCGGCGCCCGCGGGCCAGTAAGGCCGCCCGCCCGCGAGATTCCGCGTCAGAGGCCCACTTTCGACCCGTCGGTGACTTGGCTGGCCGGCGGCGCATCAGCGGCACCGGGGCGCCGACCGCGAAGTGGAGGTCGCCGCCGTCGTCGGTCTTGGTTTTGACCACGGTGACCCGCACCAGCTCGGGCTTGCTGGTGTCGGTCACGTAGGCCAGGTCGCCCGCGGAGTCCTTCGCGGCGTCCTTGACGTCAGCACCCGGACACCGTCCATCGTGATGACCGGGCCCTTGGCCGCCGGGTCCTGCGCCGACGAAGTCGACCCGATCACCTGCGCCAGGTTGCACATGCTGGCTACCCCGGCCATGTTCTTGTTACTGGTCGTGGTCGAGATGTAGCGCCCGTCGACGAGGGCAATGACGGTGGAGGCACTGGAGCCCGCGTTGGCCTTCCAGAACTTGTCGTCGGGCTTGAGGTAGACGCTCTTGCCGATCACGATGAGCTGGAAGCTGCCCTGACTGGCAGTGGCGAAGGTCCCGCTGCAGCCCTGGCCCGACTTGACGCCCACGTCGATGGTGTACGTCGTGCCGGAATTGCCGAGCGTGCCGGACATCTTCACCGTTGACGCGGCCTTGAGGTTGGCCAGCGCTTGCTTCAGCACCGCGTCGGCCGTAAGGCTGGCCAGCGGGTCGGGCGCGCTGCTGGTGCCGGCCCTGGCGGCGCTGCTGCTGGCGGCGGCAGAGGGCGAACCGCCGCTGGAACAGGCGCTGACGGCCAGGCAGGCGGCTCCCGCTAGCACCGCCACGGTCGGGCCAATGCGTCGCTGTCGACCACGAATCATCAAAGTCCCCCGTTCACCGTTGGATATTGCGAAGCTTAAGGGAATTTGTAAACAAACTGGGAGATTGCCGAGAGAACTGTAACGGAAACGAGTCACAGTGCCAGGACACCGGCGAACTGCCCCGGAGACGCGCCAACGGCGTCCCGTGCATGGCAATGGTCAGCGTGGAGGCAACTGCGCCAGCTCGACCAGCTGGTGGACGCTGACCGCGCCGGCCAGGGCGCAGCCGGCCGAGACGGCCACCAGCGCGGTGGCCAGCAGCAGCAGCAGCGGTGAGGCCCCGCGGGGAGGGGCCAGCATGGCGGCGACCCGGCGCGGGACCGGACCCGGTCGCCGCAGCCTGGCCCCCGTCAGCCCGGCAGCGGTGCGCCCGGCCCAGGCGGGCCCGGTGATGCCGAGGGCCGACAGCATCCGGGGCCGCCCGGGCGGGGAAGCTGAGCTGGCGAGGGCGGCCCGGGCGATGGCGCGGGCGGTGAGCGGCGCGGTCACCCGCCGCAGCCGCCGCGCGCTCGTCCGCCCAGCGTTCGACGGCGTAGCCGACCTCGGCGGCGACCGGGCGGAGGAGCGGGTTGCCGCGGCCGCGAGCCGGGCGGCCGAGGTGAACAGGTAGTGCGAGCTCGCGGCGTGCGCGCGCTCGTGGGCGAGGAGCACGTCGCGCTCCCGGCCGGACAGGGCGCCGAGCATGCCCTCGGTGACCACGATCCGGCAGGGCCAGCCGGGGAGTCGTGTAGGCGTCGGCGGCGGCGTCCGCGGTCACCACTACCTGGCCGGTGCCCGGCAGCGTGCGGGCGCGCCGGTGCGCGGCGGCGATCGCGCCGCCCGCGGCGCCACAAGCGCCCGGGCGCGCGGCGGCCGCGGCCAGCACCAGCAGGCCGCCCGCCACCAGCGCGACCGGGCACGGAGATCGCGTCGCCGCGGCTGATCACCGCGGCCGACAGGTGACCGGCGGACTCGACGAAGCCCGACCCGGAGCAGCGCCGACAGCGCGAGCAGGCCGAGCACGGCGTGCGAGGCGAGGGCGAGCGCGAGCGCGCCCGCCGCGAGCAGCCAGGCCGCGGCGGCGGGCGGCAGCCGGGCCGCCAGCGGCCGGGCGCCAGGGCCGCGGCGAGCGGGATCAGCAGCGGGATGTAGACGGCTAGCTCCATGCCCGCCTCCATGGGTCCATCGCTACCGGCCGGCGTCCGCGTCCGGGCCGGCCAGCATCTTGCGCAGCAGTTCCTCGTCCTGTCGACAGCGAGGAGACGAACCGCGCGAGCACGGCCTCGCGGTCGGCTTCGGCGTCGAGCACCCGGGCCATCTGCCGGGCCGCGAGCCCGGGCTCGTCGGCGACCGGCGCGTAGCGGTACACCCGCCCGGTCTTATGCCGGCTGAGAACGCCCTTGGCGTGCAGCCGGGTGAGGATCGTCACCACCGTGGTATACGCGAGGTCGCCGCCGACATCCTCCCGCACTTCGCCGGGGGACAAGGCCCCGCTGGCCTGCTGCAGCACGCCGAGGACGGCCGCCTCGAGCTGCCCGGCGGCCCGGCGGGCGGGCACCGCCCCGGCCTCGGCTGCACCCGCCTCGGGAGCACGGGCGGTATCAGGGACGGCCCGGTCGGATCCATTGGGCATCGGGCGCCATCAACCCCCTTCGGTCAGCTAGCATCTACGGGTCTGTAGAAATTCTACCGCGGGGCAGACGACGCGCCCGCCAGGCGGCCAGCAATGGCCGGCCCTGGGCCGGTAGTCTGGTCGCTCGCTGGCCGGGCCGCCGGTGCGGGCAGAACGTGACCGGACGGGCCGCTCGCCGCGCACGCTATTGCTTCCGTTTGACGAAGAGAAACGAAAGGCGGGGCCGATGTCGGCACACCTGACCTACCTCGAGGCGGTCGTCACCGGCCTCGTCCAGGGGGTGACCGAGCTTTTCCCGGTCTCCAGCCTGGGCCACAACGTGCTGATCCCGGCGCTGGTCGGCGGGAACTGGGCGACCGCGCTCAACGTGTCCGCCAAGGGCTCGCCCTACCTCGCGTTCATCGTCGGGCTGCACGTGGCGACCGCGGTCGCGATGATCGTGTACTTCTGGCGGGACTGGCTGCGCATCGTGCGCGGGTTCTTCTCCTCGATCAGGAAGCGGTCCGCCACGACTCCCGACGAGCGGCTGGCCTGGATGATCATCCTGGCGACGATCCCGGTGGGCATCGTCGGTGCGGCGCTGCAGCACGTGTTCATCACGGTCTTCGCCAAGCCGGAGCTGGCCGCCCTGTTCCTCGCCATCAACGGGCTCATCCTGCTGGGCAGCGAGCGGATGCGGCGGGCCCGGGAAGCGAAGAGGGCCGGGGCGAGCCCGGCCATGGGTGCCGGGCCTGGATCGATGCAGGCGGGCGGGCCGCCCACGCGGGCCGGATGGCCGCCGAACGGCGGGCCCGGGCCGCAGGGGTACTCGCAGCAGCCGCAGCAGCAGCAATGGCAGGGCCCCGGGCCGCGGCCCGGGCAGGATGACGACGACTGGCAGCGGGAGCAGTACGGACCCGGGCGCCACCAGGCAGGCGGCCCCGGCGCGCGCGGCCAGCAGCAGCCCGGCCCGGGGCAGTACGGTGGCCAGCCGGGCCAGTACGGGCAGCCGGAGCAGCCGGCCAGGGCCAGTACGGTGGCCAGCCGGGCCAGTACGGGCAGCCCGGCCAGGTACGGGCAGCCGGACCAGTACGGGCAGGCACCCGGCCGACGGCACCCGGCTGCGAGGCGCGGCTGGCCCGGTGGGTGACCCCCGTGCACCGCAGTCACCGCCGCCGGGCGGCCGGCACGGTAACCCGGGCGGGCGCGGCGCCCCCGGGGGCGGCCACGCGGCCGGCCGCGCGCAACCGCCGGCGCCACCGGCTCGTCCGGGCCGGCGATCGAGGCCGACCGGCGGATCTCCACCATGAGCTACCTGCGGGCGGTGCTGGTCGGCTCCGCACAGATCCTCGCCCTGTTCCCCGGTATCAGCCGGGACGGGATCGTCACCGTGACCGGCATGTGGCGCGGAATGCGCCGGGAAGACGCGGTGCGGTTCTCGTTCCTGCTGTCGGCCCCGGTGATCCTCGCCGCGGGCGTACTCAAGGCCAAGGACCTGACCGGGCCGATGAGCAAGGGCATCCACGGGCCGATCCTGGTCGGCTCGCTGGTCGCCTTCGTCTGCGCCTACCTGTCCGTCCGCTTCCTGACCAAGTACTTCAGCGAGGACAAGTCGCTGAACCCGTTCGGCATCTACTGCCTGATCGCCGGGCTCGGGTCGCTCGCTTACCTGGCGCTGAAGTAACCCCAAGACGCGCCGCGGGCGGGACGCCCCCCCCGCCCGCCCGCGGCGCCCTAACCGCCGCCGCGCCGTCGTTGCCGTGATAAGCAGGCGCGGCAACGACGGCCTGCGGCAGGTCTACCCCTTTGCGGAATGCCGCCTTACCATGACCTCAACATCAGCGTCTCGTCCTGAACGAAGGCGATGACCATGGGGCGTTCGGCTTTGCCGCCTCGACCGGAAGACGCGGACTCATGGGGTGAGTTCCACGCGCGGCTGGAGGCTGAGCTGGCTGGCCGCCGCCGTCCCTGGACCCCGCTCTGGTGGGTGGTCGCGGGCCTGTTGTTCGGGACCGGGCTGGTCTGCAACGCCTACGCCTTCCAGGGCCAGGGGTGGGTGCTGTGGGCTGGCATGCTCGCCTCGCTGGCCATCGTCGGCGTGATGGCGGCCCGGGCGGTGGACCGGGCGGACCGTGACCGGACCCGCGCCGCCGAGCTGACCGAACTGCAAGACGCCTGGCGCCAGCACCTCGGCTACGGGTCGCCCGACCAGCTGGACCAGCGCCCGCTCGGCTGGTGACCGCGCCCGTCCTCGCTAGCCGGCCACGCCCGGCACGACCAGGCCGGACTCATAGGCGATGACCACCAGCTGCGCCCGGTCGCGGGGGCTGGGGCGGACCGGGCGGCTGGTCACCAGCGCGGCGCTGATCCTGCTGTCCGGGTTCGTCTCGATGTCGACCGCCGGGATGACCGAAACCTGAAGCTCCTCGCCACCGGACTCGGGGCCGGGATCGTGGCCGGCGCCGTGGTGGTCCGCTGCCTGCTGGTGCCGGGATCGTGGCCGGCGCCGCGGCCGGCCTCAGCCGCGGTGCCGCTGAGGCCGGGGCGTCGCCGGGGGCCCGCGGCTCCGCCCAGGGCGGTTAGCTGAGCGCGCTTCCTTCGGCGATGGTTCCGGGGGCCGGGTCGGCCTGGTTCTGCTCGGTGATCCAGCCGTCGATCCGCTCCCACCAGTCGTACAGCCAGGTCAGCTGGTCGTCGCGGTCGGCCCCGTGCGGCACGCTCGGTGGCGGGCACCCGCCACCAGCGGGCGGTGACGGCCATGTCGATGAGCAGGCGGCGCCACACGTCGCGCACGCTGACCAGGCGGTCGAGTCCGGTGTGGGCGACGAAGATGACGTCCGCCTGCGGGCAGGCGGCGATCGCGGCGAGCGCACCGCTGCCGTGCGGCGGCAGCACGTTCGGCATCGCCGCCGCGCGCCGGGCCAGGTCGGGACGGCCACCCCGGCGAAGCCGGTCGGGCGGCGCGGCGCCAGCGGGCCGGGGTCCAGTTGCCGCCCTCGGGGAAGATGACGAGGGCGGCGGGCCCGCGCAGGCCGGCCGCGAGGCGGCGGATCTGCTCGGTCCGCTCGCGGGCGTTGGCGGCGGTGTCGGCGGCCCGGCGCAGGAACGCGTTGGGCAGCCGGTTGGCCACGATGTCGGCGGTCGGGTCGAGCTGCAGGGTCGCCTTCATGACGACCTGGGGGCGGCGCTCGTACACGCTCAGCAGCTGGTGGATCAGCAGCAGCGAGTCGCCCGGGCCGGCGTGGCGGCTGAGCACGATGAGCCGGCTGGTCCGCGCACCCCGGGTCACCGTCCGCGGGCGGTCACCGTCAGCCGCAGCCCGCAGGCCCGTTCGGCTGTCCGGTAGACCAGGTCGAGGAACCATCTCATGACCGCGTAATGCCGCGCCTGGTATGCCTCGGTGCCCAGCCGGCCGCCGAACCCGCTGGCGAGCCACAGGCCGAGGAAGACCGTCAGCGCCGCGGTTTCCCCGGTCGACCAGGCGAGCCCGAGGATGAAGATCCGCAGCAGCCGTGAATGGCGCACCCGGCCCTTGTCGTGTGCGCTGCCGGATGAGGTTGAAGGCCCAGCTGAGCAGCGCTACCGGCGGGGTCAGCACGGCCAGGGCGCAGCCGATCATGATGACCAGCGGCACCAGCAGCAGGCGGCGGATCGGCAGGCGGCGGCAGCATCGGCGCCTCCGGTGGTGGACGGTTAGCGGCGGGCCGGACTGCCTGGGCCAGGTAGCTCGCCGACGCCGCGTAGGAACGGTCAATGCTAGTACTTACCTGGTTCCGGCCACGGTAACGAAACTGCCGCCAGCCGGGCGGCAGCCGCTCGCCGCCGGTCGGCAGCACGTGCACCTGGACGCCAGGCCGGCAGCGCGGACATCTCCTCGTGGAAGCGGTGCCTGCGGGCGATCTCGAACGCGACCAGGCCGACCTCCCAGGGCCGGGTCGGCACCGGCAAGCGGGCTTTCGATCCGGCCCACCTGCAGCACGTAGACGATGGTGGCGCCGAGCGCGACCGCCCGGCCGACCGGGATCGAGTCGACCAGCCCGCCGTCGAAGTAGTGGGCCCCGTCGATCTCGACCGGCGGCAGCAGGCCCGGCACCGCGCACGACGCCATGCACCGCCGGGATCAGCGGGCCCGCGCTGAACCAGCGCGCGGACGCGTCCTCGATGCAGGCGGCGACGCAGTGGAACGGCACCTTCAGGTCGGCGAACTCGGCCGTGGGCAGCGTGGCGGCGAGCAGCCTGGCCCAGCGGCTCGATCGCGTGCAGGTGGGTGCCGGAGCGGGCCAGCCGGACGGCCCGGCCGAGGACGGTCTCGCTGAACACCGCGCCCAGCGACTCGCCGCGCCACAGGCTCGGACAGCCGGTCGGCCGCCTGCTCGGGGTCGGCGGCGAAGAAGGCGCCGTTGACCGCCCCGATCGAGGTGCCGACGACGAGGTCGGGCCGGATCCCGGCCTCCGACAGGGCCCGCAGCATGCCGACCTCGTAGCGCGCCGAGCAGCCCGCCGCCGCCGAGTACGAATGCAGTCGTCACCTGTCGCAGGTTAACCCGCGGCCCCCGTGGCCGGCGCACACGGGCCGGCCGGTTCGGCGGCCGGCGAGATGCCCAGCCGCTCGCGCTCGGCCGCCAGGATGCGGCGCTCGGCCTCGGCCTGGCTTGCCACCGCGGCCACGGCCGCACCGTCCGAGACGTCGATCGCGTCGGGGACCGACTCAGCCAGGTCGGAGCGCCGGGCATAGGTGTCGAACGCGGCCCGCTTGGCGCTGGTCAGTTCGAGCATCTGCTGGTCGATCGAGTGCTCAGCCAGCAGCCGGTGCACGTCGACCCGCCGGACCTGCCCCATCCGGTGCGCCCGGGCGATCGCCTGCTCCTCGATGGCCGGGTTCCACTGGGGCTCGCAGATGATGACCACCGAGGCGGCCTGGATGTTCAGCCCGATCCCGCCCGCCTGGATCTGGCCGACGAGAACGGACGGGCCGGTCCGCGCGGTGAACGCGTCGACCAGGTCTTGCCGCTCGGGCGCGGGGACATCCCCGGTCACCGGGCCGACGGCAACGTCGCCCAGCGCGGTCATGATCATGTCGAGCACGCCGCGGAAGAACGAGAACACCACCACCTTGCGGCCGTCCTCGGTCGCCTCGGCCACGATGTCGGTCAGCCGGTCCAGCTTCTTGGCGTAGTCGAGGGTGCCGTCCCTTTCCCGCCCGGCGCTGAACGCGGCCCGCCGCATCCGCATCACGTTGCCCTCCGCGACCGCTTCCCGGTAGGCGGCCAGGGCCGCCCCGTCGAGCGGCACCCAGTCGAGGGTCTCCAGTCGCGGCGGCAGCTCGCCGAGCACGTCGTCCTGGTTGCGCCGGAGGTAGACGGGCGCGACCGCGCGGCGGAAGCGGGTGCCACCGAGCGCGCCGTCGACGTCCCGCACCGCCTGCGCGACCTCCGGTCGCAGGTGGCCGACCAGTACCCGGAACTCCTCGACCCTGTTCTCCATCGGGGTGCCGGTCAGGAAGAGCACCCGCGGGGCGGCCTGCGCCCACTGGCGGACCGCCCTGGTCCGCAGTGCCTGCGGGTTCTTGGCGTAGTGGGCCTCGTCGACGGTGAGCATCGTCAGCGGCACGCCCTCGGGGGCCGGCATCGTGCGCAGCGCCTCGTAGGTGGTCACCCCGACGCCGCCGTGGGTCAGCCAGGCCTTGCGGGCGTCCTCCCGGTCGTCGCCGTGCAGCCGGTAGGCGGTCAGCCGGGTGTGGCGGGCGATCTCCCGGGCCCAGTTGACCAGCACGCTGGCGGGGCAGACGACGAGGAAGCGGGCCGGGCCGGGCGGGTCGGCGGCGGACGCGGCGGACCCGCCGGCGGTGGCTGTGGTGGCGGCCAGGTGTGCCATCGCCGCCAGGGCCTGCACGGTTTTCCCGAGCCCCATCTCATCGCCGATGATCACCCGCCGCTGGGCGAGGGCGAACTTGGCCCCGAATGCCTGGTAGCCACGGAGCGAGGCGGTGACCAGGGACAGGTCGAGCGGCTGGGCCAGGACCCGTTCGGCCACGTCCTCGGGCAGGTACCCGCGGGCCGACTCCTCGTCCTGGGCGCGGCCGGTGATGTCGATGAGCAGGCCGTTGTACTCAACCGGGCGGGCGAGGAAGTCGTCCCACAGCGCAGCCTGCCCGGCCGGTCCGCCCTGGCGGCGGCGATCCGGGCGGTGGCGTCGGCGGCCCGAGGCGAGCGCAGGATCGCCGCCAGCCGCGCGACCGCGTCGAGGGCGGCCCGCTTGCGGGCAGCCCCGGCGAAGAGCATCCTGATCCGGCTGCTGGCCAGCCGGGCCTGCGCCAGCGTGGTGTCGAGGTCGGCTCGCAGCGGGGCCAGGTCGGGGGCGTGCGGCGGGAGGTTCGCCTGCGCCCGTTCGTAGCCGTGCAGCGCCGCCAGCAGCCGGCCTGCGGGTGCGGTCCGCTGGTCGGGGTCGATCCGGCCGGTCGCGGTCTCCGCCAGGGCCGCCTGGATCTGGCGGGCGGCCGCGGTGACCTGGGCCGCGGTCTGCGGGCCAATGCCTGGCACCCGGTCAAGGCCGGCCTGCCCGGCGGTCAGGACGGCGCCGACGGTTTGGTATCCCGCCTTCTCCAGCGCGGTCAGCATCAGGCGGCCGCGGGTGACGTCCTTGAGCCGCTCCAGCGGCATCCGGTCGAGCTGCTCCCGGACGGCTTCCGCCTGCAGCGGGCGGTAGGCCTCGCGCGCCTCGGCCGCCCGTTCCCCTGGGGCGTCCAGCGCGCCACCGATGGCGACCCGGAGCTCTTCCGCCTGCCTGATCAGGGTGCGGGCGCCGCCGGGGCCGAGGTCGGCGACCCGACCGTCCGCGGCCTGTTCGGTCCCGGTGGCCTGTTCGGTCCCGGTGGCCCGATCGGCCGCGGTGGCCTGGGCGGGTGCGGGGGCCCTGGCGGGTTCGGGGGCCCTGACGGGGGCCGGGGTGGGTTCGGGGGTCTCGGCGGCGGGCCGACGGGTCCCGGCCACTACGGGACCGGCCGGCCGAACTGCGTCACGAGACGAATCTTAGGGGCTTATGTGCCGTCCCGAGCGGAACGGGCGAGATCGGCCATGAGCCGGTCGGCCACCGTTTCTTCCGCCACGGCCCGGCCCCGCGCCGCCATCGCCTCCGCCAGCGCAGGGTCCCACGGCGTCGGCTGGGCCGTGCCGGCCAGGCTGACCAGGCCCGCTCCGGTTGCCACGGCCCGGTCGTAGTCGGCCGCGGTGAATCGCCACGGTTGGGCGGCGTGCCGGGTGATGACGGTGCCGGCGATGGCGACCCCGGGCCAGTCGAAGTCCCCGTGGTAGCGCAGCTGGCCGCCGGCCGCCGCGATGGCCCGGGCGAGGCGGTGGAAGGCGGTCGATGGCTGGCCCTCGGTGCAGATCAGCGGGCCGGCGGCCGGGCCGAGCTCGGCCGCGGCCCGGCGCAGTACCGACGGGTTCTCGCACGCGTGCACGGCCAGCCCCGGGGGCAGCGTAACCGGCAGCGTGACCAGCTGGTGGAGGGTCACGTAGAACGGGGTGCCGTGAGAGGCAGCCGAGGTGAGCCACTCCCCCAGGCCTTCGCCGGCAGCGGGCAGGTTCAGCACCAGGACCCGGCTGACCAGGTCGTCGACGATGACCCCGGTACGGTCCCACAGGTCGCGACGTTCCTCGGTCGTCTTCGGGCGCCCGGCCCCGACCCGGAACGCCAGGGCCCGCAGCACCAGGGTGGCCAGCGTGGTGCCGTGGGCCAGCGCCCGCGGGTCGCCCGTGATCGTCGCCGCCAGCTCGCTGAGCTCGGCCGGCGCCGCCTTCAGGTCGGTCCGCCGCTCGACCCACTCCAGCACCCGCACCGCCTGCTCCAGCTGTCTGGACTCGGCCGCGTTGACCAGGCGGTTCAGCGTCCCGTCGGCCGCGAGCTCCGCCAGCCAGGCCTGATACCAGCCGCGGGCGCTGAGGTAGGACACTTCGGAGGAACGGAGGGCGGCTTCGCGTCCGTCCGCCAGCTCCTGCCGTTCGGCCGGGTGGTCCCGCAGCGGCGGGCCGATCCGGCTGAACAAGTAGCCCAGGTCGCGGCCGGTCGCCTCGCGGACGGCGTGCTCGAGGTCGGCCAGGCGTACCACCAGGACGCTTACGCCCTCGGGGCGGGACTGGCCGGTGATGCCGATGATCGCGCGGCGCTCACGATCGTCGGGCGACTTGACGGTGACCGTCCGGCTGAGGTCACCCCCGGTCCGCTCCAGGGACTGGCGGGCCGCGTCCAGCAGGCGGCGGTACTCCGGGCCGGCGTAGCGGGCGGCGGCGTCGCCGTCACGGACGGCGGCGTCGCCGTCCCGGGGCCCGATGCGAGCACGGGCATCCGGGTGCGCGCGGGCATCCGCGTGCTCGCGGGCCGGCGGGCCGGAGTCCCGCGCCACGGCGTCCTCGTGCGGCATCCGGTGGGACCTCGTCTTCGGCGTCAACGATCAGGCGACTACTCAGGGTGCAACTCTACTGAGCCATGGCGGCCGCCGCGGCTACGCAGCGCCGGCGACGGCGAAATTGCTCAATTTCGGGTACCTCAGGCCCCCGAACCGCCGCTTAACCGGGCAAAAACCTGCCCTCCGCCGCTACCTATAGCGGCGGCGGCAAATCCCTTTTGGCGCCCGGCGAAGGCTTTGCACCGGTATTAAGAACTACTTCGACTTTGAATGACTATGTCAGAAGACGGATCTCAATAGACAAGTGTCTATCGGGTTAGCAGCAGGGGGCCTGGGTACGACAAAAAGAGCTGGCTTAATCAGCGGGGATGACCCAGCAAACCCACTGTGAATGCCGTTCCAGCCCCTCAGGACTGGCGCTGAAAATTCGAAAAGCGAGGAATCATGCACTTCCGTCGTGCGATCAGCACTGCACGGTTGGCCATCATTTCAAGCGCCGTTATCGCAGCGACTGTCTTTATCGGGCACACGTCAGTCGCCCAGGCGGCATCGCGTCCAGCGCCTTATCCAAAAGCGCTTAGGGGTCGTATATACGTCGAGACATTCGGCCGGACCCAGCTTTACACATGGCGAGAGCCGCAGACCTATCCCGGGGACTGCCCGGCGAACCCGTCCCAAGTCAGCGACCACGGCGCGGCGGTCGCCATACTCACCACCGGCAAAAACGGCAACTGCTCGTCGATCCAGTCCCTGCATACCTACCCGGTGAGCAGCGGATACGTCTACGAGGCCAAGGTCTACTTCTCGGCCATCCGCGGCACGAAGCAGTTCGCCGACTGGGACTCGTTCTGGATGTACGGCAACAACTGGCCGTCGGGCGGGGAACTCGACGCCGTGGAAACCACATTCGGAACGCAGTTTGTCTCGTACCACTACGGGTCGAGTAATTCAGAGGTGTCGACCTGCAACAAATCCAACGGCTGCGATCCAAGCGCGGGCGTGGTGAAACCGCTCAGCGCCAACATCCGGCCGGGATGGCACATCATCGACATTGCCTACGGCCGTCACCGGATCCAGGTCTTCTACGACGGCCGGGAGTACGCCAGCATCTCGGGGGGCTTCGTGAATCCGCAGTCGGCTTGGATTACCTTCTCCGCCGGCAGTTCCTCCACCGAGAACAAGACCGGCATCCGCGGCATGATCGCGGTGAAGTGGGTGCGGATCTACAAATAGCCAGCCGCCGGGTCTCGTTCGCTCGGTTTCCTGTCCCGCGGCTCCCAGCCCGTCCCGGCGGCGGCGCCCAGCGCCTCCGCCGGGACGTACCACTGACTTCATCCGCCGAGAGCCCGGCGCCCTTTCGCCGGCAGCCGCACGTTCCAGTGCCACAGCACTGGCGCGAACGCCGGGGGCACGGGTTGCGGGACGGCCGGCGCGGGCACGAAGCGACCCGCCCGGCGGACACAGACCGCGCACCGGGACCTTTAGCCGGAAACTAATGGCAAGCTGGAGACTTTTGTTGCGATAACACCTAAAAGTCTCCCGCTTCTTAGCTGAACCGGGTCGCTCAGCGCACGCACGTGGCCCAAGCGGAGCACGAGGTCACTGAGTCCGGCCCGATCGCTCCCCACGTCGGCTGACGCGCGCGGTCGCGGGTTTCCGCTGACCGAGCCCGCGCGCGGTGAACCGAGGCACCGGCCGATTCGTTTGGCAATGGTGAAGGCGCTCGATTGCCAACTGTGGCGGTGACTGATGCGGCCAGACCAGCCGGAGCCGGATGCCGCCAGTGCCCCGGATGACAGCGCCCGTCGCCCTGGCGCGGCCGGCACCTCGGGCCGCCCGACGCCGCGGGACGCCGGCGAGGACCCCGACCGCAACCGGGAGCCAGACGCGGCGGAGCCGCGGAGCCGCGAACGCCACCCCGACGCGGAGCCGCGAAGCCCGGAAAGCAACCCCGGCACGGCAGAGTCGCGGAGCCCGGAAAGGCACCCCGGCACGGCGGAGTCGCGGAGCCGGGAGGGGCCGGCCGACGGTGCCGAGCCACCGAGCCGGGCCGCGCAGTTGGCCGAGCACGGCCGGTACCGGGAGGTTGTCGCGGGAAGTGAGCGGACGGCGGCCGACCGGAGCGCCTGGGCGGACGCGCTCCCCGGGCTGCGGGCCGCCTGGCAGGATCACAAGGAGCGGTACCCCGAACACGCGCGGGCGGCGCCACGCACCGAAGCCGATGGCAGCTGGACGTCAGGCGACCACCGGCGGCTCGACCCGGAGCAGAACACCGAGGCGGGCAAGGCCCACGCCGACCTGGCCGACGAGGCGTCCCGTTACATCCTCCCGGCCCTGCGCCGCATCGAGGCCGCCGACCCGGAGCGGAAGCTGGCCGGCCTCAAGCACATGGTCAAGGGCGAGGATCGTCTCAAAGAAAAGCTGGCCGACGAACTGGCCGGAAAGCATACGACGATCAGGGAAGCGATCGGTCAGGTGCCTGACGCTGTCCGCTTCACCCTCTGCTACGAGTCACAGCGGTACTGTGATGGTGTTCTGGTCGATGTTGGACGACTCAAGAGCGAGGGATTCGAGCTGATCAAGCTCAAGAACCTGTGGGCCAATAACCAGTACAAAGGAATCAACACCCAGTGGCGCAGGCTGGACAGCGGCACACGATTCGAGATGCAGTTTCACACACCGGAGAGTCTGGAGGCGAAGGAGTTGACACACCCCGCCTACGAACGCGTTCGTGGATCCGACCTCACGCTGGCTGAACGTCGCGAGAGGCAAAGCTATTTCCAGCTTCAGTAAACGCTTGCGCTGCCAGTTCCGCCCGAGGTCGAGTGCGATTAGAGACTATCCGGAGAAGACAGATGCCTGACAAGATCATTTACTACGCCATCGTCGATGCGACGAGTAGCCGAGCGCGACCCGTCCGAGTGTCCTTCGACGTATCGATAACGACGAAGGCGAGATCGATGAAATCTTCTCCTGTCATCTAACCTGGGAGTTCTCAGCCCTTTTTTATGCAGCCGAAAACGGTGACCTGACCAACGAATTCATTGAGATCACCGAAGCCGAGGCTAAACGGATCGTGGAGCGGATCAAGGCTGAGGCGGCGGATCAGAAGTAGGCGTGGTCCAGGCCAGGGCCAGCGCCTCGGTCAGGGACTGAGCCGCCTGAGCCGGGTCACCGCGGTCCCAGGCCTGGTGGGCGCGGGCGAGGGCAGCGGTCAGGTCGTCCGGGAGCCACTGCTGGGCGGGGTCGGCGATCTGAGCGGCGGCGGTGGCCGCCCACCGATGTCACGCCGCCGCGCAGCGGCAGGGCCCAGCCGAAAGTGCCGGGGCGTAACCGACGTCTTTCTCCTCGCCGTGCTCGGCCTCGGCCACACGCGCGCAGACTCGCCATGTCGTCCTGGTCCAGCCGGAGGCGGCTCCGCAGCATCTTCTGGGGTCGATGACCTGGGCGGCGTCAAGCGCCAGGCGTGTGTCGGGGGGTCAAAGGCGGCGGCCGCGGCGGCGAAGCGCAGCGTGCTCAGCTCGAATCAGCCAAGCCCCCTCCTCGACGCGGGCACCGATGCGTCGGGCTGATGATCGCCCAGTTCACGCGCGGGAGGCACAAAACAGGACGCGCCGGCCTGCCATCCTCGTATGTTCTTGCTGTTATCCCAGGCGAGATGGAAATAAGCTGGAAAGCTTTGGCGCGCAGGAAACAAATCGGGCCCTGACAAAGAAAAGTTTCCGAGCTACTTTCGATTACGCGTTGCCGTTGCCATGACCACTGAAGCCGTGGCCCTTCTTGCTGTTATCTCGACGCATCTGGCTGGTGGCTGCGCGAGGTGACCGAGCGCTTCTCGCCCGCCGCTAGCTCCGGGCTGCGAGCCCTATCGCCAGATCACGCTTTCGATTCTGACCGTCAGTGCTAATGATCATTTCCGCAGTCGTGCCTAAAGCGGGAGGGGCGCGGATGGCGGGCGCGTACGAGACCGGTCAGCGGCGCATCGCCTAGCCGTGAAGACGTCTTATCAGCGTTACCGCCTGTATGACCCGCCTTATCCGTCCGCGCAGACTCGGACGCAACACGCCACACAGAGACAACACCGGCGGATTACGGTAACTCTCATGCATTAACGCATGACCCAGCGTAGTGTGCCCAGGGAAGGCATAGGTGAACCTTCTACCCTCGCTGATTATGGGGCCGGGCGGCCGGGGCACAGCGGGAGGGCGGAAGGCTCAGCAGTTGCGTGGCGTGATGCTCAGGGGGCTGGGTGTGCCAGGTGGATGGTGACCGGATCGATGTGCGGCGCCAGCCGCCTGTTGTGCGAGACGGGTGCGCGCCTGAGCGCACCCCCGCCGGATGCTGGCCGTCCGATGGAGTCCTGGTCCAGAGCGAGCAGTTCGCGGTCAACGAGATCCTGGCGACCCTCATGCCGGCTGACGCGGGCGAAACCGCGGTGCTCGGCGTCCACGCACCACCGGGGACCGGGGTCGCGGAGGTGTTCGGCGACCTGGTCGCGGCCATCGTCACCGAGCGGGCTCGCCGGCTCGCGGACCTGCCCGACCCGGCGGCGGCCTTCGGCCCGAGACTGACCTGGGGATCGCGTACCGTCGCGGTGCTGCGGCCGGAACTGGCCGGCTTCGAGGTGGTGCAGTCCGCCCCGGCCGAGAAGACCCCGTGGATCGTCCTCGGGATGCCCGAGGGAAAGGCCGGCCCGGCGGGCCGGCTCACCACCGCCGAGCGATCGGACGGGGCGGCCCGCGCGGCCGTTGCCCTGCCGCCGGTCGGCACCCGGTGGCGGGAGCGGGCGGCCCGGGCCGATTACTTCGCGTCCACCGCGCGGCTGTCGGACGGGGTCGGTGCGTGGGCAATGCTCGTCGCCCGGCTCGGCGACCGCCCTGCCAACCGCGCGTTCGCCGAGCGCTGGTGGCAGGGTGCCGTGCGCGGGACCGACGTGCTGTTCCCGGCGGGCGAGTCCATGGGGGTGGCGCTGCGCCAGCTTAAGGGGCGCGCGGTCGACTGGCAGACCGCCGTCACCTGGTTCCGGGCCGCCCTCGGGAAGGTCGAGAGCCTGGCCGCCGAGCGGATGCAGGTAGCCGACGCGCTCGCCCGGCTGTCGATGCTCCAGGACGCGTTCGCGGGCGCGGCCGGCACGGCCGGGGCCGGCCAGGCCCGGATGGCCGAGCTGACGGCGCGCGAGCCCGCGGTGCGGAACGCGGTCACGGTGGCCGAGGAGGAGTACCGGGCCGCGCTGGCCGCCCTCGGGGCGCACGAGATCGGCCGTCCCGAGATGTCCACGGTGACCCCGCAGGGGGTGGCCGCCCTGCGGGGACGCGGCGCGCTGTCGGTCGCGCTGGCGGGCGGCGTCCGCCGGGGCCGGAACTGGCGCGCCTGGTCGGTCGCGCGGCGGGCCAAGCGGGACGCCTGCGCGGTGGCGGAACAGCGGCTGACGGCCGCGCTGCGCGAGGCCGAGACGGTCCGCACGGGGGTGACGGAGGCCCGGGTGACCGCCTCCGCCGGCGCGGCTGAGGTCGCCCGGCTCACGGCCGAGATCGCGCCGCTGGCCGAGCTCGTCGCGTCCGCCCGGCTCCGCTGGGGCGACCACGTGCCGGTGGATGTGCCGGCGGACCCGGGGCTGGCCGATGGCGGGGAGAGGGCCGCGCCGTGGGCGGACAGCGAGTACGTGAGTGCCCGGGTGCAAGCGTTCATCGCCGCCCTGGAGCTGCACAAGGCCCTGATCGCGGCGCAGGCGGACGTCTTCGAGGGCAACCTGGCCGCGCTCATGGAGCTGATCGCGGCTGACACCAGGCCACCGGGCGACGGCTCCCCCGCGGCCGGCACCTTCCCCGCGAGCGCCGCCGCCCAGGACGAGGGCGATCAGGACCATGGCGACACAGGCGGCGTGCCGGCCGACGTACGGCTGGCCGCCTGGCGCTCGTTCTTCCTGGTGGTGCCGGTGGTCCAGGTGCCGTTCGAGGCAACCGGGGCACTGCTGGACGGGCTCGGCCCCGGCACCCTCGGCTGGCTGCTGGCAGGCGGGGCCGACCAGCTCCCGGCCGGAGACCGGCCTGCCCTGCTGCAGAGGTTCCAGCGTGCGGTCCTCGCGGGCGACGCTCTGCTGGCGGGCGGCGGCATGCCGGCCGGCGGCCGTTACGGCACCTGGCTGGCGCCCGAGGCGACACGGGCGGCTGAGACTCCTGGGCCCGCTGAGGTGGCTAAGACAACAGGGGCGGCCGTTACCCCGCAGGAGGCCGGGCCGCGCTGGGTCGGGCTGCCGCTGCGCGTAGTCCGCGACCGGGACCGCGGTACCGCCGACGGCCGCGGCGACGTTGCCTGCGACGGCCGCCGCCTCGCCGACCTGGACTGAGACCGGACCCGGCCGCGGCCCGGGCTCAGCTCAGCGGCTCGAGCAGCAGGGCCGGGACCGTCGACCGGCGGGCGATCCACCGGCGGGTGACCGGGCAGACCCAGTCCGCGGTGGTGAGGGCGAGGTCGTGCAGGTCAGCGAGCGGGCGGTTGTAGATCGGCTCGTGGTGGGCGATGCGGTTGCGCAGCAGGTGCAACTCGCGCACGGCGTCGTGCACGTCCCGGCGCAGCCCGTGCCCGGCGATCCCGGGGAAGGCGGCGCGCAGGCACGGCAGCCACAGCGAGCGCTCGTAGCGGGCCGACAGCAGGAACCGCCAGAAGCCGAAGGGCAGCTCCGCCACCAGCCGGCCCGGTGTTTCCCCGCGCCCGCTGGCGGCCAGGTGCTGGCGGGCGGCCGCGACGTCGGCCCGGGTCTGGGCGTTGAAGAGCCGACCGGGGTCCAGGTACCAGGCCGGCTGCCCGTAGCGGTCGGCCGACCAGGTCGTGAGCTGCTCGTGGACGGCGTTCCTGAGCAGGATCTCGAGGTCGCACAGCACCATCAGGAACGCGGCCGACAGCTCCGCGTTCTGCTCGTAGAGCCGCACCGCCCGGGCCAGGTCACCGCCGGCCGCCGCCCGGTACGGGCCGAGCCGCTCCGGGGAGATGCGCCGCTCGAGCAGCCGGAGGTCCGCTTGCCTCACCGTGGGCCCTGAGATAGCGTGAATGACGAAGACCCCGGTCGCCCCTGCCCGTTCACGGGTACGCCGCCGGGGTTACGGCTTTCCAGGGGACTGCCTTTCTCGCCCACTCATGCGGTCACGATATCCCCGGCCCACGACATTCGAAAACTGTCACGAAAATGTCGTCCGGTATGCGGCTTAAGAGCGCCGTTACCGGCCTGCTGGGGGCCAGTGGCCGAGCGGCCGGCCGATCTCCCACTCGTGGCCGGAAGGGTCGGTGACCCGGCCGAGGCGCCAGCCGTGCTCGTCGGCCACCGGGGCGACCGGGGCGGCCCCGGCCGCGACGGCCTGGGCGGTGACCGCGTCCGGGTCGTCCACCACGAGCAGGGTGCGCCCGGTCGTCCCGCCGGACGCCCGCGGGCTGAGCCGCCGGCGGGCCGGGTCGGCGGCCGTCACCCAGAACACCGCCTCGTCCACCGCGAGCTGCGCCACGATGTCGCTCCCGGCGCCGACCCGGTGCAGCACGACCGCACCGAACGCCGCCTGGTAGAAGGCGACCGCCGCGGGCGGGTCGTCGACCCACAGCTCAGGCTGGAGGCCGGCCACGGCGCGCCGCTACGGCCGGCTCAGGAGCTCGATCGACTTCTCGCGCATCTCGACCTTGCGCACCTTGCCGGTGACGGTCATCGGGAAGTCCTCGGTGACGTGTACGTAGCGGGGAATCTTGTAGTGGGCGAGCTTGCCGGTGCAGAACTCGCGCAGCGCCTGCGCCGTGACCGGCGCGGCGCCGGCCCGCAGCCGGACCCAGACCATCAGCTCCTCACCGTACTTCTCGTCCGGAACGCCGATCACCTGGGCGTCAAGGATGTCGGGGTGGGTGTAAAGGAACTCCTCGACCTCGCGCGGGTAGATGTTCTCGCCGCCGCGGATGACCATGTCCTTGATCCGGCCGGTGATCGACAGGTAGCCGTCGTCGTCCATCACCGCCAGGTCGCCGGTGTGCATCCACCGGGCGGCGTCGATAACCTCGCTCGTCTTGTCCGGCTGCCGCCAGTAGCCCAGCATGACGCTGTAGCCGCGGGTGCAGAGCTCGCCCGGGGTGCCGCGGGGCACAGTGAGGCCCGTGGCGGGGTCGACCACCTTGACCTCCAGGTGCGGGCCGACCCGGCCGACGGTGGCGACGCGCCGCTCGACCGAGTCGTCCACCCGGGTCTGGGTGGACACCGGCGAGGTCTCGGTCATGCCGTAGCAGATGCTCACCTCGGACATCCCCATCCGGTCGATGACCTGCTTCATCACCTCGACCGGGCAGGGCGAGCCGGCCATGATGCCGGTGCGCAGGCTGGACAGGTCGTAGGAGTCGAAGCCGGGCGTGGCCAGCTCGGCGATGAACATCGTCGGCACCCCGTAGAGGCTGGTGCAGCGCTCCGCCTGCACTGCCTCCAGCGTCTTGACCGGGTCGAAGGCCGGGGCAGGGATGACCATCGCGGCGCCGTGGCTGGTCGCCGCCAGGTTGCCCATCACCATGCCGAAGCAGTGGTAGAAGGGCACTGGGATGCAGATCTTGTCCTGCTCGCTGTAGTGGCACAGCTCGCCGACGAAGAAGCCGTTGTTGAGGATGTTGTGGTGCGACAGGGTGGCGCCCTTCGGGAACCCGGTCGTACCCGAGGTGTACTGGATGTTGATCGGGTCGTCGGCCGACAGCTCGATCGCCGCCAGCGCGGCGTTGCGGACCCCGGGGTCGGCCAGCTGCCCGCTCTCCAGCAGCGTCCGCCAGCCGTCGGTGCCGAGCAGCACGACCTGCTCCAGGCCCGCGCAGCGGGGCCGGACCTCGGCGATCATCGCGGCGTAGTCGGAGGTCTTCAGCCGCTGGGCGGCGATCAGCAGCCGGCAGCCGGACTGGTTCAGCACGAACTCCAGCTCGCTGGTCCGGTAGGCCGGGTTGATGTTGACCAGGATCGCGCCGATCTTGGCGGTGGCGTACTGGGTGACCGTCCACTCGGCCCGGTTCGGCGACCAGATGCCGACCCGGTCACCCTTGGCGATCCCCGACTCCAGCAGGCCGTAGGCGAGCGCGTCGACCTCGTCCTTCAGCTCGGCGTAGCTGTAGCGCAGGCCGGCTTCCAGGTCGGCCAGGGCCAGGCGGCCGGGGAAGGCCGCGGCGGTCCGGTCGAAGTTCGCGCCGATCGTGTCGCCCAGCAGCGGGGTGCCGCTCGTGGCCGACGTGTAGCTGAGTTCCGCGCGGGTGCGCCCGGGCTGCTCACTCATCACTGTCCCTCGTTCCTCGCTGCAGAGGTCGTTCGCCCCCGGGGCCGCTCGCCGCTGAGCTGCTCGCCTTCCAGCATGGACGACGCGGCCGGGCTTAGACGGAGACGGGCCGGCCCGGCCCTAGTGCCCGCGATTGCCACCGGGCGGGCGCAAATCCGCATCAATGAATTCAATCGCGTGAACCACACGCGTGCCGTGGATGTGGTTAAACATATGTCGGTGGAGCAAACCCCACGGGATCCGGGGAAACCTGGTCAGGAGCGGCACGGCGGCGAGCGCGCGGAGGGGCGCGGCGCGGCGCCGTACCTTGGGCTCGCCGCGTTCGGTGAGGACGACGCGCAGCGCTTCTTCGGCCGGGAGGACGTCACCGAGCTGATCGCGTTCCTGGCCGAGCAGCGCCCGGGTCTGCCGCTGATGCTGGTCGGTGCGTCCGGCGCGGGCAAGACGTCGCTGCTGCGGGCCGGGCTGCTGCCGCGGCTGCGCGCAGGACAGGCCGGCGACGGCGACCGGGTGGCCTACCACGACCTGACCGTGACCGGGATACCCGGGCTGGCCGCGCGGGTCGCCGAGCACGCGGCCGCCCCGCCCGCACCCGGGGGCTGGGACCTGAGCCAGACGAGCGGGGCGTGGGGCGACCCGGCCACCCCGGCCGGGAGCGTGGCCAGCGGCGGGGCCACTGGGGCCACCGCGGTCCTGGTGGACCACGCCGAGGGCCTGTTCACCCTGCCGGCCGCCGGGGCCGAGCGCGACACCCTGGTCGCGGCGCTGTGCGAGCTCGCCCGGGAGCGGCTGGTGCTGCTGGCGCTGCGGGCCGACTGCTACGGCCACGCGATCGGGTACCCCGGGCTGCTCCGGGCGCTGCAGGAACGCCAGGTGGTGCTCGGCCCGATGACCGCCGGCCAGCTCCGCCGCGCGTTCACCGAGCCCGCCCTGCTGGCTGGGGCGGATGTGGCCGACGACCTGATCACGGCGCTGCTGGCCGACCTCGCCCCGGCCGGACCCGACGATGAGACCCCGGGCGGGGACGGCGAGCGCCTGCTTCAGGCGGCCGCCCTGCCGCTGGCGGCGCACGCGATGCTGGCCGCCTGGCGGCGCGGCGCCGACCAGACCATCACGCTGACCGACTACCGGGCCGCGGGCGGGACGGCGGACGCGCTCGGCCAGTCGGGCGAGCGGGCCTATGCGGGGCTCTCGGCCGGGCAGCAGGAACTCGCCCGGCTGCTGCTGCCGGAGCTGGCCCACCAGGCCGCCGGCCGGCCGCCGGTCCGAGTGGCGGCATCGCTGAGCGAGCTCCGCCGGGCCGCGACCAAGGCCGGCGCCACGGTCGCCGACGCCGACCGGGCGCTGGCCGCGTTCGCGGGCGAGGGCCTGCTCACCGTCGACGCCGGCTCCGCCTGGCTGACCCACGACGTGGTGCTCACCGCCTGGCCCCGGCTGCGGGACTGGCTCGAGGAGGACGCCGACGCGGCGCGGGACGAGCGCCGGGAGACCGCGGGCCAGGCTGCGGCGCGCGAGACCAGGACCGCGCGGGCGGCCCGGACCGGGCGGAGCCCGCGGGCGGCCCGCGGGCTCGGGGCGGAGCCGGAGCCGTTCCCGGGGCAGGCGACCCCGCCACCCCGGCTGGCTGCGGCTTCCCGGTCCAGTACAGCCTCCTGGTCCATCACAGCCTCCCGGTCCAGTACAGCCTCCAAGCCGCAGCCGGCCAGGCGGTCAGCCCGCACCCAGCGGCGAGCCCGCCCCCAGCGGCCAGGCCGGGGCGGGCGGTCAGGCGGCCGGCCCGCAGCGCCCGGCCCGGCCGCCGTGGGGGCTGCGCGCCGCTGTCGCCCTGCTGACGGTGCTCGTTCTGGTCGCTGCTGGACTGGCGGGTTACGCGTTCTCGCAGCGGCAGCGGGCGGTCTCGGCCGAGGCGGCCGCCAACGCCGGCCGGCAGGCGGCCGACTCCCGCGCGGTCGCGATCGCGGCCGAGCACGCGGCCGGCACCGACCCGGCCGTGGCCGCCCAGCTGGCCGCGTCGGCCTACGCGATCGCGGCCACCCCGGAGGCGACCGCGAGCCTGCTCGACGCGTCGGCCGCGGCTGCCGTCGCCCGGGTAACCGACGCTCCCAGCGCGGTCCGGGCGGTCAGTGTCAGCCCGGACGGGCGGCTGCTGGTCGCCGCGGCCAGCGACGGCTCGCTCCAGCTGTGGAACATCGCCGCGCCCGCCCGCCCGGCCCTGGTCGCCACGCTGGCGCAGCCGAACCGGGACCTGGCGCTCGACGCGGCCGCCTTCAGCCCGTCGGGTACGGTCATCGCGGCGGCCGGGCAAGGCCAGACGGTCCAGCTCTGGCAGGTGGGCGGGAGCGGTGCCGCCCCGGCGGTGACCGCCCTCGGCTCGCCTCTGACCGGGCCCCGGGGCCAGGTCACCGCGGTCGCCTTCAGCGCCGACGGACGCCTGCTGGCAGCCGGGTCGGCCGACGGCGAGGTGCGGCTGTGGACGGTCACCAGGCCGGCCAGCCCCGTGCCGGACGGCAAGCCGCTGGGGGCGGGCGCCCCGGTCAGCGCCGTCGCCTTCGGGAAGGGCGGGGTGCTGGCGGCCGGGACGTCGGCCGGCACCGCGGTGCTGTGGCAGGTGCCGGGGTCAGCGACCCCCGTTCGGTATCCGCATATGCCGGTGACCGGGCCGGGCGGGGCGCTCTCCGGGGTCGCCTTCAGCCCGGACGGCACCACCCTGGCTGCCTCAAGCACCGACCGGCAGGTGTGGCTGTGGACGCTGCGCCCGGCCACCCGGCACAAGCCGGCCGGAGTCGTCCCCGACGGCACCCTGACCGGGGCCGACGCGGCGACTGAGACCGTCGCGTTCAGCCCCGACGGCACAGCGCTGGCCGCGGGCACGGCCGACGGGAACGTGCTCGTGTGGAACCTGGCGACGCGGGCGCTGACCGCCCGCGTGCCCCAGCCGCGGCAGGTCAACGCGGTCAGCTGGGACGGCCCGGGCCGGATCGCGGCCGCGACCGGGAGCGGCGCGGTGTCCCTGATCGCGCTGCCGGCGCCGGTCCTGCAAGCCGGCGACTCCCCCGGCAGCGTCGGCTTCAGCCCCGACGGCAGCACCGTCGCCGTGGGCGGCAGCAGCCTCGAACTGTGGCAGGCCAGCGGCCGGACGCTGCTGGCGACCCGCCTGCTGGCGGCCGGAACCCGGGCCAACGGCACCGCCGTCAGCCGGACCGGGATCGTCGCGGCCGCCCTCTCCGACGGCACCGTGGCGCTCTACAACGGCCGGACCCTGGCCCCGGCGGGCCCGCCGGCCACGGTCACCGGCGCGGCCGGCGGCACCGAGGCGGTCGCCTTCAGCCCCGACGGGCAGCTGCTGGTGACCGGAGCGGCCGACGGCAGCGTGCGGCTCGACGACGTGGCCGACCCGGCCCACCCGCAGCCGCTGGCGACCGAGCACCCGGACGGCGCCGCGGTCTCCGCCGTCACCTTCGCCCCGGACGGGGCACTGGTGGCGACGGCCGGCACCGACGGGAAGGTCCGGCTGTGGCGGCTGGCGGGCCAGGCGCTGACGCTGGCCGACACCATCGCCGGCGGGTCAGCCGACGGGACGGCCGGCCTCGCGTTCGCCCCCGGCGGCACCACCCTGGCGGTCAGCGGCGCCGGCGACACGGTGCGCCTGTGGAATGTGGCCGACCCGGCCCTCCCGGTGCCGCTGGGTGGCCCGCTGACCGTGTCCGCGCCGGTCCGGTCGGCCGCGTTCAGCCCGGACGGGAGCACCCTGGCGGCGGGCGCGGCGGACGGCACCGTGTGGCTGTGGCGCGTGCGCACGCTTGCGCAGCCGACCCTGGCGGCCACGCTGACCGCGGCCGGCGGCGTCGTGACGGGGGTGGCGTTCGCCCCGTCGGGCCGCCAGCTCGCGGCGGCCGACGAGGGCACCGTCCACCTGTGGGACACCAGCCCGGCGGCGGCCCTGACGGCGGTCTGCGCCAGCACCGGCCAGCCGCTCACGCCGGCCGAGTGGAACGGCTACGCCCCCGGTGTCCCCTTCCGGGCCGGGTGCCCGGCCGCCGCTCCGGGCTGACCGGGCTCGTCCGCCCGGGCCGGCCTGCGTCCGGGCGCGAGTGCGGCGGCGGCCGCCCGGGCGCGCAGCGTGCCCGCCATCGCCGTCCCCCAGACCAGGACGGCGATGCCGTACAGGCCGAGCGGGCCCGCCGCGGCCGGGCCGAAGGCGGCCGCGGCCAGCGCGGCCGCGATGGCGAAGTCGCGCATCGAGGTGACCAGCAGCAGGGCCGCGCCGACGGCCCGGGTCGAGCGGGCGCCGAGGAGAGCGCCGAGGACGGCCGAGCCCGCCAGGAACAGCAGCAGCGCCCCGGCGACGGCGGCGTAGCCGGCGGACAGCCGGACCTCGGCCGCGACCAGCGCCACGAGCACGGTGACGGCGGCCAGGGCGGTGCGGGAGGCGGCCGTCTGCGCCCGCGGCGTCGCCAGCACCCGCCGGGTGGCGGGCAGCAGGCAGCGCGCGCCCAGGCCCGCCGCCAGCGGCAGCGCCACCACCAGGGCCAGGTGGCCGATGAGGGCGCCGGGCGAGAAGCCAGCCCGGCCCGCCTCCAGGGTCAGCACGGGCGCGGCCAGCAGCACCGTAGCCATCGTGGAGCCGATCAGGACGCCCGCCGCGACCGCCGCCTCGCCGCCCGCCAGGCTGGTGGTGGCGACCGAGGCGATTTCACAGGGGGCGAGGCCGGCCACCAGCACCCCGTCCCGCAGCGGCCCGGCCGGCACCAGCTGCGCCACCGCCCACGACAGCGCGGGCAGCACGGCGATGCCGGCCGCGACGGTGACGAGCACCCGGCGCCAGGCGCGGGCGAGGCGGCGCAGCGCGGCCGGGTCGATGCCGGCCGCGGTCGCGGCCACCAGCACCACCAGCGCCGCGTTGATGCCCTGGTGCCCGGCCAGCCAGGCCAGCGGCCCGCGGACGGACAGCCCGGCCGCCGCCGCCGCCAGCGCGGCCGCCAGCTCCGGGTAGCGGGACAGCAGCCGGCGGCCGCTCCCAGGGGTGCGCTCAGGGCCGGCCTCACCCGCTGATCACCGCGAGCCGCGATCCCGAACGGGGCCGGGTCGCCTCAGACCGCGACCAGCGCACCGAACAGCCGGTCGAGGTCGGCGGCGGGGTCGTCGGTCACGCCCGCGTGCACCGGGCCGGGCTGGACGATGGACGAGCGGGGCGCGGTCAGCCAGCGGAAGCGCTCGCCCAGGGTCTGTTCCGCGAGCGGGCCGTCGGTGCAGGCGCGGGCGAAGGCGTGCAGCGCCGCCCGGAGCGCGGGGATGTCGGCGCGCGGGTCGAGTGCCCGCACACGCCCCTCATCCAGCTCGATCCGCGTCCGCAGGAAGCGGAACGACTTGGAGTAGACGATCACGCCGGCGTTGACGGCCTCGCCCCGTTCGATCCGGGGGACGACGCGGATCAGCGCGTACTCGAAGATCTCGCTCACCGGCGGATCACCTCAGGAACCACGGGGGCGCGGTCGAGTAGCTGCCGGACGTAGGCACCCGGGCCGCGCTCGCCGAACCACTCGGCGGGCACGTCGGCGGTGACGGCGGCCAGTAGCTCGGCCGTCACCTGGGGGGCGAGCTTCTCATGGGCCCGTTCCACCCGGGTGGCGCGCTCACGGACCACATGCTGGCGGGCGTCGAACGGCTTGGCCGGGTTGGCGCGGGACCAGTCGTGCTGGAAGTAGAGCGCGGCGCCGTGGTCGATGAGCCAGATGTCGCCGTGCCAGACCAGCAGGTTGGGGTTGCGCCAGGTGCGGTCCACGTTCTGGATCAGCGCGTCGAACCACAGCAGCTCGCTGGCGAAGTCCTCGTCCGCGTCCCAGCCGAGCGGGTCGAAGCCGGCGCTGCCGGGCAGGAAGTCGACCGCCAGGTTGAGGCCGGCGCTGGCCCGCAGCAGGTCCTGAATCTCCTCGTCGGGCTCGCTGGCGGCGATCCGCGGGTCGAGCTCGGCCAGCGCCAGCTCGGGGGTGCGCAGGCCGAGCGCGCGGGCGAGCTCGCCCGCGATGACCTCGGCCACCAGGGCGAGCGGCCCCTGGCCGGCGCCGCGGAACTTCAGCACGTAGGTGCCGAGGTTGTCCGCCTCCACCAGGCCGGGCAGGCTGCCGCCCTCGCGCAGCGGCGCCAGGTAGCTGGTCACCGTGACTCGTTCAAGCACGCGGGCCAGGCTACCGGGATAATGGCCCCGTGAGTGAGGCTGAGCTGACAGACGCGGAGCTGCCGGTGCGGCTGGCCGGGCGGGTCATCGTGACCGACCCGGCGGGACGGGTGCTGCTGTTCGGGTACGACGACCCGCCGCCCAAGGGCAAGCACTGGGCTACCCCCGGCGGCGGGGTGGAGGACGGCGAGGACTTCTACACCGCCGCCTGCCGGGAGCTGCTGGAGGAGACCGGCTGGGCCGACGTGCCGGTGTCGCCCCAGGAGGTGCACGCCGAGAGCGGCATCTTCTACTCGGGCTATTTCGGGCGGCTGGTCCGGCAGCACGATCACTTCTTCGTCGGGCGGGTGGCGCAGTCCGGGCGGCCGCTGGGCGACGTCGCGGCGATGCACGCCGCGGACGGGATCAACCGCCATCGCTGGTGGAGCCTGCACGAGCTGGAGACGACGGCCGAGAGCGTGTACCCACGGGGGCTGGCGGAGCTTGTCCGCCAGTTGACCGCGGCGCCGCCGCCGGCGGGCTGGTCGTTACGGCTTGCTGGTGACCGGGTGCCAGCTGTCACCGTCACCCGGGCGGGGCTGGAAGTCGTAGCGGAAGCCGCCGTCAGCCGCCAGCGCGACCAGGCTGGCCGAGGTGCTGCCGTACAGCTGGCCGTCGGTCAGCTCTTTGCGCACGATGATGGCGCCGGGGCTGGCCGGGTCGAGACCGTCGCCCGCCGCCAGCGTGAGCCAGTCGCCCCACGCCTGCGCGAGCGGCAGGGCCGGGTCGGCGGGCGGACGGGCGGCGGCGAACTTCTCGGCAAAGTGATCGGCCTTGGGCTCCCCCGCCGGGTCCCCCGGCTCCACCGGGTAGGCGTGGCCGGCGTTGGTGAACAGGTGGGTGCCGGGGCCGAGCACCCGGACCGAGGGCAGCCTGGCCCGGGCCGGCCGGGTCGCGGCCGGTCCAGGACAGCGAGCGGACCGAGACCCGGTCGGCCAGGATCAGGTGGAAGGGGTCGTAGGCGGCGAGCGCGGCCCCGTCGGCCGCCAGCGTGGTGAGCAGGTCCGCCCCGTCGGCGGCGGCCCGCAGCGGCAGCTCCCCCCGGCTGCGGCGCCGGGCCGGGTCGGCGAACTGGCCGCGCCCGTTGAGCAGGCAGGCGACGCGGGGCACGTCCGGGTGGACGAGCCAGCCAGGTGCCGCCCGCCTGCTCGTCGATCCCGCCGACGAGCGGCGAGCCAGGCCAGTGCCGGGCAGGCGGGAGCCAGGGACGGCGGGCCAGTTCGTCACGGACGCCGAGCAGCCGCAGCGGCACCCGCTCCCCCGGCGCCAGGCTGACGACAACGGTGCACACCCTGCCATTCCATCATGGGACCGCCCGAACGGCGTCCGCGTCGGTCGGCCGGGCCCGGCCCGGGGCGGTCCGGGCGGACGGACCAGCCGGTAACGCATGGCAGCATAGGAAGGGTGACCCAGGCTGAGCTCGCGGAGGCGGACGGCGCCGGGAGCAGCCCGCCCGCGTTCGGGACGCTGGCCGCGCTGGCCGTCCAGGGGCAACCTCACCGTGCTCAGCGGGGCCGGGCTTTCGACCGAGTCCGGCATCCCCGACTACCGGGGGCCGAGCGGGCAGGCCCGGCAGGCCGCCGCGGCGGCCGGGCCCAGCCGATGACCTACCAGGCGTTCACCAAGGCGGCGGTCAACCGGCAGCGCTACTGGGCCCGCTCGCACCTCGGCTGGCGGCACGTCACCGGGGCTGCCCCCAACGCCGGCCACGCCGCCGTCGCCGCGCTGGAGCGGGCCGGGCCTGGTCCGCGGGATCATCACGCAGAACGTGGACGGGCTGCACCAGGCGGCGGGCGCCCGCGCGGTGACCGAGCTGCACGGGTCGCTGCACCGGGTGGTGTGCCTGTCCTGCTGGCAGCGCTCGCCCCGGGAGGAACTGGACGAGCGGCTGCGGGCGGCCAACCCGCGCTGGACCGAGGCCGCCATGGGGCTCGAGCCCGCCGTCAACCCGGACGGGGACGTGGCGCTGGAGGAGACCGGCGGGTTCACCGTGGTCGGACTGCCGCGCGTGCGGCGGGATCCTCAAGCCGGACGTCGTCTTCTTCGGCGAGAACGTGCCCCGGCCCCGCGTCGAAGCGTGCTTCGCGATGGTCACGGCGTCGGCGGCGCTGGTGGTGCTCGGCTCGTCGTTGACGGTGATGTCGGGGCTCCGCTACGTCCGGCATGCTTCGTCGCTCGGGATCCCCGTGGTCATCGTGAACCAGGGCGCGACGCGCGGCGATGACCTGGCCTCGGCCCGGCTCGACGCGCCGCTTGGCCGCACCCTCACCGCGCTGACGCGCGTAATCGGGCTGCCCGGCGAGTACCGGGAAGGGGCACTCTCGCCGGGCTAGACCACGGGTTCGGCCCGGGCCACGGTCGCCCGCGGCGGGCGGAGGGGCCGCCCGGCCGTAGGTGTCACGGGCGGGGCGGTGGCAGCCGGTCCCGTTCCTTTCCGGGCTCTCCTCAGTCCTGCAGGAAGGCGCGCAGGGCGGCGGCGGTCTGCATCGGGACCTCCTCGGCGAGGAAGTGCCCGCACGGCAGCGGGCGGCCTTCCACCTGGTCGGCGTACTCGCGCCAGACCGCAGTGACGTCTCCGTAGCGCTGGCCGACGAAGCCGTGCGCGCCCCACAGGGCGAGCACCGGGACGGTGACCTTCTGCCCGCGCGCGGCCGCGGCGTCGTCGTCGTCGAGGTCGGTGCCGACCGCCGCCCGGTAGTCCTCGCAGGAGGCGTGGATCGTGGCCGGGTCGTTGAAGCAGCGCACGTACTCGGCGACTGCCTGCTCATCGAACGGCTGCCCGCCGCGGCGCCAGTGGCTGAGCTTCGACCGCACCCAGCCCACCGGGTCGGCGCCGATCAGGTGCTCGGGCAGCGGCTCGGGCTGGGCGAGGAAGAACCAGTGCCAGTAGCCCAGGCCGAAGTCCATGTCGGCGGTCCGCAGCGCGTGCCGGGTCGGCACGATGTCGAGCACCGCCAGCTTGGTCACGTGCTGGGTGTAGTCCAGCGCCATCCGGTGCGCGACGCGGGCACCGCGGTCGTGGCCCACGACGGCGAACTGCTCGTACCCGAGCTCGCGCATCACCAGTGCCTGGTCGTAGGCCATCGTGCGCTTGGCGTAGGCGTCGTGGGTGGGCCCGCCCGAGGGCTTGCCGCTGTCGCCGTACCCGCGCAGGTCGGTCAGCACCACCAGGTGATCCTGGGCCAGGACGGGCGCTACGTGGTGCCACATGACGTGGGTCTGGGGGTAGCCGTGCAGGAGCAGGACGGGCGATCCCTGATCGTTGCCGCCCACCAGCGTGTTGATCCTGACTCCACCCGGGGTGAGCGTGACACGCTTGAAAAGGTCGGGCAGCGGAACAGTCATGTGACTCATTCTCCCCTTGTGCGAAATTGCGTAAGTTCGCCCCAACCGTTGCCGACCGGCGTGCGTCACAAGTATGCAAGCCCGGTTGACGGGGAAGTGGCACTCGCGGCCTGCGGGTGCACGTGGCCTGGTGCTTGCCCGGAAAGGGTGGTTCGCGATGATGGGTTCGGGTTCTCCTTCATTGTTCCTCAAGGCGGGTGGCGCGCTCGCCGCCGGGGCGGTCGTGGCCGCCGTCGCGGGCTGCGCGTCCAGCGGGTCGTCTTCCGCGTCGGCGCCGGCCTCCTCGTCCGCGCCTGCCGCTTCGTCGGCCGCGGCCTCGTCTGCGGCGGCGTCGTCGCCCGCGGCGACGTCGGCCGCTACCTCGCCCGTGGCCGGATCGTCCTCGGCGCCAGCCAGCGCGCCGGCCAATGCCTGCCCGACCTCGGCCCTGAAGGTCACGGTGGGCACGGCCGAGGGCGCGGCCGGGTCGACGTACCAGACGATCGACTTCACCAACACGGGCTCGGCGTCCTGCACGCTGTACGGGTACCCGGGGGTGTCACTGGCCGCGGGGTCGTCGGCCACGCAGGTCGGCGCGGCCGCCCAGCGGTCGGCGACGAGCAGTCCCACGGTGGTCACGCTCAAGCCCGGGGCCACCGGCAACGCGCTGCTGCGGGTCACCCAGGCACTGAACTACCCGTCGTCCACCTGCTCGCCCAAGGACACGACGGTGCTGCGGGTCTACCCGCCGAACCAGACGACCGCGGTCTACCCTGGCGTACAAGTCGATGGGGTGCGCCAAGACCTCGGTCAAGCTGCTGACGATCGGCGTGGTCCAGGCGGGCGCGGCCTCCCAGCAGTGAGGCGTCAGGCCGCCGCCACGGCCGCCGTCCCGCCCGTGGGCAGGGCCTGGATGAGCGCCCGCGTCCAGTCGCGGTAGCCGTCCTGGCTCGGGTGGAAGTTGTCGACCGAGAACTTCCCCGCCCACGGCGGGACGAACGACCGGCTGACCTCCGCTACCCGCAGGCCGCGCTGCCCTGCGACCTCGTGGATGACCCGGTTGATGCGGCTGATGTAGGGCACGCTCATCCGCCCGACCAGCCACCAGAAGCCCGACAGCAGCGGCAGGTCGAGCAGCACGGTGTTGTCGGGGACGGCCGCCAGCATCGTCCGCAGGTCGGCGAACAGCCGCCCGGGCGGGCTGAACAGGATGTCGTTCGCGCCAGCCCCGCAGGTGACGAGGTCGGGCCGGGGGTCAAGGCCGGTCAGCAACGGCAGCTGGCCGGCCACCACGTCACGGGTCAGGCAGCCCGATACCGACAGGTTGACGACCCGCCAGTGCTGCCCGGTGGATTGCCGCAGCTCGCGCAGGGCCTGACCGACGTAGCCGCCCCGCGGGCTGCGGGCGCCGAGCCCCTGCGCGGTCGAGTCGCCGAGTACGACCCACAGCGGGTCGGGTGCCTCGCCCCGGCTCACGGCCTGTGCCCGCGCGTCAAGCACCTGGTTGTTGTGCGCGTCCCAGTAGACGGCGAACTCGGCCCGGTCGGCCCGCAGCTCGGCCACGCCGTCGGTCCAGCGGCCCAGCTTGCCCCGGGAGATGCCGGTGACCGAGGCAGCGGGACTGCGGGTGACGGCTGAAGCGGCGTTGGCGACGATCTCGACCGGGGATCTGCGGTTCGCGCCGCCGGTGCCCGCGAGGACGTTCATGGCGCTCACCCACGCGGGACGGGATACCGGCGTCTGGGTCATGCAACGTGCTCCGATCCCCCGGGGTTTTACATGTACACAGGGTTAACGACGGTAAACGAGTGTATCGACTCATGTCAACGAAAGGGTATACGGGTGTCCCGTATCCGGCGGAATGCGAGTTGGTGCCGGTCGGCTGGGATCCGGGCGGCTTCCTGCGGCGTTCTTGACGCTCCGGGCGGCGTTGACGGCTCCGGGGGGCCGGGCGGCGTTGACGGCTCGGGGGCCTGGCGGCGTTGACGGCTCGGGGGGCCTGGGCGGCCTGGGCGGCGTTTACGGTCTAGGCGGCCTGGGCGCTCGGGCGGCGTTGACGGTCCGGGCGGCCTGGGCGCTTCGGGCGGCGTTGACGGGTCCGGCGGCCTGGGCGGTCCGGGGTCTGGGCGCTCCGGGGCTTCCGCCCTGGCCCCGCGCATGGGCGAGCGCTGCAGGCCGGGCGCCGTCACGCGAGGCTGTTGCCGGCGGGAGCAATGTTTACGATGAGACTCGCCTGCCGGGGACGCACCGAATTAAGCCGGTAACTTTCGGCGTAGCGGAAACATTTAGGTGCTATCACCCGATTTGTTACCGCTAAGCATAAAGTTTCCGCTTTATCGGCGCCACAGGTAAGTCACACGCTGCTCGGGCGCTTCCTGCCATCCCCGGCGTCCCGTTAGGCCGGGCGGCGGCGGGCGAGGATCTCGGCCAGCCGTGCCCGGGGCAGGGCCGGCGTGCGGTGGCCGTCGCGGCCGGTCATGTCATCGTTGGCGATGAGGGCGTTCGCGACCGCTTCCTCGGTCGCCTGGACGACCGCTTCGAAGAACGGGTCGATCTCGCGCCAGGGGATGAATGTGAGCGCACCGTAGCGGCCCCCGCTTTCCCCCGTGCCGGGCGGCCCGTCGCTGCCGAAGCTCCCCGGGTTGCCGGTCGACACCGCCAGGAAGATGTCACCCGAGGAATGGGAGCCGGTGGTGCCAGTGCGGGCCAGGCCGAGGGTGGCCCGCCGGGCCAGGGCCTTGCACTGGTGCGGCAGCAGCGGCGCGTCGGTCGCGATGACCACGATGACCGACCCGGCCCCCTGCGGCGGGCTCGACGGGGCGAGGGAGAAGTCACCCATCGGGTTGTCACCGGCCAGTTCTTCCCCGAGGTATATCCCGTCCAGGGTGAGCTCGGCCCGGCGGCCGAAGTTGGCCTGCAGGAAGACCCCGACGGTGTAGATCGTCGCCCGCGTAGGCGACCTGGCGCGAGGCGGTGCCGTTGCCCCCTTTGAACTGGTAGCAGTTCATCCCGGTGCCGCCGCCGACGCTGCCCTCGTCGGGCTGGTCCGGGGTGGCCGCCCGGAGGGCGGCGACGACGTCTTCCTCGTTGACGTGGTGGCCGTTGATGTCGTTGAGGTAGCCGTCCCAGGTCTCAGCCGCCACCGGCAGCAGCCAGACGCCAGTCAGGCCGGCGTGGTCGGCGTTCATCCAGGCGATGATCCCCGCGTGGGCGACGCCGACCGCGTGCGTGTTGGTGATCGTGACCGGCCCCTGGCAGGTGCCCGACTCCTCGATCCAGGAGACGCCGGTCATCTCCCCGTTGCCGTTCTGGCTGTGGTACCCCGCCGCCACCGGGTCGCCCGGGTTGCCCTTGCCCCGCGGGTGGATAGCAGTGACGCCGGTCCGCACGCTCTCGCCCGCGATCAGCGTCCGCACCCCGACCTCGACCCCGGGCACGTCGGTGATCGCGTTGTGCGGGCCGGGCGTACCGCGGAACGTCAGGCCCACCGCCCGTGCTCGCGGCTTGCCGGTCGGGGTGACGAGGTGCGGATCGGCGTTGCTCACGCGGTTCAGGGTAACGCCAGGGTTCTTCCTGGAGCCTCCGCGGCCTCGTCACGGCATCGCGGTGGCGTCATGGTGGAGTCGCGGTGATCAAGTACGACACATGGCCGCAGAGCCTGTATGCTAACCACGTTCCACCTCGCGGGGCGGGCCACAACGGCCGTCTTGCGGCTTGCGGGGCTATGGCGCAGCTGGTAGCGCGTCTGCATGGCATGCAGAAGGTCAGGGGTTCGAATCCCCTTAGCTCCACCGCATTTTTCGAAGGCCCGTTCGAGCAGATAGTGACTAACATAGTGACTATCGCCCGGTCGGGTTTTTTGGTTGCCTGAGTCGCCGAAGATACTGTCCATGACGGTGGCCCCGCTTCTGGACCTGCGGACAACGTGTGGTTGTGGCACGCCGACACGAGGCGTTGTCAGCCATGTAATACTGAACCTGTGACTCGCGTCGTTCACGTGCCCTACGTCGTCGAGCAAGACGAAGACGGCGTCTGGTGCGCCTCAGCCCAGCTGTGTCCTGGCGAAGCTGCGTTCGGCGACGGGCCGACGCGGGAAGAGGCAGTCGCCGACCTGCGCACGGGCCTGGAGCTCCTCATCTCTTGCAGCCGGTCCTTGGCCTGGGTCTTGGTCCGGCCGCGTACGGTGCGCCGGTTCCGGCTGCCGTCCGGGTTGGTGCCGAGCGAGACCGTGGCGATGTAGGCCTTGTTCGTCTTGTCGTAGGAGATGCCGCTCTCGCCGCGGGCCGGGCGGCGCCTCTTGGACCGCCGCGGAATATCACTGGAATCCGCCACTGGAGTTTTCTTTCTCGATACGGATAAGGATGGCGCTTACGCTAGCGCAGGGTTTCCCTGGCAAGCGTTTGCGATTTCACCGCTGCATTCGGAGTGGCCGCGATTCGTTGCGGGGTTAACGGTTATAGCCGGCGCCACCAGCGTTCTCTTCGAGCCCGGCGACGAACGCGGCCAGCTGCTCCTCGGTGATCCGGCGTGACTTGCCGATCTTGATACTGCGGAGCTGCCCGGTGCGGAGCAGGTAGTAGACCTTGTCGCGCCCGACGTGGAGGAGGCCGGCGACCTCCTGCTGTTACGGTGCCAAAGTCTTCGGGGCAGGTGTGACGAACGGCGGGTGGCGCTGTCGCATTCGTATAGCGAATGACTCATCGATGTCGTCCCGCATCTCGCCGCGGAAGTCGGCGCGGAGATCTTCAAGCGAGGGCGCTCTGCCCGCAGTTGCCGCGGCGAGCACTGCGGTCAGGGAGTCGGCAAGCAGCAACGCCTGCCACCCGAGGTAGATCGCTACGGTGTCGACGCCCAGGGCGTCGCTCCAGTCCAAGAGCGCGTAGGCCAGCACCTGGTTGAGCCAGTAGTCCATGCTCAGGGCCGGATCGAACGCGGTCTTGACCTCGATCAGACACCGCCCGACAACGAGGTCCGCCACACCGAAGCCGCCGCTCAACTCGGGGGCGAGGATCACCCTGCCGCGGCCAGCGCCTGCCAACTGCCGACGGCCGTGTGCCAGGTAGCCCTGCCACAGATGGACAAATCCGTCGAGAGCCGCATCGTGCTCGCTTCCGCCTTCTGGATGTTCGTTGTGATATCGGGCGATGTCTGACCGGAACAGCATCAGCGACAGGCGCCGCGCCTGCGCCGACCCGCCAATGAACCCGGACGACACGTTCCGCATCGACGCTGCCTCGAGACACGCGGCGAGGGTAGCCCTCTGGCCCTCGTCGCACGTGATCGGCTGATGTACCCGACGCCACTCGAACAGCAGCGGGTCAGAGGTCCCGGTAACCTCAATTGGGCTCTCGTCCGAACTGAAGCCCGCCGCCTCAAGCAGATCGCCGTAATCGGCCGGCGGCAAGAACGACAGCAGGTCAAAGTAAGCCGGGGCCTCGCCCACGTCGAGGCCGATCCGCATCTCCGCCGCCAGGCCGAGCCGCAGACGGCTCTCCTCCTCGGGCAGCCACACCGCTCCCATGGAGCGGAAGCCCCACGCCGTACCCATTCCTCCGCCACCGCCGAGCGCTGCGGCAGGCGGCTGTCCAAGAACTGGCACAAGGCGCTGCCCGGGTACCGCGCCTGCCCTGCAACCGACATAGTCGGATTGTCGACCGGCTCACGCTTCGCGTCCACTGCCCGGTCGGCACCCGAACTGCTGGCCTACCCGAACGCAGCGGGGCGCCCGCCCGGCAGCGCTGAAGGACCCCGTCAGGTATCCAGTCGAACGAGCTGGATGCTGATGATCTCCTGCCCCTGGTAGGGGGCCACGACGTACCAGATCGTCACGCCGTCGGAGGGCAGGTGCAGCTCGTAGGCCCCGGGTAGCGGGTCATCCTCGGGGAAGGGGTCGGCCAGCGTCGGAACGGGTTCCTCAAGCAGATGGAAGATCACCCGCTGAACCGCCCACCTCACCGGCTGAGGCAGCGCCTCGATCTCCTGCCAGCAGTCCCCGGAGAAGCGGACCTGGCGATCACTCACTGATTCCCCAGGCCTCCGCCAGCTCACTGCGTGACAGGGTAAGTGCGCCGTCGCCCGGGCCAGGGTCCGCCTCGATCCGCGCCTTGGCCAGGTTCCGCCCGACCTCGCGCCGAAGCCGCCTCACCTCAGCCCGCAGCGCGTCGAGCTCGGCACGAGGGACCGTCACCATCTCAGACGCTTCCGCGGTCATACGCAGCTCCCTCCGCTCACCGTCGCCATCGAGTCTAGTTCGGTCTGGCGGGCCAGGTTCGATTACACCCAGGCCCATTGGCCGCAGGCCTGCATGGCTCCGTCGGGATCCAGGCCGGCTCAAGACGCGCCAGATCCTTATCCGACGCGCTCGCAATGTGACTGACGTCACCGGGCTCCACGCGAGCCGATGGGGAGCCATTTGGGGAGCCATCTTCGGCCGATACTGGACGACGCGAGGCGACGCCCAGCCACACAAGAGTGCCTCTGACCTGCTGCTTAGCCATGTGGAGCCACGTCGGCCGACACGGCAATTCTCGTTCGCATCGAGGGGGTCACTCAGCAAGCCCTGGCTACGACTGCCGAGGCTCCGCCCGCCCGCGCCGTGGCGGCAGGCCGTGGCCACCGACCGGCTGCGGTACGTCCGGTAAGCGGCAGAATGGGTGCGTGAGTGAAGGCGCGCCGGCCAAGCGGCCCGGCCGGTTGACCCGGGCTGAACGGGAGGAGCGGAGCCGCCAGCGACGGGCGGAGGTGCTGAGGCTTCCGATGGCACCGCTGCGCCTGCACGGATACCTGGACCGGCCTGGCTATTACCCGATCGAGCCACTCGCCATCGGGGTCGGCCCTGATGACATTGCCGTGGCCGCATGGCCTCCTCCGGCGGGCGAGCACGGGGTGGTCGTCATGAGGTACGACGGCAAGGCGCCTTATTCGCAGGAACCAGGCCGCACGCAGGTCCTGCCAGCCGTGACGGTCCTCGAAGTCCAGACGTCGCTCAAGGTGACCCATGTCCAGCCCCTGCCGGGCGGGAAGGTTCTCCTCGTCAGCGCCCGCACCCGGGGCAGCGACAATGCCGAGGTGTGGGACGGCAACGGTCAGCGCGAGCACGCAGGGCTGATCGGCGACGCCGTCGAGCACCTGCTCACCACCCCCAGCGGGGCGATCTGGGCCGGGTACTTCGACGAGGGGATCTACGGGCCCACGCCGGCAGCGCACGGCCTGGCCCGGTTCGCCCTGACCTGACCATCGACTGGGCCTACCCGCAGCGCGAGATGCCGACGATCGACGACTGCTACGCCCTGAACGTCTCAGGCGAAACCGCCGCGATATCCGCCTACACCGCGTTCCGCCTGATCACAGTGAACGGCGATCAGGCCCGCAGCCACGGGCCGCTGCCCGTACACGGCGCCTCCCGGCTCCTCGCCGCGGGTGAACGCGCTGTCCTGATCGGCGGCTACGGTCCCGAGTACGACCTGATCACGCCACTGCAGGTCACGCCCGCCGGGATCATCCAGGACGAGCCTGAAAGCCGGCTCGTCCGCCCCGACGGCCTGGAGGTACCGCCCAGCCGCGAGTTCTGCCGTGGCCCGAACCTCAGCCTCTTCCCGAGGGGGGCCGCCACCTGGTACCGGCTCAGCCTGGATGAGATTCTCTCCTGACGCCAGGAGCGCTGCCTCCAGGCAATGACACCTGACAACCAGTGACTAACCAAGTGCCTACGAGCTCAGCGTTCCCCAGGCCAAGCGCGACCACCTCCGACAGTTGCAGGGCGCTGAGCTGCGGACACCAGACCAGGTACGACAGCCTCAGACGGTAATTCAGTGCATGGCATGCAGAAGGTCAGGGGGTTCGAATCCCCTTAGCTCCACGCACTTGTAGAGTCCGGAACGGCCCTCGGGAGCCGGAACGGGAGCCAGGCCGCTTAGCGCAGCGCTAGGCGGTCTTCTTGTTTCCGAAGATTGTGTTCATCGCGGTTGCGCCCGTGCTGATGACCGGCTTGAGCTGGTGGCGGTAGACCTTTTGGGTGACGATCGTCGTCCGGTGCCCGACCAAGTCGGCGATCTGCTCGAGGGTCACGCCGTTGTCGCTCATGATTGAGACGAACGAGTGCCGCAGCTCTCTGGGGGTCCAGTTCTCGCCGAGGCCAGCGGCCCTACTGAGCACGACGCAGGCGTGCCGTGGATCGCCTTCCGCCCGCTCCAGGACGGTCTTGGCCTGGTCTAGGTTCATGGCCTTGCTGGGGCGCCCTCCCTTCCTGCCCTCTGGGGTGTCGACCCTGCCGGGTTCGGCTGACATTTGCAGGAGGCCTGTCGACACTCGCCTTGTCGGTATCCGCTTTCGGCGCCAGCTCGCGATCCTGATGCCGTCACTCTGTCCGCATTGGGAGTGAATGCATAGCTATGCCAGCGGTGGCAGCTGCCTTCGGCACTGGTCTGACCGACTAGAGCGCCGAGAGGGGCGGTGGTCAAGGGCACAGGCAACAGCGTGGATGGGGCTAAGTTAACGGCAGCCGCCTGGTGGTCATAAAAACGCCCTCGGCGGGCTGGGGCTTCGGTGAGATAGCTGTTGCGGGAAGAATAGGCGATGCCGATAATCGTGAAGAGCGGGTGATAGTTTTCTTTGCGTGCATCCGGGGGTCTGACCGTGAGCATGTCGCGCGCAGGCAGGTGGATTACCAGGGCGCTCACGGCGAGCGCGCTGGCTGTGCTGATAGCGGCAGGCCAGTCTCCCGCGCCGTCGTCGGCTCAGGAGCTCGGCGGGGAAGTCATCGTCATTGACAGCATTTCCGTCGCCAGTTCGCCGGCAATCACCCTGTGCGGGATCGACGGCCAGGCCGTGCTGCCGATGACAATTGTCGCGACGTTCCTCGTGACGAGCGGCGACTTCCTGCCGACCGGCCCGTACGCTACCGGCGAGTGGTCCGGCGGCTTCGGCAGCGAGGACGATCATTACGGCACGAGCCAGGCCCACGACCTCACCCAGACGTTCCACGTGCTGCTGACCACGAGCACTGCCTTCACTGGGCCAGGCGAGTACGAGGCGGACGCGACCGTTCAGGACGTAGGCCTGGCGGGCGGCTACGCCACCGACAGTATCGAGACCATTGTCAACTCACCGCGTCTGTACCGCGCCGCATCGACGGTGAAGTGCCCGGCGGTCAAGCAGTTCAACCCCGGCCCGGCCTTTGGCAAGGCCATGCTGAAGGAGGTGCTCAAGCAAATTGTCAAGCAAGAGTGCCCGCAGTGCGCGCTAATCCAGTCCGCGTTCAACAACGTGACTAAGTACGGGACCGTCCTGCTGCACGGGCTGAAGCGGGCGGTGACCAGCGACCCGCCGGACAACGACTACCAGCAGGTCGCCGATCCGTCTCCGCCACCGGTGCCACCTCAGCCCACCGGGCTGACTAAGGCGCAGGTGGCCGCGCTGACCTCGCTGGAGTCGCTACTCGCGGCCGGCATCGCGGACACGTCGGGTATGCAGGCCTCCGAAGATCGCATGTGGGGGGCGGGTAACGCCGGCAGCGTCTACTGGTACCAGGTCCAGGCCCAGGCGCTGGCGGCCTTTGACGCCAAGGCCAGCGCCGACCTGGCCAGCCTGCCCGCGGCCTATGCCAGGACCCAGGCCGCGTTCGCCGTCCAGGTGCCTGCCTTCGCGATCACGCCGGCCGACGTCGCGCAGTTCGTGAGCATGATGGTGAACGGGCTGCCGGCTGACCTCGCGGCCAGCCTCACGCAGCTCGGTGAGACGCCGGAGGACCTGGCCCAGATCCAGCAGGACCTCCTCGGCATCGACGAGAGCCAGCTCACCGATCCGCGGGCCGGGGCCGACCTGTTCGCCGAGCCCGCCGACTTCGCGGGCGGCGCCGCCGCCGTCGCCACCCTGGGCCGATGGGCGTCCGGGCTGCTGTCACAACAGCCGCCGGTCGTCACCGGCCTGAGCGCCGAGTCGGGTCCGGCGTCGGGCGGCACCACGCTGACGGTCCAGGGAAGCAACCTGGCGACGGTCACCGGGATCAGCTTCGGGCCCTCCACAACGACAGCGGGCCAGGGGACCGGCCTGAGCTGCGAGCCGGAGTCGTGCACGGTTACCGTGCCGCCGGGCACCGGGGCGGTTGACGTGATCGCATCAGGGCCAGGCGGCCCGTCGGCGCGCACGCCGGCCGACCGGTTTACCTACGTCGTCCCGCCGCCGCCGACCGTGACCCGCGTCTTCCCGACCGTCGGCGCGGCCAGCGGAGGCACCAGCGTCCAGGTGTCCGGTGCCGGGCTGGCTGGCGGCAGCGTGTACTTCGGTCCCACCTTGGCCTCGGACTGGTCGTGCACGGATACGTCGTGCACGGCGACGTCCCCCGGCGGCACGTCCACCATGCCGGTGGACGTGCAGGTGGTGACCGGCAGCGGGACGTCTCCGCCGGTTGCGGGCGACCGGTTCAGCTACGTCGCCTCTCCTCCGCCGCCTGCGGTACCCGCGGTCACCAGCGTGTCGCCGAGGTCAGGCAACGCCTACGGCGGGGAACAGGTCACGATCACCGGGTCTGGGTTCACCGGCGCCACCGACGTGTACATCGGGGACGCGGCCTACTCGGACGAAGTCCAGCCGCAGCAGTTCACCGTCGTCGACGACTCCCACATCACGCTCACCACCGACCAGACGGGCGACTCGCCCGGAACCTCCGACGTCACCGTGACGACCAGCGCCGGGACGTCGGCCGTCTCGCCCGCTGACCTGTTCACGTACACTGCCGGCGGCGGCCCGCGGATCACGTCGGTGTCCCCGCGAACGGGCCCGACCACGGGCGGCACGCCGGTCACGGTCACCGGCGTCAACCTCAACGACGCGACCCTCAGCTTCGGCCAGCTGCCGACGACCGACGCTGTATGCGGGCCGACCCGCTGCAGTGTGACCAGCCCGCCTGCAGTGACCGGCAAGGTCAGCGTGCAGGCGGCACAGGTGGACGGCACCACCTCGCCGCTCAGCGCCGCCGACGCCTTCACCTACACGCGGGCCCCGGCCCCAGTCATCACGAGCATCCAACCCGCGGCAAGCAGCACGGCGGGCGGCCACCTGGTGACGATACTCGGCCGCGACCTCGGCGGCGGGACGGTGACGATCGCCGGGCAGCCCGCGCAGGACACCGGGAACCCGACCGCCACCTGCGGCCCGACGTCATGCACGGTCGACGCACCGCGAGTGGCGAAAGCCGGCCAGGCCGCGGTCGTGGTCACCCGGCCGGACGGCGCGGCCTCGCGGCCCGCCGCCCTCACCTACGTCCTTCCCGGCGCCCCGGTGGTCACCGCGCTAGTCCCCAGCTCCGGCTGGCTGTCCAGCTCGACCTCGGTGATCATCTTCGGGGAGAACCTGGCCGACACTACCAGCATCAGCTTCGGCGGAACCGCGCTCGACCCGGACAACATCGAGCAGTGCACGCAGGACGAGTGCGCGGTGAGCGTCCCGGACGGGACGCGAGCCGGCCCGGCCGGCGTCACGGTCAGGACCCCGTTCGGGACGAATGCCCCCACCCCGGCCAGCCGGTTCACCTTCCTGCAGCCGACCGTCACCGCGGTGTCACCCCGCAGCGGCCTGGCGACCGGCGGGACCACGGTGACGGTCACCGGCACCAACCTCGCCAACGCCACGGTCTACTTCAACTTCCCCGGCATCGGCGGTGAGAGTGCCTCCGGGTGGCAGTGCACTGATACCACGTGCACCGGCCCGTCGCCTGAGGCCAGCTCCCCCGGCCCGGTGGACGTCTACGCGAGCACCGGGGACGGCCTGTCGCCGACGACATCACCGTTCACCGCAGCCGACAAATTCACCTACCTGACTACCCCCGCGCCCGTCATCAGCAGCGTGTCCCCCGACTCCGGCCCCGACATCGGCGGCGACCTGGTCACCGTGACCGGCGACTACCTGACGGACGGCACGCTGCGATTTGGCGGGTCAGGCGTCACCACCTCCTGTACTCAGACGAGGTGCACGGGCCTGTCCGCGGGCTCATCCGAGGATGGGCCCGCCGACGTGACGGTGCAGACCCCGGCCGGCGTCTCGGCGAAGACGACGGCGGACATGTTCACGTACCGGAAGCCGGGGGTGCCGTCGATCACCGGCATCTCGCCGCCCTCCGGCCGGCCGGCGGCGGCACCCGGGTGGTGATCACCGGCACCAACCTGACCAGCGGCGACGTCGAATTCGGCGGCATCCCGGGCACTGACGTGACCTGCACCTCCGATACGAGCTGCAGTGCGGTCGCGCCGGCCGGTGCGACAGGCTCGGTGGACGTGACGGTGCACGCGTTCGCCGGCGTATCGCCGGCCACCCCCGCCGGCGCGTTCACCTACCTCAAGCCGCCGCCGCCCGCGGTCAGCGCGATCTCGCCCGCCACGGGGCCGCAGACGGGCGGCACGGCGGTCACCGTGACCGGAACCAACCTGCTCGCCGGGACGGTCAGCTTCGGCTCGGCCACCGCGATCGACTCGTCCTGCACGCAGACGACCTGCACGGCCACGCAGCCGCCGGGCTCGCCCGGCTCAGCCGGCGTGACCGTGCAGACCGCGGGCGGCACCTCCGCCACCTCCGCCGCCAGCTCCTTCAGCGTCTCGGCGATCCAGGTCAGCGAGGTACCCGTACCCGGCTTGGCGTCGGGCGAGGAGGCCGGCGGCGGGCATGTCTACGCCGCGCGCGACGGCACGATCTGGTTTACCCTGCCAACGCAGGACGAGGTAGGCCACATCGCCGCCGACGGTACGGTCACCACCTACCCGGCGCCGGACGCCTCCGCGCTGCCGGTCGGGATCACCCAGACCGCGGACGGGACCGTCTGGTACACCGAGGAGAACGCCGAGAAGCTCGTGTCGATCGCGCCCGACGGGAAGCAGACCGTGCACGACCTGCCCGGCCACGCCGACGACGTACGCGACATCACCGTCGGTCCCGACGGACGGCTGTGGATGCCCCTGGCCCAGGACGCCGCGGTCATCGCGATGACCACCAGCGGCGCGGCGACGATCTACCGGCTGCCCGACGTGGCCAGCTACCCGCTCAACATCGTCGCCGGGCCAGACGGCAGGCTCTGGTTCACCGAGCCGTATGCCGACGCCATCGGCGCCATCACCACCAGCGGCCAGCTGACCGAGTACCCGCTGCCCGAGCAGGGCCTGGAGCCGTGGGGAATCTGCGTCGGGCCGGACGGGCGGCTCTGGTTCACCGAAGCCGGCCGCGACAACCTCGGCGCGATCACCACCGGCGGGGCCGTCACCAAGTACCCGCTGTCACCGGCCGGGACGACGACCGGCATCACCTCCGGCCCCGACGGCAGGCTGTGGTTCACGGTCGCCGGGAGGGACGAGCTAGGCGCGCTCGACCCGGTCACCGGCACGCAGGCCGAGTACTCACTCGAGCCCCACGAGACCCTCGTTCAGCCGAACTACCTGACGATGAGCTCGGACGGGACGCTCTGGGCGAGCGAGTTCGACGGCGGCCAGATGATCCGCCTGACCGGGGCGACGGCGGGGGTGGCGCCGTCGGTTCACGGCGTCTGGCCGGACTACGGGCCGCCAGCGGGCGGGACGCCGGTGACAGTGAGCGGCGCTAACCTGTCCGGCGCGACCGCGGTCATGTTCGGATCGAGACCCGCCACGTCGGTGACCGACGAGGACGCCGGGCACGTGCTGGCGGTTGCGCCTGCTGGTGCCAGCGCAGTCACGGTCACCGTGGTGACCACGCACGGGACGACCACAGCGACCCCAGCCGGGGTCTACCACTACGGCACGCCGCCAGTGGCGGCACCGGTTATTACCGCGGTAGGCCCCGCCACCGGGGTGACCAGCGGCGGCGGGAAAGTGCTGCTTACCGGCAGCGGCCTGGCCGGCGCCGCCGTCCGCTTCGGCACCCGGCTGGCGCTGAGCTCCTCCTGCACCGCCGGCTCCTGCACCGTCACCGCACCGCCGGGCACCGGGCAGGTCAACGTCATCGCCACCACCGCGGCCGGCCCGAGCGCGACGTCACCGGCTGACGTTTTCACCTACCTGACACCAGCGCCGCCCCTGCCGACGGTCACCCGGGTGAGCCCGGCCAGCGGGCCATCGTCCGGCGGCACCAAGGTCACGGTGACTGGGACGCACCTGGCCGGAGGCATCGTCTCCTTCGGCCTCACCGGCGTTCCCGCAAGCTGCACCGCCACCAGCTGCACCGCGGTCGCACCACCAGGCGGCCCCGGCATCATTAGCCTGCAGGTCATCACCGCGGGCGGCATCAGCGCGGTGACCTCGGCCGACCGCTACACCTACCTCGGCCCACGGTTATCCGCAGGCTCAGCAACTCTCGGGCCGACCGCTCATGAGCGACGAAGGCTCCGTCTGGGCGGGATCCGGCGGGGTGTAAGTGGTGGCGGCTCCGTGCTGCAGCCAGGCGAGCAGGTCGGTGCGGGCGGTGTCCGCCAGGCCCGGCCCGGATCGGCCTGGCGGTTAGGGGCCAACCGAGACGGATACCGAGGCGCCGCCGATGAGCGCGACCTCAAGCCGCGCTGCGCCCGGAAGGGCGATCGCGGGGACCACCGACCCGGTGATGATCACGTCACCTGCGGTCATCGCGCAGCCGGCCAGCCCGACCTGGTCGGCAAGCCGCGCGACGGTCTCACCAACCGGGCCGAGTTCAGCTGCGGGGTCGATGCCGGCTCCGCGGGACGCGCCATCGACGGTGATCGACAAGCGCACCGTGTCCACCGGCACAAGCTTGGCCGACGCGAACGAACCGATCGCATAGGCGCGGTGAAAAACGTCAGCGGCGAGGACCGCGGCAAGGTCGGCGAGCGAGCCGGGATCGACGAGCTCGATCGCGGGCGCAACGGCATCGATCGCCGCCAGCGCGTCAGCCGCGGTCGCGCCCGCCTCCAGGCTGGCGCCCAGCCGGACCGCCAGCTCCGCCTCGAACGTCGGCTGCCGCCACCCGCTGACGGACACCGAGCCGCCATCGGCGACTGCGGTCTCGTCGGTGAGGAACCCGGCTACCGGCGCCGCGAGCTTAAGCAGTCTCCTGGCCTGCGGGGCGCCGAGCCCCGCCTTGAAGCCCACCAAGCGGGCTCCCCGCGCCCGCAGCACCCCGAGTAGTTCTCCCTGACGGCGCATGCCCTCAACGATCCGCGGATCCTCCACATTACTCATGGCTTTGAGAATAATCGCGCTGGCCTGGCGAACAAATCACCCGTGGGCCCGCGGCCGGTGCAGTTGCAGTTCCGGTTTCCCGAACGGAGGCTGGATGACGCCCGTCCGCCCTCGCCGACCTGCAGTTGCCCGAGAGTGAACGCGGCCTGTGGCACGCAGGCGGCGTGCCCGAAAGCAACGACTTGCTTGAGGACGGCCTGGGAGTCGCGGTCGCTGACGTCACCGGGCCGTGGTGGCGAGCCACCGCTCGACGCTGCGCACGTAAGCCGGGACCAGCATCGCCTGCGGTCGGTACCTCAGCACCAGCGACGCCGCCTGGGTGCGGTCGCGCCCGCGCAGCCGGAGCACCGCGTAGGCCACCATGGCCGAGCGGCGCCTGCCCGCGCTGCAGTGGATCAGCACGCCTGCCTGCGGCTGGTCCTCCAGCACCCGCGCGGCGAAGCACGCCGCCGCCGCCCACGCCGCGGGGCGCTGCCGCAGACCGTGATCGTGCATCGGCGCGTGCGCGACCCGCCCGGGGCCGAAGGCCTCCCGCTCGGCCACCAGATCCCCCCACCGTCGCACCTGTGCCCGCGGCCGGCAGTTGACCACGTGCGTCACACCCTGCCCGGCCAGGCCTGCCACCGCCCGGGCGGGCGGAACGCCGCTGATCGCGATGCGCTCATCCCCGATCCAGCTCAGCAGCGGGCCTGCGGTACCCGGCGCGGGCGCGCCACCCGGCCGCGGCCCGGGCTCCGGACCGGGCACGGGGGTTTTCCCTGTCCTGTCGCTCATGTACCGTCCCGTTCATGCGCTCAACGCCCGACGTGTACGTGCAGATGCGGGACGGCGTCCGCATCCCGGTTGACGTGTACCTGCCGGAAGGTCCGGGGCCCTTTCCCACCGTGCTCATTCGCACGCCGTACGTCAAGTCGGCGCCCGACCTGCAGCCGCCCGCTGCAGCGCCCCCGTGGCTCGGACTGACGCCTGAGGGAAGGGCGAGCTCGGCGATCGTTCGGCTCACGAAGGCGTTGCCGGCGCTGAACGTGCTGCCGTTCATCGAAGCGGGCTATGCGGTCGTGGTAGGAGACAGCCGGGGCACGGGGTATGCCGAGGGGACCTACGACTACTACAACGTCGACGGCGGCCCATTCGACGGGTACGACACGATCGAGTGGCTGGCGCAGCAGGAGTGGTGCGACGGCAACGTGGGGATATCCGGCGTCTCGGGCAGCGGGGTGCTCGCGCTCGCGGCGGCCGTCACGGCCCCGCCGCATCTCAAGGCGGTCGTCGCCATGGCGCTTCCCGTCGACCTCTACCACGATCAGTGGTTTCCGGGTGGCGTCTACCGTTTCGAGGACCGGGTTCGCTGGGCCCTCATCATGCAGGGCCCGCTCGCGCCGCTTGACCCGGGCGCGCCCGGTGCCCCCGCTTACGAAGACAAGCGACGCGTTTTCGCGGCCCGGTACGCCCGCTTCTTCGACCGGATGCGCGCAGGGATGAGCATGATCGACCTCGGGTGGGCGACCGCGAGCACGCAGCACGACCACTTCGACGACTACTGGCACGCTTACGACTTCTCCGCCCGGCTGGCCGCAGTCACTGCCCCGGTGCTGACCGCAGGTGTGGTGTTCGACCATTTCAGCTCCGGCGCGACGCGCCTGTTCGGCGGGCTAACGGTGCCACGGCGCATGGTCCTGGTGCCGGGCATGCTCGACATCGACGGCGCGGTCGGCGACGCGGAACTGCCTGCCCTTCAGCTGCGCTGGTTCGACCGCTTCCTCCGGGACGTCAGCAATGGGGTCGACCAGGAGGCCGCTGTCCGCCTCCATCTCACCGGTTCGGGAGCTGTCGTCGAGTCAGCGTCCTGGCCGCCGGAACAAGCCAAAGCCTGGGTGCTGCACCTGGTCGCCAGCCCGGACGGAGACCACGCGCTCGCACCGGAGCCGCACTCAGCCGGCTCGCTCGATCTGGTCCACGATCCCGGCTCGCCGAACCCGTCGCCGCTGGACACCGCGGACCAGCGTCCCTTCGATGCGGGCGCCCTGGTCTTCACGACCGCGCCGCTCACCGAGCGTGCCGTCGTGGCCGGCGAGCCACTGCTGACCCTCAGCGCTGATCCGCTGACCGCAGATATCGACCTGGCCGTCCGGCTCAGCGACGTCCAGCCAGACGGCTCGTCACGACTGCTCGGCACCGGTCAGCTCCGCGTCCGCGCTCACGCCGACGCCCAGCTCATCGAGCTCCCGATGCTGCCGCTCGCCTTTGACATCGTGCCTGGCCACCGCATCAGGCTCGCGATCGCAGCGAGCGACTACCCCTTCCTCGCCATCCGCCCCAACCCCGCGCGGCTCTCGCTCCGGTTCGGCTCCGGGTCCGAAAACATCTCACTCCCCCAAATCCGCTCCTGACCCGGGTACCGGGTCGACTGCCCCGCGCCCAATTCCCGGCGCGGGTCAGCCGAGCGCCGGTATCAGTTCCGCCGCGATCCTCTCGAGGTGCTCACGGCCGTCGAACAGCGGCGTGAACAGGATCAGCTCTGCTCCCGCGTCGATCACCGCGCGAACCCCGGCGACGCACTCGGCCAGCGTCCCGGTCACGGCGGCCGACTCGAGGACCGGGACCCGGCGCCCGTACTGCCGGGCCAGCGCGTCGTTCATCCGGTCCCGGGCCCGCTGCCCGTCGGAGGGGTCGAGCCCTAGGTAGATCCGCTTGGCGACGGGGAATTCGCCGGGACCGAACCCCTCGGCGCGGCCCGTCTCCGCCAGCACCTCGCGCACCACGGAGACTTGCGCGGCGAACGCCGCCGTCGGGCTGGAGCCCGCGCCGAAGAACCCGTCGCACAGCCGCGTCCCGCGCCGCACCGCGGCCGGGGCCGACCCGCCGAACCACAGCCGCGGATAGGGCTTCTGGTAGGGCTTCGGTTCCAGGGCCGCCTCCTTCAGCTGGGAGAACTCCCCGTCGAACGTCACTGACGGCTCCGTCCACAGCGCCTTCATGAGGTTGACGCCCTCGGTGAACCGGGCGATGTACCTGCTCCCGGACAGCCCGTAGGCCGCGAACGGACGGCCCGGCCCGCCGGACCCCACGCCGACCTCGAGCCGCCCGCCGGACAGCTGGTCCAGGGAGGCCAGCGCCTTGGCCAGGTGCACCGGGGAGTGCAGTGTGGTCACGAACACGGTGCAGCCGATCCGCAGGGTGGAGGTGCAGGCGGCGGCGTACGTCATGGCCTCGAGCGGCGACAACTGGGGGCTGGACCCGAGCAGCGACTCCTGGGTCCACGCGCTCTCGTACACACCCAGCTCCTCGGCCCGCCGCAGGTAGCCACGGAAGTCACCGGGAGAGAACGAGCCGTCGGGGAAGACCTGCGGGATGGAGATGGCGAACCTCATACTCCGCATCCTAGGGGCCGCCCCCATTCCCGGTCAGTGACCAGGCGCCGTCACCTTGTCGGGGTCGATCTTGATGTCGATCAGGACCGGCCGGTCGCGTGTCTCGATCGCGTGCAGGGCGGCGGCGAGTTCCTCGACATTGTGGACGGTAAAGCCGCGGCCTCCCAGGTCAGTCGCAACCGGACCGAGGTCAGGCCACGGGAAGGTGGAGATCGCCGGATCCATGTCCTTACGGCGGAACTGGATGTGCTCGGCCCCGTAAGCCCCGTCGTTGAGCACGCAGACGACCACGTCCGCGCCGTGACGAACGGCCGCGCTGAACTCCGTCAGCCCGCCGAGCATGAACCCGCCGTCTCCGGTGACCAGGAGCACCGGGCGGCCGGGGGCGCCGAAGTAGGCGCCGATCGCGTTGGCCATGCCGAGGCCGATGGCGCCGAAGCTGGCCGTGTGCACGTACGCCCGCGGCTCACGGACGTGCACGCCCGCCAGCGCGGTGACCATGAACCGGCCGACATCGGTGACGAATGTCCGGTCCCCGGGAAGGGCCTGGTCGATCATCCGGACCGCGGTCCTGATGTCGACCGTGTGTTCCGTACTCGTGTCGGCGTACTCGGCCCCGTGGTAGGAGGCGAGCCGCTCCGCGAGCTGGGGCGAGGCGAAACCCGTCGGCTTCACTTCGGCCTCGTCCAGCAGCTCGACCAGCCCAGCGGCAGCCCGCACCGAGTCACCGACAATGCCGAGGTGGACCGGGGAGAACTGGTTGAGTGCCGTCCGCTCAGTGTCGACCTGCACGATCTTCTTGCCCGCCAGCGTCCCGCCGCGGTCAGCGGTCAGGTAGTTCAGTGATGCGCCGAAGACGATGACGAGGTCCGCCTGGGAGATCGCGTCGAGTGCCACTTCATGCGACAGCGTGCCGAAGATCCCCAGGTTGTGCGGCTCGCCCAGGAAGAGTTCCCGGCCCCGGAGGGTGGTGGCCAGCGGGGCGCCGATCCGGTGCGCCAGCCGGACCAGGGCCGCCCGCGCCTCGGCCGTGGCGGCGCCCTGGCCCGCCAGCACGATCGGGCGGTTCGAGCCTGCGATCAGCCCGACCGCCTCTTCGAGCACGGCCGGATCGGGCGCCACCGCCTGCGGTGCAATGTGCCTGACCGGGGCCGGCGTGTAGTCGACCTCCTGCCACTGGAACTCGACCGGGACGTTGAGCACGATGGGGCGGCGCTCAGCCCAGGCCCGCCGGACCGCGGTCGCGACGTCTTCGGCGACCGTCCCAGGCGCCCGCACCTGCTCGAACCCGGCCCCGGTAGCGATGGTGATATCACGCTGGGAAATGTTCTGCAGGTTCTCCCGGTCGAGGACGGCGGTGTCGCCCGCGATGAGCAGGAGCGGAGTGTGGCTCTTGACGCCTTCGATCAGCGGCGTGACGGTGTTCGTGAACGCCGGCCCGTGGGTGACCGTCGCGACGCCGAGCTTGCCGGAGGTGCTGGCGTAACCGCTGGCCGCCAGGACCCCGCTCGCCTCGTTGGCGAAGGAGTAGTACGTCCCCCCGGCCGCGCGCTGGAAGCTGTCCATCATGTACAGGTTGCCGTCACCGATGAGACCGAAGATGGTGTCGATTCCCTGGTCGGCGAATGAGCGGGCTGCTGCCTCGTGGAACAGCATGAGACCTCCATCGTCACGGGGTACTTCCATCGGGCGCAAGGACCAAGCCGCGCTCGGCTCCCTCCGATTTACCTACCTCCGGCCTATCAGGCTGACTTTCGGGTGACAAGCGGCTCGGGGCCGGACATACAGGATTTTGAACTATTTCCTGGTGAAACAGACGGGCCGGCGTAGTCACCTCCGTCGCCACCTCGGGCTTGGCTGCGCGTAAGGCGCGGCCCAGGTCCGGAGCAGCCGAGAGGTGACCCTGGAGCTGCCCTGGGGCCTATGCCCGAGGGCATAAGGCCCCGGGAAAGGTGTGGTCCCGGGATAGATGGCCGGTCGCGGCGCGGTGCGTAGCGTCCCTTTCATCCGCAGCGAGTCAGCAGCGAGGGATGAAAGCAGGACGCACATGATCGAGGTTGATGGCCTGACCAAGCGGTACGGCGACAAGACTGCCGTCGACGGGCTGAGTTTCGTGGTGGAGCCGGGTGTGGTGACCGGGTTCCTCGGGCCGAACGGGGCGGGGAAGTCGACCACGATGCGGATGATCGCCGGCCTGGACCGGCCGACCAGCGGGACGGTGCGGGTCAACGGCAAGCACTACCCCGGCACGGCCGCGCCGATGGCCGAGCTCGGCATCCTGCTGGACGCCAGGTCGGTCCACCCGGGCCTGTCGGCCCGCAGCAACCTGCTGGCGCTGGCCCGCACAGCCGGCATCAGCCGCCGCCGGGTGGATGAGGTGATCGAGCTGGCCGGGCTGGCGCAGGTCGCGGGCACCCGGGCCGGCGGTTTCTCCCTCGGCATGGGCCAGCGTCTCGGCGTCGCCGCCGCGCTGCTGGGCCAGCCGCAGACCGTCGTGCTCGACGAGCCGGTCAACGGCCTGGACCCGGACGGCGTGCGCTGGATCCGGCTGCTGCTCAAATCGCTCGCCGAGGAAGGGCGAACGGTTTTCGTCTCCTCGCACCTGATGAGCGAGATGGCGCAGACAGCCACCCAGCTGATCGTGCTCGGCCGCGGCACGCTCATCACCGAGGCCAGCGTCGAGGACTTCATCGGCCACGCCACCGGGACCGGGGTGCTGGTCCGCACCCCGGAAACCGTACGGCTCGCCCAGCTGCTGGCAGCACCCGGGGTCACCGTGGTCAACGGCGGAACCGGCCTGCTGCGCGTCTCCGGCGCCACCGCCGAGCAGATCGGCACCGCCGCCTGGCGGGCGCACCTGCCCGTGCACGAGCTCACCCCCACCCACGCATCACTGGAAGAGGCCTTCATGCAAGTCACCCAGGACAGCATCGAGTACCACGCCGGAGCGACGCGATGAGCGCCCCGGCCGTCCAGGTCCCGGCGACGGCCCCGGCCCTCACCCCGGCGACCGTGGCTGGACCAGTGACCCAGGCCCGCGTGATCCGCGCCGAGTGGACGAAGCTGCGGGCACTGCGCTCGACTTGGTGGTGCGGCCTGACCGCGGTCGTGCTGATCGTCGGCCTGGGCGCCGCGATCGCCGAGGGGGGCGCGCCGTACAGGGTCACGGCGGCGGATCCCGCTGCCGCGGCGAGTCTCAGCTGCCCTGCTTGGCCTTCTGTTCGCCCAGCTGGTGCTCGGCGTGGTGGGCGTGCTGGCGTTCAGCGGCGAGTACGGAACCGGGATGATCCGCGCCACGCTGGCGGTCGTGCCGTCACGGCTGCCGGTGCTGTGGGCGAAGCTGATCGTGCTGGCCGGTCTCGTGTTCCCGGTGACCCTGGGCTGTGCGCTGGCCGACTTCTTCGCCGCGACGGCGCTGGAGTCCGCTCGCGGCGGCTCGGTGATCTCGCTGACCGCACCGGGCGTGCTGCGGACGGTGGTCGGCTCGTCCCTGTACCTGACCGTGGTCGTCATCAGCGGCCTGGCCCTGGGCGCCCTGCTCCGCAAGACCGCCGCGGGCCTGGCGGCGTTCGCCGCCGTCTTCTTCGTCGTCCCGATCGTCGTGAATCTCCTCCCGCACTCGATGACGGGGTTCGCGCCCTACCTGCCGTCCAACGCCGGCGGCGCCCTCTGGGGCAACCCGCTGGGCACCGCGCACCCGCTGAGCCCGTGGACCGGATTCGCGGTCCTGTGCGGTTACGCGGTGGTGCTGACCGCCGCGGCCGCCTGGCGGCTGCGCCGCCAGGACGCCTGAAAGCTGCGAGGATACAAGTATGTCCATCTGGACAGCGGTCGAGAACCCGGGAACGCGCCCGCCGCGTTCCTGGGCTTTCGACGTCGGGTGCGCGCTGCTCGCCGCACTGGCCTCCTTCGGGGTGTTTTCCTTCGCCCAGGCGGCGCCGCCCGCGCATCCGCCGCTGGCGGTCAGCCTGGCCGTCGCGGGAGCGACCGTCCTGGTGCTGTCGCTGCGCCGGGTCTGGCCCGGCCCGGTGTTCGGCGTCACGGTCGTCATGGCGGCGGTACTGGCCCAGTGGCCGGTCCGGGGCGCGCTGTACCCGGTCGCGCTGGCCATCTCCCTGTACACCGTCGCCGCCATGATGAGCCGGGCCGCCGCGCTCACCGCGGCCGTGCTCGCGGTGGCGGCCGAGGCCCCCGCGGCCGGCCAGGGCGGCTGGCACGACGGCTGGCTGGCCTTGATCTACGAGGTCATCGCGGTCGCCGCAGTCCTGGTCGCAGGCCTGTACGCCAGCACCCGCCGGGCCTACCTGGCCGAGTTGCGCGACCGGGCCCAGCGGCTCGAACGCGAGCACGACCAGACCAGCGCCCTGGCCGCGGCGGTGGAGCGGGCCCGCATCGCCCGCGAGATGCACGACAGCGTGGCGCACCACCTCACCGTGATCGTGGCGCTGTCCGACGGCGCCCTGGCCGCGGTTACCCGCTCGCCGGCCCAGGCCAGCGAGGCGATCCGGGGCGTGTCGACCACCGCCCGGCGAGGCTCTCGCCGAGACCCGCCGGCTGCTCGGCATTTTGCGGGCGGAGGACGGGCCGGGACTCCGGCAGCCGCTCCCCGGCCTGTCCGACCTCGAGGGCCTGTTGACCCGGGTCCGGGCGGCCGGGCTGCCCGTTCGGTACGAGCGCAGCGGGCCGCCCGGGGACACGCCGCCCGGCGTTCAGCTGGTCGTCTTCCGGCTCGTCCAGGAAGCCCTGACGAACACGATGAAGCACGCCGGCCCGGGCGCGAGCGCGGCCGTCCGGCTGCGGATCGCACCCGGAGAGATACAAGTCGAAGTCGAGGACGACGGAGCCGGCAGCTGCGGCGTAGCCCGCGCGCCCGGCGGCGGCCTCACCGGGATGGCTGAACGCGTCAGCGCGTTCGGCGGCCAGCTGACCTGCGGCCCGCGCCAGCCGCGCGGCTGGCAGGTCACCGCCCTGCTCTACCCCGGCGGGCCGGGGTCGCCGTGATCAGCGTGCTCCTGGTCGACGACCACGCTCTCATCCGGATGGGCTTCCGCCTGGTCCTCGGGGCCGAAGACGACATCGAGGTGGTCGGTGAGGCCGCCGACGGGACGACCGCCGTCGCCATGTGCTCCGCCCTGCGGCCCGACGTGGTGCTGATGGACGTCCGGATGCCCGGCCGCGACGGCATCGAGGCGACCCGCGACATCGTGGCCGCCGGCCTGCCGTGCAAGGTGCTGATCCTGACCACCTTCGACCTCGACGATTACGTCTACGCCGGGCTCCGGGCCGGCGCCAGCGGCTTCCTGCTCAAAGACACCCAGCCTGCCAGCCTGGTCGCCGCCATCCACACCATCGCCGCCGGCGACTCCGTTCTCGCGCCGACCGCGACGAACCGCCTCGTCCGCCAGTTCGCCGCCAGCCCGCCGCCTGCGGCCACCCAGCAGCCGGCCCGCCGCCCAGCTACGGCACGCCCTCACCGACCGCGAGCAAGACGTCTTCGCCCGCATCGCGGCGGGCATGTCCAACAGCGAGATCGCGGCCAGCTTGTGCCTGTCCGAGGGCACCGTGAAGATTCACGTCGGCCGGATCCTGGCCAAGCTCGGCCTGCGCGACCGCGTCCAGGCCGTCGTGCTGGCCTACGAATCCGGACTGATAATTCCCGGCCCGCTTCCCCCCGAGGAACCAGGTCAGCCGGACCGTAGGCTGCCCTGATGGCCTCCACCGGACTGCGCGACCTGAAGAAGGCGCGGACGCGCCGGCTTATCGCCGATACCGCGGCCCGCCTGTTCGCCGAGCGCGCTGCGAGCGGGTCACGGTCAGCGAGGTGGCGCGCGCGGCCGAGGTCGCCGAGCAGACGGTCTGCAACTACTTCCCGACCAAGGAACAGCTGGTCACCGACCGCGAGCAGCAGATTCAGGACCGGTTGTGCGAGCTGACCAGGCTGGCCGCGGGTCAGCTCCCGGCGACGGGCACCGCCTGCAAGAAGTCGAACCGCAGGCCGGACCAGCCGCTGCCCTGGCCGGGCCCGCTGCGCCGCGCGGTCCACACCAGCGTCGAACCGTCCGGCGTCCTGGTGCGCCGCAGGTACTGCTGCACGGTCACGCCAGCCGGAGTGATCACCCGGTCCGTCACGAAGTACGGCACGCCGGGATCGAGGATGCTGGTGTGCGGCTGGAGCTTCATGAGGCCGCTCACCGTGGGGATCTCCATGGTGCCGCGGCGGAACATCAGCGCGCCTTCCGGTGTCTGCACGGGAACGAGCGGGATCCAGTTGTCAGGCACCGGCTGTTCCAGCGTGTAGGCGACCGGCGGGCTGCCCGCCGGGGCCGGGGCGGTGGCCGGCGGTCCGTTCAGGTTGAGCCGGGCCAGGTACTGCTCGTAGCCGTCCACCGCGAGGTCGAGTGCCCCTTGCCGCTCGCGCTCCACGCCCCAGGCCAGGGCGGCCATGTTGTCCCGCAGGAACAGCACGTCCTCGAGCGGGTCGGCGTCGGGTGACCAGGCCGGCCGGCGGCGGCAGCAGGATGAAGTCGGACAGGGTGCCGTCGGCGGCGGAGATCTTGAACATCGACCACGGCTGGCCGGTGGCCGTCGTCAGCTGCTCGGCCGGCCGGATCAGCGTCCGCATCCCGAACGTGTCGGTGACCACCAGCGTGGTAACCCGCTGCAGCACGACCGCCGGGCGCGGGCACCGGGACGAAGAACCAGTCGTTACCGTAGACCAGGGCGAACTCCATGACGAGGAGCTTGGCCAGGTCGACCTGGTCGGCGTCGAGCTGGCCGAAGTCGGTGACGCTGTCCTCGAACGACCACCAGCGGCCGTCGGGCATGCCGCGGAACGTGACGTGCAGCGGCAGGAAGTTGAGGCTGGTGTAGGCGGGTGCCTGCGGCGGCGAGCCGAGTCCGTCGCCGGAGCCGAGGCTGAACGCGTACCAGTCCAGGTGCCCCCCGCCGAAGCTGTCCGCCTCGAGCACCACGGACCCGCCGGCCTCCGTGGACGCGGACTCGACCGCGAACGCGTAGCTGAGGTCCTCACCCTGCCAGGCCCAGTCGCCGGCTCGCTGAACGCGCTGTCGAGGAACGTCACGAAGTCGCCGATGACCGCGGCCACCGCCGGGTCGCTCGCTTGCGGCGGCAGCGGCGGGTCGGGTATGCCGCCCGCGGCGGCGGTCACCGCCGCGAGGTACAGCGCCTCGCCGTCGGTCACCCGCCCGGCGGCGAGCGCCCGGGCCCGCAGCCCGGCGGCGCCCGCCAGGGCGGGCGCCGGGTCGGTCGCCGCGACCCGGAAGGCGGCGCGGAAGGCGGCGATGACCGCCGGCGGATCGCTGATCGCGCCCGCCGTGCCGGCCGCAGCGATGAGGCGCTCGAAGTACAGGCCGGACTGGATCGAGCCGCGCAACCTGAACTGGGCGGGACCGCGCTCCACGTGCGCCTCGAGCGGCAGGGTGGTGTCGAACGGGACCGCGGCGGTACCCGGCGGGCCCGGCCGGTAGCCGGTCAGCGGCTGTGTCTCCGTGCCCATGGTCGCCTGCACCGGCGATCCGGCGTCGTCGCCGGCGAACTCGCCGACCTGCCACTGCCGCGCCAGCATCCACAGCGGGTCGCGGACCTGCGCCTGCAGCGAGCGGTCCATGGTGGCGTCGCGCGGCTGCGGCTCAAGCCGGGTCCAGGTGGTGATGGAGGCGATCAGGCTAGCCTGCGCTCGAGCCAGCGCCTGGGCTGAAGCTGGTGACGGCATGACCTTCCTCCACAGCGACGAAGTGGGTGCCGGCGGTCGCCCCGGCCAGGTTGAACGGGAAGTACAGCGCGGGCAGGATCTGGCCCGCCTCGGTGATGCTGGCCAAGTCGACGGCCCGCGCCTTGGCCAGCGCGAGGGTCTCCTCGACGATCGCCCGCAGCAGCGTGATGTCCCACAGCTCGCGGCCGTCGGGGCAGACGGCGAGCAGCATCGCCTGCGGCGCGCGCGCCTTCGGCTCCTCGTAATGGAACGACACCCCGGCGGTGACGGTGGGGCTGGGAATCCGCTCGAGCCAGTCGTCGAGCAGCAGCCCGGCGAACGGCGCCTGGCTGGCCGGGTCGCCGACGGCGACCGCCTCGATCGCCACCCGGCCCTGAGCGGGCGGCTGGGCCGGGTCGAGCGGCAGACCGAGCCAGCGGTCGCTGGCGGTGACCGGGAGCTGGGCGAGGTCGAGCGGGCCCGGCGGCGGCGCGCCGAGCAGCTGGGCGGCGCTCAGCGCGTAGTCGAGGCGTTCCGCCGCTGGCCGCATGTGGCTCAGCTGCATCAGCCACCGGTCCAGGGCCGTGGGGTCGACTGACCGCATGGCGGCTGACTGGCCGAACCCTGTCTGCAGCGTGGCCGCGTCCGGCGGGGTGAGGTGCGGCAGCACGAGGACGGCGGAGCCGAGGATCGCGGTGATCACCCCGGCGGCCGCGCTGGGGTCCGTGGCCGGCAGCGCGGTCTGCTGCGCCGTGGCGAGCCGCTGCTCCAGCTCGGCCAGCACGGTGGTGGCCTGCGTGGTCAAGTCGGTGACATCGCCGTAGGCCACAGGGACCGAGCCGGTGACGCCGTAGCCGGCGGCGGTGAGCAGCGCGTCGCGGGCCGGCTGCGGTGCGGCGGGCAGCCCGCCGATCGCCGCGGTCAGTGCCGCGATGTCGTCGGTGAGCCGCTGCACGAGCGCCGCGGCCCTGGCGCTGAGCTCGGCGGCGTCGGTGGCGCCCCCTGCCGCGCTCGCGTCCGCCTCGGGCAGGGCGAAGTCCTGCGGGCCAAGCGGCGTGGCCGCGCTGAGCAGGTCGCGCAGCGCGCCCGCCACCGTGAGGAGGTCGGGGAAGCCGACGGTGCCGGCCGGCAGGCGGCGGTGTCGTAGCTGATCGTCACGATCTGCGCGCCAGCCGGCGGCCCCGCCGCGTGCCCAATCCGGTTCTCAAGCTCAGAGCGCTGCGGGCGGTCGGCGGCGTCGGCGAGGGCGAGCACGTCGAGCGGCCCGATGTCGAGGTCGCGCAGCGACACGGTGACCTGCTGGATGGCGCCGCCCGCGGTCCAGGAGACGGTGCCCCGCACGGTGTCCGGTGCGGGCAGCAGGCCGCCGAGCCACGCGTCGAGCCACGGCTCGGCCACGGCCCGCGGCCGGGTGGTGACGCCGCCCCAGCCCGGCGCCGCCGGCGGCGCACCGGCGAACAGCAGCATCAGCCGGTGCGCGACGTCGAGCCCGGCCTGCGGCGTGTCGGCCAGGTCAGGTGCCGGCGGGTGGTCGCCGCGGGACACCGCGTCGAGGATGCCGCCCGAGCGGCCGAAGTTGCCGCGCATGATCTGGTACACGCTTTCCGCGAGAGACAGGTCGCCAAGCCCGTCGAGCAGGTCGTCGAGCGCGGCGACGCACCCAAGCACCGCGTTCTGCGTGTCGTTGCCCGGCGGCGCGGGCGCAGGCAGCCCGGCGCCCCAGACGGTCCCCGCGGTCAGGTCGCCCGCCTGCCAGCCGGCACGCAGCTTGACGCCGTCTACCACCTGCGACGGGGTGACGTCGGGGCTGGCCGGGCTGGCCGGCGTCAGCTCGTCGCCGATCAGCGGGTACTTGTCGCGGAACGGCTGAATGTAGACGTCGAGCCCGGCCTCGTGCAGCGCCTCCTCGAACTGGTAGCCGGTGAGCCCGCCAAGCGACTGTCCCTCGCGCACCCCGTCGAGCAGCCACAGCGCGCCGCGGGTGCGCTCAGAGGACACGTCGATGGCGAGCACCTGCTCGTCCGGGGTGGCCCGGTGGGTGAGGTACCCGCTGCGCAGCACAGCGCCCGCGGCGGCCTGGGTCAGCGACGGCGCGTGCACGAAACCGCCGTTGTCGCTGGCCGGCTGCTGCACCGGGCGCAGCGCCGCCCAGTCCTGTTCGGGCAGCACCTGCCGGCGGCTCTCGTCCAGCCTGGTGACTGCGGCCGCGTCGGCGCCGGATACCTGAACCGTGGCCAGCGCCGGGCGGACGTTCTCCACCCAGCCGTAACCGCCCAGGTGCAGCGTGGGCGCGTCCGCGGCGGGCGGCGCGGCGCGCCGCCTCGCCAGGATCGAGTTGGCGATCGCCGATACCCACACGTCGATGCGGTGGCTGCACGCGTCGAGCGTCTCGGTCAGCAGCCGGTCAAGCTCGGCCGTGGGCAGCGCCGCCAGCGTGCCGAGGCTGGCGCGCAGCTCGGCCAGCCGGGCGAACGGCGACCCGGGCGGGGGGTCAAGGTCGTGCAGGTACTCGCCCCAGCTGACCGCGGACCCGCTGGCCACCGGCCGGGCGAGGATGTCCCACGGGGTGATGCTCACCGTGGCCTGCCTGATGCCGACTAGCTCGGCCTCGCGCAGCGCGGTGGACGGCAGGGTCCCGTTGCTGACCTGGGCGCGGCCCGCCAGGCCAACGTACTCGCGCAGCATCGACTGGCGCAGCACCCGGTACAGCACCGAGGTCGGTGTGGCGGGGCCGGGGTAGTTCTCGTTTTGCAGGTCGCCGACCGGGGCGTTCGCGATCCAGGTGATGTAGTTGACGAGCGTGCCGCCGACGCTGGCGTCCGCGGTCAGCGTCGCCTGCTCGGACAGCGGCCCGTCCTGCACGGTGGAGTAGGGGACCGGGTAGCTGTCGCGGCCCATGGACGTGTGGATCACCCGCGGGTCCCAGCCGGTCAGCCCGACGAAGTCGAGCAGCGCGCGGCCGCGGGCCAGGTGCTCGGGCCACCATTCGTCCAGCGGCACGCCGGTGAACCGCAGCAGGTTCCACATCGCCTCGTCGCCGATCACCTGGCGGGCGCGGAAGTCCATCGAGCTGGCGTCCATGCCGAGCACCTGCAGCAGGTCCTGGTCGGGATCGGCGCTGGACCCGACGTGCGGCGCGCCCGCGGCGCTCGCGGCCCAGATGGCGAGCAGCGGCTTGAGGAAGCCGACCAGGGCGGCCTCCGGGTCAGGCGGCACGAGCAGCGACGGCGGGGACGGCGGGGCGGCATAGGCGGCGAGCGAGGTGACAGGCAGCAGCCCGTAGGGGGTGGTGCCGGCGCGCAGCGCGGGCAGGGTGCCGCGCGGGATGGCGCTGGCCAGGGCGTAGCTGCGCGCCTGGTCGATCGCCTGGGCCGAGAAGACGGGCGCGAACATCTGCTCCATGGCGTAGCCGAGGGTGGCCGGCCACAGCGCGGTGAGCATGGCCCGGCCGCCCGCCACGCCGTGCCCGTCGGCGTACTGCACATGGTCGAAGACCGCCGCCGGCAGGCCGAGCAGCCCGGCGGCGACCGGGCCGTCCGCGGTGGCGTCGCTGGTCAGCGGCGCGCTCCGCTCGACCGCGAAGCTGATGGCGTAGTCGGGGTCCTTGCGGCTGTAGCCGGCGGCCGCGTCCGGCGTGTTGTTGGTCGGCGTGCCCTGCGGCACGAACGCCACGCCGTCGGTGTAGTGATGCGCGTCGAGCAGCGCGGCGAACTGGGCGTTGCCCGGCCCGTCCGCCGTGCCACCGCGGACGCCGAGCACGACGATGCGGTCGAAGCCGGCCCGCAGGTCATCGGGGGTGAGCGGGATGGTCAGGCCCATGCCGACGCTGACCGCCTCGTCGAAGTCCACCAGCCAGCGCATCCCGGCGTCCACCGGCAGACCGTCGGGCAGCGTGCCGTCGTGCGGGGTGAGCCCGACCGGCAGGCTGGCCGGGATCGGCGCGCCGGTGTAGGCGGTGACCTGGTCCCCCCGGTAGAGGAAAACCGTCCACGCGCCGGGCAGCGCGCTCGCGGCTGGCGCCTGCTCATACGAGCTCCCCCGGCCCGGCGGCGTGGGATAGGACGGCGGCGGCGCCGGCTGCTCGCCGTCCGGGGTCGGCGCGGCGGGCTGCTCGGCGATGTTGACCGGGGTCATCGCCCCGGCGATCCAGGCCGCCCGCTGCGGGGTGTAGGCGCCGGCGAGCACCCGCCACGGCGCCTGCGCGGCGTCGGCCGCGGGTGGCAGGCCCGCCCGCCACAGCAGGTCCCAGTACGCCGTGCCCGCGGCCACCTCGTCCGCGGTCAGCTCCGGCTCGAAGGAGGACACGCTGATCGTGTCCGGGTAGATGCGGACAAGCAGGCTGGGGCCGCCCGCCTGGCCCTTGGCGGTGACGGCGGGCTGGGGGACGAACCGGGTCTCGATGCGCACCGGCAGCAGCAGCACGGGCACGCCGGCGGCGAGCGGCGTGCGGTTGATGATGATCTCGTCGTCGGCCGCTGGTAGGGGTGTGCCGGGCTCGGACTGGGCGGGGGGCGGTTGATCCGTCATGTGGGCACCATGAGGTCGGCGTGGATGGCGATGCGGTAGGGCATGCGCAAGGTGATGTAGGCGGTCTGGGCGGCGTCGGTGCCCCACGTGTTCGCGGTGTCGGCCGGGTCGCCGGCGTCGTCGGTGATCGCGATGTCCTGCGGCGCGCCGCCCGCGGAGAGGAACGCGGGCAGGCTGGTTTGCGTGAGCACCGTGCCGAAGACCGAGGAAGCGAGCCGCCACGGCGCCCAGCCGTTGGAGTAGGTGACAACCGCCGGCGCGGCGGCGGGCCTCGGGCCAGCCTGCTGCTTCGGCCCGCCGAAGTTGGTCCAGGCCAGGTCGGCCCAGTGCTGCACGGTCCCGGTCGCGGACGGCTCGAGGCCGAACCGCGGCTCGGTGGGGTGCTGCTGGAAGACGAAGAAGAAACCCTCGGGCGAGGCGGCGGTGCCGCCGCGGGCGTCTCGCCGGGCTGAGGTTGAAGCCGATGAACGTGATGTCGGTCGGCAGCGTGCCCGTGTACAGCGGGTACCGCTCGTCGGTGGGGTCGATGACCCGCTGCCTGCCGTCGAGCGTGGCCCTGGCCGCGTAGATGACCGTGTTCGGGTAGCGGCGCAGCAGCTCACCCCTGATCAGCAGCACCACGTTGTCCGCGACGATCCCGGTCCGGTTCTCGTGCGTGCCGAGCGGCCGCGCCAGCGGCCAGGTGCTGATCGGCGGTATGTCCTTGAGCAGCTCCGCGAGCTGGGCGGGGTCGGCCGGGTCGCCCGGCTCGCGCACGTAGCCGCTGACGTCCCAGAACTGCCTGAAGTAGCTTCCCGCGCAGGTCGGTCGGGTAGCCGGCCCACAGCAGCTGGCGGGCCATCTCGTGGTTGAGCCCGACCATGTACGACTCGATGAACGCGTGGTTGGTCTGCAGCAGGCCGACGGTGTCCGGTGGGATCTGCTCGACGCCGGGCAGGATGTAGTCCGGCGAGAGGTCGCGCAGCGGCGCGTACATCGGCTGCGGGAACGACGGGGCGGCCATGATCGGCTGGATCGGGTCGAGCGGCTGCCAGCCGAGCCTGGCGCCGATGTCGAGGCGCGCCAGGACCCGGGCGGGCACCGTCACCGCCGGGTCGAGCCTGGCCACCACGGTGTCGCGCAGCGCCTGCGTGTCCAGTGCCGCGGCGGGCGGCGGGTCGGGGGCGGGCGCCTGGAGCGCGCCGCCGAGCGCGATCATCGCCTGCCGGAACCGGGCCGCCTCCACCGAGTCGGCGACAGCCCCCGTCCCTGTGGTGCCCGTGCCCCCCGCACCGCTGCCTCCGGTCACGGTTCCCGTGGCGGGCGGCTCGGTGATCGCGAAACCCGGGCGCGGTGGCACCGCGGCGAGTGCCCGCGGTGTCAGCCCGGCGATGCGGATGCCGCCGGACGAGGCGTCAGCCTCGATGACCGCGCGGAACGTGCCCTCGGGCGTGTGGGCGACCAGCCTGACCGGCAGGTACTTCGACCACGGCGGGCGGACCACGTCGCTGATGTCCTCGATGGCGACGAGACCACCGGGCGGCGCAGGCGGCGGGACGATGGCGATCTCCCCGGCGCTGACCCGGTCCACCAGGGCGCCCAGGCGGCCGATGACCGCTCCCCCGGCCGCCTGCCGCCTGCGGATCGCCCCCGCCGGGCTGGTGATGCGGCGGAACGCGGCGGAGAACATCTGGCTCGGCACCCGGCTGCCCGCGATTGCCGCGCGGACCGTCTGCGGGCTCGCGAGCAGCCGGGCGTGCACCGGCGCGGTGAGGGTGAGCAGGGTGGCGTTGGACGCGACGGCGAGCCGGCGCGCGTGCAGCAGGGTGAGCGTGCCGCGGGCGAGCTGCGCCCCGCGCAGCATGCTGTTGGCCCGCTCGATCCCGGCGACCTGCTGCCAGGCCGAGGCCATCAGCGCGGTCAGGTGCCCCTGGACGACCTGGGTCCCTGTGCCCGCCTCCAGACGCGGGCGCGGGTCGAGGTTGAGCCCGTCCAGCCAGCCTGTCCCGGCGGGCGACACGGTCGGCACGCCCGCGTGCCAGCGGCCGTAAATCGGGCGGCACCACCACCGGGTCGTCCGGGTTGGGGTGAGCGGGGTCGTCGGTGACCGGGGCGGGGACGTTGATGAAGGTGGCGAGCGCGTCCTGGAAGGTGGTCTTGGCCGGGTCGTTCCACGGCGTCTCCGTGGTCACCAGGCTCGTCAGCGCGCCGTCGAGCCCGAGCGGCGGCCCGGCCGAGGGGAAGCCCGCCATGGGGCTGTCCACGCTCATCGGGCCGCTGGCCGATGCCAGCGCCCAGCTTGCGCGGCACCAGGCGGCGCACGAGCGACTCGAAGTCGCCCTGGTCGCTGGTGTGGAAGCCGAAGGTGTGGAAGTACGGCAGCCGCAGCGGCGCCCTGGGTGGCCGTCGTCCACGCGGCCGCGGTCGCTGGTGAGGCCGGAGACGTCCTGGCCGAGCCCGGCGTGCCGGCCGGCCTCGAAGCGCCGGCACCAGGAACGCGGTGTAGCCGGTCTCCGGGTCGAGCCGCCGCGGGCACATCAGCCGGGAGATGACCGCACCCGGCGTGCCGCTCAGCGTGGCGGCGAGGCCGCCGTCGCCCGACACCTGGGTGTGCGCCCAGTTCCAGGCGTCATCGAGCGGCTGCAGCGCGCCCGGCGCGCTCACGTCGATCGCGGGCAGCGGCTGCGGCGACGGGGTGACCGGCGTGAACTCGCTGCCTTTCAGCACCACCAGGGCGAGCCACGGGCGGAGCCTGTCGCCCGCCGGTGCGGCCGGGGTGAACAGCCACGGCAGGTCGGGCAGGTCGAACTCGATGCAGGCCAGGTAGTTCGGCTCGTAGTTGGCGGTGCCGTCCTTGGGGTCGGTCCTGATCACGTGCCGCGGCGTCAAGGCCGAGCACGTCGCCAGGACCGTAGGTGAGCACGGTCACCGGCGGCACCGCCTCGCTGGCGGGCGCCGGTCCCTGGGCGGCGACGGTCAAGCCCGCGCTGAGCGTGCCGCGCACCGGCAGTGCGCCGCCGTAGTCGGGGTTGGCGAGTTCGCTCCCGATGCCGCGCCGCGACCAGGCCACGAAGTGGTAGCGTCCCGGCGTGGTCATGACGCCACCTCATGCGCGGGGACGACCTGCAGCGCGCCCTGCTCGTCCGGGTGCACGGCGAGGTAGGCCTGCATGACGGACACCGCCTCGTACCGGGTGGTGGCCGAGGCCAGGATGTCCGCGCGGGCGGTCAGGTCGGTGGTGGTCGCGATCGCGTAGCTGGCCGGGTTGACCGCGATCGGGCTGCTCAGGCCCGGGGTGGCGAACCGCTGCAGGCCGCCGGCGGCGACCGGGGACCGCGCCCCCGCGCCGTTGCCCGCGAGCGCCTCGTGCACGCTGGCCGGCATCGTGTAAATGCTGCCGAACCGGGATTGCGCCGCGTAGTCGTCGATGTAGCGCTCCTGGTAGCTGACGGTGCGGGGAGAGTCGTGGCCGCCGGTGATGGGCTGCGCGCCGATCGCGATCCCGGCGTCGAACGGCTCGTAGGACGGCGCGCTGAGCTTGTCGGCGTCGCTCATCGTGGTGTACTGGGCGATCGCGAACTGCTCGGTGTGCGGGACGTAGTCGACGGCGTGGCCGTTGAGCGTGACCGCGGTGATCTGGAATTCGTTCCCGTCGGCGGGGGCGGCGCCGTTGAACTGGGTGACCGGGATGTCCAGCGGCACCACGGTTTCCCGGGCGGTGAGCGCGCCCATCGGGTGGGCGAGCAGGGTCTGCGCCGGCGGCTGGCTGGTGCGCAGGCTGGCCGGCTGGATGGCCTGCGGCGGCAGGGCCACGCTCCAGTTGCCCGGGTTGGCGAGCGCCGCGGCGAGCGGCGGCAGCACCGGCGCGGACGGCAGCGTCGCCGGCGTGCTGTCGCCCCAGGTGAGGTCGATCGACGCGGACACGCTGAAGAACAGGATGTTGAAGCTCGCGTCGCCGTGCAGGTGCCAGGGCCGCGGCCCGGACAGCGACGCGTTGAGGCTGATCCCGGCGAGCGACGTCCCGTCGTAGGAGATGTCGAAGCCGGCCGAGAAGTCGATCTCGAAGGAGAACGGGGAGAAGATGAACAGCGCGTCGAACCCGATGAAGCCGTGCACGGAAAAACCGCCCGCCGAGGCGTAGGCATCGACGTTGGCGCCGAACTGCAGCGAGTTCGACGTGACGGCCAGGTAGGAGTCGGAGCTGAGCCGCGGGTTGTCGCCGTCGCCGATGCTCACGCTCATCCGCTGCAGCTGCGGCACGTCGGGCGGCGGGCTGAAGCTTCGGGTTGAACCCGCCGAGCGAGAACAGGAAGTTGGGGTCGCCGCCCCAGTTGAAGCGCAGCGCCATGTCGCCCGCCAGCTGGTAGGCCAGCAGGTAGGAGTTGAACATGGTGCCGTCGATGGACAGCTTCTCCAGGCCGAAGTCGATCAGCCCGAGCACGTCGATGTGGATCTGGATCAGCGCCACGTCGGGGTCGGGGATGGCCACGTTGATCTCGCCGAGGATGGCGATCCGCACCGGGTCGGGCACCTCGAGGATGACGCCGACCTCGAAGTCGATCAGGGTCGGCGTGCCCCAGCCGACCGACAGCATCGGGCCGAACAGGTAGCGGCCCTGCTGCGGCGGGAAGAACGACTCGATGTCGCTGATGATCTGGGGCGCGTTGGCCACCGGGTCCGGCGGGAACAAGACGCTGTCCAGCCTGTGCGCCCGGAGCCCGGCCCGCAGCGCGTCCTGCGCCATGGTGCGGTTGACGCCGCCGAGCCCGCCCACCCCGTTCAGCGTGAAGCCGAAGCCGAGCTGGATTGGCGGCAGCTCGAAGGTGATGATCAGCAGCAGGGAGAATCCCTCGGAGCCGTCGGGCAGCTTGGTGTCGAGCACGCCGATCACCTTGACCGCCACCACGTCGGCGATCATGACGTCGAGCACGCCGGCGTACTGGCCTTTGTCCTGGTCGAACGAGATGAACCCGCCGCCGCTGGCCAGGCCCAGGTCGAGCTGCAGGCCGAGGCCGTCGGGCGGCTTGAACGCGAACCCGAGGTTGAGCTTGTCCAGGTTGCCGGGCGGTGCGTTCTGCGGCACCGGGTCCAGGTCGAGTTCGAGCCCGACGCGCTGCACGGTGGCCTGGACCGGGCCGAGCGTGAGCCCGCCGCTGAGCGCGACGACGAGGGCGGCGCCCGAACTGGAGACGGTGAGCCCGATGTCGAGCTGGTCGAGGTCGAGCACGTCCGCGATCGTCACGTGCAGCGGTATGGTCGTCTGCATCTTGGCCTGGCCGCTCAGGCTCAGCCCGGCCTGGCTGGACCACCTGAACGCGCCGGACAGGCTGACCTGCTGGGTGGCACTGCCGAGCATCTGCTGCAGGAAGCCGTCGCCCGATCCGAAGTCCAGGTACAGGGTGGCGCCGTCGGTGCCGTCGGCGGCCTGCCCGGCCGCGCCGGCGGACACGATCACCTCGACGCCGCCCGCCGTTCCCTTGACCTCGATCCCGGCGGCGAGGCCCGATACTTCAAGCCGGGTGCCGCCCGGGTCGCCGAACAAGATCCACGGCGTCGCGGGCTGGCCGGCGATGGCCAGCGACGCGTCGATCTGCGCCGGCCCGGCGTTGACGGTGAGGTCGACGTCGCCCGGCCTGATCTCGGCGGCGAACACGTCGCTGACCTGGAACGAGCCGGAGACCGCCAGTGTGAAGGGCGAGTCGACAGGCGGCATGGCGGCCACGGACCCGCTCGCCAGCGGCGTGATCGCGAAGCCGACGGGCGCGCCGCCCGGCTGACCCTTGGGCGGGATGGGGAACAGCAGCACGCCGAACTCGGCGTAGTCGCTCCAGTCGGCGTTGGCCGACCTGACCAGTGGGATGGCGAGCTGGCCGAGCGAGGGCAGCGCCGGGTTGGCCGGGTCGTAGTAGCGCGCGGAGAGCGTCGGGTCCAGCGGCTCGATCCTGGCGGCGAGCGGTATGCCGCGCATGATGCGCCAGGTCACGGTGAGGAAGCGGGTGACGTCGAAGGACGGGCCGCCCCAGCCGTAAACCGAGCCGACCAGGCCTTCCGGGTCGCTCGCGAGCTGGGTCAGCCGGTCCCAGTGCACCGTGGTCTGCAGGTAGGGCAGCCGGTTCGCCCCGGCCGGGGTGGCCGGGGCGATGTCGATGAAACCGATCGCCAGCAGCAGCGCCTGCAGCAGTGGGCTCCGGGCGGCGAGGAAGTCGCTGATCATGGTGTCGACGAGCTCGACGGCGCTGTCGCTCCAGAAGCTGGGGTCGTCGAGCGGCGCGGGCAGGCCGGCGGGCGGGGTGTCGATCAGGTCGCGGACCTGAGTGAGGATCTGGGTGAGCCCGGTTAGCAGTTGCTCGGCCAGTTGCACCGGGTCGCCGGTGCCCGCCTCGAGCTGGTCGAAGATGGTCTCCAGGTCTTCGAACGGGTCGGTGGCGGCGAACGTGGACACCAGGGTGGCGTAGCCGGCGCTGTCCACGCTGGTAGCCCAGCCGAGGCGGCGCAGCAGCCGGTTGAACTCACCGGGGCTCTCGAAGGAGATCGCGAGCTGGCCCAGTATGTGCAGCAGCCCGGAGGCGAGCTGGGCGAGGAAGTCCATGCCCGCCGCCTAGGGCGTGCCGGAGGCGGACAGCGCCACCCGGTCGTCGGGATGGTAGCCGTAGCCGAGCGCGAGGTGGTTGAGCACGTCGGCGGGCGTGATCGTGGGCATCGTGCCCTTGAGCGGGTCGTTGCGCCCGTCCCAGGGCGGCATCGGGTCGTGCAGGTGGTGGCCGGTGAGGTTTACCACCTCGTTCGGGCCGGTGTTCATGCCCATGACGGTCTCGCCATGCGGGTCGGTTGGGTCCGGCTCTCCGTCTGCGGGCAGGTAGGGCCGGGTCGGGTCGTCAGACCACCACTGCGCCCACAGGCGGTCCACGTTGCAGTGGTGCAGGAAGAACACCGGATCGTTGGGGGAACTGCTCGGTCCCATGGAGCCACCGACCCACACGTGCACCCGGTTGTGCAAGTTCGGGAGGAGTGGGAGCGCGGTGGCGCTGTCGGCCCAGGGAACCCAGCCCTCAAACACGTTGCGGAAGCTGTGCAGCCCGCCGAAGCGCACCGGGTTGGGCGGGTTCGGGTCCTGGGCCGTGGGGAGGGGGACGTCCACGTTGCTGTCGAACCACGACACGTCGTAGGTCTTGATGTTACGTGCGGCTTGCCAGTGGTCGCCGGTGGGCAGGCTGTCGGCGTCCTTGCCGAGGGTCCGCTGCAGGAAGGGCTGCATGGGCGGATCGTTTGTCGTCAGGCCGGGGCCGGGGTCGTAGGTGGGCGTCCAGCCCGCGAACGGGCCGCTGCTGACCTTGTTGTCCGGCCCGGAACCGTTCGGGCCCATGAAATTGTCGCCCCAGATCCGGCCCCACCACAGGAACTTCTTTTTGGCCCGGTAGTTGATCCAGTCCCAGTAGGGCAGCGTGAGATCGCTTGCCTGGCCGGTTACCTGGGTGTCCGCCGCACGGAGGTCGTTTTCGAAGTCGAGGATGAACTGGCGGTGCCAGGAAGAAATGCGGCCGCGTGTGGGCCCACATGTTCATGCCGCCGCCGGACACCATCGCCATGCTGTCCATATGGGTCCGGACATACCAGTCGTAGGTGCCGTTCGTCTTCATCTGCTGGACGGCGCTGACAAATCGCTTACGCTCGTCGCCGGACAGGTCGGCCTGATTCCTGCGCTTGCGCAGTGCCATGACTCACCTACTCCGGCTTGGCGGTGATCTCGGCGACCGCCCGGGCCAGGTCCTCGAGCGAGGCGAACCGCCGGTAGGCCTGGCTGGGTGTCCAGTAGCCGGCGCTGGACACCGTGATGGTCAGCGGGCGCCCGTCAATCAGGACCGCCTCAGGTCCGGCTGAATCTTCCCGTATGACGATGGAATGACCTTTATGGGTCAGCGTGCGCTCAGCCATCCGCCCCCCTTTGCCCTGGCCTGACTATACGGCTCGTTTGCTGTGCGGGGAATGTCAAATGACCGGATTGGCACGTCCTCCTGGGATGCAATCGATTAGCTTCCGCCGCCCGGGGGCCGGTCCACTGAAAAGGAGTAACTTCCGTCTCGTTTGTAACTTATGTCCCGGCTGGGAGGCGTCTTTGCGCGTCGGAGGTGGAACGGGCGCTCGAGCTCCATCCGGCATTCCGCAGGCCGTCGTGGTGGGGCGTCCAGATGATCGACTTGGGCGAGCGCGTCGTCGCCTTCATCGTGGGCTCGGCCGAGATCGACGCCGCCGAGTGCAAGCGCTGGTTCAGTGAGCACGGCGTGGCCCGGTTCAAGACGCCTGAGGTGGTGGTGCGCATCGAGGAGATACCGCTCCTGGCGGCGGGGAAACCGGACCGGACGGCGCTGAAGGCCCGGGCTGCAGCGACGGGCGAGGTCAACCCGATGCCGATGACTGCACGGCTGAAGCCTGGAAGGATGGTCCCGGTGGATCTCCCGCCGACCCCCGAAGAGGAGGCCTTCCGCGACGAGGTGCGGCATCTGGCTACGAAGTAAAACGTCGAGCCTTCCTCCTTACCTTCCGGACGCTCGAGGAGGAATTCGAGTGGGGTCGTCAAATGGCAGGCGTGCCTGGCCGGCGGATCGCTGGGTCGGCATCCATTGGCCACTCGAGGTCTACGGCGGCCGTGGAGCGACGCCGGTGCAGGTGGCCATCTTCAACATGGAATATGCCCGTTCCAGGGCCCCCCAGCCGGCGGACCGCAAACGGGATCAACCACCGCGCGGGCCGACGATCCTGGGCCCTCACGGCACCGACGAGCAGAAGGCCCCGTTGGACCCGCGGGATCCTCAGCTGCGGAGGAGATCTGGTGCCAAGCTCTTCATCCATCCATTTACCCGGATCCCATTGGCCTGGCCACTTACCAGGGGGGGAACATCGGCCAACGGCAGGCGGCTGGGTGCTGGAGGGGCCAGAAGGTCTCTACGTGCTATGCCCAGTTCTCCCGGTGGGGGATCGTGCTGGTGCGGACCGACCCCGACGCCCCGAAGCACAAGGGCATCTCGTATCTCGTCGTCGACATGACGTCACCGGGCATCGACATCCGCCCCTTGGTCACC
>CAWCHI010000007.1:0-486928 GCA_963795335.1 uncultured Actinomycetota bacterium
GAAGCGAGCGCTGCGCCTGCTGGCTGACGAGCGCTGGCAGACCAGCTCGATCTACGAAGAGATGCGCCCCCACCGAACCGCCAACCGGCCCGCGACCGAGCCCGGGTCCAGCTGCGCTCGCGCTTCCAGCCCGGTACCTGGAGCTCTACGCGCAAGAGCAGGCCGGTCCCGGGACTGATATACAGGCCGAGATCCGCAGCAAGTCCTGGCAGCGGGCCCTGTCGCGGCTCGCTGACCTGCGGCCGCCTGCCTACCAGAAGCTGTTAGGCGAGTTCCGCGGTCCGGGCATGAGCAGGCCGCGGGCCGCCGACCGCGCCATGGCCGCAGTCCGTGAGGCGAAAGGCGATCTGTTCGCGCGGCTGCTGACCGAGGAGTACCAGCTCTGGCTCATCGCCGCGGAACCTCCGGCTGAGGAAGCGCAGACGTCCGTGCAGCATCTGCTGGCTCTGAGGGACGAACTCAGGGCCCGCGGAGTCCCTGTGACCTGCAGAACATCAGTGACCAGGCCACGCTGCGCGTCTACTGCCGCAACAGGGGCGCCGGTGTGGAGAGCGCCGGACGACACGGTGACGGCGGCGCTGCTATGCGGGCGATGGTGGTACTGCTGGCCCGAAGGGATGCCGATCAGCCCGGTCGTCCCGGTCGCCCACGCCGCGCAAGCCATCATCAGCGAGTTGCGTCTCGGCGATGACGGTGACCACCGGACGGCAGCATCACGAGTCTGGCCGTGGGCCGGATGCTGCGGTCGGCACGGATGAGCATGGCTGACCCGCCGGCACGAAGCCCGGCGCGATAGTGAGTCGGATGCGGCCAGGGCGCTGCGCCGGGCACTGGGCGGCCGGCTCGCGGCCGCCCGCAAGGAGGCCAACTACACCCAGCGGGAATTCGCCCGCCGGATCAGCTTCAGCCGCAGCACGCTGTCCACCGTGGAAAGCGGCGTCCAGCGGGCCGGACGGGGGTTCTGGGCAGCGTGCGACACAGCGCTTGGTACCGGCGAGGAGTTCCAGCTGGGCTACGACCGGATCCAGGCGCAACTGGCCGCTGACCGGCAGAACGCGCAATCGCTCGGCCGTTGCCAGGGCAACAGGCCGCGGGGTTGCGGGCGGCCACGCTGGCCGAAGCGTTGCGGGCCTACCGGGCGCTGGGCTGGCCAGTGGTGACCGACGGCAGCACGGCGGAGCTTGAGACGGGGACAGTCCTGGATGCCCTGGTGGTGCCCCGGACGGCAGGACTGCTGGCGGCTGGCTGGTGGCAAGGCACCCGGGGTGCCGCGGACGAGATACGGGGCCTGCCTGCGCTGCCCGACCCCCAGCAGGCTCTCAGTGTCATCATCTACGGCGAGAGGTCGTTCTTCCTCGCCGCGGCCGGGTCGTTTCCCTGGGCCGGGCAGAACGTGAGCGAGTTGGCCCCCATGCCGGACGGGCCCGTAGTCGGCTGGCATTCCAGCGGGGGTCGCGTTCCGGCTCCTCCCTCCGCTGGGCCTGATGGGCAGCAGGCCGCCTGGGCGTTCCTGCCGCCGGGCCGGATACAGCTGGCCCCGCCGATGATGATGATCGACCTGCTCGCCAAGGCCGTAACGGCGACTTGGCGGGATCCGCAGACGCTCAGGCTGGCCGAGGGCGTCGAGGTGGTTCCGGTAGGCCGCCGGGCCTGATCTTGTCTTACCTGGCCTTCGTGGGCTGGGCGGCCGGCACGCACGGTGCCCGGCAGCATGCGGCGCAGGCGTCACGCAGGCAGCGGCCGGCGCCGTTGCACAGGCAGGGAACGTTACGCTCGGGGCAGGCATCGAATGTGCCGTGCCCGTGCCGGTCTACTGGCGGCGTGGGGTTCCAGCCGGTCAGCCACAGGAATGTCTCCATGGCGGATTCCAGACGGCCAGCCCGCAGGGGATTTCCTTGCCTGCGCGCCGATTCGACGCCGCTCATACCCCGGCTGGCTTCAAGCGAGAGCTGATAAAGCGCGGCCGCCCGGTGACATGCTGCCCGGACAGCGGACCCTCACTTGCCTCGCCGCACACCCAGGTGAGCAGGTCCAGCGCCCGCACGCCCAGCCAAACGCCATCCGGTCAGCATCCGGCGCTGAGACATCACACCAGGGATAGCGGTCCTGAGCCAGGAGCGCCCAGAAGTACACCTCTTCTATCTCGGCGCGGCTGCGCTCGTGAGGGGCACCGTCGGAGACTTGGAGATTCTTCGGACCGCCATTCCACAGCGGGAGGGCGTCGATCTTGCCGGTCAGCCACTCAAGGACGAACCGGGCCTGCATGACCTGGCCGCCGAGGTCGATGCCCTGCTCACCTAGTTCGGCGTTGGCCTTGGCCTCGTCGAGGATCTCGCGGCGGTCTGGCGGCCCGGTTGCCGGTGTCGCTAGCGTCACTGGGGACGGGCAGGCGCCGGTGAGGGCCCAGCGCCAGGCCAGCGCGGTCCGGCCGGTCGCGCCCTGCTCGCCCAGGCTGCGGGCTAACACCGACCAGAGTTGCGCGGGCGGCCTGGTTACGGCCGTCGGCAAGTCATCCAAGAGCTGAAGGATGCCCATGGCAGGCACCATAGCCGGACGGATTGATCTGAACCAGTTGCCGCTTCGCGCCAGAACAAAAGGGCAACGGGATTCACAGATAACGAGACGAGAGAAGATTACTGGTGCGGCTGGGGCAGGCGACAACGACTAAGCAGCATAGGAAGATTCCATACGGACTCGGGCGTTCCATGAGGGGATGGCATTGGCCACCGTCAGCCGACCCGAAGCCGACAGAGGCGCTCGTGCAGACTCAAGATCGAGGCCCGGACATGCTGAGCCTGGCCTTCACCACGATCCGGTTAACCGAATGCAGCCCACGCCCGATCGGCCAGCCAGGAAGCCGAGGTCCGGACCTCGGATGCGCGCGCCGGCCGGCACCGTCCTCGATCGTGGCAGAAGCTGTCCCGGAGAACGGCGGCCAAGCACTACCGACAGAGCCGCGCGACCCGGTCGGACCGGGCCTCCGGGTACACACATCAGGCCCGCGACTAGGAGACGCATTCTCCTGGCCAGCGGAACCCTGGCCACAGTGATCCCCGGGGGGCCGGGCATCGCTTGGGCAATCGCTGGACGGCCCTCCGCCGTGCCCCTTCTGGCGGCCGCCGCACTCGTCGCCTGATCACGGCGATCTTGAACGTCGTCGCGGTCATGTACGAGGCCCGGCAGGAAACCAGACGCAAGGACATCGAACGGCACAGCGCTGACACGCTCGCCGCTGCCTTCGCCAGGTGCATCGATGACTCACACGCCAGGGCGCAGGGCCTGACCGGGCTGCAGGACGCCAAGGAGGCGGAACGAGTGCGGGACAGCGCCCGGCGGCTGGCTGTTGATATGACTACCGCGATCGCCGCTCTCGTGGAGTTGCCCATGACTGCCCCACATCGCCATGCACCGAAAGACGATGCCAAGAAAGCTGATCATCTGGCCGACTTTGGCGGTGGATAGCCGCCCTTTCTACGCGGAGATCAGGAACGAGGACGGCCAGGGATTTGGCTGACCAGTCAGGTGGCCAGCGCTGCGCGCCAGTCCGTGATAGGTGTTGTCACGTGGACGGATCAGGCAATCGATGGGCCCACCCCCTTCGGCGCCTTGCTCGACTCGATCCGCTCTCTATGCGGCTATGAGCGGATGTTGAGACCGGAGCGGGGCTACGCCAGCTGGGACTGATACATCTGCGGCTTGCTCGCACGTCAGTTGTCCACGGGGATGCTACAGGGGAGCGCGCTGAAGGGTCCGTAGAGCAGGTATAACTGGTCCTTGGCGTCGCGGTCCGTAGTTCCGGTTCGTGAGGACTGTCGGTCGGGTCGGCTAGCGTTCTCAACATGAGCCAGGCAGAGACTGACCCTTTCCAGTTCCTTGCCGTACAACTCAGGGACCTAGAACGGCGTTATGCCGCCATCGCTCCCGCGAAGGCAGCCATATTTGGGTTCGCCTGCACGGACACCAGCGCAGCGTCACCGGGCTGGTCCACGCCGATGCGACCATCCGCCACGCTGTGCAAGCGATAGCGCGGCTTCCCAACGGCAAAATCAGTGGCGTGTCCGCCGTGCTCGACTCGATCGGTGTTCTCTACGAGTACTACCTGACGCAGGAAGCTGTAGCTACGCAGATAGCCGACCCCGCGCACGTCGTCGCGGCAATGGCGAGGGTCGCAGAGATCGCGCCAGATGCCGACGATGCCTTCCGTACGATCGCTCGCGCCGTCTTTCTGCACCAGGAAGTCGCACGCCGCTGGTTCGTCGGCCTGTCGCCAGCCGCAATAATGCTCATCTCCCTAATCTGGGTGATCCTCACCGTCGCACCTGTCGCCGAACTGAAGCTGCCTCCCGAGTGGCAGGAACTACTGACAACGAACCAGGTTACATCGCTCTCGGAGCGCTCCTTGTCGGCGCGATCACCGGCTACTACCGCCGCAAGTAGGCCAGGTTCGCGCAGATCGTCACCAGTTCGATGAACATTGCAGCGCCTATTGCAGAACTGAAGCTGCTGCCGCCCGAGATCAGGCAGAGGTGACGAACGAGGCGGGCTACATGGCACTCGCGATCACGATTGCCGAGATGCTCCATCCTTCTGGAGCGGCGGCACCCTTGGCGCCAGAACTGATCACTCTGTAGTACACCGGGACCCGACCAGCGGCAGTCACCTGTCTGCGGCCAGAAGAGTGCGATTCTGTCACGTACATAAAGAAGAGGGTGCAGGCCAGAGCGGAATAGCCAATAACGATCTGAGCAATTCAGGTCAGCGGAGTCGCGGTTCGGCTGTGGCCGCCGACGTCACGCGCAGACTCGGCACGCAGTTGCTGCTACAGCTGATCAAGGCATGCGCCGCGAGGTCGAATACCTGCGCGCCAGAGCCGATGACCGCGCTCCGGCGCAGGTGATGGTAGCCGGACGGGAGCACGCCCGCGGTCTGCCCAGCCTCGCCGTAGGTCAGCCCGACATCACGCAGCCGGTGAGCCACCTGGGATCCAAAGCGTCAGCGCCATGACTGGATCATGCCGAAGATCGATCTGCACCCGGCGCAGCTATAAGCGGACAGTCCGAGCGGCACCTCGCATGCATCGCGCTGTGCTCGAGAGCGGACCCCCGACCGTCGCTCGCCGCAGGAAGCGCACAGCACACGCCGACGCTTCGACTGCGGGATATCGGACCGTGACGACGACGCTCCGAAGCCCGCACCGTGCAGTGGGTGTCCTTTCGCCACCGACCTCATACAGGTACCCGCAGCCCGATTCGAGGGTCGGCCCCGGTGAAAACACCCGACGCGCCCGTAGGGCCGCCCCCGACACCCCCGGCCGGCCCGGCGCCTGCGCAGTCAAAGGAGTTCGCTCGAACCAACAACCGCCTGACAGTCGGTGACTACCTGCCACGAACATTCCACGACGGCTCCGCTGCTGCAGGCAAGTGCGAGTGGAGTTCACACGTCGCCGTCAGCCTCACCCCCGAGCAGGCCGGCGGACTCGCCTGGGTGCTGATCGACACGATCATGCGGGTCCGCTTCGGCCCCGCCACCCACCTGCTCGACACGTGGCGGGAGCACACCCTCGCGGGCACCAAGATCCGTCGCCGACCAACCGCACCATCGCGTCGTTCGTCGAGCCGGTGTTTGGACTGCCCGACGCCGAGAAGAGCGAGCACCACCTGCACGGGCACGTCGGCGAGTGGCTCTGGCACCTGCTCACGAAGGACAACCCGCCGTCCGGGTCCAGCCCACCCGAAGGGCGACGTCACCGACGCCGGTGGCGAAGGCTTTCGATCTACGAGAGGCATGGGCACGATGCGGTTTCGGCTCTGGGAGAGCAAGAAGAACACGGGTTCCGGGTCGCTGTCCGCGAGCCTGAACGACGCGTACACCCAGCTTGCGGATCCCGGTCAGCGGTACGTCGCCAAGATCGTCGGTACGTTCGCACAGGTCTCGAACGAGACCTCCGACGAGATGATGGCCTTCATCACCGAGGTCCCAGACGCGTGGGTACAAGGTGACGAGCTGGTGCGCGCCGGGGTGATGCTCGCGACGCACCAGTCGCTGCCCGAAACGCCGTTCACGAACATGGCCGCCAAGCTGCCTATGCTCGACAAGCCGGGTGCAGCTCCCGCGGCCTCGCCACCAGCATCAGCTGCTACGACGAGCTGGCCAAGATGGTGAGGGGGTACGCGTGGACCGCGCTCTAGCCACGGAGCACCTCACTGGCGCGTTCGGCGACGTCCAGCTCAGCGAGCTCCCCCACCGTCGCCGAGCTGACCGACCTCATCGCCGAGCTCGAGATCGAGCTCGTCCGTGGCCTCACCGAAACCGGGTTCCGCGCCGACCTCTCACCGCTACGGCGCTCCGCCTGGTATCTGCATGGCATCGCATCGACCGCCGAGACGTCTCGGTACCCAGCCACGCAGCGCGCGCCGCGCGTTCGCCGTGAGCGCTCACGTCCTCGACCTCCTCCTGGAGGACCCGGCCGAGACGGGCCGGGTCCGGCTGGTCACCGCGTTCGCCGCGCAGGTCGGGTATCACCGCGCCGACGAGAGCCCGAACGCCGGCGCCGTCCACCGCAGACTCCGGGCCGTTCTGACGGAGCCGACCGAGTTCACCGAGAGCGCAGATGTCGCGCTGCACGCCGGGATCCTGTTCCTCGGCTTCGACATGACCACGCTCAACCGGCACCTGCGCACTTGGGCGACCACCGCGGGTGCGCTGACGCGTGGCACCCAGCTCGACAGCCTCGACGGGACCATGTTCGGGCCGACGCAGCGGCTCCTACGGGGCATCGCCGACCTCGTCCGGTACCTGCGTGAAGGCAGTACCGACGCGCTCGAAGCCGCCCACGCCCACACTGCTCGTCGTCCGTGCGGAGGTCGGTCTCAGCGACCTGGACACCCGCTGGGTCGCCGCGCACCTACTCGCCCTGGCGGACGGGCTCAGCGAAAGCAGCGTCTGGGCGGTGCTTCCACCGGACGTCCCCGCGGCCGTGAAGCAGGCATTCACGTTGGACCGACAGCCAGTCCTGACGCTCTGGCCGCCGCAGCGGGGCCTCGTCGCCCACCCGACGATCAGTCCGCTCAGCCAGGCGACGTCGAGGCTACTCGTGTCTGTCCCGACAAGTGCTGGCAAGACGCTGCTTGCGCAGCTGATCATCTGTGCGCACACAACCCACAGGATGACCGGGGCGTCTGCTACGTGACGCCGCTTCGCAGCCTAGGCCGGGAAATGCGCCAGGCGCTCCGGTCACGGCTGAGGTACCTCGACCGGCGGCTCGGCGCAGACCTCCCCGACGGCTTCGGCACGAAAGACCTCACCAGCGGCGGCCTGCAAGACACAGAACGAGAGTTCCGGTCTGCTGCCGCAGGTCGAGGTGATGACGCCCGAGCGACTCATGAACGCGCTGCGGCAGTCGCCGCGGGAGATCCTGAGCCGGTTCAGCCTGTTCATCATCGACGAGGCGCACCTCATCGCTCAGTCCGGCGGCCGCGGACTGCTGCTCGAAGGGTTGCTGTCCCTGTTGGACGCCAGCGGCGCGAGGCTGATGCTGCTCTCCGGCGTGATAGGCAACGCCGCGTCCCTCGCAGCGTGGACATCGGCCGGGAGGTGCTTTTCACCGACGAGTGGCGCGCGCCACGACGAGCTGCACGTCCTCACGGCTACGGACAAGATCGAGAAGAGCCGGGCCGGGCCGTCGTCCCCGGTCGCCGTGGCGCGGCGGACAAGACCCCGGTACGACCTGCGTGCTCACCGAGCGGTCCGCCCGACAAGCGCGACCGAGCAGCACCTGGTCACCAGCGACAGCACCCCAATCGTAGCTCGACTATGGGGGACCACAACCAGCGCGGGCCGGGACATGATCACGAGCCAGCGTTCGTCGAGCGTCGGCCAGGTAGCCGCGCTGGGGGGGGCCGGCAGCCTGCTGATGGTCGTCACCCAGCGCGCTACGGAGCGCGGCCCAGGAAGGTATGGCTGCCGGGCGGGACGAACGACCGCGCTCGCAGGGCCTCGCTGATGCGCTCGCCGGCACAACTCGGCGCCGATCACCCCCTGATCGGCTGCGTCCGCAAGGGCATAGCCCTCCGCCACGGCGGGGGCTGCCCGTGGAGCTGCAGGAAGCCGTCGAGGACGCGGTCCGCAGCGACGGAGGATCAGGGCCGTCGTCGCAACGAGCACCCTCACCGACGGCGTGAACCTCCCCGTCGGAACCGTGGTTAACGCGACGACCGAGTACGACGGCCAAGATCCGGTCAACGAATGCCCGCCGCGCAACTGCTCCAACGCGGTCGGCCGTGCCACCGGCGGGCAAGGAGTCTGAGGGCTGGATCGTGCTCGCTCTGCAGAAGACCCTGGAAGGCAGCGACTTCGATCGGCTGACGCCCGCACCGAGCGACTTGGAGGTCCGTTCGACCCTGGCCCAGGACAGGGGGGCGCCGGCCTCGCCGAAGCAGAAGACCTGCTGGTGGCTCAGACGCGGGACGCGATCCTGCAGCTGCCCTCCTGACCGGGAGACCTGTGAGTTTCGTCAACTACGTCTGGTTCATCCTTCACGCCCTCGAGCTCGTCCAGACCTCGCCCAACACCCGCACATCAGCAGGCATGGTCACGCCGGCTGTTCGCCTTCACTCAGCTCCCTGATGACCTAAAAGACAATGCGTTGCCCTGCCAACGCTGGTTCAGGTTCCATCTGTCACTGCGCAACGCAGAGCTTCCGCAATTACGCCGACTACATGCTGACTGCGGAGTTTGCGAGCGCGATGACTGAACTGGTTGCGCTGGCTGAGAACTCACGAACCGCTTATATGTGCGCCGAACGCGTATACTTCCGCTGCCACCGTATGCTGGTTTCCGACTGGCTGGCGGCGCACGGACATGAAGTGATGCACATTGACGGCACGGGGCCGTTGAAACCTCATCGGCTTACGAAGGAAGCCCACATGGTCGAGGGCGAAGTGATTTACCGTGGCGACCGCCTACTGTAAGCTCGGCAAATTATGATCGTTGGCACTGGCATCGATATCGCTGAAGTTCCCCGCATCCGCAAAGCCATCGAACGCTTCGGCGACCGTTTTCTGAAGCGCGTTTTCACTCCCGCGGAAATTCTCTATTGCGACTCAAAGGCGAATCGCGCAGAGCGCTACGCCGCGCGATTTGCCGCCAAGGAAGCCGCCATGAAAGCGATCGGCACCGGATGGAATCATGGCGTGCGCTGGCGCGATTGTGAAGTCACCCGCATGCCAGGTGGCCGTCCCACACTCACCTTCCATGGCAAGGCGGCTGACTTTGCCGCCAAACTGGGCGCGAAGCACGCCGCACTTTCACTTTCTCACACCGCGGAACAAGCCATCGCGCAAGTCATTCTCGAAAACTAAAGTCGCGAAAGGCTCCTGCTCGATCATCTGCTAGACTGGCGCATTCCTATTCATTTATGTCTGCAACCATCCAGGCCGTTGCGCCGATTTCTTCGGCCTCAGAAATTCCGGAACGCACGCTTCTGACCGGCTTGGGCCTTACCAGTTTCTCGGCCTTATTGCTGGAGCTGGCCCTCACCCGCTTGTTCTCCGTAGTGCTCTTCTATCACTTTGCGTTTCTTGCCATTTCGATTGCGCTGCTGGGGCTCGGCGCCGGAGGCGTTTTCGCCTATCTGCGTAAGCAATGGTTAACGCAGTTTTCCACGCGGACTCTGGCCGCGCGTCTGTGCCTGGTCAACTCCGCAGTGGTGTTGCTGGTGCTGGAGATTGTTCTGCATGTGCCCGTCGCACTCACCGTGACGGGAAAAAATTCTCTCCACCTGACCGTCCTTTATCTCGCTGCGGCAGTTCCGTTTTTTCTAACTGGACTCCTGTTTTCCGTGGTTTGCATAGCGAGGCGGGAAGAATTCCCTTGCTGTATGGTGCGGATCTGGGCGGCGGCGCGCTAGCCTGTCTCGCCCTCGTGCCCCTTCTGAACTGGTTCGGTGGCCCGAATACCATCCTTTTCTCCAGCGTTGCGCTGACGGTTGCGTCCGCCGTTTGGGCCCCCTCGCGCCGACCGAGGTGCTGGTGGAGATGGCGGCCACCGGCCTGTGCCACTCCGACGACCACTTCGCCACCGGCGACATGACGTTCGGGCACCTGCCGACCGTCGGCGGGCACGAGGGCTCCGGCATCGTCCGCCAGATCGGCTCCGAGGTGCACGACTTCGAGGTCGGCGATCATGTGATCACCGCCTTCATCCCTGCCTGCGGCAAGTGCAAGTGGTGTGCGCGCGGCCTGCAGAACCTGTGCGACTCGGGCGCCCGCATCCTGCTCGGCGACCAGCCCGCGGGCGGCTTCCGGATGCACGCCGGCGGCCAGGACGTCGCCACCATGAGCGCCCTCGGAACGTTCGCCGAGTGGCAGGTCTACGACCAGATCTCGCTGGTCAAGGTGGCCGACAAGTCGCTCCCGCTGAACACCATCTGCCTGGTCGCGTGCGGCGTGCAGACGGGCTACGGCTCGGCTACCACGGTCGCCGACGTGCGCCCGGGCGACGTCGTCCTCATCCTCGGCGCGGGCGGCGTCGGGATGAACGCGGTCCAGGGCGCGGCCCAGTGCGGTGCCAGCCATGTCGTGGTGGTGGACCCGGCGCCGAGCAAGAAGGACTTCGCCCCGAAGTTCGGCGCGACCGAGGTGTTCGACAACTTCGCCGAGGCGGACGCCTTCATCAAGTCGATCACCAACGGGCAGGGGGCCGACTCGGCCATCGTCACCGTCGGCGTGGTCACCAACGAGCACATCGGGCAGGCCTACGGCGCCATCCGCAAGGCGGGCACGGTGGTGGTGACCGGGGTCGGCAACGAGAGCGAGGAAGCGCCGATTCCGGGCTTCAACGCCACCAACGTCGCCATGTACTCCAAGCGGATCCAGGGGGCGCTGTACGGCATGGGCTCGCCCCGCGACGTCATGCCCAACCTGCTCACCCTGTACAAGGCCGGGCGGCTCAAGCTGGACGAGCTGATCACCAAGCGGTACACCCTCGACGACATCAACCAGGCCTACCTGGACATGCGCTCCGGGGTGAACATCCGCGGCGTGATCGACTTCGCCCAGCTGTAAGACCCGCGGAGTCAGCCCGGGTCACGCCGTCGCGGCGCGGCCCGGGCCCGCGGAGTCAGCCCGGGTCACCTTGACTTGCCGGACCAGCGTCACTTGGCGAGTCCCGATACGAGGTTGACGGTGGCCGCGAGGATGACCGCGAGCAGCGGGAACGACAGCCACGCGTGCCGCAGCACCGCCCGCCGGATCTGCTTGGCCTGGATATCGGTATCGGACACCTGGAACGTCATCCCGATGGTGAACGCCAGGTACGCGAAGTCACGGTAGTCGGGCGGCTCGTCATCGTTGAAGTCGATTCCACCGGGCGTCCCGGTGTAATAAAGCCGCGCGTAGCGCACGGTGTAAACCGTGTGCACCATCAGCCAGGAAAGCGACACCGAGAAGACCGCGAGGGCAGCCCGGCCGTACACCACCCAGCCAGATGACTGGCTGGCGCCGAACAAGACCATGCCCACCGCGATCAGGCTGGCGATCGCCGCCCCGAGCAGCACCAGGTCGGTCAGGTCCCGGCCCGGATCCTCCCGGTTGGCGTCGGCCCGGGCCTCCGGCGCGTCCAGCGGCCACACGGTCCGCCAGGTCCAGGTCTCCCAGACCAGTGCCAGCACGTCCCAGCCGACCAGCGGGGCCGACCGCACCCCGGCGGTCAGCGCGAACGCGACCGCGGCGGCAACCGCGGCACAGAACGCCACCAGCAGTTTCATCCGGGCGGTGGTGCCCGCCCGCGACGAAGCGGGGGCGGGGCCGGGCGGGGCAGCGGGCATGGCACCAGGATGGCAGCTTGCTCCGAGCCAAGCGCGGCTGACCTCCGCCGGGCGCACCGGAGCTGACGGCCGGCCCCGGACGCTAATGTGGCGCCCAGGCGAGGACGCGAGCAAGGAGACCCCCATGGCCGATGAGGTACTAGTCGAGTACGCGGACCGGATCGCGCTCATCACGATCAACCGGCCGCAGGCGCGCAACGCGGTCAACCACGCGGTCTCGGCCGGGGTGGCGCAGGCGATCGAGGAGCTCGACCGGCGCGACGACCTGACCGTCGGCATCATCACCGGGGCAGGCGGAACCTTCAGCTCCGGCATGGACCTGAAGGCGTTCGTGGCGGGCGAGAACGTCCGGTCGAGGGCAAGGGCTTCGCCGGGCTGACCCAGGCCCCGCCGCGCAAGCCGCTGATCGCGGCGGTGGAGGGCTGGGCGCTGGCGGGCGGGTGCGAGATCGCGCTGGCGTGCGACCTGATCGTGGCGGCGGACGACGCCAGGTTCGGCCTCCCCGAGGTCAAGCGCGGCCTCGTCGCCGGTGCGGGCGGGCTGGTCCGGCTGCCGCGGCGGATCCCGTCCGGCATCGCGATGGAGCTGGCGCTGACCGGGGACCCGCTGCCCGCCACCGAGGCCTACCGGCTGGGCTGGTCAACCGGCTGACCGCGGCCGGCGGGGCGCTGGCTGGGGCGCGCGAGCTGGCGGCCCGGATCGCCGCCAACGGGCCGCTGGCGGTGGCCATCAGCAAGCAGGTCATCATCGAGCAGCAGGACTGGGACTTCAGCGAGGCGTTCGAGCGGCAGGGGCCGCTCGCCGGGCCCGCGTTCGCCTCGGCTGACGCCCAGGAGGGCGCCCGCGCCTTCGCCGAGAAGCGGCCCCCGGTCTGGACCGGGCGGTAACCGCTCAGTCGCGCAGCTCGTCCACCGTGCTGCCCGCTGAGCCCCCCACCGGGCCGTCCGGCGGGCCCGCCACTGGCGTGCCGGTGCGGCCCGGCTCCCGCTGGCCGGGCACGCTGGCCCCCGCGGCCGCGGGGTCCGCATCCGGCATGGCTTGCTGCCTGCCCGCCCTGAGCCCGATGAACGCCACCACGGCGCACACCGCCATGATCACCCCCATGCCGGTCAGCACCGACTGGGTCGCGGTGGCGAAGTCGGCCCGGATGAACTGCGGGATCGACGCAACGCCGTTACCGCGCTGCTGCCGCCGCCGCCGCCCTGAAGCTGAGCGGCCGAGGCGGCCGCCTTGGCCGCCGCCCCCGCGGGCACGTGCTGGGCGATCAGCGAGTTGTAGATGCTGGAGCGGAACACCGACAGCAGCACCGTGCCGAGGATGGCGAAACCGAGGCTGGCGCCGTAGTTGCGGACGGTCTGGGTGATGCCGGTGGCCTCGCCGTAGGACAGCCGTGAGGCCCGGTTGATCGCGTCGGTGTTGGCCTGCCCCAGCATGAGCCCCATGCCCGCCCCGGCCATGATGATGTAGATCGTCTGCGAGCCCTGCTGCAGCGAGGTCACCTTGCCCGCCCACAGGAAGTAGCCGACCGCGGCGAGCGCGCTGCCGACGACCACCGGCCGCTTGGCCCCGATCACGGTCCAGCATCCGGCCGCCGACCTGGGCGAAGATCACGAAGCCGATGAAGAAGTACAAGATCAGCAGGCTGGAGTCGGTCGGCTTGAGCGCGAGCGAGATCTGCCCGTAGGTGCTGGCGAAGAAGAACACCGGGATGAACGCCATCATCGAGATGGTCAAGATGATGTTCTCGACCAGGAACGGCTTGATGCGGAAGATGTGCATGTTCATCAGCGGCTGCGCGGTCCGCAGCTCGACCAGCGCGAACACCACCAGCAGGAGGATGCCGACGACGATGGCGCCGATCACCACGCCGTTACCCCAGCCCCACAGCTGCGACTGCTGGAAGCCGAAGACGCTCAGCCCGACCCCGCCGATGATCAGCGCCAGGCCGCGGTAGTCGATCGGCGCGTGCTTGTACTCGGTGACCGGCTTGGCCAGGTAGATCAGCACCAGGGCGATGACCGCGACGGGGACGTTGATCCAGAAAATCGACCGCCAGGTCCACTCGATCAGGTAGCCGCCGGCGATCGGGCCGACCGCGGTCAGGCCGCCCGCGATGCCGAAGAACAGCGCCAGCGCCCGCCCCCGGGTGCCGAAGTCGAAGGTGGCGACAACGATCGCCAGCGCGGCCGGGAACATGAGCGCGCCGCCCGCGCCCTGGATCGCCCGGAAGGTGATCAGCCACGCCTCGGCTCCGCCGCCATGCGGGGTGAGCCCGCACATGGCCGAGGCCACGGCGAAGATGATCACCCCGAGGACGACCATCTTGGTGTGCCCGAGGGTGTCGCCCAGCCGGCCGCCGAACGCGAACAGCGCCGCCATGGACAGCAGGTAGGCGTTGATCGCCCACTGGATGCCACTGCTGGACAGCCCCAGGTCATGCTGCACCGTGGTCGCGGCGATGGACACGATCGTCTGGTCGATGAAGGTCATCGCCACCGCGAAGATCATCGCGGTCAGGACCAGGCTCTTGGACGGCGCGCGGGCGGCGCCGGGTGCGACCGTCATGACGTTTCCTCTCGTCGGAACCAGTTGGCGTGCAGGCCGTGGGGGGCGACGGCAGGGATCTCCACCTTCGCCGCCGGCGGGCCCGGGAAGTCGTCCGCGTCCCAGATATACAGCCGCCAACGGTCGTCGGCCAGGCCGCGGGCCAAGGTCAGGTAAGAGCCGTCGAGTTCGCCCGCCGGGGCGAAGCGGCCCGACAACTGCGGGTCCGCGGCCTCGCCGACCGTGCGCAGGCATCCCCCTGCTGTCTCCGCCATCGCTCAAGCCCCCCGGCGCTGGGTTCACCGTCCGGGCCTCCCCGGGCCAGGACAAAGTCAGCGCAGTGCGGATTTGGTACCCGCCTCCGTAGCGGTGTGAAACCAAACGGTTGCACAGTGTGAACCAGGCAGCCACCTGTGGCCGGATCCCGGGCGGCGGGCCCCCGCGCCCGGGATCGGGGCCTGTTTCGAAGTGACGATGCGTCCGTGGCCCCCTCCCGGCCCCTGCCGCTTTTGCCCGCATCACCGAACTGCCAGTGACCGCAACTTTTAATTCGGTTTCGCGTTTAGCCCGCGTGGGCCACCAGTGACGCAATTTCCCATACGGGCAAAAGGCACGTACTGTCTGAAGTAACAGCTCCGGACCCTGGCAGGGTGCCCCGCGATATCGCGGCGGCACGGCAGGGCCCGGATTTTTTTTACCCAAAAAAGAAAATGCGCGCTGAGTACCACGGCCGCGGGATGACGTAAATTCCTCATCCTGCATCCTTCTCAGCCTGGGGCACCTGACCGGCGACCATGTCATGTCAACGTTCCAGGAATTGAGGCTCGTGATGGAAGGCCTAGTTATCGTGCTCGTGATCGTGGTGATACTGCTGCTGATCGGCGCGGCGATGTCGGTGCGGGTGGTGAAGCAGTACGAGCAGGGGGTGCTGTTCCGGCTGGGGAAGGTGCTCGGCGCGCGCACCCCAGGACTGCGGATCATCATCCCGTTCATCGACGTGCTGCACCGGGTGTCGCTGCGGATCGTGACGATGCCGATCCAGTCCCAGGGCATCATCACCCGCGACAACGTCAGCGTCGACGTGTCCGCAGTGGCCTACTTCCGGGTCGTCGACGCGGTCAAATCGGTCGTCGCGATCGAGAACGTGGACTCCGCGATCGACCAGATCGCCCAGACCACGCTGCGGAAGGTCGTCGGCCAGCACTCGCTCGACCAGACCCTGTCCGAGACCGACAAGATCAACCTGGACATCCGCCAGATCCTGGACGTCGCCACCGTCGCCTGGGGCGTCGAGGTCACCCTGGTCGAGCTCAAAGACATCCAGCTCCCCGACAGCATGAAACGCGCCATGGCCAAGCAGGCCGAAGCCGAGCGGGAGAAGCGGGCCAAGATCATCAACGCCGAAGGCGAGTCCCTCGCCGCCGCCGCCCTCGGCGACGCCTCCGACATCATGATGGCCCACCCCCTCGCCCTCCAGCTCCGCAACCTTCAGAGCCTGGTCGAGATCGGCGTCGACAAGAACACCACGGTGGTGTTCCCCGCCCCGCTGATGACCACCATCGCCGAACTCGGCTCCTTCCTCGCGGGCGAGAAGGCCGCCGCCGGCCTGCCCGCCGCGCCGCCCGTGGCCAGCACACCCGTCCTGATCCCCACTAACGGGACTCCCGTCAACGGGACTCCCGCCAACGGGCTGAGCGCGACCGGGTCGCCTGCTGGGCCCAGCTAACGCGGCCCGGCCCCACAAACTAACAGCACAAGAGGAAATGACTTGAACATGCAAGCACCGCGTCATGCACAGAACGTGGACGCAAGCCCACTCGGGGCACCGCCGGGTGAACGACGGAATCTGCGTGCAGCCGACTGGCTCTACCGCTCCAAGGCCGCCAGCGTGGTCTGGCTCGTGACCCGGCTCTGGCTCGGGTACGGGTGGCTCAACGCCGGCTACCAGAAGCTGTGGGGCAGCGAGAAAGCCGCCTTCTGGAACGGCGGCGGTGCCGGAGTCAAGGGATTCGCCACCGCCGGGGTCACCGGGTCGACGGCAGGCAAAGGCAGCGGCGCGTCTTACGGCTGGTGGGCCGCCTTCCTGCACAACTTCGTCATCCCCAACGCATCCTGGATCGCCAAGGTCATAACCATTAGCGAACTGCTCATCGGCGTGGCCCTGATCCTGGGCCTGTTCACCGGCGCCGCCGCCCTCGCCGGCCTGGTCCTCAACCTCGTCTACATGTTCACCGGATCCGCCGGCGTCAACCCCGCCTACGCCGTCGTGGGGGTTTTGCTGGTCCTCGCCTGGCGCAACGCCGGCTACCTCGGCCTGGACCGGTTCGTCTTCCCCATGGTGCGCAATCGGTTCCGTCCCGGTCCGCGCACTGACACGCCCGTGACGTCCCCGCCGACAGAGCTGACGCCCGGCGAGGCACCGGCACCGGCACCAGCAAGCTGACGCATCGGGAAATACTCTGTAATCCACGAGGAGCTGCCGCTGGGCGCCACGTCCCGGCGGCAGTCCCGTTGACCGGGGCCACCCGCGGCGATTTGCCGGGCGATGCCTGCCTCGAGCCTGGGCCAGGAATTCAGCGGGGGACGCTCCACGTCCAGTTGCGGCTTCCGGACCGGGCTAGCCTGCCAGCGCGGCGGCCGCGTCCCGCTTCGCGACCTCTTCGCGGACGATCGGGATGACCTGCTGGCCGACCTCGATAGCGTCCTGCAGCAGGTCATAGCCGCGCATCGAGATGATGTCGACCCCGAGGTCGATGTAGTCGAGGATCGCCTGGGCGACGGTCTCGGGCGTCCCGACGAGCGCGTTCGAGTTACCTGCGCCGCCGGTGGCGGCCGCGGTCGGGGTCCACAGCGCCCGGTCGAACCGCGTCCCCTCGGCCGCGATCGCGATCAGCCGCTGCGAGCCGGTGTTCTCCGGCTCCCGGACCGGACGGCGCCTGCTCAGCGCCCCGCCGCCGTCGCGGACGCGGGCTTCGATGCGGGCGACCACCTCGTGCGCCTTCTCCCAGGCCCGGGCCTCGGTCGGCGCGATGATCGGCCGGAACGCGACCTGGATCTTCGGCGTGTCGGTCCGGCCGGCCTCCTTGGCCGCCCGGCGGACCGACTCGATCTGCTCCGCCGTCTGCGCCAGGGGCTCGCCCCACAGGCAGTAGATGTCGGCTTCGGCCCCGCCCGCCCGGTAGGCGGCGGGCGAGGAGCCGCCGAACGACAGGCGCGGCCGGGGCTGCTGGACCGGGAACACGTCGCTGACGAAGTCGGCGAACTGGTAGTACTCGCCCTGGTAGTCGAACGGCTCCCGGGACGTCCAGGCCCGCTTCACGATCTGCATGCACTCGCGGGTGCGCCCGTACCGCTCGTCCTTGGAGAGGTAGTCGCCCTCGCGCTGCTGCTCGTGGTCGGTCCCGCCGGTAATGAAGTGGACCGTCACCCGCCCGTCGCTGACCTGGTCGACGGTCGCGAACGTCTTGGCCGCGAACGTCGGGTAAGAGACGTTGGGCCGGTGCGCCAGCAGCAGCTGCAGGGTCGTCGTCTTGCTGGCGATGTAGGCCGCGCCGATGTTCGGGTCCGGGCTGCCGGAGCCGTAGGCGAACAGGACCCGGTCCCAGCCGTTCTCCTCGTGAGCGCGGGCCAGCCGCAGGGTGTAATCCTTGTCGAAGGACAGCCCGGAGCGGGCGCCCGTCTCCGAGCCGTCGTTGGTGGCGGCGATGCCGAGGAACTCGACCGGCATGGCTACGCTCCCTTCGCTTCGAACGGGATCCGCTCGCCCGCCTCGACCGCGACCGGCAAGTGGTTCCCGGCGGGAGGGAGCGGGCAGGTCGCGAAGGTGGTGTAGGCGCAGGGCAGGTTGGTCGCCCGGTTGAAGTCGAGCACCACGCGGCCGTCCGGCCCCGGCGCGGCGACGCCCAGCGAGCGGTTGGCCGCGTAGGTGGTGACCCCGCTGGTCGCGTCGGTGAACAGGATGTGCAGCGTGCCCGGGGCGTGCCCGTTGAAGGCGGTCAGCGTCAGCGGCTGGCCGTCCACCTCGAACTCGACCACGCCGGGGGCGGCGTACACGTGCTCGAGCCCCTCCACGACCGAGCCCACGGTCACATCCCGGGGCTGGTCGAACGGGCGGTACCGGCCGGCGACGACCCAGCGCGGGTCGGGCGCGTAGGCCGGGGTGCCGTGAAACCCGGCGCGCAGCGGGTGGCCGGGGTGACGCGGGCGCAGGATGTCGTTGCCGCCCCGCCGGGCGACCTCGTAGACGCCGGCGGCGTCGGACGGGAAGACCCCGCCCCGTTCGGGGATCTTCCCGAAGTGATGGGTACCGGTGACCACCGCACCGTCGAGGGAGAGCTGCTGTCCGGGCGCGAGGGTGACGGTCACGCCGGAGTCGTCGGCCGACCACTCCCCCGGCGCGTCCGGGAACCGGGCCGGCGTCTCGCTCAGCCAGTTGATGCTGGTGATCGCCAGGAAGCCGTCCGGCGCCGCCAGCCGGTCCTCGTGCTGCTTGTGCCAGGCTTCCCAGTCGGCCGCGAAGTCGTTGCTGTCCCGCATGTCCAGAGCGCTCATACAGGCGCCAGCACCGGGCCGGGCCGTCCTATTCCCGGCTAAACCAGTCGGGTATTCCGGCCGGGCATGGCTGCTTCGGCTGCCCGCTCCGTGCCGGGTACCGTCGATGTCATGGCCGCGACCGAGATCACCGCCCGCGAGGTCCCGCTGCTGCCGGGCGGCGGGCGGCTGCTCGGCCACGCGCTGCAATTCGGCCGCGACCCGCTGGCCCTGCTGCAGCGGGCCCGGGGCCACGGGGACGTGGTCCGGGTCCGCTTCGGGCCGTTCCAGATGTACTTCCTCAACAGCCCGGACGCCATCCGCCAGGCCCTGACCGGACAGGCCCGCAAGCTCGAGAAGGGACTCAACTTCGGCCGGGCCAAGCGGCTGATCGGCAACGGGCTGGTGATGGCGGAGGGCGAGGCGCACCGGCGGCAGCGGCGGCTGATGCAGCCCGCCTTCCACCGCGCGCAGGTGGCCCGCTACACCGGCACCATGCGCGACGTCGCGGTGCCCCGGATCAGCGGCTGGCCGGGTGGCGGCACCCTCGCCCTCGACCGCGAGCTGCGCTCGCTCACCCTCACCGTGCTGACCAGGACGCTGCTGTCGGCCGAGGTCGGCGCCGAGGCGGTCGACGAGATCGAGCGGCTGCTCCGGGTGCTGCTGTCGGAGCTTGTCACCCAGGGCATCACCGCCAACGTGCCTGGGCTGGGCTGGGTGCCGACCCGCTCCAACCGGCGGTTCAGCGCCGCCCGCCGCCGCCTCAACGCGCTGCTGGACGGCATCATCGACGGGTACCTGACGGCCGGGACCGACCACGGTGACCTGGTCTCGATCCTGCTGCACGCCAGCGACGCGGAGACCGGCACCCGGATGACCGGCGGGCAGCTCCGCGACGAGCTGGTGACCCTGGTCATCGCGGGCTCGGAAACGACCGGCAACACCATCGCCTGGGCCTGCTACCTGCTCGCCACCCATCCGGAGGCGCAGCTGCGGCTGCAGCGCGAGGTCGACCAGGTCCTTGGCGGCCGGGACGCCGACGAGCAGACGCTGACCGCGCTGCCCTACACCCGGGCCGTCATCACCGAGGCGCTGCGGCTCTACAGCCCGGTCTGGATCCTGCCCCGCAAGGCGGTGGCCGACGTGGAACTCGGCGGCTACCGGCTGCGGGCGGGCAGCCGGATGATGTTCAGCCCCTACGCGCTCAACCGCGACCCGCGGCTGCACCGCGACCCGGAGCGGTTCGACCCGGACCGCTGGGCGGCCGACTACACGCGCAGCGAGCTGCGGGCGTCGTTCTTCCCGTTCGGCCAGGGGATCAGGAACTGTATCGGCGAGGGGTTCGCCTGGAGTGAGGCGACGCTGGTGCTGAGCGCGATCGCCGCCCGCTGGGAGCTGCGGCTGGCCGACGGCGCCCGGGTCGAGCCTGAGGTCAGCAGCACCCTGGTGCCGAGCGAGCTGCCGGTCATCGTGACCAGCCGGCCACTGCCCGCACGCTAAGCCCCTGGGAGCTCTAGGCGGACGCCGTCCCGGGCGGCGGCCCGGGCCCGGGCGGCGGCTCGCTGGGCCCGGGCGGCGGCGGCTTACCGGGCCCGGGCGGCGGCGCCGGGGCGCGGGCGGCGCGGGCGGCCCGGGGCGGGACAAACGCCCACAGCACCACTGCCGCCACGAAGCCGACCCCGCCGCTGGCGGCGATGCCGACCGCCAGCCCGGCCACCGCGGTGACGGCGGAGAGGATCACCGGGCCGATCCCGGACCCGCATCGGCCAGCTCGCGCCACAGGCCGAGAAACGTCGGGCGGCCCACCGCGGGGGACGTGTCGGCCGCCAGCGTCATCACGATGCCGGCCCCGATGCCGTTGCCGAACCCCATCACCATCGCCGTCAGCGTCAGCGTGAGCGCGGCGTGGGTGAGCGGAATGAGCAGGAAGGACAGGCCCAGGATGAGCACGCACGGTATCGCGACCCACTTGCGGCCGTAGTAGTCCATCACCTTGCCCGCGGGGTAGAAGGTGAGCACCTCGACGCCCCCGGCGATCCCGTAGATGATCGAGTTGGCAGTCGGCGACAGGCCGATGTGCGCGGCCCACAGCGGGATGACCACCTGCCGGGTCTGCCGGATGGCGGACAGCAGCAGGACACCCGCGCCCAGCGTGAGGAAGGTGCGCCAGTACCGCTTGAGGATGCCCCGCGTGGTGACGTCGGCCGCCGCCGCCCGGCGCGACGCAATCACCACGGGGTCGGGTACCCGGATGACGATGACCGCGGCTCCGGCCATCGCGGCCAGGCTGACGTAGTAGGCGCCAGACAGGCCCCACAGCTCCATCGCACCCGCCGCCAGGAAGGGGCCGGCGAACAGCCCGATGCGCAAGGTGCCGCCGAGGGTGGACAGTGCCCGGGCCCGCATGTAAACCGGCACCATCTCGGTCAGGTACGACTGCCGGGCCAGGCTGTAGACCGAGCTGGCCGACCCGATAAGCAGCACCCCGGCCGCGTAGACAAGCAGCGACCCGGCCCCGCGGCCCAGGTTGACCAGGCACAGGGCCAGCCCGGCGGCGGTAGCGGCCGCCGCCACCAGCATCGACCTGCGCTCGCCGATGCGGGTGGCGAGGATCCCCGAAGGGATGTTGGTCAGCAGTGAGGCGACGCCAATGAGCGCGTTGATCAGGGCGGCGACCGATTCGCTGGCCCCGCGGTCGATCGAGCTGAGCGTGATGACGGGCAGCATCGCCCCCTCGGCGAGGCCGAACAGGGTCGCCGGACCGTAGGCGGCCACCGCGACCGATCGGAGGCGGAACTCCTCGCTCACGTCAGCAACACATACCGCACGATATCGCCCGGGGCCTGGCCGGCGCAGCGGGCGGCGGGCCGGGACGGGACAGCAGCCGGCGCCGGGTCAGGCGGGCCCGGAGCTGGGAGCGGTCCCGGCCGGGGCGGGCGGCTGCCAGCAGCAGACGGAATTCCCGCCGCGCAGCGCCGCCATCGGCACCGGGCCGCTGACCGGCCGGGACACCGGGCGGTCAGCACCACCGTCTCCGGCACCAGGCCGCCCCGGGTCAGCGTGGAAACTCCGCGCATCGCGGATCCTTAGCGCAGCGTGGAGTAAAAGCGTCCGCATGAGCCGCTTTAGATCCAGCTTGAGCACAATATCCAGCTTGAGCGGAATTTCCACGCTCTTCCCGGCCGGCATCGGCCTCAGTGGCCGAGGGCCGCCTGGTGGTGCGCGGTGCGGGCGTGGGCGGCGGCAGCGTCGGGCGGGTTGACGTGAATGATGGCGTCGGTCAGCCGGCCGACCCGGTGCAGCAGCTGGTGCCGGGTGTCCTCAGTGACGTCGTGCGCCTGGCGGACGGTCAGCCCGCCGTCGACGGTGATGTTCAGCTCGGCGTGCAGTTCGTGGCCGATCCAGCGGATCTTGACGCCGTCGCAGCCGAGCACGGCCGGGACGGCCCGCACCTCCCCTTCGATCCGGTCGGTGAGCCCGGGGTCGACCGCGTCCATCAGGCGCCGGTATACGTCACGGACCGCGCCGCGCAGCACCGCCAGGATCGCCACCGTGATCAGCAGGCCGGCCACCGCGTCGGCCTCCCGCCAGCCGAGGGCCACCCCGGCCGCCCCGGCGACCACCGCCAGGCTGGTGAAGCCGTCGGTGCGGGCGTGCCGCCCGTCGGCGACCAGCGCGGCCGAGCCGATGCTGGTGCCGACCCGCATCCGGTAGCGCGCGGCGACCTCGTTGCCAACGAAGCCAAGCACCCCGGCGGCAGCCACCCAGGGCAGGTCGTGCACCGGCTGCGGGCGGATGAACCGGTCAGTCGCCTGCCAGGCGGCGAAGCCGGCTGACACCGTCATCACCGCCACCACGGCCAGGCCGGCCAGGTCTTCGGCCCGGCCGTAGCCGTAGGTGTAGCGGCGGTTGGGCGGGCGCCGCGCGGCCCAGAACGCGAGGCCGATGGGGAGCGCGGTCAGCGCGTCGGCCAGGTTGTGCACCGCGTCGGCCAGCAGCCCGACCGAGCCGCTGAACCCGGTGACCGCCGCCTGAAGGGCGCCCGTAAGCAGCAGCCCGCCCAGGCTTACGAGCAGGGCCCGGCGCCCGGCCCGGTCGGCCAGCAGGGCGTCGTCGAACGACTCGGCGTGATCATGGGTGTGCGGGCGCAGCAGCCCCTCAAGCATCCCCAGCAGGCCCCGGCGAGCGTGACTGTGCTCGTGCCCGTGCCCGTGCTTGTGCTCATGGTCGTCGTGGCCGTGATCATGGTGCGGGCCGGCCGCGTTATTCATGGCTTTAGCATGCGCCAGAAAACGCGTTTCCGCACATCAACAGGAACGAGAAAATTGTCACTGCAAAAAGGTCGCAGTAACCGCAATAAAGAATTAAGGCCGGAATAGCACCCGCTATTGCCGGTCCCCGGAAGGCGCTGGCCCGGCCGGCGCGGGCGACGTTCGCGGTCCACTTCGTCTCGACCTTGGCGACCCGCCAGTAGAGCAGCGCGATCGCCCAGATCAGGACGAACATCGCGGCGATGCAGAAGCCGGCCACGTTGATGTTGAAGTTGGCCATCACGTTCCAGAACGCGCCGTCCAGGTGGAACTCGGTGGTCAGGAGGCCGAGGATCTCGATCGTGCCGATGATGAACGCGGCGCCGATCGACAGGCCGGTGATGACCAGGTTGTAGTAGACCTTGCGGACCGGGCTTGGCGAACGCCCAGCCGTAGGCGAAGTTCATGAACGCGCCGTCGAGGGTGTCGAACAGCATCATGCCGCCCGCGAACAGGAACGGCAGCGCCAGCACGGCGAAGTAGGGCAGCCCCTGGATGGCGGCGTAGGCGGTGGCGGCCAGCAGCACCACCTCGGTGGTGGTGTCGAAGCCGATGCCGAACACCAGGCCGACGAAGTACAGCTGCCAGGTGTGGTTGATGGAGCTCATGAACCGGCCGAAGAACCGGTACATCAGCCCGCGGGCCTGCAGCTGCGCCTCCAGCTCGTCCTCGTCGTAGGTGCCGCGGCGCATCTCGCGGAACACCTTGAAGATGCCGGCCAGCACGATCAGGTTGAGCAGCGCGATCAGGTACAGGAACCCGGCCGACAGGCCCGTGCCGATCGCCCCGCCGGCCGTCTCGTAGGCCGAGTTCGGGTTGACCACCGCGCCGAACACCGCCCGGGCGGCGAAGGTGATCCCGACGCCGACCCCGACGATGACCGTCGAGTGGCCGAGGGAGAAGAAGAACCCGGTGCCGAGCGGCCGCTTGCCGTCCGCCATCAGCTTGCGGGTGGTGTTGTCGATGCAGGAGATGTGGTCGGCGTCGAACGCGTGCCGGAAGCCGAGGAACCAGGCGGTGATCGCCACCCCGACGCCGACGCCCGAGGCCGCGGCTGTCCCGCCCTCGCCGTGGTAGTCGAAATGGTGCGGCATCACGTACAGCACGAAGATGCCCCAGCCCGGCCGCGTTGACCGCGAAGATGAAGGCGAACATCGCCCCGATCCGGACCCATTCCTGAGGGGTCAGCGACATGCGGATGGCGTGCAGCCGGGAACTGGCCGTGGCCATTGCCATGAATCCGCCCTTCTACCGAGGACTGGCATTCAGCAGGCGGCCCGGGCCAGGCGACCGGACTCATCCCCGAGGGGCATGACCGTTGCGGGACAGTGCCGGGCTCTCACCGGACTTCGCTGGCGTGACCGCCGCCCCGGGGTACCGGGGCCACCGGCACGCTATATCGGCGCCCGCAATACGGTCAAGAAGGGTGGACCGGAAGCCATCCGCCCCTAGTCCTCGGCCAGGCGGCGCAACTCGGGCAGCAGCGTGTCGATGTCCCGTCCGGTCCGGAACGCCACGATGGTGGTGCCCGGGCCGGCCGCCTGGCCCGCCGCACCCGCGAACAGCCCGATGACCAGGCTCAGGGCCTGGTCCACCTCCTGCACCGGCTCCGGGCTCTCACCCCGCAGCCAGCGGCGCAGGACGTGGTTGTGCGCGGCCACCACGGCGGCCGCCATCAGCTCGGCCCGCAGCGGGTCGGGCTCGGCTGCTGCCCGCCATCCAGCCCGCGATGAACTCACGGAACAGCCGCTGGTAGCGGGCGACGCTGGCGATCTCCCGGTCCCGCAGGGCCGGGACGGCGCTGGTGAGCACGTAACGGCGGCGGGCGAGCTCCCCTTCGTCGAGGTAGTGCAGCAGCACCAGCCGGACCGCGTCCGAGACCGCCGCCAGCGCGGTGCCGTGGCTGGAGCTGCGCAGCCGCTGGTCGATCTGCCGCAGCAGCCGGTCATGGTCGGGAAAGATGACGTCCTCTTTCGACCGGTAGTGCCGGAAGAACGTGGTCCGGCCGAGTCCAGCCCGCTCGGTAATGTCGTCGACAGTGGTCTGCTCGTAACCACGCTCGTCGAACAGCGCGAAGGCCGCCTCGGCCAGGCGTTCCCGCGCCGTTGGCTTGTCCATGACCGTTAACCTTCCCCCATACCGACGGCACGGCTGCCCTTGCGGCAGCAGCAAGGTACTCAGTACCATTCTGATGGTATTGGATACCGAATGGAGTGGATCCGTGAACATCGTCGTCTGCATGAAGCAGGTGCCCGATACCGAGGTGGAGCGTGCGCTCGTACCGGGGGACAACACTGTGGACCGGGTGGGGGTTGACGGGGTGATCAATTACCTGGATGAGTTCGCGATCGAGGAGGCCCTGAAGATCAGTGAGGCGCAGGGCGGGTCGGAGGTGACGATCCTGACGATGGGTCCGGTGAAGGCGGCGGACTCGATCCGGAAGGCTTTGTCGATGGGGGCGGACAAGGCGGTTCACCTGGTCGATGACGCCCTGGCGGGGTCGGATGCGGTGGAGTCGTCGCTGGCGCTGGCGCAGGCGCTGCAGACGGTGGGGTTCGACCTGGTGGTGTTCGGGTGTGAGTCGACGGATGCGCGGACGGGGCTGGTGCCGGCGATGGTGGCTGAGCGCCTCGGGGTGCCGCAGCTGACGCTGGCTTCGAAGGTGGAGATCAGCGGGTCGGAGGTGACGATCCGGCGGGTGACTGATGACGGGGTCTCGACGGTGACCGGGAGTCTGCCGGCGGTGGTCTCGGTGAACGAGAAGATCAATGAGCCGCGGTACCCGACGTTCAAGGGGATCATGGCGGCGAAGAAGAAGCCGGTGCAGACGCTGACGCTGGCGGATATCTCCCTGGATGCGGGCCAGGTGGGGCTGGCGAATGCGGGGTCGTGGGTGGAGGACTCCTCGAAGCGCCCGCCGCGGGCGGCGGGGGTGCAGGTCAAGGATGAGGGTGAGGGCGGCAACCAGGTGGCCGCTTTCCTGGCCGAGCGCAAGTTCATCTAGGAAGGGGGCTGGGCATGGCAGAGGTACTGGTTCTGGCTGAGCGGGATGCGGCCGGTGAGATCAAGAAGGTGACGCTGGAGCTGCTGACCGCGGCCCGGCGGCTGGGTGAGCCGAGTGTGGTGTGGCTGGGCCCGGGGGCGGAGGGTGCGCAGCCGCGGCTGGCGGAGTACGGGGCGGTGAAGGTGTATGCGGTGGACTCGGCTGATTTCGCCGGGTTCGTGACCGCGCCGGCGGCGGAGCTGCTGGCGAAGCTGGTGAACGAGAAGTCGCCGGCGGCGGTGCTGGTGGCGGGGACGAACGAGTCCAAGGAGACCGCGGCGCGGCTGGCGGTCAAGACCGGGTCGGGGATCCTCGCGGATGTGACCGACCTGGCGGCCGGGGACGGGTCCCCGGTGGGGACGCACCAGAACTTCGGCGGGGCGGTCACGGTGCACGCGACGGTCCGGAAGGGCACCCCGGTGGTCGCGCTGCGGCCGGGGGCGGTCTCGGCTGAGCCCGCCCCGGGGCCGGCGCAGGTCGAGGCGGTGGCGTTCAGTGCGTCGGATGAGGCGAAGCTGGCGCGGGTGACCGAGCGGGCCCCGGCGGAGAAGGGCGGCCGGCCGGACCTGACCGAGGCGCAGGTGATCGTCTCGGGCGGGCGCGGCACCGGTCAGCGCGGACGGGTTCCACATTATTGAGGACCTGGCCGATGCGATGGGGGCCGCGGTGGGGGCGTCGCGGGCGGTGGTCGACGCGGGCTGGTACCCGCATCAGTTCCAGGTCGGGCAGACCGGCAAGACCGTGTCCCCGCAGCTGTACGTGGCCGTCGGGATCAGCGGTGCGATCCAGCACCGGGCCGGGATGCAAACCAGTAAAACGATCGTCGCGATCAACAAGGACGCCGAGGCACCCATCTTCGAGATCGCCGACTACGGCCTGGTCGGCGACCTGTTCACCGTCCTGCCCCAGCTCATCGAGGACATCAACAAGCGCAAGGGGTAGTAAGGAGCTATGACGAGCGAGGAAGCCGGCGACGAGCCCCGACTGGACCTGCACACGACGGCGGGGAAGCTCGCGGACCTGGAACGGCGCCGCTACGAGGCGGTGCACGCGGGGTCGGCCGCGGCGATCGAGAAGCAGCACGCCAAGGGCAAGCTCACCGCCCGCGAGCGGATCGACCTGCTGCTCGACCCGGGCTCGTTCAGCGAGCTGGACGAGCTGGCCCGGCACCGCGCCCACGACTTCGGGATCGAGGCCAACCGTCCCTACGGGGACGGGGTCGTCACCGGGACCGGGACGGTCGACGGGCGGCCGGTCGCGGTCTACTCCCACGACTTCACCGTCTTCGGCGGCTCCCTCGGCGAGGTCTACGGAGAGAAGATCGTCAAGGTCATGGACCACGCGATGAAGACCGGCATTCCCGTCGTCGGGATCAACGACGGGGGCGGCGCCCGGATCCAGGAGGGCGTCGTCGCGCTCGGCCTGTTCGCGGAGATCTTCTTCCGCAACGTCCGCTCCTCCGGCGTCATCCCGCAGATCAGCCTCATCATGGGGCCGGCCGCGGGCGGCGCGGTGTACTCCCCGGCCATCACCGACTTCACCATCATGGTGGAGGGCACCAGCCACATGTTCATCACCGGACCCGACGTGATCAAGACCGTCACCGGCGAGGACGTCACCTTCGAGGAGCTCGGCGGGGCCCGCTCGCACGCCACCCGCTCCGGCGTCGCCCACTACGCGGCCAGCAGCGAGCAGGACGCCATCGACTACGCCCGCCAGCTGCTGTCCTACCTGCCGTCCAACAACCTCGACGACCCGCCGCTGCTGCCGGCGACCCCCGACTACGAGGTCAGCGCGGACGACGAGGCGCTGGACGCCATCATCCCGGACAGCCCGAACCAGCCCTACGACATGCACACGGTCATCGAGACCGTGCTCGACGAGGGCGAGTTCACCGAGGTCTCCGAGGGCTTCGCGCGCAACATCGTGGTCGGGTTCGGCCGGGTGGCCGGGGCACCGGTCGGGGTCGTCGCCAACCAGCCGCTGCACCTGGCCGGCTGCCTCGACATCGACGCGTCGGAAAAGGCGGCCCGGTTCGTCCGCACCTGCGACGCGTTCAGCATCCCGGTGCTGACGTTCGTCGACGTGCCCGGGTTCCTGCCCGGCACCGGCCAGGAATGGGCCGGCATCATCCGGCGCGGCGCCAAGCTGCTGTACGCCTACGCCGAGGCGACCGTCCCCAAGGTCACCGTCATCACCCGCAAGGCCTACGGCGGTGCCTACGACGTCATGGGGTCCAAGCACCTCGGCGGCGACGTCAACCTCGCCTGGCCCACCGCTCAGATCGCGGTCATGGGCGCCCAGGGCGCGGTCAACATCCTCCACCGCCGCGCCCTGGCCGCCGCCGACAAGCCGGAGGAGCTCCGCGCCCAGCGCACCCAGGAGTACGAGGACACCCTGGCCAACCCCTACGTCGCGGCCGAGCGCGGCTACGTCGACGCGGTCATCCGGCCAGCCGAGACCCGGGCCGCGGTCACCCGCGCGCTGATCTCGCTGCGCACCAAGCGCGAGACCATCCCGCCCAAGAAGCACGGCAACATCCCCCTATGAACCCGGGAACACCGTGACCGCCGGGTCCGCCGCGCAGGCCCTGGTCATCACCGTGACCAAGGGCAGGCCCACCCCGCCCGAGCTCGCCGCGGTGACCGCGGCGCTGCTCGCGGCGGCCGCGGCGGCCCGGGCCGCAGCCCAGCCGGCGCCGGCCGCCACCCCGTCCGCCTGGGCCGGGCGGGCCCGGGCCCTGGGCACCCTGCCACCCCCCGGCCAGCGCTCCTGGCGGGCTTCCGGCCTGCCGCACTGACCGCACCCGAGGAGAACCATGAACACGAAAACGGAGCGGGCATGACCCTGGTGAAGGTGCTGATCGCGAACCGGGGCGAGATCGCGGTCCGCGTCGCGCGGGCCTGCCGGGACGCCGGCCTGGCCAGCGTCGCGGTCTACGCCGACCCGGACCGGGACGCGCCGCACGTGGCGGCGGCGGACGAGGCGTTCGCGCTCGGCGGCGACACCCCGGCCACCAGCTACCTCGACATCGGCAAGCTGCTGGACGCCGCGGCCAAGTCCGGCGCCGACGCCGTGCACCCCGGCTACGGGTTCCTGTCCGAGAACGCCGACTTCGCCCAGGCGGTGCTGGACGCCGGGCTGACCTGGATCGGGCCGCCGCCGCAGGCGATCCGCGACCTCGGCGACAAGGTCGCGGCGCGGAAGATCGCCCAGCGGGCCGGCGCCCCGCTGGTGGCCGGCACCACCGACCCGGTCTCCGGGGCCGACGAGGTGGTCGAGTTCGCGCAGGAGCACGGGCTGCCGGTCGCGATCAAGGCGGCGTTCGGCGGCGGCGGCCGCGGCCTGAAGGTCGCCCGCACGCTGGAGGAAATCCCCGAGCTGTACGAGTCGGCGGTCCGCGAGGCGGTCGCCGCGTTCGGCCGCGGCGAGTGCTTCGTCGAGCGCTACCTCGACCGGCCCCGGCACGTGGAAACCCAGTGCCTGGCCGACGCCTACGGCAACGTGGTGGTGGTCTCGACCCGGGACTGCTCGCTGCAGCGCCGCCACCAGAAGCTGGTCGAGGAGGCCCCCGCCCCGTACCTCACCGCGGAGCAGGACGCAGGACTGCGCGCGGCGTCCAAGGCGATCCTGCGCGAGGCCGGCTACCGCGGCGCCGGCACCTGCGAGTTCCTCGTCGGCCAGGACGGCGACGATCTCCTTCCTCGAGGTCAACACCCGGCTGCAGGTCGAGCACCCGGTCACCGAGGAGGTCACCGGCATCGACCTGGTCCGCGAGATGTTCCGCATCGCCGACGGGCGAGCCGCTTGGCTACGACGACCCGCCCGCCCGCGGTCACTCGATCGAGTTCCGGATCAACGCCGAGGACCCCGGCCGCGGGTTCCTGCCCGCCCCCGGCACCGTCACCACCTGGCAGCCCGCCGTCCGGGCCCGGCGTCCGGCTGGACTCCGGCGTCGCGCGCCGGCTCGGTCATCGGCCCCGCCTGGGACTCGCTGCTGGCCAAGCTCATCGTCACCGGCGCCACCCGCGCGCAGGCCCTGCAGCGGGCGGCCCGGGCGCTGGCCGAGTTCGAGGTCGGCGGGCTGGCCACCGCCCTGCCCTTCCACCGGGCGGTCGTCACCGATCCCGCCTTCGCCCCCGAGCTGCACGGCCAGCCGGGCCCGTTCACCGTGCACACCCGGTGGATCGAGACCGAGTTCCGCAACCAGATCCCCCCCTGGGCCCCCGACGGCACCGAGGCGGGCGACGGCGAGGAGGACGGGGCCCGGCAGACCGATCGTCGTCGAGGTCGACGGCAAGCGGCTGCGAGGTCACCCTGCCCGCCGCCCTCACCGCCGGCGCCCCCGCCGCCGGAGCGGCGGCTCCGGCCCGGCCGCGCCGCGAACGCGCCCGCCCGTACCTCCGGCGGCAACGCCACCGGGGCCACGCTGACCGCGCCGATGCAGGGCACCGTCATCAAGGTCGCCGTCGAAGACGGCCAGCAGGTCAAGACCGGCGACCTGATCCTCGTCCTGGAGGCGATGAAAATGGAGCAGCCGGTCAACGCCCACAAGGCCGGCACCGTCGCCAACCTCACCGCCCAGCCCGGCGCCTCCCTCACCAGCGGCGCCGCCATCTGCGAGATCACCGACTGACGGCTCCCCCGGGCCGACCCGGGGGACCGGTCAGCCGGCCGCCTGCCGCACCAGGGCGGAGATCTTGGCCTCGGCGGCGGGGGTCAGCTCGGTCAGCGCGAAGGCGGTCGGCCACATCACCCCGTCGTCGAGCTTGGCCTTATCGGTGAACTCGACGGTGCAGAACCGCGTCTTGAACTTGCTCGCGGGCTTGAAGTAGCACAGCAATGCCCCGCCCTTGGCGTACGCGGGGAATCCGTACCAGGTCTTCTGCTCCAGGTCGGGGACGGCGGCCACGACGACGGCGTGCACTCCCTCGGCCAGCGCCCGGTCCGGCTCCGGCATCTTGGCGATCGCCGCCTGGAGGTCGGCCGCGCCGTCCGCGGCGGTCCCCTTCTTGCGCCGGAGCTCGGTGGCGCGGTCCTTCATGGCGGCCCGTTCCTCGGCCGAGAACCCGTCCGAGGCGGCGCGGGCGCGGCCCTTGGCCGCCGTCTTCTGCGTGTCCGTCATCGTTGCGTTTCCCTACTGGTGAGACCGGATCTGATCTGACCTGATCATCGTAAGCAGCGGCGGCCCGCCGGGGCTTCTCCGGAACTGCTCGGCGGTCTTGCGCAGACGCGGTCGGTGATCCCCCCCTCGCGCCACAGGCGGCGGTTACCCCCGCGAACCGGGGATTGCGCGATAACACGGGCAATCTTGCGTGATCATGAAATACTGCGATGCTGCCTTGCAGCGGCAATCACCCATTCCGATCAATTCAGCGTAATAGTGTTTATTCTTGCGCGCATCACCATTGAGTTTAGAATGCAGGCAAGGCAGCCCATGCGGGCACCCACCGGTATTAAATGGTGCTGTGAGCCTTTTGGGCGGGGATACCCGCTCGGGATGGGCGGGGATTACCGGCGGGCAAGAGGACGCCATCATCACGGCGCTGTACCAGGGGTACCGGGCGCCACTGCTGTCTTTCGTGTTGCGGCTGACCGGCGGGGACCAGCATCACGCCGAGGACATCGTGCAGGAGACCATGGTGCGCGCCTGGCGCGAGGCAGGGCGCCTCGACCTGTCCGGGCCGTCGCTGATGCCGTGGCTGACCGCGGTGGCGCGGCGCATCGTGATCGACGAGCACCGCCGGCCGCACTGCGCGGCCGCCCGAGAGCAGCGAGGACAAGGTCGCCGACCAGCCGGTGGACGACGGCACGGCCGACATCGTGCTGCGGGTGGCCGTGGCCGACGCGCTGGGCCAGCTGACGACCTCGCACCGGCAGGCGATCTGCGAGACGATCCTGGCCGACCAGACCGCCAGCCAGGCGGCCGGTGACTCTGGGCATCCCGGTCGGCACGGTCAAGTCCCGGATCCACTACGCGCTGCGCGTGCTCGAGGTGGTGCTGGCGGAACGCGGGCTCTGGCCGTGAGGCCGCTGGTGACCGGGCTCAGCCCGCGGCGATCGAGGTCCCTCGACGGTGATGGCGACCGGGGGCAGCGGGCTGGTCGCGGGCCCGTTGACGACCGAGCCGTCCTTGATGCTGAACCTGCTGCCGTGGCAGGGGCAGTCGATGGTCCCGCCGGAGACGCTGCTGACGATGCAGCCCTGGTGCGTGCAGACGGCGCAGAATCCCTTGAACGTCCCGGCCTCCGGCTGCGTGATCACGATGTTCTTGCCGCTGATGATCTTGCCGCCGCCGTCGGGGACTTGCGCCGTGGTGAGCAGCGCCGCGGGCGCGCTGCTGGCGGCGGCCACGCTGCCGGAGGCCGCGGGGGCGGACCCGGCCCGCGGTGGCCGCCGCGCTCGCGGCAGCCGGGCTGCTTGACGGGGGCGGCCCGGCGATGCCGCCGTTGTTGGCGTCGTAGGTGGTGCAGCCGGCCAGCAGGACGGCGGCGGCGGCACCCGCGCCCCCCAGCAGCGCACGGCGGCTCTGCAGCAGCCGCTCCGGCTGGGCACCGTCTCCCGGCTGCCGGCGGCTGGTCCTGGCTGTCGCTCATCGCCGGAACCCGAAGATGGAGAAGAACCAGAAGGCCGAGGTGAACCAGATCAGGACGAGCAGCGCGAACGCCAGCGCCGCCGAGCACCGGCAGCACCCAGCCGGGCAGGCCGCGCCTGGTCAGCGCGAGCATCTTCACGGTGATAGATGCCGAAGAACAGGCAGCCGCAGATCGAGTGCACGAGCACCCGGGCGCTGAAGGTCTCGAATCCGAGCGCGTACAGGCAGTGCACCGCGACCGTCACGGTGATGATGAACGCGATCCGGCCCGACCAGCGGTGCAGCCCGCCGATCCACGACGGCGCGCTGATCCAGCGCACCTTCCCGTACATGACCAAAGAAGACCCGACCTGGATGACCGCGAAGAAAACGGCGACGGTCGCCAGCCAGGCCTTCACCGTGCCCGGGCTGGAGAACCCGATGATGTCCACCGCGACCCCGGTCGGCGGGTGCAGCCGCCCGTAGAGGCCCAGCGTCAGCGCCACCAGGCAGCCGGCCAGGGCGGGCACCACCAGCAACCGGGCGGCTGGATCGGGCTGGACCGGGTCCAGTCGGGTCGGCGGGGGCGGCTCCCACTGTGCTGCCATGGCGATCCTTTCTCGGGCAGGCGGAGGTCAGAAACCGCTGCCGGTCTCGGCGTCGATCGGCGTGGCGACCAGCGTGACCCCGTCGTCAGTGGCCGTCAGGGAGGAGATGTCGAGCTTCGGCGCCGCCTGCGAGGTCGCCTTGGCCGCGTGCACATTCGGGTTGAGCGACCCGACCTGGGTGCCGTTGGCCAGCACGATCCAGCCGGCCTTGACGGTGGCGCCACGCACGTCGGCGATCGACTCGAACAGCCCGGACGGCCGGTGCACGGCGATGATGGAGAAGACGTAGCTGATGCCGTTCACCACCACCGTGCCGCGCGCGTGCCCGAGTGCGTAGCTGGCGGTCAGGCGGGCGTGGCCCGGGCCGGTCATGGACAGCTCCCCGTGATGCGGGGTGCCGCTGAGCCAGGCCTCCTGAGTGCTGCCGTTGCAGAAGTAGGCGATGGCGAAGGTGTCGTGCACGGCGATCGCGACCGCGCCGAGGTCGCCCTGGACCTCGCCGTCGTAGTTGGCGTGCGGGGGGATCGCGAAGCCCGCCGCGGTGGCCGACGGCGACGCCTGCGCGGCCGTGGCGGCGGCCGACGCGGTGCCGGCCGGCGCGGCGCCGGCCGACGCGGTGCCCGTCGAGGCGGCCGCGGCACTGGCGGGGGCAGTGACGGCGGCGCTGGCCGAGGCGGCGGCGAGCGCCGCCTTCTTGGCCGACACCGCCGTCATGCTCGCGATAAGCAGCGAGGCGGCCACGGCGGCGGCGACGATCAGCGTGAGGACCGGCGTCGGGATCTTCATGCCCGGTTGTACGCAGCGCGCCATCCGGTAGTTCAACCCTTTTGGGGAACTGGTGAATTAATCGCGCAATTGCAGGAATCGGGCTGGATAAAGCCGGAGGAATGCTGTCCGGGCGGCACAGTGGGCCAAGATATCGCGGCCAGCGGCAGCGGCCGGTATGGTCGCATCCGTGGAGCCATTGGCGGATTATGATCCGCGCGAGGTCGGCGGATTCCGCCTGCAGGCCCGGCTGGGCGCGGGCGGCATGGGGCGCGTCTACCTCGGCTACTCCCCCGGCGGCCGGCCGGTGGCGGTCAAGGTCGTGCACCCCGAGCTGGCCCGCGACCCCGAATTCATGCGGCGGTTCCGGCGCGAGGTAGCCGCCGCGCAGGCAGTCAGCGACGCCTACACCGCGGCGGTGGTAGGCGCGGGGCCGGGTGACAGCCCGCCCTGGCTGGCCACCACGTTCGTGTCCGGGCCGTCGCTAGCCGAGCTGGTGCGCGGGGCCGGGCCGCTGCCCGAGGGCGCGGTGTGGCGGCTGGCGGGCGGTCTGGCCGAAGCGCTGCAGGCGATCCACGCCCAGGGCCTGGTGCACCGCGACCTCAAGCCAGGCAACATCCTCATCGCCGCTGACGGGCCGCGGGTCATCGACTTCGGCATCTCCCGGGCAACCGACGGCACCGTGGTCACCGCGACCCGCATGACGATCGGAACGCCCGCCTACATGTCGCCCGAGCAGGCCGAGGGCCGCCCGGTCGGCCCGTCCAGCGATATCTTCTCGCTCGGCAGCGTGCTCACGTTCGCCGCCACCGGGGTCGCGCCGTTCGACAGCGGCGGCGGCGAGATGTTCGCCGTCGCCTACCGGGTGGTCAACAGTGAGCCCAGCCTCAGCGGCGTCCCGGCGGCGCTGCTCCCGCTGATCGGCGGCTGCCTGGCCAAAGACCCGGCTGGCCGGCCGGCCCTGGCGGAGCTGATGCGCTCGGTGGCGGCCGCGGCCGCGGCCTACCCGCAGGTCACCCCGGGACGGTTCTGGCCCGACGAGGTCGCCGCCGTCATCGAGTCGAGCGCGTTCACCCCGCCGCCCGCGCCGCCCACCCCACCCCCCGCCCCGCCATCCGCGGCCGCCACCGACACCGCCCCGGCCCGGCCCTACACGCCGGCGACGGCGGCACCGGCCCGGCCGTATACGCCGCCGGCGGCCCCACCGGTCACCCGCCGCCGCCACGCTCCCCGCTGGCTGCTGCCCGCCGCGCTCGGCACCGCGGTGCTGGCCGGCGCCGGGGTCGCCATCACGCTGGTCTTCAGCCCGTCGGCCCACCCGCCGCCGTCGTTCCTGGACACCGGCACCGGCACCGCGTCGGGCACCGCGAGCGCATCGGCGGCCGCGGCGCCGGCCGTCGCCTTCGTCTGCACCACCCCGGCCAGCGGCTGCGCGTCGGCCGGCGCGGCCCGGCATATGGCCCAGCGCCCGGCGCAGATCGAGGCGACCGCCGGCGGCTCCCAGGTCGTCACCGGCCTGACCTGGACCGGCTGGGGCGGCCCGCACGCCACCGCGAGCGGCTCCCTGCGGGACGGGGGGGCCAGCTTCGCCGCCACGGTCTCGGTGAGCGACCTGACCCGGTTCGGCCGCGGGCAGCAGGGGTACGCCGCGATCACCATCACCGCGCCGGGCGCGCCGGTCAAGTCGTTCGCGTTCTCCGCCAGCACGGTGCCGGGCTGAACCGCCGCGGTCAGGGGCCGGGGTGGGTGCGCAGCTCGCGGGCGATGGCCTCGATCCCGCGTTCCAGCTCGGCGAAACTGGTGCTGAGGGGGGACAGCCCGATGCGGATCCCGTCGGGCGGGCGGAAGTCCGGGATCACGCCCTGGCGCCACAGCGCCGCGGTGACCGCGGCGAAGCCGGGGTGGTCGACGGTGACGTGCGAGCCGCGCTCGGCTGCCGCCCGCGGACTCGCGAGCACGGCCCCGAGCGGGGCCAGCAGCTCGTCGGTGAGGGCGACGGCATGCTCGGTCAGCGCCACTGACTTGCGCCGGACGGCGGCCAGCCCCGCCTCGTCGACGAGCTCGAGCATGTCCTTGAGCGGCTGCATGGCCAGCACCGGCGGGGTACCGGAGATGAACTGGCGGATCCCCTTGGCCGGCTGGTACTCGGCCGCCATCGCGAACGGGTCGGCCGCGCCCATCCAGCCCTGGACCGGCTGCCGCAGCTCGTCCTGGAGGGCGGCGGCGACGTAGCAGAAGGCGGGCGAGCCGGGCCCGCCGTTCAGGTACTTGTAGGTGCACCCGGCCGCGAGGTCAGCCCCGCAGGCGTCGAGCTCGACCGGCAGCGCCGCGACCGAGTGGCACAGGTCCCACAAGATCAGCGCGCCCGCCTGGTGCGTCACCGCGGTGATGGCGGCCATGTCGGCGAGGAACCCTGAGCGGTAGGCCACGTGGCTGAGCACCACCAGGGCGGTGCGCTCGCTGACCACCGCGGCGACGTCGCCCGGGCGGACCCCGGAGTCGTGCGGCGCGCTCAGGTAGCGGACGCTCAGCCCGCACTCGGCCGCGATGCCGTCGACGATGAAGCGGTCCGTCGGGAAGTTCCCCCGGTCGACGACGATCTCATCGCGGCCCGGGCGGCCGGCCACCGCGGCCCGGATCAGCTTGTACAGCACCACCGTGGTCGAGTCGGCCACCGTCACCTGGCCCGGGGCGGCCCCGAGGACGACCTCGCCCAGCCGGTCCCCCACGGTCACAGGCTCGGCCATCCAGGCCGCGTCCCAGCTGCGGATCAGTCCCCGGCCCCAGGGGCCGTTCACGAACGCGGCCAGCCGCTCGCCGGTCACCGCCAGCGGGCGCCCGAGCGAGTTGCCGTCCAGGTAGGCGGCGACCGACGGGTCGTCGGCGGCCACGAACCGGCCGCGGAACCGGGCCAGCGGGTCAGCCGCGTCCAGCTGGCGGGCGAGGGCGATGCTCATCGTGCGATTCCGATCTTGTCGCGGGCGTTTCCCGGACAGCCAGCCTAAGCGCACCCCTCTGCGCCAGCCCCTGGTCCCCTGGAAGTTTGCTGCACGATGCCCGTTTTTCACCGGTTCTTCACTAACCGGACGCAGCCTCCGGAGCATGGTCCCTGTCATCCGCCGCCGCCTTGACAACGTCGACGCCATGCGCCCGGTGAAACAGGCGGGCGTGGTCAGCACCCACTCGGTGCTGTTGTTCGCGCCTGCGGCCGCCAGCGTGAGCTCGGGCGCGGTGGTGCTGCTGCTGCACGTGTCGCGGGAGGGTTTCTTCTTCGTCTCCGCCTGCATGCTCAGCTACGCCTACCGGGACCTGCACCGGGGCGGCCTGCGCCGCTACTACGGGCGGCGATTCGCCTCGGTCGGGGTCCCGTACCTGTGCTGGACGCTGGTCTACTTCTTTTTCCTGATGCCGACGGCGCACTACACGGGGGCAGCGGCGGCGCTGCGGGGCCTCGCCGCGATGGCCGCGACGGGCTACTACCAGCTCTACTTCCTGGTCGTGATCATGCAGTTCTACGTGGTGTTCCCGCTGGTGGGGGCGCTGCTGCAGCGCACCGCGGGACACCACCGGCTGCTCCTGGCGGCGTCGGCCGCCGTCCAGGTGGCGCTGTGCGTGCTCGCGCACTGGCAGCTGCTGCCGCCGGTCATGCAGCGCTACGTCCAGCAGGACGCCCTGAGCTACCAGCTCTACCTGGTGGCCGGCTGTGTCACCGCTTATCACCTGGAGCAGGCGGACGCCTGGGTGCGCCGGCACTGGCGGCTGGTGCTGGCGCTGACGGCAGCGGCCGCGCTGGCGGCCGAGGGCGTCTACTTCCTGTCCTCCTACGGCGTCACCAGCGCGCTCGGGTCGGGCGATGACGCCTTCCAGCCGAGCGTGATCCCGTTCAACCTGGGCGCGATCGCCTGCGGCTACCTGGCCGGGACGGCCCTGGTGCGGCCGGGCCGGTCGCGGGCCACCCGGGCCGCGGTGCAGGCCGGCGTGGACGACGCCTACGGCATCTACCTGTCGCACATGCTGGTGCTGACCGCGCTGGGCTGGCTCGGCTGGGGCAACCTGACCGCAACGGTGCCCTGGCCGCTGCTGTGCGCGGCGGCGGTGGCGATCGTCGCCGTCATCTGCGTGCCGCTGACCGCGCTGCTGGCGCGCACCCCGCTGGCAGCAGCGCTGACCGGACGCCGGCGGGTCCGCTGGCGCCGGGCCGGGCCTGCGGCCGGGCTGGCAACGTCACCCGGCCCGGCCTGACGATGCCCCCGGCGCTCCCGGCCGGCCGCCCCGGAAAGCCAAACCGCGGTCAGCCGGCCGCCGGCAGCGCGTTCAGCACCGCGGTGAGCTGCCGCTCGGTGTCGCCCGCGACCTTCTCGAAGATCAGCTTCATGGCCGGCGCCAGCAGGGCCGCGGCGCCGTGCATCTTCAGGTCGGCCCGGTAGGTGACGCTGCTGCCGGCGCCGTCGGGCCGCACCGTGATCGTGTCGGTCGAGGTCGCGCCCTTGTTCTGGCCGATGAAGACGATCGTGTCGCCGGTGAGCCGGTGCAGCGTGTAGGTCAGCTCGGTGGTGACCCCGGCCACCTTCGAGACGTTATGCCAGACGGCACCGACCGCGACCGGGCCGGGGTCGGTGCGGGTGCAGCTGACGGTGCCCGGGTCCCACTGCTCGGCATGGCTGAAGTCGGCCAGGTAGCCGACGACGGCCGCCGGGGCCGGGTCGACCCGGAACGTGCGGCTGACGGCGGGCACCTCCAGGCGCTCCGCTCGCGCACGACCCGCTCGGCCGCGCTGACCCGCAACCCCTCCATGACGTCCTCCTGGCGGGAAGCACGCTCGAGCAGCGCGTCGAGGCGGGCGGCGTCGAGTCGCGGGTCGGTCTCGGCCAGCAACCGCAGCGTCCGCCAGCCGGCCGCCTTGCCCGTCACGCCGAGGCGCAGGACCTCGGTCTCCTCCAGGTCGCTGAGCGGGGACCGGCTCACCAGGTGCCCGTTCAGCTTCAGCCGCCCGGCCTGGGTCGCCGGCCCAAGCGCCGAACACCTTGTAGCCGCGGACCCGGATGCCGAGGACGGACATGATCGCCACCAGCGCGCTCCGGTCGGCCGCGATCTCGGCCGCCAGCTGGCGCAGGACAGCGGCCCGTTCCGAGCCGGGCTCGGCCGCCGCCACCATCCGCCGGGCGAGCCCGGTCCCGGCGGTCGCCCCGGCCAGGTGGTCGTTCAGGTAGATGCCCAGCAGGTCGGGGTGGACGAGCTGGGCCGTCGTAGCTGTCTTGGTCGTCATCGGTTCCTGCTGCCCGTTTTCAGCCCGCTGAATCAGCCAGGCGCTCGTAGACCGGGGCGAGGAGGTCGCGCAGCGGCTGGCCGCGGACCTCGACCGGGGGCGGCTCGGACAGCCGTAGCAGCAGGTCGGGCGGGGCCGACGGGCTGCGCGGAAGCGCGAGCAGCCGGGCCGGGCTCAGCCCCGGGGACCAGAACGCGGCCGGGTCGTCCGCCGCCGCAGTGGCCGTCACACCGGCCAGCGCGGCCAGGGCCGGGCTGTCGCCGGGAGCGCTGTGGCCAGGGGCAGTGTTGCCAGGGGCAGTGTTGCCAGAGGCGCTGGGGGCAGGCGGGGCGGCCGGCGGGCGGCCGCGCAGCGCGGTCAGCAGCTCGGCCCGTTCCCGCCCGCGCCAGGCCAGCAGCGCGAACGGGTCGTCGTCGAACGCCTCGGCCAGCACGTAGCAGACCGCCGCCAGGTGCTTGCACGGCACTCCCCAGTCGGGGCAGTTGCAGCTCATCGTGAGGTCAGCCGCCGTCTGCGGGAACAGCGGGGTGCCGCAGGAGGCGAACACCTCCTCGATCTCGGCCGGCATCTCACCCGCCAGCAGGCGCGCCCGGAACAGGGCCTGCGACTTCAGCCGGGCCTCGACCTTCTGCCACTGGGCGCCGGTGAGCGGGCGCACGGTGAGCGCCACCCGGTAGGCGTCCGGGCGCGAGCCCTGCACCCGCGCGGTGACCTTGCCCGCCGCCAGGGTGAACTCGATGACCTGCCCGCGCCGGGCGTAGCTGCGGCCGCGCTGCAGCCGGCTGGCCATCCCGTAGGAGTCGAGCACGGCGATGAACCGCCGCGACCACCACTGCTCGCCGATCGCCCCGCGCCTGCTGCGGGCCCGGACGCCGCCCTCGACCGCGATCGGCCCGGACGACTCGTACTCCCACCAGGGGCGGCTCGGCGGGCTCATGAGCCCTCCTCGCTGGCGCTCGCCGGCCGCATTCGCGGGGGCACTGTGCTTACTGGTTCGCTCGCACGCTCGCTCATGCCGACACCGCCTCGGGTGACAGCGTGAGCACCTCGCGCAGCGCGGTCGTGGACAGCTCGGTCAGCCAGCTCTCGCCGGTGCCGACGATCTGCTCGGCGAGCGCCTTCTTCTGCTCGATCATCGCGTCGATCCGCTCCTCGAGCGTGCCCACGCAGACGAACTTGCGGACCTGGACGTCGCGCCGCTGGCCGATGCGGAAGGCCCGGTCGGTCGCCTGGTCCTCGACGGCCGGGTTCCACCAGCGGTCGACGTGGACGACGTGGTTCGCCGCGGTCAGGTTCAGGCCGGTGCCGCCCGCCTTGAGCGAGAGCAGGAACAGCATCGGCTCGTCCGCCTCCTGGAACCGGGCGACCATCGCGTCGCGCTGCTTGCGGGGGGTGCCGCCGTGCAGGAACAGCACCGGGACGCCGGTCCGGGCGGCCAGGTACGGCTGCAGCATCCGGCCGAACTCGGCGTACTGGGTGAACAGCAGCGCCTTGTCGCCGTCGGCCGCGATCTCCTCGCCCAGCGTTTCCAGCCGGTCGAGCTTGCCCGACCGGCCCTCCAGCCGCGAGCCGTCGCCCAGCAGGTGGGCCGGGTGGTTGCAGACCTGCTTGAGCCGGGCCATGGTGGCCAGCACCAGCCCGCGGCGGCCGATGTCGCTGTCCGCGCCGTCGATCCGGGCGAGCATGTCGTTCACCGTCGCCTCGTACAGGCTGGCCTGCTCGGCGGTCAGGTTGCACCAGACCTTCATCTCCTGCTTGGCGGGCAGGTCGGTGATGATCGTCCGGTCCGTCTTCAGCCGCCGCAGCACGAACGGCTGGGTGACCTGGCGCAGCCGCCGGGCGGCTTCCTCCGACCCGTGCCGCTCGATCGGGACCGCGTAGGCGTCGCGGAACGCCTTGGCCGAGCCGAGCATGCCCGGGTTGGCGAAGTCCATGATCGACCACAGCTCGGACAGCTGGTTTTCCACCGGCGTGCCGGTCAGCGCGATCCGGGACGCGGCCGGCAGCGCGCGGACGGCCTTGGCCTGCTGGCTCAGGTGGTTCTTGATCGCCTGGGCCTCGTCGCACACCACCCGCGCCCAGCGCACCGCCGCCAGCGCCGCGAGGTCGCGCGCCACCGTCTGGTAGGTGGTGATGACCAGGTCGGCCGCCCCCAGCGCGGAGGTCAGCTCGTCCCCGGCCAGCCGGGCGGCCCCGTGGTGCACGTGCACCCGTAGGCCGGGGGTGAACCGCTCCGCCTCCCGCTGCCAGTTGCCGGTGAGCGACATCGGGCAGATCAGCAGGGTCGGACCGCCCTCATCAGCCCGAACGGGAGCTTCGTGCTCCGTCCCGCCGGAGATCAACAAGGACAGCAGCTGGACGGTCTTGCCCAGGCCCATGTCGTCGGCCAGCACCGCGCCGACCCCGAGGCGGCCGAGGAACGCCAGCCATGACAGACCGCGCTGCTGGTAGGGCCGCAGCGTGCCGTGGAAGCCGTCCGGGGTGCCAGCCGGGGCCAGGCGCTCGTCGGCCTGGCCCGACAGCAGGTCGCCGAGCCAGCCGTCGGCGTCCACCTCGGCAGCGGCAGCCCGCTGCCGTCGTCGCCCGCCAGCGCCACCGCGAGCACGTCGCCCGCGGTCATGGTGCCCGACCGTTCCCGCTCGAGGAACTTCAGCGCCGCCTTGAGGTGATGGTCGTCCAGCTCGACCCACTGGCCGCGGACCCGCACCAGCGGCGCCTTCAGCCGGGCCAGCTCGGCCAGCTCCCCGGCCGACAGCATGTCGTCGCCGATGGCCAGGTCGTAGCGGAAGTCCACCAGGTCGGCCAGGCCGAACTGGCTGGACCGGGTCGACGCGGGCGCGCTGGCGGACGAGCGGGCGGTCAGCTTCAGCTTGAGCCGGGTGCGGCGGGCCCAGTCCGGCAGCAGCACACCGAACCCGGCCCCGGACAGCAGCGGCGCCGTCTCCCGGAGGAAGCCGAGCGCGCCCGTGGTGTCGAGCTCGACCCGGTCGGGGGCGGCCGCCCGGAGCGCGCCGTCGAGGGCCGGGAACAGCCGGGCGGCGCTCCCCAGCCCGGCCAGGAGTTCCTCCTCGGGATGGCTGGCGTCCCCGGCTCCGGGCCGGCCAGCCAGCCGTCGCCTTCCCCGGCCCAGATGTCGGCGGCCGGCAGCATCAGGCTCGGGTCGTCGGCCGACTGCAGCGAGAACTCGACCCGCCAGGGCGCGGGGGGCGGCCCGGGCGGGCCAGCCGCGGGCAGGTCACCGGCCGGAAGCTCGCCCGGCGGGGGCTCGTCGGGTGGCGGCTCGACCAGCCGGAAGCAGGTGCGGACGGCGCCCGCCGGGATCGCGGCCGACGCCAGCCAGCCCGCGAACGCGGCCGACAGGGCCGCCGCCTCGTGCTCCTCCCCGGGGGCGAGGACAACGGTGGCCTCCGGCCCGGTCAGGGCGGCCAGCATCCGTTCGGTCAGCTGGGTCCGGGCTGGGCGGCGGCCCTTGCGCACGGGCAGCACCGGCTCCGGCAGCCGCGCGCGGACCGCCGCGTCGGTCAGCCCGTCGAGCACCTCCGCCAGCAGCGGGCAGGCCGCCAGGTCGTGACCGGCCGTGACCACGGGCGGCAGCGCCCCGGCCAGCTCGCGGGCGTAGCGGGCGTCGGCCGGGGCCAGCACCGGCCGCCAGCGGGCCGCGTACCCGCCGTCGCCGTCGCCGACGAAGGCGGGCAGCGCCCGGCCGCGGGCCGCCAGGTCGGCCGCGAAGCGGGCGGCGGCGGCCAGGTAGCCGACCTCGGCCCCGGCCGTCAGGTCGCCCGGCGGCAGGCTGGCCAGGGCGGCCAGCAACGCGCCGGCCAGCGGCAACTCGACCGCCAGGGCCGGAACCCGCCAGCCGGCCAGGGACGGCCGCCGGGCCCTCCCGTCCGGCTCCGCCCACTCCGGGCGGAGCAGCGGCGGGGAGGCCAGCGGGCCGTCGGCGGCGGACGGCAGCCGCAGCGTGAGCTCATCGTCGACCGCGTCCAGGACCGCGTCCGCGATGCCCGCGCCCACGGCAGCCGCCAGGGCGGGCGCGAGCGCACCAGCCGCGGCCGCGAACGGGTGGCGGCGCGGCGCCCGCGACGGGCGGCCGCCGCGCGGCGGGGCCTGCGCGGGCAGCGCCGAGTCCTCGGCCCAGGCGTAGAGCGCGCCGTAGGCCCAGGTCCCGTGGATCACCAGCATCTCGCCCACCCCTGCCCAACGGCGGCCCGGCCCGCGCCGGGGGCCTGCCCGCCCGGCGGGAAACCGAGCGTAGCACCGGGGTACGACCAGGGACGCCCGCTGCTGAAGGCGGTGAGCCCGGCCGGCGCCATTCGCGGAAGGGCCGGAAGCGGCACCTGAGCCACCGGGGACCGCCTGGCGGTCACGGCCGCGGTCACCGCCGGGCGGAACATCCGCCGCGCCCGGCACGTTGGAGGCAGTACCTCACCAACCTGGAGGCGGACATGAAGCCAGAGATTCACCCCGACTACCACCCGATCGTGTTCCGCGACCGGGCGGCGGACTTCGCCTTCCTCACCAAGTCCACGCTGACCAGCGAGCGCACGGTCGAGTGGGAAGACGGCAACACCTACCCGGTCGTCGACGTGGAGATCTCGTCGGCGAGCCACCCGTTCTACACCGGCAAGTCCCGCGTGGTCGACACGGCCGGCCGGGTGGAGCAGTTCCGCCGCCGCTACGGCGACAACCCCGGCGGCCGCTCGCGCTAGCGGCCGGGAACGGGCCGTCACCTGCCGCGACGGCGATATTGACGTCGCGGAACTTGACTCCGATAAAGGAGTCACATACCTTGACTCTCATATAGGAGTCAAGGGAGTGGCGTGGCCTACACGGGAAAAGTCACCAGTGCCGAGTCCCTCGGCCGCATTTTGCAGCAGGCGAGGCTGCTGTCCGGGCTCAGCCAGCGCGAACTTGCCCGGCGGCTGGGAACCACGCAAAAATATGTCTGGGAGCTGGAATCAGGTAAGCCCTCCATCGTCATGGACCGGTTGTTCGCGGCGATGCACGAGACCGGCATGGAACTGACGGCAACGATCACGCCGCCGGACGAGCATGGCTGACCTGGTCGTCGAGCTGTATGGGACGCGAGCAGGGTCGCTCACGGGATCTTGGCGGACCTTCGATTTCCAGCCGGATCTGTCCGCGGTGACCCGCTACGGCATCGACAGCCCCATCCTCTCGGTGGCGGTCCCCCTGACCGCGGTGCTTCCCCGGTCAGGCCGGGAGCGGCGACAGAACTTCTTCCGGGAACTGCTACCGGAAGGCAGGATGCTCACCCGCCTCTCGCAGCAGGCCGGTGTGGCCGACCATGACGTCATCGGACTGCTGCGCGCCTACGGCCGCGACGTCGCCGGCGCCCTGCAGATATGGGATCCCGACATGCCAGGCGAGCCGAAGCAGCCCGGGCTCGACCCGCTCTCGACGGCCGATGTGGCCCGACTGCTCGAGCACGTTCAGGACAATCCGCTGGGCAACAAGCCATCGGGCGGCAAGTCGTCACTCGCCGGGGTTCAGGACAAGATTGTCCTCGCCCGCACCGGGAAACACTGGAACCGGGTCGTCGACGGCTGGCCGTCGACGCACATCCTCAAGCCGGAATCACGTGACTACCCCACGTCGATCTACGACGAGGAATACGGCGCACGGTTCGCCCGGGCGGTCGGCCTCACCTCGTTCCCGACCTGGATCGAGGAGTTCGCGGAAGCACGGGCCGTCGTCATCGAACGTTACGACCGCTCCGCGCAGGCCCCCCAGGGGCGCATCCACCAGGAAGACTTCAACCAGGTTCTCGGCGCGGCCGGGAACGAGAAGTACCAGAAGTACGGCGGGAAGGTGAGCCTCGGACGCATCGCCCGTGTGTTCGCTGGTCACCGGGACCACGAGTCGCTGACCCGGTTCTTCAAGCTGGTGACCGTTTCCGTGGCAGTCGGCAACCTCGACCTGCACGCGAAGAACATCTCGCTCCTGCACCAGCCCGACGGGTCTATGACGCTGAGCCCCGCCTATGACGTGGTACCGCAAGCACATCAGAGCAACGACGGCGAGGTGGCACTGGCGGTCCGCGGTGAGTACCGTCACGCAGCCATCACCCTGGACCATCTCATCGGAGAAGGGCGCGAGTGGGGACTGAGTGAGGCAAGCGCGATCGCGCAAGAAACACTCTCCGTGGTGCTGCAGCTGGCCGAGACGCAGCAGCCGCACGAGAGGGCCTACCCGGGGCTGGCCCGCGACATCAGGCGTTTCACCGCCAACCTGCTCAGCGGGCGGCCCGCGGGCGCCGGTGAGCGACCGCGGCAGAGCCGCTGAGCGCCAGCGGGAGCGTATTCCTGCCGCCGTCAGGCGCTGCCGCCGATGAGGCGGCCGACGAAGTAGGTGACGGCGATGGCGAGCGCGCCGACCAGCAGCTGGCGCAGGCCCGACAGCGCCGCCGGGCGGCCGGTGAGCCGGCCCACGGCCACCCCGCCCGCCGTCAGCGCCGCCGCCGTCAGCACCAGGGTGACCCACAAGACGGTCGCGCCGAACAGGTACGGCAGCAGCGGCACCAGCGCGCAGGCTGAGAACGCGAGCAGCGACGAGCCGCCGGCCAGCAGCGGGGACGGCAGGTCGCCGGGGTCGACGCCAAGTTCCTGGCGGGTGTGCACCTGCAGCGCGGTATCCGGGTCGGCCGAGACGGCGGCGGCCATCCGGGCGGCCGTCTCGGGATCGGCCCCGTAGCCGCGGAAGTAACCCGCCAGCTCCTCCTCCTCGGCCGCCGGGAACGCCGCCAGCATCTGCTTCTCCAGCGAGACCTCGGCCGCGACGAGCTCGTTCTGGTTGGTGACCGAGATGTACTCGCCCGTGCCCATCGAGAACGCCCCTGCCACCAGGGAGGCCGCGCCGGTGAGGATGACGGTGTGGGCCGACACCCCGCCGCCGCCGAGCCCGGAGATCAGCGAGGCGTTGGTGACGAGCCCGTCGACCGCGCCGAACACGGTGGGGCGGAGCCAGCCGCCGGAGACGTCACGGTGCCGGTGCGACCAGCCCGCCGCCAGCGCCGCCCGGGCCGCCGACCCGGGCGGCCGCGGCGCCTCCTCCCTGGTCATGCCCCCAGGCTAACCCGGACCGCGCTGGCGGGCCAGCCAGGCCGGCGCCCGGCGCGGTGCGGCGCCGGGGTGACGGCGGTCACCCGGGTGACGGAGGGACGGGCGGTTTCAGCCGCTCTGTGGTGGTTAGTACAGCTGCGGTGACGACCCGTAACGAGCACCAGGAAACCCGCCGGACCGTCATCGTCGCCGGGCTCGCGAACGTTGTCGTCGGCCTCGTCAAGCTGGCCGCCGGGATCATCAGCGGCTCCAGCGCGATGCTGGCCGAGGCGGCCCACTCGGCCGCCGACACCCTGGACCAGTTCTTCCTGCTGACCTCGCTGCGCCAGGCGGACCGGCCGGCCGACCGCGCCCACCCGTTCGGGCACGGGCAAGAACGCTACTTCTGGTCGCTGCTGGCGGCGTTCGGCATCTTCATCGCCGGGGCCGGCTTCTCGGTCTTCGAGGGCATCCTCAGCATGCGCAGCACCTCCCACGAGAGCCCGCTGGCGGCCTACATCGCGCTCGGCGTGTCCGTCATCGCCGAGGGCACCTCCTTCGCCCGGGCCTACTCGCAGGTGCGGGCGGAGGCGAAGACCGAGCAGGAAGAGGTCCTGAGCCACGTCCGGGCCAGCCCGGACATCACCGTCAAGGTGGCCTTGTTCGAGGACAGCGCCGCCGTCGTCGGCCTCGTGTTCGCCGGCCTGGGCGTCGGCCTGACCCAGCTGACCGGCTCGAACGTGTGGAACGGGATCGGCTCGATCGCAATCGGGGGACTGCTGATCTTCGTCGCGATCAGGCTCGGCCTTGACAGTAAGGAGCTGCTGATCGGGCGGTCCGCCTCGGCCGAGACCCTGGACCAGATCCGCGCCGTGATCGAGGCCGAGCCGGGCGTGGACGAGCTGCTCGAGCTGCGCACCATGCACATGGGGCCGGACAGCCTCATCATCGCCGCCCGGGTGGCGCTCGAGGACGACCTGCGGGCCGACCAGGCCGAAGACCTGGCCGACGACGTCGACCGTAAGCTCTCGGAACGGATCCCGCTGCAGCTCAACGTGTTCATCGACCCGACCCAGACCAGAGCGGCGCGGCCGCGGCAGCAGGACCCGCTGGCTCCCGCGCCGCCGCCGGCTCCGGCCGCGGGCCCCCGGACGCCGTAGCCGGAGCGGGTTTGCGCCGCCTGCGATTAGTGGGCCCGGTTTCGGTGTGATTACATTCGCCCCAGGGCGTGCGGTCCGGGCTTAGCGGGAGGAGCCCGGAGAAGTCAGCCGCCCCGGCTATGCTTTCCCGACCGTGACAGAGGCAGCGGCGGACCAGCCGGTTCCCCGGTGGATTGGCAGCGATGGCAGCAAATACCGAGCAGGTGCAGGTCCTGCTGATCGAGGATGACGACGGGGACGCCTTCCTGGTCGAGGAACTGCTCCAGGAGGCGGGCACCGGGGTCGCGGTGCAGCGCGCACGGACGCTCGCCGACGCGGGCAAGCTTGTCCCTGATGCGGCCTGCGTGCTGCTCGACCTCGGCCTGCCCGACTCCCAGGGGCTGAACGGCCTGCGCCGGCTGCTCGAGCAGGAGCCGGACACCACCATCGTGGTCCTCACCGGGGTGTCGGATGAGTACCTGGGAGAGGAGGCAGTGCGGGCCGGCGCCCAGGACTACCTGGCCAAGGGCGACCTGGCGGGCAAGACCCTGAACCGGGTGATCCGCTACGCGGTGGAGCGGCGCCGCCGGGCCGAGGCCCAGCGGCAGCTGCACGCCGCTCAGGTCAGCGCCCGGGAGAACGCCCGCGTGGAGCGCGGCCTGCTGCCGTCGCCGGTGCTGCAGGACCCGCGGGTGAGCGTCGCCGCCCGGTACCGGGCGGGCGGCCTGCAGCGGCTGCTCGGCGGCGACTTCTACGACTTGGTGGAGGCGCCTGACGGCTGGGTCCACGCGCTGATCGGCGACGTCTGCGGGCACGGGCCGGCCGAGGCGGCCCTTGGGGTGTGCCTGCGGGTCGCCTGGCGCGCCCTGGTGCTGGCGGGACAGGCGCCGGCCGACGTGCTGTCCGCCGTCCAGCTTGTCCTCCAGCACGAGCAGCAGGAAGATGCCATGTTCGCCACCGTGTGCATGCTGTCGGTGGCTCCCGGGCGGCGCCGCGGCGTGCTGCGGCTGGCCGGCCACCCGGCCCCGCTGCTGGTCACGACCTCCGGGGTGACCGAGCTGAGCGCCCCCGCGTGCCCGCCCGCGGGGCTCAACGAGACCGGCGGCTGGCCCGGGCGCGAGGTCGAGCTGGGCGAGCGCTGGTCGCTGCTGCTGTACACCGACGGGCTGATCGAGGGGCGGGTCAACCGCAGCCACGACCGGCTGGGCACAGAGGGACTGATGAGCCTGGTCGGCGCTCTGCTGGGCCCGGCCCCGCTGGACCCGGGCCGGGCCAGCCAGGAAGGGCTGCTGCGCGAGCTGATTGAGCAGGTCCGCGCGCTCAACGACGGCGACCTGAACGACGACGTCGCCGTGCTCGGCCTGGGGTACGCATGACCAGCACCCGCACCAGCCGGCCTGCGGCCGGCTCCCGCCTGGCGGCGCCGCGGCCGGCCCCCGCCCGCCCGGCCCCGGCCTCCTGGCCGCTCAGCCGCATCATCGGGGGCGCGGTGCTGCTGATGACGCTGTTCTCGGTGGCCGCCATCGTCTCCGGCGGCATCGCCATCGGCCACCTGGATGGCCAGCGCGGCCGGGTCGAGACCGTGATCGACCCGGCCGCGCTGGCCGCCCAGCAGCTCTACAGCGCGCTGCTGAACCAGGAGACCGGGGTGCGGGGCTACGCGCTCAGCGCCCAGCCGGACTTCCTGGCCCCGTACGACATGGGCCTGGCCGACGAGAACACCGCCGTCGGCCAGCTGCGGGCGCTGCTCCCGCAGCTGCCGCCGGCGGCCACCGCCGACCTGAACCAGGCCCTTGACCAGGCGCGCGGCTGGCGCGCGCGCTACGCCGAGCCGACGATCAGCCAGATCCGGGCCAGTGGCAAGCCGGTGGCCAGCCCGGACATCCTGAACGGGAAGGCGGAGTTCGACGCGCTGCGGGCCCGGCTGGACAGCTTCCAGACCGTTATCTCGGGGACCCGGCAGCAGGCGCTGGCCGCCCTCGACCGGGCCGCGGGCGAGCTCGACGTGACCCTCCTGGTGATCGCCGCGGTGCTGGTCGTGGTGGTGGCGATCCTGGCCTTCGTGCTGCGGGCGGCGGCGATCCGGCCGGTGCTGCGGCTGGCGGCGGAGGCCCGGCGGGTGGCCGACGGCGACTTCCGGCACGAGGTCGCCCCGGCCGGGCCGCGGGAGATCCGTCAGCTCGGGGCGGACGTCAACACCATGCGCGAGCGGATCTTGCGCGAGCTTTCCGCGGTCCAGGACGCTAACGAGGCGCTGGCCGGGCACACCGAGGAACTGCAGCGGTCCAACGCCGAGCTGGAGCAGTTCGCCTACGTTGCCTCGCACGACCTGCAGGAGCCGCTGCGCAAGGTCACCAGCTTCTGCCAGCTGCTGCAGCGCCGCTACGCGGGCCAGCTCGACGAGCGCGCCGACCAGTACATCGAGTTCGCGGTGGACGGCGCCAAGCGGATGTCGGTGCTGATCAACGACCTGCTCGCGTTCAGCCGGGTCGGCCGCCACGGGACCGACCTCGGCCCGGTGGACTGCGCCGCGGCGCTGCGCACGGCCGAGGCCAACCTGGCCGCCCAGATCGAGCAAACCGGGGCGGTGATCGAGGCGACGCCCCTGCCGACCGTGCGGGCGCAGCCGACGCTGCTCAGCGCGGTTTTCCAGAATCTGCTCAGCAACGCGCTGAAGTTCCGGGGCGAGCGCCCGCCGCGCGTCACCGTCACCGCCGAGCGTGACGGCGATTTCTGGTCGTTTTCAGTGACCGATAACGGAATCGGAATCGACCCGCAGTATGCTGACCGGGTTTTCGTGATCTTCCAGCGGCTGCATGACAAGTCCACCTACCCCGGCACCGGCATCGGGCTGGCGATGTGCCGGAAGATCATCGAGTACTTCGGTGGCAAGATCTGGCTTGATACCGAGATAACGGACGGCACCAGCTTCCGTTTCACCCTGCCCGTACTGCCCGATAACGCGCCGGCTGACGACAAGCCGCTCGAAGACAAGGAGATCGATGGACCTGCGTGGTGACCTCGCGCCGATCGACGTGCTGCTGGTGGAAGATGACGAGGGCGACGTCCTGATGACCAGGGAAGCGTTCGAGTTCTACAAGATCCGCAACACCCTGCACGTGGTCAGCGACGGCGAGCAGGCCCTGCAGTTCCTGCACCGGGCCGCCCCCTACGAGGACGCGCCGCGGCCCGGGCTGATCCTGCTCGACGTCAACCTGCCCCGGGTGAGCGGCTTCGAGGTGCTGACCGAGCTGAAGAAGGACCCTGAGCTGCTGGACGTCCCGGTCGTCATGCTGACCACGTCCCAGGCCGAGGAGGACATCCTGCGCAGCTACAAGCTGCACGCCAACGCCTACGTGAGCAAGCCGGTCGACTTCGACGGCTTCACCGCGGCGATCCGGCAGATCGACGACTTCTTCCTCACCCTGGTCCAGCTGCCGCGCTGAACCCGGGCTGACGCCCCCGTCTTACGAAACAGCGCACCGCTGGTTACATTGTGTGTAACCGTAGGCGCTGGTGTTAAGCGAGGGGACGACACCGAGGAATGGCATTCGAAGCCGGCCACCTGGCGGCACGACTGCAGGCCGAGTTTCCCCGCGCGCTGCGCGCCGGGGAAATAGTCGGCTATTTTCAACCCGAACTTGAGCTGTCCACCGGGCGGCTGGTGGCGGCCGAACTGCTCGCCCGCTGGGAGCACCCCGAGCTCGGCCTCCTCCCGCCATCGGCCTTCGTCACCGTGGCCGAGCGACTGGGCCTGATGCGCGAGCTGAGCCTCTGCATGGTGCGGCAGGCGCTGGTGCAGCACCGCACCTGGGTGGCGGCCGGGTGGGTGGTCCCGGTCTCGGTCAACATCGGCCCGAGCTGCGTATCCGACCCCGGTTTCCCCGCGGCGGTGGCCGAGCTGCTGGCCGCGGAACAGGTCCCCGGGCAGATGCTGGCCCTGGAGGTCAGCGAGGAGACCGGGACGACCGCCGCCAGCACCCGCTTCTTCGCCGAGCTGGCCGAGACCGGGGTGCGGGTCTCGCTGGACGACTTCGGCACCGGCTTCGCCTCGCTGGAGAGCCTCGGCGGGTGGCCGGTCAACGAGCTCAAGCTCGACCGCTCGATCGTCCGCCCGATCATCAGCAGCGCCAGCTTCCGCACGATCGTCCGCACCACCATCGACCTCGCCCACCAGCTCGGGGCCAAGGTGGTGGGCGAAGGGGTGGAGTCGGCCGCCATCGCCTCGGAGCTGCGCGCCCTCGGGTGCGACACCGGCCAGGGATTCTTCCTCGGCCGCCCGATGCCGTCGGCCACGTTCACCGAGTGGATGCGCGACCCCCTCCGGCTGCCGGCCCGGCTGGAGGCGGCCGGGTACCCCACGGCCGTCGCGCCGTCGCCCGGGGCCGACCCCCGCGGGCTGCCCGACCGGGTCGCCGCGGCCGGGGCCAGCCTGGTGCGGCGGGTCGTGCAGCCAGCCGGCGGCTGGACGCTCGCCACCGCGCTGCTGCTGCTGGCGGTCTACGGGCTGTGGCAGGTCTTCCGCTGGGGCGGCCGCGAGCACCAGGCGCTGATCGGTGACCTCGCGTTCGTCCCGGTCAACGGGACCGCGTCGATTCTCGCGTGGCGGGCCTCGCGGCGAACCGACCTCGGCCAGCAGACCAGCCGGGCGTGGCGCCTGCTGTCGGCCGCGCTGGCCGTCTACCTGCTGGGCGACGTCCTGCAGCTGGTGTACGAGAACGTGCTCCACGAACGGGCCTACCCAACCTGGGCCGACGCCGCCTACCTGGCCTTCTACGTGCTCGCCAGCTGCGGGCTGCTCTCCTTCCCCAGCCGCTCCCCCGGCCGCCAGCGATCACGGGCCGAGCGGCTGCGGCTGCTGCTGGACATGGGGGCGGTGTTCATCGGCGGGGCAGTGCTGATCTGGTACACCGCCCTCGGCCCGGCGGTCAAGTCCGGGCCCCACTTCGACCTGTTCAACCTGGTCACCTACGCCTACCCGGTCGGCGACCTGCTGCTGCTGTTCGGGGTGCTGGCGGTGCTGTGGCGCGGGGTGCCGCAGCCGAGCGTGCTGCCGCTGCGCATCTTCGCCGTCGGCATGCTGGTCTTCATCGCGGCCGATCTCACCTACGACTACATCACCGTCCACTCGACCTACCTCGGCGGCGACCCGGTCGACATGCTGTGGATGACCGCGGTGACGATCGTCTCGCTCGCGGCGGCCAGCCAGGCTCGCACCCGCCCGGGCGGCGGCACCGCGGCCGTGCCGCCCTGGCCGGCCGAGGACCGGCCCTCCCTCGTGCCCTATCTCGCCCTGGTCGCCAGCTTCGCCCTGGTCGCCGTCATCGGGCTCCGCAGCGTCGCCTTCGACCCGCTCGGCGGCATCCTCCTCGGGGCCCTGCTGCTGACCCTGCTCGTCACCACCCGCCAGTACATGGCGCTGCGCGACTACGGGCGACTGGCCGCCCGGTACCGGGACCTGGCCTCCATCGACGGCGTCACCGGGCTGTACAACCGGCGCCACTTCATGGACACCGCCGAGGCCGCGTTCGCCCACGCCCAGCGGGTCGGCCAGCCGTTCGCCGCGCTGATGATCGACGTCGACAACTTCAAGCAGATCAACGACGTGCACGGGCACGTGGCGGGCGACGGGGTGCTGGCCGAGCTGGCCGAGACGTGCCGGGAGTACGTCCGGCCGGAAGACATCGTGGGCCGCTACGGCGGCGACGAGTTCATCATCATGGTCCCCGGCATCACCACCCTGCGCGCGATCCAGCTCGCCGAGCAGCTGACCCACCCGGCCACCGCCGCCCTCGGCCGCGACGGCCAGCCGCTGGACTACAGCGTGAGCGTCGGCATCTCCGAGTGCCAGCCCGGGGCCCCCCTGTCGCTCCTGCTGATGCACGCCGACCTGGCCATGTACGAGGCCAAGCAGGCGGGCGGCGGCACCTGGCGCATCTTCGGCGACGCCGCCCGGGCCGAGCAGCAGATCACGCCGGCCGGAGGGGTGGCGATCAGCCCGAGGCGGCGGGAAAGCGGCCTCCGTTCGGACTGATCTGTTCGATTTATCCGCACGAAGTCGGGCTCCGCTGGCCCGGCGCACGGGCCCTGGTTTGGGTGGCAAGGCCGCGGGCAGCAAGCCACAGCGTGGACGATGACCGGGTCGCAGACGACCTCGCCAAGCGGATCGACGACGTCACCCGCCAGCTGGCGGACCTGGACGAGCTGCTCGGGTCGGGCGAGGAACTGAACCGGCTCCTGCAGGTCACCGCGGACCAGGTGGCGGCCGGGGTGCCGGGGGCGGACATGGTCAGCGTCAGCGTGCTGCGGGGTGAGTCCGCGCAGACGGTCGCGGCGACCAGCGACCGGGTGGTGTCCATCGACCATGATCAGTACGCGGCCGGGGACGGGCCGTGCCTGGAGGCAGCCCGCACCCGCGAGGTGACCCGCACCGGGGTGACCGAGGCCGAGGAGCGCTGGCCCGTCTTCGCCCGCAGCGCCGAGGCGGCCGGGGTACGCAGCTACCTGGCCTTCCCGGTGATCATCGGGGAGGAGTTCGCCGGCTCGCTCAACCTCTACAGCGAGCAGCCGCACGGCTTCGCCGACTTCGACGTCGCCCTGCTGCGCCTGCACGTGAGCGTGGCCAGCGCCGCCATCGCCAGCGACCGCCGCCACGCCGACGCCCGCCGGGTCGCCCGGCAGCTGACCGAGGCGCTGGAGTCCAGGGCGGTGATCGACCAGGCCGTCGGGATGCTGATGGCCTGGACCGGCAGCACCGCCGAGCAGGCGTTCGCCGAGCTCGCCCGGCAGTCGCAGAACACCAACGTCAAGCTGCGCGAGATCGCCGTCCGGCTGGTGACCACCCGCCGCCGCCCGCCGCGGGCCTGACCGCCGGCCGATGGCATCATGGGGTCATGGCCGATCCGCGTGCCGGGCAGCCCGCTGCCCCGGGTGATCTCGTAAACGTCGCCAAGCTGGTGACCGCGTACTACACGGTGCACCCCGATCCGGCCGACCCGGCCCAGCGGGTGTCGTTCGGCACCTCGGGGCACCGCGGGTCGGCGTTTACCGCGAGCTTCAACGAGGACCATATCCTCGCCACCAGCCAGGCGATCTGCGACTACCGGGCCGCCCACGGCATCCGCGGCCCGCTCTACCTCGGGGCCGACACGCACGCGCTGTCCGAGCCCGCCACCGCAAGCGCCCTGGAGGTGCTCGCGGCGGGCGGGGTGCGGGTGCTGGTCGACTCGCGCGGCGGCTACACGCCGACCCCGGCCGTCTCCCGGGCCATCCTGGCCCACAACGCCGGCCGCACCGGCCCGGGCGACCCGCAGGCGGACGGGATCGTCGTCACCCCGTCGCACAACCCGCCGCCCGACGGCGGCTTCAAGTACAACCCGCCGGACGGCGGGCCGGCCGGGACCGACGTCACCCGGGAAATCCAGGACCGGGCGAACGAGCTGCTGCGCGACGGGCTCGGCGGCGTCCGCCGGGTCAGCTACGCCAAGGCGATGGCGGCCGACACGACTGGCGCGTTCGACTTCCTCGGCGCCTACGTGGCCGGCCTTGGCCAGGTGATCGACCTGCCCGCGATCAGGCAGGCCGGGATCCGCATCGGCGCCGACCCGCTCGGCGGCGCCAGCGTCGCCTACTGGGGCGAAATCGGCGAGCGCTACGGCCTCGACCTGACCGTGGTCAACCCGGAGGTCGACCCGACCTTCCGGTTCATGACGCTGGACTGGGACGGCAAGATCCGGATGGACTGCTCGTCGCCGTCCGCGATGGCCAGCCTCATCCGCCGGCAGCACGATTTCACCATCGCGACCGGCAACGACACCGACTCCGACCGGCACGGCATCGTCACCCCGGACGCCGGGCTGATGAACCCCAACCACTACCTCGCGGTCGCGATCGAGTACCTGTACGCGCACCGCGACGGCTGGCGGGGCGACGCGGCCGTGGGCAAGACGCTGGTCAGCTCGTCGATGATCGACCGGGTGGCGGCGGGCCTGGGCCGGACGCTGCTTGAGGTCCCGGTCGGGTTCAAGTGGTTCGTGCCCGGCCTGCTCGACGGCTCGGTCGCCTTCGGCGGCGAGGAGAGCGCCGGGGCGTCGTTCCTGCAGCTCGACGGGACGGTGTGGACGACCGACAAGGACGGGATCATCCTGGCGCTGCTCGCCTCGGAGATCACCGCGGTCACCGGGCAGTCCCCGTCCCAGCTGTACGCCGGGCTGACCGAGCGCTACGGGGCGCCGGCGTACGCGCGGGTCGACACCCCCGCCACCCGTGAGCAGAAGGCGCTGCTGGCCAAGTTGTCCCCCGACCAGGTGCCCGCGAGCGAGCTGGCCGGGGAGAAGATCCAGGCGGCGCTGACCACCGCGCCGGGCAACGGGGCGCCGATCGGCGGGCTGAAGGTGGTCACCGACTCCGGCTGGTTCGCCGCCCGCCCGTCCGGCACCGAGGACGTCTACAAGCTGTACGCCGAGTCCTTCCGCGGCGAGGAGCACCTGGCCGCGATCCAGCAGGAGGCGCGGTCCATCATCGCGGCCGCCATCGGCGGCTGAACGCGGGGGCGCCTCCCGCACCAGGGCGGGGGCCGGGGTGCGGCGCGGCGTCGTTGGCGCAGCCGCGCCGCCTCCTACGATGGCGGGGTGACGGACACCAGCGCAAGCCCCCCGGGGCACCGGTCGTACCCGAAGGGCGTGCGGCGCCGGCAGCAGATCCTCGACAGCGCGATCGCGCTGTTCGCGCAGCGGGGCGTGGACCGCGCCTCGCTGCGCACGGTCGGCGAGGCGATCGGGGTGTCGCACACCGCGCTGCGGCATTACTTCTCCTCCCGCGACGAGCTGCTGGTCGAGGCCTACCGGGCGCACGAGGCCCAGGCGGCCAGGACGGCCCCGGCCGAGAGCGACTCCCCCGTCGGGCTGATCATCGACGCGGCCGAGCGCAACCGCTCGATCCCGGGCCTGGTCGAGCTGTACGCCAGCCTGACCACCGACGCGCTGCAGGAACAGCACGCGGTGACCCGGGACTTCGTCCGGGCGCGGTTCCGGTCGCTGCGGGGGGTGCTGGCGGCCCGGATCGAGGCGGGCCAGCGGGCCGGCCGGATCGCCGCCGGCCTCGACCCGGCCGACGCGGCCGCGCTGGTGATCGCCGCCTCCGACGGGCTCCAGGTGCAGTGGCTGCTCGACCCGGACGCGGTCGACGTGGGCCGCTCGCTGGCCATCCTCGAGCGGCTGCTGCCCCGCCCGGCCGAGCCCGGCCCCGAGCCCTCGCGGCCTTAACCGCGACCGCCCTGGTGTCCCGCGGGCCGCTGCGTCCGGGCCCCCCGCCCGTGATACCTTCCACTGGAAGGTTTTCTCGGGAGGCGGCCGTGCCGGAATCGTGGACCCGCTGGCGGTGGGCGGTCACCGGCGCATTCGGGCTCGGCGGGATCACCATCTCCGCCTGGGGGCCGCGCCTGCCCGCCATCAAGGCCCAGCTCGGGGTCGGCACCGGCACCATCGGGCTGCTGCTGGCGGGGGTGACCGCCGGCGCCATCCTCGGGCTGCTGGCCTCGACCCCGGTGCTGCACCGGCTCGGCGGGCGCCGCGCCGTCACCGCGGCGCTGCTGCTCATCACGGCCGCGATGACCCTGCTGGGCGTCGCCCTCATCGCCCGCGCGCTGCCGCTGACAGCGGTCGCGTTCGTGACCGCCGGGGCCGGCATCGGCCTCCTCGACGTGCTGATCAACGTGGAGGGAGCCGCCGTCGAGCAGGCGGCCGGCCGCACCCTGATGCCGGTGATGCACGCCGCCTGGTCGATCGGGGCGGCGGCGGGGTCCGGGATCGGGGCGGCCTGTGCCGCCCTCGGCGTCACCCCCGCGGCCCAGCTCATCGGCGAGGCCGCCGCCGTCGCGGCCGCCGCCGGGGTAGTCGCCACGGGCCTCCCCCGGGGACGCCGGGCCGAGACGGCGCCCGCGTCCGCCCGCCGGGACCGGCTGCGCCACTGGCTGCGAGGCTGGCTCGACTGGCGGCTGCTGCTCATCGGCGTGGTGATGCTCGGGGTGGAGCTGGGCGAGGGCTCAGCCAACAGCTGGCTGACCCTGGCGGTGCGCAGCGACCACGGGCAGAGCGCGGCGGTGGCGGCGCTGTTCTTCACCGCGTTCGCCGCCAGTGAGGCGCTCACCCGGATGTTCGCGGGCCCGGTGGTCGACCGCCTCGGCCGCGCCCGCACCATCCGGCTGACCACCGCACTCGGCATCGCCGGCATCACCTTGTTCATCGTGGCGGACAGCCCCTGGGTGGTGCTCCTCGGCGTGGTGCTGTGGGCAACCGGGGTCAGCATGGGCTTCCCCCTCGGCATGTCGGCCGCAGCCGAGAGCGGGCCCGACCCGGCCGCCCGGATCAGCGTGGTCGCCTCGATCGGGTACTTCGCCAACCTGGCGGGCCCGCCCGCCATCGGGGCCCTCGCCCAGTCGGCCGGCCTGCTGAACGCCCTGTGGCTCATCGCCGCCCTGTTCGTCGCCGCCTTCGCCGCCGCGGGCGCCTTCCGCCTCCGGCCGCCGGGGGGCCGGGCGGAGTAGCGTGTCGGCCATGGACGAGGAATTCCAGGTTTCCTACCAGGCGGCCACGCCCGGTGTCCCGGTCCTGAACCGGGACAGGCACCAGTTCGGCATCCTCGAGCATGTCCTCGCGGTCGAGGAGGAGGACATCTTCGAGGGCATCGTGGTGTGGACCGGCGGCGGGGGCTGGGCTGACCGCCAGGTCCAGCGCGAGCTGAGCCGGGGTCACCAGTCGGCCGCCCGCTTCTACGAGTCGTTCGGGGCGGGCGACCTGCGGTTCGTGCCGGCCGACAAGGTAGCGGTGATCACCGTCGGCGACATCCGCTGCGACCTGTCGGCGCCCGAGGTGGGGCAGCTGCAGCCGCCGTCTGGCCCGCCGGTGTTCTATGCCAACGCCATCGACCAGGCCGGCCCCCCGCGCCACTTCTGGAACGGCCTCTACGGGCCGATGTTCGGCCGGGCCCGGTGGCGGCAGGAGTAGCGCCTCAGCGCCGGGTGCGGGCGTCGCGCGCCAGCTGCTGCCGCACCATGTCCCGCAGCGCGACGGTCGCCGCCTGCAGCCGGTGCCGCTGGGCGGCCACCTCGGCCGCCGACCGTGCCAACGTGGCCCACGGCTCGGCAGCCGGGTCGACCCGCGCCGCCAGCTCGGCCTGCCAGGCCGACGGCTGCTGGCCGGCCGGCGGGGGCAGGAAACCGACCGGTACCGGAGCGGTGCCCTGCCGGTAGAACTGCAGCGACGCGGTTTCCAGGTCGTCGTTGACGAGGACCGCGACGCCGCCCTGGACCGGCGCGGGCGTGGCCGTGTCGACCACCCAGCCGCCGGTGTTGGCGATGCGGACCGCGGACTTGTAGCCGTTCACCGTCCACTCGCTGGTGAACGGCTTGTGGGTATGACCGTAGACGAACGTGACCTCCTCGGGCACCTCGCCGAACTCCTGCCGCAGCTGGCCCCGGACCGGGCCCTCCAGGTACGCCCGCAGCCCGGCCTGGCCCGCCGCGGTCAGGGTCTCCGTCGGCGTGCCGCGCTCGCTGCGCGCGACGCGGTTCGCTTCCCGCTTGAAGATCGCGTTGAGCAGCCAGCTCTCACCCGGGTGGAGCCACGACGGCCCCTTGCCCGTGGCCAGCAGGGCCGAGATCAGGTTGGCGACGAACGCGTCGACGTCCTGCGGGCTGGTCAGGTCGGCGTAGATCACCCCGACGTCGGTGCCCACCTGGCCGGAGCGGCCGAGGGTGGACCAGAAGAAGTCGATCCAGGCGAAGTTCTCCTCCTCCAGGCGCTCGATGTCGGTCGGCACCGTCAGGCCCTGCCCCGGGTACAAGATGGCGCGCAGGCGGGACATCAGCGTGTAGATCGACTCGGTGAAGTGGCCGTGGCTGACGATGAGCGAGCGGCGCCCGTTGGCCGCGTGCAGCGCCAGGTTCGGGTAGGACATCCGCACCTCGATGGCCTGGTCGCCGCCCGCCTGCACCCGGGTCAGCCCGGTCAGCAGGGCCGAGCTGGCGGCCGGGCGCTCGTCGCCCGGCACCAGCTTGGTGGTGTGCCAGGGGGCGACGAGCGGCGCCGTGGCCGGCTGGGCACTGGCGTAGCGGACGTACTGGCTCTCGCGGGCGATCTCCCACTCGTGGTGGTCGTGGTTGCCCGGCACGTAGTGCACCACCGGGTCGAACACCGGCACGCCGTCGTCGTAGGCCAGGTGCGCGAACAGCCGGAACACCATGGCGGAGGCCTCGTCCGGTGACAGGGCCAGGTCGAGGATGTCCCCCGCCAGCACCAGCGTGGGCGGCCGGTGCTGCCCCCGGGTGAGCTCCCGCAGTCCGCTGACCAGCCCGGTCAGCACCGGGCTGGGGCGCTGCGGGTCGACCGCGAACCCAGTGCTTGTCCTGCTGCCCAGCCCCTCGGTGAGCGACGTCAGAACGCTGTTCTCGGCTCCGAAGTGCAGGTCCGACACGATCACGTAACGGATATCCGTCATACCCCGCCCCTTTCGGCCCGCTGGTCCCGGCCGGCCCGGCCCGGTAGCGGCCCGCCCAGCGCCTGGATCCTCCCACCAGGGGCGGGAGAACGCACGTCGAACCGCGCAAGCGGACGGTGCCGGCGCCGGCCGCCGAGCGGTCAGGGAACGCCGCGCTTCGGCCAGTGCCCCCGCGGCGACGTAGCCGCGCGGTAACATTCAGTTCAATTCACGCCATCAGGATGGCAAGCTTCGGGAGAGCGGGGCCCCGCATGGCAGACACGGCTCGCGGCAGTCTGCAGCCGGGCGAGCCGGGCCGCCACGCGCGAACCGCCGGGGAGGTCGCGAAGACCGCCGCTGACGTCGCCCTCGCCGCGGCCGGGACGGCCGCCTACGGCTTCGACGGCGTCGCCGAGGCGGACGCCGCCGCCGCGGCCGAGCTGCTGGCGCACGTCGTGCGGCGGATCGCGGTCAGCCTCGATCTCCGCGAGACCCTCCAGGTGGTCGCGCAGGCCGTCGTCGACCACCTCGGCTTCGGCGTCGCCGTGGTCAACCTGATCCGGCCGGACAACATATGCGAGGCCGCCGCCGTGGCCGGGCCGGACGACGCGGTCCAGGCGCTGCTCGGCTCCCGCGCCTCGGCCGACGACGTCCGGGCGCTGCTGGACGCGTGCGAGCCCTGGGGCGAGCTGCGGTTCATGGACCACCGCAAGGACAACGGCATCAGCGACCCAGTCCCGGGCTGGACGCCGCCCACGGCGGAGACCGATAACCCGGGCGACTGGCATGCGGAGGACATCCTCCTGGCGCCGATGCGGGCGCCCGACAGCACGCTGATCGGCGTGCTCAGCGTTGACCTGCCGGCCAGCGGGCGGCACCCCGGGCCAGCCCAGCGGCGCCTGCTCGAGCACTTCGCCACCCACGCCGCGCTGGCGATCGAGCACGCCCGCATCCACACGCAGATGTCCGATTCCGAGCAGCTGTTCCGGGCCATGTTCGACCGCTCCCCCATCGCCATCGCGCTCATGACCGAGGACCGCTCCGTGACCCGGGTCAACCCGGCCTGCGAGCGGCTGCTCGGGCGGACCGGAGCCGAGCTCGTCGGCCGGCCCGCGGTCGAGCTCAGCCCGCCGCCCCGCGGCCCGGGGGGCCCGGCCGAGCCGGGTCAGTACGAGGTCTACTTCACCCGCCCCGACGGCACCGAGATCCGGGGCCGGGTCAACAGCACCCCGCTGGCGCCGGAGGAGCAGGGCGGCTCGCGGCTGATCCTCATCCAGGTCGAGGACATCACCCAGCTGCGCAGCATGCAGGCCCAGTTCGCCCACGCCGCCTCCCACGACCAGCTCACCGGCCTGGCCAACCGGGGGCTGGTGCTCGACCGGCTGGCCGAGGCGCTGGCCGAGACCGCCCCGTCGGAGGACCGCATCGCGGTGCTGTACTGCGATGTCGACCACTTCAAGCAGATCAACGACACCCTCGGGCACGCGGCGGGCGACCAGCTGCTGACCGAGATCGGGCGGCGGCTGTCGCTGGCGACCCGGGCCAGGGACGTGGCCGGCCGGTTCGGCGGCGACGAGTTCGTCGTCATCGCCTACCCGGTGGCGAGCGCGGACGAGGCTGGCCGCCTGGCCGAGCGGGTGCTGCGGTCGGTCTGCCGCCCAGTCGAGCTGGAGACCGGGGCGCTGCTCCCTTCGGTGTCCATCGGCGCCGCCCTGTCCGCCGCGGGCGACAACCCCGACAGCCTGGTCGCCGCAGCCGACCAGGCGCTTTACACCGCCAAGGCGGCCGGCCGGGGACAGTGGCAGCTCGCGCCGGAACGCTGACCGCGGCGACGGCGTCCCCACGGGCGGTTAACCGGCCCGTTCCCGGGCAGATGGGCCGGGATACCGCTTCAAGGAGGCGCGACATGGGCTTTATGGATAAAGTGCGCAACCGGTTCACGATGGGCAAGGGCAAGGCCAAGCAGGACGTCGGCCGGGCCACAGGCAACCGGTCCATGGAGGCCGAGGGCAAGGGCGACCGCGTCGAAGGCGCCGGCCGGCAGGTCGGCGAGCAGGTCAAGGACGCGGGCAAGAACGTCCGCGACGCCTTTAAGGACTAGGCGGACCGCGCCCGGGGCGGTACGCCCGGGCGCGGCCGTCCCCGGCCGCCGGCGCTGGCAGCGCTGCCCACGGGGCCGGGTCCCGCGGGGCGGGGCCAGCAGGGCCGCGACCAGCGCAGACAAGCAGGCGCCGACCGCCTGGATCAGGCGCACGGGCGCGGGGTACACCGGGTGGGTGAGCATCCGCGACTGGTCCGACTTTTTCGTTGCCGTCGCAGGGGCTGGAGCCGCCCTCGCCGGCCTGATCATCGTGGCCATCTCGGTCAACGTCAGGCGGATCCTCGACATCCCCGGGATGGCCGAGCGGGGCGCCACTACGGTCTCTTCCCTGGTACTGGTCGTCATCGTCGCCTGCGCCGGGCTGATGCCGTTCCAGCCGCTGGCCGCCTTCGGGGCCGAGAGCGCCGTCGCGGCGGTCGTCACCTTGGCCATCGCCGCCCGCAGCACCGCCGTTTTCATGCGCCACGACACCCATGACAGCCGGCTGGGGGCGGCCGCCAAGGGCGGCCTCGGGCTGCTCCCGGGCGTGCTCGTGTTCGCGGGGAGCTTGCTGGCCTGCGCGGGCGACTCAGCCGGGATCGGCGTGGTCGCGGCCGGCATCCTCGTCTGCGTGGCCGCCTCCAGCATCAACGCCTGGGTGCTGCTCGTGGAGATCCTGCGCTGACCGCGACGGCGGTGACAGCTGGGACAACGCTGACATGGAAACCCGCGCCGCGGGTAGCTGCGGTCCCGTACTTAGCCGCCTTACCCGCGTGGGCGGACCGAGCGAGATGGGACACGAACATGGGGCTTTTCCGCAGGACGCCGAGACCCGACCGAGCCGGCCGCAAGCCGAGCATGCGCGAACGCCGCGCGGCCGAGCGCACCGCCCGGGCCGAGGCCAGGCTGACCCAGACCGAACAGCAGATTCACCAGCTGGCGGACGATGTCCGCCGGGACCTCAGGAGCTGACCGGCGCCGCCGCCGGTGCCGCCCTGGGCGGCGGCACCCGGCGGCTGGCCGGCCCGGGAGCAGGCCGGCCCGGGAGCAGGCCGGCGGCTCCGCCGCCCTGGGACCGGCCCACCGCGGGCCGCGCGTAGCATTCCGCCCATGAGCGGATCGCCCGGGCAGCAGAGTTATGACGTGGTGGTCGTCGGCGGCGGGCATAACGGCCTGACCGCGGCGGCCTACCTGGCCGGGGCGGGCCTGTCGGTCTTGGTGCTCGAGCGGCTCGGCCACCCCGGCGGCGCCGCGGTGTCAGCGCAGGCGTTCCCCGGCTTCCCGACCCGGCTGTCACGCTACTCCTACCTGGTCTCGCTGCTGCCGGACGCGATCGTGGCCGACCTCGGCCTCGACCTGCGCCTCGTCTCCCGCGCGACCGCGTCCTACACCCCGGTCCGCCGCGCCGGGGCGGCCGCCGGGCTACTGGTCGAGCGGGCCGAAGGGCCGGCCACGCGGGACAGCTTCCGCGCCCTGACCGGCTCCGATGACGAGTACGAGGCCTGGCGGGCGTTCTACCGCGCGGTGGGCGAGGTCGCCGCCGTCGTCGCGCCGACCCTGACCGGGCCGCTGCCGCGGGCGTCGCAGCTGGGTCAGCAGGTCGACCCGGTGATCTGGCGGGACCTGACCGAGCGGCCGCTGGGCGAGGCGGTCGAGCGCCGCTTCCGCGACGACACGGTGCGGGGCGTGGTCGCGACCGACGCGCTGATCGGTACCTTCGCCCGGATGGACGATCCCACGCTGATCCAGAACCGCTGCTTCCTGTACCACCTCATCGGCAACGGCACCGGCGAGTGGCGCGTGCCGGTCGGCGGGATGGGCGCGGTGACCGGCGCGCTGGCCGCCGCCGCCCGCCGGGCGGGGGCCCAGCTCATCGTGAACGCCGAGGTCAGCGCCATAAGCGCGGACGCCGGGGGGCAGGCCGTGGACTTCCGCGGCCCGGACGGCGCGCAGACGGTGCGGGCCCGGTTCGTGCTCGCCAACGTTGCCCCGTGGGTGCTGGCGGGCCTGCTCGGCGAGGAGGCCGACCCGGCCGCCAAGCCGGCCGGCGCCCAGCTCAAGGTCAACTTCCTGCTCACCCGGCTGCCGCGGCTGGCCTCGGGAGCCGACCCGCGGGTCGCGTTCGCCGGCACCCTGCACCTGGGCGAGGACTACAGCGCCCTGGACACCGCCTGGGCCCAGGCCGCCGCGGGCGAACTGCCGTCGCGGCTGCCGGGCGAGGTCTACTGTCACTCGCTGACCGACCCGTCGATCCTCGGCCCGGTGCCAGCCGGGACGCACACGCTGACCTACTTCGGGCTGCACCTGCCGGCCGCGCTGTTCGCCGACCCGGCCACCAGGGCGGAGCGCAAGCAGCGGGCGGTGGGGGCCGCGATCGCGTCGCTCGACGAGCACCTGGCCGAGCCGGTCGAGTCGGTCGTGGCCCGCGACCCGGACGGCCGCCCGTGCATCGAGGCGAAGATCCCGCAGGACGTCGAGGCCGACCTCGCCATGCCCGGCGGCCATATCTTCCATGGCGACCTGAGCTGGCCCTGGGCCGATGACGAGGCGGCCCTGGATACCCCGGCGGCCCGCTGGGGAGTCGCCACCGGCCGGGACCGGGTGCTGCTGTGCGGATCGGGGGCCCAGCGCGGCGGCGCCGTCTCCGGCCTTGGCGGCCACAACGCCGCCCGGGCGGTCCTCGAGCTGGCCTGAGCGCCCTGGCCGGGCCTCCGGCCGGTTGCCTGAGGCTCCCGGCATCATCCGGGAAGCGCCGGCCCGCCGGGGAGACCCGGGAGCGGGCTCGGTAAACCGGCCCAGACCCAGCGGACGCGGGTTGACGCCGGCTCGGGTGAGCAGCGTGACCCCTGAGGTCTGGGTTCGGCAGTCCTGCTGGCCATTACGCGGAAACTATTGGCAGACCGGAATCTTTTCGGAGTCAGGGCACAAATAATTTCCGATTAGAAAAAAGTTTCCCCTATCTAGAGTGCAGGGACTTGATGTTCGGGATTCGCCCATAGTTGCGGGGCAGCTGAGGACGCGGATGCGGTTCCGTCGCCGCGTGCGGGCCTTTCACGCGGATGCGGTTCCGTCACCGCGTGCGGGCCTCTCACGCGGGTGCGGTTCCGTCGCCGCGTGCGGGCCTCTCACGCGGATGCGGTTCCGTCGCCGCGTGCGGCCTCTCACGCGGATCCGGTTCCGTCGCCGCGTGCGGGCCTTGGCCGCGGGCGCTCAGCTGTGGCGGGCAGGCCTGAGCATCCGCTGGCGGCCTGGTACCGGCCGCGCCCGCGCCCGCCGCCGGGACAAGGCGGGCGGACACGAACGAGGCGGGCGGAAAGGAACGAAGCCGGGCCGCCGGCCGCGGGTCGCGCGCGGGGCTAGTGCGGGTCGGGGCGGCCGCCGCGGGCCAGTTCGCGCAGCCGGGCCAGGGTGTCACCGGGGCGGCCGATGAGGACCCGGGTGCCGGGCAGGCGCCGCGGATCTCGCGGGCCTCGCGCGCCGCGATCCGGGTGGCGCTGGTGGTGGCGGCCGACAGGACCACCAGGGTGGCCCCGGTGTCGCGGGCCATGGCGACCAGGTCGCTCACCGGGAGGTCGGCCGCCAGGTGGTGCACCTGCCAGTGGTCCTCACGCAGGCACGCGGACGCCATCAGGGACGGCAGCCCGTGCCGCTCGCCGGGCGGGGTGGTGGTGACCGCGACGCCGCGCGGGCGGCCTTGCGGCTGGACCAGCCGGCTGCCGATAAGCCGCTCGCAGATCGCCGAGGCCCGGTGCTCGGCCGCGACCGACAGTTCCCCGGCCGCCCACTGCGTCCCCACCCGGCGCAGGGCCGGCCCGATGAGCTGATCGCACAGCTCGGTCAGCGGCACCCCGGCCGCCAGCCGCTCGAAGTCGCGCCGGGCCTGGACTTCGTCGCCCCCCGCGAGCGCCGCGTAGAACCGGGCCGCCTGCGCCTCCCAGTCCCGGACGCGGACCTCCTGGCGCGGACTGGTCCCGGCGGCCCGGCGGGCGAGCAGGTTGTGCACGTCATCTTCGGTCACTTCGTAGCCCCGCGGCGTCTTGCGCGCCGGCAGCGTACCCTGCCGTACCCAGCCGTATGCAGTCTGGTAATGCACGCCGAGGGCCTCGGCGGCGTCCCGTAGCTGCATGGCGGGTACTCCAAACGTGGTCAATCAGTGTGGTTTAGGCTTGGTTAAAGGTAAGCCGAACTGGAGAGTTGACGGTACATGGCACTGACCTATTCAAGTGTGGTCCGCGCCGAGCCGGAAGAGGTATTTGCCTGGCATTCCCGGCCTGGAGCGATTCGACGCCTGGTACCCCCGTGGCAGCCGGTGCGCGTCGTGCAGGAGGCTCCGTCGGTCCGGGACGGGGTGGCGGTGCTGGGACTGCCGGGCGGGCTGCGCTGGGTCGCCCACCACGACCCCGACGGCTACGACGAGCCGCGCCAGTTCGTCGACGTGCTCCAGCCGCCCCTGGGCAGCGCTGTCCTCGGCCGGGCGCTGCACTGGCGGCACACCCACCAGTTCGCGCCCGCCGCGGACAGCGCCGGCCACCAGGGCACCCTGGTCCTCGACATCGTTGACACCCCGGTGCCGGCCGCGGCGCTGCGGTCCATGTTCGCCTACCGGCACCGTCAGCTCGCGGGTGACCTGGCGGTGCACGCCCGGGCCAGGGAAGTCTGCCCGGAGGCGCTGACCGTCGCTGTCACCGGCGCCAGCGGGCTTATCGGGAGCAATCTGGCGGCGCTGCTGACCACCGGCGGCCACCGGGTGATCCGCCTGGTACGGCACGAGCCGCAGCACCGCGACGAGCGCCGCTGGAACCCCGACGACCCCGATCCCGAACTGCTGGCCGGGGTGGACGCGGTCGTGCACCTGGCCGGCGCCTCGATCGCCGGGCGGTTCACCGCCGACCGCAAGCGGGAGATCCTGTTCAGCCGGACCGGCCCCACTCGCGCGCTCGCCACCCTGGCGGCCAAGTGCGGCCCCCGGCTGCGTGCCTTCGTCACCGCGTCCGCGGTGGGCTTTTACGGCCCCGACCGCGGCGACGAGGTGCTGACCGAAGACAGCGAGCGCGGTGACGGCTTCCTGGCCGACGTGGTGACCGCCTGGGAGGAAGCCGCCGGCCCGGCCACCGCCGCCGGCGTCAGGACGGTCCAGGTCCGCACCGGCATCGTGCAGACCCCCCGCGGCGGCGTCCTGCGCCTGCTCTTCCCGCTGTTCGAGGCCGGGCTCGGCGGCCCTGTAGGCGGCGGGACCAACTGGCAGGCGTGGATCGAGATCGACGACCTGCTCGACATCTACCTGCGGGCGGTGACCGACCCGGGCCTGTCCGGGCCGGTCAACGCGGTCGCGCCGGCCGAGGCGCGCAGCGCCGAGTACGCGCGGACCCTGGGCCGGGTGCTCCGCCGTCCGGCGGTGATCCCGGTGCCCGCGCTCGGGCCGCGGCTGCTGCTGGGCGCCGACGGCGCCAGGGAGCTGGCCCAGGCGAGCCAGCGGGTCCGCCCGGCCGCGCTGACAGCGGCCGGCCACCAGTTCCGGTACCCGGAGCTGGCCCCGGCGCTGCGCCACGTCCTCGGCCGCGACCACTCCCCGATCCCACCCTGGCCTGCCCCCATCCGCGACCCGGCCGCCTCCGAATAAGCACCGGAGGACGGGAAGGGAGGGCGGGTGACCGGACGAAGGATCGCCGTCATCGGGGGCGGTGTCAGCGGGCTGACGGCGGCCCACATCCTCGCGCGGGGCGACGAGGTGACCGTCTACGAAGCTGACGGCCGGCTCGGCGGCCACGCCGACACGCACCTGGTGCCCGGGCCGGGGGGCAGCAGCCTGCCGGCCGACACCGGGTTCATCGTCTACAACGAGCGGACCTACCCGCTGCTGACCCGGCTGCTGCGGGAGCTCGGGGTGGCGACCCAGCCGTCCGAGATGAGCATGTCGGTCAGCTGCTCCGGCTGCGGCATGAGCTACGCGGGCAAGCGCGGCCTGGGCGGGCTGGCGGCCGGCGCAGGCGACGGCGGCCCGCGCTACCTGCGGATGCTGACCGAGGTGCCGCGCTTCCAGCGGGCCGCGCGGCGGGCGCTGGCGGCCGGCCCGGACGACGGGCGCTCGCTGGGCGAGTTCCTCGCCGACGGCCGGTTCTCCCCCTACTTCACCGCCCACTTCGCGGTGCCGCTGGTCGCGGCCGTGTGGTCGTGCCCGCCGGGCACGGCGCTGCGCTACCCGGCCGGGTACCTGTTCGCGTTCCTGGCCAACCACGGGATGCTGACGGTCTCCGGCTCGCCGCAGTGGCGCACCGTCACCGGCGGGTCGGCCACCTACGTCGAGCGCATCGCGGCCGGGCTGGCCAAGGTCCGCACCGGAGTGCCGGTGCGCTCGCTGCGCCGCTACCCCGACGGCGTGGCCGTGCGCGACGCAAGCGGCGAGATCACCGGCTTCGACGCCGCCGTCGTCGCCACCCACCCCGACCAGGCGCTGCGGCTGCTGGAGAACCCGACCGCGGCGGAGCGGTCGGTCCTCGGCTCAATCGGCTACACACCGAACGAGGCGGTGCTTCACACCGACGCCAGCCTGCTCCCCCGCCGGGGCGCCGTCCGGGCGTCGTGGAACTACGCCTTCGACTGCCGCTCCCCGCGCGGCCCGGCGAACAGGGCCGAGGCGAACATGGCCGAGACGAACATGGCCGAGACGGGCACGGCCGAGACGGGCACGGCCGAGGCGGGCACGGCCGAGACGGGCACTGGCCAGCGGGGCGGGCCGCGGATCAGCTACTACCTGAACCGGCTGCAGCACCTGCCCGGCCCGGCCGACTACATCGTCACCCTCGGCGGGCGTGAGCAGGTGGACCCCGACCGGGTGGTCGCGGTGATGGACTACGCCCACCCGGCCTACACCCGTGAGTCGGTCGCGGCCCAGCGTCGCCTGCCCGCCCTCAGCGGCGCGGTCACTGCCTTCGCGGGCGCCTACCACGGCTGGGGTTTCCACGAGGACGGCTGCCGGTCGGGCGTGGCGGCGGCGCGGGCCCTGGGGAGCGCCTGGTGAGCCGGCCGCTGGCGGCCGGGGCGGCGCTGTACGAGTGCCGTGTCTTCCACGCCCGCCGCACCCCGCTGCGCAACGCCTTCCGCTACCGCACCTACCAGTGGCTGGTCGACCTGGACGAGCTGCCCCGCCCGCACGGTCCGCTGCGGCTGCTGGCCGGGTTCGAGGCCCGCGATCACCTGGGCGACCCGGACCGGCCTATCCGCGCCAACGTGGATGAGTTCCTCCGGCAGCGCGGTGTCGACCTCGGCGGCGGCCGGGTGCTGATGCTGGCCCACGCGCGCGTGTTCGGCTATGTGTTCAACCCGCTGACGGTGTTCTGGTGCCACCACCCGGACGGCACCCTCGCCTGCGTGATCGCCGAGGTGCACAACACCTACCGGCAGCGCCACGCCTACCTGGTGCAGACCGACGAGCGCGGGCGGGCACGGGCCGGACAAGGAGCTCTACGTCTCCCCGTACCACCCGGTCGACGGCTGGTACCAGATGAGCCTGCCGGCGCCGGGGGCGCGGCTTGCGCTCGCCATCACCCTGCACCGGCCCGGCCGCTACCGCTTCACCGCCAGCGTGCAGGGCAGGCGACAGGCGGCCACCGCCCCGGCGCTGCTGCTCGCGGCCGCCCGGCATCCGTGGTCCACCCTGGTGGTCGCCGCCCAGATCAGGTTCCAGGGCCTCAAGTTGTACGCGCGCGGCCTGCGGCCGGTGCCGCGACCGCCCGCCAGCGCACAGAAAGGCGTTCAGTGACCAGCACAAAGGGAGCCGCGACGAGGGAAACGGGCCGGACCGGGACGCCGGGCGTCATCGACCCGGGCCGGTGGCCCGACGTGGCCGTGGTGCGCGGGCAGGCTGCCCGCGGCCGGGTCGCGCGGCTGCTGTTCCGGGCGGCGGTAGCCCGGCTCCCGGTCCGGGTACTGCTGCCCGGCGGCCACTGGCTCGGGGCCGGGTCGCGCGGCGCACCGGTGATGACGGTGCACGACCCCGACGCCTTCTTCACCCGGCTCGGCAGCGGGGGCCTGATCGGGTTCGGCGAGTCCTATCTGGCGGGCGAGTGGGACTGCGCCGACCTGACCGGCCTGCTGACCGTCTTCGCGAGCCACGTCCGTGACCTGGTCCCGGCCCCGCTGCAGCGGCTGCGGGCGCTGGCCGTCCGGCGCCAGCCGGGTGCCGACGACCAGAACCGGGTCGGGGCCCGGCGCAACATCAGCCACCACTACGACCTCTCGAACGAGTTCTTCGCGCTGTTCCTCGACGAGACCATGACCTACTCGGCCGCCCTGTTCGAGACGGCCGGGACCGGCCCGGCGGTGGCGCCCGGCCAGCCGGCCCGGAATGCCGCGGCCGGGGGCCTGCCTGCCGGGGGCCTGCCTGCCGGGGGCCTGCCTGCCGGGGGCCTGCCTGCCGGGTCCCTTCCGGCCGGGTCCGTGGCCGCCCCGGCGGCGCCTGCCCTCGCCCTGACGCCCGCCCACCTCGGAAGGCTGGGCGCCGGCGCCCGCGGCACCGCCGGCGAGGTGCTGGCCCGGGCCCAGCGGCGCAAGATCGACCGGCTGCTGGACGAGGCGAAGGTGGGACCCGGCCGCCGGGTGCTGGAGATCGGGACCGGCTGGGGCGAGCTGGCGATCAGGGCCGCCCAGCGCGGCGCCACCGTCCGCACGGTCACCATTTCCGCCCGCCAGCGCGAGCTGGCCGCGCGCCGGGTGGCCGAACACGGGCTGGCCAGCCAGGTCAGCGTGGAACTGCGGGACTACCGCGACGTCGACGGCGAGTACGACGCCATCTGCTCGGTGGAGATGCTCGAGGCGGTCGGCGAGCGGTACTGGGACACCTACTTCGCCCAGCTCGACCGGCTGCTGGCGCCGGGCGGCGCCGTCGGCCTGCAGGCGATCACCATGCCGCACGACGCGATGCTGGCGAGCAGGCGGACCTACACCTGGATCCAGAAGTACATCTTCCCCGGCGGGCTGATCCCGTCGGTCACCGCGATCGAGGACAGCCTCGCCCGCACCGGCCTGAGGGTCACCCGGCGGTACGACTTCGGCTCCGGCTACGCCCAGACCCTGCGGCTGTGGCGGGACCGCTTCGCCGCGCGCCAGCACGAGGTGACCGCGCTGGGCTTCGATGAGATCTTCCTCCGCATGTGGCAGTTCTACCTGTGCTACTCCGAGGCGGGCTTCCGGGCCGGGTACCTGGACGTCAGCCAGTTCACCCTGGAGAGACCATGACCAAGACCAGCGCCGCCGGCACCATCGCGTGGGCGGCCAGCCAGGCCGGGATCAGCCTCCCGGTCCGGGTGCGCGCCTGGGACGGCAGCGAAAGCGGCCCGGCCGGCGTGCCGGTGCTGGTCCTGCGCTCGCCCCTGGCGCTGCGCCGCATCCTGTGGCGGCCGGGCGAGCTCGGCCTGGCCCGCGCCTATGTCAGCGGCGACCTGGACGTCGAGGGCGACCTGACCGAGGGGCTGCGCCGCGCGCGGGGCGCGCTGCGGGGCGCCCGGCCCGGCTTGAGCCCCGGCCTGGCTGGCCGGGGCGGCCAGCGCGTCGGTCCTGGCCGTGCGCCGCCTCGGCGTCCTCGGCCCCCCGCCCCCGCCGCCGGCGTCGGAGCTGCGCCCGGCCGGGCGCCCGCACTCCCGGGCCCGGGACCGGGAGGTCATCGCCGGCCACTACGACATCCCGGTCGCGTTCTACCGGCTGATCCTCGATGAGTCCATGGCCTACTCGTGCGGCTACTGGACCAGCGACCGGCCCGGCTACGGGCTGGCCGACGCGCAGCGGGACAAGCTCGACCTGGTCGCCGGCAAGCTCGGGCTCGGGGCCGGCAGCAGGCTGCTCGACCTCGGCTGCGGGTGGGGGTCACTCACCGTGCACGCGGCCCACCGCTACCAGACGCGGGTCACCGGCGTCACCCTGTCGGCCGAGCAGGGCGGCTACGTGGCCGCCCGGCTGCGCGGGCTCGGGCTCACCGGCCGGGCCCAGGTGCTGGTCCAGGACTACCGGGACGAGGCCGGCCCGGCTACGACGCGGTCGCGTCGCTGGAGATGGGCGAGCACGTCGGCGCGGCCGTGCTACCCCGCCTTCTGCGCGGCGCTGCGCCACCGCCTGCGGCCCGGCGGGCGGGTGCTGATCCAGCAGATGTCGCGGGGCGGGAGCGCCCCCGGGGGCGGCGCCTTCATCGAGTCGTACGTGGCCGCCGACATGCACATGCGGCCGGTCGGCGAGACCGTCGGGCTGCTCGAGCAGGCCGGCCTGGAGGTCCTCGGGGTCGAGTCGATGCGCCTGCACTACGTCCGCACCATTCGCGCCTGGCTCGCCAACCTGGAGGACAACGCCGACGCGGCGACGAAGGTCATCGGGGCCGAGCGGGTCCGGCTGTGGCGGCTCTACCTGGCTGGCGGCGCCCTCGCGTTCGAGGAGGGGCGGATGGGCGTCGACCAGATCCTCGCCGCCCGGCGGACATGAGGCACCCACGATGAGGGGGCGCGGGTGAACTGGGCCGCGTTCGGCGCGGCGGCGCTGGCGGCCGGCGCCTCGGTGCTGGTGGTGGTGGCGGCGGCGTTCGCGGTCGGCGTCCGCACCGGCAAGCACACGGTGATGGATGTCGCCTTCGGCGCCTGCATCGCCATCGCGGGGGTGGCCAGCTTCCTCGCCTCGGCCGGGCCCGGCAACACCGCCCGCCGCTGGCTGCTGCTGGTGGCCGCGGTCGCCTGGGGCGGCCGGCTCGGCTGGCACGTGGCGTCGCGGGTGCGCGCGTCCGGTGAGGACCCCCGGTACCAGGAGCTGCTGGCCAAGGCGACCGGGAACGTCAACTGGTACGCGCTGCGGTCGGTCTACCTGCCGCAGCTGCTGGTGCTGTGGATCGTCCTGCTGCCGCTGCCGGCCGGGATGACCCAGCGGTCCGCCCCCGGCCCGGTCACCGTCATCGGCGCCGCCGTCTGGGTCGCCGGGTTTGTGTTCGAGGCCGTCGGCGACTGGCAGCTGACCCGGTTCAAGGCGGAGGCGGCCAACCGGGGCCAGGTGATGGACCAGGGCCTGTGGCGCTACACCCGGCACCCGAACTACTTCGGCGACGCCTGCATGTGGTGGGGCCTGTTCCTGCTCAGCTACGCCGTCCCGGTCCAGCTCGTCACCCTGGTCTCCCCCCTGCTGATGACGTTCGTGCTGACCCGGGGCACGGGCCAGCGGATGACCGAGCGGCGCATGTCCGAGGGCGGCGGCCGCCCCGGCTACGCTCAGTACGTGGCCCGGACGAGCGGCTTCGTGCCGCTGCCGCCGCGCCGAGGCCGGGCGGCGCCATGACGTCCGGGCCGGGCTCACCGGGGCCGCTCGGCGCGGCCCGCGGCGGCGGCCACCTGGCCCGCCCGGCGCAGCCGGGCCGGGTCGTTCAGCCGGCCCTCGTCCTGGGCGGGCAGCGGCAGGGCGGTCATCGCGGCGGTGTGACCGGCGTCGCCGCCCCGGTTCACCAGGCGGCCGGCGTCGGTCAGCCGCACCGTCTCCCGCGGCGTGCCCAGCCCGATCCCCACTTCGGGGCAGTACGGCACCCAGTCGGCGTACGGCCCCAGCTCATCGGTCAGGAACCGGCTGCGGCTGTGGCCGCCGCTGAACCGGACCGGCTGACCGAGCAGACAGCTGGACACGCCCACCCGCGGCCGGGCGCCCGCGCTTGCCGGTTCGCTCGCCGGCTCGCTCATGACCTCACCCCCACCCAGGGAGCGTAATGGACACCGCGATCGTGCTGCTGACCCGCGACCTGCGGACGCACGACAACCCGGCGCTGGCAGGCGCGTGCGACCGGGCTCGCCAGGTGGTGCCGTTGTTCGTCCTCGACCCGCACCTGGACGTGCCGCCGAACCGGGCCCGGTTCCTGGCCGAGTCGGTCGCCGACCTGCGCGAGGAACTGCGCGCGATCGGCGGTGACCTCGTCATCCGCGAGGGCGACCCGGTCGCGGAGACGATGCGGCTCGCCGCCGAGACCTCGGCCGGGGCCGTCTTCACCGCCGCCGACGTGACCCGGTACGCGGCCCGGCGCCAGCAGCGGCTGGCGCGCGAATGCCAGCGGCACCGGGTCGCGCTCGAGGTCACCCCGGGCCACCAGGTCCTGCCGGCCGATGCGCTGCACCCCGGCGGCGCGAGCGGCGGCGACGGGTACTACCGGGTGTTCACCCCCTACTGGCGGGCCTGGAGTGCCGCCCGCTGGCGGATGGCCTTCCCGGCGCCGAAGTCGCTCACGCTGCCGTCCGGCGTCCGCCCCGGCCACCTGCCGGGCGTGGGCAACAGCGGCACGTCCCCGGGCCTCGCGCCCGGCGGGGAGCAGGCCGGCCGGGAGCGGGCCCGGGCCTGGCTGGACGGCCCGGTCAAGCGCTACGCGGACGAGCACGACCTGCTGGCCGACGACGAGACCTCGCGGCTGAGCGCCTACCTGCGGTTCGGCTGCGTATCGGCGCTGGCGCTGGCGCGCGACGCGCTGACCCGGCCGGGCGGGGAGGAGTTCGCCCGCCAGCTGGCCTGGCGCGACTTTTTCCACCAGGTCACGGCCGCGTTCCCGGATATCGCGACGAGGGACTACCGGCCCGGCGAGCGTGACTGGGAGGACAACCCGGACGTGCTCGACGCCTGGCGGGAGGGGCGCACCGGGATCCCGGTTGTCGACGCGGGCATGCGGCAGCTCGCGGCCGAGGGGTTCATGCACAACCGGGCCCGGATGATCACCGCCTCGTTCCTGGTCCGGACCATGGGGATCGACTGGCGGCACGGCTACCGGCACTTCGCGGCCCTGCTGGCCGACGGCGATGTGGCCAACAACGCGGGCAACTGGCAGTGGGTCGCGGGCACCGGCAACAATCCCCGTCCTAACCGGGTGATGAACCCGCTGCGGCAGGCGACCCGGTTCGACCACGACGGCGACTACGTGCGCCGCTACGTCCCCGAGCTCGCGCGCCTGGCCGCCCCGCACGTGCACACCCCGTGGAAGCTGCCGCCGGCCCAGCGCCGCCAGCTCAGGTACCCGGAGCCGGTGACCGAGGTCGCCTGAAGCGTCCCCCGGCGGAGCCGGGCGGACCCGGGCGGCGCCGGGGCGCGTGCGCCCGTTTCCGCCCGGTCAGCCCGTTCGCCAGGCCAGCAGCTGGCCCTGCTGGATCGCGGGCGGCCCGAGGATGCCTGGCCAGGAACCGGGCCAGCGGCGTGCCCGGGCCAGTGTCGGCGACGACCGCGGCCGGATGCCAGTAGCTCAGGGCTGACCGCACCTCCTTCGTACAGAAGGCCGCAGGAACAGGGTGCCCCTGCCACAGCGCGTCCAGGCAGGTCACGGTGCGCCCGGTGAACGGCGGCCCCCAGAAGGCGGTCGCGCCGTGCCCGGCCGTGTTCGGGCCCAGGAACCAGCCCGCGTTCAGCTCGGCCGGCTGACCCGCGTCGGCCTGCCAGAGCATCGCCTCGCCCTGCTGGGAGTACGGCAACGGCACGACGAGCGTGCCCGCATGGGCGGGCAGGTCCAGGCGGCTGAAGACGGCGTCCCAGCCGGCCGGCAGCGGGTCGGCCGTCAGCCCGGCCGCCGGCCGCGGCACCAGCGGCAGCACCGCCAGCACGGCGATCACGAGCGGGATGACCCGGCGGGCGAGCGAGGCGGGCCGGTCCCGCCCGTCGGCCGACGGGCGGGCCGCCCGGGCGCGGTCGAGCCCGAACGCGAGCACGGCCCCGGCCGCGCCCGCCGCCACGACCGAGAGCCGGCTCGGGAACATGTCGCCCACAAGGGGGACGCCCCGCAGCCAGTGCATCGGCATCCACGGCTGGGTAACGCCGAGCGACAGCGCCTCCAGCACCACCCACACCACCCCGGCGGTGCGCACCCGCAGGTCACGCCAGTACCAGACGGTGACCAGGGCGGCCACGATGAGCAGCGGCGGCCCCAGGTAGGCGACGTACTCGGCCCCCGGCGCCCCGTGGCTGTCGGCGTAAGCGGCGCTGGCGGCGGTGTGGAACAGCAGCTGGGACTGCGGGTTGACGAACGCCCCGAAGGGGTTGCCGTGCAGCGCGATCTTCCACGGGGTGCCCGACTCGGTCAGCGGCCCGCGGAACTGCTCCCACAGCCCGTAGGCGCTCAGCGCGAGCCCGGCTACGGCCGCGGTGGCCAGCCCTGCCACCGCCGGGCGGAGCCGCGGCCGCACCGCCGACGGGCGGCTCACCGCCAGCACGGCCACCATCACCAGCCCGGCGAGGGCGACGTCGACCAGCATTTCTTCCCCGGTGTAAAGCTCCGCGGCGGCGAACAGGCCGAGCCGCGCCCCGGCCCACAGCGGGCGGCCGCGCCCGGTCACGATCGCCGCCGCCGCCTCGATCATCAGCGGCGTCAGGACCGCGAACTGCAGGCCGTAGTGGCCCATGCCCGCGTTCACCATGCCCGGGGAGAAGCCGAAGACGGCGCCGCCGATGACCCCCGCGGTCACGCTCGCCCCGTACCGCCGCAGCAGCCAGTACATCGCCGCGGCCGAGCCGGCGTAGCCGAGCGTCGTCAGCACCGTCAGGCCCGCCACCGGGCCGGCCAGCAGCGTCACCGGCGACAGGAGCACGGCCGGGAACAGGACCGAGTTGTTCCACATGAGCGGGAAGCCGCGCGGGGCGTTCAGCCCGGTCGAGACCAGGGCGGGGAGGTGACCGTGGGCGACCGCGGTCGCCGCGTAGCGCATGAACCAGGTCATCAGGTCGTTATCGGCCGGGCCGGGGTCGCCCGCCACCGTGACCGTGCCCAGGTGCAGCCACAGCCGCCCGGTCAGGGCGACCGCGGCCGCCAGGTAAGCGCAGCCGACCAGCAGGCCGGGATGGCGCCCGAGCCAGCTCCGGCCCGTCCGGGTGTCACCAGCCGGGGCTGCCAACGCCTCGGGCGGTGCAATCTTCTCCGCCACCGCACCTCTCTCGCAGCCCAGGACGTCGCGTTTGGGCCGAAACAGTACCGCAAGTCCGGGCGAGAGCGCCCGCCTTCGAACCTTCTCCGCCAGCATTCACCGCGACCGGGGGGACCAGTGGTCACGGAGCCGCCGTGCGCGCTGGGGGGCACATCCGCTCATAGAGAACGTAGCCGGCCAGCCCGGCTCGGGTGAGCCGCCGGCGGTAACGGCCGGGCGGCCCGTGGCGGGCACGAGGGCGAGTGGGTGGAAACGAGCCGCGTTCGGGGGAATCGGGGCGACCGCTCAGCGCAGCGGCACCGACAGGTCGACGGCGGGGGTGCCGGGGGTGGCGGTGCGCAGGTCGGCGATCAGCACCTGGCGCGGTGGCGCGGCGGGCTGCCGGCCGTTACCGTGCAGCCACGCCTCCAGGGCGTCGAGCGCCGGTGCGATCGCGGGCCAGGTCACGTCCGCGGCCGCCAGCCGGATGAAGGCTTCCTCATGCGCGGGCTCGTCCCGCATGCTCAGCCCGGCCCCAGCCTGCTCGCCCGTTACCGGGACGGCGGTCTCGCCGCCCTGATCGCGGGGGTCGCGGGGGTCGCGCGCGAGCGGGCGGCTCAGCTCCAGCGGGCCGTCGCTGTCGTCGCTGACCTCGCCGTAGTAGACGACGAAGGGGCAGCCGGAGATCCCCTCGATCCCCGGGCCTGCCGCCCGCAGCCGGGCGAAGGCGTCGGCAAAGAACTCCTCCGTCTCGGCTCGGTGCAGGTGCCGGGTGACGGAGGCCAGGGTGCGGGCCGGGATGGCCCGGGTCTGAATGTCGTAGCTGGTCATGACCTCTCCCGTAAGGGTCGCCTGGATGTAACGGACCAGGGCGCGGCGCTCGGCGGTGACCAACTCGGCCCGGGCCCAGTACTCGCCGACCGCGGCCGCCGCCGCAGCGGGCGGCCGCGCGGTGATGTCGGCGATCGCCGGCAACGGCAAGCCGGCGCGTCGCAGCTGGGCGATAAGCCGCGCCGGGCCGACCTGGTCGGCCCGGTAGCGCCGGTACCCAGTGGCCGGGTCGGTCTCGGCCGGCCGGAGCAGTCCCAGCCGGTCGTACAGGCGCAGCGCCTTGGGCGACAGCCGGGTCCGGGCGGCGAACTCGCCGATCGTCATCAGGTCCATCGGTCTCCTCCAGGACCGGGCGCGCGCCCGGTCCCCTGAGCCTGCGGCATGACCCAAGGTCAAGGTCAAGCGGCTTCCCACGGTACGGGCGGACGATCTCAGGACGGCGGGCAGGGAGGGCAGGTCCAGCAGGGCTTGCGGCCTGCCGTGCAGGTGTCCAGGGCCAGCCGCCGGCCAGCAGAGCTAGCGGGCGGCGGTGACCTGACGGAGCAGCTTCTCGTTGGGGCCGGCGGTCTTGTCCAGCAGCAGCTCGAGGGCGTGCTGGCTGTCGAGTCCGGCCAGCGCGCGGCGCAGGCTGACCACCGCGGCATGCTCGGCCGGGTCCATCAGCAGGTCTTCGCGGCGGGTGCCGGACGGCACCGCGTCGACCGCCGGGAACAGCCGCTTCTCGGCCAGGTCGCGGCGCAGCCGCAGCTCCATGTTGCCGGTCCCCTTGAACTCCTCGAACAGGACGCTGTCGAGCTGGGAGCCGGTGTCGACCAGGACGCTGGACAGGATGGTGAGCGAACCGCCCTCCTCCAGACACCGCGCGGCGCCGAGGAAGCGGCGGGGCGGTTCCAGCGCGGACGCGGCGACGCCGCCGGACAGGGTGCGGCCGTTAGCCGGCGCGGCCAGGTTATAGGCCCGGCCCAGCCGGGTGAGCGAGTCGAGCATGACGACCACGTCCCGGCCGGTCTCGGCCAGCCGCTTGGCCCGCTCGATGGCCAGCTCGGCGGCGCGCACGTGGTCGGCCGGGGACTGGTCAAAGGTAGACGCGATGACCTCGCCGCCGACCGAGCGGCGCAGGTCAGTGACCTCTTCCGGGCGCTCGCCGACGAGGACGAGCATCAGGTGCACCTCGGGGTGGCCGGCCGCGATGGCCCGCGCGATCGTCTTCAGCACGGTCGTCTTGCCGGCCTTGGGGGGCGCCACGATCAGGCCGCGCTGGCCCTTGCCGATGGGCGCGACCAGGTCGATGATGCGGGCCGAGGGCGACGGGTCGCCGTCTTCGAGGCGGAGCCGGTCGCGTGGGTAGACCGGGGTGAGATCGTCGAACCGGGGACGCCGCCGGGCCTCGGCCGGGGTCACCCCGCTGACGCTGCCGACGCTGATGAGGGTCAGGGCGGCCAGCCCGCCCGCAACCGGGGCCGGGCTCGGCGAGCCCGCCTTGGCCGGACCCCCCTTCGTGGTCCCGCCCCTGGGGGCGCCGGCCTTGGGCGCACTGGCGGTTACCGGGGCGGCGGTGCCGTGCACCTCGTCCCCGGGTCGCAGCCCGTACTGCCTGACCTGGGCGGCGCTGAGCGGGAGGTCACCGCCGGAGCGGCGGTAGCCCGCGGTCCGGAGGTAGCCGTGGCCGTCGGTCAGGTCCGCGATACCGGACACGACGGCGGTGCGGTCCCCGGGCGGCGGTTCGATTGTGTTTACTGGTGTTTCTTCTTCCGCGATTGCGGTCATGGGTTCTCCTTCTCGGAGGGTAAATGCGCTCAGCGCAAACAGTCTTTGGCGGTGCGGGACAGGCGAAGTCCAGGCGGTGATGAGCTGGGTCGATGTCGACCTATGCAGGAGTCGCCGGAAATATCCCTTACGTGGTGAGGCGCTTTTCAGATGACGCGCCGTTAAGGCCTCTGGGCCGCTCAGATGGGCACCGGGCCTAATGCCACGACTATAACCCGGAACGCGGGCCAGCGCCAGTGCATTCCCGGCGGGCGTGGCGCGCGGGCCGCCGCCGGGGAGACGAGCGGGCCGCGGTGACCCGCGGCTGGGCCGACCACAGCGCTCCTGCCAGAGCCATCCCAGCGCCCCGGAACGGCGGCCAGGCCGCCGTCCCGGGCCATCATCATCGCGGGTCCGCGCCGGAGCGGCCCAGGGGCGCGTGTAATTCGGCGTCGTCGCAGCCAGGGGGCGCAATGCGGGTGAATATCAAATGGGCCGAGGACGGGCTTTCCTGGCTCCTTAGCCGCTGGGGGGGATGGCGGACTAAGGAGAGGGTGGGATGTCCGTCCCCGGCAGACCGATAGTACAGCGCTTATTTCGCGGCGGGGACAGGTACGGCAAGTGCGTTATTTTGGTACCAGAGTTAGATATACCGCCAGACGGCTATTGCGCGGTCGCCGCGGTCACGATCAGGCCGTCGCGGGCCAGCCAGCGGCCGTCGAAACCCGCCTGCGGCCGCCCGGCCGCCGCTGGCCAGGGCACTCGCAACCGGGCGGAGAAGGTTCCGTCGGCCTGGACGGCGATGCGCGCGTCGGGGAAGCCGAGCCACTGCCGGGTGAGCGGGAACCACGCCTTGTAGACCGACTCCTTCGCGCTGAACAGCAGCCGGTCCCAGCTGACGCCGGGGTCCGCCGCCGCCAGCGCCGACAGCATGTCGCGCTCGCCGGCCAGGGCGATGGCGCCGAGCACCAGGGACGGCAGCGGCAGGTCGGGCTCGGCATCCAGCCCGACGGCGCGGACGTCCGCGTCCCGGCCCGCCGCGGCGGCGGCGTAGCCGGCGCAGTGGGTGATGCTGCCGACGATGCCGTCCGGCCAGCGCGGGGCGCCACCGTCGCCCGGCAGCAGCGGCGCCGCTGGCAGCCCGAGGGCGGCCAGCGCGCGCCGGGCGCAGCTCCGCCCGGCCGCGAATTCCCGGCGCCTTTTGTCCGCCATCCGCCCGACCAGTGCTTCCTCTTCGGGGAAAAGCCGGACATCAGGAGCATCGCCGAAGACATCGGCCGAAGCCAGGGAGCAAGGCAGGATCTCCTCGATCACAGTCTCCACGCACCCCCAAAGCCCGCAGATTAAGCCTATCGCCGCCCGTTGCCCAACATCTTCCCTGGCCAGCGCGTTCCCGATAACGAGATCAGGTGATCGGCAGCCGTTCGGGTTGTATCTCCTGATTCACCCGGAAAACACCGCCGGCGAATGAAAGGAGCTGACGCCGCACGAGAGTTTGCACGCTCGATCACACCGCCCCTGAACTTCGCCTGCCCAAGCGTATTCAATTCCCTTTCCGGCCGCGGCCGTAAACGGAATACGCGTTATTACCCAGCAACGGCCTCCCGGCCGGACGCCCGCCCCCGGCCAGCCTGCCCCTCTTTAGGGCAATTGCCCCAGTACGTCCCCGGCACCATGGCCGCCCCGGTTCCCTTGATACGGTCAGCCCTGAGCGGCACGGTTGACGGGCAGGCACGATGGCTGACGGGGAGTGAGTGGTCAATGGATTCACTGAAGGAACGCGTCGCGGTCGTCACCGGCGCCAGCCGGGGCATCGGGCTCGGCATCGCCGCGGAGCTGGTGCGCCGGGGCGCGCGGGTGTGCCTGACCGCGCGCAGCGCCGAGCCGCTGGCGGCGGCGGTGGCCGAGCTCGGCGGTCCCGCAGTGGCCATCGCGGTAGCCGGCAAGGCGGACGACCCCGGCCACCAGGACGAGGCCGTGACCCGCACCATGGAGGCCTTCGGCCGCCTCGACATGCTGGTCAACAACGCCGGCATCAACCCCGTGTACGGCCCGGTGACGGGCATCGACCTGGCCGCGGCGGCCAAGCTGCTGGCGGTTAACGTCCTCGCCCCCATCGCCTGGACGACCCGGGCGCGGGACGCCTGGATGGGTGAGCACGGCGGATCGGTGGTGAACGTCGCCTCCGTCGCCGGACTGAGCGCCAGCCCCGGTATTGGCATGTACGGGGTCAGCAAGGCGGCCCTGATCCGCCTCACGACCGAGCTGGCGGTCGAGCTCGGCCCCCGCATCCGGGTGAACGCGGTCGCCCCGGCGGTGGTGAAGACCAAGTTCGCCTCGGCCCTGTACGAAGGGCGCGAGGAGGAGGTGGCGTCCCACTACCCGCTCAAGCGGCTCGGGGTGCCGGAGGACGTCGCCGGCGCGGTCGCGTTCCTGCTGTCGGACCAGGCGAGCTGGATCACCGGGCAGACCCTGGTGCTCGACGGCGGGGTCACCCTCGGCGGCGGCCTGTAACCGCCCCGGGCGCCCGCGGCTCAGATCGGGTTCAGCTCGCCGAGCAGGTTACGGTTGTAGACCATGATCGTGTAGGGGCCGTAGCGGTACGTCCTGGCGGGCTTGCCGAACTGCTCGAGCGCGAGCTTGGCCGGGAGGGTCCGACTCGGCCCGGCCACGGCGAAGTTGGCGCTGTGGGTGGCCGGGTCGCCCAGGCTCACGTCGGTCTCCCACTGATCCGGTGCCAGCCGGTGATTCCAGCCGTGGACCCCGACGGCCAGCAGGGTCACCGCGCCGCCCGAGGCCACGGCCGTGCTCGCCGCCTCCCAGTACCCGGCCAGTCCGCTGCGCAGGTGATGGCGGACCAGCCAGGTGGCCAGGCTGGCGTTCTGCGGCCTGCCTTGCGGGGACGAGGCGGCCGCCCCGAGCAGCCCGGCGTAGCAGGCAAGGGCCACCACCAGCAGCGGGACGAGGACGGGAAAGCCCCGCCGGGGCGACCCAGCAGGCTGAGCGGGGCGCATCCAGCCCGGCCTCCAGCCGGACACCCGGACCCGCAGCAGCGGGCCGCCGAGCACGCGACCCGCCAGCGCCGCCCCGAGCGCCGCGACCGGACCGATCTCGTGCGCGTCGTAGATGTTCACCGGCACCACGAAGGCGAAGTAGGCGGCAATGTTGATCACCACGGCGAGCACCAGGAAGTCGGCCACCAGGTCGCCCGCCCGGGCGCGGCGGGCCGGGACCAGCAGCCGCCAGATCGCGAAGGCGGCGGACGCGACGACGACGGCCACCCCGGCCAGGTGAACCAGCGCGAAGGCAACGTTGCCGGCCCCCTGGACCCCCAGGTAGTCGGCGCCGAAGACGGTCAGGAAGCTCTGCCAGATCAGCGGCGCGTCCTTGGCGATCGCACTCCACGGGAGCAGGTGATAGCGGTTCGGTCCCAGCTGGTACCCGTCAGCGCGAATGACCAGGGAGTTCAGCCAGTGAGCGAGCGGGATCGCCGCGAGCGCGGAGGCGGCCAGGACGAGGTGGTACCCGACCGCGCGCCACGAGGTATCGGCCGCTGAGCGGTCCCCCGCCGCCCGGTCGGCCCCGCCGCCCGGGCCGGGCCAGCCGCGCCAGGCCCGCACGCCGCGGACGGCGCTGATCCGGACGGCGCGCACCCCGCAGGCGAGGGCCAGCGGGGCGACGCCGATGACCTCGACCAGCGGGTCCCCCACCATGGCCCAGGCCAGCAGCGCCGCCGTGGCGACGCAGACGCCGGCTCCGGCCGGGAGGTACCAGCGCATCCGGGCCTGCGGGCTGGGAGCCCGGTCGAGCAGCAGCAGCAACAGGAGCACCGGCAGGGCCGTGCCGGTGTGGTCAGGGCTGCCCAGCAGCACCGGCGTGGGACCAGTCGGCTGCGGCGCGAGCATGATCCCCGCCGCGAGCAGGGCGCGCACCACGGCCTCGGGCCCGCGGGCACGGCCGCGGGCGACGAAGGCGGCCAGCAGGACCAGCAGCGTGTAGGTGAGCGCGGCGGCGATGTGCACGACCTCCGGGCGGACCCCCGCGACCTTCGTGATCGCCATGTACTCGGGCAGCTCGGTGGTGGAGAACGCGACGTCGGTGTCCCACCAGCCGTGCAGGAGCAGGTTGCCGTGCAGCATGTCGGAGGCCTGCAGGACCAGGCCGGCCGCGTCGGAGTTGACCCCGGTAGCGCCGGCGACGCGGAGGTAGGCGAGCATCAGGAGCGCCCCCGCGAGCACGGTGCCGGCCGCCCACCGCCACCAGCGGAACGGCTTGCCCGCCGCCGGCTGCTGCTCTTCCCGTTCCCTCACCTCGGTCGGGTGCACACCGGGAGGCTACCCAGTGGGTGCGGGGACAAGTCCTGGTTAGCCCTGGACGGCCGGCCTGATGGTGATGTCGCCGATCTCGACGTCGTCCGGCTGCTCAATGGCGAACGCGATGGCGCGGGCGACCGCCTCCGGCGCGATCGCGAAGGCGTCGCGGCTGCGCCGCAGCTGCGCGCGGAGGCCGGGATTGTCGACCCCGTCGACCAGCTCGGTCCGGACAAAGCCGGGCGAGACGGTCGTTGTCCGCAGCGTCCCGTCGGTCGACTCCTGCCGCAGCCCCTCGAGCAGCGTGCGGACGGCATTCTTGGTCGCGGCGTAGACCGCCTGCGTGGGGACGATCTTCAGGCCGGCGGTGGATACCGTAGTCACCAGGTGCCCGCGGCCCTGGCGCCGGAAGACCGGCAGCGCGGCGGCGATGCCGTGCAGCACGCCCCGCAGGTTGACGTCGATCATGGCCGTCCAGCCGTCGAGGTCGAGGTCGGCCAGCGGCCCGACCTTGCTGATGCCGGCGTTGCCGACCAGCACGTCGAGGCGGCCGAACTCGGTCACGGCGGCGTCGACCAGGTCCCGCAGGTCGGCGGCCCGGGTAACGTCGGCCGGCCGGGTGAGCACCCGCCCGCCGTCGCCGCGGATCGCGGCCGCGACCTGCTCCAGCCGCTCCGTCCGGCGGGCGCCGAGGACGACGGCCGCGCCGCGGGCGGCCAGCAGCCGGGCGGTGGCCTCCCCGATCCCGCTGCTGGCCCCGGTGATTGCGATGACCTTGCCGCTGAGGCCGCTCATGAGGACTCCCTGAGAGTAAAGTGGACACGTGTCCGGTTAATTCAGACTACCGGACACGTGTCCGCTTAGCTCAGCCGGGAGGAGACGGATGATGGACCGGGCGCCCCTGCGGGCCGACGCGGCTGGCAACCGGGCGCGGATCATCGCCGCCGCCCGGGCGGCGGTCACCGACGGCGGCGAGGTGCGGCTCAATGCGGTCGCCCGGGCCGCCGGGGTCGGCCAGGGCACCCTCTACCGCCACTTCCCGACCCGCGACGCCCTGCTGGCGGAGGTCTACCGGGAAGACGTCAGCGCGCTCGTCGCGGCCGCCCCGGCCCTGCTTGCCCGCCACCGGCCGGCCGAGGCGCTTGCCCGCTGGCTCGACCGGGTGGCTGATTACGCGCAGGTCAAGCGGGGGGTGTTCGCCGCTGTGGAGGGGGCACTGGGACACGGCCTGGCGGCCGACAGCCACGGCCCGATCGGCCAGGCGCTGGCCCTGCTGCTGGACGCGGGCAAGGCCGACGGGACCATCCGCCCCGACGTCGACGCCCGCGACGTCATCCTTCTTATCGGTTACCTGAGCCGGCTGAGGCCGGCGAATGGGAGGCCCGGGCCCGGCCCCTGCTGCAGGTGGTGCTGGACGGCCTGCGCCGCCGCCCGTAAAACCGGGCCGCATGACGCCGGCCAGCCCGGGTAGGGCCCCGGGTACCGCGAGGACCAGCACGGAGAGGAAGCGTCATGGCGACCAGCCGGCAGAAGGAAGCGGCCCGGGAGAACATCAAGAAGGCCCGGGAGGCACAGAGCGCCCGGGCGCACGGCAAGGACGTTCCCCGGAAGGGTGAGGGCTTGAGCACGGCCGAGAAGGACGAACTCGCGGACAGCTCGTTCGCCTTCCCCAGGGAGCGCAAGGAACCTCTGACCGACGCGCGCCACGTGCGCAACGCCATCGCCCGGTTCGACCAGGTCGAAGGGGTCAGCGACGGCGAGCGCGACCAGGCCTGGAAGCGCATCCTGGCCGCGGCCAAGCGCTACGACGTCGAGGTGTCCGAGTCCGACTGGCGCGAGCTGGCCAAGGGCGGCAAGGACAGCGGGCGCTAAGCGCTCCCGCTTAGGGCGAGTCAGCCGGCAGCGAGCCTGCTGCCGTGGGCAGAACCGCTGGCCGGAGCGGGCCCGGCCGCCGTACCGTCGGGTTCATGGACGACAGCGAGGCGGGACTGGCGCGGCCGGTGCAGGCCGGCCGGGTGCGGCTGGCCTACCGGACCTGGGGCCCGGCCTCGGCGCCGCCGCTGGTGCTGCTGCACGCGCTCGGCGAGCAGTCGTCCGGCTGGGCCGCCGTCGCCGCCGCCCTGGCCCCGTCGTGGCGGGCCTACGCGCCCGACCTGCGGGGTCACGGGGCCAGTGAGTGGCCTGGGGGCTACACGATCGAGCAACTGGTCACCGACCTGGCCGCGTTCACCGACGCGCTCGGGCTGGACCGGGTGGCCCTCGCCGGGCACTCGGTCGGCGCCCTGCCCGCCTACCTGTACGCGGCCCGCCACCCCGGCCGGGTCAGCCACCTGATCCTGGAAGACCCGGCCCCGCCGTGGCCGCGGGCGCCCCGGTTCCCCGAGCGCCCGCCCGGCCCGCTGGCCTTCGACTGGGCTGCCACCGCGCTCAGCCACGAGTTCACCGAGCCCCAGGTCAGCTCCTGGCGCGACGCCCTGACCCAGGTCCGGGCGCCGTCTCTGCTGATCGCCGGCGGCCCCGCCAGCCACGTCGACCAGGCACAGCTCGCCGCCATGGCGCGGCTCATCCCGCGCTGCCGGCTGGTCACGATTGCGGCCGGGCACCTGGTCCACGCGGGCCGGCCGCCGAGTTCAGCGCCGCCGTGACCGCGTTCCTGCGCGACCCGGCCAGCTAGCCGGGCCGGCCAGGCGGGCGGGCCCGGCCTGGCCGGCCGCGGCCCGCGTCGGGCATACTGCCATTCGTGATGCTTGGTGCCGGGCTCGACGCCCGCCTCGGTCTGCCGTTCGACCAGCTCCGCGAAGCCGCCCGCGAGGCGGCCCGGCTCGGGTTCGAGAGCCTGTGGACTCCGGCCGGCGGCGTGCCCGACTCGTTCCACGTCTGCGCCGCCTGGTCGGCCGACACCCCGCTACGGACCGGCATCTCGGTGGTGCCGGCCATCCGCATGTGGACCCCGCCCGGCCTCGCCGCCCAGGCCGCCACGCTCGCCCAGCTGTCGGGCGGGCGGTTCGTGCTCGGCCTCGGCACCGGCGGTTACGGGCCCGGGTTCTTCGCCTCGGCCGGCCTGCCCAACAAGCCGATCGCGGTGATGCGCGAGTACGTCAGCGCCACCAGGGCCCTGCTGCGGGGCGAGGCCGTCTCCCCCGGGGCCGTCATCGCCGAGGCCGCCGGGGGTGCCCCGGGCTGGCCTCAGTCGGCGTCGCTCGGCCGCACGGACCTGCCGCCCGCGCCGGTCTACCTGGCCGCGCTCGGCCCGCAGATGCTGCGGCTGGCCGGCGAGGTGTCCGACGGGGCGCTGCTCAACTGGGCCACCCCGGAGCGCATCGCGGCCAGCCGGGCCGAGGTCGCCGCGGGCGCCGCCAGGGCCGGCCGCGACCCGGCCGCGGTCCCGCTGACCATGTACATCCGGGTCTGCATCGACGACGACGAGACCGCCGCCCGGCACGCCTTCGGTGCCCAGGTGCTCGGCTACGCCCTCGGCCGTCCCGGCGTCCCGCAGAACACCGGCTACCGCGGCCTCTTCGGCCAGATGGGCTTCGAGGCCGAGCTGACCGACCTCGAGCAGCGCCGCGACCGCGGCGAGGACCTGGCCGCCCTGGTCGCCGCCGCCCCCGACGAGATGCTGCAAGCGGTCGGCTACTACGGCCCGGCGGGCCCCGCCCCGGCTGCCTTCGCCCGGCTCAGCGCCGGGCTCGACGAGGCCGTGGTGCGGGTCATCACCGCCCGGCCCGGCCTCGGGCCGGTGGTCGAGGCGATGACGGCGCTGACCCCGGCGCTGATCCGGGCGGCGGGCTGACCGGACAGACCAGGCCCAATCACCCCGTGCCTGCAGGCCGGGACGGGGGTAGCGTGGGTGATATGGCGGATGGCATGAAGGTCCGGATCGGGGTCTCGCTCGGGGCGGCCGGCGCGGCGGGCGAGTTCGCCGCCGCAGTCGACCTGCTCGAGGCGGCCGGGATCGACTCACTGTGGCTCCCGGAGACCGTGTTCGGCCAGGCCATCGAGCCGTTCACCGGGATGACGTACGCCCTCGCCAAGACCACCCACCTGAAGGCCGGCACCGGGCGTCTCGGTGCTGCCCGGCCGTCACCCGGTGCTGGTCGCCAAGCAACTCGCGGCGCTCGCCGCGCTGGCGCCGGGGCGGGTGCTGCCCGCCTTCGGCCTGCAGCCCGCCAACCCCGGCGAGCGAGCGCTGTTCCCGGTGCCGCCGGGCCAGCGGGCGGCCGTCTTCGACGAGGCGCTGACCCTGCTCCGGCTGATGCTGAGCAACGAGGTCGTGACCTTCCACGGCACGTTCTTCGACGTCGAGGAGGCATCGGCGGGCCCGCTGCCGGCCAAGCCGCTCGACATCTGGCTGGGCGGGTCCGCGCCCGCCGGGCTGCGCCGGGTCGGGCGGCTGGCCGACGGCTGGCTCGGCTCGTTCCTCACCCCGGAAGAAGCCGGCCGCGCCGTCACCACCATCAACGCCGCTGCCGACGAGGCCGGCCGCGCGGTGGAAGCCGACCACTTCGGCACCAGCATGGCGGTCGCCTTCGGTGAGATCCCGGAGGCCCAGCTGGCGGCCGCCCGGCGGCGCCGGCCTGACGCCGACCCGGCCACGTTCGCCGCCCCCGGCTGGGCCGGGGCGCGCGAGCGGATCGAGGCGTTCACCGAGGCAGGCCTGACCAAGTTCGTCGTCCGGCCGACCGGGACGCAGGCACCTCCGCTGGAGGAATTCCTCGAGGGCTTCCGGGCCGAGCTCATGCCGCTGCAGAACTGAGCCGGGGTGCGGCTGGCTGACGGGGGCCAGGCAGCGATGTCCCCGGGCCAGTTCCCGGCGTGCGCGGCGGCAGAACTTACGTGGTCATTAAGCGCTCTTCTTTTCCCGGGGGGAACCGCCGCGCCGTGGTTAGGCTCATGCCCGGCACCGCGCCAATTACCGCCGTGGGCGGGCATTTGGCTGGCCTGACCCGCCGACGAAAGGGATCCCCGATGAATGTCAACCGTCACCGCAGAATGGCCTTGCTGTCGGGCGCGCTGGCCGCGGCCGCGGCCTTCACGGCCGCTGGCTGCTCGGCCGGGGCGCACGCGACCGAAGGGGTCGCGCTGTCCGCCGCGACCAGCGGAACCTCCATGGTCTCGGCCACTCAGGCGGGGAACTACCAGGTGCTCACCCTGAACGACAAGCGCGACCTGACCTTCAACCAGCTGCTCGGGATCAACAACCTGGGCCAGATCGCGGGGTACTTCGGCAGCGGCAACGCGGGCCACCCGAACGCCGGGTACGTGCTGAACGCGCCCTACGCGCAGCGCGACTTCGGCAACCAGGACTTCCCCGGGGGGATGCAGACGCAGGTCACCGGGCTCAATGACAACGGGATCAGCGTCGGGTTCTTTTCCACCCAGAACGGCGCCACCCCGGCCGATGACAACAACTTCGGATTCTGGCGCCGGGACGGCCGCTACTACAAGGTGGACTTCCCGACCCGGAACAATTCCAAGCCGCCGGTGAACCAGCTGCTCGGCGTGAATGACGCCGGCACCGCGGTCGGCTTCTACAACGACGCCGCGGGCAACTCCCACGGCTACTCCTACAACATCTGGTCGCGCCACTTCAAGAAGATCACCGTGCCCGGCGCGACCTCGCTGACCGCCGCGGGCATCAACAACCAGGGGGCAGTGGCCGGCTTCCTGACCAACGCCAAGGGAACCGTCGAGGCCTTCCTCAAGCTGCACAGCGGCCGCGTCGTCACGATCGCGATGCCGGGCGCGTCGATGACCCAGGCGTTCGGGGTCAACGACGCCGGCGAGGTGGTCGGCGCGTACACCACCGGCAGCGGCAACAACGCAGTCACGCACGGCTTCACCTGGTGGAACGGCAAGCTCACGACGGTCGATTACCCTAAGGCCAGCTCGACCGCGCTCAACGGGGTCAACGACGAGGGCGACGTGGTCGGCTTCTACACCGACGCGGCGGGCAACACCGACGGGTTCGCCGCGCTCCCGTAGCACGTGCGGCGCAGCCGAGGGGCGGTTCCCGAACCGGGGACCGCCCCTCCGGGCCCGGGCAACCCGGGCGGTACGGGATACTGGCCCCCATGACAGACCTTCATCCGCCGGGTCAGCGGGCACCTGGTCATCGACGTGCAACGGCCGGCCACCCTGGTGCTCAAGCTGGCCGTGTCGGAAATGCCGGGCGTGCGGCTCGATGAGCGGCTCGCCGTGACCGGCGACGGCGCGGCGCTCGCGGCGGACGAGATCGTCATTCCCGGTGAGGGGCGCACCCACGTGCTCACCGTGGCCCAGCCCGGGCCGCTGACGGTCGACTACAACGCGACCGTGACCGGCCGGGCGGCCGAGCCCGCGGTCAGCGCGACCGACCGCATCGTCTACCTGCGGCCAAGCCGCTACGCCGAGTCCGACCGGCTGACGGCGGTGGCGCGGTCGGAGTTCGCGGGCCTCACCGACCCGGCCGGGCTGCTGGCGGCGGTCTCCTCCTGGGTCGGCACCCGGCTGAGCTACGAGGCTGGCAGCAGCGGCCCGACCGACGGCGCGGTGGACACCCTGCTGGCCCGCCGGGGCGTCTGCCGTGACTACGCCCACCTGGTGGTCGCGCTGCTGCGGGCCCTCGACGTGCCCGGCCCGGCTAGCCGCGGTGTACGCCCCCGGCCTGGCCCCGATGGACTTCCACGCGGTGGCCGAGGCGGCGGTGAACGGCCGCTGGCAGGTGGTGGACGCCACCACCCTGGCGCCGCGGTCCACCCTGGTGCGCATCGCCACCGGCCGCGACGCGGCCGACACGGCGTTCCTGTCCACCTACGACGGCGCCGTCGCGCTCACGGACATGACCGTCACCGCCGCCGTCGAGGGGGCGCTGCCCGGCGACGACGTGACCGACCTGGTCGCCATCGGCTGACCGGGGGCGGCCACAATGGGGCCCATGGTTTCTGAGATCTTCGACCCGGAGCGCTGGCGGGCGGTCGAGGGGTTTTCCTTCACCGACATCACCTACCACCGCTCAGTTGGCACCGGCCCCGGCGAATCCGGCACCGTCCGGGTCGCGTTCAACCGGCCCGAGGTGCGCAACGCGTTCCGCCCGCACACCGTCGACGAGCTGTACACCGCGCTCGACCACGCCCGGATGACGTCCGACGTCGGCTGCGTGCTGCTGACCGGCAACGGCCCGTCCCCCCGGGACGGCGGCTGGGCCTTCTGCTCCGGCGGCGACCAGCGGATCCGCGGCCGCGACGGCTACCGCTACGCCGACGGCGACAGCCGCGACAGCATCGACCCGGCCCGCAGCGGGCGGCTGCACATCCTCGAGGTGCAGCGGCTGATCCGGTTCATGCCCAAGGTCGTCATCTGCGTGGTGCCCGGCTGGGCGGCCGGCGGCGGGCACAGCCTGCACGTCGTGTGCGACCTGACCCTGGCCAGCCGCGAGCACGCCCGGTTCAAGCAGACCGACGCCGACGTGGCCAGCTTCGACGGCGGCTTCGGCTCGGCCTACCTGGCGCGCCAGGTCGGCCAGAAGTTCGCCCGCGAGATCTTCTTCCTCGGCGACACCTACGACGCCGCCGCGGCCCACCGGATGGGCATGGTCAACGCGGTCGTCCCGCACGCCGAGCTGGAGAGCGTCGCGCTGGAGTGGGGGGCCAAGGTCAACGGCAAGAGCCCGACCTCTCAGCGGATGCTCAAGTACGCGTTCAACGCCATCGACGACGGCCTGGTCGGCCAGCAGCTGTTCGCGGGCGAGGCGACCCGGCTGGCCTACATGACCGACGAGGCGGCCGAGGGCCGGGACGCGTTCCTGGAGAAGCGGGCACCGGACTGGGACCGCTACCCGTACTACTACTGACCGCGCCGGGCCGGCCGGGCCTGCCCGGCCGGCGGTGACTGTCACAGGGAGGGCCGGGGGAAGCCGCCTCCGTTCGGGCTGATCTCCTTCGATTTCACCGAACGGGAGCGGCTGACCCCGGCACCGCCGTGACCCCAGATCCCGGCTACCCCAGTTCGCCGCGCTCGCGCAGGTTATCGACCGTGTCGGTGATGGTGTCCGCGGCCGGGCGCGGGCGCCAGCCGAGCTCCTCCTTGGCCCGGTCATTGTGAATGATCAGCCGCGGCAGGGGGTCCCCGGCCGCCTCGGTCGTCGGCACCCGCTCGGCCAGCGGGCCGAACTTCTCGCGGAGGAAGCCCGCCAGCTCCAGGTAGCTCATCGGCGGCGTGTCGGAGACGCACAGGTAGCGCTTGCCCGCCGCCTCCGGGGCCGCCATCGCCCGGACGTGCAAGTCGGCCACGTCACGGACGTCGGCGAGCCCGAACCGCTGCCGCGGCGCGACCGCCATCTGGCCGCTGAACATCGCCTTGACCAGGTACATCGACGAGCCGGTGCTCTCCGTCAGCGGCGGCCCGAGTATGAAGGTCGGGTTGATCACCGTCAGCTCGGTGTCACCCCCCTCGGCCTGGATGAAGTCCCAGGCGGCACGCTCGGCGATGGCCTTCGAGCGCGGGTAGGGCGCCAGGCCGGGCATGTCCGGGTCGGTCCAGTCGTCCTCGGTGAACTCCGCCCCCGGCTTCGGGGTGTAGCCGACGGCGGCGAACGAAGACGTCAGCACCACCCGCCGCGCCCCCGCGTCGCGGGCCGCGCGCAGCACCCGCAGCGTGCCCTCGCGGGCGGGGACGACCAGCTCGTCCGGGTCCTTCGGCTGCGCGGGCGGGATCGGCGAGGCGACATGATAGACCTCGTCGACCCCGGCCATCGCGGCCTTCCAGCCCTCGTCTGACATCAGGTCGGCGGTGACGACGTCGAGGCCGGCCGGGTCGGCCTGCCCGCGCCGGCACCGACGCCCGCAGCTCGCCCTCCCGGGCGGCCGAGCGGACCTGGCCGCGCACTGGTCCTTTGCCCGGCCCGCAGCAGCTCCGCGATCAGCTGCGTGCCCACGTACCCGGATGCCCCGGTTACCAGAATGCTCATGACGTGATCTCCGTTTCCATGTCCATCCGGGCGAGGGCGGCGTGCACCCGCTGCTGGGCCGCCGCCTCCCCGGCCTCGTCTCCGCGGGCGCGCGCGTCCCACAGGGACGACTTCTCCCGCAGGTAGTCGAGCCGGGTGTGCAGCGCGGCGATCTCCGCCTCCATCCGCCGGGCGTGCCGCGCGCAGCAGGTCGCGCTGCTCGGCCGCCACCGCGGCCCGGTCCTGGCCGCGGCGGGCCCGCCCGCGGTTGGCCTGGTAGATGCGCATGTCCTCGATGCCCAGGCCGAGCGCGCGCAGGCAGGCCAGCGCCTGCAGCACGTCGAGGTCGTCCTCGCCATAACGGCGGTGGCCGCTGCGGCCGTCCCGGTCGACCGGGCCAACCAGCCCGACCTCCTCGTAGTAGCGCAGGGTGGGCTCGCTCAGCCCGCTGCGCCGGGACACTTCCTGGATCGTCATCGCGGTCATACTGACAGGCTCACATACCTCAAGCGCTTGAAGTCAAATAGCAGGCCCGCAGGTCAGCGGCGCGCTGTCCGCCACTCACGAGCGGCCAACCAGGGCTTCCAGCTGCTGGGCGTTGACGTGCGCGTAGTCGCGGTAGCAGTTGTTGAACACGACATGGGTCTGGTCGGCCTCGCGGGCCAGCTTCTTCACGTTACCCGCCCACTCCGTCAGCTCCTGGTCGCTGTAGCGGTAGTTGAACCGCTCTGCGACCGTCTTGGCGTCCCAGTGCTCGGAGTGCCCGTGCAGCCGGACGACGGCGAGGTCGCTGGTGGCCGCGAGCACCGGCGGGACCGAGTTCGAGTAGCCCTGCGGCTCGTCCACGCACACGTACGGCAGCTGGTGGTCGGACAGGAACGTCGAGCGTCTCCTCCTGGTTGTCATCGGTCATCCAGGTGCTGTTGCGGAACTCCACGCACACCCGGCGCGGTTTCACCCGCTCGGCGCAGTCGAGGATGTACTGCTTGTTCGCGCGGCCGATCGGGAACCAGGGCGGGAACTGAAGCAGGATCGCGCCGAGCTTGCCCGCTTGGTGCAGCGGTTCCAGCGCCGACAGGAACCGGTTCCAGGCCTCGTCGGCCAGCTTGGCGCCGACGTCCTTGAGATAGACCCGGTCCTTGCCCGCCTTGCCCGCTTCCTCGCGCAGGTCGGCCGGCAGCGACTTGACCGGGGTCGGGTGCTGGGTGAACAGGCTGTACGCCTTGACGTTGAAGGTGAAGTGGTCCGGGGTGCGTTCCGCCCAGGCCTGCGCTGTACGCTCGGCCGGCAGCGCGTAGTAGGCGGAGTCGACCTCGACCAGCGGGAACTGGCTGGCGTAGTACTTCAGCCGCTGCTCCGGGTTGGTCGCGTCGCCCGGGTACCAGCCGGACTCGATCAGCGTCTTGTCGGTCCAGCCCGCGGTGCCGACCCGGATATCTGCCATAACGGATCTCTCCCATGACAGGGGCCGGGAAAACGTCCCCGGCCGGCTACGCGACCCCGGCGCGGACCCGGCTGCCCGGTCCCGGCTCGACCCAGACCCGCGGCCGGGGACCAAGCTCGTGCCCGTTCTCGCAGCTCACGGTCACGGTGATGGGCGCACCGCAGTCGGCGTGGCGAACCACCGCGGGGACCCCCTCGGGGCCCGCCAGGTGACGGTCGCCCCAGGCCATGAAGGCCAGCAGGACCGGCATCAGCTCGCGCCCGGCCGCACTGAGCCGGTAGGCCGAGCGCCCCCGCTCCCCCGGCTCCTGGTAGGCGCGCCGCTCAACCAGGCCCGCCTCGGCCAGCCGGGACAGCCGGCCCGAGAGGATGTTGCGCGCGATGCCCCCCGCCCCGCCGTTGCGGGAGCTGACCTTCAGCTGGGACGACCCGGCCGTCATCGCGGCCGAGGGCGCGGGCCGCAGCGGCCTGGAGTTCCTCCGGCCGGTGACCGTGGCCACCGGCCCGGTCACGGCCGAGGGCCGCGTGGTGCACCTCGGCCGCCGGACCGCGCTGGCCGAGGCGAAGCTCACCGACGACGCGGGCAGGCTCTACGTCACCGCCACCAGCAGCTGCCTCGTCATCCGCCCGGACCAGGCTGGCCCAGCCGCCTGACGTCGCGGCGGCCGGGCGGCAGGGGGGCCCGCCCGGCCGGCGCGGCCCAGCGGGGCCCGGCCCGGGTCCCGCCAGTCACCTGGCTTCACAGGTCTCCCTCCTGGCCGGTTGTGCCAGCCACTGTTAGCAGGTCAGCGGGAGATAGCGGAAACTTTTACGCGTCACAGCAACAATTGTTTCCCGCCTGCCAGGAGTTTCCGGTTTGTTGGCCTGAGGTCCTGGTTTCCGGGTCCACGCGAGCGTCTCACCAGGCTCGCCACCCTCACGTCCCTCTTCGGTCCACGCGGGCGGCCCGGGCGGGCACGGGACGGCCCGGAGCGCGCACGCTCCGGGCCGTTCCCGTCACCGGCGGCGCAGGGCCGGCGGACCTCAGTGTCCCCCGGCCGGGCGCGGGCCGCGGATCGCGGCCCGGTCCCCGGGTGAGCCGCCCGCGGCCGGCCCCCCGGCCGTGGCCTCCATCGCGGTCTCGACCGCGGCCGACTCGACCAGGGCCACCTCGAGCGCGGCCTCCTCCAGGGCGGCTTCCTCCAGGGCGGAGGCGCGCGGCGGCGCGCCTGAGACCGGGCCGGGCCCGGCCTCGGTGCGGCGCGGGCGCAGGGCCAGGTAGCTGAGCACGACCCCGGCTGCCATCAGGCCGATCGTTACCCACAGGCCGGTGTGGTAGCCGTCGAGGAAGGCCTGGGCGGGGTGGCTGCCGGAGCGCAGCGCGGCCCCCTCGCGGGCCCGCAGGATGGCGCCGATCACCGTCACCCCGAGCAGGCCAGCGACCTCACGGGAGGCGTTGAGCAGGGCCGAGGCGATGCCGGCCTGCTCGACCGGGGCGCCCTCGAGGACCGCGTTGGTGAGCGGCACGTTCAGCAGGCCGGCCCCGAGGCCGAACAGGATGAACCCGGGCAGCAGGCTGGTGAAGGTGGCGCTGGCGCCGATCCGGGCGAACAGCACCAGTCCGACGGCCATCACCGCCATGCCCAGCGCGACCGTGCGGTTGCGCGCCAAGCCGTGCCGTCACCTGCGGGGACAAGACCGCCGCGACCGCCAGGCACAGCGCCATGGGGACGAACGCCAGGCCCGCTTTGGTGGGCGAGAAGCCGAGGATGCCCTGCAGGTAGAGCGAGGTGAAGAAGTAGATCCCGAGGATGCCGAACGACCAGATCATCATCGTGCCGAGCCCGCCGCTGAACGTGGCCGAGCGGAAGATAGGCAGCGGCACCATCGGGCGGGGACTGCGCGCCTCGATCACCAGGAAGGCGCGCCAGGGAGGCGGCGGCGACCGCGAACGCGCCGATGATCACCGGTGAGGTCCAGCCCCGGTCCTCGCCGTCGATCAGCGCATAGGTCAGGGCGAACAGCGTCAGGGCGGAGGTCAGCAGGCCGGGAACATCAAGCCGGGCGGCGAGGCCGGGCCGCCGGGCCCCGGGGCCGGTTTCACTGGCGTCACCGTCCCCGTGCGACTCCGCGACCGACGGCCAGGCGATTGCGAGGGCAATGACGCCGAGGGGCACGTTGATGAGGAAGATCCAGCCCCAGTGCAGGTGCTGGCTGATGACCCCGCCGATGGCCGGGCCGAGGGCGAGGCCGAGGGCCCCGACCGCGCCCCAGATGCCGATCGCGGCGGTCCGCTCCCGGGTGCTGGTGAAGGCGGCGGCGATGATCGCCAGGGTCGGCCGGCATCAGCAGGGCCGCGCCCAGTCCCTGGACCGCCCGGGCGGCGATCAGCATGGCGGTGCTGCCAGACAGCCCGGCCGCCAGGGACGAGAGGGTGAAGATGACCATCCCGGTCAGGAACACCCGCCGGCGGCCGTAGACGTCGGCGATCCGCCCGCCGACCAGAAGCAGCCCGCCGAGCACGAGCAGGTAGCTGCTCACGATCCACTCCAGGCCGCTGACCGACACGTGCAGGCTGCGCTCGATGGTCGGCAGCGCCACATTTGTCACGTTGTTATCCAAGTAGGTCATGAGCGTGGCGAGGCTGACCGCCGCCAGCGCCCACCACCGCGTTCGTGCTGCCATCGTTCCGGTCCTCCAGAAGGCTTGTACGACGTACCTGTAGGCCGTACCTGTATGACGTTCTTATACGTCGTACAGGCTGTCCTTGCCGATGTTGCCTTGTACGCCGTATAGTTGTCAAGTGACCTCCCCGAGAACGGCGGCAGCCCGGGACGCGAAAGCGCCCCGCGGGCAGCGGGCCGCGAACGCGGCCCCCGGACCGCCCGACGACGGTGAGCGCACCCGTCTGACCAGGGCGGCGGTGACCGAGCGGGCGCTCGCGGTGGCCGACGCGTCCGGCCTCGACGCGCTGACGATCCGCAAGCTCGCGGCCGACCTCGGGGTGACCCCGATGGCGCTGTACTGGCATTTCCGCAGCAAGGACGAGCTGCTCGACGGGCTGGTCGAGCGGGTCTGGGGCGAGATCGACATCTCCGTCGACCCGGACGCCCCGTGGCCGGACCAGCTCCGTAAGCTGCTCACCGCACTGCTGGCGGTGCTGCGGGCCCACCCGGCCGCCACCCAGCTGCTGGCGCAGAAGGAGAAGATGAACAACGACGCCGCCCTGGCCGCGACCGAGGTCACCCTGGACCTGCTGCGCCGGGCCGGCTTCGACCCCGAGGAGGCTAGCTCGGTCGCCCGCTCGGCCCTGTGGACCGGGCTGACGCTGGTGATGAGCGAGCCCGGGATCACGGCGATCGACGAGGGCGAGCGGGCCGAAATACAGCGGCAGAGCCAGGTGAAGCTGGCGACGCTGCCGCTGAGCAAGTACCCCCGGCTGGTCGAGTGCGCTGTCCCGATGACCGCGTGCGACGACCCGGAGACGCACTACCAGTTCGGCGTGGACATGTTCATGGCCGGCGTCACCGCGCTCGCCGCCGCCCGGGCGGCGCCCCCGGCCGCGTCCTGACCGGCCGCTAGGTCTCCTGGCGGAGAAGAGCGTCCAGCTGCCCCCCGAGCGGGGCGGCGGCGAGCCGGTTGTCGACCACCACGTGCGGCGCCGCGGGCTGCTCGTCCAGCCGCATCCGGGCGGTGAAGGCGGCGAAGTCGGCCAGCTTGCCGGAGTCCCGGCCCGAGCCGCGCCCGTTCAGCCGCTCCCGCAGGGTGGCGGCATCCGAGCGGACCCAGACCAGCCGCACCGTCCCGCCACCGAGCTCGGCCGCCCAGCTCTGCCACTGGCCGGCGTCGTGGATCTGCCGGGTGAACGGGCCCGACAGCAGCACCGGGCAGCCGTGGCCGCGGATCTCGCGGGCGGTCGCGGTCATCCCCGCGTACTCGTGCACCTTGACGTGCTCGTCGTACCAGGGTCCCTCGCGCTCACCGGGCGGGCGACCGGACGCCGCCAGTGTCGCCGCCACGAACGACCCGTACATGGTGTCCTTGTCGAGCAGGGCCGGGACCGGGCGGAGGCGGGCCAGCAGCATCCGGGCGACCGTGCTCTTGCCGGCCCCCGGCGGCCCGGCCACCACCCAGGCGGGGGCGGGGACGTCCATGGACAGCAGCATAGAAGCCGGCCCCGGGCCATCTCGGGCGAGCGGCCAGGAATGAGGCGCCGATCAGGGGGCACGTGACGGCGGTGACAGCACGAAGTGTGGGTGTAGAGGAAGAGCTGCTCCTGGTCGAGCCCGGCACCGGGGTGCCGCTGGCGGTAGCCGGGTCGGCCCTCAACCGGGCCAGCCAGCAGCAAGCGGACGGGGCGGCGGGCGAGGACGGGGCGCCGGAGGAGCTGAAGCTCGAGTACGAGTTGCAGCAGCAGCAGCTGGAGACCAACAGCACACCGTGCGACGACCTGAGCGAGCTGAGCGGCGAGATACGCCGGGGCCGCTCACTGGCGGCCACGGCGGCCGGCCGGGCCGGGGCCCGGATCGCGGCGCTGGCCACCTCCCCGGTTCCGGTCGAACCGGAGCTGGTCCGCAAGGGCCGCTACCTGATGATGGCCGCGGCGTTCGGCATCACCGCCCACGAGCAGCTCACCTGTGGCTGCCACGTGCACGTGGGCATCGACTCGCCCGAGGAAGGGGTGGGGGTGCTGGACCGGATCGGCCCGTGGCTGCCGGTGCTGCTGGCGCTCAGCGCCAACTCCCCGTTCTGGCAGGGCCAGGACAGCGGCTACGCCAGCTTCCGCTACCAGGCCTGGGGGCGGTGGCCGAGCGCGGGCCCGACCGGCGCCTTCGGTTCGGCCGAGGCGTACCAGGCGACGGTGCGGGAGATGCTCCGCACCGGCACCCTGCTCGACAGCGGGATGGTGTACTTCGACGCCCGGCTGTCCGAGCACTACCCGACGCTCGAGGTGCGGATCGCTGACGTGTGCCTGTACGCCGACGACGCCGTGCTCATCGCGGCGCTGACCCGGGGCCTGGTGGAGACCGAGGCGCGGGCCTGGCGCGCGGGAACGCCGGCCGAGGCCCCGCGGGTGGAGATGCTGCGCCTCGCCTCGTGGCGGGCCAGCCGCTCGGGTCTGGCCGACCACCTGCTGTACCCCTACACCGACCGGCCGGAGCGCGCCGCGGCCGTCGCCGGGGCGTTGTTCGAGCACGTGCGGGACGCGCTCGACGACGCCGGGGACACCGACGTGGTCCGCGAGCTGCTCGGCGCCGTGCTCGCGCGCGGTAACGGGGCCGCGTTCCAGCGCGGCGCCAGCCTCGACCGCAGCCTGTCCTTCGTGGTGGACCAGGCAGCCGACATCACCGGCAGCTAACGGCCGGCGGTGCCACCCAGGCCTCCGGCCGGCTGCCAGTCCGGCGGCAGCCCCAGGCGGCCAGCAAGCTCGTTCCTTTTGTCGCAAACGGGCGCTGTTGACCGCCGGGGCTACGCTGAGGTTTCATGATCACGCCGTCTCCCGAGCCGGAAAGCACCGTGCTGGCCGAGAACAGCCGCATGGTCCGGTGGGCAGGGCAGGCTTTCGTGCTGTTCTCCCTGGTGCTGATCCCGTGGACTGTCTACCTGGGGTACTCGCTCCCGTCCCGCCAGCTCTCACCCCATTACAACATCGCGTGGGCCGGATTCGACGTGCTCCTGCTCATCGCGCTCGGCGCCACCGGGTACCTGGCGCTGCGCCGCTCGCGTTACCTCGCCATCAGCGCCGCCGCCGCGGCCACGATGCTCGTGGTCGATGCCTGGTTCGACATCATGACCTCGCCGCGCCATCAGGTCGCGCAGGCCATCGTGCTGGCGGCGGTGATCGAGCTGCCGCTGGCGGGCGTCTGCGCGTGGCTCAGCTATCACACCCACCAGCTCGCCGAGCGCACGATTTCCCTGCTGACTCGTCGGCGGTAGCGGCCGCCAGGCCCGCGCCCTGCCCGCGCCTGCCCGCGCCGTTGCGGCGGCCCGGGTTGCCTGCTGCTCCGCGGGGGATCTTTCAGGGGGCGATGCGGGCCACCAGGGGACCGGTTCGGAGCGCTTCAGTATGGTTTGACCTGAGCGGTAACGGCCTGGGAGGCACATGGAGCGCGGGACTGCACGGGGAGCGCTGGCGCTCGGGGCGCTCGGCGTGGTGTTCGGCGACATCGGGACGAGCCCCCTGTACACAGTGCAGACCATTTTCAGCCCGTCTGACCCGCACCGGGTGCAGGTGACGACCGAGCACGTGTACGGGGTCATCTCGCTGATCTTCTGGGCGGTCATGATCATTGTCATGCTGACCTACGTCGTACTGGTGATGCACGCCGACAACGACGGCGAGGGCGGCATCATGGCGCTGATCACGCTGATCCGCCGCCACGGCCAGGTCGGCAAGCGGCGGACCGCTTTGCTCCTGGCCCTGCTCGGCATCTTCGGCGCGTCGCTCTTCTTCGGCGACAGCATGATCACCCCAGCCATCTCGGTCCTCTCGGCCGTCGAGGGCGTGCAGGTCGCGGCGCCGTCCGTGGGGGCCATCGTGCTGCCGATCACCGCGGCGATCCTCATCGGCCTGTTCCTGTTCCAGCGGCTCGGGACCGGCGCCGTCGGACGCGTGTTCGGGCCGGTGATGGTCGTCTGGTTCCTGGTGATCGGTGCCTGCGGCATCCGCGGGGTGATCACCAACCCGTCGATCCTCAAGGCGCTGTCTCCCACCTACGCCCTGACCTTCCTGTTCGGCCACTTCGGCACGGCCTTCTTCTCGCTGGCGGCGGTGGTCCTGGCGGTCACCGGCGCCGAGGCCCTCTACGCGGACATGGGGCACTTCGGCCGCGGCCCGGTCACCCTCGCCTGGCTCTTCATGGTCTTTCCCGCGTGCATCCTCAACTACCTGGGGCAAGGCGCCCTGGTCTTGTCCGACCCGGCCAAGGCGATCGCCAACCCCTTCTTCCTGCTGGTCCCCGGCTGGGGACGGATCCCGATGGTCATCCTGGCCACCCTGGCGACGGTGATCGCCTCGCAGGCGGTGATCACCGGTGCGTTCTCGGTCACGCAGCAGGCCGCGCAGATCGGCTACCTGCCGCGGCTGCGCATCCTGCACACGTCCGAGGAGCAGGTCGGCCAGATCTACGTGCCGTGGATCAACTGGGCGCTGTGCGTCGCGGTGCTCGCGCTGGTGTTCACGTTCCGCACGTCGACCGCGCTGGCCTACGCCTACGGGGTCGCCGTCACCGGCACGATCACCATCACCACGCTGCTGTTCTTCTACATCGCGCACAATCAGTGGAAGAAGCCGCTGTGGCTCACCGTGCTCGGCGGCGGCCTGCTGGTCACCTTCGACCTGCTGTTCTTCGCCGCCAACCTGACCAAGCTGCCGCACGGCGCCTGGCTGCCGCTGGCCGTCGGCATCGTCATCTTCACCGTCCTGACCACCTGGCAGAAGGGCAGGCAGCTGGTCAGCCAGCGGCGCACGCGAGACGAGGGATCGCTGCCCGAGTTCATCCACGGGCTGCATAACGCGAAGCCGCCGCTGCCCCGGGTCGAGGGCACCGCGATCTTCCTCAACCGGGGAAAGGAGACCGCGCCCCTGGCCATGCGGGCGAACGTGGAGCACAACCACGTGCTGCACGACCACGTCATCATCTTGTCGATCGAGCCCCAGCCGGTCCCGCACGTCCCCCGGGAAGGCCAGCTCACGGTGGACGACCTCGGCTACAAGGGCGACAGGATCTACCACGTCGCCGCCCGGGTGGGCTACATGGACGTGCCCAGCGTCCCGGCGCTGCTGCCGGCCATCCGCCAGGCCTGCTACGACGCGCCGCTGCGGACCGAAGAGGTCTCCTACTTCCTGTCCACCATCGAGGTGCGCAAGGGCGACTCGCCCGAGATGATGGCCTGGCGCAAGCGGCTGTTCATCGCCACCACCCGGCTGACGGCCGACGCGGCCGAGTACTTCCAGCTCCCCCGCGAGCAAACGGTCATCATGGGATCCCGCATCGAGCTCTAAGCCAAGCGCTTGCCTGGCGCGCGGCCCGAGGGCAGGATTCAATGGCCTCATGGTCTCGTCCGGGCAGCTGATCGGGTTCACGCTGGCGTCGCTGGTGATCATCGTGATCCCCGGGCCCGGCGTGCTGTTCGTGGTCGGCCGGGCGCTGGCGCACGGGCGGCGCACCGCCATTGCCACCGCGGCCGGGCACGCGGCGGGCAATTACCTGGTGGCCGCGTGCATCGCGGCCGGACTGGGCCCGCTGCTGCAGCGCTCGGCCGACGTGTTCCTCGCGGTCAAGCTGGCGGGCGCGCTCTACCTGGTGTTCCTCGGCGTCCAGGCGATCCGGCACCGGCACTCCCTGGCCGGGGCGCTCACCGCGGCGGTGCCCCCGCGGGAAGGCTGGCTGGCGCTGCGGGACGGGGTGATCGTCGGCGTCACCAACCCGAAGACGTTCATCTTGTTCGGTGCGATCCTGCCGCAGTTCGTCAACCGGAACGCGGGCCACGTAACCGCCCAGATGCTGCTGCTGGCGTGCATCTCGGTCGCGCTGGGGCTGGCCTCCGACAGCGCCTGGGGGCTGGGCGCCAGCGCCGTCCGGGCCTGGTTCGCCCGCTCCCCGCGCCGCTACGCGGCCGTCGGCGGCGCGGGCGGGCTGGCCATGATCGGGGTCGGCCTCACCGTTGCCCTCACCGGGCCCAGCAAGTAAGCCCAACCGGGCTCAGGAGACCCGGGTCAGCAGCGGCGCGAGGACGGTCGCGGCCCGGCGGACCTGCGGCAGGGTCACGGTTCCGTAGCCGAGGATGAGCCCGCTCATCGTGGGCGGCCCGGCGTAGTAGCGGTCGAGCGGGTAGATCCGCACGCCCCGTTCGGCTGCCGCCGCTACCAGCCGGGCGGCCGGGAAGCCGTCCGGCAGCTCCAGCACCACGTGCATCCCGGCGGTGTCGCCCAGCAGCCGGAACGGCACCGGCCCGCCCGCTCCCCCGGGCTGCGCCGGCAGCCGGCCGACAGCCCCTCGACCAGGGCGGCCCGGCGGCGCGCGTACTCCAGCCGCATCCGGCGCACGTGCCGCTCCAGGTCGCCCGACCGCAGCAGGGCCAGCAGCGCGTGCTGGACCGGCTCCGGGATGCGGGCCCCCAGTCGCGGGCGCAGCGCCGCCAGCTCGTCCACCAGGGCCGGCGGCGCCACCAGCCAGCCCGCGCCGAACGCGGTCGCCAGCAGCTTCGACGCGGTGCCAAGATAGACGATGACGTCGGGTGCCATCGCCTGCAAGGCTGGCAGCGGACCCACGTCGTAGCGGAACTCGCTGTCGTAGTCGTCCTCCGCCACCAGCGCCCCGGTCGCGCGGGCCCAGCCCGCCAGCGCCTGGCGGCGGCTGACCGGCAGCCGCCCGCCCAGCGGGTACTGGTGCGCGGGCGAGGTGTACAGCAGGCGCAGGTCCGCGGGCAGCTCCTCCGGGACGATGCCGTGCGCGTCGACCCGGCAGGGCACCACCCGGGCGCCGGCCCGGCGCAGCACCTCGCGCCCGGTCGGGAAGCCGGGCTCCTCCACCCCGGCCGCGTCCCCCGGCCGCAGCAGCGCGTCCGCCAGCAGCCCGAAGCCGCTCGAGACGCCCTGGGTGACCAGCACCTGGGCGGGCGTGACGACCAGCCCGCGGGACCGGCGCAGGTAGGCGGCGATCTCCTCGCGCAGCTCCGGCAGCCCGTACGGGTCCGGCATCCGCGACGGCAGGTGCGCGCCCGCCACCCGCCACGCGCGGCGCCAGGCGGCCGGGTCGATTCCCTGCTCCCAGCAGATCCCGGGCTCGAGGTTGACCGGCTCCCCTGTCAGCGGCTCGCGGGCTGACGGCGCCCGGCCAGCCGGAGACACGGACGGGGAGCCGGGCGACGGCCGCAACGAGGACTCTTCCCCCCTGTCTCGCCCGCCGACTGGACCGCCCAGTGGTTGGACGCGGCGATGAGCCCGCCCCCGTTCGGGATCAGCCGGGCGAGCGGCCGGGGCGGACCCGCAGCCGCGGGCGGCGTCCCGGGCCGGCGCGGGGGCGACGTCGGCCACGTAGGTGCCGGAGCCGTGGCGGCCCTCGAGCCAGCCCTCGGCGAACAGCCGGGCGTAGGCGTTGGTCACCACGGTGCGGCTGACGCCGAGGGTGGCGGCCAGGTCGCGGCTGGACGGCAGCCGGTCCCCGGCCCGCAGCCCGCCGCCCGTCACGGCCGCCTGGAGCTGGGCCGCGACCTGCACCGCGAGCGGAGCCGGGGCCGCGCGGTCGACGACCACAGGCAGGCCGGACGGCAAAGTGGTCATCAGAACTTCCCCATGATTGGATATTTGCGGCAGTCCACTTGCCGCCTAGGCTACGGGATCATGAGCACTGAGCCCGCCCCTTTGTCCAGCACCCCCCGTACCACCCTGCGCCGCCACCGCGAGCGCGGCCAGGCCGACCGGACCGCCCTCTACGAGGTGCTCGACGCCGGCCTGATCTGTCACCTCGGGGTGGTGGCGGGCACCGACCCGGTGGTGCTGCCGACCGCGTACGGCCGCGACGGCGACACGCTGTACCTGCACGGCTCGTCGGCCAACGGGGCGTTCCGGGCCGCGAACGGGCAGCGGGTGTGCGTGACCGTCACCCACATGGACGGCATCGTCGCCGCCCGCTCGGTGTTCAGCCACTCGGTCAACTACCGCAGCGCCGTCGTCTTCGGCCCCGCCACGCTGGTCACCGGCGAGGACGAGCGGTGGCAGGCGTTGCGGCTCATCACCGACCACCTGATCCCCGGCCGGTGGGCGGCCGCGCGGCAGCCCACCGCCAAGGAGATGGCGGCCACGGCGGTGCTGTCGCTGCCGCTGACCGAGGCCTCGGTCAAGATCCGCACCGGCATGCCGGCCGACGAGCCGGACGACTACGAGCGCGACGTGTGGGCCGGGGTGCTGCCGCTCGCGGTCACCTTCGGCGAACCGGAACGGGACCCCCGGCTGCGGGACGAGATCCCCCTCCCGGCCCACATCCGCGACCGGGTGAGCTGACGACAGGCAATTTACAGCCGAACGGGGCTGGTTTCACGCTCCGCGGGCGGTCTGGGCCTTGACCTGAGGGCGGCCCCACGTCGTAGGTTGCGAGCATGCGCTATCTCCCCCTCGGCTCGACCGGCATGCAAGTATCCAATCTCTGCCTGGGCGCCATGATGTTCGGCGGCCGGGGAAACCCGGACCACGACGACGCGGTGCGGATCATCCACAGTGCCCTCGACCGCGGCGTCAACTTCGTCGACACCGCCGACGTCTACTCACGCGGCGAATCAGAGGAGATCGTGGGCAAGGCCCTCAAGGGCCGCCGCGACGACGTCGTCCTCGCCACAAAGGTCCACGGTGCGATGGGCAACGACCCCAACCAGCAGGGTAACTCGCGGCGCTGGATCCGCCGGGAGATCGAGGCGTCGCTGCGGCGGCTGGGCACCGACTACGTCGACCTGTACCAGATTCACCGGCCTTCGCCCGAGACGGACATCGAGGAGACGCTGTCGGTGCTGACCGACCTGATCCGCGAGGGCAAGGTCCGGGCCATCGGCTGCTCGACGTTCCCGGCCGAGCAGATCGTCGAGGCGCACTGGGCGGCGGAGCGGCGCGGGCTCGAGCGGTTCCGCTGCGAGCAGCCGCCGTACTCGATCTTTGACCGGGAGACCGAGACCTCGCTGCTGCCCACGGCCGAGCGCTACGGCATGGGTGTCATCGTCTGGGGGCCGCTGTCGTCCGGCTGGCTGTCCGGCCGCTACCGCAGCGCGGCCGACATCGACCTGACGGCCGGGCGTGCGCGCACCCGGCCGGACCGCTTCGACCCGGCTCTGGCCGGCAACCAGCGCCGGCTGGAGCTGATCGGCGAGCTGGGCAAGGTCGCGGCCGACGCGGGGATCTCCCTGCTGCACCTGGCGATCGCGTTCGTGACCAGCCACCGGGCGGTCACCTCGGCCATCATCGGGCCGCGGACCCAGGAGCAGGCCGATGGGCTGCTGGCCGGGCAAGACGTGACGCTCGACAGCGCCACCCTGGACCGCATCGACGAGCTGGTGGCGCCGGGCACCGCGGTCGGCGGCAGCAAGCTGTGGTCACCGCCCTGGCTGGCCGACGCGTCACTGCGGCGGCGCTGAGCTCCGCTTACCCCGGCCGGGAGCCCCGCCTGAACGAGCGGACGGCCCGGCGGCGGTCCGGGCCGCTCCGTCAGCCGCTGCCGTCCCGGGCGAGGTGGCGGGCCAGGTAGGGACCGGTGACGCTGGCCTTGTCCGCCGCCACCTGGGCCAGGCGTCCCGGCCGCGACCACCCGGCCGCCACCCGGGCCGCCGGTCGGCCCCATGTCGATGACGTGGTCGGCCGCCGCCAGCAGGTCGAGGTCGTGGTCGATAACGATCACGGTGGCGCCGCCGTCCAGCAGCCGGTCGAATACCCCGACGAGGACGGCGATGTCGACGGGGTGCAGCCCGGTCGACGGCTCGTCGAACACGTAGAGCACGTTGCGCTGGCTGCTGCGCAGCCGGGAGGCGATGCGCAGCCGCTGCGACTCACCGCCGGACAAGGACGGGGTCGCCTCCCCCAGCCGCAGGTAGCCCAGCCCGACGTCGTCGATCGGCCGCAGCGGGCGGACGGCCGGCGGCCGGGCGTCGAACCGCGCGACCGCCTCCTGCACGGTCAGCGTGAGCACCTCGGCGATGGTCAGCCCGTCGAGGCGGACGTCGAGCACTTCCTCCCGGTAGCGCGACCCGTGGCACAGCGGGCAGGTCTCGCGGATGTCGGGCAGGTACTGCACGTCGATGTCGATGTAGCCGAGGCCCTCGCACTGGGGGCACTGGCCCGCCTTGGTGTTGAACGAGAAGTGCCCCGGCTGCCAGCCGCGGCGGCGGGCCAGCGGGGTATCCGCGAACGCCTGCCGGATCGCGTCGAACGCGCCGGAGTAGGTGGCCGGGGTGGAGCGGGAGTTCTGCCCGATCGGGGTCGCGTCGATCTCGGCCAGCCCGCGGATCCCGGCCGTCTCCAGCCGCCGGACGTGGCCCGGGACCTTCTCCCCGGCCAGGGCCGCCCGCAGGGCCGGCACCAGGCTCTCCAGGACCAGGGCGGTCTTGCCCGCCCCGGATGGCCCGGCGACCGCCGTCATCGCGTTGACCGGGAACGCGACCCGCACGTCGTGCAGGTTGTAGAGCCGCGACACCTCGACCGTGACCGCGTCCCCGTCGACCGGGCGGGGCGCGCGCTCGACCGCGGGACGCCCGGCCAGGAACGGCCCGATGACCGACTTCTTGCTGGCGCGGATGTCGGCCGGGGTGCCCTCGGCGACGATGGTGCCGCCGCGGGTACCCGCCCCCGGGCCAAGCTCGATGATCCAGTCGGCCCCGTTGATGACGTCGGTCTCGTGCTCGACCATGACGACCGAGTTGCCGTTGGCGGCGAGCATCCCGATGGTGGCGCGCAGCCCGTCGATGTTGCTCGGGTGCAGGCCGACCGACGGCTCGTCGAGCACGTAGAGCATGCCGGTCGTATTGGCGCGGACGGTCGAGGTCAGCTCCAGGCGCTGCCGCTCCCCGGTCGACAAGGTGGCGCCAGCCCGGTCGAGCTGCAGGTAGCCGAGGCCGAGCTGCAGCAGCGGGTCGAGCACCTGCAAGCACTCCTTCGTCAGCCCGCTGGACACCCGGGCGAGCTCCTGCGGCGCGCGGGCGGGAATGGCCGTGACGAAGCCGCGCAGCTCCTCCAGCGTCAGCGCGCTGATCTGGGCCAGGTTGCGGCCGTCGAGGGTGCTGCGCAGCGCGTCCGGGTTGAGCCGGGTGCCGTGGCAGACCGAGCAGGTGCGCACCTTCAGGAATTTCTCCACCCGGGCCCGGCTGCCGGGGGCGTCGCTGGCGGCCGCCCGCTCGACCGTGGCGACCGCGTTCTCATAATGCACGTTGAGGGTGACCTCGCGGCGCGACCCGGCCCGCAGGGTCACCGCCCGCTCGGCCGGCGGGCCGTGGAAGACGATCTCCCGCTGCTTCGCCGTCAGCTCCCGGAACGGCTTGTCGAGCGGCACCCCGAGCTGCCCGGCGGCGTACTGCATGAGCCGCCGGCCGCCGGAGTTCCACGGCAGCACCGCGCCGCCGGCGATGGTCTTGTCCTCGTCCGGCACCAGCGATTCCAGGTCGACCTCGACCCGCTGGCCGGTCCCGTTGCAAGCCGGGCAGGCGCCGTAGGAGTTGAACGCGAACGACTCCGCTCCCGGGTGGGGGAACCGCACCCCGCACACCGGGCAGGTCATCTCCATGCCCTGGGTGGCCACGCTCGGCGCCACCGGGTGGCCGTTGGGGCAGACGTGGGTGCCGAGCCTGGACATGATCAGCCGCAGCACGTTGAGCACCTCGCTCATCGTGCCGACGGTGCTGCGCACCCCGGGCACCGGCGGCCGCTGGCGGAGCGCCAGCGCGGCCGGCAGGTGGTCGATACGGTCGGCGTCCGGCCGCTGCGACTGGTCCAGCCGCCGGCGGCTGTAGGTCGACAGCCCTTCGAGGAACCGCTGCATCCCCTCGGCGTACAGGGTGCCGGCCGCGAGCGAGCTCTTGCCCGAGCCGGACACCCCGGCCACCGCCACCACGCACCACAGCGGGATGTCGACGTCGAGCTCACGCAGGTTGTTGTGCCTGATGCCGCGGGCCTCGATGACAGCAGGCAGCCGGCTGGTCCGGGCGGCGGACTCCGGCCGGGAAGCGGTCGAACGGGCCATACGGTTCATGCTACGGGCCCGCCCAGTCCCCGGCCCGGCCGGTCCGCGGCCCGGCCCGGTGCGCGGGGGGCCGCCCGGCGCTTAGCCCCGGACGATCGTGGTAATGACCCGGAGACAGCAGAAAGCCGGCGACAGGAGGCGCGATGGCGGACGGAGCGATAACACGGGGACCAGGCGACCTGACCGGGCGGGTGGCGGTGGTGACCGGGGCCGCCCGGGGCATCGGCCGGGCGGCGGCGGTTGCGCTGGCCGCCCGGGGAGCGGCGGTGGCCGGCCTCGACATCGCCGGGCCGGTCAGCCCCATCCTCGACTTCGCCCCGGCTACCCCGGCCGACCTGGCCGCGACCGCCGACGCGGTCATCGCGGCGGGCGCCCGCTGGCTGGCGGCCATGGCCGACCAGTGCGACATCGGTGCGCTGCGGTCGGCTGCGGCGGACATCGAGCGCGAGTTCGGCGGGGTGGACATCGTGTTCGCGAACGCCGGCATCCAGGCGTTCAAGCCGATCCTGGAGATGGAGGACCGCGACTGGCACGACCAGATCGACGTCAACCTCAACGGGACCGCCAACGTGCTCCGGGTGTTCGCCCCGCTGCTGGTCAGGCGGGGCGGCGGGCGGATCATCATCACCTCCTCGACCCAGGGTGAGCACGGGACCAAGTTCGGCGCTGCCTACTCGGCCTCCAAGTGGGGCCTGATCGGCCTGATGAAGTCGGCCGCGCTGGAGCTGGGCAGCCACGGCATCACCGTCAACGCGGTGATCCCCGGCCTCATCGACACCGCGCTGACCCGCCACGAGGACCGGTACGCGCAGGCGATCGCGGTCGGCGGGCGCGAGCCGAGCGGCCAGCCGGGGCAGGACGAGGAGACCGCGCGGCAGCTGCTGGCGGCCAAGAGCCCGCTCGGCGTCCCCTGGATTGACCCGGCCGACGTCGCCCCGGTAGTCGCGTTCCTCGCCTCCGACGAGGCGCGGATGGTGAGCGGCGCCTCGTTCGCGGTCACCGCGGGTGACAGCGCCAACATCACCGCCTGACGGCATGCCTGGCGGCCAGGCCCGCCCCCGCTAGTCCAGCTCCCCCGCCCGCGGGGCCAGCGCCCAGTCCAGCGCGAAGTCTGCCACCGCCTCCCAGCCCGGCTCGCCGCAGGTGTAGTGGTCGCGGCCGGGGAACACTTTATAAGCCGCGATCGCGGTGGAGTGCCTGGCACACTTGTCGTAATTGTGCCGCTGCACGGCCGGGGGCAGGATGTGGTCGCTGCCACCGGAAATGAACAGCAGCGGGGCCCGGTCGTCGTCGGCGAAGTTGAACGTGGTGGCGGCGTGCGGCGTGACGGCGGCGAAACCGCCCTGGAACAGCACCTTGGCCGGGGTCGGAGCGGAGTAGCGATCGTAGGCTTCCTCGGCGACCGAGTCGACCTGGGCGTTGGTGAACGAGTAGTGGAACTGCTCCGACGTCAGCGTCGAGGCCTTGCTCACGTTGGCCGGGTTGTCCAGCACGGGCAGCACCGAGCGGATCTCCGACAGCGGCAGCACGTTGATCCCCTTGACGGCGGCGCCGTCGATGGACACCCCGGCCGACCCGAGCCCGTGGCCCACCAGCAGCTGGGCGAACGTCCCGCCGAACGAGTGACCCATGATGACCGGGGCTGCATCCAGCTTCCCGATGAAATCGGTGAGGTGGTCCATGATCTCGCGGACTCCGACGCCGGCGACCGCGTCCGGGTTGGCCCGCAGCTCCATGAGCCCGGCCTGCCCCTGGCCGATGCCAGGGTAGCCGGGGGTGAACACGGTGCAGCCGCGGGCCTCGTACCGCTCGACCCAGTGCTCCCAGGCCAGCGGCGTCATCCACAGGCCGTGGATCAGCACTACGGTTGGTGAAGTAGTCATGCCGCCAGCGTAGTAGCGGCCCCGTTGGCGGCGGCCCAACGCAAGCGCCCGTCATTGGGTGCGGCCCGGTGGTCACTCCGGTGGCGGCTCCGGCGGGCCGGCCGCGACGATGTTGCCGGTCATCTTGCGCAGGGTCGCCCGAAGCTGGTCGATCTCAGCCCGGTCGAGGCCGATCGACTGGGCGACGAGGCCCGGGATGCAGCGCGCCCGCTCGCGCAGTTCGGTGCCGCCGGCGGTCAGGCTGATCAGCACCGACCGCTCGTCAGCGGCCGAGCGCTCGCGGCGCAGGAGGCCGCGCGCCTCCAGCCGCTTCAGCAGCGGGCTGAGGGTGCCGTAGTCGAGATGCAGGGCATCGCCCAGCTCCTTGACGGGCACCTGACCGCGCTCCCACAGCACCAGCAGCACCAGGTACTGCGGGTAGGTCAGCCCGAGGGGATCAAGCACGCGCCGGTACTGGCTGGTGATCGCGCGCGAGGCGGCGTACAAGGCAAAACACAGCTGGTCGGTCAGCATCATCGACCAGTGCTCACGACGTACTGGCTCACTCACCCGTCTCAACCCCCTCGCCCGCGACAGAACACTGTCAATGTTACATAGGCCACGATTAGATCGCTTCATATTACCTTGTACACGATGCAGTTTTCACGCTAGTTTGTGAGCTGCAAGACGACGGCTTCCGGGCCCTTTGGGGTGAGCCCCGGCCGCCCGTCGTGAAGCCCGCATCAGTTGGGGACTGGCGGGCCGGGCGGGCCGTCACCGGGGGGCGACGGCCCGCTTCCCGTGTCGCCGGGAACGCGCCGGACCCGCCGGCGGTGCGGCCACGGTGCTTCCACAGTGCGGCCACCGTGCGGCCACAGTGCGGGCGCCCGGATTCCCGCACCCGGCGCATCCGGTTTACCCGCCCGACATCCGCCACCGGTATAGCTGCACACTAGGTGCGACGGCACGCGATGACGCGGGAGGACATGGTGGAGAACAACATCAAGCTGCTGCTGGCCGATGTCGACGGCACGCTGGTCACGCCGGACAAGCAGCTCACCGACCGGGCGGTCGCGGCGGTGCGCAAGCTGGGCGAGGCCGGGATCCTGTTCGCGGTCACCAGCGGGCGGCCCCCGCTCGGCATGTCGATGCTGGTGGAGCCGCTCAGGCTGAGCACACCGATCGCCGCCTTCAACGGTGGGTGCATCGTCAACCCGGACATGTCGGTGATCGAGCAGCGGACCATCCCGGAGGACCTGGTGCACCCGGTGGCCGACCTGAACAAGTCATTCGGCCTGGACACCTGGCTCTACCGCGGCGCCGACTGGTACATCCCCGACCCCAAGGGGGCGCACGTGGCCAAGGAGACCAGCACGGTCCGGTTCGAGGCCAAGATCATGCAGAACCTGGACGGGCTCACCACCGACGTCGCCAAGATCGTCGGCGTCAGCGACGACTTCGACGCGGTCGCCAAGGCCTCGGACGCGGCCCACGGCAAGTTCGGCGACCACGTGGCCGCCTCCCGCTCCCAGCCGTACTACCTGGACATCACCCACCCGGACGCCAACAAGGGCGCGGTCGCCAAGTACCTGGCGCAGAAATACCAAATTCCGGCGGGCCAGATCGCCACCATCGGCGACGGCGCCAACGACGTGCTCATGTTCGCCCACTCGGGGCTGAGCATCGCGATGGGCAACGCCAGCCTCGAAGTGCAGCACGCCGCCCGCCGGGTCACCACCGCCAACGACGACGAGGGCTTCGCCAACGCGGTCGAGCGGTTCATCCTGCGGGCTAGTTAGGCCAGGCCGGCCTGGTGGCCGCGTCCCGCCGCAATCAGGAATTTGATCATCAGAACGGGCGCCCGCGCCGCCATTCACCCCGCCCTTGATCGTTAAGCGCTGGCCAGTCACCGCCATTGCCTGCGGCGTTAACGAAAATAGGCGGTTCGCCGTCCGGCGCGGGGCAGATTCGGCATCATTGGGGCGAAGTCATTGCCCCTTCAAGCCGAAGAAAGGCGAGCCGCCGATGCCGCAACCGGTCGTGCAGCCGCTGCGCCGGTGGGATCCCGAGCGCATCGGCTCCTACACGATCATCGGCAAGCTCGGGGCCGGCGCGATGGGCCAGGTCTTCCTCGCCCGCTCGGCCGGGGGGCGGCTGGTCGCGGTGAAGACGATCAGGATCGAGCTGGCCGAGGAGCCCGGTTTCCGGGCCCGCTTCGCGCGCGAGGTATCGGCCGCCAGCCGGGTCAGCGGGGTGTTCACCGCCGCCGTGATCGAGGCGAACGCCGACGCCGACCTGCCCTGGGTGGCGACCGCCTACGTGCCCGCCCCGTCGCTGAGCACGCTTGTGCGCCAGGCCGGGCCGCTGCCGGTCCCGGCCGTGCGCTGGCTCGCGGCCGGCTGCGCCGAGGCGCTGGCCTCGATCCACGCCGCCGGGCTGCTGCACCGCGACGTGAAGCCGTCGAACGTGCTGGTGGCGCCGGACGGGCCGCGGGTGATCGACTTCGGGGTGGCCCGGGCGGCCGAGCGGGTGCAGCTGACCGCCACCCGCGGCGGCGGCGCGTCCGGCACCCCCGCCTACATGGCGCCCGAGCAGGCCCGCGACGCCACCCAGGCCTCCCCCGCGAGCGACATCTTCTCCCTCGGCGCCACGCTGGTCTACGCCGCGACCGGGCACCCGCCCTACCAGGGCGACACCGTCATGGACATCCTCGTGCGGCTGGCGACCGAGCCGCCCGACCTGGCCGACGTCCCGGCCGAGCTGACCGGCCTGGTCGCCGCGTGCCTGCGGCGGGTGCCGCGGGACCGCCCGACCAGCGCCGCCATCCTCACCCGGCTCGGCCCGTTCGCGCACCCGGCCGGCGGCGGCCACGACTTCCTCCCCGGCCCGGCCCTGAAGGTGCTGGCCGAGTACCAGCGCACGCCGCTTGCGCCGACCGCGTCCGCGTCCGGCGGCGGCGGCCGGCCGCGACCGAGGACAGCGTCTGGCGGGAGGCGGTCGGCAGCGAGACGGCCGGGTCGGCGGCCGCCTGGGGGCCAGGCACCGACACGTCCGGGTCGTATACCGCGCTGCCTGGCTATCACCCGGTGACCAGTTACCAGTCGGACAACGCGACCGCGCCGCGCCGGCCGGGGGCCGGCCGCCGGGCCCGCCACGGGCGAGGCCAGCCGGGGCCGGCTGATCGCGGGCAGACCGCGCCCGGCCAGGCCGGGCGGTCGCGGCGGCTGCTGCCGTGGGCGGCCGGCGCCGCGGCGGTCGTCCTGCTCGGGGCGGGCACCGGGCTCGGCCTGCTGCTGCGCGGCTCCACCGGGCCGGAGCTCGGCCCGGCGACGCCGCCGCCCTGTTTGGGGCAGGGCAGCAGGCCCGGAGTCTGCGTCAGCCAGCCCTACGGCGACGGCAGCACCGTGTTTTTCGTGCACGGGGCAGGCTTCGCGGCCGATGTCACCGTCAGCGTCAGCGTGACCGGGCTCAAGGCCGCGCCGGCCAGGCCGGTCACCGATTCGGCCGGGAACTTCAACTACGCGCTCAACCAGGACCGGCACTTCTTCTCCGGCGCGATCCCGGTCGGCACCTACACAGTGACCGTAGTCGCGCCGGGCGACCCCCGCCTGACCGCCAAGTTCCAGGTCTTCCCGGCCGGGCACATCCCGGTCCAGCCCCGTCCCTCGGGGGTGCTGCCCTCAGGCCAGCTGCCCGGCGGCGGGCCGCCCGGCGGGTAACCCCGCCACCGGAAATCAGGCGCAGCCCGGTCCCTTGGGCCCCGTCGGCTTCAGCGGCCGGTCAGTCCTGGCTCCACCACAGGTCCTCCTGCCGGGAGCACCAGGCCGGGTCGGTCAGCAGCCGCAAGTCACCCGGGCCGACGACGCCGTTCTCGATCAGCACCCGGACCGCGACCTCGTCCGACAGGCGGACGTCGGGCCCGGCCAGGCCCCGCTCGGCGATCTTGCGGCGCAGCACCTTGACGTGCTCGGCGACCCGGGCGGCGAGCTTGTCCCGGAACTCGGGCTCGGCCTCGAACCGCTCCAGCTCGTGGTGGGCGCCGGTCACCTCGAGGGCGGCCCGGGCGATCTCCGGGGTGCGCGGCAGCGGGGACGCGGCCCCCGGGTCGAGCAGCCAGGGCCGGCACCACATGAGCGCGACCAGGAACAGCTTGGTCTTCGGGTCGAGGTAGAGCGGCAGCACGGTGCCGTCGCCGTCTGCCTGCGGCTGGCCGGCCGGGTCGCCCTCGCCCGGCCCCGCGTCCCCCGGGCGGCGTTGCCGCCCGGGCACGGTGACGGCGATCTCCAGCCCGTCATCGAGCATGGAGCGCGAGCCGACGGTCGCGGTCCCGGTGGCCACCAGCCAGCCGCCGGCCGGGTCGGCGTCGCCCTCCACCCGCGGCAGACGGATCCGGTAGCCGTCGCCCGCCACGTACAGGGCGTGGGTGCTGCTGATGTTGGCGATCCAGGCGCCGTCGGGAGTGGCCGTGATCACCCCGGCCCGCCGGGACAGTCCGCGCCCAGCCGGAATCGCCAGGTCGACCTCGGGTCCGCGCCCGAAAACCAGCTGGGTTCCCTCCGCTAGCCGGATGACCTGGCCAGACGCGGTGCTCACGTGCGCGGCCACCCAGTCAGGGTATCGGCTGGCGGCACGGCGGGTATCCCCGGATCCGGGGATGGCGCCCCTGTCGGCGACCGGGTTAGCTAACGGTGTCGAGGCGTCGAGCGCCGCCTTTGGGCACCAGCCCGCAAGGGCCGGGGCCAGCACCGGAGGGGTGGGGACCAGGGATCTTCGGGTCCTGGAGTGATCCGGTGGATGGCCAGGCGGCGCCCGGCGCCTTGCTGCGCCCGCGACAGGCAGCGCCCGGGACAGGCAGCGCCCGGGACAGGCAGGCCCCGCGGCGCCGGCGATTCCCCGGCGCCGCGGGCCGAAAGTCTTACGGCCGGCGGCAACTCCGGCGAACCGCCCGCGGAGTCGCCCGCCTTTCGCCAATAATGATGCTCTGTCCGGTTCCGCCGTCTGGGTCTGAGGAGCGCCATGGCCAACCACGGACGTTCTTCGCAGAGGCCGCAGCCCGGCGGCCGCCGCCGGGACGAGCGCGCGCTGCCGCCGCCCGAGTGGGCCGACTCCCCCGTCGCCCACCGCTGGACATCGTCCTGGCGGGTGCCGCCGACGGGGCCGCAGCCCCCGGTGCCGGCCGCTGGCAGGCCGGGGGGCGGCCCCCGGGCCGGGACCGTGCAGGCTGACCCGCCCCGGGCCACCGGGAGCTTCCCGGCCGCCGCAGGCCCCCGTAACACCGGCGGCCTGCGCACAACCGGGGCAACGCCCCGGGTCACCGCGCCGGTCCGGGCGACAGGCGGAATGCGGGCGACAGGCGGAATGCGGGCGGCCGGCGGGATGCGGGCGACCGGCGGAATGCGGGCGGTCCGGCCGATGGCGCCCGGCACCGGCCGGGCCCGGGTGCTGGTGCCGGTGGTGGTGCTCGCGGTCATCGGCCTCGGCCTGGCCGGCGTCGGCTCCCTGTGGTGGCGCAGCACGGTCTTCATCCACAGCCCGGGCGGCGTGCTGACCGGCATCGGCGAGCTCTTCGGCCTGGCGGCCGGGTACGGCATCGTCGTCCTCGTCGCGCTGATGGCCCGGCTGCCCCCGCTGGAACGCGGCGTCGGCACCGTCCGGCTGGCCCGCTGGCACGCCACCGGCGGCCGGTGGGTCATCACCACCGTCACCGGCCACGTGGTCTTCATCGTCACCGGCTCCGCGCTGACCGCCCGCACCAACGTCAGCAGCGAGGCCGCGACGCTGCTGACCACCTACCCAGACGTGCTGATGGCGGCCGTCGCCTGGCTGATCCTGCTCGGCGTGGCCGCGTTCTCGGTGCGGGCCGCCCGCCGCCGCCTGCGCTACGAGACCTGGTACTACGCGCACCTGTACACCTACCTGGCGATCGCGCTGGCGTTCAGCCACCAGTTCGCCGACGGCGGCACCTTCGCCCGGAGCCTGTCCGCCCGGGTCGCCTGGTCGGCCCTGTACGCGGTGGTCGGCGCGCTGCTGCTGTGGTACCGGGTGATCACCCCGCTGCGCAGCGCCGCCCGGCACCAGTTCACCGTGCAGTCGGTCCGGCCGGAAGCACCCGGCATCGTGTCGGTGTTCATCACCGGGCGCGACTTCGACCGGCTGCGGGCCGAGCCCGGCCAGTTCTTCCGCTGGCGGTTCCTCACCCGCGACCTGTGGTGGCAGTCCCACCCGTACTCGCTGTCGGCGATGCCGCAACCGGACCTGATGCGGATCACGGTCAAGGCCCGCGGCGACCACAGCGGGTCACTGTCCAGGCTCAGGCCGGGCACCCGGATCATCGCCGAGGGCCCTTACGGCGCGTTCACGCCGTTGCTGACCGGGCGGCGGGTGCTGTTCATCGCGGGCGGCGTCGGCATCACCCCGATCCGGGCGATGTTCGCGGCCCTGCCGCGGCGCATGTCGGGCGGCATCACCCTGCTCTACCGGGCCAGCCACCCGCGCGACGTCGTGTTCAGCCGGGAACTCAACGCGATCGCGAGCGACCGGCAGGCGGCGTTGCACTACCTGATCGGCTCCCGGTCCGACCTCGGCTACGACCCGCTCGATGCCCGGCACCTGCAGCAGACCGTCCCCGGGCTGCACCGCTACGAGGCGTACGTGTGCGGCCCGGCCGCGATGACCGACGCGGTGGTGAAGTCACTGGTCGCCGCGGGCATCGCGCGGCGCCGGATCCACCACGAGTCGTTCGATTTCTGACCCTGCCCGACCGCTACTGCCAGGAGGCCGCATTGCGCCGCGCCGTCATGACCCTCGGCGGCACCGCCGCCGGACTGGCCGTGCTGTTCTCGTTCAGGACGCACGCCGCCGTGAGCGACGCCGCCGTCGCCCCGGCGCCGAGCCCGCTGTCGGCCGCGGCCACGCCGTCCACGCCGGCCCCCGCGCGCTCGCCCCTCGCCTCCCCGGCCAGCACCCCGTCGGGGGTCAAGTCGGCGCCGTCATCGAAGCCGGCCACCCCGTCGGCGCCGGCCAGCCAGGCCAGTACCAGCCCGGCGCCGGCGGCCAGTCAGCCAGCGAGCAAGCCCGCCGCGCCCGCGAGCACCCCCGCCTCGACCCCGGCCAAGGCCAAGCCGGCCGGCGGCACCTTCACCGGCCCCGACGAGAACACCCAGTACGGCCCGGTCCAGGTGCAGATCACGACCAACGGCTCGAAGGTCACGGCGGTCAACGAGCTGCAGCAGCCGGCCGACTCGATCGGGGCCAACGCGATCACCCAGCTCGACGCGGAGACCCTGGCGGCCGGGAACGCCGGCATCCAGGCGGTCAGCGGAGCGACCTACACCAGTGCGGGCTACATCAACTCGCTGCAGAGCGCGGTTGACCAGGCCGGCTTGTAAATCCGGCCGTACCCGGCCGTTCAGCCCAGCGGTGCGGTGAGCTCGACGTTGATGTCGTCCGGGTCCTGGAACGACAAGATGGCGATGCCCGCGCCGGCCAGCTCGGTCACGTTGCCGTGCTTGATCCCGGCCCCGGACAGTGCCTCGGCCGCCTGGTCCAGGTCCGCCCGCGAGCCGACCGCGAAGCTGACATGGTCGAGCCCGAGATGCCCCGGATCGAAGTCCGCCCGTCCAGCCGGCCGCAGGCCGAACAGGGTGCCCTGCGGGGTCTGGTAGATGGTTCCGCCGAACAGCCGCTCCGGCTGGCCGGTCACCCCGGGCTCGCCCGCCGCGGCCGACTCGTCCGCCGCGACCGGCCAGCCGAAGACGCGGTCATAGAACGCCTTCGACCGGCCGATGTCGCTCACTGTGATCCTGAGGTGCGCGAATCCTTCGCTGTTAATGAGAGCCATGAGCAGGCCGGTACCCGCGCTGCCGCCCGTCACTCCCCGGGACGGCCCCCTTCAGCCGCCCAGGCGGCGGGTGAAGCCGGGCGGGATGACCAGGTCGTCGCGGGACAGCTCGGCGATCGAGGAGTGGCCGAGCCCCAGCAGGCACGCGTCGATGCCGGAGCGCAGCAGGTCGAGGACGTTCTCCACCCCGGCCTGCCCGTTGGCGCCGAGGCCCCACAGGTAGGCGCGGCCGATCATGACCGCCTTGGCCCCGAGGGCCAGGGCCTTGACCACGTCGCCGCCGCGCCGGACCCCGCCGTCGGTCAGCACCTCGACCTGGTCGCCGACGGCGGCCGCGATGTCCGGCAGCAGCCGGATCGTGGCCGGGGTGCCGTCCAGGTTGTTGCCGCCGTGGTTGGAGACCGAGATCGCGGTCGCGCCCGCGTCCACCGCCCGCTTGGCCTCGTCGACCCGGGTGATGCCCTTGACCATGAACGGGCCGTCCCACTGCGACCGCAGCCAGGCGACGTCCTCCCAGGACGGCGGGACCGACTGGGCCCACTGGCCGTAGGCGCCGAAGAACGTCGGCGCGGGCGTCCCGCCGACCGGCAGGTTCGGCACCGTCAGGTCCGGCACGATGCCGTTGCGGAGCCACTGGTACAGGTAGGCGGGCCGGGTGATGGTGGCCGGAGCCTGCCGCAGCATCTCCTCGAACGTCATCTTCTCCGGGATGCGGGGTGAGCCCCAGTCCCGGCCGAAGGAGAACGACCAGTCGAGGGTGACGATGACGCCGGCCGCCCCGGCCGCCCGCGCCCGCTCCATGCGCTCGGCCATCTCGTCCCGGCCGCCGACCCAGTACATCTGGAACAGCAGCTTGGGGTTGGCCGCGATGACCTCTTCGATCGGCTTGGAGGCGAACGACGACAGCCCCATCGCGATGCCGCGGTTATTAGCGGCGCGGGCGACCGCGACCTCGCCGTCCGGGTGCACCGCCTGGACGCCGGTCGGTGAGATGAGCACCGGCATCGGGATGTCCTGGCCCATCACGCGGGTGGCCATCTCCCGCGTGGCGGGCAGCCCGGCCGTCTTCGGGGCGAAGCCGAGCTCGCTGTACGCCTCGACGTTGTCCCTGATCGTGACGCCCGCCTCGGCGCCGGCGATCAGTGCCCCGTACACAGACGCCGGCAGGTGCCGCTTGGCCCGCCGCTGAGCGACGGCGACCGTCTCGAACCACTTGTTAGCCATGATCCATCATCACCTTTAGGTTCAGGCCCGGGCACTGCGGCCGGGGCCTTAGTTCGCGAAGAAGTCAGACAGGGCCGGGGCTACGTCCCGGTAGGTGCGGACCTGGCGGAGCCGGCCGCGGCCGAGCCGGGCCAGGTCCCGGGCCAGTTCGGGGTCCTGCTCGCCGGTCACGTCGAGGAGGATGTCGAGCCGCGGCAGCCGGGCCGCGAACGGCCGCGGGTCGGGCCCGGCGTTGTGCACGCAGTCGGACAGCAGCAGCACCCGGGCGTCCCTGGCCGGCACCCGGGCCAGTTCCCGCTGCGCCACGCCGAGCGGGAAGGCCAGGTTGGTCAGCCCCCGGGCGGGGATCCGGAGCATCGCCTCCACCAGCCTTTCCGGGGCCACGTGCTGGCCCAGGTGCGACAGCACGGCCGCGTCCGACCAGAACGCGACCACGCCTAGATTGTCGCGCGCCAGCTCGGCCGCGAGCGCGCCCACGGCCGCCGCCGCTGTCCGCACCCGCTCGCCGCGCATCGACCCGGACAGGTCGACCAGCAGCACGACCGAACGAGTGGTGGTGACCCGCTCCCGGACCACGATGTCCTCGTCCTCGGGCACCGGGTGCTCGGCCAGCTGCTCCAGCGTCCGGTCCAGGTCGATGTCGTCCGAGCCGCCCCGGTAGGGCACGCTGGCGACGTCGCCGGTGCCGCGCCGCGCGGTCCGGTCGGTCCGCGGCCGGGGCACCGCCAGCCGGGAGGCGACCTCCCGGGCCTGGCGCAGCGCTTCCGGGTCGGGTGTCACCGACTCCGCCGCGTTGCCCGCGACCGGGACCAGGGTGCCCTGCTCGTCGGTGAAGGCCGGGCCCCCGCCACCGCGCTGCTGCGGGTCCCGGGCGGCGCGGTCACGGTCACCCCGCGGCCCGCTGAGCACCAGGCCGCCGCGGCCGCCGCCCGGGGCGACGTCGCGCAGCGCGGGCTCCTCGGTCAGCGTCTTCGGCTTGCGGCGCAGCGGCCGCAGGCCCCGGGCCGGGTCGCGGCGGGCCTGGCCCGTTTCCCGGCGTACCGGGGAGTCGGCCTCCACTGCTCTTCAACCGGGCTGGGCCGCGGCCGGCTCGAGGATGAAGTGGTCTTCCCAGATCTGCCGGAGCACCTGCTCGGGGGTGAACTCGACCGTTTCGTCGAGGAAGATCCGGCCGGACAGGGCGACGACCATCGCGTCGTAGACGGTCTCCCGGTAGGCGTCCTCCGCCGCTCCCGACGGGTCATCAGCACCGGAAGGTGTGACCCGCATCCGCTCGGTATCCAGGCTGAGCAGCTGCCCGGCGACCAGGGTCAGGTCGATCGCACCGCGCACCGACGACCCCTGCCGGATGTCCTCGTGCTCGCGGGTGGCGCGGGTGACCGCGACCGCGTCGGCGACCAGGCGCTCGTAGAACGCGGGCTTGAGGTCCGCCAGCGCCTGGCCGTCGCGCGGCGCGCGGAGCGCGGTGATGCCCCGCTCGGCCGCCGCGTCCTGGTAGGTGATCGCCAGCCGGCAGAGCCGGTCGTGGACCGAGGTGGACAGCCGGGTGGTGCCGATGTTGTCGTAGGGGTTCATCGAGGCGATGACCCGGAAGGTGTCCCGGGCGGCCACCTCGCCCACCCGCGGCACCGCCACGCGCCGCTCGGCCATCGCCGTCAGCAGCGTGTTGAGGGTGTCCTCGGGGGCCCGGTTGAACTCCTCGATGTAGAGGAAGCCGCCCTGGCGCATCGCCTCGAGCAGCGGGCCGTCGACGAAGTTCTCCGGGCTGTAGTCCTCGCGCAGCACCCGGGCCGGGTTGTGGTGGCCGACCAGCTTGGCCGGGGTCAGGTCGGCGTTGCCCTCGACGAACACCAGCGGGATGCCCCACTCGGCCGTGATCGCGCGCAGCAAGGTCGACTTGCTCGTCCCGGGCGGGCCCTCGAGCAGGATGTCGCGGCCCGCCGCGACGGCCGCGAGCACCAGGTCGAGCTCGCGCTCCCGGCCGACTACATGGCCGCGAATGCGGTCCCTGACGCTGGCGAGGGACTCGCGGCCGTCACGGCTGGCCCTCATCGGCTCTCCACCCTCATCGGATCGTGTTCCCGGCGTCGACGGTGAACTCCAGGCCGGTCACGTACTGGGCCTCGTCGGAGGCGAGGAACAGCACCGCGTTGCTGATGTCACGCGGCTCCACGCTCTCCACCGGCAGGGTGTTGACGAAGATCGACCCGACCTCCGGGTTGCGCTCGATCAGCGTGGGGATGCCGCCCAGCCCGGCCGCCATCGGCGTGTTCACCCCGGTCGGGTGGACCGTGTTGGCCCGGATCTTGTGCTGGGCCAGCTCGTTGGCGATGTTGCGGGTGATGCCGACCACGCCGTGCTTGGCCGCCACGTAGGGGGCCAGGAACGGCAGGCCCTTGATGCCCGCGGTCGAGCTGGTGGCGATGATCGACCCGCCGCCGTTCGCGATCAGGTGCGGGATCGTCGCCACGAAGGTGTTCCACACCCCGGTCAGGTTGATGTCCAGGGTGTCCTGCCACACCTGCGGGGTCACCTCGTCCCACGCCTGCACCGTGCAGATGCCCGCGTTGGCGACCACGATGTCGAGCTTGCCCAGCTCGGCCACGCCCTCGTCGACGGCCCGCTTGAGCGCAGCGGCGTCGCGCACGTCGGCCACCTTGTAGATGACCCGCCGGTCGAGCGCCTCGACCTGCTTGGCCGTGTCGGCCAGCTCGGCCTCGGTCGACATCGCGTACGGAACCGACGCGACGTCCTGGCAGATGTCGACCGCGATGATGTCGGCGCCCTCCTCCGCCAGCCGGATCGCGTGGCTGCGGCCCTGCCCGTGGCCCGCCCCGGTGACGAAGGCGACCTTGCCTGCTACTCGTCCTGCCATATCGGCGACTCTCCTTTACCTGGTCATTTCGCGGTTACCGGGCACCCGAGCCGAGGTCGACCGGGAAGGTGATCCCGGTGATGTAGCGACCCTCGTCGGAAGCGAGGAACAGCAGCGCGTTGCTGATGTCGACCGGCTCTACCCAGCCGACGGGCAACGGGTGCATCGAGCGCGTGCGCTCCTCGAAGGCGTCCCTGGTGGGCGTCTCCGGGTTGAACAGCCGGTACAGGTCCTCGTTGAGGATCATGTCGGTGCCGACGTTGGTCGGGTGGATGCTGTTGACGCGGATGTGGTGCGGCGCCAGTTCGAGCGCGAGGGTGCGCATCAGCCCGACCACCCCGTGCTTGGTTGCCACGTAGTGGGCGAAGTTGGGGGCGCCCCGGAGCCCGGCGACCGAGCTGGTGATGACGATCGCGCCGCCGTTCCCGCCCTCGATCAGGTGCGGGATCGCGGCCTTGCAGGTCCGCCACACCCCGGTCAGGTTGATGTCGATCATCGTGCCCCACTGCTCCTCGGTCAGCTCGGCCGTCGGCGCGTGGGAGAAGATGCCCGCGTTGGCGCTGACGATGTCGAGCCGCCCGAGCTGCGCCACCCCGTCGTCCAGGGCCGCCTTGAGCTGCCCGTAGTCGCGCACGTCGGCCTTGGTCGCCACGATCCGCCGGTCGAGCGCCTCGACCTGCTTGACCGTCTCGGCCAGGTCGGCCTCGGTCGCGCCCCCGTAGGGGACAGTGGCGACGTCCTCGCACACGTCGACCGCGATGATGTCGGCTCCCTCCTGGGCCAGCCTGACCGCATGGCTGCGGCCCTGGCCGCGGGCCGCGCCGGTGATGAAGGCGACCTTGCCCGCTACACGTCCTGGCATCGGAGCTCCTTTGCTCGCTGGTTCCGGTTCCCCCCTCTACGGCTACTTGATAACCGCGCCCGCGTCGACCGGGAAGGTGACTCCGGTCACGTAGCGGGCCTCGTCGGAGGCAAGGAACAGCACCGCGTTGCTGATGTCGACCGGCTCCACCCACGGGACCGGCAGCGCGTTGACCGACTGCGAGGCGGGCGCGAAGTCGTCCCGGGTCGGGTGCTCGAGGTCGGGGCGGAACAGCTGGTACGTCGCCTCGTTCATGATCATCGGGGTGTCGACCTGGGTCGGGTGGATGCTGTTGACCCGGATCGAGTACGGCGCCAGCTCCAGCGCGAGGGTGCGCATCAGGCCGACCACGCCGTGCTTGGCCGAGACGTAGTGCGCGATGTTCTCGTACGCCTGCAGCCCGGCGGCCGAGCTGGTGAGGACGATCGCGCCGCCCCGGCCGCCCTCGATCAGGTGCGGGATCGCCGCCTTGGCCGTGTGCCACACGCCGGTCAGGTTGATGTCGATCATCGTCTGCCAGGTGGTCTCGTCCATCTCCCACGACGTGTGCGGGGAGGTGCCGATGCCGGCGTTGGCGCTGACGATGTCGAGCCGCCCGAGCTGGGCCACGCCGTCGTCCAGGGCCGCCTTGAGCTGCCCGTAGTCGCGCACGTCGGCCTTGGCCGCGACGATCCGCCGGTCCAGCGCCTCGACCTGCTTGACCGTCTCGGCCAGCTCGGCCTCGGTCGCGCCCGCGTAGGGGACGGTCGGCACGTCCTCGCACACGTCGACCGCGATGATGTCGGCGCCCTCCTGCGCCAGCCGGATGGCGTGACTGCGGCCCTGGCCGCGCGCCGCGCCGGTGATGAAGGCGACCTTGCCCGCTACCCGTCCTGCCATCGCCGCGTCGCCCCCGCTCACTTCTTGTTGGTGAAGCCGGCGTCGACCGGGAGGGTGACCCCGGTGACGTAGCGGGCGTCGTCGGACACCAGCCAGACGATGGCGTTGGAGATGTCGACCGCCTCCACCATCGGCACCGGCAGCGCGTTGCTCATCGCCTGCGACAGCGACGGGTCGTGCTGCAGGAACTCCTGCATCGCGTCGTTGACCACCATCGGGGTGTTCACGCCGGTGGGGTGGACGCTGTTGACCCGGATGCTGTGCGGGGCGAGGTTGTTGGCGTAGGAGCGCATCAGCCCGACCACGCCGTGCTTGGCGGCGGTGTAGCCGAGGCCGCCCGCCGACGGGCCGCCGATGCCGTTGATCCCGGCGGTCGAGCTGGTCAGCACGATCGCACCACCCTGGCCGCGCTCGATCAGGGACGGGATCGCGGTCTCGACCGTGTGGTAGACACCGGTCAGGTTGACCGCGATGACGTCCGTCCAGGGGTCACCCGACTCGTGCAGCGCCATCGGGGCGATGCCCGCGTTGGCCAGCACGATGTCTACCGGGCCGAGCTCGGCCACGCCCGCCTCGAACGCCTGCCTGAGCGCAGCCGCGTCGCGGACGTCGGCCTGGGCGGTGAAGATCCGGCGGTCCAGCGCCTCGACCTCCTTGGCCGTCTGCGCCAGGTCCTCCGGCGTCGCCATCGGGTAGGGCACGCTGTCGATCTGCGCGCAGATGTCGACCGCGATGATGCTGGCGCCTTCGGCGGCGAGCCGGACCGCGTGGCTGCGGCCCTGGCCGCGGGCCGCGCCGGTGATGAAGGCGACCTTGCCGTCAAGCTTTCCCATGACCGTGCATTCCTCTCGGTTGCAGTGGTCCCGGGACGGTGTTGGAGCCGGTGCGCGGGCGTGAAGCCAGCGGCCGGAGCGACATCGCTCGGGCTATTAACGTCAGCCGGTGACGTAATATCAGCACTTTAATGACAGAGGCTGACAGAACGCAATTTGATGTGACGCAGGTCACCCTGCCCGGGCTGCCACTGGCTGGCAGGCGGCGGCGTAGGGTCGGAAATGTTAATGTCATGAGCTGACAAAAGACGGCGCGGACCCTCCGGGCACCGCTGCCGCCCCAGCTCCGGGAGGCGACGAGGGTGACCGAGCAGCAGGCGGGCCAGCGCCGCGGGCGCCCGCCCTCGACCAGCCGCCGCGAGCTGCGGCTGATTGCGTTGCGCTTGTTCGCCGAGCGCGGCTTCGACAACACCACCATCGAGCAGGTCGCGGCCGAGGCCGGGGTCAGCGAGCGCACGTTCTTCCGGTACTTCACGACCAAGGCGAGCGTGCTCTGGAGCGAGTTCGAGACCGAGGTGGAGACGATCCGGGCCTCCCTCAGCGCGGTGAGCGAGGACGTGCCGATGATGGACGCGATCCGCTACGCCGTCGTGGCGGCCAACCACTACCACGCTGAGGACGTCCCCGAAATGCGGCTGCGGATGCAGCTGATCGCCACCGTCCCGGCCCTGTCGTTCAGCGCCGCCGAGCACTACGAGGCCTGGGAACTGGCGATCAGCGAATTCGCGGGGCGGCGGCTGAACCAGCCGGCCGACTCGCTCTACCCCCTCGCCGTCGGCCGGGCCGCCCTCGCCGCCTGCCGGGCCGCCTACGACCGCTGGTCAGCCCGGGCGGACGACGACCTGACCTGGTACCTGGACGCCGCCCTGACCGCGCTGGCCATCGGTTTCGACCCGGACCTGATCAAGCGCGCGGCGCAGCCGGCGGCACCCGGGCTCGGGCACTAGCTCCCTCCGCGATCCTTCCGGCCGCCTGCCTTCCGGCCGCCTACCGGGCTTTGTCCAGCATGGCGGGACCAAGAAACCACTAAGTCCCATCCGTCACTTGAATCACTCCTGACACAAAGTGGTCCCTTACTCTCATCTCCTTGGCGACACGGCGCGAACTTGATGATTTTCGCGAAAATTCTTGTCCGGCGATGAGATCATTCGCCTGACAAGCGATTGACCCGAGGTTTCTGGATCATGTGAGGGCAGATGCGCAAGAGAAGGACCATTGTCGCCACCGCCGGAGCCGGCGCGCTGGCGGCGGCGCTGGTAGCCGCGGCCGCGACGGTGGCGCCCGCCGCCAGTGCGGCGCCCGCGGGGCACACCACGGCGACCGAGCCGCAAATCGCGATCAAGCCCGGTGTACGCGAACTGCGGACGGCGAAGAGCGCCCCCTGGACCACCGCCCTGTGCGAGTCCCAGCTCGACATCACCTGCTACAACCCGCCCCAGATCGAGGCCGCCTACAACGAGGGCCCCCTGTTCAGCAGGGGCATCACGGGCAAGGGCTCGACGATCGTGATCGTCGACGCGTTCGGCTCGCCCACCATCAAGGCTGACCTGACGACGTTCGACAAGCAGTTCGGCCTCCCCGACCCGCCGTCGCTCAAGGTCATCGCCCCGGCCGGGAAGATCCCGGCCTGGAACCCGAACGACTCGGACATGACCGGCTGGGCCGGCGAGACCACCCTCGACGTGGAGTACTCGCACACCATCGCCCCCGGCGCCAACATCCTGCTGGTCGAGACGCCAGTGGCGGAGACCGAGGGCGTGACCGGCTTCCCGCAGATCGTCGAGGCCGAGAACTACGTGATCAACCACCACCTCGGTGACGTGATCAGCCAGAGCTTCGGCGCCACCGAGGAGACGTTCACCAGCTACCAGCAGCTGGCACCGCTCCGCTCGGCCTACAAGAACGCCTACCGGCACCACGTGACCGTCCTGGCCTCATCGGGCGACGACGGGGCGACCGACGCCCAGCTCAACGGCACCGACCTGTACACCACGCCGGTCACCAGCTGGCCCGACAGCGACCCGCTGGTGACGGGGGTCGGCGGCACCGAGCTGGAGCAGAGCGCCAGCGGCAAGTGGTCGTCGGTAGCGTGGAACGACACCTACGACGTGGCCCTGCAGCAGGCGTTCACCGGCACCAACGGCCCCAACCCGTTCGCCTCCGGCGGCGGCAAGTCGATCTTCTTCGCGCGCCCCTGGTACCAGGACAGCGTAGCCAAGGTGACCGGCCCGACCCGCGGAGTGCCGGACATCTCGATGAGCGGTGCCTGCAACGGCGCCGTGGACACCTACCAGAGCTTCACCGGCGAGCCCGCCGGCTGGTACCTGACCTGCGGCACCAGCGAGGCGTCGCCGCTGTTCGCCGGCATCGTGGCGCTGACGGTCCAGGTCGCCCACCACAAGCTCGGCCTGGTCAACCCGGCGCTGTACACGCTGTCGAAGTACCACGCGCGCGGCCTGGTCGACGTGACCAAGGGCAACAACACGGTCTCGTTCACCCAGAACGGCACGGCGTACACGGTCAAGGGCTTCTCCGCCAAGAAGGGCTACGACCTGGTGACCGGCGTGGGCACCGTCAACGCGGCCAGGTTCGTGCCGGAACTGGCGGCCGCTTCGTCGTGGTAGCAGGGTAACCCCGGGCAATCGCAGCAACAACGCGGGCCCCGGCACGGTCACGACCGTGCCGGGGCCCGCGGCATTTAGCCGCTGGCGCCGTCGCGGGCCAGGCCAGGGCGGCTTGCCCGCCCCGGCCCGCGCCGGGTCACCCTAACCGGGGCTGCCAGCCATCGCGGTAGCGGACGCCGCCGGGCTGGAGCCGGATCTCCCCGTACCATCCAGCCGGGAGACAGACATGGCCAGGTCACTGGCCAGCGGCGGTTTCCCGCGGGGCCGGGGGTCGCGGAGCCTTCTCGCTCGGGAAATGGCCATGCTGACCTCTGCCACGGCGCCACCGACAACCTCCAGAAGCTCGTGGGCGGGCTATCGTGCCACCATGGGCACGAGCTTCACCGAGTACCGCGGAGGCGGGTTCTGGACCCGGGACGCCGCGCTCGAGACAGTGCTCGCGCTGCTCGTGGTGGAACTGGAACCGCTTGCCCGGGAGGAGCCGGACCTGGAACCAGCTCTCGACCGCTGGACCGTGCAGTCCGTCGCCGGCTTCATCGGATGCGTTTCGGCCGGCCTCGACGAGGAGCTCACTGAGCGCCCTGGTCTAGGCGACCTGGTGATCGCTGCCCTGCTCCGCATCCGCGGCCGGCTTCCCTCCGCGGGCGACGTGGAGGTCAACTCGCCCGTCCTGGCCCGACGGGCGGAGGAGGTGTGCGCCGGGCAGCACTGGAGCACGCCGGGGGCGTCGGCCACGTGGGCCGGCAATGTCGCCGACGCCTTGCGCGACCTGGTGGCGGGGCGCCTGCCGGACGATGCCGGATCCTTCTGGTGGGTCGACGGAGACGGACGGCACCTGCTTCCGAAACAGCGTCCCGAGGAAGGCCCAGAGGCTGCCCGGACATGACAACGCCCCCGGGAGCAGCTGCTCACGAGGGCGTGCCGTGGTCGGTGCGCAGGTCGCCTCACGGCGAAAGGCGCAACATGGCTCCAGCCGAACGGTAGTCCATGAAGGCGATAAATTGAGCCCGGGGGACACTAGCCGCACCGACCGAGGTAGTTAACGCGACACCCCGTGGGGTCATTCCCGGCCGGGCCAAGATCCGCAAGAAAGTTGGTCCGCGCCCGGGCCGTCATGCGGATGGACAGAGGAGGTTCGCGTTTTGCGCACCATCCCCCCGCGGTCAGCCCGCCTCAGACGGGTGGGCGCGGTGCCGCTGCGCATCCTGGCCCTGCTGGCCGGGTCGAGGCGTCAGTTCAATCTGCCCCGGTGGACCCGCAGCGGTGAGTTCCGCGACCTGCACAGCAGCGCCGCGGCCTGGCTGGAGAACCACTTCGAGCTGATCGAGGGAGGCGCCCCGTGGCTGCACCAGGCCGGCCGCCAGGTGCGGGATGCCTGCAGCGGACAGTTCAGAGGCCTGACCCTCGACTTCACGCCGCATTTCAAGGCGAGCGTGAGCTGCGCGCGGGCAGTGACCGCGGTCTACGGGTTCGACGGTCCGCTGACAGCCCGTTTGCGCTCGCTTGACCGGGCGATCCCGGCGGCCGGCTGGGAGCTGCCCGCGCGGCAGACGTGGCAGGACTTCGACTCCGGATCCGCGGCGACCTCGCCAGGAATGGCCGCGTTCAGGAGACGTTGGGTGACGGACCGGCAGGTAGTTCTCACCTGGAGGCCGACAGCGGCGCTTGGCCTCCCCGCTGGCAGTGCGCGTATGCGACCTTGGCCCCATCCGTCACTCGCGCCGTCCATGCGGGTGACCTGGTCCAGCCGCGGGCAGCCGGCAGGGTGGCTCGGTGATCCCCCTGAGACGAGGGCCGCGACGCGGAACTACCTGCCCCTGGAAGTCAGCGAAGCCGCCCTCCCGGAGCTGCTGGAACAGGCCCTCGCACGCTACGAGCACGCCCTCACGGTGACGATCGAACTGTCGTACTACTCCAACCCGGACGCGCGAGCGTGGCGCCACCGGGTCCCGCGCTACATCCTCCCGACCCGCGTTTGAGAGCAAGCCGCCCCCGTTCGGAATCTTAAAAATATCCCGAACGAGGGCGCGCTGCTCCCGGCCGGCCGGTTAACTGTCCCGGCGGCCGGCGTCCTCCGGGTCGAGCGACTCGGGCGCGCCGAACCGCGCCGTGCCGCCGCCCGCCGCCGCCGACTCCCCGGACGGAACGGCCTCGGTGGCGGTGACCGCATCGGTCGCCGTGACCGCGTCGGTCGCGGCCGGCTCCTGCGTGTCCGCCGTGGGCGCGGACGCCGCGGCCGACCCCCAGGTCTTGAGCTCCACCTGCGGAATCAGCCAGGAGGCGAGGAACGCGAGCACGGCGATCGGCACCGCGACCAGGAACACCGTCGAGATGGTCGAGGCGTAGCCGTCCACGAAGGCCGAGCGCACCGCCGCGGTGAGGTGGCCCAGTGCCGCCGGGGTCACGTCCGCGGAGGTGAAGCCGGCCGGCAGGGACAGCCCGTGCAGGTGCGAGGCCAGGTTACTGACCAGCACGTTGGAGAAGATCGCGCCGAAGATCGCGGTGCCGAACGAGCCGCCGATGGAGCGGAAGAACGTGGCCCCCGAGGTCGCGACGCCCAGCTCGCTGTGCGGGACGCCGTTCTGCACGATGATCACCAGCACCTGCATGACACCGCCGAGCCCCATGCCCAGCACCAGCATGGCCAGCGCATCATAGGCGGTGGAGGTCGAGGGCGACATCAGGTGCAGCAGGAACAGGCCGACGACCATGAACCCCGTGCCCGCGATGGGGAAGATGCGGTACCGCCCGGTCCGGGCGATGACCTGACCGGAGCCGATCGAGACGATCAGCAGCCCGGCCATCAGCGGCAGCAGGTACACCCCGGAAATCGTCGGCGAGATGCCCCGGACCACCTGGAAGAACGCGGGCAGGTAGGTGATCGCGCCGAACATGCCGAAGCCGACGATGAAGCCGACGATGCTGGTGGTGGAGAAGACCCGCGTCCTGAACAGGTGCAGCGGCAAGATCGGCTCGGCCGCATACCGCTCGGCGAAAATGAACGCGATGATCAGCAGCACGCCGAGGATGCCCAGGATGTAGATCGGGGCCGAGTTCCACCCGTAGGTGGTGCCACCCAGGCTGGTCAGCAGGATCAGCGAGGTGGCGGCGGCCGACAGCAGCAGCGTGCCCAGGTAGTCGATCTTGTGGTGCACCCGGCGCAGCGTGCCCGGGACCTGGAGCGCCACCACGACCAGCGCGATCGCGCCGATGGGGATGTTGATGTAGAAGATCCAGCGCCAGGTCAGGTTGTCCACGAAGACACCGCCCAGCAGCGGCCCGATGACGCTGGCCAGGCCGAACGTGGCGCCGAAGAGCCCCTGGTACTTGCCCCGCTCACGGGGTGAGACGATGTCGCCGACGATCGACTGCGCGCCGACCATCAGGCCGCCGGAGCCGAGGCCCTGCACCGCGCGGAACGCGATGAGCTCGATCATCGAGCTGCTCAGGCCGGACAGCACCGAGCCGATGAGGAAGATGACGATCGCCGCCTGGAAGAAGATCTTCCGGCCGTACTGGTCGCCCAGCTTGCCCCACAGCGGCGTGGACACCGTGGTGGCCAGCAGGTAGGAGGTCACCACCCAGGCGATGTGCGACCCGCCCTTGAGGTCGCCGACGATCGTCGGCAGCGCGGTCGAGACGATCGTCTGGTCGAGCGCGGCGAGCAGCATGCCGCACATCAGCGCGCCGATGATGAGGAGAATCTGGCGGCGGCCGAGCCCCGGTATCGCGGCCCCGGCTTCCACCTGGGGGATGCCCGGACTTCCGGCCGGGGCAGGAGTTGCGGAGGCCATTAGACCGTTACCTTTCTGTCAGTCACGATGTCACGGATGGCGGCGTCCTCCGGCAGGCCGTCCGCCAAGGCAGAGAACGCCTGGTCAATGAGCTGGCCGAGCTCGACGGCGCCGCCAGTCCCGGCCCAGAAGGTCGTGCAGGAGCGGACCATCGACACCGCCGCGGCCGCCAGCAGCCCCGGGTAAGGGTCGGTTTCCAGGTCGGCGCCCAGGCGCACCGCCAGCCCTTCGGCGATGGCCCGCTCGATCATCGACATCTGCGCCGCGTGGGCCGCGCGGATGTGCGGGTCGGCCCGGGCTACCTTCATCCGGCGCACCCACTCGGCCGGGTCGCCGCCCAGCGAGCGCAGCTCGGCCGTCGTAGCCTCAGCGTCCTGCGCCAGTGCCAGGCGCAGCGCCTCGACCGCGGTCTGCCCGGGGGCGCCGGCGGCCACCACGGCGCGCAGCTCGGCCGCGCGCTCGGGGTCCCCGCCGAACAGCACCGCTTCCTTGGACGGGAAGTAGTTGAAGAACGTGCGCGGCGACACCTCGGCCGCCTCGGCGATGTCCTCCACGGTGACATTGGCCAGGCCACGCTCGGCCACCAGCACGAGGGCGGCGCGGCGCAGCAGCTTGCGGGTGGCCGCCTTCTTGCGCTCGCGGAGGGAGGCGGGCGGGCCGGTCTCTGGGTTGTCTGTGCTGGTGACGGTCATGATTCGTTCACCGAACCTTGCGCTCCTTAAACAAGCACAGCCTTAAACGGGCACAGCCTGAAAACTTGCATGTCCAGCATCGTTGCAGCCACTGCAACGATACCTGCGCCTGGCTTGTTCCCGGCCCGCGGGGCCCGGTTCGCCGCTGGCCCGCCCCCGGTGATAGCGGGTCAGCCTGGCAGGGCGGTGCCGGTCAGCCCTTCGAGGGCGTTCACGAGCTCGTCCTGGAACTCGGCCGAGCGCACCGCGGCGGGCGCGGGCTTGGGTTGCCGGTGGTAGAAGTACTCGCCGCTGACGGTCGCGGCCGGCTCGCCGCTGACCGCCAGCCACGCCTGGGTGGCACAGCCTTCGCCGAAGTCGTCGGGCGCGCCCCGTCCGCCCATCCGGGTCGCCACCCACCCGGGGTTGACCGCGTTGCTGAGCACGTCCGGCCAGCGCCGGGCGACCGCGGCCGCCAGCACCGCGTCGTACAGCTTGCTGTCGGAGTACGCCTGCGTTCCGTTCCACCGGCGCCGTTCCCAGTCCAGGTCGTCGGTGCTGGCGTGGCCGCCCTGGAGCATCCCGCTGGTGAGGTAGACCAGCCGCGACGGCCGCGCGATGAGCGCGGTCAGCAGGTACGGCGCGAGCACGTTGACCGCCAGCACCGCCGCGTGCCCGTCGACCGTGGTCACCTTGAGCCGGTCGCGGTAGCCGATGCCGGCGTTGTGGATCACCGCGTCGAACCGCCCGTGCTTGTTGACCGCGGCGGCGACCGCCTCGGTCTCGGCCTTGCTGCTGAGATCGCCCACCACGACTGCCTCGACCCCTCGGACCGCCTCGCGCAGGGCTCCGGCGCGGCTGTCGTTACGGGCGTGGCCGACCACCTGATGGCCCTGGCCGGCCAGCAGGCGGACGGTGCCCAGCCCGAGGCCGTCGGCTGATCCGGTGACGAAGACCCGAGACACGCGACGCCTCCTTCCCCTGTACTGCTCCGGCTGCTCCGGCGCCGACGACACCAGTCTCCCCCACCGGCGCGGGATCTATGATGCCCGTATGGTCGGCCATCCGGGCGCGGGAAGCGCTGAGCCCGTGCCGAACCCCGGGCTGCTGCCCGGCCGGCGGCGCCGCCTGGTCAAGATGGCCGCTGAGCAGAGCGCGGGCCGGACCGGGCCGGTGCGGCAGAAGCGCTTCCTCGATCAGGTGGTCTCGCCACTCGCGCTCGAGTCGGGCTGCCGCGAGCTGCTGGGCCGGGCCCAGCGGGCGATCTGCACCATCGTGGCGTCGCCGGTCTACGCGAGGGAGCTGAGCGGCACCGTCGAGGAACGACTGCTGCGGCAGCACGAGTGGGAGATCGCGGTATCGCTCCGCGAGATCACCGGGCTGCTGCTCGACCTGGTCTCGAGCTACCGCGCGGGCGCGGCCGGGCCGATGACGACCGCCGTGCTGGCCTCGCAGAACCGCGCGATCTCGCTTGCCCGCGACGCGACGACCGCCCGCGTCCTCGGCCTCGAGCTGCTGGCGGCGCACGTGGCCGCGGCTGACGCGGCTCGGCGGGACTGGGAGGCCGCCCACGCGGCCGCCGCCCGGAACGGCCAGTACCTCGACCTCGTCGCGCGGACGGCGGCCGACCAGCACGCGGCGCTGGAGATCGAGGGCATGACGCAGCGCGCGGCGGAAGCGTCGGTGGCGCTGCGCGAGACGCTGCAGCGGGCCACCCTGGCGGCCGAGGCGCTCGCCCTCCCCTCGTCCGGCCCCGCGTCCCGCTAGGGCGGGGGCAGGGCTCAGGCGGGGCGCGGGGCGATCAGCAGCGACTGGGCGCCGACGCCGACCGGGCCGTGCCGGTCGGACAGCACCGAGGTGGCCAGCCCGGCTCCGCCGGGCGTGATGGCGGTCTGCGCGTCGAGGCAGATCCACTCCCCCTCGGCCTCCCGGTGCAGGTGCACGGTGAGTTCCGGGTTGATGAAGTGCCAGTGACTGATGTCGAGCTCGGAGGAGACGCCGTTGCCGCTGTCGGCGACGATCAGCACCCGCTCCAGCGGGCCCGGCTCCTCGTCGGGGACCAGCGGGTAACGCATCCGGCCCCAGATGGTGGTCGGGCCGGGCACGAGGAACCCGCCCCTGACTGTGCGCCAGTCGATCGCCGACAGGTAGCCGTCGACCCAGCCGGGCGGCGGCTGCAGCGGGGCGCCCCCTTCCGGCGGTCCAGCCGGGGCCCGCAGCCGCGACGGCACGGCGTCGGCCGATGTCCGCGTCACCCGCCAGGCGCTGGCCCGGGCGACCTCCCGGCCGTCGGCGCTCAGGCTCGCCTCGAGCATCTCCACGCTGCGGCCGCCCCGGGCGATCCGCGCGGCCACGGTCAGCTCCCCGACCGGGATCGGGCGGAGGATCTCACAGGTGAACCGCGTGATGATCATCTCCGGGCGCGGCCCGGTCTGCTGCATGGCCCGGCCGAGCAGCGCGCTCGGCGGCCCGCCGTGCTGGGAGCGGGCATCCCAGGGCCCGGTCGTGTGGACGGTCGCCTGCCACCGGTCGTCCCCGAGGGGGACGAAAAAGCTGTCAGCCACGGAACGAATGCTACTGACCAGTCACCGCAGGCCGGCGGCGCCCTGACCGGGCCGGCCCAGCCCGCGGCGGAGCCCCGCAGGTGCCGACCCGGTATTGGGCGGGTACCAGAAGCTCGCGTCCTCCCCGGTGACGGCACAAGCTGGAAACATTTATCGAGGCGGAAACTATTGTGTGTCAGGACAACAATAGTTACCGCCATCTTGCCGTGCCGCCCGGTGAGCCCGTCACCTTCTTCACTCTCAGCGCGCTGGTCACTCGCGCAACCAGCCGGGAGTTGAACCGGCCGCGGTTCCGCGCCCGGCGCGGGTCAGCCCGCCGTCCCAGGCGCTGCGCGCCTGCGGGTCCGGGACGGCGGGACCGCGACCGGATCAGCCGTGGTGGTGCAAAGTCAGCAGCGACTTCACGTCATCAAAGCCGGTAACCGTGCCGTAGATGATGAGGATGATCGCCACGATGACGATGATCTTCAGCGCCATGCGCCAGTAGAAGACGCAGAGGGCGGCGGCGATGACGAGCAAGACCGCGATGGCGGCGTGCGCGTCCTGTGGGGTCGTAGGAGGAACTGACATGCTTTCTCTCACCTCCTGACGGGATCGCCGTCGGACGGGTGATCAAGGCATGCCGGACCCCGCGCTACCCGGAGACCTTCGCCGTACCAACCACCCAGACCGCCCATATTGGCTGGATGGTGGGGGTGGCACCGAGAAGGATCTCCGAGTAACGTAGCGAGCTGTAACTAGGGGCTAGCTATTGAGCGAGTCCGGCGGAGGGGCGATGTTGGCGCATCGCCTCTCCTTTTTTGCCTGAGTGCGCGCGGGGGTCTCCGGCTGGAGCGCCGTAGGCCTGTGGCAGCAGAACCTGGAGCGGCGGGGACCTCGACGGCCGCGGACGCGGCGGGCCGCGCGCCCGGGCCGCGCCTCTGGGGGTATGAAGAAGCCCGCTGTCCCCCGTGAGCAGCGGGCTCGCCGCAGTCATGGAGACCGGGTCAATACGCCAGGTCCCCATGGCGCCTCCTCACCGCGGAAGCATGTCTGCTACCTTGAGTGTGCAGCCCAGTAAAAATTTCAGCAAGATGCCCGACATGTCTTTTACAGAAACGCCTGGTAGATATCGTGCGCTGGGACAATCGCACATGACACACTGGTCCCGAACACAGCGCGGGTAACACGCGAGGGCGAGGTGAGATGACCTCCGGGAGTCCTACCGTTCAGCGCCGACGGCTGGCAGCCGAACTGAAACGGCTACGCGGCAATCGCAGCGGCGTCGAGGTCTCGCGCGCCATTGGGTGGTCATCGTCAAAGATCAGCCGGGCCGAATCGGGGCGGGAAAGCCTGCCTCCGGCGGAGATCCAGAAGTTGATCGACTTCTACGGCGCAGCCGACCCGCTGCGCACCCGGCTGCTCGAGTTCGCCAGCGACGCTGCCCAGCGTGGATGGTGGGAGGAATTCCCGGATGCGCTCGCACCCGGCTTCATCGAATTCGTCGGCCTGGAAGCGGGTGCCTCGTCCGCCTGCACCTGGCAATCCGAAGTCGTCCCCGGCCTCCTGCAAACCCAGGCCTATTCACGCCAGCTCGATGCGGCGTACCAGAGAGTAGACCCGGCGACCCCGCCCGCCGCCCATGAGCGCTTCCTGCATGTCCGGTGGACCAGGCAGGAGCGCCTGACCCGCGACCCGGTGCTCCGATTCTCCTGCGTCGTAGACGAAGCCGTCCTGCTGCGGCGCATCGGTGACAACGCCGTGATGCGGGAACAGCTGGCCCACCTGGTCGAGATCTCCGCCCGTCCAAACGTCGACCTGCGCGTCCTGCCGCTGAGTCAGAACAACGCGCTCGGCGGAGTGTCGTCGTTTACCCTTCTCAGCTTCGACCCGCTGGACGAAGTTCCAAGCGGGGCACTGGGCGATGTGGTCAACACCGAGAGCCTGACGGCCCAGCAGTACATCGAGGAAGAAGCAGAGACGCACCTTTACCGCCTGTTCTTCCAGGCAATTTCAGATGCAGCCCTTCCGGCCCCCGAATCTCGTGACCTAATCGTTACTATAAGTGAACACGAGTGGTCATCGACAACGCTAGGTTACAGCTAACCAACGTTGACAACGCACGACGTGTGACGGCAACCCGCTCGGTCCGCCACGTCGCGGGGAGCGGACCTGATGAAGTTCTTTGATCTTCGCGGAAGACGACGTCCGTCCGCCGAGTCGAATGGCATCTGGATCAAGTCGTCCTTCAGTTCGTATACGAGCAATTGCGTCGAGGTCGCCGGACTCGGCACTGGCACCGTGCGGGTTCGCGACAGCAAGAACCCCCGCGCCGGCATCCTGAGCTTCTCCCCGGCCGAATGGAACGCTTTCCTGGGTGATGTCCGCAACGGCGAGTTCGACCACAAGCCCCGTTAGCCACCCCAGCAGCAAATCGACCCGGACGCCTGCCTGGCCGCTCCGGTCTTTTGCGTTGCCGAAGGAGAGTTTCCGGTGACGACGCTACGCGGGCTGGCCACCGGTTTCAGAATGCCCCGTTAGCGTCATATAGAAGTTGCACGATATATGCCACCAGCGCCGGGGGTTCACAGCATTTGCGCTGATTGGCGCAACTGGGGTTAAAGGTGATGCACAATGGGCTTTCTTCCTTGGCGGCGCCAGCCGACCGGCACTGCCTCCGGCGGCTGGATCAAGTCGTCGTTCAGCGCTTATCAGGGCAACTGCGTCGAGGTGCAGGGCCTGCGCGGTGACACGGTCCGGGTGCGCGACAGCAAGAACCCGGGGAACGGGATCCTGAGCTTCACGGCCGCGCAGTGGGACGCCTTCGTGACGGGGGTCAGGAACGGGGAGTTCGACCGCGAGACTCGCGGTTAGAGCAGCTCCAGGGCGCGGGCCAAGGCGGGGTTGTCGGCGCCCGCGCGCCAGGCGGCGGCGAGCTCGACCGCAGGCGACTGGCCCGGGGTAAGCGGGACAAACTCCACGCCGTCAGGGTGCATCGCGGTGGCCGACTCGGGGACCACCGCCAGGCCCAGCCCGGCCTCGACCAGGGCCAGCATGGTGTGGATCTGGCTGACGTACTGGACGTGGCGGGGGCGGGCGCCGGCCCGGGCGGTCATCTCCAGGACCAGGTCGTAGAAGTAGCGTGACTCGACCGGGGAGTACATCACCAGGGAGCGGCCGTCGAGCGCGGTGACCTCGGCGGGCCAGCTCAGCGCGTGCGGGTCGCCCGCAGGAACGGCCAGCAGCAGGCGCTCCGCCTGGACGACGCGGGACTCCAGGCCGGAGCGGGTCACCGGGGGGCGGAGGAAGCCGAGGTCGATGTCGCCCGCCGCGATCGCCTCCACCTGGCCGGCGCTGACCAGCTCGCTCAGGACGAGGTCGACGTGCGGCAGCTGCTCCCCCAGGCGGCGCAGGAACGACTGGACGTAGCCGTGGACCGAGACCGCGGTAAAGCCGACCGCCAGGGTGCCGCCGTCGCCCGCCGGGATGCGGCGCACCGCGAGGGTGCTCTCGTCCGCCAGGCGCAGGATCCGGCGCGCTTCAGGAAGGAACACCCGGCCGGCTGGGTCAGCCGGACGGTCCGGCCAGTGCGGTCGAGCAGGGAGACGCCGACCTCCTGCTCCAGCAGCATGATCTGGCGGGACAGTGGCGGCTGGGTCAGGTGCAGGCGCGCCGCGGCCCGGCCGAAGTGCAGTTCCTCGGCCACCGCGACGAAGCCCGCCAGCTGGGAGAGGGTGAACACCGATCCAATTCCTGTATCGGTAGGTCGGCTGCTGGGCCTGATCGTGAATCGATGATCGAATTTAGCACGGGGTGACGATCCGCGCCGTACCCGGTCGTCATCGTGGCGCAGGGCCGCGACGGGCGCGACACTGGGAACTGGAGGAATGACCATGCGATACGCACTGCTCATGCACTACCGCGAGCCCGGCCACGGGCGAGATCAGCGAGGACGCGATCAAGGAGGCCATGGTGGCCTTCGACGCCTACGGCCGCGCCCTGGAAAGCGCCGGGGTGCTGCTGGGGGCGAACGTGCTCCAGCCGACCTCGGCTACCACCAGCGTGACCCGGCGCGAGGGGAGCCTGCAGGTGCAGGACGGCCCGTTCGCGGAGACCAAGGAAGCCCTGGCGGGCGTGTTCATCATCGACGTGCCCGACCTGGACGCCGCCATCGGCTGGGCCGAGAAGAACCCGGCCGCCGCCTGGGGCGTGATCGAGGTGCGGCCGGTCGCGACCGCCTTCACCGACGGCTCGTGGACCCACTGACACCGGAAGGCGCCGCCAGCCTGGCCGCCCGGGACAGCTACGGGCGGCTGCTGGCGCTGCTGGCCGCGTCGGCCAGCGACCTCGCGGCGGCCGAGGACGCCCTCGCCGACGCGTTCGAGCGGGCGCTGCGGACCTGGCCGGACCGCGGCATCCCGGCCAACCCGGATGGGTGGCTGCTGACCGTCGCCCGCAACCGGCTGCGCGACGACTGGAAGTCCGCCCGCGCGCGGCGCACCATCCCCCTTGACGGCCCCCTCCCCTTCGGCGGCCCCCTCCCCTCCGGCGCTACGGCCGGCGGCCAGGCCGAGCCGGCCTGGTTCGACGAGGTCGACATCGACGCGATCCCCGACCGGCGGCTGGAGCTGATGCTGGTGTGCGCGCACCCGGCGATCGACCGGACCGCGCACACCCCGCTCATGCTCAGCACCGTCCTCGGATTCACCGCCGAGCAGGTCGGGCGGGCGTTCTCGGTGCCGGCCGCGACGATGGCGACCCGGCTGGTGCGGGCCAAGCAGCGGATCAAGGCGACGCGCATCCCGTTCCGGCTCCCGGACAAGGGTGACCTCCCGGCCCGGATGACCGCGGTCCTCGAAGCGGTCTACGGCGCCTACGTCATCGACTGGGCGACGACCGGGCCGGAGGACCGGGCCGTCCCGTCGGAAGCACTGCACCTGGCCGAGGTGCTGACCGCGCTGGTCCCGGCTGACCCGGAGGCGCACGGGCTGGCCGCCCTGGTCGAACTGTCGGCGGCGCGGGCGCCGGCCCGGACGGACAGCGAGGGCCGGTTCGTCCCGCTGGCCGAGCAAGATCCGGCTCGCTGGGACCAGTCCCTCATCAGCCGCGCCCACGGGCACCTGCGGGCCGCGCACGCGCGCGGGCAGCTCGGGCGGTTCCAGCTCGAGGCGGCGATCCAGGCGGTGCACTGTGCTCGCAGGACAGGGGCCCGGCGCGAGCCGGGGCCGACCGACTGGGCCACCCTGCTGGAGCTGCACCAGCTGCTGGACGCGGTCGCGCCGTCGCTCGGCAGCGCCGTCGCCCTGGCCGCGGTCACGGCCGAGACCGGTGGGCCCGCGGCCGGCCTGGCCGCCCTCGACGCGCTGGCGGAACGCGCGGGCGACGCCGCCCGCCGGTTCCAGCCCGCCCGCGCGGCCCGGGCCCACCTGCTCGACCGGCTTGGCCGCCAGGCCGAGGCGGTGGCCGCCTATGACAGCGCGCTCGCGCTGACCCACGACCCGGCCGAGCGCCAGTACCTCCAGCAGCGGCGCGACCGCCGCGTTAGCCGCCCCTGACCCCACGCTGAAGCCGCGGGCCCGCTGTTACGGCAGTGGTTCGGCCGCCGCCGCCCGCAGCCGGGCAACCGATGCGGCTGCGACCAGGGCTGACCCAGCGGCGAGCCTCGGCCGGCGCCGCTGCACGGCCCGGACCGCCCGCAGGGCGTAGAACACCGCGAGCGGGGCTTCGTCGGCGATCGCGGGCACCGTCAGCCGCCGCGGGCGGCGCCGGCCCGACCGCACCCCGAAAACCACCTGGACACAGGAAGCAAGGGCGGACACGACGTTCCGCCACGGCTGGCGGGCCATCCACGGTTCCGGCCCGGTGGCGGTCGCCGCCACCTCTACGCCACGCTCGCGCAACCGGTCCTTTTGCTGCTCGATGTTCTCGTCCGCCTCGGACCGGGTCGGCGCTTCGGTGCCAAGGCCCCACGCCACCAGCGCGAGGCCGGCAGCGGCGGCCCACGCGGCCCAGGCCCTCTGCCGGCGCCCGGCGGTCCAGTGCCCGGCCCCGACGGCAGCCTGGGTGACCACCGGGGCGGCCGGGGACACCCATTCGAGGATCCCCGAGGGCCTGACCCCGTCCAGAAGGGACATCATGGTCACCCGGAACAGCAAGCGGTCCCCACTGCGGTCAGCAGCCATCCCGGCATTGTCGCCGAGACCGCGCCCCGTGTCACCTCCTGCTCCTCTGGGCGCAAGTACCGCCGTGATCAGGGAACAGATCTGATCCAATTATTGGATCAATAGCAAGCATTTAGGGGTTGGACGTGAATCGGTTGCCGTCCCTAGCATGGGGAGCATGTTCAACGGACTGCTGTTCTTCCCCATCACCCCGTACCAGGCCGACGGCGACGTCGACCTCCGCGAACTCGCCGCCCATGTCAGCCGCGGGGTCGACGCGGGCGCGGGCGGGGTGTTCGTCGCCTGCGGCACGGGCGAGTTCAGCGCCCTCGAACCAGGCGAGTACGAGGAGGTCGTGCGGGCCGCGGTGGACGCCGTCGGCGGCCGGGTCCCGGTCTTCGCCGGCGCGGGCGGGCCGGTGCGCACCGCCCGGCGCTTCGCCCGGCTGGCGGCCGGCGCGGGCGCGGACGGGATGCTGCTGCTGCCACCGTACCTGAGCGAGGCGAGCGGGGCCGGGCTGGTCCGCTACGTGCGCGAGGCGGCGCTGGCGGACCTGCCCGTCATCGTCTACAACCGGGCCAACGCCCGCTTCAGCGAGGACAGCGCGGTCGCCGTCGCCCGGCTGCCGCAGGTCATCGGGTTCAAGGACGGGCAGGGCGACCTCGACCTGATGATCCGGATCGTGCGCGCGGTGCGGGACGAGGGGAGCAAGCCCTCGTTCCTCTTCTTCAACGGGATGCCGACGGCCGAGGTCACCCAGCGCGCCTACCGCGCCATCGGCGTGCCGCTCTACTCATCAGCCGCGTTCGCCTTCGCCCCGCGGGTCGCGCTGGCCTACTACGACGCCCTCGAAAGCGGCGACCTGGGAGCCCTGGACGCGCTCGAACGGTCCTTCTACCACCCGCTCGCCCGGCTGCGGGCGAAGGGCGCCGGCTACGCCGTCTCGCTGGTCAAGGCGGGAGTCGAGCTCGCAGGACACCACAGCGGCGGAGTGCGGCCGCCGCTGACTGACGTGGCGCCGGCTGCACCGCGACGAGCTAGCCCGTATCCTCGCAGCGGGCCTCGCGGCGGTCCCCGGGCCGGTGGCCGCCGCGTCGAGCTGACCGCCCGCCCCGAGCAGGGCCGTCCACCCGGAGAGCGCCGTCCACCCGGAGAGCGCCGTCCACCCGAGGAGAGCAGGGCGATGAGTAACGCCAGCATCCGCATCACCAACGTGACCATCACCCCGGTCGCGTTCGCTGACCCGCCGCTGCTCAACGCGGTCGGCGTGCACGAGCCGTTCGCGCTGCGGGCGATCATCGAGATCGGCACCGACGCCGGGCTGACCGGCCTGGGCGAGACCTATGCCGACGAGCAGCACCTGACCGCGCTGCAGGCGGTGGCCGAGGCGGTCATCGGGGCGGACGTCTACCAGACCCAGGAGATCTACCGGCGGGTGCTGATCCTGGCCCCGCCCAAGACCACCATCGCGTCCGGGCTCATCGGCGACAGCGCCGCCGCCGACCGGGTGTTCTCCCCGTTCGAGGTCGCCTGCCTGGACATCCAGGGCAAGGCGGCCGGGCGGCCGGTGGCCGACCTGCTCGGCGGGGCCGTGCGCGACAAAGTGCCGTTCTCCGCCTACCTGTTCTACAAGTGGGCCAGCCACCCGGGAGCCGGGCCCGACGCCTTCGGGGCCGCACTCGACCCCGCGGGGATCGTCGCCCAGGCCAAGTGGATGATCGACAGCTACGGGTTCACCGCGATCAAGCTCAAGGGGGGCGTCTTCCCGCCCGGGGAGGAGATCGCGGCGATCCGCGCGCTGCGCGAGGCCTTCCCGGATCACCCGCTGCGGCTCGACCCGAACGCGGCCTGGGGCCCCGGCACCGCCCTGGCCGTCGCCAAGGAACTCGACGGGGTACTGGAGTACCTGGAGGACCCGACCCCCGGCATCGACGGGATGGCCGAGGTGTCCCGGCACGGGCCGATGATGCCGCTGGCGACCAACATGTGCGTGGTCTCGTTCGCCGACATCGCCCCGGCGCTGCAGGTCGGCGCGGTCCAGGTGATCTTGTCCGATCATCACTACTGGGGCGGGCTGCGGCGCTCGTCGCACCTGGCGGCGATCTGCGACACGTTCGGGCTCGGGCTGTCCATGCACTCCAACTCGCACCTGGGCATCAGCCTGGCGGCGATGGTGCACCTGGCGGCGGCCACCCCCAACCTGACCTACGCGTGCGACACCCACTGGCCGTGGAAGAACGAGGACGTGGTCGTCGGGTCGCCGTTCGTCTTCCGGGACGGCGCCCTCGACGTGCCGGCCGGGCCCGGGCTCGGGGTCGAGCTCGACCGGGACGCCCTCGCCTTCCTGCACCAGCAGTACCTGGCGTGCGGGCTGCGGAACCGGGACGACTCCGGCTACATGCGCCGGTGCGTGCCGGACTGGGAGCGCACCATCCCCCGCTGGTGACGGATTCCTGAAGCTAGGTATCGTCGGAACTGACCCCCTCCCCACGCAGCAAGCAAGGGAGCCACGCATGTCCCACCATCTGGATACCCCGCTGGCGGCGCAGACCGGCCAGCTGTTCATCGACGACCTCTACGTGTTCCCCGGCGACGGCAGCACGGTGTTCATCATGGACGTGAACTCCGACGTCAACGGCAAGCACGCCGAACCCGGCTTCCACCCGGAAGGCCGCTACGAGATCAAGGTCCATTTCGACGGCGGCGCACAGGAGGAGCTGACCTACCGGGTGTCGTTCGGCCCGGCCGGGCCCGACGGGTCCCAGCCGCTGGCCCTGAACGTTCTGACCGGGCCGCAGGCCCGCGAGGACGCGGCGCCGGGCGACCAGGTGCTGACCGGCCGGACCGGCGCGACCGCCGCCGCGGGCGGTCTGCGGCTGTGGGCCGGGAAGGTCAGCGACTCGTTCTACATCGACCTGTCGCTGCTGGCCATCGTCAACGGTGCGGTCGCCAAGGGCACCGCCCCCGACCTGTCGGGCTGGGACCCGGGCAAGGCCCGCAACAGCTTCGCCGGGACGACCGTGCGCACCATCGTGCTGGAGATCCCGCACGCCGACCCGCTGCTGCGGCCCGGGGCGAAGGCCGGCGTGTGGTGCGCGACCAAGCTCGCCACCGACGCGGGCGGCTGGCGCCAGGTCAACCGGGCCGGCCACCCGATGATGTGGCCGATCTTCTGGCCCGGCGACGTCCAGTTCACCAACCCGGCCAACACGCGCCACCCGTCGCAGGACGCCGCCGACGACGGCGCCACGCTGGCCGGGCAGGTCACCGCGGTGGCGGCCGCCGCTGGGAGCATCGGCGACCCGCAGGGCTACGGTCAGGCGGTCGCCGGTGCGCTGTACCCGGACGTCCTGCCTTACGTGGTCGGCACGCCCGCCTCGTACGGCTTCGCCGGCTTCAATGGGCGGACGCTGGCGGACAACGCTCCCGAGGTAATGCTGTCGCTGGTCACCGGGACCGCGGTGCCGTCCGGACTGACGCCGGCGACCGCCGCCCGGCAGCGTTCCGCCCAGTTCCCGTATCTCGTTCCCGTCTGAGCGTCAGCTGGCCGGCGCCCTCAGCCCGGGCGCCGGCCAGGACGGACGCTCAGGAGCCGGCCGTCACCTTGTCGACCGAGGCGGTGTAGATCTCCTCGACCGAGTGGCCCAGGGTGGCGGTGAACTCCTCGTCGGTCTGCTGCTCAGTCAGCCCCTCCAGCAGCGCCCGGGAGAAGCTGGCGATCAGCGTCGGGTCCTTGCGGAGCAGGGCGCACGCCTCGTCGCGGCTGTAGCCGCCGGACAGCGCCACGATCTTCACCACCCGCGGGTCGGCCGCCAGGTCCCCGTACAGGCCGGGCTCGGTCGGGATGGTCAGCTTGAGCATGATCCGGGCGTCGGACGGGAGCTGGTCGACGTGCTTGGCGATCGCGTCGGCCGGAGCATGGCCTCGGCCTGCGGCTTGGTCGGGCTGCCGATGCTGACCTCGGGCTCGAGGATCGGCACCAGGCCGGCCGCGCGGATCTTCTCGCCGTAGTCGAACTGCTGGTCGACGATCGCGTCGACGCCCGCCTGGTTGGCCTCCTTGATGACCGACCGCATCTTGGTGCCGAAGATGCCGTGCCGGGTGGCCGCCGCGAGCTGCGTCGTCGAGGGTGTCGATCGGCTTCATCAGCTGGACGTCGTACTCCTCGGCGGCCAGGCCCAGGTCGACCTTGAGGAACGGGACGATGCTGCTTCGTCTCCCACAGGTACTGGGCGGTGGGGACGCCCTCGATGTTCCGCTCCATCGTCTGCAGGAACAAGATGGAGGCGATCACCCGGTCGCCGTGAATGCCGCGTTGGTGATGATCCGCGTCCGCATCGCGTGGACCAGGTCGAACATCTGCGTCGTCGTTGCCGTAGCGGTCGCGGCCGATGCCGTACTCCTCCAGCGCCTTGGGCGTGGAGCCCCCGCTCTGGTCGAGGGCGGCGAAGAAGCCGTGGCCGGACTTGACCTTCTCAAACTGAGCAGTGTTCACGCTCCCATCGTGTCACTCCGGCGGGCGGAACGGCGAGTGGGGCAGCCATGTTACGGCCACCAGTCGCGGCCGCCAGCAAGCGCAGGCAGGTGGTGCGGGCCGCGCAGCGGGAAGATCGCCGCGCGGCCCCTTGTTCCTCCCCCTGGCGGACGAGCGGCCCGGGGGTTCAGGGCCTGCAGCGGCCGACGGGGTTGACTTTGCTGGCGATGGTTGCGTGGGGAGTGCTTACTGGGTGCGGACGGGCGATGGGCGTGCTGACGGGGAAAGGCTGACCTCCGAGGTGCCTGCGGTAGAGGAGAAGCGGTCCCGGGGCAGCAGGCTGCTGTGGGGCGTCGACAGCTGGACGGGGGCTCCGCTGACGGCTGTGAGCGTGCTGGCCGGCGGGATCGCGTGGGTGGCCCTGAGCACGGTCTTTGACTTCCCGGACCAGTGGGAACGGATCTTCCAGACGCTGGTCGCCGCGGTGACGCTGGTCATGGTGTTCGTCATCCAGCACACGCAGGCGCGCCATCAGGCGGCCACCCAGCGCAAGCTGGATGAGATCTTGCGGGTGCTCCCGGAGGCGGACAACTCCCTGCTCGCGCTCGAGCACGCCTCCGACGACGAGCTGCGCGCGGCTCATGAACAGCATCAGCAGATCCGGCAGACCGCACTCGAGGAACTGGAAGAGCACACCAGCCAGACTTAAGGGCCGCGCTCGCGCCGCGGGCACCGCCTCAGCCCAGGTCGTGCCGCCGGCACCACTCGCCGGTGCTTCCCGCGTTGCTCTCAACCGCCTGCTGCCAGCGCGGGTCTGCGGCGATCGCAGCCGGAACTGAGGGCTGGAGCGGGAAGACCTTGGTGAGGCCGGTGAGCTCGAGGAGGCGCAGCATCCGCCCGGTGCTGGCGACCAAGGTGAGCGACCCTTCGTGCTCACGGAGGACCCTCAGGCCGCCTATGAGGACTCCCAGGCCGGTCGAGTCGATAAAGTCGACGCGGCTCATGTCCACGATGACGTGCACGGAGCCCTTGGCGGCGAGGTCCTGCAGGCGCAGGCGGAGCTCCGGCCCGGTATAGAGATCGACCTCGCCGCCGACCTGGAGGACGGCGCAGTCGCCAACGGGCCCGATGGTCCGCAGGTGGAATTCTTGCATTGCGTGCTCCCGCCATCCGTCTGTCATGCTTGGAATTGACGAAGAAAGCTGTAGCGTTACAGTAGTGCCGGGACAGGCCCTTGTCAACGAAGGAATTTCATTGTCATCCCTGGCAATGACACAGGAGGCGGGATGCGCGTCGAAGAGGTCATTGGGCGGCAGGTCGCGCACCTCCGGGCGCAACGGCGGATGTCGCTGACCGAACTGGGCGAGGCCCTGGGACGCTATCTGGGCCGGCCGTGGAGCCGGCAGGCCGTCCACCAGGCCGAACGCGGGCAGCGGGCCTTTACCGCGGCGGAGCTGACCGCACTTGCCCTGGCCCTCGACACCTCCGTCCAGGTCCTGTTCCGCGCGGAAGACGGGCCGGTCGAGCTCCCCGGCCAGGCTGTCTCCGCCGAGCAGTACCGGGGCATCCTGCTGAACCGGGAGAAGGACACCCCCCTGGACGGGATCGAGGAGATGATCATCGCGCTGCACGACATTGGCGAGGTCCTCTCCCGCCCCGCCCTGGCCCGCCTGGCCCGCATCGGCCGGGCCGCCGAGCAGGCCGCCGGACCCGGCCAGCCCGAGTCGCCCTAGTCGGCGACCAGTTCGTAGACGTTGCCGTCCGGCCCGCGGAAGTGCTGCCAGGTCGGCCCGGATTCGCCCAGCAGCTCGATGCGGCCTTCTCAGGTCGTCGACGGCCGCTGGCAGGTCACGCACGGCGAAGCCGGCCACCGGGCCGGTCGTGAAATGCTCCTTCCCCGGGTAATTGCGGCCGAATACCTCGACGTTGCGCCCGTCCGGGAGCTCGAAGACCCAGAAGTCCGGCTCCGTGTGCACCAGCCTGAGCCCGAGAACGTGCTCGTAGAAATACGCAAGTTCGCTTCCCTGATCGGTGCGTGTCCCGCACCAGCCAAGCCCGGTGATTTCCATACCGTCAGTATCGGCACCATCCGCGATGGGGTGGACCTGGGCGGCCCGGCAATGTCCAGGCTGGCCCGTGACTATGGCTATACGCTTGTTCGCCCTCGAGGGTGACCCCCGGGATTACGACAACGACGCCGAAGCTCTCACCCTCGATGTGAACGTGGCCCCAGCAGCCTGAGGACTAGCCGGCCCGCTGCCAGAGCCGCGGTGCCAGCAAGCCACCAGCCGGGACGTCACCGCCGGCTGCCAGCCTGGCGGAGCATCGCGTCGAGTTCGGGGTCGGCCGCGATCGCGCGGACCTCTTGCGCGCAGCGGCAGGCGACGGCGATCCTGGCCGCCCACTGCAGTGCCTCCTCGCGTGAGGGCACGTCGACGAGCATAAATCCGCTGATGGCCTGCGGGTACGGGCCGTCGGTGACCGTCCCGCCAGTGGCCACGATGCTCGCCGGCTGGTCTTCCAGCCCGCCGGCGGACACGTACACCCCGGTGTTGATGGCCTCCTGGACCACCGCATGCGCGGCCCTGGCCACAGTGGGCATGTCCTCGTCGGGGATGTGGTCCATCGCGTGGGCACCGAACGAGATCAGGTACTGCGTCATCCATGCCTCCGTCGTCCCCGGGCCTGCTCTGGCCGCGTCCTGACCGTAGACGAACGACTCGCCCGGATCCCATCGCCGTGCCGGGAGAATTCCGCCATGTTGGTCAGCGCGCGGTCTTCCAGGCCTGACGGGCGGCGGAACGGACATAGCGGAACGGTCCGGCCAGCATGCCGCGCAGCTCGGCCCGGCGCAGGGCGGGCGGGTAGCCCGCGCCCATGTCCTGGGTGCTCACCGAGTCGTGCCCGCGCAGGTCGCGCAGCGCCCGGGGAGCCAGCCGGAGCATGGTGGCCAGGTGCCGGGGGTGGCGCAGCAGGAAGCTGGCGTAGAAGGCGGTCAGCCCGGAGCCGTACCCGTTCAGCTGCCGCTCGAGTTCGGCCAAGGTCTGGCGGTGCTCGTGCCACATGACCGCGGCCGGCCAGTAGACGAAGGTGGCCCCGGTAAGCATGAGCTGGCTGATGACAGCCGTGTCCTCGCCTGCCTTCGCCGTTGTTCCGGCGCCGAGGGCGACGTCGAACCCGCCCAGCGCGCGCAGCGCGTCGCGGTCGAAGGCCATGCTGGCCCCCACGCCGAATGGCGGCAGCGGGTAGAGCGGGTGCTGGCGGGCGTGCGAGGCCTGGTCGAAGACCGCGGCGGTGAAGCCGCGGCCCTTGCTGTGCCCGCCGAAGCGCTCGAACAGGCACTGGGCCCGGGTGTCCAGCCTGGCCGGGAGCACAGTGCCGCTGACCCCCGCGACCTGCGGGGCGACGGTGAAGCCGCGCGCCATCTCGGCCAGCCAGTACCGGTCCGGCAGCTCGTCGTCGTCGAGGAAGGCCACAATGTCGCCGCGGGCGGCCGCGAGGCCCGCGTTGCGGGCCCAGGACAGGCCCGGGCGGGGTTCCACCACGTAGCGGACGGGAACCCGGCCGCTCCGGGTGGCGGCCAGCCGCTCGACGGCGTCGGTCTCCGGGGCGTTGTCGACCACGATGACCTCGTAGTCCGGGTAGTCCTGCCGCTGCAGCGCGTCCAGGCAGCCGGCCAGCCGTTCCGGGCGGTACCGGGTGCACACGATCACGCTGGCCGACGGTGCGCTGGCCAGCACCTTGTCCCGGCCCAGCAGGAACGGGACGGAGCTGGCGGCCTGGATCCCGGTCACCGGCAGCGCCACCGGAGCCGGCTCGCCCGCCGCGGCCAGGCGCCCGGTGAGCGCGGGAGCCACCACGGGCCAGAGCAGCGCGGCCAGGCGGTCCGGGCTGACGTCGCCGCCGGCCAGCGGCACCTCGAGCGTCGCCACCGGCTCGGAGTACCAGCGCGCCAGCACCCAGGCGGAGCCGTAACGGGCGCCGCCCGGCGCCCCGGCCGCGCTGATCGCCGGAAGCGGCTGGCTCAGCTCGACCTCGCACACGCGGGCCGGCTCGAAGCCGTCCTGGTCGCCGCCGGCTGAGGTCATCCGGACCGTGGTCGCCGTCATGCCCGCGCGCCCTCGAGTTGACCCGAACGGTCCCGTGCGCTCCCCGCCCTGCCCACGCTGCCTGCCTTGGCCGCGCCGGCCGCGAAGCCGGCCGAGGTGACGGCGAAGCCGACCGCGATGGCCCCGGCCCGGGCCGCGCCCCACATGTCGCCCTGAGCGGCGTCGCGCAGGCCCCGCAGGACTCCCCGGGGCAGCACCCGGAGGGTGTAGCTGCGCTCGGACACGGTGCTTTCCTCGGCTCCGTCCAGTGCCGCGAGCGCTGCCTTGCCCTGGCCCTCGTGGTAGCACCGGCGGGTGAAGTAGCGGAACTTCGTCCGCTGCTCGGGCACCCAGTGCCCGACGTACGCGTCCGGGTCGTAGAGCCAGTTCCCGCGGCCCGCGGCCGCCCGCAGGCACAGGTCGGTGTCCTCGGGCCGGGCCACGTCGCCGACCTTGCCGAACTCCTCGCGGAAGCCGCCGATGGCCTCGAACGTGGTGCGGCGGATGGCCATGTTGACCGTCCACACGTTGCGGACCGTCGCCACCTCGTCCGGCATCCCGAGGTAGGTGGAGCCGATGGTCCAGCCGAACTCGGACGGGAACCAGCCTGGCCGCGGGGCACCCCAGAGCGGGTCGATCCGCCCGCCGACGCCCACGATGTCGTCCCGCGAGAAGTGGCGCAGCAGCGCGCTGAGCCAGTGACCCGAGGCCCGGGCGTCGTCGTCGAGGAAGGCGATGATCTCGCCGCGGCAGTAGACCGCGCCGGCGTTGCGGGCGCCCGAGGCGCCGCGCGAACCCGTGTTGGCGATGACGGTGCAGTCGGCGAACTCACGCCGGGCGCGGGTGAGCAGCTCCAGGTTGTGGTCCACGACCACCACGGTTTCCAGGACCGGGGCGGGCTGGGTGCGGACCGACTCGACCGCCTCGCACAGCTGGCCCCAGCGCTCGTCCGCGTAGGCGGCGATGACCACGGACACGGTGGGAAGCGCGGCGGCGGCCTCCGCGGGCGCGCTCATCGGCTTCCCGCCTCGGTCATCGCGGGGGACCCGAGCTGCTGGAGCTCGGCCTCGAGGGCGAGGTCGGTCTCGAAGGCGAGGGCGGCGCCCCTGTCGCGGCCCCTTTCGCGGCGGCTGCCGCGGCGCTCGGTCACGATGGTGCGCAGCACCCGGTAGCCGTCGCGGAAGGTGTTCAGGTTGCTCTCGCCGTGGATCCGGTCGTGTTCGAAGCTGCCGACCTCGGCCACGGTGAGCCCGGCCTCGGCCGCCCGGATGCTCAGCAGCGCCTCGATCTCGAAGCCGTCGCCCCACAGCGGCGCGGCGTCCGGCGCGGCCGCGGAGGTGGCGTCCAGGCGGAACGCCTTCACGTGACGGCGCCAGAAGACATTGAACCCGTAGCACAGGTCCGAGTAAGCGGTGGAGTTGAGCACGTTGAAAAGCCCGCACAGGACTTTGTTGCCGGCGCCGCGCAGCGGGGTGATGTCACTGCTGCCGCCGCCGGCCGCGAAACGCGTCCCCTTGGCGAAATCGGCCCCCGCGACCAGGGCGTCCACGAACTGCGGGATCTCGGCCGGGTCGGTCGACCCGTCGGCGTCGATCATCGCGATGATGTCGCCCGTCGCGGCGGCGAAGCCGCAGGCGAGCGCATTACCCTTGCCGCGGCGGTTTTGCATCACGATCCGGACGTCCGGTCGCAGCGCGCGGGCCACGTCGACGGTGCCGTCGACCGAGTGCCCGTCCACGATGATGACCTCGTGCAGGTTCTCCGGCAACCGCGCGAAAACGTGCGGCAGGTTCTTGGCCTCATTCATAGCTGGAATTACCACGGATACGCTTGGCATTTCTGTTCCCCCCCGGTTATTCATATTTCGATCTTGCCCGGGCCGGGTGGCAACGCAGTGCGCCAAAAATTGCAGGTCAGTTGCAGCCCCGATTCGTTGTATTCGGGTGCCATTGGCAGCACAAAACCAGCAATTCGGGCATGCGTGAGCACGGTGGACAGAGGGTAATACCAAAGTTACTGAGAGTGTCCAATTCGGTTGGGGGAGCCGCCGGTGAAGCTGACCAGTCCCGCGCGGGTGGCCATGATCGACGTTGCCAGCCCGCTCCGTGACCTCGAATGCGGCCGTTCCGGGCCGCCCTACACAGCCGCCTGGATTCTCGTCTGCGACGCCGGGCAGCCGCTCGGCAGCATCGACATACCGCTGCAGGGCCCCCGGATCTCCGCGCAGGTGCTGGAACGGGAGCTGAACGAGCAGCTCGGCGCGGAGCGGGTGCGGCCGGTGACGCGTCCGCCGCGGCCCCTCGCCCGGGCCAGCGTCGTTGTGCCGACCAACATGGCGCGGACCGACCAGCTGCGCCGCTGCGTCAAGAGCCTGGCCGAGCTCGATCACCCCGACTACGAGGTCATCGTGGTCGACAACCGGCCCCTCGACGCGCCGCCGGTGGAGATCGAGGGTGTCCGGATCGTCCGCGAGCCGCGCCCGGGGATCTCGGCCGCCCGCAATGCGGGGGTTTCCGCCGCGACCGGCGAGATCGTCGCCTTCACCGACGACGACGTCGTGGTGCACCCGCACTGGCTGACCGCCCTCGGTGAGCGCTTCGCCCGCCAGCCGGAGGCCGGCGCGGTCACCGGCCTGGTGGCGCCGCTCGAACTCGAGACCCCCGCGCAGATCCGCTTCGAGCAGTCGGGCAGCGGCCTCGACCGCGGTTTCGATCCGCTCACGTTCGAGCGCGCGGGCCGCTTCACGGTGCGGCGGCGCGACGAGCGGGCCCGTACCGAGCGGGTCCAGTCCCTGTACCTGACCGGCGAATTCGGACTGGGCTCGAACATGGCGTTCCGGACCGCGGTGGTCGCGGCCAAGGGCGGCTTCGACGAGGCGCTCGGGGTGGGCACCGCCACCTGCGGCGGTGAGGACCTGGCCATGCTGGTCGAGCTGCTGACGGCGGGATTCGCGCTCGCCTACGAGCCGTCGGCGATCATCCAGCACTCGCACCGGGCGACCTTCCCCGAGCTCGAGCGCCAGCTCTACGGCTACGGCATCGGCTTCACCGCCATGCTCACGGCGCTGGTGCTGCGGAACCCGTGGCACGCGGCCGGGGCGGCGTCGGTCGTGCCCGCCTGGCTCCGGTCGCTGCGCGACCCGGCCGCCGCCAAGCAGGTCAACCGGGCCGAGGACTACCCGCCGGAGCTGGCCCGGGCCGAGTTCCGCGGCATGCTGGCCGGGCCGGCGGCCTACCTGCGGGCCCGGCTGGCCCTGCGGCGGCAGCCGCCCCGGCTGGTAGCGCGGCGGCAGCCGGGGCGATGACGGCAACGCGCGCGGCCAGGCGGCCGCGGCTGCGCAAGGGCCTGACCGTCAACGCCATGGCGCTGATGACCGCGACGATCGCGGCCCAGGGGCTCGGGCTGGTGTTCTGGGCCGTCGCGGCGCACCTGATCCCGCCGTCCGTGGTCGGGCGGGCGTCCGCCGCCATCTCCGCCCTGGCCCTGCTGGCCGCGATCGGGCAGCTCAACTTGATCAACGTGTTCGTCCGCCTGCTGCCGGCGGCCGGCCACAAGGGCGAGTACCTGGTCCGCCGCGGTTACCTCCTCGCGGTGTCCGCTTCGCTGGTGGCGGGCGCGGTGTACTGCGGGACCGGGCTGAGCGGGCACGTGGTGCCGGGCGGCTGGGTGCAGGACGTCCTGTTCATCGCCTCGGTGCCGGTGCTGGCCATCTTCCTGCTCGAGGACTCCGTGCTGACCGCGCTGCGGCTGACGCCCTGGGTGGCGCTGGAGAACATCACCGCCGCCGTCGCCCGCATCGCACTGCTGCCCCTGCTGGCCTTGTCGGTGATGGGCACCATCGGCGCCTGGGTGCTGCCCGCGGTCGCCGCCACCGCCATCGTGAACTGGCTGCTGTTCCGCCGGGCGCTGCCGGCCCACGGCAAGACCGACGGCACCCTGCCGCGACGGCGCAAGCTGCTGTCGTTCGTGGCCGGCGAGTACGCCGGGAACATCTGTGCCACCGCCACCGTGCAGGTCATGCCACTGCTCGTGCTGTGGCGGCTGGGCCCGGCGGAGGCTGCCTACCTGACCTTGCCCTGGCTGATCGCGTCCGGCATCACCCTGGTGCTGTGGAACGTCTCCGCCTCGTTCGTGGTCGAGATGGCCGGGACCCACGGGCACCCGGGCACGCTGCTGCGGCGCAGCCTGCTGCTGTGGGGGGCGATCGTGGCCGTCGCGATGGTGGTCTGCCTGGCCGGTGCCCGCCTGCTGCTCCAGCTGGCCGGGCCCGGCTACGCCGCCCACGGGGTCACCCTGTTCCGGCTGATCGGGCTGAGCGTCCCGTTCACCGCCCTGGTCGTCCTCTACGCGACGCTGGTCTGGCTGGAGCAGCGGATCTGGCTGCTGGCCGGCTTCCAGGCCCTGTCCGGTGCGCTGCTGATCGTCCTCGCCCTGGTGCTGCTGCCGCACATCGGGCTGAATGCGGTCGGCTGGGCCTACCTCGCCACCCAGGCAGCGGCAGCGGCGATGGTGACACCACTGTCGGTCCGCATAATGCGGCGACCTGACTTCGGGAAGGCATGATGGGGACTCCAGGCGTACGGCCGATCTCGGTCCGGGAACTGAGCCATCCGGCGCGGGCCACGGTCGCCGCGCTGCCCGCCGACGCGCACCAGGCCCTGCGCCGCCTGCGCCGCGGGCCGCTGGTCACCTCATCAGTGTGGCCGCTCGGGGTACGGCGGGCCCTGCTCCGGCTGGGCGGCGTCCGCCTCGGGCCGGTGATCGGCGGGCTCGAGCGCTGCTGGTTCGAGTCAGAGCAGGTCACCATCGGCGCGGGCTGCTGGGTGAACGCGGCCTGCTGGTTCGAGGGTCACGGGCCGATCATTATCGGGCGCGACTGCCTCATCGGTCCCGAGGTGATGATCGTGACGTCCATCCACGCGATCAGCAGCGACGGGGAGGCGGCGCGGGAGCCCAGCTATGCCACGGTCCGCGTGGGCGACCGCTGCTGGGTCGGCGCGCGGGCGATGATCATGCCCGGGGTGACGATCGGCGACGGAACCGTCATCGGCGCGGGATCCGTCGTGACCAGGGACTGCGAGCCGGGCGCCGTGTACGCCGGCGTACCCGCACGGAGGGTCCGGTGAGGTGACCCGTCGTCACGGGCTCACGCTGCGGGTCGCCGCCTGCCTGGCCGCCCCGCTGCTGGCCGTGAGCGCCTGCACCTCGTCATCGTCGCCGGCCAGCGGCGGGGGCACCACGTCGTCGAGCAGGCCCGCCGCGACCACCGCACCGCAGGCCGCGGGCCGGCCTGGAAGCTGAAATGGCAGACAAGCTTCTCCCAGCCGGCTCCGCTCGGCTCCTTCTCCGGCTGCCACCACTACGACCGGACGCCCGCCGCCTACTGCAGCGGGCTGCCCGCCAGCCTGCGGTCGCAGTGGTGGGCCTACCCGGACGGGTGGCCCGACAGCGCCACCGAGGCGCACCGGCCGGTCGGCGGCTACTACGATCCCGCCCACACCGTCTCGATCAGCGGCGGCCAGATGCACATCCGGATGTTCCGGACCGACTCCTCTGTGCACTCGGCCGCGGTCGTGCCGAAGGCGTCCATCGGGATGTTCTACGGAAAGTATGTGGAACGGTTCCGGGTCGACCCGGACTCCGACATCGGTTACGGGCAAGCGCACCTGCTGTGGCCGACGGGCACGCCGGTCAACTACGAGATCGACTTCCCCGAGGGCGACTGGGACTACAACTTCTGCTTCCACGCGCACAGCGGCCCGGGAGGCAAGAAGTCCGCCGACCACTGCACCCGCAACGAGCAGTGGGCGCAGTGGAATACCACCGAAATCGACTGGTACCCGGGGAACGTGACGGTTTACCTCAACGGCCAGCCGTTTTACCACGTCACCGGCAAGCTCGTGCCAGGCCCAGCCGATGTCCTGGATCATCCAGAACCAGGCCAACCTGAAGGCCCCGTGGGCGGCGAAGAATTCCGCCGCCCAGATCGACCTTTCCTACGTTGCCGTCTACTCCTATGCCGGGAAGCAGGGCTGACGATGAAGCTGCGCGAATGGGTCCTGCAGGACTGGGCGGCGAACGCCGGCCGCCCGGAGTCACAGCTCCTGCTGGCGTGGTTCCGGCTGGCCCAGTGGGCCGCCGGCACTGGGGCCGGGCCGCCCCGCTGATCGTGCGCCCGTACTGGCTGACCACGTCGCTGCTGCTCGGGTTCGAGCTGCCGGCGACGGCCACCGTCGGGCCGCGACTGCGGATTTTTCACCGCAACGGCATCGTGGTCAGCGCCCACGCGACGATCGGCCGCGACTGCCAGCTGCGCCACAGCGTCACCGTGGGGAACAAGACCGACCGCTCGGGCCGGGAGACCGCGGTCGCCCGGATCGGTGACGACGTCGACCTCGGGGCCGGCTGCGTGATCGTCGGTGACATCGACGTGGGCGATCACGCGCGCATCGGGGCACTCACGGTGGTGACCAAGTCGGTCCCGGCCTGGGCGGTGGTGGCCGGCAATCCCGGCCGGGTGCTGCGGGTCGACAAGCCGGCATCCCCGGTGTCCTGAAGCCGGCTGCGCGCGACCGGCCCGCTCACATGCTGACCTGGTAGATGACCGTGTCGGCGTTCTGGTAGACCACCTGCCAGCCGGGGCTGGTGCGGACCTCGGCGGCGAGCTGGCGGTAGCCCGCCGGAGCGCCAAAGTAGCTGGCGTAGGCGGCCATGCTCCGGCTGAACACGACGTAGACGCTGCGGGCATCGAATGTGTCGAGCCACATCTCCACCTGGGCCAGGCTGGCCTCGTTCACGTAGGACACGCCGTACTGCGGGTCGGCCGGGATCACCCGCAGGTTGTAGGCGGCGTAGTTGCCGACATAGAGCGCGGGGAAGTTGTCCGCCGCGAACACCAGCAGGGAACCGGGCGCGGCATGGGCGTAGAGCCACTGGCTCGCGGTCAGCTCGGCCGGGGTGAAGGCGTCGACCGCGGCCGGCCCGTAGAGGCCCTGCAACCCCGCCGCCAGGGCCACCGCGCAGCTGGCCGAGCTGACCAGCGGCCGCCACAGCGCACCCAGCTGCGCGATCAGGCCCGCGATGAGCAGCGCCGACCACGGCGAGGAGAACAGGAAGACCCGGTAGATCGCCTCGCCGCCGTAGCTCTGCAGGCCCAGCGTGAGGAACGGGCTGAACGCGAGCGCGGCCGGGACCGCGACCCGGCCCAGCGACCGCCAGCGCAGCACCACCGCGGCCGCGGCGCCCAGCCACACGAGGACCGCCAGCCGCCTGTACGATCTGCCCCGTCCGCGCCTCCGCGCCCCGGTGCACGATGCCCTTGACGCCCGAGGCGTTCGCGAAGACGTTGCCGCCGCTGAACAGCCCGCCGAACTGCGAGGAGATCAGCCCGTAGCGCGGCGCCAGGTAGCCGACCGCGATGAGCACCAGCAGGAGCAGGAACAGCCAGCCCCGCCAGAGCGTGCCCAGCAGCACCAGGACCGCGACCGCGAACAGGGCCAGGTAGGGGGTGAGCTGGTGGGCGGCGACGATCGCGAAGTACAGGACGGCCACCAGCACCACGGCCACCACCCGCATCAGCGGGGTGACCGCGGGCAGCTCCGGCCGCTGGGCCAGCAGCACCCCGCGCACCCGGGATACGAGCGAGACCCGGCTGGCGGCCGGGGCCGGCGCCTGGAGCCAGCGGAGCATGACCGCCACGATGCCCAGCCAGAGCAGGTACCCGAAGGCCTGCGGGGACAGGTAGTCCTGGCCGACCCACGCGACGACGCCCTCGTACAGCAGCAGCGCCAGGCAGGCGATCCGGCGGTCGGGGGTGAGCAGGCGGAAGATCGCGAGCAGCACGAGCGCGTCGGCCAGCTCGAACGCGACCGGGGCCCAGGCGGCGAAGGTGAGCGGGGTGACCCCGCCGAGCTTGCTGATGGCTTCGGCCAGGGTGAACAGCGCGGGCCACTCCTGGTAGATGTTCGAGGTGTTCGTCACCCGTTTGTACAGGCCGAACTCCTGGGCCACGCCAATGTGCTTGTAGACCCAGGCGTACTCGGGGGTGCCGCCGTAGAGGAGCGGCACGCTGGCGTGGATCGCGACGATCAGGGCGACGAGGAACAGGGCGAACAGCCACAGGCGCAGCCGCGGGCGGACCAGCTCGATCAGCGCGCCGGCCAGGAGCAGTGCCAGGCCGGCGATGAACCACGGGCTCGCGCTGGCCAGCAGCCCGTACGGGCCGATCGCCTGCCGCTGGGTCTGGCTGAGCCCGAACGCCCAGGTGCCGAGCCCGGCCAGCAGCAGTCCGAGCTGCAGCACGGTGCCCCGGTTCACGCCCCTGCTCCGGTCGGCGGGCGTGTCCCGGCTCGCGGGCGTGTCCCGGCTCACCGGCGTATCCCGGCTCACGAGCGGGCTCCGCGCGCCAGCCTGGCGGCGCAGCTGGCGATGCCCGCGACCGCGAGCGCCAGCAGGGCGCCCGGATGCCAGGTCGTCAGCCAGATCAGGATGGCGCTGAAGATGGCCGTCACCGCCAGGCTGAGCACCAGCGTGAGCGCGGCCTGCAGGACGCCCTCACCGCTGTCGATCCAGCACATCACCGCCGCCCCCGCGGGCACGCAGGCCAGCAGGAAGGCTCCGGTCAGGGCGGCGCCCGGCTTCGGCCCGGCCAGGACCAGGATCAGGGCCGCGATGCTGGCCGCCAGCCCCGTCCACGCGGTCAGCCCGGTGCGGGTGCCTGCGCCCCGTCGCCAGCGATCACTCACAGTGGTCTACTGGTTACCCGCTAGCCGGCGGGGCTACACCCGCACCGCTCGCGGGCCGTCGCTCAGGCGTTTTCCGTCGCGTAGACGACGATGTTGCTCAGGTAGTGGCCCGTGGCCGAGTCGAACGCACCGCCGCAGGTGATCAGGCGCAATTCGGGGTCCGGGGTGGCACCGTAGACCGACTGAGTCGGGAAGTGGTCCTTCGGGTAGCTCTGCACGTCCGTCACCCGGAACGAGACGAGGGAGCCATCGGAGCGGCGCACCTCGACGGCATCGCCCGGGCGCAACTCGGCCAGCCGGAAGAACACGCCCGGCCCCTTGTAGGAGTCGATGTGGCCGAGGATCACGGCCGGGCCCACCGCGCCCGGGCGCGGGCCGTGGGTGTACCAGCCCGCCACGCTGGTGGTCGACGGCACCTGGACCGTTCCCTGCGCGGTGAGCCCCAGCGTGATCAGCCGGGTGCTGACGCCGATCTGCGGGATCGTCAGGGACACGGGCGCCGCCACCGGGCGCGGCGGCGCGGGCGGCTGGGCCGCCACGATCGGGGCGGTCGGCGCGGGCATCCGCGGCGCGGTCACGGTGGCCGCCGCGGCGGGGGCGGGGCTCAGTCCCGCGGTGCCGTGCCGGGTCAGCAGGGCCGACGTCGCCGCCAGCGCGATCGCCAGCCCGGCGCAGCTGACCGCCGCCCACCGGTTGACCCGCATGGTCACGCCTGGGCGGCCGGACGCGGACGCCGGCGGCTGCGGAGGAAGCCAAGGGCGCCGCCGGCCGCGAGCAGGGTCCCGGCGGCCAGGACCGTCAGCCAGGGCAGCGGCGAGCCAGGCCCGTGCGGGGCGGTGCCGCCGAATCCGGTCGCGGCCCCGCCCTTGGGCATCTGGCTGCTCCCGGCCGCGTCCTGGAGCTTGGCGATCTCCAGGCCCCTGGCCCCGTCGAGGACCACCAGGGTGTCGATCGAGCCCTCGGCCAGGGTGACGGCCGAGGTCGCGTCCTGGCCGCCCGCGGCGGCGGCCACGTGCTCAGTCCCGGGCGGGACGGCCTGGTAGGAGGTCACCGCGGGGAAGCTCAGCGCGCCCGCGATGACCTTGCCGTCCCAGCTGACGGAGACCCGCGGCTGCTTGAGCGACGCCTGCACGACCCGGACCAGGGCCCGGCCGGCGCGGTCAGGTCGTCGGTCAGGACCTGGAGCCGAAGCCCGGACGACGGTCCGACCGCGGCCGCGGTGTAAGCGGCGCCGGCCTTGACCCAGGTGCTGGCGGACAGCACGGGGGGGCTGGTAGCGGCGTCGCCGGCCGGGCGCATGGCGACACTGTAGTCGCCCGCCGGGACGCTCTGGTAAGCCGAGACGGTCCCGTACGTCACATGGTGCAGCACGACCCGGGTGTCGGGATTGCCGAACGAGTACAGGTACACGTCCATGGCCGGCGTGTCCGGGGCCAGGTGGGCCAGCCGGATCCAGCCGGTGCTGGCCGCGGCCGGGGCGGCCGCAGCGGGGCCCGCGGTGGCCGCCGCCGCGCCTGATACCAGGGCTGTGCCGGATACCAGGGCCGTGGCGGCGAGCAGGAGGGCCGCCCGCCGGATCATCCGCAGGGGGTTCATGGCTTCCTCATTTCTGGGCGGATTTCCCGGCCCGGATTTGTCGGGGGGCGCCCGGGCGGCTCACGGCTGCGCCAGGCCGGGCTGGTCGGGGGCGTCGAAGCGCAGGCTGATGACCGACCGGCCGCCGGCGGCGGCGGTCGCGGTGATCACCGCCGGGCGGTAGGCGCCCTGCTGGGCGCGCAGGAAGGCGAGGATGGCGGTCCGGTCCGCGGGCGTGGCGGCGCCGATCTCGGCGCCCCGCAGCGGCACGCCGGCGCTCGTTCCGGGGGCCGCGCCGTCGACTGCCAGCAGGTCAACCGGCAGCTGGTGGGACAGCGCGGACACGGTAGCCAGCAGCCGGAAGTCGATCCGGCCCGCCTTAAGCGCCGCCCGGACGGACGGCGGATCCGTGAGGTTCTTGTTCCCCAGCAGCTGCTGCCCGGCCGCGACGAGGGAGGCGTGCTCGGCCGTGAGCTGGGTCTGGAAGGCGGCGGCGCCCCCGGGCGCGACCGTGCGCACGTCGACCCGGGCCGCCCCGGAACCGAAGCTGGCGATGACCTGCGGGGCGTAATCGGCCGCGAGCCGCGGGCCGAACTGGCTCCGGATGACCGGGGTGGCGACCACTACGGCCGAGCCGAGGGGGTCGGGGGCGGTGACCGGCAGCACCTTCAGCTGGGTCCCGGGGAACCCATCCTGCTGCAGCCGGCGGCACATGCCCGGGTCGCACGACACGGTCACGTCCGGGCTGACCTGCTGGGTGACCCAGGCCGCGGCCTGGGCCGAGCCGTCGGCCGCAGGCGCGGACGGCCCGCCGCCGACGTGGTTCCCCGGGCTGACGGTCAGCACCACGGCCACCGCGGCCGCGGCCGCGGCCGCGAGCAGGGCGCCGGCGCCGGCCGCGACCGCCCGGCCGCGGAAGCGCTGCCCCAGCAGCCGCCGGGCTCCGCGCCCGGCTGCCCGCACCAGCAGGTAGGCCAGCCCGAGCAGGGGGATGACGATCAGCGCCACGTTCAGGGCGGCGACCAGGCCGGCCGCCGGGTACCCGGCCGAGAAGCCGGCCCGGGCGGCGGCGACATCCGCGGTGAAGGCCTGGCGCAGGGTGGAGATCATCTCCGGCAGGTGCCAGGCGGTGTACCCGGTCATCGCCAGCAGCAGCGGGATGGCGGCCAGGACCCAGACGGTCACCAGGATCCGCGGGCCGCGCCGCAGGCCCTGCACCCGGGTGCTCGCCTGACGGGCCCGGGCCCCTGGCAGGACGCTCGCCATGATGGCGCCGAGCAGCCCGAGCAGGTCCGGCACCCCGGCCAGGTCACCGAGGATGAAGTAGCCGTCCATCCGCACCAGCGGGAACAGCTGCTGCAGGATCTGGAAGTTGTCGAGGAACACCGCCGCCAGGAACAGCGGGTTGCCGGTGACCGCGTAGCAGCCGCCCAGGATCAGGATGAAGATCGCGTTGAAGTAGACCCCGCCCAGGTCGACCCGCAGCCGGGCCGCCCGGTTCAGCCGGTAGACGTCGGTCACGTCGGTGTACAGGGACGGGAAGATCAGGTAGAGGCCGAATCCGATTTCGCCCGGCCGGGCCCCGCCGCGGCGGCAGGCCGAGGCGTGCCCGAACTCGTGGAACAGCAGCGAGACCAGGGTCAGCCCGGTCACAGCGAGGAACACCAGCGGGTCGCGCAGGACCTGCAGCAGCGGCCCGATCGCCCCGTGCACGGCGAACAGCCACACCTCGAACGCGGCGAAGGCGGCCAGCACCAGCCCAGCCAGGGCCGGGTAGTGCAGCCAGGCCAGGGCCTGGCCGACCGCGCCGGCTGCCCGGGGCCGGAGCAGCACACCGCGGATTTTCAGGCTCAGCAGCAGGTCGGAGCGCGGCGGGGGCTCGGCGTTCCGGTCCGGGGGCCGGTCCGGATCGCCGGCCACCACGACCCCCATCGGTATCAGCTTGCCCTCGACCAGGTAGCGGATGTTGTCGCCGGTCAGTTCCCGCCCGAATACCACCCCGGCCCGGTCGGCGACCTGCTCGGCGTTCCAGCCGAACGCGCCCCCCGACGCGATCGCCTCCATCACCACGTACAGCAGCCGGGACAGCTGAATGACCTGCCCGTCGGCCCGCCGGACGAGGAAGCGGGGCTCGGTGAAACCGCTCCCCTGGTACTCCCCGAGCAGGCTGAGGCCGCCGGCTGGCCGCAAAACGGTGGCCTCGGCCACCTCCGCGCCCACTGGCTCGGTCATGCCGTTCCTCCCCTTCGGTGGCCGGCTCGGACGTCTTCGTGTCACCCGATGAGGCGGTGGCGGGGGCCCGGGCCCCCGCCACCGCCCGCATCACGCGCGGCTAACTAGCTGGCTAGCCAGTTACCAGCACTTGTCCTGGTGCCAGCTCCAGCCCCAGCCCCAGCCGCTGTGGCAGCTGGACCACTCGTGGCCGCAGGGCGACCACTTCCAGCAGCCGAGAGCCTGCCGGTCGGGGAGGAGTTCGGCACTTTCCCGGTCGAGTTCGGCGGTGTCCATTCGCTGTACCTTCCTGTCCGGGCACCCCGGTTAGGTGCCTCGCTACGGAATGCGGCAGCCCCTCGCCAGACCCTGCTGGCCGCCGTTACAGCCTGAGGCGCTGCTCGCGACTCCGCTTATGTGGCCAATTCGGCCCGGAATGGCCCGCGGATTGGTCAGGAAAATAACTACTTTGCGTTATTTCGACATAGGTCGATAATTGCAACCGAATATGCACAGAAAGTAACGTGCACTTCCCGGTGAAAGGGGCCTGACTTCAATTGAAAAGACCTTGAAAAACCACTCCCGATGACTCGGCGGGCCAACTCGGTGACATACTGTGGCACCCTCCGAAGGCCTCGCCCCGCCGGGTTCAGTGGTCGTTGCGGCGGTCCAGGTAGCCCGCCATGCGGTTGAACAGGCTCATGGCGCGGCGCAGGTCGGGTGAGGCGGGCGGCGCCTCGTTCGGGAGATCTTCCACCAGGTAGCCGAGACCGGGTGACAGCAGGCGGGTGATCTGGGCGCAGATGAGGGCGGCGTCCCGGATGACGGACGGGTCGACGCTCCACAGTGCCTCGAAGCGCCGCCGGGAGTCGGGGACGCCCGCCTGCCCCGGGTACTCCCAGGCTGAGATGAAGGCGGGGTAGTCCGGGGCCGCGCAGACCACGAACCATTCGCGCCGCAAGGGCGCGTCGGCCGGGATGCGGACGGTCAGCGGCGTCGTGTCCGGTCCGGACGACTCGTCGAAATCGGCGAAGATGACCGCGACGCGGGCCGTGCGGGCTAGTTCACCCCAGCGCTCGCCCGACTGCCGGTAAAAGCGCTCCCGCTGGAACCCGGCGAACAGTGCCGCCCGCTCGGCGCGGGCGCAGCACTCGTCTTCCATCGCGCGGGTGATCGCCAGCAGCGACGCCTTGCTCAGCTCCAGCGGCATCAGGCCGGGATGGCGGCGGCGCAGGCCGGCGAAGACGGACAGCTCGGCTTCGGCGCCGCGCGCAGCCGCCTGCGCGATCGCGGCCTGCAGGCTCATGCCGGACGCGCGCAGCCGCAGGACCTCCTCGATCAGCGCGGCATCGGCCTGGCCGTAGCGGCGGTGCCCCCCCTCCAGCCGCTGCGGGCGCGGGAACCCGTAGCGGTCCTCCCAGCTGCGCAGGGTGGCGGCGGGCACGCCCGTCTGCCGCTCCAGCTCGCCGATGGACAGGCCATCCTGCGGGTCGCTCACGTCAGCACCACCTCTTCACTATGCCAAGTATTATCTATGCGGTACGTTTAGGTATACAGCGGTCGGGCATCAGGGCAGCTGCAGGAGCTGACCGCCGCCTGACCCCCGGAGAAGGTAATGATGGCGAAACTACAGGAGGCCAGCCCGAGGTGGTGTGCGCACGTACGGCCGGGTCCGTCCCGGTCACCCCATCAGCCTCGGACCAGGCGGCTGCCCTGTGATCCGAGCCAGCCGTGTCCTTCCAGCGAGCCGGGTCCTCTCCGCAGGCCGAGCCCGCCCAGCCGACGGGGGCCGGCTGGGCGGGCCGGGGCCGGCGGCCGGCCGCTGGGCTCGCACCTGCGGCAGCCAAGCGGCTGCGGACTGTGACGTGAGAGGGAGCCAGCGGTGAGTCAAGAAGTCCGCATTCCCCCTGCCCTGGACGGGGTGGGCGGCTGGCTGGACGACCGTTTCCACGGCGCGCGGGGGATGCGCGTCCTGATGAAAAAGGTCTTTCCTGACCACTGGTCGTTCATGCTGGGCGAGATCGCGCTCTGGTCGTTCGTGATCTTGCTGCTCACGGGGACCTACCTGGCGCTGTTCTTCACCCCGTCGGCAGCCGAGGTCGTCTACCACGGCTCCTATACCAAGCTCAACGGCATCACGATGTCGCAGGCCTACGCCTCGACGATCAATATCTCGTTCGACGTGCGCGGCGGCCTGCTGGTCCGGCAGATCCACCACTGGGCGGCCGACCTCTTCATGATCGCGATCGCGGCTCACATGCTGCGGGTGTTCTTCACCGGCGCCTACCGCAAGCCGCGCGAGGTCAACTGGCTGATCGGCATCGCCCTGTTCGCCCTGGGCCTGATGGAGGGACTGTTCGGCTACTCGCTGCCGGACGACCAGCTGTCCGGCGCGGGCCTGCGGGTCTTCGAGGGCATCCTGCAGGGAATCCCCGTGGTCGGCACCTACGTTGCGTTTCTGCTGTTCGGCGGGCCCTTCCCCGGCACGTCGATCATCCCGCGGATGTACATCTTGCACGTGTTCCTGATCCCGGGCCTCATCCTCGCCCTGGTCGTGGCCCACCTGTTCATCATGTTCCACCAGAAGCACACGCAGATGCCGGCGCTGGGGAACACCGAGCGCAACGTGGTCGGCCAGCCGTTCTTCCCCTACTTCCTGCTCAAGGGGCAGGCCTGGTTCTTCTTCATCTTCGGGGCCCTGGTCGTGCTGGGGACGTTCGGGCAGATCAACCCGGTCTGGATGTACGGACCGTACACACCGCTGGCGATCTCAGCCGCCTCCCAGCCCGACTGGTACCTCGGGATCCTGGACGGCGCGCTGCGCGTCATGCCGCCCTGGGAGATCAACTTCCTGGGTCATACCGTGACCCTCAGCCTGCTCATCCCGTTCGCCCTGCCGCTGGGGATCATTCTCGGCGGGGCCGCGCTGTGGCCGTTCTTCGAACGCTGGGCGACCGGCGACAAGGCCTTCCACAACATCAACGACCGGCCCCGCAACGCCCCGGTCCGCACCGGCATCGGGGTCGCGGCGGTGGTCTTCTACGGCGTGCTGTGGGCCGAGAGCGCCAACGACGTCATCGCCGATAAGTTCACCATCCCGCTCTACACGCTCACCTGGATCGCCCGGGTCCTGGTGATCGTGGGGCCGGTCGCCGCCTTCTTCATCACCCGGCGGATCTGCCTCGGCCTGCAACGCAAGGACAGCGGCCTGCTGGAGCACGGGGTCGAGACCGGCATCGTCTGGCAGCTGCCCAACGGCGAGTTCATCGAGGAGCACCGGCCGCTGACCGACGAGGAACTGGCGCCGCTGCAGGCCAAGACCGTCCCTGCGCTCACCCCCGCGCCTGCCGACGGGAACGGCGACGGGACCAGCAACGGCAACGCCGTGCCCGCGCCGCGGACCCGCGGCCCGGTGGGCCACGCCCGGGCGATCGCGGAGCGCGCCTTCGCCGAGACGATCCCGTTCGCGCCCAACGGGAACGGCAACGGGAACGGGCATGGGAACGGCAACGGGCACGCCCTCAACGGAAACGGCCACGGGCACAGCAACGGCAATGGGCACAGCAACGGCAATGGGCACAGCAACGGCAATGGGCACGCCGTCGGGAACGGGCACGCGCCCGGCGAGCCCGCCCGGCAACTCCCCCAGGGCGACGATCGCCCGCCCGCCTGACGACAACGGGGGCCGTCAGGCGGGCGGGCAGGCCGGATCGAGCGGCCGGCCCAGCCCGGCCAGGCCGTGCCGGCAGGCCGTCAAGTTCCTCGGGGGACCTCAGCCACTTACATCCTCGCCACCTACATCGCCGGGGGCCGGGCGGGTTCAAGGTTGCGGTTCCCGGCCCAGGTGTCTGCTGGACCCGTCGGATGCGGGGCCGGGCCGCACCCGTACGCTGTAAGGCATGCTGCGCCGGCCGGTCTCTCTTGCGGCGGTGATGGCCGGGGTTATGGTGCTGGCGGTCGGCTGCGGGTCGCCGGGAACAGCCGCGCCGGAGCCGGCTACGGCGCCGCCGCTTGCGCAACGGCCCGCAGGCCAGGTGGTGGCTCTGGCCGGTGGCCCGGAGGGTGTTGCGGTGGACGCGCGCGACGCGATCGTCGCGGTCGGGATCCAGCAGCCAGCGGGCGTGGCTTTGGTGGACGCGGGGACCGGGCGGGAACGCCAGTTCATCCGGCTGCCGGGAGCGGCACGTCATCTTGAGCTCGCCGGTCCCGCGGGCCCGCTGCTGGTTCCGCTGGAGAACAACGGCGAGCTGGTCCAGCTCGCGTTGCCGGGCGGCGCCGTCATCGGGAACACCCGCGTCGGGCAGCATCCGCATGACGCTGCCGCTGTGGGCTCGCTTATTTTCGTGGGCAACGAGTTCTCCAACACGGTGTCGCTGGTACGCGGCGGCCGGCAGGTCGCGGTGCTACCGGGACCTCTGCAGCCTGGCGGTGTCGCCGCAGACGGGTCTTTCGCCCTGGTCGTCGGCGTACGCGGGCGCCGGGTCGAGGCGTATGCAGCGGACGGCCGGATCCTGGGCTCGGCCCGGGCCGGCGCGGGGCCAACCCATGTGCAGGCCTGCCCAGACGGGCTGTTCTACGTGGCCGACACCGACGGCAACGCGGTGCTGGTCGACCGGGTGACAGGCACCGGCCCGCGTCAGGTCGCAGCCGTGCGAACCGGGCTGGGGACACCCTACGGAATCGCCGTCGATCTTCCCCGCGACCTGATCTACGTGACACTGACCGCGACCAACCGGCTGGAGTCGTTCCGGATCGTGGGCGCCACCCTGGTCCCGGACCGGACATGGCCAACCGTCCGGCAGCCCAACAGCGTAGCTGTCGATGATGCCACCGGCCGCGTGTTCGTCGCCGGCCGGGCAGACAGCCAGCTGGAGCTGATCGATCCCGGCACACCCGGAACACCAGCACCGCGGTAGCAGACGAACGTACGAACGCAATCTCAACCAGGCGCTGACGGACCGCCCCGGCGCCCTAGAAGGGAAGCGGCTGGACCGGCACGGCGCCGCCCGGATCGTCCGCCGTGTCACCCCCCCGGGCGGGAACCGCCGCCGTCGACGCGGACGTCCGCCTCACCGCCGGACACGACCGCAGCCCGCGGCCAGGGCATCGCCTCACGCTGCGTCCAGGCTGCCACGGAATGGCTGTTCGGCGGGCAGGGCCTGCGCAAGCGTCCTGCCTGAGCACGGGCTGGGATCACCGGTTCACGCGGGACCGGACGAGGGCGGGGAGCGCGGCGCGCCCGGTCAGGGGCCGGAACTGGTCGGAGGCCGCCGTCAGGGCGGCGTACTCGTCGTCGGCCAGCTCGATCTCGGCCGCCGCGACGTTGCCCTCGAGCTGCTCGACGCTGGACGCGCCCGGGATGGCGGTGACCATCGGGTGCCGGATGACCCAGGCCAGCGCGATCTGCGCCGGTTTGGCCTGGTGCGCGTCCGCTACCTCCCGGAGCACCCCGATGAGCGGGGCCGCCCGGTCGAGGTTCTCCGGCAGGAACAGCGGGTTGCCTGCCCGGACCCGGTTGGCGGGGCGGTGGTCGCGGTCGTAGCGGCCGGACAGCAGGCCCTGCGCCAGCGGGCTGTAGGCGATGATGACCCGGCCGGCCTCGGCCGCGAACGGCAGCAGGTCCTGCTCGGGTGAGCGGTCGGCGAGACTGTAGCGGACCTGGTTGCTCAGCACCCGTCCGCCGAGTGCCCGCTCAGCGGCCTGCCAGCGGGCCAGGGGGTAGTTGCTGACGCCGACCTCACCGACCAGCCCGACCCGCTGCAGGACGCCCATGCCGCGCATGATCGTGCCCTCGGGGACAACCGGGTTGGGGAAGTGCACCTGGTACAGGTCGAGCCGGCGCACACCCAGCCGGCCGGCGCTGGCCACGGCGCGCTGCTCCACGACCGGCGCCAGCGGCAGCGGCAGCGACACCTTCGTCGCCAGGAACACCGACTCCCGCCGCTCGCCGAGCGCCTCCCCCAGGATCCGTTCGCTGCGCCCGAAGCCGTACATCTCGGCCGTGTCGAACAGCGTCACGCCGAGCTCGACTGCCCGGCGGACGATGTCGCGGGACTCACCCCCGGCATACGAGGCCCCGTATCCCCATTCCTTGGCCCCGAACTGCCAGGTGCCGAGGCCGATCTTCGAGATCCTGGGGGTCTCGGGGGCAGTTTCAACGTCGACGTAGCGCATGCTGCCGTCCTGCCCGCTGGCACGCCGCTCATGCCGGCTGGCCGGGGGCGCCCGTCAGGCTGACTAGTCCGTGACGCGGATGATCGTCTTGCCAGGCACCCGGCGGTCGGGAGTGAACGCGGACGGTGCTTCGGCCAGCGGCCGTACCGCCCCGATGACCGGGTGCAGCCGCCCGGACCGCACCCGCTCGGCGAGGTCCGCCAGCCGCAGCCGGTCCGGCTCGACGACAAAGAAGACCGCCCGGCCGTCGGCGGGCCGCAGCTTCGGCAGGCCGATGATCGAGACCAGCGTTCCGCCGGCGCGCACCAGCGGGACCGAGCGTTCGAGGACCTCGCCCCCGATGACATCGAACACCACGTCGACCTCGCCGACCCCCTCCAGCCGGTCGGCCTGCAGGTCTACGAATACGTCCGTGCCCAGCCCAAGGGCAGCCTCCCGGTCCGCGGCGCGACCGGTGCCGATGACGCGGGCCCCCAGCTCGTGCGCGAGTTGCACCGCCATCGACCCGACGCCGCCCGCGGCGCCGTGAATGAGGACGGTCTGGCCGGTCTTCAGCCCTGCGTGATCGAACAGACCCTGCCAGGCGGTCAGCCCGGAGATGGGCACGGCGGCGGCCACGGCGTAGTCGATGTCCGCCGGGAGCGGGGCGAGGTTGCGCGCCTCCACCGCCGTGTACTCCGCCAGCGTCCCGTCGCGGGTCCAGTCGGCCAGCCCGAACACCCGCTGGCCCACGGTCAGGCCGGTGGTGCCGTAGCCCAGCTCGCTGACCACACCCGACAGCTCGTGTCCGGGCACACTCGGGGTCCGGTCGCGGCCAGCGCGATCGGTCCACGTGCCCGGCCAGTCCAGCTCCCCCGGGGTGAACCCGGCCGCGTGAACGCGCACGATCACGTCGTTTTCGGCCGCGTGGGGGTGCGGGAGGTCGGAGAGCGTGAGCCCGGCGGCACCAGCGGCCCGGTCTCGCACGGTAACAGCTTGCATAACGATTCCTTTCTGTGACCGGTTATCAGGCGTGCGGGATGCCGCCAGTGCGGCCGTCCTGCAGGTCGAGGGACAGGGCGATGGTGCGGCGGATCTCGTCGCTGATCTTCCGGTTCCGGTACAGCTCGTCGAGCTTGGCCCGCTGCGCGCGGACCAGCTCGCGGCGGAGGCCGCTGCCGTGCCGGGCCGGGTTGTTCACGTCGCCCGGGCCCACGTCGTCGTTGTCGTCGCCGAGGGCCTCGCGGACCCGTTCCAGCCGCAGCTCGAACAGCTGCCGGTAGACGTTGGCGGTGTCGTCGTCGACCTCGCCGTTCTCGGCCAGCTCGTCCAGCCGGGCCAGGCCGGCCTCGGTCACCCGCTGCCGGGCGATCGCCTCGCGCCGGATCTGCTCGTCTCCTTCGGCCAGGCCGAGCGTGCGCAGCAGCGGGCCGAGGGTCAGGCCCTGCCCGATCAGCGTCACCACGACCACCACGGCGGCGAGGAAGATCAGCGTGGCCCGCTCCGTGAACGGCTTGCCGTAGGCGCTGAGCGGCAGCGTCAGCGCGATCGCGAGGGAGATCGCACCGCGCATGCCGCCCCAGCCCAGGATCAGCCGCTGCCGCCACGGGTTGCGCACGAAGCCGGAGTGCCGGCCGGGGATGAAGCGGATCAGCGGCGAGATCATCAGCTCCCAGCCCATCCTCACCCCGATCACCACCGCCACCACCAGCGCGGACGCGCCCGCGAGCCAGGCGACGGAGTAGCCCCGGGACAGGTGGTCGACGACCGAGCGCAGCTCCAGGCCGAGCAGCACGAACAGGGCCGACTCGAGCATGAAGATCAGCGTCCGCCAGAACAGGGCGCCGCTCACCCGGGTCGACGCCTGCAGCATGCCCTCGGTCCGGGTGCCGAGGTAGACGCCGCACGTCACCGTGGCCAGCACCCCGGACACGTTCAGTTCCTCGGCCGGCACGTAGGCGACGAACGGCGTGATCAGCGAGACCAGGATCTGCACCGACGGGTCGCGCACGTAATGGCGGACCCGGCCGATGACGATGGCGACGACGAGGCCGTAGGCGACGCCGCCGGCGACCACCTCGACCAGCCGGAGCAGGCCGTGGGCGACGGTGAAGTCGTGCCCCATCGCCTCTACCGCCAGGCCGAAGGCGGTCAGCGCGACGCCGTCGTTGATAAGGCTCTCGCCTTCGAGGATGGTCACGATCCGGGCAGGCGCCCCCAGCCGGGTCAGCACCGAGGTGGCGGCGACGGCATCGGTCGGCGCGACCGCGGCCGCGAACGCGAACGCGCCGGGCCAGCCCGCCTCGGGCAGCACCAGGTGGGTCACCGCACCCACGGCGAGGATGGTGACCGCCGTTGCCCCGAACGCCAGCGCGGTGATCGGGACCGCGTTCTCCCGGGTCTCCCGGGGCGCGGACAGGAACGCGGCGTTGTAGATCAGCGGCGGCAGGAACAGCAGCAGCACGAGGTCGGGGGGAAGGTTGATGTTCGGCACCTGCGGGATCAGGCTGGCCAGCACCCCCAGCACGACCAGCACGACCGCGTCGGGCACCTCGAGCCGCCGGGCGACCGACCGCCCCACGATCATCACGACCGCGATCGCGACCCCAAGCGTGAAAAGCTCGTACTCCCCCACGTGCCCCTCTTCCCCATGCCGGATGGCAGTTATGACGGTAACGAACGGGGGCTGGGGAACCACGCACCCGTTCGGTGTCATCAAGGTTCTTTCATGGGCTGATTACATTATCGATATATATGGTGACTGTTTGTCATTCCGGACATATCATGCGTTAGCGGCGGCGGTGCGCGGTTCACCCCCGGGCGCGGGCGACGCGGAGTTCTGGATGGTGATGGTGGCGCTCGACAAGTCAGCGGCCAGGCAGGACGTCGGGCATGACGTTGTGCTGGCGATTTGGCAAGAGCTGGTCGGCCGGGAGCTGTCGCCGCCTTCGGTCCAGAGGTTCCAGGGCCATCCGGACCTGCCCGCCCTCGGCCGCTTCAGCGAGGACCGGCTGCGGACAGCGGGAAGCGGGCTGTACCAGCGCTCGGGCCGCCTGCTGCTGGCCGAATGGGTGCGCGAGTGCACCTGGGACGGCGGCGGCAGCGCCTTCCTGACCTGGGAGCCACTGGCAGCGGGCGACCCCGATGCGGCGATCGTGGCCCGCGACCTGCTCGCCGCCGCGGTCGGAAGCCTCCCCCGCGAACGCGACCGGACCGTCCTCGCCCAGCGGCTCGGCGCCGGTGGCCACGGGGCGATGACGCTGGAGGAAATCGGCCACGGGCTCCAGCTCCCGGCCGAACGCGTCCGCCAGATCCAGAGCAGCGCGATCGACCAGCTGTGCCAGCCGCACACGCCCGCACGGGGCAGCCATTATGTCGGGCGGCTGATCTCTGGCCTGCTCGAGGACGCGGCCGACGACGGCGTGGAACCGGCTGCTGCCCTGGTAACGCTGGCCGAAGCCGCCTGCCCGGGAGTGCCGGCGATGCTGGCCGTGCTCGTCCTGGCGCGGCTGGCCGGGTTCAGCAAGTACGCCACGGTGCACCTGAGCGCCGAGGTGAGCAGCCACTACGCGGTTCCCCAGCCCGCTGGGGCGCAGCGGGCACGCTCAGCGGTGCTGGCCGCCGAGCGGCTGGCCCGGATGCTGCCGCGGACGGAGTGGCCCGGCGGACGCAAGCTCGCCCCGCCCCGCCACGCGATCCGCCCGCAGCGTCACGCGGATGCGGACGGAGCGGGAACCTGGCAGTCCGTCAAGCTGGAGCGGGAAGTTGGCTACGACTCGGTGGCCGAGCTCTCGTTCATCCGGATGCTCGACCGGGCACCGCAGGTCCTGTGGTTCTGCGAGCAGCCTGTCGCCATCGGGTACAGCTTTGACGGCCGCCACCGCACCTACTATCCGGACCTGCTGATGGCGACCGGTGACGGCTACTGCGTCCTGGTCGAGGTCAAGCCGCTGCCGGACATGCCGCTGGCGGTCAACCAGGCCAAGGCCGCCGCGGCGCGGCAATTCTGCGCCCGCCACGGCTGGGGCTACCTGCTGACCGACGCGGGCGGCCAGACGCTGCACGACCTGCTCGCGCTGCCAGTCCCGGAACCCGCCGCGCAGGCCTTCGCCGAAGCCCTGCATGCGGCCGGAACCATGACCTGGCGGGACGTCAAAGCCAGCCGCGAGCGCCATCAGCTAGCGTCGCTGCAGGTCAGCGCGCTCGCCCTGCAACGCGGATGGGAGATCAGGCTAGCCCCGTACCGGATCACCGACGCGAACGGCCTCGTCGCTTAGCTGTCGCTGGTGACGAGGTCGGTGAGGTCGTCGATGACCAGGCCGAGGCCGATGCCGGCCATCCACACGTCCTTGGCCAGCGGGATGCCCTGCTGGGTGGGCAGCGGCGTGCCGTCCTTGCGCATGCCCGGCGTCCGGGCGTACAGGCCGAGCAGGCCGCCGGAGAACGCGGTCAGCCCCGCGCCCGCGACCAGCGACGGGACCCACGGGACGATGAGGGCCGTGCCGAGGGTGATCTCGGTGAGGGCGAGGGCGCGGGCGAAGTCCTTCGGCTTCAGCTTGGCCAGGAACGGGTAGGTGCCGGCGGCGAAGCCGTGCAGCTGCTTGGCGGTCTCCTCGTCGGCCGACAGCTTGCCGATGCCGGAGTTGAGGATGAAAGCCCCCGCCGTGATGCGCTGCGGCAGGTGAGCAGGCTTGATCGAGAAGAGTCCCATAGTTGTCCTCCGTTGCGGTCCCTGTAACTTCGCTGCCCTACCCCTGCCTCGGGGCGCTCATGCACTCGTGCGGCTGGTGTTACCGAACCTTAGTTACCGCACCTTGGTCCGGCCTCCGGTGCTGCGCTCCTCGTCCCGGTAGCTCGTCAGTGACTGCGAGCCCGCCAGCACCGTGTTGACCAGCGCCCGGACCGCCGCCCGCTGCTCGGCCCGCGGGTTGGTCAGCAGCACCAGGTCGATGGTGCCGAGCTCGGGCAGCCGGTGCCCGACGGCCAGGGTGGTGAGCTGGGCGGGCACGAGGCTCGCGGCCATGGCGGAGATGCCGACCCCGGCCGCCACCGCCCCGATCAGCCCGTTGACACCGCGGCAGATGCACGCGGTGCGGAACGGGATCGCGGCCTCATGCAGCGCCCGGCTGATCTCGGTCCGGGTGATGCTCGGGGCGGCGTAGACGACCAGCGGCAGCGGCTTGCTCAGGTCGAGCTTGGTCGACTGGGTGCCCACCCACACCAGCCGGTCCCGCTTGACGAGCTGACCGCGCTGCTCCCCGCTGGGCCGCTTGCCGATGAACACGTCGAGCCGGTCCCGCTCGAGCCGCTGGTGCAGCGGCCCGCTCTGGTCCACCCGCAGGTCGAAGTCGACCAGGGGGTTGTCCCGGCGGAAGTCGCGCAGGATCTGCGGCAGCCGGGTCAGCGCCAGGTCGTCGGCGATCCCGATCCGCATCCGCCCACTGGGCCGGTCGCCGCTGAAGTAGGCGGCCGCCTGCTCGGACGCGGCCAGGATGTTGCGGGCGAAGCCGGCCATCGCCTCCCCGTCGGCCGTCAGCCAGACCGAGTGGGTGTCCCGGTAGACCAGGACCCGGCCAACCTCGCTCTCCAGCCGGCGGATGTGCTGGCTGACGGTCGGCTGCTGGAGGCCGAGCCGGGCCGCCGCCTGGGTGAAGCTGCCGGTCTGCTGGACCGCGAGGAAGGTGGTCAGTAGCTGGGGATCATAGCCTGTCATCACGTTCCACAATAACTGTTAGGCAGGTTATTGTACTTCCATATAAACGGGGACTGCTGAAGACTTCCTGTAGAACGCATGACAACCGTGGACAACAGGAAGGTCCCTCAGTGACGACCGCCGAGAGGATTCGGCCATCGGGGGGCGCCTTCGCACCCCTCACTTCGCGCAGCTACCGGATTTACCTGACCGGGCAGAGCCTGGCCAACACCGGCACCTGGATGCAGAGCATCGCCCAGGACTGGCTGATCTTTGACCTCACCCACAGCTCGACCGCCGTCGGCATCACGATGGCGCTGCAGTTCCTGCCCATCCTCTTGCTCGGCTTGCAGGCCGGGGCGGTCGCCGACCGTATCCCCAAGCGGCGCATCCTGCTCACCACCCAGACGCTGAACGCTATTGCTACGGGCTTGCTGGCTTTTATTACTGTCCTGGGCTTGGTCCGCCCGGTCGATGTGTACGCGTTCGCGCTGGTGGCCGGGGTCATCTTCGCGTTCGACGTCCCGGCCCGGCAGTCGTTCGTCACCGAGGTCGTGCCGGAGGAAAACCTCCGCGCGGCGGTCTCGCTGACCGCGGCGGTGTTCCAGTCGACCCGGCTGATCGGCCCGGCCATCGCCAGCCTGCTGATCGCCACCGTCGGGACCGGCTGGGTGTTCGGGCTCAACGCCTTGTGCTACCTCGGGCCGACGGTCGGGCTGCTGATGCTGCGGCCCGTCTGACCTGCGCTCTGCTCCGGTCGTTGCTGGCCGGTCGCCGGGGGCAGTCCGTGAGGCGGTCCGGTACGTGCGCCGGCGGCCGGAAGTGATGTGGACGATCTTCCTGGTGGGGATGCTCGGCACCTTCGGGCTGAACTTCCCGGTGGTGCTGACGGCGATGGCGAAGACGACGTTCGGCGGCAACGCGAGCACGTACGGGCTGTTCAACATCGTCATCGGCCTCGGGTCCGCGGTCGGCGCGGTGGTGGCCGGGATGGGGGCGCGGCCCCGGGTGCGGATGATCGTGTTCTTCGCCGCTCTCTTCGGGGTGCTGCAGGCGCTGGCGGGGCTGGCGCCGGGTCTCCTGGTCTTCTTGCTGCTCATCGCCGGGATGGGCTTCGTCAACCTGATCTGCCAGGCGATGGCGAACTCGTCGGTGCAACTCGCGGTCGACCCGGAGATGCGCGGCCGGGTGATGGGGCTGTACATGCTGGTCTTCATCGGCGGGACGCCCATCGGGGCGCCCATCGTCGGGGCGGTGACCAGCCACTACGGGGCGCGCGACGGGATGCTGCTGTGCGGGCTGGTGCCGGTGGCGGCGGCTCTGGTGGTGGCGGTGGCGCTGTACTCACGGCGGCGGCACGCCCGGGTTGGCGCGGCGTCCGGGATGGCGGACACCGGGCCGATCGCACTGCCGGCGGGGCGGCTGTAGGGAGCAAGGCGCAGCTCCGTGGAGCCTTACGCCATGGGGATGCCCTTTTGCCAGTCTGCGCCAAAGGAAGTCCGGAGGGCCTGCAGGTAAGCGAACTCCGAGGAGGCTTCCGGTCTGGTGACCACCGTAGCTACACCGATGCCGAGGCCCGCCAAGGTTGTCAGTAGCCAGGCGGCCACCGGAAGAACGTAGACGCCCGCAGCCGCAACACCGATGGCGCCCAGCACCAGCAGGCCCCGCTTGACCCAGACGATGTCATCGCTGTGGCCAGCCTTTTCGAGCTGACGTACCGCCGCCTTGATCTCTTTCAGTACAGCTCCCGGATCGGCTTGACCCGTCGGATCCGAAGCACCGTCGATGAGTTTACCAACCGCCCGGTTGAGTTCTTGCCGTTCGTCCGCGTAAGCGACGCGAAATTTCAGCACCTTCTCCAGTGACGTTTCTGGGCTCGGGATCGGAAGCAGGTCGCCGATATCCATCTGCCAGGCCAGGGCTTGCCGAAGGCGTAGATCCGGACCGAGCGGGGCGAATGCGACCTCATGGGCTGCGACCAAGTCAGTGAACGGGATCACCCCGCGAGAAGCAGCGGCCAGGTGCTTGGCGAGCACGATCATGAGTCGCGACAGGAGCACCGGCGACACGCGGTACATATTCCCATCCTCCGGAGCGAACGCCCCGCTCTCGACGAGTTCGTCTTGGACGGCGAGCGGCAGCTTGCCCCAGTGCACTCGGTTGTACCCGTCCAGTGGACCTGGCACCGGGACGAGATCCTGGCCGGGGAGTTCCAGTACCACGCGGCGAAGATCTTCAACCAGGTTCGCAAGTGCCTCGCGCGGGAGATCGTCCGCATAGACCGGGCGGTACAGTCCGATGTCCTTAAGAGCCGCCAGCTCAGACCCGAATTGGTACTGATATCCCTCGGCGGGAACGATGCTCGTGAAGTTGTCCCAATACAGAAGCGCCTGCCAGAGCACCCGCCGCGGCGGGTGGACAAACGGGTAATACATCATTGTTGTTTCCAAGGCAAACCCCCAAAAATCCCCGGTGTCTCCTCCTCTCATTGTTCTCTTCTTCGGCGAGCTGCACAATAAGACGGGCTGCACAATAAGCGGGCGGTCAACGCTCCGTCCCGACAGAATGGGCGCACGCCGCAATAATCATCACAGAGCGCGAGCGGATACCGGGCCGATTGCGTTGCTGCGGCTGTAGCTGCGTCATGATGGGCTGCGTCACGATGGGCTGCGTCATGATGGGGTAATGGCCCGCCTGCATGACGTCGTCATCGACTGCCGCCATCCCGCGTCGATCGCCCGGTTCTGGGCCGCCGCGCTCGACGGCTACCAGGTCGCCCCGTACGACGAGGCGGAACTCGCCCGGCTGCGGACGAAGGGCATCTTCGACCCCGAGGACGACCCGACCGTGCTGGTCGAGGGGCCGGACGGGCAGCCGCGGATGTTCTTCCAGCTCGTACCGGAGCCAAAGGTCGTGAAGAACCGCGTCCATCTCGACCTGGTGTGTGACCGGGTCGAGGAGGAGGCGGAACGACTCCGGGGGCTCGGGGCGAGCGTGGTGGCCAAGTTCCCGGACCACCTGCTGCTGAGTGATCCGGAAGGGAACGAGTTCTGCCTTTCGGCGCAGGGTTGAGAGAGCCGGCCGGGGTTGGAAAGCAGGTCACGCGCCATGCGGCGCGGCTAGCGGCCTGACCGCTAACACAGGGGGCCCGTCGATTGACGGGCCCTCTCTTGTGTCCTAAAGTGCTAGTCAACTAAGACACTAGGAGTACAGGCAGATGATCAGCTTCCGGGTAGACGGGCGATCGGGGGTGCCACCGTACCTGCAACTCGTCCAGCAGGTACGGCAGGCGCTCCGGATGGGCCTGCTCGAGGTGGGCGACCAGCTCCCGACGGTGCGAGAGGTGGTCGCGGAGGTGGCCGTGAACCCGAACACGGTGCTCAAGGCGTACCGCGACCTGGAGCGCGGGGGCCTCGTCGAGGCACGGGCAGGACAGGGCACGTTCGTGCTCCGGCGCCCGGCCGGCCCGCCGCCCGCGACCCACGCGCGGCTCGGGCGGTCCCTGGCCCGCTGGGTCAGCGAGGCGCGGGAGGCGGGGCTCGACGACGAGTCGATGGAATCGCTGCTGCGGGTCTCGCTGCGGGCGTCCGACCCCGCCGTTCCTCACCCGCAGGGAGAAATCGCATGAGTGCCGCAGTCAAGCCGCTCCCGTTCGGGCCAATGGCGACGGAGGCGATGGCGATCGAGACCAGCGGGCTGACCAAGCGGTACCGGCGCAGCGCCGCCCTCAGCGACTGCAACGTCACGGTGCCCGAGGGGCGGATCAGCGCGCTCGTCGGGCCGAACGGCGCGGGCAAGTCCACCCTGCTGCGGCTGCTCACCGGCCTGGCGAGGCCGACCGCCGGGTCCGCGCGCGTGCTCGGCGGCGTGCCGCGGCAGGACCCGGCGTTCCTCGCGGACATCGGCTACCTCGCGCAGGACGTGCCGCTGTTCCGGCGGCTGTCCGCCGATGACCACATCGGGGCCGGGGCGCACCTCAACAAGCGCTGGGACGGCGCGTCCGCGCGGGCCCGGCTGCGCGAGCTCAACGTCCCGCTCGACCGGGCGGTCGCCACGCTGTCCGGCGGTCAGCGGGCCCAGGTCGGCCTGGCGCTCGCGCTGGCCAAGCGGCCACGGCTGCTGCTGCTCGACGAGCCGGTCGCGGCGCTCGACCCGCTGGCCCGCAGGCATTTCCTGGCCACTCTCACTTCGGCGCTGGCGGAAGCGGAGGGACGGCTCACCATCGTGCTGTCCTCGCACCTGCTCGCCGACCTGGAGCGAATCTGCGATCACCTCATCCTGCTCGCCGAGTCCCGCGTCCAGCTCTGCGGCGACATCGACGACCTGCTCGCCGAGCACACGGTGCTGGTCGGGCCGCGCAAGGACACGGCGGCGCTCGAACGGGACCACACGCTGGTGCACGCGACCCGGACGGCCCGGCAGGCCACGCTGGTCCTCCGGCTGGGCGGCCCGGTCATCGACCCCGCCTACCAGGCCTCGGACATCAGCCTGGAGGACCTGGTGCTGGCCTACATGGGCACCGCCGCGCAGGCGGCCTACGCCCGCGATTCGACGGTTTCGACGGGCACGACGGTCTCGACGGTTGGGGAAGAACAGTGAGCTGGCTCGTCTGGCGGCAGTACCGCGCATCGACCGCCATCACCGGCGTGCTTGTCGGCTTGTTCGCGGTGCTGCTGGTGATCACCGGGCTGAACCTGGCCAGCCAGTTCCACGCCGACTTCGGCGCCTGCCTCGCCGCGAACAGCTGCCAGTTCCCCCGCCGGGGCGTCTCGTTCGGCAGCGACACGCTCGTGGTGATCGTCCAGTTCAGCCTCGCGGTGCCCGCCATCCTCGGCATGTTCCTGGGCGCGCCCGCGGTGGCGCGCGAGGCCGAGACAGGCACCGCCCACTTCGTCTGGACCCAGGCTGTCACCAGGCGCCGCTGGCTGGCCGTCAAGGCCGCCTGGCTGCTGCTCGCCGCGCTCGCCTGGGGCGGCGCCGTCGGCGCGCTGGTCACCTGGTGGTCGGGGCCGCAGAACGCCGTGGCGGCGAGCCAGTTCAACCCCGGCAGCTTCGACGTCCAGGGCATCATGCCCGCCGCCTACTCGCTGTTCGCGATGGCGCTCGGCATCGCGGCGGGCACGCTGATCCGCCGGGTGCTGCCCGCGCTCGTCGTCACCCTCGGCGCGTTCTTCGCCGTCCGGCTGATTATCGAGGACTGGGTCCGCCAGCACTACATGACGCCGGTCACGCGCATCTACAACGTCGCCCTCGACAACATCCCCCGGCCCATGAGCGCGGCCTGGATTCTCGGCGGGGGATTCCGCGGCCCGAATGGCCCGCTGGCCATCCCCGGCGGCGACCTGGTCGCGATGACCAGTAACGGCTTCCCCGCCGTCGACATCCCCGCCCCGTGCCGCGCGTACTTTACGCAAGGGCCGCGCCAGGCCCCGCTCTTCCCCTGCCTCACCCGCCACGGCTACTCGCAGTACATCACCTATCAGCCCGCCGCCAGGTACTGGCCGTTCCAGTTCATCGAGGCCGGCATCTTTGTCGCGCTGGCCGCCGCGCTTATCGCGGTGGCGTTCGTGGTCATCAACCGCCGCGACGCCTAGCTCGCCCGTGGCCGGTGCCGGGGCCGGCTTCAGCATGGAACCTCATTGTCTACTGACGGCGACAGCGGCTCTGATGCTCTGATTGCTGTCAGGCTCGGTGCCCGGGTGTGACGAGGACTGGCCCGCCCTTGATGTCAAGCAGTACCCGGTCGCCAAGCGGTGAAGAGAGAACCGCAGTGACCTCACGGGTCCGGCCGACGTCGGCATACCAGCCGGAGCCGTTCCGGCGTGGCCTCCTCCTCTCCGTGAACATGAGCGCGGCGGCGTTGCCCTGTTCCAGGGTGCGGGCCGGAGGCTGGTTGCTGTCGGCGAAGTGGCCGCTGCCGGTGTAACTCATGGTCAGGGTGCGGCCGTCCGCGCCCAAGGAGACGGTGGGGCGCTGGCCGCTGATGCGTTCGCGGCCGGGCGGTTCCCATACCTGCCCGCTGGAGATGACGGCCGGGTCTAGGACCGCAATAGCGTGGAAGACATCCTGCGCATGGACGCTCCAGGTGGGCAGGGTCCGCGGCCCGCGGTCGGTCTCGTAGCGGGAGCGGCCAAGGACGGCGCGTGTCAGCAGCAGCGGTTGTCCGGCATATTCTCCGAGCTGGCCGCGCAGCGCCTCGAGAACGGGTGTGGGGAAACCCGGCACGCCCTCGACCGCCCCGTGCAGGAACGCCAGCCTTGTTGGCACGTCAGGAAAGATCCCGGAGGCCCGAATGGCCGGGGTGCTGTCGAGGAGTACCAGCGGCCGAGGGTCGCGGTGGGCGGGGAACGCAGCCCAGGCCACCAGCCCGCGGCGGGCCTGGGCCTCCAGCGAGGGATCAACGGCCATGACCGCAATGCTAGGGACTCATGGAGGAGAAACCGGCCGTGGCGGCGGCGCCGAGCAGATCGAAATAGCGATCAAACCCTACGAGCTAGACTTTACAGAATCGAACTGGTAAACTATCAAGTAGTAGACGACCCTCGGATGGTCAGCGGCCGGTTCTCGGCACAGGCGCGCGTCAGCGCGGATACGCGGTAAGCGACTCAGTGTGTTCAGGGGACAGCCGTGTCCGTCCGGGGAGGTGCTGGCGATGTGTGCTGCCGATGCCGAACCGCCGTGCCGCCCTGCCGGTGAACGGGCTTCCTTTGACAGTCCTGCCGCTGCGCTGCGTGCCGCCGGGGCCGCGCTGGACTACCTCAACGCGACCGCAGCCACGCTGCTCGACGGCCCAGCCTGCGGTGAAGCGCTCGTGGTGGTCGGAGAGCTTCAGGCCAAGCTGACCGCGGTGCACGCGGGTCTGCTGCGGCGGTTCGACGCCGCCGATGCCCATGACCTCGACGGGTACGGGTCGTCTTCGTCCTGGCTGACCGCGAAGGCGGGCATGTCGAAGGGGGCGGCGCGGGCCGCGGTACGGCAGATGCGCCAGCTCAGCGAGCGGCCCCTGCTCGGCCAGGCGCTGGCGGCCGGGGAGATCACCGACTCGGTCGCGTTCACCATCGCCGAGCGGACCCGCAAGCTCCCGGCGCAGCATGCGAGCCGAGACCGACCGCATCCTGCTGGAGGCCGCCGCCGCGGGCGCCTCCGTCGACGACCTCGACACCATCGCCGCCTGCGCGATCGAGCGGTGGCGCCAGCAGCAGCCCGACCCCGACAGCCCCGACGACGGCTTCGACGACCGCTCGGTGCAGCTCGGGTCACCTTCGGCGGGGCGGCCGTGATCCGCGGCAACCTCACCCCCGAATGCGCCACCGCCGTCCGCGCGGTGCTGGAGGCTCTGGGCAAGAAGGCCGGCCCGGAAGACAACCGCACCGAGGGCAAGCGGTTCCACGACGCGCTCCAGATGGGGTGCACGCTGCTGCTGCGGGCCCGCCTGGTCCCCGACCGGGCCGGCGCCGACACCCAGGCGGTCGTGCACATGTCGTTGTCGCAGCTGCGCCAGCTGCCCGGCGCCGAAGCCCTGGAGGACGCCTGGATCCGGGCCCGGCTTGGCGAGGACGGCTACCTGACTGGCGACGACGCCCAGGCGGCGGCATGTGACGCCCAGACCGTTCCGGTCGTCACCGGCACCATCGACCCGCCCGTCATCGACAAGATGATCGGCGCTAGTGCAGGTTGCCGGCTCCGAGCACGCGATCCCCTGTCACCCCGAGGCCCGGCAGGCGCTGCGGCACGCGATCGCCCGCCTGGCCATCGACCTGGTCTCCGGCCCCTCCGGGATCGCCGCCGTGCTCCGGCAGGGGCTGCTGGAAAAACCCTGGAACACCCCGAGCCTGCCGCTCGACATCGGCTACTCGAACAGCATCCCGGGGCACATCCGCCGCGCCGTCCTGCTCCGCGACCGCGCACTGCGCCTGGCCGAAATGCAGCCGCCCCGCCGTCTACTGCGACGTCCACCACCTGCGCCACCAAGCCGACGGCGGCGAGACCTCCGTCGCCAACTGCGCCTTGGTCTGTCAGTTCCATCATGACGTCTGCATCCACCGCCGAGGCTGGCAGCTGATCCTCCACCCCGACGGGACCACCGAAGCCAGAAGTCCCGACGGGCGGCACGTGCTCCGGTCCCACGCGCCGCCATCTCCTCGAGCCGACTGAGGCGGACCGCCCCGGGTTGAGACACACCGCGGCGCGGCAACGGCACGTGTCTGCCATCACTCACGAACAGAGGCCAGCGGTCCTGCCCCGGCAGTCATCGACCTCGGCCGACCGGGAAGGGGCGCGTACCTGCAGTCTCCGGACCGCCTGAACCGCATTCCTCAGCCCCCAGCAACAGCACCACAGCTCAACTCGGTGGCAAGCCGACTGCGGGCGCAGGGCCGTTAGGCCCGAGCACCGCAGTCGGCGCGGCAGTTGCTCTTCCCGCCTCAGCCGCCGGATATCGTCACTGAAGTAGCGACCCGCGTGAGCGGGTACTTCTCCTGTAGGTGCTTGCGCAGGGACGCTGAAGTCTCGAAGCCACTCCGTTTCAGCATCTCCACGATGTCGCGGCCAGCCAGAATCACCACGGGATGGCCGTCCTCCCGGATTTCCTTATAGGCCTGCGCGTCAACGTGCGAGGTGGTGACCAGCACTCCGAACTGCCGATGCCGCAGCCGGGAGATGAGGCGGCTGGTCGAGCGGACGCCGACTCCGTTGCCCGGTGCGTAGCACTTAGCTTCCAGTGCGAACTCGACCGCTACCGGGTCCGCGTCAGGCCCAATCAGGAAATCGCCCACGGCATCCCGGCCGCCGTCACGCCATGGCCGGGTCACGTCGACCTTGTCGACGCGTTCGGAACGCCGCCCACAGGTCCGCTGCAAACTGCTCGAAGTCGTGGGGGTTGTCCGCGAAATGCTCGCAGACCACGGCTAGCAGCGGCCGGTCCTTCGGCAGTGGCTCCTGCTGTTCTTTGCTGCGGATGATCGTCGTAGGCGGCGCGGTGAGCGGCACGTAGGTCTTGGACTCCACCCAGACGCGCCAGGCGGGCGGACATTCGCTTCCGAGAGGGTCACCCTTCAGAAGCTCGTCGATCCACGCGCGGCTGACGAGCGGCACGTTCAGCACGGTGAAGATGGCCCGGTAGTTCTGGAACCTCTGCCCCTTGGTTGTGCGCCATACGGCGACCAGATCCTCTTCCGGCCCGAGTCGAATAGCCCCGGGCACGAGAAGCCCACGGAATCGGACATCACGCCAGGCACCGGGCTTGTCGAACAAGAGGAACGGCGAAACCTTGAGGCGATCGGCTTGCGTTCCGTGAGTTCTCTCGAAAGCTCGCCTCAGCAGCAGGTTGCCGCCACGAGGCGTTTCCTCGAGCAGGCGTCCGGGGCTGCGGTTGTCGCCGAAGTAGGTGAAAGTGCCGGTGTGCGGGTCCAGGACATCGGGCCAGTCCGGTTCCGCACCGCTGGTGTAGAGGACCGCTAGCTTGACGGAGTCGTTTTTCGTGCTTCCCTTGGTCCGGAAACCACCCTGGTTTCCGACCGGGAGCAACTTACCAAGCGGGTCGTCACCTGTGTTGCCTGCTCGGCCGCCCTCATAAACACGGTCAACCACGAGGTCGGCGGTCGCAAGCTGATCGAATCCGATCGCTGATACTTCTCCGCTCACGCCGCGCCGCTATCCAGCAACATTCGCGCCCCCTCAGCCACCGCGCCACGGTAACAGGTTGCCATTGGCAAAGTTGCCATGAGCAAGTGTTTGCCATTGGCAATGCGGGACCGCAGGCCGCGCAGGCGCGGTCACCGAACGTGCTGGCGAATTCGGTCGGATATTCCGGGGCAAACCGCTACGATCTTCGCCATGCCGCGTGACTTGTCTCCGGAGGCGTATGCGTTCCAGGTTGACCTTCGTGGCCTGGTTGACCTGCTCTCCCAGCACCTGTACTCCAGCCCCCGGGTGTACATCCGCGAGCTGCTGCAGAACGCGGTGGACGCGACGACCGCCCGGCGGGCCATCGACCCGGCCGCTCCGGACGCGATCCGGATCGTCATCGACGACGCTGGCCTGAGGGTGACCGACTCCGGCATCGGGTTGACCGAAGCCGACGCGCACCAGTTCCTCGCCACCATCGGCCAGTCCTCCAAGCGGGACGACCTGGCCGGGGCCCGCCGCGAGTTCCTCGGGCAGTTCGGCATCGGGCTGCTCGCCTGCTTCACCGTGGCGGACCAGATCCGGGTGGTGACCCGGTCGGCCCGCGAGCCGGACGCGGCCGACGGTCGAGTGGACCGGCCGCGCCGACGGCAGCTACGGCGTGCGCGTTCTCGACGGCGAGTCCGCCCGGCCCGCAGCCCGGGACCACCGTGTACCTGGCGCCGCGGGACGGCGCCGAGCGCTGGTTCTCGCCGGACCTGGTGGCCGAGCTGGCCCGGGAGTACGGCGGGCTGCTGCCGTACCCGGTGACGGTCGAGTCCGCCGAGGGGACCGTCTCGGTCACCGGGGAGCGGCCCGCGTGGGAGGAGCAGCACGCCGGCGGAGGCCGAACGGCGGGCCGCGCTGCTGGCCTACGGGGAGGAGCTGCTGGGCTTCCGGCCGCTCGACGTGATCGAGCTGTCGGTGCCGCTGGTCGGGGTCGAGGGCGCCGGCTTCGTCCTGCCGCAGGCGGCCAATCCGGCCGAGGGCAGCCGGCACCGGGTCTACCTCAAGGGCATGCTGCTGTCGGACGCCACCGCGGGGCTGCTGCCCGACTGGGCGTTCTTCGTCCGCTGCGTGATCAACGCCGACGGGCTGCGCCCGACCGCCTCGCGGGAGGCGCTGTACGAGGATGAGACGCTGGCCCTCGTTCGGGAAAAACTGGGCGAGCGGATCCGGGACTGGCTGGCCCGGCTCGCGGCCGAGGACCCGCAGCGGCTGGCCGCCTTCCTCGGCGTGCACGCGCTCGGGGTGAAGGCGCTGGCCCGGCATGACCACGAGCTGCTGCGGATGATGCTGGACCACCTCCCGTTCGAGACGACCGACGGGCGCGTCACGCTGGCCGAGTTCGCCCGCAGCCACCCGGTCATGTACCTCGCGCCCACCGTCGAGGAGTTCCGCCAGGTCGCGCCCATCGCCTCCGCCCAGGGCATCGGCGTCGTCAACGGCGGCTACACCTACGACGACGAGCTGCTGACGCTGCTGCCGCAGGTGCTGCCGGGCGTGACCGTCGACGCGCTCGACGCGGGCGTGGTCAGCGCCGCGCTCGACCCGGTGGCGCCGGAGGACGAGCTGGCCCAGGCGCGGCTGCTCGCCGTCGCCCGGGCCGCGTCTCGACCCGCTCGACTGCGACGTCATGCTGCGCGCGTTCCGGCCGGTGACCGTGCCCGCGCTGTACCTGGACAGCCGGGCGGCCCGGGCCGAGCGGACGCGGGCCGAGGTCGCGGCGTCGGCCGACGACCTGTGGGCGGAGATCCTGGGGGCGCTCAAGTCGACCGCCGCGCGGGCGCAGCTCGTCCTCAACCACCGCAGCCCGGTGCGTGCGCCGGCTGGCCGGGGTCAGCGACGAGGCGCTGCTCGGGGTCGCGGTCGAGTCGCTGTACGGGCAGGCGCTGCTGATGACCCACCGGCCGCTGCGTCCGGCCGACACCGCCCTGCTCAACCGGACCTTCGGTGAGCTCCTGGACCGGGCCACCCGCGCCTCGGCGCTAGCGCAGGAAGAGGAGGGCGGCCGTGAACACTGACCAGCTCATCGCCGACGCGGAGGCCGCGGTCGCGCTGCCCAACGGGCACGCCAAGGCGCAGCGCCTGGAGTCGCTGGCCGAGCGGGCCAAGGAGGCCGACGACCGGCGGCTGGAGACGTGGTCCTGCTGCGGCTGAGCGACGCCTACTCGCAGGCGGCCGAGCAGCACAAGCAGCCCGCCGTCTTCGGCCGGGTGCTGTGGCTGCTCGACCATCACCCGGACGAGACCGGCTCGCTGTCGCGGAGCATTCACTGGCAGCTCAAGTGGATGACGTCGTCGCTGGTGCACAACCCGGACGTGCCGCTGGCCGGTGACCTACCGCTGGTTCGACGAGCTTGAGCGCCGGTACCGGCAGCGCGGCTACAGCCTGCGGCCCGGTGCACGAGCTGCGCGCGTCCTGGCGCGCGACATCGGCGACAGCGCGACCGACAGCGCCCAGATGGAGCTGTTCATCGCCGCGCCGCGCGACGAGATGGCGGACTGCCAGGCATGCGAGACCAGCCGCCTCGGGCAGCTGGCGGGCGAGCCTCGGCGACGACGCGGGCGCGCTCTAGCACTGGGCCCCGGTCCTCGACGGCACCCTCACGTGCCGGGAGGAACCGCACTTCGTGCTGAGCAAGGCGGCGCTGCCGCTGCTGCGCACGGGCCGGACCGACGAGGCGCGGCGGGCGTTCCTGGTCGGCTACTCGCTCGTCCGGGGCAACGTCAGCCTGGCCGAGCGCGGTCGGCCAGCACATCGAGTTCTGCGCGCTGACCGGGAACGAGGCCCGCGGCCTGGAGATCCTGGCCGAGCACCAGGGCTGGCTGGGTGACCACGAGATGAGCCCGGATCACCGCCTGGGCTTCATCACCGGCGTGACCGTCCTGCTGCACCGCCTGACCGCGCTCGGGCACGGCGCGCTGCCCGTCGGCACCTCGGCCACCGTCGCCTCCCTGGCGGTCACGCTGGAGGAAGAGATCCGCGCGATCTGCGGCCGCTACGACGCGCGCAACGGCACCAGCGCCGTCAGCGAGCGGGTGGCCGCGCGGCTGCGCCAGGCGCCGCTGGCCGACCAGTTCCCGCTCGGGCTGCCGTCGCGGCTGCCTGCTCGCGGACGCTCCGCGGCGCCTGCTGCCGCGACGGCCGTCCCAGGGCCGGCCGGCGGCAGCGGCGGATGCGCGGGCATCGACGCGCTGATCGCCCGGGCGCAGGAGCTGGCCGAGATGCGGCATCCCGGCACCGGCGAGGCGTGGGCGCGGGTCGGTCGCGGCCGGCGTGGACCTGCCCGCTCCCGTCGCCGCGCGGGTCGCCCGGTACCAGGCCGCGCAGCTGCTGCCGGCCGACCCGGTGGCCGGCCTATCAGGCGCTGCTGGACGTCGCCGCGCAGTTCGCCGCGCTCGGGGATCTCGAGCGGGAACTCGAAGCCCGCGCGACCGCCGCCCACGCGGCCGCGCTACGCCGCCAAGGCGGGCGCGGCCGGGCCGGACGGGTGGGGGCTGGACGGGTGGGGGCTGATCAACGCCGTCCTCGAAGAGGCGACGGCCGCGTACGCGGACGGGCAGATGACGCCGCGGTACTTCCTCAACGTCGTGATGGTCAGTCACTTCATGCGGCTGCAGGACCTGGCCGACGCGGACGAGCGGACCCCGGCCGAGGTCGAGCGATTCGCGTCCGGGCTCGAGTCGGCGCGGGCGCTGGCCGAGCGGCACGACGACTGGTTCCACGTGGGGCAGTGCCGTGACCTGCTGTCGCACGTCGCGGCCTGGGACGGCGACGAGGACGCGCGGATCCGGCACCTCACGGCGGCCCGCGAGTCCTTCCTCGCCGGGAACCTGCCCTGGTACGCGGCGCAGCCCGAGGCGATGCTGGCCGAGCACGCCCTGCGGGCCGGGGACCCGGAGCAGGCCGAGGCGCTCGCCGCCGACGCGCTGGCCCACGCGGTCGACCCGGACCCGCGGCAGCGCGGCGATGGTCGCCTCGGTCCGGGCCATGGCGCTCGGCCAGTTGCCCGAACGGGCGGCTGACTTCGCCGACGCCTCGCTCACCGCCGCGGCCCGCTGGGATGGCCTCTCGGAGCCGGACACCGTGCACAACACCTTCAACGCGGCCCGCGCCTACGCCAGCCTGGGCCGGCACGCCGAGGCGGTTGCGCTGTTCGCGGAGGCGATGCCTCATGTCTCGGTGTCATATGAGCAGATCGGTATCGCCCAGACGCGGCAGGCGCTTCGGGCACTCGCTGCGCGAGACCGGGCAGCACCGGGAGGCGGCCGAGCAGTACCTCGAGGCGGCGCGGCTGATCGCCGACGACCCGGGCAGCGCGGAGCCGCACGCGTTCGTCGCTGCCGACGCGGCGCGGGAGCTGCAGCTGTCGGGGCAGGATGACGCGGCGCTGGCGGCGTACCGGCGGGCGGCGGAGCTGTTCGGTGCGCTCGGGAAGACGGTGCCGCAGGTGCGGTGCCAGCGGTCGGCGGCCTGGATCCAGTTCGGGAACGAGGGCGGGGATCGCGCGGCGGGGATGGCGGTTATGCGGGCGGTGCTGGAGTCGCTCTCGTCGCTTCGGGAGCCGTCGGAGGAGCTGGTGGCGGAGCGGGAGGAGACGGTTAAGCAGCTCGACCGGATGCTGGCGATCGCGGCCGACGAGGATGGGCCGGCGGACGACTGACGCGCGGTTTTGGCCGGTGAGTTACCGGCGGCTGTTCAGCGCGGCGGTGAAGCGCTGCCAGGCGTCGGCGGGAACGGCCAGGGTGACGCCGCCGCGGTCGGTGGTGTCGCGGACCAGGATCACGCCATCGGTGCTGGCGGTCTCTACGCAAGCACCGCCGTTGCCGTCGGAGTAAGTGGACTTACGCCAGTCGCCCATTGGTCGGCCATCCTTTCGAGCAGTGCTGCAGGTCGCGACGTCCTCCGTCGGCGGCCGCTTGCCGTTCTCGATCCGCGACAGGTGACCGGCGTTCAGCCCGGTCAGGTCCGCGAACTCGCGCAGCCCCCAGCCGCGGGCAAGCCGCTCCTTCTTCAGCTGCTTGCCGAAGTGCGTTGCCGGGTTGTTGCCACCGTTTACAGCCATACCAATTAGCTTGCCACCGTCACCCTTATCCGTCACGCGATACTGCACATTAATGACAGGCACTCAGGCGAAGGCAGGGAGTCAATGCGATAGCAACGCTGACGTAGCAGCGATGACAGACCCGGAATTGCTGGCGGAGCGCCGGCGCGTGTGGGAATGCCTCGCGGACCTCACCGAGAGGTACGCGGTTCTGACCAAGGAGTTCGACCGGAGGGCGGGAGCCAAGTGGACGCAGGCCAGCTAGGCGTTCCAGCCATGCCGCGGCTCCTTACGGTCGAGGTGCTGCTCGCTGAACCCGAGGCTCTGCACGATGACGTGCTCGAATCGTGTCTGTACATCCTCCGGGACCGCCTGCGCGGTGCGCAGCCGTGGACCTACCAGCCAAAGTAATATTCTGGCTATCGAGCGGCAAGAAGCGCAGGTCGAGAATGCGCAACGCAGTTGCCATTTTGGGATTCCCAGTAGTAACTTGCCCGAATGGCCGCTGATGATCTTGAGAGCGGCTTACCTTTTGCGACATGAATGACTCGATCGTCGTCTCTCCCGAGTACCGCGAGCTACTCAACTCGATCAAGCGAGACCATCGCTGCGGGCCGAGCCCAGGCCGCCCGGGCAGTCAACAACGCCATGATCGAGACGTACTGGGTGATTGGCCGAGACATCGTCAGACGCCAGCAAGAGCAAGGCTGGGGCGCTCGGGTGATCGACCGGCTGTCCTCGGACCTGCGGTCAGCCCACCCCGGCATGAAGGGGCTGTCACCGCGCAGCCTCGAGTACATGGTCACGCTGGCCACCAGATGGCTGGAATCAATCGCGCAGCAGAGTGCTGCGCGATTGCCCTGGGGCCACGTCATGCTCATCCTCGACAAGTGCTCCAGCACCGAGAGCAGCGACTTCTATGCACGTCGGGCCGTCGAGGACGGCTGGACCCAAAGCGTCCTCCAGGCCATGATCGCCAGCCGACTGCATGAGCGCTCCCAGCCCGCGCTCACCACATTTGACCGATCGCTACCCGAGAGCGAGCGGGAGGCGGTTCGCGAACTCGTTAAGGACCCGTTCATCCTCGACTTCCTGATGGCCGACCCGGCCCGAGAGCGTGACCTGTCCAGGGCGCTGACCGAGAACCTCAGCCGCTTCCTGCGCGAGCTCGGCGTCGGGTTCGCCTTCGTCGGCGCCGAGGTGCCGATCCAGCTCGGAGACCGTGAGTTCTTCGTCGACCTGCTCTTCTGCCACTGCCGCCTGCACCGCTACGTGGTGTTCGAGCTCAAGGGGGCTGATGACGGAATTCTCGCTAGTCGACGATGGCACCCAGTGAGCCTCCCTGGTCCCTTATTCAGGTGGTGATCTATGTCTGCCTACTTGCCCTGGGCAAGTTCCGGATGGGGGGCCTGCGGCGATCAATGTCGATGATGGTGTACTCGCGGCGTAGGTGGTGGCGTAGCAGCCAGAGGAGCCGCTCGCCTTCGTAGAGTTCGATGCCGAGGCGTGCTGCTTCGTCCCGGGCGGCTGACGTGTAGCTCGAGGTAGTGATGATGATCCCTTTGTGGAACTCTCGCTGAGAGATCGAGCCGATCATTTCCCTGACTTCGGCGACAGCGACCTTGTGGCCGGGGGCGTAGCACTTGGCCTGGACGGCGACGCGGCCACCAGTGAATTCCTTCTTGTTGACTGCGACGACATCGATGCCGCCGTCGCCGCGGGATCGTGTCTTGCGTACCTCGTCGAATTCGGGGATCGCCTGGAAGAGCTGCAGGATGAGGTCCTCGAACTCGTAGCCGTCAAGTTCCATCAGGTTCTTCACGGAGTCCAGGCGCGCTGCGGCGTCGAGCTCATCCGCATAGGGCAGGTCATCCCACGGGTAGTCGATGATCGGTTGCACGGGCTGGTAATTCTCCGGGGTCCTGGAAAACTTCGCGTGCAGGTAGGTCAGGCAGTCAAGCGGGTCAACCCGGGCAAGGTCCAGGCCGTCAAACAGGTCCCGGTCGACGGCCACGCTGACCAGACACTCATGTGCAGGCTGACCCGTAGCCCGGTTGATGATGTCGACGTAGCCATTGCACGCCACGGTGGTCACCAGGCCGCTGCGGTCGGCGCCGAAGACGCAGCGCAGGGTTCGCAGTGTCATCTGGGCGATGACCGCCTGGTACCGCTTGTTGCGGTCCGCGACGGTTAGCTTGTGGTACCTGAATTCTTTCTTGCGCGGCAGGTACTCGCACGAGGCCAGTTCGGGAACCGTGTCTAGCAGCGGCAGTTCTATATCAACGACGATCTCCTGGCTGGCTGGCTTATACGCGATCTTGACTCCTGCGGGAAAGTCGCCGGGGTAGCTCTGCAGAGCCAGCACTTCGGTGAAGTAATCGGTGACCGCCTTGCGCTGGCCGGCGGCAAAGTCCCTCGCCATTTGGTCGATCGCGGCGTGCTGGCGGCGGACCCGCTCGCGGTCAGCCGCTAGACTTAGCTCGTGCGAGGCCCGGGCTTGGGCCAGCCGTTCCAGCCGCCGCTTTTCATCCCGGGAATGCGTGGCCATGGCATGCTCGTAATCGGCCTGATACTGCGCTAGCGCCCTTTGGTAAGCGCTCTTACGCCCCGGTGCGAGCGCGCCCAGGCCCGACGGAGGCACAGGTGCGTCGACTTCAGGCTCACGAGTTGGCACCGCTAGCTCCGGCGGTAGCTGAAGTCGCGTCTGAGGCGCGGGTTCCTTGAGCCGGTCGAACGGGAGGTACGGGTCGCTGCTGAGCATGCTCGCCAGCAGCGTCTCGAGTTCCGTCAGGCGGGCCCGAAGTGACTGGGTGATCGCATCGGCCTCCTCGTGACCCGCTGCAAGCTCGCGGTCCGCGGCAGCCTTGGCAGCGCGCTTTGCCTTTTCACTGGCCTCCCTGGCCGTGACCCTCGCGTTTTCTCTGGCCCATGCGGCAGCCGCCTGCGACTCAAGGCGGGCGGTCCTATCACCAGGCTTCCGGCGCTTCGGCGTGGCCACGGAACGTCCCCTTAGCCTTGGAGTCACTTATCTATTACGCTCCACTAAATCTGTTCTGGAGGCAACCCCTTCACCTAACCAAGGCCAAGAGCGCGACATGGCCGGAGGAATGACTTGTGACTGATTTGTACTCAGCGATGATACACGGGCGACAGTGCAGCATTGTGAAAGACGATGCTCAACGGCTGGGATGATAGTCAGTACGACCGTTACCACGGTCAACGCCTAAACACCGGGCCGCGACCGGGGGTGCAACTTATTAGCGCAACCGCTCCTGCAGTCCGCTCAGCGACCGAGGTCGACCTTCGGATTTCAGGCACCTAGCGCAAGAACGTGGCCGTTTGCCGCGAGAGAGCTCCTCGATCTCCATCAAGACCGAGGCCACCCGCATGGATGCGAAGTGGCTGTCGTCGTTGACGCTACAATTGGCGTGCGGCCGGTCCAGTAGGCGCTCGAACTCCTACATGCGAAGCACCTGTTAGATCGCCGACGCGGGGGCTTCATAGTGCGGGGACTGCACCAAGAGACGCCTGTCTGCTCTCGACCAATTTCCGCTGATCGACGACGGTGTGCGGTGACGCCTGCTACTCGGCTGCAAAGGCCTCCGCGGAGTCCCCTGTGATTTCCGCCGGCCTTGCCTGCTGTGGCACATCCCTGATGTCGGCGGCTGGTGGTTCGTCATCGCGGATCTGCACCGGCGGGGGCGTCCAGGGCTTGATGCGCTGCACCACGTCGGCGTAAAACTCTTCGACGGTATCGAGGACTGAAGACACGAAGGAGCCTCGTGTCTTTCCTCGTTTGGTTCCGGCAGTGGCCGAAAGCGAAATGGTGAAGGCGCGTGGTTCGCGGTCAGGATCGCCGATGGCGAGCTTGGGTGTCTCGCGTAGTTCGGTGAGTGTGTGGACTGCGCCTTTCCCGCGCTGGCGGACCGCTGTCGTCTCAACGCAGACACGGCCTTTGCTGTCGCGAAGCTGCCGCAGAAGCCAATTCAAGCGCGTGCTTGGGCGTCCGGTGCCGGGCGCGTCGACGGTGATCGAGCAACGGACCCGGCTGGCGCGGAGGTCGGCGGTAACTTCGATTGGTCCGGCGGCGTTCGGGACGCGCAGGCCGCCCGCCAGGATGCCAGTTTCGGCGAGGGTGGCCGCTGCGTCATGCAGCCGCCGTTCGGGGTCTTTCAGGTCCCCGCGCGAGAGAGCGGATTGAACGTCTACGCCCAGCTCACGGGACAAGCGCATCGCGGCGAACGACATTAGCTGCTCATAGCGGCGGACGACGTCGAGCGCATTCTTGTCTGTGCCCTGAAGCGTCCCGGCCTGAGCGGCCTCACGGACGGTAACCCAGGAGTTCCCCATGTCCTCGAACTCGGCGGCCCCGGACCGGGGATGCTCCAAGTAGCGGATGAACTCGGCCAGGATCCATGCCTGGTCAGGGTCGTTGACTGCCTTGTTTGCCTGCTCCACCAGGGCTTCAGTGCGGATCTGGCTCCACGACAGGTGATAGAGGCTAACTTTGCGCAACTTGCGCTTATCGACAGTCAAGGGGTGCTCGCCTGGTGCGCCGGCCAGCTGGTTGGAGATCGTCAGGACCGCATCGAAGCCCTGCTCGCGGGCAACGTCCAGGTACGACTCGACTTGCGCAGCCTTCAGCTCATTCACGCCTGTCTTGACTTCAATCAGTGCCGTCCACAGCTTCGCTCCGCGCTTCACCTGCAGGACGCCGTCGGGCCGGACCTTCTTCTCGCCCAGCGTGAATGGCACCTCGATGTAGGCAACCGGGATTCCAGCCGGGGCGCCAAGAGGCGCGGTGATCGCCCGGCCGAACTCGCGCACCGAGTTGACAACCGCCAACAGCGCGGATACGCCCCGTCGCTCCTGCTCATCTGGACCAGTAATGCCTGACACCGGGATCAACCGCGCCCGTTCCCAAAGCTGCTTATCAGTCATGACCTTAGCCCCCAGACATGTCCGAGCGTGCGTACCGCTGCACCTGCCGTCACTATTCCGGTACTGCAGGTTACTCCCGTGACCATCCAACTTATCGGCAGGCGCGAGAGATTGAGCCTGCCCCGATTTGACCGACATCCACCATCAGGGGTTTTATCCCCGGAGGATGTCCGATCATGGGAGCATGGGGAAGAAGCCCCGGCGGCGCCGTTCGTTCACTGCTGAGTTCAAGGCGGAGATCGTTGAGCTGTGCCAGCGCGGGGACCGGTCCGTAGGCCAGGGCGCCAAGGACTTCGACCTGACCGAGACCGCGGTGCGCGAGTGGGTCAGGCAGGCCGAACGCGACGCGGGGACCGGGGACGGCGGGCTGACCAGTAACGAGCGCCGGGAGCTGGCCGAGCTTCGGCGGGAGAACCGCCGGCTGCGCGAGGACGTGGACATCCTCAAGCGGGCGACGGCATTTTCGCGACGGAGACCCGGTGAACTGATGCCCGTTCATCGAGGCGGAAACAGTGCAGCGGCGCAACGTCAAGCGGGCGTGCGAGCTGATGAAGGTCTCCAGGTCCGCCTGCTACGCGGCACGCGGTGACGAGCCGTCAGACCGGGCCGCGCAGGACGCCGGGCTGGCCGCCCAGGTCAAGACGGTGCACGAGGAATCGAAGGGCCGTTACGGCTCCCCGCGGATCCACGCCGAACTGCGTGCCCAGGGCCGGCGGCACTCCCGCAAGCGGATTGCCCGGCTGATGCGGCAGTCCGGGCTGCAGGGCCGGGTGGCGAAGCGGTGGAAGAAGACCACGATCCCGGACCCGGCTGCGGCCGCGAGGGCGGACCGGATCCGGCGGAACTTCACCGCTGACGCCTCGAAGCTGAACACCAGGTGGTGTGGCGACATCACCTACATCGCCACCTGGGAGGGCTGGCTCTACCTGGCCACGGTCATCGACATCGCCTCACGGCGGGTCGTCGGCTACGCCCTGGCGGACCACCTGCGCACGGAACTGATCGCGGACGCGCTGTCCAACGCGGTCGCGGCCAGGGGCCCGGAGCCGGGCGTGATTTTCCAGTCCGACCGCGGCTGCCAGTACACCTCAGTGGCCTACGCCGCCCTCGCCGAGGACTGCGAAGTCACGCTCTCGGTCGGGCGGACGGGCCAGTGCTGGGATAACGCCCTGGCCGAGTCGTTCTTCTCCTCGCTCAAAGGCGAGCTCATCGACACCCGGGCCTGGCCGACCCGCTCCGGCGCCAGGCGGGCCGTCGTGGAGTACATCGCCTGGTACGACGGCACCCGGCTGCACTCATCCCTCGGCTACCAAAGCCCCGCTGACTACGAAAACAACCACCACGAAAACACCAGACAAGTAGCCTGACCAAGCCATCAACCCTGTCCGTCAAAGCGGGGCAACCTCACACCATTTCGCGGGTGCCCGGCATCACCTTGAATTCCCGGCTGAACGCCGGGGTGCCCAGGCGTTCCTCAACCCAGCGGACCGTAGTTCCCGCGGCAAGCTGATAGAGCTGCTGTGCCAGGGCGCGCCTGCTGCCAATGGTGTGTCGGTACAGTTGGCTCAGCGCTCGGTAGATCGCGACGGCAGCGCCGCCGACTGCCACGATTGCGGCGGCAAGGCCGAAGATCTCCCCAGCGGAGGTCAGAGTCACGGACGTGAGCTTAGGGCGCGGTGCCAGCGTGCTGGGTTCTTTCTGCAACCCAGCACCAAGGCGAGCCAGCAGGGAGGCGGCGGTATGCCTGGCAACGATCTAGATTTGTCCTGGCTCGCCGACGCGCCTGTCTTTATCGACAGCAAGCAGGTCGGAGCCTTCTACGACGCAGTGGTAGGCCCGGCGTTTAAGACGGTCCAGTTGCAGGTCTCAGCAGGCCGGAACGAGCAGTCAGCCAAGTCAGCTGGGGCTAGCCTCGGCGCGAGCCTGCAATCCTTGTTTCCATGGCTGAAGGCCGACGTCAACATCAACGCGAGCGCGTCAAAGACCAGGGGACGCCAGGAAGGCCAGAGCATCGTCCTGGAACCAGTCGAGAACGCCACACGCCAGCTGGTACAGCTCTGCCTGCACTACGTCGTCAACCAGGAGAACCGCATCCGCCTGGTGAGCAGTGGAGCCGACATCCCGCACCGCGACGACATTAGCGCGAGTCCGCGGATGATCGCGTTCGTTGATGTCCCGCCGCACACGATGTTCCTGCCGCAGGCCGCGGAACTCGACAGCGGCCGCGTGGTGACTTTCTTCGACCCGCTGGTCAAGGCATTGCAGCAGGACGGCGGCACATCACCTGTGGCTTACCCTCACAACACAGCGACGCCCGAGGGAAGACTCCAGCGCGACGCCCACTGGCAGTGGTACGCCGACCACTGGAACCTCGATAAAGCAGTCAAGGCGACCGAGGAGACCATCGGCGCAGGCGGCAGACCCCGGTGGATCGACTACCGCATGGTCTTCAGCACCGGGGAGGTCTTGCACCTCCACGTGGTAGCGCACGGCGACTACGACACCGGCACCTTCGCCTATAACCTGATCCGGCGCGGCGAACGCTACGGCCTCAGGATCGTCGGCAGCCTGAAATCTCAGCCGGCGCTAAACGTCCTGGCAATCTACGAGAAGTAGTCCCACTGCTCCGCGCATTGCTGACCGCCTGCCCATCCCATCGATGACAGCCCAGGCAGGCGCTTGTTAAGCCGTACCCGCTGCAACCTGGGTAAGCCCAAGCCGACAGCCAGTGCATCCGCCAGGTACTCAGGTGTGCCTGGGGGTTTTCGTGAGCGGGGCGACTGCACCGAAAAGCCCATGGTTGCTCTCGGCAGGGTTTCCGCTGGTTGACGATCGTGCGCTGTGATGCCGACGATTCTTTGGATCGCTGCTGGCATGCCATGGTCGGAGTCCACTCGTCAGTCGTGCGGGCGGATGCCGAGTCCGTGGTCCCGGCTGGATGTCTTTAGCCGGCTTAGGTCGGCGATGCCATGCTCATCAACCGAACTGCACGGCGGTCAGTCGTCACCTGAGGACAGTGCCCCTAGAGCAGACCTGACCTCGTCGCGGGCGCCGCGGGCGGCTGACAGGACAGCCTTCGCCCCGCTCTCCCCTGAGACCTTTTGGCATTCCGGCATCGAGCTGCCGAGTCCGGACAGGAGCAGGGGAAGCACACGCTGTTCCTCGCATGTCCACTGCGGGACCCTCCACCAGATGCCGCCATCGTCATGCTCCTTGGCCAGCGAGATGATCCGCTCGATCAGGGCTGAGCTTGCCCCCGTTTCCCGGACACCTGCCCTGAGGTGGCCTCGGCCATCAGGAAGGATGTCCCCATGCCTCCACCGCACCCGCCAGAGTTCCGGCACCGCGCTGTCGAGCTTGCCCGCCAGGGCACCGCACCGATCGCCAAGACCGCGAAAGACCTCGGCATCAGCGAGTCGTGCCTGCGGAACTGGCTCGCTCAGGCTGATGCCGACGAAAGCAGCAGCCCGCTGAAGCCCACCAGCGCGGAGAAGAAAGAAATCGCCGAGCTGCGCCGGAAAAACCGGCAGCTTGAGATGGAAAACGACATCCTCAAGCGCGCCGCCGCTTACTTTGCCCGGGAGAGCGTCCTCCCAAAGTAACCTTCCGGCTGGTCCGAGAGCTCGCCGATACCGGAATCCCGGTCGCGGCGGCCTGCCGGGTACTGAACGTGTCCACGTCCGGCTATTACGAATGGCTGGGAAAGCCAGAATCGCCGAGAAACGCGAGGAACAGGGAGCTTGCGAAAATGATCGCGGTGATTCACGAGGAGTCCCGTGGCACTTACGGGTGGCCGCGGGTCCATGCCGAGCTGGTCCTCGGCCTGGGCGAGACCGTGAACCGCAAGCGGGTCGCCCGGCTCATGCGCGAGGCCGGCTTGCAGGGCATCCACCGGCGCAAAGGCCGGAAGAACCTGGTTAACGCGGCGACCGAGGAAGACCTGGTGCACCGCCAGTTCACGGTCGCCGAGCTCGACCGGCTCTGGCTGACCGACATCACCGAGCACCCGACAAACGAGGGAAAGGTGTACTGCGCAGCGGTCATGGACGCCTGCTCACGGCGGATCATCGGCTGGTCGATTGACGTCAGCCAGAAATCAGAGCTGGTCATCGACGCAATCGGCATGGCCATTCTCCGGCGCAGGCCGGAGTCAAGCAAAACGATCCTGCATTCCGACCACGGAACTCAGTATACTTCCTGGGCATTCGGGAAAAGACTCCGTGATGCCGGACTGCTCGGCTCGATGGGAACGATCGGGGACTGTTACGACAACTCGATGATGGAATCGTTCTGGGGCACCATGCAGATAGAACTTCTTGACCGCAAGGCATGGAAATCCCGGAAAGAGCTAGCGAATGCAATGTTCGAATGGATAGAATGCGGTGTAGCCGTGAACCCTGCAAGTCATCGGCGGCCTAACTCGGCTCATCCTTGTCCGCTAGGAACAGCTCCCATCTCGGTCCTCCGAAGTTCTTGAGCCACTCGATTAGCTTCGGGCGATCAGGATGCTCGTCCAGGAACTTGAGGAGTCTCCCCCTCCGGGCGAATCCCTGCTGGCGGGCGAGGGTGAGGTAGTTTGCGAGCGTGTCGCGCACCGCCCACTCGAATTTGCCGGCGGCATCCCGGGGGACCTCTGGCGGCTGCCCTCCGTGTACGGCGACCGATCGGATCTGGTCGTAGTAGAAGAAGGTCGCGTTGGGGTGGCGGAATCCGCCCTCGATGAGGTGGCTCAACATCATCTGGCGGAACGCCAGGCCGGGAGCCTTGAGCCCCTCGGACTTGTCCCCGAGGAGTGCTTCGAGGGCGAAGCACCGGTACAGCATCGCGACGAGGCTGTCGCCGGTCAGGCAGGCTCGCTCCATCCACTCCATCGCCAGGGCGGCCTTGGCCTCGACGTCAGTCCTCGGTGGTGCTGAGATTGACATGGCGGGGTGGCTGAGAAGTTTCTCCGCCTCGCCTTGTGTCAGTTCGAGTTCGTATGCCTCGTCGTCACGCCTGTTCCAGCCGCTGAACCGAGCGTCGAAGGCGTAACCGATACCAATCCGGAAACGCAACTGCCGGTCGTGGACGTACTCCGCCGCGGCGACGCGCAGCGCGCGGAGAAGGTGATTGACCTGGTCGCGGGCGCGGTCTGCCATCCGTGCGTAACTGCTTCCCTCGACCTCTACAGCCGCCACGCACCCGGTTGGTTTCTCCAGCACGAACCATGGGTTTGTTGGCGGGATAGCTGGTTCGTCCGTTGCGAGCAGGCGCACCCCCTGGAGCGCAACGGTCGACGTGACCAGCAGGAACTCCACTGGGATGTAGCAAGTGGCTTTCTTTACCTCGGCAGCGTGGCTGGCCACGAAGGCAGGCACATGGTCGGCTGACTGGTCGGACCAGCACTCCGCCATGAATCGCTGGACCTTCTTCTCCGCATGGTCGAGGCCCTCGAAGCGGAGGTCGGTCCGTAGTGCGGCAACAAGCTGATCAGCGGCATCTGTCTCGTCGCGCTGGAAGCCGAGGGTTTCGGCCTCAGCTGTCGCCAAGTCATCGGGGATTCTCATCGTCAACGTCGTCTGGGCGGTGGGATCTGGTGGCCTCCGCACCAGGCGCTGCAGTTCATCAAGGAGCCGCTCCACATCTGGGGCCCCGCGTCGCTTGCCGTTCATCCCTTCTCCCTGTTGATGGCCTCGGCCGTCTGTGCTAAGCCTGCCAGCCCCAGACCTACTCCGAGGTGGAGTCCGCTATCTCATCGAGCTGTGCGGTCGCGTCTCGCGCGACGACACCGAGTACATCCAGTTAGCGGCGGGAGGAAGTCGACGAAGATAGGCGGTGCCACGACGGGGTTGTTCAGCACGTCGAAGCTCCCGTCGGGCAGGAGGTCGAGCAGGTGGCGGACCTTGTATCGGATGAAGATGAAGACCATTGCGGTAAACGGTCTACCGGCGCCGCTAACAACTGTTCCCTTCCTGCCAGCGGAGCCGCGGCCGGGAGCAGCGCACGGCAGAGACGGCTGATCTCTGCCGTGTGTTCAGGCTTGCCTGGGGGTTTTCGTGAGCGGGGGGCATGAACCCCCACTTTGCGATAACCGTGCACGGTTGCAGCTTAAATCGCACGCTAAGGGACGCTCACCTCGAACTCCACGTTCACCTCATCGCGCAGCTTCAGCGCCCCAAAGAACCCCGAGTAAGGCGTAATCCCAAAATCCGACTGCTGGATCACCGCACTCCCCCGGTACCGCCCCTCCTCGGACCCCGCGGCCACCTCCAACCGCAACGCCTTCGACACGCCGTTCAGCACCAGCGTCCCCTCGATCGCCCCGCCGCCGGCCGCGCTGGCCGATCGGAACACGCGCGTCGACGTGAACCGCGCTACCGCGCCGCCGCCGAGGATCTTGCCTGCCTGCTTCTCGATGTCGCGCCGGTCCTTGTCGCTGAGGGGCTTCGCGCCGCCGGTCCCCTCCCGCACGGCCAGGGAGCTCAGGTCGAGCTCGGCCGTGACCGTCACCGAGTCGCTCGTCTCGCCCGCGGCGGGGACCGTCACGTGCGCCGACCACCGGGTGATCTCCAGCGTGAGGTCGTGCCCCACCCGGGCGGCCAGTCCCTGTCGCCCGGTCTTGACCAGCACCCGTCCGTTGCCGGGGCCAAGCTCGTATTCGCCTGCAAGGTCTGCCATGAATCCCACCGTACGCGCGCCCGGGGCAGAGCCGATATACAGGCCATGAGACACCACGGAAGACAGAGTCAATCGAGAGACATCGGCCATACGAATCGGTAACCGGGCGACATGCGGTTTGAAGCCAGCTAACGGGGCTAGTGGCCACCTATGACCACCACTGCCCCAAGCAACGACGTATCCCTCGACGTGGCGGCCGACCTGGCAGCGCAGCTCCGGGTCGACTCGATCCGCGCCTCCACCAGTGCTGGCTCTGGGCACCCCACCTCGAGCATGTCGGCTGCCGACCTGCTCGCCGTGCTGGTCAGCCGTCACCTGCGGTACGACTGGGACGATCCCAAGTCGCCGTTCAACGACCACCTGATCTTCTCCAAGGGCCACGCGTCCCCGCTGCTGTACTCGGTCTACCGGGCCGTCGGCGCGGTCAAGGAAGACGAGCTCCTCACCGGCTACCGGAGGTTCGGGCAGCGCCTCGAAGGCCACCCCACCCCCATCCTGCCCTGGGTCGACGTCGCCACCGGCTCCCTCGGGCAGGGCCTGCCGGACGCGGTCGGCGTGGCGCTGGCCGGGAAGTACCTGGACCGGCTGCCCTACCGCACCTGGGTGCTGTGCGGCGACAGCGAGCTGGCCGAAGGCTCCATCTGGGAGGCCCTCGACAAGGCGTCCTACTACAAGCTGTCCAACCTGGTCGTCATGTTCGACGTCAACCGGCTCGGCCAGCGCGGCGCCACCGACCTGGGCTGGGACATCGACGCCTACGCGCAGCGGGCCGAGGCCTTCGGCGCCCGCACGATCCAGATCGACGGGCACGACCAGTCGATCATCGACCACGCGTTCGTCGAGGCCGCCAGCCACACCGCGGGTGACCAGCCGACCGTCATCATCGCCAAGACGATCAAGGGCCGGGGCTTCTCCGAGGTGGAGAACAGCCCCGACTGGCACGGCAAGCCGTTCCCGCAGGACATGGCCGACCGGGCGATCGCCGAGCTCGGCGGCGTCCGCGAGCTGACCGTCCGCGGGCCGAAGCCGGAGTACACCAAGCCGGGCCCGCTGCCGGAGAAGCCGAACACGATCCCCACCCAGGGCGACGCGGCTCCGCCGAGCACCGAGTGGCCCGAGTACAAGGTCGGCGACAAGGTCGCGACCCGCAAGGCCTACGGCGACGCGCTGGTCACCCTCGGCGCCCGCGACGACCAGGTGGTCGCGCTCGACGGCGAGGTCAGCAACTCGACCTACGCGTCGGAGTTCGCCAAGGCGTTCCCCGAGCGCTACTTCGAGATGTTCATCGCCGAGCAGCAGCTGGTGGCGGCCGCGACCGGGATCGCGGTCCGCGGGTACACGACGTTCGCGTCGACGTTCGCCGCGTTCTTCACCCGGGCCTACGACTTCATCCGGATGGGCGCCATCTCCCGCGCCAACCTGCGGCTGGTCGGCTCGCACGCCGGCGTCGAGATCGGCCCCGACGGCCCGTCGCAGATGGCGATGGAGGACCTCGCGATGATGCGCGCGGTGCAGGGCTCGACGGTGCTGTACCCGGCCGACGGCACCAGCACGGTCGCGCTGACCGAGGTCATGGCGCACACGCCGGGCATCAGCTACATGCGCACCACCCGCGGGTCCTACCCCGGCCTGTACGAGCCGGGGACGGCGTTCCCGGTCGGCAAGTCGAAGGTGCTGCGCTCCTCCGACCACGACCAGGTGACCCTCGTCGGCGCCGGGGTCACCCTGCACGAGTGCCTCAAGGCAGCCGACCTGCTGGCCAGCAGCGGCATCGCCGCCCGCGTCATCGACTGCTACTCGGTCAAGCCGATCGACGCCGAGACGCTGGTCAACGCGGCCAACGCCACCGGCGGCCGCATCGTCACGGCCGAGGACCACCACCCCGAGGGCGGGCTCGGCGCGGCCGTAGCCGACGCCCTGCTCGGCTCCGGGCAGCAGAACCTCACGATCAGCCGGCTCGCGGTCCGCGAGATGCCGGGCTCGGGCACCCCCGAGGAGCTGCTCGGCTGGGCCGGGATCGACGCCGAGCACATCGCCGCCGCCGCCCGGGCGCTTACCAGCGCCCAGTAGGGGGGAGCGGAGTCAGCAGCGCCCGTTCGGGATGATGAACGACACGATCATTCCGAACGGGCGCTTGGCTTCGCCCACCTCCTGTCACTCGCCCCCCAGGGCCTCATCGGCGCCCATAATCCGCTGGTCCTGGCGGAGGTCGCGTGGCAGGCTTCGCTCGTGGCCAGTGACGTGGTGTGGTGGCCGGGCGGCCCAGAAGCCAGCCGCGACAGCGTGACGGCCCTGATTGTCTCGTACAACACCCGGGAGCTGACCGCGTTCTCGCTGTGGTCGCTGCGCACCGTCCTGAGCTGGCCGGACCTGGAGATCGTGGTGGTCGACAACGGCTCGCGGGACGGGTCGGCCGAGCTGCTGGCCGAGGCCGAGCGGGGCGGGGTCTGCACGCTGCTCGCCAACTCCGGCAACCGCCAGCACGGACCCGCACTCAACCAGGGAATCTCGTACCTGGCGTCCCGGCCCGGGCCGCGGCCCGGATGGATCTGGATCCTGGACTCCGACGTCGTCGCCGCGCGGCCAGACGCGCTCTCCGCCGCTGTCACCGTGGCCCGGGCACACTCCGCGGCCCTGGTCGGCGAGCCGCAGCCTGACCAGTGGCACCCTGACGGGCGCTTCGGGCAGTACTCGCTGCTGCTGGACCCGGCCGTAGCGTGGCAGCCGCGAACCGGCCCTTTCGACAGCGGCGGCGACCCGTCGACCGGCCTCCTTACGGCCGCCGCGCGACTCGGCATCGCGATGGCGCCCTTCCCGTTCACGGCCGACGGCTACGTCATCCACCTCGGACGCGGCAGCCTCGCCGCGGTCTACGCCGCCGGGGACCGTTCCCATCCCCTCTACGAGTGGGCCGCGACCCACCATGAACCGCACTACGCCGCAGTTCCCGACGCGGACCAGCGATACCACGCCCTGCAGCAGCAATTCCGTCAGCAGACCGATCCGCTTACCGGGGCAACCCTGGCCGCAGCCTGCCGCCGAGCATCAGGCCACGCCGTAAGACGCACCGGCAGCAGTCAGCGACGCCGAGCGAGCTGTTAAATGTCCGCGCTTTTGCGCCGGTTGCAGTCCCCGCACAACAGCTGCAGGTTCTCGACGCTCGAGGCACCCCCGCGTGCAACCGGAATGATGTGGTCGTACTGAAGGTCAAAGGTGCTGCCGCATTCGGTGCATTCTCCCCCGTCGCGTTCGAATACCACTCGCCGAACCTCCCGTGGGATGGGCTCACGGCGGCCTCGCGGGCGCGATGCCCTGCCTTCGTCGATATTGAGCAGCATGTGAGCACGATCAAGCTTCTGCTCGGCCCGGCGTTGGCGGTCCCTAATGAGCGCCAGCACATCCCTGCCCGTATAGGAACCAGACTCCCAGTAGAAGGCATCCTGAAACCACCACCACGCCCGGGGCCCGGACTCGACGATGCGAACCGGCTCTGATCGCTGCGCAGCGTACAGCTCGTTCTGCCGTCGGAGGTCAATCCGAGTGGGCGGATAACACGTCCCCACAAACCAACAGCGGCGCCGGAAGAGGAAGCCACGGTCAAAAATGAATCCTGCGTTCCCGTCCTGACGTAGCTGGACACTCGTAGTCGACATCGAGCGGCGAGCAAACGGGGGCGTGGCAGGCGTCCGGGTCATCAAGAGGGACAGGACCGCGACGGCGAGGAAGGCGAGGCAGGCAACGCCGACGACGTCTCCCAAGAGCGCATCCATGACGGTGGACCACCTCCACTCCCAAGTAAATCGTAACCGAAAAATGACCAATTGTAATCGGAGCAGTCTCGGCTCGAGGGGATGGCATCTCGTTCCGCCTGCACGGTGGGTGCGCGTAACCGTAGCCAGGGGGGCCCAAAATTAGCCGATGACCAGAACGGTTACCAAAACGGGTCATATTGTCAACTGACTCTGGGGGGAGTCTGCCTGCCTGCCGGAGCGTAAAGCGCTATCGGCAAGGAGTACCACCTGTGCGTAGACCTGATGCCCACCCCAGCGCCGGGGCATGGGCACTTCCCGGCTACACCGAGGAGCGCGAGCTCGGCCGCGGGGACTCGGGGCGCGTCGTCGCGGCGGTGGAGCAGGCGACCGGCCGCCGGGTCGCGATCAAGTACCTCAGCCCCGCGCTGGCGGGCGATGACGTCTTCATGGCCCGCTTTCGGGACGAGGCGCAGCAGCTGACCCGGGTCGACGTCCCGTCCGTGGTCCGCGTCTACGACTTCGCCGAGCAGCCGGGCGCGGGCGCCGCGGTGGTCATGGAGCTGGTCAGCGGGATCACCCTGGCCGCGCTGATCGAGCGCCAGGGACCGCTTCCGCGTGAGGCCGCACTGACCGTGCTCAAGGGGATGCTGCAGGGGCTGGCCGCGGTGCACCGGCTCGGCTTCGGTCACGGCGACGTCAAACCGGCGAACGTGCTGGTCGACGAGGCCGGGCAGGTCAAGCTGACCGACTTCGGGATCGCGCCGCCGGCCGCGGAAGGGTTCCCGCCCGCCGGGACTCCGCGCTACCTGGCCCCGGAAGTATGGCGGGGTGAGCCTGCCACCTCGGCGACCGACGTCTACGCCGCGACCGCGGTGTTTTACGAGTGCCTGGCCGGCCGTCCGGCGTTCGACGGGGACCCGAGCCAGCTACGGGAGCAGCATGCGAGCGGATCCGTCTCGCTGGACGGGATCGACGAGCCGCTGCAGGGGCTGATCGCCGAGGGCATGGCCCCCGACCGGGCCCACCGGCCGCACGGCGCGAACGCGTTTGTCTCGGCGCTGGCGGCGGTGGCACCGGCCGCCTACGGCGCCGACTGGGAAGAGCGGGGCCGGGGTCAGCTCGCCGCGGCGGTCCCGCCCGCGGCGGCCCGCGGTCGCCGCGCTGCCCCGGCGGGCAAGTCATCTGCCCCGGCGGGCGGGTCACCGGCGGCGTCCAGCGGCACCCGGCGCCCGGGCCGGCGCCGGCTCCTCGCCGGGGTGGTGGCCGGCGCCATCGTGATCGCCGGTATCGCGGCCGCGGTTACCCTCTCCGGCTCGCACCAGCAGGCCCCGCTCAGCGATTCGCCGTCACCGTCACGTGCGGCCGCGGGACCGGCATCACCGGCGGGAACGGCCGCGCTCTCCGCGACCGCTGCGGTGAGCCCGGTCAGCCAGGCACTGACCTCCTGCTCGGCCGGTGTGGAGGTGTTCGTGTTCACCGGAACGATCACCGACAGCAGAGCCGGGCGGGTCTCCTACCACTGGCAGCTGCCGTCCGGCCGCCGTCCGGCCAGGACACTGAGCTTCGCCAAGGCCGGCACCAAGACGGTCCGCACTTCCTACCGGCCCGATGGCGGCACCGGGTCCGGGTCGGGCACGCTGGTCGTCACCAGTCCCGGGACGGTGTCCTCCAACGCCGCCACGTTCACCCTGGCCTGCGGCCAGCAGCTGACCGTGGCCAGCAGCGCCCCGCGCAGCGCGCAGGTCGGCACGGGCTACGCGGGCACGGTGAACGTGTCTGGTGGCAGCGGCGGCTACACCTGGGAGGTAACCGGGCTGCCGCCCGGGCTGACCGCCAGCCCCGCCGGCCTCTCCCTCTTCGTCAGCGGATCGCCGCAGACGGCGGGTACCTTCACCGCCCAGGTGACGGTGCTCGACTCCGCCAGCCCGCAAGACGCCGGAAGCGCCCGCCTCACCCTGACCGTGAAGGAGGCGCCGCTGCAGGTCAGCGGCGGCCTCGGCACCGCGACGCGTGGCCAGGCCTACGCCGCCTCACTCTCGACCAGCGGCGGCAACGGCAGCGTCAAGTGGGGCCAGGTGACCGGGCTGCCGCGCGGGATCACGGCCACCCCGCGCGGCGACACCCTCGTCGTCGCGGGCACGCCCACGGTGACCGGGGACTTCCCGGTCACGGTCAGCGTCAGCGACACCGAGTCGCCCGCGCAGAGCGACACGGGACACCTGATCCTGGTCGTCGACGCCCCGGCGCCGCCGCCTCCGCCCTCCCCCGCCCCGAAACCGTCGGTCAAGCCCAGCTCACCCTAGAGGCTTATCCCAGGTGGAAGCGCGGGGCTGGGCTTCCAGCGTGGTTCTCGTGTCTAGCGGCCCGTGCGCAGGCAGGTGACTGCGGCAGGCTAGCCTCGATAAGGCACGCCGAGCTGCCCTGTGAGTGAAGGAGAAAAATGCCGGATTTCAATGAGGGTGTCATCGCGGAGTTCCGCGCTAACCAAGGCACCGTGGGCGGCCTCTTCGAGGGCGCTCCGATGGTGCTGGTGCACCAGGTCGGGCGCCGCAGCGGGAAGGAGCACATCACCCCGCTGGTCTACTTGCCCGGTGACGACGGCTCGGTCTACATCTTCGCTTCCAAGGGCGGCGCGCCCGACCACCCCGAGTGGTACCACAACCTGGTCGCGGCGGGGCAGGCCACCATTGAGGTAGGGACCAGCTCCTACCCGGTCAGCGTGACCGAGCTGACCGGCAGCGAGCGTGATCGCGTCTATGCCGAGCAGGCTGGCCGCATGCCTAACTTCGCGGAGTACGCCCGCAAGACCGAGGGTGTCCGCACCATCCCGGTTCTGAAACTGACACGCCGCCAGCCCGCCTGAGCTGCACCGTGCCCGGCACCGAGGCGCCGGGCTTCTTTTCCACCACGGCCCGTAGAACCGGCCCGTAGAGCCGGCACCGGAATCCTCCGCAATGACCGGCCAGCATCCGGCTCAGCCGGGCAAGCGCGAAGGCGGCCTCGGCATGGGTGGGGCGCTGTCAAGCGTGTCTTTGCCTGTGCTCCGGAGCTTGTTCGCGGGAGCAGCGCCCAGCTATTTTTTTGTCAGGCCGCCGATCGCATGGTGTCGCCTGAGGCCGTTGCGCGGGGCGTATTCAAGGGGGGAACGTTCTGATGGACAAGGACCTGGCCGGTCAGGTTGTTGAAATTGCCCGGCGTGTGGTTGCCAGCGGGGCCATCTCGGCGAACGGACACGGCAACGTCAGCATCCGGGTGCCCGGGGCCGAGGAGATGTACTTCACCGCAGGCCCTTCCCTGCGCGAACATCCGGTCTCCGCAGTCGTGCGGGTGGGACTGGACGGGACGCTCCTCGAAGGTGACCTGCCGCCGATCCAGGGCGCCGTGGTCGCCATGCACACAGCCATGTACGCCGACCACCCAGACGTCGGCTGTGTGCTGCACACCCATTCGCCGTACGCCACCGCCTATGCGGTGGCCCGCCGTCCCATCGGCTGCTGGGTAGAAGCCCTGGCCATGTTCGGGCTGGCACCAGGCGTGCCGGTAGCCGGATACGGGCCACGCGGGTCCGAGGAGGCCATCGCCAACATCCGGGCCGCTGTCACCCCCGGAGTGCCGGCGGTGCTGCTGGCCAATCACGGCGTCCTGGTGTTCCACCGGACCCCGGAGCTTGCGATCCTGGTCGGCGGGGTCGTCGAGGAGGCGGCCCAGGCGGGCATCAACGCGGGCGGCCTGGGCGGCCCGGCGGAAATCCCCGCGGACCTGCGCGCCGCGGCCCTCCAGCGCGCCATGGCCTTTGACAGCCAGGGAACCGTACGCGCCTGACCGATCAATCGAGTGCCGTACCGTCCAGATCGGCGGATCCGGTGCTGCGGTTCCGCTCAGTCCGGTTGCGCTCTATCTGGGGCGGTCAGATGGTGAACGTCAGGTTGCGCGCGGCGCGGTCGCCCAGCTGGGCGTTCCCGGTCCAGCTCACGAGGCCGGCGTCGATCTGCCGCTGCGGGTCGATCCGGCCCGCGGCCAGCTGGATGAAGGTCACCGTGTCCGTGGTCAGTTCCACGTCCGGGTGCTCGACGTGGTCTACCGCCCTGGCCCGTCCGTCGACGACGACCGCCAGGTCGCGGCGGACCGGCCCGGTGAGGTGGAACACGATGCTGGCTCCGTCCGGCAATCCGATTTTCTTGCCGACGATGTAGCCGATGGACCCCTCCACCTGGCCCAGGGCGATCTCCGCGCGCGGCCCGGCGTCGTCGGACGGCCAGCCGAGCGGCGTGCTGATGTCACGCTCGTGCACCCAGAAATCAAAGATCCGGATCTCCAGGAAACCCCCGTAGCTGCGCGGCCCGATCGGTGTCCAGGACTGCCTCGCCAGGTCGGCCTCGGTCAGCCCGGCCAGGTCAGCCCGGCGGCCGGCGAAGATCTCACCGATGCGCGCCGCGAACGCCGCGTCGTCCAGCGCGGCCATCTCGTCGTGGTACGGGCCGATCCGGTCCAGCGGCGGCAGGTCGCCCGCCGACTCGGGCAGCCAGCCGGTCATCACGCGTTCCATCATCCCGAGATGGGCGATCACGCCCCGCATGTCCCAGTCCGGGCACAGCGACTGCGCGCGCCACTGGGCGGCGTCCATCCGCCCGGCCAGCGCCTCGATCGCGTCATAGCACTGCTCAAGTGAGGCCCGGATAGTGGCCAGTCCGGTCACGGTGTCTCCTTCTGGATGGTGATCCAGTCGCGTGCCTCAAGGTAAGGCCGGAAGGTCTCCGCGATCGCGGCCAGGTCCTGCTGGCTCTTCGGCCGCTGTACCTCGTACAACTGCGGGAACTCCAGCCAGCCAGTGACCAGCTGCCACAGTCGCACCGCGGCCGGGCCTGCCGCGGCTCGATCAGCACCGGGCCGAACAGCGCCTGAGCGCCGTCGAAGACCAGCGTCGGGACGCCCCAGCCGCCCAGGCGGGTGAGCCGGTCGTGATCGGCCCGCACCTCCTCGGTCGTGCTCGGGTCGCCGATGGCCTGGCCGGCCAGAGCGGGATCGAGGTCAAGCTGCCGCAGCAGTTCCTCCGCTACCTCCCGCCGGTGCGGCTTGCGGCCTTCGACGTGCAGCGCGGTCCCGGCCGCGAGGTACCAGCGGTCCAGCAGGCCAGGGTCGGCCCGCCGCAGCAGCGCGCCGATCCGCATCATCGACCACCCGTAGGACCAGTCCCGCTCCCAGGGGTGCTTCTTGCCCGCGGCCCGGTTGACCTCCTCCAGGCTGAAGAAGCGCCAGCGGACGTCAAGGCCGAGCTGCTCACGCACATCCCGGATCCACAGCGAGGCCTGGTAGGCCCACGGGCACATGATGTCGAAGTGGAAATCGACGGTACCGACCGGATCGGCTGCTGGCTCAGGGGGCATGTGGCTAGCGCTATCACGGCCCCACCCGAATGTCCACGCGCGACCCTGGGCGCCGAGCTTCGCCTCACGACATTACTGGCTTCAGGAATGATTCCATCAGTGAGGTGTAGCGGGACCGGTCGGTGTTCCACGACTCCAGGTGGCCTGCGCCTGGGAATCGCTCGAAGGTGACGAGCGAGGGCCTGAGCTCGCTCAACCGGATGCTGATCGAGATCGGCACCCGGGGGTCGTCCTCGCCGTGGGTGACTAGCGCAGGGACCTTGAGCCAGGTCGTGTCGTCGAGGTAGCTCGTGGCGGCCCAGTCGACGCCGAAGCGCGCGCTGGCGAGCTGCTTGGCCGCCCATGTCAGCGGGGCCGGGAGACGTCCGATGACCGGAAGGGGATGCTGGTCGACCTGGTGGCCGACGGCCGCGTGCAGGTCCAGCATCGGCGCGTCCAGCACGACCCGCGTGGCTACTGGGGCAAGCGGCGAGTGCTGCAGGAAAGCGGCGACCACGCCGCCGCCCATGGACTGCCCGGCCAGCACGACGCGCTGGGCGCCCTGCGCAAGAGACCATCGCACGGCCGCCTCGAGGTCGGGCCACTCTGCCTGGCCGTAGCGGTGGTACCCCGATGGATCACGAGCGGCGGCGAGGTCATTGCGGTAGGTGACCGCCAGGGCCGGGAAACCCATGCGGTGCACGATGTCGATCATGCGCAGCACGTCCTTCCGGGTGCCGTTCTGGCCATGCACGCCGATGACGAACGTGCTGCCCGGCCCGGGAAAATACCATGCGGGCAGTGACCCGAGCGGGCCCGGAACGACTACATCATGCACGGGAAGGCCCAGCGCCGCGGCCGGATCGCCGAGGAAGTACGAGGGATCCAGCGCGGCGAGCTGCCCTACCCCGGGAGCCGACCCGGATATCACCGCCAGCGGGCGCGTGACCAGGCCGCCTGACACGGCTGACGCAGGGCCTAGCCGCCCGGTGCCGCCCTGCCAGGCGATAGCGCAAACTCCCGGCTTGAACAGGGCCGGCTGGTGGCCGACGGCCCGCAACCAGGCCTTCCCGGGTTGCACGGCTGCGAACTGCACGTCGTCGAACGCGGGCATCGCCGGGCCAGGCGCGACCGCCAGGGCCTCCGAGCGGAGCTTTTCGGCGAGGTACCACGCACTGCCCAGGAAGGACGCAGCCACGAGGCCTGTCACCGCGGCAATCGCGGACCACGCCAGCCGCCGCCCGTCCAGCAGCTTTCCCGCCGCCGAGGTGACAGGGTGAAGAACGGAGGGCTGGCTCACCGGCAGGGCCACAGGTCCTCCGGCTCCCGCCCGCGGGTCTCCGGCAGCAGCCAGAACAGTGCCATGATCAGTGCGGCTGGGAGGAAGGTGACCAGTCCGGCTACCGCGAACGAGTAGCCGGCGCCGACTACCGCGCCGAAGGCGACCAGGCCAGCGACGGCGCCCAGCACGCCCGCGGCCAGGAACCAGCCCGCCGCTGAGGCCCGGACCGTGGTGGGAAACAGCTCGTTGAGCAATGACCCGACCGCCGGGGCGGAGACCGAGGCGGCGAACACCTCGAGCACGTAACCGGCCACCAGCGCGTGAGCGGAACCTGAGTACGTCAAGATTGCCAGCAACGCCACGGCCACAATGGCGAGGGCGCCGACCGGGCGCCGGCCGACACGGTCCGCCAGCCACCGCCCGGCCAGCAGGCCGGCCACCCCGGCGACGCCGGCGCCCACCACCATGCCCGCCGTCACGATGCCCGGCTGGCGCAGGACGTTCTGCGCGAAGAGGAAGACGAAGCTGTTGGCCGGCCCGGTGATGACCGACACCGCGAACCCGAGCGCCACGACTACCGCCAGGCGGCGCCGGAACGGCGCGGCCACGGCATCGAACACCGGAACGGGGGACTCCGGTCCGGCCGCGGCCACGGTGAACCGGTCCGGCTCGGAGATCCAGCGCCGGAGCAGCGGCAGCAGGGCCAGCGGGATCAGCGCCAGCGCGAACACCCCGCGGAACCCGAGCGCGCTCGCCGCCAGGCTGTGCACAATGGCGACCGCCCCGGCGCCAGCGCCGTATCCCGCAGCGACGAACGCGACCGCCTTGGCCCTGTCCGCCGATGCGGTCTGCTCCGCGGCGGTGACTTGCGCCAGCCCGTTCGTGGCGGCCAGTACGGGACGGCCGAGTGCGAAGATGGCCACGAACCACCAGTAGCTGGGGCTGGCCGCGGCCAGCGCGGTCAGGGCCAGCCCTGCGCCGACCGTGACGAGCAGCAGCTTCCGGCGGCCGAAGCGATCGGCCAGGCCAGTGACCGGGAGCGCACCCAGCGACGCCAGGCGCATGATGGCCAGCCCGATGCCCAAGGCGGTGCCAGACATCCCGACCTCGGCGGCAAGGGTCGTGCCGCTGCCCTTCTGGCCGAAGCCCGTGGCCACATTGCCGAGGGCCGCCACCACGCCAAACTGCCCGAACCCCGATGCGAAAGCAGCCAAAGCCACGCCGACGACGGCCCGGTCGTTCCAGCGGTGCAACCGCAACGGGACCCCCGCCACAGCAACCCTGCCTGGATCAGTGCTCAATGCTGCCCGCCTTGTCCGTGACGCGCCCGCCGAGCACACAAGATGACGCGAAACCCGCCCCGGCACTTCCTACGTCAGATCCTGCACGGCAAGACCGCCCACGGCAACTGGCCCGGCCAGATCCCGGCCAGGTGCCGCGCTTTCGTGGCAAGCTGCCCAGGTGACCGACTTCACCCCCAAGAACGTGGCCGGCCGCTATCCAGACCGGGCCAAGATGCGCCCGGGCGACGCCGCCGGGTACCGCGAGGCCTGGGACGTGCTGGAGCGGCTGTGGCAGCAGACGGTGGCCCGGGCCCGCCAGATGGACCCCGAACTCCTGCACCAGCGGGTCAACGGCGAGTGGTCGTTCACCGAGACGCTGCGCCACCTGGTCTTCGCCACCGACCTTCTGGTGAACCGCGCCATCCTGGGGCAGCCCTCGCCCTGGGATCCGCTGGACCTGCCGGCCGACGAATTCCCTGACCAGCCCGGCATCCCGCGCGACCGGGACGCCTGCCCGTCCCTGGACCAGGTGCTGGCCCTGCGCGCCGACCGGATGGCAACCGTCCGCGACGTGCTCGCCAGCCTCACCGACGAGCAGCTGGCGGGCATGACCCAGCCGGTCACCGGGCCCGGCCACCCCGAGCCGGAGAGCTTCCCGGTCTCCCGCTGCCTGCAGGCCATCCTCGACGAGGAATGGCAGCACCGCCTCTACGCCGAACGCGACCTCGACGCCCTGGAACGTCAGCCCGGCTGACCGGCCTGGACCGGATGCGAACCGGCACGACCAGGCTGGGCCGCCCGCCCCAACCGGCCCGCCCGGGTTACCGGGCCAGGAAGTCCAGCAGGGCCTGGTTGAACGCCTGGGCGTGGCTGACGTTCAGCCCGTGCGGCGCGCCGGGAACGACGACCAGCTCGCTGCCGGGCAGCGCCGCGTGGGTCCGCTTGCCCGAGCCCTCGAACGGCACGGTCGCGTCGCTGTCGCCGTGTATCACCAGGGCCGGGACGGAGACCTTGGTCAGGTCGTCACGGAAGTCGGTGATGCCGAACGCGGTCATGCAGGCAAGCGCGGCCCCCTTGGCGGCCTGTTTGCACATGGCGAGCGCCTCCTGCCGCTGCGCCTCGGTTACCTGCAGCTGGCCGTTGGCCGAGTAGAACTGGGTGATGAAATCGTCGTAGAACTTGCCCTCGCTGGTGGTCAGCCCGGCGCTCATCTTGACCGCCTCGGTCTTGGCCAGCGGGCCGTCCGGGTTGCCCGGCATGTTCATCAGGTACGGGGTGACCGAGGCGGCGAAGACCACGCTGTGCAGGCGCTCGGCGCCGTTCTGGGTGAAGTACCTGGCTACCTCGCCGCCGCCCATGGAGAACCCGACCAGCGTCACGTCGTTCAGGTCCAGCTCGGTCAGCACGGCGTGCAGGTCGTGGGTGAGGGTGTCGTAGGTATAGCCGGTCGCAGGCTTGTCGCTGCGGCCGAAGCCCCGGCGGTCATACGTGACCACCCGGTAACCGGCCTGCTGCAGCACCGGAACCTGGTCCTGCCAGGACTCGCTGGACAGCGGCCAGCCGTGGATGAGGACCACCGGGCGGCCCAGGCCGCCAGTGTCGTCTACGTGCAGCTTGACGTCCTTGAGCCGTCCGTGGTGTGCGGTTATCTCGGTCATCCGGTGCCGCTACCCGCCGGTGCGGGCGCAAACGAGCCGTCGCGTCTGGGGCCGATCCAACCGGAATGATGAAAGACAAGTGCATTTCCGAACGGGGGCGTAGCTTTCGCCTGCTCGCCCACATTTTGAATGATGCTCGACGATCATCGCCCGCGGGAACGCTGAAGAGCCTCACCGGCAGGGGCCGAGGCAGGTGGAGGATAAGAGCCACGTTAGGTGCCATGGGCGCGAAGGAGAGTGCGGGTGAGGAGCGCGGGGCGCTTCCCGGAGGCAGTGGATACGGTCATTGTCGGCGCTGGGACGGCGGGGGCGGTGGTCGCCGGGCGGCTGGCAGCGGGCAACTCCGGAAGCGTGCTGCTGCTGGAGGCCGGGCCCGACTACGGGCCGGCCGGCAGCGGACGCTGGCCGCACGAGCTTCTCGACGCGACGGGTGTTGCCTGGTCGCACGACTGGGGCTATACGGGGGAGTTCGCCGGCCAGGTGGTCCACTTCAGCCGGGCCCGCGTGATGGGCGGGTGTTCCTCCCATAATGCCGGCGCGGTCGTGTTCGGGAGCCGGCTGGATTACGACGGCTGGGCCGCCGCGGGGAATCCCGGCTGGTCGGCGCGGGAGCTCGGGCCGCTGTTCGCCTCGGCGTGGGAGCGTCTGCGGGTGCGGCGGGTGGGCCTCGGTCAGCTGACCCCGTTCCAGCGCGCCTGCGCGGACGCGATCGCGGCGAACGGGATCCCCGCGGTGAAAGACATCAACAACCTCGACGAGAACGCCGGCGTCGCTCCGTTCCCGGTGAACATCGACGGCACCACCCGGGTCAACAGCGCGTTTGGGTACGTTGATCCCGTCCGTGACCGGCTCCAGCGTGGCCGGCGATGCCCTGGTTGAGCGGGTGCTCGTCCGCGACGGCCGCGTCGTCGGCGTGGCCGTGCGGGATGATCAGCAGCTGGCGGAGATCAGCGCGTCGCGCGTCGTGCTGTCCGCTGGTGCCTACGGGAGTCCCGCGATCCTGCTCCGGTCCGGCATCGGGCCTTCCGGCGAGCTGGCCGCCATCGGGGTGACGCCCACGCTGGACCTTCCCGGCGTCGGGCGCAACCTGCACGACCAGCCGTGCGTGGAGGTCCACTACGAGGGAAGCGACGAGCTGGCCGGGATGATGAAGCGACATCAGGCAGAAACCGGCTGGCAGCCGCACGAGCAGGTGATCGCGAAGTTCCCCTCGGCCGGCTGCCATCAGGGCTTCGACCTGCACGTCTACCCGGTCGGCGGATACAGCCGGGACACCTCGGCGTGGTTCTGGTTCCTGGGCGTCGCGTGCCTGACGCCGGTCTCGCGCGGCAGCATGCGCCTGTCCGGTCCCGGTCCCGGTGACAAGCTCCTGATCGATCACCGCTATCTCAGCGACCCTGGCGGGCACGATCGTGAACGGCTAGCCGAGGGCGTCGAGCGGGTGCGCGAGATAGCAAGGACAACGGAACTGCGAAGGCTGCTGGGCCGGGAGACGCGCCCGGGTCCGGAAGTCTCGGGGAGGAAGGCGGTCGAGCGCTTCATCGATCGCGCCGCCGTGCATTACTACCATCCCGCCGGGAGCTGCAAGATGGGCCGGCCTGCGACCCGGACTCGGTTGTCGACTCCGAGGGCCGGGTGCACGGGATCGAGGGTCTGTATGTAGCGGACGCATCGATCATGCCCGCCGTCACCTCCGGCAATACCAACATGCCGACCGCGGTCATCGGCGAGAGGATCGCCCGGTCGCTGCTCGGCCTGACGCGGCCCATCGCCGGCGGCGCATGAGGGGCGGCGCCCGGACACGACGTCCAGCACGCCTCATCGATCAGGTGGCCGGGATGCCGGTACAGGCTTATCGTTCCCGTAAGCGGTGACCCGCGGGCGGAGTGGAGGTGGCCGCGATGATCGTCCCGGCAATTGTCGAGGTGCTCGCCGGGCTCATCATCGTATGGGTGGCGATCCGGGGGTGGCACGGGCGTCTGCCGCGGGGCGGGGCCGTCGGGGTACGGACACCGTCCACGACGCGCAGCGACGCGGCCTTCGACACGGCCAACAAGGCCGCCGCGCCCTTCGCGGGCGCAGGCGGTGCGGTCCTGGCGGCCGGGGGTGTCCTCGCCGCGGTCGTGCCCAGGCACCTGTTCGGGGCCTGCGTCTTCGGCGGCGTGGGACTCTTTCTCGTCTTGTGCCTTCTCGGTGCGGCGACCGGCGTCAGAGCCTCCCGGTCGGTTCCGTAGAACGTCCGCAGTTATGCGGTCGGCGGCAGTAGCCCGAGCCCGGCCAGGTCAGGCGTTTCGAACCAGAAGAACCAGTGGGCGGGGCGCGTCCTGATGGCGGTTTCCATCGCCGCCGCGCAGCGCCCGAACGCCGTCTCCGTCCCGCCGTCCATCGGCACCGGCGGCGAGATCTCCAGCACCTGGTGACGGTAGTCAGCCAGGCGGTACATGAAAACCATGAGCACCGGGGCACCAGTCAGCCCGGCCAGGGTCACCACCCCCGGCAGGAGCCTGGCCTGCCGTCCGAGGAAGGGCACCTCGACGCTGCGGTCCCGGTCAGCGCCCAGCGGCGCGGCGTCGCTGCAGATCGTCACTGCCTCGTTGGCCCGGAGCGCGGCCGCGGCCTGCACCGCGACCTGAATCCGGCCCGGATACGGCTCGATACTCGGCCGCTGCCGATGGCGGAGCACGCGTCTGGCGTAGGCGAAGTCCCAGAACCGCCGCTCGGCCTGCGACAGACCGGGCGAGTAATTCCACCACCAGCGCCCGATGGTGGTGACCGGGGACCCGCCCGCATGGAGCAGGGAGAAGGCGCTCTGGTAGGAACCGAAGTGGGCGCTGCAGAGGATGGCCCCCTTGCCCTCGGCCAGTGCGGCGTCCAGGTGCTCGCGGCCGCGGATGTCGACCAGCTTCCCGAGGGCCGAGGCGCGGCCGCGCAGCCGCATCACGTCGATGAGATCGCAGGAGAGGAAGCGGAAAATGTCCCGGGTCAGGCGCTCTGCCTCGTCCGGGCTGAGCTCATCCCCCAGTACCTGGCGCAGGTTACGCTCGGTCTCGGCGCGCTTCTGGGTCCAGTAGCGGTAGCTCAGGTCGCCATGCCGGCAGGCGACCCAGTAGGCGAGGCTGGCGGGCAGGCGCGCCACCAGCGGGGCCACGGCCAGCCAGTAGGGAAGCGCACCCGCTCGGCGCAGCAGTCGCCTGGGGGTCTCCGGCCAGCCTGCCCTCCCCGGCCGCCGATGGCGTGGGGGGGCCGCCGCCTCACCCATGGGCGCCTGCCTGGCCCGCCTTACCCCCGGCCCCGGAGCGGAGAAAAGCACAGATGGCGTCCACGCTGGCGAAATGCTCGGGGACGAGATCGACATCGTCCACCACGAGGCCGAACCGCTCCTGGATGAACATGACCAGCCGCAGCAGGCCCAGCGAGTCGAGGATGCCCGTCTCGAGCAGCGGCGTCGCGTTCCCGAGCGGCAGGAGCGTCGCGTCCTGGACGAGTTCCCGGCTGATGTAGTCGTTGATGTCCGCTTCCAATTAAGTGACCTCCGTCAGGTGCTGCCGCCGGCTCACAGGCCCAGCATCCGGGCCAGGATGACCCGCTGGATCTCGGAGGTACCGGAGTAGATGGTGCTGGCGACCGCGTCCCGCAGGTCGCGCTCGATGCCGCTTTCCTTCATGTAGCCGTAGGCTCCGTGGACCTGGATCGCGTCCAGGCTCGAGGCGACCCACGCTTCGCTGGTGAACAGCTTGGCCGCGGCCGCCTCGGCCAGGGCCGGCTTGCCCTGCTGGCCAAGCCAGGCGGCCTGGTAGACCAGCAGCCGGGCGGCCTCAAGCCGCAGGTACATATCGGCCATCTTGTCCGCCACGGCCTGGAACTTCCCGATGGGCTGGCCGAACTGCCTGCGCTCGCGCGCGTAGCCCACGCACGACTCGAGCTGGCGCTGCATGACGCCGACCGCACTGGCCAGGATGCAGCTGCGTTCCCAGGTCATCGACGAGTTGAAGATGGCCATGCCCGCACCCTCGGCCCCCAGCCGGTTCTCGACCGGGACGCGGCAGCCGTCCAGCACGACCTCGCCCATCGGAGAGGTCCGCAGGCCCATCTTCTCCAGGTTGCGCGTCACCGTGAACCCGGGCGTTCCCTTCTCGACGAGGAACGCGGAGATGCCGGCGATCCTCGGCTTGGCGGGATCCGAGGCAAAGACCAGCACCACGTCGGAGACCGGGGCGTTGGTGATGTACAGCTTGGTCCCGTTGAGAACGTAATGATCCCCGTGGCGTTCGGCCCGGGTCCGCATGCCGAACGCGTCCGACCCGGAATCGGGCTCGGTCATCGCGTGCACGCCGATCAGGTCCCCCGAGACCAGGGCAGGCAGGTACGCGCGCTGCTGCTCCGGGGTGCCGAACGTCACCAGCGGCAGCTCGAGGCTCCACATCTGGGCGTTCAGCGAGAAGATGAGCCCGTTGTCGTGACAGCCGTACCCGAGGGCCTCCATGACCAGGACCGTCGTCAGGATGTCGGCCCCGCCACCGCCCATCCCGGTCGGGACCGGCAGCCCCAGGACCCCGAACTTGGCGCAGGCATGCCATGTCTCCCGGGAGAACTGGCCCGCCTCCTCGCGGGCCGCGAGATCGTGATCCAGTTCCCGGCGGGCGAAGTCGACCGCCGCCTCCTTGAACTCCAGCTGCTCGGCGCTCAGCGAGAAGTCCATGCCGTCCCCCTGCCCGCCGGCTGAACCAGGCCCCGCCCGGCCGCGGTCACTATGAGTCCGATCGGGTCCACCCTCTCCCCAATAACCCGGAAGGTAACGAGTCAATATTACGGAGAGTGTTCCCTTGGAAGCGCAGTGCTATTCCCGCTGGTCCCGCGCTATTGCGGTCCCGGCCTGCTCATCAGGCAGGCAGGCCGCGCAGCAGGATGTCGACCGTGTCCGCGAGGACCTCGTCGCTGGGCAGGTGGCCGTGCAGCAGCGCGTTCTGCAGGACCGAGCCGGACAGCATCCGCATGGCCGCCTCCAGCTCGGCGCCCGCGCCAGCGGGGGGTCAGCAGCTCCAGCAGCACCCGTTCGCCTTCGGCGACCAGCTTGTCCCGGACGGCCGCCATCTCCGGGATGGTCATCGCCAGCGACGCCAGGGCGGCCAGGGCCCGGTCGAGCCGGTGCAGTTCTATCCCCTGGCGGAACATGGTCAGCTCGGCGATCAGGTCGGCCCGCAGGTCTCCCGTGGGCACCGAGTGCGCGCCGCCCGGACGGTAGGAGAACGCGTCGATGAACAGGGCGGTGCGGTTCGGCCAGTGCTTGTAGATCGTCGGCCCGGGAGTAGCCCGACACCTCGGCCAGGCGGTGGTGGGTGACGGCGTCCAGCCCTTCCTCGGTCAGCACGTCGATGGCCGTCCGCAGGATGTCGTTACGGGTCCGGAGCACGCGCGCGTCAAGGGGCTGGCCGGCGACGTCGTTTCGTCGAGGCCATGACGCCACCCACTTCTCTGTTGGACATATTGTCTAGTACAGTAGTCACTGTTTAGTAGTTGACAAGCTGTCCATGATGCCGCCGCCCTCTGGGAACGGAGTACGTCACGATGCCAGCCCTCCTGCTCGGCTCCATCAGCACCCTCGCCGACACGTCCGAACTGCAACGTCAAGCATTCAATCAGGCCTTCGCGGAGCACGGGCTGGACTGGCACTGGGATCAGGATCAGTACCGCGCCATGCTCGCCGAGAGCGGCGGCCAGGCCCGGATCGAAGGCTACGCCCAGTCGCTGGGGCAGACCGTGGACGCGAAGGCCATCCACGACACTAAGTCCAGGGTATTCCAGCAGAACCTGGCCAGCGACCAGCTCACCCCCCGGCCCGGGGTCATCGACGCGATCAGGGCTGCCCGGGGCAGCGGCTGGAAGACCGGGCTGGTCACCACCACCTCCCCGGAGAATGTCGCCGGCCTGCTGCGCGCACTGAGCCCGCGCCTGCAGGCCGGCGACTTCGACGTCATCGTCGACGCGACCAGCGTGCGCAACCCTAAGCCGGACCCGGCCGCCTACCTGTTCGCGCTGCAGGAGCTGGACGAGCGCGCGGCCGACTGCGTCGCCGTCGAGGACAATGTCGGCGGGGTCAAGGCGGCCACCGCGGCGGGCGTCACCTGCGTCGCGTTCCCCAACGAGAACACCGCCGGCGATGACTTCACCGCCGCTCAGCGGCGCGTCGACCCGGCTGGACCCGGCTGAGCTGCTGGCGATCGCGTGAGCGGCCGGGTGCAGCCGTCGTTCACCGCCACCGCCACCGAATTCCACGTCGAGGCGTACGAGAAGATCGAGTACTCGCTGCGGCTACGCCGAGGGCGCCTTCGCGATCGGGAACACCGCCATCGCCGACAGCTACCGGCCCGTTCGGCCGCTGCCTGATGGTGGTCGACAAGACCGTCTACGGGCCTGTACGGCGAGCAGATGCGCGCCTACTTCGACTACCTACGGGATCGAGCTCACCGTCTCACCCGGTCGACCATCCCGGAGACCGGCAAGACCATGCGCACGGTAGAGCGGATCGTCGACGCGTTCGCGGAGTTCGGCCTCGTCCGCAAGGAGCCGGTGCTGGTGGTGGGGGGCGGGCTGACCACCGACGTGGCCGGGCTTCGCCTGCTCGATCTTCCGCCGCTCGACCAACTACAACCGGGTGCCGACCACGCTGATCGGGCTGATCGACGCCAGCGTCGCGATCAAGGTCGCGGTCAACCACGGCAAGTCCAAGAACCGGCTGGGCGCGTTCCACGCCTCGCAGAACGTCATCCTGGACTTCTCGTTCCTGAAGACCCTCCCGCTCAAGGAGGTGCGCAACGGGATGGCGGAGCTGATCAAGATCTCCGCCGTGGGCAACGTCGGCATCTTCGAGCTGCTGGAGAAGTACGGGCCCGACCTGCTGGCCACCCGCTTCGGGCACCTGGAAGGGACACCGGAGCTGCGTGACATCGCCCACCGGGTCACCTACGACGCCATCGCCACCATGCTGAGCCTCGAGGTGCCCAACCTGCACGAGGACGACCTGGACCGGGTGATCGCCTTCGGCCACACCTGGAGCCCGGTGCTGGAGCTGGCCCCGAGAACCCCGTTCTACCACGGTCAGGCGATCAGCATCGACATGGCCTTCTCGACCACCATCGCCGAGCAGCGCGGGTACATCTCCGCCAGCGAGCGCGACCGGATCTTCTGGCTGATGAGCCGGCTCGGGCTCACGCCTCAACAGTCCCTACCTGACCCCGGGGCTGCTGCGGATGGCGACCGACTCGATCACCCAGACCCGGGACGGGCTGCTCCGGGCGGCCATGCCCCGGCCGATCGGGAACTGCTACTTCGTCAACGACCTGACAACCGCGGAACTGGAGCAGGCGCTCACCTTGCACCAGCGGCTCTGCCGCGACCTACCCGAACGACGGGATCGGCGAGGAGGTGTTCACCCGGTGACGGCTGTTGTCTCCCGGCCCGGCGAGCCGCGGCCGGTGACGCCGCACAGTATCCTCGCCAGCCGGCTCGGGCAGCTCGCCCGGCGGGTGGCCGGAGCGCGCGACGTGGACCCGCGGCTGAAACAGGAACTGCGCGAGCTCAGCCGAGCTGGCGGGCGGTCTCGACCCCTACCTGAGCCGGTGGACCACGCCTGAGTCGGCCGACTTGCGACGCCTGGCGGGGCGGACCGAGGCCGAGGACTGGAGCCGGCATGCCCCGACGGCGACCGCGACGCCGGGCGCCTGGAGCAGGAGATGCTCTCCGGGCACGTCGAGGGAGCGCTGCTGAAGATGCTGGTGCACGCGACCCGCGCCCGGCGCGTGCTCGAGATCGGCATGTTCACCGGCTACTCGGCCCTGGCCATGGCGGAAGCGCTGCCCGACGACGGCCAGGTGACCGCGTGCGAGATCGACCCCGAGGTGGCGGCGTTCGCCCGAGCGGTGCTTCGGCGAGTCCGCCAGCGGCGGCAAGATCGAGGTCAGGGTCGGGCCCGCCTGCGACACCCTGGCCGAGCTGGCCGCGGCGGGCGAGTCGTTCGACCTGGTCTTCATCGACGCCGACAAGGCGGGCTACCGCGGCTACCTCGACACCGTGCTGGACGGCCGGGCTGCTGGAGCCGCACGGCCTGATCTGCGTCGACAACACCCTCATGCAGGGACAGCCGTGGGCGGCCGGGTGAGCCGACCGCCAACGGGGCCGCGATCGCCGCGTTCAACCAGGCGGTCGCGGCTGACCCGCGCGTGGAGCAGGTGATCGTCCCGCTCCGCGACGGCCTGACCCTGATCCGCCCGGTGCCGAAGGAGGACCCGGTGCTGAAGGAGGACCCGGTGCTGAAGGAGGAACTGTGAACACGATCGTGCTGAGCGTCGTCGGGGTGGCCGTCGCCGGCCTGCCGCTGGCCGACGTCGACGCGCGGAAGGCGGCGGAGCTGCGGCGGCTGCTGGGCGAGCACGGGGTGCTGATCCTGCCCGGCCAGGACGTCGACGACGCCGGCTTCGTCGCCTTCCTCAAGCGGTTCGGCGAGCTCGCCTTCACGAAGGGCGAGACGCCGGTGGCCGGCTTCCCCGACCTCAACGTGGTCAGCAACGTCGGGCGGAGCACCCCGCCGCGCAGCGTGTTCCACGTGGACACCAGCTACGTGCGCCGCCCGCCCGCCTACACCGCCCTGCGGGCGGTCACCATCCCCGCCCGGGGCGGGGAGACGCTGTTCACCAACCAGTACCGCGCCTACGACGACCCTGCCGCGCCGATGCTCCGCGCCACCCTGGCCGGGCCGGACCATCCGGCACGTGGTGACGGGCCTGGACCTCGGGCGAGGACGACGAGACCGAGGCGGAGCACCCGATCTTCCGCCGCCACCCGATCTCCGGCCGGACCAGCCTGTATATCTCCACCCCGGAACGCTGCGTCTCCATCAGCGGGATGGGCCGACGCGCGAGGCCCGGGACATGATCGCGTTCCTCTACGCGCACTCGACCGGCCGAGGCCAACACCTACCGGCACGTCTGGTCGCCGGGCGACGTGGTGATGTGGGACAACGGCTGCGTCCTGCACCGCGCCGACCATGCCCACGTCGCCGGGGAGCGGGTCATGCACCGCGGCATGGTGAGCGCCGTATGCGGGCTAGCGCGGCGGCTGGCCGTCGTGCCCGAAGACCCTCGGGGTGCTCGGCCTTGCTGCTGCTGGCGCTGCCGTTCAACCTGGCCCTGACCGCCGTCGCGCTGCTCTGGTCAGCCGCGTCCGGCCGAGACCCCCGGCGTCCGGGCCGCGCAGCCCCGGACGATCATGGTCAGCGGGGGCAAGATGACCAAGGCCCTGCAGCTGGCGCGGGCGTTCCACGCGGCCGGGCACCGGGTGATCCTGATCGAGTCGCGCAAGTACCGCTTCACCGGGCACCGGTTCTCCCGCGCGGTCGACCGTTTCTACACCGTGCCCAGGCCCCAGTCCCCCGGGTACGCCGACGCGCTGGTCGCGATCGTGCTGCGGGAGAGGGGTCGACGTCTACGTGCCGGTCTGCAGCCCGGCCGCCAGCTACTACGACGCCCTGGCCAAGCCGCGGCTCGAACGGTACTGCGAGGTGCTGCACGGCGACGCGGACATGGTCGCCCGGCTCGACGACAAGTACGAGTTCGCGGCCCTCGGCCGCGTCGCTGGGGCTGGCGGTGCCCGACGCCCGCCGCGTCTGCGACCCCGGTCAGGTCGAGGAGTTCGACTTCGCCGCCGGCCAGCCCGCCCTACATCCTCAAGAGCATTCCCTACGACCCGGTCCACCGGCTGGACCTGACCCCGCTGCCGCGGCCGTCGGCGGCCGAGACGGCGGCGTTCGCCCGGTCCAAGCCGATCTCCCCGGCCACCCCGTGGATCCTGCAGGGCCTGGTCCGCGGGCGTGAGTACTGCGCGCACGCCACCGTCCGCGACGGGCCAGGTCCAGGTGTACTGCTGCTGCGAGTCCTCGGCGTTCCAGGTCAACTACGCGATGGTCGACAAGCCCGAGATCGAGGCGTGGGTCCGGGGCTTCGTCGAGCCGCTGGAGCTCACCGGGCAGGTCAGCTTCGACTTCATCCAGGCCGCCGACGGGCGGGTGTACGCGATCGAGTGCAACCCGCGCGACCCACTCGGCCATCACCATGTTCTACAACCACCCCGGTCTCGCCCGGGCTTACCTGGAGGATGACGTCCCGGTCATCGGGCCCGCCCGGCTGAGCCGCCCGACCTACTGGCTCTACCACGAGGCCTGGCGGCTGCTGACCGAGCCGGGTAACCGCTGGTCGCGGCTGAAGGTGATCGCCCGGGGGAAGGAGGCGATCTTCGACTGGTCCGACCCGCTGCCCTTCCTCTTCGTCCATCACCTGCAGATCCCGTGGCTGCTGGCGGGGAACCTGGTGCGGCTCAAGGACTGGATCCGCATCGACTTCAACATCGGCAAGCTGGTCGAGCCCGGCGGGGACTGACCGGTGGTCATGCGTGTGCTGCACCTGGCCGGCTCCGCCACGAGCGACTTCCTGGCCGACCTGTCCCGGCTGTACGCCCGCGACTGCCTGGAGGCGACGGCCGACCCCGGCCGCTACCAGTTCCACGTCGCCTACGTCACCCCGGACGGCCGGTGGCGGTTCCCGGCCGGCCTGAGCGCGGAGGCGATCGGCGCGGCCGTGCCCCTGCCGCTCAGCGAAGCCATCAAGCACCTGGCCGCGCTGCGGCCGGATGTCATGGTCCCGCAGATGTTCTGCCTGCCCGGCATGACCTCCTACCGGGCCCTGTTCGACGTGCTCGGCGTGCCCTACGTCGGCAGTCCCCCGGACGTCATGGCCCTGGGGGCGCGCAAGCCGCACGCGAAGGCGGTCGTCGCCGCGGCCGGCGTCCGCGTGCCGGCGGGTGAGGTGCTCCGCCGCGGCGAGCGCCCACCGCTCGCCCCGCCGGTGGTGGTCAAGCCGGCTGACGCGGACAACTCACTCGGGGTCACCCTGGTCCGGGACCGGGCCGGGCTACCGGAGCGCGCTCGACGCGGCCTTCGCCCACTCGGATGAGGTGCTGGTGGAGTCGTTCGTCGAGCTGGGGCGGGAGGTCCGCTGCGGCATCGTCGTCCGTGACGGCGAGCTGGTCTGCCTGCCGCTCGAGGAGTACAACGTCAGCCCGGGCAGCCAGGCCCATCCGTGAGTACGCCGACAAGATCGCCCGGAACGGGGCGGGGGAACTGTCCCTCGTCGCCAAGGACCCGAGCCGGGCCTGGATCGTCGGCCCGGCGGATCCGGTCACCCCGGCGGTGCGCGAGGCCGCCCGGCGCTGCCACCGGGCGCTGGGCTGCCGCGACTACAGCCTGTTCGACTTCCGGATCGACCCCGGCGGGCAGCCGTGGTTCCTCGAGGCCGGGCTCTACTGCTCGTTCGCCCGCACCAGCGTCATCTCGGTGATGGCGGCGGCGGCCGGCCTGCCGCTGCCGGAACTGTTCGCGCGCGCGCTCGCGGAGGCGGTCGGCTGAGTTACTGGCCGCGCAGGCCGAGCGAATCGATGCGGGCCATCAGGTCCGGTTCCAGGGGCCCGGCGGCCTCGGCCGCGAGGCAGCCGGCCAGTTCCTCGCGGTTCTTCACCCCCAGCACCACCGTGCCGACCCCGGTCATCGACAGGGCGTACCGATGAGCCAGGAGGGCTGGGTCTTCGCCGAGCTCGTGGCAGAGCGCCCGCCACGGCGCGGCCCGGTCGAAGTCGCGTACTTCCGGGTGATCCTCCGGCAGGTCACGGTCGATGGCACTGGTCAGCGCGCCCGCCTGCACGGCCCGGATCCCCATGACGCCGACGCCCGCCGCGTTCGCCTGGGCAATGATCTCGCGCGGGCGGGCTGGCTCGGCGTAGTTCGCGATGCCACCCGGGCTGTCCAGGAGGTTGGTGATGACCTGGGCCACGGCTGGCTGGGGCTGGTGGCCGAGGGCAGCAAGGATTGTGGCCGGAACCCCGGTGCCGGTGATCGCCCAGTCGCCAATCAGGCCCGCTTCGATCAGCCCCTGCACGGCCGGGATGAACTCCCCGGTGTAGGCACTCCAGCGGGTCGAGAACTCGTCCTGGCTTTCGGGACGGCGGGCGTAGACGTAGTCGTCGGCGCAGATGTTGGTGTGCAGGAAGTAGAGGTCGACCCGGTCGAGCTTCATGGCCGCCAGGCTTGACTCGAGGGCGGCCCGGACGCGGGCAGCGACCTCACCCGGCGGCGGCGTCCCGAGCCGTACCTTGCTGGTGATGCGCACGCCGTCCGGCACATGGCCGTTCCAGGCTTCGCCGATCACCTGCTCGCAGTGCCGGTATCCTGGCGCGGTGTCGATCAGCGTGATCCCGCGGGCGACCGCTTCGTGGACCGTCGCGATCGCTTCCGCGCGGTCGGTGCGGCCCCATATCTCCCCAATGCCCCCGCCGCCCAAGGTCAGGCGGCTGACGTCCCCGAACCGGCCCAGCTTCGCAGTGCGCATAGCTCAGGCTACCGCGCCGGCCCCCGCCCGGTCTTGACAGCGGCCGCCCGATCCTGGAATCTCATTTCAGAATTAGGTTCTGCTCGCGCCGGTGAGAGAAGGATCGCCATGGCTGAGGCCGAGACGCTGGTCACGCCCGAGATGGAAGACAGGAAGGGCGTGTGGACCAACGAGCGGGTCTCGTACCCGATCGCGGAGTCCGACATCCGCAAATGGGCCATCGCCGTCTACTGGAACGAGCCGCCGCCGCGGCTGTTCTGGGACGCCGAGTACGCCAAGACGACCCGCTTCGGCGGCATCGTCGCCCCGGAGGACTTCAACCCGTTCGCCTGGCCCGTGCCCACCGGCGCGGTGCAGTCGTCCGGCGCCCAGCCCGGTCAGCAGACCCGCCGCGGCGGCAACGTCATGAACGGCGGCCAGGCCGACACGTTCGGGGTCCGCATGCGCCCCGGCGACGTGATCACCAGCCGGTCGCGGCTGTCCCACTGGGAGGAGCGACAGGGCCGCAACGGCCTGACGCTGTTCGTCTACAACGAGACCGAGTGGCGCAACCAGCACGGCGAGCTGGTCAAGCGGCGCATCTCGACCGGCATCCGTTACTGACAAGGGAGCACGCCGTGGCGTACAACGTGCACTTCGAAGACATCGAGGTCGGGTACGAGCTCCCGGCCTTCGAGCGCAAGACCGACCTGATGCACTGGAACCGCTATGCCGCCGTCAACGACGAGTTCCTCTACATCCACATGGACGAGGACGCGGGGAAGGCGGCCGGGCAGGGGGGCGCGTTCGGCATGGGCAACCTGCGCTGGGCGTACCTGCTCAACTCGCTGCGCGACTGGGCCGGCGACGAGGCGGAGATCCGCGAGCTGAGCCTGCAGTTCCGGGCCATCAACCACAAGAACGACGTGCTGCGCACGTACGGCAAGGTGGTCGAGAAGAAGCAGGAGGACGGGGCCAACCTCGTCGTCCTCGAGGTCAACGTGCTGAACCAGGACGACGCCAGGACCGCGCCCGGCCGGGCCGTGGTCGCCCTGCCGTCCCGCGGCTGAGACGGTCTTCCGCTCCGGCGCGACCCGTTATATGGATGGACTATGACCACAAGCGAATCTGAGCGGACCGTCATCGTCGAGCGCGGCGTCAGCGTCACGATGCGGGACGGTGCCCGGCTGTCGGCCGACGTGTGGCGGCCGGACACACCCTTGCCCGTTCCGGTCCTCATCTGCCGCACGCCCTACGGCAAGCAGATGGTCGAGCTGACGTCCGCGCCCGGCGAGCTGGCCGCCGGCGGGTTCGCCGTGGTGGTGCAGGACTGCCGGGGCCGGTTCGGCTCCGAGGGAGAATGGGTCTACGTCCAGTCCGAGGTCAACGACGGCTACGACACGGTGGAGTGGGCCGCGGAGCAGCCCTGGTCCAACGGCCGGGTCGGGATGTTCGGCGCCTCCTACATGGGCTACACGCAGTGGCTGGCCGCCATCGCCCAGCCGCCGCACCTGGCGGCGATGCTGCCGGAGTGCTGCCCGTCTGAGTACTGGCTGGCCTCGTTCGGCCCGGGCGGTGCGCTGCGGCTCTCCCTGCGGATGAGCTGGACCGCGGCCGTGGTGGCGTCGATGGCCGAGCAGTGGGGCATCGACGACCCGCTGCTCGCCCAGGTGGCAGAAGCCGGGCTGGCGGTCAGGGACGCGATGGCCTCCGGCGACCTGGCCGCCGTGCGGCCGGCGAAGCTGCGCGCGGCGCAGGTGCTGGACGAGGTGTACCGGATCCGGCCGATGCTCGGCAACCCGCTGTGGCACGACCGGGCGACCTGGCTGGAGGAGATCTTCGCCCACGAACGGCGCGACGACGCGAACTGGCGCCGGGTCAACCCGGCCACCTACTACGACGTCCTGGACCTGCCCGCGATCCACATCGGCGGGTGGTACGACATTCACCTGGACGGCATCCTGGCCAACTTCACCGGGATGCAACGGCAGGCGCCGACCGAGCGGGCGCGGCAGGCCCAGCGGCTCATCGTCGGACCGTGGGCGCACTGGCTGCCGACCTCGCCGGTGGTCGGCAGCATCGACTTCGGCCCCGAGGCCGTGCTCGACACCACCGCGCTGCGGCGGGACTGGTTCGGCGCCTGGCTGCAGGACGGCCCCGATCCCGCGCTGGCCCCGGTCCGGCTCTTCGTCATGGGCGACAACGCCTGGCGCGACGAGCAGGAATGGCCGCTTGCGCGGACCCAGTACACGCCGTGGTACCTGGGCGAGGGCGGGCGCCTGACTCCGGACGGGCCGGGCGGGGACGGGCCGGATGAGTTCGTGCACGACCCGGCTGACCCGGTCCCCACCATCGGCGGCCGGCTGCTCGGCACCGGCGAGTTCGCCGGGCCGTTCGACCAGCGCGCCGCGGGCGAGCGGGCGGACGTGCTCAGCTACACCTCGGCCCCGCTGGCCGAGCCGATGGAGATCACCGGACCGGTCAAGGCCCTGGTATGGGCGTCGACCGACGCGGCCGACACCGATTTCGCCGCCGTGCTGATCGACGTGCACCCGGACGGCACCGCCATCAACCTGTGCGAGGGGATCGTGCGCGCCCGGCACGCGGGGCTGCCCGAGCCGCTCGCGGCCGGCTCGGTCTACCAGTACGTCATCGACCTGATCGCGACGAGCGTCGTGCTGCCGGCCGGCCACCGGCTGCGGGTGCACATCAGCTCGAGCAGCTTCCCCGAGTGGGAGCCCAACCCCGGGACCGGGCGGCCGCTCGGCACCGACACGGACGCTGACCTGCGCCCGGCGCGGCAGGCGGTGTACCACGACGCACGGCACCCGAGTCAGGTGATCCTCCCGGTCATCCCGCGCTGAAGCGTCAGGCGCCCCGGGTTAGGCTGCGCCCCTGGTCAGGCGGCATCCAGTACCCCGACGCGGCGGTTAGCGCTGAGCTGCCCGGTCGCGCTCCCGCAGTAGGACCCGGAGGTGGGCGCGACGTCGGAGTAGTCGCGCCCCGTGGCGACGGTGACATAACCGCTGTGCGTGCGGCGGTGATTGCACGGGTCGAGCGCGATCGCCTCGGCCGCGTCGCCGCGCGGCACGATCACCTCGACCCAGGCGTGGGTGCCGCCCTGGCCGAGCAGGTGGCCGGAGACGTACCGGGCGGGCACCCGCAGCAGGTGGCAGAGGGCAAGCATCACGTGGGCGTAGTCCTGGCAGACGCCGCTCCCGGCGGTGAGGGCCTCGGCGGCGGTGGTCCGCACCGAGGTGGCATCGTGGCCGTAGCGCAGGGCGTGCCAGACGGCGTCGCTGATCCGGTCGGCCGTGTCTTCGGGACTCTCGGCGCGAGACCCAGCCGCGATGCCCGCGGCCATGGCCCGCAGCTGGTCGTCGGCCTCGGTCAGCCGGGTCGGGCGCAGCAGGCGGGGGCTGCGCAGCGCGGCGGCCGGCAGCAGCACGGGCCCGTCGTCCGGAACCCGCTCGAGCACGGCAGCCAGGCGGAACTCGACCTCACGGGACACATGCTCCGCCTCGACCAGGGCGATCACGTTGCCGTGGGCGTCGCGGCGGACCCGGCGGCGCACCTCGGCGCCGGTGACCTCGAGGCGGTGGGCGCGGAGGTACTGGTTGCCGTGGCGGGCCGGCGGCACGATGACCAGCCGCTGCCGCAGCTCCCGGACGGGCGCGTCGTAGGTGTAGCGGAAGCTCTGCTCCAGGACGTAGCGCACGCGCTTGGCCGCTTGCAGGTCGAGGCGGCTGTGGTCGAGGACCGGCGCCGTCAGGGAGGAGAGCAGCATAAGGACGACGCTTCCTCGGCGATGACGGTCATGTCTTCGAGGCGCGGTCCGCCGAAGGTGGTCGCCATGGCGACGTCGGAGGCGTCGCGGCCGCGGCCGATCACCACCCGGCCCTTGCGGCGGATGTTGTTGCGCGGGTCGAACGTCCACCAGCGGTCGCCCAGCCAGACCTCCATCCAGGCGGCGAAGTCCATCGGGGCCGGGTCCGGCGGCACGTCCATGTCGGGCAGGTAGCCGAAGACGTAGCGGGCCGGGATGTTCAGCGCCCGGCAGAACGAGATCGCCAGGTGGGTGAAGTCCCGGCAGACGCCGCGGCCGGCCTGGTAGACGTCGACCGCGCTGGACAGCGGCGTGCTGCTGCCGTACTGGAACGTCAGGTGCTGGTTGACGTAGTCGCAGACGGCCTGCACCCGCCGGTAGCCCGGGGGCAGGGTGCCGAACCGGGCCCAGGCCTCGCCGCCGAGCATGTCGGGCAGGCAGTAGCGGCTGGGCAGGGTGTACAGCAGCGTGTCGTCGGGGAGGCTGTCCGGCACCAGCTCCGGGGCATCCTCGTCGGCTTCCTCGGTCGCGTCGGGGATGACCGCCAGCGCGCGGTAGCCGAAGCTCGACTTGCCCGCCGGCAGGACCGCCCGGACACAGCGGTTGCCGTACAAGTCGGTGTAGGTGCGGGACGGCACTGATGGTTCCGAGGACCAGCGCGCGTCGTGGATGGCGATGTGCGGTGCGTCGGCGGGCAGCACCTGGAACACCACCGGAGTCGGGATCTCCGCGACGTAGGTGAACTCGCATCCGATCAAGAGCCGTCGCGTATCCATGTTCCAATGCTCCCGGTCGATTGTTTCCTGGCGGTTAACGTGGCCGTCTGGTCGTGCACCAAGATACGGTGATCCGCACCCTTGGACCGGTTTGACTGCCCCGTGAGCGGCGGGCCAATCGCCAGGCGGGCCGGCAGTGGGTTAGACGCTACCGGACGGCGCCCCCGCGCCCACGAGCTCGCGTTGCCGGGGGGTGCGGGTCTTGCGGGGTGCGCGGAAGGCGGCTGGAGGGTGGCCGGCGGACTGGCCCGGCCATGCCGTCAGGCGGTTGACCGAGGCCCTCTGGGAGTCGGCCACCCGCAGGCCCAGGTACGCGAAGGCCGCCGCGGGCGACTCCTGGGGCGGCAGGCCCTCGAGGTAAGAGCGCCACCGCTTCATGTCGCCGCGCCAGAGCCGGATGAACGTCTGGCAGAGGTCAGGAGTGATCGTGGCGAGCTGGCCCTGCGCGGCCCGGATGGATGCCGCGGCCCGGCTGGCTTCCGCCCGGCGGGTAGCGTCGACCCGGCTGAGCGCGTCCAGCACGCGCTGGTGAAACTGCCCGCGCCGGTCGATGAAATACCGCCAGTAATCAGCGTCGACCGTCCAGATTTCTTCCCCGATATCGAGGCGCGCGTAGACGCCTTCGGCCAGCAGGTCGCCTAGCTCTTCACTGGCGGCCCGGTTCGGGTGATAGTAGGGGTCGTAGGCTCGCTGCCGCGATTCGCCGACCCGCGCGATCTTGTGACTGGCCGCTTCCTGGGCGAAGAAGAACCAGTCTTCGTTGTAGATGTCAGGGAAGAACGCGAGATCCTCGCGGTCGCACCGGACCCCCATGCCACTGGCGCTCGCGAATACATCTTGCTTGCCGGCGCCGCCGAGACGGTTGGCGTGGCAGGCCACGGAGTTATCGGGGAAATCAGTGGGGATCAGGGCGCTGACGCTGTGGGCTTCAAGCGCTTCCGCCAGCTTCGCCACCGCGCTGGTGGCGATGCCGTGGATGTCGTCGTCCAGGAACATGAGCTTTTTCCAGCCTTGAAGCCGGGCGAGGACCAGTCCCAGGTTGCGCTTCAGGCTCAGGTCGGGGTTCCGGCCCAGGTTCGCGGCCCTGAGCTGCTGGTTCGCCGACGTCCGGAGGTCCACGTCCAGGAATGCACCGGCCGGGATGTCGGCCGCGTAGGCTTCGACGCCCGACCGGGCGGCCATCTTGGCGACCGCTTCCTTGTACGCTCCGCCGCTGCACAGGACAAACAGGGGCGTCTGGGTCCTGCTGGCGAGGTCAATGCTGTACCGCAGCCGGGCCGAGGGCCGGTGGGTCGGCACCACGATGGCGTCAAACCGCGCGCGGACCGGCGCCCAGCGCGGTTCGTCTAGCAGCGCGGCGTGTGACTCGCCCTGCTCAGGAGCCCAAGATGACGTCACTGTTCCTTCAATCCTGTGTGGACCCTCAGGGCCAACTAAACAGCACGGTGCCTGGGCTCTTCAAAGCGGGGCTCACCGTAGTGCCGCCGAGCACCGGAACTCGCATCAAGATGACAAAGCGGTCAGAACTGGAAAATTTCTCGTCTAGATACTGTTCGTTGTCGTCGCGGACCGCCCGGTCCGTCCCGCAAAGCACGGCTCCGAGCACCCCGCGACTGTGGATTCCGTTGCAGTACGTCAGCGTCCGTTGCGGATTAAACGGATTGGGCAACCGGGCCAGCATGCCGACGTCATTGACGAGCACGCCGGGGTCTGCCACCGTACCGGGATCGTCGTTCTGCCAGCTGGGCAGGAACTCGACCTTGTCCGGATCGTCGCCCACGACAAAAATCTCGCCCGACGGGATCCGGGCGTCCTCTACCTGCTTCACCGGCAGGGAACTCATGTCGTTCAGCCGGCGTGTCACGTCGTTCCAGGCGATACCGCCCAGTACCACCAGATGGTTCGTCAGATCGGCCGCAGTGGGCCTGCGGCGGGGCACGACGAGAAGGTCCGGGTTTGTCGCTCGCAGGTGACCGTACAGCTCGAGAAGCGCGTCGAGGTCGCCGTACGAATAGAGGTCAGCGAAATTCGGGTTGTCCTCGTCGCTGAGCGGCCCCAGCTCGAGTTCATCGCTTTGCCTGAGGTCAGAGCAGATCACGGTGATCGGGGCGTCAAAGCGCCAGAACTGCCGGCCGGCCGCAGAGCCGTCGGTACCCCCCTTCCGCAAGTGCAAGAGCTCGCGTTCCAGCGCCTCGCGCCTCTGCTCTTCATCCCGGTCGAGCTGGTCCGCGGGGAGCAGATGAGGCTCACCCTCCAGCGAGCGCTCGGTGGCAAAGAAAAGCGCGTAGGCACGGAGACGCCCCGGCGGAGGGACAGCCGGGGCCCCGACGTTTTCCCACGAGGACAGGGTCGAGGTCGCGACCGGCTCGTCCTGCGACAGGGCACTGGCGAGCTGGGTCTGGGTGAGCCGCACGCCGGGGAATCCTGACAGGCGCAGCTCGCGCAGGCGCTTGGCGAGGGGCGCCCCCATGGCTGATGATCCTGGCTCGGCCACGCCTCCCCCTCACCCGAAAACCTCACGCGATGTTACCGGATTGCGGGCCCCTGCACGCAAGATCCCGGCAAGATCTATTGTACTTGTGGCTACTTCGGCCAACTCTATCAGAATTTCAGCTCAACTCTGTAAATCTCATCATGTAGAGCGGATTTCCACCGGTCTATTGCAAAACTTCATCTGACGTCTTTACCCTGGAGAGCAGGGGTCGGGGCTCGCTAGTCGCCCCGCTCCCCGCGAGAGGGGCACCGCCGTGCAGCCAGATCACCAGCTGACGCCGCAAAACATCGTCGCGAGCCTGCTCGACGAGCATCCAGAGGCCCTGGTCCTGCTGGCCGGAGCGGGCCACCGCCGGGCCGTCGCGGCTTACTCGGCGCATGACGCCGGGTCGATGCTTCGCGCGGCCCAGGCCGCGCGTCTCGGCTATGAAGAACTGCGGCACCGCCGTGACCCCCGGGGTCAGCGGCCGCTCGACTTCAGCGTGGGACTCCTTTCCCTGCTGGTGGTCTCGGCCGGGCTCGCCGTGCTCGACTTCGTCGAGCTGAGCGGCCTGCTCGGGGGGCTGCTGCTGGTGGCGTCGGCGCTCGCCGCCACCGTCGTCTGGCTGACCGCGAGCTGGCTCGGCGCGGAAGCCGTGCGTCAGCAGCACTGGGTTGAACTCACGCTCATCGCCATCGCGGCCGCGCTGCAGGCAGTGCTGCTGATGACCCTGTTCACGTTCACCCCCCATCCGGGGTGGCCGGCGTTCGGCGCAAGCCCTCCCGGTAGCGCGGTGGCCGGGATTGTCTTCGGGGTGCTGATCCTGCTGCTGACCGTGGGGGCCGTGGGAATCATGGCCAGCCTTGAGCCGACTGGAATGCTGCCCGCCCGGCGCCGCTGGCAGCGAGCCCAGGAGGACTACCAGAAGGCTCAGGCAACGAGCCGGGCCGACCTGGAGGCCGACGCCATCGCCACCCAGGCCTGGCTCGGGCTCGTCCAGGTCTGGGTAACCGCGCTCATTCCCGGTGACGAGCAGCTCTCGCAGGAAACGGCCGCGCTCGCAGGGGCCATGATAGAAAACGGCTGGTCCTAGCGTTATTGCTTCGCACGACCGAACTGACTCAGCTATCCCTATGGCGGCAACCCTATGACTGCTGTGCCACAGGTCGTATCCTGACCGTTAGCCTTGCACACGGCTGTAGTTGGCGTGGGAAAGGAGCGGGAAGGCTTGGCGAACCATGCCCAGGGGCCCGAGGGTCCCCTTCCGGCGGGGGAGCCGTCCCTTCAAGGTGACGCCAGAGTCCTCTACCGTGCCATACGAGAATGCATTCGCACATCGCCCGCAGCCTTCAGCATGACGCCGGAAGAATTCACGAAGAAATCGGCCGAGCACTGGGAGAACGAAGTCAGATCGGCGACGTGGGCGGTGATCGAGACGGACACGGAAGTTATCGGCATCGCCGTCGCCAGACGCCCGGACCCCAAAGAGGACGCCGATGTTGACCAGGAGCGGGCGCGCTTCATCGAGTCCGCCTGGATAAAACCTAAGCACCGGCGGAGCCGGATGGGGAAACGGCTCATGGAATTCCTCTTCCAGGAAGAGCGGCGCAGGCACCCGCAAGTCGACGAGTTTTGGCTGTGGGTTTTTGATGATAACGAAAGCGCCAAGAGCTTCTACCACTGGATTGGATTCGAGTACACCGGCCCGTCGAAGAAGCATGAGCCAAGCGGCCGGACGGAGCTCAGGTACCGGTTTGCCTGGGACCCGGGCCGGACCCGGGCAAGCGGGCGTACGGCAGCCCGTGAGACCTACCGGGTCTTGACGAGCGGGTAACGGCTTATCAGCCGTCGGCCGTCCGCCATTCCAGGTCGTCCGGCCCGAGCTCATGGCCGGCCGCGCACCGAACGTGCGCCCCGATCGGCTCGCCGCAGCCAGCGTGCGCGAATTCCACCAGCGGCTGGACGTCGGTGTGCCGCCGCCCCCACTCGAACAGCCCGAACACCACGGGCATGAGGTCGGTGCCCGCGTCGGTCAGCACGTACTCGTCCCGGGTCCGCCCGCCGGCCTCACGGTAGGGCTGGCGCTGGAGCAGTCCTGCCTCGGTCAGCGAGCGCAGGTGCGCGGACGCGGTCGCAGGGGCCATCTCCGCCCGCTGCACGAACTCGTCGAACCGGCGCGTGCCGTAAAACGCCTCCCGCATGATCAGCATCGCGCTGCGCGAGCCGACCAGGGCCATCGCCTTTTCGATCGGGCAGCGGCCGGCGAAGGACACGTCGGCCCGCTGCGCCTCTACCTGTTGCGACGTCACAACCCCCACCTTTCCTCTCATGCTGACTTTGCAAAAGCATAGTCAGCATGCTAGTTTTCCTGCTGTAGCTGACTTCAATGACGTGAAGCAGCGGAGTCTCGTGAAGCACTGACTCGTGAAGCACTGAGGAGTAGCCATGAACCTCGACGGCAGTGTCGTCCTCGTCACCGGCGCCACCGGCGGCCTTGGGCAGCAGTTCGTCACCCAGGCCCTCGACCGGGGCGCGGCCAAGGTCTACGCCGGCGCCCGGCGCGACTACGACTGGCATGACCCGCGGATCGTCCCGCTCCGCCTCGACGTGACCGACGCCAGCGCGATCGCGGCCGCCGCGGAGACCGCCGGCGACGTCACCGTGCTGGTCAACAACGCGGGGCAGGGCGGCGCCGAGTCGCTGCTGACCTCGCCCGAAGACGAGATCCGGGCGACGTTCGAGACCAATGTCTTCGGGCCGCTGCTCCTCACGCGGGCCTTCGCGCCGGCGCTCGCCCGGGGCGGCGGCGGCGCGGTGGTCGACGTGCACTCGGTGCTGAGCTGGCTCGCCCGGCCAGGCGCCTACGCCGCCTCCAAGACCGCGTTCTGGGGGCTGACCAACGCGCTGCGGCTGGAACTCGCGGACCAGAAGACCCAGGTTGTCGGGGCGCACCTGGGCTACGCCGATACGCCGCTGATCGCGCACCTGACCGACGTCGACAAGGGCGACCCGAAGGTCATCGTGGGCAATATCCTCGACGCCCTCGAGGCCGGCGCGGACGAAGCCATCGCGGACGACGTCTCGGCCCAGGTCAAGTCCATCCTCCCGGGCATCACCACCGGCGTCATCCCGCAGTAAGTCGTCATGAGGGGCTCCGCTACCCGAGCGCAACGGATGTACACCGGGGCAAGGGGTGGCGGCTCACGGCGGCACGCTCGGGAAAACTCTCCGCCCGGTGCCGTCGAATCGGCAGTGATCAGCGGCGGCGGTAGACCGTCGAGCGGTGCTGGATGTCCACGACTACCACGGTGTGCTTCGACTCGTCGATCCGGTAGATAACTCGCCACTCCGTGCCTAGCCGCGCACTCCACAAACCCGCCAGCTCATCGCGCAGCGGCTTGCCGATCCGCCGCGGAATCTCCAGGAGAGGACCAGTGATGAACTCGACCGCCGCCGCCGCGACCTCCGCGGGGAGCGATTGCGAGATCGCCCGCCTCGCCGGACGGGTCAGGCCCAGCTCATAAGGGTCCGAGGTCACCGCCTGCGCTCAGCCAGCAGTGCGCGGGCCGCCTCGACACCGTACACAACGTCGCCCGCCTGTTCCGATTCCATCGCTTCGGCCAAGCCACGGAGCGCGGCTGGGTCGGCGAGGATCTCCGCCGTCTCCCGCGCCGACAGGTACTCCTCGATCGCCAGCAGCACCGTTTGCTGCACGCTGCGGTGCTCGCTCTCGGCTGCCTGCTTGAGCTGAGCCTCGATCTCGGCCGGAAGCCGAAGAGTCATCGCCATGCCTGCATGATACCAAAACGGTTCAGAAATATACCAAAAAATTGCGAGCGATAGCGAGATCGCCCGCGAGGGACGGAGGGTGCGATGACCGTTGACGTCGGCCCCTGGAGACGGCGGCCGTGATGCGGCGGCCGCCGGCTCCAGGGGCCGACTCGGTTAGCGTGCGACGGGCACGGGCCGGCCGAGCCACGCGGCGAGCTGGGCGTAGACGCCCGCCCCGGCCGGGGCGGGGACGACGGCGCCGAACGGGATGCCCTCGCGGCCGTCGGCCGGCAGCGCGCGCCGGGAGATCTCCAGCGCGAACGCGCCCAGCTCGGGGTCGAGCTCGGCCGGCTGGCCGGTGGCGACGGCCAGGTCCCAGCCGTGCGCGATCACCTCGCGCACGTACCCGGCGACCGCGACCCGCCCCGGCACCTTGCCCCACGGGACCGTGAAGAAGTCGTCCAGCTTGGCGTCGTCGGCCCACGCGGCCTGCGCCCGTGCCGCGGCCGCCCGGAAGGCGGCGGCCCAGTCGTCCCCGAGGTCGGTGAACGGCGGCAGGCTGAGCGCGTCCGCGCCCTCCCCGACCAGGGCGACCCGGGTGACGGCGCCGGCCATATGGCGGACCAGGGTGTGCACATCCCAGTCGGTGCACGGCGTCGGCAGGCCGGCCTGGTCCGGCCGGACGGCTGCGATGAGAGTTTCGGTCTGGGCCGTGGCCCGCTGCAGGAGTTCACGAGGATCGTTGTTCATGACGCCTAGCTAACTGGCCAAACTTGACAACTAGCGTCATATTTGAATGGTGAAGTCAAGTCGCCTGCTGGAGATGCTGCTCGTGCTGCAGACCCGCGGCTCGGTGACGGCGGCCGAGCTCGCCCGGCGGCTCGAGGTGTCGCCGCGGACGGTCTACCGCGACGCCGAGGCGCTCGGCGCGGCCGGGGTGCCGGTCTACGCCGAGCGCGGTCGCGGCGGCGGGATCCGGCTGCTGCCCGGCTACCGGACCGACGTCACCGGGCTGACCCAGGACGAGGCCCGCGCCCTGTTCGTGCTCACCACCGGCGGGGCCCAGGCTGACCTGGGACTGGCGGCCCCGCTCCGTTCGGCGGTGGCGAAAGTGCTGCGGGCGGTACCCGCACCGTTCCAGCAGGCGGCCACCACCGCCAGCCAGCGGGTGCTGGTCGACCCGGCCGGCTGGATGCGGCCTGCCGACGAGGCGGGGGAACTGGGCACCCTCCAGGCGGCGGTGTTCGCGGGCCAGCGGGTGCGGCTGCGCTACCGCTCCAGCGGGCAGCCGCGGGCGGCCGAACGGGTGGTCGACCCGTACGGGCTCGTGTCCAAGTCGGGAGTCTGGTACCTGGTGGCCGACGCCGGCGGCGAGGCGCGGCTGTTCCGGGTGTCGCGGGTCGAGGCCGCTTCCCCGACCGGCGAGCCGGCCCAACGCCGGGAAGGAGTGGAGCTGGCGGGGCTGTGGGAGGAACTGCGCCGCCAGGTCGACGAGCGGCCGCTGCCGGTCGCGGTGACCGCCCGGGTCCGGCGGGAACGGCTGGACATGTTCAGCCGGGTGTTCGCCGCGCACCTGGCCGGGGCGGAGGCGGCCCGTGTCCCGGACGATGCCCGTGTCCCTGACGATGCCGGTGACTCCGGGTGGGCCGCGGTGAAGTTGCGGTTCGCCGCCGTCCCGGCCGCCCGGGTGCTGCTCAGCCTCGGCGGCGACGTCGAGGTCATCTCGCCGGCCGAGGTCCGCGACGACCTGGCCGCGACCGCCGCCGAGGTTACCGCCCGCTACGCGGAGGATGCTGCGCCGCTGTAACCCAGACCGTCCGCGAGACCTCTCCCCGCTTGGGAGGCGCTTCCCCTGAGCCAACCCACAGGCGCCTTGCACCTGCTTGTCAGTCTTGGGCCGGATCATGAAAGCACAGTCGGGTTGGACGGCTCGCTCGCGAGTCGCTTCCGCCGCCCGCCGCAGGACCAGGCCCCTTGCGGCGGGCGGCGGATTTTCCGTCTCTGCGCCCGGAGGCTTTCGCTCAGCCCATCGACTTGGCGCCGTCGAGCGCCTCGCGGATGATGTCCGCGTGCCCGGCGTGCTGGCAGGTCTCGCTGGCGATGTGCAGCAGCGTGCGCCGGGCCGACCAGCGCTTGCCCGGCTCGTTCCACGGGGCGGGCGGCAGCGGATGGCTGACGTCCAGGCCGGGCAGGTCCGCCACCAGCGCGTCGGTGCGCCGGGTGACCTCTTCGTACTCCTCCAGCACCCCCGCCAGGGTCTCATCTGGCAGCAGCCGGAACCCGTCCGCCCAGGCGGCGTAGTCCGCCTCGGTCATCGCGGTGAAGTCGGGGGCGACCGACGGCCCGTGCTCGATGAACGCGCTCCAGTTCCGCTCGACCGCGGTGACGTGCTTGATCAGGCCGCCGAGGGTCAGCTCGCTGACGGTGGTGCGGCGCCGCGCCTGCTCGTCGTCCAGGTCGCGGACGGTGAAGCGGAGGAAGTGCCGGGCGTGCGCCAGCGTCTCCAGCAGGTCCGCCCGCTCGCCCGTGATGGTGGTGGTGTCGCCCGTGATGCCGCTGCTCATAACGTGCCGCCTTCCGCGTTGTGATCTGTTGACCGCCTGACAACACCGACGGTAGAGGTTATTGAGGCCAGTTTCTGTCCGCAATGTGCGGGACAATCGCAGACATGGCGAACACCAGCAACCGGGCCCTGCGCCTGCTCTCCCTGCTGCAGAACCACCGCTTCTGGCCCGGGGCGGAGCTGGCGGGCCGGCTTGGTGTCTCCGCCCGGACGCTGCGCCGGGACGTGGACCGGCTGCGGGAGCTCGGCTACCCGGTCAGTGCTCACCCCGGGGTGGACGGCGGCTACCAGCTCGCCTCCGGGACGGCGCTGCCGCCGCTGGTGCTCGACGACGATGAGGCGGTCGCGGTCGCGGCGGCGCTGCGGCTGGCGACCACGGGCGCCGGCACCGAGGCGGCCGCGCGCACGCTGGCGAAGCTGTCGCAGGTGATGCCGGCCCGGCTGCGGCGCCGGGCCGAGGCGGTGGCCGTGATGACCGAGTCCGCCAGCTGGGACCCGGCCCGCGCGGGGCAGGCCGACGCGATCGACCCCGACGTGCTGGCGGGCGCCGCTCTCGCCTGCCGGGACAGCGAGCGGATCCGGTTCGGCTACGTCGCCGCCAGCGGCGAGCGGACCGAGCGGCACGCCGAGCCGCACCGGCTGGTCGTCCTCGACCGCCGCTGGTACCTGGTCGCCTACGACCTGGACCGGAACGACTGGCGCAGCTTCCGGCTCGACCGGGTGAGCGGGGCGCCGCAGCCGACCGGCGCCCGGTTCCGGCCCCGGCCGCTGCCGGCCGGCGACGCGGCCGACTTCGTCCGCAAGAACATCACCGCGGCCGACGCGGCCGCACCCGCGGTGCAGGTCGAGGCGGTGGTCGAGGCACCCGCCGCCGCGGTCCGGCAGCGGATCGGGCGGTGGGCGACGGTGACCGAGGACGGCCCCGGGCGCTGCCGGCTGTCGATGAAGACGCCGGACACCGACTGGGTGATGATCGCGCTCGGGCTGACCGGGGCCGACTTCCGGATTGTGTCCCCGCCGGAGATGGCGGAGAAGGTGGCGAGCTGGGGGGCCCGGTTCCGCCGCGCGTCTTCCGCGGCGGGCTGACGTCAGGCGGGCTTGCCGCCAGTCACAGGCGGACCTAGGGCACTGTGACCGGCTGGATGACGACGGGGCCGAGGGTGGGGTTGAGCTCGGTTGCCTGCGAGACCCCCGCTGGCGTGATCACGTCCATGGCCTTGGGCACGGTGGACGGGTCGACCTGGCAGATCGGCGCGGTGCCGCCCGGGGCGCAGACCCCGAACGAGTAGGCGCCAGGTGTCGCCGTGAAGGCGCGCGCCTGATCGGAGCTGAACCCGTCCTGGCCGGCCAGGACCACGCTGAAGCCCCAGCCGGACGCCGGGGTGCCGAACTGCGCTTCCGGCAGCGCGACGGTGATCGTCTTGTCGGCCTGCACGGCCAGCGCGGATGCGGTCCCCACCGCGTTACCCGCCGGGTTCACCCACACGGGCGAGGCGAACCCCTGCACCTCGACCCGCTGGCTCCACGCGCCGGACGGCGCGATGGCGTAGTTCCGCGAGGTGTACGCGGCCTGGGTGGAGGTCGCCGAGGCGCCCGGCACGTGCACGTAGATGTCGAGCAGCTGCGCCCCGTCGAGCGACCCGAACGTGGGCACCAGGGTGGCCAGCGTCACCCGCAGGTAGGCGTAGGTGCCGTCGCTCAGGACCTGGAACCGGGTCAGGTCAAACGACCCGGGGACGAAGTCCGCGGCGGTCGGGTACTGGTACGTGCCCGGCCCGTTGTCGTCCCCGGTGGGGTCGGTCACGTCGAGCACGGTGCTGCCGCCGCCCTCGGCACTGACCGTGACCTGGGCGTAGCCGGTGCTCCGGCCGCCGGGCGCGGTGGCCGTCGCGGTGATCGCGTTGGTGCCGAAGCCGACCGGCACGTTCACCGAGAAGGACCCGTCGGCCCCCGCGGTCGTGCTGGCGACGGTGGCGGCCTCGCCGGTGGTCGAGTCAGCCGCCTGAATCGAGACCGCCGACCCGGGGGCGGTCGTCCCCGTCACCGCGGTCGTGGCGGTGGTCAGCGTGGCCCCCGAGGCCGGGGCTGTGATCGTCACCGGCAGCGATCCGGGCGCTCCGTGGGTGATGTAACGGCCGGTCGTGACCGCCGGGGTGTCCACGTTGCGGCCGGCGCCCAGCGAGGCGATCAGCCGCAGTTCCTGAGCCTGGGCCCAGCTCAGCGGGGACGCTGAGCCAGCCGCCTTGCCGTCGGTGAAACCGATGGACGCGGTAGCCGGGTCGCTGCCGTACGGCGAGGCGGCCAGGTCCGGGTCTTCCCAGGCCTGCTCGGGCACCAGCCCCACCCCGGACGAGAAGTTGATCATCGACTGGAGCAGGGACTTCGCGTCGCTGCTGTTCCCCGCGGCCAGGTCGGACTCGGCCCGCTCACCGGACAGGACCGGCCACAGGTGCCCGGTTCCGCTGTCGGTCGGCGGCCAGGGCGCCCCGGGCGTCGTGCACGAGCCCTGGCTCGGCTGGTAGCAGTCGCCGTACCCGTCGGCGCTGCCGTCCGCGGCTGAGTTCCCGTAGCGGTAGTAACCGGTGCCGCTGGGGGTGGACACCGCGATGTTCTTGTCGTAAATCGCCAGCGAGGCCTGGATGTCGGGGTCGTTGACGGGCAGCTCGCCGAGCCGGGCCAGCTCCTGGAAGCCGCCGTCGAGGACGCTGCGCTGGTCGAGGGTGGGACCGCCGTTGCCGAGGCTGTAGCTGATGGCGGCGTTGGGGTCCCCGGTCTTCGACAGCCGGATGAAGTAGCGCGGGCCGTCTGGGCCGGTGGTGGTCACCGTCCAGTTCTTGATGTTGCGCTGGAAGTCGTCCGCGGTGGCCTGGTAGAGGTTGGCCCGCGCCGTGTCACCGTGGCTCGCGGCGATGGCCGAGGCGGCGGTCAGCCCGGCGATCTCGGCGGCGATCGTGGACGGGGAGTAGCCGGTCTGCTCTTCCCAGCGCTCCACGCCGTCCGAGGGCCCGTTGGCGACCAGGAAGTCGGCCGCCGGGCGGATGTGGTCCTGCCACAGCGCGGTGTCGCCGCCGAGCCCGGACTCCTGCGCCATCAGGATCGGGTAGGCCGTCTCGTCCAGCTGCAGGCCGCCGGTGTCCGGCGCGGCCTTGCCGTTCAGCAGCGAGTTGCGCGGCATCGCCCCGGACGGGAGCTGCTGCCGGTCGAACAGGAACAGCGTGGCCGCCCGGGCCGTGGCGACGTCCCCGTCGGCCATGAGCCCGGTGAAGATCTCGTAGAGGTCGCGGGCGAACACCTCGCGGTAGGAGCCGAAGTAGGACGGCTCGCCGCTGGCGGTCACCCCGGCCGGCACCGACTGTCCCCACGGGCTGGCCAGCGAGGCGACGATCGCACCGGGGTAGGTCTTGTCCTCGCTGGCCTTCAGGACGTTGGCCGAGAGGTAGTAGGAACGGGCCAGGCTGGCCTCGCCGGCGGGCCGCTTGAGGCCGGCGTCGTAGGCGGCCCAGCCGAGCAGGTACCTGACCGCGGTGAGCACGAATGGCTGGCTCATGGAGGCCTGGGCGACGGAGACGGACTGCGCCTCGCTCCGGCCGAACCCCAGCGCGAGCGTCACCTGGTGGCCGCTCCCGGGAGTCACGTCCTCGGTCGCGACGATGTGGCCGCCGGGCGCGGAGGTGTAGGACGTGAGCGCGTGGGCCGAGTCCAGCTGGGTGAGGCCGTCGCTGGCGGTGCCCTCGTAGCCGACGCTTGCCGCCTGGTCGGACGTGGCGTCTAGGGCCATGTAGGTCGGTACCGCGTAGTCCCGGTTGACCGCGTTGGTGACCGTGTTGGTGCTGGAGACCACCGGGATGGCTGCGCCGGCCGAGGTGGTCACGACGCCCGTGTTGGCGCCGGCGTTCTCCGTTCCGCCTCCGCCGTTGCCGTTGACGTGCGCGTCGAGCCGGGCGTACAGGTGCAAGCCGGCCAGGTTCGTGTCCGAGCCCGCCGTGTCCTGCAGCGTGGTGTGCATCAGCACCGTGTCGCGGGCCGGGTCGGTGATGTAGGTAGTGACCAGCCGGAAGCCGTGCTTGGCGTCGGTGGAGGTGACGGTGCAGGACATCCCGGTCGGGTCCGCGGCCACCGTGTAGGTCATGTCACGGCTCTGCATGTCGGTGAAGGTGGACCCGTCGGTCACGACGTACTGCAGCGTGCTCACGTTGGTGTTGTCCACGGTGGGCTCGTAGACGTCGGACAGCACCCCGTCCGCCACCGTGTACCAGACCTTCGAGCCCGTGCCCGCGGCCGTGCCGACGCAGTCCTTCCGGGCCAGGTCGAAGTACGACGGCGCCCCCGGTCCGCCTGGCGCCGCCGTGGCCGCCCGGGCCGGACTGGCCGGCGTCGCCGCCGACGCGGCGACCGCCAGGCCGGCCACCACGGCCGCACTTGCGGCCAGCGAAAGCAAACGGCGTCCACGAACCACGGCCAGACCTCCTCGTCGTGCCTGCGGCCTCGGATTCGCACGTCAGCCGGCTAAAGGCGCCAGCCTTTACCCAAACGTCCCTCAGGCCCGGGCTAAGCTTTCTCCCACCCCAGCACCCACGTCAAGCAACAATTCGGAACGTCTTGCCACGCCAACCGCCAGGGACATCCGCCTTAGCTGCTCGCCGGGCTGAACAGTTTCCAGTGCCCCTCGGAGACGACCTCGACGGCGCCGTCGACGACCTTCACGGCCGTCGCATCGTCGATCGCGTAGGCCGGGACACCGAGCCGGCTGGCCCATTTCTCCGCCGCCGCCACGTCCTGCGGGTCATCGTATTCCACGTGCGGGATGATCGTGAAGTCAACGAGCCCCGCTCCCTCGGCGTGGACCAGGGTCCTGGTGACGTCTCCCCCGGGCCCGGCGAACACGATGTCTTCCGACCAGAGCGTTTCCCCGCTGCGGTGGGGCTCATGGGAGTACGTCTCGCCGAACCTGGCCGCCATCGCGATGCTGCCGGCGCTCACCCCGACATACACCGTCTCGGTCAGGGAGGGCAGAAGGCCCGCGAGCCCTGAGTGCTTCAGCCAGTAGGCCAGGAACACCGGGTCGCCGCCCCACACCAGCAGGGCATCCGCCTCCTGGACCGCCGCGGTCCAGACGTCCTGGCCGATGCTGGGCAGCGCGGTGAGCTCCAGGACGCCGAGCGACTTCCACCCCAGACCAGCGAACGGGCTCTTGGTGTTCCCGCAGATCGCCTGGTACGCGCCCGCGGCCCCGCCCGGGAAGGGGTAGATCCCAGTCGGCACGATGAGGGCGCTGGACTCGGCGACCGGCTTGCCCAGGAGCTCCACGAGCACCGCGTGGATGGCCGGGTTGCTGATGCCTGAGGAAGTGAGAAGAAGCTTCATGAAGACCTGTCCTCCCGGACCGCCGCCGCCTGACCGATGACGTCCTGGTGACGTCCTGATGACGACGAATGAAGGGAGCAAATCTCATCGCGCCGGCACGGCACGCCAGGTCAGGTGCCCATCGAGCACTGACACAGGCTATGACGCAGTCGCCGTCGGCAGTGGCACACTGCTGGTCGTCAGCGTGGGCGTGGGGGTCGGTGTCGTCGGCGTCGGCGTCGGGGTGGGCGTCGGGGTCGGGGTCGGCGACGAAGTGGTCGGCGTCGGGGTGGGGGTGCTGGTCGTGGGTGTCGCCGTCGGCTTGCTGGTGGTCGGGCTGGTCGTCGGCGACTTCGTGGCGGTCGGCTTCGCGGTCGAGGCACGCGGGCTCACCGTCGGTTTGGTGGAGCCGACGGCAGTGGGCGACGCAGCATTCGACGCCGCCAGCGTGGGCCCGCAGGACACCGTGTATGCCGCCGGCTTGGAAGCCGCGACAGCCGGCGCGGTCACTACGAGCACCACGTTCCCGGACGCCGGCACCCACGCCGGGAACGTCAGCGGGTTCACCGCTTGCGAGCCGGCGGAATTGAAAACCAGCTGAACCGGCGTGGTCTTCGTCCCGTCGGACATGGCCCAGTAGAAGCTGACGGTCCCCGCGTTCCTGGCCGTGATCGTGCCGGTGGCGGTCAGGGTCGGATGCGGAGCCGTGCATGAGGGAAACGTCAGCGCCGCCGGCTTCACCGTCGCTGACACGGCTATGTCGCTGTTCGCGGTGCTGCACAGCAGCGAGTACGAGACCTTGTCCGAGGTCACGGCGCCGGGGTTGAGGAGCACCTTGACCTGGGCCCACCCGTCGCCCGCGGTGCGGGTCGTGATCGTCCCGCCGCTCACCTGCTGCTGCCCGGGCGAGGTGAAGTTCAGCGTCCGCACCGGACCCGGCTTGCCCGATGAGTACAGCCACTGGTAGGAGACCGGTCCCGGCTGGAGATCGGTGATGGAACCGGTGAAGGTGAACCTGGCCGGGGTGGCGCACTTGGAGGCCACCACGGGAGGCGTCACGGTGACCTCAGCGTCGACCGAGGAGGCGGACACGCTGCTCAACTCGACCTGGTGGCCGGACGTCTTGTACAGCGCGATCGTGCCCGCCCCGAGGAGCACGACGAGTGCGACGGCCGCGGCCGACGCGGTGGCCAGCACCTTGCGCCGGGCGAGCCGGGTCACCCGCGCGGACCCGGCTCCCGCTCTGCCTTCATGCAATGTCAGCAGTTCGGCCTCGCGCTCCGCGAGCTCACGGCGGCCGGCGTCCTCCCAGTAGGGCCCGTAGGCGGCCGCTGCCCGCGGGCCGAGCTCGCTGACGAACGACATCGCGCTCGCTGGCCGGGCCTGCGGGTCCTTGGCCAGCCCCCAGGCGATGAGGTCCTGGAGCGGCAGCGGGTACTGCTCAAGCGGCACCGGCGTGGATTCGTGCTGGTCGCGCAGCCGCCGCGACCGCCCGGTGAAGGGGGGCTTGCCGGTCAGGCTCTCACACAGGGTCGCGGTGGCGGCGTAGATGTCGGTCGCCGGGACGTTCGGCGCCCCGTGCCACAGTTCCGGCGCCATGTACTCCGGCGTGCCCGCGGCGGTCATCCGCCGGTCCGTCTTCACCGCGACACCGAAGTCGGTCAGCGTGCACCAGCCGCGGGCGTCGATCAGCACGTTGTCCGGCTTGACGTCCCGGTGCGGGAGACGGCGCGCGTGAGCGGCGGCCAGCGCGAGCAGCGAGTCCATCAGGACGACGAGCGCGGCCGCGGCGCCGAGCGGCCCGCGGCGCGCGAGCATCTCGCGCAGCGAGACGCCGTCGACCAGCTCCGTCACGATCGCTGCGCCCTCGCCCGGCTCCTCGACATAGCCGAGGACCTGGACCATGTGCGGGGCGTTCACGGTCATCAGCTGTTCGGCTTCGAAACGGAGTTCCCCGATGAACCCGGGATCGCGCACCAGGTCCTTGTGGAAGTACTTGATCGCGGCGCGCTGACCGGTGGCATCGTGGACCGCGGCTACCACCCGGCCGGAAACCCCGTGCCCGAGGGGCCGCTCTTCGGTGTAGCCGGGCACCGTCCATTCGGCGTAGCTGGGTACCGTCCACGCGGACATGCGAGACCTCCTTGCCGAGCCAGGTGCCGTACGCGCGCAGCCGGGTGCCTAACCCAGCGCCCGGCCTGGTGCCTGGCGACGGGGAGCGGCGAGCGTACGGTCCCTCCCGACGGGGAAAGTCCACGTCAGAGTGGGGGAGTCAATAGTAGGGAAAATGAGCGACCACCGGTATGAGATTGCTCATCTATCTTGCCTGGCACCGCCCGGCTGCCGGGTGCAGGGGACTGGTGCTGGGCTGCTCAGCTGGCCTCCGGCGCGACCGCCGCGCCCACCAGCGCGGCCATCTGCGCGGGGTCGAGCTTGAGGGCCGCGCGGGAGACGGTGAACTCGGTGGCGATCCGGCCCGGCTCCTGGGCCGCGTGCCAGGCGGGGAGCCCGACGCGGCGCTCGTCGATAACGGCGAGGAGCCGCTCGTTGACCGTGTCGGCGTCGCCTGCGGCGTACGCGAGGAACTGATTGACGTGCGGCACGCCGGGCTGCACGGCGATGGATGACGGCAGCCGGGCGGCGAACTCGCGCGCCCACGCAACCGTGTCCGCGATCACCGGGAGCTGGTTCTTCAGGCCGGCCAGGGCCGAGACGGCCTCCGCGGTCAGGTGGTAGAGGGTGCCGCCCTGCCGGCGCCGCCACAGCCGCGCCTCCGCGATGAAGTCGGCCGGACCGAGCAGGGCAGCGCCGGCCATTCCGCCGAGCCCCTTGTAGAACGAGACGTAGAGCGAGTCGGCGAGCGCTGCGATCTCCGGCAGCGGACGGCCGAACCACGGCTGCGATTCCCAGATGCGCGCACCGTCGAAGTGCAGCGCGACGCCGCGAGCGCGGCTTGCCCGAGCCAGCTCCGCCAGGTCATCCCAGGTCGGCAGCAGGCAGCCGGCCTCCCGCAACGGCAGTTCGGCGAGGACGGCGCCGAGCCTGCCTGGTATCGCCTCGAGGTGTCGCGCCGCCGGGGCCTCGAAGCCCCGGGTCAAGGTGGCGATCTCCAGGCCGTGCAGCAGGCGCGGGCCGTCGTCCTCATGGAGCAGCAGGTGGCTGAGGTCCGGCAGCGCCACCCGGCAGATGCCCGCCCGGTCGGTGTGAACCCGGAGCGCCACCTGCTGCGCCATGATCCCGCTGGGGAAGAACGCCGCCGCTTCGGCGCCGAACAGCTCGACAAGCTCTGACTCCAGCCGCCCAACCGGGCCGGACTCCCCGTAAAGGTCCCACTCCTCGATGCCAAGCTCGGCGCACGACCGGGCCAGGTCCGCGAAGGCCTGGGACGGCGAACGGTAGACCTGCCCCGAGACGGCGTCAGGACAAGACCTTGAGGCGGTGCGGATGCGCGTGGCGAGATCGTCGGAAGGCATGACCGCCATCGTAGATCGGGCCACGCTGGCCCATTGACGCATGGGCTCTGACCACCCGGAAGGTCTGGCTCGGGTCAGTTCTCACGCCGCGGGCACCGGGCACGATGTCTGGGCACATGCGAACCGTCGTTTTGGCACGCTAGCCGTCTGCGTGCAAGTGCTCGACGGGCGTTATGTCTTAGATCGGACGGACGTTCTCCGCCTGCGGTCCCTTCTGCCCCTGGGTCGCGTCAAACTCGACCTTCTGGTTCTCATCCAGCGAGCGGTAGCCGGAGCTCGAGATCGCGGAGAAATGCACGAACACGTCCGCCGTCCCGTCATCGGGGGCGATGAAGCCAAAGCCCTTGTCGGCGTTGAACCATTTCACTGTTCCTGTAGCCATTTGCCCTCGTCCTTTGTCTGCCATTCATTGCGCGACGTCGCCGCGCTGACCGCGAGCTTACCCGTCCCGGCTCCCGCCGACGGCACCTCCCCTATTTTCCGGGCCTGCGCGGCGCCAAAAGGAGCGTGACCGATGATTCCAGCAGGCGTCCGCGACGGCCCCGGGGCCGTCGCGGACCCCCTGAGCGCCGTTACGGGTGCAAGACGACCTTCGTCCAGCCGTCCTCGCGGTCGTCGAACCGCCGGCAGCCCTCGGGCGCCTGGTCCAGGCTGAGTTCCTGGGAGACGATGACGCCCGGGTAGGCGAACTTGCCTTTCCGGGCCAGGTCGTCCGCGGCCGACGGGTCTTCCGGCACGAACACCCCGACCACGCCGATCCGGCCGGTGGGCGCCCGCATTCGGGGGGTTGGCCGTCAGGCAGAACCCGGTCCGCCCGGCTTCGCAGTTCTTGCAGAACCCGCAGCCGATGTTGAACGGCAGGCAGACCATGTCGCCCACCTTGACCCGGTCGACGCCGTCGCGACTGCCCGGCGCGGTGCACCTTCAACTTGGCGAACACGACATCTTCGGGGCCGTTTCCGACACGCGGGCGGGCGCTGATGAAGCCCGGGGCTGACGATCTTCCGTCGCGGGAGTGCCGGCGAGCGTGGTTACAGGCCGAGGACCCGGCGCAGGCCGCGATCCACTTCGTGCATGAGCGATGATGGCAGCCGGCCCACGGCGGGATCGAGGGCGGCCTTGTCGAGGGTGACCAGGGCAGTGACGTTGACCACGGAATCCCGGGCCAGCCCGGTGGCGAATGCGGGGACGAAGACGTTGCCGGGCATTGCCGCCAGGGCCGTGCTGGAGGTGATGACGGCCACCAGGGTGGTGTTCATCCTGCTGGCGTTATAGGGATCGGCCTGGACGACCAGGACCGGCCGCTTGGCCGGCGTACTGCCGGGCGACTCGCCGAAGGCCGGCCCAGCAGACATCGCCGCGCTGGATCACCAGTCACCGCCGGCGGCCAGCCGGCCGCGGCCGGCCGCGGCTGCCACGGACCCGGAGTCATCATCCCCGGCTGCGAGCAGTGCCTGGTCGATCTGGCTGGTGAGCGACCGGGCAGTCAACTCGTTCAGGTACCCGCGGGCCGCCCGGGCGAAGAATTCCGACCGGCTGATGCCCAGCTCGGCCGCCCAGCTGGTTGCCTGCTCGAAGATTTCGTCAGGGACGGAGATCGCGGTCTTCATACTGTGAGTATAACCTGGTATTACCGGTGTGTCCCGCAGGCTAACCGCGACTGAGAACCCCTGGCAACGCGTTGCAGGATTGTGAACGTGAGGGTTTCGCTATCCGTACTGTACCGCCGTTGCGGGCGGGATTATCCTATTTGTAATGATGATCAAAATGTCGCATATCTGGTTACTTTATACACTCCAGTCGCAACTGTCCCGGTCCAGCGTCCGCTGCGCCCCTACCTGCACGATCACGTTCCAGCAGAAGTACATGGCAAGAAAGGTCAGGGCAGTGGCTGACACGCTCGAACCGGTAACAGAAACTGCGGGCACCAGGGCGAAGGTCGGCATTATCGACGCCGACGTGCACCCGCGATCGAGCATGGGAGGCCCGGAGTTTCTCCGGTACCTGCCGGGCCGATGGCGGGAGTACGTTCGTGACAACGGCCTTCACCGCGAAAGCGGCCCCGGAGGCGAGCGTCCTCGTCACCGCGAGTTCGCCCACCGGTGGGACACGGTCACGCCGGACGGCCGCGAGCCCGGCAGCAACCAGCAGTTCGCGGCTCAGCAGCTGCTGGACCGCTACGACATCAGTGGTGCCGTGCTCGACGACATCGGCGGGTTCCGGTGGTCGGGAGCCGGGCGTGCGCCGGCAGAGCTGTCGATCGCGATGTGCCGGGCGATGAACGAGGCCCGGCGCGACCAGTGGCTGGCGGCTGATCCCCGGTGGTACGCCGGGATCAACGTGCCGTACGAGGTCCCGCAGGCCGCGGCGGCTGAGGTCCGCCGGTGCTGTGAGCAAGACGGCGAGTACAGCGACCGGTGGAAGATGGTCATGTTCGCGCCGAACAATGTGCGGCCGCCCGGGCACCCGGACTACTGGCCCATTTACGAGGCGTGCGAGGAGTACGGAATCCCCGTGGGGTTCCACGTCCTGGCCTCACAAAACCGCATCTCCCCGTCCGGGGCGGTGGACTTCTACTTCGAAGAGCACTGCACGTGGGCCCAGTTCAACTTCCCGATCATCAGCAGCTATGTCTTCGAGGGCGTGTTCGACCGGTTCCCCGGCCTGCAGGTAGCCATGGTCGAGCTCGGCTGGAGCTGGGCAGTCCCGCTCGCGTGGCGGATGGACCACGCTTTCCGCAGCATGGGCACCGAGGTCAGGCACCTCACCCGGCTTCCCTCGGAGTACATCCGGGACCACATCTCCTACACGACGCAGCCGGTCGAGGAGCCGGAGAAAGACGAGTACTCCGATGAGGTGCTCGAGGCCTTCACCGCCTCCGGGATGGGCGAGAAGCTGCTGTTCTCTTCCGACTACCCGCACTGGGACTTCGACGAGCCGTACAACTACCTCGATCTTCCCGACGAGCAACTGTCTCGCCAGATCCTCGGTGAGAACGCCAGCAAGCTGTTCAACATCGACCTCATCCCGAACTCGGGCCTGGAGCGCCGGGTCGACTCACGATAGGCATCGCGTCCCCGGGACGGGCAGCACCGCTTACCCCGGGGACACCGCTTACCTCGGGCACTGACAGGGGGGCTCTGCCGCTTACCCTTCGGGTCATGGTGCGGTCGGCTGACAACGGCGTGTACGAGCGGCTGGGCGGGTCGTGGTGGGACGAGACGAGCCCGCTCAACGCGCTGCACGGCAGCATCACACCGGGCCGGTTCGCCTATTTCCGTGACGTGCTCGCCCGGCAGTTCGGTGCCGGGGCTTCCCGGGTGCGGGTGCTGGACATCGGCTGCGGCGGCGGCTTCCTGGCCGAGGAGTTCGCGGCCCTCGGCTGCCGGGTGACCGGGATCGACCCGTCGCCGGCGTCTATCGGCGCGGCGCGTGCCCACGCGGCCGAACGGGACCTGCGTATCGACTACCGGGTCGGAGCGGCGAGGACCTGCCCGCACCGGACGCCGCCTTCAGCGTGGCCTGCTGCTGTGACGTCCTCGAGCACGTACGTGACGTGGACCGCGTGATCAGCGAGACGGCCCGGGTGCTCGAGCCCGGCGGCCTGTACCTGTTCGACACCCTCAACCGCACCCGCACGAGCAAGCTGCTCGCGATCAAGGCGGCACAGCAGTGGCCGCTGACCCGGCTCACCGACATCGCGTTCCACGACTGGGACATGTTCATCACGCCCGCCGAGCTGGCCGCCGTCCTGGAACGTCACGGGCTTGCCCCCGGCCAGATGACGGGTCTCGGCGCGCGCGCAACCCCCCTGGGCGCGCTCCTCACCCTGGCCAGAGCCCGGCTGGGGCGGATCACCTACGGGGAGCTCAGCCGGCGGCTGGACATAGGGCAGGTCACCAGCACCGCCGTCTCCTACATGGGGTACGCCACCAAGGCAAGACGGTAGCGGCCCGTCCGGGAACCTGATGGCGGCAATGACCTTCCTGCGGGCCCGGCCGGCTGCGGCAGATCGGTCACTCTGGCGCGCGGCGGTGCTCCTCAAACATCAGCTCGTACCCGTCCGGGTCGAGGCCGTAGAAGATCCGGGCCCAGTACGCGTCGTGGGGTTCCAGGGTTACCGCCAGGCCCTCGGAGCGCCACAGGTCGTAGGTGGCGCTGAGGTCCCTGACGGGAACCGCCAGCACCAGCCCGCTGCCGAGCGGCCCGCTCACGGCAGCCAGCTCCCGCCCGGCGTTATGGTAGCCGTGCTGGTACCTGTCCGACAGGATCAGCCAGGTGTGACCGAACGTCAGATACCGCAGGCGAGGCTCGTCCGGCCGGGGAATCTGCCGGAATCCAAGTTTCAGGTACAGCGCGCAGGACGCCTCGAGATCACCAACCCGCAGACCGACCTTGAGCTGTCTTGCGCCCCGCACGATAGCGGCCCCTTCCCTTCGCAACGCCTGTGCCCCCGCCCGCCGGCCATCGTCCGTCTCACCGGCCGCCGGGCTCATGCTCGGCTAGATGCGCGCCGTCGCGCCGCTGACCCTGCGAGTCGCGTAAACCAGCCCCGCGGTTGCCTGCGGGCCGACGGGCGCGGGGTAACCCGGTGCGCGGGCAGCCTGTCGAACGGCCGGGTCGGCAGGTCGGCCGTCAGCGCCAGCAGCTCTCTGAAGTCACGTGACCCGAGGGCCAGCCCGACCCGCCGATCGAACTCGTGCATGGCTAGCCTGCCCTCGACGAACGATGCCTGAAGGATCCTGATGGTGCGATCCCGGTCAGCCACCGAGGTCAGCATGCGAACCTGGCGTCCGGCGGCCATGGTCACCCCCAGCACGGGCATCACCCGGCCTCCCGTAACGGCCGGCGGATCCGAGCATAGGCCGCCGGCGTGCACAGCGGTGAGAGTGCGGTGGCGGCCCCCGGCGCCCAGACCGTGTGCAGGTGAGACCCTCTCCCGTCACGCTGGTTCGTTACCTTCGAGTGCGCTGTTAGCCGGCGGGGGCGAACATCCGCACGAAGCGCTCGGCTAGCGGGCGGTCGCCGTCGAGTGTCAGGCGGCCGTCCCGCTCGGCGTCGCTGATCGGCTCGCGCCCGAAGGCGACCGAGCGCAGCGTCTCCGCATCGGTGTCGACGGTGACCGCGGGGCGCTCGCTGCGGCCGCGGGCGATATCGATCGAGTCCCCGGCGACAGTCACGCGGAACCACTCACCGTCGACGCGCAGCGCCAAGGTGGCCTGCACCTCGGCGGCGGGATGGAAGACGGTCTTGAGCGCGACCAGCAGTGCGCTGGTGCTCAGCTCTCCGGATGCCGTCGCGGGCTGCTGGGCACCCCAGCGTCCCAGCTCGAGCAGAACCGGCTCCAGTGCCTGGCCGCGGGCGGTGAGCTCGTAGACCGCGACGCCGGCGGGCGGGTCAAGAACGCCGCGGCGCACGACGCCGGCCTCCTCAAGGTCGCGCAGCCGCTGGGACAGGACATTGGGGCTGACCCCGTGCAGGCCCTCGCGCAGCTGGACGAACCGCTTGGGCCCGAAGACCAGCTCGCGGACGACCAGCAGGGCCCACCGCTCCCCGACGACGTCCAGCGCGCGGGCGATCCCGCACGGGTCGTCGTAGCGGCGGATGGACGGCATAGCGGCCATTCTAGCCCCAGCGGTTGTGTTTCAGTAGCTTGTAGTCCTAAATTAGGACCATGAACGCATTCGTCGACGAGGCCGGACTCATGGACGACCCAGCCGGGAAGCGCCGCACCTTCGTCCTGATCCCGGGCGCGGGCGGCGCCGCCTGGTACTGGCACCGCGTGGTGCCCTTGCTGCAGCAGGCCGGCCACGAGGCGATAGCGGTCGACCTGCCCGGTGACGACCCGGCCGCTGGCCTGCCTGAGTACGCCCGCCTGGCCGTCAGCGCGATCAAGGACCGGGGCAACGTGGTGCTGGTCGCCCAGTCGCTCGGCGGATTCACCGCCTCGCTGGTCGCCGCGAAGGTCCCGCTGGCCTCGCTGATCTTTGTGAACGCGATGATCGCAGCACCCGGCGAGACACCCGGCCAGTGGTGGGACAACACCGGATGGACCCAGGCCCGGGTCGCCGCCGCGGAGAAGGGCGGCTACGGCACGCCGCTCGACCTGGCCGTCTATTTCCTCCACGATGTCCCCCCGGAGATCGCCGCGGCCGGCGAGCCGTACCAGCGGCCCGAGGCCGACACCGTGTTTGAGTCGGCCTGCGACTTCAGCAACTGGCCACCCATCCCGATCCGGGTAGCAGCCGGAGCCGATGACCGGTTCTTCCCCGCCGGCTTCCAGCAAGCGCTGGCGCGCGACCGGCTGGGCATCGAGACGGACATCCTGCCCGGCGGCCACCTGATTGCCCTCTCCCAGCCCGCCAGGCTTGCCAGCTACCTGCTCAGCGCCTGATGCGCCGGACAGCACGTCTCAGCCTCGCCGAGGCAGGCCCCTCGCTCATTTACAGATGATCAGGGCGGCGTTCCGGTCACGGTCCCGGGCCGCTTCAGTGGGCTGTGGCCAGGCGCAGCACGTAGGCCCGCTCTTGTGCTCCGAACCACGGCGGTGACCCTGCAGTGGCGTTCTCCGTGAGCCGGCCGGGCTGGGACGTGGCGGTCAGGGAGACGTGCACCCGCGGGTCGCTCAGGCCCCATTTGAGCAGGGCCTGGGCCCAGGTGGTGACGCCGAAGGGCCGCAGCGGTGCGAGCTCGGCGGGGCTGGGCGGCCGGTGCATGAGCTGCCCCTCGCCGAGGGGGCGCATCAGCAGGACGCCGAGGCCGAGGTCGTCGGCCAGCGGCAAGATGGTCCGCTCGACTTCCCGGTGAGCCGGGTTGTAGGGCACCTGCACGGCGTCGATGCGGCCCGTGCGCATGACCTCGGCGAGCTCACCGAAAGCGGCGGGCGAGTAGTGCGTGGCACCGATCAGGCCGACCAGCCCGCGGTCCCGGGCGGCCTCAAGCATGGGCAGGTGCGCCTGCCAGGCCACCAGGTTGTGGATCTGCATCAGGTCGACCCGGCCGCCGTACCAGTTCACCGCCTGGGACAGCTGCGCCGCGCCGCCGGCCGCCGAAGGAGTCCAGACCTTGTCGGCGACGAAGACCTGCTCGCGCTGGCCGCACCAGCGCGTCGGAGAGCAGCTGCTCGGCCTCGCCGTACATGGGTGAGGTGTCGATGACCCGGATACCCGCCGCGATGGCGGCCTCCACGAGCTCGGCTTGCCGGCCGGCCGCAGCGGCGGCCTCCAGCCGACGCCAGGTGCCCAGCCCGATCACCGGCAGGCTGACCCGGTCCTGGCCCAGGCTCCTGTTCTCCAGTCTCGCCACCTCCGCTCGGTCGGGTCCCCGTGCGATCATGCCCGCAAACGATCCGAGGTCAACCAGCCGCCCCTGCGGCTGGCTCCAGGCAGCTACGCGCTCTTATGCCTAACGCCTCACAGGGCCGGGGTGCCGGCGCCACGCTGGTCCTGGACCATGGCGACGGCCTGCCGCTGGGTGAGCCGGGAGCCGGCGGAGAACGCCTGATCGAACGGGCCCGGGCCCAGTCTGTCGCGGACCTGGGCTACCAGCTCGGCCTCCACCCGCCGCAGATGCGGCCACGCCGGCAGGCCGACCCGCCTCCGCAGGCCCTCGGCCGCGCCTTCAAGGAGCGCCGCCCGGTCCGGGTCGCCCTCCGCCAGCGCCAGCTGGGCATACCCGGACAGGCAGACGGTTACGAACGGCGTGCTGCGGGCGGCCAGGCTCAGGGCCAGCGCCTCATCGAGCACCGCCCGGGCCTCATCGAGGCTGCCCCGCAGGACGGCCAGGGTGCCCAGCTGTACCCGGGAGCCGGCGGTGAGCCAGCCCTCGCCGGGCTGCTCGGCCAGCTCGCGCGCCTCCCGGAGGTGGCGCAGGGCGTCGTCGTAGCGGCCCACCGCCGTCTCCAGGGAGCCGGCGGTGAACGCGGCCATCGCCGTGAAGACAGGCTCGTCCTGGCCGCGGAGCTCCTCCAGCGAGACCGTCACCTCCCGCAGAGCCCCGTCCACGTCGCCGGCGATCGGCGAGGTCCACGCCATGGCCAGCTGCGAGACCGCGTGCAGGAAGGGATCGGAGATCCCGGCCAGCAGCGGGGCCAGCCGCTGGCGGGCCGCTAGCGCCGCCGCGTCATCCCCGATGTCAACGGCGAGCACTGTCGCCGTCCACGCCAGCTCGGCGCGGGCTTGCGGGTCCAGCGGGTCAGCGGCCGGAAGCAGCTGCTCCACCCAGGACCACGCTTCGCGCTCGAGGTCCTGCGCCGTCCAGAACAGCCAGAGGACCCGGAACAGGCGGGGCAGCGGCCCGGCGTCGTGGGCCAGGTACCAGCGGACCGAGGCGGCCAGGTTCCCCGCCTCGGCCCGCAGCCGCTCGAGCCACTCGCGCCGATCGCGGCCGCGCAGCGGCCGGTCTGCCTGTTCGGCCAGCCCCTGGTAGAAGCCGGCGTGCCGCCGCCCGACCTCGGTGGCGTCGGCCCGGGCCGCCAGCCGCTCGGCCACGAACTCGCGGACGGTCTCCAGCATCCGCGTCCGGGTCCCGAGCTCAGTACTGTCGGCATAGACCAGGCTGTGCCGGGCCAGCGCCTCAGACAGCTCAAGCACCTGGTCCTCCTCCAGGGCCGCCACGCTGGCCGCGGCCTCGGTGGTCCAGCCATCCGCGAACACCGCCGTGACCTCCAGCAGCGAGCGCTCGTCGTCATTGAGCAGGCCCAGGCTCCATTGCACCGTGGCCCGCAGGGTGCGCTGCCGCTCGGGCAGGTCCACCGCGCCGGTGCCGAGCGCATCCAGCGAGGCCGCCAGCCGGTCCAGCAGCGCGGGCGGGTCCAGCAGCCGGATCCGGGCCGCGGCCAGCTCGATGGCCAGCGGCAAGCCCTCCAGGCGGCGGCAGATCTCGGCCACCGCCGCCGCGTTGCCGTCGGTAAGGGCAAAGGCGGGCCGCACCGTGCGGGCCCGCTCCACGAACAGCGCCACCGCCGGCGAGGACTCCAGCTCCGCAACCGAGGGCGGGCCAGCGGCAGCGGCAGCGGCGGGACCGGGTATTCCCGTTCCGCCCGCAACCCGAGCGCCGTCCGGCTGGCCGCCAGGATCGCCAGCTGCGGGCAGCGGGCCAGCAGCTCGCCCAGGTAGGGCGCGACCTGGACCACTTGCTCCAGGTTGTCCAGGATCAGCAGCCAGGCGCCGTCACCGAACGTCTCGGCCAGCGCCTCGGCCGGCGAGCTCGTCCGCGCCAGGTCGGCGCCCGCCGCCCGGCCGATGGCGGCCAGGACCAGCCCGGGATCGGTGACCGTCTCCAGCGGCACGAACACGGAGCCCGCGCCGAACCGGTCACGCAGCCGCCCGCCTACCGCCACCGCTAGCCGGGTCTTGCCGACCCCGCCCGGCCCGGTCAGGGTCACCAGCCGCACCCCGGGCTGCCCGAGCAGCCCGGCCACCTCGCTGATGGCCCGATCGCGCCCGAGCAGCGGTGTCGCGCTCACCGGCAGCCGGCCAGGCCCGCGGGCACCCGGCCGCGGCGCCCCAGCCGCGGCCCGGCCCCCAGCAGCGGCGAACCGGTCGCTCAGCAGCACCGCCAGGTCATCGCGCACCAGCCGGCCCAGCTCGGCCGGAGTGCGGAAATGCCGGTAAGACGCCGACGCCTCCTCCTCGATGCGGCCCAGCAGATGTTCCAGCCGCTGCTCACGATCGGGCGCCGGCACCTTGACGTACAGCAGCCGCGGCAGGCCGCCCGACAGTTCGAACTCATCCTCCAGGCCCGAGACCTGCGCACCGGGGACGAGCTGCCCGTACCGCTGCCAGTACAAGCCGACGAACACATCGCTGCGGGCCAGATACGCCCGGTACACCTCGGCCGGAGGATACGGCCGGGCCCCTGTCTCGAACATCACCGGGGTCAGCCGCAGCGCTGTAACGGCCCGCGAGACCGCCCGCCGCTCCTGAGCCAGCTCACCCAGCGTGGAACTCACGAACACCCGCAGCCGCTGGTCCGGGGTCCGGATGACCGACTCACCCTGCGGTCCGGTGCTCACCGGCCGCTCCGCCCCACCACGCAAGCCCGCGACCAGAGGCAACCCGGGCGGCCTGGGCGTGGCACCTGAGCAGATCCCCGGACCCGGTCGGCACCGTGCATAACGCGCTGTTCTGGGAGCATGCCTCATCATCCCCCCTCAGCTCCGGCATGCGAGCCGCGCCGCCGAGGGATTGCCGGGACTTCTGTCTCTTTGTGGCCAGCGCCCGACGGCTCACACTGGGGAGGGCGCGGTAAGCGCCGGGTGACGCGACAGCGCGTGGCAGCGATGAAGTGGGGGGGCGTGATGCATTACGTCGGATCCGTGGTGCTCATTTTGTGGCTGGTCATCGGCGGTGTTGCCGCGGGCCAGCGCCATGACTACACGCGCCCGCCAGCGAACTGCAGCCAGGCGGCCACCGTCGCCGTGACGATCCTTGCGGGTCCGCTCAACTACCTGGGGGTGAAACCGGAGATTTCCTGCCACCATCTGCCGCAGCCGAGCAAGTAAGGCTCTGCCCGTCGCAGGCAGCCAAGGGCGCCGACGGCCAGGGGCGGCCCGCCGATCGTGCTGGGGTGGGCCGGCTCGCTCGGGTCCGGTGACGTAACGTGGCCTGGAGTGACCTCCAACGCAGAGGAGTACCCTATGCCTGGTCCCACTGTCGTTCTCGTCCACGGCGCCTTCGCCGACGCATCCGGGTTCGCGGGAGTGATCCGCGAGCTCGAGAGCGCCGGCCACACGGCGCTCGCCCCGCCGAACCCGTTGCGGGGCGTCGCCTTCGACGCCAGCGTCGTCAGCGACGTGGTCAAGGCCATCGACGGCCCGGTCGTACTGGTCGGGCATTCCTACGGAGGCGCCGTGATCACCCAGGCCTCCGCCGGCCTGGAGAACGTGACCGGCCTGGTCTTTCTCGCCGCGTTCGGGCTGGAGGTGGGCGAGAGCTGCGCGAGCGTGCAGCAGCCGTTCCCGGCGCCTCTGCTCGCCCAGACGGCCGCCCCGACCTCCTATGACGCGCCCGGCGCGGCGGGCGGTCCGGATCTGTATGTCCAGAAGGACGGGTTCCGGGAGACGTTCTGCGCCGACGTGCCGGTGGACATGGCCGATGTCATGTTCGCGACCCAGCGCCCGCTCGCGGCCGCGGCGCTGAACGAGAACGCCACTGCAGCGGGCTGGAAGAGCAAGCCGTCCTGGTTCCTGGTCTCCGAGCACGACAACGCGATCTCGCCGGAGGCGGAACGGTTCATGGCGCAGCGGATGGGCGCCACGACCGACACCATCGACGGCTCGCACACCGCATTCATCGCGAAGCCGGTCGCCGTGGCCACGTTCATCCGGCAGGCGCTGCGCTGACCCTGCCAGCGGCGGCCCTTCTGCCGCCCCCGTCGATCAGCGTCCGCATGGTCAGCGGCGGGGCGGCTGGAAGGGGTTCTCCACCCGGACCCCGGAATAATCCTGGCCCGGGTTGAGATCTTCCGGGTGGCGTTTACGAAGAACTCCTGCAGCACCTGAACGCTCAGGCAGCCCTCCCGTGACTCCCAGAGCTCCTCGGCCAGCGCCCGCGCCTGGTCCCGCTTCGTTCCTGCGGAGTCGTCATGCGCCGCTATCCCGCCAGTGCCGCCCGGGTCCGCCCGGCGATGGAACTAGCCAGCGCGGTCAGCTCGGAGGCGCCCGCCACCGCCTGGGACGGGGTGAGCCGGCCGGTGCAGACCGACCAGGCCGACAGCACCAGCGGCCGGGCCCGGATGAGCGCCGCCAGCCGGACCAGCTCCTGCTCGGTCAGGGTGACGTGGCGGCGGTAGCCGGCCAGCACCACGTTCACCCGGCGCAGGTCGCGGGCGCCCTCGGCGTACAAGAGGAAGGCGAGGGTCCAGGCCCGCGGCCCCCGGCCCGCCCCGGCCCAGTCGACCAGCGTCATGCGGTCCTCGCTGGCGACCACGTTGGCCAGCACGAAGTCGGGGTGGGTGAACGCCTCCGGCAGCCCGTCGCCGGCGTCGAGGGCGGCCACGTCGGCCCGCAGCGCGTCGAAGGCCGCCCGCTGCTGTCCCGCGAACAGGTGGGCGCAGTCGTCCAGCATTGCCGTGGCGGCGGCGATCTCGGCCGCTGGCCCGCCGTCGGCCAGGTGGTGCCAGGCGCCACCGGGGCGGGCGAGGGCGCCGGGTCCGGGCGGGAGGCGGTGCAGCCGCCCGAGCAGGGCGCCGAGGCGGCCGAGGCCGCCCGCCGCCCGGATCGCCTCGCGCCGCTGCTGGCGCGGGACCGGCGGCACCCACTCGGTGACAAGCACCGGGCGGCCGCCGAGGGCGGTGACCGGGCTCGGCGCGGCGGGCCGTTCGGCCGGGAAGTCCTGGCCAGCCAGGTAGCGCAGGATCTCGGCGTCGCCGTCGGCCGCCGCCGCGGGCCGCCGGGCGGGGAACCAGCGGGCCACCCAGCCGGGCCCGTCAGCCCGGATGACATGCCACACGCCCACGTCGAGCTCGGCCATCGCGGTCACGCTGATGCCGTAGGCGGCCTCCAGGTGGGCCGACAGCTGCCGGGCGGGCCGGGCCGGCATCGGCGAGCCGAACCGGATCACGTTGCCGTCCGGGTCGACGTGCGATCCCTCCCGCAACCGGTACGGGGTGTCGCCGACCCGCCGGGTGAGCCCGCCGGCGCCCGGCCGGGCCCACGCGTCGTAGAGGGCGTCGGCGTCGTCGACGTAGAGGTAGGCGCTGCTGGCGTGGTCGTGGGCGTCCTCGCCGTCGCCGTGGACATGCTCGGCGCTCAGGTGCAGGCTGACCCCGTCGCGCTCGGCGAAGCCGTAGGGGACGCCGCCGTCATACGGCTGGGTGTCGAAGCCGAGGGCCGCGTAGTGAGCCAGGGCGCGCGGCAGATCGCGGACGGGGAAGACCGGGCTGAAGCTGGTGAACCGGACCGCGGGCAGGGCGTCTTCGTCCATGGGCCAAGCATGCCGCACGGCGCGGCCCCCGGTATGCGGTGACCAACGTCCCCCAGTAGTGAGGCTGAACGGCCGTGATGCGCTGCCCCCCGGAAAAGGATGCTTGTGCTGTAAGGCAGAGACAGCGGAGACCGGGAGCAGAACAAGCCCGGTCCGCACAAAGGAGATGGACCAGATGCGCCGCATGACCTTTAACAAGACCGTTGGGTGGATCGGCACCGCACTCGGCATGGTGCTCATTGCAGCCGGCGGCCTGCTGCTGTGGGGCTCGACGTACGTGCACAACACCGTGACCTCGCAGCTTGCCGCCCAGCAGATTTACTTCCCCCCGGCGGCGGCGTTCGCGCACCCCAAGGTGGGCACCGAGATCACCCCGTCGATGATCCCCAGCGTCAGCCAGTACGCCGGCCAGCAGATGCTCACCGGCCAGCAGGCCGAGGCCTACGCTGACGGCTTCATCGCCGTCCACGTCGCCAACATGTCCGGCGGCAAGACCTACTCCCAGCTGTCGACCGAGTCCATCGCCCAGCCGAAGAACACCGCCCTGGCCGCCACCGTCAACACCGTCTTCAAGGGCGAGACGCTGCGCAGCATGCTGCTCAACGCCTACGGCTGGTGGAAGGTCTCCCAGCTCACCTACATCGCCGCGCTGGCCGCCTTCGGCTTCGGCGCCGTGTCGTTCCTGACCGGGCTGTTCTTCGCCGCCTTCCGCAGCGACCGCAAGACCGTCGCCAAGGCCCCGGTCATCGAGCAGATCACCGAAGCGGGTCACGAGGCAGGCGCCACCTCCTAACCGGCCATCCGGCCTCGGCGCCCGGAGCGCCCTCCCGACCCGGGAGGGCGCGCGGGCGTCCCGGCAGCCCGCCGCAGCGGCGCAGGCGGGCCGCGAGGCGCGGCGAGCAGGACCCCACCCGGGGACCAGCTCGCCGCGTTTCTGTGTGTCAGGCCGGCGCCCGCGGCGCGTCCAGCAGCGGGCCGGCCGGGGGCAGCTGGGTGGGCTCCCGGGCCGCGAAACTATAGGGTCGCGGGTATGGCCAGGATCATCGGCGGCGTCGCCGCGTCGCACACGCCGACCATCGGCTTCGCCTACGACTCAGGCAAGCAGGACGACCCGTCCTGGGAGCCGATCTTCGCGGCGTTCGCGCCGGTCGAGGAGTGGTTCCGGGCCAAGCAGCCGGATGCGGTCGTCTACGTGTTCAACGATCACGTCACCTCGTTCTTCTTCGACCACTACTCCTCCTTCACCCTCGGCATCGGCGAGGAGTACGCGGTCGCCGACGAGGGCGGCGGCGCCCGCGACCTGCCCCCGGTCAAGGGCGACCCGCAGCTCGCCGCGCACATCGCGACCAGCCTGGTGACCGACGAGTTCGACCTGTCCTACTTCCAGGACAAGCCGCTCGACCACGGGTTCTTCTCCCCCATGTCGGTGCTGCTGAACCGGCCCGGCGGCGAGTGGCCCACCAGGATCGTGCCGCTGCAGGTCGGCGTGCTGCAGTTCCCGATCCCGACCGCCGCCCGCTGCTTCAAGCTGGGCCAGGCGCTGCGCCGGGCGATCGAGAGCTACCCCGACGACATCGACGTCGCGGTCGTCTCGACCGGCGGCCTGTCGCACCAGGTGCACGGCGAGGGCGCCGGCTTCAACAACCCGGAATGGGACCGCCAGTTCCTCGACGCGATCACCGACGACCCAGTCGCCCTCACCCGGATGACGCACGCCGAGTACGCCCGGCTCGGCGGCTTCGAGGGCGCAGAAGTCATCATGTGGCTGGTGATGCGGGGCGCGCTGTCGGACAAGGTGCGCCGGGTGCACAGCTCGTACTACCTGCCCTCAATGACCGGCATCGCCACCCTGGTCCTGGAGAACGAGGACGCTCGCCTGCCCGACGCGGCCGCCGCCGGCGAGCGGCACCGCGCCCGGATGGGCGAGCAGCTGGCCGGCATCCAGGAGATGACCGGCACCTACCCGTTCGACGTCGCCCGCAGCGTCAAGGGCTACCGGATCAACAAGTTCCTGCACGGCCTGGTAATCCCCGAGCGCCGGGCAGCGGTTCACCGATGAGCCGGAGACAGCCCTCAAGGAGGCCGGCCTGACCGAGCAGGAGCGGGAGCTCATCCGCAGCCGGGACTGGATCGGCATGATCCACTACGGCGTCATCTTCTTCCTGCTGGAGAAGCTCGCCGCGGTGAGCGGGGTATCCAACCTGCACGTCTACGCGGCGATGCGCGGCCAGACGCTGGAGGAGTTCCTGGCGACCCGCAACACGCAGGTCACCTACTCGGTCGCAGGCAACCGCGACGACGGCCGGCCCGCCGACGGCTGACCGCGCCGCCCGCCCGGGCGCATCAGGCGCGGCTGCCGTAATCTCGGTGCCGACGTATCCCGGCCGAAGGAGCGCCGTGCCCGCGCTGAGTTACCGCTACGCCGCCGAGGCGGACGTACCCGCCGTGGTCGCCCTGGTCGAGTCCGCCTACCGGGGCGAGGAGAGCCTGGCTGGCTGGACCACGGAGGCCGAGCTGATCGGCGGCCAGCGAACCGACGCGGCCGCCGTCTCCGACCTCATCGCCACGCCCGGCCACCACGTCCTGCTCGCCTTCGAGGGACCGGCCCTGCAGGCTAGCTGCGAGCTCGGTGAACCGGACCAGCCGGGCGGCACCGCCTACTTCGGGATGTTCGCGGTGCGGCCGGCGCTGCAGGGCGGCGGCTACGGGCGGGTGGTGCTGGCCGAGGCGGAGCGGGTAGCCCGCGACGACTTCGGCGCGGGCGCGCTGGAGATGACCGTGATCCGCCAGCGGGAGCAGCTCATCGCCTGGTACGAGCGGCGCGGGTACGCCCGGACGGGCGAGATGCGGCCCTTCCCGTACGGCGACGAGCGCTACGGCCTCCCCCGGGTGGACGACCTGGAATTCGCGGTGCTGCTCAAGTCGCTGTGCCGCTGAAGACACTGCGGTAAATGCTGAGCATTCAAAGTGTTGAGCATTCAAATATCTTTAGCCGCGCTAATTTACTGCACTCAGTTAAACCACACCGAAAACAGCGGATACGCAAAGTCATCATTTCCGGATGCGCAAGGGAACTGGCTCTCGACAGCGGCTGGCTTCTGAGGTAACCGTGGTAGAAGCCACAATTTAGAAGCCAGCCTGGTGGGTGATGATGCCGGCAACGCATGCGGCGCCCGAAGCTGTTGACAGCATATCCAAAGCTGTGATCTCCCTGCTCAGCGGGGCGCCACGGGCAATAAAGGCCGACGGCATTCCTGGCTTCAATTCCGCGGTCTGCTACGGCGACCTCATCGTGCCTCATTTCGCAATCCGACCGGATTATTTTTTCGATGTGCCCGGCCGGGCGCACGAGAGGAGCCGCTCATGACCAGCTTCGAACCATCGGCCAGTGCAGGCGCGAATACCGCGTCGGCCACCGGCCTCCGCTACGCCGAGGGCTCGATCGCCGCCCGCATCGACCGGCTCCCGATCGGGCCCACCCAGTGGAAGCTGGTCCTGATGGGCCAGTTGCTGTGGGGCTGCGTGGTCGGCCTCGACGCGGTCATCGGGCGGCTCTACCCGGTGGTGTGGCAGCCGAAGGGCTTCGTCACGCCGCTGCAGTACCAGCTGCTGCTCGGCTTCTCCAACGGGCTCGGCCCGCTGATCGGCAACTACGGATTCGGCTACCTGTCCGACCGCTACGGCCGCCGCAAGGTCATGATCGCCGGCTGCCTGTGCGCCGGCATCCTGTACCTGCCGGTCGCCTGGGTCAAGAGCTTCCCGGTGCTGCTGCTCACGGTCACCATCGCCGCGTTCGGTGTCGGCGCGGCCGTCTGCCTGGCGCCGACCTACAACACCGAGGTGTCCCCGCCCAAGGCGCGCAGCCGGCTCATGCTCGGCGGCAACATCCTCGCCTGGGGGATGCTGGGCATCGGCGGCACGCTGCTGGCGCTGTACACGCTGCCCGCCCACCCGGCCGTGTTCGTCATCGTGCTCTCGCTCATCCCGATCGTGGTCATGGTCCCGGTCATCATCTTCTTCATGCCGGAGTCGCCGCGCTGGCTGGAGGGCCACGGACGCTACACCGAAGCCGACGTCATCGTCACCGACTGGGAGAACAAAGCCCGCAAGCGCCACCCGAACCTGGCCGACCCGGACCTGTCGCACCACATGGTGCCGATCACCGAGAAGGTCCCGGTGTGGGAGGTCTTCAAGGGCGTGTACCTGCGCCGCACGATCGTCCTGCTCGTGGTCTGGTTGCTGCTGTACGCCGGCATCGACTACGGCTACGGCTCCTACGTCGGCGTCTACATCATCCAGGAGGGCTGGACCGCCCACCAGCTGTTCGTCATGCTCCTGATCGGGGCCATCGGCGGCATGGCGGTGCTGCTGTCCGGAGTGGTGCTCGGCGAGCGGGTCGAGCGCAAGACCCAGGTGTTCGCGGCGGGGGTGCTGATGTGCATCGGCGCCGTCATCTTCTACCTGTGGCCGCACAACTGGACCGCCATGGTCATCGGCGCAATCCTGCTGTCCGGCTCCGTCGCCAGCTTCATCTCCAACATGTACAACTACACCGCCACCTCCTACCCGACCCGGCTGCGCACCCTCGGGGTGGGCTGGACCGACGGCGTCGGCCACGCCGGCGCGGTCGCCGGGCCGCTGATCGCGGGCCAGTTCTACGGGATCATCGGGGTGCACAACCACTGGCCCTGGTTCATGTGGTTCGCCCTCGCCGGCTCCTTCCTGCCCGGCCTGCTCATCCTGCTCGGCGGCATCCGGCAGCGCGAGGCGGTGCTGGAGCAGATTTCCCGCTAGGCAACTGGTCACCGGGGGAGGCGGCGCCGCGCGCCGCCTCCCTCACGCTTCCAGCGTTCCGGTGATGCCGTCGGCCACCAGGGCCCCGTACTCGTCCGGGCCGATGCCCAGCTCGGCGCTGAGCACCTCGGCGCTGTGCTGGCCGACGCAGGGAGCGGGGCGCACCGCGGGCCGCTGGCCGTCGATCGTCCAGGGCGCCCCGGGCAGCCAGCTGGCGCCCGCCTGCGGGTGCTCGACCGAGGTGACGAAGCCGCTGTGGAGGTGAGCCGGGTCGGGCCGGGCCCACAGCTGCCCGAGCGTGACCACCCGCGCCGCCGCGACACCCCGGGCCCGCAGCGCCTCGGCGGCCGGCGCGGCGGAGCGCCCGGCGCACCAGGACCCGAGGACGTCGTCGAGTTCGGTTTCGTGGGCCTTCCGCGCGGCCATGGTGGCGAAGGCAGGCTGGGTGAGCCGCGGCTCACCCGCGTACGCCCGCAGCGCCGCCCAGGCCTCTTCGTCGTCGCACGCCAGCGCCAGCCACTCGCCGCCGGCGGCCGGGTAGATGTTGTGCGGTGCTACCCGGGGGTGGTGATTGCCCTGGGGTCCGGGCAGCCGCCCGTCGGCGCCGTACCCGGTGAAAGCGTCCCCGCAGAACGAGGCGACCGCTTCCATCATCGACAGGTCGATGCGCTGCGGCTGGCCGGTCCGCGTCCTGGCCGCGAGGGCGGCCAGCACGAACCCGGCCAGCAGGTAGCCGGAGACGGGATCGGGGTACAGGCCGCCGGTGTTGCGGCCGTGGTCGCCCTCGTAGCCGTGCAGCGACGACAGGCCGCCCATCGGCTCGATGGTCGTGCCGATGGCCGGGTAGGCGCCGTACGGCCCCGTCTCGCCGTAGCCCGAGATCGACGCCCACACCATGCCCGGGTGCAGCGCGTGCAGGCGCTCGACGGTGACCCCCCACTGGGCCAGGACGCCGGGCCGGAAGTTGTCCACCACGACGTCGAACCGGGGCAGCAGGTCCCACAGCAGGGCCTGGCCCCGGGGCGTCTCCAGGTTGAGGGCCAGCTCCCGCTTGTCCAGGTTGACGCTGTTGTAGAGCCCCTGGGTGTTGAGCGGGTGCTGGGCCGGCCGGGGTCGGCGATCGCGGCGGGCACCGGCGCGCCCGCCCGCCGCCAGCTGTCGTGCCGCGTGAGCGAGCCGACCTGAACCACGTCGGCGCCGAGGAAGGCGAGCAGCTCAGTGCCGAAGGCACCCGACCACGCCTGCCCGAACGACAGGACCCGCACCCCGGCCAGCGGCGACGCCGGCCCGGGGGCGGGGTCTGCGTGCGGCCGGCCGGCGGCGGGGCGGACCGCGGGGCGGACGACGGGGCGAGCTCGCTGTCACCGAGGCGGGGCGCCGCCGCCCGCAGGTGCCACAGCGGCGGCTCGCACCGGGCCATCGCCCCCGGCGCGGTGACCGCGCGCTCGCCGATCCGCGCGGCGACGAAGAAGCCGCGGTCAGCGAGCTGCTCGTCATCGACCAGGCTGGCCACGTCCTGGACCACGCCCACCGGGCAGCGGAGCGCCGCCAGGTCGTGGAAGACCGGCCAGCGCGGCCGGGTGGGCAACGTGGCCACGATCGCCTTGATCACCTTGCTCAGGTCACGGGTGTGGCGGGTGCTGTCGGCGAGCAGGTCCGGCTCGGCCCCCAGCTCCGGCAGGCCGAGCGCCGCCATCGCCTCCGGCCAGTGCCGGAAGTAGGCGACCGCCATGCTCAGCGCACCGTCGGCGGCCTCGTAGAGCGGGCCGGGGGTGCCGCGCAGCGGGCGGCCGTCCTCCCGGCCCGCCTGCTCCCCGGCGGCGTAGACGCGGGCGACCCCCCATGGGTGCACGCTGAGTGCCATCGCCTCCAGTTCGGAGACGTCGACCCGCTGCGGGCGCCCCGTCGCCGGGCCGCCCGCCGCCGCACCATGAAGCGCGGCCGCGGCGGCCAGGAAGCCGGCCGCGCCGGCCAGGTACCCGGCCTGGTAGCCGGGCATCCGCAGCGGGGCTTCGCCGCGGACCCCGTTGACCGAGCACCATCCGGACAGGGCGGCGGCGGTCAGCTCGTTGCCCGGCTGGCCCGCCCAGGGCGAGGCCGGGCCGTAGGGGGTGACCGACAGCAGCACCCGGGCCCCCGCGGCCGGGGCGATGTCGCCCTCGGCGATGATGACGTCCGCCCCGGCGCAGACCGCGGCGGCTTCGGCCGCGTCGTGGACCACGACCGACCGCTTGTTCCAGTTGACGTAGGCGTGGACGGCGGAGTTGTCCGGGCCGGCGATGCCGTCGAGGAACGGCGGTTCGTTCCGCAGCGGGTGACCCCCGGGCGGCTCGGCCAGGATCACGTCGGCCCCGAAGTCGCCGAACAGCCGGGCCGCGAAGGCGCCGGAAAGCCGGCCAGAGGCATCGACGACCCGCAGGCCGTCGAACGGACCGGGCGTCATCGCCATGCTCATGCCCGGATCGTACCTACGCCGGCCTCCCGCGTTTAGTAGGAAAGATCCCCGTTCTGGCGCACATCCCGGTCAGGGCAGGTAGGGCATTCCGGGGACGCCGACCTGGGTCGCCAGCACGCGCTGCGCGTCGTGGACGAACTCGACCAGCAGATCCCGGGTGTCGGCCGGGTCGATGATGTCCTGCCCAGTCGCCTCGGCGGTACGGAACGGCGAGGCGAGCGCGTCCAGCTCCTGCTCGATCTCGCGCTGCTTGGCGGCCGGGTCGTCGGCCGCCTCGATGACCCGCCGGTAGGCGGCCGAGACGCCGCCAATGATGTGCATCGAGCCCCAGCGGGCCGACGGCCAGGCGTACCGGCGGAACATGCCGGTCGGCCGGTGGTGACACTGCCCGGCCACGCCGAACAGCCGCGAGACGACCAGCGTGAGCCACGGCATCCGGCTCTGGCAGGTCGTCGCGACCAGCCGGGCGCCGGCCCGCTCGATGCCCTGCAGCTCGGAATCGGGGCCCACCATGAAGCCGGGCTCGTCCGCGAACGAGATCAGCGGCAGGTGGAACTCGTCGCACAGCTGGATGAGGCGGATCACCTTCTGCCCGGCCGCCACGTCGGTCGCGCCGCCGCCCCGGCGCGGGTTGTTCGCCATCACCCCGACCGGGAAGCCGTCGATCCGGGCCAGGCCGGTCACCCGTGAGCTCCCGTAGTCGGGCGCGATCTCGAACAGTGAGCCCGCGTCCAGCGTCGCGTCGAGGATGGCGTACACGTCGAAGGGCTGGCGGCGGTTGTCGGGGACGACGGTCCGCAGCCGGTGCGCGGCGGTCGCGGGCTTGCGCGCGGCCGCGGCCGGCGCGGCCTCGCTGACGCTGCTGGGCAGGTAGGACAGGAACGACCGGACCTGCGCCAGCGCGTCGTCCTCGGACTCGGCCGCGTTGTCGACCACGCCGGACAGACGGGTGTGCACGGCCGCGCCGCCGAGGTCCTCCTTGTGGATGTCCAGGCCCAGGGCCGCCTTCACCACCGGCGGGCCGCCGGGGAACAGCTGCGCGGTGCCGCGGACCATGACGTTGAAGTGGGCCATGCAGGCGTTGACGGCGGGCAGCCCGGCGACCGATCCCATCACCGCCGACACCACCGGGACGGTCTGCAGCAGCTGCGCGTCGACCGTGCTCCAGGTGTTGCCGTCCGGCAGGTAGGTCCGCCCGATCGCGGCGAAGCTGCTTACGCTGCCGCCGCTGGCGTCGAGCAGCCGCACGTAGGGCAGCCGCCACTCCAGCGCCCGCTGGGCCGCGCTCAGCTCCTGCCCCAGGCCGCCGGACGAGCGCGTGGAGGCCCCGCCGCGCACGGTGAAGTCACCCGCGGCGACCACGGCCCGGCGGCCGTCGAGGGTCAGGAAGCCGGTCACCTCGCCCTTCGGGGTGAACGCGGCCAGCTTTCCGTCCTCGTAGGTGCCGGCCCCGGAGAGCTGGCCGAACTCGCGGAAGCTGCCGTGGTCGGCCAGCAGGCCGATCCGCTCGCGGGCGGTCAGCTTGCCGTTCTCGTGCTGGCGCGCAACCTGCGCCGGCCCGCCCATCTGCGCCGCCAGCTCCCGGCGCTGCTCGAGCTCTGCGAGCTCTTCTTCCCTGGGCAACGGGGCCCTCCCTCGGTCAGTCTCGGACTCTGCTAGCCGGCTGCCGGTGCCAGCCGGCCGCGTGGGCTCACAGGTGCGGCCGGATGAGGAACTTGCCGCCGGTCGACTGGGCGGCGTAGCGGCGCATGGCCTCCAGCCGCAGCGCCCCGGCCAGCGTGACCTGCTCGGCGTAGCTGGTGGCGAACGTGGTCGTGATCCCGGCGGCGACCCGCTCCCGCAGCCCGCGGGCGGCTTCGGGGCCGATTTTCTCCAGGAACGGGGGCAGCAGCCAGCCGCCGATGCCCCAGGCCATGCCGTACGTGCGGTCGAGCTGGGTCGGGCCGCGGTCCAGCCCGCCGTAGATGTAGAGCTGCTTGTGCACCGTGGACCCGTAGCGGCTGTAGGCGGTCGCGGTGGAAACGGCGGCCGCCTCCATGGCCGTCAGGATCTGGCTGGCCAGGTGCCCGCCGCCGACCGCGTCGAAGGCCAGCGTGGCCGAGGTGGCGACGAGGGCCGCGGTGAGGTCGCGGGTGAACGACGGGGCGGCCGAGTTGCACACGTAGGCCGCTCCCGCGGCGCGCAGCAGCGCTTCCTGCCTGGCCGTGCGGACGATGTTCACCAGCGGGATGCCGTCACTCAGGCAGAGCCGGTTCAGCATCTGGCCCAGGTTCGAGGCGGCGGCGGTGTGCACGAGGGCGGTGTGCCCTTCGCGCCGCATCGTCTCCACCATGCCCAGCACCGTCATCGGGTTGACGTAGGACGACGCGCCGTCGGCCGGGTCGGTCCCCTCGGGCAGGACCAGGCACTGCGCGACGTGCGCGGCGCGGTAGCGCGCGTACATGCTCCCGCCGGCAACGGCGACGGTCCGGCCGGCCAGCGCCTGCGCGGTGGGCGACGACCCCGTCGCGACGACGGTGCCCGCTCCCTCGTTGCCGACCGGAAGCGACTCGCCCAGCCGGGCGGCAAGCGCCTGGAGCATGGGGCCGGGAACCGTGGCCCGGACCACCGGGCGCTCCGGTGTCCCGCCCTCGGTCGCGGTGCTCAGGTCGGCCCCCGCCAGCAGCAGCCCGAGATCGGACGGGTTGACCGGCGCGGCCTCGACCCGGACGAGGACCTCGTCCGGCCCCGGATCGGGCACCGGCCCCGGCTCCAGCGACACCTCCAGGGTGCCGTCCGCCTTCAGCAGTGACCGGATCTGCTCTTGCTGCGTTTCCAACCGTCCTCCAGTGTTCGGCGCCGCTGCCACCGGTGGTCCTGCGCGGGCACCGGATCCGCTTCCTCCACCCTGCACGACTGCGTCGGCCACCTCAAGCGCCATCTCCGGCCCGCGGGCAGTGTCCGGCTGCCGGTTCCGGAGTTACGTTCAATGCATGGCTTATGAATTCATTACCTACCGGGTCGACGAGCAACTGGCCTACGTGACCATCAACCGCCCGGAAAGGATGAACGCACTGCACGCCGAGGCGAACGCCGAGATGCGCGACGCGTTCGAGCGGTTCCGGGCCGACGATGACGCGCGGGTCGCCATCGTCACCGGCGCGGGCGAGCGGGCCTTCTCGGCCGGGAACGACCTGCGGGCCACCGCCGAGCGGGGCCGCGCCGGAGCGGCCGCCCCCGCTGTGCCGCGGGTGCCCCTGGGCGGCATCACCAGCGACTGGGAGTGCGAGAAGCCGATCATCGCGGCGGTCAACGGCTACGCGCTCGGCGGCGGCTTCGAGCTGGCGCTGGCGTGCGACGTGATCATCGCGGCCGACTCCGCCCGCTTCGGGCTGCCCGAGCCTACGGTCGGCCTCGTGGCCGGGGCCGGCGGTGTGCACCGGCTGCCGCGCCAGGTCCCGTTCAAGATCGCGATGGGGATGATGCTGACCGCCCGGCAGATCTCGGCGGCCGAGGCGGCCGGCTACGGACTGGTCAATCAGGTCGTCCCGCTGGCCGAGCTGATGGCGACCGCCCGGGACTGGGCGCGGCAGATGCTCGCGTGCTCACCCGTGAGCCTGGCCATCACCAAGCAGTCGGTGCTGGCCGGGCTCACCCTGTCGGTCGACGCGGCGATGGCAGACGACCGCGCGTCCGGCCGTACCGCCCAGCTGCAGGCGTCGGAGGACTCCAAGGAGGGCCCGCTGGCCTTCGCGGAGAAGCGCAAGCCCCAGTGGAAGGGCCGGTAAGCACAGTGGAAGGGCCGGTATGCGCGGGATCCGGCCGGGGCAGCCTGCGGGGTCCTGGCCGTCAGTCCGGCGGCCGGTCGCTGATGACTCCCCGTTCGGCCAGGTCCCGGATCTCGCGGGCGTCGTAGCCGAGCTCGCCGAGAATCTCCGCGTTGTGCTCGCCCAGCATCGGAGCGCGGCGCCACCAGCTGTAGTCACGCGCGCCGTCGAAGAGCACCGGCAGCCCGTCGCTGCGGCGCGGCGGGCGGTCAGCATCGGCCAGGTTGCTGTAGTAACCGCGGGCGTCCAGGTGCGGGTCGGCCAGCCATTCGGGGGCCGACAGCACCGCCCCGGCCGGGATGCCAGCCCGCTGCAGCGCCGCCGTCAGCTCGGACTTGTCCCAGCGGCGGGTGAACGCCTGCACCAGGTCGTCGAGAACCTGGCGGTGCTCGATCCGGGCCGTCATGCTGGCGAAACGGTCGTCCTGGAGCCAGCCCCCCGCCGCCAGCCGGGCCAGGGATTCCCACTGCTCGTCCGTGCGGGCGGTGATGGCAATCCACTCGTCCTCGCCGCGGCACCGGTAGACCCCCGACGGGGCCCAGCTGGCCTCGGCGTTGCCCCGGCGACGTGGCTCCTGTCCCTCGAGCTGGCGGCCGACCAGGTGCTCACCGAAGAAACAGATGCCGCACTCATGCTGGGAAACTTCGACCAGCGAGCCGGCGCCTTGGTGCTGCCGGCGCAGGAGGGCGTCGATCGCCGCCACCGCGGCCATCGTGCCCGACATCGCGTCGAGCACCGCCGTGGAGGTGACCCTGGGCTCGTCGTCGCTGTACCCCATCAGCGCGTTCAGGCCGGTCATCAGCTCGGTGGACGGCCCGTAGGCGACGAACGGGGCGTAGGGACCGGACAAGCCGAAGCCGGGCATGGCGACATGGATCAGCCGCGGGTTGTGCCGGGCCAGGACCGCCTGATCCAGTCCGAGGGATGGCAGCACCCGCGCGCTGAAATTCTCCAGCAGCACGTCCGCCCCCTCGACGAGCCGCAGGAAGATGTCGCGCCCGGCCCCGGTCTTGAGGTCAAGCGCCAGGCCGCGGCGATTGCGGTTCAGCTTGTTGCTGAGGGGCTGGCGGTTCCAGGGCTGCAAGCCGGGTGCGGCCGGCGCGGTGGTCTCCGGCGCAGTGGTCTCCGGCGCAGTGGTCTCCGGCGCAGTGGTCCCAGCCGGCGCTCCCCCGCGCCGGCCCGGGGCCTCCACCTTGATCACGTCGGCCCCCAGGTCGGCGAGCAGCCGCCCGGCCAGCGGCCCGGCCCAGACATGGGACATGTCCACGACCCGGATCCCGCGCAGCGGCGGGTCCCCGGCCCGCGGGGATGGAGCGGCGTGCGCGGACGGCTGGGCGCTGGTGCTGCCGTCGTGGTGGAAGCGGTACGGGCGGCCCGGAACCACGACTGACCCGTCCGCCGTGTCCAGCCGCTGCCAGAACCCGCGTTCAGCCAGGTGCTCGTCGTCGAGTACCTCGCCCATGGTCTGCAGGTAAGCGGTCGGCACCCGCCAGGTGCCCTGGCCCTCCAGGAACACCTGCTTCTTCGGCCAGCGGCCGAGCGCGCCGTGGATGACCTGGTCGATCTCGTCGGCGTCACGGACCCGGTTCTCCGATACCGACCACGGATGGCCGGGGTCAGCCAGCTCCGGCCGGCCGATCATCCGCGTGAACTGGGCCCAGAAGTTCGGCGTGATGTTGACCATGAACCAGCCGTCCGGCGCTGGCAGCAAGGTGAGCGGGTGCAGGTTCGCCCACCGGTTGCCGTGCCGGCCCCGCACGACCCCGTCCTCCGTCCACATGGTGTCGGTGAACTGGTGCAAGGTGGCCAGGCACTCCAGCACGCTGACCTCGATCCGCGCCTGCGCCCGGGCGAGCAGCGTCGACCCCGCCGCCACGAACGCGAAGCTGCCCGCCTGGTAGGACGGGTACCGGCCGGGCAGGGTCAGCGGCGCCCGGCCGGCATCGCCGGACAGGAAGGTGTGACCGCCCAGTGCCAGCAACGTGGCGTCGGTGGCGGCCCAGTCCGCGTACGGCCCGGTCAGCCCGAACGGGGTAATGCTGACGACAATGGGCGCCGGCAGGTCCAGCAGCCCGTGCCTGCGCGTGTCGGCCGCACTGGCGTCGGTCACCACGATGTCGTGCGCGGCCGCCAGCTCAGCCAGGTCAGCGCGGCCGAGCTCGGCCTGGACGCGGGCCTTGCCGGCGTTGAGGAACAGCTCCCGGTGCGGCTCGGGCCCCGGGCGGCGGGATGACGCGGCCTTCGTCACCGCAAAGCCCGCCCGGACGAACAGCTGCCCGCACCACGCAGCCGCGCCCTCCTCGTCGGATATCTCCAGTACTCGCACCGGCTCGACCCTGTCTCTCGGACCGCGATCACCGTCTCGTCACGACTGACGCTACGTCGCGGCCCGGTTTGAATCGAGGGGGAATCGCCCGGAAAGACAGCACGGCCCGGCCGGGGCCGGGCTCGCCGGGTCCGACCGGCGTCAGCCGGGCCGGAAGGATCATCGCCAGCTGGCGGGACCGGGCGATCAGCCGGCCGGAGGTGTCCCACAGGTCGCCGTCCTCATCCAGCTGCCCGTCGTGAATGCTGGACGTCCGGAGCGACACCTGCAGCCACGGCTCGTCCGGCAGCGGCAGGTTGAACAGGTGCACGCTCAGCTCGACCGTGGGCAGCCAGCCGATCTCGACCGCGCTCATCACGCTCGGCGGGAACACGTCCGTCAACGCCACGAGCATGGGCGCGGTGATCGTGTCCGCCTCGCGGAACCGGACCCAGCCGGACAGCGACGGGCGCCCCGACTCGTCGGGTCCCCAGCCGGCCCGCGGGTCGACGCGGATCTCCAGGTTGCGCAGGGCGCGGTTCAGCGCCCGTTCGCCCGCCGGCCCTGCCGTCAGGATCGGGAACAGGTCGTCGCACTTGTCCGGCGGCGGGATGGGCGGCGGCCCGGCGAAGGAGGCGTTCACTTGCCCGGCCCGGGCGGAGAGGTCACCGAACGAACCCGTCACCTGCAGCCGCGCGCGGTCATCCTGCCAGAGCAGCCCGGTCGCGGTGGAGTAGGTGCGGCCCGGCTTGACCAGCTCGGTGCGGACGACCGCGTCCGCGTCCGCCGCCGGGCGGAGGTAGTGGCCGGTGACTGCAAGCGGGTGCGGCTGCCCGGTCAATTCCGCCAGCGCCGCGCTGACCACCGACAGCAGCACGCCGCCGTTCTGGGCGCGCCCGACGTTCCACTGCCGCACGAGCTGGGCCCGCCACGAACCTCCGGCCTCGGGCGTCAGGGTAACGCCGGGCAGCACAACGGTCATGCCAGGAGATTACGCCTTCCCGCCCGGTGCGGGCCGCGCTGGATCGCCGCCACTAGCGCGAGACGGGCACAGCTGCCTATTGTCAATTACCCGCCCGCAGTACCTGCCGAATTGACCGCAGCAGGCCGTGACCGGCTGCACCCGGTTGGGAGAATCACGCCTGATGCCTGAACGCCTGCTGATCGCCAACCGGGGCGAGATCGCCGTGCGGATCGCCCGGACCGCCGGGGACCTCGGGGTGGAAACGGTGGCCGGTCTACGCCGAGGACGACGCCGCCTCGCTGCACACCCGGGAGGCGGACCAGGCGGTCAGCCTGGGTGCGACCGGGGTGCCGGCCTACCTCGACGGGGCCGCGGTCATCGCCGCCGCCCAGGCGGCCGGGTGCGACGCCGTCCACCCGGGCTACGGGTTCCTCAGCGAGAGCGCCGCGTTCGCGGCCGCCTGCGAGCAAGCCGGGCTGACCTTTGTCGGGCCGACCCCGGACACGCTGGCCCTGTTCGGCGACAAGGCCGCGGCGCGGGCCGCGGCGCACGAGTGCGGGGTGCCGCTGCTGGCGGGGACCAGCACGGCGGTGACGCTGGCGCAGGCGCGCGACTTCCTGGCCCGCCTGGGGCCGGGCGGCGCGGTCATGCTCAAGGCGGTCGCGGGCGGCGGCGGGCGCGGCATGCGCCCGGTCACGAGCCTGGCCGGCCTGGAGGAGGCCTTCACGCGGGCGTCGTCGGAGGCCGCCGGCGCCTTCGGCTCGGGTGAGCTGTACGTCGAGGAGCTGATGACCCGGGCCCGGCACGTCGAGGTGCAGATCGTCGGCGACGGCACCGGCGCCGTCGCGCACCTGTGGGACCGCGAGTGCAGCCTGCAGCGCCAGCGCCAGAAGCTGATCGAGGTCGCGCCGGCCTTCGGGCTGCCGGACACGCTGCGGGCGCAGATGCTGCAGGCGGCGGTGACGCTGGGCGCGGCGGCGCGCTACCGCGGCGCCGGCACCATCGAGTTCCTGGTCGACGCCCGTCCGGGCGCGGCCCCGCGCTTCGCCTTCATCGAGGCCAACGCCCGCCTGCAGGTCGAGCACACCGTCACCGAGATGGTGCTCGGGCTCGACCTGGTGGCCATCCAGCTCAAGCTCGCCGACGGCGCCGACCTGGTCAAGCTGGGACTCACCGAGGACAGCCAGGCCCCGCGGGGGGTGGCCCTGCAGGCGCGGGTCAACCTGGAGTCGATGACCGCCGACGGCTCGGCCCGGCCGACCGGCGGGGTGCTCTCGGCCTACGACCCGCCGTCGGGGCCCGGGGTGCGGGTCGACGGCTTCGGGTACGCCGGCTACGCCACCTCGGCCCGCTACGACCCGCTGCTGGCCAAGGTGATCGTCGCGGCCGACGACCTGGAGGCCGCGGCCGCCCGGGCCCGCCGGGCGCTGAGCGAGTTCAAGGTCGACGGGGCGCGGACCAACCTCGCCTTCCTCCAGGCGCTGCTCAAGAGCCCCGCCCTGAGCGACGGCGAGCTGCACACCCGGTACGTGGCGGAGCACGCGGCCGAACTGCTGGAGGCGGCCGGGGACCGGGCCCGCTACTTCGAGCCGGCTGGCGCGCAGCAGCGCCGGGCCGGCTCCCGGATCGATCCGGTCGACCCCCTCGCGGTGCTTGACCTGCGGCCGGGCGACGGGGCGGGCGAGGGCGGGGGCAGCGGCGGGGGCACAGCCGGCGGGGCGGGCGAAGCCAGGCCCCGTTCCTCCGGGTTCCCGGCCGGACCCGAGGGGACCGACGCGGTCCCTGCCCCCCTGCAAGGGGTGGTGATCAGCTACGCCGTGGCGGTGGGGGACGCGGTGCTGCCGGGCCAGCCGGTCGCGGTCCTGGAAGCACTCAAGATGGAGCACGTCGTCGTCGCGACGGTGGCCGGCGTCGTGCGCGAGATCGCCCTCGAAGTCGGCGACACGATCTTCGAGGGGACCCCGGTGCTGTTCATCGAGCCCGGCGAGGGCGGCGGGGAGTACGTCGGCGCCGCCGCCCCCGACCCGCTCGAGATCCGCCCCGACCTGGCCGAGGTCCAGCGGCTGCACTTCCTGGCGACCGACGAGGGGCGCCCGGCCGCCACCGCCAGGCGGCACGCGCAGGGCCGGCGCACCATCCGCGAGAGCATCGCCGGCCTGTGCGATCCCGGCACCTTCACCGAGTACGGCCCGACCGTGACCGCCGCCCGGCTGCGCACCGACAGCTGGGAAACCCTGGAAGAACGGATGGCCCGCACCGCCGCCGACGGCATGGTGACCGGCGTCGGCCAGGTCAACGGCGAGCTTGTCGGCCCCCAGAACGCGCGCTGCGCGGTGGTGGCCTACGACTACTCGGTGCTGGCCGGCACCCAGGGCACCAAGAGCCACCAGAAGACCGACCGCATGCTCCGCGTCGCCCAGCAGTACAAGCTGCCGGTCGTGCTGTACTCCGAGGGCGGCGGGGGCCGCGCGGGCGGCGGCTCGGGCCCGGCCGCGCCCGAGGGGGCCGCCCGGTCCATCGGCGGGCTGTCCACCCGGACCTGGCTCGAGCTCGGCAAGCTGTCCGGGCTGGTGCCGATCGTGGGGGTCAACTCCGGCTACTGCTTCGCCGGCAACGTGGTGCTGCTCGGCGCGTGTGACGTCATCATCGCGACCAGGGACAGCTCGCTCGGCATCGGCGGTCCCGCCATGATCGAGGGCGGCGGGCTCGGCGCCTACGCGCCCGGCGAGGTCGGGCCGGTCAGCATCCAGGAGCCCAACGGCGTGATCGACATCGTCGTCGAGGACGAGGACGAGGCCACCGCCGTCGCCCGCACCTACCTGTCCTACTTCCAGGGCCGGACCGGGAACTGGCGCGCGCACGACCAGCTGCCGCTGCGGCACGCCGTCCCGGAGAACCGGCGCGCGGTCTACGACATCCGCACCGTGATCGAGACACTGGCCGACGTCGGCTCGGTGCTGGAGCTGCGCCCGCGCTGGGCCACCTCGATGATCACCGCGCTCATCCGGGTCGAGGGCCATCCCGTCGGGGTGATCGCCAACAACTCCAACTCATCCTCGGGCGGCGCCATCGAGAGCGCCGGGGCGGACAAGGCCGCGCGCTTCATGCAGCTGTGCGACGCGTTCGACATCCCCATGCTGTCGCTGATTGACTGCCCCGGGAACATGGTCGGCCCGGTCGCGGAGCAGACGGCGCTGATCCGGCACTGCGCGCGGATGTACGTGGCCGGCGCCAACCTGACCGTGCCCTACTTCAACGTGGTGCTGCGCAAGGCCTACGGCCTGGGCGCCATCGCGATGGCGGCCGGCAGCTTCGACGAGACGTTCTTCTCGATCTCCTGGCCGACCGGCGAGTTCGCCGGCATGGGGCTGGAAGGCCAGATCAAGCTCGGCCGGCGGGCCGAGCTGCAGGCGATCACCGACATCCCGGCCCGCCGGGCCCGCTACGACGAGCTCGTCGCCGGCGCCTACGCCTGGGCGCGGGCGCTCAACGCCGGCACGGTCTTCGAGGTGGACGACGTCATCGACCCCGCTGACACGCGCAAGTGGCTGGTCATGGGGCTGAACTCGGTACCGCCGAGGCCGGTCAGGGAGGGCAAGAAGCGCGCCTGGATCGACACCTGGTAACCGTTCAGGCGAGCCGTGCCCTGACCTCCGCCAGCCGGGCGCGCAGGAACCGGCGCCCAGGACCGCTGCTGGTGAGGGCGGCCGCCTCCTCGTAGGCGCGGGCGGCTTCCGCGTCCCGCCCGAGGCGGCGCAGGAAGTCGGCCCTGGCCGCAGGCAGCAGGTAGTACCCGGCCAGGTCCCCGCCGTCCTCCAGGGGCCGCAGCAGCGCGAGCCCGGCGGCCGGGCCGTCGGCCATCGCGACCGCCACCGCCCGGTTGAGCTCGACCACCGGCGAGCCGGTCAGGCCGGCCAGGCGACCGTACAGCCGGGCGATGCGGGGCCAGTCGGTCTCCCCCGGGGTCGCGGCGACCGCGTGGCAGCCGGCGATGGCCGCCTGAACCTGGTACGGGCCCGGCCGGCCCTGCGCCACCGCCGCTTCCAGATGCCGGCGGGCGAGGCCGATCTCGGCCTGGTCCCAGCGGGTGCGGTCCTGGTCTTCCAGGGTGACCAGGTCGCCGTGGTCGTTCACCCGGGCCGCCCGGCGGGCGTGGTGAAACAGCATCAGGGCGAGCAGCCCGCGGGCTTCCGGCTCGTCCGGCAGCAGGCCGGCCAGCACCTGGGTGACGGCGATGGCCCGGTCGCACAGGTCCCGGCGGATGAGGTCGTCGCCCGCGCTGGCCGTGTAGCCCTCGTTGAACACCAGGTAGAGCACGGCCAGGACGCCGCCCACGCGCTGCGGCAGCGCGCTGGCGGGCGGTACCCGGTACGGGATGCGCGCGTTGGCGATCTTGCGCTTGGCCCGGACCAGCCGCTTGGCCATCGTGGCCTCCGGCACCAGGAACGCACGGGCGATCTCGGCCGTGCTCAGCCCGGTCAGGGTGCGCAGCGTCAGCGCGACCCGCGCGTCGGGCGCCAGCGCCGGATGGCAGCAGGTGAAGATCAGCCGCAGCCGTTCGTCGGGCACGGTGCCGTCGCCGGCGTCCGGCTCCTCGTGGCCGGCGTCGCTCTCCCTGGCTGCCATCACGGCCAGCTCCTCAACCTTGGCCTGGTAGGTGGTGCGCCGCCGCAGCCGGTCGATCGCCCCGTTGCGCGCCACCGTCATCAGCCACGCCCCGGGCGGCTGGGTACGCCGTCAGCGGGCCAGCGCCGCAGCGCCTGGGTGAAGGCATCCTGGGCGCACTCCTCGGCCAGGTCCCAGTCACCGGTCTGGTGGATGAGGGCCGCGGTGATGCGGCCCCACTCCTGGCGGAAGGCGCCGGCCACGGCCGTTCCCACGGCACTGGCCGGGGCTGGCCCAGTACCCGGGGCCGGCAGATTGCCCGGGGCCGGCCCCGGGCCCGGGGCCGGCCCGTCGCTGTCCGTCATTTCTCCCCGGGGGCCCAGAACGGCCGCACCTCCAGCAGGCCGAGGCGGGCCATCGGGTGCCGCGCCGCGATCTCGATGACCTCGTCCAGGTCGGCGCAGTCGAGCACGTCGAAGCCGGCGATCTGCTCCTTGGTCTCGGCGAACGGGCCGTCGGTGACCAGGGTGCGGGAATCGCGCACCCGGACGGTGCGGGCGCGGGCGGGCGGCTCGAGCTCGCTGCCGTACCGGCGGATGCCCCGGCCGTCGGTGTCGTCGACCCAGGGGCCGACTGGTTCCGGGTGCTCGAACTCCCGCTGGTCGACTGCCGGGTCGGTGCAGACGAGCATCATGTACCGGGTCTTGCCCGCGGCAGGCTCCGGCAGCGGCGCAGCCGGGGCGTCGTCCGGCAGGGCGCGCACCTCGGTCGCCCCGGTCCGCGAATGCGGGTGCCGGGCGGCCCACCGCACCGCCTCGTCCAGGCTGGCGCACTCCAGCAGGTCGTAGCCGGCCACCTGCTCCTTGGTCTCGGCGAAGGGCCCGTCGGTGACGATGAGCTCGCCGCCGCGGAGCTTGACCGTGGTGGCGTCCGCGGCGGGCCGCAGGCGGCTGCCGTGCAGGCTGGCCCGGGAGCCGATCGCGTCCTCGATCCAGGCGGCGGCGTCCGCGTCGAGCGCGTCGTTCCACTCCGGCTCCAGGTCCGGGTCGGCCGTGAAGATCAGCATGTACCGCATGACTCCTCCTCTACCTGTCACCCGGCTGGATCCGGAGAAAGACCCGCAGGTCCCTCAGTGCGGCGGCGGCCTTCCCGGCCCGAACGTCTGCTGCCCGCTGCTCGCCGGCGGGCAAGCCGTGCTGGTACATGTACATCTGGTACCCCAGCGTGTAAACCATCGGTCCTCCATCAGGCGGAAGTTCCGCGAGCCGCTTTTCCGGCTCGTCCACTGGGACGACGAACGGGTTCCCCCGGGATGGACACCTCCCCGGTCAGCCCGTCCTGATTAGCCCGGCCCAGCTGGGTAGCCTGACAAAATGGACTACCGGATGCTTGGCAACAGCGGGTGCGCGGTTTCGAGCCTGTGCCTGGGGACGATGACGTTTGGCGCGGAGACGGACGAGGCCGGGGCGCACGCCCAGCTCGACCGCTTCCTGGAGGCGGGCGGCACGATGGTGGACACCGCCGACGTCTACGCGGGCGGGCGGTCGGAGGAGATCATCGGGCGCTGGTTCGCCAGCCGTTCGGCCGAGGCCACCGAGCCGGTCGTGCTCGCGACCAAGGGCCGCTTCTCGTCCGCCCCGGCGGACCAGCCGAACGGAGCCGGGCTGTCGGCCCGGCACCTGACCCGCGCGCTCGACGCGTCGCTGCGCCGGCTCGGGCTCGACTCGATCGACCTGTACCAGGTGCACGCCTACGACGCGCTGACGCCGCTGGAGGAGACCCTGCGCACGCTGGACGGGTTCGTCCGGGCGGGCAAGATCCGCTACTGGGGCCTGTCCAACTTCACCGGCTGGCAGCTGACCAAGGCGGTGCACCTGGCCCGGGCGCTGAACGTGGCCGCCCCGGTCACCGTCCAGCCCCAGTACAGCCTGCTCGCCCGGGAAACCGAGTGGGAGATCGTGCCCGCCGCGGTGGACGCCGGCATGGGCCTGCTGCCGTGGAGCCCGCTCGGCGGCGGCTGGCTGTCCGGCAAGTACCAGCGTGACCAGCAGCCGTCGGGCGCCACCCGGCTGGGCGAGGACCCCAACCGGGGCATGGAGGCCTACAGCCGCCGCGGCAACGACCGCACCTGGCGGGTCATCGACGCGGTCCAGAAGATCGCCGAGGACCGGGGCGTGTCGATGGCCGAGGTCGCCATCGCCTGGGTGACGGCGCAGCCCGCGGTCAGCTCGACCATCCTCGGCGCCCGCACCATGGACCAGCTCGAGGCCAACCTGCGGGCGGCCGGACTGCGCCTGTCGGCCACCGAGGCCGCGGCGCTGGACGCGGCCAGCGACCCGGAGGCGGCCGACTACCCCTACGGCGAACTGGGCGTGGACCAGCGCGCCCGCACCCTGCCGGCGGCGACCTGAGCGGCGGCCGGGCCAGCCGGCGGCGGACGGCCCGGGGCGGGCGAATCGGGCCATACGGGCCCTTAACCGGAGCTGGCGGCGAGGATTTCGGCCGGGTGGTCGCGCGCTGCCCGCTGGAGCGGGCACGCTAGGGCAGGACCGACTAGGAGGCGTCATGCCCGGCTTGGACGAAACTGACCTCAGCACCGAATCGGAAGTCACCACCAAGGTGAGCCCCCGGCCGGTGGCCGACACCGTCGGCCGGCTGACCGGCCTGCTGGCGGCCAGGGGCATCCGGGTGTTCGCCGTTATCGACCAGCGCGCGGCCGCGGCCGACGTGGGGCTGGAGCTGCGCGAGACCGTGCTGGTGATCTTCGGCAACCCGGCCGCGGGCACGCCGGTCATGGTTTTCGCGCCGCTGGCCGCCCTCGACCTGCCGCTGAAGGTGGTGATCTGGGACGACGACGGCCAGACAAAGGTCAGCTACTACTCCCCGGCCGCAATCGCCGCCTGGCATGAGCTGAGCCCCGAGCTGACGGCCGGCCTGGCGGCGGTCGACCCGCTGACCGACGCGCTGGTCGCGCTGTAGCGGGCCGAACGGAAACGCGCCGATTCTGTAACCGCAGGCCAGCCCGCCCGGCCGGGCGTGAGGTGACCGGAAAGACACGATTCGCTGGCATAGCCGCGCCGCGATGGGTAGATGCACCGACCGTGTAACTCACTCATCGGAGGCGATGGCACATGGTTCGCATCGCGAGTCGCACGGCCGAGGCGGATCCCCGGCACGTACGCAGGCATGTCGCCGTCAGCGCGGGGATTACCGCACTCGGCGGACTGCTGTTCGGCTATGACACCGGCGTCGTATCGGGCGCACTGCTGTTCCTGAAGAAAGACTTCGGCGGGCTCAGCTCGTTCCAGCAGGAACTCGTCACCAGCTTGCTGCTGGTCGGCGCGGTGCTGGGGGCGCTGACGGCGGGGCGCATCGCCGATGTGCTCGGCCGTCGCCTGACGGTGCTGATCACGGCGGCCGTGTTCATCGTGGGCGTGCTGCTGGCGGCGTTCACCCCGACCTTCCCGGTGCTGCTGATCGCCCGGATCATCATCGGCCTCGCGGTCGGCTCGGCCTCGATGGTCGTGCCGCTCTACATCGGCGAGGTCGTGCCGCCCCGGGTCCGCGGCGGCCTGGTCAGCCTCAACCAGCTGGCGATTACGTCCGGCATCCTGGTGTCCTACCTGATCGACTATGGCCTGTCCGACAGCGGGAACTGGCGGCTGATGTTCGGCCTGGCCGCCATCCCGGCCGGGCTGCTGTTCATCGGCATGCTGTTCCAGCAGGAGAGCCCGCACTGGCTGATCCGCCAGGGCCGGGACGACGAGGCCCGCCAGGTGCTGAGCCGGCTGCGGGACGACTCCGACATCGAGGACGAGGTCCGCGAGGTGCACGAGGTCAGCCAGCGGGAGGGCGGCTACCGGGACCTGATCTCGCCGCGGGTGCGCCCGCTGGTCTTCGTCGGCGTCGCGCTGGCGGTCTTCCAGCAGATCACCGGCATCAACACGGTCATCTACTATGCCCCGACCCTGCTCCAGGGAGCCGGCCTCGGCAACAGCGCGGCCCTGCTCGCCAACGTGGTCAACGGCGCCGTCAACGTCGGCATGACCATCGTGGCGGTGTGGCTGCTGGACAAGGTCGGGCGCCGCCCGCTGCTGCTGTCCGGCACGGCCGGCATGGCGGTCGGCATGGTCATCACCGCCTGCGCCTTCATCGGCGGCTCGACCCTGCACGGCGGGCTCGCTTACCTGGCAATCGCCGGCCTGCTGATCTACACCGGGTCGTTCGCGATCGGCCTGGGCCCGGTCTTCTGGCTGCTGATCGCCGAGATCTACCCGCTCAGGATCCGCGGGGCGGCGATGAGCGTCGCGTCGATGGCCAACTGGGCCGCCAACTTCGTCGTCACGGTGTCGTTCCTGACCCTGCTGAGCGCGATCGACGGGGTCGGCGTGTTCTTCCTGTTCGGCTTCCTCACCCTGGTCGCGCTGGCCTACTTCTGGCGCAAGGTGCCGGAGACCAAGGGCCGCAGCCTGCAGGAGATCGAGCGCGAGCTGGTGCCGATGCAGTCCGGGGCGTCCGACTAGTCCCAGCCGGACCCGGGCCCGTGCGGGCCGCCATCCTGGCGGAGGCGGCCCGCACGGGCCCTTTGCGTCGATCCCTCCGCACCGCTGCCGCATCCGGCGGCGAGCCGTTACAGTGACTAGCGCTGCTGTGGGCGAATTCTGGGGGGTAACGAGGGCATGGAAGCGCCGCTGGTCGCCGGCCGTTACCGGCTGGTCCGGCCGCTGGGCCGCGGCGGAATGGGTGCGGTGTGGCTGGGCGAGGACCAGCTCGCCGGGCGCCAGGTCGCCGTGAAGGAACTGCGCCCGCCCGCCGGGGCCAGCAAGCAGGAGCGCGATGTCTTCGCCCGGCGGGCGCTGTCCGAGGCGCGCAGCGCCGCCCGGCTGACTCACCCCAACGCGGTCACGCTGCACGACATCATCCCGGCCAGCGCGGACGACGACGCCATCTACCTGATCATGGAATACGTCGACGGCGCCACCCTGGCCCAGCTCATCGCAGCGCGACGGACCGCTCCCCGAGCAGCGGGCGGCAGGCATCGCCCTGCAGATGCTGTCGATCCTGGAAGCCGCGCACGCGCTCGGCATCGTGCACCGTGACATCAAGCCCGCCAACATCATGATCACGGCCGCGGGCCAGGTGAAGCTGGCTGACTTCGGCATCGCGCACGTCGTCGGCGGCACCCGGCTCACCGGCAGCGGGGTCATCGGCACGCCCGCCTACATGGCCCCGGAGCAGCTCCAGGGACTGGACGATCACGCCTGCGGTGGACTGCTGGGCGCTCGGCGCCACCCTCTACGACGCGGTCGCCGGGCGCAACCCGTTCGACCGGGAGACGACCGCCGCGACCTTCCACGCGATCTTGATGGCCGACCTGCCCCCGGCCCCCGGCGGCCCGCCGCTGGCCGACGTGATCACCGGGCTGCTGGTCCGCGACCCAGCCCAGCGGATGAGCGACCGAACAGGCGCGGACCCGGCTGGCCGGCGCGGGCCTCCCCCGCCCGGTGAACGGGCCGGCCACGCCGGGGAATGCGTGGCCACCGGCCCATCAGGGCACGGCCGCCGCCACCAGCCCGGCCGGGATCCCGGCTGGCCAGACGGCGGTTCGGTCACCCCGGCGCCGCCAGGCGGTGCTGGCCGGCGGCGCTGCGGCCGTCGTGGTGGCGGCGGTGGTGATCGCGGTGACCGTGCTGCACGGGCTGGGCCGAAGCGGGCCGTCCAGTGCCGGGGCAGCGGGAAGCGCGTCTGTGACCGCCTCAACCTCCAGCGGAGACGAACCCGCCCGCTCGACCCCCGCCACTTCAGCACCGGCCAGTTCAGGACCTGCCAGTTCCGCGCCCGCCAGCGCCAGCCTGGCCGCGTCCGGCGGCCCGGGTACGGCTGCCGCCGGAGTGCCGCGGGCATACCTCGGCCACTGGCGCGGCACGCTGACCGAGAACAACGGCCTCGAGGGCCCGCAGACGGCTGACCTCAAGCTCACCGGCGGCGCACCGAACGCCATCGTGGGCACGTCGAGCTATGCCAACGGCCCCTGCAGCTACAACCTGCGCCTGGTCAGTTCGAGCGCCACCCAGCTGGAGCTGCACGAGGAGGTCACCGCGGGCGCCTGCCTGGCCGACTATGCCGTCGTCACCCTCAAGGACGGCAAGATGACGGAAAACGTCTACACGATCGCGCCCGGCGGGCCGCCCGACTTCACCGGGACGCTGACGCAGACCTGACCCCCGGCCTGACGTGGCGGCGGCGGGCTAAGGCCAAGCCACGCGCCCGTTCGGGATCGCCCTGACCTCGACCCAATGACGGCCTGATCCCCGGGGCGTAAACGGGCGCGCAGCTTGCCTGCCCTGCCTGCCTGACGGCTAGCCGGCCTGCCGGCCGACCTCGACGAGTGCCTGAGCCAGTTTGAAGTACTTGTTGCTGCCGAGGTCGCGGACGCTCTTAATACCGAACGCCGCGGCCAGGTGCTCCGCGTCGCCGTCGCTGACCCCCGCCAGCGCGGCCACCGGGGAGTCCAGCAGCTCGCTCAGGCTCTTCTCCTCGTATGCCTTGTCCAGGGCTTTCCCCAGCCCCACGGCAACAGACATCGGTTTCCCCCCTTGTCCTCCGGCCGGCCCCGTGTCAATCCCCCTGGAGGCCAGCGGATTCATCTCGATCAATCAGCTACCGTACACCTGCCCCGGCGGCCGATGACAACGGCGGCCAGGGCAAACGCGCAACCGCCAGCGCCACCGAGGTTGTCTGTCGTTATCAGGCCCGGTTGAGGTGCCCGCGGACGCTACGATCGCAGCGTGACTAATCACTTGCCTTCCGTCGCCGCCGGGAACGCCGTCCTCGAGGGTGAGGCGCTCCTCCGCTCGCTGGCCGGCACGGTGACCGCCGACGGGGCCGACCTGCTGGAGACGCGCGAGAGCGCCGTCCCCTGGCTCCGGGCGACCGGGCTGCTGCCCGGCGAGGCCACCCTGTCCGGGTCCGAGCACGGTGCGCTGCTGCGACTGCGTGACGCGCTGCGCGACATCGCCGCCGTGCGCGCTTCCGACGGCTCGGTCGCCGACGCGGGCGAGCGGCTGACGAAGGCGCTGGCAGACGGGCGCCTGGTGGTGACCGTCAACGCGCGCGGCCGGGCCGGGCTGGCCAGTTCGGCCCGGGCGCCCTACTCGAACCTGGTCGCCGCGGTTGCCGTCGCCGTCGCTGTCGCTTGGTGAGCACAGCTTGGTGAGCACAGCTTGGTGAGCACAGCCTGGTGAGCACAGCCTGGTGAGCACAGCCTGGGAGCCGCTGGATAGCGGCCCGGCCCGAGGCGCGGGAATGTCTGGTGCCCGTTGTCGCTTATTCGCAACCGAGAGCCAAGCGAAGGAGCGTAATGAGCACTCTGGCACTGACCGAGGAAAACTTCGAGCAGACCGTCACCGGGGACGGAATCACGCTGGTGGACTGGTGGGCGTCCTGGTGCGGGCCGTGCCGGATGTTCGGCCCGGTCTTCGAGGCTGCCAGCGAGGAGCACGCGGACATCACCTTCGGCAAGATCGACACCGAGGACCAGCAGGGTCTGGCGGCCGCCGCCCAGATCAGCTCGATCCCGACGCTGATGGCGTTCCGGGACGGCGTGCTGGTCTTCTCCCAGGCGGGCGCGCTGCCGGCCGCGTCGCTGGAGAAGCTCATCGAGGCGGTCCGCGGCCTCGACATGGAGCAGGTCCGCAGCGAGATCGCGTCCCAGCAGAGCAGCTGACACCGCGCCCTGTGCGGGCACGGCACTTCCCCCCGGACGGGTTAATTTCGGCTTACCGGAATAATCCGCCCCGCTGGGGTAGGGCAAATCGCGAGCCGAAAGGCGACTAGCGCGGTTAACCCGAAAGGGAAGTGATAGCTGTGGTTGGATACATGCGAATCCGGCGCACCCACGGAATCTTCGGCGGGTTCCTGGTCGCCTTGCTCGGCATCTGGGGCGGCCTTATCCCGTTCATCGGGCCGTACTTCCACTACGCCTACACGCCGGACACGGCCTGGACATACACCTCCGGGCGTCTCTACCTGGAGATCCTGCCCGGCGCGGGCGCCCTGCTGGGCGGCCTGATCATGATGGGCGCGCGCGGTCGGCACGTGGTCATGTTCGGCTCACTGCTCGCGATCGCCAGCGGCGCCTGGTTCACCCTTGGCACCATGTTCGCGCCGCTGTGGACGACGGCCAACCCAGCCGGCCTGCCCGCGAGCGCCGGCCTCCACATGCGGATCCTCGAGCAGTTCGGCTTCTTCACCGGTCTCGGGATCGTGATCATCCTGCTCGCCGCGCTGGCCGCCGGGCGGGTCAGCGCCGTGCCGAGCCTGCCGCGGGCCGAGCGCGCGGTCGAGGTCCCGCCGACCGGCGACCCGGTCGAGGAGACCGACGACACCACCATCGTCGAGACCCGGTAACCGCTGCTGCCGCTGACCGCGGCTGCCCCCGTCACACACGGGGGCAGCCGCGGTCGCGCGTTCCGGGCGGGCTGGGTCCGGGCACGCCCGGCGGGCAGGCGACCGCGCTCACCCCGGGCCAAGCTTGTACCCCTCACCCCTGATCGTGGTGATGAGCTGGTCGCCGAGCTTGCTCCGGAGCCGGCGCACGCAGACCCCGACCACGTTGGTGCCGGTATCGCGCTCGTAGCCCCAGACCGAGGCCAGCAGCTGGCCACGGGAGACCGACCGTCCCGGCTGCCGGATCAGCTCCTGCAGGAACAAGAACTCGAGCCGGGTCAGCGGCACCCGGCCGCGGCCGAGGTCGGCCTCCAGGCGGCGGGTGTCCACCCGCAGGCGGCCGACCGTGATGACCTGGTCCGGGCGGCTGTCGCTGACCGCCCGGGCAGCGGACGCTGTGCTCATGCCTGCACCCTCCATGTCCATACTTCATTGCACGGCTGCGGAGGCGATTGGGCTCACTTTCCGGCGAGTCTTTTCCCGCACCTGGCGTTACATCCGGGTCCGGCCGAAGTCGTCGAACTCGCCGTTGCGGACACCGCCGAGGAATGCCTGCCACTCATCTGGGGTGAACCGGAGCACCGGGCCGGCGGAGTCGCGGCTGTTGCGCACGCCGATCGTGCCCTCGGGCTGGTCCGATACCTCCACGCAGTTGCCGTTGGCATAGCTCAGCGAGCTCTTGATCCAGGTCGGACCAGTCATCCTGCTGCCTGTCAGAGATCCCATGTCGGGGTTGCACGTTCCTTGTCTGTCCGGGGCCTACCTGTCTGGGGCCTTCTCGATCCGGGAGGCACGCCCGCCAGCGGGGACGGTGAGCGGCCGGGGGCTGCGGCTCACCGTCCCCGCCTCCCCCGCGGGTCCGGTCCGCGATCCGTTGCGGCATCGGACGCGGCACCGGGCGGGCCGCCGAGCGGCCCGGCCTTGCCCGCGGGGAAGCTGGGCGAGCGGCCGACCAGGCTGGATGCCAGCCGAATGGTCGGGCACCAGCTCGCGTTGACCGGAGCTGGCTGCAATAAGAATGCTGCTGCAACTTGCACTGCAAGACATCGGTCAGCTGCCGTATATCCAGCGCGGTCCTGGGCCGCCCCTCGCTGTGGCTTGCTGCGGTGTGCCTGTGACGGATAGTTGGCCCCTTGTGACTGCTACTTGCCCCCGTATTCAGATGCTTCTCAGAGTTTCAGCCGGGTCGGCGCTATGGCCTGCGCGCAATCACGATCAGTTCAGGGGAGCTGGCGGCCGGGCCGGTCCGGTCCCAGTCTCCATAGACGTGCTTGACGTCGAAGCCGGCATGCTCGAGAGTCGCGCGGAGGGCAGGCTCGTCCCTGAACGCGAGGACGTCCCGGGTCACGGTGGCCTGGCCGGTGCGCAGGTTGCGGGTGAGGGTGTCGTAGCTGACGAGCGGGAGGTGGGCGTCGACGGTCTCATGCCAGAACTCGACGGCTCCGTCCGGGGTCTCGACGGTGCGGAGGGTCAGTTCGCGGGTCCAGGCCTCCCACTTGCGGGCGGCCGGGTTGCGAGACTCGAAGGCCAGCAGCCCGCCCGGGACGAGCGCCCGGTGCAGGTCCCGCAGGGCCGCCAGCCAGGCGTCGTCTGCGGTGAAGACCTGTGCGACGTGCCCGGACATCACCGCGAGCTCCGCCGATCCGGGCTCGATGGCGTCGCTGTAGCCGTGGCGCCAGTCGACGCGGCCGTCCGGGTCCCTGGTGCGGGCGATCCGGAGCATGTCGGGGTCCGGGTCGACGCCGGTCACGCTGGCGCCGGCGGAGGCGAGCATCCGGGCGAGCGTGCCCGTGCCGCAACCGAGGTCAACGACGCGGGACACGCCGGCGGAAACCGCGAGCGCGGCATAGAAGCGGTAGTCGTCGTCGGCCGGGTTCAGCTCGTCGTATGCCGCCTGGAAGTCGAAGCTCACCCGTGCAGTTAACTGGCAGGGCTCTGGGCCGGCAACCGGATACTTGCGGACTGCCCGGCCGCCGCTCGTGCGACGATAATTTCCTCAGGGGCGGGTGTGGCGCTCACGGTTCCCTGGTCAGGACGGCGGAGGTGACGCAAGCGCGATGGCGTGTCAGCTTCGCTCGCTCGTCTGCTACGCGAACCAGCCGGTCCGGCTGGCACGGTTCTGGGCCAGCGTCCTCCGCGGCCAGCCAGGCCGCGACTCCCGCGGCGGCGTCGCCGTGCGGCCGGGCGAGGATCCTGGGTTCCGGCTGCGGTTCCTGCCCACCCGGGAGCCGCGGGCGGGACTCAATGACCGGCACCTCCACCTGACCAGTACCTCCCCGGCGGACCAGGAGCGGACGGTGGCGGCCGCGCTCGCGCTCGGCGCCCGCCCACTGGACGTCGGCCAGCGGCCGGACGAGGGGCATGTCGTGCTGGCCGATCCCGAGGGCAACGAGTTCTGCGTCATCGAGCCGGGCAACCGCTTCCTGGCCGGCTGCGGGTTCCTGGGCGAGATCGCGTGCGACGGCTCGAGGCGGGCGGCTACTTCTGGAGTGCGGCGCTGGGCTGGCCGCTGGTGTGGGACCAGGACCAGGAAACCGCGATCCGCTCGCCGGACGGCGGTCCCAAGGTCAGCTGGGGCGGTCCGCCGCTGATGCCCGCGACCGGGAAGAGCCCGGCTGCGGTTCGACCTCGCGCTGCTGCCCGGGGCGGGGACACAAGCGGAGACCGAGCGGCTGGTCTCGCTCGGGGCAACCCGCGTCCGCCCGCGCCCCGGTGGCGCCAGCCCCGCTGACACCGGCCCGCTCATCCTGGCCGACCCGGACGGCCACGAGTTCTGCCTGCTGCCGTCGCCGTAGCGCGGGCGGATACCCGCAGGGCCGCGGCGAACGCAGAAGGCGGGCCCCCGGCGAACCGGGAACCCGCCGCCTGCTGCTGACCGCTGGCTAGGCGCCGAAGCGGTCGAACTCGCCGTTGCGGACACCGCCGAGGAAAGCGTGCCACTCGTCCGGCGTGAAGCGGAGAACCGCCCCCGCGGCGTCCCGGCTGTTGCGGACGCCGATGTCCCCGCCAGTCAGGTCGGCCACTTCGACGCAGTTGCCGTTGGCAAAACTAAGTGAGCTTTTTACCCATTCGAAGCGATTTTCACTGGTAGGCATAGTCCCGCATACCCCCTATTGACCTACTTGCTGTGTGTTTGCCCTTCACACACGGCTAACTCCAGGTATGAGCCGTACCGGGAGTAGCCGTTGATGCCGCAGAATCTAGCAGACAACGTATGACGCAGGGGGCAGGTTCGGACCCTTTTGAATCACGAACCACAACGAATAACACAGGTCGGCTCTAAACGGACCGAAACGGGAGCTTAGCCGCAGGTCAGCAGGCAGAGTGGCGGACGCCCGCCCAGCGGGACTCGGCCGTGCTCAGGATGAGCTGCTTGGACTCGGCCGGGCCGAGGGCCGCCTCGGCCAGGGTGCGGAACGCCACCCGGTGCAGGTGGGTCTCACGCTCGCCCTCGAGGATGAACCCGCTGCGCATCTGCTCGGTGGAGACCACGTCCTGAAGGACGGCGTCGCCGTCGGCCTCGAAGCCGAACAGCACGAACGACTCACCGACGACCGTGTGCGGGCCGTCGAGCGGGAGGATCTGCAACGTGAGGCTGGGCCGGTCACACTCGGCCGCGAGCCGCTCCAGCTGCTCGTACATGGTCCGGTCGGAGCCGATCCGGCGCAGCAGCACCGACTCGTCCAGCACCACGTGCAGCGACAGGCCGGGCCGCTCCAGCACCTGCTGACGGCGCATCCGGACCCGGACCAGGCGGGTGACTTGAGACGGGGCAATGGGCTCGACCCGGTCGTAGCTGTTGATGATGTGCCGGGCGTACGCCTCGGTCTGCAGCAAGCCCGCGACCACGTCTACGTGCCAGATGGCGACCGCGGTGGCCTCGTGCTCGAGCCCGATGAACTGCTGGTAGTCCTCCGGGAGGCTCTCCGCGTACTCCTCCCACCAGCCCTTCTGGGCGGCGTCATTGGCCAGCGCGAGCAGCATGTCCCGGTGCGCCCCGGTGACCCCGTAGTAGTCAAGCAGCCGCTCGACTTCCCTCGGCCGCAGGCCCGTCTTGGCCCGCTCGTAGCGGCTGATCTTGCTCGGGCTCCAGCGCAGCGCGTGCGCGACCGATTCGCCGCTGCGCCCCTTGGCCTCCCGCAGTTGCCGCAGTTCGGCGGCGAGGCGCCGACGCCGGACGGTCGGGCTGCTGTCCTCGGCCACCGCGCATCGCCTCCTTTCCCCGGATGCCCGCCTGTGGAAAGCGCGGGGCGTCGCCTTGAATATTTCACGGAAACATTCAACGAAACCAGGTCATCCCCGCGTGATCCGCCGAAGGTGATCAAATCGTCACTCCTGCGCACGGGCGGAAAGCCACTCGTGCGTGATCCGCGGGCGGTTAACTTCCGTGCTCAGCGCGATGAATTGATTTCAATAACGAAAAAAGAGAGCGATTGGCTCCGGCGACCCCGATTCGATCAAGTGACTGCAGAGGCGCGTGATATTGATGAGGCAGCCATCCGGGATAATGACGCGTCCGCCGAAGTTCCTCATTCCGCACCGGGGGCGCCGGGAAACCGGTGTCCGCCCGCAGGCATAAACGGTGGGGCGGACGGTCCGCGTCCCCCCGCTGCCACTGATGCCCGTGCGACAAGGGGAAAGGTGATCCCGCCGATACCGAGGAGGACCCTGATAAGGGGGGTGACTGCGGCGAACTAAGGGCTTCACCGGCCAGTGAGCGGCCATCGTTCAGCGAGATCCCGGGGAGTGCCACTGCTCGAAGAATCGGCGACCGGGGCCCACCGGGCACACGGGGTCAGCGGGAGGCAGCAAACCTGGAGGGATGCCAGACGGACCAGGAGCCGGAAATCACCGAAATGTGATCCGGATATCACGTCGGCCGTTTCACTTTTTAACTCGCGGGGACAACAAATGGTCCGCCACTGGAAGTGGTACCAGCGGCGGACCATTTAGCGGGAGTTTCACTTCATAGGTGGAATCCGACCACGTCAGGGTGCGCGCTGACGGCTACCGGCGTCGCCGCGGGAGCGGCGGCGGAAGTAAGGGCGAGGACGGGGCCGGCCACGACCGAGCCGACGGTGCCAATCACGAGGATGGCGGGAGCGAGGATGTTACGCCGAATGCGCATGATTACCTCCATGCGTTTACCGAGGTCAATGCCTGCGACCTTTGATCCGGCGGCCCGCACGGGCATCGTTGCCCGCACTTTTTCCAATCACCAGTCTGTGGCGCTTACATACGTTAGAGTAGATCGACGGCGATATATATTCAATGAGTAAAAGCGGCGTCACGATATGCTATGGCAAATGAGCTGTCAATTTACCGCGATCATGCCCTGGAATTATTGCGTCCGACTGCAGGGAAAGTTCGCCTGCAAATTGCATGGCCCGGGAGCGGATTACCCCGCGCCACTGGCGGGCCGCCCGCGAATGCGCCGAATTAATGTCCGAAAAAGAACCGCTTGTTCCGCACTTGTCCCGCTAGTACGCTTCGTGGCATGTATCCGGCAACCCCGCCCGGCGTCCTGGCCGGACGTGGAGACGAGCTGGCACTGCTCGACGGGTTGTTAAGAGCGCCCGGCCGGGGCGGCCAGCGCGCGGTGCTCATCGAGGGTGAGGCCGGCATCGGCAAGACGACCCTGGTCCGCACCGCCGTCGGACGCCTGGCCCCGGGGCGCGTTCAGGTCTTCTGGGGGGCAGGCGACGAGCTCAGCTCCGCGGCACCGCTGCTGCCGTTCCTCGATGCCCTCGATGTCCGCCGGCCGTCGGTGAACGCCCGCCGGACCGCGATCGCGGGGCTGCTGCGGGGTGAGATCGCGGCCGGCCGCGAGGCCGGCATCGAAGCCATGCTGGCCGAGCAGCTCATCGCGCTGATCATCGACGAAGCCGTCGCCCGGCCGGTTGTGCTCGTCCTCGACGACCTGCAGTGGGCCGACCCGGCCAGCGTGCGGCTGTGGAAACGGCTGGCGCGGACCGCGACCGAAGCGCCGCTGCTGCTGATCGGCCTGACCCGGCCGGCGCCCGTCCGGGAAGACCTGCTCGCGCTGCGCCGCTCGGTCGACGGCGACGGCCACCTGCTGCTCACGGCGCTGTCTGCCGGCGCCGCCACCGAGCTGACGGCCGCACTCGCAGGCGGCCGGCCGGACGGAGGCCTGGCCCGGCTGGCCGACGGTGCGGCCGGCAACCCCCGCTACCTGACCGAACTGCTCACGGCGCTGCGCCAGGCCGGCCGCATCACCGTCACCGAAGCGGGGGAAGCCCAGCTCACGGGGAAGGCCGTGCCCGATTCGGTGACCGCTTCCATCGCCGGGCAGATCGGCTTCCTGACCCCCGCGGCCCGCGAGGTGCTGCAGGCGGGGGCCCTGCTCGGGGTGACCTTCACCGTGCCCGACCTCACCACCGTCCTCGGCCGGACGGTGGCCGGCATCATGCCCGCGCTCGACGAGGCCCGCGCGGCCGGCCTGGTGAGCGACCCGGCCAGCGGGACCGCCCTCGCCTTCCGGCACCCGCTGGTCCGGGAGGCGCTGTACGCCGAGCAGCCCGCCGCGGTGCGCGGAGCCTGGCACCGCGACGCCGGGCAGGCCCTCGCGGCCGCGGGCGCGGCGCCCGACCGGGTGGCCCGCCAGCTGCTGCGCGCGCTGGGCGGCACCGAGGTCGACCGTATCGCGGTCAGCGCGGTCGCCCCGCCCGTGCAGATCGAGCGCCCGCCGGTCGCCGCGGCCGCGGCCTGGCCCGGCGGCCTGCTCGACCAGTGGATGCTGGACTGGCTCGCCCGCTCGGCCGACTCGCTGGTCGGTCAGTCTCCGGCGGTCGCGGTGGAGCTGCTCGGGCAGGCGGTCGCGGCCCTGCCGGCCGGCTCCGTCCAGCACGGCTGGCTCGCCAGCCGGCTGGCCGACGCGCTCTACCGCACCGGCGACCCGGCCGAGGCGGAACGCGTGGCCGAACAGGCGCTGCGCCACGCGGCTGACCCCGACCTGATCGTGGACCTGCACTGGACCCTGGTCCAGTGCCGCATGCGGGGCGGCTCGGCCGGCGACTCGTTCACCGTCCTGGAGCAGGCGACGGCGGGACCGGGCATCGGGCCCAAGCACCGCGCCCGGCTGCTCGTGCTGGCCGCGCGCACCTACCTCTACCTGGGTGATGCCGAAGCATCCGGCCGCGAGGCCACCAGCGCGCTGAGCTGGGCGACCGAGGCGGGCGACGGCTGGGCGACGAGCTGGGCGCTGCACGTGCTGGGCCTGCGGGCGATGACCCGCGGGGACCACACGGGAGCGCTGGCTGTCTATGACCGGGCTCTCGCGGTAACCGAGACCGACGCCGCCCTGGGCGACCTCGGCTTGCTGCTGCAGATCAACAAGGCGGTCGCGCTGTTCAACCTGGACCGGCCGGATGGGGCCATCGCGGCGGCGGAACGGGCCCGGGAACTAGCGCAGCAGGCGGGCACGGCTGTGCGGCTGGCGCAGGCGCACTGCCTGCTCGGGCAGGGGCTGTACGAGATCGGCCGCTGGGACGACGCGCTGGCTGAGATCGCGGTCGCGACCGACGAGCTGACGGAGCCGTTCGCCGCGTGCTGCGAGCAGGTGATCGCGGCCCACATCGCCTTCCACCGGAACACGCCCCTGGAAGGGCGCCAGCACCTGGCCGCCGGCGCCGCGCTGGCCGAGCGCTTCGGCGTGCTGATTCCGCAGCTGACCCTCGCCCGGTCACTCGACCGGGAGCAGGACGGTGCGGCGCCGGAGGCGCTCGCCGTCCTCACCGCCGCCCTGAGGGCCAACCAGGGAGACCCGGGCGAGGTCGAGGACCTATTCGGTGACGCGGTCCGGCTCGCCCTGAAGACCGGGGACAGCCCCACCGCCAAGGCAGTTACCGCCCAGGCGGCCACGCTGGCGGACGGCTCGGCCGTCCCCCACCGGCAGGCCAACGCGCTGTACTGCCGGGGCCTGGTCGACCGCGACCCGGAGACGCTGCTGGCGGCCGCGCAGTGGTACGCCGACGCAGGGCGTCCGCTGCCGCGGGCCAAGGCACTCGAAGGCGCGGCCGGTTGCCTCGTCGCGGCCGGCGACCGGACCGCCGCCCGGCTCGCGTTCGAGCAGGCGGTCGAGCTCTACGAGCACCTCGGGGCCGAGGCTGACCTGAACCGGGTGCAGGCGGAGTTCCGCGGGCACGGCATCCGCCGCGGGCCGCACAGCAAGCACCGGCGCGCGCTCAGCGGGTGGGACTCGCTGACCGACACCGAGCTGAAGGTGGCCGCGTTCGTCGAGGAAGGCCTGTCCAACCCGGAGATCGCGGCCCGGCTGACGCTGTCACGGCGCACCGTGGCCACCCACGTGTCGCACATACTCAAGAAGCTCAACGTGGCCACCCGGACGGAAATAGCCCGGGAGTCGGTGCTCCGGGCGTCCGGCGCCCGCTGAGGCGGCGGCCGGCTGAAGGCGCTTCCCGTTCCCTGGTAGCGGCGGTGACGTGGTGCGGCGGGCCGGGTCAGGGGCCGGCCCGCCGCACCACGACGGCGGGTGGCGAACTGGTGCGGCTTACCGCTCACCATCCCGCAGGGCGCCCGCGCAGCGGCCCAATGGAGCGCGGGCGCGTCTCTCCCGGGGCCCGGCCGCCCGGGGCCATCAGCGAGCGTCCCGCGCCGCCGGCGACGGCGGCACCGTCAGGCGGCCAGGCGCTCCCGGGCGGCCGGCCCGGGACGAGGGCCCGGTGCCCGGCTGCGGCGGCCGGGCACCGGGTGCGGGGCGGCGCCGCGTTTGCGGCCCGCGGCGGCGCCCCGCGGGCGCGGGGAGGGCGAGTGCGTGCGGCACGCGTCGCCTGCCCCGGCGCTGCGGGGACGGCGACCGTGATGTCAGCTACGGTCAGGTCCCCACGTTCTGGTCGGATCAGGCCCGGCGGGCCCACCCGGTCGTCCCCGGCGTCCGCCCGCGGGCCGGGCCCGGCCCGCGGCTCCCGGTGGCGGGGCGGCTACTCCAGATCGTCGGTTTCCGGTCGGGGCTGTTTCTCATGTCCCTGCTCCTGAGGTGTCGGGGCCGCGCTCGTCGCGGCCCGGCGGGCGTTTGGTGATGCCTGACCAGAAAGCCAGCCGGCAGCGAAGGGGGCGGTCGTAGACACCGCGGCAACTCGCGCCGGCCCACGCCGCGCCGGACAGGCCACGGCCGTGGAAGCTGGTGCCGCGCATGTCGGCCGGGCGGCAGCCGCCCGCGCCGACGGCGGGGGCGGTGAACCTCCGGGGGCTCACGGCGCACCACCCCCGCTCGCGGCATCCCGCGGGGGCAATCCGCGGTCCGTCCCCGGGAAGGCCGGCAACGCCGGCGGCCGCGAGGATGGCTGGAGGGGCGCCGAGCACGGGGCGGGGCGACCCGGGAACGAGCGCGAAATACACGGCCCGGCCGGCCGGGGTGCGGTAATGACCCCAGTCGGCCGCCATCGCGGCGGCCAGCAGCAGGCCCCGCCCGGCGTCAGCGTCGGCCCCGGCCGTCGCCCAGGAGTCGCCGGACACCGAGGCGTCGTGGACCTCGACCCGGAACCGGCCGGAGGTCCAGCTGATGCCGAGCATCACGGTCTCGACCGCGCCATTGGTGACCGCGTTGATCATCAGGTCGCTGGTGAGGAGGACGGCGACGGCCGGATTGACCGGAACCGACCAGGCGGCGATGGACGCCCGCACGTGTCCGCAGGCGCAGGCCGCGGCGGCCGCGGCGAGGTCGAGCCGGACCCGGCGGTGCCGCAGTCCGGCCGGCGTGGCCGGCAACGGCGGCGCTATCGTGTCCATCGCGGGTCCTCCGACCTGGTTGACCAAGTGGCAAAGCGTTGCGCACCGGCGGCCGCGCCTGCCTGCTCCCGGGGCAGTGCTCCCGGGGCAGTGTCCCCGGGGTACGGGGCGGAGCAGGCGGCCGGTTCTCTCCTCCCGGCCGCGGTTGCGGTTGCGGTACAAATGCTGCTGAAAATTGCACGGCGAGACATCGGTCAGCTGACCGATCTTGAGGTTCGGGTGACGGCCGGGGCGGGGCTTTTCATACCAGCCGTCCGGTTCGGCCGTCCGGCAAAACGTCATAACCGGGGAAAACCGCCCCCGGGCGGGCCGTGATGGCGCCGGGACTGGCATCGCCCGCCCCGGTGTCAGAGGCGCCGGTACCGGGGGCGCCGCTGTCGCCGGCGCGGGGGTCGGGGACGCCGCTGCCGCCGGCGCGAGTGCCGGGGGCGCCGCTGTCGCCGGCACTGGCGTCATTCGCGGCCAGGATGAAGTACACCGCCTTGCCCGCCCGGGTCCGGTAGAAGCCCCACTCGGCCGCCAGCGATGACACCAGCACGAGCCCCCGGCCGGTCTCGGCCTCGGCCGGGGCGGCGCTCTCCAGGGCCGGCAGGTCCCGGGAGCCGTCATGCACGTCTACCCGCAGCCCGGCCTCCTCGCGGGCGATCGTGAGGAGCACGAACGCTCCGGCCGCGGGCGCGCCGTGGATGACCGCGTTGGTCACCAGCTCACTGGTCAGCAGCACGGCCGCGTCCGGGTCGACCGGGACGCGCCAGGCACGGACGGCGACGGCGACGGCGCTCCGGGCCGCCGCGGCGGCGGCGGCGTCCGCCCGGAGCGGGACGCGGCAGCGCCGGCGGTCCACAGGCGGGGGCTGGGGCGGGGGCGGGGGCGCGGAGCGGTTTGGACGGGGCGGCGCCATCGGGGTCATCAGCGGTCCTTCGCAGCGGGGATCTGCTTGGTTGCATGAAAACTCTCATGCAACTTGCACTGACAGACATCGGTCAGCTGACGCATATTCGATTTGCCCCGGGCAAGTGGCGTTCTCGCACGTCACAAGGGTTTTCGCGAGCCTGATCGCGGCCGTCAGCCCTCATCGGGACACCGCGGGCTCAGCAGACACCAGGCGCCCGTTCCGTCGCCCTTTGCTGTCATTCGCCCCAGGCGACCGCCGTGGTCACAGCACCGGTCAGCCGCCGCCAACCTGGGTATCACCCGTGATTACTGAGGGCCGGACGGAGACGAGGTAACGGGTGAGCGGCATCACGACCAGCCTGCAGGCCGGCTCGCCGCTCTCGTACCTGATCGCGTTCGGGCTGCCGTGCCTGGACGCCGTGCTTCCCGTGCTGCCGAGCGAGACCGTGATCATCGCGTTCGGGGTGGCCACGGCCGGGTCGTCCGACCCGCGTGTCTTCCTCATCGTGGCGTGCGCGGCGGCGGGCGCGTTCGCCGGCGACAACCTGTCGTACCTGATCGGCTGGCGGTTCGGGCCCTGGGCGACGCGGCGCTTCTTCGCGGGCGAGAAGGGCGCCGCGCGCAAGGGCTGGGCCGAGCGGTCGCTCGCCCGGTTCGGCCTGGGGCTGATCATCGTGTGCCGGTTCATCCCCGGCGGCCGGACCGCGGTGACCCTCTGCTGCGGGCTGGTCCGGTACCCCTGGCGCCGGTTCGCGGTCGCGGTCGCGCTCGCCGGGGTCATCTGGGCTTCCTACGCGTTCCTGGCCGGGCGGATCGGCGGCCAGGCGTTCGAGCACATGCCGGTGGCCGGGTTCGCCGTCGCGTTCGGCGGCGCGCTGGCGCTCAGCGGGATCATCGAACTGGCGCGGCGGCTCGGGCAGCGGCGCCGGGCCGGCGGGGCGGGCGACGAGGCGGGCGACGAGGCGGGCGGGCCCGGGAGCTGAGCGGGTGCCGGGCGGGATCGCCCGGGAGCTGAGCGGCTGGCGGCGGGCGCCTCCTCAGCCCGCGCGCAGGTCGTCCAGGACCAGGTCGGCCGCCCGGTAGCCGACCAGCACGGCCGGGGCACCGGTGTTGCCGCTCAGCTGCAGGGGCAGTACCGACGCGTCGGCGATGCGCAGGCCGCTGACGCCCCGCACCCGCAGCGCCGCGTCGGTCACGTCGTCGTCGGCCGGGCCCATCGCGGCCGAGCCGACCGCGTGGTAGAGCCCGGTGCCGGTCGCCAGCGAGTAGGCGACGGTGTCGGCCCGGGTCGCCACCGCCGGGCCAGGGAACTCCTCGGACGGGCCGAAGGCGGCGACCGGCCCCTGGGCGAGAACGGCCCGCGCCACCTCGAGGACGGGGGCGACGGCCGCCCGGTCGGCCTCCGCCTCCAGGTAGCGGGCGCCGATCAGCGGCGGGTCGTCCGGGCCGGGGCCGGAGATGTGCACCGTGCTGGTGGTGCGCGGGCGCAGCGGGTAGGCCATGAACAAGATGCCGGGGTGGCGCGCCAGCCGCAGCTCCCCGCTCCCGCCTTGCAGCGCCATCGGCACGAACAGGCCCTGGACGTCAGGCCGGGCCGCCGCCGGGTCCGACTTGAACTGGCAGACCAGGTCGTAGCCGCCGGTCGCGAGCAGGCCACGGCCGGACACCAGCCAGCGCAGCGCCTCGGTCACCTGGCCCGCGCGGGTGCTGAGCTTGCTGACGGCGGCGCCGTCGCCCAGCGCCACCTGCAAGGCGGCCCCGCGCTGCTCGATGACCCGCTCCCCCAGGTTGGGCGACTCCGCCCGCAGGGCGATGCCGCGGGCGCGCAGCAGCCCGGGGCGGCCGATGCCGGAGCGCTCGAGCAGCAACGGGGTCTCCACCGTGCCCGCGCAGACGATCACCTCGCGCCGGGCGGTGACATCCCGCACCGCCCCCCGGTGGTCGGCCGTCGTGACCCCGGTGACCCGGTGCCCGTCGAAGATCAGGGTCACCGCGCGGGTCCGGGTGGCGACGGTGAGGCCGCGGCCGCCGTCCGCCCGGCGGGCCAGGGCCGGGCGGACGAACGCGTCGTAGGAGGTGGTGCGGCGCCCGTGCCAGATGGTCGACGGGGTGAAGCCGATCCGTTCGGTGTCGCCCGCGTTGGCGTCCGCGACGCGCTCCCAGCCGTAGCTGACGGCCGCCTCCAGGACCGCCCGGGTGACCGGGTCGCCGGTGTCGGTGACGGAGACACCGAGCGGCCCGGACGTGCCGCGGCCGCCGCCGGGCCCGAGGCTGTGCCGCTCGATCGCCTGGTAGGCGGGCGCCGGCCTGGTCCCACGACCACCCCGGGTTGCCCCGGGCGGCGAGCCCGTCCCAGTCGGCGGGCGCGCCCCGCATCCACATCATCCCGTTGACGGCGGCGCTGCCGCCGGCCACCCGGCCGCGCAGCCAGACCTCGTCCTGCGCGCCCGGGCCGACCGGGCCGGTGACGTAGCGGTACAGGTAACGGCCGCCCCGAAGGGTGTAGTAGAACCCCTTCGGCACGTGCAGCAGCGGGTTGCGGGCGGGGCCGCCGTACTCGGCCAGCAGCACACTCGGCCGCTCGGGGGCGGCGGCCAGGCGGCCGGCCACCACGCTGCCGGCCGACCCGGCCCCCACCACCACGTAGTCGAACTCCACCGTTGCTATCTTGGCCGGCCCGGGCCCGACATTCCCCGGGCAGGCCAGGGCTGGGCCGCCGTCCCCGGGGGTATGCCGGAGACGGCAGGCGGGAACGGGACGAGCGGCGGGCGATGAAGATCAATCCACCGGGCTGGGCGCGGGCCCGCGAGGCGGTCACCGACAGCGTCGTCCTCGGCCTGGCCTGCCTGGCCACCTGGCTGCTGGTGACCGAGGTGCTGGCCCGGGTACCGGGCGTGTCGGCCGACGACCACCTGCTCGGCGGCATGTGGGCGGTGCTCGCCACGATCTTCGTCAACCGGGCGAGCACGGCCGAGAGCCACACGGCGGCCGTCTCACGGCTGGCGGCCACCCTGATCAGCTTCGTCTACTGCCTGGCCTACCTGTCGCTGGCGCCCTTCCACACCTGGGCGCTGCCGGTCCTGGTGGCCGCCAGCACGCTGACCGCGATGCTGCTCGGCCGCCCGGAGGACGCCATCACGGCCGCGATCACCACCACGGTCGTCCTCGTGGTCGCCGCCGTCAGCCCGCACGATGCCTGGCTGCAGCCCATCTTGCGGTTCGCCGACACCGTGGTCGGGACCGCCGTCGGGATCGGGTCGGCGTGGCTCTACCAGCGCGCGGTCAAACCGGGAATGGAACGCGCGTTCGGAGACGGCTGAGTCCGCCCGAACGGGGGGACCAGAACGGAGGACACCAGGAGGCCGCCTCAGCCCGGCAGCAGCGCCACCGCCGCGAAGCGCCCGCACGGGCGGGCCGCCCGGTCGGAGAAAAAGTCGACCGGTGCTGGTCCTGGTGTCCACCGCCATGTCGTGCACGCTGGCATCGGGAAGGCCGGCCGCCCGCAGCTGGCGGCGGACGGCGCCGGTCAGGTCGAACAGCGCGTGCCCCGGGCGAGCCGGGCGAAGCAGCGGGGTCCGCGGGCCGAACACCGTCATCACCTCGGCCGCCTCGGCCGCGCCGATCTCGTAGCTGCCGGCCCCGATGGCCGGCCCGATCCCGGCCAGCAGGTCGGCCGGGACCGAGCCGAACGCCGCCGTCATCGCCTCGACCGTCTTGCCCACCACGCCGCGCAGCGTCCCCGCCCGGCCGCTGTGCACCACCGCGACCGCCCGGCGGACCGGGTCGAACAGCACCACCGGGGCGCAGTCGGCGACCAGGATCGCCAGCGCGGCGCCGGGACGGCTGGTGATGAGGGCGTCGGTCGCGGGGAAGGCGGCGGCCGCGTCGGCCGTGCCGTCATGGCCCCGGCCCGCCAGCACGTCGTCGACGACCGCCACGGTGGCCGTGTGCCGCTGGTCGGCGACGGTCAGGCGGGCGACGCCGAGCGCGGCGGCCAGCCGCGCGCGGTTCTCGGCCACCGCGGCCGGGTCATCGCCGACGTGGCCGCCCAGGTTGAGTCGGCCGTAGGGGCCGCTGCTGACCCCGCCGTGGCGGGTGCTGACGATGGCCGTCACCTGATCGCCGTCGAAGGGGAAGGGCCGCAGCCGAAGACCGTCATCCACGGGCCCACCCTAACCGGCGGCGGGGGGCATCAGCCGGAACTGAGCGCCGCCTTGGGGCAGCGGGCGACCGCGGCCCTGACCCGGCCGGCCAGTTCCGGTGGCACCTCCCCGTCGCCCGCGATCACAAGCATGTCGTCGCCCGCGTCGTTCTCCCGGAGGGAGAAAACCTGCGGCACGAGGCGGACGCAGACCGCGTTGGTCTCGCACACGAGCGGATCGACGGTGACCTTCATAGCGCGGATCCTAGGGCCCGGGGGCGGGCCGGGGCCAGGGCGCGGGGCCCGGTTCGGGCGCCGGGCCGCTCTCGGCTGCGGCCGGGGCGAGGTAGACGGCCTGCTCGGCGCAGACCTCGGACAGCGCCTGGTGCGCGGCCGCGGACAGCCCGGGGAAGTTGACGAAGCCGTGCGGCATGCCGGCGTACTCGGTGAACCGGACCGGCACGCCGGCCGCGCGCAGCGCGGCGGCGTAGGCCACGCCGTCACCCCGCAGCGGGTCGTGCTCCCCGACCTGGATCAGCGCGGGCGGCAGGCCCGCGTGGCGGGCCGCCAGCAGCGGAGACGCCCGCGGGTCGGCGGCGTCGCCGTCGGGACCGAGGTAGAGGCGCTTGTAGGTGCCGCGCTCGGCAGCCGAGAGGAACGGGGCGTTGGGGTCCGTCCCCGGCGCCAGCTCACGCGTCATGTCGGTCGCCGGGTAGATCAGCGCCTGGTGGGCGAGCGCGGGCCCGCCCCGGTCGCGGGCGAGCAGGCAGGTGACGGCGGACAGGTTGCCGCCCGCGCTCTCCCCCATGACACCGACCAGCCCGGTCGCGCCCAGGGCGGCGGCGTCGCCCGCCGCCCAGCACAGGGCCGCGTAGCAGTCCTCGACCGCGGCCGGGAAGCGGTGCCCGGGTGCCAGCCGGTAGCCGGCCGAAACGACGACCGCCCCCACCCGGGCGGCAACCGTGCCGCAGATCCAGTCGCCCATCGCCAGCAGGCCGAGCGCGAAGCCGCCGCCGTGAAAGTAGAGCACCAGCGGGCGGCCCGGGGCGCCCGGGCTTACTGCCCCGTCCGGCTGGTAGACGCGGACCGGGAGGTCGCCCGCGGCCCCCGGGACCGTCCGGTCGGTCACCGTGACGCCGGCCGGGGCGGTGCCGAAGAGCCAGCCCGTGACCGGGTTGGCGGGGATGGGGCGCTGCTGCGCGGCGATGACCTGCTCGTCGCTCATGGTCGTGATCGGCATCATCCGCCGGGTGAGCCAGCCCCAGGCCCGCAACCGGACGCCTACTCCTGTCATGGCAGCCATCCCCTCCCGGCGCGCGGGCGGTCAGCTCCTGTAACGCGCGCACCACAACTGCCATCGTCGCCCGTCCGGCGGCCGGGCGCCAGCACCGGGCGCGCGCCCCGGACGCCGATCGTCAGGGATGGCCGCTACGGTCAGTCCCATGGCTGACATTCCCGGGGCGGACTATTCCGGCGCGGACCTGCGCGGCGCCCGGTTCGCCCGCACCGACCTGCGCGGGGCCGGCTTCTGGGCCGCCGACCTGTCCGGGGCCCGCTTCCGCGGCGCCGACCTGAGCGACGTGACCATGCGCGGGGTGGAACTCGCCCGCGTCGACATCCACGGCGAGATCGAGGACGTGACCGTCAACGGCGTCTCGATCGGGCCGCTGATCGAAGCCGAGCTGAACCGGCGCTACCCGGACCGGGCCAAGATGCGCCCGGCCGACGCGGCCGGCTTCCGCGAGGCGTGGGACATCCTCGGCCGGCTGTGGGACCAGACGACCGAGCGGGCCCGGCGGCTGCCGCCGGAGCGGCTGCACGAGTCGGTCGACGGCGAGTGGTCGTTCACCGAGACGCTGCGCCACCTGGTGTTCGCCACCGATTCCTGGGTGCGGCGGGCGATCCTGGGCGACCCGCCCCCTGGGACCCGCTCGGCTTGCCCTGGGACGAGATGCCGGACACCCTGCGAGTGCCGCGCGACCGCGCCGCACGGCCGCCGCTGGATGAGGTCCTCGCGCTCCGCCGCGACCGGATGGCCACGGTGAGCCAGGTGCTCGAGCGAGCTGACGGACGAGTCGCTGGCGGCCCAGACGGCGGTCGACGGCCCCGGCTGGCCGCCGCCGCGCCGTTACCCGGTGCGGCAGTGCCTGCTGGTCGTGCTCAACGAGGAATGGGAGCACCGGCTGTACGCCGCGCGCGACCTGGCCGCCCTGGAGGCGCCAGCGGCCGGCTAGCCACCCGTCCGCCGCCGGGCGGCTGGTGGGTAAGGTCAGTGCGGGAAACGGCCACTGGGAGGAACGATGAGCGAGTCGCCCGAGGCGGCGGTCGTCCAGCAGCGTGGGCTGTGGTTCGAGGAGCTGGAGACCGGGGTCACCTACCGGCACGCGCCCGGCCGGACGCTGAGCGAAGCGGACAACACCCTGTTCTCCACGCTGACCATGAACCCGCAGTCGCTGCACCTGGACGCCGCCGCCAGCGCGTCGACCGAGTTCGGCGAGCGGCTGGTGAACAGCCTGCTGACCATGTCGGTCCTGGTCGGGCTGTCGGTCGGGCACCTCACCCAGGGCACCATCGTCGCCAACCTGGGCTTTCGCGAAGCCCGCTTCCCGGCCCCGGTCCGGGCGGGCGACACCGTCTACGGTGAGACCGTCGTGCTCGGCAAGCGGCTGTCGTCCAGCCGTCCCGGCCAGGGCATCGTCACCTTCGAGCACACCGCCCGCAACCAGGACGGCACGGTGGTGGCGGTCGTCACCCGGACAACCCTGATGCGCTGCCGTCCGGGGGCGGGGCAGTGACGGCCGCCGCGTCGGCGCCACTGCCGGGCCCGGCCCTGCTGTTCTGCCCGGCCGACCGGCCCGACCGCTACGGCAAGGCCCTCGCGGCGGCGGACGGCGTCATCCTGGACCTGGAGGACGGCGTCGGGGCCGGGGCCAAGCAGGCCGCGCGGGCGGCGCTGGCGGCGACCCCGCTCGACCCCGCCCGGGTCATCGTCCGGGTCAACGCGGCCGGCACCGCCGGGCACGTGGCCGACCTGGCCGCGGCCGCCCAGGCCGGGTACCGGACGATCATGCTGCCGAAGACGGAAACCCGTGAGCAGCTCGCGGAGTTCGACGGCTGGCAGGTGGTCGCGCTGTGCGAGACTCCGCTCGGCTTCGTCAACGCGGCCGCGATCGCCGCCGCCCCCGCGGTGAGCGCGCTGATGTGGGGCGCGGAAGACCTGACGGCCGCGCTCGGCGGCCGCACCAGCCGGCTGCCCAGCGGCCGCTACCGGGACTTCGCCCGCCACGCCCGGTCGGTCACGCTGCTGGCCGCGGCCGCGGCGGGCAAGCTCGCGGTCGACTCGGTCTACGTGAACATCGGTGACCTCGACGGGCTGGCGGCCGAGGCCGAAGACGCGGTCGCGTCCGGGTTCGCCCGCAAGGCGGCCATCCACCCGAGCCAGGTGCCGGTCATCCGGGCCGCTTTCCGCCCGGACGAGGCCCAGGTCGCCTGGGCCCGGCGGGTGCTGGAGGCCGTCGCGGCCGAGGCCGGCCGGGACGGGACCGGGGTGATCAAGGTGGACGGCCAGATGATCGACGCCCCGCTGATCCGGCAGGCCGAGGCGATCGTGGCCGCGCTGGGCTGACGGCCGGCCGATGGCCGGGCCAGGGTGGCGCGGCCGGGGGACTGGGCCTACGTTCGGAGGTGATCATTTCTTCTGCTTGAAGCGAGGGACTCGTGGCTCTTCTCCGGCGCGGCATCCACTTCGGTTCCTACGGCACGGTCGCCGACGACGGCGCGGCGCTCTTCCACCGGCTGGCGGACGCGGCCCGGGCGGCTGAGGAGGCCGGGTTCGACGCCATCTCGGTGCCGGATCACGTGCACCAGAACCGGATCGGGGGCGGGCCCGCCTCGCCCATGTTCGAGGCGTACACGGTCCTCGGGGCGCTGGCTCCCGTCACGTCCTCAGCCCTGCTGTACGCGCTGGTCAGCCCGGTCACGCTGCGCGCCCCGGGGCTGCTGGCGAAGGCGGTGACCACGCTCGACGTCATCTCCGGGGGGCGGGCGGTGCTCGGCGTCGGCGCGGGCTGGGACGCCGAGGAGAGCGCCGCCTACGGAATCGCCTTCCCCGGGCTCAGGGAGCGGTTCGACCGGCTCGATGAGGAGCTGGCGGTGTGCCGGGCGCTGTTCACCGACGAGCGGGCTTCCTTCGACGGCAACTATTACACGCTGCGGGACGCCTACAACTCGCCCCGCCCGGTCCGCGGGTCGATCCCGGTGCTGGTGGCCGGCGGCGGCGAGAAGCGGACGCTGGAGCTGGTGGCCCGGTACGCCGACGCCTGCAACGTGTTCGGCGGCGACCCGGCCGAGGTGCGGCGCAAGTTCGACGTGCTCGACGCGCACTGCGAGCGGGCCGGCCGTGACCCGGCGGAGATCACCCGGACCGCGTTCGTGGTGGGCGGCATCGACCCGGCGACCCTCGAGGCGTCGGCCCGGGCGCTGGCGGCTGCGGGCGCCGACGGGGTGATCATCGTCGGGCCGCAGGACCCGGCCGTGATCGGGGCGGCCGGACGGGCGCTGGGCGAGGTCTTCGGCGGCTGATCAGCCGCGGGTGACCCAAGCGCTACCCTGTCGTCCATGAATGCCCGTCCGACCGGGGCGCACGCCGCCGGGCAGCCCGTTATGCCGCTGCCGGAATGGCTGGTGCTCGCGATCATCAGCCAGCGGCCGGCCCACGGCTTCGCGGTCGCCCAGCTGACGGCGGCCGGCGGCAGCCTCGGCCGGGTCTGGCAGATCCCCAAGGCGGTTGTCTACCGGGCGCTCGGGCGGCTGCTCGACGCCGGCCTCATCGTGCCCGGGGGGACCGAGCCGGGGATGGGCCCGCAGCGCACGGTCTACACCGCCACCGAGCGGGGCCGCGCCGCCGCCGCCCGCTGGCTCCAGCAGCCGGTCCGGCACGTCCGCGAGATCCGCTCGGAGCTGCTGCTCAAGCTGGCGCTGCTGGACCGGGCGGGCGAGGACCCGGGCGAGCTGCTGCGCGCGCAGCGGGCGGTGATCGAGCCGCTCGTCGCCGCGCTGGAGGCGCGCCGGTCGCGCAGCAGCGGCTTCGACGCGACCATCCTCGCCTGGCGCCGGTCGACCGCGGTCGCCGCGCTCGACTTCATCGACTCGATCGCGCCCGCGCAGTCTCCCCGGGCGTAACCGCGCCGGCCCTGCTGCTCCCCCGGCTGACGCTCGGCGACGCGCGAAAAACCGCTCCGGCGCGTCGTCGTAGGCGGTCAGCGTCCAGCCGCTGGCCGCGGCCGACCGGCGCAGCGGCCCCTCCGCCAGCGGTTCGTCGTGGGCGACGGAGTGGCCGTGCCGGGCGGCCAGCGCGGCCCGGCCGGTCGGATGGAACAGCACCAGCAGGCCGCCCGGCCGGGTCACCCGGGCCAGCTCGCGCAGCCCCGCCAGCGTGTCCGGCAGGTGGTTGACCAGTCCGGCGGCGAAGATCACGTCGGCCGCCGGTCGGCCAGCGGCAGCCGCCGGGCGTCGGCCAGTACCCGGGCGGCGCCCGCGGCGGCGGCCGCCGGGCCGGCCGCGTGCAGCATCTCCGGGGTGACGTCGAAGCCGATGACGGTGCCGGCCGGGCCGACCGCCGCCCGCAGTGGTGGCAGGGCCCGCCCCGTGCCGCAGCCGGCATCGACGGCCACGCCGCCGGGCCGGATTCCCGCTTCGGTGACCGCCGCCCGGTAGGCGGGCCCGTCGTCGCCGAACTTGCTGTCCCAGGTGGCGGCCCGGCAGGCGAAGAACGCGCGGGTCTCGGTCAGGTACCAGGCGTCGCGGGCGGCCAGCGCCGGGGCCACCCGCCTGATCACCGGCCAGGACGGGTCGTGCAGGTCGATGACGATCTCGGCCTGCCCGGCCCGCTCGCGCTGGCCCCCCGGCCCGCCCCCGCCGGGGCTGGTGCGCAGGTAGACGGTCACGTCCTGGAAGCCGAAGGGGTCGGTTGTCACCGCGGTCGCCCGTCCCTGAGCGGCCAGCGACCCGGCCAGCCGGGTGGCGAACAGCGTGGCCGCGGCGGGCGGCCCGTCGACAGCCACCAGCCCGGCGGCCGGCGGCAGGACCGCGGCCAGGCTGGCCAGCAGCTCCGCCCAGCGCTGCTCGCTGCGGCCGGGCGTCACCGCCCCGGCCGGGGCGGGACCTCCGTCGGCGGGCATGCCCCCATCATGCGAACAACGCTTTACCGGCGCAAGGAGGGGTGGGTAACACCCGCCTCCGTCCGGGCTGATCAGTTGAGTGGGCCCGAACGGGGGCGGGGCTCCGTTACCGGCCGCCCGCCCGGGTAGCGATAGGGTCGAAATAGTCACCGACTCACGCACGGGAGGGCTTATGGCCGCGAAGGGCACTGCTGAATGGAAGGGCGACGTCCAGAACGGGACCGGCACCTTCACCGCCGGCGACTCGATCGGCGGCGGGTACACCTTCAAGTCCCGCTTCGAAGACGGCCCGGGGTCCAACCCCGAGCAGCTCATCGCCGCCGCCCACGCGGCGTGCTTCTCCATGGCCCTGTCGGGCAACCTGTCGCGGGCGGGCACCCCGCCCGAGTCGATCCAGACCGAGGCGTCGGTCACGCTGCGGTTCGTCGACGGCGCCCCCACCATCACCAAGATCGCGCTGGTCACCACCGGCCGGGTGCCGGGCATCGACCAGGACGCCTTCGTCAAGCAGGCGGAAGCGGCCAAGGCCGGCTGCCCGGTCAGCCGGGCGCTGGCGGGCGTCCCCGAGATCACCCTCGAGGCGACCCTGGCCTGACGCCCAGCGTCTCGCCGCCGGGGCCGTCGCCCGACTGGGTGATGGCCCCGGCTCGCTTTACAGCCGGCTCGCCTCTGAAGGGATGGTCCATGGAGTTCGTGAAGCTCGCCGACGGCAGCCAGCTGCCGATGCTCGGCCTCGGCGTCTGGCAGGTAGCGGACGGGCGCACCTGCGTCGACTCCGTGCGCTGGGCGCTCGAGCTCGGCTACCGGCACATCGACACCGCCCAGGCCTACGGCAACGAGGAAAGCGTCGGCCGGGCCCTGCGTGACAGCGGCATCCCCCGCGACGAGGTGTACATCACGACCAAGTTCTATCCCGGGCGCAAGGACCCGGTGGCCGAGCTCGAGCAGAGCCTGCGGCGGCTCGGCACCGACCACGTGGACCTCTACCTGGTGCACTGGCCGCAGCGCGGCCCGGTCTGGGCCTGGCCGGGCATGGAGCAGGCCCGCGAACGCGGGCTGGCCACCTCGGTCGGCGTCTCCAACTTCAGCGCCAGCGACCTGGACCAGGTCATCGCCGCGGGCAGCGTCGTCCCGGCGGTCAACCAGGTCCAGTTCAGCGCGGTCGACTACCGGCGGGGCCTGCTCGAGGCGTGCCGCCGCCACGACGTCGTGCTCGAGGCCTACAGCCCGCTCGGCACCGGCCGCCACCTCGGCCACCGGACGGTGACCGCGATCGCGCGAGCGGACCGGGCGCACCCCGGCTCAGGTGCTGCTGCGCTGGTGCGTGCAGCGCGGCGTCCCGGTCATCCCCAAGTCGACCCACCGTGAGCGCATCGCGGAGAACAGCCAGATCTTCGACTTCACCCTGTCGGAGGCGGACATGGCCGCGCTGGACGCGCTCGACCAGACCGGCGGCTCGGACCGGGCGCTGCAGCGGACCTGGTGGCGCTAATAGACCGTCAGGCGGAGGGCGGGAACGAGCGGGCGGCGCGCGGCTGCACTATATAGGTGCCTGCCGGTACCTGTCCTTCGTCCCGGTCGAGGAGACGGAGAACTACCGAACCGGGAACTCCGCCTCGCCCGGCGCGCCCTACGTCCCCCTGCAGACGCCGGCCGCGCTGGCCAGGCTGCAGATCTCGGCGCGGCGCGGCGTGCCGGGCCACCCCGGGCCAGGCCCACGCTTCCGGGAGCGGGGACGCGCTAACCGGCTCCGCCAGCATCTCATCCAGGTCGGCCCGGGCCCGGGCGACCCGGGACCGGATCGTGCCGACGGGGCAATCGCAGATCTCGGCCGCCTCGGCGTAGGAGCACCCGATCATCTGGGTCAGCACGAAGGCCATGCGCCGGTCGGTATCGAGCGCGGCCAGCAGCATCCCGATCGCCGCCTGTCCGCCAGGCTCGGGAACCGACGACGGCCCGGTGGCCGACTCAGCGGCCAGCCGGGCCGACAACTCGCGGCCCTTCGTGCGCGCGTCAATCTCCGCCGCACAGGCCCGGCGGGCGATGGTCAGCAGCCAGGAACGGACCGGGGCGTCGCCCCGGAAGCGGCTCAGGGCCGGGATCACCCGCAGGTAAGTCTCCTGGGTGAGGTCGTCGGCGGCAGCCGCGTCGACCAGGTGGGCACAGAACCGCCACACGTCACCCTGCGTCTGGCGAACGAACCGCGCGAGCGCATCGCGATCTCCGCGCCCGGCAGCGCGGGCCAGGGAGGTCAGCTCGTCCACGCTAGAAGGGTACGGTAAACCCCGGCCGGACCTGCCCAGCGGGGGGAAATCATGGATTTCCGCTCGGGTCAGGCCGGCCAGGCCTCAGGGGGTGCCTGGAATGGTGACCGGAGCGGCGATGGTGATCGCCCCCGCGTTGCGGAAGACCAGCGTCAGCGGCACCGCCCGGTCGCGCTCGAATGGCACCGGGTGCTCGAGGATCGCGTCGTTGGCGACCGGGTTCAGGGTGAGGGTGCCGTGGGCGGGAACCACCAGCCCGCTGACCGCGATCGGGGTGCCGCCGAGAACAGCCCGCCGGGCCAGGGTGACGTGCTCCGCCACGGGACTGCGCACGGCCACCAGCTCGTCCGCCCGGCCAGAAAAGTTGCTGATCGTGAGGTACGTGCCCGCGGTCGCGATGGTGTCCGACATCTGCGGCAGGTAGGCCCGCATCGGCACGGCGGCCAGCGTTACCTCGACCCGCACCTGGGTGAGGGTCCCGCCGTCGCCCCCGGCCACCCAGGCGGACAGCAGCCCGGTCAGCGCGAGCGCGCAGGCGACGGGTGCCGCCGCCGCCCGGACGGCGGTGCCCGTACCCAAGCGCGCACTTGCCCGGGCCAGGGCCGTGGCTGGGCGCCACCGCGGGGACGCCAGGAACGGCAGCCGTCGAGCTGGGCTGGCCGTTCGCCCCGCGAGGCCGCTGACCAGGCGCGGCCACCAGTTCCGGCGGGCCCCCGGGCCGGGCCGGAAACCGCGCAGCCGCAGGCTGTTGAGGACGACGATCACGGAACTAGCCGACATCGCGATGCCGGCGAACAGCGGGTTCAGGTAGCCCAGAGCGGCCAGCGGGACGGCGATCACGTTGTAGCCGAAGGCCCACAGGAGGTTGCCCCGGATCACCGCCATCGTTGCCCGGGCCAGGGCAACCGCATCGCCCACGCCCGCCGGGTCGCCGCTGACCAGGGTGAGGTCGGCCGCCCCGATCGCCGCGTCGCTGCCGGTGCCGACGGCCAGGCCGAGGTCGGCCTGGGCGAGGGCGCCGGCGTCATTGACCCCGTCCCCGACGAAGGCAACTGGCTGACCAGCGGCCTGGAGCTGGCGGATCACCCCGGCCTTGCCCGCAGGCGAAACGCCGGCGAAGACGTCGTCCGGTGCGATGCCGACCTGCCGGGCGATGACCAGGGCGGCCCGCTGGTTGTCGCCGGTCAGCAGCATCGGGCGCAGGCCGAGCTTACGGAGCCGGGCCACGGCCGCGGCCGCCGTGGTCCGCACCTCGTCGGCCACCACGATGACCGCCCGGGCGCGGCCGTCCCAGCCGGCCAGGACCGCTGTCTGCCCGGCGGCCTGCGCGGCGGCGAAGGCCGGGCCGAGCTCGGCCGGCACGTCGAAGGACAGGTCACCGAGGTAGGCCGGAGTTCCGACGGCGACCTCACGCCCGGAGACCCGGCCGGTGACACCCGCGCCGGCCCGGGAGCTGAACCCGGTGACCGCAGGCGGGTCGCCGAACCGGGCCGCGGCCGCGCGGGCGACCGCCTGCCCGACCGGGTGTTCCGAGGCGTCCTCGACCGCCCCCGCCAGCAGCAGGGCCTCCTCGGGTTCGGTGCCGGGGGCCACCCTGACGGCGGTGACCGTCATCCGCCCCGCGGTGAGCGTGCCGGTCTTGTCCAGCACCACGACCCGGACCCGGCCTGCCGACTCGAACGCGCGGGCACTCCGGGCCAGGATGCCGAGCTCGGCGCCCCGGCCGACGGCAGTTACCAGGGCGGCCGGCGTGGCCAGGCCGAGGGCACAGGGGCAGGCGACCACCAGCACGGCCACGGCGGCGCTCCAGGCTTGCGCGGCCGGGAGGCCGACGCCGAGCCAGAACCCCAGCGTGGCGGCGGCGGCGCTGATCACGCAGGGGACGAAGACCGCCGCGACCCGGTCCGCCAGCCGCTGCGCGTTCGCCTTGCTGGCCTGGGCGTGCTGGACCAGGCGGGTGATCTGGGCGAGCAGGGTCTCCTCACCCACGCGCACCGCCCGGATGACGAGGCGGCCGCTCATGTTCACGGTGGCGCCGGTGACCTCGTCCCCGGCCCCCACCTCGACCGGCATCGACTCGCCGGTGACGAGGGATGCGTCGACGGCCGAGGAGCCCTCGGCGACGACGCCGTCGGCCGCGATCCGCTCCCCCGGCCGGACGACAAACAGGTCACCGGCCGCCAGTTCAGCCACCGGGACCCGGTGCTCGGCCCCGTCGCGCAGCACGGCCACGGACCTGGCGCCGAGGGCCGCCAGCGCGGTGAGGGCCGAGGTGGCCCGCCGCCGGGCCCGCGCCTCGAGATACCGGCCGCCGATCACGGCGGTCGTGACACCCGCGGCCACATCGAAGTAGAGGGTCTGCGCGCCCACCCCGGAAAAGGTGAACGCGAAGGGCATCCGCATGCCGGCCATCCCGGCCCCGCCAAATGCCAGGGCGTACAGCGACCAGGCCAGCGAGGCGGTCACCGCCAGGCTGACCAGCGAGTCCATCGTCACCGCGGCGTGCTGCAGGCCGGCCACGGCGGACCGGTGCAGCGGCCAGGCGCCCCAGACGGCAACCGGGGCGGCGAGCACCAGGCTGGTCCACTGCCAGCCGGTGTACTGGAGGGCGGGCACCATGGAAAGCGCGATGACCACCAGCGCCAGCGGCAGGCAGAAGGCCAGCCGCAGTCCCAGGCCCCGCGTGGCCGGGTCGCCCTGATCGCGGTCCGGTTCCGGCAGGGCGCCCCGGTACCCGGTCGAGTTGATCACGGTGATGAGCTCACCCGGGTCCCGGCCGCCGAGGCGGGTGAAGTAGGCCCGCCCTGTCGCGTAGTTGACCGTCGCCGACACGCCGTCGAGCCGGTTCAGCCTCCGTTCGACCCGCGCGGCACAAGCGCCGCAGGTCATCCCGGAGACGACCAGCTCGGCTTCGACCCGTTCCCCGGTGGCGGCACTGGTCACGGGCTGGCGCCCATATTCATGCCGTACATGTTCCCCCCGCCGGTGCCGCCGCCGGAGCCGGTACCGCCGCTGTACACGACGTGCGAGTGCTGAGTGGTGACCGGTCCGAAGTGAGCGCCTACCACGCGGGCGGTAAGGAAGACGGCAACGAGCAGGACGAGGAATCCCGCCAGCTTCATAGGGCGATGATAAGCATGAACGCCATTACCGCGCCCATCGTAACCCGGCATCCGATGGTGACCGCGGGCGAGAGCAGGAGCGCGGTGGCGCCGGCGCTGCCGCCGCCGGCGAGAGAGTGCCCCGCCTCGGCCTGGCTCCGCTCCCCCGGGGGGGCGAGGCTTTGCGCGCTGTCCGCGGTGGCGCGGGCGGAAGCAGGCCCGGCGGCGGCCGGCATCCGCAGCGTGCCCGCGCCGGCCACCGCGGCGGCGGTCGCGCGGTAACCGTAGCGGCGCCCCGAGAGCTGGTCCAGGTCCCAGACGGTGTACCCGATCAGGACCAGCGCGAAGGCGAAGGCAACGGTCGGGTGGGCCAGCGTCATCATCGAGCCCGACCCGGCGCCCATGCCGCCCATGCCCGAGGCGGCCGAGACCGACAGGGCGAGGAACATGTAGAGCATCGCGGCGCTGTGCACCAGGTGGGGCGCGCAGTGACCGCCGGCCAGCGCGCGGACGCCCGCCAGCCGGGCGTCGAGCGCCACCCGGACCGCGAACCAGGCCGTCAGCAACCCGAAGATGACCTCCCAGGCGCTGCTCGGCAGGGTGGTGAGGCTCGGGGTGAGCATGCCTGCCATGGCGACGGACATCAGCAGGTGAGCGATGTCGGTGTCGATGACGACCGACCCGTCCTGCCACGGGCGGGCCGCGACCAGGCGGGCAGCGCTGATCGCGGCGACCACGAGCATGACCGCGGCGAGCAAATCAAGCAGCCAGGCGGGAGTCATCAGGCCGGGTTCCCTGCTACGTCAGCGGGCCGCAGCGGCCGCGCTGCGGTCCCCGGGGCGAAGGCTGGCCTGGCCGGCCAGTACGCCAGGGCGAGCAAGGCGAGCGGGAGCCCCGAGTTCGGGTCGGTGGCCCCGGACGCGAGGATGGCGCCCAGTGCCTCGACGAAGACCCAGATGACCAGGGCGACCAGGGTAGCCAGCACCAGCGTCCACCTGGTGACCGCGGGCGGCAGGTAGACGCCGACCGCGATCGCGGCGAAGGCAAGGGCGAACGCGACGGACACCGCCAGCCCCTGGTGGCTGGTCAGTGAGGCCGCCCCGCGCATCAGGGTGGCCAGCCAGCCGGGCTGGCCGCTGTTCATGTCGCCGATCAAGCCGTTGACCCCATCCGCCGAGCGGTTAGCGGGGACGAGCGCGAAGTACGCCTGGCTGAGCCACAGCACCAGCCACAGGACCCGGGCGAGCGGCGCCCCCACCGCCCGGGCGGCCACAAAGGGAGCGGGGTCGCCGGAGCGGTCGGCTGGCCACAGCAGGACCGCGAGCAAGGCGTAGATGATGACCGCCCCGGGCGCGCCGCTGAGCGGGTCGGCGCTGCCGCTGAGCACCCCGCCGAGCCCCTCACCGAACCACCACACACCGACGGACCAGGCGACCGAGACGGCCAAGGCGACCCGAACGGTCGGCCGGAAGGCGATCCCGAGGCCGATCAGCAGCTGCATGGTGGCGAAGATCGTGTTGATCAGCACCAGGTGGTGCGCGACGAGGGTGGCGTCCCAGGTGATCGGGCGGGCGACAACAGCCGGGTTGCCCGCGGCGGTCGAAGCCAGCATCTGGCTGAACGCCTTCGAGTACATGAACGGCTGGTACTGCAGCACCGCGTCGAGCAACCACACGGCGGCCAGGGCGAGCTGAAGGGCGCGCCGGGCGTCCAGCCGCGCGGCGGCGGGCGCGGCTTCCGCGCCGAGCCGGCCGCGCAAGGCGGTACGGCCGCCGACGGCGACATCAGTCATGAAGATTTCCCCTCCCCGATCATTCACCCGGACGCGGTTGCGCCTCGCCATCCGGTAATGCCCAACCAACGATAGAATGGCACTGATTGGTCCGCAATAACATTGTCAAAATTTTCATGAAGGTTCCCGGCGCACCGAAACCTGCAGCTAGACGACATGATCGTAGGTGATCCGGAAGTCGCCCATAAACCCCCGGTGGGTATCCGATAAACCGTCCTAGGGTATTTCTGAAAGCGGAAACCGTCTTGAGAAAAACCTTAGGCTGCCCTTTCGGCGGGCGCGGCGCGGACGGGCGCAGGCGCGCTGGGCAACCGCGCCCCCCGGCCGGGAACCTTTCGCCGGGACCGGCGCACTACTGAGTCATGGATTGCGACAGCGCCCGCGAGGCTATCTCGGCCCGCATCGACGGCGAGGACGACGCCGCGGATGCGGCCCTGGAGACGCACCTGGCCGGGTGCGCCGGCTGCCGCGCGTGGATGCAGCGGGCGCACGCGGTCACCCGGCGGGCCCGGCTGGGCGGAGCGTTCCTCGACCATGATCTTGTCCCGGGGCTGCTGGCGGCCATGCCCGCGCGGGAGGCGCGGTGGCGGCGCCGGTCCACCCAGCGCGCGGCGCTGCTCGCGCTCGCCCTGGCCCAGCTGGCGATCGCCTTCCCGATGCTCGTCCTGGGGCACGATCAGGGTGCCGGGGTCCACGCGGCCCACGAACTCGGCTCGTTCAACTTCGCCCTGGCGGCAGCGTTTGCGGTCGGCGCCGTCCGGCCGAAGCTGTCGGCCGGCCTGGCCTGGCCGTGTGCCCTGGCGTCGGCCGGGCTGGTCGTCACCGCCCTGGCCGACCTGTTCAGCGGCCAGGCGATCGGCACCGACGAGGCGCTGCATCTGGTCGCCGTCGCGGGCGCCGCCCTGCTGGCCTGGCAGGCGCACACGCTGCGGGACACGGCCGCGGCCCAGGCCACCGCGACCAGTGCGGCCAGCGACGTCACCGCCCGGCCGGCCGCGGCGGGCGTTCCCGCAGCGGCGGCCGAACACCCGCAGCCGCCTGGAGGGAGCGCCGCGCGGCTGTCCGCCCCCGATACCGCGGCCCACGCGCCCGGCCGGGCCGCTGAATCCGCTTCGCCCGTGCGCGGCGACGGCGGCCGGGGCGAGTCAGTCGCATGACGACCACGACCGTCGCCGTCACCCAGGACATCGAGCTGACCATCGGCGGGATGACCTGCGCGGCCTGCGCGGCGCGGGTCGAGAAGAAGCTGAACCGCCTGGCGGACGTCACCGCCTCGGTCAACTACGCGACGGCCACCGCCCGGGTCACCGCGCCCGCCGCGGTCGCGGTCGGCGACCTCATCCAGGCGGTCGAGCGGGCAGGCTACCGGGCCGCCGTGCCCGCCCCGGCCGAGGCTGGGCCGGAGCCGGGCGACGAGCGCTCAGCCGCCTGGCTGCGACGGCGGCTGATCGTCGCGCTGGTGTTCTTCATCCCGCTGACCGATTTGTCGCTGGTGCTGTCGCTGATGCCCGGGATCCGCTTCCCCGGCTGGCAGTGGCTACTGGTCGGCTGCGCGGCGCCGGTGGCGCTGTGGTGCGCGTGGCCGTTCCACCGGGTGGCCCTGAAGAACGCCCGGCACGGCTCGTTCTCCATGGACACGCTGGTGTCGCTGGGGATCATCGCGGCCTGCAGCTGGTCGGTCTACGCGATGTTCGCCCTCGACCGCAGCAGGCAGGGCGGGAGCCTGTGGTCCCGGCTCGTGAACGGATCGGGCGGCGGCATCTACCTGGAGACGGCCGCCACGGTGACCACCTTCCTGCTGGCCGGGCGGCTGTATGAGGCGCGGGCCCGCCGTGCGGCGGGCCAGGCGATGCGTGACCTGGCCGCCGCCGCCGCCAAGGACGTGTGCCTGCTGGAGCCGGACGGGAGTGAGCGCCAGGTGCCCGCCGACGCGCTGCAGCCGGGGATGCGGTTCATCGTCCGTCCGGGCGAGACGATCGCCGCCGACGGCGAGGTCGAATTCGGCCAGACCGCGGTCGACCGGTCGATGATGACCGGGGAAAGCGTCCCGGGTGAGGCAGCCGAAGGCGACACCGTCACCGGCGGGACCGTCGCCCTCACTGGCCGGCTGGTGGTGCGCGCGGTCCACGTCGGCCGCGACACCCAGCTGGCGAAGCTCATCCGGCTGATCGAGCAGGCGCAGGCGCAGAAGGCGGCCGTCCAGCGGGTGGCCGACAAGATCAGCGGGATATTCGTGCCCGCGGTCCTCATCTGCGCAGCCGCCACGCTCAGCGGATGGCTGCTGGCCGGGTCCCCGGCCGGGCACGCGGTGAGCGCCGGGCTGGCGGTGCTCATCATCGCCTGCCCGTGCGCGCTCGGCCTGGCCACGCCGGCCGCCCTGGTGGCGGCGTGCGGCCGCGGCGCCAGGAGCGGGATCTTCATCAAGGAGTACCAGGCCCTGGAGTCCTCCCGCTCGGTCGACGTGGTGGTGCTGGACAAGACCGGGACGGTGACCACGGGCCAGATGGAACTGGCGGGGCTGCGGACGGCGGACGGGGTCACCCGCGAGTGCCTGCTCCGGTACGCGGGCGCCGTCGAGGAGGCGTCGGAACACCCGGTCGCGGCAGCCATCAGCGCCTCCGCCCGGGCGGAAGCCGGAGCGCTGCCGCTGGCCGGCCAGTTCCAGGCCCTGCCGGGGCTCGGCGCCCGCGGTACCGTCGACGGCCACCAGGTGCTCGTGGGGAGTGCGGCGCTGCTGGCCCAGCACGGGCTCACGGTGCCCGCCGACCTGACCGCGCAGTGCCGGGAGTGGGAAGGCGGCGGCCTGACCGCGGTCCTGGCCAGCTGGGACGGTGAGGTCCACGGCGCCCTCGCGGTCGCCGACACGGTGAAGCCGTCAGCCGCCGGCGCCGTCGCCCGGCTGCGGCGGCTGGGGCTGCACCCAGTCCTGCTGACCGGCGACAACGCGGCGACCGCACGGGCGGTCGCCGCGGCCGCGGGAATCGACGAGGTCATCGCGGACACGCTGCCGGCAGGCAAGGCGGCCGTCGTCTCCGGGCTGCGCGCCCAGGGGCACCGGGTCGCCATGGTCGGCGACGGCGTCAACGACGGCCCGGCCCTGGCCGCGGCCAACCTCGGGCTCGCCCTCGGCTCGGGGACGGACGCCGCCATCAGCGCCGCCGACATGATCCTGCTGAGCGACGATCTGGAGGCGGTGCCCGACGCCATCCGGCTGGCCCGCGCGACCTTCGTGACAATCCGGTGGAACCTCGGCTGGGCGTTCGGGTACAACGTGGCCGCGATCCCGCTGGCCGCGCTCGGATTCCTCAACCCGGTCATCGCTTCAATCGCGATGACCATGTCGTCTGTATTCGTGGTAGCGAACAGCCTGCGGCTGCAGCGGTATCCCCTCCGCCCAGCCGGCGAACGACCTGGAAGGCATTATGCACGGTTACACGCACGACAAGGACATCTACCTGCGCCGCCTGCGCCGCATCGAAGGCCAGGTCCGCGGGCTGCAGCGGATGATCGAGGAGGACAAGTACTGCATCGACATCCTGACCCAGGTCGCGGCGGCCACCAAGGCACTCCAGGCGGTCGCCCTCGGCCTGCTCGAGGAGCACCTGAGCCACTGCGTCAGCCAGGCCATGGCCGACGGTGGTGAGGGCGCGGCGGAAAAGGTCAGGGAAGCCTCGGACGCGATCGCCCGTCTCGTGCGGTCCTGAATCTCCTGTTAGCGCATTACGTCAGAGAGGAAAACAATGATCACGACCACCCTGAAGGTAACCGGGATGAGCTGCGAGCACTGCGCCAACGCGGTCACCAGTGAATTGACCGGGCTCGCGGGCGTATCCGGCGTTGTCGTGGACCTGGTCCCTAACGCGGTCTCGCTGGTGACGATTACCAGCAGTGCGCCGCTGGCGGACGACGCGGTGCGGGCTGCCCTCGACGAGGCCGGCGACTACCAGCTCACCGAGGCCTGAGCCGCTGCGGTCCGGGCCCGGTCAGTCGCTCAGGTGGCGCTGCCGCCGGTGGCCAGCCGCATCAGGTCGCTCTCGGTGTCGATGCCGAGCTCGGTGCCGCCCGCCGAGCCGTACTCGTGCTGGTAGCTCTGCCACGACTCGCCCCGGACCTGGCGGGCGAAGCCTGACTCCATCAGCAGGACCAGCTCGAACGCGGCCCGGTCGACCCGCTTGTTCAGTGCCTCGTCGGCCCAGTCCTCGGGGGCGGCGAAGAGCGAGGTCGGCACGGGCAGGGCCCGCAGGTAGGCGAACAGCGGCCGCATCTGGTCATCGATCACCAGTGAGTGCCGGGCGGTGCCAGCGGTCGCCGCCAGCACCACCGGCTTACCGATCAGCAGGTCGTTGTCGAGCACGTGCAGGAACGAAGTGAACAGCCCACTCGGGGCTGCCTTGTAGACCGGGGCGGCGGCGATGATGCCGTCGGCTGCGCCGAGCGCGCCGACCGCCTGCTGCAGCCGCGGGGTGATGAGCTGGCTGGTCAGCGCGGTAGTGATGTCGGTCGCGAGCTCACGCAGGTCGATCACCCGGGTGCGGACGGCGGCGCCGCGCTGAGCGGCGAGGGCCGCGGTGCGCTGGGCGGCCCGGTCGGCCAGCAGCCGGGTGGACGACGGGTCGGAGGTGCCGGCACTGATCACGACCAGGTTAAATGTGTCACTCATGAACGTTCCTTCTTTACTTGTCACGCCTTACTTGTCACGGTTGCCGGCCGCGGCGGGGGCCGGCGCCGCCAGCTTCCCGCACAGCTCGGCCAGCTGGCGCAGCTCGGCCGGGGTGAGCCCAGCCAGCATTTCCCGGGCGACCGAGCGGCCATGGCGGCGGCCGATCCGGCGCTGCACGGCCAGTCCGGGCCCGGTCAGCGACAGGCGGACGCTGCGCCCGTCGGCCGGGTCGGCCGCCCGGTGGACCAGGCCGCGCTCGGCCAGCCGGTCGACCATCCGGGACAGCGCCGGCTGGCTCAGCAGTACGTGCCGGTTGAGCTCGCCCAGCCGGATCGGCTCGGGGCACTTGGACAGCGTGTAGAGGACGTCGTACTCCCGCAGGGAGAAGTCCTCCCAGACGTCCTCGGCGCTGAATTCCCGCATCAGCGCCGCGTGGGCGCCCAGGAGCGCCTCCCACGCGGCGTTGGCGGGGTGAGCTTGCTTGTCGGCCATCGCTGCCCTCAGAACAGCGACGGGTACTCGGCCTTAACGTCCTGCGCCGAGTCCTGGTACGGGGAGTCGCCGGTCACGTTGTCGCCGCGGTTGGCGTTGGGCCGCGGCTGGCGCGGGGCCTGGTCGCCGTACTTGGCCCGGACTAGCAGCTCGTGGGTGGGGGCGGGCGCAGTCTGCGGGTCCTGGCGGGCGTCGATCTCGCGCCGCAGCACCGGGATGACCTCCCCGCCGAGCAGCTCGAGCTGGTCCAGCACCTTGCCCACGGGCAGGCCCGCGTGGTCCATCAGGAACAGCTGGCGCTGGTAGTCGCCGAAGTGCTCGCGGAAGGTGAGCGTCTTGTCGATGACCTCCTGCGGCGACCCGACCGTCAGCGGGGTCAGCTGCTCGAAGTCCTCCAGCGAGGGCCCGTTGCCGTAGACCGGGGCGGCGTTGAAGTACGGCCGGAACTCCTTCTTGGCGTCCTGGGAGTTCCTGGCGATGAACGCCTGGCCGCCGAGGCCGACGATGGCCTGCTGCTCGGTGCCGTGGCCGTAGTGCGCGAACCGCTGCCGGTAGAACCGGATCAGCCGGACGTAGTGCTCCTTCGGCCAGAAGATGTTGTTGGCGAAGAAGCCGTCACCGTAGTAGGCGGCCTGCTCGGCGATCTCGGGGGTGCGGATCGAGCCGTGCCAGACGAACGGCGGGGTGTCGTCCAGCGGCCGCGGCACCGACGTGAAGCCCTGCAGCGGCGTGCGGAACTTGCCCTTCCAGTCGACCACGTCCTCCCGCCACAGCCGGTGCAGCAGGTTGTAGTTCTCCAGCGCCAGCGGCAGGCCCTGGCTGATGTCCTGGCCGAACCAGGGGTAGACCGGGGCGGTGTTGCCGCGGCCGAGCATCAGGTCCATCCGGCCCTTGGCCAGGTGCTGCAGCATCGCGTACTCCTCGGCGATGCGGACCGGGTCGTTGGTGGTGATCAGCGTGGTCGAGGTGGTGACGAGCAGCCGCTTGGTGGTGGCGGCGATGTAGGCCAGCAGCGTGCTCGGCGAGCTGGAGAAGAACGGCGGGTTGTGGTGCTCGCCGATGGCGAACACGTCCAGGCCGACTTCCTCGGTCTTCTGCGCGATCTTGACGACCGCGTCGATCCGCTCGGCCTCGCTCGGCGTGTAGCCCGTGGTCGGGTCGCGGGTGATGTCACTGACGGAGAAGATCCCGAACTGCATCTCGATTGCCTCCCTCACTGGCAGCGCCAGTGCTGGCAGCACCGTACTGGCGTCACTAAGTTATATGCGTTTGCATGTATCTCTAACGCCAGGACGGCCAGGGTATTCCGCGCGGCGGCCGTGACGGCTAGCCGCGCATGTGGGTGACGGTGCCGAAGGCGCGCTGACGGTACAGCAGCGGCTCGAACGAGTGCGTGTCGGCGTGCACCACCAGGCCGATGATGATCACGTGGTCACCCGCGACGATGAGCTGCTCGGTCCGGCAGACCAGCCACTGGCCCTTGCCCGCGAGCCGGGGCGCCCCGTGGTCCATGTACCAGGCGACGCCCTCGAACTTGTCGGCCCCCTTGCGGGCGAAGGCAGTCGCCAGCGCCGCCTGACCAGACGCGAGCACGTTGACCCCGAACCGGCCGGTGTCCTCGATGATCTTGAGCAGGTCGGAGTTCTGGTCGAGGGAGACCAGGATCATCGGCGGCTCGAGCGACAGCGAGGTGAACGCGCTCACCGTCGTCCCGTGCGGCTTGCGCTCGACGTGCGAGGTCACCACGGTCACCGGGGTCGGCACCCGGGCCAGGGTGTCACGGAAGACGGTGGCGTCGACCCGGTCGATGCCGGGTCCGGTTGGCTGGCCGTCCGCGTCCGGTGCACCGCCGTCCTGCATCACGTCTCCGTCCCGCGAACCGCCTGGGTACCTCGACCATAGCCGCCCGGCGGCCGGCCGCAATGTCAGCCGCCCGCCGGGCGGACTATGGTCGGCAGCGGGACGGCCGCGGGCGATCCGGGCCGGACCGGAAGGGAGCGGCACAATGACCGAGGACGCGGCACGAGCGGTCATCGGATTCGTGGGGCTCGGCAACATGGGCCTGCCGATGTCACGGCGGCTGGTGGCGGCCGGGTACCAGGTGCGCGGGTTCGACCTCGCGCCCGAGGCGGTGGCGGCCTTCACCGCGCCCCGGGCGGAGCAGGCCGGCCCGTCCGGGGCCCGCCACGATCAGGCCGGGCAGGCCATAGCGGCGCCGGGGCTGGCGGGCGCGGCCGACGGGGCGGACGCGGTCATCTTGATGCTGCCCGACTCCGACGCCGTCGAGCGGGCGGTACTCGGCGGGCTCGCGGGCGAGAGCGCAACCACGGGCGGCCTGCTGGCCAGCCTGCCACCCGGCGCCGCCGTCATCGACATGTCCTCCTGCGACCCGGTCCGGACGCAGGCACTGGCGCAGCGGGCTGCCGCGGCGGGCGTGACACTGGTTGACGCGCCGGTGTCGGGCGGCGTCGCCGGTGCCCGCGCGGGCACCCTGACCATCATGGTCGGCGGCCCGGCAGACGCATTCGAGCGGTTCCGGCCGTTGCTGGCGGCGCTCGGCTCGCGGGTAGTGCACGCCGGCGAGTACCGGGGCCGGCCACGCCGTCAAGGCGCTGAACAACCTGATGTCGGCCGCGCACCTGCTGGCCTCGTCGGAGGCGCTGATCGCGGGGCGCCGCTTTGGCCTCGACCCGGCGGTCATGCTGGAGATCGTCAACACCTCCAGCGGGCGGTCCTGGTCGACCGAGAACAAGTGGCCCAGCTACGTGCTGACCGGCCGCTACGACGCCGGGTTCCCGATCCGGCTGATGGTCAAGGACGTACGCCTGGCCCTCGGCATCGAGCATGCGACCGGGGTGCCGGCGGCGGCGGGCGAGGCGGTCGCGGCGGTGTGGGAGGCGGCGCTGGCCGACCTGCCCCCGGACGCCGACCACACCGCCATCGCCCGGTGGCTCAGCGAGCAAACCGCAGACGGGTGAACCGGGCGGGCTGAGGCAGGCCCGGGGCCTGCCCATGGCGGACCGGACCGGGCCGCTCTACGATGATCTTGAGGTGATGCCACGATGAGCGCCGAGCGCGACGAGCTGCTGGCCGGGATCCGGGCCAGCCGGCAGCGGTTCGAGTCGGCCGGCGACCGGGCCGAGGAGCTGCGCACGCTGCCCAACGACGCGGTCGCGCTGCTGCGGTCGCTGGGCATCTTCTGGCTCAAGACCCCGGCCGAGCTGGGTGGCGCGCCGCTCCCGCCGGTCGAGTTCAGCGAGGTCATCGAGGAACTCGCCTACACCGACACCTCGACCGCGTGGGCGGCCATGATCGGGGCCGGCTGCAACGGGCTGGCCAGCGGCTGGCTGCCGGAGGAAGGGGCCCGGAAGATCTTCGACGCCCCCGACGGCGTCCGCCCGGTCGTGGCCGGGCAGCTCGCGCCGCGCGGCACCGGGCACCCCGTCCGCGGCGGCTACCTGGTCAACGGGCGGTGGGCCTTCTCCAGCGGCATCGTCCACGCGGACTGGCTGATCGGGGCGTTCAGGCCGGCCGGGGACCCCGGCGACGCCGCCGCCGGGGCCGGGACCGGCTACCCCCGCATGGTCGTCTTCTGCCTCCCCAAGGAGCAGGCTGAAGTCATCGACAACTGGCACGTAGCCGGGCTGCAGGGCACCGGCAGCCTGGACTTCTCGGTCGACGGCGTGTTCGTGCCGGACGAGTTCACCTACGACCTGGGCACCCCGGCCGTCCGCGGCGGGCCGCTGTTCCGGCTGGGCATGCCCGCCTTCGTCTCCAACGAGGTGCCGCCGCTCACCATCGGCCTCGCCCGCCGGGCCATCGACGACATGACCGAGCTGTCGGCCCACACGGCCCGGTTCCCCGGCGGCCCCACCGTCAGCGAACGCGCCGTCTTCCACAAGGAGCTGGGCCGGGCCGAGACCCGGGTCCGGGCCGCCCGGGCGGTGCACCGCGAGGCGATGGCCCGCGCCTGGGACATCGCCCTCGCCGGGGACACCCCGGGCGAAGAGGCCCAGCTCGCCGTCACCACCGCGTCCGTCTTCGCCGTGGAAACCTGCGCCGAGGTCGTCAGCGACCTGTTCCGGTACGGCGGCGCCCGGGTGCTCGCCCTCGCCAACCCGATGCAGCGGCACCTGCGCAACGCGCTCGCCGCCCGCCAGCACCTGGCCCTGTCGGAGGAGAGCTACGAGGCCGCGGGCCGCCTCCTGCTCGAATCGGCCAAGACCCGCCGCTCCTGAGGCCGGCGGGCACGCGCGGCGGGCCGGACGGGGAACGCCGCCCCCGTTCGGCTAGTGCGGGGCGGTCGTGCGGCGGGCCCGCACCGAGGCGGCGAGCTGCTCCAGCGCGGACGCGGTCATCTCGATGTCCATGCAGGCGTCGGTGACCGACTGCCCGTAGGTCAGCGTCGCCGGGTTCCCCGGGTTCTGCCGCCCGGCCACCAGGAACGACTCGAGCATGACGCCCATCAGCCCGTGCTCGCCGCCGGATAGCTGCTCGGCCAGCGACTCGGCCACCGTGAGCTGGCGCTTGTGGTCCTTGCCGCTGTTGGCGTGGCTGGCGTCGACCATGATGCGGCGCGGCAGCCCGGCCGCCGCGATCAGGTCCAGCGCCTTGGAGACATGGGCGGAGGCGTAGTTGGGCCCGCTGCGGCCGCCGCGCAGGACCACGTGCGTGTCCGGGTTCCCGGTGGTAGTCACCACGGCGGCCGCGCCCGCGGCGGTGACGCCGAAGAAGGTGTGGCCGACGGCCGAGGCCCGGCAGGCATCCACCGCCACCTGCACATCACCATCGGTCCCGTTCTTGAACCCCACCGGCATCGACAACCCCGACGCCAGCTGCCGGTGCACCTGGCTCTCCGTCGTCCGCGCCCCGATCGCCCCCCACGTCACCGTGTCCGCAATGTACTGCGGCGTAATCGGGTCCAGCCACTCACACCCCACCGGCATCCCCGACCCCACAATGTCCAGCAGCAGCCGCCGCGCCGTCCGCAGCCCCCGGTGCACATCAAACGACCCATCCATCCCCGGGTCGTTAATCAGCCCCTTCCACCCCGTCACCGTCCGCGGCTTCTCGAAATACACCCGCATCACCACCAGCAGCTCATCCCCGAACCGCTCCCGCAACTCACCCAGCCGCCCCGCATACTCCAGCGCCGCCACCGGATCATGCACCGAACACGGCCCCGTCACCACCAGCAACCGGTCATCAGCACCATCGAGCACCGCGCGGACCTCCGTCCGGGTGCGCTCCACGGTCTGCTGCTGCGCTTCCGCCAGTCTCAGCTCGTCCAGCAGCGCGGCCGGGGACAGCAGCGGCTCGTATCCGGCGATCCTGGTATCACTGGTGCGCGACATCGGGGTTTGTCTCCTCCCGGGCGCTGCTGCCCGGGCCTTCCGCGAGCCAGCTACGCCCTTTGACTTGGACGAGGGCTCCTGCGGCCCCGTCCGCGGCTGGCTCCGGGTGGTTATTAGCGCGCGTCAGGTGCTACGCACGGCTCGACCCGGAGCCGTCGTAAAAAAGCGCCAATAATCCCGTGACACGCTGTCGATCATACACGCCGGAAACAGCGGAGAGCGCCGATCCTGATGACATAGCGCAACACGCGCCCGTAGCTGGAGTCGCGCGGGCGGTCACGCCATCATCGTGACCATGGAGCCCCTGAACCTCGCCGATATCTTGGTTACCTTCCTGGCACTGGCCGGGCCGCAGAAGGTGCTGCTGTCGTTCGCGCGGGTCTCCCATCACCTCGACCCCCGCTCGCTGCGCATCGTCGCCGTCAGCACCGCCACCGTCGCGTCCGTGATCGGCGCGGTCATGGCCCTGACCGCCCCGTGGCTCGCGAGCTTCTTCCACATCGGGCCGCCCGAGCTGGCCATCGCCTCGGGCATCGTGTTCTTCGTCTACGCGGTCGGGCTGGTCCTCGGCATTCACTTCGACCCGGCCGAGGCGGCCTTGCACGCGGCGGGCGAGGAGGCCGCCGAAGACGAAACCGATCCGTCGCACCCAGTGCGGAGCGGGTTCCGGGCGATGCTGCTGCCGTTCGTGGTCAGCCCGCTTGCCATCGCCGCCGACCTGGAAGTCTCGCTGGCGGCGAGCCACTGGTCGGTCCGGTGGGCCACGGCGGGGGCGTTCGCACTGGTCGCGTTTATCGACGCGGGGCTGGCGGTGGTGTTCGCCCCGTTGCTGCGGAACGCCCACGAGAGCCTGCTTGAGGTGCTGTCGCGGCTGCTGGGGATCTTGCTGGCGGCGGTCGGAGTGGGGTTGTTCCTGGACGGGCTGACGCTGCTCGGGGTGCTGCAGCAACCGCACTGAGGCTCACCCGGGACTCGTTACCTGCCGGACCGGGAGGACGGTCTCCGCTACGGCGCCGTCGGCCTGGCGCTGGACCAGGTAGGCGCGGGCTTCCTCCCGGTCGGCGATGGCGTCGGCCACCCGGTCACCCTCGTAGACCAGCGCGGCCCCGTCATCGGTCGCGTACGAAGCGGGCAGCACACCCGACCGCACCAGCTCGTGCAGCACCGGCCGGCGGCCGTCCTGGTAGTGAACGCCCGCACCGAAGGGCACCAGGGCGAGGCCGCCGAGGATCGCCGGGTCGCGCGGTTCGGCCCAGTCCGGGGTGCCGCCAACGTGCCAGCAGATCGCGCCGGCCGAAATCCCGGCCATGACCGTGCCGGACTGCCACGCGTCGCGCAACGCGGGCCCGAGTCCGAGGCGGTGCCAGACGCTGAGCAGGTAGGCCCCCGATCCGCCGTCGGCCCAGATGACGTCCTGCCGGGCCAGGCGGGCGTGGACGTCAGCCGGGTCCAGCGGCCGGGTAAGGGCCAGGGCGGAGAACTCGCCGCCGAAGCCGCCGAGGGCGCGGCGCACGGCTTCGGTCCGTTCCGGCTGATCACGGGCGGCGGTGCCGAGGTAGCAGAACCGAGGCTGACGGGGGCGGCGGCAGCGGCGGATGGCCTCCTGGACGGCGATCCCGGGCCGGAGGGTGCCGTCCGGGGCGCTGACGAAGCCGACCGAGCCGGCCACGATCTGGGGAACCATGGGTTGATGGTGCCACACCGCTGCCCTGGTTGCGGTTGATGTCGCGGGCGGGACCAGCGAGCTCGTCTTTCACTGACGGATCAATGGTCGCTGCTTGTGCTGGCGCTAAGGGGAAACTTTTTGCTAATCGGAAACTTTTTGTTGCTATCACCCGAATAGTTTCCCGAATCTCGTTGTCGCGGGGAGGAAGGACGTCCAGTGGGCACCATGGGTCTCGGGGGCACCATGCGTTGGGGGCGGGCAGACTTGGGCTGTTCCCGTTGGGGCTCGGTCCCCCGGCAGGGCCCGATGGCAGGAGGAAAACGGGAGGGATGGTGCGGTGGGCGCTGCTGCGGGTGGAGGGATCGGTGTGGCGGTCAGTGCGGGAGGTGCGACGGTGCCCGCCGTGGTGCCGGGGGAGTGAGGGGGTGGGGGGCTGAGGTTGTGAGGCTGCGCGGCGGTCCGGGGCCTTGGCGCCTGCGGGTGGCCGCGCGGTGAGGGCTGGGCTTGCCGGGCGGGGGCCGCTGCGTGGGGCGTGGGGCAGAGCCCCACACCGGGGGGTCCCGGGGGGTCGTCCCCCCGGTGTAAAGCTACGAGGCTCCTGCCCGCGCTTTCTGCGGGCAGGAGCCTCGGCTGATGTAGCCCCGACCGGATTCGAACCGGCGTTACCGCCTTGAGAGGGCGACGTCCTAGGCCTCTAGACGACGGGGCCGAGATTTCACCGGGGGTTCCGCATCCCGGCGAGATACACCATACCGCCTCCCGAGGAGTGGAGCCAACACGAGCAGGAGGGGCCGGCCGGGGAGCCGGAACATCAGGACCCGCGGGCGAGGCGGGCGGCGGCGGCGACCAGGGCGGCGTTGCCGGCGGCGGCGGAGCCGTCGGGCAGGACGGGGTGTCCTCCAGGCCGACGCGGATGTCCTGGCCAGTCGGCGACCGCGGCGCGAGGACTTCCCAGGTGGCGAGGCCGTAGCCGTGGCGTATCTGGCGGGCGGTGAGTGCCCGCCCGGGAAAGTTCGCGCGGCGGCCTCGGCGGCGGTGGCGGCGGCCGCGGCGGGCACGCGGTACTCGGCTCCATCAGCACCCACTGGATCCGGTCATGGAAGCCGCTGGCACCGAGCAGCCGGGCGTCGGACCGGCCGTCCACACGCCCGCCTCGATCCCGATGCCCAGGCTGGTGAGCAGATCGGCCAGCTCGCCGGTGCCCGGCTCGTTCATGTTGATCGAGGCGTAGTCGGGCCGGTCCGGGCCGGTCCAGCCGGCCACCAGGTCGAGCCGCCGCCGCACGTTCCCGTCCACGGTCCAGATCCCCGTGGTCACCCCGACGGGCAGGCCGGTCGCGGCCCGGACGGCCGCCACCGCCGGGAGAACGTGCTCGGCTCGAGCGTCTGCTCCCCCGACGGATCCCGCGGGTGCAGGTGCAGTGCGCCCGCGCCCGGCGCGCTGCGCGGCCCGCGCCTCGGCGGCCAGCTCGGCCGGGGTGAGACGGGACCCGCTGATGCTCGGCGCGCGTCCCGCCGTTGAGAGCAGCCTGGATGAGCACCATGCCTCCGTAGACGCGCCGTTCTTCCAGGCATGCCCGCACTTTGCGCATCTCGAACACCAGCGGGCCTGCTGGGCGCAGATCAGCAGACGGGCAAACCGGCTTACCGGAGGTTCGCGTGCGCTCGGTGCCCGGGATTCGATACACTACATCGGCGCGGTACGGAACGCCCGTGGATCACGGGCGGACCGGTTCGCGTTGCCATTGGGGTATGGGGTAATTGGCAGCCCGGCAGATTCTGGCTCTGTTAGTCTAGGTTCGAGTCCTGGTACCCCAGCGAGACGAAGACGGCCCAGGTGCTGAGCAAGCACCGCAGGGCCGTCTCGCTTTTCAGACGCCGATGGGCCCGTCCGGCGGGCCCATCGGCGTCATGGCTGGTGCGGGTCGGCGCAGCGCGGGGGTGCGGTGGGCGGCGCCGCTCGCCCACCGCGTCGTCCCCGGACCGGGCGGCACCGCCGCCGGTTACTCCGGGTCGGCGACCAGGTGGTCGGGCTCGAATTCGCGCAGCACGGGGGCTCAAGTGCAGCCGCGACCTGAGACCTGCCGCTGGCCGCGGCGCGCCCGCCGCCTAATACCGCACGCAGGTCGCGCTTGACCACCTGCTCGGCGTGGGTCAATTCGTCGAGCAGCGTCGCACGGTGCCAGGGCGGCCGCCCCGTCGCCGTTCGAGAGCAGGTCCGCCGACATTATGTCCGGTTCGGGCCGGTTGACCGCGGGCACCGCGGCGAGCGGCTCGTGCGCCCACTTCTTGTGCAGCTCGGGCACCGCCGTCAGCAGCATCTTGGTGTAATCGTGCTGCGGGCTGCCGAAGATCTTCTCCGTCGCGCCCATCTCCACGATCGCCCCGTGCCGCAAGATGATCGTACGGTCGGAAACGTAGTTGCCGAGCGACAGGTCGTGGGTGATGAACAGGATCGCCAGCCCCTGCCGCTTGAGCTTGACCAGCAGGTTCAGCACGTCTACCCGCGTGGACGCGTCGAGCATGGAGATGATCTCGTCGGCGATCAGCACTTTGACGTCGAGCAGCAGCGCGCGGGCGATCAGCAGCCGCTGCTGCTGCCCGCCGGATAGCTGGTGCGGGTACTTGCCGAGCACGTCCCCGGGGTTCAGCGCGACCGCGTCAAGCGCGGCCTCGATCTTGGCCGACCACTCCAGGTCGCTGACCTTCAGGAAGTACGACGAGCGCACCAGGTCGAAGACCCGATCCGCCCGGTAGATCGGGTTGTAGGAGCTGAACGGGTCCTGGAAGACGCCCTGCACCTGCCGGTAATAGTCCTTCAGGCCGTGCGAGGTGTAGGTCGCGATGTCCTTGCCGTCGAAGGTCGCCGTGCCCGAGGTGGGCTTGGTCAGGCGGAGCAGGACCTTGCCGATCGTGGTCTTGCCGCTGCCTGACTCGCCGATCAGCGAGATGACCTCGCCCGGCTTCAGCTCGAAGCTGACCTTGCGCAGCGCCGGGGTGAGACCGCCACCCCGGGCGGTCGACCGGTAGAGCTTGGAAACCTGGTCGAGCTTCAGCGTCGTCATACCTGCTCCTTCAGGGGCAGCCCCTGCCCGGTGCCAGCCATCTCGGCGTGCTCCTGGCTGACCTTCCAGCACGCGACCAGGTGGCCCGGCTTGATCTCCTCGAACGGCGGGGTCTCGCTGCACTTCGCGAACGCGAACGGGCACCGCTCGCGGAAGCGGCAGCCGGACGGCGGGTTCACCAGCGACGGCGGGCGGCCAGGTATGCCGGTCAGAGTCACCTGGTCGTGCCGCACCCCCACCTCGGGCAGCGAGGCGAGCAGCGCCTGGGTGTACGGGTGCAGCGGGCTGTCCACCAGCACCGACGTCGGTGCCCGCTCCGCCAGCCGGCCAGGCGTACATGATCGCGATGGAGTCGGCGATCTGCGCCAGGATCGCCAGGTCGTGGGTGATCGCGATGGCCGACTTGATGTAGCCGCGGTCGCGGAACTCGGTCAGCATCTCGCCCACGGCGCGCTGGGTGGACACGTCGAGCGCGGACGTTACCTCGTCGGCGACCAGCAGCGACGGGTTGAGCAGCGAGGACATGATGATGGTGACCCGCTGCCGCATGCCGCCGGACAACTCGAACGAGTACTTGCCGAGCACGTCCTCCTTCAGGCCGATCAGCTCAAGGCGGCGGCTCAGCTCCGTCATGACCTCGCCCCGGTTCTTCACGTGATGGGACTTGAGCAGGTCGCTGATCAGCGTGCCGATCTTCCGCGTCGGGGTGAGCGCGGACATCGCGTACTGCGGGACGAGCGAGACCTCGGTCATCCGCTTGTGGCGCATGGCCTTGCTGTCCGCGATCGGCAGTTGCCTGCCGTCCACGGTGACCTTGCCGCCAGTCGTTTTCATCCGTGCGTCCAGGTAGACCAGGGCGTTCCCCAGGGTGGACTTGCCGCAGCCCGACTCGCCCGCCAGGCCCATGATCTCGCCGTCGGCCAGGGAGAAGCTGACGCTGTCGACAGCGGTCACGTCGCCTCCGCGGCCGCGGTAAGCCACCGAGAGGTTCTCCACGTTAACGCTCATGAATCCCTCAGCTTCGGGTTGAAGACCTCGTCGAGGCCGACGTTCGCGATCAGCAGCGCGAAAACCATCAGGGTCAGCACCGCACCCGGCGGGATAAACACCCACCACATGTGATAGAAGAGCGCGGAGTTGCTCGCTGCCTGGTTCATCATGTAGCCGAGCGAGACCGTCTGGCTCGGGCCGAGCCCGAGGAAGTCGTAGCTGGCCGCGATCAGCATGGAGCTGCCGAACAGCAGGATGATGACGAGGAACAGGTAAGACGCCATGTTCGGCGCGATTTCCTTGACGATGATCGACAGCGGCCGCTTCCCTGACAGCCGGGCCAGGTCGACGTACTCGCGGCTGCGCAGCGAGAACGTCTGCGCCCTGACCGCCCTGGCCACCCACGGCCAGGTCGTCAGGCCGATGAACGTGCCCTCGAACAGGATGCTCCGCGAGGTCAGGTAGGAACCGATCACGATGAGCAGCACGAGGCTGGGGATCATCACCAGGACGTTGGTGATCAGCTGCAGGATCTCGTCCACCCAGCCGCCGCGCCAGCCGGCGAGGAAGCCGACCACCAGGCCGACGGCCGTGGCGAACGCCGCACCGAGCGCGCCGATCAGGTAGGACTCACGCAGGCCGTTGGTGAGCTGCGAGTACATGTCATAGCCGTTGAGGTCGGTCCCCAGCCAGAAGGTGCTGCCGGGGTGCTGCACAGCCATGTTGGTGGTTACCAGCGGCGCGTACCTGGCGAAGAACGGTGCGATGACCGCCGCCAGGACGAGGAGGAGCTCGACGGTGAGGCCAAAGAGCAGCTTCGGGTTCCGCAGCCCGTAGTAGATGAACTCGTTGCGCTTAGGCGGCGCACCCGCCACCCTGGCCGGTCCACCCGGCAGACCGGTGGCGGCGACCTCCGGAGCCGGCGCCTGGCTGATGGACTCGCTCATGCCGTGGCCCCCTGCATGCTCAGCCGCGTCCTCGGGTCGACCGAGAGGAACACCAGGTCAATGATGAAGTTCGCGAGCAGGACGCCGATGACGATGAAGATGAAGATGCCCTGCAGCAGGAAGTAGTCCTGGGCCCCGATCGCCTTGAAGATCAGGTTGCCGAGGCCGGGGTACTGGAAGGCGACCTCGGTGACGATGTTGCCGCCGATGACCACGCCGAGCGAGAGCGCGAGCCCGGAGAGCTGTGGCAGCGACGCGTTCCGGTACGCGTACCTGCGGACCACGCGCTCGCTGGAGCCGAGGGCGCGCAGGTAGCGGGAGGAGTCGTTCTCAAGCTCGTAGATGACCAGGTTCCGCATGCCGATCGCCCAGCCGCCGAGGCTCACCAGGAACACCGTGAGGAACGGCAGGAACCAGTGGTCGAGCGCGGAGGAGATGAACGCCCAGTCGAAGTGCGGAACGAGCCCTTCGTCGTAGCCGCCGGACGTCGGGAACAGGTGCCACAGCGGGCCGAACAGGTAGACGACCACCAAGGCGAGCCACGGGTAGGGGATCGCCTGCAGGCCGTAGCCGAGCGGCAGGACGCAGTTGTCGAGCAGCTTGCGGCGTGCGGCCGCCGCGCCCAGCCGGTTCCCCAGGACGTAGGAGAGCAGCACGGCCGGAACGAGCAGGGCGAGCGTGTAGGGCATCGCCGAGAAGACGAGGGAGGCTGACCGAGGCCCCCTGAGCGAAGATGCTTTGCCCGAACCCGCCGGTCAGCACGCCGTGCCAGAAGTTCAGGTACTGCTGCCACAGCGACACGTTGAGGCCGTAGGACGCCTGGAACTGCGCGTAGAGCGCCTGGTACCCCGCGGTGTTCGCCACGTTGTACTTGGAGAGCATTCCCTGGATCGGGTCGCCCGGCATGAGGTGCGGGAGCGCCCAGTCAACGGTGACGCCGATGAAGAACGCCAGCACGTACGTAATGATTTTCCTTGTCAGATATCGCCGCACTGCTGGCTCCAGGCTCCCGGATGTGGGTCAAGCGGCCCCCTGCGACCTGCTCCCCGGCCCGTGCACGGGCCGGGGAGCGGGTCGGTTCGAGGACCGCTAGCAGGGTTAATAGCTGAACGGCAGCCGACGCTGGGTCAGCTGGCCTTCTGCTGGATCGGGGTCAGCTGCGCCAGGGCGGGAACCGTCGTCATGGCGCCGATGTAGCCGTTCCACATGGCCGGGATGTTCTGGTCGCTGCCGCTCGTGCTGGACGGGAAGTTGGACCAGTACTGGGTGTTGCCCTGGAACCAGATGCCGTTGTACCAGAGCGGGATCTCCGGCTGCTGCTGCAGGAAGTCCTTCTCCAGCGAGGAGTAGAGCTGGTTCAGCTTGGCGGTGTCGGACGGCGCGGTGGCGGCCGCCTGCTGCACCAGGGCCCAGTCCGACGGCGAGGTGAACCGCTCCCAGTTGAGCTGAGCGGACTGCTCCTTCTTGATCGGGAGCTGGAACACGCGCTGGAAGTAGGACCACGGGCTGGAGTCCAGGCCCGCGTTGTTGTCCAGGGCCAGGTCGTAGCTGCCATTGGTCAGGTCAGCGGTGCGCTGGTTGAGACGACGGCTCGGTGACCTGCACCTTGATACCGACCGCACTCAGCTCCTGCGCGATGACCGTCTGCGCGCTGTTCCAGTCGGACCAGCCCTGCGGGGCTTCCAGCGTCAGTGTCCGGCCGTTGTAACCCGACTGCGCAAGCAGCGTCTTAGCTTTGGCCGGGTCGTAGGTGGTGGCGTTCTGGCTGACCACGGACTGGTCGACGAAGCCCTTGAGGGTGGGCAGCAGACCAGTCGGAGTGGCCGGCGACGCGATGCCGCCGTAGACCGCCTGCGCGATCGCCTGCGGGTTCAGCGCGGCGGCAAGCGCCTTGCGGAAGTTGACATTGTTCATCGGGGCCTTGGTGGTGTTCGGCTCCAGCCACACCGTGTTCCCGGACAGCATGTACGGGGTCTTGGGGTAGTAGAACTTGAGCGTGTACCCGCCGGTGCCCCCCTGCGCCGGCCGCGAGCATGTTGATGCCGGGCAGGTAGTTGTTGGACCAGTCGATGTTGCCCGAGTTCAGCTGGCCGAGCTCCTGGCTGTTGGAGCCGTTGACGACGTCCACCAGGTACTTGAACTTGAACGACAGGCCCAGCGCGCTCGTGGCCCACCAGCCCGGCTTGGTCTGGTAAGCGACTTCCTGGGTGTTGGCGGTGTCCAGGGTCATCGGGCCGGTGCCAACCGGGTTCTTGTTGGGGTCGGTCGCGATCTGGCTGGCCGAGAGCTTGGACCAGATGTGCTGCGGGAGGACCGGGGCCTTCCACAGGTAGTCCGTGAACTCGGTGTAACCGGGCGTGCCCTTGAAGGTCACGGTGACCGTGTTGCCGCTCGCGGTCGCGGTGTTTACGGTGGCCACGTTGGCCGAGTACGGGTCGGCCGCGTTCTTGACCGCCAGGTTGATCGAGTACGCGACGTCCGCGGCCGTCATGTCCTGCCCGTCGCTCCACTTGACGCCCGGGCGCACGTTGATCACGTACTTGTTGCCCTGCCATCCGGCCTGCTCGGCGCCGGTGGCGAGCCACGGCATGTAGCTGCCCTTGACGGGGTCGTACAGGTACAGCGGCTCGTAGATGAGCCCCTGGGTCCCGGTGGCGTACGCGCCGGTGTCGAGCGGGTTCCAGTTGACCGGCGGCCCGTAGGCGGTGCCGCTGGTGTAGAGCGTCTCGTTCCTCGGGAAGCTGAGGGTCGCCCCGCTGCCGCCCGCCGCGGCCGAAGCCGACCCCGAAGCCGAGGCTGACCCCGGCGCCGCGCCGGTACTCGACGGGCTGTTCGTGCAGGCGCTGGCAACGCCAAGCGTCATCACGGCGACCGCGGCGGCGCCGTAGCGCCAGCGCCTCCCCGCCATTCCTTGTGTAGGTCTCACCTGCTCCTACCTCCTCACTAGCAAGTCCTGCGATGGCCCCCGGTCAGGCTCGGCTGACGAGGGACGTTAATGGATGACGCGTGTCGAGAATTTGCGCCGGATGCCCCCTGAGGGCAGTTCCTTTCCGGGTGTCGGCTGGGGATGGATCCGCGCGGTGCCACCGCTGAATGGGTTGGCTATACCGGTTAAGTGTTAACCCAAAGCGGCATCCGCGTAAAGGGCTGTTCCTGTATCGCTCAGGTCGCGATCAGGCTTCACCAAGCTGCCGGCCCGGTAAGCGCCCGGCGCAACGGGCACGGACGCGCGGCGGACCGGGTGCGCAGGAGACCCCGCGAAGGCCGGGGGCGGACGACGGACCTGCGCGGCGTTAGGCCGTCAGACGGGACCGGCGCGGCGCTGCGACGTCCGGGACGGCCGCGGGACCCGAGCTCATCCGCACCTGGAGTACCGGTACGTCCTCCACTGCGCTCTCCGGCCGGCCGCCCGCCGCCAGGTCGCGCAGCAGGCGCGCGGCGGCCGAGCCGGCGCCCGCGATGTCCCGGTGCAGGGCTGTCAGCGCGGGGTGCATCAGCTCGCAGAGGGCGGAGTCGTCCCACGAGATGATGGAAACCCCGCCCGGCACGCTAACCCCCATCCGCTGCGCGACGCCCAGCCCAGCCGCCGCCATCACGTCGTTGTCGTAGAGGATCGCGGACGGAGGCTGCACGGCGCCGAGCAGTCCGGCCGTTGCCTCGGCCCCGTGCTCCGCCGTGTAGTCGGCCTCCACCGAGAAGGCGGCCAGCCCGGCCGCCGCTGCGGCCGCGTCGAACGCATCGCGCCGCAGCACCGAGTGCCAGTACGCGGCCCGGCCGCCCACCCGGGCGATTCGCCGGTGCCCCTGGGCCGCGAGATAGCCGACCACGAGGTCCACCGCGGCCCGGTCGTCCTGCCAGATCGCCGGCAGCGAGCCGGCCCCGCGCGGCGTCCCGAGGACCACGGCGGGCATCCGCAGCTTCTCGATGACTGGGATGCGGCGGTCGTTGACCTGCAAGTCGACGACGAAGACGCCGTCCACCTGGCGCTGCGCCCACCACCGCCGGTAGAGCTCGACTTCCGCGTCGGGGTCCTCGGTCATCGTGAACAGCAGGGTGACCTGGTGCTCAGCGAGCTCGGCCTGAATACCGGAAACCAGCTGCATGAAGAACGGCTCGATCCCGAGCGTGCGCGCGGGCCGGTCGATCACCAGGCCGAACGCCCCCGCCTTGCCGGCCGTCAGCGCGCGGGCGGCACTGCTGGGCTGGAACCCGATCTCCTCGGCGATCGCCAGGATCCGTTCCCTGGTCGCCGCGGAGACGCCGGGCTGGCCGTTCAGCGCGAAGGAGACTGCGGCCTTGGTCACGCCTGCCCGCTGCGCGATGTCGCTGATGGTCGGGCGTTTCATCCGGCCCCCTCGCGGCTCCGTGAGCCTGCCGCCCCGGCGGCGCGAGGGCGCCACCGTCGGCTGAAGTGGCTCAGCTATTCCGGTTAAGCATACCCCCGGCTGCGTCCGGGACGCGTCCGGGTAAGGGCCGCGGAAGATCCGGGACGCGTCCCGGCAAACCGAACATCACCGCTCCGACGTGGACTTTTGCTTACTAAACCGGTATAGTGCGGAGGATAAGCTCGGCGGCGGGAGCCCTCACATCGGGAGGGACGGCGGACGCCTCCCGGGAGACCACCGCCGGCGAAGGAGGCCACGTGCGCAGGAACACACCGAGGGTCATGACGGCAGGCTCGCCGGCAGAGTGGCTCGGCGCCAACTTCTGGTCGCGGACCGGCGGCCCGCTGATGTGGCGCAGCTACGACCCGGCGGTCGTCGCAGCCGAACTGGCCGTGCTGAAAGACCACGGTCTGACCATGACCAGGTCGTTCTTCTACTGGCCGGACTTCATGCCTGCCGCCTACGAGATCGACGAGACGATGACCGCGCGGTTCGCCGACTTCCTCGACCGGCACGTCGAGCACGGCCTGACCACGATCCCGACGTTCATCGTCGGCCATATGTCGGGCGAGAACTGGGACCCGGCCTGGCGGGGAGACCGGGACCTGTACAGCGACGTCTGGATGGTCGGGCGGCAGGCGTGGTTCGCGGCCGAGATGGTCCGCCGCTTCCAGCAGCATCCAGCCGTCGCCGGCTGGCTGGTCTCCAACGAAATGCCGCTCTACGGCGGGTCCGGTACGGCTCACGAGATCGTCGCCACCTGGGCGCGGATCATCAAAGACGCGGTGCGGGCGGCCGGCGGCCAGCAGCCGTTCTCGCTCGGCGACGGCGCCTGGGGTATCGAGGTAACCGGCCACGACAACGGATTCCGGCTGACCGAGACGGCCGAGATCGCGGATTTCCTCGGCCCGCACATCTACCCGCTCGGGGACGACCCAGTCCGGCAGCGGTACGCCGCGGCCGTCGCGTGCGAGCTGTCGGGCACCTTCGGCAAGCCGGTCATCATGGAGGAGTTCGGCGTCAGCTCCGACTTCGCCTCCGCCGAAAACGCGGCCACCTACTACCGCCACCTGCTGCACAGCACGCTGCTGGCCGGCGCCACCGGCTGGATCGCCTGGAACAACACCGACTTCACGCTCCCCCGCCAGGACCCGTACCGGCACCACGCGTTCGAGCAGAACTTCGGGCTCACCGACTCCCGCGGCGCCCCGAAGACCACGCTGCTGGAAATGCAGCGGTTCGCGAGCACGCTCAGCGCGATCGACTACGCGAACTGCGAGCGCACCGACACCGACACCGCGCTGATCGTCTCCAGCTACCTCGACACCCAGTACCCGTTCAGCTCGCCTGAGAGCCACACCGCGGTCGCCCGGGCGCTGCAGCAGTCGTACACGGCCGCCCGGCTAGCCGACCTGCCGCCCGTGCTGACCAGGGAGACCGACGGGATCGAGCCCGGTGCCCGGCTCTACCTCGCACCGTCCGTCAAGCAACTGCTCGCCACCACCGCCGGCGAGCTCGAGCAGCTGGCGGCCGACGGGGCGACGGTCTACGTCTCCTATTTCGCGGGCGACGTGTCCTGGCACCGCGGACCGTCCTACGGGGCGATGAACGAGCTGTTCGGCATCAGGCACCAGCTCGACGTCGGGCTCGTCGACGTGATCGCCGATGACCCGGTGGAGATCACCCTGACCAGGGACTTCGGCGGCCTGAGCCGGGGCACCACACTCACCTTCCCGGTCGCGGGCAACGAGCACGCCCGCGCCTACCTGCCGGTCATCCCGGTCACCGCCGAGGTCATCGCGACGGACGCGCATGGCCGCCCGGCGCTGCTGCGGCGCCAGGCCGGCCGCGGGTCGCTGATCTTGTGCACCTTCCCGCTCGAGTACATGGCAGCAGCCGCCCCCCGGGTCAACCCGGACGCCACGGCCGCGCTCTACGCAGCGCTTGCCACCCACGCCGGGGTCCGGCGGCCGGTCACTGTCGACGACCCGGACGTCGCCTGCGACGTCCTCGTGCACCGCGACGGCACCCGGTTCGCGGTGATCGCGAGCCACACGAATGAGGAACTGACCGTCAAGCCGGCCCTCGGCGGGGCGGGCGAGCACGCACCGCCCCGCGGGCTGACCCCGCTCGGCGAGAAGGAGGTCGCGGACACGGTCACGCTGCCCCCGTTCGGTATCCGGGTGTTCAAGATCGCCGAGCACGCCTGATGACCGCTAAGTTATGGTCCATGCCCTGGTATGACTTGCCGCTCGAGCAGCTCCGCGAGTACCGCACCAGCACGCCCGAGCCGGACGGGCTCGACGACTGGTGGGCCCGGCGGGTGGCCGAGGCCCGGGCGCTGGCCAAGCCGCCGGTCATCACGCCGCACCTCCCCTCGGTCTACGCGCCGCTCGAGGTGTACGACGCCGAGTTCTCCGGCGCCCACGGCGACCGCATCCGGGCCTGGTACCTGCGGCCGCGTGATACCCCGGCGGCGCCGCTGGTCGTCAAGTACATCGGCTACGGCGGCGGGCGCGGCACCCCGGCCGAGCACCTGCTGCTGCCCGCGCTGGGCTACGCGACGCTGGTGATGGATACCCGGGGCCAGGGAGGCAAGTGGACCGCGGGCGCCACCCCGGACGGCCCGCTCGGCACCGGGCCGGAATACTCCCAGGTGATGACCCGGGGCATCACAACGCCGGAGGACTACTACTACACACGGCTGTTCACCGACGCGGCGCTGGCGGTCGACGCGGCGCTCGAACTGGCCGGGGCGGATACGCCGCCCGTGGTCGCGGTGGCCGGCGGCAGCCAGGGCGGCGCGCTCGCGCTGGCGACGGCGGCGCTGCGGGCCGACGTGGTGCGGGTGTGCCACGCGCACGTCCCGTTCCTGTGTGACATCCAGCGGGCGATCACCCTCGCCCCCGAGCCGCCCTACACCGAGATCCCCGCGTTCCTGGCCAGTAACACCGACCTGGCCGGCCCGGCCCTGAACACGCTGCGGTACATCGACTGCGCGCTGCTGGCCCGCCGGATCAGGGCGGCCACGCTGGTGACGGTCGGCCTGATGGACGTCACCTGCCCGCCGTCGACCGTTTTCGCGGCTTACAACGAGATCACCGCCGCGGACAAGGAAATCGACGTCTACCCCTACAGCGGCCACAACTGGCCGCTGGCGGCCAGCGAGCGGCAGATCGCCCACCTGCGCGCCCACCTGCCGACGGTGTAGGCGGCGGCGCTAGTCGCGGATGATCACGCGGTTGGTCAGCGTGCCGATCGACTCGATCGTCACCGACACCTCGTCGCCGACCGACAGCGGGCCGACGCCTTCCGGGGTGCCGGTCAGCAGCACGTCGCCCGGCAGCAGGGTCATCACCGAGGAGACGTAGGCGACCAGCGACGGCACGTCCCACAGCAGCTCCGACGTGCGCGCATGCTGCCGCACGTCCCCGTTGACGGTGGTGGTGAGGCCCAGGTCGGCCGGGTCGGCCCCGGTCTCCATCCACGGGCCGAGCGGGCAGAAGGTGTCGAAGCCCTTGGCCCGCGTCCACTGCCCGTCGCGGGCCTGCAGGTCCCGCGCGGTCACGTCGTTGGCGCAGGTGTAGCCGAAGATGACCTCGGCCGCCCGCTCCTGCGGCACGTCACGGCAGAGCCGGCCGATGATCACGGCCAGCTCGCCCTCGTGGTCCACCCGGTCGGTGATCTTCACCGGGTAGGCGATCCCGTCGCCCGGGCCGGTTACCGACGTGGACGGCTTGAGGAACAGCACCGGCTCACCGGGCAGGTCGGTCCCGCCCATCTCCTTGACGTGCTCGGCGTAGTTCCTGCCCACCGCCACCACCTTGGACGGCAGCACCGGGGCGAGCAGCCGGACCTCAGCCAGCGGGTAGCGGCTGCCGGTGAACCGGACACCCGACGGGTCGACCCCGAACGGGTGGCCGTACAGCTCGGCGATCGTCTGCGGCTGCCCGTCCTCACCCTCAACGACGCCATAGGCAACCCCGTCGCCCTTGGCGAACCTCGCGATACGCACGATGCTCCTTCGCAGTCGTCTTCCGGGGCGCCCCCCGTGCCCTCCGGACGCCTGTCCGCACGGGGGGCCGGCCTCCTCGGGTCGCGGCTCGCTTCTTTATACCTCGCGGAGCCAGCGGAACATAACTGCTGGTATCCCTCCACCTCGGACACCGGGCGGGACTCGGCCCCGTCCGGGTTCTCCCCGTACTGCCGCCGGGCCCGGCGCTGGCGAAGCAGATCCCAGCACTGGTCGAGCGCCTCTTCGGTCGAACGAAGGCGCTCCCGCTCCTGTTCCGAGCTCAGCTCGCCCCGCTGCAGCTGGCCGCGCAGCTGGTGCTCGGTGTCGATCAGCTCGCTGATCCGACCCATGATCTCTTTGTCGTCCATGGAGTCAACGGTATGCCCGCCGCCGCCAGGTCCGCGATCGGGATCCCGGTGCGGTCGCCGCTGGGTGGCCCAGGCGGCCGCACCGGGATCACGTGCGCTTGACCGGAGCGCGCCGCCCCCGCGGGCCTTGTGGGCGAGGAGGCGATTCGCAGCCGTCAGGCTAGGTGGCCTCGTGGGCCGTAGCAGCCTGACGGGCGCCGGGGGCGGCGGCTGATGGTGCCGCCCCCGGGACGTTCCGGGACGTGCGCGGACGGAGACCTAGTCGGGGATGCGGCCCGCGCGCAGCAGGCCGTAGCTGACCGCCTCTTCGAGGGCGTGCCAGGAGGCGGAGATGACGTTCTCGTCCACCCCGACCGTGGACCAGCTGCCGCCCTCGCTGTCGCTGGACTCGATCAGCACACGGGTGATCGCGCCGGTGCCGGCCGAGCCTTCCAGGATGCGGACCTTGTAGTCGGTCAGCTCCAGGGTGGCCAGCTCGGGGAAGGTCTGCTCGAGGGCCGAGCGCAGGGCCCGGTCGAGCGCGTTGACCGGGCCGTTGCCCTCGCCCACGGCGACCACGCGCTCCCCCTTGGCGGTCAGCCGCACGGTCGCCTCGCTGGTGACGGCACCGTCCTCGCGCTGTTCGACGATGACCCGCCAGGACTCGACGGTAAAGTGCCGCTTGCGCTCGCCCGCCAGCTCGTCCCGCAGCAGCAGCTCGAAGCTGGCGTCGGCGGCCTCGAACGAGTACCCCTGGGCCTCCAGCTCCTTGACCCGGTCGGTGACCCGCCCGATGACGGCCGCCTCACCCGACAGGTCGAAGCCCAGCTCGCGGCCCTTCAGCTCGACCGAGGCCCGCCCGGCCATGTCGGAGACCAGCATCCGCATGTCGTTGCCGACGAGAGCGGGGTCGATGTGCTGGTACAGCATCGGGTCGACCCGGATCGCGGAGGCGTGCAGCCCGGCCTTGTGGGCGAAGGCGGACACCCCGACATAGGGCTGGTGGGTGTCCGGGGTGACGTTGGTGACCTCACTGATCGCGTGGGCGATCCGGGCCATCTCGCGGATGCCGTCACCCGCCATCACGCGCTGGCCCTTCTTCAGCTGGAGGCCAGCCACCACGCTGAACAGGTTGGCGTTGCCGGCCCGCTCGCCGTAGCCGTTGGCCGTGCCCTGTACGTGGCTGACCCCCGCCTCGACCGCGACCAGGGTGTTGGCGACGCCGCAGCCGGTGTCGTCGTGGCAGTGGATGCCGAGGCGCGCCCCGGTCGCCCCGGCCACGTCCCGGACGATGTCGCCGAGCTCGGTCGGCATCATCCCGCCGTTGGTGTCGCACAGCGCGATCACGTCGGCGCCCGCCTCGGCGGCGGCGCGCACGCACTCCAGCGCGTAGGCCGGGTTGGCTCGGTAGCCGTCGAAGAAGTGCTCAGCATCGAGGAAGACCCGCTGGCCCTCGGCCCGAAGGTGCCGCACGGTGTCCGCGATCATCTTCAGGTTCTCCTCGAGCGTGGTCCGCAGGGCCAGCTCGACGTGCCGGTCGTGGCTCTTGGCGACCAGCGTCACGACCGGCGCGCGGGACTCGCGGAGCGCGGCGACCTGGGCGTCGTCGGCCGCCTTGACCCCGGCCTTGCGGGTCGACCCGAACGCGGCCAGGGTGGCGTTCCCCAGGCTGAGCTCGCTCTGGGCGCGGCGGAAGAACTCGGTGTCCTTCGGGATCGCCCCGGGCCAGCCGCCCTCGATGAACCCGACGCCGAGGGTGTCCAGGTGCCGCGCGATCACCAGCTTGTCGGCCACCGACAGGTTGAGGCCCTCCTGCTGCGCGCCATCGCGCAGGGTGGTGTCGTAGACGTGGAACTGGTCGTCGAGCATCGTCGCTTCCCATTTCTGCTGTGTCGTGGGTGGCCGGCCGGCGCCAACGCTGTGCTCACAAAACGCTGTGCTCACAAAACGCTGTGCTCACAAAACAAAATGACCCCCCGCGAGAACGCGAGAGGTCTGCACGTCGGCACCGAAGCCTGCTGGCCCCGGCTAGAGCTGGTGCCCTAGCTGCCGACGCGCCTGCCGATAATAATCAGCGCAGCCGTCACGTCGACCAGTGTGCCATAAGCGGTGTCCAGGCGCCACCCGGGCGGCCAGTCAGCTGGCTGACTTGAGGAAGGACCCGGCGAGCGCGGCGGCAGCCGACGACGGGCTGGTGCCAGTTTCCAGGACCGCGACCGCGAGGTTGCCCCGGTAGCCGACGAACCAGCTCAGGTAGGAGTGCTTGCCCGACTGGACCACCCCCGCCTGCCCGTAGACCGGCGTCCCGGGGACGTTGGCCGCCTTGGCCGACCCCTTGGTGACGGCCAGCCGCATCAGCTGGCGCAGCTCATCGAGCTGGGCTGACGACAGCGGCACGGCGAAGCTGCTGGAGGAGTCGGACGAGGTGAGGGCGGGCGTGTGCCCAGTCCCTGAGGCGACCTCGGCCGCAATGCCGGCCATCGCGAGCGGGCTCACCAGGACGCCGCTGCTGCCGGTCGCCTGCGCCGCCACGTCGGCCTCGCCGGTGACGGTCCCGGCGGAGCCGGAAAAGGCCGGCAGCCGCATACCCCAGCTGGCGCCGATCCCGAAGCCACGTTCGGTGCGGGCGAGCTGCTGCGCGGTCAGCGTCCGGGACATGTTCGCGAACGCGGTGCCGCAGCCGCTGGCGAAGTCGGACGCGAGCGTGGCGGTGTCGGACGTGGCGGGCTGGTAGGTGAACGTCACCCCGCCGACATCGGCGACCGGCTCGCACGGCAGCGCGTGATTGGCGGCGACGCCGCTTGCCAGCAGCGCCGCGGCCGACACGATGCTGAACGCCATCCCCGGCTTGACCTTGGCGTCGAGGACGCCGCCGGACGGCAGCCGGACGCCGCCGGCCGTCACGGGCGGCGGTCGCGCGGATCGCGCCGCTGGCGGTGTCCACCGCGACGATCTCGGCCGAGTTGGACTGCCCGGCCAGCACGGCGGTGGCGGCCGCCTGGGCGGTGCCGCTGATGGTGGTCCGGACCGGCGTCCCCGGCCGCCCGTCGCGCGAGCTCCACAGCACGCCGACGGTCCGGCCGGCCTGGTCAACCACGACGACCGAGGTGGTCGGGGTGCCGATGAGGTCAGCCTGGTAGGCCTGCTCAAGGCCGTTCAGCCCGACCGTCATGCCCGGCTGGTAGGCGGCGCCCTCCTCGCGCAGCTCGGTCGCGTTCTCGGTGCCGACCTGGCCGACCACTTCCTGGGCGGAGGAGTCGAACAGCCGCTCTGCCTGCTGCTGGTAGCTGAGCCCGGCCACCTTCGCCAGCTTCGGCCACAGCGCGCCGTACTGGGACGGCTCCAGCGTCAGGAGCGACAGGAAGCCGACAGGCGGAGCGGCCTGGATCTGCCCCAGCACCTGCTGGCTGTCCAGCCCGGTGAGGGCGCTGAAGGCGGCCGCGGTGGCGGCCGGGTCCTTCAGCTTGCCCGGGTAGACGCCGATCTGGTAGTCGGACGACTTGGCCAGCAGCGACTGCCCGCCGAGGTCCTCGACCCCGGCTCGCGGGGCGAACGAGGTCACCACGGCCAGCCGGTCGCCCGCCGCCAGCCGCGGGTTGACCACGGCGGGCGACCAGTTGACGACCCAGTGGCCGCCCGAGGCGGTCAGCCCGAAGTGGCCGGCGTACGTCCACTGCTCGCCTGACTGGGCGAGGTCGACGGTGGCCTTGTAGTTGGCCACCGCGGTGTCCCCGTGCTGGGTGATGCGGCTCAGGGCGAAGAACGCGTTGCTGGCGTCGAGGTCGGTGTACGCGGCGGCGAGCTGGGTTTGCACCTCGCCGCCGGAGCCGTCGGTCAGCGCCGCGGCCTGCGCGTAGTGCCCCTGCTGCCAGTCGAGCAGGAACGCCTGCACGGTTCCCTCGGCCGACGCCTCGGTGCCGAAGCCGTCGGCGAAGCCGGCCGCGAGCAGGCCCGCCAGCACGACCAGGGCCGCCGCGAACCGGAGCTTGCGCGACTTCCACCGGGAGGGGTGCTCGGGCGGCTTGCGGTGCCGGCTGGCGCGGCCGCGGGACGGCGGACCGGGCGGCGGGGTGCCACCGGGGCGCGGGACGGGTCGCCGCGCCGGGGCGGCCCGGTAGCCGGCCGGGCCGGGCGCGGTGGCGCCGGCGGCCGGACCCGGTGCGGTGGCCGGACCCGGTGCGGCAGACGGGCCAGGCATCCCGGCGGCTTCCGGTTCGGCGGGCACACCGGGGGCGGCAGGCGGCAGCGAACCGGAGGCGGGCAGCGCCGGCGATACCGGCGGTGCGGGTGCCTCGGGGGCCAGTGCTACGCCGCTGGCGGGCTGCCCCGCCTCGCGGGCAGCGTTCCTGGCCACCCCGCGGGCGGCGTTCCTGGCCCCGAGCGGGCCAAGGCTGGACAACCCGCGGACGGAGAAAGGCAGCCCGTAGGGACGGGACGGCCCGCGTGGCTGCCCCGTTCACGAGAGCGCGCAGTCACCGTCCGCCTCCGGAGTCACCGTCGCCGCCGCAGGGCACGCTCAACCTCCCTGGCCGCGTCCTTCTTGGCCAGGTCCTGCCTCTTATCGTAGGTCCGTTTACCGCGGGCAAGTGCGAGTTCCACCTTGACTTTGCCGTCCTTGAAGTACAACGACAGCGGGACCAGCGTCAGGCCCCCCTCTGACGTCTTCCGGACCAGCCGCTCGATCTCCCCCCGGTGCAGCAGCAGCTTCCTGGTCCTTCTGGGCATGTGGTTCGTCCACGTTCCCTGGGTGTACTCCGGGATATGAACGTTATGCAGCCAGACTTCCCCGTCCGAGACCAGCGCGAACCCATCTGCCAGTGAGGCTCGCCCGGCGCGCAGAGATTTCACCTCGGTTCCGGTGAGCGCGACGCCCGCCTCGATCGTGTCCTCGATCGCGTAGTCGTGCCGGGCCCGCCGGTTCGAGGCGATGACCTTGTTCCCCTGCTCGCGTGCCACGTTTCTCCTGTCGCACCCTTCCTTCGCCTGCTCCCTCGACCGTACGCGGCCGGTGGCACCAGTGCGGCACCGGCTCGCCGCAATACGGTCGAATTCGCTTAGACACGCAGGTAACGGCGCAGCGTCAGGAACGACGTCACACCGCACAGCAGCACGCCGATGACCATCGCCAGCAAGATGACCTCGATCAGGTCGCCGGCGGAGAGGCCCACGTTGTAGTTGAAGTACTGCTGCAGGTTATTCAGCAGCAGCGACTTCACCCCGATCAGCAGCGCGGTCGCCAGCACCCAGCCGAGCAGGCCCGCGATCACGCCCTCGAGCAGGAACGGCAGCTGGATGTAGAAGTTGGACGCGCCGACCAGGCGCATGATGCCGGTCTCCCGGCGCCGGTTGAACGCCGACAGCCGGATGGTGTTGGCGACCAGCAAGACCGCCGCCACGACCAGGATCAGGGCCACCACGACGACCGCGTTCCGCAGCCCGTCGAGCAGCCGGTAGAACTTGTCGAGGATGTTCATCTCGTCGATGACCGAGTCCACGCCCCGACGCGCCGGTCACCGCGCTGGCCACGATGTTGTAGTCGGCCGACGGGTTGCGCAGCTTGACCTCGAGCGACGGCGGCATGTCGGACTGCTTGAGCGTCGACACGTAGGACTGGTCGTTGGCGAACGCCTGCTTATACAGGGCCCAGGCCTGCTGCCTGGGTGACGTAGGTGACGTTCTGCACCTGGGGCATGGTCTGCAGCCGCTGTTCGAGCGCCTGCGTCTGGGCGGCGGTCACCGCGCCGTGGCAGTTCGGGTTGGCGCTGTCGGCGTAGCACAGGTAGACCGAGATCTCCACCTTGCTCTGCCAGTACGTGCGCGTGCTGTCGACCTGCTTGACGAACAGCAGCCCCGTGCCGAGCAGCGACAGGCTGATCGCCACCACCACGATGAGCGCGACGGTCATCGTGAGGTTGCGGCGCAACCCGACCCAGATCTCCTGGAACACGAAGTTAGAACGCATACTGGCCTTATCTCATCCTTGGGAAGCGGGGCGGCGCCGATCGCGGCACCGTTAAGGAGGCGGTAATGACCGGCTAGACGTAGTTCTGGCCGTAGACGCCGCGGTTCTGGTCGCGGACCACCTTGCCGTACTCCAGCTCGATCACGCGCTTGCGCATGGAATCGACGATGGCGGCGTCGTGGGTGGCCATGACGACCGTCGTCCCGGTCCGGTTGATCCGGTCGAGGACCTTCATGATGCCGATCGAGGTAGCCGGGTCGATGTTCCCGGTCGGCTCGTCCGCCAGCAGGATCATCGGGCGGTTGACGAATGCGCGGGCCATCGCGACCCGCTGCTGCTCGCCGCCGGAGAGCTCGTCCGGCATCCGGTCGTGCTTGCCCTCCAGTCCGACCAGGTCGAGCACCTCGGGCACGACCCGCTTGATGAACCGCCGGGGCTTGCCGATGACTTCCAGCGCGAACGCGACGTTCTGCTCGACGGTCTTGTTCGGCAGCAGCCGGAAGTCCTGGAACACACAGCCGATCTTGCGCCGCAGCGCCGGGACCTTCCAGTTCGTCAGCCGGGCGAGGTCGTTGCCGGCGACGAGGATGCGCCCGTCGTTCGGCCGCTCCTCGCGCAGAATGAGCCGCAGGAAGGAGGACTTGCCGGAGCCGGACGGCCCAACCAGGAAGACGAACTCTCCTTTGTTGATCGTCATGTCGACGTTTTCCAGAGCAGCCCGATTCTGGTTCGGGTAGATCTTGGTGACGTTCTGAAATTCGATCACGGGACCATCACAGGATCTCTCGATGAAGGACCGGCCCTCAGTCAAGGACAGGCATGCCTTGGCCGGGGTGCGCTTCGCGCCGGGGGCCCAGCCGCCGCACAGGGGGTATAACCGGCTTTGCTGGGCAACTTGCGGGTAACCTGACTTAGCCAGGGAACAGTCTAGGGGGAAACTGGCAGCTAAGGCTCCAGATCACGTCAAGTGCGCCGGGGCACCCTACCATGGAGGGGTTCGAGATGAGCTGCGAGCACCTGATCTGCGCGCACTGCTCCGGCCCGGTGGCCGAGGGCCGCTGCCCCGTGTGCCGCGCGGCCCGGGAAGAATTCCACCATCACGGCCCGTCGGTCTCGCCGCAACTGATCATCGCGGTGGCCCTGCTGCTGCTCCTCGGCCTGCTGCTGGCGACTCACGCCTTCGCCTGACGGTGGCCGCGAGCGCTAGTCGGAGTCGTTCTCCTGGCGGCGCAGCCAGCGGATCTCGGCGTCGATGAACTCGTCGATCTCGCCGTCGAGCACCGCCTCCGCCTGCGCTGTCTCGTAGCCGGTGCGCTGGTCCTTCACCATCTGGTAGGGATACAGCACGTAGTTGCGGATCTGCGACCCCCAGGCCCGCCGGCCGTCACCCCGGAGCGCGTCGAGTTCCTTCGCCTCCTCCTCCCGGCGCCGTTCCAGCAGTTTGGCCTGGAGCACCGCCATGGCCGAGGCCCGGTTCTGGATCTGGGAGCGCTCGTTCTGGCAGGAGACCACGATGCCGGTCGGCAGGTGGGTGATCCGCACGGCCGAGTCGGTCGTGTTGACGCCCTGGCCGCCCGGGCCCGAGGAGCGGAACACGTCCACCCGGATCTCGTCGTCAGGGACGTCCACGTGGTCGGTCTGCGCCACCACCGGCACCACGTCGACCCCGGCGAACGAGGTCTGGCGGCGCCCCTGGTTGTCGTACTTGGAGATGCGGACCATGCGGTGGGTGCCTTGCTCGCCGCGGAGCGTGCCGTAGGCGTAGGGCGATTTCACCGCGAATGTCGTCGACTTGATGCCCGCTTCGCCGTAGGAGACGTCGTAGACCTCGGACGGGAACTTGTGCCGCTCGGCCCAGCGCAGGTACATGCGCTGCAGGTTGCCCGCGAAGTCTTCCGCGTCGGCCCCGCCCGCTTGGGAGTTGATGGAGATCAGCGCCTCGCGGGCGTCGTACTCGCCGTTCAGCAGGGTGCGGACCTCGAGCACGTCGATGTCCTTGCGCACCGCGGCCAGCTCGGCCGCGGCCTCGTTCCTGGCGTCCTCGTCGTGCTCGTCAGCGGCCAGCTCGAACAGCACCCGGGCGTCGTCGAGCCGCTGGCGCAGGCTCTCCATGCGAGTGAGCTCGCCTTCCAGGTAGGAAAGCCGCCGGGTTACCTCCTGGGCGCGTCCCTGGTCATCCCAGAGAGTCGGATCGGCCGACTGCTCGCGCAGGTCTCTGGCCTCCGTCTGCATCGCCTCAGGGTCGACGACGGCCTCGATCGTGTCGAGCTTGGACGACAGTTCCGATATCTCATCGGCGGGATCGGTGGCTGCCATGCGGGAAAGCCTACGCGAATCCGCGCCCATCAGCGTATCCGGCGAGAGCCAGGCGGTGGGCGGGGGCGCCGTTATCCATCGGGGGCAGCCGCCTTCCGGTCGATGCGGGCGAGCACTGGCAGCGCCAGCAGCCCGCACAGCACGGTGGGGATGCCGCCGGCGATCAGGGACCAGCGGGCCCCCGCGTCCTGCGCGATCCAGCCGACGAGCGGGCCGCCGAGCGGGGTGGAGCCCTGCCAGGCGAGGAACCACAGCGCCATGACCCGTCCGCGCATGGCGGGCTCGGACGCGAGCTGCAGCGTGGTCTTGGCGTAGGAGTTGAAGGTAATGCTGCCATAGCCGACGAAGACGAGGGCGGCCAGCTCGGCCGGCATCGACGGGGCCACGGCGGCGACGGTGATCGCGATGCCCCAGCCGATCGCGGCCAGGCACAGCGAGCGGGCCCGCGGCCGGGACCGGGCCGCGGTGATAAACCCGCCGACCACCGCGCCCGCGCCCATGACCGACGCCATGAGGCCGTAGGCGCCGGCCCCGCCGCCGAAGACGTTGCTCGCCATCAGCGGCAAGGTCACGTTGAACTCCCAGGCCATGGTGCCCACGACCAGGATCATCAGCAGCGGGACGAGCAGGAGGGGGGTGTGACGGACGTAGCGCAGGCCCGCGCGGACCTGCCCTGGCATCCGCTTCACGGGCTTGGCCGGGAAGAGCAGGCCGGAGCTCATCGCCGCCAGCGACGCGAGTACGGCGACGAACGAGACGGCGTTGAGCGCGAAGCACAGGGCGATGCCGAGCCCGTCGACCAGCACCCCGCCCACCGCCGCGCCGAACACCCGGGCCAGGTTCATCGACACCGAGTTGAGGGTGACCGCGTTGGGGAGATCGTCCCGCGGCACCATCTCGGAGATGAAACTCTGCCGGGCCGGGTTGTCGAAGACGTTGACGAACCCGAGCGACAGGGCGAGCGCGTAGACCGACCACATCTGGATGAGGTGGGTGGCCGTCAGCAGCGCGAAGACGCCGGCCAGCAGGCCCATCAGGGTCTGGGTGACGTAGAGGATCCGGCGCTTGCCGCGCCGGTCGGCGAACAGCCCGCCGGCCGGCCCGAAGAGCAGGATCGGGAGGAAACGGGCGGCGGTGGCGAGGCCGAGGTCGGTCCCGCTGTGGGTGAGGTCGAGGACGAGGAAGGACTGCGCCACGGTCTGCATCCACGTGCCCATCACCGAAACGAGCTGCCCGAAGAAGAACAGCCGGTAGTTCCGGTGCCGGAGCGAGGAGACCGACCGTCCCAGGTTGAACCGGTCCCCGGGCGGCCCGGACTCGACGTCGCCGGGCTGCTGGCTCTCGTTGGTCACAGACACGGCGGCTGCACGCGCTCCTGTCGGTCGGGGGTTCCTCGCTTTCCCTCAATCTTAGCTCTGCTAAGGATATTCTCGCCAGTCCGCCGTGCCGGTACCCGGGGGATTGCCAGGGCGGCGCGGAGACCCTTTGCCCCACGGCCGCCCGCCGACGGCGCGCGCTCGGTATATTCCGCTGTCGTGAGCCACCGCGAGCCGCCGCGCCTACGGGCCTGGCCTGGTCTGATGCTGGCCCCCGCCCTCGCCCTGACGGCGCTGGCGGCCGGCTGTTCGCCCGGCGCTCGAGGCAGCGCGCCGCCTGCGGCCACGGCCCGGGCCGCGGCCGCCGTGGCCCGGGCCATCACCCCGGCCCAGGCGGCCCAGGTGTTCGGTCACTACACCGCCGTCACCGCCACCGCCGCGCGAACCAAGAACGCCAAGCTGGAGCTTACGGTGCTAACCGGGGTCCAGCGGGCCATCACGCTTGCGGCCCTGAACGGCCGTACGGTTACTGCCTCCAAGGGGGCGGCCGGCTACCACGACCCCGTGTTCTACCTGCCGGAACCGGCCGGCTATCCCCGGATCTTCGTCGCCCGGGCAACGCAGGCTGCCCCGGGCCTGCCCGGCGGCCTGCGCGCCAACCCGGTCCTGGGCGGGACCGAGCAACCCCTCGACCGCACCGTGCTCCTGCTATTCGAGCAGACCGGCAGCGGTGCCCCGTGGCTGCTGGCCAGCGCCGCCGGGCTGGCCCCGGGCCAGTCACTCCCCCGGCTTGCCACCGACAGCAGCGGCCACATCCCAGTCGTCAAGCCGGCGGCCCCGCTGGCGGCCCCGCTCGGCTCGGTCGGCGCGCTCCAGGCGGCCGCCGCCGACGACGGGCCCGCCAGCGCCGCCATGAAGGTGGTGAACGCGGGCCCCCTCACCACGGGCATCTACGAAGGCGCCCGGAACCACGCCGATGGACTGCGGGCCCCAGCTGGTGACATCTACCAGTGGCGGCTAGCAGGCAGCGGCGACCCCGTCTTCGCCCTCCGGACCGCCGCCGGCGGTGCCCTCACCTTCTACACGATGACCATGACGGAGACGGTCGCCGTCCCCGACATCATCAACCAGGCCGACCCCGTCCGCTCCGGCCCCCCGATTCAGATCCCCCAGGACCTGGCCGCCCTGCTCCCCAAGGACCAGCAAGCGCCGTTGCAAGAGCTGCAGTCAGAGCAACAGCTGTCCTTCACCGCGGTAGACCCGGGCAAGACGACCGCCAAGATCAGTGTCATCGCCATCGGCGGAGGCCTGATCAGCGCCTCCGCCACCTAGCGGCCAAGGCGTGAAGCAGGGGGCGGATGGGGTAGCCGGCGCGCGTTCGGCTCACCCAACGGGTCATCGGGTGAGCCGAACAGCGCGCAAGCGATCCCCACCGGCCCCGCGCCACAGTTTTAAGAGCCAGGCGCCACCAGCGACTTGATAACGCGCACCGCCACCGACAACGTCGTGAACGTGAACCGGTTGCTCTCCCAGATCTCGGCCAGGGTAGCCGCCGCCCGGCCGACCGCGCCCGCGTTCTCCTGCTCCCAGGCCGCGACCCGTTCCCCGGCGTCGCCTGCGACGCCGCCAACGGCGAGGACGTCCCGGGTCAGCGCCGCGTGAGCGGCGTAGAGGTCGTCGCGCAGGGCCGAACGGGCCGCCGACGACCAGCGGTCCTCCCGCGGCAGCGCGGTGATCAGGTCGCGCAGCCGCCCGAGCTGCAGCCGGTCGGCCACCGCGAAGTACACCGAGGTGGTCTCCTCGACGCCGCGGCCGACGGCGGCAGCGCTGGTGACGATGTCGAACGCGGAGTAGGAGGGCACCATCGCGGCGACCTCGTCCGCCAGCCCGGCCGGGATGCCCTGGCTGGTGAAGGCGGCCCGCCGCTCCTCGAAGCCGGTCAGGTCACGCCCGCACAGCAGCTTCGGGATGGCCGAGCGGACGGTGCCGACCCCGGAGCCGAGGAAGCTCACCGTCTCGGCGATGTCGAACGGCGGCCGCCGGTTCACCAGCAGCCAGCGCGTTGCCCGTTCGACGAGCTTGCGTGCCTCCAGGACGACCAGGATCCGCGCTTCCACGTCGACGCTGCCGGCCAGCGCCTCGACCTGCTGCCAGAAGGCGCGCAGGCCGAACACCTCCCCCGCGACCAGCCAGGCCCGGGTGATGTCGGGGACTCCCATCCCCGTCTCCTCTCCCAGCCGGAACAGGAACGTCGAGCCGCCGGTGTCGACCATCTCGTTGATGACCGAGGTGGTGATGATCTCCCGGCGCAGCCGGTGCGCGGCAAGCTGGCTGGCGAACCGCTCCCGCAGCGGCGCCGGGAAGTACCCGGCCAGCGCGGACCGCAGGTAGGGGTCGTCGGGCAGGTCGGACGCGAGTACCTGCTGGCCCGCCGCGATCTTGGTGTGCGCCAGCAGCACCGCGAGCTCGGGCGTGGTCAGGCCGGCGCTGGCCGAGCGGCGGGCGGCGATCTCCTTCTCGTCCGGCAGTCCGTCGGTCTCCAGCGACACCCGGTTCTCCCGCAGCAGCTGACGCAGGTAGCGCGCGTGCACGTGGAGCAGCCGGGGAGCCTGGTGGCGGGCCGCGGCCAGGGCCATGTTCTGCCCGTCGTTGTGGCGCAGCACGTGCGCCGCGACCTCGTCCGTCATCGCGTGCAAGAGCTGGTTCCGGTCCAGCGGCGCCCCCGGGCCCGGGTCAGCGGGTTCGCGGCCGTCACCGAGCTCGCCCGCGGCCACCGCCCCGGCCAGCAGGATCTTGATGTTGACCTCGTGGTCGGAGGTGTCCACGCCAGCCGAGTTGTCGATGAAGTCGGTATTGACCAGGCCGCCGTCGAGCGCGTACTCGATCCGGGCCGCCTGGGTGAGCCCGAGGTTGCCGCCTTCGGCCACCACCCGGGCGCGCAGGGCGGGCGCGTCGATCCGGACCGCGTCGCTGGAGCGGTCGCCGGCGTCCGCGTGCGTCTCGTGCGAGGCCTTCACGTAAGTGCCGATGCCGCCGTTCCAGAGCAGGTCGACCGGGGCCCGCAGAATCGCGGAAATCAGCTCGTCGGGCGACAGCGCGGCGACCGCCGCGTCGAGCCCGAGGGCCGCCCGGACCTGCTCGGAGACCGGCACCGACTTGGCCGTGCGGGGCCACACGCCGCCGCCGGCCGAGATCAGCGAGGTGTCGTAGTCCGCCCACGAGGATCGGGGCAGCTTGAACAGCCGCTGCCGCTCGGCGTAGCTGACGGCCGGGTCGGGGGCCGGGTCGAGGAACACGTGGCGGTGGTCGAACGCCGCCACCAGCTTCAGGTGCTCCGACAGCAGCATCCCGTTGCCGAAGACGTCACCCGACATGTCGCCGATGCCGGCCGCGGTGAACTCGTCGGTGTCGGGATCCAGCCCCAGCGCCGCGAAGTGCCAGCGGACCGACTCCCAGGCGCCGCGGGCGGTGATGCCCATCTTCTTGTGGTCAAAGCCCTCGGAGCCGCCAGAGGCGAACGCGTCGCCGAGCCAGTAGCGGTAGCGCCCGGCAATCTCGTTGGCCACGTCGGAGTACGTCGCGGTCCCCTTGTCCGCCGCGACGACCAGGTACGGGTCGTCGCCGTCGAGCCGGACCACGCCGGGCGGCGGCACCACGTCGTCGCCCGCGATGTTGTCGGTGATATCGAGCATCGCGCTGATGAAGGTCCGGTAGCAGGCCAGCACCTCAGCCCTGAACGCGCCGGCGTTGGCCGGGTCGGGCAGCCGCTTGCAGACGAAACCGCCCTTGGCGCCCGACGGCACGATGACCGCGTTCTTCACCTCCTGCGCCTTGACCAGGCCAAGCACCTCGGTGCGGAAGTCCTCGGGCCGCTCCGACCAGCGCAGGCCGCCGCGGGCGACCGCGCCGAAGCGCAGGTGCACCGCCTCCAGCCGGGGCGAGTAGACGAAGATCTCGAACTTGGGCCGCGGCTCCGGGACCAGGGGGACCCGCCCCGAGGCCAGCTTGAGCACCAGGTAGGGCGCCTCCTGGCCGTCCTCGCCGTCCTGGAAGTAGTTGGTACGCAAGGTGGCCTGGATCAGGGACAGGTAGGAACGGAGGATGCGGTCGTGGTCCAGGCTGCTGACCTCGTCCAGCGCCCCGTGCAGTTCCTCGGTGATCGCGGCACAGCGCTCCTCGGCCCCCTGCTGGATGCCGGGGTCGAAGCGGGACTCGAACAGCCGGACCAGCAGCCGCGTGATGGCGGGGTTGGCCCGCAGCACCCGCTGCAGGTACGCCTGGCTGAACTGGATGCCGACCTGCCGCAGGTAGCGCGCGTAGGCGCGGAGCACCACGACCTGCCGCCAGGACAGCTCGGCATTCAGCACGAGGCCGTTGAAGTCGTCGTCTTCGGTCTGGCCGTGCCACAGCGCGGTCAGCGCCGACTCGAACCCGGCCCGCACCGCATCCGCCTCGGCCTCCGTGACCTCGCGGCCGCTGCCGCGGATGCCGAAGTCGTAGATCCAGAACGGATCAGACCCGCCGAACTCGTACGGGTGCTCGTCCAGCACCTCCAGCCCCATGTGCTGGAGCTGCGGGAGCACGTTGGACAAGGTGACCGGGGCCAGCCGGAAGACCCGGAGCCGCCAGCCATCGTCCGGGTGGATCTTCAGGCGGATGGCGAACGGCGCCGACTCCTGGCGCAGCCGCTGCACCACGGCCAGATCGCCGACCGCGGCCGCGGGCGACGTGTCGGCCTTGTAGGTCTCCGGGATGCCGCCGGCGCAGGTCCGCAGCGCCTCCACCGCGTGCTCGGGGCCGAGCTGGCGCTCCGCCTCGGCAATGAGGTCGTCGTCCCAGGAGCGGACCGCGGCGGCGATGGCCGCCTGGAGTTCGGCCTGGTCGACCCGGGCGAGCGGGCGGCCGGGCTCGGCGTGCACCACCACGTGCAGCCGGGCCAGGGCGGAGTTGCCGATCATGGCACTGTAGTCGACCGAGGAGCCGCCGAAGGCGTTGCGCAAGATCTCCTGGGCCCGCAGCCTGACCTGGGTCGTGTAGCGGTCCCGGGGCAGGTAGACCAGGCAGGAGACGTAGCGCCCGTAGTGGTCGGGGCGGACGAAGAGGCGCACCTGCTTCCGCTCGGCCAGACCGAGCACCGCCAGCGCGATCGGGGCGAGCCGCTCCGGGCTGATCTCGAACAGTTCCTCGCGCGGGAAGCCCTCGAGGATCTCGATGAGCGCCTTGCCGTCGTGGCTGTCCGCCGGCACCCCGGCGATCTCCAGCATCCGGTCCACCTTGTGGCGCAGCACCGGGATGCGGGTGACGGACTCGGTGTAGGCCGCCTGCGCGTACAGGCCCAGGAAGCGGTACTCGCCCGTGACCTCGCCCGTCTCCGGGCTGAAGCGGCGGACCGCCACGTAGTCCAGGTAGCTCGGCCGGTAGACGGTCGACTTGGTCGAGGACTTGGCCAGCACCAGCAGCCGCGGGTGGTGCTTGTGGTCGCCGCCGGGCGGGTTAACGGCGAAGGTGCCGGTGGCGGCGTCGTGACGAAGGATGCCGAGCCCGGTACCGGGGACGGGCTTGAGCTCGCGCTCGCCGCCGGCGGCGGTCTCCAGGTCGTAGGCACGGTAGCCGAGGAAGGTGAAGTGGCCTGCCGACAGCCAGGCCAGCAGCTCACTGGCCTCGGTCTCCTCGGGAGCGGCGGCGTCGGCCAGCGACTCGACGAGCTCCCGGGCGGCGGACCGCATGCGCCGCTGGTCTTCCATCGCCCCGCGCAGGTCGTCAAGGACCCGGCGGAGGTCGGCCGCGAGCTGGGCGGCGTTGCCGACATGGCCGAGCTCGACGTGGATCCAGGACTCGCGCACCGCTTCGGCATCGCCCCCGGCCGCCGGGTCGTCACCCTCGGTGATCCCAGTGCCGCGGGCGGCTCCGGTGACGTCCCGGCGCACGGTCAGCAGCGGGTGCACGATGAGCCGGATGTCGGCGTGGTGCCGGTTGAGCTCCATGGTGACCGAGTCGACCAGGTACGGCATGTCGTCGGTGACGATGTCGACGACGGTCCCGGCGCCGGTCAGCGAGGCGTCGGCGGCGGGGCGGACACCGACCGCCGGGCGGCCCTGGGGACGCGTGGCGCCGAGCGCGACATGCTTCCCGGCCGTCGCCCCCAGTCGGGCCGGCCCCGCCGCGATCAGGTCTTCCACCGCGACCAGGCGGTAGTAGGCGCCCAGGAAGCCGGGGAGGTCGCCCACCGCCCGGCCCAGGTCTCCCGGCGGGGCGGTGCCGCCCGGTCCGTCCGCGTTGCCCTCGGAGTTCGCCCGGTCCGCGGGGTCCGCGCTGCTCAGGCTCGTGGCCCACAGCGCCGCCGCCTTGGCGAGCAGTTCCTCCCTGGTGTCGTCTGGGACCACGATCGTCTCAGCCGCGCTTTCCGGCATTGCCTGTCCACTCCTTCGTGATGGCCGGCCGGTACCACGCTGTACCGGTCGCACACGGGCATGCTGCAGCGGCCACGGGGTCCGTGGCTATGCCGCTAGCGTGAGATCCGGATCACTTCGCATCAATAGACCTGGCGCACGGGTCCGCGCCGCTGATGCCCTCCTGACTACACACTATGACGCACCGCGGGCGAAGCGGCCACTTCGGCCCGGCCGATCCAGCCAGCCGTTGTCCTGGCTGCTAGGAGCGCATGCTGAGCAGGGTAACCAGGGGTGACAGGTCTGTCAGGTCCGCCAGCACCAGCTCCGCCCCGGCCTCGCGCAGCTCACCCGACGACGCCCGCCCGGAAGCGACCGCGACCGAGACGGCACCGCCCATCCGGGCCGCCTCGACGTCGCGGGGCGAGTCGGCCACGTACACGGTCAGCTTCTCGGCGAAACTCACCCGGTACTTCTCCTCGGCCTTCAGCCGGGTGGCGCGCAGCAGCGCCCCCTTCGGGTACGGGTCGGAGCCGGCGAAGCCGCCGATGGCCAGGTCCAGATAGCGGTCGAGGCCGAACGCGTGCAGCTTGAGGGCGGCATTGGGGCGGCTCGAGCCGGTCAGCACCGTCTGCGTCACCCCCGGGAGCGCCCCCACCGTCTGCAGCGCCTCGGCCGCCCCCGGCAGCAGGCTGCCCAGGGTGGTCAGCTGCTCCCTGCGGTCGGCCAGGCGGGTCGCGAACTCAGCCCCGAACGGCACCAGCAGCCGTTCAGCGTCCCCGTCGGCCCGCAGGCTGACACCGTTGCGGCCGAGCGCGTCGAAGAAGATCTCCGGCTCGGTCATCCCCACCAGCTGGGGCAGCTGGACCAGCGGCCGGCCGGTGACGGCCGCGAACGCCTCCGCGTACGCCGCGCGGGTGACCTTGACCACGTCCAGCAGCGTCAGGTCGATGTTCCACAGCACCAGCCGGTGAATAATGCCCTCCGATGCCCGCGAACCAGCCCATATGCGCACGACGCTACCAGGGTTGGGGGGCGGCGCGGATAACAAGTTCCGCGCTCGGCCACCAGGGGCTAAGGTGAGGGCATTGCTCCCCGCCTTCCTCCGGGTCGGCGGGGCTTTTTCATGCCTGCATGGCGACCGACTTTGGCAGTCTTATGCGCAACGCATTGCCATTTGACATAAAGATCTTCAATCGTTGATCTGGGCCAAACCCTCGGCGCGCTTACCCGCGACTCGCGCAATGACCAGGTATTTCGTGATTTCGCTGGACTGGCCGCAAACGGCTGGTAGCCTCCTGAATAGCGATCCCCGCTGTCCGGGCTTACCTGCCCGTGCCGGCGGGGCTTCTTTGTTTTCAGGAGGTTCCCTCATGTACAACCGAGATCAGCGGCGTCGCGCCCAGTACACCGGACGGAACGGCGAGCGCGAACCATCCCTCTCGCCTGGAATCCTCACCGAGACGGCGACGCCCTTTGACATACGATCCGGCTGGCGCTATGATTCTCTTATTGTTCCCCGCCTTCCTCCGGGTCGGCGGGGCATTTTTATGCTCCAGGCGGTACCCCATGCCTGAGGACGTCGCGGTGTTCCTGGACTTCCAGAACGTTCACCTCACGGGTCATTACCTTTTCGGCGCCGGTAGCGAGCCATACCGCTCCGTGCCCAGCCCCGTCCGCCTGGCGAATCTGATCGCTGCGCGCCGGAGGAGAGCCAGCGTGGCCGCCGCCGTCAACGTGTACCGCGGCCGCCCGGATCCTCATCGTCAGCCGACACTCACTGTGGCCAATGATGCCCAGGCCGACTGGTGGACCCGAGACCCCCGAGTTCAGGTGATCCGACGGCAGCTCAAATACCGAGGCTGGCCCCACGTGCCCCCGCAAGAGAAGGGCATCGACGTCCAGCTAGCCGTTGACCTGATCCATGCGGCGTTCACGAGGCGCTACGACGCTCTCGTCTTGTTTTCCAGCGATGCCGATCTACTGCCGGCGCTGGAGACAGTCGTGCGTTACAAGCTCGGACACGTCGAGATTGCCTGCTGGTCCGGGTTCAGGCCGCTCAGGTTCGCGGGAAGCAACCTGCCCTGGTGCCACTTCCTCGACCAGGCCGACTGGGCGGCCGTGACCGATGACTGGCACGGCCGCCTCTAGCCCCAGCTACCCCATGTGCGGGTAGCGGTAGTCGGTCGGCGGGACGAACGTCTCCTTGATCGCCCGGGCGGAGACCCAGCGGATCAGGTTGAAGACCGAGCCGGCCTTGTCGTCGGTGCCGCTGGCCGCGGGCGCCGCCGAACGGCTGCTGGCCGACCACCGCGCCGGTCGGCTTGTCGTTGACGTAGAAGTTGCCGGCGCTGTAGCGCAGCCGCTCAGCCGCCTCCGCGATCGCGGTCCGGTCGGTGGCCAGGATCGAGCCGGTCAGCGCGTACGGTGCCACGTCGGCCGCCTGCGCGAGCATCTCCTGGTAGTCCGGCGTCCTGGTAGACGTGGACGGCCAGGATCGGGCCGAAGTACTCGGTGGTGAACACCTCGTCGGCCGGGTCGGCGCACTCCAGGACGGTCGGGGAGACGAAGTAGCCGTGCTCGTCGTCGACCTGGCCGCCAGCCAGGAAGCTGACCGACGGGACGGGACCGGGCCCGGTCGAACGCCGCGCGGTGCTTGGCGGCCGCGCGCTCGTCGATGACCGCGCCGCCGAACAGCGACAGGTCCTCGGAGACGTCGCCGAAGCGGAGCGCCTGGGTGGCGACGGCCAGCTCGTCCCGGACGGCGGGCCACAGCGAGGCGGGCACGTAGGCGCGGGAGGCGGCCGAGCACTTCTGGCCCTGGTACTCGAAGGCAGCCGCGGACCAGGGTGGTGGCGATCGGGGCGAGGTCGGCCGAGGGGTGGACGATCACGAAGTCCTTGCCGCCGGTCTCCCCGACCAGCCGCGGGTAGTCGCGGTAGCGCTCGATGTTCTGCCCGACAGTGCGCCACAGGTGCTGGAAGGTGCCGGTCGACCCGGTGAAGTGGATGCCCGCCAGGGCCGGGTCCGACAGCGCGACCCGCGATACCGCCTGGCCGTCGCCGGTCACCAGGTTGATGACGCCGGGCGGCAGCCCGGCCGCCTCCAGCAGCGCCATCGTGTAGTGGGCGGCGAGCTGCTGGGTGGGCGACGGCTTCCACACCACCACGTTGCCGATCAGGGCGGGCGCGGTCGGCAGGTTGCCCGCGATCGAGGTGAAGTTGAACGGGGTGATCGCCAGCACGAAGCCCTCGAGCGGCCGGTACTCCATCCGGTTCCAGGCCCCGGGGGCGGACGCGGGCTGCTCGGACAGCAGCTGGCGGGCGAAGGCGACGTTGTAGCGGAAGAAGTCGATCAGCTCGCAGGCGGCGTCGATCTCGGCCTGGTAGGCCGACTTGGACTGGCCGAGGACGGTCGCTGCGTTGACCGTCGCCCGCCACGGCCCGGCCAGCAGGTCGGCCGCGCGCAGGAACACCGCGGCCCGGTCGTCGAAGGACAGCGCCCGCCAGGACGGCGCGGCCTGCTTGGCGGCGGCGATCGCGTCGGCCACGTCGGCGTCGGTCGCGTTGCCGAACTCGCCCAGCACGTGGCGGAAGTTATGCGGCTGGACGACCGGCACGCGCTCGCCCGAGCCCATGACCCGGCGCCCGCCGATGGTCATCGTGAGCTCTGCCCGCTCGCCCGCCAGCTCCTTGATCCGGGCCGCGAGCGCGGCCCGGTCGGCACTGTCCGGCTGGTACTGCCGCACCGGCTCGTTGTACGGCACGGGAACCCGCGTCACGCCATCCATTCGGCGACCTTCCCTTCCCTGTCACGCCCCTCACGCGGCCGTTCCGGCGCGGGGCTATGAGCGCTCGGGCGCCCAGGTAAGGGCGCCGTCGCTCCTCATTCCTACATCATCGGACAGGGCGGAACGACCGCGCGGCTCACAGGTACTGCAGCTCCTGGGTGGCGTACCAGGCCAGCTCGTGGGCCTCGGCCGAGTCGACCGTGAACGCGGCGTCGTCATCGCCGGCGTCGGCCGCCGCGACCGCCGCGGCGGCGGCGGCGACGTCGGTCACCGCGTCGAGCTCGTCCACGTGCCCGGCCGCGACCGCCGTCAGCTGGAACCGGCCCGCTGACCGTGACCGCGGCCGCCTCGTCGTCATAGGCGCGCCAGCTGACCTGGGCCTCGGGGACGTCGGCGGCCAGCACCACGCGACGGCGGGGCGCAGCCGGGTCGGCGTCGAGCAGCCGCAGCGACTGCCGGGCGGCGGCGAGCATCGCCACGTACTCCAGCTCCTCGTCGTCGCCGCTGACGTAGGCCTCGCGCAGCGCGGGCGTGACCGCGAACGCGGGCAGCGGCGGCGGCCCCGTCTCGCCCTTGACCAGGATGTCGGCCAGGGCAGGCAGCGTCGACGGCAGATAGACCCGCATAGCGGAAGCCTAGCGCCGCCGGGCGCCAGGGCGGTGCCGGGTCACGGCGGCGGGGATGCGGTGCCGGGGGCGGTCCGGGGGACGCGGCGCCTGTCATGGAGCGGCTGGCGCCGCCGCGGTCCGGGGCGCGCCGACGACGGCGACCACGGCCGCCACGGCGTCGTCCAGGGGCACGTGCTCCCACAGCCGGACCACGGTCCAGCCGGCCTGGACGAGGGCCGCGTCGGCGGCGCGGTCCCGCTCGACGTTGCGCTCGAGCTTGGGCGACCAGTACCACTCGTTGTTCCTCGGCTTGCCGCCGTGGTCGGGGCAGGCGTGCCAGAAGCAGCCGTCGACGAACACGGCCACCTTCCGGCTGGTGAACGCGATATCCGGGCGGACCCGGCGCAGCGGCAAGTCAAGCCGCAGGTCCTTGCGGTAGCGGTAGCCGCGGGCGTGCAGGGCGGTGCGCAGCGCCAGTTCCGGCTTGGTGTCGCTCCGCCGGATGCCGCGCATGTTGGCCGCCCGCCCGGGGTCGACCGTGAACGGGTACGCCCGGCCCTTGGCCGCGGCAGCCGAGGCCGACCGGCTCTCGGCCGGCGTACTGGCAACACTTTGCGGTCTGGATCGCGCCACCCGGAAAGCCTAGTGGCCGCGGGCGGGCACGTACTGGCGTATTCCGGACCCCTAGCCAGACCCCTGGCCGGCTCGCTGGCCGGGCTGGACTCGGTCGCTGCGGGCAGGCGGGAATGTCGGTGGGGGCGGGTACAAGTGAGACGGCAAGCAGTTGCCAGATGTCCCGCCCAGCTCCGGGAGAAGCCATGACAGTCGGCCAGGCCGCCGAGGACCCGCACGCCCACCAGGCCGGCATCGGCCTGGTCGCGGTGCCCGAGGTCTGGCCGCCGCTCGAGCCGGTGCCAGCCCCTGTCCCGGCCCTGGCCGCGCTCACCGCCCGGCTGTCCGGCCCGGAGGGATCGTGGCCCCAGCAGTTCGCGCTGCTGCTGGCGGAGACGCTGGCCGGGGCCCGCCCGGTTCAGCAGATCCTGCCTCTGCTGGCCGGGCGCGCCAGCAGGCAGCTGCACCGCCTGCTGCCGCTGTTCAGCGACGGTCACCGGCCGCGAATGCAGCGCGTGCTGACGGCCCGGCCGACCCGCGACGTGATCGAAATGACCATGGTGGTACTAGTCGGCCCGCGCGCGCGGGCGCTGGCCGTCCGGCTCGAGCGCTCCGGTGACGCCGACCCGGGCGCGGCCCGGCCCGGCCGGCCGGGAAAGCTGACCGGGCCGTGGCTGTGCACTGATATCGAGGGGGGCTAGTTCACGGCCACGCGTGCACAATGGGGACTGGGTTATACCCGTCGCCCAGGTATTCGGGGTCATGGGGCCGCGGGTTGCCCAGTCGCTGCGCTGCCCGCCCGATGACCGACGTGAGCTGGCGGTTGAGGCGGACCCGGAAGATGCCCTCGCGGCTCGCGTACACCATGGTGTTGTTGTCCGGCAGAATCCGCGGGCAGCTAATTCCCGACTCGCTGAAAAACACGTCGAAGGCGTTCGTCTTGTCGTAGCGCCAGCGGCTGAACCAGCGGAAGGCCAGTCCTTCCGCCCAGCTGCCGTTCCTGACGTAAACAATCCTCCCATTCGGTGCGCAGGTAAGACTGCGCACCTTCAGGGCATCCGGGTCGCTGAAGATGACGGGCTGGAAGGGCGCATCCCGCCGCACCCCGGCGCCCGGTGTTTTTCGCCTGTCGTGACGTATGACAACGTAATCGTCGCCCTTTAGCAGGTATAGCTGATAGTCACCCTTCTGGAATACCAGGTGCCCATCCGGCGTCCACGTCACCGGCCCCTGAGCGTCACCACTCACCCCCTGGAGTTCGCCGGTCAAGCTCCGGTACTCGCCGGTCGCCACTTCCAGCAGGTAGATGTCCGACTCGGCGCCCCGCTGCTTACCCCTTTCCCGTCTCAGTTCGAAGGCCAGGTGCCGGCCGTTGGGTGACCACCGCGGGACGGCCGCCACCGTGAACGCGTCGTCGCTGATGACTGCGACCTGCCTGCGGTCCGCCCCCTGCGGGCGCATAAGCCAGATTTCCCGCTCGTTCATCACGTAGGAAATCCAGTCGCCGGACGGTGACACGTCCGGCATCGTGCCCCCGGGGGCGAGCAATGCCACGGGCCCGTCCTGGTAGCGCAGGTAGATCCCCGGGTCCGGGTCCCAGCACTCCACGATGACATCGCCCGGTGTCACCCGCGGCCGCGGCGCCGTCCTGATCTCCGGCGGACGGCGCGGCTCGGTCGCCTGACCTGGCCGTATGTCGACCGGCGGGGGCCATACGGGACGGTGAGCCGAGGTGGCGGGCGGGGGGGTCATAGTGGCGTCCGGGTAGGGATGGGCGGCGGATACGGTCGCGCCGGCCCCGCTGGCCGGGGCGGTCGCCGTGCGGTGACCGCGTGACCTGGCCGGCGCGGCACGGTAGGACGTGAGCCCGAGGGCTGCGCGGAGCGCCTCGGCGAAGTCAGCGCAGGACGGGTAGCGGTCACCCGGGCTCTCCGTCAGCGCCCGGCGCAGCACCGCGTCAGCGTGAGCCGGCAGGTCCGGACGCCGGGACGTCAACGCGGGCGGTGCCAGGGCCGGAATGAGCTCCAGGTGACGCTGTGGGAACGGGAGCTCGCCGCTCAGCAGTTGGAACGCCGTGCAGGCGAGGGCGTACTGGTCGGTCCGCCCGTCGACGGGCTGGCCGCGGAGCTGCTCCGGGGAGCTGTAGGCGGGCGTGCCCAGCCGTTGGCCGGCCCGGGTGAGGGTCTCGGACGCGCCCCCGGTCTTGCTGATCCCGAAATCCGACAGGTAGACATGGTCGGGCCGCCCTGGCCGTGCGTCCAGCAGCATGTTGGCGGGCTTGACGTCCCGGTGCACCAGGCCGGTGGCGTGGGCGGAGTCCAGCGCGGCGGCCACCGGCGAGATAATGGCCATCGCCCGCCCCGCCGGCAGCTGGCCCTGCTGGCGGAGCAGGGCCCGGACGTCACCGCCGGACACGTACCGCATCGCGATAAAGAGCAGCCCGTCGGCCTCGTCAGCCTCGAATAGCGGGATGACGTGCGGGTCGTCCAGCGCCGCCACGGCCTGGAATTCCCGGATGAACCGCGAGCGGTACTCCTCGTCTGCCACCCAGGGCGCCATTACCTTGAGCGCCACCATCCGCTTCAGTCGCTCGTCCTGAGCCCGGTAGACAAGGGCCATGCCGCCTGAGCCGACCTGCTCCTGGATTCGGTAATGGCCGAATCCGGCCCCTGGAGCAAAGCCACCCCAGCCCGCGGCCACGGGCGCTGGGCCGTCGCCACTGTGTCCGCTCATCAGCCCCCCACCGCCAAAGGCTTCAAGTATCGGCGCGTCCGCCGGTACCCGCAACACCTCCGCGGATGTCTCTGAGCAGGCTGTGCGGCAGCTCTGGGGCAGCGCCGGGCCGGTTACGCGTGCCGCGGGTCTCCGTGGCAGCGCTTGTACTTGCGGCCCGAGCCGCACGGGCACAGGTCGTTGCGGCCCACGTTGGCGAACTGGTCGTCGGCCACGCCCGGCCCGACCTGCTCCACGCTGCCGTCCTCGGACGGGGCCGAGTAGGTGAGGGTCCGCGGCCGGTTCGGCTGCAGGCTGGCGGGCATGACCGGCTCGGTGCCGTGGACGTCGTCGGTCACCTCGGCCACGGGCTCTGGCTCGGCCCGCTGGCTGCCGCTGCGCGTCGCCGCCTCGCCCCGGCCCGCCGCGGTGGCGTGCCCGCGCCCGTCGGCCGCGTGCCGGCCGCGGGAGCGGCCGCCTCTGCCGCCGCCGGTCCCGGTTGCGGCCGGCTCGGCCCCGGCCCGGCGGCCGAAGGCGACCGGCGGCGGGGCGGCCGGCTCCGGCGCGGGCGGGACCGGACGAGCCGGACGAGCGGGGGCCGCGGGAGCGGCCGCGGCGGTGTCCGCCGGGGCGGTGGCGGGCGGTGCGGCCGCGCCGCCGGTCACGCCGGGGAGGCTGCCGCCAAAGCCGAGCTGGGCGCCCGCGCCGACTTCCTCCACGATCGGGTTCTCCTGAACCTCGAACTGCAGGTTGAACAGGTTGCCGACCGACTCTTCCTTGATACCGTCCATCATCGCGTTGAACATGTCGAAGCCCTCGCGCTGATACTCGATCAGCGGGTCACGCTGCGCCATGGCCCGCAGGCCGATGCCTTCACGGAGGTAGTCCATCTCGTACAGGTGCTCGCGCCACTTGCGGTCGAGGACCGACAGCACCACCCGGCGCTCGATCTCGCGCATCAGCTCGGGCGTCAGCTCGGCCTCGCGGCGGTCGTAGGCCTCCTGGGCGTTCTCCTGCACCATGTCGGTCAGCAGGTCGGCCGTGAGGCCGCCCTTGTCGCCGCCCGCCTCCTCGATCACCGCGTCGATGGTCAGCGTGATCGGGAACAGCTGCTTGAACGCCTTCCAGAGCTTCTCCAGGTCCCACTCCTCCGGGTACCCGTCGGCGGTCGCGGCCGTGACGTAGGAGGCGGTCACCTCGTCGATCATGGACCGGACCTGCTCGTGCAGGTCCGCGCCCTCGAGCACCTGGCGCCGCTCGCCGTAGATGACCGTGCGCTGCCGGTTGAGGACGTCGTCGTACTTCAGGACGTCCTTGCGGATCTCGAAGTTCTGCGACTCGACCTGGGTCTGGGCCGACCGGATGGACCGGGACACGACCGGGTTCTCGACCGGGACGTCGGCCGGGATGCGCAGCCGGTCCATGATCGCGCCGACCCGCTCGGAGTTGAACATCCGCATCAGGTCGTCTTCGAGCGACAGGTAGAACCGGGACAGGCCGGGGTCGCCCTGGCGCCCGGACCGGCCGCGGAGCTGGTTGTCGATCCGGCGGGACTCGTGCCGCTCGGTGCCGAGCACGTAGAGCCCGCCTGCCGCGACCACCTGCTCGTGCTCGGCCGCGACGGCCGCCTTGGCCTTGGCGACCGCCTCGGGCCAGGCGGCCTCGTAGTCCTCAGGCGTGTCGACCGGCGACAGGCCGCGCTGGTGCAGCTCCAGGTCGGCGATGAACTCCGGGTTGCCGCCGAGCATGATGTCGGTGCCGCGGCCCGCCATGTTGGTCGCCACGGTGACCGCGCCAAGCCGGCCGGACTGGGCGACGATCATCGCCTCCTGCTCGTGGTACTTGGCGTTCAGCACGTGGTGGGCGATGCCGCGCCGCTTCAGCATCACCGACAGCAACTCGGACTTCTCCACGCTGGTGGTGCCGACGAGGACCGGCTGGCCGGCCTGGTTGCGCTCGGCGATGTCGTCGACCACCGAGTCGAACTTGGCCTGCGCGGTCTGGTAGATCACGTCGGTCTCGTCGGCGCGGATCATCGGCTTGTTGGTCGGGATCGGGACCACGCCGAGCTTGTAGATCTGCATGAACTCGTTGGCCTCGGTCATGGCCGTGCCGGTCATGCCGCCGAGCTTGTCGTAGAGCCGGAAGTAGTTTTGCAGGGTGATCGTCGCGAACGTCTGGTTCTCGTCCTTGATCTGCACGCCTTCCTTGGCCTCGATGGCCTGGTGCATGCCCTCGTTATAGCGGCGCCCGTGCAGGATCCGGCCGGTGAACTCGTCCACGATGAGGACCTCGCCGTTCATCACGACGTAGTCCTTGTCCTTCTTGAACAGCTCCTTGGCCTTGAGCGAGTTGTTCAGGAAGGACACCAGCGGTGTGTTGACCGGGTCGTAGAGGTTGTCGATGCCAAGCCAGTCCTCGACCTTCTCCACGCCCGCCTCGAGGATGCCGACGGTCTTCTTCTTCTCGTCGACCTCGTAGTCGCCCTCGCCGTCCTCGCCCCGCCGCAGCCGGGGGGCGATCTTGGCGAACTCGGTGTACCAGCGGGAGTTCTGCTCGGCCGGGCCGGAGATGATCAGCGGCGTCCGGGCCTCGTCGACCAGGATCGAGTCCACCTCGTCGACGATCGCGAAGTGGTGGCCGCGCTGCACGCATTCCTCGAGCGACCAGGACATGTTGTCGCGCAGGTAGTCGAAGCCGAACTCGTTGTTGGTGCCGTAGGTGACGTCGGCCTCGTAGGCCTTCTTCCGGTCGGCCGGCGTCATGTCGGCCAGGATCACCCCGACCTCGAGGCCGAGGAACCGGTGCACCCGGCCCATCCACTCCGAGTCACGCCGGGCCAGGTAGTCGTTGGTGGTGACGACGTGCACCCCCTGGCCGGACAGTGCGTTCAGGTAGGCCGGGAAAACGCCGGTCAGGGTCTTGCCCTCACCGGTACGCATCTCGGCGATGTTGCCCAGGTGCAGGGCCGCCCCGCCCATCAGCTGCACGTCGAACGCGCGCTGGCCGAGGGTGCGCCGGGCGGCCTCGCGGACCGCGGCGAACGCCTCCGGCAGGATGTCGTCGAGTGTCTCGCCGTCGCCGAGCCGCTGCTTGAACTCGTCCGTCATGGCGCGCAGCTCGGCGTCGCTCATCGCGACGAAGTCGTCTTCGACCGAGTTGACCTGCTCGCTGATCTTCTTCAGCTGGCGCAGGATCTTGCCTTCGCCGGCGCGGAGGATGCTGTCTAGGATGGAAGACACTTCTCGTCGTGCTCCTTGCGGCAGTAACTCTGGCAAACGCGGTCAACGGATCTATGTACTCGGGCGGGCGGGCGCTGACCTGGCATTCCCGGGCCGGGCGCGAGCTTCGCCTGCCATGTTAGGCGAGATGGGGGCCGGCGAACGAGTCCGCGCCCCCGTTGCGGTATTTTCGTGACAACCTCAGCATAAGCAGGTCCAGGGTTGGAGGAAGAAGTCGTGGCCGATCAGCCATCAGGCACCGTAGAGGGCACCATCGCCGACAGCGGCGCCACCGTGGCGTACGACCCGGCACACCCGGAACACAACCCTGGGCGCCCCATTTCCTGGGTCGGGACCTCGATCGTGGTGGTCGGGTTCATCATCGGCGGTATCTCGTTCCCGATCGTCAACCCGGCGCCCCAGTGGGTGCTGTTCTGGATTGGCGCCGCGATCGCGATCGTCGGCTGCTTCGTGCTGCTGTTCTCCAAGGCGATGAACACCGACTGGTACTGATCCGTTCCCGGCCGGCCTGAGCCCGCCCGAATGTCAGGGCCGGGCAGTAGGGTCGTGGTCGTGGGAGAGCCCGGCCGCCCCCGTTCGGGACGATCTTGAGCTGAGTCCGGACGAGGTACGGCGGATCACCCTGTACGCGCAGGGTTTCCTCGGCGCGGGCGCACGGCGCGGCGGGGTCGCCGGGGTGCTGCGGCGGGTCAGCGCGGTCCAGCTGGACACGATCTCGGTCCTCGCCCGGTCGCACGAGCTCGTCGCCTACGCACGACTCGGCCCGGTCGGCCGGGACACGGTGGAAAACGCCTACTGGCCGGCCAAGACGCCGAAGACGTTCGAGTACTGGGCGCATGCCGCCTGCATCCTGCCGCTGGCGGACTGGCCGTACTACGCCTGGCGGCGGCGGGCGATCACCGCCCGCGGCCAGCGCTGGCACCAGGTCTCGCAGGACGCCTGCGAGCGGGTTCTGGCCCGGCTGCGGAACGAGGGACCGCTGACCGCGACCCAGCTCGGGGGGGCCAAGGCGGGCGGCCCGTGGTGGGACTGGTCCGAGGTCAAGATCGCGGCCGAATGGCTGCTCGACACCGGACGGGCGGTCTGCGTGCGCCGGGCCGGCTGGCGGCGAATCTACGACCTGCCCGAGCGGGTGGTGCCGACGGAGCTGCTGGACAGCGATCCGACCGACGCCGAGTGCCTCAGCCACCTGGTCGGGGCGGTCGCACGGGCGCTCGGCGTGGCCACTCACGCCGACTTCATGGAGTACCAGCGGCTCGGCGGCTACGGGCTGCAGCTGCGGGACGGCCCGGTGCTCGACGCGGCCGCCGCGGCGGCCGGGCTGACCCCGGTGACGGTGCGCGGCGGGCCCGCGGCGGGTTCCGGGGGGTCGTCCCCCCGGGGTGGCACCAGGCCGTTGCCCGGCTGGGCCGACCCGGCCGCGCTGGCGTGGCTGGCCGCGGGCGGGCGCGGTACCCACCGCACCACCCTGCTGTCCCCGTTCGACTCGCTGATCTGGGACCGGAAGCGGACCCAGCGGATGTTCGGTTACCGGCACCTGTTCGAGCCCTACGTGCCCAGGGACAAGCGCGAGCGGGGCTACTTCACCATGCCGCTGCTGGCGGGCGGCCGCATCGCCGGCTGGGTCGACCCGGCCCGCGACGGCAAGACGCTGGTCGGCCGGAACATCTTCCTCGAACGGCCCGCGGCCACGGCGCCGATGGCCCGTGCGCTCGCGGAGGCGGCCCAGTGGGTGGGCTGCTCGGCCGTCGCCATCGAACGGGTGCAGCCGGCTCCGCTCGCCCAGCCGCTCGCCACCGCGCTGGGCGAGCTGGGCGCCCGCTAGCTAATCTCGATCAGCTTCTCGCGCACGGCGATCATCACGGCTTCCATCCGGGAGTGGATCTGCAGCTTCTCCAGGATGTTGCGGACGTGGTTCTTCACCGTGTTCTCGGAGATGAACAGCTCCTTGGCGATGTCGCGGTTGTTCATGCCCCGCGCGACCAGGCGCAGGACCTCCATCTCGCGCTCGGTCAGCTTGGGCGCAGGCGCGTGCTTGGCCGGCTCCTCCTCGGCGTCCCGGCGGGCCAGGGTCGCGAACTCGGTCAGCAGCTTGCCCGCCATCGACGGGTTGATGAGGGACTGGCCGCCGTGCACCGACCGGACCGATCCCGCCAGCTCGTCCAGCGGGATGTCCTTGAGCAGGTAGCCGCTGGCGCCCGCGCGGATCGCCTCGAACAGGTCGTCGTCCTCGTCGCTGATCGTGAGGATCACGATCTTGGCCGACGGCGCGGTCTCCTTCATCCGGCGGGCTGCCTCGATACCCGTCATCTTCGGCATCCTGATGTCCATCAGCACCACGTCGGGGACGACCTCGGTGGCGAGCTTCACCGCCTCCTGCCCATCGGAGGCCTGCCCGACGAGCTCGAGGCCGGGCTCGCCCTGCAGGACGATCTCCAGGCCCCGGCGGAAGAGGGCGTGGTCGTCCGCGATCATGACCCGGATCGCGTCACCGCGCTCGTCGCCGGGGGGCGCCGGGGCGGAAGGCGCGGGGCCGGCTCAGGCACACGGGACGCGTGCTTTCTGGCCGCAAGGGACCGCTCGGTCACGGCCACTCCTTCCGCTGCGTTCGCAGTTCACGCACAGGATAGGACATGTCACTAAAGCTACGCGTACCGCCCCGGCGGCGCCAGGGCGGCACGCAATTGCGCCAGATGCTAATGCTCGACCAGGCGGATCACGCCGTAGTCGTAGCCCCGGCGCCGGTAGACCACGCTGAACTTGCCGCACTGGCTGTCGTGGTAGGCGAAGAAGTCGTGCCCGACAAGTTCCATCTCGAGGAGCGCCTGGTCAATCGTCATCGGCTGCGAGGCATGGAACTTCTCCCGCACGACCAGCGGCCCGTCACCTACCATGTCCAGCGCCAGCATGCCGACGGCCTCTTCCGCCTCGGCCGTGTCACGGAAGGCCTCGTACTCGGCGATGGAGCCGCCGGGCAGGGCCGGCAACGGCACGGTCGTCTCGGGCCGCCGGTGCCCGTTCGCCCGGCCGCCGGACTTGGCCGCCGACTTGCCACCTGCTTTACGGCCGACCCGGGTGCCACCCAGCATGGCGGCATCATCCGGACGGGGGATGGCCGGGATGGCAACGTCGGCCAGCGCGGCCGCCTCGGCCACGGAGTCCGCCTCGACCGGGGCAGACACCGCCGCCAGGGCCTCGGTCGAGCGCACGGTCAGGTCGCCGCGGCGCACCTTACGCCGCTCGGCCGCCTTCCTGAGGCGGCCCTCGAGCTTGGCGAAGGCGAGGTCGAGGGCCGCGTAGCGGTCGTCGGCGGCGGCCTCGGCCCGGATCGCGGGGCCTCTGGACCGCACCGTCAGTTCGACCCGCTCGCTGCGGTCCGCCTGCCTCGGGTTGCGCTCGACCGACACTTCCACGTCGATCCTGATGGCGTTGTGATCGAGCTTCTCGACCTTGGCCAGCTTCGCGCTCGCGTGTCGGCGAAAGCGCTCGGGAACGCTGGTGTGTAGGCCCTTGAAGGTGATTTCCATCTCGATCCCCCTACGGCGTTGAGTACCAGTAGTGAGCCCTTTTAACTTCCCTTGCAGCCGGGTCTAATCGCGCGGCCCGGCGGGGGTTAAAGGCTGGAAGAGCACTCGCCCGGCCGACCTGGTCTTCGACCCCACATCCGCCTGCTGAGACGTTCGCAGCCTTATGGCCACTACTGGCCTTCTCCCGTAGACCGGGGGACTCCTGTTGCCCCCGGGCGGGGCAGGGCTTACTTCTAAGCCGCACCGTGATCGGACGACGAGAAGTCGCCTTACGTGGACCGTTTCGCCTGCGGCTGGCATCGGCTTGCCAGACAGGCCCTGTTACCGTCAGTGCGGTTTCGGGGACCTGCCTCGCGCAACCACGGACCCGGGCGAGTGCCATGAGTGAACGCTAGTCCTCCCGCGACCAAATGTCAGGCGGGACATACACCCCAGAAACTGACATAACACAGCCTTCACCGTGTAACGGCAGCAGTTCTCTTCATCAACCGGGGTAAGTGGGGTAGGTGGGCGCGGCCACGCTGTCCAGCATCGTCCACGAGCCGGTGAGGTTGACGTCCGCCCCGACCTTCCCCTTGGACAGGGCCGCGATGAGCATGTTCTGCCAGCTCGCGCTGATCGACTGCATGTCCGGCTCGACCGTGATCGGCTGCGGCGTGCCGCCGTTGACCGGGTACTCGGTCGCCACCGGCCCCGCCGCCAGCGTGATCACGTTGTCCGGGCCGTACCAGGTCACCCCGGTGAACGAGGTGGCGTTGACCGGGCTCATATCGATCTGGGAGAGCATGATGCTCGGGCTCGGGCCGACGGCGCCGGAGATGGCCCCGAGGGTCAGCTCGTCGCTGCTTGAGCCGGTGATGATGGCGACCCGGACGCCGTCGGGCGCCACCCGCAGCGCCGTCACCGGGAGGCTGACGTTGTTGTCGCCCGGTTCGTTGACCTGCACCACGACCTGCTGCCCGAGCGGCTGCCGGTTGGACGGCGCGCTGCGGTAGAGGTAGATCTGGGTGCTGCCGGACGCCCACAGGTTGTCGCTGGCGTCGAAGCTGATCGACCCGTAGCCGCTGCCCCGCTTGACCAGCGAGCCGTGCATCAGGCCGGTGTACAGCGTGCCGCCCTGCAGGGCGGCCAGGTACATGCCGTCGGGCGAGACCGCGATCTGGTTGTACCCGGTGCCGATGCGCGCGATCCGCTGCGGCACCGCCTGGCCCTTGCGGCTGACCAGGTACCCCTCACTGTCCACGTAGTAGAAGACTGAGCTGGCCCCGTTGGGCGGGTTGACCGCGCTCGTCCGCTGGACTGGGTTTTTCTGGCTGCCCGGCGGCGCCCACGGGTTGCCGTTGAGCTCGACCTCGACCGACTGGGCGGGCTGCCCGGTCCCCCCGCTCTGCGTGGTGAGCGTCCAGAACAGCTGGGCCGACACCTTCTCCAGGATCGCGTCCTGCTCGGCCGCGTTGCTGATCTTGGTGATGGTCCCGGTCAGGTTCACCACCGCGGGCCCCCCGCCGAAGGTGACGCTGCTGATCTTGCTGCCGGCCGGGATCGCGGTATGGGTGGCGCCGCCCGAGAGCCAGTCAGGGGGCTGCGAGATCAGGTCGTCCACCAGCCCGGTCATCAGTTCCGGGGCACCCGCCTGGACCGGCACGTAGACCGGGTCGGGAACCAGGAACTTCTCCGTCGGGTCGAAGAAGTACAAGTTCCGGAGCTGGTAGTCGCTGTTGAAGGAGTCGCTGGTGAGCAGGAGCGCGTTCGGGGCGGAGGCGATGCGCCACTGCCCGCCCGCCTTCACCACCGTGAAGTCCTCCTCAGCGCCGGACGACCCGGGCGAAGCCGACGGGGCCGGAACCGAGTAGTTGCCGTGCCCGGTCAGCTGCGCCTGCACCTGCCCGGTGACCTGGACCGTGACCGTGTTCCTGACGTTGCCCGGGGGCGCGGTCAGCCCGGTCACGTTCGGCCCGTTCTTGTACACGATCGCGGACCACAGCGGCTTCCAGGTCGTGCGCGCCTGCGGCGTCAGGTACTCCTCGGCCACCTCGCTGCCCCCGCCGAAGCTGGCCGAGGCGGTCAGGAACCCCTCGACGACATCCTGCGGCGACCAGCCCTTGCCCGGCGGCTGCGGCGCGACCTGCACGTAGGGCTGGTTCTGGGCGTCGGTGCCCTGCGTGATCGGGTTGGACAAAACCGGGCCGCCGGACGGCATCGACACGCAGCCGGCCGCGAGCAGGGCGGCGCCGGCGGCGGCAAGCGCGGCCAGGACGGGCCGCACGCGGGGCCGGCTAGCCACGCGCCCCCCCGCTCAGGTCCGCTTCCAGCGTGGTCACGGAGGTCGTGATGATGTCGGCCTCATCCGGCCCGAGCGGCAGCGGCGAGCCGGCCAGCGGCTGCCCGGCCACCCGGGGCAGGGTGAGCCGGAACACCGAGCCCCGGCCCTTCTCCCCCCACGCCTGGAGCCAGCCGCCGTGCAGGTGGGCGTCCTCGAGCGCGATCGACAGCCCCAGCCCGGTGCCGCCGGTGGTCCGCGCGCGGGCCGGGTCGGCCCGCCAGAACCGCTCGAAGACGAGCTGCTCCTCGCCCGGGGCGAGGCCGACGCCGTGGTCGCGGACGGCGACCGCGACCGCGTCCCGGTCGGCTGCCACGGTCACCACCACGTCCCGTCCCTCGCCGTGCTCGACCGCGTTGACCAGCAGGTTACGCAGGATCCGGGCCACCCGGCGGCGGTCCACCTCGGCCATGCAGGCCTCGGCCGGCAGCCGGAACTCCAGCCGCCCGCCGCGCCGCTCGGACAGCTGCTGGGCGTCGTCGGCGCTGCCGCGCACGATGTCGCACAGGTCGGCCGGCTCGGCGTCGAGCGTCGCCACGTTGGAGTCGTGGCGGCTGATCTCGAGCAGGTCGGTCAGCAGGCCCTCGAACCGCTCGATCTGGCTCTGCAGCAGCTCGGTGCTGCGGGCGGCGGCCGCGTCGAGGTCCTCGCGGGAGTCGAACAGGATCTCGGCCGCCATCCTGATCGTCGTCATCGGGGTCCGCAGCTCGTGGGAGACGTCGGAGACGAACTGCCGCTGCACCTTGGACAGCTCCTGCAGCTCGTAGATTTTCTCCTGGAGGCTCGCGGCCATCTCGTTGAACGAGGTCGCCAGGGCGGCCAGGTCGTCGGCGCCACCAACCGCCATCCGCTCCTCGAGCTCGCCCGCCGTGATCCGCTGGGCGGCCCGTGCGGCGTGCCGTACCGGCACCACCACCCACCGGGTCACCAGCGAGGCGATCGCCGCCAGCAGCGCGACCAGGGCCGCGCCCGCCCCGAGGAGCGTTGTCTGGACCAGTTGCAGCGTCTGCTGCTCCTGGTTGAGCGGGAACACGAAGTAGAGCTGGTAGGAGTTGCCGAGCGGTATCCCGTAGGCGATCGCCGGGGTGCCAGCGCCGCCAGGGGCGGGCACGAGCGCGGTCGGGGCGTAGTACATCAGGTTCCCCGACCCGCCCCGCTCCTCCGCCACCTGGGCCTGCTGCACGGTGTTGAGCAGGGCGGGCGGCAGCGTGGCGCCCGCGTCGAAGCTGCTGGCCCACTGCGGGAACCCCGGCTTGATGGTCAGCTCGGAGTTCAGCCCGATCGCCACGCTGTAGCTGGCGGCGCCGTTGGTGGGCTGCAGCTGCCGCCCAAGGGCGCGCATGACCTGCATGGCCGCCTGCCCGGTGGCCGGCGGCGGGGTCAGCCCGGCCTGCGAGCGGGCGATGCTGAGCCCGGTCAGCGCCTGCTCCTGGGCTGACGTCTCCGCGTTGTGCAGCAGCCCGCCGGCGATCTGCTCGGTCAGGAAGAAGCCGAGCACGGCGACCACCGTGGCCGAGATGACAAGCGTGGTGCCGACCACCCGCAGCTGCAGGGAGCGGTGCCAGCGGTGCCGGACCTTGGCGATGAGCAGGTGCTCGAGGCGCAGCAGGGACCGGATGACGATCGTCAGCCGGTGCGGCAGCCAGCTGACGAACCAGCGCACCCACCTCTTGCGGCGCAGCGCCATCTCCCACGGATCGCGCACGTCCCGCGGGTCACGGGGGCCGGCCGGGACCGGCACGGGCCGGGGCGCAGCAGGCACGGGCGAAGCCGACGCGACCGGAGCGCCGGCCGCGTCGTGGGTCACTGCGGGCCGCTCCATCCGCCGGTCAGCCAGGTCCCGCCTTGTAGCCGACACCGCGGACGGTGACGACGATATCGGGGTGCTCCGGGTCGTGCTCGATCTTGGCTCGCAGCCGCTGCACGTGCACGTTAACGAGCCGCGTGTCCGCCGCGTGGCGGTAGCCCCAGACCTGCTCGAGCAGTACTTCCCGGGTGAACACCTGCCGGGGCTTGCGGGCCAGCGCGACCAGCAGGTCGAACTCGAGCGGGGTGAGGCTCAGCGTCTCGCCGCCCCGCCGGACCGAATGGCCCGCCACGTCGATCGACACGTCGCCGATCTGCAGCATCTCCGGGGCGGGCTCGTCCGTGCGGCGCAGCCGGGCCCGGATCCGGGCCACCAGCTCCTTGGACTTGAACGGCTTGAGGATGTAGTCGTCGGCGCCCGACTCGAGCCCGAGCACGATGTCGACCGTGTCGGTCTTCGCGGTCAGCATGACGATCGGCACGCCCGACTCGCCCCTGATCTGGCGGCATACGTCGATGCCGTCGGACCCGGGCAGCATCAGGTCAAGCAGCACCAGGTCAGGCCGGAAGTCGCGGAAGGCGTCGAGCGCCTTGTCCCCGTCAGCGACAAAGTTCGGCTCGAATCCCTCACCGCGGAGCACGATGCCGAGCATCTCCGCGAGCGCCGCGTCGTCATCGACGACCAGCACACGTCCTTTCATGCGCCCCATCGTTCCATGTGTCTGGCTCCAAGCAGAGCACCCACGACGACAGGCGGTAACCTTCGGCGCCTGTCACTGCGCTCGCTTGCGCAGGTTACCCCTTTTTTACCAGGTCCGCAGCGGGGAGGAGCCGATTACCGGGCAAGGCCCTGCCCGCCAGGGCCCGCCGGGGCCAGCGGGCGAGCCCTGAGGGGCGGCGCCCGCGCGCCCCCCGCAGCCGCCGCCAACCGGCACCGATCGCTCAAACGTCCGGAAAACAGCGGCTTAACGGCCGGACTACCCGGATGAGGTATCAACTGACAGCGGGGAGTCCCCGGCCAAGGGCCGGCGAAACCTATGGGTCGACGGCGGAACCACGCGGGTATGCGCGGCCGGCTCCGGGTACGGCGACCAGCACGGGACGGACCGGCGAAAGGCCGACAGGGGGCCGGCATCCGCGTGAAAAGTAAACAGGGGAGATCAATGGGCATCTTGGACAAGATCAAGGACGAAGCCGAAAAGCTGATGCAGCGCAAACCCGGCGAGAACGCAGAGCGGGCCGGCGGACACAGGGGCGAGGAAACCCCCGCAGATGACATGCAGACCGCCCAGAACACGATCAGGCCGCAGGGCGGGGCACCGGAGCCGGACATGGACCAGGGCACGGGGATGAGCCAGGACACGGTCCCCGAGCAGCACACGGACTAGGGACCGGCGAGGCCGGGCCGCTCCGGGCAGCCGGCAGTCACCCGGCCTGGGGGCCGGGCCGCGGCCGCGCACCGCGCACTGGTTTCAGCCAGGGGCAGCGGGTAGGCGGCCCGGCCAGGGCGGCGGTGACATCCCCGCCGCCACCGTGCAACGAGAGCGAATGGAAGCAAGGGGGCCAGCATGAGCACTTCCGGTAACGCGGGCTACGACGCCGGGCAGGATGGCAGCCAGCAGGGACAGGGCTACCAGAACCAGGACACGAGCTCCGACCCGAACCAGCAGAACTACGGCCAGTCCGGCTCCGGCGACCAGGCCTACGGGAACCAGGACCAGGGCGGGGCCAGCGACCCCGGCCAGGGCGACCCGAGCTACAACCAGGGGCAGGGCGATCCTGGTCGCGACCAGTACGGCAGCAACCAGGACCAGGGGCAGTCCGGGGGCTATGACCCGGACCAGCAGGGCGGCTACGACCCGGGCCAGCAGGGCGGGGACTCCAGCGGCGGGTACCAGGACCAGAACCAGAACCAGAACCAGGGTTACTAGCTAAAGCCGCGAGTCAGCGGGCGCCCGGCCGCTTCCCGCGGCCGGGCGCCCGCTCGCGTCCGGGGGCGCTAAAGTGCGGGCATGCCGGAGCCGTTGGCCAACATCGTCGAGGCGGGCTGGGCGGAAGCGCTCGCGCCGGCCGAGGACCAGATCGCCCGCATGGGCGCGTTCCTGCGTGAGCAGGTTGCCGCAGGCAAGAAGTACCTTCCCGCGGGCGGCAACGTGCTGCGCGCCTTCAAGCAGCCGTTCGCCGACGTCCGGGTGCTAGTCGTCGGGCAGGATCCGTACCCCACCCCGGGGAACCCGGTCGGCCTCAGCTTCTCGGTCGCGCCCACCGTCAGGCGGCTCCCGGGCTCGCTGGTGAACATTTTCCGCGAGTACCAGGACGACCTCGGCTACCCGCCGCCGGCCAGCGGCGACCTGACCCCGTGGACGGAGCACGGGGTGCTGCTGCTGAACCGGGTCCTCACGGTCGAGCCGGGCAAGCCCGGCAGCCATCGCGGGAAGGGCTGGGAAGAGGTCACCGAGCAGGCGATCACCGCCCTCGCCAAGCGGGACGCGCCGCTGGTGGCCATCCTCTGGGGCCGCGACGCGCGGAACACCGCCCCGATGCTGGGCCGCCTGCCGCGCATCGAGTCGGCCCATCCGAGCCCGATGTCCGCCCACAATGGGTTCTTCGGCACCCGGCCGTTCAGCCGGGCCAACAGCCTGCTTGAGCAGCAGGGGGCCGCCCCAGTCGACTGGCGGCTCCCCTAGCGCCCGGTGAACGTATCCTCGGGGTCCGTGGACTCTACTTCCGGCGCGGCTCCGGCCGGCCCGCGCGCGGACGCCCCCGGCGGCGTCCGCCCCGCCGGGACGGCCGCTGGCGTTGCCGGGACGGACGCTGGCCCCGGGCATGGCCCCCTCCCTGGCCGCCGCGCCGTCACCATCTGGTTCGCGCTCTTCACGGTCTACGCGGGGGCGGAAATCTTCACCCGGCACGCCGATGGCACCTGGGGCGCCTGGGCGTGCGGCGGCTACGCCGTGGCGACGATCGGTTTCCTGGTCACCCGGGGCTGGCTGGTGCCGCTGGCGGCGGCGGTCGCGGGCGCGTTCGCGGCCCCACTGGTCTGGATGATCCTCAAGGTCCCGGACACCTCGACGGCCGAGGTGGTGGTGATCAACCGGTCAGCCGACTACCTGGTCCGGCACGGCACCCCCTACCTGCCCGCGTCCCTCATCACCGACTGGCAGCACTACAACCCGTACCTGCCGCTGATGGAGCTGTTCGGGCTGCCGCGCGAGGCGGGCGCCCCCGGGCTGCTGGGCGACCCGCGGATCTGGACGTCGCTGGTGACCGTGGCCGCCCTCGCGGCAGCGTTCGCCCTGCTGGCACCGCATCCGGTCCACGGCTGCGGCGAGTGCCGACGGCGAACCGCGGTGCTGACCGCCATCGCGGTCACCTCCCCGCTGGTCGCCTTCCCGCTCACGGTCGGCGTGACCGACCCGCCGATCATCGCCCTGACCTGCCTGGCGCTTGCCCTCGTGGTGCGCCACCGGCTCGTCTGGGCTGCGCTGGCGGTGGGCGTCGCCTGCGCGATGAAGCCGACCGCGTGGGCGGTGATCCCGGTGCTGGCGGTGCTGGCCTGGACCCGTGAGTCACACCGGGCGGCGGTGTGGTTCACCGGGACCGCGGTCGGCTCGGCCCTCCTGCTCGCGCTGGCGGCCGCACCCAGGGCGCTGGCCACCCCGGACGCGATCCGGCAGAACCTCATCGACTACCCGCTGGGCACGTCGCGGTTCAAGACGGTGGCGGACAGCCCGCTCCCCGGTCACCTGATCTCCCAGCTCGGGCAGGCCGGCAAGCTCACGGTGGACGCACTGCTGGTGCTGACCGTGCTCGGGTTCGCCGCCTGGCTGCTGATCCGGCCGCCGTGGGACGCGCGCGACGCGGGGGTGCGGCTGGTGGTGCTCTACGCGGTGCTGTTCACGCTGGCGCCGTCGACCCGCTACGGCTACTACGCCTACCCGCTGGCCCTCGCCGGCTGGCTGGCCCTGTCCCGGCCACCGCGGGAGGCAGACCATCCAGAACGGGGGCGGGGGCTCCGGCCGCTCCCGGCTCCCCCGCGCCAATCTGAACGCGGTGGAGCGCGGCGAGACGGTGATCATTCTCCGGGGGAGCCACCCAGTGGCTGAGATCGGTCCGGCCCACCGCCGTACCGGGGCCGATCTGCGCACGGCGCTGGAAGGCACCGTGCCCCCGGATGAAGCCTTCACCGCAGACATTTCGGCCGCCCTGTCACTGGTGATCCCGGAGGTGCCGGACCCATTGGGCGACGCCTGATTCTGGACACCAGCATCCTCATCGCTTACGAGCGCGGGACGATCGACCGGTCTGCCCTCGATGAGGACGAACTCGCGGTCGCGTCGATCACCATCACCATCACCGAATACCGCACCGGAATCGAACTGGCAGATTCGCCTTCTCCTGACCCGGGGCGCCAGGGCCCGCTCCAGCGACCTGCCGGGCATCACGGCGCTGAACGCCTGAGGGCGGCGGCGCGGTCAGGCGATGAAGAGCGCGATAGCGGCAAACTGGCAGGCCGCGGCGGCGCAGACGTAAACGTGGAAGACCTCGTGGTAGCCGAAGACGGCCGGGTACGGGTTGGGCCAGCGCCGGCGGTAGGACAACGCGCCCACCGTGTAGAGCACGCCCCCCGCGAGCAGCAGCGCCCCGGCGGCGGCGCCGGAGTGCACCCAGACGGCTGGCAGCGCCAGTCCCCGGCCCAGCCGAGCGCGACGAAGGTCGAGCCGACCAGGAGCTCGGGTGCGTTCATCCAGGCCATGTGGATCGCGCCGGCGGTCAGGGTGAGGATCCACAGGGCGATGAGGCAGGCGGTGCGGTAGACACCGTGCGAGGCGAGCAGGAAGGCGGACGTCGCCGTGCCCGCGATGAGCAGGAAGATCATCGCATGGTCGAGTCGCTGGAGCCGGGCGTGCCACACCGGACCCCAGGTGCCCACGTGGTAGAGCCCGCTCACCCCGAACATCCCGGTCACGCTGACCACGAAGATGGCCACCGCGGTCACCCGCAGGGCTCCGTGCGCGTGCACCAGTGCCAGCGTGCCGAGCACCAGCGAGACCTCGAAGCTGATCAGGTGCAGCCAGCCGCGCAGCAGCGGTTTCACCGGGACCGCGGTCCCCGGCTCCAGAGCCGTCACGTCGACCTCCCCCACCGGGCCACGCCCGGGGCCCGGGTCAGGCCCCGGCAGCCAGCCGGTGGTCAACCTAATGTAGCCGCATCCGCCAGGGACGGCGTCCGGCCGCGGACCGGGGCGCTCATCTAGGAGCCGAGCCGCCAGCTCGCCAGGTAGGCCTGCTGGGCCTCGGTGAGCTGGTCGAGGCGGGTGCCGCGGGCGGCCAGGACGAGCCGCGCGGCCTCGGCGTCGATGTCGGCCGGGACCTGGTGCACGCCCGGGGCGAGGGCGGCGCCGGGCTTCCCGCCGCTGCCCGCCAGCCAGGACAGGGTCAGGGCCTCGATGCCGAAAGCAAGGTCCATCACCTCGGGCGGGTTGCCGTCGGCGGCGACAAGGTTGACCACCCGGCCTTCGGCCAGCAGCAGCAGGCGGCGCCCGTCTGGCAGCTCGTAGGCATCGGCGTGCGGGCGGACGCCGGCCTCGACCGTGGCCGCCAGCCCGGCCAGGGCCCGGACGTCGATCTCCACGTCGAAATGGCCAGCGTTGGCCAGGATCGCGCCGTCGCGCATGACCGCCAGGTGCTCGGCCGTGATCACGCCGGCTGATCCGGTGGCGGTGAGGAAGACCTCCCCCAGCGGGGCCGCATCGGCGATCGGCAGCACCCGGAAGCCGCGCAGCACCGCGTCGAGCGCGCGCACAGAGTCGACCTCGGTGATGATCACCCGGGCGCCGAGGGCGCGGACTGACTCGGCGATTCCCGCCCCGCAGGCGCCGAAGCCCGGCTACCACCACCGTCTTGCCCGCCAGCAGCACGCCGCTGGCGCGCAGCAGCCCGTCGATGACGGACTGGGCCGTGCCGTGGGTGTTATCCATGATCCGGGTCACCGGGGTGTCGCTCGCGGCGATGACCGGGAAGGCCAGGGCGCCGTCGGCCGCCATCCGGCGCAGCCGCAGCACCCCGGTGGTGGTGCCCTCGCATCCGCCCCTGACCCGGTCGAGGACGGCCGCGGGCGCCGCCGTGTGCAGGGTCGAGACCAGGTCGCCGCCGTCGTCGAGGATGAGGTCGGCCCCGGTGCCCCAGCCGGCCCCGTGTCCGGTGGCACCGTGCCCGGTGGCGCCGAGGGCGAGCGCGATGTGCTCGTAGTACGTCTCCCGGTCGACCCCGGCCCGGGCGAACACCTGGATCCCGTCCCGGGCGAGCGCGGCGGCGATGTCGTCCTGGGTGGACAGCGGGTTGGACGCGGCCAGCCGCACGGTGGCGCCGCCCGCCCGCAGCGTCCGCACGAAGACCGCCGTCTCCGCGGTCACGTGCAGGCAGGCGGCCACGGTCAGCCCGGCGAACGGCTGCCCGGCGGTGAAGCGGTCACGGAGAGCGGCCAGGAGGGGCATCATCCGTTCGGAATATTCGATACGGCCATCCCCGACCTCGGCGAGCCCGGGGACGGGCCGGAACCGGCGCGAGCCCGCGCGCGGAGGCGAAGGCTCGCCCCCGCGCGGGGCCGCCGCGGTGTTCATGACCGGCGGGTCTTAGTACCGGTAGGCGTCGGACTTGTAGGGGCCCTCGACCGGGACGCCGATGTAGTCGGCCTGCTGCTTGGTCAGCGTGGTCAGCTTCACCCCGAGCGCGTCAAGGTGCAGCCGGGCGACCTTCTCGTCCAGGTGCTTGGGCAGCACGTAGACCCCGACCGGGTACTCCTCGGGCTTGGTGAACAGCTCGATCTGCGCCATCACCTGGTTGGTGAAGGAGTTGGACATCACGAACGACGGGTGGCCGGTGGCGTTGCCCAGGTTCAGCAGCCGCCCCTCGGACAGCACGATGATCGTGTGACCGTCGGGGAAGATCCACTCGTCGACCTGCGGCTTGACGTTGACCTTCCTGATGCCGGGGATGCGGCCCAGGCCGGCCATGTCGATCTCGTTGTCGAAGTGCCCGATGTTGCCCACGATGGCCTGGTGCTTCATCTTGGCCATGTGGTCGGCCATGATGATGTCCTTGTTGCCGGTGGTGGTGACGAAGATGTCGACCTTGTCGATGACGTCCTCGATGGTGGTCACCTGGTAGCCGTCCATCGCCGCCTGCAGCGCGCAGATCGGGTCGATCTCGGTGATGATCACCCGGGCGCCCTGGCCGCGCAGGCTCTCCGCGCAGCCCTTGCCGACGTCGCCGTAGCCGCACACCAGCGCCACCTTGCCGCCGATGAGCACGTCGGTGGCGCGGTTGATGCCGTCGATCAGCGAGTGGCGGCAGCCGTACTTGTTGTCGAACTTCGACTTGGTGACCGAGTCGTTGACGTTGATCGCCGGGAACGCCAGGGAGCCGTCCCGGGCCATCTCGTACAGCCGGTGCACGCCGGTGGTGGTCTCCTCGGTGACGCCCTTGATCTCGGCCGCCGCCTTGGTCCACTTGCCGGGCGCGTCGGCGAGGGAGTTGCGCAGCTGGTCGAGGATGACCAGCCACTCCTCGGAGTCACCCTCGGCTGGCGACGGGACCGCGCCCGCGGCCTCGTACTCGGCGCCCTTGTGGACGAACAGGGTGGCGTCGCCGCCGTCGTCGAGGATCATGTTCGGCGCCTGCCCGCCGGGCCAGGTCAGCGCCTGCACCGTGCACCACCAGTACTCCTGCAGGCTCTCGCCCTTCCAGGCGAAGACCGGGACGCCCTTGGGGTTGTCGGGGGTGCCGTCGGGGCCGACGGCGATGGCCGCGGCGGCGTGGTCCTGGGTGGAGAAGATGTTGCAGCTCGCCCAGCGGACCTCCGCCCCCAGCGCGACCAGCGTCTCGATCAGCACGGCGGTCTGGATCGTCATGTGCAGCGAGCCGGTGATCCGGGCGCCGCGCAGCGGCTTGGACGCCGCGTACTCGGCCCGGGTCGCCATCAGTCCCGGCATTTCGTGCTCGGCGAGCTGGATTTCCTTCCGGCCGAAGGTGGCCAGTGAAAGGTCGGCGACCTTGTACGGTTCGGCGCTCATGCGCTCTTCTCCCTCGTCTGCGTGCTGCGTTGCGGGCATGCCAGCTGGCCCGGTTCGGTGCGGCTAAGACGACGCTACCGGCTGACGGGAGCACCCCGCACGCCCAGACACGGCTTTCTGACAGCAGAATGTTAGATTACTGTCATGCGGATCACTGAAGCCGCCGCCCGGCTTGGCATGTCCGCCCGGATGCTGCGCTACCGGGAGGAGCTCGGGCTGCTGCCACCGCTGCGCGACCGGCCCTACGGGCGCGGCCATGCCCACCGGCAGTTCACCGAGGAGGACCTGGCCACGATCACCGCCGCCCTCGCGATCGAGCGGCAGTTCGACATTACCCCCGCCGCACTGGCCTTCGGGCTGCGGGTGCTGACCGACCCGGCCGCCCGGGCGGCCGTCGCCGACCTCGGCCGGCGCAGCGGACACGTCCCGGCTGGGCCGGGGGCGGGCCGGGCGCTCGACTTCGAAAAGGAACGGGCGCTGCGCGCGCTCGGCGGCGCGGGGGTCCCGCGGCGCGGCTGACCGCGCGGGCCGCCGGCGACGGCCGGGACTCGCGCCCGCCGGCGAGCGGCCGGGGTAACCGGGCTGACGCGGCTCAGCTGGGACGGCGGCGGGGCAGCAGCCGCCGCCGGCTGGTGCGCTGGACCACGGCGACCGCCGGGTCTTCCGGATCGGCCTGACCGGGCCGGTAGATGTCCGGCTCCAGGTAGATCGTCTCGGCGATCGGAACGGCGGCCCGGATCCGTTTCTCGGTCGCGTCGATGCCCGCCGCCAGCTGCGCCGCGGTCAGCTCCGCGGCGACCCCGATCTTGCCCGCCACCAGCAGCGACTCCGGTCCCACGTGGGACGTGCGGAGGTGGATCAGGCGGTACTGCTCGGGGCCGCTCTCGACCGCGGTCACGATCTGCGCCGTCACCTCGTCCGCGGCCGACTCGCCGATCAGCAGGCTCTTGGTCTCGTAGCCGACGATAAAGGCAGCCCCCACGAGTAGCACGCCGACCGCGACCGACCCGGCCCCGTCGAACTGCTCGTGCCCGGTCAGCTGCGACAGCAGCACGCCGAGGAAGGCAAAAGACAGGCCGAGCAGGGCGGCGCTGTCCTCCAGGAGGACGACCGGAAGCTCGGGAATCTTGGTCAGGTGGACGAACTGCCGCCAGCCGTTCGTGCCGCGGACCTGGTTCGCCTCGCGGATAGCGGTGCGCAGGGAAAAGGCCTCCAGCACGGCCGACACGCCCAGCACGAGGTAGGCGACCAGTGCGTCCTCGAGCTTGCCGGGGTTCAAGATCTTGTGAATGCCGTCGTAGATGGAGAAGGCGCCGCCCACGGTGAACAGCATCACCGCCACCACGAAGCCGTAGAAGTACCGCTCCCGGCCGAAGCCGAACGGGTGCTCGGTGGTGCGGGCCCGCCGCGACCGGCCGCTGCCGATCAGCAGCAGGATCTCGTTGCCGGTGTCGGCGACCGAGTGGACCGCCTCGGCCAGCATCGAGGCAGACCCGGTGAGCAGGAACGCGGCGAACTTGGCGACGGCGATCGCCACGTTGGCCGCGAGCGCCGCGATGACAGCCTTCACCGGCGCAGCCTACCGGGACCGCGGGCTGGGCTCTGCCCCAGCACCATGCGTTTACTCCCGGCCGGTGAGGTCACGCAGGTCCTTGATCGCGGCGATCGCCAGCGGGTCGATGCCGCACGCGATCCCGAGGTAGACCGACGCGTAGTCGAGCAGCTGGGTCGTGGCGGCCAGCCGCCGCAGCGGGTCGCCGGCGGTATCCATCTGGATGTCCGACACGTCGATTCCGCGCAGGGCCGCCAGCGATGCCGCTGCCGCCCGGGTGCGCTCGACCGCCGGGTGCTCGTCGGCCGGGTCGGCCACCAGCACCAGCCGCAGCGACGCCTCGTCGCTGGAGGCCCCGTCCAGGTCCTCGTCATCGGCAAAGCCGTCGAAGGCGTCGTCGCCGAAGGCCCCGTCCCCGAACTCACTGTCGCTGAACGGGTCGCCGAGGTCCTCAGCGGCTGGGAAGGCCGGCTCCGGCGTGGGCGCGTACGGGCCGTCGAACGTCGCCACCTGGTCGTGCCCGGCCTCCGCGATCAGCCCGAACAGGGCCGGGTACTTGGCGTTGGCGGCCAGCTGGGAGGCGAACCGGCGGGCGGCCGCGACCGCCACCGGCGAACCGCCCCAGATCACCGGCAGCCGCCCGACCAGGTCCAGCGCGAGCGACTTGGCCGGGTTGACGAACGACTCACTCGACGGCCGGCACTGGTGCGACACGTCCTCCATGGCGGCCGCGGCGCGCCTCGTAAGCGGCCTCGTCGAGCCGGGCCAGGCCGAGCCGGGCCGCGCAGACCAGCAGCGGCACGGTCAGCGCCCACGGCATCGCCCGGGCCGGCCCGGCCGCGGTCACCGGGATGAACGTGCCCCGGGCGCGCGCGGCCAGCTCCGCCAGCGGCGAGCCGGGCGCACCGACCGCCGACCAGGTAGCAGCCGCGCCGGGCCGCCTCGCCCGCCAGGGCGAGCGTCTCGGCGGTATGCCCGGACCGCGACACCGCGATCACCAGGTCGGCGGCACCGACCCAGCCGGGCAGCTGCCAGCCGGACACGCGCGGTCACCTGCACCGGCGCGCCCGTGCCGCAGATCGCCGCGAGCGCGTCGCCGGCGAACGCCGAGCCGCCCGCCCCGCCCGAGCCGGCCACCACGATCGCCCGCGGACGGGTCTCCGGGCCGAGTCGCCGACAGGTCGGCCTCGGCGCAAGCCCGCAGCGCCGTGCGGACCTGGGCGGCCGACGAGGCGACCTGCCGCAGCATCCCCCCGGGATCGCCGGCCTCGACGATCTCCGGGTCATCGAGGCGGAAGGCCGCGAGCGCTACCCCGCCGGGCGGCGTGTTCACTCCCGGCCGATGCCGGCTCCGGCTGGCGCGCCTCGTCGATCAGCAGCACCGGGATGTTGTCCCGGACCGGGTAGGCGAGCCCGCACCCGGTGCACACCAGCTCGCTGGCGGCGTCGTCGGCCCGCAGGCCGGCCCGGCACTTGGGGCACACGATGATGTCGAGCACCCAGTCGTCGAGTTCCATTGTCAGTTCCCTGCCTCGCTGTCGCTGCGCCGTCACGAACGGGCGGCGGTTCCGCGGACCAGGCCGAGGACCTCGTCCCTGATGGCGGCCATCTCGACCGCGTCTGCCGCCTCGACGTTCAGCCGCAGCAGCGGCTCGGTGTTGGACGGGCGCAGGTTGAACCACCAGGTGTCCCCGGAGATCGTCAGGCCGTCGAGTTCGTCGGTGGTCACCCCGGGCGCTCCCTGGTAGATGTCCTTGACCCGCTGGCGTGACCGCCGCCTGGTCGGCGACCTCGCTGTTGATCTCACCGCTGGCCGCGTAGCGGGAGAAGTCGGCCAGGATCTCCGACAGCGGCCGGTCGTCGTGCCCGAGCGCGGCCAGCGTGTGCAGCGCCGCGAGCATGCCCGAGTCGGCGAACCAGAAGTCCCGGAAGTAGAAGTGCCCCGAGTGCTCGCCGCCGAAGACGGCGTTGGTCTCCGCCATCTTCGCCTTGATGAACGAGTGGCCGACCCGGGTGCGGACCGGCGGTGCCGCCGTGCTCGGCTGATCAGCTCGGGGACCGCGCGGGAGGTGATCAGGTTGTGGATGACCGTCGCGCCCGGCTCCCTGGCCAGCTCGCGGCTGGCGATCAGCCCGGTCAGCACCGACGGGCAGACGATCTCGCCCCGCTCGTCGACGACGAAGCACCGGTCGGCGTCGCCGTCGAAGGCGAGGCCGATGTCGGCCCGGTTCTCCTTGACCGCCTGCTGCAGGTCACGCAGGTTCTCCGGGTCGATCGGGTTCGCCTCGTGGTTGGGGAACGACCCGTCGAGCTCGAAGTAGAGCGGGACCATGGCCGAGCGGCAGGCCCTCGAACACGGTCGGCACCGTGTACCCGCCCATGCCGTTGCCCGCGTCCACGACCACCTTGAGCGGGCGGATGCCGGAGAGGTCGACGAGCTTCCTGAGGTACTCGGCGTAACCGGGGAGCAGGTCCCTGCTCGTCACCGTGCCCGGCGTGCCGTCGTAGGCAGGCACGCCGTCCTCGACCAGCTGCCTGATCTCGGCCAGCCCGGTCTCGATGCCGACCGGCTTGGCGCCGGCCTTGCACAGCTTGATCCCGTTGTACCTGGCCGGGTTGTGGCTGGCGGTGATCATCGCGCCTGGGATGTCGAGGGAGCCGCTGGCGTAGTAGACCATGTCGGTGGAGCCGAGCCCGCCGTGGATGACGTCGGCGCCCTGCGCGGCCGCGCCGCGGCCGGGCGCGTCGGCGAGCGGCTCGCTGCTCGGGCCGCATGTCGTGCAGCGTGACGAGGGTCTTGGCCCCGGTCAGGCGGACGAACGCCGCCCCCACGGCCTCGGCGACCGACTCGTCGAGCTCGTCGGGAACAACGCCGCGCACGTCATACGCCTTGAAGATCTTGTTCAGATCCGACACCTCGTCCCGCCTCCCGGCTGATCCGGTCCCTGAGCTGCTTCCCAGTTGACTTCCCAGGATCAACCTATCGGTCAGCGGCCGAGGGCGTGCAAACCAGTGCTCCGTCAGCCCGGCGGCTCGGCCTCGCCCAGGATAGGCCACGCAGCCAGGATCAAACTCCGGCCAGGATCAGACTCCGGCCAGGATCAGACTTCGGACTGGGGGGCGGGAGCGGAGCGGACCACGCGCAGGTGGCCGCGGCGGCCGACCTCGACGCCCTGGCCGACCGGCTCGGCCGGCCGCGGCTGCCGCCGCGGGCCGGGCCGGCCCGGCGGGGCGTGCCGCGGGCGCCGGGCGGCCCTGCGCCGCCTGCCGCGGCTCCGCCTGGCGCAGCGGCGCCGGCTGGCGGGCCTGCGGCCGACGCGCGCTCGGCCCGGCTCACGTCCCGGACGATGTTCGCCAGCGCCTCGAGGTCGTCGGCCCGCTCCTGGGCCGGGTCGGCCGGCAGCCGCACCACGTCCCAGCCCCGCGGCACCACGAGCCGCGCGGCGTGCATCTCGCACAGGTCCCACGAGTGCGGGTCGACGTACACCGCGAGGGGGCCGAGGACGGCCGTGGAGTCCTTGTACACGTACGTGAGCGTGTAGACGGGAGACTGCTTGCACGCGGTGCGTGAGCAGCAACGGGAATTCACCATTCCACCTCGCTCACCAGATCGTTATCGATCACGTTAGCAGGGCGGTCCCCGTCCGCACGCCCAAAGACCGAGCCTGTGTGAGCGCCGCCTGACCGTTCCGCCAGCGCCCTTCCCCGGGCGGCCGGCAGGTATTCGATGTCACTCACAACGGCTGACGGTACCTATCGCAGCGCGGTCGCGCCATCACCCGGGCATGGTTCGCGATCGTGTCGTTTTGTCTGGGCTCGCCGGTACCGCGGGAAGGGCGCCGCGGAGATACGCTCGGTAACTGTGCACAGCGGTGAGGACGGGGCGGCCCAGCGTCCCCGGGTGCGGCGGCGCGACCGGCACGGACGTGGCGTCCGGGGCCGGCTCGTGTCCCCGGGCGTGCCGCTGTACCGCACCCGGTCGCAGCAGTTCGACGACATGGTCCTGGACGCGGTGGCGCGCCTTGAAGCCGCGCTGGGAGGCGGAGCTCACCCGGGTGGAGTTCGCCGTCCAGGAGGTCCCGGAGGCGGAGGAGCTGGTCGATGACTGCAGCCCGCTGCCGCTGGCCCGCACCGTCGCCGGCCGTGCCGGAGCGCAGCGAACCCCGCCCGCCCGGCCACGCCCGCGCGCATCATCGTTTACCGGCGCCCGCTGATGGCCCGCGCGGAGGGCGACAGCGAGCTCAGCGACCTGGTGTTCGACGTCATCGTGGAGGAGTTCGCCGGCTTCCTCGGGCTCGACCCGGACGCGGTCGACCCCGGCTACCACGGCGACATCGGGTAGGGCGCCGGCCGCTCAGCCGGCGGCCCGGCGGCCAGCCGGGCCCGGTCGATCTTGCCGTTGGCGTTGCGCGGCAGCGCCGGGCAGAACTCCACGATGTCCGGCACCATGTAGGCCGGAAGCCGGCCGCGGCAGTGGCCCACTACCTCTTCGCGGGTCAGTCCGGCCCCCTCGTCCACCGCGATGACGGCGCGCAGGCGGCTGCCGAGCATCTCATCCGGGACCGGCAGCACGACCGCCTCGCGGACGGCCGGATGCTGGTACAGGGCCGCTTCGACCTCGCCCAGCTCGACCCGGTAACCGCGGGTCTTGACCATGCCGTCGCGGCGGCCGCGGAACGCGAAGTGGCCCTGGCCGTCCAGGGTAACCAGGTCACCAGTCCGGTAGGCGGGCTCGTTGAACGCGGCCTGGAACGGGTTGCGGACCAGCACCCGGCCGGTCTTGTCCGCGTCCCCCCAGTAGCCGCTCATCAGGCCGGGCCCGCGGGCGTAGAGTTCGCCTTCCTGCCCCGGCTTCGTGACCCGGCTGCCGTCGGCCGCGACCGCGAACACCTCGGTGTTGGCACAGCCCCGGCCGATCGGGACCGGGGCCGTCAGCGGGACCCCGGGTGGTACCTCGTACCAGGTGCAGACGTTAGTCTCGGTCGGCCCGTACCAGTTGAGGTAGCGGGGGCCCGGGAGCTGCGCCATCAGCTCGTTCAGGTGCTTGACCGGGAACACCTCCCCGGCGAAAATCACCGCCCGCAGCGCCGACAGGTCGAAGGCCCGCAGGTTGCCGTAGGTCGCCAGCATGGTCAGGACCGACGGGACCGAGTACCACAGCGTGATCCGCTCGTCCTGCAGCCACTGGGCCAGCTTCGACGGGAAGATCGACGTCCGCTCGGGCACCGTCACCAGGCAGGCCCCGGCCCGGGCGGAGGCGAAGACGTCGAAGACCGACAGGTCGAAGTTCAGCGGGGCCGGGCAGGCGACCCGGTCATCGGCGGTGACGTCCGCGCAGCCGGCCGCCCAGTCGACGAACGTCAGCGAAGCCCGGTGAGAGATCATCACGCCCTTCGGTGTCCCGGTCGACCCAGAGGTGTAGAGGATGTAGGCGAGGTCGGTCTCGATTCCCGCGCCGCCGTCCAGCGGCCCGTCCAGCCCGGCCAGCACCGTCTCCCAGCCGACCACGTCCAGGGCCGTCCCGGGCCCGGGCGTTTCCGCCGCCGCTGCTCGGCCCCAGTGCGGCCCGGCCACGACGACCGTGCGGAGCCGGGGGGCCGGGCCCGCCAGTGCGGCTGCGGCCGCCACGGTCCCCTGGTCGGCCAGCAGCACCTCGATGCCGCTGTCGTTCAGGATCGCCGACAACCGGGCCGCGGGCGACTTCGGGTCAAGCGGCACGTAGCACGCGCCCGCCTTCAGCACACCGTACAGGGCGACGACGGCCGCGGCCGACTTCGGGATGAGGATCCCGACCCGGTCCCCCGGCGCCACCCCCTGGGCCAGCAGCGCCCGGGCAACCTGATTGCTGAGCCCGTCCAGTTCCGCGTATGACAGGACCTGCTCGCCGACGGCCACCGCCGGCCGGTGCGGCACCCGCGCGGCACTGTCACCCAGCAAATGCTGGAGCAAATACCCCATTGTCCCCCCCGCGTTTCCGTTCCGCTTACCTCCGCCGCCCCTGACCAGTGCGAAGCCGGATAGATACTTACACAGCCAGTTGAGCCGACGCGTGTATTCCCGGACTTTGCCGCAATATACAAAAAGTGCGCCGGGCAATAGCGGCAATTCCGGCATTACCCGGCCGTGGCCGGGTAATGCCTGCCCCTCAGGGCAGGACGGCCTGATAAGAGTCCTTAGCGGGCGGCAGCGTGATCGACGTCAGCGCGCTCTGCACCGGCAGCAGCGAGACCACCGGGGCCGACAGGCCGCCGGTGCCCGAGGTGACCACCCGGACCGCGTAGAGCGGGCCGGCGGCGGCTGGGGTTACTACGATCGCGAACGGCTGGCGCGTGCCCGGTGGCCGCGGCACTCCCACGGCGAGGGTATGTCCCGCCGCCACCGTCACGTCCTGATCGGCGGCCGGCTTCGTGACGGTGCCGTCGGCGCTGATCACCGAGATGCTGGCCCGCGCCGCGGCGGCGGGCGCGGTGAGCAGCAGGCCGACCGTGACCCCGCGGCCGGGCGGATTGGCCGCGACCACCCCCTGCTCGGTCAGCGGGGGCACCGCGGCCGTGAAGGCGCCGATCCCGCTGCCGGGGACGAGCACGCTCGCCACCACCGGCACGTTGGAGGTCAGCCGGAGCCCGGCGGCCGAGGCGCCGAGCGAGTTCAGGGCCAGCGGAGTGGCCGCACCGGCCGACGCGTCGACCAGGTTGCCCGGGAACTGGGCCACCGCACCGGACGGGGTGAAGGCCGTCACCTTCAGCTGCGCGTCGGTCGCGCCGGGAACCACCACGAACAGCTTGGCGGCGCTCCGCGCGACCGTCAGCCCGGGGATCACCAGGCTGGTCGACGGGGCGGCGGCCTGCGGCAGCCAGGCCCCGCTGCCCGAGCTGCCCCCTTCCCAGACCGACGCGGCGACCTGGCCGGTCGTCGTCTGCACGTGCAGCGCGATCGCCTGCGAGCCCGCCACCAGCGGGGCGATGTCCTCCTTGACCGACTGGTCCGGCAGCACGGTGACCGCGCTGCTCAGCCCGGTCTGCTGGCCGGTATCGGTCAGGATGGTGACGTTCGCGCTGGCGGTCACGGTGCCGGTGTTGACCAGGTAGAGCCACACCGCGGACGCCCCGGCCGACTGGCCGGTGCCCGCGAACCATATGTCGGAGCCAGGGTGCGCGCAGCTCACCAGGCCGGTCCCGCTGGCGTCGGACTGCTCCGCCTCGAACCCCTCGGCCATGGTGCCGCTGGCCGCCACCGCGGTGCCGCCGCCGGCTGCCTTCACCGTGGCCACGGTGCCGGGCGTGGAGACGGTGACCAGGCGACTGCCGCCCGCCGGGGGCCGGGCCGCGCCCGCCACTGTCCCGCTGCCGGAGGCGGCCGCGCTGACGGCGCTGAACGTGGCCGTGCCGGCCGTCGCGCGGCCAGTCGGCCCGGCGGCCTGCGACGGCACCGCGATCGTGGTGATCGCGGTCGTCCCCGCCACCGCGGGCGGGCACGACCGGGTGACGGAGGTGACCGCGACGGCCTGCTCGGCCGGCCCGGCGACACGGGCCGGTCCCGGGCGGGTGACCCAGGCGGCCGCGAACACGACCACGAGGGCCAGCACCACCGCGCCGGGCAGGACAACCCGCAGCCGGGCAACCCGGCGCAGGGTGCCGCCGCGCCCGCCGGCGACGGGCAGCACGGGCCGTGGCATCAGGCTTCCCCGTCCCGGCCGGGCCGGGTACCCCGGCCCGACCAGCGGCCCGGCTTGCCGTGCTTGCCCCGGTGCGAGTGACGCTCGGGGCGGGCAGGCGGCTCAGCGGCCGGGCGCGGCCCGGTTCCGGGAGCGGGCTCGGACGGCTCCGCCTCGGCCCGGGGATCATCCGGCTCGACAGGCAGGTCGGCCTGCGGCTCGGCCAGGGCCGCGTCCCAGGTCGCGGGCTCCCACGGCGCTCGCGCCGCGGCCTGCCCGCCGTCCGGCGCCACCGGGCCAGGCGGGGCCAGGGGGTCGCTGTCGCGCGGCTGGCTCCCGGCTCCGGGCACCGGCTCCTCGCGGTCACGGTCCCACGGGTAGCCCGCCTGGGAGGTGGTCGGGGACACGAAGTCGTGCGGCCCGCTCACCCGGGAATGCCGTGGCCGCCCGCCTGGCTGCGGCAGCGGGTCCTGCGGACCGCCGTCCCGCGGTTCGCGGGGCTGGTCGCCGGCGGGCGGGGCCGCGTCCTGGGGCCCGCTCTCCCACGGCGGTCGTTCCTGCGGCCCGGCCGGCGTGAACTGCGGCTGCGGGCCGGTGGGCGTAAATCGCGGCTGCGGGCCGGCCGGAGCGGGCACCGGCTGCGCGGCCGGCGCGGCCACCGGCCGCGGGCCGGTGGGCCAGGCGGGAAGATCACGCTCGGCGGTGCCCGCGGCGGGCACGGTGGTCGCGGCCGCGCCAGCTTCCCCGGCGTGCTCCGCGACCGCCGGCTGCTCGCTGATGTCCGGTCGCGCGCCGGCATCCGGCGCGCCAGCGTCGTCTCGGGCCCCAGCGTCGTCTCGGGACCCAGCGTCGTCTCGCCCGGCGGTGCCGTCTGGCGGTGTCGTGCCGCCGAGCTGCGGCTGGTCAGCTGACGGCGCGGTGCCGTCTGGCGGCGCGGTGCCGTCGCGCCACCCGGCATCCTCCGGCCGGACGGTGTCGTCTGCCCGCCATGGGTCGTCGGACCACAGGCCGTCATCAAGGGGATCGGCCGCCCACGCTCCGCGCGCCCCGGCCGGGCGGCCCAAGCCCCAGTCGCCGGCCATGTCCCAGGGCTCGGACGGAGCCTCCGCCGCGAACGCACTGGGACCGGTGGGCGGGCTGGACGCGGCGAACGCACTGGGCCGGGTCGACGGCCCGGGCGCGGCGAACGGACTTGGCTCAGTCGGTGAGCCGGGGGCGAAGCGGCCGGCCTGCGGCCAGGCGGCTCCAGAGTCCGGTACGCCCTGGTCGGCGAGGGCGGGCGTCCCGGCCCCGCCATCCAGGGCGGGCTCCCCCAGCGCCCCGGGCCCCGCGCCGAACGGGTCGGCCCCGATAACCAGCTGGTCCCCGGCCGGCTCGCCGGCCAGGGGCCGGCCGCGACGGGCCCGCGGGCGGACCCGGTATCCGTGGCCCCCGCCGTGGTGGTTCCGTCGGCCGGACGGCGCCTGCGGGCGAGCCGAGGCCAGTCCGGGCCGCTGGCCGCACGGTGGCCGGCGGCGACGGCCCCGGTGGCGCCTACCCCGGCCGTCCGTACCGCTCGAGTCCGGATCCTGGCCGCACGGACGCCGGCGGGCCGGGCCGTCCGCTGGGTGGTGGCGGCTGCCTCGCGGATGCTGCGCTCCTCGCGCAGCGCCGCCAGCGCCTGAGCTTCCGCGACCGGGTCGGTCCGCCTCCCGGGCAGGGCGAGCAGGAAGGCGGCCACCACCGCGATCAGCTCGACCGCGAGGGACAGCTCGCGGGCGAGATTGTTCCGGGTGATCGTGAGCTGACCGCCGCCGGGCGGCAGCACGAAGCCCTGCGCCCACCCTTCCACCGGCTTTGCCAGCGGCTCGAGCGCGCGGCCGCTGACCTTCGCGGTCCAGCCGCCGTACGGCTCGGCCAGGATCAGGGTTCCGCCGCGGGGCGGGGCGGCTGTCCCCCCCATCTCGACCGTCCCTGAGGTCAGGGCGGTGACGGTGCCGTCGGCCGCCACTACCCGGGCGCGAGCGACCGTTCCCGCTACCTGCCACAGGTCGTAGTTGGGGGCCTTGCTCAGGGCCACCAGCCCGACGGCGGCGTCGAGCCGCTGGGCCAGCACCGGGTCGACCGGACCGGGAAGCAGTACCCACCTGATCCCGAAGTCGCCGAGGGTGGTCCCGGGATCCCCCGTGTCGGCTCCGTTCGGTGCGCCGAGGGCGGCGACCGTCTGGGTCAGCACCGACCCGGCGGCCGCGGCGACGCCCAGCTCGGGCTCACCGAGGGTCGGATCAGCCTGGCGGACCACCGTGTAGTCAAGCGTGCCGTCCCCGTCAGGGCGCAGGATCAGCGTGCGGTACTGCTGCCCGGAGACTGAGGAGGCGGATACGAAGGCGGGCAGCACCGGGGCCGTGACCGGGGCGACCGGGCCCCGCACGCCGTCGTTGACCCAGTACGCGGCGACGAGCAGCGGGGCCGTGGCGACGGCCGCGAGTGCGGTCAGCGCCAGCCACCGCCGCAGCGGGCCGGCTGGCTCGGGCGACCGCGCGGGGCAGCAGCGCCACGGGAAGCAGCGCCCCGGGAAGCAGCGCCCCGGGGAGCGGCGAAATCCGCCAGCCGCTGCGCGAGCGGCGCGGACGCGACCAGCAGCCCGAGGGCGGCCAGGGCGAGGGCGGCGCCCGGCCAGCTGTCGGCCGCCTGGCCGCCGCCCGCCGGGGTGACGCTGATCCGGCTGACGACCGTAGCGGTCAGCAACGCGGCGGCCGCGACCGCCCACCCGGCGATGACGACCCCGGGCCGCCGGGCCGGGACGACGGCGGCCGCCAGCGCGAGCGCGAACCCGGCGGTGACCCAGAGGGGCGGCACCCCGGGGCCACCCGGGCTGAGGGCGAGCAGCGCCGTCGCCGGGAGCCCGCGGGTGGACAGGGCCGGGGTGGACAGGCCCGCCTCCGACAGGAAGGCAGCCGGGCTGGTCAGCAGGTGCAGCGACCACGGGAACAGGACGAAGAACGGGGTGACGATGACGATGGCGGCGTTCACCGGGCTGACCGCGATAAGCCAGCGCCTGGCCGCGACCGCGCCGACCGCGGTCGCGGTCCCGAGGATCCAGACGAGCGGTACGAACGCCGCCGCCAGGCCGATCAGCAGGCCAGCGGCCCAGGCGGCCCGGTGCGCCTGGCGCGGGGCGGCGGTCAGCATGCGGCCCGCGCTGACCGCGATGAGCGGCAGCAGGATGAAGGCGACCGCGGTGCCGAGGCGGCCGGCGGCCACGGCTCCGGTGGCGGCGGGCAGCAGCGCGTAGCACGCCGCCAGCAGCACCCGGGCCGGGGCGGCGGTGACCAGCCAGCGGCTGGCCAGGTAGGCGGTCCACCCGGCCAGCGGCACACAGCCGAGCAGCAGCACGTCGACCGCCAGCCAGGCCTGGCCGCCGAGGACAGAGCCGAGGGCGGCCACGACCGCCAGGTAAGGCGGCGCCGAGGCGGTGGAGCCGACGCTGACGGCGTGGAAACCGGCCAGGTACTCCCGCCACAGGGCGGCGGCCCCGCCCCAGGCGGGCACCAGGGCGCCGCCGCCGAGCGGGTTGCTGCCGAGCAGCCTCCGCTCGGCCACCAGGGCGACAAGCAGCAGCACGGTGAACAGCTGCACCCCGGGGTGCCCGATGACCCGCCGCAGCACGGACTGGGTGTCGGTGAACTGCTCGTTCTCCTCCGATTCGTCCGACGCCTGATGCTGGCCGCCGGAGGCCTGCGGCGGGCCGTTGGAGATGAGCCCGGCGATGCTCTCCGCCACCCGGCGCAGGGTCCGCGCGGGCGGGATGAACACCCGGACCGCGTTGTACCCCGCCGCCAGCCCCCGGGCCCGGCGACGGCGGCCCTGCAGCAGGCGCAGCGGGTGCCAGAACAGATTGCCGACCGAGTACGCATAGGCGGCGGACTGGTCGAGCTGCTTGACCAGCAGGAAGTAGAAGGCGCGGGCGAGGGAGCCGAGGACGCACCCCCCGACGACCCAGAGCATGGTCAGCAGGGGCAGGTTGACCGCGAGGACGAACAGCGCGTTGCCCCGGTCGAGGCGGCGGGCGCTGCCTCCCGCGGCCGGCCGGCGCCTCCGGGCGGCCAGCTCACGGTGGTAGAGGACGGCGTCGGGGACGACGCGGACCCGGAATCCGGCCGCCTGGGCCCGCCAGCAGAAGTCCACGTCGTCGCGGAACAGCCGGAGGGCAGGGTCGAAACCGCCCAGCCGGTCCCAGACATCGCGCCGGACCAGCATCCCGGCCGAGCCGACCGCGAGCACGTCGCGCTTGTGGTCGTGCTGACCCTGGTCGATCTCACCCGGGTCGATGCCGGTGACGCGGCGTCCCGCCCGGTCGATGGAGACGCCCACCTCGCGCACCGTCCGCCGGTCCTGGGCGTCGAGCACCTTGGGGCCGAGGATCGCCGCCGAGCGGTCCTTGCCCGCGGCCCGCAACAGCCGCTCGAGCGTCTCCGGGGCCGGCTCGCAGTCGTCGTGCAGCAGCCAGATCCACTCGACCCGGGTCAGGCTCGGGTCGGTCGTCTCCGGCCGCAGGCGCGCCGCATGCCGCACCGCGACCGCGACCGCGTCGCCGAAGCCGGCCGTGCGGGGCATCCCGGACACGGCCGCCGCGCCGATCAGCTCGCCCAGCACCGCCCCGGTGCGGTCGCTGCTGCCGGTGTCCACGCCGACCGTCTGCTCGACCGGGTAGGTCTGCGCGCTGAGCGCCCGGACGAGGCCGGGCAGCAGCCGGGCACCGTCGTGCGCGACGATGATCGCGGTAACGGCATGCCGGCTTGGCGGTACGGAAGTAGGCAAGGAGTCCAGCACAGGTTGGTGGTCACGGCCATCCTGGGGGAGGGCAGGCCAGCCTGGTCAGCCCTCCCCACACGGACTTTGTGAACAATACATCCCGTGCATGCACACGGCAGGATTACGGCTACATGTCCAGTTTTACGTCGCGTTAACCGACTTCCCGCTTGACGCGGCGGCGTTCCCGCTCCGACAGACCGCCCCAGATCCCAAACCGCTCGTCGTTCTCGAGCGCGAACTCGAGGCACTCTCCCCGGACCTCACAACTCCGGCAGACCCGCTTGGCCTCCCGGGTCGAGCCGCCCTTCTCCGGGAAGAACGCCTCCGGGTCCGTCTGCGCGCACAGCGCCCGGTCCTGCCAGCCCAGGTCTTCCACGTCCTGCGGACGGACCATAACCTGCGCCAGCGGGACGATGACCTCAGTCACAGCGCATCCTCCCTCTCGGAGCCCCCATAGACACTCGTCGATCTTCCCCAGACCGCGAGAATCACACCAATGGAATTACACCCGCGTGTCTTGCTTCAAGTCAAGCCAGGATGGTGGTATTGGCCGCCTGGTTGTCCAAGATGCCGGTTAAGTTCTGCGAAAAATTTCATTCCGTACATGCTCAGCTACGAAGAGCGAAGGATACCGCGGGGTCCGGCCGGCCAGCGGCAGTCCCCCGGGCGGGCGATAATTGACCCCATGCGGATTACCGTGCTTGCCGGTGGCATCGGCGCCGCGCGCTTCCTGCGCGGCCTGCTTGCGGCGGCCCCCGACGCGACCATCACCGTCATCGGCAATACGGCCGACGACATCACCTTGTTCGGCTTGCGGGTCTGCCCGGACCTCGACTCGGTGATGTACACGCTGGGCGGCGGCAGTAACGAGGAACTGGGCTGGGGGCGGGCAGGCGAGACCCACCGCATCGGGGACGAGCTCGCCGCCTACGGGGCCGGCCCGTCCTGGTTCACCCTCGGTGACCTCGACTTCGCCACCCACATCCGGCGGACCCAGCTGCTGGCCGAGGGGCGCCCACTGTCGGAGGTGACCAGGCTGCTGTGCGAGCGCTGGGCGCCCGGCGTCCGGCTGCTGCCGATGTCCGACGACCGGGTCGAGACCCGGGTCGCCGTCAGGGACCACCCCGAGACGATCCACTTCCAGGAGTGGTGGGTCCGGCTGCACGCCGCCGTCCCGGCCGAGTCGATCACCCCCGTCGGCGCCGGCACCGCCGCCCCGGCCCCGGGAGTCCTGGAGGCGATCGCGGAGGCGGACTTCGTGCTCTTCCCGCCGTCCAACCCGGTCGTGTCCATCGGCCCGATCCTCGCCGTGCCCGGCATCCGGGCCGCCGTGGAGGGCAAGACCGTGGTCGGTGTGTCCGGCATCATCGGCGGCGCCCCCGTGCGCGGGATGGCCGACGCCTGCCTGGCCGCGATCGGCGTGGAGACCTCCGCCGCCGCCGTCGCCGCCCACTACGGCCCTGGCCTCATCGACGGCTGGCTGATCGATGACCAGGACAAGGCCGCGGTCGAGCAGGCGGCCGCGGCCGACCCGGCCCTGGCCGCGATCGCCGTCCGGGCGCTGCCGCTGTACATGCGGGACGGTCCGACATCGGCCGCGATCGCCCAGGCCGCCATCGACCTCGCCCGGGAGCTGGCCCGATGACGCAGACCCCGGGAGAGGGAACCCGGCCGACGGCCCCGGCGCAGGCCCCGACCCCGGTGCGGGTCTACGGCATCGCCGGGATCCCCGAGATCGAGGCCGGCGCCGACCTGGCCGGGCTGATCGCCGAGGCGGCGGTCGCGCCCGGCGGCCCGTCGCTGTTCGACGGCGACATCGTGGTGGTCACCTCGAAGATCGTCAGCAAGGCCGAGGGCCGGGTGGCGGTGATGCCGCGGGAGGACGCGATCGCGGCCGAGACGGTCCGGGTGGTCGCCCGCCGTGGCCCGATGGTCATCGCGCAGAACCGCCAGGGGCTGGTGATGGCGGCCGCCGGGGTGGACGAGTCCAACACCGCGCCGGGCACCGTCGTGCTGCTGCCCGAGGACCCCGACGAGTCCGCCCGGCGGCTGCGCAAGGCGCTGCGCAGCCTTCTCGGGGTCAGCGTCGGGATCGTGGTCACCGACACCTTCGGCCGCCCGTGGCGGGCCGGGCAGACCGATACCGCCATTGGCGCGGCCGGGGTGCTGCCCGCCCGCGACCACCGGGGCGAAACCGACGCCTGGGGCAACGTGCTCGACGTGACCGTCGCGGCGGTGGCGGACGAGATCGCCGCCGCGGGCGACCTGGTCAAGGGCAAGGCGCGGCAGATCCCGGTCGCGGTCGTGCGGGGGCTGCCGGAACTGGTCACCGAGGCCGACGGCCCCGGCGCGCGGGCCCTGGTGCGGCCGTCGGAAGAGGACATGTTCCGGCTCGGCGCGGCCGACGTGCTGGCCGCCCGCCGCACCGTCCGCTCGTTCACCGCCGAGCCAGTCGACCTGGCCGCGGTCGAGCGGTCCATCGCCGCCGCGCTGACCGCACCTGCCCCGCATCACAGCGAGCCGTGGCGCTTCGTCGTGGTGTCCTCCCTGGCGGGCCGGCTGGCGCTGCTCGACGCGATGCAGGACGCCTGGTCGGCGGACCTGCGCAGCGACGGCTTCACCGAGGAGCAGATCGCGCGTCGCCTGCGGCGCGGCGAGCCACTGCGCGAAGCGCCGCTGATCGTCGTCCCGTGCCTGGAACTGTCGGCCGTGCACGCCTACCCGGACGAGCGCCGGACCCGGGCCGAGCGGGACATGTTCGTCGTCTCGTCGGGCGCCGCGGTGCAGAACCTGCTGGTCGCGCTGGCGGTGGAGAACCTCGGCTCGGCCTGGATCTCCTCCGCCCTGTTCTGCCAGGACGTCGCGGCGGGGGCGCTCGGCCTGCCCGACGGCTGGCTCCCGATGGGCGCCGTCGCGGTCGGCCACCCGGCCGGCCCGGCCCGCCCGCGGCCGCCGCGCGACCCGGCCGCGTTCACCCTGAGCCGCTGAGCCCGGTCACAGGCCGCGGGGGTCCAGCCGGACCCCGAACCCCTGGGCGGCCAGCCGGAGCAGCACCTGCCCGGGCGCCTCGAGGGCCGCCACCTTGCGCGCGGTCAGGATCTCCAGGCGGAACAGGGCCGCCTGGTACGCGGCCGGCCCCTCCCGCCGCGACCGGCTCAGGAGGGCCGCGTTGAACCACACCTTGCGCCGCGACTCGCGCAGGAAGCGCCGCGTGCCCACCCGGTTGAGTGGCCGCGCCGCCTGCTCGAGGGGCGACGCGGGCCCCGACAGCCGGGCCAGCTCCCCGCCCTCGGCCTCGACCCGGGCCGCGAGCACCTCGTCGATCGCCTGGTGGTCGGCCTCCCGCGAGGCGAGCAGGGCCCGGTCGGCGAACTGCTCGTCGCTGATCACCGCCACCAGGGCCTGCGGCAGGTCGTAGTTGATGTGGGCGTTCATCCCGAGCAGGACATGCCGCAGCGGCGGCAGGCCCGCCGGGGCCCCGAACGCGGCCGCCCACGGGCGCGGTGGCCGCTGCCCGGCCAGGTCGTCTTCCAGCGCGTCCAGGTACAGGCGGGCGAACACCACGTCCCACCGCTCGACCCAGGCCGGGTCGGCGAAGCGGCCACGCCGGAGTTCCCCGGCCACCGCGACCGTGGTCCGCAGGTAGGTCGCGTGAAAGAAGCGCCGCTGGTCGCCCGCCGCCTCCAGCGGCTCAAGCAGCGCCTCCATCCGGGTGATCACCTCATCGATCACGCGGCGGCCCGCCTCTGCGGCCGGGGGAAGCCCGGCCTGGCGGCAGGGCTCAGCCGGGCTCCAGGCCGAACCGGGCCATCAGCGCGCGCTCTTCCTCCGGGGCTGGCGGCTCCGGGCCGGACCAGAGCGTGTCCAGCTCGGAAAAGTAGGCGTCCATCGCGGGCGCGTGCAGCACCAGCAGCCGCGCGGGCTCCTCGCCGTCGTTGCCGAAGGTGTGCCCGGCCCCCCGCGGTACCAGCAGGAAGTCGTCCGGGCCGCCGCGCTGCTCGGCCCCGTCGAGCACAAAGGTGATCGTCCCGTCCAGCACCCAGAACGCCTCCGAGCAGTTCACGTGCCGGTGCGGCAGCGGCCGCCGCCCGCGCGGCGGGACGGTCCGCTCCATGAGCGAGAAGTCGCCGCCGGTGGTCGCGGCGACGGCCTTGAACGCCATCACGCTGCCCCGGGCCGCGACGATCTTGCCCGCTCCGGCGGCGATGATCCCGGAATCTGCCACAGGCCCTGTCTACGCCGTGCATTGGCTCAGTGCAACGTGACATTCGCCGCGCCCTGTCCCGCTTCCGGCCTGCCACCGGCACAGCACCGTTCCCGAAGTGAAAATCGGGTGTCATTTATCCCCCCGCAATGACCTGCCCCGAATGGACGTCGCGACGCGAAGACTACCGTATTCCCCTTGCGGGCTGAGGTTTTATGGAATTCCGTCTGATTCTGAGAATGGAGTGAAATCAGCGGCCGGCGTTGCCTGCGGCTGCGGCCGCCGCAGGTGCTCGTAGGAGGCGGGGACGAAGGTCGCGAGGCGGTCGCGGAAAGACGTCGCCGAGTCCGGCCACAGCAGGGTCACCCGGCCGCTGCGCTCGTCGCGGTACCAGCTCGTGCACCCGCCCTGCACCCACACGGTGTCGCGGGCCATCAGGTCGATGTCGCGGGTGTAAGCGCTCATTGCCTCGGCGGTCACATCGAGGGCATCGGCGCCGCTGGCGGCGAGGTAGTCCAGGGCCGACAGCACGTAGCCGACCTGTGTCTCGATCATGTAGATGGCCGAGTTGTGGCCGAGCGCCGCGTTCGGCCCGTCGAGCACGTACATATTGGGGAAACCGTGCACGGAGGTGGAGGCGTGGGCGGTCATCCCGTTGCTCCACTCGTCGGCCAGCAGCCGTGACGCGCGGCCGCGGATGCGGCCGGCGATCGACGGGCGGGTGGAGTTGAACCCGGTCGCGAGGACCAGGACGTCGAGCTCGTAGCTGTTCCCGCTGGTCGCGACCAGGGTGTTGTTGCCGCTGCCGTCGGCCACGCGGGCCAGCGGGGTCGGCTCGAACCGGACATGGCCGCGCTGGAGGGCGGCGTAGTAATCGTCGGAGAACAAGATCCGCTTGCAGCCGATCTCGTAATCCGGGGTGAGCAGGCGGCGCAGGCGGAGATCCGGCACCGAGGCGCTGAGGTGGTCGAGCGCCCGCTGGCGGAGCAGGTCGATGTCCGGGTGGCGTTGCTGGCGGGCGGCGATGCCGCGTTCCGCCTCGGCGAACAGCTCGTCCCGCAGGGCGGTGACAGTCGCCGGGTCGGCCGCGAAGCGCTCCATCTCCTCCCGGCTGTACTCGCGGTCGCCGCGGGGCAAGATGTACGGGGCGGAGCGCTGGAAGACGACGACCTCACGCGCCTCGGCCGCCAGCCGGGGCAGGATCTGGATGGCGGAGGCACCGCTGCCGGCCAGGCCCACCCGCTTGCCGACGAGGGACACCTTCGCGTTCCAGCGGGCTGAGTGCCACCACCAGCCGCCGAACCCGTGCAGGTTCTTGACCGGCGGGATATTCGGCTCCGAGAGCCGCCCGGTGGCGATGACGAGGGTGGCGGCGGAGAAGTCACCCCGCGTCGTCCGGACCCTCCAGCACGCGGCACCGTCGTCCCACCGCGCGTCGGACAGCGCGCAGTTCAGTCGCAGGTGCTCCCCGAGCCCTTCCTCGCGGACGCACGCCCGCAGGTAGTCGTGGATCTCCCGCCCCTCGGCGAAGACCCGGGACCAGCCTGGGTTGGGCCGGAAGGAGAACGAGTACAGGTGCGAGGGGATGTCGCAGGACACCCCCGGGTAGCGGTTGTCGCGCCACGTGCCGCCGACGTCGTCGGCCTGCTCGATGATGAGGAAGGACTCCCGGCCGCTGCGGGCGAGCTGGATGCCCATGCCGAGGCCCGCGAAGCCCGCCCCGACGATCAGGACGTCGACCGCTGCCGCGCTGGCCCCGGGGTCAGGCACGCGCGGCGACCTTGCCGTACTGGGTGGTGCGCTGGCGCAGCGGCCGGCCGAGCGCCCGGGCGACGCGCTCGACGTCGCCGACGCTCAGCACCAGCCCGGACTCGGCCCCGGCGTCCGGGGCCAGGCGGCCGTCGAGCAGGAGCCCGCCGAGGTCGTTGGCACCGCCGCGGAGCAGGGCAACCGAGGCATCCAGGCCGAACTTGGGCCAGGCGGCCTGGATGTTGCCGATCCGGCCGTGCAGCATGAGCCGGGCGACGGCGTGCACCGCCCGGGTCTGGCGCCAGGTCGGTCCCGGGATGTCCCGCCCGGCCAGCGCGGGGGCGGTGACCGTGGCCGCCGCGGGCACGTAGGGCATGGCGATGAACTCGGTGAACCCGCCGGTCCGGTCCTGGATGGCGGCCAGCTGCCGCAGGTGCGCGACCACCTCGGCCGGGGTCTCGATGTGCCCGAAGACGAGGGTGGAGGTGGAGGTCAGCCCGGCCCGGTGGGCGGTCTCGATCACCTCGGCCCAGCGGGCCACCGGGAGGTCGGGAGCGCCCAGCATCTCGGCGCGGACCCGGTCGTCGAGCACCCGGGCGGCGGTACCGGGAACCGATCCGAGCCCGGCCCGGCGGGCGGCGGCAAGGAAGTCAGCCAGCGGCATCCCGCTGCGCCGGGCCCCGTCGGCCAGCTCCGGAGGACGGAAGGCGTGCAGGTGGATATCCGGTGCGGCCGCCTTGACCGCGGCGATCAGGTCCAGGTAGGTGTCGTCAGAATCCGGCGGCAGCGGTCCCTGCAGGCAGATCTCGGTCGCACCGAGGCCACGCGCCTCGGTCACCAGGGCCGTCAGCCGGCCCCGGGCGGCGCGGTCCGCCCCGGCCACCGCGGGCGGGTCCAGGTTCCGGTTGACCACGTACGTGAGGTCATCGCCAGCGGCCTGCCGGCGCAGCGCGTCCGCCAGTTCCCCGAGCTCGTCCAGCTGGGCGCCGTCCGCGCCGAGCAGGGCCCGGTAGCCCTCGTCGGGCAGGGCGGCCGGATCGGCCGCGGCCGCTCGCAGCCAGTCGCGGACCTCGGCCGGGGCCGGGGCATCGGGAAGGGTCACGCCATGACTCACTAACTCAGCATAAGCGCGCGGATCGCGGGCGGCGGGCTCGTGCCAGGGACGCCCGTGCGGGATGGCGTCCTCGTCGGCCAGGCCGGTGGCGGGGTCGGCGAGCGCGGCGACGTGCGGCGCGAGGCCCGGGTCGAGCCACCCCGCACGCCGGTACGGCGGGTAGATGGTGAGCCGCTCGCGCAGGGTGAAGCCCGCCCTGGCCGTGCGCTCGGCCAGGTCGTCGAGGTGCGGCCAGGGCCGCTCGGGGTTCACGTGGTCGGGGGTGAGCGGCGAGACGCCACCCCAGTCGTCGATGCCCGCGTCGATCATGAGCTGGTACTCATCGCCGACCAGGTTCGGCGGGGCCTGGACGCGCGCATCGGGGCCGAGCACGAGCCGGGTGACCGCGATGGTGGCGGCCAGGTCGGCCAGCTCCGCGTCAGGGGAGTGGCGCATCCTGGTGTCCGGCTTGGCCCGGAAGTTCTGCACGATGACTTCCTGGATGCCGCCGTACTTACGGGCCACGTCGCGCAAGGCGAAGACCGCGTCGACGCGCTCAGCCAGGGTCTCGCCGATCCCGATGAGGATGCCGGTGGTAAACGGCACCTGGGCCCGCCCGGCGTCTTCCAGGACGCGCAGCCGCACCTTCGGGTCCTTGTCCGGCGAGCCGAAGTGCGGCTGGCCCTTCTCGGTGAACAATCGCTCCGACGTCGTCTCCAGCATCATCCCCATCGACGGGGCGACCGGCTTCAGCCACTCGAAGTCCGGTCCGGTCATGACGCCCGGGTTAAGGTGCGGGAGCAGGCCGGTCTCCTCCAGCACGCGGACCGCCATCGCCCGGACGTAGGCGAGCGTGCTCTCGTAGCCGTGGGCGTCGAGCCACTCCCGGGCCTGCCGCCACCGGGCCTCAGGCTGGTCGCCCAGGGTGAACAGGGCTTCCTTGCAGCCGAGGGCGGCGCCTTGCCGGGCGATCTCGAGTACCTCGTCGGGGCTGAGGTACATGCTCTCGAGCCGGCCCGGGACGGTCACGAAGGTGCAGTAGGCGCAGCGGTCCCGGCACAGCCGGGTCAGCGGGATGAACACCTTCCTGGAGTAGGTGATGACGCCGGGGCGCCCGGCCGCCGCCAGCCCGGCGTCCCGCGTGCGGGCGGCGTAGCCGAGCAGCGCCGTCAGGTCGTCGCCGCGCGCTCCGAGCAGCACGGCGGCGTCCGGCTGGCCCAGTGCCTCACCGTCCCCAGCCCGGCCCAGGGCCCGGCGCAGCGCCGCCCCGCCCGTGCCGTCGTGTCCGGCCTGATCGGTGCTCGGAGCGCTCATGAATGAACCTTACGGCAGCTCGTGGCGGGCTTTACGCCCATGGCGGTAGCAGCAACCGCTGCGGCCGGGTCAGAAATTCCGGTAGTCGCGGACCGGGTTGCGCGGGCCGCGGCGGGGCGGGCCGCCCGCGCCGTAGCGGGAGACGCCGGCCCCGAAGCCCGCCCCCGAGCCCGCCGCCGGGGCGGTGCCGGTGCCGCGGCTGAGGCCGATCAGCCGGGTGGCCCGGTGCCGGTGGCCGCGGAACGGCTCCAGCAGGGCCAGCATCTCCTCGTCGGTGGAGCGGTCCTTGCCCGCCAGAGCCCAGCCGACGACGTTCTTCAGGTGGTAGTCGCCGACCGAGACCGCGTCCGGGTCGCCGGCCGCCCGCTGCCTCGCCTCGGCCGAGGTCCAGACACCGATGCCGGGGATCGTCCGGAGCTTGCGGTCGGCTTCCTGGTGAGTCAGGGTCAGCAACCGCTCCAGGCTGTCGGCGACGCCCGCGGCACGGATGATGGTCTCCGCCCGGACGCCTTCGACCCCCGCCCGGTGCCAGTCCCAGGACGGGATGCGGCGCCAGGCCCGCGGCTCGGGGAACACCCGCATGCCACGCGGGGCGGGCCCCGGAGGCTCGGCACCGTACTTGCTGAGGAGGATGCGCCAGGCCCGGTGCGCCTCCAGGATGACCACCTTCTGCTCGAGGATGGCCGGCACCAGTGCCTCGAGCAGCCGCCCCGACCGGCCGATCCGCAGGTCCGGATGACGGCGCGCGGCGTCGCGGATGACCGGGTGGGCGTCGCAGGCGAACCCCGCGACGTCGTCATCGCGGCCGAGGGCAGCCGGGAGGGCCTCGAGCAGCCAGTGCGCGCCCGGCCCCCAGGCGGCCGCCCGCACCCGGGTGCCCCCGGACTCCGGGGCCGGGCGACCCGGCAGCACGCGGATCGTGGCCGGGCCGTCCGGGGTGAGCGAGGTCCGCCAGATGGCGCCGGCCTCATCCATCCGGAACGTAGGGTCGCCGCGGCCGCGGCCCTGCACCGACAGCGTGAGCCTGACGTTCACGACAAACGGAGCGATCCACTCGCACTCGGTCATCGGCTCCACGAACACACATCCTAGGACGCGGGCCTGCCGCCGGGCGGCTAACCAGCCGACGGACCGGGCCAGTGTCCTGGCGTCCCAGTGTCCCGGCGTCCGAGGGTCCCGGCGTCCGAGGGTCCCGCCGTCCGAGGGTCCCGCCGTCCGAGGGTCTAGGCGTCCGCGGAGAACCGGACCGAGCCCGGCTCGAGGCGCGATTCCGGCCACAGCCGCAGACCGCTGGTGAGCTCGTTGCCTGATCCCACGTAGGCGCCGTCGCCGATCACCACGCCGTCGAGCACCGCGCCGCCGGCGATGGTGGCGTCACGGCCGACGATGCTGTCCCGGACAACCGCGCCCGGGCCGATGGAGGCGCCGTCGAAGATCACGCTGCCGGAGACGACTGCCCCCGGTTCGACCACGGCGCGGTAGCCGACCGTGGTCCCGCCGGACAGCTGCGCGCCGGCGGACACGGCGGCGTCGCCGAGGACCAGGAACTCACCCGGCTCGCGGCTCAGCGCGGGCGAGCGCAGCGCGCCGAGCACGACGTCACACGAACCGCGGACGAACGCCTCCGGCGTCCCCACGTCGAGCCAGTAGGCCGCCTCGGCGTAGCCCATCACGACCGCGCCCGCGGCGATGAGGCCGGGGAACGTCTCCCGCTCCACCGACACCACCTGGCCGGCCGGGATCTGGTCGATGACCGACCGGCGGAAGACGTAGCAGCCGGCGTTGACCTGGTTGGTCACCGGGTTCGGGGTCTTCTCCAGGAACGCAGTGACCCGGCCGGAGGCATCGGTCGGCACGCAGCCGTAGCGGCTCGGGTCGTCCACCGGCACCAGGTGCAGGGTCGCCGCCGCCTCCCGCTTCCGGTGCAGGTCCACCTGCGCGGGCAGGTCGTGCCCGGACAGGATGTCGCCGTTGAGGACGACCACCGCGTCGTCGGGCCCGCCGAGCAGCTGCGCGGCCGCGTTGCGGATGCCGCCGCCGGTGCCGAGCGGCTCGGACTCGTAGACGTAGTCGAGCGACAGCCCGAACTGCTCGCCGGACCCGAAGGCCTCGGCGAACATCTCGGCCCGGTAGGAGGTGGCCAGGACCACGTGGCTGACGCCGCACTCGGCCGCCCGGGACAGCTGGTGAGCCAGGAACGGCACGCCCGCCGTGGGCAGCAGCGGCTTCGGGGCGGACAGGGTGAGCGGGCGCAGCCGGGTCCCCTTGCCTCCGACGAGCATGATCGCTTCAAGCGGTTCGCGCGGCATAGACGTTCGTACCTTTAGTGTTCGGGTGCTATGGACAGCGGGAGCCGCCGGGCCGTCCCGGCAACTCGTGCAGCATACTCACCTGGCCGGGGTGTTGCCTCGCGGCGCGGTGGATTCGCCGCGGCCGTGTCACCAACCCGGCGGCTTCACGGCTGCCCGGGGCCCCCGCCGGTCCGCCCGGGGCGCCGCCGGTCAGCCCGTGGCGCCCTGGTCAGCGGCTCGTTTGTAGCTCGCCACGTGTGCCCGGGCCGATGCTGCCCAGGTGAACTCCTGCGACCGGTCGTAGCCCGCCTCGGCCAGGGCCGAGCGCCGGGCCGGGTCGTCGAGGAGGGCTCGCAGCGCGACGGCGATGGCCTCGGCGTCCGGCTCGGTATAGGCCACCGCGTTCCCGCCGACCTCGGGGAGCGACGCCCGGTGGGTCGTCAGCACCGGGGCACCGCAGGCCATCGCCTCCAGGACCGGCAGGCCGAAGCCCTCGCCGCGGGACGGTGCGGCCACCACCAGCGCGCCGCCGAGGAATCCGGGCAGGTCCGCGAACGGCAGGTAACCGGGCCGGATCAGCCGCAGCGTCGGCGGCACCCGGGCGATGGCCGCGTCGAGTTCCTCGCTCCAGCCGCCCCCGCCGCCGAGCACCAGCGCGGGCGGGTCTTGCATGTCCGACACCGCCGCCGCCCACCCGCTCACCAGCGCGGGAGCGTTCTTGCGGGGCGAAAGCGAGCCCAGAAAGGCCACGTACGGCTGGCCGTGCAGCCCGAGCCGGGCGGTGACCCGGGTCACCTCGGCCTCGTCGGGCCGGCGGAACAGCCGGTGGTCGACCCCGTGGAGGGCTACGTCGATCCGCGCGGGATCGGTGCCGAGCACCCGGACGAGCTCGTCCCGGGTGGCGTTGGACGGCACGATCAGCCGGCTCGCCTGGCTGGCCGCCGTCTTGGTGGCCGACTTGAGCGACATCCCGCTCATGGGCGTGTACCGCTCGGGATCGGTGAAAAAGGCCAGGTCGTGAATGGTCACCACGGTTGGCCGCCCCGGCCGGAGCGGGACCGAGTAGTTCGGCATGTGGAGGACGTCCGCGCCCACCTGCTCGGCCACCACCGGCAGGCCGTTCTGCTCCCAGGCGAGGCGCTCGCTGCGGTGCCCGAGGCCGATCGGGCCGGCCACGATGGCCGCCCCGGGCGCCAGCCGCGCATAACGGTCCTGGTCGGCCAGCTGGCAGGCGACGGCCAGGTCTATCTCGGTCGTCGCGAGCGCGCCGACCAGCCCGTCGACATAGCGGCCGAGCGCGCCCCGGTCAGTCGGCACATCCGTCGCGTCGACCAGAACCCGAAGTGCCACCGCCCACGCGCTCCCTTCGCTGGTGCTGCCTAGGCGAAGACTACGCCCCCGCCGGTGAACCGAAGAAGATTGACCAGGTAACTGTTACCCCGCTGCTAGCACGACGGCACCGGCTGGCCGGCCTTGATCGCCTCCAGGTCGGACATCGCCTGGGACAGCGTCGAGACCTTCACGACCTTCAGCCCGGCCGGGACGGCGCCGGCCGTGCTGGAGCAGTTTCCGGCCGGCGCGAGGAAGACGGTCGCGCCGGCCGACCGGGCGGCCACCATCTTCTGCTGAATGCCGCCGATCGGCTGCACCTGCCCGGCCGCGGTGATCTCACCGGTGCCGGCGATGAACTTCCCGTCGGCCAGGTTGTCCCTGGTCAGCTTGTCGATGATGCCGAGTGCGAACATCATGCCGGCGCTGGGGCCGCCGATGTCGCCCACGGTGATGTCGACGTTGAGCGGGAACTGGTACTGCTCCTGCACCTGGACGCCGATGACCGCCGTGCCGCCCGAGGACTTGCTCGTAACCGGGACCGTCACCGTCTTGCCCGCGCGCCGCACCGTCAGCTGGAGGGCGGCCCCGACCGGGCGGGCGTTGATCATCGAGCTCAGCGACGACGCCCCGGTCACCGGCTTGCCGTCAACCGCCGTGATCACGTCCCCCGCCTTCAGCACCGTGCTCGCCGGGTAGCCGGCGAGCGTCGTCACCACCTCGACCTGCGTCTGGTACGGGATGTGGAGCTGGGTCAGGGCGGCCGCGGTGGCGAGCTGCTGGGAGGACGCCATCTCCTCGGTGTCCTGCGCCTGCGTCTGCTGCGCACTCTGCCCGGGCGGGAACAGCTCGCTCTCGGGCACCACCGCGTTGGACGAGTCGAGCCAGCCGCGCAGCGCCTCGAAGATGCTCAGGTCCGAGCCCGGGCCGCCCTGGTAGCTGATCGTCACCATGTTCAGGTGCCCGGTGGTGGGATACGTCGGGTGACCAGTGATCTTGATCAGCGGCTGCCCCGACGAGTCGGTGCCGAGCGTGTTCAGCGTCGGGCCGGGCGTGAGGATCACGTACGGCACGGGGACAAACACCGCGACCGCGATGGCGGCGACAGCTGCCACGACGGCGATCACCAGCGTCAGGGAACGACGGGACATGGTCGGAAGACTACGCGCTGTCGGTACCGCTCATTCCTGAAAGGTGCCTGTGGTCACGCGCTGCCCACCCACTCGTCGGTCCCGTCGGTGAACCGCTGGTGCTTCCAGACCGGCACTGCCGCCTTCAGCTCGTCGATCAGCGCGTGACAGGCGTGGAAGGCCTCGGCCCGGTGCGCGCACGCTACCCCGACCACCACCGCCAGGTCACCGACCGCGAGGTCACCGACGCGGTGCACGGCGGCGACCGCGATCGCGTCCGGGTACTTGGCCACGACCTCCTCGGCCACCCGGCGCAGCTCCCTGCCCGCGGAAGGGTGGGCCGAGTAGCTCAGGCCGGTCACGTCGTGGCCGCCGTCGTTGTCCCTGACGGTGCCGATGAACAGCACCTCACCGCCCGCCGCCGGGTCCGCGATCGCGTTCCGGACCTCGTCCACCGACAGCGCGGTGTCACGGATGGCCATCAGCCTGATCTGACTCACCGTTCCACGTTACCTGAGCGGGGATGGCGGCGAGCGGGGGCGATCGCTGGTTACGGTCCGCCCTTGCCCTTCTTGCGCGCGTGCCGCACGATCGCAGCCGCCCCGACGACCGCCGCCGCGGTCCCCGCGGCCCCGGCCGCGGTGATCGCCGCGTCCTTGCGGTCCACCCGCCGCCCGGCGACGGCATGCCGCCCGGCCCGCGCCGCCAGCAGGACCGACAGCGCCTCGGTATTGGAGTACACGGCCCGCCAGCCGGCCGCGCGCAGCGCCGCGCAGTCGACCACCCAGGGATAGACCGCGTAGCGCAGCTCGGCCCCCGGAGTGGGAATGACACCGATCCGGTGCAGCCGCTGGGCGGCGCTGAAGGTGATGCTGGCGGGCAACTCGACCGACTTCAGCCCGCTGAGCGCCTCGACCTCGCCGGCCGACAGCGACCCGTCACTGCCGACCGCCAGGTCCCCGGTGACCTCGCCCGCGGCGGCCAGCTCGAGCGCCGACGCCAGGTCGTCGACGTGGCAGAACTGCCAGCGGGCGGCGCAGCCGCGCACCGCCAGCAGCCGCGGCGACTCGAAGTGCCGGGTCAGCAGCGTGTCGAAGGCATCGCCGACCAGCGCCGCCGGGCGGACAACGGTGACCATCGTGCCCGGGTTGACCCGGCGCGAGCGCCGGGCGAGCTCCTCGATCTCCAGCAGGTCGCCCGCCAGGCTGGCGCCCGAGTCGGCCAGCAGCGGGGCGTTCTCCGGCAGCGGCACCGTATTGTCCGGCCGCGCCCCGTAGACCATGGCGCTGGTGACCAGCACCACCCGGCCGACCCGCTCGGCCGCCGCCGCGGTCAGCACCGTCTGCGCGCCGCGCACGTTGCGGGCCCGCCGCTGCCGGGGGTCGCTGTCGGCCGAGGCGTCCACGTCCGTGTGCACCACCACGTCCACGCCCGACAGCCGGGCGGCCAGCGCCGGGTCACGGACGTCCGCCACCCGCCAGGTCACCCCGGCGGCATCGCCCCGGTGGTCGTCGATCGCGACCACCCGCCCGACGCGGGAGGAGCTCGCCAGCCGCGTGACCAGGGCATGCGCCGGCCCCGCGGGCAGCCCCGGTGACCGCCACCACTGGCGGCGCCGCGGCGGTGCTACGCTCACGGCGAACGCTGCGCTCAGGGCGAACCTGCCGTCTGCCGTTTCTCAAAGTCGGCTACTCCCGAATAGCGTGGCGTGTGTGACCCTTCTATCCTGCCCGACCATCTGAGAGCGAAGGGGGTGCATCGTGGCTGAGCGTCCTCCCTTCGGCTTCGGGCCGCCCGGGCGGCCCGGTGACGACGACCCGCAGTCCGGCGGCGGCCAGGGACCCGGAGGCCAGAACCCGTTCGGCTTCGGCTTCGGGGGCCCGGGCGGTCCCGGTGGTCCCGGGAACCCGAACCAGTTCGCTGACGCGCTGCGCCAGTTCGCCGACATGCTGTCCTACAGCGGCGGCCCGGTCAACTGGGAGCTGGCCAAGAACCTGGCCCGGCACGCGATCGCGGCCAAGGGCGACCCGAGCGTGCTGGCCAATGAGCGGGCCGCCGTGACGGAGGCCGTCCGGCTGGCAGACCTGTGGCTGGACGACGTGACCTCGTTCCCCTCCGGCATCCGCAAGGTCGAGGCCTGGTCACAGTCGGAGTGGCTGGAGGCCACCTTCCCGGTGTGGTCGACGCTGTGCGAGCCGATCGCGGTCAAGGCGGTCGACGCGATGGGCGGCATGATGGCCATCGACCAGTCTCAGCTCGGCGCGGACGTGCCGCCGGAAATGCAGGCGATGCTGTCCGGAATGGGCGGCCTGTCAGCCCTCGCAGCCGATGCTGCGGCAGCTCGGCGGGGCGATGCTGGGCGGGCAGATCGGCACCGCGATCGGCGAGCTCGCGGGTGAGATGGCCAGCTCGACCGACATCGGGCTGCCGCTCGGCCCGGAAGGGACGGCGGCCCTGCTGCCGTCCGGCGTCACCGCCTTCGGTGAGGGCCTGTCGGTCGACCTGAGCGAGGTGCGGCTGTTCCTGGCGCTGCGCGAGGCGGCCCACCACCGGCTCTTCGGGCACGTGCCGTGGCTGCGGCAGTACCTGCTGGGCGCGGTCGAGGCCTACGCCGCCGGGATCTCGGTCGACATGAGCAAGCTGCGCGACGCGCTGCCGGAGATGGACATGTCCAACCCGGAGGAGGCGCTGCAGAACGCGCTGTCGGGTGAGACGCTGTTCCGGCCGGAGGACACGCCGCAGCAGAAGGCGGCGCTGGCCCGGCTCGAGACCGCGCTCGCGCTGGTCGAGGGCTGGGTGGCGACCGCCACCGCCGCCGCCGCGGGCGACCGCCTGGTGCACGCGGACGCGCTGGCCGAGGCGATCCGGCGCCGCCGGGCCTCCGGCGGCCCGGCCGAGCGTACCTTTGCCACCCTGGTCGGGCTGGAGCTCCGCCCGCGGATGCTGCGCGAGGCGGCGGCGCTGTGGGCCGGGCTGGCCGACGCCCGCGGCACCGGCGGCCGGGACGCGCTGTGGGCCCACCCGGACCTCCTGCCGACGGCCGAGGACCTGGAGCACCCGGACGCCTTCGTGCGCGGGTCCGAGCCAGCCGACCTGGACATCTCCAGCCTCGAGGAAGGCAACGGGCCGGACCGGGACGAGGAGCCGGGCGCGGGTCACGGGGAGGACCCGCAGGGCTAACGCTGCCCCGCAGGTGCAGGCCGGGTGGGCCGGCCAGCCGCGCCGGTGCCACTGCCAGTCCGGCAGCACGATCTCGAGTGTCGCCCCGGCCGCGGCCGGGCTCGCACGCCCGGTCGATGAACGCGAGCGCCTGGGCGGCCGCCAGCGCCGCCACCCCGGCGGCGAGCACGGTGTCGCACGCCTGCGTCCCGGTGGCGGTCCCGCCGTTACTCGCCTGGGCCAGGATCCGCGGCCAGGCCGGGTCACGGGCCGCCTTGCTCAGGTCGACGCAGCGAGCGCAGGCCGACCGGCCGGGCAGCACCAGCGGCCCCACCGTCCCGATCGCCTCCTCCGCCCCCGCCAGCCAGGTGCGGCACCCGCTCACGGGTCAGCGTGGCCAGCAGCACCGGATCGGGCCGCCCGGTGATCACCGCCAGGTCCGGCCGCCGCCGGGCGTCATCGGCGGTGCGTGTCTCCGGCGCGACCCGCTGCACCGCCCGCGCCATCCCGGCGGCCCGGCCGGCCCCCACGTCGGCCGTCCCCAGGCCGGCCGGGGCGATGTCGGCGGCGTCCGCCGTGGCCGGGTCCACGCAGCTCACCCAGGCCACCCCGGACGAGGCGAGGAACGTGGCGACGCACGCGCCCACCCGCCCGGCCCCGTAGACGCGGGCGAACGCGGCCCGGCGGCGCGCGAGCACCGCCGCCCCGCCGTCGCCGTGCCCGTAGGCGAGCGCGGCGCACGCCAGCTCCGGCGTCGAGCCGGCCGCGCAGGTAGTCCGGCAGCGCCGCCCGCAGGCTGGCCGGGAAGTCGTCGAGCACCCCGGCCGAGGCGAGCAGCCCGATCACCCGGTGAACGACCTCCGGCCCGATCCCGTACGCCGCGGACGTCCGCACCACCTCGGCCGTGTCCCGCGACCCGTCGAGCAGGCTCACCACCGCGGCCGCCTTGCCCAGCCCGGTAAGCGCCCGCGCCCGCCGCGGGTCGACGCCGATCTGGACGGTGTCCCGCTCCCGCCATAGCGGCCGCAGTCCGGCCTTCAGCGCTGGTCTCATGAGTCCAGGGTGACCGGCGACACTGACATTCCGGACATCAAGCCCAGTCGGGGACAGTCGCCCCGGGCCGGCCGCAGGAACACCAGGGCGGCTTCTGACGCTGTATATACGCGGGGTCCGTGGGGCCTGGCGCCCGCGCGCGACCGGAGGTTCCTGGCCGCTGAAGGCTTGGACAACGCACTCGTTCGGAATAGGGGTTTTCTTCTTGGCGGAGAATGACGAGGGGCGTCAGCTTCCCCCGAGCGGACGCGAGGATGTGCCGCGCAGCACGATGGGCCGGAGCGCGCGGCTGGCCGGCCTGCCCCTCGGGTTCGCCGGGCGGACCGCGCTCGGCCTCGGCAAGCGCCTGGTCGGGAACTCGGCCGAGGTCATCGCCCAGGAGATCCAGCAGCGCACCGCGGACCAGGTGTTCCGCACCCTCGGGGAGCTCAAGGGCGGGGCGATGAAGCTCGGCCAGGCACTGTCCATCTTCGAGGCGGCGCTGCCCCCCGAGCTGGCCGGCCCTTACCGGTCCACGCTCACCCGGCTCCAGGAGTCGGCCCCGCCGCTGCCCGCCACCACGGTGCACCGGGTGCTGGCGGCCGACCTCGGGGACCACTGGCGGGACAACTTCGAGTCGTTCGACGACCAGCCGGCCGCGGCCGCGTCGATCGGCCAGGTCCACCGCGCGGTGTGGCAGGACGGCCGCCGGGTCGCGGTCAAGATCCAGTACCCCGGGGCGGGGAAGGCCCTGCTCAACGACTTCACCCAGCTCGCCCGCATGGGCCGGCTGTTCGGCATCCTGATGCCGGGCCTCGATGTCAAGCCGATGCTGGACGAGCTGCGTGACCGCGTGGCGGAAGAGCTCGATTACCACATGGAGGCCGCAGCCCAGCGCGCCTTCGCCGACGCGTACCGCGGCGACCCCGACATCTGCATCCCGGACGTCGTCACCGAGACCGACCATGTGCTGGTCACCGAGTGGATAGACGGCACGCCGCTGTCCCGGGTCATCAGCGACGGGTCCGCGGAGGAGCGCGACCGGGCAGGCATCCTGCTGACCCGGTTCCTGTTCTCCGGCCCCGCCCGGGCCGGGTTGCTGCACGCCGACCCGCACCCGGGCAACTTCCGGCTGCTGGCCGACGGGCGCCTCGGCGTGCTTGACTTCGGCGCGGTCGACCGGCTGCCGGATGGCCTGCCGCCCATCTTCGGGCGGCTGCTGCGCATCATGCACGACCCCGCCCCGGACATCGCCGCGGTCGAGCGGGAGCTGCGGGCAGAGAACTTCCTGCGGCCGGGGATCGCGGTCGACCTGGAGTCGCTGCGCGCATTCCTGGCGCCACTGGCCGAGGCGTCGGCGGTGGAGACGTTCAAGTTCAACCGGGAGTGGATGCGGCAGGAGGCGGAGCGGGTGACCGACATGAATGCCGCCAACGTCGCCCGCAAGTTCAACCTGCCGCCGTCGTACGTGCTGATCCACCGGGTGTCGACGGCTGGGATCGGCGTGCTGTGCCAGCTCGAATGCGAGGGACCGTTCCGGGCTGAGGTCATCCGCTGGGTGCCCGGTTACGGGGACGGTGACAGCACGGAACCCGGGGTGCCGGCCGCACCCCGGGTTCCGTGACTGAGCTGGTTGGCTGACCGACGCTGGTTAGCTGATCGACAGCATCGAGCGGAGCCGCTCGACGCGCTGCCAGGCGTGCAGCAGATCGCGCTCGGCCCGCGCCTGCCGCTTCTCCAGCTTGTGCAGCTCGGCGACCTGCTGGGCCGCCCTTTCGTCCTGCGCCTGCCGCAGGCGCTCTTGATGTCGGTCCTTCGCCAGGCGTTCTGCGGTGTACATGGGTGACAACCTCGCATCGTTGCGTTGTACGTGTTCATGCGTGCCGGCCCCGTTGTGAGCGGCCGTTTGGCCAGTGGCGCGCCAGCCGCCCCGGTGCTGCCTGCGGCCTCCCCGGGCGGGGAAGGTCAAGCGAGGCTGGCGCGCCCCGGTCATCGTCGTCGGACAATGGATCGTCGTGGAAACCTGACTGCTGTGATGACGTGGGCTAGGCAGCCCGTTCATCGGCCTTGGCGAGCTCGGTGTCCGCCTTGCGGGGACGGCCGCGCGGACGCTTCCGCGGGACGACCGCGCCGCGCAGGAGCAGTTCCCCGCCCCAGACGCCCCACGGCTCGCGCCGCTCGAGCGCGCCCTCCAGGCACGCGACCCGGATCCGGCAGCCCTGGCAGAGTTCCTTCGCCGCCTCGACGTCCGCCGGCGCCTCGGCGAAAAACAGCTCCGGGTCCTCGGTGCACGGCAGGTCGAGGCCCACCGGGACATCGCTGAGTCCGAAGAGCGCCGCGATTCCGCTCGCGGCCAGGCCCTGCCCGGCGTTCCTGTCGATGTTCGGCTCGATTACGGCGACCGCCTCGAATGAGGCGTCGGGCCACTGCATCGGTGCCATCCCCTCTCGCGTTTGCTGTCCAGTTGTGCTGGTCGGTCGGTCGGGACCTGGCCCTGGAAACAAATCGGGCCGCGGACCCTGGTGTCGGGTCCGCGGCCTTCGGGGATGCTGGCCGGCCTATTCTAGGCCGGTTTCCCGTTCTGGATGCGGACCCATCGCGCCGTAACCACCGGCGTTGATGCGGGTCTTGTGGGCGTTGTTGGACTGCTTGCTGGAGTGCGCACCGGTCAGCGGCTTGGCCATCGGAACCAGGTGCGCCGTCGGGGCCGGGCCGTGCCGGAGCGCGGCGAGGCCAGCGGCCGGCTGGCCGGCGGCCAGGGCAACGAGCTGCGTGCGGGCACGGTTGTCCCCCACGCGCGACGGGGTGGCCCACGCTGAGCAGGCAGCACCCGGGAACGCGGCACCGATAGCGGTCGCCGCAACGTAAGTCGTGATGTTTTCCACCGGAGCCTCCTTCCGAGTGTCTAGTCGCTCAGGCTCGTGGACATGACGCATAGCCTACGAGAGGCTCCCACGAGACAGCAAGACATTTTTGACCTGCGGCTTCCTCTTCTTGCAAGAAAGTTTCCTATGACGCCGCGGGCGCCGGATGAGGCTCTAGTCCCCGAGCTGCCCGATGATCCGGATGAGGCCTTCCTGCATCACTGAGACCACCAGGTCGCCCTCGGCGGTGAACACCTGCCCGCGCACCAGCCCGCGGCCGCCCGACGCAACCGGGCTCTCCTGCGCGTACAGCAGCCAGCGGTCAGCCCGGAACGGCCGGTGGAACCACATCGCGTGGTCCAGGCTGGCCGGACTGATGTTCGGCTGCGAGAAGCTGACGCCGTGCTCCAGCGCGACCGTTTCCAGCAGCGTGATGTCGGAGACGTAGGTCATGAGGCAGACGTGCAGCAGCGGGTCGTCGGGCAGCTGCTCGGTGACGCGCACCCAGACCAGGTGCTCGTGGTGGCCGTTCCCGCGCAGGGACGGGTCGGCCGCCAGCTCGGCCGTCAGCGGGCCGACGGTGCGCAGCTCGATCGGGTCGTCCCTGAAGTGCCGCGGCAGCGGGCCGCCGGCGGGCGTCACCAGCCGCTCGGCGTTCGAGCGGAGCTCCTCCGGGGCCGGGACGGCCGGCATCGGCGTGGCGTGCTCCAGTCCCTCCTCCTGCCGCTGGAAGGAGGCGGAGAGGGTGAAGATCGCCTTGCCGTGCTGGATGGCGGTCACCCGCCGGGTGGTAAACGAGCGGCCGTCGCGGACCCGGTCGACCGTGTAGACCAGCGGGACGGCCGGGTCCCCGGGCCGGATGAAGTACGCGTGCAGCGAGTGCACCGGCCGGTCGGCCGGCACCGTACGCCCGGCCGCGACCAGCGCCTGCCCGGCCACCTGGCCACCGAACACCCGCTGCATGGTGTCGTCCGGGGACTGGCCGCGGAAGATGTTGACCTCGATCTGCTCCAGGTCGAGCAGGCGGAGCAGCGACTCGAGCGCGTCGCTCATCCGCGGCGCCCCGCTCGCCTGGCCGGGCCGGCGGCCGTCGGCTCGGCCGGGGCCAGGCTGGCCAGGAACCGGGACCGCGGCCGGAACGCCTCGGCGCCCGGGGTACGGGCCGCGGCCCAGGACAGCTCGAGGTGAACCCGGGCCCGGGTGACCGCGACGTACAGCAGCCGCCGCTCCTCCTCGACCGCTTCGGCCGTTCGCGCGTGCACGATGGGCATTATGCCCTCCGTCAGCCCCGGGACGTGCACCGCGTCCCATTCCAGCCCCTTGGCCGCGTGCATGGTGGCCAGCGTCACCGCCGACGCCACCGGGGCGTGCCCGGACTCGGCCCGCTCGGCCAGCTCGGCCGCGAACTCGGCCAGGGTCACGGCCGGCCGGGCGGCCGCGACCGTGTCGGCCAGCCCGGCGATCGCGGTCAGCGACTCCCAGCGCTCCCGGACCGCACCACGGGTGGCGGGGGCCGTCGCGCTCAGCCCGGCCGAGGCGAGCACGTGCCGCACGGCGGCGGGCAGCTCCTCCGGCAGCCCGGTCGCGTCGGTCCCGGCACCGGCCGCCCGGGCCGCCCCGCGCAGCAGGACCAGGGCCTGCCGGACCTCCGGTCGCTCGTAGAACCGTTCCCCGCCGCGCACCACGTAGGGCAGCCCGGCCTCGCCCAGGGCCCGCTCGAACCGCTCAAGCTGCGCGTTGATCCGCAGCAGGACAGCGATCTCGCTGGGCGCGGTGCCGCGCCGCACGAGCCCCGCGATCGCGGCCGCGACCCCGGCCGCCTCGGCTTCCTCGTCGGGGTAGCGCCGGATGACGGGCTCGGGGCCGGGCGGCCGCTGGGCGACCAGCGCGCCGGCGTCTGCGGTGGCGCCCGCCAGCCGGTTGGCCAGCGTCACGACCTGCGGGGTGGAGCGGTAGTCACGGACCAGGCGGACCATCGTCGCCCGCGGGTAGTCAGCCGCGAACGAGCGGAGGTACTCGGAGGTGGCCCCGGTGAAGGAGTAGATCGTCTGCCGTGGGTCACCGACGACGCACAGCTCCTCCCGGCCGCCCAGCCACGCGTCAAGCAGCAGCTTCTGCAGCGGGTTGACGTCCTGGAACTCATCGACGGTGAAGTAGCGGAAGGCAGCCTGCACCTCGCGGGCGGCGGCGGGCTCGGTCAGCAGGATGGCAGCGGTCAGCTCGAGCACCGACTCGAAGTCGATGAGCTGGCGGTCGCGGCGGATGGCCTCGTAGGCGGCATACAGCCGGCCGGCGTCCTCGACCCCGGCCGACGGCGACCGGCCCGCCTCGGCCGCCGCGAACACGTACGAGTCGGGGTGCACCTGGCAGACCTTGGCCCACTCGATCTCGGTCACCGCGTCCGCTAGCAACGCGCCGTCGGGGCGCAGGCCAAGCCCGGCCGCCGCCTCACGCAGCAGCGGCATCTTCGACTCCACCAGGCGCGGCGCCCGCCCGCCGATCACCCGCGGCCAGAAATAGCTCAGCTGCCGCAGGGCGGCCGCGTGGAAGGTGGACGCGCGGACCGACGCGGCCCCGTCGCCGAGGACGCGCAGTCGTCCCCGCAGCTCCCCCGCCGCCCGGACGGTGAAGGTCAGCGCGAGCACGTGGGCCGGGTCGACGACCCCGGTCGCGACCGCGTAGGCGATCCGGTGGGTGATCGCCCGGGTCTTGCCCGTGCCCGCCCCGGCCAGCACGCAGACCGGCCCGCGGGGGGCGAGCGCTACTGCCCGCTGCTCCGGGTCGAGCGCGGCGAGCAGCTCATCGGCGTTCACCGCACCTATGGTGCCGCATGCCACCGACCCCGGGGGCCCGGGCGGGAAGGCATCGGGGGGAAACGTTGTTGCACGCTCCGGAGACCGGGTGGCCGTTGCCACCCGGTCAGCATGCGAACAAGGAGGCTCCGGTGCCGCTGACGATGTACACGACGACCTGGTGCGGATTCTGCAAGAACCTCAAGCGGCAGCTCGGCAAGGCCGGCGTGGAGGTCAACGAGGTCGACATCGAGCGCGACCCGGAAGCCGCGAAGTTCGTCGAGGGCGTCAACGGCGGCAACCAGACCGTCCCGACGCTGCTGTTCGACGACGGCTCCACGCTGTGCAACCCCTCGGCCGCGCAGGTGCAGAAGAAGCTGGCCGAGCTGGCCGGCGCCAGTCCAGCTACCCAGTCCAGCTAACCCAGTCCAGCTGACCCGGTACAGAAAGCCAGCCGGGCCGGCCGCCGCGGGCGCTCCCGCTCCCGTCATGCGGTTCGGCCGGCTGGCTTTCTGGCGTCTTCGGTTACACCAGGTAGTGTTGGCGGGTGCCTGGAGGTGATGGGGCAGGGGGAGGCTAGACAGTAATGAGTGGTAATCGCTCCAGTGGCGTTGGTGGCAGCGATGACGTGGTTGTCCGCAAAGCCGAGCGCGGCTGGGTGGTCGGGGATGAGAACGTCTCCGATCTGACCAGCGCAATGGTCCTCGCTGACCTGTTCGCGGCCGACCAGGCGGACAACGATGACACCACCGTGATGGAGGCGGTCGACGAGAACGGCGCACCCCGGCGGCCGTCCGCCCCGGCGCCGCGGATCAATGACTCCGGGCCGCAGCGAATACACTCCGTGAGCGGCACGCCCGGCACACCCGGCATGGCCGACCGTTCGGGTGAAGCGGGCGAAGCGGAACGACTCGCGGTGACGGTCGCCCAGCTTGAGCACGCACTAGCCGCCCGGGTCCGGGTCGAGCAGGCGATCGGGGTGCTGGCCGAGCGCCACCGGCTCCGCCCGCGCCAGGCGTTCGACCTGTTGCGCAAGGCGTCGCGAGCCCGCGGGACGCGGGTCACCGAGATGGCCCAGGATGTCGTCGCGAGCACGGCTAACCCGCTGCTGCGGCTGCCCGACGAGCTCACCCGGGCGATGCCGGAGCCGCGCCAGCGCGGGCGCTCGCTGCGCCGGGGGAACGGCCGCCACGCGGCCAACTCCTGACCGGTCCCGGAGCAGCCGGCCTGGAACCAGGCGGCGGCGCTCAGCCGACCGCGCCCGGGGCGCCCGCCTGGCTCGTCGTCCAGGGCTGGGCGAAGCCCACCACCTTGTTGTCCCCCGGCGCCGACTGAGCGGTACCGAAGGCGGAGATCCGCACTGGGGTGCCAGTCGCGTACGCCTCGATCATCTGGTTTTTGCCGATGACCAGGCCGACGTGGCCCGGAGCGGCCGGGGTGCCGTCCGAGCCGGCGAAGAACACCAGGTCACCCGGCTGTACCTGACTGGCGGGGACGTGCGGCAGCTGCTTCCACTGCTGCTGCGAGGTGCGCGGTATCGTGACCCCGGCCGTCCGGTAGGCCATCATGACCAGCCCCGAGCAGTCGAACGCGTCCGGCCCGGTGGCGCCCCACTGGTAGGGCTTGCCGATCTGCTCCTGGGCGTAGCTGACGGCCTCCCCCACCAGCACGTTGGGCGCGGTGAAGGAAGCCAGCTGGCCGCTGCCGGCGCAGCTCTGGCCGCCGGTCACGGCCGCCGCGACCACGGTGCCCTGGTCACCTGCCCCGTTGTCGACCGTGAAGCCGCCCGCGGCGTAGGTCGAGGCCCACGACAGGACCTCCTCCACGTACCAGTCGGCGTGGTTGTAGGCGAAGATCGCCGCCTGCACGTTCTGCTGCACGCCGTGTGCGATGAGGTACTTGGCCGCACCCGCGATCGCGTCGGCCGGGTCGTAGACGCTGGCCGTCCCGTTCCCGTCCTCGTCGGTCGCCACCCCGCTGACCACCTCGGACGCCGGGTGGGTGGCGGCGCCACCCCACTGGTTGCCGGACGCGCCGCCGATCCCGATCTGCATCGGGCCGGCCGCGCCGAACGAGTTGCTGGCGGAGTTCACGCCCGGAAGCGTGGTCTGGCCGTCGTCGCTCTCCACCTTGCCGATGCCGGCCAGGATCGTCCACGGCACGTTGTACTGCCGGCCCACCGTCTGGAACCACTTCAGATAGGTCGCCGGGACCGAGTTGGCGGCCGCGGTGGACGCCTTGGGCTGTGACGCGGTCGTGGTCGAGCCGCAGTCGATCCCGGACCCCCCGGCGAACAGCAGGGACGCCCCGCCGACGACGAGCATCGGCACGATCAGGAAGCTGACAAGCAGCAGCACCAGCAGGCCGACGATGACTGGCCCCGTTGCACGCCTGTTCATGAGTTGCCGAGCTGGGCCAGTTCAAGGTCGTTGACCTGCCAGGTCCCGCCCGAGGAGACGACGGTGACGGCGTACTGGCCGCTCACCTTCGCCGTCGGCTGGGTGGAGGCGACCTGCTGGTCGATGGTGACCAGGAAGGTGATCGAGACCGGGCTGGTGCCGAACGTGCGGATCGAGTTGATGGTGCCGCTGCCGGTGGACACCTGCTTGCCGGACGTGCGCGGGCCGGCCACCCCGGCGGTGCCGTAGTCGTACTCGGCGGTGGTCACCTCCTGGGCGGTCGCGACCGCGCTCAGCTTGGCCCCGTAGGCGGCCTTGTCCTCGGTGTAACTCCAGGTGGCGTAGTCGGCGGCGAAGGTGAGGGTGGTGCTGGCGGCCGCGTTCAGGTCGCTTGCGGAGAACGGCAGCCACTGGTAGATCTGCGCGCCCCCGGCGGTGGAGACCGGCGTGGCCGACGGGACCACCGACGGCGGGACGTAAGCCGGCCCGGTACTGGCGGCCGGCTGGCCGCTGCTAGCCGGCGGCGACGGGGCGGCGGCTGGCGTCCCGCCGGAATGGCGGGTACCGATCAGGTAGGCGCCGAGCCCGACGAGCACGACGACCACAGCAAGGAACACCAGCCGCTGCTGGCCCGGGGTTAGGTCCATCAGGCACCCCGGCTACTTGGAGCGGCGGCGCGACCGCGCCCAGAACGGTGCCGCGGCCGACTGAGCCGATGATCCAGGGGGCGCCGCAGCCCCGCCCGTTCCATTGGAGGATTCAGAACGGGGGCGGCTGACAGTGCCCGGCCATCCGCCCCCGGTCGCCGGGCGCTGGCCCGGCGGGGGCTCCTGACGGGCCGGGGCCGGGGCCGGACGGGCTGGGGCCGGACGGGCTGGGGCCGACGGCGAACCCTGGCGAACCGGGGCCGGAGAGGCCTGACGGGACGGGGCGGGCGCGGGGCGGGACGGGGCCGGTGCGGACCGGGCCGGGGACGGGGACGGACGGACCTGGCGGACCGGCGCGGGCGCCGGCTCGCGGGACGGGGCCTGAGCCAGGGACGACCCGCCGCGGGCCCCGCTGCCGGTCCCGGCGCCGCCGCCGCGGGCCCAGCCCGCAGAGGCCGGCCCGGTGCTGGCGCCCGGCGCGCCGGGCGGTGGCAGCGGCAGCGGCGGTGCCGCCCGGCGGCCGGTGCGGCCGCTCCCCGCGCCCGGCCACTGCCGGGCCGCCACGTGGCCGTCCGGGGCCGGCCCGGCCGCCGTCCCCTCCGGGACGCCTGAGGCGGACGCGGCCACCTCGCCCGATTGCGCCGCCGACTGGCCGGCCGCCACGGCGGACTCGGACGAACTCCGGCGGGCCCAGCGCGCCGCCCGGGCCGCGGCGGCCGAGGGGCTGACCGCGCCGGCCGCGCCCGCGGTCACCCGGCGGAAACCGAAGGTGGACTCGCGCCAGGTCACCTGGGCCCGCTCGTCGGCCCCGATCATGCCGTAGCCGACCGAGGAGAACAGGTGCGTGAACGGCTTGCGGTAGATGACCACGGTCACCGTCACCAGCGCGATCATCATGATCTTGAGCGCCCAGGGCAGCACCTGGTCGGTCTGGCTCATGATCAGCGAGTAGCAGTAGAGCAGCACGCTCAGCGTCAGCGCCACCGCGACCTGTTTCATCAGCACGCCGACCAGCATCTCGAACCAGCGGACGGCGATCACCCGGCCGAAGCCCGGATGGATGCCGACGATCAGGAAGAACGGTCCCGCCACGAGCAGCAGCAGGAACCCGAGTTTCAGCATGATCAGGGTCAGCGCGATCAGCAGCACCAGCAGGCCCGCGGCGACCGCCGCGAACAGCGCCTCGAATCCGATCTCCAGCCGGGTGGTCCACTGGTCGCCCTGGAACAGCGAGTAGACCGATGGGTTGGTCTGCTGCAGCTGCTGGGCGATGCCGTTGTAGACCGCCTGCTTGGAGTCGTCCAGCGCGATCGGTCGGCTTCTCGTTGGTGGCGACCGCCTGCGCCCACAGCAGCTGGCGGCCGTACTGGTTGACCACCGTCTGCGGCTGGCTGGCGGAGGTCGCGTACTGGGTGGTGCCGAACTCGCCGTCCAGCCACGGCTTGCAGACCAGCACCGTCCACAGCTCGTTGGCGTTCTGGTCGACCAGGCCGTTGCCCGAGGTGAAGGCGTAGTTGGCGCTGACCGACTCCGGGTCGTTGGCGGCCACCGGGAGGCAGTTGCTGCCGGCCGTGGCGGGCAGCTTGTCGAAGGCGGTGTTGAGCACCGAGGTGACGCCGTTGGAGACGGTCGTGCCGACGTTGGTGAAGTCGCCCGGGCGGCCGATCAGCCAGATCGCGGCCGCGCAGGCGATGACCATCCAGATCGTGCCCTCGAGGGTCTTGGTCGCCCGCTTGCGCACCAGGCCCTGCCAGGCCAGCCAGAGCGCGCCGATGATCACCACCGGGGCCAGGAACGGGAAGTAGATCGCGTTGCCGAGCGCTGTGATCAGCCGGTCGATGGAGCTGCCAAGCCAGGACAGGATGTTGGCGCCCGCGGCCGACTGGTAGACCGTGATCGTGACCCGGTCGAGCGACTTGGCCATGTCGAAGACCATGCCGGCGACGTTGTTGCCGATCTGGGAGGTCATCTGCGAGCAGGTCAGCCCGGACTGGGCCCAGTACTGGCCCGCCGTGCCGTAGTTGTCGTACAGCGTTTTGCCGGTGGTCGGTCCCGCCCGGGGTGGTGATCATCGAGTTGATGCCCGCGGTGGCCAGCTCCGGGGACGGCGCGCCCGAGGTGCAGATGTTGTTCAGGTCGCCGACGACGCCCGAGCCGGACTTGCACAGTCCCAGCAGGCCGCCAATGTCGCCGACCCCGGGCACGTTGCAGACTCCGGCGTCGAGCGCGGTCGGCGCCAGGATCGCCGTCAGCTGAGCGCCGGCACCGGGGGCGGCCTTCCCGGCGGTGGCGGCCGGAGCCGCAGTCGCGGCGGTGCTGGCCGGCGCCGCGGGGGCGGCGGTGCTGGCCGGCGCCGCGGGGGCGGCGGTGGCCGAGCGGGCCAGGAAGAGCCCGCTGAAGATGATCGCGATCAGCGCGCTCGTGAGCAGCAGCGCACGCGCCGGCCGGCGGGTCCTGCGCCTGGTGTTCGTCCTCGGAGTGCCGGCGGGGGCTGGGTTCGGCCATCTGGGGAGGCTCCTGTATTCGGCGGTACTTACGAAGTGGTCGCCGCCGGCTGCGGCCGACGGGCTCGTGTCGGGTTTGTATCGATCCAGTCCCGTAGTTCGTCGGAGACGAGATCGACGCCGATGCGGCCCGCGCGGTCGTCGAGGTCACGGAAGATGCATTCGCCGTTGCCGAGGGCACGAAGGCTCGCCTTGTGCTCCTCGGACGGCTCCACGCCGAGGAGCGACAGCACGTTCGTCACCTCGGAGCGCTCCGACGAGCGGAACGCGAAAACACTGGAAATGCAGTTGGTCACCTGCTCATGGAGCAGGTCGCCCGCGTTCTGCGAGATCAGGACGAGCGCCGTGTTGCGCGACCGGCCCATCCTCGAGACCTCGGGGACGAGCTTGGCCCCCTCCGGGGTCGAGGTGATCGCCCACGCCTCGTCGAGGAAGATCGCCTTCGGCGCGGTCCGGTCGACGCGTGTTCATCAGCCGCCGGGCGAACTGGGAGACCAGGTAGAGCAGCGCCACCGACAGCCGCTGCTCGTAGGAGTAGTCCTCGCGGCCGGTGGTGGTGTCCGGCAGGGTCAGCCCGCCCAGCGTGAACACCGTTGTCCAGCCCTGGGCGTCGATCTGCTGCCCGCCCGACGGCGAGAAGCAGAGCCGGGCGAGGCGCATCTCGGAAACCGAGCGCATCACCGCGCCCAGGTTCTTCCAGGCCGGGTCGTCGGACTCCTCCAGCAGCCGGACGACCTTGCCGAGGCTCGGCCGCGGCCCCGCCGCCACCGCGCCGACCGCCTGGATCATCGCCGACTCGCGTTCCTCGCTCATCCGCGGCAGCAGCAGGCGCAGCGTCTCGGTCGCCATCGTCCGCTTCTCGGCCAGGTCGTCACCGAACGAGAACGGGTCGAGCAGGCCCGCCGCGGCCGAGGACAGCGGCAGCACCCGGGCCTTGCGCCCGGTCTTGCCGAGGTACTCGGCCAGCGGCTCGGCGTCGCCCTTGGGGTCGATCACCGCGATCGTCGCGCCGCGCAGCGCCATCTGGTAGATCAGCAGCATCGCCAGGGTGGTCTTGCCGCCGCCGGGCTCGCCGGTGATCGCGACCGCCGTCGGCCGGTTGCGCGCGGCCGCCAGCATCGGGTCGAAGTGCACGACCGAGCGCGCCCGGCCCAGGGTCTCGCCGATGTAGGGGCCGATCCAGCCGACGCCCTCGGCGATCCGGTCGCCCAGCTCCACGGTCGCGGTCGGCATGCCGCCGGCGATCGTGTACAGCGGCTGGCGCTGCACGTAGGAGGACAGCCGCACCTTCTCTCCCGGCAGCGACTCCGACAGCAGCGAGAACTGGTCGCCGGTCGAGTTCACCAGGTCGATCCCGATGTCCCGGTAGTGCTCGGTCACCGCCTCGACCCGGCGCACGCACAGTTCCCTGGCTCGGCGCGTTCACCAGCACCCGGTGCCAGCCGTAAACGAACGGCAGCCGCTCCTTGGTGATGCCGTGCTCGAGCATCCGCGCGGCCGCGATCTGCTCGGCCAGCGCGATGGGCGCCTCCGCCCCCGCCTCGCGGATGTGCGCGTCCATGTCGCGGGCGTGAGCCAGCCGCCGCGACACGTCCTTCGACGCCTTGCCGGGCGGGATCAGGTTCATCCGCGACGAGATCTCGACCGGGAACGGCAGCGAGTCGGCGTAGTGCAGCCACGGCTCGCCGTCGGGGAACGCCATCAGGTCGGGGAAGCGGGCGAAGGACAGGAACGCGGCCCACGAGTCGCCCTGCACGTGCTCGAGCCGGAGCATGGTGCGGCCGTTGTGCACCGCGCCCTCGTACAGCTGCTCGACCTCGCCCTGGCCCCAGGCGCGGCGGTGCGTGGCCGACGGCGGCGGGTCACCCAGCGAGCCCATCAGCGTGTGCCGGAATAGCCAGGCGACCTCGCGCGAAGAGGCGTGCCGGGCGGACAGCGCCGACGCGGTCAGCGCCCGGCCGAGCCGCTCGGCCTGCTCGGTCCACTTGCCGACCTCGCCCGGCGGCACCCCGTCCTCTTCGTGGCCGGGGCTCCGGTCGGCCCCCCGGTAGGTGTTAAGGAAGCCGCCGAACAGGCCGCCGGTGAGCTGGGCGCGGACCGACCGCTGGCCGAGCCGGACCCCGAGGTAGATCTCCTTGGACCAGAAGTCCTTGGCCCACACGTGCTGGTAGATCTGCTCCAGGTACTCACGCCAGCCGGGTCCGCCGTCGCTGGTGGCGTCGAGCCCGGTGGCCCACTCCACCGCCGGGTAGGGCCGGTGCGCGATGCGCAGGTGCACCTCGGCGTCCTGCATCCTGATCGCCGCCAGGGCGACGGTGATGTTGGTCGCGAGCGCCTCGCGCTCGTCGGGGGTGGTGAACTCGTACGACACCGAGGGCACCCGGTAGTAGGCCCACGCGTGGGTGTCCGTCAGCAGCACCCGGTCGTCGAAGTACCGGATGGCGAGCCGGCTGCGTCCCTTCGACTTCACGGTCATGGTTGCTTCTTCCTCGAGGGAGCTGCGGACAGGCCTGCGACGAGCACACCGGCGAGCGCGGTGTACGCCACCCGCGTCTGCGGGCGCAGCGTCGCCGGCCCGGCCGCGGCCGCCGGCAGCATGTCGTCCCACGGCACCCGGACGATCGCGCGCGAGCGGCCGCGGGCGACCGACTCGGCCTGCTCGACGTCCGGCAGCGACCGGCGGCTCACCCCGTTGATCACCGTGACCGACTGCATGGCCAGGTCCGCGTGCCCGTTGTTGTCGAGCCAGTCGCGGAAGTCCGCGAGCGCCCCGGCCGCGTCCGCGTTGGCCGGGACGACCACCACGAGCTGGTCGGTCACCCGCAGCAGGCGGGCCAGCCCGGCCGCGCCGGGATCGAGCACCGACAGCGGGTAGTGCCTGGCCGAGCTGGTAGGCCATCCGGCTCTCGTCCCCGTCAGCCAGCGCGTCGCGGGCGGCGACCACGTCGAGCCGGGCCGGGCTCGGCTTCGGCGTGGGGTTCAGGCCATCGGGCCGGGTCGGCTGGATGAGCTGCGGCGGCTCGCCCGCCACGATCTCCTCCAGCCAGGCGGCGGGCTCCCGGTAGCGGGTAAGGGCGCCGTCGTGCAGGTCCACCACCGCCACCGGGTGCTCACGGAGGCTGGCCAACATGGACGCGGTCAGCAGGGCGGTGACCGACTGCCCGGCCCCGCTGGTGCAGCCGAGCACCAGGATCCGCTTGGGCTTGGCGACCGGCAGCCGCGCGCGGCCGCGGTCCATGGCCTCCTGGTCGCGGGCCGCCGGTCCCTGGGCCGCCCCGTTGCCGGTGACGATCTTGACCGTGCCGCCCCAGGACCCGTGACGCTCCCGGCCAGGGGCGCTCAGCGCCCGCTCGACCGACGGTACCCGCTGCCGGGACTCGGTCACCCGCGGCATCACGGGCGGCGGTGCTGGCGCCGGGGTGGCCGGCCCGGGCGGCTGCGGCGCCGGCTGGACGGGCGCCTCGGACTTCACGGCCGACTTCTCCGACATGGTGGCGTTCGCCCGCTCAACCGCCCCAGCCTCCCCGCTGACCTCGGCATCCTTCGCGGCATCAGCCTCTCGGGTTGCCCCGGGGACCTCAAGCACCGCGGCCGCCATAGCGTCGCGGGAACCTTCCCGGGCCTCGGGCGCTACCGGCACGGGCCGGAGCGGACGAGGAGCAACGGGCCAGCCGCGGGAGGGGTCGTCCGGGGGAACGGGCGGCGTCAACGACTCGGCCGGACCGGACGAGACCAGCCGGACCGGCGCGTCCGGTCGCGCTGGCGGGGCTGGCCGCGCGCGCACCTCTTGCCGAACCGGCGCATCCGGCTGGATGGGCTCACTCGGCTGGACCGGCGTGTCCGGCTGCAGGGGCGCGTCCGGCTGGGTCGGCGCGTCGGGCTGGGTGGGCTCACTCGGCTGGACCGGCACGTCGGGCTGGATGGGCTCACTCGGCTGGATGGGCTCATTCGGCTGGACCGCCGGGGATTCCTGCGCGGTGGCCGGGGCAGCCGCGGGCGCCGGCCGAGGCGCCCTGGCCGGCGGGGCCGGCCAGACGGGAGGAACCCCGGGGGCACCAGGCGGAGCCGGGACCCCGGCTGTGCGCCGCCGTGGCCCGTCATGGGACAGCTCGAGCGGGGACGCGCCCGGAGCCGACCCGGGTCCGGAGGACGTTGCCGGGGCGGCGGCACCCGCTGCGGCCAGCGGAGCGGCAGCAGCAGTGGCGTTACGCGGTGCGGACGACGGAGCGACGGAGCGCGCTGCAGCGGGCGGAGCGGACGGCGGCGGGGCGACTTCGGGCATGGCGTGGGCCGGGCCGGCCGTCTGGTCGTGCAGCCCCGGCGGGTTACCGGGACGCAGGCTGTCGCCGACGGCGGCCTTCGACTGGCCGGACGGGAGCAGGCGGCCGGACGGGAGCAGGCGGCCGGACGGGAACGGGGCCGCGGGGACGGCCGGCACCCGGAAGGAATCGGGCAGCAGCGGGGGCCAGGACGAACCCGGGCCGGACGCTGGCCCCCGGGACCGCTGCGGGGTCCGGGTTCCCTCGTGGGACCGGGAACGCTCCCGGACGCGCACGCCCGGCCCGGTCGGCTGCTGCGGCTGACGCACGGGCCGGGGCGGGGCAGGCTGAGCCAGCCCCCGGCTGGCGAGTTCCGGCTCGACTGGTCCGGGCGGGGCCGCCCGTCCGGGCGACCCGGCCATTCCGGCTGCCTGACCGGGCCGGAAGACCGACGTGGGCCGTAGCACCGGTCCCGGGCGCATCGGCTGGGCCGGACGGATTTGCACGCCGGCAGTAAGGGCGGCGCGGCCGGCCGACGGGGACGCGGCCGGGGCGGCAGGCGCCGGCTGCTTCAGCGGGCGGCTCTGCCATACCCGGGCGGTGAGCACGACCTGGTCTTTTTCGCTCAGCGGGGCGAGCCGGACCCAGGTCCGCGGTTCGCTCAGGTACCGCATTTGCGATTCCACCAGCTCCGGGAGCCGCTTGTTCTCGATGACCGGCCTGGTCGTCAGCCAGGTGAGCAGCCCGGGAGGGAGTACGTAAAGCCACACCAGGGTGTGGTTGAAGGGCAGTCCTATGGCGATCAGCAAGATGATGTACGGGATCGTGATCCCAGCGAATACGGCGATCCAGTTGATCGGCAGCGGCATCGGCAGCCGGAAATCGTAAAGCTTGTACAGCCGCTTTTCAATCCGCCAGATGTTCGTATAAGTGGGAAGGTCCACAGGACAGCTCTCCTCAGCGCGAGATGACTCAGTGGACCCCGAGCGCGTTCGCTATTCCGGTCGCTAGCGCCTGCACGATTCCAGGCGTGTAGAAGACGACGGCGATCAACACGGCGAGCACAATGAATTGCACGAACCGGGTGATCTCACGGGTGAAGAGGAAGAAGATGGCCACAATACCCACGATGCCGAGGAATAGCGGGCCGAATAGACCCTGTAGGTACGTTACGAGACCCTGGGTGCTGATCGCCGCGAGCGGGGCGCCTGCGGCGATGATTGTTTCGGACATCATCCTTCCCTTCCGCGGACATCGGAGAGCTGGCCGAGGGACCGCGCGCCGCGAGGTACGGCCCGCGATGACTCACGGGAGGTCATTGGATACCCACCGGCGCGTAGATGCACGGATGTCCCTTACATACCATCTTGCGCTTTGCCGGTCGACGACCGGCATGTTTTCACTTGCGTTAGTGCGCTTCACTCCCGCCACGACCTGCCGGGAGAGCCAACGGGGGGCGGTCGCCGGCGTGTCGCGGGCCCGTTGCCCAGACGGGCCCGAGCCCGGGCGGGCTCGGCCGTCGCGCCATCGCCGCCAGCCAGAGCCAGCGCTGAAATGTACACACGCGACTCCGCACCGCTATCGCGGCTAGCAAGGCTTAGCCTTCGCACCACCACTCCTTTGCCCGGTCGCACCGTCACCAGGTGTAGTCGAGCCGCCGCCGATCCCGTGCTCCATTGTGCGGCATAAAACGACCGCTTGCCCCTATTAGAGGCCAACAAACCGCACCGATCCGCTACCGAAGTTTCCTCCAGTCACATGCGACGCAACCGTTGCATCCTCGACGCTGAAGTGCCCTCCCGACGGTAACTCGTTACATAGTGATACGCAACGACCAACACGGCGGTTCGACAGATCGTCCGGAAATCTTCATCGTGGCCGGTAAACAGCGGGCGGCAAGCCAAACGGCCGAGAGACGGACAATTACTCTCCGTAATCGGTCCACGGAAGCCGGTGCCACTGAAGCCATCTGAAGCCTGCTGGGTGATTACACGGTGACAGCGGTCAGTGGGAGCTCTGGTGCGGAGAGACAGGAGCAAGTCCGGCCGAGCGGGCGCCAGCCGCCGTTCCCGTGCGGACCGCGGCGCGGGGGCGCCAAGCCGCCGAACGCGAAAGGCCGGGCGCCCGGGCGTTCCGGCCAGGCCCCGTTCCTTCGGCGGGCCGTGGTCCCGGGCATCCTGCAGAGGCCCGGCTACACCCGGCGGGGATAATGCGCCCGCCCGTGCCCCAACAGCTGGGCCGGGAGACAATGGCATCGCGCGCTAACGGGGAAAGGGCGGCCGCGCGGCCGGCGAATAAAATAGACGATTACTCAACCGAACTGGCACCGCTGGCCTTGCAGATGCCGAATTCGCCGTGCCCCACCACCGCAATCGGCGGGTGCGTCAGCTCGGAAACCAGCCAATGTAGAAGATGCCGGGCCCCCAGGGCCACGAACATGCCCGCGATGAGCCAGAAGCGGACCATGATCATGGACTCGGCCCAGCCCACCATTTCGAAGTGGTGCTGCAGCGGCGTTATCTTGAACACCCGCTTGCCGGTCGTCTTGAACGAGGCGACCTGGATGACCACCGACAGGGTCACGAGCACGAACAGCCCGACGCGGACGGGGAATCCGACGGCGCCCCAGCCGGGGGCGTCACACCTGCTGGCACGGCGGAATCCGACGGCGAGGCGCAGGGCGACACGGACGGGGACGGGGACGGGGTGGCGGACGCCGACGACGAGGACGACGCCGAATCCGAGGGCGAGGCGCACGCCGAGTCAGTCGGTGACGGTGACGCGGAGTCGGACGGCGACGGCGAGCCGGACGGTGACGCGGGCGTGGAACCCGACGAGGACGCGGGATCGGACGGCGTGGTCGCCGCGGGATCGGAGGGCGACGGTGAGTCGGACGGAAGCAGGTAGGGCGACGTGGGCGCTGGGGTCGGCTGCGTGAGCGGCGGGGACGGCTGGCTCACGGTTGACGGAAGGCTCAACGTCGACGGCTCGCTCAGCGCCGGCCCCTGACCCGCTGTCACAGTCCAGAGGAAGCTGACCGAGCCGGTGCCGCCGGACGCGGACCTGGCCGCGACGGCTACCTGGTAGGTGCCCGCCGCGGTGGCCGAGATGGTGCCGGAGATCAGCCCGCTGCTACCGATCGACAGGCCTGGCGGCAAGTCCGACGCGTCATACTGGAGCGGCTCCCCGCCGGCGGCGTTGAGCGACGAGACCTGTACCTGAACCGGGCGGCCGGCCGGGCTGAGCTGGCTGCCCGGGTCGAGCAGGCGCACTGCGGCCTGCAGGAAGTAGCTGACGTCGACGCTGCCGGCGATCCCGGGGACGCTGGCGTTGCTGGTGTACTGCCAGAACGTCCAGTTGCCCCAGCCCGCGGGCATCGGCGGGCCGCCGCTGCGGTAGGCCGCGATCCACAGCGGGTCCGACCCGAACGCGGCGCTGTTGCCGGTGCATGTGCCCCACCAGTCCGCGGTGGTGTAGATGATCGGCCGCTGACCGGTAAGCCGCTGCGCCTCGGCGGTGAAGTCGGTGATCCACGAGACCATCTGCGCGGCTGACAGCCCGTAGCACTCCGAACCGTAGGGGTTGTACTCGATGTCGAGCGCCAGCGGCAGGGTATGCCCGTCGGCAGCATAGGAACCGTTCGCGACGGCGTAGTAGGCCTGGCTGGCGCCGCCGCTGACGTTGGGGATGGCGAAGTGGTAGCCGGTGGCGTACAGGCCGGCCGCCTTGGCCTGAGCCAGGTCGGAGGCGTAGTAGGGGTTCGCGTAGTAGTCGCCCTCGGTCGCCTTGATGAAGGCGAACTTGTACCCGGCGGCGGCGACGTGCGGCCAGTTGATGGCGGCCCCGTGCGGATGCTGGTAGTCGGCGACGTCAACGCCCTCGGCGCCGGCCTCGGCCGGCGGCGGCATGGTCGCCGGGGCGGACGCGAGCTGCTGCAGGAGCCGTGGCGAGTGCGCGGACCCGACGTCGACCCGCCTGACACCGTCAACGACGGGCGGCGGCTTTTCCACGACCCTCGGCACGGCCGGCGCAGTTGCGCCAGACACCCTGGGGGCGGCGGGGGAACTGGCCTGCGGTGGCCCGACCGTCGGCCGGCTCGACGCGATCGCCGCCATTTGCGCCGCCGCGACGATGGGGACTTCCGGTCGGGCGCCCCCGTGCGGGGTCATCAGCACGGCGTCGAGGCCGCCGAGCGAAGCCAGCGCGGCCGCGGTGATCACGAGTCCGGCCCGACGCCTGCGGAACTTTCTGCTCATGAGGTTCCTGACACCACTGGTCGCGGCGGGCCGTGAGCCCGGGGCTCGGCATACTTAACTTTCGTACACGAAACGTGACTCCAGTAACCGCCGCGCGCTGGACCCGGGAACGGCCGGTTAACACTGGCCGAACCTGCGGTCCGGGCCGCACCGCGCTGCCGGCCCGCCAGCTGGTTAGCGGCGGGGCTCAAGACTGGCTCTTTCGTTGCGTTCGAGCACTGGCTCGCCCGTCAGGAGCTGGTGGGCGGACAGGGCCAGCCACAGCTCGGCGATGTCGGGCGTCTCCGTGAGCGTGCGGCCGGTGAGCTCGGCGACGCGCTCCATCCGGTACACCACCGTCTGCCGGTGCACGTTCAGCTCACCCGCCGCTGCCTGCCAGGACCGGCGGCAGCTCAGGAATACCGCGAGCGAGCGCAGCAACTGGCTGCCGTTGGCCCGGTCGTAGTCGAGCAGCGCGCCAAGCGTGCGGTCCACCAGGGCCTGCGCCTCCGCCGGGTCACGGAGCAGCGGCAGCGGGGAAGACTCGCCGTAAAAGGCGAGGCCGCCGTCGCGTCCCGCGGCTCCGCCCAGTGCCCACATCGCCTCGCGGGCCGCCTCGGGGAAGCGGGCGCCGGTGCCGAGCACATGGCTGACGCCAGCACTCGCCCCGGGCAGCCGGTCCCGTACCGCGGTCACGGCCGCCGGATCGGACCCGGTGAGCACAAAGAGCACGTGGCCACGGCGCAGCACAAGGTGGTTCACGCCGCGCCGGCGCAGGCCGATGTGCAGCCGCCGCTGGCTCTCGTCGTCGCCGCCGCTGGCGGCCAGCAGCCGCGCCTGGTGCGGGACAAGCCCGTGGACGGCCAGCTGCTCCACGGCCGTGGTCGCGTCCAGGCGCCCGTCAAGTAGCCGGGACAGAAGGCTGGCGCCGATCTGGCGCTGGTGATCTTCGCGCAGCGAAGCGTGCGCGACCTCGACCGCGGTCGCCGTCGCCGCGTGCTGGAGCAGGGCGAGGTCGAAGGCCTCGGCACCGGAGCGTTCGGCAACGAGAAGGGTCGGCTCCTCGTAGGGGACCTCGACCGCGACCGCACCGCGGTCCAGGCGCAGTAGCCCTGGCACCGCCCCGCCCCGCCTGGCCAGTGCGGACAGGACCGCGTGGCCCAGCGGCGCCGACGGCACCCGCGTGCCATCCAGCACCGGCTGGCCGGTCGCGCTGTCCAGCACGTAAAGGTGACAGCCAAGCTCCCGTTCCAGCCTGCCCATGAAGGCGGACGGGTCGCCGCCCGCGACGGCCACGTGGATGGCCGCGTAGATGCGCCCGGCCCGGGCCAGCCGCGCCGACTCCTCATGGGTGGTCGCGTCCGCCACCGCCCGGCTGAGCACGATGAAGCTGACCGAGTAGGTCGTGCGCACCAGGGGCAGGCCCAGCGACTCGGCGCGCTGGATGGTTCTCGCGGCGATCTTTGGCGTGCTCGGGTCGGTGCCGATGACCAGGGCGCTGGCATCCGCGGCGGCGAGCCCGTCGACGAGGGCGACCTGCCCGGCGGCGGAACGGGGCAGCGTACGGCCGTTGCGCATCAGCAGTTCCCCGCCGGCCAGCCAGTCCCAGGGCTCGGGCAGATCTGAGGAATGCGCCCAGGTGACGGCGCGATCAAGGCCGCGCGAACCCGCCAGCACCTCGAGCCGCAAGTGCGGCTGGTCCACGAGTTCCCGCACGCTGATACCCACGCGTACCGCCTCCGATAGCCCGAGCTGTTTAGACGATCGTATAGGCGCTCCTGTTGCCTTCGTAACGATCACACACTGGTTCACCCCAAGCGGGGCGAAATATGCTCCAGCCACCTCGGAACCCGCTTGCTCAGCGCGAAAGACCGGTAATCCGAACAGACATTGGGAGCTGACATGGCTGACCCGGGCACCATCACCCTCAAACGCGGATTCACTCTCCGCTCGGCCTTCTCGCTGGCATTCGCCGACGTGTCGCCGATCGTCGCGCTGTACACGGTGTTCTCCCTCGTGGTCGCGCTCGCGGGCGTCGGTTTCTGGTGGGCGTTCCCGATCGTGCTCGCCGGGCAGCTGCTGGTGGCCGCGGTCTTCGGGGATGTCTCGTCCAGGTGGCCGCTCGCAGGCTCCGTTTACCAGTGGTCCCGGCACCTGGTCGGCCCGCGGTACGGGTGGTACACGGCGTGGGCCTACATCTGGGGCCTCACCATCGCACTGTCCGCCCTCGCGTACGGGGCGGCCGGGTTCCTGCTCGGCGCGGCCGGCGACACCGTCCCGACGCACCTGACGCAGGCCCTGGTGGCCCTGGCGCTGGTCGCGTTCGGTTCGGGACTGAACATCGCCGGCCGGGTTTTCCTCAAGATCTTCCTCGGCTTGTCCATCGCCGCCGAGATCATCGGCTCAGTCGGCCTCGGCACCCTGCTCCTGGCCAAGTATCAGGTCAGCCCGCTGAGCGCGCTCGTGCACAGCGCGGGAGCGGTGCACGGCGGCGCCTGGTTCAGCGGGCCGTTCATCGCCGCGATCGCGGTGGTCGGCTGGTCGTTCCTCGGCTTCGAGTCGGCGGGCTCGGTCGCCGAGGAGGTGCACGAGCCTGCGCGGAACGTCCCCAAGGCGATCATCTTCGGGCTGCTGGCGGTCGGCGTCGTCGTCCTGTACTCGGGCCTGGCCCTCGATCTGGCCGTGCCGAACGTCAAGGCCGTCCTCGCCGGGCAGGTACCCGACCCGATCTCGGACACGCTGTCCGCGCACCTCGGTTCCGGGGCGGCGCGCGGGTTCGAGGTGCTGTTCCTGTTCGGCTTCCTCGCCAGCTTCACCGCCGTGCAGACGGCGGTGTCCCGCTGCATCTGGGCCAACGCCAGGGACCAGGTGCTGCCCGGCCACGCGTTCCTGGTCAAGGTCACCCGCGGCGAGCGCCTGCCCTACAACTCGATCCTGGTCACTGGCGTGATCGCCGCGATACTGCTGTTCATCAGCACCTCGAAGGTCTACACGCTGCTGATCAACTTCACCAATGCGGGCTTCTACACCGCCTTTGCCCTTCCCGTGCTCGGTGCCGCCTATGTCCGGCTGCGCGGCCGGTGGCAGCCGGGCCCGTGGTCCCTCGGCCGCTGGGGAGGCCCCGTCACCTACGTCGCCGCGGTCTGGCTGATCGCTGAGATCGTGAACATCGCCTGGCCCCGCAGTGAGCTGTACGGGAGCGGGTACCTGGGCTGGGGCGTCCTGCTCATGATGGGCATACTCGGCGTCGTGGGATTCGCGCTCAACCAATGGATCTTCCGTGGTGCGGGACGGTACACGCGCCAGGGCACCCTCGGCCTGCCCGTCACCGAGCTTGAGTCGGCGGAACCGTGACCGGCGCGGAGCCCGTGACCAGGGTGGCGGTGGTAACCGGCGCGGCCAGCGGCATCGGGGCCGCGATCGCCGCGGACCTGGCCGCCACCTACCGGGTCGCCGGATTCGACCTGCGGCCGTCGTCCACCGACCTGTCACTGACGGGCGACGTCACCGACCCGGCGGCCGCGGCGCGAGCGGTATCCGCGGCCGAGCACGACCTCGGCCCGGTGGAGGTCCTGGTCACCGCGGCCGGCTTCTACGAGATGATCCCGTTCGGCGAGATCACCGGGGAACAGTGGCAGCGCATGCTGCGCGTGCATCTTGGCGGCCTGGCCAACTTCGCCCGCGCCGCCCTGCCCGGCATGGTGCGGCGGCGCGCGGGGAACGTCGTGGCCGTGTCCTCCGAGCTCGCGGTGGGCGGCGGTGACGGCGACGCCCACTATGCGGCCGCGAAGGGCTCGATCATCGGCCTGGTGCGGTCGCTCGCAGCAGAGGCCGCCCCTGCTGGCGTCAGGGTGAACTCGGTGGCACCAGGACCGACCGACACGCCGCTGCTCGCCCCGGACTCGCCCTGGCGCGAGCCCGGTTACCTCGCCACGCTGCCCGCGCGACGGCTGGCGACACCCGCCGAGATCGCCGCGACCGTCCGGTTCGTCCTGCGCAGCAACTTCCTCGTCGGCGAGGTCCTATCGGTCAACAGCGGCGCGGTGATCTGAATGACCGAGACCGCGCTGGTGACCGGCGCCGCGCAGGGCATCGGCCGGGCGATCGCCCAGCGGCTCGCGGCAGGCGGTGCGAGGGTCGCCGTGAACGACAAGGAACCGAGCACAGTCCTCGACGACCTGGCCGCGTCGCTCGGCGGGATGGCCGCCCCCGCCGACGTGTCCGACCGGCACCAGGTCAGGGAGATGGCAGCGCGGACAGGGCCGGTGAACACCCTGGTGTGCAACGCCGCGTACATGACGATGAGCCCGTTCCTCGAGCATCCGGCCGAGGACTGGTGGAAGATCGTCGACACGAACCTGACCGGCACGTTCGAGGTGATCCAGGCCGTCCTGCCCGGCATGCGTAGCCTGGGCGGCGGCCGGATCGTCATCGTGACCTCTTACTGGGGCGTCACCGGATGGCCCAACGCCACCGCCTACGCCGCCTCTAAGGCTGGCCTCATCGCGCTGACCAAGACACTCGGCCGTGAGCTCGCCCCCGAGGGAATCGTCGTGAATGCGGTCGCGCCTGGTGTCATCGCCACCCCGCAGCTCGAAGTCGACGCGAAAGACGCGGGCGTCACCGTGGACGAGGTTCAGCGGCGTTACGCGGACCGCATCCCGCTAGGCCGGGTTGGCCGGCCGCAGGAGATCGCCGAGGCCGTCGCGTTCCTCGCCGACCGGGGGGTCGGCGCCATGGTCGGCCAGGTCCTGCAGGTGAACGGAGGAGAGATCAGGTGCCGAGCGTGACCGGGCCGCCAGCAGGATCAGCGGAAGCCCAGCCGGCCGCCGGAAGGCCGGTCGGGCAGGAGGATGGCCTGGCCGTGCCCAGGTACGCGGGCCTGGCCACGTTCGCGCGGCTGCCTCGCCTTGGCGACGTGCCGGCCTACGACGTCGCGGTCGCGGGCGTGCCCTTTGACGCCGGGGTGACCTACCGGCCGGGCGCGCGCTTCGGCCCGGCCCACATCCGCCAGGCCTCCCGGTTGCTGCGGGCCTACAACCCTGCGCTCGACGTCCAGCCGTTCGACGCGCAGCAGGTCGTCGACGCGGGCGATATCCCGTGCAACCCGTTCGACATCGCCGGGGCGATTGGCCAGGTCGAGCTTGCCGCCGATGAGTTGACCGCGGGCGGTCAGCGGCTGGTCAGCCTGGGCGGCGATCACACGATCGCACTGCCGCTGCTGCGGGCGGCCGTCCGCCGCCACGGGCCGGTGGCCCTCGTGCACTTCGACGCGCATCTGGACACGTGGCCCACCTACTTCGGCGCGAAGTACACGCACGGGTCGCCGTTCCGCCGCGCCGCCGAGGAAGGCCTGTTCGTTCCCGGCCATAGCGCGCACGTCGGCATCCGCGGGTCCCTGTACGGTCCCGGGGACCTGCGCGATGATGCCGCGATGGGCTTCCGCGTTCTGTCGTGTGAGGACATCGACGACATCGGCGTCCCCGCCGCTGCCGCGCGGCTGCGCGACCAGGTCGGCGACCGTCCCGTCTACCTTTCCATCGACATCGACGTCCTCGATCCCGCCTTTGCCCCGGCAACGGGGACACCGGAGACCGCCGGGCTGAACAGCCGCGAGCTCATGCGCCTGATCCGCTCGTTCGACGGCGTCAACCTGATCGGCGCCGACATTGTCGAGGTCGCCCCCGCCTACGACCACGCGGAGATCACCGCCGTGGCGGCGGCGAACCTCGCCTATGAGCTGATCTCCCTGGTGGCGAGGAACAAGCCATGACGGATCCCGGTCCGCATGACCAGGGCGCCGCGCCGGGGGATGAGTTCTGCACGGAATGGCCGGAGGGTTACCGGGCCGCCGCGTGTTTCACCTTCGACCTCGACGCGGAAGCGGTCGCCCTGGTGAACGACCCTACGGCAGCGGACCGGATGAGCGTGATGAGCCACCAGTCCTACGGGCCGCTCACCGGCGTGCCCCGGTTGCTGAGACTGCTTGACTCCCGTGGCATCAAGGCGACATTCTTCGTGCCCGGGTTCACCGCCCTCCGCTACCCGGACGTAGTCACCCGCATCGCCGCGGCCGGGCACGAGATCGCTCACCACGGCTACCTGCACGAGCCGCTCACCGGTGCGGACGAGGCGGCCGAGGCTGAGTACCTCGACCGGGGACTGGAGGCCCTCATGTCGGTCACCGGGGTCCGCCCAGTCGGCTACCGGGCACCCATGTGGGAGCTCAATTACCGTTCGCCACGCCTGCTGCATGACCGCGGCTTCCTCTACGACAGCAGCCTGATGGACGCCGACCTGCCGTATGAGCTGGCCGCGGGCACCGGGAGCATCGTCGAGATACCCATTTACTGGGGCCTGGACGACTGGGAGCAGTACTGCTACATTCCCGGGCTGTATGAGACTGGCGTGATCCAGAGCCCGGCCCGCGCACGCGAGGCGTGGTCGCTCGAGCTCGCCGCGATGCGCGCCGAGGGCGGCTGCTTCGTACTCACCTCACACCCGTTCCTCTCCGGTCGCCCCGCGCGCGCAATGGCCCTCGGTGCGATCATGGACGAGGCGGTGAGGGCAGGTGACGTATGGGTGACCACAATGGGTGCGCTGGCCGCCCACACCCGCTGTCAGCGGCTCCGCCCTCGCACGCCCCGGCGAATCCCCCCACCCAGTTAACGGATCAGTCCCGGACGGCTACAACTTGCTCTGAATCGCGATCTGGCTGAGTTCTGGCAGCTTCCGCTCGGCGAGGCTGGCGGCACCCTGCACGCCGACCCAGGCCAGCGCGAGGCCGTAGGCGGCAGCGCCAAGCACGAGGAGCGGCAGCCGGATCGCCGTGGGAGCCGACTCGGTGAGCACCGCGGCGATGATCACCGGCGTGACCGCCACCCCGACGATGACCAGGCTGAGAAGGGTCCCCGCGACCCCCGTCCCCGTATGCCCGCTGGCCGCCCTGGGCATGGGGGTGCCCGGCTCGCTTTTCCATCGGGTACGGCAACGCGACCGTGAACAAGTTGCCCACGCCCAGGCCCGCGCCTATCCCGGCCAGGTCAACCGCCATGCCCACGAACCCGTCCAGCGGATGCCTGGCCGCGGCGGCCAGGCCGAAGGAGATCACCGTGAGCACGGGCACTGCGATCGCGCCGAGTGCGAAATTCTGCCCGGAGAAGTAGGCGCGCAGCGACTGCCTGCCGTTCAGCGCCGTCGCCTCGAGGCCGAACCCTGGTCCGGACATCCCGATGGCGTTGGAGTGGAAGGCGCCGACGAACGCGCTGCCGAAGGCCGCGCTGGCGAGCAGGCCACCGAGAGAATCCGGGGTGGCCAACGCGGCTCTGATGCCCACCACGAGCGCGACGATCACGGTGATGCCCCAGTACATCAGCGCGTACGGCTCGCGGCGCTGGTAGAGCCAGAACCGCGCGGCCACCGTGCCGCGCAGGCCGTACCGGCTGAACGGGAGCGCAGAACCGCGCACCGCCGACTGCGTGGAGGTATCGGTCGTCACCAGGGAGCGGGCAAGCGACCGGATCCACAGCAGGCCGAGTACGACGATGATGCCTGCCAGCAGCGCCAGGCGCAGCAACGCGGTGCCGGGGCGGCCCGTGGAGGCGTCGTAGATCGCGTGCACGGCCAGGCCCGGCGGTGTCCAGCGCAGCCACCGGTCCACGCCCCCGAAGCTCGAAGCGGTCAGCGCGCCCTCAGAGGTCAGCTTCGGCACGATCTGGATGAGGCCTTCGTACACCCCGAAGATCGGGATGATCAGGAGGACGGCCAGGTCCTTGCCGCGGCGCGAGCGCAGCAGCCCAGCCAGGCCGGTGGTCACGAACCGGGCCAGCGTGAGGCAGAACAGCACCTGCAGCAGCACCGCGAGCAACGCGATCAGCACGCCGAGCGCGCCGCGGGCGAGTCCGATCGTCACCCCGAGCAAGCCGATCAGCGTGGCCAGCGGCCACGGGCCCGCGGCTGTGGCGGCCAGCAGGCCGATGGCGAGCGGGCGCAGGCGGAGCGGGTAGAGGACCAGCGTGGCGGGATCCAGGGTGCTGTCGAGGCCGAAGACGATGAGCGGCAGGATCAGCCACGCGACCGCGAACAGGCAGAAGATCACCGTGGTCAGGTCCGCCGCGGCGATGCCGCCGCCCAGAATGGACAGCAGGTAGAAGACGCCGCCCGCGACCACTGCGGCGCAGATCAAGCTGACCGCGAAGGCGATCTGGGCCGGGGCCGACGCGCGCAGTGCGTTGAGCCACAGCCGCAGCTTCAGCTGGACGAGGAGCCAAGCCATGACAGCACCTCCTGGTCGGTTGCCCTGGACCCGACCAGGTCGATGAAGGCCTGCTGCAGGGTCTTACCGTTCCGGACCTGTTCGGTGGTGCCGGTGGCCACGATCCGGCCCTTGTCGATGATCGTGACGTGATCGCAGAGCTGCTCGACCAGTTCCATGACGTGGCTGGACAACAACACGGTCGACCCTGAGGCGGCGAAGCGGGTCAGCAGCCGGCGGATGGTGTCGGCCGAGACAGGATCGACGCCTTCGAGCGGCTCGTCCAGGAACAGCACCGCGGGATTGTGGATCAGGGCGCAGCCGAGCATGGCCTTCTTGCGCATTCCGGTGGAGTAGTCGGCGACCAGGCGCTTGGCGTCTTCGGTCAGGTCGAGCACATCAAGCAGCTGCGCGGCCCGGGAGCGGGCTTCGCCCGCGGGCAGGCCGCGCAGACGCCCGGCGTATTCCAGCAGCTCCTCACCGCTCAGCCGCTCGAACAGCCTGGCCTCGGCCGGCACCACCCCGATGATCGCCTTGACGGCTTGCGGATCGGCCCACAAGTCCATCCCGCCCAGCAGGACCCGGCCGCCGTCCGGCCGCAGCAAACCGGTCATCATCGACAGTGATGTGGTCTTCCCTGCCCCGTTAGGCCCGACCAGGCCGGCGAGCGACCCGGAAGCGATCTCCAGGTCGATGCTCGCCACGGCCTCCTTGGAACCGAAACGCTTGCGTAGCCCCGTCACTGCGATCGCTGGCTGGCCCATGTGTGCTTCTTCCGCTGAATATCGGTAGCATCAGCATATCATTGTGATATCAAGTTTCAATAGTTGCTGACAGGCACCTGACCCCGGCAGCCGCCGCTGCGGCTATCACCGATCCCAGCAGGTGCGGAGCGCTGAGCAACGAGATCGCCGGCCTCCGTCCCTTGAGTGAGCTCAGGGCCAGTTCATCCACCACCATCGGATGCGAGCCAACCTCGTCCCGAGCGAGCAGGTCGACCGGCTCAGGCTCGGTCGCCGACACACCCGCTCCGAGCAATCCGAACCAGCTCACGCTACAGCCGATGGTCCATGTCGAACAGATGGCGGCTTCCGTCAGCTTCTATGAACCAGCCGACCACCGACGAAGGCTTCGGACGCCAGCTCCAGATCAAGACCCCTGACGGGCTCCTGCTAAAGATCAACGAGCTGGAACCGGACCTGTACCGCTGATCACTGGCCACCATGATGGTTACACGTTAAATCTGAAGTCCACCCGATCCCGTCGCCGATAACCATCACGGCACCGGCTTCGCGCCGCCCAGCCGCCGGGTGTCAGGGAGCTGGACGCGTGGCCTGCCGGAGGACCGCCCCTATTTCCTCGACGGAGTCGAGCTCTCCGGCCGCAACGGCCATCACAAGTTCGTAGGCTGCGTCGTTAGTCACGGTCAGCCGACGGCCATTGAGCCCGTAGAAGCCGATGAGTCGACGCCAGCGCGAGTCGCTTGTTCCCGTCGATGAGGGCGTGATTGCGGGCGACCGAGTGAAGCAAGGCCGCAGCCTTAGCGTCGAGGTCGGGATAGGCATCCTTCCCGAAGACGGTGGCTTGGGGTCGGGCCACGGCCGCTTCGAGCAGGCCATAGTCGCGCACCGCGTAGTCGCGGCCCAGCGTTCGCTCGGCGACGAACAGCAACTCCGCGAGCGTCAGGTAGATCACTCGCCGAGCCGCCTCAGTGCCTCGGCATACCGGGGCAGTTCTTCGTCGAGGACTTGACCCAGCAACTCGGACCGGCTGTGGTTTTCGACGTACTCCCGAATGGCCTGCCGGGCCACCTCCTGCATGGAGCGTCGCTCAAGTTCCGAGCGCCGCCGCAGGGCCTCGGCCTCGTCATCGGCAAGCCTCAGCGTCATAGCCATATCCCAATGGTATCACCACTGATACCATCTTCGGTCAATGCTCAGCGACGGCTGTAAGTATTGGCGGTGCCACGGATTTCCTCGGCCATCCACTCACCATGGTGCCGGAGGGTCGGTGACTCGTTCGGCCTCCCGATACGGGCCAGCGCTCGCCGCTCTGCCTCCCGCTCGTCAGACTGCACCCAGACCAGGGCATCGATCAGGTCCGCCACCTCCCGGCGCCCGGCACCGTCCCCTCCAACGATCAGCAGCGGACAGCCAGCGGGAACCTCGACAGATCCTTCCCGGCCGTGCTCGGCCCACCGCGGCATCTTGCTGGCCGCATCCTCGCCGCGCTCTTGCGGAGCGCGTCGTACGCTAGCTGGTAAGCGCCCGGCAGGTCCTCGGTCAACTGAGCGCCCGCCGCCGTCATCAGGTGCCGCTGGGCATCCCCCAGCATCCGCCGCGCGAGCTCTCGGTCCGGCGGGACCTGGCCGGGTTCTCCCCCGTCAATCAGCTCTTGGATGCGGGTGCTCCCGGTCTCCCAGCTCACTCTGCTTTCTTCCCGCTGAACACGGGGACTAGGGCACGCCGGGTGACGTCATCGTGGAAGCCATCGCTTCCTTCCCGCCACCATGCGGACGACCGGATCGTGATGTTAACCTCACGAGCCAGACGGCCCTCGGCCCGCTGAGCGGCATCGTCGAGCTCATCGCGGTCCGGGGCGTGTCAGCTCCAGTGAGCTCGTAGGCTCGATGCCATGCTCGAAGCAGGGGGCCGCAAGCGGAATCAGCCGGCACCGCCAAACGTCATATTCGAGGCGCTAACCCAGCCCGACCGTGACCCCGCGCGACCGTGGCTAGAGCTGCTGGACGACGAGCAACGTCCTCGCTTGGTGGAGATCAGCGAGCCGGACCTCGTCGTCTGGTCGTCGTTGTGGACCAAGCGGCCTGATGCGATCGTGCGCTTCGACCTCCCGCGCGACTCCGGCGGGTACGGAACCGATCTTCGCTGGACACTTCTGGTGGATGAACCTATGCCAGACGCAGCTCTGGTCGGTCACATGCGCAAGCGGTTGAACCAGCTGATCAACGCAAACCTGAGATTTACGTTCGGTCAGTAGCCTTGACGGTTACACGTTGAAGCGGAAATCGACCACGTCGCCGTCTTGCATGACGTAGTCCTTGCCCTCGACCCGGGCCTTGCCCGCGGCGCGGGCGGCCGGGACCGAGCCGGCCGCGATCAGGTCGTCGAAGGAGACGATCTCGGCCCGGATGAAGCCGCGCTGGAAGTCGGTGTGGATCACCCCGGCCGCCTCCGGCGCGGTCGCGCCGACCGGGATCTCCCAGGCGCGGGACTCCTTCGGGCCCGCGGTGAGGAAGGTCTGCAGGCCAAGGGCGCGGAACCCGGCCCGGGCGAGCTGGGCCAGCCCGGGCTCGCCCAGGCCAGCCTCGGCCAGCAGCTCGGCCGCCTCGTCGTCGTCGAGCTCGGCCAGGTCGGCCTCGGTCTTGGCGTCCAGGAAGATGGCCTCGGCCGGCGCCACCAGCGCCGCCAGTTGCTTCCTGAGGGTGTCGTCCGCCAGCTCACCCACGTCCATGTTGAAGACGTAGAGGAACGGCTTGGCCGTCAGCAGGTGCAGCTCGCGCAGGGCGGGCAGGGAGATCCCGGCCGCGGCGGCCCCGGCGAACAGCGTCTGGCCCGAGTCGAGCACCCCGACCGCGGCCTGCGCCGCCGCGGCGGTCTCGAGCTTCTCCGGGTCCTTGGTGAACTTAGTCTCCTTGGCCAGCCGGGGGGCCGCCTTCTCCAGCGTCTGCAGGTCGGCCAGGATCAGCTCGGTCACGACGGTCTCGATGTCCCCCGCGGGCTCGGCCGAGCCCTCGACCCGGGTCACGTCCGGATCGGCGAAAACACGGACAACCTGGCAGACCGCATCGGTCTCGCGGATGTGCCCGAGGAACTGGTTCCCGAGCCCCTGGCCCTGCGAGGCGCCCTTGACCAGGCCCGCGATGTCGGTGAAGCGCACCGACGCGGGCACGATCCGGGCCGAGTGGTAGAGCTTCGCGAGCGCGTCCAGACGGGGATCGGGGACGCCGACCACGCCGACGTTCGGCTCGATGGTGGCGAACGGGTAGTTCGCGGCGAGCGCCCCGGCCTTGGTTAGCGCGTTGAACAGGGTGGACTTGCCCACGTTAGGCAGGCCGACGATTCCGATAGACAGGCTCACGGTCAGGGAGTCTAGTAACCGCCGGGCAGTGCCTCGCAGCCGCGCCGACGGCGGCCTGCACGTTTGCCATCGGGCCGGACCGGGCGCGCGTGTCGTCCGGCCGGGTTGTCAGAGGCCTGCGGATACTGGAGACATGACCCTCCTCGCCTTGATCGCCGGCGTCGCGGCTGGCGCGCTGCTCGGCTACCTGTTCGCCCGGGGCCGCTTCGGCACCGCGGCCGCGACCGCCGAAGAGCGGGCGCGGTCCGCCCAGGACCGGGCGGCGCTGCTCGAGCGCCAGGCGGCGGAGAACCGTGCCCTCGCCGAGGGTCAGCTGGCGGAGCGGTTCGACGTCGAGTCGCTGGTCGCGCCGGTGCGCGACACCTTGGCCCGGGTCGAACGGCAGCTCCGGGAGTCCGATGACGCCCGCATCAAGTCCCAGACCGAGTTCACCCAGCAGATGGAGTTCACCCGGCAGGGCGCCGAGCAGCTCCGGGAGCAGACCAGCGCCCTGGTGACGGCGCTGCGGCGGCCGGAGGCCCGCGGCCGCTGGGGCGAGCTGCAGCTCCGCCGGGTGGCCGAGCTGGCGGGCATGGCGGCCCACGTCGACTTCGACGAGCAGGTGGTCACCGAGGGCGGTCTGCGGCCGGACATGGTGATCCGGCTGGCCGGCGGGAAGAACGTGGTGGTCGACTCCAAGGTGTCGCTGTCGGCCTACCTGGAGGCGGCCGCGGCCGACGACGAGGGGGCCCGGGCGGCGCGGCTGGCAGCCCACGCGCGGCACCTGAAGGCGCACGTCGACCAGCTCAGCTCCAAGGCGTACTGGTCGGCGCTGCCGCAGTCGCCGGAGTTCGTGGTGATGTTCGTTCCCGGCGAGGCGTTCCTCGCGCCCGCCCTCGAATGGGACCCCGGGCTGCTCGAGTACGCGCTGGCCCGCCGGGTCCACCTGGCCACCCCGACCACGCTGGTGTCCCTGCTGCGCACGGTGCAGTACGCCTGGCAGCAGCAGGCGCTGTCGGAAAATGCCCGGGCCGTCTTCGACCTCGGCCGGGAGCTGTACGACCGGCTGTCGGGCCTCGGCCGCCACCTGGACAAGCTCGGCCGGTCGCTGACGTCGACCGTGGCCTCCTACAACGCGGCCGTCGGCACCCTGGAGACCCGGGTCCTGGTCAGCGCGCGCAAGCTGTCGGCCCTGGGGGTGGTCGAGGCGGAGCTGACCGCGCCGGACGCGGTCACCGAGACCGCCCGCCCGCTGTCGGCCCCGGAGCTGGTCGCCGCCGAGCCGCCGGCCTAGGGATCATCCCGGGCCGCGGGCCACGCTACCGGCGCAGCTCGCGCGGGAGCTGGAACGACATCCGCTCCTTGACCGACTCGACCTCGTCGACGTCGCCGAAGCCAAGCGCGGCGAGCTTGCCCAGCACGCCGCGGACAAGCTCTTCCGGGACCGAGGCGCCGCTGGTTACGCCGACCGTGGCGGCACCCGCGAGCCAGCTGTCGTCGATCTCGCCCGCGTCGTCGACCAGGTAGGCGGCGGGCGCGCCGGCGTCCTTGGCCACCTCAACCAGGCGGACCGAGTTGGAGGAGTTCCGCGAGCCGACCACGATCACCACGTCGCACTGCGGGGCGATGACCTTGACGGCCGACTGCCGGTTCTGGGTGGCGTAGCAGATGTCGTCGCTCGGCGGGTCGATAAGGTGCGGGAAGCGGGTCTTCAGGGCGGCCACGGTAGAGGTCGTCTCGTCAACCGACAGCGTCGTCTGGGACAGCCACACCACCTTGGCCGGGTCGCGCACCTCCACGTCGGCCGCGCCCTCGGGGCCGTCGACCAGGTGAATGCGGGCCGGGGCCTCGCCGGTGGTGCCGACCACTTCCTCGTGACCCTCGTGGCCGATCAGCAGGATGTCGTGATCGGCGGCGGCGAAGCGCTTGGCCTCGTTGTGCACCTTGGTGACGAGTGGGCAGGTGGCGTCGATCGCCGTCAGCCGGCGCCGCTTGGCCTCCTCGCGGACCTCGGGGGCGATGCCGTGGGCAGAAAACACGACGACGCTGCCCTCCGGCACCTCCTCGGTCTCCTCGACGAAGATGGCGCCGCGCTTCTCCAGCTCGCTCACGACATAGGTGTTGTGCACGATCTGCTTGCGGACGTACACGGGGGCGCCGAACCGGCCGAGCGCGATCTCCACGGCTTGCACGGCCCGGTCGACCCCTGCACAGTAGCCGCGAGGCTTCGCCAGCAGGACCCGGCGATGGGTCTCAGACATGTCTCCCATGGTAGGCGAGCCCTGCGGCCGCGGATGCAGGGCGCCCGCCTTGAAGAGGGAGATGCGCATGACATCCGGTGCCCGTTTTGTCAGGTGGATTACTGCCGCCGAGCGGGAAAACCGTCTGTACCACCTTTATTAACCCACACCGGGCGGGAGTTTCCTGGGGCAGACTGGTTCCGTCAGGTCATCGGAGGAGTGTGATCATGAGCAACTCGCAGATGAAAGAACGCCCGGCGTCCATGCTGCGGGCCATGTTCGCAGGCCTGGGCTCACTGCTCGGCGTCATGGACAAGGTGCGCTCCAGGGCCGCCGCCCAGGCACCGGCCCCCCCGGCCCAGCCCGCCGGTACCGCCGAGCCAGAACTGGCAGCCACCGAGGCGGCGACCGCCCCGGCCGAGCCGGTGACCGTCACCGTCACCCAGACCGAGGTCGAGGTTGTCACCATCGAGCCGGTCCCTGCGCCCGGGCCAGAGCCGGCCGCCGCGCCCGCCCCAGCCGGAACGCCCGACCCGGCCGGGACCGCCCTGCTGCCGCTGGCGAACTACGACGAGTTGTCGGTCGCCTCGCTGCGGGCCCGGCTGCGCATCCTCTCGGTCGCGCAGCTCACCCAGCTGCTGGACTACGAGCGGGGCCACGCGGCCCGGGCCGACGTGATCACCATGTTCGAGCGCCGCATCGCCAAGGTGCAGGCGGAGTCCTAGGCCGTTGCGCCGGATGCGGCCCCGTGGCGATGAGGGCCCGCTCGCTTGTGGTGCGATAGACCCCTCGCTTGTGGTGCGATAGGACCCATGGCCCTCGAAACGTCAGCGGAAGCGCCGGTCCCGGTGCGGACCGTGCTGCAGGCTGTCGGCGGCTGGATCGGCCGGCTCGGCCGCATCTGGGTCGAGGGGCAGATCGCCGAGTGCAAGAAGCGCGGCAGCACCGTCTTCGTCACCCTGCGCGACCCCCTCGCCGCCGTATCCGCTCAGGTGATCTGCACCCGGGCGGTCTTCGACGTGGTGAGCCCGGTCGAAGGCGCCCGGGTGGTGATGTTCGTCAAGCCGGACTTCAACGCCACCCGCGGCTCGTTCGCGCTGACCGCGCTGGAGATCCGCGCGGTCGGCGTCGGCGAGCTGCTGGCGCGGCTGGAGCGGCTGCGCCGGGAGCTGGCGGCCGAGGGCCTGTTTGCCGCCGAACGAAAGCGGGCGCTGCCCTTCCTCCCCGGTGTCATCGGGCTGGTGTGCGGGCGGGACTCCGCCGCCGAGCGCGACGTGGTCCAGAATGCGCAGCGGCGCTGGCCCGCGGTCCGGTTCCGCATCGAGCAGTCCGCTGTCCAGGGCCCGTACGCGGCGGGCGAGGTGACCGAGGCGCTGCACAAGCTCGACGCCGATCCCGACGTCGCCGTGATCGTGATCGCCCGGGGCGGCGGGTCCCTGGAAGACCTGCTCCCGTTCTCCGACGAGGGCTTGCTGCGGGCGGTGGCCGCCTGCCGGACCCCGGTCGTGTCGGCCATCGGCCACGAGCAGGACAGCCCGCTGCTCGACTACGTGGCAGACGTGCGCGCCTCGACCCCGACCGACGCCGCCAAGCGGGTGGTGCCCGACGTGGCCGAGCAGCTCGCCCTGGTCACCCAGCTGCGCGACCGGGGCCGCCGGAGCGTGCGGGGCTGGCTGGAGCGCGAGCAGGCGTGGCTCGACGCGATCCGGTCGCGGCCCGCCATCGCCGACCCGGTCCGGGAGATCGAGCGCCAGGCGGAGCTGGTCGACGGGCTGACCCGGCGCGCCCGGCAGTGCCTCGGCGCGAGCCTGAACCGCGCGGGCGACGACATCGGGCACACCCGGGCCCGGCTGCTGGCCCTGTCCCCCGCCGCGACGCTGAACCGTGGCTACGCGATCGTGCAGAACGCCGAGGGCGGCATCGTCCGCTCCGCGGCCGAGGTAGCCCCGGGCGAGGAGCTGCTGGTGCGGTTCGCCGACGACGAGCTGATCGTCACCGCCGACGAGTAGGATTCCTGACGTGACTGACCGTGAGTCCCTCTCCTACGAGCAGGCCCGCGACGAGCTCGCGGGCGTGGTGCGGCGGCTCGAGGCGGGCGGGCTCACCCTCGAGCAGTCGCTCGACCTGTGGGAGCGGGGCGAGAAGCTCGCCGGGATCTGCACCGAGTGGCTGGACGGGGCCCGCGCCCGGCTGACCGCCGCGATGGCGGCGCCCGACCCGGACGACGCGGCCGCGCTAGCCGGAGAAACCGGACCGGTGGCGGCAGCCCGTTCCGCCGCCGCCAAGAGCACCGCAAACGCGGACGAGACGCCCTTTTAGTCACACCGGAGCGGGTTACCCGCCGGGCGGCCCGCATTCTAGGCTGTAGCCATGCGCGTGGATATCTGGAGCGACGTCGTCTGCCCGTGGTGCTACGTCGGCAAAGCCCGGTTCGAGAAGGCGCTGAGCGTCCACCCGCGCCGCGACGAGGTCGAGGTCGTCTACCACTCGTTCGAGCTCGACCCGGAGTACCCGGCCGGACGGCTGGACGAGACCAACCTGACGATGCTCGGCCGGAAGTACGGTCTCAGCCCGGAGCAGGCGCGCCAGGCCGACGGCCAGGTCGGCGCGCTCGCCCGGGCCGAGGGGCTCGGCTTCGACTCCGAGCGCCCGGTCGGCAACACCTTCGACCTGCACCGGGTCATTCACCTGGGGCTGGCCAAGGGCGTGCAGCACGATGTCGTCGGCGCCCTCAACGAGGCCTACTTCGGCCAGGCCCGGCAGGTCTTCGACCACCGTGTGCTGATCGAGGTGGCCGCCGGCGCCGGGCTCGACCCGGCCGCCGTCAGCGACGTGCTCGGCAGCGACGGCTACGCCGGCGAGGTCCGCCAGGACGAACTGGCGGCCCGCGAGCTGGGCATCAGCGGGGTCCCGTTTTTCGTCTTCGACATGTCACTCGGGGTGTCCGGCGCACAGCCGGCCGAGCTCTTCACCCGGGCAATCGACCAGGCCATGGAGGGCGAGCGTAACCATGACAACTGACAACACGACCGGCGTACCCGGGACACCCGAGCCCGCCAAGCACGCCCCGAGCCGGAACCTGGCCCTCGAACTGGCCCGGGTCACCGAGGCGGCGGCGATGGCGGCCGCACGCTGGGTGGGCCGGGGCGACAAGAACGGCGCCGACGGCGCCGCCGTGAGCGCCATGCGGACCCTGATCAACTCGGTGTCGATGCGCGGCGTGGTGGTCATCGGGGAGGGCGAGAAGGACCACGCCCCGATGCTGTTCAACGGCGAGGAGGTCGGCGACGGCACCGGGCCCGCGGTCGACGTCGCGGTGGACCCGATCGACGGCACCCGGCTGTGTGCGAACGGCATGCCTAACGCGGTGTCGGTGCTGGCGGTGGCCGAGCGGGGCTCGATGTACGACCCGTCGGCCGTGTTCTACATGACCAAGCTCGCGACCGGCCCGGAGGCGGCCGGCGTGGTCGACCTCGACGCCCCGCCCGCGGCCAACATCGCGGCGGTGGCCAAGGCCAAGGGCATCACCCCGCAGGACGTCACCGTGGTCATCCTCGACCGGCCGCGGCACGAGGGCCTGGTCAAGGCGGTTCGCGCGGCGGGGGCCCGGATCCACCTGATCACCGACGGGGACGTGGCCGGCGCGATCATGGCCGCCCGCGAGGGCACCGGCATCGACCTGATGCTCGGCATCGGCGGCACCCCCGAGGGCATCGTCGCCGCGACCGCGCTCAAGTGCATGGGCGGCGTCATCCTGGGCAAGCTGGCCCCGCGGGACGAGGACGAGCGCCGCCGGGCGCTGGACGCCGGGCACGACCTGGGCCGGGTGCTCACCACGGACGACCTGGTGTCTTCGGATGACTGCTTCTTCGCCGCCACCGGCATCACCGACGGCGAGCTGATGGCCGGCGTCCGCTACAAGCGCGGCGGCGCCACCACCCACTCGCTGGTGATGCGCTCCCGGTCGGGCACGATCCGCTCGATTATCAGCGACCACGCCCTGTGGAAGCTGAGCGCCTACAGCACCGTCAAGTACGACTGACGGCCTTCCCGGTGAAACCGCTCAGGCGACCGGGGCGCGCTGGCGCAGCCGGTAGATGGCCGTGTGCCGCTGGGTCATGACGACCTCGCCGCCCTCGTCCAGGTAGGCCATGTCGAGGACGTAGTAGCGGTTACCGCGCCGGCCGAACAGCCGGTCCAGGTGCCCTCGCACGCTGAGCCGCTGGCCAAGCTCGACCCGGCCGAAGTGGCTGATCCGGCTCGAGGTATGCACCGAGGGGTCGCTGCGGACCACGTTGGCCGCCATCATCCGGGCGTACATGCGGGCCAGGAAGGCCGACGGCACGTCATCGCCGAACGCTTCGGGGCGCTCGCCCAGCCCTTCCAGGTAGGCGGCCACGTCCTCGCGCGCGATCACCGGGTCGAGCGAGCCGAGCTCGGTCTGGTCGAGCGCCCAGGCCTCGCTGAACGGCGGCGGGCTGGCCGGGAGACCGGCCCGGGGGAATGCCGTGGCGTCCGGCGGCGGCTCCTCATCTCCCCGCAGCCAGGCCCGGCCGGACACCGCGACCTGGCCGTTCTCGTCGCGCACGAGGGTCACGTCGACGGCCCCCGCGACCGGGTTACCGTCAGCCGGACCGCCGGCGGCGGCCGGGCCGTCGCGGTCAGCTGGTCCCCCGCATAGACCGGGGCGGTGAACCGCACCTCCGCCGCCCCGCGCCCGGCCCAGTCCGGGCCGAGGCTGCCGCGGACGGCGGACTCGAGGTAGCAGTAGAGCGCGTTCCCGGGCACCAGCGCGGCCTTGAACCCCATGGCCTTGGCGCCGTCGTCGGCATGGATGACGTTGGCCGACGACGCGGCGCTGTTCCGCGCGACGATCCGGTACTCAAACGGGGTGACTGCGGTTGGCGCGTGAGGCATGCCGGGCTCCTGCCGCGAGTGGCCAGGTTGCCTCCGAAGGCAACCCGTTGACCCGACTTTAGGGCCTGTGTAGCGTGCTCGGTAGAGCGCCTTTCTAGAATTAATCGGCATGCCAGAGGCGCCGGCCGGTCCCCGGGAGCGAACGGAGTCGCCATGACGACGGGCATCACTGAAGGCGAATTCACCGCCACCATGGACGATCCCGATGACCCGGAGATGTTCGAGCGGAACCGCATTCACACGAATGCCGGGGCGCAGGAGTACGGGTTCAAGGGCGCCTTCGTCGGGGGCGTGACCCTGTACGCCTGGTGCGTTCCCACCATCGTCGAGGCACTCGGCGATTCCTGGCTGGACGAGGGCTGGGTCAACCTCCGGTTCCGCCGCCCGGTCTACCCCGGGGCGCAGATCCAGGTGCAGGTCACGTCGCAGGACAGCTCCCCTGCCTGCCGGTTCGAGGCGGCCGACGACGGCGAGAAGGCCATCGTCGGTGAGGTCGGCCTCGGTCAGGCGCCCTGGCTGGGTGAGCTGCGCGAGACGCCGTTCTCACCGCCCGTGGCCCGGGCCGAGGGCAGCGAGCGGCCGTTCCTGACCCTGCAGGACGCGCCGGTCGGGGAGCCGCTGCGGTCCTACCGCTACGGCCGGCACACCCCGCCCCCGCCCGGCGCGACCGGGCCGATGGCCGAGATCACCGCCCTGGACACGCCCAGCGGCCCGGTGGTGCACCCGGCCGTCCTGGCCCGGCAGATGATCTCCTTCCTGGCCTGGTCCTACGAGTACGGGCACCCGTCCATCCACGTCACCAGCCACATCCAGCACTTCGCCCGGGTCCCGGCCGGCACCGACGTGGTGCTGTGCGGCACCTTCGTGGACGCCTTCGAGCGCAACGGCCACCACCAGGCGGTGTTCGACGCCGACCTGTACTCCCTCGACGGCCAGCGGCTGGCCCGCCAGCGCCACGTCAACATCTTCAAGGTCCGCCGCGCCAGCGGCCAGGACTGAGCCGCGGCGGAAGTGAGGAGGCCCGATGGGATCGAAATGGAGTGCCAGCCTCACCAGCCTGCGGCCGCTGGCCGGGATCCGGGTGCTGTCCATGGAACAGGCGGCCGCGCTGCCCTTCGCCACCCGCCACCTGGCCGACCTGGGGGCGGACGTCATCCGGGTGCAGTCGCACAAGCGGCCGGCGCCCGACACCGGCGACATCGAGTTCACCCGGAACAAGCGCCAGCTCGCGATCGACCTGGCCACGCCCGGCGGCCCGGAGGCGTTCCGGCGGGTGGCGGCGGTCAGCGACATTGTCTGCCACAACTTCACCCCGCAGGTCGTCAGGAAGTTCGGCCTCGACTATGAGTCGCTCCGGGCGCTGCGCCCGGACATCATCTACCTGGAGCTGACCGGCTTCGGCACCGACGGCCCGTGGCGGTCGCGGCCGCTGTTCGGACCCGGGGCGGAGGCCCTGGCCGGCCACAACCTGCTGATCGGCGACCCGACGCAGTGGCCCGGCCGGCCGCCGACCATCACCTACGCCGACAACACCTGCGGCCTGTACGCGGTGCTGGCGCTGACCGACGCGCTGTCGCGGCGGGAGTTGTTCGGCTCCGGGTCGCACCTCGACATCTCCCTCTACGAGACGGCGGTGTCGCAGCTCGGGACCGTGCTGTGCGAGCGCGGCCTGGGCGCGGTCCCGGGGCGGAACCTGAAACGGCGACGCGGCGTACGCGATCCAGGGTTCCTACGAAAGCGGCGAGCCGGGGCGGTACGTGGCGGCCTCCGTCCCCCGCGGCGCGCAGGCGGCGGCCGCGGCGGCGGTGAACGCTGAGCTGACTGAGGCTGGACTGACCGAGGCTGAACTGACCGAGCGTGGCTTCGCGGCCGCGCTCGCGGCCCGTCCGGCCGCGGAGGCCGTGGCCGCCCTGCAGGCGGCCGGCATCCCGGCCGCGGTGGTGGCCGACGCCGCCGTCCTCGCCACCGACGAGCACCTGTGGGCGCGGGGCTACTACGGCCGGCTGGAACGCGCCGACCACGGCCTCGAGGGCGAGTACTCCTACTCCGGGCCGCCGTTCGGCGGCGGCGCCGACGCCGACATCAGGAACGCGCACCCGGTCGGGGCCGATTCGCGGGAGATCCTGGCCGAGGCCGGGTTCTCGCGCGGAGGAGATCGACGAGCTCGCGGCGTCCGGCGCGGTCGGGACCGGCGGCCCGCCGGGGCGGGCCAGGCCCGGGTCGGACCAGGCGACCCGGATCGAGCGGGGCGAGCTGAGCCGGGTCGACGCTGACTTCCGTGACCGCCTCGCCGCCGCCCGGGGACACCAGTGACCGCCCGGCGCCCGCGGGCGCTCGACGTGTCCTGCGGCGTCGGGGCCGCCTATACGGCCAAGCTGCTGGCCGAGCTGGACTGGGACGTGGTGAAGTACGAGCCACCCGGCGGTGATCCGCTGCGCGAGCGGGTCAGCCGCTGGGGCGGCGGGGCGGGCGGTGCGTTCGCCTTTGTCAACCAGGGCAAGCGCGGCGTCAGCGGGCCGCCCGGCGACCTGCTGCCGGCCCTCGCGGCGGCGGCCGACGTAGTCGTGGGCGACTTCAGCCCGCCTGGCCTGGCCGCGGCCGGGCTGGACGAGGAGATGGCCGACGCCCTGGTCCCGGCTCAGGCGGTGGTGTCGGTCTCGCCGTTCGGCCTGACTCCCCCGCGCGCGGCGTGGGCCGCCAGCGACCTGGTGGTGCAGGCCGCGGGCGGGCTGCTGTACATGACCGGCGAGTGGGATCAGCCGCCCCTGCAGATGGCCCCCGACCAGGCGGCGCTGCTGGGCGGGACGGCCGGCGCCAGCGCCGCCATCCTGGCGGCCGGGCTCGGGCGGAGAACGGGGGCGGTGCGGTACTGCCGACATCTCCATGGTCGAGACCGTGACCTCGTTCGCCTACAGCGCGGTCAGCGGGTACGTGCACCACGGCGAGGTGGCGGCCCGGGAGCAGCGGGTCAAGGCCGGGCCTGCGCATGGTCCCGGCCCAGGACCGGTTCGTCTACTGCGCACCGGGCGCGCTGGCCACCATGCGGATGGACGGCATCGCGCAGCTGCTGGACGAGCCGCGGCTGGCCGAGGAGCGCTTCCAGACGGCCGAAGGCCGCATGGACAACTTGGACGAGTTCGTCGGGCTGTTCGCCCCGCCGTTCCGGAACCGCACCGCCCAGGAGTGGTTCGAGCGGGCCGAGGCCATGCACATGACCTTCGCCCTCGTGCAGAGCGGTGGACGACCTGTTCGACTGCCCGCAGCTCAGTGCCCGCGGGCTGCTGCGGCCGGTTCCCGGGCCAGGCGGAGCGCAGCTGCTCGCCCCGGCGCGCCCGTTCCGGATCGACGGCACCTCGTCGCTTGACCTGCGGCCGGCCCCGGCCGAGCCCGGCGCCGACACCGCCGGCGTGCTGGCCGAGTGGAAGGGAACCAGTTAAGGAAGCTGCTTGCGCCAGCCCGGGAGCCAGCGCCGCGGCCGGGGCGGGGTGCGGGCGAGCACCTCACTGGCGGCGAAGTAGCCGCGCACCTCGATCACCGGGACCTCGGACGACGTGGGCACCCGCCGGGCGGTCCCGCCCCGCTGGCGGGACAGGATGCTGGTGCCGTTCATCACCACCTCGACCCCGGCCGGCACCGTCAGCCGCAGCCGGCCGAACACCGCGTACACGTTGAGCACCACGTGGTGCTCGGTCAAGATCGCCTCACTGAGGTCGAGGACCACGTCACCGAAGGCGGACACGCAGGTCAAGGTGGCGGGCACCACCCACCGGCCACGCCGCTGGGCCCCGCTGAACAGCGCCGTGACCGGGTGGGCGCCGTCGAGGCGAACCGGCTGGTGCTCGGGGGCGGCCAGGTCCCGGGTCAGCCCGGCCAGTTCGCCCAGTGTGCGCGCGGACAGGGCCAGCGGCATCCGTTCGGAATACTCCTCATGCGACAGCCGCCCGTCGGCCATCGCCTCGCTCAGCATCGCGACCACGCGCTCACGGTCGAGGTCGGACGCCCGCAGATCACGGGGGGCAAAGCGCGGTGGCATGCTTAGGACGATACCTTTTCCGCCATGACTGATGCGTTTTCCCCGGCCGAGGCCCTCCCCTCGGGGCCGGCCGCACTGCAGCGGGACGTCCAGGCGAACCGGGTCTCGCTCACCCGGTTCCTGTACGTCGACCACGGCGGCATCGTCCGGGGCAAGGCGGCCGCTACCGCCCGTCTGGCCGAGCGGGTTGAATCCGGCATCGGCCACACCCGGGCGATGATGGCGATGTCGATGATGGACGAGCTGTCCCCGGTCGAGGGGATGGGGCCGGTCGGCGAAGTGCGGCTCAAACCCGACGCGGACACGTTCACGCTCCTGCCCTACGCGCCGGGGGCGGCGGCCATGCTGGCCGACCAGGTGAACCCGGACGGGAGCCCGTGGGACGGGTGCGCCCGCACCTTCCTCAAGCAGGCGATCGCGGAGCTGGCGGACGCGGGATACGAGCTGCAGGCGTCGTTCGAGCCGGAGTTCAGCCTCGGACATCACGAAGGCGCATCGTTCACGCCGGTCGACGAGAGCCTTTGTTACTCTGCTACCGGTTTCCACCTGGCGCACGACTATACGATCGACCTCGTCGATGCGCTGCTGCAACAAGGTCTAGAGGTCGAACACTATTACCCCGAGCTCGGCCATGGCCAGCAAGAGGTACCCATCCGGCACGCGTCGGCGCTTCGCGCCGCGGACAACCATGTCCTGCTGCGCGAGACCGTCCGCGCCGTCGCCATCCGGCACGGCCTGTGGGCGAGCTTCGCCCCCAAGCCGCTGCCGGGGCAGGCGGGCAACGGCGCCCATCTGCACGCCTCGCTGTGGGCGGACGGGCGCAACGCCTTCGCCGATCCGGCCGGGCAGTTCGGCCTTTCGGCCGTCGGCTACCACTTCCTCGCCGGGGTGCTCGCCCACCTGCCCGGGCTGATCGCGCTGACCTGCGGCACGGTGAACAGCTACCGGCGGCTGGCGCCGCAGATGTGGTCGGGCGCGTTTGCCTGTTACGGTCCCGACAACCGCGAGGCGGCGCTGCGGATCTGCTCCCCGATCGGCTCGGCCGGGTCGGTCAACCTGGAGTACAAGCCGGCCGACTCGACCGGCAACCCCTACCTGGCGATCGGCGCCTTCATCCACGCGGGCCTCGACGGCATCCGCCGGTCGCTCGACCCGGGCGAGCCGCTGCTGGTCGACCCGGCGACCCTGGACCAGGCCGAACGGGAGCGGCTGTTCGTCGTCCGGCTCCCTGACTCGCTGACGGCCGCGCTCGACGCCCTCGAGGGCGACCCGGTGCTGATGACCGCCCTCGGACCGCTCCGGTCGACCGCCTACCTGGCCGTGAAACGCTCGGAGGCGGCGCACTTCGCTGCCCGCGAAGACGCCGCCTACGAGTGTTACCAGCACTGGATGAAGTTCTAAGCGGGGGCTCCTCCAGGCCGGTCGTCGCCGGTGCGGAAGATCGTCGCCGGCGGCTTGCTGATCACCGACAGCGGGGTGGCGACGTCTTCCAGGGACTTGCCTTCGGCGTTGACCCCGAGGAAGACGGCCGCGAGGCCACCGATCATCATCGCCACCGCGCCGACGACATAGCCGATGAACAGCGTGTTCCGGTCCTGGCCGCTGCCGATCAGGTGACCGTACCAGGCCGAGCCGAAGGCGCCGAAGCACTGCGCGATGGCGAAGAACACGGCGATGGCCTTCGCCCGGACCTCGAGCGGGAAGACCTCGCTCGCGGTCAGGTAGCCCGCGCTGGCCCCGGCCGAGGCGAAGAAGAAGATGACGGCCCAGCACAGCGTCTGCGTCGTCGCGTTGAGCGAGCCGGCCTTGAACAGGAAGGAGACGACGAGCAGGAGGATCCCCGACAGCAGGTAGGTGCCCGCGATCATCTTCTTACGGCCGATCGTGTCGAACAGGCGGCCGATGGTCAGCGGGCCGAGCAGGTTGCCCGCGGCGAACGCGAAGAAGTAGTAGGCGGTGTCGGTCGCCTTGACGTGGAAGAAGAACTCCAGCACCAGCCCGTAGGTGAAGAAGATGGCGTTGTAGAGGAAGGACTGGGTCGACATGAGGAAGAAGACCAGGGTCGAGCGCCCGGGATACTGGCGGAACAAGGTCCGCAGCAGGGCGAAGTAGCCGATCTTCGCGGCCGGCACGATTTCGAGTTCCTTGCTCTCGTCGACCGGCGGCAACGTGCCCTTGGTTCGCTCGACGTCGTGCTCGATCTCCCTGATCGATCCCTCGGCCTGGTCCTGGCGGCCGTGCATGATCTGCCAGCGGGGCGACTCCGGCAGATGGCGCCGCACGAAGATGATGACGAGCGCGAGCACCGGTCCGACCAGGTAGGCGATCCGCCAGCCCCACTCGGCGGTCACGTGGTTCAGTGCCCAGAGCGTGACCGCGGTGCCGATGAGGGCGCCGCCCCAGTAGGTGCCGTTGACCGCGAGGTCGACCCGGCCGCGGTACCTCGCCGGGATCATCTCGTCGATCGCGGAGTTGATCGCGGCGTACTCGCCGCCGATCCCCATGCCGGCGATGATCCGGGTGAAGTAGAGGAACCAGATCCAGCTGCCGCCGCCCGGTGTCGCGGCGGTGAGCCCGCTGCCGATCAGGTACACGCCGAGGGTGATCATGAACAGGTTCTTGCGGCCGAGCTTGTCCGAGAGCTGGCCGAAGAACAGGGCCCCGATGACCTCGCCGATCAGGTACCACCAGGCGATGTCGGCGACCGCGCCAGCGCCGAGGTTGAGCGTGTTGTGCAGCGTCAGGTCGGGCCCGACGTTGGCGGCGATGGTGATCTCGAGGCCGTCCAGCACCCAGGCCACGCCGAGCGCGATCACCAGGCGGGTGTGGAACCGCGACCAGGGCAGCCGGTCGATCCGAGCCGGGATGAGACTGCGTATCGAGCCCGGGCTGCTCTCTCGTGTGGAGGACGTTGTCGCCATCTGCTCTCCTTCGAACCGATCCACCCTGGCGGCGCGCTCGTCAGGTCTCCGTGGGGGTGTGACCAGGCAATTCAGGCCCCATCCGCCCCTGTAAACCCCCGCCGTTACCGGCGAGTTTTCGCATCGGCTACCCGGAAGTTCCCGCTGCACACCTGATGACTCTCCGTGCTTTACGGGTGCCTTCTGACGCGCTGCCGGGTCTTGGCGCGGACCGCCCTGACCCATATAGTTAGCTCGGTGAACGATGTAACAACACCGCCCGCATCACCCCCGGCCGAGCAGGCCAGGACCGAGGCCGCCGAGCTGCTGGCCGCGATCGGCGCGGTGCGCCGGGTGGCGCGGCGCGCGGTGCGGACCGCCTACGCCGACCCGCTCCCGCCGGCCCGGTCCGAGCTGCTCCGCCTGGCCGCCCGCCGGCCCGGCATCGGCGTCGCCGAGGCGGCGGCCGAACTGCGGCTGGCGCCCAACAGCGTCAGCACCATGGTCAGCCAGCTGGCCGAGGACGGCCTGCTGAGCCGGGGGCGCGGGGCCAGCGACGGCCGCTCGGTCCGGCTCACGGTCACCGCCGACGGCGCCGCCCGGGTCGAGCAGTGGCGCGACATCCGGACCGACCTCGCCGGCCGCGCGATCGAGCGGCTGCCGGCCGCCGACCGCCGGGCTCTCGTCGCCGCGATCCCGGCCCTGACCCGGCTGGCGCAGCAGATGGAAGAGCAATGACCGCCGCCTCCGCTGAGCTGACCGCCGGAGGGAGCGGTGGCTGATGCGCCCAATAAAGCGGAAACTATTACCTGAGCGGATACTTTTCGGGCGGTAGCACGCACAAGTTTCCGGTATCTGCCGCTGACCGGCTGCGGCGGGAGCTGGCCGGCGGCCGTAGGCGGGCCGCCCGAGGGAGGGTCTGGAAAACAAAACGGTGGCCTCTGCTGGGAGAGGCCACCGTTTCTGATCACGTTAAGTGCGGCGGGCTACCGCTCAGCCTCCGCAGACGGGGGCACTGCGTGGCGAGCAAGTCCACAAGCGGACGGGGGCACCGCGTGGCGCAGCGCCGCCGCACACCGTCACCATACAAGGTTGCGGATACCCAAACAAGTCAGGAGGTTCCCGACAGGGCAACGAATTTCCGCGTCGCCCGGACGCGACCAACGTCACGCCTTCCAGGTCCGGCAAGCGGTTCTAAGCTGGAGAGCATGGCTGAGTTTTCCTACACGGACCTGCTGCCGCTCGGGCACGACGACACGACCTACCGCAAGATCGCCGACGGCGGCGTGACAGCCACCCAGGCCCTCGGGCGCACCTTCCTGACGGTGGAGCCGGAGGCGCTCACCCGGCTGAGCCGGACAGCCTTCCGTGACATCGCCCACCTGCTGCGCCCCTCGCACCTGAAGCAGCTCCGGTCCATCCTCGACGACCCCGAGGCCTCCCCCAACGACCGCTACGTCGCGCGCGACCTGCTGCAGAACGCCAACATCGCCGCGGGCGGGATCCTGCCGATGTGCCAGGACACCGGGACCGCGATCGTGATGGGCAAGCGCGGCCAGGGCGTGCTGACCGACGGCCGCGATGAGGAGCACCTGGCCCGCGGCGTCTACGACGCCTACACCCAGCTGAACCTGCGCTACTCCCAGATGGCCCCGCTGACCATGTGGGAGGAGAAGAACACCGGGTCCAACCTGCCGGCCCAGATCGAGTTGTACGCGACCGATGGCGACGCCTACAAGTTCCTGTTCATGGCCAAGGGCGGCGGCTCGGCCAACAAGTCCTACCTGTACCAGGAGACCAAGGCCGTCCTCAACCCGGCGGGCATGGCCCGGTTCCTGGAAGAGAAGATCCGCACGATCGGGACGTCCGCCTGCCCGCCGTACCACCTGGCGATCGTGGTCGGCGGGACCAGCGCCGAATTCGCGCTCAAGACGGCCAAGTACGCCTCCGCCCGCTACCTGGACACGCTGCCGACCGAAGGGTCGATGCTGGCGGGCGGGTTCCGTGACCTCGAACTGGAGCAGAGCGTCCTCGACATCACCCGCAAGATAGGGATCGGCGCGCAGTTCGGCGGCAAGTACTTCTGCCACGACGTGCGGGTGATCCGGCTGCCCCGGCACGGGGCGTCCTGCCCGGTCGCGATCGCCGTCTCCTGCTCGGCCGACCGGCAGGCCCTCGGCAAGATCACCGCCGACGGCATCTTCCTCGAGCAGCTGGAGACCGACCCGGCCCAGTACCTGCCCGACCCGGCCGCAGTGACCGCCGATTCGGCCGAGGTCGTGGCGATTGACCTTAACCGGCCCATGGCGGAAATTCGGGCCGAACTCACCCGGTACCCGGTGAAAACGCGGCTGTCGCTGACCGGCACGATGATCGTGGCCCGCGATATCGCGCACGCCAAGATCGCCGAGCGGCTCGACGCGGGCGAGCCGATGCCGGATTACCTCCGCGACCACCCGGTCTACTACGCGGGCCCGGCCAAGACGCCGGAAGGCTATGCCTCCGGTTCTTTCGGCCCCACCACGGCGGGCCGGATGGACTCCTACGTGGAGCGCTTCCAGGCAGCCGGCGGATCGTTGGTTATGCTGGCCAAGGGGAACAGGTCGGCGGCCGTCACAGAAGCGTGCAAACGGTACGGCGGCTTCTACCTCGGCTCGATCGGCGGCGCCGCGGCCCGGCTCGCGCAGGACTGCATTACCCAGGTCGACGTGCTGGAATACCCGGAACTGGGGATGGAGGCGGTATGGAAGATCGAGGTCAGGGACTTCCCCGCTTTCATCATCGTGGACGACAAGGGGAACGACTTCTTCGCCGAGGCCACGGGTCCGCTGCTGTCCATCGGCAGTCACCCCTGATCGCTGATATGGTCCGGCTATGCCCCCAATGACAGGACGGGTCATCGCCGGGCGTTACAAGCTGCAGCACGCCATCGGCCGCGGCGCGATGGGCGTGGTGTGGCGTGCGCGCGACCAGCTCCTCGATCGCGATGTCGCGATCAAGGAGGTCGTGATCTCCGCCTTGATCGGCGAGGACGAGCGGCGCAACGCCTACCAGCGGACGCTGCGCGAGGCGCGGACGGCCGCCCGGCTGTCACACCGCGGCGTGGTCACCATCTACGACGTGGTCGAGGAAGACGCCCGGCCGTGGATCGTGATGGAGCTGGTCCCGTCCCAGTCCCTCGACCAGTTGCTCTCCGCCGAGGGGCGCCTGCCGACCGCCCGGGCCGGCCGCATCGGCCAGCAGCTGCTGTCCGCTCTCGCCGCCGCGCACGCGGCCGGGGTGCTGCACCGCGACGTGAAGCCGAGCAACGTGCTCATCGCGGCCACCCGCAGCGGCGACGGCTGGGACGAGCGGGCGGTGCTGACCGACTTCGGGATCGCCCAGTTCGAAGGGGACCCCCGGCTGACGCAGACCGGGATGGTGATGGGCTCGCCTGGGTTCACCGCTCCCGAGCGGATCCGCGGCGGCGACGCCACCCCGGGCTCCGACCTCTGGTCCCTCGGCGCGACGATCTACGCCGCGGTCGAGGGCCGGGGGCCGTTCGAGCAGCGCGGCGGCGCCATCACCACGATGTCGGCCATCATCAACGAGGACGCCCCGGTAGCGCCCCACGCGGGTCGGCTGGCGCCGCTCATCGCGGCGCTGCTGCGCCGGGACCCGTCCGCCCGGCCCACCGCGTCGGCCGCCGCCCGGTTGTTCGCGCAGGTCCTGCCGCAGCTGACGGACACCGCGGAACAGCCGCCGTCGATGACCCACCCGGCCACGATCCGTTCCAGCTACGTGCCCGAGCCGTCGGCCGCGCCGCCTGTGTCCGGCTCGGCCGCGGCCGCCGGCGGCGGTCAGGCCTCGCCTGGTCAGGCCGCGCCCGGTCAGGCCAGCAGCGAGCCAGCCGGGGCGCAGCCGCCCGCGGCTGAACCCGCGATCGCCGCCGACGCGGTCCCCCCGCAGGCGGTGAGCCCCGCTTCCGGGTCCGACGCGGCGGCCCCGTCCGCCCCCGGGCAAGCCAGTCGAGCCGACGCCAGCAGAGCCGACGCCCGCGGGGCCGACCCCGCTCCAGCCGGGGATGCGGCGGGGGGCCGTCAGGCGGTGCCGTCCGGGGCGGGACTGCCCGAGGCCGGTCTGGCCGCGGCCGGTCTGGCCGAGGCCGGTCTGGCCGAATCAGGGGCCGGCGGCCAGCAGCCGTCAGCCGGAACGGATTCGCCGGCGCCGCCCGGCCAGCCCGCGGACCCGGCCAGCCCCGGCGCGGACCCGGTCGGTTACGAGCCGACCCAGCTCTCGGTGCCCGTCGCCCGGGCTGGAGCGCCCGCGCCCGCCCGCCCGGAGCCCGGCCGACCCGCCCACCGAGCCGAAGCACGGACCCTCGTTCACCGCGTCCAGGCAGGCCAACCAGGCCGCGCCCACCTTCTCCGCCAGCCCGGCGCCGCCCCCGGCCTGGCCCGGCACTCCGTCGGCCGGCCAGCAACCGCCCTATGCCGCCGGCGGCGGCGGACAGTCCGGCTACGGGGCCGGCGGCACCGCCCCGATTCCGCCGGGCGGAGGGCACTACCCACCGCCTGGAGGTCAGCACCCGCTCGGGGGCGCCCAGTACGCGGGCCCGTCGCAGCCTTATCCGGACCTCGCCCGGGACTACCAGCCGGGAGCGGGTGGCGGCCACCGCGACCGGAGCCGCGGCGGGAGCGGCCGCAGGGGTGGCAAGCGGATCGCCTGGCTCGCGGCGGCGGTGGTGGTGGCCATCGCGGCCGGGGTCGGCGCGGCCCTGGCGCTGAACAATCACGGCTCTGGATCGGGCAACACGGCCGACGTGACCAACAATGTGCCCGACACGACCACGAACGCCAAGTCGGTCAACGCGCTCAACGACCCGACCACGGCAGTGCCGGCCGGGTGGCACCAGGTGAGCCTGCCGGCCAGCGAGCTGAACAGCACGGCCGGGTTCTCGGTGGCGCTGCCACCCGGGTGGAAGGAAAGCCGCAGCAACCTGGCCACCAACTTCTCCGGTCCGGGTGACCTGCTGCTGACCGTCGACCTGACTCCGCAGCCGAGCACCAACATGCTCACAGCGGCCGGCCAGCTCGAGAAGGACGAGGTCGCGGCGGGGCGCTTCCCCGGCTACAAGCGCCAGAACCTGGAAGCGGTGCCGGTCAGGAACACCCACGGGGCGTTCTGGAAGTTCCACTTCCAGGAGGCTGGCGCGCCCCAGTACACCGCCGACGACATCCTGTTCCGCAAGCAGACGCCGGCCGGCGAGCAGGACTACGCCATCTATGTCCGGTCGCCGTCGAGCACGTTCGGCCAGACCGCGCTGCCGCTGTTCGGCCAGATCCTGCAGACCTTCCAGACGGTGCCCGCGAGCACCACCCAGCCGCCGGTCACCACCTCCCCGTCGGCGTCCGCGACCTAGCGGGCCGGGTCTGGGTCCGGAGCCAGGGGCCGGCCGACCCCGGCCGGCTGGTACCAGCCGGCCCGGTCGCAGCGGACTAGTACCAGTTGTCGGCCTCCTCGTGGGCCCAGGCGCCGCAGGGCGAGCCGTAGCGGCGGTGGATGTAGGTCAGCCCCCAGCGGATCTGGGTGGCCGGGTTGGTCTTCCAGTCGGCGCCGGCCGAGGCCATCTGCGCACCTGGCAGCGCCTGGGGGATGCCGTAGGCGCCCGAGCCGGGGTTCTCGGCCGACTGGTTCCAGCCGCTCTCGTGGTACCAGAGCGGCTGCAGACAGGAGAACTGGCTCGGCTGCCAGCTGAACGTGCTCAGCATCGCCTTGGCGATCTGCTGGGGCGATCCGGACGGGACGGTACTGGCGTCCTGTTGCGCGGGCCGGGCAGACCGCTTGCCCCCGGTCGCCGGGGGCCGGGCGACCGGGGGCCGGGCGACCGGGGGCCGGGGGGCGGGGGCCGGGGGGCCGGGGGCCGGGCGACGGCCGGGTTGCCCCCGGCCCCAGCAGCGGTCGCCACCCGGGCCGGGGCTGGGGCCGCGGGCCGGGCGGCCGGATGCTGCCCGAGGACGTGACGGGCGCGGGCGGCGACGGCGGGCTGACCCGCGACGGCCAGGCCGTGCCCGTCGGCCGCCAGCCGGGCGGCCGCCACCCCACTCGCCGCCGGGGCGGACGTGAAGCTGGCGGGCAGGGTCAGGGCGGCGGCCGACAGGCCCGCCGCCAGGGCCCCGGCGGCGGCCGCCGTAACGACGCGGGACCGCTGGGCGGACAGGAAAGAAGGCAGGGGGATACGCCGTGCCAAGAGGCAACCTTTGGTAGCTCGCGCTGAACGCGATCGTCCGTCACCCCGTGACGCCACCATCCGCGCCGGAAGGGGGTGGCGCGGCAGGCATCGGCCGGCGGATTCAGACGCGGGGACAGGGCGCCGGGCTGCTGACGCAGCCGTGATCTCGCGGGCAGGGTGCTGTCATCTGGGTACGAAGGCGTCCAACAACCGATTACCGCGGGGGCATTCCAGCCGTGCGACCGGACGTGACGCCCGGACTGGCGCGGGCCGCCGGAAACGCCTGGCCAGCCCGGCCCTTTGCTTACCGAAGAGTAACTTATGTGACCTGGACCACCTCACGGGCCGACGGCAGTGACTCGAACGATCCGTGATTGAGCGGCTACCGACTGCTTCTGGAAGCTCAGCGGCAGTGCTCACGGGAGGCCCGTTACGTTCCGGGCCGCCCGTGAGCTCTATACCGCCAGCTGGCGGGCTTGGATCAGTACCAGCCGGCCGACTCCTCGTGCGACCAGGCGCCGCACGGGGTCCCGTAGACCGACTGGATATACGACAGGCCCCAGCGGATCTGCGTCGCCGGGTTGGTCGCCCAGTCGGCCCCGGCCGAGGCCATCTTCGATGCGGGCAGCGCCTGCGGGATGCCGAACGCGCCCGAGCTCGGGTTCTCCGCCGACGGATTCCAGCCACTCTCCCGGTACCACAGCGAGTAGAGGCAGGAGTACTGCCCCGACCAGCCGTAGGAGGCGAGCAGCTGCTGGGCGATCTGCTCGGGCGAGCCGGACGCAGCCATCGCAGCCGGGCTGTTCCCGGTGACCGCAGGGGCCGGCGCCTGGGTGGCACCGTCCTGGGTGGCACCGTTTTGGGTGGCACCGTCCTGGGCGGCTGACTGGGCCGCGGCCTGGTGCGCCGCGAGCTGACGTTCCGCTGCCCGCCGGGCGGCGGCCCGCCGGGCGGCGGCCTCGGCGGCCCGCCGCTCGGCCGCGCGCCGGGCGGCGGCCCGGGCTGCGGCCGCCCTGGCCGCCGCGGCCTTCGCCGCGGCCGCACGGGCGGCCGCAGCGGCCGCTTCCGCGTGCGCGGACGCCGCCCGCTGCTCCGCCTCGGCCAGCACCCCTTGCCCGTCAAAGCCGCCTTCCCCTGCGGCGTGACTGGCAGCCAGGTGGTGCACGTAGAGCATGTCGGCGGCCTGGACGACGGAGGCCGCCGTCGGTGCCCCCGGGGCGAGGGCGGCGGCCGTTCCGGTGATCCCGAGGCAGACCGCCCCCCCGGCGGCGATAACGGTAATCCTGCGAGAAAAGGAGATCGGACGCAACCTACACAGTTGCCGTGCCAAAGGATGGCCTTATGTCATTCGCGGAATGCGCACTGGCGCTGCCCGCGCGTACCTTCACCCGTTACCAGCAACCTTGCTTCGGACTGCGGACTCGGCACGGGTCAAGGTGCCCGGCCGCTCAATCACGGCCATCACGCAGACAGGGTGCTTCCGCGGTCGAAGATGCCAAACAAGCGAGCGGATAAACACTGCCTGTAAGCGTGACGCAGATCACACCGTTTACAGTTACCGAATTGAGATGTGCGAATGTCCCATTTAATACAGGAATTCAATACCCTTAAACATGCCTGTGATTAAGGTCACATCGGAGTACGTCACGTTTAGAAATAAGGCCGAAAGGACGCCCAGGCGCAATTAGCGTTGCTTGCCCTGTCCGGTCATTTACCGGTCAGGTTTACGGGCATCAGACGGCTATGCCGGAAAAGGCTCAGTAGTAGCCGTAGTTTTCCTCGTTCGCCCAGGCGCCGCAGGGCGTGCCGTAAACGGACTTGATGTAGCCGAGGCCCCACCGGATCTGGGTCGCGGCGTCGGTCTGCCAGTCCGCGCCCGCGCTGGCCATCTTGTCGCCCGGCAGGGACTGCGGGATGCCGTAGGCGCCCGAGGCCGCGTTCTCGGCGTACACGTTCCAGCCGCTCTCGCGCTGCCACAGGTCGTACAGGCAGGGCCACTGGGACGAGCTGTAGCCAAAGCTGGCCAGCATGGACTGGGCGGTCGCCTCGGCCGCGGTCGGGTTGGAGGGCGGCGCGGTGGTGGTCACCCCGGTCCCGCCGGTCGTCTGGCTCGAGCTCGACGTAGACGTGTTCTGCGACTCGAGGATCTGCTCGGGGTTGGCCATCGCGGGCTTGGCCACCACGCTGAGCGTCTTGGACGCCGCGGTCATCTCGATGAGCGTCTGCCGCTCCTGCTCGAGCAGCGCCACCGAGCCGCTCTGCCCGAGGCCGTCGATCGACTGGAAGAGGCTGGCGGCCCCGGTCCCCTGGGGATTCATCACCACGGCGGCGCCCCAGACGACGACGATCAGCAGCAGCGCCAGGCCGCCGGCGGGCAGCGCGACGCCGGCCCGGTGGAGCAGGCTCCGCTTCCGGCGGGCGCGGCGGGAACCAGGGGAGCCGGCCAGCGCTGCCCGGGGTCCGGAACCAGCCGGAACGACTGCGGCCGGGATGCCGTCAACCAGGTCCGGCCCGGCCGGGCCGGGACTGACCGGACCGGGCGGGCTGGTGCTCGCCGGGCGGGCAGGAGCAGCGTCAGCGCCAGAAGTGCGCGAGTCGAAGGCCGGCCGCTGCGGCCGGTCCACCAGCATCGCGCTCCGATGTCGTGACAACGCAGTCCCTTCGGGTCAAGTCGTGCGGATACCGCACTCATCCACCGCTGCCGGTCAACGATGCCAGAAAGGAACTTGCGCCGCCGGGGACTTCACCAAGAAAGGCACGGCGGATAACTTACCATTCTGTGACGCGAATCACAGGGTAATAACACGTTCCGTGACAGGTGGCACCGGGCTGCGGCATGATCTCGGTATGAGTGAGCTCAGCCAGCCGGCCTTTCCCCAGGTAATCGACCCTTTCGCCCAGGCTGCCGAGAGCGCCGCAGCCCTCTGCGAGCGTGCCGGCACCGGCCGTTTCGATGTGGCCGTCGTGCTCGGCTCGGGCTGGCAGGCTGCCGCCGACGCGATCGGCGCACCGGAAATCGAAGTCGGCCTGGCCGGCCTGCCGGGATTTGAGCAACCGAGCGTGAAGGGGCACACACCTTCCGTTCGGTATATAAAAAAGGACCAGCTTCACGTTCTGCTCTTCCTCGGGCGCATTCACCTTTACGAAGGGCACGAGCCGCAGGCCGTGGTGCACGGCGTGCGGACCGCGGTCGCGGCCGGCTGCCGCACGATCGTGCTGACTAACGCGGCGGGCGGCATCAACCCGGGGTACCGGGTCGGGCAGCCCGTGCTGATCAGCGACCATCTCAACCTCACCGCACGATCCCCGCTGTCGGGGCCACTGCCACCAGGGGTGCCGTCACGCTTCACCGACCTGACCGACCTGTACACCACGCGGCTGCGGACCCTCGCCCGGGAATTCGACCCGTCGCTGGCCGAGGGGGTCTACGCCGCCCTGGGCGGTCCCCACTTCGAGACCCCGGCCGAGATCCGGATGCTCGCGGCGGCGGGCGCCGACCTGGTCGGCATGTCCACCGCGATGGAGGCGATCGCCGCCCGCCACCTCGGGGCCGAGGTGCTCGGCATCTCCATGGTCAGCAACCCGGCGGCGGGACTGTCGCCCGAGCCGATCGACCACCAGGCCGTGCTCGCGGCCACCGGGGCCTCGGCCGCGCAGGTCGGCGCCCTGCTGGCAGAGCTGCTGGCGCGGATGTGAGCGGGAGGCCCTGATGTTCGCCGGCCGGTTCCCCAGGGTTAGCGGAAGGGCCTTCTGGCACTAGGTTTTGGTCTGACCGCAGGGGTAGCTGAAGGCAGCACGCTCACCCAGGCGAGGAGCAGAAATGACCTATCCCGCATCGCCCGACCCGGCCGGCGGCCGGGTCCGGCCCGACTCAGCCCAATTCTGGGCCGGCGGTGTGGCGACCGCGGTCGTCGCCGCGCTGATCGCGCTCGTTGGCATCCTCGTCTGCCGCTGGGCCCTCAAGGTCCCGATCCTGGCCCCGGCTGGCGACGGCGCCTGGGGCAACGCCCACACTGGGGTCTACGCCCTGCTGGCGGCGCTGATCGCGCTGGTGGCGGCGGGCGTCCTCTACCTCTTGCTGCTCAGCACGCCGCGGCCGCTGCTGTTCTTCCAGTGGATCACGGGCCTGGCCACCGTGCTTGCCGTCGTCTACCCGCTGTCGACCTCGGCCCCGCTCGACCAGAAGGCGGCCACCGCCATCGTCGACCTGGTGATCGGGCTCGCGATCATCTCGCTGCTGTCGGCCGTCGCGGCCCGGTCGGCGCGGGTCCGGCGGGTTGTCCGGCGGTATGCCGACGGCCAGGCGCCCGGCTCCGTGCAGGTCATCAACCAGCCCGCCCAGGCGGCTGGGCCGGAGCCGGGCTACCCGGCCGGGCCTCGTTATGCTGCCCCGCAGCCCCGGTTCGAGCCGACCCGGCCGCTGAACGAGCCGGAGGACGACCCGCGGCGCTACCGCTGAGGCCGGGCCGGGCCAGCAGGCACCCGGAAACGCGAACCGCGGCCGTGACGGGCTGACGTCACGGCCGCGGTTCGCTGTTGTCAGCGCAGGTACTTGATCAGCTGGGCCACATCCGGGGTGCCGAGCCCGGTCACCGGGTCCCAGCCCTTGGTGGCCGGGTAGCCGGTGATGTCGACCTCGTTGCCGGACGAGTCGGACAGCGCGACCGAGTTGTTACCCGTGGTGATGTCGTGGAACACCTTGCCGTAGAGCGAGGTGCGCGCCAGGGTGTACAGGCCCGGGTTGAGGAAGCCGAGGCGGGCGTGATCAGCCTGGTCGGCCAGCGCGGTGATGGCCGCCCACTGGGGCGATCCGGCGCTCGTCCCGCCGAACAGGTAGATCTGGCCCACGTTGGCCGGGTTAGCCTGCGACCAGGCGATCAGCAGGCCGTTGTTCACGTCGCCGCTGTAGGCGACGTCCGGCTCGCCCCGCTGGCTGGTGTGGTTGAAGCCGTCCTGGTAGAACGGGCGGCTGTAGATGGCGCTGTAGCCTCCGCCACTCGCGCCGTACTGGTCGTTCCAGGCCGTCTCGGACTCGTAGGTGCCGTCCGGCTGCGCCGCGGTCAGGCTGGTCGCGCCCACGGCGGTCACCAGGGGGTCGGAGGCGGGGAGGCTGGCCGACTTCAGGTAGCTGGTCCCGTCGCAGGTCGGCTGGGCGGCGCCGTCGTCACCGGAGGAAGCGAAGACCGAGATGCCTTCGAGCGCGGCCGCGGCGAACAGCACGTGGTCGGCCTTCTGGATCGACGTGGCCTCGCAGGACTCGGCCTCGCCGAAGCTCTGCGACAGCACCGAGCCCAGCCGGTGCGCGACCACGTACTTGAGCGCGCCCAGGATGTCCGCGTCCTGGTCGCTCTTGGAGATGACCAGGTCGATCTTCGCCGCCGGGGCGATGGCGTGCGCGGACTCGACGTCGAGCGAGATCTCGCCGGTCCAGTTGACCTCGTCCGCGTTGGTCGGGTCGAAGGTCGGCTGGCCGTCGGGGTAGATCACGTTCAGGTCGGCCGCTGGCAGCCCGAAGGTGCTGTCCTCGACACCGAGGTCCTGGGTCAGGGTGGGGTCGCCGAAGGCGTCGATAATGACAATGGTCTGCCCGGCCCCGGTCAGCTTGCCCGGGATGTCGTAGGCGGTGGCCAGCTCCTGCGGCGTGTAGCAGTTGAGCGCTGCGCCGGGCTCCTGGCAGCTGAACAGGTAGCCGGACGAGGCGGCGGAGCTCGCCTTGCCGATGTAGCGGTAGGCCAGCGGGGTCTTGACCGCGGGGGTGACGTGCCCGGCGGCCGCGGCGGCGGGCGGGCTCGCGAGGGCGGCGGACGCGCCGGCTGGAGCGAGCGCCAGCGCCGAGGCAGCCCCGACCGGGATCAGAGCCGCAGCCACTTTTCGAAAACGCATTTTCAATTCCTCTCGCACTCAAGGAAGAGGCTGCGGTCCGTCACGCGCAATAATGTCCTCTTCTGAGGTAGTGCTGACGGACATGATGAAGGAAAATGACTGCCTTTGCATCGCCTTGCGCGAAAGAAACGAAGTCTTAACCTGAAAGGCCAGGTGGGGTGCGGTTTCGACCAGGGACGCGGGCGTCAGCGGGCCTGCCGGGCCGGGCCCGGGCTCGCTAGCCTGGCCTCATGCACCAGCGGCCATGGCCCTCGCCCGACATCGCCGAGCGCAACGTGGCCGCTCTCGCCGCCGCGATCCCGGCCGCGGTCACCGAGGGCCGGGACGCCGACGGCAGCCTCGTCCGCGCGGTCGACTTCGACCTGCTGCGCCAGGAGCTGGCCGGACGGGTCGTGGAGGGACCGCGGGAGCGGTACCAGCTCGACTGGCCGGGACGGCGGGCGGCCCAGTTCACCGCCAGCGCCCCGGTCGCCCGGACGCTGCGCCCGGCCCGCGGCCGAGTCGGCCGACTTCGACCGCGCCCGCCACCTGGTCATCGAGGGTGACAACCTGGACGCGCTGAAGCTGCTGCAGAAGCCGTACCTCGGCAAGGTCAAGCTGATCTACATCGACCCGCCGTACAACACCGGCGGTGACTTCGTCTACGACGACGACTTCGCCGAGACCACCGCCGAGCTACCTGAAGCGGTCCGGGCAGGCCGACCCGGCCGGGCGCCGGCTGGTGGCCAACGCCGAGTCGGGCGGCCGCTTCCACTCCGACTGGCTGAGCATGATGTACCCGCGGCTGCAGCTGGCGCGGAACCTGCTCGCCGACGACGGGGCCATCTTCGTCAGCATCGGCCCAGGCGAGCACGCCAACCTGACCCGGCTGCTGGCCGAGATCATGGGCGAGGAAAACTTCCGCGCCAGCATCGTCTGGCAGAAGCGCTATACGCGCAGCAACAACACCCGCGACTTCACCACCGTCACCGAGAACATCGTGGTCTTCGCCAAGAGCGAGGCGTTCACGGTGAACCTGCTGCCGCGGACGCCGGAAGCGGACGCCCGCTACGCCAACCCCGACGCCGACCCGCGCGGGCCCTGGAAGGGCGCCTCGTTCCTGAACCCGGCGACGCCCGCGCAGCGGCCCAACCTCTGCTACGAGATCGTGAACCCGAACACCGGGCCGGCACGCTGCCCTCCGCCAACGCCTGGCGGCGGTCGAAGGCACGAGTTCGACCGGCTCGCGGCCGACGGCCGGCTTTACTGGGGCGCTGACGGCACCAGTCCGGTGCCCTGCGGTCAAGATGTTCCTGTCCGAGGTCCGCGGGCTGACGCCCGCCAACTTCTGGAGCCATCAGTACGCGGGCAGCACCGACGACGGCACCCGCGACCTGGCCGCGCTGCATCGGCGGCCAGCGTGTTCGACAACCCGAAGCCGGTCATGCTGATGAAGCGGGTACTGGAGCACGCCACCGGCCGCCCAGTCGCTCGTGCTCGACTTCTTCGCCGGCTCCGGCACCATGGCCCAGGCCGTCCTCGAGCTCAACGCGGAAGACGGCGGGTCACGCCGGTTCATCGCCGATCCAGCTGGCCGAGAAGTGCCGCCCGCGGTCAGCCGCGGCGGCCGCCGGGTACGCGACCATCGCCGAGATCTGCCAGGAGCGCATCCGCCGGGCGGCCGACCGGGCCGCCACCGGCCCGCACCATCCCCGGTGGGACCGGGCAACCGGCTTCCGCGTACTCAAGGTGGGCACCGCCAACCGGGCCGACGTGCTTCACCCGCCGGACAAGCTGCGGCAGCCCGGCCTGGCGGCGGACGCCAGCGTCAAGCCGGACCGGAGCGCCGAGGACACCTTGTTCGAGGTGATGACCGGGGCCGGCATCGAGCCCGCGGCGCCGCTGGCAGCCGAGAAGATCGACGGCCATGAGGTCTTCACCGTCGACGGCGGCGCGCTGATCGCCTGCCTGTCCCCCGCCGTCCCGGTGACGGTGGTGCGGGAGATCGCCCGACGCTCCCCCCGTTACGCGGCCTTTCTCCACGCCGGATTCGCCACCGACGCCGACCGGGAAGCCGCCGGGCGGCTGCTGGCTGAGTCGGTCCCGGGTACCAAGGTCCTGGTGATCTAGTCACGGTCCGGCGGGCCCGGCGCGATCGCCAACGAGAAAAGCAAAGCTCACCCAGCCGGGTCAGCGCCGCGTCAAGGGGGAATTACCGATCGCCCCATTAAGCGCGTTAGCGCAATTTGTCCATCCTGGTACGGAACTGTCGCTAATGCTCTACTGTCATCGCCTGTTAGGTGGTGACGACATGGAACACGGGACAGGGGAAAGGGCGCCCGCGGCCCGCGGCCGCAGGTTCCTGGTAATCGCTGCGGGCGCGCTGGCCCTGGTCAGCCGGCGGGGCCTTCTACCTGACCCGCCCGGCGCCGCCCCCGGACACGGCCACCGCCCAGGCGATCGGGGCCCTGCCCGCCAGCGCGGGGGCCGGGCCAGCGGCTGACGTCGCCCTGGCGGGCCCGCCCGTCCTGGTCACCGTCCCGCCCAGCATGCGGGTCACGGCGGGCTCGGCGGCCACGCCCAGGCGCACCCGCCCGGCGTCAGCGGATCCGTCCGCAGACTCGTCCGCGGGCACGCCGGCGGCCTCCCCGTCCGCGACCGCCAGCGCGCCCTCCTCCAGCGCTGCCCCGGCCGACAGCGGCGACGCCAGCGGCACGGCCGCCGCACAGGTCCTGGCGCTGATCAACCAGGCTCGCGCCAGCGCCGGGCTGCCCGCCCTGACCGTCACCGCGGGCCTGGACGCCAGCTCGGGCGCACACAACGCGAAAATGGCGGACGGCTGCGGGCTGTCCCACCAGTGTCCGGGCGAGGCAGCGATCGGCCAGCGGGAGACCGCGGCCGGGGTGATCTGGACCGCGGCGGGCGAGAACATCGGCGAGGGCGGGCCGGTGGCTGACACGCAGGCTGCCATCACGCAGATGGCCGTCGGCCTCACCCAGTCGATGCTGAACGAGCAGCCGCCGGATGACGGCCACCGGATGAACATCCTCAGCTCAGCGTTCACCCACGTCGGGATCGCGGTCTCGCGCGACAGCGCCGGCACCGTCTGGCTCACCCAGGACTTCTCTAACTGACGCCCGCGCCGGGTCCGGGGGCAAGGTCGAGCGGTCAGGGACTGACGTTGGTTCAGCGGTCAGGAAATACGGATAGGCCTGTCAGGAAAGGCCACCGGAAGAGCATGATGAGAGCGTGGCATACCAGGCTGGGGCATCCGTCTGCCCTCAGTGCGGGAGCAGCACCGACGTGCGAACCGCCCGCGAGCTCTTCGAGATGATGAACGGGGCGCGGGGGCAGGCCTTCCAGCGCCTCAGCGAGCAGTTCGGCTTCGGCGGCACCGCTTCCGGCCCGGGCCAGGACCCGGGCCAGGGGCAGCCGCCGGACCCCGCCCAGTCCGCCAGCGAGGGCTGGTCCGCCGCCGGAGGGCAGTCCGCCAGCGCGGGCGGGGCCCCCGGCCAGGGGCAGGCCCCCGGCTACGGGCAGTTCCCGGGCGGTAGTCACTTCCCCGCCCAGGACTACTTCGGGCAGTCCGCCAGCGCGGGCGGCTCCGCCGCCGAGGCACAGGCCGGCCAGGGCGGGTACACGGGCCAGGAGCAAGCCGCGCCGGAGCAGTTCCCGGGACAGGGGCAGCCGCCCGCGCCCGACCAGGGCCAGTTCCCGGGGCAGGGGCAGGCGCCGGACCAGGGGCAGTCCCCGGGCGGGAACCGGCCGCCCGGCCAGGGCCAGTTCCCCTGGCGGCGCCGGCGGGGCAGCGACGACGACTACGACCACTACAACGTCGAGAGCTCCGACCCACGGCTGGGGGGCAACCGGAGCGGGCGTGACTTCGGCTTCTCCTCTGGTGACAACATCGCCGACGACATCGGCGGCGCGGTGATGGGGGCAGCCCTCGGGTTCGCCGGCCGGGCCATAGGGCGACGGATGATGAAGGCCTTCGAGGACAAGGTCGTGCCCGCCGTGCAGGCCCGCGCGACCCAGGCGCAGCAGCAGTTCGAGCAGCAGAAGGGCGAGCAGGACGCCATCGTCGCGCGCTACCCCGAGCTCCGCGGGTGCACCAGGGACCGGGTCGTCTTCCTCGACGGCGGCATGCGCACGGTCCCCGTGAGCGAGCTGCGGATGCCGGTCACGCTGGCGCAGGCCGACCAGGTGGTGGCGCGGCTGCGCTGAGGCCGCCGCCGGAACTCGAACAGAATGTCGGTGACCCTGATTAAAGTGACCTTGTTGTCGCTTTTATCGGAGGTCATGACATGTGCTGGCAATGCGACCACCCCGGTGCCACCTGGCAGGACTACCTGGCACACCTGCGCGAGCTGCTCGCCCGGCACTGCTGGGTGGTGCAGGGGGTCCAGCGGCAGCGGCACCGGGCCCCGTACGCGTACACCATCGGGCTCGCCTCTCACGACCAGCCGGAACTCGTGGTCACCGGGCTGCCCTATGACCAGGCGGCCGACCTGCTGAACGGCCTCGCCGGGCTGGTGCTGGCGGGTGGTCGCTGCCTCCGGCCGGGCGAGCTGGTGCCGCTTCCGGGCGGCCGGCGGCGGAGGTCGTGCGGGTCGCCGAGCCCGCCGTGCACCTGGCGGTGGCGGCGGCGCTCAACCGGCCCGGGTTCGCGGCGCTGCAGCTGGTCTACACCGACGATCGGGGCCGCTGGCCGTGGGAGGCCGGCTTCCGCGGCGGGCGGGGCGGGCAGCCGGTCCTCGGTGGCCGCGCTGTGGCCACCACTCGCCCGGCAGCCGCTCCGGGTCCGGATACCCCGGGCGTAGGCTCGACCGCGTGACCGCTGACCGGGCCGCTCCCAGCCGAGGAGCTGCCAGCCGCGAGAGCGACGCCGCCGGCCGGCGCCGGCGCCAGCACCGGCACGCGGGGCAGGGTGCACCGGCTCAGCCGGGCGGACGCGCGGCGGATCGCCGTACGTGCCCAGCTGCTGTCGGGCCAGCGGCCAGCCGACCTGCTGGCCGTGGTCCGGCAGCTCACCCTCCTGCAGCTGGACCCGGTGAGCGCGGTCGCGCCGAGCGCCGACCTGGTCGCGTGGTCCCGGCTCGGCCCGGCCTACCGTCCGGCTGACCTGAGCGCGGCCATCGCCGGCCACCGCGTCATCGAGCTGCGGGCCTTCCTCCGCCCGGCCGAGGACTTCGCCCTCTACCGGGCGGACATGGCGGCGTGGCCGGGGGCCGGCCAGCTGCGGGAGTGGCAGGTCTTCAACCGCGAGTGGGTCGCGGCCAACGACGCCTGCCGGCGCGATATCCTCAGCCGGCTCGCGGCAGACGGCCCGCTCCAGTCCCGCGAACTGCCCGACACCTGCGCGCGGCCGTGGCAGTCGACGGGCTGGACCAACAACAAGAACGTCACCCGGCTGCTCGAGTTCATGGTCTCGCGGGGTGAGGTGGCGGTCGCCGGCCGGCGCGGCCGCGAGCGGCTATGGGACCTGGCCGAGCGGGTCTACCCCGATCATCCGGTCCTCCCGGCCGCGGAGGCGGCCCTCGAGCGCGACCGGCGCCGGCTACGGGCGCTCGGCCTCGCCCGCTCGACCGGGACCGAGACGCCGGTCGAGCCCGGCCTCGTCGGCCAGGCGGGCGAGCCCGCGGAGGTCGACGGCGTCCGCGGCACGTGGCGGGTCGACCCGGCCTACCTGGGCGAGGCGCTCGGTGGCCGGTTCGACGGCCGGGCGGCGCTGTTGTCGCCGTTCGACCGGCTGGTGCACGACCGGGCCCGCACGCAGGAGATCTTCGAGTTCGACTACCAGCTCGAGATGTACAAGCCGGCCGCGACCCGCCGCTGGGGTTACTACGCCCTGCCGGTCCTGTACGGAGACCGGCTGGTGGGCAAGCTGGACGCCGCCGCCGACCGCAAGGCCGGGGTGCTCACCGTCCGTGCCGTCCACCAGGACGTGCCGTTCACAGCCGGGATGTCCGCCGCGGTGGACGGGGAGATCAGCGGCCTCGCGGCCTGGCTGGGCCTCGAACGCCGCGACGCGCCCGGCTGAGCGCGCCCCCGCGCTTAGCCGGAGCGCTCTACCCGGCGGCCAGCAGGTGACAGGCGATGGCGGCGGCGGCCACCACGTTGAGCGAGTCCACCCCGGCGGCGCGGGCGGCCGGGTTCATCGGGATGCGGACCGACTCGTCGGCCTCGTGCCGCCAACGGGCCGACAGCCCGTCCCCCTCGGTGCCGAGCAGCAGCGCGACCCGTTCCCGGCCGCCGGGGCGCACGGCCTCGCCGATGGGGACCGCATCGTCGTCCGGGGTGAGCGCGAGGACCCGGAAGCCGGCCGTCTTCAGCTCGTCCAGGCCGTCGTGCCAGGCCTCCATCCGGGCGTACGGGATGGCGAAGACCGCGCCCATGGAAACCTTGACCGACCGCCGGTAGAGCGGGTCGGCGCAGCGGGGCGACAGCACCACCGCGTCCACCCCGAGCGCGGCGGCGCAGCGGAAGATCGCCCCCACGTTGCCGTGATCCACCAGGTCCTCAAGCACCACGACCCGCCGGGCCGGGCCGGCGACATCCCGCACCGGCGGCAGCGGGCGGCGGGCGAGCGAGGCGAGCGCCCCGCGGTGCACCTGGTAGCCGGTCAGGCTCTCGGCGACCTCGTCCGGGACCACGTACGCGGGCGTGTCGGCGGGTGCTCCGCGGCCGGCCTGCGCGGGAAGCGCCGCGGCCAGAACGGGCAGGTCGGCCAGGCGCCCGCGGCCGAGCAGGACCGACCGCACCGGGTAGCCCGCGGCCACGGCACGGGTGATGACCTTGGTGCCCTCCGCGATAAAGAGCCCGTGCGCAGCCTCCAGGTGCATACGCAGGCGGGCATCCGTCAGCCGGGTGTAGTCCGCCAGCCGCTCGTCGTCGGCGCGGCCGACCTCAATGGCACGTAGCACCCTCCTAGTCTCGCCCCGTGGCGGCGGGCACCGTACCGCCGTCTCTGTACGCGATCAAACCGTTACATCACGTCACGCGTGTCCTTGTTGCGACTTGTCCGGCGATCCGCAATCCTTGTACACGCCACGACCCCTCCGAGGCATGTGTCCCTGCGGCCGGCCGCGCTCACCCTGCGCCGGCCGGCATTAACCCAGTGAACGAGGAGTCGTTGCATCATGCCGGAAGCACCGCTGATCATCCGGGGCGGCCAGGCGGTCCTGCCGCTCGAAGTCGAGCGGATCCTGCTCAGCCACCCGGCCGTGGCCGAGGTCGCCGTCATCGGCATCCCCGACCACTTCTGGGACGAGATCGTCGCGGCTGCCGTCCGGCTGTCGGCGCCGCTGCCCGCGGCGGCGGTCGAGCTGACGGCCCACTGCCGTGACCGGCTGGTGCCGTACAAGGTTCCGGTGCGCTGGCTGTTCGGCCGGGCGCTGCCGCGCACCCGGGGCGGCGCCATCTGCCGGGCCACGCTGGCGGCGCAGCTCGCCGTCATGTCCCGGCCCGACGCGCCGCCGTGGTCGGCGCAGCTGCCCGCGGCCATCAGCGACGGCGCCCGGAGCGGGGCGGCCGCCGCGGCCCGGGCGCCGCGGCCGCGGCCGGCCATCGAAGACCTCCGGATCCCGCGCCAGTCGCGCTGGTCCGGGGCGCTCGAGGACCTCGACCAGCTCTAGGTCCCGGGCGAAAACGCCACGGGGGCATCCGCTGAGGTTCGGAACCGGCGCTGGCTCCGCGCCTCAGCGGCCCGCGGGCGGGCGGCCGCCCGCCTACTGGATGACAATCGTCGGACTCGGCGACGGGCTGGGTGAGCTGGTCACCTTCGCGGTGACGGTCAGGCTGTAGCTGGCCGTCGCCTTCTGCCCGGCGGTGTCGGTGACGGTGACGGTGACGGTGTAGCGGGCGGTCCTGTTCACGGTCGGCGCGCCGCTGACCGTGCCGCCCGCGCCCATCGTCAGCCCCGCCGGCAACCCGGTCGCGGTGAAGAGGTCGCTCCCGCTTCCGCCGGAGGCGGTCACTGTGGCTGAGTAGCGGGCGCCCGCAGTGGCGGGCGGGAGGGTCCCGCCGCCCAGTGTCAGCGCCGGCGCTGTCACGCTCAGCGTGTAGACGGCGGTCGCGGTCTGGGCCGGCGTGCCGCTGTCGGTCACGGTCACGGTCATGGTCGCGGTGCCGGCCGCGGTTGGGGTCCCGCTGATCGCCCCGGCGGCGCTGATCTTCAGGCCCGCCGGGCAGGCCGGCGGCGGTGTACTTGTCGGTCCCGGTGCCGCCGCTGGCGGTGACGGTCGCGGCATAGGCGTGGCCGACCGTGGCGGCCGCCAGCGTGCCTCCGGTCAGCGTCAGCGCGGGCGCGCTGACGGTCAGGCTGAGGCTGGCGGTGGCTGTGTGCACCGGGGTGGCGCTGTCGCTGGCCGACAGCTTGATCGCGGCGGCCCCGGCTTTGGTGGGGGTGCCGCTGATGGTCAGCGTGGCCCCGGCGGCGGTCGAGTTCAGCCCGGCGGGCAGACCCGTCACCGTCCACTTGTAGCTGCCCTTGCCGCCGGCTGCGGTCGCGGTGGCCGAGTAGGCGGTGCCGATCGTGGCGGTGGCGGCCCCGCTGGTGGTGACGGACAGTCCGGCGCCGCAGGTGAGCTTGAACGCGGCCGCGTTCGACGTGGCGGCGCCGGGACTGGTGACGACGATCGAGCCCGACCCGCTGGCGCTGTCGCTGGCGGGCCGGTAACTGGCGGCGGTCACGGCCTGGGTGCCTGCCGTGGCGAAGGTCAGCGTCCGGGTCGGGCCGGTCCCGCCCGGCAGGTTCCAGTGATAGCTGACGGTGCCGCCGCGGCTGCGGTGACGGTCCCGGTGAAGGTGAAGGTCGGGGCGGCGGCGGTGCACAGGGTGACCGCGTGGGTCGCCGGGGTGACCGCGACCGCCGCGGTCAGCTTTTGCTTGGCCGGGGCGGTGCACGTCAGCGTGTACGTCGCGGGGCCGAGGCCGCCGAAACGGGCTGGTGACCACGAGGACGGCCTCACCGCTGGCGGGGTCGCCCGGCGGGGTAATCGTCAGCGGCGTCACCGCCTGCGTGCCCGGCCTTGGTGAAGGTCACGGTGGCCGGGGCGGAGTCCAGCCCGTTCGACAGCGCCCAGTAGTAGGCGACCGTCGCCGCCTTGGCGCTGGTGATCGAGCCGTGGCGGTGAACGTGGGCGGTGTCGTGCCGCAGGTGGCGTGCCGGCGTGGACGGCGTGACGGACGCCGCCGGGGTGAACCCGCCCGCGCTGGCCGCGCACAGCAGCTTGTAACTGGCCTGGTTGGATGTCTTGCGCGCCGGGCTGAGCAGCTGGATCTCCCCCCAGCCGCCCCCGGGCTGGGTGGTCTTGACGACCTCGCCGGTAACCTGCGTGTCCCCGGCGGCGGCGAAGTGGGCCGTCTGCACCGGCCCCTGCTTGCCCGCCGAGTACACCCACTGGTAGGAGACGGTGCCCGGGGCCGACGCCGTGAGCGTTCCGCTGTAAGGGAAGGCCGACGTGGCGGTGCACGCCGAGGCGGTCACCGGCGGCGTCACGGCGGCCTGCGCCTTGAACGTCGGCGTGACACCGCGGCCACCTGGGACGAGCTCTTCAGCTTGGCGTTGTGGGATCCGGCAGCGTCACCGCGGTGGCGACCGCGGCCACGGCGACCACGGACGCCGCCGCGATCGACGGTCGCGGCCAGCATCCGGCGCCGACGCCTGCGGCCCGGCCTGCGGCGCCGCCCCGCCGCCGGGCCGAGCCAGGTGGTCGCCTCCGAGGTGCCGCCCGCGCCCGGCTGCCGCCGCAGCAGCAGCAGCGGCAAGCAGGGCGGCGACGCGCTCGGCGAGGTGGCTGCGGCCGCGTTCCTCCCAGCCCGGGCCCGTAGACGCCGGTCGCCGTCGCCTCGAGCTCGCGCGACGAACGCGATCGCGCTCTGCGGCCGGTCCAGCGGGTTCTTGGCCATGCCGCGGGCGATGAGGTTCTGCAGCGGGGGGTCGACCGCGTCCAGCGGCACCGGCGCGGTCTCGTGCTGCTCGCGCAGTTGCCCGAGCTTGCCGGAGAACGGGGCTTGCGCGGTCAGGCACTCATAGAACACCGCGGTCGCGGCGTAGACGTCGGTCGCCGGGCTGTTCGGCGCGCCATTCCACTGCTCCGGCGCCATGTACAGCGGCGTCCCCGCGGACGGGCGCTGCTTGCCCGCCTTGATCGCCACGCCGAAATCGGACAGCTTGCTGTTGCCCCCGCTGTCGACCAGGACGTTTTCCGGCTTGTAGTCCCGGTGGACGATGCCGAGCGCGTGCGCGGCGGCCAGCCCGAGCAGCGAGCCCTTGAGCGCCACGAGCGCGGACTCGGCGGTCGTCGGCCCGCGCTCCGTGATCATCTCGTGCAGCGAGACCCCGTCGACCAGTTCCATCACGATCGCGGCGCCCTGGCCGGGCTCCTCCACGTAGTCGTACAGCTGCACGACCTGCGGAACGTCCAGCGACCCGAGCGTCTGCGCCTCGGTCCGGAATCCCCACAGAAAGACGGGGTCACGGACCAGTCGAGGGCTGAGGTACTTGATCGCCACCCGCTGGCCGGTCGCCTCGCTGACCGCGGCCACGACCCGGCCGGATGCTCCCGGGCCGACCAGCCGCTCCTCGGCGTACCCGGGTACCGTCCAGCCTTCGGCGTAGCTCGGAACCGTCCACGCACTCATGGGCGAACTCCTTGGTAGGCCAGGTACTGCATGCTGCGGTGGCCGATGCCGATCCGGGTGCCCGGCTCATGAACGATCGGCTCGAAGGGCGCGAGCGTGCGCTCCCCGCCCGGCGCCTGGAGGACCGATCCGTTCGCCGACCCGAGGTCGCTGACCTCCACCTGCCAGCCGACCAGGGTGATCCGCAGGTGCAGCCGGGAGACGGTGCCGCCGGGGTCGGAGATGCGCAACGGCTGGCGCGCCCCGCCATCACGTCGAAGTCGAGCACCGGCTCCCGCCCGAGCACGTAGTCGCCGTCGAGCGTGAGCCGGGTGCCGTCATCGAAGCACGAGGACGCCAAGGGGCGGACGCGGGCGCCGCACGAGGCTACGGGCCGCTGGCCCAGGGCGCGCCCCGCACTGCCGGCAAGCTCGCGCGTCCGGGCCGTTGAAGTGGTCGCTGCCGCATACCACCCCGTCGACCAGGACCGGCCGGGAGACGTGGCCGGCGTCATCGGCGGGCGAGGCCGCAGCGGGCAATACCGTCGCGGCCGCCGTGCCCGCGACCACGGCGGGGGGCCGTCCGTCCGTGGCCGCCCGCGGCGCGGCCCGGGCGGTCGTGTCTGCGGCATCCGGCCCGGCCGGGGGCCAGGTGACCGGACCGGGCGCCTCCGCGGCGGCCACCCCGGACGGCCCCGGACGCCCGGGGCCGGGAACGATCGTCACCGCCAGGCCGCCGCCGGGCACCACCCCCTGGCCGAGCCAGCACCGCGGGTCGGGGGCGCCCGGCTCGCCCGCGAGCAGGTCAGGCCGACCGCCGGGCCGGTGAACAGCCTGGCTCACCGGGAGCACCGAGTCGCCGGCGGTGAGCGTGACTTCGGCCGCGCCGTCGACGCGGACGGTGGCCACCGCGCGCGCCGTGGACCAGCACGGCCATGCCGCCGTCGGCGGTGATCCCGGCGCACGCCCACGCCGGCTGGCCGGCGCAGCCGAGCGCGGCCCGGGTGGCCGCGCGCACCAGCTCGCTTGCCGTCGCCCGGCCGCCGCCGCGACCTCGGCCAGCACGCCGAGCAAGGGTCGCGGGCCAGTGCCCGTCGGTCACCGCGACCAGCTCGCCGTGAGCGGGCGATCAGGCCCGGGCCGGGGAGCGGGACGCAGCTGGTGATCTTCATCCGGGCGTCACGACGGGCAGTCGTAAGGGAAGGTAATGCTGGCCTCGGCCTGGTCGGGCGTGAGCAGCGAAGGTTGGCGACGGCCGAGCCTGTTGCCCTTGCCGTGGAACGCCCACTTCAGTGTCACCTGGACCGTGTTATTTCCGCTGGCGCCCGCCGCCTGCAGTACCTGCCGGG
>CAWCHI010000008.1:0-192394 GCA_963795335.1 uncultured Actinomycetota bacterium
ACGACATGCGCCGAATGGAAGCGCTGATCCGGCACTTCATCCAAATCGCCAGCTAATGGCGCGGCCCCGAACTGGGTAGGAGACCGGTATGGAGCAACCTGGAAGCCCCACGAAAGGCACGGCGAACTCACCGAACGCGGCGACCTGCCCGACAGCGTGTTCGCGATCCCGAAGAAACGCAAGGAGCCTACCGACGCCGAGCACGTGCGCAACGCGATCGCGCGCTTCGATCAGATGACCGGCGCGTCGGGTGACGAGCGCGAGCTCGCATTTGCGAACATCAAGAAAGCCGCCAAGCACTACGACGTCGATCTGACCGAGCATGGCTGGCACGACCTCGGGAGCAGCCCGAGCACCGGCCGCACCACCGCCGCGACCCGCAAGAAGAACGCGACCCCCGGAAATCCGCCTAGCGCGGAACGCCCGCGCCGTACGTCTTCTCGAGGTACGGAATCATATCGTCGTCGTCATCGAGCACGACGTCGCCGTCGACCAGCACCGGAATGCTCGTCTGCCCGGACGCTTCCTTCGTTGCCGCGCGTTCCGCATGTGAGTGCGGCTCGTTGACGATCGTATAATCAAGCAACAGGTCGGTCAGCTTCTTGCGCACCCGCGCGCAATACGGGCACCACTCCGCCTGGTAGAGCACGATCTCCGTCTTCCGTCCCATAACGCTACCGGAATAACCCGCGGCCCCGAAAAGGTTGCGCCGACGGTGCGGTCTACGGCAGATCGAGCTGCGCGAAGATGTCAGCCAGCGGAAACGCAAGATCCGGAAAGCGCACGGATACAAAGCGGTCGCCGGTCCCGTAGCTTCGGGGTTGCGCACCGGCTTCGAAGACGTCCAGCGTGCGACGGTCGGGATCAAACATCAACACCATCGAGGTGCCGGCGGCGAGATAGACGCGGAGTTTCTCCTCGATATCGGCCGCACGGTCGTCCGGAGACCGAACCTCAACGACGATGTCGGGTGCAATCGGCGGCGTCTCTCGATCCTGCGGCGCGAGTGATGCCAACCGAGCATACGACATATATGCGACATCTGGGACGAGCGGTCGGGTAATCTCGCCGGGCGGCATGATGCGAAACCGCCACTCCTGGCCCACCTGCCCGCGATCACCAGCCCATGACACAAGACGCATGGCAACCGCGAGCTGAACCACGGCGTGCCGCCGGGTGGGGCTCACCTTTTGCAGCGACCGGCCGAGCACCCATTCCGTTTCCGGCTCCGTCGCGGGCAGAACGATCTCGCGCAACGCCGATCCTCCGTCCATCCGCTCCCCTTCGCCCCGGCCCCCCACGCTCCTCATTCACGCGAGAGAGGCAAGCCACTAGCACGTCCCCTCCCCCTGTCATCCCGACTTTGTCGAGGGACAGCTACCCAGCCCGCGTCTCCAGCAATGCCGCGAGCGCTGTCCGAATCCGCTCGTACGCCGCGCGCTTGTCGGGATCCGGATCGAAGCCATGCACCAACATCGCCGCATCCGCCTCGAACACAAACACGGTTCCATCAGCAAGCACGGTGCAGTCGATCCCGAAATAATCCAGCCCCACCGCCGCACCGATCGCACGCACCGTCACCTCCCACCCGGGGAACGCCTCGGCGGGTGCAATGAGAAACTGCCGCTCCTCACCGCGCATCCAGTCGTGGGCGCCCATCGGGGCGCGATAGTAGTGGATCATCCACGACTCGTCGAGCGCGAGATGATACGGATACGGCACGCCGTCGACGAACATCACCCGGTACTTGCGATAGAATCCATCCGCACTCCGATAGTCGGTGAACGCCGACACGTCGTACGCATCCGCCGCCACCCGCGACGCGTACGCAGCCAGCGCAGCGGTATCGTCGACGCGTTCGAGCCCCTTGCCGCCGTGTGAATCCGTCGGTCGCACGAGCAGCGGAAACCCATCCGCAATCCGCACCAACGCCTCAGCCGGCACCCGCCGCACCGGCGCAACCGCACATCCCGCCACGCCGGCCAACGTCGCAGCGAGCACATCCCGCGCCGTCCCACCCACGCGCAGGGGATCGTTGATCGCCGGCATCTCCTGCGCGAAGATGAACTTCTGCGCTTCTTCGAGCGCCGCGCGCGCCTCGATGCTCTCGCCGATCGCATCGATCACGAGTTCGTACTCCGGCAGCTCCAGCTCGCCGCGCAAGATCGAGTCGTCCGGCACATACCACCGGTGCAGCGTCCACCGCTCCGCATCCACGACAAAATCCAAGGGAATATTCCGATGCCACGGCCCCGCAACGCATAGCACCAGCGCCGACCGCGCCCCCGGCTGCACCGGCGGCGAATACAGATGCGTCAGCGCGAAGGCTTCATCAAACCACGCCGTAGCCGCGCGCTCGTCGCCGGCCATATACGCCAGCTCGCCGAGCACCAGCCGCGACGGCGCGTCGTAGGGGTCGAACCGCGCCGCCAGCGCGTACGAGCGCTGCGCCGCATCGGTCTCCCGCGCCGCAACAGCAGATTGCCGCGCGCCGCATGCACGGCCGCGTCCCTCGGATCGAGCGACACGGCACTGCAACAACCCCCACGCAGCATCGAACGCCGGCGTGTCCGGCAACGACCCGGGAATGCGCGCGTGATCGGTCAGCCCCGGCACCAGCTTCAGCGCCGCCGCCAGCGCCTCGGATGCGGTCATACGCCCCCCGCCGAAGCACGGACGATGCCGCTGACCCTCACGCAGCTACACACGTTCGCGCGCCTGGCCGAGATCGGCAGCTTCACGCGCACCGCCGACGAGCTGGCGCTCTCGCAACCGGCGGTGACGCAGCAGTGCGCGCGCTCGCCGACCACTTCGGCACGCCGCTCTTCGACATGGTCGGCCGCCGCCCGGTCCTCACCGACGCCGGCACGTTCCTCGCGCAGCGCGCGGTCGATCTGCTGGCCGCCGCCGACGCGCTCGAGCGCGAGATGCGCGAGTTCGCCGGCGCGCGCTTCGGCACGCTCGACATCGGCGTCACGGTGACGATCGGCAACTACACCGTGCTGCCGGCGGTTGCCGCGTTCCGCCAGGCGCATCCGGCCGCGACCATCCGCCTGCACGTCGCCAACACGACCGCGATCGTCGAGGCCATCCACGCGCGCCGCTTCGCCGTCGCGCTGGTCGAAGGCCCGGTACGCGATCCGGAGATCCTGGTCGAGCCGTACGCTACCGATGAGTTGACGCTGATCGTTCCGCCGCACGGCCATCGCTTTTCCGAGCGCACGTCGATCGCCCCCTCCGAGCTGGTGGGCGAGCCGTTCGCCGCCCGCGAGGAAGGCTCGGCACGCGCACCGTCGTCGAAGACGCGCTGCGCGTCGCCGGCGTCACGCCAACGTCGTGCTGGCGCTGCCCAGCGGCGAGGGCGTCGCGCGCGCGGTCGAGGCGGGCGTGGGCGTCGCGATCCTGCCGCTGATCGTGGTCGAGCGCGCCGTCGCCGCCGGCCGCGTGAAGCCGGTGGCGGTCACCGGTGTCGACTTCACGCGCCCGTTCAGCGTCATCCGCCTGCGCGAACGCACGCTCTCGCCGCTCGCGCAGCGCTTTCTCGAACTGCTGCGCGCGGGCTAACGCGCGCGCGAGCGCACGATCTGCGGCAGCGTCAAGATCAGCTCGGGCACGACGATCGCGCCCACGACGAGCCACCACAACAGGTTCGTAAGCTCGGCAGTGTTATGGATGACGGAAACGGCAGTCGCGACGCGACGAAGACGAACGTGAAGGCGTAGCTGCGCGCCATCCAGAGCCGGTGCAGCGCCACGTGCCCGTTGCGAATGGCGACGTACGGGATCACGGTCGAGAGCAGCCACCCGCCGGCCTGCGCGGGCTGCTGCGCGTTGAGCGGCCACGGCTCGTGCGTGGTGCCGAGATACATCCCCATCGACGACGCGATCAGCGCCGCCACCACATAGACGCGCCCGATGGTGCGGTGCAGCGCGCAGATGCGCGCGCCGCAAGCGCCCCGAGAACTGCCACGGTCCGGTAACGAGCGCCGTGACGCCGGCCAGCGCGTGCACCAACAGCAGCCACCGAAGGGCGCGATGTGCGCCCATTCCGGGTCGTGCGGGTCGATGAGGAAGCGCTCCGCGTTCGCGACGGCCACGACCGTGAGGATGCCGAGCGCCGCGAACAGCGCCCACTTGGCATACCGCGCGCCGTCGCCGCGCCCGCTCGTCGCTTCCATCGTGCCCTCCTTGGGCTAGCGAGCGGTTACTTCGGCAGCAGGTGCGCGACCGCGGCCTTCTCTTCGAGCAGTTCCTTATGCGTGGCGTCGAGGCGTTTCGGCCGGCGTCGTCGATCGGCAGACCCTGCACGATCGAGAACGTGCCGTTGCTGGTCGTCACCGGATAGCCGAACATCACGCCTCCGGAATCCGTAGCTGCCGTCGGACGGAATGCCCATCGAGATCCAGTCGCCGCTCGGCGTGCCCTTGACCCAATCGCGCATGTGATCGATCGCCGCGTTCGCCGCCGACGCCGCCGACGAGAGTCCGCGCGCGTCGATGATCGCCGCGCCGCGCTTCTGCACGGTCGGCACCAGCTCGTCATCGCGCCACGCCATGTCTTGATCAGCGCGGTCGCCGGCTTGCCGTCGATCTCGACGTTCGAGATGTCGGGATACTGCGTCGTGGAGTGGTTGCCCCAGACGGTGACTTTCTTCACCGCCGCGTTCGCCGCGCCGGCTTTGTGCGCGACTTGCGCGATGGTGCGGTTGTGGTCGAGCCGCATCATCGCCGTGAAGTTCGCGGGCGAGAGGCCGGGCGCGCTGTTCATCGCGATCAGCGCGTTGGTGTTGGCCGGGTTGCCGACGACGAGCACCTTGACGTTGCGCTTCGCGACCGCGTCGAGCGCCGCGCCTTGGGCGGTGAAGATCGCGCCGTTGGCGGTCGAGCAGATCGTTGCGTTCCATCCCCGGACCGCGCGGGCGCGAACCGACCAGCAGTGCGATAGTCCGCGTCCTTGAAGGCGACCTTCGGGTCCTCGCAGATCGCGACGCCCGTGGAGCAGCGGAAACGCGCAGTCGTCGAGCTCCATCATCACGCCGACGAGCGCTTTCTGGACTTTCTCATCGGGGATTTCGAGCAGCTGCAGGATGAGGGCTGGTCCGTGACCGAGCATCGCGCCGCTGGCGATCCGGAAGAGGAGGCTGTAGCCGATTTGACCGGCCGCTCCGGTGACTGCGACGCGCACGGGGGTTTGACTCACGTTGGGGATCCTCCAGAGATAAGTGAAAAGCCGGGCAGATTTCGGCCCGCAGGCCTCTCCCCCGTTCGGGGATATTACATCGTCGATGAACGGTCCAACGTCCCCCGGAAACGTCGCAGCGCTGCGCGACGTCCTGGCCGGGATCGTCGGCGACGCGCACGTGCTCACCAAGCCCGAGGACGTGATCGCCTACGGTTTCGACGGGACGTTCTTCGCCAATACCCCGCCGCTGGTGGTTCTGCCCGGGCTCGACGGCCGAGGTGGCCGCGATCCATCGCTACGCCAACGCGAGCGGATCGCGATGACGCCGCGGGCGATGGGCAGCGGCCTCTCGGGTGGCTCGGTTCCGCTGGCCGGCAGCATCGTGCTCGGGGTGGCGCGGCTGAACCGGATCCTGGCCATCGACGAGATCGACCGGGTGGCGGTGGTGCAGGCCGGGGTAATCACGGCCGACCTCCAGGCCGCCGTGGAGGCGCGGGGGTTGTTCTATCCGCCGGACCCGTCGTCGCTCAAGCAAAGCGCGATCGGCGGCAACGTGCGGAGAACGCCGGCGGGGCGCGCTGTTTGAAGTACGGCGTGACGGTGGACTACGTGCTCGCGCTCGAGGTTGTGCTGCCAGATGGACGGTGATTCGCACCGGCGGACGGTCGGTGAAGAACGTCACCGGCTATAATTTGCGCGCGCTCTTTGTGGCGCGGAAGGTACGCTGGGGACCATCACCGAGGTGACGGTGCGGTTGTTGAGCAAGCCACGATTCGCGCGTACCGCGATGGCGATCTTCGATCGCATGGATGATGCGACGAACACGGTGAACGCGGTGCTCGCGTCGGGTGTGTTGCCGACGTCGATCGAGTTGATCGACGACAGCTGACGGCGCGGTGCATCGAGGAGAATACGCCTCGGGTTGCCGCTGGACGCGCAGGCGATCTTGCTATTCGGGACCGACGTTCGGTCAGCAAGTGCGGGCGGCCCGGCTCCGGTTCCACCGGGTGGCTCACGGTCTCCATGTTGCGAACGGGCGGGCAGGTCGAGGTCTGGTACAACCAGACGTTCATCGGCAAGATCCCGCTGCCCACCAGGGCCGAGCAGGAGCTGATCTTCCAGAACCAGGACGGCCCCGGCGACAGCTGCCCGCGTGCAACGGGCCGCTGGTGATCCCGTCCACCGCGTGGCTCTCGCGGGTCGCCGTCTGGAAGGCGGGATAGCGTTCAGCGGTTGCGGACCTCGCGGTAGGGGCGTCCCCGGGACGGGTCCGGCTCACGCGGCAGGCCGAGAACCCTTTCGCCGATGATGCCGCGCTGGATCTCGTCCGTGCCGCCCGCGATCGACTGGGCCGGGACGGACAGGGTGATCTCCGCCAGCAGCCCGCCGAGCGGGCCGTGCGGGTCCCCGCCCGCGAGCAACCCCTGTGCGCCCGCGATCATCGAGTGGACCTTTGCCGCCTGCCGCGCGACGTTGCTCAGGGCGAGCTTCCCGATCGATCCCTCCGGGCCAGGCGGCCGGCCGCTTTCCCGCGCCCGCCGGGCGCGCTCGGCCGTCCACTGGCCGACCCGCTGCAGGGTGACCAGCCGGGCGATCTCCTGGCGGATGAGCGGGTCGCCGGTGACCCCCATCGACCGGGCGTGCTCGATGACGAGATCGGCCCGGCCGGCCCGCTGCGGGTACCAGGAGTAGACCCGCGCGGTCTCGGCCGCCTCCGCCCGGGCCTCCTCGAGCGCGCGCCCGGGATCGATTCCCTCCAGGTTCGGCTGCCCCATCCGGGCGAACCTGCGCTCGTGCATGAGGGTGGCCAGGGCCGCGGCCCAGCCGTTGTTGACCTGCCCGACGACCCAGTCCCGGGGGACGCGGGCGTCGGTCAGGAAGACCTCGTTGAACGAGTTGCGCTTGTTCATCTGGCGCAGCGGGCGTGCCTCCACGCCGGGCTGGTGCATCGGCAGGATCAGGTAGGAGATGCCCGCGTGCTTCGGCACGTCCCAGTCGGTGCGGGCCAGCAGCAGGCCCAGGTCCGCGTGATGGGCACTGGTGTTCCAGACCTTCTGCCCGTTGACGACCCAGCTGTCACCGTCCAGCGTGGCGGTGGTGATGAGGCCCGCGATGTCAGAGCCGGCGGCCGGCTCGCTGAACAGCTGGCACCAGGTCTCCTCACCGGTTAGCAGCGGGCGGAGGAAGCGCTCACGGAGCAGGTCCGGCCCCTGTTCCAAGATGGTCGGCCCGGCGAGTCCGGCCGGGATGCTGGCGACGGCATGGCAGCGCCTGATCTCGTCCGCGACGATGTCGTCGGCCCAGGCCGGGAGTCCCTTCCCGTACCAGCGGACGGGCCAGGACGGCACCGCCCAGCCCGAACTGACCAGGCGCTCCCGCCACTCCCGCAAGCTGAGGGCGGGATCCCAGTTCCGGGTGACCCACGCGCGGACTTCGGCCCGGATGAGGTCCGGCTCGGCTGTTTCCATCACGTTCCTCGCACTTCCGCGGCGCCGTCCGCCACCATCGCGCTGATTTCCCCGGCGGTGTAGCCCACCTCCGCCAGCACCTCCGCGGTGTGCTCGGAACGGAGCGGGGCCGGGCGCCGCACCGTCAGCGGAGACTCATCCAGGATCATGCCCGGGCCGATCAGCCGGTACTTCCCGATCTCGGGGTGGTCGGCGAGGCTGACCATGCCGCGGTGCAGCGACTCGTCGGCAAGGATCTCATCCAGGGACGGGACGGGGTTAGCGGGGATCCCCTCGCGTGCGCACAGTTCGAGCCATTCGCCGGTGGTCCGCTCGGCCGCGATGGCCGCGAGTTCGGCGTAGACGCGCTCGGCGTTCGCCAGCCGCGTCGCGTGGTCGCTGTACCACGGCTGGTCCAGCAGTTCCTCGCGTCCGACGGCGGCGAACAGGCGCCGCCAGTGCGCGTCGGTGTAAGGCATGAGCGCGACGTACCCGTCCCTCGTCCGGTGCGGCCCGCGCGTCTGGGTCATGATCCGGTTGTATCCGGCGGGCTCGCCGGGAACGGCCGCCTTCGACAGGTGCTCGACCAGGGTGAAGGCCAGGACCGCGTCGAACATCGGGACCTCGACGCGCTGACCTTTGCCCGTCCGCGCGCGGTACAGCAGGGCCGCCAGCACGGCCTGGACGATCGCCTCCCCCGCGACCTTGTCCGCGATGATCGACGGCATGAAGCTGGCCTTGCCCACCGTGACCTCGCTGAGCCGCGGCAGGCCGGTCGCCGCCTGGATGATGTCGTCGTAGGCGGGCCGGTTCTCCTCCCCGGTCCCGGACCGGAAGCCCTGCGCCTGGCAGTAGACGAGGCGGGGCCGGGACGGGGCGACGTCCTGGTAGGACAGCCCCAGCCGGGCCAGCGGGCCGGGGCGGACGTTGGTCACCAGCACGTCGCAGGTATCGAGGATCCGCAGGAACGCCTCCCGGCCGGCCGGGAGCTTGAGGTTGAGCGAGACCGCGCGCTTGTTGCGGTTGACGTTGAGGGCGATCCCGGACAGGTCCCGGTGCGGTCCGCCGCCCATCACCCGGTTCAGGTCGCCGCTGCCGGTCTCCACCTTGATGACCTCGGCGCCGAGGTCGCCGAGGACCTGCGTCGCGTGGGGCGCCATGATGACCGTGCTGAGCTCCAGGACCCGGAACCCGTCCAGCGCCCCCGGGGTGGCCGGCTGCGCGCCGGTGCCGGCGGTTTCCACGTGCGGACCCTCGTCAGCGGCCGGAGAACCGGGCCGGGCGCCGGTCGCGGACGGCCTTCACGCCTTCACGGAAATCCTCCGTCTGCCGCAGGCGGTCCTGCTCCTTCCGTTCGCGCGCCATGGCCTCACGCACGGCCCGGACGACCTCGGCCCGCATGGTCTCGCGGACGGACTGCAGCGCCAGCGGTGCCGCCTCGGCGATCTCCGCTGCCAGCGCCGTGGCCCGCGGCCTCAGCTGATCAGCCGGGACAAGGTGATCGCACAGGCCGATCCGGTGCGCTTCGGTCCCGTCGATGCGCCGGCCGGTGTAGAGCAGGTCCAGAGCGGCCTGCTGCCCCACGGCCCGGGGCAGGGTGACGCTGATCCCGAATCCCTGGTGGAAGCCGAGCTTGACGAAATTGGCCGCGAACCGGCTCTCGGGCGAGGCGACCCGGAAGTCGGCCGCGAGCGCGAGTCCCAGCCCTCCGCCGATCGCCGCTCCCTGCACCGCGGCCACCACTGGCAGCGGCTGCTCGAACAACCGCTGGGCGACGTCGTACAGATGCGGGGTGCGCGCCTGAGGCAGCCCGCGCTGCGATCCCCCGCCGAAATCCGCGCCCGCGCAGAAGTTCTTTCCCTCACTGCACAGGACCACGGCCCGGGCGCCCTGGCGCGCCAGGTCGTCGAGGGTGTCCGCGAGCCGGATAAGCACGCCGAGGTCGAAGAAGTTGTTCGGGCCGCGCTGGATCTCAACCGTCGCCACCTGGCGGCCGGTGTCCAGGTGGGTCTCAAGGCCGTCGCCGGCCGCGCCGCCGGGGGCAGAATCCGCAGTCACGCCTCCACACGCTACGCTTCGCCGGCTCAGATGTCCCGGTTCGCGGGCCAACCAATGACCGCGGACGATTCTAGAATCTGCTGGCGTCGCCCCATTGACGGATGCAGTTAGCCGCAGCATCCTTCGGCTAGTGGGACGACTTCTAGGAGTGCCTGTCGATGACGACCGAATCCCAGACCAGGCAGGCAGACCTGCACGCCGCCAACCGCCGCGCGCTGCGTGAGCTGGTCACCCCGGCCCGGCTGCGCGAGTTCTTCACCCCGCAGTCCATCGCCATGGTGGGCGCCTCCGACAACTCCGGCTGGGCCCGGTTCATCGTGGCCGGCGCCGACCAGATGGGCTTCACCGGCCCGCTGATCCCGGTCCACCCGAAGGCGGCGACGGCCTTCGGGCGGCCGGTCGTGCCGAACCTGCGCGCGCTGGACGCCCCGGTCGACACTGCCTTCATCCTCGCCCCGATCCAGGCCGTGGAGAGCGTGCTGGACGACATGGGAGCCATGGGGATCCGCAACGGGGTGGTCCTGGCGGCCGGGTACCGGGAGGTCGGCGAGGAGGGCCGCGCCCTCGAGGACGCCATGGTGGCCAAGGCCCTCGAGCACGGCATCGTGCTGCTCGGCCCGAACTGCCTGGGCTTCCTCAACGCCCAGTCCAAGTCGCCGGTGTTCGCCCTGGGCGTCCCCCCGCCGCTGACGGCGGGCCCGGTCGGGGTGGCGTTGCAGAGCGGCGCCCTGGCCACCGGCGTGCTGCAGGTGGCCCGCGCGCAGGGCGTCGGCATCACCACGCTGACCACCATGGGCAACGAGTCGATGATCTCGACCATCGACATGGTCGACTACCTCGCCGAGGACGAGGACACCAAGGTCATCTGCCTGTTCCTGGAGGAGATCAGCGACCCGGTCAAGTTCGCCGCGGCGGCCGAGAAAGCAGACCGGGCGGGCAAGCCCATCGTCGCGGTCAAGGTCGGGGCCAGCGAGATCGGCCAGGCCGCCGCCCTGGCCCACACCGGATCGGTGGCCGGCGATGACGCCGTGGTCGACTCCGTCCTGCGGCAGCTCAACGTCATCCGGGTGACCGGCATCGAGGAACTGCTGGCCACCGGCGCGATGCTGGCCTACAACCGCTGGCCGTCCGGCCGCCGGGCTGGCATCGTGACCGCGTCGGGCGGGGCGTGCGACATCATCTGCGACGCGGCCAGCGCGCAGGGCATCGAGGTCCCCGACTTCGCCCCGCAGACGGTCGCGGCCATCGAGCCGCACCTGCCCCCGTTCGCCACCGCGCACAACCCCCTCGACGTGACCGGGTACGGCCTGGCCAACGCCCCCACCGGGATGCTGTCGGCGATCGACTACGCGCTGGAGGCGGCGGTCGAGGACCCGAACCTCGACTTCGTCGTCTTCGGCGGCGTCTACGTGCCGGACGAGCGGCCGCCGGAGCCCATGGCGGCCGCGCTCAGCGCCCGCCTGGACTGGGTGACCGAGAAGATCGCGTCGGCCCGGATCCCGGTTATCCCGGTGGGCATGGCCGGCGTCGACCTGAGCGGATACGGCCGCGAGCTCCTCGACCCGCGCGGCCTGCACGTGACCAACGGGCTGAACTACGCCATCGGCGCCATCGGCCGCGCGATCCGGTGGCAGGAGCGCCGGGGCCGGGTCCGGGCGGTCGTGGCGGCCCAGGCCGCCACCCGGACGGTGACCACCTCCGGCCCCTGGTCGGAGGCACGGGCCCGCGACCTGCTGGCGGCCGAAGGCGTTCCGGTGGTGCCCGGTGAACTGGTCAACTCAGCGGACGAGGCGGCCGCGGCCGCGGCCGCGCTGGGGCTGCCGGTGGTGCTGAAGATCTGCTCGGCGCAGATCACCCACAAGTCGGACATCGGCGGGGTGGCCCTGCACCTGGACTCCGAGGCCGCCGTCCGGGCCGCCTACGAGCAGGTCCGGGCGGCCGGGGACAAGGTGCCGGGCGCGGAGATCGAGGGCGTGCTGGTCCTGCCGATGCGCTCCGGCGGGGTGGAGCTGCTGGCCGGCGTCACCGTGGACCCGACGTTCGGCCCGGTCCTGGCCGTCGGCCTGGGCGGCGTGTGGGTGGAGATCTTGCGGGACACGACGCTGCGGCCGCTGCCGGTGGACGCGTCCGGGGTCAGGGAGATGCTGGGCAGCCTGCGCGGCCTGCCGTTGCTGCAGGGCGCCCGCGGCTCGGCCCCGGCCGACCTCGACGCGGTCGCCGCGGCGATCGCCGGGATCGGGAACACGGCCGCCTCGCTCGGCCGCGCGCTGGGTGCGCTGGAAGTCAACCCGCTGTGGGTCAACGGCAACCAGGTCGAGGCGCTCGACGTCCTGGTCGTCACCGAGCCGCCGGGCGGTGAGGACGCCCGCTGAACTCCGGCGCGTGCCTACCGGCCCCGGAAGGTAGGCTCGCGCCGCTCCATGAACGACCGGGCCCCTTCCCGGCCGTCCTCGGTGTCGAACAGCTTGCCCACGAACATCGTGGTCAGCTCCTCCACCCGGGCCAGGGCTTCTTCGTGCGGCAGGTAGACCAGCCGCTTGGCCGCGGCGATGGCGAGGGGCGCGTTCTGCGCGACCTGACGGGCGATCTCCAGGGCCCGGTCGACCAGCCCGGCCGCCGGCACCACCTCCAGCACCAGGCCGAGGGCCAGCGCCTCGGGCGCCTCAACCCGCCGCGCCGTGGTGATGATCTCCAGCGCCCGCTGGGTGCCGACCTCCGCCTGCAGCAGGAACGGGAGGCCGATGTCAGCGGTAATGCCGCGCTTGATCTGCGCGGCCTGGAAGACGGCGTCCTGCGAGCAGATCCGGAAATCAGTCGCCAGCGCGAGGCCGAAGCCGCCGCCCACCGCGTAGCCGTTGACCGCCCCGATGACCGGCACATCGCAGTCACGCAGGACCAGGACCGCTGAACGCTCCCCGTGCGGCCGGCGCCACGCGGCGGCGCGCCTGCTCTCATTGACGTTCGGGAAGCTCGTCACGTCCCCGCCCGCGCAGAAGGCCCGTCCGGCGCCGGTCAGCACAACCGCTCGGATCCGGTAATCCCCGGAATTGAGCGAGCCCAGGTAGTCCGTGAGGTCGCTCATCATCGTCCCGCCCATGGAATTCAGCTTCTCCGGGCGGTTCAGGGTCACGAGGGCGACCGGGCCGTCCTCCTCCACGAGAATGTCACTGGATCCGGCCATGGCCACACTCCTCATCGACGCAGGCGGGGCGGGCCCGCCCCCGGGGCGAAGCCCCTCGCATCGAGCTTGGCCCGGAAATCGCCGGGTGAACAGTCCAGGCGGGCACTGGTTCGGTCCGGCGGCAGGAAACACGGCGGCAGGAAACAAAAGCGGCATCGCCCGCATGGATCGTCACTGCTGGGGTAGTTCCCCGTCCTTGACCTTCGGTCCGGGCCGGCCATCTGCGGGCGGATCACGGTCCGTCTTACGGAGGTACGACCTTTGCCTGATGTGTCCCCGGCCGCGGATGCCGCGCTCGACAGCCTGCCTGACGCCGACTTGCTGGCGCTGTACCGCGAGTACGACGGGGCGGACAAGGCTGCCGTGTGCGACGTGCTCGTGCGCCGCTACACCCCGCTGGTGCGGGCGTGCGTGCGCCCGTACCGCAACAGTCCGGAGTCGACGGACGACTTGATGCAGGTGGGGTTTGTCGGGCTGCTGAAGGCGATCCGGCGTTTCGACCCGGCGTTCGGCAACGAGCTGCGGGCCTACGCGTCGCCCTGCATCAGTGGGGAGATCAAGCGGCACTTCCGGGACAAGCGGTGGCAGGTCCGGGTCACCCGGCCCCTGCAGGAACTGCTGCTCGAAATGCGGGGCACGGCTGAGGCCCTGGTCCAGGAGCTGGGCCGCCAGCCGGACGACGCCGAGATAGCCGCGCGCCTCGGCGTCACCGCAGAGGATCTCAACGAGGCCAGGCAGGCGGCGGAGGGCTTCAGCGCCTTGTCACTGGACACCCCCGTGGGCGACGCCGACGACTCCGCCGGGCTGGGCGACCTGCTGGGCATCGAGGACGCCGGCATCGAGCAGGCGATCGGCATGCAGGCACTGGAACGGCACTGGGACGAGCTGCCCCGTCGCGAGCAGCAGATCCTGCTGCTGCGGTTTTACGGCAACCACACCCAGCAGGAGGTGGCGGACCGGCTCGGCCTGTCCCAGATGCACGTGTCCCGGCTGCAAAGCCGGGCCCTGGCTTACCTGCGGGAACAGCTCAGCGAACGGGCGGATCCGGCCGCCATCGAGGCCGTCAGCTGATCAGGCGGCGCCCGCGCTTGCCGGTCAGGTGCCGGCCGGGGGGCCGCCCTGGCCGTAGCGCTCGCCGCGCGCGCCGCGGACGGCGAGGTCGACCGCACGCAGCCGCTTCTTGCCTTCCAGCCTCGTGCTGAAGCCGGGCATGAACGTCATGGCGAGATAGTCACCCAGGCTGTCCTCGAGCAGCGACCGGAAGCCCTGGGCGTCCTGCGCCTTGTTGATCTGCAGCTTGGCCATCCGCAGGGTGAACGGGTGGTTCTCGGCGACCCGGCGGGCGAAGGCAAGCGTCTCGGGTTCGAGATCGTCCGGGGTGAAGACGCGCGAGACGAAGCCGTCGGCCTGGGCTTCCGCGGCGGTCAGGAAGCGGCTCTCGAAGACGATCTCCTTGGCCTTGCGGAAGCCCACGTCCCACGGGATGGAGTTGTACTCCACGAACCCGCCCAGGAACTGCGCCCGGTCAGCGGCGAACACCAGGTCCATGACAGCCGCGAGCATCCACCCGGCGTAGATGCAGTACCCGTCCACCATCGCGATCGTGGGCTTGGGGAAGTCGCGCCACTTCAGCAGCAGGTCCAGGTTGTACTTCTTGAAGTCGTTGTACCGCTCCAGCGGGTCGGCCTCCCGCTGCCGGTCCCCGCTCAGATCGTGCCCGGCCGAGAAGACACCGCCCGCGCCGCGCACGATGACCACGCGGATGGCCTGGTCGGCCTGGGCCAGGTCGAACGCCTGGTCGACCTGGGCCAGCAATTCGTAGCCCTGGGCGTTCAGTACCTCGGGCCGGTTCAGCGTGACGATCCCGACCGGCCCGTCGCGGTGGAATGTCACCTGCCCGAGATCGCGGAGCTCGGCCGACGGCTCGTCACTCATGCTCGCTGCCTCCTGGCATCACGTCATGCTCCCGCCGCCGCCCAGCGGCTCAGCGGATGTGAATCCACTTAACCACCGGCCACTCGCACAATCCAGAGCCCGATTCTAGAACTTGGCCCCGACGCCGCGGTCCGCTCCCGGGTCGCATCCGGCCACGCTGGTCCGGGCTCGGCTGACCGCCGGAATAGCGCCCGCCGGCCTGGAGCTGATGCTGGTGAGGAATCCGCGGACCATCTTCGGGGCGGAGCCGCCCTGAGGGAAGGCAGGACATGACGACAGCGGGGAAGATTTCGACGATTGACCCGGCGACCGGCACCGAGCTGGCGGCCTACCCGGAGACGGCCGACGACCAGGTCGACGCGATCCTCGGCCGGGCCCACCGGGCCGCCGCGGCCTGGCGCGCGGTGCCCGTGTCCGAGCGGGCCGACGCGGTCCGGCGGCTGGGCGGGGCGCTCCGTGCACGCAGCGGCGAGCTGGCCCGGCTGGCCACCGCCGAGATGGGCAAGCCGCTGGCGCAGAGCCAGGCCGAGGTCGAGAAGTGCGCGGCCGCGTGCGAGTGGTTCGCCGGCCACGGGCCCGCGCTGCTGGCTCCCGAGCCAGTGACGACCGAGGCCCGGCTGAGCCAGGTCCGCTATGAGCCGCTGGGCGTGCTGTTCGCGATCATGCCGTGGAACTTCCCCTACTGGCAGGTGATCCGGGCCCTGGCCCCCGCCCTCGTCGCGGGGAACGCGGTCCTGCTCAAGCACGCCCCGTCGACTACCGGCGGCGCCCTGCTGCTGGAGGAGGTCGCGGCGGCCGTGCTGCCCCCGGACCTGCTGACCGTGGTCGTGACCGGCGTCGAGCGCACCCCCGAGGTCAGCGAGCGGATCATCGGCGACGACCGGGTCGCGGCCGTCACGCTGACCGGGTCGACCGGCGCTGGCCGGGCGGTGGCCGCGATCGCCGGGCGGGCGCTGAAGAAGACGGTCCTCGAACTCGGCGGCAGCGACCCGTTCATCGTGCTGGCCGACGCCGACATCGCCGCCGCGGCCGACTACGCCGTGCGCGCCCGGTTCCAGAACAACGGGCAGTCCTGCATCGCGGCCAAGCGGATCATCGTCGAGGAGCCCGTGGCCGACGAGTTCACCGCCGCGTTCCTGGCCGGGGTGGCCCGGCTGGTGACCGGTAACCCGGCCTCACCCGACGTCACCGTGGGCCCGCTGGCCCGGGCCGACCTGCGCGACGCGGTAGCCCGGCAGGTCGATGAGTCGGTCCGGATGGGAGCCCGCGTGCTGGCCGGCGGCCAGATCCCCGACGGGCCCGGCTTCTACTACCAGCCGACCGTCCTGGCCGACGTCACCGCGGACATGCCGGTGCTGGCGGAGGAGGTCTTCGGGCCGGCCGTGCCGCTGGTGCGGGCCCGGGACGCCGAGCACGCGGTCGAGCTGGCCAATGACACCCGCTTCGGGCTCGGCAGCAACCTCTGGACCTGCGACCTGGAGCGCGGCGCAGCGCTCGCGGCCCGGCTGAACGCCGGGCACACCGCCATCAACGGGATGACCGCCTCCGACCCGCGCCTTCCCTTCGGCGGCGTCAAGGACTCCGGCTACGGGCGCGAACTGTCCGGGCACGGCATCCGCGAATTCGTCAACGTCCACACGGTCGTCGGCTACGGGCCCCATGGCCCGGAGACGGCCGCCCCTGAGGTGGAGTAGGACCCGGATGCCTCAGGTGCCGAGCAGGTCGGGGACGAAGATGTCGTCCGAGGTGAGCAGGCGCCGGGACAGTCCCTGCTGGTGGTGGTAGCGCAGGAAGGTGTCGACCGCCTTGCGGTTGGCGCCGAGGCCGTAGGGCCACCAGTCTTCGCCGAGCAGGGCCCGGTTCTCGGCCAACAGCGCGCTGAACCACGGGGTGACGACCGCCATGTGCTGCTTGGCCGCGCCGGCCCGGTACTGGTCCTGCACGATCTGCTTGGCCTGGCTGAACGCGCGGTAGACCGACCGGACCAGGCCGGGCTCGGTGGCCAGTTCACGGCGGATCGCGACCACGTGCATCATCGGGAAGATGCCGGTGCGCCGGTAGTAGTCGCGCTCCACGAGCTCGTAGTCGGGGAAGAGCCGCCTGATCTTCTTGCTCGAGCCGTCGATGAGGCCCTGGGGCACGTCGACCGACAGCAGCGCGTCGATCTCGCCCGCCTCGAGCATCCCCGCGAGGGTCTGGTCCGAGGCGGCGTGACGGACGTCGAGGCCGGCCGGGACAGGCTGGGGAATCCAGTCGAAGGCGGGGATCGGGTGATCGGTGCCGCCGATGACCCAGCTCATCTGATCCGGGGTGATGCCGTAGTCCTCGGCCAGGATGCCCTTCATCCAGACCCCCGGGTCGTGCCCCCACAGGGCGAACTCGCCCACGGTCTTGCCCGCGAGGTCCTGGGGCCGCTCGATCCCGCTGTCGGCGTTGACGAACAGGGCCGAGTGGCGGAAGTTACGGTTCGGGAAGACCGGCAGCGCCAGGAACGGCGCGTCACCGAGGTCGAACGTGCGCAGGAAATAGGTCAGCCCGAACTCGGAGACATCGAGTTGCCCCTGCGCCATGCGCTGGAACAGGTCGGAGATCAGCGGCGCGGTCTCCAGGGTGGCGTCCACCCCCTCGATAGCGACGCGCCCGTCGAACAGCGGCTCGGTGTGCTCATAGCGGTAGGCGCCTGCCTTCAGCGTGCGGCTGGTCATGCCGGGGCCCTCCTCGTGAGAACTTATCCGTGAATGATCTTTCACTTTTATTCTGGAACAGATAGAGTGGACCTGTCAAGGCGAATGACCGTTCATTCACTGAAGGGAAGGTGGTGCTCATGCCGCGGATCAGTGCCGAGCGGCGGCAGGCGAACCGGGCCCAGATCGTGGCGGCCGCCCGCCGCTGCTTCTCCCGCCAGGGCTTCCACCAGACGTCGATGCCGGACATCGCGGCCGAGGCCGGGGTGTCGGTCGGGGCGCCGTACCGCTACTTCAGCAGCAAGGAAGAGATCATCCTGGAGATCGCCGGGGACGCCTTCCGGCTGATCTTCGGCCCGGTCGAGCGGCTCGCGGCGACAGCCGGCGACCTGACCATGGCCGACCTGGTAGCCGCGGCGGTCAGCCCGGTAAGCACCGACCTCATCACCGGCGCCGCGGGCCAGCTGATCCCGGTCGATGAGCTGCTGCGCTGCGCGGTCCAGTCCTGGGGCGAGCTGCTGCGCCGCGAAGACCTGCGCCAGCACGCCGCCGAGGGGTTCGAGCACGTGCGGCAGCGCATCGCCGAGGCCCTGGGCCGCGGCCAGGCGGCGGGCACCGTCCCGGCCGAGCTGAACCCCGACCGGGGGGCCCGGATCGTGATGGCCCTGCTGCACGGCTTCATCGTCCAGCGCACCGCGTTCGCTCTCGACGATGTGGCGGGCTTCACCCGCGACATGCGCACCGTGCTCAGCGACGCCGGCATCCTCAGCAGCGCCTCGCCCGCCTCCGGCCGGCCAGCCTCGCCGGAGCCGTCCCCGTGACCCTCATCGGCCGTCGTAATCCCGGCAGGGGGCACGGCCAGGTCCTGTTGGTTGCCATTGCCCTGCCGTCAGCCAGCATTCACATGGATGAGGCCGTGGTTTTACTCGCGGGCCATAATTGCCCCGACGGTCTTCAGCGACTTCCCCGGCGGAACGTAGCCCGCGCAGGGGCAGCGGCTCCACGCGTTCAGCGACCCCGCCCGCACTTCGCACGATGCTGACGTGCGGTGCGAGGCAGCGGTATGCCCGCAGCGGACACAGGCCCTGGCCGCGGGCGAACAGGCCGAGTGCCATTCCCAGAGCATGTCGGTCCCGGCCGACAGCCAGCCGATGAAATAGATGAAGGCGAAGATCAGGGCCACGACCGCATACCCGCCGTCTCCGGGCAGGGAATCGGCGCCCAAGGCGACGGCGAGCACGGCCGGGGTAATCAGCCCGGACGCCGCCCACATGGCCGCGTTGCTCATCCGCCGGCGGGACGGCTGGCGCGCCGGCGTGGCTGCGGCCGGCTCGGGCGGGAGGCCGGCGACGACCGCGGCCAGGTCGCCGAAGGTCCGCGCCCCCAGTGCCTGGCTGATCCGCGCGTCGAACTCGCCCTTGGCCAGCCGGCCCCGTGCGAACGCGGCCTTGAGCCTATCGACCGCCTGTTCGCGCTCGGCGTGCGACGCCCGCAGGTGTTCCCGGCCCGGAGCCGTCACATTTCCGTCGGCCGGGTTACCGCCTGCCATCTCGGCCATTCGGTGCCTCCCCAGGACAAGAACCAGCCCAAAACAGCGTAACCCCGCTGGCCTCCCGCAGTCACCCAGGGCGGATGCCGCATCCCGGGGGCGGGACCGCGGCCAGCTGCGGCGCGGCGACCTCAGGGGGCGCTCGGGCTGCTCTTCGCGACGCTGGACGCAAGGATCGCGAGTAGTTCGGCTGGCGCCGCGAGTTCGATCTCGGCCCCGTCGACCTGCAGCGTCATGATGCGCACAGCCTGTCCCCGGTAGTCGGCCGGGAGGCGCAGGGTGAGATCGCGGTAAGCCCGGTCGGGCAGCCGGGTGCCGGCGCACTGAGCGTGCGTGAGGGAGCGTTTCCGGCCGGTCATCCGGCCAGCCCAGACCACCGACTGCGGGGTGATGACCACGCGGCCCCGCTTCCAGCGCGCGGGCCATGCGCCATCGGGGGCGAGATCGCGCAGCCCTGCCTGGAAGCGCCCGACGGGGACCTGCCCGGCGTCCACGGCCTCGGACATCGCCGCCAGCCTCCGTGCCCGCCGGGGAATGCGCACGCCGATCGCGTACGCACGGACGAGCAGGCCGGCGGTGCCTGCTAGCGCGACCCCAAGAAGACCCGCCGCCAGTTCGCTGATGCTGTCCACGTGATGGTCGAAGGCAACGCTGCCGATGACCGCGGCCCCAACCGAGACGGCCAACAAGCCAATCGCCCGGCGAACATAACGCCGGGACCCTGGTGCCGCGTTCACCTACGCATGAGACCACCGCCGAGCCGCCGGTGCAACCGCGCGGAACCGCGGGCGCCCTAAAGGCCCGTGTCCCGCGGCCACGTCAGCCTCTCCACGCCCACGGTGCGGACGCCCGCCGACTCGTCCAGCGTGACGAGAGCGCACGCGCCGGCCCGGGACGGCGATCCGGAGTATGCCGCTGTCGTGCCGCCGGCGCTGACGTCCGCCGGGGAGTCCCAGTGCCCGAGGGCGATGTAATCCCAGCCCGTGCCCGCGATCTCCTCGGGGGTGATGATGTAGGAGCGCTTGATCACCCCCTGCGTCGCGGTCACGTGGCCATGGGCCAGCGCGACATGCCAGGCGTCGCCCTCGCGCGGCGGGATCCCCTCCAGCGGCCGCACGTCGAAGTAATCGACGTGCGGCCGTCCCCAGAGGACGACATTGGCGCCGTCAAGGCGGATTGTCTCCCCGCCCGCCTGGGCCAGCACCCGGACGTTGAGCGGGAGGCGGAGCCGCTTCCAGATCGAATCAGGGGCGAGGGGATCGTGGTTTCCGGGCAGGACGATAACGGGGACGTCCGCCTCCCCGAGACGGTCCACCAGCGGCTGCCCGAACGCGGCCGGCAGCCGGTTGTGATCGAAAATGTCACCGACGAGCAGCACGGCGTGCACGGCATGCCGGCGGGAGAGCGCTACCAGCCGCTCCACGCTGCGGTCATTGTCCGGGTGGTGGCCCAGGTGAGTATCCGAAGCGTGCAGCAGGCGAACGGGGCTGGCCCTCATTTACACCGGGATGAACTTCTGGAAGGTGTGCGCGTCGGCCGGGACGAGACCCTGGCTGACTCCGATCGTCCAGGTGACTTCCCCCATGTAGATCGCGCCCTGGTCGTCGACGCAGAGGCCGTGCGGGGCGATGAAGTAGCCGTCCCGGGTCGGGTCGCCGTCGGCCCAGCGGGTGAGGACATTGCCGTCCAGGTCGTAGATGCTCAGGCGGCCCGGCTCGTCCTTCTCGACCACTCCGCGCCGGTGCGAGGAGGAGCCGGCCCGGTAGCCGAGTTCCCCGACGTAGACGCGGCCCTGGTGGATGAAGATGTCCTGCGGGCGCTGGACGTCGGTCCACTCCGTCAGGTACTCGCCCTCGGGGGAGAAAATCTGGATCCGGTCGTTCTCCCGGTCGGCGACGAACACCCGGCCGTCGGTGTGCACCCAGACGCTGTGCGGGATGTGGAACTGCCCCGGACCGGTCCCGGGCTCGCCCCACGAGGAGATCAGGTCTCCGTGCGCGCTGAAGCGGTGCACCCGGCAGTTGCCGTACCCGTCCGAGACGTAGACGTCGCCGCTGGGGCCGACGGACGCGTTGGTCGGCCGGTTGTAGGGCGCCGCCCCGTGCGTGATCGTGTCCACGTTCAGGCCGTCGTACCCGGACTCCGACGGCTGGCCGACCGGGCCGAAGTGCCCGTGGAGCTGCCCGCCGAAGGAGTAGCGGCCGACCGAGTTCGCCCCGTCATCGACCAGGAACAGGTCGTCGCCGCCGCGGTATATGCCGTGCGTGCGCATGGTGAACTCGCCCTCGCCCCACGACTGGACCAGCTTGCCGTCACGGTCGTAGACGATGACGGGGTGATCGCCCCGGCAGAACAGGTACACGTTGCCCTCGCCATCGGTGGTGACGCCCGCCACGTCCCGGTGGGCCCACCCGTCAGGCAGGCGTTCCCACCCCTGCACGAGTTCGTACTTCAGTTCACCTTCGCCGACCACAACCGGGCTCATCGGCCCCTCCTAGCGTCACGGGGAGGGCTTCTTGCCCCAAGATGTGAGTCTCAGCCCCCCGGGCGCAACGATCAAGGGGCAGTTGGCGCTGGATCTGGCGCGGCCCGCCGTCCGGGGCGACAATACGGAGACGGAAACGGAGGACCCCACGTGTCACTGCCGACGGGCGGTACCGATGAAGGCGACGTGCGGGCGGGCGGCGACATCATCTTCCGTATCGCCGACGGCGCCGCCACCCTGCGGCTCAACCGCCCGGCCAAACGCAACGCGCTGTCCCAGGCGATGTGGGAAGCGGTCCTCGCGGCCCTGGCCGAGGCGGCCGCGCGCCCGGACGTGCGGGCGTTCGTGTTCACCGGCCTGCCCGGGGTCTTCTGCGCGGGCGCGGATCTCACCGCCCTGAGGAACGAGGTCAGGGAGACCGCCACCCGGTACCGCCAGACCTCCCTGCGCGGCTACGACGCCGTCCGCGACTTCTCGCTCCCGACCGTCGCCGTGATCGACGGCCTGTGCCTCGGGGGCGGCAACAACCTGGCCCTGGCGTGCGACATCAGGCTGGCCAGCCCGCGCGCGACCTTCGCCATCCCCGCCGTCCGGCACGGCATCGTCTACGACCGGCCGACCGTCACCCGGCTGGTCGAGCTGATGGGCTCCGGCCGGGCCAGCCACCTGCTGTTCACGGCCGGGCGCATCGACGCGGCCCGGGCGGCCGAGACCGGCCTGGTCGACATCCTCACCGACGATCTCGACTCCGCCCTGGCCGAATTCCTGGACGCGCTGCGGGCGGCGGACATGCCGACGCTGCTCGCCATCCGCGACACCATCCGGAAGGTACGGTGACCGAGGTCATCACCTCCGACGGGGTGCGCCTGTACGCCGAGGCGACCGGGGCGGGCCTGCCGCTCCTGTTCATCCACGAGTTCGCGGCCGACCACCGGGCGTGGTCCCGCCAGGTCGGCGCGCTGTCCGGTGCCTTCCGGTGCATCTGTTACGCCGCCCGCGGCTACCCGCCGTCGGACGTCCCGCCGGAGCAGGAACGCTACAACTACCTCCGCCAGGCCGACGACGCGATCGACGTCCTGGATGCCTTCGGGATCGACCGGGCGCATGTGGTGGGATTGTCCATGGGCGGGTTCTGCGCCCTCCAGCTCGGCCTCCGCTACCCCGACCGGGTCTCCTCGCTGCTGGTGGCGAGCGCGGGCAGCGGGGCCAGCCCGAGCGGACGGGCCGCCTTCCTGGCCGAGACCGGGCAGATGGCGGCGGCACTCCGCGCCGACGGCATGGCCGCGGTCGCCGCCCGGCAGGCCATGGGCCCGAACCGGATCCAGCTGCGGCGCAAGAACCGACTGGTCTGGGAGGAGTTCGCCGGGCAACTGGCCGGGCATTCGGCCGAGGGCATGGCCCTCACCGTCCTCGGGATCCAGCGGTCGCGGCCGTCCCTGTGGGACATAACCGGCCAGCTGGCCGGCCTCACGACGCCCACGCTCATCGTCAACGGCGACGAGGACGAGGCCTGCCTGGAGGCGGGCCTGCTGCTCAAGCGCACCATCCGGACGGCCGGGATGGCGGTCGTGCCGAACTCAGGCCACGCCCTCAACCTGGAGGAGCCCGAGTTGTTCAACGACCTCATCCGGACGCTGGCCGGCGCGGCCGAGGCCGGCACCTGGCCGACCCGGGATCCGCGGTCGCTGTCGGCCTCGATGGGCATCGCCGACCGGTGACGTCGCCGCCTCCCGTCAGCCGGCCGGCCTACCCGCGGGCGAGCTCGAGCACCGGCCCGTCCAGCGCGCCGGACCCGGCCTCGGTGGTGAGCTGCAGGCGGTAGCCCATCGCGGCCAGCTCCCGCTGGAACTTGGCCGTGGACCAGTCCGCCGGGTCCGCCTCCCCGCGGGACGACGGCCCGCAGTGGTACGCGAGCAGCTTGTCCGGGTGCTGGGAGTGGATGAGGTGGGCGAACGCCCGGGCCGCCGCGAGGTCCGGAGCCGGGGTCTCCAGGCACAGCAGGTCGGCGTAGGGCGCGAACGCGAGCCCGCGGGTGACGCACGCGTACAGGCCCGGCTGGATCCGGTGGAACCCGTCCGCGGTCCGCTCGCCGGTCAGGAACTCGTGGTCGCGCTCGTCGTCGTCCGACGTCAGCCAGGACGTCGCGTGCGCACCGGTCCGGGCGATCACCAGCGCGGGGACGTCCAGCACGTCGGCCGCGAGCCGGGCCGCGGTCAGCGTCTTGATGTGCTCCCCGGTCGGGACGAGGATCTTTCCGCCGCGGACAGCCTCCGGCAGCTGGTCCTCGAAGTGCACCCCGGCCGCGCCCGCCTCGATCATCGCCGTCATCTGGTCGAATGCGTCCAGCCCGGGGCCCGCCTCGGCGTCCACCACGAGCGGCGCGAGGACGTGCCGCGCGGGGTCGGCGGCCTGGCCGGCCGCCACCAGCGGCAGCCGCACCGCGTCCTGAGCGTGCAGCAGGGTCCAGAGGCGGCCGGCGCCACGCCGGGCGAGGGCGGAGTCAGTGACCACGGAGGCCCGGAGCCGGATCACGTCGTGCGCGCTGTAGTCGCGCTTGATCCCGGTCCAGCGGGGGCTGCTCTCCCACTGCTGCCGGAGGATCGCCGCCTGCTCGCTGATCGCGCCCATCTTGATCACGCCTTCCTGTTCCATCGACCGCACCGCCGGCTGGCCGTGCCTCCATGGTGCGGTGCAGTCGGCCGAGTTGGCGTGCCATTCCAGCGCGAATATTCTGCTTTTTTGCCAAAACACCGACTGAAGCGGTTCTTTAGCCGCGAAAGATCGCAGAAATTGGTTTAGCCCAAAGGTCTAGGCCACTGCCCCAGGGCCGCTGCCCGGTCGCCCACGTTGGCCAGCCGCCGTGTCCTGATTGAGGGGCCACCACGCGGTTTGCCGGTATCGGTCGCGGCAGCGGTCACCGAATTCCTGACCGGTGCGCTGCTGGACAATCCGCACCGGGCCGGAAAGCCACTCGCCCGCAAACTAGCCGGATATCACTCGGCCCGGCGCGGGGCTTACCGCGTGGTCTACCGGATCGACGAACCAGCCCGCACGGTCCACGTCGTCCGCATCGACCACCGGGCCGACATATACCGCACACGCTGATCCAGCCGCAGAATCAACCTCATTGGCACTTGTCCGCCGGACATGGCCTTTTTGTCCGGCGAAAGGTTACGCTTCGGCCGGGGGTGACTATGAGCGCGAAAAGGCGGCGGCTTGACCCGGTGGGGCCGTTCGGCAACCCGGACGGGTCCCGCGCGGACATCGAGGACGTGCTCAGCGAGTTCGTCGACTTCGGCGGAAATCCGGCCTACGGTCATCTCGCGACGCGCGCCAACGACTCGAAGGTGCGGGTAATCGTCGGCAAGCTCGGCGCGGGCAAGACCGTCTACCTGCGGCGCCTGCAGGACTTTCAGTCCCACCAGGACTCGGTCTACGCCGACGTCCCGCAGCAGGGCCTGCCGAAGACCGAGGTCATCGTGAAGGCCTGCCAGTGGTTTTCCGGCAGCGTCCTGGTCGAGAAGTGGATGCAGATCTGGGAGCGTGCCATCACCCGGTCGCTGGCCTCCCACCTGCTGCGTAATCCCGAGTTGCGGCAGCAGGTCACTGATGAGGAAGCCGCCGAGATCGAGCACTCGTACGCGCGGCTGCTCGACGTAGTCCGCCGCCCCCGGCCGATCTACGGGCAAGTGCGCGACATCATCAACCAGGCGCAGACCGCCCATCAGCTGTCGGCTTACCTGGACGACCCGCTCTGGGACGACCTCGAGGACCTGCTGGGTGAGGTACTCAGCCATTGCAAGCCGGTCTACTTCTACCTGGACGCGATCGACGAAGAGTTCAGCCATGCCCCGATGTACTGGCTCAAGTGCCAGGAGGGACTGTTCCTCCAGGTGATGCGGCTGCTGCGGGACCACAAGCTGGGCGGCCGCCTGCACGTGGTCATCTGCATCCGGGACATCGTCATGTCGTCGGTCTACCGCTCGGAGCACGCGCCGCGGTACTACAACGAGCCGCATATCCGGGTGCTGACCTGGGACCGCAGCTCACTGCTTTACCTGCTCGAGCAGAAGCTGCGGCGGCTGCCGCCATCCCTGCTCATGCGGCGGGCTGTCGGCAGCTCCCCCACGATCGGCGACTGGCTCGGGGGCAACGGCCAGTGGACCGAACCGGGCGCGGCCGGGACGATCGATGATTACCTGCTGAGCCATACGCGGCTGATACCACGCGACATCATCTCGCTCGGCAACGAACTCAGCGAAGAGGTGCTGCGGCACCGTCAGGCGGGCCACGCGGGCGTGCCCGCGGCGGCCCTCCAGGCGGTCGTGCAGCGGTGCGCCAAGCGGTTCGGCGACTCGCAGCTCGCGCAGTGCGCCAACCAGATCTCATCCGACCTGATGCCGCGCAACGCCGCCCTGCAAGAGTACTCGGAGCTGTACACCAGCACCCAGTCCTACATCAGCGGGGTGCAGGAAGACGTCCGCTCCTTCGTGCGGATGATCGGGGTCGACCAGTTCTCCCGGACCGACCTGGAAACGCTCCAGGAAGTGGCCGACCTGCACTTCGAGAACCCCACCAACCTGGCCACCGTGCTGTGGCAGAACGGCCTGCTCGGCTACGTGGACGAGGCCGGCCGCCGCCGGTTCTACTCGATGAACGACGTCGAGCAGTTCCACCTGCCGACCGACGCGTCCACCTACACGCTGCACCCCTGCCTGGCCTACGCCGTCGGCGGCATCCGGCACGTCGCCGACGGTGCTCCCGCCGCCCCCGCGGCCCGCCGGACCCGGCGCTTGCCGTCCGCCCCGCGCGAGGTTGACGCCGGGCTTACAGACACGGGGCTTACAGACACGGGGCCAGCGGGCTACCGCGCGGGCGCGGTCATCGACGGCCGCTTCGAGATCGTCTCGAAGCTCGGGCAGGGCGGCTTCTCGACCGTCTACCGGGTCCGCGACGACGTCGAGGGCAAGGAGCGGGCACTCAAGCTGTTCGACAGCGCGGCCGGGTACGAGGCGGTCCGCCGGGAGATCGGCGCCCTGCGCGAAATCCAGCACCCCAACGTGGTGCGGGTGTTCTGGGCCGGCGAGACGAAGGCCGGCGACTGGTACCTGGTCACCGAGTTCATCGACGGCGAGTCGCTGGAAGAATTTGCCACCGGGAAGAGGATCCTGCGCGACCGGGAGGCCGTTGATGTGGCCCTCGACCTGCTCAGCGCGCTGGTCGTGATTCACCCGGACCTGGTGCACCGGGATATCAAGCCGCGCAATGTTATTCTCTCCCGGACCGGGGCGAAACTGCTCGATTTCAATATCGCGTCCCGTTTCGGCGATCCGGTCCATACCCAGTCGGGCACCCCGCCCTACCAGCCGCCCGATGCGGGCCTCACCCGCTGGGACGCCTCGACCGACCTGTTCGCCGTGGGTGTGCTGCTGTACCAGCTGCTCTGCAACGGCAGCCATCCCTATGCGAGGGCGCTGCCGGTGCCCGGGGGGCCGGTTCTCGATCCGCGCGTGACTCGCCCCGATCTCGGGGCTGACCTGGCCGAATTCCTCGTGAAGGCGTGCGCGCCCGCACGCGGGGACCGCTTCACGACCGCCGCGGAAATGCGGGGCGCGCTGGCTGACATCCGCGCTGACCTTTGACCCTGCCCGCCGCCAGCGGGCAATTCCGGGGCAAATGTCACCAGCATCCCCTTTGGGCCGATGACGGAGGATGGCATTATCAAGAGGTGGCCAGCCGTACCGATCGCCTCGCGCAATCCGCCTACGAAGCCCACCGGGCCGCAGCACCGACGTTCCTCCCCGTGTGGGAAGACATCGGCGAGCAGGAGCGGCAGGCCTGGAGGGCGGCCGTGTCCGCGGTCGCCGGACGGCCCGGCGGCACCGTGGCCGAGCCGCCGTCCGGCCGGGCCCTGATCCTCCAGGTCGCCGGCGAGCGCCGGCACTTCCAGACCGACTTCACCGTGGGCCGCGAGGGCGGCCTCGCCATCGACGACGATTTTGCGTCCGGCCAGCACGCCCGGTTCCAGACCGTCCGCGGCCTGTGGTACGTGGAAGACCTCGGCTCCACCAACGGCACCCTGCTGAACGGACGCCACGTCCTGTCGGTGCAACTGCTGCGCAAGCGCGACAAGATCCAGATCGGCCGCACCGTGCTCACCGTCGTCTCGGCGTGAGCCACTGGCCCGTGAACTGACCGGCCCGCGCCTGTCCGGGCGGCCCGACGGCGGCGTCGCCTGACCCCCAGCGCCGCACAGGTCACCCGTACCAGGGGATGCCGGCGGTCCCGGAAGGGGCTGGACTGTAGTCCTCAGCTCAGCCGCGGAACGGCGGGCCTGCCGTCCGCATCATCAGTGGAGGACCTATGACTACAGCGACACCCGTCCTGGACACGATCGTCGACATGACCGCGGTCTCCGTCGACCACAATTCCATCACCCCGCGCGAGTTCATGCTGGCGAGGATGGCGGCCCTGATCGCAGTGGACGCCCCCGCCGCCTCGTACCTGGCCAATGCCCCGGGTAGCCAGGAAGCCGGGCTGACCGCGGAGGACATCCAGGGAGTCATGATCGCCGTCGCGCCAGTGGTGGGATCAGCGCGGGTGGTGGCGGCCGGCGGGCACATTATGCGGGCACTGGGCCTGGCGATCGCGGTCGCTGACGGCGAGCTGCCCGACGAGTAGGCGCCCGCCGGGGTGATTTCACCCGGTCCGGGTGGCGTACCGGCGGAACCCCTATGGACGGAGGTCCCGATGAGCGTTCCATTCCGTGAGCGAATGAAGCTTCGCGCGATGGCCCGGGCGGCCGCCCGGGCCGACCCGGCCCTGGCTGCTCGTTTCGCCGTCTTCAACGACACCACCCGCTCCGAGGAGATGCCCTTCACCGAGCGGCTGCGGGCCCGGGCCGTCCGCCGGCGGCGACGGGCCGAGCGAGCGGTCGACACGTACCCGATCTACGGCCCCGATCTGCTGTTACCGGCGCAGGGCGGTCACCGCCGCGACGGCGTCGCCGTAGGTCAGGTGCTTGGCCAGCGCCTGCCGGACAGCGACAATCGCCCGGGGCCAGTTGACGGTGACCGCCCCGCACAGCGCGCCCACGCTGTCGCCGTAGAGCACCGCGGCCCGCGGCCGCGGGGCGTCCAGGTCGCCCACGACCGCTTCGGTCACGGCGTCGAGGTGCGTGGGCCGGCCAGCGACCTGGATCTTCCAGTCGTACTGGTCGGTCCAGACGTACTCGATGCCCTGGTAGACGGTCAGCTGGTCGGGGAAGGTGATGTTGTGCGCGACGCAGCTGGCCTGCTCGACCGCGTTGGTCCAGTGCTCGACCCGGACGAACGCGTCGAGCCGCTGGCTGTACCAGCGGGCGACGTCGCCCACGGCGAAGATGTCGTCCCGCCCTTCCACGCGGCAGTAAGCGTCGCACACCAGGCCGTTTTCGACCGGCAGACCGGAGCCGCTCAGCCAGGCGTCGTTCGGGACGGCCCCGATGCCCAGCACCACCGCATCCGTGGTCAGCGTCGCACCGGTGCTGAGCTGGACGTTCAGCTGCGTGCCGCTGCTGGTGACCGAGTCCACCCCGGTGCCGAACAGGTTGGTCACCCCGTTCCGCTCGTGCAGGTCGGCTACCAGGCGGCCGACGGTGGCGCCGAGCGACCGCTCCAGCGGCAGCGGCAGGGGATCGACGACCGTGACCGCCAGGCCGAATGACCGGGCGGTGGCGGCGAACTCGCTGCCGATGAAGCCGCCGCCGACGACGACGACCTCCCGTCTCGACCGCAGCTGCTCGCGCAGCGCCTGGCTGTCGGCCAGCGTACGCAGCTCGTTGACGCCGTCGAGCTTGGTCCAGGCCGACGGCCGGGCGGACGCGCCGCTCGCCACGACGCACACGTCGTACGGCAGCACGTCACCGTCGGACAGGGCGAGAGACTTCTCCTCCGCCATGATGCGATCGGCCGACGTGCCGAGGCGCAGGGTGATCCCCGCCTCGGCCGCGTCGGCTTCGCTCAGCAGGGACAGCGCGTCGGTGTCGGACTTGCCCGACAGGTAATCCTTCGACAGCGGCGGACGGTCGTAGGGCAGCTCCGGCTCCTCGCCGACGAGGGTCACCTCCCCCCCGTAGCCAAGGGACCGCAGCGCCTGCGCGGTCCGGACACCGCCGATCCCCGAGCCGACGATCACCACCCGCTGGGTCATGCGTCGGCGATGGTCAGCGCCGCGACCGGGCAGCTCCGGATCGCTTCCTCGACCCGGGCTCGCTCGGACTCGTCCAGCTCGCCGTGCAAGATGATGACCTTGTCCTCGTCGTCCAGGTCGAACAGGTCCGGCGCGGCCACCAGGCAGTTCGCGAACCCCTCGCAGATGCGCAGGTTGGCTTGGACTTGGATCACGTACTCATACCCTCCGTTCGGTAGGCGCTGTTGGCGCAGTACGGGCTCAGAGCCGGTACCACTGGCGGGCGGTCTCCGCCATCATGTTGGCGCGGGCGTTCTCCGACAGCAGCGACATCAGCCCGGGCAGGTCGTCGTCGTACCCGTGCGGGTAGTCGGAGGAGTACATCAGGAAGTCATCGCTCCCCAGCCAGCCGACCACCTTCTTCATCAACTCCGGCGGCCCGGCGTCGATCGGCGTGGTCGAGAAGCGCATGTGCTCGCGGATGATGTCCAGCGGCGGCGAGTCGACCCACGGCACCTCGCGGTGCAGGCCGCGCCACTCCTTGTTCATCCGCCAGCCCCAGACCGGCACCCAGGTGAAGCCGCCTTCCAGGACCGACATCCGCAGGTTGGGGCAGACGTTGAAGACGCCCTCGCTGATGATGTTGGTGATCTGGGAGGCGAACGACGCCCACTCGGCGGCGTACTGCTCGATGAAGTAGGAGGCGTACCCGGTCGAGGACGGCGGCCCGTCGCTGGTGCCGCCCATGTGCAGGCCGGCGACCAGGTCGTGGCGCTCGATCGCCTTGAAGACCGGGTGGAAGGCGCGCATCCCCCAGAGCCAGTCGTTGCGCGCCGGGAGCAGCACCTGCACGAAGCCCGGGTGGTCACCCATCCGGTCGATCTCGGCCACCATCGCGGCCGGGTCCCGGGCCGGGACAACGAGCGACGCCCGCAGCCGCGGGTCGCGGGCCAGCCACTCATTGGCGATCCAGTCGTTGACCGCGCTGGCCAGCACGGCCGCCCAGTCCGGGTGCCGCAGGCTGTCCACCCCGTAGTAGCAGTTCAGGATGGCGTACTGGACATCCCAGGGGTCGAGCAGTTGCTGCTGGAGCAACTCGAGGCTCGACGCCGGGGCCTGGCCGGTCACCCGCCACTCGGGGCGGCACGACTTCGGCGACATCGGCGGATAGTGGCTCGCCGCCGCGCTCGGCCCCCGGTAGACGCGCTCGACCATCCAGTCGACCCAGAGGCGGTCCATATAGGGGTAGAGGGCCTCGATCGACGGGACGTTGGCGTGCACGTCCGCGTCGATGACCGGGCCGGTCCACAGGTCCTGGCGGGCGGTGGCCAGCGGAAGGGCGGTGGTCATGCGTTCTCCTCCGTCTTGGCCTTGGCCTTATCCGCGGCCGCGCGGCCGGCCCGCGGGTCCAGGTTGACCACGATGTAGTCGCCGTCGACGGTCACTGACACGGTCTCGGCGACATACGGACCGGGGGTGCGGTCGGCAATGTTCGCCGACGCGGGCGCGACCTGACCCACCCGCCCCCGCTCACTGTCGGCGACCCCTACTTTGCCCTCGTCGAGCTCGATGGTGACTTCCCCGCCGTTCTCGACCTGCACCTGGTAGGGCCGGGCCGGCTGGGTCTTCGGGTTGAGGTACGACTGCCCGGTGCGGATGTCGTACTCCCACCCGTGCCAGGGGCACACGATCAGCGGAGTGCCGGGGTCGTAGTGGAAGTCCCCGGGCCCGCTGGAGGTGAGCGGGGTCGTCAGGCGCCCCTTGCACAGCTCGCCCCCCAGGTGCGGGCACTTGTTCATCAGGCCGTAGAACTCACCGCCGACCTTGAAGACCCCGATGGAGCGGTTGGCGACGGTGACCAGCATGCCCTCGCCCTCCCCAAGGTCATCGGTCTTGCCGACGACGAATTTCCGCGTGGGCATCCTTTAACCGACCCTCCGCTCGAGACCGGTGTCCGGCAGGAGCGGGATCCCCAGCAGCTCGCTGGCGTTCCCGCCCAGGATCTTGCGGCTGAGCTGCTCGTCGGGCAGGTCCAGGTAGTGGAAGGGCTCGTCGAAGTCCCAGTGCGGGTAGTCGGACGAGAACATCAGCTTGTCCCCCATCCCGGACGCGGTGAAGGCCTCGAGCACCTCATCGGAGTACTCCTGCTTCTCCGGCTCCTCGACCGGCTGGGTCGTGTAGTAGAAGTGATCGCGGATGTACTCCGACGGCAGCCGGTTCAGGTGCGGAACCTCAGTGCCCATCAGCTTGTAGGCGTGGTCCATCCGCCAGGCGAGCGGCACCGCCCAGCTCCAGCCCAGCTCCAGCAGTGCGACCTTGAGGTTCGGGAAGCGCTCGAACACGCCCTCGAAGACGAAGCTGCTGACGATCGGGAAGTTGAACTGGGCCCAGACGCAGTGCTCTTCGAAGTAGAAGTCGGGCGCCCCGGACGGGGTGATGCGGTTGCCGGCTAGCACGTGGAAACCGATCGGGATGCCGTACTCCTCACACACCTCGTAGATCGGCCAGTACGAGGGGTGGCCCGGCGGGCGCATGTTGTTGGGGGCGAACATGGCGACCTTCCAGCGGTCGCTCAGCTCGCCGTCCTGGGTCTTGCAGCGGATGACCTCGGCCGCCGCGGCCTCGGGCAGCTCATAGGGCAACGTCATCCCGGCGTACCAGCGGGAATCGGCCGACAGCCACTGGTCCCGCCTGGCCTCGTTCATGGCCCGGCACATCTCGATCGTCAGACCCACGGGCTGGCCACCGCGCCCCGCGATCGAGAAGGCGGCGATGTCGTCGAGCACGCCCGCGGTGATGCCGTACTTGTCCAGCAGCTGCTCGGCCGCGAAGGCCTGGTTGCTCCCGGGCTCGCCTCCGTCCGGGGTGACCGCGTCCCAGCGGTGCGCGTACTCGCGGTGGCGGGGACGTTCGCCGCCCGGGCCACCGCCGCGCATGACGCCGTGGTCCCTGACGTAGTCCTGCCACTTCTTAGGCAGGTACGCGATCATTTCGGGCTTGAACGGGTTCAGGGCCGGGTGCACGTCCATGTCGATGATGCCGACCTTGGAGCTGGCGGTAGCGCCCTGCGTTCCGTGGATGAGTGTCTCAGTCATCGACTGACCTTCCTTGCCATCGGGTCTTGCCTGTCTTGCCTGTCTTGCTTGTCCTGCTTGTCTTGCTTGTACCCGGATCGGAGGTTTACAGCACGGCGACCGGCGAAACTGGTGACCCGACCGAGCCGGTGATCTTCAGGCCGGGCCCGGCGAACAGGAAATCCCAGGCGCCGCGCTCGGCGCAGGCGGCCGCCAGGTCCTCCAGGTTGAACATCTCGCCCAGCTGCAGGCCCATGTCCCGGATCGCCACCATGTGGAACGGCAGCCCCCCGGTCGGGTCACGGCTCGGCCGGACCTCGACCGCGAAGTTGTCGCAGGCGATGACCGCCGCCTGGTTGTCATGCAGCCACTGGCAGGTGGACACCCCGAGGCCGGGGTGCGGCTCGGCCATGTAGGCGGCGCTGTCGCCCGCCAGGAAGTGCTGGTACCAGCCGGTCCGGACGCACACGATGTCGCCCGACTCCATCCGGACGTTTTCCTTGGCGGCCGCGGCGGCCAGGTCGTCGGCGGTCACCTCGTAGTCCGGCTCCAGGCGGCTGGTCCCCTTGAGGGCCGGGATGTCAAGCAGCACGCCCCGCCCGACCAGGTGCTGCGCCACCGCGGTGAAGGAGTTGCGGGTGGCCCCCTGGGCGGCGGTCACCGCGCTGTAGGGGACATCGTTGTAGGCCCGGCTGTCGTAGCCGACATGGGCCAGGCTGTCCCACTGGGTGGCGCACTGCAGCGGCATGATGACGATGTCGTCGGCCACTGCCATCCCGCCGTACTCACCGTCGCTGAGCAGCATGCTCATCCGGTGCACGGGGTTGAAGCGCAGCCCGCCCGCCTGCGGGCCGTTGGCGTCGAAGGGCATGCCCAGGCTGACGAACTCGCCCGAGCGGACCGCCTCGGCCCCGCGCTTGCGGCTGGCCGGGGTGATGAAGTTGACCGTGCCGCGCTCGTCGTCCGCGCCCCACCGGCCCCAGTTCCTGAGCTTGGCGCCGACCTCGCGGAAGGGTGCGTCGCTCATGCCACGCCCTTCCTGACCTCGGCCAGCGACGCCGCGGCGGCGGTGACGAACTGCCCCGCGTCGTTGGAGATGGTGGCGAACCGCACGCCCCGCTTGACCCAGGTGATGCCGGTGGCGGCGTTGGCCTGGTGCATGCCGAGGATGATGCCGTTGCTCTCGCACGCCTGGCGGATCTGCCCGACCGGCTCGACCAGCTGGTCGGTGGTGAACGCCTGCATCGGGTCAAGCCCGAGGCCGATCGACAGGTCAGCCGGGCCGACGTAGATGCCGGCCAGGCCCTCGACCGCGGTGATCTCCTCCGCGTTCTTCAGCCCGTCGGCGGTCTCGATCATGGCGAAGACGCTGACCCGGTCGCCCAGCTGGGTCAGGTTCTGGCCCCGGAGGGCCGGCCCGTGCGGCCCGAAGCTGCGCACCCCGCGCGGCGGGTAACGCGTCGCGGCGACCGCGGCGGCGGCCTCTTCGGCGGTGTTGACCATCGGCACGATGATCCCGTCGGCGCCCGCGTCGCACAGCTTGCCGATAAGGGCGGGGTTGTTCGCCGATACCCGGACCACGATGGCGGGACCGCCCGGCGCCAGCTTGACGATGGCCGCGGCGACCTGGGCTTCGCTCAGCACGGTGTGCTGGCAGTCGATGCCGATGTAGTCGTACTCAGCCCGGCGGTACAGGTCGAGGCTGAACTCGAGGTTGGACACCCACCCGCCCAGGGCGGCGCCTCCGCCCGCCCAGGCCGATTCCAGTGAGTTGTGCGTCATGCCTTCTGCCTTCCGTCGTTGGGGGGGCCGTCGGTAAGCGGGGTGTTCGCGGGCAGCAGCCAGGACCGGTCGAGCTCCTTGACGCTGCGCACCCCCATCAGGGTCAGCGTGCGGGAGATTTCCTGGCGGAGGATGTTGACCACGTGCTCGGCGCCGGCCGGCCCGCGGGCCGCCATGCCGTACACGTACGGGCGCCCGATGCAGACGGCGTCGGCGCCCAGGCAGAGCGCCTTGACCACGTCGCTGCCGCGGCGGATGCCGCCGTCGAGCAGCACCTCGGCCCGGTGGCCGACCCGGTCGGCGATTGCCGGCAGCGCGTCGAGGGCCGCCACGGCCCCGTCGAGCTGGCGGCCGCCGTGGTTGGAGACGACCACGCCGGTCGCGCCGGCGTTGACCGCGATCTCGGCGTCCTCGGCGTCGAGGACGCCCTTGATGTAGAGCGGGCCGTCCCAGTGGTCGCGCATCCACTTGAAGTCGTCCCAGTTCAGCTCCGGGCGCATCATGGAGAACTGCACCCGCAGGGACGCCACTGCCGCGCGGGCGCCGACCGACTCGACCAGGTTGCGGGCCGAGATGCGGCCGTGGCGCAGGTACTCCACCCACCACTTGGGGCGGACGGCGGCGTTCAGCACCCGGGCCGGGGTGATCACCGGCGGGTTACCCATGCCGCGCTTGCGCTCCGACTCCCGGTTGCCGTGCACGGGTACGTCGACGGTCACGAACATCGCCTTGTAGCCGGCCCGCTGGGCCCGCTGCATCAGGTCCAGGGTCAGGTCGTGGCGGCCGGCGGTGAGGTCGCGCCAGGGGTAGAGCTGGAAGAAGTGCGCCTTCTCGGCCGCGTGGGCGACCTCCTCGTAGGAGTAGGAGCCCGCCGTGCTGACGATGGACAGCGTGCCGGCCCGCTCGGCCGCCTGGGCGGCACCGACCTCACCGGTCCAGTGCGAAAGTCCGACCAGCCCGGTCGGCGCGAGCAGGACCGGCAGCGAGATCGTCTCCCCGCCGACGGTGACCGACAGCTCCGAACCCTCGTTGCCGGTCAGCACCCGCGTCCGCAGCGCGTACCGGCTGAACGCGGCCCGGTTGGCCCGGAGCGTCGTCAGGTCGTCGGCTCCGTAGTCCACATAGGCCCACACCATGTCGGGCACAGCCCGGCGGGCGAGCCGCCGGTAGTCCTCGACGGTGATGGGGCCTGGACTGGACGACAACCGGTAGTGGAAGGCGGGGATGGCTTATCTCCTCTCAACGCACGGGATATGACCGATCGTCCCTCTTGTGGGCGGTGGAGTCCACTGTTCGTCTGGCTAGGTCCGGGCCGAGTTCGGGGTGCAGGTGGCTACCGTCCCTGGACTCGGCCCGGTCCGCCCGGCTACTGCCTGATCGAGTTCAGGGTCTGCCGGGCGTACTCGACCTTGAAGAAGAACAGCCCGATGATCTGGACCACGAGGATGGGCGCGATGAGGATGAAGGGCAGGGAGAAGGAGCCGGAGGAGTCGTTGATCCAGACGGCCGCGTACGGCACCCCGAAGCCAGCCAGGCCGGCCACGGTCCAGACGAATCCCGAGCCAGTACCGCGGTTGCGGGTGGGGAACAGCTCGGCGGTGTAGGTGAAGATGATGCCCCACACGCCGATCAGCCCGAAGTCGGCCAGGGCGCCGAACCACCAGAGCGCCGCGTGGCTGTCGACCAGGGCGAAGGGGATGATGGTGGCGATGGTGATGATGTTGCCGACGACCATGGCCGAGAAGCGGGACCACTTGTCGGCGATCCAGCCCAGGAACCAGTAGCCGAAGGCCCCGAAGACGCCGAACCAGGTGTACCAGGAGCTGTACTGGGCGACCGTCCAGTGGTGGGTCGTGGCCAGGAACGTCGGGGCGTAGGTGCCGAGCGGGACCCAGGTGATGATCCCGGTGATCGCGACGAAGGTAGCGGCGATGGTCAGCTTGGTCTGGCCGGGCTCGAACAGCTGGCGGATCGGCACCTTGCCGGCCTTGGTGTACCAGTCATGGTCTTCCTTCGACAGCGGCGTGCCCTCGCGGACCTGCTTGCGGACCCGGACCTGGCGGTCACGGGTGCGGACCCAGTGCGGCGACTCGGGGCAGAGCATGCGGAAGAACAGCGCGAACACCGCGAGGACGGCGGTGATGCCGAAGCCCCAGCGCCAGCCGTGCGGCGCGATGATGTAGGTGCCGATGACGCCGGCCAGAGCGACCCCGAACCCGTAGAGCGACCGGCAGAAGCTGAGGATCTTCGAGCGGTACTTGGCCGGCCAGGTCTCGGCGGTCAGGTTGGCCGCGATGCTCCACTCGCCGTTGAGGCAGGCGCGCATCAGCGTGTAGAAGACCAGGAACAGCACCCACGACTGGGCCCAGGCCGTCAGGACCACGAAGATGCCGGTCAGGGCGATGTTGATGGTGAACGCGAGCCGCCGGCCGACGAGGTCGGAGTACCACGGCCACAGGTAGGTCGTGACGACGGCGAACAGGCCGGTAATGGTGACCCAGGCGGTCAGGTAGCTCAGCGTGATGTGGAAGTCGGTCAGCAGGTACGGGATGATCAGCGCGTACAGCGCGATGCTCATCGAGTCCAGGAACCAGCCGAAGGCGGTCGCCAGCGCGATGTTCCAGTGGGTCACCGTCAGCTTGTCGGACTCGTCGCCGGCGCTGACGTTCTGGTAGCGGCGGTTATTGGCGAACTTGGCCTCGAGGAGGCCGACGCCCGTCCCGGCGAGGGATCCCGCGTCGGGTGGCGCGGGGATGTTCTCGTTTTCAGGTTGGATGGTAGCCATGTTGATTCTCCTGCGGAAAGCTGGCTAGGACAAAGAAACCTTTCTCCTTTTGGGAGCGGCGACTGCGGAACGGCCTGAGCCGGAAAAGTTTCTCTCTCGACCACCGGGCGTTGCCATATATGAGGCGCTCCCGGGCTGAATATACGAGGCTTATAAGGCGTACGATATTTCGAATACCTCCACTGCTTTGCAAGAACGGTAATACGGGGATGCTGGGGCAGTAAAGTACCTGAAATCGGAACCTGCACGTTCGCCGCTGCGCAACGAACCTGATCGCGCGGCGGCGGGCTGGCCACCGCCGGCAAACCGGGCGGGCGGCTGCGACCTCCCCCTAAGCGCCCCCCGCGCGAAACGACAGGCCAGCTGGGGACGGCTGGTGGCGAACGCAGGGCCGGTCGCGGGCCGGTTGCGGGGCCGGCAACGGGCAGGTTGCGCAGCCTGCCTCTCGACAGCACGTCCGCGGCGACTTACGTTGGGTCGGACTAGTGCCGACCAGCGAACAGGTCGTGGTGCCTGCCGGGTCGGCCGCGCCCGCGATCCGACCCGGCAGCCCCCCGGGGAGGGCTCGCGTCTGTCGCCCGGTCATGCGGCGAGCGGGACCGCCCTCGGTCCCCGGAGGCCGAGGCCGCGAGGGTATTCGATCGTGCCGGCCAGTTCGTAGTCGGGCAGCTTGTCCAGAATCTGGTCCAGCCAGACCTGCAGCTCGAGCCGGGACAGGTTGAGACCGAGGCACACGTGCATGCCGAAGCCGAACCCCAGGTGCTGGCGTGGCTCGCGGAAGATGTCGAGCCTATCCGGGTTTTCCCAGCGCTCAGGGTCGCGGTTGCCCGCCCCGCAGAGCAGCTGCACGCTGGCTCCCCGCGGGATGCGGACTCCGGAGATCTCGGACTGGTCGGAGTTGGCGCGGCGCGGGAGCGCCTGGACCAGAGTCTCCCAGCGGTGGATCTCCTCGATCGCCTGGGGGATCAGCGACCGGTCGTCCGCGAGCGCCCGGCGCTGATCGGGGTGCTGCGCCAGCGCTACCAGGATGGTGGCCATCAGGCTCGCCGTGGTCTCGTTGCCGGCAAAGACCAGCTGGGTGTTGCTCGCGATGATTTCCTGCTCGGACATCTCGTTCGCGAAGTCGTCGTAGACCATCGTCGAGACCAGATCCTCACCGCGCCCCTCGGCGCGGCGGCGCTTGATGATCTCGCCCATGTAGTTGTTCAGCGCGGCGGTGCCGGCCATCCCCCGCTCGATGGCCTCACGGCCCACGGCGCTGGTGTCGTACGTGCCCAGCTGGGTGGAGCCCATCGCGTCGCTCCAGGCGCTGAACTGCTCGTGCGCCGACTCGTCGATGCCGAGCATGCGCGCTATCACCAGGGTCGGGATCGCCCGCGTCATGTTCGGGATGGCGTCGAGCGTCTCCCCCGCGCGGATGCGCTCGACGAACGCGTCGACCTGCGAGGTCACGACCTCCGTGACGAGTCCGCGCTGGCTCTCGAGCGTCTGCCGCTCGAAGAACCCGGCCCAGACACCCCGCATCGCGTGGTGCCGCGGCGAGTCGATGGCCTCCATCGTCACCCCGCCGAATATCCGGACAAACATATCCTGGAGATCCTCGGAGCTGAACCGGTCGACCTTCGTAAGGGCCCGGGCGCAGCTGCGGTAACCGGTAACGAGGTAATCGCCATGTCGCTCGTTGTACACGACCGGCCCGAGTTTTCTCCATTCCTCGATCACCGGATAAGGATTCTGGCTAAAATCCCATTCGGTCAGGTCCTGGTCCACGGTCGGACATGCGTTCTGCGTTTGCGTCACGGTGACGTCCCTCGATTCTGTGTCAGACACCGGCGTTGAACGACTTTGATAGCTCCACCCGGTGCCGGAGCGCTTCCCGGGGCGCATTCCATCCGAGGACCCCGACCAGTACGCCGTTACCGTAGACGCGCTGGACGAACGAGCCTGAATCCACCGATCCAGCTGCTACTTCGAATTCCGCGTCGTCAGGCAGGAGGCCGGCGAACTGCACTCGCACGTCGTAGTGATCGGTCCAGAAGAAGGGGACCGGGAGGAACGGTTCGTCGTGGCCCAGCATGTTCCGGGCGACCGCGTGACCCTGCTCCCCCGCGTTCGTCCGGTGTTCCAGGCGGACATGGCGCCCGACTCTGCGGTGCAGCCAGCGGGCCACGTCACCGGCGGCCCAGACCCCGGCCGACGCTCGGCACCACTCGTCGCAGACAACGCCGTTGTCCACGGACAGCCCGCTTCCGCTGAGCCATTCCACATTCGGATCGCTGCCGATCGCCATCAAGACGACATCGGCCTCGAGCACGACGCCGTTGGTGAGCTGCACCGCCTTGACCGTACCGGACGCGCCGGGCTCCTCCGTGACATGAATGAACGACGAGCCCGCGTCCGCGAGCGGCCCCGACAGGGAAGTCACTCCCACGCCGGTCAGGACGCGGACGCCGTTCTTCTCGTGCAGGGCCGCCAGCTTCTCGGCGGCGGCGCTCCCCATCCGGCCGGCCAGCGGCGTACCTGGCACGGGTTCCACCACCGTCACGTCCGCGCCCATCAGCCGGGCCGCTGACGCGATCTCGAGCCCGAGGAAGCCCGCGCCGATGACGACGAGCTTGACGTTTCCCGCGGACAAGGCGGCTCGCAGGCTCAGCGTGTGCTCCATGGTGCGCAGCACGAACACGTTGCCGAGGTTCTCGTGCGCCAGTTCGCGCGGCCGGACCCCGGTCGCGATCACCAGCTCGTCGTAAGTGACGTTCGTGCCGTCGGCCAGGGCGACAGCGTGCCCGGCGAGATCCAGGCTGCGGGCGGGAGAACCGAGCTGGAACCGCGCCTCCAGCGCTTCCAGTCGCCTGGCCGGCAGCAGCGTCGCCTGCTCGGGCGACCATGCCCCGGTCAGGACCTTCTTGGACAGCGGCGGGCGGTCGTACGGGTCCCCGGTTTCGTCGCCGATGAATGTAATGGCCCCGTCGAAGCGCTCAGTGCGCAGGGACTGAGCGGTGCTGAGGCCCGCCGCGCCGTTTCCGACGATGACCACCTGAGCGGAACGGTCAAGCATGAGCGCCCTGGCTCTCACTCGCTCCAGATGACGGCCGCGGGGCAGGCGCGGATGGCGGCCGCCGCCTCGGCCTCGAGATCGGGTGTGATCTCGCTCAGCAGGATCTCGACGATCCCGTCCTCGTCCTGCCCGAAGATTCGCGGCGCCGCGAGGGCACAAGCCCCGCTGGCTATGCACTTGTCCTTGTCGACTTCAACGCGCACACTGACTCCTTGCCCGCTTCGAGTTTCCTCTTGACGCCATCACGTCGGCTGCCTCCTGAGCCGCAGCGGCAGCTGCCGGAAGGCAGGGGCGTAGGCGAGGGCCAAGACGAAGGCGAAGAGAATGATGAATACGATCTCGCTTTGCCAGAGTTGCCCGAACTTGTAGCCCATCAGGGCTTCGATGACGCCGAGAGCCTCGCCGATCAGCCCGAGGGCGAGAATGCTCCGGCCGCGCCCGAGGAAGGCCACGACAATTGCATAGAGGATGATCGAGTCGCCCATCGTCGGCGTCGCCGCGACCGACCCCGCCTGCAACACACCGAGGACAGCGCCGAGAAACGACGCCACCGCGAATACGACCAGGAATACTCGCTTGACATCGATTCCGTAGTCCCCCGCCAGGCTGGAGTTCGCCTGGACAGCTCTCATCTGGCGTCCCGTGCTGGAGCGGTTGACGATCAGGTACGTCGCGACCAGGCAGATCCAGCAGACGATGAAGATAGTCGCCTTGATGTAGGGGACCGGGATGCCGCCAAAGCGCCAGACGCCGGACGAGACCAGCGTGATATTGAAGGTCGCGCCCTGGTTGAAGATCAGTGCCATGGCGGCTTCCCCGGCGGTCACCAGGCCCAGGGCGACGATAAAAACCCCGAGGAAGCTCAGCCCCGATGCGCGGCGGTCGAGGGCGCGGTAGACGGTCAGCTCCGTGAGTACGCCGCCGGCCGTCCCGGCCGCCAGCGCCACGAGGATCGCGGCCCAGGCCGGCCAGTTATGGACGGTGGCGAGCCAGCCCGCCAGCATGCCGGCCAGGCCGTAGAACAATCCGAACGCGAAATGGAAGCGACCAGTGACGAAAAAGATCAGGCCGAAGGCGGCACCCACCAGCGCGTAGCCCGCTCCGTTAGCGAGGCCACTGACGATGATGTACCCATACTCAGTCAAGGTTTCTCCCGCTCACTAGAACAGATCCCAGTAATCAGTGCGCTGCGCGAGCTGGGCCGCGGTTTCCTCGCCGACTACTCGTCCGTTCCTGATGATGTAGATACGGTCCACGAGCCGTATCAGGTGGTGCAGGCTCTGCTCGACACACAGAATCGACATGCCCCGGGCGACTGAAATTTCCTTGAGCGCGTCGAACACCCGCTCCGCCAGCCTGGGTGCAAGGCCGACCGTCGGCTCATCGAGGAGAAGCAGTTCCGGCGCCCACATCATGGACATCACGATGCTGAGCATCCGCCGCTCCCCCCCGGAGAGCGTCCCGGCCAGCTGGTCGAGCCGCTCCCATACGACGGGGAACAGCTCTTGTCCGGCTTTCTCGCTGGCGAGGGCGGTCGCGGGGTCCTTACAGGCATCCCGGGCAATCTTGATGTTTTCCTTGACCGACAGCGAGGTGAACACGAATCTCTCCGCCGGGACGATCGCCAGCCCCACGTCTATGCTTTGCCTGGGGTTCGCAGCCAGGGGCTTCCCCCGGAAGGTGACCGAGCCTGACATCGGCTTGATCTTGCCGAAGACGGAGTTCAGCAGGGTCGTCTTCCCGGCCCCGTTGTGCCCGACGATGCCGACCGCCTCACCGGAGGCCAGGTCGAGTGACACGTCGCTGATGACGGGGCGCCCGCCGTAGCCTGCGGTCATCTCACGGATCTCGAGCAGGGTCGCGTGGCTTCCGTTGCCTTCGCTCATGGTCATGGCAACTCCCCTGAACCGACTTCTACATCGATAACCGCAGGTCGCGGGGCACTGAGCTCGTCACGCGCCGTGCCCGCCGTGCCGAAGTACAACTCGGCGAGCGCGGGATCGCTCGTGAGCTCCTCGTACGTGCCATGGGCCCGGATCGAACCCGACTCAAGGAAGTACACCGAGGTCGCGACGCTCTTGATGACCTCGAGATTGTGCTCGACGAGCAGAATCGTCCGGCCGCGCCGCCCGAGTTCCCCGATGAGGGCAAGGATCTCGGCCGCCACCTGAGAACCGACCCCGGCGGCCGGCTCGTCGAGCAGCAAGACCTGAGCTTCCGTCGCTATCGCGCGCGCCAGCGTGGTGAGCTTCTGCTCGCCAAAGCTCAGCGCCCCGCCCAGCTCCATGGCCTTCGGAGTCAGCTTCACCAGTTCAAGCGCCGCATACGCGCGATCGAGCGCTTCCCGGATTTCCCGGCGGACCTTTCCGGGCATCAGCACGGCCCTCCAGAGCGACGCCGTGCGGGCCTCGACCGCGCCGAGGAACACGTTCTCGAGCGCCGTCAGCCCGGCGATGATCCGTACGTCCTGGAACGACCGCACCATGCCGGCCCCGACAACCTGGTCGATGCGCTTTCCGGTGATGTCCGTGCCGAACAGCGACACGGCACCGCTGTCAGGGCGGATCGCCCCCGTCAGCAGGTTGAACAAGGTGGTCTTGCCCGCACCATTAGGGCCGACCAGCCCTACGATCTGACCCGCTGGCAGAGAGAAATCGAATCCGTTGGCGACGACAAGGCCACCGAATTTCTTCCTCAGCTGACGAGCGGTAAGGACATCGCCGGCGGGCGCGCCCGAGTCGCCCGCCAACTCCGCCGGCACGGCCTCTTGGCCGACCGAGGCGAGGACCTGGAGGTCTGCCTCCAGATTCGCCGCGGGGATGGCGCCGGGTGCGGCCGGGCTCACCCCGCGCCGCAGGCGGCGCATGTACCTGCGCACAATCGGCGACGCGATCTCCGGCAGCAAGCCCTTCGGCCGGAGGATGACGACGAGAATCAGCAGCACTCCGAAGATGATCTGCTGGAGCTGGGCCGACGTCTCCGCTGATAGCCCGCCGAGGTTCTGCAGGATCCGCGGCACGGCCACGATCAAAACCGCGCCGATGACGGGTCCGGGCACGCGGCCCAGTCCGCCGATGAGCACCATGGTGACCAATCAAGATGCCCGAGCTGAATCCGAAGATGGTGGGGTTGGCGACTCCGTTGTAGAAAACGTAGAGCGCTCCGGCCAAGCCGGAGAACGCGGCCGAGATCGTGAAGGCCAGCATCCGCGCCGCGACCGTGTTGAAACCCGCTGCGCCGATGGCGAGGTCGTCCTCGCGCAGGCCCTTGAGCACCAGGCCGAACACCGAGCCACCGAGCCACTTCAGAATGAGGTACGTGACCACCGCGACACCGATCGTCCACGGCAAGAACGACGGGACGCCCATCAGCCGCACCCCGAAGACGGTGACGTTCGGGACGTAGAGCCCTTCCTCGCCGCCGAGCGCGGCGGTGTTCTGAATCAGGCCGATGATCACGGACGACGCGGCGAGCGTGAGCAAGATGATGTACTCAATGGACAGCCGCAGCGAGGGGGCGCTGAGCAGGTAGCCCACGAGTCCGCCGGCCACCAGCGCCGCGATGACCCCCAGCGGAACGGGCCAGTGATGGGTGACGAAGAGCCACCCGGCCAGGAAGCCGCCGACCGCGCCGAACGCCGTCGGAGTAACCGCCGGGATGCCAGGCCCAGCCGATAATCAGGTTCACCGACATGGCATATATCGTGTAGATGGCTACCTGATTAGCGATGTCGGCCCATACGGTCGAATTCACAGAACCTCCGCTCAGGCCGAGCTGTCCGCCTGGCTTTGATGGCGCTCCATCAAAGCGAGTACATGCTCCGCTGGAACAGCGTAGTGATGGGCATCGAGGGTGTGCAGTCTGGCCATCTCGACCAGTTCATTATCGGTGTCAGCCTCGACAATGCCGCCGCACATCGGGCACACTACTTCTAGAGTTTGGTGCACGCAGATACCTTACTGCTTAACTGAGCCGCCGTTAAGACTGCTTAACTGAGCCTGCTGTTAAACAGAGTTGTAACCGGTGCCGTCGGGGTTGGTGTAGGCGATCCGCTTATACGTCTCGTTGGCCTGGAGCTGATAGGCGCCGATTTCCATCGACGCGAAGTGCGTCGTGGGGTTCATGATGTTGTACCCAACGGTGGTCGAGTTGCCGGCGTAGGTACTCCACATCTTGGGACCGGTGAGGAGCCAGGCGTTCACCGACTCGGCCGTAGGAGTGGCGCCCTTCTTGAAAGCGTCCATGAAGCCCTGCCACCAGGTGAACATCTGGACGTAGTAGTTGGTCGCGTAAAGGTCGGGCAGACCCGGGTTCTCACCGTAGGCCGCATAGTATTCCTGGAGGAAGTACTGGCCCCACGGGTTCTCCGGCGCGCTCACATTGAAAAGCGCCCCGAGGAAGATGGTGCCGGCCGAACTCGCTGGCGCCTGGCCGCGGCGAAGTCAGCCGTGGTCGGCGGAGCCCCGGTGATGATGAACGGCGCATTGCCGCCGGTCTGCTTGTAGGCCTTAAGGAACTCTCCGTTGGCGCCGGACGCGAGCCCCGACACGATGGCGTCCGGGTTAGCCGCGACGATCATGCTGGCGATTCCGGAGAAGTCCGAGCTGCCCAGCGGGGCGAACTGAGAATTGACGATCTTCCAGCCGCCGACCAGATTCTCCTCGATCAGCTTCAGCCCAGCCGCGTCCTGCGCCGGGCAGGCATCCGCGCTGACCAGGAAAAGCTTGCTCTTGCCGGGGTAATTCTTCTCGAGAAACTGACCGAGGAACGGGTTCTGCAGGTTCAGGTTGCCGTCAGTCTCGAAGTAGTGCTTCGCGCCGAGGTACGGCGGAACGGCAGCGCCACTGCCCGTATTGATGCACACGATGTTGGCCGCGGCGACCTCGGGCAGGATCGAGCCGAGCGAGGCGCCGATCGACGATGCCATGAACTGGTAGCCGCTCGCGATCAGCTGCCGCACGTTGCTGATCGAGGTCTGCGGGTCGCCGCCCTTATTGTCCTGGAACGACAGGGTGATGTCCGGTCCGCCCATCGCCTTGATGTGCTTTTGGGCCAGGTTCATGCCCTTGGTCATCACGTCGCCGTAGAACGAGATGGTGCCGGTCAGCGCCAGCTGAGCGGGGAGCGTCACCGAGTAGCTGGCACCGAGCTCCTTCGGCGTCATGCCGTCGAGGCCGAGCAGGGTTTTGACCTGGGCCAGCGTCACCTTGCCGGTGGCAGCGGCCTGGCTGGCGCCGGAAGAGGCCGAGGCAGCCGACGAACCAGCCGCGCTGGTGGAGCTGCCGCTGCTTGAACTACCTCCGCATGCAGCAATAAGGGGCGCCGCGAACGCAACGCCGCCCACCACGCCCAGAAATCCCCGCCGACCCAGCGAGCCAGGTTCGGAAATGTTTACCTTCTGTCTGCCGCGTCTGTTCTTCTCGGCGTCGGTCATAAAAAAACCTTTCGTTCGGCATTGAGAGAAGGTGAATCAGGTGAAGGCATACATTGCGCCGGAAGGACAGGCCACGTGGCTTCTCGTATGCGTTACTAATGCGTTACTAAGCGGCACCCTGGTGTGTTCATCGGTACCTCCACCGCTTTGCATGAACGGTAATACGGGGATGCTGGGGCGGTAAAGTACCTAAAATCGGAACCTGCATGTTCGCCGCTGCGCAACGGCCTGATCGCGCCGTGACGGGCTGGGCACCGCCGGCGAACCGGGCGGACGCCCGGGACCTCCACCGAAGCACCTGGCGCACGGAACGGCAGGCACGTGAGGGGCGCCCTGGGGCCTAACGCGGGGCCGGTTGCTGGCCCGGCAACGGGCAAGTTGCGCAACTTGCCCCTCGACAGGACGTCCAGGGCGACTTACATTGGGTCGGATTAGTGCCGATCGGCGTCGACCGAAGTTAGGAGCGCGCCGTGGACATGGTCCAGCTGATGTCTTTCGTCAAGGTCGCGGAGGAACGCAGCTTCACGAAAGCCGCGCAGCGGCTCTTCATCACCAAATCCTCGCTCAGCCGCCGGATCAGGGATCTCGAGAACGAACTGGGCGTGACCCTGCTGCACCGGGGCTATCACACTAATGACCTGACGCCCGCGGGCGAGGCGGTGCTGCCGATCGCACGGGAGCTGGTGGAGAAGTTCGAGAAGTTCTCCCGCGCCGCCCGCGAATCGGTCAAGAGCGGCCCCCGCGTGATCACCATCGGGTTCCCGCCTATCCTTCATCCGGAGGCGCTCAAATCCCTGCTCGATATCGTCAGGAAATCCGAGTTCGCCCCCTCGGTCAAGCTGCAGCCGTACCCCAACACGGAGCTGACCACCCGGCTCGTCGACGGTGACATCGACCTGGCGCTGATCCACGAGTACGTGCCGTGCCCGCGGGCGGACGCCATCCTCGTCCTGCAGGAGCGGGTCGGGGTGGCGCTGCCCAAGAACTTCATCAGCGCCGACCAGGCTGACGTGGCCCTCGACGAGCTGACCGACCTGATCTACGTGACGAGCGAGAACGGGTCCGCGCCGCCCTTCTACACCAAGGTCGACCAGCTGGCCGACCGGGCCGGGATCGTCCGCCGCCTGGAACTGCCCCGCCACGAGATGTGGACGGTGATGAACATGGTGATCAGCGGCACCGCGTTCGCGTTGTGCCCGGTCAACAAGCAGTCGCCGGCCAACCGTTTCTTCAGCGACGAGATGGTCGACGTCCTGCCGTTGCGCCGCGGGGACATCTTCACCACCACCTACATCGGCTGGAACACCGACGACCTGGAGGCCGATCCGGTCATCAAGGGCATCGTGGCCGAGGTGAAGCGGGCCTACCGGCACCCCCTGCGGTTGTTAGGGGCGGTCCTCGTCACTCCCCGGCCGACGGGTCCGGCGGGGCCGGCTGCGCGGTCGTGGCCATCAGGCCGGACGTGTCCAGATTGGTCCCGACCATCTGCTTGAGCATGAAGTCGTGGTTGAGGTCGAGGATGGCGCGGGTCTCGGCCGCGACGACCGCGTTGCGGCTCAGGGTCAGCTCGTTGTCCTGCTGCGACTGACCGGACAGGGACCAGTTGGTCGAGCCCTTCACCGTGTAGACCCCGTCGACGATGACGATCTTCAGGTGCGAGATGGCGTTGTGGACCGAGCTGGTGCCGATGGCGATGCTGTTGCCGAAGGCGTCGTTGGACCAGCTGGCGAGGATCTTCTTCTCCGCCTCGCCGGACGCCTGGCTGCGGTCCAGGCTCATCTGGACGTAGACGTGCTCATCGGCCAGCTTCTGCTGGATGATGCTGTTCAATTCGGTGTCATCGTAGCCGTACATGTTGACGACAATTGAATGCTGCGCGCTTTGCAACAGCGCCACCAGGACACCGTGCACATTATCGCGCGGGGAGAAAAAGGTCCGCTGATCGTCGGGATACCCGTCGAGGAACCGGCCCTCGGCTTTGTACTGAGCCAGGTCTTCCCAGGCGAATGGCGCGTCAGCCATGGCATCCTCCCCCTCATTGCCTGCGGCTCAGTATGGGCCCAGAGGGCGGCGCGGGCAAGAGGAGAAAAGGCGATACGAAAAGGCGGCCGGAATCAGCCCCGCCGCGGACGGAAGCGCGGCAGCGCCGAGCCCTGGCCGGTGTCGTGGAAGACCACTTCCACCGGCAGGCCCACCGCCAGCTCCGCCTCGCCCCAGTCGACGATGTTGGTCATCATCCGCGGGCCCTCGTCCAGTTCGACGTAGGCGAGCACGTAGGGGATGCCCCGGTAGGGGCCGTCGCCGCGGTAGTTGACCGTGTAGCTGTAGACACTCCCCCGGCCCGAGACCTCCACCCAGCTGGTATTCAGGCTGGAGCACTCGGGGCAGTAGCCCCGCGGGTACCAGATGAGGGTGCCGCAGTCGGTGCACTTGGTCAGCGTGAGCCTGCCCTCGGCGGTGGCGTCCCAGAACGGCTTGCTCTCCGGGTTCACCGCCGGGGCGGGCGCGGGGAGTGCTGGCGAGTCGGGTGCGGTCATGCGTCCTCCCGGCCGAGAATGAGGGTGGCGGCGCCGGACCGGCTGCCGAGCAGCCCGCCGTTGCCGTGCGCGAGCGCGATCTCGCAGTCCGGGACCTGGACGGGGGCGTTGGCCTCGCCGCGCAGCTGGCGGACCGCCTCGATCACCTTGGTGATGCCGCCCCGGTTGGCCGGGTGGTTGTTGCACAGGCCGCCGCCGTCGGTGTTGAACGGCAGCTTGCCGTGCGGCGCGACCAGCGTCCCGCCGGTGACGAAGTCGCCGCCCTTGCCCTTCTCGCAGAAGCCGAGGTCCTCGAGCGTCTGCAGCACGGTGATGGTGAACGAGTCGTAGATCGAGACGTAGTCGATGTCGGCCTGGGTGACCCCGGCCTCCTCGAACGCCCGCGGGCCGGACCAGACCGCGCCGGTGTAGGTCAGGTCGATGTGGCCGTTGGCGGCGAGCTTGGGCGACTCGCCGTGGCCGAGCAGCTTGACCGTCTGCCGGGGCAGGTCGCGGGCGACCTCGGGGGATACCACGACGAGGGCGCCGCCGCCGTCGGTGATCACGCAGCAGTCGAGCCGGTGCAGCGGGTCGCTGATCATCGGCGAGTCGAGCACCTCCTCGACCGTCACCGGGTCGCGCAGGAACGCGTGCGGGTTGTACTGCGCGTGCAGGCTGGCGGCGACCTTGATCTCGGCCAGCTGCGCGCTGGTGGTGCCGAACTCGTACATGTGCCGCCGGGCGGCCAGCGCGTAACTGGCGACGATGGTCGGGCCGTAGACGTTCTCGAAGCCGGCTTCGGGCACGTCGGAGCCGCCGCCCCCGCCGCCGAACGGCCGCGACCGGGGCAGGCCGGCCAGCGTGACCAGCGCGACCTGGCACTTGCCGGCCGCGATGGCCGCGGCCGCGTGGCCGACGTGGACCAGGTAGGACGACCCGCCCGTCTCGGTCGAGTCGACGTAGCGCAGCTTCTTCAGGCCGAGGTAGTCGGCCATCGAGAGGGGGCCGAAGCCGGGGGCGTCGCCCGCGCAGAAGTACGCGTCGACGTCGCTCATGGCCAGCCCGGCGTCCGCCAGCGCGCCCAGCGCCACCTCGGCGTGGACCTGCGAGACGGACTTGTCGGGGATCACCCGGTCCGGGTGCTCGTAGGCGCCCGCGACATGCGCCTGACCGCGTATGGACACGCTGCTCCTGTCTTACCGCTGGCTGCCTTACTGCTGGGCTGGCTTGAACTTGAGGAGCACGGAATCACCGGCCCCCGTTCGGTCGAAGACGGGCTCAACCCGCATCCCGACCCGGACGTCGTCCGGCTGCACGTCGACCAGCTCGGTCGGGATCCGCGCGCCCTCGTCGACCTCCACCACCGCGATGACCTGCGGCACGCGGTCGCGCCAGGCGGGTGAGGTCGGGCGGTAGGCGACGGTGTAGGTGTAGACGGCGCCGTGGCCGCTGATGTCGCGCCACTCGAGGTCGTCGGCCAGCGTCCCCGGGGCGAGCACCCGCGGGTAAAAGACGTACTGGCCCGACGACGGCGAGTACTGCAGGCGCACCTTGCCTTCGCGCAGCCCGTCCCAGAACGGGCGGGTGGTGTCGGTCGGAACCGGAACCGGGAGATCCATTGCTCGTGCTCCTGTCAGGCGCCCTGCAGGATCAGGGCGACCTGCTCGCTCATGATCCCGCCGTTGCCGGAAACGAAGGCGGTATCGCAGTCCCGCACCTGGGCGTCGCCCGCCCGGTGCATGATCTGGCGGACCGCGTCGCAGACGTGCGACATGCCGCCCGCCAGGCCCGCCTGGCCGAACGACAGCTGCCCGCCGTGGGTGTTGCAGGGGAAGTCACCGCGGAAGGTGAGGTCGCGGGAGTTGACGAACTCCATGCCCTTGCCGAGCTCGCAGAAGCCCGCGTTCTCGATCGTCATCAAGACCGTGATGGTGTAGCAGTCGTAGACCGAGATCATGTCGATGTCACCCCGGCTGACCGACGTCATCGCGAAGGCCTGCTCCGCCGCCTGCTGGATGGGCGAGTGCATCAAGTCGGCCGCATACGGCGGCATCTTCCACGCGACCCGCTCGCCGAACCCCTTGACCAGGACCGGCCGGTGCCGGGCGGCCTGGCGGGCGACGTCGGCGCTGGCGACCACGATGGCGGCGCCGCCGAAGCAGGGCATGACGATTTCCAGCAGGTGGATCGGGTCGGCGATCATCGGGCTGGCCAGCACGTCCTCGATGGTGATCGGCCGCCCGTGGAAGATCGCGGGCGGGTACGCGCACGCGTTGGTGCGCTGGTCGACCGAGATCTTGGCCAGCGCGCGGGGGTCGTAGCCGAACTCGGCCGCGTACCGGCGGGCGATCGTCGCGTAGGGCCCGTTCTGGCCGAGGTAGCCGAACGGGATCTCGAACTCGGCCTGGGGGGACCCGTAGAGGTTGCTGGAGGCGCCGTAGCGCACCCCGTCGCCCAGCGCGGCCCGCTCCGCCTCCGGCAGCTGACCGCCCGGGGTCACGCAGAGCACGACGTTCGCCAGGCCGAGCTCGATCGCCGCGGCCGCCCGCCAGATCATCCCGGCCGAGCTGGCCCCGCCGAGGTCGACGTACTCGGCGAAGTTCACCGGCAGCCCGAGGTACTCGACGATCGTCGAAGGAACGAAGGCGTCCGACTCCCGGATCCCCGAGGTACAGATCCCGTCGACCGCCTCGGGCCTGATCCCGGCATCATCCAGGGCTTGCTTCGCGAGCAGCGTCCACTGCTCCAGCGACGTGGCCGCCGCCCTGGTCGGGTGCCGTTCCGGGGGGAGCTCGACCATGCCGATGATCGCGGCCTCACCACGCAGTCCCATGCCGGGTTGTCCTCTCCCGCGAATTGCCGTGGCGCGACGCAGCAATCGAATCTCAGAAATACGTTATTCGCCGCCATCGCCGGCAGAATTCTCAGTGAACGAGTCATCTGAAGGTTAAAGCTGAGGTGACAGGCGGTCAACCCCACCTGGCGCCCACCGCGACCGGGCGCGTTGCCGATCCGGCAACGGTGACGTTGAGCATTACGATATCGACAGTGATTACCTCCCGGTCTATCCTCAGGCAAGGATTCAAGACGGGAATTCGGCTGCCCCAGCTCAATTCACCGCCGAATTTCACGGTTCCCCGGGAGCGCTCATGCCGGTCTTCGACGGGATTCGCGTCGTCGTCTTCGGGTCCGCCCTGGCGCTCGACCTGGCCACCATGGTCTTGTCCGACAACGGCGCCGAGGTCATCCGGGCGGAGCCGCCCGGCGGTGACCCGCGCCGGGACCAGCCCGCCTGGAGGATGTGGAACCGGGGCACGCGCAGCATCGTCCTCGATCCGGCCGCCGCCGCTGACCGCGTCGCCGCCGCGGCGCTCGTCGGCCGGGCCGACGTGCTGCTCGAAGCGTGGCGGCCGGGCGAGGCGGCCGGGTGGAACCTGGAGCACCCGGGCGACGGGCGCCTGGTGCACTGCGGCATCTCGTCCTTCGGCCGGACCGGCCCGCTGGCGTGGATCCCGCCCTACGACGGGGCGGTCGAGGCGCGGGCCGGGACCGCCGCCGACCTGGGCGCGTACATGCGGCGCGACGCCCCCGCCTACCGGGCGCGGCCGAATCCGAGCTACGCGGCGGCGATGGTCGCGGTCCAGGCGATCGCGGCCGCGCTGATCGTCCGGCTCCGCACCGGGTCCGGCCAGCACGTCGAGACCACCCTCTACCAGGCGCTGCAGGCCTACGACTTCCAGAGCGCGCTGCGCCAGCAGAGCGCGCTCGGGCGCCTGGACCCGCCGCTGCCGGAGATCACCGGCGCCTGGGAGCCGTTCCTGCCCTACCTGGTGGTGCGGTGCGCGGACGGCCGCTGGATGCAGATCACCAACAACACGGCCCGGCTGTTCCGCCACTGGATGGACGTCATCGGCCTGGGCGAGATCTGGTCCGACGAGCGCTTTTCCGGCGCGCCCGCCCGGTTCCGCGCCAGCGAGGACAAGCTTCAGCTGACGGAGATGATCCTGGACCGGATGGCGACCCGGACGTTCGACGAGTGGATGAGCACCTTCGTCACCGAGGGGCTGAGCGGTGACGCGTTCCTGACCACGCAGCAGGCCCTCGATCACCCCCAGGTCCGGCACAACCAGGCGGTCACCACGCTCGAGGACCCCGAGGTCGGACCCGTCCTGCAACTCGGGCCGCTGGTCGCCTTCACCGACAGTCCGGGCCGGGCCGGCGGCCCCGCCCCCGCGGCCGACGCCGACCGGGCGGACCTGCTCGCGATGGCGGGCGGCCCGACGGCGGGCGGCCCGACGGCGGACGGGCAGCGCCCGGCTGGGCGGGAGCGGGAGGCGGCCCGGGGCGGGGCGGCCCTGCCCGGCGGCGGACCACTGGCCGGGCTGCTGGTGCTGGACTTCGCCTCCTGGCTGGCCGGGCCGTTCGGGACGTCGCTGCTGGCCGACATGGGCGCGCGGGTGATCAAGATCGAGTCGCCCGCGGGCGACGACGCCCGCTGGGCCCTTGACGGCCGCGCGCGGACCTTCCAGGGCAAGGAGAGCCTGGTCCTCGACCTCAAGCAGCCGGAGGGGCGGGAGATCATCGGGCGGCTGCTCGCCCGCGCCGACGCGGTGATGCACAACATGCGCGGGGACGCCGCCGCCCGCCTCGGCCTCGACTACGCCAGCGTCCGCGCGGTCAACCCGGACATCGTCTACCTGTACGCGGGCTCCTACGGGTCGACCGGCCCGGGAGCCGGCCGGGCCGCGTTCCACCCGATGATGGGTGCCCTCAGCGGCGGGGTGCTGCGCCAGGTCGGCCGGGGCAACGAGCCGCCCGACCCGGACGTGCCGCTCACGCCGGGGGAACGGCTGCGGTACGCCCTCGCCCTGGGCCGGGCCAACGAGACCTCGCCCGACGTGACCGGCGCGCTGGCGGTCGGCACGGCCCTGTCGATGGCGCTGCTCCACCGGCAGCGCACCGGCCGCGGGCAGTACCTCGAGACCACGATGCTGACCAGCAACCTCTATATCTGCTCGGAGGACGCGATCCGCTACCGCGGCCGCCCCAGCCTGCCGCCCGCCGACGCGCAGCTGCGCGGGACCGGGGCGCTCAACCGCTTCTACGCCGCCCAGGACGGCTGGGTGTTCCTGTGCTGCCCGACCGAGCCCGAGTGGCAGCGGCTGTGCGCGATGCTGGAGCGGCCGCAGTGGGCGGCCGACCCGCGCTTTGCGGATCCGGTGACCCGGTCCCGCTTCGGCGACCAGCTGATCGCCGCGCTCGCCCCGGTGCTGGCGGCCCGCGAAGCGGCTGAACTGGAGGCCCTGGGGGCCGCCCACGAGGTCGCGTGCGTCGAGCTGCACGCGGCTGGCGGGGGCGACTTCTTCCTGCACCACCCGCAGAGCACCGGCAGCCAGTTCGTGGTCGAGGCGGGGCACCCGGGCATCCCCGCCTACGCCCGGGCGGGCTGCGCGGCGGCCTTCTCGCTGACACCGGGCACCGCCCGCGTCGCGCACCCGTTCGGCCACGACGGCCCGGCCATCCTGGCCGAGCTCGGCTACCCGGAGCCGGACATCGGCAAGTGGCTCGCGGCCGGGCTGCTGGTGCGGCGGGAGACGGCTGGACGCTAGCGAAGGCTCAGGTGTCCGGCACTTCCTGGAAGGCCCGCAGCGCGTCGATGGCGTAGCGCACGACCGGGTCGGGTGCTTTGTTGCCCCAGGCCAGCCAGGTGCCGAGGTGGATGTTGAGGTCGGAGACGGGGCGCACGACGGCCTTGTCCCACACGTTGCCCTCGTAGGCGATGCCGAAGCCGGACCCGCCCGCCACGTGCTGCTGCATCGCGTAGAGGTCGAACGCGCCGACGTCCACGAACCGGCAGATCCCGGCCTCCTCGAACAGCGACCGCAGCCGCGCGTAGTAGATCGGCGTGCCGGAGTTGAGCGCGGATGAGGTGACGAAGGGGAGCGTGGCCAGGTCGGCCAAGGCGAGCTGCTCCTTGGAGGCCTGGGGCAGCGTGTTCGCCAGCACCACCATCGTCCGCTGTGACAGCAGCTGGATGCTGCTGATCTGCGGGGCCATCGGCCGCTGGTGCAGCAGCGCCACGTCCAGCTCGCCCACGATGAGCTTGCGGATCAGCCGGGTGTTGGAGTCCGGGTCGAGCCGCCCCACCGCGGTGTCGTCGGCTTCGCGGATGGCATCGAGCAGCCGGTCGCGTAGCGCCGAGACCACGCCCGGGGCGATCCCGATCTGCACCGTCCGCCCGGACCCCTCGCCCGCCGCCTGGTCGACGGCGCAGGCGAACAGGTCGTCGCAGGCGGCCATGACCCGGTTGGCGTGCTGCAGGATCTGCTTGCCGGCCGGGGTCAGCACGACGCCGTGGACCGACCGTTCCAGCAGCTCCACGCCCAGCTCTTTTTCCAGGTCGTGGATTCGCCGCGACAGCCCCGAGGTCGAGACGAACAGTTCCGGCGCCGCCCGGGCCAGGCTCCCCCTGGCCGCCACCGTCACGAAGCTGCGGATCTTCTCCAGCTCCAGCACCATGGGTCCGCGCCCGATCACGGTATTCACGCCACGGGCCCCTCTCGTCCACTTCCCCGTCATTGTGACTCGGGGTCGTTGCCTTGTCGAGACGGCCCGGGGCCGCCCCGCCGCCGCTGCGCGGTCCGCAACGCCGGCCTTGCCGAGAAGTCGCTTTCCAAGCGGGCCAGGTGAGCCCAGTGTCGTGATCAAGTGCCGCCGCCATCCCGCGCGTCAAAGGATCCGCATGACCACTAGTCCAGACCGCAGCCCGGCCGGCCCGCAGGCCGCTCCGCCGCCGGAAGCGCTCGCGGGGATCCGGGTGCTCGACTTCACCTGGAGCGTCGCCGGGCCGACGATCACGACGATCCTGGCCGCCTTCGGGGCCGAGGTCATCAAGGTGGAGTGGCCCGCCCGGTTCGACTCGATGCGCGCGGTCATGGTCGCGGCCGACGTCCCGCCCACCCTCGACTCGGCCTGCTTCTTCGCCGCGGTCAACCCGGGCAAGCGCGGATTCTCGGTTAACACCCGGTTGCCGGCCGGCCTGGCGCTCATCGAGGAGCTGGTGGCCCAGGTCGACGTGGTGACCGAGTCGTTCTCCGCGGGCGTCCTCGAGCGCTGGGGCCTCGGCTACGAGCGGCTGCGCGAGCTCAACCCCGGGATCATCTACCTCAGCTTCTCCGGCTTCGGCCACAGCGGCCCGTACACCTCCTACGACACCTGGGGGCCGACCGCGCAGTCGTTCAACGGGATGACCAGCCTGTCCGGGCTGCCCGGCCGCGGGCCCGCCGGGATCGGCTTCTCCTACCTGGACGTCATGGGCGGCTACCACGGCGCGCTGGCGGCACTGCTGGCGATCTACCACAAGCGTGCCACCGGCGAGGGCCAGTACGTCGACGTCGCCCAGACCGAGGCCGGCCTGGCGTTCACCGGCGCCGGCTTCCTCGACGCGTCCGTCAACCTGCGCGGCGACGGCCGCATCGGGGTACCGCCAGGGAACCGGGCGGTGTGGCCGGGCGGCAGCGCCGCGGCCGGACTGCGCGGCGAGACCGGCGCGCCCTACAACTGCTACCCGGCCCGCGGCGACGGGGACGGCGACTACGTGGCGATCACCGTGCTGACCGACGCCCAGTGGGAGGGGTTCAAGGACGCCCTCGGCCGGCCGGACTGGGCCGGCGAAGGCCGCTTCGGCACGGCCGAGGCCCGCATCGCCAACCAGGACGAGCTGGACGAGTGCGTGGCCGGCTGGACCTCGGCCCGGGACAAGTGGGAGATCACGCGGCTGCTGCAGTCCCACGGTGTCCCCGCCGGCCCCGTGCAGACCTTCGAGGAGATCGTGGACCACGACCCGCAGCTGCGGCACCGGGACTTCTTCGTCGAGGGCACCCATCCGCTGCTGGGTCCCCACCGCTGGGAGTCCTCGGCCGTCAAGCTGTCGGAGTCGCCCAGCCGGCTGCACCCGACCTGGCCGCTGCTTGGCCAGGACAACGACTACGTGCTGGGCGAGGTGCTGAAGGTGGACCCCGAGCGCCGGGCCCGGCTCGAGGACGAGGGGGTCTTCTGGCCCCCGGACCTGCCGCGGGAGATATCCCTGGAAGGCGGCTCGTGGTGAGCGGGCCCGGGCAGGCGGCCGGGAGCGGGCCGCTGAGCGGCATCCGGGTCCTCGAATTCGACGACGGGCAGGCCCAGTACTGCGGCAAGCTGCTGGCCGACATGGGGGCCGACGTGGTCAAGGTCGAGCCGCCGGCCGGCTCGGCCGCCCGGGGCGTGCCCCCGTTCGCCCGTGATCAGCCAGGCCCGAACGCGAGCCTGTACTTCTGGCACTACAACCTGTCCAAGCGCTCGGTCGTGCTGGACCTGGCGGAAGCGGACGACCGGGCGGCCGCGCGGCGGCTGGTGGGTGCGGCCGACGTGGTCATCGACGGCCTCGGCCCCGGGGTGCTGGCGGCGGCCGGGCTGGACTGGGACGACCTCAGGGAGGCGAACCCGCGGCTGGTGTTCGCCCGGGTCACCCCGTTCGGGACGGACGGGCCGTGGGCCGGGTTCGCCTCCAGCGACCTGGTGCAGCTCGCGCTGGGCGGGATGATGACGATGACCGGCTACGGCGACGAGCCCGGCCGGACCCGGTCGATGCCGGTCGCCCCCGCGGGCGGCCAGTCCCGCCACGTTCCCGCTGTGCTGGCCGCCGTCGGCGTCGTCACCGCGCTGATCCGGCGGCTGGAGTCGGGGGCGGGCCAGCTGGTCGACGTGGCCGCGCACGACGCGCTGGCCCACTCCAACGAGATGGGCACCGTCTTCTGGGAGTTCCGCCGGGAGAACGTGCGGCGGCACACCGGGCGGCACGGCAACCCCCGCGAGCACACGAGCCCGCAGCTGTTCCGCTGCCGCGACGGGCGCTGGGTGATGTGCCTGACCATGTACATGAACGACAACAAGCGCTACGCCGGGCTGCTGGAGTGGATGGCCTCCCATGGCCTGGAGGACGACCTGGGCGGCGAGCAGTTCCGCACCGACCCGGCCCACCGGGGCGCCCACAATGATCACATCATCGAGGTGCTGGCCCACTTCGTCGCCCAGCTCGACTCGGCCGAGGTCTTCCACCAGGCCCAGGCGCGCAAGCTGCCGTGGGCGCCGGCCTACGGGCCGTGGGACCTCATGAAGGACCCGCACCTGATCGCCCGGGGCGCGGTCCGCCCGATCGACTACCCGGAGCTGGGCCGGCCGTCGTCCCCGGCCCGCCGTACGTGTTCAGCGCGACGCCGTGGACGATCCGCGGCCCGGCCCCGGCGCTGGGGGCGGACAATGAGAGCGCCGGCCGCGGTCAGCCGGGCTGAGCCGTCACGGCGCGGGACGCTGCCACGGGTCGTCGCCGAACAGGGCGGCCTCGTGGGTGAAGATGAACTCGAAGCCGGCCCGCAGCGCACTGTCCTCGTCGTGCGTGGTGTCGCCGATGTGCACGTACTTGTCGGCCCCGAACCGGGTGACGAGGGCGATCATCTCGTGCTTGCGGCAGATGAAGTCGTACTCGAACCCGGCCTGACCCCACATGGCCTGCTGCTCGGACAGCGTGCGGTCGGACGAGCTGCCGACGATGTGGCCGAGCATCTTGGCCCGCCGGGCGGCCTCGATCAGCAGCGGTCCGGGCGGGTCGCCGGTCTCCAGCGTCCCGTCGATGTCGAAGCTGACAAGGAAGCGCGGGGTGGGGACTGTCACGGTTGCCTCCCAGCGGCCGGGCGGGCCGGCGGTCACGGGTTGGGGGTCGAGCTCCAGACGATGAAATTGCTCCAGAACGGCATGAACCCGCCCGACAGCCCGATGTGGGCGGGGATGCTCATCTGCCGGGCGCCGGCCCGGCCCTGGATCTGCTGCATGCTGTCGGTGTGCATCCAGAAACGCGAGCGGCCGCTGCCGATGTTGCCGCCGCTGGGCGAGACCGGGTTGGGCCCGTGGATGGAGATGTCGGTCTGGAACAGGTCGAGTGCCTCGCCCTGCTTGATCCCGGCGAAGCCGAAGCCCTCGATGTGGAAGACGTGGAACAGGCTGAACCCGTCGTAGGCGTTCTCGAACTGGATGTCCCGCGCGGTCACCCCGGCCGCCTCGTACAGCTTGCGCCCGGTCGAGGCCGCGTTCGCCTCCGCTTCCTCCAGCGTCTCCACGATCCCGCGGGACCGGATGCCGCTGTAGGCGCCGCCGCGCACCTCCCCCGCCCCGGCGTGGCCGAGCACGTAGACCGGCTTCTGCCGCAGGTCCTTGGCCCGGTCGGCGGTGGTGATGACGTAGGCGCCGGCGACGTTGATCGGCATGTCGTTGTCGAACAGGTTGGCCGGCTCGGCGATCCAGCGCGAGTGGTTGTAGTCGTCGGCCGTGATCTCGTTGTTGCGATGCTGGTAGAAGTAGCCCTCGGGGAACATCAGGCCGTTGTGGCGTGAGTTGACGATGAACGGCGCCATCATGTCGTGCGTCTTGCCGTACTTGTACAGGTAGCGCTGAAACTGCATCGCGGTGGTGTAGGAAGCCGGGCCCGCCCAGGCCATCCCGTACTTGCCCGGACCGGAGGCCACCCGCTCGGCGTTGGGGCCGCCCTGGTAATGCCGCCCCTCGAAGTTGTGCCAGCCCTTCACCGCGAGGCAGGTGGTGGCGAGGCCGCGGCCCACCGACTCGATCGCCGCCGCCAGCGTCATCGACATGCACACCGGGGCGGTGATGACCAGCTTGAGACCGCTCAGCTCGGGCATGTTGCGCGCGATCCATTCCGGGCTGAGCCGGTCGAGGCCGTCGTGCAGGTTGTCGGTGTTCTCGAAGGCGCCGAGGAAGTCCTCCGGCAGTGGCTGGCCGGCGGGCCAGAACGAGCCAGTCGACGTGTCGTCGCACACCACCAGTCCGTCGATCTGGGCCGGGTCCACCCCCGCGTCCTCGATCGCCCGGCGGATGGCGAGAATCGCCCAGGCGCCCACGGTGTGCTGCGGGTCGCCGTCCCAGCGGCGCGCGGTCGGCGAATGGCCGATGCCAACGGCGGCGACCTGGCCCCGGTATGGCCACACCCCCAGCCCCTCGACGGTGCGGTACAGGTCGGCCGCCTTCCCCACGGTGGCCATCAGGCGACCTGCCATTCCGGGACGCGCTGCCCGGTGGCCGGCGTTTCCTCGAAGATCAGCCGCACGGCGGCACCGATCCGCACGTCGCCCGGCCTGGTCCCGGGCAGGTGCGACAGCATGTTGATCTCCGGCGCCTGGTCGAGCGAGATGACCGCCACGTTGTAGGGCTGATCCGGCTGCAGCACCGTGACCGGGGAGTCGTAGACCACGCCGTAGCTGTAGATGGTGCCGCGGCCGGCGATCTCCCGCCAGGACAGGCTTTCGGCCGACCCGCACTGCCCGCAGGCGGGCCGGGGCGGGAACTGCCACCGCGCGCACCCGCCGCAGTACTGGATCACCAGCTTGCCGTCGTTCGCCGCGTCATAGAAGGGCTTGTCGAGCTCGTCGGGAATCGGCGACTGCTTCGGCATCGCTACCTCGGTCCTGAAGTTTTACGTTCCTCGCCTACCCAAGCAGTCTTCTGTCCCCGGGCAGGCGGGATCAAGATCGCGGGCCATGACAGGTTCGCAACCACTGCCGCACGCAACGCGCAATTCCGGGTCACCAGCGGTCCCAGTGGGTCATGGTGTCGAGCGGCCGGCGGGGACCCGGCTTGAAGTCGGTCCCGACGGTGTAGGCGACCGGGATCAGGGCGGCCTGCATCACGTCGTCGTAGGGAATGCCGACGATCTCCGCGACCTCCCGCTCCCAGGTCAGGTGGAAGCCGGTCCAGACGGTCCCGAGGCCGCGGTCCCGGGCGGCCAGCATGAAGCTCCAGACCGCTGGGATCAGGCAGGCCCAGGTGCCCGCCTGCTGCGCGGCCGGGGCGCCGTCGATCCGCCCTTCGAGGCACGGGATGACATGCACCGGCACCTCGGCGATGTGCTCACCCAGGTAGCGGACCGACTCGGCGATGCGGTCGCGGGCGGGGTCAGCAGGCAGCTGGCGGGCGAACTCGGCGTACCGGGCCGCGCCGCGCTGGACGAACTCGCCCAGCTGGGCCCGGATGGCCGGGTCGGTCACCACCACGAAGTGCCAGTTCTGGGTGTTGCTGCCGGACGGCGCCTGCTGGGCGAGGCGGAGGCACTCTTCGAGGACCTCCTTCTCGACCGGCAGGCTCAGGTCCAGTCGCTTGCGGACCGACCGCGTGGTGGACAGGACCTCGTCGGCCGACAGGTTCAGGTGGATGGGCATGGCCTGGCTGTGCCTCGTTCCTTGTCCTAGGCCCGGGCCGCGGCCCGGGCGGCGCTGATGGCCCGCCACACCCGCTGGGAGGTGGTGGGCATGTCGATGTGGGTAACCCCGAGGTGGGCGACCGCGTCGATGACGGCGTTCTGCACCGCCGGGGTGGACCCGATCGACCCCGCTTCGCCGATCCCCTTCGCGCCGAGCGGGTTGTAGGACGTCGGGGTTTCCATCTCCACCAGTTCGTAGCTGGGGACTTCGGTCGCGGACAGGAACGGGTAGTCGGCGAAGGTGGCGGTCAGCGGGTTGCCGTCCTCGTCGTAGACGACTTCCTCGAGGAATGCCTGGGCGGCGCCCTGGGCGATCCCGCCGTGCCGCTGGCCTTCGGCCAGCAGCGGGTTGATGACGGTGCCGGCGTCGTCGACGGTGATGATCCGGCGCAGGAACGGCTTGCCGGTCTCGGTGTCGACCTCGACCACGGCCACATGCGACCCGAACGGGAACGTGGCCCCGGGCTGGGTGAACACGCTGCGCACGAACAGCCGCTCGGTGCCCGCAAGGGACGACAGCGGCACGCTGATGTCGGGGTCGCCCTTGACCGAGAACGACGAGGCGGCGACGTCGTAGATGAGGTCCTCGGGTGATGCCTCCAGGCTTTCGGCCGCCCGCTCGCGGGCGACGTCGAGCAGTTCGCGCGAGGCCTGCTGCACGGCCGCCCCGCCGAGCTGCAGCGACCGCGACCCGCCGGTGCCCCCGCCCTGCGGGACGAGGTCGGTGTCGCCCCACTTGACGGTGATCTTGTCGACCGGGATGCCGAGCTCGTCGCTGACGATCATCGCCCACACGGTCTGGTGGCCCTGCCCGTGGGGGGAGGTGCCGGTCAGCACGGTCGCGGTGCCGTCGGGGTGGACCTCGACGGTGCCGTTCTCGTTCGGGCCGCCCGCGTCCGCACCGCCCCCGGTGATCTCCACGTAGGACGACAGCCCGATGCCGAGCTGCATCCGGTCCCCGGCCATGCGGCGCTTGGCCTGCTCGGCCCGCAGGGCCGGGTAGTCGGCCGCGTCGAGCGCCTTCTCCAGGCCGGCCACGTAGTCACCGGAGTCGTAGACGGCGCCGAAGGCGGTCTTGTGCGGCTCGGTGAACTTGGGCAGCAGGTTCTTGCGCCGGACCTCGGCCGGGTCGACCCCGGCCGCGGAGGCGAACAGGTCCATCGCCCGGTCGATCGCAGCGGCCGCCTCCGGCCGCCCCGCCCCCCGGTACGCCCCGATCGGGGTCGTGTTGGTCACCACCGACGTGGCCCACGACTCAGCCCGGGGAATGTTGTACGGCCCCGGGGTCATCAGCCTCGTCAGCGAGGGCAGGAATCCCCCCGACTTCACGTAGGCGCCGCAGTCCTGCAGGATCTCCAGCCGGTAAGCCAGCACGGTGCCGTCGCGCATCCCGCCGATGGTGACCGTGTGCTGCTGGGCCCGGCCGTGGGTCATCCCGACCAGGTTCTCCATCCGCGTCTCCGACCACCGCGCCGGGCGGCCCAGCTGCTTCGCGATCCAGCAGATGACCAGCACCTCGGCGGGAGCGCCGAACTTGGCCCCGAAGCCGCCACCGACCTCAGGGGTGATGACCCGGACGTCCTCGGCCGTGAGCCCGAGGCCCGCCACCACCGCGCCCTTGGTGCCCTGGGCGCCCTGGTTGGGGATCCAGGCGGTCAGCCGGCCGTCTTCACCCCAGACGGCGGCGGCCGAGCGTGACTCCATCGGCGCCGGCGCGACCCGCCGGTTCTGGATGACCTCGCTCACCACGACCTCGCACCCGTCGAACAGGTGCGGGTCGGCCGACGAGGCGTCCCCCCAGGTGCAGACGACGTTGGTGCCGGCCTCGGGGAACAGCAGGCCGCGTTCCCCTGACAGGGCGTCGTTCATGTCGACCACGGCGTCGAGGAACTCGTAGTCGATGTCGACCAGCTCGATCGCGTCCTCGCCCTGGTAGACCTCCTCGGTCACCACCGCCGCGACCGGCTCCCCGACGTACCGCACCGTGCCGCGGGCCAGCAGGTGATGCAGCATCGCCTGATTCATCTTGGGCGCGGCCGGCTTCAGCGGGGCCACCCCGTCGGCCGCCAGGTCGGCCGCGGTGTAGACCGCGACCACCCCGGGCGCGGCCAGGGCCGCGCTGGTGTCGATCCCGTTGATCGTCGCGTGCGCCACCGTCGACCGGACGAAGTGCACGTAGCACGCGCCTGCCAGCCGCTCGTCCTGCACGTCCTCGGTGTAGACGCCGCCGGTGGACAGGAAGGCGGGGTCTTCCACCCGCTGGACCCGGGTACCGAGAATGCTCACGCCTGCTCCGTCTCCTTCGGGTGCGCGCGCTGCCACTGACGGACCGACCGGCGTGCCAGCGACATCCGGTGCACCTCGGAGGGGCCGTCGTAGATCCGGAACGGCCGTACCTCGGCCATGAACTGCGCCAGCGGCAGGTCGGCCGATACCCCCAGCCCGCCGCAGAGCTGGACCGAGCGGTCAAGCACGCGCCCGACCGCCTCGGCCACGAACACCTTCGCGACCGAGGTCTCCTTGCGGGCGGGCTGGCCGTTGTCCAGCGCCCAGGCCGCCTGCCAGATCAGCGCCCGGCTGGCGGCGATGTCGATCTCATTGTCGGCGATCTGCGCCTGGGCCATGCCGAGCTCACCGAGCACCGACCCGAACAGGCGGCGGCGCGCGGCGTAGCCGACCGCGACGTCGTGCGCCCGGGTGGCCAGGCCGAGCCAGCGCATGCAGTGGGTGAGACGGGCCGGGCCGAGCCGCACCTGCGCGTACTGGAAGCCCTCGTCGGGACGGCCGAGCACGGCGTCCGGGCCGACCCGGCAGTCGTCGAACTCGACGACTGCGTGGCCGCCGCTGAAGGTGGTGTCGATGGTGCTGATGACGCGGGTCACCGACATGCCCGGGTTGTCCGCGTCGACGAGGAACATGGTCGACGCGTCGTCGCCGGTGCGGGCCATGACGATGGCGAACGCGGCCCCGTTGGCCCCGGTGATGAAGTGCTTGCGGCCGGAGATCGACCACCCGTCGCTGGTCCTGACCGCCGCGGTGAGCAGGCTCCCCGGGTCGGCCCCGGCCCCGGGGGCGGGCTCCGTCATCGCGAAACAGGACCGGGTCCGCCCCTCGGCCAGCGGCCGCAGGTAGCGCTCCCGCTGGGCTGCCGTCGCGACCCGCTCGAGCAGCAGCATGTTCCCCTCGTCGGGGGCGGAGCAGTTCAGCGCGGCCGGCCCGAGCGGGCTGCGGCCCGCCTGCTCGAAGATGACCGCCTGGCCGCGGGTGTCGAGGCCGAGACCGCCGAGCTCGGCCGGCATGTGCGGCGCGAGCAGGCCCGCCTCGCGCGCGGCCCGTTGCAGCTCCGCGCGCAGCCCGTCCGGGATCCCGTGCTGCCCGGCGGTCTCCTGCTCGCGCGGGATGACGACCGTGTCGACGAACTCACGGACCCGCTGGGCCAGCTTGGCGACCTCGTCGTCAACTCCGAACTCGATTGCCACCGGTCATCCCCTCATCCTCGCGCCCTCATCCTCGTCGCCGCCTATGCTGTCCACCCGCCGTCGACCGAGACGGTCGAGCCGGTCACGTAGGAAGAGGCGTCCGAGGCGAGAAACAGTACCGCCCCCACCACCTCGTGCGGCAGGCCGAACCGGGCGAACGGGATGCGCTGGACCAGCGCCTCGCTGAGCGGGCTGGCCCGCAGCCCGGCCGTCATCTCGGTGGCGAAGTAGCCCGGTGCCACCGCGTTGACCCGGACGTTCCGGTCGGCCCACTCGACCGCGAGCGTCCGGGTGAGCATTTCCAGGCCGCCCTTGCTGGCGGCGTAGGCGGCCAGCCGCGGCCAGCCCGCCTGGCCGTGGACCGAGCTGATGCTGATGATGCTGCCGCCCGAGCCCGCCAGCATGAGCTGCCCGGCCGCCCGGGCGCAGATGAAGGCGCCCGTCAGGTTCACCTCGAGGATGTGCTTCCAGTCGGTCAGGCTGAGCGCCTCGCTGCGGTTCAGCACTGGGCTGATGCCGGCATTGTTGACCAGGATGTCGAGCGCGCCGAAGCGCTCCACCGCCGCCGTGACCACCGCCTCTACCTGAGCGGGGTCGGTCACGTCGGCCGGGGCAACCATGCCGCGCCCGCCGTCCGCCTCGATCTTGGCCAGCGTCTCGGTCAGTTCGCTGACGGTGCGGGCGGTCAGGATCACCGCGGCCCCGGACGCGGCCAGCCCCTGCGCTATCGCCGCGCCGAGGCCCCGTCCAGCGCCGGTGACCCACGCGACCTTGCCGTCTAGCACCAGACTGTCCATAACCGAGGCTGATCTCCTTGTCGGCGCGGTGCCAGGCCCGGGCCCTGTCCCGGACGAAGCCACGTACGGATTGGCCGGGCGTCAGCGCACGGGCCCGGCCGGGCGGCCGCGCTGGGCGGGCCCGTCCGCTCCGCCTCGAGCGCGGACCCGGCGGACGGCCGCCGGCGTTCTGTTCGGCACTGACGGACGCTCCTCACCGGGGGAGAATCTACCGACCGACGAGTCGGTCGGGTAATGATGACCAGTCTGAGTCGTCCCCCCGAGGGTGTCAAGACCCCGTAAGCCAGCCACGCGCGATCGAACGGATTACCGCCGCGATGGCCCTCTAATTTGACTCAACCGACTAGTCGGACCGGTCTAAGCGTCCGACGGAGGACGGTCGCGGAAAGCCGGAGCGAGCGGTCGCGCGGACGGACGCGGCCGCCCGCCTATCACGGGAGAGCGGGCTTATCCCAGCCGCCGCCCGCGCGCTTGGGCGCCAGGTTTGCGCCCGTGCGATAATACGCCCGCATCTTCGCCGTGGCCTTTGCCCGCGAGGTGCTTTTTGCGCGTCCCGGACGATTTCGCGGCGCCCGCGGGCGGAATTGCGCCGACGCCACTGGCGGGCCCCGGAGGACCAGCGCGACGCACATTCAGCGATACCGGCGGACGTGATCGCGGGCACCATCGCACCGGGCCCGGTGATCGTCAGCCGACCTGGGCCAGCCTGCCGGGAACGCAATGGCCGGCCACCTTATCGTTCATTCGGTAAAGCGGCCAGGCCCGTTCTTAATGGCGGTAAACCGCCGGCGAAAAAGGCAACCGGGGACCCTGCCAAGCCTGATTCGGTGGTGCCGGGGCGGCCATTTTCACCCGGCGCCGGCCCTCCCGGGCCCAAGGGCACCGGCCGCCCGGCGGCCTCATCCAGGCGGCCGGTTCCGGCCCCGGCCGCCGCGGGGCGGGCCCGACCGCGACCCGGCCGGCCATCGCGGTGCCTCCGGCCGGGGTGCTGACCTGCCCGGCCGTCGGGTGGGAGCGTTCGGGGCGGGTCCGGCGCGGGTCCCGGCGCGGGTCCCGGCGCGCGTGCACCGCCGGGCCGGAGCGGAGGTGACTGGCCGCCCGGCCGCGGCGAGACGCTCCGGGCGGCCCGGCCGCCGTTTCCCGGTCCACCCGGCCGTTACCTCTGGCCACCCCGGCAAGTGGCCTCGAATGGCCGCCGTCACCGCGATCGCGTCGACGCCGGCGGTGGCCCCGGCCGGAATTCACGAAAGGCCGGGCTAATCGGGCGAATTGTCCCGGAGACCGGAAAGATCGCCCGGCCCCGCTTTTCGCGGACCGTTAGCTCGGGCACCGGGCGCCCTCCGCCGCCGGGCTATTCGCGTCCGGCCGGTCACGCGCTGCCGCCGGCCGGAAGGGGGCGCCGGGCAAAGGGGCCCGCCCGCGTTTGCGGGTGCAAACGGAGAGGGGCCGGCCGGCCCCCGCCGGGCCGCAGTTCGCGGTGGGCCGGATCCGGGCGGCCGGGCGGAGTTCAGCCGGCTCGCGGGGCCACGCATTCCATAGCAACGGAAATCGCGAGAATCGGGCGAAAACACCGCCGGGCCGCCGGGCCAGCGCGTCTGCGTGAAACGAGCTAGAATATTACAATCTCGGCCGGTCTAGAGGGTAGGCGAATTTGAGCGTTCCGGCGGTGCATCGGGCGGCTACGGTCCTTGATTTTCTGGCGACCAGCAGCGACCCGGTCGGATTCGGGCAACTGGCGGCGGCGGTGGACATGCCCCGCAGCTCGCTCCACAACGTCTGCATGGCCCTGGTCGACACCGGCCTGGTCGAGCGCGGCGCCGACGGGCGCTTCCAGATCGGGCTGCGCGTGGTGGAACTGGCGCGCGCCCGGCTCGCCCGGACCGAGCTGGTCGGTACGTTCCTCGAGGCGTGCCGGGAACTCGGCGGGATCGAGGAGACGCTCGTCCTCGGGGTGCTCAGCGGCATCGACGTGGTCTACGTGGGCGTCGTCAACGCCGACCGGCCGCTGGCGGTGCGTTACCAGATCGGCATGCGGCTGCCCGCCTGGTCAACCGGCACCGGCAAGGCGATCTTGTCCACGATGAGCGAGCAGGCGGTGAAGCAGCTGCTGACCAGCGCCAGGCTCCGAGACGGCGGTCAAGACCCCGGTCCCCCGGCTCGAAGACCTGCTGGCCGAACTCCAGCTCACCCAGCAGCGTGGCTTCTCGATCGACGACGAGGAGACGGCCAAGGGCATGGTCTGCATCGGCGTCCCGGTCTTCGAGGACAACGAGCCGCAGGCGCGCAGCGCGATCGCGTTCAGCATGGTCAAGGCGTCGGCCAAGCCGTTCTCGACCGACCTGACGTCCAAGCTGACCCGGCTGGCGACCACCGTCAGCCGGCGCCTGGGTCGACCGGGGCCTGACGACCTGACGAGACGCGGCGGCCGGGAACGGCCGCGCGGCCCGGGCCGGGTCACCGGTCCGGGCGGCGCGGCCGGCCGTTAGCGCATCGTGCGGGCGGCGCCGCCGTCCACGTAGATCTTCTGCCCGGTGATCCACCGGGAATCCGGGCTGACCAGGTAGAGGGCGGTCAGGCCGACGTCGAACGGGGTGCCGTCGACCTGCAGCAGGCTGGACAGCCGCCGGTGGTCGAGCATCTGCTGCCCCTGCTCGCCCAGCGACTCGGCCGCCGCGTCGATGTGCGGCGCGCGGACCTGGCCGATGACGAGCAGGTTAGACCGGACCCCGCGGGGCCCGAGGGCGCCGGCCACCGCCAGGTTCAGCCCCTCGAGGGCGGCCTTGGACGTCCCGTAGGCTAGTGACCCGCTGCCGTACCACTGGTCGGCCATGGTCGTACCGACGAACACGACGGCGCCGCCCTGGCGGCTGAGCAGGGGCGCGAGCGCGCGGGTGCACAGCATCGGCCCGGTGACGTTGACCTTGAAGACATAGTCCCAGTCGCCGAGGTCGAGCTGTTCCCACTCGGCCACCGGGCCGCCCGCGACCCGCGCCCGGAGCCCGTTCCTCGACACCACCCCGGCCGTGTTGACAAGGGCGTCGACCCGCCCGTAGACCTCGTCGGCGACGGCCGCGATCCGCTCGGTGTCGGCCACCTCGGTGACGTCGGCCTCGACCGCGAGGGCCTCGCCGCCTGCCTTGCGGATCTTCTCCACCACCTGCTCGGCCCTCATGCCGACCCGGTCGACGCAGACGACGCTGGCGCCGTGGGCGGCGAGGGTGAGCGCGACGGCCTGGCCGTTGCCGATCGACCGCTCGGTCCCCGCCCCGGTCACCACGGCCACCCGGCCGGCCATCCGCTGATCGGACGGGCGGCCGAGGGCCTCGTCGGTCTCGTCCGTCACTTCTTCTTCCCCGCCCGGTAGTCGTTGTACGGGCCGTCGCGCCACTCGAACACCTCGCGCAGGCTGCGCCCGTTCTTCAGCGCATCGGACATGCGCTCGCGGAACTCGTGCGCCTGCGAGGTGAACTGGCTCATCGCGTCGAACTCGGTCGAGCTGCGGATCGAGGAGTAGATGCCCATGTTCTCGTAGAAGCGGTTCATGTTCTGCTTGAGCATCGCCAGGTGGTCCGAGGGCATGTTGGCGACGTAGTCGGCGAACGCGACCGACCGCTCGTCCAGCTCGGCCGCCGGCCAGGCGTAGTTGATCATCCCCATCTCCTCGGCCTCCTCCCCGGAGACCGACGAGCCGGTCAGGTAGAGCTCCTTGGCCTTGCGCATGCCCATGATGAGCGGCCAGATCACCCCGGTGCGGGAGGTGCCGAAGCGGTTGCCCGGGTGGCCGATCTGGCAGTCGTCGGCCGCGACGACCAGGTCGGCCAGCATCGCCAGCTCGGCCCCGCCCGCCAGGCAGTAGCCGTGCAGCTGGGCGATGGTCACCTTGGCCATGTTCCAGAAGTACATCTGGATGTCGACCACCTGCTGCATGGCCGTCCTGGTGCCCATCAGCAGACGGCGGCCCCGCTCGTCTTCCGATTTGTAGGAGTGGCTGACCGCGTCGTGATCCCGGCCCGAACTCGGGTTCAGGTCGTAGCCCGCGCTGAAGACGCGGCCTGCGCCGCGAAGCAAGATGACCCGGGTGTCGAAGTCGGCCTCGAGCTCGTGCAGCGCACCGTTCAGCTCGTACAGCAGTTCCTGGCTGAGCGCGTTCAGCTTCTCCGGACGGTTGAGCGTGATCCGGCCGACGCGCCCGTCGGTGCCAACCCGGTCCAGGAGGAGGGTTTCCCGGGGCTTCTCGTAAGGATCTGCCATATCTCGCTCTCCTCGAACGCTGTTCAGAATATACCGGGACATTACGTCTGCCTCTAGGGGGTGTCAACGCCTCTGGAGTGCGCCTTGACAGCCCCGACGGGCCGCTTTTTACTTAGGCGGAGAGCTTGAATGATGTTCGTAATTTCGAATGCCTCCCTAAATCTGTGCGTCATGACGCATGCGGGCCTCCGCCCCCCGGAAAGGACCGACCGTGAGCGAGCTTGCGAGCGAACCGGCAAGCACAGTGCGTCCGCGAACGCGGACTCCGAGCGGCAGCGAGGTGTCCTCGTGAGCGAGACGAGTGACGCTCCGCTGCCGCTGGCTGGCATCCGCATCGTCGACCTGACGATGGTCTGGGCCGGGCCGTTCGCCACCAAGCTGCTGGCCGACCTCGGCGCCGAGGTCATCAAGATCGAGGGCCCGGCCCGGACCGACCTCACCCGCATCCTGACGATCCCGGCCACGCGCGAGTTCGCCCGGCCATTCGACGCCAGCCGCTACTTCAACGAGTACAACCGCAACAAGCTCGGCATGGCGATCGACGTGCAGAACCCGGCCGGGAAGCAGATCGTGCGCGACCTGGCGGCCACGGCCGATGTACTCATCGAGAACTTCCGGCCGGGGGTCGTCGACCGCCTGGGCTTCGGCTACGACGAGCTGAGCAAGCTCAACCCGCGGATCATCGTGGTCTCGCTGCCGGGCTTTTCCAGCTACCAGCCGGAGGCCTCGCTGCCCGCCTACGGGCCGAACATCGAGCAGATGGGCGGGCTCGCCTCCCTCAACGGATACCTCGGCGGCCCGCCGCACAAGTCAGGCATCTCCTACGGCGACCCGCTGGCCGGCCTGGGCGGGGCCGCCGCCGTGCTGCTCGCCCTGCTCCAGCGCGAGCGCACCGGCAAGGGCCAGCGGGTCGAGGTCAGCCAGCGCAACCTGCTGCTGTCGATGATCGGCGACGCGCTGACCGCCTACCAGCTCACCGGAGCCTCGCCCGCCCGCGGCGGAAGCAGGAACGCCGGGTACGCGCCGCAGGGGGTCTACCCGACGGCGCCGTCGGGCGAGGTGCCCCGCTGGGTGACGCTGTCGGTGGTGACCGACGCCCAGTGGCAGGCGCTGGGCCGGGTCATGGGCCGGCCCGACCTGGCGGCCGACGCGGCCCTGGCCTCCGTCACCGGCCGGATGCGGGAGCACGACCGGCTGGACGCCGAGATCACCGCGTGGACCAGCGGCCGGACCGCTGACGAGGCGGCCGCGGCGCTGCAGGCCGCGGGCGTGCCCGCCGCCCCGGTGATGGCGCCGGCTGACCTGTCGGCCGACCCCAACCTGCTCGCGCGGGACTTCTTCCGCACCCTCCCCCACCCCGAGTACGGGCAGATCCGGGTGACCGCTCCGGTCTGGCGCTTCGCCGGGCACGACCTCGGTGTGCGCACCGCGCCCAAGTTCGGCGAGCACAACCGGGAGGTCCTGGCCGACCTGCTGGGCTACGCGGCGGCGGACATCGACGCGCTGGAACGAGACGGCGTGCTGGCCGACGAGCCCAGGAAACCGTAGCCGGGGGAACCGGAACGCCACGATCCGATCGCCAGTCCAAGGAGAACACTCATGTCCGACTACCCGCTCCGCGGCTTCCGTGTCATCGAGGTCGCGACGGGCGAGGCGGTGGCGCTCGCCGCCCGGGTGATGGCCGGCTACGGAGCCGACGTGATCAAGGTGGAGCCGCCCGCCGGCGACCCGGCCCGCCGGACGGGCCCGTTCCCGCCCGGGCATGCCGGGCCGGACGACGGCGCCGCCTGGCACTACTTCAACACCGGGAAGCGCTCGGTCGTGCTCGACCTCCGCCAGGCGGCGGGGCAGCAGGTGCTGGCCGCCCTCGCGGGCCACGCCCAGCTGCTGCTGACCGACGTCCCGGTCGCCCAGCGCGAGGCCCAGGGCCTGCTCCGGGAGCAGCTCACGGCGGCCGCGCCGGACCTGTCGGTCGTCTCGGTGACGCCCTACGGCGAAAGTGGGCCCTACGCGGACTGGCTGGCCTCGGAGATCACCGAGTTCGCCCTCGGCGGGCAGATGTCGCTGATGGGCGACCCGGACCGGGAACCGCTCAAGGCGTTCCACAACCAGGCCGAGTGCCAGGCCTCACTGCACGTGCTCGGGGCGGCGCTGGCGGCCCTGCTGGTGACCGCGCGCGGTGGCGACGGCCAGTACGTCGAGCTGTCGGTGCAGGAGGTTCAGGTCAGCGCGCTGGAGGCGCAGGGCCCGATGGCGTTCAACGGCGACGCGCTGCCGGCCACGCTGCTGCGCATGGGCAACGGCGGGCGGGCGACCTGGAGCCAGTTCGAGTGCAAGGACGGCTACGTGGGGTGCTTCGTCAACGTGATGAACCTGCCCTCGTTCTTCCGTGCGATCGGTCACCCCGAGCTGCTGAGCAAGTCGCAGGACGACGAGTTCCTCCGCGGCGAGGGTTTCAAGCTCGTGCAGGAGTGGTGCGCGGCCCGGACCAAGCAGGAGGTGTACGACACCGCGGTCGAGTTCGGCGCGCCGATGTCCTACGTGGCCGAGCCACCCGACATCCTCGCCAACCCCGACATTGCCCGGACCGGCGTCTGGCGTACCGTCGCGCACCCGGTCACCGGCTGGCTGCGGGTGCCCGGGCCGCCGTTCCGGTCCGACGACATGGCCTTCGACTTCACCCCGGCGCCGTCGCTGGGCGAGCACACCGCCGCCGTCCTCGGTGACGTGATCGGGCTGCCAGCAGGCGATCTCCAGCTGACGACCGCCCAGGCGGGCGCGGCCAGCCGGGACGCGGCGACCAACACCGGCGCGCCCACGCGAGGCGGCACGGCCCGATGACCACGGCCGAGGTCTACGTCACGCCCGAGATGCGGGCGATCATCGGCCGGCCGTTCCGGGAGATGGTCTCCTTCCCGGTCGCGGCGTCCGACATCCGCAAGTGGGCGATCGCGGTCTACTACCCGGAGCTGCCGCCCCGGCTGTACTGGGACGAGGCGTACGCGGCGGGCACGCCCTACGGGGGGATCGTCGCGCCGGAGGACTTCAACCCGTTCGCGTGGGTGACGGCCGAGCCCGAACTTGCCCCCCGGTCGGAGTCGTTCGACTGGGACTACACCGAGAGCCTGTTCGGGGTGAAGGGCCCCGGGCTCGGCACCAACCTCAACGCCGGGTCGCAGACCCGCTACGGGCCCCGGATCCGGCCCGGCGACGTCATCCGGTCCAGCTCGCACGTGCTGTCCTACACCGAGAAGCAGGGCCGGATGGGGGTCATGCTGCTGACCGTCACCCGCTCGACCTGGGTCAACGCCAAGGGCGAGACGGTGAAGGAAACAGACCAGACCTCCATCCGCTACTAGGCCGCGACCGGCCGCACAAGGAGCGCCGATGCCGTTCTCCGTGGGAGACACGTTCCCGCCGTTCACCCGCGACTCCGGGTTCGCGTACTGGAACCGCTACGCGGCCGTCAACGACGAGTTCATCCCGATCCACATGGACGACGAGTCGGGCCGGGCCGCGGGCTACCCGACCGCGTTTGGCATGGGCAACCTGACCTGGGCCTACCTGCACGTCGCGCTGCACCAGTGGTTCGGCCAGGACGCGCGGGTAGCCGCCGTCGGGGCTCAGTTCCGCTCTGCCGTCACCCGGGGCAAGCGGGTGGTGATCTCGGGCGAGGTCACCGCGGTGCGCCCCGCCGGTGACAGTGCCAACGGGGAGGGGGCGCTGGACGAGGTCGACCTCGCCCTGCGGGCCGAGGACCAGGACGGGGCGCTGCTCGCGCCCGGCACCGCGACCGTCGTCGTACGCCGGTAGCGGCGGGAAGGGAAGCAGGCCATGCCGGGCAAGGTTCTCATCGTCGGCGCCAGCGGCCTGGTCGGCGCGGCTGCCATCGACTCGTTCACCGCCGCCGGGGGCTGGGAGGTGGTGGCGGTGTCGCGCCGCCAGCCCGAGACCGAGTCCGGGGCCCCGTTCGAGCACCTCGCGGTCGACCTGCGCGACCCGGCCGCGTGCCAGGCCGCCTTCGGCACCCTGGGCGACGTCACCCACCTGGTCTACACGGCGGTGTCGGAGACCCCCGGCCTGATGCCGGGCTGGCGCGACCCGGTCAACATCGAGCGCAACGGCCAGATGTTCCGCAACGTCCTGGACCCGCTGGCCGACGCCGCGGCCGGGCTCGAGCACGTCAGCCTGCTGCAGGGCACCAAGGCCTACGGCGGGGCGGTGCGGCCGATGCGGATCCCCGCGCGGGAGCGGCAGCCGCGGGTGGAGCACCCCAACTTCTACTGGCTCCAGGAGGACTACCTGCGGGAGCAGGCCACCCGGCGGGGATGGCGCTGGACCATCTTCCGCCCCCAGCTGCATCGTCGGGCCGACCTACGGCGTGGCGATGAACCTGCCCCCGGTCATCGGCGCCTACGCGGCCATCTGCCAGGCCGAGGGACGGCCGTTCGGGTTCCCCGGCGGCGCCTCCCGGGTGTGGGAGGCGGTCGACACCCGGCTCGTCGCGGGCGCGCTGGTGTGGGCGGCCACCAGTCCGGCGGCCGCGGGTGAGACGTTCAACCTGACCAACGGCGAGGTCTTCGAGTGGCGCGACCTGTGGCCCGCACTGGCCGAGGTGCTCGGGGTCGAGCCGGGGCCGGACGAGCCGGTCCGCCTGGCCGAGTTCCTGCCCGACCGGGCCCGGCTGTGGGACGGGATCGTCGCCCGCCAGGGGCTGCGCCCGGTCCCGATGGCCGAGCTGCTGGGTGAGTCGCACCATTACGCCGACATGTGCTTCGGCTATGGCAGCAGCGACGGCCAGCGCAACCCCGCCTTCGTCAGCACGGTGAAGATCAAGCAGGCCGGGTTCACCGAGACGTGGGACACCGAGCTCTCGTTCCGGTACTGGCTCCGGGTGCTGATGGACCGCAAGATCATCCCGGCTCCCTGCCGGCTCCTGACCAGCGGCCCGGGCCGTTCTCCCGGGACCTGCGTGACGGAAGTTCCGGGCGATCCCGGGCTGCGCCGATCAGCCCGGATACTCCGCGCAGCGTGGAAAGAAAGCGTCCTGTCCGGACGCTTTTGCTCCGCGCTGCGCCGAATTACCGCCCGGCGCAAAGTTTCCACGCTGGGCCCGGCAGGGAGGCGCCGGGCCTGGGGTGCGGGGACGCGCTCGCAGGCCCGGCGCCTGGTCTCAGCCGGCGGCCGGGGGCGGTCAGCCCGTCGCCAGCTCCTGGGCGAGCTGGCGGACCTCGCGCTTGATGACCTTGCCGGTCGCGGTGCGGGGCAGCTCCTGGTCGGTGAACAAGATCCGCGCGGGCACCTTGAAGTAGGCCAGCTTGGCGCCCACGTGGGCCTGCAGGTCCTCGGCGGTGGCGGTGGCGTCCGGGTACAGCTCCACCACCGCGACGACCTCCTCCCCCAGCCGCGGGTGCGGCAGCCCGACCACGGAGGCGACCCGGACGGCCGGGTGGTCGTAGAGGGCTGCCTCGACCTCGCCCGTGTGCACGTTCTCGCCGGCCCGGATGACCACGTCCTTGACCCGGTCGACGATGTAGACCCGGCCCTCGTCGTCCAGCCGGGCCACGTCGCCGCTGTGGTGCCAGCCGTCGCTGAACGCGATCGCGGTCGCCTCGGGGTTGTTCCAGTAGCCGCGGACGATGTTGGGCCCCTTCACCCACAGCTCGCCGCGCTCGCCCTGGGGCTGGTCGCGCCCGTCCTCGTCGACGATGCGGACCTCGTTGACCGGCGTCGGCCGCCCGACGCTGCTGGGGTGGTCGACGTACTCCTGGCCGCCGATCAGGGTCACCGCCGACGTCGCCTCGGTCATCCCGTAACCAGTGCCGGAGGCGACCCGGCCCGCGAACACCTCGTTGATGCGCAGCACCAGCTCGGGCGGTATGGCGGTCGCGCCCATGCCGAAGCTGCGCAGGCTGGACAGGTCCCGCTTGCCGAACGACGGCGCGTCGAGTACGTCCTGGGCGTGCAGCGGGGTGCCGCCGAAGGCGGTCAGCCGCTCCCGTTCGATGTACTCCAGGGCTTTTTCCGGGTCCCAGCGGTACATCAGCACGAGCTTGTTACGGGCCGGGAGGCTGATGTAGAGCGAGGACAGCTGGGTGATGTGGAACAGCGGCATGTGCGCGAGCGAGCCGGGCTGGTTCGCCGCGGTGACCGCGGGCGGGCTGGCCGGCCCCTCCGCCCCGGCCGCGACGGCCGCCGCGGCCCCGCGGGCCTGGCCGTTGAGCAGGTTGGTGACGTGGTTGCGGTGGCTGTGCACCGCGCCCCGGGAGCGCCCGGTCGTCCCCGACGTGTAGAGGATGGTGCAGTCGTCGTCGGTGTCGATCGCCACGTCGGGCAAGTCGAGGCCGCGCGGCAGCATCGCGCGGAGCTCGCCCCACGGCAGCACCCCGGGCGCGGTCACGGCGGTGCGGACCGAGATCGTCCGGCGCAGCTGCCCCAGGCCCGGCAGCAGGTCCGCCAGCCGGGTCAGCCGCTCCTCGTCCACCACGAGGGCGACGGCCCCGCTGTCCTCGAGCCCGTAGCGCAGCTCGTCGGCCGTCCACCAGGCGTTGAGCGGCACCGCGATGGCGCCGAGGCTGAGCGCGGCCCAGAAGAAGAACACGAACTCCGGGTAGTTGCGCAGCGCCAGGGCGACCCGGTCGCCCTGGCCCACGCCGACCTCGGTCCGCAGGTAGTGGGCGAGCCCGGCCACGATGTCGCGGGTCTCGGCGTGGGTGAACCTGTCCTCGTCGTAGATCAGGTAGACGGTCTCGTCGTCGCCCGGGCGCGCCTCCGCCAGCACCTCGACCAGGGTGCGGGGGCCGCTCTGGTAGGCGCGCGTCGGCACGCCCCGGATGTTCTGGGTGGCGATCTCGAACGGGCCTCCCGGCCCGGTGATCCGCCGCAATGCCTCTTCGGGGTCTTCCACGGTCAATGCTCTCCCGTCGCGACTCGGGCTGGTGCCGGCCGCGCGCGGACGCGGCGGGCGGGACTGGCCCGCCCGCCGCGCCGCGGTCGCGGCCGGTGATTTCTGGCTTAGCTGAACGGCGTGCGCGGCGCCGTCAGCAGGATCGGCACCAGGTCGGTCTCCGACCCGCCGCCGAGGTTGCTGTAGATCTGCGCCCGCTTCACCAGCACGCCGGCGTCGTGCTCGGCGGTGACACCGATGCCGCCGTGGTTCTGCACGTTGTCCTCGGCGTTGCGCCGCGCCGCCTGCATCGACAGCAGGTAGGCGGAGGTGCCTTCGAGCAGCCCGGCCCTCTCCCCGTCCTGCTCGAGCAGCAGCGCCGCGATGAACAGCTCGGCCCGGGCCGAGTGGGCCCGGATCACCATCTCCGCGCAGCGGTGCTTGACCGCCTGGAAGGTGCCGATCGGCTTGCCGAACTGCTCGCGGACCTTGGCGTACTCGGCCGACATGTCGGTCGCGGTCTCAGCCACGCCGATCATGTAGGCCGCCGTCAGCACCCGCAGCCGGGTCAGCAGGCGCGGGTCGCTGACCGAGGCGACCGGCTCGGTCGCGGTGACCCGCGACACGATGGCAGCCTCGTCGCTGCCGGGCACCTGCGTCGCCGCGGTGATCCGGACGAGCTCGCCGCCCTCGTCGGTCACCCGCACGCCGTACTCGCCTTCGACCGCGTCGACGGTGTGATCGCCGTTGATCACGCCGGCCCGGGCCGTGCCCGCCATGAACTGGTCCGCGAGGTTGTCCTGGCCCGCCAGGACGGCGATCCTGGTGGCGAGCAGGGTGCCGACCCAGGGTCCGCGGGCCGGCACCCGGCCCAGCTCGATCAGCACGAGGACCTCGTCGGCGAGGGTGAGCCCGAGCCCGCCGGCCGCCTCGGGCACGCCCAGGCTGAACAGCCCGAGCTCGGCCAGGGTCTGCCACTTCTTGTCGTCGATCGGCTTGATGCTGCCCTCGACGCAGGCCGCGACCATGTCGGTGCGCGGGAACTCGGCGGCGGCCGCGCGCGCGACCGTGGCGATGAGCTCTTCCTGCTCGGGGGTGACAGTGAGGTTGATCATCGCGGCAGCCCCAGTACTCGCTCGCCCAGGATGTTCTTCTGGATGTCCTTCGTGCCGCCTGCGATCGTCTGCGGGAACGAGCTGTAGTAGCCCGTGGTCCACTCCGACCGCTCCAGCCCGTCGGCTTGCATGACCTCCAGCGACAGGCGCATGAGGCGCTTGCCCAGCTCGCCGTTGAAGACCTGGTTGACGCCCGCGACCAGCTCGCGGCGGCGCCCGTCGGCGATGCCGTCGTAGCCGAGGGCGTGCACCACCTGAGCTTCGGCCCGCATGCAGGCCAGCTCGTAGGCGAGCCTGCCCTCGAGCAGCCCGCGTGCCTCGGCCAGCCGGATGAGCTCCTCGGCCTCGCTCAGGATGAGCAGCCGGCTGGCCAGGTAGCCCAGGCCGCGCTCGAACGAGAGCGTGGTCATCGCGGTCGCCCAGCCGTTGTTGATCCCGCCGACGACGTTCTTCAGCGGGATGCGGACGTTGTCGTAGAAGCACTCGGCGAAGTGCGCCCCGCCGTTGATCGTCTTGATCGGCCGCACGGTCAGGCCGGGGGTCTTCATGTCCAGCACCACCCACGAGATCCCGCGGTGCTTGGGCACGTCGGGGTCGGTCCGGCAGAGCAGTTCCTGGTAGTCCGCCAGCATGGCGAAGCTGGTCCAGATCTTCTGCCCGTTGACCACCAGCTCGTCGCCCTCGATGACGCCCCGGGTCCGCATGGAGGCCAGGTCGGACCCCGAGCCGGGCTCGGAGAAGCCCTGGCACCAGGGCGCCTGGCCGGAGATGATCGGCTCCAGGTAGGCCGCCTTCTGCTCCTCGGTGCCGGCCTGGATGATGGTCGGGCCGGCGTGGCCGAGGGCGACCGTGAAGGCGCCGGTGCCGGGGGCGCCTGCCCGCACGCACTCCTCGAACCAGATCAGCTGCTCGGCGGCGGACAAGCCGCGCCCGCCGTACTCCTTGGGCCAGGTGACCCCGGCCCAGCCGCCTTCGAACTGGGTCGCCTGCCACGCGCAGTCGAACGCGCGGGCGCCCTGGTCATCGCTCGGCCGCTTGTCCTTGGGGGTGTTCTCCGACAGCCAGGTCCGGGCTTCCTCGCGGAACTCGTCCAGCTTCTTGTCGTTGACAATTTCCATCAGGAATTCCTTCGTCAGATGTCCGGGAACATCGCCTGGAGCGGCGAGCGTGGGGCCTCGCCGATCACCAGGGCCTGCCCGTTGATGAACCGCGCCTCGTCTGAGACCAGCCAGGACACGTAGCGGCCGATCCACTCCGGCTCGAGCATCTCGGTCGGCGGGCCGGGGTAGGGGCTGCGGGCCGGCGGCTCCTCCCCGCGCTCCTTCATCCGCTCGAGGGCGTACTCGCGCAGCAGCCGGACCCGCTCGCCGGTGATGCCGCCGGGCACCAGGACGTTGGCGCGGATGCCGTACTGGCGGTTTTCCATCGCGGTGGTCTGGGTCAAGTTGATGACCGCCGCCTTGGTGGCGCCGTAGCTTGGCCGGTCGGGGAACCCCCGGGTCCCGTTGAGCGAGGAGATGTTGGTGATCACGCCCGACCGCTGCGGGATCATCGTCTTGAGCGCCGCCCGGGTGCAGAACATGACGCTGTCCAGGTTGGTCCGGATTGCCCGGTGCCAGCGGTCGGTCGGCAGCTCGGCGATCGGGCCGGGCGGGTCGATGAAGGCCACCGTGTTCACCAGCACGTCGAGCCGCGGCCCGAAGGCCTCGGTCGCCTTGGCGAACATCGCGTCGACCTGCTCCTCGTCGGAGACGTCGCAGGTCACCGTGATGACCTCGGCGCCCGCCTTGCGCGCCTCGTCCGCCGATTCGCCCAGGGTGGCCTCGTCGAGGTCGCAGAACACGAACTTGCCGCCCTCGCTGGCGAGGACGGAGGCGATGCCCCGGCCTGCCCCGCGGCCGGTGCCCGTTACCAGCGACACCCGGTCGCCGTTGTCAGCCATGTGGTTGATCCCTTCTGTTCGCTGCTCAGTAGGAGGTGCGGGGCGCGTCGAAGATCTTCTTCGGGTTGCGCACGAGCATCGCGTCGATCTGGTCGTCGGTCACCCCGCGCGCCTTCAGGGCGGGCAGGACATGCTGGCTGATGTGCAGGAAGTGCCAGTTCGGGAAGTCCAGCGGGGTGCCTGTGCGCAGCTCCTGCGGCGCCCAGTCCATCCAGCAGCTGGTGTCGTGCGACAGCACCAGCTGGTCGGCGTAGCCGAGGTCGCACAGGTCGGCGACCACCCGGACGCGCTCCTCGAAGGTCAGGAAGTGCCCGCCTTCCATGCCGAAGCGGTCCATACCGAGGTAGGACCCGCGGGACAGGATCTCTTTGAGGTAGTTGAGGTCGTTGGTGTCGCCCGAGTGCCCGATGACCACCCGGGACAGGTCGACGCCCTCGCTGTCGAAGACCTCCTGCTGCTCCAGCCCGCGCCGGGTCGCCACGTCGGTGTGGGTGGAGATGGGCACGCCGGTCGCCCGGTGCGCCTTGGCCACCGCGCGCAGCAGCCGGTCGATGGTCGGGGTGACGCCGGGCTTGTCGGTGCAGACCTTGAGGGCCGACGCCTTGACCCCGGTGCCGGCGATGCCCTCGGTGATGTCCTGGACGAACATCTCCACCAGCGGCTCGCGGCCGCCGCCGAGACCGCCCGGCCCGACCGCGGCCAGGTAGTGCGGCAGCCCGTCATAGGTGTAGACGCCGGTGGCGACGAGGATGTTGAAGTCGGGCACGGCCTCGTTGATCTGCTGCAGGCGGGGAATGTAGCGGCCCATGCCGATGACCGTCAGGTCGAGCAGCGAGTCGATCCCGAGCGCCTTCAGGTCGCGCAGGTTGGCGATGGCCTCGGCGACCTTTTTCTCCTCGTCCCAGCCGATGATCCCGGGGTAGTTCTCCGTGAACTCGGGGGTGGTGATGAACACGTGCTCGTGCATGAGGGTGGCACCGAGGGTGGCGGTGTCAACCGCCCCCCGCACCGTCTCGACCGTGGCCAAAGATCCTTCCTTTCTCTTGTCTGTCCTGCGAAGACCGCTGCGGGCGGGCTAGAAGACCGTCCACCAGTCCGTCCGGGCCCGGGCCTCGTCGCCGGTGTTCTCGCCGACGACGGTCCCGCTGCGGAGCACGAACACGTGGTCGGCGAACGTGAGGGCCTCGCCGATGGCCTGCTCGACCAGCAGCACGGTGAGGCCGCGCTCCTCGCACAGCCGCTTGGTCGCCCGCAGCAGGTCCAGGTTGATCTGCGGGGCGAGCCCGAGCGAGGGCTCGTCGAGCATGAGGATCTGCGCCCCCGCCATCAGGGCGATGCCCATCGAGAGCATCCGCTGCTCACCGCCGCTCATCGTCTGGGCGAACTGGCCAAGGCGCTCCCCCAGCCGGGGGAACAGGTCGAGCACCATGCCCCGGCGCTCGGCGATGAGCGCCCGGTCCCGCTCCAGGGCCGCCCCCAGGAGCAGGTTGTCCTGCACCGTGAGGCCGGTGAAGACGGCCCGCTCCTGCGGCAGGTAGACCACGCCCTTGCGGACCCGGGCACTGATCGGCAGGGCGGTGACGTCCTCCCCGAACAATCGCACCTCGCCGCTGTACTGCGGCACCAGCCCGGCGATGGCCTTCAGGGTGCTGCTCTTGCCCGCCCCGTTGTGCCCGAACAGGCAGGTGACCTCGCCCTTGCGGCAGCCGAAGCTGACGTCGTGCACGACCGGCCGCTTGAAGTAGCCGGTCTGCAGGTTGCGCACCTCGATCGCGTACTCGGCCTCCGGGCCGCCCGCGGCCCTGCTCGCGCTCGCTGTTTCAGTCATGGCGATCTCCTACACACCGAAGTAGGCGTGGCGGAGTTCCTCATCCGCCATCAGCTCGTCGAGTCGGCCGTGGGTCCGGATCCGGCCCGCTTCCATGAAGTAGCAGCCGGCGTCGAGCATCTGCAGGAAGCCGAGGTTGTGCTCGACCACGCAGACGGTGCGCCCGAAGTTCGGCAGCTCGCGGATGACCTCGGCGACCCGCTCGACCCACTCGGGGTCGACGCCGCTGGTCGGCTCGTCCAGCAGCAGCAGGTCGGCCCCGGTGGCCAGCACCCGGGCGATGGCGACCAGCTTCTGCTCGCCGTGGCCGAGCCCGCCGGTCAGCTCGTTGGCCCGGTGGTCCATGCCGACCCAGCGCAAGATCTCCATCGCACGGTCCCGCGTCTGCTTCTCGGTCCGGTGGACCTTCAGCGGGGTGGCGAACAGCCGCCACATGTGCTCGCAGTCCTGGCCGGGGATGGCCAGCATCACGTTCTGCAGGCAGGTCATGTAGCGGAACAGGCGCACGTCCTGGAACGAGCGCACCATCCCCATGCCCGCAATCGCGTTGGGCGACTTGCCCCGGACCTCGGTCCCCTTCAATCTGACCGAACCGCCGTCGGCCGGGATGAACCCGGTGAACAGGCCGAACAAGGTACTCTTGCCCGCGCCGTTAGGGCCGATGAGGGCGGTCACCTGGCGGGCCGGGACCTGCAGGCTGACACCGCGCACGGCCTGGATGCCGCCGAAGCTCTTGACCAGGTCGGTCACCTCGAGGATGGGCGTGCCCTGGGCGACGCCTCCCTCGACGGGCCCGAAGGCCTCGCCCAGGGCGGCGCTGACCGACACCCGGGCGGCGGGCTCGGGCTCACCCGGCTCGTGCACGCCCGCCTCGGCCGCGACCGCGTCGCTCACCAGGTCGCGGGGGCCGTGGCCGGCGCCGTTGCCGGTGACGGTTCCGCTGGCGCCGTTCCCGCTGACGCCGGAGGCCGCGCCGGCCGTCGCCACGCTGGTCTCGGTCTCGGCGATCTCCCGCTCGATCTCGCGCTCGGCCGCGGGCGACGCGCCCGGGTCGGCCAGGCTCATGACCGTCGGGGTGCCGGTGACCGGGGCCGGGGGCGCCGGGCTGGCCGGCACCGGGCGGCCGGACTCGAACGGCTCGGCCGGGGTGGGACGGTGGACGACCGCCTGCCGGCTCGACTCGATGACCGGCGAGACCGGGGCCACGCTGGGCACCGCAGCGGCCGGCGCGGCCGCGGCCAGTGCGAGTTCGGGCTCGCGGAATCCGCCCCGGGCCCAGAACATCTTCTGCCACCAGTGCGGCGTCCCGGCCACGTGCTCGGGGAACAACCCGGCCGGACGGAAGATCATGATGAGGATCAGCAGGACGCCGTAGACCGACTGCTGCCAGTACGTGGCGGTGTTGGGGCTGACGCTGATCCAGTCCTCCAGCGCCGGGGTGGAGGCGGTGATGAGGATCGCGCCGACGATCGAGCCGAACAGGTTCCCGGCCCCGCCGATGACCACCATGATCACGAACAGGATGGCCTCGTTGAGGCTGAACTCGGTCGGGGTCGCGTTGCCGAAGTAGAACGAGAACATGGCGCCCGCCAGGCCCGCCAGGGCGGAGCCGAGGCCGAAGATCAGGGCCTGGTAGACGATCGTGTTCTTGCCCAGCGAGCGGACCGCGGACTCGTCCTCGCGCATGCCCTTGAGGATCCGGCCGTAGCCGGACTCGCCGACCCGCCAGCAGAACCCCAGGACAAGCAGCCCGATGACCAGGAAGAGCACGAAGATGCCGTACTGGCTGGTGATCTGCAGGCCGAACAGGCTGATGACGCCGACGCCGAGGATGCCCGTCGCCCCGCCGAGGGCGCTCACGCTGCTGAGCAAGTCGGACACTATGTAGGCGAAGGCCAAGGTCAGCAAGATGACATAGTTGGCGTCCACCCCCAGCGCGGGGATCGAGAGCAAGACGCCGAACACGAAGCCGAGCGCGATGCCGACGATACAGCCGACCAGGAACGGCGCGCCGAGGTGGACCGAGAGCAGGGCGGCGGAGTAACCGCCGACGGCGCCGAATGCCGCCTGGGCGACGGTCAGCTGGCCGGTATAGCCCTGCACCAGGTTCAGGGAGATCGCGAAGATCGCGAAGATGATGATCGGGTTCCAGTAGTCCAGCTGCTGCAACATGGCGCGTCACGCCTCCTTGAGCGCGGCCCGGGGGCGGAGCGCGCGGAAGTTGATCGCGTACTGGGGGCGCCGGAAGACGACTGACCGGTACACCACGTACAGCATGAGGATGCCGAACACGATGACGGTCGAGTAGGCCGGGCTGACCCAGAACTGGGTGAGGTCGGTGATCTCGCCGATGATGAGGCCGACGATGCCCATCCGGACCGGGCTGGAGCCCATGCCGGCCAGGAAGGCGATCAGGAAGCCCTCGAAGACCTGGTCGAAACCCATGGAGGGGGAGGCGAAGCCCGCGTCGGTGTACATGAGGCCGAGGACGCCGGAGACGAACGACCCGATGGCGAACACCAGCAGGAAGATCCGCCCGGTGTTGATGCCGACGGTGGAGGCGAGGTCGATGTTGCTGCGGACCGCGCTGATCCACTTACCCCGCTGGGTGTAGCGCAGGTAGTAGTACAGCCCGAGGATCATCGCCCAGGCGATGACGATCTCGTAGACAAACGTGTTGGGGAACACCAGCGCGCCCCACTTGATCCGCGTCTCGTTGATCAAGTTGAACGGGGTTGGGGTGGTGTTGAAGTGCACCGAGATCAGGTTGGTGGCCAGCGTCGACAGGCCCAGCGAGGAAATGAAGGTGGGGATCAGCGGGTTCGCGCCCCGGCTGCTCGCGTGGTTGGCGATCGGCCGGTAGATGAAGGCCTCGATGCCCATGCCGACCACGACCGCCAGCACCAGCCCGATCACAGCCGACACGCCGATGGGGAACCCGAGCTGGGTGTTGCAGTAGATGGCGGCGTAGGCGCACAACGCGAACGTGGTGATGTAGGCGATGTGGAACCGCCCGGTCACGCCGATGATGAGCGCGAAGCTCACCGCCAGGGCGCCGGTCACACTGCCAAGCACCAGCCCCTGTATGAAGAGGTCAAGGAACTCGGTCATAGCTCTGCTTCCTCCCTTCGAGAGGCGCCAGTCACAAGACGGAGAAGTCGGCGCCGCCGATGTTGAACCGGGCCAGCTGCGTGGGTTGCGCCGTCGTGCTGGTGGTGGTGACTTCGAACAGGCCCATCGGACGCGAGCTCGGCGTGTGGGTCTTGGGGTTCCACGAGATCGACCCGGTCCCGTTGCCGGTGCCGTAGACGCTCTTCAGCGTCGGGTTCGCTTCCAGGGCCGCCTGGAGCTGGGTCGCGTCGTGCGGGTTGCCGCCCTTCTCGAGCACCCGGGAGATCAGCTGCCACAGGAAGAAGGTGTTCTCGTAGTAGTTGGCGGGATAGTAGTTCGGGACCTCGCCGTACTCCGCCTCGTAAGCCTCGGAGAACATCTTGCCCCAGGTGTTGCCCGGGTTGTCCGGGTTGAAGTAGTCGTAGGCGAACTGGTAGCCCAGGATCGCGGTGCCCGACAGCGGGGTGCTGGTGGCGAAGTAGTCGGGGCCGATGATGGTCGCCGTCAGGTCGGTCGCGTAGTAGGACTTCATGAACGAGGCGGGGTCGGTGCCCCAGGTGAAGGGGAAGATGACGTCGGGGGTGACCCCGGTCAGCTTGGACATGGACGGGCCGAAGTCGTAGCTGCCGCTGCCGCTGACCTCGGTGTACTCCTGGGCGACAATCTGGGCGGCCGGGAAGTAGTCCTTGATCGCCTGCTGCAGGACGGTGGTGAACTGTCCCGCCAGCGGTCCGAGGTCGGCCCCGGCCAGGGCGATCTTGGTCTTCTGGGGCGCCTTGGCCGCCAGGTACTTCATCACCCCGCCGTAGCCGTCGGACGGGGTGATCGCCCGGGTGCCCCAGATGTACGGCAGCCCCTGGAACACCGGAAGGTCTCCGCCGCCGGGGTCGGTGGTGAAGACCTTGTACTGGATGGCCGGCTTGATGATGTTGCCCTCGTCGAAGAAGCCGCAGGAAATGCAGTAGGGGGTGTTGATCTGCCCCCAGGCGGTCATGGCGGTGGACCCGGCCGTGCTCGACGCGGCGAAGTCCTTGACCCCGACGCTGAAGTCGGGCCCGCCCGCCGCCTTGATGTGCTTCAGGGCCAGGTTGATGCCCTTGAGGCTGGCCTCACCGTAGGGCGCCTGGGAGGTGCTGAGCAGCAGCCCGGCCGCGAACGGGTAGGACAGGCCCGCTCCCGAGTGCGGCCCGCCGAACTGCTGCTTGAGGAAGGAGGCCATGTCGTTGTCGAAGGTGGCCGCCAGCTTGGGCTTGGGGATCTGCCCGGGGGGCGTCTGCGCGCCGCAGGCGGTCAGCCCCACGGCCGCCGCCCCGGCCAGGCCGAACTTCATGAAGTCCCTTCGACCGACTATTCGGTCGGGCCGGGTGGCCGGGTGGGGGTCCTGATGTGAACGCATGGGGACTTCCCTTGGTCGTGCCGCACCAGTGCGGCTCGGTTCGATCGGGGGACGAGTGATCGAGCGAGACCTGAGCAGTCGGGCATGGCCCGGGCAGCAAGGCCGCCAAGCTCTGAGTGGAACCGCGTTCGAAATTACGGAACTGGGTTCCCTTATATTCAATTGAGTAAGCCGAACATAAGTTGGCCCGTGGGGCCTGTCAAGCCCTAACGCACGGCCGAATTGGGGCTGGCAGTGCGAGTCAGAATGTCCCTTGACCACCCGGAAGCGGGTCAGTAGTGTCGATGTTTGAATACTGTTCGATATCCTGAACGGAAGGGTCCGAGTGGACGCTCTGACGCATTGGGTCGGCGGCGGATTCGTTGACTGGCCCGCAGGCCGGGCGGGCGACGTCTACGACCCGGCCACCGGCGCCGTCAGCATGCAGGTGACGTACGCCAGCCCGGCCGATGTCGACCGTACGGTCGACCTGGCGGCAGGCGCCTGGCCGCGCTGGCGGGACACCTCGCTCGGGCGCCGGTCCGACGTGCTGTTCCGCTTCCGGGCCCTGCTGAGCGAGAGCAAGGCCGAGCTCGCGGCGCTGATCACCGCGCAGCACGGCAAGGTGCTGGCCGACGCCGCGGGCGAGATCGAGCGCGGCCTCGAGGTAGTCGACCTGGCCTGCGGGGCCCCCTCGCTGCTGCGGGGCTCGTTCTCCGAGCAGGTCTCCGGCAGCATCGACGTGCACTCGGTGCGCCAGCCACTCGGGGTCGTCGCGGTCATCAGCCCGTTCAACTTCCCGGTCATGGTGCCGCTGTGGTTCACGCCGATCGCGATCGCGGCCGGCAACGCCGTCATCCTCAAGCCGAGCGAGCGCGACCCCGCCCCGGCGAGCTTCCTGGCCCGCCTGTGGAAGAAGGCCGGGCTGCCCGACGGGATCTTCAACGTCGTGCACGGGGACCGGGAGACGGTCGACGCGCTGCTGGCCCACCCCGGCATCGAATCGGTCTCCTTCGTCGGCTCGACCCCGGTCGCCCGGCACGTCTACGCGACCGCGGCGGCCGCGGGCAAGCGCGTCCAGGCGCTCGGCGGGGCCAAGAACCACATGCTGGTGCTGCCCGACGCCGACCTCGACCTGGCCGCCGACGCCGCCGTCAGCGCCGCCTACGGCTCAGCCGGCGAGCGCTGCATGGCGATCTCGGTCGCGGTGGTGGTCGACCCGGTGGGCGATGACCTGGTGGAGCGGATCCGCCAGCGCGCGGGCGACATCAAGGTGGGCGACGGCCGGCGCCCGGTCGACATGGGCCCGCTGATCACCCGCGCCCACCGGGACCGCGTGGCCTCTTATATCGACGCCGGCCTGGCGTCGGGCGCGCAGCTGGTGGTGGACGGCCGGGAGGCGAAGTTCGACGGGGACGAGGGCGGTTTCTGGCTCGGGCCGACGCTGTTCGACCGGGTGACACCGGACATGACGCTGTACACCGATGAGATCTTCGGCCCGCTGCTGTCGGTCGTCCGGGCCCGCTCCTTCGACGAGGGGCTGCGGCTCATCAACGCCAGCCCCTACGGCAACGGGACGTCGGTCTTCACCAGCGACGGCGGGGCCGCCCGCCGCTTCCAGCGCGAGGTCACGGTCGGCCTGATCGGGGTCAACGTGCCCATCCCGGTCCCGGTCGCCTACTACTCCTTCGGCGGGTGGAAGGACTCCCTCTTCGGCGACACGCACGCCTATGGCCCCGAGGGCTTCCACTTCTTTACCCGGGGCAAGGTCGTCACCTCGCGCTGGCCCGACCGGACCGACAGCGGGGTCAAGCTCAACATGCCCGTCACCTGACGGCGTCCCGTCCCCTGATCACGGAACGCAATCGCAACGCTGAGGAGAGTCCCCCGTGACTGCCACCAACGGAAACAACTACCTGGCCGAAGCCCTCGCGGCGTACGGCCTGACCCATGTCTTCATGGTGCCGACCGTCGCCGTGCCGGCCCTGGCCCACCTCGACTCCATCGGCGTGCAGGCGATCACCACCCACGGGGAGAAGGCCGCCGCCTACATGGCCGACGGCTACGCCCGGACCCGCCGTGGCCCCGGTGTCTGCCTGGCCCAGACCATCGGCGCGGCCAACCTCGCGGCTGGCCTGCGCGACTCCTACATGGCGGGCTCGCCGGTCATCGCGATCACCGGCGGCACCAGCCCGATGAGCCGTTACCGGCACGTCTACCAGGAGATCGAGGACTTCCCCCTCTACGAGACTACGACCAAGTTCAACGCCCACGTGGACGACGTCCGGCGGGTGCCGGACATGCTGCGCCAGGCGTTCCGTGAGGCCGTCAGCGGCGGCCCGGGCCCGGTTCACCTGGAGATGCAGGGCCTGGCGGCGACCGTCCTCGGGGGCGAGATCGACCTCGAGGTGTCTGGCCCGATGGCCGAGCAGGCCTTCGCCTACGCACCGCCGTTCCGCCCGGTGGCCGACGACGCGTCGATCCGCCGCGCGCTTGAGCTGCTGGCCGGCGCGGCGCGGCCGGTGATTGTGGCCGGCGGCGGGGTGCACTACTCGGGGGCCAGCGCCGAGCTGACCGAGCTCGCCCGGCGGCTCGGGGTGCCGGTCGCCACCTCGCTCAACGCCAAGGGGTCGATCGCGGAGACCGACCCGCTGGCGGTCGGCGTGGTCGGCAGCTACTCGCGGGCCAGCGCGAACCGCACGGTCGGGCAGGCTGACCTGGTCTTCTTCATCGGCAGCCACACCGGCAGCCAGGTGACCGACAACTGGCGGCTGCCGGCCACGGGCACCCCGGTCATCCAGCTTGACATCGACCCGCGCGAGCTCGGCCGCAACTACCCCAACGCGGTCGGCCTGCACGGGGACGTCGCGGCGACGCTGCGGCGGATGATCGAGCTGGCCCCCGCGTCGGCCGGGCACGACGACTGGCGGTCGGCTGTCGCCGGGTTCGTCACCGAGTTCCGCGAGCACCAGGAGCCCCGGTTCGCCTCCGACGCCTCCCCGATCCGGCCCGAGCGGCTGTGCCGGGAGCTGACCGAGCTGCTGCCGGACGACGCGATCCTGCTGTCCGACACCGGGCACTCCGGCATCTGGACCGGCAGCCTCATCGACATGCGGCCGGGCCAGACGTTCCTGCGCTGCGCGGGCACCCTGGGCTGGGCCCTGCCGGCCACCCTGGGGGCCAAGTGCGCCGCCCCGGACCGGCCGGTGGTGGGCTTTACCGGCGACGGCGGGCTCTACTACCACCTGGCCGAGCTCGAGACCGCCGCCCGCAACAACATCAACGCGGTCATCGTGGTCAACAACAACCGCTCGCTGAGCCAGGACATGAAGATCTTCCAGGCCTCGTGGGGCGGCGCCGACAAGATCACCGACGCGGGCGACAAGATGTGGAAGTTCGACAGCGTCAACCTGGCGGACGTGGCGGCCAGCCTGGGCTGCGCGAGCTACCGGGTGGAGTCGCCGGACGAGATCGGCCCTGCGATCAAGAGTGCCCTCGCGGCCGGGCGGCCCGCCCTGGTCGACGTGGTGACCGATGTCGAGGTGCTGCCCGACCCGCCGTTCGGCGGCCGGGACTTCTACAGCAACTCCTGAGCGGCCGGGCGGCACCCCCCGGCGGCACCGTTCCGGGCCGCCGGGAGGGGGCCCGCCCGACCCTTCCCCGCCAGCCTTTCGACCGGCTGGTCGGCTCGGCGTGGCCAATTTGACGTGCAAGCGCGGCCGCGCTAGTGTCAGCCGACCGGCCGGCCGGTTCCGGTGCTGGCCCCGATGTAGCGAGGGCTTTGGAGGTTCCGCTCCCCATGGTGGAGCAGACTGAAAGCGTCACGCCGCCCACCGCGGCCGACCGGCGCCGCGCGGAGATCATCACCCTCGCCGCCCAGCTCTTCGACCAGCACGGCTACTCCAGCGTGTCGATGGAGCAGATCGCGGTCGCGGCCGGCCTGGCCAAGCCGACGCTCTACCACTACTTCCGGGGCAAGGACGAGATCCTCCGCGGCATCCACGAGACCTTCATCGACGTGCTCCTCGAGCGCTACGACCAGCGCCAGCAGCTCGGCCTCTCCCCCGCCCTGGTCCTGCTGGGGGCGATGACGGACATCTACGGGCTGATGGAGACCCACCGCGGCCACGTGCGGGTGTTCTTCGAGCACCACCGGGAGCTGCCGGCCGCTGTCCGCGAGCAGATCCGCATCAAGCGCAGCCGCTACGAGCAGCTGATCCGGGGGACGATCGTGGACGGGATCGACGCGGGCCAGTTCCGCGAGGTCGATCCCGAGGCCGCGACCCTGGCCGTGTTCGGCATCTGCAACTGGGCCTACCAGTGGTGGCGGCCCGGAAGCGGCACCGACCCGGCCCTGACGGCGCAGAAGATGTGGGACATGTTCGTCCGCGGCATCGGCACCGGCCAGGACATCCGGGCTTAGGCCGTCGCCCGGCCGGGGCGTCACTGCTTCGGCAGTGCCCGCAGCCCGGCCTCGAGCAGCAGCGGGACCGAGCGGCCGGCGCCCGCGAACCCCTCGCCCACGGTGACCCCGCTGACGTAGCGGGCGTGCACGCCCTGCGCGATGACGGCCAGCTTGAAGAACGCGAACGCCAGGTAGTAGTCGAGGTCACCGAGGTCGCGCCCGCTCAGGCGCCCGTACTCGCGGGCGAGCTCGGCCACCCGCGGGAAGCGCGGGTCAGTCGACGCCGGCTGGCCCAGCAGCGGCTCGACGGCTGGGTCGCCGTAGGCGAGCATGACCGCGACGTCGGCCAGCGGGTCGCCCAGGGTGGACAGCTCCCAGTCCACCACCGCCCGGACATCGCCCAGGTCGCCGGCCGCGAGGATGATGTTGTCGAGGCGGTAGTCGCCGTGCACGATCGCGGCGCCGCCGCCGGCGGGCAGCCCGGCCTCGAGCGCGCCGTAGAGCGAGCTGAGCGCGGCCGGAGTGTCCTCGGAGGTCAGGTCCCACTGGCCGCGCCAGCGGGTGAGCTGGCGGCGCAGGTAGCCCTGGGGGCGGCCGAACTCGGCCAGCCCGACCGCGGCCGGGTCCACCGCGTGCAGCCGGGCGAGCTGGGCGACCATCGCCCGGCCGCAGGCACCCAGCTCGGCCGCGGGCACGCCCACGATGTCGGCCGCCGACCGCAGCACGACCCCGTCGACCCAGCCGACGACGGTGAACGGCGCCCCGATGACGCCGGGGTCGGTGCACACGCTGACCGTGGGCGGCACCGCCACCCCGGAGTCGCGCAGGGCCGCCATGACCCGGTACTCGCGCGCGACGTCGTGGGCGGACGGGGTCAGGCCGCCGAGCGGCGGGCGCCGCAGGGCCCAGGCGGTGCGGCCGTCGGTGACCCGGTAGGTCAGGTTCGACCGGCCGCCGGTGACCACCGTCGCCCGCAGCGGGCCGGCGCACTCAGGGACGTGCTGCCCGAAGTACCGCTGGAGCGCGGGCAGGCTCAGGCCCGGGGGGTCGCTGGTCCCGGCCTGCTCCGGCTGGCCCGCTCCGGCGAGCGCTTCCGGCCCGGCCTCGCCCAGGCTCATATAAGCCCGGCGGCCTGGAACTTGCCGTCCCGCCACTCCAGGGCGGCGTGCAGTCCCTGCTCGCGCAAGATCGCGCCGAACTGGTCGGAGCCGGGCCGGACCGAGCCCGACAGCACGTGCCACTGCCAGGAGTTCTGCAGGTGGGTACGGAACCCGCCGAGCTCGTAGGCCTGGTTCAGCTGCTGCTTGTTGGCCGACAGGAGGCCGGGTGAGATCTCCGACATCGGGGTGATCTCGCGCAGGGTCTCCTCGCGCAGCTGCGCGGCCGGGAAGCACTTGGACACCCAGCCCATCTGGGCCGCCTCCGCCCCGGTGACCGAGTTGCCGGTCAGCTGCAGGTACTTGGCCTGCGACATGCTCAGCTTCCAGGGGAAGTACGGCACGTCGGGCGTGGTCATGGCGCGCATGGGCGGGTAGCCGATGCGCGCGTCGTCGGCCACGAAACTGATGTCGCACATCGACATGAGCTCCGTCCCGCCCGCCACGCAGTGGCCCTGGACCATGGCGACCACCGGCTTGAGGAGGTCCCAGATGGTCAGCCAGTCCCGCACGCAGCTGCGGGCGAACTGGTCGGTCCAGTTGTCGAAGTGCCCCGAGGCGACCCACCCGTCCGGGCGCACCGGCCCGCGGTCCGCCCCGTCGGCATCCGGTTCGCTGACCGGACGGCGGGGAGACAGGTCGTAGCCGGAGCAGAACGACGGCCCGGCCCCGGTCACCAGCACGACCGAGACGCTGTCGTCGGCCTCCGCCCGGCGCAGCGCGCTGACGATCTCCCGGCGCATCAGGAAGCTGAGCCGGTTGCGCTTCTCGGGCACGTTGAGCTGGATCTCGGCGATCTTCCCGGTGGTGCTGTAGCTGATCTCCTGGTACGGGGCGGCGTCGCCCCGCGCCTGCGGATCTGGCATGTGCGTTGTCCTTTGCTAGGCAGGCCGTGGGTGCTCGACTGGCCGTGGGTGCCCGGCCGACCGGGGTGCCCGGCCGACCGGGGTGCCCGGCCGACCGGGGGCGGGCTACAGGCCGAGGGCCGAGCCGATCAGCTCGCGGTGGTAGCCGGGCGATCCGAGCAGGAACTGGCTGCTCTTGGCCCGCTTGAAGTACAGGTGGGCCGGGTGCTCCCAGGTGAACCCGATGCCGCCGTGGAGCTGGATCATCTCCGCGGCCGCGTGGAAGTAGGCGTCCGAGCAGTAGGACTTGGCGATGCTGGCGGCCAGCTCGAGCTGCGGGTCGTTCTCGGTCACCGCACGGGCCGCGTCGAGCGCGGCCGACTTGGCGTTCTGCACCTCGACCAGCACGTTAGCGAGCTTGTGCTTGACCGCCTGGAAGGAGCCGATCGCGCGCCCGAACTGGATGCGGATCTTCGCGTACTCGGCCGTCGTCTCGAGCGCGTACTCAGCCCCGCCGACCTGCTCGGCCGCCAGCGCCACAGCGGCGATGCGGAGCGTCCGGCGCAGCCCCGGCCAGGCCTGGCCGGCCGTTCCGATCAGCCGCGCAGGGACGCGGTCGAACCGCAGCCGGGCCAGCTTGCGGGTCAGGTCCATGGTCGGCTCGACCTCGGCCGACAGCCCGGCCGCGCCGCGCTCGACCGCGAACAGCGACACCCCGTCGGCGGTGCGGCCGGCGACCAGGATGAGCCCGGCCACGTGCCCGTCCACGACGAAGCGCTTGTCCCCGGTCAGCTGCCAGCCGCCACCGGGGGCGGTGCCTGCCGGGTCGGGGCCGGCACGGAGCGCGATGGCGTCCTCGCCCCAGCCGCCGTGGCCCTCGCTCAGCGCCAGCGTGGCGATCGTCTCGCCGCTGGCGAGGCCGGGCAGGTAGGCCTTCTTGGCGTCGTCGTCGCCGCTTTCCAGCAGTGCCGTCGCCGCCAGCGCGACGGTGGCGAAGAACGGCGACGGCAGCAGCGCCCGGCCCATCTCGCCGAAGATCACGCACAGGTCGTCGAAGCCGAAGCCGCTGCCGCCGTACTCCTCCGGGATCGCCAGCCCCTGCCAGCCGAGCTGCGCGCCCATCTGCTGCCAGACCGCGGGGTCGTAGCCGGCCGGGTCTTCCATCAGCGACCGCACCGTTTGCTGGTCGGACCGCTGCTCGAGGAACCGGCGGACGGTCTGGCGCAGCTCTTCGCGCTCGTCTAGGGTCGTCATCGCATTCTCCTCGGCGGCTAGCTGCGCGGAACCTGGGACCAGGGCACGGTCTTGTCGACCCGGATGTCCGGCGGCAGGCCCAGGACACGCTCGGACAGGATGTTGCGCATGATCTCCGAACTGCCGCCCTCGATCGAGTTGGCCCGGGCCCGCAGGAACGAACGGCGCGGGTCGGGCCGCGCCGGGCGCTCCTCGGCTCCGGTGTAGGGGTGCATCTCGTAGCTGTCGTAGAGCATGCTCTCGTCGCCCAGGATGTCCAGGCAGAGCTCGTACCCGTCCTGGTTGATCTCGGCGAAGCCGATCTTGCCGATCGAGCCCTCGGGCCCGGGCACGCCGCGGGCGATGTTGGCGGCCGCGCGGGCGTTGCTGAGCGAGACCACGTGCGCCTTGATCCACAGCTCGACCAGCCGCGAGCGCAGCTCCGGGTCCTCCGGCTTGCGTTCCTTGTAGAGCTCGACCGCGAGGTCGGCCGGGCCGCTCGTCATGCCCCGGCCGCCGAACATGACGCGCTCGTTCATCAGCGTCGACAGGCCCACCCGCCAGCCGTCGCCGACGGCGCCGAGCCGGGCCGAGTCCGGCACCCGCACGTCGGTCAGGTAGACCTCGTTGAACTCGGCGTCACCGGTCATCTGCCGCAGCGGCCGCACGTCGACCCCGGGCGCGTGCATGTCGAGCACGAAGTAACTGAGGCCAGCGTGCTTGGGCACGTCGGGGTCGGTTCGCGCGATCAGCATGCCCAGGTCGGCGATCTGGGCCATCGAGTTCCAGACCTTCTGCCCGTTGACGACCCAGTCATCGCCGTCGCGGACCGCCCGGGTCGACACTCCCGCGAGGTCGGAGCCGGCCCCGGGCTCGGAGAAGAGCTGGCACCAGCGCTGCTCCCCAGTGAACAGCGGCCGCAGGTAGCGGTCCTGCTGCTCGTCGGTCCCGTGGGCGAGAACCACCGGGGCGCCCATCGAGAAGCCGAGCGGGTTGCCCATCCGGCCGCTGGGCGCGCCCGCGTCCGCCAGCCGCTCGTCCACCAGGCCCTGAAGCGTGCGGGTGACCCCCTGGCCACCCTTGCCGGGCGGGAAGTTGACCCACGCGAGCCCGGCGTCGAACTGGGCCTTGAGGAAGTCCCGGCGGCTGGTCGTCGCCGGGGGGAAGTCCCGCAGCAGCGTTTCCACCGCGTCGAGGACCTGCTGGCGGTCAGCGTCTTCGGTCGTCACCGCGCTGCACCTCGCTCCTTTGGATTCCATGTGGGCTCTGGACGTCGCCTCTCTCGCAACGTAACAATGTTGGAAAGCGCGGTCAACCGTCCGGTCGGTCGAGCCCCGGAGCTGACGCGCGAGGAGGCTTCATGGCATTGCGAGCACTCGGCCTTTCTGGTCAGGTCGCGCTGGTGACCGGCAGCCGCCCCCGTTCGGAAAACTGAAAGAAGGACACCCATGCCGCAGCCCGTCATCGTCGCCGGGGCCCGGACCCCGATCGGCAAGCTGAACGGCGCCCTGTCCACCCTCTCGGCGGCCGAGCTCGGCGGTCACGCGATCGCCGCCGCCCTGGCCCGCGCGGGCATCGCCGGCGACCAGGTGGACGCCGTGCTGTTCGGCAACGTGGTGCAGGCCGGCACCGGCCCCAACCCCGCCCGGCTGGCCGCGGTGGCCGGCGGCATCCCCCTCGTGGTGCCCGCCACCACCGTCAACAAGCTCTGCTTGTCCGGGCTGACGACCATCGCCTACGCCGCCCAGCAGGTCGCGGCGGGCTACTACGAGACCGTGGTGGCGGGCGGCACCGAGTCGATGACGAACGCGCCGCACCTGGTGCCGGGGGCGCGGCGCGGCTTCAAGTACGGTGACGGGGCGTTCGTCGACGCGCTCGACCGGGACGCGCTGGTGTGCGGGATCGACGGCCTCTCGATGGGCGCCGCGACCGAGCGCTACCAGGCCGGACTCGGGCTCAGCCGCGAAGACCAGGACGAGTTCGCGGCCGAGTCGCACGCCCGGGCGGCGGCGGCGGCCAAGGACGGCCGCCTGGCCGAGGAGATCGCGCCGGTGACGATCGCCGGCCGCCGCGGTGACGTGACCGTCGAGGCCGACGAGGGCGTCCGCCCCGGCACCACCGCTGAGAAGCTGGCCGGGCTGCCGCCCGCGTTCGCCCCCGGCGGCACGATCACCGCCGGCTCGGCTTCCCAGCTGTCCGACGGGGCCTGCGCGGTGGTGGTCATGAGCCGCGACGCGGCCGAGCGGCGCGGGCTCACCTGGCTGGCCGAGATCGGCAGCTACGGCACCGTGGCCGGCCCCGACGCGGGGCTGCCGCTGCAGCCGGCCTGCGCCCTGCGGGACGCGCTGCGCCGCGACGCCCAGCTCGCCCTGGCCGACCTCGACCTGCTCGAGATCAACGAGGCGTTCGCCGCGGTGGCGCTCGCGTCCACCCGCGACCTCGGGGCCGACCCCGGCCGGGTCAACGTGAACGGCGGCGCCATCGCCCTCGGGCACCCGGTCGGCATGAGCGGCGCCCGCCTGGTGCTGTCGCTCGCCCTCGAACTCCGCCGCCGCGGCGGCGGGACTGGCGCGGCCGCGCTGTGCGGCGGCGGCGGTCAGGGCGACGCCCTGGTCATCCACTCCCGTGCGGCCTGACAACCCGCTCCCCGACTAGAGACAGCCCGACCAGAGACAGCCCGACCAGAGAAAGGAGGCGCCGTGGCCGGAACCAGCCGGACCTACCTCGACCACCTCGCCGTCGGCACGCAGTGCTGGGCCGACGGCTACCCCGTGCTCGTCGACGCCCTCGGCGGCCGCTGGACGAGCGGGGATGACGCGGGCGAGTTCGCCCCCTGCCAGCTCGCCTACCGCGACGGCATGCACCTGGAGATCATCAGCCCGGGTTCCGACGGGTGGTCCGGGTTCATGCGCCGCTTCCTCGACTGCAGCGGCCCGGGCCCACACCACCTCACCTTCCACGTCCCCTCGCTCGACGCCACCACCCGCGACCTGGCGGCGCTCGGCCTGAGCACCTTCGGCGGCCGCGCCACGTCGTCGTGGCGCGAGTCGTTCCTGCACCCCAAGGAGGCGGGCCTGGGCACCCTCATCCAGCTGGCGGAGTCGGACGACGGCCCGTCCGGCCCCGGCCAGCCCGCCCCGGACGGGTTCCCCGGCAACCCACCGGAGCCCGCCAGCATCGCCTGGATCGGGCTGTCGGCCGAGTCGGTCGACTTCGCTACGGCACTGTTCCGCGACGCGCTCGGCGGGGCGGTGGCCGGGTCCGGGCCGGCTGGCGGCTGTTCAGCTGGGGACCGCAGCGACGGCTGCTGGTGCGCCAGTCCCCGGCCGAGCCGGGCGCCCCGCCGCTGTGGGCGGTCCCGACCGGCGTCGCCCACCTGGCGGTCGGCGCCGCCGAGCTCAGCCCGGACCAGCTCGCGGTGGCCCGGCCCCTCGACTACGACCCGCGGCTCGGGCTGCCGGTCTTCACGGTCGGCGGTTAGCCGTGTTCGGCCTGTTGCAGCGGCTCTCCGCTCTCGATGCCGACGCGGCCAGCGGCCTGCGCGTCATCGGGTTCTTCGACGCGCTCGTGGAACACGGCGCGGGCATCGACGCGGTGCTGCGCCAGACGGCCGTGCTGACCGAGTGCCCGGTCGGCGTCCGGACGGCCGACGGGCTGCTGAGCAAGCGCGTCGAGGCCGGCGGCAGCGTGCAAGCCAGCCGGCCGCGGGCCGGCGCGCGCCAGCACTGCCTGCCCTCGGGGGACCAGATCTGGCTGGAGCGCGACGGCAGCCCGCACCCGCTCGACGAGCTTGTGCTCGAGCGGTTCGGAATCGCCGCCAGCGTCGCCCTCGGCCGCGGCCAGCGCGACGTCGGCGACCTCGACCAGGCCGCCCTGCTCCAGCTGGCGATCGGGACCAAGGAGCCGGAGTCCGAGCGTCGCCGGGCCCTGGAGCGGCTGGGGCTCCGGGCCACCTCGACCGTCCACGTCATCGCCCTGTCGGGGCCGCCCGAGCTGCTGTGCGAGGTCGGCCGGGCGGTTCCCGGTCGGCTCCGCGCCCGGGCCGGCTCGCTCGAAGTGCTGGTCGCGGCGGAACCACCGGACGACGTCACCGCGGTCCCGGTTGGCGTCCGCGTCGGGATCGCCTGCCCGCACGTGGCGGCGGACCTGCCGCAGGCGTGGCGCGAGGCCCGCACCGCGCTGCGGTTCGCGTCCGCCAGCCGGCGGCCGGTCCCGCCCTACCCGCCGCACGAGCCGCCCATCGTCCGGTTCGGCACCCTCGGCGGCTTCGCCGCCATCGCCGAGGCCCTCACCGCCGAGCAGATCAACTGCGTCCCGGACGTGATCGCGCTGGACCGGCTGGCCGAGCTGACCGGCGGGGAGGAGATGATCCGGACCCTGACGGCGGTCGCCGCGACCGACTCGCTCCGCCGGGCCGCGGTGATCTTGCACATGCACCACAACTCGGTCGCGCACCGGGTCACCCGGGCCGAGCAGTTCCTCGGCTACCCGGTGGCCGACTATTACGGCCGGCCCAAGCTCATGCTGGCGCTGATGCTGCGGCAGATCCGCGACTCGGCGGCCCGGGTATGACCGGCGCCGGACGAGCCGGGCCTGCCGCGCCGCCAGCGATAGTGCAGATGGCGAACTGGCCGGCGCATACCGCGCCAGATGACCAGCGACCGCGCCCTGCGCGCGATTCACACTGGAAGGTGGCCCCGCCCCTGCGCGGGCCGATGAAAGGACAGGCATCATGACGGACGCTGCCGGCTCCCCCGCCTCGGAGCAGCCGCTCGACGCGGTGGTCATCGGATCGGGCTTCGCGGGCCTCTACATGCTCTACCGGCTGCGCGAGCGCGGGTTCAACGTGCACGGCTTCGAGCGCGGCAGCGGGGTCGGCGGGACCTGGTACTGGAACCGCTACCCGGGCGCCCGGTGCGACTCGGAGATCATGTTCTACTCGTTCTCGTTCCTGCCCGACCTGGAGCAGGAGTGGCCGCTGAAGGAGCGCTACCCCGGCCAGCCGGAGATCCTGCGCTACCTGAACCACGTAGCCGACCGGCTCGACCTGCGCAAGGACTTCACCTTCGACGCGAAGGTGACCTCACTCGAGTACGACGAGGACACCCAACTGTGGACGCTGCGGACCGAGCAGGGTCACACCGCGGTGGCGCGCAACGTGGTGACCGCGGTCGGCTGCCTGTCGGCCGCCAACCGGCCCGCGTTCAAGGGCGTGGACAGCTTCGCCGGCCTCACCCTGCACACCGGCGACTGGCCGACCGAGCCGGTCGACCTGACCGGCAAGCGGGTCGGCATCATCGGCACCGGCGCCTCCGCCATCCAGGCGATCCCGGTCATCGCCGAGCAGGCGGGCCACCTGACCGTCTTCCAGCGCACCGCCCAGTTCACCATCCCGGCCGAGAACGGCCCGCTGGATGACGACTTCGTGTCGATGATCAAGGCGAACTACCGCGAGTGGCGGCGGCGGGCGCGGGCGTCGCAGGGCGGCTTCCCGGTCTACGCCAGCAGCGTCAACGCCCTGGAGGTGCCGGAGGAGGAACGCCAGGCGGCCTACGAGGCGGCCTGGGGCGCGGGTGGGTTCACCTTCACCTTCGGCACCTTCGCCGACATCACGCTGAACATGGACGCGAACAAGACCGCGGCCGACTTCGTGCGCGACAAGATCGACCAGATCGTGCACGACCCGCAGGTGGCGGCCAAGCTCAAGCCGACCGCGTTCCCGTTCGGCACCAAGCGGCTGCCGCTCGACACCAACTACTACGAGACCTTCAACCGGCCCAACGTCACCCTGGTCGACCTGCGCCAGACCCCGCTGGAGGAGATCACCCCGGACGGGGTCACCACCAGCGACGGCCGCTACGACCTGGACGTGCTTGTCTTCGCCACCGGGTTCGACGCGCTGACCGGCCCGCTGGAGGCGCTCGGCATCCGCGGCAAGGGCGGCCGGTCGCTCAACCAGGCGTGGGCCGAGGGTGCCCGGACCTACCTGGGGCTGTCGGTCCCGGGGTTCCCGAACCTGTTCACGATCACCGGGCCGGGCAGCCCCTCAGTGCTGTCCAACATGCCGGTCTCAATCGAGCAGCACGTGGAGTGGATCGGCGACTGCATCGAGTACCTGCGCGACCACGGCGTCGTCAGCATCGAGGCGACCGAGGACGCGACCGCGACCTGGACCGAGCACGTGCAGGAGGTCGCCAACAAGACACTGTTCCCGAAGGCGGCGTCCTGGTACATGGGGGCCAACATCCCGGGCAAGCCGCGGCTGTTCCTGCCGTACATCGGGGGCCTCGAGAACTACGAGCGCACCTGCGACAAGGTAGCCGCGGGCGGCTACGACGGCTTCGAACTGGCATGAGCTCGGATACCCAGGAGCAGGAGACCCGCCACCCAGACGAACCCCGCGACCGGCACCGCCACTACAAGTGGATGGTGCTGACCAACACCACCATCGGCACGCTGATGGCCACCATCGACTCCTCCATCGTGCTGATCTCGCTGCCTGCGATCTTCCGCGGCATCGGGCTCAACCCGCTGACCCCGTCCAACACCAGCTACCTGCTGTGGCTGCTGATGGGCTACATGATCGTCACCGCCGTGCTGGTGGTGACGTTCGGCCGGATCGGCGACATGTACGGCCGGGTGCGGATGTACAACCTCGGCTTCGCCATCTTCACCGTGGCCTCGCTGGCGGCGTCGCTGACTTACTTCGGCGGCCCCACGGCGGCGCTGTACCTGATCGTGATGCGCATCATCCAGGGCATCGGCGGGGCGATGCTGATGGCCAACTCGGCCGCCATCTTGACCGACGCGTTCCCCGAGAACCAGCGGGGCACCGCCCTCGGCATCAACTCGGTGGCGGGCATCGCCGGCACCTTCATCGGGCTGGTCGCGGGCGGCCTGCTGGCGGTGGTGGACTGGCACCTGATCTTCTACGTGTCGGTCCCGGTCGGGGTGGCCGGCACCCTGTGGGGCTACTTCAGGCTGCAGGAGGTCGCCAAGCGCCAGGGCGGCCGGCTCGACCTGCCCGGCAACATCTTGTTCGGGGCCGGGCTGATCGCGGCGCTGTGCGGCATCGTCTACGCCCTCCAGCCCTACCGCGGAGCCAGCATGGGCTGGCAGAATCCGATGGTGATCGGTTTCCTCGCGGGCGGCGCGGCGATGCTGACCGCCTTCGTGGTGACCGAGCTGAAGACGGCCGAGCCGATGTTCGACATGCGGCTGTTCCGCATCCGCGCGTTCAGCGCCGGGAACTTCGCCTCGCTGCTGTCCTCGGTCGGCCGCGGCGGCCTGATGTTCATGATGATCATCTGGCTGCAGGGCATCTGGCTGCCGCTGCACGGCTACGACTTCGAGAGCACCCCGCTGTGGGCCGGGATCTACATGCTCCCGCTGACCGGCGGCTTCCTCATCGCCGGGCCAATCTCCGGGGCGCTGTCGGACCGGTTCGGCGCCCGGCCCTTCGCCACCGGCGGGATGCTCGGCTCGGCCGCCACCTTCGGCCTGCTGATGCTCCTGCCGGTGGACTTCTCCTATCTCTGGTTCGCGCTGCTGCTGCTGCTCAACGGCCTCTGCAACGGCCTGTTCGCGGCGCCCAACACAGCCGCCATCATGAGCTCGGTCCCGGCCAGCAGGCGCGGGGTGGCCTCGGGGATGCGCTCCACCTTCCAGAACGCGGGCATGACGCTGTCCATCGGACTGTTCTTCTCGATCATGGTCGCCGGGCTGTCGTCCAGCCTGCACGCCTCGCTCACCCACGGGCTGTCGGCGGCCGGGCTGCCCGCCGCGGCCGCGGCCAAGGTCGCCAACCTGCCGCCGGTCTCGGTCCTGTTCGCCGCCTTCCTGGGCTACAACCCAATGAAGACACTGCTCGGGCCGGCCCTGGGTGCCCTGTCCCCTGCCCGCCAGGCGGTGGTCACCGGGCACGGGTTCTTCCCCAGCCTCATCTCCGGGCCGTTCCATCACGGACTCGCCATCGTCTTCACCTTCGCCCTCATCATGTGCCTGATCGCCGCGGCCGCGTCCTGGCTGCGCGGGTCCGCCGTCCGCGGCGAGTCCCCGCTGGCGGCCGCCGCCGGCGGGCCCCTGCTGGCCGGCCTGGCGCTGGAGGCGGACGAGGTGCCGGCGCTGGAAACCGAACTCGAAACCGACTGACCCCGCCACCCGCGATACTCAACGAGGAGCACCCACCATGGCAATATCAGGCCGCATCGTGGTCCTGCCCGCCGGCACGCAAGAACTCACGGTCAAGGACTACACCTTCCCCGACCCGGAGCCGCACCAGGTGATCGTCCGGCAGCACGCCTCCGGCGTCTGCCACAGCCAGCTGCACGAGATCCACCGTGAGCGGACCGCCGACCGGATACTCGGCCACGAGTCGACCGGGGTGGTGGAGGCGGTCGGCTCGGCCGTGACCCACGTCGCCCCGGGCGACTACGTGATGGTGACCTGGGTTCCGCGCACTCCGCAGGTGCCCTACCGCGCGCCCGCGGGGGCCAGCCTGACGTTCGGCGACGGCACCACCGCGACCGGGAACGTCTTCACCTGGGCGACGCACACGGTCGCGGACGAGCTCTACGTGGTGAAGGCGCCGGAGGCGACGCCGAAGTACTCCGGTGCCATCATCGGCTGCGCGGTGATGACCGGCGCGGGCGCAGTGCTGCACTCGGCCGAGGTGAAGGAGGGGCAGAGCGTCGCCGTCTGGGGTGTCGGCGGGGTCGGCCTGTCGGCCATCGCGGCCGCCCACAACGCGGGCGCCAACCCGGTCATCGCGGTCGACCTGGAAGACGACAAGCTGGAGATGGCCAAGCGGTTCGGCGCCACCCACGGCGTCAACGCCCGCACCGGTGACGCGGTCGACGGGGTCAGGAAGCTGACCCCGGGCGACCGCGCGTCCGACCTGGGCGGCGTCGACTTCGCGTTCGACTGCATCGGCCGGGTGATCGCCACCCAGCAGGCCATCGCCGCCGTCCGCCGCGGCCACACCGCTGACACCCGCGGCGGATCGGCCTACCTGGTCGGCGTGCCGACCGAGCCGGTCCTGGTGGACAGCATCGACCTGCTGCTGGGTGAGAAGAAGTTCATCGGCAGCCTCGGCGGGTCGTGCATCCCGGATGAGGACTTCCCGCTGTTCGTGAGCTGGTACGAGGCGGGCAAGCTCGACCTGGACAGCCTGGTCACCGCCCGGTACCCGATCGACGAGATCAACCAGGCGTGTGCCGACCTGGCGGCCGGGAAGATCGCCGGGCGGGCCATCCTCGACTTCACCGCGGGCTGATCGTCTAGCCCCTTGGCCGGCCCCGGCCGGGGGCGCCGCTGCCGCCCGGACCCCCCGCCCGGACGGCGCCGCCGGCGCCCCTGGCCGGGGCCACCACCCAGAGTCGACCGACGGGTCGGTCGGGAACCGGACAGCGAGACACACCGATCGGATAGCCATGGCCCGTGACGCAGCCGCTCCGCCTGGCCCCGCCGTGAGCGCGGGCACTCTCAGCCCGGCCGGCCCAGGCGTCACCGCGGGACCCGGCGCGACCCGGGCCGCGTTCCGCGCCCGGCTCGCGGCGGGCACGCTGCTGCGCCTGCCGGGCGCCTTCAACCCGATGTCGGCCAAGCTCATCGAGCGCTACGGCTTCGACGGGGTGTACGTGTCGGGGGCGGTCATCTCGGCCGAGCTCGGCCTGGGCGACATCGGGCTGACCACGCTCACCGAGGTGGCGGCCGGGGCCCGGCAGATCGCCCGGGTGACCCGGCTGCCCGCCCTGGTCGACGCGGACATCGGGTTCGCCGGGTCGATGAACGCGGCCACCGCAGTGCAGGTGCTCGAAGAGGCCGGGGTGGCCGGCCTGCACATCGAGGACCAGGTCACCGCCCGCCGCCGCCCTGGCGGGGCGGGCGGGCGCGACGGGCGCGGCGGGCGGGAGGTGATGGACGCCGGCATCGCGGTGCGCCGGATCAAGGCGGCTGTGGCCGCCCGCCGGGACCCGTCGTTCGTCATCGTGGCCCGCACCGGGGCGGCCGCCGCCCGCGGCATCGATGACGCGGTCGACCGGGCGCGGGCCTACGCCGACGCGGGCGCCAACCTGATCTTCCCCGCGGGGATGACCAACGCGGCCGACTTCGAGCGCATCCGGGCGGCGGTCGACGTGCCGATCGTGGCCGACATGGCCGAATTCGGCCCCGGCCAGCTGCTGGACGCCCGGACGCTGCGGAACCTCGGCATCAACGTCGTCATCTACCCGCTCACGCTGCTGCGGCTGGCGGTCCATGCGGCCGCCGAGGGGCTGACCGCGCTGGCCGAGTGCGGCACCCAGGAGGCCCTGCTCGACCGGATGCAGCTTCACCGGGACCTGTTCGACCTGCTCGGCTAGCCTGCCGGAGCGCCGGGCGGGACGCCGTTGGCCGTTGAGGCCGGGACGGCCGAAGCCGCCCCCAGTTAGCCGTTGACGGTGCCGTAGCCGCCCTGGAAGAACACCAGCGGCCCGCTGACCTGGTCCCCGGCCGTATTACCGACGTCCAGCGCGGTGACCCGGCCCAGGGCGATGAAGTGGTCGCCCGCCTCCACCACCTGCTCCAGCGCGCAGTCGATCCAGGCCAGCACCCCCGCCAGGGCGGGCGCCCCGGACGGGGCCGGCCGCCAGCTCACCCCGGCGAACTTGTCCGCCCCGGAGGTGGCGAAGGTCCGGCACAGCGCCTCCTGCTCCGCGCTGAGAACGTTGACGCAGAACGAGCCCGCCGCCTCGATGGCCGGCCAGCTGGTCGAGGTCTTGGCGGGCAAGATCGCGACCAGCGGCGGGTCAAGCGAGACCGAGGTGAACGAGCCGATCGCCATCCCGGCCAGCGGCCGTCGCAGACCGCGGTGACGATTACGACGCCGGTCGGGAAGTGGCCCAGCACCCGGCGGAACCAGAGGCTGGGGTGAACCGTCTCGTCGCTCATCGGCGGGCCGTTTGCTAGGCGCCGATCGACCGGGCGACCGCGGCGATCAGCCCGCGGGTGCGGGGGTCACCGTCGGGGCCGCCCGCCTGGAGCTGGTTTTGCACGTAGCCGAAGCCAACCCGGTAGCGGGTGTCGCCGAAGCCGAGCGCACCGCCCGCCCCCTGGTGCCCGAACGAGTCGGGCGACAACTGCGGGCTGGCGGGGGTGGGCAGCTGGAACCCGGTGCCGAACCTGGTCGGGGTGATCAGCGTCCGGTCCGGCCCGTTGACTTGCTCGGCCTTCATCTGCGCGACCGTCTCCTCCGACAGCAGCCGGGTCCCGTCGACCTCGCTGACCGTCGCCGCGTAGAGCCGGGCGAGCGACCGGCCGTTGGAGATGCCGTTGGCGGCCGGCATCTCGGCCTGGTAGACCCGCGGGTCGTTCCAGGTCTGGGCGTCGGGCGTCGGCAGCGCCCCGTTCGTGGACAGCGCCCGGCTGAAGGTTGAGCTGGGGTCCATCGCGGCGGCCCCCAGCTTCATCAGCAGTTCCCTCTGGGCCGGGTCGGTGACGGCACCCAGCGCGTCCGGGTCGGGGCCGGCATGTTGATCAGCGGCGCCACCCGGCCGGTGTCCGCGGCCGGCAGGCCGATGTGCAGGTCGAGTCCGAGCGGCCGGGCGATCTCCTGCTCGAACAGCGCCCCCAGCTTGGTCCCGGTCGCCTTGGCGATCAGGGCGCCGGTCAGCCAGCCGTAGGTGAGGGCGTGGTAGCCGTGGGCGGTGCCCGGCTCCCACACCGGCGTCTCCTGCTGGAGCACCTCCACGATGCGGGAGCCTTCCAGGATCTCCTCACGGGTCAAGGTGGTGTCCAGGTAGGGCAGCCCGACCTGGTGGGTGAACAGGTAGCGGACGGGCACGTCGCCCTTGCCGCCGGCCCCGAACTCGGGCCAGTACCTGGTCACCGGGGCGTCGAAGTCGAGCTGCCCGCGCTGGGCGAGCAGGGCGGCCAGGATCGCGGTCGCGCCCTTGGTCGCCGAGTAGATGATCGCCACGCTGTCGGAGGCCCAGGGCCGCCCGGCGGCGGCGTCAGCGACGCCGCCCCACAGGTCGACCTTGGGTTCTCCGTCAACGTAGACGCCCACCGACGCCCCCACGTCGCCGTAGCGGCTGAAGTTCTCCGCGAAGGCCTCCGCGACCGGCTCGAAACCGGGCGCGGCCCAGCCCCCGATCGTTGTCTCGTTGACCGTCATCGCCGTATCAGTGCAGGTCGCCGGGGACGATCGGGCTGCCTTCGTGGAGGATGTCCTCGGCCGCCACGATGTCCTCGAGGCGGGCGCTCTGGAACCGCAGTTGCTTGGGGACGATCCACAGGCCGTTGATCACGTAGCCGAGCAGCGAGATGACGGACAGCATGAGGAACATGGCGACGTAGACGCCTTCCTTCGGCACGAACGCCCCGCCCAGCGCGGCCACCGGCTTCACGTTGGCGCCTTCCACCGCGATGATGACGGCGGTGACGACCGCGGCCGTCGGGATCGCCAGCGCGTACTGGATGCCGAAGGTGGTGGACATGTTGTCCTGCCGCCCGGCGGCGGACGTCAGGGCCCAGCCGACGTTGAAGGCCATGATGATGCCGATGCCGTAGATGAAGATCTCAATGTAGAAGATCCACAGCGAGCCGTGGGCGAACGCCATCAGCGCGAAGGCGATCACGCAGAGGAGGCCGCCGACGGCGATCGGGGGACGAGGGCCCATCTTGGCCAGCATCGGCTTGGAGATGAAGGCCGCGATGAAGGCGGCGGGCAGGATCGGCAGCAGGGCGGCCGAGGCTTTGAGCACGCTGGCGCCGAAGCCGTAGCCCGCCACGCTGGGGGTCTCGGCCAGGCCCGGCTCGAGGATGTACAGGCCGCTGGCGGTCATGGCGACGGTGCAGTAGACGCTGTAGCCGGCGATCACCTGGCGCAGGTCCATCCCCCTGAAGTCCATCAGCGGGTACTTGAAGCTGCGCTGGTGCAGGATCCAGAGACCCAGGATGACCACGCCGGCCACGAACAAGCCGATGATGGCGGCCGAGTCCCAGCCCCACGTCCCGCCGAAGCTGAGCGCGAGCAGGAGGCAGACCAGCCAGGCGCCCAGACCGAGCGAGCCGACCCAGTCCAGCGGGACCTTGACCCGGTCCTTGACCGGGGTCTCCGGCATGAGGATCGCCTCGACCAGCAGGACCAGGTAGCCGAAGCCGACGATCCAGAAGTACGAGCTCCAGGAGGCGCCCCAGCTGAGGAGCAGCCCGCCCAGGATCAGGCCGAGCGGGGTCATGATCGAGATCGCGGTGCCGTTCCACAGCGCCGCCCGCTCCAGCCCCTTGTTGTCGGCCCGGATTTTGAGCATCGCCCAGGACATCGGCGCGCAGACGCACAGGCCGATGATGATCCGGCCGACCAGCAGCAGCCCGAACGACGGGGCGAGGGCGCACAGCACCGCGCCGACGACGCCGAGGGCCACCATCGGAATAACGACCCGGCGGTGGCCGAAGATGTCGGCCGCGCGGGCGGACAGGCCGACCATGACCGCGGTGGCGACGCTGGAGGAGTTGAGCGCCCAGCTGACCTCGGCCGACGACAGGTGCAGGGCCGCCGCCATCTTGCCCAGCAGGGGCAGCAGGGCGACGCCCTGCACGTCGGTGACGCAGCCGATGATCAGCAGGAACGACAGCGCGAAGGCGACCGAGTTCGTTCCGGTCGGCGGTCGGGTATCGGCGAAGCCGACGTCACCGCGACGTCGTGTCGCCGTGCTTTGAGCCATTTCTTAAGCCTTCCGTCGTCGGATGAGCGCTGCGCGTCGTCCGAGAATGGGTATGGGCGAGTCACTCACTGGCTTATGCACCACAACGAATTAAGTTCCGGAAGGGGCAAGCTCGGGCACCGCGTCCAAGGGCGCGGCATGGCCAGGGCCGGGTTAGCGGACCCCGGGTACCAGCTGGTCGAGCTGTAGCTTGACTAGTCGTCATGTCATGTGACTAGAAGCTAAATCTGTGCCTGGCGACTGTCAAGAGGTCGGTTTCGCAGACGTTGAGACACTTAGAGGTCGAACCTCTTGATGACGAGAAGCCCTGGTGGCAGCGCCGGGGACCGCGGGGCGCGGCCGGGGTGCCTGGCTCTGCACCGTGCGAGCCGCCGGGCGGACGGGCGGACGGGCGGACGGGCGGACGGGCGGACGCTCCCACACGGGGCCGGCCAGCCTAGCGGCCGGGTGCCGGGCCTCGCTGCCCGCGGACCCGGCGGACCTCCCCGGTGGCGCCGCCGTGCTCCCCCGCTCCCGGAAATGGCAGGCCGGCCGCTAATCCACTGTCACCCCAGGCCCCATAGACCCAAGTGACATGGGAAATCGGTTATGCCATCCTCTCCTCATGACGACTCCGACCGAAGAGTTCCGGGCTGCGCGGGATTTCCTGCAATCGCATCGGGAGGACTACGAGACCGCTTATGCCACCTTCACCTGGCCTCGCCCGGCCACGTTCAACTTCGCGGTTGACTGGTTCGACGCGGTCCTCGCGGCCGAGCAGCCCAACCAGGTCGCGCTGCACCTGATCGAGGAGGACGGCACGTCGGCCGGGCACACGTTCGCTGAGTTGTCGGAGCGCTCGGCCCGCCTGGCGGGCTGGCTGCGCGGGCACGGGGTCACCCGCGGCAGCCACGTCCTGGTGTTGCTGGGCAACCAGGTCGAACTGTGGGAGACAACCCTGGCGGTCATGCGGATCGGGGCGGTGATGATCCCCGCGACTACGCTGCTGGCCGACGCCGATCTGCGCGACCGGGTCGACCGGGGCGGCGTCGAGGCGGTGATCGCCCAGGCCGGCCTCGCGCCCCGGTTCGCGGGCGTGCCCGGCGACTACGTCCGGGTCGCGGTCGGCGGCGAGGTACCCGGGTGGCTGTCGTACGCCGACAGCGCGGCCGCCGCGCCGGCCTTCGCACCGGACGAGCCGACCCGGGCCGACGACCCCCTGCTGCTCTATTTCACCTCCGGCACGACCGCGCTGCCCAAGCTGGTCGAGCACACGCAGGTGAGCTACCCGGTCGGGCACTTGTCGACGATGTACTGGATCGGCCTGCGCCCGGGCGACGTGCACCTCAACGTGTCCAGCCCGGGCTGGGCCAAGCACGCGTGGTCGTGTGTCTTCGCGCCGTGGATCGCGGGCGCGACGATCTGCGTGTACAACTACGAGCGGTTCAGCGCCACCGCGATGCTCGACCACCTGCGGGATGCCCGCGTGACCACCTTCTGCGCCCCGCCGACGGTCTGGCGCATGCTCATCCAGCAGGACCTGGCCGCCTGGCGCGAGCAGCTCAGCCTGCGCGAGCTGGTCGGGGCCGGCGAGCCGCTGAACCCGGAGGTCATCGAGGCCGTCCGGCGCGGGCTGGGGATCACCGTCAGGGACGGCTTCGGCCAGACGGAGACCTCGCTGCAGATCGGCAACTCCCCCGGGCAGCCAGTCAAGGTCGGCTCGATGGGCCGGCCCATGCCCGGGTTCTCGATCACGCTCGTCGACCCGGCCACCGGCGAGGTGGCGGACGGCCCGGGCCGCGACGGCGAGATCTGCGTCGACGCCACGCCGGAGCGGCCGGTCGGCCTGATGGTCGGCTACCGCGGCGACGACGAGCGCAACGCGGCCGCCTTCGCCGGCGGCCGCTACCACACCGGCGACGTGGCCGTCAGGGACGCCGACGGCTACATCACCTACGTCGGGCGAGCGGACGACGTGTTCAAGGCCAGCGACTACCGGATCAGCCCGTTCGAGCTGGAGAGCGTGCTTATCGAGCACCCGGCGGTGGCCGAGGCGGCGGTGGTGCCGGCCCCGGACGAGGTGCGCCTGGCGGTGCCGAAGGCGTACGTCGTGCTGGTCGCGGGCCAGCAGCCGAGCGCCGAGCTGGCGGCCGACATCCTCGGCTTCTGCCGGGCCCACCTCGCCCCCTACAAGCGGATCCGGCGGCTGGAGTTCGCCGAGCTGCCCAAGACCATCAGCGGCAAGATCCGCCGGGTCGAGCTGCGCTCGGCCGAGAACGACCGGGCAGGTCAGCGTGCCGGCCGGCGAGTACCGCGAGGAGGACTTCCGTTAGGTGTTGACAGACCCCAGCACGCGAGACAAGCTGTCTAATTAAACGGCAGCTGTCTAGTCAGCACGCATCCTGACTCAGGGCTGGACGCCCCCAGTCGGACGTGCCCCCTTCCAATGCAGTGAGTGAGGGATAACCCGTGCGCATCGGCATGACGCTTTACATTCAGCGCTACAACGACTGGGAGCGCTACAACGCGGCCGAGGACGACCCGGCCCACGCGCAGCCCATCGACCCCGACGCCGACGCCAAGCGCTACCGCGAGGAACTCGACCAGGCACTGAAGGCCGAGGACCAGGGCTTCGACTCGATCTGGACGGTCGAGCACCACATCAGTCCCTACACGATGATCCCCAACCCACTGCAGCTGCTGACCTACTTCGCGGGCGCGACCTCGCGGATCGACTTCGGCACGATGGTCGTGGTGCTGCCGTGGCACCACCCGCTGCGGGTGGCCGAGGACATCACCATGCTGCAGAACGTGCTGAACGGCCGCCGCATCTTCGCCGGCTTTGGCCGCGGTGCCGCCCGCCGCGAGTTCCGCGAGCTCGGCTTTGACATGAACCAGTCCAAGGAGCGCTTCGGCGAGTCCATCCAGATCATCCAGAAGGCGCTGACGCAGGAGAAGTTCTCCTTCGAGGGCCAGTACTACAAGATGGAAGACATCACCATGCGGCCGCGCCCGCGCGACCCGCAGCAGCTGCTGGACGACTTCCACTTCTCCTGGGGCAGCCCGTCCTCGGCTCCGGTCGGCGCCTCCTACGGGCTGCGGCCGATGATCATCCCGCAGCGGGCCTGGGACGACTACCACGTCGAACTGGCCCAGTTCGCCGAGGCGCGCGCGGCCGCGGGCTACGGCCCGACCCGGCCCCGGATGCACCTCAACATGTTCTGCGCCGAGACCCACGAGAAGGCCGCCGACGGCGCGCAGAAGTACATCCGGCAGTACGCCGACTCAGCCCGGCGCAACTACGAGCTCGACAGCGACCACTTCAAGGACATCAAGGGCTACGAGCACTACGCGATGCGGGCCGAGCAGATGAAGGCGATGCGCGAGGCCATGGGCGACATGTACGTCGCCAACCACGTCTGGGGGACCCCGGACGAGTGCGTGGAGAAGCTGCAGAAGCTGTCGTCGGCCTTCCACCCGGAAGAGTTCATGCTCGTCTGCCGCTACGGCGACATGCCGGCTGACGTGGCCGCCAAGAGCATCGACCTGTTCGCCCGGGAAGTGCTCCCCGGCGCCCACGAGATCCCGCTCGAGGAGCCCATTCACTAGCGCGGGAATTTCATTTCTGGCCGGCCGGGCCGGTTTAACAATCGGCCGCAATCGCACCTTTCTCCTGCTTTTCCGTAATCCGGCCAATTCGCCCGAGGCCAGCGGGCGAGGCCGGGGGCCATGGTCATGGGCCACGCCGGCGGCACGATCCCCGGCCGCCGGCGCCCATGGCCATGCGCGCGCTGCGGGGACGAGCGGGCCGCTCGCCCGGCTCAGCTCCCGGCCAGGATGTTCATCCACATGCCGGTCAGGACGTCGAGGGTGTCGCTGTCGCCGACCGGCATCCGCCCCATGCTGGCCAGCGAGAAGACACGCTGGGTCATGATCTCCAGGACCAGGACGCGTTCCCGGGCCGCCGCCCGGTCCGTCGCAGGCAGTGACGTGAAGTACTGATCCAACGCGTCGACCAGCGCTTGCGACTGCTCCAGGCGCAGCGCTTCGAGCTCCGGCTCGAGCATCGCGGCCTGCAGCAGGGCATGGCTTTCGCGGGCGGCCTCGCTCCAGATCCCCAGCCACTCCGACAGCCACTGGCGCAGGCTGGCGCGCACCCCGGCCCCGCCCGCGACCAGCAGGTCGTCGAGCATCCGGTAGCGCTCGACGGCCCAGGGCGTGGAGTCCTCGATCAGGGCCGCGGTCAGCTCAGTCTTCCCCTTGAAGTGGAGGTAGAAAGTGGCGCGGCTGGCGCCCGCCGCGCTGGCGATTTCGTCGACCGTGGCATCAGGGTAGCCGCGCTCGACGAACACCTGCCGGGCGGCTTCGATAAGCCGCTGGCGGGTAAACGCGCGCTGCTGCTCCCGCAAAGACTGCGTTTTCTCTGGTTGGGCCACGCTGTCTATTATGGACACTCCGTTGGGCTTTTCACCCGGCTATCTTTCCGGGTCGCGAAAATGTGGCTGCGCCTAAGGGCGGGACGGCGGGGTGCTCTCCGGCTCCATGACATGCCGGTAGAAGCGCAGCACGTGTCCCTGGATGGCCTTGCCGGCGGCCTCGCGGTCACCCGCGTCAATGTAGCTGACCACCCGCTCGTGCTCGGCGACGAGGACGTCGCGCTCGGCCCGCCAGTCGTCGAGCCGCCCGAAGCCCTCCAGCATCGCCCGCTTCATGGTGCCCCGCAGCGCTTCCATCAGCACCGGCAGCAAGGAGTTGCCCGACACCCGGGCCAGCTCGACGTGGAACTCGGTGTCGAAGTCGTTGAACTCGTTGCTCTCGGTCGCGGCGCGCATCCCGTCGACGATCTCGCGCAGCCGGGCGGTCGCCTTGTCGTCGGCCCGCTCGGCCGCCTTCTGCGCGGCCTGCTGCTCGAGCACCGCCCGCACCTCGACCATGTCCTTGGTGGGGATCCGCAGCAGCCCCACGTGGAGCCGCAGGGCGCTCTCGAGGCCGCTGGTGGCGCTGTGGGCGACGATCGACCCGGCATCGGGGCCGGTGCCCCGGCGGGCCATGATGACGCCGAACATCTCCAGCACCCGCAGCGCCTCGCGGACGGAGGCGCGGCTGACGCCGAAGGTCTGCGCGAGGTCCCGTTCCGGTGGCAGCCGGTCGCCCGGCTTGAGGCGGCCCTCGATGATGGCCTCCTCGATCTGCAACAGGATCTGCTCGAACGTGCGCCGCTGGTCAACGGCTTGGAAAGGCAGCTCCGCCGACGTTGCTTCCATTGATGAATAGCTCCCCAGGTTTCTCGCGCACGCTAACGATAGCGGAGCACAGCCAGGTCATACCTTCGGCGAAAATGTCCTCGAAGTATGGTCAGCCTGCAGAGAGGGTACGCCGTTCCTCAGCCTGCTGCCACTTGGTGAGGGCCTGGTCGGACGGCACGGTCGCCAGGCCGGAGGCCGAGTCGGGTGACCGCGCGTCCTGGGTCACCAGCACGTCGAGCACGGCCGGCGCATTCTCGGTGGCCCACTTCAGCGCGCCCGGCAGCTCGCCCGGGTCGCTCACCCGCCGCCCGGCCGCGCCGAGGGCGACCGCCAGCTCGTCGTAGCGGCAGCCGGGCAGGTCGACGCCGACCGCGCGGCCACCGAACCGCTCCACCTGGTCGGTCTTCTCGATGTTCCAGGCCCGGTTGTCGGCCACCACGTAAACCGGCCGGAGGCCGTGCCGGACCGCGGTGTCGACCTCCATCGCGGAGAAGCCGAACGCGCCGTCCCCTATCACCGCGGTCACCGGCCGCCCGGGGTCGACCAGCGCGGCCGCGTTGGCGAACGGCACCCCGACCCCCAGGCAGCCCAGCGAGCCGCAGTCGAGGTAGGTCGGCGCGTTGAGCGCGACCCGGGCGAAGGACAAGATGTCGCCGCCGTCGGCTACCACCGCCGCCCCGGCCGGCAGGAACCGGCGGACCTCATCCAGCAGCCGGTAGGGGTGCATGTAGCCGTCGGCCCCAGGCGGCAGCGAGCGGATCCGCTCGGCCAGCCGGCTGGCCGCCGCCCGATGGGCCGACCGCAGCGAGGCGACCCACTCCCGGTCCAGGCCCGCCAGGCTGAGCGTGCCCGCCAGGCTGGCGACGAAGGCCCGGACCGAGGCCTGCACCTCGGCCTCGCCGCGCCGGTTGTCGGACAGCTGGCTGGTGTAGCGGGCGACCCGGAGGAACTTCCCGTCCGGGTTGAAGACCGCCGCCGAGCCGTAGGCGAGCTGGAAGTTGAGGGTGCGGTCGAGGGTGATGACGAGGTCGGCCTCGCGCATCGCGCGGCCGCGGGCGGCGTAGACCTCGCTCGGGTGGCCCGCCGGCAGCACGCCCCGGCTCTCGCCGCTGTCCAGGTAGGGCAGCCCGGTCTCGTCCAGCCAGGCGGCCAGCTCGGGCGCGGCCGCGCGGGCCTCGCGGCCGGCGATGACGACCGGCCGGGCCGAGGCCTCCAGGAGGCCGGCGGCGACGGCCAGGCTGGCCGGGTCGGGCTGCAGGTCGGGCAACGCCGCCGGGGCCGGCCGCCAGTCGGCCGTGGCCGCCGGCAGGACCGGCTCGGTCAGCAGGTCGGTCGGGAAGTCCAGGTAGGCCGGCCCCGGTGGCAGGGTCGCCCCGGCCGCCGCCAGCATGGCCTGGTCCAGCGCCGGGAGCACCTCGCGGGCGGAGTCGGCCGTCAGCGCCGCCCGGCACAGCGGGGCGACGATCGCCCGCTGCGGCAGCTCCTGGAGCGCGCCCCGGCCCGCCTGCGGCCGGGGCGGGCGCCCCGAGATCACCAGCACCGGCGCCCGCCCGGTAGACGCGTTGGCGATGCCGGTGACGGCGTTGGTCAGCCCCGGCCCGGCGGTGACCAGGGCCACCCCCGGGCGTCCGGTGATCTCCGCCTCGGCGTGCGCCATGTAGACGGCGGCGCACTCGTGCCGCACGTCGATGATGCGCACTCCGATGCGGGCGAGCGCGTCCCAGATCGGCTGGACGTGCCCGCCGCAGAGCCCGTACACGCGCTGGACGCCGCGCCAGCGGAGGTAGCCGGCGATGAGCTCGGCGCCAGTCTGCCCGGGGGCGAGCACGTCCTGTCCTGGAGTGAACATGTCCTGGCCTGTGCCCGGCCCGCTACGATCCGGCCTGCCAGTGCCGGACGAACGGGAACTGGCCGCTGGCGCCGGTGATGCCGCCGTCCACGACCAGGTTGTGCCCGGTGATGTAGGACGCGTCGGCGGAGGCCAGGAAGGCCATCGCGGCCGCGATGTCGTCGGGTGAGGCGAACCGCTTCAGCGGCACCCGCTCCAGGTACTGCTCCTGCACCGCGGCGAACATGTTGCCGCTGGGGTAGGCGATCGCGCCCGGTGACACGCAGTTGACCCGCACGCCGTCGTCGCCGTGGTCGACCGCCAGCGCCCGGGTGAGGTTGATGACGCCCGCCTTGGCGCTGTCGTAGGCCGCCATCCCGTAGTCGCCGCCCATGCCCGAGATCGAGGCCGTGTTGACCACGCAGCCCCTGGTCCGGGCGAGGTACGGGATGGCCGCGTGGCAGCCGTAGAAGACCGAGTTGAGCACCCCGTCGATGCCCGCGCGCCAGGTCTCGGGTGGGATGTCGGGCACCAGCGGCCGCGCGAAGGGCCGCTCCCCGGCGGCCGGGCGGGGCATGCTCACGGCGTGGTTGACCATCACGTCGAGCTGGCCGAAGGTCTCGACCGCGAACTCCACCAGCGCCCGCACGTCACCGGCGTCGGTGACGTCGGTCCGCCGGGTCACGATCTCTCCCCCGTGGTCGGCCTTGGCCGAGCTCAGCAGCTGGTCGAGGCCGGCCGGGTCGATGTCGCTGGCGACCACCCGCGCGCCCTCGGACGCGAACCGGCGGGCCGCCGCGCCCCCGGTCCCGGGGCCGCCCGCCCCGGTGATGATCACTACCTTGCCGATGAACCGGTCCATGGTCAGCTCAGCTCCTCTTCGCGTGCTCGGCCAGGAACGCGTCCACGGCCGCGACCGCCTCCTGGCATTCCGGTACGGGCGCCATGTCGAACGCGTGCTCGCCGCCCGGCACCACCACCAGCTCGGTCTCCACCCCGGCGGCGAGCAGCCGGCTGGCCAGGAACGTGGTGTCGTCGACGAGCGAGTCGGCCGTGCCCACCGCGAGCATCACCGGCGGCAGTCCGTGCAGGTCCGCATACAGCGGGGAGATGTCGGGGTCGTCGCGCCGCGTGCGGTCCGGCACGTACTGGTCGTAGAACCACTCCAGCGAGCCGGTCGTGATGAGGAACGGCCGGCGCCTGCCGCTGGCTCGGGGTCATCGTCACGTCGTAGTTGCCGTAGTACAGCGCGGCGGCGGACAGCGCGCCGGGGGCGTCCCGGTTGACCCGCAGCAACGTGCACAGGGCAAGGTTGGCGCCGGCTGACTCGCCCCCGATCAGCAGCCGCGAGCTGCCCAGCTCGGCCTGGCCGTGCTCGATCAGCCAGCGGGTCACCGTCTCGCAGTCGTCCAGCCCAGCCGGGTAGGGGTACTCGGGCGCGAGCCGGTAGTCGATGCTGGCGGTGGTCATCCCGGTGACGCCGACGATTCGCTCCAGGGCGGCGTCGGACGCGGCCGGCGCGCCGATCGCCCAGCCGCCGCCGTGACAGTGGATGTAGAGGGCGGTCGGGTCACCCGGGGCGGGGATGACCCGGACCGGGATCTCGTGGTCGCCCGCCGGGACGCTGATCATCCGGGCCGACGCGGCCGCATAGGGCGGGCCGGGCGCCGCCGCCGCGAGCGCCTCGCGCAGCGCCGGGGCGGACGGCGGCGGGAACACCCAGCCGCTGGCGGCCATGCCGCTGACCAGCGCGGCGTTGAACTCCGCGGCGGCCGGGCTGATCCGCCCGGGGTCGAACGACGACGCGTTGATCTCGGCGCTCATCCCTGCGCTCCGTCCCCGGCCGCCGCGGCGGCCATGGCGGCGGCGATGTGCGGCCGCAGGTCGGGGTACCCGGTGGTGGCCCAGGCGCCGTCGACGAACAGGTTGACGCCGGAGATGTAGCTGGCGTCGTCGCTGCTGAGGTACAGCGCGGCGGCGGCGATCTCCTCCGGGCGGGCGGCCCGCTTGAACGGGATCCGCTCGTTGTAGGCGCCGAGGATGCCCGGCACCGTCTTGGTCATCGAGGTCAGCGGAGTGTCGGTGAGCCCCGGGGAGACCGCGTTCACCCGGATGTGCGAATCCGCCAGCTCCAGCGCGCCGCACTTGGTGAGCATCGCCACCCCGGCCTTGGCCGTGCAGTAGGCGGAGCCGCCGAACATCGGCACCTCGGAGTTGAGCGAGGAGATGTTCAAGATGGCGCCGCCGCCGGAAGCCGCCATCGCCTGGCCCTCGTACTTCATGGCGAAGAAGACGCCGTTCAGGCAGACGTCGAGGACGAACTTCCAGTCCTCCTCGCTCTGCTCGATGATCGCGCTGCCGCGGCCGAGCCCGGCCACGTTGAAGCCCACGTCGAGCGACCCGAAGCGGGTGGCCGCCCCGACCAGGGCGGCCACGTCGTCCTCGGACCGGACGTCGGCCCGGACGCCGTGGAACCGGTCCCCGAGTTCCTTGCCCAGCATGTCCAGCCGGTCGGTGTTGACGTCGCCCGCCACCACCGAGGCACCCTCCGCCAGCAGCCTGCGCACGATGGCCTCGCCGATGCCCGAGGCACCGCCGGTCACCACCGCTACCTTGCCCGCGTAGCGGGCCGATGTGTCTGCCACGTTGTCCTCCTGATCCGTTGGGTTGTCAGTCCTGCTGCGCGCGTCAGTCCAGGGCGCAGATAGCGCACTGCGCGAGTTCGTCGCTGTCGCCCGCCGGCAGCACGTCATGCCGGCGCACCACCACCGGGCAGTCCCCGGCGTGATGAAGCGTGCCGGTCGGGGTCTTCCAGCGGCGCTCGTCGTCGGTCACCCTGGCCCCGGCCTCCAGCCGGACGTCGGCCCCGAGGTAGATCTCCTCCAGCTCGTGCCGGATGTCACCCGGCTCGCCGATCGTGACCACCGTCCCCTTGGAGATCACCGCGGCGAAGTCGGCGATCTCGAGCACCAGCTCGGCCAGCTGCTCGACCAGGACGATGGTGCGGCCCTCGGCCGCGATCTCGGCGACGGAGTCGAACAGCCGCTCGACGATGATCGGGGCCAGCCCCATGGAGATCTCGTCGATGAGGATCACCTGCGGATCGGTCGTCAGCGCCCGGCTGAGCGCCAGCATGTGCTGCTCGCCACCCGACAAGGTGCCCGCGATCTGGCCGCGCCGCTGGCCGAGGACCGGGAAGCGCCCGTAGGCGATCTCCTCGACCTGGGACATCTTCTTGCCCGCGATCGGACACTGGAGCAGCAGGTTCTCCCGCACGGTGAGGGACGGGAAGGTACCACGGCCCTCCGGGATCAGGCACATGCCGCTGCGGGCGATCAGCCGCGGGGCCTTGCCGGTGACGTCGGCTCCGCGCAGCGTGACCGAGCCCGCCTTGGGGGCCAGCAGGCCCGACGCCACCCGCAGCGAGGTGGTCTTGCCCGCGCCGTTGGGTCCGAGGACCGCGGTCACCTTGCCTTCCGCGATCGGCAGGGTGAGCGAGAACAGGGCCTGCACCGGCCCGTAGGCGGCGTCGACGCCACTCAGCTCAAGCGCTCTCGGCATGATGCCTCCGTCCCAGGTAGGCCTCTTGCACCGCCGCGCTCGCGCGCACCTCGGTCGCCGTGCCGGCCGCGATGACCTGACCGAACTCCAGCACGTAGACGTAGGCGCAGATCGAGGAGACCAGCTCGACGTGGTGCTCGACCAGCATCACGGTGGTGCCGGAGGCGGCGACGTAGCCGGCCAGGGTCTCCCCCAGCTTGCGCGACTCGGCCTCGTTGAGTCCGGCCGACGGCTCGTCGAGCAGCAGCACCCTGGGGTGCAGGGCGACCGCCCGGGCCACCTCCACCAGCCGGCCGTAGCCGCTGGACAGGTCGGTGACGTCCTGGCTGGCCACGTCCCCCAGGCCGAGCAGCTCGATCGCCTCGGCGGTGGCGGCCCGGGGATCCCAGCCGTGGTGCCAGCCGCGGGCGAACTCGGCTGCGGTGAGGATGTTCTCCTCCACCGTCATCGACCGCCACAGCTCGAGCCGCTGGAACGTGCGGGCCATGCCGTGCCGGGCACGCCGGTGCGGTGGCATCCGCGTGACGTTGCGCCCCTCGAGCGTCACGTGCCCGCTGCGCGGCCGGACCAGCCCGGACAGCACGCCGATCATGGTGGACTTGCCGGCTCCGTTGGGGCCGATGAGGCCGGTGATCTTGCCCTGCTCGAGCTCCATCGACACGTGGTTGAGGGCCAGCAGGCCACGGTAAGCCACGGTCACCTTGTCGGTGACGAGGGCGGCGGTCATCTAGGCTCCCCCTTCTCGGTCGGTGCCGCCGACGACCGCGCTGGCCGAGGTCACCTCGGCCAGGCCAGCGTCGTCAGGGATGGTGACCCGGCGGGCGGCACGCTTGGCCTTCCACCGCCGGTAGGCGTCGCGGTTCTGGGCGATCGACCCCTCGGGGTGCTGGGCCAGGGCGAATACGGCCAGCCCGATGCCGAACGGCTGGATCGCGGCGACGACGTTCTGGTTGCTGATCCAGTTCGGGATCATCAGGTAGAACAGGGAGTAGAAGATCCCGCCCACGAACGCCCCGCTGATGCTGGTGACGCCGTAGATGCTGAGGATCAGCAGTGCGACGAGCGAGTTCATGTAGACGAACTGGCTGGACAGCGCCTGCTGGTACAGGCCGCCGTACAGGCAGCCCATCAGCCCGGCCATCGCTGACCCGACCGCCAGCACGATCAGCTTGGTCCGGACCACGTTGAGGCCAAGGGCCAGCCGGCCGCGGGGGCGTCCCGCAGGGCCGCCAGCTGCCGGCCGAAGGGCCGCGTCCGGATCCACAAGATGCCCGCCGCGAGCAGCCCCACCGCGACCAGCGCGACCGCGGAGACCGAGGTGTAGGACCGTGCGTTCAGCCCGAAGATATTGGGCGGCGGGACCGCGATGCCCGAGCCCTGCTCCGGGAAGATGGCCGAGCTGGCGAAGAACACGTTGTCCATCAGCAGCGCGAACGCCAGGGTGGACAGGGCCAGGTACAGCCCCCGCAGCCGCAGCGCGGGCAGCGCCACGACCGCGCCCAGCAGCCCGGTGCTGACCGTGGCGACGATCAGCGCCGCCCAGTAGGGCAGGTGGGCGCCGGAACTGAGGTGGGACAAGATCACGTCGCCGAAGCCGAGGAAACTGAACTGGGCCAGTGAGACCTGCCCGGCCATGCCGGTGACCAGGATCAGGCTCAGCAGGATGCCGACGTAGATGATGCCGTTGCCGACCACCAGCTGGTAGACGCTGGAGAAGTGCGGCACCACCACGATGACCAGCACCACCCCGACCACGATCATCGCCAGCATGGTCCGCAGCCGGGGCGGATTCGGCTCGCGGAAGGACTGGATGCGTTCCTGCTCGCCGTAGCTGGCCCGGCGCAGCGAGAGCACGACGAACAGCAAGATGAACGGGGCGGCGTCGGTCACGTTCTGGAACAGGTTGGTGGGCGGCAGGTAGCCGACCATGAACGAGCTGCCGATGCCGAGGATCATCGCACCGACGAACGCCCACGGCAGGCTGGTCAGCCCACCGACGATGGCCGCCCCGTAGGCCGAGACGACCAGCAGGCTGAGCGTGTTGATGTCCATCGACACGCCCGGCGCGAGCAAGATCGCCGCCAGGGCGGCGAGCGAGGTGCCCACCGCCCAGGACAGCGACGTGACCAGGCGCGGGTTGATCCCGTAGAGCTGGGTCAGGTCCCGGTCGTCGACCACGCCCCGCATCATGGTGCCGATCCGCGTCTTCTTCAGCAGCAGCCACAGCCCGAAGGCCACCACCGCCGCGACGATGACGTCGGCCAGCTGGTCGTAGGTGACGTTGAGGCCATTGATGGGCGAGAACGAGGCCGAGGAGAAGATCGACGGCATCACCTCGGTCACGTTCTCGCCCCGGCCCCAGATCAGCGAGGCGAGACCCTGGCACAGCACGAGGATGGTCAGGGTCACCACCAGCCGCTGCGCCACCGACGCCCGCTCGAGCCAGCGCATGACCGCCCAGTCGAGCAGGACGCCGGTGGCGGGGGCCACCACCAGCACGCAGACCACCAGTGCGACCCACTCGTTGAGACCCTGATTTACCCACAGCTCGTACATCAGGTAAGCCATGATCATGCCGATGGCACCGTGGGCGACGTTGAAGACCCGCGAGGTGGCGTAGGTCAGCACCAGCCCCGCCGCCGCGATCGAGTAGAGCGCGCCGGTGACGATGCCGATGATGAGGTAAATCAGGAAGGTATCCATAACGGCGGCGTCACGACCCCGTGGGGTAGGTGTACTGCGTCTGCGCCACGCAGCCGAAGCTGCCGGTCTTCGGGTAGATCTGGGTGTAACCGGTCGCGGTCGACTCCTGGATCTGGTTGCAGTACTGCGCGGGCAGCGTGCCCTTCTCCGACGGGTTGGCGAAAGTGGCCGACATGCCGTCGGCGTTGAAGTTGGTGACGCCCTTCAGCGCGGTCAGCAGCTTGGCCCGGGTCAGTTCGGGTCCGGCTTTGATCAGGCCCTGGACGAAGTAGGCGGCCTGGATCCAGCCCTCGGTGGTGAACACGTCAAGCGGCTGCGACGAGGCCGTCTTGTTCACCCAGTACAGGAACTGCTTGCCACCGGTCGTCGCGTCGAGTGCCGCGTCGTTCAGGAAGGGCAGGTTGTAGTAGGTGGAGGCGGCCTGCCAGCCAGCCGCGCCCGAGCCCGCCAGCTGGTGCCAGGAAGCGTCGTAGATGGCGTAGTTGGTCTTGAGGGTCGGGTTCCAGCCCTGCTGCTGCATGGCCTGCGCCAGCAGGCCGGCCTCGGTGATGTCCTCGGCGAAGGCGTCCACCACGTCGGCCCCCTTGGCCCGGGCCTGGATCACGTACGGGGTCAGGTTGGCGACGGTGCCGCTGATGCCGACGTTGTAGACGGTGTTCACGCCAACGCTCTTCCAGCCGGCCACGTCGGAGGCCACGAACGGCTGGATGCCAGCTGTGTTCACCCAGATGATGGCGACCTTGGAGATCGACGGGTTGGCCGCCTTGTAGAGCGAGTAAGCGCCGTTGCCGGCCGTGCCGTAGGGCACCGCGGGCTCGTCGTTGACCTGGTTGGACAGGGCGTAGTACTCGGGGTCGAAGGCGGTGCCGACCCACGGGATCCCGCTCGAGCCGACCATCTTGAACGCCACCGCGTCCACGTTGGACTGGGTGCCGTTGAGGGCGAACATCTGCGGAAGGTACTTGGTGAACACGCCCAGCCCGACGTTCGGGTCGAAGGTGGTGTTCATCTCGGTCAGGTTGAGCTTGCGCCCGTAGATGCCGCCGCTGGCGTTGACCATCGCGTAGTAGGCGGCCGCGCCGAGATAGGTGCCGATCTGCGCGTTGGACACGCCATCGCCTGCCGCGATCGGGCTGCCCACGTTGATGCTGGTCGCGGTCAGGCCGATCTGACCGTTGCTGCCGCCGTTACCGCCCGACGGCGCCGGGTAGCTCGCGAACGGGGCGACGCTGGCGGGGATGGATCCCCCGGTCGCAGCGCTGCTGCCGGTGGCGGCGGCCCCGCTGGCGGCCGCCGTGCCGCTCGAGCTTGATTTGGAACTGCAGGCTGCCGCCGTGAGCGCGACCACCGCGAGCAGGCTCGCGGCCGCCATCGTGCGCCGTCTTGACCGTCTTTTCTTCCCCTGCTCCATTGCCGGACCTCCGTGGCCTTAAGTCGATGCCGTTTATCTCGTTGCCTCAGCCGTTGCGGCGGGGCATTCGCCGATTGGGGGGACCGCGGGAAACCGCAGATGCGACCGCTGGGCAAGGTCTTTGGTTTTACCTTGCCGGGGATCGTCCTAATGGCACGTTGTTGGTCAGGCCAAGTGTAAAGTCGGGCGTAACAGCCGTCAACGGTTAACTTGGTGTAACTTCACCATTTACGAAAATGGCAGACGGGGGCGCCCGCGACAGAATAGATCTCTTTGAATAAGACAGCGCAGGCCGCCACCCCGGGGTTGCCGGGGCACGGCGGCCTGCCTCACCACTCCCGCGAGCGCCTGACCGCCGCGTTCCGCGGCAGGTCACGGCGCTGGCGAATTAGAACACGGGCCGCTCGGTGTAACGGCCGAACTCGGTCTCCAGCGCCTTGACGATCTCGCCCATGGACGCGCTCGCCTCGACGGCCGCGATCGTGGCCGGCATGATGTTCTCGTCCGGCAGCTTCGCGATGCGCACCAATTCCGCGAGCGCACGCTCGACCGCCGCCTGGTCGCGTGTTTCCTTGACTTCTTTCAGCCGTTGAATTTTCCGCCGTTCACTGTCGGGGTCGAGCCGGTGGGTCTCGATCTGCTGATCAGAGGTGTCGGTGTCGACGAACTTATTGACGCCGATAACGGTGCGGTCGCCGCTCGCCTTGCGGGTCGCGAAATCGTAGGCGAAGTCGGCGATCTCCTTCTGGAAGTAATTCGCGTCGATGGCCGCGAGCATGCCGCCGAGCTCGTCGATGGTGTCGAAGTACCGCGCAATCCCCGCCTCCATATCGGCGGTGAGCCGCTCGACGTAATAGGAGCCGCCGAGCGGGTCGATGACCTGGGTGACGTTGGTTTCCTCGGCGATGATCTGCTGGGTGCGCAGCGACAGCTTCATCGCGAACTCGGACGGGATCGTGTAGGCCTCGTCGAGGCCGTTGGTATGCAGCGACTGGGTGCCGCCGAGCACCGCCGCGAGCGCCTGGATCGCCGTGCGCACGATGTTGTTGTACGGCTGCGGCTTGGTCAGCGTCGCCGCCGCGGTCTGGGTGTGGAAGCGCATCCGCATCGACTCGGGGTTGCGCGCGCCGAACTCCTCCTTCATCATCCGCGCGTAGAACCGCCGCGCCGCGCGGAACTTGGCGATCTCCTCGAAGAAGTCCGCCTGGCAGACGAAGAAGAACGACAGCCGTGGCGCGAACGTGTCGACGTCCATGCCGGTCGCGACGACGGTACGGACGTACTCGCGCGCGGCCGCAAGGGTGAACGCGATCTCCTGGAGGGCGCTGGAACCCGCCTCGGAGGTGTGGTACCCGCTGATGTTGACCGGGTTGTAGCGTGCCATCCGGGTCGCCGTGTAGGTGATGGTGTCCCGCACGATCCGCATGCTCGGCGCGGGCGGGTAGATCCACTCCTTCTGGGCGATGTACTCCTTGAGAATGTCGTTCTGGATCGTCCCCGACAGCTTGTCGAGGTCGTAACCGCGCCGCCGGGCCAGCGCGATGTACATCGCCAGCAAGATCCAGCCGGACGGGTTGATCGTCATCGACACGCTGATCTCCTCGAGGTTGATGTCCTCGAAGAGCTTCTCCATGTCCTCCAGCACGTCGACCGCGACGCCTTCCCGGCCGACCTCGCCCAGGCTCATCGCGTCGTCGGAGTCGTAGCCCATCAGCGTGGGCATGTCGAAGTCGATCGACAGGCCGGTCTGGCCCTGCCCGATCAGGTACTTGAAGCGCTGGTTGGTCTCCTCCGGGGTGCCGAAGCCGGCGATCTGCCGCATCGTCCACGGCCGGCCGCGGTACATCGTCGGGTACGGCCCGCGGGTGAACGGGTACTGCCCGGGCAGGCCGATCGCCTCGAACGGGACGTCGGCGATGTCGGCCGGCGTGTAGACCCGCTGCACTGGCGCCCCGGAGCCGGAGTAGTACTGCTCCTTCGTCTCCGGCCGCTTGGCCAGGAAGCCGGCCAGCTCGCCCGCCTCCCAGTCACGGACCTGCGCCCGGATCGGGTCCAGCTCGGTGCGGCCCGCCTCGGTGCGGCCCGCCTCGGTGGGCCCTCCCTCGGCCGGCACTGACGCGCCGGGGGCGGGCTCGCCGGCGACCGGGCCGGGGCCGGCTGCGTTGTCGTCCATCATGCTCCCTGTCACTCCTCGCCTGAGACAAGCCTGCGCGCGGCCGCGTGCGGGTCGAGCTTGCGCGCCGCGACGTCGCGTGCCAGCGCGCCGAACGGGCTGGCTGCGCCCGGGTCGCCGAGCCGCCGCAGCAGCAGTTCCTTCGCGATGACGCGGATCCGCTCGGCCGCTGCGTCCAGCAGCCGCCGGTCCAGCTCGCCCGAGGTCGCCAGCCAGGTCCGGTGCCGGTCCAGCTCGTCGGCCAGCTCGGGCACCCCGGTCCCGTCGAGCGCGACCGTGTCCAGCACCGGCGGCCGCCACTGGCCCGGCTGGGCGGGCCCGCTCAGCCGCAGCATCGCGCGTAGCTCGGTCGCCGTCCGGCGCGCCTCGGGCCGGTCGGCCTTGTTGACCACGTGCAGGTCGGCCACCTCGAGGAGGCCGGCCTTCATCGCCTGCACGTCGTCGCCGGCTCCGGGGACCGACACCACGACGACCGTGTGCGCCAGCCGCATGATGTCGACCTCGTCCTGGCCGACGCCGACCGTCTCCACGATGACCGTGTCCCAGCCGGTCGCGTCCAGCACCGCGACCAGGTCGGCCGTCGCCCGGGAGAGGCCGCCGAGGGCGCCCCGGGCCGACACCGACCGCACGTAGACCCCCGGGTCGGCGCTGTGGGTGGTCATCCGCAGCCGGTCACCGAGGATGGCCCCGCCGGTCAGCGCGCTCGACGGGTCGACCGCGACGACCGCGACCCGTTCCCCGCGCTCGCGCAGCACCCGCAGCAGCGCGCTGGTGAGCGAGCTCTTGCCGCTGCCGGGCGGCCCCGTGATGCCGATGACCCGGGCCTTGCCGCCGGTGGTGTAGACGTCGTGCATCACGTCGTCGAGTTGCCCGCGGCGCGACTCCACGGCGGAGATCAGCTGACTGAGCGCGACGATGTCGCCCGCCGCGGCCCGCTTCAGCACCGCGCGGTAGTCGCGCTGGGCCGTGGTCACCGCGGCCCCACGATCTCCCGGAACAGGTCCCGCTGGTCGATGACGCGGTGCGTCTTGCCGTCGGGCCGTTCGAAGGTGCCCCGCGGAACGACGATGACCTCGGTGCTGACCCCGAGGGTGCTGCGCAGCCGGTCCATCGTGGCCTGGCGGAAGGTGGCCAGGGCGGCCTCGCCGGACAGATCGGAGGCGTGCTCGACCTGGACCACGAGCCGGTCCATGGTGTCCTCGCGGGAGACGATGATCCGGTGCTCGCCGCCATAGCCGGCGACAGTGCTGACCACGTCGGCGATCGAGCTCGGGTAGATGTTCTCACCGCGCACGGTGAACTGGTCGTCGATCCGGCCGTAGATGCCGCTGGGCAAGACCGGGTAGGTGCGCCCGCACGGGCTCGGTCCCGCCTCCCAGCGGGTCAGGTCACCCGACAGCAGCCGGATCATCGGCTGGCTGTTGCGCTCCAGGTGGGTGTAGACCGGGGTGCCCTCGCCGCCGAACGGCAGCCGCCGCTGGGTGACCGGGTCGCACACCTCGGTGTAGACGATGTCCTGCCAGCAGAGCATGCCGTTGTGGGCGGTCGTCTCGCCCAGGTGGGTCCACGGCGTCATCTCCGCCATCGACCCCGAGTCGAAGACGCGGCCGCCGAACGCGTCCTCGATCTTCTTCCTGATCGAGGGGATCGACGCGCCCGGCTCGCCCGAGAAGAAAAGGATCTCGAGGCCGAGCTCACGCGGGTCGATGCCGCGGTCGGCGGCCACCTCGGCGATGCGCAGCGCATAGGACGGCGTGCCGTACATCGCCTGCGGCTTCATCTGCAGCATCCAGTCGACCGCGCGGGTCGTCTGACCCGCCACGCCCGCCCCGAACGGGAACGCCTGCGCGCCGATCCGCTCGGCCCCGGCCAGCGTCGCCCACGACCCCATGTAGAGGCTGAAGACCGAGCCGATGAAGACGCGCATGCCCGGCCGGATGCCCATGCCCCACATCACCCGGGCGTGCGCCTCGGCAATGCGGGCCCAGTCCGCACGGCCCACGCCGAAGGCGGTCGGCCGGCCTGTGGTGCCGGAGGTGCCGTGCACCCGCATCACCTCGGAGTCCGGCACGCACAGGTAGTTACCGAACGGGGGGTGCTCCGCCTGGGCCCGCCGCAGCTCCTCCTTGGTCACCACCGGGACATGCTCGAAGTCATCCAGGGTGCGGATGTCGTCGACCGTGACCCCCGCCTCGGCCCACTTCTTCTGGTAGAACGGCGCCCGGTCGGCCGCATAGCGCATGACCGCCCGGATCTGCCGCAGGATCTGCGCGTCCCGCAGCTCCGGGTCCATCGTCTCCCGCTCCGGGAACCAGTAGGGCTGGGCTGGGTCGGGCAGGTAGTTGCCCGGGTACTCCGGCGGCCAGGTCTCCCCGTGCTCCATCACAGCCGCGGCCCCCGCTTCGCGACCAGCTCCCTCACCCGTACGGCGGCGAAGTCCGGCGGCGTGTCCTGGCCCAGGATCTCGCTGATCCCCATCTCCTTGAGCGCCGCGGCGTCCTCGTCCGGCATCACGCCGCCGCCGACGACGATGAACCTTTCCAGCACGTCGCGCTCCTTGAGCAGCTGCAGGATGCGGGGCAGGAGCGTCATGTGCGCCCCCGACAGGATGCTCAGCCCGATGACGTCAACGTCCTCCTGGATAGCGGTCGCGACGATCTCCTCCGGAGTGCGATGCAGACCGCTGTAAATGACCTCCATGCCGGCGTCACGCAACGCCCGCGAGATGATCTTCACCCCCCGGTCGTGCCCGTCCAGGCCGACCTTCGCGGTCAGCACCCGGATGGGGCTGTCGTCCGGCGTTGTCGCTGACTGTTCGCTCATCTTGTCCGCATCTTCACGAGGTGACACTGGTGCTTGCGCAGGCAGTTCTTGGTCTGGATTCACATGGTCTAGCCAAGGCGTCGATTGACCATACTCAGTGTCTGGCCCGAGAATAAGACTGTCAAGACTGATGTGCCGAGGGGCCTCGCCGGCCCCGGCTGGGGCCGGCGGCCCCGGCCGCGGCCGGGTCGGCCGCCCCGGTCAGCACCCCCCAAGGCTAGACACGATGTTTAGTGATGCCACATAATGTAGTGCGAGTCTGCTACGTGAGGTCAGACCTGATATCAGGTCTCCGGCTGGGAGGACTTGCCATGATGGGACTCAACGCCCAGATCGACCAGGCGTGGTACCGCCAGGTGCTCGGGCACTTCCCCACCGGCGTGGTCGTCGTGACCGCCATGTCCGACGGCGTCCCGGCGGGCCTGTCGGTCGGCTCGTTCATGTCCGTCTCGCTCGATCCCCCGCTCGTCGCGGTGCTGCCCGCCAAGACGTCCACCAGCTGGCCCAAGATCGCCGCCGCGAGGAGCTTCTGCATCAACATCCTGGCCGCGAGCCAGCAGGAGCTGTCACGCCGGTTCGCTGTGTCTGGCGGGGACAAGTTCGCCGGCGTCGCCTGGCACCCGGCGCCTTCTGGCGCGCCCGTCCTCGACGGCGCGCTCGCCTGGATCGACTGCGAGCACGAGCGGACGGTTGAGGCCGGCGACCACCTGATCGTCCTCGGCCGGGTGCGCGTGCTCGACCTCGACACCAGCCAGACCCCTGAGCCGCTGATCTTCTTCCAGAGCGGCTACGGCACATTCGCCGTGCCGCAAAATTAGCCGGCCTGCCCAGTCACCAGGCAGTCTGTCCAGCCTCTTGACGGCTTGGTACGACCAGTTTATGGTCCGCTTATTAATCACCCTCATCACCCCACCTCGGTACTTCTCACCACCAGCGATTGGGGCATCGATGCGCGCCGTTGTCATTTCCGATGACCGCTCACTGCGCATGGCCGAGCTGTCCGAACCGGACCTTCAGCCCGACGAGGTCAGGGTCGCCGTCAGCTACTGCGGCATCTGCGGCTCGGACCTGCACATGCGGGACATGCCCGCCATCCCGGCCGGGATCGTGCTCGGGCACGAGTTCACCGGCGTCATCACCGAGACCGGCGCGGCTGTCAGCGGCTGGACGGCAGGCGACAGGGTGACGGCCAACCCGTTCGACCCGTGCGGCGAGTGCGAGCGCTGCACGAGCGGCTATCCCGAGCTGTGCCCTACCAACACCAGGCGGGGTGTCGGGCTGGTCTCCTACTACGGCGCCTACGCCGAGACCGTCGTCGTCCCCCAGCGCAGCCTGTTCCGGCTGCCGGACGGGCTCAGTGAGCTGCACGGCGCACTGGCCGAGCCGCTGGCGGTCGGCCTGCACGGGGTCAGCCTGTCTGGCGCCAGCCCGGACTCGCCCGCGGTGGTGCTCGGCGGCGGCCCCATCGGCGTGATGACCTCGCTCGGGCTGCGGGCCAGGGGATTCGAGAAGGTCATCGTGATCGAGCCGACCGAGATACGGCGGGAGTCGTTGCGGTCGCTGGGCTTCGCCGTCAGCGATGTCGACGGCCAGAACGACAACGTGCGCGACTACCTCGGCGGCCCGCCCCGGGTGGTGTTCGACGCGACCGGGCACCCGGTGGGCGTCGGCACCGCCGTCGGCATGGTCGGGCCGGCCGGGACGGTCGTTCTCGTCGGCATCCCGTCCCACCCGTCGACCGTGAGCGTGGCCGAGATCGCGACCAAGGAAGTCACCATCCGCGGCTCGCTCGCCTACACCGACGACGACTGGAAGCAGGCGATCGACAGCCTCGCCGGCGGCCGGATCCCGGCCGCCGAGCTCATCACCACCGTCGCCCCGCTGGAAGACGCCGACAAGTGGTTCGGCGACCTCACCAGCGGGTCGACCCGGCAGATAAAGGTGTTGCTCAAGCCATGACCCGCGCCGCTGTTCTCCGTTCCTGTCCCGGCGACCTGCTGATCGAGGAGATCGAGGTCGACCAGCCGGGCCCCCATGAGGTCCGCATCCAGACGGTCGCGGCCGGCCTGTGCCACAGCGACCTGCACTTCATGGAAGGCAAGTACACCATCGACGTCCCGGCCGTGCTCGGTCACGAGTCGGCCGGCATCGTCACCGCGGTCGGCTCCGAGGTGAGCTACGTGCAGCCCGGCGACCACGTGATCACCTGCGTGTCCGCCTTCTGCGGTGAGTGCGAGGACTGCCTGCGCGGTCACCCGGCGCTGTGCCGCAACCCGGTCACCCACGGGCGGCCCGCGGGGGCGCCGCCGCGGCTGCGGGCCGGCGATGACACGCTGACGCAGTTCGCTGGCCTCGGCTCGTACTCGGCCGACCTGCTGGTGGACGAGCGGGCGCTGGTCAAGATCGACCCGGAGTTCGCGCTGGACAAGGCCGCGCTGATCGGCTGCGGGGTCGTCACCGGCCTGGGCGCGGTGTTCAACACCGCCCAGGTACGGCCGGGAACGACGGTCGCGGTCATTGGCTGCGGCGGGATCGGGCTGAACGTGGTCCAGGGCGCCCGGCTGGCCGGGGCGGCCCGGATCATCGCCGTCGACCGGGTGGACGCCAAGCTCGACCTGGCCTGCCAGCTCGGCGCGACCGACACCGTCAACGCATCCACTGCCGACGCGGTGCAGGAAGTCATCGGGCTGACCGGGGGCGGCGTGCACTACAGCTTCGAGGCGATCGGCCTCAAGGTCGCCGCCGAGCAGGCGTTCAACATGCTGCGCCCGGGCGGCACCGCGACCGTGATCGGCATGATCCCGCCCGGTCAGATGGTCGAGATCCCCGGCGCCGCCCTGCTGTCGGAGAAGAAGCTGCAGGGCTCGATCATGGGCTCCAACCGGTTCCGGATCGACATGCCGTACTTCATCGACCTGTACCGGCAGGGCCGCCTGAAGCTGGACGAGCTCGTCGCCGCGCATATCGGCCTGGATGAGATCAACGACGGCTACGCCGAGATGAAGAAAGGCGAGACGGCGCGGTCCGTCATCATGTTCTGACCCTTGACAAGTCTTCGTGAATTGTCACTTGACAGTCTTTATAGAGACAAGACAGCATGTCTAGCATCACAGGCGACGCGGAGTACGGAGACCGGTATGAAGATCGGCGTCACGATGTACATCCAGAACTACCCCGACTGGGGGCGCTTCGGCGAGCTGGAGCAGGGTCAGAACCCGCCCGCGCTCAGCCCCAATACGGACGCGGAGATCTGGGCCCAGGAAATCGACTCGGCGCTCAGCATCGAGGGCTGGGGCTACGACTCCATCTGGACGGTCGAGCACCACGTCAGCCCGTACACGATGATCACGAACGCGGTCCAGGCGCTCAGCTTCTACGCCGGCGCCACCTCCAGGATCAGCATGGGCACGATGATCGTGGTGGTCCCCTGGCATGACCCGCTGCGGGTGGCGGAGGAGATCACCATGCTGCAGCACCAGCTGCGCGGCCGCCAGGTGAACATCGGCTTCGGGCGCGGCCTCGGCCGCCGCGAGTACAAGGCCCTGGGCGTGGACCAGAACGAGTCCCGCGAGCGCTTCCGCGAGGGCATCGAGGTCATCAAGCTGGCCCTGACCGAGGAGCAGTTCTCCTACGACGGCCAGATCTTCCACTACGACAAGACCACGATGCGCCCCCGGCCGGCCGATGCGGCCCGGCTCATCGACGACTTCTGCTTCTCCTGGGGCAGCCCGTCCTCGGCCCCGGTCGGCGCCGAGCTCGGCCTGCGGCCGCTGATCATCCCGCAGAAGGCGTTCGCCGAGTACCACAAGGACCTCGAGGAGTTCGGCAAGGCCCGGGCTGAGGCCGGCTACGGGCCCGCGCGGCCCCGGATCCACCTGCACATGTACTGCGACGAGAACGCCCAGCGGGCGGAGGAAAACGCCAGTCGGTACATCCTTGAGTACCTCGACTCGGCCAACCGCAACTACGAGCTGACCAGCGACCACTTCAAGAACATCAAGGGCTACGAGCACTACGTCGCCCAGCTCGAGAACCGCGCCGCGGCCGACTACAACCCGGGCCAGGCCTGGATCGACAACTGCGTCTGGGGCACCCCGGACCAGTGCATCGCCAAGATCCAGAAGCTGGTCGACGGCTTCCACCCGGACGAGTTCATGCTCACCGGGCGCTACGGCTCGATGCCGTTCGACGTCTCGCAGAAGAGCCTCGAGCTGTTCGCCCGGGAGGTCGTCCCGGCCGTGCACGAGATGCCGACCCTCGAGCCGATCACCTACACCGCGGGCGTGTAACGCAGTTCGTCTTAACCGACCTGGCCGGGGCCCGTGGGTCCCGGCCAGCTGCTGCCCAGGACGTCGCCCCACATCTCGGTCAGGATGTCGAGCAGCCGCTCCCGCGGCACCGGCAGGGCCGACTGGCTCGCCAGCGCGAACACCCGCTGGGTCATCATCTCCAGGATCAGCACGCGGTCGCGGGCGGCGTCGCGCTGCTGCGCCGGCACCCGCTCGTGGTAGCGCTTCAGGCTGTCGACCAGCGCCTCGGATACCCGCAGGTAATGCTGCTCCACGTCCGAGTCGAGCATGGTCGCCTGGAGCATCGCGTGATTGGCCTCGGCCCCGCTGGTCCACACGTCGAGCCACTGCGCGAGCCACTGCCGCAGCCGCTGGCGCAGCTCCGGGCCCCGGTCCTCCAGCATCTCGTCGAGGTCGCGGTAGGTGCCGACGGCGAACGGCAGCCACTCCTCCGCCAGCGCGATCATCAGCTCCGACTTGCTCTTGAAATGCAGGTAGAAGGTGGCCCGGCTGGCGCCGGCCTGGCGGGCGATGTCCTCCACCCGGGTGTCCAGGTACCCCTTGGCCGCGAACTCCTGCTGCCCCGCCTCCATCAGCCTGCGCCGGGTGAAAGCGCGCTGCTGCTCGCGCAGGGTCCCCGCGCCTGCTACCTCCGTCATGCTGACTAGGGTAGACGGTGCGTCGCAAGACTAAACACACCGGATAGCCGGTAACGGTCTAGACCTTCGGACGCGGACCGCTGGTCAGCACGAACCCTTCGTAATCGTGGCCGACTTGCTCCGCGCAGCGCTTCAGGTACTGGTCGAAGCCGCCGATGTAGATCATGAAGTAGCGCGGCTTGCCGGGGATGTTGGCGCCGACGTACCACGAGTTGGCGTGCTGGAACAGGGTCTTGGCCGCCATCTCCGCCATTTCGGCCGCCCAGCCGTCCTCGGCCGCGGTGGTCGTGTCGATGGTCGCCACGCCCCGTTCCTCCATGTCCTGGATTACATCGGTCACCCAGTCGACCTGGCGCTCGCCCCCGGTGATCATCTGGGCGAGCACCCCGGGGCTGCCGGGGCCGTGGATCATGAACAAGTTCGGGAACCCGGCGACCAGGTAGCCGAGGTAGTTGGTCGGCCGCTCAGCCCACTTGTCGCGCAGGTCGACCCCGCCGATCCCGGTGACGTTCATCCGGGTCAGCGACCCGGTCACCGCGTCGAAGCCGGTGGCCAGGATGAGGAGGTCGAGGTCGTACTCCCCGGCGGTGGTCTTCAGCCCGGTCGGGGTGATCTCGGTGATCGGGTCACTCCGCACGTCGACCAGGTGCACGTTGGGGCGGTTGAACGTCTCGTAGTAGCCGGTGTCCATGCAGATCCGCTTGGTCCCGATCGGGTAGGTCTTCGGGCACAGCAACTCGGCCGTGGCCGGGTCCTTGACGATCTGGCGGATCTTGTCCCGGACGAACTCGGCCGTGACCTCGTTCGCCTCCAGGCTCAGCATCGTGTCGAGGAAGGTGCGCAGGAACAGCAGCCCGTTGCGCTGCGCCCAGGCCTCTTCGAGGATGCGGGTGCGCTCCTCGGGCGTGTAGTCGAACACCGACCCGTACTGCGCGGTGCGCAGGTACCCCAGCGCGGGGCTCGTCCGCATCAGCTCCCGCCGCTCGGCGTAGTTCGCCTTCCAGTCATCCTCGTACTCGGCGGGGAGCGGCCGGTTGTTGGCGGGCAGGCTGTAGGCCGGGGTGCGCTGGAAGACGTACAGCTCCGCGGCCGTCTTGCCGACCTCGGTGATGGTCTGCAGCCCGGTCGAGCCGGTGCCGATCACCCCGACCCGCTTGCCCGCGAAGCTGACCTCCTCCTTGGGCCACATCGAGGTGTGGTGCCACTCCCCCCGGAACGTCTCCAGCCCGGGGAAGTCGGGGATGTTGGTCGCGTCGAGCGCGCCCGAGGCCCCGATGACGTACCGGGCGACCACGTGGTGGCCGGCCTCGGTGTGGACGTGCCAGCGCTGCTCCTGCTCGTCCCACCGCAGCCGGTTGACCCGGGAATTGAACCGGATCAGCTCACGCAGGCCGAACCGGTCGGCCACGTGGTTGGCGTAGGTCTCCAGGTCGGCCTGGGGGGAGAAGTACTCCGGCCAGTGCCACTCCTGCTGCAGCTCATCGTCGAAGGAGTAGGAGTACTGCATGCTCTCGATGTCGACCCGCGCGCCCGGGTAACGGTTCCAGTACCAGGTCCCGCCGACCCCGTCGCCGGCCTCGAACCCGATCACCTTCAGGTTCATCGCCCGCAGCCGGTAGAGGGAGTAGAGCCCGGAGAATCCGGCCCCGACCACGACGGCGTCGGCCGTCTCCGTTCCCGCTGGTACCGCTGTGCCGAGCGCGGTGGATGTTGTCGTCATCGCCTAGCCTCCGAGCCATTGGACGCTTCCGGCCCCCGCCCCCGCGGTGTGGGGCGCCGTGTGTGATGCGCGCCACCTTCCTAATCTAACAGCGATCCAGTCACTGAACAGAGTGTCCATTCAGCGCTAACCGCGCGCCAATTGGCGCGCGGAGGCTCCTGCGGGGGCGGCCTGTTCCCGTTCCGCCCACTCCGGGCCGCTGCGCTGGTTACCACAGGCCTCCAGTGCCCCATAAAGCCCCTATGGCCATAGGTGACCTACATGACCGATGTGACCCATGTAGGGGCACAGGACCCACAGGACCTGCGTGACCCACGTGCAGCGTGAGCGACCACCGAGCCGGGCCCGGCGACCTTCCGCGCCGCCTCGGTCGTCACATGCGCTGCGACGTCCAGCTGTCGAACGAGATGACGGAAACTTTTATGCGCCAGCACACCAATAGTTTCCCCTTCGCCGAAAAGTTCCGCCTTGACGGCGCGCCGCGGCGACCGCTTCGCACCACTGATCACAGGTGCCTCACGGGTGCATTCACAGTCGAGGCTTACGGGGGCAGAACGGGAGGGCCGGCGCTGCCGGTCCCCAGGTACTCCAGAACCCGCCCGCGGTCGGCCACCGGTGCGGCCGGTGCGGCCGGTGCGGCCGGTGGTGCCGCCGGTGCGGCTGACGGTGCTGGAGGGGGCGCGGTTGACGGTGCGGCCGCCGGTGCCGTCGGTGCGGCTGACGGTGGTGTCGGCGGTGCGGCTGACGGTGCGGGAGGGGCTAGCTGGCCGCCGCGCGCAGCGCGGCCAGGCTCCGGGTTACGTCCTCGTCGGTGGTGGACCAGTTGCTGACCGAGATCCGCAGGACCGCCTGCCCCCGCCAGCGCGACCCGGTCATCCAGGCGGTGCCGTCGGCCAGCAGCCGGCGGCTGACCTGCTGGGTGCGCGCATCCGGGCCGAAGCTGGCCGATACCTGGGAGAAAACCACGTCGTTGAGCACGCTGGCACCGTCGATGGCGGCGATGCCGGCCGCGAAGGCGCGGGCGTGGCGGCAGAAACCGTCGACCAGGTCGGCCACGCCCTGGCGGCCCAGGGCGCGCAGCACCGCCCAGACTGGAATGGCGCGGGCGCGCCGGGACATCTCGGGGACGGTTTCGCACGGGTCGCCCGCGGCGTCCTGAATGAAGTAGTCGGCCGCGCCCATCGACATCGCCGCCCGCAGCGCGGCCCGGTCGGCCACGATGGCGAGGCCGCAGTCGTAGGGGACGTTGAGCGTCTTGTGCGCGTCGGTGGTCCACGAGTCAGCCCGCTCGTAGCCCCGGGTCAGCGCCCGGGTGGCGGGCGAGGCCGCCGCGAACAGCCCGAACGCGCCGTCGACGTGAACCCAGGCCCCGTGGGCGCGGCTGGCCGCGATCGCCTCCGGGAACGGGTCGAACGCCCCGGAGTGCAGGTTGCCCGCCTGCAGCACCACGATGACCGGGCCCGCGGGCCCGGCCGCCAGCGCCGCCGCCAGCGCCGCCGGGTCGATGCGGCCCTGGTCATCGGCCGGCACCGGCTCAGGCGCGCCGAGGCCGAGGTAGCGCAGGGCCAGGTCGACGGTGTCGTGGCGCTGCGCGCCGGCCAGCACCCGGATCCGGGGCGCGCCGGACAGGCCGTCACGTCCCACATCCCAGCCGGCCCGGCTCAGCAGCGACTCACGGGCGGCCGCCAGGCAGGTGAAGTTGGACATCGTCGCTCCGGTGACGAAGCCGACGCCGCTGGCCGCGGGCAGCCCGAGCAGGTCGAGCAGCCAGGTGCTGGTCACGTCTTCGACCGCCGCGTGGGCCGGGCTCACCGCGCGCAGCACCGCGTTCTGATCCCAGGCGCTCACCAGCCAGTCGGCTCCGAGCGCGGCCGGGTGGGCGCCGCCGATGACCATGCCGAAGAACCGGCCCGAGGGCATCGCCACCAGGCCCGGGTCACAGGCGCGGGCGAGCAGGTCGACAACCTCGGCTGCGGGGGCCGGACCGGCCGGCAGTTCGGTTCCCAGTTCCCGGGTGACCTCCTCGGCCGTGACCCGGGCGGGCACCGGACGGGCGGCGAGGCTGTCCAGCCACTGCGTGGCGTGGCGGGCGGCGTGGTCGAGTGCTTCCTGCCGGTCGGTCATGCCGCCAGTATCCGCCGCCGGCGTCAGCGCCCGGGCAGCCCCCTCGACGTGAGCCAGTCGGCCGCGCGGCGGGCCGACGCCCGCGCCAGCCAGGCGTCAGCGACCATCTCAGACAGCTCCTGGTAACTGAGGGCGGGCAGGTCGCGCTCGCGGATCAGGACCGAGAGGTGGCCGTCGAAGTGGGGGGTGGTGAAGAACGGCGCGTCCGGGTCGTCGACCAGCGACTGCTTGTCGGCCTCGGTCTCCACCCAGATCGCGATGACGTCGTCGTAGCGCTCCCCGGACGCGGGGTCGGCCGCGTCGGGGCGGGGGTTGCGGAAGAAGATGAACGACTTGCCGCCGACCTGGTAGACGGGTCTTCCCGCCGACCCCTTGACCGAGGTCACGTAGGGCATCGCGCGGGCCAGGGCGTGCACGTCGGCCGTACTGGCCGGACGGTCGGGGCTGGCCGGACGGTCGGGGCTGGCCGGGTGGTCGGAGCTGGCCGGGTGGTCGGGGCTGGCCGGACGGTCGGAGCTGTCCGGGTGCTCGGGCCCTGTCACTGGCCGACGCTCGCCCGGTAGGCGTCCGCCGTCCGCTCGGTGTGCGCGCGCATCAGCCGCTCGGCCGAGGCCGCGTCGCCGTCAGCGATCGCCTGGATCAGCACCTCGTGCTCGTGCCAGGCCTCGGCGCCGCGGGGACGGGCGATCGGCAGGTAGTACCAGCGGACCCGGCGGTCCAGGTGGGTCAGCAGCTCCGCCAGCACCCGGTTGCCGGAGATCCGCCCCAGGTAAGCGTGCAGCTCGGCGTTGGCGCGGACCAGGGCGGGGGTGTCGTCGGCGTCCAGGGTCGCCTCGCCCGCGGCCTGGAGCTCGCGCAGCCGGGCAATCTGCGGGGCGGTGGCGTGCTGGGCGGCCTCACGGGCCGCGTAAGCCTCCAGGGCGGAGCGGACGCCGAGCAGCTGGACGACCTCTTCCGCGGTGGGCACGTGGACGAAGGCGCCGTAGGCGGGGCGCAGCTCGACCCAGCCGTCGGCCGCCAGCCGTTGCAGCCCCTCGCGGACGGGCTGGCGGCTGACCCCCAGCTGCTCGGCCAGCTCCGACTCGACCAGATGCTGGCCGGGCTCGAGGGTCCCGCTGGCGATCATCTCGGCCAGGGCGTCGTAGACCGCCTGGCGCAGCGGCTCCGGGCGGGCGACCCGGCCCGGGCCGGCGGTGAGTGACTCACCCATGCTGCTCGTCCCCTTCCGCAGCGGCTTCCGCACGAGCGCGGGGCCCAAGCCGGCCCCGGGGGCACGCTACCCCGCCCGGCCGGCAATGTACACGCGACGCGGCCCCATGTCGTGCCCGGCCCGGGACGCCTAGATGTGCTCCATGATGATGACGCCGAGCGTGCCCGGTTCGAGGGCGTCGAAGACGTGCGGCACGTCGCCCGGGTAGCGCAGGTAGTCGCCCGGGCCGAGCTCGACCGCTTCGCCGACGGGGCCCGCCAGCACGCGGCCGGTACTGAGGATCACGTGTTCGATGGTGTCCGGTGTGTGCGCGCGGGCAAGGTGGCCCGCGCCGGGCTCGGCCCCCACCCGGTAGAGGTCGCGCCGGGCGCCGGGCGGGCAGGACGCCAGCATCGCCGCCTGGTACGGGTCATGCTCGGCCCGCATGACTGACCCCTCCCCGGCCCGGATCAGCTGGATGTCGCGCGGCGGCGGATCGATCAGGCGGCTGAGCGGCACGCCGAGCGCCGTCCCGAGCGCCCACAGCGTCTCCAGGGACGGGTTACCGGTGCCGTTCTCGAGCTGGGACAGGGTCGACTTGGCGATCCCAGCCCGCCGCGCCAGCTCGGTCAGCGACACCCCGGCCCGGGCCCGCTCGCGCCGCAGCGACGTCGACACCAGCGCGACGATGTCGCTCGCTGAGCCCTGACCGCCCAGGGCGGTAGCCGCGTTACCGGCCGTGGCTCGGCCCGGCGTGCAGGCTGTCGTTCCGGTGGCAGTGGTTCCGGTGGCAGTGGTTCCGGTGGCAGTGGTTCCGGTGCCAAGGTTCGCTCCAGACTCCGGTTTGTTCGGTTTGACGAACACGCTCCTATCGTTCATCATAACGAACATGCAGACTTTCTGGCGAACATCTGCGGCGGCGCGGCCACGGGTTGCTGGCCCCCCCCGGTGACCGGGGCCTTCTGCGGGATATCGCCCTCGTCTGCCTGGCGGACGGGATCGTCGGGGTCTCGTTCGGGGCGACGGCGGTGGCGGGCGGCCTGCCCTGGTGGGTCCCGGTGGGCCTGTCGGTGCTCGTCTTCGCGGGCGGCGCCCAGATCGCGGCGGTCGGCGTGGTCCTGGGTGGCGGGTCGCCGCTGGCGGCGGTGGTGGCGGGTGCGGTGCTGAACACCCGGCTGTTCCCCTACGGCCTGGCGGTCGCGGACGTCATCCGGCCCGGTGACGGCGGCGGGTGGCTGCGCGCGGCTGGCCGGGACGCACCTTATTACGGACGAGTCGGTCGCCTTCGCACTGCGCCAGCCCGACCCCGAACGCCGCCGGGCCGCCTTCTGGTCGTGCGGGGCCGGGCTGTTCGCGGTGTGGAACGTCGCCGTAATCCTCGGCGTGCTGGCCGGGTCGACGATCAGGAACACGGCCGCGTTCGGCCTCGACGCCACGTTCCCGGCGGTGATGCTGGCGCTGGCGCTGCCGACGCTCACCGCCCGGCCGACCCGCATCGCGGCCGGGGCGGGAGCGGTGCTCGCGGTCGCGCTCACCCCGGTGCTGCCCGCCGGGCTGCCCCTGCTGGCCGCCCTCGGCGGCCTCGGCCTGCGCGGCCGGGCCGGGCGACCGGGCGGGCGACGCTGGCGGCCGGGACGCCGACGGGGCCCCGGGCAGCCAGCTGCCGGATATACCGAACCAGCTGACCGGCCCGCTCCGGGAGGCGGGCGATGATGCCGATGACCGCGATCGTGGCGCTGGCCGCCGCCACCTACGCCTTCCGGCTGGCCGGGCCGCTGCTGCGGGGGCGGGTGACGGTCCCCGCCGCGGCCGAGCGGCTGTTCACCGACGCGGCCGCGGTGCTGCTCATCGCACTGGCGGCGACGTCGGCGCTGACCGAGGGGCACGGCTTCGCCGGCTGGGCCCGCCCGGCCGGGGTCCTGGTCGCGGGCGTGCTGGCGGCCCGCCGGGCGCCGTTCCCGGTCGTGGTGATCGCCGCCGCCGGCAGCACCGCGCTGCTGCGGCTCGCGGGCGTAACCTGACCGCCGCCGCCACCCGCGGATGACAGGGCGGCCCGACGGGCGGAACGGGGCGAACCATGCCCCCGTTCGGTCGATTACTGCTGGTCGTCGCCGGTGGCCGGGTCGGTCAGGGCCTCGGACTGGGCGACCACGTTGTACTCCATCAGCCGCCAGTGGTCATCCCGCCGCTCCAGCACCGACCAGGAGCAGTTGACCAGGCCGCCAAGGGTCGGCGCGCCCTCCGGCTGCAGGCCGAGGAGCCGCTCGAGGCCAAGCCGCAGGGCCGCCCCGTGGCCGACCACGACCGCGAGCTGGCCATCGCCGAGGCCGTCGGCGACGCGGGTGAGCGCGCCCGCCACCCGGTCGGCCACCACCGGGGTGGGCTCGCCGCCCGGCGGGTTCCAGGTGAGCCGCTCGGCCGGGTAACGCGTGCGGATCTCGTCGTCCGACAGGCCCTCCCAGTCCCCGCCGAAACGCTCGCGCAGGTCCTTGTCCGGCGTCACGGCGAGGCCGGTGAGCCGGGCGAGGGCGGCCGCGGTCTGCTGGGCGCGGGACAGGTCGGAAGCGACGATCGCGGCGGGGCGCAGGGTCGCCAGCCGCCGCGCGGCCTGCTCCGCCTGCGCCTGCCCGGTCGGGTCGAGGGGGATGTCGGTCTGCCCCTGAAACCGGTGCTCAGCGTTCCAGGTCGTCTGACCATGCCGCCACAGCGCCAGCCGCCGGGCGGTCAGGACTGGTTCCCGGTGCTCGCCGGGTTGCCGACCGTGGCCGCCTCGGGGAGCGGGATCACCGGGCAGTCCTTCCAGATCCGCTCCAGCGAGTAGAAGGTGCGCTCGTCCTTACTCTGCACGTGGACCACGAGGTCGTTGTAGTCCAGGAGCACCCAGCGGCCCTCCTGTTCGCCCTCGCGGCGCACCAGCGTGGCGCCCGCCTGCTTGAGCCGGAGCTCTATCTCATCGATGATCGAGCGGACCTGCCGGTCGTTGGCTCCTGAGCAGAGCAGGAACGTGTCGGCGATCGCGAGCTGGTCGCTGACGTCGTAGGCAACGATGTCACTGGCCAGCTTGTCGGCCGCGGCGAGGGCGGCGATCTCGGTGAGCTCGATGGCCCTGGGAGTGGCAGTCACGTGGCGGGCTCGGCCTCCTTGGTCGGGTGTGTTTCCTCTTCTAGGATCGCATGTCCGCGCAAGCGGGATGGCGCCGCGTGAGAATGGTGAGACTGGATCTTCAGCCGCCAGGGCCGGTTAACCGGCTACCCCGGCCCGCACCGGGGTTCAGCCTACGGCGCGGCCCGGGTCGGCCGTGCGGGCCTGGTCGGCCGGGCTGCGGCCGTACAGGCCGCGCTTGGCGATGTACTGCACGACGCCGTCCGGGACGAGGTACCACACTGGTTCCCCGGCCGCCACCCGATGACGGCACTCGCTGCTGGAGATGGCCAGGGCCGGGATCTCCACCAGGGACACCTTCCCGTCCGGGAGGCCCTGGCCGGTTAGCCGGTGGCCCGGCCTGGTGCAGCCCACGAAGTGCGCCAGGCCGAACAGGGCCTCGACGTCATGCCAGGTCAGGATGTTCGCCAGGGCGTCCGCGCCGGTGATGAAGAACAGGTCGGTATCAGGCCCGTTGGCCTGCTTGAGGTCGCGCAGGGTGTCGATCGTGTAGGTCGGCCCAGGGCGGTCGATGTCGACCCGGCTGACCGAGAAGCGCGGGTTGGACGCGGTCGCGATGACCGTCATCAGGTAGCGGTCCTCGGGGCTGGAAACCTTCCGGTCATCCTTCTGGTACGGCTGCCCGGTCGGCACGAAAACGACCTCGTCGAGGGCGAAGATGTGCGCCACCTCGCTGCCGGCCACCAGGTGACCGTGGTGGACCGGGTCGAACGTTCCGCCCATCACGCCGACCCGCCTGCGCCGGTTGCTCAACGCACGCCTCCTTCGCTTCCTGCTTTTGCGATGGTACAGCGGCGGGAGGGCTCGAAAATGTTCCGTCATCCCGTAGTGTTACGCCTGGCGAGCGATGCGCTCCGGTCCCGGGTAGCGCTACCATTCGAGATATGACTTCAGTGCCTGATCGTGCCAGAGTCCGGCTCACCGGCATCTCGTCACGCGCCTACGAGCACCCGGCCGACCGCTCCGCGCTTGTCGCGCTGCGCAAGCTGAGCGGCTTCGACGTGCTGCTGAGCAAGCTCTTCGGCCTCATCAACGAACGTGCCTTGCGGCTGACCTTCCTGGCTGGCGCGGTCAAGGTATCCGAGCGGCAGTTCCCGCACATCTACGCCCTGGTGCGGGACGGCTCCTACATCCTCGACCTGCCCGACGTGCCCGAGTGCTACGTCATGCAGTCGCCCATCCCCAACGCCATGGCGATCGGCCGCGACCGGCCGTTCATCGTGCTCACCACCGGCCTGGTGAACCTCAACGACGAGGAGGAGCTGCGCTTCGTCGTCGGTCACGAGCTCGGGCACATCCTGTCCGGGCACGCGGTCTACCGGACCATGCTGCTCATCCTCATCCAGCTGGCGTCGCGGATCGCCTGGATGCCAATCGGCTACCTCGGCCTGCGCGGCATCATCTGGGGCCTCGAGGAGTGGTTCCGCAAGTCCGAGCTGTCCTGCGACCGGGCGGGCCTGCTGGCCGGCCAGGACGTGGACGCGGCCCGGCGGGCGCTGATGAAGCTGGCCGGCGGCCCGCACCTGTCGGAACTCAACCCGGACGCCTTCCGGGAGCAGGCACACGAGTACGACGCGGTGCCGGACCTCCGCGACTCAATCCTCAAGGTCCTGCAGTTGCAGGGGAACACCCACCCGTTCGCGGTGGTGCGGTTCGCCGAGCTCGACCGCTGGGCCACCGACGGCTCGTACGAGTCGATCCTGGCGGGTGACTACCCGCGGCGCGACACCGACCGGGACGCCAAGTTCACCGACGAGATGCGCAACGCGGCCAACTCCTACCGGGACAACTGGGCCCGGTCGGAGGACCCGCTCAACGGGATCCTCCGCGGCGTCGCCGAGACCGGCGTCCGGGCCGCGTCCGGGCTGTTCGACCGGCTCGGTGGCAACCGGAACCCCGGCTCGAACGACAACAACGACAACTAGGCACTGTCGCCGCACGGGCGGGGCCGGGGGAGCTTCTCCCCGGCCCCGCCCGGCGTTTCCGGCCCCCGCCGCCTCGGGGCCCGCGCCTCGGGCGCGCCGACGCCTCGGGCGCGCCGACTCTGCCGCGCCGACTCCGCACCACGCCGGCTGGCCTCCTCAGCCACAGCCAGCTTGGCGCCGGGACCCGCCCCTACCGCCACTTCGGCCGCCTTAGCCACAGCCACCAAGATTGGGTGCAGTTGCTACCCATATTTGGGTACTAAATGCACCCAATAATGGGTGGCCCCACTGGAGCTGCGGGCGGACTTCGAGCTCATCCACGAGAAGCGGCACATCAGGCAGTTCATGGATTTCGTCCTCGTCCGGGAGGACTACGGGCACGCCAAGCCGCACCCCGAACCGTACCTGACCGGGTTGAAGCGCTTCGGAGCGACCAGGGGAGAGACACTGGTCGTCGAGGACTCCCCCGAGGGCTGAAGTCAGCCGTAGCGGCTGGCATCGACTGTGCCATCGTTCGCAACGACTTCATGCATTCACCTGACTTCTCCGGGGCCAGTTATCGCATCGAGGCCCTAATCGAGCTCAGGGACATCGTCGTGGGCTAGACACCCGCGAATGTCTGCGCCGTACGCGCCGCGGCCTGTCCAATCGGCTACCGGAACCAGTCAGTGAGAAAAGATTGGATGCGGTTACCGCCCATATTCGGTCGAAATAGCATCCAATAACTTGATCCGGATCTCGCGGGCGGGGGGGTCGGCGGCGCGGGCCAGGATGGCCGTTGGGGTGCGCCAGGGTGGTGGGCCCTGGTGGCCGGCGGGGCGCGTGGGTGCTCAGAGGATGACCAGGTCGTCGCGGTGGACGACCTCGCGCTCGTACTCGGGGCCGAGCTTGCTCGACAGCCAGCGGGTGGAGCGGCCCATCAGCGCTGGCAGCTCCTTGGCGTCGTAGCTGACCAGGCCGCGGGCGACCGGCGTGCCCGCCTCGTCGGTCAGGTCGACCGGGTCGCCGGCCTCGAAGGCGCCGGTCGCGGCGGTGATCCCGGCCGGCAGGAGCGAGGCGCGGCGGACGGTGACGGCCTCGACCGCGCCGTCGTCCAGCCGCAGCGCCCCCCGGGCGACGGCCGCGTGGGCGAGCCACAGCAGCCGGGTACTGGGCCGGGTGCCGGTGGGTGCGAAGTAGGTGCCGGCCGCCGCGCCGGCGACGGCCGCCCCGGCGTCGTCCGCCGCCGCTACCACGGTGGGGATGCCGGCCGCGGTGGCGATGAGGGCCGAGTCCACCTTCGTCGACATGCCGCCCCGGCCGAGGCCGCTGGCGCCCGACTTGCCCGCCTTCACCTGGGCCAGGTCATCCGGTCCGGCCACGGTGTCGATCTTGCGGGCGGCGACCTGGCCGGCTTTGCCCGTGCGCGGGTCGCCGTCGTAGAGCCCGTCCACGTCCGACAGCAGGATCAGCGCGCTGGCCCGGCTGACGTGGGCGACCAGGGCGGCCAGGCGGTCGTTGTCGCCGAACCTGATCTCGTCGGTGGCCACCGTGTCGTTCTCGTTGACCACCGGCACCACGCCCAGCTCCAGCAGCCGGTCGAGGGTGCGCTGGGCGTTGCGGTAATGGCTCCGGCGCATCAGGTCGTCGGCGGTCAGCAGGACCTGGCCGACGCCGAGGCCGTGGGCACGGAACGCCTCGGTGTAGCGGGCGATCAGCAGTCCCTGGCCGACACTGGCGGCCGCCTGCTGGGTGGCCAGGTCCCTGGGCCGCTTACCGAGGCCGAGCGGGGCCAGACCGGTCGCGATCGCCCCCGAGGAGACGAGCAGCACCTGGTGACCGGCTGAGACGCGGCCGGCGATCACGCCCGCGAGGGCGACGATGCGCGCCTCGTCGACGGCCCCGTTCCTGGTGAGCGAGGACGACCCGATCTTGACGACGGTCCGCGGGGCGCTGGCGATGTCGGGACGGGCAGCGTCCAGGCCGGCGGACTCGTGCACGGTCGTTATCTTTCCAGGCGCCAGTCCGAGCCGCGCGGGCCGGGGGCGTGGCCGCCGCCGGCGGGCAGCTCGGGGTCCCAGTCGAAGACCACGGCGTCGTCCAGGTCGCCGATCAGCACCGTGTCGCCGGCCTCGGCGCCCGCCTTCGCGAGCGCCTCCTCGATCCCCAGCCGGGCCAGCCGGTCGGCCAGGTAGCCGACCGCCTCGTCGTTGCTGAAGTCGGTCTGGTTGACCCAGCGCGACGGCTTGTCCCCGCGGATAAGGTAGGCGCCGTCGTCGGTCCGGACGATCTCGTAGCTGTCGTCCTTGACCGCCGGCGGGCGGATGACCACCCGCACCGGCGCCGCCGCGGGCGTGGCCGCGCGGGCCTGGGTGACGATCTCGGCCAGGGCGAACTTGAACTCGCGGAGCCCCTCGGTGGTGGCGGCCGACACCTCGTAGACGGCCAGGCCGCGGGCCTCGATCTCCGGCCGGACCAGGTCGGCCAGCTCGCGCGCCTCGGGCACGTCGATCTTGTTGAGCGCGACGATCCGCGGCCGCTCACTGAGCGGGACGCCGCCCAGCGCGCCGCCGGCCGTGGCCTCGTAGGCGGCCAGCTCGGCCTCGATCGTGTCGAGGTCGGTCAGCGGGTCACGGCCGGGCTCGGCGGTGGCGCAGTCGAGCACGTGAACCAGGGCCGCGCAGCGCTCGATGTGGCGCAGGAAATCGTGGCCCAGCCCCTTGCCCTCGCTCGCGCCCGGGATCAGCCCGGGCACGTCGGCCACGACGAACTGGACGTCGCCCGCCTCGGCGACCCCGAGGTTGGGGATGAGGGTGGTGAACGGGTAATCGGCGATCTTGGGCCGGGCGGCCGAGATGGCGGCGATCAGGGACGACTTGCCGGCGCTGGGGAAACCGATCAGGCCGATGTCGGCCACGCTCTTGAGCTCCAGGGTGAGCTCGCGCTCCTCCCCCACCTCGCCCTTCAGCGCGAAGCCCGGGGCCTTGCGCTTGGTCGAGGCGAGGGCGGCGTTACCGAGGCCACCGCGTCCCCCGGCCGCCGCGATGAACTGGGTCCCGTTGCCGACCAGGTCGGCCAGCAGCTCGCCGTTGGCGTCGAGGACGACGGTGCCGCTCGGCACCTTGATGACCTGGTCCTCGCCCGCGGCGCCGTTACGGTTGGAGCCCTCGCCCTGATGGCCGTTGGCGGCCTTGCGGATGGGGCGGCGGTGGAAGTCGAGCAGGGTCGAGGTGGACGGGTCGACCTCGAGGATGACGCTCCCGCCCCGGCCCCCGTTGCCCCCGTCGGGGCCGCCCAGCGGTTTGAACTTCTCCCGGTGAACCGAGGCACAGCCGTGACCGCCGTGGCCCGCCTGCACCCGGATTGCGGCGTGGTCAGCGAACTCCGCCATGATCAGATCCCCTTGTTACGTCAGCCCCGTGGTCGCCCGGCCGGCGGCCGGGCTCCCTGGTTTCCTGCCCTGCTTACCTGCGAGCGGGTCTTACATGCGAATGGCGGGCCGGAGTCCCCGGCCCGCCATTCGGCAGTTACGTCGTGGTCGCGTGAGCGGCTCAGGCCGAGGCCTTCTCCGGCTCCCTTGCGGGCTCGACGATGCTCACCGCGCGGCGGCCGCGGACGCGGCCGAACTGCACCTTGCCCGCCACCAGGGCGAACAGGGTGTCGTCATCGCCGCGGCCGACACCCAGACCGGGGTGGAAGTGCGTGCCGCGCTGCCGGACGATGATCTCGCCCGCGTTGACCCGCTGGCCGCCGAAGCGCTTGACGCCAAGCCGCTGCGCGTTGCTGTCCCGGCCGTTACGGCTGGACGACGCGCCCTTCTTGTGTGCCATCTCTGCTAGCCCTCTTGTCCTTGCGCCCTGTTACGCGTCGGCCTTGGCGGTCTTGGCCGCCTTGGCCGGCTTCTCGATCCCGGTGATCTTGACCTGGGTGTACTGCTGCCGGTGACCCTGGCGGCGCTTGTACCCAGTCTTGTTCCGGTAGTGGATCATGTTGATCTTCGGCCCCTTGGCCGGGCCGACCACCTCGGCCGTCACCGTGTAACCGGTAAGCTCCGCCGGGTCGCTGATGACCGTGCTGCCGTCCACCACGAGCAGCGCGGGGAGCGTGAGGCTCGACCCGGCCTCCTCGTCCGCAAGCTTGTCGACGGTAAGCACGTCGTCGAGGGCGACCTTCTCCTGCCTGCCACCGCAGCGCACAATCGCGTACACCCGAGAACTGCCTCTCCCTGAGAGCGTGCCCCACTGTCTTTCGGCAACAGTGGCTGTTGGCCATCGTGCCGGTAGTGGGCTCGCCGTGAACCTGACATGCCATCTTACGTGCATGGGCGCGATCCGCGACCGCACTCGGCCCTGTGCTTGAGGAAATCGGTCAAGCTGGCAGGCTAGCGCCGTCGCAACGGTTATCGCTCACGAAAGCATACCAGCTTCGCGGCAGACGATTGACCGTCTCGGCGCTGCCTGCCCGCCTGGGCCGGCCTCGTCTCGCTATCCGGCCTGGCCATCGGGGCCGTCAGCCGGGCCGGACCCATCCCCGGACCCATCCCCGGGCTGCTCTGGCTCGGCCGGCGTGGCCGGGGCCGACTCGGCCGACACGGGCGACGCGACCTCGGCCGGCTCAGCGGAGACTGGCTCGGCGAACGCGGCCGGCTCAGCCGACACCGGGGCGGCCGGCTCGGCCTGCTCGTCCGCAAGCGGCTCGGGCTCGGCCGGCGGCACGGCCGCGACGTCGGCCACCGTGACCGGCGCCTCCTGCTCAGGCGCCGGGACGGCGTCGAAGAGGCTGGCCGGGACGGTGGCGGGCTCCCCGGCGGTGTCCGGGGCGACTGGCTCCGGCGTCACGGGCGGCTCGGCTGGGACCGACACCTCGGCGACCGGAGCCGGGTCGGCGGTGACCGTGACCCGCGCGGTGGCGGAGCCGGCGGCCCGTGTCCGGGTACGCGGACGGGACGGGACGACGCCAGTGTCGGCCGGCGCAGGCGGCTCCGGCTCGGCCAGCGGGGCGCTGGTGACGACCGGGACCACCGGCGGGGTGTCCTCGACCACGACGGCGGTGGCGAAGGCGGTGCCGGCGGCGGACGTACTGCGGCGAGTCCGGCGGCCGCCGTTGCCCGTCCCGTCCGCAGTGGCCTGGTTCGTGGCCGGAGCGCTGGCGGCAACGGCGCTGGCGCCGCTGTCGGCTACCACGGTGCCGGCCCGGTCGGCCACGGCGGTGCCGGCCCGGTCGGCGAGGGCGGTGTCGGCGAGGGCGGTGGCGGCGCTGGCGACCAGGGCCGGGCCCACGTCACCGCGGGAGCCGGCCCGGTCGTCGTCGCGACGGCCGTTGCCGTTGCCGTTGCCCTTGCCCTGACCACGGCCGTTGCCGTTGCCACGGCCCGGCGGGGCCGGTACCGGCCGGTGCCCGGTGCCCACCGAGGCGCGGTGGGCCGGCTCGGCCGGGGCGTCGAGGGTGATGATCACACCACGCCCGTTGCAGCACTCGCACTGGGTCGAGAATGCCTCGAGCAGCCCGGCCCCGACCCGCTTGCGGGTCATCTGGACCAGGCCGAGCGAGGTCACCTCGGCCACCTGGTGCTTGGTCCGGTCCCGGGCCAGGCACTCCAGCAGCCGCCGGAGCACCAGCTCGCGGTTGGATTCGAGCACCATGTCGATGAAGTCGATGACGATGATGCCGCCGATGTCACGCAGCCGGAGCTGGCGGACGATCTCTTCCGCCGCCTCCAGGTTGTTGCGGGTGACGGTCTCCTCGAGGTTGCCGCCCTGGCCGGTGAACTTCCCGGTGTTGACGTCGATGACCGACATCGCCTCGGTCCGGTCGATGACGAGCGAGCCGCCGCTCGGCAGCCACACCTTGCGCTCGAGCGCCTTGGCGAGCTGCTCGTCGACGCGGTAGGCGGCGAAGACGTCGTCGTCGGCGTCCTCGTTGTCGGGGCTGTCCCACCGGCTGATCCGGTCGGCCAGGTGCGGCGCGACATAACGGACGTACTCGTCGATGATCTCCCAGCCCTCGTCACCGGAGACGATCAGCTTGCTGAAGTCCTCGTTGAAGACGTCGCGGATGACCCGGACGGTCAGGTCGGGCTCGCCGTGGAGCAGGGCGGGCGCGCTGGCGGTCTTAGCCTTCTTCTCGATGCTCTCCCACTGGGCGGCGAGCCGGGTGATGTCCCGCTCCAGCTCGGCCTCGGCCGCGCCCTCGGCCGCGGTGCGCACGATCACCCCGGCGTTCTCGGGGGTGACCTTCTTCAGGATCTGCTTGAGCCGGGTCCGCTCAGTGTCCGGGAGCTTGCGGCTGATGCCGGTCATCGACGCGCCCGGCACGTAGACCAGGTACCGGCCGGGCAGGCTGACCATGCTGGTGAGCCGGGCGCCCTTGTGGCCGACCGGGTCCTTGGTGACCTGGACGATGACCGACTGGCCGGGCTTGAGGGCGGCCTCGATGCGCTTGGGCTGGCCCTCGAGGCCGCTGGCGTCGAAGTTGACCTCGCCCGCGTACAGCACCGCGTTGCGGCCCTTGCCGATGTCGACGAACGCGGCTTCCATCGACGGCAGCACGTTCTGCACCTTGCCCAGGTACACGTTGCCGACGTAGGAGGAGTGGGTGGCCCGGTTGACGTAGTGCTCGACCAGGACGTCGTCCTCGAGCACCGCGATCTGGGTCCGGTCCCCGCGCTGCCGGACCAGCATGGTCCGCTCGACCGACTCGCGGCGGGCGAGGAATTCCGACTCGGTGACCACCGGCGGCCGGCGGCGGCCGGACTCACGGCCCTCCCGGCGGCGCTGCTTCTTGGCTTCCAGGCGGGTCGAGCCCTTGATCGCCCGTACGTCGTCGGCCGGGTTGTGCGGCGCGCGGACGTGCACCACGGTGTCCGGCGGGTCGTCCGGGGCTGTGCCGTCGCTGTCGGCGCCGCCACGGCGGCGCTTGCGGCGGCGGCGGCGCCCGGCGCTGCCGCCCTCGGCCGACTCGTCACCCTCGTCGTCGCCGTCTTCCTCGGCGCTGTCGTCGGTGTCGGCGCCGTCGTCAGCCGCGGCCTCGCCGCGACCCCTGGTCCGGGTGTTACGGCGGCGGCGGCGCCGGCCCGAGGCCGACTCCTCGCCGTCGGCCGCGTCGGCCGCGGCGGGCTCGTCCCCGGCCGCCTCGACCGCGGCGGTGGCGTCCACGCTCAGCACGTCGTCGTCGGCGGCGTCGCGGGCCCGGCTCCGGCCGCGGCCCCGGGTGCGGCGGGCGGTCCGGCCGCCATCGGCCGCGTCGGCCGCCGGCTGGTCGGCGGCAGGCTCGTCAGCCGCAGCCGCAGCCGCAGCCGCAGTCCCGGCCCGGGTGCGGGTACGGCGCGCAGGGCGGCTGGCCTCGTCCGCGTCGGCCGGCGGCTGGTCGGCGGCGCGCTCATCGGCCGCAGCCGCGGCCGTGGCCCGGGTGCGGGTACGGCGCGCGGGGCGGCTGACCTCGGCGGCGCCCTCAGGCTCATCGCCGCGGGCCTCGGAGGTGCGGGCCTCTGACGTGCGGGCCTCTGACGTGCGGGCCTCTGACGTGCGGGGGCTGCGGGTACGTCGCGGCCGGCCGCTGTCCGGCTCGGGCTCATCCCGGTCGGCCTCACGCTCGCCGCTGGCGCCGGGGGCGGCTGGAACAGCACCGGCGGCGGCTGGAACAGCGCCACTGGCACCGCTGGAGCGGCCGGCTCGGCCCGCCCGTTGAATCTCGGGGCGGGAGCGGTTCCCGCGTTATGGCCAGCGGCCTCGTTAGTGCTGGTCTCGTTGGTGTTGGGCTCGCTGTCGAGCATTCGGGCAATCTCCAGTCAGGCCTCCGGGCGCGACCGCACGCAAGGTGCGGGGGCGCCGCGCGAAGGCGCGTAGTGATCGTTCGCCTGGACCGCCGCCGCCGCCGCGCGGGAAAAGGTCACGCGCGGCCGAACGGGCCGAAAGGAGACGGGCGCTGGGCCCAGGCATGGATGAGTACTTCAGCTCCGGGGTGACGCCGGTCATGGCCTGACCACCCCGGATTCGCCGAGCGTCCCCTGCTCGAGCCGCGTTATGAGCGGCTGGCCGGCCGGGAACACATCGGAAACGTTTCGAAGCGCGTTGAGCACGTCGTCCGGTCGCACGGACGGGACGACGTGCCGGACGATCATGCGCAGTGCCGTGCCAGTATCCGGGTCTTCGATGACACCCAGGCTGACGACGGCCGCGCGCGCGTCCATACGCCGCAAGCCCTTGGAGGTGAGCCGTTCCACCGGCGCCTCAGTCAGGGCGAGAAATTCTTCTACCACCGGCACCACGTTGTCCGGTGGCAGGCCGGGAAGGGAAACTTGCCACTCGGACGCGGTGAGCCGACTCGCCGGCAATCCCCCGGTGTCCTCAGTGACAGCGATCACGTCAATCCCATCAGGCAGCGCTGCGTTCAGCCGCTCCCGCACGGCGTCCGCCCCGGTCCGGCTGGTCAGGGTGAGGCTCAGGTACTCCGCCTCGCTCGCCACCCCGGTCGGGACGCCGCCTGCGTAGGAAATCTTCGGGTGCGGGGTGAACCCCACCGAGTAAGCGATCGGCAGGTCCGCCCGCCGCACGCCCCGCTCGAAGGCCCGCGCCACATCCAGTTGGCTAGCAAAACGCATCTTTCCCCGCTTAGCATACCGGACCACCAGCTGCTGAACCGTGACCGGCTCGCCGCCGGTCGCGCGGGGCGGACGGGCGGTCGCCGTCGCGGGCGACTGCTCTGCGCCCATGGCTATCTCCCGTTTATCGCTAGCACGGGAAGCAGGCGCCTTCCGTCCAGCCGCTCTCCCGTCGGTCCGGTCTGGATCTCCGTGCCCATCGCCGAGCAGACCCCGCACTCATAGCACGGTGTCCACCGGCAGTCCTCCACCTCGCCGGCCCCTCTGGCGCGACTGCCGACTGCCAGTCCTCCCAGAGCCAGTCCCGGTCAAGGCCCGAGTCCAGGTGGTCCCACGGCAGTACCTCGCCGTAGTCGCGCTCGCGCGTAGTGTACCAAGCAAGATCGACTGGCTCGTCAGCCAGGCCTTTCTCGCAGGCGGCGGTCCACCGGGCGAACGAGAAGTGCTCGGTCCAGCCGTCGAACCGGGCGCCGTCGCGCCAGGCGGCCGCGATAACCGGCCGACCCGCCGGTCGCCGCGCGACAGCAGGCCCTCGATCAGCGACGGGGTGCCCTCGTGGTAGCGGTAGCCGACCGACTTGCCGTAGGCCTTGTCAGCCCGCAGCGCGCGACCGAGCTGGTGCAGCCGGTCGTCCACCACCTCCGGCGGGCACTGGGCGGCCCACTGGAACGGGGTGTGCGGCTTGGGCACGAACCCGCCGATCGACACCGTGCAGCGGATGTCCTTGCGCCCGGAGGCGGCCCGGCCGGCCGCGATGACCCTCTTGGCCAGGTCGGCGATCGCGAGCACGTCCTCGTCGGTCTCGGTCGGCAGGCCGCACATGAAGTACAGCTTCACCTGCCGCCAGCCGGAGGAGTAGGCGGTGGTGACGGTGCGGATGAGGTCTTCCTCGGTCCACCATCTTGTTGATCACCTTGCGCATGCGGTCGGAGCCGCCCTCGGGGGCGAACGTCAGCCCGGAGCGCTTGCCGTTCCGGGTTAGCTCGTCGGCCAGGGTGATGTTGAACGCGTCAACCCGGGTGGACGGGAGCGACAGCCCGACGTTGGTGCCCTCGTAGCAGTCGGCCAGGTCGACCGCGATCTCGTTGATCTCGCTGTGGTCAGCCGACGACAGCGAGAGCAGGCCGACCTCGGAGAAGCCAGTCGACGCGAGGCCGCCCTTGACCATGTTGCCGACGGTGGTGATGGACCGCTCGCGGACCGGGCGGGTGATCATCCCGGCCTGGCAGAACCGGCAGCCGCGGGTGCAGCCGCGGAAGATCTCGACGCTGTAGCGCTCGTGGACGGTCTCCGCGACCGGCACCACCGGCGCCTTCGGGTAGGGCCAGGCGTCCAGGTCGAGCAGCGTGTGCTTGCGCACGGTGGCGGGCACGCCCGCCCGGTTGGGGGTGACGCTCGCGATCCGGCCGTCGGGCAGGTAGCTCACGTCGTAGAACCGGGGCACGTAGACCCCGCCGGTCGCCGCCAGGGCCAGCAGCAGGCCGTCGCGCCCGCCCGGGCAGCCGCCGGCCTTCCACGCCCGCACGATGGCGGTGACCGCAAGCACCGCCTCCTCGCCGTCGCCGATGACGACCGCGTCGAGGAAGTCGGCGAGCGGCTCGGGGTTGAACGCAGCGTGGCCGCCCGCGAGCACGACCGGGTCGGTGACGGTGCGGTCGGCCGCCAGCAGCGGGATCCCGGCCAGGTCGAGGGCGGTCAGCAGGTTGGTGTAGCCGAGCTCGGTCGAGAAGGACACACCGAGGACATCGAACTTGCCCACCGGGCGATGGGCGTCCACGGTGAACTGCGGGATCTCACGGTCGCGCATGAGCTGCTCGAGGTCGGTGCCAACGCTGTAGGTGCGCTCGGCCAGCACCCCGGGCTGCTCGTTGAGGATCTCGTAGAGGATGGCGATGCCCTGGTTGGGCTGGCCGACCTCGTACGCGTCGGGATAGAACAGGGCCCAGCGCACGTCGGTCTCGTCCCATGCCTTGACGGTGGCGTTCACCTCACCCCCGACGTACTGCACCGGCTTGCGGACCAGCGGCAGCAGCGGCTCGAGCTGAGGGAAGACGGACTCGACAGGCATGTGACCAGACTACCTACCATCCCGAACGGACGCGGCTGACCGCGCTCCGTCACCCCGCTCGCGCGGCCGGGGCGGCGCTCTGGCGTGGCACTATGGTCCCCGAAAGCCGACGAAAGCGGAGCGTCCTTGAGCCTGTACTGCACGGACAACTACCGGACCGAGGAGCAGCTGGCGGAGATGCGGCGGCTCGAGGCGGCCGGGATCTGCCTGTTCTGCCCGCAGACGCTGCGCGAGCACGGCCGCCAGCGGATTGCGTTCGAGACCCGGGACTGGGTGGTGACGCCGAACGAGTTCCCCTACGCCGGCACCCGGCTGCACCTGCTCGTCGTCCCCCACCGGCACGTGACGGACATGACCGAGCTGGACGACGAGGCGCTGGCCGACTTCTGGACCGCCCTGCGGATGATCCGCCAGCGCTACAGCCTCGCGCACTACGGGCTCGGGGTGCGCAATGGCACCTGCGGCTTCACCGGCGCCACCATCGCCCACGTGCACGCGCACGTGCTGGTGGGCGATGAGGCGGCCGAGCCCGAGGTCCCGGTGCGGATGAAGTTCAGCTCCCGCCCCCGGCAGGGGTGACAGCGGCGGCATCCGCCGCGTCGACCCAGCCGAGCTCGACCCCGGCCGCGCGGAGGATGCCGTCGCCGTCGAGGACCGAGTAGGCGCCGGCGAAGTAGCAGCGGCGGAAGCCCGCCTCGGCGATCTGCCGGGCGCAGGCGGGACACGGGAACGTGGTCACGTACAGGCTGGCCCCGTCGAGCGGGGTGCCGGCCCGGGCGGCCCGGGCGATGACCGCGGCCTCGGCGTGCATGGCGGTGGACAGGTCGGTCCGGACCCCGCGGCTGAAGTTGTCACGCGGGTCGCCGTCGACGTAGGGCGCGTACTCGGTCGGGCAGTGCCGGTTCCAGGCGGCGCCGAGGATCTCCGCCTCGCGCCAGGCGATCGCGCCGACCTGGCGCCACCAGTCCGAGCTGTGGCCCGCCAGCGCGGTCGCGTGCTGCACCACCAGCGGCGGCAGGTCGGCCGGGGTGAGCACTGCGTCGAAGCTGGCCGGGCGCCCGGCCTGACTCCATTGCCGGTCCCAGCGCAGGAAGGTCCGGTCGAACTCCAGCGCGCGGCCCGCGCCGAGGCCGTAGCGGTCCGTCAGGGCCCGGCTGACGTCCTCATCCGGCAGCACCAGCACCTCGGCCGTGACTGCCCCGGGCAGGTCGGCGGGCTCGATCACCCGGACCGGGACGTCCGGCAGCAGCACCCGCAGGAAGCGGGCGGCGAGGTCGGCCGGCAGCGCCCGGATGTCCTTGGCCAGGGGCTTGAAGAGCGCTTTGAACCCGGGTCCGAGGACCAGCACCTCGGACGTGTCGCCGTGCCGGGCGAAGAAGGCCTGGTGCCCCGCGTGCACGACCGGGAGGTAGAGCAGGACTTGCTTCATGTCCGCTCAGCCGTCATTCCCGGCCGGGCGGGGGCCGCGGCGCTGGTTTCCCCGCTGGCCCGACCGGACGCCGGCCACCGCGGACCCGGGCTTGCCCATCTCGCGCTGGATGACCTCGCGGAGCCGGGCCGACGTGCTCACTGTGGCCATCCGGCCGAGCACCTCGACCCGCCCGCAATAGCTGGCCTCCAGCTCCTTGACCGCCTCGGGGGTGTAAGTCTCCTCGGTCGCGACCAGCACGTCCGGGCGGACCGCCTTGATCAGGGCCCACTTCGGGTCGTCGGTGTGTTTCAGCGTGACCAGGCCCACCCCGCGCTGGTGGGTGACCATGCGCAGCCGCTCCATCTGCGGGACGACGGGCCGGTTCTCGCCCTTGCGGGCGCGGATCTTCTCGTCGCTGTCGAGCCCGACGATGAGGAAGTCACCGAACTGCCGGGCCGCCTCCAGGTACATCGAGTGGCCCTCGTGCAAGATGTCGAACGAGCCGCTGGTCAGCACGACCTTGAAGCCGAGGGTGCGCAGGGCGCCCACGGTCTCGGAGATCTTGCCGTAGTCCTCGACGAACCGCTGGTCGAAGTTGGAGGCGTCGGCGAACAGGCTGCTGGACACGCCCAGGGACGACAGCAGCGGGGCGGGGGCGTGGCGCACGGCGTCGCGCCCGGCACCGGACTGGTCACTGGTCACCGGCGTTCCCTCGCTCACGTGGCCACCGGGATGGCCCGGATGGCCGGGTTCGGATGATAGTCGGCCAGCTCGAAGTGCTCGGCCCGGAAGTCGTGGATGTCCGTCACCGCCTGCCCGGCCGCGGTCAGGGTGACCGTCGGCAGCGGCCGCGGCTCGGTCGCGAGCATCGCCCGGACCGCGTCGACCTGGTCGGTGTAGACGTGGGCGTCGGAAATCGTGTGGTAATACGCTACCGCCGGATATCCGGTGAGCTGCTCGAGCATGAGGGCGAGGGCGGCGTACTGGATCATGTTGGCCGGCACCCCGACCGGCACGTCGCCCGAGCGCTGGGTCATGTGCACGTGCAGCCCGCCGTCCAGCACCCGGACGTGCACCCACCCGTGGCACGGCGCGATCGTCGTCTTGGGCTGCTTCCCCGCCCCTCGCACCTGGTACGGGGCGATCCACGGGTCGACGAAGTGGGTGCGCAGCTCCGGCAGCTCCCGCAGCTGCTCGACCAGGTGGCTGAACTGGTCGAAGGGCGGCCCGCCGGGGGTCGGGAAGGAGTGGAAGGCGCCGCCGTAGGAGCCCGGGCCGAGGCTGCCGGGCTCGATGCCCTTCTTCAGCGTCTTGTCGGGGGTCGCCCACGGCCCCCACCAGTCGACGCCGAACTCCTCGAACTCGCGGACGGTGGTGGCGCCGTTGATGAACGCGCACAGCTCACCGATCGGCTTGCGCCAGAACGAGGAGATGCTTCGCTCGGTGATGACCGGAAAGCCCTCTGCGAGCCGGAATGTCATCATCTGCTGCATCACCGTGAGCGCGTTCACGCCCTGCCGGGTGCCGGTCTCGATGCCGGCGGCGAGGATGCGCTCGAGGACCCGCCGGTACTCGGTGGACACGGGCCGCTGGTCATACGGCAGGTACTCCATAGCCCGACAGCTTAGCGGTGCGCCTCGTTACCGGTGGGGTTCCGCGTCGGAGGCCCGGGCGATGGTGGCGCGGGCCCGGCGGACCGAGATCCGCCCGGTCGGCGGGAGCACGTCGTAGATGAACCCGTAGGTGGCCGCCAGTTCGGCCGCATGGGCGGAGCCGCCACTCGCCTTGCCCTGGGTGCGGGCGAGCCAGTCGATGATGTCGCCCCAGCCCGGGGCGGCCAGCGAGCCGCCGACGTACTGGACCGACAGCGCCGCGCAGAGGTTGGCGAACGCCAGGCGCTGCCGCAGCGGCCAGCCGCGCAGCGTGCCGAGCACGAACCCGGCCCCGAAGACGTCGCCCGCGCCGGTCGGGTCGTGCGCGTTGACCGGCAGCGACGGCACCCATTCCTGCTCCCCGGTGGTGGAGTCGATCGCCAGGGCGCCCTGCCCGCCGCAGGTGACCACGGCCACCGGCACCCGGTCGGCCAGCGCGTGGACGGCGTCGTTGGGGTCGTCGGTGCGGGTGTAGGCCATCGCCTCGGCGCTGTTGGGGAGGAAGCAGTAAAAGTCGCTCAGCTGCGCGAGCAGGCTCGGCGACCACTTCTCCTCCTCGTCCCAGCCGGTGTCGGCGAACAGCCGCATCCCAGTTCTGGCGGCGGTGGCGTACCAGGGGCGCGGCTCGGGGTCGAGGTGGGCGAAGCCGATCGCCGCGTCCGGCACCGCGGCCGGCAGCTCGCTGTCCGGCACCGGGGCCGGGTGCATGTGGGTCAGCATCGCGCGGTCACGCTCGACCACCATCGACACGGTGACCGGGGAGTGCCAGTCCGAGAACCGGCGCGCGTAGGTCAGGTCGACCCCTTCCTGCTCGGTCAGCGTCGACCAGCAGAAGTCCCCGTACACATCGTCGCCGAAGGCGGCCGCGAGCGACGTCCGCAGGCCCAGCCGGCTGGCCGCGATGGCGAGGTTGGCGATGCCGCCCGGGCACGAGCCCATGCCCGAGGCCTGCACCTCGGTGCCGCGCAGGGGCAGCGACGGCAGCCCGGTGAAGACGACGTCGAAGAAGACGGTGCCGTTCACGAACAGGTCGAAGGCGTGGTCATCCATCGCGCTCCTTCACAGGGGTAGGCCGCGGGGTGGCCGCGGGACTGGCTGGGCCGTGCCGCCGGCCACGGCCGGCCGCGGCCGGCGGTAGGGTCCGGTGCGTGCGTGTCACTATTCTCGGCGGCGGCGGCTTCCGGGTGCCGCTTATCGCCCGGGCGCTGGCGGGCAGCGGGCTGCCGGTCTCCCGGCTGGCGCTGTACGACACCGATCCCGGGCGGCTGGATGTGATTGCGGGGGTGCTGCGCGGCGACCCGCTGACCGGGGCGGCCCTGGGCGGGCTGGTCACCACGGCCGGCGGCCTCGACGAGGCCCTGTCCGGGGCCGACGTGATCTTCGCGGCGCTGCGCCCGGGCGGCCTGAGTGGCCGGGTCGGCGACGAGCGGTCGGCCCTCTCCCTCGGCCTGCTGGGCCAGGAGACGGTCGGCGTGGGCGGGCTGGCCAGCGCCGCCCGGACCGTGCCGGTGGCCGCGGTGATCGCCCGCCGGACGGCCACGCTGGCCCCCGGCGCGTGGGTGATCTCGATGACCAACCCGGCCGGTATCGTCACCGAGGTGATGGCGGCCGCCCTCGGCCCGCGGGTGATCGGGGTCTGCGACTCGCCCGTCGGGCTGATCCGCCGGGCCTGCGCCGCCTGCGGGATCGACCCGGGCCCGTCCCTCGGGGCGGTGACCGACCGGGTTGACGCGGACTACGTCGGGATCAACCACCTGGGCTGGCTCCGGGCGCTGCGCCGCAGCAGCCCGGGGGCGCAGCGCGGGGCCGACCTGCTGCCCAGCCTGCTGGACGACCCCGGGCGGCTGCGGCTGACCGAGGAGGGGCGCCTGTTCGGGCCGGACCTGCCGCGGGCCCTGCGCGCGCTCCCGAACGAGTACCTTTACTGGTACTACGCCCGGGCCGAGGCGCTGCGGGACGTGATCGCGGCCGGGCGGACCCGCGGGGAGCATGTCCGCGAGCGGCAGCGGCGGTTCTACGCCGCCGCGGCGGCGGCGCTGGCCGCCAGCGACGAGCCAGCCCGAGGAACGGGGGCGGCCGCCTCCGGCCCCGCCACGGCCGCCCGGCTGTGGCAGGAGGCCAACGACGAACGCAACCGGAGCTACTTCGCCGAGCTGCGGACGGGCGAGGCGGCGGGCGAGCGGGATGAGGCCGACGTGGCGGCCGGCGGCTACGAGTCGGTCGCGGTCGCCTTGATGTCGGCCCTGACGGGCGGCGCGCCCGCGCGGCTGATCCTCAACGTGGCCAACGGGACGGCCGTCCCCGCCCTGACGCCCGCGACCGTCATCGAGGTGCCGTGCCGGGTCGACGCGGGCGGCCCGGTGCCGCTGCCGGTGTCGGCGCCGACCGGCCATCAGCTCGGCCTCATGGCGGCCGTGCGGGCCTCCGAGCGCGACATCGCCGACGCGGCCCTGCTGGCGGCCGGGCTGGCGGACGGGCTGACGGACGGCCGCGGCGGCACGGGCCGGGGCCGCGGCGATGCGGGCGAGCGCGCACGGACGGCAGCCGACCTGGCGCTGCGCGCGTTCGCAACGCACCCGCTGGCCGGGTCGCTCGACGCGGCGAGGTCGCTCGCCGCCGCCGCGGTTCCCATGCCACCCCATGCTACGGCAGTCTCCGAGTTATCCGATCGGTATAGTAGTTTTACCTGTTTAACCCTTCCTGGCACCGTTTCCTCCAGGCCGAGATCAACGAGACCGATACCAACTTCGGCAAGGCCCATCCCTGCATGAAGGCGGTCGGCCGCCAAGGAGGTCGCCGCGATCAAGAGCGTCACCGAGCCGAACGTGGTCATCGGGCAGGACCCGTCGGCGAAGGTCGGCGACTACGTGGCTCTTTCGCTGACGGGCGGAACCGTGGCGGCCCGGGCTCCGTCTAAGTGGACATGAGGATCTTCTCCCGTTCGCGGGCCGCCGCCGCGGCCACGGCGGCGCTCGCGGCCGCGCTCACCGGGTGCGCGTCGGCCTCGTCGTCTTCGCCGGCCGCCTCGGCGTCATCGTCACCGTCGTCGTCACCCTCGGCGTCGCTTGCGTCGAGGACGGGCGAGACCGTCCCGGCGGCGGCCACAGTGGCGGTGCTGACCGAGACCAGGGGCCTCGGCGGCAACGGCAACCCGCCGTCCGCCGCCCAGGCGACGGTGACCAACGCCCGGCAGGTCGCCGCCCTCGCGGCGTACCTGAACCACCTGCCGGCCAACCGGCCGGGCGGCGTGACCAGCTGCCCCGACGACACGGGCGGGGCCATGACGATCACCTTCCGCACCCAGCAGCCGGCCCGGTCCTGGCCAAGGTGACGGCGCAGCTGACCGGGTGCGAGTTCATCAGCTACGCGATGCCGCAGCAGCCGACCATCGGGCTCGGCGGCGGCGACGCCGGGCGGCCCCTGCTGGCTGAGGTCAACCGGGTCACCGGGCTGGGCTGGAAACTCCCGACGGCCACGACCCCGTAACGACTACTGGCCGCTGGCGTGTCGCCAGGCACGCTGGTCTCGCGGATGGCTCGCGGGAGGCGCCTGCGCCGCCCCGGATCGGGCCGTCCCAGGCGAGACGTCACGAGCCGTCAGGGCGTCACACACCCGCCAGGACATCACACACCCGCCAGGACATCACACACCCGCCAGGACGTCACCGACCGGCCGGGCGTAACCGGCCTGCCAGGGCGTCACCGACCGAACGGGCGCGCCGGAATTTGACGTCAACGGCCGGCTGGGGCGTCACCGCCGCCGTCGCCGACGGAATCGGGAAACTTTTTGTGCTCCGACACACATAAGTTTCCGTGTAGATAAAACTTTCCGAACTAATAATCGCCTGTTTCCCATCAGCAACATCGCTCTCACGGACCGGCTCACCGGGCCGCCGCGCGGCCAGAGAGCGGTCTGGCTGGGAGTAACCGGAGGGGCCAGGGGCCTCAGACGGTCCGGACGGGAGCAACCCGGGGGCCAGGCGGCCGACCGGTCCGGCCGGGAGCACGGAGGGGCCAGGCGGCCGCAGACGGTCGGGACGGGAGCAACCCGGGGGCCAGGCGGCCGACCGGTCCGGCCGGGAGCATGGGGGGCCAGGGGCCGCAGACGGTCCGGACGGGAGCAACCCGGGGGTCCGGGTAGCCGCAGACAGTCCCGGCCGGGGGGATCCTCGCCCACGGCGCACCGGTAAATGGGTGGCCGGGCGGGCCGGCGGATGAGAGGGTGCGGTCGTGACCAACAGCCTGGTAGTTGAGTATTTCGACGGGGTGGCCGACGTCTACGACCAGGTGATCCCGTTCTTCGCCAGCTTTGCCGGGGAGGCGGTCGCGGCCATCGGCCTGCCGCCCGGCGCCCGGGTGCTCGACCTGGCGGCGGGCCGCGGGGCGCTGAGCCGGGAACTGATCGGCCGGGGGGCCCGGGTGGTCGCCGTCGACGCCGCCCCGCGGATGGTGGAGCTGCTGAAGCGCGACATCCCCCGGGTCGAGGCCCACGTGATGGACGCGGCCGCGCTGCACTTCCCCGGCGCCAGCTTCGACCTGGTGACGGCGGGCTTCGTCATGCATATCTGGGCCGACCCGGCCACGGCCGTGGCCGAGGTGAAGCGGGTGCTGCGGCCAGGCGGCCAGTTCGCCTTCACCCTCCCGGGCCGGGCCGACGGGTCGCCCGACCCGTGGCCCGACCCGGCCGGCGACCTGCTCAACTCCTACCGCCAGTACCAGGTCGCGGGGGCCGGGTACCTGTCCAACGACGCCGACGCGGAAGAACTGCTTGGGGCGGCCGGCTTCACCGACGTGAGCTGGCGGACGCTCGAGATCGCGATCCCGGTCGCCGACGGCGAGACCTACTGGCGCTTCGAGCGCAGCCACGGCGTGGGCGCCATGATCAGCGCCCTGCCGCAGGACACGCGGTCCGAGCTGCACGACCGGCTGACCGCGCTGGTCGACGCGGCGGGCGGGATCACGTTGCGCCGCTCGGCCAGGCTCGCGCTCGCCCGCCGCCCCTGAGAAAGCCAGCCGGGTGACAGGGCCGGAAGGGCACCGGCCGGGCCCCGGGCAGTATGCCCCGGAGCCGGCCGGAAAGCCCTAGGCCAAGGCCAGCGCGGGGATGACCTTCTCGGTGAACAGCGAGTAGGCGGTGCGGTCGTAGGCGATCTCGGCGAAGTTGACGATCGCGTAGCTCATGCCGAGCGCGCCCATCTCGGCCAGCCGCTCGGTGACCAGCTCCGGGGTTCCGACCAGGGGGCCGTTGGCGAAGCCCTGAACCCGGTCCTCGACGATCTCCGGCGGGACGCCGCAGCCCAGCATGTGGTCCTTCATCCAGGCGATCCGGTCGGCCACCTCCCGCTCGGTCTCGCCCAGGATCACGTTGTAGTTGGCCGAGCGGGTGATCGCGTCGAAGTCGGTGCCGAGGTCGCGGCAGTGCCCGGCCAGGATCTGCGACTTGCGGGGGAAGCCTTCGACGCTGCCGTCGAAGTTGGTGTAACGGGCGTAACGGGCGGCGATCCGCAGCGTCTTGCGCTCGCCACCGCCGGCGATCCACAGCGGGACGCCGCCCTCCTGCAGCGGCAGCGGCCGGCCGATAGCCCCGTTGACCTGGTAGTGCTTGCCGTCGAGGGTGGCGCTGCCGGTTGTCCAGAGCTGGTGCATGATCTGCACGCCCTCGTCGAGCATGCCGATGCGGTCCCCCGCCGAGGGGAAGCCGTAACCGTAGGCCCGCCACTCGTGCTCGTACCAGCCCGCGCCGATGCCCATCTCGGCCCGGCCGCCGGAGATGACGTCCACCGTCGCCGCGACCTTGGCCAGGTAAGCCGGGTTGCGGTAGCCCATGCAGGTGCACATCTGGCCCAGCCGCACCCGGGAGGTGGACGCGGCGAACGCGGCCATCAGCGTCCATGCCTCGTGAGTCGCCTCCTCGGTCGGCACCGGCACGGTGTGGAAGTGATCGAAAACCCAGATCGATTCGTAGGGGCCGTCGTCGGCCAGCTGAGCGATGCCCTGCATGGTCGCCCAGTGGTTGGCGGGGTCGATGCCCGCGAGGTCAAGCCGCCATCCTTGCGGCACGAAGAGTCCAAAGCGCATGGCTCAACACTTTAGCCCGGCTAAGTAACAGCGCGTGCCCGTGGCCCCGCCCGGCCGGGTGAACACCGGGCGTCAGGTCAGCGGGGCGTGTCAGGAGGAGAACAGCGGGTGCTGCCGCCGGACCGACTGGAGCAGGCCGATGGCAATCATGTCAGCGAAGATGGCCGAGCCGCCGTAGGAGATGAACGGAAGCGGCAGGCCGGTGATCGGCATGATGCCGATGGTCATGCCGATGTTCACGAACGCCTGGAAAGCGAACCAGACCGCGATCCCGGACGCCACCAGCAGGCCGAACATGTCCTCGGCGCGCTGGGCGGCCCGGATGGCACGGAAGATGATGAAGGCCAGCATGGCGACGATGACGGCGCAGCCGACGAAGCCGAGCTCCTCCCCCGCGACGGTGAAGATGAAGTCGGTCTGCACCGAGGGGACGAAGTTCCCGCTGGTGAACGTGCCGTGGAAGAGCCCGGCGCCGTGCAGCCCGCCGGAGGCGACCGCGATCTTGGCCTGCAGGCCGTTGTAGCCTGCCCCGGACAGGTCGCTCGTGGGGTGCAGGAACGCGGTCAGCCGGGTGAGCTGGTAGCCCTTGAGCAGGTGCATCCGGGCGATGGCGGCAATGCCGGCGGCGACGCCGGCCAGCCCGCCCAGCACCCAGTAGATCCGGATGCCGGAGACCACGATCATGCCGGCCAGGGTGAACACCAGCACCAGGGTGACGCCGAGGGCGGGTTCCTTCTCGACCAGCGCGATCAGCGGGGCGGCGGCCAGCGCGGCGTAGAGCACGTCCCTGATGGTGGGCCGCCCCGTGGCCAGGTTCCGCCGCGACAGCAGCCAGGCGGCCCCCAGGATCAGGCCGAGCTTGGCGAACTCAGACGGCTCGACCTGGAAGCCGCCCGGCAGGGCGATCCACGCCTTGGCCCCGTTGACCGACTGGCCGACCACCAGCACCGCCGCCAGCAGCAGGAGCGAGATGCCGTAGAGGTACGGGGCCCAGCGGCGGATCCGGCGGTAGTCGAGCGACGCGGTGATGAACATCAGGATCAGGCCGAGCAGCGCCCACAGCGCCGCCTTCTTCAGGTACGTGTGCGGGTCGAGGCCCGCCTGGCGCAGCGACGGCTCGGTCGCCGCCCACACCAGCACGGTCCCGAGGGCGGCCAGCGCGCAGGTGACGACGATCAGCGGCCAGTCCCAGGACCGCGCGACCCCGCCCTTGGCGAACGCCCGGCCGAAGCGGGAACGGCGGCGCGGGGCGAACGTGCCCGCCCGCGGCCCGGCCCAGCCCCGGGAGGGCAGCCCGACGCTCACGCCAGCTCCCCGGTGGCGCTCGGCGCCCGCAGTCGCGGACGCGCAGTGCTCATGGATTCGCGCGCACGCTCGCTCATGTGCGCCCTCCCCGGCCGAGGGGCTGGGAGCGGGCGACCGGGATCGCCCGCCGGACCGCCAGCGGCCCGGCCGCCGCGGCTGAGGGTCCGGTACTGGCCCGGGCGGTGGCCTTGGCCGGGGACTTGGCGCTCGGCGTGGGCTTGGGTGCGGACTCGCCCTTGGTCTGGGCGGCCAGGTTGGGCAGGCCCGGGAGCTTGCCCCCGGCCACCGCCGGCTTCTGGCCGGCGAGGCCGTAGATGCCCTCGTAGATCTGCTTGACCGCAGGGGCGGCCGCGTCGGCGCCGTAACCGGAGTTCGGCAGCATCACGACCACCACGTACCTGGGGTTACTGCAGGGCGAGAACGAGGCGAAGACCGAGGTCGCATTCTTGCCGAAGATCTGCGCGGTACCAGTCTTGCCCGCGACGCAGACGCTGGCGTTGCCCTCCGGGTACCCGCCGAACGCGCCCGCCGCGGTACCCGAGGTAACCACGCCGTTCAGGGCCGAGCGGATGTAGGACAAGGTCTCCGACGAGGCGTTCACATGCCTGATCACGGGCGGGTTGATCTTCTGCACGAGCTTGCCCGAGGCCGACATCAGGGCCTCGCCGATCCGCGGCTGGTACAGCGTGCCCCCGTTGGCCAGGGCGGTGTAGGCGTTGGTGAGCTGCAGCGGGGTGGCCGTGACGTAGCCCTGCCCGATCGCCGCGATCGCCGCCTGGCCCGGCTGCCAGACCCAGCCGTCCTGGCAGTCCTGGTACTCGATTTGCTGCACGTAGCTGCCGTTCGCCTTGCCGTTCTTGCACCAGTTCTGGCCCTGGTGGGCGTTGGACTCGTACATGTCGTAGAGCCACTGGCGGGTGGGGATGGTGCCGGTCGCCTCGGACGGCAGGTCGATGTTGGTGTCGCGGCCGAAGCCCCAGTCCAGCTCCATCTGCTGCATCTTCTGGGTCGGGGCGTTCTTGTTGAGCTGGTAGTTCGCCTTGTTGTCGTCGGTCTGCCACATGTGGTAGCCGATTTCGTAGTAGACGGTGTCGCACGACTGGACCAGCGCTTCGTGGAACGACATGTCGCCCTGGCTCCCCTCCCCGTCGTTGAGGAACTTGCTGCCGCCGATGTCGAACGCCGCCGGGCAGTTGTACTGGCCGTACAGCGAGAACCCGTTGGCCACGGCGGCTGCGGTCGACACCACCTTGAAGGTCGAACCGGGTGCGTACTGGCCCTGGGTGGCCCAGTTGACGGCGGGCTCGCCCGAGTTGGCCTGGTTGCCCGTGCCAAACAGGTAGTTGACCTCCTGCTGGGAGATGCCGTTGGTCCACACGTCCGGGTTGTAGTCCGGGTAGCTGGCCATCGCCACGATCCGGCCGCCGGTCGTCTCCACGATGGCGGCGCCCTGGTTGGCCGAGTTGCCACCCGCCCGGGACCGGGCGATGGCGCTGTTCAGGGCCTGCTGGGCGACCGCCTGGATCTTGGCGTTGATCGAGGTGACGAGTGTGTCCCCGGTCTGCGCGGGCTTGCTGGTGGCGACGCCGAGCACGGCGCCCGCGGCGTTGACAGAGACCTCCTGGGTGCCGGGCTGACCGGACAAGGCGGTGTTGTACTGGGCCTCCAGGCCGGACTGGCCGACCAGGTCGTCCTGGGCGAACCCGGTCTGCGGCAGGTGCTCCTTGGCCATCTCGGCCTGGGTGATCGGCTGCAGGTAGCCGAGCACCTGGGCCGGGTTGGCCCCGTCGGGCTGGGGATAGTAGGTGACCGGGGACAGCTGCGCGGTGACGCCAGGGAACTGCCCCGGCTCCTCCATCACCTGCAGCGCGACCGAGTCGCTGACGTGCTCGGCGACCGGGATCGGCTGGTACGGCGACCCGGTCCAGCACGGCTGGGCGACACCCTTGGTGCACAGCCTGACCTGCTCCGCCAGCTTCCTCTCGGTCGTGTGCAGCAGCGGGGCGAGCCGGGTGAGCACCGCCTTGCCGTTGTCGGTGGTGGACTGGGACAAGTTCATCATGTTGACCGAGACCGTCATCGAGGTCTGGTTGGTGACCAGGGCCTGGCCGGTGTCGTCGGTGATCTCGCCGCGCACGGCGGGCTCGACGATCGTCCTGGTCTGGTTGACCTGGGCCAGCGCCTTGTACTGGCCGGTGTCGAGCACCTGCAGGTACCACAGCCGTCCGCCCAGCACGACCGCCATCGCCAGCGCGATGACGTACAGGCCGAGCAGGCGCCTGCGCGAGCGCGGAATCACCGCCCCACCCCCACCTTCCGCAGAAGCCGGTGCCGGCGCTTGCGCCACGGGTGGCGGCTGCGCCGCAGCCAGTCCCGCGACGGCGCGGCGGTGTACCAGTTGCCGCGGGCGATGCTGCCCCGCCGGAAGGCCGCCCCGCCGGTGACGCCCGATCCGATCACGATCCGCGGGCGGCCGCCCGCCCCGAGCCAGCCGCGGCGCGGCGCCAGCCGCCGGCCGCCGGTGCGGAACGACGTCGCGCCCGACCCGCGCAGCCAGCCCGCCGTGGGCGAGCGGCGGGCGCGCGGGGTCCCCGCGCCCGACAGGGCCGAAACCCCGGACGGGGCCGACCGCGCAGCCAAAGCCGTTGCGGCGGAGCGGGGCCGGGTCACGCCCGCCGAACCGCGGCCGGCCCCCGCACCGGGGCCGCCCTTGCCGCCCGGACCGAGCCAGCCGCGGGACGGCGCGCGCGTCGAGCTGGCGGCGGGCGCACGCCGCGCGGCCGGGCTTCCGGACCCGCGCAGCCAGTCCTTGCGCGGGGCACGGGCCTTGCCGCCGGAGCCGCGCGCGGGGCCTGTCGCCAGGTCGCCGGCGAAGTTGAGCCGCTTCGCGCGTCCGCCCGCGACCGGGAACGGACCGCGGGAGCCAGCCGCGGGAGTCCGGGCGAGTTCGGGCGCGCGGCTGCCGGACAACTGCAGCCGGGGCACCCGGCGCGGCGAGGTCGGCCGGTGGTAGTTCACGCCGGTGCCAGACAGCTGCAGCCGGGGCACCCGGCGCGGCGAGGTCGGCCGCTGGTAGTTCACGCCGGTGCCAGACAGCTGCAGCCGGGGCACCCGGCGCGGCGAGGACGGCCGCTGGTAGTTCCCGCCCGTGCCGGACAGCTGCAGGCCGGAGGCGGCCCCGGCCGACGCCGCGCGGAATACCGCGGCCAGCCCGGAGCCGCCGTTGAAGGCCGGGACAGGCACCTCCTCGGGAGCGGTCCGCCCGCGCCGCATGACGCCGGTGGCCCAGGACACCGCCACGAAGACGAACGGGGCCAGCACCAGGTCGTAGAAGATGGCGGTGGGCAGCACCCGGGTCACCGAGGCGGCGGTGATGTCCGGGTCGGACAGCAGCAGCCCGAGGCCGGCCTGGCCGGCCTCGGCGGCCGCGGCGGCGACCGCCATCACGGTGAACGTGGTCAGCGGGTCCCGCTCGCCGGTGTGGTCCCACAGGGCCCGGACCGCAACGGCCGCCCCGTACGCCGGCCAGGCAGAAGACGAGCGCGTCCTGGCCTGCGTAGTGGGCGGCGGGCGGGGCGACGTCGAGCATGAGCCCGCCCGCGAAGCCGGTCACCGCCCCCGCCGTGGGCCCGGTCACCACCGCGATGGCGGTGACCAGGAGCAGGACAAGGTCGGGGGCGGCCGAGCCGGGCAGGGGGAGGCGGTTGACCACGGTGAGCTGGGCGACGACGGCGGCGAATAGCGCGACCGCCAGGACCAGCCCGGTGAGCAGGCGGCGAGCCGCGCCCGGGTCCTCCTCCGGCGTCACTTGGACACCACCACGCCGATCACGCCGAGGCCGGTGAAGTCGGCGTAGGGCGTGACCACGCCGGTCGGGGTGAGCGAACCGGGCTGGGTGGTGACCGAGGTGACGGTGCCGACCGGGACGCCGGGCACGTACGGGCGGCCGCCGACCGAGCCGAAGGTGACCAGCTTCTCCCCCGGCCGGAGGGTGGCGCTGGCGCTGAACAGGGTGAGCTTGAGGGGGGCGCTGCCGGACAGCGACTGGGCGGTACCGGACAGCGCGCCGATCTGGCCGTCCGCCATGCGGACGCCGACGGTGGTACCCGCGTCGGTCAGCAGCTGGACCGTGGCGGTGCTCGCGGTGACGGCGGTGACGGTGCCGACCAGCCCGCTGCCGTTGAGCACGGTCTCGTTGGCGGTGACACCGTCCGCGCGGCCGGCGCTGATCGTCACCGTGTCGGAGTAGTCGCCCCCGGCCGCGATGACCGAGCCGGCCACCACCCGGTAGCGGCCGGCCGCGCGGAGCAGACCGCCGAGCTGGGCCGCCTGCTGCTTACTGACCTGCGCCTGCGCGAGCTCAGCCTGGAGCTGGTCGTTCTCCCGCTGCAGGGTGGCGACCTCGCCGTTGCTTCCCCCGGAGGAGAACAACCCGGTGACGTTCCCGGCCAGGTGCTCGACCGGGCCGAACACCCGCCCGCCGAAGCCGTGCGCGCTGGAGTCCCCCCGTCGCGGAAATCGATTGTGATCAGCGCGACAGCGAGGACGAGCAGCACGATGAGGACCGCCCGCGTCCGCCTTCCGTCCAGCAAAACCCCGCTCCCGTCCCGTCCGCCCCGGCGTGTTGGTCAGGCTATCGCCTGTCGGGAACGAGTACCTGGCGGAGCGTGTCGAAGTCCTCGACGCACTTGCCGGTGCCCAGGACGACCGAGTCGAGCGGGCTGTCGGCGATGTGCACCGGCATCCCCGTCTCCTCGCGGATCCGCTGGTCCAGGCCCCGGAGCAGGGCACCGCCGCCGGTGAGGGCGATGCCGCGGTCCATGACGTCCCCCGCCAGCTCGGGCGGGCACTTGTCGAGAGTGGTCTTCACCGCGTCGATGATGAGGGTGATCGGCTCGTCGATGGCGTGGCGGATCTCGGCCGCGCTGATCAGCACGGTCTTGGGCAGGCCGGAGACGAGGTCGCGGCCGCGGATCTCCGCCTGCGGCTCTTCGCGGGCGGGGAACGCGGAGCCGAGCGCCAGCTTGATCTCCTCGGCGGTGCGCTCGCCGAGCATCAGGCTGTGCTCCTTCTTGCCGAAGGTAATGATCGCCTCGTCCAGCTCGTCGCCCCCGATGCGGATGCTCTGGCTGGTGACGATGCCGCCGAGGGAGATCACGGCCACCTCGGTGGTACCGCCGCCGATGTCGACCACCATGTTGCCGGTGGGCTCGTTGACCGGCAGCCCGGCACCGATCGCGGCCGCCATCGGCTCCTCGATGATGTACACCCGCCGGGCGCCGGCCTGGTGCCCGGCCTCCTTGACGGCCGACTGCTCCACGCCAGTGATGCCGCTCGGCACCGCCACGACGATCCGTGGCTTGGCCATCCGGGTCCGGCGGTGCACCTTCTGGATGAAGTAGCGCAGCATCCGCTCGGTGACGTCGAAGTCCGCGATCACGCCGTCCTTCAGCGGGCGGACGGCGACGATGTTGCCGGGCGTGCGGCCGATCATCCGCTTGGCCTCGACCCCGACCGCCACCACCTGGCCGTTGTTGGTGTTCAGGGCGACCACGCTCGGCTCGTTGAGGACGATTCCCCGCCCGCGCACGTAGACCAGTGTGTTAGCAGTGCCGAGGTCGACCGCCATGTCGCGGCCGAGGAAGGTCAGCGCATTGCTCATCGGGTGCGGCAACCCTTCTGATCATCAGGCACGGGAGAACCGGTGTCGAGCCTATCGGATTAGGCACCGGGCAAGCCGAGCGGGACATCGTCATTTCGACGTTGAGGTTTTACTCCGGAAATACTGCAGCATTTCTGACAAAGTTCTTACCAAGTGCACCCGCCCGGCGGCATTTCGCCGGGAAGTGATCGCGGCCGGGCGCGTGGCGCAGCCTGTGGCACCAGGCCCGGTCGCGAGTTCCCGTCCGGGCTCGCGACCGGCCTGGTACTACAGGTATCTATCTAGTGTTGGCCCCGGTTAAACGAGTTCGGGGAAGAAGATCTTGATCTCCCGCTCGGCCGACTCGGGCGAGTCACTGCCATGCACGATGTTCTGCCCGACCTGCAGGGCGAAGTCGCCGCGGATGGTGCCGGGGGTCGCCTTGACCGGATCGGTCGCGCCGGCGAGGGCGCGGAATGCCTCGATCGCCCGCTCCCCTTCGGCCACGATCGCGACAAGCGGACCGGAGGTGATGAAATCGACAAGTTCCCCGAAAAAGGACTTCTCGGCGTGTTCGGCATAGTGCGCGTGCGCGGTCTCGCCGTCGATTGTGCGCAGTTCCAGCGCGACCAGCTTGAGGCCTTTGCTCTCAATTCGGGAAATTACTTCACCGATGATGTTGCGCTGGACGCCGTCCGGCTTGATCAGGATAAGGGTGCGCTGTGACACTGCTGCTCCTTGAGTTCGCTTTTGTATCTCTTATCGGCAGGTTCACGCCGGACGTGCCAGGCGTGCGGCCTGGCCCGGTCCCGGGCGCAGGTGACGTCAGGAGCGGGCGGCGGCCGACGGGTGCGGCGGCTCGTCCCGCTTGGCGGGGGCGGGGGCGGCAGAGTCCCGACTGGCGGCAGCCGGAGCGGCCGGGCTGGCGGCAGCCGGAGCGACTGAGCTGTCGGCGTCCGGGCCGGGCACGGGCCGCTCCCACTTGCGGCCCAGCCAGATGCCGGTGAACCACAGGGCGGCGAAGATCGCGCCGATGACGTACATGGCGGGCAGGATCACGCCGGTGGCGATGACGAGGGCCTGGAAGACCGAGCCGGCGGCCAGGGCCGTCCGGCCGCGGCCGACGTAACCGCACAGCGCGAGGGCGACGATCGCGACGGCGCCGCAAACGGCGCCCGCGGTACCGGCGCTCGCGTGCCCGAGCTGCTTGGCCGGGACGATCGCGAGCAGGCAGACGACGGCCTCCATCGACAAGACGGTGACCAGTAGCCGTTTCACTGAGGATCTCCTTGCCTGGTTGCGTAGCCGGCGTTCACGCTGCTGCCGACGGCGCTGCCGGGCGTCAGCAGCAGCTGGGCGTCCCCGGCGGTGACGACCGAGCCGGTCACGAGCACCGCGGCGGAGCCGGGCTGGCCCGCGGCGGAGGCGTCAGCGTCGGCCGCGTCGGCCAGCGACACCGCGAGGTCGAGGGCCTCGTCCAGCCGCTCGGTCACGTGCACCCGGTCCTCGCCGAAGTAGTCGCGGGCCAGCTCGGCCAGCTCCTGCGCCGGCATCGAGCGGGGCGAGGAGTTCTGGGTGATGACCACCTCCTCCAGCGCCGGCTCGAGCTCGGCCAGCACCCCCTCGACGTCCTTGTCCTCGGCCACCGCGACGACGCCGATCACCCGGTCGAAGGTGAAGCTCTCGCTCAGCGCCTGCACCGTGGCCGCCATGCCGGCCGGGTTGTGGGCGGCGTCGGCGATCACGGTCGGAGACCGGCGCAGCACGTCGAGGCGGCCTGGGGAGCTGGCGGCGGCGAAGCCCGCCCGCACCAGCTCCGGGTCGAGGCCCGCGGACGACAGGCCGGGCCCGAGGGTGATCGTGTCGCGGCCGTCGTCGTCCGGCCCGGCGTTGGCGGCCACGGTTTCGGACACGCCCGCGAACGCCTCCACCGCGGCCAGCGCGCAGGCCGCATTGGAGGCCTGGTAGGCGCCGTAGAGCGGGAGGAAGATGTCCCCGTAGGTGGCGCGCAGGCCCTGCAGGACGAGCTGCTGCCCGCCCACCGCGAGCTCGCGCGACAGCACCCCGAACTCGAACCCCTCGCGGGCGACTGACGCGCCCACCAGCGCCGCCCGCTCGAGCAGGATCTCGGCCGCCTCGACGGCCGGCTGCTGGGCGATGACGGCGGTCGCGCCGGGCTTGATGATGCCCGCCTTCTCGGTCGCGATGGCCTCGACCGTGTCGCCCAGGTACCGCATGTGGTCCAGCGCGACCGGGGTGACCACAGCGACCACGCCGTCGGCGACGTTGGTGGCGTCCCACCGGCCGCCCATGCCGACTTCGATCACGGCGACGTCGACAGGGGCGTCGGCGAAGGCGGCGAACATCATCCCGGTGAGGATCTCGAAGAACGACAGCGGGGCGGGCTGCTGGTCGTCGACCAGCTGGACGTAGGGGGCGACCTCCTCGTACAGCTCGACAAAGCTCATCGCCGACAGCGGCACGCCGTCGACGCAGATCCGCTCGCGCATGGAGACCAGGTGCGGGGAGGTGAACCGGCCGGTCCGCAGGCCGCGCTCGCGTAGCAGCCCCTCGATCATCCGGGTGGTCGAGGTCTTGCCGTTGGTGCCGGTGACGTGCACCACCGGAAACGCCCGGTGCGGGTCCCCGAGCAGGCGGACGAGCTCCTCGACCCGGCCCAGGGTCGGGTCGATCTGATGCTCTGCCCGCCGCGATCCGATCGCGAGCTCGACCTCGCGCAGGCGGCCAGCGTAGTCCTCATCCACGGCCTCAGCCTATCGTGACCAATAGGCTGGTCTTTTGCATCGGCCGCGATCCCGGAGGGGCGGGGGCCGTCCCCCCGGGTGGCAGCAGCGGGCAGTGACTAGGTCAGGGCGGCCAGCCTGGATTCCAGCCGGGTGACGTCGGCCTCGGCCGTCGCCCGGCGCTGCCGCGACTTCTCGATCACCTCGGCCGGGGCGCGGCTGGTGAACGACTCGTTGCCGAGCTTGGCCGTCATCGACGCCACCTCCTTCCGGGCGGCCGCGAGGTCGCGCTCCAGCCGCTTGCGCTCGGCCTCGACGTCGACCGTGCCGGCCAGGTCGAGCTCGACCGTGATGCCCTCGGCGAGCAGGGTGGCGCTGGCGGTGAAGGCGCCCTCGTCATCGGGCGCGGTCAGCCGCAGCAGCGACCGGGCCGCGTCCTCCTGGGCGGCCAGCGGCGTGGCCGCGATCCCGGCCAGCCGGGCGGGCACCCGCTGGGCCGGGCGCAGGCCCTGGCCGGAGCGGAACTGGCGGACCTCGGTCACCAGCCGCATGAGCGAGCCGATCTCGGCCTCGGCCGCCGGGTCGGTGAACGCCAGCGACGGCCAGGGCGCCATCATCACCGATTCCTGACCGGTCAGCGCGCACCACAGCTCGTCGGTGACGAACGGCATGACCGGGTGCAGCAGCCGCAGCATGTGGTCGAGGACGAAGCCGAGCACCTGCCTGGTGCGGGCCGCGGCCGCCTCATCCCCGCTGGCCAGCGGAACCTTGGCGAGCTCGAGGTACCAGTCGCAGAACTCGTCCCAGGCGAAGTGGTACAGCTCCTCGCACGCCTTGCCGAACTCGCAGCGGTCCAGCAGCCGGTCCACCTCAGTGTTGACGTGGCTCAGGCGGGACAGGATCCAGCGGTCGGCCGGGCTGAGGCCGGCGGCCGTCAGGTCGTCCCCGTGGGGGGGAATTGCCCCGTTCATCAAGGCGAACCTGGTCGCGTTCCAGAGCTTGTTGCAGAAGTTGCGCGAGCCCGCCGCCCAGTCGTCGCTGATCGCCTCGTCGCTGCCGGGGGTGGCACCGCGGGCGAGGGTGAACCGGGTCGCGTCGGCACCGAAGCGGTCCATCCAGTCGAGCGGGTCGACCACGTTGCCCTTGGACTTGGACATTTTCTTGCCGGACTCGTCGCGGACCAGGCCGTGCAGCACGATCGTCTGGAACGGGATGGCGTCCGCGGGTGCCTTGTCGCGGCAGGCGTACAGGCCGAACATCATCATCCGGGCGACCCAGAAGAACAAGATGTCGTAGGCGGTGATGAGCACGCTTGTCGGGTAGAAGGCGCGCAGGTCGGGGGTGTCGTCGGGCCAGCCGAGGGTGGACAGCGGCCACAGCGCCGAGGAGAACCAGGTGTCGAGTACGTCGTTGTCCTGGGTCCAGCCCTCGGGCGCGGTCTCGTCCGGCCCGACGCAGCGCACCTCACCGTCGGGTGAGTACCAGACCGGGATCCGGTGCCCCCACCAGAGCTGACGGGAGATGCACCAGTCGTGCATGTCGTCGACCCAGGCGAAGTACCTGGCGTTCATCTCCGGGGGCGAGACCTGGACCCGGCCGTCGCGCACGGCGTCGCCCGCCGCCTGCGCGAGCGGCGCCACGTCCACGAACCACTGCAGTGACAGCCGCGGCTCGACCGTGGTCGAGCAGCGCGAGCAGTGCCCCACCGCGTGCACGTAGGGCCGGGTCTCGCGGACGATCCGGCCGTCCTCGCGCAGCGCCTGCACCACCGCCGGGCGGGCCTCGAAGCGGTCGAGCCCTTCGAACGGCCCCGGGGCGGTGATCACCCCGCGCTCGTCCATGACCGCCAGCACCGGCAGGTCGTGGCGGCGGCCGATCTCGAAGTCGTTGGGGTCGTGGGCCGGGGTCACCTTGACCGCGCCGGTGCCGAAGGCCGGGTCGACGTGCGCGTCGGCCACGATCGGGATGCGCCGCCCGGTCAACGGCAGCGCGACCGTCCGGCCGACCAGGTGGGCGTAGCGCGCGTCGTCCGGGTGGACCGCGACCGCGGTGTCGCCGAGCATGGTCTCGGCCCGGGTGGTGGCCACCACGATGGAGTCCTCGCCGTCGCCGTAGCGGATGGAGACCAGTTCCCCGTCGTCGTCGGTGTGGTCCACCTCGATGTCGCTCAGCGCCGTCAGGCACCGCGGGCACCAGTTGATGATCCGCTCGGCCCGGTAGATCAGGCCGTCGTCGTAGAGCCGCTTGAAGATCGTCTGGACCGCCCGGGACAGCCCCTCGTCCATCGTGAACCGCTCTCGGGACCAGTCCACCGAGTCGCCCAGGCGGCGCATCTGGGACAGGATGCGCCCGCCGTACTCGCCCTTCCACTGCCAGACCCGCTCCACGAACGCCTCGCGGCCGAGGTCGTGCCGGGACAGCCCCTCGGTCGCGAGTTCGCGCTCGACCACGTTCTGGGTGGCGATCCCGGCGTGGTCCATGCCCGGCAGCCACAGCGTCCGGTAACCCTGCATGCGGCGCCGGCGGACCAGGATGTCGCTCAGCGTGTGGTTCAGCGCGTGCCCGATGTGCAGGATGCCGGTTACGTTGGGCGGCGGCAGCACGATCGAGTAGGTCGGCGCGCGGTCATCTTCCTGGGCTTCCGGCGTGAAGTAGCCGGCCTTTTCCCAGTGCTCGTAACGGCGGGCCTCCACCTCGGCCGGGGCGTACTGCGAAGGAAGGCTTTCCTGCTGACGTGTCACAACAAGTGAGTCTACGAATTGCGCCGGGTGGCCGGGTACGTGCCGCGCTTACTGGCCGCAGTCAGTTGGCCGTCCTTACTTAGCGGGGGCCTCCACGTCGGCCCGCATGTTGACGGTGTCGGTCGCGCCCTTGTCCTGGCTCGCGGTCAGCGCCTCGGGGCCGGTGGCGCTGAAGAACTCGGTCACGCCGAGCGTGGTCGAAGACGCCCACACGCAGACGGCGCCGCTGGTGACGGTGGCCGTAGCCGGGGCGTTGGCGCAGCCGAGGACGCCGCCGTGCGGGCCCGCCGGGTAGGTGTGCGGGTCGGAGCCGAGCGACGCGAGCACGGTCGCGACCTTTTCCGGGGTGAACGTACCCTGGTAGCCGACGAACGTCACCACCTGGCCGCCGGCCGGCAGCTCGTAGGCGGCCGACAACGGGCTGCCCTTGACCGTGCCCGCCTTGCCGGTGGTGACGGCGGTGGCGACCTGCTCGGCGGTGGACGAGGCGATGACGAGGAAGTTCGGGTCCTTGCCCTTCGGGTAGCCGCCCGCGCTGGCTGGCGTGGACAGCACGTAGGCGGTGCGGCCGGCCGAGCCGGCGGCCGCCGCGGAGGCCGAGGCCTTGGGTGACGCCGTCACCGTCGGCGCGGTGGTCGAGGTGCTGCCCTTGGGCGAGGAGGCGCCCGAGCGGGCGTACACCACCACGGCGACCACGATGATCACCACGACGACGGCCCCGATGGCGATCAGGCCGCGGAGGCCAAGCCCCCGGCGTCCCTGGTCGTCCCGCGGGCCGCCGGCGCCGGGCCGGAGGCCGCCTCCGCCGCCGCCGCGGGCTGACTCCGGGCCGGTCCCGCCCCGGGCGGGACCGGGGCCGTCGGGCGCGCCCCAGGGGTCATCGGACTCACGGTAGCGCCGGGCCGGGAAGGTGGGCGGACCGGATGCTCCCCACGGGTCCTGGTAGCCGGGGGCGCGGTCGCGGTCGCCCGCGAAGAAGTCCTGCAGGGCCGGGTCCATCTGGCCCGCGCCGGGTTCGCCGTCCCCGCGGCCGAGGTCTTGCGGGCCGGACGGCCGCTGACCCTGGGGCCCCCGGTCGCTGTAGCCCCGGTCGCTGTAGCCCCGGTCGCTGTAGCCCCGGTCGCCGAAACCCTGCTCGCCGTAGTCGTGGCCGTTGACGCCGGGCTGGCTGGGGTCCTGGTCGGGCACTAGCCGACGGTACTCGTGGCCGTTGACCGGTGGCTGCCGGTAGTCCTGGCCGCCCCCACCGGGGCCGGCTTGGTCCCGGTAACCAGCGTCCTGGTAAGCCGCGTCCTCGTAAGCAGCGTCCTGATAAGCAGCGTCCGGACCGAGGTGCGGGCGATCGTCCCACGAGGCGCCCGGCCCGTCTGCGCCGCGGCCCCGCTCGTCGCCCGGTTCCCGGCCGCCGCCCGGCCAGTCGTCCGCGCGGCCCGCCTCGGGCCGCTGCGGCCGGCCTCCCCCGCCCCAGCCGAGGCCGTAGACGCTGTCCTGGCCGAAGGCGTCGTCACGGCCGAAGCCGTTGTTTTCGCCCGGGCCGCCGTCCCGCCGCGGCCCGCCGTCCGGGCGGCGGCCGCGGCTTCGGCCGCGGCCGAAGTCGGCGTCCCGGCTGAGGGGGTCGTCACGGCCGGGGGCGTCGCCGGCCCCGAAGGGGGCGTCCTGGCCGAAGCCGTTGCCGCGCCCGGGGCCGCCCGCGCCGAACGCATCACCCGGGCCCGGGCCGGCGTCGCGGCTGACGGAACGGTCACGGCCGGAACCGTTACCGGGCCCGAAGCCGTTGTCGGGGGCGAAGCCGCTGTCCGGGGCGAAGCCGCGGTCGGGTCCGCTGTCCGGACCAGGGCCGTTAGCGCGGTCGAAGGGGTCGTCCTGGCCGAAGGCGCTGCCCCGGCCGAAGGCGCGCGCCGACCCGAAAGCGCCACCCTGTCCGACCGCACCGCCCTGACCGAACGCGCCTCCCTGGCCGAAGGCTGAGGGGCGGCTGGGTGCCTCGTCCGGGTTCCCCGCGGGGCCGCCACGACCGAAGGCGCCCGTGCGGCCGCCGCCGAAGGCGTCGCCCGCCTCGCGCCGGGGCAGGCCCTGCAGGCTCTGCCCGGGCACGCGCCGGGGGTAGCCGCCGGATCCCAGCTCAGGCGCGGCCTGCTCGCCGAAGAACTCGGGCGGCGGACCACCCGCCTCCGGCCCGTAGCCCGTTGACGCGGAGCCGGGCCCAGGCCGTTCCCCCTCCTGCTGAGTGGCGAAGTCCTGCGGCCCCTGATCCGGGCCACCCTCACGCGCGGCCGCGAAGGCCTCCGTCTCGTCTGGCCCGTCCTGTGGCGCCCACGAAGGCGTGGAGGGCACGTCCCAGCCGCTCATCTTCGCTCATTCCCGCCTGTGCTCCTGGAAACTATCCCACCGAGGGTATCCGGGCCCGGCTCACGGGAACGGCAATACCGGCAAAGTAACCGTTGTGCGGGAAATCGCGCACGTGGTGCTACTACGCGGACTTCTCCCGCGGGGTACGGCGGGACACGTCGCGCGGCACCAGGGTCGGGTTGACGTTCTCCAGGACCACCTCGCGGCTGATCACCACCCGCTCGACGTCCTTGCGGCTCGGCACCTCGTACATCACCGGCTGGAGGACTTCCTCCAGGATCGCGCGCAGCCCGCGGGCGCCGGTGCCGCGCAGGTTGGCCTGGTCCGCGATCGCCTCGAGGGCGTCCGGGGTGAACTCCAGGTCGACGCCGTCCAGCTCCAGCAGCCGCTTGTACTGCTTGACAAGGGCGTTGCGGGGCTCGGTGAGGATCTGGATGAGCGCCTCGCGGTCCAGGTTGTGCACGCTGGTGATGACCGGCAGGCGCCCGACGAACTCGGGGATCATGCCGAACTTGAGCAGGTCCTCCGGCATAACGTCGGCGAACCCGTCCTCGGTGATGTTCTTGGTGCGGACCCGCAGCACGCTGTTGAAGCCGATGCCGTTGTGACCAGAGCGCTGCTCGATGATCTTTTCCAGCCCGGCGAAGGCGCCACCGCAGATGAACAGCACGTTGGTGGTGTCGATCTGGATGAACTCCTGGTGCGGGTGCTTACGGCCGCCCTGCGGCGGAACGCTGGCGGTGGTCCCCTCCAGGATCTTCAGCAGCGCCTGCTGCACCCCCTCACCGGAGACGTCCCGGGTGATCGACGGGTTCTCCGACTTACGGGCGATCTTGTCGATCTCGTCGATGTAGATGATGCCGGTCTCAGCCTTCTTGACGTCGTAGTCAGCGGCCTGGATCAGCTTGAGGAGGATGTTCTCGACGTCCTCGCCGACGTAGCCCGCCTCGGTCAGGGCGGTGGCGTCGGCGATCGCGAACGGCACGTTGAGCAGGCGGGCCAGGGTCTGGGCGAGCAGGGTCTTACCCGAGCCGGTGGGACCGAGCAGCAGGATGTTCGACTTCGCCAGCTCGACCGCGTCGTCACCCGGGCGGTCGCCGCCGCTCTGGATCCGCTTGTAGTGGTTGTAGACCGCGACCGAAAGGGCCTTCTTCGCCTTGTCCTGACCGATGACGTAGGCGTCGAGGAACTCGTAGATCTCCCGCGGCTTGGGCAGGCTGTCCCATTTGATGCCGTCAGGCTCGGAGAGCTCTTCCTCGATGATCTCGTTGCAGAGGTCGATGCACTCGTCGCAGATGTACACCCCTGGGCCGGCGATCAGCTTCTTTACCTGCTTCTGGCTCTTTCCGCAGAACGAGCACTTCAGCAGGTCCCCACCGTCACCGATGCGTGCCACCCAGTCTCTCCTTTACATGGGGCCGCCCCGCCGGACCTTGGCGGTCCGGCGTGGCGGGCCTGTCCCGCCATGCCGTCAACTCGCTATCTGACGGTACCGCCTTGTGGAGTCCAATGGACCCATCAAACCCCCTGGGCGGCCCGGGTGGGAAGGGGTGAACCCCGTCCCGATATTAAGAGGCTACCGGCATGGCCGCCGTCTGGCCGCGCTTGAGCGCCGTCAGCACTTCGTCGATTATGCCGTACTCCTTGGCCGCGGCCGCACTGAGGAACTTGTCGCGCTCGATGTCGCGCTCGATCTCCTCCTCGGCCCGGCCCGTGTGCCGGGCCAGGATGGTCTCCATGGCCTTGCGCATCCGGTCGATCTCGTCGGCCTGGATCTCCATGTCACTCGCCTGGCCGTAGCCGCCCTCGGTGGCCGGCTGGTGGATCAGGATCCGGGAGTTCGGCAGGGCGATCCGCTTGCCCTTGGTGCCCGCCGCCAGCAGGACCGCCGCCGCGCTGGCAGCCTGGCCAATGCAGCAGGTGGTGATTTCCGGCTGGATGAACTGCATAGTGTCATAGATCGCCATCATCGATGTCATCGACCCGCCGGGCGAGTTGATGTACATCGTGATCTCGCGGTCCGGGTCGATGGCCTCCAGCGTCAGCAGCTGGGCCATGACGTCGTTGGCCGAGGCGTCGTCGATCTGCACGCCGAGGAAGATAATCCGCTCCTCGAAGAGCTTGTTGTACGGGTTCATCTCCTTGACCCCGTACGACGTGCGCTCGACGAAGGACGGCAGTACGTACCTGGACGATGGGTACTGGGTCACGTTCGGCTTCTCCCTGTCTGCTTCAGGTGGGTCTGCGGAGTTGGCGAGACGCGGCCGCCGTCAGTCGGTGACCGTGCCGGACGGGGTCTCGCGGGCGCTGCTGACCACGTGGTCAACGAAGCCGTACTCCTTGGCCTCCTGGGCGGTGTACCAGTGGTCGCGGTCGGCGTCCTTCAGGATCTTGTCCAGGGGCTGGCCGGTGTGCCGGGCCGTGAGGTCCGACAGCGTCTTCTTCACGAAGCGCATCTGCTCGGCCTGGATCTTGATGTCGGTGGCAGTGCCGCCGATGCCGCCGGACGGCTGGTGCATCAAGATCGTGGAGTTCGGCATGGCGTAGCGCTTGCCCGGGGTGCCCGCGGTGAGCAGGAACTGCCCCATGCTGGCGGCCATGCCCATCGCGTACGTGGAGACGTCGTTCGGCACGAACTGCATCACGTCGTAGATAGCCAGGCCGGCGTAGACCGAGCCGCCCGGGGAGTTGATGTACATCGTGATGTCGCGCGTCGGGTCCTCGGCGGACAGCAGCAGTATCTCAGCGGCGATCCGGTTCGCGATGTCATCGTCGACCTGCTGGCCGAGGAAGACGATGCGGTTCCGCAGCAGCCGCTGGAACAGCTGATCGCCTGGAATCACGGGCGCGTCGGGGGTAGCCGTCCTGGCGACTGGCTGGACTAGCTGTGTCACGTGGTCACCTGCTCCGATCACTTCGGGTGTCCTTGCAATGGACATTAACGCCCGGGCGGAGTAACAATGCCCGGCGCGGCCCCCTGTTCGCTTTCGGCGCACCGGGTTGCGCCTTTGCCGTCGCAGACGGCCGAACAAAGCGGACAATTAACCGTGCCGTAACGAGCAGAAAACGCGCGCAGTCCAGGCTGGGCCGGGCTGCGCGCGTCTGCTGCCCGCGCTACGCCTTCGCGTCCTCGTCAGCGTCCTTGGCCTCGGTCGCCCCGTCCCCGGCCTCGTCCTCGGCCTCGTGGGCGTCCTCGGCGCCGGCCTCGTCCTCCTGGACGTCCTCGTCCGCCTCGATCGTGCCCGCCACGTCGACCGACAGGTCGGTGACCTCGATGTCACCCTCAGGGGCGGCGGCGGCCTGCTCGGCCGCCTGGGCCTCGAGCATCGCGTCGACGTCGGCGTTGAGCTCCTCGATCTGCGCCTTGACGTCGACCTCGTGGCCCGCCTCGTCGGTCACCTTGACCCGCTCGGCGGCGATCGTGGCCGCCTTGCCCCGGAGCACCTCGGTCACCGCGACGTTGATCTGGTTGTTCTGCACCAGCTGCTGGGCGAAGTAGTCGGGGCTGACGCCCATCCGCTGCGCCTGGTCGGCGACGAAGTAGGACAGCTCGGCCTGGTTGACCGACAGGTTCTCGGTCCGGGCGAGCTCGTCGAGCACGAAGCTCGTCTTGACGCTGCGCTGGGACTGCTCGACCAGCTCGGCGTCGAACTCCTCCTCGGTCTTCTCCAGGGAGGCGAGGTAATCCTCCCTGGACGTGCGCATCTGGGCGAGCTGGTTGTCGATGTTCTCCCGCGCGTGCAGCAGCTCGTGCTCGGTGAACTGCTCCGGCAGCGGCATGGCGACCGCGTCGACGAGCGCCTCGACCGCCTTGTCCCGCGCCTGCGAGGACTGCTGCAGCTTCTTGACCCGCTCGAGCTGCTTGCGGGTGTCGTCGCGCAGCTCCTGGAGCGTGTCGAACTCGCTCGCGAGCTGAGCGAAGTCGTCGTCGAGGTCGGGCAGCTCCTTGACCTTGACCGCCTGCACGGTCACGGTCACGTCGGCCTCCTGGCCCTCGGCGGCGCCGCCCGCCAGCTCGGTCTTGAAGGTGGTCGACTCGCCCGCCGACAGCCCGGTGAGGGCGTCGTCGAGGCCCTCGAGCATGGTGCCGCTGCCGATCTCGTAGCTCAGCCCGGTCGCCTGCGCGTCCTCGATCAGTTCGCCATCCACGCTGGCGGACAGGTCGATCGTGGTGAAGTCGCCCTCCGCGGCGGCCCGCGCGGCCGTCTTGAGGCTGGCGAACCGCTCGCGCAGGTTGTCCAGGTACTCGTCGATGTCGGCCTCGGTGACCTCGGCGTTGTCCACCGTCACGCTCAGGGTGGCGAAGTCGGGCAGCTCGAACTTGGGCCGTACCTCGACCTCGGCGGTGAAGGTCAGCTCCTTGCCGTCGTCGAGCTGGGTGATCTCCACCTCGGGCTGGCCGAGGGCGAAGACGTCGGCTTCCTGCACCGCCTTGCTGTAGAACTCGGGCAGGGCGTCGTTCACCGCCTCGCTCAGCACCGCGCCGCGGCCGATCCGCATGTCGATGACCCGCGGCGGGACCTTCCCGGGGCGGAACCCGGGGATGCGCGCCTGCTGCGCCACCTCTTTGTAAGCCTTGTCGAGGCTCGGCTTGAGCTCTTCGAAGGAAACCTCGACGCTCAGCCGGACACGGGTCGGGCTCAGCTCTTCGACATCGGTCTTCACGGCGGCGTGACTCCAGAAACGTGGATGGGTTGACTGCGCGACAGCGCACCAAGACTGTATTGGCTGCTAAGTCTATGACCTTCCACAGGCGGTGTGGCCGGGACTTAACCGCAACCGCGGCGCGGCGGGCGAAGCCGCGGCCCGGCTTTTGGCGGCTAATTCTCGTTACCCACGGCGAGGTGGATCAGCCAGCTCACCACGCCGACGATAAGCGCGCCCTCGACGGCGGCCCGCAGCCCGGTCACGTGGAACGGCTCGTGCAGCCGGTCGAAGGCGATCCAGCCGTCCCCGTTCGGATCTTCGGCCCGGTATCTCTAGCCTTGATGGCGTGCGCGGCGTGAACGGGACATGGCGGGCGAGCGGGGCTCGGCTGGCGGTTCCCGACTGGCTCAGCGGCGTCGTGCCGGAATGGCTGGCCGAGGTCATGCGGCCGAAGAAGGTGCCGGTGCCGTGGCCCAAGATGACGCAGGCGGTGCTCGCGCTGTGGGTGCCGATGGCGGTGGCGTTCGCCACCGGGCACCGGGAGCTGGCCCTCCTGCCCGCCATGGGCGGGCTGCTGGCGGTCATGATCGACACCGGCGGACCGTACTGGCTGCGGGTGGAGCGGGTCGCCTCGGCGGCGGTGCTCGGCGGCGCCCCCGGGCTGCTGATCGGCACGCTGATCCACGGGCGGGGCTGGGTCGCGGTCGGCGCGCTGGTGTTCGTCGCGGGCGTCAGCTCGATCCTGGCCCGGCTGGGCGCGATCGGGTCGGTTACGGGGCTGCAGCTGTTCATCTACAGCGCCCTTGGACTCGGGCCGCTGGGACTGCTGAGACCCTGGTGGCACACGGCGCTCGGGTTCCTGGCCGGCGTCGCCTGGGCGCTGCTGCTTATCACGCCCGCCTACCTGCTCAACCCGCGGTCAGCCGAGCGCAAGGCGGTCGCTGACGTGTACCACGCGCTCGCGCAGGCGCTGCGCGCGACCGGCACCCCGGAAATGGACGCCTCCCGGGTCACGCTCACCACCGCGCTCAACGCCGCCTACGACGCCGTGCTGACCGGGCGGGCGTCGGCCAGCGGGCGCACCGCGCGCGACCGGCACCTGATGGCCGTGCTCAACGTCAGTCACCAGTTCACCGAGGCGGTGGCCGCGCTGCGTACGGCCGGCGAGCGGGTGCCGCCGCTGGTCACCGAGGACATCGACCGGCTGGCGGACGCGATCGCCGACTCCCGGGGAGCCGGCTCGGGCATGATCGGGCTGGGCGGCCGACGGGTCCGGCACGCGCCCGCCGGCGCCCCGGCGCTGCCGATCATCCCGCCCCCCTGGTCATTGTCGCCCGGTGCGGTGATGCTCCGGGAGGCCATGGTGTCGCTCGTCCGGGTGCTGTCCGGCACCTGGACCTGGGCCCCGCCCACCGCGGCCACGTCCGGGTCGACTGGGCCGGGCGACGCCCCCGGACCGCTGGCCCGCCTTCGCGCGCGGGCACAGCACGTGGCCGACCAGTTGCTGGGCGGCCGGATCGCCTGGGAGTTCACCCTGCGGCTGATGCTCTGCACCGGGGCCGCGGCGGCGCTGAGCGAGGTGGTGCCGCTGCAGCGGTCCTACTGGCTGGTGCTGACGGTGGGGATCATCCTCAAGCCGGACTACGGCTCGGTCTTCGCCCGGGCGATACAGCGCGGCGTCGGCACCGTCGTCGGCGCCGTCCTCGGGGCGGCGATCCTGGCCCTGGTGCCGTACGGGCCGTGGCTGCTGCTGCCGTTCGGGGTGCTGGCGGCGCTGCTGCCGTACGCGCGGGCGCGCAACTTCGGGATGGCGGCGACGTTCCTGACGCCGCTCGTCGTGCTGCTGATCGACCTGCTCTCCCCCGGTGGGTGGCAGGTGGCCGAGGCCCGGCTCATCGACACCGCCCTGGCCTCGCTGGTGGTGCTGGTGATCGGGTACGCGCCGTGGCCGTCGGCCTGGCAAGCGCACCTGCCCGGGCAGTTCGCCGAGGCGGTCCGGGCGGTGTCCGACTACGCCGAGGAGGCCCTGATCGCGGCGCCAGCCGCGCAGATCGCGGCGACCGGGACGGCCCAGGCCGCGGGCCGCGCACCGGGCGAGGCGCCGGCCATGCGGTCGCGGATCCGGCGGCGCACCTCGCGTTCCCTGTCCAACGTGCGGGCGGAGTTCCAGCGCACGATGTCCGAGCCTGCGCACGTGAGCCGGCGGGCCGCGGCCTGGTGGCCCGCCGTGGTGGCGCTGGAGGGAGTGACGGACGCGGTGACCGCGACGGTGGTGGCGATGGGGCACGGGGCGCCGGTGCCCGACCCTGCGGCGGTGCACGGGCTCACCGGGGCGCTGCGCGCGGTCGCGGACGCGATCGAGACCGAGACGCCGCCGCGGGTGCCCGCGAAGCTGCCGGACGACCCGGCCCTGGAGCCGGTGACGTCGGCCGTCCACTCGGTGCTGGCCGCCCTGATCAGGGACGAGGGCGACGCGGCGCACCCGGCGGCGGGGACCGCGCCCGCGCCCGCGCCGGCTTAGCCGGGCCGGGACGAGTTTTTTGGCCCAGCCGTGAACCCGCTGCGGGTCAGGTGCAATAGACGCGATGATGGACGACGACGTGCTGATCGTGAGCCTGGCTGGCGGTGACGACACGGCACTGCGGCAGCTGTTCAGCCGGCATGCCCCGTGGCTGGCGGCCCGGCTCCGTAAGGCGCTGCCGCCGGGCGACGTCGAGGACGTCCTGCAGGAGACGTTCCTGGCGGTGTGGAAGTACGCCGGCACCTACCAGCCGCGGGGCACCGCCGCCGCCTGGATCTGGGTGATCGCGCGGAACCAAGCCGCCCTGCTGCTGCGCAAGCGCGGGCCGGCCACCCAGGCCCTGCTGGACGAGGCCCTGCTGGACGCGGGCCTGCTGGCCAGCGACCCGGCCGAGGCTGCCGCCGCCAGAACCGACCTGGAGGTGGCGGCGGCGACGGCCCTGGGCCCGCCTGGCGGCCCGGACCGCGAGGTGTGGCGCCTGCTGTACCAGGAAGGGCGGCCGGTGGCGGAGGTGGCGGCGCTGCTGGGCGTCCCCGAGGGAACGGTGAAGAGCCGTGCGCACCGGGCGCGCCGCCTGCTGCGCGCGGCGCTTGGAGGTGTGCAGTGAACGATCCGTGGCTGAACGATCCGTGGCTGAACGATCCGTGGCTGAACGATCCGTGGCGAGGCGAGCCTGCCGGCGGCGACAGCCGCGCCCCGAACGGCGACATCGACCTGGACCGCGTCTGGGTGAACGTCGCCGCGGCGGTCTGGCGCCGTCACCCTGGCCGGCTGGAGCGGACGGCGGCGCGGTTGCTGGGCTCGCCCGGGCTGGCGCGCGCCCTGTTCACCACGCCCTCGCTCCTGCTGCCGTGGCTGATCTCGTCCGCGGTCGTGCTCGCGGCGGGCGCGCTGGCTCAGGTGGGGGGCAGTCAGCCGCTGGTCTGGCTGATTGCCCCGGCGGTCGCCGCGGTCGGTATCGCCTACTCCTACGGTCCGGGCCTTGACCCGGCCTGGGAACTGTCCTGCTCCATGCCCGTCAGCGACCGTCTCGTGCTGCTGACCAGGGCCGTCGCGGTGTTCGGGGTGAACGCGGCACTCGGCCTGATCGCGAGCGCGGCGACCCTGGGCGCGCACGCCCCGGCCGGCCCGGCGCAGCTCACCTTCGCCTGGCTGCTGCCGATGACCGCCGCCTGCGCGCTCGCTCTCGCGGTCGCGGTCGCGGTCAAGTCGGCGATCGCCGGCGCCGCCGCTGGCGTGGGCGCCTGGCTCACCCTCGTGCTTGTGCGCAGCGTGACCGAGAGCGGCGCGTGGTCCGCCGCGGCGCTGACCGCCGCCATCACCGAGGCGGACCTGTACCTCCCCTACCTGGTGGTCGCGGCCTGCTGCGCCGTGATCGTGTTGTTCGCCACCCGCCCCCAGAGAGGCCCGCTGTGAACATCGAGCTGACCGACGTGACCCGAACGTTCGGGCGAAACAAGGCCGTCGACGGGGTGAGCCTCGAGGCCGGCCCCGGGGTCTTCGGCCTGCTGGGCCCCAACGGCGCGGGCAAGACCTCGCTGCTCCGGATGCTCGCCACCGTGCTGCCGCCGTCGTCGGGCACGGTGCGGTTGCTCGGCCGGGATCCCGGCCGGCCGGGCGCCCGCACCGAGATCCGCCGCAGGCTCGGATACCTGCCGCAGAACCTCGGCTACTACCCGTCGTTCACCGTGGCCGAGTTCGTCGAGTACTTCGCGCTGCTGAAGGAGATGCCCGCGCACCAGGTGCCGAAGGCGGTGGCCGCCGCCGTCGAGCGCGTCGACCTTGGCCCCCGGGCCAAGGCCAGGCTGCGCACGCTGTCCGGCGGCATGCTGCGCCGGGTCGGCATCGCGCAGGCGATCGTGAACGACCCGGACCTGCTGCTGCTGGACGAGCCGACGGCCGGCCTCGACCCCGAGCAGCGGGTCGCGTTCCGTGCGCTGATCCGGGACCTGGGCCAGCACGCGACCGTGGTCGTGTCCACGCACCTGGTCGAAGACGTCGGTACCGCCTGCTCCGAGGTAGCGCTGATGGCCGAGGGAAAGGTCGTGTTCCGGGGGACGCCCGCTGAACTGACCGCCCACGGCGTGGGTCACCAGGTTGGTGACTCACCGCTTGAGCGCGGCTACAGCGCGGTCCTGGCGGCATCCCGCACGCAGGTGACCACGCGTAAGGCGGTGCGGTAGTGACCGCGGTCGCCTTCGCTCAGCGCACGGTCCGTCTCCGCCCGGCGCGCGCACTGCGGCTGGAGATCAAGCGCAGCGCGGTCGTCTGGGTGCTGCCGGTCCTCGCCGCGCTCTTCTACTTCGATGCCTACCGAACGGCGGCCGGCTACCCGCCGACCTGGACCCTGCGCGCCTCGGTCATCACCGGGCCCAGCCTCGTCTTCTGCAGCGTGATCGCCGCGGGGATCGCCGCCTGGGTAGCTACCAGGGAGAGCCGCAGGAAGACCGGTGACCTGCTGGCGACCACGGCTCGCGCCGCCTGGGCGCGGCAGGGAACGGTGCTCGCCGCCACGGCCTTCTGGATGGTGCTGGCCTACCTGGCCGAGGTCGCCGTCATCTACGTCCAGGCCGCGATCCAGGCGACCTGGGGCGGCCCGCCGCTGTGGCCGGTCGCCGTCGGCGTCATGGGGGTCGCCGCGTCCTGCGCGGTCGGCTTCACCTGCGGCACCCTGCTCCCGGGCCGGTTCACGGCGCCGATCGTCGCGGTCGCCGTCTTCGCCGCGTGGTTCGCCGGGATCGCCGCGGCCAACAACGCGAACGACTTCGAAAACGTGAGCAGCGCGCGCGGCTCGCCCGCACTGTTCGTGGCGACCGACGGCGGCCGCCCGCCACATGTCGATGCCGGCGTCTTTTATCACGTCCCGCCCGATGTCTCCATCGGGCAGATCATGCTGATGGGCGGGGTGGTGCTGGTCATGGTCGGCCTGCTCGCCCTGTTGCCCGCGGCCCGGGTGCCCGGCGCCCGGGGCCTGTCCTTCGGCGCCGGGCGGCGGCTGAGCGTGGGGGCGGCCACCGGTGTCGCGTGCGGCGTGGCCGCCGCCGTGACCGCGTTCTCGATGGCAGGCACCGCGCGGTACTCCTTCGCGACGGGCTGGGAGATCCCCGCGCTGCACGACGCGGCCGGCGACCAGCCGGTCCCGTACGCTCCCGACTGCGCCGGCAGCGCCTTCACGGTGTGCATCCACCCGGCCTTTGAACCCTACCTAGGTGCCATGTCGGCCGCGTTGCAGCCGGCCGCGGCCGAGATCGCCGGGCTGCCGGGAGCCCCGGTCCGCGCCGAAATGACCATGGGCTACACGCAGCCCGCCGCGGCGGGGACGACCCGGGCCTACGACTACTCCACGGAACAAGAGGGCGTCGGCGGAATGTCGTTCTGGGCGACCCCCGCTCTGGCGCGCACGGCGGACTGGGAGCAGGGGGTGCAGCAGGATTTCATCACCTGGTTCGTCTCCGGGCCGGCCGGGCAGAACTCTCCCGGCCCGACCCCGGCCCAGGAGGCGGTGGCGATCGCGCTGCTGGCCCAAATCGGCGCTCCCGTACCGCAGTACCAGCAGTTCAGCCAGCCGGGTCCGCAGTCAGGCGGGTCGAGTGCGTCGACTGCGCCGGGCGGGTCAGGGACTCAGCCGGGGGCGACCGCGGCCCAGATCACCGCCGCCGCGAGCGGGTTTGAGTCGCTGTCATCGGCTGCCAGGCACGCCTGGCTGGTGGCGAACCTCGCCGCGCTGCGTTCCGGCACCATCACGCTGGCGCAGGTCCAGTGACAGCGGCTGAGGTCCAGACCCCGCCGGTACCCCCGACCCCGTCGGGCGGGCCGGCGCTGGCCTCCGGGCGGCTGGCGGCGGCCGTCCAGCTGACGTGGCTGCACCTGCGCAGCCGGCGGGTGCCCGCGGCGCTGCTCGCGCTGGCCGCGAGCGGGGGCGCGCTCCGCGCCGTACTGCAGTGGCACCTGATGTCTGGCGGCGTACTTGAGCAGCAGGGCCCGCTGGTGATCGAGGCCGCGGCGGCGCTGCTGATCGCGATCACGGCCCACAGCCCGTTCGGCGAGGCCGAGCGGGCCACCGGCCGCTGGCTGCCGTACTTGCGGCTGGGGACGGCGCTCGCCCTGACCGGGTTCGCGGTCGGCGCCCTCCAGCTCGGTGTGGCCGGCGCCAGCCTGCCCGGCGGCGTTCTCATGCTGGCCCGCAACGTCATCGGCATCACCGGCGTCGGCCTGCTGGCCGCGCTGGTCACTGGCGGGCTACTCGCCTGGATCCCGTGCCTCGGCTACCTCGGATTCGCCGAGTACGCGGTGAACGAGGCCTGGCGCAACCCGTGGACCTGGCCCGCCCGGCCCCCGGCCGACCGCGGCGCCTGGATCTGCGCCGCGCTGGTCCTGGCGGCCGGCCTGGCCGCCGTCACCCTCCGGGGCGCCCGCGCCACGACGGCGAGCGAGTCGTGACGGCACCACCGGCGGGTCCGTGAGGATACACTCGCGGTGGTAAACGGGCTGTAGCGCAGCTTGGCTAGCGCGCGTGCTTTGGGTGCACGAGGTCGCGGGTTCGAGTCCCGCCAGCCCGACCAGTGAGGATTCGCGCGCGGCGCGGCCCCGGGGTCGCGCCGCGCGCCAGGACGGCACACGGCCCCGCCCGCCTCACGACGGCCGGGGCCGCGTCATGCCGCCCGGCAGCCGGCCGCTAGACCCGGTTGCCGTGCGCCTCCTCGGCCGCCGCGTTCGGGTCGTAGGCGTCGCCCCAGGTGCCAGCCGCGCGGACTACCTCCGGCCGCGTCATCCGGACGAACAAGTACCAGGCCAGGCCGATCGCGGTCCAGGCCAGGAACACGTACGGCAGCCACTTGAAGCTGCCGACCAGGGACGGGAAGATGTCGTTCGGTATCGCTGTCGGTATCCAGTTGACGTAGAAGACGAACAGCATCGTGACCGCGCCGAGGATGCCGAGGACCCAGGCGAGCGCCTTCCCCTCGCCCAGTTTCAGCAGGTAGATCGGCGCGGCCAGGGCGACCAGGCCGTAGGCGAGCATGAAGCCGTAGGTCGCCAGCGTGCCCTCGACGCCGGTGAGCACGGTGTCGACCGACCCGGCGGCGATGTAGGCGACCGGGATCACGGTCATCGGGATCGCCACGGCCCAGATCGCCACCCCGGGCGCCCTGGTGTGCTTGGTGGTGTGGGTGAACACCCGGGGCAGCAGGCCGTCGTGCCCCAGTGACAGCAGCATCCGCGACCCGGCGGTGAGGCAGGCCAGCGTGCAGGCGAACATCGAGCAGGTGATGCCGATCGCGATGATGTGGCCGAGCCAGCCGAGCCCGACCACGCCCGCCAGCTGCGGCAACGGGGCAGTCGCGGACCCGAACTTGCTGCCGAAGCCGTACACCTGCGCGTAGCACACGATCAGGTAGAAGATGCCGACGATGCCGCAGGACCACAGGATCGCCCGGGGCACGCTCTTGGCCGGCTCCCTGGCCTCCTGGCCCATCGACCCAGCCGACTCGAAGCCGACGAAGGCGAAGATGGCGAGCACCATGCCGACCACGATGCCGCCCGTCCCTGAGCCCTTGAGCGACAGCTGGGCGTGGTCGATCACCCCGCCGCTGTGCACGTAGACCGCGATGCACAAGATCAGGATGATCGTCACCGAGACGGACTCGAGGATGAACGCCAGCCGCTGCGAGATCTTGATGTCGGAGACGGCCATGATCGCCGGCAGCAGGCCGCCCGCGATGTAGAGGATCGCCCGCACGACGTGGTTGGACGGGGAGGAGAGCCCGAACCCGGTGAGGAAGTTGTCACCGTAGATCTCGAACCCGATGACGCAGGCGACGCCGGTGAACAGGTAACCGAGGACCAGGCCCCAGCCCGCGGCGCTGCCCGCGCCCGGGCCGAGTGCGCGGGTCACCCAGACGTAGAACGAGCCCGCCGAGTTGATCCTGGTGGCGAACAGCGACGCGCAGTAGGCGACGACCAGCAAGATCACCAGGCTCAGGCCGAACGACAACCAGGCGCCGTTGCCGGCCGACAGGAAGACGAGAAACGGGAGCAGCGCCATTGCTGCGCTTGGGGCCATGTTGGCCACCGACTGGGCGAGGACCTCCGGGAAGGAGAGGACCCTCGCTTGCAACGTGATGCCGGAATCCCGGGCAAGTTCTGTCTCGGCAGTCGCCATTCCCTCGTTCCTCTTTAATTAATGGGGTTCTTCGATGTGGAGGTTGGCATCGTGGTGGTGGCAGTGGTCGCCACCGGGCTGCGGGTTGTCGAGCGCCGGGTTGCCGACGAAGAAACCGGCCGGCAGCAGCTTGAAGCCGATCGGGTGGACCGGCATGACGGGCCAGTCCTCCGGCCGGACGACGTGGTTGGTCCCGAAGGTGAACCACAGCACCACGTCGGTGTCGGTCAGGTTCCGCTGCTGGCCGGCGAACGCGGGCAGGCCCGCCCCGCCCGGCGACTGGTTCGGGTAGTCGCCCGTGGCGAACATCTCGTCCTGGTCGTAGGCGGTGACCCAGAGCGGGCTGAACATGAACGGCGCCCGCCGGGCGACGGCGGACCCCGGGTGCGCGAACGGCTTGATCACGTGGTTCGGCAGCAGCTTGTAGGCCACCGGCTGGCCGAGGGAGTTCCTGACCTGGTCGTTGACGACCTTCCAGTAGCGGCCAGCGAGGGGGTCGGCCTCGCGCCGGGCCATGGTCTCGTCGCCGATCAGCTCTTCGCGCGCCCGCCAGGCGTTGCCGACCGGGTTGCCGGGCCCCTCCGGCTCGGCCGTCGGGGTGACCTCGTAGACCCGGTTGGCGGCGCCGTCTACCGCCATGTCCAGCCGGATGTTGAAGAAGTGCTGGTGGTTCGGCCCGTACACGCCCGGGGCGACCAGCGTGCCGTACTCGGGGGTGACGCCGTCGGCGACGACGCCGTTGGAGATCACCCCGGACAGCTTGACCTCGTACTCGATCGTGCCGTCCTGGTACAGGTACCAGTAGTAGGCGTACTCGTAGTTGCCGACGGTGACGATGCTGGAGACGACCATCCGCCGCATCCGCCGGACCTCGACGTAGCCGGTGCGGAAGTCGGTGTGCTTCCAGGCGATGCCGTGGTCCTCCTCGTGCAGGCAGATGGCGTTGGTCATGGTGACCGGGTGACCGTCGTTGTCGTTGACCACGCCGTCGAGGTAGGCGATCTCGCCGAGGCAGTCGCAGCCGAGCTCGAGCGAGTTGGTGAGCAGGCCGATGCCGTACTCCCCCTCGTCCAGCACCAGCTTGCGGTACTGGGTCGGGCTGGGGTCGCCGTAGGGGACGAACATCTCGCTCAGGCTGGCGCGGTGGATGATCGACCGCGCCGTCGTAGGCGACCCGGTGCAGCACCAGGCCCTCGCGGGCGGTGAAGCCGATCCGCAGGTCCCACTTCTGCCAGCGCAGGTGGTACCCGTCGACCTGGAAGCTGGGCCCCTCGGACTGGGTGATGTCGAGCGGCTTGACGTCCTGCCGCGGCCCTTCGGGGAAGTAGGGGACGTTCTGCGGGTCGGAGACCTTCTCGGTCGAGTAGTTGGCCCTCTTCTTCGGCACCGGGACGACGCCGTGGTCCTCCACGCTGACCACGGTCAGCGTGTCCAGGTCGACCCGGGTCACCACCCCGTCGACCGGGTGGGCGTAGCCGTTGTCGTCCGGGTCGTCGCGCACCCAGGTCAGCGGGGAGACGAAGCGGCCGTCGTCGGGCCCGACGCCGTCCTCCACGTTGGGCGTCGACCACGGGTCGATCATGCACAAGCTGAAGTCGGTCACGCCGCGCTTGCGCATCGCCTCCTGCCACCGCGGGTCGCCCCGGACGATGTCCTCGGCGGCGAGGAACTCCTCGAGCATGACGCTCGGCTGCACGCCCGGGAGCTGGGCGTAGCGGATCACCTCGCCGTCGGGCAGCCTCACCACTCCCTCGAACGTGGCGTGCTCCGCGCGGTCCCTGATGATCACCTTGACCAGGCGGTCGGGCGCCGTCCCGCCCTGCTCGAACGCGATGACGTCACCCTTGGCGGGCTCGTAGAGCGAGACGTAGACGAACCGGGCGGAGTCGCTGAGGCCCCTGGCCGTCTTGACCGCGCGTGAGGCGGCCTCGATCTCGGCGGCGGTCAGCGGGGCGAGCGGATGCGGCGCCGGCGCGGGGACGCCGCCGGCTGAGTCCTGGGCATCAACTAGAAAAGCCATGGACTTAATACAAACGCTTTAGGTTACGCCGTCAACGTCTGACTGTTACGCACACGTCACGCAATACACCATTAGCACTGCGACGCCTCAGGCGACCGCTATAGATCTTGAGGCTGACAAAATAGGGGGCGGCTACAGCAGGTCGGGCCGCTGCCGCCTGCTCGCCGGATGGATGAATTCGGCGGCCGGCCGGCCCAGCCACTGGGTCACCCGCATCGCCAGGGCCATGTCGGTCATCCGCGCGGTGCGCAGGTTGGTCAGCCGGCTGGGCCGGCAGCCGAGCCGGGCGGCCAGTTCCGCCCAGGTCAGCCGCTGCCGCTGCCGCTCGTCGTTGAGGGCCGCGTGCAGCTGGGCCAGATCCCAGCGCAGCCGGCTGCCGGGACCCGGGTCCGGCAGCCTCCTGTCCCCCGCGTCCACCGCCGGGCCGGCCAGGAACTCTTCCGGGCTGCGCCCGAGCCAGCGCAGCAAGTACAGCGCGTACTGGCAGGAGGTCTCGCCCCGAGCGCCAAGCCGGGACATCGCGCCGCCGCACAGTGGGTGATCGTCGCGTTCGGCGTTGAGCTGCGCGGCCTGGTCCCATACTTCGCGGGCCAGGGCGCCCCAGCCCAGCTCCCGCTCCATGCGCGCGTCGTCGACGGCGGCGAAGAACGCCGCGAAGTCGAATGCGGCGAGGGAAGTCACGTCGGTCACGGTCGCCTGCCTTCCGCCCTGTCGGAATGTTGTACCTCACCTGGGCGACAGCGGCCAGATCCGGGCGACAGCGGCCAGCGGTCGGCGCTTTGGGCGCGATGGCGCGCTCTGGCGCGGGCGGGCGAGGCGAGCCTGTAACCTACTGGAGACGGCGGACGGCGCTTGCGCCTGCAGCCGTCGCGCGGGCGTAGCTCAATGGTAGAGCCCCAGCCTTCCAAGCTGGTCAT
>CAWCHI010000009.1:0-183541 GCA_963795335.1 uncultured Actinomycetota bacterium
GTGGCCGACCGGTCCCGGGTGGACTTCGGCACCGTGCGCGGCACGCAGTTCCTGCAGCCGCTCTTCGAGTTCTCCGGCGCCTGCGCGGGCTGCGGCGAAACACCGTACGTCAAGCTGCTGTCGCAGTTGTTCGGGGACCGGCTGATGGTCGCCAACGCGACCGGCTGCTCCTCGATCTACGGCGGGAACCTGCCCACCACGCCGTGGACGACCGGTCCCGACGGCCGCGGCCCGGCCTGGTCCAACTCCCTGTTCGAGGACAATGCCGAGTTCGGCCTGGGGTTCCGGCTGACCGCCGACCGGCACGGCGAGCTGGCCCGGAAGCGCCTGGCTGAGCTCCGCGAGGCGGTTGGCGACGGCCTGGCCGACGCTATCCTCGGCGCGCCGCAGCTCACCGAGTCGGAACTGAGCGGGCAGCACGAGCGGGTCACCGAGCTGAAACGGCGGCTCGACGCGCTGCCCGGCGGACCCGACGGGGCCGCCGCCGACCTGCGCAGCGTGGCCGATCACCTGCTCCGGCGCAGCGTGTGGATCGTCGGCGGCGACGGCTGGGCCTACGACATCGGCTCCGGCGGCCTCGACCACGTGCTGGCCAGCGGGCGCAACGTGAACGTGCTGGTACTCGACACCGAGGTCTACTCCAACACCGGGGGCCAGTCATCGAAGGCGACGCCGCTCGGTGCCGTGGCCAAGTTCGCCGCGGCCGGCAAGACCGTGCCGAAGAAGGACCTCGCGCTGCAGGCGATCGCCTACGGCTACGTCTACGTCGCCCGGGTGGCGATGGGCGCCGACCCGCAGCAGACCCTGCGCGCTTTCCGCGAGGCCGAGGCCTACGACGGGCCGTCGCTGATCATCGCCTACAGCCACTGCATCGCGCACGGCATCGAGATGCGCGACGGGCTCGGCCAGCAGTACCGCGCCGTCGCCAGCGGTTACTGGCCGCTGGTGCGCTATGACCCGATGGTGCGCGCGGCCGGCGGCAATCCGTTCCTGCTCGACTCGCCGCGGCCGCGCATCGCACTCGCCGATTACACCCAGCGGGAGCTGCGCTACCGCGCTCTCGCCAACACCCACCCGGAGGAGGCCGAACGACTGGGCCTCCTGGCCCAGGAAGCGGTCGACCAGCGCTGGGACACCTACGAGGAGATGGCGACCCGCGGCGCGCACCGGTTCCCCGCGGACGCGCGGAAGGACAGCTGATGGACCTTTCGACCCGCTACCTGGGCCTGCCGCTGCGCAACCCGCTCGTCGCCTCCGCGTCCCCGCTCTCGAACACCCTCGACGGAGTGCGGCGGCTGGCCGGCGCCGGGGTGGGCGCGGTTGTGCTCTACTCCCTGTTCGAGGAGCAGCTGCGGGTGGAAGCGGAGCGGAACGCGCGGCTCGCCGACGCCGGCGCGGACAGCTTCGCCGAGTCGCTGTCCTACTTCCCCGCCGGAACGGACACCGACACGGGCCCGCGCCGCTACCTGAGCCTGCTCGAGCGCGCGGCCAAGACCGTGGACATCCCGGTGATCGGCAGCCTCAACGGCGTCACCCGCAGTGGCTGGACCAGCTACGCGCGCGCGATCCAGGACGCGGGCGCCGCGGCGATCGAGCTCAACATCTACTACATCGCGGCTGACCCGCGGCTAACCGGCCGCGACGTCGAGCAGCGCCACCTCGACATCCTGGGCCAGGTCAAAGACGCCGTGACCGTCCCGGTCGCGGTCAAGCTCGGCCCGCAGTTCAGCTCCCCCGGTGAGATCGCCCTGCGGCTGGACAAGGCCGGCGCGGACGGCCTCGTCCTGTTCAACCGGTTCCTCCAGCCCGACATCGACGTGGAGTCTCTCGCCGTAGTGCCCGCCGTGGAACTGTCCACCCCGGCCGAGGCCAGGCTGCCGCGCACCTGGATCTCCCTGCTGCGCAGGCAGGTCCGTGCCTCACTCGCGGGGACCAGCGGCGTGGAAGCACCCGCGGACGTCGTCAAGTACCTGCTGGCGGGGGCCGATGTCGTGATGACCGCGTCCGCGCTGATCCGGCACGGACCGCAGCATGCCGCCGTCCTGCTCGAGGGGTTGTCGGACTGGATGGCGCGCAAGGGTTACGCCTCAGTCAGCGAACTGCGCGGGATACTCGCCGTGCCCGCCGGCACCGATCAGGCGGCCTATGAACGCGCGGGCTACGTTCGCGCGCTGCGCGGCGCCAACGGCGCCCCCTGGTGACAAGCAGGTCGTGCGGGGTGGAGAAACCACCACCCGTTCGGATGCGGGTCTTAGATCTTTCCGCCAGGTGCGCCGTGGGACGAAGGTCCGTTACATCCGGGACGTTAACCGGTAGCGGCAGCGGCAGCCGGGACCACAGGCTGGCTCAGGACATGAGCGTGCGCGAGGTGCCCTGGTGGGGCGTTGTCTCGTCCGCCGCGCCGCCGGCCGGCTTGGCCGCCGGGTGGACGACCCCTGGCACGCCGCGCCCGGACGCGGGCGGACACGAAGGAACCAGTCAGGGGTCAGTGATGCACTACAGCAGCGGCAACTACGAGGCGTTCGCCCGTCCGCGGAAGCCCGCGGGAGCCGAGAACAAGACCGCGTGGTTCGTCGGCGCCGGGCTGGCGTCGCTGTCCGGCGCGGCGTTCCTGATCCGCGACGGGCAGCTGCCCGGGCACAAGATCACGATCCTGGAGCGCCTGCCACTGCCGGGCGGCGCGCTCGACGGGATCAAGGAGCACAGGAAGGGCTTCGTGATCCGCGGCGGACGGGAGATGGAAGACCACTTCGAGTGCGTGTGGGACCTTTTCCGGTCCATTCCCTCGCTTGAGGTCGAGGGGGCCAGTGTGCTCGATGAGTTCTACTGGCTGAACAAGGACGACCCCAACTACTCGCTGCAGCGCGTCACGGTCCGACAGGGGCAGGATGCGCACACGGACGGGCTGTTCGCGCTCGGCGCCACGGCGCAGAAGGAGATCCTCCGGGTCTTCCTCGCGACCCGTGAGGAGATGGAGGGCAAGCGCATCGACGAGGTGTTCGGCGCGGAGTTCCTCGCGAGCAACTTCTGGCTCTACTGGCGGACGATGTTCGCCTTCGAGGAGTGGCACAGCGCCCTGGAGATGAAGCTCTACCTGCACCGGTTCATCCACCACATCGGCAGCTTGCCCGACTTCTCCGCGCTGAAGTTCACCCGGTACAACCAGTACGAGTCGCTGGTGCTGCCGCTCTACACGTGGCTGATCGGCCAGGGGGTCGTCTTCGGGTTCCGCACCGAGGTGACCGACGTCGACTTCGACCTCACTCCCGGCCGCAAGCGCGCCACGCGGATCCACTGGGTCAGCGACGGCCAGGCGGGCAGCACCGGGCTTGGCCCCGACGACCTGCTGTTCCTGACGATCGGATCACTCACCGAGAACTCGGACAACGGAGACCAGCACACGCCGGCCAGGCTCAACGAGGGCCCGGCCCCGGCCTGGGACCTGTGGCGGCGGATCGCGGCCAAGGACCCGGCGTTCGGGCACCCGGACGTCTTCGGCGCGCACATCCCGCAGACAAAATGGGAATCGGCCACCGTGACGACACTGGACGCGCGCATCCCCGAGTACATCAGGCGAATCTGCAAGCGCGACCCTTTCAGCGGCCGGGTCGTCACCGGCGGCATCGTCACCGCGCGGGACTCGGGCTGGCTGATGAGCTGGACGGTCAACAGGCAGCCGCACTTCAAGCAGCAGACGGCGGGCCAGGTCGTCGTCTGGGTCTACTCCCTGTTCGCGGACAGGCCCGGCGACTACGTCAAGAAGACGATGCAGGACTGCACCGGCGCGGAGATCACCGCCGAGTGGCTCTACCACCTGGGCGTCCCCGTCGGGGACATCCCCCGGCTCGCCGCCACTGGCGCCACGTGCGTCCCGGTCATGATGCCGTACGTCACCGCGTTCTTCATGCCCAGGCGGGCCGGCGACCGCCCGGACGTCGTGCCGGCCGGGTCGGAGAACTTCGCCTTTATCGGCCAGTTCGCCGAGTCCAGCCGGGACTGCATCTTCACCACCGAGTACTCCGTGCGCACCCCGATGGAGGCCGTCTACACCCTGCTCGGCATCGAGCGCGGCGTGCCCGAGGTCTTCAACTCCACGTACGACGTCCGCACGCTGCTCGCCGCGGTCACCCGGCTGCGGGACGGACGGGAACTGCCCGTCCCCGCGCCCGAATACCTCCGCCGGTGGCTGGTCGGCAAGCTCGGCGAGAGCGAGATCGGCGAGCTGCTGACCGAGTTCGGTCTCGTGCCCGGCAAGCCCTGAGGCGGACCTGCATGACCCCGGGGGTCAGGCGGGGGACGAGCCGCCACCAGCGGGGGCGCGCCTGGAGCCGCCGGCCCGGCAGGGGCACAGATCCGTTCTGCCGGGGACCAATGACCCTGCCCGCGGCGCAGGCCGGCCAGGAGACTGGCCTGGAGGAGGCGGGAGGGCGCGCAGGCCATGGACGCCCTTGTCAGGACATCATGAGCTGGTGGCGGAGGCGCTGAGATGAGCACGATGCAGGCCGGCGACCCGGTGTACGCGCTGCTGACAGACGGCAGCACAGTGGAGATCCGGCTGGCCGGACCGGCTGACTACGAGGCGGTCAAGGCCATGCACGAGGCGATGGCGCCGGAAAACATTTACCTGCGCTTCTTCAGCATGAGCCACATCGCGGCGGAACAGCAGGCACGGCGGATATGCCGGGAGCCCAGCCCGGGTGACATGTCGCTGCTGGCGTTCGCCGGCGAAGAGCTGGTCGGGGTGGGCACCTTCTGCCCGCTCCCGGAGGACCCGGCGCGGGCCGAGGTGGCGTTCGCGGTCGCCGATCACATGCATCACAAGGGCATCGCCACCTTGCTGCTCGAGCACCTGGTGTCCCGGGCCAGGAGGCAGGGCGTGACCGCGCTGTCCGCCCAGACACTCGTCGAGAACGCCGACATGCTCCGGGTGTTCTCCGACGCCGGGCTGGCGGTGCGGCGAAAGACCGTCGGCGACACCCTCGACATGACCTTCCCGCTGCCGGTCGCGGGGACCGGCCTGGACAGCTACCTGGATGCGGTCGGCGCGCGGGAGCGGAGCGCGGACATCGCCAGCCTGCGTCATCTCCTCGCGCCCGCCTCCGTGGCGGTTATCGGCGCCAGCCGCCGGGCCGGCACGGTGGGCCGGGCCATCCTCGACAACATCCGCACCGCCGGCTACGCCGGCCGGCTCTACCCGGTGAACCCGCATGCGACTGAGGTCGGCGGCCTCCCCTGCCTGCCCTCTCCCGACGAACTGCCTGAGGCCGTGGACCTGGCGGTCATCGCGGTGCCCCCCGCGGCCGTCGTGAACGCGGCCGAGGGGTGCGGGCGCCGCGGGGTGGGTGCCCTGGTGGTCATCACGGCTGGGCTGGATGCAGCCGCATCCGCGGACCTGCTGTCGGTCTGCCGCCGCCGTGGCATGCGGCTGGTCGGGCCGAACTGCTTCGGCGTGGCGGTACCCGCTCTCGGACTGGACGCCACCTTCGCCGACGGGCACGCGCGGCCGGGCGCCGCCGGGCTTGTCATGCAATCCGGCGGCCTGGGCTTTGCCGTGGTGAACCAGTTGTCCAGGCTCGGCATCGGCATCTCCTCGTTCGTATCGGCGGGCAACAAGCTGGACGTGTCGAGCAACGACATGCTGCTGTGGTGGGAGGCCGACACCGCCACCCGGCTGGCCGTGCTCTACATCGAGTCGTTCGGCAACCCGCGCAAGTTCGCCCGGACCGCGCGCCGGGTCGCCGTGAAGATGCCGGTGCTGACCGTGCAGGCTGGCCGCTCGGTCGCCGGCCAGCGCGCCGCGGCCTCGCACACGGCGGCGGTGGCGACCCCGCTGGTCAGCCGGGAAACCCTGTTCGAGCAAGCTGGCATCATCGCCACGCCCACGCTCGGAGAGCTGATCGAAGCGACCGCGCTGCTGGCCAGCCAGCCGGTCCCGGACGGCCGCACGGTTGCGATCGTCTCCAACGTGGGTGGCGCGGGAGTGCTGGCCGCCGACGTCTGCGCCGACCTCGGCCTGACCGTGCACCGGCCGCACGGGGCGACCCGTGACAGCCTGCGGGCGCTGGTCCCTGATGGGGGCACGGTCAACGGCCCGGTGGACACCACGGCAACCATTTCGGCCGCGGCGTTTCAGGCGGTCATCGAGCAGGCCGCCGCCGATGACGAGGTCAACGCGGTGATCGCGCTGGTCCTGCCGACCGCGGCGACGGGTGACCTGCCCGCAGCGATCCAGCGGGCCCAGGTCGGCGTGCCCGTGGCCGCCGTCCACCTCGACCAGGCGGAATCGGTCCGCCTGCTCCCCGGCGCCAGCGCACCAGTGCCGTTTTACGGGTACCCCGAAGCAGCGGTGACAGCCATGGCCCGGGCGGCCCGGTATGGTGCCTGGCGGGCCGCGCCACGCGGCGTGCTGCCCGCGTTCAGCGACATCAAGGCCGACGACGCGCGCACGCTGCTGCGCGAGTTCCTGCGCGGCGGGCGGGGTGGCTGGCTGCCGGCCGGGACGACCGCCGGCCTGCTGCGCTGCTACGGCATCCCGCTCATCCAGTCAACGGCGGCCCGCAGCGAAGACGAGGCCGTGCGCGCCTTCCAGGCCGCGGCCGGCCCGGTGGTGCTGAAAGCCGACGTACCGGGTCTCGTGCACAAGACGGACGCGGGCGGCGTCGAACTGGACATCCGCGACGAAGCCGGAGTGCGCGCCGCCTACCAGCGGCTGGCCGGGCGCTTCGCCGGCAAGCTGCGCCAGGTCCTGATCCAGCCGATGATCACCGGCGGGACCGAGCTGATCGCAGGCATGCTGGATGACCATGTATTCGGCCCGCTGGTCGTCCTCGGCCCCGGGGGGGTCGCCACCGAGGTACTGGGCGGCCACGTGGCGCGGCTGACACCGCTGACCGACGTCGACGCGGACGCGCTGATCCGGTCGGTCAAGACGGCACCGCTGCTGCTCGGGTACCGGGGCAGCCCGCCGGCCGACCTCGGGGCCCTGCGCGACTTGCTGCTGCGGCTCTCCCGCCTCGCGGACGACCTGCCCGAGATCACCGACCTGGACCTTAACCCGGTGATCGCCCGGCCCGACGGGGTACTCGCGGTCGACGCCCGGATCAAGGCAGTGCCATACCGGGAGCAGGACCCGTTCCTGCGCCGGCTGCGCTGAGTAATGGCCCGGGCAACCCCACGCCCGGGCCGATCGGGCATCTGACGACGGCGGCAACCGCCGCGCGCACCCCGCAAGCCCCGGTAGCGACATTTCTTTATGTCACTTTTGGCACGTAGGCTGGGTGGATGCTCAGTGATTCCTACGGGCGGGTGGCGACGGACTTGCGGGTGTCCCTCACGGACCGCTGCAACCTGCGCTGTGCCTACTGCATGCCGCCCGAGGGTCTCGACTGGCTGCCGGCCCCCGAGGTCCTCACCACCGACGAGGTGGTCCGGCTGGTCCGGATCGGCGTCGAGCTGCTCGGCATCCGCGAGGTCCGGTTCACCGGCGGCGAGCCGCTGCTGCGGCGCGACCTGGTGTCCATCGTCGCGGCGACCGCCTCCCTGGCGCCGCGCCCCGAGATCTCGCTGACCACCAACGGGATCGGCCTGGGCCGGCTCGCAAGCGACCTGCGCGCGGCCGGGCTCGACCGCGTCAACGTCTCCCTGGACACGGTCCGGCCTGAGGTCTTCCGCAAACTGACCCGCCGCGACCGGCTGGAAGACGTGCTATCCGGGCTCGCCGCCGCGGCGGCCGCGGGCCTGACCCCGGTCAAGGTCAACGCGGTGCTGATGCGCGGGCTGAACGACGGCGAGGCCCCCGAGCTGCTGCGCTACTGCCTCGAGCACGACTACGAGCTGCGGTTCATCGAGCAGATGCCGCTCGACGCGCAGCACGGCTGGAAGCGGGCCGAGATGGTGACCGCGGACGAGATCTTCCAGCTGCTGTCGGCGTCGTTCAGTCTTTCCGAGGACACCGAACATGCGCGTGGCGCCGCCCCGGCCGAAACCTTCCTCGTGGGCGGCGGCCCGGCCCGGGTCGGCGTCATCGGGTCGGTCACGCGGCCGTTCTGCGGTGCCTGCGACCGGGTCCGGCTGACCGCCGACGGGCAGATCCGCAACTGCCTGTTCGCCCGGTCCGAGAGCGATTTGCGCTCCGCCCTGCGGTCGGGCGCGACCGACGAGGAGATCGCCGGCCGCTGGCGGGCGGCGGTCGCGGCGAAGCTGCCGGGGCATGGGATCAACGAGCCGGCCTTCCTCCAGCCGGACCGCCCGATGTCCGCCATCGGCGGCTAAGGCCGCCCGATGTCCGCCATCGGCGGCTAAGGCCGCCCGGGCCGGCCAGGGGCAGGTCAGTCGCGAATGCGGCGCAGGTCGCCCGGGAGGCGCTCGGTCACCCGGGCCCGGTCCAGGTACTCCAGCAGCGGGATCGCCACCCGCCGGGAGGTGTGCAGCGCCTGGCGGGCCTGTGAGGTAGAGAACGGCTGGTCGAGCCCGGCCAGCACGCGGGCCGCCGCCTTGTCGGCGTCCGGCGCCAGCACGATCAGGTCGGCCACGCGCAGCAGCAGGCCGGCCCGGGCGGCCGTCGCCACCGCCCGGGCGTCAAGGCCGAGGGCGCGCAACCGCCCGGCCTCGGGGGCCGCGAACGGGTCGTGGGCCAGGGCGTCGAGGACGGACCGGACGGCGGCCGCGAGCGTGGCCGGGAGCGGGCCCGCGGGAGCGCCCCGGTCCTGCTGCTGGCCGGTCTCAGGCGGGGCCTGGCGGGCGCAGATCCGCAGGTAGCCGCCGTCCATCACGACGTCTCCGGTCGCCAGTGCGCGCACCAGGTCGCGGCTGGGGAGGCCGAGCGCGGCCCGGGCCGCCTCGGCCGGCATGCCGGGAGCGAGCGGGTCGCGGGCGCAGAAGGCGGCCACCACCGTGGGCAGCTCGGCCTGCAGCCTGGCCCAGTGCGCGGGGTCGGCCAGCCAGCCGGCCGCCACCGGTTCGGGCGGCGGGCCGATCCCGGCCGCCGCCAGCTGCGCCGCCGCCAGCAGCTTATGCCGGCCGAGCAGGTCAGCCGGGCGCGGGCGGTCCGGCCAGGAACAGAGCGCGCGGACTGCCGCCGCGCCCGCGCCGCGCCGGCCGAGCGGGGGCGGGAACGGGTCGAGGACGGTCGCGCCGTAGAGGGCGATCCCGGCCGCGCCCGGGTCGCGCAGGATCACCCGGTCACCCGCGTGCAGCGGCAGCGGGTGCCGCAACCGCAGCCGGGCGTAGCTGACACTGCCCTCGCCCGGCGCCCCGGAGACCGTCTCCCGCCCAGGGGCGACGCTGGTCCCGGGGTCGCGCCCGAGCAGCCGCAGCCGCGCCTGGGTCCGGGCCGAGCCGATGTGCAGCAGCAGTTCGGCTGGGAATTTCGGCTGGGGCCCGGGCCCGCGGGTGGCGATGCGCACGTCGATCTCGCCGGTTACCGTCCAGCGGCCCGGTTCGATCAGCGCCATGCCCCGCGTGGGCTCGCCCGCCGGGATGCCGCGCAGGTTGAGAGCGACCCGGGCGACCCCGGCGACCGCCTCGGCGGGCGCGCCGAGCGTCTCGAGGCCGCGCACCCGGACGACCCGGCCGGGCGGGCTGAGCTCGAGCTCCTGGCCGTTGCGGACCCGCCCGGCCGGCAGCGTGCCGGTGACCACGGTCCCCGCGCCCTTGATGGTGAACGAGCGGTCGATCCAGAGCCGGACCGGCCCGTCGGTCCCCGGCGCCCCCGACGGGCCGGCCCAGGCGGGGCCTGGCCGGACGGGGCCCCCAGCGTGGCCGCCAGCCGGCTGAGGGCCGACCGCAGGTCCGCCAGGCCCGCACCAGTGACGGCGCTGACGCTGACCGCCTCGACCGCGCCGAGGCTGGTCCGCGCCAGCTCAGCCCGGGCCACGCGGCTCGCGGGGGCGGGGTCGGCCAGGTCGGCCCGGGTGATGACGAGCAGGCCGTGGCGGACCCCGAGGGCGTCGACGGCGGCCAGGTGCTCGGCCGACTGCGGCATCCAGCCGCCGTCGGCGGCCACCACGAACATGACCGCGGGCACCGGGCCCAGCCCGGCCAGCATGTTCGGCACGAAACGCTCGTGGCCGGGCACGTCGACGAAGGCCAGCTGCTCCCCCGCCGCGGCTCCGGGCCGGGGGGGCAACGTCATCCAGGCGTAACCCAGGTCGATCGTCATGCCGCGGCGGCGCTCTTCCGCCCAGCGGTCCGGTTCCATCCCGGTCAGCGCCCTGACCAGGGTGGACTTGCCGTGGTCGACGTGCCCGGCCGTCGCCACCACGTACATCAGGTCTCCGTTCCCATCAGGCCAGATCATCCATCTGGCACCGTCCCGGCCGCGGCCAGAACGGCCGCGATGATTCGGTCGTCGTCATCCGGGTCGACCGAGCGCAAGTCGAGCAGCAGGCGGCCCTTCTCCACCCGGCCCGCCACTGCGGGCACCTCGCCCCGGCGCACCGGCGGGCCGCTGCGCAGCGCCGCCGCCAGCTCCTCGGGCAGGGCGACGGCGGCGCTTGGCAGCGTCACGCCCGGGGCGCCGCCGCCGCCGACGGCCGCCTCGGTGCTGGCCACGCTGGCCCCGAGCAGCCGGCCGGCGAGGGCGGCGGCTATCCGCGAGGCCCGCTCGGCCAGTGCCGCCTGGTCGGCCGCGAGCGCGCGGGCGACCGGCGGCGGCGGGCCGCTGACGGTTGCCTCGAGGGCGGCCAGGGTCAGCTTGTCGACCCGCAGGGCACGGGCCAGCGGGTGCCGCAGCAGGCGGCGGACTACTGCCTCGTCGCCCAGCAGGAGGCCGGCCTGCGGACCTCCGAGCAGCTTGTCGCCGCTGGCGGTGACCAGGTTGGCGCCGTCCGCGAGGGACGTGGCCGCGTCGGGCTCATCCGGCAAGAGCGGATGCGGCGCGAGCAGCCCGGAGCCGATGTCGTGGACGACGGTGACGTGCAGCGCCGCCAGCTCGGCCACAGTCGCCGACCGGGTGAAGCCTTCCACCCGGTAGTTGGACGGGTGCACCTTGAGGATGAAGCCGGTATCGGCCGACAGCGCCTGCCGGTAGTCGTCGGCCGTGGTCCGGTTGGTGGTACCGACCTCCCGCAGCCGGGCCCCGGTGCTGGTCAGCAGTTCCGGGAGGCGGAACCGGTCGCCGATCTCGATGAGCTCACCCCGGCTGATGACGATCTCGCGGCCGGCCGCGAGCGCGGTAGCGGCCAGCGCCAGCGCGGCGGCGTTGTTGTTGACGACGCCCGCCGCCGCGGCCCCGGGCACCGCCCGCAGCAGCGCGTCGAGGAGACCGCGGCCGCGCTGCCGGGCCCGGGTCCCGGTCTCCAGGTCGTACTCGACGTCGCAGGTGCCGGCGGCGGCGGCGAGGGCGTCGCGGGCGGCGGCGCTGAGCGGGGCCCGGCCCAGGTTGGTGTGCACCAGCACTCCGGTCGCGTTGATGACGGGGATCAGCGAGGAGGCGGCAGGCGGCAGGTCGGCGGCGGCGGCGTCGGCCACCTGCCCCGGGCCGATTTCGCCGTTCCTGGCCCGCTGCTGGGCGCGGTTGACCGCGGCCTTGACCAGCTCGCGGCCGAGGCGGCGCTGGGCGGCGGCCATCCGCGGGTCGTCCAGCAGCTGATCGGTGCGGGGGATCTTCCTGAGGGCAGCGCGGGCACCGCCGTCCGCCCCGTCGCCCGGGGCGTTCCGGGCGGCGCCGCCCGGGGCGCCGCGGGCGATATCATCCACGCTGGTGACCCTACCCGGCGGGCGAGGGGGCGCCCACCCGCGCGGGGCTGCGAACGAGCAGGGCCTGTTCTTCTCCCTCGTGCTCGACCGGCAGCGGGCCAACCTTCCGGTGGGCTGGCGGCGGGCCCGCTCCGGGCTTCTTAGACTTTGACTGACCGGAGGCGTCAGGCGAGGCGAGGCGGGCATGGCAGAGCACCTGGAGATCGAGCAGAAGTTCGACGTGGAGACGGGGTTCACCCGGCCCTCGTTCGGTGGGCTGGCCGGGATCAGCGCCGACGCGGCGGTGCTGTACCACCTGTCGGCGACCTACTACGACACCGCCGACCAGCGGCTGGCCGCCAGCAAGATCACGCTGCGGCGGCGCACCGGCGGCTCCGACGAGGGCTGGCACCTGAAGCTGCCGGCCGCCGACGGCGCCCGGCGCGAGATCCACGCGCCGCTCGGCCCGGGCGACGAGCCGGTGCCCGGCGAGCTGGCCGCGCGGGTGGCCGGGGTCACCGCGGCCGGCCCCTCGCGCCCATCGCCCAGCTGGATACCGAACGGGAGGTGGTGACCCTGCACGGCGACGACGGCTCCGTCCGGGCGGAGGTCGCCGACGACGCGGTGACCGCCCGGCGGCTGCCCGCGGGCGAGCCGCTGCGCTGGCGGGAGGTCGAGGTGGAGGTGACCGAGGCCGACCCGGAGCTGCAACGGGCGGCGGCGGAGGTGCTCCTCGAGGCGGGCGCCCGGCCGGCCGGGCACGCCTCCAAGCTCGCCCGGGTGCTGGACGCGTGACCCGGTCACCCGGCGGGCTGGCCTGGTGCTGAGCGGAGACAGCGCGGATTCTCAGAGGGAATCCAGATGAAACTCGCGGGCTGCGGGACGGCTGGCCTTGTCATAGTGGGGTGACAACCACGGGAACGAGCAGCTGCGAGTGAGCAACCGATGATGCCTGATGACCTGAGGGACGGACCCCGCGTCACTGATGCCGCGGCCACGGTCACACCCGGCGACGGCACGGGTGCTGGCACGGTGACGCTCGGGCGCGGGGCCGGCACCCAGCACCCTGACGGCACCCCGGTCCGGGTGCTTGTCGTCGACGACGAGCCCAGCCTGGCCGAGCTGCTGTCGAGCGTGCTGCGCTACGAGGGCTGGTCGGTGCAGACCGCGGGCAGCGGGGCCGAGGCGGTCCGGGCGGGCCGCGACTTCCGGCCCGACGCAGTGGTCCTCGACATCATGCTGCCCGACTTCGACGGGGTCGAAGTGATGCGGCGGCTGCGGTCCGACCTGCCCGGCGTGTGCGTGCTGTTCCTGACCGCGCGGGACGCGGTCGAGGACCGGGTGGCCGGGCTGACCGCGGGGGGCGACGACTACGTCACCAAGCCGTTCAGCCTCGAGGAGGTACTGGCGCGGCTGCGGGGGCTGCTGCGCCGGGCCAACCTGGCCCGCACGACCGGCGGCGAGAACGGCCTCACGGTGTCCGACCTGACCATGGACGAGGACGCCCGCGAGGTGCGCCGCGGCGGTGAGCTCATTGACCTCACCGCGACCGAGTTCGAGCTGCTCCGCTTCCTCATGCGCAACCCGCGGCGGGTGCTGTCGAAGGCGCAGATCCTCGACCGGGTGTGGAACTACGACTTCGGCGGGCAGGCCCACGTGGTCGAGCTGTACATCAGCTACCTGCGGAAGAAGATCGACGCGGGCCGCGAGCCGCTGATCCACACCGTCCGCGGCGTCGGGTACGTGCTGAAGCCGGCTGGCTGATGCCGGCGCTGCGCGCGCTGGCCCCGAGGAAACTGCTGCCGACGACCCTGCGCGGCAAGCTCATCGCCGGGCTGATGGCCCTGCTCACCGCCGCCTGCGCGGCCGTCGGGGTGGTCACCTACCTGGCCGTCCAGCACTCCCTGGAGCGCGAGCTCAACAACCAGCTGCAGACCGCCAGCGGCCTGGCCCACAGCTGCTGGGAGCACGCGATGGGCGGCCCCGACGGCGGCCCCGACGGCGACAACGACGACGGCGGCAACCCCCCTGCCGCCAGCACGAGCGCCGTCGCCCGGCCGCAGTCGGCCCCGGCGGGCATACCGGCCTCGGTGGCCACCTGCCAGGGCCTGGGCGAGGACACCTTCATCGCCTATGTCTCCGCGGACGGCAGCTGGCAGTGCGGCCTCATCGGCGACAGCGATTTCAAGCTGACCGCGGCCGACGAGAAGACCCTGCTCAGCATCACCCCGGTGGCCGCCGCGGAGTCGTCCGGCAGCGCTCCGCTCCCCACCACCACCCGCTACCTGAGCTGGGCCAAGGGGACCTACGAGCTCACCGCGTCCAGCGACCCGGACGGTGACGGGTCCATCTACATCACTGGCCTGTCGCTCAGCGACACGCACGACATGCTCCGCGACATCGCCCTGGCCGAGGCGGCCGTCTTCGGCGTCGTCCTGGTGCTGGCGGGCGTGCTGGGTACGCTGTGGGTCCGGCTCTCGCTGCGCCCGCTGCGCCGTGTCGCCGCCACCGCGTCGGCCGTGGCCGAGTTGCCGCTGGAGACAGGCGAGGTATCGCTGCCGGCCGGCGTGCCCGACGCCGACCCGGAAACCGAGACCGGCCAGGTCGGGCTGGCCTTCAACCGGATGCTGGGGCACGTGGAGAACGCGCTCCAGCGGCGGGCCGCCAGCGAGGCCCGGCTGCGCCGGTTCGCGGCCGACGCCAGCCACGAGCTGCGCACGCCGCTGGCCGCGATCCGGGGCTACGCCGAGCTCGCGCTGCTGCGCCCGGGCGCGGCACCCGAGCCGGTCACCCATGCCCTCGGCCGGGTGCTGTCGGAGTCGCGGCGGATGAGTGTCCTGGTCGACGACCTGCTGCTGCTGGCCCGGCTGGACGCGGGCCGTCCCTTGTCGCGCGCGCCGGTCGACATGACCCGGCTGGCGATCGACGCGGCGAGCGACGCCCAGGCCGCCCGCCCTGGTCACCGCTGGGTGCTGGAGCTGCCCGACGACCCGGTGTCGGTGCTGGGCGACGAGGACCGGCTCCGGCAGGTGCTGGGCAACCTCCTGTCCAACGCCGGGCGGCACACCCCCGACGGGACCACCGTCACCCTCCGGCTCAGCGACACGCTGGACGCCAGCGACGCGGGTGTCGCCAGGGGCAGTGGCACCACGGGCAGCGTCGCGGCGGGCAGGGGGACCGACTCGGTCGCGCGCGGCACCGTGCCGCCCGCGCCCCGGCTGGTGGTCTCGGTCACCGACGACGGCCCCGGCATCCCGGCGGGGCTGCTGCCCGACCTGTTCGAGCGGTTCACCCGGGCCGACACGTCCCGCTCGCACGTCGCCGACGCGAACTCGACCGGCCTCGGGCTGGCGATCGTCGACGCGGTGGTCGCCGCCCACTCCGGCGCGATCCTGCTCACCAGCCGGCCGGGGATGACCCGGTTCACCATCGTGCTGAGCGCGCTGGCGGCGGACGCCTGACCCGGCGCCCGCCGCTCAGCCGATTTCCGCTGAGCCCGGCCTAGCGACCGGGCACCTCGTCGGCCGGCTCCACGTGCCCGGCCTCGTGACGGCCGCCGCCGTGATGCGCCCCGTCGCGGTGACCGCCTTCGTGGCGGCCGCCTTCATGGCGGCCGCCGTGACGCCCGGCCGCCTGTCCGGCCGCATCCCCGTTCACCCCCTGCTCGGCGGCGAGCCCGCTGGCACCGCCGGGCCCGGCTCCCTCCTCCGCCGCCGCCGCGGCCGGAGCCGCGCCTGTCTGCGGGGCCCGGCCCTGGAGCGGGCCGCTGCGCATCAGCGAACCGCAGAGCACCGCTCCGGCCAGGAAGATGGCCGCACACCACCAGAACGCGGTCGTGTAGCCGTGCACCAGCGCCGCCTGCGTAACCGCCGCGGTCGGCTTCCCATGCAGGTGGGCCACCAGGTAGCTGGCCGTCGCGCTGGCGGCGATGGTGTTCAGCAGGGCCAAGCCGATCGCCCCGCCGAGCTGCTGGCCGGTGTTGACCGAGGCCGACGCGACCCCGGTGTCCTGCGGCGCCACCCCGTAGGTGCCGGTGTTGAACGCGGTCGAGAACATCAGGCCCATGCCCAGCCCGGTGATGATGATCGGGCCGAGGATGTCGGCCGCGTAGCTCGAGTGCGGGCCGATCCGGGTCAGCCAGACCATCCCCGCTGACGCCAGGATCAGGCCGGCCGAGACGATCGGCTTCGGCCCGATGCGCGGCATCAGCACGATGTTGGACACGTTCGACGAGGTGGCGACGCCGGCGATCATCGGCAGGAACGCGACACCGGTGATCACCGGCGAGTAGCCGAGCGTGTCCTGCAGGTAGTAGGTGAGGAAGAGGAAGATGCCGAACATCCCGGCCCCCACGATCAGGATGCCCAGGTAGGCCGCCCCCCGGTTCCGGTCGAGCACCACCCGGGGCGGCAGCAGCGGGTTCCTGGCCCGGGACATCCAGAACGCGAACACGGCCAGCAGCACGACCCCAGCCGCGAGGAACCCCCAGGTCGACGTGGTCGACCAGTTATGCGTGGCGGCGTTGGAGAACCCGTAGACGAGGCAGAACATGCCCGCCGAGACGAGGATGACCCCGGGCACGTCCAGCCGCGCCCCGGTCCGCGGCTGCTTGTGCAGCAGCAGCAAGGCGCCGATGATCGCGGCGCCGGCGAAGACGAGGTTGATGTACAGGCACCAGCGCCAGGACAGGTACGAGGTCAGCGCGCCGCCGAGCAGCAGCCCGACTGCGCCGCCGCCGGCCGCGACCGAGCCGTAGATGCCGAACGCCTTGCCCCGCTCGCTGGGGATGGTGAAGGTGGTGGCGAGCAGCGACAGCGCGGCCGGGGCGAGCATCGCGCCGAACACGCCCTGCGCGGCCCGGGCGGTGACCAGCATCTCGAAGTTCACCGAGGCCCCGCCCACCGCGGAGGCCAGCGCGAATCCAGCCAGGCCGGTGACGAACATGACCTTGCGGCCGATCAAGTCGGCCAGCCGCCCGCAGAACAGCAGCAGGCTGCCGAACGACAGCGAGTACGCCGTCACGATCCACTGCCGGTCCACGTTGCTGAACCCAAGGTCGTGCTGAGCCGACGGCAACGCGATGTTCATCACCGTGGCGTCGAGCACCACCATCAGCTGCGCGATCCCGATCACGACCAGGATCAGCCAGCGCCGCGGGTCGGGCTGCGCCGCGGCCGACCCGCCGCGGTGCTGCGTCCCGCTGTCCCCCGCCGGCGCGGGGACGCTTCCCTCGGACATTCCAACCGCCAATCTGGAGGATATAGTTCCGTTTACTGGAGGAGCATAACACGAAGCGGAGGAACCCCCTCCGTTCGGGGTAGGCTAACGACTATGACGGGTAACGGCGACCAGAGGTCTCACGACGAGCGGCCGCTGCGCCGCGACGCCGAGCGCAACCGGCAGCGCATCCTCGCCGCCGCGGCCGGCGTCTTCGGCGAGCGCGGCCTCGACGCCACCCTGGACGAGGTCGCCCGGGCGGCGGGCGTCGGCGTGGGCACCGTCTACCGCCGCTTCCCGGACAAGGAGTCGCTGATCGCCGAGCTGTTCCGGGACCGCATCGACAACCTGGTGACGGTGGCCGAGGACGCCTGCGGGGCGGCCAACCCGTGGGACGGGCTGGTCTCCTACCTGGAGTACGCCGCCGCCGCGATGGCCCGCGACCACGGCCTGCGGGAGCTGATGATGTTCGGCACCTACGACCGGGACCAGGTCTGCTACGCCCGCGACCGGATGCGCCCGGTGATCAGCAAGCTGGTCGAGCGCGCGCAGGCAGCGGGAGACGTGCGGCCCGACTTCGGCGTGACCGACGTCAAGATGATCGCGTTCATGCTCGGCTCGGTGGCCGAGTACGCCGCCTCGGTCGCCCCCGAGGTGTGGCGCCGCTACCTGATCCTGCTGCTCGACGGGCTGCGCCCGGCCCGGGACAGCGTCTCCGCGCTGCCGGTGCCCGCGCTGACCGCGGCCGAGCTGACGGAGCTGATGGCGGGCGCGGCCCGCGGCCCGCGCCCGGCCCCACGCCGCTGACCCAGTGGCTGGCTTCCCGCGGCGACCCCGGTCGGCCTTGGCCGGCGTTCATTGACCGGACGGCCCGGGCGGCCCCAGGTGCACGTGCATTCGCACGCACCTAAGGCTTGTGCATTGACCTGTGCATGATTCGCGTGCACATTTCCCGTGCAAACCGGCAATTCGGACTCAGCCGGCGGACCTATTGTCGCTGTTTAATGTAAATGGGTATTGCCGATGCACGGGCAAGCGCTGGCGGGCGTTTGCACGTGCGCCCGGGCAGGTCTGCCGGCAGGCTGCCTGAGCCGCCTGAACTGGGATTTTGCCCAATCGCGAAGGGAATTTGATCATGATGGCGGCACGCCGCCACCCGGTCCCGATAGTGTGGCCGCAGACGGCACTCCGGCCCCTCCGGAGTCCGTGCCGACGGCAAATTGGCACATGCCGAAAGTGTGCACGTCGGTCAGATCACGGTATGATAGCGCCAGATAGGAAAGAACGGCGTCTGTGTACCCGTCGAGTCCCCCTTCTCGACCCTGGAGTTCCGGCCTATGACGTACGGTAACGGTCCGCGCGACGACAGTCAGCAGCTTCGCGACATCCAGGACCTTATTGCCAAGCTTGAGGACGTCAACAGAAAGCTTGCGCTGCCGACGAGGGTGGCCGCGATGCCCGCCGGGGCCCACGCGGCCCTCGAAGCACGGCCGGCCGAGGCGCCCTCCGCCTAGTCGCCGTACCTGCCCGCGAGCGCGCGCAGCAGCCGCGCCGACCGTGCTGCGGTCAGCGCCGCCGCCTGCAGCCCGGTGAACGTGCGCAGGTAGCGGGTCACGTCATCGCGGCCTTCGAGGCTGATCCCGCCGGACAGGGCGGGCAGGTGGACAACCCCGAGCGCAGTCGCCTCCGCGAACCGCAGCAGGGTCATTGGCCCGCTCCCCGCCGCCGCGTGCGCGCCCGCCGCGAACGGCAGCACCCGCAGCGACCAGGAGGCGTCCGCCCCACCCGGGCGGGGGGCCAGGGTGGCGGGGGCCCGTCCGGTCTCCGCCACCGTCGCCAGCAGGCTTAGCTGCTCGCGCATCACCCAGGGCGGGCCGACCGCCTGCCGCAGCGCCCCCTCGGTGATGACCACGTCCACCCCCGGGACCTGGCCGGCCAGCATCACCCGCTGCCGGCTGAGCTTGACTTCGGCCGCGTGGGCACGCTGCTCGGCCGATGGAGTAGCGGGCGTCGGCGTCGGCCACCGCCCGGACGTAGCCCGGGGTCTGCAGCAGGTCAGGTACCTGGTTCGGCTCGTAGACGAGGATCTGGGTGGCGGCACTTTCCATGATCACGTAGTCCTGGGCGTCGGCCGACAGCACGTCCCGGTAGTCGAGCCACCAGCCGACCTGGCGGCCCCGGTGCGCGATCGCCAGCAGCGCCTCCTGCTCGGCCGCGGGCACGCTGTACTCGGTCAGCAGTTCCCGCAGCTCCTTGGCGCGGATGCCGCGCTCGCCGGTCTCGATCCGGCTGACCTTGGAGGGGTGGCACTCGAGGATGGCGGCGGCCTCCTCGAGCTTGTAGCCAAGGCCCTCGCGGTACTGGCGCAGGGCCGCGCCGAGCAGCCGGCGCCGGACGGGGGGTATTGCGGACACGGGGCCTCCTCATGCGGGGAATCCGGGGGGATCGAGGCACGCGCATACGCCGGCGGCCGCTGCGGCACGGACGGCGAGGGTGCTAGATGAGGTGAAAGCTAGCACTTTATGTAGTCCATAATCGAACGACACGCCGGCTGAGGAAGCCCGCTTGGACGGCGAGGTGGCTCAGGTGTTCGAGCGCAGCGGGCGGCCGCCGGCCGCTAGCCGAGCTGGCTGATCGCCGTCATGACGCGCCGCTCGGAAACTGGCTGCGGTGTGCCGATCGTCTGGGCGAACAGACTGACCCGCAGTTCCTCGATCTGGTAGCGGACCTCGGTGACCGCGTCCGAGGTGCGCGCCTCCGGCGGCAGCGCGGCGACGGCGCTGGCGTAGGCGTCCTGCACCCGGTCCACCACCGCCATCTGCTGGGCGTCGCGGCCGGCGTTGTCGGCCAGCTTGTCGAGCCGGCGCCCGGCCGCGGTGACGTAGCGGGCGAGGGCGGGCAGCCGCCTGGTGCCGGCCGCGGTGAGGAAGCCAGGGCCAATCAGCCGCTCCAGCTGCTGGCGGATGTCGGCCGCGGCCGGGGCCAGGGCCGGGCTGCGCAGCTGGTCGAGCCGCAGCCGCACCTCGTGGGCGCCCCGGAGGATCTCCTCGGCCCGGGTGACTACCTCGTAGGTGGCCGCGTACAGCCGCGGCCGGACATGGTCGACGATCTTCGCAAACCCGGCCGCGTCCCGGGCCGGGCCGCCCGCCTCGGCGATCAGCCCGTCCACAGCGCAGCTGACGCAGTCGGCGAGCAGGGCGGCGACCGAGCCGTGGGGGTTGTCCGTCAGGACCAGCTTCTGGGTCGTCGTCAGCCGCTTGGCGACCTCGCCACCGGGCGACTTCACCGCCAGCAGGACCAGCCGCCGGGTACCGGCCCGCATCGCCCGCCGGGCCGCGTCAGCGGTCTCGAACAGCCGGATGTCGACGCCCTGGCCCGGATCGGCACTGCGCGGGGCGACCAGGGCCGGGTAGGCGGTCACCTCGCCGTCGCTGAACACCTCCGGCAACGGCCCGAAGTCCCAGCTGGTGACGCCGGTGCGGGTGAGCGAGCCGGCCCGGGCGGACAAGGTGGCGCGGAGCTGAGGGCGCAGCTGGCGCTGCAGCGCGGCCAGGTCCTTGCCGGTGCCGACCACGGTGGCGCCGTCCAGCACCCGGAACGTCGGGCGCAGGTGCGGTGGCACCCGGTCCAGGTCGAACGCGTCGGCCGGCACCCGCACCCCGCGCAGCCGCAGCACCTCCGCCGCCAGCGTGTCCCTGATGTCACGGCCGGGGGTGGCACCGTCCAGGTCGGCCAGCACCTGGCGGGCCACGTCGGGGGCGGGGACCAGCTGCACCCGCAGCTGCTTGGGCAGCGACCGGATCAGCTCGGTCACCAGCTCCTGCCGCAGCCCCGGGATCTGCCACGAGAACTCCTCCGCGCGCACCTGGTTGAGCGTCTTCAGCGGAATGTCGACGGTGACGCCGTCGGCGTCGCTGCCCGGCTCGAACGCATACGACAGCGACAGTCCGCCCGGGCCCGCACCGTGGCCAAGGCCGGGCGAGGCCGACGTCCAGACCTCGGGGTAGGCGTCGATGTCGAGCTCGTCCGCGGCGGCCGAGAGCAGGTTGTCGAGGGTCAGCGTGAGCAGGTCGGGCGAATCGCGGCGGGCCTTCTTCCACCAGGTGTCGAAGTGCCGGGCGGACACCACCTCGGCCGGCACCCGCGCGTCGTAGAAGGCGAACAGCGCCTCCTCCCCCGCGACCAGGCCGCGGCGGCGGGCCCGCTGCTCGAGCGCGGCGGCGTCGGCCAGCAGCTTGGCGTTGTCGCGGAAGAAGTGGTGCCGGGTCTGCCAGTCCCCCTCGACCAGGGCATGGCGGATGAACAACTCGCGCGCCAGGACCGGGTCGATGCGGTGCAGCAGCACCGTCCGGTCGGCCACGATCGGTATGCCGTAGAGGGTGACCTTCTCGCTCGCGACCGCGCTGCCCTGGGTCTTGGACCAGCGGGGCTCGCTGTAGGAGTGCTTGACCAGGTGGGCGGCGACCGGCTCGACCCACTCCGGCTCGATCGCGGCGACGGTCCGCGCCCACAGCCGCGAGGTTTCCACCAGCTCGGCCGCGACCACCCAGTCGGGCGGCTTGCGGGCCAGTCCGGAGCCGGGGAAGACGGCGAACCGGGTGCCGCGGGCGCCGAGGTATTCCGGCAGGGGGCGCCGGCCGCGCTCGGCCCCGCCGGGAGCGGGCGGGCGGGCCGCCCCGGCGCGCGGGGCGAGCACCATCTTCATGCCGACCTGCGAGAGCAAGCCGGCCAGCAGGGCGGTGGTCACCAGCTGGCGCTGCGATGAACTGGTCCTGGTGTCGATGTCGAGCTCGCGGGACAGCGCCGACAGCTGGCCGTGCAGGTCCTGCCATTCGCGGACGCGCAGGTAGTTGAGGAACTCAGACCGGCACAGGCGGCGGAAGGCGGAGCCGGACAGCTCCTTCTGCCGCTCGGCCAGGTAATCCCACAGCGCCACGAAGGCGAGGAAATCCGACTCGGGCTGACGGAAGCGCGCGTGGGCGGTGTCGGCCGCCTGCTGGTTGTCCGACGGCCGCTCGCGCGGATCTTGAATGGACAGCGCGGCCGCGATGACAAGGATCTCGCGGGCGCAGCCCTGGCGGCCCGACTCGATGATCATCCGGGCGATGCGCGGGTCCACCGGCAGCCGGGCCATCTGGCGGCCGGTGTCGGTGAGCTGGTCGCCGCTGACCGCGTTCAGCTCCTCCAGCAGCTTGACCCCGTCGGTGATCGCCCGCGGGTCGGGCGGGTCGACAAACGGGAACTTGCGCACGTCGCCCAGCCGGGCGGCCGCCATCTGGAGGATGACGCTGGCCAGGTTGGTCCGCTGGATCTCCGGGTCGGTGAACTCCGGACGGCTCTCGAAATCCTCCTCGGAATAGAGCCGGATGCAGATGCCGTCGGCCACCCGGCCGCACCGGCCCTTGCGCTGATTGGCGCTGGCCTGCGAGATCGGCTCGATCGGGAGCCGCTGGACCTTGGTCCGGAGCGAGTAGCGGGAGATCCGGGCGGTACCGGGGTCGATCACGTAGCGGATGCCGGGGACGGTCAGCGAGGTCTCGGCGACGTTGGTCGCGAGCACAACCCGGCGGCTGGCCATTGTCCGGTTCGCGGGCACCTCGAACACCCGGTGCTGCTCGTCCGACGACAGCCGCGAGTACAGCGGCAGCACATCGGTATTGGCCCGGCCGCGCAGCGCGTCGGCGGTGTCACGGATCTCCTGCTCGCCGGACAGGAAGACGAGGATGTCGCCCGGGCCCTCCCGCTCCAGCTCGCCGATCGCGTCGGTGATCGCGGTGACCTGGTCGCGGTCCTCGTCGGAGTCCGCGTCGGGGTCGCTGGCCGGGCGGTAGCGGACCTCGACCGGGTAGGTGCGCCCGGAGACCTCGATGATGGGGGCGGGCTCGCCGGTGCGGGCATCGGCGAAGTGGGCCGCGAAGCGCTCCGGGTCGATGGTGGCCGAGGTGATGATGACCTTGAGGTCGGGGCGGCGGGGCAGCAGCTGGCGCAGGAAGCCGAGGATGAAGTCGATGTTGAGGCTGCGCTCATGCGCCTCGTCGATGATCAGGGTGTCGTAGCGGGTCAGGTTGCGGTCGCCGGAGATCTCGGCCAGCAGGATGCCGTCGGTCATCACCTTGACCGCCGTGCCGTCACCCGACTTGTCGGTGAACCGGACCTTGTAGCCGGTGACGTCGCCGAGCCCGGTGTGCAGTTCCTCGGCGATCCGCATCGCCACCGTGCGGGCAGCGATCCGGCGGGGCTGGGTGTGGCCGATCTGGCCGGTGATGCCGCGGCCGAGCTCCAGGCAGATCTTCGGCAGCTGGGTGGTCTTGCCCGAGCCGGTCTCGCCCGCCACGATGACCACCTGGTGATCGCGGATGGCGGCCGCGATGTCGTCCTTGCGCTGGCTGACCGGCAGCTCGGGCGGGTAGTCGATGGTCAGGGCGCCTACGGCCGCCGCCCGGGCGGCAGCGCGCGCGGCCGCCCGCGCGTGCCCCTCGCGCCGTTCGCCCCGCGGCTCGCGCCCGGGCTGGCCGTCGCGCGGCCCGCGGCCGCGGCGGGGCTGGGCCGCCCGGGATGAGCGGTCGGCGGACTGGCCGTCGCGCGGGCGGGCGTCACCGCCCGCGGGACGGCGCGGAGCATGCGTGGAAGGTTCGTTCACCGGCAGATGAGGCTAGACGACAAGTACCGGATGCTCCAACGCATTATCGGGGCGGGTTATTGCCTGGGCGCGGTCCGGCGGTCAGCCGCTGACGCCGGCGACCAGCTTGGCGACCGCCTCGGCGGTCAGCGGGCTGCCAGGGAAGGAGACCATCCGGCCGAGCGGGATGCCGCGCAGGAACATGTTGAGCGTCGGGTCGGAGAAGAAGCCGGCCATCGGGCTGGACGCATCCGCTGCGGCCGGGCCGAAGGCCTGGTCGATCGCGCGGGCGCCGCGCGGGTCGGACAGCCACTCGCCCAGGGTCGAGCCGGCCGTCAGCGGCACCGTGATGTCATCGCCCGGCACCTCGGCCTCGGCCACGGTGCGCAGGTCCCGGGAGGAGGCCCCGACGGCGAACTGGTAGCGGCCGCCTTCGACCGCCCAGCGGCCCAGGCGGGTGTCCCAGTAGGCGAGGTCGGCCCGGGCGACGGCGAGCGTGACCTCCTTCGTCTCCCCGGCCGCGAGCGCCACGCTGGCGAACGCCCGCAGCTCCCGCCGGGCCCGGCTGACGTGCGAGCCGGGCAGGCTCACGTACACCTGGACGACCTCCCGGCCGTCCCGTGGCCCAGTGTTGGTGACCGGAACCCGGATCTCGACCCCGCCGGCGGTCTCCCCGGCTCCGGTGAGCCGCGCCGCCGCCTGGCCATAGCCGAACGTCGTGTAGGACAGCCCGAAGCCGAACGGGTAGCCGACCTCCTGCTCGCGCGCGTCGAACCCGCGGTAGCCGACGAACAGCCCCTCCCCGTACCGGACGTGCCCGTGCTCGCCCGGGAAGTCCAGGTAGGACGGATGGTCCTGGAGCTTGACGGGGATGGTCTCGGCCAGCCGCCCGGACGGGTTGACCCGGCCGAAGAGCACGTCGGCGACCGCTCCGCCGCCCGCCTGGCCGAGCAGCCAGCCCTCGACGATGGCGGGCACGGCGCTGTCCCACGGGGCCGTGCGGAGCACCGCCCCGTTGGACAGGATCACTACCGTCCGCGGGTTGACCGCTGCGACCTGCCGGATCAGCTCCTGGTGGTCCGGGCTCAGGTCGATGCTGTCGCGGTCGGCCCCCTCGGTCTCGTGCCGCGAGCCGACGAAGACCAGCGCGACGTCGCTCGCCCGGGCCAGCGCCACCGCCTCGGCCAGCAGGTCGCGGTCCTGGGCGGCCCCGCCGCCGACGCCGTCGGCGGCGGCGATGCGCTGCTCGGCCTCGCTCTCGCCGACGAGGTAGCCGGGGGCGAAGCTGACGTCGGCCTGGGCGAGCGCGGTGATGCCGGTGAGCGCGTCGTCGAGCCGGGTCGGGGTGATCTCGGAACTGCCGCCGCCCTGGTAGCGCGGCGTACGGGCGAACTCGCCGATGACGGCGATGGTGCCGGCCGCGGCCGGGTCGAGCGGCAGGACGGCGCCCTCGTTCTTCAGCAGCACGATGGACCGGCTGGCGATCTCCCGGGCGAGCTCATGGTGCGCTTCTGCGTCGTAGTCGCCTGCCGGGCGGTCCCGCACCCGGCTCACCAGTGCGGCCACCCGGCTGGCGGCGCGGGCGAGCACGGCCGGCCCGAGCCGCCCGGCGGCCACCGCGGCGGCCAGTTCCCGGTCGCCCCCGTCGTCGGGGCCGGGCATGGTCAGGTCGAGGCCGGCCGCGACGGCGGCGACCCGGTCCTCGACCGCGCCCCAGTCGGAGACGACAACCCCCTCGAAGCCCCACTCGTCCCGCAGCACCTCGGTCAGCAGCCAGTGATGCTGGCTCGCGTAGACGCCGTTGACCTTGTTGTAGGCGCACATCACGGTCCACGGCTGGGCCTCCGTCACCACCCGCTGGAACGCGCGCAGGTACATCTCGCGCAGCGTGCGCTCGTCGACGTCGGCGCTGACGCGCATCCGGTCGGTCTCCTGGCTGTTGACCGCGTAGTGCTTGAGCGAGGCCCCCACGCCCCGGCTCTGCAGGCCGCGGACCCAGGCGGTGGCGAGGACCCCGGCCAGCAGCGGGTCCTCGGAGAAGTACTCGAAGTTACGGCCGCCCAGGGGACTGCGCTTGAGGTTGACGCCCGGGCCGAGCAGCACCGCGACGCCCATCGCGCGGCATTCCTGGCCGAGGGCCTCACCCATTCGCCGCAGCAGCTCCGGGTCCCAGGTGGAGGCTGTCGCGACCGCGGGCGGGAAGCAGGTGGCGGGCTGCCCGCGCAGCATGTTGCGCGGGTCCGCCTGCAGGCGGACGCCGTGCGGGCCGTCGGTGAGGGTGACCGCGGGCAATCCGGCCGACTCGACCGGCGTGGTGTGCCAGGCGTCGCGGCCGCTGGTGAGGGCGGCTTGCTGCGCGACGGTGAGCTCAAGCGTCATGGCCGGTTCCCTTCGGCGCTGCTAGTTCACTGCGTAAATTTATGCCGATTATCCCGAACGGTGGTGGCTGGCACCACCCCGCCCGCCCTCTCCCCCGGCCCGCGAGGCGTGGCGGTGGCCGCGGCTGCCGTCCCCCGCACGTGGCCCTTTCCGGCCCGGGCCGAGGTAGTGCGCCGCAGGGTCAGCGAATATCTTTGGAAGTGGTAAAGGTTCGCGTTCGAAAACAGTAAGTGCCTTACTTTTGAAGGTCCTTAACCGGCCGGGCAATATGAAAATTCTCTATTGCTTGCGGTGCGGGCAATCGGCGGCCAATCCCCTCTCGTAATGGATTTGGGCTTCCCGCGCCGGCGGCCCGTCCGGCGCGGGAAGCCCCATAGCCCGCCGGTGCCCCCGTTTAGCGACCGACGAGTCTCGTGTCCACGCTGGCTTGCGCCGAACGCTGACATCGATGTCCTGACCGGATTCAACGCAAGCTGCTGTGAATTCTTTCTTACGGTTGCCGCGCGCCCCTGCGCAGGCAGCGAGCGAGCCGGGCGGCCGGCGCCCGAATGAATAGACGGCCACGCAGCGTGCTGTCAATGTCACGCGATTTCACCGCGAGTGACACGATCGGTAAGGTCAAGCACCGCCTGACCTCGTCAAGCACATTCCGGAGACGCCACAGACTGATCACGGAGGCGGAGATGATGTGCGAGCGTTATCATTGTGCGGTACGCTCCCCACGCTAGCCTCGCCCGCCAAGCGGTTACCGATGCTTCTCGGGATCCGCGCTGGATGGATTACATAGAGAAATACGGACGATAGACTTAATGTCGAGGGAATGGTTGCGATTGCTCGCGCCCCGGCCCGTCGGCCATGGCAGTCAGGGCCGACTGAAGCTCAAGCAGGAAACAGGCGCGCCTGCGCAAGATGGCCGCACCACTCCCGCGGCCACGTGCATGCCCGATCGTGCCAGCGTGCGCGAGTTCCCCGGCCGGGTCTACGTGGCGGGGTGCACCCGGGGTTCGCCTGCACGTCGCAACGTCACTTCCTTTACCTGTGCAGTTAGCTGGAAATGGGAGGCTGTGGGCGACGTGCCCGGCCTGCAGGCGGGGAACAGCGGGAACCGCAAGCCGGGCACGCACTCACAAGATCTCCAAGGCACCCCCTCAAGCTCCCAGGAGATCTGTTCATCGCCACGGTGCGTATCCGAACGAGTTGTATCCGTATACCTACCGCGCGGCACCCACGATACTCAGCACCTGTCTAGCTGTCTAGTCACCCGAGCAAGTCATACCCAGCGTCTTCCCGGGAGGCTCAGTGGTGACCGTTGACCCTCTAGCACGCGGTCGTATCGACTATGACTCAGGTGAGCGCGTCTACCTGCAGCTTGCCCGAATTATCAGGGATCGGATCATCAGCGGTGAGCTCCCCGTGGGCGCCCAGGTCCCGAGCGGTGCGCAGATGAAACGCGAGTGGGGCGTCAACCGGCTAACCGGCGCGATGGCGGTCGAAGAGCTGCGTAAAGCGGGCCTGGTCGTAACCAAGCCGGGCGTCGGCACCTTTGTCGCCACGTCCCCGGAATGCCAAGTCGTGCACCTTCACCCGGGCGACCGGGTGACGTCGCGAATGCCGACCGAGGAGGAGCGGGCGCAGCTGAGTACCGGGCACCTCACCCCGGTCATCATCGTCACCCGGGCCGACGGCCAAGTCGAGCCCTACAACGCGGCCGTTACCGTCGTGCAGTCCATGGCCTGAATAATCCGGCCGGCAGGTAACTGGCCGCCGCCGGGGCAGTTTGCGCGGCGATTGAGCGCGCTTTAGCGTGCGTTAATTGCCTGGCCCCGCTCGTGCGCATTTTCCATTTCTCATGGGCCGCAGCAGCTTTGTGCTCGATTTGGCCCGGGATCTGCGCGACCGCCAGCTCACCGGGGTAAACGCCGCGTTCGCCGGGACGTACTGAATGCGGAAGGCCCGCCGACTGGGTTGCAGCTGGCGGGCCTCACCTCCGGAGACCACAGGCGCGCTCGTCGCCGGGCGTGGCCGCGGCCCCGGGCCGGCACCGGGTGGGTGCCGGAGCCGGGCTACTTCTGCGGACGGAAGCGGATGGCGGGCTCGCGGGAGCCCAGCCTCCGTTCGGACTGCTCGATTTCCTCGGCGACGGCGACCCGCGGCCGGCCCGCCTCACCGGTCGCCCGGCCCCCCGTCGTCGCACCGGCCGCCTCGATGCCCGCGGCCGCCTCGGCCTCGGCCTCGATCACGCCGGCTGGGATGGCGGCCGGCGCGATGTCGGCCGGCACCACGTCACCCGCGGCGGCCAGCACGGCCTCACCGTGCGCCTCGTCGTGGACGTACTTCTTGCCCCGCAGGAGCGAGGCGACGGCCGCGACCAGGCAGGCCGCGATGGCAAAGTCGAACGCGATCTGCAGGCCCGAGTGGAACGGCGCGCTGATCAGTCCGGGGAAGAACGAGTGGCCGGTCAGGAAGGCCTGGTTGCTGGCCGGCAGCTTGCTCAGGGTCGGGCCGAGCAGCATCTGAATCGGGTTGTAGCCGAGCAGCGCGGCGAACATGACCGCGGTCGGCGGCAGGGTCGAGAGCTGGTGGGCGGCCGAGGCCGGCACCCCCTGGGAGGTCAGGCCGCTGTACAGGTGGCCCGGCAGCGAGCCGGACAGGCCAAGGATGATCAGCGTGAAGAAGATGCCGATCGACAGCACCATGGCCGAGTTCTGGAAGGTGGCCGACATGCCCGCGCCGACGCCACGGCGGTCAGCGGGCAGCGAGTTCATGATGCCCGCGCGGTTGGGCGAGGCGAACAGGCCCATGCCGATGCCGTTGAGCATCAAGATCCCGGCGAACTGCCAGTAGGTGAAGTTGACCGGCAGGATCTCCAGCAGGCCGAAGGTGCCGGCCGCGAGGATCATGCCGCCGGTGGCGAAGGGGCGGGCGCCGAAACGGTCCGACAGATAACCCGAGACCGGGCCGGCGAGCAGGAAGCCGATGGTGAGCGGGAGCATCGCGATGCCGGCCCACAGCGGGGTGTCGGCGAAGCTGTAGCCGTGCAGCGGCAGGTAGATGCCCTGCAGCCAGATGATCAAGATGAACATCAGGCCGCCGCGGCCGAGGCCGGACAGCAGGGCGGCCACGTTCCCCGCGGTGAACGGGCGGATGCGGAACAGCGACAGCCGGAACATCGGGTCCTCGACCCGGGTCTCGATGACGCAGAAGACCACCAGGACCGCGAGGCCGCCGAGGATCAGGGTCAGCACCAGCGGGCTCGTCCAGCCCATGACGTGGCTGCCGTAGGGCTGGATGCCATAGGTGATGCCGACGAGGATCGCGATCAGGCCGGCCGCGAAGGTCAGGTTGCCGCCCAGGTCGAGCTTGGCGGGCTTGCGCACGCCGAGCTCCTTGAGCTTCAGGTAGGACCAGACGGTCCCCATGATGCCGAACGGCACCGAGACGAGGAACACCAGGCGCCAGGAGACCGGGCCGAGCACGCCCCCCAGGACCAGGCCGATGAAGCTGCCGGCGATCGCCGCGACCTGGTTGAGGCCGAGGGCCATGCCGCGCTGGTTGGTCGGGAAGGCGTCGGTCAAGATGGCCGAGGAGTTGGCGAACAGCATGGCGCCGCCGATGCCCTGCAGCACCCGCATGATGACCAGGTACCAGCCCGCACCCTCGCCGCTCAGCCAGCTGACCGAGAGCAGGATGGAGAACAGGGAGAAGATCGCGAAGCCCATGTTGAACATGCGGACCCGGCCGAACATGTCACCGAGGCGGCCGAAGCTCACCACCAGCACGGCGGTGACGACCATGAAGCCCATCATCATCCACAGCAGGATGGTGGTGTTGCCCGCCTGAAGCGGGTTGATGCCGATGCCGCGGAAGATGTTCGGCAGCGCGATCAGCACAATCGACGAGTTGATGGTGACCATCAGCACGCCGAGGGTGGTGTTGGACAGGGCGATCCACTTGTAGCCGGGGCCGACCGAGGGCTTGGCCGCGGTCGCGGTCCCCGCCTCGGCTGGCTCCTTGCTGGACAATGGCGCGGGCACTGAGTTTCCTCCGTAGCAACAGTTCGTCTGGGGGGCGGGCCGCGGGCAGGCATCGGGCCCGAAAGGGCGCGGGCACACGGGACCCTGATTAGTTGCTTATAGCGAACTAAGCATACGCCGCCAATATTCCGCTGTCAGGCGAGAACCTGACGGGCCCGTCACGGCCGGCTCCTGCCCGGGCCGGGGCAACCGGGGCCGCGGAAGCGCGCCTGCGCGGGGCGGCGGCAGGCGCGGCGAGCGGCCCGGCAGCGGCGCAGGCGGCGGCCGCAGCAGGCGCGGGCGCCAGCCGGGTTGGACAGAGCCCGGGTTACTCCCGTGCCGTGACCGCACGCGCACACCTGTTCCCCTTGTGGCTGGCGAGGAAGATAGTCCGGAAATATCTTGCAAGCCGGTAAGAAATGTTGCTGTAACGCGTAATTGTTTCCGCTATGTTCCTGAGAGCAGCGGCGATGTGGCGCCTGGTGCAGGCGATGCACCCGCGGACGGCCCCACCGCCCGGGCGTGGCCGGGCCGGGGCAACCGGGGGCGGCGCAAGCCTGCGCGGCGGCGGCCGGCAGCGCCGTCCGGTTTGACAGCGCCCGGGCCGGACGGCATCCTGTCACTGTCAAAGACACCTCGTTCGGTGAGGCGTCTTCACGGACACAGGCCACTGATCCCAACCGTCGAGAGACGCTCCGGATCAGGACACCTCTCCCCGGCCTAAGGGGTGAGGCCAAGTGGCTGCGCAGCAACGCTACGCCGTGAAGTGCCAAAGCTCTAACGAGAGAGGTGAGCTCTCCGCCCGGGCTTGTCCTGGCTGCCCGCAGCCAGGGCGGCATCCGGCTGGTGTCACGTGTGAAGGCGTTCACAAGCGCCGCGGACGAAGGGAGGCGCGCGATGGACTGTGATAGTCCGGGCCGAAGTCGGCCCTGCCCCGCCGCTGTTCCCGCCCGTCCGGGCACACGCTGACGCGCTGAACCCGCCGGCCCTCCCCCGGCCGCCCTGCACCGCCCGCCTGGGCGGCGCGCCCGGGCGGCCGCGGGCCGGTACTGGCCTGCTGCACCGTGGCCGCTGCCACCGCGCGCCGTCCCGCGTTACACGTGTGCCCCGCTCCCGCTTGAGTGAAAGCGCGAAAGAGGTGCATTCCAGTGACTGCCGTTGACTTTGAAGTAAAGAACTCCCGCCGCCCGGCGGTACTCGACGAGGCGCACGTCGGTGACATCCGCGGCGCCCTGGGCACGATCAGCCTCGGTGACCAGGCCGCCCGCACGACCCTGCCGGCCAAGCTGAAGACCCTGCTCGCGGTCGTTGGCCCTGGCCTGATCGTGATGGTGGGCGACAATGACGCTGGCGCGTTCTCCACCTACGGCCAGGCCGGCCAGGTGTACGGGACCAAGCTGCTGTGGACGCTGCTGCTGCTGATCCCGGTGCTGTACGTGAACCAGGAGATGGTCCTGCGCCTTGGCGCGGTCACCGGGGTCGGCCACGCCCGGCTGATCCTGAACCGCTTCGGCCGCTTCTGGGGCACGTTCGAGGTGATCGACCTGTTCCTGCTGAACGCGCTGACGATCGTGACCGAGTTCATCGGGATCACGCTGGCGGCCGGCTACCTCGGCGTGCCGAAGGTGGCGGCGGTCGTCATCGCGGCCGGGATCATCATCGCGACCGCCTTCACCGGCTCGTTCCGCGCGTTCGAGCGGATCGCGATGTTCTTCTGCCTCGGCTCGCTGCTGCTGATCCCGCTGTACCTGATGGCCCACCCGTCGGCGTCGTCCGTGCTGGGCGGGTTCACCTCGCCCGACCTGCCCGCCAGCGGCGCGGGCGGCGCCGCAGGCGGCGGCCTGGCGGCGGTGATGCTGCTGGTCATCGGCATCGTCGGGACCACGATCGCCCCGTGGCAGCTGTTTTTCCAGCAGTCCTACGTGATCGACAAGCGGATCACGCCCCGCTTCATCACCTACGAGAAGGCCGACCTGTGGATCGGCATTGTCATCGTCGTGGTCGGCGCCGCGGCCCTGATGGGGACCACCGCGGCCGCCTTCGCCGGGCACGGGGCCGCCTTCACCAGCGCGGCCGGGCTGGCCGACGGCATCGCCGCCTACGCCGGGCACGTGGCCGGGGCGCTGTTCGCGGTCGCCCTGCTCGACGCCGCCGTCATCGGGGCGTTCGCGGTCTCGCTGTCGTCGGCCTACGCCCTCGGGGACGTGCTCGGCCTGAAGCACTCGCTGCACCGCGGCGTCGGACAGGCCAGGGGCTTCTACGTCATCTACGCGGCCCTCATCGGCGGCGCGGCCGCCGTCGTGCTGCTGCCCGGCTCCCCCCTCGGGCTGATCACCGAGGGCGTCCAGGTGCTGGCGGGCGTGCTGCTGCCCGCGGCGACGGTGTTCCTGCTGATGCTGTGCAATGACAAGGCCGTGCTCGGCCCGTGGGTCAACACCGCCAAGACGAACGCCTTCACCGGCGCGGTCATCGCGGTCCTGATCACCCTGTCGGTGGTGCTGACCGCCTCGGTCATCGTCCCCGGCATCACCGCGGGCGCGATCTTCGCCGTCATGACGGCCTGCGCGGTGACCGCCGTCGCGGGCGGCGGCGGCGCGCTGCTGCTCGCCCGGAGACGGGCGCGGGGCGCGGCGGCCGGCTCCGCGGGGGCCGAGCTGGCCGGCCGCCCGGCCGACAAGCTGAGCTGGCGGATGCCGCCGCTGAGCGAGCTGCCGGCCCCGGTGATCAAGGGGGCCCGGCGGGCGGGCCTGCTCGGGCTGCGCGGTTACCTGGCCATCGCGATGGTCATGGTGGTGGTCAAGATCGTGCAGACCGCACTCGGCCACTGAGCACCGCTGCGCCCGGTCACCGTCTCGCCTTCCTGGCGCGGCCTCGTCCTAGAGTATTGCCAGCCGAACCGAGGAGACAGGCGTGAGCGAGACAACCGGGCCGCTGGCCGGGGTGCGCGTAGTCGAGCTGGCCGGGATCGGGCCCGGGCCGTTCTGCGGGATGCTGCTGGCCGACCTCGGGGCGGAGGTGATCGTGGTAGACCGCCCGGGCGGCCCGCGCAATCCGGCCCAGGCCCGGGCCGACGTGACCAACCGGGGCAAGCGCCGGGTGGTGGTCGACCTCAAGCACCCGCGCGGGGCCGAGGTGGTGCTGCGGCTGGCGGCCGCCTCGGACGCGCTCATCGAGGGCTACCGGCCCGGAGTGGCCGAGCGGCTCGGCGTTGGCCCGGCCGAGTGCCTGGCGGTCAACCCGGCGCTGGTGTACGGGCGGATGACCGGCTGGGGTCAGGACGGCCCGCTGGCGGCCAGCGCCGGCCACGACATCGCCTACATCGCGGTGACCGGGGCGCTGCACGCGATCGGCCGGGCCGGCGGGCCGCCCCAGGTGCCGGTCAACTACCTGGGTGACTTCGGCGGCGGCTCCATGTTCCTGGCCCTTGGCCTGGTCGCCGGGGTGCTGGCCGCGCGCGCCTCCGGACGCGGCCGGGTCGTGGACGCCGCCATCGTCGACGGGGCGGCGGTGCTGCAGGCGATGACCTACGGAATGCTGGCCGACGGCACCTGGACCGACGGGCGCGGGGCCAACCTGCTCGACACCGGGGCACCGTTCTACGACGTGTACCAGACCGAGGACGGCCGCCACATGGCCGTCGGGGCGCTCGAGCCGCAGTTCTACGCGGCGTTCCTGTCCGGGCTGTTCGCGCCTGAGCCGCCCCCGGCCGGGCTGCCCGCGCAGCACGACCGGGCCGGCTGGCCCGCCCTGCGGGACGTGTTCGCGGCCCGGTTCGCCCAGCGCTCCCAGCAGGAGTGGACGACGGCGTTCAGCGGCACGGACGCTTGCGTCGCCCCGGTCCGGACCATGACCGAGGCCCCGGCCGACCCGCAGCTCGCCGCCCGCGGCACCTACGTGACGGCGGGCGGGGTAGTGCAGCCCGCGCCGGCCCCGCGGTTCGGCGACGGGACCCCGGGCGCACCAATCGGCGCGCTGCCGGCCGGCCTGGTCGCGCCCGCCGGGGCGGACACCCGGGCGGTGCTGACCGAGCTGGGCTTCGGCGACGCCGACGAGCTGCTGGCGGACGGCGCCGCCCGGCAGGCGTGAGCCTGCCGGGGACACGGGCGGATTTGCCCATCGCCAGGCCGGTGACCAGGAACGTCGGATATCACGGGGAAACGGCACGTGGTCCGCGTGCAATTGCATGAGGTGCGATGTTATGGTTACCGCGTCCCTTTAACCCCGTGAGGTCCCCATGGCCGTTGCCACCCGCCACGGCGAGGTCGCCGGCTCGCGAGTGGTCGGCCTGCCGCCTGCGGAGCCCGCGAGCTTCGTCGGCCGCACGATCGAGCTCGCCGGGATCGCCGCCCTGCTGCGCACGTCGCGCATGGTCACGGTCATCGGCCCGGCGGGCGTCGGCAAGACGCGGACCAGTTTGGTCGCCGCCGCGGGGGCGGTCGGCGGCTATCCGGACGGCGCCTGCTTCGCCGAGCTGAGCGCCACCGGACCCGGCGCGCTGGCCGGGACGGTCGCCGCCGCGCTCGGGGTGCCCGGGCCGGACGACGCGACCCGGGCGGCGGCGCTGCCTGGTTTTCTCCGTGACCGGCGGCTGCTGCTGGTCCTGGACACCTGCGAGCACCTGGTCGACGCGGTCGCGGCCCTGGCGGACACGCTGCTGCGGGCCGCACCGGAGGTGAGCCTGCTCGCGACCAGCCGCCAGCCGCTCGACGCACAGGGCGAGCACGCGTACCCGCTGCCGCCGCTGGCGGCCGAATCCGACGCGGTCGACCTGTTTACCCAGCGGGCGGCGGCGGTCGTTCCCGGCTTCGCCGTCACCGCCCAGAACCGGGCCGAGGTCGTGCGACTGTGCCGGCGGCTGGACGGGATCCCGCTCGCGATCGAGCTGGCCGCGGTGCGGTTGCGGGCGCTGCCGCTGCGGGAGCTGGTGCGCCAGCTCGAGTCCGGCATCGCGGCGCTGACCGTGAGCCGCCGCGGCACCACTCCCCGGCACCAGACGCTGAGCGCCGCCGTCGAGTGGAGCTACCGCTACTGCACCCCAGCCGAGCAGGAGCTGTGGCAGCGGCTGTCGGTCTTCGCCGACACCTTCGACCTGGACGGGGCCGAGCAGGTTTGCCCGGGCGGCCCGCTGACCCGTGACGAGGTACTCCCGGCGCTGGTCGGCCTGGTCGACAAGTCGGTCGTGCAGCGCGAGGGCACCGGCGCGCCGCGCTACCGGCTGCCGAACGCGCAGCGCGAGTTCGGCGCTGGCCGGCTGGCCGACGCCGACGCGACCGAACACCTGCTGCGCCGCCTCGCGGCGTGGTCACTCGGCCTGGCCCGGGACTTCGACGAACGGTTCAGGACCGGGAACGGCACGGGACCGGCGGGGCCGGCGGGCGGCCTGGTTCCCTGGCCGGGCGGCCCCGGGGCGCGGGCGCCCGCGCCACCGGTCGCCGCTCCGTCGTTTGCCGGCGCGGAGGCAAGCGGGCAGACCGTCTGCGGTCCGCGGCACGACTCCAGCCTGGTCCACCAGGAGTACGGGAACGTGGCCGCCGCGCTCGACTGGGCGCTCGCCCCGCGCGACGGTGAGCTCACCCGGCCCGACGCGGCGACCGTTGCCCGCTGGCGGCTGGGCGCCGACCTGGCCGTCGCGCTGTGCCGTTACTGGCGGCTGTCGGGACGGTTCGACGAGGGCCGCCGCTGGCTCGGCCGGCTCGTGCGCCTGTTCCCGCAGTCGTCCCCCGAGCACGGCTGGGCCCTCGGGGTCCGGGGTGAGTTCGGGGCGCTGCAGGGTCAGCCGGCGGGCGCGCTGGCCGACGTCACCGAGTCGGCCCGGCTGGCCGCGGCCAGCGGCCACGGCTCCGGCCCGGAGGCGGCCAGCGGCTCGCTCCGGCTGAGCCTGGTCCTCGGGCTCGCGGGCCAGCAGGAGGAGGCGCTGGCGGCGGCCGAGACCGTCGCGCGGGAAGCGGGCCGCGGGCACCGCCCCGTCCTGCTGGCGGCCGAGGTCCAGCTCGCGCAGCTGCACCTGCTGGCCGGGCGGCCCGAAGAGGCGGTCGCCCGCTGCGACCGTGCCCTGGCCCGGCTGACCGCTTCCCCCGCCGAGCTGGAGCCCGGCCGGCCGGGCTGACCGCGCAGGAGCGCTGGCTGGTCGGTTACCTGCGGCTGATCTCCGGGCTGGCGCTGGGCCAGCGTCCCGGCGGCGAGCAGGCCAGTGCCCGGGCCCTGGGCCAGGCGCTGGCCACCGTGCTGGAGTTCGGGGACGTGCCCGGGACCGCGTACGCGGTCGAGGGGCTCGCCTGGCTGGCCGCCCGGCGCGCCCAGCACGAGCGCGCGGCCGGCCTGCTGGGCGCGGCCGACCAGCTCTGGGAGCGGACCGGGACACGGCTGAGCGGCATCACCCGGCTGGAGGAGTCCCGGCAGGAGGCGATGGCCGGCTGCCGCCAGGCGCTGGGCGAGCGCCGTTACGCGGCCGCCTATTCCCGTGGCACCAGCTGGCCCGCGCAGGCGGCGCTGCGGGATGCAGCCGAGGATCCGGGCGAACCGCAGGCGGTGCGCTCGCCCCCGGCCGGCAGCGCTCAGGCCGTCGCCGGCCGGGCGGACGCGTCCGGCCGCGCGACGGCTAGCCTGACCAGGCGCGAGCGCGAGATCGCGGACCTGGTGGCGAGCGGGCTGTCCAACCGGGAGATCGCCACGCGGCTGTTCATCTCCAAGCGGACGGTCGACGCCCACGTCGACCACATCTTCGGCAAGCTCGCGATCTCCTCGCGGGTGCAGCTGACGGTGCTGCTGCACGATCCGGGCGGGCGGCCGCAGGTAGCCGGGCCCCACGGCCCCGGCCCGGGCGGTCCCACGGCGAGCTAGCCGACTGGGACCGGGACGAGGGTGGCGACCAGGTAGCCGACCCCGAACGGGCCGTCCGCGTAGCTGACCTCCGTCGCCAGGCGCAGGCCGGCCAGCGCGCCCGCCAGGACCTGCCACGCGGGCCGGCCCGCGGCCAGCAGCTCCCCCGCCAGGACCGGGTCGAGGGCGGCGAGGGCGGCGAGGTCGCCGTCACGGACCGCCCGTTCCACCGCCGCGTCGAACGGGGCGGCCCGGTCGTCTCGGTAACCGGGGGCGGACTCCGAGCGGCGGGCGGACCCGTCGCCCATCGCCAGCAGCGCCACCCGGGGCGCCGCGGCCGCGATCTCGGCCCCCAGGCGCAGGCAGTCGGCCGGCGCGGCGAGCGCGGCGACGGCGCGGAAGTCCCGCGGCCCGGCGTAGCCGGCCTCGTCCAGCAGCCTGGCGCCAATGCCGAGGGACAGCGGCAGCCACGGCCCGCGCCCGGTCCGGAGAGGGGGCGCGTACGGGGCGAGGTCGAGGCGGCCGTCGGCGGGCCAGCTCGCGGTCTCCTTGTCCGGCCCGGTGACCACGATCACGTCGGGGGGCACCGCCGTCAGCCGGGCGACGGCGGCGGCGCAGGCGGCGCGCAGCTCCGGCAGCACCTCCGCCTGCCCGGTGAGCTCGCGTGCGAGCAGGGGCGGGCACGGGCAGAGGGCGGCGGCGGTGATCACGCCAGGCCCCGCACACTGCGGGCGGGCAGCCGGTTCCCCTTGAGCGAGGCCACCATGTCGACCGCCTGCCGGGTCGGCCCGACATCGTGGGCGCGGAAAATCCGGGCGCCGAGCCAGGCCCCGACCGCGGTTACCGCGAGGGTGCCGGCCAGCCGCTCGTCCAGCCCGGCCCCCAGCGTCTCCCCCACGAAGTCCTTGTGCGAGGCCGACAGCAGCACCGGCCAGCCGGTGGCGGTGAGCTCGCCCAGCCGCCGGGTGAGCTCGAGCGACTGCCAGGTGTTCTTGCCGAAGTCATGGGTCGGGTCGATGACGATCCGGTCGGCGCCCACTCCCGCCTTCAGCGCGCGGTCGGCCAGCGTGAGGACCCGGGCGAGGACGTCCGCAACCACGTCACCGTAGGCCGCCCGGTGCAGCCGGGTCCGCGGCAGCAGCGGCCCGACGTGGGAGCAGACCAGTCCGGCGCCGTACTCGGCGGCGGTCTCGGCCAGCGCCGGGTCCCACGCCGACCAGGTGTCGTTGATGAGGTCGGCGCCCGCCGCACACATAGCCCGGGCGGCCTCGTGACGCCAGGTGTCGGCGCTGATGACCAGGTCGGGGTAGGCGACCCGGACCCGCTCGATGAACGGGACGACCCGCCGGACCTCCTCGGCGACGGTCACCTCCGGGCCCGGCTTGGCGGGGACACCGCCGACGTCGAGGATGTCGGCCCCCTCGGCCACCGCCGCGCGCACCCGGTCCAGGGCGGCGCCCTCGTCCCAGGTCAGGCCGGGCCGGTAGAAAGAGTCGGGGGTGCGGTTGACGATCGCCATCACCAGCGGCTGCCCGGGGCCAAACTCCCGCCGCCCCAGCCGCAGCGGCCCCGGCGGCCGGCGTGCTCCCGCCCCGGCCGCGGCGTCGTCGTTCATGAGCAGCGAGTCTAACCGCCGGGCAGGGCCGGCCGGCGCCGGGCCAGCGACGCCGGCCAGCGACCGGACCCGGGCCCCGGGCCAGCGCCCGGTCAGGGCCGCCGGCCCAGGGGCGCGGGCTAAGAGCGTCCCCACGCCTCCGGGCGCGCGGGCCGCGAGCGCGCCCCGCCGCCGGACGGGTGCTCGACCCGGCGCAGCACCTGGATGCTGCGCCCGGCCACGGTGATCTTGGCCCCGGCCGCCTTGGGCTTGCGCGCGCCGGGGTCGTTGAGGGTGGTGAGCTCGGCCGCCCAGCGGCGGCCGAACTCCCGGCCCGGGAGGGCGAAGGTGACGTCCTCGTGGTGGCCGTTGAACAGCAGCAGGAAGCTGTCGTCACGGACCGGGCGGCCACGCAGGTCGGGATCGGGGAGCGCGTCGCCGTTGAGGAAGACGCCCAGCGACTTGGCGAAGCCGGCCCCCCAGTCGTCGTCGGTCATCTCGGCCCCGTCCGGGCGGAACCAGGCGATGTCGGACAGCTCGCCGCGGAAGATCGGCTCGCCCTCGAAGAACCGGCGCCGCCGGAACACCGGGTGCGAGCGGCGGAAATCGACCAGGTCCTCGCAGAAGGCGAGGAAGTCGTCGTCACCGTTCTGCCAGTCCAGCCAGGACAGCTCGTCGTCCTGGCAGTAGGCGTTGTTGTTGCCGAGCTGGCTGTGCCCGAGCTCGTCCCCGTGCCTGATCATCGGCACGCCCGTGCTGAGCAGCAGCGTCGCCATCAGCGAGCGGCGGCGGCGCTCCCTGATCGCCAGCACCTCCGGGTCGTCGGTCGGCCCTTCGGCGCCGCTGTTCCAGGAACGGTTGTCGTCGGTGCCGTCGCGGTTGTCCTCGCCGTTGGCCTCGTTGTGCTTGTGGTCGTAGGAGACCAGGTCGGTCAGGGTGAACCCGTCGTGCGCGGTGATGAAGTTGACGCTGGCGTAGGGCCGCCGGCCACTGCGCCCGTACAGGTCGGAGCTGCCGGTCAGCCGGTAGGCGAAGTCCGCCAGCGAGTCACCGCTGCCGCGCCAGAAGTCGCGGACCGAGTCGCGGTACTTGCCGTTCCACTCCGACCACAGGGTGGGGAAGTTGCCCACCTGGTAGCCGCCCTCGCCCAGGTCCCACGGCTCGGCGATCAGCTTGACCTGGCTGACCACCGGGTCGACCTGGATCAGGTCGAAGAAGGCCGACAGCCGGTCAACGTCGTGGAACTGGCGGGCGAGGCTGGCGGCGAGGTCGAAGCGGAAGCCGTCCACCCGCATCTCGCTGACCCAGTAACGCAGCGAGTCGATGATCAGCTGCAGCACATGCGGGTGGCGCATGTTGAGCGAGTTGCCGGTCCCGGTGGTGTCGAAGTAGTACCGGCCGCCGTCCGCCAGCCGGTAGTAGGCCGGGTTGTCGATGCCGCGGAACGACAGCGTCGGGCCGAGGTGGTTGCCCTCCGCGGTGTGGTTGTAGACCACGTCGAGTATGACCTCGATGCCCGCCTGGTGCAGGGTCTTGACCAGGTACTTGAACTCCGACGCGACCTGCTCGACGCCCCAGGCGGAGTAGTCCAGGTGCGGGGCGAAGAAGCCGATCGAGTTGTAGCCCCAGTAGTTGCGCAGCCCCTTGTCGGCCAGGTAGTGGTCGTGGACGAAGTGGTGCACGGGCATCAGCTCGACGGCGGTGACGCCGAGCCGCTGCAAATGCTCGATCACCGCCGGGTGGGCCATCCCGGCGTAGGTGCCGCGCAGACGCTCGGGCACGGCGGGGTGGCGCATGGTCATGCCCTTGACGTGGCACTCGTAGAGCACGGTCTCGTGCCAGGGGGTGCGCAGCGGGCGGTCGTCGCCCCACTCGAACCAGGGGTTGGTCACCACCGAGCGGGGCATGAACGGGGCGCTGTCGGCGTCGGCGATCTCCAGGTCGTCTCCGCCGATGGGGTAACCGTAGACAGCCGGGTCCCACTTGATGCCGCCATCCAGGGCCCGCGCGTAGGGGTCGATGAGCAGCTTGGAAGGGTTGCAGCGGAACCCGTGCACCGGCTCATGCGGCCCGTGCACCCGGTAACCGTAGCGCTGGCCCGGCCCCACGCCGGGCAGGAAACAGTGCCAGACATAACCGTCCACCTCGGTCATGTCGAGCCGGTGTTCCTTGTCGTCGTCGTCGAACAAGCACAGCTCGACCCGCTCGGCTAGCTCAGAGAACAGCGTGAAGTTGGTTCCTACGCCGTCATAGCTTGCACCGAGGGGGTACGGCTGGCCAGGCCACAATTCGGTCGTCATTGCTGTGATCTGCCCCATGCCCTCGATTTCGCACATGCCACGCCGGCACGTTTGCGCAACGGTAGCAGGGGCAGTTACCGCGCATGTTCGAGGCTGAGAACATCCGCGATTGGCGCAACTACAGCGTTGTCGACCCGGATGGGCACAAAATAGGCACGCTGGAAGCGGTGTACGTGGATACCGGCACTGACCAGCCATCCTTCGCCTCGGTCAGGACGGGCATGATCGGCCGCCACCGGCTCGACTTCGTGCCGCTGGACGGGGCCCTCGTCTCCCCCGATCACGTCCGCGTCGCCTTCAGCAAGTCTCAGGTCAAGGGCGTATTCTCGATCGACACCGACGGTGAGCTGACCGCCGAGGACGAGCCGAAGGTGTTCGAGCACTACGGTCTCGCCTACCAGCCGGGCGCCAGCGGCGAGCGCCGCCTGGCCCGCCGTTAGGGAGGCCGTTCCATGGTCCTGCTCCTGCTTCTGGTCCTGGCCGCGGTGGCGCTCGGCATCATCGGCGCGGTCGTCAAGGGCTTGCTCTACCTGCTGATCATCGGGTGCGTGGTGTTCGTGATCGCACTAATCGGGATGGGCCTGCGGATGCGGCGGCGCCGTCCGGTCCGCTGAACTCCTCGCTGGCAACCAGTGTCCCCTCGAAGGAGCAGACAACCCATGACATCCCCGACGGCACTCCCCGGCGGCTTCTACCGGCTCGGTGACCTGACCGTCAGCCGCCTCGGCTACGGGGCGATGCAGCTGGCCGGACCCGGGGTCTTCGGGCCGCCGGCCGACCGGGCCGAGGCGGTCGCGGTGCTGCGCGAGGCGGTGGCGCTCGGCGTCAACCACATCGACACGGCCGACTTCTACGGGCCCCGCGTGACCAACGAGATCATCCGCGAGGCGCTGGCGCCCTACCCCGACGACCTGCACATTGTCACCAAGGTTGGCGCGAAGCGAGACGACAAGGGCGCCTGGCTGCACGCCACCAGCCCGGATGACCTGCGCGAGCAGGTGCACGACAACCTGCGCAGGCTCGGGCTCGACGTCCTCGACGTCGTCAACCTGCGCAACCCGAGCGGCCCGGACGGGTTCACGCCTGAGCCGGGATCGCTCGCCGAGCCGTTCGGCGTGCTGGCCGAGCTGCGCCAGCAGGGGCTGATCAGGCATCTGGGCCTGTCCACGGTGACCACCCAGCAGCTGGCCGAGGCGCAGGGGATCGCGCCGGTGGTGTGCGTGCAGAACTTCTACAACGTCGCCCGGCGCGACGATGACGACCTGGTCGACCTGACCGCACGGGAGAACATCGCCTACGTGCCGTACTTCCCGCTGGGCGGGTTCAGCCCCCTGCAATCGGACGAGCTCAACGCGGTCGCGGCCAGGACCGGGACCTCGCCGATGGCGGTGGCGGTGGCCTGGCTGCTGCAGCGGTCACCCAACATGCTGCTGATCCCGGGCACCTCGTCGCTCGCCCACCTGCGGGAAAACGTCGCCGCCGGGTCGCTCACGCTGGACAAGGAGACGGTGGCGGAACTCGACGCGATCGACGGCTGAGCCGCGGCCGGGCGCTCTCACGGGCGGTCCTTCTTCGGCAGCTTGGCCACCACCATCTCGTAGGAGGCGTCGACCGCCTCGAAGATCTCCTCGTCGGGGATGGCGCCGCCGATGGCGAGGCTGTTCCAGCCCGAGCGGCCGATGTAATGCGAAGGCGAAGCGTCGCGTGGGTAACGCAGCACCCACTCGTCGGCCGCCTCCCGCCCGGCCCCGCACTTGACGCCGACCCCGAGGGCCTCGCCGCCCGGGCCGACGGCGCCCAGGAAGGCGAAGATCTTCGGCCCGACCTTCGCGACCACGCCGTCACCCCACGGCTCGTCCGGCCATGCACCCGGCTTGTCCAGGCAGTACGCGAGCAGTTCGGCGTGGGTCACACGCTGTCCCCGGCCGGGGCGGGCAACGGCTTGACGCCCGCCCGGCGGGCCGCCTCGTTGAGCGTCATCAGCCCCTTGTGCAGCTCTTCGAGGTCACCCAGGCTGATCCCAAGCTGGGCGACGACCGACGGCGGGATGCGCAGCGCGTCCTGGCGCAGCGCGCGCCCGCGCGGGGTCAGGCCGACCCGCAGCTGCCGTTCGTCCCGGGCGTCGCGGGTCCTGGTCACCAGGCCGGCCGCCTCGAGGCGCTTGAGCAGCGGCGACAGCGTGGGCCCGTCCAGCTGGAGCAGCTCGATGAGCTCCTTGACCGCCAGCGGTGACCGCCCCCACAGCGCCAGCATCACCAGGTACTGCGGGTGCGTCAGCCCCATCGGCTCCAGCAGCGGACGGTAGATGCTGAGCACGCTGCGCGCGGCGACCGAGAGAGCGAAGCACACCTGGCGCTCCAGCTCCAGCGGGTCGCCCGGGATCTCCGGCAGCCCGGCCGGGTCCGCGGTGGGGTCCATGCTCCCGATGGTAGCGCTCATCACACATCCTCATGCGCCGGATCGTTAGCGCATTAATCATTCGTTCGCTAACATAATAACAACGATGGAGGTGGGCAGGTGGGACTCGGAGTTCTCGTCTTCGCCGTGTGTGCGGTGCACTTTTTCCTGGGCATTGCCGTCTTCGTGTGGATCAGGATCCGTCACTGGTAGCGGCGGTGGCACCGACGCGTCAGCCGGGGAAGGCCTCCGCTAGCCGGACCGCGATCAGCTTCTCGACCAGGGGGGCGGGCAGCGGGGAGCGGATGTCGAAGCGAAGGGCACCCGGCGACCACGAGTAACCCTCGAGCTCATCCGCGAGCCGCGGGAAAACCGAGCCGCTGTGCGGCAGGTAGCTCAGGTGGTGCTTGAACGCGGCGAACCCGGCGATGGTCTTCCCCGCGACCTTGAACGCGGGCAGGCCGTAGGACATCCCCTGCTCCGCCTCGGGCGCGGCGGCGAGGATCGTCTCGCGCAGCCGGGCCAGCGTGGCGCGCTTCGGCTCTTCCAGCCTTGCCAGGTACTGATCGACTTCCAGAGCGGACATAGCCTCATTGTGCCCTGGCGGCGGAATCCGGGGCGCCTTTACCCCGTGTACTCGTCCGGGGCAGCGAGGAATTCGCGGGCCATCAGGCCCATGGTGATGTCACCGGGCTGGAGCGCGTCGGTCGGGACCGCGGTCGCCATCGGATTGATCTTGATGAACGGCGGGAGCTCCGGTTCGGCCCAGACTACCTGGCGCCTCTTGCCGAACCACTGCCTAATCCTGAGCATGCGCCAGGACTACCCGCCTGCAACGTCTTACACCTTTTTTCCCGCATCGCGCAACGGATCGCCACCCGGCCCCCGTGGCGGGTGGCGATCCGCGTACCGGCGCCGGCCTGGAGCCGGCGCCGGTACGCGGCCCCCCCGTGCTCCGCCTGCAGCGCGACTATCGTGAGGCCACCCCGCCCGGGAGGGCATCCGGGAAATTACGCAAGGGGCCTACGTATCCGGCATCCCCGGCATAGCCTCAGGGCAGGGACGCCGGGAGGCGGGGAGACCAAGGGGACCGCCGCCGGCCACCAGGCGATTGCGAGCGGCGGCGATGAGCGGTACTGACCCCCGGCCGGACCGGGCTGGCCTGGTCGGCCGGGCACAAGAGCGGCGCGTCCTCGACTGGGCCCTCGATGAGCTGGCCGCCGGGCGCGGGGGGGCGGTCGAGATCACCGGCGACCCCGGGATCGGCAAGACCAGGCTGCTGCTCGAGCTGGCGCACGAGGCGCGGGCGCGTGGCCTCGCGGTGCTGCGCGGCAGCGGCACCGAATTCGAGCGCGACCGGCCCTTTCATGTTTTCACCGACGCGCTCGCCGACCGCTACCGCCGCGCCCGGCGTGACGGCGGCGACGGGAGCGGCGACGGCGCCGACGACGGCTGGCTCGCCGCGGTCTTCGCCGGGCGGCAGGCACCGGGATCGGCGGCGGAGCGGTACCGGCTGTTCGACGCGGTGCGCGAGCTGCTGGCCGCCTGGGCCGCCGGCGGCCTGGTGCTGCTGCTGGACGACATGCACTGGGCTGACCCGGGCACCGTCGAGCTGACCGACTACCTGGTCCGCCGTCCGGTCGACGGCCCGCTGCTGCTGGCGCTGGCCCAGCGCGGCCGCCAGAGCCCGCCCCGGCTGGCGGGCACGCTCGCCCGCGGGGCTGAGGCGGGCACCGTCACCAGGATCGAGCTCGGGCCGCTGTCAGCGGCGGAATCGGCCGAGCTGGCCGGGAACGCGGCCGACGAGGCGACCCGGGCCGGGGCCTGCGCCGAGAGCGACGGCAACCCGCTGTACCTGCTGGCGGCCCTGGCCTGCCCGCCGGCCAGGGCCGCCGGGCCCGGGCCGGGACCGGCGATGCCGGTCGACGGGCCGGCCCCGACCCGGCTCGAAGCCGTGCTCCTGGCCGAGCTGACGCCGCTGACGGAGACCGAGTCGGCCGTCGCGGCGGCGGGCGCGGTCGCGGGCGAGCGGTTCGGCCTCGACGCGCTGACCGCGGTCAGCGGCCTCGGGCGGGAGGCCGTGACCGCCGCCGTCGGCGGGCTCACCGCGCGGGACGTGCTGCGGCCAGCCGCCCCGGGCGGCTTCGAGTTCCGCCACCCAGTGCTGCGCCGGGTGGTCTACCGCAGCAGCAGCCCCACTTACCGGTCGGCCGCCCACCGCCGCGCCCAGGCCGACCTCGCCCGCCGTGGCGCCGCCCCGGCCGAGCTGGCGCATCACATTGCGGCGGCCCGCGACGACGGTCAGCCGGGCGACACCGAGATCCTGCTGTCGGCCGCCCGCGGGGTGCTCAGCACCGCCCCGGCCACGGCCGCGGACTGGCTGCGGGCGGGCGTGCGGCTGCTGCCGGCCGGCGCCCCGGCCCGCCTCGAGGTGCTGCTGCTGCTCACCCGCGCGCTCGGCGTCGCCGGGCGGCTCGGGGAGAGCCGCGACCTGCTGCACGAGATCCTGCGGGTGGTCCCGCTGTGGCCGCCGGGCCCGCGGGTGACCGCGGTGACCTTTTGCGCGACCATGGAGCGGCTGCTAGCCCGCTACCCGGAGGCGCGCGCCCTGCTGGCGGCCGAGCTGGACAGCCCGCGGGCGGCCGCCACCTCCGAGGCGGTCCCGCTCGCCGTCGAGTACGCCACCGTCGCCCTGCTGTCGGGTGACTTCCCCGCCGCCCGGCAGCCGCTGGCCGACGCGGTCGCGCGGGCCCGGCGGGGCCCCAGCCGGGTCCGGGAGGCGCACGCGGAGGCGGCCAGCGCCTTCGGCGAGGTCTACGAGGGCAACATCGGGCTGTCCGCCGCGGCCGCCGACCGCGCCGCCGCCCTGGTCGACACCCTTCCCGACGGCGACCTGGCCGACGCGCTCGACTCGGTCGCCATGCTCGGCTGGACCGAGCTGTTCCTCGGCCGCTACCTGGACGCCGGGCGGCACTTCGCCCGCGGGACCGCGATCAGCACCCACAGCGGCCAGTACTACGTGCTGCCCCAGCTGTTGCTCGGGCAGGGACAGCTGGCGGGACGGCTGGGACCGCTGGACCGGGCGGTCGCGGTGTCGCAGGACGCCGAGGAGATCGCACGGCAGACCGACAGCGGCGACGTCCTCGGACTGGCCCTCGGGCTGCGCGCGTTCGCGCTGGCCTGGACCGGCGGTGCGGACGCGGCCAAGCGGTCGGTCGAGCTGGCCGAGGAGGCGGCGGCCGCCGTGCCGCCCGCCAGCGTGTGGTGGACCCGCACGGTCGCCGTCTTCCGCGGGGCGGCGCTGCTGCTGAGCGGTGACCCGGCGGGCTGCCTGGCCGTGCTGACCGGGGCGGGCGGCGGCGCCCTGCTCCCGCTGATGCAGCCGACCATCCGCTGCTCGGCGCTGGACATGCTCGCGGCCGCGGCCATGCTCACCGGCGAGGCCGACCAGACCCGGGAACTGTCGCGCTACGCGGCGACCGAGGCCCGCCGCCTGGGGCTGGCCGACCAGCACGGGCACGCCATCCGGACCCACGCCTACGTGCTGACGGCGGCCGGACGGCACGCTGAGGCGGCCGGGGCCTACCAGGAGTCAGCCGCCGCGTTCGGCGGGGCCGGGATGCGGGTGATGCAGGCGTGGTCGCTCGCCCTCGGAGCCGACGCTGCCCTGGCCGGCGGCCGGGAGGAAACCGCGCTCCGCATGGCGGCCGAGGCGGCCACGGGCGGCCGGGACGTCGGTTCGGCGCTGATCGAGGGGACCGCCGACGGCGTGCGCCAGCGGATCAGGCCCGGCCTGGGCCGCCCGGCTGACCCGCTGGCCGGGCTGACCGGCCGTGAGCGGGAGATCGCGCGGCTGGCGGCGGCCGGTCTCAGCACCCGGGACATCGCCGCCCAGCTGCACCTGAGCCCGCGCACGGTCGACACCCACCTGTCGCGGGTGTACCACAAGCTCGGGCTGGCCTCGCGCGCGGCGCTGGCGGCGCTGCTGGCAGGCGGCGGGCGCTAACCCGCTGCGGCCGGGAGCTTGCGGAAGTCCCAGCTGGTGATCTTGTCTGGGACCAGCCGGAGCCAGGCGTGGCGGCCGTCGTAGCCGAAGGTGTCGCTGCCGCTGTACTTGCGCGCGAACAGCCGCTCAGGCTCCTCCAGGGCGGGCTCGGGCGCCCCGGTTCGCGGCGCCTCCCCCACCCGCTCGAGTGAGCCCCGCAGCTCGGCCCCGCGCAGCTCCCCGTAGGCCTCGCCCGCGTCGATGAGCACCGCCACCCGCGGGTCGCGTTCGATGTCGGTCCACCGCTGGCTGCGGACCAGCGAGGTCAGCCACAGCGCGGTCCCGTCCCAGACGTACCACAGGGCGGTCACGTGCGGGCCGGACGGGCTGCCGGTGGCGATCCGGCAGGTCCGCTCCTGGTTCAGGAAGGCGTCGAGTTCGGCTTTGTCCATGGCGATCCGGCGACCGCGGCGCTGCTCGGTAGGCACCGGATCACGCTACACGGGCCGGCCCCAGCCGCCGCGGGCGGGCGGGGCAACCCCGGCTCCGGTGGCTGTTCGGAACGTTTACGCCCGGGTAGTGCATAGGCAGGCACCCGCCTGGCACCAGTGTCAGGCCCGTTGCCGCCTCGAGGAGGTGAGGTCGGTGACCTCAGACAGGACCCGGACCCGGCTGGTGACCGTCTCAGCCGCCTACGGCGCGGGCGGCAGCGTCGTCGCGCCCGCCCTGGCGCGGCGGCTCGGCGTGCCGTTCCTGCAGCGGGCGACGACCAGCGCGGGCGGCAGCAATACCGACGAGCCGTGCGCGGAGGCGCTCGGACCGGGCGAGACCGAGTTCATGCCCGCCTCCCGGCTGCTGACGTCCCTGACGGCGGCGGTGTCGTTCGGCACCACGCAGTCGCCGATGCCCGGCCATCACTACGACGATGAGCTGCGGCGGCACTGCGAGACCGGTATCCGCCGCCTGGCGGGCGAGGACGCCGGGGTGATCCTCGGCCGTGGCGCGGCGGTCGCGCTCGGCCGGGACTGCGGGTTCCACGTCCGGCTGTACGGGCCGGCCGAGTTGCGCGTCACCCAGGGGGCCGCCATCGAGGGCATCGGCGCGGAGGAGGCGCGCCGTCACCTGCTGGCCGCTGACCGGGCCCGCGACACCTATGTCCGCCGTCTGTACCGGGCCGACGCGGGCGACCCGCGGCACTACCACCTGATGATCGACTCGACCGCGCTCCCCCTGGAGGCCGTCACCGAGGTCATCCTGCGGGCGCTGGAGTCCTTCGGCCGGGCGAGTGAGGATGCACGCCCGGCCGAGCCGGCCCCGCCCCGGGGGCCGTCGCCGGCCAGTAACGGCGCCCGCGTCCGGGACCGTACCCGGACGCGGGGCGGGCCGGGGATCACTCGTCGAGGCGGAAGCCGACCTTCAGCGAGACCTGCCAGTGGGCGACCTCGCTGCCCTCGATCTGCCCGCGGACCTGGGTGACCTCGAACCAGTCGAGGTGCCGGAGGGTTTCCCCGGCCCGGCGCAGGGCGTTGCGGATTGCGGTCTCCATTCCGTCCGGTGAGGTCCCGACGATGTCGGTCACGCGGTACGTGTGGTCAGCCATGGCTCCTCCAAGAGTCGCGGGTAGGCAGGTGAAGCTAGCTTCCCCCGTGCCGCCCGAATAAGCCACGTAACAGCGGGACCATCCGGCGGACGCTGGTGCGGACTGGGTCATGCAGCCATTGCCCAGGCGGTCCGTCAGTCTCCGGGCCCGGCGGCCCTCGCCTCGAGGCCGCCAGCCCCGACGTCACCGACGATAACGCGGACGGTTCGCAGCATCGCCGCCAGCTCGGCCGCCTGCTCGCGCGTCAGCCCGGGCATGCCGAACGCGGCCGCGTTGAGCGCGTCGGTCGCCTCCTCGGCCAGCGCCCGCCCCTCGTCGGTGATCGCGGCCAGTACCACCCGCCGGTCCTCGGGCGACATCCGCCGCCGGACCAGCCCACGCTGCTCGAGCTTGGTGACGGCGTTGGTGACGGCGGCCGGGTGGACCATCAGCCGCACCCCCATCTTGCCCATCGGCAGCGCGCCAGTGCGGCTGAAGGCCAGCAGCCGCAGGCACTCGAAGGCGGCGAAGGTCAGTCCGTAGGGCTTGAGCGCGTCTTCCACCCGGGCGAGCAGCAGCTGCTGCACCCGCATGACCGAGGTAATGGCGGCCATGTGGTCCGCCGCCTCCGGCCAGCGCGCCGTCCACTGGCGGAACGCCTCCGCGATCGGGTCCACTGGGTGATCTTCCGGCACGCGGTCAACCGTATGCCAATCGGGGGGACAAGTCGCGTTCACGGTTCACCCCGCCAGCCACGCCCGCTTGACGGGGGATGCGGATTTATTTTATCGTCAAAATATTGAGTGTCCAACATTAGACAGTCTGTCTACGGTTTCGGGAGGCCGCGATGCCAGCTACGGGCGACGAAGGCCAGCTGCACGTGCCCGCGCACCCGGTGCGGTTCGTCACCGCGGCGGCGCTGTTCGACGGGCACGACGCCGCGATCAACATCATGCGGCGGATCATGCAGGCGCAGGGGGCCGAGGTGGTCCACCTCGGCCACGACCGCTCGGTCCGTGACGTGGTCAACGCGGTCCTCGACGAGGACGCCCAGGGGGTGGCGGTCAGCTCCTACCAGGGCGGCCACGTCGAGTACTTCGAGTACCTGGCCCAGCTGCTGGGGCAGGCCGGAGCGGATCAGGTCCGGGTCTTCGGCGGGGGCGGCGGGGTCATCGTGGCCGAGGAGATCGACCGGCTGGCCCAGGCCGGGGTGCGGATCTTCTCCCCCGAGGACGGCCAGCGGCTCGGCCTCCCGGGCATGATCAACGAGCTGATCCGCGACTGCGACACCGACCTGGCGGGCAGCCCGCCGCCAGCCGAGGCGGTCATCGCGGGCGAGCGCCGGGCGCTCGCCCGCACGATCACCTGCCTGCAGGAGCAGCGGCTGCCCGAGGCCGACCTGGCCGCGCTGACCCGGGCCGCCGCCAGCCGGCCGGTCCCGGTCCTCGGCATCACTGGCACCGGCGGTTCCGGCAAGTCGTCGCTGACCGACGAGCTGGTGCGGCGGCTGCGGACCGACCAGGAAGACAAGCTGCGGGTGGCGGTGCTGGCGGTCGACCCGACCCGGCGCCGCGGCGGCGGGGCGTTGCTGGGCGACCGGATCCGGATGAACGCGCTCGACGGCGACCACGTGTACTTCCGCTCGCTGGCGACGAGGGGCGCGCGGGAGCTGCCGGAGGGGATCGACGGCATCCTCACCGCCTGCAAGGCGGCCGGCTACGACCTGATCATCCTGGAGACACCCGGCATCGGCCAGGGCGACGCCGCGGTGACCAGCCTGGCCGACGTGGCGCTGTATGTGATGACGCCCGAGTTCGGGGCCGCGTCGCAACTGGAGAAGATCGACATGCTCGACTTCGCCGACGTGGTGGCGGTCAACAAGTTCGAGCGCCGCGGCGGGGCCGACGCCGTGCGGGACGTGTCCCGCCAGCTGATCCGCAACCGGGACGCGTTCGGCGCCAGCCCAGCGGACATGCCGGTCTTCGGCACCAGCGCCGCCACCTTCAACGACACCGGCGTCACGGCCCTGTACCAGTACCTGGCCAGGCTGCTGGCGGACAAGGGGCTGCAGCTCGCGCCGGGGGCGCTGCCCGAGGTCACCAGCAAGACCTCGACCGTCGCGGCCTCCGTCATCCCGCCGGCCCGGAGCGGCTACCTGGCGGACATCGCCGCCTCCGTTCGGGATTATCACGTCGTGACCACCGCCCAGGTCGCGGCGGTGCAGCGCGAGCGCCGGCTGGCGGCGGTGGCGGAAGAACTGGCGGCGGCCCGGGGGGCGTCCCCGGGGCACGCAGCCCCGGGACAGGCAGAACGGGAGGTGGCGGCTCTGCACGAGGACGCCGCCGCCGATGTCAGCGCGGACAGCCAGGCGCTGCTCGGGCGCTGGCCCGCGCTGGCCGCCTCCTACTCGGGCGACGAGCAGGTCGTCAAGGTGCGCGACAAGGAACTGCGCACCCGGCTGACCCGCGAGTCGCTGTCCGGCAACGCGATCCCGCGGGTGGCCCTGCCGCGCTTCACCGACCCGGGCGAGCTGCTGCGCTTCCTGCGCGAGGAGAACCTGCCGGGCTACTTCCCGTTCACCGCCGGGGTGTTCCCGTTCAAGCGCGAGGGCGAGGACCCGGCGCGGATGTTCGCGGGCGAGGGCGACCCGTTCCGCACCAACCGCCGGTTCAAGCTGCTGTCGGAGGGCAGCCCGGCCACCCGGTTGTCGACCGCGTTCGACTCAGTCACCCTCTACGGCCGCGACCCGGGCGAGAGCCCGGACGTGTACGGGAAGGTCGGCACCTCGGGGGTGTCGATCGCCACCGTCGAGGACATGCGCGCCCTGTTCGACGGGTTCGACCTGACCGCGCCGAACACCTCGGTCTCGATGACGATCAACGGGCCGGCGCCGACGATCCTCGCGTTCTTCCTCAACACTGCGATCGAGCAGGGGGCGGCCAAGGGCCTGTCGGCCGCCGAGGTGCTGTCGACCGTGCGCGGCACCGTCCAGGCCGACATCCTCAAGGAGGACCAGGGCCAGAACACCTGCATCTTCTCGACCGAGTTCAGCCTGCGGATGATGGCCGACATCCAGGAGTGGTTCATCCGCAACCAGGTGCGCAACTTCTACTCGGTGTCGATCTCCGGCTACCACATCGCCGAGGCCGGGGCCAACCCGATCAGCCAGCTCGCGTTCACCCTGGCCAACGGGTTCACCTACGTAGAGTCCTACCTCGCCCGGGGGATGAAGGTGGACGACTTCGCTCCCAACCTCTCGTTCTTCTTCTCCAACGGGATGGACCCTGAGTACACCGTCATCGGCCGGGTCGCCCGCCGGATCTGGGCGGTGGCGATGCGGGACCGCTACGGCGCGGGTGACCGCTCGCAGAAGCTCAAATACCACGTGCAGACCTCGGGCCGGTCGCTGCACGCGCAGGAGATGTCGTTCAACGACATCCGGACCACCTTGCAGGCGCTCTGCGCGATCTACGACAACGCCAACAGCCTGCACACCAACGCCTACGACGAGGCCGTCACGACCCCGTCGGAGGAGTCGGTCCGCCGGGCGCTGGCGATCCAGATGATCATCGGCAAGGAGTGGGGCCTGGCCGTCAACGAGAACCCGCTCCAGGGCTCGTTCATCGTCGACGAGCTGACCGAGCTGGTAGAAGAGGCCGTGCTGCAGGAGTTCGAGGCGATCAGCGCCCGCGGCGGGGTGCTCGGCGCGATGGAGACCGGCTACCAGCGGGGCAAGATCCAGGACGAGTCGATGCTGTACGAGCGGCGCAAGCACGACGGCACGCTGCCGATCATCGGGGTCAACACCTTCCGCAACCCCCACCCGGATGACCACGCGCTGATCCCGCTCTCGCGCGGCACCGACGAGGAGAAGAAGTCGCAGCTGGACCGGGTGCGCGACTTCCAGGAACGGCACCGCGACGACGCGCACGCCGCCCTGGCCGCCCTGAAGGAGGCCGCCCGCAGCGGGGAGAATGTATTCGCCGTGCTGATGGACGCGGCCCGGGTCTGCTCGCTGCAGCAGGTGACCGAGGCGTTCTTCGAGGTCGGCGGGCAGTACCGGCGCAACGTATAAGGAGGAACCGCAGGTGAGCGACATCACGCGGGTCGGCGTAATCGGCGCGGGACTCATGGGGTCGGGCATCGCCGAGGTCTGCGCCCGCGCGGGCCTGGACGTGCTCGTCCGCGAGATCAGTGACGACGCGCTGACGGCGGGCAGCGCCCGCATCGGCAAGTCGCTCGACCGCGGCGTGTCGGCGGGCAAGCTGGCCGCCGCGGACCGGGACGCCGCCCTCGGCCACCTGTCCTACACCACCGCGCTGGCCGACCTGGCCGACCGGGACCTGGTGATCGAGGCCGCGACGGAGAACCCGGAGATCAAGTTCGCCCTCTTCGCCGAGCTGGACCAGGTGGTCAAGCGGCCGGACGCGATCCTCGCCACCAACACCTCCTCGATCCCGGTGGTCGAGGTGGCCCGCGCCACCTCCCGGCCTGCCCAGGTGATCGGGCTGCACTTCTTCAACCCGGCCACCGTACAGAAGCTGGTCGAGGTGATCCCCTCGGTGCTGACCAGCGAGGATACGGCCGAACGGGGCCGCGGCTTCGTCACCGGGGCGCTGGGCAAGACCGCGATCGGAGCCCCCGACCGCTCCGGCTTCGTCGTCAACGCGCTGCTGTGCCCGTACATCCTGTCAGCCGTGCGGATGCTGGAGGCGGGCCACGCGACCGCCGAGGACATCGACACCGGGATGATGCTCGGCTGCGCGCACCCGATGGGGCCGCTGCGGCTGGCCGACCTGATTGGCCTGGATACCCTGAAGGCGATCGCCGACTCGATGTACGCCGAGTACAAGGAGCCGCTCTACGCGGCGCCGCCACTGCTGCTGCGGATGACCGCGGCCGGACTGCTCGGCCGCAAGTCCGGCCGGGGTTTCTACGACTACCAGGAGCGTCGCTGATGTACACGCTGGGCGAAGAGCACGAGCTGCTGCGGCAGACCGCCCGTGAGGTCGCCGAGGCGAAGATCGCCCCGTTCGCGGCCGCGGTCGACGCCGAGGCACGGTTCCCGGCCGAGGCGCTCGACGCCCTGACCGGGGCCGGGCTGCAGGCGGTGCACATCCCCGAGGCCTACGGCGGCCAGGGCGGCGACGCCCTCGCGGCGGTCGATCGTCATCGAGGAGATCGCCCGCGCCTGCGCGTCCTCCTCGCTGATCCCGGCGGTCAACAAGCTCGGCACGGTGCCGCTGCTGCTGTCGGCGTCGGAAGAACTCAAGCAGAAGTACCTGCCGCCGGTCGCCCGGGGCGAGGCGATGTTCTCCTACGCGCTGTCCGAGGCCGGGGCCGGCTCCGACGCCGCCTCCATGAAGACCCGGGCGGTCCGCGACGGCGACGACTGGGTACTCAACGGCACCAAGATGTGGATCACCAACGCCGGCGTCTCTGAGTTCTACACGGTGATGGCGTCGAGCGACCCCAGCCAGGGCGCCCGCGGCATCTCCGCCTTCGTGGTGGAGAAGTCCGACCCCGGGGTCAGCTTCGGCAAGCCGGAGAAGAAGCTCGGCATCAAGGGCTCGCCCACCCGCACCGTCATCATGGAGGACGTCCGCATCCCGGCGGACAGGATGATCGGGGCGGAGGGGACCGGCTTCAAGACCGCGCTGGCCACCCTCGACCACACCCGGATCACCATCGCCGCCCAGGCCCTCGGGATCGCCCAGGGCGCGCTCGACTACGCGCTCGGGTACGTGAAGGAGCGCCGCCAGTTCGGCCAGGCCATCGCGGACTTCCAGGGCGTCCAGTTCATGCTGGCCGACATGGCGATGAAGCTGGAGGCGGCCCGCCAGCTGACCTACCACGCGGCGGCGCTGTCGGAGCGGGTGATGGAGGGCGGCAAGGTCCCTGAGCTGACCTTCGTCTCCTCGGCCGCCAAGACGATGGCCTCCGACGTCGCGATGGCGGTCACCACCGACGCGGTCCAGCTGCTGGGCGGCTACGGGTACACCAGCGACTTCCCGGTCGAGCGGATGATGCGCGACGCCAAGATCACCCAGATCTACGAGGGGACCAACCAGATCCAGCGGATGGTGATGGCGCGGCAGCTGCTCAAGTAGCGGCGCCGAGCATGGACTCTGAACAAAGACGGACTGAATAGAGTTTGCGGCTTATAGCCCCGATCTTCGGGATCTGACTAGATATCGAAGACCATGCACGGCTCTGCGCATACCCCAGACTTGTACTTATTACGGTTGTGATTTCCTTGCCCGAGCCTCGCATGCATGAGACAATGCGGTGGTTTCAAAGGGGGAACCATTCATGACGTCTGCAGTGCCGCGCAGAGCCGAACGCTCGTTGGCCTCCGCGTTGATCACGATCTTCGCGACCGGCAGTACTCGTGAGCGGAGAAGGCGGCATTTCGCCGGATATGCCAGCCCATTTGGGTCGACCACATGCCGGATCAGTGCCGCCATTACAGTTGCAGCGGCCGGAGTCTTCCTGCTCACCGGGGCGGGGACGCCAGTCGGCCACGAGGTGGCCGTACCCGCCACGCACGCCGCCCCGGGAACTGGGTTTTCGAGCCCCTTTTCCGGAGTGCCCCGTTATGAGTACTTGTCGCCTACAAAAGTCAAGAACAGAAGTCAGCTGAACCAGCCGCTCGGGCAACGAGTGACGGCCGAGATTGCGAAGAGTCTGGGGCTGAAAAAGGCCGACACCTTCACCAGAAAGCAGTACCTCGAATTCGTCTCCGGCCGTGGTGTGGGCGGCAACGCGGCCGACGCGAAGTTGGTGGATGAGAGCGTCCGAATCCTCACCAATACGACCGGGCGTCCGCTGTACTCTGTCGTAGACGGTGTCATATCGCCATCGGTTCTCGCTAGCTATGGGCTCTTCGTGAACGCGAAGGGCCTGCTGGAAAGCCCAGCTAACGCGACCGCCCCGACGAGACAAGTGAACGCCGTGATCGCTCCTGGCGGCTACCTCGGTAAATGGTGCCGGGCCAACGGTGCGACGTCTTCCTTGCTCACGCTCTACCGGTCGGCCTACACGGCGGAGGCCGTCTATGGCTTCGCCTCGCAGCAGAAGTCGGGTCAGGCGCAACTTGTGACCAACACCAAGGGAGGCTTGACCAGGGAAGTCGGGATGTCGATGGCACCCGCCATCTGGCTGACCAACTTCGCGCTGATCTACACGCTGAACCCCGCGCTGGCAGCGGACATGCCCGCCCACTGGGCCCCCATCCCCGCAACCGTGGCCCACGCAATTCTGGCGAGCCCCACTGGTCAGGTCCCGTACGGTAAGTTTGCGTCCGCCTTCCCTCGCGCACTAAGGCGGGCATGACATATGCATGACCGAGGCGCTGACTCAGCGCTTGGCGGCGGCCACGGGACGCCGGGGAAGGGCACCTGGCCGACGTGCAGAGTGACCGCGGGATCAGGGTGGTCAGGCCCCAGGGCCTCCGCGTAGGTCCTGAAGGTCGCCATGTAGATCCGCCTCACCCTCACCAGTTGGCATTTCATAGCGGTCCAGGGGATCGCGGCCCTTTCCCGCTGGGTCACGGTCGGTGCTACTTTGCCGGAACACGGCAACCTTCGGAGGACCGCATGACTCAGACGAGCGCCGGGTCGCAGGCACCCCAGACGCAGCCGACCGGGCCACCCCACATCATCCCGAGACCGCACACCGACGCCGACGCGCTGCGCGCGATCTATCACGCCAAGGAGGACGTACGGCAGCGCGCCGAGCGCATCAGGACCGCTCCGCAAGAGCACAAGCCCCAGCTCGTTCTGTCAGACCACGTCCGGGGTACCAGCCTCCTGGACAAAATCGCCGACGTGGTCAACAAGATCTGCGGATCCATGTGGGTCTTCCTCGGCATCACGATCGGGATCGTCGCCTGGCTCTTCCTTGGCAACATCGTCGGCTTCGACAAGACGCCGTGGCCGCTGCTGCTGACCATCCTCAACTTGCCGCAGCTGTCGATCATGATCTCGCTGCAGGTGAGCGCCAACCGGGCGCAGGCCGCGAGCGACCGGCGGGCCCTGGCGGACCACGACACGCTGATCTCGCTGCACGAGATGGCCAAGGAGCAGCTGGAAATCCTGCACAAGGAGGACACGATCCTCTCGATGCTGGAAAACTTCGCCAGCAAAGACATGCCGGGCACGCAGCGGGATATCCAGAGCACGGTCGATCAGATTCTTGCCCTCGTCGGCGCAGGCGGGCCCGGCGCCCCGGCCGCGCCTAGTAGCACGCAGCCCTGACCCTTACTGAGCGCCACGAAACTGCGACATCACTCGTACCGAGGCCAGCCGCTGGCCATGAATGTGCTAACCTCCCTCGATAGTCGAGCTATTACTCAGACCGCATGGGTAACTGCCGGCAACCGTTGCTCGAGACCCCGGCAGCCGGACCATCTGGACGCACCCGCCCGGGGGTTTATGTGCCACACCTTGTATCCGTCAGGCGAGCCGCTCCTCTGAGTCCGGTATTGAGCCGGCTTGTGACTCGCTCTGAACAAGGGCGTGGCGGGCATCGTCGCCGGGCCTTTTAACCGGCTCTACGCCTGTGACTGTAACGCCAGCAGGTGGGTCCACTAAGGCCTTACGCGAGATCTAAAGCATTCAAAACCCCCGGGTAACACCAAGCCACGTCGCTCTGGGGGGCGCGACGATGACCGAACCCTGGTCAGGCGAAGGGTGTGTTGCCCGGGTGATGGAAGCGGCGGCGGCGAGTGGGTCTGAGGGGGCCTGCTAGTCGCCGCCGCAGGCTTCCTGGCATCCATGCCAAATCGGCGCTGACCTTGGCCGCGCCAGGGCATTAAAGCGGTGGCTAAATAATTCGACTTGATCGTTTTCGGTAAATTGCGTCAGATGGGTCCGGCGAAAATATCTCCGTGGCCTTGCGCGGGCCCGGCGGTTTATCTGGATACGCTTGAAGCCGCAACTCCTCCTGGGCCAAAACGACGTAAGTGGAGATGAGGATATGTACGCGCGCCATCCCGGTGGGTTTCATGAGTAATCGGATGATCCGGCCAGAGCGATTCATGCCGCTTATCACCGGTGCCGTCGTGGTGATGGCGGCGGGCTCGGCCGCGATTGCCTTCCCGGCTGGGGCGGTCGCGGCCGAAACCTCCATCGCGCATCCCTTGACACCACCGACAATCACCGTCACCAGCCTGAGCGACGCCGGGGCGGGTTCCCTCCGGGACGCCATCAACATCGCTAATGCCGCGCCGGCAGGCGGCTCAACCCGCATCAGGTTCAGCATAAGAGGAACCATTACCCTTGTCAGCGCACTGCCGGCGATCGCACGGAAAGTGACGATTGATGCGACTACGGCACCTGCGCACGTCAGCGGCGGGCCGCCGGTCGTGGAAATCGACTGCAACGGGCATCCGGGCCTGCTCTTTGGCGCCGGCTCGGACGGCTCGCAGCTGCGGGGAGTGGCCGTCGACGAGGCCAGCGGCAATGGCGTGACGCTGCGCGCCAGGTCGGTTACGCTCACCGGCAACTACATCGGCCTGAACCTCGCCGGGGCTGCGGCCCCCAACGGCGGTGACGGCGTTTATGTCGGGTCGTCGTCGGCCCGGAACCTTATCGGGCTAAACCGGTCGCGCGCCTCGGGCGTGGTCTCGAACGTGATATCCGGTAACCGCGGCAGCGGCATCGTGCTGGCCGGATCGTCGGGGAACACCGTGGTGGCTAACCGGATCGGGACGAACGCCGCCGGCACCTCGGCCATCGCCAACCGCGGCGACGGCATACTGATCACCGGAGGGTCACGCGGCAACGAGATCGGCGGCACTGCCTTCGTCGACAAGATGACCGGCAAGGTGAACAATCCCACCGGGACTAAGGGGACCGTGACACCGGTCTTCGTGGTGCCCCCGCTCGGCAACCTGATATCGGGCAACGGCGATAACGGCGTGATGATCGATACCGGCTCCCGGGGCAACGTACTCAACGGGAACTTCATCGGGACAACGGCGAGCGGAGACGGCGCTCTCGGCAATGCCGGCAACGGCGTGTGGATCGCCCACGCACCCGGCAACTCGCTGGTAGGGTGCAAGGTCTTCAATAACCCGTTTGTCTACTACAACGTCATCAGCGGCAACCGGCGGAACGGGTTGCGCATCACGAGCTCGGACGACGTGACGGTCCAGGGAAACTTCTTCGGCGTCGGCGCCAACAACACGACGGTCGTGAAAAACCGCCTGGACGGCATCTTGGTGGACGGGTCTTCCGCGAATACCCAGGTGGGCGGGGTGATCCCGCTGGGCAACGTGTCCGCAGGAAACGGCCTGAACGGCATTGCAGTGCTCGGGAAGTCCCACGGGTTCGTCACCTTCAATACCTTCGGCGGGCTGCTGGCATTCAAGGGCGCAGCCCCCAACGGCCTGAACGGGCTGCTTATCACCTCCACCGGGGGGGACAACCTGGTCCGGACGAACGTATTCTCCGGCAACAAGCGGAACGGAATCGAGCTCGCCGGGAACGCTTCGGGGGTAACAGTCGATCCCGACATTGTCGGCCTGACGACTAAGGGCGACGCGGTGCTGCCCAACGGCGGCGACGGTCTGCTGATCGACGGTAACGCCCATGGCAACACCATCGGCGGCAGGCTGGTTTCGGTGATCCCGCAGAACACATTCTCGGGCAACAGCGGGTACGGGGTGGTGATCACAGGCCGGGCGCATAACAACAGCGTCTTCCGCAGCTTCATCGGAACACAGGTCCTCGGCGTCAACGCACTGGGCAATAAGAAGGGCGGCATCCTGATCACCGGCGATGCCCGCAGTAACATCATCGGCCAGGAGACCTGCCGGCCGGCCAACCTGATCAGCGGCAACACCGGCAATGGCGTGACGCTGACCGGTGACACCATGGGAAACTCCGTGTTCAACAACTACATCGGCCTCAACCGGTTCGGCCGCTCCCTGCCCAACAGTGGCCTTCCGATCGTGGACACCGGCCGGGGCAACATGATCTGGGGGAACAACCAGTCCCTGTGCAGGGTGCCGGTCACGGTTCCGGTGACGGGTTAGGGGCCGCACCGGCCGTCACACCCGCCTGTCTGCAAGCGAGCAGGGAGGCGGGTGTGACTGAACTGCCCGCCGGAGTATCCGTCCTCGCGCAGCGCTCACGCTCATATCGCGAGAATAGCCAAATAACAGTCAAATGAACGAATTATCGTTATTGTCCGTTGGGCGCATATGACCGGCCTGCACTTCTAGCATTCATATCCGCCGCTGACTACCATGGGCATTTATGACACCTGACGGTGCGAGCCGGAGACGGCTGCGGGCGCACCGGTTCGCGAACCTACGTTCCTGGAGTGCCCGGGGCTGTCAATGAGCAGCCAGGACGCCGGAGCGCGGCCGGAGCCGCGCCAGGTACCGGTTGCCCTGCTCGATGCGACCCGTTCCCTCTTGCGGGTGCGGACTGCCGGCGAGGCCCGGCGCCTCGCCGAGCAGCTGGTCCGTGATCTCGGCGGCGACCTGGTCCCGGCCGGCCGTGACGACCCGGCGGTACTCCCGGTCGACGTATCCTTCGGCGACGGGCAACCGCGGCTGGCCGCCGCACCGCCCGGTAGCGCGGCGCGTGACGTGCTGGATCGGAACTTGCCGTCCTTCCTCCTCGACGCCCGGCAGGTGCTGCAGCTCAGCGAGCAGAACGAGCGACTGGCCGAGTCCGCGTCGACCGACCTGCTGACCGGCCTGCCGAACCGTCGCATGGTGGAGCGCGCCCTCGGCCGGCTGTCGGCTGGCGACACCGTGATCTTGCTTGACCTCGACCACTTCAAGCAGGTCAACGACAGTTTCGGGCATGCGGCCGGCGATGAGGTGCTGCGCGTGTTCGGCCGGGTGCTGCGGGCTGCCGTCAGGGGCCGCGACGTCGTCGGGCGATACGGCGGCGAGGAATTCCTCATCGTCCTGGCCCAGCCGGAAGGCGCGGCCACCGTGCTGCGACGGCTGCGCGCCGAGTGGGTCAGCGAACGGCCGTATCCGGTCACCTTCTCCGCAGGCATCGCCGCCTCGGCTGGCGATGCTGATGAGACCGTGAGGCTGGCCGACCAGGCGCTCTACGAGGCCAAGGAAACCGGCCGCGACCGATGGATCTGGGCCACCGCCAGCGGGCTCGACCTCCACCCGCACCCGCGCGACAATGTCCAGGCCTACCTGGACGACGCCGTCGCCGGCAACCGGCGGGCGGCCGTCCGGCTCACGCTCGACCTTCTCGACCAGCGTGTCCCCCGGGAACAGATCGTGGCGGACCTGCTGGCCCCGGCCCAGCGCGACGTCGGCGAACGCTGGTACCGGGGCGAGATCACCCCGGCTGACGAGCACCTCGCCTCTGGTGTCACCGCCGCCGCACTGGACACGCTGATGGCCGAGACGAGCCCTTCCGTGCACGCTACCAACACCGTGATCACCTGCGCCGAGGGTGACTTCCACGGGCTGGCGGCGCAGATGTTCGGCGAGTCGCTGCGCGAGCACGGCATCGGCGTCACGGTACTCGGCAGCTCGACCCCTGCCGAGGCGGTCGCTGATTTCCTCACCCGCTCGGGGGCCGACTCGCTGGCGATCTCCTGCAGCATGCCCGTCTTCTTCCCCGGCACGGTACGCCTGATCGACGCCGCTCACTCCCGGGGGATCCCCGCCATCGTCGGCGGCCGGGCCTTCGGCAGCGGTCCCGGCCGGGCCGAGCGACTCGGCGCCGACGCGTGGGCGCTCTCGTCAGCCGACGCCGCCCCGATCCTGCTGGCCTGGAAGTCCGACCCGCCGCTCACCCGGCCGGGCCCGACTCCGGTCGACCCGGTCGGACTTCGTCTCTTTGCCCAGGCCGATGCCCTGGGGCGCGCCGCCCTGGACGACTTCGCGGCCCGGTTCCCGCAGGCGGGCGGCTACGACGCCCACCAGATCGCCCGCACCCGGGGTGACCTCGTATCCGTCGTCCGGTTCCTGGCCGCAACGCTGCTCGCCGCAGACCCCGCGATCCTCCGCGACTACCTCGGCTGGCGGCGGAACCTGATCGTCCCGGCCGGACTCCCGCCGGAGGCGCTCAACGCCGCGCTGGAAGCCCTCCGGCCCGGAATCGAGGCCATCGACGCCGCGGCGGCGCTGCTGCTCGACCGGGAACGCCGGGAACTTCTCGGCCGGCGGCCATGACCCCGGCGTCGCGGCGGTGAACCATCGCGGCGAAACGGCTAGAGTGAAATGTTAGGGCTGGTCACCCGGCTGCGGTTAGCGGCCGGGCGTTCCGGCCCTCCGTAGTGCCCCGATTACTGAGAGAGTCCCGTGCTGATTCGCCTGTTGCGCACCTATCTGCGCCAGTACCGCAGGCCGCTCGCGTTCCTCCTGGTGCTGCAGCTCGCGCAGACCCTGGCCACGCTCTACCTGCCGACGCTGAACGCCGACATCATCGACTACGGCGTCGTTGAGCACAACACGCATTACATCTTGGTGACCGGCGGCTGGATGCTGGCGATTACCCTCGTGCAGATCCTGTGCGCGATCGGTGCCATCTACTTCGGCGCCCAGGTCGCCATGGCCCTCGGCCGCGACGTCCGGCAGGGGATCTTCGCCCGGGTGATGACGTTTTCCGACCGGGAGGTGACCGATCTCGGCACCGCGTCGCTTATCACCAGGACCACCAACGACGTCCAGCAGGTGCAGATGCTGGCCCTCATGACGTTCACCCTGCTGCTGTCCGCCCCGATCATGTGCGTCGGCGGGATCATCCTGGCGCTGAACCAGAACGTGCCGCTGTCGTCGCTGCTCCTGGTCGCGGTGCCGCTGCTGGCGGTCATCCTGGGGCTGATCATCCGCCGGATGCGACCGCTGTTCCGCCAGATGCAGGTGCGGCTGGACGGCATCAACCAGGTGCTACGGGAGCAGATCACCGGCGTCCGGGTCATCCGTGCGTTCGTCCGCGACCAGCAGGAACGGGAGCGGTTCGAGCGCGCCAGCACCGAGCTGTTCGACGTCTCGCTGGGCGCCGGCAAGCTCATGGCCCTGATGTTCCCGTCGGTGCTGCTGGTGCTGAACCTGTCCACCACGGCCGTGGTCTGGTTCGGCGGGCACCTGATCGCCGACGGCACCATGCAGATCGGGGCGCTGACCGCGTTCATCACCTACCTGGCGCAGATCCTGACCTCGGTGATGATGGCGACGTTCATGTTCATGCTGGTGCCGCGGGCCGAGGTCAGCGCCGAACGGATCATGGAGGTGATCGACACCGAGCCGGGCATCGCCGCGACAGCCCGCCCGCTGCCCGCGGGCCCGCAGCCGGGACGGCTCGAGCTGCGCGGCGTCGAGTTCCGTTACCCCGGGGCCGAGCAGCCGGTCTTGCACGACATCAGCCTGACCGCGCTGCCCGGCCGGACCACCGCGATCATCGGCGGTACCGGCAGCGGTAAGACCACGCTCGTCAACCTGATCGCACGGCTTATCGACGTCACTGGCGGGGCGCTGCTGGTGGGCGGCGTCGACGTGCGGGAGCTCGACCCGGCGGCGCTGTCGGCCGCCACCGGGCTGGTGCCGCAGCGGCCGTACCTGTTCTCCGGGACGGTGGCCAGCAACCTGCGTTACGGCAACCAGCAGGCGACCGATGAGGACCTGTGGCGGGCGCTGGAAATCGCCCAGGCCCGCGACTTCGTCGAGCGGATGCCGGACGGACTCGACTCGGCCATCGCCCAGGGCGGCACCAACGTCTCCGGCGGCCAGCGGCAGCGGCTGGCCATCGCCCGGGCACTGGTCCACCAGCCGCAGATCTACCTGTTTGACGACTCGTTCTCCGCCCTCGACTACCGCACCGACGCGCGCCTCCGGTCGGCTCTGGCGGCCCAGGTCAGCGGGGCCACCATGGTCATCGTCGCGCAGCGGGTGGCCACCATCAGGCACGCCGACCAGATCCTGGTCCTCGACGCCGGCCGGATTGTCGCCCGCGGCACCCACGACGAGCTGATGGACACGAGCGAAACCTACCGGGAGATCGTCTTGTCCCAGCTGACCGAGCAGGAGGCGGTGGCGTGAGCACGGACGCCAGCCAGGAACGGGCGGTCCCCGCGCGGGGACCGGGCCCGGCCGCCCCCATGCGCGGCCCCGGCCGCTTCATGAGCGGCATGTCAACCGAAAAGGCGCTCGACTTCACGGGCTCGGGCAAGCGCCTGCTCCGGCTGCTCCGTCCGTACCGCCTGCTCACGATCCTGGCCCTGACCCTCGCGGTCGCCAGCGTGACGCTGTCGGTGCTCGCGCCGCGGCTGCTGGGCGAGGCGATCAACCTCGTGTTCGACGGCTACACCTCGCACCGCGGGGTGGACTTCGGCCACGTCGGGCAGATCGTCAGCGTCGTGATCGCGCTCAACATCGGCAGCTCGGTCTGCGCGCTGTTCCAGGGCCGGCTGACCGCGACCATGGTCCAGCGGGCGGTGCTCAGCCTGCGCGAGCAGGTGGAGTCCAAACTGTCCCGGCTGCCGCTGAGCTACTTCGACCGGCAATCCCGGGGCGAGATCCTCAGCCGGGTCACCAACGACATCGACAACCTGCAGCAGTCCATCCAGCAGACGCTGAGCCAGCTGGTGACCTCGCTGCTGACGATCGTCGGCGTGCTAGTGCTGATGTTCGTCGTGTCCTGGCAGCTGGCCCTCATCGCCCTGGTCACCATCCCGGCCTCGGTCTGGGGCACGCGGAAGCTCGCCCACCGGGCCCAGCCGCAGTTCATCAGCCAGTGGCGGTACACCGGACGGCTGAACGCCCACGTCGAGGAGATGTACACCGGGCACGCGCTGGTCGCCGCGTTCGGCCAGCGGGAGGAGGCGATGGCGACCTTCACCGAGCAGAACGAGGCGCTGTACGCGGCCAGCTCCCGGGCCCAGTTCATCTCCGGCACGATCCAGCCGCTGATGATGTTCATGTCGAACCTGAATTACGTGCTGGTGGCCGTCGTCGGCGGCCTGCTGATCGCGAACGGCTCGCTCAGCCTCGGCGCGGTGACGGCCTTCATCCAGTACTCGCGGCAGTTCAGCCAGCCGCTGACCCAGGTCGCGAGCATGGCCAACCTGCTGCAGTCAAGCGTGGCATCCGCCGAGCGCGTGTTCGCGCTGCTCGACGCCCGGGAGCAGGCGCCCGACGCGGCCGATCCGGCCCGGCCGGCTGACGTCCGCGGCCGGGTCGAGTTCGACGACGTGTCGTTCCGGTACGTGGCGGACCGCCCGCTCATCGAGCACGTCTCGCTGAGGGTGCAGCCGGGGCAGACGGTCGCCATCGTCGGCCCGACCGGCGCGGGCAAGACGACGCTGGTCAACCTGCTGATGCGGTTCTACGAGATCGACTCGGGCGCGATCTTGCTCGACGGGGTCAACACCGCGCTGATGAGCCGTGAGGAACTGCGCGGCCTGACCGGCATGGTGCTGCAGGACGCCTGGCTGTTCGGCGGCACGATCGCGGACAACATCGCCTACGGGGCGCTCGGCGCCACCCGCGAGCAGGTCACCGAGGCGGCCAAGGCCACCTACGTGGACAGGTTCGTGCGGACGCTGCCCGACGGCTACGACACCGTGCTGGACGACGAGGGCACCAACGTCAGCGCGGGCGAGCGGCAGCTGATCACGATCGCCCGGGCCTTCCTGGCCCGGCCCGCCGTGCTGATCCTGGACGAGGCGACCAGCTCGGTCGACACCAGGACCGAGGTCCTCATCCAGCACGCGATGGCGTCCCTGCGGCAAGGCCGGACGAGCTTCGTGATCGCCCACCGGCTGTCCACCATCCGCGACGCCGACGTCATCCTGGTCATGGAGAACGGCCAGATCGTCGAGCAGGGGACGCACTCGGCACTGCTGGCGGCCGGAGGCGCCTACGCCCGGCTGTACCAGGCCCAGTTCGCCCAGGCAGCCGAGGAGGTCGCCTGACCGCCGCCCGCGAGCCCGGCGATGCCCTCCGCGAGCGTGCGACGGCAATCCGGCCCTAGGGGAACAGCGGCCGCGCCGTCGCGTACTCGAGCGCGAAGTAGGCGCCGGGCCGGTGCTGTTCGAGCAGGGCGGCGGCCGGGGCGACGTCGGTACCGGGCAGCCCCGGCAGCAACGGGTCGTGGTGGCAGAAGCACACCCGTCCCGGGCGCAGGGTCTGCGCCTGCTCCAGCATGTAGCGGGCAGCAGACCCCTGGTACGGCTCGCCGGACACGTTGGGCCGGCCGGCCAGGGCCAGGAACGCGACGTCCGGCTCCAGGCCGGCGAAGATCCCGGGCCAGTAGCCGGAACTGCCGCTGAACAAGGCCGAGCCGTCCGCCGTCCGCAGCAGGAAGGCGAGCTGGCCGCCGTCGTGGTTCGAGCTGTGGGCCCGCATGCGGGCCATGGCCTCGGCCACCGGCCCCGCGGCCTGGCCGAGCCCGCCCGCTAGCCGTTCCTGCATCGCGCGCCAGCGGTCCTGGGCGCTGACCCCGAGGTCACCGAGGCACTCCGCCCCCGAGTCCCGGTCGCTGGCCGCGAACAGGCATGAGTGCAGCGCCGGGAGCACCTGGACCGAGGCTCCCGGGCCGCAGTCGACGGTCTCGCCCCCGGTGACCCGGAGGATCTGCTCGTCGGCGATCCCGTCCTGGCGCAGCACCCGCGCGCTTTCCGGTGAGGCGACGACGGTGGCGCCGGTCGAGCGGGCGATCGCGGCCACGCCGTAGAGGTGATCGAAGTGGGCGTGGCTGACGAACACGAAGTCGGCCCGCCGCACCTGCCCGGTGGTCAGCCCGACGGGGGCCAGGCCCGGCACCCGGTCGAGGTAGCCGTCGAAGAACAGGTCGAGTCCGGGCCGGCGGACCCGGAAGGTGCAGGTTCCGAACCACTCGGCAGTCCAGCTGCTTCCAGAACCCAGCGCCATCATGCTCACTCCTTCGCCGGTGGCCGGGCTCAACCGCCCGGTCCCCTGATTATCCCGGGTGCGGCGGCCCGCTGTCAGCGGCCAGGCCTCGCTGCTGACCGCGTCAGTCCGCGGTCCCTGGTCGCCGCCGGCAGCGTCCCGGTGAGCGGTTAAGGCGGGTGGCGGCGCCGTCTCCGGGACCGGGGCAGGCGCGGTGAGCCGGCTGGGAAGCCGGCGTCCGGCGGTGATCGCGGCGACGGCGACGACGGCGGCGAACATGAACGCCAGCGCGACCCCGGTGCCGTGCCCGCGGCTGGTGGCGGCGGCCACGATCGCCCCTGCCACCCCGGTGCCGATGGCCTGGCCGAGCACGTCGCACAGCTGCAGGGCCGAGGTCGCGCGCCCCTCCTCGCCCGGGGCCGCGCGGTCGAGTGTGGTGACCGACAGCGGGGCGTAGGCGGTGCCGATCCCGCCGCCCGCCACCGCCCAGGCCGCGATGCCAAGCGCGGGCGGGACCGAAGGCAGCAGGACGACGCCCATCAGCGCGAGGCCGGCCAGGACCAGGCACTCCCCCGCGCGGACGAGGCGCCGCGGCCCGTACCGGGCGATGCACCGGGCCTGCACCCATGCCCCTGCCGTCCAGGTGATGGTCCCCCCCGTCAGCGCGAGCGCGGCCACCCCCGTCGGGGCGTGGCGGACGCTCACCAGCGCGTACGGGACGTAGGCGTCTCCCGCGAAGAAGCAGCACGTCAGCAGCGCCCGGCTGAGGATTGTGGCGGTCAGCCCGGGCCGTGCGGTCAGGTACCGCGGCGGGGTCAGGTTGCGCAGCGAGGCGGCCAGCAGCAGCGCGCCGCCGGCGCCGCCGGCCGCCGCCACGGCGACCAGGCCGGAGTTGAGCGACGCGAGCAGCGTGCCCGCTCCGGCGACCAGGCCCAGCACGGCCAGGTACGGCACCGGCACGGTCGACGGGCTCGCCGGCGGCGGGACGTTCCGCAGCGCCAGCACGACCAGCGCCCCGGTCACGATCACCAGCGGGATCAGGCCGAGGAAAACCCACCGCCAGCCGACCGCCTCGGCCACCAGGGCGGCGATGCCCGGTCCGGCCAGCCCGGGCACGACCCACGCGGTGGACAGGACCGCGAACATGCGCGGCCGTGACGGCTCGGGGTAGCAGCGGGAGATCGCCACGTAGGCCACCGCGGGCACGACCCCGGCCCCCAGGCCCTGCACCGCCCGGCCTGCCACCAGGACGGGCATGTCCGGCGCGGTCCCGCCGATGACCAGGCCGAGGCTGAACAAGCCCAGGCCGGCCAGCATCGGCCGTCGCAGCGGCACACGATCGGCCAGGGTCCCGGCGACGACGATCCCGATGAGGCTGGCCAGCAGGAACGCGCTGAAAACCCAGCCGTAGAGCCGCAGGTCGCCCAGCTCGCGGCCGACCACCGGCAAGATCGTGGCGACCGCGAGGGCCTCGAAGGCGACGAAGGTCACCGCGAGCACCAGGCCGACCGTCAACGGGCGACGGGCCGGCGCCCAGACCCCGTCGGCCGGGCCAGCGCCTGCCCTCGGCGTCTTCGCCGCACTGGTGCTCACCCGGGTGAGCGTAAGTCCTCAGCCGCGGTCGCGGTCAAGCCCGCGGCCGCAGTGATCCTCGCCGCACGGCACTAGCGGGCTGATGCCAGCGGGCGCCGCGGTCAGGGCCGCGAGGCGCCCACCCCGGTGGTGGCGCAGATCTCGTCGATGATCTGCGGCCACAGCTCCTCGGGCAGGTTGTGCCCCATCCCGGGATAGGTGACCAGCCGGGCGCCGGGGATCCGCGCGGCCGTGTCCTGGCTGCCCTTGAGCCTGATCAGCGGGTCGTCGGTGCCCGCGATGACGAGGGCCGGCACGGTGATGCCTGGAGATCGGCGGGATCTTCTGGGCCCGGCCGGCCGCGAGCTGGCGCTGGGTCGAGGTGGGGTCGCGGGGGCTGCGGTCGTGGGAGATCGCGGCCGCCTCGCGTACCCACCGCTCCGGGAACGGGTACCCGGGTGACGCGAAGACCCGGAAAATGGAAACCAGCAGCTCGATCTGGCTCTCCCGGCTGTCGTCCGCCCTGAGCGTGCGGAACTGCCGGAACGGGCCGAACTTGATGTAGCGCAGCAACTGGAGCGGGCCGGCGTCGGCGGGCACCCCGAAGCAGCTGATGAGCGAGCGGACCCGGCTGGGGTGATAGACCGCGAGCGCCTGGGCGAGCGCGCCGCCCATCGAGCCGCCCAGCACGTGGGCGCTTTCCCAGCCGAGGGCGTCCATCACCGCGAGCGCGTCGCCCAGCATGTCCCGGGTGGTGTACGCGGGCTTGGTCCGGCCGAGCAGGGCGCCGAACGGGTTCTCCCGGCGGTCAGAGGAGAAGTGGGTGGACAGGCCGGTGTCCCGGTTGTCGAAGCGGGCGACGGCGAATCCGCGGTCGGCCAGGGCCTGGCAGAAGGCGTCAGGCCACCAGACCATCTGGAAGTCGAGTCCCATGATCCCGAGCAGCGGCGCGCCGCCGGGGTCGCCGAACGTCTCGTAGGCGATGGTGACGTCGCCGTTCTTGGTGTACCTGGTCTGCGGCGGCATTTGGCGTCTCCCCTGCGGCTCTGTCACAATGCAACTGCATGGTAACCGGCGTACCGGGCGGCTGGCAATGCGCGCGCATTGCCAACTGCGGGGGCGAGGAGGACTGGGAGCGTGCCCAAGCGGGTGGATCCGGACGAGCGCCGGCGGGCCATCGCCGAGGCGGTCTACCGGGTGATCGGCGAGCGCGGCTGGGAGGCGGTGACGCTGCGCGACGTCGCCGCCGCGGCCGGGATCTCCATGGGGCAGGTGCAGCACTACTTCGCGACCAAGACCGACATGCTGATGTTCGCGATGGGGCACATGCGGGACCGGGTGCTCGCCCGGCTGCGGGGCCACCTGGCCGCCCTCCCCCAGCCGGTCACCGAGCGGGACCAGATCCGGGCCGCGATGCGGGTGATGCTCCCGGTCGACGAGCCCGGCCGCCAGGAGGCGGCGCTGAACTACGCCTTCTTCGCCGTCGCGACCGCCACCCCGCAGTACGCGGCGCTGCTGCGGCAGGGCTACACCAGCCAGCTGGCGTTCGCCCGGGCCCAGCTCACCACGGCGGCGGCCGACGGCCTGCTGCGCGACGGCATCGACCCCGGCCAGGAGGCCGTGGCCCTGTACTTCCTGATCCACGGACTGGCCCCGCCGCTGCTGATCGGGCAGCTGACCCCGGACGAGGCCCTCGGCCTGCTCGACCACCAGCTCGCCCGCATCTTCCGCTGAGGGGCCAGTCGGAAGTCGAAATAAAGAACAGTCAACTGCCAATTGACTCAACACGATAGAACTGATAATCTATCCGCATTAGCGCGGCCGGTGATCCGGCACTGGGAGTGCGCCAGGATTCTTCCTGGCCACGATGCGGCAATGCCGAGTGGGGATCGGGCGGGAACACCTATGTCCCGCGTCGCATTCAGTCCTGCCTGCTGGAGGTGAGCCGCGATGGACGTTGCTGGTCATGCTGTGGGTGCCGCTGGCGGCTCCTTCGGCTGCCTGCCCGAGGCGCTGCGGGTTGCGAGTGCCGCCCTGGATTACGTCAACCAGTCAGCCAGCGCGGCAGACGGCAGCGTCTGCGGCGAGGTGCTGCTGGCGCTCGGTGAGATCCAGGCCAAGGTGACCGCCGCCCACGCGGGCATACTGCGCCGTTTCGATGCCGCCGACGCGCACGACGACGACGGGTACGGGTCATCGTCGGCCTGGCTCGCCGCCAAGGCGGCCATGTCCAAGGGTGCCGCCAGGGCCGCGGTCCGGCAGATGCGCACGCTTGGCGAGCGCCCCCTGCTCGAGCAGGCCCTCGCGGCCGGCCAGGTCACCGATTCGCTGGCGTTCTCGATCACCGACTGGACCCGTCCGCTCCCGCCGGAGATGCTGACCGAGACCGACCGCATCCTGCTGGATGCCGCCGCAGCCGGCGCCTCAGTCGATGACCTGCACGTGATCGCGGGCTATGCGGTCGAGAAATGGCGCCAGCAGCAACCGGACCCAGATAATCCCGATGATGCCTTCGACGACCGCAGCCTGCAACTCGGCACGACGATCGACGGGGCCGCGGTCATCCGTGGCAATCTCACTCCTGAGTGCGCCACCGCCGTCCGCGCCGCCCTGGAGGCCCTGGCCAAGAGGGGCGGGCCGGAAGACAACCGGACCGAGCAGCAGCGCTTCCACGACGCCCTCCACATCGCGTTCACCCTGCTGCTGCGCGCCCGGCTACTGCCCGACCGGGCCGGTGCCGACACCCAGGCCGTCGTGCACATGTCCCTGTCCCAGCTGCGCGACCTGCCCGGGGCAGCGGAACCGGAAGACGAGTGGATCCGGGCCCGGCTCGGCCAAGACGGCTACCTCACTGGTGACGGCGCCGTTGCGGCTGCCTGCGACGCGCAAAACGTCGCGGTTGTTACCGGCACCGTCCACCCGCCGGTCATCGACCAGATGATCGGCCTGGTGCAGGTCGCCGCGTCACGCACTGAACCATTGTCGCCCGAGGCCCACCAGGCGCTGCGGCACGCGATTACCCGCCTGGCCATTGACTTGGTCTCCGGCCCGTCCGGGATCGCCGCGGTGCTGCGGCAGGGACTGCTGGAAAAACCGTGGAACACACCTAGTCTCCCCCTGGACATCGGGTACTCACGCAGCATCCCGGGCCACATCCGGCGCGCGGTGGCGCTGCGGGACCGGGGATGCGCGTGGCCGAAATGCGGGCGCCCGGCGGTCTATTGCGACGTGCACCACCTGCGACATCAGGCCGATGGCGGCGAGACCTCCGTTGCTAACTGTGCCCTCGTGTGCCAGTTCCACCACGACGTCTGCATCCACCGACGCGGGTGGCGGCTGATCCTTCATCCCGACGGAACGACCGAGGCACGGAGTCCCGACGGCCGGCACGTGCTCAGGTCTCACGCACCACCGGGGGCACGTGCCGCGTAGGTGGCCGACGCAGTGCTGCCCCGGACCTCGCCTTCCAGGCGCGCCGTCAGCCAACGGGTTGGCCGCGACCATGACGGGACTTTTATCGCACCGGGTAGGATCGGCTTATGCCTCGCTGGGAACCGGACGCGCGCGACCGGCTGGTGCGGGCCGCGCTCGACCTGTTCACCGAGCAGGGCTACGACGACACCACGGTCGCGCAGATCGCGGCCCGGGCCGGGCTCACCAAGAGCACGTTCTTCCGGCACTTCCCGGACAAGCGGGACGTGCTCGCGGCCGGGCAGGACGTGCTGAGCCAGCTGCTGGCGGACGGCATCGCCGCCGCCCCCGGCGGGGCCACCCCGCTCGAGGCGGTCGCGGCCGGCCTGGAGGCCGCCGCCGGGGCGTTCACCCCCGACCGGCGCGAGCTCGCGCCGCGCATCGCGGCCGTCATCGCGACCGACCGCGAGCTGCAGGAGCGCGACGCCCTCAAGCACGTGGGCCTGGCCGCGGCGATGACCGGGGCGCTGCTCCAGCGGGGGGTGCCCGACCCGGCCGCGAGCCTGGCGGGCGAACTCGGGGTGCTGGCGCTCAAGCAGGCCTTCGCCCAGTGGTCCGAGCGTGCCAACCAGCGCGGGCTGGGTGACCTGGCCCGCCAGGCGCTGCGCGAGCTGCACGCCGCCAGCGCCGCCCTCAGCTAGTCCCCCGGGAGGCGGGGCTGAGCGGGCCCGGCGGTGCGGATGTGTTGAAATTCCGCCCGGAAACGGACACGGTGCGTTCACCCGGGCGCGGCCTGCGCTGCCCACACTGGGTTGTTGTCGCGGCCGACGCCGCGGCGCACGTCCATTGTTGACGCGGGTTGAGCCGCTGAGGGCCTGAGGCTGTTCATCGCCGGCGCTGTCCCCGGGCGCGACCCGCCCCAGAGGATGGGAACGCAGATGACCAACCCGGACGACCCCCGCGAGGCCAGCGCGCCCGGCAGCAGCCGGCGCCGCTTCCTGCAGTACTCGGCGCTCGGCACGGCCGGCCTGGCGGCGGCCGGCGCCATGGCGGGCCCGGCGGCCGCCGCCAGCGCGGCCCCGGCGGCCGCGAGCCTGCCGGCGGGCTCGAAGGGCACGATCGCCGACATCAAGCACGTGGTGATCCTGATGCAGGAGAACCGCTCCTTCGACCACTACTTCGGCACCCTCCGCGGGGTCCGCGGCTTCGCCGACAAGCAGGCCCTCACCTGGCAGAACGGTCACAGCATCTTCCAGCAGCCGGACGCCAGCCGGACCGACCTGGGCTACCTGCTGCCCTACAACCTGACCGACCAGGTCGACGGCGACCTCGACCACGGGTGGCCCGGCGACCACGAGGCCCGCAACGGCGGCCTGTGGAACAACTGGGTCCGGCCAAGACCGAAGAGACGATGGGGTACTTCACCCGCGACGAGATCCCGTTCCAGTACGCGGTGGCGGACGCCTTCACCATCTGCGACGGCTACCACCAGGCGATCATGGCGCCGACCAGCCCGAACCGGATGTACTTCTGGACCGGAACGTCGTCCGGCTGGATCACCAACCCCGACGACTACACGGTCGACTTCGGCCCCGACGCCGGCACCCCCGAGGTGACCACCTACCCCGAACTGCTGCAGCAGGCGGGCGTCAGCTGGCGGGTGTACACCAACGACCAGGTCGGCGACAGCGGCAGCTACCCCGACTACTTCCTGGGCGACTACGGCGACAACCCGCTGTGGTTCTACCAGCAGTACAACACCACCAACAGCGCAGGCGGCGGAACCGGGGTGCTGGCGACCCGCGGGGCGGTCACCCCGTGGCAGACCGACGCCGGCGCCCCGCCGCTGAGCAAGACCCACGCCGCCTACGTGCTGTCGTCGTTCATCAGCGACGTCAAGAGCAGCCAGCTGCCGCAGGTGTCGTGGATCGTCGCCCCGGCCGGGTACTGCGAGCACCCGTCCTACACCCCGGACTACGGCGCGCACTACGTCAACACGGTGCTGCAGGCGCTGCTGGGCAACCCCGAGCTGTGGAAGAGCACGGCGCTGTTCATCACCTACGACGAGCACGACGGGTTCTTCGACCACCAGCTGCCGCCGTTCCCCGAGGCGACCGTCACCGACGAGTACATCGCCGGGGAGCCGATCGGCCCCGGGACGCGGGTCCCGATGCTGATCTGCTCACCCTGGACCCGGGGCGGCTACGTGGACTCCAACGTCTACGACCACACCTCGATGCTGCAGTTCCTGGCGACCTGGACCGGGGTCAAGCCGGCCAACGTCACCCCGTGGCGGGCGTCGGTGACCGGCGACCTGACCACCGCGTTCGACTTCGGGCACCCCGACTTCTCGGTCCCCGGGAACATCCCCACCCTCGACCAGACCTGGGCCCTCACTCAGCTGACGGGCGGGTCGACCACCCCGCCGGCCGAGGGCGCGCAGAAGATGCCGGCGCAGGAGCCCGGCCGCCGGCCGCACCGGCCGACCAACTACCAGCTGCACGCCGACGTCACCGTCAACCGGGCCGCCGGCGCGGTGACCGCCACGCTGACCAACGGGGGCAAGGTCGGGGCCGCCTCGCCGTCTACCCCGACGCCTACCTGCCCGCCGTGGTCACTCCGGTCACCGTGACCAGGTCGGTGGCCGGTTCCTACACCTGGGACGCGACGCTGACCGCGGGCAAGTACGCGTTCTCGGTCTACGGGCCGGACGGCTTCCTGACCAGCTTCGCCGGCACGGTGGTGCCCGCCGGCCAGACCTCGGGCCAGATCCCGGTCGTGACCGCCGCCGCTGCGGCCAGGCCAAGGTCGAGCTGACGCTGGCCAACGAGGGCAGCACCACGATCGTCTACACCCTGGTCCCGAACGACTACCACGGCCACAAGCAGGCGGTAACGGTCAGGGCGGGCGCGGCCAAGACCGTCGCCTGGCCGGTCAACGCCGACGGCTACTACGACGTGGTGATCACCGCCAGCACCAGTGACGGCTTCCGCCGCCGCTACGCGGGCCGCCTCGCCTGACCCGCGCCCCCGAGAGGCGGGCCGCCGGGCACTGCCCGGCGGCCCGTTCGCGTTCCCGGCCGCGCGCGTGCGGCGGGGTCACCCGCCCGTGGTACGCCCCCCCGATGCTGATATTTCGCTGGGTATTTTCCCGTACCCGGCGTGTCCAGGTAGTCACCCTTGGTAAGTTTTCGCCGTTGGGGCGCATGCGCGGTACGCGCCCGGTCGAGGCGTGTCCGCACCGTCGCCCCGGGGGCGGGCTCGCCTCCGGCCCTTTGGACGGACGACGGGGAACGAGGGAAGAGGCAAAACCATGCGCATATTCGGGCGCAGACCGCTCGCGGCGGGGGCCGGAGCGCTCGCCCTGGGCTGCGCGCTGGCCGGCGCGGTGGCCGCGCCCGCCGCTGCCGCCACCGGCAGGCCGGGCGTCGTCCGGGACTTCGCGGTCGAGGGCGGCAGCGTTACCGCCGGCGGCGCGACCTTCGCCTGGGCCCGGGACGCCCGGGCGACCAGTTACCGGGTCCTCATCGCAAACGCGTCCACCCCCACCGCGCCCGCCGCGTTCGACAGCGGCTACCGGCTGGACGGCGTGTCGGTCACCGTCACCTCGCTCGCGCCGGGCACGGCGTACGAGGCGCGCATCAGCGCGGAGAACTCCGGCGTGGCCTCGCAGTGGACCCGGTGGGTCTTGTTCTACACCACGGCCGCCTCCGGCGTGGTCTCGGTCAAGACGTACTCCCTGGTGGCGGACGCTTCCGGGGACTCCGAGAGCATCCCGACCGGCGGCGGCTTCGCCTCCGCGGCCAGGCCCCTCGGCACGGTCACGCTGGGGCCGGGCACCTACCTGGTGAACCTGAACTTCACGGCGACGCCGGACGCGACCACCACGGGTGAGGTGTACCCGGAGGGCTTCGTCTACGACGGGACGACGATCGCGGCCAACTCCTCCAACGACCGGTTCAACATCGGCAGCGGGGCTCTCGCCCCGTACAACGCGACTAACGCCGCCGGCCAGGTCACCTCGTACTACAGCGGCTCATCGGTGATCACCGTGCCGGCCGGCGGCGAGACGCTGGACGTCTACGGCTTCGGCTACGACTCCGACCAGGGAGCCGGCTCGTACGAGATGAACAGCGCCACGCTGACCGCGACCGAGCTCACCCCGGCGCCGGCCGTCAGCTAGCCCCCGGGTCGCCCCCGGGATCAGGCCGCCCCGCCAGCCTGCCTCCGGCTGGCGGGGCGCCCGCTGCCCGGCCGGCCCGGGCTGGGTCAGGTGGAAGACGTCCGGCGGCCGGTCGCACCACTGGTCGAACGGGTCGCCGGCCACGACTGCGAAGATCGACTCGGCCGAGGCCGCGAACGCCTCGGCCGACTCCCACAGCGCCAGCCCGACCAGGCGCCCGCTGTCCTCGTCGCGCCAGGCGCCGATCTGGATGAGGCCGGGAGCACCCTGGGCCGCCTGGTCCACCCGCTGCATCGACGCGAGCAGGTCAGCCGCGTGCCCGGGCGCGGGGAAGTGCACCGCCAGGTGGACGAACATCAGCGTCCCCCCGCTGACTCGGCGAAGAACCCCAGCAGCTCGGCCCAGCCGTGACCGTAGCCGTCGGCCGTCCCGGCCCCGGCCGACGGGGCGCGGTCCCAGCCGCCGTGCTCGACGGTGACCCGAGTGCCGCCGGGGACCGCCTCGAAGCTGACCTCGACCTCGGTCGTCTCCGACGGCCCCCAGTCGCCCTGCCGCCAGGTGAACACCAGGCGCTTGCCCGGCTCCCAGGCCAGCACCCGGCCGATCTCAAAGCCCGCGCCGGAGGCCAGGTCGTAGACCTCGGTCAGCCGCCCGCCGACATGCGGCTCGAAGCGCAGCTCGCGCCCGCGCCCGGCGTCATTCCAGTACCGGGTGCCGGGTTTCCACCAGGTGCCGATGTCGGCGGTGAAGACGGCGAAAGCGGTACCGGGGGCACACGGCACCTCGACCGACGCGACGGCGGTGGGCGCACTCACTCGGCGGCTCCCCCGGCGAGGCGCTCGACGTGCTCACGGAACGCGCCGAGCTGACCGGTCCAGAACGCCTGCACGGTCTCCAGCCACGCCCGCAGGTCGGTGAACGGCTCGCGCCGCAGCTCGTACAGCCGCAGCCGGGCGTCATCATCCACCCCGCGGCCGGTGACCAGCCCGCTGCGGCGCAGTACCCGCAGGTGCCGGCTGACCGCGGGGGCGCTCAGCTCGAACACGGCCGCCAGCTCGCCCGCCCGCTGCGGCCGGTCCCGCAGCAGCTCCACGATGCGCCGCCGCGTGGGGTCGGCCAGGGCCGACAGCGTCGCGTCAATATCTGTAACCATACGGCTAATAGTTAACCATTGTGCATCAGACTGTCAACGGTGGCCGGGCTAATCCCGGCCGCACGGGTAGCGGTGGCGGGGGCGGGGTCGGCCGCTCCCGTTCGGGCTGGCCGAATCTATGATGAGCGGGATGATGGCCGACCCGGCGCGAGGCGACCTCCCGCGTGACGACCTCGGCGCCCCGGTCCCCGTCAGCGGGGCGGCCAGCCGGGTCGTGTCGCTGGTGCCGTCGCTGACCGAGTCGGTCGCGGTGACCCGGCCGGGGGCCCTCGCCGGCGCGACCGACTGGTGCACCCACCCAGCCGGGCTGGACGTTCCCCGTGTCCGCGGCACCAAGAACCCGAACCTGGCCGCCGTCACCGCCCTGCGGCCGCACCTGGTGCTGGCCAACCAGGAAGAGAACCGGCGGGTGGACGTGGAGCGGCTGCGGGCGGCCGGGATCCCGGTCTGGGTGACGGTGATCCGGACGGTCGACGAGGCGTTCACGTCGCTGCGGCGGATGTTCACCGTCGCCCTCGGCTGGCCCGAGCCGGCCTGGCTGGCCGAGGCGGAGCGCGCCTGGGCCGCTCCCCCGCCCGGCCCGCGTATGCGGGCGGCCATCCCGGTCTGGCGTGACCCGTGGATGGTGGTCGGCTCGGACACCTTCGCGGGCGACCTCGCGGCCCGGCTCGGCCTGGACAACGTCTACCGGGCGGGTCCCGGGCGCTACCCGCACGTCACGCTGGAGGACCTGGCGGCACGGCGCCCGGACGTCGTCGTGCTGCCGGACGAGCCTTACCCGTTCAGCGCGGCCGACGGCCCCGAGGCGTTCGCCCGGTTCCGCGTCGCGCTGGTCGAGGGGCGCAGCCTGACCTGGTACGGCCCGTCGCTGCGGACCGCCCGGGAGCTGCTGGCGGGCCAGCTCGGGGCGGCCCGCCAGCGCGACGGCAGCGCCTAGCGCCGCACCCGCAGCCCGTCGAAGGCGATCGCGCACACCGCGTCCGCCATCGGGTCACCCAGGCCGCCGGCGAACCCGTCGCCCCGGCCCGGGCGGTACCACTCGGCGAGCGAGTTGACCAGCCCCGACAGCAGCCGCGCGGTGACGTTGGGGTCGACGTCGGCCCGCACGTCGCCGTCCCGCTCGGCCTCCGCCACCAGGCGGGCGACGAGCCGGTCGAACGACCGGCGGCGGTCGAGGGCGGCCCGCTCGACCGGGGTGTTGCCGCGCACCCGCAGCAGCAGGGTGACATACGGCAGCCGGTCCTCCAGCACCGCGATCGTGCCCCGGACCAGCATCTCGAGCCGGACGATGGCGGGTGCGTCCAGCTGCCGGGCCTGCTCGGCCGCCTCCGACCAGCCGTCGAGGGCCCGGTCGAGCGCCATCCGCAGCAGCTCCTCCTTGCCCGTGACGTGGTGGTAGATGGCGGACTTGGCGATGCCGAGGCGCTTCGACAGGTCTTCCATGCTCGCCCCGTCGTAGCCGCGCTCGTTGAACACCTCGACCGCCGCCTGCAGGACCGATTCCAGGTCGTAGCCCGGGCGGCCGCGCCGCCGCGGCGCGCCCGCGTCGCCACCAGCGCCGGGGCCGCCGTTCACCGTGACCGCCGCCGGCACCTCAGCGGCCATGGAAGACGGGCCGCTGCTTGGCCAGGAAGGCCGCCACCGCCCCCTGGTGGTCCGTGGTCAGCCCGAGCGCCGCCTGGGCCGCCCCCTCGCCCGCGAGCACGTCCGCCAGCGGCGGCAGCACCGCCGCCTGGATCGCCCGCTTGGCCGCGGCGTAGGCCAGGGTCGGGCCGGCCGCCAGCCGGGTGGCCAGGCCGAGGGCCTCGGGCAGCACGTCGCCCGGCTCGGCCAGGCGGCCGACCAGGCCCCAGTCGAGGGCCTGCTGGGCGGTGAACGGCTCGCCCAGCAGGATCAGCTCGCTCGCCCGGGCGGCGCCGACCGCCCGGGTCAAGGTCGCCGACAAGCCGGAGTCAAAGGTCAGCCCGATGCCGGTGAACGCGGTCGCGAACTTGGCCGCGGCCGAGCAGACCCGCAGGTCGCAGGCGAGCATGAGCGAGATGCCGGCCCCGGCGCAGCTGCCGTTGACCGCGGCCACCACCGGCTTGGCCATCCCGGTGAGCGCCTCGACGACCGGGTGGTAATGCTCGGCGAGGGTGCCGAAGGCGGTCGCCGGGTCGGCCTCGAGCGCGGCCGCGTGCTCGCCCAGGTCCTGCCCGGCGCAGAACACCCGGCCGGAGCCGGTCAGCACCACCGCCCGCACCGCGTCGTCCGCGGCCAGCCTGCGCAGGCCCGCCAGCAGCTGTTCCTTCGCCGCGCGGGACAGGGCGGGAGCCCCCATGGTCACCACGCCGACCCCGGCGTCGGAGGTGACGGTGACGATTTCTCCGGCTGGTGCCTGGTCAATGCCCATACCCGCATAGTAAATTACTGAATGTTCGGTATGTAAAGGCTGCCAGCGAAGGACTCGCCGCATGACCATCACCAGCCGGGCCGCCGAGCCGGACCTGGAAGCGCACTTCGAGGACACCATCGCCCGGAGCAGCCGGATCGAGCCGCGGGACTGGATGCCGGACGCCTACCGGGCGACCATGATCCGGCAGATCGCGCAGCACGCGCACTCGGAGATCATCGGCATGCAGCCCGAGGGCAACTGGATCACCCGCGCCCCCTCGCTGCGCCGCAAGGCGATCCTGCTGGCCAAGGTGCAGGACGAGGCCGGTCACGGCATGTACCTGTACAGCGCGGCCGAGACGCTCGGGGCCGACCGGGCCGACCTGACCGAGAAGCTGCATCAGCCACGCGGCAGAAGTACTCCTCGATCTTCAACTACCCCACGCTGAGCTACGCCGACGTCGGCGTCATCGGCTGGCTGGTCGACGGCGCGGCGATCTGCAACCAGGTGCCGCTGTGCCGGTCGTCCTACGGCCCGTACGCCCGGGCGATGATCCGGATCTGCAAGGAGGAGTCGTTCCACCAGCGGCAGGGCTACGAGCTGCTGCTGACGATGATGCGCGGCACCCAGGCGCAGCGGGACATGGTGCAGGACGCGGTCAACCGCTTCTGGTGGCCCTCGCTGATGATGTTCGGCCCGCCCGACGCCGACTCGCCCAACACCGCGCAGTCGATGGAGTGGGGCGTCAAGCGGCACACCAACGACGAGCTGCGGCAGCGCTTCGTCGACATGACCGTCCCGCAGGCCGAGAAGCTCGGCGTCACCCTGCCCGACCCGGACCTGCGGTGGAACGAGGAGCGCGGCCACTACGACTTCGGCCCGGTCGACTGGGCCGAGTTCAAGGCGGTCATCGCGGGAGGCGGCCCGTGCAACGCCGAGCGGGTCGCCCGCCGCAAGGCGGCCCACGACGACGGGGCCTGGGTCCGCGAGGCGGCCCTGGCCCACGCGGCCAAGAGCCGGACCGCCCCGCCCGAACGGGAGCTTGCTTCGCCGGAAGCCGCCTCATGACCGGGAACGACGCGGGCTGGCCGCTGTTCGAGGTGTTCCTGCGGGGCAAGCGGGGGCTGAACCACGTGCACGTGGGCAGCCTGCACGCCGCCGACCCGGAGATGGCCCTGCACCACGCCCGCGACCTGTACACCCGCCGCAACGAGGGCGTCAGCATCTGGGTCGTCCCGGCAGCCGACATCACCGCGTCCAGCCCGGACGAGAAGGACCCGTTCTTCGCGCCGTCGGCCGACAAGGTCTACCGGCACCCGACCTTCTACGAGATCCCCGACGACGTCCCCCACATGTGAGACGGACCCGCCATGATCACGCCTGACCCGATGAACCCGGACCCGGACAACCCGTACGACCTGCTGGCGGGCGAGGCCGACGACGGGCACCGCTGGGCGTTCGGCACCGGCTTCACCGACCCGCTGGACGGCATCGACACCGCCGTCCCGGCCGGCCTCGACGCCGGCGCGCTGGCCCGCTACTGCCTCGCCCTCGGCGACGACGCGCTGATCTACAGCCACCGGCTGCAGCAGTGGGTGACCCGGATGCCGGAGCTGGAAGAGGAGACCGCGCTCGCCAACATCGCCCTCGACCTGCTCGGCCAGGCCCGCATGCTGCTGGCCCGGGCGGGCGGCATCCTCGGCCGGACCGAGGACGAGCTCGCGTTCTTCCGCGACGAGAAGGACTTCCGCAACGTCCGGCTGGCCGAGCACGCCGACGCGGACTTCGCCGAGCTGGCCGGGCGCCTGCTGCTGTTCTCGACCTGGCGGCTGGCCCTGTTCGAGGAGCTGGCCGTCGTGCGCCGACCCGGTGCTGGCCGCGATCGCGGCCAAGGGCGTCAACGAGCTCGCCTACCACCGCGACTACGCCGCCCAGTGGGTGGTCCGGCTGGGCGACGGCACCGAGCTGTCGCACCAGCGCATGCAGGCCGGCCTGACCGCGGTGTGGCCGCTGCTGGGCGAGCTGTTCCGGCCCGACCCGGACGCGCTGGCCGTGGTCGCCGCCGGGCGCGGTGGACGCGGTCCTCGACACGGTGCTCGCCACCGCCGGGCTCGACCGGCCGGACGCGGCGCCGCTGGCCGCTGTCGGCGGCCGCGCCGGCCGCGACGGCGTGCACACCGAGGCGATGGGCTACATCCTGGCCGAGCTGCAATCGGTCGCCCGCGCCGACCCGGGCGCGACATGGTGACGGCCGGCTCCCGCCCGACCGCTGGGGGACGGCCGCGCCCCGGACGCCCCCGGGCGGGTGCGCGCGGCCGCCTACGATGTCGCCGCGGCGACCCCCGACCCGGAGCTGCCCATGGTGACGATCGCCGACCTCGGCATCCTGCGCGACGTGGCGGTGTCGGCCGACGGCATCGCGGTGACCATCACCCCGACCTACAGCGGCTGCCCGGCCATGCGCGAGATCGGCGCCGACATCGTCGCGCGGCTGGCCGCGGCCGGGTTCGGCCGGGCCACGGTCAAGACCGGCTGGCCCCGCCGTGGAGCAGCGACTGGATCACCGACGGCGGCAAGCGCAAGCTGGCCGCGGCCGGCATCGCCCCGCCGCCGGCCGCGCCCCGGCGCGAGGGACCGGTCCCGCTGACGCTCGGCCGCCGCCCGGCGGCCGGCGCTGCCCGCGCTGCGGCTCGGCCGCGACCACCCTGACCGCCGCGTTCAGCGCGACCGCGTGCAAGGCGCTGTACCGCTGCGACGACTGCGGCGAGCCGTTCGAGGCGGTGAAGCCGCTGTGACAGGGCGCACGGCGACCGCAGGCTCCCCGGTGCCCGGCGCCACCGTGACCAGCGGTACGCCGGGCACGGTGCGGCCGCGGCCACGGGCCGGGTTCTACCCGCTGGCCGTCACCCGGGTCGAGCCGCTGACGGCGGACTCGGCCGCGATCACCTTCGCCGTGCCGGACGAGCTGGCGGCCGAGTTCGCGTTCGCGCCGGGCCAGTCGCTGACGGTCCGCCGCGGCGACGAGCGCCGGTCCTACTCGATCTGCGCCCCGGCTGGCCCGGTTTCCCGAGCAGCGCGCCCCGGATCGGCGTGCGCGAGGTGGCCGGCGGCGCCGTCTCCGGCTGGCTGGTGCACGAGGTCAGGCCGGGCGACACGGTCGAGGTCCAGCCGCCCGGGGGCAGCTTCACGCCCGACCTGTCGGTCCCCGGCCACCACGTGCTGATCGCGGCCGGCTCCGGCATCACCCCGATGATGTCGATCGCCGCCTCGGTGCTGGCGGCCGACGACACGTCGGCCGTCACCCTGCTGTACGGCAACCGGCGCGGCCGACACGGTCATGTTCGCCGACGAGGTGGCCGACCTGAAGGACGCCTACCCGGCCCGGATGCAGGTCGTCCACGTGCTGTCGCGGGAGCCGCAGGAGGTCGAGCTGTACAGCGGGCGGCTCGACCGGGAACGGCTGGCGCGGCTGCTGCCGGTCACGGTGGCCGGCACCACGGTCGACCACTGGTGGCTGTGCGGGCCGTTCGGCCTGGTCACCGACGCGATGGAAGTGCTGGACGAGCTCGGCGTGGACCGCGGCGCGCTGCACCGGGAGCTGTTCTGGGTCGGCGACGACCCCCCGGTGGCGGTGGTCCACGAGGAGGCGGCCCCGGGCGAGGGCGCCACCGTGACCGTCATCCTCGACGGCCGCTCGACCACCCTCACCCTGCCGCCCGGGGTGCCCGTGCTCGACGGCGCCCAGCGGGTCCGCCCCGACCTGCCGTTCGCCTGCAAGGGCGGCGTCTGCGGCACCTGCCGGGCGCGGGTCACCGCGGGCGAGGCGGTCATGCGCCGCAACTACGCCCTCGAGCGGGCCGAGACCGACGCCGGCTACGTGCTGACCTGCCAGGCGCTGCCGGCCAGCGACGAGATCACCGTCGACTACGACGCCTGACCAAGGAGAGCCCCGATGACGACGCCTCCGTCACCCGGTCCGGGCAGCGCGCCCGGCGAGCTGGAGCCGATCGAGACCGCGTCGGTCGACGAGCTGCGGGCGCTGCAGCTGGACCGGCTGCGCTGGTCGCTGCGGCACGCCTACGACAACGTGCCCTACTACCGGCAGATGTTCGACGTCGCCGCGATCCACCCGGACGACGTCAAGGACCTGTCCGACCTGGCCAGCTTCCCGTTCACGAGCAAGGCGTCGCTGCGCGACAACTACCCGTTCGGCATGTTCGCGGTGCCCCGCACACAGGTCGTGCGGCTGCACGCCTCGTCCGGCACGACCGGGCGGCCGACCGTCGTCGGCTACACCGCCGGCGACATCAAGACCTGGGCCCGGGTGATGGCCCGCTCGATCCGCGCGGCCGGCGGCCGGCCGGGCCACATCCTGCACAACGCCTACGGCTACGGCCTGTTCACCGGCGGCCTCGGCGCGCACTACGGGGCAGAGGAGCTGGGCTGCACCGTCGTCCCGGTCTCGGGCGGGATGACCGAGCGGCAGGTCACCCTGATCCGCGACTTCCGGCCCGACATCATCATGGTCACCCCGTCCTACATGCTCGCCATCGTCGATGAGATGGAGCGCCAGGGCCTGGATCCCGCGTCCTGCTCGCTTAAGTTCGGCATCTTCGGGGCCGAGCCGTGGACCAACGAGATGCGGGCCGAGATGGAGGCCAGGGCGGGCCTGGACGCGACCGACATCTACGGCCTGTCCGAGGTCATGGGGCCGGGCGTGGCCCAGGAGTGCGTGGAGACCAAGGACGGGCTGCACGTCTGGGAGGATCACTTCTACCCCGAGGTCATCGACCCGGTCACCGGCCAGGTGCTGCCCGACGGCGAACTCGGCGAGCTGGTCTTCACCTCGCTCACCAAGCAGGCCATGCCGGTCGTCCGGTACCGCACCCGCGACCTCACCCGGCTGCTGCCGGGCACCGCCCGGACGATGCGGCGGATGGAGAAGATCACCGGCCGGACCGACGACATGATCATCCTGCGCGGCGTCAACCTGTTCCCGACCCAGGTCGAGGAGCTCATCCTGGGCGTGCCGGCCCTGTCGCCGCACTTCCAGCTGCACCTGACCCGCCCCGGGCGGATGGACGTGATGACGGTCCATGTCGAGCGCCGCCCGGGTGCCGACCCGTCCGCGGCCGAGGCGGCCGGCGCCCAGCTGTCCACCCTGATCAAGAACACCATCGGGGTCACCGCCGGCTGCGTCGTGCAGGACCCGGGCAGCGTGGAGCGCTCGCTCGGCAAGATGCGCCGCATCATCGACGAACGGCCGCGCTAGGGCGCGGGGTCACCCGAGAGCCCGGGCCCCGCGCCCCACGCCCCTCTTCGCCGCTCCCCGTCCACCCGCCTCGCCGCGAGCTCCCCGTACGCGCGCCCTCGCCGCGCGCCCTCGCCGCGCGCCCTCGCCGCCCGCTCTCGCCGCCCGCTCTCCCCGCCGCGCTTCTTGCTGTTATCGAGACGCTGGCGAGGCCGTCCTGCCGTCACGGGCGCTTCTTGCTGTTATCAGGGACGCTTGCGGGGCCACCCTGATCGTCTTTGCACTTCTTGCTGTTATCTCGATCGAGATGAGTGTAGGCCGGAAAGATTTGGCGTCCAGGAAACAAATCGGGCTCTGACAAAGAAGAGTTTCCCGGCTATTTCGACAGCGCCCGGCCGTCGCCGCCGGGTGCTGCGACTGTCAGCGCTTTTTGCTGTTATCCCCGTAGGCCTCGGCGGGTGAGCGCGGGCGACCCGGCGCGTCGGCCGCACGCAGCGGCCTGCGGCGCCGACGCGGGCAAATCCGCGTGGCGCCGGGATCGCCGGGACTGGGAGCTGCGACCCCGGGAGGCAGCCCCGGCCCTCGCTTAGCCGTCGCGGCGCGAACGGTACAGGTCGGCCACGCGGAAAGCCAGGTCGAGTGACTGACTGCGGTTGAGCCGGGGATCACAGGTGGTCTCGTAACGGTCTTCGAGGTCGCTCTCGGCGATCGGCTGGCCGCCGCCGATGCACTCGGTCACGTCGTCGCCCGTGAACTCGATGTGGATGCCGCCCGGGTAGGTGCCGACGGCCCGGTGCACCTCGAAGAACCCGGCCACCTCGTCCAGCACGTCGTCGAAGTTCCTGGTCTTGCGGCCGCTGGCGGCCTCCACCGTGTTGCCGTGCATCGGGTCGCACACCCAGACCAGCTCCGGCCGGCTGGCGGCAACCTTCTCCACCAGCGGGGGCAGAGCTGAGCGGATCCGGCCGGCGCCCATCCGGGTGGTCAGCGTGAGGCGGCCGGGCTCGGATTCCGGGTCGAGCGCCTCGACCAGGTCGAGCACGTCCTCCGCGCTCGCCCCGGGCCCAATCTTGACCGCGACCGGGTTGCGGATCTGACGGGCGAAGGCGACGTGCGCGCCGCGCGGGTCACGGGTGCGTTCCCCGATCCAGAGCAGGTGGCCGGACAGGTCGTAGTGCTGCCCGGTGCGCGCGTCGGACCGGGTCAGCGCCCGCTCGTAGTCCAGCAGCAGCGCCTCGTGGCTGGCGTAGAACTCGACCGAGCGGAACTCACGGGGATCAGCCCCGCACGCGCGCATGAACGCGATCGCCCGGTCGATCTCGTTCGCCAGCTGCTCGTAGCGGCGTCCGGCCGGGCTGCCCGCGACGAAGTCCTGGTTCCACGCGTGCACCTGGCCCAGGTCGGCGTGGCCGCCGCTGGCCAGCGAGCGGCACAGGTTCAAGGTGGCGGACGCGCAGTGGTAGGCGTCGAGCAGGCGGCCGGGGTCGGGGGTCCGGGCGGCCAGGGTGAACTCGTTCCCGTTGACCGCATCTCCCCGGTAGACCGGGAGCTCCACCCCGTCGCGGACCTCGGTCGCGGACGAGCGCGGCTTGCCGAACTGGCCGGCCATCCGGCCCACCTTCACCACCGGCACGCTGGCGGCGTAGGTGAGCACGACGGCCATCTGGAGCAGGGTCTGGAACTTGCCCCGGACGCTGTCGGCGGTGGCGCCGGCGAACGTCTCGGCGCAGTCACCGCCCTGCAGCAGGAACGCCTCGCCGCGGGCGACCGCCGCCAGCCGCTCCCTGAGCTGGTCGCACTCGGCCGGCAGGACCAGCGGCGGCAGGACGGCCAGGTCGCGCGTCACCGCTTCCAGGCGGTCGCGGTCGGGCCACTGCGGCTGCTGAAGGGCGGGCGGGATCACGGGACCACCCTACGCGAAACGGACCCCGTTGCCGCCAGGCCGCGGACGACTGACGCGGCCCAGACGGCCGTTACCAGACGGGTCCCCGGGCGGGCCGGCCACGGTTGTCATCCGATCGGGCGTCATGACATGTCCCATTAGATCGGGCATCCTGATGATGCGCGGCGCAGTCCGGGGGGGCCGTCGCGCACGGCCCTGCAGCCCGGATCCGGCCCTGGTTTGGGCGCAGCTCCTTGGGGGGGCTTGGGTACCCCGGGCCGGTCACCGGCCCGGGGCACCCAAGGGACGATCAGGCCCGGTGCGGGCGAACGACTGGTAAGGCATGATCTCCTCCGGCTTGACCACGCCGTCCTCGATCGCGCGGGCCAGCAGCGCGTCCTTGCTCTGCGCGGTCCGCCCGGTGGCGGCGTATTTGGCCCGGGCCCGGTTGATGTACTGCCGGACGGTGTTCTCGCTGATCGACATGCGCCGCCCGACCGACGCCTTCGACATGCCCTGGAACCACAGCAGCAGCGCCTGCTGCTCCTGCGCCGACAGCGCGGGCCGGGCCGGGCGCTGGTCGGCCAGCATCGCCCGGGCCTGCGAGCGGGTGACGTAGGGCCGGTCGGCCGCCGCCGCCAGCACCGCCTCGACCAGGTGCTCGCGGCCCTCTTCCTTGGAGACGTACGCGTGGGCGCCGTTGTCGAGCGTCTCCATCACGATCGCGGGCTCGCTGTGCCCGGAGAAGGCCACCACCCGGTACCCGGCCGCCACCAGTCCGGGGATCTCCGCGGTGACCAGCTCGCCCTCCAGCTCCAGGTCCAAGATGACCACGGCGGCAGCCGGGCCGGGCCCGGCCAGCCCGCTCAGCTCGGTCGCGGTCCGCACCAGGTGGACCCGCTGGCCGGGATCGGACCGGATCCAGGACGCCACCCCCTCGGTCACGACCGGGTGGTCCTCGATGATCGCTACCGTCACAGGCTGGTCCATCGCGCCTCCGCCCAGAGCATGCCGCCGTCTTGCTGTTGCTCGATCGCGACCCCTTCGCCGACCGCCGGCAGCAGCACAGACGCCCCGGTGTCGGCCACGAAGCTCACGGCGATGCCCGCCGCCACCGTCGCCAGGGTGATCCGGGTCCGGCTGCGGGCGGCGGTCAGGATCGCGATGGCCGCGTCAGTGATCACCCGCCGGGCCGGGCCGGGCACGGCCGGCAGTGGGCCGGCCGTCTCGATCTCGACCGCGACCCCGCGGCGCTCGGCCACGTCGGCGCTCGCGTGCAGCTCGTGCACCAGCGACCCGGCCACCTCATCGCCCTCGGCCAGCAGCCGGCGCAGCCGGGCCGCCTGGACCGCGGCCATGACCCGCACCCGCGGGTCGCCCGGGTCAGCGGTCCCCCGGGCCAGCTCGGCCACCAGCGGGGCGGCGCTTTCCTGGAGCGCCTGCCAGCGGGCCTGCCGGGCGGCCGCGATGATCTCCGCGGTGATGGCCCGTTCCCGGGCCGCGTGCTCGGTCTGCGCCGCCAGGGCAGCCCGCCCGGCCGCGGCGTCGACCCCCCGGACCCCGGCCGCGACGGCCACCTGGGCCCCGGTCGACCAGGCCAGCAGGGACAAGAAGCCGGCCAGGTCGAAGCGGTCGATGCCGTCCCACAGCTGGACCGCGAGGATGCCCGTGGCCACCGCGCCGAGGTACCAGGCGAGCTCCGCGAACCGGCGCCGCAGCAGCACCAGCAGGCCGATCCAGCCGGCGCTGCCCCAGGCCCAGTTGACCGCCAGCATCTGGCTGGCCGGGCTGGCGGCCGCCGCGGCGGTGCTGGCCGCGAGCGCGGTCAGCGCGACCGCCCAGGCCGCCCGCCCGCTCGGCCTGCCCCGCAGCACCAGGAACGAACCGGCGGTCACGGCCACCGCCATGACCAGCCACATGGCGGCCTGGAAGGGGAACGAGTGGTAATGCGGCCGGTACTCCAGCAGCTGGCCGCCGGCGCCGCCCAGATGCCAGCCGACCACCAGGAACGCCACCGCGACGGTGAAGGCCCGCTGATAGCGGCCGGACATCGTGGCCGTCGGCGCCGCGTTCATCCGGGCCAGCTCATGGTGACGGTGGTGCCGGCCCCGGGACGGCTGGCGATCACGGCCCGGCCGCCCGCCGCCAGCATCCGGCCGCTGATCGACTCGCGAATCCCCCGGCGCGACGCCGGGACGGCGGCGGGGTCGAACCCGCGGCCGTGGTCGGTGACGGTGACGACGGCCCAGCCGGCATCCCCCGTGACGGTCACCTCGGCCTGGCCAGTGCCGGCGTGCTGGCGGACGTTACGCAGGGCCTCGCTGACGCAGGCCTCGAGCTGGTCGGCGGCGGGCGACGGCAGCGTCACCGGCGCCAGCGACAGCCGGACGGCCAGGTCGGGCGCGCCGGCGACAACCGCCTGCAGCCGCGGGCCGAGCTCGCTCGGCCCCGCCCCGGCCGACGGGGCCGGGGCGTCGGCCAGCCCCCGCAGTACCTGCAGGTCGCGCGCCGCCTGGGCGGTCAGCGCGGCCGAGGGCGCGGCGAAGGCGCCCGCCGCGACCATGGTCAGGGTGGACAGCATGGTGTCGTGCAGCTGGCGGTGCTGCTCGCGCTCGTCCGCCCGGCGCGCTTCCTCGGCCCGGACCCGGCGTTCGGTCTCCAGGCCAGCTGCGACGACCTCGTCCGCCTGCGCGGCGCCGCCGCGGACCACCGCGACCAGGCCGGCCGCGACGCCCGCCTCGATCACCAGCAGCCAGGCGTGGGCCGGATGGCCGGAACCGAGCCCGTAGGCGGCGACCACGGCCAGCGCGGCCGGGAGGCCAAACCGGGGCCGCAGCGCGAGCTGCAGGATGTAGACCGAGGTGCAGGCGAGCGGGAGCATCCAGGTGGTGTCGTCGGCGATCAGCACGCCGGGCACCAGATGCTGCTGGGCCAGCGCGAGGGCCGAGATCACGGCCGCGTCGGCCAGCGCAACGGCCGGCGCCAGGCCAGACCGGCGGACCTGCCAGGCGAAGTAGGCCGACCACAGGCACAGTGCCGTCAGCGGTACGCTCAGCCACCAGCCGGCGGTCTGCCTGGTCGCCGCCAGCACCGCGACGGCGGTGAACAGGACCCCGCCGCCGACCCGGAGGGCAGCCGCGTACCAGCCCGCCAGCCAGTTGAGAGCCCGGTCCGACGGTCCCGCCACCCGGGCCGGCCGGGCCACCCGGGCCAGCCGGGCCAGCCGGGCCCGTTCGCGGCGGGCGACGACCGGGCGCGGCTGCCCGCCGACGGAAATGCGTGCCGCTTCCACGGGACCAGTATGCGGCAGAATACGGTTCCGCGAACGGCGACTTTTCAACATCTGGTGACACCCGCGGCACTGGCCGTACTTGTTCCGCCGGGTCCAGGCCAGCCCGGGCACCCGGGCAGGCTCGTGCACGTCCCCGTGGGTCCGCCGGGGTGTTCCCGCAGGGTGGCGGCGCTGGTCAGCCGGTGAGGAAGTCCAGCAGCGCCGCGACGACCTCGCCCGGTGCCTGCTCGGCCTGGTGGTGGCCGGAGCGGATCAGGCGGCTGCGCAGCTCGCCCGCCACCCACGGGCGCCAGATCGCGGCCGGGTCGCCGTGGATGTCCAGGTCGTCCTCGGCCGAGACGAGCAGCAGAGTCGGGCACTGAACCTTCCGGCCGGCGGCACGGTCGGCTTCCTCGTGGGCGCGGTCGGTGCGCAGGCCGGCCCGGTAGTCCTCGCACATGCCGTGGACGACAGCCGGATCGCGGAAGGCCGCCCACACGTCGGCGTGGTTGCCCGCGCCCATCTCGGCCGGCGACGGTGTCTGGTACCAGCGCTCCGGGTCGGCGCAGATGAACGGCTCGGCCGGCTTGTCGGTCTGGCCCATGAACCACCAGTGCCACCAGGTGCGGACGAACGCCTCGTTCAGCCGCTCGAGGTGCTCGATGACCGGCAGGCCGTCCATGATCACCAGCCGCTCGACACGGCCGGGGTGGTCCAGGGCGGTGCGGAAGGCGGCCAGCGATCCCCGGTCGTGCCCCGCCACCGTGAACTGGTCGTGGCCGAGGTGGCGCATGAGGGCGACCACGTCGCCGGCCATGGCCCGCTTGGACGACTGGGCGTGCCCGGGGGCGTCCGGTGGCAGGCTGGACTGGCCGTAGCCGCGCAGGTCGGGGCAGACGACAAAGCACGACTCGGCCAGCCGCGGGGCCACCTGATGCCAGGTGGTGTGGGTCCGCGGGTGCCCGTGCAGCAGCACCACCGGCCGTCCGTGCCCGCCGTACCGGACCCGGAGCGTCACGTCACCGACCGGCACCCGGTCGAGCTGGAAACCATCGAACATGCAGCCCGGCTACCCCGGCTGGCGGGGGCGAACCGGCTGGGCGGATCCGCCGGTCAGGAGTCCGGGGCCTGCGGCAGCCGGACGGGCCGGCCCCGCCCGGGACGGGCCGAAGGCGGCGGCACGACCGGGCCGATGTCGCCGTCGGGAGCCTCGTCCAGGTCGACGATGACCGGCGCGTGGTCGCTGGGCCCGGTGCCCTTGCGCGCCTCCCGGTCGACCCAGGCGGCGCGGACCCGGGCGGCGGCGGCGCCGCTCGCCAGCACCAGGTCGATCCGCATGCCGAAGTCCTGGTGGAACATGCCCGCGCGGTAGTCCCAGTAGGTGAAGACGCGCTCGTCCGGCCAGTGGTCGCGCACCACGTCGTGCAGGCCGGCCGCCTCCAGGGCGGTCAGGGCGTCCCGCTCGGCCGCGGTCACGTGGGTCTGGCCGACGAAGGCGGCCGGGTCGAAGACGTCCGCGTCGGCCGGGGCGATGTTCATGTCCCCGCATACGAGCACGTCCTGGCCGGCTGCGAGCTGCCCGCTGACCACGTCCCGCAGCGCCGCCAGCCAGGCCAGTTTGTACTGGTAGTGGTCGGAGCCGGGCTGGCGCCCGTTGGGCACGTAGACCGACTGGACCCGGATCCCGCCGCAGGTCGCGGCCACCGCCCGGGCCTCCGGGGCGGGAAAACCGGGGGCCCCGGCCAAGCCCGCGACCACGTCGTCGAGCCCGACCCGGGACAAGATCGCGACCCCGTTCCAGCGCGGTTCGCCGTGCGACGCGGCGACGTAGCCGCGGCGGGCGAGCTCATCGGACAACAGCGCCGCGAAGGCGTCGTCGGTCAGCTTGGTCTCCTGCAGGCACACCACGTCCGGCTGCCGCGCCTCCAGCCAGGGGAGCAGCCGCGGCATCCGCTGCTTGACCGAGTTCACGTTCCATGTCGCCACCCGCACGGCCCTACCCTAGCCGCCCGCCTCCGGGCGGGCGGGCGGGGGCGGGCGGCCGGGAAATTATCCAGGGCGAAAAAATGGCCCACTACTACCCGAGAGAATACTCGTGCAGTATTCTCTCGGGTATGAGCGTTCCGCTGACACTGCTTGGGTTGCTCGAGCGCGGGCCCAGCCACGGCTATGACCTGAAACGGGATTACGACGCGTACTTCGGCCAGGGCAGGCCGCTGCGCTACAGCCAGGTCTACGCGACGCTGTCCCGGCTGGCCCGGGACGGGAAGACGGTCGCAGGGCCGGTCGAGCAGGAGGCCGGCCCCGAGCGCCGCCGGTACATCATCACCGAGGACGGTGTCGCCGAGGTGGACAAGTGGCTGGGCGAGCCGGTCCCGCCCGACCCCGACCTGCACAGCGAGCTGTTCACCAAGGTCGTGCTGGCGCTGATGCTCGGCCGGCAGGCCGGCGGTTACCTCGACACCCAGCGGGCGGCGCACCTGCAGCGGATGCGCGAGCTCACCACATTGAAACAGGGCGGCAACCCCCTCGACGTGCTGCTCGCCGACCACTCGATCTACCGCCTGGAGGCGGACCTGCGCTGGATCGATCACACGGCGGCCCGGCTGGACCAGCTGGCCCGGGCGGTGCGGTCATGACCAGCATCGGGAAGAAGGCCGTCACCGGGAACGCCGTCGAGGCACGCGGCCTGTCGCTGTCGTTCGGCCGCACGCCGGCGCTGCGCGGCGCGTCGCTCGCGGTCCGGCGGGGCGAGATCGTCGCCGTGATGGGGCCGAGCGGCTCGGGCAAGTCCACGCTGCTGCACTGCCTGGCCGGCATCCTGGTCCCCGACGAGGGCGAGGTCTGGTTCGACGGGCAGCGCCTCGACTCACTCAGCGACGACCGGCGCAGCGCGCTGCGCCGCGACGAGTTCGGCTTCGTGTTCCAGTCCGGCCAGCTAGTCCCCGAGCTGACCGCGGAGGAGAATGTCGCGCTGCCGCTGCTGCTGTCGGGCACCCGGCGCGGCCCGGCGATGGCGGCGGCCCGGCGGTGGTTCCCCGCGCTCGGGCTCGACGGCCTGGAGGGCCGCCGGTCCGGCGAGCTGTCCGGCGGTCAGGCGCAGCGCGTCGCCCTCGCCCGTGGCCTGGTCGCCGAGCCGGCGGTGCTGTTCGCCGACGAGCCGACCGGCTCCCTGGACTCCATGTCCGGCGAGCTGGTGATGGACCTGCTCACCACTGCCGTCCGGGAGCGCGGCACCACGGTCGTGCTGGTCACCCACGACGCCCGGGTCGCCGCCTACGCTGACCGCGAGGTCGTCGTGCGCGACGGCAAGATCGGCACGCTCACCGGGAGCCAGCCGTGATCTCCCTCGGGTTGCGCCTCGTGGTCAACGGGGGGCGGGAGGCGGTCACCCGCCTGGTGATCCTCACGGTCGCGGTCGGCCTCGGCGTCGGCCTGCTGCTGACCGCCGTGGCCGCCACCAACGCGGCCGTCACCTGGAACAACCGGCACGCCTGGTTCTGGACCGGCACCTCGTCCGTCACGCCGCGCACCGCCGCAGCCGGCACCGCGCCCCTGTGGTGGCACCCGGCCGGCGACTTCTTCGACGGCCAGCCGATCGAGCGCTTCGACGTGGCCGCAGCCGGCGCATCGTCCCCGGTGCCGCCCGGGCTGCCCCGAGACCCGGCCCCGGGCACGTACTATGCCTCACCCGCGCTGGCCATACTGATCCGGGACACCCCCGCGAGCGAGCTGGCCGGCCGCTACCCGGGCCACCTGGCGGGCACGATCGGCGATGCCGCCCTCCCGTCGCCAGATTCCCTCGTCATCGTCGTCGGGCGCACGCCGGCCCAGCTGGCCCAGACGCGGGATACCGTGCCGGTGACATCGGTCAACGACGTGATGCCGGGCAGCTTCGTGCCGCCGGGCACGACGTGCGGTGGCCCGGGTTGCCCGCAGGCGCCGAACCCCGGGGGCCTGGCCTACTTCCCAGACGATGCTGGAGGCGGGGCGAGCTCCGTCGACCTCATCCTGGCCGTCGTGGCCCTGGCGATCTTGACCCCGGTGCTGATCTTCATCGGCACCGCGACCCGGCTGTCGGCCGCCCGCCGCGAGGAGCGGTTCGCGGCGATGCGCCTGGCCGGCGCGACCCGTGGGCAGGTCGCGCTGATCGCGGCCACCGAATCGACGTCGGCGGCGGTGCTGGGCACCGCCATCGGCTTCGGGCTGTTCTTCCTGCTGCGCATCCCGGTCGCGGGCATCCCGTTCATCGGCCAGCCGTTCTTCCCCGCCGAGCTGACGCTCACCGTGCCCGACATCCTCCTCATCGCGGCCGGCGTGCCGCTGTTCGCCGCGGTGGCGGCGCGGATGGCGCTGCGCCGGGTGAACATCTCCCCGCTCGGTGTCGCCCGCCGGGCGCACCCGAAACCACCGGTCGCCTGGCGGCTGGTCCCGCTGCTGGCCGGCCTGGCCGAGCTTGGCTTCTGGACCGTGCACGGTCACCCGGCCTCTGAATCCGGGCAGGTCCAGGCGTTCGCGTCCAGCTTCTTCATCATCCTCGTCGGCCTGTTCATCGCGGGGCCGTGGCTCACCATGGCCGCGGCCGCAGCGATGGCCCGGTGGACCAGCCGGCCCGCGACCCTGCTCGCTGCCCGGCGCATCGGCGACAACCCCAAGGCCGCCTTCCGTGCGGTCAGCGGCCTGGTCCTCGCGCTGTTCATCACCACCGTGGCGGTCGTGGCGATCAGCACGCAAGACGCCAAGGAGCCGGCCACGTTTGGCCCCGTGGCGCAGCTGAACCTGATGACCGACCAGGTAGCGGCCCTGTCGGCAGCCGGCTCACCCGTGTCCGACCCGGGGCCGGCCGCGCCCGCCGCCGCTCTCGCCGCGCGGCTGGCCACTGTGCCCGGGATCCGGGGGGTAGCCGTGCTCCGGGCGGACCCGGCGCTCACCATCCCCGGGACCTTCCACGACCTCAACGTCAACCAGTCGGGTCAGGGCCGGCCGATCCCGGCCGACGTGGTCTCGTGCGTGCAGCTCGCGACCGTTCCCGTCCTCGGCCGCTGCCCAGCCGGGGCGACGGCGGCGGCAGTCCCGGCGGGAATCTTCGGCGCTAACGGGTTCGTCGGCAACCAGGACACCAGCGGGTTCACCTGGCCGTCGGTGAACGTCCCGGCCACCCGGCTTGACACCTTCGGCGTGGACGCCGTCGGCGCGGCGACGGACGGCACCACCACGGCGATCGAGCAGGCGAGGACCGTACTGGAGACCGACCCCGCCTATCCCGTCCTCTCCCCGCCGTCCACGCTCAAGGACATCGTCGCGGCCGACGACGCCGCGAACAACGGCTACCAGCAGCTCGCGAACGTCGTGGTGCTGGTCAGCCTGCCGATCGCCGGCTGCACCCTGGTCGCGGGCATCGCGGCCGGGCTCGCGGACCGCAAGCGGCCGTTCAGCCTGCTCCGGCTGCGCCGGCGCCCGGCTGTCCACGCTGCGCGGTGTCGTCGCGCTGGAGGGCGCCGTCCCGCTGCTGTCCGTCGCCGCCGTCGCGATCGGCACCGGCTTCGCCGGCGCCGCGATGTTCGCCCAGGAGGCGCAGCAGCACGCGATGGTCGCCCCCGGTACCGGGTACTACGTGCTGACCGCGGGCGGCATCGTGATCTCCCTCGCGGTCATCGCCGCTGCCTTCCCCCTCCTGGCCCGCATCACCGGTCCCGAGGCGGCCAGGAACGAGTAAACAAGCCGGGCCCCGCTGCGGTGCCGCCGGCTTCAGCCACTGCATGCCCGGGCCCCGCCCGGGCACCCGAGCGCGATACTGGTGGGACACTGATGGCCCAGCCACGACACGGAGGTCGCGCCGATGAACGAGCAGCACGCGGATCTGAACGGGAAGACGGTGCTCGTGCTGGGCGCGGCCGGGGCCCTCGGGGCCGGGCTGTGCGCCGCCTTCGCGGCGGCCGGCGCCCTGGTCACCGGGGCCGACCGGGGGCAGCCAGACCCGGCCGTGGCCGTCGCCGGGGTCAGTTACGAAGCGGCCGACGTGACCGACGACGCGTCGCTGGCGGCACTGTTCGACCGCGGTCCGGCGCCGTGGGCGGTCGTCAACACGGTCGGCGGGTTCGCGGCGCGGCGGCCACTGGAGGAGCTCGACCCGTCCGAGCTGACCCGCCAGCTCCAGCTCAACCTGGTCAGCGCGGCGCTGGTGACCAAGCACGCGCTGCGGGTGATGCGGCCCGCGGGCGCGGGGCGCATCGTGCACACCGCCAGCCGGGCGGCGACCGCCAGCGAGGGCTCGGGCTTCGCCTACTCGGTCAGCAAGCTCGGCGTGCTGCACTTGGTCACGATGGCGGCCCATGAGGTCCGCGGCACGGGCATCACCGTCAACGCGGTGGTGCCGAGCATCATCGACACCCCCGCCAACCGGGCCGCGATGCCGGGCGCGGACCACGACGCGTGGCCGAAAGTACCCGACATCGCCGGCAGTTACCTCTACCTGTGCAGTCCGGGCGCGCGGCTCGTCAACGGAGCCGCGCTGCCGGTCTGATCACTGAGGTGGGGCCCGGCCGGGCTCAGGCCGGGCCGACCGCGCGCAGCCTGGCCGACGGCTTGGACGGGCGCCGGGCTGACCGCGGCCCGTCGGCCGTCAGCAGCCGGGTGTACCCGATGACGGCATCGATCATCGCTTTGGCCTGGCGGAAGTCGCACGCCGTGGCGACCTCGTAGCCGCCCCGGCCGATGGTCGAGGTGAGGCTGGCGACCAGCAGCCGCTCCTCCGGGCTGTCGTCCACCCGCAGCAGGGCCGTGTTGCGCCGCAGCCAGGCCAGCCGGTGCCGTTGCCGCAGGAGGTCGAAGCCGTCCGGGGCGTCACCGGAGGAGAACAGCAGCGCCAGGTCGCGCCGCTGCCAGCTGCCCTGCAGGAACGCCCGCGCCCCGACCTCGAACAGCTCGCCCACGCCGCTCAGGCCCGACTGCCGCGCCTCGGCCACGGCCGCGCGGGCAGCGGCCGCGTGGGCGGCGTGGTGGTCATGCCACAGGGTCACGAACAGCTCGTCCACCGGGACCTCGTCGCGTCTGTGCCCCGCGGCCTCCGCCAGCGTCCCGCCGCAGCGGGCACCGGCGAACCCGTGTTCGCCGAACACCTGCCGCGCCACGTCGAGCAGCTCGTCCCGCGCCGTCGCGGCCCCGGCCAACTCGAAGGACCTGTCCGTTAGCTTCTTTGCCATCGGCCCCTGCTCTGGTCTGTTCCGACTTCCCGCCCGCCGTGGCAACCGGGCCACGGCGGGGTCTCGACCGGCACTGTCTTTTGCTAGCACAGCCGCCCGGAGGAACTGATTCCGGGAGAAAGTCTAGTAATTAACGTTCGGGAAGCATAGGGGCCACGTTCGAAAGCAGGGATCTGCCCAGCGAACGCCTTCACAGCCGGTCGAGCAGCCCCCGCAGCTGCTCCACCAGCCGCAGCCGGCCCGCGTGATCGGTGGCGAGCGGGCGGACCGTCAGGGTGGTGACACCGGAGTCGGCCAGCGCCCGCAGCCGGTCGAGCACGTAGCCTTCCGGGCCGATGAGGGAGGTCTTGGCCAGCAGGTCGTCCGGGACCGCGGCCTCGGCCTCCTTCTTCTTGCCCGCCAGGTACAGGTCCTGGATCTCGGCCGCCGCCTCCGGGTAGCCGAACCAGCGGGCCAGGTTGTTGTAGAAGTTGCGCCCGCGGGCGCCCATGCCGCCGATGTACAGGGCCCGCTGAGGCCGGTCGGCGTCGCGCAGGTGGGTCACGTCGTCACCGATCGCGACGGAGGCGCCGACGTGCACGTCGAGCGGCCCGAGGGCGGCATCCCGGCGGGCGAAGCCGGCCCGCAGCGCCTCTCCCCAGACGTCGGCCGCCTTCTCCGCGACGTAGAACGGCGGGACCCAGCCCTCCGCGACCTCGGCCGTCAGCTCGACGTTCTTCGGCCCGATGGAGGCGATGGTAATCGGGATGTTGTCCCGCAGCGGGTGATCGATCATCTTCAGCGGCTTGCCCAGCCCGGTGCCCTCGCCCTCCGGCAGCGGGACCTGGTAGTACTTGCCCCGGTAGACCAGCGGCTCGGCCCGGCGCCAGACCAGGCGGCAGATCTCGATCGTCTCCCGGGTGCGGCCGACCGGCGCGTCGTAAGGGACGCCGTGGAACCCCTCGATGACCTGCGGCCCCGACACGCCGAGGCCGAGCTCGAACCGGCCGTCGGAGACCTCGTCGATCCCGGCCGCGGACATCGCCAGCAGCGTCGGGGTGCGGGTGTAAAGCTGCAGGATGCCGGACGCGAGGCGCGCCCGGCTGGTGTGAGCGGCGATGTAACCCAGGCGGCTGACCGCGTCCAGGCCGTACAGCTCGGCCACCGTGAACAGCTCGACGCCGGCCTTCTCCAGGTCCGCCAGCCCGGCGACGGCGGCCGACAGCCGCTGCCCCGGGCCCGGCCGGGCCCCCATTGCGATCCGCATGATCCTCCGCCTTCCTGCGCTCCGCACCGGCCCACATTCTAGAGCCGCGTTCTAAGATTGACGAGCGGCCGGAGGCCCGCAGCAGGGGCGGCCTCGACCTCGGTTGTATTTGATTCTAGAATTTTGTACAGCTTCGGCAAGGTGCAGTGGCTGGGCGGGAGGGCGCAGGGTGTCGATCAGCGCGCGCGCGGATGGCGGACCGGGACCAGCGGGAGATACTGGCATCCCGCTGGACAGCCGGTACAAGTGGGTGGCGCTGACCAACACGACGATGGGCGCGCTGCTGGTGACCATCGACGCGTCGATCATGATCATCGCGATGCCGGACATCTTCCGCGGCATCAACCTCGACCCGCTGGTCCCGGGCAACAACGAGTACCTGCTCTGGATGATCCTGGGCTACCTGGTCACCAGCAGCGTGCTGGTGGTCAGCGTGGGCCGCCTGGGCGACCTGTTCGGCCGGGTCAAGATGTACAACCTCGGGTTCGTCATCTACACCGCCGCCTCGCTCATGCTCACCATCGACTGGATGACCGGCCGCGGCGGCGCGCTGTACCTGCTGGTATTCCGGATCGTGCAGGGTATCGGCGGTGCCTTCCTGCTCGGCAACTCGGGGGCCATCCTGACCGACGCGTTCCCGAAGAACCAGCGCGGCATGGCGCTCGGCATCAACAACATCGCCGGCATGTGCGGGTCGTTCATCGGGCTGGTCCTGGGCGGCGTGCTGGCCCCGATCAGCTGGCGGCTGATCTTCCTGATCTCGGTCCCGTTCGGCATCTTCGGCACGATCTGGGCCTACGTGCGGCTGCGGGACCTGTCCGCACGGTCCCACGAGCCGATCGACTGGCTCGGCAACCTCACCTTCGCAGCCGGCATCATTCTCGTCATGGTCGGCGTCACCCAGGGCATCCAGCCCTACAACGGGCACGCCATGGCCTGGGGCAGCCCGCGGGTCATCGGCTTCCTGGCCACCGGGGTGGCCCTGCTGGCGCTGTTCGTGCTGGTGGAGACGAAGGTCGCGGCGCCGATGTTCCGGCTCGGCCTGTTCAGGATCCGGGCCTTCACCTTCGGCACCCTGTCGACCTTCTTGTCCGCCCTCGGCCGCGGCGGGCTGCAGTTCATGCTGATCATCTGGCTGCAGGGCATCTGGCTGCCACAGCACGGGTACTCGTTCGAGCGGACCCCGTTCTGGGCGGGCATCTACATGCTCCCGCTGACGGCCGGCATGCTCATCGCCGGGCCGGTCTCTGGCTACCTGTCCGACCGCTTCGGGGCGAGGCCGTTCGCGACCGGCGGGATGCTGGGCGCGGCCTTGAGCTTCGTGCTGCTCGAACTGCTGCCGATCAACTTCACCTACTGGGTCTTCGCCCTCATCCTGCTGCTGTTCGGGGTGTCCATGGGCTGCTTCGCCTCGCCCAACCGGGCCGGGGTGATGAACAGCTTGCCGGCCAAGGACCGCGGCGCGGGCGGCGGGATGAACTCGACCTTCATGAACTCGGCCCAGGTGTTCTCGCTGGGCATCTTCTTCAGCCTGATGATCGCCGGACTGGCGGCGACGCTGCCGACCACGCTGTCGTCCGGGCTGATCGCGCACGGGGTGCCGGCCGCGAACGCGCACAGCATCGCCCAGCAGCCGCCGGTGTCGATCCTGTTCGCCTCGTTCCTCGGCTACAACCCGATCCAGCACCTGCTCGGCGCGGGCGTGCTGCACTCGCTCTCGCCCGCCAACGCCGCCCTGCTGACCGGCCGGTCCTACTTCCCCAGCCTGATCTCGGGGCCGTTCCGCGCCGGCCTCAACATCGCGTTCGGGTTCTCCATCGGCGCCTGCCTGATCGCGGCGGCCGCGTCCTGGTCACGCGGCAAGCGCTATGTCGACACCGAGAACGAGGGCGGCCCGCGCCGCGCGCTGACCCGCGACGACCTGGACGCCTCGATCGACACCGACGTGTCGACCGACGTCTGAACGCCCCGCGGGCGCGTCCGCCCGGTCCGCCCGGCCCACTACCGTCGTACTGGCACCACAGAAGGGACTTCCCGTGAGCACTGAGCCGCTTGATGCCGTCAGCCCGCACGCCCTGGACGAGGACGCGGCGGCCGGGTTCTTCACCGCCGAGGGCGACGTCCTCGTCCCGGCCGAGTACGCCAGCAGCCCGTGGGGACCGGTGCTGCACGGCCGGCTGCATCGGCGGGCTGACCGCGCGGGCGGCCGAGCAGGCCCGCGCGCAGGCGCCCGAGATGGCCTGCAGCCGCCTCACCGTCGACATGTTCCGCAGCGCGGCCCTGGCGCCGGTCCGGGTCACCACCCGGACGGTCCGCCGCGGCCGGCGGATCGCCGTGCTCGACGTCACCGTCGAGCAGGAGGACGGCCCGGTCGGCCAGGGCCGGGCGGTCCTGCTGCGCCGCTCCGCCCAGCCCGAGGGCATCTTCCGCCCGGCGCCGGCCTGGGACGTCCCCACTCCCCAGCAGCTTGGCCCGGCGCTGCCCGCCGCCCCCGGCCGCCGGTGGGCCCCCTCCTGGCAGACCTGGCGGGTCAGCCCGGACGGCGACGGGCTGAGCGGCGGCATGTGGATCCGCGACGTCCACCCACTGGTCACCGGGGAGGAGCTCACCCCCTTGATCCGCGCGGCGGTCGCGGCCGACCTGGTCAGCCCGGTGACGAACTCCTCCGACCGGGGGCTGAACTTCATCAACGCCGACTACACGGTGTACTTCGGCCGCGAGCCGGAAGGCGAGTACGTCGGCATCCAGCCCAGTGGGCACATCAGCGCCGAGGGCGTCGCCGCGGGCCAGGGCGTCCTGCACGACCTGCGCGGGCCGGTCGGCTTCGTGACGACCGGGGCAGTCGCCAACGCGCGCATGGGCTAGCCGCCGCTGTGTCCGCGCCGCACGGCAGCCCGCGGCCCACCAGCGGCGATCCGCCGCGCTGCCCGCCGTCGTCCTCGCCCGGCGCCATCAGACGGTGTCCGGCTGGTTAGCGGGGATATTCGGCGCACGGTGGTAAAAAAGCTGCCGCCGCGGACGCTTTATTACCACGCTGCGCGAATGATCCGCGTTCCGGCGGCGGAAGTGAGGGGTCAGCCCGCGAGGTCCTGGTAAGCCGGCCGCAGCTCGTCGAAGCGCGCCTGGGCGTCGCACCGGCCCTGCCCGGCCAGGTAGGCGGCGAGGTCCTCGACGTGCACCTGGATGCCGGCCCCGTAGTCAGCGACGTAGGCCAGCGGCATGCCCCGTTCTTCCCAGGCGAGCCCGGTCCGGTCGCCGTCGGCGGTCAGCGTGACCTCGATGACCTGCTCGTCCGCCTGGTCTTCGGTTTGCCGGGTCAGTACCAGCAGGTGCCGCCGGGGCTCGCAGGCGGCCACCCGCCCGGTCCCTTCCCAGCCGCTGGCGTGAAACCGGGCCTGGAACTCCCCGCCGAGGCGGAACTGGCCGGTGACGTTCCCGAGCCAGCGCGCCAGCTGGTCCTGCTCGGTCAGGGCCGCCCACACGCGCGCGGCGCTGGCGCCGAGGACATCGGTCATCGTGACGACGCCCTTGCCGTCGGCTGAGCCCAGGGTGCCGAGGATGCGCGAGTCAGTGGTCATAGCCGCCCCTTCGTGTCGTCGTCCTGCCGGGTAGACGCCACCGGGGGCCGGGACTAAGCGGCGGCCCGCACCGGTTACCGGGCCGGCGCACGACCCCACCGGAGACGGGGATGCGCGCGGGTCCCGCCGGGGGGAAGGCGGGACCCGCGCGCGGGGGGGGTTGCGGTTAGCGGGGGTTCTTGCCGAACACCAGCACGCCGGAGGTGGCGAACATGCCGCCGTTCCCGACCACGACGCTGATGTCCACGCCCTCGACCTGGGCGGCCGCCTCCCCGCGGACCTGGCGGATGCCCTCCTGCATCGCGAACATGCCGTACATGCCCGTGTGGGTGTAGGACAGGCCGCCGCCGTTGGTGTTCAGCGGCAGGGAGCCGCCGGGCTCGGTGTTGCCGTCGGCGATGAACCCGCCGGCCTCACCCTTCTTGACGAAGCCGAGCGCTTCCAGACCGTAGATCGGCACGTGGGCGAAGGCGTCGTAGATCATCAGGTGATTGACGTCGGCCGTCGTGATGCCCGCTTCGGCGAAGGCGGCGCCCCCGGCCCGGCGGAACATCTGCGACTCGGTGAAGTCGATCATCTGGGAGATCATCGGCGTCTCGGACGACTCCCCGGTGCCGATCACGTGGACCGGCGGCTTGGGGAAGTCGCCCGCGCGGTCGGCCGCGGTGACGACGAGGGCGCCGCCCCCGTCGGTCACCAGGCAGCACTCCAGCAGGTGGAACGGGTAGGCCACGAGCCGGGAGTCCAGGACGTCCTGCACCGTGATCTCGTCCCGGAACGCCGCCCGCGGGTTCCTCGCGGCCCACTTGCGCTGCGCCACCGAGACGTAGGCGAGCTGCTCGTGGGTGAGCCCGGTCTCCTTCATGTACCGCAGCGCGGGGATGGTGAAGGTGCTGGTCGGGCCCAGGGTGCCGTAGGGTGCCTCGAACTGGCCGACCGGGGCCGACGCGTCCGCGGCGCGGCCCGGGACACCGACCCGGGACCGCCCGGACTCGCCGTGGGTGATCAGGATCGTCTTGGCGTAGCCGGCCCGGATCGCCGCCACCGCGTGCCGCACATGCAGCAGGAACGAGGTGCCGCCGACGCCAGTGCCGTCCACCCAGTCCGGGTAGATGCCGAGCGCGTGCGCGACCTGGACCGGGCCAGGGGCCGAGACGGTGGCGATCCCGTCGATGTCCTTCATGGTCAGGCCCGCGTCGGCCACCGCGTTACGCGCCGCCTCGATGTGCAGCCCGAGGGTGGAGGTGTTCGGCAGCCGCCCGACCGTGTCGGTCTCGGCCGCGCCGGCGATGATCACGCCCTGGCCGCTCATGACGCCTCCGCAGGGGTGAAGACGGGCACCTTGATCTCGCCGCGGTCCTGGAAGGTGACCTTGAGCGGCATGTCCAGTACCAGGTTCTCGGGGGTATTCTCCACGCCGACGATGTTGGTCATCATCCGCGGGCCCTCGGCCAGCTGGACCACGGCGATCGCGTAGGGGCCTTCCTCCTCGAACCCGGGCGCCATCCGGTGGTTGATGACGTACGAGTACAGGGTCGCGTCGCCGCTGGCGGTGAACCACTCGACGTTGGACGAGCCGCACGACGGGCAGATCGGGCGCGGGTAGAAGTACGGCTTGCCGCCTTCGTCCACGCAGCGCTGGAGGCGCAGCTCGCCCGCCGCCGCCCCGTCCCAGTACGGCTGCGTCTCCGGGGTGGGAGACGGCAGCGCCTTGCCTCTTGGTGGCATAAGGGCATCAGGCCTTCCGGCCCAGGATGGGCCCGAACGACTTCTCCACCTGCTCGGCCAGCGCGTCGGCCTCCCACGGGCCGGTGCCGATGATCCGGCTGACCGGCTCCTCGTTGCTGTAGAGCGAGACCTCGTAGCCGGTGGAGTGCAGGATCCGGCCGTTGATCCAGCCCGACTGCTCCGACGCCAGGTAGGCGACGATCGGGGCCACGTTGTCGGGTGAGCGCTCGTCGGCGGTGGCGGTCCGGCTCCGGCGGCGCTCGGTCGGGACCGAGTCGGTCATCCGGGTCGAGGCCCCGGGTGAGATCGCGTTGCTGGTGACGCCGTACTTGGCCAGCGAGTGGGCGCAGGACCAGGTCAGGCCCACGATACCCATCTTCGCGGCGGCATAGTTGGGCTGCCCGGGGGCGCCGTGCAGGCCGGAGACCGAGGTGAAGTTGATAATCCGGTTCTGCGCGTTCTCATCCCGCAGCGACCGCCAGTAGGCCGAGGCGAACCGGCTGGTGTTGAAGGTGCCCTTCAGGTGCACCCGGATGACGTCGTCCCACTCCTGCTCGGTCATGTTGAAGATCATCCGGTCACGCAGGATGCCAGCCACGTTCACCAGCACATCCAGCTTCCCGAACGTCTCGATCGCCGAGTTGACCAGCGCCTCGGCCGAACCGAAATCAGAGATGTCGCCCGTGTTGGCGATCGCCTTGCCGCCCGCCTCCTCGATCAGGCCGACCGTCTCCGCCGCCGGGCCCGCATCCCCGCCCGAGCCGTCGACCGCGACACCCAGATCCGCCACCACCACCGAGGCACCCTCACTGGCCAGCAGCGTCGCCACCGACCGGCCGATACCCCGCCCCGCACCAGTGACGATCGCAACCCGTCCGTCTAGCCGTCCCATGCCAGCTCACCGTTCCTCTCGCCACCCGGCCGTAACCCGGCCTGAATAGAATCGTGTTCTGGAATTACCCTCTTGCAGAGGCCGGCACCTGTCAAGTGGCGCAGCCCACGGCGGCTCGGCCGGCCCCCGTCTCTTGACATCAGCCGAACTCGCGAGATCCTAGTATCACATTCTAGATTTGACTTCGAGGAAGGCGGCGCGCGATGACGACGCCCGAAGGCCGGTCGGACGCTTACCTGGAGGCCCGGGAAGGCGCGCTGAGCTGGCTCAAAGCTAACTGGGACCCCACGCTCACCGTGCGCGACTGGTGGGCGCTGCTCGCCGACTCGGGCTGGGGCTTCCCCACCTGGCCCACCGAGTGGTTCGGCAAGGGCCTGACGGCCGACGCCGCCGCGGGCGTCCGCTCGGCGTTCCCGGACGCCGGCGCACTGCCGCCGCCTACCGGCCTCGGGCAGAATCTGGGTGCGCCCATGCTGCTGCTGCACGCCAGCGACGAGCAGAAGGCACGGTGGCTGCCCGGCCTGGCCAAGGGGGAAGAAGGCTGGTGCCAGTTCTTCTCCGAGCCCGGCTCCGGCTCGGACCTGGCCAGCGCGCAGACCCGGGCCGTCCGTGACGGCGATCACTGGGTCGTGGACGGGCAGAAGGTGTGGACCTCGGGCGCCCAGTTCGCCGACCGCGGCATGCTCCTGGCCCGGACCAACCGCGACGTGCCCAAGCACCAGGGCATGAGCTTCTTCATCATCGACGTCAACCAGCCCGGCATCGAGGTCCGCCCGCTGCACCAGATGAACGGCGAGCACGGCTTCAACGAGGTGTTCTTCACCGGGGCCGTGGTCGACGACGACCGTCGGGTCGGCGAGATCGGCGACGGCTGGTCGGCCGCGGTCACCGTGCTCATGTACGAGCGGTTCATGTCCGCGCTGCCGTCGGCCACCCCAGGGCAGAAGGCCGGCCACCTCGACGAGATCGCGGGCGAGGCGGCCGCGTCGGCCGTCGGCGCGCGTAACTCCGGCCGGACCGGCGTCGCCGAGCTGATCATCCAGGTCGCCCGCGAGCTCGGCATCACCAACGACCCGGTCATGCGGGACCGGCTGGTCCGGCTGTGGTCGCAGGAGACCATCAACGGCTACCTCGCGCGCGGCGGGCTGGCGGCCCGCGACGGGCGGCGCCCGAGCGCGCACGGCTCGCTGACCAAGCTCGCCCGCTCGCGGCTGGTCCAGGCCGGCCGCGACACCGGCATGGCGGTCCTCGGCGCCCAGGGCCTGCTGCAGGACCCGACCGTCAAGGGCGGCAGCGAGATCCGGCACCGGGCGCTGTCCAGCCCCGGGGCCTCAATCGCCGGCGGCACCGACGAGATCCAGCGCGGCATCGTCGGCGAGCGCGTCCTCGGGCTGCCCAAGGAGCCGCGGACCGACCGCGACGTGCCGTTCAAGGACCTCACCATCGGCACCCAGCGCGGCTAACCGCGCCGGGTGCGAATCAACGCCGACCAACGCAAGAAGGCCAGCACAGTAAACGAGGGCCAGGAGGGCTTTCATGGAACTTGACCTTGGCCCGGAGATCGCGCAGTACCGCGCGGAGCTCCGGGACTGGATCGCGGCGGAGGCGCCGCCCGGACTCGCCGAACTCACCGACTGGAACATGGTGGTGACGGCCGGCGGCAGACGCGGCGCGGAGATCGCCAAGGCCATGGCCAGCCCGCTCTACGCCGAGTGGGAAGCCAAGCTGCTGGAGAAAAGGCTGATCTGCCCGCAGTGGCCGGAGGAGTACGGCGGCCAGGGCCTCGACGGGGTCCGGATCGCCGTGCTGAACGAGGAATTCCACCGCGCGGGCGTGCCCCGGGTCAACCGGGGCATGGGCGAGAGCCTGTCCGGGCCGTCCATCATCACGCACGGCACCCCCGAGCAGCAGGCGTACTTCCTGCCCCGGATCATCTCCGGCGAGGACGTCTACTGCCAGGGCTTCTCCGAGCCGAACCACGGCTCGGACCTGGCCGCGGTGGAGACCCGCGGTGTCGTCGAGGGCGACGAGATCGTGATCACCGGGCAGAAGGTGTGGACGTCAGGTGCCCAGCGGGCCAACCGGATGTTCATCCTGTGCCGGACCGACCCGAAGGCACCCAAGCACGCGGGCCTGTCCTACGTGCTGTTCGACTTCACCGACCCGGCCGTCACCTACCGTCCGATCAAGCAGATCTCGGGTGCATCGGAGTTCTGCGAGGACTTCATCGACGGCGTCCGCGCCCCGCTCTTCAACGTCATCGGCGGCCTCAACAACGGCTGGCGGGTGGCGATGACCACGCTCGGGCACGAGCGCGGCGGCCGGGCCACGGTGGCCCACCTGGGCTACGAGCGCGAGTTCTGGGAGCTGGTGGAGACCGCCCGCAAGCGCGGCAAGAACGACGACCCGCTGATCCGCCAGCGCCTCGCCTGGGCCTACACCCAGGTCGAGCTCATGCGCTTCAGCGGGCTGCGCACCCTCGCCCAGATGGCGGCGGGCAAGCAGCCGGGGCCTGAGGCGTCGGTGAGCAAGCTCTTCTGGAGTGAGTACCACAAGAAGCTGGGCGAGATCGCGATGGCGATCGAGGGGGCCGACGGCCTGCTGCGCCCGGAGGGCGACGGTTACGAGGTCTCCCCGTGGCAGGGCGTGTTCCTGTCCAGCCGGGCCGGCACGATCTACTCCGGCACCAGCGAGATCCAGCGCAACATCATCGGCGAGCGGGCCCTCGGCCTGCCCAAGGAGCCGCGGATCGTCGGCTGACGACCGCCCGGCAACCCTGACAGGACAACCGGGCCGGCCCCCCTGCTTCGGCAGGCAGCCGGCCCGGCGGTCCTGGCCACGCCCCGTTCCTTTTCCTTCCCGGCAGTACCCCGGCCCGCGGCCGGATCCTTTCCCGGCCAGCGACGACCACGAAGGAGCGCACCAGCCATGGCGGACACCACCGCTGCCCCGGCCACCAGCGCCCCCGGTCTGCGCGCGGCCAACTACCAGGCGTCGCGCCGGCTGGTCACGCCGGCCCGGCTGCGTGACTTCTTCGCCCCGCGCAACGTGGCCCTGGTCGGCGCGTCGGACAACTCCGGCTGGACCCGGTTCGTGGTCAACAGCGTCAAGGTGACCGGCGCCGAGGGAAAGCTGATGGCGGTCCATCCCCGGGCCACGTCTGCCTTCGGGCTGCCCGTCGTGCCGAGCCTGCGTGACCTGCCCGAGCCGGCCGACCTGGCCTTCGTCATGACCGGGGCGTCGGCTGTGCCGTCGGTGTTCGAGGACATGCACGCGGCCGGCATCAAGAACGCCATCGTGCTGGCGGCCGGCTACCGCGAGGTCGGCGCTGAGGGCGCGGCCCTCGAGGACGAGATGGTGGCCAGCGCCATCGCGGGCGACATCACCGTGCTGGGCCCGAACTGCCTCGGCTTCGTCAACGCACGGACCAAGTCGGCCCCCTACGCGCTCGGCATCCAGCCGCCGCTGCTGCCCGGGCCAGTCGGCGTCGGGCTGCAGAGCGGCGCGCTGGCCAGCATCGTGCTGTCCTTCGCCCGGCTGCACGCGATCGGCCTGACCACGCTCACCTCGGTCGGCAACGAGTGCATGCTGAAGACCGCCGACTTCATCGACTACCTGGTGGAAGACGACGCCACCAAGGTGATCGCGCTGTTCCTGGAGGAGATCGGCGACGCGGAGCGGTTCTTCGCGGTGGCCGAGAAGGCGGACCGGGCGGGCAAGCCGATCGTCGCGCTGAAGGCCGGGGCAAGCGAGGCCGGGCAGAAGTCGGCGCTGGCCCACACCGGCTCGGTCGCAGGCGACGACGCGGTCGTGGGTGCGGCCTTCAGGCAGCTCAACATCATCCGGGTGAAGACCATCGAGGAGCTGCTCACCACCGCGGCGCTGCTGGGCTACACCCGGCCGCTGACCGGACGGCGGATGGGCGTGCTGACCGCCTCCGGCGGCGCCTGCGACCTCATCGCCGATGCCTCCAGCGCCCAGGGCATCGAGATCCCCGACTTCTCGGCCGCGACGGAGGAGGCGATCGGGGCGTACCTGCCGCCCTTCGGCAACCCGCACAACCCGCTGGACGTGACCGCCTACGGCTCGCTGGCCAACATCAGCGGGAAGAGAGACCCGCTGTCGGCCATCGACCGCTCGCTCGACATCGCGGCCGACGACCCCAACCTGGACTTCATCCTCTTCACCGCGACCCTGCCCGAGGTCAGGCCGCCCGACGAGGCGACCGCGGCGGCGACCGAGACCCGGGTCAAGTGGCTGGCTAACCGGATCAAGTCCTCCCCCATCCCGGTCGTCCCGATCTCGACCACCTGCTCCGACATCAGCAGCTACGGCCGCAGCCTGCTGGCCGAGAGCGGCCTCACCCTCCTGGCTGGCCTGGACCTGGCCGTCAGCGCGATGGGCCACTCGCTGCGCTGGCACGAGAACCGGGGGCGGGTCGCCGGGCCCGGCCCGGCCGCGGCGACGCGGCCGGTCACGGTCAGCGGGCCGTGGTCGGAGCAGCAGTCCCGGGATCTGCTGACCACGGCCGGGGTCCCGGTCGTCCCTGGCGGGCTGGCCACCTCGGCCGACGAGGCGGTGGCGATCGCCGAGCGGGTCGGCGGGCCGGTCGCGCTGAAGATCTGCTCGGCCCAGATCACCCACAAGTCCGACATCGGCGGGGTGGCGCTCGGGCTGAGCTCACCCGCGGAGATCCGCGACGCCTACGCCCGGGTTCGCGCCGCGGGGGACGCGGTCCCCGGCGCCACCGTCGACGGCGTGCTGGTCACGGCGATGCGGTCGGGCGGGACGGAGCTGCTGGCGGGCGTAACGGTCGACCCGACCTTCGGCCCCACCCTCGCGGTCGGGCTCGGCGGAGTCTGGGTCGAGATCATGCATGACACCAGCCTGCGCGTGCTCCCGGTAGACGCCGCCGAGGTGCGGCGGATGCTGGGTGAACTGCGGGCCCTGCCGCTCCTGCAAGGTGCGCGGGGCAGCAAGGCCGCCGACCTGGACGCGCTGGCCGGTGCGATCACCGGCATCAGCCGCACCGCGCTGTCCCTGGGCAGCGCCCTGCAAGCCCTCGAGGTCAACCCCCTGTGGGTGAACGGAGAGCAAGTCGAGGCGCTTGACGTCCTCGTTATCACCGAGCCGGACGGCTCATCAGGAACCGAGCCACACGGCTCATCGCCAACCGAGCCGTAGCGCTCATCAGGAATGGAGCAAGCCAAATGGCACTAGGTGTTACCGCGGAGCAGGAGGAGCTGCGCGACTCGGTCCACCGTTTCCTCAACGACCGGGCGCCGCTGACCAAGGTCCGCGAGCTCATGGAGACCGAGGACGGCCTCGACCGGAGCGTCTGGGAGCAGGTGGGCGCCCAGCTCGGGCTGCTCGGCCTGGCCATCCCGGAGGAGTACGGTGGCGCCGGCTTCACCTTCGCCGAGCAGGCGATCGTCCTGGAGGAGCTCGGCGCCGCGCTCTACGGCGGCCCGTTCTTCGCCAGCGCCGTCCTCGCCGCCAACGCCCTGCTGGCCAGCAGCGACGACAGCGCCAAGAGCGACCTGCTGCCGGGGATCGCCGCGGGCGAGACCATCGCCACGATCGCCTTCACCGAGGACGACGGCAACTGGGACCCGACCGGGGTGCGGATGGCCGCGACCAGGGACGGCGAGGGCTGGCGCCTCGACGGGCACAAGAGCTTCGTGCTCGACGGCGGCACCGCCGACCTGATCCTGGTGGTGGCGGTCGCGGACGGTGCGCTGTCGCTGTTCGCGGTCGAGGGGGGCGCGGCCGGCCTGGGCCGCAAGGTCCTGCCGACCCTGGACGAGACCCGCAAGCTGGCCCGGCTCGAGTTCGACGCCGTCCCCGCGCGGCTGATCGGCTCGGCCGGCGACGCCGCCGCGATCATGGACCGGACGCTCGACATCGCGGCCATCGCGCTGGCGGCCGAGCAGCTCGGCGGGGCCCAGCGGGCCCTGGACATGGTGGTGGAGTACTCGAAGGTGCGCCACCAGTTCGGCCGCCCGATCGGTTCCTTCCAGGCGCTCAAGCACCGGATGGCCGACCTGCTGCTCGAGGTCGAGTCGCTGCGCTCGGCGGTCACCTACGCCGCCGCCGCCGTGACCGACAACTCCGAGGAGATCCCGGTCCTCGCCTCGCTGGTCAAGGCCTACGCGTCGGAGACGTACTTCCACGTGGCGGCGGAGAACATCCAGATGCACGGCGGTATCGGCTTCACCTGGGAGCACGACGCCCACCTGTACTTCAAGCGGGCCAAGTCGAGCGAGCTGTTCCTGGGCGACGCCGCTTACCACCGCGAGCGGCTGGCCACCCGGATCAACCTGTAACTGGGACACCCGGCCGGAGCAGAGGCGGGCGGCGCGCTGGCGCCGCCCGCCTCTTCCGTGCCCGCCCGGGCCGTGGACGTGCTCAGCGCGGACTGTGAGCCGGCCGGGAGCCTGCGGCTCGTGCCGCCAACCGAGTCCTGGCCCTGGTGGTGACTCGGGTGCGGGGTCGAGGCGCGGCGAATAGTTACTGGACGTGGTTTCGACCATATATGGGCACTAATCACATCCAATAACCTCACCCCGCAGGGCGGGCAGCGCTAGCGCTCCGGGTGGGCGCGGGGGTCGCCGTGGCGGTAGTGGCCGGCTCCGACGGCGGGACCTGGCGGGCGGCCACCGTGGCTGCCGTCGACGGCTGCGGCCGGGACTTGGTCGCGGCCGCCTTCGTGGCGTGCTGGCTGGCGCGGCCGGCTGGCGCGGGGACGGGCGCCCCGCTGCGGCCGGGCGCGGGTGCCCCGCCGCAGCCGGTCACCAGGATGACGATGACGAGCGCGGTCAGGGCGAGAAGCCCGGCCAGCGCCCGGCGGCGGGCGGGGCACGCACGGCCGCGCCGGGGTACCCGATGAGACTGCCCAGCGCGCTGAGGTGGCGTGAGCAGCGGTGACGAGGGGAGCGGCACCGGCCGCGGTGGCTGCGGTGGCTGCGGTGGCTGCGGCGACCAGGGATCCGGCGACAGCGTGCGGTGTGGCTGGAACGCGCCCGGCCACAAGTGCCCGGGCCGGTCCACGACCGGCTGGTACGGCTCCGGCCAGTCCTCGGCGGGCCGGAACTGTTCCGGCGGGTAGCGGCCGGCCAGGTCCGCCGGCGGTCCGGTCCCCGAGTCGAAACGCAACGGCTGCCCGTAGGGCCACCGCAGCGGCTGCCAGCGGTCACGGTCACCGCCGCCGGGCGGCACGTACCCGGCATACGGCGGGTACGTGCCGCCCGGCGGCTGGAACTGGCCCGGTCCCCGCCCGCCATCCGGAAACGTGAGCCACCGCTGCGACACACCGTGCCCCGAGACTGGCCAGTGGCCGGTCGGCCCCTGCCCCCAGGGCCAGAGCGGTTCAGGCCGGCGCCCGTACGTCATCGCATCCCCCGTGATTTCCCTGGCTGACATTCCTGCAAATAAGTGAAGAGACGCCTATCGGGCCGCGTAAGTTTACAAGCGGCAACAATTCCACCATGAGATGGAATTGATCAATGACGCATCACGATCACCCGAATAGGCCAGCACAGCGGTCCGGGTCAGCAGCACCCAGGCGCCCAGGTACCCAGATGCCACGGCGCGCGGGGGTTCCGGCGTCCTGCCGGGGCGCTTCCTGCTGTTATCAGATAGGGCTCAATGACCGGGGAACGGATGGCCGGCTCCATTATCGGCCGTTGTTCCGCTGGCGCGTTCCGTCCTCAGACGGCCACCCACAGCCAGCCGCCGTCGTCCTTGCACTTGATTGTTTCTCCGCCGGCGGCCACGCCGAAAACCCCGTGGTCGGCCTTCGGGCACGATCCCCCCACCTTGAAGCACTTGCCCCCGGCGGTGAGCGGATAGCAGCTCACGGTTGTCGCCGACGGGGTTGGCGTAGCGACCGCCGTCGGGCTCGCCGCCGCCGCCGGGCTGGTAGCCGATGTCGGGCTGGTGGCCGCCGTCGGGCGCGTGGCCGCCGTCGTCGGCGGTGCCGACGCTGGAGCCGGCGACCGGGAAGCGGACGCCCCGGCGGGCACCGTCTTGGTCGCGGCCGGGGCGGCCGGGGCCGTCGCCGTCCCGGGTGCCCACGTCGCGGGTGACGCGGCCCCAGCGCCCCGCACCTGCCGCGGATGGGCGGGCGAAGGCGTCGCGTCTGGTCGCGACCCTTGCGCGGCGGTGGCGGACGGCGATACAGGGGTCGTCAGCCCGGCCCCCGCGACCACACGGTATGGCGGGGGTGACACGGCGGCCCGGGCCCCAGCGAGGAGGCCGAGCACCGCGAGCACTGCCAGCAGCCCGGTCAGCGCCTTGTGCCGAGCCGGCCACGACCGCCCCGGCCGCCTCCTGAGGCCGGACAGGGACGGAAGCGGCCCCAGCGGTACCGGGTGCGGGGAACCAGCCGGCTCACCCGGCGGAATCTGGTCGCCCGGCGTCCACTGTTCCGGCTGGAACTGCTGCCCCGGCCGCAGATCCGGGCCGCCCGCGGATGCGAACGGGTCTGCTGGGAAGGGATGCGGGCCCGGCTCATCCGGCTCGTCCGGCCAGTCGGACTGGAGCTGCCCCTGGTAACGCGGCGTCGGCCCGCGCCAGGCACGCGGCCGCCAGCCCCCGCCACCCGGCGGCCAGGCCCGCTGGCCGTGCTGGCCTTGCTCGTTGCCCTGGTCCCGTCCGGGGCGCTCGGGCCAGGGATGCCCCGCTGGACCCGGCCCGTCTGGCATCGCCACCCTCACTCTCTCGCCCACGTTCGCGCACCTGCCGAGGCGCCGCGCTGGCGCCCGGGTTGCCCGAAGCGCCACCGTTTGCCGGAGACAGATTCCGATCACCATAGCCATGGACGGGCGACGATGACGGCAGACTTCAACGAAATGAAAGCCGGACCGGCTCTAGCGCGCCGCGCCTCGGTTATTGGCCGTGATTCCGACCAAATACGGTCACTAACCACGGCCGGTAAACGTTCTCCGGGATGGATGTGGCGAGTGGGGCGCCGGAGCTCAGGAGGCTGGGCGGCGGGGGTAACGGGGGGCGTAGTCGCGGTACTCCCCCGTGATCTTGGCGTCTCCGAGGGCGGTGAGGAAGCTGGCGGGGCCGTCGAAGTCGGGCATGTCGAGGTAGGCGGCGCCGACGCCGGGAGCGTCGTGGGCGTCCGAGCCGGCGCCGGCGGGGATGCCGTACTCGCGCGCGAGGTCGGCTGCCTTGAGGTTGAGGCCGTGGTCGACCGTCTTGGCGTTGAACACCTCGATCACGTCCACCTGCCCGGCCGCGCACAGTCCGGGCAGCACCCGGCCGAGGCTGCCGCGGACCAGGTCGAACGGGTGGGGCACGTAGACCAGGCCGCCCTGGCCCTTGATCAGCCCGAGGACCTCCGGCACGGGCAGCACGTAGGGAATCCGCTCGTTCAGGAACAGGCCGATCACGTCGCCGTCGGGGGTCCGGATCTCCTCCCCCACGATGATCCGCACGCCCAGGTCGCGCTTGGTTGCCGCGATGGCCGCCTCGGTCACGTTGTGGTCGGTGATGAAGACCACGTCAAGCCCGGTCTCCCTGGCCCGCTCGGCCAGCATCTCCACCGTCAGCCAGGAGTCGCCCGACGCGATCGTGTGCAGGTGGCAGTCGACCCGCACCCAGCCCGGCGGCGGCGACGCCGGGCCCGTCTGCTCCCCGTCCATCATCCGTCGATGTTAACCGGGACGGCCAGCCGGTGCCGGTCCTGCAGGTAGCGCAGGTGGGCGCGGACAGTGGCCTCGACCACCCGGCGGATGCGCTCGTCGAACGGCCCGTAGCACTGGTCGGAGATCGAGCCGACGGTGTCGTGCCCGTCCCGCACCGCGTCCTCGATCTGCCGCAGCCGGCCCTCACGGGCGAACAACGCGAACGACAGCACGCCGACCGGGTCGGGCACCAGCGGTCCGTGCCCGGGCAGGATCAGCGCGTCCGGTCCGTCCATCAGGCGGGCGATGAGCAGCAGCGAGTCGATCGTCTGGTCGACCCGGCCGTCGGGGTCGAGGATGGCCGGGGCGCTGCGGCCCAGCACGGTGTCGCCGGTCAGCATCGAGTGGTCGTCGGGCAGCAGGAAACAGACCGAGTCGCTGCTGTGGCCGGGCGTCGGCACCATCTCGATCCGCACCGGGCTCACCTCCAGCGGGCCCGGGCCGATGACCCGGTCGCCCCAGCGGGCGTCGGCCGCCAGCACCGGGGCGCCGGTCAGCCGGGCGGTCTCGCGCGCGCCCTCGCTGTGGTCCGGGTGCCCGTGGCTGAGCAGAATGGCGTCGACCTGCCCGCCGCCCAGCTCCTGCGCCAGCGCGACCAGGGCGGTCAGGTGCCCGGCGTCGTCCGGCCCCGGGTCGACGATCACCGCCCCGGCCTGGCCCGGCTCGTGCAGCACCCATGAGTTGGTGCCGTCGAACGTCATCGGGCCCGGGTTGGGCGCCAGCAGCCAGGTGGCGCGCGGCGTCACCTCATACGGCACGCCGGTCTTGGCCATGGGGCCGGGCGGGGGCGGCCCCGCGGGCGCCGCGGCGGGGCCGGTCACCCCCGCCGCGGTCGAATCCGCCGCCGGCGGGGCGTCCCCGGAGGGCGCCCCGCCGTCCACGCTTCGCGTCATGGGACCACGTTACGGTTCACTCCGGGCGCCCGCTTCACCGCGATGACGCCGTGCCGCGCAGCTCCGCGAGCAGGTCCTGGGAGTAGGTGATCCGCCCGGTCAGCACCTTCGGGTCACCGCTGCAGAGCTCGAGCGCGGCCTCGGCCATCACCGACGTCGGCTCCGCGTTCGGGTCGCCCTCGGTCGTCAGGTGGTGGAAGATCGTGCCCGGCGTGGGCACCACCTGGTTCGGCGACAGCGCGTTGACGGCGATGTTGTCGTCGTAGAGCTCGGCTGCCAGCCCGGTGGAGAACCGCTCGAGGGCCGCCTTGCACATGCCGTAGACGGTGCCGCCCCGGCCGGCCCGCGGGCCCGGGGGGATCGCCGGGTGCCGGGCGGCGCCGGAGGAGATGTTCAAGATCCAGCCCCCGCCCTTCTCCCGCATCCCGCCCGCGACCAGCTGGGCGAGGTGGAACGGAGCCTCGACCTGCACGTCGAGCATGAGCTGGTAGCGCTTGTGGGTGAAGTCAAGCACCGGGATGAAGTAGGTGACGGCCGCGTTGCTGACCAGGATGTCGGGGATGCCGAGCTGCTCGATGGTCTCGCTCACCAGGTGCTCACGGTCCTGCGGCTTGGCCAGGTCGGCCGCGATGGCCACGGCCTGGCCGCCCGCGTCGCGGATCTGCTGCGCGGTCTCCTTGATCGTCCCCTCGAACTGCGACTGGCCCGCGTCCGTGGTCCGTGCCGATACCGCCACCGCGGCCCCGGCGGCACCGAACACCCGGGCGATCTCCGCCCCGATGCCGCGGCTCGCGCCTGTCACGATAGCGACCTTGCCGTCCAAGACACCCATGTCCAAGCTCCTCGCCGCTGCGTATCGGCGCTGCGGCGCCGAACGCCGCCGCAGCCGTTAATCCTAGAAGGTTGTTCTAGTATCGTCTGGCTGGCCGGTGCCCGTGTCAAGCGCCAGATGGCGGGGTTGACACGCCACGGCAGCATACGGAGACTTATTTCTAGAACAGTATTCTATCAAGGCACCCATTTCATCGGCGGCACCGGCGCGCGGAGGTAGCAGCAGTGAGTCTCGACCACAGCCTCGTAGGAGTACCGAGCGAGCCGCAGCTGAGGTCCTGGGACAGCAAAGACGCGCTGCTCTACGCCGTCGGGGTCGGCGCCGGCCTCGGCGACCCGCTGCAGGAGCTGGAGTTCACGACCGAGAACTGCCAGGGCATCGAACAGCAAGTGCTGCCCACCTACGGCGTCCTGCTCGCGCAGACGAGCGGCGGCCGCAACCTGGGCGATTTCGACCGCGCGCTGCTGGTGCACGCCGAGCAGTACGTCGAGCTGCACCGGCCGCTGCCGGTGGCTGGCACCGTGCGCACCACCTCGACCGTCACCGGCATCTACGACAAGGGCTCCGGCGCGCTGGTCGTCAGCGAGAACCGGGCGGTCGACGCCGAGACCGGCGAGCCGCTGATCACCGCGCGCGGTGGCACCTTCATCCGCGGCGAGGGCGGCTTCGGCGGCCCCCGCGACGACGGCTCGGCGCCCTGGCAGCTGCCCGACCGGGCCCCCGACCACCAGGTGGTCCGGCCGACCCGGCCCGAGCAGGCGCTGATCTACCGCCTGTCCGGTGACCGCAACCCGCTGCACGTCGACCCCAAGTTCGCCGCCCGGGGCGGCTTCAGCCAGCCGATCCTGCACGGCCTGTGCACCTACGGGGTCACCGGCCGGGCGCTGCTGCGGACGCTGTGCGAGGGCGACCCGGGCCGGTTCCGCTCGATGTACGGCCGGTTCAGCAAGCCGGTGCTGCCGGGCGAGCCGCTGACGGTGTCGATCTGGCTGGAGGAGGCCAGCGCCGGTGACGGGTGGGAGTCCGCACTGTTCCAGACCACAGGCAAGGACGGGACGGTCGTCATCGACCGGGGCCGGATGCAGTTCCGTCCGTCGCCCGCCGGATGAGACATAGCCGATAATACGGGGCATAACTACGGCGTATCCGCGTCGGGACAAGGCACACAGGAGAGAAATTTAGTGACAACTTCAAGCACCGAGCCAGCAGCGACGGAACCGGGGTTCGCTGGTCCGGTGATTAGCGGCGTAAGCGTCCTGGACGATTACGTCCTGCTCGGGGATGCCGGGCTGGGGATGGCGATGGCCCGCATGGGGGCGGACCGGCTCATCGACCTGCGCGGCGAGACCAAGCCACCCGGCCTGCCGATCCAGATCGACCACTTCCCGATCATGGACCTGGAGCCGGGTCAGGAAGAGCTCATTGCCGCCGCCGCCCAGCATGTCGCTGAGCTTGTCAAGGCGGGCAACCGGGTCGGCGTCTACTGCCAGGCGGGGGTCTCCCGGACCTCCACCGTGGCGATCGCCTACCTGATGACGGGCGGCATGCGGCTGCCGGACGCGCTGGCGCTGGTGCGCCGCATCCGCCCGCAGTCAATGCCCGCGGTCGAGCTGATGAAGTCCCTGGAGCGGATCGAGGACCAGCTCCTGCCGCCGGGGGAGTAACGGTCAGCCAGCCGCCGCAGCACTAGCCACCGGGTCCCCCGCAGCAGCCGCCGGGGCCCGTGCAGTAACCGATTGAGGGAAAGGATTTCGCTTTTATGATCGACTTCTCGCTGTCCGAGGAGGAACGGGCCGTCCGCGACACCATCCGCCAGTTCATCCGGCAGGAAGTTATGCCGCTCGAGCCGGAGGTGCTGCGGCGGGAACGCCAGGGGCAGCCGCCGCTGGAGGACGGGCAGCTGCAGGAGCTGCGGGAGAAGGCGAGACAAGGCGGCTGGTGGGGGATCAACACCCCCGAGGAGTACGGCGGCATCGCCCTCGGCCCGGTCATGTCGGCCATCGTGGCGATGGAGACGGGGCGCACCTTCGTGCCGTTCTCGTTCGGCGGCACGGCCGACAACATCCTGTACGCCGGGACGGACGAGCAGAAGCAGCAGTACCTCATCCCGACCATCAACGGCGAGCGCCGCAGCTGCTTCGCGATCACCGAGCCGGGCGCCGGGTCAGACGCGCGCAACATCAAGACGCGCGCGGTCAAGGACGGCGGCGACTGGGTGATCACCGGGGAGAAGACCTTCATCACGAACGGCAACGAGGCCGACTTCGTGATGGTCTTCGCGGTCACCGACCCGGACAAGGGCGCCGACGGCGGCGTGACCTGCTTCCTGGTCGACCGGGACATGGGCTGGAAGTCCGAGCCGATCCCGACCATGGGCGAGTGGGGCCCCGCCTCGCTGGTATTCGAGGACGTCCGGGTACCGGAAAAGAACATCCTGGGCGAGCTCGGGCACGGCTTCGACCTGGCCATGCAGTGGATCGGCAACGGCCGGTTCATGATCCCCGCGGGCGCGATCGGCTCAGCCGAGCGGCTGCTGGGGATGGCGATCGAGCACGCCAAGAACCGGGTCTCGATGGGTCACCCGATCGCCGACTACCAGGCCATCCAGTGGCAGATCGCCGACTCCCACGTCGAGATCGAGTCGGTCAAGTGGCTCACCCTGCACGCCGCCTGGCAGCTGCAGAACGGCATCGACAACCGGCACGCCAGCTCGATCGCCAAGCTGTCCGGCGCGATCATGGCCAACCAGGTGGTCGACCGGGTGCTGCAGATTCACGGCGGCATGGGCTACACCAAGGAGCTGCCGATCGAGCGCTGGTACCGGGAGCTGCGGCTGCTGCGCATCTTCGAGGGCACCGATGAGATCCAGCGCCGGACCATCGCCCGCAACCTGCTCAGGGGCCACGTGAAGCTGGGGCAGCTCGGTGACTGAGACAGCGCGCACGGCGGCGGGCGGCGCCACCCCGGAGGCGGTCCGCCAGCTGTTCAACCCCCGCTCGATCGCGCTGATCGGCGCGACCGACAAGTCCCGCTGGTCGTGGAGCACCTACGGCAACCTGAAGCTGCACGAGTTCGGCGGACCGGTCTACCTGGTCAACCCGCGCGGCATCCCGGTCCACGGCGAGCAGAGCTACGCCCGGGTGGCCGACCTGCCCGAGCGGGTCGACCTCGCGTTCGTGATGGTGCCGACCACCGCCATCTTGTCGGTGCTGGAAGAGGTGGCCGACGCCGGCATCCCGTCGGTGGTGGTGCTGACCTCGGGCTTCGGGGAGGTCGGGGAGGAAGGCGCCGCGCTCGAGCGCCAGGTGGTGGAGCTGGCCCGCAGCCGCGGGCTGACCATCCTCGGCCCCAACGGCAACGGCTACATCAACGCCGCGGCCGGCATCATGCCCTACGGCCTGATCATCGACAAGCCGCTGCTGCGGGGCCCGGTCGGGGTGGTGCTGCAGAGCGGCGCGCTCGCCAGCGCGGTCCTCGGCTTCGCTACCTCGCGCAACATCGGCACCAGCCTGCTGGTGTCGATGGGCAACGAGTCGATGCTGTCGATGACCGACGTCATGCGCTACCTCATCGACGACGACGCGACCAAGGTGATCGCGCTGTTCATCGAGTCGGTCCGCAAGCCGGATGAGTTCCTCGCGCTCGCCCGCGAGGCCCTGGCGGCGGGCAAGCCGATCGTCGCGATCAAGGTCGGCCGGAGCCAGGCCGGCGCCCGGGTCGCCCGGGCCCACACCGGCTCCCTGGTCGGTGACGACGCCGTGGTCGACGCCGTGTTCCGGCGCAGCGGCGTCATCCGCGTCGAGGCCCTGGAGGACCTGGTGATCACGGCCGGGCTGCTGGCCGACGTGCTGACCAGGACCGGGGGCCCGCTGCCGGGCAAGCGCTTCGGGTTCGTCACCGCCTCGGGCGGGGCCAGCGAGATCATCGCCGACCGGTCCGAGGACGAGGACATCGAGATCCCCGAGTTCACCCCGGAGACGGTCGAGCGGCTGCGCCAGGTGATCCCGGAATTCGGCGCCGCCCAGAACCCGGTCGACGTCACCGGCTACATCCTGGTCAACCGCGACCTGCTGCGCAACGCGCTGCTGGCGGTGCAGGACGACCCCGGGCTTGACGCCCTGGTGCTGGTGACCGACCTGCCCCGGTCGGCCCCGCCGGGCGAGGTCGCGCCGGTCATCGAGATGTACCGGCAGACGGTCGAGCTGCTGAACAACAGCAGCAAGCCGGTCGTGGTCATGGGCACCACGCTCACCGACATCACCGCCTTCGGCCGGGACGTCGCCACCCAGACGGGCTACCCGAACGTGCTCGGCGGCATCGACCACGGCCTGACCGCGCTCGGCCGGGCGGTGCGCTGGTCCGAGCAGTACCGGGCGGCCCAGGCGGGACAGGCGGGCAGACAGGCAATGGGCGGACAGGCCACGGGCGAGCCGCTGACGGTGGCTAAGCCGGTGCCCGAGCTGGTCGTGCCGGAGGATCCGGGCGCGTCCTGGACCGAGCACCGGGCGGCCGCCTTCCTGGCCCAGCACGGGGTCCCCGTGGTGCCGAGCACGCTGGTCACCAGCGCGGAGGCGGCGGTGGAGGCGGCGGCCGCGGGCGGTTACCCGGTCGTGGTCAAGCTGGCCGCCGACGGCATCGAGCACAAGAGCGACATCGGCGGGGTCAAGATCGGGCTGGACAGCGCGGACGCGGTCCGGGCGGCCTACGCCGACGTGGTCAGCGCCGGGCAGCAGGCCGGGGCCGAGGTCCAGGGCGCCCTGGTCCAGCCGATGCGCAGCGGCGGCATCGAGCTGCTGGTCGGCATCGTCACCGACCCGGCCTGGGGCCAGGTCCTGGCGGTCGGCTTCGGCGGCGTCTGGGTCGAGATCCTGCGCGACACCGCGCTGTCGGTGCTGCCGGTCGACCGCGACCAGGTGCTCGCCTCACTGCGCAGCCTGCGCGGGGCCCGGCTGTTCGACGGCCCCCGCGGCACCGAGAAGGCCGACACCGACGCGGTGGCCGACGCCATCGTCGCCGTCGCCGCGCTGGCCCAGCAGCTCGGTGACCGGCTGGAGGCCCTGGAGATCAACCCGCTGCTCGTCAAGGGTTCCCAGGTCGAGGCCCTGGACGCGCTGATCACCTGGCGGCCGTAGCCGGCCACTGCCCGGTGCCGGCGCCGCCAGGCGCGCCACGCCCCGTTCGGTCGCCTGAGAATTCAGCCACCGAACGAGGGCGTGGCTCCGCCATGCCCTCGGGCTTGCTCGTTTCATCCGTGTTACCTGAGTGATTCCTGAATGCTACCGATCCGCTTGTGAATTAAGCACTCGCAAGGGGTTGACACCGGAACGACGGAGATCCACGATCCTAGTATCTAATTCTAGATTTGGATTTCTTTCCGGGGCCGGAGCTGCGGGCTTACGTGGTACCGCCCGGCCGCAGGAGCAAGCGCAGGGGTGCGCGCGAGGAGGAAGCCAATGAGCAGCGCTACCACGCCGGTGGCGTCGGCAGGGCAATCAGCAGGGTTCAGCATCGACCGTCTGTGGCGCCGGGATCTGCACCGTTACCCCGCTGGCGGGTACCGGATCTTCCTGCTCGCCATCGTCGTCCTGGCCAACATCATCTTCACCTGGACCGTGTACGCAGGGAACGCGGCCACCTCGGTCATCTTCCCGCACTGGGGCATGACCCTGAACTACTACTCCTACCTGCTGGTCATCGCGGGCATCTGCGGCGGGGTGGCCTCCTACGTCACCAGCTGGGGGGACAAGTGGGGCCGGGCCAACATGGTGGTCGTCGGCCTGGCGATCAACGCCGTCTTCGCCCTGTGGGCGGTGCCCGAGGCGGGCAACAAGACGATCTACTCGATCGCCACCTGCCTGCTCTTCCTGGCCGACGGCGCGATCTTCGTCGGCACCCCGGCCCTGGTCCGGGACTACTCCCCGCAGCTGCAGCGCGGCTTGTCGATGGGCTTCTGGACCCTCGGCCCGGTGGCCGGCTTCTTCGTGCTGTCCCTGGTCGCCAACTCCTACCTGCCCCAGGTGGTCACCTTCGCCAACTGGCAGCAGCTGTACCGCTTCTCCGGTTACGCGGCGATCGTCATGTTCGTGATCTGCCTGTTCTTCCTGCGCGACCTGCCCCCGGAGATCCGCAGCCAGCGGATGGCGGAGACCAACGAGCACGTGCTGATCGAGGCCCGGGCCCGCGGGCTCGACCTGGACGCGATGACGAGAAACCGCTGGCGCCAGGTCCTGCACGTCAACACGGTGCTGTCGTCCATCGCGATCTGCCTGTTCCTGGTCATCTACCTGACCGCGATCTCCTACTTCGTGTTCTACCTGCCGGAGTTCCTCGGCTTCTCACTGAACAGCTTCAACGGGATCCAGGAAATCTACTGGGGCGCGAACATCGTCGCCCTGCTGGTCTTCGGCTTCATCTCCGACAAGCTGATGGTGCGCAAGCCGTTCATGGTCCTCGGCTCGGCCATCGTCATCGTCGCCATCATCTGGCTGATGAACCTGCACAAGGGGGTCAGCTTCGGTGAGACGGCGCTCTGCCTGAGCGTCCTGGCGGCCGGCCTGGCCTGCGCCTACGCCCCCTGGTTCGCCAGCTTCACCGAGACCCTGGAGCACTACAACCCGGCCCTCATCGCGACCGGCAGCTCGCTCTACGGCTTCGCCACCCGGCTCGTCGGGGTGCCGTTCGGCCTGATCTTCCCGCACATCGTCGGCAGCCCGCTGGAGACCGCCTCCGGCTGGCGGACCTGGTACTACGTCTGCATCGGGTGCGTGGTGGTGTTCGTGCCGTTCATCTTCACCATGTACGGCCCCTGGAGCCCGAAGAAGGCGCACGCCGAGTACCGCGAGCACCAGGCGCTGGTGGCGGCGGAGATCGCCCGGCTCAAGTCGGCCGAGCCGGCGACCAGCAACTAGTCCCGGTCCAGACCCGCCGGCCTCTCGCAGCCCGCGCTGCGGGGGGCCGGCGTTTCACCGCCAAGGGCCCGCCCCGGCTCGGGGCGGGCCCTTCGCCCGCGCTCGCCTTATTTACTTCTTCTTTCTAGAATGACATTCTGAGACGATCACTGTGAACCGCGCCGGGAGCCTGGATGCCGCTTGACCCGCACCTTCGGCTGATGCTGGAGCAGGCCGCCGCGCGGGCCGCCGCGGCCGGGATCACCGGCCCCGGGCAGCTCCCGCCGCCGGTGGTCCGGGCCGGGTACCGGACCGCGGTCACGGCCGCGCTGGGCGGGGACTACGTTCCGATACCGCTGGCGGAGGTGCGCGACACCACCGTGGCGGGCGTCCCGGTCCGCGTCTACCGGCCCGCCGCCGACGGGCCGCCGCTCCCGGCGGTCGCGTTCGCGCACGCGGGCGGGTGGGTGCTCGGTGACCTGGAGACCCACGACGAGGTGTGCCGCTACCTCGCCGAGACGCTGCCGGCGGTGGTGGTGGCGGTCGATTACCGGCTCGCGCCCGAGCACGTCTACCCGGCCGCCCACGATGACTACTGGGCGGTGACCGTCTGGCTGGCCGAGAACGCGGCCGCGCTCGGGGCTGATCCCGGGCGGCTGGTCGTCGCGGGCGACAGCGCGGGCGGCAACATGGCCCTGTCGGCGGCGCTGCGCGCCCGTGAGGAGGGCGGCCCGGCGATCGCGGTCCAGGCGGCCGCCTACCCGGTCACCGACATGACGCTGGAGCACGGTCGCGCGCCGGGCCGCTCCTACGGCCGCTACGCCGAGGGCTTCGGGCTGACCGCGCGGACCATGGCGTGGTTCGCCGACACCTACCTGCCGGACGTGTCCGACCGCGCCCGGGTGTCCCCGCTGCTGGCGGACGACCTGTCGGGACTGCCGCCGGCCGTCATCGCCACGGCTGAGTACGACGTGCTGGCCGACGAGGGGGCCGCCTACGCACAGCGGCTGGACGCGGCCGGGGTGCCGGTCCGCTACCTGGCGGGCGACGGCCTGACGCACGGCTTCCTGTACTACCCGCGGGTCTCCCCCGCCTGCGCCGCGGCCCGGGACGCGTTCGCCGCCGCCATCACGACCTGCCTCAGCCCGCAGGACTCGCCGCGCCGCCGCAGTGAGCCGGACGTCATCAGCCGCGCGCGCGGCGCGCAGAAGGGATCGCAGCATGTCGGATGACAGCTCTCAGCACGTCAACGTGCTGGTCGTGGGGGCCGGGATCTCCGGGATCGGCGTCGCCTACTACCTGTCCCGGCGGCTGCCGGGCAAGAGCTTCGCCGTCCTGGAGGCGCAGAAGACGTTCGGCGGGACCTGGACGGTCAACCGCTATCCCGGGGTGCGCTCCGACAGCGACATGTACACCTTCGGCTACAGCTTCAAGCCGTGGCTCGCCGACGAGCTCGCCACCAGCGAGCAGATCATCAGCTACCTGAGCGAGGTGATCGAGGACAACGGCCTCGGCCAGTACATCCACTACCAGCACCGGGTCACCGCGGCCAGCTGGTCGTCGGACGAGCAGCGCTGGACGGTCGACGTGGAGCGGCTGGAGACCGGGGAGCAGCTGCGCTACACGGCCGACTTCGTGTGGATGTGCCAGGGCTATTACCGCCAGGACCAGGGCTACACGCCGCAGTGGCCTGGTCTCGAGCGCTTCGGCGGCCGCGTCGTGCACCCGCTGACCTGGCCCGAGGACCTCGACTACGCCGGGCAGCGGGTGCTTGTGATCGGCTCCGGCGCCACCGCCGCCACCCTGGTGCCCGCCCTGGCGGAGAACGGCGCCGGCCACGTGACCATGCTGCAGCGCTCGCCCAGCTACTACTTCATCACGCCCAAAGTGAACGAGGTCGCCGAGCTGCTGCAGTCGGTCGACACGCCACCGGAGTGGACCCACGAGATCGTCCGGCGGCTGATCTTCAAGCGGTCCCGCGAGATGACCGAGAAGCGCCTGCAGGCCCCCGAGGCGATCCGCGACTGGAGCATCGACCAGGTCCGGCAGGCCCTGCCGGAGGGCTACGACATCGGGAAGCACTTCACCCCGTCCTACCCGCTGTGGCAGCAGCGTGCGTGCCGGGTCCCCGAGGGTGACCTGTTCGCGGCGATCAGCAAGGGCCAGGTGACGATGGTCACCGACACCATCGACGAGTTCACCGAGACCGGCGTCCGGGTCAGCTCGGGCGAGGTCCTCGAGGCCGACATCATCGTCACCGCCACCGGCTTCCACTTCAGCGTGATGGGCGACATCCCGTTCTCGGTCGACGGCGAGCCGGTCGACTGGTCCCGCTCGGTCACCTACCACGGCATCATGTTCACCGGGGTACCCAACCTGGCCTACATCTTCGGTTACTTCCGGGCCAGCTGGACGCTGCGGGTCGACCTCGTCGCCGACCTGATGTGCCGCCTGTTCGCGCACATGGACGAGCGCGGCGCGGCCGTCGTGACGCCGGTGCTGCGGGACGGCGAACAGGACATGCCGCTGCGTCCGTGGACCGACCCAGCCGACTTCAACCCCGGCTACCTGATGCGCAGCATCGCCAAGGTGCCGCGGCAGGGCGACCGGCTGCCGTGGCGCGGCACCGATCTCGGCTTTCTCGACGAACGGGACATTCTGCCCGCGGTTGATTTCGAGGACGGCACGCTCAGCTTCAAGTAGCCACTTGGCGCGACCCGGCCGGCAGCGCTCCCCCAGCGTCGTCAGCCGCGTTGCGCACGCTAAACTCCTAGAATCAAGTTCTAAACAGGCGTCAGCCGCCCGGACCGGGCGGCCGGTGGGGGTGGAGGAATTGTGACAGAACCAGCCGTACGCCAGGCACGGGACAAGCCGGCCGGCTCGTGGCAGTGGGCGCGCACCGCGGGCACGCAGCGGGCGCTGCTCGAGGCCGCCCGCGAGGTGTTCGTCGAGCAGGGCTTCGCCGACGCGAGCATCGCCGAGGTGGTGCGGCGGGCCGACTCCAGCGTCGGCAGCCTGTACCACCACTTCGGGGGCAAGAGCGAGCTGTTCGTCGCGCTCTGGCAGGAACACCAGGCAGCCCACGAGGACGCCGCGAGCAAGGCCGTCGCGCAGGCCAAGCGGGCCGGCGTGACCGACCCGTTCGAGCTGTTCTCGGTCGGCGCGCGGGCCTTCCTCGAGGGCAGCTGGCAGCGTCGCGACCTGGCGATGCTGTTCTTCAACGGCGACAGCCCGCCCGGGTTCGAGGTCATGAAGCGCCGCCGCGGCCACCAGTGGATCGTGCAGAACGACCAGCTGCTGAAGCTGTCGGAGAACTCCTTCGACCGGCTCTACGCCAGCATCCTCACCTCGCTCATCGGTGAGGGCGCGCGCGAGGTCGCCGCGGCCGGCAACCGGCGGCAGGCGAACAAGGTCATCGACGCGGTGATCGAGTACGTGCGGCGGCTCATGCTCGACGGGCCGTGGAAGCCGGCGGCCACGGCGGCCGCGCCGGCGGCGCGGCGGGTGCTGGTGCTCGACGGCCCAGCGGACTGACCGGCCCCCGGCACTGTCTAGCGGGGGCCGGTTACCGCCGGCTCAGTTCACGTGCTGGAGTTCCTCCGGCTCGAACGAGGCGACCTCGCTCGCGTCGACCTGGGTGACGTTCATCGTACGGGCCACCTCGAGCGCCGCCAGGCGGCGCTTGCCCAGCCGCCCGTAGAGTTCGTACTGCTCGGCCAGCCGGGCCGCCTGCCCGTTGGCTCCGTTCCCGTTGAGCCGTTCCCGTTGACGCCGTTCCCGTTGACGCCGTTCCCGTTGACGCTGCCCCCGCCCGCTCCGGGACCGCCGTACCCGTCCTCGCCGAACCCGGCCGTGAGCTTGGCCCAGCGCTCTTCCGTCCAGTCCCACAGCTCGGGGTGCTCGGCCAGGATGCGGCGGCACAGGTAGGTGCCGTAGGCGATGTGGCGGCGCTCGTCGCGCTGGGTCAGCTTCAGCCCCGCCTCCAGCCCGCGCAGCCGCTCGATGCGGCGGAAGACCGCGTCCCAGCGCTGGTACCCGGCGATCGCGAGGACGCCCTCGACCAGCTGGTTGTAGACCAGGGAGGCGTCGAGCACGGCCTGCGGCGACTGGTCGGTGTCGAGCCGGCGCATCACCTTGGACAGCACCCCGTCGAAGACGCCGACCCGGCGCTCGCCGAGCGCCTCGTTCTGCGCCCGCACCAGGTCGTCGAGGGAGGCCGGGTCGAGGCCGACCGCGTCGAACCAGCGGCGGAACATCTCGGTGTGCTTGGCCTCCTCCATCGCGAACATGGCCAGGTACATGGTGTCCTCGAGGCGCCCCTGGTCGGACATGCAGCGCAGCAGGGGGACGATGTCCAGCGTCACCGCCTCCTCGCCGACCATGAAGCCGCGGGCAGACATGGCGACCAGCGTGCGGTCGTCGTCCGACATCTGCTCCCAGTCGGCCACGTCCTGGGAGAAGTCGAGGTCGGCCGGATCCCAGAACAGCTGCTTGGACTTGGTCCACAGCTGCCACGGCACCGACGCGTAGTCCAGCCCCCGGGTGGAGCGGTAGCGCCCGATGTCCGTCTCCTGGATCTTGCCGCCTGCCACGTGCCCCGCCATATCGCTCCTTACCGCGGCCGGCCGCCCGCTCCGCTGCGGACGCGCCCTGCATGAACCGCGTTCTAGAATTCCGTGCTCTATTAGACATCCGCGACCGCCTGGCGGCAACCGCTGACCAGATGACCCTAGGCGGGTTCGCCCCTGCGCGGTACAGTCCGCAACCGGACGGCAAGCACGGCGGAAACGGACGGAGCGCGCAGATGACCTACCAGTACATCGAGTACGAGACCCTCGCCGAGGGTGCCATCGCCCGGATCACGCTGAACCGGCCGTCGGCCCGCAACGCGCAAAACCGGGGCCTGCTGGTCGAGCTGGACGAGGCCTTCGGGGCGGCCGAGGCGGACGACGCGGTGCGGGTGGTGATCCTGGCCGGAGCCGGCCCGCTGTTCTCCTCCGGGCACGACATGGGCTCGCGGGCGGCGGTGGCCGAGCGGACCCCAGGGCCGGACCAGCACCCCAGCTTCACCGTCAACGGCGCCACCCGGGACGGGGCCGAGCGCCGGATGCTGCAGGAGTGGCACTACTTCTTCGCCAACACCGACCGGTGGCGCAACCTGCGGAAGATCACCATCGCCCAGGTGCACGGGCCGGTCTACGCGGGCGGCCTGATGCTGGCCTGGTGCTGTGACCTCATCGTGGCAGCCGAGGGGACCCAGTTCGCGGACGTGGTCGGCGCCCGGCTGGGCATGTGCGGGCTGGAGTACTTCGCCCACCCGTGGGAGTTCGGGCCCCGCAAGACCAAGGAGCTGCTGCTGACCGGCGACTCGATCGGGGCCGAGGAAGCGCACCAGCTCGGCATGGTGAGCAAGATCTTCCCGGCCGACCAGCTGGCCGAGCGGACGCTGGAGTTCGCCCAGCGCATCGCGGCCGTGCCGACCATGGCGGCCCTGCTGATCAAGGAGTCGGTCAACCAGACGGTGGACAACATGGGGTTCAGCAACGCGCTGCGCGCCTGCTTCACCATCCACCAGCTGAACCACTCGCACTGGGCCGAGATCCACGACGGGAAGGAGGCCGCCGCCCTGCCTGCGGACGGGATGGTGTCCTGGCGGGAGGCGCCGCCGGTGCGCGAAGCGGTCCCCAACGTGCCCTAAACGGCGTCCGGGACCGGCTGGATCCGGCCGGCCGCCCGCAGGTCGGCCAGCCACACCAGGCCGGAGACCGCCACCAGTGCCATCGCCAGGACCGCGACCCCGGTCCAGCCCCAGTGCGCCGCGATCACCCCGGTCAGCGCCGACGAGATCGCCCCGCCGACGAATACGCTGGTCATGTACACCGAGTTGATCCGCGCGCGGGCCTCCGGGCGCAGTGCGTAGATGTCGCGCACGCTGAGCACGTTGCTGCTCTGGACGGCGAAGTCGAGCAGCACGGCTGAGACCGCCAGCAGCACGAGGCTGAAGGCACCGAAGACGGCTACCGCCATCGCCGCCAGCCCGAGCAGCACCGAGATCCCCCGCACGGGACGGGACAGGCCACGGTCACCGAGCCGCCCGGCGACCGGCGCGGCCGCCGCCCCGGCCGCCCCGACCAGGGCGAACACGGCCACCCCGACCTGGCCGAGGTGATGCCGCCCGGTCAGCTCGTAGACGATGGCGGTCCAGTAGGCGGTGAACGCGCCGAACATCAGCGCCTGGGCCGCGGCCCGCCGCCGCAGCACTGGCTCCGCCCGCGCCACCGCCAGCACCGATCCCACCAGCTGGGGGTAGGTGGCCGAGTGGGCGGGCTGCCGCTGCGGCAGCAGCCGCGCCAGCGCGACCGCGATCACCAGCATCAGGCCGGCCGAGATGGCGTAGATGCTCTGCCAGCCCCAGGCGGCGGCGGCCAGGCTGGCGACCGAGCGGGCGAGCATGATGCCGAGCAGCAGGCCGCTGGTGACCTGGCCGACGTACTTGCCGTGGCGGCCGGCCGGGGCCAGGTGGGCGGCCAGTGGCAGCAGCACCTGGGCGACGACCGAGGTGATCCCGACCAGCAGCGCGGCGGCGAGGAAGACGCCGAAGTCGGGCGCGGCGGCCACCGCCGCCAGCGCCACCGCGGTGATCACCAGCGTCCGCGAGGCGAGCCGGCGGTTCTCCAGCAGGTCGCCCAGCGGCAGCAGGAAGGCGAGCCCGGCCGCGTAGCCGATCTGGGTCACGGTGACGACCAGGGCGGCGGTCCCGCCGGAGATGGCGAACGCGTGCTCGATGAGCCCGAGCAGCGGCTGCGCGTAGTACAGGTTGGCCACGCTGGCGCCGCAGGCGACCGCCAGCAGCAGCATCACCAGCCGCAGGCCGCGCGGGGACAGCGGCTGGCCGTCGCCGGGCTGGGCGGCGGGCTGGCCCGCGCCGGGCTGGGCGGCATGGGCGGGGGTGCGGGTCTCAGTCATCCAGGCTCCCGGCCGAAAGTATACGTTGCGTTTACTTCGAACCCCGGCCCCCGCTGGGCTATTCCGCCGGCGGGCTGTCCCGGCGCCCGGGCTGTTCCGGCGGGCCCATTCCGGCGGCGGGGCTCAGCCGTTTCCGGCCGGCGGCCGATACGATGCGGTTACGGACCGACAGGAGGCGGCGGGCATGGAACAGGCCGCGCACGGCGCCCCGCCCCTTGGCGACGGCGGGCCGCTCCGGTCCGCGCGGGCCGAGCAGGTACGCGACCGGGTGCTTGCGGCGGCCGGGCAGCTGATGCTGGACGGCGGGCTCGCCTCGGCGACGATGGAGGCCATCGCCGCCCGGGCCGGAGTCAGCAAGCGCACCCTCTACAAGTACTGGCCCTCGCGCGGTGCGGTCGCCCTCGAGGGCTTCATGCGCAGCGCCGCCGCGGCCGAGCGGATCCCGGAGAACGCCACCGCCGCCGAGTCCCTGGAGGCGCTGCTGCTGGCGGCCGTGACACTGTTCACCGAGACGCCGGCCGGGCCGCTGATGCGCTCGCTGATCGCCGACGCCCAGTCGCAGCCGGAAATCGCGGCCGCGCTCCGGGAGCAGTGGCTGCGCCCCCGCCGCCTGGCGTCGGCCGCCCTGATCCGGCGGGGGGTCGCCGACGGCGAGTTCCGGGCCGGGTTCGACCTCGAGGTCGTGCTCGACATGCTGTGGGCCCCGGTCTACTACCGGCTGCTGCTCGGCCACGAGCCGCTGGACGCGCACCTGGGGGCGGCCGCGGTGCGCGAGCTGGTGGCTGGCCTGTCCCCCCGCTGACGTCTTCCCGCCCCCGCGCCCTCACCCGAGAAAGGGACCGCCGATGATCGAGTCAGTCGAGATCCAGGCGACCAAGCCGCTGGACGACTACCCCTACGAATGGGTCAGCGCCGTCGCCCGCTACGCGGTCGACCCCGAACTGCTGGCCAACGGGCGGATCGCCGACCTCGGCCTCGCCCCCCGCGACGCCGACGGACTGGTCCGGTTCAGCGGCGACGTCGTGCTGCTGCGCCCGGCCGGCGGTGGCTCCCGCCGGGCGGTCCTGTCGGTGCCGAACCGGGGCAGCATCCGCCTCCCGTACTGCGGGTCGGGCCTGCTGCCGGCCGGGCATCCAGGCGCCGCCCCCGGTCGGCGACGGCTACCTGCTGCGCGACGGGTGGACCGTCGCCTGGCCTGGCTGGCAGTGGGACGTGCCTCGTGAGCAGGGCTTCGCCGGCCTGGAGCCACCGCTGGCGGCGGTCGAGCCGGGCTGGCTCCGCAGCGACTTCAGGGTCGACGTCCCGGCCGCCGAGCGTCCCCTGGGCGACGTGATCGCGCTCGCGGGCGGCGCGCTGCCGCCGATCGCGTTCCGCGCCTACCCGGCCAGCGACCCGTCCGACGAGCAGGCGTCGCTGCGGGTGCGGGCGGCTCCGATGGGCCCGGAGGAAGTCATCGCGCGCGACCGCTGGCGGTTCACCTCGCCCACCACGATCGCCCTCGACGGCGGGTTCCAGCCGTTCCACTGGTACCAGGTGATCTACCGCTCCTCGTTCGCGCCGGTCACCGGGGCTGGCCTGCTCGCGCTGCGCGACCTCGGCCGCTACCTGCGCGGCGACCACGACCTGGTGTTCGCCGACGGAGTCTCGCAATGCGGCCGGCTGCTGCGCGAGTTCCTCTTCGAGGGGCTCAACACCGGCGAGGACGGCAGGCAGGTCTTCGACGGGGTCATGGCCCAGATCGCCAGCGCCCGCCGGGGCGAGTTCAACCGCCGCTACGCCCAGCCCAGCCTGCTGCACCCGCTGATGCCCGAGTACGGTCCCCCCTACGGCACCACCGCCCTGCTCGCGCGGCAGCGGTCGCTGGGCGGGGTGCCCAAGCTGATGCTGACCAACAGCGCCTGGGAATACTGGCGGGGCGACGGCGCCCTCGTCCACCAGGACGCCGGCACCGGGGCCGACCTGCCCGAGGACCCGGACGCGCGCGCCTACCTGATCAGCGGCACCGACCACCTGGGCGCGATGGGCCCGCTCAAAGCGGCCTTCCCGGTCGCCAACCCGCCGCATCAGCTCGATCCCGCGCCAGTCGTACGGGCCCTGTTCCGCCAGCTCGTGCAGTGGGCAGCGGACGGCACCGAACCGTCCCCGAGCGCGGTCCCGCGTGCGGCCGACGGCACCGCGGTCAGCCGCGAGTCGGTGCTCAGCGCCTTCGGCGACGCCGCGCGGCCCGATCCGGCGTTTCTCCCCTACACCCCGGCCATCGATCCTGACCGGGTCGAATGGCCCCTGGAGCTGGGCCCGCCCCGGGTCGCGCTGGTCTCGGCGGTCGACGAGGTGGGCAACGAGGTGGCCGGCATCCGGCTGCCCGCGGTCGCGGCCGGGCTGGCCGCCTACACCGGCTGGAACCCGCGGCGGCCGGTCGACGGGCTGCCCGATGTTATCTACGACATGATGGGCAGCCGCCTGCCCGCGCCCGGTGCCGGCGCCGCCCCCGGCCGGGACGAGTTCCTGGCCGCCGCCCGTGACCTGGTGGCCCGCCGCTTCCTGCTCGAGGAGGACGTCGAGCTCGCGGCCGGCCAGGCGGTGGCTGACGCGGGTGCGGGCACGGATTAAGGGCGGGTCGCCGTCGGCCGGGGCAGCGGAGCCCCGCTCCCCCGGCCGACGACCCACCCCGCTGGGCCGACCTTACGCAGACCGCTTGCTGTTGGGCGAACCCGCAACCATCCTTGATCCGTGAGTCGTGACAGTGCCCTGGAGAACCTCGGCCAGCTGATGCGGGAACTGCGCCAGGCAGGCGGCGTGACCCTGACCGCCGCCGCCGCCGGCGCCGGCACCAGCAAGGGCCATCTCAGCAACGTGGAACGCGGCCGCGACCGGCCAAGCTGGGACCTGGTGATGTTCTACGAGGAACGGTTCAGTGCCGACGGCCAGCTCTGGTCGGTGTTCACCGAGGCGTCGGCCGGGCCCAGGCCGCGGCAGCGCGTCACCCCGGAGGCCACGGGCTACCCGATCCCCGGTGACGCGTCGACCTTCGTCGACGACGTCACCCCGGACGCCGTGATCATGCCGCCCGGCTTCGCCTTCGAGAAAATCTGGCGGCTGCGCAACAGCGGGACCGTGCCGTGGACCGGCCGCTGGCTCCGGCGGCTGGGGCCGCCGGCCGGGCTCGGCATTCCCAGCTCGCCGGTGCGGGTCGAGATCGCCCCCACGATGCCCGGCCAGCTGGTCGACATCACCGTCCCGATGCGTGCCCACCAGCAGGCCGGAACCGCTGAGGTGCACTGGAAGATGGTGGACGACGACGGACTGGAATTCTTCCCCGACCGCTACCCGGAAGGAATCTTCACCACGATCATCGTCCGGGACGGCGCGCCGCCCCCGAAAATCCGGCGCCTGGCATAGCCGCGGGTTGGGCGGGTAGCGCCGGAGCGACGAAGGGACGATCATCATGTGGCTGTTTTTCACCCGGCGCCTGCGGACCTGGCTGCTGCTGGCTATTGCCCTGCCGCTGATCCGGGCAGTCGTGCACCGGCTCGCGGTGGCGGCCGAGCGCCGTGACCCGTCCACCTGGACGGCCAAGTCGCTGCACCAGGCCGACTCCGCTGTCGCGGCCGTATCCCGGCGCACCGCCCGCAAGTCTGACCGCCGTCAGGCCCGCAAGGACAGCAAGGCCCGGCACTGACCCCGGGGCGCGGCCGGCCGGTACCGGGCCGGCCGTAGGGTCGTGCTGTGACAGCGTCCCGCTTCGTGGTGCAGCTCCACGATGCGACCACGCTGCACTTCGACCTGCGGATCCAGGCCGGCGAAGTGTTCCGCTCGTGGGCGGTGCCCAAGGGGCCGTCGCTCGACCCGCGCGCCCGGCGGCTGGCGGTGCCGGTGGAGGACCACTCCCTGGAGGCCGGCGACTACGAGGGGGTCCGGCCCGGGCAGGCACGCGGCAGCGGGGCGGTGATCATCTGGGACGAGGGCAGGGCCGAGGTGACCCGCGACGAACCTGGCCACCTGACGGTGGTGCTGCACGGGACCAAGCTGGCCGGGGGGTTCGCGCTGACCCAGACCGGGCCACGGCGCTGGATCCTGGTCAAGGTCCGGGACGCCGGCGCCCGGCCCGGCTCGGACATCGTGGCCGAGGAGCCGGGCAGCGTCCGCAGCGGCCGGACATGGCAGGACCTGGCGGCCGGCCGCGCCCGCTGACGGCGGCGGCGACCCGGGCCGCCGCTGGTCACAGGACCCGGTTGTTTGCCGCCGCCGATGACGAACTCGGCCCCGGTCAGGTAGCTCGCGGCGTCCGAGACGGGGAAGGCGACCAGCTGGGCGTGCCTTCAGTGGCGCGGGCGCAGGCGGATCCGGACCGGCCCGCGCGCCGCCGCGATATCGACCACCCGGCCCCGCTGGGTGACCTCCACCTCGCCCCGGGCGGCCAGCCGCCCGGCGGCCTGGCGGACCTCCTCCATGAGCCCGCGCCAGCCATCGCGCCGGGCCGCCCGGGCCGCGTCCGACGGGCAGATGGACGCCCCGGGCGAGCGCTGCCCCAGGAGCTGGAGGATGAGCCGCTCCAGCTCGGACGGCTGCTCGTGGCCTGCCGGGCTCATGCCCGCATGACTGCCCCGGGCGCGGACTGGCCGGACGGCCGCCGCCGCCGCCGGGCGGCCCGCCGCCGCTGCCAGCCCTGGCGGATCCGGGAGGCCAGCAGCGCCATCAGGGCCAGGCCAGCCGCCAGGAGCACGGCGGCGACGCCGGCCGCGACGACCGGGTGGTAGACGGCGAATGCGACGAGGCCGAACACGCCCAGGTCTTCGAGCAGGCTGGCGGCGATATTGCTGAACGGTTCCGGACTGGCGTTGACGCCGATCCTGGTGCCGGTCTTGACGACGTGCGCGGCAAGGGCCGATCCGCCGCCGAGGGCGGCTCCGGCGATCGTCGCGGCGGGGCTGGGATGCGCCTGCTGGGCCATGACGGCGCCGATGGCCCCGCCGACAACCGGCCGCAGGGGCGTGTGGACGATGTCCCACAGTGAGTCAAGCAGCGGTACCTTGCCGGCCACGAACTGACCGCAGTAGAGCACGGCCGCGGCGGCCAGGACCGACGGGCGCTCGAGGACGGCCGGGATCGCGGCGACGTGGCCGAACCGGCCCAGCAGCCCGAGGACCAGCACCGCGAGGTAACTGTTGACGCCGCTGGCGACACCACTGGCAAAGATCAAGGAGACGGGAAACATCCGGTCCGTCCTGTCCGTTCTCGCGTTCGCGCACCCGGCTGCCCGCGGGTTCGCCGCGCCCCAGGATAGGCGAGCCCCGCCGCTGTCCCGGCAACTCGGGCGAGCCGGTCGGCGGGCGGGCAGTCGGGCGGGCGGGCAGTCGGGCGGGCGGGCATTCGGGTGAGGCGCCGCAGGCTGGGCCGCTAGCCCGGTTCCGCGGCGGCGGCGAGCCGGCGGACGCCGGCCTCCAGCTCGGCTTCGCTGGCGGCGGCGGAGAAGGTCAGCCGCAAGTGCGGCGCGGGCGCCTCGGCCGGGAAGAACGGCCGTCCCGGCATGACGATGACGTTCTTGCGCCGGGCGGCTTCGGCCAGTCCGACGTCGTCGGTGCCCGCGGGCAGGGTCGCCCACAGGTGCATGCCGCCGCCGGGAAGGGTGACCCGGGCGGCCGGCAGATGCCGGGTGACCGCGCGCTGAAGGGTTGCCGCCCGCCGTCCCAGCTCCTGCCCCAGGCCCTTCAGGTGCCGCTCCCAGGCGGGGCTGGTGACCAGCTCGAGCGCCGCCCGCTGCAGGGGCTGGGCGACGAACAGGTCCTCCACCGCCCGCACCGCCCGCAGCCGGCTCGCGGCCGGGCCGCGAGCGATCAGCGCCCCGACGCGCAGGCTGGGCGACGCGGCCTTGGTCAGCGAGGTGACATAGACGACGCGCCCCTCGGTGTCGTCGGCCAGCAGTGGAGCCGGGGGCGGCGGGGGTCCGTGCGACAGCCAGCGGGTGCAGTCGTCCTCGATCACGAACGCGCCGGCCGCAGCCGCGAGGCCGAGAACCTCCTGGCGCCGGCCGGCGGCCAGCACCGCCCCGCTTGGATTGTGATAGACGGGCTGGCAGAACAGTGCCTGGGCCCGGCTGCGGGCGAACGCCTCGGCCAGGTGGCCAGGGATGATGCCGTCGGCATCGGCCGGCACCGGGACAAGGCGGATGCCGGCGGCCCGCGCGGCGGCGATCGCCCCCGGGTAGGTGGGCGACTCGACCAGCAGCGGGGCGCCCGGGGGAACCAGCGCCCGGAAGGCCGCTGACAGCGCCCCCTGCCCGCCCCCGGTGACCAGGACGTCGCGGGCGTCCACGCCCGCCCCGGCGGCCTGGGCGAGCCAGGCCCGCAGCTCGTGCAGACCCGAGGCCGGCGGGCGTTCCCAGGCTTCCGGGGAGCGGCCTGCCCGTGTCAGCGCGGCGCGGAGCGGACCCAGCGGCATCAACGACGGGTGCAGGTAACCGGTCGCCAGCGAGATGACCCCGTCCGTGTGGGGCGGATCGGCCAGTGAGGAAAGGCCCGCGGTGTCAACCGCGCGTCCGGCCAGCGCGACGGTCTGCCACGGGTAGCTGGCTACCCCGGCGGAGCCGCGGGCACGCGGCCGGGCCACGAATGTCCCCGCGCCGGGGCGGATGACAAGGACACCTTCGCGGGCGAGCTCGGCCAGCGCGCGCGACACGGTCAGCGGGCTGACGTGCCGGTGCCGGGTAATCCAGCGGGTGGCGGGCAGCTGCTGCCCGGACCCGAGCCGGGCTGCCTCGGCCCGCAGCCACTGCTTGAGCTGGTCGGTACTGCTATCGTTATTTATGAGAGACGAGGATAGCGCTTCTGACCGCTGGACGATAGCGGTGGCCGCCCGGCCGCGCGGATGACCGGCGGACTGGAAGCGGCGCTCATCACCGCCGCGGGCGTTGCGGCTGGCGTCGTGGGGACGGCAGGTGGCATCACCTCGCTGGTGTCCTACCCGGCCCTGCTTGCGGCTGGCGTGCCCGCGTTCGCCGCCAACGTGGCCAACAACGTGGCCCTGGCCGGGTGCTGGCCCGGCTCCGCCCTGGCCTCGCGGCCCGAGCTCGGGGGCCGCGGACGCTGGCTGGGACACTGGGGCGGGGTGGCGGCGGCCGGGGGGCTCGGGGGATCGGTCCTGCTGCTGTCGACCCCGTCGCAGGAGTTCCAGCGGATCGTCCCGTTCCTGGTGGCGACCGGGTCCGTCGCGCTGCTGGCTCAGCCCTGGATCTCAGCCCGGTGGGGTCACCGTGACGGCGAAGGCGGCCCGGTCCTGCTGGCGGGGCTGCTGGCGGTGTCGGTGTACAACGGCTACTTCGGGGCCGGGTCGGGCGTGATGACGCTCGCCCTGGTCCTGATGACCGTCGAGGACCATTCCGCCCGGGCCAACGCGCTGAAGAACATGCTGATCGGCGCCGCCTCCGTCATGTCGGCGGTGGTCTTCACCTTGTTCGGCCCGGTCGACTGGCGGGCGGTCGCCCCGCTCAGCCTCGGGATGCTCGCGGGCGGTGCGATCGGGCCACGCCTGGCCCGGCGCCTCCCGCCGGCGCTGCTGCGCTGGCTGGCCGCGCTGCTGGGCCTGGGACTGGCGGCCCGGCTGGGGCTGGCGGCGTTCTGAGCGACGCGGCGGCCCGGCCGCGCTCAGCGCGGGTCGGGCTGGTCGCCGAGGGCGAGGGCGGCCGCGTCAGCCAGGAACTCGGCGCAGCGGGTGAAGGTTCCCGCGATGTTGTGGCCGGCCAGCCGCGACTGGTAGGCCTTGTAGCGGTTCAGTTCCCAGTGCTGGCCCGTCGGGGTGAACCCGTCGAGGCAGGGCTCGGGCAGCGCCCGCCAGGTCCAGCCGGCGCCGGCGTCACCGCTCGCCAGGGGCTGGATGAACGTGGCGGGCTCCGCCCCCCGGCCCAGCTGGTTGCGCACGTAGCGCAGGCCCGCGAGGGACTTCTCGGTCTTGTGCCGCTTGACGCCGTCGCTGGCCAGCGCGCGCTCGTAGGGCTCGGGGTGGTAGCGGACGAGGGTCGCGTCCACCAGGGTCACCCACCACACCGTCTCGCCGACCGCGACCGCCAGGTGGGGGAGGTCCCAGCCGGTGGCGGCGGACAGGCGGCTGGTCGCTTCGGTCATCGCCGACACCGACCAGTCGATGGCAACGGCCGGCGCCGCCGCCACGCCCGCGTGCGCCCGGTTCCACGCCATCCGGCAGCGCGCCGAGCAGAACCGGGCATGCTCGCGGCCCGGGCTGAACTTCGTCCCGCACTGCGCGCACTCCCGGATCTCCGCCATCGCTTGATGGTAACGCCCCGGAACGGACGGCGACCGTCGTTACGGCCGCCCTGCGGTCACGGTCAGCCGGCTCTGGTGACGGTGACGGTATGAACAGCCCCGCAATGATCCGCGTGCAACCGCTATCGGAGGTCAGGGCACGGCTGTCGGGCATCCTGGCCAGGTTCCGGCGCGAGGGCGCGGCGGCTGAACCCGTCGCTTTCGGGTCGCATCGCAAGCCAGAGGCGGTCCTAATACCATACGAGACCTACGAACGGTACGAGGCGCTCGCGCGGCAGCGCGAGCGCCTCGATGAAGTCCTTTCCGCCGCGCAGTCGGTGCAGGTCGAACTACCGGGCCCTTTTACTGCCGAGCATGATCGGGAAGTATCGGCGTACGTTGACGGGGAGATAAGCGCCGCGGAGCTGTACCGCATGACCGTTACTCGGTACCGGCAGGCATGAATGCCGGGGACCCGTAGGCCGACCCAGTGACGGGAGTGCTGCATAACAAGCTCGGGGTGAAAACGGCTGGAGACCCGGCGAACGCCGAGCGCGATATTACGCATGCCGCGCTGATCTGGCTGGCCGAGTCCCCCGTCCTGGCCAGCTACGACCTGAGTCACCGGTGCGCCATCCACTACAGGATCTTCGGTGAAATCTATGAATGGGCCGGGCAGCTGAGAACCGTCGCCATCGCGAAAGGAAGCTGGTTCTGCCTGCCGCAGTACATCGAATCCGCAGCGGCGGACATCTTCCGTTCGTTGCACGGCGAGGGTCTGCTGCGCGGACTTTCCCGAGACGCGTTTACGGAACGGCTGACTTATTACTTTGGTGAAGTCAACGCCGTCCATCCATTCCGCGAAGGCAACGGCCGGGCACAGCGAGCCTTTTTCGGGCAACTCGCCCGGGAGGCCGCTTTAGCCTCGATTGGCAGCACCTCAACGCCGAGCGCAACATCATGGCCTCCGCCGCCATCATGGGCGGAGACCCGGCACCGATGCTGCAGATGCTGAGCGAGCTCGTGCGGGAACTTTAGGGCACGGTCCGACGGTCTCAGTGGCTCAGCGGGCCATGTAGCCGCCGTCGATGTACAGTTCCGAGCCGGTCACGAAGGTGGCGTCGTCGCTGGCGAGGTAGGCCACGCCCGCCGCGACCTCCTCGGGGCGCCCGAGGCGCCCCATCGGGGTGACGTCGAGGATCGCCTGGAACAGCTGGGCTGACCCGGGCTGGTCGCGGACCCCGGCCGGGCGCAGCAGCGGGGTGTCGATGAAGCCGGGGTGGACCGAGTTGACCCGGATCCCCTGGGTCGCCCAGTGCAAGGCGGCGGTCTTGGTCAGGATGCGGACCGCGCCCTTGGCCGCATGATAGGCCGGGGACGAGCCGAACCCGCCGCTGGCGCCGTAGATCGAGCTGATGTTGATCACCGACGCATGGCCCGATTCGCAGCAGGGCGGGCGCGGCGTGCTTCAGCCCGAGGAACACCCCGGTCTGCAAGATGGCGATGCTGCGGTTCCAGCTTTCCAGCGTGACTTCCTCCAGCGGGGCCGGCCTCGCCGGTCACGCCGGCGTTGTTGACGAGGATGTCGAGCCCGCCGAACTGCGCGACGGTGACCGCCACCGCCTGCTGCCAGTCCTGCTCCGAGGTGACTTCCAGGTGCTGGTAGGCCGCGCGGTGGCCGGCCGCGGTGAGTTCGGCCGCGACCTCCTTGCCGCCCTGGTCGTTGACGTCGGTGACCATCACGGCGGCGCCCTCAGCCGCCAGGCGCTCCGCCGTCGCCTGGCCGATGCCGCTGGCCGCCCCGGAGATCAGGGCGACTCTGCCCGTCAGACGCTCCATGCGGGTACCCCTCTCGTTGCCGGTCGCTCGGTAGCAGCGTGCGGCCATTGGCCCGATTTGTAAACCACCGCCGGATACGCGGTGGCCTGGTCCGCCCGGCCCGCCGGGCGAATCCGGCCGGCGTGATGTGGCCCGATGCGTTGCGCGATCCTCAACCGCGCGTCAAGGTGATCACATGCGCGCTCTGCAACTAACTGGTCCTGGTCGCATCGAGTTGCGGGACGTCCCCGTCCCCGAGCCAGGCCCGACCGAGGTGCTGGTCAAGGTGGCCGGGGCCGGACTGTGCCACTCCGACCTGCACGTGCTGCACAGCCCGGCGGTCCGGTTCACCCTGCCGATGACGCTCGGGCATGAGACGGCCGGCACCGTCGCCGCACTCGGCGGGCAGGTCAGCGGCCTGGCCGAGGGTGACCCGGTGCTGGTCTACCTGGTCTGGGCGTGCGGGCGCTGCACCCCGTGCGTGGAGGGGCGGGACAACACCTGCGAGCGGGCCTGCCGCCGCGGCACCCCGCCCTGCCCCGGCCTCGGACCGGATGGCGGCATGGCCGAGTACATCAAGGTCGACGCCCGGTTCTGCGAGCCCCTGGGGTCACTCGACCCGGTGACCGCGGGCCCGCTGGCCGACGCCGGCCTGACCTCGATGCACGCCATCAACGGGGCCCGGCACCGGCTCGTCCCGGGCGCCACCGCTCTCCTCATCGGAGTTGGCGGGCTGGGCCACATGGGGCTCCAGCTGCTGCGGGAGACGACGGCGGCCCGGATCATCGTGGTCGACACCAACGAGGACAAGCTGAGCTGGGCGCTCGACAACGGGGCGGACGTGGCGGTCGGCGCGGGTGACTCGGCCGTCCCGGAGATACTCGCCCTGACCGACGACTTCGGCGTGAACGCGTCGTTCGACTTCGTCGGCAGTCAGCCCACCCTCGAACTGGCCAGCCGGGTGATCGCCCCGGACGGGGCGCTGCGGGTCGTCGGCATCGGCGGCGGCTCGATCCCTTACGGGGCCGCGGGCACCAGCGTGCTGCCCTGGGGGGTCGACCTGCGGCACTCCTACGGCGGTGCCCGGGCCGATCAGCGGCAGGTGATCGAGCTGGCCCGGCAGGGCAAGATCACCGTCGAGGCGACCCCGTACCCGCTGGCGGACGGCCTGCGGGCGTTCGAGGACCTCGAAGCGGGCAAGCTCATGGGGCGGGCCATCCTGGTGCCGTGAGCCAGGCCGGCTGCGCCCGTCAGTGCCCGGGGCCGGCCGTGGCGTGCGCGCCGGCGAACGACCACACCGCCTCGATCAGCGCGTCCGGGGTCTCGATCTGCGGCATGTGGCCGCTCTTGGCCAGCAGCCGGAACCCGGCCCCGGGGATCGCGGCAGCGAAGGCCCGCCCGAACTCAGGGTCGCCGATCCGGTCGGCCTCGCCCCAGACGACCAGGGCGGGGGCGCGCACCCCGGCCAGCCGGGGGGCCAGGGTCGGGTCGCCCATGGTGTCGCCGGCGTAGACCGCCAGGGTGGCCTGGTTAGCGGCCATGGCGGCCCGCGCCTGCGGCGGCAGCGCGGCCGGGTCGACACCGAACTTAGCCGGGTCGTAGTACGCGCGCTGGGCCAGCTCGGCCGGGGTGAGCCCGACCGGGACCGGGTGGCCGGGAACCTCGATGCCGACCGCGTCGACCAGCACGTAGCCGCTGACCCGGTCCGAGCCGCGGGCGGCGAGCTCGGCCGCGATCCAGCCGCCGATGGAGTTACCGACGACGGTCACGTCGCGCAGGTCGAGGTCCTCCAGCAGCCGGGCGTAGACCGCGGCCAGGCCGGAGGGCGAGGCGAGGGGATCCGGCCGCGGGGTGCCGTTGAAGCCAGGGTGCACCGGCGTGATGACGCGGGCGGGCCGGGCCGCGGCCAGCCGGTCGGCCCACCTCTCCACGGTGGCCGGGCCCCCGCCCCCGTGCAGCAGCAGGACGGGATGCCCGGTTCCGCGCTCGGTCACCGCGAGCTCGACGGGGCCGATCCCGTCGACGGTCAGCGTGCGGGTGCTGGAGAGGGTCATGGCGGATGTCCCTGAGTTCGTCGTCATGACCGCAAGCTTAGGTCAGTAAGCTTATCTAAGCAAGCTTATATAATGCTGGTCAGCCGTCATCGGTGGCCGCCTTGACGAGGAGCGCGTAGAGACTGCTGAGCTCGGCCTGGCTGAGGCGCCCGAGCGTCTCCTGAAGCACCGCGTCGGCCACGTCCGACCCCTGCTGGCGCAGGTCCTGGCCGGCCGGCGTGAGCTGGTGGCGGACCGCCCGGCCGGGACCCCCGACCCGCTTCAGGAGCCCGCGGTCGATCATCCGGCCCGCCATCGCGCCCATCGACTGGTCAGTCTGGAACGTCAGCTCGGCCAGCCGGTGCAGCGAAGCGTCCGGGTTGGCATCCAGGTGGCGGAGCACGTCCCACTGCGGCAGGGACAGGCCGATCGCCATGAGTGCGGTGTTGGCCGCCCGGTGATGGCGCCACTGCAGGCGCTTGACCGCGAGACCGACGTCCTGCAGGGTGAGGTCGCCCGCCATGGCCGCCGCCTCCTTAGTAAGTTTGCTTGTATAAGCAATCTTACTGGGCGGCGGCCCGCGGGCGGGTGCGGGCGCTGGCCGCCCGGTCGCGCCGGGTCAGGCCGACTTGCGGGTGGTCAGCCGGATCTTGGCGTTCGGGTGCTTCCGCCAGGAGTCCGCGCCGGCCAGGGCGGCCGTCCTGGCCTGCTCCCACTTGAGCCGGGCGAGCTGGTCGGGCGGGGTGTCAAGCTCTTTGACCCACGCCTTGGTGGCGACGACCACGTGGGTCACCACGACGGCCGCACCCGACAGCGCCAGCAGTGCGCCCACTCCGGCCAGCACACCGCCGACCAGCAGCGGGCCGGAACTCAGCTGGGGCCAGCTCGCGGCCGAAGGGCCGTCCGCCGCGTTCTTACTCGCCATGAGATTCTCCTCCGATGACCATACGTCGCACTGGAGATGTCCAGAGTTGCCGGCGGGGAAACACGTGCGGGCCCGCCCTTTCCCCTCGCCCGGCCGGAACCACCCGGCGCGGGCGACGCGCCGGGCGGGAGGGGGACGGCGCCCCGTCCTCCTAGCGGCCTGCGGCGCGGCGGGCCCGCACCGAGACGGCCAGCGTCTCCAGCGCGGACGCGGTCATCTCGATGTCCATGCAGGCGTCGGTGACCGACTGCCCGTAGGTCAGCGTCGCCGGGTTCCCCGGGTTCTGCCGCCCGGCCACCAGGAAGCTCTCCAGCATCACGCCCATCAGGCCGCGCTGGCCGCCGGCCACCTGCCCGGCCAGCGACTCCGCCACCGGGACCTGGCGGGTGTGGTCCTTGCCGCTGTTGCCGTGGCTGGCGTCGACCATGATGCGGCGCGGCAGCCCGGCCGCGCCGATCAGCTCGAGGGCCGCCGTCACGTGCGAGGCGGAGTAGTTGGGCCCGCTGCGGCCGCCGCGCAAGATCACGTGCGTGTCCGGGTTCCCGCTGGTGCTGACCAGCGCGCCCGCCCCGGCGGTGGTCACGCTGAAGAAGGTGTGGCCGACGGCCGAGGCCCGGCAGGCATCCACCGCCACCTGCACATCACCATCGGTCCCGTTCTTGAACCCCACCGGCATCGACAACCCCGACGCCAGCTGCCGGTGCACCTGGCTCTCCGTCGTCCGCGCCCCGATCGCCCCCCACGTCACCGTGTCCGCAATGTACTGCGGCGTAATCGGGTCCAGCCACTCACACCCCACCGGCATCCCCGACCCCACAATGTCCAGCAGCAGCCGCCGCGCCGTCCGCAGCCCCCGGTGCACATCAAACGACCCATCCATCCCCGGGTCGTTAATCAGCCCCTTCCACCCCGTCACCGTCCGCGGCTTCTCGAAATACACCCGCATCACCACCAGCAGCTCATCCCCGAACCGCTCCCGCAACTCACCCAGCCGCCCCGCATACTCCAGCGCCGCCACCGGATCATGCACCGAACACGGCCCCGTCACCACCAGCAACCGGTCATCAGCGCCATCGAGCACCGCGCTCACCGCGTCCCGGGTGCGCTCGACGAGCACCGCCCCGTCGTCGTCCAGCGGCAGCTCGTCCAGCAGGGCGGCGGGCGACAGCAGCGGCTGGTAGCCGAGGATCCGGGTATCGGTCAGCACGATGCCGCCCGCCGCGCCGCGTCCCGCGCGGCGCGGCCGCGCGGTCGCCTTGGATTCAGTGGCCAATTTAGCTGTCGGTCCCATCGCGTGTGTCGCGGCGCACACGCCCCCGCGCACCGGCTGGGGCGCCTCGTTTACCTTCCGCAGCTTAGGGCATCAGCGAAAAACTACGCCCGGGAACGGCTGACCGGCAGCGCTGCGCGCCGGAGCCGGCCCGTCGGCCTGCCGCCAGAAACTTTTTCAGAACTTCTAAAGACCGACCGGGCGGCTGGACGGCCGCCGCGGCCCGGCCGGGGTTGTCTTTCGCCGCAAACCGGTCGCCGGGGCACGGTTTAGGCACGGTATAGTTGCCCGCGATCGAGTCAAGACCGGGCACTCGGGGCGTCAGCCGCGGGTGCATCGCGCTGGACGGAATTCTCATCGTGCAACATCGTGACGTGACCATGCCGGGAGCGCCTGCTACGAAATCGACACGCCATTCGGCCACCACGCACACCCGTTCCATCCGGTCGCTCGGTCTGGCCGCCACGACCCTGCTCGCTGCGGCGACGGCGGGCTGCGGGACTGTCGCGGCCTCGAGCTCGGCCGCCACCGACCCCGCCCCGGTCAGTGCTTCAGCCCCGCCGCCCGCGCCGATGGCCGTTTCCACCGCGACGATGCCGCCGGTGAAAAAGCCCGCGCCGAGGCCAAGCCATCTGGTGATGAATTCTGCCTCTTCTGCGGCGCCCGCGGCGCCCGCGCCGACCGGGCTCGACGCTGACAAAGGCACACTGGAGCTGGACGCCACCGGGGCGCAGCTGGCCGGCTGGAACCAGACCTCCGACTACTGCCCGCAGACCTCGGGCATGGTCGGCAACGGCACCGTCGGCAGCGGCGACGAGGGCGAGGTCACGCTGACCACCAGCGGGCAGGCGGGCAGCTGCGTCGGCCTGATCAGCCCCGGCCTGTACTCCTCGGCCGTGATCGAGGCCGACATCGACTTCCCGGCGCTGCCGTCGGACGGCGGCGAGATCGCCAACTGGTGCGGCTTCTGGCTGACCAACGGGGCGCAGTGGCCGCAGGCGGGCGAGCTCGACGCGGTCGAGGTCGAGCCCGTCAACGCGGCCAACGCGGTGACCTGGCACAGCGGCACCACGTCGGCCGAATTCAGCGCGTCGACCAGCGGGTTCTCGCCGGTCCAGCTGCCGGTGACCGGGCCCAACCTGTCCCCCGGCTGGCACCAGGTGGACATCGTCTACACCAAGGGTTACTTCGCCGTGTACTACGACGGTGAGCAGTTCACCAGCTACACCAGCAGCAACGTCACCGGCGACCCGCTGAACGTCTACGTCACGATGGCCGACACCCCGAACACGGCCGCGATGCTGAAGCTGATCGGCTCGCCGCCGATCAACTCCTCGACCAAGGCGGCCACCATGTCGGTCCGGTACGTGAAGGTCTGGTCGTTCCGCTAGGGCCGCCCGCCTTCCCCAGCCCTTGACCGGGGCGCCCCTGGAATAGACGCTAATTCTAGTACCGTGTTCTGTTTTGGGCGGCCCGCAGAACGACGGTAAGGCTGCGTCGGGCAGGAGCGAGCGACATGAGCGATTACCAGACCATCCGCACCGAGGTAGCGGCCCGCGTCGCGACGATCTGGCTGAACCGGCCCGAGCGGCGCAACGCGTTCTCCGGCGAGATGACCCGCGAGCTGCACGAGGCCTTCGCCCGGTTCGAGGGCGACGACGAGGTGCGGGCCATCGTGGTCACCGGTGCCGGGAAGTACTTCTCGGCCGGGGCGGACCTGGGCCAGCGCGGCGGCGCCACCTTCAGCCGGGCCGAGGGGACCGGCGCGGGCGAGCCCGGCGAGCCGGCGGTGCGGGCCGAGCCGGGCACGATGCGCACCCCGGTCATCGCGGCGATGAACGGCTCGGCCGTTGGCATGGGCATCACCCTGCCGGTGAGCTGGGACATCCGGTTCGCGGCGGCCGACGCCAAGTACGGCTTCGTCTTCACCCGGCGTGGCATCGCCCCCGAGGCCGGGTCGACCTGGATGCTGCCCCGGCTGGTGGGCGTCTCCCGGGCGATGGAGCTGCTGCTGTCGGGCCGGATCTTCTCCGGGACCGAAGGGGCCGAGATGGGCCTGTTCACCCGGGCGCTGCCCGCCGGGCAGGTGCTGCCGGCCGCCCAGGAGTTCGCGCGCGACCTGGCCGCCAACACCTCGGCGGTGTCGATCGCGGCGACCAAGGCGCTGGTCTACAACGGCCTGGGCCAGGACCGGGCCGCGTCGCACGACATCGAGCACCAGGTGTTCCGCTGGCTCGGCAACCAGCCCGACGCCCGCGAGGGCGTCTCCGCGTTCCTGGACAAGCGCGACCCGCAGTGGCCGCTGTCCAAGGTCAAGGACTACCCGCCGATGCTGTAGGGGGAGATGACGGCACCATGATTGACCCCAGGCAGCGCCGGATCGGGCTGCTGGTGGCCGGGTGCTTCTTCATGGAGATCATGGACGGGACGATCGTGTCCACCTCGGCCCCGCGGATCGGCCGCGCGCTCGGGGTGACCGCGACGGCGGTCGGCCTGGTCGCCACCGCGTACCTGGTCACCCTGGCCGTGCTGATCCCGGCCAGCGGCTGGCTGGTCAGCCGCCTCGGCACCCGCACGGTTTTCCTGACCGCGATCGTCATCTTCACCGGCGCCTCAGCCGCCTGCTCGACCAGCGGCAGCCTGGGCGAACTGGTCGCCTTCCGGGTCCTGCAGGGCGTCGGCGGCGCGATGATGGTGCCGGTCGGCCGGCTCGCGGTACTCGGCACCACGGCCAAGCCGGACCTGCTGAAGATGATCTCCTACATCGTCTGGCCTGCCTTGATGGCGCCGGTGATCGCCCCGCTGGCCGGCGGCCTGATCACCACCTACGCCAGCTGGCGGTGGCTGTTCCTCATCAACCTGCCGCTCGGGGTCATCGCCTTCACCGTGGCGCTCCGGCTGATCCCGGCGGTGGGGCCGGCCGAGCGGCGGCCGCTCGACTGGACCGGGGTCGCCTTGACCTGCGCCGGCCTCGGCGGCGTGACCTACGCCGCCAGCCTGCTGGCGCAGAGCCCGACGCCGTGGGGGCTGATCGCGGCGGCCGGCCCGGCCTCGGTGGTCATCCTCGGCCTGGCCGGGGCGCACCTGCTCCGCGCCCGGTACCCGCTGGTCGACCTGCGCACCCTGGACATCCCCACGTTCCGGGTCGCGGTGGGCAGCGGCGCGCTGTCGACGATGACCATCAGCGCGGTCCCGTTCCTGCTGCCGCTGCTGTTCGAGAACGTCTTCGGCTGGTCGGCGGTGAAATCGGGCGCGGTGGTGCTGTTCGTGTTCGCCGGGAACATCGGCATCAAGCCGGCCACCACTTACATCATGAACCGCTGGGGCTTCCGGTCGGTGCTGATCGTCGCCTGCCTGACGCTGAGCGCCTCGCTGGCGGCGGCCGCCTTCGTCACCCGGCAGACCCCGGTCGCCGTCATCATCGTCATCGCGGTCATCAGCGGGATCGCCCGCTCGCTCGGTGGCACCGCGTACAACACGCTGAGCTTCGCCGATGTCCCCGAAGCGCGGATGCCGCACGCCAACGCGCTGTCTGCCACGGGGCAGCAGCTGGCGGCCGGCTTCGGGGTGGCGGCGGCCACGGTGGCCATCCGGGCGGGCGGCCCGGTCGCCCGGGCACTCGGCGCCGGCAGCCTCCAGGCCGCCTATACCGTCGCGTTCCTGCTGATTGCGCTGCTGCCGCTGGCGGCGCTGACCGGAATCAGCCGCCTCACGCGCGACGCCGGCAGCGCCGCCCGCACGGTCAGCACCCGGCGCGAGTCCCCGGCGGCTCCCCCGGCCGGCGGGAGCTCACGCGCGCCGTCCTGAGGCGCGCTCACGGGCCACCGCCGCGCGCAGCGCGGGCGCCCCCTCCTGGCCCCACGCCTCGATCAGGCCGGGGTCGTCCGCCGCGAGGATGAACGCGCTGACCCCGTCCTCGACGGCGTACGGGAGCAGCCGCTCGGCCCACTGCGACGGCGGCTGAGTGAGCACGCCGCCGTCGCCGGGGCCGAGGTTGAGCAGGCGGCGGATCTGCCGCGGGTCGCGCCCGGCGGCGGCCGCCGCCTCGTCGATCACCTCATTGCCGCGCCGCAGGTCGCCCGGCTGGAGGTAGGACAGGCTCGGCAGCCAGCCGTCCGCCTTGCGCCCGATCAGCCGGAACATCCGCGGCCGCAGGGCGCCGAGCCAGATCGCGATGTCGTGGGCCGGACGCGGGCCGCGCTTGGCCCCGGTCACCCGGTACTGCTGGCCGTCGACGTGGACCCCGCCCCGTTCCTGCGGCGCCCAGACCGCGCGGATGATGTCGATCGCCTCCTCCAGCGCTGTCACCGCCTCCCCCGGCGTGCGCCGGGGGCCGCCCATGGCCGCGATCGCCTCCCAGAACGAACCGCTGCCGAGGCCCAGCTCGAACCGGCCGTTGCTCAGCAGGTCGAGGCTGGCGGCGGCGCGGGCGAGGACGGCCGGCGGCCGCAGCGGCAGGTTGAGGACGTTGCCCGCCAGCCGTACCCGCTCGGTGCGGGCGGCAACGTAGGACAACAGCGTCCAGGTGTCGAGGAAGGCCGGCTGGTAGGGATGATCCTGGAAGGTGACCAGGTCCAGCTCGACCCGCTCGGTCAGCTGGACGAGCGCGATGACGTCCTCGGAGTTCTCGCTGCGCGGGGTGAGGAACGTCCCGAAGATGAGGTCGTGTCCGTAGTCAGGCACCGGGCCGCCTTTCCGGTCGTGCGGCGGGCTTCCCCAGGCCCCGGTTGCCTTCCGCAACGGCAACCGTGCCGCTGGGACCAGTGTGGCCCACGCGCAGCCGTGATTGGGCTGCGCAGCAGCGGGGAGTGATGTCAGCGTATGACTGACGATGACGGCGCCCGCGGACCGGACCGCGGCTGGGCCTACGCGGCCATCGGCTTCCTGTTCGCGGCGGTGATGCTGCCGACGACCGAGCCGACCCCGCTGTACGCATTCTGGGAGCGTGACTACCAGTTCGGGCCGGTCGTCACGACGCTGGTCTTCGCCACCTACGCGGTCGGGGTGATCACCGCGCTGCTGTTCGCCGGGCGCGACTCGGACGTCGACGGGCGCCGTCCGGTGCTGCTGGCCTGCGTCGTTTTGTCCGCCTTGTCGTCCGTGCTGTTCTTGCTGGCGGGTGGGCTCGGGGTGCTGCTCGCGGCCCGGCTGGTGTCCGGTTTCTCGGCCGGGCTGGCGACCGCGGCGGCGACTGCGACGCTGGTGGACCTGGCCGGGTCGTCGCCCCTGTGGAGCCGGGTGGTGCCAGGCGCGGTCACCATGCTCGGCCTCGGCCTCGGCCCGGTCCTCGGCGGCGTCCTGGCCCAAACGGGGTGGCGGCCCACCCGGCTGCCGTTCGCGGTGGCGCTGGCGGTGCTGGGGGTGGCCGCGGTGGCCGCGCTGGGGTTCGCCTACCGGGACCGGGCCGAGCGGACCGGGCCGGTGCTGATCGTCAGCCGGCCGGCGCTCGGCCTGCCCAGCAGCGGGCGGGGGACGTTCGTGGCCGCCGCCCTCGGCGGGTTCACCACGTTCGCGCTGCTAGGGCTGTTCACTGCGCTCGTCCCCACGTTCCTGGGCACCGTCATCGGCCAGCACGCGCCGTGGGTGATCGGCGCGAGCGTGTCGCTGCTGTTCGGGGTGGCGGTGGCGACCCAGCTGGCGCTGCACCGGCTGGCGGCGCGGCGGGCGATCCAGCTCGGGCTGGCGGTGCTGGTCGCGGGCCTGGGGCTGCTGGCGGCGAGCCTCGCCGTCGCCTCCTACCCGCTGTTCCTGGCGGGCACGGTTGTCTCCGGGATCGCCGTCGGGGCGGCGTTCGCGGGCGGGCTGACGACAGCGCTGAGCGTGGCCGCGGCCGGCGAGCGAGGCCGGGTGAGCTCGCTGTTCTACCTGATCGCGTACGTGGGACTGACGATCCCGGTCATCGGGGCCGGCATCGCGGTGGTCAAGCTGAGCGTGCTGTCGGCCTTCGTCATCGTGGGCGCGGTGCTGGCCGTCTTCGACCTGGCCGCGCTGGCCTACCTGAGCCTGCCGGCGGCCGTGACGGGCCGGCGGGTGCCGGCGGGGCGGTTACAGGTCGAAGAAGACGGTTTCACCATCACCCTGCAGCCGGATGTCGAAGCGCAGCCGCCCGTCGGCGGCCGGGACCGCGACCAGGGTGTGCCGACGCTCTTCTGGTACCGCCTGCAGGACCGGGTCGTCCTCGTTGGCGGCCTGCTCGTCCGGGAAGTACAGCCGGGTCACGGTCCGGTTCAGCATGCCCCGGGCGAAGACCGACACGTCCAGGTGCGGCGCCTCCACCCGCCCGTCGCCGGCTGGCAGCGGCCCGGGCTTGAGCGTGACGATCGTGAACGACCCGTCGTGGCCGGTCGGGCAGCGGCCGAACCCCCGGAAGCCCGTGTCCCCGCCGGGGATGGGACCGCGGGGGTCGGCCGGGTGCGCGAACCGCCCGGCCGGGTCCGCCTGCCACGTCTCGACCAGCCCGTCCGGGACCGGGTCGCCCGCCCCGTCGTACAACCGCCCGACGATCGTCACCGCGCCCTCGGTCCCCTCCGGCACCACGTAGGGGCCCTCGGGGAACGGCAGCCGCATCGAGAAATAGGGTCCCACCGTCTGGCTCGGGGTCACCAGCTCACTCATGGGGCTCCTCGAAGACACTCGCGGTCCTGCCGCGCAGCACGATGTCGAACCGGTAGGCCAGCGCCCACTCGGGCTGGGTGTCGTCCATCGAGAACTCCGCCACCATCGTGGCCCTGGCCCGCTCGTCGGGGACGGAGTTGTAGATCGGGTCGAACGCCAGCAGCGGGTCTCCCGGGAAGTACATCTGCGTCACCAGCCGCTGGGTGAACGCCCGCCCGAACAAGCTGAAGTGAATGTGAGCCGGGCGCCACGCGTTGCGGTGGTTGCCCCAGGGGTAGGACCCGGGCTGAATCGTGATGAACCGGTACCGGCCGCCCTGGTCGGTGATCGCCCGGCCGGTCCCGTCGAAGTTCGGGTCGAGCGGGGCCGGGTGGTGCTCGCGGGCGTGCCGGTAACGGCCCGCCGCGTTCGTCTGCCAGATCTCGATCAAGGTGTCCGGCACCGGCCGCCCACCCGAGTCGCGGACCTGGCCGAACACGATGATCCGCTGTCCCTGGGGCTCGCCACCGCGCTGCGTGGTCAGGTCGGCGTCCTGCAGCGAGATCAGCCCGTCGCCCAGCAGCGGCCCGGTCACCTCGGTCAGGCGCTGCGGCAGCAGCACCAGCGGCGCGCCCGGATGCCGCAACCCGGTCGAGCGGTACCCCTGGAAGTCCAGCGGCGGATGATTACCGGGGGCCGGCTTGGCGTACTCCGGCAACTCGAACTTGTCCACGTCGGGCACGATCACGCCCTGAGCACTGCGCATGCGGCCCGTTATACGGGCGATGCCGGTGGTGTGCCACCCGGGGTTTCCGCTGAGCGGAAGTCAGTCAAGATCGCGCTATTCCAGGATCACACCGCGCGCGATGCCCTGCGCGGCGACTTGCATGGCGGGCACCAGGCGCTGCCGGGCGCGCAGGTCGGGCAGGACGAGGCCGACCGAGGCGATCACCCGGCCGCCCGCCGAGACCGGCACCGCGACCGAGCAGGCACCGAGGGTCATCTCCTCGGTGGTGGTGGCGTAGCCGTCCTGCCGGATCCGCCGCAGCTGGCTTTCCAGCCGGGAACGCTGGACGATCGTGTACGGCGTGAGCCGCTCCAGCGGCCCGGCCAGGACCTGTTCGCGGACCTCGGCCGGCGCGTGCGCCAGCAGCACCTTGCCGACGCCGGTGGGATACATCGGCAGCCGTGCCCCGGTCCGGCTGGTGACCGGGACAGACGCGTGGCCCGAGATCCGGTCCAGGTAGAGCACCCCGGTGCCGTCGCGGACGGCCAGGTGCACCGTCGCCAGGGTGGCCCCGTAGAGATCTTGCAGGAACGGGGCGGCGACATCCCGCAGCCCCGTCTGCACCTGCGACAGCAGGCCGAGGTCCCACAGTCGCCGCCCGATCACGTACCGGCCCGCGCTGGTGCGCCGCAGCGCCCCCCACTCGGTCAGCTCCCCCACCAGCCGGTGCGCGGTCGGCAGGGTCAGGCCGGCCCGCCCGGCGACCTCACTCAGCGTCAGCGAGCGGTGGTCGTTGTCGAAACTGCCGAGGATGGCCAGCACCCGTGAGGTGACGGTGACGCCCGGGCCGGCGGTCGTGCGGGGCATGCGCTCCTGATTCTGTTGACCGGAAGTCTCACCGGCAGGCTACGCCCTGGTCCGCCGCGGTGGGAACTTATACCGGGATATCAGCCGCTGTGCCCATTCGCCAGGTGACCGAAGAATGCGGTCACGTCATTTATCCAGCCATGGACGTCATTACCCGCTCCGGTCGGATTAGATACGATCCAGATCACGATCAGAATCCCGACTATCCAGGTGAAAAGCTTGCCGACCAACGATCTTCCCCCTCAACCGCCGTGTGCCCTCCGGCCTCGCGCTAACATCGACGACGCGGCCGGCATTCGAGCTGGCCGTCGTCGTACCGAGTATCGCATGGACGATGCTCAAAGCAATTAAAGACTTACCCTTGCCCGGCAAAGCGGACCTTAAAGTCCGGCGCTAATTATGCTGAGTGCGCGGCCATGTAGCCAGCCGGCCGCTTTAACCGCCGGTCAAAAACCACATGTCGGGACCATTCGCCGTTTCCATGAGCGGCGCCCAGATGCTGTGCGACGCTCAGTCGATGACCGCAATCGTGGAACGCCAGTCCCGCGGACGCGAGCGGATGACCCGCGTCCTGGATTCGCTCGCGCAGGTCCTGTGGCCCCGGGGCAGCTGCCCGGCCTGCCGCACGGTGCCCGCGGGCAGGTGCCCGGCGTGCACGCAGGCCCTGGCCGACTCGCGGATGGTCAACACCGCGATCGCCGCCATCGAGAACGCGCCCGCCGAGGAGGAGGCACTCGCGGTGTACCAGGCGTGCCTGCACGCCCTGGTCAGGGGGCGGTTAGACGCAGGCTGGGCCCGGAGCCCGGCCCGGGGCGGGTTTTGGCTCTGCGTGTCCCCGTGTTAGGACAGACCCATGGCAGACCTGGAGTACGACGTCGCCGACGGTGTCGGCACGATCACCCTGAACCGCCCGGCGCTCAAGAACGCGTTCACCTTCGAGATGATCGACCAGTGGGCCGAGGCGCTGCGCGCGGCCCGCACCGACCCGGACGTGCGGGTCGTCGTGGTGACCGGGGCCGGCGACGCGTTCTGCTCCGGGGTGGACCTGGGAGACTTCGACGCCACCGCCACCGGCCCCTACGCGCTCAAGTCGTCGCTGACCGACCGGATCCACCGGGTCGCCTTCGCCCTGGAAGACCTGGACAAGCCGGTGATCGCGGCGGTCAACGGGGTGGCGGTCGGCGCGGGCATGGACATGGCCCTGATGTGCGACATCCGGCTGCTGGCAAGCTCGGCCCGGCTGTCGGAGGGCTACATCCGGGTCGGCCTGGTCCCCGGCGACGGCGGCTGCTACTTCCTGCCACGGCTGGTGGGCATGGCCAAGGCGCTGGAGCTGCTGTGGACGGGCGACTTCGTGAACGCGGAGGACGCGCTGCGCCTCGGCCTGGCCAACCACGTCTACCCGGACGAGGAGTTCCGGGCCGCCGTGGCCGCGTTCGCCGCCCGGCTCGCGCAGCAGCCGCCGATCAACACGGCGATGATCAAGCGGGCGGCCTACCAGTCGGCCCGGGCCGACCTGCGCACCGCCCTCGACCTGATCTCCTCGCACATGGCGGTGGTCCGCTCCACCCGCGACTCGGCCGAGGCGCTGGCCGCGTTCCGCGAACGGCGGACCCCGTCGTTCGAGGGCCGCTAGGCGCGGGGAGGCTGACCATGACGGCACCGGCGACCGCCGGCCTGTGGGACCTCGAGCCGGTCACCCTTCCTCCCCCGCTGCTGGCGCTGCGGGGACAGGTACGCGCGTTCCTGGCCGAGGAGGCCGCGGCCGGGCGGATCACCCCCCACGTCGACTCGTGGCTGACCGGCTGGGACCCGGACTTCAGCCGCCGGCTCGGCGCCCGCGGCTGGATCGGCCTGGCCTTCCCGGCCGAGTACGGCGGGTCGGCTGCGGGGGCGCTGGCGCGCTTCGTCGTCAGCGAGGAGCTGCTGGCGGCGGGCGCGCCGGTGTCGGCCCACTGGATCGCCGACCGCCAGTCCGGCCCGTCCCTGCTCCGGTTCGGCACCGACGAGCAGAAGCGGGCCTACCTGCCAGCCATCGCGCGGGGCGAGTGCTTCTTCGCCATCGGCATGAGCGAGCCCGACACCGGGTCCGACTTGGCGTCGGTGCGGACCCGCGGGATCCGGGTCGACGGCGGCTGGCGGCTGACCGGGACCAAGGTGTGGACAAGCGGCGCGCACCGGGCCCACGCGATGATCGCGCTGGCGCGGACCGAGCCGCTGGCCGACGACCGGCATGCCGGGCTGAGCCAGTTCATCGTCGACCTGCACGACCCCGACGTGCACATCCGGCCGATCCGGCTGCTGACCGGTGAGCATCACTTCAACGAGGTCGTGCTGGACGACGTGTTCGTGCCCGACGGCCGGGTGCTGGGCGAGCCCGGCTCGGGCTGGCGGCAGGTGACCAGCGAGCTGGCGATGGAACGGAGCGGGCCGGAACGGATCTTGTCCACCTTCCCGCTGCTGGCCGTGGCGGCGGGCTGGCTGGCGAAGGACGCCGACCGGACCACCGCGGCCGCGGTCGGCGCGCTCACGGCCCGGCTGTGGGCCTTGCGCCAGCTGTCGCTGGCGGTCGCCGGGCGGCTGGAGGCCGGCGCCGCCCCCGAGGTCGAGGCGGCCGTGGTCAAGGACCTCGGCACCCGCTTCGAGAGCGCCGTCACCGAGACCGTGCGGCTGCTCGCCCAGGTCGAGCCGGATCCGCGGGCGGCTGACCCGCTGCCGCGGATGCTGGCCGAGGCCATCCTGCACGCCCCCGGGTTCACCCTCCGGGGCGGCACCAACGAGATCCTCCGGGGCGTTGTCGCCCGGCAACTGGGGGTGCGGTGAACGACATCACGGACGCGCTGGCGGCCACCGTGGCCGAGGCGTGCGACCGCTACAGCGACGCCGACGCGGTCGCCGCCTGCGCTGGCGGCGGGTGGAACAGCCGCCTGTGGGCCGCCCTGGAGCAGATCGGCGTGACCACCGTGTCGGTCCCGGAGGACCGCGGTGGTGCGGGTGGTGACACCGCCGCCGCCGTCGCCGTGCTGGAAGTCCTCGGCCGGTACGCGGCCGGGGTGCCGCTGGCGGAGACCGCCCTGCTGGCCGGCTGGCTGCTCGCGGCGGCGGGAGCGCCGGTCCCGCCGGGACCGCTGACCGCGGCGGCGGCTGGACCGGAGCTGCTGCGGCGCGACGGCGGCCAGTGGCGGGTGACCGGAACGCTCCCCCGGGTGCCGTGGGCCCGGTGGGCCGGGCACGTCGTCGTGCTGGCGGGCGACCAGGTGGTCGTCTTGGGCCGCGGTGACGTGCGGATCACCGAAGGGGTGAACCTGGCGGGCGAGCCCCGCGACGACGTCAGCGCGGGTGGCCTGGTCCCGGACGCGGCCGTGTTCCCGGTCCCGGCCGGGGTCACCGCGGCCGCCTTCGGCCAGCGGGCCGCGCTCGCCCGGGCCGCCCTGATGGCCGGGGCCGCGCGCCGGGCGCTGGAGCTGTCGGTGGCCTACGCGGGTGAGCGCGAGCAGTTCGGGCGGCCGATCGGCCGGTTCCAGGCGGTGCAGCAGCACCTGGCGGCGATGGCGGGCGAGGTGCTGCTGGCCCGGGTGGCGGCCGGGGCGGCGGCGTGCGCCGTCGACGCCAGTGCGGCCGGCGGCGCGGGTGACAGCGACCTGGAGACGGAGGTCGCGGTGGCCGCCGCTAAGGCGGTGGCGGGCCAGGCGGCCGGCCAGGTGACGGCGCTCGCCCACCAGGTGCACGGGACGATCGGGTTCACCGAGGAGCACCCGCTGCGGCACAGCACGACCCGGCTGTGGGCCTGGCGTGACGAGGACGGCAACGAGCAGCGGTGGTCGGCCGCGCTCGGCCAGCGGGTCCTGGAGGCCGGCTCGCCCGGGCTGTGGCCGCTGCTCAGCGGCACAACGGCTCCCGGGTAGCGTTGGCCCGTGCTTGCCGTACTCCTGGTCGCCTTGTCGCTGGGGCTGTCGAACTTCGCGGCGTCTATCGGGATCGGGATAGCCGGGATCGACGCCCGCACCCGGCTGCGCGTCGGCCTGGTCTTCGGCCTCTTCGAGGCGGGAATGCCGGTTGCGGGGCTGCTCCTCGGACGCAGCCTCGCCGGCACCCTCGGGCCCTCCACCCGCTGGATCGGGGCCGGGCTCCTGATCGCGACCGGGCTTTACGCGATCTTGGTATCGCTGCGCGGCCGCGGGAACGACGGCGGGCAGCCGGACGTGGCGAGCCAGCACTTCGGCCGGCTCCTGGTCACCGGCGCCGCGCTCAGCATCGACAATCTGGCGGTCGGGTTCGCGCTCGGCAGCTACCACGTGAACCTGGCCGTGGCCGCCGTCATCATCGGCGCGGTCAGCGTGGCCCTGTCACTGCTGGGGCTCGAGCTGGGTGACCGGCTCGGCGCCAGGACCGGGGCGAACGGGGAGATCCTCGGCGGGGCCGTGCTGATCGGGGTCGGCATCGCCGTCGCGGCCGGCGCCCTGTAGCGGTTGCTCCGGCGGCCGCCGGTCACCCCGCTGCTTCTCCAAGCGGGCCGCTTCACCCGGATCACCCCGGACTGCACCCTTGCAATCCGAGGTGAATGCGCCGAGAGCACGGAATCCTGGCGCAAGTTGGAAAGAAAGCGTGCACACAGGCCGCTTTTTTACCACGTTGAGCAAAAGTTCCAGGTTGTTCCTGGCGGGGCAAAAACGACCGAGCCTTCGCTAAATGGCCCCAATGCACGGTACTGGAACGGGCTAGTCAACGAGTTCGACTTCACCCCGGGAGAAAGAAGGAAATTCGCGGGGGCGCCGACCGGATGATCGCGGAGGTTGGTGTGCCTCACCGGACATCAGCGCTTGGCCCACTCCTCGGCCAGCAGCTGGTAGGAGCGGACCCGGTCGGCGTGGTCGTGGGTGATGGTGGTGATGATCAGCTCGTCGGCCTCGGTCGCGTCACGCAGCCGCTCGAGCTGGTCGGCGACCTGGCCGGCGGTGCCGACGAACTGGGTGTCGATCCGGTCGTTGACCAGCTCGCGCTCTTCGTCGGTCCACTGGTGGCGGCGGGCCTCGGCCGGGGTGGGGAACTGGATGGCCCCCTCAGCGGTGCGGATGCTGCGCACCCACAGCCCGTAGCCGGCCGCCAGCTCGCGGGCCGCGGCCTCGGTGTCGGCCACCACCACGTCGGCCGAGACGCTGACGTAGGGGCGGTCGAGCTCGGCCGACGGCTGGAACGCGGCCCGGTAGCCGTCCACCGCCTCCAGCACGGTGGCCGGGCTGACGTGGTAGTTGGCGGCGAACCGGAGGCCCCGGCTGCCCGCCACCTCGGCGCTCTCCCCGCCGCTGCTGCCCAGGATCCAGATCTGCAGGGCGGCGCCCTCGCCCGGCACCACGTGGGCCTCCTCCCCGTCGGCCGACCGGTAGGTGCCGGCGATCAGCGCGAGCACGTCGCCGACCTGCTCGGTGTAGTTCTGCGGCTGCGCGTGCGGCAGCGTGCAGCAGCGTCTTCTGCAGCGCGAAGCGGGGCGAGCCGAGCAGCCTGCGCGTAGCGAGAACCGCGGCGGGATCAGCAGCCCGTTGGGGGTGCGGCCGTCGACGACCGAGGCGGCGGCCCCGCCGCCGGCCAGGCGCAGGTGCCTTGGCCTCACCCCGGCGGCCGCCGCGAGCGGCCGAGGCCGAGGTCGAAGCGGCCCGGGTAGGCGGCGTCGAGCAGGCCGAACTCCTCGACCGTGGACAGCGCGGTGCGATGGCCCATCTGCACCGCGCCCGACCCCAGCCGGATGGTGGAGGTGGCCGCCGGCGGTGAGGGCGAGCACGACCGCGGGCGAGGTGCCCGGCCACCCCCGGGTTGAGGTGGTGCTCGGCGAACCAGTAGCGGGCGTAGCCGAGGCGCTCGGCCTGCTGGGCCAGGTCGATGCTGTTGCGCAGCGCCTGGGTGGCGTTCGACCCGCTCGAGATCGGGACGAGGTCGAGGACGGCCAGCGGGGTATTGCTCATGCGCTCGGCTGCCACTCGTCGGAGACGGCCGCGTGGTCGCCGGTCGAGCACCGGATTCGGTCACCGGATCGGGGCCAGCGGAGGCGGGCGAGGGGACCGTGGCGGGGACGGCGTCGTCGCCGAGCGGACCGCCGCCCCAGCCCCAGGGCGGGTCGGGGATCTCGCGGCGCAGCACCGGGGCGATGTCGGACTGGAACAGCTCGAGGCTGGCCCGGTGCTGCGCCTCGGTGAGCCCGCCGGCGTCAGCGTGCAGGTGCAGCACACTGTGCCCGAACTGCTCGTGGTAGCGGTGCACCTTCTCGATCACCTGGGCCGGGCTGCCGATCAGGGCCGAGGACCGCTCGACGAAGTCCTCCAGCGTGGGGAAGACCGGCTCGCACTCCGAGCCGCGCTGGAAGGCCAGGTAGCCCGGCGAAGACCGGGCGGTACGGCACGATCGCGTCCTGGGAGTTGCGCGCGGCGTAGTACCCGGCGGTGCCCGCGCCGACCGCGATCGCGGCCGGGTCGTGGCCGTAGTGGACCCAGCGCTCGCGGTAGTAGCGGATCAGTTCGGCGTAGGGGCCGATCGGGTTGGTCACGTTGGCCGAGAACAGCGGGTCACCGTAGCGGGCGGCCAGGTCGACCGACTCCTTGCTGGTGGCGCTGCCGTGCCAGATCCGGATCGGACGCTGCAGCGGCCGCGGCCACACCTCGGCGTCGGTCAGCGGGGGCCGGAACTTGGTGTCGTAGGTGATCTTGTTGTCGCGCCCACAGCCGCCGGAACACCTCGTAGCGACTCCGCGTTGCGGTCCCACTGGTCCTCCGGGGTGACGTGGAACAGCTCGACGCTGGGCGGCGCCGTTGCCCTTGCCGATGATCAGCTCGAGCCGCCCGCCGGACAGGTGGTCGAGCGTCGCGTAGTCCTCGAACGCGCGCACCGGGTCGAGCAGCGACAGCGTGGTCACCGCGGTGAACAGCCGGATCCGCCGGGTCAGGGCGGCGACGTGGCTGAGCACGACGGTCGGGGAGGAGGAGATGAACGGCCGCTCGTGCCGCTCCCCCACCCCGAATCCGTCGAAGCCGAGCTCCTCGGCCAGCAGGGCGCTGTCGAGCACCTCGCGGAACCGCTCCGCGGTGGACATCTGCGCCCCGGTCACCGGGTCGGGGGCGTGCACGATCAGCGTGATGGTGATGAACCTCATGACGCGGCCCGGTCCGCCGCGGCCCGCTCCGGGCGTCCCAGCGGGGCGAGCCCGAGGTTGTCCCGCAACGTCGTGCCCTCGTAGTCGGTCCGGAAGACGCCGCGTTCCTGCAGCAGCGGCACCACCTTGTCGACGAACGGGTCGAGACCGCCCGGGGTGATGTGCGGCACCAGGATGTAGCCGTCGCACGGCGTCCGCCTGCACGTGGTCGTTCAGGGCCGCGGCGATCGTCTCGGGGCCGCCGATGAACGACTGGCGGCCGGTGACCTCGATGACGGTCTCGCGGGCGGACAGCTGCTCGGCCTCGGCCCGGGCGCGCCAGTCGTTGGCCAGCGCCACCGGGTCCTTGGCGAACTGGCGGACGCTGGCGCGGCCCTTGGAGATGAGCGTTGTCGCTGACCACCGGGTCGAACGACGGCAGCGGCCCGTCGACGTCGAAGTCGGGCAGCTCGGTGTTCCACAGCTGCTCGATGAAGCGCAGCGCCGTCTGCGGGGACACCTGGGCCCGGCGCACCTCGTGGGCGATCTCGGCCGCCTCGGCGTCGGTGTCGCCGAGGACGAAGGTCGCGGCGGGCAGGATCAGCAGCTCGCCGTGGGTGCGGCCGAACTTGGCCAGCCGGCCCTTCACGTCCTCGTAGAACGCCTGCCCGTCCTCGAGAGTGGAGTGCCGGGAGAAGATCGCGTCGGCCGAGGCGGCGGCGAAGTCGCGGCCCTCGTCGGAGTCGCCGGCCTGGAAGATGACCGGCCGTCCCTGCGGCGAGCGGGGGACATTGAACTGGCCGCCGATGTCGAAGAAGCGGTCGTGGTGCTCGAACGCGCCGGGCCCGGGCACGCCGAGGAACTGGCCGCTCTGCTTGTCGGCGACGATTTCGTCGCCGTCCCAGGAGTCCCACAGCTCGGTGGTGGTCTGCAGGAAGGTGCGGGCCCGGTCGTAGCGGTCGCCCTGGGCGAGGAAGCCGCCGCGCCGGAAGTTCTCCCCGGTGAAGGCGTCCCAGCTGGTGACGACGTTCCAGGCGGCCCGGCCGCCGGACAGGTGGTCGAGCGACGCGAACTGGCGGGCCACCTCGTAGGGCTCGTTGAAGGTCGAGTTGATCGTCCCGGTCAGCCCGAGGTGCTCGGTCACCGCCGCCAGGGCGGCGAGGATGGTGAACGTGTCCGGGCGGCCGACCACGTCCAGGTCGTAGATCTGGCCGTTCTGCTCCCGCAGCCGCAGCCCCTCGGCCAGGAACATGAAGTCGAACTTGCCCCGCTCAGCGGTCTGGGCGAAGTGGCGGAACGACTCGAATTCGATGTGGCTGCCCCCGGCCGGGTCGCTCCACACGGTGGTGTTGTTGACGCCGGGGAAATGCGCGGCAAGATGGACCTGCTTGAGCGGCTTGCTCATGGGCTTTCCTTCCTCGGCATTCACGCCACGCCGGCGTAGCGGTTGGCCGGGCGGGCCAGGCCGAGCAGCCCCCGCAGGGTGGCAGGCCAGCCGCCGTCCGGGTAGCCGGACCGGAACACGCCGCGCCGCTGCAGCTCGGGCACGAGCGCGTCGGTGATCTGGGTCAGGTCATGCGGCAGCGCCGCCGGGCGCAGCCGGAACCCGCTCAGCCCGGCTTCGCGCCAGTCCAGCAGCAGGTCGGCCAGCTCGGCCGCGGTGCCGGCGAAGATGTGGGCGTCGCTGCGGTAGGTGATCCCGGCCGCCTCGTCGAGGCGGTCCCGGCGGGCCGCCGCCGCCGCGGCGCTGTCGTCGAGGAAGACCACCAGGTCACCGAACACGGGCAACGGCCGTCCCGCCCGGCTCCGGGCAGCTCGGCCGCGACCTCGCCGACGATCCGGGCGGCGTCGGCCCGGTCGTGCGGGGTGACGAAGCCGATGTCAGCCGACCGGGCGATCAGCCGGTAGGGCACGGTGTTGTGGCCAAGGGCGGCCACGAGCGGCTGGCCCTGCGGCGGCCGCGGGGTGATCGACGGGCCCTTCACCGAGAACGAGCGGCCGCTCGAAGTCGATGTAGTGCAGCTTGTCGCGGTCGATGAAGCGCCCGGTGGCGACGTCGCGGATCTCGGCGTCGTCCTCCCAGCTGTCCCAGAGCCGGCGCAGCACCTCGACGTAGTCGGCCGCCTCGTCGAAGTACTCCGCGACCAGCTGCTGCACCGCGGGGTCGCTCCGGTCGGCCAGCGAGGGGACCTCCCGGCGGCCGAAGTGCGCGGCCGTCTCCGCCCGGGCGCCGACCTGGATCCGGATCCCGGCCCGGCCGCCGCTGACGTAGTCGAGGGTGGCGATCGCCTTGGACAGGTGGAACGGCTCGGTGAAGGCGGTGATCGCGGTCGGCACGAGCCCGATGTGCCGGGTGACCGGCGCGACCCGGGCGGCGATCAGCACCGCGTCGAGGCGGCCGCGGACCCGGTCGGTCCGCTGGTCCCGGCCGTTGCGCTGATCGGATTGCAGGTCGAGCCCGTCCTCGATGGTGAGGAAGTCGAGCAGGCCGGACTCGGCCTGCCGGGCCAGGCCGGCCCAGTACTCGGGGGTGAACAGCTCGGCCGGGCTCGGCATCCGGTTCGCGCCAGGCGGCAGGGTGCCAGCCGGCGCCGTCCAGGGCCACGGCCAGGTGCAACTCGGTGGCGGCGTGCAGTTCAGTAGCGGGGTGCAGTTCATTCGTCGGGGCGGGCACGATGAGCTCCGTTTCCCTCTTAGAAGGTGGTGGCGGGGTTGAGGACGGAGTTGCCGGTAAGGTCACCGCCCGCCCCCCACCTGGCGAAGGTCTTGGGGTAGTCGCCGCCCGCGATCAGCTCGTTGACCGCGTCCGACAGGGCCTTGGCGATGGGCGAGTTCTCCGCGGTGACGAACCCGACCGGGGGCGAGCTGATTTGCCCGGGGAACTTCGTACCGTCGATGTGCGCCGCGTCATACTCCAGGCTAAGCGTCGGACCGAAATAAAGGTCAACCTTGCCGCTGGCCAAACCGAGGAAAATCGGCGCGCTGTCGCTGAAGTACTGCACCGTCCACGGCTTCTTGCCCCCGGCCGCGCACTTGCGCGCGGTACTGGTGAGCAGGGTCTGGAAGGTCGAGCCGGGAGCGGTGGCGATGGTGTGGCCGCAGGCACCGGTGGGGGATCTCACGTAGCAATCTCCCTGAGAGGGCAGCAAAACAGACGCGGTAATCACCCTAGGCAAGGCTATCCCTTCCGTCAATACCGATTGTTTTAATAGGAATGACGTGCAAGGGGCGGTACCGGCCAGCCGGAACTGGCCGGCACCGCGGTTAACGGTTCAGGGGAGCCGGTACCTGGTCTGGCTGAAGCGGCCCTTGGCGAATGCGAGGACCGTCGCGGGCCGGACCTCGAACACCAGCGCCCCGCCAGCCGGGTGCTCGAAGCGGCCGTCGCGAACGGTATGCCACCGCCCCTCCACTCCGCGCCCAGGCTCGCGCAGCCGGGCGAGCACGTCGTCGTTGCTGACCCGATGCGTCCCTCGGCCACCACGTCGAGCCCCTCGTCCCAGCGGTGGCAGCCCGTTAGCAGCAGCACATGCGGGTTGGCGGGCAGCGGCGATGGCCCGAACCGCCCGATCCTGGGCACTGACCGCCTCCCCCTGCCTCCGCCTGGTCCTCGGTCAGTGATCAGAGTCCCTGCCAGGACGGCTTGGCCGCGTAGACCTCGCGGTAGTAGTCGAGCCGTTCCAGCCGGGCGGCCGCTGGCGGGTCAAGCAGCACCGTCACGTGCGGGTGCAGCTGCAGCACCGAGGCCGGGCAGGAAGCCGACACCGGCCCTTCCACCGCCGCCGCGGCTGCGGCCGCCTTGCCCTCGCCGGTGGCGATGAGCAGAAGGTGACGTGCCTCGAGGATGGTCCCGAGGCCCTGGGTGAGCACGTGCGTCGGCACCTCGTCGGGCGAGCCGAAGAAGCGGGCGTTGTCCTTGCGCGTCTGCGCGGTCAGGGTCTTGATCCGGGTGCGGCTGGCCAGCGACGACCCGGGCTCGTTGAAGGCGAGGTGGCCGTCGGAGCCGATGCCGAGGAACTGCACGTCGACCCCGCCCGCCGCGTTGATCAGCGCCTCGTACCGCTCCCCCGCGGTCGGCAGCCGGCCCGGGTCCGGGTCAGGCCCGTTGACCTGCCGCGCGGTGAGGCCGAGGCCGTCGGTCAGCTCACGGGCGATCGTCGCCCGGTAGCTCTGCTCGTGGCCGGGCGGCAGGCCCACGTACTCGTCGAGGTTGAAGCAGGTCACGGCGTCGTAGGCGGGGCCGGTGCCGGCCGCATGACGGCGGATCAGCTCCTGGTAGGCCGGCAGCGGGGTCGAGCCGGTGGCAAGCCCGAGGACCGCCGCGGGCTTGCGCCGGACGACTGCCTCGATGACGTCGGCCGCCGTGGCGGCGATCGCACCCTCGGACCCGAGCGGGACGACTTCCATCAGCAGGTTCCCTTTCCGGTGGTTATCTCGCGTGGCCAATCAGGGCGGCGCCGATCGCGCCGGCCGGCGCCTGGCCTGGCAGCAGGGTGGTCCGGCGGGCCAGGTCGAGGGCGGACAGGAAGGGCGAGCGGGCCGCCTGGGCCCGCAGCGCCGCGGTGACCGCGTCAAGCAGCGGCGGGCCGACGAGGGCGACGCCGCCGCCGATGATGATCGCAGCTGGGTCGGCCGTCAGGCCGAGCATCCGCACCGCGTCCGCCACCCCGGCCGCGAAGCGGTCGCGGACCGCGACGGCTTGGGCGTTCCCGCCGGCGGCGGCGGCGAACAGCGCCGTCGCGGGCGGCTGGCCGCCGGCCGCCGGCCAGGCGGCCGCCAGGGCCGACCCGGAGGCGAGCAGTTCCAGGCAGCCGCGCTGGCCGCAGGAGCACGGGGCGCCGTCCGGGTCGACCGGAACGTGGCCGATCTCACCCGCGGCGCCGTGGGCGCCGCGGCGCAGCCGGCCGCCGAGCACCAGGCCGGCCGCTAGGCCGGTGCCGAGCGCGAGGTAGGCCAGGTCACCCGCGCCGCTGAGGACGTGAGCACCCCAGGTGGCGGCGTTGAGGTCGTTCTCAACGGTGACGGTGGCGCCGGTGCGGTCGGCCAGCCGGTCGGCCAGGGGGAACCACTCGCCGCCAAGCCCGAGGTTGACCGCGTGGCTGACAGTACCGCGGTGCCGGTCGACCAGGCCGGGGATGCCGATGCCGATGAAGGGCGGGAGGGCGCCGTCCAGCTCGGCCGCGAGCAGGTCGAGCACGGTCAGCACCGATTCGAGGACGCCGTCGGGGCCGGGCCGGGTGTCCCGCCGGGCCTGGGCCGCCACGCGGCCGCCGTCGCCGACGACGGCACCGAGCACCTTGGTCGCGCCGATGTCGAGCCCGACCCGCATGTCACTACTCACCAGACCGCCCGTTCACGAGACACCCAGCTCACCCGACAGCACCAGCACGGCCGCGCCGACCAGCACCACGTCGTCGCCCAGGGGCGACATCCGGATCACCAGGCCGGCGGCCGAGCCGGCCATCACCCGGTCGCGGATGGTCGCGTCGAGGGCTTCCCGCAGCGGGCCGTCGAGCAGCGCGGGCGGGCCCGCGAGGACGACCTCGTGCAGGTTGAGGGTGGCGACGACGGGTGCCAGCACGCCGCCGAGGACGGTGCCGACCGACGCCAGCGGGCGCACGCCGCGGCGCAACTGCGGGGCGGCGAGGATCGTCTCCAGGCAGCCGACCTTGCCGCAGGCGCAGCGGGTCCCGTCCGGGTCGACCACTACGTGGCCGATCTCGCCCGCGGCCCAGGCGTGCCCCTGGACCAGCGCCCCGCCGACGACCAGGCCCGCGCCGACACCGGTCTCGATCCGCAGCAGCATCAGGTCGGCCGCGGTGGTGCCGCCGAAGGTGTACTCGGCCAGCACGGCCGTGTTGGCGTCGTTGGCGACATAGACCGGCAGGCCGAGGCGGCGGCGGAGGATGCCGGTCAGGTCGACCCCGGCCCAGTGCAGGTTGGGGGCGTCGACGACGCCGCGGCCGTCGACCACGCCCGGGGTGCCGACGCCGACGCCGAGCACCGGCCGGCTGGTGCCGGAACGCAGCCGCTCGGCCAGTGCCACGGCGAGGCTGACCGCGTCCTCGCCGCAGGCGCCGTCCAGCGGGACCTCGGCCCGCGCCTGGACCTGCCCCAACAGGTTGAACACGGCCCCGGCCATCCGGTCAGCGGGCGACAGGTCCAGGGCGATGATGTGGGCGGCGTCGGGCAGCAGGCCGACCAGCGTCGGCGGCTTACCGACCTTGTTCGCGGCCGGCACACCGAGCTCGCCCAGCAACCCGACCGCGATGAGCCCGCCGACCAGGTCGGAGACTGTGACCCGGGTGAGGCCGGTGGCCCGGGCGAGGTCGGCCCGGGAGGCCGGGCCCTCGGCGAACAGGTGCTGCAGAAGCAGCGAACGGTGATGCCGCCTGGTGTCCTCGGCCAGCAGCTTGCCCATGGGGCGCAACGGGCGGGGGCGGACTCCGCCAGTGTTCACGTAACCGCTCCCGCTGTCAGGGCCGGGCGACGAACCGCCCGGACGTTGAGGCTTTTGTTAGTTAACCGTACTTACATATCTTCGTCAAGGGCTTGGGCCCTGGTGAACAGCGGCCGCCATTTCGTAAGCTTGGCTAATGGATGCGACCGGGTCCCAGGTGGACAAGCAGACGCTGGCCGCTCGCGTCATCAGCTTTCCGCGCATCGACATCGACCGGCCCGACCTCAAGCAGGCGGCGGTCGCGGTCTGCGTGACCGAACCGGACGAGGTCCCGGCGCTGCTGCTGACCCGGCGCAACGCGGCGATGCGGGCCCACGCCGGGCAGTGGGCGCTGCCGGGCGGCCGCCGCGAACCCGGGGAGACGCCGGTCGAGGGGGCGCTGCGGGAACTGGCCGAGGAGGTCGGCCTGCGCCTCGACCACAGCCACGTGCTCGGCCTGCTGGATGATTTCGTGACCCGCTCCGGGTACGTGATCACCCCGGTCGTGTGCTGGGCCGGGCCGGTGACAGGGCGGCTGACGCGGTCGGTGGCCGAGGTAGCCGAGATCCACCAGATCCCGCTGGCCGACCTGGACGTGGACCCGCGGCTGATCTCCATCCCGGAATCGGACGCCCCGGTCATCCAGCTGCCGCTGCTCGGCGGGTACCTGCACGCGCCGACGGCGGCGATCGTGCACCAGTTCTGCCGCATCGCCTGCCGGGGCGCGGTCGAGCGCGTCGCCCACTACGAGCAGCCGCTGTTCGCCTGGCGCTAGGCCGGCCACGGCCAAACCCCGCTCCCGGTACAGCGCGCCGCCGACCGCCCGCCCGAGAGGAGCCTTCACGGGCGCCCCGCCGGGCGGGCGGTTCAGCTATGCCTCCGGCGAGAGGTGCAGGATGCGGGCCAGGCGGCTGAAGCCGGCGTCGAGGTCGTGGCCGCGGGGGCCGATCAGTTGCACGGCGACGTGGTCGGCGCCCGCCTGGAAGTGCTCCTCGAACCGGCGGGCGATCGTCGCGTCGTCGCCGGAGACCACGAGGGCGTCGATGAGGCGGTCGCTGCCCTCGCCCGCCACATCCTGCGCGGAGAAACCGAGCCGCTGCAGGTTGCTCGTGTAGTTGATCAGGCTCAGGTAGGGCTTGACGACCGACGGGCGGCCGATAGCGCGGGCCTGGGCCGGGTCGGCTTCCAGCACCACGCGCTGCTCGGGGGCGAGCAGCTTGCCCGGGCCGAGGATCTCGCGCGCCTGACGGGTGTGCTCGGGCGTCACCAGGTACGGGTGCGCGCCCGCGGTGCGCGCGGCGGCCAGCTTCAGCACCCGCGGCCCGAGCGCGGCCAGCACCCGCCGGTCTTCCGGCACACCCTCAGCGTCCAGGACGTCGAGGTAGTCCACCAGCGTCTGGTACGGCGAGCGGTATTCGGCCTGGGCTTCGGGGTGCCCGACGCCGATGCCGAGCAGGAAGCGCCCCGGGTGCTTGGCCTCGATGCGGTGATAGGAGCGCGCGACCGCGGCCGCTTCGGCCGTCCACACGTTGACGATGCCGGTCGCGACCTTGAGGGTAGTGGTCGCGTCCAGCATCGACTCGGCGTGCGCGAGGTCGGCCGGCGGCGAGCCGCCCTGCCAGACCGTCCCGTACCCAAGCGACTCGAACGCGCGTGCCCGCTCCGGCGTGAGTATCGAGCTGTGCCCGAACACGCCATATCGACCCAAGTCCATGTGACCCTCCTCGTTGACGAATCTCTCCTGGCGCAACTCCGGAGCGGCCGGGGATCATCCCCGCCCGCCGCCGTGATCAACTGGCACTTAGCGGACCAGCACGAGCCCATCAACACGGGCCCCATCAACACGGGGCCCATCAACACGGGGGTAGGGAACTGGCATGCCGGAGCTTCCGGAGGTGGAGTCGGCCCGGGCCGTCATCGAGCGCAGCGGGCTGCGGCGGCGGATCGTCGACGTCGACGACTCCGACAGCTACGTCTGCCGTCCGCACGTGCCCGGCGAGATCAAGCACGCGCTGCTCGGGGAGGAGCTGGTGAGCGCCAGCCGGCAAGGCAAGAGCATGTGGTGCCGGACCGGCACGTCGCCCGAGGCGGTCGTACTCGGCATCCACCTGGGCATGTCGGGGAAGATCGTGATCGCCGACGCCGACGGGTCCGAGGTGGACGGCGGCGACTACTGGGAGGGCCGCCGCCGCAGCGGCGACTACCACTGGGCCCGCTTCAGGCTGAGCTTCGCCGATGGCGGCCGCCTGATGCTGGTGGACCCACGCCGGCTGGGCCGCATCCGGCTGAACCCGCCGGTCGGGGAGCTGGGACCGGATGCCCAGCTGATCACGCCGGCCCAGTTCCGGACCGCGCTGGCGGCAGGCGGCAGCGCGCCGGTCAAGGCCCGGCTAATGGACCAGCAGCGGATCGCCGGCATCGGCAACCTGCTGGCCGATGAGATCCTGTGGCGGGCCCGGGTCCACCCGGCCCGGCACGTCGGCACGCTGACCGCGACCGAGCAGGCCCGGCTGCTGCGGGCCTGCCGGGACGCGATCCGGACGGCGCTGCGCGACGGCGGCGTGCACACCCTGCCGGTCATCCCGTACCGGCGCCGCGGCGCCACCTGCCCCCGCGATCACGTGCCGATGCAGACCGGCCCGGTCGGCGGGCGCACCAGCTGGTGGTGCCCGGCCGAGCAGCGGCTCACCCCGGGGGGCGGCTGACCACGCGGCTGACTACATATTGACGCAGGTGCATGGTTCCGGCCCCGGCCGGACAACCTCAGCCCGCCGTCAGGCGTCGATCAGGTGTGCAATCGCACTCCCCACATTTGCCAACATTCCTTACAATCAAGTCACCGTTCAAACGGGGGGGCTGCTCCACCGCCGGCCGGGACCCACGCTGCGTTGCAGCGGGCGGTGACCGAACCAGGCGCGGGGCTGGCGCCAAGCGGACGGCGTAGGTACCGGGGTCAGCAAGGAGTTCGCTCATGAGCGCGTGGACAATACCGAGTTACGCCGAGTGGGCGGTTCCCGGCTACACCGAGGAACGACTGCTGGGTCACGGGATATCCGGGCGCGTGGTCGCTGCGGTCAACGACACGACCGGCCAGCGCGTAGCGATCAAGTACCTCGACTCCAGCCTGGTCGACGACCCCGCCTTCATCTGGGAGTTCCGCGCGGAGGCGGACCAGCTGCGGGCGGTCGACGCCGCCCACATGGTGCGGGTGTTCCACTACGCGGAGCAGCCCGGCCAGGGCGCCGCCGTCATCACGGAGCTCATCGACGGGGTCTCGCTGCGCGAGATGATCACCCGCCGGGGACCGCTTGGCACCGTCGCGGCGCTCGTGATGCTGAAGGACACGCTGCTTGGGCTGGCCGCCGCGCACTCGCGCCGCATCGCCCACCGCGACGTCAAGCCGGAAAACGTGCTGGTCGATACCCACGGCTGGTGCACGCTGACCGACTTCGGGGTGGCGGTCAAGGCCGACAAGCATGCCCTGGCGGCTGGCACCCCGGCGTACATGGCGCCCGACCTGTGGAACGGCTCGCCCCACGTCCCGGCGACCGACATCTACGCCGCCACGGCTGTGTTCGGCGAGAGCCTGACCGGCAAGCCGCCGTTCTCCGGGCGGCCGTCCCAGCTGCGCCAGCAGCATCAGTCGGAACCGGTCCCGGTCGGCCAGTACGACCAGCAGGTCCAGGACCTCATCGCCTGGGGCATGGCCAAGAACCCGGCCGAGCGGCCGCGCAGCGCCCGGGCGTTCATCCACGAGATCGAGGCCCGGGCGGCCGCCGTCTACGGTCCCTACTGGGAGGACGAGGGCCGCCGGGCCCTGGCGGAGCGCTCCGCGGCGGTGCTGCCGTTGCTGGCCGACGGCGGGTCCGGCTCGGCCACGGTCAACCGGATGGCCCGGCGCAAGGTCATCACCGTCCTCGCGGTGGCCGGCGTGGCGGTGATCGCGCTCGGCGCGGCCGGGGTGATGGCGCTGACCCGGACCCAGGACAACACGACGCTGAGCAGCGCGACGACGGTCGCTGACACCGCCCAGACGACGGTCACCCCGCCGGTCGGGGTGTCCCCGTGCAAGACCGCGACCACGTTCAGCTACAGCGGCACCGTCACCGCGACCCAGGCGGGCAAGCTGACCTACCGCTGGGCGTACTCGACCGGCAAGCAGGGTCCGGTCGAGACGCTGAACTTCGCCGCGCCCGGGCACCAGACGGTCAGCGGCGGGACCGTCGAGGCGGTCAAGGCGAGCAGCGGCTGGGGCGAGATCAAGCTCCTGTCACCGACCGCCGTCACCTCGGCCAAGGCGCCCTACAAGCTGCTGTGCGGCGCGGGCGACTTCGCGCTGTCAGCGGCGGTGCAGCCGGCCGCGCAGACCGTGTCCTCCTGCGGCGCCCTCGCGCCGACCCTGACCGCCTCCGGCTCGGTCACGAGCAAGAAGGCGGAAACGGTGAGCTACTACTGGGCCCTGGCGAACGGCACGCGCTCGGTCACGCGGCCCCTGACGTTCACCGCCGCCGGCACGAAGACGGTCACCCCGTTCAAGTTCGCCCCACCCGCGCTGCCCGCGAGCGGCAACGCCGAGCTGGTGGTAAGCAAGCCGAGCGCGGCGGCGTCCGGGGTCGCCGCCTACTCGGTCGCCTGCACCGTCCCTGTCACCACCCCGATCCCCATCCCGACGACCCCGGTCACCCCGGTCACCTCGGTCGCCCCGGTCGCCCCGGTCAGGTCCACCGCGCCGGCGGCGGCGAAGTCGTCGGCCAGGGCGTCGGCTGGCGCCAGCGCGGCCAAGTCATCCCCCGCCCCGTCCAGGACCAGGACGTCCGCGCCGCCTAGCACCGCGCCACCCACCACGGCCCCGCCGACCACTACGCCGCCCACCACGGCGCCGCCGACCACCGCCCCGCCGACGACCGCGCCGCCCACGACCGCGCCGCCGACGACGGCCCCGCCCACCACCGCGCCGCCGACGACGGCCCCGCCCACGACCGCGCCGCCGACGACCGCGCCGCCCACCACGGCCCCGCCCACGACGCCGCCTGCGTCCGGCAGCGAGCCGAGTGCGTCGGCCTCGTCCGCCACGTCCTGAGGCAGCGGCGCGGAGGGCGGCGTGCCGGGGGCGGCCCGCTCCCGTTCGGGCTGACCTAGTGCGTGAGCCAGCCCATGCGGCGGAACAGCAGCAGGAGCAGGGCGGCGGCGATGACCTCGGAGCCGATGCCGGGGCCGATGCCGGAGGCGCCGGCGGTCAGCGCGGCAGCCAGGCCGGCTCGTGGGCGCCGATGCGGGCGGGCGGGAGGTCCCAGTGCGGCGGGGTCTCCGACATCGCCGTGGCCGGCGTCAGGTACCGGATCGGGCCGAAGTCGGCGGTGTCCATCACGGCGGTGAACGGCTCGACGTCACCCAGGCCGGGCGCGCTGGCGTCGTTGCTGTCCCCGAGGCGCTGGTACCACATGCAGGTCTGGCAGAGCGACACCTGCACGTGCCACGAGCCGCCCTCGGTGGCGCGCCGGGCGAGCGCGGTCATCGCCCCGTAGGCGGCGAGGAAGCCAGTGGTGTAGTCGTTGACGGCGGCGGGGGCCAGGCGCGGAACCCCGTCGGGAGCGGACTGGCCCTCGCGGAAGGACATGCCCGTGGCCGCCTGGCCGAGCTGCTCCCAGCCGGGCCGCTCGGCCCACGGGCCGACGTGGCCGTAGCAGTCCTCGGAGACGTACACGATGCCCGGCCGCAGGCCGGCCACCTGCCCGGGCGACAGGCCGCGGCGGGCCAGGGTGCCGAGCCGGTAACCCTGGGAGAACACGTCCGCCCCGGCGATGAGGTCGCGCAGGGTGGCGGCCTGCCCGGGGTCGTTCAGGTCGAGCGCGGCCTGGCGCTTGCCGATGCCGGTCTCCATCTCGAACGGGCCGCCTCCTTCCAGGTGGGGCGCGCTCACGTGCAGGACGTCGGCTCCGTGCTCGGCCAGGGTCTTGGCGCAGGTGGGGCCGGCCAGCACCCGGGTCAGGTCGAGGACCCGCAGTCCGCTCAGCGGGCGGTCCCCGTCGGGGAGGGGCGTAGGTGGCGCCTCGCCGATCTTGGTGACGGTCACCGCCGGCAGGCCGCCGATGGCCTGCCCCTGGGGGTGGGCGGCCCACTCCTCCTTGGAGCGGACGACTCCACCGCAGACCCGGCGGGCGATGAAGGCGGCCTCCAGCTCGAAGGCGTCGCGGGCGGCGACCGCCGCGTCGACCTGCTCGGGAGTGGCCGACTCGTCGAGGCCGAGCTCGGCCAAGATGGCCGGGGCGTCGTGAAAGGACCCGTGCAGCTGCACATAACGGCCGTCGCGGGCGGCCACGATGCGGGTGATGCGCAGCCGCGGTCCGGACCCGCCCCGGGCGGCGAGGGACTCCAGCGACTGCTCGGGCTGCCCGGCCGGGCGCGCGTACTGGTAGGAACGCAGGCTCGCGGCCGCGTGCCGGGCGTCCACGACGATGTGCTGGCGCCGTCCGGTCCGCTGCCGCCACAGCTCGGCCGCGGCCACCCCGGTCAGCACCCGCGCGGCGGCCGCCCCGGTGCCGAGAAAGTGCGGTGACGGGAGGATCGGCTCGTCGCCGGTGACCTCGAAGTCCGCCCCGGCCGGCAGGGACAGGCCCGCCAGCTTGACGGCCCGCTCCACGTCGGCCTGGTCCACCGCACACCTCCCGATCGATGCCCGACCCAATTTTGATCGCGGGGTCATCATTCGGCAACCCCGGACGTGAACCTTCTCCGCGGCCTGGCCCTGACGGCGCCCGCCCCGGTGCGGTAGATTTTTACCGCTAAGGCGACACCCGGGGGGGCACTGCCGCGCCAGAGCGAGACCGAAGGGGCCTGCGGTTGAGCACGCTGAGCGAACCCCCGAGCGGACAAGACATCGCCCCGCCGCTGTCGTTCGACATCTCGGTCGCCCACCCGGCGCGGGTCTACGACTTCCTGCTGGGCGGCAAGGACAACTTCGCGGCCGACCGCGCCGCCGCCGGGGAGATCATCGAGACCAGCCCGGTCGTGTTCGAGTGCGTCCGGGCCAACCGGGCCTTCCTCAGCCGGGCGGTCAGCTACCTGGCCGGCGAGGCCCGGATCGGGCAGTTCCTGGACATCGGGACCGGGCTGCCGACGGCCGAGAACACCCACCAGGTGGCCCAGCGGGTCCGCCCCAGCAGCCGTGTCGTCTACGTCGACAACGACCCCATCGTGCTCGCCCACGCCCGCGCGCTGCTGACCAGCACGCCGCAGGGCGCCTGCGCCTACATCGACGCGGATGCCCGCGACACCGCCGCGGTGCTGGAGCGCGCGGCCGAGACGCTCGACCTCAGCGCGCCAGTCGCGGTGATGGTGCTGTGCACGATGCAGTACGTCGCCGACGCCGACCGCCCGCACGACATCATCGCCCGGCTGATGGCGGCGGTGCCGTCCGGCAGCTACCTGGCAATGTCCGACACGACCAGGGACATCGACACCCGGTCGATGGTGACCGGCGCCGCCCGCTACAACGCCCGGCTCGGGCCCACCACGTTCACGCCGCGCACCCGGGACGACTACGAGCGCTTCTTCGCCGGCCTCGACCTGGTGGAGCCGGGCCTGGTCCCGATGCCGCAGTGGCGGCCGGAGTCGGACGGCCAGGGCGTCATCCCGATGTACGCGGCGGTCGCCCGCAAGCCCTAGCGGCGGGCCGCCCGGGCGCCGACGGATCAGACATCCCAGGGGTTTGGTGTGTCAAGCGGCTAGCTGGTTGCGGTGGCCCCAGGCGGTGTCCTCGTCGTAGAGGGTGCGGGTTTTGAGGCAGCCGTGCAGGATGCCGACGAGCCGGTTGGCGAGCCGTCGCAGGGCGTCGTTGTGGCCGATGCCGCGTCCGCGAAGCTCGTCGTAGCAGGCGCGGGCGCCGGGCGAGGCGGTCAGGGCGGAGAAGGCCTGGGCGTTAAGGGCATCGACCAGCCGGTCGTTGTGCACGGGCCGGGCCGCGACGATCTTCCGCTTGCCCGAAGCGCGGGTGACCGGGCTGGTCCCGGCGTAGTTGCGGCGGGCTTTCCCGTCGCGGTAGCGGGCGGGGTCATCGCCGAACTCTGCGAGCACCCGGGCGCCGAGGATCATGCCCATCCCGGGCTGGGACAAGATGATCTCAGCGTCCGGGTGCCGGCCAAAATGCTCCCTCACCTGCTCTTCCAGGAGCTTGACCTGCTCGTTCAGCGTCGTGATGACAGCAATGAGTGACCGGGCCGTAGCCGCGTAGGCGCTGGCCAGGGCCGGCGGCTGGGACAGCTGCTCGCTGCGCAGCGCCGCCAGGATCGCCGTGGCCCGCCCGGTGATATCCCGCCGTCCGGCTCGTTTCAGCACCGCCGACACCTGCGCCCTGGTCAGCTTCCGGGCCCGGGCCGGGTCCGGTGCCTTGCCCAGCAGCTCGAGAGCATCGGGGGCATCGAGGTCGCCGAACGCTTCCAGCGCGGCCGGGAAGTACTGCAGCAGCTGGTGCCGCAGCCGCTGGGTCTCCCGGGTCCGGTTCCAGATCATCGTCTTGTGCGCACGGGCCAGGACCTTGATCCCGGCTGCCCCCGGGCTGTCCCCGGCCGCCTCGCGCAGCTGGTGGGAGTCGGTGCGGACCATGTCCGCGAGCACGTGCGCGTCCCCGGCGTCGCTCTTGGCTCCCGACACCGAGTGCCGGGCCCGGAACCTCGCCGACTGCTGCGGGTTGACCGGGAACACCCGGTAACCCGCCGCGACCAGGGCCGCCACCCACGGCCCGTGGTCGGTCTCGATCCCGAAAAGCACCTCTGCCCCGTCGTCGTCCTCGCCCACCAGACCGCCGAGCAGGGCATGCAGCTGCGCCATCCCGGCCACTCCCTCCGGCAGCCGCCGCCGCGCCAGCACCTTCCCTGTCCCGTCCATCACCTCGATGTCGTGATGGTCCTCAGCCCAGTCATCACCCGCGAACAGCTGCACCCGCACTCCCGTCAACCGCGCCTCCACAACACCCGGCAGCCAGCGAGAGAACTATCAGCGCCCTAATAACAAGTGCTCACGCAGCAGCGGGCACGACATCCCAGCAGCGATCAACTCTCCCGGTCACCGGCAGGGGCACCATCTGACGCGAGGGCTCCAGGCCCGGGGCTTGCGCAGTGCTCACCCGCCGGCGGCCACCTAACTCCGAGTCTCCCGCATCAGGCGACCCGTTACCCCTTATTAGGGCTTGCGGGCGATGCCGACGTGCCCGGCCAGGCCCGTCGCCGGGCCGGCCGCCGCTTGCTCGGTACCGGGCCGGCCGTCGCCCCACCACCGGCCCAGCGGGACCAGCCCGCGGCCGACCGGCTCGAGCCCGTCGAAGAACGGGACGATCTCCGCCCGGCGGCGGAGCCGTATCTTCACCGGGCTGCGCTCGTTGTAGCGGCGGGTGAGCTCGGCCGCCGCGGCCGGCTCGATGTCGCTCGCCCCGTGGCCGATCACCAGGTAGCTCCCGGAGGGCAGGGGGTCCATCAGCCGGGCGACGACAGCGTGCGGGTCGTCGGCGTCCGGGATGAAGTGCAGCACCGCGATCAGCAGCACCGCGACCGGCTGGGTCAGGTCGAGCGACTTGCCCGCCGCGGCGATGATCGTCGGCGTGTCGCGCAGGTCAGCCTGGACCATCTCGGTCGTCCCGTCCGCGCGGGCGAGCAGGACCTGGCCATGGCTGACCACCACCGGGTCGTGGTCCACGTAGAGGACCCGGGCCCCGGGCGCGGCGCGCTGCGCCACCTCATGGGTGTTGTCGGCCGCGGGCAGCCCGCTGCCGATGTCGATGAACTGCCGCACCCCGTGCTCGGTCACCAGCTGGTAGACGGCGTCGATCAGGAAGCGCCGCGCCGCCCGCGCCACCAGCGGCATCGTCGGCAGGGCGGCGATGACCTCATCCCCGGCCGCCCGGTCAGTGGCGAAATTGTCCTTGCCCCCGAGCCAGTAATTCCACATCCGTGCTGGGTTGGGCGCGCTGATGTCAAACTCCGCCACCGCGGACATCCTCTCCGCCGTCCTTCCGCCCCGGGTGAGCATACTTGGCCGATATTGCCGCGCGCACCGCGGGCGCGGGAGCCGCGGCGACGGGGTCAGCCGGGCGGGGTCAGGACCGCCGGGCGGACAGCGCCTCGACGTAGCCGGCGATCGCCGCCAGGGTGCCCGGCGCGGACCATATGGCCTCCACTGCCGCGTCGTCGGCCCGGCTGGCGGCGATCCGCTCGCGGGCCGGCCGCTGCAGCTGCCGCTTACTGAAGGCAAACACCTCCGGTGCGATCCGGCCCATCTCCCGGGCCCGGCTGAGCGTCATCTCCAGCAGCGCCTCCGGGGCCTCGACCTCGTGGACGAGGCCGAGCGAGCGGGCCTGGCCGGGGCTGAGCATCACCGCCGTCAGCACCAGCTCACCCGCGTGCGGGCCGGCCGCGTGCCGCAGGATTTCCAGCGCGACGGGGGGAAACGGGACGCCGACGGTGAGCTCGGCCAGCCCGATCGTGCCCTGCGACATCACCCGGACGTCGCACGCCGCCGCCAGCACGCAGCCGCCCGCAATCGCGTGGCCGTTGACGGCGGCCAGCACCGGGCCCGGGTGGTCGAAGACGGCCAGGAACATCTCCGACAGGGCGGGGAGGAACTCCCGCACGTAGCCCGGCCCGCCCTCGGCGATCCGGCGCAGGTCGACCCCGGCCGAGAACGCCCGCCCGGTGCCGGTCAGCACCACCGGCTGGTGCGGCTCAAGCGCGCGCACGGCCGCCGTCACCGCCCGCAGCAGCTCGGTGTCGAGCGCGTTGACCTTGCCGTGGGCCATCCGCAGCAGCGTCACCCCGGAACGCTCTTCCGTCTCCAGCATGGGCCGGTGCTCCCCTGGGTCAGCCGACGAGGTCCAGAGCCGCGCGGACGATGCTGTCGCAGTCGAGCCCGTGGTAACGGTACACGTCTTCGAGTGAGCCGGACTGGCCGAACCGGGTGACGCCGAGCCCGGTCGTCTTGACCCGGTTGACCGTCGCCAGGAAGGCGAGCGCGTGCGGGTGCCCGTCGAGCACGGTGACCAGGGGCAGGGCGCGGTCGGCGGGGAACACCTGGTCCAGGATCCACGACTGCGCCTGCTCGTGTCCCTGGCGGGCGCGGACCGCCCGGTAGAGCAGGTCGGGGCTGGTCACGCAAGTCACGTCGGCCGCGATGCCGGCCGCCTCGAGCCGGTCGGCGGCCGCCAGCGCCTCGGGCACGACCGCGCCCATGGCCGCGATCGCCACCAGGGCGCCCGCCGGGCGGCGGAGCGGGTACGCGCCCGCCACGACCTGGCGCCGCCGGCGCTCCCGGGCGGCGGGGTCGGCCGGCACGGCGGCGAGCGCCTGGTCGACCGGGCGGGTCGACAGCCGCAGGTAGGCCGAACTGCCGTCCGGCTGCCCGAGCTGGGCCAGGCTGGCCAGCAGCGTCCACTCGGTGTCGATGGCGAAGGCCGGCTCGTAGCTGACGCAGCCCGGCTGCTCCAGGCCGATCGACGGGGTCTTGATCGACTGGTGGGCGCCGCCCTCGGGGGCCAGGGAGACCCCGGACGGGGTGCCGACCAGGATGGACTGGCCGCCCGCGTAGATGCCGTAGGACCACGGCTCCAGGGCGCGCTCGACGAACGGGTCGTAGAGCACGCCGATGGGCAGCAGCGGCTGTCCCCAGCGGCTCCAGGTGGCGCCGAGCTCGCCCAGCAGGCTGACGGTGTTGACCTCGGCGATGCCGAGCTCGAGGTGCTGCCCGGCCGGCTTCTCCCGCCAGTGCAGCACGGTGTCGGTGTCGTCGGCGAACCAGTCCTGGCGCTCGCTGGCCGACCACACCCCGACCTTGTTGACCCAGCCGCCGAGGTTGGTCGACGAGCTGACGTCGGGGCTGACGGTGACGATCCGGCGGGCGGCGGCGGGCGCCGCCCGGGTCAGGTCGAGCAGCGTGCGCCCGAGGGCCGCCTGCGTGGTGCCCGTGCCGGCCGGGGTGCGCCCCATGTCGGCCGGCAGCGCGGGCGGGGGCTGCCGTCCCGGCTCGGGCCGCCGCAGCCGGGCGGCCGCCCGGGCGCACAGCTCAGCGGCCGGGCTGCCAGCGGCGAACCCGCGCCACGGGTCGTCCGGGTCGGCCCCGGTCCTGTCGGCCAGCTCACCCATCTGCGCCCCGGTCAGCAGCGCGGAGTGGTTCTGCGGGTGGCCCTTGATCGCCAGGCCGTGCCCCTTGATGGTGTAGGCGAAGATGATCGTCGGCCGGGAGTCGTCGATCGCCCCGAACGCCGCGTCCAGGGCCGAGAGGTCGTGACCGCCGAGGTTGGCGACCGCCTCGACCAGGGTGGCGTCGCCGACCGGGGCGATCAGACCGGCGATGGAGGCCGCGCCGGGGCCGCTGCCGGGCAGCCGCTCCCGCAGCTCGGCTCCGCTGCAGCGGAGCAGCCGCTGGTACTCAGGGTTGGGCATGTCGTCGATCCGCGCGCGCAGCTCGCTCCCGCCGGGCCGGGCGAAGAGGTCTTCCAGCAGCCGTCCGTACTTGAGCGTGATGACCTGCCAGCCGGCCGCGGTGAACATCCCCGCGAGCTTGCCCGAGGCAATGTTGGGCACGATCCGGTCGAGCGACTGGCGGTTCAGGTCCACGACCCAGACGATCTCGCCCAGCTCGCTGACGGCGGGGTCGAGCACCGCCTCCCAGACCGCGCCCTCGTCCAGCTCGGCGTCGCCCAGCAGCGAGTACTGCCGTCCGGTGGCCGCCTCACCGGTGACCGTATTGCCAAGGACGGTGGCCAGGTAGCGGCGGGACAGGGCACCCCAGATGGGTGCGGTCGCGCCGATCCCGACCGAGCCGGTCGAGTAGTCGACCGGGTCGGGGTCCTTGGACCGGCTCGGGTAGCTCTGCAGGCCGCCGAACTCGCGCAGCCGCGGCAGGTAGCTGGGATCGAGCGGCCGAGCAGGTAGTTGATCGCGTGGAGCACCGGGGACGCGTGCGGCTTGACCGAGACCCGGTCCTCGGGGCGCAGGTGCCGGAAGTAGAGCGAGGTCATCAGCGACACCATCGAAGCCGACGACGCCTGGTGGCCGCCCACCTTGAGCCCGGACGGGTTCGGCCGCACCTTGTTGGCGTGGTAGATGATCGCCGACGACAGCCACAGCACCCGGTTCTCCACCGTGTGCAGCAGGTCGGGCCCGTCCGGCCGGCCCGGCTTGTCCGCCGGCTGCCCGCCGGCCGCCGGGCTGGTCACTGGGCTCGTCATCAAGTCCGCCTCTCTGTCGCTGCAGTTGTGTGCATTCAAGCGAACGATGAGATTCTGCTCAAGAGAACATCCATAATTTGAGCAAAATGCCCAGCATCGGCCGGGCAGTACGGGAAGACGGTGAGCAGCATGCCCAGTAAGGCGGTAATCGACGCCATCGACGCCCGGCTCCTGCTGAAGCTGGCCGAGCACCCGCGGGCCACCACCGTGGCGCTCGCGGACCAGGCCGGGGTGGCCAGGAACACAGCCCAGGCGAGGCTGGCGCGGATGGAGGAGAACGGGGCCCTCGACACGGTCGAGCGGCGGGTCCGCCCGGAGGCGCTCGGGTACCCACTGACCGCGTTCATCACCGCCGAGGTGATCCAGCGGCAGCTGGCCGAGGTGGCCGGCGCGCTGGCCGGCCTTCCCCGAGGTGCTCCAGGTGCACGGCATCTCCGGGCCGGCCGACCTGATCATCCACGTGGCCGCGGCCGACGCCGACGACCTGTACCGCGTGGCGGGCAACATCCTGGCGGTGCCGGGGGTGGAACGGACCAGCACCGCCCTGGTGATGCGGCAACTGGTCGGCTACCGCGTCAGTCCGCTCCTGCGCCGCAGCGCCGCCGCCGAGCGCTGACGGGCCGGGCTACGCCTCCGGCGCGGCGTAGCGCTGCTCGGCCGCGCGCACCTCGGGCAGACCGATGAACTCATTGAACTCGCCGAACGAGGGGAAGTGGCCGAGGGCCGCGGCTGGGGTGCCGGCCGCGGCGATCTCCGCCAGCACGCCCCGCATGGCGGCGGTGGCGGCCAGCAGGGTGGCGATCGGGAAGATGACGATCCGGTAGCCGAGCTCGGTCAGCCGTTCGAGGCTGACCGGCGGGGTCTTGCCGCCCTCAGCCCAGTTGAACAGCAGCGGGACGTCGGGGAAGGCGGCGACCGCCGCCTCCACCTCCGCCTCCGACACCAGCGCCTCGATGAACAGCGCGTCGGCGCCGGCGTCACGGTAGCGCCGTCCACGGTCCAGCGCGGCGGCCAGCCCCTCGACCGCGCGGGCGTCCGTCCGGGCGACGATCACGAAGTCCGGGTCGGTCCGCGCCTCGACCGCGGCCCGGACTTTCTGCGCCATCTCCGGCGCCGCGATGACCTGCTTGCCCTCCATGTGGCCGCACTTCTTGGGCGCCACCTGGTCCTCCAGGTGCAGGCCGCCGACCCCGGCCGCCTCGTAGACGCCGACGGTGCGGATCACGTTGAGCGGGTTGCCGTAGCCCGTGTCCGCGTCGGCCAGCACCGGGATGTCGACGCAGGCGGCGATCCGGGCCGCGTTGTCGGCCATCTCGGTCATCGTCAGCAGGCCGACGTCGGGGCGCCCGAGCAGGGCGGCCGACGTACCGAACCCGGTCATGTAGACCGCGTCGAAACCGGCTTCTTCGACCAGCCGGGCGGCCAGCGGGCCGAACGCGCCCGGCGCGACGATGGTCCGGCCCGAGTCCAGCAGCTCCCGCAGCCGGGCGGGTCCGCCCGTGGGCCGGGTCAGCCGGCCCGTCACCACGCCTCCGTCGGCGGCGGCGTCGGCGGGGCAGGGGCTGGCACGGATCTTTTTGACTGCACGGGCACGAGGTTAGCGGCCCGAGGGCCCGGCCAGCCAGCGGCAGTGCGGCGCTTCAGGCGTGGGTCCAGCGCGGAGCGGTTACGCGCCAGTCAGCGTCCCAGGCGGCCATCCGCCGCCGGTTCAGCACCAGGCGGGCGCCGACGGCGGACAGCAACAGGGTCAGCGTGGCCGCGACCGCCGCGACCACGGCGGACAGCCCCGTCAGGGCCGTCACCTGCAGGCCGTTCATCGGGGGCGGGGCGAGTTGCCCCTGCACCGTACTCCAGACCGGGAGTGTCCGCTCGCGGCCCAGCATCTCGATCGGTACGGCCAGGCTCGTAGTGACGGCACGGCCGTCGGGCGCCACCCAGTGGAGCGCGCCAGCCCAGCTCACCACGGCCGGTCCGTCGGATGCCCTGGACGCCGGGATCAGCAGGAGGGTCGCGCTGACCTCCTGCCGCGAAGCTTGCTGAATGCGCTCGGCCCGCTGGGCGGCCGAATGCGCCCAGCCGCCCGCCACCAGCGCCGCCACGGGCGCGCCGACCAGGAAGAGCGCCAGGAGCGCGGTCACGACGATGGTCTCGACCCGGTCCGAGGCACGCCGCAGCGGGTTGCGGTCGAGCCGCCGGCCGCGCGCGATCCTGCGTGCAAAGCCCGACGTGGAAAGTTTCTGACTTCTGCCCATTGTTATCACCCCGCTTCGAGCGTATAAGGGGTGCCAGCTACCGCTGGCCGCCTGGGTCCGCCCCGGGCGATTCCCTCCGCGCGCAGTCCGTGCAGGTCAGCGCCGTCTCATGGCTTCCCACGGACGGGTGGGCGGGAAACCTGGGTGGCGAACGCCACATAGAAACCTTGGCGAATCCTTCAGAAATGCGACCATTCGTTACCGTCCCGTCACTTCGTCGTCAACAAAGTGGCGGCAGGCCGCTGCGGCCATGGCCGCGAGCCGGAAACGCTGCGGCGGTGAATGATCACGCTCGCACAAAACCCGCACCGGGCACTCAGCGTCACACCGCAGTGATCACTGCCTCCATGAATTCGGAGGGCATTCGTGCGCACACTCCTTGCCATTCCCGCGTCGAATGGCAACATGGTGCGGGGCAAGAAAGCAGAGCATGAATAGGGGCAAGGGAATGTGGGGGCACAAGGAGGGGCCGTTGCGTGCGGCCATGCGCCGGGCCGCGCTCCTGTATGAGCTCGGCTCGGTCGCGGAGGCGCTGGCCGGCCTGGCCGGGGCGCGCCGGGACACACCGTACGACGGGAGGGACCTGGCCTCGGACGAGGCCGCGGCGCTGGCGGAGGGGTGGGCGTTCCAGGCGGCCGAGGACCTGGGCCAGGGACAGCGCGAGGCCGGCCTGGAGGGCCTGGCCATTGCCGAGCAGATCCTGCACGGCCGGCCCGAGCACGGCGAGCTGCGCGGGCGCATCTGCCTCCAGATCGCGATGGAGCTGACCGACAGCGCGCCCGCGCTGCGGTCGGTTGGGGCGGAGTACCTGGCCAGCGCGCGCGACCTGCTCAAGGACGCGGCCGGGTTCCAGGAGCTGCTGGACGCGCTGCTGGAGCGGTTCCGCTCGGCGGCGGGGTCGCCGGTACCGGGCTGAGCGGCTAGCCTCCGCGTCCGTCCCGGGCCTGCTGCCGCCGGGCGGGCGCGGTCCAGGCCCGGATGACCTCGCGCGCCTGGACCGGGCTGGCGCCTGGGCCGAGGCCGGGCTGACCGTCGCGGTGCTCCATGCCGTCGATGAAGATCTGCAGGTAGCGGCGCGGGCAGGCCTCGTAGACGCCGCGGCTGTGCCGGGCCAGCTCGGTCAGCGCACACTGCAGCACCAGCAGGTCGGCCGCGGTGACGCCGTCCCGCAGCCGACCGGCCGCCGACGCCCGCTCCAGCAGCTGGCCCATGACCGGGCCAAACCAATGGGACAGCCCGGCAGGCCTGTCCCCGGCCGGATAGGAGCCAAGCGCGACGTCCCGTAGCCCCAGGTTGCCGCTGAGCAAGTCGAGCCCGCGCTCGAGGAACGTGACGAGCGCCTCCCAGGGATCAGCCGTTGCCAGTGCGTCGGCCGCGATCTCGGCCAGCTGGTCGTGGGATGCCCCCACGGCGGCCACGATGAGGGCTTCCCGGGTGGGGTAGCGCCGGTAGACGGTGCCGACGCCGACGCCGGCCGCCCGGGCGACCTCGTTGTACCCCACGTTGAGGCCGTCGCGGGCAAAGATCTCCCGCGCCGCGCGGGCGATGCGCTCGCTCCGGCCAGGCTCCTGGCGGAGCCCGCGCCGCGGGTCGCCGGGAGCCGCGCCGGCGTCCGGCACGGAAGCATCCGCGTTTCCTGTGGTCATCGTCGCACTCGCCCCCCGCTGATGAACGGCCACAGCGTAGCGCCGCGGAGCGGTCACGATCCGCACATGTACGGTTTCGTTACGACGGCTTGACTGGGCCAGCGCCTCCTTTGCCACCCCGGTTTGCCAACAGTGCTGATACTCAGTACCTTTTTTCCGGTATTCAGTATCATCAGTCTTGACCGTCAACAGTCGCTCTCCCGTGGTGGTGGTTGCCCTGATCGCATCGAATGTCCTGCCCGCGCCCGGCCTGTCCTGGCCGAGGTGCTGCCCGCGGCGCTGACCCGCACCGGGATCACCGTCGTGGCGGCGACGGCGCTGACTGCCGCCGCCGCGCAGGTGTCGATCTCGGTTCCGGGATCCCCGGTTCCGGTCACCGGCCAGACCTTCGCCGTGCTGCTGACCGCGGCCGCGCTCGGCCCTGCCCGGGGCATTGCCGCCCAGGCTCTGTACCTGCTGCTCGGCCTGGCGGGCATGCCGGTGCTGGCCGGCGGGGGCCACGGCCCCGGGGTGGTCTTCGGGGCGAGCGGCGGATACCTGGCCGGGTTCCTGGTGGCGGCCGCGGTGGCCGCGACGGGGCCCGGCGCGGGGCCGACCGCTCGCCGTGGGGCACCCTGGCGATCTTCGCCGTCGCCTCGGCCGTCATCTACGCAGTCGGCACGACCTGGCTCTGCCTGGACACCGGGATGAGCGCCAGCGCCGGGATCGCGGCCGGGGTGACGCCGTTCCTGATCGGCGACGCGGTCAAGGCCCTGCTGGCGGCGGGCCTGCTGCCGGGCGCGTGGCGGCTGACCGGCCCCCGCGGTGCTAGCGGCTGGCCCGGGTCACCCGGCCGCGGCCAGGGTGCCAGGCTAGGGGCATGCCCCACCGGGAGCACGGGGTTCTCCGGCCTCCTGCACAAGATCAGCGACATCGGCCGCGACCGCACCCGCGGCGGGTACTCGCGGTTC
>CAWCHI010000010.1:0-530227 GCA_963795335.1 uncultured Actinomycetota bacterium
GTGGCCCGGCTGGCCGGGCTGACCGCGGTGGCGTACGCGGGCGCGCTTCTCGTGGCGGCGCCGTACCTGGTCTACTCGCTGAAGCACTACCAGGGCGCCCTGACCAGGCCGCAGCCCGGCTTCTCGCTCCCGCTGATCCGGTTGATCCTGCCAGAGTCACACCAGCTGTTCGGGCTGACCCCGCTGGTCGCCTACTCCAGTGCGCTCGGCCGGACGGGGATCGACGACTACGTGGGCATCCCGCTGATCGTCGTCCTGCTGCTGACGGCCGGCTTCGCCTGGGCGGAACCGGATCGGCTGGCTGCTGGCGGGCGGGTTCGCGTTCGCGGTCGTTCTCGCGGCCGGCCCCAACCTGGTGCTCACCAGCACCCAGACCACGTACCGGCTGCCCTGGGCGGGCCTGTGGGGCCTGCCGGTCGCGCGCAGCGCCGAGCCGTCCCGCTTCATCGTCTTCGCGCTGCTGGCGGTGGCGGCCGCGCTGGCGCTGTGGCTGGCGGCACCGGACCGGAGCCGCCTGCGGTGGGCCGCGCGCTGGGGCCTGGGGCTGCTCGCCGCCGTCGCCATCATCACCGACTCGCCGACTGCCTACCCGGCGGTGCAACCGCTGCCGCCGGGCTACCGCCTCCCGGCCGTCACGCACGCGGTCAACCAGCTCCCGGCGTTCATCACCGCGGGCATGTACCGCCGGTACCTGCGCCCGGGCGAGATCGTCGCCGTCCTCACCGGCCGGGGCAACGCCGGGATGCTGTTCCAGGCCGCAGCCGGCTTCTACTTCCGGATCGCGGGCGGTTACATCAATGCCTCGCTGACCCCGGTCGATGCGCTCCCGCACGCCCTGACGCTGCTCGCCCACCCGAGCCCGGCGGCGCTCCGGCTGTTCGACGACTACGTGCGCTCCTCGGGGCTCGGCGCGATCATCGTCGAGCAGGCGTGGGAGGAGCCGTGGATGGACCTGGGCCGGGTCGGCCTGCGGGGCACGTCTTCAGGCGGTGTGACGATCTACCCGATGGGCCCCTGGCTTGCCCGCCAGGCGGGGCCGAGGCCAGCCGCCCCGGATACGGCCCGGACCGCCGGCCCGAGGTGACCGGCTAGCTGATTGTCCCCCCGTCCAGCGGCAGGTGGTGCCGGCCGCCCGCCTGGGCAGCCTCGTCGGGATCGAAGGCTTCGGCTGCCTCGGCCTCGTCGGCGTCGAAGGCTTCGGCTGCCGCGGCCTCGTCGGCGTCGAAGGCACCGGGTGCCTCGTCCTCGTCGGAGCCGGCCGGCCGCGGTTCGCCCGCCTCGCCCGGCGGGTGCACATGGTCCGGTCTGACGAACGCGAACATGCTGGCGAACGCCGCCCGTACACCCCCGCTCGGCTTCACCTTGAGCGACACGAAGGCGGCGGCACCGAGCGGGATCGGCAGCCAGAAGTTCACCATCCGCCAGCCGAGCACCCCCAGGGTGGCGACGCTGCGGGTGGTTCCGAAGCCGACCAGCAGCAGCGGGGTGATCGAGTCGACCACGCCGAGGCCGCCCGGGGTCAGCGGGAGCGCGCCCGCCACGTTGGCGATGCCGTAGGCGGCGAACAGCTCGATCGGGTTGGCCCGGTGCCCGAAGGCGGCCACGAAGCACCACAGTGAGGCGGCGTCGAGGATCCAGTTGAGCGACGCCCACAGCAGCGCCCAGGCCATGACCCGCTTGTCCCGGGCCAGCAGCGCGAACGAGTGCGCGGCGTTGAGGACCGCCTTCTCGACGCCGTCGCCGGTCAGCCCGGGCACCTTGTCGCCGACCACCCGCAAGATCCGGGAGGCGAACGTGGCCCCGCGGGTGACGCCGAGTATCAGCACCGCGACCAGGGCCAGCACGATCGTCCCGATGATGGCGACGGTGCCGTAGATGGGCTTGAAGCCGGCCAGCGGGATGGAGACGACCAGCGAGACCCACAGCAGCACGTTCAGCACCACGGTGGAGCCGATGCCCTTGGCCGCCATCATCACGGTGGCGTCGTTGGCGCTGATCCCCTCGGTGGTGAAGAGCTTGTAGCCGAGGGCGGCGGTGCCCAGCGTCCCGGCCGGGATGACGTGCGCCACGGCCGCGGCCGACAGGTCGATACGGAACAGCACCGACAGGTTCGGCTTAACGCTCCCCTGCGGCAGCAGCACCTTGGTCAGCACCGCATAGCAGAACAGCGAGACGATCTCCAGGACCACGCCCCCGGCGACCCACCAGCCGCTGACCTGGCCGAGCAGGTACAGGTCCTTGCTCGCCCCGACCAGCTCGGGCACCACCAGGTACTCGACCACGAGGGCAATGACGATCAGGATGACGCCGAGCCGGGCCGGCTTGATAAACCGGCGCCACCCCCGGCGTCCCCCTGTGCCCCCGGGTTTCGCCTCCGGGTTGTCCTCCGCTACGGAGACGTCTTCGCTCGAACGCATGGCACACCGCTACCCTGTTTTCGCGGCATATCGCATGGAATCGAAGATCATCGGGGAGAGCCGTGGCGGGCCCGTACGACACCATCGAGACTGAGCGGCTGCTCATGCGCCGCTGGCGGGCGTCCGACCGCGCCCCTTTCGCCGCGCTCAACGGCGATCCGGAGACCCTGGTCTACTTCCCGTCGACGCTCACCCGGGCCGAGAGCGACGCCTACGCCGACCGGATCGAGGCGCAATTCACGGCCGACGGTTACGGGCTGTGGGCGCTCGAACGACGCGGATCGGGCGACTTCATCGGCTACACCGGATTCGCGCCGATGCCGGACGACATACCCGGCGCGGGCGGGACCGAGATCGGCTGGCGGCTGGCCCGGCCGGCCTGGCACCACGGGTACGCGACCGAGGCGGCCCGGGCCGCCCTCGGGGTCGGCTTCGGTGAGCTCGGCCTGCCCCAGATCTGGTCGACGACGGCGGTGCTGAACACGCCGTCGCAGGCGGTGATGCGCCGGATCGGCCTGACCGAGGCGGCCCGTTTCGACCACCCCCGCATCCCGGCCGGCCACCCGCTGCGCCCGCACGTCGTCTATCACCGGGCCAACCCGGCTGGGTTCCGCTAGCCCCGGCCAGCTAGTCCCGGCCGTACCGGGCGAGCAGCGCGGCCGCGGCCTCGATGAGTCCGTCCCGCACCGCGGCGGGCTCGGTCACCTCCACCTCGCCCCGAAGCCGGCCAGCCGTCAGCTGAACGACTTGTGCAGCCCGAAGACCCGCCGCTCGCGCCCGATGGCCGACCCGACGATGCGGTTACGCCACGGGGTCGAGGTCGCTTCCTTGTAGCCAGGCTGGTCGAACGCGGCCTCGGAGTCGAGCTCGTGCAGCGACAGGTACTTCGGGCCGTTGCCCATCGTGAGCAGGTAGCGGCGGGCCCGCCGCCAGCCCGGCACCGCCAGCAGCAACGGGTAGTGCTCCTGCTCGTAGTAGGCGGCCAGGTCGGGCTCGACCTCGGGTGGGACCGACATGGAGACCGCCATGACGACCGGCGGCGGACCGTCGGCGGCGCTCTTGCCGTCCGCCCAGGAGTCGGACAGCAGCGAGTACAGCCGCCGGTCGGACGACATCGACGACCCGATGCGCTTCTCCCGGTCCGACGAGTGCTCCCGCAGCGCCTGGTAGGCGGGGGTGTCCAGGGTGCCCGGGGTGACTTCGTACGTCGCCAGCCAGTCGGGCTGCTGCCCGTCGAGCGCGCGGAACCGGGTCACCGCGCCGAAGCCGGGGGTCGCCAGGCGCGCGGGCACGTGCTCGTTGTCATACCAGTCGGTGAATTCAGCCAGGTCGACCGGGCCGGGGGAGGAGTACACGAAGAGCAGGTCGTCCGCCATGGGCCGATTATCCCGCTCCGGGGGCGCCGTCACCAGCCACCTGACCCGGGCAAGGCCGGGCAAGGCCGGGCAAGGCCGGGCAACGCCGGCCAGCGCAGCGGCGCCCGGCCGCGGCGAGGAGACCTCGCCGCGGCCGGGCGCCTGCGCTGAACTGCCGCCGCACTGCTGAGACGGGTGCTGCTCAGACGGGTGCCGCCATCGGGTCGATGCCCGCCATGTCTTCCCGCTTGACCCGGATCATCGCCAGCGCGATGATCACCGCGAGGAACGAGATCAGGGCCGACACCTCGTACCCGCGGCCGAATCCGAAGGCGAGCGCATGGTTGGACAGCGCCGTCTGGGCCGAGGGCGACAGGTGCGCCCCGTGGGTGGCGACGATGGCCGACTTCGTGTTCGACGCCACCGCTGACCAGGCCACCGTGCCCAAGATCGCCAGGCCGATCGACCCGCCGACTTGCTGCCCGGTGTTGAGCAGCGACGACGCCACCCCAGCGTCCTTGTTCGGCACCTTCGCCAGCGCCACCAGGGACAGCGGCACGAACGTCAGCCCCATCCCCAGGCCCACCAGCATCGACGGCCCGAGCAGGCCGCCCGCGTAGCTGCTGTGCTCTGAGATACGCGACAGCCACAGGAGTCCGACCGTCGCGATGAGCGGTCCCCCGGTGATCAGCGGGCGGGCGCCGATCCGCGCGACCAGCTGGGAGGATGACGCCGCGCCGATCAGGATCGCGCCCACCATGGGCAGGTAGGCGATTCCCGAGCGGACGGGCGAGTATCCCCAGACCGTCTGCACGAAGATCGTCATGAAGAAGAACATGCCGAAGATCGCGGTACCGATGCACAAGCTGATCAGGTACGCCCCGGTCCGGTCACGGGAGCGGAGCACCCGCGGCGGCACCAGCGCGTGCTTGGACCGCGCTTCGATGAAGGCGAACGCGGTGAGCAGGACCACCGCCGCCACCAGCGAGGCGATGACCTTGGTGCTGCCCCAGTGCCCGACCGCCTGGCCGTTGGTGAACGTGGTGGCCGCTTCCGACAGCCCGTACACCAGGGCGGCGAGGCCGAGGGTGGCGGTGATCGCGCCGGGCAGGTCGAACTTGCCGTGCACCCGGCTCGACTCGCCGAGCACCCGCGGTGCCAGCAGCACCAGGATCAGGCCGATCGGCACGTTGACGAAGAACACCCAGCGCCAGTTGGCGTAGCTGGTGAGCAGCCCGCCGAGGATCAGGCCGATGGCCGCGCCGGAAATGGACACGCCGGCGTAGACGCCCATCGCGCGGTTGCGCTCCTTCCCCTCGGGGAAGTTGACCGCGATCAGCGACAACGAGGTGGGCGCGGCGAACGCGCCGCCGATGCCCTGGATCACCCGCGCGATCAGCAGCTCGGGCTGGTTCTGAGCGAACCCGCCGGCCAGCGAGGCGACCGCGAACAAGGCGATGCCGAAGATGAAGATCCGCCGCCGTCCGAGCAGGTCACCGGACCGGCCGCCGAGCAGCAGGAGGCCGCCGAAGGCGAGCGCGTAGGCGTTGACCACCCATTCCAGGTTCGTCCCGGAGAAGTGCAGCGCCTGCTGGATATGCGGCAGCGCCACGTTGACGATGGTGGCGTCGAGCACGACCATGAGCTGCGCGGCCGCGATGACCAGGAGCGCGAGGCCGAGCCGGCGGGGCCGTGCCGCCTCTGTGCCTGGCGTGTCGACCACTTGCTGACTGGTGTCGGTCACGGCCGCGGCCGTGCCCTCCGCCTGTCCTGACTTTGGTGACACAAGAATCCCCTTTATCAGAGTCTGGAGGAAAAACTAGATTTAGATTTTGATCCCGAACGAGTGCGTGCTCCGCCGCTCGCGCCCATGACCGGCCCGGTCAGGCTGCCAGGCGGTGGCGGTGCGGCGCGGGTTTAGCGCTGTGTCACGTGCCTGCCCCCGGACAGCCGCCGTCTCCGGCGTCGCCCGGAGCCGGCGTGTCGACCATCTTCCGCACCAGCTGGAGGAAGCAGCGCCGCTCCTCCTCATCCAGCGCGTAACACCAGGGCATCCGCTGCGCGAGCTGGGACATCAGCCGGTCCTTGACGCTGATGCCCTCCCCGGTGAGTACCAGGTTTTTCACCCGCCGGTCCCGCTGCCCAGGCTCCCGGCGCAGGAGGCCGCGCTTCTCGAGGTTGTCCGCGATGGTGGTGATGAACGACGCGTCGCACCCCATCCGCTGGGCCATTTCCTTCATCGGAAGGGCGCCGTCCAGCTTGAACATCGCCAGCAGGTCGTGCGGGGCCAGCCCGACGCCACTGGCGATGGACTGCCCCACCGCTCCCGCCTGCTTGACGAGGGAGGTGAGCGCGTCGAGGATGTCCCGGTTGAGCGCCGGTGCCGAGTCGTCAGCCGCAGCTGTGACTTCGGCCCGCGCCGTTCCCGGTCCCTGGGTCTCGATGCTCATGACCAACTAAACAGTTGAGCTACTCAAGCTATTCCGTCTTCTCTCTCTTTTTCTGGTGGACTTCCAGGGGGCCGCCGTTTCATCGCCGCCTACGGGCCGGCCGCCCTCATCTCTAAGACGCGGCAGGCCGGTTCGTTGTGACAGATCCGGAAAAAGCTCTCTGGCCTGCGGCCCAATGACAACGGTGCCGACAACGTGAGCAACCGTACGGGCAGTAAGCGCGTCCTAACGATTGTGACGAACTCATCGGAGAGTCCCCTCGCGCGGCGCGCCTTCCTCGGCCTCGCCGCCGGCAGTGCCGCCGCCGTGGCGGTGCCGGGCATCGCCAGCGCCTCGGTAGACCGGGCGCTTACTTCCTCCGGCATCGCCGCGCGGTCGGCCGGGCCCTCCCCGGCCGACTGGACCGCCCTCGGGCACGACCTGTCCGGCACCCTCGTCCGGCCCGGTGAGGCGCAGTACGCGACGGCCAAGCTGCTGTTCGACCCGCGGTTCAACGGCGTCAACCCGGCTGGCATCGCCTACGTGAAGACCGTCCACGATGTGGCGACGTGCCTGGCGTTCGCGCGCAAGTTCAAGCTCCCGTTCGCGGCCCGGTCCGGCGGGCACAGCTACGGTGGCTGGTCCAGCACCAGCGGGCTGATCATCGACGTGACCAACTTCCGGATGGGCCCGGTGTCCGGCAGCACCGCCGTCGTGGGCGCGGGCACCCGGCTCATCGACTTCTACCACGGCCTCGCCAGCCACGGCCGGGCGGTGCCGGGCGGTTCCTGCCCGACGGTCGGCATCGCCGGGCTGACCCTCGGCGGCGGCATCGGGGTGACCGCCCGCGCCTACGGCCTCACCTGCGACAGCCTCGAGTCAGTGCAGATCGTGCTGGCCAACGGGTCGGCTGTGACCGCCACCGCCAGCAATCAGTACAAGGACCTGTTCTGGGCCAGCCAGGGCGGCGGCGGCGGGAACTTCGGCGTCGTCACCCAGTTCACCTTCCGCACCGTGGCCGCCCCCAGCCTGTGCCTGTTCAGCATGAGCTGGCCCTGGTCGCAGGCGGCGCGGGTGGTCGCGGCGTGGCAAAACTGGGCCCCGCACGCACCCGACCAGCTGTGGTCGAACATGCACCTGGCGGCCGCGCCGGGCGGGACCACCCCGAGCATCGGGGTCGGCGGTACCTACATCGGCAGTGCCAACGAGGCGGCGGCCCTGATCGACCAGCTCTGGGCGAAGTCCGGCAAGCCGGCCAGCGGGCACTGGAGCCTGAGCAACCCGCAGCCGTTCATGACCGCGATGCTGGTCGAGGCGGGCTGCTCCAGCATCGGCTACCAGGCCTGTCACCTGCCCTGGTACGCCAGCGGGGGCAAACTGAGCCAGCAGCCGCAGTACGCCAAGTCGGACTTCTTCACCCGTCCGCTGAGCAGCGCCGGCATCAGCACCCTGCTCGCCGGGGTGACCGCGCTGCAGAAGGTGCACGGGGGGGTCGGCGCGGTCGGCGGGATCGCCTTCGACTCGCTCGGCGGCGCGGTCAACCGGGTCGCGCCCACCGCGACCGCCTTCGTGCACCGCACGGCTCTGTTCTCGGCCCAGTACACGACCGACTGGGCCAACGGCACCGGCGGCAGCGGGCCCGCCAACCAGCTCACCTGGCTGCGTGACTTCTGGGGCTCGATGCGGTCGTACGCGAGCGGCCAGGCCTACCAGAACTACCCGGACCCGGACCTGAAGAACTACCTCCAGGCCTACTACGGCATGAACCTGTCCCGGCTGGAGTCGATCAAGGCGAAGTACGACCCGGCCAACATGTTCAGGTTCCCGCAGTCCATCCCGCCCGCCAAGGCGGTGGCCGAGTTGCCGGTCACCGGGTAGCGCCGCGACCGCGGCCCCGCACGCTAGTGCCCCGCGGCTCTCCGGGACGGGAGGAGCCGCGGGGCACTACTGCGCCCGGGCTGGGATTACGGGTAACTGGTGACGGTGGACGGGGTGGTGTTGGTCGGGGTGGCCGCGCCGGTTTCGTTGATGACGTGCTCGATGGCTCCCACGTCTCCGAGGGAGACCGTGAGGATGTCGTGGAACTGGACGCCCGGGGTGTCCGGCGCCTCGAAGGCGTGGTCCGCCACCACCGCCGGGTTGACGTTGAAGTAGCAGTAACTGCCCAGGCCGTAGGCCTGGTGGGTGGTCACGTTCGGCCCGACCTCGTAGGCCGCGTAGCCGTCGGAGGAGCCGTTCATCCAGGCGGCCTGGTTCGGCGGGTCGTACGGCATCTCGTTCTGGAAGAAGATCGTCTCGCCCCCGTTCCCGAGCCACTGCACGTCGTAGTTCTGGTAGTGCTCGACGAACAGGCCGGTCGCCAGGACGTTGTTGCCGTTGACGACCACGCCGTGCTGGGCAGTGTTGACGGTCCAGCCGACGGTGCCCGCGTTGCCGTGATCGGCCCGCCAGGCCCAGATGTCGTCGAGGAGGGTGTTGCTGGAGTTCACCACCAGGCTGTTGGTTGCCTGGCCTGCGATGTCGCCGCCGATCCGGAAGAAGACGTCCTGGACGGAGATCGGGTTGCTGGCGTGGCTCGCGCTCGAGCCGGCCGGGCCGATCTGCAGCAGCGTGCTGGAGTTGGTGGTGCCGGCGTCGAACAGCAGGCCCTGGAGCCGCACGCCGTCCACGTCCGCGACGTGCATGGTGTCCACGCCGCCGGTCGGGATGAGGGTCGGGAAGCCGAGGCCGAGCACGACCGTGTTCGGGTTGGTGACGTTGATGGTCTGGTTGATGCTGTAAACGCCGGGAGTGAACAGCAGGTTGCAGCCCTCGGCGAGTGCGGCGTTGATCTGCGCGGCGGTGTCGGACGGGGTGGCCACGAAGAACTGGCTCATCGGGACCGACGTGCCCGGGGTGGAGCCCCCGGCCCAGCTCGGGCCGGCCGCGTTGGTGCGCAGGCTCGGCTCGAAGACGTTGTAGTTGCCGCTTGAGTCGACGTACAGGTAGGGGATGTCGCGCGCGACCGGGGTGGTGGCGAGGGTGGTCATCGGCGGGGTGGGGAAGCTCTGCGCGGGCGCCCCGTTGACGCCGGAGAACACCATGTTCCAGACCGAGCCGCTCCAGCTGCCGAAGGTGCTGTCCTTGGAGTAATACTGCTGCTGGGAGACGCTGGAGGCCTGGCCGGTGACCACGCTGTCGGCGATGTAGCCGCCGCTGGCATAGCCGTAGCTGGCCGGGTAGAGCTCGAGGCCCCCGTGGACGTCCATCCGCTCGAACGGCCCGGCCTGGGCCACCGCCCAGCGGTCGCTGCCGGCCGACGGGGTGATTTCCATGTTCTCGGCCGAGCGCCAGAAGTTGTCGGTGGCGTTGCCGGTGCCGTCGAAGGAGTCGACGGTCACGTCGCCGCTGTTGATCGAGACCTGATCGGGGTTCTGCCCCAGGCCCTGGACCGACGTGTAGTAGCCGACGTTGTCCTCGACGCCGGTGTAGGTGCCCGGCATGAACAGCTCGGCGTAGCGCTGGGTGCCGAACTGGTTGGTCTTCTGGGTGTTGAAGATGGTGTTCAGCGTGTTGTTGATCGAGGCAGTGGACATGCTCGGGTTGAAGACGTAGACGTTCGGGCCGAGGTTCGGGGTGTTGGACCCGCCGGTGCAGCCAGGCCGGCGGCGTACCGCCCGAGGTGAACACCTGGAACTCCCAGATCGAGTAGCCGTACTGGGTGGCGCGGGCGGTGCCGTACATGCGGATGTAGCGGCCGGTCCCGGAGACGGTCAGGTTCTGCACCCCGCCGGTTCCCGTGGTGGTCGAGTAGATGCTCGTCCAGGTGGTGCCGTCGGGTGACGTCTGGATCTGGAACGCCGTCGCGTAAGCCGCCTCCCAGTTAATCGAGACCCCGCAGATGCTCTGCGACGAGCCGAGGTCGACCTCCAGCCACTGCGGGTCGGAGAACGCGCTCGACCAGCGCGTGCCGGTGTTGCCGTCGGTGGCGTCCGCCGCCGGGGTGCCGGAGTTCTGGGTCGAGGACGCGGTCGTCGGCTGGTTCAGCGCCACGTTCGCCCCGCCGCATGTCCCGCTGCCGCCGCTCGTGTAGACCTGGAACTCCCACAGCGAGTAGCCGTACGGGGTGGCCCGCGCGGTGCCGTACATGCGGATGTAGCGGCCGGTGCCGGTGACGCTGAGGGTCTGCATCCCGCCGGTGCCGGTGGTGGTGGAGTAGATGCTGGTCCAGTTGGTGCCATCGGCCGAGACCTGGATCTGGAACGCGGTCGCGTAAGCAGCTTCCCAGTCCAGGCCCACCTGGCAGATGCTCTGGCTGGAGCCGAGGTCGACCTCCAGCCACTGCGGGTCGGAGAAGGCGCTCGACCAGCGGGTAGCGGTGTTGCCGTCGACCGCGGCCGAGGCCGGGTAGGCGGCCTGGTTCTCATACGACGACGCGGTCGCGGTCTTGTTCAGCGCCACGTTGGCAGTGCCGCAGGTGGCCGCGTGCGCCTTGGGGGTGGCCGCGCCCATCGCGGCGACGCAAAGGGACAGGAGAAGGGCGGCGAAAGTCAGCAGGCTTATGGCCGCGCGACGGTAGCCGGGCGACCGGCGCGGGCGCCTCGAATGCATTTTTCGTTGCCGACTGCGTGGGTTCACATTTGACCTCCGGAACGGGCGCCGCTTATCGCGGTGGCTTATTTCAGCCGCAACGTAACCTGACCGAAACCTGCCGGTCAATGGGTGTAAACGTGAAAGAAGTGTTAATAAGGCGGCCAGAAAACTGTTATTGAACGGCCAAAAACTGTTATTGGATACGCGCCGGCGAATGGTGCGCGGGAAGCGGCGTCACCGGCGCGGGGCGGCGGCCGCCGGCGGCGCGACCGGGGCCGCGCTCCCCGGTCCCGGTACCTGCGCCAACCCAGCGGCGGGCCCGGACGGAGCCCGGCGACCGGGCCCAGCCGCGACACGGCTGAGCCCGGCTGCCGTGGGCCGGTTACCCGGTCGTGTTGACCTGGAACTCCCACAGGGAGTAGCCGTACTGGGTGGCGCGGGCGGTGCCGTACATGCGGATGTAGCGGCCGGTGCCGTTGACGCTGAGGACCTGGTTGCCGCCGGTGCCGGTGGTGGTGGAGTAGATGGTTGTCCAGTTGGTGTTGTCGTTGGACACCTGGATCTGGAACGCCTTGGCGTAGGCGGTTTCCCAGTCGAGGGTGACCTGGCAGATGCTCTGGCTGGAGCCGAGGTCGACGTCGAGCCACTGCGGGTCGGAGAACGCGCTTGACCAGCGGGTGCCGGGGTTCCCGTCGGTCGCGTCGGAAGCCAGGAAGCTGCCGTTCTCGGTCGACGAGGCGGTGGTCGGCTGGTTCAGCGCCGCGTTGACGGTGCCGCAGGTGCCGGTACCGCCGCTGCTGGTCGTGTTGACCTGGAACTCCCACAGGGAGTAGCCGTACTGGGTGGCGCGGGCGGTGCCGTACATGCGGATGTAGCGGCCGGTGCCGTTGACGCTGAGGACCTGGTTGCCGCCGGTGCCGGTGGTGGTTGAGTAGATGGTTGTCCAGTTGGTGTTGTCGTTGGACACCTGGATCTGGAATGCCTTGGCGTAGGCGGTTTCCCAGTCGAGGGTGACCTGGCAGATGCTCTGGACGGAGCCGAGGTCGACGTCGAGCCACTGCGGGTCGGAGAACGCGCTTGACCAGCGCGTGCCGGGGTTCCCGTCGGTCGCGTCGGCGGCCGGGGTGCCCGCGTTCTCGGTCGAGGAGGCGGTTGTGGGCTGGTTCAGCGCGACATTGGTGGCGCCGCAGGTCCCGGTACCGCCGCCGCTGGTACCGCTGGCCGGCTCGGTCCATTGCTGGTCGGTCGCATCGGTGCAGGTCTCGATGTCAAGCCTCGACCCGGTGCTGCCGCCCGGGTCGGTGAGGCAGAGCCCGGAGTTCGGGTTCACCAGCTCGCCGTTGGACTGATGAGTCCAGTCTTGCGCCGCGGTGGCGTTGCATGGGTACCAGTCGACGTCGGTCCCGCTCGTCGTGCCCGCGGCCGCCACGTCCAGGCAGCCGCCCTGGACCCGGAGTGTCCCGTCACTGTACGGCGACCACTGCTGTCCGGCCGAGCCATTGCAGCCGGTCAGGTACATCGGGTTGCTCTCGGTGTTGAGTGAGTTCTGATTGGTCAGGCAGTTCCCGTTCAGCCCGGTCAGCGGCCCGGTCGCGGTCGCGGTGCCGGCCGGGGTGGAGTTGCCGCCCGTCTCGTAGGCGGCGACGTAGCCGACGCTCATGCTCCCGCCGGACGTCGTTGCGCTCGTCGGGGCCGTGCAGTTGCACAGCGGGTCCGGGTAATTGCCGCCCATGGCCAGGTCGAAGATGATGAAGAAGCCGTGGTCGATGGCCGCCTGCCAGGCCGCGGTGCCGACCGAGGCTTCGGTGATGGTGGACTCCACCGTCCCGTCCATCAGGAACTGCAGCGTCTCCGCGCTGGTGTTGGTCCGGTCGACGATGACCGAGTAGGTGTGGTAACCGCTCTGGCAGGTGGACGACGTGTCCGGGCAGGCGATGAGTGCGTGCCCGCTGCTCCCGGCCGAGTCGTGCAGCGTCTGGGACGCCTCGTTCGAGCCGTTGACGTCTTCCATCATGTCGATCTCACCGGACTGCGGCCAGCCGCCGCCGACGCGCATCGGTGAGCCGAGCGCCCAGAAGGCAGGCCAGTAACCGATCCCGTTACCCGGGTTCGGCTGCTCGATCTCCGCGGTCATCTCCAGTTTGCCGCCAGGCGGGGCCTGGAAGTCATCGCGGGTGGACTCGATCCGCCCCGACGTCCAGGTGCCGCCGTTGTCGGTCGCCTTGAGCACCAGGTGGCCGTTGCCGTCCAGGTAGACGTTGCTGGTTGAACTGGTGGTGTTCTCGACCTCGCCCGTGCCGTAGCCGGTGCCGATGTCGTAGAACCAGTTCTGCGCCGACGGGGCGGACCCGGCCGGCCCGGCGAAGTTGTCGCTGAACACCGTGGTCCAGCCGGCCGGCGGGGGCGGCACGGTATCGGCCTTGGCGGGCGAGACGCCCAGGGCCGAGAACGCGACCGTGGTCAGGCAGCCGGCGAACAGCAGCAGCACGCTGAGCAGCGTTCGCCGGGGCCGGATCCGCGCGCCTGTCCGCCCGGTTCTGGTACTTCTTACTTGGCTCGTCAATGAGACTCCTCGAGGAGACGCCACCGGACGGCCGCCGTTCTTTACATTCGTTCCATTTCTTACAGTGTTTACATTGCCGAAACGGCGGCTTTCCCCTCGATGAAACCGCCGGCCGGCCCTTAGTTCAAGCGGTATTCAAAGTGTAAATAATGTAAGAAGCCTGGGCGGAAACGCATCGCTCCCCGGCATCGCGCCTAATCCGCGCTCGACGCGGCCCAGATGTTGATGCCCGCCTCGACCGCGTGCTTGTCGATGGCGGCGATCTCGTCGGCGCTGAAGGCGGTCTTGGCCGCGGCGTCCAGGTTCTCGTCCAGCTGCGCGACCGACGACGCCCCGATCAGGGCCGAGGTCATCCGCGGGTCGCGCAGGACCCAGGAGATCGCCAGCTGGGCGAGGCTCTGGCCGCGGGCGGCGGCGATCTCGTTGAGCGCCCGCACGTGGGTCAGGGTGCGCTCGCTGAGCAGCTCGGGCGACAGCGACCCGTTCCGTGACGCGCGCGACCCCTCGGGCACGCCGCCCAGGTACTTGGTGGTCAGCACCCCCTGCGCCAGCGGCGAGAAGGCGATGCAGCCGACCCCGAGCTCGCCCAGCAGATCCAGCAGCCCGCCCTCGATCCAGCGGTTGATCATCGAGTAGGACGGCTGGTGGATCAGCAGCGGCGTGCCGAGCGACTTCAGGATCTCGTACGCCTCGCGGGTCCGCTCGGGGGAGTAGGACGAGATCCCGGCGTACAGCGCCCGGCCGGACCGCACCGCGGTATCGAGCGCCCCCATCGTCTCCTCCAGGGGTGTGTCCGGGTCGAACCGGTGTGAGTAGAAGATGTCGACGTAGTCGAGGCCCATCCGCGCCAGCGACTGGTCCAGGCTGGCCAGCAGGTACTTGCGCGACCCCCACTCGCCGTACGGGCCGGGCCACATGTCGTAGCCCGCCTTGGTCGAGATCACCAGCTCGTCCCGGTAGGGCCGGAAGTCCTCGCGCAGCAGCCGCCCGAAGTTGACCTCGGCCGATCCGTACGGCGCTCCCGCGCCAGCCCGTGAAACCGTCTCCGCAAACCCCACTCCACCGTAGTTGTTAGCCAGGTCAAAGTGGGTGACGCCTCTGTCGAAGGCCCGGCGGAGGATGGCGCGCTGTGTCTCCAACGGCCGGTCGCTGCCGAAGTTCTGCCACAAGCCTAGGGACACTGCGGGCAGTTTCAGGCCGCTTCGCCCGGTTCGGCGGTAGGGCATTTGGTCGTCGTACCGGTCGTAAGCCGCGAGATAGCTCATGGGCAAGAGTCTGCCAGGCAGGTCCGGGCGCAACCAGAGAGGCCCACGGTGTCGGCAGATACGCCGTTGGCGTCGGGCTGTTCAGGCCGCGGTACCTTGCTCCAGGATCTCACGCAGGTTTCCGAGGCAGATCACGGCGTGAAGGTGCGGCGTGCAGATGACCGTCGTCTGGCGGGCAACGCAGGGAGTTGCCAACTGCGGCCCGAGTCCCGGTGGCGTCGCATCTCGGGAGACGCCTACGCGAACTCCCCCGGCGCGAAGCAATCCGTTCTGGCTGGCAGCATCAAGCGACTCCCATTTCTGCCGGAATGTCTGGCCTGTTGCCAGAGGTTCAGATCGCCCAGCAGCATGAAGTACCTGAAGGGCGGCCAGTTCGGCCTGGGCCTCGCGCAAAGATTCCTGGATGCCTCGCACGTCCTCGCCCGCGAGTGCCCTCAACTGAATGTCCCCGAGCAGGAGGGTCAGGGACCTGACTGTTTCGTCGATCTGCTGGGATAGGTGAAGTCGGGCGGTGTTGTCTTTTTCAAACCATTCTATTTCACCACATGCTGTCAGGATCACATCGAACACTGCGGCCTCCAGTTCGGTCGCATTGACGCGGCGGGCGGTGCACGTTCCGTCGCGTTGCATCGAATGCCTGCAACCGTAATATCGGTATTTCTTGTCTCGGTATGCGGTCGTCGAGCCGTACATGGCAGCTCCGCAAGCCGAGCAATAGGCAACCGCGCTCAAGGGCCACGCATTGATCTTTTCTGGAACGCGGTTCGCCCGGAGGCGTGCCTGTACACTTTCCCACACCTCGCCGGAAACGAGGGCGCTTGCGCGGTAGATAACGTCACCCTTATTATCTGTGACGGGCGTGGCGTCGGTCCTGATGGTGACGCCTAGCATCGCGGGGCTCGCCAGGATCTTCCGCACTGATGGCGTCCGCCAGACCGTGTTCCTGGCAGACTTGCCGTTCCGCGTACGCGTGGCATTCCAAGGGGTGGGAATGCTCGCAGCATTCAGCCAACGTGTGATCGACCCTATTGACTCACCCGCGATATAGCGATTACACATGATTGCGACGATGGGCCCGTAAGTGGGGTCTGGTTCATACCCCCAGCCCTTGGGCAGACGGGTGGGCCGGTAGCCAAAAGGCACTTGACCCCCACCGTATTTGCCGGTTTCATTAAGTTTGTGCCAGGCATCGCGGACGCGTGCTGCGGTCGATTCGCGTTCAAATTGAGCGAAGGTCGCCATAGTCGACGCTAATGCTTGTCCCGTCGGCGTGCTCAGGTCGAGCATAGGATCGAGGCAGACAATCGATTTGCTGTTCGCCTTGGCCCAAGATGTGATCTTAACGAAGTCGAACAGAGATCTAGTGAGGCGATCGAGTCGTGCCGCGCAGATGGCGTCCCACATTTCGAGGCGATCGTCTCTTAGCCAGGACCCCAGGCCAGGTCGCTCGAACGGGCTTACGGAGCCGCTGACATTGATGTCGTAATCCGCTCGAGGAATCGGAACGAGTTCATGGCCGCCGGCGCGGGCGAACGTCTCGATCTTTTCGAGTTGCCGCTCGGCACTTGTGCTGGCGTCATCGAGCATAGATGAACGGATGCATGGCAACAGTCTCATGCCTCGACCGTACCGGCGACCTCCGACACTCGAACTAAGATGCGAGCTTCCCGCTTCTGGAAACTCTGCAACCCATGAAGTCACGCTGCGCCGGGGTTCATGAGCGCCGCTAACGACTCAGGTGAAATGATCGGCTGGAACGCGCGGGCAGGCCTGAGTTGGCTCAGGATCGGGGGTTCTTGAGGAGCCCGTTGGGCTGACCTTGGGCTTTGCAGTTGGTGAGAGCTCAGCTTGCGCACTAGGCGTGGCTCGTAAAGTGGCCTGGTGCCGTATATGCGGACAGTGAGGACAACGTCGGGGGCGACCGCGGTGCAGGTCGTGTGGTCTTCGCGGCGGGGGTCACGGGAGATCGAGCACCTCGGGTCGGCGCACGATGAGGCGGAGCTGGAGGGGCTGAAGGCCGCGGCGCAGCAGCGGATCGCGGCCGGGCAGCTGGAGCTCGGCCTGGGCCTGGAGCCCGCGGGCGGCGGGCCGCTGCCGATCACCTCTTCGCGGATGGGGCACCTGCTGGACGCACTTGGATCGCGGCTACCGGGTTCTGGGCCTGGACGACGCCGCGGGCGGGGACGAGGTGTTCCGGCACCTGGTGCTGGCGCGGATCATCGAGCCGTCGAGCAAGCTCGACAGCTGCGGGTCCTGGACGAGGCCGGGGTCGCGCCGGCGTCGTATCGCGACGGTCAAGCGGCGCCTGCCCGCCTATGCGCAGGAGGCGTGGCGGCAGCGGCTGTCGGAGGCCTGCGCCGCGCACGCCCGGCTCGGCCCGGCCAGCCTGGTCCTTTACGACGTGTCCACCCTGTATTTCGAGACGGACCAGGGCGACGGGTTCCGCGAGCCGGGGTTCTCCAAGGAGCGGCGGCTGGAGCCGCAGATCACGATCGGGCTGCTGGCCGGGCAGGACGGGTTCCCGCTGATGGTCTGCGCGTTCGAGGGCAACAGGGCCGAGACCAAGACCATGCTGCCGGTCATCGAGGAGTTCATGGCCGCCCACCGCCTGCCGGACGTCACGGTGGTCGCGGACGCGGGCATGATCTCCGAGGCGAACCAGAAGGCCATCGAGGCCGCGGGCTTGTCGTTCATCCTCGGGATGAAGGTCCCCGACGTCCCCTACCTGGTCGCCCAGTGGCGGCGGGAGCACCCGGGCGAGGAGATCCCCGACGGGCACGTCTTCACCCAGCCCTGGCCCGCCGGGCCGAAAGGCGAAGCGCCGTGACCAGATGATCTACTACCAGTACCGGGCCGACCGGGCCCGGCGGACGCTGCGCGGGATCGACGAGCAGGTCGCCAAGGCAGCCAAGGCCGTCGCCGGGCTGGCCCCGGTCAAGCGGAACCGGTTCATCGCCCTCGACGGCGCGGTCAAGAGCGTCAACCGCGAGCTGGAGGCGAAGGCCCGGGACCTGGCCGGGATCAAGGGCTACATCACCAACCTCGCCGCCTGCCCCGGACGGCACCCCGGTCACCGCCGGACTTCGTGATCGGCAGCTACCACGAGCTCGTGGAACATCGAGAAGAGCTTCCGCATGTCGAAGTCCGACCTGCAGGCCAGGCCGATCTACCACCGCAAGCGCGACTCCATCGAGGCCCACCTGACGATCGTGTTCGCCGCCCTCGCCGTCAGCCGCTGGATCGAGAAGCGCAACCGGCTGGTCGATCAGGAAATTCGTCAAGACCGCCCGCCGCTACCGCACCATCGAGATCCAGGCCGGACGGCAGACCATCACCGCCGCCGACCCACTCCCCGACGACCTCCGCCAAGCCCTCGACGCCATCAACCGCGGCAGCGGCAGCCAAAGTGCGCACTAGTTTGAGCCAACTCAGGTCTCATGCCTCGACCGTACCGGCGACCTCCGACACTCGAACTAAGATGCGAGCTTCCCGCTTCTGGAAACTCTGCAACCCATGAAGTCACGCTGCGCCGGGGTTCATGAGCGCCGCTAACGACTCAGGTGAAATGATCGGCTGGAACGCGCGGGCAGGCCCAGCCCGCGGCCGTCTCGCAGACGGAAGGACCCCAGCTATGTGCACGTACATCACCGAGACGTTCGAGCTTGCCGGCAGCGCCAAGGGCGCTGACGGCTGGTTCAAGGTCACCGACTGCAGCGTCTACCTGGATCACCCGGTGCACGCCCCATTCGGTCACACGCTCAACATCGACTTCCGCGCCCCCGAGCGCGGGCCGTCGGCCCGGGTGGCGGTTGAGCTGAGCCAGGAGTCGGCCCGCGCGCTGGTCAAGGCGATCACCGCGGTCCTCGACGCCGCCCCGCCCGGCCTTGAGTGACAGACCAGCCCGGTCACGAGTAACAGCCCAGCCCCGCCCACTCAGCAGCGAACCACCCCAAGAGGGAGACAGCACAACGATGTCTGACGCAGTTCTGGCCGAGACGGTCACGATTACCTCCGGCGACGGCACCGAGATCGAGGCTTACACCGCCCGCGCCCTCGACGAGGCCCCCCGCGGCGGCGTGGTCGTGATCCACCACCTGCCCGGCTACGACGACTCCACCAAGGAGATCGCCCGGCGGCTCGCCTTCCACGGTTACAACGCGGTCATGCCCAACCTGTACTGGCGACAGGCCCCCGGTGCCGCCCCCGACGACGCCGCGGCGACCGCCCGCGCTCAGGGCGGCATCCCCGACGAGCAGCTCGTCAGCGACGTGGCCGGCTCGATGGCCTACCTCAAGGGGCTGCCCAACTCCAACGGCAAGACCGGCACGATCGGCTACTGCTCCGGCGGCCGCCAGTCGTTCCTGGCCGCGGTCAGCCTCGACCTGGACGCGGCGGTCGACTGCTACGGCGCGTTCGTCACCGGCACCCTGCCGGAGAACTTTCCGCTCAAGGTGACCACCCTGGTGGACCGCACCCCGAGCCTGCACTGCCCGCTGCTCGGCCTGTTCGGGCAGGAGGACGCTCATCCGTCCCCGGCCGAGGTCGACGAGCTGGAAGAGGCGCTCAAGGCAGCGGGCAAGACCTACGAGTTCCACCGCTACGAGGGCGCTGGCCACTCATTCTTCACCGTCGACCGGCCCGCGTACCGGGTCGAGGCGGCCAAGGACGGCTGGGAGCGGATCCTCGCCTTCTACGGCAAGTACCTCTCCGCGTAGTACATCTGCGGCTGGCCGCCAGCCCCGGCAGGACCCGGTGCGCGCCCGCGCGCCGGGTCCTGCCTTGCACCGCTCCCAGTACACCTTGGCCCGGTGGCCATCCGGGTCGGCGCACGTGAACGACACCATGTCCGGGTCGTCGTCGTGCTCAGCGATCTCGATCCCGTCCGCGCGCAGTCGGCCGAGCACGGCCCCCGCGCCGTCGGCAACCGGTTATCGCCGCCCCGCCACTCGCCGCGCCCCGCACCTCCAGTGGTTCCCGTGCCCCCCGAGGGTCCCGTGCCCCCCGAGGGTCCCGTGCCCCCGAGGGTGCCGTGCCCAGTGGTTCCCGTGCCCCTTGCTCCCCTGCGCCCTACGGGTAGTTCTTGCCGGCCGCGCTCTGGTCGCGGTCCGTTTCCCACCGGAACGTGGAAACTCCGCGCACGGTGGAGGAAAAGCGGCCTATACGGCCGCATTATCTCCATGCTGCGCAAAGTTTCCACCGTCTCGCCCGGTCGCGTGGACCCGGCTGCGCCGGCCCCCGAATGTCGGACGCTGATGGCAGGATGCCGGGACAGCGCCGGCCCGGGATGGGGCCAGCTGGCCCGGGCGCCGACGGGTCGGTCACGAGCAAGAGGACGCGGGATGAAGTTCACGGTCGAGCGCGACGCGCTGGCGGAGGCGGTCACCTGGGTCGCGCGGGCACTCCCGGGCAGGCCGGTGGTGCCGGTGCTGACTGGCCTGCTGCTGCGGGCCGAGCAGGATGGTGTCGCCTTGTCCTGCTTCGACTACGAGGTCTCAGCCCGGGTCCTGGTGCCGGCCGAGGTGGCCGAGCCGGGCACCGTGCTGGTGCCTGGGCGGCTGCTGGTGGAAATCGTCCGGGCCCTGCCGCCGCACCCGGTGCAGGTGTCCGATGACCCCGACGGCATCGCGGTCGCGTGCGGCGACGCGGCCTTCCAGCTGACCCCGCTGCCGCTCGCGGACTACCCGGCCCTGCCCGAGCTGCCCGCACTGGCCGGGACCGCCGACGGTGGCGTCCTCGCCGCCGCGATCGGGCAGGTCACCCCGGCCGCTAGCCGTGACGACACGCTGCCGCTGCTCACGGCGGTCAACGTCGAGGCCGACGGGGGGACGATGACACTGGCCGCCACCGACCGCTACCGGCTGGCGGTCCGTGAGCTGCCGTGGTCCCCGGTACCGGGGCCGGCCGCCGGCCGGGGAGCGCTGCTGGTGCCGGCCCGGACCCTGGCCGACGCGGCCCGGATGATGACCGCCGGGACTGAGGTGCGGGTGCTGCGCCGCCAGGCCGGCGCAGGACGACGGCGCCGCGGGTGCGGCCGAGGGCATGATCGGCTTCGAGGCGGGCGGCCGGCGGCTGACCGCGCGGCTGCTCGGGGGCGAGTTCGTCCGCTACCGCTCCCGCTTCCCGGAGGAGTTCGGCTGCACGGCCGAACTCCCGGCCGCGGCGTTCTCCGACGCGGTGCGGCGGGTGGCGCTGGTGGCCGAGCGCGGCACCCCGGTGCAGCTGTCCTTCGCCCCCGGGCGGGTCACGGTGGGGGCGGCGACGGCGGGCCAGGCGCGGGCGCGGGAGACGGTGGCGGCCGACTTCGCCGGCGACGAGCCCGCGATCGCGTTCAGCCCGCAGTACCTGCTCGACGGGGTGCAGGCCGCGGCGGTGCCAGAGGGCGGCGGGGCGCCCGACGAGTCCGCCCGGGTGCGGCTGCGTTTCACCAGCGCCGCCAGGCCGGCCGTGATCAGCCCGGCCGCCGGCGGCGGCTTCCGCTACCTGGTCGTCCCGCAGCGGCTGCGCTAGGCGACGCCGGAGCCTGTCCCGGCCAGGGCGTCGCGCGGCAGCCCCGAGTCAGGGTCCCTGGTTGCCCGGCATGCCCGGGTAGTAGTGGCCGGCCGAGCCGGGGGCTGGGATGACGCCCGGGTGGTACATTCCGTGCCGGGCGAACAGCAGCGCGGTGAACAGCCAGATCAGCATGGCCAGCAGGAGCAGTGACAAGGCGGCCAGGCGGGCCGCCCGGTCGCTCGGGATCGGCGGCTCGGGCATTTCCCGGCGCGAGAAGCCGACGGCCGGGCCGGCCGGGTGCCACCGCCCGTCGGCGGTCTCCAGCGGGCCCTGGTAGCGCAGCCCGGCCGGACCCCAGCCGCCACCGTAGAGGGGCGGCCCAGGCCGTGGGCCCGCCGAGGGCAGCCACCCCGGCGCCGGCCGCCATCCTGGCGCCGCCGCCAGCCGGCGCGGGCGCCCGGGAGGTCGGCCATGACCCCGGCCAGCTGCCCGAACGTCTTGGCCGAGAACACCGCTTCGAGGCGCTCGTGCAGCTCGTCGAGGGTCAGCCGGCCAGCCGCGTAGTGCTCGCCGAGGTCCGCCGCGGCGGCGTCGCGTTCCGCGTCCCCGATGCGCAGCGCGTGCGGTCCCCGTGGCCGGGCAGGGTCACTGCCGCCACCGGGAAAGGGAGCGTAGTAGCGCATCGCCATTCGCACTTCCCGTTGCTTGCGAGGATCGGTCCCTTCCACGATAAATCGTGAACGGCGACTTTGTCTCCCGGGGCGGTGGTGGCCGGCTCTAGCAGCGGCGGCGCGGGCCGCCGCGACCCCGCCCCCGGCCCCGGCCCCGGCGCCCGGTGAAGATGTACACCAGGCGCTTGAGCAGCATGAACGCGGCCATAATGAGGACCACGCCGATCGGCCGCCCGGTCCCGAGGCCGAACACCCCGAGGATTCCGAGGATGAGCAGCGTCCCCATCAGGGCGCTGGTGACAACGATCCGGGCGACCATGGGCCCGGCCGAGGCGCGGAACCCGGCGCCGCGCGCCTGCCAGCCCGCGTCGCCGGGCGCACCCGGCCCAAACGGCCCGCCCGCGAACGGCCCCGGCCCGAACGGCCCGCTGCCGAACGGGCCGCTGCCGAACGCGCTGCCCGGGGAGCTGCCCGAACCGGGCTTGCCAGCACCCGTCCCGGCCCCGCCCCGCCCGCTCGACGGCAGGTCGGTGAACGGCGCCGTGAGGTCAGCGCGGGTCTTGGCGGCGAATACCGCCGACAGCCGCTCGTCGAGCTCATCCGGATTCAGCCGCCCGCTGGCGAAGTGCTCCCGCAGCTCGGCCGCTGCCGCCTCGCGCTCGGCGTCGCTGACCCGAATCTCGTTTCCCGCCGCCACAGTGCCTCCGAATGCCAGTGACCAATGACTACCGGTGTGCTCGCAGCCGCCCAGGCCAGTGCCCCCGCGCAGGCGGGGGCGGCGACGAGTCCACGATATATCGCGTATCACGCGATGGCAACCGGTCTGGCCGGAGGCGGGAGCGCCTAGTTGAGGAAGTAGCTCGACCCGCCGTTTTCCGGGTTGGTCACCAGCGCGTTCACGGTGATCGGGGACCCGTGCGCGAACCGCAGCGTGAGCTGGATGTCCTTGCCGTCGTGCATCGCCCCGGCGCCCGAGATCAGCAGGTGGAAGCTGTTGGGGATGAGCTGGGTGGTGGCGTCGCCCGGCAACGGGATCGACGAGACCGTGTGCATGACGACGGGGTCAGAGCCCTCGGTCACCGGGCCGCGCAACTCGACCGTGCCGCCCACGCTGGTAGCGACCGAAACCAGCGTGTCGGCGTCGCCGTTGTTCCTGATGTCCAGGTAGCCGACGGTGGACTGGCCGGTGGCGGTCGGCTGCTGGACATAGGCGCCGGTGGTGATGAGCCCGGCGCCGCCAGCGTGGTTCCTGCCCGCTGCGCAGCCCGACGCGGCCGCCACCACCAGGGCAGCCGTTCCTGCCACTCCTGCAAACCGGCTAAACCTGTGCACGCGCCAAGGCTACCTCTGCCCCGGTCGCGCCCGTGCCCGCGGCGTGCCCGCACGCCGGCCGCGCCCGTATCAGCCGCGGTCGAGCGCGGTCCCGATGAGGCCGAGCGGCGGGGCGCCGAGGTCCATCAGCGCGGTGTGGAAGCGTTTCAGGCTGAACTCCGCTCCCCACGCCGACCGGGCCCGCTCCCGCAGTGCCATGATCTCTAGCTTGCCCCAGGTGTAGCGGCCGTAGGTGGGGTCGAAGGTGGCCCGGCGGGCCTCGGAGGCCGCAGCCGGCCCGGTGATGTGGGTGTCGGCCTCGAAGCGGCCGGCCGCCTGCTCCACCGTCCAGCCCGCGGTGTGCACGCCGAGCGCGCACGCCAGCCGGGTCACCCGCACCAGTGCCTCGAGCCAGACGCCGATCGCGAACCGGGGGTCGTCGGCCAGGAACCCCTCCTCGACGCACAGTTCCTCGGCGTAGTGCGCCCAGCCCTCGACGAACGCGCTGGAGAACAGCGTCCGGCGCACGTCGCCGCGGGCCCGGCGGACCGCCTGGAAGTGCGAGAAGTGGCCCGGTGCGACCTCGTGCACGGTGATGGCGGGCAGCGTGGAGGCGCTGAACATCTCCAGCCACTCCTCGGCCTCGGCCGCCGGCCAGGCCTCATCGGGCGGGGTGATCCAGTACCAGGACGGCGCATCCGGCTCGGCGGGCGGGTTGGTCGAGATCATCGCCACCGCCCAGCGGCGTGACTCCGGCGCCTCGCCCACCAGGCACACCCCGTCGTCGGCCGGCATCAGGTCGCGCTCCCGGGTGAAGCCGAGCGCCCGCTCGGTCCAGTACCGGGCGGTCTCGATGACGCCATCCGGCCCCGGGTGGTCCCGCACCAGCTCCCGGGCCACCTCGAGGGCGGGCCGGGCCGGGTCGACGAGGGCGGCCGACTCATCCAGCCGCGCGCGCAGCCGGTCCCGTTCGGAGTCGGCGACGGCGGCCAGCTGACCGAGGTCGACGGTGACCGCTTCGCCCGCCGACAGCAGCGCGGCCAGTGCGTCCGCGCCCAGGGCGGCGTCCGGCGGACCGTCTGCCGCCGCCCGCTCGACGTGCCCGGTCAGCCGCCGGTGGGCGGCCAGGGCGCTGTCGCGGGCCTGCGGGTTGGCGTCGGCCGGGATGCCGGCCGCCAGCCCGCGGATCCCGCCCAGCAGCGACGCCGCCACCGGCGCGGTGACCGCGTCGAGGGCGGTGACGGCCGCGTCGACCACGGCCGGCCAGGCGGCCAGGTGCGCGGCCCGGGCCGCGTGCCGCTCGGCCGCGGGCGCGTAGTCCTTGTCGTAGCAGGCCAGGTCGAGTTCGCCCAGGTGGTACAGCGGGTTGCGCCGGTGCAGTTGCAGGTCGGCGTACACCACCCGCTGCAGGTTCTCGAACGCCCGCAGGTGGGCCTCGTCGTGCGGGTCGCTCAGCGCCGGCCGGCCGCGGGCGGCCGCCGCCAGCCGGGCCAGCCCGGCCGCCACCCCGTCCGGGGACAGGTCCTGGGGGAGGCCGTCGTACTCGTGGCGGCCGCCTTCTTCCCGCGCCTCGGCCACGTTCAGGTCGCACACCGCCCGCACCCGGGGCTCAAGATCGTCCATGTCACAGCAATCTACTCGCCGGAGAGAGCCAGCACAGGGCTGTCCGGTGCGGGGTGGCTTGCGGTTGGATGAGGGGAAAGGGCCGGACACGGAGGGAGGGGCGGCGGTGACCGATATCCCCGGGTTCACCACGCGGCCGGAGCTGGCCGGGACGTTCGGGATGGTGGCGTCCACCCACTGGCTGGCCAGCGCGGCGGGCATGGCGGTGCTGGAAAAGGGCGGCAACGCGTTCGACGCGGCCGCCGCCGCCGGGTTCACCCTCCAGGTGGTCGAGCCGCACCTGAACGGCCCCGGCGGCGAGGTGCCGGTCATCGGGCACGACGCCCGCCGGGGGGAGACCTTCGTGGTCTGCGGTCAGGGACCCGCTCCGGCTGCCGCCACCGTGCAGGCGTACCGCGCCCTCGGCCTCGGCCTGGTGCCCGGCAGCGGGCTGCTCGCCGCCACCGTCCCGGGCGCGTTCGGCGGCTGGCTGCTGCTGCTGCGCGAGTACGGCACGCTGTCGCTGCGTGACGTGCTGGAGTACGCGATCGGCTACGCCTACGGCGGGTACCCGCTGGTGCCCGCGGTGAGCTGGTCGATCGCGAGCGTGGCGGAGCTGTTCACCGAGCACTGGCACAGCTCGGCCGAGGTCTACCTGCCGGCCGGCGGGGTGCCCGCCCCCGGCACCCGGTTCGCCAACCGGGCCCTGGCGGCCACCTACCAGCGGGTGGTGGCGGAGGCGGAGGCGGCCGCGAGCGACCGGGACGGGCAGCTCGAGGCGGCCCGCCGGGTCTGGTACGACGGTTTCGTGGCGGAGGACATGGCGAAGTTCGCCGGGACCGAGGTCATGGACGTCACTGGCGAACGCCACCGCGGCCTGCTGACCGGCCACGACCTGGCCAGCTGGCACGCCCGGCTGGAGGCGCCGGTCACCTTCGACTACGCGGGCCTGACGGTGTGCAAGACCGGCCCGTGGGGACAGGGCCCGGTCTTCGCCCAGCAGCTGGCACTGCTCGCGGGCTTCGATTTGACGGCGGCCGGTCCCGGCTCGGCCGATTTCATCCACACCGTGACCGAGGCGGCCAAGCTCGCCTTCGCCGACCGGGAGGCCTGGTACGGCGATCCCGACTTCACCGACGTGCCGCTCGGTGACCTGCTCGCGCCCGGCTACAACGACGACCGCCGCGCGCTCATCGGCCCCGCCGCCAGCACCGGGCTGCGGCCGGGCCACCCGGCGGGCCGGGAACCGGCGCTGCCGGACTTCGCCACGCTCCCGTTCGGTCCGGCCGGGGCAGCGGCGGCCGGCCGCAGGGCGCGGGGGAGCGGCGACCCCGGCATCGATCCCGCCACCGGCGAGCCGCTCGGCCGGTCGCGCTTCGCACAGCACCCGCAGCGAGGCGACACCTGCCACGTCGACGTCGCCGACCGCTGGGGCAACCTGGTCAGCGCGACCCCGAGCGGCGGCTGGCTGCAGTCCTCCCCGGTCATCCCGTCGCTCGGCTTCGGCCTGGGCACCCGGGCGCAGATGTTCACCCTGACCCCGGACCTGCCCGCGACGATCGCGCCGGGCAAGCGGCCGCGGACCACGCTGACCCCCACCCTGGTGCTGCGCGACGGTGAGCCGGCGCTGGCGTTCGGCACTCCCGGCGGCGACCAGCAGGACCAGTGGACCCTGGCCTTCTTCCTCAACCACGTGCTGTTCGGGCTGAACCTGCAGGAGGCGATCGACTTCCCGGCCTTCCACTCGGCTCACATGCCGTCCTCGTTCTACCCCCGCGAGGCCTACCCGGCCCGGCTCGACCTGGAGTCCCGGGTCAGCCCGGACGTGGTCGCCGAGCTGCGCCGCCGGGGCCACGACGTGCACGTGCAGCCGCCCTGGGCGCTCGGCCGGATCAGCGCCGTCGCCCGCGGCGGCGGGCTGCTCCGCGCCGCCGCCAACCCCCGGGGCATGCAGGGCTACGCGGCGGGCCGCTGACCCGCCTACCGAACGATGAGAAAGCCCGGTACCCGGGCGCCGTATGCTCGGCATGCAAGTAGCCGCCCAACCACCGTGGAGGATCCATGGCCGTGAAGGTGTATGCCCCCGGGGCGAGCGCCACCTACGAGCATGCGGATGGCACCGGCCTGAACGTCAGTGACGGCCACCTGATCGTCGTCAACAACATCAGTCGCACGCCCGAACCGCAGCATCAGATCGCCATCTACGCGCCGGGCACGTGGGAGCGGGCCGAGATTCTCAAGTAGCCGGGCCCCGCGAACGACCGTCCCTCCTGCGCATATGACACTTGTCATGCGCGAGTGCTGAGCGCGCACACTACCGGCTGAACCGCCCTAACTGGTGGACTCCTAGCGCGCGGAAACAACGCGTGCTGCGAAGCCCCCCAGTCGAGTGGAGCCGTGATGAACTACCGCGGAACGGGACCGGTCGTCTCGTTCGACAACGTCAGCAAGCACTACGGCAAGCTCAAGGCGGTCGACGGGCTGAGCCTTGAGCTGCGCCCGGGCGAGACCGTCGCGCTGCTCGGCCCGAACGGGGCGGGCAAGTCGACCTCGCTCGACATGCTGCTCGCGCTGCGCAAGCCGACGTCCGGCACGATCGAGATGTTCGGCGGCGACCCGTACGACGCCATCAAGGGCGGCCACGTGGGCGCGATGCTGCAGTCGGGCGGCCTGATGCCCGAGGTGACGGTGCGCGAACTGGTCACGCTGGTCGCCGGGCTGCACCCGCGGCCGGTCCGGGTCGAGACCACGCTGCGCCAGGCGGGCATCGAGTCGATCGCCGGCCAGCGGGTCGACAAGCTGTCCGGCGGCCAGACCCAGCGGGTCCGGTTCGCGCTCGCCATCGCGGGCGAGTGCGACCTGATCGTGCTGGACGAGCCGACCTCGGCGATGGACGTGGAAACGCGCCGCCGCTTCTGGGCCCAGATGAAGGAGGAGGTGGCCGAGGGCCGCACCCTGCTGTTCGCCACCCACTACCTGGAAGAGGCGGACCAGGCGGCCGACCGCATCCTCGTCATCAACCGCGGCCGGCTGCTGGCCGACGGTTCCCCCGAGGACATCAAGAAGCGCGCGGGGGCCAAGCGGATGTCGTTCCGGCTGCCCGGCGCGGACGAGGGCACGCTGCTCGGCCTGCCCGGCGTGGTCAGCCTGGAGACCCGGCACGACCTGGTGCAGATCCAGACCAGCGACTCCGACGCGACCCTGTACGCCGTGCTCGACGCCGGCTTGCGGCCGACCGAGATCGAGGTCGGCAGCCTCGGCCTGGAGCAGGCGTTCATCGCCATCACCGCGGAAGACGACGCGTCCGTGCCAGACGCGCCGCCGCCGGCCCCGGGTCAGTCCTGGCCCAGCAGCCACCACAGCAACTGACGGGAGACGAGAACAATGCACGGCATCCTGCTGCTGACGCAGGCCGAGGTCAACCGGCTGCGCCGCAACCGGCGGTACTTCATCTTCACCATCGCCTTCCCGGTGGTCCTGTACCTGGTCGTCGGCCGCCAGGCCAGCTCGACCGCCTACGGGGTGGCCTTCGCCGCCTACTACATGGTCGCGATGGCGACCTTCGGCGCGTTCGCCGGCGCGCTGAACGGCAACGCGATCCGGATCTCGGAGGAGCGGAAGGTCGGCTGGGTCCGGCAGCTGCGCCTCACCCCGCTGCCCGCCAGCGCCTATGTGATCGCCAAGGTGTTCGCCTCGATGGCGACGACGATCCCGACGATCATCGTCGTGCTGCTGCTCGGCCGCTTCTACGGCAACGTCCACATGCCCCTGACGTCGTGGATCATCATCGCGGTCATCATCTGGCTCGGCTCGACCATCTTCGCCGCGCTGGCGGTGGCGATCGGTTACCGCTTTCCCCCCGACCAGGTGCAGGTCATCACCATCACCTGCTACCTGCTGTTCAGCATCCTGGGCGGGATCTGGTTCTCGCTCAGCGGCGTCCTGGAGAAGATCGGCAAGTTCACCCCGACCTACCAGGCGGTCAAGATCTCGACCGACGTCATCGGCAACCAGAACGTGCCGCCTTACCTGTACCTCGGGCTGCTGGTGTGGCTCGTGATCTTCGCCGGGCTGGCCACCTTGTCGGTCCGGTCGATGGCCGAGCAGGTCTGAGCGGCCGGGTTACGGTAGAAACATGAGCACGAAGCCGCAGACCCCGGTGGGCCGCATCGGCTCTCCGTACGGGAACGTGCGCGGCCGGGTCATTGGGATCGTGGTCACCGGGGTCTGGCTGCTGTACCTCATCGGGGCGGTCGCGGACCTTCTCACCAACCGCTACAGCTGGCCCTACATCGCAGGCGGGCTGGCCATCATCGTGGTGTTCTGCGTCCTGTACCTCGCCCTGGTGCCGTTCTGGCCGACCTCGACCGGCAACGACAAGTGGCCCGGGCTGCTCGGGCTGGCCCTGCTGGCCGCCATGTACTGCGTGTTCTACGGGCAGACGGGCGGGAGCGGGCTGTGGATCTTCGTCGCCTCCGCCTCCGGCCTGCTGGTGACCGACCGGCGCTGGGCGGTGCGGGCCATCCTCGGCTGCATCGCCTGCTTCATCGTGTTCAGCTGGACCGACCACGACAAGGGCACCGACTTCCTCAGCAACCTGCTGCCGGTGGTGTTCCTCGGCTTCGCCATGATGGGCCTGCGGCACCTGGTGCAAGTCACCCGGGAGCTGCACCGGGCCCGCGAGGAAGTGGTGCAGCTGGCGGCCAGCGAGGAGCGGCTCCGCCTCGCGCGGGACATGCACGACCTGACCGGCCAGTCGCTGTCGACCATCACCCTGAAGTCCGAGCTGGCCGGCCGCCTGCTCGGCCGGCTCTCGGCCAGTCCCGAGCGGGACCGGGTGAGCGACGAGGTCGAGCAGGTCGCGGCGGTCAGCCGGCAGACCCTGAAGGACATCAGGGAGGCGATCGGCGGGTACCGGCGGCCGACCCTGGCGGTCGAGATCATCACCGGCCGGTCCGCCCTCGCCAGCGCCGGCATCAGCACCCGGGACGATCCCGAGCTGACCATGCTGTCGGGCACGTTCGGTCCCGACGCGGAGGCCGCCCTTGCCTGGTGCCTGCGCGAAGCGATCACCAACGTCATCCGGCACTCGGGCGCCAGCTACTGCCGGATCGCGCTGAACCGGCACGGCAAGTCGCTCTCGCTGACCGTCCGGGACGACGGGTCGGGGCACGTCACCGGCGCCGGCGCACCGGGCTCAGGCCTGCACGGCATATCCGAGCGGCTCAGCGCGGTCGGCGGCCACCTCGAGCTGCGGCCGGACGAGAAGCCGGGATTCTGCCTGGTCGCCACCGTCCCCGCGGGCGTCGCGGAGCCTGCCGCGCAGGCCGCGCCTGCGCCCGCCCGCCGCCCCGGCGCGGCCGCCCAGGCGGGCGTGACCGAGTGAACACCATCCGGGTGCTGCTGGCCGAGGACCAGGCCATGATCCGCGAGGCCCTGGCCGCCCTGCTCTCGTTCGAGGACGACATGGAGGTGGTGGCCCAGGTCGGGCGGGGCGACGAGGTGGCCGGCGCGGCCAGGCAGGCGCGGCCGGACGTCGCGCTGCTCGACATCGAGATGCCCGGCCTCGACGGCCTCAGCGCCGCCCAGCAGCTCCGCGAGAGCTGCCCCGCCATCAAGATCATCATTCTCACCACCTTCGGCCGTCCCGGCTACCTGCGCCGGGCGATGGAATCAGGGGTGTCCGGCTTCATCGTGAAGGACTCGCCCGCCGACAAGCTGGCCCGCACCATCCGCGACGTACTGGCCGGGCACCGGGTGATCGACCCCGACCTGGCCGCCGCCGCCCTGGCCGAGGGGGCCAGCCCGCTCACCCCGCGCGAGCGCGACGTGCTGGCCGCGAGCCACGACGGCGCCTCGATCGCGCAGATCGCGGCCGCGCTCTACCTGTCCGAGGGCACGGTGCGCAACTACCTGTCGTCCTGCATCCAGAAGACCGGTGCCCGCAACCGGACCGAAGCCCAGCGCATCGCCCAGGAACGCGGCTGGCTTTTACCTACCGATTGCCCCCGTGACCGGCGGCCTTAGGATGAACCGCGTGGCGACCCCCGGTTATCTCCGCTTTCCGCACGTTCACGGTGACCTGCTCACGTTCGTCGCCGAGGACGACGTGTGGCTCAGCCCGGCGGGCGGCGGCCGCGCCTGGCGGCTGACCTTCGACGGCGGCCAGGCCAGCCACCCGCGATTTTCGCCCGACGGCGGGACGATCGCCTGGACCAGCTGGCGGGACGGCGGCATCCCCGAGGTGTACACCGCCACGGTCGACGGCGGTCCCGCGGTCCGCCGCACCTACTGGGGCGACCTGCGCACCCGCGTCACCGGCTGGACTCAGGCCGACGAGGTGCTGGCGATCACCGCCGCGGGCCAGCCGTCGTCGCAGCGCACCATGGCGCACGCGGTGCCGCTCGACGCCCCGTCCCGGCTGCTGCCGTTCGGCCAGGTGAACGACCTGGCGCTGACCGAAGGGGCGACGGCGCTGCTGACCGCCCAGCGCGGGGAGGCGGCCCACTGGAAGCGCTACCGGGGCGGCACGGCCGGGCGGCTGTGGGTCGCCAGTGGCGGCGACCCGCTGTTCACCCGGATCCTCAGCCAGCTTGACGGGCAGCTCGCCGCCCCGATGTTCGTGGGTGGCCGGCTGCTGTTCGCGAGTGACCACGAGGGCACCGGCAACCTCTACTCGGTCACCTTCGACGGGGGCGACCTGCGCCGGCACACCGACCACGACGGCTTCTACGCCCGCAACCCGGCGACCGACGGCGCCGCCGTCGTCTACCACGTGGCGGGCGAGATCTGGCGGCTGGACAGCCTGGCCGCCGACGCCCAGCCGCGCAAGCTGGACGTCCAGCTGAGCACGCCCCCCGTGGCCCGCGCGCCCCGGGTGATCACCGCCGCCGACCACCTCGGCGAGCTCGACTGCGACGCGACCGGCCAGGCGAGCGTGGTCGAGGTGCGCGGCACGGTGCACTGGCTGACGCATGCCGACGGTCCCGCCCGGGCGCTGTCGGTCAACCCGGCCGCCCGCGCCCGGCTGCCCCGCATCCTCGGCTCCACCGGCAAGGTCGCCTGGGTGACCGACGCCGGCGGCCGCGACGCGATCGAGGTCACCGAGATCGAGCCGGACTCCGGGGCCGGCCCGGCCATCCTCACCTCGGCTGACCTCGGCCACGTGACCAAGCTGGCGGCCGCACCGGACGGCAGCAAGCTCGCGGCCGCGGCCCACGACGGCCGGCTGCTGCTGATCGACGCCGGCTCGGGCGAGGTGACCGAGCTGGCGGCGGGCGACGACGGCGACATCGAGGACGTGTCCTGGTCGCCGGACTCGGCCTGGCTGACGTGGGCCGAGCCGGGGCCGCAGCCGCTGGCCCGGATCCGGCTGGCCCGGGTCGAGGACGGCTTCACCGTCGACGTGACCGACGGCCGCTTCGTCGACAGCGACCCGGTGTTCACCGCCGACGGGCTGTACCTGGCGTTCCTGTCCCGCCGCACGTTCGACCCGATCTACGACGTGCACTCGTTCGACCTGACGTTCCCGTTCGGTGCCCGCCCCTACCTGGTGCCGCTCGCGGCCCACACCCTGTCGCCGTTCGGCCCGCTGCCCGGCGGCCGCCCGGTCGGCGGGGGCGACGGCGCCAAGGACTCGCCCGAACGGGTGCGGCTGACCGTGGACACCGACGCCATCGCCTCCCGGGTAGTGGCGGTTCCGGTCGACGAATCGCGCTACTACTACCTGGCGGCGGCCAAGGGCGGCCTGCTGTGGCTGCGCTACCCGCTGGCGGGCGTGCTCGGCGAGGGCCTGGCCGACCCGGGTGACGCCGGCCGCGGCCCGCGCTGGAACGCTTCGACCTGCGCAAGCGCGAGGCGAGCGTGCTCGCGGGCGAGGTCAGCTGGTTCGCTGTCAGCGGTGACGGCACCCGGCTGGTGATCGGCGACCGCAAGGACGTGCGCGTGGTCCCGTCCGACCGCAAGGCCGAGGGCGGCTCGTCCGACGACGTGGTCAGCGTCGACCTGACCCGGGCCAGGTTCGAGGCCGACCCGGCCGCACTGTGGCGGCATGCCTACGCCGAGTACGGCCGGCTGCTGCGGCGCGACTTCTGGACGCCGGACATGTCCGGCGTCGACTGGGACGCGACGCTGGGGGAGTACCAGTTCCTGCTCGACCGGATCAGGACCTCGGCCGAGTTCGCCGACCTGCTGTGGGAGGTCGCGGGCGAGCTCGGCACGTCGCACGCCTACGTCTACCCGGCGAGCACGTTCACGGCCCGGTCGGCCCTCCGCGGCCAGCCCGCGGCGCTGCTGGGAGCCGACGTCACCCGCCATCCGGACGGCCGCTGGCTGGTGGACCGGGTGCTGCCGGGCGAGTCTTCTGACCCGCAGGCCCGCTCGCCGTTCGCCGCCCCCGGCGTCGCCGTCCGCGAGGGCGACGAGATCCTGGCGGTCGACGGCCGCCCGCTCGACCCGGTCCACGGCCCCTGGCCGGCCCTGGCCGGCACCCACGGCAAGCCGGTTGAGCTGACGATCAGGCCGCCGACCCGTCCCTGGTGCCGCGCCCGCCGGCCCCCGAAGCCGACGACGCCGCCGATGGCGAAAAATTCGACGGCGACGGGCCGGACGCGCCCGCTGACGCCGTGGTGACCGCGGGCGCCGCCCGGGCGCCGTCCGGCGGTGACAGTGCCGGCGGTGACAGTGCCGGCGGGACAGTGCCGGCTGGACCCGCCCGGCGCCGTCGCCGGCGTGAGCAGTGCCGGCCCCCGTGACACGGCCGACGTCGCGGCGGCGCCCGCGGCCCAGGCCGAGGCGGCCGCCGCGGCCGAGGCGGCTGAGGTTCCCGGAACGGATCACCCGCAGACCCGCCGGGTGGTGGTCGTCCCGCTGTACGACGACCGCCGGCTGCGCTACCAGGACTGGGTGGCCAGCCGCCGGGCCCTGGTCCGGACCCGCTCCGCGGGCCGGGTCGGCTACCTGCACGTGCCCGACATGATGGGCGAGGGCTGGGCTCACCTGCACCGTGACCTGCGGGCCGAGCTGGGCCGGGACGCCCTGATCGTGGACGTGCGCGGCAACCGGGGCGGCCACACCTCGCAGCTGATCGTGGAGAAGCTGGCCCGGCAGATCGTCGGCTGGAAGATCCCGCGGCACCTGCGCCCCTACAGCTACCCGCAGGAGGCCCGGCACGGCCCGCTGGTCGCGCTGGCGGACGAGTTCGCCGGCTCCGACGGCGACATCGTCACCGCGGCGATCAAGTCTCTCGGCCTTGGCCCTGTGATCGGCACCCGCACCTGGGGCGGCGTGGTCGGCATCGACGGCAGCGGGCACGGCCTGGTCGACGGGACGCGGATCACCGTCCCGCGGTACGCCTCCTGGTTCCACGAGCAGGGCTGGTCGGTCGAGAACTACGGCGTCGAGCCGGACACCGAGGTGTTCATCACCCCGGACGACTGGGCGGCGGGCCATGACCCGCAGCTCGAGGTGGCGGTCGACCGCGCCCTGAGCCTGATCGAGGAGAACCCCCGTCCGCCGCTGCCCGACCCGGCGACCGGCCCGGGCAAGCGCCGCCCGCCGCTGCCGCCCCGTCCCTGACGCCCCACCATCCGGGGAGGTCGCCGGCGCCTCTGACATGCCCGGTCCGGGCCGATCCCACGGTCATGCCCGGTCCGGCCGTCGGACTCCCCACGGTCATGCCCGGTCCGGGCCGATCCCACGGTCCCCTGTTGCCCCAGCTGTCCCGGCTGTGGCCCTCGTGGCCCCCCCGCGCCGAGACGCGGGAAACTAATCGGTGTCAGGGCCGCATTTGTTTCCGGGCTGCCAATAATTTCCGCCTTTTGCCCTAGTGGCCGGCCACCGCCTGGGCCAGCGGTGACCAGTGAGCAGTGTGGAGCTGGTGGTGCCCGCCCCGGCCGACGTTGCCGCCCCGCCCGGGCGCTGCGGATGAGCAGCAAATAGGGCTGCGGATTAGCAGCAAATAGTAAGGATTCCGTATGTACCGGCTACGCGCGGGCATCAGGGCTGCGTGTCCACATAAGCTGCGGAGGTGTTCGGACCCGACTCGCTCGTGCTCATCGTGCTCCTGATCGCCGCCAGCGTGGGGTTGCTGGCGGCGGTCATCCGGCTGCGCCTGCTCGCGGTCCGGCTGTTGTGCGGCACGCTGACGATTGTGCGTGGCGATGGCGGCCGGGGTCGCGATGGTCAACGGCTACTACGGTTACTACACGACCTGGGGCCAGATGTGGGCTGACCTGCACAGCGGGGGCGGCAACCTCGGGGTGGTCACCGCCGCGGCCCCCTCCGCGGCCGGGTCGGGCCGCCTGGGCTGGACCACCCTGCCCGGGAAGCTCAGCGGCTACAACCGCAAGGCGCTGGTGTACCTGCCGCCGCAGTACAGCCAGGCCCGCTACGCGCACGTGCGGTTCCCGGTGGTGGAGCTGTTCCACGGCAGCCCCGGCACGCCGCTGTCCTGGGACACGGTCCTGCGGGTGGGCCAGGTCGCGGACGGGCTGCTGGCTCAGCACCGTATCGGGCCGATGGTGCTGGTCATGCCGTCCATCAACGCGGGCGGCCGCAGCTACCAGGACTGCGTGAACGGGCCGTCCGTCAAGGACGAGACCTACCTGCTGACGGACGTCCGAGCCGACGTGCTCGCCCGCTACCGGGTGAGCAGCGACCCCTTCCAGTGGGCGGTCGGCGGTTACTCCTCCGGCGGCTACTGCGCGGCCAACCTGGCCCTGCGGCATCCCGGCTCGTTCGGTGCCGCGGCGGTGATCGAGGGCTACTTCCGGGCCGCCGACGGCCCGGCCGGGCCCGCCCTGGGTGGTAACGCGGCCCTGGAAGCGGCCAACAGCCCGCTCTACGCGGCCGAGCGGCTCGCCCCGGACGGCGGCCCGGTGCCCGCGTTCTGGGTCGCGGCGGGTACCCATTCCTCCGACTACCGGCCGGCCACGGTCTTCACTGCCGCGATGGACCGCGTCGAGCAGGTCCCCTTCGTGAAGATGAACACCGGCGACCGGGGCGGTGCCTGGCAGGCGGTCCTGCCGGGCGCGCTCACCTGGCTGTGGCAGCAGGTGGCGCCACCGGACCTGCGGGTGCTGTTCCCGGTCGCCACGTACACGGCGAACCCGTTCACCAGCTTGCACGTTCGCCCGGCCAAGCCACACTACCCGCCAGCCGGTCACAAGCCCGGCAATGTCACCGCGGCCAAGGACCCGGGCAAGGGCACGCCATCCAAGTCGCGGGCCAGCTGAGCCGCGTCAGCCGTTTCCCGGTACCGTCTGGCTGAGCGCGGTCGCCTGCTCGTACAGCTGGCGGATGCCGGAGCCGAAGTACGGACTGAACGACACCGACGCGCTGTCGCCGCCCTCCTGGTAGCCGCCGATCACGCCGATGACCGTGGCGGCCTGCGACGGCGAAGGGGGCTGGAGCACCCACGGGCCGCCACTGGTGCCGCCGGCGAACCCATCACAGTCGAACTCGACCTGGGTCGCGCTTTCCCGGGACGCCCGGTTCACGCAGGTGACCGGGCTGTCGGTGTTGCTCGGGTAGCCGGTGACGCGGACCAGGCTGGCGTACCCGGGGTTCCAGCCGGGCTCGTTGGCCCCGAGAACCCGCTGCACATTCCGGCCGTGGAGCGGGCGCAGGACGATGAATCCCACGTCGTAGTCTGGGTTCGCCCCGTTGGCCCACTGCGGGGAGACCAGCATCCGTTCCGCGGTCCAGACGCCATACGGCGCCTTCCCGTCGTGGTAGCCGGGGACGAAGACGACGTCTTGTGCGTAGCCGCCGTTGCTGGCGTCGTAGATGCAGTGCGCCGCGGTCATGAGCAGGTTCTGACCCGGGCTGGCGACCACGCTGGCGGTGCAGAAGTGCCCGCCGCTGATGCTGCCGGTGAACAGTGCCCCGACAACCGCCAGCCCGGGAGCCGGCTGCTGAGGTGCCGTCGGCCTGCGGTCCTGCGGGTGCTGGGCCGATCCCCCCTCCGGGTGCTGGGCCGAGTCCCGGCTCAGGCTGGCCGTCGGCGTGGCGGTGAAACCGCCCACCACGATGGCTGTGGCCACGGCGCCCAGCACGGCCGCCCGCGCCCCTGGTTTGCCCGCCATTGAGCTAATCTCCGCCCGCGGGCGGGCGCCGACCAGGCCATGACGTCCGTGACCGGGACGTCAGCCATGCCCGGGTACCGTCCGGCTGAGCGCGGCCGCCTGCTGGTACAGCCCGTGAATGACGGCCCCGAAGTACGACGTGTACGACACCGCCGGGGTGTTGCCGCCCCCCTGGTAGCCGCCGATCACGCCGACGACAAGCCCGGGTGGAGGTGACCCCGGGGCGGACTGCGTGACGAACGGGCCGCCGCTGGTACCGTCGGTGAACCCGGCGCAGTCGAACTGGAGCTGGGTCGCGCTTTTCCGCGTGGTCCAGTTGACGCAGCTGATCAGCCTGCTGGTGGTGTCCGGGTAGCCCGTGACGCGGACCCGGCTGCGGTAGGCGGGGCCGGTCCCGAAGCCGTTGCCCCCGACGACCCGCTGGATGTCGCGGCCGTGAAGCGGCGCGAGCACGATGAAGCCAACGTCGTAGTCCGGGTCGGCCGATTTCGCCCACTGGGGGGCCACCAGCATCCGCTCCGCGGTCCACACGCCATACGGCGCTTTCCCGTCGTGATAGCCCGGCGCGAACACCACGTCCTTTTTGTAGCCGCCGCTGCTGCCGTCGTAGATGCAGTGGGCGGCGGTGATCAGCAGGTTCCGGCCGGGGCTGACGACCACGCTGGCGGTGCAGAAGTGCCCGCCGCTGAGGCTGCCGTGGAACAGGGCCCCGACGGCCGTCAGGCCGGTGGCAGGCGGGGTGGCGGCGGGGTCGCGCCGTGCTCTGACGCTATGGCCAAGGGGCGGCGCCGCAGCGAAGCCGCACAGCACGATCGCCGCGGCCACGGCGGTGAGCGCGGCCGCCCGCGCCCCTGGTTTGAAGGCCATTGCTTTTATCTTCCCACGCGCAGCGAAGTAAGCCCGGCAATCACGAAATAGTAACGGCCGTGCGCCATCGCGGCCGGGCAGGACCCGCCGGCGGGTTCCCCGGCCGCTCAGGCGCACGGGTGCTTACCCGGCCGGGCGTGAACTTTGTCCACGCCGGGCCATGTAGATTAAATCCATCAGAAAAGTTGCTTTTAAACGCGGAGGCATACTTATCCGATGACCGCCATCGCCGTCGTCACCGGCAATCCGAAGCCAGCGTCCCGCACCCACTCGGTCGCCCTGGCCGTCGCTGACGCCCTCGCCCAGCAACTCCCGGACGCCGAGACGGCCCCGGTGATCGACCTGGCGAGCTACGCGCCGCGGCTGTTCGAGTGGACCGACGAGGAGCTGACCGAGCTGACCGCCCAGGTCGCCGCGGCCGACGTCGCCATCTTCGCCTCGCCCACCTACAAGGCCGCCTACACCGGCCTGCTCAAGGCGTTCCTCGACCGCTACGGCAGTAACGGCCTGGCCGGGGTGACCGCGGTCCCGGTGATGACCGGCGGCTGGCCCGGGCACCTGCTCGCGGTCGAGGTCCACCTGCGCCCGGTCCTGGTCGAGCTGGGCGCCGTGGTCCCGTCCCGCGGCCTCTACGTGACCGAGCCCGAGCTGGCCGACCTGGGGGCAGCGGTCGGGAAGTGGGCCGCGACGGCGGTTCCGCTCATCACCAAGTCGGCCCGCTAGCTCCCGGCCGGGGTCCGCCGGCTCAGCCGCCGACCTCGTCGAGGATGAGCGGCGCCGTCGGCGGCCGCTCGCTGGCGACCGTAAGCGCGCCCGTCAGCGCGTCGGCGGCCGGGCCGAAGCGGGCCGGATCGTCGGCCTGCAGCTCGAGCACCGGCTGCCCCTGCTGGACGTAGTCGCCCGGCTTGGCCAGGCAGAGCACCCCGGCGGTGTGGCTGACGCCGTCTTCCTTGCGCGCCCGGCCGGCCCCGAGACGCCAGGCGGCGACGCCCACCGCACGGGCGTCGAGCCGGGTGACCCAGCCGGCGGCCGGGGCCGGGAGCGCCTCGCGGCGGTGGGCGGCCCGCGGCAGCGGGGCCTCCGGGTCCCCGCCCTGGGCCCTGATCATCCGGCGGTAGCGTGTCCAGCGCGCGCCCGCTGGCGATCGCCTCGGTCAGGTCGGTCCCGGGCCCGGGGGTGATCCCGGCCAGGTCCAGCATGTGGCCGGCCAGGGCCAGGGTGACCTCCATGAGGTCGGCCGGGCCCTGGCCGGACAGGGCGGCGACGGCTTCCTCCACCTCGAGGGCGTTCCCGACGGCGCGGCCGAGCGGCGTGTCCATCGCGGTGACGAGGGCGCGGGTGCGGACTCCGTGCTCCTCGCCCAGCGCCACCATGGTGCGGGCGAGCTCCCGGGCGCGCTCGCGCTCGGCCATGAAGGCGCCCGCGCCCGGTCTTGACGTCGAGGACCAGGGCCCGGGTGCCCTCGGCGATCTTCTTGGACATGATCGAGCTGGCGATCAGCGGGATCGACTCGACCGTGCCGGTCACGTCGCGCAGCGCGTACAGCCGCCGGTCGGCCGGGGCGAGGCCGTCCCCGGCGGCCGCGATCACCGCGCCGGCGAAGGCCAGGGCGGCGGTAATCTCGTCGTTGCTCAGGCTGGCGCGCCAGCCGGGGATCGACTCCAGCTTGTCGAGGGTGCCGCCGGTGTGCCCGAGCCCGCGCCCGGACAGCATCGGCACCGCCGCGCCGCAGCTCGCCACCAGCGGCGCCAGCACCAGCGAGACCTTGTCCCCGACGCCGCCGGTCGAGTGCTTGTCGACCGACGGCCGGTCCAGGCCGGACAGGTCGAGCCGCTCGCCCGACGCGATCATCTCCCCGGTCCATGCGCGCAGCTCGGCCCCGTCGAGCCCGTTGAGGTAGATCGCCATCAGCAGCGCCGCCATCTGCTCGTCGGCCACCTGGCCGTCGGCGTAGGCGGCGAACAGCCAGGCGATCTCCGCGCTGGTCAGCGGGCGACGGCGGTCACGCTTGAGGTGGATCAGGGACACGGCGTCGGGCATCGCGCTATCCCTCCTGCTCCCGCGCGGCGGGCCCGCCCGCTGGGCCGTCCCGGCGGGCCGACAGGTCGTCCGCCGCCGAAGGCGGCCGGCAGCAGTTCGGCCAGCGTCACCGGGCCGCCGGCCGCGTCCACCAGCAGCCCGGGGCCGCCCGCCTCCAGCAGCAGCTGGCGGCAGCGCCCGCAGGGCAGCAGCGGGGCGCCGTCGCCGGCCACCACCGCGACCGCGGTCAGCGCCGGGCGGCCGTCTCCGGCGGGTCCCCGCCGTCCCCTTCACCCGGCGCCGGTTCACCGGGCGCCAGGCCGGCCGGGTGGCGTGCAGGGCCGACACCAGGCCGCACTCGGCGCACAAGGTCAGCCCGAACGAGGCGTTCTCCACGTTGCAGCCCGTCACGACGCGCCCGTCGCGGGTCAGCCCGGCGGCGCCGACCCGGAGGCGGGAGTAAGGGGCGTAGGCCCGCCCGGCCGCCGCGGTGGCGGCGGAGCGCAGCAACGGCCAGTTGATCGTCACGGGAACAACACTGCGGCAAATGCGGCCCGCGGGCAACAGCCGCGGCAGCCCTCGCCATGCATCGCAATTTCGCAACAACATCGCCGCAGACCGGTATGTCTGTTCCCATACGACATGCTGACGAAATAATCTCCGGGCAGTCTGACCAAGGACACGCCCTCGGGACTCCTGGGCGTCGGCAATCTAGTTCCGGGGAGGAATCACGGTGAGACGTACCGCACTGGGAGCAACCATAGCGGCGGGGGTCGCGACCTTGCTGATCGCCGCCTGCGGCAGCAGCTCGTCGAGTGCCACCAGCTCAAGCAGCGCCTCGACGGGCGCGTCAGCCAGCGCATCCAGCACGGCCGCGGCCTCGTCCGGGTCGAGCGGCTCGGCGTCGGGCTCGTTCCTCGGCTGCATGGTCACCGACACCGGCGGCATCAACGACAAGTCGTTCAACCAGTCGGCCTGGCAGGGCATGCAGGAGGCGGCCGCGGCCAACCCCAACATCACGGTCAAGTACCTGCAGTCGACCACGCAGAGCGACTACGTCCCGAACATCAACTCGTTCCTGTCCCAGAAGTGCGGGATCATCGTCACCGTCGGCTTCCTGATGGCGGCCGCCACGGAGAGCGCCGCGAAGGCGCACCCGACCCAGCCCTTCGCGATCGTCGACTGCTCGTACGCCTCGGAGTGCCTGACCGGCACCAAGGAAAGCAACATCGACCAGCTGACGTTCAACACCGTGCAGGACGGCTTCCTCGGCGGCTACCTGGCCGCGGGCATCAGCAAGAACGGTAAGGTCGGCACGTTCGGCGGTGAGGACTTCGGCACCGTCACCATCTACATGGACGGTTTCTGGGACGGCGTGCAGTACTACAACAAGCAGCACAAGACCAACGTCCAGGTGCTCGGCTGGAATGAGCAGACCCAGAAGGGCGAGTTCACCGGCGACTTCACCAACCAGACCAAGGGCCAGACGGTCACCCAGACCCTCATCAGCGAGGGCGCGGACGTCATCTTCCCGGTCGCGGGCAACGTGGGCCTCGGGGCGGCCAAGGCGGTCCAGACCGCCAACAGCTCCGGCGGCAACGTCGCCCTGGAGTGGGTCGACACCGACGGCTGCGTCAGCGCCGCCCAGTACTGCAAGTACATGGTCACCAGCGTGACCAAGGGCATCCAGACCGCGGTGAAGAACGCGGTGACGACGGCGGCGTCCGGGAAGCCCGTGGGCGGGACCTACATCGGCACGCTGGCCAACGGGGGCGCGGTGCTCTCGCCGTTCCACGACTACGCCAGCAAGGTCCCGGCGTCGCTGCAGAGCGAGCTGAAGACCATCGAGACCGGCATCGAGAATGGCTCGATCGCGACGCCGACCAAGTCGCCGGTTACCTGAGCAGTAAAGGAAGCAGCGACAGCGGTGGAACTTGAGCTCAGGGGCATCACCAAGAGGTTCGGTCCCCTCGTGGCCAACGACGGGATCAGCCTCTCGGTGGCCCCTGGCCAGGTGCACGCGCTGCTGGGGGAGAACGGCGCCGGCAAGAGCACGCTGATGAACGTCCTGTACGGGCTGATGCAGCCGGACGAGGGCGAGATCGTCGTCGACGGCCAGCCGGCTGTCTTCCACTCACCCAAGGACGCCATCGCGGCCGGCATCGGCATGGTGCACCAGCACTTCATGCTGGTGCCGGTGTTCACCGTGGCGGAGAACGTCACGCTCGGCATCGAGCAGGCCGGCCCGGCCGGCCTGCTCGACCGGCGGAAGACCCGCCGTGAGGTCGCCGAGCTGTCCCACACCTACGGCCTCGACGTCGACCCCGACGCGCTGGTGGAAGACCTCCCGGTCGGCCTGCAGCAGCGGGTGGAGATCGTCAAGGCGCTCGTCCGGCAGGCCAACGTGCTGATCCTGGACGAGCCCACGGCGGTGCTCACCCCGGCCGAGACCGAGGAGCTGTTCCGCATCGTCCGCCAGCTGCGGGACGGCGGCACCTCCATCATCTTCATCTCGCACAAGCTGCGCGAAGTCCAGGCGATCGCCGACACGATCACCGTGCTGCGGCGGGGCGCCGTGGTCGGCCACACCGGGCCGTCCGCGACCGCCGACGAGCTGGCCGCCCTGATGGTCGGCCGCAACGTGCAGCTGCGGGTGAGCAAGTCCGTGGCCAGGCCGGGCGCGCCGGTCCTGTCGGTCGAGGGGCTCACCGTCCGCGGCGACGACGGCCGGGCCTGGGTCGACGAGCTCTCGTTCGACGTCCGGGCGGGGGAGATCCTCGGCATCGCCGGGGTCCAGGGCAACGGCCAGACCGAGCTGTGCGAGGCGCTCATGGGGCTGCGCCCGGCGGCCGGCGGCGCGGTCACCCTGAACGGCCGTGACCTGACCCGGGCGACGCCCCGGGAGCGGCTGCGAGCCGGCATCGCCTACGTACCCGAGGACCGGACGGAGGACGGCCTCGTCGGTTCGTTCTCGGTCTCCGAGAACCTCATCCTCGACACCTACGACCGCAAGCCGTTCGCCTCCGGCATCCGCCTCGACCTGCCCGCGATCAGCCAGAACGCGGCCACGAGGATCGAGGAGTTCGACGTCAGAACCGGATCGCCCGCCACCCCGGCCGGCACGCTGTCCGGCGGCAACCAGCAGAAGGTCATCCTGGCCCGGGAACTCGGCCGCCAGCACGAGGTGCTGATCGCCAGCCAGCCCACCCGCGGGCTCGATGTTGGCTCGATCGAGTTCGTGCACCGCCGGATCGTCGAGCGGCGCGACGACGGGGTCGCGGTGCTGATCGTCTCCTCCGAGCTGGACGAGATCTACGCGCTGGCCGACCGGATCGCGGTCATGTACGAAGGCAAGATCACCGGCTTCCGCGACCCGGACGTGTCCGCGACCGAGCTCGGACGGCTGATGGCGGGGGGTGCCGACGCCGAGGGACCGGTCCCGGACGACGCGATCGAGCCCGGGGCGCTCCCCAGCGCCGACGCGGTCGGCGGGTACGACGCCGATCCGGGCCCGCAGCCGGCCGCACCGCCGCCGGGTGAGCCCGGGCAACAGCCACCGTCGCCTCAGGAGGAACCGTGACCACGCCGCCGGCCGAGGCCCGCCGCCGCGCCGGGCGCAGCAGGCGCCCGTTCGGTGAAGTCCTGCGGGAGTCCATTCTCGTGGGCAACACCTTCACCGTCACCGTCCTCGCGTTCGTCGTCGCCATCGTCCTCGGCGGCCTGCTGTGCGCCTTCACCAACCCGTCGGTGCTGCACGCGCCGGATTTCGGCGCGACGATTTCCCGCGCGTGGAGCGTCGCCGCCGGCACCTACGTGGCCTTGTTCGAGGGCTCGGTCTTCAACCCGCACACCATCGCGGCCCTGTTCCAGCAGGCGTCGTTGTCGACCGCGATCCACGACGGGTACCTGTCGGCCGTCTTCAACCCGCTGTCGGAGACCGCCGTCCAGGCGACGCCGCTGATCTTGACCGGGCTCGCGGTCGCGCTGCCGTTCCAGGCCGGGCTGTTCAACATCGGCGCCCAGAGCCAGTTCATCGGCGGCGCAATCGTGGCCGCCTGGCTCGGCTACGCCTACAACATGCCGTTCTTCGTGCACGTGGTCGTGTGCGTGATCGGCGGGTTCGCCGGCGGGGCGGTCATCGGCTGGCTGACCGGCGAGATCAAGGCGCGCACGGGGGCGCACGAGGTGATCGTGACGATCATGCTCAACTACGTCATGCAGTACTTCCTGGCCTACCTGCTGACCTCACACTCGCTGCTGCAGGCCCCCGGCGGGAGCAACTCGATCACCCCGGCGATCGACTCCAACTCCCACCTGCCGCTGCTGGCGGGCACGAGCCTGCGGATCAACGCCGGCTTCCTCCTCGCCGTGGCCTGCGTGCTGGCGATCTGGTGGCTGCTGTCCCGGACGACGACCGGGTTCGAGTTCCGCAGCGTCGGCGCCAACGCCTCGGCCGCCAGGGTGGCGGGCATGAACGTGGAGCGGTCCTGGGTGCTGGCGTTCCTGATCGCCGGCGGCCTGGCCGGGCTGGCCGGGTCGGCCGTCATCCAGGGCACCGACTTCACCCTGAACCCGCAGAGCTTCGGCACCTACGGGATCGACGCGATCACGGTCGCGCTGCTCGGCCAGGGCAAGCCCTGGGGCGTGCTGTGGGCCGGGCTGCTGTTCGGGGCGCTGCACGCGGGCTCGCCCGGCATGCAGACCGCGACCAACACCCCGGTCCAGATCGTCCAGGTCCTGCAGGCGCTGATCGTCCTCTTCGTCGCGGCACCGCCGCTGATCCGGGCCATCTTCCGGCTCCGCGAGGTGCGCGCGGGCGGAGTCGGCGCGGCCATTTCCAAGGGGTGGAACGCGTGAGCACGTCCTCTGCGGTGCCTCCAGCGGGCCAGCTTCCGGCCCTGCTGCCGCCGGATCCGGCCGGGCCGGCCGCGTCGTGGGCCGGGCGCTACGCCGCGCCGGTCACCTTCGCCGTCTTCGGCCTGGTCGACATCCTTGTCTTCGGGCTGCACGCGCACGGCGACGCCACGTTCAGCTTCACCCCCGAGTTCGCCAAGGTCACCGTGCCCAACCTGAAGCTGCCGGCCGCGGCCACCTGCTTCGTACTCGGCGGGCTGAGCCTGGTCCTGGCCGGGGTGCGGCTGGCCGAGCTGCTCGGCTACCTCGTCCTGGGGCGGGTCTGGCGCCGGGTCATCATCGGCGTGGTCCTGTTCGCCTTCGTGATCTCGCTCCTGGCCTGGTCCGACGCGGGCCAGTCGATCCCGTTCAACGTGGTCAACCTGCTCTCGGGCACCCTCAACGACTCGATCCCGATCATGCTCGGCGCGCTCACCGGGGTGATCTGCTCGACCACGGGCGTCATCAACATCGCGATCGAGGGCCAGCTGCTGCTGGGCGCATTCTGTGCCGCGATCGCCACCTCGGTCACCGGGTCGCTGTGGCTCGGGCTGCTCTGCGGCGCCCTGGCCGGATCGCTGGTGGCGCTCCTGCTCGCCGTCTTCGCCATCACCTACCTGGTCAACCAGATAGTTCTCGGGGTGGTGCTGAACACCCTGATCCTCGGCCTGACCGGGTACCTGTACAACGCGATCATGGTGCCGTACGGGGACACGCTGAACAACCCGAACACCTTCGCGCCGTGGAAGATCCCGGGGCTGGGCGACATCCCGATCATCGGGCCGGTGTTCTTCGACTCGTCGGTCTTCCTCTACGCCACCTACATCATCCTCGCGGTGGTGCAGGTCGGGCTGTTCCGCACCCGCTGGGGGCTGCGCACCCGGGCCATCGGCGAGCACCCGCTGGCGGCTGACACGGTCGGCATCCGGGTCATCGCCTACCAGTACCGCAACGTCATCCTGGCCGGGCTGATCGCGGGCATCGGGGGCGCCTACTTCACCATCGGCTCGGTCGGCTCGTTCGGCATCGACATGTCCTCCGGCGAGGGCTACATCGCGCTGGCGGCGATGATCTTCGGCCGCTACACGCCGTTCGGCGCGATCGGGGCGGCGCTGCTGTTCGGCTTCACCACCCAGCTGCAGTCGATCCTGTCCAGCCTCAACGTGCCCATCCAGTCCAACCTGCTGCTGCTCACCCCGTACGTGGTGACCATCATCGTGCTGGCCGGGCTGGTCGGGCAGGTGCGCGGGCCGCGGGCCGAGGGCGTCCCCTTCGTTAAGGCCTGACCAGCCGGCCCGGTCAGCACCGCTTGACCAGCGGGTAACAGGTTGCCTACCCTCGCTCATGTCATGTGGACCGCGAATCGCCGCCGCCTCTACGGCCTCGGCCTGCTCCTGCTCGTCCTGATCGCCGGCTTGCTGGCCGCCTGGTTCGAGCTGAACCACCTCGTGTTCGCCGCCATCGGATTCTCCGTTTTGTTCGCGGTCGTACTGTTCGGGGCGATCTGGGACAGCTGGCGGCAGACAACGCCGGCCAGCCTGGAAGCACGCGGGATGACCGCCGACGAGCGGAACCTGCCGGTCTACGATCCCGGCCTGCGCAAGGACTACGCGCCGATGCTGCCGTTCGGCCTCGGCCTCGGCAGGCAGACGTCGGCCCCGCGGACACCGCGCCGGGTCACCGCCCAGGCTCCCCGCCGGCGCCCCGCGGCGGGTGCGGCGGTGCTGCCCAGGCCCACGGCGTCCGGCCCGGCCCTGCCGCCGGGGACCGCTTCGGCCCGCAGGCGCGCCCGCAAGCGAGGCGACATACTGGACGCGGACGCGACCGTCACCCTCACCGGGGAGAGCCGCGACGCGGGCATCGACGAGCTCCTGCTCGAGCTGGACGCCCAGCTGGTCGGCCTCCTGCCGGTCAAGAAGAAGGTCGCCGAGATCGGGTCGCTGCTGCTGATCGACCGGGCCCGGCAGCGGTTCGGGCTCGCCGCTTCCCGGCCGAACCTGCACATGTGCTTCACCGGCCCCCCCGGGACGGGCAAGACGACCGTGGCCCTGATGATGGCCGACCTCATCCACCGGCTCGGCTACCTGGAGAAGGGCCAGGTCGTCCACGCCATGCGGGACGACCTGGTGGGCGAGTACATCGGCCAGACGGCGCCGAAGACGCGGCACGTGCTGGAGCGGGCGATGGGCGGGGTGCTGTTCATCGACGAGGCGTACACGCTCTACCGGGCGACCGACTCGCGTGACTACGGCCAGGAGTGCATCGACATCCTCATGCAGGTGATGGAGAACGAGCGGGAAAAGCTGGTGGTGGTCCTGGCCGGCTACCACGACCGGATGGACCTCTTCTTCGAGTCCAACCCCGGCATGCGCTCCCGGGTCGCGCACCACCTCGACTTCGCCGCCTACGAGACCAGCGAGCTGCTCGCGATCGGGCAGCTGATGCTGGAAGGGTCGTCCTATTACCTGTCCGACCCGGCCGCGCAGGCCCTCCGGGCCCACCTGACGCGGGAGATGGGCCAGGCCCAGTTCGCCAACGCCCGCAGCGTGCGCAACGCGCTCGAGAACGCCCGCCTGCGCCACGCCTACCGGCTGGCGGCCGAACCGGACCGGGCGTGGACCCGGGATGACCTCATGCGCCTGGAACCGCCGGACATCCTGCCCGACCTGTACGCGGACTAGGCCGCGCGGGAAGCGCGGCCCGGCGCTACGACGAGGGCGTGAGCGCCGAGATGATCTGGTCACGGTCGCCCGGGTGCTGCCCTTCGTCACGGTCGCCTTCGCCGCCTTCGCCCCCCTGGCGTCGGCGCTCTACCTGCTGACGGCCGTGGCCTGGACCTACGGTGAGCGCTGGCTATTCGCCCGCCGCCCTCTCGCCCCGGAGCGCCCCCGGCCGCGGCGGGCTGCGTTACGCTCAGCCGGGTGAGCACCGATGCGGGGGTTTCGCCGGTCTTCCGGCTGTGTGATCAGTACCTGACGCAGTGGGCCGCGCTCGACCCGGTCGCGGCCGGTATGCGCGGCCTGGCCGTATCGTTCGGCGCTGTTACCGACTACAGCCCGGACGGCCACGCCGCCCGGGCTGAGCTGACCGCGCGGACGCTGACCGCCCTGGATGGTCTGCCTGTCAGCGGGGAGGCCGACCGGCTCGCAGCCACGTTCCTGCGCGAGCGGCTGCGGACCCAGGCCGACTACGACGCGGCGGGCGAGCCGCTGCGCGAGCTGCGCTCGCCGATCGGCCGCATCTCGTCCGTCCGCGACAGCGTCGACCTGCTGCCGCGGACGGACGAGACGGCCTGGCGCGACATCGCCGCCCGGCTCGAGGGCATCCCGGCCATGTTCGCGAGCTGGCGGGCGAGCCTGGCGGAGGGCCTGCGCCGCGGGCTGCCCGCCGCCCGCAGGCAGGCGCTGGCCGCCGCCGCCCAGGCCGGGCAGTATGCCGCCATCGGCACCCACGGCGCGCTGGTCGCCGCCTACGGCGACGGGCCGCTGGCGGCCGAGCTGGCGGCGGCGGCCCAGGCCGCCTACGCCGGCTACGCCGAGCTCGGCCGCTACCTGCGCGACGAGTACGCGCCCGCCGCGACCGAGACCGACGGGGTCGGGGCGGAGCGCTATGCAATCTGCGCCCGGGTCTCCCTCGGGGCCGGCCTGGACGCCCGCGAGGCGTACCAGTGGGGGTGGGCCGAACTCGCCCGGATCGAGAACGAGCTGGCCGACGAGGCATCCAGGATCAAGCCGGGGGGATCCGTCGAGGAGGCGGCCGAGATCCTCGACGCGACCGAGTTCGCCGAGGGGGAAGACGCCTACCAGGCGTGGCTGCAGGACCGTCACGACGAGGCGGTCGAGCGGCTGAACGGCGTCGTCTTCGACATCCCGCTCCCGCTCCGCCGTATCGACGCAGTGCTGGCCCGCGGGTCGGCCTCGGGCGCGGCCTACTACACCTCGCCCAGCGAGGACTTCAGCCGCCCGGGCCGCACCTGGTGGCCGCTGGGCGGGCGCTCGTCGTTCTCGACCTGGAACGAGCTCACGACCGTCTTCCACGAGGGCGTGCCCGGCCATCACCTGCAAGAAGGGGCGGCCCACCTCTCGCCCGGGCTGTCCCGCTTCGCCAAGAGCACCTTCATCAGCGGGCACGGCGAAGGCTGGGCCCTGTACGCCGAGCGGCTGGCCGACGAGCTCGGCTGGTTCTCCTCGCCCGGCTCGCGGCTGGGCATGCTGTCCGGATCGGCCCTGCGCGCCGCCCGGGTCGTCATCGACATCGGCGTGCACCTCGGCCTGCCCCTGCCCGACGGCAGCCCCTGGACGTTCGACAAGGCCTGCGCGGTGCTGCGGGACCGCGGCCGGGCCGAGTCGTACCGGGTGGTGCCGGAGGTAACCCGGTACTTCGGCTGGCCCGGCCAGGCGCCGTCTTACAAGCTGGGGGAGCGCGCCTGGCTCGCCGCCCGGGCCGAGGCGCAGCAGCAGCCCGGCTTCGACCTCAAGCGCTGGCACACCGCCGCCCTCAGCCTCGGCCCCCTCGGCCTCGACACCCTCACCACCGAGCTGGCCCGCGCATAACCCGCAGGCCACCCCGGGACCCGGTCCGGCCGCCGCATAACCCGCAGGCCACCCCGGGACCCGGTCCGGCCGGCGCTCGACCTCGCACGCCCCAACTGGCCCGCCCGTCACCCGGTCCGGGTTGTGGGGGTGCCGCGGCCGGGCCTCGCATCCCTCGCGCCCCAACCGGCCCGCCCGTCACCGGTCGGGTGTGGGGGTCCGGCCTGGCCGGGCCTCGCATCCCTCGCGCCTCAACTGGCCCGCCCGTCACTTAGGCGGAGTCCACCACCGACTTTTAGAGGAAACTTTTTTCTATATGGAAACAAATCGGGCTGCAGCACCGAAAAGTTTCCCGCTTGCCATAAGTTTCCGCGCTGACACGGCGGCGGGCACGATTGCCGTGTCACAGCCACCTCTCCAGCCTCAAGCAGGCCGCGTCCCTCACCGCTACCAGACGTGCCGAAGGGGGCTGGCGGCATCGTGTTTTCCGTTCCGGGCCGATGACCCGAGCGTTCCTCCCGCCGGCGACCAGCGAGCACGGCGGGCGATAGCAATTCGTGACCACGCTGGCGGGACCCGGCCGTTAGTGTCCGCGCCGCCCGGGTAACGGAGGCGGGTGGAATCAGCTCTGGAAACGCGGCTACTCGCCGGACGGTACCGGCTCACCTCGGTCATCGGCCAGGGCGGCATGGGCATCGTGTGGCAGGCCCGGGACGAGTTCCTCGAGCGCGACGTGGCGATCAAGGAGCTGGCCTGGCCCCCGTACGTCTCCGCCGCCGACCGGGAGGCGGGCCGCCGCCGGGCGTTCAGGGAAGCCCGGGCCGCGGCCCGGCTCAGCCACCGCAACGTGGTCCGCGTCTTCGACATCTTCGAGCACGACGGCAACCCGTGCATCGTCATGGAGCTGCTGCCGCCCCGGTCGCTGCGCGACCTGATCGAGCAGGAGGGGCCGCTCAGCCCGGACCGGACCGCGCGGATCGGCCTGCAGGTCCTGGCCGCGCTGCGGGCCGCCCACGAGCTCGGCATCGTGCACCGGGACGTCAAGCCGGGGAACGTGCTGATCGCCCCGGGGGACCGGGCCGTCCTGGCCGACTTCGGGATCGCGCGCGCAGTCGAGGCCACCGACGGCGCCACCACCAGCATGCTCATCGGCTCGCCGGCCTACATCGCCCCCGAGCGCGCCAGGGGCGGCCCGTCCGAGCCGGCCGGCGACCTGTGGGGGCTCGGAGCGTCGCTGTACGCGGCGGTCGAGGGGCACGGGCCGTTCGACCGGGAGGCGGGCGGGCTGGCCAGTCTTACCGCCGTCGTCGTCGACGACCCGGACCCGGCCGTTCACGCCGGGCCGCTGCTCGGCGCGGTCATCAGCGGGCTGCTGCGCAAGGACCCGGCCGAGCGCCTGGACGCCCACGCGGCCGAGCGGCTGCTTCGCCGCGCCGCCGAGCCCGCCCCGCTAGCGGCCCCGCCCGCCCCGCTCACGCCCGCTCTCCCCGCGCGGCGGAAGAAGACCTTCGCCCTCCTCGTCCCCGGCCAGCGGAGGAAGGCCAAGACCACGGCGGCCGCCCTGGCCGGCGCGGCCGCGCTGGCGGTCGCGGTCTCGGTTTCGGCGGCGGCACTGAGCCATCCGGGCCCGGTCAGCCGCCAGACGGCGCCGCCGCGGGCCGCGGGTACCCGCGCGGCCAGCGCCGTTCCGGCCACCACGGCCACCGGCCCGGCGTCCGCCGCGCCTGCCCGCGTGGCCGCCGGGACCCGCCTGACTTCCCGTACGTCGTCGGCTCATACATTGTCAGCTCGTACGCCGTCAGCTCGTACGCCGTCAGCGCGTACGTCGTCGGCACCGCCTTCGCCGGCTCCTCCCGCGGCTGGGCCCCCTCCCGCGGCCGGCCCTCCCCCCGCGGCCGGCCCCGGCGCCGCGGTTAAGCCGGGGAAAGCCACCCCGCCCGGCCACAGCACGGGCCCGGGCAAGCCGGGCAAGGGCAAGGGCCGCGGCAACGGGAACGGGTAAGCACGCGCCGGCTCAGGCCAGCGCCGGTTCAGCCCAGCAGTGGAATGATCTGTTTCCCGTAGGCGTCGAGGGTGCCCTCCTCGTCGTCATGCATCAGGTACAGCGCGAACTGGTCGGCGCCGATCTCGGCCAGCTCGCGCAGCCGCTCGACGTGCGCCTCGGCCGGGCCGAGGAGGCAGAACCGGTCGACGATCTCGTCCGGCACGAAGTCGGTCGACGGGTTGCCCGCCCGCCCGTGGTGGGAGTAGTCGTAGGCCTGCCGTCCGGCGATGTAGTCGGTCAGCGCGCCGGGCACCGGGCCATCGGTGCCGTAGCGGGCGACCAGGTCGGCCACGTGGTTGCCGACCATCCCGCCGAACCACCGCAGCTGCTCGCGCTGGTGCGCCAGGTCGGTCCCGACGTAAGCGGGGGCGGCGACGCACATGGTGATCGAGGCCGGGTCGCGGCCGGCCGCCTCGGCCGCCGCCCGCACCGCGCCGAACGTCCAGCGGGCGATGTCCGGGTCGGCCGTCTGCAGGATGAAGCCGTCGGCTTGCTCGCCAACCAGGCGCAGCGCCTTCGGGCCGTAGGCGGCCATCCACACCGGCAGCGACGCGCCCGCCTCGACCCAGGGGATACGCAGCGGCTGGCCATGGTGGATCACCTCGCGCCCTTCGGCTAGCCCCTTGATGACCGACATGGCCGACGACAGGGTGGCCAGGTTGACCGGGGCCTGGCCGATGTACCGGCGGGCGGAGTCACCGCGGCCGATGCCGCAGATCGTCCGGTTACCGAACGCGTCGTTGAGGGTGGCGAACATCGACGCGATGACCGACCAGTCACGGGTACCGGGGTTGGTCACCATCGGCCCGACGGTCATCGTTGACGTCTCGGCCAAGATCCGCGGGTAGATGACAAACGTCTCCTGCCACAGCACGTGCGAGTCGAAGGTCCAGCCGTAACGGAAGCCGGCCGCTTCGGCCCGCTTCATCATCGCGACGACCGCGCTGGCCGGCGGATTAGGCTGCAGCACCACCCCGAAGTCCATGACCGCTCCACCTCTCCGAGTGCCCGGCGGGGTGCAACCAGCCCCCGTTCGGAATGATCGAATGATCCTGGTCTCAGACCAGGTACTGGTTGAGCCCGCGGGACTGGAACGTGCCGTGCCCCCGCGCCCCCCGGAACTCGCCGCCGGCCACCACGATCTTGCCCCGGGAGATGCTGACGTCGACCTTGCCGGTGATCTCCATTCCCTCGTAGGCGGAGTAGTCCACGTTCATGTGGTGGGTGGCGGCCGAGAACACCTGCCGGGCGGCCGGGTCGTAGATGACGATGTCGGCGTCGGCCCCGGCCGCGATGGTGCCCTTGCGCGGATACAGCCCGAACATCCGGGCCGGGGTCGTGGAGCAGGTCTCCACCCAGCGCGGCAGTGTGATCTCGCCCTTGACGACCCCCTGGTGCAGCAGGTCCATCCGGTGCTCGACGCCGGGGATGCCGTTGGGGATCTTGGAGAAGTCGCCCCGGCCGAGCTCCTTCTGGTCCTTGAAGCAGAACGGGCAGTGGTCGGTCGATACGACTGCGAGGTCATTGGTGCGCAGCCCGCGCCACAGCGCGGCGGCGTGGTCGGCCGTCCGCAGTGGGGGCGAGGCGACGAACTTGGCGCCCTCGAAGCCCGGCCTGGCCAGGTCGTCCAGCGTGAGGTAGAGGTACTGGGGGCAGGTCTCGGCGAAGACGTTCTGCCCCGCGTCGCGGGCCTCGGCCACCGCCTCCAGCGCCTGGGCGGCCGACAGGTGCACGATGTACAGCGGGCAGCCCGCGACCTTGGCCAGGGTGATGGCGCGGCTGGTGGCCTCGCCCTCCAGCTCCGGCGGCCGGGTCAGCCCGTGGTAGAGCGGGTCGCCGTGGCCGGCCGCCAGCGCCTGCGCGACCAGCTGGTCGATCGCGATGCCGTTCTCGGCGTGCATCATGATCGTGGCGCCGGTCCGCTGCGCCTGCTGCATGGCGAGCAGGATCTCGCCGTCGGTGGCGTAGAACACCCCGGGGTAGGCCATGAACATCTTGAAGCTGGTCACGCCGGCCGCGATGCACGACTCCATTTCCTTGAGCGTCGAGTCGTTGACGTCGGAGACGATCATGTGGAAGCCGTAGTCGACCGCGCAGTTGCCGTCGGCCTTCTCGTGCCACGCCTCCAGCGTCGCCAGCAGGCTGGTGCCCTTGGCCTGGACCGCGAAGTCGATGATGGTGGTGGTCCCGCCGTGCGCGGCCGCCGTGGTGCCGGTCTCGAACGTGTCGGCCGAGAAGGTGCCGCCGAACGGCATCTCCATGTGCGTGTGGGCGTCGATGCCCCCCGGGATCACATACTTCCCGGTGGCATCGATCATCATGTCGGCCCCGGGCTCGGCATCGGCCGCCGCGGTGACGGCGGCGAAGGTCGCGCTGTCGGTGGCGTCGTCCCGGGCGATCACGGCGGCGATCTTCTCGCCCACGACGAGCACGTCGGCGGCCAGCGTGCCTTCGGCCGTCACCACCGTGCCGCCGCTGATCAGCATGCTCACGGGTGCACGAGCCCTTCGTAGGTGTCCGGCAGGCGGTCCCGGTAGAACTGCCACAGGTCCCTGACCTCGGTCAGCTGGGCCAGGTCGAGGTCGCGCACCACGACCTCGTCCGCGTCGTCGCCGGCGGCGTCGCCGATCAGCTGGCCCCGCGGGTCGACGAAGTAGGTCTGGCCGTAGAAGTCGTTGTCGCCCAGCGGCTCGACCCCGACCCGGTTGATGGCGCCGATGAAGTACTCGTTGGCGACCGCCGCGGCCGGCTGCTCCAGCTTCCACAGGTAGGACGACAGGCCCCGGCTGGTGGCCGACGGGTTGAAGACGATCTTCGCGCCGGCCAGGCCGAGCGCCCGCCAGCCCTCCGGGAAGTGGCGGTCGTAGCAGATGTAGACGCCGATGCGGCCGACCGCAGTGTCGAACACCGGGTAGCCGAGGTTGCCGGGGCGGAAGTAGAACTTCTCCCAGAAGCCCTTGACCTGCGGCAGGTGGTTCTTGCGGTACTTGCCCAGGTAACTTCCGTCGGCGTCGATGACGGCGGCGGTGTTGTAGTAGAGGCCAGGCTGCTCTTCCTCGTACATTGGCGCGACGATGACGATGTGGTGCTGCCGGGCGACGTCCTGCAGCAGCCGGGTGGTCGGCCCGTCCGGGATCGCCTCGGTGTAGCCGTAGTAGTCGGCGTCCTGCACCTGGCAGAAGTACGGCCCGTAGAACAGCTCCTGCAGGCAGACGACCTGCGCTCCGGCGGACGCCGCCGTTTCTATGTGCGCGACCGCGGCTGCGATCATCGAATCCTTGTCCCCGGTCCACGCCTGCTGGACGAGGGCCGCCCGGACGATCTCCGGCATCCCAGCCTCCCGAAAACTTGTCTGCTCGCAGCTGACCTTCCCAGTCGCGCCACTGGTTAGACCGGGCTGATACGCCCGATCGCTCCCGGGTCGGCTGCCGGGCGGCTGGCCTGCGCCGTCCGGGTGCGGCCGCTGTCCGCTCGTGAGGGTTCCCCGGCTACTGTCGCGCCTGTCAGGGTCCCCTGGCTACTGGACAGACCTACATTTCCGTGACCGATGATGCCACCGCGGCGGCCTCAGGCGGCGGCTTTCGGCCCGGACGGCGTGGCTGCTGCCGGTGGCCGGCTGATGCCGCTCACGCCGTCCCGCGGATCACGACCACGGGGCACCGCGCATGGTGCACGCAGTGCTGGCTGACCGAGCCGAGCAGCGCCTCGGTGAATCCGCCGTGACCGCGGCTGCCCACCACCAGCAGGTCGGCACCGTCGCAGGCATCAAGCAGGACCTGCACGGGGCTGCCCTCGGCCACGCGCGGTCGCACCGTGACGCCGGCGCCCGGGTCACAGGCCACGCTGATGGCGGCAGCCAGCACCGTCTCCGCGTTCGCGCGGAAGTCGATGGCGATTCCCAGGCCGACCGGGGCCCAGGCGTAGCTGGCGCCGTTGACCGGGTAATGCCAGGCGATCACGGCGTCCACGGTCGCGCCGGTCAGTGCGGCCTGGCGGACCGCCCAGCGCAGGGCGCTGACGGACGAGGGTGAGCCGTCGACTCCCGCCACGATGCGGGCGGTGCGGTTTTCCGTCCCTGACATGGTCTTCTCCTAATCGGTCGGGGAGAGGGGTGACAGCGGCCGGGGTGACGGCGGCCGGGGTGACGGCGGCCGGGGCCAGCCGGGGGCCGGCACGGTGCCGAACGGCGCGGGAGTGGTGGCGGCGGCTGCCTTCTCGCGGGCGAGGAAGGAGCCGAGTTCCCCGATGGTGCTCATCAGCGGGGCGGGGAACACGACGGTGGTGTTCTTGTCGACGCCGATCTCGACCAGGCTCTGCAGGTTCCGCAGCTGCAGTGCCAGCGGGTGGGCCATCATCATGTCGGAGGCGTCGCCCAGCGCGGCGGCGGCCATCGCCTCGCCCTCGGCGTTGATGATCTTGGCCCGCTTTTCCCGCTCGGCCTCGGCCTGGCGGGCCATGGCGCGCTTCATGCTGTCCGGCAGCTGGATGTCCTTGAGCTCGACCAGGGTGACCTCCACGCCCCACTCGGCGGTGGTGACGTCGAGGATCCGGCGGATGTCGAGGTTGATCTGATCGGTCTCGGACAGCGTCTGGTCGAGCGAGTGCTGGCCGACGACCTTCCGCAGCGTCGTCTGCGCGATCTGGTCGATGGCCGCGCTGACGTTCTCGATCGCGACGACCGACTTGACCGCGTCGACGACCCGGAAATAGGCGACCGCGGACACGTCCACGCTGACGTTGTCGCGGGTGATGATGCCCTGGGACTGGATCGGCATCGTGACGATCCGCAGCGACACCCGGCGGAGCACGTCGATGAACGGGATGATGACCCGCAGGCCGGGCTCGCGCGGCCCGCGCACCTGGCCGAGCCGGAAGAGCACCCCCTTCTCGTACTGCTTGACGATCTTCAGCGCCATCGCCAGCCCGATCAGGACCAGCACCGCGACGATGACCAAAACGACGATCAGAACATTCATCGCCAAACTCCTTATGTTGCGTTATGTCAAGCTTCGCGCCGCCGCCGCCGGCCGGTCAGGGGCAAACGTCCCGGGTAGCGGCCCTCCAGGCGCCGCGCGGAACCGCGGTGACCTACGGCCCTAGTGGCGCATCACGGCAGTCGGTGAGACTGGCCGGGTGGTCTTGTCTGCGCATGCCCCGGCCGGGCCGATGGACTTGGCCACCGCGGCTAGCCTCCCTCCCGATGAAGTGCTTTCCGGGCTCGGCAGCGGGCCGGGCGGGCTCTCGTCCGCCGCCGCGGCCCAGCGGCTCGGGCAACTGGGCCCGAACGTGCTCGGAACGCACCAGGTGCGGGCGGGCGCCGTCCTGGTGCGCCAGATCCGTAATCCGATCCTGATCTTGCTGCTCGGGGCGGCCCTGGTGTCCGGGCTGACCGGCGGCGGCACGAATGCGCTGATCATCGCCGTGATCGTGGCCCTCAGCGTCGGCCTGGGGTTCTTCAACGAGTACCGGGCCGAGGTGGCCATGGCGGCCCTGCGGGGCCAGATCCGGCAGGAGGCCGAAGTCCGGCGCGACGGGCAGCCGACCCGGATCCCGGTGGCGGACCTCGTCCCCGGCGACGTCGTCTCGCTGCGGGTCGGCGCGCTCGTGCCGGCCGACCTCCGCCTGCTCGAGGTCGACGGGCTCGAGTGTGACGAGGGGGTGCTGACCGGCGAGTCGATGCCGGTCGCCAAGTCGCCCGCGCCCGCCGCCGGCCGCGACCCGCAAGATCAGCCGGGCTGTGCGTTCATGGGAACGATCGTCCACCAGGGATCGGCCGTCGGCGTGGTGGTGATGACCGGTACACGCACCGCCTTCGGGCAGATCGCCGCTGGCTTGTCCGAGAAGCACAGCCAGACCGCGTTCGAGGCCGGATTGTCGCGGTTCTCCCGCTTCCTGTTCGCCGTGGCGGCCGTGCTGACCGGGTTCATCTTCATCATCAACGTCTCGCTGTCCCGGCCGCTCATCGACGCCCTGCTGTTCTCGCTGGCGATCGCCGTCGGCATCGCCCCCGAGATGATGCCCGCCATCGTGACCGTGAGCCTGTCGGCCGGGTCAAAGGCCCTCGCGGCGAAGAAGGTACTGGTCAAGCGGCTGGTCGCGATCGAGGACCTGGGCAACATCGAGATCTTGTTCACCGACAAGACCGGCACCCTGACCGAAGGGCTGATCACCTTCGACCAGGCCCTGGACGCCGGCGGAGACCCCAGCGGTTACCCGCTGCTGCTCGGGCTGGTCTGCAATGAAGCCGCGGTCACGGCCGGCGGCACGGCCGGCGGGAACGCGCTTGACCAGGCCCTGTGGACGGCAGCGGACGAGTCGACGGCGGCTGCCGCGCGATCCTGGGGCAAGCTGGGTGTCCTTCCCTTCGACCACGAGCGCCAGATGGCCTCGGTCCTGGCCACCGACCCGGCCGGGCAGCGCCTGGTGATCGTTAAGGGCGCACCGGAGGTGGTGCTGGAGCGGTGCACGAACGTTCCCGGCGGCGCCCGGCCTGCGCTGGAGGCGCTGTTCTCGGCTGGAGCCCGGGTGGTGGCCGTGGCGACCCGGCCGGCGGCCGGGGTCCAGGCCATCACCGCCGCCAGTGAGCAGGGGCTGACCCTGGAGGGTTTCCTCACCTTCGCCGACCGGCCGAAGGCCGACGCTGGCGCCTCCATCGCCCAGCTTGAGCGGCTGGGCGTCCAAGTGAAGATCATCACCGGGGACAACGGGCTGGTCGCGGCCACGGTGTGCCGGCAAATCGGGGTGAACTGCACGGGAGTGCTCAGCGGGGCCGAGATCGCCGCCCTCGACGACGACCAGCTGGAGAACGCGATCACCACCACCACGGTGTTCGCCCGGGTCACCCCGGATCAGAAGTCACGGATCATCAAGGTCGCGCGCCGCACCGGCCGGGACATCGCCTTCCTCGGCGACGGGGTGAACGACGCGGTGGCCCTGCATCACGCTGACGTCGGCATCTCGGTCGAGTCCGGAACCGACGTAGCGAAGGAAGCCGCCGACGTCGTGCTGCTGGACAAGGACCTGGGGGTGCTGGCCGAAGGGGTCATGGAAGGCCGCCGCATCTTCTCCAACACCATGAAGTACGTCCTGATGGCCACGTCCTCTAACTTCGGGAACATGTTCAGCGCCGCCGGCGCCTCGGTCTTCTTGTCCTTCCTGCCGATGCTGCCGTCGCAGATCCTGCTGAACAACCTGCTTTACAACACCGGGCAGCTGGTGATCCCGACCGACCGGGTCGACCCGGAGGCGCTGGCCCGCCCGGCGGCGTGGGACATGAAGTTCATCCGCCGCTTCATGTCCGTGTTCGGCCCCGTCAGCTCCATCTTCGACTTCCTCACCTTCTGGGTCATGCTGGCCGTGCTGCACGCCGGGCACAGTGAGTTCAGGACCGGCTGGTTCGTCGAGTCGATCGCCACCCAGACCCTCGTCGTCTACGTGATCCGGACCCGCCGGGTACCGTTCTTCAAGAGCCGCCCCAGCCTGCCGATGCTGCTCGTCCCCACCGGGGCGGCCCTGGCCGGCGCGGTCCTGCCGTACACCGGGCTGGCCAGCCTGCTGGGCTTCACCCCGTTGCCGACCTTCTTCTTCCTGCTGCTGTTCGCGATGGTGGTTGCCTACCTGCTGCTCGTTGAGCTGGCCAAGACCTGGTTTTACCGGGTCCCGCGGGTCCGGAGCGCGCCGCCTGCCACCGGGCGGGAGCGGCTGGAGCGGCGCATCCGCCGGCGGGCCTACCGCTTCATCCGCCATCCAAGCCCAGGACACTGGTGAGCGGGGCCCTAAAACCCAGGACACTGGTGACCGGAGCCCTCAGGCCGGCACCTGGCCGTCCAGGGCGGCGTAGTGCCCGCGCCAGAACACCAGCGGGGTAGCGGCGTCGCCGCTGGTCTCCACGTGGCGGACGCGGCCGATGACGATCTCGTGGTCGCCACCGGGGAAGGCGTGCTCGACCGTGCACTCGATGACCGCGATCACGTCGGCCAGCCGGGGCGAGCCGGTCGGCCCGCGGTGGTGGGTGACGCCGTCCCAGACGGCGGCCAGGCCGCGCTTGGCGAAGTTGGCCGACAGCTGGTGCTGCCGCTGGCCGAGCACGTTGACCGCGAACGCCTGGTGGCCGCGGATGGCGGCCAGCGTGGCGCTGCCCAGGTCGAAGCACACCAGTACCAGCGGCGGGTCGAGGGACAGCGAGGTGACGGCGTTGGCGGTGGTCCCGACCGGCTCACCGTCGGCGTCAAGCGAGGTCACCACGGTGACCCCGGTGGCAAAGTGCCCCATCGCGTCGCGCAGCTGGGCCGGGGACACATCCGCGTCGGGGTGCGGGCGGGAAGCGCCGTTAAGAGCGGTCATATTCACAGCTGTCCATGGTTGGGGGGCCGGACGTCAGTCAACAACCAATTCCCTATGTGGTGGTATTTCCGCGCCGCCGGGTCGCGGCTGGCGTGGGTGCGCAAATTTCGCCCGGGGGGGCTCAGGTCGTGTCTCTCATCCGTCGCACTGGCCCGTCTGAGATCGAACAGCGCACTGGTGACCTCGCACGCGAACCTCCAGGTTGTCATCTGGCGGATGCTTTGTCAATAATTACGATCAGTTTAGTAGGTTATGAGAATACTACCCGTCTTTAGCTGTGCCCGGCAAGCAAGCCGTGGTAACGCCACCGGCCCGGACTCCGGGCCGGCGCCGCTACGCGTTCCGCGACTCTGCCACCAGCAGCTGGTCGCCTTCCGCGATAACGGGGTCATCGCCCAGGCCGAGGCTGAACTCCCCGTTCCGCACCACGCCGAGGACCAGGCCGGACCGCTCGCTCCTGACCGCGCTCAGCCGTTTGCCTACCGCGTCGCCGGCCGCGAGCTCGGCGAGTTCGTCCCTGCTCCCGACCAGCTCGGCGATCATCTGGCCGGCGTGCGGTGTCTCGAGCACGGCGGCCAGCGTCCGCGATACGAGCTCGCTCGCGGACACCGACTGCTGGACGCCCAGATCGCGCAGCGCGTCGCGGACAGAGGCCGACTCGACCAGGGCGCTGATCACCAGCGACGGCGCCCGCTTGCGCAGCAGTACCGCACTGACCAGCACGTCACCGTCGCTGGGGCCGATGATCAGCGCTTGCTCGGCGCCCTCCGGCTTGGCCCGCGCGATAGCGGCCTCGTCGGTCGGGTTCCCCCGGACCACGTGCACACCGTCGCGTACCGTCGCCGGGTCCACGTCGGCCAGCAGCACGACGGGGATGCCGGTGCCCGCCAGTTCATCGAGGATCACCGGGACGGCGGGGCTCATGCCGACGATGAGGCGGTACGTCCCCTCGGGGAAGGTGGTGTGCATGGCGAGGATCCTCCGGATTCCGGCTGCCGCGGCCGCTCCTGACACGAGCGCGAACGCCGCCGCGAGCATCGGGATGGTGATAAGCATGACAAGTGAGGCGATGAGCCTCCCGATGGGGTTATGCGGGGTGATGTCGCCGTATCCCACCGTTGTCGCGGTGGTCACAGCCCAGTACAGGCCGGTGGTGTAGGGCAGGTCCTCCGCCAGCGCGAACAGGCCGCCGCCGATCAGCACGACGACGACGACCGAGCCCAGCAGCACCGCCACGTGCCGCCGGTGCTGCGGTCCGCGGAAAACCCGGAACAGTAGCGTGATCACAACCCCCCATCGTGCCGCAAACTGCCGGTCACCGGGACAGACCCGCGGTACTGGCCCGCCGCAGGCCGGCCCCGGCCCTGGCGTCGCCATCCCGGGGACGGCCAGCCATCCCTGGGAAACGGGCCGCCATCCCGGGAAACGGGCCGCACTCCCGGGTGCAAATGCCTCACCCGGGCAGCATCTGACGGGCAGCACCGGCCGGGGCATACACGGCGAGAGGCGAGGGTTAGCGGGAAGGCGGGGAACCGCGCGGCGGCCCCTGCGTCACGCGGCGCCAATCAGCTGAAGCGGTAACCGGAGGCAATGATGAAAGCGGTACGGTTCGACGAATACGGTCCGCTGGACGTGCTTGACGTCCGTGACGTCCCGGTCCCCGAGCCGGGCCCGGGCCAGGTCCTGGTCCAGGTCAAGGCGGCTGGCATCAACCCGGGCGAGGCCAAGATCCGTGAAGGGGCGCTGGCCGAGCGCTGGCCCGCGACGTTCCCGTCCGGGCAGGGCAGCGACTTCGCCGGGATCGTGCAGCGGCTCGGCGACGGCGTCACCGGCGTGGCCCCCGGCGATGAGGTTATCGGCTGGGTCGACACTCGTTCCAGCCAGGCCGAGTACACCGTGGCGGAGGCGGAGAACCTGGCGCCCAAGCCGTCCGGCCTGCCGTGGGAGGTCGCGGGGGCGATCCCGGTGGCCGGGTTCACCGCCTGGGCGATGGTCCACGCGGTCAACGTCGGCCCGGGCGACGTGGTGGTGGTCGCCGGCGCGGCCGGCGGCGTCGGCTCGATCGCGGTGCAGTTGGCCAAGCGGACCGGGGCGACCGTGATCGGCCTGGCCGGGCCGTCCAACCACGACTGGCTCGTCCGGCACGAGGTCATCCCGGTCGTCTACGGTGACGGCGTGGCCGACCGTATCCGGGCCGCGGTCCCGGCGGGCCAGCAGGTCGACGTGTTCCTCGACGCCTACGGGGGCGACTACGTGGAGCTGGCGCTGAACGACCTCAAGGTCAGCCCGGAGCGGATCGACACCATTGCCCGCTTCGACGCGGTCGAGAAGTACGGGGTCAAGGCCGAGGGCAACGCGGCCGGGGCGAGCGCGGCCAACCTGGCCGAGCTGGCCCGGCTGGCCGCGGCCAAGGAGCTGGAGATCCCGCTGGCCCAGACGTTCGGGCTGAGCCAGGTCCGGGCCGCCTACGCCGCACTGGCCAAGGGGCACCTGCGGGGCAAGATCGTGCTGCTCCCCTAGCGGGACCGGGGCCCGGGCGGGGTATCGTGCTGTGGCCAGCCCCCCTGGCCGCAGTCCCCCGGCCGGACCCCCGGCCAGCTAGGAGCACCTCGCCATGACCGCCCGGCAGCAGCTCGCGCGGCTCCTGCCGCTGGTGCTGCTGGCCGTCCTGGTGATCGCCGGGCTGCGCGGCGCGGTGCCCACGCCGCGCTGGTCCGGCCCGCTCACGGCCGACGGTGTCGCCATCGGGATCGGGCTCGAGGTGATCTTCGCGGTCCTGCTCGCCGCGGTCCGGGTGCGGCAGGTGCGGGCACGCCGGTCGCCGCCGGCCACGGCGGAGGCGGCCGGGCCCGAGCCGCCGCAGGCGCTCCGCTTCACCCTCAGCCTGGTCCTGGCCGGCGGCATGATCGCGGTCGCGGTCGCCCTGATCAGCGACCTCCACCTGCACTTCCTGACCAAGCCGCGGACACTGCCCACGCCGCCCCCGCCGCTGATCCGCCCGAGCGCCCGGCCGTCCGGTGGGCACCACGCCGGCGGGGGCGCGCACATCCCGGTCGGCCCCATTCTCTACACGCTGCTGGTGGTCGCGGTCGTGGCCGCCGTGGTGGTCAGCATCTGGTGGTCCAGCCGGCTCCGGCGGCCCGCTCCGCCGCTGGTCATCGAGGACGTTGTGAGCGCCGAGGAGCTGCGCGCGGCGGTCGCCGAGGGCCGCGCGGCGCTGGCCGCGGTCGACGACGCCCGGGCGGCCATCATCGCCTGCTATGCCGCCATGGAACAGTCGCTGGCCGAGCGGGGGACCGCCCGCGGCGCGGCCGACACCCCCGGCGAACTGCTCGACCGGGCGGTGGCGGCGGGCACTGTGCGCGGCCCCGCCGCCCGCCGCCTGACCGCCCTGTTCTACGAGGCCCGGTTCTCCAGCCACCCGCTCCGCTCCGGCCAGCGGGAGCAAGCCAGCACCGCCCTCGACGCGCTGGCAGCCGAGCTGGCCGCCGCGCCCGCCCAGGAAAGCACAGCCCCGGAAAGCACAGCCCCGGAAAGCACTGCCCCGGAAAGCACTGCCCCGGAAAGCACTGCCCCGGGAAGCACTGCCCCGCCGGCCCCGGGCGGCGGGGCCGCGTGAACTGGCGTCCGGCCCTTCCCGAGCTGGTCATCGCGGCCGTCACCGTGGTGGCGGCCGCCCTCGGGGCTGGTGCCGTGGCGGGCTGGGCCGGGGTCGTCGTGGTCGCCGCGATCGCCGCCGTCATCGCGGTGCTGCTGCTGCGCGGCCTTGTCCCCCGGGCCGCCGACCAGCCGTTGCGGCGGCAGCAGGACAAGCAGCGGGCCCGGCCGATCCACGGCTACTCGCAGCGCCGCTACGTGGTCGTGGCCAGCATGGCCGGCCGGGGCGCGTACGAGTCGGAGCTGCGGCCCGTGCTCGAGCACGTGCTCGCGGCCCGGCTGGCGGAGAACTACGCGGTCAACCTCTACACCGAGCCGGACCGGGCCCGCGAGGCGTTCTGCCGGGCCCGGGGCGACGAGAGCCTGTGGCCCTGGCTCGACCCGGGCCAGGCCCTCGGGCCGGACGCGCGCACCCGGCAGCCGCACGGCATTCCCCGCCGGACCCTCGCCCGGCTGGTCAACCGATTGGAGCAGTTGTGACCCCGGAAGAGACCGCGCGCAGCGCGAACGACATCCTCGACGCGCTCGAAGGGGCCGTCGTCGGCCGGCGGCGCACCCTCGAGCTGGTGCTGATCGGCATCCTGGCGGGCGGTCACGTGCTCCTCGAAGACCTCCCGGGCCTCGGCAAGACGCTGATCGCCCGGTCGTTCGCGCAGGTGCTTGGGCTCGACTTCGCCCGCATCCAGTTCACCCCCGACTTGCTGCCGAGCGACGTGGTCGGCGCCCCGCTGTACGACCAGCGCAACGCCGAGATGGTGTTCCGTCCCGGCCCGGTCTTCACCCAGCTGCTGCTGGCCGACGAGATCAACCGGACGCCGCCTAAGACCCAGGCGGCCCTGCTCGAGGCCATGGGGGAGGGGCAGGTCAGCGTGGACGGCGAGTCCCGCCTGCTGCCGCGCCCGTTCATCGTGCTGGCGACCGACAACCCGATCGAGTACGAGGGGACCTACGAGCTGCCGGAGGCGCAGCTGGACCGCTTCCTGATGCGGCTGCGGCTCGGCTACCTGGCCGCGGGCGACGAGGCCGACATGCTCCGCCGCCGCGTGGCCCGGGCGTCCGACCAGGTCTCGCTGCGGCCGGTGACGGACGCGGCGGGCCTGCTGGCGATGCGCGAGTCGCTCGAGGCGATCGAGATCAGCGAGGACCTGCTGCAGTACGTGATCGCGATCGTGACCGCCACCAGGGCCGATCCGCAGATTCAGGTCGGCGCCTCCCCGCGCGGCGGCCTGGCGCTGGTCCAGCTCGCCCGCGGCCAGGCGCTGCTGCACCAGCGGGACTACGTCGTGCCGGACGACATCAAGCAGGTCGCCGTGCCCGCCCTGGCCCACCGGGTCACGCTGCGGCCTGAGCTGTGGGTGCGCCAGGTGTCGGCCGACGACATCATCGCCCGGCTGCTGGCCGGGGTGCCCACGCCGCGGACCGACCCGCGGGCCGCCCCCGCCCCCGTACGCCCATGATCAGGCCACCCATGATCATCCCGAACGAAGGCGGCTCCCCCCGCCCCCCCTCCCGCCCCTCCCCGCCGGGTGCCCGGTGACGGCCGAGCTGGCCCGCCTGGGCGCCTCGTCCGAGGTGCGCGCGGAGGAGGCGAAGGTCAGCTGGCGCCCGTCCCGCCATGCCCGCCGCCTGTTCACCCTGGCCGCCGTGGCGCTGGTGTTCGGCCTGCTGACGCGCAACCCGGCGGTGGCGGCCATCGCCGCCCCGCCGCTGCTGCTGCTGGGCACGGCCCGCCTGCTGCCGCGCCCGGACCCCGCCCGGCCGCCCGGCCCGGCGGGCGCCGGCGCGCGGCCGCCGGCCGTCGGCATCCGCGTCGGGCTCACCTCGACCCGGATCTACGAGGGGGAACCAGTCGCGGTCGACGTCAGCATGGACGCCGGCGGGCTCGACGCGCGCTGGCTGTTCGAGCCGGGCCGCGGCATCGAACCGGGCAGCGCGGTCAGCGTCAACGGCGCCACCGCCCGGTTCACGTTCGCGGTGCCCCGCTGGGGCAAGCGCCCGGTCGGCTCGGTCACCCTGGCCGTCCATGACCGCTGGCGGCTGGCCGAAGGCCGCCTCACCCTCGTCCTCCCGTCGCTCGACTGCTACCCGTCGCCGGCCGTGCAGCGCTCGGAGGTGGTGCTGAGCCGGCTGCCGAACCGGCTGGGGGAGCACCGGGCCCGGGTGTCGGGCGACGGCACCGAGTTCAACGGCATCCGCGAGTTCGTGCCGGGCGACCGGCAGCGCGCGATCAACTGGCCCGCCTCCACCCGCCGCGGCCGGCTGCAGGTGAACACGTTCGCGGCCGAGCGCTCGCAGGACGTGGTGCTGCTGGTGGACGCGACCTCGGACGTCGGCCAGCCGGGTGAGTCCGCGCTCGACCTGGGGCTGCGCGGGGCGGCGGGGGCGGCCCGGGCCTACCTGGGCGCCCGCGACCGGGTCGGGGTGATCACCTACCAGTGGGGCGGCGCGCACTGGCTCGCCCCGTCGCTCGGCCGCCGCCAGCTCTACCGCATCATCGACACGCTGCTCGGGGCCGACAGCGGCTACCACCGCGGCGCGGTCTTCAGCCGGCTGCCGCGGGCCGCCCTGCCCCCGGGCTCGCTCGTGGTCGCGTTCTCGCCGTTGCTCGACGGGCGGTTCACCGACGCGCTGCGGGACATGCGCGAGCGCGGGTTCTCGCTGATCGTGGTGGACGTGCTCAACGCCAGGCCGCCGGCCCGGCGGCGGTTCGCCGACAGCACCGCCGCGCGCATCTGGCGCATGGAGCAGCAGGCGATCCGGTTCTCGCTGCGCGAGCTCGGCGTCCCGGTGCTGCCCTGGGACGGGACCGCCCCGCTGGACATCCCGCTGGCCCCCTACACCCGGCGCCCGCTGGTGACCCGCCGATGAGCACCAGCCCCCCGTCTCCGCCCGGCCCGCCCGGGCCCGGCCCGGCTAGCCCGCCGCCTGCTCCCGGTCCTGCCGCCGATCCGGACGGCCCCGCGGTCAGCGCCGCCGACGGCCACGCCCGGCCGGTGCCCCGGGCGGGCGCCCTCGCCGCCGCCCGCCCGCGCCTGGCGGCGCTCCTGCTCGGAGCGGCCGCGGTCGCCTGGACCGCGGCCCCGCTGGAGCACACCGGGCTGGCCCAGACAGCCCTGGTCGTCGCCATCATCGCGGTCGCCGGCGGCGCCCTGCGGCTCGCCTTCGCCGAGGTCCCGGTCCCGCAGGACCAGTACTACCTGCCCGGGTGGCAGCGCAGCTGGCTGACGTTCCTGAGCCTGCTGCGTATCTGCCCGTGGGAGGAGCTGGCGGTGACCGCGCTGCTGTGGCTGGAGATCCAGCATCCGGTGCATCCCTGGCCCACCGCCGCGCTCGGCGCTGCCTTGACCGGCTACCTGCTGGCCGCCCACATCGCCGAGTCGGGGGCCGACGCCGGGCCGCTGCTGCGCCGCCAGGGCCGGCTGCTGGCCGCGGGTGCCTGCCTGCTCGCCCTCGGGCCGGCCTGGCGATGACCGGGGCCGCTGCTCCGGGGGCGGGATCGGCCCTGCTCCGCGTCGTCGCCGCTATCGCCGTGGTGGCGGCGGCGGTCCTGGTGCTGCCGTCCTGATCAGGGTGGGCGGGACCCGGGCAACCTTTACCGGGCCTGAGCATCAGTGAGGGTGTGGACCCAGTGACGCAGACGCGCCAGTCCGCCCAGGAGCCGGGCGAGCAGATCACGGAGCTGTACCAGGCGCACGCCCTCGGCTTCGTGCGGCTCGCCTTCCTGATGACAGGTGACCAGCCGACGGCGGAGGACATCGTGCAGGACGCCTTCCTCGGCCTGCACCGCCGCTGGGGCAGCCTCACCGACCACGACCGGGCGCTCAGCTACGTGCGGACCTGCGTGCTCAACGGCTGCCGTCAGCTGCACCGGGTGCGCTACCGGCGTGAGAAGGTGCAGCTCGACCCGCCCGAGGACGTGCGGTCAGCCGAGGACAGCGCCCTCCTCAGCGAGGACAACCGCGCGATGCTGGCTGCCATCACGCGGCTGCCGGCCCGCCAGCGCGAGGCGGTCGTGCTGCGCTACTACCTCGACATGACCGAAGAACAGGCGGCCCAGGCGATGGGCGTCAGCCGGGGCACGGTCAAGTCCGCCACCTCGCGAGGCCGCGCCGCCCTCGCGCGCATGCTGGAGGAGGTCACGTGAGCACCGACGACCAGATGAACTTCGACGACCGCATCCGCGCCGCGACCAGGGCGGGCGCCAGCCTCGTCCAGGACGTGCCCCCGCTGGGCGCCCCCCAGCCGGTCCGGCTCGGCCGCCGCGCGCCCGGCCCGCGCCGCTGGGCCAGCTGGGGGGTGCCGCTGGCGGCCGCGGCGGCCGTGCTGGTGGTCGCGCTCACGCTGGTCTTCGTCCGCTCGGCGGGCGGCCCCGCGGGCAGTGCCCCGGCCGCCCCGGCCGCCCCGGCCGTCCCCCGCTACTACGCCGCCCTCGACAGCGGCGCCACGCGCGGCATCTCGGCCGGGCCGATGATGGTCGGCGACGACCTCACCGGCCAGGTGATCGACTCCGTCAGCCCGCCGCGCGGCCAGGACTTCCTCACCGTGAGCGGCACCGCCGATGACCGGACGTTCGTCGTGCTGGCCGGCCACCCGGCGACCAAGTCGGCGCCCTTGTCAGGCGCGTGGTACCTGCTGCGCATCGCCCCGGGCACGGACCAGCCCGCCCGGCTGACGAAGCTGCCGGTCGCGCTGCCGGCCGCGCCGCCCCTTGGCGGCCTTGGCGTCCCGTCCCCCGCACTGTCGCCTGACGGCCGCGAGCTGGCGGTCGGGTCGATGATGATGATTCGCCCCGGCAACGAAATGACCCTCGCGTTGACGATTTACTCCGTCGCGTCCGGGGCGGAGCTGCGTAGCTGGACCGGGAGCACATCGGCCTTCGCCGCGGGCCTGGGGAATATCTCCTGGCTCTCCGATGGCCAGCACCTGGCGTTTACCCTGGGCCAGGGTAACTCCGGCAGCGACAGCACCCTCCAGCTGCGCACGCTGGCCGTTGCCAGCCCCGGTCCCGGCCTGCTGACCGCCAGCCGGCCCGCGGTCACCGTGCCGTACATGGGCGTCGACACCTGCGAGTCGCTGCGGGCCACGCCGGACGGCACGACCGCGGTGTGCGGGACCCAGTGCAGGTACCTGACCAACGCGGCGGGACCAGGCCTCGGCGGCTGCGCCGACGGCGGACTGAACTTCACCGCCTACCCGCTGCGCCCGGGCGCTCCCGACCGCGTGCTCTACGCCTACCAAGCCCAGCAGAGTGCCTATGACGGCTTGGCCTCCGTCCTCTGGATGGACCCCTCGGGCACCGTCCTGATCGGCTCGACCGCGGTCAACCTGTCCATCTTCGACGCCAGCAAGGGGACCGCGCAGGCGGCGTGATCAGCGACGGGCACTTCCGCCCGCTCAAGATCTCGAACCGGGTGCGGCCGGGTGACTACCAGGCGCTCGCGTTTTCACCGGCGACAACCTTTCCCACCGCCCGGCATCTCTAAAACCGTGAATCCGCCCGCGGAAACGCTTCCCCCGGCCTGGAGGCCAGGCAGTGCGTCACGGCCGCTCGCCGGCGCTGCACGACACCACCAACGCCCTCGGCTACCTCCGCTCCAGCGTGCTCAACGGCTGCCGGTCGGTCCACCGGGTGCGCTACCGCCGCTCGGGCATCGAGCTGGAGGCGCCCGCTGCGGCCGACTCGGCCGAGGCGGAGGCGCTGCTGGGGGAGTCGCACCGCGAGGTCCTGGCGGCGCTGCGCCGCCTGCCGGCCCGGCAGCGTGAATGCGTGGTGCTGCGCTATTACCTCGACCTGACCGAAGAGCAGACCGCCCAGGCGCTCGGTGTCGCCCGCGGCACGGTCAAGTCATCCACCTCGCGTGGCCTGGCGTCACTGGGCCGCCTGCTCAACGAGGGGAAGCCCGATGAGCACAGAAGGACGGCTGCGTGCCGCTACCCGCGCCCGGGCGGACCTCGTCCGCGGCATCCGCCCGCTGGAACTCCCCGAGGAGCTGCCCTCGCGCAGCGGCCGGTTCCGCCCGGCCCGCCCGCCCCACCGCTCCGGCCGCTGGCTCAGCTGGGGCGCCCCGCTGGCTGCGGCGGCCGTTGTCGCCCTGGTAGCGGTGCTGCTGGCCGTGGTCCGGCAAGCGCCGGCTCCGCCGTCCGGCCCGTCCGTGTCCGCCGTCCCGCCCTATTACGCGGTTATCGACAATCCAACTGGCAGTCCCACCGCGGCCGAGCCGCTGATCGTCGGCGATGACCGGACCGGCAAGGTGATCGCGACGATTGCTCCGCCAGCTGGCCGCCGTTTCACGGTCGTGCGAGCCGGGGGGGACGACCGGACGTTTGTGGTGGCGGCGGGGGCCCAGGCTAGCCAGCCGCCCGACAGCTGGTATGTGCTCCGCCTCACGCCAGGCGCCGTTCATCCGTACCAGCTGACCAAGCTGGCGATCGCGCTGCCGGCAAGCACTCCCGACCCGGTCTCTGTGGCCTTGTCTCCCGATGGGCGGGAACTGGCCATCGAGGCGTTCAGCGGCTCCAGGAAGGGCGTCACAACCGTTGCGCTCTACTCGGTCGCCTCCGGTGCGAAGGTGCGGGTCTGGACGACGCCCACGTACATCCTGTCCGGTCTTGGCGGGAGCCCCCTCACCTACACCGCCGACGGCCAGCACTTGGTGTTCGGAGTTGGCCGCTTCACGACTGGCCAGGCGTCCTCCATCCAGCTGCGGGCGCTCGACGTGGCCGGTTCCGGCACCGATCTGCTGGCCGCCAGCCGGGTGCTCCTGACCGTCAACAACACCGGCGCCGATACCTGCCTTTCGCTGCAGGTCACCCCAGACGGGCAGGCCGCCGTGTGTGCCACCCAGTACGCCTTCCTGACGGGCCCGAGCCCGAGCGCTGTCTGCGGAAAAGGGGAACTGGGCTTCACCGCCTACTCCCTCGCCTCCGGCGCGATTACCCGCCGCTTGTACGAGTACCGCGGCACCTGCCACAACGGCGTCTCCAGCCTGTTGTGGACGGATGCCTCCGCCGCGACTATCATCGGCCTGATCAGGACCGACTTGGCCAATGAAGGCGGGCACGAGGCCGTCCGGATCGGCGTGATCACCGGCGGGCACCTGACGCCGCTGAAAATCTCGCCCAGCGTGTCCTGGCAGAATTACAACGCCATGGCGTTCTAGGTTCGGCCCGACCCCACGCGTTCTGAGGCCGGCGGCTGTCAGGGCAGCGGGACGGCCGCGATCTCGGCCAGCAGCGCCTGCTTCGCCTCCGGTTCGAGGAACGATGCCGGACCCCGCTGGCGGCCAGGCCCGCCAGCTCGGCCGGGGAGAAGCCGAGGTCGCGCCCGGCGACGAGGTACTCGTTGCTCAGCGAGGTGCCGAACATCGGCGGGTCGTCGCTGTTCAGCGTCACCACCAGGCCGGCCTCAGCCATCCGCCGCAGCGGGTGCGCCGCAAGTGACGGCACGCACCGGGTGCACACGTTCGAGGTGGGCGACACGTCAACCGGCAGCTGCCGCTCGGCCAGGTACGCGACCAGCGCGGGGTCGTCGAGGATGCGGATCCCGTGCCCGATCCGCTCCGCGCGCAGGGCCGAGACCGCCTCCCAGACGGTCTCCGGCCCGGTGGTCTCCCCGGCATGCGGCACCGAGTGCAGCCCGGCCGCCGCCGCCGCCGCGAACACGTCCCTGATCAGCTCGCGGAAGGGCGCCCGGCCGGCCTCGATCCCGCCGATCCCGAAGCCGACCGTGCCCTCCGGCGGGTTCTCCAGCGCCAGCCGCAGCGCGTCCCGCGCGTGTTCGCCCGCCCGCTGACCGGGGAACTCGATGATCCACCCGATTCGCACACCGTGCTCAGCCAGGGCGTCGCGGGTGCCGCGTGTCGAGCGCCTGGGTAATCACCGGGTCCGGGATCCCGAGCCGCTGGAAGGCGTACGGCCCGAACTGGAGCTCCGCGTAGCGGACCTGCTGCGCCGCGAGCACCCGGGCGACGCCGCGGATCAGGTCGACGATGTCCTCCGGCCCGGTCAGCAGCCCTGTGACCGCCGTGTAGACGTCGATGAAGTGCGGGAAGTCACGGAACGAGTAGAACTCCCGCAGTCCTTCGGCGGTGGCCGGGACTCCGGCATCCGGGTGCCGCCGGGCGAGCTGCAGCACGGTCTCGACCGGAGCCGAACCGACCAAGTGAACGTGAAGTTCTACCTTGGGAAGCTGGGCGACGAATGCCTCGAGAGGCGCGATCTCCAACGTACTCATGGCCAGCACGCTAACAGCCGCGCGGGCACCCGAGAACTTTTCTGACACTGAAAAGTTAATTTTGGTCGAAGGGCGTGCCCGCAGCGCGTCCACCGCACGACCGGACTATACCTTCACATCAAGACATTTAAGGGAAACTTTTTTCTAACCGGAAACAAATCGTGTCCTGACCCCGAAAAGTCTCCTGGCTGCCGTTAGTTTCCGCCTTGTGTGGTCGCCCCGCGCTCCATGTGGGGCGGAAAGTGACCGTTCCCGTGCACTCACGGATCGAGTAGCATCGCGACTAGCAGTGCGAGAGGGTTGCGCGTCAGCAGTTCGCTGGCCTCGTCGCCGACGGGCACCGAGCAGCGGCACACAGCGATCCTCCAGGGTTACCAGTTAAGCTGGGTCCGCGGGTCAGCAAGCCCAGGTGGGTCCGGAGCGGATGGAGTCATCATGAGATCGAGCACCAAGGTCGGGATCGCCGGGGTCGTTCTCGGGCTGATCATGCTGGCCATTCTTCCGTGGTGGGTCGCGGTGGGGATTATCGTCGTCGCCCTCGCCATCCCCGTGGGCGGTTACATGGCCCTGGACAAGTCGCAGCGGCGCCGCATCCGCGCGATCCGCGCCCGCCAGCGCGACAGCTACTAGCGTCCCGGCACGGTAACCCCGGCCAGCAGGCCCGCCAGGTGCCGGCCGGCCGGGGTACCGGCTTACCGGCCCTCGGACACCCGCGTGATGTACGTGAGTCCGACGAACGACCGGTAGACCTCGAGCGGATCGTCCCCGGTGATCCGCACTGACCGGGTGCCGCTCAGCTCGACGCCCTTCACCCAGCGGCGACGTGGGCCATGTCGGCGGTCTGCATCTCGACGTCGAGGCGGGCCGGCCGGTCGATTTCCGGCAGCGGGACTGACCCGATCCGCCGGAGGGCCGCCTCCGCCCCGGCGTAGATCATCTCCCGCGCCTCCTCCGGGTGGACCTGGGCCGCCGCGAACCGGGTAATGGATCCCTTGACCACCACTAGCTCGGCCTGCTTGGCGAACGGCTCGGCTTCCGCCATCGTGACCTGGTCGCCGGTGATCAGTGCGATCGGCACCCCGTGGCCGAGGGCGGCCAGCGCGTTGATCCCGGACTCGCCGACCGGCACGCCGCCCAGCGTGACCCGGGACACCACCGACGGGTTGTAGGTGTGCGACAGGACCGACGGCTCACCGGAGATCGACCCGTGGTACCCGACGAAGAACACTGCGTCGAACGAGTCGTCGAGCCCCTCCATCATGTACCGGGGCTTGTGCCGTCCCGCGATATAGGCCGCCCGACCGTGCAGGTCGGCCGGGTTGAGGTTGTTCATCGCCCCGTGCGAGTCGTTGCAGACGATTTCCGTCGCCCCGCCCGCCAGGGCCCCGTCGATCGCGGCGTTGACCTCGCCCAGCAGCAGGGCGCGGCCCTCTTCGTAGGGCTGCCCGGGCGCCCGGCACTGGGACCAGTCGACGATCCCGGCCACGCCCTCCATATCGAAGCTAATGAAGACCTTCACGGTCCCTATTATCCCGATGAGGTCCGGTCCGTCCGCGAGCGCCCGGCCGAAACCTCCACCTGGGGCACCCCAGCCCCGGCCGGATACCCGTGGTGACGCGCCGGCTCGCCCGCTTGCGCATTCACCGCGAATCGGACAGAAAGGCCGCTTACCCAGCGAAACCGCAGAAATGACGCGCACAGATCGGGGTCCGCGTCGGCTGTCGTTCACTTCCCGTCGGCTCGTGCCCCGTTTACCGGGAAATCGACCGGGAACGGTCGCGTTCGGTGGAAAGTGACAAATTCCACCGAACGGCCAGAAAAGGCGAGGTGCGAGCCGCGTGCATTACCGGCGGCGGGTCGGCGGCAGCGGCTGGGTCGGGCTGGTGCGGTTGCCCGGCGGGCCCGGGCCGAGCGGGGAGCGGAGCTGGGCGGTGGCGACGACCCGGGCCACGATCGTGACGATGATCGCGATCGGCAGGGTCTGCGGCAGGGAGTCCGGCGGCACGAACGCGACCGCGGCGAACGCGGCCGCCACCCCGCCGAAGACGACGGCCAGGGCGGCCACCACCCGGCGGCTGAGCACCGTCCGCCGGGCCAGCTGGCGGGCCTCCCGGGGCAACCGGGCGACCATGACGATGAACGCGGCCACGGTCGCGGCCAGCAGGGTCGCGAACCCGGCGATGACCGGCAGGCGGCCGGTCCTGGTCACGGCCGGGATCCACAGCAGGACCATCGCGACCAGGACGAAGATGTAGATCATCCGGGACACCGAGCGCACGATGACAACGTCGATGTTCCGGCTGTAGATGTGCTCACCCGGCGTGGTCCGTGCCGCGTTGATGAAGTGCCTGATCGCGCCGATGGTGTCATGGCGGCGCAGCCGGATCCGGCCGAGCTCGTTCATCGCGCCGCTGTGCGTCGGGTCAAGGGCGAGCGCGCGTTCCTGGTGCGTCCGGGCGCCGTCCAGGTCGCCCCGGGCCAGGGCGACCTTGCCCGACAGGAAGTGGACATCCGGCTCGTTCGGGGCGAGCTTGCTCGCCTCGGCCGCCGCCTTGGCGGCGGTCGCGGGCTGGCCGGCCGCGAGCGCGGCCTGGGCGACGCACACGTGGGTCTGCCAGTAAGCCGGGGCGAGCCGGCGGGACTCCGCCGCCGCCCGCAGCGCCTGGCCGTGGCTGCCCAGGTGCATGAGCGCGTTGGAGGCCAGCCGGTGCGGCCATTCCTCGGTCGGCTCGATCGCCGCGGCCCGGCTGGCGGCCTCGACCGCCTCGGCGAAGCGGTCGGCGCCGAGGTGCGCGCGGGCGAACAGGCACCACGCCCGGCCGCTGCCGGGCTCGGCCGCGACCAGCCGGGCGAGCAAGGTGGTCGCCTCGTCGTAACGCCCGAGGTCGAGCATGGTCTGGGCCCGCGCCAGGTCCTCCCGCAGCTCGGTCAAGTCAACGCGTCCGCTAGATCAGACGCCGCTTGCGCAGGTATGCCACAAGGTCATCGTATGCGCCGCCCTCATTGGCGAACAGCGCCACGTTCCGCGCGGTCTCGAACCAGGTGCCGAGCGACGGCCTGACCTCGCCAGCGGCCGTCTCCAGGTCGGCCTGGCCGATCAGCCGCGGCTCGCCGCGCTGGACCGAGTCGAGCAGCGCCTGCTCGGCCGCGGTCTCGCAGATGTGCGCGATGTCGGCGCCAGAGTAGCCGTCGGTCAGCTTGGACAGCTTGGCCAGGTCGATCCCGGCGACCGGGCGGCCCCGCAGGTGATAGCGGAACACGCCCTCGCGGGCCTTGCCGTCCGGCGGCAGCACCAGCAGCGTGCGGTCGAAGCGGCCAGGACGGCGCAGGGCGCTGTCCACGTCCCACGGGTGGTTGGTCGCCGCGAGCAGGAACACCCCGGTGTTGTCCGACGCCACGTCGTCCAGCTCGAGCAGCAGCTGGTTGACGGCCGAGCGCATCGGCGTGTTGCGCAGCTGGGACCGCTTCTGCCCGATCGCGTCGACCTCGTCGAGGAAGACGACGCAGGGCGCGTTGCGCCGGGCGACCTCGAAGAGCTCGTGGATGTTGCGCTCGGAGCGGCCGACGAACATGTCGATCAGGTCGGCGAACGACACCGTGATGAACCGGGCGCCGAGTTCGCCGGCCACCGCGCGGGCGATGAACGTCTTGCCGCAACCGGGCGGCCCGTACAGCAGCAGGCCGCCGCGCAGCGACTTGCCGTAGAGCTTGCGCAGCTCGGGGTTGCGCATCGGCGCGAGGAACGCGGCCTCGAGCCGCTTCTTCACCTCGTCGAGCCCGGCTACGTCGGCCAGGGTGAGCCCGGTGTGCTCGGCGTCGTAGGCGCGGGCCTCGTCGAGCCCGGCCGAGGCGGACCCGGCTCGCCCACGAACATCGCCGGCAGCACGTCGCGCAGCTCGTCTTCGGCCTGCGACCAGTCGTAGCCCTCGGTCGGGTCGCCGCTGCCGGGATCCGGCGCGGTGCCGGCCTCCGCGGGGGCGGGGGCGGGGCCGGCCGCGGGCGGGTCAGCCGGGCCCGCCGGTGTTTCCGGCGCCTGAGCCGGGCTAGGAGGAACGGAGTCGGTTACTCGCCCGGGCGGGTTTTCCACGTCCGCGGGCGGGCCGGCGACTTCGGCCGGCGCGGTGAGCATCCGCATCGCCTCGGCGTTCCCGGGCTCGCGCTGCAGCACCGCGCCGAGGTGCCGCACCGCCTCGTCGCGCTGCCCGGCGCGCAGCAGCATCGTCGCCAGGTGCAGGCGGAGCGGGACGTCGTCGGGCATCGCGGTCACCGCGTTACGCAGGCTGTCCAGTAGCGGTTCAGGTTCCATGCGTCCGTTCCGGGAAGTGAGAGCGACCCTTCCACACTACGATCCCCGGTGGGCCGGTGCGTACCGTTCTCCCTGTGGAAAACCTCAGTAACGGCCGGGCCCACACGGGGTTTACAGCGCCGCGGCCAGCTCCCGGAGCTGGGCATGGGCCCCGTCGTAGGCGGGGCCGCGCAGGTACCGTTTCGGCATCTTGGCGATCGACGTGTAATTGGTGTCACAGACGTTGGCGAGCGGGGACTCCACCGCCTGGGTGACGAACTGGTAGGCGTCCAGCGCCTCGAGCCCGCACAGCGCCGCCACCCAGGTCACCATGTCGTGCTGGGCGATGCGGAACGCGTCCTCGAGCGGCCGGGCCGACCCCGCCGACATGACGTAGCCGTCGTTTTCCAGCCGCGGCCAGGGGGTTGCCGTCCGTCCGGCGCCGCCCTTGACCAGGTCCACGATGAGCACCGTGTTCATCGCGCACTCGACCGCGACGCCGCAGGTCTCACCCTCGCCCTGGCGGGCGTGCCCGTCGCCGAGCGACAGCAGCGCCCCGGGCACGTTGACGCCCAGGTAGCAGGTGGTCCCGGCGCGCATCTCGGGCGTGTCCATGTTCCCGCCGAACGCGTCGGGCACCAGCGCGGAGCGGACCTCGCGCTGGGCGGGCGCCACCCCGACGGTGCCGTGCATCGGGTCCATCGGCAGGTCGGCGGTGAAGTCCGACTTCCGCGCGGTGAACCGGCACAGCCCCCGGTCGCGGTCGAGCTGCCAGATCCACATGACCTCTTCGAGCGGCTCGTTCAGCAGCGCGGTCAGGTTCGTGCCGGTCAGCGCGCCGAACAGCGGCACCGTGGTCGAAGCGGCCCAGTCGCGGGCGGGCTGGAGCGAGACGAAGTGGACCGCCACCGTGTCGCCCGGCTCGGCCCCCTCAATCCAGAACGGGCCGGTCTGCGGGTTGAGGCCGGGGAGGTCAGGCGGCTGACCAGGTCGTCCGGGCGCTGGACGCGGCCCGCGAAGGCGTCCTCCGTGTACAGGTCCAGGACGCACGGGGTGCGCAGCCGCATGACCGGGGCGGCCCCGCCGAACGTCCAGGCGTACTCGTCCGGCCCCGGCCGGTAGCTGATCACTTCCAGGTCGCTCACCAGTCCTGCCCTCCCGCGGTCAGCACGCCCCCGTTCCTTTCAGCAGGCACCGTCGGCCTTGGCCGAGGCGCGGTTGAGCGCGCTCACGGTGGAGCCAGGGACCGAGCCCGACTTGATGTCCGACTGCACGTGTTCCAGCTGCGTGAGCAGCCCGCCGAGAGCGGACTTGACCGCTGCGCTGTGGGCCTGCGCGACGGCCTGTTTGAGGTCGCTGACGGTCACGGCCATGTCCTTGCTCAGCGTCACCTGCGAGGACTGGCTGTTCAGGTCCCCGATGGTCTTGTTATAGGCGGTGAGGGTCGCCCCGGTGTAGGCGCTGCAGCCGGGGTCGGACGAGGAGGGTCCAATGAGCCGGGGCGCGACGAGCACGGCCGCGACCGCGACCACCGCGAGCGCGCCCGCGCCAGCCAGCAGCGCCTTGTTCCGGCTCTGGGGGTGGGCGCCACCGTAGTTCTGCGGGGCCCCGTAGTCCTGGTTGGCCCCGTAGTCCTGGTTGGCCCCGTAGTTCTGGTTGGCCCCGTAGTTCTGGTTGCCACTGGGGTCCTGGAGGGTGGGGTCCTGGGCGGAACGCTGCTCCTGCGGCACCGCCCAGCCGCCGTCGGCCCAGGTCGGCGGGCCGTCCGGCCCGCCCGGCAGGCCGGGGCCGGGGCCGCCTTCGTAGCCGCCGGCGCGGTTGCCCGGGGCGGGCCAGCCGGCGGTGGCCGGGGCGGCTTGGGCCGCCGGCCGGGCGCCGAGCCAGGCGAACGCGTCGGTGATCCGGCGGCGCACGGACGTCGCGCCGGGGTCACCGGGAATTCCGGGGCCGGGCTGGCCGGAGGTGCCCGGAGCGAGGGGAGCGCCGGGGACGCTCGGGCCGCCGAACGCGTACTGCAAGCCTGGCGCCTGCGGACCAGGCGCCTGCCAGCCGGAAGGCTGCGGAGCCGGCCCGGGCGGACCCGGGGGGACGAGGGGGACCTGCCCGACCTGGGTAACCGGGACAACCTGAGTGGGTGGCTCACCCGGCGCCCACGCGGGCAGCACCCCGGTCGGAGCGTCCGGGCTGAACGACCCGGGCGCGCCCAGGCCCTCTGGCCCGCCGAACCCGGGGGAGCCGTCCAGGCCGCCGGAACCGTTCTGGCCCGGCAAGCCGTGCTGGCCGGCAGAACCGTCCGGGGCGCCGAAGCCGCTGCGCGGTTGGTACTCATCCTGGCCGTTGGTCTCGTGCCGGCCGCCGTACCCGCCGAGGCCGGCGATGCCGTGCTGGCCGGTGAAGCCGTTGCGGGTCTCGTATCCGTCCTGGCCGTTGGTCTCGTGCCGGCCGCCGTACCCGCCGAGGCCGGCGATGCCGTGCTGGCCGGTGAAGCCGTTGCGGGCCTCGTATCCGTCCCGGCCGCCGGAACCGTCGCCGGGCTGGTATCCGTCCGCGGCCTGGTCCGCCCCGTAGGCGCGGCCGGCCTGCAGGCGACTGCCTGGTGCCCAGAACCCGGCCGCAGGGGCGGCGCCGTAGCCCGGTTCGGCTGCTGCTCCGCCCGGCCCGCCGGGGCCCGGCGGGGACGCGGACGAGCCCGGGACGGTATAGCCCGCCTGCTGCGAGAATCCCGGCTCCGGGCGAAATTCGGATTGCTGGCTAAAGCCAGCCGGGGGGCTGCCGAATTGCTCGTTATTACTGGGCGGGGCGGCAAAACCGGATTGCTGCGCGAATCCGGGCTGGACCGGAAAACCGGATTGCCCGGCAAAGCTGCCTCCGGGGGGAAAGCCTTGCTGCGACGCATAGCCGGGCTGAGTCTGATAACCGGATTCAGCTTGAAATGCCTGCTGGGCCCGATAACCCGGCTGCGCTTGATAGCCGGGCTGTGTCTGGTAAGCCGGCTGGGCCAGGTAGCCAGGCGCGGCCCCGCCCGGGAGCGCGCCGGTCCCGTCCGGCGCTGCGGTGCCGGTGCCCGGCACCGGGTAGCCCGGGTCATTCGGCTGCGGGCCCGGCGCACCTGCGGCCAGGCCGCCGGGAACGCCATACTGGCCTCCGACAGCGCCCGGGAAGCCGGCCGCGGGCGGCTGGCCGGGGTAACCACCCGGCTGCTGGTACCCGCTGCTGACGGGGGGCGGGCCGAACCCGGCTGCCGCGCCAGGTCCGCCGGGCTGCTGAGCGCCCCACCCGGCCGGTTGCGCCTGGTAGCCGGGTTGCCACTGATAGCCGGCGGGTGCCGGCCCGGGCTGCGCCGCGCCGTAGCCGGGCTCCCTGTAGCCGGGGTTGCCGTAGCCGGGCTCGCTGTAGCCGGGCTCGCCGTAGCGAGGTGCGCCGTAGCCAGGCCCGCCGTTCTGGTAGCCCGGCCCGTCCTGGTAGCCGGCCGACCCGTACCCCGGAGCCTCCGCCTGGTATCGCTGCTGTTCTGCCTGGTAGCCGGGGTGCGGTACGGCAGGGCGGTCCCCGCCGTACCAGGGGCCGGGGTCACCGTCCGCCGGGTAGCCAGGGGCGGCCGGACTGTCGTAACCGCCGCGGCCGGCCGGGGCGGTCCAGTCGCCGCCGGGGGCGCTGGCCTGATCGTCGCCCGGCTCGGCGGGCGGGAGCGAGGCGAGGGCGGGGGAGGCGGGTGGCAGTGCACGGGCGTCACGAGCCGGCAGCGCGGCCGGCGGAGCCTGCCTTCCCTGGGGATACGGCGGTTGTTCGGCAGACGTCATGACTTGCTAATCCGTTCTGTTCCCCGGGGACGAACCCCCGCACCCCGGGAACCTGCCCGAAGAAAGGCCTTCGTATCGGGCTGTTGCCGTCCGGCGACGCCACTGGCGAGGCGCCGCCTGCCCGGTGGATGGCCGGCGGCGGCGCGCGGTCAGACGAAGCCGTTGCGGCTGAGGCTGGCCGGGTCCGGCTCGCCTCGGGGTAGCGACACGTCCCCGGTCACGTCGGCCGCGAGGCGGATCTGGTCGCCGTCGACCAGCCTGACCTCGTTGCCCGGGTGCACGCGCTCGCCGTTGACGAAGGTTCCGTTGGTGGAGCCCTCGTCGCGGATCGTTGCCCGGCCGCCGTCGTCGACCATCACCGTCGCGTGCCGTCGCGATACGTTGTCGTACTGGCCGAACGCGGCCGCGACGAGCGACTGGGCCGGGTCGCGGCCGAGGATGACGGAGGTGCCCGCAGGGACGTCCACGTTCCCGGTGGGGAACGAGATCCGGAGCACGACCAGCGAGGGCCGCCTGCGGGCGCCGGGCAGCGGCTGCCTGCACTGCGGGCAGACAACATCGGCGGAGTCCTGAACAGGAGTGCCGCAGTGCGGGCAGATTGCCCTGCTGTCGCCCGGGCGGATGTACTGCTGCGACACCGTTGGCGACGGAATGTCATCGTCTGGGTACGGGGCGTGCGGCAGGTTGGCGCCACACCGGAAGCAGATGAGGTCCTCCGGCTGCACCCCGATGCCGCAGTTTGGGCAGGTCAGGATCGCCATCTCCTAGGTCTAAGGCGGTAAGCCGTTGGCAGCTACCATACCGCCCGCGAGGTGTTTGCCTCTAGATATCCCGGGACTGTCTCGGCCGTGGGCGCACGCCGGTTGCGCGCGCGGAGGGCCAAGCCGGGCGAAACCCCCGTCTGGCCCCGTTTGACCCAGGCGTGGCGTCGCCCCCGCGGCCGTTCGCGGTGCCCCTCATCGGGCCGCCGGACCCGTCCCCATCGGGCCGCCGGACCCGTCCCCCGGAAGGCCGCCCGGCCCTGGTCACCTGGCTATTTTTCGCCCCTCCGGCTTACAATCACGGGTGACTTCCGCACCTTGGCAGTTCTGACGCCACGCGCTCCTCAGGCGGGGTAGCCTTCCATGAGCCTAACGGGTCATGTGGCCTAGCCCAGCTGTGGCGGCAGGGGAGGGCCCCGCCAAAGTTGAGGGTGATTCCCGGTGAATGCTGGGTCGTGGGCTGCGGTTTGATGATTATATGTCCCTACCCGTTATCTAGCGCTAACTGGAAGAGTTGCTCTGTGCCGGTCCAGGTGGCCTTTGAAGCTGCGAGGTGTGAAGCGCAGTGCGTAGACGTTCGATGACCAACGGAAACGGCGGCCCGCCGACGCCGGCTGCTGGCCTTCCGCGCAGCGGTGGCGTGAGCCCCCAGGGCGGGACGCTGACCGTTGGCCAGGCCCCCTCTGGCCAGGGACCCGGTGGCCCGGGCGCTGCCAGCGTGAGCGGCCCCACGGCCCAGCCGAACCTGCCGGTTCCGGCCGGGCAGGCGCGCCGTCCCGCGGCCCCCCTCTCCGGTGGCGGCCAGGCTCCGCCGCGCAAGGGCTCGCCGTTGTCCATCAGCAACTGGCGCGTGCGGTGGCGGCTCATCGCCATCATCACCGTGCCGACGGTCACGGCGCTGATCCTCGGCGTCATCCAGATCGTGAGCGCGGTCGACAACTACTCGTCCTACAAGCGCACCCAGGACCTGGCCAGCATGAACCGGCTCGTCGTGACGGCGGCTGGGCTGCTGGCGGACGAGCGCGACGACTCGGCCGGCTTCGTGGCGGGCGGCCGGAGCGGCAGCGGCGCCTCGGCTGCGCTGCAGGCCCGCCTGACCAGCGACGTGGCCGCCACCACCAGCGTCACCAATCAGATCTCGGCCGCGGCGCCGGCCATCGTCAACGGCACCGGCTACCGCGCGCAGACGGTCCTCGACCTCACCAACGGCGTCCTCGCCAGCATCAGCGACCTGAAGTACATCCGCCAGACGGTGACGTCGACCGAGGCGCCCGCGACGTCGGTGATCCTCGAGTACGGCCGGGTGATCCAGGCCTTCAACACGTTCAGCAACGACACCGCGGCGGGCAGCAGCAGCGCCACCCTGCAGGCCGACGTCGCCGGGCTGAACGCGCTGCTGCGGATGGAGAACGATGCCTCCACCCAGCGCGCGTACCTGTACCAGGCGCTCGCCACCGCCCCCACCCCGAACCTCACGCCGACCGCGCTGGCCGGGCTCAACCAGGCGGTCGAGGCGCAGGTGGCCGACACCGCGAGCTTCGACCAGTCGGCCAGCGTCACCCAGCAGCAGAACCTGAACAACATCGTGGCCGGGCCGAAGGTCGACGAGGCGAAGAGCGCTGAGCAGCTCGCCATCGCCACCGCGACCGCGAACGAGCCACTGACCATCGGCAACCCGCCGACGTGCGCCCACCTGGGACCGGCCGCGTGCTGGATGGACACCCAGACGCAGCAGATCACGCTGATGCGGTCAGTCAGTAACGGGCTCGCCGACGACATCACCACGCAGGCCAACTCGCTCGAGTCGAACGCCCTGCGCACCGCGGTCTGGGTCTCCGTCGCCACCCTCGTGCTGCTGATCCTGGTCCTGCTCATCACCACCTTCGTCGCCCGCTCGATGATCCGGCCGCTGCGCAAGCTGCGGGCCGAGGCGCTGGAGGTCGCGGGCAGCAAGCTTCCGGCGATGGTCCGCCGGCTGAGCGAGAGCGACGACGGCGACGCCTCGGCCGAGGTCGAGCCGATCGGCGTCAACTCCACCGACGAGATCGGTGAAGTGGCGCGGGCATTCGATCAGGTCCACCGGGAAGCGGTCCGGCTGGCGGCCGACGAGGCCATGCTGCGCGGCAACCTGAACGCGATGTTCGTCAACCTGTCGCGCCGCAGCCAGTCGCTCATCGAGCGCCAGCTGTCCCTGATCGACAACCTGGAGCAGTCGGAGCAGGACGCCGACCGGCTCTCCAGCCTGTTCCGGCTGGACCACCTGGCCACCCGCATGCGCCGTAACTCGGAAAACCTCCTGGTCCTCGCGGGCCACGAGGCGGCCAGCCGGCGCTGGAGCCAGCCCGTACCGCTGGTCGACGTCCTCCGCGCCGCGATCTCGGAAATCGAGCAGTACGAGCGGGTCGTGCTGAACGTGCAGCCCGGGATCCAGGTCGTCGGCCAGGCGGTCAACGACATCGTCCACCTGGTGGCCGAGATCGTGGAGAACGCGACCACGTTCTCCCCCGAGGACACCCAGGTCTATGTCACCGGTCAGCCGCTGACCAGCGGCGGCGTGCTGCTCGACATCACCGACAACGGCGTCGGCATCGCCGACCAGGAGATGGCGCACGCGAACTGGCGCCTGGACAACCCGCCGGTGGTGGACGTGGCCGTGTCCCGCCGCATGGGCCTGTTCGTGGTCGGCCGCCTGGCCGCCCGGCACGGTGTCCGGGTCCGGCTGCGGCACGCTCAGTCCGGCGGCCTGACCGCGCTGATCTGGCTGCCCGAGTCGGTCGCGACCCCTGAGGGCGGCAACCAGACGATCGGCCGGCTGCGGAAGTTCGAGGCCGACGACTACGGGCCGGCACCGTCCCTGTCGGCCCCCACGTTGGCTCCCCCGGCCCCGGCTCCGGCCGGCCCCGTCACCCTGCCCGGCATGCCCGCGCCGGCCGCAGGCGGCAATGGCGGCACCGGGTTCAGCGGGGCGGCCGCGACCGCGGCCAGGATCCCGCGGCTCGGCGGTGCCCAGGGCGGCAACGGCGGCTTCGGTGCCTTCGGCAACGCCGGCAACGCCGGCGTCGGCAACGGCACCAGGCCCGCTCCGGTTGTGCCGGGCGCGCCGGGCGCCGGTGGCACCGGTCCCAACGGCATCGACCGGGACGGCATCGAGCCCAACGGCATGGAGCCGAACGGCATGGAGCCCAACGGCATGGAGCCCAACGGCATCGGTCCCAACGGCATCGGCCGGGGCGGCGCCGGTCTCAACGGCAACGGCCGGGGCGGGTCCGCGGCTGACGGATCGGGCCCGAGCCAGGTCATCGACGCCCCCGGCGGCCCGCTGCCGGTGCGCACGCCTGGCAACCACCCGCTCGGCCCGACGGCCCCCGCGGGGACCGGGTCCTCCTTCGGCAGCGACGCCTTCGGCGGGGACGCTTTCGCCGGGGACAACGCGGGCGACGGCGACTTCACCACCACCCGGATGCCCGTCCTCGGCGGTGCCGGCGGCCCGGCCGGCCGCGGGACGTTGCCCTCGGCCCTGACCGGCGGCAATGCTGCCATCGGCTCCGACGGCAGCCAGGTGACCATCCCGCCGTCGGTGGGCGCGGCGGCCGACCACCGGCTGCCGATCTTCGACTCGCTGGAGTCGGACTGGTTCCGGCGCAGCGGCAAGTCGCTCAGCTCGGCCGCCGCCCCCGCCGCCGGGCAAGCCTGGAACTCGCCCGCGGACGAGGGCTGGGCGGCGGCGCGGATCGCGGCCGAGCCGGATGCGAGCGAAACCACCACCGCCGGGCTGCCGAAGCGGGTGCCCCGGGCCAACCTGGTGCCCGGCTCGGTCGGCGGGACCGAGGAGACCGAGAGCGCAGCGCCAGCACGGTCAGCGGAGACGATACGCAACCGGATGGCGAGCTTCCAGCGCGGCGTTCGCGAGGCACGTGCCGCCGGACCCCAGAGCGAGGAGCCATAGCATCCATGAGACCCACGGAAAGTGCCATCGCTACTAGAGGAGGAGCCTGTATGCACGGGCGAGGAGAGGAGCGCGCGTGAGCACGCCAGGACGCCCGGTCCAGGACCTCAGCTGGCTGATCACGAACTTCGTGGAACGGGTCCCAGATGTGGCCCACGCGGTCGTCGTGTCCTCGGACGGACTGCCGCTCGCGTTCTCCGCGGGGTTTCCCCAGGAGCGCGCGGATCAGCTCGCTGCGGTGACGTCGGGCCTTACCAGTCTTACCCAGGGTGCTTCCCGGGTCTTCGAAGGCGGCGCGGTCGTGCAGACCGTGGTCGAGATGCAGCGCGGGGTGCTGGTCATCATGGCGATCAGCAACGGTGCCAGCCTCGCGGTCCTCGCGGCCTCCACCTGCGACCTGGGACTTGTCGCCTACGAGATGACCTTGCTCGTCGAGCGGGCAGGGCGCGTACTGACGCCCGCGACCCGCAGTGGCGTGATGCAGGGCGCGATACCGGGAGACGTTCGGCGATGATGAGGGCAAACGGTTGCAGATCTGGGGAACGTGGTGTCGGGGCTCGGCCGCGGCGGTGACGACCGCGGCTCACCCCCGTGGCCGGGTCCAGCCAGGACCGGCCCGTGGGAGGAGTCGCAGGCGCAGCGCCAGCCGTACCCGCCCGTGCAGGCGTTCCCGGCCGAGGAGGACAGCGGCTCGATGCGGCTGGTCCGTCCGTATACGGTTACCGGCGGCCGGACCCAGCCACGTTATAAACTCGCGCTCGAGGCACTGGTGAGTGCCACCGTGTACGAACCGCGGGACCTGTCCGTGCTCGCACCGGAGTGCCAGGCCATCCTGCAGTTCTGTGTCGACTGGCGGTCTGTCGCGGAGATCTCGGCGGTGCTGAGAATGCCGCTCGGCGTGGCCCGCATCCTCGTCGCGGACATGAGCGCGGACGGCCTGGTGCGCATTCACCAGCGCGACGACTCCGAAGGCCGTCCCGACCTTAACCTGCTCGAAAGGGTGCTAAGTGGACTCCGTAAGATCTAGCGTCGCCCGGCCGCACGCAGGCGGCGACGCGTCAGCGATGACGTCGGTCAAGATCGTCGTCGCCGGAGGCTTCGGCGTGGGCAAGACCACTTTCGTCGGCTCGGTGTCGGAAATCACCCCGCTGACCACGGAAGCGGTCATGACCGTGGCGTCCACCGACGTCGACGACCTGTCGCACGTGCCCGACAAGAACACCACCACCGTGGCGATGGACTTCGGCCGCATCACGCTGGAGAAGGACCTGGTGCTCTACATGTTCGGCACGCCCGGGCAGCACCGGTTCTGGTTCATGTGGGACGACCTGATCCAGGGCGCGATCGGCGCCGTGGTCCTGGTCGACACCCGGCGGCTGGCCGACTCGTTCCCCGCGGTCGACTATTTCGAGGCGAGCGGGCTGCCGTTCGTCATCGGCATCAACGGGTTCCACGGGCAGTTCCCGCACCGCTCCAACGACGTCCGCGAGGCGCTCGCGGTCCCGGCGACGGTGCCGATCATCCCGTGCGACGCCCGGAACCGCGAGTCGACCAAGGCCACCCTGGTGACCCTGGTCGAGCACGCGATGTCGATGCAGACCGCTGGCCGCTACTGAAGTCTCCCGGGGGGACCCCGCACCCTGAGGAGGCCCCGCCGGTGGCCCGCTACTACACCACGAGCACGGCGTTCCTCGAGGCACTGGCGGAGGCGGGTATCCGCTACGTCTTCGCCAACCTGGGCAGCGATCACCCCGGACTCATCGAGGCGATCGCGCAGGCCCGGGCGCAGGGCCGCGAGGCGGAGCTGCCGCGGCTGGTCATCTGCCCCCACGAGATGGTGGCGCTGAGTGCCGCTCACGCCTACGCGCAGGTCAGCGGCCGCCCGGGCGCCGTCTTGGTGCACGTCGACGGGGGCACCCAGAATATGGGCGGCGCGATCTCCAACGCCGCCGCCGACCGGGTGCCGGTGCTGGTCTTCGCGGGCACATCGCCCTCCACCCAGCGCGGTGAGATGCCCGGCAGCCGCAATGAGTTCATCCACTGGATCCAGGACGTGCGCGACCAGCGCGGCATCATGCGCGGCTACGTCAAGTACGACAACGAGATCCGCACCGGCAAGAACGTCAAGCAGCTCGTGCACCGCGCGCTGCAGGTCGCGACCAGTGACCCCAAGGGCCCGGTCTACCTCACCTGTCCCCGCGAGGTGATGGAAGAGCCGCTGGCGACGCGGGCGGAAGATCCCGCGCACTACCCTCCGGCCGGCCCGGCCGCGCTCACCGGCGATGCCGCCGACGAGATCGCGGCCGCCCTCGCCGGGGCCAGCAACCCGCTGATCATCACCGGGTACCTGGGCCGCGATCCCGGCGCGGTGCCCGCCCTGGTCGAGCTGGCGGAGCTGCTGGCGGTCCCGGTCATCGAGTCGGCCGCGTTCCGGGTGAACTTCCCGGCCGACCACCCGCTGCACCGCGGCTACCAGTTCACTACCGCCGCCCAGAACCCGCTGCTGGCGGCGGCCGACGTGGTGCTGGTGCTCGACTGCGACGTCCCCTACATCGAGACGAGCAGCAGGCCGGCCGACGGCGCCGCCATCTACGTGGTCGACATCGACCCGGTCAAGACCCGGATGGCGCTGTGGCACGTGCCGGCCCGGCGCATCGCCGCCGCCAACAGCAAGGTGGCGGTGCGGCAGATCGCCACCTCCGTTCGGGCCAGCGGGTTTGACGCCGGGCGGGTCGAGGCGCGCCGGGCCCGGGTGACGGCCGGCCACGATGAGCAGCGGGCCGCCTGGACGGCGCGCGAGCGGCCGGAGAACGGGATGATCACGCCCGCCTATCTGACCGCCTGCGTGCGGGAGCTGCTGGCGGGTGAGGACACGCTCTTCCTGACCGAGTCGATCACCAGCTACCAGACCGTCGCCGAGCACTTGCGGGTGAACCAGCCCGGCGCCTACCTGGGGTCGGGCGGTGCCTCCCTGGGCTGGCACGGCGGCGCGTCGGTGGGAGCGAAGCTAGCCGCGCCCGAACGGACGGTGGTGTCCCTGACCGGCGACGGCAGTTACCTGTTCAGCGTGCCGGCCTCGGTCCACTGGATGGCGCGCCGCTACGGCACACCGTCGCTGACCGTCATCTACGACAACCGCGGCTGGGGTGCGCCCAAGCAGTCCACCCTCGGCGTGCACCCGGACGGCGCCGCCGCCGCGGCCGATGACTTCGGTGTCTCCTTCGACCCGGAGGCGGACCTGCCGGGGGTGGCGGCGGCGGCCGGCGGCGCGTTCGCCGCCACCGTGCGCGACCCGGCCGAGCTGCCCGGCACCCTCCGCGACGCCCTGACCGCGGTGCACCAGGGCCGCTCGGCCGTGGTGGCCGTGCACCTGCCGCCCGCCCAGTCCGGCCACGTCGCGTCAGCGGCAGGCTAGACCGTCCCGCCGCTTCCGCCTGCCGCGACGGGCCCGCTTGCCCCGCCGCGTCAGCGGTTCCCGCTGCCTCGCCGGCGGCCGTAGCGATTTCCGGTGTCGCTGTTGTATGACAGGCCCATGGACATCACGGTGGAGCCGTTGAGCCGGTACCCCGACGCGATCGCGGAGGTGGCGGGATGGCACTTCAGCGAGTGGGGGCACACCGACCCGGGCGGGACGCTCGCGTCGTGGACGGCGGGCATGGCCCGGCAGGCTGACGCGGACGAGGTGCCGGGGACGCTGATCGCGGTCGCCGGGCACACCCCGGTCGGTGTGGTCTGCCTGGTCGGGCGGGACATGGCCGGCTATCCGCCGGCCGACGGGCTGACCCCGTGGCTCAAGGGCCTGTACGTGATCCCGGCCGCCCGCCGCCAGGGGACCGGCGCCATCCTGGTGCGGCGCTGCGAGGCGTGGGCGGCTTCACTGGGGTACCGGTCGCTTTACCTGTACACCGAGCGGGCTTCGGGGGCCGAGTCGCTGTACGGGCAGTTGGGCTGGCAGCGCCTCGAGTCTGGTCACTACGAGGGCATCGCGGTGACGGTCATGCGGACATCCCTGGACCCGGCCCGGCCTCCGTCCCCACCTGGTGCGGGAAGCCGGCCCGCAGCGCCGCCGCCGCTACCGCCGCGGCCAGCACGACCGCCGCCGCGACCAGCAGCGCGTCCCGGTAGCCGTCCGGGCCCGCGTGCAGCAGCGGCCGGGCCACCAGCGGGCCGATCACCTGGCCCGCGCCGTAGCCCGCGGTCAGCAGCGCGAGGGCGCGGGGGAAGCGCAGGTGGGTGCCGATCGCCAAACTGAGCGAGGTGACCGCCATGAACGTGTTGCCGAACAGCACCGCCGCGATCAACGCGGCGGCGTCGCCGCCGGCCAGCGCGGGCAGGGCGATGCCGGCCGCCTGCACCACGAGCGCCGTCAGCACCAGGGTCGACCGGGACCAGCGGCGGGCCAGGCCGGCCCACATCGCCGCCGATGGCGCCGCCGCCAGGCCGGTGATCACCCAGGCGCCGCTGCCCAGCCAGGCCGGCCCGGCGCGGCCGACAGCGGCGACGAGGAAGGTCCCGGCGATGATGTAGCCGACTCCTTCGAGCGTGTAGCTGGAGAGCAGGGCCGCGAACCAGCGGCCGGTGCGCGGCTGGCCGCGGCCGAGATCGTCCCGGCCAGGCCGGTTCCGGTCCAGCGGGCGCCCGGCTGCGGGGGGCCGGAGGGTCCAGGCGGCGACGCCGAGCACGGCCGCGAGCGCGGCCGTGCCCCACCAGGCCGCCCGCCAGGTCGAGCCTGGCCCGATCGCCAGCACCAGCGCACCGGACAGGGCGATGCCGAGGCCGACTCCGCTGAATCCCCACCCGGCCCGGGTGGCCGCGCCGGTGAAGAGCGTACTGGCCGCGATCACGAACAGCAGCGCGCTGGCGATGCCGGCCACCAGCCGCAGCGCCAGCCAGGCGCCCAGCGACGCGCTGGCCGGCATCAGCGCCAGCGTCGCGATCAGCGTCAGCAGCGCCAGCCGGGCCGTCAGCCGCGACCGGGTGAGGGCAGGGACGAAGGTGGGGGCCAGTGCCCCGATGAGGTAGCCCGCGTAGTTCGCGGTCGCCAGGTCGGAGGCGGCCGGGCCGGACAGGCCGGCCTGGTGCTCCATCAGCGGCAGGATCGGGGTGTAGGCGAACCGCCCCAGGCCCATCGCGACCGCCAGCGTCGCCGCGCCCTGCAGGACGACGACCCGCGGGCGGGCCGGGCGGATCACTCGCGGCTCCGCCCCGGCCGGCCGCGGAGGCTGGTCGCAGGCGTCAGTCACCAGCAGTTCAGGGGTGTCCGACATGCCATCCACCCTGCCACCGGCCCGGACCACCCGGCCAGTGGCAGGATAGCCAATATTCATTAGAATACTGCCATGCACACTGTGGCCGCCCTCGCGATCGCGGACGTGGTCGCGTTCGACCTGGCGATCCCGGCCCAGATCTTCGGCCACCGGGAGGAGCGGGGCCGGTACGCGTTCACCGTCTGCGCCCAGCGTCCCGGCCTGGTCCCGTCGACCACCGGCTTCGGCGTCGAGGCGACAGCCGGGCTCGAGGCCCTCACCACCGCCGACACCGTCGTGGTGGCGGGCTACTGGCCGCCGAAGGACCCGCCCGCGGAGGTGGCGGCCGCGCTGCGGGAAGCGGCTGGGCGAGGGGCCCGGATCGCGTCGATCTGCGCCGGGGCGTTCGCGCTGGCGGGCGCGGGCCTGCTCGACGGCCGGGAAGCGACCACCCACTGGGAGCATGCGGACGAGCTGGCCGGGCGGTTCCCCGCCGTGCGGGTCTCGCCCAACCGTCTGTTCGTGGACGAAGGCATGATCCTCACCGGCGCTGGGGTGGCCGCCGGGATCGACCTGTGCCTGCACATGTACCGGCGCGATCACGGCGCCGACGCGGCCGCCGCCGTGGCCCGGCGGATGGTGGTGTTCCTGAACCGGCCCGGGGACCAGGCCCAGCACACGCCCCGGCCCCCGGTCCGCCCGGCCGCGGGCGATATCGCCGAGACCTGCCAGTGGGCCGCCGCCCGGCTGGCGGAGCCGCTGACCGTGGCTGGCCTGGCAGCGCATGCAGGCATGTCGCCCCGCACCCTCGCCCGGCGGTTCGCCGACGAGACGGGCCTGCCCCCGTTGCGCTGGCTCTCTGTCCAGCGGGTGCTGGAGGCGCGCCGCCTGCTGGAGACGACCAGCCTCAGCATCGACGAGGTGGCCGCCCGCAGCGGGCTTGGCACCGCCGCCAACCTCCGGCTGCTGCTCGCGCGGGAGATGTCGACCACCCCGACCGCCTACCGGGCGGCGTTCCGCCGGTGACGCAGGCCGCGGGCCGCGGCGGCGAGGCCCGGGTCCACCGTGACCAGGGCGTCAGCCTGCAGCCGGGTGACGGCCAGGTATTCAGTCAAGCCCGGCATCGACGAGGTGAAGCAGGGTGGGTGCGAGGATCACGTAGCGGGCCACGGCCCAGCTCGCCGCCGCAGGTCCCGTCGTAGCTGCCGGCAAAGACCGCGCGCGGTCCGGCTGCCAGTCCGGCCCCGGCGACGTCGGTGCAGGGCAGCCAGCAGGAAGTCCAGTTCTGCCTGCTGCCGGAGCCTGGTCAGGTGCGGGCGCCTCGGACCGTGGTGGACCTCGGGCCCGACCGTCCACGGGTGCATTCCCGGATCTTCGCCGATGCGTGGGATCCTGCAGTCTCCGCCGATGGCCGGAGAGTCACGGATGGGAGTAAGTGCCATAGCGGGTGCCTTCAGTGAGAGTGCTGCGACGATCGGATGTCCGCGGGACGCGATCGCGATCCTCCTTCCTCCGGCGGCGCGGGCACGTGACCCCGGACCATCCATGGCCCGTCCTGTCCCGGGCGAGCACGGAAAGCGCATTACCCGCGCCGGCTGCCGTCAATCAGGACCCGTCAGCGGGCGATGCCGGCGAGCAGGCGGCCCCCAGGCCCGGCCGGCCCGGAGGCCGCCGGCCGGGCCTGGTGACGCCACGCTGCTACTTCTCGTAGCTGCGCAGCGCGTTGCCGAGCCCGAAGAACGTGGGAGCCCAGTGCCCGACGAAGATGCCCCACCGGTCGGCCCGGTCCGTTCCGGCGTCTTCGGTGTTCTTCGATATCGTCCAGGCCAGGAAGGACAGCCCGATGCTGGCGAACCCGGCGATGTAGGCATAGTCGGACTTGAAGCCAGCGTCATGCAGTTGCTCGATCATCACTTCTCCTGTTCTGCGGCCATCAAGACCGCGCTTGATCGATGTCGGCTATAACCGCAGCGCCGCTAGTTAAACAAGCTGTTAATAAATATCTATGCATCTTGCATAAGTAGATACCGGCCGTGACGGAACGTGCCCGGCGGGACGGGGCTATCCGGGTCCCGCCCTCAGGCGCGGCGACGGACACGCGTGACATGCCCCGCACTGGGTAGCAGCCGGTCATGCCTGGTGAAGACAGTTCCCCCGGAGCGCGGACGGTGTGCGATGAACGCTTTGACCGCGCCAGCCTCGGCCAATTGCGGGAAAAGGTAGCGTGCTGTGTGACGGCGGCGGGGATGCCGGGAGACCGCACGGACGATGTCAAACTGGCCGTCCATGAGCTGGCTGCAAATGTGATCACGCACGGTCCCGGATCGGGGCGGCTCGTGATCTGCACCGAGGGCGGCGCCCTGGCGTGCAAGGTGACCGACTCCGGGCCGGGCTCGCTGAACTGGCCCGTTGAGCGGGGCCACGGCCTGTGGATGGTCCAGGAGCTGGCCGACCAGTTCGCCGTCGACTCCAGGCCGGACGACGGGTCTCACGTAACGGCCTGGTTCTCCTATTCAGCCGCATGACTGGCCGCGCCGCCGCGTTGTGCTGGCCGGGAGGCAGTCAAGCCGTCAGCCCAGCAGCTGCGCGGGCGAGGCGGCCAGCAGCTCGGCTGGGTCACTGTAGGCCAGGGCCGCCCCGGCCGAGGTGAGCTCGTCGCGGCTGAAGCCGCCGCTGAGCACGCCGATGCACGTAACCCCGGCCTTCTGGCACGCTTGCACGTCCCAGACCGTGTCGCCGATGAACACCGCCTGCGCCGCGGGAACACCCGCCTTGTCCAGCGCTACCTCGACCAGGTCCGGTGCAGGCTTGCTCGACTCGACGTCCCCGGAGAAGGTGGCGGCGTCGATCGCGTCCTCCGCGTCCAAAGTCGCGCGGAGCAGGTTGAACTCCCGCTCGTCGGCCGAGCTGGCCAGCACCACCGTGAGGCCATCGGCCTTGCAGGCCCGCAGCAGGTCGGTCGCACCAGGCAGCGGCCGGATCCGGGACCAGTAGACGGAATACAGCGCGCTGTGGGCCGTGCGGATGTCAGCGTCGGCGGCTCGGTCGCGGCTGGCTGGCAGCAGCTTGTCCAGCATCTGGTCCGAGCCCATGCCGATCGCCCGGTGGATCTGGGCCATCGCAATGTCATGCCCGGCCTGGCTGAACGCCTCCCACCAGGTCACCGCGTTCAGGTAGTTCGTGTCGACCAGGGTGCCATCCACGTCGAACAAAACCGCGGCCGGGCTCTTCCCGTTGCTCTGCGCCATGCGTGCGTGCTACCCGGGCTGAGGTGGCTAAACGGATGCGGAGGGCGGCGCGGCGCACGGCCTGATCAGGCACGGTGGACTCGCTTCCTCCCGCGGAGCCGGCTGAGCAGGGGAGTGGATTCCCACGCGGGCTCGCCGTCGCGGTCCCAGGTTTCCAGGTCCGGTGCCTGCAGGCGCTCGGCCCCGAGCAGGAAGACCGCGAGGGCCGCCAGCCCTCCGGCGACGGCGATAGCGAGGCAGATCCAGACGGCGGTCCGCGTTCCGGCTACGGGATTGCTGGTGGCGTCGGTGGCCAGGTAGAGCAGGACCGGCGCGACCAGGAACGCCGTAACCCCGCGGACCAGCTCGAGGAAGGCGAAGACACGCTGAATCTGGGCCGACCGCAGCGAGAAGCCAGTGATGAACAAGGCGGGGGAAACCGAGGCGCCGACGCCCAGCCCGATGAGTCCGGTGGCCGCCGCCACCAGCGTGCTGCCGCCGGTGGCAAGGCTGGTCAGCAGGGCGGCGGCCACGGCCACGACGGCAACTCCGCTGAGCGCGAGTACCGGGGTGAAGCGGGTACGGAACAGGGCGGCGAACAGTGCCGCGGTGATGACGGCCGCGCCGAACTCCGGCAGGAACTGCAGGGCGAGGCCCGTGGGGGTGGTTTTGCGCTGCACCGCGGTCAGCACCAGTTCCATCAGCCCGATCGCCGCGGCGCTGGCTGCCATCGCGATCAGGATGCCGTAGGCCGGGAACGTGGTGGCCAGCTGGCGCACCGGCATGAGCGGGTGGCGGGCGCAGTACTGGTGCACGAGGAGCGCGGCCAGCATCAACGCGCCCGCGATCAGCGGAGCGAGCGACGCGGGTGAGGGGCCGTCGGCTTGCAGCTGCGAAGCGCCGAAGAACGCCGCCGCGCAGCCGAAGCCCGCGAGGAGGACGGCGACGATGTCCCACGGTGCGCTGTCGTCTTGCGGCGGAGCGTCTTCCCAGGTCAGCAACGTGAACAGCAGAGCCAGGGCGGCGACCGCGGCGACGGCCCAGAACAATGGCCGCCACTGCCCGGTGGAGGCCTGCAAGCCGCCGATTGTCGGTCCGGCCGCGACCGCGCCGAACACGCACAAATTCATTACGAAGCCGGTCACCGGCATCTTCTTGACCGGCCACCCGGTGACCAGAGCCGGCGCAGCGGCGATCAGCATGAGGCTCGTGCAGAGGCCCTCGACGACGAGGGCGACCGCGAACACCGTGCCCGTCGGCGCCCACGCGGCCAGGACGGCCGCCACGAGAAACGTGCTCACGTAGCCGAGCAGCAGTCTCCGGGCGGGCAGGTGGACGGCGAACTGCACCGCCAGCACCGTGCCGAAGGCATAGGCTCCGTCCGACAGCCCGATCGTGATCTCGAGCGCCGACTTGCTCAGCCCCAGATCCTGCGAGAGGATCGGCAGCAGCGGGAACAGCGCACCGGTGAGCATCAGGAACGGGACGAGCGCGCAGATGACAAGGGCCACCGCGCCGAGGTAGCTGTCGGCCAGCGGGCCACGTCGGGAAAGCAAGAGTCTCCTTAGGCATCGTGCTCCCGGCGGATGGGCTCCGGGCCCTTCGGGCTCTGCGGAGACACCGTCGTGGCAGGGCCTGCCAGCCGGGCGGCAGGGATCAGGCGTGAGTGCACCACCGTTACCCCGGCCGGCCGCCGCCAATCACTGGTGCTGACCCGGCGCGGGCGCTCCACGCCTGGAGGCCCTCGTCGGTCAGCAACTGGGTGAATGCCTCGTCGGCGGCACCGAGGAGCGGTCCGGCGGCGCCGAGCCTGGCCGCGGTGATGGGAGGCGCCGGCATCACGCGGAAGGCCATCAGCCCGTCCTGGTACGCGCCGGTGATCTCATCCGCCGCCAGGCGGAGCAGCTCGGGTCCGAGGCCGCCGGCCACGACGAGGTGCGGGTCCAGGCCGTTGACGAGGCCGGCCACGCCCCGCCCGAGGGAACGGCCGACGGCGCGGACCGCGGACAGCGCGACGGGATCCCCGGCCCGTGCTGACGCCAGCACGTGGGGCAGGCCGCCGCCGGGCGGGATCCCGGGCACGAGCCGGGCCAGCGCCGGACCGTCCAGGCTGGTGTTCCAGCAGCCGGCCGCACCGCAGCGGCAGCGCCGGCCGGGCTCGCCGAACGGCATGTGCCCGAACTCCCCGGCCGCGCCGGTCGCGCCCAGAACCGCGCGGCTGGCCTGGACCACCGTGCCGCCGACGCCGTCCGCGAGGTGCAGGTACAACATCGTGCCGGAGCCGAAGCCGGGGGCACGCCGCGACTCCGCGACCCCGGCCAGGGTCGCGTCGTTGCCGGCGGCGAACTCGCTGCCGGGCTCATAGTGCTGCCACAGCACCGACAGGTCCACCTCGTGCCAGGACAAGCCGGGAGCGAGCAGCAGCCTGCTGCCGGCCACCGTGCCCGGCACCGCCACGGCCGCGGCCCGCACCCGTGCGCCGAGCCGGCCGCGAATCCGCTCCAGCGCACCGCCAACCGCGCTGAGCACGCGGTCCAGGTCACCGTCGTGCGCGCGCGAGGTCGCCGCCATCGTCGTCCCGCCCAGCTCGACCGCGGCGGCCTGCCAGCTCTCCTGCCCGATAACCGCCGCCGCGACCAGTGGCCCGTCCGGATGGGGGCCGAGCAGCGCGGTGGGCCTGCCCCGCCGGCCGGTGGCCGGGGCCGGGCGCTCGGCGATGAGCTGCGCCGCGACCAGCCGGGCGATGGTCTCGGCGGCGAATCCGCTGGGAATCCCGATCTCGGCCGCGGCCTGGGCGCGCGTCAGGCCGGGGTGGTCGTGGACCGCGCGCAGGACGGCTGCCTGTGCGGACGTCCGGAGGCCTGCCTTCACCCCGTCAATATACTCGCTCAGCGAGGTTATTATCTGACTATCCTCGCCGGACGGGTCAGGAGGAGGGCGGACCGATGGTCAGCAAGCCGGAGCCCGGCACGGGCATGAGCGCGCTAGCTGAGCCCGGCCTCGGCGGAGCCCGGGCCGGCCTCGCCCTCTTGTCACTGTCGGTGTTCGCCGCCGTGACGACGGAGATAGCGCCTGTTGGGCTGCTGCCTGCGATCGGCCGTCAGTTCAGCGTCGCCGCGTCGACGGCAGGCCTCCTGGTCACCCTGTACGCGGTGCTTGTGGCCACCCTGGCGGTCCCGCTCACCCGTGCCACCAGGCGCGTGCCCGGCAAGCGGCTCATTCTCGTGGCCATGGGCAGCTACGCCGCGGGCAACGTCATCTCCGCGCTGGCGCCGAGCCTGGCGGTGCTGGCCGCCGGACGGGCGGTCGGGGGAGTGACGCACGCGCTGTTCTTCTCTGTCTTCATCGGATACGTCACCCGGCTGGTGCCTCCCGCGCAGACTGGACGGGCGCTGGCGCTGGCCTCAGCGGGCGCGGCAGCAGGATTCGTGCTGGGCGTCCCGCTCACGACGGCGCTGGGAAACGCCGCTGGCTGGCGTGCCGCCTTTGCCGCTCTCGCGGTGCTGACGGCCGTCTCTGCGGTGCTGGTCGCCGTCGTGCTGCCCGATGTCAGGGCGCAGGGTGATGAGCCCCCTCCGGCAACAGGGCACCGGCGTCAGCTGGCCCCGGTCGTCGGCGCCAACAGCCTGGTCTTCCTGGGGCAGTACACGCTGTACACCTACGTGAGCGTGCTGCTGTTGCGTGCGGGCGCGCCCTCGGCCGCGGTGAGCCCGGTCCTCCTGCTATTCGGCGTCTTCGGGCTGATCGGGATCTGGTCGGTGAGCCGGCGGCTGGACCGCCAGCCGCGCGCCAGTGCGCTGGTGATCTTGTCGGTGCTGGGCGCGGGAATCGCGGCCACCGCAGCGGCCTTCCCCGTCCTGGCGCTGGTGATCGTCGCGGGCGCGATCTGGAACGGTGCCTTCGGGGCGGTGCCGTCACTGTTCCAGACAGCGGCGGTGCGCACCCGGGCGACATCGCCGGAGCTGGCCGGGGCCTGGATCAACGCGTCGGCTAACGCCGGCATCGCCGCGGGCGCTGCCCTGGGCGGTGTTGTCCTCGGCCGGGCGGGCCTCCGTGACGTCGCCTGGCTGGCCGCAGCCCTGGTCATCCTCGCCATCGCCACGGTGTTCCGCGCCCGCCGGTCCTTCTCGAAGGGCAGCCCGGGGTAACCCGCCGCTGACCAGGTAACCGCTGACCGGCGGCAAGTTCACCCACCGGTGAGCAGCTAACCCACCACGGCAAGGACTACGAGGTCGATACCGCGCCCGCGCGAGGGCCAGCCGGCGTAAGTCGAGCGGCGGCGGCTGACGCTGTTCGATGAGGCGCTGCCCGCGTTCGTAGTCCCTGTCGGCGTCATGGGTGAGGACGCCGACCAGGACATCGTCGCGCGAGTACCAGACGGTGAACGCCCCGCCACCGTGGGTGGCGAGCCTGGCGTCGTCGAAGCCGTCTCCCCAGGAGGCGTACTTGAGCGTCCGGTCACCGATGGTGGACCAGAATCCCGGCACCTCGGCCCACGAGGAGTCCGCGCCGGCGGCGGTCTGCCCGGCCACCCGGCCCATGGCCATCGCCTCCCCCCAGTGCTCGACCGCCAGGTGACGTCCGGCGGCTGCATTGAAGGCGAAGGCCACGTCCCCCGCGGCGAGGACATGCGCGGCGCTGCTGCGCATGTGCCCGTCGACGCGGACCCGTTCGTCTTCGACGGCCAGTCCCGCCTCGGCGGCCAGGCCGGACTCGGGCTTCACGCCCCCGGCGACCAGGAGCAGGTCGCCTTCTGCGCTGGTCTCGCCCTGCAGGCGGACCCGGCCGTCCTCGAGCGCTTCGACCTGGACGCCCAGCCGCAGCGATACGCCATCGTCCTCGAGCCATCCCCGCAGAACCTGGCTGGCGGCGTCGCCCAGCCGGGCCGCCTGGGGTCCGTCTTCCATGCTCACCAGCGTGACGGCCAGTCCCCGCCGGGCCAGGGACGCGGCCGCCTCGCAGCCGATGAAGCCGGAGCCGATCACCACCGCCGAGCGGGCCGCGGCCGCGGCCTGGCGCAGCTCCCTGGCCTGGCGCCGGGACCGCAGGTAGCGGACATTGGAGCCGTCGGCCCCCGGGACCGGCAGCGGCTTCGGTGAGGCCCCGGTTGCCAGGACACACCAGCCGTAGCCGAGGGTCCCGCCATCGGAGAGGGTGAGGACCCGGTGGTCAGGGTCGAGTGCCTGCGCCCGGGTCCGGAGCCGGAGCTCGATGGCGTGCTGGCGGTAGAAGTCCCCGTCTTCCAGCGGCAGGTCGTCCTCTTCCGACTCGCCCCGCAGGAAGTCTTTGGACAGCGGCGGCCGGTTATAGGGCGGGTGCTCGTCGTCGGACACGAGCACGACTTCCCCGTCGGCGCCTTCCTCCCGGTAGGCCCGGACCGCCTCGAGGGCGGCAGGCCCTCCGCCAATGACGACCAGCCGCTCGGCGGTCACCGCCGCACCGCTGCCGTCGGCCGCTTCGTTACGAAAGTCACCCGGTCATAGTAACGAGACCTGGGCCGGGCAACCGTCCCGGATGCTGGCCCGGACGGGTGCGCCCCGCTGGCCGCGGTGGCCAGCGGGGCGCGCCCGTTGCGGCCCGGGACCGGGCCGCCCGCCTCAGGCGGGCTGGAAGCGGAACAGGGCGTTGCCCTTGCCGGTGTCGCTGAACACGACACTGACCGGCATGCCCACCGTGATCTGGTCGGGCTCGATGCCGACGATGTTGGTCATCACCCGCGGCCCTTCCTCGAGCTCGACGTAGGCGATCACGTAGGGCAGCGCGTCCCGGAAGCCGGGCACGCCGCTGCGGTGCACGATCGTGAACGTGTAGACGGTGCCCTTACCGGACACGTCGGTCCAGGTCACGTTGGTGCTGCCGCAGGCCGGGCAGAACGGCCGCGGGTACCAGACGTACAGCGAGCAATCGTCGCACTTGGGCATCGTCAGCCGGCCCTCGGCCGTCGCGTCCCAGAACTCCTTCACCTCCGGGGAGATGTACGGGGCCGGGTCCGGCAGCTGCGTCTCGGTCATGCGTCCTCCTGTCCCAGGATGAGGGTCGAGCTCCCCATCCGCGCGCCGATCGACCCGCCCGTGCCGTGGGCGAGGGCGATGTTGCAGTTCGGTACCTGCGTCGGCCCGTTGGCCTCGCCGCGCAGCTGGCGGACGGCCTCGATGACCTTGGTAACGCCGCCCCGGTTGGAGGGGTGGTTGTTGCACATACCGCCGCCGTCGGTGTTGAACGGCAGCTTCCCGTACGGCGCCACCAGCGCGCCGTCCAGGACGAACTCGCCGCCCTTGCCCTTCTCGCAGAAGCCCAGGTCCTCGATTGTCTCGATGACGGTGATGGTGAACGAGTCGTAGATCGAGGCGTACTTGATGTCGGCCTGGGTGACCCCGGCCTCCTCGAACGCGATCGGCCCGGAGACGACGGCCCCGGTGTAGGTCAGGTCGAGCCGGCCCATGTCGGCGTGCTTGACCGACTCGCCGTGGCCCAGGATCTTGGCGCAGTGCCGCGGGAGCGAGGCCGCGACCTCGGGGCTGACCACGACGATGGCGCCGCCGCTGTCGGTCACCACGCAGCAGTCCATCCGGTGCAGCGGCGCGGCGATCATCGGCGAGTCGATGACCTCCTCGACCGAGACCACGTTGCGCAGGAAGGCGTGCGGGTTGTGCTGCGCGTGCAGCGACGCGGCCACCTTGACCTCGGCCAGCTGCTCGCTGGTGGTGCCGTACTGGTACATGTGCCGGGTGGCGGCCAGCGCATACCCGGTAACGGCGCCGGACATGCCCCACAGTCCCTCGAAGACGGTGTCCGGGGTGGGCTCGCCAGGCCTGCCGCCGCCCATGCCGCCGCCCGACTGGCGCGGCCGGCCAGCCATGGTGATCAGTGCGACCGAGCACTTGCCCGCCGCGATGGCCTCGGCCGCGTGCCCGACGTGGACCACGTAGGACGAGCCGCCAGTCTCGGTGGAGTCGATGTGCCTGAGCTTGAGGCCCAGGTAGTCGGCCATGGACAGGCCGCCGAAGCCGTGGGCGGAGTCGGTGAAGTAGCCGTCGACGTCGGCCAGGGTCAGGCCGGCGTCGGCCAGCGCGCCAAAGGCGCACTCGGCCTGGATCTGGCTGCTGGACCGGTCCGGGATTTCCCGCAGGGGATGCTCGTACACCCCGGCGATAAAGGCCTTGCCGCGAATGCTCATACGCCTCTTCTCTCTGCTTCTCTTCCGCTCATGCTGTCATGTTTCAGTGGGTTTGTCGCAGTTCCGGCTCCGGGCCGGGCCGGGCCCGCCGCGAGCTCCGGCGGCGGGTCCAGGACCAGGGGTTTTACGGCTGCTTGCCGAGAAGAGGGCCGAACGACCGCTCCACCTGCTCGCTGAGCGCGGCCAGGTCCCACGGTCCGGTGCCGACGAGCTGGCTGATCGGCTGGGGCACGTTGTAGAGCGCCACCGCGTAGCCCGACGAGCGGATGACCTGGCCGGTGATCCAGCCGGAAGCAGTCGACGCCAGGTAGGCCACGATCGGTGCCACGTTGTCGGGCGAGCGCTCGTCGGCCCCTCCCCGCATCCGCTGGCGCTCGGTCGGGATCGAGTCGGTCATCCGGGTCGAGGCGCCCGGCGAGATCGCGTTGGCGGTGACCCCGTACCGGCCCAGCGAGTTGGCCGAGGAGTAGGTCAGGCCGACGATGCCCATCTTGGCCGCCGCGTAGTTGGGCTGACCGGGGGCGCCGTGCAGACCGGAGCCGGAGGTGAAGTTGATGATGCGGTTTTGCGCGGTCTCGTCGCGCAGCGACCGCCAGTGCGCGGCCGCGAACCGGGTGGTGTTGAAGGTGCCCTTCATGTGGACCCGAACGACGGCGTCCCACTCCTGCTCGGTCATGTTGAAGACCATCCGGTCGCGCAGGATGCCCGCCACGTTGACCAGGACGTCGAGCTTGCCGTAGGTCTCGATCGCGGAGCTGACCAGCCCCTCGGCCGCCTCGAAGTCGGCCACGTCGGCGCCGTTGGCGATCGCCTGGCCGCCGGCCTTCTCGATTATCGACACCGTCTCCGCGGCCGGACCGGAGTCCTGCCCGGAACCGTCGACCGCGACGCCGAGGTCGTTCACCACGACCGAGGCACCTTCGCTGGCCAGCAGGATGGCCACCGACCGGCCGATCCCGCGGCCGGCGCCGGTGACGATCGCTACCCGCCCGTCTAGTGTTCCCATCGCCGATCACCTTTCCCTCTCGGGCGCTCCAGAGCAGAACCTCTAGAATCTCATTCTGAAATTAGATTCCTTATGTTGGGCTCCGTCAAGGCACAAGATCTCCGCCCGTCACGCCTGCTTTCCGAGCCGGGGCCCGGGGGCCCGGGAGGCGCCCCGGGAGGCGCCGCGGGATCGGGCCCGCGGGATCGGGCCCGCCGGCCGGGGCCGGCCGGGCGGGCAGCCGCGAGCCTCGCTCAGCTCGCCGGTCACTCCTGCCCCAGGCGACGGCCGGGCACCATGGCAGAAGGCGGAAACTAATGGCAGCCGGGAAACAAATGCGGCCCTGACACTCATTAGTTTCCGGCGTTTCAGCGCGGGGTGGCCACCAGGACCACAGCCGGGACTGTTGGGGCGACAGGGGCCCGTGGGGCCGGCCAGGGACGGCCGCGCCCCCGGGCGCCCCCGGGCGCCGCTGCGCGGGACACGTGGCGCGGCCGCGGCGGAAGGCCGGGCGCCCGCCCGGCCTTCCGCCGTCCCCCGACGTGAGCGCCCGGCTTAGGCGTCGCGCTTGCGGAACAGGTAGCCGCCGGCACCGACGAGGACGGCGGCCCAGATGACGGTGACCAGGAACTGGGGCCAGGCCGACCACAGGTGCGGGTTCTGCTGCTGCGGCAAGGTCACCGAGATCACCCGGCCGGCCGCGTCGGGGAAGAACCGCATGAGGTCGTCGCGCCAGGTCTCCGGCAGGATCTGGATGACGATCGACAGCACGAACATCAGGCCGATGGCGGACGTGATCGCGCCGGCCGTGTGCCGGACGATCGCGCCGAGGCCGAACGCGATCAGCGCCACCACGGTGACGAACAGGGCGGAGCCGACGACCGCGGTGAGCACGTGGCCGGAGGTGACCACGTCGTGGCCGAAGAACGTGTAGCTGGGCGGGCCGTTGCCCGGGCCGCCCTTGGGCGGGCTCACGTTGACGTCCGCCGGGATGGTGACCGAGTGGAACAGCGATCCGGCCACGCCTGAGCCGGACAGCCCGGCCGAGCCGACGAAGAAGGCGATGAAGGAGGTCACCAGGGAGACGACCAGGGTCACCGAGGTGAGCACGATCAGCTTCCCGAGGTAGACGGTGCTGCGCCGCGGCATCGCCGTCAGCGACGTGCGGATCATCCCGGTCGAGTACTCCGAGGTGATCGCCATCGCGCCGATCACTGCGATGATCAGCTGGCCGAATTCGAAGAAGGGGATCAGCACGCTCTGCGTGCCGTCCGTCCCGGCCTTGTTCCACGGCTGGTTGCGGATGCTGGCGGCGATGCCGAAGCCGACGATGGCGGCGATGCCGACGCTGACCACGACCAGCGCCAGGATCGTCCAGTAGGTGGAGCGGACCGAGCGCAGCTTGGTGAACTCCGACGCGATCACGCCGCGCAGCCCGGCTTGCCCGGTGGCGGGGGGAAGCGGGGACAGCCGCAGGCCCGCTGGTGTCATGGTGGCCATTGGTTAAACTCCGCTTCCGTTCCTCGTGGGCGGTTGCTGGCCGGGGACGTCGGCGTGGTACTCCACACTGCCCGCGGTCAGTTCCATGAACGCCTCTTCCAGCGAGGCCCGCACCAGCGCGAGCTCATGCAGCCGGATCCCCTCGGCAAAGGCCACGTCACCGATCTGCTCCGCGCTCATCCCGCGGACCTCCACCGCCCCGTCCGCCACCGCCGCGACCACCGCGCCCTTGCCCGTCAGCGCCGCCACCAGCTGACCCGCCGACGGCGTGCGGACCCGCACCGCCGCCCCCGACGACCGCGCGATGAACTCCGCCATCGTGCAGTCCGCGATCAGCCGCCCCCGCCCGATCACAATCAGGTGATCAGCCGTGTTCTCCATCTCCGACATCAGGTGCGACGACACGAACACCGTCCGCCCCTCCGCCGCCAGCGCCTTCATCAGGTTCCTGATCCACAAGATCCCCTCCGGGTCCAGCCCGTTGACCGGCTCATCGAACATCAGCACCTGCGGGTCACCCAGCAACGTCGCCGCGATCCCCAGCCGCTGGCTCATCCCCAGCGAAAACCCCTTGACCCGCTTGCGCGCCACCTCACCCAGCCCCACCAGCTCCAGCACCTCACCCACCCGCCGCCGCGGCAGGCTGTTAGTCTGCGCCAGGCACAGCAGGTGGTTATACGCCGACCGGCCCCCGTGCACCGCCTTCGCATCCAGCAGCGCCCCCACCTCCCGCATCGGGAACGCCAGCCCCGGATACCCCTTCCCCGCCACCGCCACCCGCCCCGCATCCGGGAAATCCAGCCCCAGAATGCACCGCATCGTGGTCGTCTTACCCGCCCCGTTCGGCCCCAGGAACCCCGTCACATTCCCCGCCTCAACCGCAAACGACAAATCATCAACCGCGGTCTTATCCCCATACCGCTTCGTCAGACCCTGCACCTCAATCACAGGCCCGCACCTCCATCGTGAGCAGGTCCCGTCCGCTGTCTATTCACGCTCCCCATTGTGCTGAGCGGGGCCCGCCGCCGCGTCGCCCGGAATGATGATCTGCGCGTACGACCAGAGGGTTACCCGGCGGCCCGCCTCGGGCGGCGCGGCGGCGCATCGGCCACCCGGAGGCGCCGTGGAGTCAGGGCCTGGCCGGCCGCCGTGACCGGGCCGATGAGCGGTGGGTTCCCTGCTCACCGCCGGCAATCCGGGTCAGGCCGACGGTGCCGACGGCCATCAGCATCAGGCCGAGAACCTCCCCGAGCAGGTCGCCCGGCGCCGTCCGGAAGGGCTCGTCGAAGACGGCCACTCCGATGAGCACGCTGAACACGGGATTGACGGTCGTGACCGCGGGCAGGCTCGCCCGCAAGGGGCCCGCCCGGTATGCAAGCTGGCTGAGAATGAGGCCGGCCCCGCCGATCGCGATCAGCGCGTAGACGGGCCACTGCGTGAGCAGTGCGAGGCCCCCCTGGCTGGCCGCGTCCATGGTCTGCTTCATCAGCCCGGCCGTAGCGGCGAAAGACAGGCCGGCTGCCGCGCCCAGCACCATGGCCGGAGTGACCCGTGGCCACCGCCAGCCAGCGATCAGGCAACCGGAAACGATCAGCCCGATGGTCACCACGCTGACCACCGCGGGGCCCGGGTCCGGAGCCTCCGCAGGCTGGCTGGCCGGCGAGGACAGGACGAGAAAAACAGCCAGGCCGAGCGCCAGGACGGCGGCCCAGACGAGCTCGGCTGGGCGGGGGCGGCGGTGCTCCAGGAGCTGCCGCAGCGGCAGGGTGAAGATCACGCCGATGACGAGCAGCGGCTGGACCAGGGTCAGCGGCCCGTCCTTGAGGGCCAGGGTGTGCAAGGCCAGCCCCGCCAGGCTGGCCACCGAGCCGGCGATCCACAGCGGATGGCGCAGCGTCCCCGACACGAACGCGGCTGGCCCCGTCTCCGCTCTCCCGCCGGCGGCGGTCACCAACCCGGCGCTCCGGTGCTGCAGCGCCGTGGCCACCGCGAACAGGGCGGCAGCGGCGACAGCGGCGACAACGGCGCCCGACATCACCGGAACACCACGTCACCGGCCTCGCCGCGGGACGGGGGGCCGGCCGGACGGTGCAGGGAACCGCTCAGTGTCATAGCCAGACGGTACGAGGATCTGGCCCCGGACTCGACCGACTACAGGATGAACCTTGCGCGCGCCTTCTGCGACCTAGGTCGCAGAAGGATGCGCGCGATGACTGGTCCTCCGGGCCGAGCCGGGCGACTGCAGCGGTCAGGACATCGGCGAATAGGGGGTGGGATCGAGCAGGACCGATTCGAGGGAGATCAGCAGCGGGCCATCGACCTCGCTGTCCGCCCGGGCCTTGACCCAGTCGGGATCATGGCGGAATGCCTCCCAGGACCGCTCGCGCGCCTCGCTGTCCGGGAACGAGAGCATGTACACGAGGTCCTCGCCCGGCTCCCCGTTCGCGTCGCGGGCGACCCAGAAGCCCACGACGGTCAGGCCGTGCTTGGCGAACAGGCCCAGCGTGTGGTGGGCGAACCGCGCCTGGAGGGCGTCCAGCTTTCCCGGTGCGGCGTGATAGGTGCGAAGTTCGAACAGTCGATGAGCGGCCACGCTTCATCCTGTAGCCGGAACCCGCCGCTGACAAGGGCCAGGCGCGGGCGGCGGCCCCTAGTCGCGGCCGGGCGGGGGCAGCAGCTCGGTGCTGTACTGCGGGGCGAGGCTGCGTGCCCGCTCGACGAACGCCGCCTGCGCGTCGGGGCTGAGCGGCGGCGGTGCTTCGGTCCGGGTGGCGACCGGCTGGCCGACGAGCGTGAAGAACTCTTCCTGGCCCGCGGGTGCGCACAGGCACAGCAGCCGGGACGATGTGCCCGCGGCGTTGGTGAACGAGTGCGGCGCGTTGGCGGGCACGTTGATCGTCTCGCCCGCCCGTGCGGTGAAAACCTCGCCGCGGAAGGTCACCTGCACCTCCCCGTCCAGGACGGTGAACATCTCCTCGAAGTCATGCCGGTGCGGGGGCGGTCCGCCGCCCGGCGGAACGTGCATGTCGATCAGGGTGTACTTGCCGTCGGTGTCCTGGCCGGCGACCAGGATCGTGTAGGTGTCGCCGACGAGCCCGAGGTGCGGAAGGCCCTGGTCGGTGTCCGGCCGGGCCACGGTGAGCTTGCGGGACAAGTCGTCGGGCGGGACCGGGTTCGGCTGAGTGGTCATGTTGCGCCTCCTGAAGGGACATCCGGCCGCATCTCGAAGCGGAGTATTTCATCCGGTTCAAATGGTAGCACGCCACGCACCCACGGCCAGGCTCAGCCCGAACCGTCCTGGTGGGACAAGTCCAGTTCGCGGGAACCGGCGGCATACTCCCTGTCGTCGCCGCCGGCTTCCGCGTTGCTGGTTTCCCCGGCTGACGTCGCTGTGTCCGGTGAGGCCGTTGGGATCAGCAGGCTGACCCGGTCGCCGGGCCTCAGGCGGATGCCGGGGCGAGGTTGCCGGAGCGAGCCGTCCTGCAGCACCAGGACCGGGATGCTGGCGGGCGGCCAGCCGATGTCACCCAGTTCGCGCCCGGCCGCCGGCGAGTGCTCGGTGATGGTGATCTCGGCGATGTAGTAGCCGGGCAGCGGGACGGAGGGGTGCTCGGGCGCGGCCTGCTGGTGGCCGGGCTCCCCGTCGGCGGCGGCCTGCGGGTGCACGGTCGCGTCGGTGCCCGCGACCCGGTGAGCGAGCGCTTGCAGCACTTCCTCGCTGGTAACCCAGCCCTCGAGCTGGCGCTCGTCCGCGGACACGACGGGCAGCCCGTCCCGGCCGTAGACAGCGAGCTGGCGCAGCGCCGGGCCGAGCGATTCCGAGGCGAACAGCGTCTGGATGTCATGCCGTTCGGACACCAGGCCGGGAAGCGCCCTGTCATCCGGCCACGCCCCGGGGCCGTCCCGGCCAGCCGTCTGCGCGGCCCTGGCATCCGCGGGGACCGGCAGCGCGGGCCTGAACGGGCGCATGACGTCGGTTACCTTCAGGTCCGCCAGCGCGCGCCAGGGAGCGGCGCGGTCGATGTCGGTGCCCCGGCGCAGCAGCTTGGTGGTGTAGATGGTGCCGTAGGACAGCGCCCGGGAGACGGTGGTGGCGATCGCGACGGCGAGCATGACCGGCAGGGTGAGGGAGAAGTCGCCGGTCATCTCGACCACGCTGGCGAGAGAGGTCAGCGGGGCGCGCGCGGCGGAGGTGAACACCGCGCCCATCGCGACGACTGCGTACAGCGCGGGCTGGCCGGCGCTGGCGCCGAACAGGTGGTCGACGACGTCCCCGTAGGCCATCCCCATGGTGACGCCGATGAACAGCGACGGGGCGAAGATGCCGCCGGAGCCGCCGATGCCCATCGACACGCTGGTCGCGAGGATCTTCCCGAACGCCAGGATGATCAGGAACCAGAGTGCGTAGTCGCCGGCGGTGGCCTTGAACATGACCGGGTAACCGACGCCGTACATCTGCGGCAGCGCCAGCAGCAGCAGGCCGAAGGCGAGGCCGAGGACGACGGGCCGGGCCCACTCCGGGCGGCCCTTCCACAGGGCGTCGCACCAGTCCTCGATCTTGTAGAGCACGTTCTTGAACGCCAGCCCCATCAGCGCGGCGAGCACGGCGAGGACCGCCACGAACAGGTAGTTGCGCGGGTGCTGGAGCGTGATGCCGGCCGGGAAGCCGGACAGGAACGGCTTGTCACCGAGGAACGGGATCGCGACCGCGTCGGCGACCATCGCCGAGAGCATGGTGGTGAACAGGGCGTCGACCGCGAACTCGCGCAAGATGATCTCCACCCCGAAGAACACCCCGGTGATCGGCGCGTTGAAGGTGGCGGAGATCCCGCCCGCGGCGCCGCAGGCGACCATGATCCGCAGCCGGTTCTCCGGCAGCTTGACCCACTGGCCGGCGCTGGAGGCAAGCGCCGAGCCGATCTGCACGATCGGCCCCTCACGGCCGACCGAGCCACCGGACCCGATGCACAGCGCGGAGGCCACGGACTTGACCACGGCGACCTGCCAGCGGATCCGGCCGCCACCCTCGGCCACCGCGACCATCACCTCGGGCACGCCGTGCCCGCGTGCCTCCCGCGCCCAGTTGTAGATCAGCGGCCCGTACAGCAGCCCGCCGATCGCCGGGATGACCACGAAGAAGCCCAGCCCGAGCCAGGGCAAGTGGCTGCTGCCCACGTACCCGCCCTGCCCGAACTCGTCGTGCCCGGTCGCCAGCCAGGTGAAGAAGTAGACCAGGTACCGGAACACCACCGCACCAAGGCCCGCGCCCACGCCCACCAGCAGCGCCAGCAGGAACATGCCGCCCCGCCCGGCGCGCAGCCACGCCACCGCCCGGTCCAGTGCCCGGCTGTCAATCCCGCCCGCCAGTTCTCTTCCCACGTGTCCATCCGTAACGTATGCCTCGGGTGCAGTGCCCCGGCGCCCAGTGGCGCCACGGTCCTCTTTGACTTGTATCATACAAGTATTGGTATCTACAAAAGTTCTCTGCCCAGGGGAACACACGACGGAAGGACCCTGGTGATGAGCTCAGCCAAGGACGACAGCGGTCCCGCGCTTGCCCCCGCAACCACGGACGTGCTGCAGGCAGCGACGCGGGTGCTGGCCGGAGTCGCCCTGCGCAGCCTGGATGTCCTGGACTCGGCGGTGACGTTGCCGCAGTTCCGGCTGCTGGCCGTGCTCGCCGACCTCGGCCCGGCGCCGTCCGGCCAGGTGGCCAGGACACTTGGTCTCGACCCGTCAACCGTCACCCGGCTGGCTGACCGGATGGTGGCCGCCGGGCACGTAGTCCGCGGCACCGCCCCACAGCACCGCGGCGTGGTCACCCTCGAGCTCACCGCCAGTGGCCGCGAGCTCGTCACGGCCGCGGAGGGATGGCGCCATCAGGAGCTAGCCCGGATCATGGCCCGGCTCACGGACCGGGAACGGGCTGACGTCGTGACGGGACTCGAGCTGCTCGTCGGTGCGGCGGCCAACGACTACGGCATTACCGCCAACCATCCCGTATTCCTCTGACCGTAGTCAGACCTGGCCGCCAGCACCGGGGCGGCCAGCCCGCTAGTCCCCTCGCTGGACAGCCGTCAGGGCGGCCGCGAGCTCGGTGAGGCCGGTTACGGCGAGGTCAGGCGGCTGGCCGATGGTGTCGAAAGGGGCAGCGGTGCGGTTCACCCAGGCGGTGCGCAGGCCGGCCGCGTTCGCCCCGACGCAGTCGAACGGGTTGCCGGTGACCAGCCGGACCTGGCTGACCGGCAGCGCCAGTCGCTGCGCCGCGTGCCGGTAGACGAGCGGTGACGGCTTGAACGCCCGGACCTCGTGCACGCTTATCCGCCGGGTCAGGAACTCCCCGAGGCCGCTGTTGCCGAGGCAGTTGTCGATCATGGCGGGCGTCCCGTTAGACAGCACCGCGAGGTCGTATCCAGCGTCGGTCAGCGCGCGCAGGGCCGGGGCCGCGTCCGGGAACGGCCGCAGGTGGTCGTAGTGCCCGATGAGCTGCCCGGCCTGGCCGGCGGCCAGGGTACGGCCGAGGGAGGCCAGCGTGAAGTCGAGGGCCCGCGCGGTCACCCAGCGGAAGTCTTCGTAGTGACCCATGGCGGTGAGCCGGAATGAGTACTCGAGCTGCTTGAGCCGCCATAGCCGCGCTGCTTCCGGCGCCACGGCGGCGCCGAGGAACCGGCCGAGCTCAGCCGCGATTGCCGCCGGGTCCACGAGCGTTCCGTACAGGTCGAAGGCCAGGGCTGCGCGCCGGCCGGCGCTAGTCACCACTGACCGCCGCGAGCAGCCCGGCGAAGTCGTCGCCGCACGGGCCGCAAGCCGCCAGGTGGACGGCGATGCCCCGGTAGCGCCCGGCCGCGTCCTGCCCGCGGGCGACCAGGTCGGCGTAGATGTGCAGGACAGCCATCGCCTCCTCGCAGCCCGCGTCACGCGGATCGGTGCGCAGGAACCGGTCCAGCCGGTCCAGGCCGCTCGTCATCGCTCCCCCTCCTGCACGTCCAGGTACCCCTTAGCGACCAGCGCGCGGCGGATCTTACGCCGGGCATCGAAGATCACCTTGTAGATCGCGTTGCGCGGCAGGCCGAGCCGGACGGCGAGCGCGTCCAGCGGTATTCCGTCGACCACGACGGCGGTGAAGACCCGCCGCTGGTGCGGGGTCAGCTCGTCGTCCACCGCCCGCCGCACCTCGGCCAGGATGCCCGCCGCCTCCGCCTGCGCGGCCGGATCGAGGCCGAGCCGGTCGGGCAGGCGTTCCCACTGGCCTGCATCGAGCGCGACGGCCGGGTGGCGCCAGTAATGACGGCCGAGCTTGACCGACACCTCCAGGACGACGAAGCGGTAGGCCCAGGTGGTGAACCGGCTCTCGCCCCGGAACTCACCCAGCTTGGCCAGGATCGCGAGCATGGCGTCGTCGGCGGCCTGATGGGCGACGTCGCTGAGCTCGGGCCGGCGACCGGGGTGCTCGCCGACCGCCTGCCCACCTCGGCCAGCGCGATGCGCAGCAGCCGGGCGTGCAGCTCACGCTCGGCCTCCTGCCGGGCACCGCCGGCGGCCGACAGCCGGGCTCACCCAGTCGTCCGGCTCCTGCTCGCGCCCCTGCCCCGTCGGCCCGGCAACTTCCACGCCCGCCAGGCTAACCCAGCGCCCGCGGCGCGGGACACCGCGGCGGGCGCGAGCTACGAGGTTGTCTTGCGGCTGCCCCCATGCCAGTCCTCCTGGACGCCGGCTGACCCGGGGTCCACGCCGAACGACCGCAGCTGCGGCCGTTCACGCAGGCTCCGCTTGAGTTCGGCGAAGCCCGGGAAGCCGGCCAGTCCCGTGACGTGGTCCCACAGCCGGACCGCGTCCTGCGGGCTGGGCAGCCGGCTGATCACCGGGCCGAACAGCGCCGTGCCGTCCGGCGGGCTGAAATGCAGGATCGGCGTCCCGACGTCCTTGCCGGTCAGCGCCAGCGCCTCGTCACCTTCGGCGCGGATCTCGGCGTCGAGCGACGTGTCCTCGAGCGCGTCCGCGAGGCCGGCCGGCAGTCCCGCCGCGACCAGCAACGGCCCGGTGAACTCCCGGCTGCCCCGGATGGCGGGGGTGAGCGCGCGGGCACCGGGAGAATCGAAGATCTCGCCGCTCACGGCCTCGTAAAACCGGCCCACGGCGCGGCCGCCCGAATTCGGCCCGGACCCGGGCCGCGACCCGCAGCAGCCGTAGCCCCGAGGTGTGCCCCTCTTCGTAGCCGGCCGGGAAATGACTGTCGTAGTCAACCCCCGAGTTGATCAGTCGCAGCGAGATGAACCGCCAGTCGACGGCATAGTCCCGCTGCGCGGCGACCATGCGCACCCACTTGCTGGTCATCCAGGCGAACGGGCACACCGGGTCGAAGTAAAAGCGGACGTCGGCCTCAGCCATGAGTTCTTCTCCCCCCGCGATCAGGCGGTCGCCTGCGCGGCGCGCCCGCGCAGGAAACGCACGAGACCCAGAACATCTTCGGGGACAAGCCGGCCGATCGCCCCGCTCGAGTACACGCTGACGATCACCGCGCCGGACGGGTCGAGGACGAAGCCGGTCGACTGCAGGAACACCGGGTCCGGGTTGACGAAGGCTCCGGTGAGCGACGCCACCTCGGGCGCCGCCGCGCCGTAGCCAACGGGGAAGGTCAGCCCGTGCTTGGCGACGAGGGCCGCGGTGGTCTCCTTGTCCTCGACCGACAGCGCGACCACCTTGATCCCGCTGTCCGCCAGCGCCTCGGCGGACCGTTCGAAGGCGCGCAGCTGGGCATTGCAGTACGGGCACCACGCGCCGCGGTAGAACAGCACGACGGCGAAGTCACCCGCGAACGCGTCGGGGAGGGTGAGCGACTGGCCGTCGGTGGTGCTGACTGTCAGCTGGGGGAACGGGTCACCAGGATTGAGCAGCGGCATGGCGGTTCTCCTTCGGGCTCTCGCGGCGCCAGCGGCGCCGTCCGTCCCGTTCGCGTCGCCCGGCGCGCGAGTCTTACCGCCCGGTCACCAACCCGCCGGCCAGCGGGCCGGCTGGGTGAGCGTGGCCGCATGCACGAACGTGCGCCCGGCGTCCCGCCACTGCGCGGTGACCTGAAGGCCGGCCGACGCGAGGGCCCGCTCCACGGCGGGCGCCCCCATCCTGGCCCAGGGAAAGACAACGCCGCGCCGCCCGTCGGGGTGCTCGAGCCACGCGGTCAGTTGCTCGTCCACGTCGCCGGGCTCGGCCTCGATCAGTAGCTGGCCGCCGGGTGCCAGCAGCTCGGCGCAGCGCCTCAGCAGCCCGGCCGGCTGGCCGCCGATCCCGATGTTGCCGTCGGCGAGCAGCGCCGTGACCCACCGGCCCTGCCCGGGCAGCGGGTCGAACACCGAGCGCCGCAGGGCGGGCGCCCCGGCCCGGCGTACCCGGGCGATCGCGGCGGGGGAGATGTCCACCCCCAGGGCCGGGATGCCGCGCTCGGTCAGCGCGATGGTGAGCCGGCCGGGGCCGCAGCCGACGTCGAGGACCGGGCCCCGGCAGTGCCAGAGCAGCTGCTCGTCGGTCGCGTCCGGTTGCCCGCACCAGCGGGCAACTGGAAGCGGCAGCGCGCGGCCGTCGGCGGTGCGCAGCACGAGCGTGTCGGCCCCGCCGCGCAGCGCCTCCTCGTACAAGGCGATCGCCCCCGCCATCATGCGGGCTCGCCGGCGGCCCGCCCTGCGCCGGCCGCGGCGGGCGCAGGCCGCAGCACCGGGGCGAGCTCCCGCGCTCGCGCGGCGAAACGACTGCCCGGCGCCTGCTGCGCTACGGCCAGCGCGTCCGCCGCGGTGTCCACGTCGCGCAGCGGGGGCAGGTCGGTGACCCGGAGCCCGGCTGCGAGCAGCCGGCCGCGCTGGATCGCGCCGGTGCTCGCGGTTGACATGGGCACGCCGAGCAGCAGGCCGGGGTCGGGCACACGCAGGCCGAGGGCCCAGAAGCCGCCATCGGCGGCCGGGCCGAAGGCGGCGTCGGTCCCGCTCCAGTCCACCTCGAGCAGGCCGGGTGACACCTGCGGGGTATCCATCCCGATCAGCAGGGCGGGACCGCTCACCGCGGCGAAGGCGCCCGCCAGGCGCTCGTCCAGCAGGCCACCGCACTGCGGGACGACGTCGAACCCGGCGGGCAGCCATGCGCCCGGCTCGCCGTCGAGCACCAGCACCCGCCGCCGGGCGGGGGCCCGCAGCACGGCCTGCAGCGTGTCCGCCAGCGCGGCCTCAGCCAGCGCGGCGGCCTGCTGGTGGGTGCACGGCGGGACAAGGCGGGTCTTGACCCGGCCTGGCACCGGCTGCTTGGCGATCACCAGCAGGGTGGTGTCGGGCTGGGTCACCGGGCGAGCACCTCGCTCATGTCCCGCACGGCGCGGACGTAGCCGCCCACCGTCCCGGTCACCTTCGACTTCCCGATGCGGGGCAGGTAGGCGACGTCGACCTCGGCGACCCGCCAGCCGGCCGCGGCGGCCCGCATCACCATCTCCAGTGGGTAGCCGAACCGCCGGTCGGTGAGGCCAAGCCCGAGCACCGCGGTGCGGCTGGCCGCGCGCATCGGCCCGAGGTCCCGCAGGCCGAGTCCGGTGCGCCGCCGTACCCGCCGGGCCAGCTCCCAGTTGGCGACACGGGCCGGGACCGGCCAGGCGCTGGCCGGCTGGGCCCGGCGGCGCCCGAGGACGAGGTCGCAGCGGCCTGCCAGGAGCGGCTCGGTCAGCCGGGGCAGCTGCCGGGGGTCAAGGCTCCCGTCGCAGTCGCAGAAGCACACCAGCTCGGTGCGCGCGGCTAGCAGCCCGGTATGGACGGCGGCGCCGAACCCAGGAGTCGTCTCGGTGACGACCGTTGCGCCGAGTGACCGGGCGAGGTCGCCCGAACCGTCGGTGGAGGCGTTGTCGACGACGACTGCGCGATAGCCGGCTGGCATCTTCTCCAGAATCCACGGCAATGCAGGCGCCTCGTTCAGGCACGGGAAGATCACGTCGATCACGGCTGTGACGGTATTACCAATAGCCGCCCGCCGGTGCGCGAACGTCCTTACAGAATGCAGAAACCACGATGTCACATCGGGTGCGGACGCCGGCGGCGGCAAAGATGACAATCTGCGGAAATTGCCGCCATACGGCGCCGCCGGAGCGCTATTTGCGCAAACGCGCCGGTGGCGTCTTTAGACTCAGGGTCGTGGACGCGCGAATCCTGGTCGTCGAGGACGACCTGACCGTGGCGGAGGTCGTGGTGGACTACCTGCGTCACGCGGGCCTGGAGCCCAGGCACGTGATGGACGGGCAGGCCGCACTCGAGCTGGCCGCTACGTGGCCGCCTGACCTGGTGGTCCTTGACCTGATGCTGCCCGGGGCGAGCGGCCTGCAGGTCTGCCGGAGCCTGCGCCAGGCGCGTGACCCGGCCGTCCCGCTGCCGGTGATCATGCTGACCGCGCTCGGCGAGGAAGCCGACCGGGTGCGCGGGCTGGAGACCGGAGCCGACGACTACGTCACCAAGCCGTTCAGCCCCCGCGAGCTCACCCTGCGGGTGCAGGCCGTCTTGCGCCGCGGGCGCCAGGCGGGCGCGGCCCCGGCCGCCACGCCGCCGCCCGTTCGGTCGGGCCGGCTGGAGGTCGACGCGGCCGCGCGGCGCGCGCGCCTCGACGGCGCTGACCTCGAGCTGACGGTGCGCGAGTTCGACCTGCTCGCGTTCCTCGCCACCCACCCGGGGCGGGCGTTCACCCGGGCCGAGCTGCTCGATCAGGTGTGGGGCTGGTCCGTCGGCGACCTGTCGACGATCACCGTCTACGTCCGCCGGCTGCGGGAGAAGGTCGAGCGGGATCCCACCGCCCCGGTTCAGCTCCAGACGGTCTGGGGGGTCGGGTACCGCTGGGAGGCGCAGGCGTCATGAGCCCGCAGATCCAGGTCGTCCTCATCGCGGCCGGCTGCACCAGCGCCGTCGGGCTGGCGGGGCTCGGCCTGGTCCGGCTGCTGCGCCGGGCGCCGCTGCGCCGCTCCATCCAGGCGAGCGGGGCGGTGGCGGTACTCGCCATCGTGGCCGGGACGCTCGGCACGGCCAAGGCGATGTTCCTGTCACAGCACGATCTGGGTGTGGTCGTCATCGTGTGCGTCGTCGCCGGGCTGGTCGCGTCCGCCTTCAGCTGGCTGCTCGGGCGGCAGGTGGAGTCGGGCGGCGCCGCCCTGCGCCAGGCCGCGCGGACGCTCGGGGACGAGGCGGGCCAGTTCCGCCCGCCGACGCTCCCGCTGGCGGCGGATTTCGCCGGGCTGTCGCACGAGCTGGCCGAGACCGGCGCCCGCCTGGCCCGCTCCCGGGCCAGGGAGCGAGCGCTTGAGCAATCCCGCCGGCAGCTGGTGGCCTGGGTGTCGCATGACCTGCGCACCCCGCTGGCCGGGCTGCGCGCGATGGCCGAGGCGCTCGAGGACGGGCTGGCGGCCGACCCGCCGCGCTATCACAAGCAGATGCGGGTGGAGGCGGAGCGGCTGGCCGGCATGGTCGACGACCTGTTCGAGCTGTCGCGCATCCACTCGGGCACCCTGGACCTGTCGCCTGACCGGCTGGCCCTCGATGACCTGGTCAGCGACGTCCTGGCCAGCACCGAGGCGCTGGCCAGGGAGCACGGCGTACGCCTCGACGGGCAGGCCTTCGGCCAGCTCACCGTCCAGGCCGACCCGCGCGAGCTGTCCCGGGCGCTCACCAACCTGCTCGTCAACGCGATCCGCTTCACCCCGCCGGGCGGCGGCGTCCGCGTGGAGGCCAGACCGGAGGACGGGTACGCGCTGCTGTCGGTCGCCGACGGCTGCGGCGGCATTCCCAGTGCCGACCTGCCGTTCGTGTTCGACCTGGCCTGGCGGGGCACCGACGCGCGCAGCCCGTCGCCGGACAGCGGCGCCGGGCTCGGCCTGGCGATCGTGCGCGGCATCGTCGAGGCCCACCACGGCACCGTCCGCGTACTGAACGCCGGCCGGGGCTGCCGGTTCGAGCTGCGGCTGCCCGTCTGCCGGTGAGCCGCGCGGTCAGGCCGGCGACGGCGCCGGCTGCCAGGCCGGCGGGGGCGGCCGCGAACTCGGCCACCCCGTCCGTGAACGGCACGCTGGCCCGCCAGCCCAGTTCCCGGCCGATCCGCTCGCTGGACGCGGCGATATGCCGCACGTCGCCCAGCCGGTACTCGCCGGTGACCTCCGGGGCGGGCCCGCCGCAGGCAGCGGCCAGGGCCGCGGCCAGCTCGCCGACCGTGCGGGGAGTGCCGCTGCCCACGTTGTAGGCGCGCAGCGCCCCGGGCCCGCCCGGGGCGCCGTCCGGGCTGATGACCGCGCCGAGCGCGGCCGCGGTGGCCCCCGCCACATCGCGGACGTGCACGAAGTCCCGGAGCTGGGCCCCGTCCTCGAAGACCCGGGGGGCGCGCCCGGCCTGGAGCGAGGAACGGAAAAACGACGCCACCCCGGCGTAGGGCGTGTCGCGCGGCATCCCCGGGCCGTAGACGTTGTGGTAGCGCAGCGCCACGGCCTGCCCGCCGGTCGCCCGGGCCCACGCCCCGGCCAGGTGCTCCTGCGCGAGCTTGGTGGCGGCGTAGACGTTCCGCGGGTCCATCGCCGCGTCCTCCGGCACGAGATCGGGGGCGAGCGGGTCGCCGCAGCGCTCGCAGCGGGGCTCGAACCGGCCCGCGTCCAGGTCGGCCGCCTGCCGGGGCGGCGGTGTCGCGGCCAGGCCGTGCCGCGCGCACGAGTAGGCGCCCTCGCCGTAGACCACCATCGACGAAGCCAGCACGAGCCGGCTGACGCCCGCCCGGCTCATGGCGGCCAGCAGGACCGACGTGCCGAGGTCATTGCAGCCTGTGTACTGCGGCGCGTCGTCGAAGTCGACGCCGAGGCCGACCATCGCGGCCAGGTGGCAGACGGCGCCGACGCCGCGCAGCGCGCCTGTGACCGCGGCGGAGTCGCGGACGTCGCCGTGGATGAACTCGAAGCCGGGATCGGCGCCGAACGGCGCGACGCCGCCCGGGTGGACGCAGGGGAGCAGCGCGTCCAGTACCCGCACCTCATGCCCCGCGGCCGCAAGGGCCACGGCCACGTGGGATCCGATGAAGCCGGCGCCGCCGGTCAGCAATACGCGCATGAGCCGATGCTACGCACGGTCGCCCGCGGATGGCAGGCAGCAGCCCGTGCTCTCCTTAGTTTGTAAGGTGCCAGGTCCTTGCGGACCGTGCCGGTGGCTCGCTCTAATACCCAGCGTGACTATCAGCAGCCGGGGGCGCACGGGGCCCGCGCCGCATCCGGCCGCGCCCAGGGTGCCTGGGCCGGCGCAGCCGTCCCGCGCGGCGCGGGCTGCCCGGCTGGCGGCGGCCGCGGCCGGCGCCGTCGCGCTCGCCGCCTACTTGTATGTGGCGCTGAGCCGGATCGGTTACCCGTTCGCCCTGGAGTGGCTGGAGGGCAACTCACTGGTCGAGGTGCGCCGCATCCTGGCTGGCCAGCAGCTCTACACGCCGCCGGGAGCCGGCTACGTTCCCGACGGGTACCCGCCGCTGTACTTCGCCGTGGCCGCGGCCGCCGCCCGGGTGCTCGGCCCTTCCTACCTGGCGCTGCGGCTGGTGTCGCTGGTCTCCTCGCTGACCTGCTTCGGCCTGCTGGCCGCGCTGGTCCGGCGGGAGACCGGGAGCGTGGCGGCCGGGACGGCGGCCGCGGGCCTGTTCGCCGCGACGTACTTCGCCACCGGCACCTGGTTCGACGTGGCCCGGGTCGACTCGCTGTTCCTCGCGCTCAGCGTCGCGGGCCTGTACGCGGCCCGCCGGATGCGCGGCCCGGGCGGCGCGGTGGCCGCCGGGGTGCTGCTGGCCGCGGCGGTGCTCACCAAGCAGACCGGGCTGGCCGAGGGGATCGCGGTGCTGGCGGTGCTGCTGGCCGGCCCGCGCCGCGGCTCGCCCTGATCGCCGCGCTGACCGAGGTCACCGTGCTCGCGGTGACCACGCTGGGGCTGGGACTGGCCAGCGGCGGCTGGTACCTCTACTACGCCTTCGAGCTGATGGGACAGCACTCGCTGACCGGCAGCAGCCTCGGCTGGTTCTGGACCGCGCTGCTGACCGCGCTCGGCCTGGCCGCCGCGGCCGCCGCCCTCGGGGCGCGTCAGGTGCCACGCGAGCTGCTCGCCGGCTGCGCCGCGCTGGCGGTCGAGGGCTACGCCGCCCTGGTGCACAGCGGCGGCGGCATCAACGACGTGCTGCCGGCCTACCTCGCGGTGGCACTGCTGGCGGGACTGGCGCTCGGTGGCGGGGAAACCCGGGTTCCCGCCACCTGGCGGCCCCGCTGGGCCCCCGCCGTCCCCGCCGTCTTGATCCTGGCCCAGTCGCTCTGGCTGCTCGGCGGCTTTTCCCCCGCCGGGCAGGTACCCGGCGCGGCCGACCGCGCCGTCGGCGAACGGCTGGTCGCGGGGCTGCGGGCACTCGGCGGGACCGTCGCCGTCCCGGCTGACCCGGGACTGAGCCTGCTGGCCGGCCAGGTGCCGGTCGCCCACCAGGACGCGGCCTACGACGTGCTGCGCGCCTCGGGCCAGGGCCCGGCTGGGCTGTTCCGGCGCAGCGCGGCTGAGGCGGTAGCCAGCCGGAGTTTCACCGCGATCATCACCGACGACGCCGGGCCGCCGCTCGGGTACCCGTCGAACCTGGGCCGGTACTACCGGCAGTGCCCGCAGCCGTTGCTGGCCGGAGTGCCGGCCGCCCTGTTCCGCCCGGTCGCCGGGGCGAGCGTCCGGCCCCTGTTCGTCTGGCTTCCGGTCGGCGGCAGCCGGTCCTGTGCCGCCACCGTCCGCCTCCTCGGCGCGACGTGAAGGAGAGGCGCCCGGTGAAACCGCTCATCCCCGCCGACCCGCCCGGGCCGCCGTTCCGCCGCTCGTTCTGGCGCAGTCCGGTCCGCGGGCCGTGGCTGACCTCGGTGTTCGGCCTGGTGCTGCTGGTGGGCATCCCGGTGGTGTTCGTGACCGGCCTGCTGTCCTACGCCGCCTACAACCCCGACCTCAGCCCGGTCAACGACCTGACCCCGGGCAAGGGGCCGCTCGGCTTCTACCTGTTCTCCTGGCCGACCAACCCGGTGTGGCTCTACCAGCTGACCCAGGGGACGCACGTCACGCTGGGGCTGACACTGGTCCCGATTCTGCTGTTCAAGCTGTGGTCGGTGCTGCCCAAGCTGTTCGAGTGGCCGCCGTTGCGCTCGCCCGCGCACGCGCTGGAGCGCGGCTCCCTGTTCCTGCTGGTGGGCGGGGCGGTGTTCGAGTTCGCCACCGGGATCCTGAACATCCAGACCTGGTACAAGTTCCCCGGGTCGTTCTACCCGCTGCACTTCTACGGCGGCTGGGTCTTCATCGCCGGCCTGGTCGTGCACACCACCCTCAAGGTGCCGGTCATGATCCGGGCCCTGCGCAGCCGCAGCTTCCGCGAGGAGCTGCGGACCGGCCTGGCCGAGACCCGCCCGGAACCGGAGGAGGCCGGGTACCTCGTCGCGACCAATCCCGACGACCCGACCATCTCCCGGCGGGGCGTGCTCGCATTCGCGGGAGCTGGCTCGGCGCTGGTGGCACTGCTGGCCGTCGGCCAGGCGACCGGGGGGCCGCTGCGGCGGCTGGCGCTGCTCGCGCCACGCGGCCAGGAGCCCGGACGGCCCGATGACTTCCAGGTCAACCAGACCGCGGCCAGCGCCGGCATCAGCCCGGCGCAGACCGGGGACGGCTGGCGGCTCACCGTGGCCGGCGATGCCGGCCAGCCGCCGGTAACACTGACCCGGGCTGGGCTGCTGCGCCTGGAGCAGCACGCGGCGAGCCTGCCGATCGCGTGCGTCGAGGGCTGGAGCTCGGGTGACCAGGCCTGGGCCGGCGTCCGGCTGCGCGACCTGGCCCAGCTGGCGGGCGTCGCCCGCCCGTCAAGCGCCCTGGTCCAGTCGCTGGAGCGCGGCGGCGCGTTCAGCCAGGTCGTGCTGTCGGCGGGCCAGGTGATGGCCCCGGACTCGCTGCTCGCCCTGCGGGTCAACGGCGCCGACCTGACCCCCGACCACGGCTACCCGGCCCGGGTGATCGTGCCCGCCAGCCCCGGCGTGCATAACACCAAATGGGTCGCCAGCCTGACCTTCCGGAGCTGACATGAGCCGGTTCTCCCGCTGGTACGGTGCCGGGCCGCTGCACCTGCTGACCATGATCGGCTGCTTTGCCCTGGCCGGGTACGCCGCCGCCGAGCTGCTGCCCACCAACTTCGTCGGCATCCCCATCTGGCTGGTCGGCGCCGTGATCGCGCACGACCTGGTTCTCCTGCCGCTGTACACGGTGGCGGACCGCTCTGCCCTGGCGGTCTTCCGGCACCGGCCGCCGCGCCTGCCCGACGTGCCCGCGATCAACTACCTGCGCGTGCCGGCCGCGCTGTCCGGCATTCTCCTGCTGATCTGGTTCCCCCTGATCGCGCGGCTGCCGACCCGTTTCCCGGACACGACCGCGCTGTCGCTGAACCCCTACCTGTGGCACTGGCTCGCCGTGACCGGCGTGCTGTTCCTGCTGTCCGCCGCCGCCTATGCGGTGCGTCTGCGCTTGTACCGCGCCCGCCCCGGGCCAGCACGGCAACCCGGGGAGAAAGAACGAAAGGATGCCGGCGCCGACGAGGTAAGACCGGGCCTGGACGCGACGCAGACGTCTAGCGACGCGGCCGCGCCGCCGCCGGAAGGCCCGGAAGCCACCGACAGGAGCAGCGCGATGACCACTGCCGCCACGATCGCCGGCCGCGTAGCCGCCCTGCACCAGGCCCGGGCGGCCGCGTCGTCCGGCGGCGCCACCGACGCCTTCGCCCGCGAGCAGGCCGGGCTGGCGGCTACCGTGCCGTCCGGGATCGCCCCGGTCGGCACGGTGCTGCCGGACGCGTCGCTGCTCGACGTCCACGGGACGCCGGTCACCTTGTCGTCGGCGGTCGGCGACGGCACCGCGGTCCTGGTGTTCTACCGGGGCGCCTGGTGTCCCTACTGCAACATCGCGCTGTCGGCCTACCAGCAGGAGCTGGCGCCCGAGCTGGCCAGGCGCGGCATTCCGCTGGCCGCGATCAGCCCGCAACGGCCGGACGGGTCGCTGACCATGCGGGACAAGCACAGCCTGGCCTTCGCCGTGCTCTCCGACCCGGGCAACGTGCTCGGTGCCGCCCTCGGCATCCTCACCCGGCCGTCGGACGAGGCCCGGGCCGCGCAGCTGCAGCTCGGGCTCGACCTGACCGAGGTCAACGCCGACGGCACCGTCTCGCTGCCGATGCCCGCCGTCGTCATCCTGGGGCCCGGCCGCACCGTGCAGTGGATCGATGTGCAGCCCGATTACAGCCAGCGGACCGAGCCCGGGCAGGTGATTGACGCCCTCGTCACGGGTAGCTGACGACCCTCACCCCGGTGTCGGGGTTGGCGGCCGTCGAGGAACCGCCGGCACCGTTCACCACGTGGGTGATTCCGCCGGTTCCGGCGGTGCTGAGAAAGACTGTCAGCAGGTCGCGCAGTTCGCCGCCGGCGGGGTGATCGATCTCGAACGCGCTGGTGGCGAAGACGGGCACGCCCTGGTCGAAGTAGCTGTAGCTGCCCATCCCGTAGCCGTGGAAGCCCGCGGCCTGGTGCGTGACGAGGAAGGCGGGATAGCCCTTGACCGTGGGGCTGGCCATCCAGGCGGCCTGACCCGGCGGGTCGTAGGGCATCTCGTTCTGGAAGAAGATGTCAGTGCCGTCTTTCCCGTTCCAGATCACCTCGTCCTTCTCGTAGTGCTCGACGAACAGGCCGTAGGCGGTCACGTCGTCGCCGCCCACGATCACTCCGGTGTCGGCCGACGTTGCTGGTCCAGCCGACCCCGTCGCCGTGGTCAGCCCGCCAGGCCCAGATGTCGTCCAGGATTACCTGGGAGCTGTCGACCACGAGGCTGGTGGCCGCCTGGCCCGGCCTGCTGCCGCCGATGCGGAAGAACACGTCCTGCAGGACGGTCGGGTCGGCCGGGTTCCCCGGCCCGGCCCCGGGCCCGCTGCCTACCTGCAGCAGCACCGGGGACCTGACCGGGCCCGCATCGAAGATCATCCCGGCCAGCCTGACCCCCGGGACGCTGGCCACCCGCATTCCCGCGGTGCCGTTTTCCGGCACCAGGGTGGGGAAGCCGAGCCCGAGCACCACGGTGTCCGGGCGGGTGATGTCGATGGCCTGGCTCAGCGGGTAGACGCCGGGAGTGAGGATCAGGTCCTGCCCCCGGGCCAGCGCCGCGTTGATCCTGCGCGGCCGAGTCGCCCGGGCGTGGCGATGAAGAACCGCTGGAGGGCGATGGTGCGGCCCGGCTGCTGGCCGCCGGTCCATGACGGCCCGGCCGAGTCGTGCCGCACCGCCGGGACGAACACGCTGTAGCGTCCCGGTGGAGTCGACCTGCAGCACCGGCGCTTCCGCGGTGACCGGGCTGGCCGCCAGGGTGGTGTACGGGCCGCCGGAGGCGAAGTTCTGCGCGGGCGCGCCCACGTCGCCGGCGAAGACCTGGTTCCACACGCCGTTGCTCCAGCCGTCCAGGGTGCTGTTCCGGACCAGGAACTGCTGCTGGGTGCCGCTGAGCACGGGACGGCCGGAGAACTTCGAGTCAGCGATGAAGCCGCCGCTGGAGTAGCCGGGCTTCGAGCAGTAGTCCTCCAGCGAGGTGAGACCGTTGAACTCGACCCGCCGGACCGGCGACGCCTGGGACGCCGCCCAGAATTCGGCCGTTTGCTGGCACGGGGCACCGCTTGGCGGGGCCGGGAAGTCGATGGTCAGATTTGACAGCGAGCGCCAGAAATTGTTCAGCGCGGTGCAGCCGCCGCCAGCCGGCTGAGCACACTGATTGAACGAATCAACCGCCCCATTGATGACGACGCCGCCCGGAGATGCCCCCAGGCCAGCCACGCTGGTGTAGTAGCCGACCTGGAGGAATAGCGGGTGCGCGGCCGAACCGTAGGTGCCTGGCTCGAACAGCAGGGCGTAACGACTGGTGCCGAATTGATTGCCCGCCTGCCGGCGGGCGATCTGATTGACCTTGGCCTCAATGCTGCTGGCCGGCATACTGGGGCGGAAAACGTAAACATTCGGCCCGAAATCCGGCTCGCCCGCTGACGCCGGCCTGCTGACGGAGGGCGCCGGACTGCAGGCGGACAGCCCTGCGGCCGCCAGCACCAGGCCGATCACCAGCGCGAGGACCGTGGCCAAGCGGAAGACGGGGCGGGGCGGGACCCGGCTGGCGGTGTCCCGGATCGGAGTCATAGCCGTTCACGTCCTCCCGCTGGAGCCACTGAACCGCAATCGTGCTTGGCTGCGGTTGCCGAGTTGTTTCGTTTCTGTTGCCGCTCGGCCAGCTCTCGTCCATCTCTCTGACCGCACGTCCGGCGGTGTCGGCATTTGTTAGATTCGGGTGACATAAATTTCGTGTTAACGCTTAAGTTCGGCCGGATAAATCCGGCTTAGGCGGATGCTACTGTTCCCGAGCGGTATTTGGGCCGGAATATCCCGTGGGGGGACAACAGATGACTTCTCGAGCTGCGCTGCCATGGCCGCGGTCAGTGACACCCGTCAATGGCGAGATCCGCTACCTGGTCCTGGCCGACCGCGCTGTCCCGTACCTGCTCGCCAGGGTGCGCTGGCCGGACGTGGCCCAGGCGATCAGCGCCGGGTGCCCCGACTGGCTCGACGACATCGGCCTGTTCGACCTGCCCTACGACCCGAAGGCCGTGCCGGTGAGCTTCACCCAGGCGGCCTCGGTGGCGGCGGGCTGGGGAAGGAAGCTGGGCACCGAGCCGGCCGTGAACGCGCCGTCGTTCATCCGGCGGATGCCGGCGAACTGGTCCGAGATGACGCCGGGAGAGCGGCGTGCCTTCGGCCTCGAGCCCGCCGGCCGGCGCCGCCTGCCGGTCCGCCGCCTGCGCCGCATCCGGGCCGTCCCAGGCGACGGTTCAGCGCCCCGGCGCCCGTCGGCGCGCCCGCGAACGAGCACGCGAGCGGGAGCGTGCCGGCGGCGGCCGGACCTAGCGGAGCGACGCCACCAGGTCCGGGTGCGGGTCGACGGCCGCGGGCACATCCGCAGCGGTCAGTCCACTGTCTCCGCTGCCCTCGTCGACCTGAGCGAGGGCGGGATGCGCTGCGTGCTGCCCGACGCCCCTCTGCGACTTACTCCGGGACAGGAGCTCGGCGGGCCGTTTCTCCTCGAAGGCGAGGCGGCCCGGGCACGGATCTGCCTCGCCGGGCCCGGGCGGATCAGCTGGATTCTCGACCGCAGGTTCGGCCACGCATTTCGGCGTGACCTTCGGCGGCCTGAATGGCGGGGAAGTCGACGGCGTGCACCGGTTCCAGGTCACCGCAGGCAGCAGGCGAGGTTAACGATGAGCGCGACATCCACCGAGAACGGCAGTTCCCCGGCCGGGAACGGCGGCGTCCCCGTCCGCCGGACGGCTGCCGTCCGGTCGCCGCAGGAGCTCGACTACCGGCTGCGCGGCCTGATCCTCGACCCGGAGGGGTGCCCCCCCGCCGCGCCGGCCCAGCCGGAGCGCCAGCGGCGGCGTCCGCGCCGCCTCGGCCCGCTCGCGGCCAAGGCGGCCGCCTTCGTCATCGCCGCCGCCCTGGCGGGCTGGCTCCTGCAGGCCTTTGTCGCCCAGCCCTTCGTGGTGCCAGGATCGGCGATGGCGCCGGCCATCCCTCGGGCGACCGGGTCCTGGTGGTGAAGGCGGGCTTCCTCGAAAGTCCCGTCCACAGCGGTCAGATTGTCGTCGATCCGCCCGCCGCGGTTCCTGCCCTGCACCGTCAGGGGCACCGCGGGCGCCGGCGACCTGGTGCTCCGGGTCGTCGCGGTGCCCGGTCAGACGATCTGGTCGATCGGGACGACGATCTTCGTCGACGGGCGGACGCTGCAGGAAAAGGGCTGGTTCAGCCCCCGGTCGGGCCCGGTCGGGGCCAAGGCGATAGCGAGCACCACGCTGGGCGCGGACCAGCTACTACGTCTTGGGCGACAACCGGTCGAGCGCCTGCGACTCGCGGGCTTTCGGCCCGGTGCCCGCGGCATCGATCGTCGGCCAGGCAGTCGCCGTCGTGGCCCACGATCACCACGTCTACCTGCAAAAACTGCCGTCCTAGGGCACTTGGCCCCAGTGGCCGCAAGGGGGAGAATAGGTTGCTGCTTCATTTCAGTGTGTTCGATTTTTATTACCTGGCTTTTGTCCAGTTGATCGTGTCGGCCGTGCTGGTGCTGAGCCCGGTGCGCGGCATAGGGACCCGCTACCGCTGGACGGGGTCGCGGATTACCGAGGTCTTCGTCGGCGGCCTGGGGGCGGTCGCCGTCGCGGCCCTCTCCTGCTGGGTGACCCACGAGGTGTGGGGCCTGCAGTACGCCGGCCTGGAGACGTCCGCCTGCGCGCTCGTCGTCACCGCGGTCGTGGTGATGATGATCCAGTCGAACATCAACTTCATCGGCCAGGTCTTCTACGCCTCGTTCCTCGCGGCGTCCTTCACCTTCATCGTCTACGCGGCCTACATCGCGATCCTGGCGACGCACTCGATCCTGGAGTCGCTCACCTCCTCGGCGGTGATCCTGCTGGACGTGGCGGCGTTCTTCGTGTGGATGTCGAACATCAACTACGCCAGTGACGTGCTGTGCCGTGCGCGCCGGGGACGGCCGCTGCCCAAGGCCGACCCCGGCTACCAGCCCTTCGTGTCCCTGCATGTCCCGGCCTACAACGAGCCGCCCGAGCTGCTCATCGAGACGATCAAGGCGCTGGAGCGGATTGACTACCCGAATTACGAGGTGGTCATCATCGACAACAACACCTCCGATCCGGCCGTGTGGGAGCCGGTGGCGGCGTACTGCGAGGGCCGCGAGCGGGTCAAGTTCATCCACGTCGCGCCCTGGCCCGGGTACAAGGCGGGCGCCTGCAACCTCGTGCTGCGCCAGTACACCGACCCGCGGGCCGAGATCATCGGCCTGGTGGACGCGGACGACATCGTCCAGCCGTACTACCTGCGCGAGGTCGCGCCGTACTTCTCCGACCCGTCGATCGGCTTCGTGCAGACCTTCGAGGGCAACCGCGACTTCCAGGGCAGCCACTACTACCAGGCCTGCGTGGACTCCTTCCAGGGCTTCTACCTGTCGGTCATGTCCTCGCGCAACGAGCGCAACACGGTCCCCTTCGTGGGCACGATGGGGCTGTTCCGGCGCAGCGCGCTGGTCGCGGCGGGCGGCTGGAACGAGTGGTGCATCTGCGAGGACACCGAGGCCTCGCTCCGGGTGACCCGGGACGGCTGGGACGGCCTGTACATCCCCCGCTGCTTCGGCCGGGGTGTCGTGCCCCCCAGCTTCCGCGGGATGCTGACCCAGCGGCACCGCTGGTGCTTCGGGGCCATGCAGATCCTGCGGCTGCACTGGAAGAGCCTCATGCCGTGGGACCGCTCGCCGGGAAACCGGATGAGCAACGCGCAGCGCCGTGACTTCCTCATGGCGTCGCTGGGCTGGTTCCGCGACCTGCTGATGTTCGCCTTCAGCGCGCTGCTGCTGGTGATCACCGGTCTGCTGGTCACCCAGTCCCACTTCACCGTTTCCCCCATGGACGGCAGCCGGTCCGTCTTCCCGCTGGCGCTCATCGTCGTCGCCACGCTGGCCAACATGTTCGCGCTGCGACTGTGGACGACGATGTCGTTCCGCCGGGCGATGATGTCGCTGCTCATCAGCCTCTCGGTCAGCTGGGTCATCGCCCTCGGCTGCATCGAGGGGGGCCTCCGGCGCGACGCGGTCTTCCTGCGGACCTCGAAGGTCGGCGGCCGCCGCCGCATCAGCGCGGCGCTCCGGCTGTCCAAGGTCGAAGGGGCCATGGCCCTCGCCCTGTACGCGTGCGCCGGGCTCCTGGCCACCATGCGGCACGCTCCCTGGATCCTCGTCTTCCTCGTCTTCGTCCAGGCCACGGTGTACACCTGCGGCCCGGTCGCGTCCGTGTGGAACCTGTTCGCGCAGGGGACTCCGGACGTCGAGTACCGGCGCCGCTGGGAAGAGCGCCAGCTGCGCGAGCAGCGCCAGCCGCGGCCGCTGGCCTGGCTGCCCCGGCCCGCCTTCGGGGCTACCCTGGCCGCCCTCGGCGCCGGGGGAGTGGCGGGCGCCCTGCTGCTTCCGGTGCCGCTGCTGTCGGCCACGACCGCCGACGCCTCCGCGCGGACACTGGCCAGCTCGGCGGGCACCGAGGTGTACCTGAAGCTCGGCTCGGCGGACCACGGGGCCCAGGGCACCTATTACCCCCTCACCACGGTGCACCTGTCGACCGGGCGAACAGGGCCGGCCTCAAGCTCAGCTTCGGCACGTCCTCGCTCGTCCTGCTGGGTGACATCCTCCACGCGGCCGCCCGCGGGGGCCAGGTGACGGACGTCAGCGTGGCCTTCCGGGCGCCGGGCCTGAACGGCAAGCTGACCACCGAGTCCGTCGACACCTTCCGGCTCTGCCTCCGTCACCTCGTTCCCGGAGCAGCTGTCCGGCACGCGCCGCGGGCACCGTCACGCTCACCCTCGGCACCGCGACCGGCGTCGTCAGCGCACCGGGCGCGCTGGAGCGCGTCGGCCCATTCGCGGGCACGTCCGGCGCGCCGGCGGCCAAGGCTTACGCCGCCACGGCAGGGAACGTCGCCGTGCCGAGCTGACCGCCTTCCGGATCTCCCAGAAGGCCCCGGGCGATCCGCTGCGCATCAGCTTCACCACGTCGTCGCTGCCGCTGCTGAACCAGATGTTCCGGTCCCAGGGCGCCGCGCGGCATCCCGGTGCTCACCCTCTCCGCCGGCGCGGGGAAGGGCGCCGCCCCGGTGAAGTACACCTTCTCGTCGCTTACCGTCGGCTCCTTCACCGAAGACAACCACGTCCGGGGCGCTGTCGGGGACCGCGGCGCTCCTCACGGCGTCGCGGTAGCTGCCGTTGCCCGGGCTCGCGGAACAGCCTGCGGTGACGGGGCCCGGGTCCGGCCGGACCCGGGCGCGGCGGCGGGCCCTGGTCATCACAGTGGCCCTGGCCCTGGCGCTGGCCGGCGTCGCGGCCGGGGTGACCCTGGCCCAGCCGGCCCGCGCGGCCCACTGGGCGCTTATCTGGTCGGATTCCTTCACTGGGCGCGCCGGGGCCGGGGCCAGCCCGCAGTCCTGGACCTATCAGACTGGCGCGGGCGTCTTCGGAAACGGCGAGATCGAGACGGCGACCAGTTCCCGGGCCAACGTCCAGCTCGACGGCAGGGGCGCGCTCGACATCACCGCGGTCCGCCGCGGCACCACGTGGACTTCGGGCCGCATCCGGACCCGCCGCACGTTCGGCGCGCCCGCGGGCGGCGAGCTGATGGTCACCGCTTCCATCCGGCAGCCGGACCCGGCCGCCGGCACCGGCTACTGGCCCGCCTTCTGGCTGCTCGGGTCGGGCCCGTGGCCAGCCCACGGCGAGATCGACATCCTCGAAGACGTCAACGGGCTCGACGAGCACTCCGGCGCGCTGCACTGCGGGAACCTGACCAGTCCCAATCCTGACGGCACGTTCGGACCGTGCCACGAGCAGAACGGCCTGAGCAGCGGGCTTCAGCCCTGCCCCGGCTGCCAGCAGGGATACCACACCTACGCGGTGGTCATCGACCGCCGCGACCTCGCGGACCAGCAGGTCCGCTGGTACCTCGACGGCCACCAGTTCTACCGCGTCAGCGAGTCCCGCGTCGGCCCGGCCGCCTGGCAGACCGCCTTCAGCCAGGGCTTCGCCATCATCCTCGACCTGGCCATCGGCGGAAGCTACCCGGACACCGTCTGCCAGTGCAGCGCGCCCGCCCCGGCGACGACCCCGCACGCCACGATGAGCGTCCGGAACGTCGCCGTCTACCAGGCCTCCTGACGAGGGCCCCAGGTCGTGTTCGCGCCGGCGAAGTCACGAGGCGGGTGCCTGTGCCGCGGGGCCGGCCAGCTGCTCGACGGCTTCGGCGTCGTCGAAGATCTGGCCGGTGCAGGTCTGCGGGGTTTGCAGGGCGAGCAGGATGGCGCTTTCGACGTAGCGTTCGGGGCCGGGGTAGCCGCCGTGTTCCAGGCCGGGGCGGCCGTAGTACATGCCGGGTGTCTCGATTGCGGTTACCGGTTTCAGCGCGTTGACGGCGATCCCGTGGCCGGCCTGCTCGGCGGCCAGGCCGATCGTGAACAGCTCCAGCGCCCGCTTGGTGATCCCGTAATGAGAGGCCGTCTGGGCGCCGACCGAGGTGATGTTGATGATCGAGCCGCCGCCCTGGGCGGACATGTGCGGCAGCACCGCACGCGAGCAGTGAAACGGCCCGTGCACGTTGACGCGGAACTCCAGTTCCCAGTGCCGGGGGTCGATGGTGGACAGGTCGCCCGCCGGGAGGATGCCGGCGTTGTTCATCAGCACGTCGATCCGCCCGTAGCGGTCCATGACCGCTGCGACCATCGCGGCGATGGAGCCCCGGTCTGCGACGTTGCAGGCCACCGGCAGCGCTTCCCCGCCAGCCGCGGAGATCATCGCGGCGGTGCGGTAGATGGTGCCCGGCAGGCCGGGATCGGTCTCCTGCTCGGTCCGTGCGGCCACCACGACGGTGGCGCCTTCGCGGCCGTAGCCGACCGCGCAGTACTGGCCGAGCCCCCGGCTCGCCCCGGTCACGATCACGACCTTGCCCGCCAGCCGGCCTGCGCTCATCCCGCCCCGCCTTTCACCGTGACTGACCGAACGAAATGCCCGCGAGCGGCGCGGCCACCGGCACAGCCCCCACGTCGGCTTTTTCCCATTTAATCCCGCCCCGGTGGCACCGGCAAGGCGGCCCGGGAAGCTTCCATCGCGGCTCACACGTACTTCCAGTCCGCGGGCGGTGGCCACAACGATCAGGTCGGCGAGGGAGGCCGACCGATGCTGGGCCTGCTCGGTGAGCGCGTCCTGGATCTCAGCCGCTTGGTCCCAGATGTCCCCCGGGGTCTCAACCCGCTCCAGGGAGGCTTCGAGTTGCTCTTTCACCCGGGCTCGTTCCTGGTCACCAGGCGTAGTCTTCGGGTGCGGTGCGGTAGCCGGGGAAGATCTCGTCGAGCCGGGCCAGGGCCTGGGCGTCGAGGTGCACGTCGAGGGCGGCGACGGTGCCGTCGAGTTCCCCGGTGGTGTTGGGGCCGACGACGGCGCTGGTCACGCCGGGACGCTGGAGCAGCCAGGCGAGCGCGACCTGGGCGGGCGGGTAGCCGAGCTCGGCGCACAGCTTCTCGTAGTCGGTCAGCTGCGGCCGGAGCCGTTCCAGTTGCCCGGCGGAGACGCGCGGGCTGCGCGGCCGCCCCGCTTTCTCCGCGGCCAGGATGCCGCTGAGGATCCCGCGGTGCAGCGGGCTCCAGACCGACAGGCCGAGCCCGTAGGCCGCGATCGCCGGGATCACCTCGCGCTCGATGTCGCGGACGGCCAGGTTGTAGATCGACTGCTCGTTGACCAGGCCGAGGAAGTGGCGTGCCTCCGCCTTGTCCTGCGCCTGCGCGATATTCCAGCCCGCGAAGTTCGACGAGCCGACGTAGAGGATCTTGCCCTGGAAGCGGAGAACTTCCATGGCCTCCCAGATCTCCTCCCACGGCGTGGCCCGGTCGATGTGGTGCATCTGGTACAGGTCGATGTGGTCGGTCTGCAGCCGCCGCAGCGAGTCATCGCAGGCCTGGCGGATGTGCAGGGCAGAGAGCCGGCCGTGGTTGGGCCAGTCGTCCTGCGGCTGGTAGAGCTTGGTGGCGAGGACGATGCGCTCACGCCGCCCGCCGCCCTGGGCCAGCCACCGGCCGATGACGTTCTCCGACCAGTCGTCCCCGTCCTGCAGGCCGTAGATGTTGGAGGTGTCGAGGTAGTTGATGCCGTGCTCCAGCGCCCGGTCCATCAGGGCGTGGGCCCCGGCCAGGTTCTCCGGCGCGGCGGCCTTGAGCGCCCCGAGGGCGATCCTGCTCACGGTCAGGCCGGTGCGGCCCAGGTGGGTGTACTTCATCGCGCAGTGCTCCTTCGGCGCTAGCGGGCGCGCTCGCCGGTACTGAGGTCTTCGCCGGGGCGCACGGGGGTGCTGGCGGCCCAGCTGGCGAGAACCTTCAGGGCATCGTCGGAGGGCGAGCCGGCTTCGGCGCTGTAGCAGGTCATGGTGAGGCCGTGGTCTTCGCTGGCGGGCAGCGGCATCGAGTCGAACTCGATGTCGATCAGGCCGACGACCGGATGCCGGAAGTGCTTGGTTCCGTACTGGTGCAGGCGCACGTCGTGCGCCGCCCACAGGCGGCGGAACTGCTCGCTGCGGGTGGCGAACTCGCCGACCAGGTCGCTCAGCTCGCGGTCGCAGGGGTCGCGGCCGGCTTCGGTGCGCAGCAGCGCGACGGTGGACTGGGCGACCTCGTCCCAGTCGGGGTAGAAGTCCCGTGAGACCGGGTCGAGGAAGCAGAACCGGGCCAGGTTCGCCGGCCGGACCGGGTCCTCGAAGACGGGCGAGTACAGGGCCCGGCCGAGCGGGTTGACCGCGAGGACGTCGAGCCTCCCGTTGCGGATGAAAGCCGGCGTGCCGGCCATCGACTCCAGGAGCCGCAGCACGCTGGGCCGGACGGCCTGCCGGGCGCGGCGCCGGGCCGGCCGCGACGGCTTCGCGGCCCGGGCGAGGTCGAACAGGTGCAGCCGCTCGGCCTCGTCCAGCTGCAGGGCGCCGGCGACGGCACCCAGGACCTCATCCGAGACACCGCTGATGTGCCCCTTCTCCAGGCGCACGTACCAGTCGGTGCTCACCCCGGCCAGCACCGCGACCTCTTCACGCCGCAGCCCGGGCACGCGGCGGCGACCGCCGCCCGGCGCCAGCCCGGCCTGTTCCGGGGTGATCTTGGCGCGCCGGGTGGTGAGGAACTCGCGGATTTCGGCTCGGTTGTCCACGCCACCTACGTTACGTCCGGTTACCGCAGGCAAGGGGGGTTGAGGCAGTACCCCGGTAACCTCGACCCTCCGCGGCCGCCTCGCCGCCGGTTACCTGGAAGAGAAGGACGGCCACGACGGCCGACGCGAGCTGAGAGGGAGTACCGACTATGCGCGGAGCAGTCATGTACGCACCGGGTGACGTGCGGGTGGAAGAACGCGGCGACCCGGAAATCATCGATCCGGCCGACGCGATCATCAAGATCGCTGCCACCAGCGTCTGCGGCTCGGACCTGTGGCCCTACCGCGGCCTCGAGCCGGTCGACGGCCCGGTCCCGATGGGGCACGAGTACGCCGGCGTCGTCGAGGAGACCGGCCGTGACGTGCGGAACATCAAGCCAGGGCAGTTCGTCGTCGGGTCGTTCTTCGCCTCCGACAACACCTGCGAGATCTGCCTGGCCGGCTACCAGAGCCGCTGCGCGCACGCGGAGTACGTCGGCGCGGGCGGGGCCCAGGCGCAGTACCTGCGCGTCCCGCTCGCCGACGGGACCCTGGTCGCCACGGACGGCCAGCCGGATCCCGGCCTGATCCCGAGCCTGGTCGCCGCCTCCGACGTGCTCGGGACGGGCTGGTTCGGCGCCGTCGCGGCCGAGGCGGGGCCGGGGAAGACGGTCGTGGTCGTCGGTGACGGCGCGGTCGGCCTGCTGGCCGTGCTCGCCGCCCGCCAGCTGGGCGCGGAGCGGGTCATCGCGATGAGCCGGCACGAGTCGCGGCAGCGGCTGGCCCGGCAGTTCGGCGCGACCGACATCGTCGCCGAGCGGGGCGACGACGGTGTCGCCCGGGTCAAGGAGATGACGGGCGGCCACGGGGCGCACTCGGTGATCGAGGCGGTCGGCACCCAGGACTCGATGATGCAGGCCATCCGCTCGGCCCGCCCTGGCGGCCACGTCGGCTACGTCGGCGTCGCCCACGGCGTCGACCTGCCCGGCGAGGAACTGTTCTACGCCGAGGTCCACCTGCTCGGCGGCCCCGCCCCGGTCCGCCAGTTCCTGCCCGGCCTGATCCGCCGCATCGAGAACCGTGACATCGACCCGGGCCAGGTCTTCGACCTCACCCTGCCCCTCGACCAGGCCGCCGAGGGGTACCGGGCCATGGACGAGCGCCGCGCCGTCAAGACCCTCCTGCAGCCGTAACCGCCCACCAGACATCGGGAGATCGCGGCCTGACGCGCTCCACACGCCCGCGGGGTTCGACGCGTTCACCATGGCCGCGGCCTCCCCGGCTGCCACTCTGCCGGAGCCAGCGAGTACTTGCAGCTACTTAGGGTATCGATTAGTCACGTAAAGTTATTACCAGTGAGGGTGGCGGCGAGCTTCGGCTGGCCAGCCGGGGCATCTCCGGAAGGACTGACGCGATGGGCGGGGGATGACTGGCGCGGCGGCTCATGCTGGCGGTCGGCCCAGGCCGCGGGTCGTGGCGGAGGCGAGTGCGGGGGATTCGCGCTTCCGCGCGGCGCTGGAGACGATGCTCGACAGCGTCGTGATCACAACCGCTGTCCGCGATGAGGAAGGCCGGGTCGTGGACTTCGTCGTCGACTACATCAATCCGGTCGCGGAGATCGGCCAGCGCCCCGCCGAGGAGATGGTGGGCCGGCGGTTCCGTGACGTATGGCCGTCCATCACCGGGAGCCCGATCTGGGAGATGTACCTGCGCCTGGTGGAGACCGGCGAGCCGGTCGTGCTGGACGACTTCAGCTACAGCGACGTGATCGGCGGCCTGGCCGTGACCGCCGTGTTCGACATCCGGGCGACCAGGCTGGGTGACGGGTTCCTGCAGAACTTCAGGGACGTCACCCAGAGGTACCAGGTGCAGCAGGACCTGGCGGCGTCAGAGAAGCGGTTCAGGACGGCGATTGACGCGCTGATGGACCCGTTCTTCATTCTCAGCCCGGTCCGTGACGGCCGGGGAAAGATCGTCGAACTGGAGTACCGGTACGCCAACCAGGCCGCCGAGCGGCTGTATCAGATGCCACGGCAGGACATCGTGGGGCACGGGCAGCTCGAGCTGTTTCCCTCCGTCCGTGAGCTCGGGATCTGGGACACCTACCTGGGAGTGATCGCGACCGGGAACCCGGCCCGGATTGACGTGCCGTACTTCGACGAGCACGGCATAGCGGGCGCGTTCGAGCTGGCGGCGACACCTGGCGAAGAAGGACTCATCGTCGCCGCCCGGGACGTGTCCGCGGCCAGGCGGGCGCAGGAGGCGCTGCGGGCCAGCGAGAAGCGGGCGCGGGAGGATGACAGCCGGCTTTTCCAGTTCCTGGACGCGGTCCCAGTCGGGGTCTTCATTTCCGGCCCCGACGGCCGGCCCTACTTCGCCAACCAGGAGGCGCAACGACTGCTGGGGCGGCGCATCGTCCCCGATGCCGCGGCCGAGGACGTGGCCGAGGTCTACCAGGTCTACCGGGCGGGGACCGATGAGCTCTACCCGGCCGAGGAGACGGTGACCGTCCGGGCTTTCGGTGGGGAGCCGACACACGTCGCCGACCAGGAGGTCCGCCAGCCCGACGGCACGGTGATCCCGCTGGAAGTGTGGGGCCGCCCGGTCTGCGGGGCAGACGCCCAGATCGAGTACGCCGTCTGCGTGTTCGCCGATATGTCAGAGCGCAGCGCCAGAGAGCGGATAATCGCCGACCAGGCCGCCCTGCTCGACCTCGCACACGACGCGATCTTCGTCCGGGACACCGGCGGCCGCATCACGTTCTGGAGCGCGGGCGCCGAGAAAACCTACGGCTTCCCGCGGGCCGAGGCGACGGGCCGCACCTCCCACGAGCTGCTCCGCACCACGTTCCCCGAGACCCTGACCGCCATCGAGGCCGCCGTGGCCCGCGACGGCCACTGGGAAGGCGAGCTTACCCAGCGGCGCCGCGACGGGCGGTCCATCGTCACCGCGAGCCGCTGGGCCGTGCAGCGCGGCCCGGACGGGTCCCTGCAGGGCTACATGGAGGTCAACCGGGATATCACGGCCCGCAAAGACGCCGAACTGCGGATGCGCCGTCAAGCGGAGGAGATCCAGTCGCTGAACGCGACCCTGGAACAGCAGGTACAGCAGCGCACCATGCACCTGCTGCGGTCTAACCAGGAGCTTGAGCACTTCGGCTACTCGGTGGCCCATGACCTGCGGGCGCCGCTGCGTGCGATCAACGGGTACTGCCAGATCCTGCTCGACGAGCACGCCCTGCAGCTCGACGAGGCCGGCCAGGAACTGCTGGGCAACGTCGGCCGGTACGCGCTCCGTATGGGCGACCTGATCGACGGACTGCTGACGCTGGCCGGCGTCGGCCGCGCCGACCTCGCGCGCGTCCGGGTCGACATGACCGCGCTGGCCGGATCAGTGGCGGCCGGCCTGCGGACGGGGCCTGCGGGTGCATGCCCGGCGATCACCGTCGGCCCGCTGGCCGACGCGGCCGGCGATCCCGAACTGATCCGGCAGGTCTGGGAGAACCTGATCGGCAACGCGGTTAAGTTCAGCGCCGGGCGGGCGGATGCGCGGGTGAGCGTGGATTCTCAGACCGCCCCCGGGGAAGTCATCTACCGCGTGCGCGACAACGGCGCCGGCTTCGACATGGCCTACGCCGGGAAGCTCTTCGGGGCCTTCCAGCGCCTGCACGGCGCCGAGTTCCCCGGCACCGGCATCGGCCTGGCCATCGTCGCCCGCGTCGTGGAACGCCACGGCGGGCGGGTGTGGGCCGAGGGCCGCCCCGGCGGGGGCGCGTGCTTCTCCTTCGCCCTCCCCGCCGCTCCGGCCGAAGAAAGCGAGGCATCATGACCGACAGCAACGGCACCGCCCAGGCGGAGCCGGTCGAGATCCTGCTTGCCGAGGACGAGCCGTCCGACGCCGACCTCTGCCTGCGGGCGCTGACGCGCCAGAAGCTCGCCAGCCACGTCGTGTGGGTGAAGGACGGCGCCGAGGCGCTCGACTTCCTGTTCGCCCGCGGCCCCTACGCCCACCGCTCGGGCACCGACCGGCCCCGGTTGCTCCTGCTCGACATCAAGATGCCCAAGGTCGACGGCTTTGAGGTGCTCCGCCAGATCCGGGCGGACCCGCGGCTCGCCACGATGCCGGTGGTCATCATGACCTCCTCCACCGAGGAACGCGACATCGCCGAGAGCTATTACCTGGGAGTGAACAGTTACATCTGCAAACCAGTCGACTTCGCCCGCTTCCAGCAGGCCGTCCAGGACGTCGGCCAGTACTGGCTGGTCCTCAACAAGTCTCCGCGCGCAGCCAGCCCAGCTAGCCAGGAGCAGACGGGCGCCAGCCGGCGCACTGGGACGGCAGTGCCGTGACCGCGTCACCCGCCCGGCTGGTCGGCGAGGCCTACCGGATGCTGTTCGAGCATTGCCTCGACGCGGTGTTCTTCACCGCGCCGGATGGCCGGATCTTCGCCGCGAACCCTGCGGCCTGCGCGATGTTCGGCTACACCGAGAAGGAACTCTGCGCCCTGGGCCGCGAGGGAATCTCCGACCCGGCCGACCGGGAGCGCGCCGCCGCCCTGGTCGCCCAGCGGGCCGCGGCCGGACAGCTCCGGGGCGTCATGTCCTGGCGGCGACGGGACGGAACCACGTTCCCCGGCGAGTTCACTTCCGTGATATTCACCGACGCCTCCGGCGGGCAGCGGACTTGCGCGATCTTGCGGGACGTGTCCGAGCGCGAGCAGATGGAGCAGCGGCTGGCCGAGCAGCTGCGCCAGACCCAGGCCGCCAACGACGAACTGGCTTCGTTTACCTACTACGCCTCCCACGACCTGCGCGCCCCGCTGCGTGCGGTGGACGGCTACAGCCAGGTCCTCACGGACGACTACCGGGACCGCCTCGACGACACGGCCCGTGACCTGCTGGACCGCGTCCGCGAGTCCAGCCACAAAATGGGCCGCCTCCTGGACGACCTCCTCCGGTGGTCGCGGCTGGGCCGCGCCGAACTGCACCGCGTCCCGGTCGACCTCAGTGCCCTGGCCCGCGAGTCCGCCAGCCAGCTCCAGGCGGCCGACCCAGACCGCGACGTCACGTTCCGTATCGCCGACGGCATCTCGGTCTCAGCCGACCCGACCCTCATCCGCGTCGTCCTGGACAACCTTCTGGGCAACGCCTGGAAGTACACCGCCCGCCAGCCCGGCCCGGCGATCGAGTTCGGCGCCACCACCACCCCGGACGCCCCGGTCACCTACTTCGTCGCCGACAACGGCGCGGGCTTCGACCCCGCCTACGCCGGCAGGCTGTTCCAGCCCTTCCAGCGCCTGCACGGCGGCGAGTACCCCGGCACCGGCCTCGGCCTGGCCAGCGCCCGCCGGATCATCGAGCGCCACGGCGGCCGCGTCTGGGCCAAGGGCGCCGTCGGCCACGGCGCGACTTTCTCCTTCACCCTCGGTGAACCGGCCCGCTAATCTGTGGGTCAGCCACAGCCTGGCCCGGTGGCAGTTCTAGCGGTGCCTGGACGCGACGCGGTGGCTCGGCATGAGCCCGGGCGCCTCGAAGAGCAGGAAATCGACGAGCCGCTCAGCGCGCTTGCGGGCGGATGCGTCCGCTGCCGCACGGTCAAGCGGCGGGATCGTCATCGCCTCGGAGATCATGGCGCCGGAGATACTGTTCAGCAACCGTGACGCGGACGTGTCAGGAGCGAGCTCGCCGCGCTCTATGCCCCGGCGCACGATCTCGCGGGCGGCCTGGATCCGCGTGCGGAAGATCGTGTCCCAGTCTTCCCACAGCTCCTCGTCCTCGACGCCGTCCAACGCCATCCGCATGCTCGCCAGTCCGTGCGGGGTCAGGTTATGCCGGAAGATCTGCTCCGCGACGGCGGCCAGCTGGTCGCGGATCGATCCCTCGTCCCTGATGTCGAGGGTCGCGTCGTAGGCGCGGAAAGCGGCAAGCAAGAGCTCCCGCTTGGACCGCCAGCGGCGGTAGAGGGCGGGGCGCCCGCAGCTCGCCGCCTTGGCGACCGCGTCGAAGTTGAACCCGCCCCACCCGTTCCGGCCGTAGACGCTGAGCGCGGCCTCGAGAACCCGTTCGTCCAGGTCGGTGTCGCGCGGCCGGCCGGCCCGGGCAGTGCCTTCAGCTGCTGGCTGCCTCCCATCCGCTGCCATAGCTATACCACCGCCTGGATGAAGTGGGCGAGTTGCCGGAACGTCCGGCACTCGGTGACCGATGTGCAGTGGGCCCGGTAGTCGGCGATGGCTGAGTCGCCGACGCCCCAGGCGGCTGCGGGTTCTGGATTGAGCCAGTGCACGGCCGCTGCCCTGCGGGCGATCTGGCGGAGGAACCCCGAGCCGGGGTCGCGGTAGTTGCTGCGGCCGTCGCCAAGGATCAAGACGGTAGTACGCGGGGTCACCACGCCGCGCCACCGCTGATGGAACGACTCGAGTGCGTGCCCGTAATCCGAGTGCCCGTCGAACCAGATCAGCCTGCGGTCCGCGGTGATCTCCCGGGCCGCGCCGACCGGGTCGGGGTACGCCTCGAAGACCCCGGTGACTTCCTCGATGCCGTCGACGAAGGCGTAACTCCGGACCCGCCCGAGATGCCGGCTGAGCGCATGGACCAGGTAGAGCGTAAAGGCGGCGAACTGGGCGACGGAGCCGGAGACGTCCGCGAGGATGACCAGTTCCGGCCGTGGGGGAGGAGTCTTGCGGTACGCCAGCCGGGCCGGGCTGCCGCCGGTTGCCAGGGAGCCGCGGATAGTGCGGCGGAAATCGAGCTCGCGGCGCGGGCGGCGCGCCCGCTGCAGGCTCCACTGCAGCTTGCGGGACAGGACGGGAATCATCTCGCGCAGCTGACGAAGCTCCGCGGGCTGCGCGAAAACCAGCTCGATGTCCACCGGCAGCGCCCGCCGGGTCCCGTCTTGCACCGCCTCCCGGCCGAGCTCGGCGATCATCCGCCGGCGGATTGCCGCCTCCACCTGGCGACTGAACCAATCGGCCCTGCTGCCGATCTCGGCCGCCAGCAGGCGCCCGGACAAGCCGCCGGCGGCGCCCGGGTCCTGGGCGCGGGCCACGGCTGCGGCCGACAGATCGTCGAGGCGCAGCGCACGCAGCGTCCGCATCAGGTACACGCTGGTCCCGCGGACGCGCCCCGGCTCAACCCCCGCGAACTGGACGGCCGCCTGGTCGGCCAGGAATCGCAGCATCGGCTGGTCATCGTCGGCCAGCGCAGACGCGATGAGGTCGGGGAGCCGTCCCCGACTGGTCCCGTCCGGAGCGGGCCCGGGAAAGAAGTCGTCGAACGCGAGCTCGAACGCACCCCGGTGCTGACGGCTCTTGACCAGCGTGGCAGCCAGGGCGTAGCGGACGAACTCGCGGTCCCGGGAAGGGGCGGCGCCGAGCGCCGCGGCCGCGTCGAGCACCTCGCTCAGCCCAGCCGGGACGCCCCATGCGCGCAGCCGGCTGACAAAGCCGTCCGTGGCGGCCGCCATCTAGCCGGCCAGGTCAGCGTGCTCGCGGGCCGTCTCGATGTCGCCCTGGTACTTCAGCAGGACCGGCAGCCCGCGCAAGATCTCGGGCCGCTCCACGGTGGCGGCGCCCCACAGCAGCAGGCTCTGCGCCCAGTCGAGGGTTTCCGCGACCGACGGCGGCTTTTTCAGGTCCATCCGGCGCAGCGCTCCCGCGACCCGCACGGCCTGGCTCGCGACGTGCGCAGGCAGATCAGGAACGGAAGCCCGGATGATCTGGGTCTCGCGTTCCGGATCCGGGTAGCCGAGGTAAAGAAACAGACAGCGGCGCTTGAGCGCCTCCGACAGGTCCCGGAACCCATTGGAGGTCAGGAAGATCAGCGGGGTGCTGACGGCGCGGACGGTGCCGAGCTCGGGGATTGTGACCTGGCCTTCGGACAAGATTTCCAGCAGCAACGCCTCGGTCTCGATGTCCAGCCGGTCGACTTCGTCGATCAGCAGGACGACGGGCTGCGGGGCCCGGATCGCGGCCAGCAGCGGCCGCTCGAGGAGGAACTCCTCGGTGAAGATCTCGTCGCTGACGGTCGTCCACCCCGCCTGGCCCGCCTGACGCTGGGCTCCTTGCTCGGCGCTGATCCGCAGCAGCTGCTTGCGGTAGTTCCACTCGTAGATGGCACGCGCCTCGTCGAGGCCCTCGTAGCACTGCAGCCGGATCAGCGGGAAACCGCCCGCCACGGCGACGGATTTGGCCAGCTGAGTCTTGCCGGTGCCCGGTGGTCCCTCGATCAGCAGCGGCTTGCCCAGCTGCGCGGCCAGGTAGGTGACGGCCGCGGTTTCGTCGTCGGCCAGGTACCCGGCGGCAGCCAGGCCCTTCTGCAGTTCCTCGGGGGCGGACAACAGGGCGTCGGGCACGGACAAGGATGCCTCCGGTATGGACGGAAAGGATGGGTCCGGGATGCGGGCCGGTGCGGGCGCCCGCATCCCGGACCTGGCCGGCTACTCGGCGGAGTTGATGGTCTGCAGGCGGTCCATCACGTCGATGTACTCGGAGACCATTTCCTCAACGACTTGGCGGGCCGGCTTGATGGTGTTCATCCGGCCGACGACCTGGCCCACGAAGTAGTTCGCGAGCTGCCTGGCGCCGGGGTTATTGTGCGAGGCCCGGTTGATGCGCGCCTTGGCCTCGGCGATCAGCGCGCCGTGCTGCGGCATGCCCAGCGGGCTCACGTTGGCCGGGTCCTCCCATTCCTCCGTCCAGGCCGACCGCAGCTGCCGGGCGGGCTTGCCCGTGCTCGAGCGGGACCGGATCGTGTCCCCCGCCCGCGCCTGGAGGAACTTCTCCTTCACGACCGGGTCGGTCTCGGCCTCCTGGGTGGTCAGCCAGACTGAGCCGGTCCACGCCCCTGCCGCCCCGAGCGCGATCGCGGCCGCCAACTGCCGCCCAGTGGCGATGCCGCCCGCCGCGATCACCGGGGTGTCGCCCATGACGTCGACCACGTCCGGGACCAGCACCATGGTGGCGATCTCGCCGCAGTGGCCGCCCGCCTCGGTGCCCTGGGCGACGACGAAGTCGACTCCGGCCGCCTTCTGCCGTTCCGCGTGTGCCACCGCGCCAACCAGGGCGCCGACGACCGCCCCGTTCTCGTGGGCCGTCTCGATCAGGTGCGCCGGGGGCGGCCCGAGGGCGCTGGCGTACATCTTGACCGGGTGAGCGGAGGCCACGTCCCACAGCTCGGCCGCTCGGGTCAGTAGCGTGCCTGAGCGCCGCTGGGTGTCGGCAACGGCCTTGCGCTGATCGTCCGGAAGCTCCGGCACCCCGTACTTGCGCATGAGGTCGTCGACGAACTGCCGATGCCCGGCAGGCAGTTCGTCGGCGCCGCCGGCCTGGAACTTCAGCGGGATCAGCACGTCGATCCCGTACCCCCGCCCGCCGGTGTGATCATCCAGCCACTTGAGCTCGACATCCAGCTCGTCCGGGTCGTAACCGGACGCACCGAACATGCCGAACCCGCCTGCGTTGGTCACCGCCGCGACCACATCGCGGCAGTGGCTGAAGGCGATGATCGGGTACTCGCACCCCACCATCTCCGTGAGCCTAGTTCGCATCGCATCTCCTGTCCGAGGCCGGCGGCGACGCCAGCCAACGTCAGCATAAACGTGACAATTTGTGTTCGCAATAGGGAGGCTGGGCCAGCTCCGGCCCTGGATCTGCCAGTAAATGCCACCGGGAAAGATGAAGAAGAAGGCCTTGTGATACACGGATCGTCCGGTTATCTCGCCGCACGGGTGCCGCAGACATCCCGTCCACGGCCGGACTGCCTGATGCGCACCTGTTCGACGCCGAGGGCGCCTACCCGGAAGAGACCTCCCAGAGGCTGTGGCGGCACCACTGCTTCCAGGCGCTGCCGCTGCTGACCGCCTAGCCCGGCGATTCACCCGGTGGTAAGGGCGAGGAGGGTATTGATCGCAGTTTCGAACGGGCGGGCACTCCGATGCACCTGGGCGAGCAGAAGTCCGCCTTGGAGCGTGGCAAGCAGGGTAGTGGCGAGGTCGTCCGGGTCGATGCCGGGCGGGAGTTTCCCGTCGGCATGCAGGGATCTGAGTGCATCGCCGATGATGGCTGCCCACTGATCGAAGCCTGCCGCGATGAGGGCTCGGGCCTCAGGGTCACTCTCGGCGAGCTGGCCACCGAGTGAGCCGAGTGGGCAGCCTCCCTTTGCTTGGGTGAGCTTCGCTGCGGTGATCACCATGTTCCGCCAGGCTTCGACTCCGTCCGCGCTGCCGAGCGCCTGACGCTGGTGATTGACGATGGTGTCGGCTTGGTAGTCGATGACCGCCTGCACGAGTTCGTTCTTGTCGGGGAAGTAGTGGTACATCTGAGAGCCGCTGACTTCTGCCGCCACCTTGACGTCGTCCAAGGTGGTGCCCGCCACCCCGCGCTCATGGATCAGGGCGGCGGCCTCCTCCACTATTCGGGCCCGGGTACGTGCTCCCTTGGCGGTGAGCCTCGGCCGGTCACTCGTCTCGTTGGCCATGCATCAATGTTAGCAGGATTCTGAGTTTGACAACCCAGTGCCGACAGCGCGGCCACGGAAGCAGAGTTCGACGAGACCTTTGCCCTGAACGTCAAGATTCCGTTCTTCCTCGTCGCGTCGCCCGACGCGCACCCGCATGAACGCTGGCGGCATGGGCGGCAAGACGCCAATGGACTTGACCGCCGACGGGGCCACTTACGGTCAGGCGGGTCAGATGCTGTCCAGGAACTCCAGCACGGCCCGGTTGAAGGCCTCGGGCTGGTGGATGTTCGATGCGTGCCCGGCGTCGGCGAGGACCACCTTGCGGGCGTTCGGGATGCGCTGTGTCATGTAGTCGGCGGCGGCCAGGAAAGGCTGGTCGTCCGCGCCGACCAGTACCAAGGTGGGCACCAGGATCGCCGGCAGCGACTCGATGACCCGGCCGTCGTATTGCGGCATGATGCCGCGCTGGGCCCTGATCAGGCCGGAGATGCCGCGGTGGTGCGCGGCCGTGACCTCCGCACTGCCGGACAGGGCGGCCAGGCCGAGTTCCTCCATCCGCTTGGCGCTGGCCGCGACGTTGTCGTTCCACTGCTGGCGGGGCTCGTCGCGCCGGTAGCCGGGGCCGGTGTCGAACAGCATGAGGGCCGCGACCCGCTCGGGGTGGGCCAGGTTGAAGGCCAGGGACAGGTAGCCGCCCAGGGACAAGCCGCCGATCACGGCCCGTTCGATGCCCTGGGCGTCGAGAATGGCCGCCATGTCGGCGACGCTGGCCGCTTCGGTGTACAGGGCCTGGTCAGCGGGAGAGTCGCTCCGTCCGTGACCGCGGATGTCCCAGGTGATGATCTGCCGCCGAGCAGCCAGGGCGGCCAGATTCGGCTCCCACATGGCCGTCGTGGCCGTCATCCCGTGACTCAGCAGCACCGGCGTCTTGCCGCTCTTCGGCCCCGTGACCTGGTAATGGATACTGACCCCAGCACGATCGAGCATTGCCATCGTGTCGGCTCCAATCTGTCGCGGACCTTCGCAAAGCGTACTTCTCGGTTCGTGTCGGCCGAAGTGGCCCGCCGGGCTCGGTTCTTAGGCTGGACGCAGCCCGCGCAGCTCGCCGAAGGCGATGACTTCCCCGTCCAGGATCAGCGTCCGCCGCCCGGCCGCCTGGCTCAGCCCGGCGGCGACCTCGGGGTAGCTGCCGGTGACGTCGCGGCCGGCCCGGCTGCGCAGGACGGTGGTGCCGCCGCTGATGTAGGCGATGACCGGGCGCCGTCCCACTTGGCCTCGGCGGCCCAGTCGTGTTCCCGGGCGGGAACCTCGCGGGCCGAGACGGCGAGCATCGGCTCGATGAGCGGCAGGCGGCCAGCTGATGCGGCCATGCGGTCCCCAGCCCAGCAGGCCGCGCCCGCCCGGGACGGCCACGGCAGCATCAGCCCCCGGCGATCGCCAGCTAGTTATCTTCGGTAGCGGGCCCGCTGCTGAAGCTCTGGTCGCGGGGCTTGGAGAAGTAGTCACCTGGCGGCTGGAGGACGCAGAACTCGTTGCCGTCTGGGTCGGCCAGCACGTGCCACCGCCAGCCGTCCTCGGTGATGGGGGCGCTGGTGAGCACGGTTGCGCCTAGCGTCGTGACCCGCTTGACCTCGGCGTCAAGGTCGCGGGTGCGCAGGTCGAGGTGGAGACGGTTCTTGGACTGCTTGGTGTCTGCCGTCCGTTGCAGCAGCACCTCGACGCCGGGCCCGTCGCGGGGAACCAGGGCCTGGTAGACGTCTTCTGAATCTCCGAGGGCGGTGTAGCCCAGGACGGCGGCCCAGAACCGCGCTGCGCGCCCCAGGTCGGCGCAGTCGATGACGACGACGACTTCACCCTGCTGATAGCGGTGCGGCTGCCAGGTCACTCAGCCAGCCTAGTCAGTCACCGCGCGGTGGCCTGCTGCGCATGGACCCGAAGGCCTTGAAGTCCGAGTACGGGCAGTGTCCGAGTACCGCAAGGCTTCGGCCGGCTTCGGGCCGGATCGAGAGCACGCGCAGGCGCTCATACACAAGTTGCACCCTGTGAAGTGGTCAGGATCGGAGAAGCGCCGGTCCACGGCGCGCCCCTAGGGTGACGGTAACGGGGCTGCGTATCCGGCTGTGGCCCATGAAAACCAGGAGGGGCTCATGAGCGGTACGCCTACTGAAGGAATCAAGATCGTGCTGCATCCGGTATCCGATCTCGCGGCGGCCAAGGCGGTCTACACGGCGCTGCTCGGGGCGGGGCCGTCCGCCGACTCGGAGTACTACGTCGGCTACGACGCGGGCGGCCAGCATATTGGGCTGGTGTCGGGTGGCGATGCGAGCGCACCGGTCACGTACTGGGCGGTGGACGACATCAAGGCGAAGCTGGCCGAGGTGACCGCGGCTGGCGCCAGGGTAACCCAGGAGCCGCAGAACGTCGGCGGCAGCCGCGTGGTGGCGACCTTCGCCGATCCGGACGGGAACGTGCTCGGGCTCGTTCAGGATTAGTCCCCGGGGAACACCCCGGCCCGGCAGTTCGTGATCTTCCCCGGCCAGCACGGCCACCCTGGCCAGCACGGCACGGAAAATCCGCATGACGGGCCACCGTGGGGGCAGCGGTGCGCACGGCAGCTGAAATCCACTGCCACTGAGTCAGCGGCAGGTGAAGTGCGAGCAGACAACCACATAAGTCACGCCCCGGGTACCCGGGGCGAGCCTGAGGTCGAGGAAGCGTTCGACCGGCTTGTCTCCGAGGGCACTGAACGGCTGGGCCGGCCCTTGCTGCCGCTGCTTGCCACCGGCCTGCTGGGCGGTATTGATGTTGGCGTCGGCGTGCTGGCCTGCCTTGCCGTTGACCATGTCACCAGGCAGCCGCTAATCGGCGCCGCGGCCTTCACCGTCGGGTTCGTCGCCCTGCTGCTCGGCCGCAGCGAGCTCTTCACCGAGAACTTCCTGGTGCCGGTCACCGCGCGGGCGGCCGGCCGTGGTTCCTGGTTCCAGCTGGGGCGGCTCTGGCTCGTCACCCTGGCGGCCAACCTGGCCGGCGGCCTGGCGATGGCGGCCATGGTGGTCAGCGCGGAGCCCGGCCTTGGCTCGACCGCCGCGGGCCTGGGCCGCCATTACGCGACGCTGGGCATCTCCTGGCGCTCGCTGCTGCTTGCGGTTCTCGCCGGGGTCGTCATCACGCTCATGACGCGCATGCAGCATGCCACCGACGCGCTCGGACCACGGCTCGTGGCCGCCGTCAGCATGTCGTTCGTCCTGGTGGCAGCGGGGCTGTTCCACTCGGTGCTTGACTCTATCTTCATGTTCGCCGGGCTGCTTTCCGGGCCCGCGGCTTACACCTGGGCCGACTGGGCTGGCGCTCTCGGCTGGTCGGTTCTGGGCAACGTCATCGGCGGCGTCGGCATCGTCACCGCCATCCGGCTACTGCGTGTTCCGCACCGGCTGGCGGAGGAACGCGCCAGCACCAACTAGGACTTGAGGGAGCGGATGCGCCGGCCCGGGCCGGCATCCCCACCATGGACAGGTCCCGCTACTCCCACCGTCCTGACCTGAGAAGATGTGCTGCTTAAGCACTTCCCTGACCGCTGAGTTAGCGCTTGATGACACTGCCGCGTGGCGGTGTTAGCTTGGACACATGCCTTATGGGCCCTACGCACGCGGCCCGGTCTCCATGGCTGCGGCTGGCTTCGTCGCCGTCGTCGCGCTGAGCGTCGGCATCCTGCTGCTGACCGACCGCAAGAGCAGCCAAGGCGCCATCTTCATCGCCGCCGCGGTGGTGGCGGCTGTCGTCGCGGTGTCGGTGCGGCCCCGTTGACGAGCCGCAGTTCCGCCTCGGTTGGGCGCGCTCTCCGGGTCAAGGACCTTCACCGGAGCGGCAAGGAGTTTGAACTCATGGAACGGGCCATGGGCTTCGCCGCCCTGGCCCTGCTCACCGTGTTCCCGCTGCTCGTCGTTGTCGCTGCGGCCGGCGCCGCGTCGCGTCACGGCCTCGCCAGATGGGTTGTCTACGGCATGGGTCTGACCGGCTCTTCGGCCCAGGCGGTGGTAGAGCTCTTTGCCGCGCCCGCCCGGGTCCTGGGCACGACGAGTGTTTTCAGCCTGGTGCTGGCGGCCGTTTTCGGGGTGACGTTCGCGGGCAGCGTTCAGGGCGGGTTCGAACGGATCTGGGGCCTTCCCGCCGGGCCGTGGCACAGGATCTGGCGTCAGGCGGTGTGGCTGGTCGTCTTCATCGCCTATATCTACGCGGCGGCCGCGGTAGGCCCGTTGACACACCATGCGCCGGCCGAGACGGCGATCCGGTCGTCGGTGGCGGTGGTGCTCGGCCTCGCCTTCTTCTGGTGGGGGCTCCGCTTCCTGGTCGGCGGCCGGGTGAGCTACCTGGCGGCGATGCCCGGCGCGGTGGCCACGGTAGCGTTCCTGGCCGGCTTGCGGGCCTTCTCCGCCTTGGTCTTCCAGCCGCTTATCACCTCGAACGCGGTCACCTACGGGGCGCTGGGTACCGTGCTGATCGTGCAGTCGTGGCTGATCGGCGTCGGCTGGGTCATCTACGGCGGCCAGTTGCTCGGGCGCTGGTTCCACGACGGATGGCTTCGGGCCTGGGCGGACAACCACTGGGGTCACAGGCAGCCGGGCGACGGAGGGGAGGGCTCCGGGGGCTCCGGGCTGGACAGCAGCCGGCCCACGACGATCCGAACACATCGCCTCGGTAGTGGGGGCAGGCCGCGCTCGATCACCCAGACGCTTTAGCCCGGCAGCATCCGCTCTCCCCGCCGCCAGGCCGCCCGGGCGGGCTCCCGAGGTCGCCCCCCGGGCGGCTTGGCCTGCCCACTGCCTGGCCCAGGCCGCCTGCTAGCACCCCTTGGACGTCTGCTAGTTCTGCGCCGTTGTGACCAACTGCTGCGCCTGCGAGTTAAGGGAGTTGCCCCGCCGGCTGACGGGTCTGCGGTGGCCAGGCGGCCAAGCCGCTGGTGTCAACGCTGTTGACTTTACTGCGCCGCGTCATTAGTGTCAACAGTGTTGACTTAAGACGCGGCGAGACGCGTGGAACCACCAGGGGGCAGGATGACAAGGGACAGCACAAGCGGCCGGGCCGATGGCGCAGGCGAGCTGACGGTCACGGCGGGGCAGCACGACGCGGCGGAGACTATCGCGGGCGGCCCGCTCGAGGACGAAGGGCCAGGCTCGCTGCGGCCCTTCCGGAACGGCGTGATCGCGTCATTCGGCCTGGTCCTGGTGATCATGCTGCTGCTGTGCGGCTACTCCAGCGCCTTCGGCCGGACGGTACCGAACCACATCCCGGTGGCCGTCGTCGCGCCGCAGGCGGTCGACGCCGAGCTGGAATCGTCCTCCGCACTGGCCGTTCAGCGGGCCGGCAGCCTGGCCGCGGCGCGGACGCTGGTCTCCGACCGTGAGGCCTACGGTGCCATCGCCGTTACCGGCGCGCACTCGGCCACGCTGATGGTGGCCAGCGGCGCCGGCCACTCGGTGGAGACGGTTCTCGTCCAGCTCGGCCAGCAACTGGCCGCCCGCGGCGGCCTGACCCTGACGGTCCGCGACATCGCGCCGACGAGCCCGAGCGATCCGAACGGGACCGTCGAGTTCTACGCCGTCGTCTTCCTCGCCCTCGGCGGGGCAATCGGCGCGACCGTGCTCGGCCGGGTCCTCGGCACCGTGCGCGACCTGCGCCACATGACGCGGCGGATACTGTTCCTGCTGATCTACACGTCTATGCTCAGCGGAGTCGCCACCTTCTTCATCGACCCGGTCTACGGCGCCCTGGTCGGGCATACTGGGTACCTGTTTCTGACGCTGTGGGCCCTGGTGATGACGGTATGCCTGGCGGCGGCTGGCGTCGGGGCCCTCTTCGAATCGGTGGCATCGATCGTGCTGGCTCTTACGCTGACGATCCTCGGCAACACCACGGCCGGCGGCGCAATCGGCCGCCCGCTGCTGAACCCGTTCTACGCGGACCTGACGCCGTTCTTCCCGCACGGCGCCGGGCTGTCGATCCTGCGCGGCGTGCAGTACTTCGGCGGCCGCGGCATCGCCACCGGCGTCCTCGGCCTGGCTGTCTGGGCCGCGGCCGGGCTGGCGCTGCTGAGCATCGCCGCGTTCCGGCACGACCGGGCCGCCGCGGCGGGAGGCAAGGGATGACATCACCGGCCGGCCCGGCGGGCCGGGCCGCACCGGGCGGCCGCAGTCGCGCCAGTGGCCAGGACACGCGGCGGCGCATCCTGCAGGCCGCGGAGGACCTGTTCGCCCGCGAAGGCTACGATAACGTCACCGTCCGCGACATCGCCGCGGCCGCGCGGGCCGACCCGGCGCTGGTGATCCGCTACTTCGGATCCAAGAACGACCTGTTCCTCGCGGCCCGGCGGCCGGACTTCAATCAGGTGCTCGGCACCACCCGGCCGCTGACCGTCAGCAGCCTGACCCGCGCGCTCGTCGGCTTCATCCTCAAGCAGGGAACCCGGGTGTTCGACGTCGCCGCGCTCGGCGGGGAAGACGCCGACGGGCACATCCGCCACCAGCTCGAGGAGTTGCTGGTCAAGCCAGTGCTCGACGAATTCGGGCTGCAGGAGGAGGAGGACCGCGCCCGGGTCGAGGTCATCGCTGCCCTGGTCGTCGGCGCCGGCTTCCTGCGCCAGCGCATCCGCACGCCCTCCCTGAGCGCGCTTGACGCGGAGGAAATGACCGACCTGCTGGAGCCGCTCGTCGCCGGGCTGCTCCGCCGCGGCGACGCGCCAGCGAGCGACTAGGGCCGGTGGCCGCCCCGCCTGCGGTTGCGCCAGCGCGGCGGGCGCCTGGCCGCGACTGCCGCGCATCGGCGGCATGCTGGAGGCGACGCGGAACGGCCCTCGGATAGAACACGGTAGCGAGCAGGTTTCGATCGCTCGCTTGCTGGTCCAGCTCCAGGCGCGGCTGGTCGGGAAAGGTCAGCTCGCCAAGACATTCGCGCCTCGGCGGGTCGGGCGGGTCAGATGCTGTCCAGGAACTCCAGCACGGCCCGGTTGAAGGCCTGGGGCTGGTGGATGTTCGATGCGTGCCCGGCGTCGGCGAGGACCACCTTGCGGGCGTTCGGGATGCGCTGTGTCATGTAGTCGGCGGCGGCCAGGAAAGGCTGGTCGTCCGCGCCGACCAGTACCAAGGTGGGCACCAGGATCGCCGGCAGCGACTCGATCACCCGGCCGTCGTATTGCGGCATGATGCCGCGCTGGGCCCTGATCAGGCCGGAGATGCCGCGGTGGTGCGCGGCCGTGACCTCCGCACTGCCGGACAGGGCGTCCAGCGCCGGCGTCCTGCCGCTCTTCGGCCCCGTGACCTGGTAATGGATACTGACCCCGGCACGATCGAGCATTGCCATCGTGTGGCTCCAGTCTGTCGCGGACCTTCGCCAAGCGCACTTCTCCGTTCGGTGCCGGCCGAGGTCCTGGCGCGAGCCGAGCGCGGCCGGTCGGCCCTAGAAGGCGAAATATGGGTAGTTCGCTGTGGCCAGTTGTTCCCGGGGCATGATTGGCCTACCTGCTGTATCACGGGCTGTCCGCTGCAGTGCGGAGAACCGGGGAGTCGTTCATCCGTATGGCTCCCGGCGTGGCTCGCAGATGGGTGCCAGTGGCGGGTGCGGCACATAATGAACTGGTCGCAGGTCGCGGCAGCTTCGGAGGTGCGGTATTAGCGGTGCAGCAGGGCGTGCTGGTGTCGCAGCTGGCGGATCGCTGGCCGTGCCTGGCAGTGCGCCCGGCCGTGGGCGAGCCTTTAAGAAGTTGACCGTCGCTGTGCTGGTTGCCGGGCTCCTGATCACATCTGGTTTGGCTCTGGTGACTTTCCGTAATTATCAGCAGAGTGAACGGCGGTTGCTGTCGTTGCAGACGCAGCTGACCGCCGACGCCCTTACCGCGGCGGATCCTGTTTACGGAGACCGCCTCGGTCGCGTCGCGAGCCTGGCGGCGGCCTCTAACGGTGATGCACCGGTGTTCCGGCAGGCGATGAGTAGTTCGCTTGCCCCCAGCGGCCCGTTCGCCGCGGCGTCGTTGTGGCGCGTCACCGGGGGCGTCGTCCGCCTGGTCGCTGTGGCGGGCGCCGGGCCGCAGCTGGACCGGGACCAGGCGGTAGCGCTGGTCCGCCGCGCGGAGACCAGCACCACGTTCCTGGTCACCCTGCTGACGGCGCCGCATGCGCTGCGGCTCGGGTATGCCAGCTCAGCGACCGGGCCTGACGGCACCTACGCTGTGACCGCCGAGCAACCGCTTCCGGCCAGCCGCCGGATTTCGGTGCCGTCGAGTTCACCGGATTCCCAGCTCAATCTGGCCATTTACCTCGGGCACTCGCAGGCCAGCGCGGGGCTGCTGGAAACCAACTCCACGGTCCCGCTGCCGCTGCGCGGTACGGTATCCACCAGTACTGTCCCGTTCGGCGATACGGCGCTGACCCTGGTTGCCTCGCCTCGTACCACGCTGGCAGGGACCGGTCCGCAGGTCCTGCCGTGGGCGATTGTGGCCGGCGGGGTGCTGATCACGCTGATGGCCGCGCTGATGACCGAGAGCTTGATTCGCAGGCGGGATGCCGCCGCCCGGCTCACCGAGCAAGTCAGGCAGCTGTACATGGAGCAGCGCTCGGCGGCCGAGACATTGCAGAATGCGCTGCTGCCGCAGACGATCCCGGCGATTGCCGGCCTGGAGGTCGCGGTCCGCTACCGGGCCGCTGCGAACAGCGTCGATATAGGCGGCGACTGGTATGACGTGGTGCCGCTGGATGACGACCGGTTCCTGTTCGTCATAGGCGACGTGTCCGGTCATGACGTGCGTGCCGCCGCGGTGATGGCCTCGCTGCACTACGCCTGCCGCGATTATGCGCTGGAAGGTCACCCGCCCGCGGCGATCGTGGTCCGCCTGCGCCGCTTGCTGGACGTTACCCGCGACGGGCACCTGGCCACCGTGTTGTGCGGCCTGGCCGAGGTCACGGCGCGCCGGGTGACCCTGGCTAGTGCCGGGCACCTGCCGCCGCTCGTAGCGGGCGGCACCGAGGCAGGGTACCCGGCCGTGGAGCCGGCCGCGCCTATCGGGCTGCCGCAGCGGGCCGAGCCCGAACCTGCCATCGTGACCGTCCCGCCCAGGGGCCTGCTGATCGCCTATACCGACGGACTGATCGAGCGCCGGGGCGAAGTCCTGGACATCGGGATGAAACGGCTGGCGGACGCGGCGGCCCGGGAGGCACCTTCCCTCGACGACCTGGTGGACAGTGTGATCACCGAACTAACCGGCGACGCGCCCGCTGATGACGTCGCGCTGATTGGACTGAGATGGCTGACCTAGAACCTGCTGACCGGCCCACGGCGAGCGTGCGGGAGGAGAACGGCACACCAGTCATCTACCTGTCCGGCGAGCTGGATATGACCAGCGCCGGGCAGTTCAGCGCGGCGATCGATGCGGCCCTCGCCAGCCACCCGGCCAGGCTGATCCTGGACGCCAGCGACCTGACATTCATCGACAGCTCGGGCATGGTACTGCTGGGCTCGGCGGCCCAGCGGGTGCAAGAAGTGCAGGTGCGTGATCCGGCGCCCATCGTCCAGCGGCTGATCGAGCTGACCGGACTCAGCCAGGTTTTGCGGATCCTCCCGTGAGGAGCAGCCGTAACTTCCCCGGTCCCGGAGTCCACCCGGGCCGGAGGGGAGTTTCGGGGCCGTGGCAACGGCCGCGCCACTCCCGTGGGCGGGCGGGCCGCCGGTACGCATGACGTGAGCTAGATACCGGAGGAGGCGCCGGCACTGAGCACCCCGGCGGTCCATGAGTACGGCCCTTTCAGGCGACGATGTGTCCCCGGAGCACGATCCGGCGGGGGGTGTCGATGGTGCCGAGCTCCGCCCGGGGGTCAGCGTCGTAGGCGACGAGGTCGGCGGGCCCGGATTCGACGAGCGAGTCAAAGCCCAGCCATTCGCGGGCCTTCCAGGTGGCCAGGGCGATCACATCGGCCTGGGGGATGCCGGCCGCGACGAGAGCGCGCACCTCCTGGGGGATCAGTCCGTGAGGGAGGGTGCCGCCGGCATCGGTGCCGGTGAACAAAGGCACGCCTGCCTCCCAGGCGGCGCGGATCCGTTCCCGCGCCGTCGCGTGCAGAGACCGCATGTGAGCGGCATAGACGTCGTACTTGCCCTCAGCCGCCTGCGCGATCTGCGGGAAGGTGTCGATGTTCACGAGCGTCGGGACGACGGCCGTGCCGGCGGCGACGGCTTGGGCGATGGTGTCATCGGTCAGGCCGGTGCCGTGCTCGAGTGAGTCGAGGCCCGCTGCCAGCAGCGGCGCGATAGCGTCCTCGCCGAAGACGTGGGCGGCCACTCGCGCGCCGAGCTCATGGGCCCGGCTGATGGCCGCGGCAAGGACGTCGTCGGGCCAGACGGGCTCGAGGTCGCTCGCCGCGCCCTTGCTGCGGTCGATCCAGTCCGCCGCGAGCTTCACCCAGCCGTCACTGCGGGCAACCTGCCGCTCGACCTCGGCCACCAGCTGGTCAGGCTCGACCTCCACGCCGAGATAGCGGATATAGCGCTTGGGACGGGCGATGTGCCGCCCAGCGCGTACCAGCCTCGGCAGGTCCTCACGCGCCTGGACGCTGGTGTTGTCGACCGGGGAGCCGGCGTCGCGGATCAGCAGGGTGCCCACGTCCCGGTCGGCCAGCGCCTGCGCCGCCATGTCGGCGGGCTCGGGGAGGAAACCGTCCGGTGAGTAGCCGATATGGCTGTGCGCGTCGACGAATCCCGGCAGGATCCAGCCACCGTCGACCACTGTCTCCACCTCGGACGTGCCCGGCCGGGTGAAGCTCAGCCGTCCCTCAACGATCCACGCCGTGCGTTCGGTTTCGTCCGGCAGGAACACACCGCGGACCGCATAAATCGTCATCCGAACCTCCGCCGTAGCTCACCAGCTACCGATACCAGAAAACACCCCTGTCATGTATTACGGGCACTCCCAGCCGGGCTTTCACGCAAGTTATCCCGGGCCGGGCTAAGCCACTCCCGCGGGCGGGCGGGCCGCCGGTACGCTTGACACGAGCTAAATACCAAAGGAGGCGCAGGCAGTGAGCACCCCGGCGGTCCATGAGTACGGTCCTTACACGCTGTACGACCTCGACGCGCTGCCCGAGGATGGGAAGCGGTACGAGCTTGCCGATGGGTGGTTGACCGAGTTGTCCCCCAGCCCCTGGCACGATCACGGAGCCGAGCGGCTCAAGGAGATCCTGAAGGCAGCGGCAGAGCAGGCCGGCGCCGATGTGTACGTCGCCGGCGGCCCGAACGACGTCAGCACCCCGGCCGGGATCCGTAAGCCTGACGTGTTCGTATTGCCCAGAGACGTCGCGCGCAGCACCATCAGCCGCCGGGTCCGCACCTACTACGCGTCCGACCTGCTGCTCGTGGCCGAGGTGGTGTCCCCGCGCAGCGGCAGCGAGCGGACCGACCGCGTCCAGAAGGTCGGGGAGTACGCGAAGGCCGGAATCCCGCTGTACTGGATCGTTGAACTCGACCCCAGCCCGAAGGTCGCGGTGCTCTCTCTGGGTGACGATGCTTACGAGCTCGTGGCCGAGGCCAGAGCCGGTCATGTGCTCACCGTCCAGGAGCCATTCCCCGTCAGCTTCGACCCAGTGGTCTTGACCGAGCTCGACTGACCAGCGGGCCTGGCCCGTACATCTACTCGGTCCAGGCGGCTAACCAGGGCTGGCTGGGTTTCGCGGTTCATGTCCACCGCTTTCGTCATCCCGGTCCCTGACCCGGGACCGGCTGGCCGGCGGCTCCACGTCGGGGCCGGTGTCGGGCAAGGCGGGTGAGAATACCCAGAGCACCTGCGCGCGATCAGCTGACGTGGCCACGCCGAAAGTGTGCGGAGTGCTGGCCGGGAAGGTGAAGGCGTCACCTTGTTCGAGGGTGATCTGCTCCCCGGCGATGGTGATCTGCAGCTGGCCGTCCAGGACGAAGACGAACTCCACGTCGGCTGGCAACGAGTAGGGCTCGTCGCCGCTGCCGCCGCCCGGCTCGATGTCGCTGAGGAGTGCTTGCACCCGTTTCTCGCCGGACGGCGTGAGCAGGTACTCCTTGACCCCTCGGCCGCCGAAGTTGACGGGCGGGCGGGCGCCGTGCCGGACCACCTCCCCGATTGAGGCCTGGAACAGGGAGCCCACGGAGATGTCCAGTGCTTCGCAAAGTCGGATGAGCGAGGCCACCGAGACGTTCGTGAGGTCCCGCTCGAGCTTGGACAGGAATCCCTTAGTCAGCCCGCTCTGCTCGGCCACCTCGGCCATGGTCTTGCGGGCGCCAAGCCTGGCCGCCCTCAGCTGCGCGCCGATGCGTGTGCCGTCAGCGACCGTATCCGGAATGCTGTCCCCGCTGCTGCGCCTGGGCATCCGTCCTCCTCCCCGATCCTGGAGCGCGGAGCCGCGGAAACCGCCACTGCCAGTTATGAAACTGCGGATTTATTTATGAAACAAAGGTTGACTCAAAGGAAACACTTAGGGATTATAACTCGTGATGCAGGTCACATCGAGCAGGGAGGCAGCCATGGCCACACAATCCCGGGAATCCACGGGCGCGGAAGAACAAGAACGCGGGCTGCTCGGCCAGATCGAGGTGCACTCGATCGACTGGATCCCCGACACCGAGCGGTATGGCAAGACCTGGCAACAGGCCATGCTGTGGTTCCTCGGGAACTTCCAGTACTTCACGATCCCGATTGGCTTCGTGGGCCCCGCGCTGGGCTTGTCGCTGGGCTGGTCGATCCTGGCCGGCGCGCTGGGCATCTGGTTCGGCACGCTGTTCATGGCCTTCCACGCCACCCAGGGCCCGGTGTTCGGGCTGCCGCAGATGATTCAGACCCGGGCCCAGATGGGCTACCGCGGCGTGGTGGTCGCGCTGTTCGCGGTGCTGTTCACCTACATGGCCTTCAACGTCGCCGACCAGGTGCTGATGAGCACCGGCCTGCACGGCGCGTTCGGCTGGAACGCGCACCTGGTGGCGGCCGGGACCGCGGTGCTCGCGGCACTGCTGGCCATCTTCGGCTACGACTGGGTGCACCGGGTCTTCCGGTTCCTGCTGGTCATCTCACTCCCGTGCTATGCGATCATCTCGGTCGCCATCCTCCTCGGGCACGCAGGCGGGCACACACCCCATCACTCCGGGTTCCTGTTCGCGGCGTTCATGGGGCAGTTCTCGGTGGCCGCGGCGTACAACATCACCTACGCGCCATACGTCTCGGACTACTCCCGTTACATGCCGCGCAATACGCCGGCCCGCGGGATCATCACCGCGGTGTTCTTCGGCGCGTCAACCTCGGCGATCTGGCTGATCGCACTGGGCGCATGGCTGGCCACCCGGCTGAACATCAGCGACGGCCTCGTCGGATTGCAGGTCGTCGGCGATAACGTGGTCGCGCCGCTCGGCTCGATCACGGCGGTCCTGTCCGCCACGGCGCTGCTGGCCACGATGGGCATGAACGCCTACGGGGGAATGCTGACCGTGCTGACCGGGATCGACTGCTTCAGGAAGATCAGGACGCGCCGAGCGCTGCGCGTCGTTACGGTCATCGCGTTGGCCATCGTGTGGTATGCGATCGGGGCAAGCCTTTCCTCGAGTACCAGCGCCGTGTCGGCGGTGCTGAACTCGCTCACGCTGATGCTGTACCTGCTGGTGCCGTGGACTGCGCTGAACCTGGTGGACTTCTTCTTCGTCCGCCGTGGTCACTACGCGATCACCGACATCTTCCGCCCGGACGGAGTCTACGGAGCGTGGGCCTGGCGTGGACTGACCGCTTATTTCGTCGGCTTCGCGGCCGAAATCCCGTTCATGGTGCTGCCGCCGATCGCCGGCCTCTCCTATACCGGCTACTTCCCGGCCTACCTGACCAACGGCGTGGACTACTCCTGGCTGGTTGGCCTGGTGGTCTCCAGCCTGGTGTACCTGGCGTTGTCGCGCTCTCTCAACCTGACCGCCGAGCGGTCCGCTATCGACGCCAGCGAGCGGCAACTACAGGTCATCGACGGGGTCGCGGAGGCAGCGGCCGTCGTCGAGGGGGGCCATCCCGACGGGGATGCACCCGAGCCCGCGTGATCGCGTGGCCGGGCCGCAGATGAGAAACTAAGAGGTGACCTGACATGACCGAGCCTGTTCCGCGGGTTATCAGCGGTGGGACCGTCGGGCCGGTTGACGCCACCGTGGTACCCCGCTACGCGGGGGAGGCCACCTTCGCTCTCCTGCCGCGGATCGACGAAGTGCCGCAGGCCGATGTCGCTGTACTGGGCGTGCCCTTTGACAGCGGCGTCAGCTACCGCCCGGGCGCCCGCTTTGGCCCGTCCCACATCCGGGAATCATCCCGCCTGCTCCGCCCCTACAACCCGGCCCTGCAGGTATCACCGTTCGCCGCCCAGCAGGTGGCCGACGCGGGGGATCTCGCGGTGAACCCGTTCAGCATCGACGAGGCGGTCGCCACCATCGAACGCGGCGCACGTGCCCTGCTGGAGCGCGCGCGGTTCGTGCTGACCCTGGGCGGCGACCACACGGTGGCGCTGCCGATGCTCCGGGCTTTGTCGGCGGTGCACGGCCCGGTGGCAGTCGTCCACTTCGACGCGCACCTCGACACCTGGGACACCTACTTCGGCGCCCCCTACACTCACGGCACCCCGTTCCGGCGTGCGTCCGAGGAAGGCCTCCTGGACCGGACCGGATGCCTGCACGCCGGGATCCGCGGCCCCCTGTACACCCACGCCGATCTCACCGAGGACAGCGAGCTTGGTTTCCAGGTGATAACGGCATCCGACGTGGACCAGTTTGGCGTGGCAGGCATGGTGGAACGCATCCAGCAGCGAGTCGGCAGCCGGCCGGTGTACGTCTCGGTCGACATCGACGTGCTCGACCCGGCGCACGCGCCCGGCACCGGCACCCCGGAGGCAGGCGGCCTGTCCAGCCGGGAACTTCTGGCCACGCTACGGTCATTCTCCCGCCTGAACCTCATCGGCGCCGACATCGTAGAAGTCGCGCCCGCCTACGACTATGCCCAGATCACCGGCATCGCCGCGGCGCACGTCGGCTACGAGTTGCTGTCCGCACTCGCGGCGAGGAAGGCCGCGTGATGAGCACGACCGATGACGTCCTTGGGGCTGCGCGGGACCTGGTCCAGTCCTGCACGTCCGCGCGGCCGGACGTCCAGGACCTCGGCGATGCCGCCGACTTCAGCCACGACGTCACCACCGTGATCCGCCCCCGCGCCGGTGAGCAGGCCGTCAGCGAGCGAGCGTGAGCGCCCCTGTCGTGTCCTGCTGCCAGGTCGCCCCCGTGCTGGGCAATCCGGCGGCGAACCGCGAGCTGGCCGCCGACGCCATAGCCCAGGCCGCAGTGCAGGGCGCGTCCGTCGTCGTACTGCCCGAACTGGTCTCCAGCGGCTATGTCTTCACCAGCCGAGCCGAGGCCGAGGCGAGCGCGGAGGCGGCCGACGGCGAAACAGTAACCTTGTGGGCGCGGCTGGCCGCCCATCACGGCATTGTTATCGTCGGTGGCTTCTGTGAAACGACAGCCGCGGGCGAGCTGTTCAACAGCGCGGCGCTGGTGGGCCCCGGCGGCGTCAGAAGCATCTACCGCAAGGCACACCTGTGGGACAAGGAACGCCTCTGGTTCTCCCCTGGGAGCACGGCACCTCCCGTGATAGCGACCCCGTTCGGCCGGATCGCCGTGATGATCTGCTACGACCTCGAGTTCCCCGAATGGGTCCGGCTGCCCGCGCTGGACGGCGCCCAGCTACTGTGCGCCCCGGTCAACTGGCCGGCGTTCCCGCGCCCGGACGGCGAACGGCCCGCAGAGATCGTCCGGGTCCAGGCCGACGCAGCCGTCAACCGGATGTTCATCGCGGCGTGCGACCGAACCGGCGACGAGCGCGGCGTCGGATGGGTCGGCGGCTCGGTAATCGTCGACGCCGATGGATGGCCCCTCGCCTGCGCGGCCCCGGCCGCCGGCCCCACCATCATTACCGCCGAGTGCAGGCTAGAAGACGCCCTCGATAAGGCTGTCGGCCCGATCAGCAACGTTCACGCCGACCGCCGCCCCGAACTGTATGGCCGACTCGCCGAATAGCCTCCGCCACCAACGGCTCACCCGGCCGGCTCACGCCTGGGCGTCGACGCCGCGGCGGACGTTCGGTTGGCTGAATCGGTCCAGTCCCCGCAAGCAGCGCCCGCTTGGGTCGAGGCACGCTTGGCCGTCGCCGATCGGCCAGGTGACCGTCTGGAGGGCGGGATTCCCGAGAACCACTGGTGGTGAGGCTGGTGCGCCCATCCGGACCAGCTTACGATCTGTAGACCGCAACGTTGCCCGGCCTCTGCCTCGCCTGCAAGCCGCGGGTGCCACAGGGGACGAGCTGGCGATCTCTCCGCCCGTGCCGCCTGAGGAGGATCTCAATGGCGCTCTACATGTACCAGGCCTCCTACACCGCTAAGTCGATGGCGGCTCAGCTTCAGGAGCCCCAAGACCCTGTGGAAGCGATCAGGTCGGCCCTGGAGGAGGTGGGAGCCGATCTCGTGGTGGCTGCCTTTCCGTTTGGCGAGTATGACGTCCTCGTCGTGTATGAGGCAGCCGATGATGTGACCGCCGCCAGCGTCGCGATGGCAGTTGCCGCCGCGGGCGAGTTCAGGTCGGCCAAGACCACGAGACTGCTAAGCGGGCAGGAGTGGCTTGAGTCCTTGCGCAAGCGCAAGGTTGTCAAGCTCAAGAAGGCGCGTTGAACGACCGTGAGCGGTTCTTGCGGCAACTCTTGCCCAGTGGCAGCAGATCCCTGGGTGGACTGAGCAACCTTCCCCGTTGAGGTGACAGCTGATCGGCCTGATCGCGAGATCGAGTGCTCCTCTGAGGGGGCCGACGTTGCGCTCGGCCTGGGTGAGCAGCAGGCCGCCCTGCAGGGGCGTGGGGTTCCGAGGGCGGGGCGGTGTGACGCCGGTGCCACCGGTCGGCGAGCATGTCGCGCCACTGGTCGGCCCGGTGTTCGATCACGGCGCGCACGAGGGCGTTCTTGTCAGCGAAGCAGTGGAAGAGCTGCGAGTTGCCCGCCCGGTCACCGACCCGCTCCCAGCTGAGCTTGCCCCGGCCGTCATTGACGAGCACGAGCAGGGGTAAGACGTCGCCTCAGCTCGACGCCAATGTCGCGGTATAACGCTCGCTTCCCCGATCCCCCGACCCTGAGGAGACCGCAGTGGCACTCGACTTCACCGGCAAGACGGCGCTGATCACCGGGTCCGGCCGCGGTATCGGCCGGGCCGTGGCGCTGGGTCTTGCCGTCGCCGGTGCCCACGTGGTCCTCCTCGCCCGCACCGCGGCCCAGCTGGAGGAGACCCGCGAATTGCTCCGCGAACGCGGCGTGCCTGCCGGACGGATCAGCGTGCTGCCCGCCGATCTCGCTGACGAAGGCGACCGCCGCCAGGCCATGGCGTCCGTCCTGGCCGCGGGTACCGTCGACATCCTGGTCAACAACGCGGCCACCGTCGAGCCCCTCGGCGCCACCGTCTCCGTCGCGGCCACCGGCTTGCGGCTGGCCTTCGAGGTCAACGTGGTCGCGCCTGCCGCGCTCAGCGCGGCGGTGCTGCCCGGCATGTTGGAGGCGGGCTGGGGCCGGATCGTCAACGTCTCGAGCGGCATCGCCGCAAGCCCGGCAGGCATGGTCCGCGGCAATGCTTACGCGACAACGAAGGCCGCGCTCGAGGCGCACACGGTGAACCTCGCGGCCGAACTGACGGGCACGGGCGTCACCGTCAACGTCTACCGCCCGGGCGGGGTGGACACCGCCATGCAGGCCTGGATCCGCAGCCAGAGCCCCGGGCGCATCGGCGCGGGCCTGCACGACAGGTTCCGCAAGAACTTCACCGAGGGGAACCTGATCACTCCCGAGCGCTCCGCCGCAGGCCTGCTTGCCCACATCGCCGGGGACGACACCGGAGCCACGTGGGACGTCAGCACCGCCCCCGGGGCTGCGGTGGCATCGTCGACCAGCACCCGCGCCGGTAGGTAGGCAGGGTAGAGACGCTACCTGGCCGCGATCGCTTCGACCGGCTGGATGACGGGCTCCGAAGCCCCGCCGATTGGCGTCCCGGCGGCGGCGCGGGCTACTCGGAGGCGCTCGCGGTCGCCCTTAAGAATCCGGCGTACATTCTCGGCAGCGGCCCTGGCGCGCCTGTCCGCTAGCCGTGGCTGCTCGCTGGACAGGCGACCCTGGCCTTGAACTCCGGGTGGGCGCCGGGCGCCGGGTCGGTGAACCGGCAGCCGAACTGCGGTGATGCGACCGTCCGGGGGTCGAGGATGTTGTCGCCGGCGGGCCGCTTCCCGTGGTCGATCCACGACACGAGGGCGGAGAACGCGGACGACAGCTCGCTGGTCGTGTAACCGCAGTGGGTGACTTCGCGGATGGCCCGGTCCACGAACAGGCCGCCCTGGCCGTGCGCCACCATCATGGCGTCGTACCGCTGGTCCATGGACAGCGGAACGAACAGGTCGCCGATCCCGTGGACCGACAGCACCGGGATGCCCGGGTCGCCGTGGATCACTGGCAGCTCCGCCGGCGACAGGGCATCGGCCGAGGAGGTCGCCGTGACCGGCACGCGCAGCACCGCCCGGTTCAGCGCGATGTCCTGCGGAAGGTTGGTCAGCGATTCGCTGACCGTGTAGAACGTGTGCTCATTGCCGGCCACGCTCCCGTTGGCGAAGCCGAGGGTGCCGCCGTTGGTGCCGGGGTAAACGCCGAACAGGAATGGGACCTGAGTCAGCGGAGCGAAGCCGAAACTGTTCCAGTAGCTGAGAGCGCTGGCGAAACCGGGCCGGGTACCACCGGACAACTGCTCGACGCTGCCGGCCCACAGCCTCCCGGTCTTGGTCAGGCTGGTGGTGAAGGTTTGCCCGCCGGTGGCCGGATCAGGGGTAATCCCGAGGGCGGGCAGCTCGGACTGGACGGTGGACTGGTACGTGGGCGCGTACGCCTCGCCGGCCGCCAGCGTCGTCGGGTAGCTGATCGTGGTCCCGGTCAGACCCGCGGCCGTGACATTGACGCCCAGGTAGTAGTCGAACAGGTTGTTGCCCGCCAGCACCCCGCAGTAGGGCATGGCGCCGGCGAATTCGCCCTTGTAGGCCTCGATCTCGGCCGTGGTGATCTCGCCGCCCATCGACAAGCCGCTCATGATCACCTGCCCGGGGTGCAGTCCGGTGATCGACGGGAACGCCTGCAGCAGGTCGTGGGTGTCGGTCACCCCGTCGCCAGGGTCGTAACCGTTCATCGCGTAGCTCGACGCTGCCCAGGCGAACCCGTTGTCGATGAAATACTGGCGTAGCTGGGGGTCGTCCACCCACACCTCAGTGCCGGTCCCGCGGTAACCATGGGCGAACATCACCAGGGTCCCGTTCCAGTGCGGCGGAACTTCGACCCGGTAGGCGCCGCCGTCGCTGGCGATACCGGTCCAGGTCCGGGACAGCTGGCCGCTGCCATTGGCGATCGGGCCGAATGGTGCGGTGTAGGTCGCCCCGTTGAACTCGCACGCCGGGTCCGCGATCTGAACTCCGGGAACCACGGTGCTCGGTGTCGTGACGCAACTGCTGGGGCTGAACGCCAGCCCGGTGGCCCGGGCCGGTCCCGACCAGGCGGCGAGCGACCCAAGGAGCAGGAGGCTGCCGGCAACCAGCGTGACGATGAGGCGGCGTTTGTGAGAACGGGCCGACATTGGCGTTCCTCCCGGGACGGCGGTGCACTAGCCGTAGCTTGCTCTCGTGTTCAGCCGGCTTCAAGACAGTCATAAGCACGACTTTGCCGTCTCCGACCGATATCTGACAACGAATGCGACGTTAGCCGCCTATAGTCCACAAATCGACCGGTCGTAGGGCATGGTCCCGCTTGCCGATGGAATGTCTCGGCGGCGGTCGGTGCCGATCCCGCGGCCGCCAGTCCCGAGGCTGCGTCAGTACCACGCGGCTCGGGCGGCCATCACCGAGCTGCTACACGACGTAACTGCGCACATCGTCGCGGACCCCGTCGGCGTCCCGCCGGGCCCAGATCATCGCGAGTCATCACAAACCCAGATGATCAGACAGCGGCCCCGTCTCCAGCACCGGCACCCAAGATCAGCGTTCTTGTCTCATTGCGCCACAGCTGTGGGATGGCCAAGTCAGGACGGCCAGGAGGCGAAGCAATGGCGCCGCGAGGCTTGCTGAGTCAATCGTGGCCGGCCGATCTCAGCTGCGTGGACAGTCGGGGTACCTCCTGAGTCGCGATGATCCATACCTGGTTGGGGTCGACGCGATGGTAGTGGTGCGCGAGAACGATGCGCAGGCCGATGATGTCGCGCCATGGCACTTCCGCCCGACCTGCGCGATGTCACGACCTGGTCGGCAGCGTCAAGGATGTCCTGTACCCGCTGTTCGTCGCTGCGGTTCACAGGTCGACGGACTCAGCGATGATGTGCCGGTCGCGGTCCTTCAGCCCGCCCGTGGACACCACGTCGACCGGATGACCGAGCAGTTCCTCAAGCTCCCTGGCCATCCGCATAAGGTCGAACAGGGAACTGTCGGGGGCGAAATCAACGAGTAGGTCGATGTCACTGTCTGGCCGGTCGTCCCCGCGGGCGACGGAGCCGAAGACCCTCACTGACCTTGCCCCCGTTCGCCGGACACTTCGGGTGTGGGGTCAGGCGCTGTGGTCTAGCGGCCTGAGTCGTGTCTCGAAGTCGGCGGGGCTGAGCATTCCGAGGCTGGAATGCCTTCGCGTTGGGTTATACCAGCATTCTATCCATTCGAACATTGCATTCGCTAGCTCTTTCCGGGATTTCCATGCCTTGCGGTCAAGAAGTTCTATCTGCATGGTGCCCCAGAACGATTCCATCATCGAGTTGTCGTAACAGTCCCCGATCGTTCCCATCGAGCCGAGCAGTCCGGCATCACGGAGTCTTTTCCCGAATGCCCAGGAAGTATACTGAGTTCCGTGGTCGGAATGCAGGATCGTTTTGCTTGACTCCGGCCTGCGCCGGAGAATGGCCATGCCGATTGCGTCGATGACCAGCTCTGATTTCTGGCTGACGTCAATCGACCAGCCGATGATCCGCCGTGAGCAGGCGTCCATGACCGCTGCGCAGTACACCTTTCCCTCGTTTGTCGGGTGCTCGGTGATGTCGGTCAGCCAGAGCCGGTCGAGCTCGGCGACCGTGAACTGGCGGTGCACCAGGTCTTCCTCGGTCGCCGCGTTAACCAGGTTCTTCCGGCCTTTGCGCCGGTGGATGCCCTGCAAGCCGGCCTCGCGCATGAGCCGGGCGACCCGCTTGCGGTTCACGGTCTCGCCCAGGCCGAGGACCAGCTCGGCATGGACCCGCGGCCACCCGTAAGTGGCCACGGGACTCCTCGTGAATCACCGCGATCATTTTCGCAAGCTCCCTGTTCCTCGCGTTTCTCGGCGATTCTGGCTTTCCCAGCCATTCGTAATAGCCGGACGTGGACACGTTCAGTACCCGGCAGGCCGCCGCGACCGGGATTCCGGTATCGGCGAGCTCTCGGACCAGCCGGAAGGTTACTTTGGGAGGACGCTCTCCCGGGCAAAGTAAGCGGCGGCGCGCTTGAGGATGTCGTTTTCCATCTCAAGCTGCCGGTTTTTCCGGCGCAGCTCGGCGATTTCTTTCTTCTCCGCGCTGGTGGGCTTCAGCGGGCTGCTGCTTTCGTCGGCATCAGCCTGAGCGAGCCAGTTCCGCAGGCACGACTCGCTGATGCCGAGGTCTTTCGCGGTCTTGGCGATCGGTGCGGTGCCCTGGCGGGCAAGCTCGACAGCGCGGTGCCGGAACTCTGGCGGGTGCGGTGGAGGCATGGGGACATCCTTCCTGATGGCCGAGGCCACCTCAGGGCAGGTGTCCGGGAAACGGGGGCAAGCTCACGAAAGCACACCTGGCGGCGTCGGAGCAGACAGCGGCGCTAGTCCGGAAGGCTCCCAGTTTGTTCCCATCAGGGGCTGAAGCAGCGAAGTCACAACCTGCCGGCAACGGCTCCACCGCAGGTCAGCTGTGGTGGGGCGGGTGGGGCTCGAACCCACGACCGGCAGATTATGAGGAAACCGCCACGGGCTGAACCCCGCTGGCAGGCGGCCTGTTCGCCGCATCGCACCTGTCAGCCGGGATGTGGCAGGCTTGGAGGGGACGGGTCAGGACCCGCCGGGATGGGACGGGTGTTCTCACAACGTTCTCACCCGAAGGCCGGGTTCAGCACCGCGCCTCTTGGTTTGGCGCAGCAACCAGCGTGGAAGCGCGGCGTTTCTGCTCGGGCGGCCCGGGCCGGGTGAGGCACAATGAGGACTGATCTAAACAGTCGAAAGGTCACAGCAGGGAGGTGCGAGATGGGCGTGGACCGGTTCGGTGTGTTGCTATACGGCATCGGGGAAGCCGCCGGTTATCTCGCGGTTCCCCCGTCGACCTTGACGACGTGGGCCTACGGCTACGAGCGACGACGGGCAGGCGCCCCAGAGGCGGGCGCGCATCCAATCGTGACGGCGGTCAGGCCCGAACGTCCCGGTGACCCTGCGGTGCCGTTTATTGGGCTGGCTGAAGCGTACGCGCTCGCTGCGTTCCGGCATGCAGGCGTTCCGATGCAGCGCATTCGCCCGGCCATCGACGCCCTGGCCAGGGAACTCGGCCTCGAGCACGCGCTGGCCAGCCGCCGCCTGTACACCGACGGGGCCGAGGTGTTGTACGACTATGCCAAGCACGCAGGCGACACTCCGGAAGGGGAGTCAGCTCGTGAGCTAGTCGTAGTCCGTAACAACCAGCGGGTCTTCGCCGAGATCGTCGAGCTCTACCTTCAGCGAATCGACTTCGCGGCGGACGGCTACGCACAGCTGATCCGGCTGCCCCAGTACCGGACCGCGGAGGTAACTGTCGATCCTGACCACAGCTTCGGGCGTCCGCGGTTCGCACGCGGCGGGGCGGCTGTTGACGACGTGATCGACCTATTCCGGGCAGGCGAGCCAGTCGACGCGGTTGCCACAGAGTTCGGCCTGTCCCGCGACGATGTCGAGGACGCAATCCGTGTCGCAACCAAAGCAGCCGCCTAGATTTTTCCTCGACCGCAGCCTTGGACGTAAGGCGGTGCCCGAGGCCCTTCGCGCGGACGGCTGGGACCTGATCACACTCGCCGAGCACTATGGCGTGCCAGCCGACGAGCAGGTGGCCGACACCGAATGGATAGAAGAGGCAGCCAAGCGCGGCTGGCCGGTACTTATGAAGGACAAGCGGATCCGTCACCGGCGGGCCGAGATAGCTGCAGTGGCCGAGCACAAGGCCCGCTGTTTTGTGATCACTCGAGGTGACTTGCCATCTGCGGAGATGGTGCAGCGCTTTATCTCTAACAAAGACGCCATCTTGCTGGCAGTAGCGGGGCCTGGGCCGTATATCTACTCGGTCCAGGCAGACCGGATCTCCCGTCTCTACCCCTAGCCTCGGCCGCTGTCGACATCGCCAGGGCGCCCGATCAGAGTCGTGGCGGTCGACTTGGGTCAGTGCGGCTGTTGCACTCTGCAGCTGCACTTTTCTGCCGCGTTGTCCGGTCTGGCATCAACCCCGAACTCGTCCGCGGATATCTTGGGCATGTGCTGGCCGGTGGTGAGCCTGACCCGGTTTGACGGACATCCTGATCATGACCCGTTTTCCCGGAACGGTTTCAGGACCTGGCCGGCCGGGGGCTGAAGCCCGCGGGCGGCGGGATCGAGTCCGCCGAGCTCACCGCGGCGCGGCAGACATTTCGAGCTAAATTTGTGGGGCGGGTGGGGCTCGAACCCACGACCGGCAGATTATGAGTCCGCTGCTCTGACCTGCTGAGCTACCGCCCCGTTGCCACCGGCCAGATTACCGCAGTCCCCGTCGGCGGCGGCCTACTTGGGCGACGTGACCCTGATGTACGTGACCCTGATGTAACGCGCCCCGAAGGTGGCAAGCGGCGACGGTCACGGCACGGTGTACGCGACCAGCTGCGGGTTGCCGCCGCTCTTGCCGGGCACGCCCGGCCCGCCCGCCGGCACCAGGACCGTGTTGCCTGCCACCGCGATGGGGGCGTTCGCCGTCGTCGGCAGCTTCTGGCGGAACACGATCGCCCCGGTCGTCCGGTTCAGCGCGATCAGCTCGCCGTTGTACAGCGTGGTGAACACAAGGTCGTTGGACACCGTGGCCGCGCCGAGCGGCAGCGACGCCACCTTCGTGTCCCATTCGACCTTGCCGGTGGCCAGGCTGAGCGCCTCGATCTCGCCCGCGGCGGTCGGCGCCGGCCGCCGGGATGCCGTTGACCGTGCTCATGCTGGTCATCTGCAGCGGCAGGTCGAGCGTGGCGAGGTAGACGCTGCCGCCGGCGACGGCCATGTCGGTCAGCACGCCGCCGAGCGCGCCCGGCTCGAAGGTGTAGGGCAGCTTGATGGTGAGCTTGTGCTCGAGCAGCAGCCGCGAGTCGTCGTCGTGCCCGTTGTGCACGCCGACCGGGGTCTTCCACAGCAGCGCGCCGGTCGCGGCGTTCATCGCGTAGACGTCGCCCATCTTCCCGCCGCCGATGACGGCGGCGGTTCCGTCCACCGTAGCGGCGATCGGCGACAGCTGCATGTCGTAGTCCTTGAAGTCGTTCGGCACGGCCTGGTAGTACCAGCGCAGCTTGCCGGTGGCGGCGTCCAGGTTGACCTCGCTGTCGGTGTAGAGCTGCTGCGACGGGTGGCTGATCGCCTGGCCGATCGACTGGTACGGGTTCCCGATGCCGAAGGTGACCGAGCCGTCCGTCCCGACCAGCGGCGTCTCCCAGGCGCCGCCGGAGCCGAGCCCGAGCGCCTTGACCCCGGGCTCGGCGCCGGTCACGGTGGCGAACTGCCACAGCTCCTTGCCGGTGGCGGCGTCGAGCGCGAGCAGCACCCCGCCGCCCGGCCCGGACCCGTAGGCGCTGGCCAGGTAGACCCGGCCGCCCGCGACAGCGGGCTGGATCTCGAACGCGCCCTGGCCGCTGTCCAGCAGGCTGGTGTCGTTCCACATCACCTTCCCGGTCGCCGCGTTCAGCGCGAAGACCGTGGTCGAGGTGTCCCCGTAGACGACGCCGCCGCGACCGCCACGCCGTCAGGTCCCGGCCCGCTCTTCTCGGCGATGTTGACCTGGTACTCCCACCGAGCTGCTTCCCGGTGGCGAGCGAGATCGCGTACACGTTGGCGTACAGGTCCTGCAGGTACACGTCCGCCGTTGACCACCGGGGCGCGGCGGCCAGCGAACCAGTGCTTGACACGCCGGCCGCGGCGGCGCCGGTCAGCTTGAACGTCCACGCCTCGCGCAGCGTGGCCGACGTTCGCCGCCGAGATCGCCGAGTCGGCGTCCCTGGTGTTGGCGAGGTCGCCGTTCGGGTCGGGCCACGACCCGGAGGGCTGCGCCGCGCCGGAGGCCCGGCGGTGACCGGGGCGGGCGGGGCCGAGCTGCACCCGGCGCAGCGGGCCGAGCCCGGCCACGCAGGCGATTCCCGCGGCTGATCGGCCGATGGTGCCGCTGCTTCATGAAGACCACCTTCTGCTCCCGATCCGCTCCCGGGTCCGTCTCGATAATGTGATATCAAAATGATAGATCTGTGAAATCAGCCGGGTCAACCCGTGCGCGCCGTTTGACGCCGGGCAGGCGCCCCAAGTACGGTCTCAGCGTCAGCCGCCCGGAAGGGACCGAATGGCCATGGCCGAGATCGTCCGTCGCCGCGTGGATCGGCACCGCCCTGGCGCGGGACGCCGGGGTGCGCACCGTCTTCGGCGTCGTCGGCAGCGGCAACTTCCACGTCACCAACGCCCTGACCGGACACGGCGCGCGGTTCGTCGCCGCCCGGCACGAGGGCGGCGCGGCCGTCATGGCCGACGCCTACGCGCGGGTCAGCGGCGAGATCGGCGTGCTCAGCGTCCACCAGGGCCCGGGCCTGACCAACGCGCTGACCGGCCTCACCGAGGCGGCCAAGTCCCGCACCCCGCTGCTCGTCCTCGCCGCCGAGGCGACCGAGCCCGCCAGCGGCAACTTCATCGACCAGGCCGCCCTGGCCGCCGCGATCGGCATGATCCCGGACCGGGTCACCGCCGCCTCCACCGTCCGCAACGACCTGCGCCGCGCCTACCGCACCGCCCTGATCGAGCGCCGCGACGGTGCTGCTCAGCCTGCCGCTCGACGTCCAGGCCCAGCTCGCCGAGCGACGTGCCGCTGGCGCCGGTCCGGGTCTGGCCGCGGCTGTGGCCCGCCCCGGAGACGGTCCGGGCGGTGGCCGACGCGCTGGCCGGCGCGCGGCGGCCGGTGTTCCTCGCCGGCCGGGGTGCCCGGCGGCGCAAAGCAGGAGCTCAGTGATCTGTCCGAACGAGCGGGGGCACTCCTGGCCACGTCCGCCGTCTCCCGCGGCCTGTTCCGCGGCGAGCAGTTCAGCCTCGACGTGAGCGGCGGCTTCGCCACCCCGGTGGCGGCCGAGCTGATCGGCGCGCGCCGACCTGGTCGTCGCCTGGGGCTGCGCCCTGTCCGGTGGACGACCCGGCACGGCGACCTGATCGGCGAGGACGCGACCGTCATCCAGGTCGACGCCAACCCGGCGGCGCTCGGCGCGCATGCACCGGGTCGACCTCGGCATCCCCAGCGACGTGGCCACCGCCGCGCGCGCGGTCACCGCCGAGCTCGACCGGCGCGGCCAGCGCGCGCAGGGCTACCGCACCCCAGAGGTCGCCAAGCGCCTGGCCGCCGGGGGCCGCTGGCGCGACGTCCCGTTCGAGCCGGAGCGCCGAAGCCGGCCGGATCGACCCCCGCACCCTCACCATCGCCCTCGACGACCTGCTGCCGGCCGAGCGCACGGTGGCCACCGACTCGGGCAACTTCATGGGCTACCCGGCCATGTTCCTCGGCGTACCGGACGAGAACGGCCTCGTCTTCACCCAGGCGTTCCAGTCCGTCGGCCTGGGGCTGGCCACCGCGCTCGGCGCCGCCATCGCCCGCCCGGACCGGCTCACGGTCGCCGCCCTCGGCGACGGCGGCGCCCTGATGGGCGCCAGCGAGACTGGAGACCGCGGTCCGCCTCGGCGTCACGAGCTGCTCGTGGTGGTCTACGACGACGAGGCCTACGGCGCGGAGGTGCACCACTTCGGCCCCGCACGGCGATCCCCTCGGACAACGTCCGCTTCCCGGCCGCGGACATCGCCGCGATCGCCCGCGGCTACGGCTGCGACGGCGGCGACCGTCCGGCTGCCCGGACGACCTCGCCCCGGTCAGCTCCTGGCTGGCCGGCCGACCGGGACCGCCCGATGCTCATCGACGCCAAGGTCCACCGGGGCCAGCCTCCTGGTGGCTGCCGGAAGCCGCCCGGGCCGACTGAAGCCGCGCCGGCGGTGGCCAGCCCGCCGCGCGCCGTCATCGCCATACCTGGTCAGATCGCCGGCCGCAGCAAAAATCATCGGGTCAGGTCGCTCACTGTTTCGTAGCCGCGGCGATCAGGTCGTTGAGCAGCGCCGCGCCGGTCGCCGCGTCGTCCACGGTGACGAGGAAGCTCTTGCCGCCCCGGAGCGCCAGCCGCAGCGCCGGACCGCGCCGCAGCGCGACCGCGGCGGTGCCGAAGAGCAGCAGGCTGCCCCGGTAGCCGAAGCTGAACGCGGTCCGCTCGACCGCCTCGGCCGACGCGATCCGGCCCAGCGGGATGCGCGTCAGCCGCAGCCCGAGCGGGCCATAGCCGACCGTCAGCCCGCGGGCCGCGACCCGCACCCGGACGCTGGTGAAGCACAGCGTGAGCAGGCCCGTCGCGAGCACGATGGCCCCGGTAACCCACTGCCCGCCGACGGCCCCGGCGACGGCGCCCGGCGGCCAGCAGCAGCAGCCCGGCCGGCCAGGCCCAGCGGGCCCGGGCCCGGCCGGTCCACACCGCCCGCTCCCCTGGCCGCAGCCCGAGGCTGGCCCGCGGCCCTGCGGCGGGCGCGGCACCGAGCCCAGCCCCCCGGCGCAGCAGGTAGCCGGCCCCGGCCGCGAGCACCGCGGCGCCGCCGAGCGTGGCGGGCACCGCCCCCGCACTGACGTCGGCTCCGGCCAGCCCGCCGCCACCGAGGTTGGCCGCTACCACCATGATGACCAGCCCGGCGCTCATGGCGGTCAGGAACACGCCGAGCGCCCCGAGCGAGGCTGCGGCCGGCCTGTTCGCCCCAGCCCCCGGCGGCCGGCCGGCCATGCCGCTGGCGGGACCGCCGGCGGCCCGCCGCGCGCCCCGCCGCCCAGCCGGCCCCGGCCAGCGCGAGGCCGGCCACGCCGAGCACGAGCAGGATGGCGAAGGTCGCCAGCCGCGGCCCGGTCCCGTTGGCGGTTCCGCCTCCGGTCCAGTGGTCGGCGATCCGGTCCGGCAGCCGTGACCAGGTGGCGGCGGGGACCGCGATGCCGGCCGCCAGCAGCAGCGCCGGCAGGACCACGCTGGCGAGCAGGGCGATCACGTTCCGCCGCGGCCCGCCGTCAGTGTCACCGCCGCTGGCCTCATGGCGGACGCCGCCGGCGGTCACAGCTGACCTTCGATCAGGTCGACGATCTCGGCCGGGGACAGACCGTGCTGGCGCGCCTGCTCGATGAGCCCGCGCGCGAGCGCGGTCAGCTGCTGGCGCGGCGGAGCCGCCGTCGTCACCACCGCCCCCCGCCGCGGCCGCAGCTCGAGCAGCCCGGCGTCGCGCAGCGACCCGTAGGCCTTCAGCACTGTGTGCACGTTGACCCCGATGTCGTCGGCCAGTTCCCGGGCGGGCGGCAGCCGCTCGCCCGGCCGCAGCGACCCGTCGCCGATCGCGGACCGCACCTGCAGCTCGATCTGCTCATAAAGCGGCCGCGGGTCGCCCGGGTCGATCCTGATCAGCATCGACTCAGCCCGCCCCCCGGCTAGGGCACCCGGACGTCGTGCACCAGGGCCGCGGTCGCGAGCTCCTGCCGGGACGGCGGGGTCCCGGCCTCGTCCAGCCGGGTGACGGCCGCCCAGTGGTGCCCGACCGGGCAGTGCTGGTAGCGCTCGCCCGACAGGCGGACGGACTTGACCGACACCAGGGGAACCCAGATCGTGGTGAAAAGGTGCCCGGCCGAGCAGCGGACCGGGGTCTCGAAGCGCCCGAACATGATGACCTCCTCTGTGCTAATTATTATAGAACAATCGCGGATGAGGGGCAACGCGGAGATGGCCCGGAGGCGTCGCGCCGGATGTAACCGTTGCGGGGGAAATGTGTCGCGCGGCGGTGTTTTGGCCGATGTCGAATTGAACCGGCGCAATTGCGGCTCTAGGCTCCGATTATGGGCCTGCACCTCGGCTGGATTCCAAACGAACCCGGGCTCCGCCCGCGCGATTTCGGGTCGCCCGCACCCAGCGAGCCGGCCCCCGATCCGGCCAAGGTGGCCGCCCTGGCGGCGGCGCAGCACGCCCGGGCGCTGTGGGCGCGGCTGCTGATCGCTATGGGGCTGTTCGCCTTCGCCCTGTTCGGCCTCATCGCCGCGTTCACCCGGGTGCACTGGGCCTGGGCGGTCGCGGCAGGCCTGGCCGTCTGCTGCTGGCTGCCAGTGGTCCTGCTCGGCCAGCGGCGGCGGCGCGCGGCCACCGGGCTGCGGACCGCGACCGAGGCCCGCGCCCGCCAGCACGCGACCGAGCTGGCCGCCTTCGAGCAGGGCAGGGCGCAGTGGGCGCGGGCAGAGGCGGAGCGGATCGCCGCCGCGCCGCGCTGGCTCCAGGTCGGCGCGCCCGAGGACGTCAGCAGGCTCGACGTCTTCGGCGGCACCGGGGCCGGGCGGCGGAACCTGGTCACCGGGCTCGGCTGGGAGCTGCTCAGCCAGCGGGCGGTCATCGTCCTCGACCTGTCGCAGGACCGGGTGGCCGAGGGGCTGCTCGCGGCGGCGGCCCGGGCCGGGCTGCCTGCCGCCGACTACGAGCTGCCGCACGACCTGGCAGCCACCCCGCTGCTGGCCGGGCTGGACGGCGGCGAGATCGCCTCCCTCATCGTCGAGGTGGTGCACGCCGACGACGCCAGCGCCACCGCCGCGGGGCGCGCGACCGACCTGATGATCCTGAAGAAGATCGCCGGCGTGCTCGGCCCCGACGTGTCCATCGGGCGGCTGCACGCCGCCCTGACCGTGCTCCTCGGCGACGCCCCGTCAGCCGGTGCCCCGACGGGCGCCGATGCCCCGCCAGCCGACGACCCCGCCAGTCGACGGGCTGCTGGCCGTGGGCGAGCAGGCCCGGCTGCGGGCGCTGTTCGGCGACGGGTTCCGCCGCCAGGTGGCGGGCAACCTGGTCCGGCTGGCGGCGGTGGTCGAGCCGCTGACCGCCCTCGGCGGCGATGCCGCCGGCCGCCCGCCCGCCCGGCTGACCTGCCTGTCACTCGCGGACGGGCCGCGGGACGTGGCCACCGACCTGACCGCCGCGCTGGTCGTGCAGTGGGTCACCCGCGCCATCGCGGATGGCGCGGGTGGCACCCGGCCGGCGGTGATCCTGGCCGGCGCGGACGAGCAGTCGACCCGGCACCTGGCCCGGCTGACGGCCGTATGCGAGCGCCACGGCGTTCCCCTGGTGCGGGCCTTCGCCCGGCTGACCGAGGAGTCCGCCCGGCACCTGGACACCCGGCAGACCGCGTTCATGCGCCTGGCGACCAGGCCCGAGGCGCTCCGCGCGGCCGAGCACATCGGCCTCGAGCGGCGGTTCGTGGCGGGGCGGTTCGCGCACCGGCATGCCGTCAGCCGGTCCCGCAGCCGGACCACCAGCGAGTCGTTCACTCACCTGACCGGGCGGACCGAGGGGGAGTCGGTCACCCGCACCACCGGCACGACCACGGGGCAGGCGCAGTCCGAGTCCCACGTTCCCCGGCCCGACCAGCAGCAGCTCAACATCAAGGTGGACAGCCACGGCGGGAGTGGCGGGAGTGGCGGGGTGGCGGGAGTGGCGGGAACAGCGGCAGCGGCGGGGGCCGGGCGGACGGCCAGGGACCCGCGGGCCGCGAGCCGGGCGGGCGTGACGGCGGGAGGTCGGGCGGCCGGGCGGGTGACCGTCCCGCGGCCGGGCGCCGGGACGGCGAACCACGCTCCCGTTCGGGCGGGGCTGGGGGTGGATCCGGCGGCGGGAGCCGCGTCTCGGTCAGCAGCGGCGGCCGGGGCAGCCGGCCGCGGATGGACGTCATCAAGACCAGGACCTCGTTCACGATGGAGCACGAAAGCGAGGCGAACACCAGGTCCCGGTCCACGACCGAGGAGAACAGCCACACCACTACCACGGCCCAGACGCGGACCGACGGGGTCAGCGTGGGCGACGAGATCAGCTATGAGCTGGTCTACGACCACCGGGTCCAGCCCGAGACGCTGATGGCCCTGCCCGAGGACCAGATGCTCGTCCCGCACATCACCGAGGCGCCCCCGGCGCTGCCGGACCGGGCGGGCCCGGCGCAGGCGGCAGCGGCCGCTTCGCCCGGAGCGGGGCTGGCCGGGTCGGGGCTGGCCGGCGCGGCCGCGGGCCAGGTGGCCCGCGGCCGGACCGAGGGCAAGCTGGTTGCCCTGGTCATCGACCCGGCCGTGATCGACGGTGAGCCGGTCGCCCCGGTCGCTCCCGGCGAGATCCCCGTCTTCGAGCCGCCCGCCCCGCCGGTGTCCCCCCAGGTGCCCGACTACCAGCGGGCCCGGCGCCCGGCCCTCGACGCGGGCTGACGGACCGCCTGGGCCCGGTGACGTGCCTGACGTCTCACCGCGCACAGCCTGTCGTTTCCGGGATGTGGCTGACGCGTCAGGTAAAATGGGAGCCATTCATCCCAGCGAATGCATCACTGTGCAGCGGAGGTTTGCGTGGCTAAGCCCGTCCTGCGGATCATCATCGGCTCCACCCGCCCGGGACGCGTCGGCCCGGCGGTCGGTGCGTGGATCGCCGAGCGCGCCCGTGAGCACGGCGGCTTCGACGTCCAGGTGACCGACCTGGCCGAGCTGAACCTGCCGATGCTCGACGAGCCAAACCACCCCCGGCTGGGCCAGTACACCAAGCAGCACACCAAGGACTGGTCCGCCCTGATCGCGGCGTCGGACGCGTTCGTCTTCGTCACCCCCGAGTACAACTACGGCTTCAATGGCGCGCTCAAGAACGCGATCGACTACCTGCACGCCGAATGGCAGAACAAGGCGGCCGGCATCGTCTCCTACGGCGGCGTCGCGGCCGGCACGCGCGCCACCCAGATGCTCAAGCAGGTGCTGACCGCGCTCAAGATCATGCCGGTGCCGGAGGCGGTCAACATCCCGTTCGTCCACCAGCACCTCGACGACGACAAGCGGTTCAAGTCGACCGAGCTGATCGACGCGTCCGCTACCGCCATGCTCGACGAGCTGGTGCGCTGGACCCAGTCGATGGCCAGCCTGCGCGGCAAGTAAAGGCCGCGCGTACCCCGCGTCCCCGTCGTCGGGCAGCAGGTAGCGCAGGAACTGGTCCGGGCTGTCCAGGAACAGCCGCCACGACTGCACGATCTCCAGGTCGGCCCAGCGGGCGGGCCGGATGCCCCAGTCCCCGAGCTCGAGGATGACCGCCCCCGGGACCGCCGCGACGACGGGGGAGTGGGTCGCCACGATCACCTGCGAGCCGGCCTCGGCCACGTCGTGCAGCAGCGCGACCAGCCCCAGGCAGGACACGAACGACAGCGGCGCGTCGGGTTCGTCCATCAGGTAGAAGCCGCGCTGGTTGACCCGGGTGCGCAGGATCTCGAGGAACCCCTGGCCGTGGCTCAGCTCGTGCAGCCGCTCGGGCCGCCGGCCGGGGTGCTCCTCCAGGTAGGTGTAGAGCGAGTGCATGGTGTCGGCGCGCAGGAAGTACGCCCACGACGCCCGGCCGCCCGGCCCGCGCTCGACCGTCAGCTGGTCTCCGGCGTGCGGCTCGCTGTCGCGCGCGCGGGCGGCGGGGGCGAGGACCGACCCGCCCTGCGGGTTGAGCCCGTACGCCTCGGCCAGCATCTCCACCACGGTCGACTTGCCGGAGCCGTTCTCGCCCACCAGCACCGTGATCCCGGGACCGAGCTCAAGCCCGTCCCGCAGCAGCTGCGCCGCGGCCGGCACGGTGGCGGGCCAGCGCTCCCCGTCCGCCTCCGCCCCGCTCGGAGCCGGCCGGAAGGCGCGCACCAGCCGCCGGTCCCTGGTCCAGTCACCGCGTTCACTCACCCGCTCATCGTCCCCGAAACTGTCGCCCCCGGCGTGACGGGTGACCGGTTCGCGTTCAGAATGACGGAATGGACATCGACAAGCTGGTCGCGATCGACGTGCACACCCACGTCCACCGCTCCGTCAACGCGCCCGCGCTCGACCCGGCCGAGGCCGGTCAGGCGGCCAGGGAAGGCCTGGCCGCGATGGCTACGTACTTCAAGACCGCGGCGGCCGCGTTCACCGTCGACAACCTGGCCACCTATTACCGGGAACGGAAGATGGCCGCGGTCACCTTCACCATCGACCAGAAGGACGCGCCGGAAGACCCGTCCGCCGCCACCCCGCTGGAGATCATCGAGCGGGCCGTCCGCGACCACGCCGACGTGCTGATCCCGTTCGGCTCGGTCGATCCCGCGCGCGGCAAGGAAGCGGTCTCGATGGCCCGCGAGCAGATCGCGGCGGGGGCCCGCGGCTTCAAGTTCCACCCCAGCACCCAGGCGTTCACGCCGAACGACCCGGCCGTCTACCCGGTCTACGAGACCATCCAGGAGGCCGGGCTGCCGGCTCTGTTTCACAGTGGGCAGACCGGCGTGGGGGCCGGCACCCGGGGCGGCGGCGGCATCCGGCTGCGCTACTCCAACCCGATCTACCTAGACGACGTGGCGGTCGACTTCCCCGACATGCCGATCATCATCGCCCACCCCAGTTTCCCCTGGCAGGAGGAAGCCTTGTCGGTCGCGACCCACAAGCCCCAGGTCTACATCGACCTGTCCGGCTGGTCGCCTAAGTACTTCGCCCCGATCCTCGTGCAGTACGCCAACACCCTGCTCAAGGACCGGGTGCTGTTCGGCACCGACTTCCCGATCCTGACCCCCGAGCGCTGGATGGCCGACCTGGAGCAGACCGCGATCAGGGACGAGGTGAAGCCGGGAATTTTCAAGGACAACGCCGTCCGGCTCTTCGGCCTGGCCGGGTAGCGTCACCCGCCCGGGACTTGCCGCCGCCCCGGGCGCCCGGGCGGGTCCCTAAGATGGGCGGGCGCGCCCTCACGGCGTCGCCGGGGAAACGGGCCGGGAGAAACGGGCCGGAGAAACGGGCCGGAGAAACGGGCCGGAGAAACGGGGAGGCCAAGTGGCGGACGTGGCGGCAAGCAGTCATCCACGCGGGATCGTGCTGGTCGTGCACGGCGGCCAGGACGAGAGCACGCTCCCGGTGACCGCGACCCAGCTCGCGGTCATCCGGATGATCCCGGTGGCGGCCGCGATCCGGCGGGCGGTCAGCGACGACGGCATCGAGGTGCGCCGTCCGCTGTTCACCGTGCGCGGCTGGAACGGCGCCAGCGCCTCCCCGGTCAGCGACCTCACCGCCGTCCTCGACGCGCTGCGCGGCTGGGCTCCGGGCCTGCCGGTGGTGCTGGTGGGCCACTCCATGGGCGGCCGGGCGGCGCTGCGGGTGGCCGGGCACCCGGCCGTGATCGGGGTGGCCGGGCTGGCCCCCTGGCTGCCTGGCGGCGAGCCGGTCGACCAGCTGGCGGGCCGCAAGGTGCTGCTCGCCCACGGCACCGCCGACCGGGTCACCCGCCCCGCTGAAACCTGGGCCTACGCCGAACGGGCGCGTGCGGTGACCGACGTGACCGCGATCGAGATTCGCGGGGGAGACCACCCGATGCTGCGCCGGGCCCCGCTGTGGCACGCGCTCGCGGCCGAGTTCACCCGCGGCTGCTTCGGACTGCCGGAGGGCACCGGCGAGGCCGCGGTGGCGATCGCCGCGGCCAGCCGGGGCGCCCGGATGGTGACCCTGTCCTAGCCCCAGTTTTCCTGCATCACCCCGACCTGGCTGGGCACGTCGACCGTCATCCCGGTCAGCGACAGCACCTCCTCGACGGTGAACCCGGCCGCGATCTCCTCCAGGGTGAACCGGGCGGCCGCGCGGGACGGGCGGCGCAGCAGGGCCAGGTCGGTGATGATCGCGTCGACGCAGTTGGGCATCGTGAGCGGCAGCTCGCACCGCTCGACCAGCTTCGGCCGGCCACGCGAGTCGGTGTGCTCGAGGGTGACGAACACGTGCTGCGCCCCGGCCGCCAGGTCCATCGCGCCGCCGATGCCGCCGCCGATCATCCCCGGGGCCGACCAGTTGGCCAGGTCACCGTTCCCGCCGACCTGGTAGCCGCCAAGGACGACGGCGTACAGCCGTCCCCCGCGGGCGATCTCGAACGAGGTCACCGAGTCGAAGAACGACGCGCCGTCCCGCAGCGTGACGAACGTGCCCCCGGCGTCGTTCACGTCCGGGTCGAAGTCCTCGCCCGCGAAACCGCCGTAGTTCAGCAGCCCGTTCTCGGCGTGCAGGCTCACCGGGCGGTCGGCGATGTAGTTCGCCGTCTGCACCGGGATCCCCAGCCCGAGGTTCACCGCGGCGCCGTCCGGCAGCAGCGCCGCTGTCCGCCGCCCGATCTCGGCCCGGGTCAGGGCGCTTGCCGAGGTACTCGCGGGCCGAAGAGGCCGCCCGCCCGGGCCGCCGGGGCAGGTCGTGGACGTCGATCGCGTTGGTGATCGGCACCACCCGGCTGACGAACAGCCCCGGCAGGTCGACCTCACCCGGCGGGATGGCCCCGGTCGGCACGATTTCCTCCGCCTCGACGATCGCCACCCGGGCCGCCTTGGCAAACGAGGTGTTGAAGTTCTGTGACGTGCCGCGGAAGCTGACGTTGCCGAAGTGGTCCGCCTTGGCCGCCCGCAGCAGCGCGTAGTCGGTCCTGATGGCCCGCTCGAGCACGTAGGGGCGGCCGTCGAAGTAGCGGATGTCCTTGCCGTCGGCCACGGCCGAGCCGTAGCCGGTCGGCGTGTAGATCGCGGCCAGCCCGGCCCCGCCCGCCCGCATCCGCTCGACCAGGGTGCCCTGCGGCACCATCTCCAGCGTCATCTCCCCGGCCGCGATCTGCTTCTCCGCCTCCGACACGGTCCCCGGCCGGGCCGAGAAACACGTGACCAGGTGCCCGACCTGGTGGTTGTCGACCAGCAAGGCCCCGGTGGGGAAACCCACCTGCCCGAGGCCGTTGCAGTACAGGGTCAGGTTCCGCACCCCCGTCGCCGCCAGCGCCGAGACGAGCGTGGTGGGGTAGCGGTGGGTGAGGCCGAACCCGGCCATGGAGACGCTGGCGCCGTCCTTGACATCCGCGACGGCCTCGGCCGCCGGCATCACCTTGCTCAGCTGCCCGCTGTTTCTGGAATCGGTTGCCACACTGGCAGCCTGATCCGGAATCTTGAATCGGGCAATACCCGAACGCCACGCCCGGTCAGCGCGCCCGGTCAGCCCGCCCGGTCAGCCCGCCCGGTCAGCGCTCCGAGCGGTCCAGCCACTTGCTGGTGACGGGAGGCGTCCAGCCGGCCAGCCGGTCCAGCAGCCGGGCCGGGTTGTCCTCGGCCACCACCATGTCGCGGTGCGCGGCGGGCAGGAACCCGGCCGTCACCGCCCCGTCGATCTGGGCCCGCAGCGGCCCGAAGAATCCGGCCACGTCGAGCAGCCCGCACGGCTTGACGTGGATGCCGAGCTGGGTCCAGGTCAGCACCTCGAAGAACTCGTCATAGGTGCCGAACCCGCCCGGCAGCATGATGAACCCGTCGGCCAGGTCGGCCATTGCCGCCTTGCGCTCGTGCATCGTCGCCACCACCCGCAGGCTGGTCAGCCCGCGGTGCGCGAGTTCCTTGGCCTGCAACGCTTCGGTGATCACCCCGTGGGCCTGGCCGCCGGCCGCGAGCACGGCGTCGGACACCGTGCCCATCAGCCCGACGTGGCCGCCGCCGAAGACCAGGGCGATCCCGCTCGCGGCGAGGGTCTCCCCGAGCAGCGCGGCCGCCCGCCCGTAGGCCGGGTCGCGGCCCGGGTTGGATCCGCAGTAGACCGCGACCGAGGAAAGTTGCACTGGCATGGCCCGGAGTTTCCCACAGCAGGCCGGCCGGCCACACAACATTTTCGTGGCGACGCGGCCTGCTCGGGCCGTGCGTGCTCGATTTTCGTGGCGACGCGGCCTGCTCGGGCCGTGCGTGCTCGCGCTGCTCGACGACCGGCCCCCGCTGTTGCGTCAGTGACTTCCCGGCTCGCGGGACGCACGTGCCACCGGCCTGACGAGCGGCCACGCCCACGCAGGCCGATAACGCGGATACTCCGCGCAGCGTGGTAAGAAAGCTGCCACATAGGCAGCTTTCTTGACTCTGTGCGCGGATTTTCCAAGATCTTTTCCGTGTCGCCTGCCCTGGTGGGCACAGGTACCTCAGGGCCGGCCGCGAGCGGAGCCGCTCAGGGCTTGCCCGAGCGGAGCCGGCTGGCGAGACCGCGCTGCAGGCGGCTGGGCCACAGCGGCCCCTCGTAGATGAAGGCGGTGTAGGCCTGCAGCAGGGTCGCGCCCGCCGCCAGCCGGGCCTCGGCGTCGGCTGGGGTCTCGATGCCGCCGGCCGCGATGAGCACCAGGCGCTTGCCGCAGCGGTCGTCCAGGCGGCGCAGCACGTCCAAAGACCGCTGCTTGAGCGGGGCGCCGGACAAGCCGCCCGGGCCGGCCTGGGCCACCGCGGCGCGGTCGTGCAGACCGTCGCGGGCGATGGTGGTGTTGGTGGCGATGATGCCGTCGAGGCCGAGGCTCAGCGCCAGGTCAGCCACCGCGTCGAGGTCAGCGTCGGTCAGGTCTGGTGCGATCTTGACCAGCAGCGGCACCCGCCGCCGGGGCGACGCCCCGTCCAGCGCCTCCCGCACCGCGCTCAGCAGCGGGCCGAGCTTGTCCACCGCCTGCAGGTCGCGCAGGCCGGGCGTGTTGGGCGAGCTGACATTGACGACCACATAGTCGGCCACGTCGGCCACCAGGCGGGCGCTGGTGACGTAGTCGGCGACCGCCTTGTCGTCCGGGACCGCCTTGGTCTTGCCGATGTTGACCCCGATGACCGGCCGGTAGCCGGGCCGCCGGCGGACTACCCGCAGCCGGGCGGCCAGCGCCGCCGCCCCGTGATTGTTGAAGCCCATCCGGTTGACCAGCGCCCGTTCCGCGGGGAAGCGGAACATCCGCGGCTTCGGGTTGCCCGGCTGCGGATGGGCTGTCACCGTGCCGACTTCGATGAACGAGAACCCGAGGGCGGCTAGCCCGAGGACGCCCTCGCCGTCCTTGTCGAAGCCGGCCGCCAGGCCGAGCGGGCCGGGGAAGCGGAGCCCGAGCGCGCGCACCCGCAGCACCGACGCCCGGGGCCGCAGTGCCTGCCGCAGCAGCCAGGCCAGCCCGGGCACCGCCGCCACCGCCCGGATCAGCCGGAACGCGGCTCGGTGAGCCGTTTCAGCCGGCAGGTGCCGCAGCAGGGCCGCGTAGATCGCCCGGTACACATTGCCCCCAGTCACAGTCCCGTTCGGATGAGTGCCTACCTGGCGAGGGACACTTTACGCTGCACCGCGGGCTGGCCGGCAGGAGACAATGGCCCGGTGCTGATCCGCCCGCGCCGCGACGGCCACGCGGTCGGCCTGCGCCGGCTACATGGTCGGCCTGCGACAGCTACGCGGTCGGCCTGCGACACCTATGCGGCCGACCCGCGCCGGCCACGCGGCTGCCCTGCAGCCGGCTACGCGGCCGGCCTGCGGCGGCCACGCCGCCGGGCCAGGACGATGAGCCCGGCCCCGATCACGATGATGGCGGCCCCGGTCGCCGCCAGCGTGCCGCTGGCCCCCGGCCCGGTGCCGCCGCCGGTCGCGGGCGCGCCCGCCGGCGTGCCGGTGGAAGTGGCGGCGGGCGAGGCGAAGGTCGCCAGACCGGTCGGGGACGCCCCGGTGACAGCCGGAGTGCAGGTCGGCGTGGCCGCGGCCGTGCTGGCCGGGGTAGTGGTACTCGCAGGGGTCGCCGTGCTGGCCGGGGTCGCGGTGGCGGTGGCTCCCTCGGTCGCCGCGGCACAGGTGGACGTCGCCTCGGCCCCGGTGGGCGAGGCGGTGGCGGTGGCGGTGCTGAGGCCCGTGGTGGAGCTGGCCGACGGGGTCGCCGCCGCGGCCGCGGTCCCCGCTGTCGGCCCGGTCAGCACCAGCAACCCGAACGCTGCGATCAGGAAGGCCGCCCCCAGCGCGATGGCGGAACCGCCGAGCTTCCGCACGGCGGGCCAGTCAAAGCGTCGCGACTGAGACAAGGTCGCCCCTTAGTTAGGTAGTCAGGCAGTGAGGTAAGAAGGTCTCACCCTACTGCCCGAAAGTGGCCTAACCCGGTCGGGAGCGTAACCAGCCGTGGTCACTCAGGCGGCGTACTCGGTTTCGCCGATGAAGGCGGCCCACAGCCCGGCGTAGACCCCGCCCAGGGCCACCAGCTCGTCGTGGGTGCCGGTCTCGGCCACCAGGCCGTGGTCCATGACGATGATCCGGTCGGCCCGGGCGGCGGTGGTCAGCCGGTGTGCCACGACGATCGTGGTGCGGCGCAGCGCGAGCCGGTCGGTAGCGGCGTTGACGGCCGCCTCCGAGGCCAGGTCGAGGGCCGCCGTCGCCTCGTCAAGCAGCAGGATGTCGGGGTCGGCCAGCTCGGCCCGGGCCAGCGCGATCAGCTGCCGCTGGCCGGCCGACAGGTTCCGCCCCCGTTCGCCTACCTCGTGCTCGTAGCCGCCGGGGAGCGCCATGATCATCTCGTGGGCGCCCACGGCCCGGGCGGCCTCCTCGACCTCTTCGTCGCTCGCCTCGGGCCGGGCGTACGCGATCGCCTTCGCCACGCTGCCAGCGAACAGGTAGGCCTCCTGGGGCACGACCCCGAGCCGGTGGTGGTACTCGGCCAGGTCGTAGTCGCGCACGTCGGTCCCGTCGACCAGGACGGCGCCCCCGGTCACGTCGTAGAACCGGGCGATGAGCTTGACGACGGTGGATTTGCCCGCGCCGGTCTGGCCGACGAAGGCGACGGTCTCGCCCGGGGTGATGGTAAACGACACGCCGCCGATGGCCTCCTTGGCCGTGCGCGACTCCTCGTCGGCGCCGTCGAAGGTCGACCCGGTGGTGTAGGCGAAGTGCACGTCGCGCAGCTCGATGCGGCCGGTGAAGCCGCTGCCCGGCAGGGCCACCGGGTTGGCCGCGGGCGGCACGGTGGTGCGGAGCCGCAGCAGGTCCTTGATCCGCGACAGGCCGACCGAGGCCTGCTGGTAGGTGTCGAAGACCTGCGACAGCTGCTGGATCGGGGCGAACACCATGTCGATGTAGAGCAGGTAGGCGATGAGCGCGCCGACCTGCAGCGCGCCCGACTTGACCTGCCCGACCGCCACCACCAGGACCAGGGCGGAGGCGACGGTGGAGAGCGTCTGCACGAACGGGAAGTACAGCGCGATGTACTTCTGCGCCCGGATCCGGGACGTCCGGTAGCCGTCCGACAAGCTGGCGAACCGGTCCTGGTTGGTTCCCTCACGGCGGAAGGCCTGGGTGACCCGCAGGCCGGCCACGTTCTCGGCGAAGTTGGCGTTGACGACCGACACCCGCTCGCGGGCCTCGGTGTACGCGCGCGAGGACTTGCGCCGGAAGATAACCGTGGCCACCGCCAGGAACGGCGTGATCGCCAGCACCAGCAGCCCCAGCTCGACGTTGATGATGAGCATCGCGGCCAGCACGCCGACGAAGGTGAGCACCGACGACACCATCGTGACCAGGCCGGTCTGCAGGAACGTCGACAGCGCGTCCACGTCGGTCGTCATGCGGGTCATGATCCGCCCGGACATCTCCCGCTCGTAGAAGTCGAGGCCGAGCCGCTGCAGCTGGGCGAAGATCTTCACCCGGAGGGTGAACATCAGCCGCTCGCCGTTGCGCCCGACCACCATCGTCTCGCCGATGTTGACCAGCCAGTCGCCGATCGTGATGGCGAGCCCGATCATCACCATCAGCAGGACGTAGTGGAACGACTTGGCCTGCACGCCGGAGTCGATCCCGCCCCGCACCAGCGCGGGCAGGGCCAGGCCCGCGGCCGCGTCGAGCCCGTCCAGCACCAGGCCGGCCACCAGCGCAATCAGGATCGGCTTGAGCAGCCTCTTCAGGGTGAAGTGACGGTCCGCCGCCCGCGCCTGCGCCAGGTCGACCTCGGGCTTGTCCTTGATCGGCGGCAGCGCGGCCACCTTGGCCATCAGCTCCGGGCTGGGCGGGACCGAGCCGATCATGCCCTGCAGGTTGCCGCCGACGGCACCGCCGCGCCCGCCGCGGCCACCGCCCCGGCTACCCGAGCCGCCGATGTTCGCCCCGGTCATCTGCCGGCTGAGCGCCAGTTCGGTCCCCCGCGAGGAGGAGGAACGGGAGCCGCCAGCTCCCCCGCGCCCGTTGCCCGCTTCGCTGGCACTGGCCCCTGCGGCCAGGGCGGCCCTGGCCGCCAGGGCGTCGACTGAACCCGCGGCCGCCTCGGCGTCACCGTCGAGCGCGCCGTCGATGGCGTCGCCGGGGCCGGTGATCAGCGTCCGGAAGAGCTCACAGCGCTCGTTCAGTTCGGCCTCGGTGCCGATGTCGGCGATCCGGCCGTCGCCGGTCATCACCGCGATCCGGTCGGCCAGGTTCAGGGTGGACTTGCGGTGCGCGATGAGCATCGTGGTGCGCCCGGCCATGACCCGGTGCAGCGTGGCGTGGATCTCCGCCTCGATCCGCGGGTCGACCGCGGAGGTGGCGTCGTCCAGGATCAGCAGCCGGGGATTGGTGATCAGGGCCCGGGCCAGGGCCACCCGCTGCCGCTGGCCGCCCGAGAGGGTGAGGCCCTGCTCGCCGACCACCGTCTCGTAGCCATGGGGCAGCTCGAGGATGAAGTCGTCGGCCTCGGCTGCCTTGGCTGCCGCGATGACCTGTTCGTCGGTCGCGTCCGGACGGCCGTAGGCGATGTTCGCCTTGACCGAGTCGGAGAACAGGAAGGACTCCTCCATGACCATGCCGATCGCGGTTCGCAGCGACTGCTGGGTCAGGTCGCGGACGTCGTGCCCGCCGACCTTCACCGCGCCGCCGCGCACGTCGTAGAACCGGGGCAGCAGCAGGCTGAGGGTGGACTTGCCCGAGCCGGACGGCCCGATGACGGCGACGGTCTCGCCCGGGTCGATGGTGAGGGACAGGCCCCGCAGCACCGGCTGGGAGGGCACGTAGCCGAAGTCCACGTCCTCGAAGGTGATGCCGTTGGCGTCGGCCGGCAGCTCGATCGCGCCGGGCTTGTCGGCGATGGTCGGCTGGGAGTCGATGACCTCGAAGACCCGGATGACGCTGGCCCGCGCTTCCTGGCCGATCGTGACCAGGTTGGTGATGACCCGCACCGGCCCGGTCAGCTGGGCCAGGTAGCTGGAGAAGGCGAGGAAGGTGCCGAGCGAGATATGGCCGCCGATCGCGAGCCAGCCGCCGAGGCAGAGCACCGAGACGAGGCCGAGCGAGGGGATCGCGGTGAGGATCGGGCTGTACCGGGCGGTGATCCGGATCATCCGCACCCGGGAGCCGTACAGCTCGGTGGCGGTGTCCTCCATCCGGTCGACTTCCTGCATCTCCTGGCCGAAGCCCTTGACCACGCGGACACCGCCGACGGTCTCGTCGACGATCCCGGCCACGTCACCGACCAGCTGCTGGGCGTGCCAGGAGGCGGGGAACAGGCGGATCCGGGAGCGGGTCGCGACGAAGAACAGGGCCGGCGCGACCGCGATGGCGACCAGCGCCAGCAGCGGCGACAGCACCACCATGATGACGAGGGAGAAGATGAAGACCATGGCGGAGCCGAGGATCAGCGGCCCCCACTGCATGAGCTGCTGCACCATGTTGACGTCGGAGATGGACCGGCCGACGAGCTGGCCGGTGTGGATCTCGTCCTGCCGCGCCCCGTCCAGCCGGGACAGCGAGTTGAACAGGTCGGTGCGCATGGCGTGCTGCACGTCGAGGGCGAGCTTGCCGCCGCGGTAACGCCGCAGGAAGATCCCGGCGAAGTTCGTCGCGGCCGCGATCACCAGCCCGATCGCCAGCGGCCAGATCGACTCGGTGTGGGCGACGATGACATTGTCGATGATGCTCCGCTGCAGCAGCGGGATGACCAGCGTGGCCGCCGTGTACAGCGCGGCGCCGATCAGCGCCAGCGTCACCTCGCGCTTGAACTGCCAGCAATAGGTGCCAAGCCGCCGCAGCCAGCGCTGCTCGTTGGCTGGCTGCTCGTTGGCTGGCTGCCCGTCGCTGGCTGGCTGTCCGCCGTTAGCCCTCTTGCTCAATGCCACTCCGCATCGCAGTCGTTCCGTCCCCCTGGGTGACCCGCCCGGCCGTCACACCGCGGGCCAAAGGTCCCCAACACCGCGGAAACTTATTTCATTTCCCGAGCTAACTATCTCCCATTTTGAAGCCCCGGCCCCGTCGCGGCAAACCGTACCTTCGACCTAGGACTTTCGGGGGACCTGGCACAGGTTCCCGCCTCGATTGTCGGCCCGGTTCGCTACGGTCCTGTGCCATGCGGTTCCTGCACACCTCGGACTGGCATCTCGGGCGGTCCCTGCACCGGGCCGACCTCCGGGACGCGCAGCGCGCCTTCCTTGACCACCTGGTGGAGGTGGCGCGGTCCGAGCGGGTCGAAGCGGTCCTGGTGGCCGGGGACGTCTTCGACCGGGCGGTGCCGCCGGTCGACGCGGTTGCCCTGTACGAGGACGCGCTCGCCCGGCTGCGGGCGGCTGGCACCCGGGTGATCCTGATCAGCGGCAACCACGACTCCGCGCGCCGCCTCGGCGTCAACAGCGCCCTGGTCGACGCGTCCGGCGTGCACCTGCGGACCCGCCCGGCCGGCCTGGCCGACCCGGTCCTGCTGTCCGACGACGACGGCGAGGTCGCCGTCTACGGCGTGCCCTACCTGGAGCCCGCGCTGGGACTTCCGGACTCCCACCACCCCGGTCTCGCCCCCCGCCTGCCAGCCCCCGATGACCCTCCCGACCCCGACCCCGCCTCCTGCCATCCAGCCACCCACGAGGCGGTGCTGCAGGGCGCGCTGAGCCGGGTCCGGGCCGACGCGACCGCGCGCGGGGCGCGGCGCACGGTCGTCCTCGCTCACGCCTGGGTGGCGGGCGGCGTCTCCGACGAGGAGCGTCGGCGGGACGCCGAGTCGCACCGCAGCGCGTCCGAGCGCGACATCTCAGTCGGCGGCATCGGCTACGTCCCCGCCCGCCTGTTCGACCCGTTCAGCTACGCGGCCCTGGGGCACCTGCACGGCCGGCGCACGCTGTCGCCCACGGTCCGCTACCCGGGCTCGCCGCTGCCGTACTCGTTTTCCGAGAAGGACCAGCCCAAGGGCTGCTGGCTGGTGGACATCGGGGCTGACGGCGGCGCCGCCGCCGCATGGGTGCCGGCGCCGGCCCACCGGCGGCTGAGCACGCTCGCCGGCCCCTCGGCGAACTCCTCGCGGCCCCTGCCTACGCGGCCCAGGCGGGCGACTTCGTGGCCGTCACGCTGACCGACACCGTCCGGCCGGAGGGGGCGATGGACCGGCTCCGGGCCCGCTTCCCGCATATCCTCACGCTCGAGTTCAAGCCGGCCGGAATCACCGCCGACCCGCGCAGCTACCGGCAGAAGACCCGCGGGCGGGACGACCTGGCGGTCGCGGCCGAGTTCGTCCGCCACGTGCGCAGCACCGATGCCACGCCAGCGGAGCGGGGGCTGCTGGCGGACGCGTTCGCCGCCGCGGGCGAGGGCGCGGAGCGCTGATGCGCCCGCACCGGCTTCGGCTCACCGCCTTCGGCGCCTTCGCCGGCACCGAGCAGGTCCGCTTCGATGACCTGGAGGGCCTGTTCCTGCTGCACGGCGAGACCGGCGCGGGCAAGACGACGCTGCTCGACGCGATCGCGTTCGCGCTCTACGGCCGGGTTCCGGGGGAGCGCGGCACCGCCCGGCGGCTTCGCTCGGACCACGCCGCCGCCGGCACCGCGACCGAGGTGGAGCTGGAGGTGACGATCGGCGGCCGCCGCCTGCGGATCACCCGCCGCCCCGAGCAGGTCCGGCGCAAGAGGTCCGGGACCGGCACCACCACCGAGCCCGCGTCAGTCCGGCTGGCCGAGCTGGCCCCGTCTGGCTCCTGGGAATCTAAATCGACCCGGATCGGCGAGGCCGACGCCGAGATCGAGCACCTGATGGGAATGTCGGCCGCCCAGTTCTTCCAGGTCGTGCTGCTGCCCCAGGGAGAATTCGCCCGGTTCCTGCGGGCCGACGCCAAGGACAAGGAGGCCCTGCTGCGCAAGCTCTTCGGCACCGACCGCTTCCGCCGGGCCGAGGACTGGCTGGCCGACCGCCGCCGCGCGGCCGACAAAGACGTGGACGAGGCCGAGGATGTCGTCCGCCACCTGATGACCCGGCTGGCCCAGGCGGCAGGCGTGGCCGTCCCTGACGTGGAGCCTGACCCTGTACCTGACCCGGGGCTGGTCGAGCGTGCCCCCTCGCCAGCCGAGCCTGACGTGCGCCCGGCCGCCGCGGAAAGTCCGTGGCAGGTGGCCTGGGGGACCCGGCTCGCCGGGACGGCGGAAGCGGATCGGGCCGCGGCCGCGGGGCTGGCCACTGCCCGCAAGTCCGAGCTCGACCTGGCCCTGGCGGCGGAGGCCGGGGCCCGGCGTCTGGCCGAGCGGCAGGAGCGCCGCCACGCGGCCCTGACCGAGCAGGCGGAGCTGCGGCTCTCCGCCCCGCTGCTGGCCGAGCTGGGGACCGGTCCCGAGACGCTTCATGCGGCCGCCGGGCAGCAGCAGGCGCGGGTCGGCCAGCTCGCCGGCCTGCGCGCGATCGCGCGTGACGCCGACGCGGAGGACGAGGCCGCCGCGGCGGCCCGTGACCGCGCGGCCGGACTGGCCGGTGATCTGGCCGGGGCCGCCGCCGAAGCCTGCCTGCGCCGCGATGACCGCCTTCAGGCGCAGCGGGACCGCGAAGCCGCCAGTGCGGCCGCGGCCGCCCTCCCGGCCGCCCAGGCGGCGGCGGCGACCGCCCGCGCGGTGGCCGTTGACTGTGCCGTCCTCGTCACCGAGCAGGCACGGCGCGGCCTGCTGGGTGAGGCCCACCTGACCGCCCGCGAGCAGGCGGTGACGGCCCAGGCCGAGGCGCTGCGGGTGCGGGCCGCCCGCATCGACGGCATGCGGGCGGAGCTGGCGGCCCAGATGACCGACGGCAGCCCCTGCCCGGTCTGCGGCTCGGTCGACCATCCCGACCCGGTCGACTCGACGTCCTTCCCGCCGGTCAGCCGGGACGAGGAAGACGCCGCCTTCCAGGCTGCCAGTGCCGCCGCCGGCGAGGCGGCCGACGCCGGACAGCGGGTCGCGGCGGCCGACGCGGTGCTCACCGAAGTTCGCCAGCGACTGGCGAGCGCGTGGTCCGGGCCGCCGGCCGCCGGGCCTGAGCCAGCCGGCCTGAGCGACGCTGACCGGTCCGGCTGACGTGACGGACCTGGTTGCCCTGACCGCGACCGCCGAGGCGGCCGCGAACCACGCCACCCGGCTCGAAGCCGTGGAGCAGCGGATCGCCGCCGCGGCCGCCCGGCTGACCGGCCTGCAGCACGAGCTCGACCAGCTCGACCAGGCGATCGCGGACGACCAGGCCCGGCTGAGCGAGCTAACCGAGAAGCGGCAGGCCGCCCTGGCCGAGGCCACCGCAGCCGGGGACCGGGCCGCCGCCCGCCGGGCGGAACTGGCGGCCCAGCTTGACGGAGGCGACCTGGAGGCCGCGATCAGCGCCGCGGCCGGCCTGGCGGCCCTGCTCAGCCGGGCGGCTGAGGTCGCTGGCCGGCTGGCCGAACCGGACCTCGCGGTCGACCTTGACCCGCCCGCCCCGGTCGAGGCGGCCGCCAGGACGGCCGCAGACGCGCAGGACGCCTACGACGACGCCCTTGACGCGCTCGGCCAAGCCCGTCACCGGGCGGAGGAGCTCGCTCGACTGGAGCCGGAGCTCGGCCGGGCCCTCGACGCCCTGCGGCCGCTCCAGGACTGGGCCGCCCAGATCCGCCACCTGGCCGACCTGGCCAACGGCACCGGCAGCGCCAACCAGTACAAGATGACCCTGTCCAGCTTCGTCCTCGCGGCCCGGCTGGAGGAGGTCGCGGCGGCCGCCAGCGAGCGGCTGCTGACCATGACCGCCGGGCGGTACTCGCTCGTGCACTCCGACGCGCGCAAGGGCAACGCCAAGGCGGGCCTGGCCCTGCTCGCGTGCGACGCCTGGACCGGTATCGACCGTGACACCGCCACCCTTTCCGGCGGCGAGACCTTCCTCGCCAGCCTCGCCCTCGCCCTTGGCCTGGCCGACGTGGTCACGGCCGAGTCAGCCGGCACCCCGATGGAGGCGCTGTTCGTCGACGAGGGCTTCGGCACCCTCGACGAGGACACCCTGGATGAGGTCATGAACGTCCTCGACGGCCTGCGGGCCGGCGGCCGCATCGTCGGCATCGTCAGCCACGTCAGCGAGCTGCGTCAGCGCATCCCCGCCCGGATTCACGTCCGTAAATCCCGTAACGGAAGCCACGTGGAAATCACGACCGGTGGTTAGCAAACAATGGCCGATTGGTAAGTGCCACAAGCTATCAATGATCTTCGATTCGCGATAAGATTCGACTATCAGGTGACAGACATCTGATCGTGGAAATTAAATCTGGATAGGTGCTCATGGGCTGGCAGGGTGAGGATCGCGATGCGGGTGGAGGTGCGGATCACGGAGCGCCCGACTCGGCCTTCAGTGGCGCCGCGCCGTTCGCCCGCGACCCTCGCCTGTCCGGCTTCGCCCACGGCGGCGAGTGGGACAGCTGCCCGCCCTCGGCCAGCCTGGCGGTTGTCCTCGAAGCCGCGTGCGGTCCGGAGTGGCGCTGCCCAGAGGCCCGGCATGACGAGCTGCTCGGCCTGCTCCGGCAGTGGCAGGCGCTCGAGGCATGGGCGGTCGCAGGCAAGCTCGGAGTGCTGCGGGCGCTTGTCCGCGAGGATGACCAGCCGCTGCCCGGCGGCGGTTTCCACGGCGACCTGCCCAACGGATGGTCTAAGTCACTCACCCACGAGGTGGCGCTCGCACTGGCGATGCCGCCGCAGTCGGCCGAGAAGCTGATGTGGACGGCGTGGGAGCTGGGCGCTCGCCTGCCCGGGACCGCGGACCTGCTCGCCCGCGGCGCCATCACCTACGCCAAGACCCGGGCGGTCGACGATGCCCTCGCCCCGCTCACCGACGCCGACGCGGCCGCCGCCGAGGCGCTGATCGTGCCCGAGCTGCCCGGCAAGACCTACGGCCAGGTGGAGAAGCTCGCAGTCGCGGCCGCCATGAGCGTCGACCCCGGCGCGGCCGCCCGGCGGCGCGAGGACGCCGAGCGGAACCGCGCCCGGGTCGTGCTCCGCCGCGACCCCTCCGGCGCCGCCAGCCTGGCCGGCGACGACCTGCCGACCGCCCAGTCCCTGGCCGCCCACGCCAACGTCTGTGCCCGCGCCCTCGCCTACCAGGAGTCGGGCCGGTTCCCCGGTGCGCGCATGGATCAGCTGCGCGCCCTCGCCTACCTGGACCTGATGAACGGCGTCACCGCCGACGCCAGGATCGCCTTCGGCCAGCCGTCCGCCGGCCTGGGCGCCCCTAGCGAGTACGGTCCCGATCCAGACCCGGCCGCCGGTTCCCCGGACGGCAGTCCCCCCGACGACACCACCCCGGCCGACGCCCGACCCTCCGGACGCCGGCCCCCCGGACGACACCACCCCGGACGGCACCACCCCGGCCTCGCCGCCCGGAGCACCCCCGCCGCCCCGGCTGGCCGACCTGGTCATTCCGCTCGCGACGCTGCTCGGCCTGGCCGAGCGACCGGGGGAGGGCCACGGCCTCGGCCCCCTCGACCCGGATCTGTGCCGTTCCCTGGCCGCAGCGGCGGCCGCCAGCCCGCACAGCATCTTCTGCGTCACCATTACCGACGCCAATGGCATCGCCATCGGCCACGGCTGCGCCCGCCCGGTCCGCCCCGCCCGCCCCTCCCGCGGTAGCCCGGCGCCATCGCCCGGCCAGCCTGAACCCAGCCCGAGCGCCGCTCTCCCCGCCCGGCTGAACCTGACCATCCCCGCCACCCGTCTCGCCGGACTGGCCCGCCCGGATCCGGCCAGAACCGCCATGACCAGGCCGCCCGGCGATCCCGCCCCCTGGGCCTTCGCTCCGGCCGGAGATCCCGGGCCGCCCGGCGGCTACGGCGCCTGGGAACTCACCCTGCCCGGCGGCTGCCGGCTGGGCGTGAAGCTGGAGCCGGTCGCGACGTTCGCCTGCGACCACCGGCATGAGTCGCACGCCTACCAGCCCAATGACACCCTCCGCCACCAGGTCCAGGTCCGCGACTACGAGTGCACGTTCCCGACCTGCTCCCGCCACGCCCGGGAAAGTGACTTCGAGCATGCCCGGCCCTACGACAAAGGCGGCCGCACGTGCGCGTGCAACGCGGGCGCGCGCAGCCGTCAGTGTCATCGGGTCAAGCAGTCGCCGGGCTGGAACGTCACCCAGCCGCGCCCAGGCTGGCATCAGTGGATCACCCCGGCGGGCCGCATTTATCTCCAAGGCCCCAAACGGTATCAAGACTGACGCATAAGGAATTCTTTAGATTCTTTTACGTCCATGTCGCAGCGGCACTGCCACGCGCCGCAACCGCGCCCACAACCCGCGCCCACAACCCGCGCCCACAACCACGCACTGTCGCCACCGCCCGCCCGCCCGCGACCCTCAGCCACGGGCGGCCGCCGGGCGTCCCCCGGTCCCAGGTCGTCACCGGTGTACCCCGGCTACCGACCCGTGCCGCCCAACCCCGGAAACGATCTACGAAGTAAGTCCCGTGATTTTTGTCCGGAAAGCCAGCATTAGGAGTGTTATCGAACTGTGATCTGGCCAACAAGGCCAGGTTGGTCCCCGGCTAGCGGGGAAAACTCCGCCCGGGGCCTCGTCAGGATACGAGACCCGGATTAGCATCGTGGCTTGGTGACAAAAGAACCCTGACTGAACCGCCCGGGGGACGGCGGAAAGGCGCGTCAGGCGGCGAAGCAATAGAGGGGGTTCCGCATGTCGGTTCCTGCTGTGCGTCGGATCGTCGTTGGAGTCGATGGCTCCGCCGAGTCCGTCGCGGCGCTCCGCTGGGCCTGCCGGGAGGCGGGCCTCCGAGGCGCTGAAGTGCACGTGGTGCACGTGCGGGAGGAGCTGTGCCGCAGCCTCGCGAGCTACGCCGTCCCAGCGACTTCCGATCCGGCTGAGGTCCCGGTCGAGGACCTGGTCCGCTCGGTCCATAAGGACACGGCACCCGCCGTCACGCTTCGGGTCGAAACGACCGAGGGCCTCGCGGCGCGCATCCTGCTCGACCGCGGCGAGGGCGCCGACATGCTGATCCTCGGCACGTCGACCGACCTGCCGGGCGCGCTCCGCTCGGCCGGCCCGGTCATCCGGGCCTGCCTGCGCCGCGCGCCCTGCCCGGTCGTCGTCATCAGCGCGGCCCAGGACGCGGACCCGCAGCCCGGGTCCTCGCGCCGCTCGGCCAAGGTCCGGGACAAGGTCCCGGTCGGCGTCTAGCCGACGGCTGCATCTGGCCGCGGCCGGGGGCGCGGCCAGCGCGCCGTGCCCCTGGCCGGCCGGGGCGCGGTCAGTGCGGCGTATCGTGACGATCATGAATTCCGCTGCGACCGACGCGCCGGTCGTCACCGACAACCCGGGCGCTTCCCGGTACGAGATTCACGTCGGCGGCGAGCTGGCCGGCTTCGTCGACTACCGCCTTGACGACCGCGACAAGCTGATCAGCCTCGTCCACACCGAGGTCAAGCCCGCCTTCCGGCACGATCACCTGGGCACCCAGCTCGCCCAGTTCAGCCTCGACGACGCCCGCGCGCGCGGCCTGGCGGTACTGCCGTACTGCCCGTACATCAATTCGTGGATCAAGAAGCACCCGGACTACGCCGACGTCGTGCCGTCCGTGAACCGCAGCGAATTCGGCCTGTGACCCGGGTCTGGCTGCCCGCCGGGCCGGACGCGTTCGGCGGCCTCCCCGACGGCATCGAGGCCGACATCTGGGCCGGCGGCGAGGACCTGCCGGACAGCGCCGGCGAGGTCGAGTTCGTGGTGGTCCCGCAGGACACTCCGCCCGCGACGCTGCGCAAGCTGGGGTCGCTGCCCAAGCTGAAGACGGTCCAGATCCTGTCCGCTGGGGCCGACGCGGTGCTGCCGTACCTGCCCGACGGGGTGACGCTGTGCAATGCCCGTGGCGCCCACTCGTCGGGCACGGCGGAGTGGGTGGTCGGCGCGATCGTGGCGAGCCTGCGCGAGTTCCCGCGGTTCGCCGTCGACCAGCGTGACGGTCGCTGGGACCCGGTCCCGACCGAGCCCGTGCGCGGCAAGCACGTGCTGATCGTCGGGTACGGGGACATCGGCGCGGCCGTCGAGCGCCGCCTCGCCGGCTGGGAAGTGACCGTCGACCGGGTCGCCCGGCACGCCCGCGACGGGGTCCACCCGATCGGCGAACTGCCCGGCCTGCTGCCGGACGCGGACGTGGTGGTGATCCTGCTGCCGGTCACCGACGAGACCCAGAAGCTCGTCAACAAGGACTTCCTCGGGGCCATGAAGGACGGCGCGCTGCTGGTGAACGCCGCCCGCGGCGTCATCGTGGACACCGACGCACTAGTGGCCGAGCTGACCAGCGGCCGCCTGCGGGCCGCCCTCGACGTCACCGACCCGGAGCCGCTGCCGGCGGGCCACCCGCTCTGGACCGCCCCCGGCCTGCTGCTGACCCCGCACGTGGGTGGCGCGGTCAATGACTCCGACGCCCGCGCCTACCAGGTCGTGGGCGAGCAGCTGCGGCGGCTGGCCGCAGGCGAGCCGCTGCGGAACGTCATCGGTGAACGCGGGTACTAGTCCGCGCTAACTCACACGCAGAATCATCCCGAACGGGAGCATGGTGCCTCATGACCTCAGGCGGTGACTGGCGGCGGGGGGCGACCGCGGAGCAATTCCGCTCCGTGGTGCGTTCGGTCGACCCGACGCTGGCGCACATCGCCCGGGTCCAGGATTACTGGCTCGGTGGCAAGGACCACTTCGAGATCGACCGGCTGGCCGGCGACGAGGCGGTCGCCCAGCTTCCGGACATGGTCGCCTCGGTCCGCAACACCCGGGCGTTCCTCGGCCGGACGGTGCGGTTCCTCGCCCAGGAGCGGGGGATCCGGCAGTTCCTCGACGTCGGGACCGGGATCCCGGCCGCCTCCAACACCCATGAGGTGGCCCAGCAGGTCGCCCCCGACTCGCGGATCGTCTACGTCGACAACGACCCGATGGTGCTGACGCACGCGCGGGCGCTGCTGTCCAGCAGCCCCGAGGGCCGCTGCTCCTACATCGACGCCGACATCCGCGCCCCGGAGCAGATCCTCACGGCGGCGGGCGAGGTGCTCGACTTCTCCCAGCCGGTCGTGGTCGTGCTGATGGCGGTGCTTCAGTTCGTGCCCGACGAGGACAGCCCGCGCGAGGTCGTCCACCGTCTGATGGCCGCCCTGGCGCCGGGCAGCTGCCTGGTGATCTCCCACCCGGCGTCGGACATCCAGGCGGCCGCGATGGCGGGCATGGCCACCCGGCTCAACCAGCTCATGGCCCAGCGCGTCAAGCCGCGCAGCCGGGACGAAGTGACCGCGTTCTTCGACGAGCTCGAACTCCTGCCGCCGGGCGTGGTCCGCTGCCCGGAGTGGCGCCCGAGCCTGCCGGAGGACGCGGAGGGGAAGTCGACCATGTGGGGCGGGGTGGCGCAGAAGCCGGGCGGCCCCCGGAGGCAGCAGTGACGGGCGCTCAGGTTCCCCCACTGAAGCAACGAACCGGACAATAAGCCGATTATGGCGATAACAAACCTATAAATAGGACAAATACTTAATCTTTTTGTTATCTTGCCCTCCCGGGGTAACAGCCACCGCTAGCTTCATCACGGAACAGTCACGGTGGACTTCCCCGGAGGTGTGTAGACGTGTCCCCCCGAACGTCGGCTTGGCGCCGCAGGCTCCGCCGCAGCCGCGTCACACAGGTTGCCGTCGGCACCGCCGCGGCGGTGGTAGCGGTCGTGGCGGTGGTCGCCGGCATGGCCCTGGCCGACCAGCACAGCACCATCAACCAGGCCGCCTTCGCAGGCTGCGCCTCGGCCGGCCCGGTCCAGTCGGCCGGCTCCGTTCAGTCGTCGCTCGCGGCCCCGTCCGCGAGCGCCGGCGGGACCGGCGCGAGCGCGGCCCCCTCGGCCGCCCCCTGCCCGACCCAGTCCGCCGCTGCCAGCCCCAGCGCGACCGCCTCGGTCGCCCGGGTGACGGTCTCGCCGGACACGTTCGCGAACGGCCCCATCGCGCAGTTCCCCCTCGGCGATGTCGCCACGGCGCCGGTGGACGGCCAGGGCAACGCGATCAGCCTCGGCCAGAGCTCCGGCCAGGCCGCCACCTCCGGCAACTGCACCCTGGATGTTCCGGCCAACCCGCTGACCGCGACCGGGCTGGCCACCCCCTACCGGCTGGGGGACGGCTGCTCCGAGGCCAACCCCAACGAGGCGGCCTTCGTCGAGGCCACGATCCTGGCCCCGAACGGCACCGTGCAGGTCTACAACCCCCTGATCATCACCCAGGGCACCAGGCCGGCGGCCCGCCCGGCGGTGCCGCATCTTCCCCGCGGCGCCCGGATCATCCTCGACTTCGGCTTCAACGGCACCAACCTGGTGCTGACCGGGCCGGGTGCCCGCGAGCGGTCCAGCGGCTGCGTCGACGCTCTCGGGCAGTCGCTGATCGGCCAGGTGGCGGCGTGCGACGCCGTCCGCTTCTACACCCAGGCCAACGCCGACATCGCGCGCGGCACGCTCAAGGTCCCCGCGCTCGGTACCGCCAGCGACGGGCAGGCGTGCCAGACCACGCGGGGCTTCGCGCTGATCGACCAGGACCAGAGCGACAACATCTACTCGCAGTACCTGCTCACCGGCGACGGTCAGACGGCGCAGGCCAGCCCAGCCAACAAGGCCGCGATGACCGGTGCCACGCTGCTGACCAACGGCAGCGACAACGCACTGCTGGGCTACTTCGTCGACCCGGCGAACGGCTGCCAGCCCTTCACCACCAAGGACCCGACCAGCGTGGGCGGCACCCAGTCGTCGCAGGCGCTGGACGAGCTGAGCGCCCGCGTCAACCAGAAGTCGGACATCGCGGTCGTCCCCACCAATGACGAGATGACCCTGGTCGGCGGCGCCTACAGCATCGCCAAGACCAACATGTACCGCTCGCTGGTCGACCAGCCGCAGCTCGCCGCGAACACCAACCCGTACGAGGTGGCCGCCGCGTACTGCATGAACATGGTCAACATCGCGCCGGCCCGCAACCTGCTCGACATGTCGTCCGACACCCCGTTCGCCACCCCGGTGCCCGCCGTCGGCGACAACCTCGCGACCTTCCTCGGCAACCGGCTGTCGATGTCCTTCGCCAACCTTGGCTGCAACGCCTTCGGCCTGGCCGACCCGGTCAACGTCACCGCCGACGGCAACGGGGTGGCGACCGAGGTCAGCTACAACACCGCCCATCAGCAGGCGACCCTCCCGGCGACAGAGGCCGACCAGGCTGGGCGTGGCGGCAGGCACCGTGCTCCCTCGCAGGGGCACGATCACTGGCACAAGGTTCAGGATCCGTCCCGCATGTGACGAGCTGACGCTCAGCGTTCCTGCGGCCCGCACCCGGAAAGCATCCGGGTGCGGGCCGTTAGGAACAGAATGGGCACCCTGCATACGATGGGGACATGACGCGACCTCCCGGTGAAGGAGAACTCCGCCCGGTGATCGTCACGGTCGATGACGATCCCAGTGTGTCCCGCGCCGTTTCCCGCGACCTGCGCCGCCGCTACGGTGAACGGAACCGAATTGTCCGCGCCGAGTCCGGCGAGCAGGCCCTCGACGCGTTGCGGCAGATGAAGCTGCGCGGCGAGCAAGTCGCGGTCATCCTCGCGGACTACCGGATGCCGGGCCTCAACGGCATCGAGTTCCTCGAGCGGGCGATGGACATCTACCCCTTCGCCCGGCGGGTGCTGCTCACCGCCTACGCCGACACCAGCGCCGCGATCGACGCGATCAACGTCGTCGACCTCGACCACTACCTGCTCAAGCCCTGGGACCCGCCCGAGGAGAAGCTCTACCCGGTGGTCGACGACCTGCTGGCGGCCTGGCGGCGGGAGGAGCGCAAGCCGGTCCGGGAGGCCAAGCTGGTCGGGCACCGCTGGTCGGCGCCGTCGGCCGACCTGCGCGACTTCCTCGCCCGCAACCAGGTGCCGTACCGCTGGTACTCCTCCGACATCCGACGAGGGACGGCGGCTGCTCGGGCGCGGCCGGGCGCCGACGGCCACGACCTCCCGGTGCTGATCACCGCCGACGGCGAGCCGCTGATCACGCCGGCCCAGGCCGAGGTCGCGGCCAAGGTCGGGCTGGCCACCACTCCCGGACCGCGAGTTCTACGACCTGGTGGTGGTCGGCGGCGGCCCGGCCGGGCTCGGCGCGGCCGTCTACGGCGCGTCCGAGGGGCTGAAGACGATCTGGTGGAGAAGTACGCCACCGGCGGCCAGGCGGGCCAGTCCTCGCGGATCGAGAACTACCTCGGCTTCCCCGACGGGCTGTCCGGCGGCCAGCTCACCGACCGGGCCCGGCGGCAGGCGGTCAAGTTCGGCGCCGAGCTGCTCACCACCCGCGAGGTGACCGCCCTGGAGGTGAACGGCCCGGCCCGGACGGTCCGGCTCAGCGACGGCAGCGCGATCGACGCCAAGGCGGTCATCCTGGCCACCGGCGTCTCCTACCGGCAGCTCGAGGCGCCCGGCTGCACCGAGATGACCGGGGCCGGGCGTCTACTACGGCGCGGCGCTCGACCGAGGCCGAGGGCTGCAAGGACCAGGACGTGTACGTGGTCGGCGGCGCGAACTCGGCCGGGCAGGCCGCCGTCTACCTGGCCCGGTTCGCCAGGTCGGTGACCATGCTGGTGCGCGCGCCGTCGCTCGAGCAGTCGATGTCGTACTACCTCATCCAGCAGATCGCCGACATCGACCGAACATCACCGTCCGCACCTGCACCGAGGTGGCGGCGGTGGACGGCGACGGTCACCTGGAGCGGCTCACGCTGCGCGACCTGGCCGACGGCAGCCACAGAAATAGTCGACGCCGGGCAGCTGTTCATCTTTATCGGGGCGGCGCCCGGCACCAGCTGGCTCGACGGCGTGGTGGCCCGCGACCAGCGCGGCTTCGTGCTGGCCGGCCCGGACTTCAACGTCGAGGAGCACGGCCTGGCCGCTCGACCGCGCGCCGTACCACCTGGAGACGAGCGTCCCCGGGGTGTTCGTGGCGGGCGACGTGCGCGCCGAGTCGGCCAAGCGGGTCGCGTCGGCCGTGGGAGAGGGCGCGATGGCCGTCATGTTCGTGCACCGGTACCTGGAGACTCGATCATGACGCAGCACCATCTCACCGTGCGACCCGGAAGAGCTGCGCACGCTGTTCCTGTTCGAGAAGCTCACCGACGAGCAGCTGGAACGGCTGTGCGTCGAGGGGCACGACGAGATCATCGAGCCCGGCCCGGTGTTCACCGAGGGTGACCCCGCCAGCCTGCCTGTACGTGCTGATCGAGGGCACCGTGGTCCTGTCGCGGCAAGGTCGGCGAGGACGACGTCGAGATCAGCCGGACCAGCCAGCGCGGCGTCTACGGCGGCGCGTTCATGGCCTACCTGGGCGACCGGGTGCCGCAGGTCTACCCGAACTCGATGCGGGTGCACCGAGCCGTCCCGCTTCTACGTGCTCGGCGCGGAGTGCTTCGCGCAGATCATGAACGAGTGGTTCCCGATGCCGGTGCACCTGCTCGAGGGGCTGTTCTTCGGCGGCCAGCGGACCCAGGAGGCGGTCGGCCAGCGGGAGCGGCTGCTCGCGCTCGGCTCGCTCACCGCGGGCCTGACCCACGAGCTCAACAACCCGGCCGCCGCGGCCGTCCGGGCGACCGCGAGCCTGCGCGAGCGGGTCGTCGGGCATGCGGCAGAAGCTCAAGATGATCGCCGGCGGCAAGTACGACCCGGCCAAGCCTCGAGCCGCTGATCGAGCTGCAGCAGCGCGCGGCCGAGCGGGTCGCCAAGGCGCCCGAAGCTCGAGCCCGCTGGAGACATCCGACCGCGAGGACGAGGTCTCCGACTGGCTGGAGGACCACGGCTGCCGCGACGCCTGGCAGCTCGCCCCGGTCTTCGTCCAGGGCGGCCTCGTACACCGAATGGCTCGACCAGGTGCTGGCCACGGTCGGGCGCGGACATGCTCGAGCCCGCGCTGCGCTGGCTGAACTACACGGTCGAGACCGAGCTGCTGATGAACGAGATCGAGGACGCGACCACCCGGGTCTCCACCCTGGTCGGCGCGGCCAAGCAGTACTCGCAGCTCGACCGGGCCCCGTTCCAGGTCGTCGACGTGCACGACCTGCTGGCGAGCACCCTGCTGATGATGTCGGCCAAGCTCAAGGGCGTCACGATCAGTCAAGGAGCTACGACAAGACGCTGCCGAAGATCCCGGCCTACGCCTCCGAGCTCAACCAGGTCTGGACCAACCTGATCGACAACGCCGCCCAGGCGATGGGCGGCAGCGGGCACGCTGACCATCCGCACCGCCCGCGACGACGACTGCGTGCTGGTCGAGATCGGCGACACCGGCCCCGGCATCCCGCCGGAGATCCAGCAGCGGATCTTCGAGCCGTTCTTCACCACCAAGCCGGTCGGCGAGGGCACCGGGCTCGGCCTCGACATCGCCTGGCGGATCGTCGTGAACAAGCACCACGGCGACCTGCGGGTCGAGTCGGTGCCCGGCGACACCCGCTTCCAGGTCCGGCTGCCGATCGCCGCCGCGGCCGTCGTGCAGGAGGAGGCGGCGGCCGGCGGCGACGGTGCCGACCACGACAGCTCAGACAGCGGGGAGAACTCATGACCGAGATGACGGGCGTCGACCCGGCCGTGCCGCCGAGCGGCACCGGCTGCGTCGAGTGCGAGGCGGCCGGCGGCTGGTGGCTGCACCTGCGCCGCTGCACCCAGTGCGGGCACATCGGCTGCTGCGACAACTCGCCGTCCCAGCACGCCACCGGGCACTTCAAGGAGACCGGCCACCCGGTGATCCGCAGCTTCGAGCCGGGCGAGAGCTGGTTCTGGTCCTACCCGAACGAGGACTTCTACGAGACCGGCCCGGCCCTGGCCGCCCCGCAGGACCACCCGCGTGGACCAGCCGGTCCCCGGGCCCGGCGGGCCGCGTCCCGCGCGACTGGCGCGCCAAGCTCAACCCGTGAGCGTCGTGAACATCGTCCCGCGGCTTTCACCGGCCGGCGGCGCGACGACGCGAAGCTGCCGCCCGGCCAGTACCTGGAGCACGGCTTCCCGGTGCTGCAGGCGGGGCCGACCCCGCCGGTGAGCACCGACCACCTGGACGTTCACCGTCACCACGGAGACCGGGCGAGCCGACCAGCTGGGACTGGCAGCAGTTCAGCGCGCTGCCCGCCGAGGACATCACCACCGACATCCACTGCGTGACCCAGTGGTCCAAGCTCGGGACCCGCTGGCGCGGCGTCTCCCTCGACACGCTGCTCGACGGCATCGCCACCAGCGCCGGCTACGCGCATGGCCCGGAGCTACGGCGGCTACACGACCAACTTGCCGCTGCCCGACCTGCGCGACGGCAAGGCCTGGATCGCCTACGAGTACGACGGGCAGCCGCTGCCCCCCGAGCACGGCGGGCCCGGCCCGGCTGCTGGTCCCGCACCTGTACTTCTGGAAGTCCGCCAAGTGGGTCACCGGCCTGGACCTGATGCGGCAGGACAAGCGCGGCTTCTGGGAGCAGCTCGGCTACCACGACTACGGGGACCCATGGCGCGAGCAGCGGTACCAGGGCGACTGACGTGGCGCGGTCGCGACCGTCCGGGCGACCAGCGACGAGACCGCGACCGCCCGCACCCTCGCGCTCGACGTCCCCGGCTGGCCCGGGCACCTGGCCGGCCAGCACGTCACCGTCAAGCTGACCGCCGAGGACGGGTACACCGCGCAGCGCTCGTACTCGATCGCGAGCGCGTCCGAGCGCCGGCTCGCCTCGAGCTCACCGTCCAGCGCGTCGACGACGGCGAGGTCTCCTCCTACCTGGCCGGGGTCGCCCAGCCGGGCGACCAGTTCGAGCTGCGCGGCCCGATCGGCGGCTGGTTCGCCTGGCGCGCCCGGCGACCGGCGCCCGCTGCTGCTGCTGGCGGGCGGCTCGGGCGTCGTCCCGCTGATGTCGATGATCCGCACCCACGAGGCGGTCGGGAGCACCGGTCCCCGCTGCGGCTGATCTACAGCGCCCGCACGCCCGCCGACGTCATCTACGCCGATGAGTTGTCGCAGCGGGCGCGTGTTTCCCCCGTCACCGCCGTCACCTTCCTCTATACCCGGCTGTCGCGCTGGCGCCGGACCCCCGCCTCGGTGACCAAGGAGTCCGAGGTCAGCCCGGAGGCCGGCGGCGCTCGTCACGGCGGCCTGCTGGCCGGGCTGCGCGGCCACGCGGGGGCGGCCGCGGCGGCCCCCGGTCCGCGCTACGCTCCCGGCTACGCCTGCCGCTGAGCGCCGACGTACTGGCCAAGACGGCGTTCCCGCCCGAGCTGGCCCCGGCGGTCTTCGCCTGCGGGCCGTCCGGTTTCGTGGACGCGGCGGCGGCCCTGCTGACCGAGGCCGGGTACCCGGCCGAGAGGATCAAGACCGAGCGCTTCGGCCCGAACTGACGGTCACGAGTACAGCTTTTCCAGGTACTCGGCCACGCCGTCGTCGTCGTTGGAGCCGATGACGCAGCGTGGCGGCGGCGAGTAACGTCGGGGTGTGCGTTGGCACCGCGCAGGAGGTGCCAGCCCAGTTCCAGCAGCGGCAGGTCGTTGGGCATGTCGCCGAACGCGATGACCGATTCCCGGCCGATCCCGTAGCCGGCCGCGAGCTCGGCCACCACGCTCGCCTTGGAGACGCCGAGCGCGGCCGCCTCGACCAGCCCCCGGCCGTTGGAGTGGGTGATCGCGACCAGGTCGCCGACGGCCGGCTCGGCCAGCGCCAGCAGGTCGTCGCAGCTGTAGCCGAAGTGCCGGCCGAGCAGCTTGGAGGCCGGCCGGGCGAACAGGCTCTCGTCGTCGACCCGGGGCAGGATCGCGTCAAGCTCCGGGTTGACCGCCTCGTAGCAGCGGTCCGCCGCGTACCCGTCGGGGTACTCGACCGCCATGCCGATGCCGGGCACCGCCGCCCGCAGCGCGCGCGGCCGCGGCTTGCCAGCGACTGGCGGCGGGATCAGGTGCAGCGCCTCGATCGCCTCGGTTCTCATGTCGTACGCGAGCGCCCCGTTGGCGCAGATGGCCGTCCCGCGGTGCTCGAAGGCGGCCGCGATCGACCCCATCACCCGCGGCGGCCGCCCGGTGACCAGCACGAACCGCGCCCCGGCGGCCTCGACCCGGGCGAACGCGGCGACGGTGCGCTCGCTGATCGTGCCGTCGCGCCGGATGATCGTCCCGTCAAATCGGTCGCCACCAGCATTGGAAACTCTCCCACAGGTTATGAGCCTAACCGGAGGTGGGAACCGCGCATACCGGCCGGCCCGGTCAGCGCACGCCCCTGCGGGCGGAACTGGACGCTGATCCGCGGTCCGGTCGGCCGGGCCGACTTGGGCACCGCGTGCTCCCAGGTGCGCTGGCAGCTGCCCCCCATCACCAGCAGGTCGCCGTGGCCGAGGCAGTACCGCTGGGGCGTGCTGGTGCCGGTCTCGCCGTCCCGGGGGGCGCCGGTGCCGGGGGAGGGCGCCGGCCGCAGCTGGAGGGGACGGGCGGTGCCGAGGGAGACGATGGCGACCATCGTGTTCTCCGTCGAGCCGCGCCCGATCCGGTCGCCGTGCCAGGCCACGCTGTCGCGCCCGTCCCGGTAGAAGCACAGCCCGGCGGTGACGAACGGCTCGCCCAGCTCGGCCGCGTAGTGCGCGCTGAGCGCGTCCCGGCACGCCTCCAGGGCCGGGTCGGGCAGCGCGTCGTCCTCGCCGTAGAAGCACAGCAGCCGGGGCACGTCGACCGTCCGGTCGTACATCCGGCGCCGCTCGGCCCGCCACGGCACGTCCCGCGCCAGCCGCTCGAACAGGGCGGCCGACCCGGCCGAGCCAGCCGCGCTGCACGTCGATCCAGGCCCCGCGGGTCAATGGAAGCCGCTCTGGTCGCACCGTTCCCGGCGCGATCTCGTCGCCCATGTCGAGCAGCGACTCCTGCACCACGATGCTCATGCGAACATGATATCGCACGCATCAAACGCGCGTTCGACACGCTGGCTGGGCGCTTTGCCCGGTCCGTCCCTGGTCAGGCAGAAGATGGCCGCTTCCCCGGGTACATCGCTGCTGGTTAGAATTCACCGTGACCATTCGAGCGAGCATTGAGCCTGGCAATGACCTGATCGGCCGGTTCGGCGACACCGTCGTCCTGATCTCCCGCGCGGGCGCGACCGAAGTCAGTGCCAGCGACCTTCTCGGCTGGTGGCCGACGTCGCGGCCGACCGTGAGGCCCCGGCCACCGCGGTGGCGACCCGGCTGGCCGGCTGGGTCCTGGGCCACCTGTCGGAGGGCGTGGCCGCGTTCGGGATCGTTGCCCCGGTCCCGGACGGCGTCGTCGTCTTCCTCCGGGGCCCGGTGCGGTGCGCGGTCAGCGCGGGCGACCAGGTTCGCCAGCTGTCCGGGGAGCAGGCCCTGACCTGGGTCGACCAGGTCCTGCCGGGATCGTTCGACTGGCTGGCGATCAGCGGCGCCACCAGCACCGGCATGCAGGTGGACGCGATGTCCGACCTGCAGGCGGGTGTCGTTCCCGGACGCGGGTTCGTGCTCAGCGGGGGCGCGCCCGGTGCGCGGGCGGCCGTGGGCGGCGCGGCCGCGGCGGCCGACGGCGTAGATGCGCCCGCCCCGGATGCGCCGGCCCCGGATCCGGGCACAGCCGGCGCTTCGAGCGGCGCCACCCCGGAGGCCGGCGCCCTGGCGGGCGCGGCCGGGGCGGCCGTGTCCGCCGCGCCCGCGCCGGAGCAGCCCGCGGGGGCCGACCCAGCCGTCTGGCACCAGGAGTCGGCCCGGCCGGAGCCGGCCCGTCAGGAGTCCGCCCGGCCAGAGCCGGAGTGGGCGCCGGCCCGGCTGGACGAGCCGGGCGCGGCCTACCCGGCCGACGAGCCGGGCGCCCGCTACGAGCCGTCCGCCCCGGCCGAGCCGGTGGCGGAGCCGGACCCGGTCGCGCCGGCCGAGCCGGTCGCGTCCTACGCGCCGGCTGAATCGTACGAGCCCGTCCACTCCTACGACCCGCCCTCCTACCAGCCGGGCGAGCAGGGCCCGGCCGAGTCGGCCGCTGAGCCGGGCCCGTCGGGAGGGTTCGGGCGCCCGTCGCCCCCGCCCACGATGGCGACCAGTGCGTTCGGGGGCGATCAGGCCAACGGCTCCTCCGGCGGGCACCAGTCCGTGGCGGGCCCGCACCCGGGCACGCTCCGGTCGCAGGACGGGCAGCAGGTGATCGTGCTCGACCGGCCCTACGTGATCGGCCGGGAGCCGACCAACGACGCCGCCGTCCGGGGCGGCGACGCCTCGACCAGTCCGGCTGATCGACCCGGACAACCTGATCTCCCGGGTGCACGCGTACGTGTCAGTCGTCGGCACGACCGTGTTCGTCCGCGATGCCTCCTCGGCCCAGGGCACGTTCATCGGTGCGCCGGGTGACGCGGACTGGACCAGGATCGGCCTCGAGGGCACGCCCCTCCCGCCGGGATGGTCGCTGCGCATCGGGCAGCACATCTTCACGTTCCAGGCGGAAGAGACCGAGATCGTCTAGCCTGTCAGCCGGCCGCCCCCGCGGGGTCGCGGCCGGGCTGGCGGGCCCGCGCGACGGCCGGGAATTACTGCGACCAGCGATCTCACCCGGGTTGCCCGGGACTCGCGGGCGATGTCAGCTCGAATGTGATCGAGCCGCGAAACCGGCAGCGGGCTCCGCGCACGCGCTCGGCCCGCCGCCGGCTCGCGTTGTCTCTCAGACTGCCCGCACCTGCGCCGCCTGCGGCCCCTTCGGCCCCTGGGTCACCTGGTACTCGACCTTCTGGTTTTCTTCAAGGCTGCGGTAGCCGTTCGCCTCGATCGCGGAGAAGTGAACGAAGACGTCACCACTGCCGTCGTCGGGGGCGATGAAGCCATAGCCCTTGTCCGCGTTGAACCACTTGACGGTCCCCTGAGCCATTTTTGCTGTATGTCCTTCTGGAAGAGCCTAAGACCCGCGCACTTCACGCGGATCAGCCATGACGGCCGCATCATACGGAACGGGAGACGATCGGCAATTAGCTTGGTCTCAAACAAGCGGGTCGCACAAGCGCGTCACGACTTAGTTGAATCCGGGGCGAATTACGATCGCAAAGTCCGTCAACAGCTACGGGCCAATCTACCGCATCCGGCGACGCGGATGGCGTTGTCCAGCGGGAAAAACGAGCCCGGCCCGCACGCGCGGCCAGCCCGGAAATGTCAGAAATTTCGACCGGCGGACCGCTTACCGGCCAGTCCGCGACCCGCCGGAATATCCCGCCCGCCGCGATGATCCGCCCAAGTGGCCGCCCGGCTGCGGACGGCTGGCCCGGGCCGCCCCCGGCCGGGCCGTCGGCCCGCCCGGCTGCGTGCGCGCGCCCGACTGGCCGCGTCCGTTCGCCTGCGCCCGCGCGCCAGGCGCTGGCCGTGCGCCACGGTCGCCCCGGGGCGCGAAGTCGTCCCGGCTGGGCCGCTCGTCGTGGTAGGGGCGGCCTCCGCCCTGGCCGGCCTGGCCGGGCCGGGCACCGGCGCGCGGGTACCAGTCGCTGCCGCCCCGGGCGCCACGACCGGAGCCGCCGGCCTGGCCGGAGCGCTCAGCCCGGCTACCGCGCTCGGGCCGCTCACCCCGGTCGGCCCCCGCCGGGCGGTCACTGCGCTCGACGCGGTTGCCCCGCTCGCCCCGCGGCTTGCGGCCCGGGCGCGGGCGGCCGTCGCCGCCACGTCCACCCGGGCGGTCGTTCCGCTGCAGCCGGTCTTCCGACTGCACGAGTTCGGACACCTTGCCGGCCACAGAGACCCGGGCGGCCTGCGGCCCGGTGATGGCGGCCAGCAGGTCGGAGCCGGCCTTGACCGCGACCGGCCCGTGCGGGGCGATGTCCGCCTTCCGCATCAGCGCGGTCACGTCGCGGGCCTGCGCCCTGGTCTGCAGGGTGACGACCACGCCGTCGGCGCCGCCGCGGGCGGTCCGGCCCGAGCGGTGCACGTAGGCCTTGTGCTCGGCGGGCGGGTCAGCGTGGATCACCAGGTCGATGCCGTCGATGTGGATGCCGCGAGCGGCGATGTCGGTGGCGACCATGACCCGGGCGAGGCCGGACGTGAACGCCGCCAGGTTGCGCGAGCGCGCGTTCTGCTTGAGGTTGCCGTGCAGTTCGGCGGCCGGGATGCCGGCCTGCGTGAGCTGGCGCGCGAGCCGCTCGGCGCCGTGCTTGGTCCGGGTGAAGACCAGCGACCGCTTCTCCCCGCCGGCCAGCGCGGCGATGACCGCGGCCCGGTCCGCGCCGTCGACGGTGAACACGTGGTGCTCGATCTCGGCCGGGGAGGAGTTCTCGTCGACCGAGTGCAGCACGGGGTCGCTCAGGAACCGGCGCGCGAGGACGTCGACGGCGGCGTCGAGGGTGGCGGAGAACAGCATCCGCTGGCCGCCCGCCGGGGTCGCCGCGAGCAGCCGCCGCACGACCGGGAGGAAGCCGAGGTCGGCCATCTGGTCGGCCTCGTCGATGACGGTGATCTCGACCTCGGACAGGTCGCACTCACCCTGCTCGATCAGGTCGGTCAGCCGTCCGGGGGTGGCCACGACCACGTCGGTTCCGCGCCGCAGCGCGGTGACCTGCGGCCCGTAGCCCACGCCGCCGTAGATGGTGCTGACCCACAGGTCCATGGCGTTCGCCAGTGGCCGGAGGACCAGGGTGACCTGGGTCGCCAGCTCCCGGGTGGGGACCAGGACGAGGCCGCGGGGCCGCCGGCTGGCCGTCCGCCCGCCTGCCAGGCGGCTGACCAGCGGGAGGGAGAAGCCCAGGGTCTTACCCGAGCCGGTCTGCGCCCGTCCGAGGATGTCCCGTCCGGCGAGCGCGTCCGGCAGGGTTGCCGCCTGGACCGGGAACGGGGCGGTGATCCCCTGGTCGTCGAGGACGTCGACCAGCGGCGCGGGGACGCCGAGAGCCGCGAAGGTGCTCACGGTGGCCAGGTGGTCGCGGTCGGGGGTGTGGTATTCAGGCACGGCAGGGCTATCTGCGGGCACAGCAGTCAACAGAAAATCGTCTCCAGGACTCGGGGTGGTCGCTAACGCGCGGCGGTTATGTGAACTCGCCGGGTCGCGTGGACAGTTGGCGCCACGTCTATGCAAACCGATGTCCGTGGGTTCCTATTTCGGCGCACCAGAGCGACCTACGCGTTCGTAAGTCTATGCCACGCCCGCTCATCCGCGCACCGGGCCCTCGCCGGCCGCTCCCGGCAGCCTGCTTTCACGCCGCCGCGGGAGCGGCGGTGACCGTCATCCGCGCGGCGATCCGCAGCACCAGGGCGGCCGCCCGGTCGAGGTCGGCCGGGTCCGGGCAGATCGCGCTGACCACTCCGAGCGCCCGCGCCCCGGGGAACACCGCCAGCGCCTGCGCCTGTCCGGTGGTCACCTGACGCCGGCCCACCCGCTGGGTGACCACGGTGCTCACCCTGGCCCCGGGGTTGCCGCTGACGCCGGTGAACTCGTCGACGGCGCCGTCGACGAGTGGGTGCCCGGCCCGCAGCGCCGCCTCCAGGGCGGCGCCGGTCGTCCCCGGCGCCGGGGCGAACGGGGCGACCGCGATGCAGACGAGGACGAGCGCGGTCCGCCCGCGGGCAGAGGTGCAGTAGACCCCCGACCAGGCGGCCCAGTCACCGTCCGGATCGAGGCTGACCATCTCGTCGGGCACGCTCGCCGTCACCCGGAACGGGTGCGGCGTAACACCCATCACGTCCATCGCGACACCGGCCTTCCGGCTGTCGTTCTTTGCTGCTTCACCAGGTAAGACGTTCTACCCCGGCGAAAAGTTCAAAATGCCTGGGCGGGCGGAATGTCACTGGCAGCGGCTAGCGTGCTGAGGCGGGAGGGCAGGTGAGCGACCGTGATCGAGGGGACGCTGATCGGCCCGGGCTACGGCCGGGCCCGGGGCGTCCCCGGGGACCAGCCCGGCGGGCCGGTGTAGCGCGCGTTGGCAGGCCCGGTTCCGTGCTGAGTTTCCCGGCGTTCTACCAGGCCGCGACCGGGCACCCGCCGTCCGGGGACCAGGTGCGGATCGCCCGGGACGGCCTGCCCGGCCTGGTGCGCGCACCAGGCCGGGCCGGGAAGAGCGGCGTTGTCCTCGCCTGGCTGTGGCGGCGGCTGCACGGTCCCGACCAGGCCGGGACGCCGCGGCGCCTGCTCTATGTGCTGCCGCCCCGGTCCCTGGCCGAGCCGCTGGCGGCCCGGCTGCGGACCTGGCTGGCGAACCTGGAACTAACCGACGGGGTCGCGCTGCACCTGGTCCGCGGGGCCGCGGGCGAAAACGCGGGGGACTGGCGGGAAGACATGCACCAGCCCGCGATCCTGCTCGGCGAGGCCGACCTGCTGGTCTCGAAGGGACTGAACCGGGGCTACGGGAGCGGCTACCCCGTCTTGCCGATCGACTTCGCCCTCACCGGCAACGGAGCCCAGTGGCTGGTCGACGAGCCGGCCCTGTCCCCGCGGGCCGCCGCCACGCTGCGGCGGCTAGCCGGGCTGGCGGCCGGGCTCGGCACCGCCGAGCCGTTCGCGGTCACGTTCCTGACCGGCATGACGGCCGGTCCGGGCGGGTCCCCGGGACCAGGCAGGGGGGGCGATCCAGGCCCGGCTCATGCCCCGGCTGGGCCAATCGGGCAGGCGGCCCGGCGGGCCGCGGTCAGCCCCGGGGATTACCCGGGCCTGGCCGCGCTCGCGGGCAGCGCGCACCGTCCCGGGACGGTGACGCTGGTCGCGCTGGGCGAGGTGCCGGCCGCCCAGCGCGTGTACCGGCTGCTGCGCGAGCGCCCGGTCGACTGCGTGCTGCTGCACGCTCAGTTGCGCGGGGTGGAGCGGTCGGGCCGGCTTGCCCGGCTCACGGCCGCCCCGGCCGACCTCGTCCTGGTCGTGGCGGGGCAGGCGGCGTCCGTCCTCGACCTGGACCCCGCGCTGGTGGTAACCGAGGGTGCGCCCGCGCGCCCCCGGCCGCCCGACCCCGCCATGCCGGCCGGTCAAGCCGGGGTGCCTGCCCCCGCCGGGCGGCCCACCCCCGCCGGGCGGCCGCTCGACCGCGCCGGCCTGCTCGCCCTGTTCGACACCGCGCCCGCGGCGGACCCGGGCCGGGACGCGGGCGTCGAACGTTACCTGCGGGACGCGGGCGAGCCGGACGTAGAGGTCGCCTGGGTGACCTGGACCGCGGGCGAGGGCGGGGCCCCGGGCCGGGAGGCCGGTGCGCCGGACCCGGAGGTGCGCTACCCGCCCCCCGAGTACCGCTGCCGGGTCAGCGTCAGCGACGCCCGTGTCCTCGCCGCCAGCGGCCGGCCTGGTGGTTCGACCGCCCGGCGGGGGAGTGGCGCCGGGTCGGTCCCGGCACCCCGCTCGCCCCCTGTGACCTGGTGCTGGTGCACGCGGCCGACGGCGGCTACGACACGGACACCGGCTTCGACCCATCGGCGCCGGGCCCGGTCCCGGGCAGCCCTGAGGTGCTCACCCCGGCCGAGCTGACCGAGCGCGAGGCCTGGGGAGCGGCCCGGGCCGCTCCCCAGGATGCGCCCGGGCCGGCCCCGGCGCCCCGGCCCTGGCAGTCGCTCGACGAGCACAGCGAGCACGTTCGTGACCAGGCCGCCGCGCTGCTCGCGGTGCTGTCCCCGGCGGTCCCTCCCGAGGCCGCCCGGGCCGCCATCGTGGCCGGCTACCTGCACGACGCGGGCAAGGCCCACCCGGTGTGGCAGGACGCGCTGTGCGCCCTGGCGACCGGGCCCGACGCGGCCCGGGTCGAGGCGGGCCGCCCGTGGGCCAAGTCGGGCACGGCCGGCCCCCTGCAATTCGCCGGCGGGGCGTTCCGGCACGAACTCGCCTCGCTGCTGCTGATCGACGGCCCGCTGCGGCCGCTGCTGGCGGGGTCGCCCGACCCCGACCTGACCCGCTATCTGGTGCTCGCGCACCATGGCCTGCTCCGGGTCCAGGTCCGCGACCCGCGCCCGCTCCCGGACCTGCCGCCGCCGGACCGGGAACTGCTGGGGCTCCGCCACGGCGCCGTCACCCCGGTCCCGCCCCTGCTGGGCCTGCCCGCGACCACCCTGACCGTCGACCTGAACCTGTTCTCCCCCGGGGGCGACCGTTCCTGGACGGCGACCGTGAGTGATCTGCTGGACCGCTACGGGCCTTTTGTCCTGGCGTATCTGGAGGCCATTGTCCGGATAGCCGACTGGCGCGCCAGTGGCGGAAGAAGCCTTCCCCGGACGTGGCCGTTAAAATAGGAGAAACGACCCCGTCTATGTCTGCGCTAAGTCCGCTTCGGTGCGAGATGATTGAGTACCGGGTCGCCGCGCGATTGTCCGCGCGCAAGCCGGTGACAAGGACGCGCTGTGCGAGGGCCGCCAGGCAGCGCGCACCCCATGGACGTGACGGTGGCGCGGGCGCTTGCGGCTCGCACCGCGCCGCCGTCACCCAGGCCGGCCCCGCCTTCTTTGCCGCCGCGCAGTAGCCGGCGATTTCACCCCGAATGGTCGGACCAATTGCCGGCCTATCCGGCCCGAGAGAGCGCTGTACCCGCTGGCCTCGGTTGCCGCGATGCGCCCAGCTCAGATGAATTCCGGCTTTCCCGGACTGGAACGGCCGCGGCGTTACGGGATTTCGAGGCGGAGCGCGCCGCCGCCGGCCCGGCCGTCGAGCAGTCGCCGCACGTAGGCGACTGCGCTCTCGTACCGGGTGTCATACTGCGCGGGGCCCAGCGCCATCCGGGCGGCGGCCGCCGTCTGCTGATGGACTTCCTCCATGATCGCGGTCCCGCTGAACCGGACACTGCCGCCCCGCTCCCACAGCGGGTCGGCCGCGCCGAGCAGCCACGCCGTCTGGGCCGGGGAGCCGGTCTTCAGCGCCAGCCAGCCGAGCACGTCGAGCGCGTAGGCCATGCCGATCACGTCCCCGAGCTCCTGCTTGCCGTCCAGTGCCCGGCGCAGCACAGCGTCGCAGTCGGCCTCCCGCCCGGGCATCTGGAACAGCGCGACACCGGAGACAAACAGCAGGTAGGTCCTGATCCACTGCTCCCGGGTGTCCGCGCCGAGCAGCGCCAGCCCCTCGTCACAGACAGCGACACACTCGGCGGGCCGGCCGGACAGCTGGTACAGGTGCCCCAGCTCGGCCAGCAGCATCAGCTCGCCCGCCAGGTCGCCGCACGCGCGCAGCCGGCTCCGGGCCTCGTCGGCCGCCTTGGCCGCCTCGTCGTGCCGGCCGAGGAAGACCAGGGTGAGCGCGATGTGCTGGTAGCCGCGGGCGGTGACCGGGTCGTCCCCGAGGGCGAGCGCCATAGCGATGCCGGCCTCGCAGTCGGCCAGCGAGTTGACCGCGTCGCCCTGGAAGGACCGCAGGAAGCCGCGATTGACCAGCGCCCGGGCCCGCTCGTGGCTGGCGTCAGTGAACCGGTCGAGCGCCTTGGTCAGCCAGTAACCGCCCTCGCTCAGCAGCCCCGAGATCTGCCAGTAGCCGTACAGCGAGCAGGCCAGGTCGGTCCCGGCCGCCCACCGGTCCCGGGTAATGGCGTCGACCACCGTGCCGGTGGCGAGGCCGGGAGGCCCGTCCGGCTCGGCTGTCGCGGTGGACGGCTCCCCGGCCTCGGCCACGAGCGCGTACTCGAGGGCCGCGCGCAGGTTACCGTGCGTCTCCCGCAGCTGCCGGTAGCGGTCCATCTGGTCGTCCTCGGCGAAGTGGCCGCCGAAGTAACGGCCCATCGCCAGGTACAGGGCGATGTGCCGGGCCCGGCAGGCGTCCAGCTCGCCCGATGCCTGCAGCCGCTCGGCGCCGAATTCACGCACGGTGTCCAGCATCCGGTAGCGCTCGCCCTCGCGCAGCACGACCGACTTGTCGACCAGCCCGATGAGGGCGGAGACGACCTCGGGCCGGTCGAGCGAGACCTCGGCGCACACCTCCTCCGCCGCGGCCAGGCTGAACGTGCCCGCGAAGACCGACAGCCGGGCCCACAGCCGCTGCTCGGCGGGCGAGCACAGCTCGTAGGACCACTCGATCGCGGTACGCAGCGTCTGGTGCCGGGGCAGCGCCCCCGGCCGGCCGCCGGCCAGCACCGAGAACCGCCGGTCGAGGCGCCCGCTCAGCTCCGTCAGCGGCAGCACCCGCAGCTGCACCGCCGCCAGCTCGATGGCGAGCGGGATGCCGTCCAGCCGCCGGCACATCCGGATGACGTCGCCCGCGTTCGCCACGGTGACCTCGAACCCGGGCACCGCCCCGGCCGCCCGCAGCGCGAACAGCTCGACCGCGTCCCCGCCGCCCGCCAGGTCGGTCCCGGCCGCCGGCGCGTCGCTGTCCGGCACCGGCAGCGGCCCGACCGGGAAGGTGTGCTCGGCCGCCATGTCGAGCGGCTGGCGGGAGGTGGCGAGCACCGTCACCCCCGGCGCCTCGCGCAAGATGGCCTGGATCAGGTCGGCGCAGGAGTCGAGCAGGTGCTCGCAGGTGTCCAGGATCAGCAGCAGCCGCTTCTCCCGCAGGTACTCGAGCACCGCGTCCAGGGCCGACCGCGCGTCCTGCTCGGGCAGCCCCAGCACGCTGGCGACCGTGTTGGTCAGGAGCGCGGCGTCGCGCAGGCCGGACAGCTCGACGATCCACGGGCCGTCCGGGTAGCTGGCCGCCGCCAGCCCGGCGGCGACCAGGGCGATGCGGGTCTTGCCGACCCCGCCCGGTCCGACGATGGTCACCAGGCGGCGGCCCGCCAGCATCGCGTTGACCGCGGCGAGTTCCTCGTGCCTGCCGACGAAGTCGGTGGTGTACTCACCCTGGGGGAAACGTCCGGCCACTGAACACTCACCGCCAACATCGACGCGTCGTGCGCGGGCCCGGTACCGGCCCGTGACGCCCGCTTGGCTCAGGGATATCACTAGGTGCGACGCCACGTCACGACGAACCGGAAGTCCGCGCGGGGTTTAGGTAGAACCACCCATAGGCGCCCCGCCCGCGGTGAGCATTCTGCCATGGTAAGTACCGACAAATGGCCCCCGCAGGCCGGCGCAGCCGGGCGAGCCGGCTAGGTATAAAGAGGACGACGGCCCCGCCCGGAACGAAGGAGATCACATGCGCGCTGCCGCCCTGCTCGAGGCCAGGATCACCGCCCGTCCCGCCCCGGGCCAGTCAGTGGCCGGGCCGAGATGAGCACGGATCGCGACGAGTGGTCGGTCGGCGCCCTGGACCTGGACGCCTACCTGCGCCGGGTCGGCTACACCGGGCCGCTCGACCCGTCGGGGACCACCCTGGATGCGCTCTACCGGGCTCATCTGGCGGCCATCCGGTTCGAGAACCTGGACATTTTCACCGGTGGCGGCGTGCGCGTCGACCTGGAGTCCGTCCAGGACAAGCTGGTCAACCGAGGCCGCGGGGGCTACTGCTACGAGCAGGCGCAGCTGTTCGGGGCGGTCGCCGCGCGCCTCGGGTTCGACGTCCAGCGGCTGCTGGCCCGGGTCGGCCCCGACGGCGGCCGGGCCCGGCCGCGCACCCACCTGACCCTGCGCGTGCGCGCGGGCCAGCAGGTGTGGCTGGCCGATCCCGGTTTCGGCTCCTCCCCGCCCGGCCTGCTCAGCCTGCGCCGCTACCGCTCGGGCGGCCCGCAGGAAATCGACGGCTGGGTCTACGAGGTAGTACCGGACGAGCCGGGCCCGGCGGCGGGCGCGGTGGCGGGTGGTGGTGCAGCCGACAGCGCGGGCGACCTGGAGGCGAGCGCGCCCGGCCGCGGGCCGGCCTTCGGCGCCGGCCAGCCACTGGCCTGGCCCGGCTTCGCCCCAGCGGGCCAGCCGGTCTGGAAGCTGCGTACCTACGCGGGCGGCAAGTGGGTGACGCTGCACCGCTGGGACGACGCCACCGTGTACCCCGTCGACGTGGTGATGTCCAACCACTACACCTCGACCCACCCGGACTCGTGGTTCACCTGGCAGCCGGTCATCGTCCGGCGTGACCCGGACGCGATCCGCTCGATCCTCGGCCGCACCTACAGCCTCAGCACCCCGGGCCGGGAGAAGGTCCGGCGCGAGCTGACCGACCGGGAGTTCGCCGACGCCCTGACGGGCGAGTTCGGCCTGGTGCTGAGCGCGGACGAGGTGGCGGCCGCGGTCGACGCCCCAGCCCGCCGCAGCGGCCGCGCGCCGGCCGTCGTCGCCCCCGCGACCTAGCGCGTCCGGGCGAGCGGGGGGCGGGTGCGCGCACGAAACCGCCTGCGCCGGACAGGATGTGGCGAACCGCGCGCGGCCGCCGCTGCCGTCGCGGCCGTCGCTGCCGCCGCTGCCGCCGCTGCCGCTGCCGCTGCCGCTGCTGCCGCTGCCGCTGCGGCCCGCGTCGCCGTCGCTGCCGCCACTGCCGTCGTCATCGCGGCGCGGCTGCGGCTCCGGTAGGTGGCAACGCTCAATCCGGCCCGCGAGTGCGGAAACTATTGGCTAAACGGAAACATTTACGAGCTCTGACAACATTTGTTTCCGCTGTTCGCTAATACAAGCGAGAACTGTCGTCCCGGGACCGATGGGTGTCGTCGCACTCGTCGCAATCTTCTCGCGTGCCTCACCCGTGCGGCGGGAACCCGTGCCATAGTCGCCTGGCTCGCTCCACTGGTCTGTGGCGTCCACTGGCCCGGGGCCGGGGGCGGGGCCTGGGGCGGGGCCGCGCGAGTCAGGGGCGCTCGGCGGGCTCGCCCGAGTTGGTGGGCAGGCCACGCCCGGTGGGCAGGCCAGGCTCAGCGGGTTCAACCGGCATGACCAGGCCCGTCTCCCCCGCCTTGACCGCTTCTTCGGCCAGCGCGGCATCCTCGGCCCGGCGCTCGGCCGCCTGCTCGTGCAGCACCGAGCGCTGCCGCCGGAAACCGGGCAGCGCCCACGCCAGCAGCACCGCCCCGGCGATGCAGGCGAGCCCGCCGGAGACGACCGACACCGTGTCACCGAACGCGTTGGCGACCGCGCCCGCCTCCAGGTCGCCCAGCCGGGGGCCGCCGGCCACCACCGCCATCTGCACCCCCATCAGCCGCCCGCGCATCGCGTCGGGCCCGGCGAACTGGATAATCGTGTTGCGGAAGACCGCCGACAGCACGTCCGCCCAGCCCGCCACCGCCAGCAGCACCAGGGCGAGCGGCAGCCAGCGGGCGACGCCGAAGCCGGCTATGGACGCGCCCCAGATCAGCACGGCGAAGATCACGGCCAGCCCCTGCCGCCGTACCCGCCCGACCCAGCCGCTGGTCAGCGCGCCGACCAGGGCGCCCGCGCCGGGTGCGGCGTAGAGCAGGCCGACGGTCGCGGCCCCTCCGCCGAAGGTGGTCGCGGCCAGGGCCGGGAACAGCGCCCGGGGCATGCCGAACACCATCGCGTTGACGTCGATCAGGTAGGCGCCCTTGAGCTGCGGAGAGCGGCGGACGAAGCTCAGTCCCTCCATCGTCGAACCCCAGCCGGGCCGGGTCCGGCCCGGGCCAGTCTCACCCGTGCCCGCCTCGTCCAGGGCAGGCGCGGGCTGCGGGGAGATGGTGAACACCGCGCTCAGCGCGATGAGGAAGCTGAGCACGTCGAGCCAGTAGATGACGCGCACCCCCGCCCCGGCGAGCAGCAGGCCGGCCACGGCCGGGCCGACGATGGCGCCGGTCTGGAACAGCGACTGGAAGATGGCGTTAGAGGCGGGCAGCATCTCCAGGCCGACCAGGCCGGGCAGCATCGCGTTGCGGGCGGAGCTGTCGATCCCCGACAGGGCCGCCTGGGCCGCCGGGAACACGAACAGCGGCCACAGCGACGGCCCGAAGTCGGCGTTGACGGCCAGCGCGGCGCTGCCCAGGGCGCCGAGCGACTCCACGATCAGCAGCAGCTTGCGCCGGTCCATCGCGTCGACCAGCGACCCGCCAAGCAGCGAGCCGAATATCAGCGGGAACAGCTGGGCCAGCGACACCAGTCCGACCATCAGCGAGGACCGGGAAATCGCGTAGACCTGGAACGGCACCGCGACCGTGGTCAGCTGGTTGCCGAGGACCGAGGCGCCGAGCCCGGTGATCAGCGCCCGGTAGTCACGCGAGCGCCGCAGCGGCGTCAGGTCGAGCAGGATCCGGCTGGCCAGCCGGCGGACGCGAAGGGGGCTCATCCGCGACTCGCATGACCAGGCATCGCGACCAGGATAGCTGGTTAGGCCCGCTAACGGCCGGCCCTGCCGGGCGAGCGCCCGGTGCCCGCTGGGCCTGCGCCAGCATCGGGGGTGCGGGAGGGGGTGCAGTTCCACCCGGAGTCGGTCCTCACCCCTTGCGGAGCGGGCATCATCGGCCGCTTCGTCGCGGCGGCGGCTGATCAAGCTTTACCAGTTCTTAACCATGAGCTACGCCACAATGAGTGGAATCGTAAGTTAGGTAAGCCTAACCTTAGGCACCGTGACATGGGCCGATAGCGTACCGAACCTGCTGATCGGGCTCCGTGAGGGGCTGGAGGCGGGACTCGTGGTGACCATCTTGCTGGCGGCCATGCGGAAGACCGCCGCAGCCCGGGCCTCGGACCAGGGAACGGGGGCCGACGGCAAGGCGGCCGTCTCCACCGCCCCGGTCTGGCTCGGCGTGCTCGGGGCGGTCACCCTGTCCGGCGCCTTCGCGGCCGTGCTGACGTTCTCGGTCAGCGTGCTCGGCAGCGCCGGCCAGGAGGCGGTGGGCGGCCTGCTCAGCGTGCTGGCGGTCGGCCTCGTCACCACGATGATCTTCTGGATGCGCCGCACCGCCGCCACCCTCTCCGCGCACCTGCGGGGTGAGGTCGAGCGGGCCGCCGCCATCGGGGCGGGCGCGCTCACGCTGACCGCGTTCCTGTCGGTCGGCCGCGAGGGCCTGGAGACCACCCTGTTCCTGTGGACCGCGGCGAAGGCCTCCGGCCAGACGGCCGGCCCGCTGACCGGGGCGGCGATCGGGATCGCCGCCGCGATCGCGCTGTGCTGGCTGCTGTACCGCCGCGCGGTGCACCTGAACGTGGGCGTGTTCTTCAACCGGACCGCGATCGCGCTCATCGTGATCGCCGCCGGGGTGCTCGCCTACGGACTCGGCGACCTGCAGGATGCGGGGCTGCTGCCCGGCCACACCTGGATCGCGTTCGACCTGGGCGGCCACATCGACCCTGGCTCCTGGTGGGCCTCGATCGTCACCGGCCTCACTGAGCTGTCCCCGACGATGACCGTCCTGCAGGTCACCGCCTGGCTCGCCTACCTGGTGGTGGTCGTCCCGGCCTTCATCACGGCCGGCCGCCCGTCTCCCGCCGCTCCGGCCGCCGCGGCCGGCGTGCGGCCGGCCGTGCTCCGCTGGGGGCGGGTCGCGGCCCGCAGCCCCTGGCTGGTGGCCGGGGTCCTGGTGGCGGTGCCCGCGCTCGCGGCCGGCCTCACCATCGCCGCCCTGCCCGCCGCCTCTGGCGGCGCCGCCAGCGCGGTGACGGTGAGCAAGACCGCCTGCGCGCCCGAGTGGGCGCCGGCCACGGCCGGCCCCAGACCATCACGGTGACCAACCACTCGGGCCTGGCGGGCGAGATCAACCTGGACAACGCGGCCGGCGCGGTCATCGGCGAAATCGAGACGATCGGCCCTGGCACCGCCGCCCCGCTGACCGCGACCCTGGCCAGCGGCACCTACACCCTGCGCTGCCTGATGGGCTCCCTGCCGGTCACCAGCTCCCAGCCTGTCACCGTGTCGGCCGGCCCGACCACCGCCGGCCCGACCACCGCCGGCCCGACCACCGCCGGCCCGACCACCGCCGGCACGGCCCCGGTCGCGGTCAAGCCGGTCACGGTGGCCGAGCTGACCCCGCCGAACAAGCGCTACCAGGGCTACGCCGCCACCCAGCTGACCGACTTGACCAGCCGGGTGTCCGCCCTCGAGGCCGACCTGCGGCAGGGCGACACCGCCCAGGCCAGGAAGGACTGGCTCGCGGCCCAGCTCGACTGGGAGCGGGTCGGCGCCTCCTACGACAGCTTCGGCGAGCTCGGGCTGGCGGTCGACGGGCTGCCGGACGGCCTCCCCGGTGGGGTGAGCGACAGGGGCTTCACCGGCCTGCACCGGCTGGAGTACGGACTGTGGCACGGGCAGCCCGTGGCCGGACTCCTGCCGGTGGCCGAGACCCTGGCCAGGAACGTGGCCACGGTCAAGCAGCACCTCACCTCCGGCGATCTGGCCGGCGACCCGGCCCAGCTGCCGCTCCGGGCCCACGAGATCGTCGAGGACGCCCTGCGCGACCACCTGTCCGGCCTCGACGACCAGGGCGCGGGCATGGCCTACCCGATGACGTACGCCGATACCCAGGTCGACCGCGTGGTCCTCGGCTACCTGGCCCCGCTGATCGGCCAGCGCGAGCCGGGCCTGGTGGCGACCGCCGACCGTGAGCTGACCGCGCTCGGCGCCGCGCTCAACGCCACCCGGGCGGGCGGCCAGTGGCAGTCGCTGGACGCGGTCTCCCTCGGGCAGCGCCAGCGGGTGAACGCGGCCAGCGGGGCGCTGCTGGAAACCCTGGCCTCCGTTCCTGACCTCCTGGAAGTCCCGCCCGCCCACGGCTGACAGCCGGCCGCGACCCCCGCCCCCGCCAGCAACCGCAGACGCAACAGGAGACAATTCCCGTGGACCTGAGCCGCCGCAGATTCCTCCAGGGCACCGCGAGTGGCGCCGCCGGCACCGCGCTGGCCGGCGGCGTGCTGACCGGCGGCGCCCGGTCCGACGCCAACGCGGCGACCCAGGGCAACGCACTCTCCGAGGCGGCCGCGTACCAGTTCCACGACGTGCACCAGGCGGGCGTGCTCAACCCCGGGCCGACCGCCAAGCAGCCGTTCACCTGCGTCGCGTCGTTCGACTCGATGGCGTCGGACAAGGCCGCGCTGGCGGACCTGCTGCGGGTGGTCACCACCCGGGCGCGGTTCCTGGCCGCCGGCGGCGCCCCGCCCAACCTGGGCGTCAGCCAGCCGCCGGCGGACAGTGACGTCCTCGGGCCGGTGGTGCCCGGCCGACGGGCTGACCGTCACCATGTCGGTCGGCTCGACCCTGTTCGATGACCGCTACGGGCTGGCCCGCCGCAAGCCGCTGAAGCTGAAGCCACTGACCGCCTTCCCCAACGACTCGCCCGACCCGGCCTGGCTGCACGGCGACCTGCTGCTGCAGCTGTGCGCCAACCACCCGGACACCATCCATCACGCGATCAGGGACATCACCCGGCACACCCGGGGCGGCATGCAACTGCGCTGGAAGCTGGAGGGCTACAACTCCCCGCCGCGCCCGTCTGGCACCTCGCGCAACCTGCTGGGGTTCAAGGACGGCACCGCCAACCCGGCCGGCGACCTCGCCCGCGCGCTCGTCTGGGTCGACGACCCGGCCGAGCCGGCCTGGGCGAGGGGTGGCTCCTACCTGGTGGTGCGGCTGATCCGGATGCTGGTCGAGTTCTGGGACCGGGTGTCGATCAACGAGCAGGAGGGCATGTTCGGCCGCCGCCGGGACAGCGGCGCCCCGCTCGACGGCACCAGCGAGTTCGACCCCCCGATTACCGGGCCGACCCCCACGGGTACGTGATCCCGCTCGACTCGCACATCCGGCGGGCCAACCCGCGCACCCCGCAGACCGCGAATCAGCGCCTCATCCGCCGCTCCTACAACTACGACCTCGGCGTCGACCTGAACGGCAACCTCCAGGCGGGCCACATCTTCATCGCCTACCAGCAGGACGTAGAGCGCCAGTTCGAGACCGTGCAGAAGCGGCTCATCAACGAGCCGCTGGTCGACTACGTGCAGCCGTTCGGCGGCGGCTACTTCTTCACCCTGCCCGGCGTGCGCAACACCGGCGACTGGTACGGCAAGACGATGCTGGCCTGAGCGGCCAGCCCGGCGCCCGGTCAGCCCCGCGGGGGCCGCCCCGGTCACCCCCGCTGGGCGAGGGACAGCAGCCGCGCCGCCTCCGGTGCCAGTGGCTGGTGGTCCGGCCGCCACACCGCGCTCAGCCGCCGGCGGACCGGCGGCCCGGCCACCTCGACGGCGACCAGGCGGCCGAGGACCAGGTCGTCGCGGACCGTCAGCCGGCTGCAGCACCCCGGGACCGATGCCCGCCGCGATGGCCGAGCGGACGGCGGCGCTGGTGCCCAGCTCCATCGCGATCCGCGCGGTCAGCGGCGGGTGCTGGGCGGCCAGGTGGTCGGTCAGGGTGTCCCTCGTCCCGCTGCCGGCCTCCCGCATGACCAGCGGGGTCGCGGCGAGCTGGGCCAGCGGCAGCGCGCGGCGGCGGCTGGCCCACGGGTGCCCGGGCGCGGCCACCACCAGCATCTCGTCGTCCCGCAGGGGCGACGCCACCAGGTCCGCGGGCAGGTGCGGGGTCTCGATGAAACCCAGCCCGGCCCGCGACGCCCGGACCAGCTCGATCACTCCGGTGGAGTTGGCCACGGTCAGCTCGACCACGGTCGGCGGGTAGCCGGCTGCCTGCTCGGCCGCGCGCAGCTCCACCAGCCAGTGCGGCACCAGGTGCTCGGCGATCGTCTGGCTGGCCGCGATCACCAGCCGGTGCGACGCCCCGGACCGGATCGAGCGGAGCCCGGCCTCCAGCCGGTCGGCCGCGTCGAGCACGTCCTCGGCCCAGCCGACGAACAGCTGCCCCTGCTCAGTCAGGTGGGTGCCGGTCGGCGAGCGGGCCAGCAGGCTGATGCCCACGGCCCGTTCCAGCGTCCGCATCCGGGCCGAGAGCGCCTGCTGGGTGACGCCGAGGATGGCCGCGGCGGCGGCGATGGACCCCTGCCGGCCGACCTCGCGCAGCGCCCGCAGGGCGCCCAGGTCGTGCACCGGCTCGCTCACCGCCGGCCCTCCCTCCGCCCGCTGCGCCTACAAGGACAAGTTGTACCCCTGCAAAGCCCCCTTCATTCCCGTTGCGCAGATCGCGGCGATGCTCGAATGCCATGACTGCCGCCCCTCCCCGCCAAGCCCGGCTCCCCCCGCGCCCGGCCTCGCTCACCGCCCCCGGCCGTGCGGGCGGCGCCCCCGCGACCGGAGTGGGCCGGGCCCGCGCCATCGCCCCGGGGCTGGGGCTGGCGCTGGGCGTCGCCGCGGTCGCGACGCTCGTCGGCCAGCACATCCCGCTGGTCGGCAGCGCGGTCCCGGGTGCCGTCATCGGCGCCGCGATCGCGATCGTGATCAAGCCGGGCGCGCGGCTCACCCCCGGACTGAAGTGGGGCGGCACTTTCGTCCTGCAGTGCTCGGTGGTGCTGCTGGGGGCGCAGCTGTCGGTGGCCGAGGCGGCCCGGGTCGGGCTTTCTTCGCTGCCGGTCATGCTCGGCACCCTGGCCGTCTGCCTCGGGGCGGCCTGGCTCTACGGACGGCTGCTGGGCGTGCCGCGCGACCTGCGCACGCTGATCGGCGTCGGCACCGGGATCTGCGGCGGCTCCGCCATCGCGGCCGTCTCCCCGGTCATCGAGGCCGCGTCAGCCGACGTCGCCTACGCGATCTCCACCATCTTCCTGTTCAATATCGCCGCCGTGCTTGCCTTCCCGCTCGTTGGCCACGCGCTCGGGATGAGCCAGCAGTCGTTCGGACTGTTCGCCGGCACCGCCGTCAACGACACCTCGTCCGTGGTCGCCACCGCGACCACCTACGGCGCGGCCGCCACCAGCCACGCGGTGGTCGTCAAGCTGGTCCGCACGCTGATGATCATCCCGATCAGCCTCGGCCTGGCCGGCCTGACCGCGCGCCGCCAGCGGACCGCCGCGGCCGCCGCCCCCGGCCCCCGCGCGGAGGCCGCTGCCGCCGCCCCCGCTCCGGCCGGTGCAGCGCCTGCCCGGATGTCGCCCGCCCGGGTACTCAAGCTGGTGCCGTGGTTCCTCATCGGCTTCGTGGCGATGGCGGCGGTGAACTCAGCCGGGCTGATCCCGGCCGGCGCCCACAGCCCGCTCTCGCACGTGTCGGTCTTCCTGGTCGCGGTGGCGCTGTCGGCCATCGGGCTGTCCACCAACGTGGCGGCGCTGCGCTCGGCCGGTCACCGCCCACTGCTGCTGGGCGCGCTGCTCTGGGTCACCGTGGCCGGCGCCAGCCTCGGCCTGCAGGCGCTGACCGGAACCTGAGCGGTGCGCCCGGCCCCGTGACCAGTGGCACAGCGGGCGGCCGGGCCCGGTGTGGGAAGCTAGGCGCTAAGCGAACCCCCCCAGAAGGGACCCCGCAGCGTGAGCCGCGCCCAGGTTTTCCAGACGACGGATGAGGCGGTGGCCGGGATCGAGGACGGCTCGACCGTCCTGGTCGGCGGCTTCGGCCTCGCCGGGATGCCGTCTGACCTGATCGACGCCCTGATCCGGCAGGGCGCCAAGGACCTGACGATCGTGTCCAACAACGCCGGCAACGGCGACGTCGGCCTGGCCGCCCTGCTGGCGGCGGGCCAGGTGCGGAAGGTGGTCTGCTCCTTCCCCCGGCAGGCCGACTCCTGGGTCTTCGACGGCCTCTACCGGGCCGGGAAGGTCGAGCTCGAGGTGGTGCCGCAGGGCAACCTGGCCGAGCGGATGCGCGCCGCCGGGGCCGGGCATCGGCGCCTTCTTCTGCCCCACCGCGGTCGGCACGCCGCTGGCCGAAGGCAAGGAGACCCGGGAGATCGACGGGCGCACCTACGTGCTCGAGTACCCGATCAAGGGCGACTACGCGTTCATCGCCGCCCACCGGGCCGACGCCATCGGCAACCTGGTCTACCGCAAGACCGCGCGCAACTTCGGCCCCGTCATGGCGACCGCCGCCGCCGTCACCATCGCCTAGGTGGCGGAGGTCGTCCCGGTCGGCGCGCTGGACCCGGAGGCGGTGGTGACCCCGTCGATCTTCGTTGACCGGATCGTGGCCGTCCCGGCCCGCCGCTACACCGCGCTGGAGTCCGCTAGCCATGAGCACCGACACCGCCGGCCACTCCGGTCCCGGCATCAGCAAGGCCGCCGAGCACACCGGCCGCGGCCCGCTCACGACCGACGAGCTGGCCGCCGTCATCGGCCGCGACATCCCGGCCGGGGCCTACGTCAACCTCGGGATCGGCCAGCCGACCAAGATCGCCGACTACCTCCCGGTCGACGCCGACGGGAACCAGGCCGTCATCTTGCACACCGAGAACGGCATGCTCGGCATGGGGCCCACCGCGACCGGCGACGACATCGACCCGGACCTGACCAACGCGGGCAAGGCGCCGGTGACCGAGCTGCCCGGTGCGGCCTACTTCCACCACGCCGATTCGTTCGCGATGATGCGTGGCGGACACCTCGATGTGTGCGTCCTCGGCGCCTTCCAGGTATCGGCGGCGGGCGACCTGGCCAACTGGCATACCGGCAAGCCGGACGACATCCCCGCCGTCGGCGGCGCCATGGACCTGGCCATCGGGGCCAAGGACGTCTACGTGATGATGACCCTGTTCACCAAGCAGGGCGCGGCCAAGCTGGTGGCCGAGTGCACCTACCCGCTGACCGGGGTGGGCTGCGTCAGCCGGGTCTACACCGACTACGCCGTCTTCGACCTCCAGCCCGACGGGGTGCACGTGCTCGCCACCTACGGGATCAGCCTGGCCGAGCTGCGCGACCGGATCGGGGTGGAGCTGCTCGGCTGAGGCCGGCGCCCCGCCGCGGCCAGCCCGGGCTACCCTCCCGCTGATCCCCGAACGGGGGCAGGGCGACGCCCGCCGCGCCCCCCTTCCCTCACCGCGGGGTCAGCCGGAACGCGCGCGCCCCCGCCACCCAGGCGTCGCGGATGTCGTCCCGGCTGGGGCGGCCGGCCGCGTCGAACCGGATCTGGTTGAACCTGGCGAAGGCGTGGTTGTCGGTGCACATCAGCGCGTAGGCGGCGGTCACGCCGGCCTCGTCGGTGTAGACGGTGACGTCGGCCTGGCGGCGCCGCCCGAGCAGCCTGATCGTCACCGGCTCGCCGCTGCGCAGGTTGCGCCCCCAGCCGAACGGCGTCCCGATCAGCAGGTCACCGCCGTCGCGCGTGTAGGCGACGGGCACCGCGATCCGGCGGCCGGACTTGCGTCCGGTGACGTAGAGCGTGACCAGCCGGCGGCCCACCCCCCGCGAGACCAGCGGCACCGTCAGCAGCCCCCGCACGAGGCGGTTGACCATGCCCTGAAGTGCCAGCTGGTTCGCCCGGGGGCGGGGCCCACCGTCGGCCGGCTTCTGCGCCGGCGTGCCGGCCGTCAGCGGATGGTCGTTCATCATTGCCTCCCGTTGCGTGTTACCCCGGTCCGGTCCGGATCGTCATCGGGTATGACGGGAGGGAGCGGGGAAAGGTGACAGTGGACGACAGGGACCAGGCCTGGCCCGCCGGACGGGCCGAGGGGCAGTTCGAGGCGCACCGCGCCCACCTGCGCGCGGTCGCCTACCGCATGCTGGGCTCGGTCCACGAAGCCGACGACGCCGTCCAGGAGGCGTGGCTGCGGCTCGCCCGGGCCGACGCGGACGACGTCAGGAACCTGCGCGGGTGGCTGACCACGGTCGTGTCCCGGATCTGCCTGGACATGCTCCGGGCGCGGACCGCCCGGCGCGAGGACTCCCTCGACGTGCACGTGCCCGACCCGGTGGTGACCCGGGCCGACAGCGACCCGGCCGCCGACCCGGCCGCGCACGCGCTCATGGCCGACTCGGTCGGCATCGCCCTGCTGGTGGTGCTGGACACGCTGGCGCCGGCCGAGCGGCTGGCGTTCGTGCTGCACGACGTGTTCGCGGTCCCGTTCGACGACATCGGCCAGGTCCTCGACCGCACCCCGGCCGCCGCCAAGCAGCTCGCGAGCCGGGCCCGGCAGCGGCTGCGCGGGACCGGGCTGAGCGTCCCGTCCGGCCGGACCGCACCGCCCGGTGGCGACCGGGCCCGGCAGCGGGCCGTCGTGAGCGCCTTCCAGGCCGCCTCGCGCGCGGGCGACTTCGACGCCCTGCTCGCACTGCTCGACCCGGACGTGGTGCTGCGGGCCGACGCCGGCGCGGGCCCGTTCGCCCCCTCGCGGCTGCTGCGCGGCGCCCCCGCGGTGATCGCGCAGACGCAGCGCTACGCCCACCTGGCCCGGTTCGGTCAGGTGGTCCTGATCAACGGGTCCCCGGGTATCCTAGTCGCCGTGCAAGGCCGGCCGTACGCGCTGCTCGCGTTCACGGTCGCGGGTGGCGTCGCGGGTGGCAAGGTGACCGAGATCGACATCCTGGCCGACCCCGACCGCCTCGGCCGTCTCGACCTGTCCGCCGTACTCGGCTGACCCGGCCCGGCCGGCCCGGCCGGCCTGGCGGCGCCGTAGCCGGGAACGCGGTCAGCAGCACCGTTCCGGGTCAGGCCAGGACGGTGAAGTCACCCGGCCGCCAGCTGCCGTCCAGGGCGCCCGCCTGCGGGCCGTAGATGCGGAAGTAGCAGAACCAGCCCCGGCCGGGCGTCGTCTGGACCCACCGGCCCGCGGCCGCGTCCGGCTTGGATGGCCCGAAGTACAGGTCGACTTCGCGGGCGCCATCCGGTGCGAGGTCCTCGAACAACGACCGCAGCGCGGCCTGCGCCTGCGGGGTGGTGACCTCAGACCGGGTCTGCGAGTCGTAGGCGGTGACCGACCAGAACAGCGAGGCCGGCACGGGCAACGGCACCGTCAGGCGGTAGGCGCGGGCGCCGTCGAGATACTCCCCGGTGCCGTCACGGCAGGCCAGCCAGTAGACCGAGCCCGCCCCGGCCGTCCGCCGGAACATGGCCGGCGAAGTCACGATGGCCTGGGCGAACCAGCGGTCCCTGGCCTCGACGTCGAGCGAGCCCGCGCGCTCGAAGGAGCCGTTCTCGGGCCGCAGCCCGACCCACTCCCACTGCCGGTCGGGCCAGGCCACCCGGTCCGGGCGGCGCGACGCGAACGCGGACACCAGCATCTCGTCCCGGCCAAGCCGGGCGGCCCGGCTCAGCAGGTCAGCCGCCACGGGGGACGGGTCGAAGGGCCGTCCCGCCTCGATGCCGAGCTCGGCCAGGGCGCCCAGCAGCGGCCGCATCTCCTCGATCGGCGGCTCGGTGCTGATCACGTCGTGCAGCACCCGCCAGAACTCCAGGTTGTCCTCCCACGCCAGCGGGGTCGTGTCGGCGGGCTGGTCGGTGCCGTTGTGGAACGTGTACTGGTCCTTGGCCCTGCTCCCGAGGGGGTAGACCAGCACCGAAGTGAGCAGGTCGAGGGCCGCGCCGAGGTCACCGCCCAGTGGCAGCGCCCGCAGCGCCACCAGCACCAGCCAGGTGCCGGCCCGGGCGATTCGGTACCCGGAGGGCACGGGGTGGTCCCAGCCGGGCGGCGCGATCAGGTAACGGCCGCCCTGGCCGGCGTCCGCCCCGGGCAGCCCGAGGTCGGTCACCCAGCGCTGGTGGTGGTCATTGACCAGCCCGACCAGCGGCCCCGGGGGCAGCTCGACCACCATCGGCCCCGCCCGCAGGTCGAGGATGCCGCCCGCGTAGGGCGTATCGGAGTTCAGCGTGAACCCGGTATGCCGGGGTTGCGCCACCACCAGCAGCGCCGCCTCGTTGTCGGCCGCACCCGCCGCCCGGCTGCCGCGGGCGAGGCCTTCCGCCGACACGGTCGGGTAGAAGAAGTGGTACGCCTCCAGCGCCCGGCGCAGGTTTTGTGCCGTGTGCGCCTCGGCCGCGCTCCGCGGCGACGGGAAGCCCCTGATCCGCTCGATCGAGCTCGTCATGGCCGTCATGCCGGCATTGATCCCCGCCCGCGGGGACGCCGCCACACCCGCGGCGGGTGAAACCCGGCCCCACTACTGCTGGAGATCGACCCCCGGAACGCGGCCTCGCTCCGCGTCGCCGCCAAGTGCGGGTTCGAGCCTGCCGCCCCGCCTCCGGGCGGGCGGCCCGACGGCAAGGTCGTCTTCACCCGGCGGACGGGGCACCTGTCCGCGTAAGCGCAAGCGGCTCTCCAGCGCCGCTGGCCGCCCGCTCCCTCTGAATCACCGCAGCATCTGGCGCGCCGGCGCATGCTCGCCCTCCGCACGGGTAGCCACGGACATCTACACAAATGTAGTAATCTGAAATCTACAGTCTTGTAGAAGTGAGACGCGGAGCTGGCGCTGGCGGCAGGGACTGCCGGGCCGGGCAAGGAGCAGCCGGTGCAGCATTTCATCACCCAGTACGGCTACCTGGCGGTGTTCGTGCTGATGCTGGCCGAGTCGGCCTGCATCCCGGTGCCCTCGGAACTGATCATGTTGTTCGGCGGCGCACTGGCGGCCGGCGCGGTCGCGGGGGCGCATCCCAGCCTGGCCGGGATCATCGCCGCGGGCGTTCTCGGCAACGTGGCCGGCAGCTACATCGCCTGGACCGTGGGGCGTTACGCCGGCCAGCCGGTGGTGCGCCGCTGGGGACGCCGGATCGGGATCCGCGCGCGGGAAATCGACCGGGCCACCGCCTGGTTCGAGCGCCACGGGCCCGTCGCGGTGCTCGTGGGCCGGCTGGTCCCGGTGGTCCGCACGTTCATCTCGCTGCCGGCCGGGTTCGCCGCGATGCCGCCCGTCCGGTTCGGCGTCTACACCACGCTCGGCTGCATTCCGTGGACCGCGGCCCTGGGGATCGCCGGCTATGCCCTCGGCGCCAACTGGCAGAGCGTCGCCAACGCCTTCCACGGCCCCACCTACATCATCGCCGCGGTGCTTGTCATTGCCATCGTGGCCGCCCTGGTGGTGCACCTGCGCCGCAGCCGGCGGGAAACGGACGACAGCCACCCGGGGGACCGGGCCGTGCGCGATTCTACACGTGCGTAGAATTCGCTCCATGCCATCCGGACGCCACCATCGCGCCCCCCGGCCTGACCAGCCCGGGTTGCGCGCCGCCGCGGTCAAGGTACCCGAGGTCACGCTGTACTTCTGGATCGTCAAGCTGCTGACCACGGCCATGGGTGAGGCCGTCTCCGATTACCTGGTGAACGACTGGAACAAGTACCTGGGCGTCCTTGTCGGCTTCGTGGTGTTCGCGGTTGCGATGTTCTTCCAGCTCCGCGACCCGACCTACAGCACGTGGCGCTACTGGACCGCGGTGTCGATGGTCGCGGTGTTCGGCACGATGTGCGCCGACGTCCTGCACGTGGTCATCGGCCTGCCCTACGCGGTCTCGTTCGTCCTGTACGCGGTGCTGCTGGCCGCCACGTTCACCGCCTGGTACCGGTCACAGGGAACGCTGGACATCCACTCGGTCGACACCCCGCGCCGCGAGGTCTTCTACTGGCTGACCGTCATTTTCACCTTCGCGATGGGCACCGCCGTCGGTGACCTCACCGCGACCACGTTCCACCTCGGCTACCTGGCCTCGGCGTTCATGTTCCTGGGGGCGCTGTGCGTGCCGCTGGCGGCCTGGCGGCTGGGCGCGAACCCGGTGGCCACCTTCTGGGTCGCCTACGTGCTGACCCGCCCGGCCGGGGCGTCGTTCGCCGACTACTTCGGCATGCCGAAGGACATCAGCGGCCTCGGCCTCGGCCACGGGCCGGTCAGCATCGTCTTGATCATCGCCGTGGTGGCCGGGATCAGCCTGCTCAAGGCGTCCGGGCGGGACGCCCAGCGCCCGCGGCCCGCTTCCGGGGACGCGGCGACGGTGCCGGCGCCCGCCCGGCCGGCGGCGCCGGCGGGGCCGGGTGAGGCCGGCCCGGGCACCTACCTCCAGGACGGCCCGGCCGCCTACCCGCCGTCAGCGGACGCCGCCGACCGGCCCCCGCGCTGGTTACCAGGGGAATGGAAGCCCTCGGCGAAGGCCGCCGCCACGGTCAGCGAGAACGGACCGCGCGGGGTCAGCTCGGCCGCCGCCGCGGCCGTCATCGGCCGGCCGCGGAACGGGCCGCCTGCTCGACCCGGTCGCGGTAGCCGCCCCACCAGGGCACCCGCCGGTCGCCCCCGAGTACGCCAGCCCCGGCTCCGCCAGCAGGCCGTGCCGCACGGTGATCGCCTGGCCCCCGCAGCGACCATGACCGCGGCCGGGGGGCCCGCGACAGCCTGCCGCGGGCCCCGTAGGGTGGGCTGGATGCGCATCGTCGTCTTGTCCGACACGCACGCGCCCCGGCGCTGGACGTCGTGCCCGCCCGCGGTCGCCGCCCACCTCCGCCGGGCCGACCTCATCCTGCACGCGGGCGACGTGTGCACCGCCGCCGTGCTCGACGAGCTGGCCCAGTACGCGCCGGTGACCGCGGTGGCGGGCAACAACGACGGGCCCGACGTCTCCGCCTGGGGCGCGCCCGAGACGGTGACGCTGGCGCCGGAGGGGCTGGCGGTCGCGATGGTCCACGACAGCGGTCCCGCCGCGGGGCGGCTGGCCCGGATGCGGGCCCGGTTCCCGGCGGCTGACCTGGTCGTGTTCGGCCACTCGCACATCCCGCTGGACGTGGCGGGGGAGAACCTGCGGATCTTCAACCCGGGCTCGCCGACAGACCGGCGCCGCCAGCCGCACGGGACCCTCGGCGTCCTCGAGGTCGCCGGCGGCGCCCTCGTGACGACCCGCATCGTCGAGGTGAGCTAGGCTCCGGGGCAGGCCGGAGACCGGGGAGGGGCCGGATGGATGCGGAGCGCGAGCGGGCGGCCGACGGCCCGCCCGAGACCTGGCAGGAGCACTGGTTCGACCACCGGCAGCTGCTGCGGCTCTATTACAGCGACGACGACTGCGCGGTCTACCTCGACCCGGACGTCCGCCGGGCCGACGCCCGGTGGCTGCCGGGCTACATCGGTGACGTGTGGCGCTACAGCAAGGCGACCTATGGCCAGGGCTTCGGCCCCGACCCCCGGATCTACTCGATTCACCACGCCGGGCGGCACGGCGGCGGCCATGCCGGCTACTACGTCAGCCCGGTGCACGACCACCACAACGTCAGCGACTGCGGCCTCGACCGCTGGCAGGAACGCTTCAACCCGCTCGCGCCGGAACTGCCCGCGCACGAGATCGGGCACAGCGTGGAGAGCGCCAACAACAACCGGCACGGCTCGCCCGCCTACGAGATCTGGGGCGACAGCAAGTGGGCCGAGTTCTTCATCTACGACCTCTACACCGCGCTCGGCCGCACGCGCGACGCCAAGCGGGTGCAGCGCCAGTTCGCCGGGAACGCCGACGGCTTCCCGCGCCCGGGGACCCGCTGGTTCCGCGACTGGTTCTTCCCGCTGTGGACCGAGTGCGGGCAGGCCGCGGTCATGGACCGGTTCTTCCGGCTGCTGGCGGCGCACTTCCCGGCCGAGCCGGACGGGACCTACACCCGGCGGATGAACTGGGGCGAGTACGTCCACTTCACCAGCGCCGCGGCCGGCGCCGACCTCAGCTCCCAGGCCGCCCGCGCCTTCGGCTGGCCCGCCGAGTGGGCGGCCCAGCTCGAGCGCGCACGCGAGCAGTTCCCCGCCGTCCGCACCTGAGCCCGGGACCACCAGCACCACGGTCGCGATGGTGAGCACCCCGTGGATGACGAGCACCGGCCGGGGGAAGTGCCGCCCGGGCGGGACCGCGACCACCTGCGGCGACGAGCCGGGGGAGGCGGGCGGACCGGTACACCCCGATCCACCGGGCCGCCATGGTCAGGCCGAGCAGGACGACCACGCCCAGCCGGGAGGCTTCCCCCTGGTGAACTCGATACTTGAGCGTCGAGATGGGAACATAGTTACGGAAACTTTTTGCTAGCTGGAAACTTTTGTGTGCCATAACCACAAAAGTTTCCAGCTAGCACTCGTCAGCGCCACGACTGGGCCCCGCATGCAGCCCAGCGCCAGCCCACCCAGCCCCGCCCGTCATCCGTGGTGCGTGTCACCCGGTCCGCCCCGCCCGTCATCGGCGCGGCCGGCCCGCCGCCGCCGTCCGCCGCTGCCGCCCGCCCGTCTCCGTCCCCGACCGGCCGCCGCCGCCCGCCTGCCCGTCTCCGTCCCCGACCGGCCGCCGCCTGCCCGTCTCCGTCCCCGACCGGCCGCCGCCTGCCCGTCTCCGTCCCCGACCGGCCGCCGCCGCCCGCCTGCCCGTCTCCGTCCCCGACCGGCCGCCGCCGCCCGCCTGCCCGTCTCCGTCCCCGACCGGCCGCCGCCGCCCGCCCGCCCGTCTCCGTCCCCGACCGGCCGCCGCTGCCGCCCGCCCGTCTCCGTCCCTGCCCGGCCGCCGCGGTCCGCCCGCCCGCCTGGCGCCGGCGAAGCCTTCCCGCGCGGCGGGCCGCTTCCGTGCTGTAAACAGAATGTTTAAAATGACTTGTTGAAAATAAGATGTTGACAACATCGTGCCGATGGGGAGAGGGTGAGCTCATGACCGATCCCTGGACTCCGCCCGACGCGCCCCGGGCGCGGGCCGAGCGCGAGTACGGTGCCCTTTTCCGGCTGCAGGAGCGGCACGCCGGGCACCCCCGGCCGCCGCGACCGCGGCCGCCTCCCGTGGGTGATCACGCCTCAGGAAGCGGTCCGGCTGCTGACTGGCCTGGCGGCGGGAGCGCTGGTGCTCGAGGAGGGCGAGGAGCCGGTCGACCAGGCCGACCTGACGGCCGCGCTCACCCTCGTGCCGCTGGTGCGGGCCGAGGTCGACCAGCTTGAGGCCTCGCTCCTGCTGATTGCCCGCGGTCAGGGGATGACCTGGCAGGAGCTGGCGTTCGGGCTGGGCCTGGGGAGCGCCCAGGCCGCCCGGCAGCGCTATGAGCGGCTCGCCCAGCGGACGGCAGACCAGGGCCAGGGCGGCGCCAGCCCATCCTGAGAAGTCGCCCGGGCAGACCGCGGTCCGCCGGCTCGGCCGGGCCAGACCAGCAGCTGATCAGTAGCCCGACAGCAGCGCCTGCAGGCGCGCCAGCTCCGGCTGGTCGCCTGCAGCGGCGCCTCGCGCTCCTCGAAGCTCCGTGTCTTCGGCACCGGGTCGCCCTGCAGGTACGGCTCCAGGTGCTGGGCGGTGCCCCCTTTCGCGGCGGGCACGGCTACCCCAGGGGAGCCGGGGGTAACCGCGCTTGGCCGCGCCTCACGCGCCGGGTTAGCATCGGCCTTGCCCGGAGTGCGGGCCAGAAGGGTGGCGGCGGGCATGTTCGAGCTGTTTACCGACCGGGCGCGGCTGGCAGTGGTCCACGCGCAGGAAGAAGCCCGGGCCCTGGGGCACGGCTGGATCGGCTCCGAACACCTCCTGCTCGGCCTTACCCGCGAAGGCGGGGGGCTCGCCGCCAAGGCGCTGGAAGCGCTCGGCATCGACCGGGACGCTGTCCTCCATCGGGTCGAAGGCGCCGCCGGGGGCGGTGCTTCTGCCTCGACCGGGCATATCCCGTTCACCTCGGGGGCGAAGGACACGCTCAGGCGGTCACTGCATGAGTCCCAGGCGCTCAGGCACCGCTACATCGGCACCGAGCACTTGCTGCTGGGCCTGGCCGGCCAGGGTGAGGAAAGGGGCGCGCAGCTGCTCAGCACGCTCGGCGCCACCCCGGACGCCATCCGCGCGCAGGTGATCCGGCTGCTGGAGGAGCACCAGCGCGCGCAGCATCCTCCGGCCAGCTGACCGCGCCGGGCTTTCCGGCCACCGGCCGCGACTGCCGCCGGCACCCGGACGGGCGGCCGCCGCCCGTCCCCGCCGTGACGGTCACCCGGCCTCCGCTTAGTACTTCTGTGATAGAACTAATAACAGTTCCCTTACAGAAGCAGGTGAGTCAGGCGTCAGACGACTGGGATGACAGCCGTTCGCCATGGTGGGCGCGGCTGCTGCCGCGCGAACTTGGCCGGCCAAGCGAGCGGGTCCGGGTGCCGCCGCCGCTGATCCGGTCGCGGCTGCCGTCCGGCCGCGGCGCGACCGAGCAGCCGAATGTCACCGGCGACGGCGAAGCCGTCCTCACGCCCTCGTTCTGGCTGCTGATCGTGGCGACCGGCGTCGGCGCGGGGCTGTTGGGCGACCTGATGATGATCATCTTGTTCAACGTCCAGCACCTCGCGTACGGGTACGGCATCGGCGCCTTCTTCCACGTGGGCAACTTCGAGACGGCCGTCACCCGCGCCCCGGCCCTGCGCCGGGTCATCGACCTCATGCTGGCGGGTGCGTTCGGCGGCGTCGCCTGGTACCTGCTGCGGCGGCACACCCAGGGCGAGAAGTCCGAGCTGGACGACGTGGTCTGGCACGGGGGCCGGCTGTCGCCCCGGCGCTCGCTCGGCACCGGGATCATCTCCGAGATCGTGATCGGCCTGGGCGCCTCGCTCGGCCGCGAGCAGGCACCCAAGCTGCTCGGCGGGGTCGTCGGCAGCCTGCTCGCGGACCGGCTGCGGCTGAACCCGGCCCAGCGGCGGCTGCTGGTGGCCTGCGGGGGCGGGGCCGGGCTGGCGGCCGTCTACAACGTGCCGCTCGGCGGCGCCCTGTTCACCGCCGAGGTGCTGCTCGGCGCGCTGACCCTGCCAGTCGTGCTGCCCGCGCTCGCCTGCTGCGTGGTGGCCACCGTGACCTCCTACCTGTACCTGCCCGCGCGGCCCACCTACCTGGGCATCCCGGCCTATCACTTCAGCTCGGCCCTGCTGGTGTGGGCGCTGCTGGCGGGACCGGTCATCGGCCTGATCGCGGTCGCCTACATCCGGCTGATCGGTTGGGTCTCGCACCACGCCGCCAGCGGGCGGTGGATCATGCCCGCCATGCTCGCCGCCTTCACCGCGCTCGGCCTGATCGGGATCGCCTACCCGCAGCTGTTCGGCAACGGCAAGGACATGGCGCACGACGCGTTCGTCGGCGCCGACGGGGCCGGGTTGCTGCTGACGCTGTTCGCCCTCAAGCCGGCCGTGACGCTGCTGTGCCTGGGCAGCGGCGCCTCTGGCGGGCTCTTGACGCCGACGATGAGCATGGGCGCCGTGCTCGGCGGGGGAGCGGGCATCCTGTGGTCGCTGGCCTGGCCCGGCTCCCCGTCCGGGGCCTACGCGATGATCGGGGCGGCCGCCATGCTCGGCGCGGGCATGCAGGCCCCGCTGGCGGGGCTCGTCCTCATCCTCGAGCTGACCTCCAGCGGGTTCCAGATCGTGGTGCCGATGATCGCCGCCACCGTGCTCGCCACCGTGGTGGCCCGGCACCTCGACGGCTACTCGATCTACTCGGCCCGGCTGCGCGCCCATCCGGGCGCGCCGCCGGCGGCGGAGTAACGGCCGCGCCGGCCGGCGGCGTTCAGGGACCGCGCGGGGCCGCTCCGGCTCAGCAGCACCGTCCTCATCCTGCGAAGGGGAACCAGTCATGCGGGAAATCAGAGCGTTACCGGAGCCTGAGCAGATGATTATGAGCGGGCATTGACAGGCTGGCGACGTACCTTCTCTGGCGAGCAAGGAGGTCCCGTGCTCCCGTTTACATTCACCGGCCGGGAGCGGTTGGCCCCATCGAAATGGATGAGTTCCAGGCGGGACTGGTCTACGCCGGGAAGTAGGCAGCATGACACGCAAGGCGCCCCAGGGCGGGTACGGCCCGGAGCTCCTCGAGCAGTCGCCGCCGGGCGCCGCTCCGGCCCGCAAGGTGCGGCTCCGCCGCACCCGCAGGCTGTTCCGCTACCGCACGGTCCGTGCCGTCACCGCGGTCGTGGGGGTGTTCCTGCTCTGGGCGATGGCTTCGCTCGGCCAGGCCACCTTCAAGAACACTGGTCAGAGCCAGGTCGCGAACGCCGCGGAGTGGTTCCGGGACCATGGCTTCGGGCCGGTGGTGACGTTCGGCGAGTGGCTGTCGTACAACCCGCCGCCGAAGGGCGGCAAACCGTCGTTCTCGCTCGCCGTCCCGAGCGGCGAAGCGGTCGGCACGGCGTCGCCGGCCAAGCCCACGAGCACGAGCGCAAGCAAGGCCAAGCCCACGAGCACGAGCGCGAGCAAGGCCACGAACACGTTCGTGCCTGACATCCCGGCCACGCTGAAGTCACTGGCGGGCGCGCCCATCGCCGGCGAGGGCCAGTGGCGGGTGGTGGAAAAGGTGCACGGCGACCCGGCGATCCTGACGACGTTCCTGCGCGACGCCACGTACACCTCCCAGGTCAACGGCATCGCCTCGATCGACCAGCGGCTGGTCAAGTTCTCCCTCCGGCCCGGGACGGAGGACCCGGGGGCGAACCAGAACTGGGGCGTGCCCGACTACATTCCGGCCGGGCAGCGCAGGGGCCTGCTCGCCACCTTCAACGGCGGGTTCAAGCTCAACGCGGCCGGCGGCGGCTTCTACCTGAACGGCACCTACCACGGCGCCCTGGTCAACGGCGCCGCCTCGGTCGTCTACTACAAGGACGGCTCGGTCAAGATCGGCCAGTGGGGGCGCGACTTCGGCATGAACTCGTCCGTCGCGGGTGTCCGGCAGAACCTCAAGCTGCTCGTGGACCACGGGAAGGTGGCGGCCGACGCCAACTCCAACGTGACGACCAACTGGGGCGCGACGCTCGGCGGCGGGTACTACGTCTGGCGGTCGGGCATCGGCATCACCAGGGACGGGCGGGTCGTCTACGTCTACGGGTCAGCCCTCAACGCGCAGGACCTGGGCCTGCTGCTGCAACGGGCTGGCGCGGTGGAGGGAATGCAGCTGGACATCAACCCGGCCTGGATGAAGTTCGATTACTACCAGGCCAAGGGGAACGCCAGCGACCCCACTCCCGTGCCGCTGCTGCCGACCCAGCAGCCGAGCCCGTATTCGTACTACACGCCCTCGACCCGCGACTTTACCGCGGTCTACGCGCGCTGACGGACGCCAGTCGGTCGCCCGCGCCCAGTGCCGGCAGTCCCGCGGCTATTCCAGCGGGAACCCGAGGGCCTCGGCCGCCTCGGCCGGCGGCCGCCCGGCCCACAGCCGCGCGTAGCTGTCGGTGGTGGCGATCGACCGGGTCTGCGCCCGGTCCAGGTACAGGACGCCGCCGAGATGATCGGTCTCGTGCTGCACGATGCGGGCCGCCCAGCCGGTGAAGACCTGGTCGACCGGGTCGCCATGGGCGTCGAGCGCGGTCACCCGCACCGAGCGGGAGCGGGCGACCACCCCGGTGAGCCCGGGGACGCTCAGGCAGCCTTCGTAGAAGCTGGCGAGGTCGTCGCCGGCCGGGCGGACCACCGGATTGGCCAGCACGGTGAACGGGAGCCCGGACCGCTCGCGGGCGGCCCGGTCGGCCTCGCTCAGCTGGCCCCACCGTTCGGGGCCGTCGTACAGCACCGCCAGTTGCAGCGGGAGCCCGACCTGGGGCGCGGCCAGCCCGACGCCGGGTGCGGCCTCCATGGTCGCCCGCATCTGCTCGATCAGCCCGCTGAGGGCGCCAGACCGCAGGTCGGCCGCGCTCACCGGCCCGGCCGGGCGGCGCAGGACAGGATCGCCGGCCGGGGTGATGGGCAGGATGTCCGGGGTGCTCATTCCGGAAGACTAGCGAGGGCGGGCGGCTCGCCCGCGACTCGCCGGCGCTTTGACCGCTCGCCGCATCCTGGTAGAACCGGCCCATGACGGCTTCGCCCCCGGCCCCGGCCCAGCTGCACTTCAGCGCGTTCATCTGGCCCAACGGCTTTCACCCGTCGGCCTGGCGGCTGGCCGGGGCGGACGTGCGCGGCGTCCTCGGGCTCGACTACTACGCCGGGATCGGCCAGATCGCCGAGCGCGGGCTGCTGGACGCGATCTTCCTGGCTGACAACATCGCCGTTCCCGAGTACCGGGTGACCCACCTCCCGCAGACGCAGTTCGACCCGGTGGTCGTGCTGGCGGCGCTGGCCGCGGTCACCAGCCGGGTTGGGCTGATCGGGACCGGGTCCACCACCTACAGCCAGCCCTGGGATCTCGCGCGCCGCTTCGCCACGCTGGATCACATGAGCGGCGGCCGGGCCGCCTGGAACATCGTGACCACCTCGACCCCGCTGGTGGCGGCCAATTTCGGCCGCGACCGCCACCCCCGCAAGGCCGAGCGCTACACCCGCGCGCACGAGTTCGTCGAGGTGGTCCAGCGGGTGTGGGACGGCTGGGAAGACGACGCGCTGGTGGGCGACCAGGAGCGCCGGATCTGGGGCGACCGCGGCCGGCTGCACCCGCCGCGCTTCCACGGGCAGTACTACGACGTCGAGGGCTACCTGCCGTTCCCCCGCTCCCCGCAGGGCCGGCCGGTGCTGGTGGAGGCCGGGCAGTCGGCCGACGGGATCGGCCTCGCCGCCCGCTACGCCGAGCTGGTCTTCTCCGCCCAGCCGTCGCTCGCGGACGCCGCCGCGTTCCGGTCCGAGCTGCGCCGCCAGGCGACGGCGGCCGGGCGCGGCCCCGGCCTGCCCCTCGTCCTGCCCGCCCTGATGATCACACTGGGCGGCACCGAGGCCGAGGCCCGCGCGCGGGAGGCCGAGCTCGACGCGCTCTCCAGCCCCGAGTACCGCTGGCAGAACGTGCTCTACGCGGCCGGCCACGACCCGGACGGCTTCGACCCGGCCGCCCCGCTGCCGCCCGCGCTCTACGACGGCCGCCCGCTCCCGGCCGGCCGCGCCCGCCGGCTCTACCAGGTGGCCCGCGAGCATCCCGGCCTGCCGCTGCGTGAGCTGGCCGGCCTGCTCGCCCAGCCGGGGCCGCCCCGCTTCGCCGGCACTCCCCGAGCAGCTCGCCGAGCACGTCACCGCCTGGCAGGACGCGGGCGCGGCGGACGGCTTCACCCTCATGGGATCGACCCTGCCGCGCGAGCTGGCGGCCTTCGCCGACCACGTGGTCCCGATCCTGCAGGCGCGCGGCCGCTACCGGCCCGGCTACGCCGGGCCGACGCTGCGCGACCACCTGGGACTGCCGCGCCCGGCGCGCGACCCGGCCGAGCCCGCCCCTTGAACTGCCGGGCCCGGCCCCGGGGCCGGGCCCGGCCCCGGCCTGGCCGGCCCGCCTCTTGACGGAAATGATTTTCATTAAGAGGTTGTTGTAGCGGCCATGAGTCGCAGCACACTTCGCCCCGTCATCAAGCTCCGGTCGACCGCGGGGACCGGGCACACCTACGTAACCACCAAGAGCCGCAGGAACGACCCCGACCGTCTCCTCGTCCGCAAGTACGACCCCGTCGTCCGGCGGCACGTCGAGTTCCGTGAAGAGCGGTAAGTAACCCGGTTACCGGCCCTGCTCGCCGAACCAGCCCGCCAGCTTGCCGGCCCGGCTGACGGCGCGCAGGCGCCGTTCCACCTGGGGGCGCACGGCCGCCGGGCAGACGATGAGCAGCCGGTCGCCGGCCCGCAGCACCAAGGCCGGCCCCGGGACCAGGCTGGCCTCGCCGTGCACGATCAGCGCCAGGCTGGCCGGCGACGGCAGGCGCAGCTCCTGCACCTCGACCCCGTGCAACCGCGACCCCTCCGGGATCGCGACCTGGAGCAGGTCGGCCCGCAGTTCCTCCAGCGGCGCCGCCTCCACGTCGACGTCCAGCGGCTCGGCGGGGGCGATGACGCCCAGCCGGGCGGCGGCCCACGGCAGCGTCGGCCCCTGCACCATGGTGAACATGATGACCACGAGGAACACGATGTCGAAGAGCCGGGTCGCCCCGGGCACGTGAGCGCTCAGCGGAATGGTGGTCAGCACGATCGGCACCGCCCCGCGCAGCCCCGCCCAGGACAGGAACACCTGCTCGCGCCAGGACGAGCGCCGGCCGCGAGCGGACCGCCGTCCCCGGCCCCCAGCCGGGCCAGCCCGCGCCGCAGGCGCGCGCCCGCCTGCCCGCGCCAGTCCCGCGCCCGGTCGCGCCCGGCCCGGGGCAGCGGCCAGGCCGGCCCCGGTCGCGCGGGCGGCGCCCGCCGGCCCCGCGGTCCGAGCGTGGCCGGCCGCCGCGCGAGCCGCAACGGCAGCAGCGAGAGCCCGACCGCCGCCGGGCGGGCCAGGAAGACGGCGACGAGCCCCACCACCAGGGCCGGCAGCAGCTGGGCGGGCAGCCGGGACGGCGAGGCCAGCAGTCCGAGCATGACGAACAGCCCGATCTGGGACAGCCAGCCGATTCCCTCGGCGAAGCCCCGGGTGGCCGGGTTGTGCGGCAACCGGGCGTTGCCGAGGATTACCGCCGCCACGTAGACGGCGAGGAACCCACTCGCCGCGGCCAGGCTCGCGGCCCCGTAGACCGCGACGATCAGCCCGAGCACGGCGACCGGGTACAGCCCCGAGGACGGCAGCGCCGCCCGGCGGAGCAGGAACGCGCCCGCCAGGCGGCCCCAGCCCGATGAGGAAGCCGCCCGCCAGCTCCCATGCGACCTGGCCGGCGATCAGCCACGGCGCCCAGTGATGCGCGCCCGCGGCGGCGCCGTGGGCCGGCACCGGCCGGCCGAGGACAGCAGCGTGACCGCCAGCACCGACGGCGGGTCGTTGAGCCCGGATTCCCCTTCGAGCATGCCCGACATCGTTGGCGGCAGCGGCAGCCGGCGCAGCACCGAGAAGACGGCGGCGGCGTCGGTCGGCGCCAGCACCGCCCCCAGCAGCAGGGCCGACTGCCAGCCGAAGCCGAGCACCCAGTGCGCCAGCGCGGCGACGACGACGGTGGCGACCGCCACGCCCACGGTGGCCAGCAGCAGCGCACCGGCCAGCGCGGGCCGGGCGTGGGACCAGTTGGTCGTCAGGCCGCCTTCGGCCAGGATGAGGATCAGCGCGCCGAGGCCGAGGACCTCGGCCGTCTGGGCGTTGCTGAACTGGATCCCGGCCCCGGATTCGCCCAGCGCGAGACCGAGCCCCAGGAAGACCAGCAGGGCCGGCAGCCCGAGCGAGTGCGCCAGCCGCGCCGCCACGACGGCCGCGATGACGGTCCCCGCCCCAACCAGCAGCTCCAGGGGAAGGTCAGCCGCCGTCATCTGCTCATTCGATCACAACCAGGCCGCCCGCACTGTAGGCCGCGCACGACAAAGGCCAGCTTCCGCGTGCGGAAACCGGCCTTCTCTCTTGTGGGCGATACAGGATTTGAACCTGTGACCTTCTCCGTGTCAGGGAGACGCGCTCCCGCTGCGCCAATCGCCCGTGGGACTTATGGAACTCTACCAGAGCCTGCAGGCGGTTGGTCCGGTGCTGCTGCGACCGAACTTATCCGCCTGATCCCACCGGCGCTTGGCTGCCGGAAGGACAATTCTCCGTCCGGCGCGGGTCTTTTCGGCTGGGCGCTGGCGGGCGCTTCATTGCCCCCGGCGACATACAGGCGCCTCGGCGCGGTAGTCGAGCCCCAGGTCGAGAGCCCGCGACGAGTGGGTGAGCGCGCCCACGGCGAGGTAGTCGACCCCGGTCCCGGCGACCTCGCGCGCGTTGCCCAGGCGCAGGCCGCCGCTCGCCTCCAGCCGGGCCCCGTCGTAGCCGCGCGCCAGCGCGACGGCCTCCCGCAGCACCGGCACCGGCATGTTGTCGAGCAGGATGAACCGCGCCCCCGCGGCGAGCGCCTCGCGCACCTGCGTCACGCGAGTCGCACTCGACCTCGATCACCAGCCCCGGCCGGGCCGCCGCGCGGACCGCGCGGACCGCCGCCCCGATGCCGCCCGCCGCCGCCACGTGGTTGTCCTTGACCAGGGCGGCGTCGCCGAGGCTCATCCGGTGGTTCTCGCCCGCCGCCGCCCGCACGGCGTACTTCTCCAGCGCCCGCAGCCCCGGCAGGGTCTTGCGGGTGTCCCGGATCACGGCGCCCGTCCCTGCCACCGCGTCGGCCCAGGTCCTGGTGGCCGTGGCGATCCCGGACAGGTGGGTGAGGAAGTTGAGCATGGTCCGCTCCGCTCCCAGCGCCGCCACCGCGTCGCCCGCGACCCGCAGCACCGCGTCGCCCGGCCGCGACCCCGCCCCGTCCGCCACCAGCGCGGTCCCGGAAACCCCGCCCGCCCGGGGCGCGGGGCCGGTGCCGCCGCCCGCGGGCCCGCCGCGGTGGTCCCCAGTACTCGCCAGCAGGTCGAGCACCGCGAGGGCGACCGGCAGCCCGGCCACCACGCCCGGCCTCGCGCGCCACCACGTCGGCGGTCAGCAGTCCGCCCGGCCACCGTCGCGGCCGAGGTCACGTCGGGGCCGTAGCGGAAGTCCTCGTCCAGCGCCGCCTGGACCACCCGCACCACCTCGGGCACGTCGAGCACCGGCCGATCTCGGCCGACCGCGCGGTCGCGCGCCGAGATCCCGGTCAGCTCCTCATGCCGCTTCTCCCAGTCGTCACAGCTCCTCCTCCGTCACCACGAGCCTCTGCCCTTCGAACCAGCCAGCGTGTGCCGCGGCGCCGCCACCGTGCCCGCCGCGTCCCGCCGCCGGTGGCACCCGCGGCTCTCGGTCCGCCGCTGTGCCCCCGCCGCGATCAGCCAGGAGACGGTGCGCAGGCTGGCCGCCTCGACCGCGTCCAGCCCGGCGGCCGCGTCCCCGCCGCGCCGCGCCCCAAGCCTCATCGCCGAACGGGCCCGTGGTCCCCCCGTCCCGTCCCGCCCTCTCCTTCGAGCAGCCGGACCAGCCGCCGGAGCCCGTCGCCGTCCCTGATCACGCCCGGCCCACCGGGACATCGCCGCCGCCAGCTCCGCCCGGCTGACTCCGCCTGCCCCGGTGGTGCCGCCGGCGGCGCCGGTCCCGGCCCACTCCGGTTCCGCGGGCCCGGGACACTGCGTGGTTGCGGGCCGCGCGGACCCGGCCCTGTCTGACCGTCGCCCTCAGCCAGGGCATCGGCGATCGCCGCGCCCGCGCGGCGGCCGGCGATGACCGCCTCGGTCACCGAGTTGGACGCCAGCCGGTTGGCCCCCTGCACGCCGGTCGAGGCGGCCTCGCCCGCCGCGTACAGGCCGGCCAGCGTGGTCCGCCCGTCCAGGCCGGCCAGGATCCCGCCGCACGAGTAGTGCGCACCGGGGCGACCGGGATCAGCTCGGTGACCGGGTCGATGCCGTGCTTGCGGCAGGCGGCGGTGACGGTCGGGAACCCGTGCTCGACCAGGTCCGGCGCCCGAGCGCCGGTCGCGTCGAGCCATACGTGGCCAGCGTCCCCGGCCGCGATCGCCTGGGCCATCCGGGCGGCGACGACGTCGCGCGGGGCCAGGTCGCCCCGGGGATCGTGCCCGGCCATCAGCGGCGTGCCGTCGAGGTCGCGCAGCACCGCCCCGGCCCCCCGCAGTGCCTCGGTCACCAGCGGGCACTGCCCGCTCGCGCCGGGCTGCCACAGCACCGTCGGGTGGAACTGGACGAACTCCAGGTCCCTGATCACCGCCCCGGCGCGGGCCGCGGCCGCGATGCCGTCGCCGGTCGCGCCGGCCGGGTTGGACGTGGTGGCGAACGCCTGCCCGAGCCCGCCCGCCGCGACCACCACCGCCCGGGCGGTGATCACCCCGGGCGTCAGCCGCCCGCCGGCGCCGATGAACGCGGCTGACAGCCCGGTGACCCGGCGGGCGGGGACCGTCCCGGCTAGCCCGCGGGCCGGCCCGGCGCTGGCAGCCGCCGTCCCTCCCGCCGCCCGCGCCTGCGGCCCGGCCCCCGCCCCGTCAAGCTCCTGCGTGAGCAGCTCCAGCGCCACCGTCCGGTCCAGCACCTCGAGCGGGCGGGCGAGCAGCGCCGCCAGCAGCGCCCGGTGCACCTCGGCCCCGGTCGCGTCGTCGCCGGAGTGCACGATCCGGTGCGTGCTGTGCCCGCCCTCCAGCCGCAGCGCACGGGTTTCCAGCTGCGCCCCGAGCCCAGTCAGCCAGTCGACCGCCCCGGGGGCGGCGGCCGCCAGGGCGTCCACCACGTCCGGCTCGCACAGTCCCGCGCCGGCCGTCAGCGTGTCGCGGACGTGCGCGGCGGCGGTGTCGCCGGGTCCGATCGCGGCCGCCAGCCCGCCCTGGGCGAGCGCGGTCGCCCCGCCGACCAGGTCCTTCGTCACCACCAGGACGCGCAGCCCGCGGTCGGCCGCGGTGAGCGCGACCGAGATCCCGGCCGCCCCCGAACCAATGACCACTACGTCAGCGTCCCGTCGCCACCGCGCCCGCCCGCCGGCTGCGTCAGTGGCTGCCCGCCGGACCCGCGCCGGCCCGCCGAAGGCCGCCGCCGAAGGCCGGACCCGCCGCCGTCGTCTCGTCCGGCCCGCCCGCGCATTCAGAAACCTCGAAAGTCACGCTGCTCATCTCCTGTAAAGCGCATGGCAGTGGGTCCACGTCCCGTTCGCCGTCCTCGCGCGGCGCGGCCCCGGCCCGCGAACGGGGGCCGCCGCGTCACCGCCGGCGGTCAGGCGCCGGCCGGGACCGGAGCTGGGCCGACGCTGATCATGCCCTCGACCGCGCGCCGGGCGCGGGCCGCGACATCCGGGTCGACCTGCACCTCGGTCCGGCCCGAGCGCAGGCACTCCTCCAGCGCCGGGGCGGTGATCATCTTCATGTAGTGGCAGGTCGCGTGCGGGTTGACTGGTTCCCAGGCGACGGCCGGGTTGGCCTTGCGGAGCTGGTGCAGCATCCCGGTCTCGGTCGCCACCAGCACGGCGGTCGCGCGGGTGGTGCGGGCGGCTTCGAGCATCCCGCCGGTCGACAGCACCCGGGTCCGTCCCGCGGGCAGGTCGCCGGTGCCGGTCTGCCACAGGGCCGAGGTTCCGCAGCCGCACTCGGGGTGCACGTACAGCTCCGCCTCGGGCCGGGCGGCCGCCATGTCGCGCAGCGCCTGCGGCGATATCCCGGCGTGGACGTGGCACTCGCCCGCCCAGATCCGCAGGTTGGCCCGGCCGGTGACCCGCTTGACGTGCGCCCCGAGGAACTGGTCGGGCAGGAACAGCACCTCGCGCGACTCCGGGATGGCGGACACCACCTCGGCCGCGTTGGCCGAGGTGCAGCACACGTCGGCCTCCGCCTTGACGTCGGCGCTGGTGTTCACGTAGGCGACCACGGCCGCCCCCGGGTGCTCCGCCTTCCACGCCCGGAGCTGGTCGGCGGTGATGCTGTCGGCCAGCGAGCAGCCCGCGCCCGCGTCGGGGATGAGCACGGTCCGGTCGGGGGCCAGGATCTTGGCCGTCTCGGCCATGAAGTACACCCCGCACAGCACGATTTCCCGGGCCGGGCTGGCGGCGGCGAGCCGGGCCAGCGCGAGCGAGTCGCCGACGTGGTCGGCCACTTCCTGGATTTCCGGCCGCTGGTAGTTGTGCGCGAGGATCACCGCGCCGCGCTGCGCGGCCAGTTTCCGGACCCTGGCCGCCCACCCGGCGTCGACCGGGTTAACCGGCGCTGTCTCCTGCATGTCTGTCATGTTTCCGACTGTAAGTCGAAAACGACGGGTTCACAACCCTTAGGCGAAAACTAACAGGGCCCGCGCGCCCCGTCCCCGCCGGGGGAACCAGGCCCCTACGATGGGCGTGTGCCTGCTGACTGCTTCCCCCACGAGGCGCTCGGGGTCGTGTTCCAGGTGCGCGGCAAGCGGCTGGCGGTGCTGCTCTGGCGGCGTGCGTCGGAGCCGTTCGCGGGCCGCTGGGTGCTGCCCGGCGGCCTGCTCGCAGCCGGCGAGCGGCTCGGCGCCGCGGCCGGGCGGCACCTCGCGGCCAAGGTCGACATTCCCGAGATCGCCCACCTGGAGCAGCTGGAGACGCGCAGCGACCCGGTCCGCGACCCCCGGGGCCGCGTCCTGGCGACCGCTTACCTGGCCCTGGTCACCCCGGACGCGCAGCCGAAGCTGCCCGACGACACCGCCTGGTTCGCGGTCGACGACCTCCCGCCAACCGGGTTCGACCACGGCTCGATCATCGGCTCAGCCCGCAACCGGCTGCGGGCCAAGCTCTCCTACACCAACATCGGCTTCGCCCTCGCGCCCGAGGCGTTCACCATCTCCCAGCTCCGCGACACCTACGCCGCCGCCCTCGGCCACCCGGTGTCGGCCACCAACCTGCAGCGCATCCTCACCCGCCGCGACGTCATCGAGCCGACCAGCACCGTCTCCCGCCCGGCGGCGACAGGTGGCCGCCCGGCCACCATGTACCGCTTCGCCTCGCGCGAGCTGGTCGTCACCAACCCCTTCGCCGCTTTCCGCCCCCGGGCTACCGGCTGACGCTCCCCGGACGCGTCGTCACGATTCCGGTGCCGCACGCGACGCCCGGTCTCCAGGCCCGTCCGTGCTCGGCGCCGGCCGCCAGCCGCTGGCGGCGTCTTCGTCCGCGGCCCACTCTTCTGGCGGGCCGTCCGGCTCCAGCACGTCGGTCAGCCACCAGGCGGTGTCGGGGTCCCAGCCGGCCAGCAGGGTCGCGGAACCGTTCCCAGGGCCAGCTGGCACCGCCACCCCGGCCGTCATCAGGTAGCCAAGCACGGTGACGTGCACCGCGTCGTAGTCGCGGGCCACCGCCTGGAAGTCGGGGATCAGCCAGTTCCCGTCGCGCCCGGTCGCCCGCCACCAGTCGTGCCGCCGGGACCGGCTCACATCCAGCGGGTAACGGGTGACCAGCTCCGACCACGTGGCCGGGCCGTCGACCTCGAACACCCGCGCCCCGCCGCGCGGGCGCAGCGGCCAGCAGCGCGCCTGCTCCCAGCCGAGGCTGTCCTCCACAAGGACGAGCCGCAGCGCGCCGAGGCCGGGCCCCGGCCGTGAGGTGAGCGGCAGCCCCGACATGGCTGGGTCCGACCACCAGGCCCCGCTCCAGGAGCCGAGCGGGTCAGGCGGGTCGCGGCGCAGCTGCTCCTCCCGGGTGGCGGTGTCCGCCCGCCACGCCGCCACCCGGCGCGCCGCCCCGGATAGCTGCGGCTCGTCGAACGAGTGGTTGCCCAGGAACTGCGTGTACCGCTGCCGCAGGCGGTCGAGCGGGGACGTCCACCAGTCGCAGCCAGTTGCGGCGGCGAGCGCGGCCGCAACCGGTTCCAGCACTGCCCGCACCGGTGCGGCCGCCAGCGCCCGGTCGTGGGCGTCTGGCGGCTGCCAGTACCGGGCGCTGTCCACCGACATCTGCAGCGCCGCCAGCACGGCGAACTGGTCCGCCGCGAGTGCCACCGGATCGGCCCAGGCGACCAGGTCCGCGAGCGGGCCGGACTGGCTGGACAAGTCACCCGCGACGGCCGCCCGCCAGATGCCGGTCCAGCCGGCCGGCCGGCTGGAGTCATACACGGCGCGCCGGTCAAGCAGTTCCCAGCACACCCGGCGGCCACGCGGCCCGGCCAGCAGCGCATCGGCGGTCAGCATGAACCTCACGGTAGGACCGCGCCCCCGTTCGGTGCGAGCCGGCCTGCCCCGCTGCCGCCGGGTGGCGGAGGCCTCGCGGCTGTACGCGCGACCGCCTCACCCCAGAACGGGAACCGCCATTGTTCAACGTGATCCGCTAGATTCCCCGGTATCGCCGGCTCCGGCGGCCTCCGCCCGGTAACGGCCGCGGTAACAAACACCTAACCGTTTTCCTGCGCATTCTCCTGGCCTAGCGGGAAATCCGGCCGCCGCCTACGCTAAACCCACTAGCACGTTTTTCGGGTCCTGGCGGGGAGCAGATCGTGGGCGGCGCAGTTCTCTTGGTGTACCCGGGGACGGGAAACTTCCAGTGATCAAGGACCTGCGGGCCGGCGATCCGGTCGCGGTCGGGCCGTACAAGCTGCTCGGGCGGCTCGGGGCGGGCGGCATGGGCCAGGTCTACCTGGCCAAGTCTCCCGGCGGGCGGCTCGTCGCGATCAAGCTCATCCGGCCCGAGCTGGCCGAGGAGCGCGGGTTCCGCACCCGCTTCGCGGGCGAGATCTCCGCCGCCCGGAACGTCAGCGGCTTCTACACCGCGGCCGTGGTGGACGCCGACGCCGAGGCCGAGCTGCCCTGGATGGCGACGGTCTACGTGCCGGGGCCGTCGCTGACGGACGCGGTCGAGGACCATGGCCCGCTGCCGGTCACTACCGTCCTCGCCCTCGCGGCGGGCCTGGCCGAGGCCCTGGAGGCGATCCACCGGGCCGGTCTGGTGCACCGCGACATGAAGCCGTCCAACGTGCTGCTCGCCTCCGACGGGCCGCGGGTGATCGACTTCGGCATTTCCCGGGTGCTCGAGCGGTCGATGATGACCACCACCGGCATGGTGCTCGGCTCGCCCGGGTTCATGTCGCCCGAACAGGCGATGGGGGAGCAGGTCGGCCAGCCGACCGACGTGTTCAGCCTGGGCGCGATCTTGGCCTACGCGTCGACCGGGGCTGGCCCGTTCGGCACCGGCCCGACCCCGGCCCTGCTCTACCGGGTGGTCCGCGAGGAACCCGACCTGACCCAGGTGCCCGAGCGGCTCCGCCCGCTGGTCCAGGAGTGCCTGGCCAAGGACCCGGCCGCCCGCCCGACCCCGGCCGCGCTGCTCGAATCGCTCAGCGACGAGGTCGGCGTGCTCGACGAGGAGTGGCTGCCGCGCGCGGTCGCGGACGCCATGAGCCGCTACAACCCGACCCTGCAGACCCCGTTGCCGCCGTCGCTGCGGGACCCGGACTCGGGCGCGGCCGAGCCGGCCACCGCCGGCGACGTAGACGCCGGCCCGGTCGCCGGTACCCCGGTCGCCGGTACCCCGGTCCCCGGTACCCCGGTTCCCAGTACCCCGGCGCCTGCCACCCGGGTCTCAGCCGGCGCGCTGTCCGCTGACGAAGCGCCGGTCATCGCCGCGTCAGCCGCCGCCGCGTCCGCAGGCGCGGCAGCCGGTGCCACCCTGCCGCCGGCCACCGAGCTGGTGGCGGCAAGCCCGCTGCCCGGTGACCCGCTGCCCGGTGACCCACTGCCCGGCGCACCGGTGCCGGGCGCGGGGGACCTGACCGCGCCCACGCGGGCGGAGTACAGCTTGCCGGAGACGTCCCTGTTCCCGCTGGCCGGCGCCGGCGTGAACGGCGGACCGGCCAGCGGGGCCGGGCCGGCCGTCGCCCCGGTCCCGGGCGGTCCGGGCCGCCGCCGTCGGCGGCACTGGCCGCTGGCGGCCGCCGCCGCGGCCGCGGTTGTCATCATCGCGGTGGTCGCCCTGGCTCTCGGGCACTCGTCCGGCGGCAGCCCCGGCAAGCACCCGGCCCCGAGCGCCTCGCTGGCCGGCGACCTGACGTCGGGGCCCTCGGGCACGCCGTCGGCGTCCGCCCGCCCGAAGAAGACATCCGCGAAGCACTCGCCCACCGCCACCGCCCCCGGCACCATCCAGGCCCCGGTTCCGGTCAGCACCCAGACGGCCACGCCGACCACGTCGGCCAGCTCGACCGCGAAGCCGACCTCGACCTCGACCGCGACCGCCAGCCCGAGCGGGGCGCCGACGTCGAGCGCGACCACCACGCCGAGCCCTACCTTCAGCCCGACGACGGTGCCGACCACCACGGCGCCGACCAGCAACCCCACCTCGGGCACGCCCAGCCCAGCGGCGACCTAGCCGCCATGTGCGCGGGCCGGCGGGGCCAGTGGCCCGGCGGCGCCGTTAGTACGGCCCGTGCCGGGTCATATCCACGACGATCGGCACCATGACGACCAGCTGGCGGGTCTGCGCTGACATCGGGCCGGTGAAGGTGATCGTGTAGTGGTCCGACGAGGTGAGCAGCTCTTTGCCGAGGCCCGCCCAGGTCTTGCGCAGGTGCGCGTAGCGCTCCCCGCCCGGGCCGGTGATGGTGAAATGCCTCACGGCCAGGTCGCCGACCACCTGGCCGGCCGGCTCGCCCGCCTCGTCACGGAGGGCGTAGTGGCGCCGGGTCTCGCCGATCTCGATCTGCCCGATCAGCGCGCCCGCCGGGTCGGTCAGGTCGGCGATCCAGTCACTGTCCCGCTTCACCATGGTCAGCAACGGCTCGCCGTCGGCCGACTTCACCCCGAGGACGCGGGTCCGCGGGACCAGGTCGGCCATCGTCTGCAACACGGAGCGGGGCGCGACCTCGGACGCGACCGCGACCAGCTTGCGGCCATCGAAAAAGTCGTAGCGCGCCCGGCCGGGCATCACCCGGGCCGGCTGGCGGATCCGCAATTCCCTGACGGCGAAGGGGTCCTCCATGCAAGCCAGTCTACGGTTGGCTTCCCGCTCGCTCCGCGGCATTTGCGCATCCGGCCGCCGCCAGCCCGGCCGCCTCGACGTCGTGGTTGTTCCAGTCCTTGACCCACTGCCGCGCGAATGCGGTGGCTTCGTCGTGGTTCACCCGGACCCTGTGCGGGACACCGGCCGCCGCCGGGAGAAGATGCCGGCAGCACGTAATGGGCAGAGGCGGAGACGGGAATCGAACCCGTGTACAGGGCTTTGCAGGCCCTTGCCTAAGCCACTCGGCCACTCCGCCGCAGGAGCGAGCTTCACGGGCGGCCAGTTGGTGAGCCGCCTTGCGGGACCACTGGGCCCTCGCAAGCCGCGCCTCCGAGCGGACGACGGGATTCGAACCCGCGACCCTCACCTTGGCAAGGTGATGCTCTACCACTGAGCCACGTCCGCATGCTGGTCCGGGAGCCCCCGGTCCGGCCGCCAGATCGCTCCGGCGTTGCGTGAAGAACTGTATCCGATCCAGGCCCAACCACCAACTCAGACTGACGGTTAGGCGAAAAAATATGCCTCATGCGCGTACCCCCGTCGCTCCTATCGCGCGGGCCCCACTGATCCCGGCGAGCACGCCGAACGCAGGCGGAACTACCGGGTCCGCGAGGGCCCGCCGGTACGGCCAGGTTGCGTATCGGGTGAGGGAACTCCGATCGCACGGCGACGCTGCCGGGGGCTTCTGCTGGGGGGTGACCCGGAGGGGTACTGCGAAGTGGTCCCGGCCCGTTACGGGGGCCCGGGCCGGGAAGCGGCGGTGGACCTACTGCGCCTTGCGCAGCAGGTCGGTCAGCTCGGTCTCGACGTCGACGAAGTCGGTCTCCTCGCCCGCGGGCACGATGACGTAGGTCCGCTTGAGGAAGTCGGCGATCTCCTTGATCGGCGCCTCGAAGTGGGCCTGGCCGAACGGCGAGGACAGCTCGATGTTCAGGACCCGGCCGCTCGTCCCGTCGGCGGAGCCGGCAGCCGGCCAGACGACGACGTCGCCGAGGCCCTCGCGGCCCTCGATCCCGTTGGAGAGCAGGTCTCGCGCGAAGATCCACTCGACCGGCTCGTCCAGCCCGACGTGGAACGCGATGCGGATCGCGTAGGGGTCTTCCTTCGAGTAGTACAGGCTCGCCACGAGGGGGACGATCGTCTGCTGGGGGACGACCAGACGAAGCCCTAGTTCGGCGGACACCGTGCTGCTGCTGTTCATCGTCAGTCCAACCTCAATCTGGGGTGGGGCCCGGCGGGGGACCGGGCTCGCTGGGGGGACGCGGCCTTGTCGCGACTAATCCGAATACGGAGCGTTAGGTTGGAAGATGCCCGCTTGCTTCCGTTTGGGTGATTGTCGGTTTCGCGGCCGTTGTTCGATTTGTCGACGGTATCCGTTGCTGCTGGACACCATCAGTGGGTAACAGGCTGGTCGCAGTCTATTGTTCCTGCTGAACGATTGCACTATGTGTGAGCTACTTCGCATCGCGCTAGTGATAATGCATCGCGCTAAGTAGTCACATGATAACTGAGCGCAATTAAAACCGCCCGTTGGCGCTATCGATTGCATAGCTGACAGTAGCCGAAGTTCACCCTACCTGCCAGTAGGACCGTCAACATTTCCAGCCCGGTGACCTGCTGCAACCTCGTTGCAACCGGGGACCGCACGGCTGCCACTGACGCCCCACGCACGTCACTGTGCTTGCCCGCGCCGATCCCGCGCGCTCGTCTCCGTCGCCTCGCGGTTCTGGTAGGCTATCCCAGCACGGGCGATTGGCGCAGCGGGAGCGCGTCTCGTTCACACCGAGAAGGTCACTGGTTCGATCCCAGTATCGCCCACGCACAAGGCCTCTCCCAACGTCGCGGGAGGGGCCTTTTCCATGCCTGGGCGCCCCGGGACCTGGCCTACCGGCCGAGGTACCCGTCGGCCATCTCGCGGGGACAGTTCGACGCAGCCGAGGGCCGTGTTGCACTTCCCGCACGTTGCGGGCAAAGGGCCGGCGGTCCAGCTTGCGCCCGCATGCGGCGCGCGCACGGGGCATCCGCGTGCCGCAGCTGGGCTGACCGACCACGGCGGAGCCGGGCCGCGCCTTCGTCGCCGGCAAATTGCCTGACCTCACAGGTGACAAACGATGCTCAGGGAACGTCGGCGCCATTGATGCTTATCGGCGCCATGCGCCTTAGCTCGCATCGTCGGGCCGCTTATGATCATTACCAGCTTGCTGTCCCTTCGGCTCCTGCGTCACGCGCGTGCAATCGAGTCAGTCGAGTCGCAAGATCATTTTGTCAATGACGCAATTGCGGCCGCAGACGAAGGAGCGCTGGGTCCCGGTATCGGCAAAGGCCGCCTTTTCCGCACCCGGCCCGAGCCCGCGTTGTCGCTGGTCACCCGCGCGTGCAGCGGGCAGACCGGGACCAGGCCGGTCAGCAGCGTGATGCCGGGGGCGGACCGTATCCGGGCCATGTGCGCCTCGAAGGCGGCTCGCTCACCAGGCGCGCGGCTTGCGGGCACCGCCTGCCAGGCCGGACCGGATTGTGCGCTGCGCCTCCTCCTCGGGCAGTCCCGCGTGCCGGGCCGCGCTGATCAGCCCGGTAATCACCGGGATCGGCGGCAGCAGTCCGGCCGCGACCAGCTGACCGAGGCTGAAGGCGGCCCGGTTAAGCGTGTCGTTCCTGGTCCCGGGCCTGGCCTCGGCCACCCGGGCAGTTTCCGCCCGCAGCGCCGCCAGCGCGTAGGCCCGTCCCTGGGCCCGGTCGGCCGGCGGCCACTGGGGCGGGACGGGCGTCGCCGCGGCGGGCGCGGGGGACTCCGCCACCAGGCGGGCGAGCCACGGCGGGAGCGGCGCCGTCTCGCCGCGCTCGCCCCGGGAGGTGTAGCGGCGGCCGCCGGCACGGCTGCCTGCGCCGATCACGTAACCGCCGTCGGCCCGCACGTCGATGTGCGGGCCGAGCGCCCCGGCCGTGTTCCGCGCGCGCACACCGGGCGCGGCCGAGAAGTAGAGGTGGCAGCCGCCCGAGGGGGTGTCGACGACGTAGGTCCCGGCCGGGTAGCGCTGCCGGTGGCGCCGGGCCAGCAGCGCCAGCCGGTCTGCCCCCGACAACGCGAACAGCGCTCCCTCGTCGTCCGGGTCGATCTCGCCCGGCTCCGCCCGCGGCTGGTCCAGGTCGATCACTACCAGCCCGGACGGGCCGCAGGCGATGCCGATGTTGTACGGCGCGCGGGTCCACCACTCGCGGACCTGGCCGGCGGCGGTCGTCGCCAGCTCCTGCCAGTTCCCCCGCAGGGCCGGGCGCTTCCCGCCCGGGGAGCAGGGGAAGACGTGCCAGCCGGCCGCGGCGGCGGCGAGCGCGGAGCGCAGCAGGACGGGATCGGCCCGGGTCACCTCGGCGACGCTCACCCCTGGTCTGTTCCGCCGGAAAGCGACCGTTAATCCTAAAGCGCGCATCAGGTACTAAAAGGTCAGATACCCGGCTGGCCCGGTGGCTCCGCGTGATGGGCCGCGACCCGGGTGAGCAGGCGGGCCCAGCGTCGCCCGGTCGGCCGCCCTCAGCGGGCGAGCAGCTCGTCCTGAACCTGGTCGAGGACCGCCAGCCGGTAGCGTCGCCCGCCAATCCGCGCGCGCCGCCTAACCCGCGGCGCCGCCAACCCGCGGCGCCGACTAACCCGCGGCGCCGACTAACCCGCGGCGCCGACCGACAACCCGACCCGGCCGGCCCGGGAGAACGTGGATCATCCGCGCAGCGTGGAGTAAAAGCGTGCGCATAGGCCGCTTTTCTTCCGCGCTGCGCAGACCATCCGCCCTGCGCGAAGTTTCCGCGCTGATCGACGCCGGGCCGCGCCGGGCCGCGCCGCGCCGGGCCGGGCCGCGCGGCGACTGTACCGGATCAGGCACAGGCGGCGGGCACTAGCCTCGACCGGGTGACGACCGAACCCGCCGCCCTGCTGGTCCCCCCGGGCCCGGAGCTGCTGGCCCGGCTGGCGGCGGCGGGCGCGGCCGCCCCCGGGCTGGCCCTGGCCGAGCGGCTGCGCCGGGAGTACCCAGCCGACCTGGTCGCCGCGGCGACGGCCCAGCAGGAGCTGCGCCGCGCCGCCGCCGCCAAGTTCAGCCGGGCCGGCGCCATGCTGTTCACCCGGGCCGGGTACGAGCAGGCGTCGTCGGAGGCGGTCGCGGCCTACCGGGCCGGGCGCCTGTCCGGCGCCGCCCGGGTGGCCGACCTGTGCTGCGGCATCGGCGGCGACCTGATCGCGCTGGCCGCTACCGCCGCCGTGCTCGCGGTCGACCGGGACGCCGGGCACGCCCGCCTCGCCCTGCACAACGCGGCCGTCTACGGCCGGGCCGACCGGGTCACGGCGGTGGTGGCCGACGTGCGCGACCTGCGGCTGGCCGGAGGGGGACTGGCCGCCCACGGGCTCGACGCGGTGTTCATCGACCCGGCCCGCCGGCTCGGCCCTGGCCACGCCTCGGCTGGCCCCGGAGGCGCCTCGGCGGGTACAGCCCGGCGGTTCCGCCCGGGTCAGTCCGAACCGTCCCTCGACTGGTGCGCGGGCCTGACCGGTCAGGTGCCGGCCGTCTGCGTCAAGGCTGCGCCCGGCATCGGCGACGAGGTCATCCCGCCCGGGTGGGAAGCCGAGTTCATCGCGGAGGCGCGTGACCTCAAGGAGGCGGTACTGTGGTCGCCCGCCCTGGCGACCGCGCCCGCCGCCGGGGATAACGGCCCCCGCCGGGCCACGGTGCTGCTGCCGGGCCAGGGCGCCGTCAGCCTGACGGCCCGTCCCGGCGACCGCGTCCCGCTGCGCGAGCCGGGGGAGTACCTGCTCGACCCGAACCCGGCCGTCACCCGGGCGAGCCTGGTCGAGGACCTGGCCCGCGAGCTCGGCGCGGCCAAGATCGATCCGCGGATCGCCTTCCTCACCCTCGACCGTCTGGTGACGACCCCGTTCGCCCGCACCCTGCGGGTGCTCGAGTCCGCGCCGTGGAACGAGCGGCAGTTCGCCCGGCGCCTGCGCGCGCTGGACATCGGCGCCGTCGACATCCGCCGCCGCGGCCTGGCGGGCGACGTCGAGGTGATCCGCCGCCGCCTGAAGCTTTCGGGCCGGCACCGGGCGACGGTCGTGATCACCCGGGTCAGCGACAAGCCCTGGGGCCTTATCTGCACCGAGCCCGCCCACCCGGACGCCGGCCGACCCAGACGCCGGCCACCCGGACGCCGCCCACCCGGACGCCGGCTAGCGCGGGCAGAACAGCTAGGGCGCCGGGTCAGCAGTCCGCCCCCGGCTCGGTGGGAGCCGGGGGCGGAATGCGGGGAGCACGGGAAGCCGCGCCCGTCCGGTTACGGCGCCTTCTTCAGCGTCACCGTGACCGACTGGGTCCCCGCCGGGACGGTGACCGTGCCGGCGCTCTGGCTGACCGTTCCGGTCGAGGCGGACGCGATGTTGCCGACGAAGGCGGGCAGGTCGAACTGCACCGGCCCGGTCGCGGACCCGGTCACCCGCAGCGTCACCACGCACCCGGCTGCGCTGATCCGCACGCCGATCCGCTTTCCGCCGGCCACCGGGACGTTGGTCGCCGCGATCGGCCGGCCGGAGGTGAGCCAGCCGCTGGGCACGCCGCGGCCGACGATGACCGTGCCGTCGGTGCGCTGGGCGACCAGCGAGTCGACCAGGCCGAGGTCACCCATGGCGATGCCCCAGGAGTGGGGCGACGAGCCGCCGCCGGACGACGGGTGGTTCCCGGTCCACGGCGTCGTCGTGCTGGGCGAGGTCGAGCCTTCCCACCAGGAGTACGGGCCGCTCTGGTCGTTCCTGATGAGGAACTCGTAGGACAAGATGCCCTGGTCGCGGTAGTCGTTGCTGGCCAGGCCCCAGGCGCCGTAGGCGGCGTTGTAAGCGGTCGAGTAGAAGCCCTCGCCCGGGTAGCCGCCGAACGTGTTCGCCGGCAGCATCCCGCTCGCCCGGCCGAACCCGTAGGCCAGGGTCTGGTCGATCCAGTCGGCCATCGTCCCGTTGCCAGGGGGCGTGGTGGTGGCGCCGAGCAGGTAGCCGTTCCACGCCTCGTTGAAGTAGACGCCGGGAGCGGCCCAGTTGGCGTCCTCAGGGTTGTCGCACCGGTTGGCGGTGTTCGGCTCGGTCATCGAGCAGGGGATGTAGTTCAGGTGGTTGGCCGTGATCGTCTGCCCCAGCGTCTTGTTGACCGCGGCCAGCAGGCTGGCGTACTGCGTGGCGGCCCACTTCTGCTCGGTCGCAGCGTGCATGACCTTCGCCAGGTACTCGTAGCCGGCCAGGCCGAGCAGGGCCTCGTAGTTGTCGCTGGTCCAGTAGCCGTTCGCGTCGATGTCGTTCGTCTCGCCGATGATGCCGCCGGGCCCGGTCCGGTCGGCCGCGATGACGTGCGCGGACGACTCGATGCTGGGCTGAGCCTTCGCCCCGAGCGGGCCGGGGGACGCGAAGCGCTGGGCCAGGAAGCTGCTGTCGCCGGTCTTCTGCACGTACAGTGCCCACAGCCACGGGTAGACCCAGGTGCCGTCGGAGTACTGGGTGTTGGTGCCGACCACCTTGTCGGCCTCGTCCAGCAGCGCGTGCGCCCCGGTGAAGTACCCCTCGTTGAAGAGGTTGGCGAGGATGCCGACGACGTCGTGCTCGTACTCCTGGTGATAGCCGTTCGTCCCGGTGTCCAGCTCGTTGCCGCTCCGGTCGATCTGCGTGTAGGCGAACCCGGCCTTATAGGCGTCGGTGAGCTGCTGGTCGGGCAGCGTGAGCTGGGCGATGTGGCTGAGCTGGCCGTTCCAGAACGACGCCATGTGCGCGAAGTGGGCGGCGTACCCGCCCGCGGCCGTGAGCTGTGCCGACGACGGCCAGGCGTACGTGCCGCCGAACCGGTCTTCTGCCACCACGTAGTCGTGGTCGGCGGTCGCGCCCGGGGCCACCTGGTCGGCGGCGGAGTTGAGGGCCACCAGGCCGGCGCTGGGCTGCGGGTCGACCGTGACAGACCGGCCGGTCGGGTTGTGCACCGCGACCCGGCTGTAGATCAGCACGAACGGGTGGCCGGCGATCGTCACCTGGTCGCCGAAGTTGGTAATGGAGACCTTGGCCCCGTCGTCGGTAAAGCTGGTGACCAGGGCGGGCAGGTAGCCATCGGCGTTGGTCCAGGTGGTCGCCGAGTAGTTGTAGACACCGAAGCCGTAGGCGGTGTTGATGCCGTTGGGGACGTAGAAGCTGCCGCCGAGGCAGGCCGTCGCGCCCTGGCCGTTGCCGAGCCAGCCGATCGCGGAGGCATCGCCGTTGGGGCCTCCAGTCGCCGCGCACGGGTAGGGCGGACTTGTCGCCGCGCTCGCGGCGCTGGCCGCGGCGGTCGTCGTGACGGCCGCGACCGTCAGTGCGGTCGACGTCATGACGGCCGCCAGGCGGCGAGAGCGCCTGCCCGCGGGCTGCTTCGGGTTACCTACCACTCGACTACCTCCTACGCGACGGTGCGTAGCTGGCTTGACGGCGCGGTAAGCCGTGAGACCCGGTACCGCGACAGGTTCCAGCGGACCATACGGTTACCCCTGAAGCGAGGTGGTAATCAGCCGAAAGCCGGTGGATTGTCCGCGATAGGAGGCTTGTTCGCCTACAGAACCCGCCGCGCCACCCCGCGGACGAACGCCGCCTGCCCGGCGTGCTGCATGTCGTCGTCGAGGACCGACACCAGCCGGACGCCCAGGGTGACCGGCGGCGTCCAGCGGCGGTCGACCACCCGGTCCAGGTCGGCGTCGCTGACCCCGGATACCAGCCGTACCGTCTGCACGTGGACCGCCTCGTGGTATTCGTGCAGCAGGGCGACGTTCGAGCAGGCCTCGGCGACCGCCGCGACCTGGTCGCGGCCGTGCCCGTAGCCGTGGTCCATCATCCCCTCGGGCAGCCCGAAGCGCTTCGCCCAGCCGCCCGAGACCCAGACCTGCTCGGTGCCGAAGGCGCCCGCGACGTGATCGTCCTGCACCCGCGTGAGGTGCCAGACGAGCCAGCTGACCGGGTTGGCGTCGGCGTCGACCCGGTAGACCGCCTCGTCCGGGGTCAGCCCGCCGAGCAGGTCGGCGACGTTTTCCCGGATCCGGCCGAACCCGTCGATGAGCAAGTCAGCACTAGTAGCCATGCCTCAAGTATGGCGGGCCGGCCGGACATTCGGGGCCCAGGCGCCGCCAGGCCGCTGCGGCTAGGGCGCCGGCCAGGACGGCAGCGCGCTCACGTCGGACACCGTCTCGGCCAGGCGGCGCATGCTGGTGACCCGCCGCTCGGCGAACTTGGCCGGGTGGCCGGTCTGGTCCCGGTCGACCCAGACCGAGCGCAGCCCCATCCGGGCGGCCGGCGCGATGTCGTGCACCCAGCTGTTGGCGACGTGGATCCAGTTGGCTGGCGTCGCCCCGGTCAGTTCGGCGAACGTGCGGAAGTGCCCGAGGTCGGGCTTGTAGGAACGCACCTGCTCGGCCGTCACCACGACCTCGAACGGCACCGGGAGGCGGGCCGACGTGGTCGCGAACAGGTCGTTGTCGCAGTTGGTGAGGATCGCCAGCCGCCAGCCGGCCGCGGTCAGCGCGCCCAGTGCCCCGGCCACGTCGGCGAACAGCGGCATCTGGGGCCAGGCGGCCGCGAGCGCCGCCGCCTGCGGGTCCACCCGGATCCCGGTCCGCCGGCCGGCCAGGGCCAGTGCCTCGGCCAGGATGTCCCGGTAGGGTGCCCACCGCGGCCGGGCCTCGAGGATCGACTCCGCCTGGTGATAAGCGGCCAGCAGGGTGGCCGCATGTGCCCCCGCGAGCGGTTCGAGGGCACCCAGCATGCAGGTGTTCCAGTCGGCGAGCGTGCCGTAGCAGTCGAAGGTCAGCCAGCGGGGCCCCGCCATCCACACTCCTGGGAACATCTGTAGTAGGAACTCGCCTCCACAGTAACTGTCGTTAACTGTGTCTGAGTGGGGAATTCGCATCGAATCCGTAGCAGACTGTACGACTGTGCCCGGGTCCGGCCGGAGAGGGGCCCCCGGGGTCGCGGCCCCTGGCCCGGCGTTGCATGATCGGGTCTAGCACCGCGTCCGCGTCGAGGAGGCAGCCTCATGGCCGATGACGAGTTCCGCTACTCCAGCGGCTTCGGGAACGAGTTCGCGTCCGAGTCGGTCGCCGGCGCGCTGCCCGCCGGCCGCAACTCGCCCCAGCAGGCGCCCCTCGGGCTGTACGCCGAGCAGCTCAGCGGGACCGCGTTCACCCAGCCCCGGGCCGTCAGCCAGCGCTCCTGGCTCTACCGGATCCTGCCCAGCGCGAAGCACGCCCCGTTCCGGCGCATCGGCAACGGCAACCTCCGGGCGACCCCGTTCGACGAGATCGAGCCCGACCCCAACCGGCTCCGCTGGGACCCGCTGCCGCTGCCGGCCGAGGGCGAGCGGCGCGACTTCGTCGACGGGCTGTTCACCGTCGGCGGCAACGGCGACCTGCGGACCCGGGGGGGCATGGCCGTGCACCTGTACGCGGCCAACGAATCCATGCGCGACCGCTACTTCGTCGACGCCGACGGCGAGCTGCTGCTCGTTCCCGAGCTGGGCGCGGTGCTGCTGCACACCGAGCTCGGCCCGCTGCGGGTGAGCCCGGGCGAGATCGCGGTGGTGCCGCGCGGGGTCCGGTTCCGGGTCGAGCTGACCGACGCGTTTGCCCGCGGCTACGTGTGCGAGAACTTCGGCGCCAACTTCACCCTGCCCGAGCGTGGCCCGATCGGCGCCAACGGGCTCGCCAACGAGCGGGACTTCCGCTACCCGCAAGCCGCCTTCGAGGAGCGCGGCGGCCCGGTGCAGGTGGTGAACAAGTTCGGCGGCAACCTGTGGGCGGCCGACTACGACCACTCGCCCCTCGACGTGGTCGCCTGGCACGGGAACTACGCGCCGTACAAGTACGACACGGCCAACTTCATGGTGATCGGCTCGATCAGCTTCGATCACCCCGACCCGTCCATCTTCACCGTGCTCACCAGCCCCAGCGACACCAGCGGGCTGGCCAACGTGGACTTCGTCATCTTCGCCCCCCGGTGGCTGGTGGGCGAGAACACGTTCCGCCCGCCGTGGTTCCACCGCAACGTCATGTCCGAGTACATGGGCCTGGTCAGCGGGCAGTACGACGCCAAGGCGGAGGGCTTCGTGCCCGGCGGCGGCTCGCTGCACAACACGTTCGCCAGCCACGGCCCCGACGCCGACACCTACGCCCGGGCGTCCACCGCCGAGCTGGCCCCCACGAAGCTCGACGGCACGCTGGCGTTCATGTTCGAGACCCGCTGGACCATCCTGCCGACGGCGCAGGCGATGGCGGCCAGCTTCCGGCAGCAGGACTACGACGCGGTCTGGTCCGGGCTGACCCGGCACTTCCGCTAGGGCGCCGGTGTCCCTGGCCCGGCCGGCCGGGCAGGTCCCCGCCCGGCGCTGAGCCCATGATCATCCCGAACGGGGGCGGCTGACCCCCTCACCCCGCGCCGCTTCCGGCGGCAATCGCGCCGTTTATCCGGCCGGGGACACGCCGGCCACGAGCACCATCCCCGCCGGCGGGCGCACCGGCTGCTAGTTTGCGCGATCGTCACCATAAGTGTCTGTGCAGAAACGGAGAGTGACGATTGTCGTGCCGATGACTCGCGCCGCGCGTACGGCTCTCACCATTGGACTCCTCGGCACCGGGGCCTTGGCGGCCGCCGGCGGCCTGCTCCTCACCGCGGGCCATTCCTGGATGTCCGGGCCGACCAGTGCGTCCACGTCCCAGGCGGTCACGCGGCCGCCGGCCTCGTTCGCCCGGCAGACCGCGAGCCCGCCGTCCGCCCTGCCGCCAGTGGCCGCGAGCACCCTGCTGGCCACCGTCCGGATAGACGCGCCACGCTACTCCAGCCCGGGCCACCTCGCCTCCGGGACAGTCCCCGCCAGCTGGTACGAGCGGCCGTCGGTGCTGCCGGTGCTCGCGGCCAAGCCCGGCTGGGTCGAGGTGCGGCTGGCCCAGCGCCCGAACGAGTCGACCGCGTGGCTGCCCGCGGCCGACGTCACCCTCGGCCGCACCAGCTACGAGATCATGATCGATCTCGCCACCACCACGCTGTCCCTCTACGACGACGGGCACCTGGTCTTCTCGGCCCCGGCCGGGGTCGGCACCACCGATGACCCGACGCCCGCCGGAAGCTACTTCGTCGCCTTTCACGAATCCCCCCCGAGCGCCGGCTACGGCCCGTTCATCCTCGTCACCTCGGCCCACTCGCCCGCCATCAGCGACTGGGAGGGCTCCGGGGACGCGGTGGTCGGCATCCACGGCCCGCTCGGCGAGGACAAGCAGATCGGCACCACCGGGGCGCGGATCTCGCACGGCTGCGTCCGGCTGCACAACCAATCCCTCGAGAAGCTGACCGACGTCCCCCCAGGAACCCCGATCGAAGTCGTCCAGTGAGCCCGCGCAGCGGTGCCAGCTAAGGGGAAACAAGACATGTTCTCGATCACGCGGCGCGGCCTGCAGGCCGCCGCCCTGGCGGCAGGCGGCGCGCTGCTCGCCAGCGGGCTCACCGGGGCGGCGAGCGCGTCGGCCGCCACCACGGCCGCCGCCACGGCCGCCACCGCCCATAAACCGGCCGCGCGCGACCAGCAGGCGGCCGGGGCGGCCGACCCGACGATCACCATCCGGGTCGGCGGCATCCGCACGGCCGAGAACGGGCCGCCCGGCCCGCCCACGGCGACCGGCCTGGCCGGCGTCACCTACCGCGCCACCGCGGCCGGCTTCACCGCGGTCAGCTGCACCAGCATCGCGGCCGGGACCTGCACGCTGAACGTGACGTCGAACAAGACCTACGCGATCACCCAGACCGGCACCCCGGCGGGCTGGTATGACAACCAGGCGCTGGTGGCCGGCAGCGTCGGCTCGGGCACCCCCCGCGTCTACGACACGCTCAGCGTCGCGGTCGGCACCGGCAACGTGACCATCCCGGTCCCCGCGCCCAACAGCGACACCTCGCCCACCGCGCGCAGTGGCACCTGGGCCGAGTCACTCGACGACCCGGGCCTGCCCGCCGTCTGCGGGCTGAACATCGCGCTGCTCATCGACTTGTCGAGCTCGATCACACCCAATCTCCTGCCGACCTACAAGGCGGCCGCCCGGGCGTTTGTCGAGTCGCTCAAGGGCACTCCCTCGCACATCGCCATCTACACCTTCGGCACCACCAGCCCGGCCGCCAGCACCATCGGCAGCAACAACGCCAACCTCACACCGCCGGTGTCGACCGCGACCCAGGGCGGCGTCGACACCCTGGTCCGCAAGATCAACGGGCTCACCGTCCCACCCAGCTCTGGGACCAACTGGGACACCGGGCTGTGGCGGATCGCGGGTGACAACCCGACCTACCACTACCAGTCGGCGTTCATCCTGACCGACGGCGACCCGACCTTCTACGGCCCGACCGGCAACGGCGGGCGCGGCAACATGACCCGCTTCGCCGAGGTTGAGAACGCCGTCTTCTCCGCCAACGCGCTGAAGAACCAGGGCACCAAGGTCATCAGCGTCGGCATCGGCGGCCGGAACCGGACGCTGCCCTACGTGCAGAACCTCCGGGCCATCTCCGGGCCGGTCGCGGACCAGGACTACTACAACACCGACTTCGAACTGCTGAGCCACCTGCTCGCGCAGCTGGCGCTGAGGAACTGCGCGGGCCTCGACATCACCAAGACGGCCGCCCCGCCGACCTACGATCACGTCGGCCAGAAGGTCACCTACACCTACCACGTGACCAACCCGAAGTACTTCACCCTGCACGACGTGCAGGTGGCCGATGACCATGTCAGCCACACCATCGGCTGCACCCCGTCCACGCTGGCGACCGGGCACACCGCCACCTGCACCGCGACCTACACGGTGACCCAGGCCGACCTGGACGCCGGCCACGTCACCAACGCCGCCCGGGCGAGCGCGCTCACGCCCAACAGCGACACGGTCGAAAGCGGGCACGCCCACGCGACCGTCACCGCCGTCGAGAAGCCGGCCGTCCACCTGCGCAAGTCGGCCGCCCCGGCCCACTACGGCGCGCCCGGCGAGATCATCACCTACACCTACACGGTGACCAACACCGGCAACGTGAGGCTGCACCACATCGCGCTGCGCGACACCAAGCTCGGCACCATCACCTGCCCGTCGGCCGAGCTCGCCCCCGGTGCGTCGATGACCTGCACGGGGGCGCACGCCACGACCCAGGCCGACGTCGATCGTGGGTTCATCGCCAACGCCGCCGAGGTGACCGCGAACCCGCCGACCGGGCCGCCGGTGACCAGCAGCGACGGCGCTGTCGTGCACGCGATCCACGCTCCCGCCATCCACCTGGACAAGGAAGCCGCGCCGACCGAGTACGCCGAGCGCGGCGAGACCATCGACTACACCTACACGGTCACCAACACCGGCAACCAGACCCTGCACCGCGTCACCCTGCACGACGACCGGCTCGGCCAGATCACCTGCCCGCTGACCGTCCTCGCCCCGGGCGAGACGATGGCCTGCACCGCGACCTACGTCACGACTCAGGAGGACGTCGACCGGGGCCACATCGTGAACGCCGCCACGGTGACCGGTAACCCGCTCGGGGGCAGCCCCGTGAGCGACACCGACGGCGCGTCGGTCCACGCCACCCAGCAGCCCGGCATCCAGGTGGACAAGTCCGTCTCGCCCGACACGTTCGGCGTCGCTGGGGAAACCCTGCATGACAGCTACACGGTGACCAACACCGGCAACGTGACCCTGCATGACGTCAAACTGGACGACAGCCGCCTCGGCCCGGTCACCTGCCCGGAGACCGAGCTCGTGCCGGCCCAGTCGATGACCTGCACCGGTCAGTACGTCACGACCCAGGCCGACGTGGACAAGGGCGACGTCGAGAACGCGGTCGTCGCCACGGGCCTGTCGCCGGCGCTCGAGAAGGTCACCGGGGAGGACACGGCGGCCGTCCCGGCCGATCACTCGCCCGGGGTCACCCTGGTCAAGTCGGCTTACCCGGCCACCTACGGCGCCCCGGGGGAGCAGATCACCTACACCTACACGGTGACCAACACCGGCAACCTCACCCTGCACAACGTGGCGGTCGCCGACGACAAGTTCGGCCCGGTCACCTGCCTCACCACCACCCTCGCGCCCGGCGAGTCGACCACCTGCCTGGCCTACTACCGGACGACCCAGGCGGACGTGGACGCGGGGCAGGTCACCAACGTGGCCACGGCCACGGCCGATCCGCCGTCCGGCCCGCCGGTCACCGCGGGCGACACCGAGACGGTGACGGCCGACCACGCGCCGTCCATCTCGCTGCAGAAGGAACCGTTCCCGACCGAGTACGGATCGGCCGGCGAGGTGATCACCTACACCTACACGGTGGTCAACACCGGCAACGTGACCCTGCACGGCGTAAGCCTCGACGACAACCGCCTCGGTCCCGTGAGCTGTGACGAGTCCGTGCTCGCACCCGGGCAGTCGATGACCTGCCTCGCGCTGAAGGACACCACCGCGGCCGACGTGGCCGCGGGCCACTTCACCAACGTGGCCACGGTGACCGGGGACTCCCCGGCCGGGGCGCGGGTGAGCGACGCCGCGACCGCCACGGTCTACGCCAACCCCGACCCCGGCATCCAGGTGAGCAAGAGCGCGGTTCCCGCCACCTACGACAAGGCCGGGATCGCGATCGCCTACACCTACACGGTGGTCAACGTCGGCGTCGTCACCCTCTCCGGGGTGTCGCTGGCCGACAGCCGGCTCGGCCGGGTCAGCTGCCCGGCGTCTACCCTGGCGCCGGGCGAGTCGACCACCTGCCAGGTGGTGTACATCACGACCGCGGCCGACGTCGCCGCGGGCCGCATCCTCAACGTCGTCACCGCGGCGGGCCGGGCACCGGGCGGGACACAGGTGACCGGCAAGGCCGAGGCGAACGTGTGGGCCGTCCCGCCGCCGTTCGTCCCGGTCACCGGCTGACCCCGGCGGGGGCCGCGGCACCGGGAACGGCGGCCGCGGCACCAGGAACGGCGGCCGTGCTACCAGGAACGGCGGCCGTGATACCAGGAACGGCGGCGGGGCTCCAGCCGGAGCGCCGCCGCCGTCTGGTTTCCCGCCGGTTCCTAGAAGTCGGCCACGACCGGGATGACGTCCGCCCCGATCACCTCGACCGGGGCCACGTCCCAGACGCCGGCGACCGCGCCGATGGCCGCGTCGAAGCCGAGCGCGGCCAGCGCCCCGAGCTCGTCGATGATGCGCTGCGTCCCCCGGGACGGGTCGAACACGTAATAGACGGTCTTGTAGATCGTGTCGTAGTCGCGGCCGACCTCTTCGCAGTGACGGCGCAGCACGTCCAGCTTGCGCGCCTCGTCGGCCCCGGCGAACAGGTTGCAGGCGTCGGCGTACCGGGCGACCAGGCGGAGCGTCTTCTTCTCGCCGCCGCCGCCGATCAGCACCGGCGGGTGCGGCCGCGACAGCGACTGGGGCGAGTTCAGCGGGCGCTCCAGCTGGTAGTGCCGGCCCCGGTACGGCGTCTCGTCGCCCCCCCACATCTGCAGGCAGATCTGCAGCGTCTCCTCGAGCCGCTCGAACCGCTCGGCCACCGGCGGGAACGGCAGGCCAAGCCCGCGTGACTCCTCCTCGTTCCAGGCGGCGCCGATGCCGAGCCAGGCGCGGCCCCGGGACAGCACGTCGAGGGTGGTCACCGTCTTGGCCAGGATGCCCGGCTCCCGGTAGACGGTCCCGGTCACCAGCGTGACCAGCGCCGCCCGGGACGTGCAGGCGGCCAGGTAGCCGAGTGTGGTGTAACCCTCGAGCATCGCGTTCTCGGCCGGGCCGACCGCGCCGATCTGGAAGAAGTGGTCCATCACGGCGATGTACTCGAAGCCGGCGTCGTCGGCTGTACGGGCCACGACCGCCAGGTCGCGGGCCAGCCACTCAGGGCCGCGCGGGGTGCTGAAGTCGGGGATCTGCAGGCCAACCTTCATTCTCGATTACCTCCCACCTCTTACCTTCTCACGCACTGGCCCCATAATCTCTGAGCCAGGGGCCAGGGCTATCGGAAGGCGGCGGTACATGACGACGACACGCGCGGACCTCATCATCGTGGGGGCCGGGCTGGCGGGCTGCGCCGCCGCCCGGGCCGCCGCTGCCCGCGGCCTCGACGTGGTCGTGCTGGAAATGTTCGGCCCGGCCAACCACAACGGCAGCTCGCACGGCAGCGCCCGGATCTTCCGGCGGGCCTACCCCGACCCGCTCTTCGTCGCGCCTGACCGGGGAGGCCGAGATCCGCTGGCGGCAGCTCGAGGACGCGGCCGGGGAGCAGCTGCTCACGCTGACCGGCGGGCTCGACTTCGGCGCCCTGCGCGACCCGGCCAGCCTGCACGAGGTGCTGGCCGGCTGCGGCGTGCCGGCCGAGCTGCTGGCCCCGGAGGCGGCGGCCGAGCGCTGGCCGCAGTTCGACTTCGGCCGGACCGGGCCGGTCCTGTACCACCCGGGGGCCGGGGTGCTCGACCCCGAGCGGGCGATGGCGGCGATGCTCCGGCTGGCGACCGCCGACGGGGCGGTGGTCCGGTTCGGCATCCCGGTCACCCGGCTGGAGGCGGCCCCCGGCGGCGACGGCGCGATCGCGCACACGAACACCGGCAGCTACACCGCACCGGTGATCGCGGTCACGGCCGGCGCCTGGACCGCCCCGCTGCTGGACGGGCTGGTCGGCCTGCCGCCGCTGACCGTGACCCAGCAGGCGTTCTTCCACTTCGCCCCGGCCCGGCCGCCGGCTCCCGGCGAGGACCCGTGGCCGGTCTTCATCTGCCAGGACGGCACCGACAACTGCTACGGGCTGCCCGGCGGCCGCGACGGCGGCGTGCCCGGCGCGATCAAGATCGGTGAGCACACCGCCCAGGACGCCACGACGGCGGAAATCCGCGACTACTACATCGAGCCGGCCATCCGCGCCCGGGTGGCGGACTTCGCCGCCCGCCGGGTCCCGGCCCTGCGGACCGAGCCGCTCAACGAGGCGACCTGCCTCTACACCTGGACGGCGAACGAGGACTTCGTGCTTGACCGCCGCGGCCCGTTCGTCGTCGCCTCGCCCTGCTCCGGCCACGGCGCCAAGTTCGCCCCGCTGCTCGGCGAGTACATCGCCGACCTGATCGCGGGCGGTCCGGCCCCCGACCCCCGGTTCAGCCTGGCCGGGCACGGCGTGCCTGTTTAGCGGTCCTTTCCCGGCGGTGACCCCGTCAGGCCAGCCGGGCCGCCCGGATGACCCCGACCGGGTTGCCGCCGCCGGTCACCACCGTGGTCGCGAGGTCCGCGGGCGGCTCGGCCCCGAGCATCGACAAGACAGCGGCGGTGACCGGGGTCCGGGCCCGCATGGTGCCGTCGTCGATCTTCAGCGCGGCGGCCGCCCCGTTCGGCAGCGCGAACGCGTCGACCCCTTCCGCGCCCGCCTTCAGCAGCAGCCCGGGAATCGCCGTCATGAGCGTGTTCTCGTCGCGGGTGGTGCCGCTGGTCCACTGCGGGAACTTCCGCATCGCGTCGGCGACCCGCCGCTCCGGCGAGCCCGGCTCGGCCAGCACCAGCGCCCGGAACGCCCGCGCGAGCCCGCCCAGGGTGAGCGCGAACAGCGGCGCGCCACAGCCGTCGACCCCGGTCGCCAGCACCGGCTCGCGGGCCAGCTCCTCGATCGTGCGCCGGATGTGCACCTGCAGCGGGTGCCCGGGCAGGAGGTAGGTCTCGGTCGGCCAGTCGTTGGCGATACAGGTCAGCAGCATCGCCGCGTGCTTGCCGGAGCAGTTGAAGCGGACGCGCGACTCCGGTCCCCTGCCGTCTGGGCCGGCCGAGAGGATCAGCCGCCGCGCGGTCGCCTCGTCGAGCGGCAGCGACGCCGGGCACTGCAGGTCGTCGGCGGTCAGGCCGCCCTCGTCGAGGATGTCGTAGACCCCTTGGGCGTGGAAGTCCTCGCCCGAGTGGCTGGCGGCGGCCAGCGCGAGCAGCTCGCCCTCCAGCGGCAGCCCGGCCCGCAGCATCGCCGCCGCCTGCAGCGGCTTGTTGGCCGAGCGGGGGAACACCGGCGTGTTGGCGTGCCCCGCGGTGAACGCGTAGAGGCCGTCCGGTCCGATCGCGACGACGCTGCCACGGTGCCGCGACTCCACGAACCCCGACCTGACCACCTCCGCGAGCACGGGGTTGGCGGCCACGTCGCTCACGGTCAACTCATCCAATGGCGTCACCCGAGACATTATGGCCGGTCGATACCGCCGCTCCGCCCGGATCGGGATGATAAGTGGCGCACGTCCGGTAACAGCCAGAAACGGCAGCCTGCGACCTCCCCGGGTGCTGGCCGGGCTGCCTCGCCCGGCCAGCCGCCGGCCTGGTCCGCGCCCTGGTTGCCTGGCCGCGGCCGCCCGCTACGCTGGCTCTCGTGCGAGCAGTAGCCCAGCGGGTGACCCAGGCCAGCGTGACGGTCGACGGGCAGGTGATCGGGGCCATCGGCGAGCCCGGCCTGCTCGTCCTGGTCGGCGTCACCCACGACGACAGCGCCGAGAAGTCCAGGAAGCTGGCCGCCAAGCTGTGGGGGCTGCGCATCCTCGACGACGAGAAGTCCTGCTCCGACACCGGCGCCCCGCTGCTGGTGGTGAGCCAGTTCACGCTGTACGCCGACACCGCCAAGGGCAGGCGGCCGACCTGGATCAACGCCGCCCCCGGGCCGGTCGCCGAGCCGCTGGTGACAGCGGTGACGCAGGAGCTGCGCCGGCTCGGCGCCCGGGTCGAGACCGGCCGCTTCGGGGCCGACATGAAGGTCGCGCTGGTGAACGACGGGCCGGTCACCATCATCCTCGACCTCTGAGCCCGGCTCGCCTGCGGCGCCGTGCCCGGCGCAGGAGCCGGCCGCGGCTACGCGCCCCCGCCCCCGTGGCCGCATCCCGCCGTCAGCGAACCGGAACCTTAGCCCGCCAGCAGGAGTTCCGTAAAGTGAGGAGTGAGCGAAGGAACCCCTTTATGTCTGAGTGTGAGACCAGACCAGCCGCGGGCGACGCGGGCCGGGACCCGGAGTTCGGTCAGCTGCTGCGCCGCTACCGGACCGGCGCCGGGCTGACGCAGGAGGAGCTCGCCCAGCGGGCCGGACTGAGCGTCCGCGCGGTCAGCGACATGGAGCGCGGGCGGACCCGGAAGCCGTTCCTGCGCTCGGTCCGGCACCTGGCCGAAGCACTCGGGCTGACCGCCCCCCAGCGGGCGCGGCTGATCGCGGCGGCCGAGCCGGAACCGGACCCAGCGGAGCTGACCGGAGCAGGGGCCGGGGCCGCCGGCGGACGGCTCTTCACCCTGCCGGTGCCCCGGCAGCTTCCCGGCGGCGGGCCGGCCTTCGCGGGCCGCGCGGCGGAGCTGCGGCTGCTCGGTGGACTGGTCGGACGGGCGGCCGAGGAGACCGGGACCGCCGTCGTGATCAGCGGGACCGCCGGCGTGGGCAAAACCACCCTCGCGGTGCACTTCGCGCACCAGGTGGCGGCCGCGTTCCCGGACGGCCAGCTCTATGTGAACCTGCGTGGAGCGGGCCCGGCGGGCGTCCCGGCCGCACCGGACGCGGTGATCCGCGCATTCCTGGCCGCGTTCGGGCTGGGACCGGCCGCGCTGCCGCGCGACCTCGACGCCCGGGCTGGGCTGCTGCGCAGCCTGCTGGCCGGCCGCCGGGTGCTGCTGGTTCTCGACAACGCCCTCGACGAGCAGCAGGTGCGGCCGCTGCTGCCCGGCAGCGCCGGCTGCCTGACCGTGGTGACCAGCCGCAGGCAGCTGGCCGGGCTGGCCGCTACCGCCGGCGCCCGCCTCATCGACTTGCGGGTTCTGTCGGAGGCGGACGCCCTGGAGCTGCTCGCGGCACGGCTCGGCGGCGACCGGGTAGTCGGCGAACCGCAGGCGGCCGCCCGGGTCAGCGCCCGCTGCGCGCGACTGCCGCTCGCCCTTTCGGTCGCGGCTGCCCGGGCCGCCGCCCGCGGCGGTGTCCCGCTGGCGGCGCTGGCCGACGAGCTGCGGCGGCCCGACAGCCGCCTCGACGCGCTGGAGACGGGCGACCCCGTCTCCAGCGTGCGCGCCGTCCTGTCCTGGTCCTACCGCGGCCTCAGCCCGGTCGCCGCGCGGCTGTTCCGCCTGCTCGGCCTGCATCCCGGGGCGGACATCGGGGTGCCGGCGGCGGCCGGCCTGGCCGGGGTCTCCCGGCCGCGGGCCCGGGCGGCACTGGATGAGCTGGCCCGGGCCAGCCTCCTCATCGAGCACCGGCCCGCCCGCTACACCTGCCATGACCTGCTCCGGACTTACGCGGCCGAGCTCACCCGGGACGCCGACAACGCGGCCGAGCGGCAGGCGGCGGTCACCCGGGTGGCTGACTTCTACCTGCACAGCGCGCACGCCGCCAGCCAGCATCTGTACCCCGGACGCAGGCCAATCGCGCTGCCGCCGGCCGCCCCCGGGGTGACGCCGGAAGCGACCGGGGATCCAGCCGAGGCGCTGTCCTGGTTCACCACCGAGCACGCGACGCTGCTGGCCGTGATTACCCTGGCAGCCGATCACGGGCTGAACGCGCACGCCTGGCAGCTCCCGTGGGCCCTGGTGCCCTACCTCGACTGGTGCGGGAGCCTCGGGGACTGGGTGGCGACGCAGCGCACGGCTCTGGCGGCCGCGCGCCGGGCGGGCGACAAGACCGGCCTGGCCCACGCCCACCGGCTGCTCGGCCGCGCCTACAGCCTGCTGGGCCATCAGGACGCGGGCCGCCTGCACCTGAGCCGGGCGCTGCGGCTGAGCGCGGCCGACGGGGACACGGTCGGGCAGGCGCTCGCGCACCACCAGCTCGGTCACCTCTGCGGCCGGCTGGGGCAGCATGACGAGGCCCAGGCGCACGACCGGGCGGCTCTGCGGCTGTATGAGGATGCGCGGCACGACTCCGGCCGTGGCTGGGCCTTCAACGAACTCGCCTGGGCGCTGGTGCACCTCGGCCCTGACGAGGAGGCGCTGGCCTGCGCCCGGCAGGCGGCCGAGATCCAGTCCCGGCTGGGCGACCGCTTCCACCAGGCCCTGGCCCGGGACACCCTGGGCCGGGTTCAGCACTACCTGGGCGACTACCCGGGCGCGGTCGCCACTTACCAGCGGGCCCTGAGCCTGTGCCGGGAAGTCGGCAGCCGGTACTACCAGTCGCTGACGCTCAGCCACCTGGGCGATGCCCACGCCGCCGCCGGTGAAGAGGGGGCGGCCGCCCGCGCCTGGCGCGACGCGCTCGACATCCTGGTCGAGCTCGGCCACCCGGACGCCGACGAGCTACGGGACAAGCTGCCCGCCACCCTGTCCCGGTAGCCCTGTCGCGGCAGCCCTGTCCCGGTAAACCGTGTCCGGTGGCAGGGCCGCTCGCCCCGGCCCTGCTCAGCCGCTGCCGGCCAGCCAGACGTTGGTGATGTCGGGGTCGCCGATGTTAGGGGCGAAGACGGCGGTGCTGTAGCCGACGCCGCGCACCCGGGAGCTGGAGAACTGCGGGAAGTTCTGGCTCAGCAGCGGCACGATCGCCGCGTCTTTCATGATGTCGACATCGGCCTGGTGCCAGGCGGCCCCGGCGGCCGACAGCGAGCTGGCCGCCTCGGCTTGGCTGATCAGCCCGTTGACGGCAGGACTGTCGTAGCAGCCGTAGTTCACCGTGTTGACCACGCAGTTCGGTCCCTGGAAGAGGGCCTGGACGACGGTCCGCCCGTTGTTGCCGAACCAGTCCGGCACCCACGCGGGCTGGCCCATGTCCCACTGCCCGGCCTGGTTGTTCACCGGTGCGTCGCCCAGCGCGACGAAGAACGACGAGCCCGGCACGCCCTTGCCCGTGAGGCTGATCCCGCAGGATGCCAGCGAGGCCTGGATCACGCTGAACGCCCGGGCGTCGGTCGAGTCGTTCGGGTAGGTGTAGACCAGCGACAGGCCGTTGGGGTAGCCCGCCTGCTTCAGGTCGGACTTGCACATGGTCACGTTGCCCTGCCCGTTGTCGTCCGGGTAGAGATTGGACGCCTGGTAGCCGACGTTCCCGGGCGGGATCACCCCGTTGATGACCGAGCCGACCTCCGGGCCGCCGTAGGCCTTCTGCACGGCCACCTTGTCCACCCCATACTCGATCGCCTGGCGGACCAGCACCTTGCTCATCGCCCCGCCGGCGTCCGGGCTGCGCAGGTTGAACACGATGTAGGGGCCCAGGTGTTGACCACGGGAAGTCCACGTAGCCGGGGTTGTGCGACACCGACAGCGACGCGATCGACGACGGGCTCAGCGGGGTGTCGCTGGTCAGGTCCTCGCTGCCCGCCTCCAGCTCGGCCAGCTGGGTCTGGGCTGAGGAGACGCCGAGGGTGTCGACGACCTCACTTACGTAGTCGTGCCGCAGGGTGTCGGTCGACTGCTTCCAGGCCGGGTCGCGCACCATCGTGATCGACTTGCCCGGGTCGTAGGAGCTGATCTGGTAGGGCCCGTCCGAGATCGTGTGCTGGTCTAGCTGGAGGCTGTTCGGCACGTAGTTGTCGTACTCGGTCGGCCGGGCCGAGGTGAACGGCATCGCCATCATGTAGAGGAAGTCGCTGGCTGGCTTCATCAGCGTGAACTGGATCGTCGCGGGGTTCGGGGTGGCAATGCCCGCGATGGCGTGTGTGTCCTGGTAATGCGCGATGTTGGCGGCGGTGGGCGGGCGCGCCTTGGCGTTGGCGAAGTACGCGGTCTCGGCCGCGTCGTACTCCGCTGAGCCCCGCGATCGTGCTGTTGTAGTAGGTCGGGTTGCCGACTGGGCTGACCGGGTTGAAGAAGGCCTTGAACTCACGCAGGAAGTCCTGCGAGGTGACCTGGCGGGGCGGCGTGGTGTTCCAGTCCACCCCCGGCTTGATGTGGAAGGTGTAGGTCTTCCCGCCGTTGGTGATCCCGCCGTTGGCGACCGAAGGCACCTGGGTCGCGACGTCGGCCGTCGGTGTGGTGTCCTTGACCCAGTTCGCGCTGGACGTGCTGGTGTACGGCAGGGTCGGGTACGACAGCAGCTGCCGGGTGAAGGCACGCGTCAGCTGGTAGTCCGCCGTGTAATAAGAAGGCACCGTGTCCAGGTGCTCGGGTCCGGAGGCCGCGACGATGCGCAGGGTCCCGCCGGACACTGGTGCGGCCGCGCTCGTGGTCGCCGACGACGACGGCGATGACGACGGCGAGGTGCTGCAGGCTGCGATTCCTGCCCCCGTGACGAGGATCGCGGCCAGCGCCGCGAGACGACTGCCGGCTGAGCTCATAGACATGCTTCTGCTGCCCCGATCTGGCCGTAGACCCCTCTCCCAGGAGCCGGTGAAGCCAGTCTCGGCGCCGCGGGGCGCAGGGGTCCATGAGGTCTGCCGGAGTTCTGCCGGCAGTCTCGCGCAGGGCCCGGCAGGCCGGGACCGGCAGCTCCGGGCTGGGCAGGCGGGGAGCGGGTCTCAGCCCGTGGTGGTGACCTTGGCCTTGGTCAGCCCGGCGAGATCGCACTGCGGGCGGGCGGCCAGGGCCACCGGGTCGCTGGTGGTGAAGGCCTGGCGGCAGAAGGTGACCGCCTGCTGGCCGCAGTAGTGCAGCAGGCCGCCGCCGGTGGTGCTGGCCACGTTCACGCTCACGCAGCCGTTGGCCGACGTCTCGGCCGGGTCGCCCGCGACGGCGCTCCAGATACCGATCGCCAGGCCGATCGCGAGCACGGCGGCGACGATCAAGTAGACCATCCGCTTACCGCGGGGGGTCAGTGAACGCTGGCCCTCGATCTGGTCGGCGGCGAGCCTGGTCTTGCTGTACATCGCAACCTCACTCATGATCGGCCCATTGTAGGAGTATCCCGGCAAGCCGCCCGCCATGCCAACAGGGAAGATGCCGAGGTGTTACGGTCGGCTGAGCGTGGCCCGCGACGGAGCGTGCTGCCCACGATACGGAGGTGACAGGACATGGTTACCCGCGACACCCCATGGCCGGACGGGACCCCTTGCTGGGTCGACCTCGGCACCGCCGACATCGGCAAGGCGATCAGCTTCTACTCCAAAGAGTTCGGCTGGGACGCGCAGCCCGGAGGCCCGGAGGTGGGCGGCTACGCGCGGGCACGGCTCGACGGCCGCAACGTCGCCGGCATCGGGCCCAACATGGGCCAGCCCGGAGCGCCGAGCGCCTGGGCCACCTATTTCGCCGCCCGCGACGCCGACGCCGCCGCCGAGCGCGTCACCCGGGCCGGCGGCACCGTCGTGATGGGGCCGATGGACGTCATGGACCTGGGGCGGATGGTGATCGCGACCGATGTGACCGGGGCTGCCTTCGGTATCTGGCAGGCGATGAGCCACACCGGCACCCAGATCGCGAATGTGCCCGGCGCTTTCACCTGGAGCGAGCACATGAGCCACGACTTCGAGGGCGCCAAGGCCTTTTACGCGGCCGTGTTCGGCTACGAGTACGGTGACATGTCGACCGACGGCTTCAGCTACGCCACCTTGCTGATCAACGGCCAGCAGGTGGTCGGCGGGATGGGGGCCTACCCGCAGGACGCCGGCAGCAGCCACCCGGCGTTGTGGGCGGTCTACTTCGGCACCGCCGACACCGACAAGTCGGTCGAGCTCGCCGTCAGCCACGGCGGCAAGGTGATCCGCCCGGCGGCCGACAGCCCCTACGGGCGGATGGCGATCGTGGCCGACAACCAGGGGGCGCTCTTCAGCCTCATCTCGACCCCGCCCGAGGACATGTAGCCCGGGCGCCGCCGCCGTCGGGTGGCGGCGACCGGGCTGGGCTGCCCGCGAAGACGGCCCGCGGGAAGACCGCCCGCGCGGGAAGACGGTCAGCGCGGGAAGACGGTCAGCGCGGGAAGACGGTCAGCGCGGGAAGACGGTGCCGTCGAACAGCTTGCGGGCGGTCCGGACGACCCCCGAGCGCAGCGCCGCGGGCGGCGTCACGCTGGAGTCGAGCTCGACCTCGACCGTCAGGGCGCCGCCCGGGTGCTCGACCGACAGCCGCGGCCCGCCGTCCAGCACCGCCAGATCGTGCCCCACCGCGCCGGGGACGATCACCGCGGTGGCCACGCTGACCGCCCCGAGCACCCCGATGGACTCGTGCACCCGCACCGGGATGAACGTCCTGGTGCCGATGGTGCCGCCGTGGGCGGGCGGCGCCACCAGCGAGATCTTCGGCACGGTGGTGCCGCTGACGTCGCCCAGCCCCATCGCCCGCCCCGCCGCGTACCGCAGCCGCTGCACCTGCTGGTTCAGGTCCAGGTCCGCCTCGAGCGCGGCGACGGTTTCCCCGCCGCTCTGACCGAGGCTGGCGGCCGCGACCACCACCACCGGCATCCCGTTGTCGACACAGGTAACGGTGATCCCGCCGAAGACATCGGTGACATTCCCGGTCGGGAACACCGCGCCGCCCGCGCCGGAGTCCTCGAAGTCGAGCACGACCGCGGCCGCCGTCCCCGGCACCCCGTCGATCGCGGTGTCCCCGTCATACCGGGGCCGCCCACCCCCCGTGGGAAAGGTGGCGGTGACGATCCTGTCGGTGTTCACCATCCGGATCCGGACCCGGGTCTGCTCGCCCGCGGCCGCGACCAGTCCGCGCTCGACCGCGAACGGCCCGATCCCGGCCAGGATGTTGCCGCAGTTCTGCTGGTCCGTGACGACCGGCTGGTCCACCATGACCTGCAGGAACAGGTAGTCGACGGCCACCCCGGGGACCGCCGACGGTGACACCACGGCGACCTTGGAGGTCAGCGGGTGCGCCCCGCCGACCCCGTCGACCTGCCGCGGGTCGGGTGACCCCATCACCCGCAGCAGCAGGTCGTCGCGCTCGGCTGGGTCGGCGGGCAGGTCAGCGGCCAGGAAGTACAGCCCCTTGGAGGTCCCGCCGCGCATCTGCATCGCCCGGATACCGCCCTGCTCGACATCGTTCACGCCGTCGCCGCCCTCAGCTGCCCTCGCCCGCCCGCCGCGTGTACTCGGCGTGGCTGATGCAGTCGACGGCGGCCAGCTTGGGCCGCAGGCCGAGCCCGGGCATCCCGTCGGTCAGCTCGGCTCCGGGGCGGGTCGGTGACGATCACGTTGAGCACAGTCCCGTTCCTCTGCTAGGGGGTGGCGGGCGTTAGCTGGTGGCGGGGCGGATGGGACCCGGCCCCTCGCGGGCGGTGGTGCCGTCGGACGCCCGCAGCGCGCTGATGACGCTGGCCAGGTGGACCCGCACGGCCTGGTCGGCCTCGGCCGGGCGGCGCCCGGCGACTGCCCGCACGATGGACAGGTGCTCGGACAGCGAGACCTCGGGCCGCCCGGGTCGCAGCGCCAGCCGGAACTGGTGCCGCACCAGCTGCCCGTGCAGCCGCTCGAGCAGGCCCGCCGCGACCTGCTGGCCGGAGATGGCGATCACCCGGCGGTGCAGGCCCCGGTTCAGCTCGGAGTAGCGCAGCGGGTCGGCCTCGGCGACCGCCTGCTCGAGGTGGCCGCCCAGCTCCCGCAGCGCTGCCGCCTGCTCGTCGGTGACGACCTCGGCCGCCTTGGCCGCGCACAGCGCCTCCAGCGCCATCCGGCATTCGGTGATGGCGACGGCCTCCTCGGTGGTGACCACCCGGACCCGGGCGCCCCGGTTGGGGATCCGCTCCACCAGCCCCTCGCCGGCCAAGTCGAGCAGCGCCGCCCGCAGCGACTGCCGGGTCACCCCGAGTGTGGCCGCCAGCTCCTCCTCGACCAGCCGCTGGCCCGGAGCGAGATCGCCGCTCAGGACCGACTGCCGGAGCGTGGCATACGCGTGCGCCCGCGCCGCCTCGCCGGTCAGCGGCGCACCTGGGGTTCCCGCCGTCATAATCCGACGCTAGGGATCTTCACCGTCGATTGTCAACAATTGGCTCGTCGATTGTTGACAATCCCGCCCGCCAAGGACCGGGCGCCGGCAAACCAGGTGCGCCCCGGCCCGCTCGCGTGCGACCATCACCGCATGGAATGGCGGACGACCAGTGACGTAGCCGAGTTCCTCGCCGCGGCGGGGGAGCACCTGCGTCGTGACCGGGTCGCGAACACCGTCATCCTCACCGTGACCGAGCGGCTCCGGCTGCGTTCAGCAGGCACCGCGGCCGAGGACGACGACCACCCGGGCGGGCCCGGCCGGCCCTGTTCGGCTGGTGGACCGGGCCCCAGGGCGGGGCGTTCATGCACACTCCGCCGCATCCGCTGCTGCTGACCGCGCTCCCGTTCGCGGTCGCGGCCGACCTGGCCACCACCCTCGCGGGCCTGCCGCTGAGCGGCTTGAACGCCAACCCGGAGGCGGCCTGCGGGTTCAGCGCCCGCTGGCGCGCGCTGACCGGCGGCCACTCCGAGGTCCGCTTGCACCAGCGCCTGTACCGGCTGGGCGCGCTGGCCTGGCCGGACCCGGTCTCGCCGGGCGATGCCCGGCTAGCCGGGGCGGCCGACCTCCCGCTGCTAACCAGCTGGCTGACCGCGTTCGCGCGGGAGGTGCACGATGCCGGCGGCGAGGACCTCGCCGCCGACGCCCGGGACCGGGTCAGCTACGGCGGCGCCCTGCTCTGGGAGGCCGGGGGCGCCCCGGTCAGCCTGGCCGCGACGAGCCGCCAGGTCGCCCGGATGACCCGGGTCGGGCCGGTCTACACCCCGCGGGAACTGCGTGGCCGTGGCTACGCGAGCGCCGCGACGGCCGCCGTGACCCAGCGGGCGCTGGACGCGGGGGCCGAGGAAGTGCTGCTTTACACCGACCTCGCCAACCCGGTGACCAACTCGGTCTACCAGCGCCTCGGCTACCAGCCGGTCGAGGACCGGATAGTGCTCTCGTTCTCCGCTGCCGGTTAACGACGGCCAGCGCGGGCGGCGGGACCGGGCGAATGGCGGCCGGATCATGGCACGGCGCCTTATTGTTACCTCAAAGCCCGCGAACCGGGTAGCGGCGGGGCAACTGCGCGCGACGGGAAGACTCACTTCATGGCCTGGTGCACCACCTCCGACGTGGACCTGTTCCTCGCGGCGGCGGACGGTTACCTCAGGTCACGGGCGGCGGAGAACACCCTGCTGCTGTCGGCCGCACAGGCGGCACGGACCGCCTGCCCCGCCCCCGGGCCGACCGGATTGCTGTTCGGCTGGTGGGAGCCGCCCGGCGGCGGCGCCCCGCGGGGCGCGTTCGTGCACGACCCGGCGGCACCGCTGCTTATCTCAGGGCGGATCCCCGAGCTGGCCGCCGCCCTGGCGGCCACCCTGGCCAAGCTCGGCCGGCCGGTCAGCGGGGTGGACGCGCCAACCGAGGCGGCCGACGCCTTCGCCGCCGCGTGGAGCCAGCGCGCCGGCACGTCCGTCAAGGTCCACCGCCACTGCGGCGTCTACCGCCTGGCCCTCCAGGCCCCGCCCGGCGCCGGCGAGGCCCCGCTAGGCCAGGCCCCCCTCGGTCACGGTCCGCTCGATCAGACACCGCTCGGCCAGCCCCCCCTCGGTCACGGTCCGCTCGGCCAGATCCCCGCTCGGCCAGGCACCGCCCGGCCAGGCACCGCCCGGCCAGGCACCGCTCGGCCGGGGTCCGGCGAGCGCGGGTCCTGCCAGCCAGGGTCCGTCCGGTGCCAGGCCGGTCGGCCGTCACGCCGCGGGCCGTCGCCTCGTCGAGCCCGGCCTGGTCACCTCCGCCGGTCCCGGGCGAGGGCCGCCTCCGCGTCGCCTCCGCCGCCGACCAGCCGCTGCTGGCCGGCTGGCTGACCGCCTTCGCGGCCGAGGCGGCCGAGCGGATCGGCTCCCCGGCCGATCTTGCGGCCGAGCTGATCGGCTATGGCGGCGCCGTCTTCTGGGAAGTGCCGCAGCAGCCGGCCCGCTTTCGTGACGCCGCCCACCTCCGCCCGCTGCCGCACCACCGCCGCGAGCAGTCCGTCGCGGCCGGCGAACCGGCCCTCCACCCGGTAGCGCTGGCCGCCCTCGGCCGCCCGGTGGCCGGCACCGTCCGCATCCGCATCGTCTACACCCCAGCCGAACGCCGCCGCAGCGGCTACGCCGCCGCCGTCACGCTGGCCCTCGCCCAAGCCCTCCTGGCCGGCGCCCAGGCTTCCCGCCCCCAGCCCACCCTGGCCCCAGCCTTCCCGCCGCCCCCGGCCTCCCCGCCGCCCCCGGCCTGGACGGCGGCACCGGCCGTGATGCCAGCACCGCTCTTCTAGGTGGCGCCGCCGTCCGTGGCCGGATCGACGAAGTCGTGCTGATCACCGACGGGAACCGGCCCGGACGCTGGGGCAGCCGTCTCGGCTACCAGCTCGTGGGCCAGCGTACGGTGCTCCGCTTCGGCCCCGCGGCCGGCTCGCAACGCCGCCTCCAGGCCACCACTCCGATGCCCCGGCTCCCAGGGCCGCCCCGCCTGCTGCCCCGCCCCCGTCCCCTCCACTAACCCAACGCGCGCGCTGCACCACCCCGGTGGCTAACCGCCCCGCCTGCCGCGGTAGTCATCCCCCGCGCCCGGGTCCCGCCACCACCCAACCCGTACCGAGCCATCGCGGCGAGCATTTTTATCGCCGCCATCATAAAGATAACAGCAAGAGCGAATTCGCCCCGGCCGCGCGACGGCGATCCGATGCCCGATAGCGCGGAAATTCGGCGCACGCCGGTAATAAAGCGGCCGCTACAGCCGCTTTATTACCACGCTGCGTTTTCTTTCCACGCTCATCGCCCCACCACCCCTCCCCGGCCCATCAGGCCCCAGCGAAGCCGGAATCCCGGGCAGCCCGACAGGCCCCGGTAGTTTCGTGCCACCCCGCCAGCCCGGAGGCTCATCTCCTGTATTCGGTTCCGGCGCCGCCCCCTGGGCCGGCGGACCCGCCCGCCCAGTCAAGCCGGAAACTATTGTCTAATCGGAAACTAATAGCCTGTGCCACGATCGTCGAGCGGATGACCGGCTACCTCACCCTCATCCCCCTGCCCCGCGGGCACACCGCCGACGCTGTCGCCGACGCTGTCACCGAGCGCATGAACCAGCACCCGGACTGGTTCGCCACCACCCTGACCTGGGACAACGGCAGCGAGATGGCCCGCCACGCCCGGATCACCAGGCAAACCGGGGTCCAGGTCTACTTCGCCGACCCCCACGCCCCCTGGCAACGCGGCAGCAACGAGAACATCAACGGCCTGCTCCGCGAGTACCTCCCCAAGGGCACCGACCTGTCCGTCTACACCCCCGCCCAGCTGCAGGCCATCCAGGACGAGCTGAACGACCGCCCCAGAAAACGCTTCAGCTACCGCACACCCCGCGAGCAAGTCGCTAAGCTACTCGAAAACCGTAGCGTTGCAACGACCCCTTGAAACCGCCGGGTCCTGGCACAATTAGTTTCCTGCCTCACGAAATTCCCCCTGCAATGGGGAAGGAAACCAGGCGGGACATGCGGTCCGCGCGAGTATTGTCACCATCCGTTACAGGCGAATACGCAGCATTAACTCGTTCGCCCGGGGACGGTCTGCCGCAACCAGGATCTCGTCCTAGCCGGGCCGCCGGGTCCCGGCCACCGGCTGGACGCGCGGCGGCCGGGACAAGCCCGCAATCAGGAACGGCCCGCAATCAGGAACGGCCCGCAATCAGGAAGGCCCCGGAATCAGGATGGAACCGCCTCCGCCAGGGTGACCTCGGTCCTCAGCTCGCCACCGGGCGCGAGCTGGAACGCGAAGTCGGCGATGTTGCCTGCCGCCCGCAGGTCGGCCTCGGCGGCCCGGACAGCCGACTCATCCGGGCCGCGCACCACCACCCGCTCCGCCTCGGCCCGCATCGACCGCTTGGCGGCCGACTTGGCCTTGCGCACCTCACCCAGCACCGCCGCCGCGGTCGCCAGCACAGCCGGGTCGCCCCCGGCCGAACCCGAACGCGCCGCCAGGTCACCCGCCGCCAGGCCCCCCGCGGCCGCGTCACCACCCGCCGCGTCACCACCCGCCACGTCACCACCCGCCGCGTCACCAGCCACGGTGTCAATGCCCCGGGCACCGCCGGCAGGCCACGGCGCCTGGTGAACCGACCCCTCCCGCCACCATGACCACACCTCTTCGCTGACGAAGGGGAGGAACGGCGCGAACATCCGCAGCAGCACGTCGAGGGCCAGCCGCAGCGCGCCCCGGGCGGAGGCCCCGCCGGGGGAATCCGCCGCGTACGCCCGCGCCTTCACCAGCTCCAGGTAGTCGTCGCAGAACATCCAGAAAAAGCGCTCGGCCGCCTCCAGCGCTCCGGCGTGGTCGTAGGCCTGGAGCGCCGCGGTCGCTTCGCCGGCCGTTAGCCGCAGCGCCGCCAGCAGCGACTGGTCGACCGGGGCGGTCACTGGGCCGGCCCGTCCAGCGCGAGCACGAACTTCGACGCGTTGAGTATCTTGATCGCCAGCCGTCGCCCGACCTTGAGCTGAGCGGGGTCGAACGCGGTATCCACCCCGTAGCGGCCACCCGCGGCCCAGTACCGCACCGCATCGGACCCGTACTGCTCGAGCAGCTCGGTCGGCACGACCACGTTGCCCTTGGACTTCGACATCTTCTTGCGGTCCGGGTCGAGGATCCAGCCCGAGATCGCCGCGTCGGTCCACGGCAGGGAGCCGAACTCCAGGTGCGCCCGGGTTACCGTGGCGAACAGCCAGGTGCGGATGATCTCGTGCGACTGCGGGCGCAGGTCCATCGGGAACACCCGGCCGAAGAGGTCGTTGTCGGTCTCCCAGCCCCCGGCGATCATTGGCGTCAGCGACGAGGTGGCCCAGGTGTCCATCACGTCCGGGTCGCCGGTGAACCCGCCCGGTTGGCCGCGCTGCGCTTCGGAATAGCCGGGCGGCGCCTCCGCCGCCGGGTCGACCGGCAGCATCTCCTCCGGCGGCGTGATCGGGGCCGAGTAGTCCGGCTCGCCCGCCGCGTCGAGCGGGTACCAGACCGGGAACGGCACCCCGAAGAACCGCTGCCGGGAAATCAGCCAGTCCCCGGAGAGGCCCGCCACCCAGTTCTCGTACCGGACCTGCATGTGCGGCGGGTGCCAGCGCAGCTCCCGGCCCCGTTCGAGCAGCTGGGCGCGGATCTGGGCATCCCGGCCCCCGTTCCTGATGTACCACTGGCCCGAGGTGACGATCTCGAGCGGCTTGTCGCCGCGCTCGTAGAACTTGACCGGCCGGGTCACCGGCCGCGGCTCGCCGTCGAGGTCGCCGGAGGTCCGCAGCAGCTCCACCATCCGCGCCCGGGCGGAGAACACCGTCTTCCCGGCCAGCTCCGCATACGCATCAGCGGGCACCCCGGGCGGCGGTGACGCCAGCAGCCGGCCGCCCCGCCCGATGATCGCCCGGGTCGGCAAGTCCAGCTCGCGCCACCAGGTCACGTCGGTCAGGTCGCCGAAGGTGCACACCATCGCGATGCCCGACCCCTTGTCCGGCTCGGCCAGCGGGTGCGCGTGCACCGGCACCTCGACCCCGAACACAGGCGTGGAAACCGCGGTCCCGAACAGGTGCTGGTAGCGAGCGTCGTCCGGGTGCGCGACCAGGGCCACGCAGGCGGGCAGCAGCTCCGGGCGGGTCGTCTCGATCCACACCGGGTCGCCGCCGGGCCCCTGGGAGCCGGCCCGGTGGAAGGAGATCCGGTGGAACGCGCCTGCCTGCTCCCGGTCCTCCAGTTCCGCCTGCGCGACCGCGGTCTGGAAGGTGACGTCCCACAGCGTCGGCGCCTCGGCCCGGTAGGCCTCGCCCCGGGCCAGGTTACGCAGGAACGCCCGCTGCGACACCCGGCGGCTGCCGGCGCTGACGGTGGTGTAGAGCAGCGACCAGTCGACCGACAGCCCGACCCGGCGCCACACGTCCTCGAACGCGCGCTCGTCGAGCGCGGTCAGCCGCTCGCACAGCTCGGTGAAGTTGGGCCGGGACACCGGCACGTCGTGCTGACCGGGTGCGGCGGGCGGCTCGAACGACGGGTCGTAAGGCAGCGAAGGGTCACACCGCACGCCGTAGACGTTCTGCACCCGCCGCTCGGTCGGCAGCCCGTTGTCGTCCCAGCCGAGCGGGTAGAACACCGCCTTGCCGTTCATCCGCATGAACCGGGCCAGGATGTCGGTGTGGGTGAACGAGAACACGTGCCCAACGTGCAGTGACCCGGACACGGTGGGCGGCGGGGTGTCGATCGCGAAGACCTGCTCGCGCGGCCGCGTCCGGTCGAAGCGGTAGACCTGGCCTTCCTCCCAGCGCGCGCTCCATACCGCCTCAAGCCCGTCGATCGAGGGCTTGTCGGGCACTTGCTTGCCCGGCGCGGCGGCAGCACGCGGCTGCTGGTAGGGAGCGGTCATGGGTCAACTCTAGCCGCGTGGCCGCGGCCGTCCCTCCGCATTTAGCTGCGCCCGCCGCTAGGCTCGAAGCCGTTCCACGCATCCCGAGGAAGGCATCACCTCATCGTGACCACGCAGACTGCCGCGGCCGCCCCCGGGGCGACCACGGCCGGCATCATCAAGCGGATCGCAGCCGAGCTCGCCGTGCGCGACGGCCAGGTGGCGGCGGCGGTCGACCTGCTCGACGGCGGGGCGACGGTGCCGTTCATCGCCCGGTACCGCAAGGAGGCCACCGGCACGCTCGATGACGCCCAGCTGCGGACCCTCGACGAGCGCCTGCGCTACCTGCGGGAGCTGGAGGAGCGGCGGGCGGCGATCCTCGCCTCGGTCGACGAGCAGGGCAAGCTCACGGACGAGCTCAAAGCCCAGTTGAACAGCGCCGAGACCAAGGCCCGGCTAGAGGACCTCTACCTGCCGTACAAGCCCAAGCGGCGGACCAGGGCCCAGATCGCCCGCGAGAACGGCCTCGAGCCCCTGGCCGAGCTGCTGTTCGGGAACCCGGACACCGACCCCCGTACCGCCGCCGCGGGGTACACCAACGAGAACGTGCCCGACGCCGCGGCCGCGCTTGACGGCGCCCGCGCGATCCTGGTCGAGCGCTTCGCCGAGGACGCCGACCTGATCGGGACGCTCCGCGAGCGGATGTGGGCCCAGGGCAAGCTGGTTGCCCGGGTGCGCGCGGGCAAGGAGGAGGACGGCAAGAAGTACAGCGACTACTTCGATTTCGCCGAGCCGTTCGGCCGCCTCAAGGCGCACCGGGTGCTGGCGATGTTCCGGGCCGAGAAGGAGGAGGTCCTCGACCTCACCCTGGACCCGGCCGACGTGGTGGCCGGCGCTGACGGCTACGAGCCGGGTGCGCTCGGCCTGAGCGACTCCTACGAGCGGCCCATCGCCGACAGGTTCGGCCTCAGGGACCAGGGCCGCCCGGCCGACCGCTGGCTAGCCGATACCGTCCGGTGGGCCTGGCGCACCCGGATCCTGGTGCACCTCGGCATCGACCTGCGGATGCGACTGTGGCAGGCGGCCGAGGCGGAGGCGGTCAACGTGTTCGCCGCCAACCTGCGGGACCTGCTGCTGGCCGCCCCGGCTGGGCAGCGCGCGACGATGGGCCTCGACCCCGGCTTCCGTACGGGCGTCAAGGTCGCCGTGGTCGACCAGACTGGCAAGGTCGTCGCGACCAAGACGATCTACCCGCACGTGCCCCAGCACAAGTGGGACGAGTCCCTGCACGCGCTGAAGCAGCTCGCCGAGCAGCACCACGTCGAGCTGATCGCGATCGGCAACGGCACCGCCAGCCGGGAGACCGACAAGCTGGCGCTCGACCTGATCACCGCTAACCCGGCGCTGAACCTGACCAAGGTCATGGTGTCCGAGGCGGGCGCGTCGGTCTACTCCGCCAGCGCCTACGCCAGCGGCGAGCTGCCCGACCTGGACGTGTCACTGCGCGGGGCGGTGTCGATCGCGCGGCGCCTCCAGGACCCCCTCGCGGAGCTGGTCAAGATCGACCCGAAGTCGATCGGCGTCGGCCAGTACCAGCACGACGTCACCGGGACCAAGCTCGAGCGCTCACTCGACGCGGTCGTCGAGGACGCGGTGAACGCGGTCGGGGTGGACGTCAACACCGCCAGCCGCCCGCTGCTGGCCCGCGTCTCCGGCATCACCGACTCCCTCGCCGGGGCGATCGTCGCCCACCGCGACGGCCACGGCGCGTTCGCGACCCGCGGCCAGCTCAAGGGCGTCGCCCGGCTCGGCCCCAAGGCGTTCGAGCAGTGCGCCGGGTTCCTGCGTATCCGCGGCGGCGACGACCCGCTCGACGCCTCCGGCGTCCACCCCGAGGCCTACCCGGTGGTGCGCCGCATCCTCACCGCCGCCCGCGCCGACGTGCCCGCGCTGATCGGCAACACGGCGGTGCTGCGTGGCCTCAACCCGGCCGACTTCACCGACGAGGCGTTCGGCCTGCCGACGGTGACCGACATCCTCAAGGAGCTGGAGAAGCCGGGCCGCGACCCGCGGCCGGAATTCCAGACCGCGACCTTCGCCGAGGGCGTGCACACGCTGGGCGACCTGGAGCCGGGGATGGTGCTTGAGGGCGTCGTCACCAACGTGGCCGCGTTCGGTGCGTTCGTCGACATCGGCGTCCACCAGGACGGCCTGGTGCACGTTTCGGCCCTGTCGGACACCTTCGTGTCCGACCCCCGCGAGGTCGCCAAGCCGGGCGACGTGGTCAAGGTGAAGGTGCTCAGCGTCGACATCCCGCGCAACCGGATCTCGCTCACGATGCGGTTGCGCGAGGCAGGCGACGGGCGCGGCCAGCACGGGGGCCCGCGTCCCGGACGGCCCGCCCGGGACGCGCCCCCCCAGTCATCAGGAACGGGGGCGGCTGACACCGCCCGCGACCGTTCCTCCTCACGGCCTGGCAGCGACCGCGGCGGTGACCGCCGGGGTGGCCACGGCAGCGGCGCTCAGGGCAGCGGCGCTCAGGGCGGCGGCGCTCAGGGCGGCGGCGCCCGCCGCGGCGCGGCCCCGCCGGCCCAGGCCCCGGCCAACGGGGCGATGGCGGACGCGCTGCGCCGGGCCGGCCTCGTCGGTGACAACGGCGGCCAGGGCCAGGCCGGCCAGGGCAGTGCCGGCCAGGGCAGTGCCGGCCAGGGCAGGCGGGACCGCCGGTCCGGGCGGCCGTAGGCTGCTTGCATGGCAAGCATCGAGGATTTCAGCCGGCTGGTCTCGGGCGACCACGGCCTGGTCGTGGTCTCCGCCCCCCGGCCCAACGGGACGATCTCGTCGTCGGTGGTGAACGCGGGCGTGCTGCCGCATCCGGTCACCGGCGAGACCGTCGTCGGCATGGTCGTCCGCGGCGGCACCAGGAAGCTCGCGTACTGGCGCGAGCGCCCCTACGCCAACGTCGTGATCCGGGCGGGCTGGCAGTGGGCCGCTGTCGAGGGGCACGTCGACCTGGTCGGGCCGGACGACCCGGCCCACGGCGTCGACGCCGACCGGCTGCGGCTGCTGCTGCGCCAGATCTTCACCGCCGCGGGCGGCAGCCACGACGACTTCGACACCTTCGACAAGGTGATGCGCGACGAGCGCCGCACCGCGGTCTTCGTCCGGCCGGAGCGGGTCTACGCCAACCCGGGGCAGTAACGAAATCCTCACCCTTCGTATATCCAGCCGTAAATCAGCTCCTCGTCAGGATGTCTGCGGATAGTCTGCCGTCATGCAAACCGAGCGGGGGCTGTGCCGGCTGGACGCTTTCAGGTGACGCAGCACCGCACCGAGCTCGGCGATGAGCAGTTCCCGCCCCTCGTGACGCCTTCCCCAGCGGGAAACCCGGCCCCCACCGAGCCGGGCTTCGCTGCGCCCGCCAGTGCCGATGGGGCCGGGACGGGCGATCTCGCCGGGCCGGACACCGCGGCGGCGCACCGGAAACTGACCGGGCCCGGCGGCTTCGCCTGGCCCTGGGTCGTGGGACCGGTGCTGGCCGCGGTCCTGTCGGAGGAAGCCTCCAAGGTCCACCTGGCCACCGCAACGGCTCCCCGGGCCGCGCTGGCGGTCTGCCTGCTGTACATCGGCGCCGCCGTCATCGCCGTCACCCCCGGGGTGGCCCTGCTCAGCCTGTTCCTGCGCCGCGGGGCGGTGCGGCCCGCCACCGCCTTCGGACTGCTGCTGGCGGGGTCGGGCGGAGCCGCCATGGCCGCCTTCTGGGCTGATACCTCAACCCGCACGTGCTGGGCCGCGGCTTCGATGTCGCCCTCGGCGTGGGCGCGGTCGCGGTGATCGCGGTCTTCGGCCGCCGCGGCGACCTGCGGGCGGCGGGCCTGTCCGTTCCGCTGATGCTCGGCCTGGCGATCGGGCTGGCGTTCACCGGCCTCACCTTCATCCAGGGTGACGGGCTCGCGCACAACGTGCTCAGCGCGGTCGGCAACCGCTACTGGCAGACCGCCGACAACGCGCTCCCGTTCCAGCTCGCGGAGAAGGCCGCCGCGCACAAGCCGCTGTCCGGCTACCTGGTCGGCGACTGGCTGGCGAGCGACCGGCCGCCGCTGCAGAGCGGTTACACGCTCGCGCAGTGGCCGCTGTGGCGGGCGCCCGCCAGCAAGGCGGTCGGTTACCAGCTGCTGTCGACCGGGCTCGCCTCTTCCTGGCTGCCCGGGGTGTGGGTGGTGCTGCGGGCCCGCGGGGTCGGGCAGTGGCGCACCCTGATCGTCGTCCTGGCGGCCACGCTGACCGGATTCGCCCTGGTCAGCGACATGTTCGTGTGGCCCAAGTTCCTGGCGGGCACGTTCGCGCTCGGTGCCATCGCGATCGTGCTGAGCCGCGATGAGGACGACCGGCGGATGCTCGGCTGGGTCGTCGCGGTCACGCTGGCGACGCTCAGCATGCTGGCCCACGGCGGCAGCATCTTCATCCTGCTCGCGCTGGTCCCGTTTGCCCTGCGCAAGCGGAGCCGGATGCCGCTGCGGGCGCTGGCCGTCTCGGTGCTCCCGGCCGTCGCCTGCTACCTCCCGTGGTGGGCGTTCCAGCACTTCGTCGACCCGCCGGGCGATCGCCTGCTGAAGTGGCAGCTCGCCGGCGTGATCCGGGTCGACAACTCCCGCAGCTTCCTCAAGGCGCTGGAGATGCAGTACGCGGCGCTGCCGTTCCACAGCCTGCTGCACAACAAGTGGCTCAACGTCGAATCGCTGGTGCTGAACCCGACGCTGCAGACCATGGCGCCCGAGCCCGCCTGGCAGAGCGGGTTTCTCGGCTACGCGCGGCTGGTGCAGCTCAACGACCTCCTGCCTGCTGCCGGGCTGCTGCTCATCGGCGTGCTGGCGCTAGCGTCGCGGACCTCGCGGCGGGCGCTGGCGCCGGTGGCGCCGCTGGCCGTCCTGCTCGGTCTCTCCCTCGTCTTGTGGGTCATCCTGCTGTGGGGGAACGGCATCGCCACGATCAACCACCAGGGCGCCTACGCGGCCGTGATCCTGTTCATCGCACTGTGTGCGCTGGCGGTGACCTACCTGCCCTGGCCTCTCGCGACGCTGCTGCTGGCGGGCAACGCCGCCTGGTTCGCGGTCGTCTGGGTGCCAGGGCTGGGCTTCACCCCCGCCAAGCCGGACGAGACCCACCAGATGATGCAGTTCAGCTGGGCCATGCTCGGGGTGTGCCTCGCAGGCGTTGTCCTTACCGCCGCCACCATCGCCTGGATGGGTCTCGCTGACCGTCCTGGCCTCGGCCGCCTGGCCGGCGGCCGGCCAGCCAGACTGGTCAGCCAGGAGCCCTCACCCCTCTGACCAGCGTCCGCTGCCCCGCCCGGTTTGGACCGATAGGCTGCCGTCATGGAAACCGAGCGGCGGCTGCTGCGACTCCCAGACGGACGTGACCTCGATTACCTGACGGCGGGACCGGATGACGGGCTGCCGCTGGTGGTGCACGCGGGGACGCCGTCCGGCCTGGTACTGAACACCAGGCTGGGCGAGGCCGCCGTCGCCCGCGGCCTGCGGCTGGTACAGGCGGCCCGGCCCGGCTACGAAGGCTCGACCGCCCGGCCGGGCCGGGCGGTGGCCGACGTGGTGGCCGACACCGCCGCGCTGCTGGACGCGCTGGGCGCCGGCGAGTACGTGTCGATCGGCTTTTCCGGCGGCGGCCCGCACACCCTGGCCTGCGCCGCGCTGGCGGAAGGACGCTGCCGGGGGAGCGCCTCGGTCGCCGGCGTCGCCCCCTACTCGGCCGCCGGGCTGGACTTCCTGGCCGGCATGGGGCCGGAGAACGTCGAGGAGTTCGGGGCCGCCCTGGCCGGCGTGGACGCGCTCACCGCCTACCTCGACAAGGAGGCGGCGAAGATGTCCGGGGTCACCGGTGAGCAGGTCGCGGCCGCCTTCGGCGGCCTCGTCTCGGAGGCCGACATCGCCGTGATCAACGGCGACTACGCCGACAAGCTGGCCGCGTCCCTGCGCGGGGCGCTGAGCAACGGGATTGCGGGCTGGCGCGACGACGACCTCGCGTTCACCGTCGACTGGGGCTTCGACCCGGCTGCGGCCGGGCCGCGGGCGGCGATCTGGCAGGGCGACCAGGACAACATGGTGCCGTTCGCGCACGGCCAGTGGCTGGCCGCGCACCTGCCCGGCGCCCGGGTTCACCTGCAGCCGGGCGCGGGTCACCTCACGATGACCGTCACCGTCATCGACGCGATCCTCGACGACGTGCTCGACCTGGCCGGACGTTAGCATCGGTAGCGTGAGCGCTCCCTCCTCCCCGCAGCACGGCCGCGACCAGCCGGAGCCGTCCGATGTCCCCGCGGGCCCGGGCGCCCCGGCGGTCGACGCCGGGGTGCCGGACGAGTTCGACCGGCTGTGGACGCCGCACCGGATGGCGTACATCAAGGGCGAGGGCAAGCCGACCGGCCCGGGGGCCCACGAGGGCTGCCCGTTCTGCATCGCCCCGACGCTCAGCGATGCCGACGGCCTGATCGTGGCCCGTGGCGAGCTCGTCTACGCGATCATGAACCTGTACCCGTACAACAGCGGCCACGTGCTGATCTGCCCCTACCGGCACCTGGCGGACTACACCGAGCTCTCGGTCGAGCAGACGGCCGAGTTCAGCGACTACACCCGGCGCGCGATCGTCGCGCTGCGGTTCATCTCCGGCCCGCACGGTTTCAACATCGGGATGAACCTCGGCACCGTGGCCGGCGCGGGCATCGCCGCGCACCTGCACCAGCACGTGGTTCCGCGCTGGGGCGGCGACACCAACTTCATGCCGGTCACGGGCCGCACCCGGGTGCTGCCCCAGCTGCTGGCCGACACCCGCAAGCTGCTCGCCGACGCCTGGCCCGGCGCGTAGTTCCGGCGGGGGACGTCAGCCTGCGTCGCCCAGCTTCCGCTTCATCTCGGCCAGTTCGGCGTCCACGTCGGCTTGCTGGCGCCGGGCCGCCCGGGTGCTGAGCGCCTGCGCGCCCGGCTGCTCGTCGTCGAGCTCCCGCGGGGCGCGCTTCTTGTGCGTGACCGCCTTGACCGCGAGGGCGATGGCGGCGACGAAGAGCGCAGCGAACGCCACCCAGATGACCGTGTGGATCACGGCGGAGACGACGAACAGCGCCACGAGGATGGCGAGTACTGCCCCCGCTACCTTGATCAAGCCCATCTGAGTCCCCCCGGGTTGAGACGCAAAGAGAAAGCCCGCTGCCTCCGCTCCTGTCTGCACCTTAACCCACACAACCACGCAACTACTAGTGGTAGCCAGGCGCACTCGGGCCGTTCCGGGCGGCGGGCTGGTACCCGCCGCCCGGAACCGCCTCCCGAGCGGAAGGGGCGGTCAGACGGGTTTCAGCTCGGCCGTCACCTTCGCCGCCAGATGCGACGGCAGCGGCTCGTGCCGCAGGTAGCTCCGGGCGAACGAGCCGGTCCCGTGGGACACCGACCGCAGGTCGATCGAGTACCGGGTGATCTCCAGCTCAGGCACCTCGGCCCGGATCTGGGTCCGCCCAGTGCCGACCGGGATGGTGCCGATCACCCGGCCGCGCCTGCCCGACAAGTCGGACATGACCGCGCCGACGTAGTCGTCCGGCACCAGGATGGACACCTCGTCGACCGGCTCGAGCAGCACCGGCGAGGCCTTCTCGCAGGCGTCCTTCAGCGCCGCCCGCCCGGCCTTCTGGAAGGCCATGTCGGAGGAGTCGACCGGGTGCGCCTTGCCGTCGAACAGCGTCACCCGTACCCCGGTCATCGGGTACCCGGCCAGCACCCCGGCCTCCATCTGGGAGCGGATGCCCTTTTCGACCGACGGGATGAACTGCCGCGGCACCACCCCGCCGACGATCTTGTCGACGAACTCGAATCCGGTCGTGCCCGCGGGCAGCGGCTCCACCTCGATGTGGCAGATGCCGAACTCGCCGTGGCCACCGGTCTGCTTCACGTTGCGGCCGAGCCCGCGGGCCGAGATGGAGACGGTTTCCCGCAGCGGCACCCGCAGCGTCACCGTGTCCACCGCTACGCCGTAGCGGGACGACAGCCGGTCCAGCAGCACGTCCGAGTGCGCCTCGCCCATGCACCAGAGCACGAGCTGGTGGGTCTCGGCGTTGATCTCCAGCCGCATCGTCGGGTCCTCGGCCACCAGCCGCTGCAGCGCGGCTGAGAGCTTGTCGTCGTCGGCCTTGGAGCGGGCCACGATCGCCACCGGCAGGAGCGGGTCGGGCATCGGCCACGGCTCCATCAGCAGCGGCTGCTCCTTGGACGACAGCGTGTCGCCGGTCTCGGCGGTGGACAGCTTGGCGACCGCGCAGATCGACCCGGCGGGGCACTCGGTCAGCGGCCGCTGCTGCTTGCCCAGCGGCGAGTTCAGCGCGCCCACCCGCTCGTCGTCGTCGTGGTCGGGGTGCCCGCGCTCGGACCGGCCGTGCCCGGAGACGTGCACCGGCATGTCCGGCCGCAGGGTCCCGGAGAACACGCGCACCAGCGAGATCCGCCCGACGTAGGGGTCGGAGGTGGTCTTCACCACCTCGGCCAGCAGCGGGCCGTCAGGGTCGCAGGTCAGCCCGTCGACCGGCTCGCCGGTGGTGGCCGAGGCGACCGGTGGCAGCGGGTGCTCGAGCGGTGAAGGGAAGGCCTGGGTGACGATCTCGAGCAGCTCGGCCAGGCCGATGCCGAGCGGCGAGGAGACGGCCAGCACGGGGTAGAACGACCCGCGCGCGACCGCCGTCTCCAGGTCGGAGATCAGCACGTCGGTCGGTACCGTCTCACCGGACAGGTACCGCTCCATCAGGGTCTCGTCCTCACTCTCGGTGATGATCCCCTCGATGAGCGAGCCGCGGGCGGACTCCAGCTGCCCGGCATCATCCTCGTCGGTGACGGCGGACGCGGTGCGGGTGCCGCCGGAGTAGTCGTAGAGGGTCTCCGACAGCAGCCCGACCAGGCCGCTGGCCCCGGCCCCGCCAGGCCCGGCGACCGGCAGGTAGAGCGGCAGCACGCCCTCGCCGAAGGCATCCTGGCATTCGGCCAGCACAGTCGGGAAGTCGGCCCGGTTGTGGTCGACCTTGGTGATGACGACGGCCCGGGGCATCCCCACCGCGGCGCACTCGTCCCACAGCAGTCGCGTCACCCCGTCGATCCCGTCGGTGGCGGCGACGACGAACAGCGCGCAGTCGGCCGCCCGCAGCCCGGCCCGCAGGTCGCCGGTGAAGTCGGCGTAGCCCGGGGTGTCGAGCAGGTTGACCGTGACCCCGTCAGATACGAACGGTGTGAGCGCCAGGTTGACCGAACGCTTCTGCCTGATCTCGACCTCGTCGAAGTCGCTGGCCGTGGTGCCGTCCTCGACCCGGCCGGCCCGGTTGACCGTCCCCGTGTACAGCAGCAGCGACTCGGCCAGCGTCGTCTTGCCGCTTCCTGAATGGCCGACCAGCACTACGTTGCGGATGCCGCCGGCCCCCGATTCCCTGCCCGCGCCTGCCGGTCGTGCGCCTCCCGAGCTTGCCGTGTCCGTCACTCTCGTCGCCTCCTCGCGCTCGATGAGCTTTCGTAAGCACAGCGTGAACCCGACGGGCGCGTTACCACAAGACCCATGGGGAGAATCCGTCAGGTAGCGTCCAGGTGACAACGAAAGCCGCCCGGTCGCCCCGCTGACGCCTTTCTCCGGCTGCCGTTAAGATCGTGTCGGCCATGCTGAACTTTCTCCGTCCCTTCTTCGTCCGCCTGTTCAGGCCGCTGATCCAGGCGCTCGCACGCACGCCGGTCACCCCGAACATGATCACGGTGATCGGCACCCTTGGCGTCTGCGCGGCGTCGCTGGCGCTGTTCCCGATCGGCGAGACGTTCCCCGGGGCCTTCATCGCGACCCTCTTCGTGTTCACCGACATGCTCGACGGCCAGCTCGCCCGGATCAAGGGCGACTCGGGCAAGTACGGGGCGTTCCTGGACTCGACCATGGACCGCTTCGCCGACGCGTCCGTCTTCGGCGGGATCACCATCTGGTTCATCCGCACCAACCACCTGCTCGCCGTGGTCGGGCTGTTCTGCCTCGCCTGCGGGCTGTGTGTGTCGTACGTCAAGGCCCGGGCCGAGAGCCTGGGGCTGAATGCCAACGTTGGCCTCATCGAGCGCCCCGAACGGCTGACGATCGGGCTGACCGGCATCGGGCTGTCCGGCCTGGGCGTGCCCTACACGATGAACATCGGCATCTGGGCTGTCGCGGCCGGGCTCGGCCTACACGCTGTGGCAGCGGATGCGCGCGGTCTACGTCGACGCCAAGTCCCAGTCGGCCGTGGCGGGTCCGGCCGCGGCCACTACTGCGGCCGAGTCGGCCGCGGCCGAGCCGGCCGCGGCCGGGTCGAGGCCGCCCGCCCCCGGCTCCGCCCCGGACGCGCCTGCCCCCGGCTCCGCCCCGAAGGCGCCCGCCCCCGGCTCCGCCCCCCAGGCCCCCGGCCCCGGCCCCGCTCCGGCCGCCCCCGAGGAGACCTGATGGGTTCGCTCCGCGACCGGGTCAACGCCATCGCCTTCACCGCCGGCTGGGGCCTCGTCCGCTGGCTGCCCGAGCCGGCCGCGCGGGCCGCGTTCCAGCTCGGGGCCGACATCGCCTGGTCCCGGGAGGGCAGCGGGGTGCAGACCCTCGAGGGCAACCTGCTCCGGGTGCTGGGGCCCGGCCCGGACGGCGAGGTGGACGGCAAGGAGCTGCGCACGCTGTCCCGGGCTGTGATGCGCTCCTATGCGCGCTACTACCTGGAGACCTTCCGGCTGCAGGACATCCCGGACGAGCGCATCCGGGCCGGCATGCACGTAAACCAGGAAAACGTTGACCTGACCCTGGAACTCATGCAGGCGGGGCGCGGCGTCATCTACGCACTGCCCCATATGGGGGACTTCGAGCAGGCCGGCCGCTGGGTGATCCTGGCCGGGGCCGGGTCGTTCACCACGGTCGCCGAACGGCTCAAGCCCGAGTCGGTGTTCCAGAAGTTCCTTGCGTTCCGTCAGGGCCTGGGCATGGAAGTGCTGCCGACCACCGGCGGCCCGCATCCGTTCGGGGTGATGGCCCAGCGGCTGCGGGCGGGCCAGCTGGTCTGCATCGTCGCCGACCGGGACCTGTCCGGCGCCGGCGTGGAGGTCGACTTCTTCGGCGAGAAAGCACTGTTTCCGGCCGGCCCGGCCGCCCTCGCGGTGCAGACCGGGGCCGCGCTGATGCCGGTCGCGTGCGGGTTCGTGGGCGACACCGAGTGGTCCGCCCATGTCTACGACGAGATCCCGGTTCCGGCCGCGGGCACCAGGAAGGAGAAGGCCGCCGCGATGACGCAGACGCTGGCCACGGTGTTCGAGCAGGCGATCACCGAGAACCCGGACGACTGGCACATGCTGCAGAAGCTGTTCGTCAATGATCTGGATCCGGACCGGCTGGCCCGTGGCCGTGCCCGCGGTCGCGGGGTCGCTGGCGTCAGGTGCCCCGGCTGGCGAACTCCGGCTGGCGATACCCCGGCTGGCTCTGCCCCGGCTGGCTCTGCCCCGGCTGGGACCGGCGGCCGCCCGGCTCACCAGCCGGGCGAAGCGAGCCCGGCCAGCGGGCCGTTGCCATGACCCTCCCCGAGGGGCCGGCATGCGGATAGGCATCGTCTGCCCGTACTCCTGGGACGTTCCGGGTGGGGTTCAGCAGCACGTCAGGGACCTGGCCGAGACGCTGATCGAGCTCGGCCACGAGGTGTCGGTGATTGCGCCGGCGGACGAGGACCGGCCGCTGCCGCCCTACGTGGTGGCGGCTGGCCGGGCGGTGCCGGTCCCCTACAACGGTTCGGTTGCCCGGCTGTCGTTCGGCCCGCTGTCGGCTAACCGGGTTCGCCGGTGGCTCCGTGACGGGGCGTTCGACGTCCTGCACGTGCACGAGCCCGCCGTGCCATCCCTGTCCCTGCTGGCCTGCTGGGTGGCTTCCGGCCCGATCGTGGCGACGGTGCACACCGCCATGCGCAAGTCCCGCTGGCTGCTGGCGAGTATGCCGGTACTCCGCTCGGCGCTGGAGAAGATCGACGGCCGGATCGCGGTCTCCGAGGCGGCCCGGACCACCTTCGTCGAGCACCTTGGCGGCGATGCGGTGCTGATCCCGAACGGGGTCACGACCCGGCATTACCGGGAGGCCGAGCCGCTTGACGGCTGGCCCGGCGAAGGTGGTGCTATCGGCTTCCTCGGCCGGATGGACGAGCCCCGTAAGGGCCTGCCGGTCCTGCTGGCGGCGTTCGGGCTGCTCGCCCCGTCCCGTCCCGGCCTCCGGCTGCTGATCGCCGGCACCGGCGACGTCGACGAGCACCGGGACAGCCTGCCCGAGGAGCTACGGGACCGCGCCGTCTTCCTCGGCGAGGTGTCGGACGAGGACAAGATCCGGCTGCTGCACTCGGTCGACGTCTTCTGCTGCCCCAATACCGGCGGCGAATCCTTCGGCATCGTCACCGCCGAGGCGATGGCGGCCGGCGCCGCGATCGTCGCCAGCGACATCCCGGCCTTCCGCGACGTGCTGCGTAACGGCCAGGCGGGGGAGCTGTTCACCACCGCCGACCCGGCCGACCTTGCCCGGGCCGCCGCAGTCCTGCTCGACGACCCCGCCCGGCGGGCCGAGCTGGCGGTCGCCGCCCTGGACGCGGTGGCGGCCTACGACTGGAGCGTCGTCGCCCGCGACGTGGTCAGCGTCTACGAGACCGTCGTCCTCGGTCGTACCACGGTGGACATCGCCCGGTGACCAGGTCCCTCCCGCCGCGCCACCCCCGCCCCCGCCCGCGCTCCGCACCCCGCCTGCCGTCCCCGCGCGCTGCCGCACCCCGCCTGCCGTCCCCACCCCACCCCCGTCGGCGCCGGATACCCCGCCCCGCACCGCGGCGGATAACAGCAATCGAGGGGAGCGTGCGGTGACCCTGACGATCATCGTCCTCATCGTGCTCGCGGCAGTGCTGTGGAGCTTTTACGTTTCCTGGCGCGCCAGCCGCCTCGACCGGCTGCACAACCGGGTGGAGGCGGCCCGCACCGCGCTTGACCTCGCCCTGGTCCGCCGCGCGTCGGCCGCCGCCGACCTCGCCGCCTCCGGCCAGCTCGACCCGGCCACGTCGGTCCTGCTGGCCGACGCGGTGCGCCGGGTCCGGCCGGACGAGGCGGGCGACCGCGACCTGGCCGAGAGCGATCTGACCCGGGCGCTGCGCGCCACCTTGGGGGAGCCCGGACTGCGGGCGGAACTCCAGGAGGGGGAGGACCCGGAAAGTGCGGCCGAGCTGCTGGACGCGGTCGAACGGTCCGCCCAGCAGGTCTACATCGCCCGCAAGTTCTACAACGACCTGGCCGGGCGCACCCTCGACGCCCGCCGCAAGCCGCTGGCGCGCACCCTCCGCCTGTCGGGCAGCGCCCAAGCGCCCGAGTTCTTCGACATCGACGACGCCCTCACCGAAGCCGAGGGCTAGCACCTCCGCCCCTGGCCCCGCCCCGGCTGGCCCGGCCCCGGCTGGCCCGGCCCCGGCTGGCCCGGCCCTGGCTGGCCCGGCCCCGGCTTCCCGGCCATCCCTCGGCCCCGGCTGCCCGGCCTCTGCTGCCCACGGCTCTTGGGGTCCCACCGCGCGTCCCCCCGGCCGTCTGCGTCCCCCCGATCGCGTTCCGTTGGTGCACCAGGCCCGCCCTCCAGCCGCCAGTTGTGTCCTACTGGTAACTAGTACCTCGCTTATCAGTGCAGCCACTTGCACAAGCTCGATCATGCAGGTGATCTCTCGCCTTCAAGACAGATAGAGGAAACTTTTTTCTAACTGGAAACAATTTGTGCTCTGACACCGAAAAGTTTCCCGTATGCCAATTGTTTCCGCCTTGTCAGGCGCGCCCAGCTCGGCCGGCACCGAGTAGTCGCCGCGCCGGGTCGGCCGGACCGCCAGACCGCCCGGCGGCCGCCCGGCCAGACCGCCGGTGGCCGGACCGCCAGACCACCGGCGGCCGCCCGGCCAGACCCCGGCGGCCGGCGGCGAACTGCCGGCGCGCGAACTGCCGGCGCGCGAACTGCCGGCGGCGAACTGCCGGCGCGCGGACTGTGGGCGGACGACCGCCGGCCGGACCGCCAGCCGGACCGCCAGCCGGACCGCCAGCCGGACCGCCGGGCGGCCGTCCGGGCGGTCCAATCGTCGCGATTGGCTCGCGCCTGGCCTGCGGGGACGTCAGGCGGCCAGGCACGACATACGATGTAAGGTGCGTGCCACCGCGGCGCAGGTAACCGCCGCCCCTCACCAAGGTGATGCAAGCCGGCCCGCCCGCACAGGAGGTTTCACAGTGTCCACCGCCGACGCCCAGCCAGACTCCGCGACGAACGGGTCGCAGCAGCGCGCTCCAGAGACTGGGACCGCGCGCGTCAAGCGCGGCATGGCGGAGATGCTCAAGGGCGGCGTGATTATGGACGTCGTGACACCGGAGCAGGCCAAGATCGCCGAGGACGCCGGGGCGGTCGCGGTGATGGCCCTCGAGCGGGTCCCGGCCGACATCCGCGCGCAGGGCGGCATCGCCCGGATGAGCGACCCCGACATGATCGAGGGCATCATCGGCGCCGTGTCGATCCCGGTCATGGCCAAGGCCAGGATCGGGCACTTCGTCGAGGCCCAGGTGCTGCAGTCGCTCGGTGTCGACTACGTCGACGAGTCCGAGGTGCTGAGCCCGGCTGACGAGGCCCATCACATCGACAAGTGGAAGTTCACTGTTCCGTTCGTCTGCGGTGCGACTAACCTGGGCGAGGCGCTGCGGCGCATCGGCGAGGGGGCGGCGATGATCCGCTCCAAAGGCGAGGCCGGCACCGGCAACGTGGTCGAGGCGACCCGGCATATGCGCTCGCTCAGCCAGGGCATCCGCCGCCTGGCCGGGCTGCCGCCGGAGGAGCTGTTCACCGCGGCCAAGGAGCTGCAGGCGCCCTACGACCTGGTGGCCGAGGTCGCCCAGGCGGGCAAGCTGCCGGTGGTGCTGTTCACCGCGGGCGGTATCGCCACCCCGGCCGACGCCGCCATGATGATGCAGCTCGGCGCGGAGGGCGTATTCGTCGGCTCTGGCATCTTCAAGTCGGGTGACCCGGCCAAGCGGGCCGCCGCCATCGTCAAGGCGACCACCTTCTACGACGACCCCGACGTGATCGCCAAGGTCTCCCGGGGCCTGGGCGAGGCGATGGTCGGCATCAACATCGACACGCTGCCCGCTGACCAGCACTTCGCCGGCCGCGGCTGGTAAGCGCCCACCTGCAGCGGCGGGAAGATACGTCCGGCCGGGCGTGTTGTACAGAGCGAATCCCCCTGATCCGGCCAGCGGTGACGTGTGCCCGCGGCCGGGACCGACCCCCAGGAAGGAACCGACCGTGCCGGTCATCGGAGTGCTCGCCCTGCAGGGCGACGTGCGCGAGCACCTGCGCGCGCTCGGTGCGGCGGGGGCTGACGCCCGGCCGGTGCGCCGCCAGGCCGAGGTGGAGGCGGTTGACGGCCTGGTCATCCCGGGCGGAGAGTCCACCACGCTGTGGAAGCTGGCGGAGGCGTTCGAGCTCCTCGAGCCGGTCCGCAAGCTGATCGCGGGCGGCCTGCCCGCGTTCGGCTCCTGTGCCGGCCTGATCATGCTGGCCGACCGCCTGGAAGACGGCGCCGCGGGCCAGCAGACGTTCGGCGGCATCGACATGACCGCCCGGCGCAACGCCTTCGGCCGTCAGGTCGACTCGTTCGAGCGCGAGGTCACGCTGCGGCTCGAGGCAGGCGCCGCTGCGGAGACGCGGGAGCCAACGGATACGCGGGAGCCAACGGATACGCGGGAGCCAACGGAGACGCGGGAGCCGGGAGAGACGCCAGAACCGCCGTTCCACGCGGTGTTTATCCGTGCGCCGTGGGTGGCGCAGGCCGGTCCGGGAGTGAGCGTGATCGGCGAGGATAACGGTAGGATCGTCGCCGTCCGGCAAGGTTCTCTCCTCGCGACCGCGTTCCATCCGGAACTGACCCCGGACCGGCGCATTCACGAGCTGTTCGTCGAGATGGTGAAGGGAACGTCATGAGCGGCCACTCCAAATGGGCCACCACCAAGCACAAGAAGGCGGTGGTCGACGCTAAGCGCGGCAAGCTGTTCGCCAAGCTGATCAAGAACGTCGAGGTGGCCGCCCGCACTGGCGGTGGCGACCCGGCGGGCAACCCGACGCTCTTCGACGCGATCCAGAAGGCCAAGAAGTCCTCGGTGCCGAACGACAACATCGACCGCGCGGTCAAGCGCGGCTCCGGCCAGGAGGCCGGCGGCGCCCAGTACGAGAACATCACCTACGAGGGCTACGGTCCCGGCGGGGTGGCGGTCCTGGTCGAGTGCCTGACCGACAACCGCAACCGCGCCGCCAGCGACGTCCGCGTCGCGTTCACCCGCAACGGCGGGCGGATGGCCGACCCGGGGTCGGTGTCGTACCTGTTCAACCGCAAGGGCCTGGTCATCGTGGAGAAGGCCAAGGACCTGAGCGAGGACGACATCCTGCTGGCGGTCCTCGACGCCGGCGCCGAAGAGGTCAACGACCTCGGGGAGTCGTTCGAGGTCGTGTCCGAGGCGACCGACCTGGTCCCGGTGCGGACCGCACTGCAGGACGCCGGCATCGACTACGAGTCGGCCGACATCGTGTTCCTGCCCAGCAGCGAGATCGACCTCGACGAGGACCAGGCCCGCAAGGTGCTGCGGATGATCGACGCACTGGAAGACTCCGATGACGTGCAGGACGTGTACGCGAACTACAACGTCACCGACGAAATCATGGAGAAGATCGGCTGACCGCGGCCGCAGAACCGCCCCGAGGCACGAAAAACGCCCCGGGGCGTTTTTCGTGCCTCGGTAAGGTGGTGGCTTGTGACCAAACTGGAGATCCGTCCCATTGCCGCCGATGACGACTTCGAGGCGCAGCTCGACCTGGGCCAGCGGGCATTCGGGAGCTACTCTGGGTGGCAGCGGGAGAGCTTCCTGCGCAACGCACAGCGGCAGGCCGCCCGGGGGCTGTTCCTCGGGGCCTTTCTCGGCGGCCAGCCGGTCGGCGCCGCCATGATCTACCACCATGAGCAGTACTGGCTGGGCCGGCCGGTGCCGTGCGCCGGCGTCGCGTCGGTCAAGGTGGCTCCCGAGCACCGCGGCCTCGGGATCGGCCGCACGCTGATGACCGAGCTGCTGGCCCTGATGGACAGCCGCGGCTACCTGGTCTCCGCGCTCTACCCGGCCACGATGCCGATCTACCGCTCGCTCGGCTGGGAGCTGGCCGGCGCCAAGCACCGCTTCAGCGTGCCCGCTCACGCGCTGCGGACGCTGGTCGCCCCGGACGGCGGTGACAGCCTGCCGGTGCCGCCGGTCCGCCGGGCCGCGCCGGATGACGGCCCGCTGATCAACGAGGTGATTGGCCGGTCGCACCGGCTGGGCCGCCACGCCGGCCCGATCACCTGGGACGAGGAAACCCAGCGAGACCGGCTGGCCGACCCCGCGCTGTACTCCTACCTGGCGGGCGAGCCGGCCGACGGCTTCGCCGCCTACCGCTGGGGCCACGGCGGCACCGAGGAGCTGTTCGTGGAGCGGGTGCACGCGGTGACCCCGGGCGCGCTGCGCGCCCTGTGGTCGGTCATCGCCTCCAATGCCTCGGTCGCCCGCACGGTCAGCGGCTGGATGGATCCGGGCGACCCGTTCTGGTGGCTGACCCGGGAGCGCGACGCCACCATCACCCGGCGCTCGATGTGGATGCTGCGGGTGGTCGACGCGCCGGCCGCGATCGCCGCCCGGGGCTTCCCAGCGGGCGTCTCTGTGACCGTCCCGCTGCAGCTCAGGGACCAGCTCCGGCCCGCCAACACGGGCTCTTGGGAACTGACCGTCAGCCACGGTACCGCCATCCTTAGCCCGAACGGGGGCGTGGTTCCCCCCCACCCCCTCACCCTCGGCCCGCGCGGCCTGGCCGCCCTCTACGCGGGCATCCCGGTCAGCTCGCTGCGGCTTTCCGGCCTGGCCGTAGGCGGCGCCCCGGACACCGACGCCGCGCTCGACGCGGCCTTCGCCGCCACCCCCTTCATGGTGGACAATTTCTGACCAGGCGGCCGGTCCCGCCGGTCCCGCTGGTCCCGCTGGTCCCGCTGGTCCCGCTGGTCCCGCTGGTCCCGCTGGTCCCGCTGGTCCCGCCACGTTCCTGCCGCAGCGGGTGGCCGTATCTGCCAGTTAGGCGGACACGCGCCGATGCTGCCGACCCGGCGCGGCCGGCCGCGATAAGGTGGCGAACAGATGTTCGCGGTGGATAACCGGATGGTGGGGACGATGACGTGGTGGCCGAGGTGACGCCGTACGCACCCCGGCCGGTCTCCCGGGTCCTCGGGGTCGACCCCGGGCTCACCCGGTGCGGCCTCGGCGTGGTCGAGGGCGTTCCCGGCCGCCCCCCGCGGCTTATCGCGGCCGGGGTGGCCCGCACCGGCGCCGATGAGGACATCGCGCTCCGGCTGCTGGCGATCGAGCAGGAGATCGAGCGCTGGCTGACCGAGTACCAGCCCGACACGGTGGCCGTGGAGCGGGTGTTCAGCCAGCACAACGTGCGCACGGTGATGGGCACCGCCCAGGCCGGCGCGGTCGCCATCGTGTGCGCCGCCCGGCGCGGCCTGCCGGTCGCGCTGCACACCCCGAGCGAGGTCAAGGCGGCCGTGACCGGCAGCGGCCGGGCGGACAAGGACCAGGTCACGGCGATGGTGATGCGCTTGCTGCGGATGACGGAGCGGCCCCGGCCGGCCGACGCGGCCGACGCCCTGGCACTGGCGATCTGCCACCTGTGGCGGACCCCGGCCATCACCGCCCGGCAGGCCGGCGCCCGGGCCATGACGGCAGCGAGGCAACCGGGGGCCATGCCGGGGGCCATGCAACCGGGGGCCATGCAACGGGGCCGCAACTAGGGGTCACGCAACCGGGGGCCAGCCCCGCGGCGGGAGGGACCAGATGATCGCGCACCTGAACGGCACCGTGGCCGGAGTGGGCCTGGACGGCGCCGTGATCGAGGTCGGCGGGGTCGGGCTGCGGGTGCAGTGCACCCCCGACACCCTGGCCACGCTCAAGCCGGGGGAGACCGCCCGGGTCGCGACCTCGCTGGTGGTCCGGGAGGACTCGCTGACCCTGTTCGGGTTCGGCACCGACGACGAGCGCAACGTCTTCGAGCTGCTGCAGACCGCCAGCGGCGTCGGGCCCCGGCTGGCCTTGGCGATGCTCGCGGTGCACGCGCCGGACGCGCTCCGCCGTGCCGTCGCGGCCGAGGACATCAAGGCGCTGACCATGGTGCCCGGCATCGGCAACAAGGGTGCCCAGCGGATCGTGCTGGAGCTGAAGGACCGCATCGGGGTGCCGGGCGACGGGCTGTCCAGCGCCGGCACGGTGGCCGCCCGCCCGGCCGCGTCGAGCTGGCGCGACCAGGTCACCACGGGCCTGGTCAACCTGGGCTGGTCGGCCCGCGACGCCGAGGTCGCCGTGGGCGCGGTCGAGGCCGAGTCCGGCGGCCAGGTGCCGGACGTGGCCACCGCCCTGCGGGCCGCCCTGCGGAAGCTGTCCCGGCAGTGACCGGCGACGACGACGCGCTGACGCAGGCGGAGGACGCCGAGCTGGCCCGCCGGGCGGGTCTCGGGCCCGGTATGGGCTCGTTCGACGAGCGGATGCTGCCGCCGCTGGACGATCGGGTGGTTTCCCCCCTGGCCGACGGCGACGAGCGGATGATCGAGGGGGCGCTTCGGCCCCGGCGCCTGGACGACTTCGTCGGCCAGGCGCGGGTTCGCGAGCAGCTGACGCTGCTGCTGCACGGTGCCCTGCGGCGCGGCCGTCCGCCGGACCACGTGCTGCTGTCCGGGCCGCCCGGACTGGGCAAGACGACGATCTCGATGATCATCGCGGCCGAGATGGGGATGCCGCTGCGGCAGACCAGCGGGCCCGCGATCGAGCGGTCAGGCGACCTCGCGGCGGTGCTGTCCCAGCTCTCCGAGGGCGAGGTGCTGTTCATCGACGAGATCCACCGGCTCGCCCGGCCCGCCGAGGAGATGCTCTACCTGGCGATGGAGGACTTCCGGGTCGACATCGTCGTCGGCAAGGGACCCGGGGCGACCGCGATCCCGCTCGACATCGCGCCGTTCACCCTGGTTGGCGCCACTACCCGGGCCGGGCTGCTGCCGGCCCCGCTGCGCGACCGCTTCGGCTTCACCGCCCACCTGGAGTTCTACCAGCCGGCCGAGCTCGGCGTGATCATCCGCCGGTCGGCAGGCCTGCTCGGGGTGCAGATCGACGACGACGGCATCGAGGAGCTGGCGCAGCGCTCGCGCGGCACCCCGCGGATCGCCAACCGGTTGCTGCGCCGGGTCCGTGACTTCGCCGAGGTCCGGGCCGACGGCACGGTGACCCGGCGGGTCACCAGGACCGCGCTCGAGCTGTACGAGGTCGACGAGCTTGGTCTCGACCGGCTCGACCGGGGGGTGCTCGACGCGCTGGTGCGCAAGTTCGGCGGTGGCCCGGTCGGCCTGTCCACCCTGGCGGTGGCGGTCGGCGAGGAAGCGGAGACGGTCGAGGTGGTGGCCGAGCCGTTCCTGGTCCGGCACGGCCTGCTCGCCCGCACGCCCCGCGGCAGGGTCGCCACCCCGGCCGGCTGGCAGCACCTCGGCCTCACCCCGCCCCCGCCCCCCAACGCGCCTGGCGCCCTGTTCGAGTGACCGGGCCGCCTGTTTCCCAGGCGTCGCGTTCCGCCTCACACGGCCGATGAGTCAAGCCAGCGGGCGCCGCGTAGCGAAACGGTTGCAAAGCGGGGACAGATGTCCGTTCCCCCGCTGTCCTGGGCCTGAGTCGTCACGAATACCGGCGGAACCCCGTAGGGTGGTTATGCGTTTTTCATAGCGCCGCTACACTGCGCAGGTTGGCGTGTGTCCGTCCGCAACCGGACGACCCGGCCCGCCCGCAGAAAGTCAACCGGAAGGATGCCCCGATGCTGGGGAATAACGTACTTGCAGCTTCAAGCGGATCTGGCGGGTTCAACCCGTCGACGCTGATCCTGATCCTGATCGTCGTCGTGGCGTTCTATTTCCTGATGATCCGGCCGCAGCAGCGCCGCAAGCAGCAGGCCCAGCAGCAGCAGAACACCGTCAGCCCGGGCGCCCGGGTGCGGACGACGGCGGGCATGTACGCCACCGTCGTCGCGGTGGACGGCGACGACGTGGTGCTCGAGATCGCCCCTGGTGTCGAGGCCCGCTACATGCGGCGCGCGATCATGGACGTCGTCAGCGCGGGTGACGAGCCCGCCGAGGAGGACGTGGCCGAGGACGTCGCCCCGGACGACGAGGACAGCCCCGACTACTTCGCCCGCGCCGAGGGTGAGGACGGCGACGTCGAGGACACCGACGAGACCGAGGACGGCCAGCCTGCCCCGGTGGCGCTGGCGGACTCCGACGAGGCGGCCTACGAGCAGGCCACCGGCACTAAGAAGGATTAACGCGCGACTGCGGACGACCGACCGACGCTAACGCACGCTAATGAGGCAGGCGACAAGTGGCACCCCCTAGGAGAAGCGGCTCGCGGCCGGGTCGCGCCCTGGCCGCGATGGGCTTCCTGGTACTGCTGATGTTCTTCGGGATCACCGGCAGCCAGACGTTCCACCCCGGTAACTGGCAGAACCAGTTCAAGGTCGGGCTCGGGCTCGACCTGTCCAGCGGCACTGAGGTCGTGCTGCAGGCGACGACGACCAAGGGCACGCCGTCGCCCGCGTCGATGCAGCAGGCCATCACCGTGCTGGAGTCGCGGGTGAACGGCACCGGCAACTCGGGGGCGCAGGTCCAGCAGCAGGGTTCCGACCTGATCGACGTGACCGTCCCCGGCAAGGCCCCGCAGGACGTGCTCAGCCTGGTCGAGACGACCGCGAAGCTGTCGTTCCGGCCGGTGCTGCTGGAGGAGCCGTACACCGGCACCGCCACGCCCAGTACCAGCCCGTCGTCCGCGGCGAGCGGCTCGGCCAGCCCGTCGGCCACCCCAAGCGGCAGCTCGTCGGCCAAGGCCACGACGTCGCCGGCCCCGGCTACGGGCGCCTCCGCCAGCGCCTCGCCGAAGGCGTCGGCCCAGGCCTACGCGGCCAAGCTGGATGGCGCGGCCGCCACGCCGTCGGCCAGCAGCACCGCCAAGGCCAGCAGCACCGCTAAGGCCAGCGGCACCGCCACGGCGAGCGCGACGCCGAGCGCGAGCCCGAGCGCCACCTCGGCCGCGACCACCCTCACCTACGGTGACCCGAGCAAGGTTGACGCGGCCACGCAGAAGCTGTTCAACAAGCTGGTGTGCACCCCGGCCGCGTCGGCCGCCGCGATCAGCGACGACTGGAAGGCGACCGTCGGTTACTCGGACGCGGCCGACCAGTGGGACAACCCGAAGACCCAGATCGTCTCCTGCGACTCCAGCGGGACCAAGTACGTCCTCGGTCCGACCGTGGTCGAGGGCGAGCAGCTCACCGGGGTCTCGGCCGGCGTCCAGCAGAACAGCACCCAGTGGGTCGTCAACCTGTCCCTGAACGGCGCCGCGACCAAGGCGTTCGGCACGCTGACGACCAACCAGTACAACTCGTACTACAGCGGTTACACTTCCGGCAATCAGGACGACGCCGCCCTCGATGCGACCGCGATCGTGCTCGACGGCAACGTCCAGGAGGCCCCTGAGACCGAGGGCGCGCTGACCTCCGGTCAGTTCACCATCAGCGGCCCCCAGCCGAACGGCTTCAGCCAGGCGCAGGCGACGCAGCTCACCAACATCCTCAAGTACGGTGCGCTGCCGCTGAACTTCACCACGATCAGCGCCTCGTCGATCTCGCCCCAGCTGGGTCACAGCTCGCTCGACGCGGGCCTGCTGGCCGGGATCATCGGCCTGATCCTGGTGATCTTGTACCTGTTCTACTACTACCGGGGCCTCGGCATCGTGTCGGTGTCGAGCCTGCTGCTGGCCTCGCTGCTGGCCTACTTCTCGGTCGTGCTGCTGAGCCGGTACCAGAACTTCACCATGTCGCTGTCGGCCATCGCCGGCCTGGTGGTGGCGATCGGCATCACCGCCGACTCGTTCATCGTCTACTTCGAACGGCTACGGGACGAGGTCCGCGACGGCAAGACGCTGCGCCCGGCGGTGGAAGCAGGCTGGAAGCGGGCCCGGCGCACCATCCTCGTCTCCGACACGGTCTCGTTCCTGGCCGCCGTGCTGCTCTACCACTTCGCCGTCAGCGACGTCCAGGGCTTCGCCTACACGCTCGGCCTGACCACCATCATCGACGTTGTGGTGGTGTTCCTGTTCACCAAGCCGATGGTGACGCTGCTGGCGGGGACGAAGTTCTTCTCCAGCGGCAACAAGTGGTCCGGGCTCGACCCGGAGCGGCTCGGGGCCAAGGCCCGGTGGCGCTCCTCGACCCAGCGCACCGTCCGCACCCAGCGGACGTCCCGCCCGCGAACGCCCGGCTCGTCGACTTCGAGGGAGGACTGATGGCAGGCGGCGGTATCGCCGGGCGGCTGTACCGGGGTGACGTCTCGGTCGACTTCGTCGGCCGCAAGCGGCTGTGGTACGCCATCTCCGGGCTCATCCTCCTGATCTGCCTGGTTGCCCTGCTGGTGCGCGGGCTGAACTTCTCCCTCGAGTTCAAGGGCGGGTCGAGCTTCAGCTTCCCGGCCACCTCCTCGACCAGCCAGAACGCCATCTCCCGGGTGGTCAGCCAGGCCGGCGGCGGTGACGCCATCGTGCAGGCCACCTCGAGCAGGCTAGACCCGCACGAGTGGACGGTGCAGACCGCGGCGCTGACCAACGGCCAGACTCAGGCGGTCACCAACGCCCTGGTGAACACCTTCCACCTGGCCGCCAACAGCGTCTCGATCCAGGTGGTCGGGCCGACCTGGGGCAGCCAGATCACCAGCAAGGCGATCGAGGCGCTGATCATCTTCCTCATCGTGATCGTCATCTACCTGACGATCGCGTTCGAGTGGCGGATGGCGGTGGCGGCCTTCGTCGCCTTGATCCACGACATCCTGCTGACGACCGGGGTCTACGCGCTGACTGGCTTCCAGGTCAGCCCGACGACGGTCATCGGGCTGCTGACGATCCTCGGTTACTCGCTCTACGACACGGTGGTGGTCTTCGACAAGGTCCGGGAGAATACCGCCGGCCTGCTCACCAGCCAGAGATCTACCTACAGCGAGGCGGCCAACCTGGCCCTGAACCAGACCCTGGTCCGGTCGATCAACACCTCGCTGACCGCGCTCATCCCGGTGGCCTCGATCCTGTTCGTCGGGGCCGGGCTGCTCGGCGCGGGCACGCTCAAGGACCTGGCGCTGGTGCTGTTCGTCGGCATGCTCTCCGGTACCTACTCCTCCATCTTCATCGCCACCCCGGTGCTGGCCCAGCTCAAGGAGCTCGACCCGAAGTACAAGGAGCTGGCGGTCCGGGTCAACCGTCGCCGGTCGGGCGGCCGCGCCGCCCAGCGGGACGCGGCCGGCAGCGCGGTGGGCACCGCCGCGGCCGACGCCGGGCTGGACGAGCCCGCCGCCTCCGAGTACGGCCCAGGCGCCCCCGCGGGCCTGAACCCCGGTGCGGACGAGCCCGACGGCCAGGACGACGGGGTGGCCATATCCGCGGCTGGAGTCCGGGACCGGGCCCCGCAGAGCCCGCCCCGGCCGGTCACCCGCACGCAGCGGGTCACCGGCAGCGGACAGCGCCGGGCCGGCACCACGAAGAAGAAGAGGCGGTAACCGCAGCGTGTCGGATATCGAGGCCCTGATTACCGCGCACGTTCGTGACGTGGCCGACTATCCCCAGCCGGGGGTGCTGTTCAAGGACATCGCCCCGCTGCTGGGCGACGCAGACGCCTTCGGCGATGTCATCGAGGCCCTGGCAGCCACCTTCGGACCGGTGGACAAGGTGGTCGGCATCGAGGCGCGCGGATTCATCCTCGCCGCCCCTGTTGCCTACGAGATCCGGGCCGGGTTCGTGCCTGTCCGCAAGCAGGGCAAGCTGCCCTCGGCCACCTACTCCGAGGAATACGTCCTCGAGTACGGCAGTGGCGTCCTCGAGGTCCATCAGGACGCCTTCCAGCCCGGCGACCGGGTGCTGATCGTGGACGACGTGCTCGCGACCGGCGGCACCGCCCGGGCTACGGCCGCGCTCATCAACCGGGCCGGGGCGCAGGTGGTGGGGGTCGCGGTGCTCATGGAGCTGTCGTTCCTGAAGGGCCGCGAGGCGGTGGGCGACCTGGAGCTCCGCTCGCTGCTGGTGGTATGACACTGGCCAGCACGTTCCTGAACTGCGGAATGCGGGGAGTCTACCCGGGGGTTGTTAACCCTCAGTAGACTGAGTACCTGGCAGATGCAAGGAGCGCTAGTGGCCGGTGAGGTAGTTACGACCGCCACGGCTGGCGCCGGAGGGGCTGCCCGGATCGCGGAAGAAGTGGACTCTGCTCAGCGTGACGGGCAGGACCACAACGAGACGGACCAGGAGACGGCGACCCGGCCGCAGGCCGGCACGCCCGAAAACCTCCGGGTCGAGTCACCTGCCGGGCCGTCGATGCGCCCGGCTCGCCCCACTCGTCAGCAGGCTGCGCCCGTGGCGCAGCCGGCCTCGCCCGGCGCCGGCGTCCGGCGCCGCCTGGCGCGGCTTGGAGCACAGCGGGGGTCCGGTGTGAATCCTGTCCTCGAACCGCTGGTCAAGACCATCCGCGCGCACCACCCGAAGGCGGACGTGCGGACGGTGGAGCGCGCCTACGAGGTCGCCGCGCACTGGCACAAGGACCAGAAGCGCAAGTCCGGCGACCCGTACATCACCCACCCGCTCGCGGTGGCCACGATCTTGGCCGAGCTCGGCATGAACACCGAGACGATCTGCGCCGCGCTGCTGCACGACACCGTCGAGGACACCCCCTATACCCTGGGTGAGCTGCGCAGCGAGTTCGGCGAGGACGTCTGCGCCCTCGTCGACGGCGTCACCAAGCTGGACAAGGTCAAGTACGGCGCCTCGGCCGAGGCCGAGACCGTGCGCAAGATGGTCGTCGCGATGTCGCGGGACATCCGCGTGCTCGTGATCAAGCTCGCCGACCGGCTGCACAACATGCGCACGCTGCGCTACATGCCCCGCGACAAGCAGGAGCGCAAGGCCCGGGAGACGCTGGAGATCTACGCCCCGCTGGCGCACCGGCTCGGCATGAACACGGTCAAGTGGGAACTCGAGGACCTCTCGTTCACCACCTTGTACCCCAAGCGCTACGACGAGATCGCCCGGCTGGTGTCGCAGCGGTCACCGCGCCGCGACCAGCTGCTGCAGGACGTCATCGAGAACCTGTCGGCCGACCTGCACGAAGCCCGGATCAAGGGCACCGTGACCGGCCGCCCGAAGCACTACTACTCGATCTACCAGAAGATGATCGCCCGCAACGTGGAGTTCGACGACATCTACGACCTCGTGGGCATCCGCGTCCTGGTCGACAGCGTGCGCGACTGCTACGCCGCCCTGGGCACGATTCACGCGCGATGGAACCCGGTCCCGGGCCGGTTCAAGGACTACATCGCGATGCCCAAGTTCAACATGTACCAGTCCCTGCACACCACGGTCATCGGGCCCGGCGGCAAGCCAGTCGAGCTGCAGATCCGCACCTGGGGCATGCACAAGCGGGCCGAGTACGGCGTTGCCGCGCACTGGAAGTACAAGGAAGACATGCACGCCCACGGCCCCGCCCTGGCCAGCGGCACCCCCGGCGCCAGGGCGTCCGGGTCCAAGGCCGACGTCAAGGCGAGCCAGGACGCGGCCGAGATGGCGTGGCTGCGGCAGCTGGTCGACTGGCAGCGGGAGACCGAGGACCCGGCTGAGTTCCTCGACTCGCTGCGCTACGACCTGGCCAGCGCCGAGGTGTTCGTGTTCACCCCGCGCGGTGAGGTCATCGCGCTGCCGCACGGCGCCAGCCCGGTCGACTTCGCCTACGCGATCCACACCGACGTCGGGCACCGGACCATCGGGGCCCGGGTCAACGGGCGCCTGGTCGCCCTCGAGTCGACCCTCGACAACGGCGACACGGTGGAGATCTTCACCTCCAAGGGGCAGGAGGCCGGACCCAACCGGGACTGGCTCAACTTCGTCAAGTCGGCCCGCGCCCGCAACAAGATCCGCCAGTGGTTCTCCAAGGAGCGGCGCGAGGCCGCGGTCGAGGCCGGCAAGGACCAGATCGCCAAGGTCATGCGCAAACAGGGCCTGCCGCTGCAGCGGCTGATGTCGGCCGACACCCTCCGCTCGATGGCGAGCGAGCTTCGCTACCCGGACCTCGCCGCCCTCTACGCGGCGGTCGGCGAGGGCCGGATCAGCGCTCAGTCGGTGGTTAACCGGCTGGTCCGCGCGGTCAGCGACACGGCCAGCGCGCACGAGGACCTAGCCGAGGTCACCTCGATCCCGCCCAAGGCGCCGAAGGCCACCCGGCCGCGGACCGCGGGCGACTCGGGCATCGAAGTCGAGGGTGTCGCCGACGTCTGGGTGCGGCTGTCCAAGTGCTGTACCCCGGTGCCGGGCGACGAGATCTCCGGCTTCGTCACCCATGGTCACGGCGTCTCGGTCCACCGGGCCAACTGCGTGAACCTCGAGCACCTGTCGGACACCCAGCGCGAGCGCATGGTCCCGGTCCGCTGGGCGCCGAGCGACGCCTCGGTGTTCCTTGTCGCGATCCAGGTCGAGGCGCTCGACCGGACCCGGCTGCTGTCCGACGTCACCCGGGTGCTGTCCGACCAGCACGTCAACATCCTCAGCGCGTCGGTCCAGACCAGCCGCGACCGGGTGGCCATGAGCCGGTTCAGCTTCGAGATGGGCGACCCCAAGCACCTGGGGGACGTGCTTCGCGCGGTCCGCAGTATCGACGGCGTCTACGACGTCTACCGGGTCAACAACTAGGCCGCTGCGGCCAGGCACGCCGGCTGGCCCGTTTCGGCCCAGGGGGGACTGCCCTGGGCCGGGCGGACCGGGCCTGATCGGTCAGTTGCTGAATTCGGCCAGCGTCCGCTCGGCCTCGGCCAGCCAGGAGCGGCGGGCGTCTATGGCCTCCTCGGCCTTGCGCACGGCGCCCGCGTCGCCTCGTTCCTGAGCCCGCGCGAGCTGCGCCTCGAGCGAGGTGATGGCCGCCCGGAGCTGGTTGACGGTCGCCTCGGCGCGGGCCAGCGCCTCCGGGTTGGACCGCTTCCACTGGGCCTCCTCGGCCCGCCGGACCGCTTCCTCGACCTTCCGCAGCCCCTGCTCGAGGGCGTCGCGGGAGTCACGCGGGACCGACCCGGCCTGCTCCCAGCGCTCCTGGATGCCGCGCAGGAGGGACCGCGCGGCCCGCCAGTCGGTGATCGGCAGCAGCGCCTGGGCCTCGGCCAGCAGCTGCTCCTTGACGCCGGCGTTGCCGCGCAGCTCCGACTCCTTGGCCGCGAACACCTCCGAGCGGGCCGCGAAGAACTTGTCCTGCGCCTCCCGGAACCGCTTCCACAGCTCGGCCTCGTCGTCACGGCCGGCCCGGCCTGCTTCCTTCCACTGCCGCATCAGGTCGCGGTAGATGCTGGAGGTGGCGCCCCAGTCGGTCGAGTCGGACAGCGCCTCGGCCTCCTGGACCAGCTTCTCCTTGCGCGCCCGGACCGCTTCCCGCTCGGCTTCGAGCGAGGCGAAGTAGGCCTTGCGCCGCTTGGTGAAGCCGTTGCGGGCGGCCGACAGCCGCTTCCACAGCACCGCCTCGACCGCGCGGTCGGCGTGCGGGGCCGCCTTCCACTCCTCGAGCAGTTCGGCCATCCGCTCGCCGCTCGCCTTCCAGTGGGTCGCCTCGGCCGCGATGTGCTCGGCTTCCTCGACGATCCGCTCCTTAGTCCCGCGGGCCTCGGTGCGCGCGTGCTCGCGGGCGGCCTTGACCTCCTCGCGCCGCTGGTCGACCGCGCCTCCCAGCGCTTCGAGCCGGGTCCGCAGGCTGTCCAGGTCGCCCAGCGCGTTCGCGTCGGACACGGCGGCAAGCAGGCGCTTGACCGTCGACTGGGCCTGGGCGGGGGCGATCTCGGTCGTCGTCATGCGCTGCTCGATCAGCGTCACTTCGGTTTCCAGCGACTCGAACTTGCGCCGGAAGAACGCGAGTGCCTCCTCCGGGCTACCCGCCGCCCACGAGCCGATCACCCGCTCGCCATCGGCAGTACGCACGTAGACCGTCCCGTCGGCGTCTACCCGACCCCAGGGATCGTTGGCGGTGGTCACGGCGAACCTCCTGGTTCATCTGCCCCGGGGCGCGGCGCCCCGGGGCGTGGTCTTGCTCAGGTCTGCTTGATGGTCACGCTGTTGATGACAACCTTCTCCTTCGGCGCCCCGCCGCCGGCCGAATACGAGCACGAAGTGCCGGCGTTAGCCACTTTCTGGAGGATATCCAGCCCCGCGGTGATTGTCCCGAACGGCGTGTAGTCCGGTCCCAGGGTGGTGTTCTTGAAGACCATGAAGAACTGGCTGCCATTGGTGGTGGCCGAGCCACTGTTCGCCATGGCGAGGGTTCCCGCCTTATAGGTCACGGTCCCCGACGAGGACCCGCCAGCGGGCAGGTTCTCGCTGGCGAATTCATACCCCGGCCCGCCGGTTCCAGGCGCGTTGCTGGCCGTCGAGCAGGTCAGCTTGGTGCTGGACTTTGCGGTCGGGTCGCCGCACTGCAGCAGGTACAGCCCGTCGCTGTTCACGATCCGGTGGCACTGGCTGGAATTGAAGTAACCCGCGGAGGCCAGGTGCACGAACGAGTTGACGGTGCAGGTGGCTTTGGAGTTAGCCAGGTTGACCTTGATCGGCCCGAGGTTGGTATTGATCGTCGCCGCATAGGTGGCCTTGTAATTAGGTGAAGCCGGCGGCAGCGAAACCGTCTTGACCGCCTTCGCCACCCCGCTGGTGGTGTAGTCGCAGTGGGTGGCGGGTTCGGCGACGGTCGAGCTGGTGGCGGAGGCGGAGCGCGGACGCGGTGGGAGAAGCCGACGCCTTGCTCTTGGCCGCGGTCGGCGTGCTGCCGCCGGCCAACGCGGCCGCCAGGCCGCCGGCCAGTCCCAGCACGCACACCACGGCCAGCCCGATCAGCAGCCGCTGGCGGAGCTTGCGCTGCCGCGCCATCCGCTCCTGCCGCTGCCGCTCGTACCGTTCCCGGGCACGCCGCCGATCCCGTTCTCTGCTCCCCGTCAAGGGTGCCGCCTCCTATATATCGCGATTGGCCGCCTACGCCCGGGTTAGGGGCTTTAGGGCACGATCGTTCGCGCATCGTACCTGCCCAGTCGGGGATTGTGGAACTGTCGTTACCGCATCGTGCGCTAGCCCCCTGGGAGGACGGCCCCTGTCACCTACGAGATATCTGAGCACTGGCTGCTGATCGGTTCGCAGCACCGCTCGCCTAGTCGGTAGCCTGTCAACGTGCTAGTGACTGGCTTTCCCGCGGGCGCCTTCGCCGCCAACTGCTATCTGGTGGCGCCGGCGGCCGGCGAGGAGTGCGTGATCATCGACCCGGGGCAGGACGCGCAGCCGGGGATCGACGAGCTGATCGACCGCTACCGGCTGAAGCCTATCGCGGTGCTGCTCACGCATGGTCACATCGATCACATGTGGTCGGTCGCCCCCGTGTGCGGGGCCAAGGGCATCCCCGCCTACATCCACCCGGACGACCGGGAGATGCTGTCCGACCCCGCCAAGGGGCTCTCGCTGCTGGCCAAGCAGCAGTTCCTCGGGGGGATGACGTTCGCCGAGCCGGACGACGTGCGCCCGCTGTCCGACGGCGAGGCCATCACCCTGGCCGGGCTGGACTTCGGCATCGGCCACACCCCGGGCCATACCGAGGGTTCGGTCACCTTCCGCACTGCGGCAGGCGGCACCGGCGGCGGGGATGACCTCGATGCCCTCTTCACCGGGGACCTGCTGTTCGCCGGTTCCATTGGCCGCACCGACCTGCCCGGCGGCGACCACGCCACGATCCTGCGGTCGCTGGCCCGCACGCTGACCCTGCCCGACGCGACGGTCGTGCTGCCCGGCCACGGGCCGCAGACGACCATCGGCGACGAGCGCCGCACCAACCCGTTCCTCACCGGACTTGCCCCGGCCCAGAAAGGGCTGTAACCACCATGACTTTCCAGGCCCCGAAGGGGGTCTCTGAATACGTCCCGCCCCGCGGCACCCTGTTCGAGGAGGCGCGCGACGCCTTCACCAACTCCGCCCGGCTCGCCTGCTACGCGCCCGTCGAGACGGCCGTGTTCGAGGACACCAGCCTGTTCGTGCGCGGCGTGGGAGAGTCGTCCGACGTGGTCAGCAAGGAGATGTACTCCTTCGAGAGCCGCGGGGGCGACAAGATCACCCTGCGTCCCGAGTTCACCGCGGGCGTGCTCCGCGCCGTCCTGCAGTACAACCTGCACAAGGGCGCGCTGCCGGTGAAGCTGTTCACCAGCGGGCCCGCGTTCCGCTACGAGCGGCCGCAGGCGGGCCGCTACCGGCAGTTCTTCCAGTTCGACCTGGAGGCGATCGGGACCGAGGACCCGGCCGTCGACGCCGAGACCATCGCCGTCGCCTACGACGCTTACCGGTCCCTCGGCCTGACCCAGTTCACGCTGCTGCTGAACACGCTGGGGGACTCCACCTGCCGCCCCGCCTACCGGGCCGCGCTGCAGGAGTTCCTGCGCGGGCTCGACCTCGACGAGGAGACCCGGCAGCGGATCGAGATCAACCCGCTGCGGGTGCTGGACGACAAGCGGCCCGAAGTCCGGGCTCAGACGGCCGCTGCGCCTTACATCACCGACTACCTGTGCGGCGACTGCGAGGCTCACCACGACACCGTACGGGCGCTGCTCACCAGCCTGAACATCCCCTTCGAGGATGCCCCCCGGCTGGTCCGCGGGCTCGACTACTACATGCGGACGACGTACGAGTTCGACCACGCGAAGCTCGGCGCCCAGTCGGGCATCGGCGGCGGCGGCCGTTACGACGGGCTGTCGGAGGACATCGGCGGCCCGCCGCTGCCCGGCATCGGCTTCGCCGTCGGGCTCGACCGGATCGTGCTGGCGATGGAGGCCGAGCGGGCGGGGGAAGACCTTCCGACGGCAACCGGCTGCCAGGTCTTCGGTGTGCCGCTGGGCGAGGACACCCAGGCCGACATGCTGGCTCTGATTACCCAGTTGCGCCGGTCGGGGGTGCGGGCGGACATGTCGTTCGGGCGCCGCGGCCTCAAGGGCGCGATGAAGGCGGCCGACCGCTCTGGTGCCCGCTTCGCGGTGCTCCTGGGCGCGGAGGAGAAAAAGGCCGCCGCCGTTCGGATCAGGGATCTGCAAAACGGCGAGCAGCTCGATGTCGCGGCGACCGCGGCAGCGGACTGGCTCGCGGACAAGCTAGCGGGGAACGGAGACGGCCAATGATCCGGACGCACGAGGCCGGCACACTGCGGGCCGAGCACGCCGGGGAGCGCGTGGTACTGGCGGGCTGGGTGGCGCGGCGGCGCGACCACGGCGGCGTGGTGTTCATCGACCTGCGCGACGCCAGCGGCATCGTGCAGGTGGTGTGGCGCAGTGCCGATGAGGCTGGCGGCGACGAGACCGAGCACAGCCTGCGGGCCGAGTTCTGCGTCAAGGTCACCGGCGACGTCCGGCTGCGCCCGGCCGGCAACGAGAACCCCGAGCTGCCCACCGGCGCGGTCGAGGTCGTGGTGGAGGAGCTGGAGGTGCTGTCCGAGGCCGAGCCGCTGCCGTTCCCGGTCGAGGGCAACGCCGACGTCAACGAGGACATCCGGATCAAGTACCGCTACCTCGACATCCGCCGCGACGAGACCGCCCGGGCCCTGCGCATCCGCTCGGCCGCCTCCTACCTGCTGTCCGACGTCATGCGGGACCACGGGTTCGTCAACGTGGAGACCCCGTACCTGACCCGGTCCACCCCCGAGGGCGCGCGCGACTTCCTGGTGCCGGTGCGGTTGCGCCCGGGCAACTGGTACGCCCTGCCGCAGTCGCCCCAGCTGTTCAAGCAGCTGCTGATGGTCGGCGGCCTCGAGCGGTACTACCAGCTCGCCCGGTGCTTCCGTGACGAGGACTTCCGCAAGGACCGGCAGCCCGAGTTCACCCAGATCGACCTGGAGATGTCCTTCGTCACCCGCGAGGACGTGATCCGCGTCGGGGAGGCCATCGTGGCCACCCTGTGGCGGGAGATCACCGGCTACCAGATCCCGCTGCCGCTGCCCCGGATGACCTACGCCGACGCGATGGCCCGCTACGGCTCGGACAAGCCCGACCTGCGCTTCGGCCAGGAGCTGACCGATCTGACGGGCTACTTCGCGGGTACCGGGTTCCGGGTCTTCCAGGCGCCCTACGTCGGCGCCGTGGTGATGCCCGGCGGCGCGTCGCAGACCCGCCGCGAGCTCGACGCCTGGCAGGACTGGGCCAAGGCGCGCGGCGCCCGCGGCCTGGCCTACGCCCTGATCGGGCCGGACGGGGAGATCGCCGGCCCGGTCGGCAAGAACATCAGTGATTCAGAACGAGAGGGGCTGGCCGCGGCCACCGGAGCGTCGCCTGGTGACGCGGTGTTCTTCGCGGCGGGGCCCGCCCGGGCCTCCCAGGAGCTGCTGGGCGCGGCCCGGCTGGAGATCGGGAACCGCTGCGACCTCATCGACACCTCGGCCTGGTCGTTCCTCTGGGTGGTGGACGCCCCCATGTTCGAGGAGACCGACGGCGGCGGCTGGACGGCGGTGCACCACCCGTTCACCTCGCCCCTGCCGGAATGGGCTGACAAGTTCGTCTCCGAGCCCGGCGGCGCCCTGGCCGACGCCTACGACATGGTCTGCAACGGCTTCGAGATCGGCGGCGGCTCGATCCGTATCCACGCCCAGCTCATGCAGCAGCAGGTGTTCGACGTCATCGGCCTGTCCCCGGACGAGGCCCGGTCCCAGTTCGGCTTTCTGCTCGACGCGTTCAAGTACGGCCCGCCCCCGCACGGCGGCATGGCCTTTGGCTGGGACCGGATCGTGATGCTGCTGGCCGGGGCGGACACCATCCGCGACGTGATCGCTTTCCCCAAGGCCGCCTCCGGCGCCGACCCGCTGACCGGCGCCCCGACCCCGATCACGGCCGCCCAGCGTAAGGAAGCCGGCATCGACGCCAAGCCCGCCCCCAAGCCAGCCCCCTAACCAGCCGGCCACCCCGCCACCCCGCCGGCCCCACCCCGCCGGCTCCGCCACCCCGCCGGCCCCACCCCGCCGGCTCCGCGCCCGCCACCCCGCCACCCCGCCACTCGCGGCCCGCCACCCCGCCGGCTCGCCGGCCCCGCCGGCGTCACCCGCATCCAACCTCAGCCACCCCAGGGCTCTCTCCTTGCCCCACACGTCTCGGTGTCGAATCATTGGACGTGGTTTCCGCCCACATATGGTCGAAACCACGTCCGATAACTGGACCGGGCACCCAGGCCCGCACGCGCGGCCTATCTTCGGTCCCCGGTGGCTCAGCCAGCTGGCCACATCTGCCGCCGTCTGACACTGGCGTTTCCGGCTGAACAGGTCGGGCACGCCGATCCGGATCGTGTCGATTCCCTCGTGGGCGGCGTTCCAGCGGTCACGGTTCTTGTCGCGCCATTGTTCGTCTTCAGGGTGTGCCGCCGCCCCGTCGATTTCGACGCACGCCCGGTACCCGGCGTACAAGTTGTCCAGATAGCGATTTCCACTCGCCTGCCTGATCCGGGCCTGCCGGGTCGCAGCGGGAAGCCCGTGGGGGCGCTCGACGCCGCGGACGTAACGAAGTTCGAGCACTGACAAGACTCCCTCGTCGGAGTAGCCGAGTGCGAGCTCGATCTCCTGCCGCCAGCGCATGCGCGGCCGTGCCTTCAGCGCCGTCTGAAGCCTCGGCGCCGTGCTGCGCCGGCGGCCGATCGCCCGGCAGATCCAGTCGTAGGCCTGGTCGAAGTCCCGTGCGTGGTCGATGAGATCAAGCACCGTCTCCTCAAGCCGGGTCCGGGGCGGGGAAAGGGCGGGGTGCCTGGCTCGGCCGGCCGAGCGAGACTGGTGGATGACGACCCCCGCGACCTTCCCGTCCCGGCCCAGGTTGCTGCCGTGGGGGAGCGTGACGTGGATGACCGGGCTCGGGCCGTCGAGCAGGCCCCACAGCTCGGCGGCGGTCTGATGGCTCAGCACGGCCTGCGGGCCCGCCCGCAGCAGCGCGCCCCACAGTTCCGCCCGCCGGCCGGGCTTTCCGGTGAAGGCCGCGTAGACACCTCGGTGCAGCACCTGCCAGCGGCCGGCCCGGACCTGATCGCGCACCCACTTGCCGGTCATGCCGGCGGCGACCGCCTGGCCCACCGTGATGACGCCGTCCTGGGCGTCCAGCAGTCGCAGGCATTCGGGCGGCAGCGCGGCGGGCATGGCATCAGCCTGTCGCCCCGCCGTCACGCGTGAAAGTCTCATCGGGCGGCTGTGGATTCAGCCCGGCCTCCGATCGCCTGCTGTGGACAATGACGCGCAAATGTCCGACCGGGATGCTAAAACGCCGCCGGCTAGGCCGACCGCGGGGCAAAAGCGCGGTCCGGACGCGGCCCTGGCGCTAGTAGGCTCGCAGCCGTGGACAGTTTGTTCGATGAAGCGGGGGAGCGGGCGGCGGCGAGCGCCGCGCCGCTGGCGGTGCGGATGCGGCCGCGGACGCTGGATGAGGTGATCGGTCAGCGGCACCTGACCGCCCCGGGCACCCCGTTCCGCAAGCTCATCGACAACGACGCGCCGATGTCGCTGGTGCTGTGGGGGCCGCCCGGAACAGGCAAGACCACCCTCGCCTATGTGGTCAGCCAGGTCACGAGCCGGAAGTTCACCGAGCTGTCGGCGGTGACGGCCGGCGTCAAGGACGTACGCGCGGCGGTGGACGCGGCCCGCCGCGAGCTCGGGATGAGCGGCCGTCAGACGGTGCTGTTCATCGACGAGGTGCACCGCTTCTCCAAGACCCAGCAGGACGCGCTGCTGCCCGCGGTGGAGAACCGCTGGGTGTCATTCATCGGCGCGACGACCGAGAACCCGTCGTTCTCGGTCGTCTCGCCCCTGCTGTCGCGGTCGCTGCTGCTCACCCTGCAGCCGCTGGAGGACGACGACATCCGGGCGCTGATCACCCGCGCCCTCGCCGACGAGCGCGGGCTCGGCGGCACGGTCGGGATCGACGACGACGCCCTCGACAACCTGGTGCGGCTGGCGGGCGGCGACGGCCGCCGCTCGCTGACCTACCTGGAGGCCGCCGCCCTCGGCAGCACCCGCATCGACCTCGCCACCCTGGAGGCCGCGGTCGACCGGGCCGCGGTCCGCTACGACCGCGACGGCGACCAGCACTACGACGTGATCAGCGCGTTCATCAAGTCCATGCGGGGCAGTGACCCGGACGCGGCGCTGCACTACCTGGCGCGGATGATCGCGGCCGGCGAGGACCCGCGGTTCATCGCCCGGCGGCTGATCGTGCACGCCAGCGAGGACGTCGGGCTGGCCGACCCGACCGCGCTGCAGACCGCGGTCGCGGCCGCCCAGGCGGTGGAGTTCGTCGGCCTGCCGGAGGCGCGGATCAACCTGGCCCAGGCGGTTATCCACATCGCCCTCGCGCCCAAGTCGAACGCGGTCATCAAGGCGATTGGCGCGGCCGAGGGTGACGTGCGGGCCGGTCTCATCGGAGCGGTGCCGTCGCATCTGCGCGACGCCCACTACCCTGGGGCCAAGCGCCTCGGTCACGGCAAGGGCTACGTTTACCCGCACGACCTGCCGGAGGGCATCGCGGCACAGCAGTACGCCCCCGACGTGATCGACGGCCGGGCGTACTATGAGCCCTCGAGTCACGGCATGGAAGGCCGTTTTTCCGAACGGACCCGGTTGATCCGCGCCATCCTGCATCCTGAAACGGGAAACGGGGAGCAAGCGGGAAGCCCACTGGGCGAAGAAGAGGGCAACGAGGGGAAAACGGAATGAGCCTGACCGGGCTGGCCGCGCTGATCGCCGCGGTGAGCTTCGCGGTACTCGCCTGCGCGGGGGTCTACCTGGCGGTGCGCTTGACCCGGGTGCTGGGCGACGCGGCCACGCTGGTCCGCGAGACCCGGACCGATCAGCAGGCGCTGTTCGCCCGGGCCAATGCGGCTGTCGACCGGGCCAGCGCCCAGTTGAACGCGACCGAGGCGGCCACCGCCGCCGTGGCCGACCTGGGCGAGTCGATGACCGAGCTCGCCGGGCAGGCGAACGCGCTGGCCGGGATCGGCAAGAGCGTCGCCGGGGCGGTTGTCGGCGGCCCGCTCGGCCGGGCCGCGGCCGTCGCCTACGGGGTCAGGCATGCCGTCGGGCTACGCCGGGGTACCGTGCCGCGGGCGGGCGCGCTGCCAGGACGCGTCGTCCGCGGGGGCGAGCTGCCCGCCGCGAGCCGGGCGCCGGCGAGGACCCGGGCATGATCCGCCGGGGATTCTGGCTCGTCGTCGGGGCCACCGGCGGGATCGTGGGCTACCGGCGTGTCTCCGCCCTCGGCCGTCAGGTATCGGAGACGCTGGGTACGCGGTCCAAGCGCCCGGGCGCGGCCCGGCGGCACTGGGCCCGCGAGAGCATCCGCTTTACCCGCGACGTGCGCCAGGGCATGGACCTTTATTCCGCTCGGCAGCAGGCCCGGACAGCCCCTACGCTGGGCCCAGGGGCCAGTAAGGGCGCCGGTCACAGCCACCACGAGGAGAGAGAAGACCACTGATGCAGTCGGCAGAGATCGCCCGCCGTTTCCTGGCGCACTTCGAGGCACGAGGACATGCCATCGTCCCCTCGGCCAGCCTCGTGGCCGACGATCCCACCCTGCTGTTCGTGGTCGCCGGGATGCAGCCGTTCAAGCCCTACCTGCTCGGCCAGCAGGTGCCGCCGTGGAAGCGGGTCGCCGACGCGCAGAAGTGCGTCCGCACGCTCGACATCGAGGAAGTCGGCAAGACGACCCGGCACGCCACGTTCTTCCAGATGCTCGGCAACTGGTCGTTCGGCGACTACTTCAAGGAAGACGCGATCCGCTGGGCGTGGGAGCTGCTGACGACGTCGCAGGACGACGGCGGCTTCGGCTTCCCCCCGGACAAGCTGTGGGCGACCGTGCTGCACGGCGACGACGAGTCGTACGCGCTGTGGCGGGACATGATCGGCCTGCCGGAGTCGCGCATCCAGCGCCGGGGCCTGGCGGACAACTACTGGCACATGGGCGTCCCCGGCCCGGGCGGCCCCTGCTCGGAGATCTACTACGACAAGGGGCCCGAGCACGGCCGCGAGGGCGGCCCGGAAGCGGACGAGGACCGCTACCTGGAGGTCTGGAACCTGGTCTTCATGCAGGACATGCTGTCGGCGGTGCGGGCCAAGGACGACTTCGACGTCGAGGCGCCGCTGCCGTTCAAGAACGTCGACACCGGCATGGGCCTGGAGCGGATGGCGTCCATCCTGCAGGGGGTCGACAACATCTACGAGATCGACACCACCTTCAAGATCCTGTCCAAGGCGGCCGAGCTGACCGAGCAGGATTACGGCCGCGACCAGCGCACCGACGTGTCCCTGCGGGTGGTCGCCGACCACGTGCGCAGCGCCGTCATGCTGATCGAGGACGGGGTGCTGCCGTCCAACGAGGGCGCCGGCTACGTGCTGCGGCGGCTGCTGCGCCGCTCGATCAGGAACCTGCGGCTGCTGGCGGGAGCCCAGCGCGGCGGCGGGGCGGCGTCAACCGACGGCTTCATGCACGAGCTGACCGACGTCACCATCGACGCCATGGGGGAGCAGTTCCCCGAGCTGCGCCGGGACGCGGCCCACCTGCACACGGTGATCGACGCGGAGGACGCGGCGTTCGCGGGCACGCTTCGCACGGGCACCGCGATCTTCGACGTCGCGGTCGAGGAGGCCAAGCGCCGCCACGTCAGCGAGCTGTCCGGCGCCCAGGCGTTCCAGCTCCACGACACCTACGGCTTCCCGATCGACCTGACCCTGGAGATGGCGGCCGAGCAGGGCCTGGCGGTGGACGAAGAGGGCTTCCGCCGCCTGATGGGGGAACAGCGCGCGCGGGCGCGCCAGGACGCGCGGGACAAGAAGACCGGCAACGCCGACATCTCGGTCTACGCGAGCCTGCTCGAGCAGGCGGGCAAGGTCACCTTCACCGGCTATGACGCGGCCGACGGCGAGGCGACGATCGTCGGCCTGCTGGTGGACGGCGTGCCGGTGCCGGCGGCGGCGCCGGGCACCCAGGTCGCGGTGGTCCTCGACCGGACCCCGTTCTACGCCGAGGGCGGCGGCCAGCTGTCCGACCAGGGCGTGATCAGGACCTCCGGGCCCGGCGGCAACGCCGAGGTCGAGGTGACCGACGTGCAGACGCCCCTGCCCGGGCTGACCGTGCACCGCGGGACGGTCCGCCACGGCGAGATCACCACCGGGTCGCCCGCCTACGCCGAGATCGACGTGGAGCGCCGCCGGGCCACCTCGCGCAGCCACACCGCCACCCACCTGGTGCACCGGGCGCTGCGCGGCGCCCTCGGCGAGGGCGCGGCCCAGGCGGGCTCGGAGAACGCCCCTGGACGGCTCCGGTTCGACTTCACCGCGACCGGGGCGGTGCCGGTGACGGTGCTGCGGGAGGTCGAGGACGAGGTGAACCGGGTCCTCATCGACGACTTGTCGGTCCGCGCCTACCACACCTCGATCGACGAGGCGCGGTCGATGGGCGCGCTGGCGCTGTTCGGCGAGAAGTACGGCTCCGAGGTCCGTGTGGTCGAGGTCGGCGAGTACTCGCGCGAACTCTGCGGTGGCACCCACGTAGCCCGCTCGGGCCAGCTCGGGCTGGTCAAGCTGCTCGGGGAGGCGTCGATCGGCTCCGGCGTGCGCCGGGTCGAGGCGCTCGTCGGGATCGACGCGTTCCGCTTCCTGGCCCGCGAGAGCGTGCTTGTCAACCAGCTCAGCGAGCAGCTCAAGGCGCGGCCGGAGGAGCTCCCGGAGCGCATCTCGACCGTGGTCAGCCGGCTCCGCGACGCCGAGCGGGAGCTCGGCAAGCTCCGGTCGGCCCAGCTGCTTGAGGGGTCGGGCCAGATCGCGGCGGCGGCCGAGAACCTGGACGGGATCGCATTCGTCGCCCACCGGGTGCCGGACGGAACCGACGCCGACTCGATCCGCCGGCTCGCCCTTGACGTCCGCTCGAAGGTGCCCACGATGCAGCCGGCCGCCGTCGCGCTCATCGGCACCCCGGCCGACCGGCCGGTCGTTGTCATCGCGGTCAACGAGGCCGGACGCGGGGCCGGCCTGTCGGCCGGGACCCTGGTCGCCGGGGCGGCGAAGGCGCTCGGCGGCGGGGGCGGCGGCAAGCCCGACATCGCTCAGGGTGGCGGTGCGCCCGGTGCCGGGCCGGCCGAGGTAAATGCGGCTTTCGATGCTGTTCGCAGCGTATTGCGGGGCGGTGACCGCAGCGCCGGGTAACGTGGTGCCATGTGCACGCTGTCGGGGAGTTCTGTGAGATCAGGCGTGCGTCTGGCCGTCGATCCGGGTACTGTCCGCATTGGCGTGGCACGCAGCGATCCTGGCGGCGTCCTCGCTACCCCGCTCACCGTCGTGCGGCGGGGCAAGGGCGACCTGGACGCCCTCGCCTCGCTCGCCGCGACCGAAGAAGCAATGGAGATCTTGGTGGGCCTACCTCGGTCCCTGTCCGGCCGCGAGGGGCCGGCCGCCGTCTCCGCGCGGAAGTTCGCGGCGGACCTGGCGGCGCGGGTGGCGCCGCTGCCGGTGCGGCTGGTCGACGAGCGCTTCACGACGACGACCGCGCACGCGGCGCTGCAAGCTAGCGGGCAGGACTCGCGCATGCGGCGGCAGACGGTCGACGCGGCCGCCGCGGCGGTGCTGCTGGAGGCGGCGCTCGAGGCCGAGCGCCGCACCGGCGCCGTCCCGGGCCAGCTCGTCGTGACCGGACCGGCCCAGTGAACGGCGGTAACGGCTCGGGCGGCTATCCCGGGCGCGGCTACGACACGCCCGACTACGAGGGCCAGCCCGGCCGTGAAGACCAGCGGCGGTCCGGCCGGCGGCAGCCCCCGGACGGCTCGGACTGGCGGGGCGACCCGGCCTACCCAGGCACCGGCCAGCCCGGTCAGGACCAGGCGGGCTACGGCGCGCCCGGCTACCGGGACGACGGCCGGGCCTATGACCGCCAGGGCTACCCCGGCCAGTCCCGCGACGGCCAGGGATACGACGGCCAGGGATACGGCAGCCAGGGCTACCAGGACCCGGGTTACGCGGGTCAGGGCTACCCCGGCCAGCGCACCGCAGGCTACGACCAGGGCGGTTACGATCAGCCCCCCCGGTTACCCGGGCCAGCCCGGTTACGCAGGCCAGCCGGGTTACGCAGGCCAGCCCGGTTACCCGGGCCAGCCGGCCCGTCCGGGCGCCCACGCCGAATGGGGCTCCGAGCCGGACGACAACTCGTTCCTGCCCGGCTTCGACGGCGGTGACTACCAGGCTCGCCGCGGGGCCCGGGCCCCCGCGCACGATCCTCGCTACGACGGCGACTACGACTCCGGGCGCGCCCAGCGCCCTGGCCCCGGCGCCGGCGGCCCTGGCCCCGGCGGCCCGTCCGGCCCCGGCGGTCCAGGTGACTGGGGTCCGGGCCACGCGGGCGGCGACGGCCGCCGCGGTGAGGACCCGCGCGACCGCGGCGACTGGGGCGACTACGCCCAGCCGGGCCAGCGCCCGCGCAAGAAGGCGACCCGCTGGGCGCCGCGGATCCTGATCCTGGTCGTCGTCCTCGCCCTGGTCGTGGGCGGCCTGACCGGCGGGCTCGCGATTTACCACAAGTACGAGGCCCGCTACCACCCCGCGGACTACGCCGGCCAGGGCACCGGCAACGTGACCGTGCAGGTCATGAACGGCGATACCGCCTTCAGCCTGGCGCCCCGGCTGCTCCAGCTGGGTGTGGTCGCCAGCGAGCGCGCGTTCACCAACGCGGTCGAGGCCGCCACCACTGCCAACGGCGGGCAGTCGACCGGCCTCGAGGTGGGTTACTACAACCTGCACTACCACATGCAGGCCAGCCTCGCCTACGCCGCCCTGACCAACCCGAAGAACCTGGTCCAGACGACGGTCACCATCCCCGAGGGCAAACGGGTCAGCCAGGTGCTGGTGAGCCTGGCGCAGGCGACCAAGACGCCGCTGTCGCAGTGGGAGGCCGCGGCGAAGGAGACGTCCAAGCTGGGCCTGCCCTCCTACGCGGGCGCCGACGCCAAGGGCGTGCGGCTCCCGTCGACCGTGCCCTATGGCCAGCTCGAGGGCTACCTGTTCCCGGCTAAGTATGCGATCGCGCCGCACGAGACGCCCCTGGAGGTGCTGCAAGCGATGGTGCAGCGCTTCGGCGTGGAGGCCGGCCAGGTCAACCTCCAGCAGGCGGCCCAGTCGGTCGGTCTGACCGCCAACCAGCTGATCATCGAGGCGTCGATGGTCCAGGCCGAGGCTGGCCTCGACTCCGACATGCCGAAGATGGCCCGGGTCATCATCAACCGCAAGAACAGGGGCATGCCCTACGGCTTCGACAGCGTGGTGCTGTACGGGCTGGGCAAGTACGGCCTGAACATCTCGGGTGATCAGGCCGCGGCGGCGGGCCCGTATAACGACACTCAGAAGCTGGGCCTGCCGCCGACCCCGATCGGCAACCCGGGCGACGCGGCCATCCAGGCCGTGCTGCACCCGGCCAGCGGCGACTGGCTGTACTTCCTGACCACGAAGGGCGGCAAGGCGTCGACGTTCTCCGCCACCTGCCTGCCGGGGACGTGCTGATGCGGGCGGCGGTGCTCGGCCAGCCCATCGCCCACTCCCTGTCGCCGGTGCTGCACCGGGCGGCCTACGCGGCGCTCGGCTTGACCGACTGGAGCTACGAGGCGGTCGAGTGCGACGAGGCGGGTCTGCCCGGTTACGTGGAATCTCGTGGCGCCGGGTGGGCGGGCCTGTCCCTGACGATGCCACTCAAGCGGGCGGTGCTGCCGCTCCTGGACCAGACCGACCACCTGGCCACGGCCACCGGCGGCGCCAACACGGTGGTCTTCCGGCCCGAGGGCCGCTACGGCTACAACACCGACGTGCAGGGCATCGTGGACGCGCTGACCGAGGCGGGGGCGGCCCCCCCGGGCAGCGTCACCATCGTCGGCGCGGGCGCGACCGCCGCGTCGGCGCTGGCGGCGGTGGGCGAGCTGGGGTCGGCCGGGGCCGACGTCGTGGTGCGGGACCCGGCCCGCGCGGCCGGGGTGCTGGCGACGGCCGAGCTGCTCGGCCTGACCGTGCGGCTGCGCCCGTGGGCCGACCTCGAACGGCCCGCCGCGGTGGCGAGCGACCTGCTGATATCGACTGTCCCCGCCGGTGCAGCCGATGATTACGCCGAACGGGTGCGGCGGTCTCAGTCCGCTCCCTCAGCCGTGATGGACGTGGTGTACCACCCCTGGCCGACCCCGCTGGCGGAGGCGGCTGCCGCCGCGGGCGCGGTCGTTGCCAGCGGCTACGCGATGCTGCTGCACCAGGCGGCGGCGCAGGTGGAGCTGATGACGGGCAAGCCCGCCCCGGTCGAGGAGATGCGGGCCGCGGGCGAGGCCGAGCTGGCCCGCCGCACGGCCGCCCGAACCTGACCGCCCGGCCCCCGCGCCGGCCCGGGTGCGGTCACCCCCGGGCCCGGGCGACCGCGTCGGCGCTGGCGGCATCGCCCCGCTCCCGCAGCCCGGCGATCACGCCGTCGATGTCGGCCGCGGGCCGGTTCTGGCTCAGCTTCGCCTTCGCCTCGATCCGGGTGATCGCCAGCTCGATGCCGACGATCGCCCGGAGTTGCCCCTCGATGTAACCGCGGGGGGCATCGTCGACTGACCAGGGGTGCTCCCGGGCGGATTCGTGCTTGACCGTGAGCCGCCGCACCAGGTCCTCGGTCCACCCCGGGTCGTCGTGCACCACCAGCTCGCCGTAGACGTGCGCGGTCACGTAGTTCCAGGTCGGCACCACCCGGCCGTGCTCCGCCTTGGAGGCGTACCAGCCGGGGGAGATGTAGGCGTCGGGGCCGCGCACGATCGCCAGCGCCTCGCCCGCTGGGGCCAGCCTCCACTGGTCGTTGTTGCGGGCCAGGTGGCCGTGCAGCGACCCCAGGGACCCGGCCGCGGGCAGGCCGGCGGCACGTACACGAACGGCAGCATCGTCGCCACCAGGCCCTGGCCGGTCACCGTCACCAGGTCGGCCGCCCCGTGGTTCCGCAGCAGCTCGTCGACCAGCGCCGGGTCGGGCTCGAAGTGAGCGGGTATGTACATGCCGTTCTCCCTTCCGTGGGGCCAGGGTAGCGCTCCCCGCTGATGGCTGCGGCCTCCCCGTTTGCGGCATTTGCGAATGAGGCAGTCATACTGTCATGACACTGTGTCCCGGCCGGTCGCCCGAGCCGGACACATAGTGAAATAGTCGGAAACACGGCTGTCACCGATTGAAATAGACACGGAACAGCCGCTCTCTACGCTGGGGGTCGTGGCGGACATTTTTGATGGTTACCGGCTCGCCGACGCCTGGGACGAGATGTTCGCGGCCCCCGGCAAGCCCCGCGCGGCCTACGACGCGCTGGTCTCCGTGCTCCAGCCGATGGACCCGGCCGAGCTGCGCTACCGGGCCGACCAGCTGGCCCGGGTCTTCACCGACCGCGGGGTCACCTACGACTACGCGGGCGAGGAACGGGCGATGCCGACCGACCTCATCCCGCGGGTCATCGACGCGGCCGAGTGGGACCTGGTCTCGCGCGGCGTCCGCCAGCGGGTGCGGGTGCTGGAGGCGTTCCTGGCCGACGTCTACGGGCCGGCCACGCCTTCGACGACGGCGTGGTGCCCTGGAACCTGGTCTTCACGAGCGCGAGGTTCCTGCGCGAGGTGGCCGGAATCACCCCGCCGAACGGCGTCCGGGTGCACGTGGCCGGCATCGACTTGATCCGCGACGAGCAGGGCAAGTTCCGCGTCCTCGAGGACAACGTGCGGGTGCCGTCCGGGGTCAGCTACGTGCTGGAGAACCGGCTGGCGATGACCCGGCTGTTCCCGGCCCTGTTCAGCGATCAGAAGATCCACCAGGTCGACGAGTACCCCTCGCGGCTGCTGGCAGCGTTGCGGGCGGCGGCGCCGCACGGGGTCGTCGACCCGTTTATCGTCGTGCTCACCCCCGGCATGCACAACGCCGCCTACTTCGAGCACACCCTGCTCGCCCGGCTGATGGGGGTGGAGCTGGTCGAAGGGCGGGACCTGTTCTGCTGGCGTAACCGGGTCTACGTGCACACCACCCACGGCCGCAGGCCGGTCGACGTCATCTACCGCCGCGTCGATGACAACTGGCTCGACCCCCTCCAGTTCCGTCCGGAGAGCCTGCTCGGCTGCCCGGGCCTGGTCAACGCGGCCCGGCACGGCACCGTGACCATCGCCAACGGGATCGGCAACGGCGTGGCGGACGACAAGCTGATCTACACCTACATGCCCGAACTCACCCGCTACTACCTGGGGGAGGAGCCGATCCTGGAGAACGTCGAGTCCTACCGCCTCGACGACCCCGACGTGCTCGACTGGGTGCTGACCGAGGCCGCCAGCCTGGTGCTGAAGCCGGTCGACGGGGCCGGTGGCGCGGGCATCGTGATCGGCCCCCGCGCGACCCACGAGGAGCTGTCCGCTGTCCGGGCCGACGTCAGGGCCAACCCGCGCGGCTGGATGGCGCAGCGCCCGATCGCGCTGTCCACCTCCCCGGTCCTTGTCGGGGAGAAGCTGGCGCCCCGGCACATCGACCTGCGGCCGTTCGCCGTCAACGACGGCTCCGACGTCTGGGTACTGCCCGGCGGCCTGACCCGGGTGGCTTTGCAGGAGGGCGAGCTCAAGGTGAACTCGAGCCTTGGCGGCGGTTCCAAGGACACCTGGGTGATCGACCCGGGCGGCGGCGGATCCGTCCGAGGAGGCCATCGAGCGCCTGGCCCTGGCCCTTCCCGCGCCTCCCGAGGGGCCGCAAATCGACGTGGTCGCGATCTCCCGGCAGATCGGCCCGGAACAGTGAACTCTCCTTTCTGCGCTGACGCCGGACCATCGAGCCGTGCCTGTGGAGGCAAAGAAAAGAGAGTTCAGTGAACTCCGAGCTGCTCAGCCGGATCGCCGAGACGATCTTCTGGACCGGCCGCTACGTGGAGCGCGCCGACGACACCGCGCGGCTGGTCGATGTCTACATCCACCGGATGCTGGGCGAGACCGGCGCGGACTCCGACACGGCCTGCCGGGCGCTGTTCGGCATCCTCGGCGTGCCGGTTGAGCCCGAGGCTGAGCTTGACGTCGACATGGTGCTGTTCCGGCTGGTCTTCGAGACGGGGTCGCCCAGCGCCATCGCGGGCTCGATGCTGGGAGCGCGGGCCGGTGCCCGCGGCATCCGCGAGGTCATCTCCAGCGAGATGTGGGAGTGCCTGAACGTCACCGGGCACGGCCTGGCCGGGCAGAAGCGCGCCGCCGAGCGCCTCGGCCCGCACGTGTACCTGCGCTACATCAGGGAGCGCTCGGCGCTGTTCTTCGGCCTGGCCGACTCCACCATGAGCCATGACGACGCCTGGCGCTTCCTGATCCTTGGCCGCAGCCTGGAACGGGCCGACATGACCGCGCGGCTGCTGCTGGCCCGGATGTCCGCTCCCGAGGACCTGGGCTGGCCGGTGCTGCTGCGCGCCTGCGGTGCGCACGAGAGCTTCATCCGCACCCACGGGTGGGCGGCCGAGCCATCCCGGGTGGCCGAGTTCCTGCTGCTTGACCGGCTTTTCCCGCGCAGCGTGGTGCACGCGCTCGGCATCGCCGAGGAGTGCCTGGCGGCGCTGAACCCCGGCCCCACCAGGGCGGGCGTCGACGACTCAGCCCGGCGTCCGGTCGGACGGCTGCGCAACCGGCTCGAGTACGCCGACCCCAAACAGCTCCAGGCGCAGCTGCCCGAGCTGCTGAGCACCCTGCAGGAGACCTGCGTGCAGGCGAGTGAGGCGATCACCCGGCGGTACTTCCAGTACCAGACCCCGGTCGCCTGGGAACGGGACGGCTGAACGTGGGCTGGAGACTGAGAATCGAGCACACCACCAGCGTCCGCTACGCGGCCCCGGTGCAGACATCCTTCAACGAGGCGCGGATGACCCCGCTGACCACGCCCTCGCAGATGACCCTGGAGTCGCGGGTGGCGGCCGGGGCGGGCGTGCCGGTGTGGACCTACAACGACTACTGGGGCTCTTTCGTCTCCGTCTTCGACCTCCCCGAGCCGCACGACGACCTGGTCATCCGGGCCACCGCGACGGTCGAGACGGAGCCGTTCGGCGGCCCCGACCCGGCCCGCGAGCGGCTCTCGTGGGCTGAGATCGGAGCGCAATCGTCCGGCCGGCTGCTGGAGTTCCTGCTGCCCACGGCGCTGACCACGGTCACCGGGGAGATCTCGGGGGCCGCGGTGGCGGACATCGGCGGGCTGTCACCGGACGCCGCCGCCGAGGCGATCTCGGCCCGGGTGCACGATCACGTCACCTACATGCCGGGGGCGACCGGGGTGCGGACCAGCGCCCAGGAGGCGTGGGACAAGGGCCAGGGCGTGTGCCAGGACATGGCGCAGCTGACGGTTGCCCTGATGCGGGCGGCCGGGCTGCCCGCCCGCTACGTCTCCGGCTACCTGCACCCCGATCCCGAGGCCAAGCCGGGCAGTACCTCGGTCGGGCAGTCGCACGCCTGGGTGGAGTACTGGGCGGGCAACTGGACGCCGCTCGACCCGACCAGCCTCGCCCCGGTCGGGGAACGCCACGTAATCGTGGCCCGCGGCCGCGACTACGGCGACGTGCCCCCGCTCAAGGGCATCTACCACGGGCGGTCCGGGGGCGGCATGAAGGTGACGGTCGAGGTCACCCGGCTCGCCTAGGCCGCTGGCGCCTGCCGCCCCGGGCATGACGACTGGAGTCAACCAGCATGCCCGCGCGCCCCGGCGGGCTGCCGTCCGGCGGACCGGCAACCTCGACGCGGGCCCCACCAGATACGGGAAACTTTCCGGTGTCCCGCTCACTATTTGTTTCCGGGCTGCCAGAAGTTTCCGCGTTACCAGCGGACCAGGAGGAGGCCGTGCTGTCCCGGCAGGCCCGGCTGTCCCGTTCAGCCCTCCTGACTCACCAGCTGGGCCGTCCACTCGCCCGCCTGCTGGGCTGAGGCGACGTTGAGCCGGTTCCAGACGTTGATCACCGCGACGTGGGTCAGCAGCGCGGCCAGGGCGGTCTCGTCGTAGTGCTTGGCGGCCGCCGCGAATACCACGTCCGGCACCGGGTCGGGCCGGTCGGCCAGCCGGGTGACCGCCTCCGCCAGGGCCAGTGCGGCCTTTTCCGCCTCGCTGAAGTAACCGGACTCGCGCCAGGCCGCGACCGTGTTAAGCCGCTGCTCGGCCTCACCTGCCTGCTTAGCGCCGCGGGTGTGCATGTCGAGGCAGACCGCGCAGCCGTTGACCTGGCTGACACGGAGGTTGACGAGTTCGGTGAAGCCCCGGGTGAGGCCGGACTTGCGGCCGGCCGTGGTGGCGGCGGCCGACAGCGCCTGGAGCGCGTCGAAGACGCCGGGGACGGACAGGGCCGGGTTGGGAATGCGGGCTTCCATGGTTCTCCTCTGGTCGTGGTGTCACACCGGCGGATGAGATCCGGTCACTATGGATGACAGGCGAGACCGCGGCGTTGTGACCGACGGGAGCTGCGACCGATGACTAACCAGCGCGACCAGCAGGAGCTGGCCGAGTGGTTCGCCGCGCACCGGGACCGGTTGCGGGCGATCGCCTACCGGATGCTGGGCTCGCGGCCTGAGGCCGAGGACGCCGTGCAGGACACCTGGATCCGGGCGGCCCGGGCTGGTACCGCCGGGGTCGAGAACCTGGGCGGCTGGCTGACCACGGTGCTGGTCCGGGTGTGCGTGAACATGATCGCGGCCAGGACTGGGCGCCGCGAGGAGCTGGCCGGGGTTCACGTGCCTGACCCGCTCATCGGCCCCGATGACGGGCCTACCCCCGAAGACGAGGTGCTGCTGGCCGACTCGGTCGGCCTCGCCCTTAGCGTGGTGCTTGACACCCTCGCCCCCGCCGAGCGCATCGCGTTCGTGCTGCACGACCTCTTCGACGTCGCCTTCGACGACATCGCCGCGATGACCGGGCGCTCGCCCGCGGCCGCGCGGCAGCTGGCGAGCCGGGCGCGGCGCCGGGTGCGGGCCCGGCCGGTCACGCCCAACGCCGGCCTGCCGGCCCAGTGGGCGGTCGTCCGTGCCTTCTTCGCCGCTGCCCGCGGCGGCGACTTCGACGGACTGGTGGCGGTGCTCGATCCCGACGTGCTGCTGCGGGCCGACGGCGGCCGGGCCCGGCCGCAGGCGACGGCGCTGGTCCGCGGGGCCAGGCCGGTCGCCGGGAACGCGCTCCGGTTCGCCAATCCAGCCGCCACCCTGCGGCCGGTCACCGTGAACGGGGCGGCCGGGGTGGTCATCTTCCTGAACGGCGAGCCGCTGTCGGTGATCGGCTTCACGGTAGCGGGCGGCCGCATCGTGGAGATCAACTCGCTCAACGACCCGGACCGGCTAGCCCGGCTCCCCGGGATTATGTGAGTACAACGCCCGGCTACCTGTGGTCAGCCCTGCAGGCGATCCGCTGGCTGCAGCGCTACCCGCGACACCCACTCGAAGGCCGGCCGGGAATACCACTTTGCGGCCGAGTGCTGTTACTCTTAACAGTGATCAGCCTGGCGCGCCCCCGCGTGCCGGGCGTGCAAGCGGAGGGCCACCTCCCACCTGGCCGGCCTCGGGTCGGCGGGTTCAGTGCGGCACTCGTCTCAGCCTAGCTGGGGGCGGGCGCCGCCGGTGTGGCAGCCCCGCGGCACATGGTGCGTGACGGGGCTTTTCTCGTTGGGCCCCAGATCACGAGCAGGGCCGCCGCCGGAGAGGCCGGCGACGGCGAAGAAGATGAACCGCTGGAGGTCACATCAGCGCCGACACGCGTATCAATGATCGCATCCGCACACCCGAGGTCCGGCTCGTGGGCGCGAAGGGCGAGCAAGTTGGGATCGTCTCCATCACCGAGGCGCTCAGGCTCGCCCAGGAGGCTGACCTCGATCTTGTCGAGGTCGCCCCGACCGCACGGCCCCCGGTCTGCAAGCTCATGGACTACGGGAAGTTCAAGTACGAGACCGCGCTCAAGGAGCGGGAATCGCGCAAGAACCAGACCCACACGATCGTCAAGGAGATCAAGCTCCGCCCGAAGATCGACCCGCACGACTACGGCACCAAGAAGGGCCACGTCGAGCGGTTCCTCAAGGCGGGCGACAAGGTCAAGGTGACGATCATGTTCCGCGGCCGTGAGCAGTCCCGCCCTGAGCTCGGCTTCCGGCTGCTGCAGAAGCTGGCCGACGACGTCACCGAGCTCGGTTTCGTCGAGGCCCAGCCCAAGCAGGACGGCCGGAACATGATCATGGTGATCGGCCCGCACAAGCGTTCGCCCGAGCGCAAGGTCGAGGCGAAGCCCGCCCCGGTGCCGAACCCGCGTGGTGAAGCCGCGGCCCCCGTCGCCGCGGACGAGACCGCGGCCGAGGCTCCGGCGCCGGCACCGACCGACGCGTAGCAGGTAAACAGATTTGCCCCGGTAACGGGGAAGGCGAGGCGGCCCCGCACTGACGGTGCGGGGCCGTTCCGCGGCCACGATGGGGCCCGCACGGGGCCGCGCCAGGTCGCGCAAACTGATAGGCCCGGCAGCTTAGGTCCGCACGGACACCGGGGTACCGGGGTCATCCCCCCGGGATGACAGCAGATGAAGGAGACGGCGACCATGCCGAAGATGAAGACGCACAGCGGCGCCGCCAAGCGGTTCAAGATCACCGGCAGCGGCAAGGTGATGCGGCTGCGGGCCAACCGGGCGCACCTGCTCGAGCACAAGTCGACCCGCCGCACCCGCCGGCTCGACGGCATGGTGCCGATGGCCAAGGCGGACGTCCGCGAGATCAAGCGACTGCTCGGCAAGTGAGCGCGCCGCTCCGGGTGCGGACCCGCCTGCCCGGCCGGCCAGCCGCCACCGGGAGCGCCGCGTTCCCCCGCCGAATCATGTAACCGCAGCCCAGAGGAGATTGAACGATGGCACGCGTCAAGCGATCGCTTAACGCCAAGAAGAAGCGCAGGGTCGTCCTTGAGCGGGCGAAGGGCTACCGCGGGCAGCGGTCCCGGCTCTACCGCAAGGCCAAGGAGCAGGTCCTCCACTCGATGACCTACGCCTACCGCGACCGCAAGGACCGCAAGGGCAACTTCCGCCGGCTCTGGATTCAGCGCATCAACGCCGCCGCCCGGGCCAACGGGATGACCTACAACCGCTTCGTGCAGGGCCTCAAGGCAGCCGGGGTGGAAGTCGACCGCCGGGTCCTGGCCGACCTCGCGGTGACCGACGCGGTGGCATTCGCCGCCCTGGTCGAGGTGGCCCGGGCCGCGCTGCCCGAGACCGTTAGCGCGGCGGCGTAGGCGGTTAGCCCTATTCCGGCCGGTCCCCGCGCGGTTTTAGCCCGCGGCGCGGACGGCCGGATAAAAGGCTCCGTTTTGCGCCAGATGAAGGCAATGACCCGTAAGCGATTGGCGGTTTCCCGTTTACCCGCGAATTGCCGCCTTTCCGGCGGAGCGCTGATGTACGCCAGCGCCAGCATGGCGCGGCTGAAGGCCGCCCGCCGGCTGACTAAGCGGGCCCTGCGGCAGCGTGAGCGGGCCTTCCTGGCGGAGGGCCCGCAAGCGGTCGCCGAGGCCCTGGCGGCCGGCGCCGGGATGAGCGGGCTGTTCGTCACCGCCCCGGCCCAGGCCCGGCACGCCGCCCTGGTTGCCCAGGCGGCCGGCGCGGGCGTCGAGGTCCAGCTGGTCAGCGGCGAGGTGATGAGCGAGCTCGCGCAGACCGTCACCCCGCAGGGCCTGCTGGCGGTGTGTGACTTCGTCGACGTGCCGCTGGAGCGCGTCGCCGCCGCCCGCCCGGCCCTGGTCGCGCTGCTGGCGAACGTGCGCGACCCCGGCAACGCCGGGACCGTGCTGCGGGCCGCCGACGCAGCCGGGGCGGACGCGGTGATCTTCGCCGACGCGTCGGTCGACGTCTATAACGGCAAGTGCGTCCGGGCGAGCGCGGGCAGCCTGTTCCACCTGCCGGTGGTGGCGGGCGCCGGCGTCGCGGACGCGGCCCGGCAGCTGCGCGCGGCCGGGCTGCGGATCCTCGCGGCCGACGGCCGCGGGGCCGCCACCCTCGACGACCCCGGCACCCGGGCGGCGCTGGCCGGCCCGGCCGCCTGGCTGTTCGGCAACGAAGCCTGGGGCCTGCCGGAGGAGCTGCTGGCGCTGGCCGACCAATCGGTCGCGGTGCCGATCTACGGCCGGGCTGAGTCACTCAACCTCGCCGCCGCGGCCGCGGTCTGCCTCTACGCCTCGGCTCAGGCCCAGCGCGCGGCCGCACGCTAATTCGCCGGCGGACACGGGCTTGCGCGCGCCGGCGGCCCCGCCAGGGGAAGCCCATTGCACGCGGTGCGACCCATTACGATTACCTTGCGTTGCCCCCGAATGGCGGTCAAAAAATCCCTTGCATAAGGTATTTGTGCCATGACGTAGCGAAATCCTAAGACCGGGTACTGTCGCACGGGTGGGCAAACACGCTAGAGTCTGATCACATTCCGTCACCCGCAACGCGGATCGCGCCGGCAACGGCCGACCACCGCACCCCCCAGCTGGACGGAGGCACTTTCGCCGTGGAGGATCACAGGCCGGACCGGCCGGCCTCAGGTGCGCCCGCGTCGGGCCGCTCGCCGGCCGGGTCAGCCGTGCCGTCAGCTCCGTCGCCTGCGGACCGGTCATCCGCCCCGGTGCCACTGTCTCCCGACGAGCTGCCCGACGGCCTGGTGATCGCGGACGAGGCCGGCCGGGTGGCGGTCTTCAACACCTCCGCGGTCCGGCTCACCGGCATCGCCGCCGCCGACGCGGTCGGCAAGTACGTGCATGACGTGCTGCCCTTCCGCGACGACGACGGCCGCGACTGGTGGATGTGCGTCGACCCCTACGACGGCCTGACCACCCGCACCAGGCACCCCGAGCGCAGCCTCTACCTGGGCGACAGCCACGCCGCGGGGCCGCGCGCGACGTCCGCCCGGGACACCATTGAGCTGCTGGTCTCGGTCGGCTACGTGCGCGACGGCCGCTGCGGCCCGGTGCGCCGCCTGGTGATCAGCCTGCGGGGGGCGCAGCAGCGCGCCCGCCTGGAACGCAGCCGGGCCGAGCTCGTCTCCACCGTCGCCCACGAGCTGCGGGCCCCGCTGACGTCGGTCAAGGGGTTCACCGCGACGTTGCTGGCCAAGTGGTCGCGGTTCAGCGATGACCAGAAGCGGGTCATGCTGGAGACCGTCAACGCCGACGCCGACCGGGTCACCCGGCTGATCACCGAGCTGCTCGACGTGTCCCGCATCGAGTCGGGCCGGATGGAGGTGCACCCGCAGCTGGTCGACGTCCCCGAGCGGGCGCGCAAGATCATCGCCGGGCGGGTTGCCTCCGGCGAGCCCGAGGACCGGTTCCGCCTGGAGGTCCCCGGCGACCTGCCGGAGACCTGGCTCGACGCCGACAAGATCGACCAGATCCTCGGCAACCTGGTCGAGAACGCGGTCCGGCATGGCGCTGGTATCGTCACTGTCATGGTGCAGCGGGCGCGGATAAGCGGCGAGCAGGCCGAGGCCGCCGACCCCGGCGCCATCGCGGTGTCCGTGCGCGACCAGGGCGAGGGCATCCCGCCGGAGATGACGCTGCGGGTCTTCCGCCAGTTCTGGCGGGGCAAGCGGCGCGGCGGCACCGGCCTCGGGCTGTACATCGTCAAGGGCCTCGTCGAGGCGATGAACGGCGACATCGCCGTGGACCAGGCGCCCGGTGGCGGCGCCGAGTTCCGATTTACCCTGCCCGCGGGCACGCCCATCGCGTAACGGCCCGGCGTCATGACGGCGCCGCGGCACGACGTCACGGCGGACGGGCCCCGGGCGAATCCCGTGTCCGTGCCTGGAGGCAGGGCGCACCGCACGGCGTGGGCGGCGTTCCCGGTAGTGTCATGACTGCTGGACAGAGCCGCCGCCTCGTTCGGGATAAGTCATGCCCCATGCCCCCGCGGACTTTCCACCGGCTTGATCACCCTGAGGGAAGCGAACTTACTGATGTCCGCACCGAACAAGAACTACGACCCGGTCGAGGTGACCGCGCTGAGCCCGGACGAGGTCGAGAGCGCCACCGCGGCGGCGCTGAGCGCCATCGCCGCCGCTGCCACCCTGGATGAGCTGAAGGAGGCGCGGATCGCCCACGCCGGCGACCGGGCCCCGCTGTCGCTCGCCCGTTCCGAGATCGGCGCGCTCCCGCCGCAGGCCCGGGCCGACGCCGGGCGCCGCGTCGGCGCCGCCACCGGCCAGGTCCGCCAGGCCCTGGCCGAGCGCCAGGAGCAGCTCGAGCGCGAGCGCGACGAGCAGGTGCTGGTGACCGAGCGGGTCGACGTGACCCTGCCCTGCGACCGCGCCCCGCAGGGTGCCAGGCACCCGGTCTCGATGCTGGCCGACAAGCTCTCCGACGTCTTCGTGGCGATGGGCTACGAGGTCGCCGAGGGGCCCGAGGCCGAGGCCGAGTGGTACAACTTCGACGCGCTCAACATCCCGCCCGACCACCCGGCCCGTGAGATGCAGGACACCCTGTTCATCGCGCCGCCCCCGGGCGCGCCCGCGGGCACCCGGTCCGGCATGGTGCTGCGCACCCACACCTCGCCGGTGCAGATCCGCTCGCTGCTGACCCGCCCGCTTCCGCTCTACGTGGTGAGCCCGGGCAAGGTGTACCGGAACGAGGCCCTCGACGCCACCCACCTGCCGGTCTTCTACCAGATCGAGGGGCTGGCGGTGGACGAGGGGCTGACCATGGCCGACCTCCGCGGCGCGATCCAGTCGTTCGTCGACGCGCTGTTCGGCACCGGGCTGCGCACCCGGCTGCGGCCGGACTACTTCCCGTTCACCGAGCCGTCGGCCGACGTGTCGATGGAGTGCCACGTCTGCCGCGGCGCGTCGACCCGGGCGGGGGCCGACCCGTGCCGGGTGTGCCGCAGCATGGGCTGGATCGAGATCGCCGGCTGCGGCATGGTCAACCCGCGGGTGCTGGTCGCCTGCGGCATCGACCCCGACCGTTACACCGGATTCGCGTTCGGGCTCGGCATCGAGCGGTCACTGATGCTGGCCAACGGAATCAACGAGATCCGCGACACCTACGACGGCGACGTGCGGTTCAGCCGGGCCTTCGGGACGGAGATCTGAGATGCGGGTGCCCATTTCCTGGCTGCGGGAGTACGCGCCAGTTCCCGAGCCGTATGACGCGCTCGAGGTCGGCCGCCGGCTGACCCAGGCCGGCCTCGAAGTCGAGGGAGTCGAGCGGGCCGGGCACGACGTCCGCGGCGTTGTCACCGCCCAGGTGATCACGGTCGAGGAGCTGGCCGGCTTCAAAAAGCCGATCCGCTACTGCCGGGTGGCGGTCAGTGACGCCGAGCTGGCGGCCGACCCGGCCACGCTGACCGGCGTGGTCTGCGGCGCGACCAACTTCGGGCCGGGCGACCGGGTGGCGTTCGCCACCGTCGGCGCCACGCTCCCGGGCGGGTTCGAGATCACCGCGGCGAAGAAGTACGGGCGCGTGTCCGAGGGCATGATCTGCGCCGTCGACGAGCTCGGCCTCGGCGAGGACCACACCGGCATCCTCGTCCTGCCGCCTGAGACCCCGCTCGGGGTCGACTTCACCGACTACGCCGGGCTGCGGGACGACGTCCTCGATATCACGGTGACGCCGGACCGCGGCTACGCCGTGTCCATCCGCGGCGTCGCCCGCGAGCTCGCCAGCGCCTACCAGGTGCCGTACACCGACCCGGCGCTGACGATCGCGGTTGGCGGGGACGCCGACGGGGACGCCTACGGGGTCGGCGAGAGCGGGGACGGGGACGGGGACCGTGGCGCCGGGACGGCGGCCAGCGACGGCGGCCCGTGGCCGGCCGAGATCGCCGACCCGTCCGCCTGCGACCGGTACGTGCTGCGGGAGGTCCGCGGCTTCGACCCGGGTGCCCGGACACCGCTGTGGATGACGGTCCGGCTGGCCCGCTGCGGGATGCGCACCGTCTCGCTCGCGGTCGACGTGACCAACTACCTGATGCTCGAGCTGGGCCAGCCGCTGCACGCGTTCGACCGCTCCCGGCTGCGCGGGCCGATCGTGGTCCGCCGGGCCCGGCCGGGCGAGCGGCTCACCACGCTGGACCACGTCGCCCGCACGCTGGACGCGGCCGACATCGTCATCGCCGACGACAGCGGTCCGATCGCGCTCGCGGGCACGATGGGCGGCCTGGCCACCGAGATCGGCGGCGACTCGGCCGACATCGTGATCGAGGGCGCCCACTTCAGCGACACCGGCGTGGCCAAGATGGCCCGGCGGCACCGGCTGCATTCCGAGGCGTCCTACCGCTTCGAGCGGGGCACTGACCGCGAGCTGCCGCTGCGCGCCACCGCCCGTGCCGCCGCGCTGCTGGCCAGCCTGGGCGGGGCGACCCTGGTGCCCGGCGCCACCGGCGCCGAAACCCCGGTCAGCCCGGTGACGATCGAGCTCGCGGCCGACTACCCGGACCGGGTAGCGGGCGTCGTCTACGGCGTGGACACCGTCGTCGCCCGGCTCCAGGAGGTGGGCTGCGAGGTCCGCTCCACCCTGGCCGACCGGGCCCCGACGATCGCGCCGTGGCGCGCGGGCCCGGCCGACGGCGACGGTTCCGGCCACGGCCCGCACGACCGCCAGCACATGGTGCTGCTGGTCACGCCCCCGTCCTGGCGGCCTGACCTGACCGACCCGGCCGACCTGGCGGAGGAGGTCATCCGGCTCGAGGGGTACGAGAACCTTCCGGTTCGCCAGCCGCGTGCGCCCGCCGGCCGCGGGCTGACCGAGCGGCAGCGGTCGCTGCGGGCAGTCGCCCGCACGCTCGCCGGGGCGGGCCTGGTCGAGGTTCACTCTGACCCGTTCGCACCCGCCGGCGAGGCGGACCACCTGATGCTTCCGCCCGAGGACCCGCGCCGCCCGGCGGTCAAGGTCGCCAACCCGCTCAGCGAGGACCAGCCTCAGCTGCGTACCACGCTGCTGCCGGGGCTGTTCCGCACCCTGGTGCGGAACGTCGGCCGCGGCTTCCCCGACACCGGCCTGTTCGAGACCGGCCAGGTGTTCCTGCCCCGGCCCGGCGCGCCCGGCACCGCCCCGATCCTCGCCACCGACCGGGGGCCGACCGAGGCCGAACTGGCGACGCTCGAGGCCGTCCTCCCGGACCAGCCGCAGCGGGTCGCGGGGGTGCTGGCCGGGCAGCGCGAGCTGGCCGGCTGGTGGGGCCCGGGCCACGCCTGGACGTGGGCCGACGCGATCGAGGCGGCCCGTTCGGTCGCGGCCGTGTGCCACCTCGCGGTCGAGGTCCACGCGGCGGCCGAGGCACCCTGGCACCCGGGCCGGTGCGCCGCCCTGAGCGTGCGCGGAAGCGACGGGAGCGAGTGGCTGGCCGGGTACGCGGGCGAGCTGCACCCGCGGGTGACGGCGGCCTACGGCCTGCCCGCCCGCACCAGCGCCTTCGAGCTCGACGTGGCCGTGCTGGCGGCGGCCGCGGCCGCGGCCGAGCCGGTGCGTGGCCCGGCGCTGTCGAGTTACCCGCTCGCCACCCAGGACGTGGCCCTGGTGGTGCCCGAGGAGGTGCCCGCGGCCGAGGTGGTGGCCGCGCTCCGGGACGGCGCAGGTGAGCTGCTGGAGGACGTGCGGCTGTTCGACGTCTACACCGGCGCCCAGCTCGGCCCGGGCCGCAAGTCGCTCGCCTGCACGCTGCGGCTGCGGGCGCCCGACCGGACGCTGACGGCGGCCGAGGCGACGGCCGCCCGGGAGGCCGCGGTGGCTGAGGCGGTCGCCCGGACCGGGGCGGTGCCGCGGACCTGACCGCGGGCCGGAGATCACTCCGAACGAGAGCGGGCGATGCCCGCCGGGACCACGCGCCACCCTGCACCGGAGCGTCCCGGCGGGCGTTTTCCGTTACACCCGGTGACCGGGGCCGGCCTGGCCGGCGGGCCGGCCTCCCCGGGTCAGCCGGAGGTTTCGCACTGGCTGTCCGGTCTGACGTCATAAGCCGACTCGTCACCTTTCCCGCCGTTCGCACGGTTACCCGTCAGTCACTCCGGGCGGCGACGCGGGGGTCCCCAATGTGGCGTAGGTAACATTTTGCGGATCGCCGCTGCGGGCGGCTCCTATATGAACGGATTGCAAACGCCTGCGGGACCGGCGTTTCGTCGCGTCTGGGGGTGAAAGTGGCGTACGGGCGCTGTCGTTAAGTAGCCACGTTTTGACAGTGAGCACGTGTTATCTGTGACAATGTGGGGTTAGCACCATACGTTGCGCTATCCGGCGTGGTCAGCGCGGATGGCGGCGGAGGCTCAGGGAAGCACTGCACTGGCAACACACTGTGTGCAGACCGAGGAGGTCACATGAACGACGCGCGTCGCGCCGTGTTCGCGCACGGATTGCCACGCGTGGGTCACTGGGCCGTCTGGAACCTGCCCCGGCCGCTGATCGCGCTCTGGTCGGCCGTCCTGCTCGGGTACCTCTTCTGGATCGGCCAGCGCCTGTACTTCTTCCACTTCCGCGTCACCGACATCGTGCTGTTCGCGGCGCTGTTCGCCTGCGGGGCCTTCTCGGTCGAGATGTCCCGCCGCGCCAGCGAGTCGGCCGGCGTGGTCAAGGACGTGTACGCGGTCTGGGAACTGCCGGTGGTGCTCCTTCTGCCCGGCCTCTACGCGCTGATCGTGCCGCTGCTGCGGCTGACCATCACCCAGTGGCGGGTGCGCCGGGCGCCCGTCTACCGGCGCGCTTACACCGCCGCCACGCTCGGCATCGCCTACGGCTGTGCCCGCATGGTCTTCGTGCACACGCTGCCGGACGGGGTCCACCCCCGCGCCTACCTGTGGAGTCATACCGCGGTCTGGCTGGGCGCGGCGGCCCTCGCCGCGGTCACCCAGTGGGTGGTCAACCAGGCACTGATCCTGCCCGCCTACAAGCTCGAGAACCCGTCCGCCACCATCCGCGGCGAGCTGCTGGGGCGCGAGACCCTGCACAACGACGCCACCGAGCTGTGCGCGGCCCTGCTGGTCGCGGTGGGCATGACGATCAGCGCGCTGACGCTGATCATCGCGCTGCCGCTGACCACGCTGCTGCAGCGCTCGTTCCGGCACACCCAGCTGCTCAGCGAGGCCCGGGCCGACTCCAAGACCGGGCTGCTGAACGCGGCGACCTGGGAACGGGAGGCGTCGGCGGAGGTCGCCCGCGGCATCCGCGCGTTCTCGCCGCTGGCGGTGGCCCTGCTCGACCTCGACCGCTTCAAGCAGATCAACGACACCCACGGGCACCTGGTGGGCGACGAGGTGCTGCGCAAGATCGCCAGCACGATGACCGAGGTGCTGCGCGACTACGACCTGGCGGGCCGGTTCGGGGGGGAGGAGTTCGTCATGCTGCTCCCGCACACCCGCGCCCCCGACGCGCTGCGAATCGCCGAGCGGGTCCGGGCCCACATCGCCCGGATGGGGCTCTGCGGCCCGAACGGGGAACGGATCCCGGTCACCGTCTCCATCGGGGTCGCCGCCCTCGACGCGGGCTCGGCCTGGGGACTGCCCGAGCTGCTGTCGGCGGCGGACGCCGCGCTCTACCGGGCCAAGGCGTCCGGCCGCGACCAGGTGCAGATGATCAGCACCAGCCGCGGGCTGAGCGCGGTCGGCCCGGCCGCCGAGTCGGGCGAGATCTGGCACAGCGGCCACCGCTCACCCGGCACCCCGCTGCCGGCCGACCCGGTGCGCGCGGCCGGCCCGGTTCACCCGGGCGACCGGGTTCATCCCGGTGACCGGGCGCTGCCCGGCCACCGGATGACCGCCCGGGACACTGCCGGGCACCCGCGGCCCGGCAGTGTCGGGCTCCACGGCAAGCCGGGCGCGGGCGTGGACGGCGACGCCAGCACCTCGACCAATTCCGCGCTGGCGGTCTGACGCGCGGACGCGCCCCCGGCCCGCAGCACCTCGCGTGCAGCGCTTCCCCGTCTGAAATCCCGCCTCCAGGGCCCCCTCCAGCGCCTCCTCTTGCTGCTGCCCTATCTTGCATATTCATGCAATGGCGTGCATACTCTCTCATGGAGAAGGAGGCACCACCATGGGCATAAGGGTCGCTGTCGCGGGCGCCAGCGGCTATGCGGGCGGGGAACTCCTCCGCCTGCTCGCCGGGCATCCCGACCTGGAGATCGCGGCGGTGTCCGCGGGCAGCAGCGCGGGCAAGCCAGTCACCTCGGTCCACCCCCACCTGACCGGCCACCCGGCGTTCGACGGGAAAGACTTCCAGCCGACCGACGCGGCCACCCTCGGCGACGCCGAGCTGATCTTCATGGCCCTGCCCCACGCCGAGTCGGCCGCGCTGGCCGGGAAGCTGCCGGACACGCGCATCGTCGACCTCTCAGCCGACTTCCGGCTGGGCGACGAAGCCGCCTGGCACCAGTTCTACGGCGATGACGTCAGCTACGCCGGCCGGTGGGCCTACGGGCTGCCCGAGCTGCCCACGCTCCCCGGCCAGCCCAGCACGCGGGACAAGATCAAGGCCGCGCGGACCGTCGCCGCCCCCGGCTGCTACGCCACCACCGCCATCCTCGCGCTCGCCCCGCTGCTGGCGGCAGGCCTGGTCGAGCCGGCCGACATCGTCGTGGTGGCCGCCTCCGGCACCTCCGGACGCCGGCCGGTCGCTTCAGTACAACCTGCTCGCGAGCGAGGTCATGGGCTCGATGTCGGCCTATAAGATCGGCGGCACCCACCGGCACACCCCCGAGATCGAGCAGGCGCTGCGGGAGGTGCAACCCGACCCCGTTCCGGTGACCGTGTCCTTTACCCCGACGCTGGCCCCGATGCCGCGCGGCATCCTCGCCACCAGCACCGCCCGGCTCACTCCGGCCGCCACGGCCGGCGGCGACGCGACCGCGGCGCTGCGGGCGGCCTTCGCCGCCGCCTACGGCGACAGCCAGTTCGTGCACCTGCTGCCGGAGGGCCGCCTGCCCGCCACCGCCGCCGTCTACGGCTCCAACGGCGCCCACCTTCAGGTCGCGGCCGACCCGCACGCGGGCCGCGCGGTCGTCATCTCGACCACCGACAACCTCGGCAAGGGCGCGGCCGGCCAGGCCGTGCAGCTCGCCAACCTGATGCTCGGCCTGCCCGAGGCGGCCGGCCTGACCACCCACGGAGTGGCCCCGTGAGTATCACCGCACCGCTCGGTTTCCGCGCCGCCGGAGTGGCGGCCGGGCTCAAGGCGTCCGGCGACCGGGACGTCGCCGTCGTCGTCAACGACGGGCCGTCGCGGGCCGCCGCCGCCGTCTTCACCAGCAACCGGGTGCAGGCCGCCCCCGTCACCTGGACCCGCCAGGTGGTCAGCGGCGGGCGGGTGCGCGCGGTTGTGCTCAACTCCGGCGGCGCCAACGCCTGCACCGGCCCGGCCGGCTTCACCGACACCCACGTGACGGCCGAGCGGCTGGCGGCGGCGCTGGACGACTCGGCGGGCGAGATCGCGGTCTGCTCGACCGGGCTGATCGGCGAGCGGCTGCCGATGGACCTGCTGCTGCCGGCCGTGGACGCGGCCGTGGCCGAGGCCGACCGGGGCGGCGGCGTGCACGCGGCCGACGCGATCCGCACCACCGACACCATCATCAAGATCGCCTTCCGGCGGGAGGCCGGCTACACCGTCGGCGGCATGGCCAAGGGGGCCGGCATGCTCGCCCCGTCGCTGGCCACCATGCTCGTGGTGCTTACCACCGACGCCGACCTGACGGCGGCTGAGCTCGACGCCAGCCTCCGCTCCGCCACCGCCGTCACCTTTGACCGGATCGACGCCGACGGCTGCATGTCCACCAACGACACCGTGCTGCTGATGGCGAGCGGGGCGGCCGGGGTCAAGCCGGACCAGCGGGACTTCACCCGGGCGCTGACCGAGGTCTGCGCCGATCTCGCCCGCCAGCTCCAGCGCAACGCCGAGGGCGCCTCCAAGTACGTGATGATCGAGGTGGTCGGCGCGGCCAGCGAGGCCGACGCCGTCACCGTCGGCCGCAGCGTGGCCCGCAACAACCTGCTCAAGTGCGCCCTGGCGGGGTCCGACCCGAACTGGGGACGGGTGCTGACCGCGGTCGGCACCACCGACGCGGTCTTCGAGCCCGAGCGGCTGAATGTGGCGATGAACGGGGTCTGGGTGTGCCGGGGCGGCGCCACCGGCGACGACCGGTCCAAGGCGGACCTGTCCGGCAAGGACATCACGATCACGGTCGACCTGTCGGCCGGGCCGCACAGCGCCGTCATCCTCACCACCGACCTGACCGAGGCGTACGTGCACGAGAACTCGGCCTATTCGACATGAGCCTGGTGATCTCCGAGGGCAAGGACGCCGCGCGCCGGGCGGCCGCCACCGCCAAGGCGGCCACGCTCATCGAGGCGCTGCCGTGGCTGGATGAATTCCACGGCGACACCGTGGTGATCAAGTACGGCGGCCACGCCATGGCGTCGGCCGAGCTGCGGGCCGGGTTCGCCCAGGACCTGGTATTCCTGCGGCACGCGGGGCTGCGCCCGGTCGTCGTGCACGGCGGCGGCCCGCAGGTCACCGGCCACCTGGACCGGCTCGGGATCGAGTCGGTGTTCACCGCCGGGCTGCGGGTCACCACCGAGGAGACCATCGACGTGGTCCGGATGGTGCTCAACGGGGTGGTCAACAAGGACATCGTCGGCCTGATCAACCACTTCGGCCCCTACGCGGTCGGCCTGTCGGGCGAGGACGCCAACTTGTTCACCGCCGAGCGCAAGTACGCCACCGTGGACGGCGCCCCGGTCGACATCGGCCTGGTCGGCGAAATCACCAGCGTCGACCCCTCGATGGTGCGGGCGCTGCTGGACAACGGCCGGACCCCAGTCATCTCCAGCGTCGCCCGCGGCGCCGACGGATCGGTGTACAACGTCAACGCCGACACCGCCGCCGGCGCCCTGGCGGTCGCGCTCGGCGCGGCCAAGCTCGTCGTGCTGACCGACGTCGAGGGCCTCTACCAGGACTGGCCGAACTCGGACCAGGTGATCAGTCAGCTCGACGCGGGCGACCTCGAGCGGCTGCTGCCGTCGCTCTCGGCCGGCATGATCCCGAAGATGGAGGCCTGCCTGACCGCCGTGCGCGGTGGCGTGCCCCGCGCGCACGTACTCGACGGCCGCCTTAGCCACGCCATCCTGCTGGAGATCTTCACCGACTCCGGGATTGGCACCATGGTGATTGGAGAAACCCCGTGACCGATGCATCCGCCCAGGAACCCGCCGCCCAGGTGACCGCCCCCGCGCTGCCCGAAGGTGACGCGCTGCGGCAGCGCTTCGCGGCCGTGATGATGGGGAATTACGGCACCCCGCCGCTGGCGCTCGAGCGCGGCGAGGGCAGCCGCGTGTGGGACGCCGACGGCAACCGCTACCTCGACCTGATCGCCGGCATCGCGGTCTCCGCCCTCGGCCATGCCCACCCCGCGATCGTCCGCGCGGTCAGCGAGCAGGTCGGCAAGCTCGCGCACACCAGCAACCTGTTCGTGCACGAGCCCGGGGTGCTGCTGGCGGAGAAGCTGCTGAGCCTGCTGCACGCCGACGCCCGGGTTTTCTTCTGCAACTCGGGCACCGAGGCCAACGAGGCCGCGCTGAAGATCGTCCGTCGCCGTCAGGGCAGCGCCCGGCCGGTTATCGTCGCCGCTGAGCACGGCTTCCACGGCCGCACCATGGGCCCGCTCGCGATTACGGGCAAGGAGTCCATCCGGGCGCCGTTCGCCCCCTACGGCTGGGACGTCCGCTTCGTCGAGTACGGCGACCCGGGTGCACTCGCGGCCGCGGTCGACGACCAGGTCGCGGCGGTCTTCCTGGAGCCCACCCTGGGTGAGGGCGGCGTGATCCCGGCCCCGGCGGGCTATCTGGCCGCCGCCAGGGAAACGTGCGACAGCGCGGGCGCGCTGTTCGTGCTGGACGAGATCCAGTCCGGCATCGGCCGGACCGGGGCCTGGTTCGCGCACCAGGCCGAGGGCGTCACCCCCGATGTGGTGACGCTGGCCAAGGGCCTTGGCGGTGGTCTCCCGATCGGCGCCGCGATCGGCTTCGGTGAGTGCGGTCACGCGTTGCTTGCGGGCGACCACGGCTCCACCTTCGGCGGCAACCCGGTCGCCTGCGCGGCCGCCCTCGCGGTCATCGAAACGATCGAGAACGACAGCATCCTGGCCAACGTCAAGGCGGTCGGCGAGACCCTGGCCAGCGGCATCGCCGCCATCGAGCACCCGCTGCTCGGCGGAGTCCGCGGCAGCGGCCTGTGGCTGGCCGCGGTACTGACCGAGCCCGCCGCGGCCGACGTCGCCGTGGCCGCCCGCGAGGCCGGGTTCCTGGCCAACAACGTGCAGCCGGATGCGCTCCGCCTCGCCCCGCCGCTGATCTTGACGCAAGGCGAGGCGGCCGAGTTCGTGACCGCGCTGCCGGCGATCCTCACCGCCGCGCAGGAACAGCGGGCGTGACCGGCGTGACCCGGCACTTCCTGCGCGACGACGACCTGTCCCCGGCCGAGCAGGCCGAGGTGCTCGAGCTGGCCCGGGCGATGAAGGCCGACCGGCTCGGCTACCGTCCGCTGGCCGGCCCGCGGTCGGTGGCGCTGCTGTTCGACAAGCCGAGCCTGCGGACCCGGGTCTCGTTCGCGGTCGGCGTGGGCGAGCTGGGCGGCCTGCCGGTGGAGATCGACACCACCAAGACCCACATCGGCCGGGGGGAGACCATCGGCGACATGGCCCGGGTGCTGACCCGGCAGGTCGCCGCCATCACCTGGCGCACTACCGGCCAGGACCGGATCGACGAGCTGGCGGCGGCGTCCACCGTGCCGGTCGTCAACGCGCTGACGGATGAGTTCCACCCCTGCCAGATCCTGGCCGACCTGCAGGCCGTCGGTGAGCGGCTCGGCCCCCTGGCAGGGCGTACGCTCAGCTACGTGGGGGACGGCGCGAACAACATGGCTCACTCGTACCTGCTCGGCGGGGCGACCGCCGGGATGCACGTGCGGGTGGCGTCGCCGCCGGGCTACCAGCCCGACCCGGCGGTGGTGGCCCGGGCGGAGAAGATCGCGGCGGCCACCGGCGGCTCGGCCACCGTGCTCGGTGACGCCGCCCTCGCCGCCGACGGCGCCGACGTGCTGGCGACCGACGTCTGGGTCTCGATGGGGCAGGCCAACGCGCCCGAGCGGACCGCCGCGCTGGCTCCCTTCCAGCTCAACGAGAACCTGCTCGCCCTCGCCGCCCCGGGCGCGATCGTGCTGCACTGCCTGCCCGCGCACCGCGGCGAGGAGATTACCGCCGCGGTCCTCGACGGTCCCGCCAGCGTGGTCTGGGATCAGGCCGAGAACCGGCTGCACGCACAGAAGGCGCTGCTCACCTGGCTGCTCGAGCGGCCGCGATGACAGCCCCGGTGGCGCCCGCGACGAAGGCGGCCCGGCAGGCCCGGATCGCCGCCATCCTCGCCCGCGAGCAGGTGCACTCCCAGGAACAGCTGGCCGGCCTGCTCAGCCAGCTGGCCGGGCTGCACGTCACCCAGGCCACCTTGTCCCGCGACCTCGACGAGCTCGGCGTGGTCCGGCTCCGGGCCGCCAGCGGCGCCCTGGTCTACGCGCTGCCCGGTGATCCCGGCGGACCCGGCTCCCCGCCCGGTACCGCCTTCGACTATCCCGAACGTCGCCCGGCTCCGCCTGGTCCCCCCACTGCCCCCGGCGGCGGCGTTCCAGCCGCCGGGGCGCAGGCCGCCGGGGCGCAGGCCGGCGGCGGTACGGCCAGCCGGCGCGGTACCGAGGGGGAGGCCCGCGCGGCCGAGCTGGCCGCGGTGCCGGGCCCGGCGGCCGGGGCGGCCGCCCCGGCCCGGCTCGCCCGGTACCTCAAGGAGCTGCTGACCTCGGCTGAGGCGAGCGCCAACCTGGTCGTGCTGCGCACCCCGGCCGGCGCGGCCCAGTTCCTCGCCTCCGCCATCGACCACGCCGCCTGGCCGGCCATCCTCGGCACCGTCGCGGGCGACGACACAGTGCTCGTCATCGCGCGCGACCCGGCCGGCGGGGACGCCCTCGCGGAGGAGTTCCGCCGTCAGGCGCAGCGCCGTCGCTAGGGGAGCACCGCCAAGTCAGGCCAAACCGCGCGCTGGCCGGCAACGAATCAATCGCGGACCAGGGCCCCATGCCCGCCGTCGCGCGGGGCGGCAGCGGTCCCCGGCCGCGGGCGGCGGCCCGGGCCATAAGGTGGTAATCGACGGGCAGAAATGCCGGGAGATCAGATAGGTGGGATTGATGGCATCGGGCAAAACGCCGACAGGCTCGGCGACGCGGTTGTGGGGCGGACGGTTCGACGGCGGGCCCGCGGACGCGCTCGCGCGCCTGTCGCTGAGCGTGCACTTTGACTGGCGGCTGGCCCGGTACGACCTTCTCGCGTCGCGCGCTCACGCCCGCATGCTGCACCGGGCCGGGCTGCTGACCGACGGTGAGGCTGAGGCGATGCAGGGCGCGCTCGACGACCTCGACGAGGCGGTCGAGGACGGCTCGTTCCGCCCGACGGTGGCCGACGAGGACGTGCACACCGCCCTCGAGCGCGGGCTGCTGGAGCGGCTCGGCTCGCTTGGCGGCAAGCTCCGGGCCGGCCGCAGCCGCAACGACCAGGTGGCGACCGACCTGCGGCTGTACCTGCGCGACCACGCGCGGCTGATCGTCTCCCGGCTGGCCGAGCTGCAGACCGCGCTCATCGCCCAGGCCGAGATCTGCGGCGACCTGCCCGCGCCGGGGATGACCCACCTGCAGCACGCCCAGCCGGTCCTGTTCGCCCATCAGCTGCTGGCCCACGTGCAGGCGTTCGCCCGGGACGTGAGCCGGCTGCGCGACTGGGACGCGCGGGCCTCCGTCAGCCCGCTCGGCGCGGGCGCGCTGGCGGGCTCGTCCCTGCCGATCGACCCGCAGCAGTTCGCGGCCGAGCTCGGCTTCGCCTCCGCCGCCGCCAACTCGATGGACGCGGTCTCCGACCGGGACTTCGCGGCCGAGTTCTGCTTCGCGGCGGCGCTCATCGGCGTGCACCTGTCCCGGCTGGGCGAGGAGATCGTGCTCTGGTCGTCGCAGGAGTTCAGCTGGATCGAGATCGACGACGCCTACGCGACCGGCTCCTCGATCATGCCGCAGAAGAAGAACCCGGACGTCGCCGAGCTCGCCCGGGGCAAGGCCGGACGGCTGATCGGCGGGCTGACCGGCCTGCTGACCACCCTCAAGGGCCTGCCGCTGACCTACAACCGGGACCTGCAAGAGGACAAGGAGCCGGTCTTCGACGCGGTCGACACGCTGCTGCTGGTGCTGCCGGCGATGGCCGGCCTGATCGCCACCCTGCGGGTCAACGGCCGGCGGCTGCGCGAGCTCGCGCCGGCCGGCTTCACCCTTGCCACCGACCTGGCCGAGTACCTGGTGCAGCGGGGCGTTCCGTTCCGCGACGCCCACGAGGTCGTCGGCCACCTGGTCGTCTGGTGCCAGGTCAACGAGGTCGCGCTGGACGAGGTCAGCGACGAGGACCTGGCCAAGGTGTCGCCCCAGCTGACCCCGGACGTTCGCTCGGTCCTCACCGTGGAGGGGGCGCTGGCGGCCCGCAAGGGCTTCGGCGGTACCGCTCCCGAGCGGGTCGCCGAGCAGCTCACGGCGCTGCGCGCGACGGTCGACGAAGGGGCCGGCTGGGCCGTCGCGGGCGGCGCCTAGCCCGGGGGGAGCGGCGTGCCCAGGCCGCCCGGCGAACTGCTGAGCCGGGACTTCTTCGCCCGGCCGTCCCGGGAGGTGGCGCCGGAGCTGCTCGGCTGCGTGCTCGAGCACGAGACGCCCGCCGGGCTCGTCGCGGTCGAGCTGACCGAGGTCGAGGCGTACGAGGGGGTGTCCGATCCCGCCTCGCATTCCTACCGCGGCCGGACGGCGCGTAACGCGGTCATGTGGGGGCCGCCCGGGTTCATCTATGTGTACTTCACCTACGGCATGCACTACTGCGTGAACGTGGTCTGCCAGCCCGCCGGGACATCGTCGGCGGTGCTGATCCGGGCGGGCCGGATCGTCACTGGCGACGAGCTGGCGCGCCAGCGGCGGGCGGTCCGCCCGCGCCCGCCGTCCGCGCTCGGGCCCCCCAGCGCGGCCCCAGGGCCGGGGGCGCCCGCCGGGCCTGGTTCGGTTCCCGGGACTGGTTCGGTCCCCGGGCCTGGTTCGGCTCCCGGGACTGGTTCGGTCCCCGGGCCCGGGGCGGTTCCCGGCGCCAACCCGGCCCCGGCGCCCGCGGCCGTTCCAGCGCGGCGCCTGCCGTACCGTGACCTGGCTCGCGGCCCTGGCCGCCTGGGCCAGGCGCTGGCGATCACCCTGGCCGAGAACGGGCTCGACGGGTGCGACCCGGATTCCCCGCTGCGGCTGCGCCCTCCCGCCGCGCGGCCCGGGGGCACGGATGCCTCGCGGCCGTCCGACGGCGCTGGGACCCGGCCGCCCGACGACGCGGCCCGGGCCGGGCGGCCCATTCTGGTCAGCACCGGACCCCGGGTCGGGGTCAGCGCGGCAGCCGACGTCCCGTGGCGCTACTGGGTGGCGGGTGACCCCACCGTTTCGGTCTACCGCCCGGCCAAGCAGCGGCCGGCCGCCCCCCGTCCTGACGGCCGCCGTCCTGACGGGTCGCGCTCAGTCGTCCGGGTCCTTCCGCACTTGTGCCCAGCGCCCGGGCGCCAGTCTCAGTGCGCCCCACTCCAGCCCCATCGCACTCGCTGTCCCCACCCGCCCCAATTTCGGCTGGGCCGGTTAGAACTGCTCCGGCAGGTGGGTAGAACTCTCGATTTGACGGGCCTTCCCGCCAGCCGTAGAGTTCGTCTTGCCCCGAGGGGGACGGGCCGCCGCAAGGCGGGCCGGGACCCGGGGAGCCACCAGGAACTTCTTCCGGAAGCTGCGCGCGTGCCCATAACGGCCGCCAGGCGGACGGAGGGTCAGTCTTGGTGTCTAGAGGGACAGCGGTGCCGATTTCGCAACCTGCCGGACAGCTTCCGGAAACGAAGTTGACATCAAAGAAGCTCTGGAGTAAGGTTTAAGGGTTGCCCCGGAAGGGAACGAAAGTTCCTCTGAAGGTGAGCATCTGTTTCTTGAGAACTCAACAGCGTGCTAAAAGCCAGTGCATGATAAATGTACAAAACCCCCGTCGGGGCTGGTTCTCGTGAGAGCTGGTTCCAACGGATTTAGCCATGACGATTACTCATGGTTGGGTGATGATTTCCGGGGTCTTCGGGCTCTGGTGTTTGACATTCAACGGAGAGTTTGATTCTGGCTCAGGACGAACGCTGGCGGCGTGCTTAACACATGCAAGTCGAACGAGGTGCTTGCACCTAGTGGCGAACGGGTGAGTAACACGTGAGCAACCTGCCCCTGGCTCTGGGATAGCCTCCGGAAACGGGGATTAATACCGGACATGACCTTCTTCCGCATGGTTGAGGGTGGAAAGTTTTTCGGCCAGGGAGGGGCTCGCGGCCTATCAGCTTGTTGGAGGGGTAACGGCCCACCAAGGCGACGACGGGTAGCCAGGCCTGAGAGGGCGACCGGCCACACTGGGACTGAGACACGGCCCAGACTCCTACGGGAGGCAGCAGTGGGGAATATTGCGCAATGGGGGAAACCCTGACGCAGCGACGCCGCGTGCGGGATGAAGGCCTTCGGGTTGTAAACCGCTTTCACCAGGGACGAAGCGAGAGTGACGGTACCTGGGGAAGAAGCGCCGGCTAACTACGTGCCAGCAGCCGCGGTAATACGTAGGGCGCAAGCGTTGTCCGGAATTATTGGGCGTAAAGAGCTCGTAGGCGGCTTGTTGCGTCTGCTGTGAAATCCCGGGGCTTAACCCCGGGCGTGCAGTGGATACGGGCTAGGCTAGAGGCAGGCAGGGGAGAACGGAATTCCTGGTGTAGCGGTGAAATGCGCAGATATCGGGAGGAACACCGGTGGCGAAGGCGGTTCTCTGGGCCTGTTCTGACGCTGAGGAGCGAAAGCGTGGGGAGCAAACAGGATTAGATACCCTGGTAGTCCACGCCGTAAACGTTGGGCGCTAGGTGTGGGTCCCTTCCACGGGGTCTGTGCCGCAGCTAACGCATTAAGCGCCCCGCCTGGGGAGTACGGCCGCAAGGCTAAAACTCAAAGAAATTGACGGGGGCCCGCACAAGCGGCGGAGCATGTTGCTTAATTCGACGCAACGCGAAGAACCTTACCAAGGTTTGACATGGACGGAAAACTCATGGAGACATGGGGTCCTTCGGGGCGGTTCACAGGTGGTGCATGGCTGTCGTCAGCTCGTGTCGTGAGATGTTGGGTTAAGTCCCGCAACGAGCGCAACCCTCGTCCAATGTTGCCAGCGGGTAATGCCGGGGACTCATTGGAGACTGCCGGGGTCAACTCGGAGGAAGGTGGGGATGACGTCAAGTCATCATGCCCCTTATGTCTTGGGCTGCAAACATGCTACAATGGCCGGTACAAAGGGCTGCGAACCGTGAGGGTAAGCGAATCCCGGAAAGCCGGTCTCAGTTCGGATCGGGGTCTGCAACTCGGCCCCGTGAAGCCGGAGTCGCTAGTAATCGCGGATCAGCAACGCCGCGGTGAATACGTTCCCGGGCCTTGTACACACCGCCCGTCACGTCACGAAAGTTGGCAACACCCGAAGCCGGCGGCCTAACCCGTAAGGGAGGGAGCTGTCGAAGGTGGGGTCGGCGATTGGGACGAAGTCGTAACAAGGTAGCCGTACCGGAAGGTGCGGCTGGATCACCTCCTTTCTAAGGAGCACCGGCGCCCCTCAGTCACCGCATGCGTGACTGGGCGTCCATGCTTTCTAGTGGAGCACTGGTTATTCACTCGGTATGTGGCGCGCGAAGGCGCGGCCAGTACGCTGCCCGCTTCGGCGGGACTCGCGGAACGAGCGCACGGAGCCCCCGGCTGGGTGAGCACGCTGTTGGGTCCTGAGGAAGCAGCCGCTTCGCTTGGGCGCTACCTCGAACGGCCTGCGATCGCGGATCTCCGGATGGAGGTCCGCTGATACATGGTTCCGTCCGTATCTTGAGAACTACACAGTGGACGCGAGCATCTTCTGGACCGGATCCTTGTCTTAGACGGGATCCGAGTCTGTAGCAGTTTGCATGTAGTGCATGCAGTGTCAAGTTTATAAGAGCATACGGTGGATGTCTTGGCACCAGGAGCCGATGAAGGACGTTGGAGCCTGCGATAAGCCTCGAGGAGCCGGCAACCGGGCTTTGATCCGAGGATTTCCGAATGGGGAAACCCGGCCGTCGTCATGGGCGGTCGCCCCTGTCTGAATGCATAGGGCAGTGGATGGTAACGCGGGGAAGTGAAACATCTCAGTACCCGCAGGAAGAGAAAGCAATAGCGATTCCGCGAGTAGTGGTGAGCGAAAGCGGAACAGGCTAAACCTGTTGCGTGTGATAGCCAGCAGGCGTTGCGTGATGGGGGGTCGTGGGAGCACCTGGCCGGGTCTGCTGATCCGGCAAGGAGTTACAAATCGTTGTGGGTAGCGGAACAGTCTGGAAAGTCTGGCCATAGCGGGTGACAGTCCCGTACGTGAAACCCTTGCGACTCCTTAGGCGATTTCCCGAGTAGCACGGAGCCCGTGGAATTCCGTGTGAATCTGGCAAGACCACTTGCTAAGCCTAAATACTCCCTGGTGACCGATAGTGAACTAGTACCGTGAGGGAAAGATGAAAAGCACCCCGGTGAGGGGTCGTGAAATAGTGCCTGAAACCGTGTGCTTACAAGCCGTGGGAGCCTTTCGGGGTGACCGCGTGCCTTTTGAAGAATGAGCCTGCGAGTTACGGTGCGTGGCGAGGTTAACCCGTGTGGGGTAGCCGTAGGGAAACCGAGTCTGAATAGGGCGTTGAGTCGCGTGCTGTAGACCCGAAGCGGAGTGATCTACGCATGGGCAGGGTGAAGCGCGGGTAAGACCGCGTGGAGGCCCGAACCCACCAGGGTTGAAAACCTGGGGGATGACCTGTGTGTAGGGGTGAAAGGCCAATCAAACTCCGTGATAGCTGGTTCTCTCCGAAATGCATTTAGGTGCAGCGTCGCGTGTTCCTTCCCGGAGGTAGAGCTACCGGTTGGACTAGGGGGCCCACAAGCTTACTGAATTCAGCCGAACTCCGAATGCCGGTGAAGCCAGAGCGCGGCAGTGAGACTGCGGGCGATAAGGTTCGTGGTCGAGAGGGAAACAACCCAGATCGCCGGCTAAGGCCCCTAAGCGCGTGCTAAGTGGGAAAGGATGTGGAGTTGCAGTGACAACCAGGAGGTTGGCTTAGAAGCAGCCACCCTTGAAAGAGTGCGTAATAGCTCACTGGTCAAGTGATTCCGCGCCGACAATGTAACGGGGCTCAAGCACGCCGCCGAAGCCGCGGCATTCACGCTTTGCGTGGATGGGTAGGAGAGCGTCATGCAGCGTGTGAAGCGGCGGGGTGACCCAGCCGTGGAGGCTGCATGAGTGAGAATGCAGGCATGAGTAGCGAAAGACGAGTGAGAAGCTCGTCCGCCGATTGACCAAGGGTTCCTGGGGCAGGCTAATCCGCCCAGGGTAAGTCGGGACCTAAGGCGAGGCCGACAGGCGTAGTCGATGGACAACGGGTTGATATTCCCGTACCCGTGTACGGAACCGTCCATGCTGAATCCGTGATGCTAAGTCTTTTCCCTGATGCCTTCGGGCGGAGGGGAGCTGACGGCCCGACCGGGTAGTAGGCAAGCTGGAGGAGAGACGCAAGAGGCTAGCTCTACCGGGCGGTGGTTGTCCCGGAGTAAGGGCGTAGGGCGGTCCGCAGGCAAATCCGCGGACCATGTGCCTGAGACCTGATGCCGAGCCGTAAGGCGAAGTGAGTGATGCCATGCTGCCGAGAAAATCTTCGCGGCGAGAGTCCGTACGCGGCCCGTACCCTAAACCGACGCAGGTGGTCAGGTAGAGAATACCGAGGCGATCGGGTGAACCGTGGTTAAGGAACTAGGCAAATTGCCCCCGTAACTTAGGGATAAGGGGGACCCCAGCCGGTGACGGAATTTGCTTCCCGAGCTAGGTGGGGGCGCAGAGGCCAGGGGGAAGCGACTGTTTACTAAAAACACAGGTCCGTGCCAAGCCGCAAGGCGATGTATACGGACTGACGCCTGCCCGGTGCCGGAACGTTAAGGGGACGGGTCAGCCAGCAATGGCGAAGCTCAGAACTTAAGCGCCGGTAAACGGCGGTGGTAACTATAACCATCCTAAGGTAGCGAAATTCCTTGTCGGGTAAGTTCCGACCTGCACGAATGGCGTAACGACTTCCCCGCTGTCTCAACCACAGGCCCGGCGAAATTGCACTACGAGTAAAGATGCTCGTTACGCGCAGCAGGACGGAAAGACCCCGGGACCTTTACTGCAGCTTGGCATTGGTGCTTGGGACGGCTTGTGTAGGATAGGCGGGAGACTGGGAAGCGCGGACGCTAGTCCGTGTGGAGTCAATGGTGAAATACCGCTCTGGTCGTTTTGAGTGTCTAACCTGGGCCCGTGATCCGGGTCAGGGACAGTGCCTGGCGGGTAGTTTAACTGGGGCGGTTGCCTCCCAAAAGGTAACGGAGGCGCCCAAAGGTACCCTCAGCCCGGTCGGCAACCGGGTGCTGAGTGCAAGTGCACAAGGGTGCTTGACTGTGAGACAGACATGTCGAGCAGGAGCGAAAGCTGGGACTAGTGATCCGGCGGTGGCAAGTGGAAGCGCCGTCGCTCAACGGCTAAAAGGTACCCCGGGGATAACAGGCTGATCTTGCCCAAGAGTCCATATCGACGGCATGGTTTGGCACCTCGATGTCGGCTCGTCGCATCCTGGGGCTGGAGCAGGTCCCAAGGGTTAGGCTGTTCGCCTATTAAAGCGGTACGCGAGCTGGGTTTAGAACGTCGTGAGACAGTTCGGTCCCTATCCGCTGCGCGCGCAGGAGACTTGAGAAGGGCTGTCCCTAGTACGAGAGGACCGGGACGGACTGACCTCTGGTGTGCCAGTTGTTCCGCCAGGAGCACGGCTGGTTTGCTACGTCGGGAAGTGATAACCGCTGAAAGCATCTAAGCGGGAAGCACGCTTCAAGATGAGGTCTCCCACCACCTCGAGTGGGTAAGGCCCCCAGCCAGACGACTGGGTTGATAGGCCGGAAGTGTAAGCGCCGCGAGGTGCTCAGCTGACCGGTACTAACAGGCCGAGGGCTTGTCTCTACAAGCACTTCATGTACCCGACGAATAGTCGGGGTTCGCGTCCACTGTGTAGCTCCCGGGACACGGCCGGGATCCAGGCCATCTCGCTCTTCGGGAGCGGGTACAGTTCCATAGAGTTGCGGCGGCCACAGCGAAGGGGAAACACCCGGTCCCATTCCGAACCCGGAAGTTAAGCTCTTCAGCGCCGATGGTACTGCGAGGGAGGCCTCGCGGGAGAGTAGGACACCGCCGCACATTTCTCTAAAAGGGGGCCGACCTGTTCTGGGTCGGCCCCCTTTTTGTTTTTGTTTTTGTTTTCGGCTTTGGCCGGGAGCTGGGGCTTGGACTGGATCCTCGCCGCTGGTCGTGGCCCTAAACCGGGGCCACGAACGCGGCTCGGATTCCAGTCTGGCGCCCCTGCTCCCGACGTGCCGCCCCAGGCGCGGGTGGCCCGGAGCGGGCTCGTGCGGGATTCCGAGGGTGACCGGGCTCGGAAGCTTTCTCGTGTGGCATGACCCTCTTTGGGGCTGGCGTAACTGGGGGCTGAGTCTTACCGCCACGGACTGATCGTGGAGCTGGGGAGCGCCGTCGGGGCTTGATGCTCCGACGGGGCAGCGAGGGGCCCGCTGGGATGGCGGGCGGTGGGGCCGGGCCCGCGGGGTTCGGCGGATGGGCTGCGCGGGGGAGCGCATAGGGTTGAAGGGTTAATCGTGCAGGAGGTCGGGACAGTGACCGAAGACGGCGGAGCATCGCAGCGCAACGGCGGTGGAGACGAGCGCGGGCGCGCTGGCGGCGGCGCTGGGCGTGACTCCGGGCGCGGCGGGCGGCCCGGAGGATACGGCCGGCCGGCCGGTCAGGGCGGTCGCGGTGCCAACCGTGGCTACAGCCGTGACAGCGGCGAGCGGAGGTCCAGCTCGCCCCGTGACGGCGGCAGCCGGGGTGGCTACGACCGCGGGCCCTCCCGCTACAGCGGCAGTGGCGACAGTGCGCCGCCGCGCCGGGACCGTGACGGCGACTCCGCCCGGGGCCCGGAGCGGGACAGCGGACGCGGCGGCTACAGCGGCGGTGACCGGGGCGGCTACAGCGGCGGTGACCGTGGTCCCCGGCGGACCGGCACCTACGGCGACCGCCCGGCCCGTCCGTCCTCCGGTGGCGATCGTGACGGCGGGTACGGCGGCAGCCGTTCCGGGCGTCCCGCCTCCGGCGGCTTCGGCGGCCGTTCCGACGGCGGTTTCCGTGGCGGGGACCGCCCGCGCTCGAACTACAGCGACCGCGCCCCGGCGGGGGACCGCCCGCGCCGTGACTACGGCGACCGGGGCTTTGACCGCGGCCCCGGCGGTAACCGGGGTGAGCGTCCCGGCGGTGGCGGCCAGGGCCGCCCGGACGGCGGTTTCCGTGGCGGAGACCGCCCGCGCTCCAGCTACAGCGACCGGGCCCCGGCGGGGACCGCCCGCGCTCGAACTACAGCGACCGCGCCCCGGCGGGCGACCGCCCGCGCCGTGACTACGGCGACCGGGGCTTTGACCGCGGCCCCGGCGGTAACCGGGGTGAGCGTCCCGGCGGTGGCGGCCAGGGCCGCCCGGACGGCGGTTTCCGTGGCGGAGACCGCCCGCGCTCCAGCTACAGCGACCGGGCCCCGGCGGGGGACCGCCCGCGCCGTGACTACGGCGACCGGGGCTTTGACCGCGGCCCCGGCGGTAACCGGGGTGAGCGTCCCGGCGGTGGCGGCCAGGGCCGCCCGGACGGCGGTTTCCGTGGCGGAGACCGCCCGCGCTCCAGCTACAGCGACCGGGCCCCGGCGGGGGACCGCCCGCGCTCGAACTACAGCGACCGCGCCCCGGCGGGCGACCGCCCGCGCCGTGACTACGGCGACCGGGGCTTTGACCGCGGCCCCGGTGGCAACCGCGGGGACCGTCCGGGTTATGGTGCCGGGCGCTCGGACGGCGGCTTCCGCGGCGACCGGGATGGTGCCCGCGATGGCGGCTTCCGCGGGCGCGACGGTGGCTACGGACGGGACCGCGGCCCCAGCGACCGGGGCCTCAGCGACCGCGGCCCCAGCGACTTCCGGCCGGGCCAGGACGGACCGCCCCGGGGCGGCCGGCCGCCGCCAGCCGGCCTGGCGGCGCGGACCGTCCCGGCCGCGGGCACGGGTTCAGCCGGCGAATGTCGGACCGGATCGGCGGCGCCTTCCCCGATGACCGGGGGCCGCGCGGGCCGCGGGGCGGCGCAGGCCGGCCTGATGACCGCCGGTCGGGTGGCCGGAACAGCGCGCCGGGCAGGCCTGGTTCGGCCGGGCCCCGCGCCACCGGCTACCGGGAGCCTCGCGACGAGCGGTCGGGCGGCGACTCCGCCCTGCCCCCCATCCCCGACAGCATCACCGAGGACCAGCTCTCCCGCGACGTGCGCGAGGAGCTCGGCGGCCTGTCCCTCGACCGGGCCGGCACCGTGGGCCGCTACCTGGTCGCGGCCGAGCTCGCGAGCGACCCCGAGCAGGCCTACCGCTACGCGCAGGCGGCCAAGCGGCTGGCGGCCCGGGTCGGCGTGGTCCGCGAGGTGGCGGGAATCATGGCCTACAAGTCCGGCCGCTGGGCCGAGGCACTGACCGAGCTGCAGGCGGGCCGCCGGATGACCGGCCGCTACGACTACCTGCCGCTGATGGCGGACGCCGAACGCGGCCTCGGGCGCCTCGACCGTGCCCTTGACGTGGTACACAGCGCCGAGGCGAAGCGGCTGCCCCGCGCCGCGCAGATCGAGCTCCGCATCGTGGAGTCCGGTATCCGGCGGGACCAGGGGCTGGCGGACGCCGCGGTGCTCGCCCTCCAGGTCCCCGAGCTGACCGACGGGAAGCAGCGACCCTGGTCCGCCCGGCTGTTCTACGCCTACGGGGAGGCCCTGCTGGCCGCCGGACGGCCCGAGGCGGCCCGCGAGGCGTTCTCCCGCGCCGTCGTGGCCGACGAGGACGAGGAGACCGACGCCCTCGCCCGGCTCGACGAGCTCGACGGCATTTCCGTCCGCGACCTGGAGTCGGACGACGAGGACGACGACGACGACGACCTCGACGAGAACGCCGAGAACGACCTCGACGACCAGGCCGACGACGAGACTGACGAGGACGACGAGACTGGACGAGGACGACGAGGACGACGAGGACGACGAGGACGTCGACGAGAACGACGTCGCCGACGAGGCCGGCGCCCTTGCCGACGACCTCGACGACGACGAAGACGACGACGATCTCGACGACGAGGGCGACGAGGACGACGAGCCTGGAGATGAGGAAGACGGGCCCGAGGGCGAGCTGGACGAGCCCGGCGAGGAAGCCGACGATGAGCTCGACCCGCTCGAAGACGACGACGAGGATGACGAGGAAGAAGAAGTAGACCCCACCGGCGGGGACGCGGGCAAGGCCTGAGCGGGCCTGCGCCCGCAACCCGCCAAGCATCACTGGACGCCCGTCACCGGCCCGTAGTGGCTGAGGTGGCGGGCGTCCCTTTATGTTCCGCTACCGCGGCCGCCGCGATCATCGCCTAGCACGGTTACTTCTCAGCGCACTCGAGACCCGACAACGCCGTCTTTCTCCCCGCTCTGCTGCCTGTCGCATTACCCATCTCGTCCTGGACGGGACTATTGTCCAGACAACAGGAGAGGGAGAAGAGATGGACCTCACGCTCGATGTGCACTCCGACACCCCGGGTTTCACCGTCATCGCGGTCGGCGGCGAGATCGACGTCTACACCGCTCCTAAGCTTCGCGAGCGGCTGATCAGCCTGGTCGAGGCGGGTAACTACCAGCTGATCGTGGACATGGAGAGCGTCGAGTTCCTGGACTCGACCGGCCTCGGCGTCCTGGTCGGCGGGCTCAAGCGGGTCCGGGCCGAGGATGGCTGGATCGACCTGGTCTGCACGCAGAGCCGCATCCTGCGCATCTTCCGCATCACCGGCCTGAACAAGGTCTTCAGCATCCACGACAGCGTGGCCGACGCCATCGCCGCCCACTCGATCCCGGCCGCGGGCGACCCCGAGGCCTAGCCCGCGCTCAGGCGCAGAAGAGCCCCCTGCTCAGGCGTCAAAGAGACGCAGTACCAGGCCGGTGCGCGGCTTGGGACCGAACGACGTCGACTTACGGGGCACCATCTCGCCGTGCGCGGCCAGCTCCGTCACCGCGGCGATCGGCATCGGGTTGCACAGCACCGCGGTGCCGCCGGAGTCGGCCGCCATCCGGACCGCCTCGGCCGCGTCGTGGGCGACCAGCACGTCGCGCTCGTTGTCGGTGATCGACCACAGCCGGCCCAGCAGCAGCTCGCGCATGACGGCGGCGTCGAGCGCCCGCCAGCGGTCGGAGGTCCCGGGCGGCATCGCCGCCGCCAGCTGCCGCGGGTCCGGGTCGGTCAGCAGCCGGAACCCGTCCTTGCCCGCCAGCAGGAACGCGTGCCCGTCGGCACCTGCCGTGCCCAGCGCGGCCAAAGCCAGGCCGAGGTCGCCCGGCAGCTCGGTGACGGTGAACGCGGCCCCGGCGAGGCTGGCCGCGTCGCCCGGGCCCAGGTGCGGCAGCACCCGGTGGATCGGGCCAAGGCGGAGCGGGTAGGCATCCGCGTCGACCAGGAACGCCAGCCCGTAATCCCACGGGCCGGCGCCCGCCCCGCTCGCGCGCATCTCCTCCCGCAGCTCGCGGTAGGCGGCATAGCGGTGGTGGCCGTCGGCGATCAGCGCCGTCCGGGCCGCCAGGTCGGCCGCGATCGCCCGCTGCGTGCCTGGGTCCGTGACGGCCCACAGCCGGTGGGTCACCCCGTCGCCGGTGACCGCGCAGGCATCCGGCTCGTTCCCGTCCGCCACCCGGTCGGTCAGCGCGGACGCACCGGCCGCGCCCACGGCCGGGACCGCCCCGCCGTTGTAGACGAGCAGGATCGGCTCCAGGTTGCTCCGGGTCGCCTTCATCAGCTCGCGCCGCCCGGCGACCGGGCCCGGCATCACGTTCTCGTGCGGGTGCACCGCATCGGTGCCGACCCCGACCAGCCCGACCAGGCCACGCTGGACCCAGCCGGGCCCGCGCTGCTCGTAGACGTAGAGCGCGGGCGCGTCGTCGACCGCCAGCGCGCCGTCGGCCAGCCACGCGTGCAGCAGCGAGGCGGCGGCACTGTCGGCCGCACTGTCAGCCGCGGCCTCGGTCGCACCGTCGGTGGCACCGTCGGCGTTACTGGCGGTGGTACTGGCGCCAGCTGCGGCCGCCCGGGCCCCGCCCGGGGCGTTGTCCGGCAGGATGAGCCGGACAACGTTGTACGGCGAGGCCGCGCGGAGCTGGTCGAGGGTGTCGGGGCCGATCACGTCGTACGGTGGTGAAGTGACGTTTGCGAGTCCCCCTACCCGGGATAGGTCATAACGGACGCCGCGGAACGGCGCCAGCCTCAGGCCGGCACCGTCACCGGAGCCCTCGCCGGACGGAAAGTGGGTCTGCACACCATGACAAAAGTGCCAAGTGGCAGCTGGGATTCCCCGTCCTCGGAAAACTTCCCCGGCCCGGCGTCGCGGCCGGGCCGCGCACCGGGTGAAAACGGCGGTTACCGCTCGGGCGGCACGCCGCGGAGCCAGCCCGAGGCCGACGAGGGCCGTGGCGGCCCGGACCCGGCCGAGGTGCACGCCTGGTACACCACCGGCATGGAGCTGCTGGGCAAGGGCAGCCCGGCCGCCGCGGCCCAGGTGCTGCAGCGGGCGGCCAACGCCGAGCCCGGCTCCCGCAGCGTCCGCGAGGCGCTCGCCCGCGCCCAGTTCGACACCGGGCGCTACAGGGCCGCGGCGGACAACTTCCGGGTGATCGTCGAGGCGAGCCCGACCGACGACTACGCGCACTTCGGCCTGGGCCTGTCGCTCGCCCGGGCCGGCGACCACGCCGCCGCGGCCGAGTACCTGGCCCTGGCGGCGGCGATGCGGCCGGACCGCAAGCCTTACACCGACGCGCTGCAGCAGGTGCGGGCCACGCTGAAATTCCGCCGGGAGGCCCGGTAGCCCCTCAGGAAGGCCCCGGAACCGGTCCCCGGAGCCCCTTAGCCCGTCCCCTGGCCCGTCCCCGGAGCCCCCTAGCCCGTCCCCGGAGCCCCCTTGCCCGTCCCCGGAGCCCCTAGCCCGTCTGGAAGCACCGCCAGGGGATGCGGTGGCGCCCGGCCGCGCCTCATTTGTCATATAAGTCACTCCCGCAACCTCGACAGGGCAAGCAATCGCTCCACTTCAAGGAAGATAGCGGAAACTTTTTTCTAAGCGGAAAGAATTTGTGCTCTGACACCGAAAAGTTTCCCGTCTGCCATTTGTTTCCGCTTTGCCGGGCGCGCCTGGCCCGGGGCCACCACCGACTAGCCGCCGCGCCCGGCCCGCGCCCGCACCGGCTGGCCGCTGCCCCGGCCCGGGCCACCACCGACTAGCCGCCGCGCCCGCCCGCGGCCGCGGGCACGTGCACTAAGGTCTAGGTGCTTGCCGCATCGAGAACCAGAGGGGGCCCCCATGCCCGAGACGCTCGCCGAGGCCTATGACGTCCTGCTGTTCGACCTGGACGGCGTGGTCTACATCGGGGGCAAGGCCATCCCCGGGGCGCCGGAGGCGCTCCAGGCGGCCAAGCGGTCCGGCGCCCACGTCGCCTACGTGACCAACAACGCCTCCCGGACCCCCGCCGCCGTGGCCAGCCTGCTCGACGGCATGGGGGCCCCGGTGACCGAGGCCGACGTGGTCACCTCGGCCCAGGCGGCGGCGCGGCTGCTGGCCGACCGGCTCCCGCCCAAGTCGAAGGTCCTGGTGATCGGGGCGACGGCGCTGAGCCTGGCGGTCCGCGAGCGCGGCCTGGTCCCGGTGACGACGGCCGACGCCCAGCCGGCCGCGGTCGTGCAGGGCTTCGGGCCCGGGATCGACTACGCCAAGCTGGCCGAGGGGGGCCTCGCCGTCCGGGCGGGCGCGCTGTTCGTCGCGACCAACGCCGACTCGACGATCCCCAGCGGACGCGGCACCGCGCCCGGCAACGGGTCCCTGCTGCAGGTCATCGAGCACGCCACCGGCACCGTGCCGGTCGTGGCGGGCAAGCCCGAGCCGCCGCTGCACCACGAGTCGGTTATCCGCACCGGGGCCAGGCACCCGCTGATAATCGGCGACCGCCTCGACACCGACATCGAGGCCGGCTACAACACCGGCACCGACAGCCTGCTGGTGCTGACCGGCGTCGACAACCCGCGGACGGTCACCCTGGCGCCGTCGCACCAGCGGCCCACCTACATCGCCGCCGACCTGCACGCCCTGCTGGCCCCGTACCCGGCCGTGGACTCGGACGATTCCGGGGTCCGGTGCGGCGGCTGGACCGCCGTCGCCCGCGGCGAGGGGCCGCTGACCCTGTCCGGTGACGGTGACCCCGTCGACGGTCTGCGCGCCCTCGCCGCGGCCGCCTGGGCCGCCGCCGACAAGCGCGGCGGCCTCGATGTGGAGTCGGTCAGCGACGCCCTCGGCCAGCTCGCCGACCGCGGCCTGCAGACCCGGTAGCCACCAGGCAACAGCGGCAGGCCCGGTTGACAACGGGCCGTCGTTACGGTGTGATGGCCCGCATGCCAGCACACCAGGTGAGCCGTCAGGCCCTGCCGTGCTGCCTGCTTTCCTCGTGTTGTCGCTGACCCCGCATGGACGGAGTCCCCGCCGCAGCCGACACACGAAGGAACCCTGGTGAACACCGACCTTTCTGCCGCACCTGAAATCGCCCTGCTCGCCGCGCCGCTGACGGCGCCCTGGCCGCGGGGCGGCCTGCCCCGGACCGACGGCCGGCTCGCGGCCGACCTCGCCGCTCTCGCCGCCGCCCCCGAGCGCTGGTGGGACCTGGTCCGCTTCGACCCGGCCGGGCCGGCGCGGGCCGAGCTGCCGGGCGCGCCCGGTACCTGGCTCCTGGTCCTCCCGCCCGGCATGTCGGCCGTCTGCGACTGCGCCCAGGTGACCGCCCTGGCGGGGGAGGCGACCGAGGGCCGCCCGCTGCGCCCGGGCCGGCTCCTGGTCCACGGGACTGGCCAGCCGCACCGGCTGCACGCGGCCGGCCCGGGTTACTCGGTGACCCTGCACGCAACCTCTTCCGGCCCTCGCTCGTTATCCAGGCAAGCCAGAACGAGGCTCAGCGACTTCTCAGCCCCGCCGTGGCAGGCTCGGGCCGGGCCGGGCCGGGGCCGCCCCGGGCCGGGATTGGTCACGCCCCGGGAGTAGCGCGAATCATCACCCAGGGTGACGCGGCGCGACCCTTCGGCCGGCCACAATGGAGTCCGCCGTCGAGAAAAGGGAGGACCATTCAGATGAGCGAGGTGCGGGCCTGTGATTGAGGTGCAGGGTCTGACGAAGCGGTATGGGGATAAGACCGCGGTTGATGATTTGTCGTTTGCGGTTGAGGCGGGGAATGTGACGGGGTTCCTGGGGCCGAACGGGGCGGGTAAGACGACCACGATGCGGTGCATTCTGGGGCTGGATTTCCCGGATGCGGGGCGTGTGGCGGTGGCGGGGAAGGGGTATCCGGGGCTGGCGTTCCCGATGCGGGAGGTGGGGGCGCTGCTGGATGCGAAGGCGGTGCACGGGGGCCGGTCGGCGTATAACCACCTGCTGTGCCTGGCGCAGACTAACAGCCTGCCGCGGCGGCGGGTGGGTGAGGTGCTGGAGCTGGTGGGGCTGGGTGAGGTGGCGCGCAAGCGGGTCAAGGGGTTTTCGCTGGGGATGAGCCAGCGGCTGGGGATCGCGGCGACGTTGCTGGGTGACCCGCAGGTGCTGATGTTCGATGAGCCGGTCAACGGGCTGGACCCGGAGGGGATCTTGTGGATCAGGAACCTGATGAAGGCGCTGGCGGCGGAGGGGCGGACGGTGTTCGTGTCGTCGCACCTGATGTCGGAGATGGAGAACACGGCTGATCACCTGATTGTGATCGGGCGGGGGCGGCTGATCGCGGACTGCACGATGGCGGAGTTCATCGCGCGGTCGTCGGGGGCGGCGGTGCGGGTCCGCACGCCGTCGGCGGGTCAGCTGGTGGCGGCGCTGACGGGCAAGGGCGCGGTGGTCGCGGCGGTGGCGGACGGGGCGGTGGAGGTCCGCGGGATGAGCGCGGAGCAGATCGGTGACGTGGCCTTTGCCGAGGGGATCCGGCTGCATGAGCTCGCGCTGGTGCGGGCCTCGCTGGAAGAGGCGTTCATGGAACTGACCGCGGGCAGCGTGGAGTACCACGCCGACGTCCCCGGCCAGCAACCGCCCACCACCGTCGGAAGCCCTGCCACCACCATCGGGAAAGGGGTCTAGCGATGGCCACCATGACACCGTCCGACGTGCGGCTGTCGGCGCTGCCGCCCGCCACCGGCCGGGCCGGGCTGCGCGGCGCGATCGCGTCGGAGTTCACCAAGCTGCGCTCGGTCCGCTCCACCTACTGGACGATCCTGGCGCTGGTCGTGGTCAGCGTCGGCATCGCCGCCATCGCTGGCTTCGCCTCAGCCTCCGACCTGCACAATAACCCGGGGGACAAGGCCGGGTTCGACGCCACCCAGACGACGCTGATTGGCTTCTTCGAGTTCGGCCAGCTGATCGTCGCGGTGCTGGGGGCGCTGGTCATCACCTCGGAGTACTCGACCGGGATGATCCGCACGTCGCTGACGGCGATGCCGCGGCGCGGCACCGTCTACGCGGCCAAGCTGATCGTGTTCACCTCGGCGACCCTGGTGCTGTCGGTGGTAACCGCGTTTATCGCCTTCTTCGTGGGCCAGGCGCCGCTGTCGAGTTCCGGGGTGGCCGGGTCGCTGTTCCACAGCACCACAGTCCCGCTCGGCGTGATCGAGAACAACGGCAACGTGGCCAAGTTCGTCACCTCGGTCACCGTGACCCCGGGGACGGTGCTGTCCGCGATCATCGGCAGCGCCCTGTTCGTCACCGCGGTGGCGCTGATCGCGTTCGGCCTCGGCGCGATCATCCGGCACACGGCCGGCGCGATCACCGCCGCCATCGGCGTGATGTTCGTCGTCCCGATCATCGTCGCGGTGCTGCCGCAGACCTGGCGCGACGACCTCATGCGGTTCTTCCCCGACGCGGCCGGCCGGGTGCTGTCGGTGACCGTCGGCCGGCACGCGGACGGGATGCACCTGTGGTCGGCCTGGCCGCAGTTCGGAGTGACCCTGATCTACGCGGCCGTGCTGGTCGGCGTGGGCGCGTACCTGTTCCGCAAGCGCGACGCCTAGGCTCGCGGGGCCAAGCGGAGAAGACCGGGTGCGGGCAGGCCGCACCCGGTCTTCCCGGTTACCGTCACAGGGCGGCGATGGTCTGCGGGGTCAGCTCGGTCAGCGACGTGAGCGTGGTCCGCACCCCGGCCAGCGCGTCGGCGGCGGGCGGGTACTCCGGGCGGGGCACCGCGATCACCGCCATCCCGGCCGCGGCGGCCGAGCGGAGCCCGTTGGAGGAGTCCTCGACCGCGGCGCACGCGCTCGCCGGGACGCCCAGCCGGGCGGCTGCCTCCAGGTACACGTCCGGGGCGGGCTTGCCCCGGGGCACCTCCTCGCTCGACACCGCCGCGGCGAACAGCGGAGCGCAGACCGGAGGCATCGAGCACCGTTCCGATCAGGGATTTCGGGGCTGAGCTGGCGACCGCGAGCCGCCACCGGCCCGCCCGCGCCAGCTCGCGCACCGCGTCCACCGCACCCGGCAGCAGCGGCAGGTGGTCCTCGTACTGCGCCGCCATCTGCGCGATGACCCTGTCGGCGACCTCCCGGGGCGGGAACGGGAGGCCGAAGTCGGCGCTCATGTAGGCCGACCACTCGCCGGTCGACATGCCCATCATCCGGTCCTGCGCGTCGTCCGGCCAGCGGCCGCCGTGGGCGGCGGTGAACCCCCGCCGCACCCGCTCCCACACCGGCTCGGAGTCGATCAGCACCCCGTCCACGTCGAACACGACCGCCTCGACCACGCCGCGCTCCCTACCGGGGTGCCAGGGCAAGCTGGCGGGACTGGGCCACGAGGCGGCCGGAGGAGTCCCACAGCTCGGCGTCCTCCTCGAAGTAGCCGTCGGCCACGTAGCGGGTCTGGGTGCGGAAGGCGAGCCAGCCCGGTGCGGGCCGGGCCCGCAGGTGCACGGTCAGCTCCAGCGTCGTCATCCGCCGGATGTCCAGCTCCATCGCCGCGGGCGCGACCGCGTCCACGAACAGCGGCAGCGCCAGCAGGTCGGGCTCGCGGCCGTCGGAGAACCGCATGTAGCCCTGGTAGACCGGGTTGCCCGACGGCGGGGTCTGCGTGACCCAGCCGGGCAGCTCGGCCATCCGGTACTCAATCCGGTCGACCAGGGTGAGCGGGGGGTCGGTGACCCGGTGCAGCACCGGGCACTGATCCGGCGGCGGCAGCGCCGGCGGCTGCCGGCTGGAGTAGGCGGGCCCGCCGCGGGCGGCGGCCGCCGCCAGGTCGGTGAAGGCGGCGGTGGCCCGCAGCACCTGCTTGCCGCCCGGTACAGGCCCGCCTCGGCCGAAGCCGGTGGACCGGCCGGCCTGGATCACCTGGGTGCGGATCTCGGCCGCGCCGGGCGGATCCGGGCCGCAGGTAGAACCCGGACAGCACCAGCGGGTCGGGGAACGGCAGCACCTGCGCCGATGGCGCGCGGCCGCCAGCGGCGAGCAGGAACCCGCCGTTGGTGCCCTCCTGGCCGTCCCAGCGCCCGTCGAGCATCGCCCCGAAGTCGGGGCCTTCCCCGGTCAGGGCGGTGGCCGCGTCGAACTCGTGTACGGCCCCCATCAGGGCAGGGTCAGGATCTCGGAGCCGTCCTCGGTGACCAGGACCGTGTGCTCGAACTGGGCGGTGCGCTTGTGATCCCTGGTCACCGCCGTCCAGCCGTCGGGCCAGATGTCGTAGCTGATCACGCCGAGGGTGAGCATCGGCTCGATGGTGAACGTCATGCCCGACCTCCATCGTCACGTCGGTGGTCGGGTCGTCGTAGTGCGGCACGACCAGGCCGGAGTGGAAGGTGGTGCCGATGCCGTGCCCGGTGAAGTCGCGCACCACCCCGTACCCGAAGCGCTTGGCGTAGGACTCGATCACCCGCCCGACCGCGTTCAGCGGCCGGCCGGGCGCGACGGCGCTGGATGCCCGCGCATCATCGCCTCGCGGGTCCGCTCCACCAGCAGCCGCGACTCCTCGTCGACGTCGCCCGCCAGGAAGGTGGCGTTGGTGTCGCCGTGCACCCCGTCGATGAACGCGGTGATGTCGATGTTGACGATGTCGCCGTCGCGGACCACCGTGTCGTCCGGGATGCCGTGGCAGATGACCTCGTTGAGCGAGGTGCAGAGCGACTTCGGGTAGCCCCGGTAGCCGAGGGTGGACGGGTAGGCGCCGTGGGAAACCAGGAACTCGTGCCCCACCTGGTCCAGGTGGTCGGTGGTGACGCCGGGACGCACATGGCGGCCGACTTCCTCGAGCGCCTGCGCTGCGAGGCGGCTGGCGACCCGCATGCGGGCGATCGTGCCGGCGTCCTTGACGTCCTGCTCGCCGAGTGTGGGCTGCTTCTTGCCCACGTACTCGGGACGCGGGATGTTCGCGGGAACCTGCCGGGCGGGAGATAGCCGACCCGGGTGGAGCAGAGTGGCCATGTTTTGCGAGTCTAGTAGGCATGGCGAACTCCGACGAGCAATGGTGGTTCTGTACCCGTCACATGACGGTGGAGCCCGCTGACACCCCGTGCCCCGGTAAGGACCTGCTTGGTCCGTACGCGACCAGGGAGGAGGCGGCCCACGCGCTGGACAAGGTGAAGGAGCGCAACGCGGCCTGGGACAAGGAGGACTGGAGCGTCCCCCCGGCCAGGATCGCCCCGGCGCCCGCATTGATGCAGTATCCATGCGGGCGCCATTAGGTATGCCGGGCTAGGCTAGGGACCGTGAGCAACAACCATCTGCCCCCGGCCGCTGAGGCGCGCATGGCCGAGATCAGGAAAAGCGGCACCTGGGGCTCGTCGCTCACACCGGACGAGTTCGCCGCGGTCCGCTCGGTCGGCTTCGAGCCCGCCGGGCAGGTGCTCGGCGCCGCCGTCTACAACATCGGCTACACCGGGGGCTACGGCTGCCCGGGGGCGTGGAACGGCTACAACTACGCCTGGGCGCCCGCCGCCCGCACCCAGGTCTCCAGCCGCGGCGGCTACGGTTCGTTCGGCCCGCTGGTGAAGACCATGTACGACGCGCGCCGGGCGGCGATCAGCCGCATGGTGGCCGAGTGCACGGCGCTCGGTGGCCACGGGGTGGTCGGGGTGCGGCTCAGCATCGGCCAGTTCCCGGCGGGCGGCCTGGAGTTCAAGGCGATCGGCACCGCCATCCGCGCCCCGATGGCGCCCGCCACTGCGCCGCCCGTTCACCTCCGACCTGTCCGGCCAGGACTTCGCCAAGCTGGTGCACAGCGGCTGGATGCCGGCCGGGCTCGTCCTCGGCATCACCGTCGCCGCCCGCCACGACGACTGGCGGACGGTCGGCCAGACCCGCTGGTCGTCCGGCAACGCCGAGGTCAACGGCTGGACCGAGCTGGTCAACGACGCCCGCCACGACTCCCGCCAGGAGCTCGCGGCCGACGTCAAGCGGATCGGGGCCGAGGGCGTCGTCGTGGCGAGCATGGACCTGCGGGTCCGCGAGCGGGAATGCCCCGCCCAGGAGGGCGGGCGCGACCACATCATCGAGGCGGTCAACATCGGGACCGCGATCGTCCGGTTCAAGAGCAGTCATTCCGAACGGGAGCAGCGTGCTCCGCTCGCGATCATGTCCCTCGACCCGCAGCGGCGTCAGGCGGCGCGCGTTGACATCGGCCAAAACAGGCGTTAGAGCGAAGAAGATAAGAGGACGTCGACGATGACCAACCAGCAGACCACTGACCTCGGAGCGGCCGGCGTCCCGCAGGACGCCATCAAGCGGCTGTCCGAGCTGCAGCCGGGCAAGGCGGGGTCGATCTTCACCTCCGACCTCTCGGTCAACGAGTTCCTCCTTGTCCGCGAGGTCGGCTTCCGTCCACTGGGCCTGGTGCTCGGCTCGTCGATTTACCACGTTGGCCTGCAGGTCGCCCGCTGGAGCAAGAACCAGGAGCTGAACGTCCTGTCCCAGGCCATGTACCACGCGCGCGAGCTGGCGATGACGCGGATGGAGGCCGAAGCCGACGCGCTCGGCGCCGACGGCATCGTCGGCGTGCGCCTGGACGTCGAGATGAAGGAGTTCGGGGCCGACATCGCCGAGTTCATCGCGGTCGGCACGGCGGTCAAGGCCGAGCCCGGGGCGGGCGGTGGCGGGGTGTCGAACTGGCGCAACAACAAGCGCCAGCCGTTCACCTCCGACCTGTCCGGCCAGGACTTCTGGACGCTGATCCGGGCGGGCTACGCCCCGCTCGGCCTGGCCATGGGCTCCTGCGTGTACCACATCGCCCACCAGCGGATGGGCTCGGTGCTCGGCAACATCGGCCGCAACGTGGAGATCGAGCAGTACACCCAGGCCCTGTACGACGCCCGCGAGCTGGCGATGTCCCGCATGCAGGCCGAGGCCGAGGAACTGCACGCCGAGGGCATCGTCGGGGTCCAGCTCCGGCAGCACTCGCACACCTGGGGCTCGCACACGACCGAGTTCTTCGCCATCGGCACCGCCGTCCGCCCGCTGCGGGCCGACCACGTGATCGAGCGCCCGACCATGGTCCTGTCGCTGGACAGCTGACCGCCCAGACGAGACTGGTCCCGGCCGCGCCGCTAGGACGGCGGCCCGGTCAGGTACCCGGTAGCGCTGAGCACCGCCCGGGTGAACCGGCTGAGCGGGACCGCCCGCAGCTCGGCCGGGGTGAACCAGGCGACTTCGCTGAGCTCGCCGTCGCTCGGGGCGGGCTCGCCGTCGGTGACCGCGGCCTCGAAGACGGCCGGGACGTAGGCCACCCGGTCGCCGTTGGGGTAGGTCACCTCGTAGTCCGGGCCGCCGAAGACGCCGAGCAGCCTGCCCAGCCGGAGGCCGGTCCCGATCTCCTCGCGGGCCTCGCGCACGGCGGCCTCGGCGGGCGACTCGCCCGGGTCGACCGCGCCGCCGACGGTGCCCCAGCCGTCGGTGTGCCCCGCGTGCCAGGCGAGCAGCAGCCGCCCGCGCTCGTCGGCCGGCAGCACGGTCACGCTCGGCAGCACCAGCAGGCCGTGCCCGATGACCGCCCGCAGCCGGGCCAGGTGCGGTGACATCCCCATGCGGGTCACCCTATGCCGCCGCTCGCGTCGGCTTGACGCCAAATAGCTAATTCTATTAGCTTTAAGGCTGTAGCTATTAGCCGAGTGGAGGATGACGTGACCGAGTTTCTCGACATCACAGGCGGGCGGATCGCCTACGACGTCACCGGCGAGGGGCCGCTGATCGTGCTCGCGCACGGCATCGGGGACCGGCGCCAGGCCTACCGGTTCCTGGTCCCGGAGCTGGTGCAGGCCGGGTTCCGGGTCGCGGCGGCGGACATGCGCGGCCACGGCGAGTCCAGCACCGGCTCATGGGCGTCGATTTCCCGCACCGACGTCGCGGGCGACCTCATCGCGCTGATAAGGCACCTGGGCGGCCCCGCGGTCATCGTCGGGCACTCACTCGCGGGCGGCGCGGCCACCATCGCCGCCGCAACCGCCCCCGACCTGGTGGCCGGCCTCGTCGAGCTCGGCCCGTTCACCCGCCCGGTCCAGTACAGCCTGGGCGGCCTGGTGCGGGTCGGCCGCTACCGCCGCGGCACCGTGTTGCTGGGCGAAGTGCTGCTGCTGCGCAGCCTCCGCGCGTGGATGAAGTACCTCGACCTGGCCTACCCGGTCAAGCCCGCCGACTACGCCGCCTACATGGCGGGGCTGCGGGCGAAGCTGGCCGAGCCGGGCCGGATGGCCGAGTTCCTCAAGACGCTGAAGACGTCCCCGGCCGACGCGGGCGACGCGCTGCCCCGCATCTCCTGCCCGGCCCTGGTCGTCATGGGCGACGAGGACCCCGACTGGGCCGACCCCCGGGCCGAGGGCGACGCGATCGTCACCGCCATGCCGGCCGGACTGGGCTCGCTCGCGGTGATCAAGGGGGGCGGGCACTACCTGCACGCCCAGTGCCCGGCCGAGGTCGCGGCGCTCACCGTGAGCTTCGTGCGCGACCGCGTCCGCGCCTGACCAGCGCCCAGCCGGGCGTGGCCAGCGCCCGTCCGCGGGTGGCGCCCGCGGTCAGGGCAGCGGGCGCGCGGCCTGGCTGCCCTCGGTGCTCCAGTGCTCCAGTGCGTGCACCAGGGTCGCGACCATGCGGTGGTAGCTGCGGTCGATGTCGTACGGCATCGCGAACGACCCGGCCGACTCCAGGGTGACGAAGCCGTGCAAGGCCGAGCGGATGCCCCTGATGGCGTCGATCGCATCGGCGTCGGCCAGCCCGAAGCCCGCCAGGACATCGATGAACAGCTGCACGTACTCGCCCGCGACCTGCTCGTGCTCGGTGTCCCCGAGGCCGGCCGCGTCTGCGCCGCCTGGTAGCGGCCGGGGTGGGCGAGGGCCCACTTCCGCTGGGCGTCGGCTATGGCCGTGATGGCATCGCCCCGGGCGCGCCCGACGGCGACCCGGCGCAGGGTCTCGGTCGCTTCGGCGGCGGCGCGGATGGCGATGGCTCGCCGCAGCGCCGCCATCCCCTCGATGTGCTTGTACAGCGACGGCTGGCGGACGCCCAGGCGCCCGGCCAGAGCGGCCAGGGTCAGCCCCTCGAAGCCGGACTCGTCGACCATCCGCTCGGCCTCCGCGACCACTGCCTGCTGCGTCAGCCCGGCCCTAGGCACCGGCGCCCGCCCCGCCTGTCCCCGCCCGCCGCCAGTGCGCCCAAGTCTTAGCCATAAAGCTACAGTGCCTAGCCTGACGGTCCCCGTCAAGTTCCGGCGCGCGCCGCAGACCATCCAGCCGGCTGACCACCCAGGCTGAGCCGCCTCGGCCGGCCCCTGCCCGGGCCGCCGCACCGCGTCGCCCGTACGTCGACGGCGTGCCCGCGGCTGTGACCGTCTCGCCACGGGACGCCGTCGACCCCCCGCCGTCTCGCCACGGCACACCGCCGACCCCCCGCCGTCCCGCCACGGCACGCCGCCGACCCCCCGCCGTCCCGCCACGGCACGCCGCCGACCCCCGCCAGCCCGCCACGGCACGCTGCCGACCCCCCGCTTTCCCGCCACGGGACGCCGTCGACCCCCGCCGTCCCGCCACGGCGCGCCGCCGACCCCCCGCCAGCCCCGCCAGCCCCGCGCGTTGACCGTGGTGGCAGGCACCCGCCCCGGACGGCGGTGCGTCTGCTCATAGCCTGGAAACTATTGGCTAACGGGAAACTTTTCTGTGCTGTAGCCGCAAAAGTTTCCGAAATCTCCAGACTGCCTCGGCTAATGTGGCCGCTGGGATAACGGTGGCCGATGGTAGGCCCGCAGGGGCGCCCGGTCACCCGCTGGGCCCGGCCACGCTGTCGAGCAGGCGGGCCAGCCGGGCCCGGAGGCCGCCGCGCGCGGCGGAGCCGCCGCGCTCGCCCGCGGCGGCCGAGACGAGGTGCTGGCCCGCGTCGAACGAGAGCTGGCCGGGGACGGCCAGCGCCTCGTGCGCGAGCGCGTCGAGCTCCGGGTCGTCGCTGTCGAGGGCGAGGATGGTGGCGCCGGTCTTGCGGGCGTCGTTCACCCGCTCAAGCAGCGGAACGGGGGCGGCGTCCTCGGCCACCACGAACAGCGTCTCCCCGCGCCGGGCCGCCTCCAGGCGGGCGAGCCCGACCGACAGGTGCGCCGGCGCGCCCGCCGGGGGAGCCCAGCGGATGAGCGTGGGCGCCAGCTCGGCCACCCCCGACAGCCGGGACTCGTCGTCCAGGTGGGCCGTCATGTGCCACGGCTCGAACTGCGGGGTCCCGACGACCAGCAGTCCGCCCGCGGACCTGGGGGTGGTGCGCAGCGCCCGGCCCAGCAGCCGCGCCTGGTCCAGCCAGGGCGAGCCGGACATCAGGGCACGGAGCGTAGCGACCTGGTCTGCGTCCACCTCCCTAGCATGCAGGCCGCCGTCCCGGTTTGCACAGCCAAGTCAGGAAGCGGCGCCCGGCCCCGGCAGCCAGGCCCGGTCAGCGTCCGGGTCAGCCGCTTCCGGCGCCGTCGCCCGCCGGGCCCGCTGGCTGGTGGCGTCGCAGCAGCTCGGTCAGGGCCGCCAGTTCGGCTGTCAGGGCGGCGCGGCCGTCGGCGGTGATCCGCACCCAGGTCTTGGGGCGACGGCCGGCGTAGCCTTTCTCCAGGGTGACAAGCCCGGCCTCCTCCAGCACGCTGAGGTGGCGGGACAAGTTGCCCGGCGTCAGCCCGAGCGCCTCGCGCAGGTAGCCGAATTCCGCCCGCCGGGCCTCGGCTGTGATCGTGAGGACACCCAGCCGGTGCCGCTGGTGCACGGTGTCGTTCAGGCTGCTGGTTGGATGCGCACTGGGGGGCGGGGAACTGGCGGGGCCGGTCCCGGCCGGCCGGGTCGCCGTCACGCGGACGCCCGGCGCCGTTGCACCACGAACGCGCCGATCCCGGTCACGAGCAGGATGAGCGCGGGCAGCAGCACGTTCGGCAGCGCGGTGAGGCTCCACTGGCCGGGAGTGGGCGTCCAGCCCAGCCGGAACGCGATGTTCTCGGTGTTGTAGAGGCTGGACAACAGCGCGCTGGCGGTGAAGACGGCGGCGATGACACCCAGCGCCCGGCTGCGCTCCGAGCGGGCCAGGACCAGCAGCCCGGCCGCGATGATGACCAACGGGAAGGTGCCCCGCATGATCAGGTCACCGGGCCACAGGGCGATCCCGAACCGCAGCCAGGACGGGCCGCGCAGGAGCGACAGCAGCGGGATCACCACCGCGAGCACGGTGAGCACGGCGGTGGTGACGATGTAGCCCCGGGCCGGGGTCTGCAGCCCCACCCGCCGCGCGTGCCAGCGGTACCACAGCAGCGTCAGCAGCAGACCGCCCAGCAACGCCGCCAGCCAGTAGTAACCGAGCGCCCCCGACCCCCGCAGGCCGGGGAAGCCGCCGAGGACCGGCAGCGCCACGGGGCCGCTGTAAGCCACCGCGGTCCCGGCCGACAGCGGGCCCGGCGGGCTGGCAGTGACGTAGAACGGGGCCGAGACGGTGATCAGCAGGCCGAACAGGACCAGCGGGAACCAGTAAGCATGCCGGGCGCGGCGGGTACGCCGCCGCAGCGCCGCCAGTTCCCCGAGCAACCCAGCCGGGTCGCCCGGGCCAGCCGGGTCGTCCTGGCCGCCGCGGGTGTCCCCGTTCCCAGATCCGCCGCCGCTGGCAGGGCGCGGGCCGTCGCCGATCTCGTCCCCGCCGGCCGGCCCGGTGCCCGCCTCGCTCATCGCTGCCTCCGCCGCCAACAGTCCTGTTACGCCAATAGGTTTGCATTCCAAAGTCGATGGCGTCAAGCGGCCGGTGCCGGAGGAGGCGTCAAGTGTCCGGTGGCGGGGGCGGGACGGTGGGTGCGGGCCTGGGGCGCATGACGGCGGTTCGCGTGACCGGCCCGCACGGGCCTGGTCGGCCGGTCAGGCCTGCTGGAACTCGACCCGGTTGCCGAAGGGGTCGTGGGTGTGGAACCGGCGGACCCCGGGGATCTCGCCGTCCGCCCGGACGCACTCGTAGCCGGCCCGGCCCAGCGCCGCCGCCAGCCCGTCGAGGTCGTCGGTCAGCAGCGCCGGGTGCGCCTTGCGGGCCGGACTGAACGGCTCCTCGACCCCCAGGTGCAGCACCGCGGGCCCGGAGGCGAACCAGCAGCCGCCCCGGGCGGCCAGCACCGGCGGCTTGGCCAGCTCGGTCAGGCCCAGCAGGCCGGCGTAAAAGGACCGCGCGGAGTCTTCGCGCCCGCGCGGCATCGCCAGCTGCACGTGATCGAATCCGGTGATCATCGGGGCACCTCCGGTCGGGACCCTCCGGGAATCTAGCTCGATATAAAGATAGTTGGCATCAAGGCGAATGTCCCGCCCGCCGCCCGGCCCGCGTCCGCCGGGGCCGCCGCGCGGTGAGAGGATCATAGGTGACGGATCAACGATGGAGGCGTAGATGAAGTTCGCCTGGCTTTGCAGCCATGAGTCCTATCAGCCCGAAGACCTGCTTCAGCAGGCCGTGGCGGCCGAGCAGGCCGGCTTCGACGTCGTCCTCGGCAGCGACCACTTCCACCCCTGGGTCGACGACACGTCCGCGGCCGGCTTCGTCTGGGCCTGGCTGGGCGCCGTCGCGGCCGAGACCAGCAACGTCGAGCTGGGCACGGCGGTCACCGCGCCGCTGTTCCACTACCACCCGGCGCTCGTGGCGCAGATGGCCGCGACCGTCGACCGGCTGTCGGCCGGGCGCCTGTTCCTCGGCGTCGGCACCGGGGAGGCACTCAACGAGCGGCCGCTGGGCTTCGCGTTTCCCGGGTACGCCGAGCGCCAGTCCCGGATGCAGGAAGCGCTGGAGATCATGCACCGCATGCTGGCGGGGGAGAAGGTGACCTTCCACGGCGAGTACTACACGACCGAGACGGCCAAGCTCTACTCCCCGCCCAAGGGCAGCGTGCCGATCCTGATGGCGGCGGGTGGCCCCAAGTCGGCCGCGTTCGCCGGCACCTACGCCGACGGCCTCATCACCAGCGTGAAGGACCCGGCCGACACCGTCGCCAAGGTCATTACCCCCTACCGCAAGGCGACGACTGAGGCGGGCAAGGAGCACCGGGTGCTCGCCACCCGCTGGACGGTGCTCGCTGACGGCCCCGACCAGGCCTGGCAGGCACTGTCGTCGATGCGCGGCCTGCGTGCCCCCGGCCGCCTCGAGGCGACCGACCCGGCCGAGCTGCGGGAGAAGGCCGACCAGATGGACCGGAATGAGGTGCTGGCCAGCTACACCGTCGTGGCCGACGCCGACGGCCTCGTCGAGGCCTACCAGCCGCTGGTTACCGAGGTGGGCGCGGACACCGTGTCGATCCAGGTGATGTCGGCCGACCCGTTCGCCGCCATCGACCTGATCGGCAAGGAAGTGCTGCCCAGGCTGCGCGCGCTCGCCCCCTGAGGCGCGCCCGTCACGCGTAACGGCCCGGCTCCCCTGGGAGCCGGGCCGTCCGTGTCCTGCCGGCGGACACCGGCGAGACTGCGCCGCGGTCAGGCGGCCGAGGTGCTCGCCGCGGGCGAGCTCGACGGGGTGGCCGCTGAGCCCGCGGCGTGGCCCAGCCGGTGCGCGGCCCATTCGAACGGGTGGGTCGCGCTGACAAACGCGCCCACGTTGGCCTTGACGTCGGCGATGACGGCGGCCTTGCGGGCGGCGCTCAGCTTGCTGTTGTCGACCCGCTTGGTCACCCGCGCCACGATCGCGTTCTCCAGCCCGCTGACCGACTTGCCGCGGGCGGTGGCGACGGACGCCAGCGACTTGCCCGCCTTAAGCTGCGCGTGAAGCTCGGCCGGGGTCAGCCCCAGGTAGGCGGCCGACGTGCGGAGCACCATGCGGGCCGCCCGGGTCCGGCGCAGGAACCGGACCCCGCCCTTGGCGACCGCGGTCCCGGCCGTCCCCGTGCTCACGGCTGGGGCCGCCGCCGCGACCGTGGTGGCGGTGACGGCCGGCCCGCCGGTGTCCGCCAGGGCCACCCCGCCGCCCGCCAGCGCCCCCGCCAGCACACCGGCCGCGGCCAGCCCGGTCAGCATCCGCTTCTTACGTTCCATCATCGGGCTCCTCGTGATATGCCGTTGCTATCCGATCTGACACCACGAGCGTGCCCGGCCTGTGTGAGGCAACGACCGGGCCGCGTGTGAAGCTCCCGTGAAGATCGCCGCGCGCCCGGCGCCCGCACCGGCCGCCCCGGCCTACTCTGGGCCAGGGGTGAGCGATGCGTCAAGTGCTGGTGGTGGACGACGAGCCGCATATCCGGGCGGTGCTGCGCGGGTACCTGGAGGCGGAGGGATTCGCCGTCGCCGAGGCGGCCGACGGCGAGGCGGCCGTCGACGCGGTCCGGCGCCAGCCGCCCGACCTAGTGCTGCTGGACGTGGTGCTGCCCGGGCTGGACGGGCTGGAGGCGCTCCGGCAGCTGCGCACGTTCAGCGACGTCTACGTCATCCTGGTCACCGCCCGGGCCGAGGAGGTCGACAAGCTGGTCGGGCTGGGCGTGGGGGCCGACGACTACATCACCAAGCCGTTCAGCCCGCGCGAGGTGGCGGCCCGGGTCAAGGCGGTGCTGCGCCGGGACCGGGGCGGGCGCGAGGCACCCACGGCGGTCCTCCGGTTCGCCGGGCTGAGCATCGACAAGGACGCCCGCGAGGTGCGGGTCGACGGGGCCGAGGTGAACCTGTCGGCCCTCGAATTCGATGTGCTGGCGGCGCTGGCAGAGGCCCCCGGGCGGGTGTTCTCCCGCCGCCAGCTGCTCGAAGGGGTCTGGGGCTACGACTTCTACGGCGACGAGCGGGTGGTCGACGTGCACATCCGCGGCCTGCGCGCGCGGCTCGGCGACGACGCCGCCAGCCCCCGGCTGATCGCCACCGTCCGCGGCGTCGGCTACAAGTTCACCGGGCGCCCGTCATGAGCATGCGGCTGCCCGGGCGGCTGTTCGTGTCTTACGTGCTGGTGATCGCGGTAGGGGCGGTCATCGCGTTCGTGACCGTGCGGCTGATCGCGCCGCGCTTCTTCGCCCGCGAGATCAACACGGTCTTCAACAACTTCGTGCCGATCGTGTCCGACGCCCGGGCCCGTCGCGACCTGCGCGCCAGCGCCCGCTCCGCGTTCGAGAACGCCCTGACCACCTCGCTCCTGCTGGGCACGCTGGCCAGCGTCGTCGCCGCCGTGATCGCGGCCGGGATCGTCACCGGACGGCTGGTGCGCCCGCTCAACGCGGTACGGTCAGCCACCCGGCAGATCGCGGCGGGCCGCTACGAGGCCAGTGTGCCGGTGCCGAAGGACCCGGAGCTGGCCGGGATCGCCACCGACGTGAACACCCTGGCGACCCGGCTGGCCGACACCGAGTCGCGCCGCACCCGGCTGCTGGGCGAGGTCGCGCACGAGATGCGCACCCCGCTGACCGCGCTCGAAGGGTACCTGGAAGGCCTCATCGACGGGGTCTTCGCCCCCGAGCCGGAGGTTCTCGGCGCCGCCACCGACGAGCTGCGGCGGCTGCGGCGGCTAGCCGACGACCTGTCGGCCCTGTCGCGGGCGGAGGAGCAGCGGCTGGACCTCGCCCTGGCCGACACCGACCTGGCCAGCCTGGCGGCCAAGGCCGCCGGGCGGCTGGCCCCTCAGTTCAGCGACGCCGGGGTCACGCTGACGGTGGCCCCGGCGCCGGCGCTGCCCGTCTGGGCCGACCCCGACCGGATCACCCAGGTGCTGACCAACATCCTCGGCAACGCGCTGACGGCGACCCCGGCGGGCGGTTCGGTCACCGTGCACGGCCGTGTCCACGACGGGCAGGCGCAGGTCATGGTCACCGATACCGGCGCCGGGCTCGCCCCGGCCGACCTGGAGCGGATCTTCGAGCGGTTCTACCGGGCCCCCGGCCAGCCGCGCCGCGGCCCCGGCTCGGGCATCGGGCTCACCATCGCCCGCGGCATCGCCCGGGCCCACGGCGGTGACGTCAGCGCCGCCTCGGCCGGCCCGGGCCGCGGGGCCGCGTTCGTGCTCAGCCTGCCGCTGCGCCATCCCTGACAGGTCAGCCCGTCCTGACGAGTCAGCCCGTCCTGACGAGTCAGCCCGGGCCGCCTGACGGGTCAGGCCGGCCTGACCGGCTCCGGCGTGACTGCAGCGGCGGCTCGCCCGGCTCGCGGAACGCCTGCAGGATCATCGAGTCCCCGCGGAACAGCGGGCTGTCCCTGACCTGCTGCTCGATCGACGCCTCGGACATCGTGTAGCCGAGGAACAGCAGCAGCGAGGCCGCCTGGACCAGGACCACGAGCCAGACCGAGTCCCCGGCGAGGAAGTCGTTGAGCGCGTGCAGCAGGGCCGCGACGGTCACCCCGAGGGCGATCAGCTGGATCCGGCGGCGCGGGTAGTTCAGCGCCATGCCGATGAAGAAGCCCGCGATCCCGGCCCACACCGCGTGCTGGAACCCGTCGACGAAGATCCGCTCGGCGAACGCGAGGACGGCGTTGACCGCCTCGTTGGCCGACTGCGCCTGGTGGATCCCGATGATGTCGTTGGAGGTGTAGAAGGCCTGCTCGGCGACCCCGAAGGTGAGGCCGGCGATGGTGCCGAGGAACATGCACATGCGCACGCTGAGCTTGACCGAGCGGAACTTCAGCAGCAGCAGCCCGGCCAGCAGGACCGGCAGCGCCTTCGTGATCTCCTCGTTGTAGCCGATCAGCAGCGCGGGCAGGATCGAGATCGAGCCGTTGATGTGCAGGGCGTCGTTGACGTTGATGGTGACCACGTTGATCCACACCAGCGTCCAGGCGACGATCCCGGCCGCGACGTAGACCTCCTGCTTGACCAGGTGACCGGGCCGGATCAGGAGCCAGAAGCCCATGATCCACAGCGGCGTGACGTAGAGGCTGTAGGCCCAGCCGGGCGCCGACAGGTCGTTGGTCGAGCTCAGCACGGCGAGGAAGATCAGCGGCAGCAGCGCGTAGGCGATGACCAGCAGCCGCAGCCCCTGCCGCCAGCCGGAGTTGTGCAGCCAGCTGTTGATCGGGAACAGGATGCCGAGCGCGGTCGCCATCTCGTCCCCGCCGTGCGCACCCGCGCCCTGGGGGCGGCTGCCGCCCGGGGCAGCGCCCCAGCCCTGGCTGCCCGGCGGGTACGAGGGAGCGGCCGGCCCCCAGCCGGGGGCGCCGCCGGCTCCCGGCGGGTACTGCTGGCCTGGCGGGTACTGCTGGCCCGGCGGGTACTGCCGGCCGGCCGGGTACTGACCGTCCGGTCCCGGGTACTGGCCGCCCGGTCCCGGGTACCCGGGACCGGGCGGGACGCCCGGCCCGGGCTGCCCGGGCTGCCCGGGCTGCCCGAACGGGCCGGGCGCCTCGTTGTAGCCGGACTGCCCGAGGTGGCCCGGCGCGCCGATGTAGCCGGTCTGCCCGTGCTGGTCAGGCCCCGCGTCCCAGTCCGGCCCGGCGGCGGCTGCCCGCGCACCGGCTGACGCGGTGGCGCCACCCGGTGGGGCGCCCGGTGCCGGGGGCGCCGCCGGGACCGGCTCGGCCCGCAGCACCGGCCCGTCGGCCGAGCCGAGCACCAGCGCCAGCGGGCGGTCGGCCACGGCCCGGCTGACCTGCTGCCCGTCGAGGAAGGTGGGGGCCGAGCCGGTGTTCTGGAACTCCCAGCCCGCCGCGCCGAGCTGGAACGCGGCGTGGTGCCTGGACACCGTCGGCGCGTCGGTCACCAGGTCGTTGTCGGGTGAGCGGCCGATGCGGACGGCCTGCCCCGGGCCGGCCGTCAGTTCCTGGCCGTCCAGGAACAGCCGCAGCTCGCCGCCGGGCGCCGGCGCCCGGTCCGGCGGGTGGTTCCGCCCTGGCGGCCCTGACCCAAAAGCATTCATGTGTGCCCCCGACTCCGCTTTGTCCCGCTCAGCCGCACCAGCATTAAACCGCAGGCGCGTCCGGCCCGGCCACCCGCGGAGCCCGGCCGGCCGGGTGCCGGCCGCCCCCCGTTGGCACCGTGCCCGGTCCTGGCCAGGCAAAAAGCCTTTCTCAGCCGAACGGGGGCTGGTTTCACCGTATCGGTGAACCAGCCCCCGTTCGGGCTGCTGCGCGGATGGACCGCGCGGAGTGCCGCTTATTTGTAGGAGTACTGCTCGGTCGGGAAGGCGCGGCCCGCCACCTCGGCCGCGAACTCGGTCGCGGCGTCGCGCAGCACCCCGGCCACGTCGGCGTAGCGCTTGGCGAACTTGGGCGCCCGGCTGGACAAGCCCGCCATGTCCTGCCACACGAGCACCTGGGCGTCGCAGTCAGGCCCGGCCCCGATGCCAATCGTCGGGACCCGCAGCGAGGCGGTGATCCGCGCCGCCAGCGCGGCGGGGATGCCCTCGAGGACGATCGCGAACGCGCCCGCCGCCTCCAGTGCCTTGGCGTCGTGCAGCAGCCGCTCGCCGTCCTCGCCCCGGCCCTGCACCCGGAAACCGCCGAACGCGTGCACCGACTGCGGGGTCAGGCCCAGGTGCCCCATGACCGGGATGCCGGCCGCGGTGAGCTCCTCGACCTGCTGCGCGACCCGCAGGCCGCCCTCGAGCTTGACCGCGTGGGCGCCCGCTTCCTTCAGGAACCGGACCGCGTTGTGCAGGGCCTCGGTCGGCGAGGCCTGGTAGGAACCGAACGGCAGGTCGCCCACCACCAGCGCCCGCTTGGTGCCGCGGACGACGGCCGCGGTGAGCGGCAGCAGGTCATCGACGGTGACCGGGATCGTGGTGTCGTAGCCGAAGATGACGTTGCCGGCCGAGTCACCGACGAGCAGGACCGGAATGCCCGCCTCGTCGAAAATGCCGGCTGTGAGGGCGTCGTAGGCGGTGAGCATCGGCCACTTCTCGCCCCGTTCCTTGGCGAGGGCGATGTCCCTGACGGTGACCCGGCCTGGTTTCCGGCCGCCGTAGAGCGGCTCGGACTGGGCGGCGGACTGGCCGAAGGACGGCACGACAGTGGACGACATGTCAGAACCTCCAAGGTCTCGAGGCGCCCCGATGGCGTACCCGGACACTTGTGATAATCGCACGCCAGGGGCGTGGGAGCATAGACGCGTGCCCAGTGATTTCGCCTCCAGCGCAAATGAACACAGCGTAAATTCCGGCGGCCAGCTCGCGATCGGCTTCGACGCGGCCGACGACATCGTGGCCCGGTTCCACCAGCGCGGCGGCCAGCCCGCCATCAGCTACGGGATCGTGCGGGATGGCGTGCTGGTGCACGCGGCCGGCTTCGGTCAGCGTGCCCTGGGCGCAGCCGCGCCGGACGAGCGGACCGTGTTCCGCATCGCCTCGATGTCGAAGTCGTTCACCGCGTCGGCGGTGCTGCTGCTGCGCGACGAGGGCGCCCTCCGGCTCGACGACCAGGCTGCGGCCTACGTGCCCGACCTGGAGGACTGGCCCAACGGGGCGGTCGACGCGGGGCCGCTGACCATCCGCCACCTGCTGACGATGACCGCGGGCCTCCCGACCGACGACCCCTGGGGCGACCGCCAGCAGGGGCTGCCGCTGGAGGACTTCCAGGCCCTGCTGGCGGGCGGGGTCACCTTCAACTGGGCCCCGGGCACCCGCTTCGAGTACTCCAACCTCGGCTACGCGATCCTCGGCCTGGTGGTCGCGGCCGCCTCGGGGGTGCCCTACGACCAGTTCATCCGCACCCGCCTGCTGGCCCCGCTGGGCCTGACCAGCACCGGGTTCGAGGCGGGCGAGTTCAGCCCGGCGGACCTGGCGGTCGGCTACCGGCGCGGCCCCGGCGGCTGGGAGCAGCTGCCGTACGACCCCTACGGCGCGTTCGCCCCGATGGGCGGAATCTTCTCGACCGTGGCCGACCTGGCCACCTGGTCGGCCGGCTTCGCGGCCGCCTACCCGCCCGACGACACCGCCACTGCCGGTGACAACCCGGTCGCGGACGCCCGTCCGTCGTCGTCGTCTCACCCGCTGAGCCGTTTCTCACGGCGGCAGATGCAGCTGCCGCAGGCGGTGACCGGCTGGCGCGCCCACGACCGGATCCCGGCCGGGCCGCCCGCGGCGCCTTCGTACTACGGCTTCGGGCTGTTCGTGGATGAGGACCCGGCCCTCGGCCGGATCGTCAGCCACAGCGGCGGGTACCCCGGCTTCGGGTCGAACATGCGCTGGCACCCGGCCACCGGGACGGCCGTTGTCGCCCTCGGCAACGGCACCTACTCGCCTATGTACGCGCTCGCCGAGCTGGTGCTGAAGGCGCTGCTGAGCCGTTCTGCGACCGCCCAGGTGGCACTCGCGCCCGCCCCCCGCGGCGCCCGCGCGGGCGCCCCCTGGCCGGAGACCCTCGCCGCCGCGGACGCGGCGGGCAGGCTGCTGGCGGACTGGGACGATGCCGCCGCCGACGCCCTGTTCAGCGAGAACGTCGCCCTCGACCGGCCCTACGCCGAGCGGCAGGCCGACCTGGCCCTGGTCCGCGAGCGGATCGGGACATTCACCGTCGACCCGGCGCGGCCGGCCGAGTCCGACACCCCGGCCCACCGCCGCTGGTGGCTGACCGGGGAGCACGGCACGGTGGCGGCCGCGATCCAGCTGGGCCCGCAGCGCCCGCCGCGGGTGCAGTCGCTTGCCGTCGCCATCCCGCCCGCCGAGGGCTCGGTCCTGGCCCGGGCGCTGGTGGCGGTGACCCACTGGCTTAACGGGGTCGCCGAAGCCCGGGGAGCGGCGGACTGGCCGCAGGAGCTGCCTGCCGCCCCTGGGGCGGACGCGCCCCTGATCGCGCGGCGGCTGCGGATGGCGGCGGCCTGGTCCGGGCCGGTTGTCCCGGGCGCCTTCCAGGCGGGCGACGGGTCGTCTTCGGCGTCCCTCGAACTGGTCGGCGAGCACGCCACGGTCACCCTGTCGCTGCTGGTCAACCCGGAAACGGGGGAGCTGCGCCAGGCTGACGTGACGCTGTAGGCGCACCCTGAGGTCAGGACACCGTTCCGGACACGTCGACGTCCTCGGCGATGAAGGATTTGGGGCCGTTCTGCCAGTTCAGCATCAGGATGCCCGCGAAGTCGATGTCGGCCATGTTCTCACTGCCCCGGTTCACGGTCACCGCCGGCGTGGTGACCATCGCCGGGGCGCTGACCGGCGCGGAGCTCACGCTGCCCCCATTGGGGACGTTGAAGTCATAGATCAGCCCGTTCGGCAGCAGGGCGAAGATGTCGACCCCGCCCGGATAGGCCGCGATGGCGGCGCCGGTGCTGGTCGAGCCGTCCACGATCGTCGGGTTCCAGCTCGAGGTGCCGTTCTGGGCCCAGTACAGATCCATGAACCCGGTCGCCGGGTTGGACGCCACGATGGAGACGCCCCCGTCGTTCAGCGTCATGGCGGGGGCCGAGTTGGTGCTTCCGGCCCCGGCCACCACCTCCGGGTACCAGGTGGAGGTGCCGTTCACCGCCCAGTAGAAGTCCAGGGTGTCACTGGGCCCCTCCGCCGCGATGTTGACCGAGTTGCCGTTCACGATCATGGCCGGGGCCGAATAGGTGCTGCCTTCCGGTGCGACCTGCTCACTGATGAAGTGGCTGACCCCGTTCTGCGCCCAGTAGAAGGCCAGGAGGTTGGCGTACCCCGCGGCCGCGATGACAGCGGTGCCGCCGTCGTTGGCGATCGACGGCGCGGAAAAGGTCGTGCCAGGTCCGTTCACCTGGACCGGGTTCCACCCGCTGGCCCCGTTGACCTGCCAGTACGCCATCAGGTTGTTGTTCACCCCGCGGACCGCCATGATGACGTCGTTGCCGACCTGCGCGATCGCCGGCGCGGACTGGGCGACGGCCGTGCTGACGGGGACCTGCTCGGCGTGCCAGGTGTTAGTCCCGTACTCGTTCCAGTAGAAGTTCAGGCCGCCGGCAGTGGTCACCGCGGCGATGACCGAGTTGCCGCCGGCGACCGTGATCGCGGCCGCCGGGCCGCCCAGTGGCACCGCCCGCGCGGCCGGGGCGCCCGGGCCGGCCACGGCCACGGCGGTGAGCGCCAGGCAGGCCGCGCCGGCCAGCGCGAATTTCCAGACCGTCCGGGCGCGCGAGCGCCCGCTCCTGATGCCCATGTTTCCCCCGGTGACGCTGGCCCGGACCCATTCGCCCGGATCGTAACTCGCCCCACCGCGGAAATCGATGTCAGCGCCTACCTAACTTCCGTCCGCTGGCGTCAGGACGGGACCAGGTCCTTGGTGTAGGTCTCGGTGACGTTGCCGCCGGCGTCCCGGATCACGATGGTGGAATAGCCCGCCAGCCCGGTCCCGTAGGGTGTGCAGGCCGGCCAGCGTGAGCGTGACCGGGGAGCCGGTGAGCGTGCCGGTGGCGCAGTTCGGGGTGCAGTCGTTGGTCTCCTGGGTGCCGCTGCCGGTCGCCTGGGACCCGCCCCAGCTGGACCAGGTCAGGTCCTTGATGAAGCCGGAGCCGTCCCCGGAGTCGGTGATCTGCTGCGGCCGCTCCTGCATGTACTGGGCGTCGCCCGGCTGCTGGCACCCGTCGGACGGGAACGTGCAGACGGTGGCGGCGATCAGCGACGATGAAGGCGAGGCCGAGGTGCCGGGGCCAGCCGGTGGCGACGTGACCCCCGACGGCGACGTCACCGCCGACGGCGACGTGACCGCCGGCGCCGAGGTGGTCGCCGGCGCCGAAGTGGCCGCGGCGGTCCCCGAGTGGCTCGTCCGGGTGGCTGGGCCGCCAGGCGGGCCCCCGCCGGAGCCGGACAGCGCGACCGCCAGGGTGGCCCCGATCGCGGCGGCGGCGACGCCCGCCCCGGCGATCGCCACCAGCCAGCGGCGCGAGGAACGGCGCGGCGAGCCCGGCGGCCCGCCGGGCGGCATCGTGCCGCCGCCGGGCCAGCCGCCGCCCGCGGTCGCCGGATGGCCGCCACTGCTCCCGCCGCCCGGGTAAGCCCCGCCGCCCGGGCTGGTCGTTGCCCCGGACGGGCCCGGCGGGGTCGGCCCGCCGGCTCCGGCCTGATCGTTCGCGCCGGGAAACGCGCCCGGCAGCAAGCCGGGCACGGCGGCCTGCGCGTCGGCCGCGAGCACCGACGCGACCGGCTCGGGCCAGAACTGCCCGGGCGCGCTGTCGCCGAACCGGGCCGCCTCGGCGGTGACCGCCGCCAGCAGCGCGTCCAGGGACGGCCGGGCGGCCGGGTCCTTGGCCATGCACCAGCCGGCCAGCCGGGCCAGGGCCGGCGGCAGCCCGCTGAGGCCGGGCTCGGCGTGCACGATCCGGTAGATCACCGAGAGCGTGTCGCCCCCGTCGAACGGGGCCTGGCCGGACGCGGCGAAGGCGAGCACGCTGCCGAGCGAGAACACGTCGCTGGCGGGCCCGACGGCGGTCCCGGCCGCCTGCTCGGGGGACATGTAGGCGGGGGTGCCCATGGTGGTCCGGGCGGTGGTGATCGCCGTCCCCTGCAGCGCCCGGGAGATGCCGAAGTCGATCACCCGCGGCCCGTCGGCCGCGATGAGGATGTTGCCCGGCTTGAGGTCGCGGTGCACCAGCCCGCGCCGCTGGATCGCCGCCAGCGCCTCCACCAGCCCGCCCGCCAGCCGCCAGACGGCCGCCTCGGGCAGCGGGCCGGCCCGGCGGACCAGGTCGGCCAGCGACGGCCCGGGCACGTAGGCGGTGGCCAGCCAGGGCGGGCTGTCGTCCGGCCCGGCCCCGATCACCGGGGCGGTGTAGGCGCCGCTGACCGCCTCGGCCGCCTGCACCTCGCGCCGGAACCGCTGCATGAACTCGGGGTCGCGGGCCAGCTCCGGGTGGACCACCTTGACCGCGACGGCGCGGCCGCCGGGTGAACTCGCCAGGTAGACCCGGCCCATGCCGCCGGCCCCGAGCCGTGCCCGCAGCCGGTACACGCTGACTTGCCGCGGATCGTCCGCCGACAGAGGCTCCATCGGAATTCCCGCCCGTCGTCCCCCGTTTGACCCGGGCGGGGAGCGCCCCTCGCCCTGGGGCCAGCCTATCGGCCGCGACCGGGTCCCCCTGGCCGCCCGCGAAGGCCGCGGAAAATCGTTTCCCAGCCCGGAATACATTCCGATACGGTCTCGTTCCGTATCGATAGTGCGGTCCGGGTGCCCCATCCGGGCGGTGCCCGCTCCGGCCGCGCGATCACGCTTCCAAGTCCTTGAAGGGGCTCATGGATAATCAGACGATTCAGCGCAGGCGGTGGGTAATCCTCGGCGTCCTGGTCGTGGGCCTGCTCGCCATCGTCATCGACAACACCGTCCTCAACGTGGCCCTGAAGACGATCGCCAGCCCGGCCAGCAAGGGCGGCATCGGGGCCAGCCAGTCGCAGCTGGAATGGGCGATCAACTCCTACACGCTGGTGTTCGCGGGCCTGCTGTTCAGCTTCGGGGTGCTCGGGGACCGGCTCGGGCGCAAGCGGGTGCTGATGGCCGGACTGATCGTGTTCGGCCTCGGCTCCCTCTTCTCGGCCTACTCCCGTTCGCCCGACGTGCTGATCGCCGCCCGCGCGGTGATGGGCCTGGGCGGCGCGGCGGTCATGCCGCAGACCCTGTCGATCATCGCCAACGTCTTCGAGCCGCAGGAGCGGGCCCGCGCCATCGGCATCTGGGCGTCCGCTGTCGGCGTCGGCGTCGCCGTCGGCCCCGTCCTCGGCGGGCTGCTGCTGAGCCACTTCTGGTGGGGTTCGGTCTTCCTGATCAACGTCCCGGTGACGGTCGTCGGCACGGCGGCTGTGCTCGCCCTGGTGCCCGAGTCGCGCAACCCGGACCACAGCCGGATCGACTACCTCGGGGTGCTCGGCTCCATCGTCGGCCTGGTGCTGCTGGTCTACGGGATCGTGCAGGGCGGTGACGGCAAGTCCTGGGGCAGCGTCTCCGTCCTCGGCCCGCTGCTCGGCGGCCTGGTCGTGCTGGGCCTGTTCGCCTGGTGGGAGAGCCGGATCGACCACCCGTCGCTCGACGTGCGGCTGTTCAGGAACCGGGCCCTGTCGGCCTCGGTCGGGTCGATCGCGCTGCTGTTCTTCGGTATGGGCGGGGTGTACTTCTTCAGCAGCTTCTACCTGCAGAGCGTGCGCGGCTACAGCCCGCTGGAGACCGGCTTGCTGGCCGTCCCGTTCGCACTCGGCCAGTTCGTGCTTGCGCCCCGCAGTGCCGCCCTGGTGAGCCGGTTCGGCGTCCGGGCGGTCATGGTCGGCGGCATGCTGGCCAACGCGGTCGCCATCGGCGGCTGGGTGCTGCTCGGCACGGCCACCCCGATCTGGGTCGTGGCGCTGCTGTTCTTCGTCCAGGGTTCCGGGCTCGGGGTGTCCGTCCCGGCCGCTACCGCGACGACGATGGCGGCGCTGCCGCGCGAGCGCGCTGGCGCCGGGTCGGCCCTGACCAACACCGCCCGCCAGGTGGCGGTGGCGCTCAGCGTCGCGGTCCTCGGGTCGATCCTGTCCTCGGCCTACCGCAGCTCGCTCAGCCCCACGCTGGACCGGCTGCCGGCCCCCGCGCGGGACGCGGCGGGCGGCTCCATCACCGCCACCCAGGCGGTGGCGGCCCAGCTCGGACGGGCGGGCGACTTCCTGCTCGGCCCGGCTAACTCCGCCTTCGTCGACGCCATGCGGGTCACCACCGGCGTGGCGGCGGCCCTCGCGCTCGTCGGCGCCATCGTGATGCTGCGCTGGATGCCCGGGCGCGAGCGGCCTACCATCGAGGAAATGGTCACCGCCGAGGTCGAGGCGGCCGAGCGTGACCTCGCCGCGGCCCTGGCCGAAGGGCCCGGGCTGTCCGAGCGCTAACGGGCGTCCGGCGAGGCGGAAGGAGGGTTCCCGGCCATGCGTACTGTTCACGGTCATGTCGCCGCTGACGCGACCCCCGAGGCGGTCGCCGGGGACCCTGCCCCCGCCACGCAGGCGGCGCTGCCGGGGGGCACCCGGACCGCCCGCGGTACCCGGATGGCCCCCAACGCACGGGTCGCCCCGTCCGGCGACCGGGCCCGGGCGGCGGGAGCCGCCCCGGCCGTCACCGGCTGGGACTGCGTACCCGGGCCGGGCGACGCCGAGACCGCCGTGGACGAGGACGGCGGGCGCGACGGCGCCCGGCGCCCTGGCCGCCCCCGCAGCGAGAAAGCCGAGCAGGCGATCATCGACGCCACTATCGAGGCGATCGGGGAGCGTGGCATCGACGGGGTGCACTGCGAGGACGTGGCCGCCCGGGCCGGGGTCGGCAAGGCCACCCTCTACCGGCGCTGGCCGGGCAAGGAAGACCTGCTGATCGCCGCGTTCGCGGCGATGCGGCGGCCGCTGCCTGAGCCCGGCGGCGACTCCGTCCGGGCCGACCTCATCGAGCTGCTCGGGGTGGTCGCGGCCGATGCCGACGACCCCCGCTACGCCCAGCAGTACGCCCTGCTGCACGGCGCGGGCGAGCGCTACCCGCGGCTGGTCGCGGGCTACCGGGAGCGGGTCATCGAGCCGCGCCGGGAGGCGGTCCGCGCGGTGCTGCGCCGGGGCGTCGAGACCGGCGAGCTCCGCCCGGACACCGATGTCGAGGTCGCCATGCTGATGCTGACCGGGGCGGTCATGGCCCGCGGGAAGCACGAGCCGAACCCGGCCGGACCCGGCTTCACCGCGGGCGTGGTCGACGAGCTGCTGCGCGGCATCAGCCGCCAGCGGGCGGCGGCCCGCCCACCCGGTAGGCACTGACCAGCCGGGCGACCAGCGTGGCGAGGAAGATCTGCCCGGTCAGGGCCTCGATGACGGCCACCGCACGGCCGAGGCTGCCGACGGCGGTGAAGTCGCCGTAGCCGAGCGTGGTCAGCGTGACGAAGCTGAAGTACTGCACGGTCTCGGTGGTCGCGGGCTGCCCGTGCGCGAAGAACGGCCCGGGCACCAGCAGGCCGATCGCGCCGAACCAGGCCGCGAACATCAGGCCGACCAGCAGGTAGGCGCTCAGCGCCCCGAAGATGCTCTGCACCGTGACCACGCCCATCCGCAGCACCCGGTCGACGATGATCACCACCACGGCCAGCAGCACCACGGCGTTCCAGGCATCGGAGATCCCCTGCGCGGTGGCGTTATCCGACGCCGCGCAGGCCACGGCCGCCACCGCCGTCACCACCCCGGTCCCGACCACCAGCCGGGTGGTCCGCGACCAGGGCCTGCTGTGCCGCAGCGCCAGCGCCCCGATGGCGACGGCGAAGCACACGTGGATCACCCCGTCCCTGCCCGTGGGCACCATCGCCGAGATCAGGTAGGAGGCGATGAGCGTGATCAGGAGCAGCCCGTACCGGGCCACCCGCGGGCGGGGCAGGACGTCATCTGCCATGAAGCAAGCAAACTACGCCGGCTTCCCGGCGAACGCAACGACACGCGGTTAGCGGGTAGTAACTGTCTGTGACCAAACGTCGGCTGCCGCCCGGGCCAGACCCCGCCGTTTCCCTGCGGAGCAAGGGCTACCTGGGACTGCTGCTGCTGGCGGCGGTGCTCGGCGTGCCGATCTCTGCCGTAGCCTACGGGTTTCTCGGGCTTGTCACCTACCTGCAGGGTGAGATCTTCACCCACCTGCCGGACGGGCTCGGCTTCCACGGCGCGCCGCCGTGGTGGCCGCTGCCCGTCGCCGCGCTGGCCGGCGTGGCAGTCGTGCCGGCGATCAGGTACCTTCCGGGCAAGGGGGGGCATTCGCCCGCCGACGGGTTCAAGGCGGGCGCCGCGCCCCCCGCCAGCCAGCTGCCGGGCATCGTGCTGGCGGCCCTGGCCTCCTTGTGCGGCGGGATCGTGCTGGGGCCGGAGGCGCCGCTGGTCGCCCTTGGCGGCGGGCTGGCCCTGCTCGCCGCCCGGCTGGCCACGCGCGACCTGCCCGCCCAGGGGGCCGCGGTGGCGGGTTCGGCCGGCAGCTTCGCCGCCGTCAGCACCCTGCTCGGCTCCCCCCTCACCGGCGCGTTCATGCTGATGGAAGCGTCCGGACTGGGCGGCCCGATGCTGGGCGTGGTGCTGCTGCCGGGCCTGCTGGCGGCCGGCGTGGGCAGCCTCATCTTCATCGGCCTGGACTCACTGACCGGGCTCGGGACGTTCTCCCTGTCGCTGCCGGGCCTGCCCCCGTTTGACCGGCCCGACATCGCCGAGTTCGGCTGGGCGCTGGTCATCGGGGTGGCCGCCGCCGTGGCGGGCACCGCCGTCCGGCGGCTCGCCCTGCTCCTGCGGCCCGGGGTGGAACGGCGGATGCTGGTGCTGACGCCGGCCGCCGGCCTGGTCGTCGGCGGCCTGGCCGTCGCCTACGCCTACGGGACCGGCAAGAGCTTCTCCGACGTGCTGTTCTCGGGCCAGACCCAGATGGCCCCGCTGGTCACCCACGCCGCGGGCTACTCAGTGGGCGCGCTGCTGCTCCTGCTCGCCTGCAAGGGGCTGGCCTACAGCGTGTCCCTGAGCAGCTTCCGCGGCGGGCCGATCTTCCCGGCCCTGTTCCTCGGCGCGGCCGGCGGCATCGCCCTGTCCCACCTGCCCGGGCTGCCGCTGGTGCCTGCGATCGCGATGGGCATCGGCGCCATGTCCGCCGTCATGCTGCGCCTGCCGCTGACGTCGGTGCTGCTGGCCGCCCTGCTGCTGCACTCCGACGGCCTGGCCGTCGTACCGCTGGTGACCGTGGCGGTGGTGGTCGCCTACGTCGCTGAGGCCCGCCTCGGCCCGGCCCCGGAGCCCGCGCCGGGCGCGGCCACCGGGGGCGGCGCAGCCGTTCCCGTCCCGCCGCAGCCGCCGGCACCGCCGCCGCAGCCGCGGCGGCCCGGAGTCCCGCCGCCAGGCGCCCGCCGGTGTTACAGCGACTCACGCCAGCGGTTGGTGATCGGCAGCCGGCGGTCCCGGCCGAAGTTCTTCTGGCTGATCTTCGGGCCTGGCGGGTACTGCCGCCGCTTGTACTCGGCCAGGTCGACCAGCCGGATGACCCGTTCGACGAGCGCCGGGTCGTGGCCGGCGGCGATCAGCTCGGCCGACCCCATGTCCTTTTCCACGTAGTCGTCCAGCAGCGGGTCGAGGACGTAGTAGTCCGGCAGCGAGTCGGTGTCGAGCTGGCCCGGGGCGAGTTCGGCCGACGGCGGCTTGGTGATCGAGTTGGGCGGGATCGGGGGCGTCTGCCCGCGCCGCTCCGCCTCCTCGTTGCGCCACCGCGCCAGCGCCCACACCAGCGTCTTGAGCACGTCCTTGATCGGACCGAAGCCGCCCGCCGAGTCGCCGTAGAGGGTGGAGTACCCGGCCGCGATCTCGCTCTTGTTGCCGGTGGTGAGGACCAGGGGGCCCTCGTTGTTGGACACCGCCATGTTCAGCACCCCGCGCACCCGCGACTGCAGGTTCTCGGCCGGCAGTCCGGAGGCGGGGAAGCCCTCGCCCAGCCCGGCCCGGAAGGCGTCCACGATGTCCTGGATGGTGATCGTCCGCGCGTTGATTCCCTGCCGCTTGACCAGGTCCTCGGCGTCGCTCACGGAGTGGTCGGAGGACCATTTGCTGGGCATCAGCAGCACCGACACGTTCTCCGGTCCCACCGCGTCGGCCGCGATGGTCGCCACCAGGGCCGAGTCGATCCCGCCGGACAGCCCGAGCAGCACCGCGCTGAACCCGTTCTTGCGCACGTAGTCGGCCGTGCCGAGGACCAGCGCGGCGTAGACCTCGGCGAGGTCGTCCAGCCGGGGCCAGAACGGCCCCGGCCCGGCCGCGGCGCCCACTCCGGAGACGCCCACTCCGGAGACGCCCACCCCGGAGACGCCCGCCTCCGGAGCAGGCAGCGCGATGTCCGGCAGCGCCACCCGCTCGACCATGATCACGGTCCCGTCGCCGGCGTCGACCGCCTCGCCCTCGCCTGAGACCTGCGGCAGGGCGCCGCCCTCGGCGGGCTGGATGTCCGCGCGCCCGGGCACGCTGTCCGGTCCCGGGCCGGCCGCGGCCGACGGCAGGTCCAGGTCGGCCACGATCAGCGCCTCGGTGAACTGCGGGCCGCGGGCGAGCGGCTCGCCGGCCGCCGAGACCAGGATCGAGTCCCCGTCGAAGACCAGCTCGTCCTGCCCGCCGACCAGGTTGCAGTAGGCCAGGGCAGCCCCGGCCTCGCGCGCCCGGCGCTGCACCAGGTCGAGTCGCACGTCGTCCTTGCCCCGCTCGTAGGGCGAGGCGTTGGGCACGACCAGCAGCGACGCGCCCGCGTGGTGGCAGACCGCGACCGGCCCGCCGTCCTGCCACAGGTCTTCGCAGATGGCGACGGCGACGTCGACCGCCGCGCCGTCCTCGCCGGCCGGCAGCCGGAAGACCGGCAGCGTGTTGCCCGGCACGAAGTAGCGGAACTCGTCGAATACGCCGTAGTTGGGCAGGTGGTGCTTGGCCGAGGTGATCACCACCCGGCCGCCGTGCAGCACCGCCGCCGCGTCCAGCGGCGCGCCGGCGGGCAGCCCGGTCCGCGGCGCCAGCCCGGCCCGCCGGTCCAGGTAGCCGACGACGACCGCGATCCCGCCCAGCCCCTCGAGCCCGAGTCGCTCGGCCACGTCCCGCAGCGTCGCGACCGACGCCTCCACGAACGACGCCCGCAGGGCCAGGTCCTCGACCGGGTAGCCGGTCAGCGCCATCTCGGGGAACACCACCACCCGGGCTCCGCGCGCGGCCGCCCGCCGCGTCCACTCCACGATGATCTCAGCGTTACCCGTCAGGTCGCCGACGGTCGCGTTCACCTGCGCCAGGGCAATCCGCAACATAGCCACAGGACAAGCTTAGGGCGCCGTCCGCGCCCGGGGACAACCGCGCGCCTCACCTCTCGCGGGGGATGCGCCCAGCGGAGCGGGCGGCGAGGCTGGGACCCAGCGCGCCGGCCATGCCGGCGCGTTTCGGCGGACCAGACGAGCATACGGGGCAGGCGGCATGAGTAACGAAGAGCAGCGTCGGCTTGAGCAGGCCGAGGACGGGGTCCGGTGGCGGCGCTGGGGACCGTATCTCAGCGAGCGCCAGTGGGGGACGGTCCGCGAGGACCCGGGCCACGGGGAAAACACCTGGGGTGCGTTCCCCTTTGACCAGGCGGGATACCGGGCCTACCGGTGGGGCGAGGATGGGCTCGCGGGCATCTGCGACGACAAGCAACTGCTGTGCCTGGCGCTGAGCCTGTGGAACGAGCGGGACCCGGTCCTCAAGGAGCGCCTGTTCGGTCTGACCAACTCCCAGGGCAACCACGGCGAAGACGTCAAGGAGTCGTATTTCTACCTCGACGCGACGCCGACGTCCTCCTACCTGAAGATGCTGTACAAGTACTCGCAGGGTGAGTATCCCTACGGCGACCTGCTCGCGACCAACGGGGCCCGGGGTAAGCAGGAGCCGGAATACGAGCTCCTCGATACGGGGATATTCAACGAGAACCGCTACTTCGACGTGTTCGTGGAGTACGCCAAGGCATCCCCCGAGGATGTCCTCATGCAAGTCACGGTGCATAACCGGGGGGCGGACGAGGCCCGGCTGCACGTGCTGCCGACCCTGTGGTTCCGGCACACCTGGTCCTGGGCCGGCGGCGCCGAGGAGCCGGTGCTCCGCGCCGACACCCAGCTGCCCGGGGTGAGTGCCGTACAGGTCGAGCACAGCGAGCTGGGCTCACGCTGGCTCTACGCCGAGCAGCCGGTGCCCGTCCTGGTGACCGGGAACGAGACGAACAACGAGCGCGTGTTCGGTTCGCCCAACGACGCGCCCTTTGTCAAGGACGGCGTCGAGCGGGCCGTCGTGCACGGCGAAGCCGGAACGGTCAACCCGGACGGCACCGGGACCAAGGCCGCGCTGCACCACATCCTGGTCGTCCCGGCCGGCGGCAGCGCGACCATCCGGCTCCGGCTGACCGACGCGCGCATCCCGGCCCCGTTCGATGGCTTCGACGAGCTGATGACCGCCCGCCGCAGCGAGGCGGACCAGTTCTACTCCGACGTGCTGGCAGGCGACCTCAGCGACGAGGACCGGCTGGTGAGCCGGCAGGCGCTGGCGGGCATGCTTTGGTCCAAGCAGTACTACGAGTTTGACGCCGAGCGCTGGCTCATCGAGCACGGCTCCGATCCGCTGTCACCCGATCCAGGGCTGCGGAACCACGACTGGCAGCACATGGTGGCGCAGGACATCATCTCCATGCCGGACAAGTGGGAGTACCCGTGGTTCGCGGCGTGGGACCTGGCCTTCCACGCGGTGGCGATCGCTGTCGTCGACGTCACGTTCGCCAAGCAGCAGCTGGAGCTGCTGCTCGACCGGCGTTACCTGCACCCGAACGGGCAGCTGCCGGCCTACGAGTGGAACTTCAGCGACGTCAACCCGCCGGTGCACGCCTGGGCGACCTGGTTCGTGTACCAGCTGGAAAGGGCGAGAACGGGCACGGGGGACCGGCTCTTCCTGGAGCGGTCCTTCGGCAAGCTCATGCGGAACTTCAGCTGGTGGCTCAACCGCAAGGACGCGGACGACCGCAACATCTTCCAGGGGGGGTTCCTCGGCCTGGACAACATCGGCGTGTTCGACCGCAGCGCCCCGCTGCCCGGCGGGGGCCGTATCGACCAGGCCGACGGGACCGCCTGGATGGCGCTGTACAGCCAGAACATGTTCCAGATGGCCGTCGAGCTGGCGCGCGAGAACCCGACCTACACCGAGCAGGCGGAGGCGCTGCTGGAGAACTGGTCCTGGATCGCCGCCGCCACCAACAGCGTCGGGCCGCAGGAGGTGGGTCTGTGGGATGAGGAGGACGGCTTCTTCTACGACGTGCTGCGGCGGCCGGACGGCAGCTCCATCCCGCTGAAGGTGCGCTCGCTGGTCGGGCTGATGCCGCTGGTCGCCGCCACCGTCGTCAGCGGCGCGGCGCGCGAGGAGTTTCCCGGGCTGGTGCACGACGCGGTCGAATTCCTGCAGCGCCACCCGTCGGTGGCCGCGGCGCTGCCCGGCCGCGGGCAGCAGCGGGACGCGACCGGCCCGATCGTGTTCGCCCTGTTCAACGAGGAGCGGCTGCGCCGCATCCTGGCCCGGATGCTCGACGAGCAGGAGTTCCTCGGACCGCACGGCATCCGGGCGATCTCCAAGTGGCACGAGCAGCATCCGTACGTGCTGAACCTGGACGGGCAGGACTACAGCGTCAGCTACCTGCCCGCCGAGTCCGACACCGGCATGTTCGGCGGGAACTCGAACTGGCGGGGCCCGGTCTGGGCCCCGATCAACCTGATGCTGATCCGCGGCCTGCTCAACCTGCACGAGTACTACGGTGACTCGTTCTCCGTCGAGTGCCCGACCGGCTCGGGACACCAGATGAACCTGTACGAGGTCGCCCACGAGATCAGCGAACGGCTGGTCAGCACCTTCCGCCGGGACGCCGACGGGCGCCGCCCGATCCACGGCGGCCAGCCGATCCTGCAGACCGACCCGCACTGGCGCGACCTGCTGCTGTTCTACGAGTACATTCACGGCGACAACGGCGCCGGCATCGGGGCCAGCCACCAGACCGGCTGGACCGGCACCATCGGGGTGCTGCCGCTGCTGTTCGGGGGAGCGATTGCCCGCGGGATCCGGGCCGGGTACATCCCGGCCCCGCGCGCCGCGGAAGGCGCGGCGCAGGCAGCCGGGGGAACGGCGGTGGCACGATGAGCGGATGGCCCGGCGAGCCGGTGATCTACGAGGTCAACACCGCCGTCTGGCTGGCCGAGCTGTCCCGGGCGGCGGGGGCGCCGGTGACCCTGGGCAGCGCGACCGACGCCGACTGGGACGCGGTGACGCCCGCCGGCGCCGACGCGGTCTGGCTGATGGGCGTCTGGGAGCGCAGCCCGGCCGGCCTCGAGCTGGCCCGGGCGAATGCGGGGCTGCTGGAGTCGTTCCGCGAAGCGCTGCCCGACCTGCAGGACGCGGACATCATCGGCTCGCCCTACTGCGTGCACCGCTACGTGGCCGACGAGCGGTTCGGCGGCCCGGCCGGCCTGGCGGCGGCGCGCACCGCGCTCGCCGACCGCGGCCTGCGGCTGATCCTGGACTACGTGCCCAACCACGTCGCGCCCGATCACCCCTGGGTCACCGGGCACCCGGAGTTCTTCATCCAGGGGGACGACGACGACCTGAAAGCGGAGCCAGCGGGCTGGCTGCAGGTCGGCGGGCACGTGCTCGCGCACGGCCGCGACCCGTATTTCCCGCCCTGGCCGGACGTGGTCCAGCTGAACGCGTTCGCCCCGGCGGCCCGCGCCGCGACCGCGCAGACGCTGTCCGACATCGCCGGCCAGTGCGACGGGATCCGCTGCGACATGGCCATGCTGATGTTCAACGACATCTTCGGCCAGACCTGGGGGAGCCGGGCCGGGCGGCGGCCCGACGAAGAATTCTGGCCTGCCGTCATCGCCGAGCTGCGCTCCCGGCACCCGGACACCGTGCTGATCGCCGAGGCCTACTGGGACACCGAGTGGACGCTGCAGCAGCAGGGCTTCGGCTTCGCCTACGACAAGCGGCTCTACGACCGGATCCTCGGGCAGAACCCGCCCGACGTCCGCGGGCACCTGCTCGCCGACCTCAGTTACCAGTCGCGCATGCTGCGCTTCCTGGAAAACCACGACGAGCCCCGGATAGCCGGCGTGCTGCCTGCTGTCCTGGAGCGGGCGGCGGCGGTCACCATCGCCACCCTGCCCGGCGCGACCTTGTGGCACCAGGGGCAGTTCGAGGGCCGCGCGCGTCCGGGTTCCTGTCTTCCTCGACCGCCGGCCCGACGAGCCGCCGGATGAGGAACTGGCCACCTGGTACCGCGACTTGCTCGAGCAGGTCGCCGAGCACGAGGTGCGAACCGGGGCCTGGCAGCTGCTCGAGGCGGTCGGCTGGCCCGATAACCAGTCCGGCGCGGGCCTTGTCGCCTGGTGCTGGACACCAGCGCCGGACGCCGGCGATGTCCGCGGGCACGTGATCGTGGTCAACCTCTCCCAGGCGCAGGCCCAGGCCCAGATCCCGCTGCCGTGGCCGGACCTGCCCGGCCGTCAGTGGCATCTGGCCGACCTGCTCAGCGGGGAGGACTTCGTCCGCGACGGCGGTCAGCTGGCCGGCCCGGGGCTGTACGTCGACCTCAAGCCGGGACAGTCCTACCTGCTCGCGGTGAGCTGAACCTGGTCACGGTGACCACGGACCAGATCCTCATCGGCCTGGGCCTGACCGTCGTGCTGGCGGTCGGGTCCCAGGTCGTGGCGAGCCGCCTGCGCCTTCCGGCGATCATTGTGCTGCTGCCGGCTGGCTTTACCGCGGGTGCACTGACCAGCGACGTCAATCCCGAGCAAGCTGCTGGGGCCGGCGTTCGAGCCGCTGGTGTCGCTCGCGGTCGCCCTGATCCTGTACGACGCGGGCCTCGGGCTGGACCTGCGCCAGCTCAGAGGCCACACCCGCAGCGTGGTCTGGCGGCTGATCGCCCTGGGCGTCCCCGTTTCCCTGGCCCTGGCCACCTGCGTGGCGTTGCTGCTGCTGGGTATGCCGAGCCAGGCGGCGCTGATGACCGGGGCCATCCTGGTCGTCTCCGGTCCCACGGTGGTCGGCCCGCTGCTCGCTTTCGTCCGGCCCAGCGAGCGGCTCCAGCGGATCCTGGCCTGGGAGGGGTCGCTCATCGACCCCGTCGGCGCCATCCTGGGGGCCGTCATCTTCCACGGCATCGCGGCGGGTGCCCACCACGGTTTCGGCTCCCAGGCCGCGCAGTTCCTGGCCAGCATCGCCGTCGGGCTGGCCGGGGGCGCGGCCGGCATCGCCCTGCTGTTCCTGCTGCTGCGCGTGCTGCGGCTGGGGGAGGTGCTGGGTACCACGGCGCAGCTGGCCGCGGTGGTCGCCGTGGCCGCGGCGTGTGATGTGCTGCGCGACGATACCGGGCTGATCGCCGCGATTGTCATGGGCCTGGCCGCGGCCAACATGCGCGGCTTCGACATCCCCGCCCGGCGGCCGTTCTTCGAGACGCTGGTCCAGCTGACCATCGGGCTGCTGTTCATCTCCATCTCGGCCACGGTCACCCCGGCGTCGGTCCGCCACCTGATCCTGCCGACCGTGGCCCTGGTCGCCGTGCTCGTCCTGGTCGCCCGCCCGTTTGTCGCCTGGGCGGCGACCCTGCGGACCGACTTGACCGGCGGCGAACGCGGCTTCGTCGGGTGGATGGCGCCGCGCGGGATCATCGCCGCCGCCACCGCGTCGACGTTCGGGGCGGGCCTGACCGCCCAGCATGTCAGCGGCGCGCAGAAGATCCTGCCGGTCACGTTCCTGGTGATCGTCCTGACGGTGGCGCTGTACGGCCTCACCGCCGAACGCCTCGCGAGGCGGCTCGGGGTCACCCGCCCGGCGCGGACGCGGCCGCTGCTTGTCGGCGGCGATCCGTGGGTGATCGAGCTCGGCACGGCGCTGCAGTCCGCCGGGCTGCCCGTGCTGATGTGGGCCGGAGCGGAAACGCAGCGGCGCCAGATCACGGCGGCCGGGCTCGAGCTGGCCCGCGGCGAACTGCTCGCGGCTGCGGCCGAGGGCGGCTTGCTGGAGGGAATCACGATGGTGCTGCTGCTCACCGGCGAGCCCGACTTCGACGCCCTGGCCTCCACGATGCTGGCGGGCAGCATCGACGGGCCCGTCTACCGGCTGCGCCCGCGGCAGCCTGGCCACGGGGTCGTCGCGCCCTATACGGGCGGTAAGACGCTGTTCAGTGCGGAGCTGACCGGGCCGGTGGTCGCGCAGCGGTTCCGGGACGGTGCCCGTGTCGCGGCCCGGCGCGAGCCCGGTCCGCTGGCCGCGGCGGCCCGGGTGCTGTTCGTGATCCGGGCTGACGGCCAGCTCGTGCCGGTCACCGAGGACACCGTGCCGGCGCAGCAGGAAAAGGACACCACGGTGCTTCTCGAGCCCCAGCCGAGGTGCGGCCGCTCCGCGCCCCGACTCCAGACCTTGGCGGATCAATGACGACACCCCAGAACCCGCAAGCGCTGCTGCGGAGCAAGGGCTACGTGAGGCTGCTGGTCCTCGCCGCGGTGCTCGGCGTGCCGGTCTCCGCCGCCGCCTACGGGTTCCTTGCCCTCGTCTCCTACCTGCAAAAGGAGATCTTCACCCACCTGCCCAGCGGACTGGGCTTTCACGGGACGCCACCGTGGTGGCCGCTGCCGGTCCTCACGGTGGCCGGCCTGCTGGTCGCCCCGGTCATCCGGTACCTCCCGGGGAAGGGCGGCCATTCGCCGGCTGACGGATTCAAGGCCGGCGGCGGCGCCCCCACCGCGGCCCAGCTCCCCGGCGTGCTGCTCGCGGCCCTGGCCACCCTCAGCCTGGGCGTGGTCCTCGGGCCGGAAGCGCCGCTGATCGCGCTCGGCGGCGGCCTCGCCGTGCTCGCGGTCCGGCTGGCCAAGCGGGACATGCCCGCCCAGGCCACCGCGGTGGTCGCCGCGGCGGGCAGCTTCGCCGCCGTCAGCACCCTGCTCGGCTCGCCCATCGTGGGTGCGTTCCTGCTGATGGAGGCGTCCGGTCTGGGCGGTGCCATGATGGGGGTCGTCCTGCTGCCCGGCCTGCTTGCCTCCGGCGTGGGTGCCCTCATCTTCGTCGGCCTTGACTCGCTGACCGGGCTCGGCACCTTCTCCCTGTCGATCCCGGGCCTGCCTCATTTCGCCCGGCCGGACATCGCGGAGTTCGGCTGGGCCCTGGTGATCGGGGTAGCGGCGGCGTTCGCCGGCACGGCGATCCGCCGGCTCGGCCTGCTGCTCCGGCCCCACGTCGAGCGGCGGATCCTGCTGCTGACCCCGGTCGTGGGCATCGCCATCGCGGGACTGGCGATCGCTTACACCGAGGGCACCGGGAAGAGCTACTCCGATGTGCTGTTCTCGGGTCAGTCGCAGCTGGGGCCGCTGGTCAGCAACGCCGCCAGCTACTCGGTCGGGGCGCTGCTGTTGCTGCTGGCGTGCAAGGTCGCTTGCCTACGGCGCGTCGCTGAGCAGCTTCCGCGGCGGGCCGACCTTCCCCGCGCTCTTCATCGGCGCGGCCGGCGGCATCGCGCTGTCCCACCTGCCCGGGCTGCCGCTGGTGCCGGCGGTGGCGATGGGCATCGGCGCGATGTGCGCCGTCATGCTGCGGCTGCCGCTGACATCGGTGCTGCTGGCTTGCCTGCTGCTGTACTCGGACGGAATTGCCGTCATGCCGCTGGTGATCGTGGCCGTCGTCGTGGCCTACGTGGCATCAGCCCGGCTGCTCCCGGCCCCGGCCCCGGTCCCGGCTGGGGATGCGGCCACAGCAGCGACCCCGGCGGTGCCCCCGCAGGTTCCCCCGGCCGGGGCGTCGGCGGCCCCGGTTCGCCCCGCCGGCGCACCGGATCAAGCCCCCCGGCCGAAGGGGCGGCCGTGACGAAACCGTCCGACGGGAGACTGCTGCGCTATGCCCGCCCGGCCCGGGCCTACCTGGCCGGGCTCGTGGTTGTCTCGGTCGCCGTCGCGGGCCTGGTCATCGTGCAGGCGCAACTGCTCGCCACGGCGATCACGGGCGTGTTCCGCGGTGGCCTCGACCTGGCCGCGCTCACCGGCACCATCGTCGCCCTCGCGGCCGTGGTAGCCGGCCGGGCGGTCCTCGCGTGGGCGATCGAAGCGCTGTCGCAGCGCGCTTCGGCCGGAGTGAAGTCGCAGCTGCGCCGCGACCTGCTGCGCCGCTCGGTAGAACTGGGACCGCGCTGGCTCGCGAGCCGCCGGGCCGGCGAGCTGACCACGCTGACCACGACGGGCGTGGACTCCCTGGACGGCTACTTCGCCCAGTATCTCCCGCAGGTCGTGCTGGCCGTCGTCATCCCGCTGGCAGTGGTGGCGCGCGTGCTGGCGGCCGACCTGCTGTCGGGTGTCATCATCCTCGTCACGCTGCCGCTGGTCCCGCTGTTCATGGGCCTGGTCGGCGCGACCACGGCCGAACGCACCCGCCGCCGGTGGCGGGAACTGGCCCGGCTGTCGCACCACTTTCTCGACGTGGTGGCGGGCCTGACCACGTTGCGGGTCTTCGGCCGCGCGCACGCCCAGGCCACATCCGTCGGTGAGGTCACGGGGGCCTACCGTCGGGCCACGCTCGCGACCCTGCGGCTGGCGTTCCTGTCCGCGCTGGTGCTCGAGCTCCTGGCGACGTACTCGGTCGCGCTGGTCGCGGTCGCTATCGGCCTGCGCCTTCAGGGCGGCCACCTCGGCTTGCGGACGGGCCTGCTCGTCCTCGTGCTCGCGCCTGAGGCCTACCTGCCGCTGCGCCAGCTCGCGAGTCACTACCACGCGAGCGCCGACGGTCTCGCCGCCGCCGGAGATGTGTTCGACGTGCTGGATACCAAGCCGGAGACGGCCGGCGAGCGGTCCGTGGGCCCGGCTGAGCGGGACGCCAGCGTACCCGGGGGCACTCCCGCTCCCCGTGCGGTGCCAGCCCAGCCGGCGCGGGAGCGCGACGTGCGGGTACGGGCGGTAAGGGCGGTACGCGTGGAGGACGTGCAGGTGCGGCACCCCGGCCGGAGCCAGCCCGCTCCCGCCGGCGCCACCTTGCGTTTCAGCGCCGGAGAAGTCGTGGCGCTGGCCGGGTCGAGCGGCAGCGGCAAGTCGACCCTGATCGGTGTCCTGCTCGGTTTCATCACCCCGGACGCGGGCCGGGTGGTGATCGAGGATGCCGACGGCGAGCGCGGCCTCGATCAGCTGGACCCGCGCTCCTGGCGGGCCCGCGTCGCCTGGGTCCCCCAGGATCCGGTGCTGCAGCACGGCACGGTCGCCTCGAACATCAGGCTCGGCGTCCCGGCCGCGCCCCGCGAAGCCGTCGAGCGGGCCGCCGCCCGTGCCGCCCTGCATGAGGTGGACCTCGGCCGGCCTGTCGGCGAGGGAGGCGCCGGCCTGTCCGCCGGCCAGCGCCGGCGGGTCGCGGTCGCCCGGGCCCTGCTGACCCAGCGGCCGGTGCTCCTGCTCGACGAGCCGACCGCCGGGCTCGACGCGGCGGCGGAGGCGGAGGTGCTCGCCTCGGTCCGCGAGCTGGCCACCGACGGCCGGCTCGTCCTTATGGTGGCGCACCGGCCCGCCGTTCTCGCGGCCGCCGATCGCGTCGTCACGCTGCCGCTGCCCGCGCCGGCCGTGACGGGGCGGCCGGGGTCATATCCCGGGGCAACGACGGGAGTAACGGTGTGAGCGGTATCCGGCTGGACCGCGCCGCGGTCAGGCAGCTCACCCTCGCGGTGGCGGCCGGCGCCGTCGCCAGCCTGGCCGCTATCGCGCTAGCCGCCACCTCGGCCTGGCTGATATCGCGCGCGTCGCAGCGGCCGCCGGTGCTCAGCTTGACCATCGCCGTGGTCGCGGTGCAGGCCTTCGCGCTCGCCCGCAGCGTCTTCCGCTACCTCGAACGGCTGGGCAGTCACGACGCCGCACTCCGGGTCCTGGCCACGATGCGGGTCACCGCGTACCGCCGCCTGGAGCGGCTGGCCCCCACCGGGCTGCCCGCGTTTCGTTCCGGCGACCTGGTCAGCCGCCTGGTGGCCGACGTTGACGGCATCGCCGACCGGTGGCTGCGGGTGCTGCTGCCGTACGTGACGGCGGCGGTCGCGGGAGCGGGCACCGTCTGCTTCATCGCGCTGCTGCTGCCGTCCGCGGCCCTGGTCCTGGCCGTCAGTCTCGTCGTGGCCGCCGTGGTGGCGCCGTGGGCGGCGGGCGCCGCGGCGCGGCGGGCGGAGCAGGCCATCGCGCCGCGCCGCGGCGAGCTGGCCGTCGCGTCGCTCGACCTGCTGCACGGCTGCGCCGAACTGCTCGCGTTCGGGGCGGCCGAGGCCGGCCTGGGCCGGGCCGCCGCCGCCGATCGCGCCCTGGGGCAGGCCGAGCGCCGCAGCGCCCTCGGGCGCGGCATCGCGGCGTCGGTGACCGCGCTGGCGGCGGGCGCCTCGGTGTGGGCCTGCCTGGTGCTCGGGACAGGCGCGGTCCGTTCCGGGGCGCTGCCCGGGGTGGCGCTGGCTGTGCTCGTGCTGACGCCGCTGGCCGCGCACGAGGTGTTCGGGGCGCTCGCCCCGGCCGCCCAGCAGCTGCCCCGGATCCGCGCGTCGGCCGCGCGGGTCGAGGCCGTCTTGCAGCAACCCGACCCCGTCCGCGAGCCCGCGTCACCCCGGCCAGCGCCTCCGCCGCCGTACGACCTGCGGATCGAGGGCCTGTCCGCGGGCTGGGACCCATCCGGTCCCGACGTGCTGCGGGACATCAGCCTGGCCGTGCCGGCCGGGCAGCGCGTGGCCATCGTGGGACCGAGCGGGGCGGGGAAAACCACCCTGGCCATGGTGCTGCTGCGATTCCTTGACCCGTCCGCCGGGCGGGTCACCCTCGGCGGAGCCGACATCACCACGCTCGACGGCGACACGGTCCGCACCATCGTCGGGCTGTGCGCCCAGGACGCGCACGTCTTCGACACCACCCTGGGGGAAAACCTGCGGCTGGCCCGCCGCGACGCCAGCGAGGAGCAGATCCGCGCCGCCCTTCGCCGCGCCGGGCTGCTGGACTGGGTCGAGGACCTGCCCGCGGGCCTGGAGACCGACGTGGGCGACTTCGGGCTACGGCTGTCTGGCGGCCAGCGCCAGCGGCTTTCCCTCGCCCGCGTGCTGCTGGCCGACTTTCCCGTCCTCGTCCTCGACGAGCCGACCGAGCACCTCGATGAGCAGACCGCCGGCGAGCTGACCCGTGACCTGCTCGCCGCCACCGAGGGCCGCACGCTCTTGCTGATCACCCACCGTGAGGCCGGGCTGGCGCAGGTCGACCAGGTCGTCCGCCTCGAGGCCTGGCCGCCTGGCTGGCGTCTAATGCCGCCGGGACCGGGACCGGGACCGGGACCCAGCCCCCGGGCTCCCCGCAGGCTGCCCGGGTGTCACCGGTTCGCCCGGCCTCGCGTTCGGGATGACCGCCTGGTAAATATCGACGACCTGGCCCACCTCGCGCGTGGTGAAGGCACGCTCGCGGCGGCGGTCGCGGGTGAAGGCCGACCACCAGGTGAGGATGGCTCCCAGGCGGTTGCGGTATCCGGTCAGGAAGGCGATGTGGATGAACAGCCAGCCGACCCAGCCGGGGAAGCCGCTGATCTGCAGCGGGCCCGCTGACATGACCGCGTTGCCGCGCGCGATGTAGGCGGCCGAGCCCAGGTCGTGGTACCGGAACGGCTTGACCGGATTCTGCCCGGCAGCCTCGTGCTTGATCCGGTGCCCGGCGTACAGGCCAGCCTGCATGGCCACTTCCGCGACCCCGGGCAGTTTGTCGAGGCTCATCAGGTCGCCGATCACGGAGATCTCGGGATGGCCGGGGATGGTCAGGTCGGGCCGCACGACGATGCGGCCCGCCCGGTCGGATTCGGCTCCGGTCGCCTGCGCGAGCGCCCCCGCGAAGGCAGGCGCCTCGACGCCGGCCGTCCACAGCACACAGCCGGCCTCAAACTTGGTCGTGGTGCCGGCGTGATCACGGACGGTCAGCCCCCTGAAGTCGATGTCGGTGACGATCGACCCCATGTGCATTTCCACGCCCAGCTTGCCCAGGGCCTTCTCGGCCTTGCCGGACAACTTCTCGCCGAAGGAGGCAAGCGGGGCACTGCCGCCGTCGAACAGCAGAACCCGCGCCTCCTCTGGTTTGGCCACGCGGTACTCGGCCCGCAGCGTCTTGGTCGCGAGCTCCCGGATCTGGCCAGCCAGCTCAACGCCGGTCGGGCCCGCCCCGACGAGTGCGAAGGTGAGCCAGTGGCGGCGTTCGGCCGGATCGTCGGAGGTCTCGGCCATCTCGAACGCGCCGATGACCCGGCGGCGGATGGTGAGCGCGTCGGAGATCGTCTTCATGCCCGGTGCGAGCTTCGCGAACTCATCGTGCCCGAAGTAGGACTGCCGCATCCCGGCGGCCACGATGAGGTCGTCGTACGGGAATTCGATCCGGCCGCCCCCGGGCCTGACCGCGGTCACACGCTGGGCGTCAACATCGATGCCGGTCGCCTCGGCCATGACGCACTCGACGTTCTTGTGTCCTTTGAGCACGCTGCGCAGCGGCGCGGCGATCTGCCCCTCGGACAAAATACCGGTCGCGCACTGGTAGAGCAGCGGCTGGAACAGGTGCTGCTGGGTCCGGTCGACGAGGGTCACCGCCACGTCGCGCCCGAGCGCCCGGGCGGCGAACAGCCCGCCGAAGCCGCCGCCGATGATGACGACGCGGCGCGGGCCGCGCGTACCTGCCGTGTGCTGGCCTGAGTTGGCGGCCATGCCGGTCATCGCGCTCAGCCCGGCTGGCCGGCTGGGTCATGCCAGGCGACATCCCCGGGCAGCAGCCGGTCGGCCTCCTTCGGACCCCAGCTGCCGCGCGGGTAAACGTGAACGGGGGTGGCATCGCCGAGCACCGGGTCGACGATCTCCCACATGGCTTCCACCGTGTCCTGGCGGGCGAACAGCCAGCGGTCCCCGTTCAGGGCGGCGCCGATCAGCCGGTCGTAGGGACGGATGTCCGATCCGGGGTGCACGGCGAACGCGAGGTCTTCCGCCAGCGGCGCGGACCCGGCACCGGGCCGCTTGCCCTGCACGGTGAGGCTGACCGCGGTCTCGGGCCAGATGCGGAAGGTGAGCTGGTTGCCCTGGGCCGTCGGCCCGAGGCCGAACACGTCGTGGGGCGGCTGCTTGAAGGTGACGGTGACCTCGGTGGCGGTGACCGGCAGGCACTTGCCCGCCCGGATCAGGATCGGCACTCCCGCCCAGCGCCAGCTGTCGGCGTAGAGCCGGACCGCTACGTAAGACTCCACCGTCGAGTCCGGGGCGACCCCAGCCACCTGACGGTAGCCCTCGTACTGCCCGCGCACCGTGGAGTCCGGGGTCAGCCTGCTCAGCGCCTGCACCACCAGGTTCTTGGTGTCGCGCCAGGACGACAGCCCGGATCCGCCCGGCGGTTCGGCCAGCACGGTCGCGAGCACCTGGAGCATGTGGTTCTGCAGGACGTCGCGGATGGCCCCGGTCTTGTCGTAGAACCGGCCGCGGTCCGCCACGTCGAACTGTTCCGCCATCGTGATCTGGATGTTGTCTACGTAGCTGCGGTTGAGCAGCGGCTCGAAGACCGCGTTGGCGAACCGGGCGAACAGCACGTTCTCCACCGGGTCGAACGCCAGCCAGTCGTCGACCCGGAAGATGGCCTCCTCCGGGAAGTGCTCGTGCATGGTGTCGTTCAGCGCGCGCGAGCTGGCCAGGTCGGTGCCGAAGGGCTTCTCCACCATCACCCGGGCGCCGCGGGCGCGGCCCGCGGACGCGATTCCCTGCGCGATCCGGCCGAACAGGACGGGGGGCACTTCGAGGTAATACAGGACATGCTGCCCCGGGCCGATCTCATCCGACATGGCCTTGTAGGTGGCGTCGTCGCCGAGGTCGCCGTCGACGTAGCGCAGCAGCCCGAGCATCTTGACCGCGGCCGGGTCAGCCGGGTCCATGCCGTTGAGCTTCAGCGACGCGGACGCGTAGGCGCGGAACTGGTCCAGGCCCCACCCGCTCTTGGCCACCCCGACCACCGGGACGCTCAGAACGCCGCGCTTGACCAGCCCCACCAGGGCGGGGAAGGTTTCGATCTTGGCCAGGTCACCGGTCGCGCCGAAGATGACAAGCGCATCGACTTGGTCTGCTGCCACGGTCACTCCTAGGGCTCTGGGACTCGCTCCGATACGATCACGGCCCGGCGGGCCGCGCGCCGCCCGGAGCGGGTGAGTTCCGGCAAGTCACCCGGGACAGAGGATGTCCCGGGTGACCCGGCCTGCGACGCTGCCGCCATGACCGATTGCACGCTCAGCGAGACCGAGTTCCGCGCGCTCTACCAGCGGTTGCGGGACGCCTGCGCCCAGGGACCGGGCGACCGGCGGGGCACGCTGAACAACATCTCGCCGGCCGGGCTGGTGGCGGCGGCCAGCGGAGTCAGGGACGGTCGCACGTTGTCGCTGGCCGCGCCGATAGCAGTCGGGGTGACGGCCGACAACCCCGATCCCGCGGTGCACCAGATAACGCACTGGGCCGACGACACCGCCGCGTCCGGCTTGTCGTTCGCCACCGACCGGCTGGCGATGAACATTCACGGCAACGCCGACAGCCACATCGACGCGCTGTGCCACGTCATCTTCGACGGAAAGCTCTACAACGGGGTGGACGCGGACGCGGTGACGGGCGCGGCCGAGCTGTCCATCGACGTCGCGGGCCAGGGCATCGTCGGCCGGGGACTGCTGCTCGACATCCCGGGCGTGCGCGGGGTGCCGTGGCTGGAGCCCGGTGAGCACGTGACCGCGGCCGACCTGCTCGCGGCGGAGTCGGCCGCCAGCGACCGCATCGGGCAAGGCGACCTGCTCTTCCTCCGGGTCGGTCACCGTGCCCGCCGTCGCTCGCTCGGGCCCTGGGACGCCGCCGCCGCGCGGGCCGGACTTCACCCGTCGGCCCTTGAGCTGCTCGCGGAACGCCGGATCGCGGTCCTGGGCAGCGACGGCAACAACGACACGGCCCCGAGCGCGGCCGCGGGGGTGGACTTCCCGGTGCACGTGCTCGCGATCAACGCGATGGGTTTGCCCCTGCTCGACTACCTCGACCTCGACCCGGTGACGGAGTCGTGCGCGCATGCACGGCGGTGGTCATTTCTGTGTGCCGTGGCGCCGCTGCGGCTGCGCCACGGGACGGGTTCCCCGGTCAACCCGATCGCGGTCTTCTGATCCGCGGCCGGGCCGGCCGCCGTGGTCAACCACCCGTCGCGGGGGATGCCGCCGCTCACCGCCCACGTGAAGATGGCGGCGGAGCGGGCCACCAGAGCTTTCGCGGGAATCTGAAGGGAACAGAATGGCGCTCGACCTCGCACGCGTGCAGTTCGCGTTCACGTCAATCAACCATTTCCTGTTCATCCCGATCACGATCGGGCTGGCGTTCCTGACCGCGCTGCTGCAGACCGCCTGGCACCGCAGCAGCCGCCCCGAGTACCTGCGGCTGACCCGGTTCTTCGGCACGCTGCTGGTCATCAACGTGGCGATCGGCGTGGTCACCGGCATCGTGCAGGAGTTCGAGTTCGGGATGAACTGGGGCGCGTACTCGCGGCTCGTCGGCAACATCTTCGGCGCCCCGCTGGCGATGGAGGGGCTGGCCGCGTTCTTCCTCGAGTCGACCTTCCTCGGGCTGTGGCTGTTCGGCTGGGACAAGCTGTCGAAGCGGGTGCACCTGCTGTGCATCTGGGCGGTCGCCTTCGGCAGCGCGCTGTCGGCGGCGTTCATCATGGCGGCCAACTCCTGGATGCAGCACCCGGTCGGCTACGTCATGGTCGCGGGCAAACCGGTCCTGAACGACATCTGGGCGGTTTTCACCAACCCGGTCTTCGTCTGGGGCTACGCCAAGGTCCTGTTTGTGTCGCTGGTCACCGGTGCCTCGGTCATGCTGGCGGTCTCCGCCTGGCAGCTGCGGCACGGCGCCGACCGCGGCGTGTTCACCCGGTCGGCCAAGCTCTCGCTCATCACCCTGGTTCCGTCGATCCTGTTCACCATGCTGGTCGGCGACGAGCTCGGCGTCATCGAGGGCACCTACCAGCCGATGAAGATCGCCGCGGCCGAGGCCCAGTGGACCACCTGCCAGCCGTGCTCGTTCTCGCTGTTCCAGATCGGCGGCGGCAACAACGACCAGACCCCGACGCAGATCCTCGCGATCCCGCACCTGCTGTCCCTGCTGGCCACCAACCACTGGAACGGCAAGGTGATCGGGCTGAACCCGCTGCAGTCGCAGTACAGCCAGCAGTTCGGGGCCGGCAATTACATACCGAACGTCTTCATCCAGTACTGGAGCATGCGGACCATGGCCTACCTGGGCGTCGTGGTCCTGCTGATCGCCCTGTGGGGGCTGCTGCTGATCCGGCGCGACAAGCTGGCGACCTCCCGGGTGTTCCTGTGGGTAGGGGTGTGGAGCGTTGTGCTGCCGTTCCTGATGAACACCGCGGGCTGGCTGCTGACCGAGAGCGGGCGCCAGCCCTGGATCGTCCAGGGCATCATGCTGACCAAGAACGGCATCTCGCCGACGGTCAGCACCACCTGGCTCTGGATCAGCGTGATCGCCTTCGTCGGGCTCTACGCCATCCTCGGCACCGTGGACCTGCTGCTGATGCTCAAGTACTCGCGCAAGGAGCTCCCGCCGCCGCCAACAGAAGCTGACCTGGAAGCCCCAGTGCCAGCGGTCCAGTACTGAGGCCGACGATGAGCGCACTCGTTCCGTTCTGGTTCATCGTCATCGCCGTCTTGTGGACCGGCTTCTTCATCCTCGAGGGGTTCGACTTCGGCGTCGGCATGCTGCACAGCTTCGTCGGCCGCGACGAGCCCGGCCGCCGGGCGGCCGTCAACACGATCGGGCCGCTGTGGGACGGCAACGAGGTCTGGCTGATCGTGGCCGGCGCGGCCATGTTCGCCGCGTTTCCCGGCTGGTACGCGACCATGTTCTCCGGCTTGTACCTCGCGATGGTGCTGCTGCTGATGTCGCTCATCATCCGGGGCGTGGCCTTCGAGTACCGCGGCAAGCGCGACGCCGCCCGCTGGCGCCGCACCTGGGACACCGGGCTGACCGTGTGCAGCCTGCTCGCCCCGCTGCTGATCGGCGTCGCCCTGGGCGACCTGCTGCACGGGCTGCCAATCAACTCGGCGCAGAACTTCACCGGCTCCTTCTGGACTCTGCTGCAGCCGTACGCGCTGCTCACCGGGGTGACCCTGGTGCTGATCTGCCTCCTGCACGGGGCGACGTTCCTGTCGCTGAAGACCACCGGGGCCATGCGCGAGCGGTCCGGGACGCTCGCCCGCCGGGTGGCGCCGGTCACGGCCGCGGCGGTGATCGCGTTCATCGCCTGGACCCACGTCTCGTCCGGGAGCACGTTCTTCCTGCGGCCGCTTGAGCTGCTGGCGGTGCTCGCGGTCCTCGCCGCCGTCGCGCTGGTCTACTCCCGCCGCGACGGCTTCGCGTTCGCCGCCACCACGGTCACGATGGCGTCTTGTATCGCGTCGGTCTTCGTCGCCCTGTACCCGAACGTGATGGTGTCGAGCACGAGCCCGGCGTTCAACCTGACCGTGCACAACACGGCGTCAGCGCCGTACTCGCTCAAGGCGATGACCGTCGTCGTGATCATTCTCCTGCCGCTCGTGCTGGCCTACCAGACCTGGACGTACTACGTATTCCGGCGGCGGGTGAGCCGGGAGCAGTTCATCCAGGGACCGGCGCCAGCGGTGCCGGCGCAGCCCGCGCCCGCGCGCGAAGCCCCGCCCCGTGCCGCCCCGGCCACCTCACCGCCCGCACCCACCCGCCACAAAGGAGTCTGGCATGGCCGCAAGTTATGACGTCATCGTGATCGGGACCGGGCCGGCGGCGGCACACTCGCCCGTCACCTCGCCCCCTCGGGCAAGCGCATCCTGCTGCTGGAACGCGGCGACTGGCTGCCCCGCGAGCCGGCTAACTGGTCCACTCTGGAGGTGTTCGAGGACGGCCGCTACATCTCGCCCGACAGCTGGTACAGCCCCGGGGACAAGGCGTTCTTCCAGCCCCAGGTGCACTACTTCGTCGGCGGCGCGACCAAGCTGTACGGCGCCGCGCTCTACCGCATGCGCGAGCAGGACTTCGGCGAGCTGCAGCACCACGACGGGCTGTCGCCCGCCTGGCCGATCAGCTACCAGGACATGGAGCCGTACTACACGGCGGCCGAGAACCTCTACCAGGTGCACGGGGCACGGGGGGAGGACCCCACCGAGCCGCCGGCCAGCGCGCCCTACCCGTATCCGGCCGTCTCGCACGAGCCGCGCATCCAGCAGCTCTCCGATGACCTGGAGAAGTCAGGCTGGCACCCGTTCCACGCACCGTGCGGAGTCCTGCTCGACGAAGCGGACCGGCCGAGCAGCGTCTGCGTGAGATGCGGGGAATGCGACGGCTTCCCCTGTCCGCTGCACGCCAAGTCCGACGCCGAAGTGATCGGGGTGCGGCCTGCCCTCGAGCACGGCAACGTGACGCTGCTGCGGAACGCCCGCGCGGTGAAGCTGGAAACCAACCCGGCCGGCACCGCCGTCACCTCCGTGGTCGTCGAGCAGGACGGTGAAACCGAGCGCTACGAGGGCGGCATCGTGGTCGTGGCGTGCGGCGCGGCCAACTCGGCCAAGCTGCTGCTCGCCTCGGCCACCGACAAGCACCCGAACGGGCTGGCCAACGGTTCGGACCAGGTTGGCCGCAACTTCATGTTCCACGACTGCCAGGCGGTGCTCGCGGTGTCGAAGGAGCCGAACCCGACCGTCTTCCAGAAGACCCTCGGCGTCAACGACTTCTACTTCAGCGGCCCCGGCTTCGACTACCCGATGGGCAACATCCAGATGATCGGCAAGTCGCAGGCGGAGATGTTCCGCGGCGAAAAGCCCCTGGAGACCAAGTTCGCGCCCAGCTGGGCGCTGCGCGATGTCGCGTCGCACGCCGTCGACTTCTGGCTGTCCACCGAGGACCTTCCGCAGCCGGACAACCGGGTCACGCTCGGCCCCGACGGCAGCGTCCACCTCTCCTACTCCCCGAGCAACCCCACCGCCGCTAAGCGGCTGTTCGCCCAGCTCAAGTCGATGCTCGGCTCGCTCAACATGCACGAGGGCCACCTGGCCCACCGCTGCATGTACATGAAGACGGACATTCCGATCGCCGGCTGCGCGCACCAGGCCGGAACCGTGCGGTTCGGCGCCGACCCGGCCACGTCGGTGCTCAACTCCGACTGCCGGGCGCACGAGGTCGACAACCTCTACGTGGTGGACACGAGCTTCTTCCCGAGCATCAGCGCGGTCAACCCGGCCCTCACGGCGATGGCCAACGCCCTCCGGGTCGGCGACCACCTGCTGGGCCGGATCGGCTAGCGGCCGGCCCGGGGCGGCCTCCGCATGCTGCACGTCCGGGTGGTCAGCCCGCCCGGCGCAACCGACGACCTGGTCGGGCGCCTCGCGGTCAGCCCCGGGGTGGGGAACCTGGTGGTCATCCGCGGGGCCGCGCGGCGCCCGGACGGCGACGCGGTGCAGTTCGACCTGGCCGTCCGGTTCGCCAACCCGGTCCTGGCGGACGTCCGCGCCCGCCTGCAGGACCACGGCTCGCTCGTCATCGAGAAGGTCGACGGGGCCGCCCGCGGGCCGGGAGGAGGAGACGGCACCGGGACGCCGGACGACTCCGCGGCAGGCCGCAGGCCGCGCGGCGGCGAGGTACCGCCGGTGTGGGAGATGGTTGAGTCGACGATCCGCGCGGGCGGCGTGTACCCGCCCAGCTTCTTCGCGCTGCTGATCATCGCCGGCCTCATCGGCGCGACCGGCATCCTCACCAACTCGCAGATCCTGATCGTCGCCGCGATGGTGGTCGGCCCGGAGTACGGCGCGATCATGGCGGCCGCGCTCGGCCTCGACACCGGGGACCGGCGGGCGGTCCGGCACAGCCTCGCCGCCCTGACGGTCGGATTCGCCCTCGCGGTGCTCGCGTCGCTGGCCTTCGGGCTGCTCATCCGGTGGTCCGGCCATACGCCGCGGCCCTACGAGCTGGGCATCCGGCCCGTCTCCGACCTCATCAACAGCCCGAACGTGTTCTCGGTGGTCGTGGCGGTGCTGGCCGGCATCGTCGGCGTCGTGTCGCTGACCGAGTCCCGGGCGAACGCGCTGATCGGCGTGTTCATCTCGGTGACGACGATTCCCGCCGCCTCCGACATGGGCCTGTCGGCCGCGTACGGCAGCTGGCCCGAGGCCCGCGGGTCGACCTTCCAGCTGCTGCTCAACGTGGTCCTGCTGATTGTCGTCGGTGCCCTCGGGCTCCGCCTGCAACGGTCACTGTGGCGGCGCTGGACGGTCCGGGCCGCCGCCCGTGGGCGGCGGCCCGCACCCGGTGCGTAGCCGTTCAGGTCACCGGTCATCCCCTTCATGATCATCCCGAACGGGGGCGCGGCTTCGCGTCCCCCGCGTCATCCCCGCGGCAGCTGGTAGCCGTGCTCGGCCAGCCGGGCGGCGCCGGCCGCGTACTGCCCCGGGTCGTCCGGCGCGGTCGTGCCGAGTCCGTCCACGTACCGGTTGAACAGGCTGAAGGTGGCCGCGATGAGCACGGTGTCGTGTATCTCCCGGTCGGTCGCGCCCTCGGCCCGGGCCCGGCCGACCGCCTCCGCGTTCACCAGCCGGCCGTCCACCCGCACCAGGGCCGCGATCTCCAGCAGGGCCCGCAGCTTGGCCGAAACCGGCGCGTCGCCGGCCGTCCCGGCCAGGGTCTGCTCCACCTGCTCGGCCCCGCCCGGCAGCAGCTGGGCCGCGGTCGCCCCGTGCGACCCGGTGCAGTAGGCGCACTCGTTGCCGCAGGACACGAAGGCGGCGATCAGCTCCCGCTCGCCCCGTGACAGCGTGCTGTCGCCCCGGAGCAGCACCTCGGCCAGCTGCGTCAGCGGCTCGGCCGTCTCCGGCCGGTAGACCAGCAGTCCCTGGATGCCCGGCAATTCGTTCCCCAGCTCAATATGCGGCATAGGAGCAGCTTTTCACCTCAGTTCCGGGACCGTCTAATGAGCCAGCTCAGCCCCCCGGGCCGACGATCCGGCGGTGCCCGCCTCCAGGAAGCATCCAGGGCCAGCCAGCCCTGTATGCGGTCAGAACGCGACCATGACCGGGAGCCACTGGCGCAGCGAGGCGATTTCCTCCGGGGCAGCGCGTCCGATGGGGGAGGCCTGCCGGAATCGCTGGGTCGAAACCGAGGTGATCTCCTCCGTCCGCGCCCAGCTGGGCTGGCGCAGTCCGGACTCCTTCGACGCAATCCGCACGTGGTGGCGCAGGCCGCGGTCCCGGGTCGTGAGCGGGACGACGAGCGCCATCTCGATCGGAAACCCGCAGTGTGCCGCCGAGCCCACCACGATCGCGGGGCGGACGCCGCCCTGCTCGTGCCCGACCGGCTGGCCGAAGTCCACCACCCAGACCTCCCAGGGAGCCAGTCTCGGCCGCGGGTTCACTGGTCGTACTCCGGGTACTCATCGCGCGCGACGGGTAGCGTCTCGCCCGCCACGTTGTCCGTCAGCCGCGCCTCCGCCACATAGCTCGTCCACTCGTCAGGGTCCGCGCGCAGTTCCTCGTAACGCCGGCTGATGTGGGCGAGGTGGTGTTCCATGACTAGCTGCCGGACGGCCTCGCCGAGCGACACACCGCCGAGATCCTCCTCGGCTACCCGGGCCAACTCGTTCCGGACACCGCTATCGATCTGCATAGAAGTCATGGCCATAGCTTCCACTATAGGTCCATCTATAGGCCTGACGGGAAGCCCGTCTGGCCCTCGGCCTACTGCGCCGCCAGTGGTCGCCTTTCGCGCAAGTGCTGTCATAAAAAAATGGTAATGGCGTGCCCTGACAATTCCCGAAATCCAAGCCTAACTGGCGTGGAATGCTTGCTCTCGGCTCGAAATAACAACTCGTTGCCGTTGGCAAGGCGGTGTGCCTATGTGTCACAGAGCGCAGGTCGTCCCTTGCGGTGACTACCGCGCGCTTCTGGGTTCCCCAGCCGCCGAGGAGCGCTTCGGCGAGGTCGGCCTGGTCGAGGTCCTCGGGGGCAGGGGCGCGTGCACCGCTACGGCAACGAGATGCGTGACATGTCGCCTTTACGGTCGGTCGTGCGGTATTGAGGGAGGCATGCCGATGCTCCGCGGCGGTGCCCGCGATCAGACTGAGGCGTCGGCCGCACCGCCTCCCAGCGCCTGGCGGCTGCGCTGGCTCGAGCTGACCGTGGCCGCCGCCGCGGCCGCGGCCGCCGTCGTCTGCCTGACCGGCGCCTGGCCCCGGCCGCTGGTGCTGGTGCTGCTCCTGGCGGTGCCGCCCGCGCTGGCCGGGGTGGGCGCGGTCACCTTCTGGCGGCCGCTCGGCTACGGGGCCGCCGCGCTGGCCGCCGCCACCCTGGTCGACGCGGTGCTGCCCGGCGGCATCACCATGACCACCGGGGCCCACCAGCTGCCGCTGGCCGCGGCCGGGGCGGCGGCGGCCGCCACTGCCGCCAGCATCGCCGGCCGCAAGCTGGGCCAGCGCGCGGTGCCGGCCGACCAGGCGGAGTACGAGCTCCAGATCGCCAACGTCGCCTCGGTCGCCGAGGCGGCGCAGCGGGCGGTGCTGCGCCCGCTGCCGGAACAGCTCGGGCCGCTCAAGCTGGGCGTGGTCTACCTGGCGGCCGCGGCCGAGGCCCGGGTGGGCGGGGACCTGTACGAGGTGACCCACACCGAGGGGCACGGCATCCGGCTGATCATCGGCGACGTGCGCGGCAAGGGACTGGGCGCGGTGGAGGTGGCGGCCGACATCATCGGCCGGTTCCGTGAGGTCGCGCACAACGTCGGCACGCTCAACGAGATCGCCAGCCGGCTCGACGCCGGGCTGTCGCGCCGCTGGGGGCAGTACGAGGAGTTCGTCACCGCCCTGCTGGCCGAGATCGACCCGGACCGGGGACGGCTGACCATCCTCAACTGCGGCCACCCGCCGCCGCTGCTGATCTCCCCGTCCGGCGGCGAGGTCACCGTGCTTGACGCCCGGGCCCCGGCGCCGCCGCTCGGCCTGCTCACCCTCGGCAGCGACGCCGGGGCCAAGGAGGACTACGCCTTGGGGCCCAACGACCAGCTGCTGCTGTACACCGACGGGGTGACCGAGGCCCGTGACGCCAGCCGGGAGTTCTACCCGCTGGACGAGCGCGTGCGGGCGCTGGCGCCGCGGACCGAGCCGAAGCTGGGCGTGGCGGGCAAGCTGCGCGGGAGCGGATCCGCGGCGACCCTCCTGGACCTGGTCCGCGACGACCTGCTCAGCTACGTCGGCGCCCCGCCCGACGACGACGCCGCCCTGCTGCTGGTGCGGGCACCTGCCGCCTGGCCCGGGGCCCGCGCGGTGCGGGCGCCCGCCCGCTAGCCGCCCCCTCAGCCGGCTGGCGGCCATCACCCGGACGTAACCGGCCGGAAACGCCCGCCGCACGTCCGGGCTGGTAGCGTGGCCGGACCGCCGGGGCTGGCAGCGGGCCGCCCGCGCAGGAACTGCGAGAAGCGTTTAAGGTGATAGCCGTGGACAGGCAGGAAGAATTCGTGCTGCGCACGCTCGAGGAGCGGGACATTCGCTTTGTCCGGCTCTGGTTCACCGACGTGCTCGGCTCGCTCAAGTCGGTCGCGGTCTCCCCGGCGGAGCTCGAGGGGGCGTTCGCCGACGGGATCGGCTTCGACGGCTCGGCGATCGAGGGGTTCGCCCGGGTGCACGAGAGCGACATGATCGCCCGGCCCGACCCGTCGACGTTCCAGCTGCTGCCGTGGCGCGGCGAGTACCCCGGAGTCGCCCGGATGTTCTGCGACATCCTGATGCCGGACGGCTCACCCAGCTACGCCGACCCCCGGTGGGTGCTGAAGCGCAACCTGTCCAAGGCCAGCGACATGGGCTTCACCTTCTACACCCACCCGGAGATCGAGTTCTTCCTGCTCCGCGAGCGTCCCGAGATCGGTGACACGCCGGTCCCGGCCGACTCCGGCGGCTACTACGACCACACGCCGCACAGCGTCGCCCACGACTTCCGCCGCTCCTCGATCACGATGCTCGAGGCCATGGGGATCAGCGTCGAGTACAGCCATCACGAGGGCGCCCCCGGCCAGCAGGAGATCGACCTGCGCTACGCCGACGCGCTCACCACGGCCGACAACATCATGAGCTTCCGCCTGGTGATGAAGGAAGTCGCGATGGAGCAGGGCGTCTGGGCCACGTTCATGCCCAAGCCGTTCACCGACTACCCCGGCTCCGGCATGCACACCCACGTCTCGCTGTTCGAGGGCGATCAGAACGCCTTCTACGAGGCGGGCGCCGAGTACCAGCTGTCCAAGACGGCCCGCGCCTTCATCGCCGGCCTGCTCAAGCACGCTCCCGAGATCACCGCCGTCTGCAACCAGTGGGTGAACTCCTACAAGCGGCTGTGGGGCGGCGACGACCGCACCGCGGGCAACGGCGGCGAGGCCCCGGCCTATATCTGCTGGGGCCACAACAACCGCTCGGCGCTGGTCCGGGTGCCCATGTACAAGCCGCAGAAGGGCAACTCGACCCGGCTCGAGTTCCGCTCGCTCGACGCCGCCTGCAACCCTTACCTGGCCTTCTCCGTCATCCTGGCGGCGGGCCTCAAGGGCGTCGAGAAGGGGTACGAGCTGCCCCCGGGGGCCGAGGACGACGTGTGGGCGCTCACCTCATCCGAGCGGCGGGCGCTCGGCATCAAGCCGCTGCCGGCCGATCTGCACGAGGCGATCAAGGTCATGGAGCAGAGCGACCTGGTGGCCGAGGCGCTCGGTGAGCACGTCTTCGACTTCTTCCTGCGTAACAAGCGCGAGGAGTGGGCCGACTACCGCCGTCAGGTCACCCGGTTCGAACTGGACCGTTACCTGCCCATGCTGTAGCAGTCCACGGCCCGGCGGACAGGGGCGGTCAGATCAGCCGAACCAGCCCGCTGATCGTCAGGTAGGCCCCCAGCAGGAGGGCTACGGCGCAGATGAGCTGCCGGGCATGCCCGAGCAGCCACGCCTGCGCGTGGCTGAGCTGCCGTTTGGTGGCGTCGGGCCGCAGCTCCAGCAGCGCGAACGGGATGATGATGAGCAAGAAAGCGATGAGCACGAAGACGAAGACGGCCACGACCTGAGTCGTGGTGGAGGACTTCCCGCTGACCAGTTGGTGCAGGGCGGTGAGGTAGGCCGCGCCGGGGATGCCGATTACGGCGCCGACCAGGGCGGCGAGGGCGAGCCGGGGCTCAGCCAGCAGCCGCTGGGCCACGCCTTCCTTCTTGTCCGGCGGCTGGCTCCCGCTCCCGTTCCCGGCCGGGTCGGGTGACCGGGAACGGCGGTGTACGCGCCCGCTGGCGGCCAGGCCGCCGGCCGCCAGGAGCAGCAGTCCGAGGCCCAGGTCGACCCCCGCGCTGACCGAGGCCTGGTGCTTGATGGCGTCGGCCCGGATGACGAGCACGTCCAGCAGGCCGATCGCCACGCCCACGGTCAGCCCGCCTGCCAGCAGCCACAGGAACATCGCCCGCGGCCGCCGGTTCTCGATGACCAGCAGGTCGAGCGCCAGCAGCTTCGGGTTCAGCGCGGCGAGGAACGCCAGCCCGAAGAACTCAGCATTCACTGCGGTCGCTCCACTCGGGTTCCGGCCGGGTGCTCGCCCCGCCGCTTGTGCGCCATGCCATCGGTGCAAGCCCATCAGCTGCCCCCCGCGCGCGCATCCTCCGCTGCGGGTGACCGGCGGGCCGCGGCGGAGGCTTTCGCCGCCGCCGGGTGGGCAGACCCGGTCCGGGCAGCGCGCGCTACGTTCATCTCCAGGGGGTGATGTCATCTGGGTGTGGTGGTGCTTGCGTGAGGGCAGTGCCCGGGGTGTCCGGGGTGGGTTGCAGGCCTGCAGTGGCAGGTCGCCGCGGCATGGGGGGACGTGGTGATGACGACGGCCGACGGGAGGGACAGCCAGGCCGGATCGGGCGCAGCCGCGCGGGCGATGATCCTGCCGCTGGCGCTGGCGCAGTTCATCGCCAGCTACGCGGCCACCAACATGAACGTGGCCATCGGTCCCATCGCCAAGGACCTGGGCACCACGGTCAGCGGGGTGCAGACGGCGATCACGCTGTTCACCTTGACCATGGCGGCGCTGATGATCCCGGGCAGCAAGCTGACCGACATCTGGGGCCGCAAGCGGTGCTTCGTGCTCGGCCTGGCCGTCTACGCCGCCGGGGCGCTGCTGGCGGCGCTGGCGCAGGGACTGCTCCTGCTGGTGGCGGGCTACTCGCTGCTGGAGGGGGTGGGCTCGGCGCTGATGATTCCGCCCATCTACATCCTCGTCACCGTGACGTTCCCCGACGTCAAGTCGCGCGCCCGCTACTTCGGGGTGGTCAGTGGTGCGGCCGGCCTGGGCGCCGCCGCCGGGCCGCTCGTCGGCGGGCTGGTGACCAGCGCGATCAGCTGGCGGGCCTCGTTCGCGCTGCAGGTCCTGGTCGTGGCCGTGATCATCGTGCTCGCGCGGAAGATCACCGACCCGGGCCGGTCCGGGCCTGCGCCGCGATTCGACCTGACCGGAGCGGTGCTGTCCGCGGCGGGCCTGTTCTTCGTGGTGCTCGGGCTGCTGCAGTCGCGGACCTACGGCTTCGGCGCGTCACGCCAGGACTTCACGGTCGCCGGCACCGTGGTGATCCCGAAAGGGTCGGTCTCCCCGGTGTGGCTGTACGTGGCGGTCGGCGCGCTGTTCCTGCTGTGGTTCTTCCTGCACGTCCGGTCGGGGGAGAAAAAGGGCCGTGACGTGCTCCTGCCGCTGCGGCTGTTCCGGAACAAGGTCGCCAACCTGGGGCTGGGGACCCAGACCATCCAGTGGCTGATCCTGCAAGGATCCTTCTTCACCGTCTCGGTCTACCTGCAGGAGGTCAACCACTACAGCCCGATCCAGACCGGGCTGATGCTGACCCCGGCCACGATCGGGATGCTGGCCGCGTCGGCTGCCGCCGGCCGGTTCGCCCGGCGGCACCCGCAACGATGGCTGATCATCGCCGGGTTCCTGGCCGCCGCGGCCGGCCTGATCCTGCTGCTGGTCCTGGTCCGGGCGCACGCGGGCGTCTGGCGCTGGGTCCCTGGGCTGCTGCTGTTCGGCGCCGGGGTCGGGACCATGCTGACCTCCTCGGTCAACGTCGTGCAGTCCAGCTTCCCCGAAGGGGACCAGGGGGAGATCTCCGGCCTGTCCCGCAGCGTCTCCAACCTGGGCTCCTCGCTCGGCACCGCCCTGGTCGGCTCCGTTCTGGTCGCGGTGAAACTGCCCGCGGGCAAGCCCTTTGCCGTGGCCCTCACCATGATGCTCGTCATCACCCTGATCGGCCTGGTCATCGCCGTTCTCCTGCCCCGGCGGCCCGCCGGGCCGGCTGGCCCCGCAGCACCGGACGGCCCGCCCGCACCGCACACCCGGCCCGCTGACGGGCAGCCCGCGATCATCCTGCGGGGGTGAAGTCAGCCCGCGTCCTGGGCCGACGGCTGCGCCCTATGGCTGCGTGTCGCCGCCGGCCAGCTTCACCAGCGTGACCGGGCAGGAGGCGGCGGTGGCGCAGCGCAGGCTGACCGCGCCGAGCACGGCCCCCATGAACGGGGACCGGCCGCGGGTGCCGACCACCAGGAGGTCGGCCTCCCTGGCCGCCGTGACCAGCGCCTCGGCCGGATCACCCTCGGCCACCAGCGGGGTCAGCGGAACCTTGGGCGACGGTTCGACGCTGCTGACCCGCTCGATGAGGAAATCCTTGGCCGACTGCTCGAGTTCTTCCCGGTTGAAGGCGCCGGGGACCCCGACGAAGGGCAGCTGCCACGAGAACACGGCGGTTACCCGGCCGTCGTGCGCCTCCGCCTCGGCCAGCGCCCACCGCAGGGCGGCGTCGCCGTGCGCGGATCCGTCTACCCCGACCACGACGTTATACGTCATCCGATTCACGGCGCGGCGGTCGCCTGATCGCGGCCGCGGCGCCGCTTCACCTCCTCAGCGATGTCGGTGGAGCCAATGACGGGCAAGGCGGCCCTCAGCTGGCCAGCCGCGGCTGCGCCTTGACCTTCTCGGGCATGGGGGCGTACGCGTCCTCTTCCAGCTGTTCCAGGGTCTTCCCCCGGGGTTCAGGGAGCGTCGCGATGGTGAGCAGCATGCCGAGGGCCGCCGCGATCCCGGCGATGACCATGGCCCGGTTGAGGCCCAGCGTGACCGCCAGGAAGTCGGGGAACAGGAAGGCGCCCGCGAACGCGCCCATCTTGCCCGCCCCGGCCGCGATTCCGTGGCCGGTGGTGCGGACGTCGGTCGGGAAGAGTTCCGCCGGGTAGATGAACGTGGTGGTATTCGGCCCGAACTCGGTGAAGAAGTAGCTGATGCCGTACAGCAGCAGGAACGGCAGCGCGTGTTTCGCGATGACCGGGATGAAACCGATGATCAGGAACATCAGCGCCATAACGCCGAACCCGAGGACCTGGATGGTGCGCCGTCCCGTCTTGTCCAGCAACAGGATCGCCACGATGTAGCCGGGGATCGCGAAAACGGCGAAGATGCCCAGCTGGATCAGCGTGTTGTCGAGCAGGGAGGCGTTCGGGCTCAGCAGCTTGAGGATCTCCGGCTGGGAGATCGTGTTCCCGTAGTAGCAGAAGTCCAGCAGCGCCCAGGCGCCCGCGGTGCCGATCAGCCAGATCAGCAGCCGCCGGTTCCGCACCAGCTTGAGGTAGCCGCTGGCCACGCTCTGCGAGTTCTTCGCCTTGGATTCGGCCGCGCTCCGCTGGGCCGGCTTGCCGGTGGTGGCGGTGCTAGTGGCGGCGCTGATGGCGGCCTCGGCCTCGTCCGCCGCGCCGCCGGCCATGGCGAACCGCGGCGTCTCGTGGATCTGCCGGCGCAGGTAGAAGACCGCCAGCCCGGGGATCGCCCCGAGGCCAAGCAGCAGCCGCCAGGTCAGGTTGTTGGACACGCCCGAGGCGAGCAAGACCGAGGCGACCAGCGGTCCCACGATCAGGCCCAGTCCCTGCATCGCGAACACCAGGCCGACCATCCGGCCGCGCGACTGCTTGCCCGAGTACTCGCTCATGATGGTCGCTGACACCGGGTAGTCGCCCCCGATGCCGATGCCGAGCACGATCCGGGAGATTAGCAGGAACGTATAGTTCGGCGAGAACGCCGACGCGATCGCGCCAGCCGCGAGGATCAGCACCTCGAACCCGTAGATCCGCTTGCGCCCGAACAGGTCGGCGACCCGCCCGAACACGAGCGCGCCGACCGCGGAGGCCAGCAGGGTCGCAGAGTTCAGCCACGACACCTGGCTGGTCGACAGCGACCACTGCGTCTTGATGAGGGCGACGACGATGCCGATGACGAAAAGATCGTAGGCGTCGGTGAAAAAGCCCATACCGGACACGAACATGATCTTCATCTGGAACCGCGATATTCCAGAGTCGTCAAGCGCCGCGAAGTTGTCCCCGGTGGTCTCGCTCATGCGGCGAACCTACGCTGGGCGCGGCCACGCTTGAGAAACAAAAGATGCCAGAAAAGAAAACATTCAGTGAACTGAATTGACAATTTCTACCAATATGGCTATAAGTCTCAACGCCTCGATCGGGCGGGGCGGCCCGCATGGCTCTGTGACCCTTGAGGCGTAGGATGTTGCTGAGACGCGCTGACAGGCGAAACGGAGACACCCGTGACCCTGACCCGCCACCAGGAGAGGCTGCTGCGGCACGCTGACCGGGCGATCTCCCGGTCCAGTCCCGAGCTGGCCTCGAAGCTGTCGATCTTCGACCGGATCAGCGCGGGTGACCGGCTGCCCGCCCAGGAGCAACTGCAACCCAGGCTGACCTGGGGCTGGAGGGCCCTGGCGGGGACCTGGACGGTTCTGTGGGGGCTGGCGGCCGCGGTGTGCTTCGGCTTCCTCTGCGTGGCCGGCGCCGGCTCTCACCGTGCCGCCGAGAGCTTCGCCCGTGTCCGTGCCCGCGGGCGCCGCCTCAGCCCGGGTCGACGGAGATCGAGCCGAGGTCGGAGCGGGCGCTGATCACATGGGCGGTGCCGCCCCGGTGCACGGTCACCGTCGTGGTGCCGACCACCGTGTGCGCGGCGACCTGGTAGCTCGCCGACCCGGGGACGGTCAGCGTGATCGGCCCGACGTTGGTCGACGCGGTCAGCGACCGCGGCACGGCGCTGAAGGTGGCGACCACGCCGCCGGCGTTGGCCCCGAACGAGGCGACCGCGCAGCGCAGGTCGTCCGCGGTGATCAGGCCGGCCGTGGTCCGCGCCGTCAGCGGGCCCCCGAGGGAGTTCAGCGTGATCGACCCCGCCGTGGCCGAGACGGTCACCGCGACGTCCCGCGGCACCTTGACGTCGTAGGACACCGCGCACGAGATCTGCGTCGGGCAGGTGTACGACAGCGTGAGCACAGTCCCGCGCAGCACGTGCGCGGCGGCCGGGGCCTTGCTGGTGTAGCTGGCCTTCTGGGTCACGGCGACGGCCCGCTGCGCGGTCCCGGTCACGGTGACCGAGCCGCTCCCGCCGTCGATCACCACCGTGCTGACTGGTGCCGAAACCGTGAACTGGCTCGCGGGCGGGTTGTGCGATCCTGCCCCGACCTTGCCCAGCGCCCCGCAGCCGCCCAGCAACGGGAGTGCGGCGGCGACGGCGGCAGCCAGGGCGAGCCGGGCGACAGGGGCCATATCCCCGGATTGTCGCCGCTCGGCCGCCGGCTGGCAACGACCGCCGCCGGTTACTCCTCGAACCGGCCGCCCAGGTACCGGGCGAGGAACCGCTCGGCCGCGGTGTAGAACCGGATCCGGTTCTCCGGCTTGGCGAAGCCGTGCCCCTCGTCCGGGAACAGCAGGTACTCGTGGTCGATGCCGGCCTCGGTCAGCGCGGCCACGATCTGCTCCGACTCGGCCTGCTTGACCCGGGGGTCGTTGGCGCCCTGGGCGATCAGCAGCGGGATGCGGATGTCACGGGCGCGCGACAGCGGCGAGCGCGACCAGAGGAACGCCTCGTCCGTCTCCGGGTGGCCGACGCGCCGGTAGAGCTGCGCGATCATCGGCGTCCAGTACGGCGGGATGGTCTCAAGCAGCGTCTTGAGGTTGGACGGGCCGACGATGTCGACCGCGCAGCAGAACACCTCCGGGGTGAACGCCGCCCCGACCAGCGCCGCGTAGCCGCCGTAGGAGCCCCCGTAGATCGCCACCCGGCCCGGGTCCGCCCATCCCCGGGCGACCGCGTAGCCGACCGCGTCGATGAGGTCGTCGTGCATCTTGCCGCCCCACTCGCGGTCGCCCGCGGCCACGAACGCCTTGCCGTAGCCGGTTGACCCGCGGTAGTTGACCTGCAGGCACAGGTAACCCCGGTTCGCGAGCCACTGCGCCTCCGGGTGGTACCCCCAGGTGTCGCGGGTCTGCGGGCCGCCGTGGACGTTGAGCACGGCGGGCAGCCCTTCCCGCCCGGACCCGGGCGGGAAGGTGGCGTAGCCGTGCACCACGAGCCCGTCGCGGGCGGCGAACGAGAACGGCTCCATGGCCGCCAGCTCGTAACCGGACAGCGCCGGCCGCGCCGCGAACAGCAGCCGCCCGGTCCTGCTGCCGCGGTCGTAGAGGTAGTAGGTGACCGACCCGGCGTCGACGTTGAACGCGACCAGCCAGGTCCGGTCGGCGTCGTCGCGGGCGGAGAAGCTCGGGTCACCCGGGTGCAGGGCCCGCACCGCGTCCAGGTCGGCCGCCACGCTGTCGTCGAGCACCACGTAGCTCATCCGGTCCCCCAGGATCATGACGAGCTGCGGGTCGCGGGTTTCGGGGTGCAGCATCACCCCGGCCACGTCCGCGTCCGGGTCGGCCGCGAGCACCTGCGCCGATCCGGTCGCCAGGTCGACCCGGGCGAGCTGCCCGGTGTCCGACCCGGCCGAGCTGATCATCAGCAGCGAACGGCCGTCGCCGCTGAACGACACGACGTCGGTCGAGGTCGCGTCCTCGGCCGGGATGCTCAGCAGCGACCGGAACGGGTCGCCGGCCGCGTCCCGCACCAGCACGTTGAACGACCCGTCGGGTTCCGGCTCGATCGCGCACCGGACGACCAGGTCCTCATCCGCGAGCCAGCCCGCGTAGCCCGGGTTCTCGATCTCCTTGACCAGCTCACCGGACGACAGCCGGAGCCGGTAGACGTCGTGCAGCTGGGGATTGTCGGCGTTGATTCCGACCAGCACCTCATCCGGCCGCCGCCGGGACGTCCCGATGATGGTCGCGTGGATCTTGTCGAATGGGGTCAGGTCGCGGCGGGCCAGCGTCTGCGGGTTGACGTCGTACAGCCGCCAGTTCTCATCGCCCCCGACGTCCTGCACGTAGAGCAGGTGCTGACCGTCCCGGGCCCAGGCGTAGGAGCGGATGCCGCGGTCGGTGTCCTCGGTCACGGGCCGGGCCGCGTCCCAGTCGACCCCCCGCTGGCCGCCGACCGGGGCGACCCACAGGTTCAGCACACCGTCACGCGGCGCGATCCAGGCCAGCGAGTTCCCGTCGGGGGCGATCTGCGGGCTGGTCCGCTCGGGATTACCGAAAAGCACGCTGCGCGGTATCAGGTCCACCATGTCCCCATGCCTACCACAGTTATCTCCCGGGGGGGCGACCCCCGTACCCTCCCGGCTGCGCGCGGGCGCGGCATGTTACAAACGTATTTCCCGGCCGGTCAGTTCGCCGGTATACGCTCATGAGCGTGAACGGCGCGCGCACCTCCCTGACCGGATGGCTGGCCAGGATGGGCTTCGCCGATGTTCCCCGGGCCGAGCGGGAGCTGACCGCCCTCGGCATCACCGCCGGCGCGGCGGGCAGCCCGGACCACCCGGTGCTGTCGGCCCTGGCCCAGGCGGCCGACCCGGACACCGCCCTGAACGGGCTGAGCCAGGTCGCCGAGCGCGACCCGGGCCTGATCAAGGCGCTGGCCGGCGACCACGCGTTCGCCACCCGGCTGACCGCCGTCCTCGGCGTGAGCAAGGCCATGGCCGAGCACCTGACCCGGCACCCGGGCGACACCGCCCTGCTGCGCGGGCCGGAGGCGGTCCGCCGCCCGGACGCCAAAGCGGTCAGGGACGAGCTGCTGCGGGCCGTGGCGGCCGACCCCGACGACGCCGAGCCGCGGGCCGGGCAGCTCGCCGCGCCGGACGCTGACGACGGGTCCGGCCCGGTCGTCCCGTCCGCGCTCACCGGGCCCCGGGCCCGCTTCGACGCCGCCCCCGCCCGCCCCGCCGCGGCCGCGGCTCCGCCCGCCGACCCGGTCGCCCGGCTCACCGCCGCCTACCACCGGCGCCTGCTGCACCTGGCCGCGCGCGACATGACCAGTGAGGCCACCCTCGACGAGGTGGCGGAGGAACTGGCCGACCTGGCCGACGGGGTGCTGGAGGCGGCCCTCGCCATCGCCCGGTCCGAGCTGCCGGCCGACGCCCCCCCGGTCCGCTTCGCGATCGTGGCGATGGGCAAGTGCGGCGCCCGCGAGCTCAACTACGCCAGCGACATCGACGTCATCTTCGTCGCCGAGCCGCAGCAGCACGACCAGGCCAGCGGCGAGCCGACCGACGAAGCGGCGCTGAAGACCGCCACCCGGCTCGCGACCGGCCTGATCCGGGCGTGTGAGCGGGTCACCCCGGAGGGCACGCTCTTCCCGGTCGACCCCAACCTGCGGCCGGAAGGGCGCCAGGGGCCGCTCGTCCGCTCGCTCGCGAGCCACCTCGCCTACTACGACCGCTGGGCCAAGACCTGGGAGTTCCAGGCGCTGCTGAAGGCGCGCCCGGCCGCGGGTGACCTGGCCCTCGGGCGGCGCTACCACGACGCGGTCGCGCCGCTGGTGTGGCAAGTGTCGCAGCGGGACAACTTCGTCGAAGACGTGCAGGCGATGCGCCGCCGGGTGATCGACACGCTGCCCAAGAACCTGGCCGGCCGCGAGCTCAAGCTCGGACCCGGCGGCCTGCGCGACATCGAGTTCGCGGTCCAGCTGCTGCAGCTGGTGCACGGGCGGGCCGACGCGCGGCTCCGCGTCGCCGCGACCCTCCCTGCCCTGGCCGCGCTGGCCGAGGGCGGCTACGTGGGCCGGGCCGACGCCGACGACCTGGCCCAGGCCTACCGCTTCCTGCGCCAGACCGAGCACCTGCTGCAGCTCTACCAGCTGCGCCGGACCCATACCCTGCCGACCGACCCGGCCGTGCTGCGCCGTCTCGGCCGCGCCCTCGGCACCGGGCCGCGCCCGATGCTGGCGAAGGTGCGGGTGGTTCCCCCCGGCCGCTCCGGCCCGGTCCGGGTGATCAGCCCGGTCGCGGTGGCCAGCGCGCCCGAGCCGCCCCGGGGGACGTCCACGGGCACCCTGGTGCCGCCGGAGGAGGCCTTCACCGAGGCCTGGACCCGGATCGCCCAGCAGGTCCGCCGGCTGCACGAGAAGCTGTTCTACCGGCCGCTGCTCGAGGCGGTGGCGAAGCTGCCCTCGGGGGCCGCCCGGCTCACCCCGGAGGCCGCCCGGGCCCGCCTGGAGGCACTCGGCTACCGCGACCCGGCGGGCGCCCTGCGCCATATTGAGGCGCTGACCTCGGGGCTGCGCCGCCGGGCGGCGATCCAGCGGACCCTGCTGCCGGTGCTGCTCGGCTGGTTCGCCGACGCGGCCGAGCCGGACGCCGGGCTACTCGCCTTCCGCCAGGTGAGCGAGGCGCTCGGGGATTCCCCGTGGTTCTTGCGGCTGCTGCGGGACGAGACCAAGGCGGCTGAGCGGATGGCCTTCGTGCTCGCCTCCAGCCGCTACGCGACCGGCCTGCTGCTGCGCGCCCCGGAGGCGGTGGCGCTGTTCGCCAACGACGGCGAGCTGACGCCGAAGCCGCTGGCGGCGCTGCGGGCGGAGATGACGGCGGCCGCCCGGCGCCACGACGGGGACGCCGAGCAGGCCGCGGTCGCGGTCCGCTCGCTGCGCCGCCGGGAGCTGTTCCGGGTCGCGGCCGCGAACCTGCTCGGGCTGACCGGGCTGGCCGAGACCGGGGAGGCGCTGACCGCGATCACCACCGCCACGCTCGACGCGGTGCTGGGGGCCACGGTGGCGAAGGTCGAGCGCGACCTCGGCCGGCCGCTGCCGACCAGGTTCGCGGTCATCGCGATGGGCCGCTACGGCGGCCACGAGTCGGGCTTCGGCAGCGACACCGACGTCATCTTCGTGCACGACCCGGCCCCAGGCCAGGACGCCGCCGCGGAGCAGCTGTCCTCCGACGCGGCCCAGGCGGTCGGCTCCGAGCTGCGCCGCCTGCTCCAGCTGCCCGCGCCCGACCCGCCCCTGCTGGTCGACGCCGACCTGCGACCCGAGGGGAAGCAGGGGCCGCTGGTCCGCTCGCTCGGTGCCTGCGCCGCCTATTACGCCCGGCGGGCCGCCCCCTGGGAGTCGCAGGCACTGCTGCGGGCCGAGTTCGCGGTCGGCGACGCCGGGCTCGGCCAGCGCTTCATCGCGCTCGTCGACCACTACCGCTACCCCGCCGGCGGCCCGGGGAGCACGCGGTGCGCGAGATCCGCCGGATCAAGGCGCGGATCGAGGCCGAGCGCATCCCGCGCGGCACCGACCGGGCACGGCACCTCAAGCTCGGCCCGGGCGGCCTGTCCGACGTCGAGTGGACGGTGCAGCTGCTGCAGCTCGGGCACGGTCACGCGGTCGCCGCCCTGCGCACCACGCGGACGCTGGCGGCGCTGGACGCGGCCGTCGCCGCGGGCCTGGTCGACGGGGCCGACGCGGCCGCGCTGCGCGCCTCGTGGCGCTTCGCGGCTCGCATCAGGAACGCGATCACCCTGGTCCGCGGCCGCCCGGGGGACTCCCTGCCGACCCGCCAGGACGAGCTGACCGCGGTCGCGCGGCTGCTCGGGTACAAGCCGGCCGCGGCGGGCGCCGGCCGGGAGACGCCCAGCGGTGCCTCCTCCTGGCTCGACACCCCGGCGGCGGCACTGGAGGAGGACTACCGGCGCAGCGCCCGGCGGGCCCGCTCCGTCATGGACCGCCTGTTCTACGGCTGACCCACCCGGCCCCCGCGCCCGGCCCCCCCGGCCCCCCGGCCCCCCGGCCCGGCCGGCGCCCGGCCGCCTGGCCGGCGTCCGGCCGCCCCGGCCCGCGCCCGGCCGCCCCGGCCCGCGCCCGCGCCCGGCCCGCGCCCCCGCCCGCGCCCGGCCCGCGCCCGGCCGCCCCTGGGATTGGGTGAATTTAGACCCCAATTCCGGGTCTTACATTCACCCGGTAACCGGACGGGGCACCGCCCCCCCGCGCCCGGCCCCCGCGCCCGGGCCGCCGTCAGCCGCGGTCGTTCGCCCGCAGCACCCGCAGCGCGTCGACGGTGAGGAAGCCGCGCCAGTCGGCCTCGGCCGCGGGTGACCAGGACGGCCAGTTGAACATCCACCCGCCGTCTTCCCGCTGGCCGCCGGCCAGGTGATCGAGGTGCGCGTCGATGACGGCCGGGTCGAACAGCCGGCGCGCCATCGACTCCGGCCGCGGCGCGAAGTCGAGCGGGGAGTGCACCTCGCCCCCGGCCCCCGGGTCGAGGGCGACCAGGCCCCGGTTCAGCAGCAAGGGACCGACCCGGGCGAAGGCCGCCTCGGCCCGGTCCCGGTCGGGCACGTGCTCGAGGAACGACAGCACGCCGAACATCTCGTAGCCGCCCGGCTCGGTCAGCGCCGCGATGCCCGCCCACATGACTTCGGTCGCGGGGCCCAGCCACGGGTGGTCCAGGCCGCGCGCGTACAGCAGGCCAGCGATCTGGCCGGTCTGGATCAGCGAGGCGGGGCGCCCGGGAGCCGGCTGCCACCACGGGGCGTGCGGCCCCTCGGCCAGCGTCGGCAGGACGAACGTCGCCCCGCCCGCCTCGGGGGCGACGGTCACCAGCCAGTCGAGCGCGTCCCGGGCCAGCGCCTCGTCCCACGCGTCGCAGGCATCCATGACGCGCAGGGCCATCTCCACCGCCGCGGGCTGGCTGGCGGCCGCCCGCAGGTCCGGCTCGAGCGCGTGCCCGAACCCGCCGTCGTCGTTCCGGTAGGCGGCGACCGCGTCCCGCACCGGCCCGGCCCGGCCGCCGCCGAACAGCCGCTGAAAGGCCCGGCGGTCGAGCACCCGTCCCTGGGCGGCGAGGAAGCCGGCCGCCGCGTCGAAGTCTGGCGTCTTGTTCATGCCTCCAGTGGACCAGCGGCCGGCCGCGCCGGTCTTGAAGGAAACGGCCGCCGGGAACGCAAGCCGGGAGACAGGGAAAGGCCGCCGTCCCGCTAACGCGGCGGCGGCCAGGTCCCGGCGCGCAATGGGTCGTCCTCCGGGTCGGGGCGGCGGCGCGGCGGGACCGGCTTCTGCCGGTCGATCTCGGCCAGGATCGGCCCGATGATGGACTCGTAGCCGAGGGGGCTGTGCCGGGCGTGCAGGGCCCTCAGCACCCCCTTCCCGCTGGCCTCGGCGATCAGCGCGTCGAGTTGCCCGTAGCCGACCGCCTCGCCCCGTCCGAGCTGGTCGTAGACCGACCGGGCGAGCGCCGCCACCGCGGGCTGGGTGTCTGACTCGGCCAGCATCATCAGCGTGGCGTCCCGCAGGTCCATGGCGAGATCGTACGCGTGGCATGCTGAAGGCATGACCTTGTCCCCGGGTCCGTGGGTGCCTCCGGGCGCGTGGCTCACCGCCGGGTACGCCGAGTGGCGGCCGCCCGCTGCGCTGCGCCGGCCGGTCGCGTGCCTGTGGGCCAGCGTGACCCCCGACGGGGCCGACGGCGAGCAGCTGGTCCTGCCGGACGGGTGCAGCGACCTGATCTGGGCCCAGGGGGCCGGGGCCTGGGTAGCCGGCCCGGACACCGGCCCGGTCCGCATCCCGGCGGCTGGCGGCCGGGTGATCGCCGGGGTCAGGTTCCGCCCCGGGGCCGGCGGCCAGGTGCTCGGCCTGCCGCTCAGCGAGCTCCGCGACCAGCGGGTTCCGCTGGCCGAGGTGCTGACCGGGCCCGCCGCCGAGCTGCCGGCCGAGCTGACCCCGGACGTGGCCGCCGCTCGCCTGCTCGACCTGGCCGGCCGGCTGGTGGCCGCGGCCGACGGCGACCCGGCGGTGGAGGCGGCGGCCGCCCGGCTCCGTGACCCGGCCGTGCGCACCGAGGAGGTCGCCGCGCAGGCCGGGCTGAGCGAGCGGCAGCTGCGCCGCCGCTGCCAGGCGGCGGCAGGCTACGGGCCCAAGACCCTGCAGCGGGTGCTGCGCTTCCAGCGGTTCGTGCGGCTGGCCGACGCCGCCCCGGCCGGCCCCGGGGCGACGCCGTTCGACCTGGCCGCCGCCGCCGCACGGGCCGGCTACGCCGACCAGCCGCACCTGTCCCGCGAGTGCCGGGCGCTGTCCGGGCACACCCCGGCCGAGCTGGCCCGGCTGCGCCGCCCCACGCCGGCCGGGTAAGCCCCCCGCCCGCCGCGTAAGCCCCGGCCGGGTAAGCCCCGGCCGGGTAGCCGCCCCCCGCCAGCGGGAGCACGGCGCCGGGCGCCGGGGCGGGACGGGCTGCCTCCGTTCGGGCGTCCCTAGTCCGGCGGCTCGGCGATCATGGCGGTGCCGATCTCACGGAACCCGAGCCGGGCGTAAATGCGCGCCACCGCGGCGTCGGACGCGGACAGGAACACCAGCGTGGCCCCGCGCTCGCCGGCGTGCGCGGCCAGTGCGTAGGTGACCGCGGCAGCCAGCCCGCGGCGGCGGCTGGCGGGCAGCACGCCGACCCCGGTGATCTCGGCCACGTCCCCGGCGATCTGGTAGCTGCCGGCCGCCAGGGGGCCGTTGGGGCCGCGGGCGGCCGCCAGCACCGACTGCCCGGCCCGCAGCCGGGTGCGCAGCATCTCGACCGTGGCCGCGTCGTAGTTCGCGGCGATCTTGTCCCGCTCGGTCACGGTCGCTTCGCCGACCGCCGTCCCCGGGTGACCGAACGCGACCGCCGGGACCGACCACGCCTGCACCACGTCCGGGTCGTCCGGGTCGAGCACGCCCGCCCAGATCCGGCGCGGCAGCGCAGGCGGGGGAGCGAGCCGGTCCAGCACCAGCAGCGGGTGCGCGTGGACCAGCAGGCCGGCCTCGGCCGCGGCGGCGGCCAGGTCCGGGGCTGACTGCTCGATCCACTCGAACGACTCGGGGATCAGCAGCTCCCGCTGCCGGGCCCGCACCGCCCGCACGTCGGCGGCCGACACCCGGTCGCGGGGGCCAGGGCGCGGCCGGGCGTAGTACGGGAAGCCGGCCCCGACGGGGACGAAGAGCAGCAGCGGACCGATCGCCTCGGTGCGGGCACGCTGACGCGGCACGGCGTCGCAGAAGGCGTCAATCCGTTCGATGATCTCGTCAGCGCTCACAACGCCTCATACCTTAAGCCGGCGGGCATCGCCCGCCAAACCGATTACCCGTCCGCGTTCCGTGGCGGCCGGGTCACGGGCCGGCCAGCTCGAGCGGGCCCGGTGCTGTCGTCGGCCGGCTGCCGAAGCGGCCCCCGGCTGGCCCGTAGTGCTCGATTTCAGCTGGTGACAGGCCCAGCAGGGTGGCCGCGGGGTGGAACGCGTAGCCCTCGCGGGCGAGCGCGCCGAGGGCTTCGCGGGTGGCCGCGCTGGCCGCCTCGGCCGCCAGGCGGGCGGCGTAGCGCTTCTGCAGGGCCTCCGCCACCGGGGCGGGCGCGTTGGGCACGACGTCGACCCGGATCGCCTCCAGCGGGATCGCCAGGGTGCGCGCGACGAGCTGGCGCGTCACGACCTCGGCCTGGTCGAGGCTGCGCACCTGCGCCGTCAGCCCTGCGATCTGCGGCACGCGAATCGTCCACCAGCGGCCTGCGCTCTCGCACAGCGCGGTGAAGGTCGTGGTTTCCACTGCCTGCCCCTCATCACCGAGTCGATCGATCCCGGCCACGCGTCTCCCCTGTGCACGGTGAGGGTTCCTAATGTACCGGCGAGTAGGTATCGGCGGGCCCCGGTCCGGGGAAAATGGTAACAATCGCACAAACCTCCCCTAATTCCGACGGGGGCCAGGGTTCCCCGCAGGCGGCAAGCGGTTCGGGCGGCCGGTTACGGGCCGATCAGGTGCCGGTTCGGCGCGGCCGCCTCGGCCGCGAACGCAGGCAGCTCGGTGACGACCAGGCCCGCCGCCGTCAGCAGCTCGGTCCCCTGGGCGTCGGTCACGAATGTCGCGGGCTCGCGCCAGGCGGTCACCACCCGCGCCAGCCCGGCCGCGATGATCAGCTCGGTGCAGGTCCGCGGGCGCGACTTACGCCGCGAGCACGGCTCCAGGGTGCTGTAGATGGTGGCCCCGGCCAGCCGCGGGTCACCCGCCCCGAGCTTGCCCAGGGCGGCCTCCTCGGCGTGCACGACCGGGTCGCCGCCCTCGCGGGAGAAGCCGCGCGACAGCTCGCCGCCGTCCGCCCCGACGATGACCGCGCCGACCGAGAACGCGGTCGCCGACGGCGGGCACCGCCGCGCGAGCGACACCGCCAGCCGCATCCAGCGCTCGTCGTCCGGGCTGACCGCCCCGCCTGCCGTCATCATGCCCACAGGATAACAGCAAGAAGAGGAACGGGAGCTTGCGACCCCTTCCGGTCTTGGCTCCCCGCCTCCGTTTAAAAACCACCCCGCTGCGACAGGATGGCGGTCGTAAGCCTTACGCGAAAAGGAGTTGAGGTATGGCCGGCAAGTTCGAGGTGTACCAGGACCGCGGGGGTAAGTACCGCTTCCGGCTGAAGGCCAGCAACGGGGAGGTCGTCGCCTCGGGGGAGGCGTACGAGTCCAAGTCATCGGCCAAGGCGGGCTGCGAAGCGGTCCAGCGCGCGGCCGACGGGGCCTCCGTGGTCGAGGTCGAGAGCTAGGCGCTCCCGGAGCAGTCGGCGGCCCCGCCGCGCCACGCGCGGCGGGGCCGCCGCGGCCCTCGCCGCCGCGGCCCTCAGGCCCGCGCGAGCCGGGCGGCCAGCCGCGCCTTACCCCGGGCGCCCCGGTCAGCCGCCGGGGCTGATCCAGTACCGGCACTCCCCGTCGAGGATCTCCGCCAGCACCCCGCCGTTGGCCTCGATCACCCGGCGTGAAGCGATGTTGGACTGGTCGCAGGTGATCAGGATGCGCTCCAGGCCAAGCTGGTCGCGGGCGTAGCCGACCGCCGCCGCCAGCATCGCGGTGGCGTGCCCCTGCCGCCGGCGGCGCGGGGCGACGTGGTAGCCGATATGCCCGCCGCGCCGGTCGAGTTCCGGCGTCAGCCGGTGCCGGACGATCACCGTGCCCAGGTAGTCGGGCCCGTCGACGTACCAGAAGGTGGAGATCGGCACGCCCCAGGCGCAGGTCTCGGCCCGGACCTGCCCGACGTAACCGCTGAAGTCGGCCGCCACCTCCGCGACCGGGAAGTCCGCCAGCCAGCCCTCGTCGCGCAGCTCCCGGGCGGCCTCCAGGAACGAGTCGCGCACGGCGGCATCGGGCGGGGCGAGGCGGGGCATGCCGGAAGGCTACCGGAGCCCCTCGCAGGCCGGCAGGACGACCTCCAGGCTGCCCCGGGCTGGTGACGGGCCTGGCGGGCGGCATGATGGTCGGCGGTGCCCGGGGGCCCGCGCTCCAGCAGAGGGGCAACTGCCAGCCGGCCCTGTTGCTTCCGTGATTCCTCGGCCTTACGGGACGCGAGTGCCACCGGCCCGGCGAGCGCCATGCCCGCGCGGGCATTAACGCGGATACTTCGCGCAGCGCGGTAAAAAAGCGTGCGTCTAGGCCGCTTTCTTACCACCGAACGCGGATTTTCCAAGATCAGTTCGAGTGGTCAGGCTGCTGGCAGCTGCCGGCCCAGCTAGCGGCGGCGGGCGCCCGGTTCGGCTTCGGCGACCTGATCGCGGACGCCGCCGCCCGCGCCCCACCTCGGCCTGGAGCACGCACTGCTGGCGATGATGCGCGACCGGGAATCGGTCCCCGCGCGCCCTTGCGGGCCTGGCCCGCCTGGGCCGCCCCTGATGACCGCGACGAGCCTGGCCTGGTACTGACGCGGGGCAGCCGCCTCGCCTAAGATCGGGCACCCTATGGACTTTTCTCGGTTCACCGGCCGTGACGGCGTGGAGCTGGCCTACCGCGAGACCGGGTCGGGCCGGCCGCTGATCCTGCTGCACGGCTTCATGGGCGCCGGATCGGACTGGCTTGACCAGGGGCCGGCCGAAACTCTCGCTGCGCAGGGGTTCCACCTCTTCCTGCCCGATTTCCGCGGTCACGGGGAGAGCACCCGGTCGCCCGGTCCGCGTCTCTACCCGCCCGACGTGCTTGCCGACGACGGGCTCGCCCTCATTGGGCACCTCGGACTGGGCGACGGTGACTATGACCTCGGCGGCTACTCGCTCGGTGGCCGCATCGTGGTGCGGATGCTCGCGCGGGGGGCCCAGCCCGGCCGCGCCGTCGTGGCCGGGCAGGGGCTCGCGAAGGTCAGCGGCCCGCAAGACATCAGCCTGATCCACCGCACCCTCTCTGCGATCGTCGGCGGGGCTGCCCTTGATCCCGGCTCACCTGAGGCCCAGGTCGCCGGCTGGGTGGACAAGAGCGGCGCCGATCCCCGCGTGCTGCTGCACGTGGGGGACTCACTCGTCCCCACGCCCGCGGACGACCTGCGGCGGATCGCGACCCCCACGCTCGTCGTGATCGGTGACCGGGACGAGCGTTCCGACGCCGACGAGCTGGCCGCGCTGCTGCCCGCTGGGCGCTACGCCTGCGTGCCCGGGGACCACGCGCGTGCGTTCACAGCGCCCGAGTTCGCCGCCGCGCTCGAGGCTTTCCTCACCGCCCCCCGCGCGCCTGGCCGCGAGTAACAGCGGAACCCGGCGCTACCCGCCCAGGATCTGCTCCCGGAGGATGTCGGCGTGCCCGCAGTGCTGAGCGAGCTCGCGCAGCACGTGGAGGTAGACCCAGCGCAGCGGAAGCGGCCCGAGCCGGTAGCCGTAGACCTTGTCGTCGACTCCGAGGGCTGACGTCGCGTGGCGTGATGACTCGCATGCCTCGCGGTGAGCCCGCTGGACGGTGGCGATGGTGTCATTGTCGTGCAGGACGAATGACTCGTCCGAGATCGCGGGGATGCCCAGCTCGGCTCGCGGCCGGCCGGTAACGGCCTCGTCAAACCACACCTTCTCCAGGAACGTGGCGTGTTTCACCAGCCCCAGCAACGTGGTCCGCGACGGCACCAGCGACCGGCGCGCCTGTTCCTCGGTCAGCCCGTCCAGGCAGCGATCGAGCGCGCTGCGGTACTCGTCGATGAACGCTTCGAACTGTGCGTGCGCAGGCATGTTGATGACATCCTCGGCGAATGTCACGGGCAGTGAAGGCACAGGGCAAGCATTTCACGCGTTAAGTGTCACCCGCCTGCGCTCCAGAGCGCAGAGGGACGCCGCCAGTCCATCGAATCGACGGGACGGGTGAGGACGAGGGTTGCCTTAAGCGTCAGTCGCCTGAGTTGGGGTGGCGGGACGGGTCTGCTGGTAGTGGGCCCACCCCAGCGTTATCCCGGCGGCGACCAGAATGAGTGCGCCCCCGGCCAAGGTGAACTCGAGCCGCTCCGCCGCGGTCTTGTGGACGTCGGCGATGCTGGTCGCGGTGAACAGCACGACCGCGGCGGTGATGAAGGCCGAGTACAGGAAGTAGGAGTGCGGGCTGAGCAGGATCACGACGGTGATCACCATCAGGATCAGGCCCACAGTGAGCAGCACGGCTTCAGAACTGGCGACCGAGGCCACGATCGCGGCAATCACGATTCCGATGACGGTTCCGGGTATCCGTTCGAACGTTCGCTTCAGCGAATCGTCGCCGCCGGGCTGGGTCAGTACGAGCACCGTCAGGACGAGCCAGGCACCGTCGGACCCGGGCCACCAGACGAGGACTCCGAGGGTGCTCGCCGTGCACAGCACGGTGATCGTGATGGTGTAAACCAGGGTGTCCGTCCCGGCCCACGATTTCGGGCGCGGTGGCATCGGCATCTTCATCTTCTGCAGCAACCGCGGGAAGACCAGCAGCGCCCACAGCCCCCCGCCACCCAGGAACAGCATGTTCCACAACAGGTACGAGGTACTGGTCCGGTCTATCGTGCTCCCTGTCCATGGCGGCGGGGCGATTATGAGGAACGCGAGGAACAGCGGGATCATCCGCATCCCCCGGTTCAGACCCCGGGCAGCGCTCAGTCCCACCCCGAAGCACATGATCGCCATCAGCGCCGCGCCCGCCACCGGGACGGCCCCGGACACGATCGCGATCGGGGTCAGCGCGGTCAGCAACCCGACACTGAGATAGGCGATTCGCGGCCCGCCGTTCGCCAGGTTCGTGATGCCGGCGATACCGCCCATCACCGCAAACGAGGCGGCCGGGACCTGGCCGCTGATCACCGCGAACACCACGGACGGCACGCTCAGAATCATGATCGTCAAGACAGCGACAACAGTCCGGCGCACCAGCGCCTGAGGCAGTCGGGGACTAGGACGCTCAACTGCTTGCGCTGGCCCAGCCACAGTCCCCTCCAGTCGGGCAAACCAGGCGGGCCGGTTGAGTCCGGCCCACCGGTTGAGTGACGCTGGCCGGACCCAGCGGTGGTTCGGATTCGACGGGCAATGCCCGCGCTTCGATCTGTGCGCGGCAGGCAAATCCGACCGTAACGACCGATCCGCCTCCCGTCGTCACCCCAGCGGAGTGAAGCTGACTAACTGCGGATGAAATCGCATTGACACAAGAGCGGAACTTCCGACATTTACGAAAGCCACCGGCCGAATCGCCGCGATAAAGCCGGCGATGGTTCAGCACTGGGTAAATCGGCCAGGAATCAGGGCCGCCAAGATTTCTGAGGCGGTCGAAGTTCGGTTTCCAGCAAGGCGGCGACCTGACGGTAGCGGCTTACCGGTATGAGGTGCACACCGTCGAAAGCACCGCTGTCACGGATCGCCAGCACCTGCTGGCACGCAGCCTCCACTCCGGCGTTGCGGTCATGCTCCACCGCGGTGACCAAGTCCTGCGGAATGTCGATATCGGGGATCGTCCCCGCCAGGTTCCGCGCCATGGCCGCACTGGCCAGCACCATGACCCCGGCGTACACCGGCCCGGACACCTGCACACTCTCACGCCACCGCAGCAGGCTCTCCACCGAGTAGCTGACCTGCGCGAACACGAAGTCTGCGGTGGCCTTCCAGGCCGGGACCGCCCGCAAGCCGCACGTCACCCCGGCCCGGAACGGCGCCACCCCGCTGAACGCCGGGTCCTCTGCGAGAGCCCGGGTCTCCTCGATCATCGCCTGTACGGTCAGTTCGCTGGTGCGACCGCCAGCGCTGGGCTTGTCGCCGTAGACATACAGGAAGCGGTCCACGCCGTACGCCGCCGCCGTCAGCAGGTCCCGGCGAAACCCCAGCAGGTTCCGGTCCCGGGAGTTGAGGCACGCGATCCCGCGCGCGCCCATCGCCTGCACCTCGTGGGCTACCGCCACACTCGACACCGTCGCCCGCCCGATGTGGTTGTCGGGAATCAGGAACGAGTCGGCCACCTGACTGAGCACACCGATCTGGTGCCGGACCCGCGTCAGATCCGGACGAGTCGGCGGCTCAACCTCGCAGATAACCTCGAACCGGCGCCCGGAATCGGTGACGGCGCCGCCCACGACCGTGACCTGCTGGTCAACGAGCTCTGCCAGTTCGCGCACCATGGCGCCTCCCGTTCACGGAAGGCGCCCTTGGTGTCCGGCAGCCGCGCCCGGACCGCCCGCGGGGCCAAGCGTGGCGGGCGGATCGCCCGTCGCAGCGCCCCTCAGCCCCTCACTCAGGGTACAGCGTCAGAGCCCAATTTTCCGAGCAGATTTTTGTGATCTGCCACAAACCGCGATGACTGATACAGCCGGCGACCTCGTGGCATGCGGAAAGCCCGCAGCGAGGTTACTTAGGCCTCTCCTGCGGGCTTCCGCTATCACGACCTACGGCGTTACGTCGCCCGCCTGCCGGCCGCCTCCGGCGCGGACGTTAGCGCGCCCGAGACGGTCAGACGTCGAAGTACAGCTCGAACTCGTGCGGGGTCGGGCGCAGCCGCACCGCGTCGATCTCCTTCTCGCGCTTGTAGGCGATCCAGGTCTCGATCAGGTCCGGGGTGAACACGCCGCCCTCGGTCAGGAAGCCGTGGTCGGCCTCCAGGTTGTCGAGCACCGCGTCCAGCGAGCCGGGGACGGTCGGGATGGCGGCGGCCTCGTCCGGCGGCAGCTCGTACAGGTCCTTGTCGACCGGCTCCGGCGGCTCGATCTTGTTCTTGATGCCGTCGATGCCCGCCATCAGCATGGCCGAGAAGGCCAGGTAGGGGTTGGCGGACGGGTCGGGCACGCGGAACTCGATCCGCTTGGCCTTCGGGTTGGTGCCGGTGATCGGGATGCGGCAGCAGGCCGAACGGTTCCGGTTCGAGTAGACCAGGTTCACCGGCGCCTCGAAGCCGGGCACCAGGCGGTGGTAGGAGTTGACCGTCGGGTTGGTGAATGCGAGCAGCGACGGTGCGTGCTTGAGCAGGCCGCCGACGTACCAGCGGCCGATGTCGGACAGCCCGCCGTAGCCCATCTCGTCATAGAAGAGCGGCGAGCCGTCCTTCCACAGCGACTGGTGCACGTGCATGCCCGAGCCGTTGTCGCCGAACAGCGGCTTCGGCATGAAGGTCGACCGTCTTGCCCGCGGCGCGCGCGACCGACTTGACCACGTACTTGTACAGCAGCAGCTTGTCGGCCTGCTCGAGCAGCTTGCCGAAGCGGATGTCGATCTCGGCCTGGCCCGCGGTGCCCACCTCGTGGTGCTGCATCTCGGTCACGATGCCGACCTCGATGAGCTTCGAGACCATCTCCGAGCGCAGGTCGGTGTAGTGGTCCATCGGCGGGACGGGGAAGTAGCCGCCCTTGTACGGCGGCTTGGCGCCGAGGTTGCCGCCCACTTCGTCACGGCCGGTGTTCCACGCGCCCTCGATCGAGTCGACGTGGTAGTAGCCCTCGTTCGAGCTGGTGCTGAACCGCACCGAGTCGAAGATGTAGAACTCCGCCTCCGGGCCGAAGAACGCGGTGTCCGCGATGCCGGTGCCCTTGAGGTACTCCTCGGCCTTGGCGGCCACGTTGCGCGGGTCGCGGGAGTAGGCCGCGCCGGTCAGCGGGTCGAAGACGGAGAAGGTCAGGTTCAGCGTCTTGTGCTGACGGAACGGGTCGAGCACGGCGGTCGCCGGGTCGGGGATCAGCAGCATGTCGGACTCGTGGATCGCCTGGAAGCCGCGGATCGACGACCCGTCGAACATCCGGCCTTCGGTGAAGACGTCCGCGTCGAACGTCGAAACCGGAACGGTGAAGTGCTGCACGGTGCCCGGCAGGTCGCAGAACCTGACGTCGACGAACTCCACATTTTCCTCAGCGATGAACGCCAGGACTTCTTCAGCACTGCTGAACGCCATCAACCCTCCCAGAACAGGGCCCGCATAGGTCGGTATATCGAGATTTCTTCATCGGAACCGCTTCGGACGGTAGCCGCTCTGCAATTTCCTGCGCCGTATCCCCGATGTTTCGCCAGTGTTACGCCTGTCCGGCGGCACCCGCACCGCCTGCCCGATCGGGCCGACCCGGGGTCGGCGCGGTGGGGGCGTACGGGCGTGCCGTCCAGCGGATACCGTAGAGACGTGCCTCAACGAACCCCGGAACCAGCGTTCCAGGAGCGCGACCAAGGTCGCCGTCGCCCCTGGCAGCGCGAGGTCTCGACGCGACACCGTGGCCGATGATACGCCTGATTACCCTGGCAAGCGCTTCGGCCTGCCGCAAGGAGGGCCCGGGTTCGGTCGCTCCGATGGGCAGCGCGGCTGGTTGCGCTGATCCTCGACTGGGTGCTGTGCTACCTGATCGCGTCCTTCATCGTGGGGCACAGCGTCGTCACCGTCACCGACGCGCACTACCAGGACGCGCAGTTGACCGCCCTGCTGCTCTTCTTCGTCGAGGTCTACCTGCTCACCGCGATCAGCGGGCTGACCGTGGGCAAGCGGCTGCTCGGCATCCGCGCGATGCGGACCGACGGCAGCCGCCCCGGCTTCAAGTGGGCGCGCTGCGCACCATCTTGCTGATGTGCGTGATCCCGGCCTGCCTGGCCGACCGCGACCTGCGCGGCCTGCACGACCGGGCGTCCGACACGATCGTCGTCCGCTTCTAGCCCCCGGCCAGGCTCCGCCGGGCACCGGGCCTAGCGCTGCTGCTTGGGCATCCGCGGCATCCGGGCGCCCTTCGGCAGCGGCCCCTTGGGCATCTGCATGCTCGGCTGCAGCGCGCGCAGCCGGTAGTTGAGGTCGGACACGGCGGCCGGCTTGAGCGCCCGCGGCAGCCTGGTGATCTTGCGCTGCAGCTTGCTGACCGGGATCTGCCCGTCGCCGTTGCCGACCTGGAAGTCATGGATCGGCACCCCGTGCGCGACCCGCTCGGTCTTCTTCCGCTCGGCCGCGATCAGCGGGGCCACCCGGGAGGGCACGCCCTCGCCGACCAGCACCACCCCGGCCCGCCCGACCGCGCGGTGCACCACGTCCATGGTCCGGTTGCCGCTGACGCCGGGGGTGACGGTCCAGTCGCCCGCGCATCGACTGCAGGACCGCGGCCGCCGCGCCCAGCTGCCCGTCGATCGCGGCGAACTGCGCCCGCTGGGCAAACCGCCCGAACAGGATCATCGCGGCCATCACGCCGAGCAGCACGCCGAGCGGGATGAAGACCGCCAGCAGCCCGATGACCAGCCCGATCACGACCAAGATGACGATCAGGCCGGCGGCCGAGCCGAACACGATCGGCAGCGCCCGCTTGTTCTGCTGGTTGACCAGCTTCGCGACCATCCGGATCTGCTTCAGCCGCCCGGCGTTCTGAAGCTCCTCGGCGTTGTATTGGTCAACCACGGTTCAGCCTTTCCTCGTAACGCGTGCCGCGTCCGACCAGTGAGCATACGGTTTCCGGCCCACCGGACTGAAACCAACCAGGGTGCCCCGAGCCAAAACCGATCTCCCGAACGGAAGCAGCTTCCCCCAGTCCGCGCCCAGTGACCACTCCGTGCCCGGCAGGTCCCGCCCCGGTCTAGCCGAACGCAGGGAACGCGGCCGCCCGGTCGCCGAGGAAGTCCGCGCTCGGCGTCGTCCAGCGGCAGCCGCCCGGTGCCCTTGAGCAGGTACCGTCCGGCGTCCAGGCCATCGGGCGGGCTGGCGCCGCCGGTGAGCTCGTCGATCGTGCGCAGCGCCAGCGCGAGCGCGTCATCGCCGGGGGCGAGCCGGTCCCCGGACAGGTACGCGGTCAGGTCGAGCTGGTGGATCACCCACTCGACGGTCCACATGGCCAGGATGTCCTCCGCCGCCATGACATGGCCCTGGAGCCGGAACAGGCCCGCTGGCGCCTGGCGGCTCATCCCCGCCGCCTGCCGGGCGGTGGCGGCGAAGTGCCGCCGCAGGCTGCCGGCGGTCGCGTAGGCGCTGCCGGCCGCCCAGTAGTACCGGGTCTGCCCGTAGGCGGCCGGCTCCGCCCCGGCCGGGAAGTCCCGCCAGTAGCTCACGTAGTCCCGGTCGGCCGCGTCGCCCGGCTTCGCCGGGCTCGGCGCAGCTGGCCGCGTGCTCGTCCAGGCCCTGAGCGGCAGTGCGCCAGCAGGTGGGCCGCCAGCCAGCCGGCGCACAGCGTGGGCGCGACCAGGTCGGAGTCGCTCAGCCCGGCCACCACGGCCGCCAGCCGCTCGACCTGCCGGGCCGCGATCTCCCTGATCTCCCCGGGCAGCCGCTCGTTCACGCTGGCCACTCTAGCCGCGCTCTTCCGGGGACTCCCTCAGGCCTCGGCGCCCTGCTCACCCGCCGTGCCGTCCTGGCCCCGACGCCGGTTAGCGCGGAAATTCCGCTCACCGCGGTAAAAAAGCGTCTCATGCGGACGCTTTTCTTCCGCGCTGCGCAAAGGATCCGCGTTGTGCGCGGCGGCCGCCGCCGTCAGCTGGCCGGCGCGGCCGCGCGCTGCTCCATCGCCTGGGCATAGAGCTGGCCCGCCCGGTAAGACGACCGGACCAGCGGCCCCGACATGACGCCCGCGAACCCCAGCGCCAGCGCTTCCTCGCGCAGCCCGACGAATTCGTCCGGGTGCACCCAGCGGTCGACCGGGTGGTGCCGGGACGAGGGCCGCAGGTACTGGGTGATGGTCAGCAGGTCGACCCCGGCTGAGCGCAGGTCGGCCAGGGCCGGGGCGATCTCGTCGCGGGTCTCGCCCATGCCCAGGATCAGGTTGGACTTCGTCACCATCCCGGCCTCGCGGGCCTGGCGGAGCACGTCGAGCGAGCGCTCGTAGCGGAATCCGGGGCGGATCCGGCGGAAGATCCGCGGCACCGTCTCCAGGTTGTGCGCGAACACCTCCGGCCTGGCGCTGAACACCTCGGCCAGCTGGGCGGGCTCGGCGTTGAAGTCCGGCACCAGCAGCTCGACCTTGCAGCCGGGCACGGCCGCGTGGATCTCCCGCGCGGTCTGCGCGTAGAGCCAGGCCCCGCCGTCGGGCTGGTCGTCGCGCGCAACCCCGGTAACGGTGGCGTAGCGCAGGCCCATGGCCGCGACCGACTCGGCCACCCGGCGCGGCTCGTCGCGGTCGAGCGGCAGCGGCTTACCCGTGTCGATCTGGCAGAAGTCACACCGCCGGGTGCACTGGTCGCCGCCAATGAGGAAGGTCGCCTCGCGGTCTTCCCAGCACTCGAAGATGTTGGGGCAGCCCGCCTCCTGGCAGACCGTGTGCAGTCCCTCGGCCTTCACCAGCCGCTGCAGCGCGGTGTACTCCGGGCCGGTGCGGACCCTGGTTTTGATCCACGGCGGCTTCCGCTCGATCGGCGTCTCGGCGTTGCGCGCCTCGAGCCGCAGCATCCGCCGTCCTTCTGGGGCCAGCTCCGTGTTCACCACCCCTCCAATTTACGTCCCGCCGCCCGTGACCCGTCCCCGCCGGCCGGCCCGTCCCCGCCCGTGACCCGTCCCCGCCGGGCCGTCCCGTCCCGCCAGTGACCCGTCCCCGCGACCGAACTCGAACGAGCCGGGCACCCGCGCGTGGTCCGGATAACAGCAAGAAGCGCGGAGCGCGCTAGGCGGCCGCGGCGAGCAGCGGCGTCACCGTGTGGATGCGCCGCCAGGCACGGTAGCCGAGCGCCCCCGCCAGGTGCCGCTCGAGCAGCGGGGTCACGTCGCCTACCGACACCAGGATGCCGGTCTCGGCCGTGAGCGATGTCACCCCGGCGTCCTTGATGCCGCACGGCACGATGCGGTCGAACCAGGACAGGTCGCAGTCGCAGTTGAGCGCCAGGCCGTGCATGGTGACCCCGCGGGCGACGCGGGCGCCGATCGCGCCGACCTTCCGCTCCGGCCGCCCGCCCGAGGCCGGGATCCAGGCGCCTGACCGTCCCTCGACCCGGGTGGCGTGCAGCCCGAACTCGGTGCAGACCCGGATCATGGCCTCCTCCAGGCCGCGCACGTAGGCGACCACGTCGAGCGGCTCGGTCAGCTTGATGACCGGGTAGGCGGTCAGCTGCCCGGGCCCGTGCCAGGTGATCTTGCCGCCCCGGTCGACGTCGATCACCGGCGCCCCGGGGTCGCCGACCGGCCGGTCGGACACGGCCGTGCGCTTACCGGCTGTATACACCGGCGTATGCTCGAGTAGCAGGCAGCTATCGGGGACCTCGCCGCTGACCCGTCGCCCGTGCACCGCGCGCTGCATGTCCCACCCCTGGACATAGTCCACGGCGTCCGACCCGAAGCCTGCGTGCGCGTAAACGAGTTCAGCATCCACGACAACGAGACTACGACTCGTGTGAGACCACCGCGTCGGCTGGGAACAACCAAAACGTGATCAATGAGGACGACCTGAGGGAGATGAGCGCGACCGAGCGCCGCGAGCTGGCGCGCTCCCTCGCCTCGATCGACTACCCCCGCCCCTTGCTGGGCGTTTACCTGTCACGGGGGCGCAAGCTCGGCTTCCTCGTCTCGCTGCTGTGCTGCCTGGTCCTGGCCGGCTGGATCGTCGTCCTCGGCCTCACGCTGCACCGCTCCTTCCACGCCCACTACTGGCGCGCGGCCTGGGTCGGGTTCGACGTCATCCTGCTGCTCGCGTTCGCGGCCACCGGCTGGGCGTTCTGGCGCGGCCGCCAGATCGTCATCGCCTGCCTGCTGGTCACCGGGACGCTGCTGTGCTGCGACGCCTGGTTCGACGTCATCCTCGACCTTGGCACGCGGTCCATCTGGGGCAGCGTCGCCTCGGCCGTCTTCGTGGAGCTGCCGCTCGCGTTCCTGATGTTCCACGGCGCCCGCCGCCTGATCCGGCTGTCGGCCCTGGTCGCGGTCAGCGAGACGGCAGCCGGCGAGGGCGAGCCGTGCGACCCGGGGCAACTCGAGGAGGACAGCCTGCCGCCGCTGTGGCGGATCCCGTTGTTCGGCTTGCGCGGCACGGTCCGCAACTCGGTGCCGCGGCAGGCATCGAATTCACGGTAGCGGCGCAGCACCCCCTCGTTCGGGGCCCTCAACCCCCGCGGCCGCCGTAGACCCGCAGCTGGCGGGCGGCATAACCTCAGGGCCATGGCTACCGATTTCACCGAGGAAACCGCGGCGGATGCCGTCATCGAGTCCTTCGGGGCGCAGACTGACCCGCGGCTGCGTGAGATCCTCACCGCGCTCGTGCGGCACCTGCACGCGTTCGCGCGCGACGTCGAGCTGACGATCCCGGAGTGGGAGAAGGCGATCGACTTCCTGACCCGGGTGGGGCACAAGAGCGATGACGAGCGCCAGGAGTTCATCCTGCTGTCGGACGTCCTCGGGCTGTCGATGCTGATCGAGACGATCTCCAACCGCAAGTTCGGCGTGGCCACCGAGTCGACCGTGCTGGGGCCGTTCCACGTGGTGGAGTCGCCGGTGCGCGACCTCGGCGACGACATCGACCTGGTGAAAGACCCCGGCGCGACCCCGTGCGTGGTCACCGGCCGGGTCGTGTCGGTCGACGGCACCCCACTCCCGCACGCCCGCATCGACGTGTGGCAGGCCAACGACCAGGGCTTCTACGACGTGCAGCAGCCCGGCGTGCAGCCGCGCGCCAACGGCCGGGGCCTGTTCACGGCGGGCGAGGACGGGACCTTCTGGTTCCGCACCATCGTGCCGAGCTACTACCCGATCCCGACCGACGGCCCGGTGGGCGAGCTGCTGCTGGCGACCGGCCGGCACGCGTTCCGCCCGGCTCACATCCACTTCATCGTCACCGCCCCCGGGCACCGCGCGCTGACCACGCACATCTTCGTCGCCGGGAGCGAGTACATCGAGTCCGACACGGTCTTCGCGGTCAAGCAGTCCCTGGTCGTCGACTTCGAGGAGGTCACCGACGAGGCGCCTGGCGGCCAAGTGGAACGTCGGCCGGGTGCCGTTCCGGCACGCCAGCTTCGACATCGTGCTGCAGCCGGAATCCTGACCGCCCCGCGCGGAAAACCATGCCGGGCAAAGCGAACGTCGCCAACTAGCCCTCACTGGCCTCGGTCCCGTGATTGGACGTGGTTAGCGACCCTCGGGGGGCGGAAACCACGTCCGATCGCGAGCGCGCCGCTGAAGCGACGTCAGCCGCGCGATCAGCCCGAACGGGGCATCCAGGCGGAATTCGACGCCGTCGGCGCCCACGGTTACCGTCCCGTGCCCACGAAACCCGGTGAATCCCCAGCCCCTGACGTCGAGCCCGGCGGCGAACACCGTCGTCGCGGCAGCAGTGCCTTCGCTGGTCATGGGTTCTCCGCTCGCCGCGAGCCGGCGCCGTCTGACAATGGCGGCGAGCACGCCACCGGCAAGGTTCATCGGGGCGAGACATTACCGGACGAGCGGTACGGGGCGACGTCAGCGGGGCAACTCGGCGGCCAGGGCGGCGCTGATGACGGGGGAGGTGAAGGTGAAGCCGGCCTGCTGCAGCCGCCCGGGCAGCACCCGGGAGCTGGTCAGCAGCTCCGACGCCGACTCGCCAAGGCCGAGCCTCAGCAGCGGGGCGGGAACCCGCAGCCACCGCAGGTCGGGCCGGTGGCAGGCGTGCAGCAGCGCCGCCGTCAGCTCGTCGTTGGTGACCGGGTTGGGCGCGGTCAGGTTGTACGGGCCGCTGCGGCCGTCCGCGCCCGGACCGTCGAGCAGGAAGCGGATCGCGCGGACCTCGTCCGTCAGCGAGATCCAGCTCATCGCCTGGTGGCCGTCACCGAACCGGGGCAGCAGGCCGAGCCGGGCCGGCGGCGAGCAACTTCGCCAGCACCGCCGCCGCCGGAGCCCAGGACCAGGCCGCTGCGCAGGTGCGCGACCCGGATCCCGGCCTGGCGGGCGGGGTCGGCCGCGGCCTCCCAGTCGTGCTACCAGGCGGGACAGGAACGCCTTGCCCGCCGGGGCGTCTTCGGTGACCTCCCGGCCGCCGGTGTCGCCGTACCAGCCGATGGCCGAGGCGGCGATCAGCGCCGCCGGGCGCGGCTGGGTCGCCGCGAGCGCGGCGGCCAGGCTCCGGGTGGCGAGGACCCGGCTGGCCCGGATCTCCGCCTTGTAGGCGGCCGTCCAGCGGTGATCGCCGACCCCGCGCCGGCCAGGTGCACGACCGCGTCGACCCCGCGACAGCGGCGGGTCGCCCGCGTCGGCCGCCCGCGGGTCCCAGCGCACCTCGTTGAGTGGCTCGGCTCGCCGCCGCGCGGCGGCCGCCTGACGAGCCGGACGACCTGATGGCCGTCGGCCCGCAGGCTGGCCGTCAGCGCGGTACCGATCAGCCCGGACGAGCCGGTGACCGCTACCTTCATCGGCCCGCTCGCCACGCTCTCACGGACGCGGGGTCAGAGGCCGAGGTCGGCCTCGAACGCGCCCTCCTCCAGCCGGTTCTTCACCGTGACCAGGAAGCGGGCGGCGTCGGCGCCGTCCACCAGCCGGTGGTCGTAGGTCAGCGCCAGGTAGACCATGGAGCGGACCGCGATGACCTCGCCCAGGGCCGGGTCCTCGACGACCACCGCGCGCTTGACCACGCTGCCGACGCCGAGGATGCCGACCTGCGGCAGGTTGAGGATCGGGGTGTCGAACAGGGCGCCCCGGCTGCCGGTGTTGGTCAGCGTGAACGTGCCGCCGGACAGCTCGTCCGGGCCGACCTGGCCGTCCCTGGTGCGGGCGGCGAGGTCGGCGATCTTCCGGGCGAGGCCGCCGATGTTCAGGTCGCCCGCGCCGTGCACGACCGGCACCATCAGGCCGCGCTCGGTGTCGACCGCGATGCCGAGGTGCTCGGCGTCGTGGTAGGTGATCTCCTTGCGTCTCTTCGTTGATGACCGCGTTGAGCGCCGGGTGCATCTTCAGCGCCTCCACCGCGGCCTGGGCGAAGAACGGCAGGAAGGTCAGCTTGACGCCCTCGCGCGCCTGGAACGCTGCCTTGGCCCGCTCGCGGAGCCGGGCGATGTTGGTCACGTCCGCCTCGACCACGGTGGTGAGCTGGGCCGAGGTCTGCAGCGACTCCACCATCCGCTTGGCGATGACCTGGCGCGGCCGCGACATCCGCTGGGTGGTGCCGCGCAGCGCGCGACGGCGACGATCGCCGGCCGGCTGGGCGACGGCGCCTGCGGGCTGGCGGCCGGGGCCGCGGCAGGCGCGGCGGGCGCGGGCGCGGCGGCGGCCTCGGCCGCCCGCGCTGGGCCCGGGCCGCTTCGAGGACGTCCTGCTTGCGGATGCGGCCGCCGACCCCGGTGCCCTCGATCGCCTCGAGCGGCACGCCGTGCTCGGCCGCGAGCTTGCGCACCAGCGGCGTCACGTACGGGGACTCGCCCGACGGCAGCGGCGTGGGCTCGGGGTAGGTCTCGTCCGTCTCCTCGTCGGCCGGCGTCGCCGGCGGCTGGGCCGCCGGGGCGGGAGCGGGCGGCGAGGGCGGGGCGTAGGAGGCGGCCGGGGCGGGGGCCGACGGCGGGGCGTAACCGGGCGCGGCGGGCGGCCGGGGCGGCTGGCGCCGGGGCTGGCGGCGTGCTCCAGGACCAGTTGCTCGACTGCGCCGACGAGCCGCCGTTGGCCGGCGCGGTCGCGCGGGGCCGCCGACGGCTCCGGCGGAGCGTAGGCCGGGCGCGGGCGGCGGCGGGGGCGCCTGCTGCGGGGGCGCCTGCGGCGGGGCGGCCTGCTGCGCGGGGGCCTGCTGCTCGGGCGCGGGCGGGGCGGCCGGCTCCTGCGCTGGGGCGGCCGGGGCTGACCGGGGGCCGGGGCCTCGGCCGACTCGGAGTCCTCGATCACGGCCAGCTGGGCGCCGACGGCGACCGTCTCGTCCTCGTCGACCGCGATGCCGCGCAGGATCGCCGCTGGCGGGCGAGGGGATCTCGGTGTCCACCTTGTCCGTCGAGACCTCGAGGAGCGGCTCGTCCGCGTTGACCTGCTCGCCCTCCTTCTTCAGCCAGCGCGTGACGGTGCCCTCGGTGACACTCTCGCCGAGCTGGGGCATTACTACGGAGACCGACATGTTCGGGGTGACTCCTTAGGCGTGAAAGTGCAGTGGCTTGCCGGCGAGCGCCAGGTGCGCCTCGCCGATGATCTCCGACTGGGTGGGGTGCGGGTGGATGAGCGCCGCGACGTCGACCGGCTCCGCGTCCCAGTTGTAGATGAGCTGCGCCTCGGCGATGAGCTCGCCGACCCGGCTGCCGACCAGGTGCACGCCGAGGACCCGGCCTGGCTGGCCGCCCGGCTCCGACGGCGCCTCGGCGATCACCTTGGCCTGGCCCTGGGTCTGGAGGATGACGCTCTTGCCGTTGCCGCCGAGCGGGTAGTTCACCTCGACCACGGGGATGCCGCGGGCAGCGGCCTGGGCCGCGGTGATGCCGACGGAGGCGACCTCGGGGTCGGAGTAGGTGATGCGCGGCACGCCGTCGTAGTCGATCGGCCGGACGTCGAGGCCGCCGAGCCGCTCGGCGACCAAGATGCCCTCGGCAAAGCCCACGTGGGCAAGCTGCGGGTGGCGTTCCTCGGGATGACAGGTCACCGACGGCGGAGATGGTCGGCACCGCGGTCTGGCACAGCGGGTCCACGTCGACGAACCCGCGGGTCAGTGTGACCCCGTTCTCCTCGTAGCCGAGGCCGGCCGAGACCGGGCCGCGGCCCACCGCCACCAGCAGCATCTCCGCTTCGAGCTGCTTGCCGTCGCCGAGGGTGACCCGCGACGCCCGCGTCGGTGTAGCTGACCGACTGGAACGGGGTGCCGAGCTCGAACGCGATGCCGCGCCGGCGGAACACCCGCTGCAGCACCTTGGCCGACGCCTCGTCTTCCAGCGGCAGCAGCTGCGGCGCCATCTCGACGATCGTCACCTCGGCCCCGAACGAGCGCCAGACCGAGGCGAACTCGACCCCGATCACGCCGCCGCCGAGGATGATGACCGACTTGACGGCACCCGGTCGAAGCCGCAGCGCGTCGTCGGAGGTGATGATGCGCTGCGCCGTCGATGCGCGAGCCCGGGCAGCGACCTCGGCACGGAGCCGGTGGCGAGCACCACGTGGTCGCCGGTGTAGGTCGTCGCCGCCGACCGTCACCGAGGTCGGCGAGGCCAGCCGCCCGTCGCCGTAGATCACGTCGATCTTCCGGCTCGGCCAGGGTGCCCTGCAGGCCCTTCCACAGCCGCTCGACCACGCCCTGCTGGTAGGACAGCACCGCGGGCATCTCGATGCCCTCGAACGAGGTACTAGCACGCCGAACTTCTCGCTCTCCCGGGAGGAGTCGGCGACCTCGGCCGCGTGCAGCAGCGCCTTGGTCGGGATGCAGCCGCGGTGCAGGCAGGTCCCGCCTACCTTGTCCTTCTCGATCAGGGCCACGCGCTTGCCAAACTCGGCCGCGCGCAGCGCGCAGGCGTAGCCGCCGCTGCCCCCGCCGAGGATGACGATGTCGTAATGGCCGCCCTCTGCCACAGTTAACCCCTTTTCCGCTTACGCTCAGTGTCCCATCATGTCACTGCGGTTCACGCCGGTTACGCGCTGGGAAGTCGCCCGGCCGCCGTCTCCGCCGCGATCGCGATGAGCGCCCGCACCGCCGCGCCGGTACCGCCCTTGGGCGTGTAACCGAACGGGCCCTTCTCGTTGAAGGCCGGGCCCGCGATGTCCAGGTGCGCCCAGGCCACACCGTCCGGCACGAACTCCTTGAGGAACAGGCCCGCGATCAGCATGCCGCCCGCCGCGGTCCGACGAGACGTTGATCAGGTCGGCGACGGTGGAGTCGAGCCCCTTGCGCAGCTCCTCCGGGAACGGCATCGCCCAGGCGGGCTCGCCCGCCTCCCGCATGATCGCGGCGACATCACGCGGCGACCTCGTCCGAGGAGCCCATGACCCCGGCCGTGCGGTTGCCCAGCGCGACCGTGCGCCGCGCCGGTGAGGGTGGCGACGTCCACGATCAGCACCGGGTCGTCCTCGGCGGACCGTGACGATCCCGTCGGCCAGCACCAGCCGGCCCTCGGCGTCGGTGTTGATCACCTCGACCGTCTTGCCGCCGTAGATCCGGATGATGTCGGACGGGCGCTGCGCGGCGCCGCCCGGCATGTTCTCCGCGGCGCACAGGTAGCCGACCACGTTGACCGGCAGCGCGCAGGTCGGCGACGGCGACGGTGGCCGCGAGCACCGCGGCGGCGCCGCTCATGTCGCACTTCATCGTCTCCATGGACTTCGGCGGCTTCAGCGAGAGGCCGCCCGAGTCGAACGTGATGCCCTTGCCGACGAACGCGACCGTCTGCGTCGCCTCGGGGTGCGTGTAGGACAGCCGGACGAGCCGCGGCGGCCGGGTCGACCCCTGGCCGACGCCGATCAGGCCGCCGTAGCCGGCCTCGGCGCAGCGCCGTCTCGTCCAGCACCTCGACCGCGATGCCCGCCTCGGCCGCGACCCGCTCCGCCTCGGCCGCCAGCCCGGCGGGCGGCAGGTCGAGCGGCGAGGTGTTGACCAGGTCGCGCACCAGGTTCACGGCCTTGGCGATGACCTCGCCGCGCCGCACCGCGTCGGCGTTGCCGTCGCTGGTGAGCACCGTGACCGCCAGGTCGGCGGCCGGCGTCGACCGGTAGCGGCGGAAGCAGTAGGCCCCGAGCAGCGCACCGGTGGTCACCGCCTCCGCCTCGCGCCGGGGTGAGCGCGGGCAGCGCGAGCGTGACAGCCTGTGCCGCCGGCGGCATCGTCACTGGCCGGCCGTCTTCCGGCCCGCCGCTGCGCGCAGCGCGGCCCCGGCGGCCCGGCGCAGCCGCTCGGCGTCGTACGGCGTCGCCGTCGGCGGGGCGCTCGCCCAGCCCCACCGCGAGCACCAGGGTGGCCGGCAGCTTCCCGCCGCCGGGGATCTTGCTGATTTCCTCGAGTTCGCCGGTGGCGCCGAGCGCGGCAGCGCGCTCGGCGAGGGTACCGCCGAGCGCCTCGTCGACTCCGGCGAGACCGGGTGCGGCGGCCGGGCCGGCTGGGGTCTGCAAACCCCGATGACAAGGACGTCGGCCTCGGCCGTCTCCGGCGCCGACTCGCTGGTTGCAATGGAGACTGTCACGAAGCCGAGCTTATTGCACCCCGACGTGAGCGGCTCGCGCCCCCGGACCCCGGGCCGTGAGCTACGGCACAGTGCTGCTTGCGGGGGGACGACCCCCCTGCGCCCCCTGGTCACGGAAGGGCTTCGCAGTGCTGCTTGCGGGGGACGACCCCCCTGCACCCCCCCGGTCACGGAGGGGCTTCGCCCCTCCGTAGCCTGCCCTACGGGAGGACGCCGCCGAAGGCGCGGCGCCCTCCGCGCTGTGCCCGGGGGTTACGGCCCGGTGGCTGGGGTGGGAGCGGCGCTGGCGCGCCGCCACCGCTGTGGTTGCGGTTACGGCGTGGTGGCTGGGGTTGGAGCCGCGCTGGCGCGCGGCCTGCGCGCTGTGGCTGTCAGCGGGCGCTGGCGGCGGCCCGCGGCGTGCCGGCGTCGTCGTCGGTCTCCCCGGACAGGGCCGGGGCGGACGGGAACAGGTGGCAGCCCTCCGGGTCGAGCCGCAGCCCGGCCGCGTCGCCGCGGTCGGCCCGGTGCCGGGCGAAGACGCCGGTCAGCCGTCCGATGCCGGGCAGGTCGATCGCGTACTCGTAGCCCCGGCCGCGGAACGCGACGTCGGCCCCGGTCCCGGTCAGGTGCGGGGTCTCGTCCGCCGAGCGGAGCAGCTGGATGCCCGTGGGCCGGATCGCGAGCAGCCCGCTGCCGCCCGGCTGGAGGCCGGGCCCGCTCTCCCCGGCGCGGCCGCAGCGCGGGCAGCCGCACGCCGTCGCGCCGCCGCACCGGCGCCGACGGTGAGCTCGAAGGTGCCGTCGCCGCCATGACCGGCCACGGTGACCGGCAGCTCGCCCGCGAGCCCGGTGAAGCGGGCGACGAACGGGGTCGCCGGGTGCTGGTAGACCTCCTCCGGCCGAGCCCGTCTGCACCAGCACGCCCTCTTCGAGCACCCCGATCGTGGTCGGCCAGCGCGAACGCCTCAGCCTGGTCGTGGGTGATGTAGACGGTGGTCGCGCCGGACTGCGCGGACCAGGGAGGAGATCTCCACCCGCATCCGCTCGCGCAGGTCGGCGTCGAGGTTGGACAGCGGCTCGTCGCACAGGATCAGGCCGGTGTCGGCGATCAGCGCCCGGGCCAGCGCGACCCGCTGCTGCTGGCCGCCGGACAGCTCGTTGGGGTAGCGGCGGGCGAGCTCGTCCAGCCCGACCCGGGCGAGCGTCCCCCGGGCGCGGGCGCGGCACTCCGCCCGCGGCAAGCCGCCGTCGCCGCAGCGCGAACGCCACGTTGTCGAGCACCGTCAGGTGCGGCCACAGGGCGTAGTCCTGGAACACCATGGACAGGTCGCGCTGTTCGGGCGGCACGTGCGCCGCGGCCGTCGGCGACCACCTGCGCGCCGATGGACGATGCGTGCCGCGGTCGACGCGCTCGATCCCGGCCAGGCAGCGCAGCAGGGTCGTCTTGCCCGAGCCGGAGGGTCCGAGCAGGACCAGGAAGGTGCCGGGGGCCACGTCGAGCGAGACCGACTTCAGCGCAGGCACCGCGGCGCCGGGATAGGTCTTGGTGAGTGCTGTGACCGCGATCGGTTCAGCCACGGACGGTCCCTCCTATGCGGCGCCACCCCGCCGGCGCGAGCAGGCGGTACGCGCCGAGCGCGACGCCGACCACTGCGAAGGCGATGAACGAGGCGAGCACGGCCTGCGCCATGCCGATGCCGAAGTGATAGTTGGACAGGTTGTCCTCGATCGAGATCGACGCCGGAGGGGACCCGGGCGCGTACAGCAGCTGGGACAGCGGCAGCTCGAGGAATACGCCGCAGAACGTGTAGAGCCACGCCATCACCAGTGGCCGCGATACGACCGGGAGCACGCCGCGGGCCCAGGCGACGACCGGGCCCGCCCCGTGGGCGCGGCCGGCGTCGCGCAGCGACGCTTGCAGCTGGGACACCGGGCCGACCAGGACCCGGGCGTTGGTCGGCAAAGATGACGCGATGTACGCGATCACCAGCAGCTGCACGGTCTGGTACAGGTCGATGTGCAGGCTGGCCATGACCGGCAGGTTGTAGGCGAAGATGTAGCCGGCGCCGAACACTACGCCGGGCAGCGCGACCGAGGCGAGCAGCAGGAAGTCCATCGCCCCGGTGGCGGCGGTGCGCCGCTGCGAGAGCAGGCGCGCGGCGATGAACCCGAGGAACACGGTGACGGTCGCGGTGATCAGCCCGTAGACCATGGACCGCTCGAGCGGGCCGAGCAGCCCGGCTTGCGACAGCAGGGCCCGGTAGTTCGCCAGCGTGAGGGTGAACGAGCTGCCGTAGTCACCGAGCAGTGACCCGGACACCGCCCCGAACGCCGGGATGCCCAGCATCAGCAGGAAGAACGCGGCGAGGAAGGCCGTGGTGCCGATGGCCTCCCCCCGGGTCAGCCGCCGCCGCACCGCTTGCCGCGTCCGGCCCGACAAGATGGCGTATGACCGCCCGCGCAGCGCGCGGGCCTGGAGGAACAGCGGCACCGAGACCGCCAGCACCAGCAGCCAGCTCATCCCGGCCGCGAGCGGGAACGACGGCGGGAAGTTGCCGATCGCGGCATACAGGGCGTAGGTCGCGAGCGTGAAGTTCGAGTTGTAGGCGAGGGTCGCGGCGACGCCGAAGTCGGAGATCGACTCGGCGAACCCGATGGCGAGGGCCGACATCAGTGCCGGGGCCAGGATCGGGATGATCAGCCGCAGCGCCTGCCAGCGGTTCGCGCCGTGCACCCGGGCGGCGTCCTCGAACTCCTGGCCCAGGCCGCCCAGGGCGGCGCTGACGGCCAGGTACGAGAACGGCACGCAGCGCAGGCCGAGCAGCAGCACGACCCCGAACGGGCCCATGATCGCGCTGGTCGCCCAGGGCCAGTCCAGGCCGATCCGGTACATGACCCCGTCCTGCTGGACCAGCCGCTCCCAGCCGGTGGCCGGCAGCCACGACGGCAGCAGCAGGGCCAGCCACATGCCGCCGGAGACCCAGCGGCGCCCGGGCATCGTGGTGCGGGCGGCCAGCCAGGCGATGGGGAAGCCGAAACCGAGCCCGATGACGGCGGCGAGCGCGGACACCCACAGCGAGTTGACGATCGCGACCGCGGTCGACCCGGTCAGCGCCTGGTGCAGGTAGGTGAGCGTGAACCACTGCGAGCCCTGGTCGAACAGGCGGGGCGAGACGCACAGCACCAGGAAGGCCAGGCAGGGCAGCAGGATGATGGCGCACAGGATCAGCCAGAAGACCGGCAGGCCGAGCGCGGTCAGGCGTAGCCCGCCCGGCCTGCCGGCCGGCGCGGAGCGCCGGCCGGGCCAGGGGGCTACGGGGGGGCGGGCAGCCCCCCCGTGCGCGGGGGGGTCCAGGGGGGTCGTCCCCCCAGGAGTGACAGTCACTAACGGACGATGTTCGAGTCGAACCAGGTGTTGACGGTCGTCTCCTGGGTGCCCCAGGTGTAGGGGTTGACCGTCTGGGTCTTGACCGACGCGAGCGAGGGCAGCGACGGCAGCGGGCTGACGCCGGTGAGGACCGGGTAGTACAGCGAGTCGCCGGTCGGGTCACCGGTCTGCATGACCTTCTGCCCGGCCGCCGACAGCACGAACGTGGCGAACTGCTTGGCCTCGGCCTGCACCTGCGGCGACGCCTTGGCGTCGATGCCGATCTGGGACGGCAGCAGGGTGGCCGGGTCCAGGTACTGCAGCCCGATGTTCTTGTCGGTGAACGTGGCGCCGATCGCCGCCGAGGACTGCACCAGCGCCAGGTTGATCTGCCCGTTGGTCAGCGCCTGCAGGGTCGGGCCGTTGGTCGGGTGGATGACCAGGCCATTGGACTTCAGCGTGCTGAAGAACTTCTCGCCCGCCGGGACGCCGCCGAGGTAGTTCATCACGCCGGCGATCAGCGGGTAGGTCGGCCCGGACTGGGACGGGTCGTTCATGCCGACCTGGCCCTTCCAGGCCGGGGACTCCAGGGCCTGGTAGGTGGTGGGCGGGTTCTTCACCTTCTGCTTGTTGTACGCGAGCATGCCCATCAGCGTGACGCCGGTCGGCACGTAGCTGGAGTCCTTCGGCTTCACCGAGGTGCCGAGCGAGTTGAAGGAGACGGACGGCTCCCAGCCCTTGAGCAGCAGGCCCTGGGTGTCGAGGCCGGCGAACGCCTCGTCGCCGTCCGCCCACAGCAGCCCCCACTTGGGGTTGTTCTTGGACGCTTCGATCTGGGTCAGCAGCGGGCCGGTCGAGTTGTCGTCGAGCTGCACCGGGATGCCGGTGGCCTTGGTGAAGGCCTTGGTCATGGCCGAGTCGTAACCCTGGGCCGAGTAGACCACCAGCGGCACGGTGCCAGACGCGGCGGCCGAGCCGGACGCGGCGGCGGTGCCGGCCGCGGAGGCCGCGGCGGTCGAGGAGGCGGCGGCCGCCGACGACGACGAGCTCGACGAGCAGCCGGCCACCGCCAGCACCGACAGTGCCACGGCGCCAGCGGTGCCGGCGAGCAGGCGCACCCGGGTGCGCTGGAGAGTGCGGTTCATGGTGCCGAGTGTGCGCAACCCGGGCAGAGCGGAGATGTCGGGAAGCTGACCGTGAGATGAACCGATTGTCACAAAATAGACATAACACCGGTGATTTATTAGACCTAACGGCTGTTACAATGACCTCATGGGCAGAGGGAAGACAGAGGAAGCGGCCGGGGCGTCACGTCCCTTCCGCCTCCTCGGCGTACACCCGGGCGGCGTACGCCTCGAGCGTCTGCTCGCACTTGGCCAGGAAGTCCTCGCAGGCGGCGCGGCCGCTGGCGCCGAACGCGTCCCGCTCGGTGATCTTGGCGAACCAGTTCTTGAGCTTGACCAGGTCGACCTCGTTCTCCTCGAGTTCGGCGTAGGTGAAGTGGTGCTGGTCATACTCCTTCTGCACCTGCCCGAGGAAGTCCTCGCACTTGTCGACGATCTCCTCGTACTCGTCGTTGCGGGCGGCCTGGAACGAGGCGCGCACCTCGGCCTCGCCCGCCAGCACCGCGCACGACAGCAGCACCGCCGTCCCGGTCATGTCGGTGATCTCGCGCCGCAGCTTGCGCAGCGCCCGCTCGTTCGCGGTCGACGCGGGCAGCGCTGCAACCGAGTTCTGCAGGTAGATGGCGCCGAGCGACTTCACCCGGCGCCACACGGCCGCCCGCAGCCGGGTCGGTTCCGGCGGCACCCGGTAGACAAGCAGCAGCCAGCCCGCCCCGGCCCCCTCAGCACCCGCGGTCCCGTCGGCCCGGTCCTGGTCAGTCGTCACCCTCTTATTGAACCGCCTTTTCCCGCCGCACCCGACCGGCTCGCCGCGGACCCAGCCCAGGAGACCCCGTGAATGCCCTCCCGTTGATCCTCACCGTCTTCGTCGCCTGCGTGGTGGAGGCGGTCGAGGCGCTCACCATCGTCCTTGCGACCGGCATCACCCGGGAGTGGCGGTCGACCTTCCAGGGGATGGCGGCAGCGCTGGTCGTGCTGGCGATCATCACCGCCGCGGTGGGGCCCGCGATCAGCTACCTGCCGCTGACCGCGCTGCGGGTCGTCGTCGGGGCCCTGCTGCTGGTCTTCGGCCTGCAGTGGCTGCGCAAGGCGGTGCTCCGCGCGACCGGCTTCAAGGCGCTGCACGACGAGGCGAGCGCCTACGCCCGCGAGGTGGCCGCCGCCCGGGAAGCTTCGGCCGAGCGACGGCGCGGTGTCAGCGACTGGTACTCCTTCACCCTCGCCTTCAAGGGCGTGCTGCTTGAGGGCCTGGAGGTGGTGTTCATCGTCATCACCTTCGGCGAGAACCAGAGGAACGTCGGCGCCGCCGTGATCGGCGCGGCCGCCGCCATCATCGTGGTCACGGTGGCCGGCATCGCCGTCCGGGCCCCGCTGACCAAGGTCCCCGAGAACTGGATGAAGTTCTCCGTCGGGGTCATGCTCACCAGCTTCGGCAGCTTCTGGGGCGCCGAGGGCGCGGGTGTCGCCTGGCCCGGCAACGACGCCGCCCTGCTGGTCCTCATCCCGGTGACGGCGCTGTTCGCCGGCGCCTGCATCTTCTGGCTGCGCTCGCGTCAGGTCGCCGCGACCGCGCCCGCTAAGGAAACGGAGGTTGTCGGCTGATGAAGCAGCTCAGGTCATTCGGCGCGTTCTGGTACGACTTCATCGTCGGGGACGACTGGCAGGTCGCCGCCCTGGTGGCGGTGGCCCTGGGGCTGACCGCGGTCCTGGTCCACGTCGCCCGGGTGAACGTGTGGTGGCTGCTGCCGGCGATGGCGCTGGCCGCTCTCGCCTGGTCACTGCACCGCGCGACCGCCCGCCGCCGCTAACCCCCGGTGCCGGGCGCGCGGGGCCAGCGCGCCGGCGCTGACTCAGGTCACCGCGATCAGGAACGGGGCGTGCCTGCGCCCGGCCGGCCGGGCGCAGCGCTCAGCGGCCGAGGTAGCGCACCGGCAGCCGGGTCTCGGCCGAGCCGCCCGTGCCGTCCGGCTCGACGCGGTAGCCGCCACCGCCGGCGTGGTCGGCCACCATCTCCTCCAGGTCGTCGTCGGCGTAGTGCGCGCCTACCCCGTCGTCGCAGGCCAGGCCGCCCGGCAGGGCACCCTCGGCGACCAGCCGGCGGTACAGCGGGCGCCGCTCGGCCTCGGAGTTGTAGTGCGGGCAGAACGACCCGGGCAGCATCGCGAGCCCGTCGGTGAACGGCCGCAGCCGGGCCCCGAAGGAGTCGGTCGTGCCGCCCTCGAACCAGCAGATGCCACCCGCCGACGAGCCCGCCAGCACGATGCCCGCCTGCCAGGCCTTGCGCAGGATCTGGTCGATCCCGTGGACCCGCCAGACCGCGACCATGTTCGCGACCGAGCCGCCCCCGACGAAGATGATGTCCTGCGACAGCAGGAAGTCCTCCGGGTCGGCCACGTTCGGCATTGGGAACAGCGACAGGTGGCGCACCTCGGCCGCCGAGTCCGCCAGCCGGTCGTAGAACCGCAGGTAATAGGCGGGGTCGTCGCCGACGGCCTGGTTCAGCACGCACAGCCGCGGTGCGGGCTTGCCGCTCAGCGCGATCGCGTGCTCGACGTGATAGGGAATGCCTGCCCGGGGCCGCAGCATGCCGCCCCCGATGGCGATCACGTGCCGCCGTCCGTCTGCCGCCATGAGACGAGACCGTATCGGGTGCCGCGAACCACGGCAAACGATGCCCGGGGTGACTCCCCTCACAGCGGGGGGCTGCGAATATTAAACGATTTACGCAGGTGAACTGGGGTGTCAGAAGGACATGGAAAAGGCCGTTCCGTATTTCCCGGCAAAGACGTACTATCGCGATAGGGACTACGCGACGTAGCGCAGGACGGCGGCGACGGCAATGGCTGAATGGTGGTCCATCGAGGTCTTCTCCTCGGACAAGCTCCCGGCGAGCGCGTGGCGCTACGCCTACGAAGACGAGCTCACCGAGGCGGCGATCACCCACGGCGCGGTGTACTACGAGTGGCACGACACCCAGTACGGCGTCGTCCTCGAGGCCCTGTTTCCGGGCGATCGCGAGTGGGAGGCGTTCCGCGCCCTGGCCGCCGTGCGAGCCGCCCTCGACGGGGTCCCCGACCCGGTCAACGGGCTGCTGATCTACCGCGGCCGCGGCGGGGCGGCGGGCGGCGGCAAGCCGCGCAAGCCCAGGCCCGCGCCGGGCGCGGCCGCGCTCGAGGCGGAGGAGCCGCGGCGGCGCCTGCGGCTTATGCGCGCCCGCCGCCGGGCGGTGGACGATGCGGTGCGCGAGCTGGCCGGCGAGCCGTCGCCGGAACTGCGGCCGGAGCCGCCGGCCGAGCCGATGCGGATCCAGCCCGATCCGAATGATCCGGTATGGCGAACTATCGTCCCGGTTGACCGTTACAGCCGATAGGTTCGCGCGGCCTTTCGGGCGCTCGCGGGTGAACCATGGCCCGGCACGGTGCAGGATGGAGTAATGACGGAAACCCGAGTCATGACCGAGGATTTGCGAGCGGCGATTGAGCGCAGTGGCTACTACCCGGGACTGGTGACTGACGCCGTCGCCAGCGCGCTCGGGCGCGAGCCGGTCACCGCCTTCTTCGCGCTTCATGACGCGATATTCGATCCCGGCATGGAAGTCCGCCGCCACATGACCGTGCTGGCGCTGACCCCGACGCGGCTGGTCTACTCGCACACCGACGAGCACCCGGCCGAAGACCCGCAGAGCAGGCCGCGGGCGGAGACGTCGACCGAGGCGATCCGGTTCAACCGGGTGTCGTCGGTCTCGCTGACCCGGGTCGTGCCCGACCCCGCGACCTACGTGCCGGGCGTGACCATGCCGTCCGAGGTGATCTTGACGATTGGCTGGAACGTGCTCTCTCATCTGGAGATCGAGCCCGCCCACTGCGGCGATGAGAACTGCGAGGCCGACCACGGCTACCTCGGCACCATCACCGCCGACGACCTGACCCTGCGGATCAGCGAGGCGGCCGACGGCGCGGACGCGGTCCGCCAGGTGCTGGAGTTCGCAGGCGCGCTCAGCGACGCCACCGCGCGGTCCGGGAGCTGATGACCTTGGCCCGCGAACCCCGGCACAGTCCCATCGTGCCCTCCTACGGCGAGTCCAGCCTGGCCGACCTGTCGGCCTCGGTCCTCGCCGCGATCACCGGCGACGCTGGCGCCAACGTGCTCGGCCTGCCCAAGGCCGGCCGGGTGTGCCTGCTGATCGTCGACGGCCTCGGCCTCGAGCTGCTGCGCGCCCACCAGGCGGCGGCGCCGTTCCTGGCCGAGCTCGCGTTCAACTCGCGCCCGCTGACGGCGGGCTGCCCGTCGACCACGGTCTCCAGCCTCGGCTCGCTCGGGACCGGGGTGCCGCCCGCCGTCCACGGCCTGCTCGGCTACCAGGTCGCCGTGCCCGGCGAGGGCCGGCTGCTGAACGGCCTGCGCTGGCCGGCCGACGTGGACCCGGTCGGCTGGCAGCCGCTGCCCACCATCTTCGAGCGGGCCGCCCACGCGGGCATCGCCGCCGTCCAGGTCTCCAACCCGGCCTACAAGGACAGCGGCCTGACCCGGGCCGCGCTGCGCGGCGCCGACTACCGGGGCGCCGACTCGCTCGGTGCCCTCGCCGCGCTGGCCTGCTCCGCCCTCGGCGAGGCGGACCGCACGCTGGTGGTCGCCTACCACGGTGACCTCGACGCGACCGGGCACCGCTACGGCGTGTCGTCGGCCGCCTGGGTCAACCAGCTGTCGCACGTGGACCGGCTGGCCGAGCACATCGCCTCCGCCCTGCCCTACGGCTCGGTCCTGTACGTCACCGCCGACCACGGCATGGTCGACGTCGGGCCCGACGACCGCGTCGACGTCGACGGCGACGGCGAGGCCGCCGCGCTGCGCGACGGGGTGGTGCTGCTCGGCGGCGAGCCCCGGTTCCGCCACGTCTACACCGCCCCCGGGGCGGCCGACAGCGTGCTCGCCACCTGGCAGGAGGTGCTGGGCGAGCGCGCCTGGGTGCTGTCGCGTGAGGACGCGGTCAAGGAAGGCTGGTTCGGGCCGGTCGGAACCCCGGTCAGCGACCTCATCGCCCCCCGGATCGGGAACGTGGTCGCCGCCTGCGCGGGCTCCTGGGCGGTCACCGCTTCGCGGGCCGAGCCGCGCGAGTCCGCCCTGACCGGCATGCACGGCTCGCTCACCCCGGCCGAGCAGCTGGTGCCGCTGCTGTCCCCGGGCCGGTGACTGGCGAACCGCAGGCCGGCCCGCGACCGACAGCCGGCCCTCCGGTAAGCCCGCTGATCAGCGTGGCCGAGCTGGCCGGGCTGCTCGCGGCGGGCTCACCGGAGGCGGCCGCGCGGCCGACCGTGCTCGACGTTCGCTGGCGGCTCGGCGGGCCCCCCGGACGGGAGCTGTACGACGCCGGGCACATCCCCGGGGCCGCCTTCGTCGACCTCGACCGCGACCTGGCGGGCCCGCCCGGCCCCGGCGGGCGCCACCCGCTGCCCGCCGCGGCCGACTTCGAGCGTGCGATGCGCCGGGCCGGGGTGACGGCCGGCCGGCCGGTGGTGGTCTACGACGACGCCGACGCGACCGCCGCCGCCCGGGCCTGGTGGCTGCTGCGCTACTTCGGCCACCGGGCGGTCCGGGTGCTCGACGGCGGCTTCCGGGCCTGGACCGCGGCCGGCCAGCCTTCCGGCCCCGCCGGCGACGTCCCTCCACGGGGCACCCGATGTCCCGCAAGCACCGGGCGATTTCACCGCCCGGCCCGGCCAGCTCCCCCTGCTCGACGCGGACGGTGCGGCGTCGCTGGCCCGGTCGGGGCTGCTGCTCGACGCGCGGGCGGGGGAGCGGTACCGCGGCGAGAGCGAGCCGGTCGACCCCGTGGCGGGTCACATTCCCGGCGCGGTCAGCGCCCCGACGAGTGAGAACGTCACCGCCGAGGGGACTTTCCGGCCCGCCGCCGAGCTCGCCGCCCGCTTCCGGGGGCTCGGCGCGGCCCCGGGCGGACCTGTCGGCGCCTACTGCGGGTCGGGTGTCACCGCCGCCCACGAGGTGCTGGCGCTGGAACTGGCGGGGCTGCCCGCCGCGCTCTACCTCGGCTCCTGGTCGAACTGGGTCACCGACCCGTCCCGGCCGGTCGCCACCGGGTCCGGCCGGTAGCCGCCGGCGTCCCGCCGGGGCGCGTTAACTGGCCATGAGATTAACGGCGGGCCTCCGGCATGTGACAAGCCGGCCGTCCATTTAGTAAGCCGCGAATTGACGGATGTAAATAATCTTCAATAACGCCTGAATGTGACAGAAAATGTTTGGCGGAACATCCGGTTAACACCCTATGTAGTAATTTGCCTGGCCCGCATCATTTAAGGCATGAAGAAGCTCTGGGTGGCCGCGCCCGCGGTCGTCGCCGCCCCCCTGGTGCTCGCGGTCTGCGTCAGCGCGGCTTCCCCGCCCGCCCCGGCGCTCACGCTGTCCCGCAGCGGGCCGGCCAGGTCCACGTTCGCCGGGCCCGTGGGCGTCACGGTGTCGTCGGTGACGCCGACCTGGGCCACCGTCAGGTTTGTCCTCCCGGTGGCCGACCGCGCGGCCGCCAGCGACGAAGTCGCCGTCTACCCGGCGAAGCGCTGGCGGGCCAAGCCGGTTTTCAGGGGGGCCTTCGCCGGGTCCCCGGTCACCGTCACCGGGCTGAAGCCGTCGACCGCCTACGTCGCCGACGTCTCGGTCGACGGGGCTCCGGGCCATGCCGCGTCCGCGTGGGAGGGGAGCCGGGCCTTCAAGACGCCTGCGGGGCCCGCCGTGCCGGTCCCGGCCGCGTCATCGGCGACCGCTCCGGCCCCGGGCACGACCCCGGCCACCTCAACGCCGGCCTCGACGCCGGCCCCGGCGAGCCGGCGGCCGGCAGGCCGGCACCGCCGCCAGCACGGCGGCCAGCCCGGCGACCGTCCCATCGACCGCGACCGCGGCCCCCACCGTGCCGGTGACCGCGGCCCCCACCGTGCCGGTGACCGCGACGGACCCGTTCCCGACGTCCCCGTTCAGCACCGCGCCGGCGACCCCGCTGCCGTCGCCGGTGTCCACCGCGGCCGGCCCGGACCCGGCCACCCCGGGGACGGCCCCGTACGCACCGGCCCTGTCCGCCTACAGCACCGTGACACAGAGCTACTCGGCGAGCGACATCGTCAACGACGGCTGGGCCCAGGATGCCAACGACACCAACGAGGGTGACGCCACCTGCCCGGTCGCGAACACCACCTACTCGGCCGCCCTCGACGCGGTGGTGATGACGACCGCGGGCCAGCCCGCCGGCTCGGGCAACAACACCGACTGCGGGCACATCCGGTCGCAGTACACGGTGCCGACCAGCGGGGACGTGGTCGAGGCGAAGATCTGGCTGCCCAGCCTCACCACCGCCGCCACCTTCGGCGGCGCCAGCTACCCGGCGGGCACGCTGCTCGACTGGGCGTCGATGTGGACCGACGGCGCCAACAGCACCAACGGCACCGAGAACTGGCCCGCCGACACCGAGGTCGATGCGGTGGAGACTCAGTTCGGCACGAACTACGTGTCGGTCCACTCCGGCAGCGTCAGCTCCGGCGGCGGCAGCACCGGCGACTGGACCACCGAACCGCAGGGCTGGGAGCCCGCGGGCGCTGTCTACGCCGCGACCGACGCGGGGGTGCCCAACGTCCAGGGCGGCTGGAACGTGGTCGACATCGAGTTCACCGCCGCCGACGCCAACATCTACTTCAATGGCGCCCTGTTCGTCACGGTTCCGGCCGGCCAGCTGACGCACGACCCGGCTTACCTCGACTTCGGAATCTCGGGGCCCAGCGATGACAACTCGAACGACACCATGTGGCCGTCCGGCCCGGCAACGGAAGATGTCCAGTACGTGAAGGTCTTCGCGTAATTGCGGGAACAGTTAATTCCCCGGGGAGATTACCCACGGGGAATTTCCTTTTCCGGCCGTGGCCCATTCCCGGGCCGGGCGGATGACGTCACCGGCGGCCCAGGCCGCCCTGGCGCCACAGCGCCCAGGCGGCCACCGTCAGGGCGCCCGCCAGCAGCCCGATCGTGGCCGGGGTGAGGCCCGCCACCGCCACCGCGGCCACCGCGGCCGCCGCCGCGCAGCCGACCCGCAGCAGCAGGCCCCGGCCCGCCCTCCGGGGCCACCAGCCGCTGCCTGCCTGCCAGCGCCTTCCCGCCTGTCGGCGCCACCTGCCTGCCAGCCAGAGCCTGCCTGCCGGCCAGAGCCCGCCTGCCTGCCGGCGTCGGCCTGGCCGCCACTGCCCGCGCCGGTGCCAGCGGCTGCCGCGGGCGGGGGATGGGCCGGCCGACGATGGGCCGGCCAGCCGCGCCCGGTGGGCGCCGCGCCGTCCCCGGCGACTGTGGCGGGGCCGGCGGCCGGCGGCGGCTGGCCCGCCCCCGAGGTCGGCCAGGGCCTCACCGCGGCCGAAGGAGGTCCGCAGCTGCATGTAGGCCGCCGCGGCGGAGCCGAACCGGTCCGGGTCGCCGCCATCCTCCCGGTCCGGGTGGGTGGACGCCGCGATCCGCCGCCACGCCGCCCGCACGTCGTCGTCGGACAGCTGCGCCGTCACGGGCAGCCCGAGCATGGCGAACGGGTTGTCGGTCACCGTCAGCTCCTTTCGGCGGGAATCAGCCACGGCGGGGCCCGAATGCCTCGTCGAGAACCTCGCTCGCGTCAGGCAGGGCCGGCCCGGGGACCGGGCCCGCCCCCGCTCCGGCCACCGGCAGCGGCTGGGTGGGCGCGGCGGCCCGGTCGCCGGCGGCGCCCCGGGGCGCCATCCCGCCGGTGGGCGCGGCCGGGGCCGGCACCGCGGCGGCGCCGATCGCCGCCTGCAGCCCGGTCAGCCGCTTGACCTGGAGGTAGGTCACCCCGCCGCGGTACACGTAGCAGGCCTGGCCCGTGTCCAGCTGCCGCACCAGGTCACCGTCGAGTACCGGGGCGGGCCGGGCGCGCGACAGCCCGTCGTCTTGCCACGGGCCTGCGCCGGAGAAGCGCCGGGTGGTGTCCACCGACGGCAGCGTCCCGGCCAGCGCGGCCACCGGCTCCGGGCGGGGCGTGCGCAGCAGCCAGATGCCGCCCTCGGCGGTGGCGGCGACCCGCTGCCGTTCGTCTTCCGTTTCGGCCAGGCCCTCCCACGACTGGGCCGAGACCTGGACCGCGAGCCCGAGCGAGCGGGCCCGCTCGTAGAGCCGGGAGATCGGCAGCCGCCGGGACACGGCCGAGAACTCATCGACGCAGAGCAAGATCTCCCGCTCGCCGCCCAGCGCGTAGTACGCCAGCAGGTCGGTCAGCGCCCGGGCCTGCGCCTCCGCCACCGCCACCTCGGCCGTGCCCTCGAGCACGCAGTACCAGGCGTCCCCGTCGGCGAACGTCCAGCCGCCGTCGAGCCCGGGCCCGAGCCGCCGCCACAGCGCCCGGAACCGCAGCTTCACGTCCTCCACGGCCTTGCGGCCCGAGCGCACCGCCGCCAGCGCGTCCGCGTCGCCGGTGGCGGCGTAGGCGGCGGTCAGCCAGTCGGCGTCGAGCCGGGCGAGGAACCCGGCCGAGTCCGCGGGCGGGCCGCCCGGCGCCCGGACCGCCAGCTCGACCAGGGCCTCCATCACGTCCGTGTAGTAGGCGGCTCCGCCGGCGCCGTGCTCGACCAGGTCGAGCAGCGTGGTCACCAGCCGGTCGGGCGGCAGCGTCCACAGCGACAGCGACGCCTCGTCGGGCCAGACCGCGGTCGACCGCGCGCCCGCGTCGCGCAGCACCCGCCGGGTCCGGTCGGCCACCTTGCGCGAAGAAGCGCCGCCCTTGCAGTCGAGCACTACCAGCAGCGGCCGCCGCCCGGTCCCGGCCGCGTACCGGCGCAGGCCGGCCGCCATGAACCCGGCCCACAGGCGCAGCAGCAGGGTCGTCTTGCCGGTGCCGGTCGAGCCGATCACCACCTGATGGGCGCGCAGCCGCTCGTAGGGGATCGCGGCCGCCCGGCCCGCCCGGTGCCGCACCGAGCGGATCACCGCGCCGGTCACCACGTGCCCGCCGCGCGACAGCAGCGGCAGCGACCCGGGCGCCGCGATCAGCGCCCGGGCGCCGCGCACCTGGTGGCGCCACTGGCGGGCGTCGAACGCGGCCGGCGCGCGCGGCGTGAGCCCGCCCGTCCCGCTGTCCATCCGCGCGATCCGGTAGGACCAGGCGAGCGCCCCCGCCAGCAGGCCGAGCGGGATCGCGGGCGGCGCCGCCGCGACCGCGGCGGCGGCCAGGTGCCCGTGGCCAGCCAGCCGCCAGCTCGCGGCCCAGGCCCTGACGGGGGCGGCCGCCGCCCGGTACCAGGGGCTCCCCGGGCCGGTCCCGGCCGGGTCAGTGCCCGCGGGACCGGGTCCGGCCGGCCAGACCGCGGCCGCGGCCAGCCACGCGGCGGTCATCGGCCCGCACCACAGGACGCTCACGGCCAGCCGCCGCGGCGGGCACCCGCGCCACCAGCCGTAGCCGAACGCCGCCGCCGCGACCACCGTCACCGGCGCCGCCGCTACCGCCAGGGCGGCCAGCACGGTGATCCGGGCCACGCGCGCCAGCCCGCGCCCGAGCGCCCGCCGCACAGGATGGCCGCCCTGGGCGGCACGCTGCCGGCTCACGGGCCCACTCCAGCACGGCGGACGGGCCGAACGCGTCGGTCACCGGCTTACGAATCCCTTACGCCTTCTTGGCCCGGCGGCTTGTCGAGGCTGGGGTGCTCCGGCACGCCGTCCCCGCCCTTCGCCGTTCCCGCGGGCTCAGTGCGCGGGGATCTCGGCGTGCCACGGTCCGTTCTCCCGGCGGATGCTCCCGTCCGGCCGGATCGTGACTGCGGCCCCGTGGGCGGGCCGCCCGCCGCCGGTCAGCACGGCGCCAGCAGGGCGCCCGGCGCGAGATCGCGCACCTCCACCCGGGCGCCGAGCGGGCCGAGGGCGTCCCGGGCGCGCAGCACCGTCCGCAGCGCGGCCGGCGAGCACAGGTACAGCGCCCGGGCGTGCCGCGGCGGGCGCCCGGGCACCGCCGCCTCGGCCGCGGGGCAGCCGTAGTCGCCGGTCCGGCCGAGGATCTCGCGCATGATGGCGGCCGTCCTGGCCACCGTCTTAGCCGACAGCTCGGCCTCGACCGCCCAGCATTCACCGGCCCAGCCGACCGCGGCCCCGTCTGGCCAGTGCACCTCACCGTCGGGCAGGTGCTGGCGGGCACCGACCCGGTGCCGGGACCTGATCCGCCGCTCGCAGCGCCAGAACGCCGCCGCCTGGCGGTAGCCGCTGGTCGCCTCCAGCGCCAGCCGGCAGGCGGTGACCGCCCGGATGTGGGCCAGCCGGGACAGCGCGGGCCGCGCGGGCGTGTACTCCCGTCCGCAGGCGGCCAGCCCGGCCCGGGTCACCCAGAGCCAGGCCGGGCCCGGCCCGAGCCGGGCGGTGTCGGCGTAGCCGAGCGCCCGCCAGCGGGCGGCCGCCGCCCGGGCCGCGGCCGGGCCCCCGGTCAGCTCGGCGAGCTGGTCGAGCTGCAGGCCGTACATGTCGGCGGCGAGGATCAGCGCGTCCGCGTTCCTGACCGCGAGGCCGCGCCCGTCCGGTCGGCGGGTCGCGCCGCCCGCTTCGGTCATCGGTCACCGCCCTCACGCGTTGGTTACGAAATGGTGCTAAGCGTAACAAGGCGGCCTGGGCCCGCACCGTCGTTTCCGGGACCAGCACCGGAACCTGGCCGGCGTTCACAGGTGCAGGGCCAGCCACAGGCACAGCACCGACAGGGCCACCCCGGGGAGGACGGTCGCCACGCCGAGCCGGGTGAACTCGCCCAGCGGCGCGTCCGTTCCCGCGTCCCGCAGCACCCGCCGCCACAGCAGCGTGGCCAGCGACCCGGTGTAGCTCAGGTTCGGCCCGATGTTGACCCCGATCAGCACGGCCAGCACCGGCCCGGCCGCCGTCGCCCCGGCCGGCGTCACCAGCGGCAGCATCACCAGCACGGCGGGCAGGTTGTTGACCACCGCCGCCAGCACCGCCGACAGCCCGGCGACCGCCAGCAGGGCGGGCAGCGACGAGCCCGACGGCACCGCCGGCCGCAGCGCTGAGCCGAGCCCGTTGTCCACCACCGCCGCCACCACGATCGCCAGGGCGACCACGAACAGCAGGAACGGCACGTCCGCGCTGTGGGCGATCGCCCCGGCCGATGTCTCCCGGCGGAGCAGGGCGCGCGCTCCGAGCAGCAGCGCCCCGCCGAGGGCGGCCCAGGCCGGGTTGACCCCCGCCGTCGAGGCGACCACGAAGCCCGCCAGCGTCGCCGCGACCACGCAGAGCGAGAACACCGGGGCGGGGCCGGCCGCCGGCCTGGCCCGCGGAGCCCGTCTCCCCGGGCTCCGGCCCACCCGCGGCCCCGGGGCCAGCAGCAGGCGGTAGCAGGTCGGCCGCGAACGTCAGCCTGATCACCACGTACTCGACCGCGATGGCCGCCACCCAGGGCAGTGCCATCAGCCCGGCGAAGCGGGTGAACGACAGCCCGCTGACGGCGAACGCCAGCAGGTTGGTCAGGTTGGAGACCGGGAGCAGGAGCGAGGCCGAGTTGGCCAGGTGGCCGCAGGCGTAGGCGTGCGGCCGGGCCCGCACGGCGAGCCGGCCCGCCGCGATCAGCACCACCGGGGTCAGCAGCACCACCGTCGCGTCGAGCGACAGCACCGCGGTGGTCAGCGCGGCGACCGCGAACACCCGGACCAGCAGCCGCCGGGCGGCCCCCGGCCCGTCGCCGCGGCCGAGCCAGGCCCCCAGGTAGCGGAACAGCCCGTCGTCGTCGCACAGCTTGGCCAGCACGAGCACGCAGGCCAGGAACCCGATCACCGGCGCCAGCCGCCGGGCCTGGGCGTCGGCCTCGGCCAGCGACACCGCGCCGACGGCGAGGACCAGGGCCGCGCCCGGCACCGCGGCGACCGCCTCGGGCCATCCCCGCGGCCGCCGGACCGCCCAGCCGAGGATGACGGCCAGGGCCGCCACCGAGATGACCTCGGCCGTCACGGACGTGTGCATCCCGACATTCTGCCTGGGTCCGGGGCTGGGGCCGTACCCGGTGGCCGTTCAGGGCACCTCGGCCGGCCTGTTCGGCACGGGCCCGGCCGCGGCGGGCCGCCGCGGCCGAGGCGGCGCTGGCGGACGGGGCCGCCCAGTCCTAGACGCCCGGCCGGCCCCAGGACCAGCACGTTCGCGCCCCCTCCGTGAACGGTCACCCCACTGCCGGGCGGACAATAGAGGGGTGAGGTTGCGCACCAGGCTCGCCCGGCAGCTCCGGCACCCCATGCGGTGGCTGTCGTTCCTTGCCAGCGGCGTGCCCGTCATCCTGGTCTTTCCCGGGCCGTCGCTGTCCTATCTGGCATGGTTCGCCCTGGTCCCGGGGATGGTGCTGTTCACCCGGGCCCCGACCACCCGCGAGGCGGCCGCGCGCGGCTGGTGGTTCGGGGCCGGCTACCTCATCGCGATGCTGTACTGGATGGCAGCCCAGGTCGGCCCCGGCCTGATCGTGGTCGGCGCGGTCTTCGGGTGCATGTGGTCGCCGTACGCGATCGCCGTCGCCCGGCTGCTGCGCCCGCCCGTGAGCTGGCCCCGCGCGGGGGCCGCGCTGCTGGTGGTGCCCAGCGCCTGGCTGGTGCCCGAGTGGATCCGGTCCTATCAGGGGCTCGGCGGCCCCTGGGCCCTGTACGGGGCCTCCCAGTGGCAGCACCCGGCCGTCCTCGCCCTGGCCGGAATCGGCGGCGTGTGGCTGGTCAGCGTGGCCCTGCTGATCGCTAACACCGGGCTCATGCTGCTGGCGGGCGCGATCCGGCCGCGGCTGCTGACTCCCGCGCCGGCCGGGCAGCCCGCGGTGCCCGGGACGCGCCACCGGGCCGCGCTGGCCGCGACCGGGATCGCCGCGTTCGCCGTCGCCGCCCTGGCCGGACCAGTCACGTTCGCCCTCACCGCCCCGTTCCCGGCCGTCCGCCAGGTCACCGTCGCCCTGGTCCAGCCGGGCGTGGTCAACGACCCGGCCCAGCGGGTGGACGCGTCCGAGAGGCTGACCCGGCAGTACTTCGCGGGCGCGCACGACCATCCCGACCTGGTCGTGTGGGGTGAGTCGAGCGTCGCCTACGACCTCGCCACCGACCCGTCCCTGCTGCACGACATCGAACGACTGTCAGCTCAGTCCCAGGCGGAGATCCTGGTCAACCAGGACTCCAGCCTGCCCGGTCCGGGCGGTGGCCAGGAGAAGGTCGCGGTGCTGGTCAGCCCGCAGGGAATCGAGGGCCGCTACGTGAAGACCCGGCTGGTCCCGTTCGGCGAGTACATCCCGTTCCGGCAGCAGCTGGGCTGGCTGACCAGCATCAGCAAGGCGGCGCCGGCCAACATGATCCCCGGCACCGGGGCCCGCACGCTCACCGTGACCAGCCCGTCCGGCACGACCCCGCCGCTCGGCATCGGCGTGCTGATCTGCTTCGAGTCCGCCTTCCCGGACATGTCCCGGGTCGAGGTGAGCCAGGGCGCTCAGCTGATCGTCTACCAGTCGGCGACCTCGACCTTCCAGGGCACCTGGGGTCCCGACCAGCAGGCCAGCCTGGCCGCGATCCGGGCCGCGGAGAGCGGCCGGCCGGTGGTCCAGGCCGCGCTGACCGGGGACACGGTGGCGTTCGACGCCCGCGGCCGCCAGCTCGCCTGGCTCAGCCAGGACGACAGCGGCGTCCTCCCGGTGACGCTGAGCCTGCCTGCGCAGTCCACGCGGACCTTCTACGACCAGGCCGGGGACTACGTGATGTGGACCGGGGTAGCCGTCACTGCGGTCGCGGCGCTGGTCATGCTGCTACGCCGGCGACGTTTTCTAGGCGGTACCCCTGGTGCGGGCACCGATCGTACGGCAGAATACGATGCGGATAGTGGAGATCCAGTGCGGAGCTAGTGCGCCTGGTTCTCCGACAACTGAGTTCACCGCACGACCGCAACACGGCGCTGACCGAGCTGGATGAGGACGCAGGGGAAGGCGAACCTCGTCTTACGCAGGGAGGCACTGTGTCGGTTTACGGCGTTCTGCAGGTCCATTCGGCGCCACCCGCGCTGTGCCCGCACATCGAGTGGGCAGTGGCGGGGACCGTCGGGACCGCTGTCAGCATGCCCTGGGTCAGCCAGCCCGCTGCCCCAGGGTCTGTTCGGGCTGAGCTCACCTGGAAAGGGCGGGCAGGCACGGCCGGGGCGATCACGTCGGCCCTCGCGGGCTGGAACCGGCTCCGCTTCGAGGTCACCGAGGAGGCGTCGCCCGGCTGCGACGCCATGCGCTACTGCTACACGCCCAACCTCGGTGTCTACTCCGCCACCACCAGTGCCAACGGCGACATCCTGGTCCCGGAGAACAAGCTCCGGGCGGCGCTCGCGCTCGGCGCCAACGGCACCTCAGTGCTCGAGGGCGAGCTGCAGCGGCTGCTCGGCTCGGCCTGGGACCACGAGCTGGAGGCATTCCGCCGGGCCGGCGACGGCGCCCCTGTCCGCTGGCTCAACGCCACCGGCTGAGCAACCGGGAGCGACTGCGCGGACGGGACGGACGGGACGGACGGGACGGACGGGACGGATAATGAGCGCGTGAGCGGCTTCAGCACAGCGGACATCCCCGACCTGACCGGCCAGACCGCCGTCGTCACCGGGGCCAACAGCGGCCTCGGGCTGGCCACCGCCCAGGCCCTCGGCGACCACGGCGCCCGGGTCGTCCTCGCCGTCCGCGACCAGGCCCGGGGCCAGGCGGCGGCCGCCACGGTCGCGGGCGCGGCCGAGGTGCGCCCACTCGACCTGGCCCGCCTGGAGTCGGTCCGCGCGTTCGCCCGCGACTGGGACGGCCCGGTCGACCTGCTGGTCAACAACGCCGGGGTGATGGTCCCGCCGCTGAGCCGGACCGCCGACGGCTTCGAGCTGCAATTCGGCACCAATCACCTGGGGCACTTCGCCCTCACCAACCTGCTGCTCCCGCGCCTGACCCCGATGGCCCGGGTGGTGACGGTCTCCTCCGGCGTCCACTACGCCGGCCGGCTCGACTTCAGCGATCTCAACTGGGAACGCCGGCCCTACCGCCGGTGGCGCGCCTACGGCCAGTCCAAGCTGGCCAACCTGCTGTTCACGAGCGAGCTGCAGCGCCGCCTGACCGCGGCCGGCTCGGCCGTCCGGTCGATGGCCGCCCACCCCGGCTACGCCGCGACCAGCCTCCAGTCGCATAGCGGCAGCCGGCTGACCGAGTTCGCCATGGTCACCGTGGGCAACCGGCTGTTCGCCCAGGACGCGGCCGGCGGCGCGCTGCCGACGCTCTACGCCGCGTTCGCCGACCTGCCCGGCGACACCTTCGCGGGCCCGTCCGGCCTGCTCCAGCACGGCCCGCCCGCCCCCTGCGCGCGCTCGGCGGCCGCGAGGGACGCTGCCGCCGCGGTCCGCCTGTGGACGGTCTCCGAGGAGCTCACCGGGGTCACCTTCGCGGCCTGATCCCGGCGACTCCCCATCGGTCAGCCGCCCGCGGCGTGCACGCCGGCCTCGACCGCCGAGGCCACCGCCGCCGGCAGGCCGGCCGGGGTGAACGGCAGCGCGGTCACGTTCGCCGGGGTGCCAGCGGCCGGCCCGGTGACCACGAACCGCACCGAGCTGAACTGGCCCGCGTCGGCCAGCGCGGCCGCCCGTTCTGGCGCACCCGCCGCCACGACGACCTTGCACCCGCGGACCAGCAGCGACCCGGCGAACGGGGCTGCCTCCGCCTCGGTCGCGGGGCCGGTCACTGCGAGGTACGAGACCCGGGCCGTGGTGGCGGCCGACGCCTGTTCCATGCCCGCCCAGACCTGTGCCGTCTGCGGGTCGGTCAGCCCGCTGGCGCCGGTCAGCAGGCAGGCGTCGACGTTTTCGTAGACGCGGGCGCGGGCTGGCGGCAGGACCCGCCCGCCCGGTGACCACGGCAGCGGGCCGCCCGACACCGCCAGGCCGATGCCGGCTCCCGCCACCGCTGAGCACAGCCCCAGCACCACCCAGTGCCCCGGCAGCCGCCTCACCAGCGCCCTCGCTCTCTGCCAGCCTCCGCGGGGACATCGCTCGGGCAACCGGAAGAAAATCATCAGAAACCACGAATGCCGCAAACAATCTCATGCCGGCGCTAGCCGTGGCAAGACCTCAGGCGATCTGGCCATATTAGCTTTCTGAGCTGCGATTATGCGCGGTCGGCACGTTCCTGCAGCCTCACGGTCCCCACGAAGGCTTGTGCGTCGACGAGGCAGAATCTTCGCTTTTAGTTAAATTTGTTAGCTGAAGCGTCAACCTGCCGTCGGGGTATTGCGGTGTTTCACGGGCGCATGTCAGGATTTGCTCGCTCGAGATTCTGAAGAGACCTCAAGTCTCCTCTCAGGGTTCTCTTACCTTGTTGATTCCTTTTGAGTTCTCTGGGAGCGGGCGTGCGCGTGCGCGGGTCTGGTTACGGGCGGCGGCCGGGGCTGCTGCGACGGATGGGGCGTCACGTGCGCCGGGTCGCTACCGGGACGGGTGTGCTGGCGCTGGCGGTGCCGATGGCGTGGCCGTCGGGGGCCGGCGGGCAGCACCTGGACTTCCCGTCGGCGTCGTCGGTCCGCTCGGGCGTGGTCCGGCTGGCCGACTGGGTGGCCGGCGACAGCAGTGCCCCGCCGGCGCTGCCGGTGCAGCAGGCCGGGACCGCCGCGGGCCAGCAGCACGAGGTGCCCGCGGCCAGCACGCAAGGCCTGAAGCACGTGACCGGGCACGCCCCGGGCAAGGGCAAGGGTGAGCTGCCGGCCTGGGCGCCGCGCACCCCGGACGGGTCGGAGACCTACACGTCGGGTCTAGCCCAGCACGGCTTCGACCCGGCCACCAGCACCCTCGATCAGTCCGGGGCCACGGTGCAGAGCGACCTGTTCAAGAACGCGGACGGGTCCTTCACCCGCAAGGTGTGGCCGGTGCCGGTCAACTACAAGACCTCGTCCGGGGCCTGGGCGGCGATCGACCCGAGCCTGGTTCAGGGGGCGGGCGGCCGGTGGCAGGAGCGGGCCAACTCCCTCAGCGTGAACTTCGCCGCGACGGGCAGCGACCCTGCCCTGGCCACGGTGGCCATACCGGGCGGGCCGGACCAAGTTTCCTTCTCCCTGGCGGGAGCGGGCAACGTGGCCGCCGCGGCGTCTGGTTCGGCGGTCACCTACCCGGGGATCTTGCCCGGCACGAGCGTGACGGAGACCGCGACCGCGGATGGGCTGAGTGAGGCGCTGACGCTGTCGTCGGCCGCGGCGGGGAACAGCTGGGTGTTCCCGCTGGACTTGAAGGGGCTGACGGCCACCCTCGACAACGGTTCGGTGGACCTGGCCGACGGCGCCGGGAACGTGGTCGGGGTCATCCCGCCCGCGGTGGCCTGGTCGGGCGCGGTGCGGCCGTCCGGCTTCGGCGCGAACAAGAACACCTCCCAGCTCACCTACCAGCTGGTCACCAGCAACGGCGCCCCGGCGCTGCAGATGACGCTCGACCCGTCCTGGCTGAATGCCCCCGGGCGGGTCTTCCCGGTCACGGTCGACCCGAGCATCACCATGCCCAACCAGGGCAGCACCTACGCCGAGTCCGACAACGGGAGCCCGGAGACCGGCAACTACAGCGGGGAACAGACTGACGACGTAGGTGTCGCTACCTTCGGCAGTGACACCTACAACGACATCACTTTTGTCGACCTGTCCAGCGTCAACACGACCCTGGCGAACTACCACATCACCTCGGGCTCGCTGATGATGTTCGACTCCTGGGCCGCCCAGTGCTCCAGCCCCATCACAGCGACGGCCTACCAGGTCACCGGGGCATGGGCGCCCAGCCAGTCGATGACCTACCCCGGCCCCGCCTACGGCACCGCCGACGCGCAGTGGACCGGGACGGCCTCATCGGCCGCCTGCGGCAACAACCCCCTCAGCACGCAGCCCGGGGCAGGCAGCTGGGTCAGCCTGGCCTTCAACCCAGCAGGCGTCAGCCTGCTCAACCAGTGGACTGCGAACACGGCCGGTGTCAGCAACTACGGCTTCGCCGTGCAGACGTCGCTGACCAATCCGAGCCAGGCTGTGCAGTTCGACTCCTACACCGCCACCGGCATCACCGGCTCCCAGGGCGGCAACTGCACCGGCAGCTGCCAGCCCTACCTGCAGCTGAACTACACCGGGCCCGCCTCCGACATCGCGCCGCAGGTCAACTCGCAGTACCCGCAGAACAACGCCAACGCCCCGACGCTGACCCCGGAGCTGCTGGCATCGGCCACCGACCAGGACAGCTACCCGTTCACCAGCCCGCAGTACAAGTTCACCGTCTACAACGCGGCCGGCACCACCACGATCGCCACCTCCGGCCTGATCTCGTCCGGCGACTGGACGGTGCCAGCCGGGGACCTGGCCTGGGGCCAGACCTACACCTGGTCGGTGCAGGCCTACGACGGCGACCTGTACTCACCCAACCCGCAGCTGTACACCTTCACCACCGAGGTACCACAGCCACTAGTGACCTCGCAGCTGTCGCAGAACCCGTCTGGTCCCGGCTTCAACCCGCAGACGGGGAACTGGACGTCGTCGGTGACCGACGCGCAGGTGCCCACCGTCGGGCCGTCGCTGTCCATCACGCGCGATTACAACAGCGCTGACCCGCGGGTCTCGGGGGCGTTCGGCGCCGCCTGGTCGTCGGTTCTCGACATGAAGGTCAGCCCGGGCGAGGACGGCAGCGCGGGCACCACCGCGACCGAGGTGGTGAACTACCCCGACGGCGAGGAAGTCGGGTTCGGGCTGAACGCCAACGGGTCGTACTCCCCGCCCCCGGGCCGGTTCGCCACCCTGATCACAGTGTCAGGCGGCGGGTTCAAGCTGACCGACAAGAACGACACCGCCTACCTGTTCACTCAGTCCCTCGGCTCCGGCGTGTACGGCATCTCCTCGATCACCGATGCGCTCGGCCGGGCCGAGACGTTCACCTACAACGCCTCCAACCAGGTCACCACGGTCACGTCGGCATCGGGCCGGGCGCTGACGATCAGCTGGGCCACCCCGTCGGGCGCCAGCTACGCGCACGTAGCCTCGGTGGTCACCCCCGATGCCACCGCCGGCAACGCCTCGACCGCGCAGACCTGGACCTACAACTACTCCGGGGACCGCCTGTCGTCGGCCTGCCCGCCCGCCTCGGCCACCGTGTGCACCGCGTACGGCTACACCTCCGGGTCGGACTACCCCGACGCGGTAATCGACTCCGGCCCGTACTCCTACTGGCGGATGGACGAGACGTCCGGCAGCACCGCCGCCAGCTCGGTGCTCGCCAACGAGGGCGTGGACAGCTCCCAGTACAGCGCGGTGACGCTGGGCCAGGACGCCGGGCCGCTGGCCGGATCGTCGGCCAAGGCCGTCACCTTCAACGGCTCGTCGTCCTACGTAACGCTGCCGGACAACCTGGTCACGGCGGCCCAGGACCAGACAATCTCGCTGTGGTTCAAGACGACCAGCACGAACGGGGTCTTGTGGTCCTCGTCCGCCGATGGCCCGGGCAGCACCACGACCAAGAGCTTCAGCCCGGAGCTGTACGTCGGAAGCGACGGCAAGCTGGTCGGCGCGTTCTGGGACGGCACCGCGGGTGACGCGATGACGTCGGCGGCCGCGGTCAACAACGGGCAGTGGCACAACGCGGTGCTGGCCGACTACGGCAGCGGCCAGACGCTGTACGTCGACGGGCAGAAGGCCGGATCGCTGTCGAAGGGATTCGCCAGCACCGTCCAGACCAACAGCTTCATCGGCGCGGGCTACCTCGGCGGCAGCTGGCCCGACGAGCCGAGCTACAACCCCGGCAGCAGCGCCGGCTACGGCTACAGCTTCAACGGCGACATCGCCGACGCGGCGATCTGGACTCGGCAGCTGTCGGCGGCCGAGGTGACGGCCCTGTACAGCGCGGGCACCCACCAGGGCGCGCTGCTGACCAAGCTGACCCGTCCGTCCGGCAGCGTCTACGCCCAGGTCAGCTACGACCCCCTGACCAGCCGGGTCGTAGCCGACACGGACAGCAACGGCGGCACCTGGACGCTGAACCCGCCGAAGGCCCAGGGCACCAGCCAGGCCTGGCTCAGCGCCGTCCTCGGCGCCAAGCCGGCCGATTACTTCCGGCTGAACGACACCGGCGGCGCCGGTGCGGCCAACCAGGTCTTCTGCTTCTGCACCCGGGACGCCACGTACAACAGCGTGCAGGAGAACACGGCCGGCGGCCCGTTCGCCGACGCGAACGTCGCCCAGTTCAGCAACGCCAACGACTCCTACCTGGCGATGCCGCAGGAAGACAGCGCCTCCGGTTCCACCGCCTCAGTCGGGGTGTGGTTCAAGACGACCGGCACCAACGAGGTCATCTACTCCGAGCAGACCGGGGCGATCACCGGCTCGGCTCCGTCGGCGTTCGACCCGGTGCTGTACATCGGCAAGGACGGCAAGCTGAACGGCGAGCTGTACGACGGGAACTTCACCACCGCTGAGTCGAGCGCGGCGGTGAACGACGGCAAGTGGCACTATGCGGTGCTGGCGGCCGGCGCGGGTAACCAGACGCTGTACGTCGACGGGAACGCGCAGGCTACCGTCAACGGCAGTGTTGCCAGCGAGTCGTGGACGAACATCGACGCCGGGGCTGGCTTCGCGGGCGGATCGTGGCCCGACCTGTCGTCCTCGTCGGTCGCCACGCTCGGCTTCACCGGTGACCTGGCGGAGCTGGCCTGGTACCCCTACCAGCTGTCGGCCGCCCAGGTCACCACGCAGTGGAACACGGTCCAGTACGCCACCGGGCTCACCCCGGCCCAGGTCAACACCGTCACCGACCCCGGCGGCAACACCCTGAGCTGGACCTACGACCTGCTCAACGGCGGGCGCCTGATGTCGCACACCGACGCTGTCGGCGGCATCACGTCTTACACCTACAACACCGGTGGCTTTCCGGCGGCCGTCACCGACCCGGACGGTGACATCACCCAGACCGGGTACGACCCGCGCGGCAACAAGGTGTCCGAGACGACCTGCCAGAACCAGGCCGCCAACGAGTGCTCGACGTCCTACTGGTCGTATTACCCCGATGACACCTCCGCCCAGCTGACGACGCCCGACCCGCGCAACGACCAGGTGCTGACGTCCTCCGACGGCCGGTCGGCGTCCAGCACGGACACCACATATCAGACCTCGTACACCTACGACACGCTGGGTGACCTGACTAAGGTGACGACCCCGCCGGTGAGCGGGTACCCGTCGGGTCGGTCGACGACTTACCTCTACACCAGCGGCACCACGGCCGGCGGCTACAGCGGCACGGTCCCGCCCAAGGGCCTGCCCTACCAGGAGACGACCCCGGGCGGCGCCGTCACCACCACCTTGTACTACGCCGACGGTGACGTCGCCCAGGTCACCGACCCGGACGGGCAGAGCACCCTGTACACCTACGACGGGCTCGGCCGGAAGAGCAGCCGGACCGTCACCTCCACCACTTACCCCTCCGGCCTGCTCACCAGCTACACCTACGACGCCAACGGGAACCTGTCGACCGAGACCGACCCGGCCACGACCGATGCGGTCACCGGCGCGGTCCACACCGCGAAGACGACCACCACCTACGACCCCGACGGTGACGTGCTGACTACGTCGACGGCCGACCTGACCGGGGGTGACGCGACCCGCACGGTCACCAGCACCTACAACTCTTTCGACCAGCTGGCCACCCAGACCGACGCGGCCAGCGCCAAGACCACCTACAACACCTATGACGGGTACGGGAACCTCACGGAGGAAACCGACCCGGACGGCAACATCACCCAGTACACCTACGACGGCAACAGTCACCTGCTGACCACCACGCTGGAGAATTACACCGGTTCCCCGCCCGGCTCGCAGCAGGCCGCCCCGCTGACGGAGGAGTCCCGCGCCTACGACCCGGCTGGCCGGCTGGCGACGGTGATAGACGCGATGGGCCGGATCACCCGGTACTACTACACCGACAACGGCCTGGTGACAGGGGTGGATCATTTCAGCCCGGACTGGTCGCAGTCGTTCTACACCGAGTGGGACTCCTACGACGGGGCCGGCAACCTGATCGAGCAGTGGACCAACAGCAACTGGTACACCGACACCCGTTACACCGTGGACGCCGCCGACCGGGTCACCCAGCAGGTGACCGACCCGTCCGGCCTGGACCGCACCAGCGCCATCAGCTACACGCCCGACGACCAGCAGGCGAGCGTCACCGACAGCGGCCCGGACGGGGTCTCGAGCACCACCTCCTACACCTACGACCCGGCGGGCAACGAGCTGTCGCAGTCGGTCACCGACCCGGGGTCGGGTGGGCCAGCCGCCTGGTACAACCTGAACCAGTCCTCTGGCACGGCGGTCCCGGACGCGATCGGTGGCGGGCAGCCCGCCACCGCGTCCGCGGTGACCTGGGACGGCACCGAGGGCACGTTCAGCGGCAGCTCCGGCAGCCAGGTCGCCACGGCCGGCCCGGTCCTGGACACCACCGGCTCGTTCACCGTCGCGGGGTGGGTGAACCTGGCCGCTAACAACCTGGGCCACCCGCAGGTGCTCGCCTCGCAGGCGGCCGGCACCGCCAGCGGCTTCACCTTGGGCTTCGACCAGGCCAGCGGGGACTGGCAGTTCGGCCGGGCGCTAACCGACACCGCCAGCCCGTCGTACGCCAACGCGAACTCCACCGCGGCGGCGGCCACCGGGACCTGGGTGTTCCTGGCCGGGGTGTTCAATGCCAACACCGGTGCGATGACCCTGTACGTCAACGGCGCCTCCTCCGGGACCGCGACCGACACGTCCCCGGTCGCAGCGCACGGCCCGTTCACGATCGGCAGCGCCAAGACCGCCGGGGCGCAGGGCGACTGGTTCGACGGCAAGGCCAGGAACGTGCAGGTCTACCCGCGGGCCCTGTCGGCGGCCGAGGTCACCACCCTGTACGGCGGCGGCAGCGGCACCAGCGACGTCACTAACAGCGCACTGACCACCAGCTGGACCCGCGACCAGCGCGGCCTGCCCACCTCGGTGACAGACGCGGACGGCGCCGTCACCGGCTACGTCTACGACCAGGCCGGCCAGCTTACCCAGACCAACCTGCCGATGGTCACCACCCAGGTCTACGGCGGGTCCCCGGTCACCGCGCACCCCCAGACGCTGACCGGCTACGACACCTTCGGTGACGTCGCCGAGAACGAGAACGCCAACGGCAACGTCACCACCGACCACTACGACGCCGACGGGCGGCAGACGTCGCAGACGCTGCCGAGCTACACCCAGCCCGGAACCTCGACCGTGATCTCCTCGGTCACCACTACCGTCTACGACGGCGACGGCCTGGTCACCTCGGTCACCGACGGGAACAACAACACCACCAAGTTCGGCTATGACCAGCTCGGCAACCAGGTGACCGACACCGCCCCCGACAACAGCGTCACCACCACGTCCTACGACACTGACGGGGAGCCGCTGTCGGTCACCGGGCCGACCGGCGCCCAGACGGACACGACCTGGGATTACATGGGCCGCAAGCTGACCTCCACCCAGGTCGAGCGCTACACCGGCTCGGGGACCGCCAGCTACACCACCAGCTACGCCTACAACGACAATGCCGGCGGCTGGCTGTCGCAGGAGACCAGCCCGGACGGGGTCACCACCAAGTACGCCTACAACACGATGGGCGAGCAGGTCTCGGTGACCGACGGCGCCGGCAACACCACCGGTTACGGCTATGACTCGCTCGGCCGCCAGACCAAGGTGACCTACCCGGACGGGACCGCGACCAAGACCGGGTACGACGGTGCCGGCAACGTCACCTCGGCCACCAAGCTGGACTCTTCTGGCACCACCCTGTCGACGACCTCGGCGGCCTATGACGGTAACGGCGACCAGATCTCGGAGACCGACGCGGCCGGCAACAACAGCACGTTCACCTACGACCGGACCGGGCTGCTGACCCAGGAGGTGCAGCCGGTCTCGGCGACCAGCGGGATCACCACGTCGTTCGGTTACGACGCGGCTGGCAACCAGACGCGGTACACCGACGGCAACGGCGGCCAGTGGTGGGACACCTACAACAGCTGGGGCCTGCAGGAGTCGCGCGTCGAGCCGTACACGAGCACGTACAACACGGCGGCGACCTCGACGTTCACCACCGCCTATGACGCCGACCAGAACCCGGTCACGCTGACCGAGCCGGGCAGCTCTCCCGTTATGGTCACTGACACCTACAACAAGGTGGACGAGCTGACCGGCCAGTCCGGCAGCGGCGCGGACGCGGCCACCCCGGCCCGGACGTTCGGCTACGACACGGCCGGGAATATGACGTCGGCGTCGACGTCGAACACCCTCGGCACGGGGTCCAACGCGACCAGTGAGACATTCACTTACAACGACCGCGGCGACGTGCTGACCGCGACGGGGACGGGCGGGTCGAGCACGCTCGCCTACAACGGCGACGATCTGCTGTCCTCGGTGGCCGACGCAGCCGGCACCACCTCGTACACCTATGACAATGCCGACCGGTTGTCGACGCTGGCGAACCCGGTGACCGGGGCGACGGCGACGTACTCCTACAACCCCGAGTCGCAGGTGTCGGGGATCAGTTACGGGTCGGGGAAGGACAGCCAGTCGTTCGGTTACGACACCCAGCACCGGCTGACCAGCGACACCCTGAAGACCAGCTCGGGGACCACGGTGGCGTCGGAGTCTTACGGCTACAACTCCGACAGCGAGATCACCTCGGAGAACACGACCGGGCTGGCCGGGGCGGCGTCAAACACTTACACCTACGACGAGGCCGGCCGCCTGACGTCGTGGAACAACGGCACCACGACGGCCAATTACGCCTACGACAGCAACGGCAACCTGACCAGGAACGGGACCAAGACCCTCACTTACGACGCCCGCGACGAGCTGACCGGCGACGGGACCAGCACCTATACCTACACCGCCCGTGGCACGAGCTCGTCTGAGCCGGGTCCGGGTGGCCCCCTGGGCGTGAGCTCGGATGCGTACGGCGACCAGATGACGGCTGGCACCCGGGGTTATGCGTATGACGCGCTCGGCCGGCTGACCGGCGACACCGTGACAGGCGGCCCGAACTTCGCCTTCACCTACGTCGGCTCGGCCGGGACTCTGGCCTCGGACGGCTCGTCGGCCTACACCTGGGATCCCTCTGGCGGCATGCTGGTGGGGGCGGGCGCGGTCGGCGGCGGCACGGGTGGCGTGCAGGTGCTGACGGACTCCCACACGAACATGACCGGCCAGTTCACCGCGGCCGGCACCAGCATCTCCGGGTCGAAGGCGTATGACCCGTGGGGCACGGTCACCGCGACGACCGGGACGCCGGTGGGGTTGCTGGGTTACCAGTCGGCGTGGACGGATGCGGCGGCCGGGAAGGACCTGATGGGGGCCCGCTGGTATGACCCGTCGGCGGGGGATTTCACTTCCCGGGACACGGTGGTGGTGGCGCCGGACCCGGACCCGGTGGCGGGTAACCCGTTCGCTTATGCGGGAGATGAGCCGCTGGACCTGGTCGACCCGACCGGGCATGCGTTCGAGACCCCCGGTCATGCGGCTGTCAACGATGCGCATGTCACGACGACTGCCAGGACGGCCGCCCGTTCCCCGGTCCGGACGGGAAACGCGGTGAGCACGGTCTCGTCGGTTGAGCGCACGGTCAGTGCCCTGAAGACCGCTGCGGCTAAGGCAACCGCGGCCAAGGCCAAGCCGGCCCCGGCCCAGAAGACCGCCGCCGCGAAGTCCACGGCGAAGAAGACCAGCACCGCGACGTCTGCCGCTATCGCGTCCGCTCAGAACAGGGCCCGTTTGAATCTCCTGGCCAAGGCGGCAAGGTCGGCGACCTACTCTGCGGCATATGACGGCGCCGACACATACCATGTGCAGACGACAAGTGCAGGCACGGGGGAGCGCACGTCGGCGACCCCGCGAGCCCGGCCAGTCCGGGGCTGTCTTCGCGTCCGGCTGCTCTCAGACCCTAAGCAAGCTCGGTTCATGCCCAGCCGAACGGGACGCCGCCGGCACCACCGCCGCCGAGCAGAAAGCGGCCTTCAAGGGCGCGCTTTGGGTAATCGGAGGCAGCATCCTCGGCCCTGCCGTCGAGGCAGCCGCCGGCCTGTTCGGAGCCGGGGACGCCGCGAGTGAGGCGGCCACCGTCCCCGAAACCGCCACTGCCGACTCCGGTGCCGGTGCCAGCGACGAGCCGACGTCTTGCGTGATCCCTGGCGGGAACAGTTTCACCGCCGGGACCCTGGTCCTGCTCGCCTCCGGCAAGGCCGAGCCCATCAGCGTGCTCAAGACAGGCGACAAGGTCGTGGCCAACGACACCAAGACCGGCCGCGACCAGCCCGAGGCGGTCACCGCCGTTCTCGTCCACCATGACAACAACCTCTACAACCTCACCGTCAAGACCAGCCGCGGCACCGAGGTCGTCCACACGACCAGCAACCACCTGTTCTGGGCTCCTTATCCGCACTACGGCTGGATTCCGGCAAATCACCTCAAACCGGGCATGCATCTCAAGACGCCGGACGGCCAGCCGGCCATCGTGGTCGGGGGCTCGGTCCCGGCCGATCACGACGGCTGGATGTGGGACCTCACCGTCCCCGGCAACAACGACCACGACTTCTATGTACTCGCGGTCGCTGCCAACACAAAAAGCACAGGGGGCACTGGAACACTTATCCTTGTCCATAACGCAAACGGACCAGAGTGTGGCGATCAGTTGTCGCTCTTCGACGAAGAGCCCTACCGTTCTACTGCAAACGACGGCAAGACTCGAGGGATACTTGAGATTGACGGCGAGGAGATCCCGCTGACCTCGCATGGGCCGGATCCGGAAAACTATATCGCGAGCGGACATGTTGAGGGACAGGCCGCCCTTATTATGCGAGAGCGTGAAGCTGCAAGTGCTACACTTTGGATAGATAACCCGAATGGCATCTGCTCGTACTGCACGGCCCAGGTGCCAACGCTGCTTCCCGAGGGTGCGTCGCTCGACGTGCAAGCACCGCTTGGCACTGTTCCTAGAGATCCGACCTGGAGCAATAGCAGGATATTTATAGGGAACACCCGAGACCCCCTGTCGCCTGGATAGCGGCGTAACCGCATAAAGAATACGGGATGTAAATGGAAGTATCATGGGTAGCAAGTGAACCGGGCTCTGGCCGCCTCTCCGCGTTCCGGTATTCCGGTGTGGAGGACTACGTCTCCAGGATGGAGGAGCTCTTGGAGTTGGGCGAGGGATATTCCGAGGTAAGTCGCGGCGATCAGCTTTACCCGCGCGTGAGCCTAACTTTCAGGGCCAATTACGGGGTAGTCGCGCATTGGCAGTCAAGCGATCGAATACTGCTCCTGCTGGGCGATGGCATAATCCCCAAGGACGCAAGGGTATCAGTCCCTGAATTGGAGGGCGACGCGGTATATACTGGCGCCTTTGTGTCAAGTCGGCAGCGTGCTTGGGATGCGGTCAAGAAGTTTATCGGATCGGGTTCCGTTGATGAGCTAGGTCAATGGGTTGAGTTGTGAGGCGGCATGATGGCGTTCGGGTGCGGCCTTGCCAGGTCGTTTCCCGGAAGCGTGCCCGATCGCGGTGACGAGCAGAGCGATGTTGGCGTCGTCGATGCCGGTGACGGTGTCGCGGAGGCTGACGGGGGTGCCTGCGGCGAGGCTGGCTGCTAGCTGGAGGATGCGGCGTTCGCCTCCGGAGCACGGGAGGTTTCCGCTGGTGAGGGCGGTGACGGCGGCGTGCCAGTCGATGGCGGCCATCGGGGCGCCGTCGCTGGTGCCGTGGTCGATGAACTTTCCGGTGAAGTCGTCGCGGTGCAGGAACGTGCCGTTGCTGATGAGCAGTTCGGTGCCTGCTTCGAGCGGGTAGAGGCCGGCGGCGCAGGCGCGGAGGGCTGCGGCCAGGTCGTCAGTGTTCACGGGGGCCTTCGGCGGTGAGGGTGGTGGCGGCGATGTCGCGGTAGGCGGGGATGCCGAGGTGGACGTGCTGGGCTCGGCGGGCGGCGGTGGCGTCGGCCTGGGCGATTTTGCTGGTGGCGGCGGCGAGGCTGACCTTGAGTCCTTCGGCTTCGCCGGTCCAGCCTTCGCGTTCGGCTTCGGCGATGCGGGCGTGGAGGTTGTCGCGGATCTCCTCCAGGCGGTGGCGCTGGGCGGGGTCGATGCGCAGGAGGGGGCATCGGATGCAGGAGTGCTCGTGGATGCAGGGGGTTGAGTAGGCGCGTCCGCAGTCGCCGAGCGCGACGCGGCGGCGCTGGAAGTGGCCGAGGAACTCGTCCCACTCGGCGTCGGTGGGGGTGCGGTACTCTTCGCTCGGCCGGGCGGCCCTGCGCTGGGCGATGAAGGCGCGGTGGCCGCGGATGGCCTCCTCGGGGTAGACCGCTTTGTAGCCCATCGTGGTGTTTATGTCCTCGTGTCCGAGTATGAGCTGGGCGATGTGCGGGGGCATGCCGTTGAGGATGGCGTCGGTGGTGAAGACCCTTCTGAAGTCGTGGGGCCAGAAGGTGAGGGGCTTGCCGTCGGTGCCGGTGATGCCGGAGGCGGCGAGCGCGCCGGTCAGGAGGTGGCGGATTCCGTCGGCGGAGATGGGGCGGTTCTCCAGGCCGACGACCCGCTGGAACAGCAGGGGCATGGGCGGTTTCCAGGTGCGCTCGTGCGGGTCGTAGGCGGGGGTGAGCGGGACGGTCCCGCTGGCGCCGCGGACGCGGGTGATGATGGCGGACAGGGCGTCGGCGAGCTCGGGGCCGATGACGAGGAGGCGCTCGGCGTCTTTCTTGGACGGGGCGATCGACAGCAGGGGGACCAGCTCGCCGGCTGAGGGGAGCCGGTACTGGACCAGGCTGTGGTGGGAGAGCTCTGTCAGCTCCTCGACGCGGACGCCGGTGTGGCGCAGGACTTCTATGGCGGCCCAGGCCCAGAACGCGCTGTCCTCCTCGCGGGTCAGGTCGCGGCGGGCGCCGGTGCCGGGGTCCTCGGCCCAGGCGCGGGGCGTGGGCTTCTGGGTGCCGGCGCGGCGGAGCCGCTGCCCGGCGGCGGTGAACAGCTCGCCGGGCCCGGCGGCGAGGGCGGCCTCCAGCCGGGCGGCGGCGTCGGTGCGGGCGCGGCCGGCGGCGGCGGCGAGGGCGGGCAGGACGGGGAGCCGCTCGCGGGTCCGGGCGTCCATGCGGGCCTTGGTCCGCGACTTCTGCTTCTTGTACTGGATGTCGCTGGCGCGGATGGGGCAGGGCACGGCCCACGGTCCCCAGCGGGCGGGGTCGTCCAGGGCCCACTGGGCGAGGTCGAGGTAGAACGCCCGGATGATCATCAGGTTGTCGTCGGCGGACTCGCGGGCGACGGCCTGCTCGCCGCCGCCGGGAGTGCGGATGGTCCGGGTCCGCAGGCGCTTCTTCCATGCGGCGGCGACGGCGGGCGCCAGGTGCAGGGAGCTGATGCCGGGGTGGTGGGCTTCGAGGTCCTTCCAGAAGCACGGGACGAGGGCCGTGGCCAGCTTGACGAGGGAGTTGTAGTCGATGCCGGGCTGGCGCTCGCGCAGGTAGTCCGCGAGCAGGTCCCGGACCGGCCGGCAGGCGATGCCGTACCGGTCGATGAGCTGCTCAGCACTCTGCTGCCCGGCGAACTGGGCGCCGATCATCCGGACCGTGGCCGGCGCGGCGGGCGGGAACGCCCCGGCGGCGTGCAGGAGCTGGTAGAAGAACGGGCTGGTCCGCCTGGAGCTGGTGCCGTCGCCGGCGGCCTGCCGGGAGCAGTCCAGCAGCTCGATGCAGTCGCCGGGGGTGATGTCGGCGACGAGGCCGCCCTTGGCGGCCATGATCACCGCGATCCGCTCGACCGCCGGGTCGAACGTGGCGTTCCCGACGGTGGCCTGCTTGCGCAGCTCCCGCAGGGCCGCGATCCCGGCGGGGTCCCGGAGCCGGCCCATCTCGTCGGCGATCCTGGCCGGGGCCGGCGTCGTCAGCAGCCAGGCAAGGCCCGGGCGGAGGACGTCGCCGCCGATCAGCTGGGCCATGCCCGCCCCGAGCCTGGGGTGCAGGCCCGTGCCCAGGGGACCGGCCCGGCCGGCGGCCCGCAGGTCTGCCACTGCCTGGTCCCGCCAGTCGCCGGGACCGCCGGCCCCGGCGCCGGAGGAGTCCCACCGCTGCTGCCACGTCGCGCCGGGGTGCAGCTCCAGCCAGTCGAGGATCTTCAGCATGGACAGCTTGCGCCAGTGCCGGGCGCTGGCGTCGCCGAAGGCGAACGGCGCGGCGAGCAGCCGGCGCGCCACCGTGAACCGGTCCGCGGCCGTCTCCGGCCACGATTCAGGGACCGGCCGGGGCGGGAACCTGGCCAGCACCGCCGCCGCCTGGGCGCTGAGCTGCCGGGCAGCCGTCCCGGCGGCGGCCGGGGCGGTCACCAGCGGCCCTTCCCGAACAGCACGTCCAGGCTCTCGGGCCGGTAGCCCGGGGCTGGCTCGGGCAGGACCGGCCGGCGCTCGGCCTGCCGCCGGTGATGGGCGAGCGTGGCCTCGATGACGTCCTCGGCTGTCGGGTTGACGTAGATTTGCGTGGTTGTGAGTGAGGCGTGGCCGAGTACCCATTGCACGTCGGTGATCGGCATGCCGGGATCACGGGCGAGCCGGTAGGCCGCCGTGTGCCGCAGCGAGTGCAGTGACCACCCGGAGCCGACCGCGGCGTTCGCCCGGTCGAACATCATCCGGGCCGCGTTGTAGGCCAGCGGCCGGAACGGCCGCCGCAGCGTCCACCACAGCGGGTCGTCCGCCCTGGCCGGGACCAGGCCGTGGACCTCCTGCTGGTAGAGCCGCAGCCACACGAACGCGTCCGGCGACGCCGGGAGCGCCTGGATCGCCTGCGATCCCTTGCGGATCACCGTGATGAGCTGCTGGCCGGGGTCGGCGCCCGACCGCGTGACGCCCAGGAGCTCCGATGCCCGTGCGCCGGTGGAGACCCAGAACGCGACCAGCGCCCGGTCCCGGTTCGACCCGAGCCCGGCGAACAGCTCGTTGAACACGCTGTCGGGGATCTGCCGGGGAACCGTCTTGGGGACTCTCGGCCGGAACAGGCCGGACTTCCGCCGCGGGAACGGGTCCAGCGGGTTCTGATGCGCGTGCGCCCGCCCCGCCCTGGCCAGCGGGAACGGGTTCACGATCGGCCCGGTCCCGGCCTCCAGGTGATAAGCGTAGAAGCTCCGGCATACCGTCTCGCAGTGCGCCACCGTCGATGGCGCGAACCTTGCCGAGGCCGGGCGCTTCCCCGGCACCGACCTGCGCTCTGCCCTCATCCGCCCGGGCTTGCCGGCGAGCTGGAGCCACCGGCAAAAGTCCCGGGCCTCGGCCCTGGTCGCCTGATTCCACGGCACCTCCACTGCCCACGTGAACCGGCACCAGCGCAGCAGCGCCAGCGAATACGAGCGCTGCGTCGTCGCGGGCCGCCCGGCCGCCTGCAACTCCCGCAGGTACTCCGACACCGGGCCGACCGGGACGCCGTCAGGATCGCTAAGGTAGTACGGCTCCCACAGGTCGCCCGTCTGGACGAGCCTCCCGGCGGCCGGGACCACCAGTGACCCGAGGTCCCGGGCCGAGTCCGTGTCTCTCCCTGTCATGGGAGCCGACCGTAACCACCACCCTCTCAGCGTGTCCGGAGGTTGATGACCGAAGTTTCGTTAGTGCGGTCAACACGCCTTCACTGAACTACGGCTGGATTCCGGCAAAAAACCTCAAACAGGGCATGCATCTCAAGACGCCGGACGGCCAGCCGGCCATCGTGGTCGGGGGCTCGGTCCCGGCCGTCCACGACGGCTGGATGTGGGACCTCACCGTCCCCGGCAACAACGACCACGACTTCTACGTGTCCGTCGGCTCCGGTGACGTTGCCGCCTCGATCTTGGTTCATAATGTAGGCGGGATATGCCCTACGAACGGTTCGCGCATGTCGGTGAATGACGCGCTCGACACCGCTGAGCAGTATCTTGGAGAGGGATATCGGGAGTCCGTTCCGGGAAGTGGCCGGTACGTTTCCTCCGACGGAACGCGAGTGGTTCGAATGGGGGAATCTGATATCACTGGCGCTCATGGTGGGGGTCCGCATATGAACTTCGAGGAACTCGCACCCAACCCGATGAAGCCAGGAAAGATGATGGTGACCGTTAATTCACACGTTTACCTCATCGATCCGTAAGGGGAGCTTTCTTTAGAGGAGGAAAATGGAAAGGACCGTGAAGATCGGGCGTTATGATGACTCCGGCCTCCATCTGGAGTGGTCCCAGGGATTCGAAATAAGTGTTACGGAGAGTCAAGGAGAAGTTGTCATCCGGGCAAATGAGGCAGGGCTAATATCCTTGGCCCAGCATCTTCTTACCTTGGCTGATCATGCTGTCCCGGCCGGTTCGCATATTCATATGGACGCATCACGTGAACTGGAGGAAGAATCGCTGGACCTTGTCCTTGAGCGCATGACATGACGAGGGCGACCTCAAGCCGTCGGGCAATATCGCCTGAGGAAGGTCTCATCTCATCGGCTGTCCTTGAGTCGTTCCCGGCCGTGCAAGATTGATGTGACCAGTCGCGCAATGCTGCCGTCGTCGAGGACGGTGACGGTGTCGCGTAGGTCGACGGGGATGCCTGCGGCGAGGCTGTCTGAGAGCTGAAGGATGCGCCGTTAACCATCAAGACCACGCACAGCGCCGAGGTCATCCACACCACCGCCGGCCACCTGTTCAGGGATCCTTATCCGCACTACGGCTGGATTCCGGCAAAACACCTTAAACCGGGCATGCATCTCAAGACCCCGGACGGCCAGTCGGCCATCGTGGTCGGGGGCTCGGTCCCGGCCGATCACGACGGCTGGATGTGGGACCTCACCGTCCCCGGCAACAACGACCACGACTTCTATGTCTTTCCTTCTCAAGCCGACGGCAGTGATGATGGCGCATACCATGTCACACAAGGCGACGTCGCGGTCCTCGTCCATAACGACAGTTGTGGTGTCACGCCTCGTGACGGCGGTGGTGAAGATGCGAACGGAAACTTCATCTCTGGTTCTGCGGATGGGCAGAATTTGGCCGGTCAACTGCGTGGAGAGAGCGCTAATTCCGTCTTCAATGAAGATGGCCGTCTTTCGCAAGGGGCCATCGATAATTCCCAGAAAATCATCGACGGCGAGGACATCAATAACCCGGCTGTCCGAGAGTATTTCGAGAGCAACGGTGGGGCGGCCCAGTGGGGCAAGTACTCCACTGGGACATATCAAAGTCCGTATGGGCCATTCCAGGTCCATTACTATATGAACGAGGAGACAGGGGAAATCATGGAGTACGACTATAAAGCGGTAATGAACCGGAGGTAGGAGGTGCGGGTTCGATTCATGGGGGTAGGCGACCTCGGTCAGCGCGAGGCCCGGGGGAGTCAGGTGCTCGAGGTGGGCGCACAGTATCCGGTTCTTGAGGTCTATGCGAAATCCGGAAAGAGCAACATGCTGCGTATTGAGTATTCGGATCGCGAGCTTCCTGCCCTTTATGACTCGCGCATGTTCGAGGTGGTATCCGAGCGTATTCCGGCAGACTGGTGCGTCACCTCGGGCGTTGCTGGTTCCTTGAAATTTGGGCCTCGCTCCTGGACTGCTCCTGGCTTCTGGGAAGCTTTCATGGATCGGGAACCATGGGCAGTTGACGTCTATCATGAAGGCAGGATTGAGTCAATTCGAGATGCGCAGGATGTTATCTTAACGATTTAACCCGTATCACCTTCTGCGGGTTCCGGCTGCCTGCTCATCTTCCCAACTGGGAGTGGCTACTGGCTGCCGCTGTTTTGTGGTCGTTTCCCGGAAGCATGCCCAATCGCGGTGACGAACAGAGCGGTGTTTGCGTCGTCGAGGCCGGTGACGGCGTCGCGGAGGCTGACGGGGGCGCCTGCGGCGAGGCTGGCCGATAGCTGGAGGATGCGCCGTTCGCCTCCAGAGCATGGGAGGCCGCCGGTGTCGAGTGCGGTGATGGCGGCTTCCCAGTCGATGGCGGCCATCGGGGTGCCGTCGCTGGTGCCGTGGTCGATGAACCTGCCGGTGAAGTCGTCGCGGTGGAGGAACGTGCCGTTGGCGATCATGAGCTCGGTGCCGGCTTCGAGCGGGAGCAGGTCGGCTGCGCAGTTGCGGAGGGTGGCGGTGAGGTGGTCAGTGTTCATGGGGGCCTTCGGCGGTGAGGGTGGCGGCGGCGATGTCACGGTAGGCGGGGATTGATCTGCTCCGAGCTTTCCGGACAGCGGATTTTGGATTAATTCACGCTGCGGACTGCTGTTCCACGTATTCGTCGTGGACTTGTTGCGGGGTCCGGTACTGAAGTCCGGAGTGCCGACGCTTGGAATTGTACCAGAATTCGATGTACCTCACAACGTCCCGGCGTGCATGCTCACGCGTCGGATACTCGGTGCGGTGGACCCGCTCGTTCTTCAAAGCGGCGAAGAAGGATTCGGCCATTGCATTGTCATAACAGATGCCGGTGCGGCCGACAGACTGACGAATGTTGTGCTTCCTCAGGGTCCCGGCGAACTCACGTGACGTGTAATTACTGCCGCGGTCGGAGTGAAAAACCGCACCAGCAGCGAACCGGTAGTTGCGTGCAGCCATTTCGATCGCCCGCTCGATGAGCGGAGTCCGGTAGTTATCGCCTGTCGCCCAGCCGGTCACCGCCTTGGTATGGCAGTCAATAACCGTCGCCAGGTAGAGCCAGCCCTGCCATGTCGGGATGTACGTGATGTCACCGACCATTTTCTCCCCCGGTGCGCCGGCGGTGAAATCCCGCTGCACGCGGTCGGGGATGGCGTGCTCCTGGCCGTCGCCCTCCGTCAGGCTGAACCGCCACGGCCTGGGCTGGCAGGCCTCGAGGCCCAGCTCACGCATCACCGAGCGCACGAGCTCGGGACCGGCGGGCACGCCCCAGGCCGCGAGGTCGGCGTGGACCCGCCGGTACCCGTAGGTCCCGTCCGACTCGTCGAATGACTTCCGCACAATACAGGCGATCACCACGCGCCTTTTCGCTGTCGCTGATTCCGGCTTGTCCCGCCACTCATAGAACCCTGAGCGTGAGACCTCCATCCACCGGCACATTTTCACGACCGACGGCACATGACTATCGCCCGATTCCTGGTAAGCCGCATACTCCGCGTCGATGAACTCGAATTTATCGGTCACCGATGGTCGCGGGCGAAGTACGCCGCGGCTTTTTTCAGGAAATCGTTCTCCATCTTGAGTTCCCGGTTTTCCCGCTCGACCTCACGCAGACGCGCACGGTCAGTCACGGAAAGCGGCGGCTCCTCGCCAGCATGCTCACGACGGTAAACAGCCACCCAGTTCCCGAGGGTGCCCTCGTTAATACCGAGCTCTTTCGCCACCTGGGCAATCGGACGCGACGTCTCGATCACCATCTTCACGGCTTCGTCCCTGAATTCTGGCGAGAAGCTTTTCTTCGGTCGGGGCAAGTTTTCAACCTTTCCAGATAGTCCATCCTAATGGACGGACTGTCCGGAAGCCTCGGGGCACCTCAGATGCCGAGGTGGACGTGCTCGGCTCGGCGGGCGGTGGTAGCGTCGGCGTGGGCGATTTTGCTGGTGGCGGCGGCGTGGCTGACCTTGAGTCCTTCGGCTTCGCCGGTCCAGCCTTCGCGTTCGGCTTCGGTGATGCGGGCGTGGAGGTTGTCGCGGATCTCCTCCAGGCGGTTGATCTGCTCCGGGCTTTCCGGACAGCGGATTTGTTGCTGGCGGCGGCGAGGCTGACGCGGAGTCCTTCGGCTTCGCCGGCCCACCCTTCGCGTTCGGTTCAGCATAAGGGGACGTACATATGGCCCGTATCCTCTGTCCGATTCTTTATGGAGAATCGCAGCGTGAAAGCCATTGGCGGCTGTTGTGGCGAATGATTACGGGTACTCGACCGAGGATTTTCGGTTCAGGGTCCTCTCAGATGCATCGGACGATCTGTCCGGTGTCTATGAGGTCTGGTGGCAGGCCAACGCCTTGTAGCCTGAGTGGCCGTTGAGCCGGCGTCTCCAGTTGGCTGAGGATGCTGTGGCCAGGCTTGTGCGTGACGGTCTGGTCAGGCTGTACCAGGGGGATTGGAAGACGGCCGGTAGCCATCCGGTATCACTCGACGAGACGGAAGCGGTGTTGCGCGCGTGGGACACGTGGGCGATTCCTGATGGCCCGCATGTGTTCTTGTTGTGACGCAGGAGGGCATTGCCATCCTGCAGAGCGGGCAAGGCTGAACGGCCGGCATCTGACGACGGTCCCGTTTGAGCGGTAAGAGGGAGACGCCCAGTAAGCGCAAGTATTGTCATTTAAGCTGTGCCTGTTGGTTCTCAGACAAGATGATGCTTTCGACGAGGCCGAGATTCTCCCTGAGGAAGGAAGTGGGCTTGCAGGTCACGCAATGAGCGGACATGCAGACCGCAAGGCAGCGAGTGCTATCAGGCGTCCTAATGGGCGCTCGCTTCCCGACTGATAGCCAACGCGGGCAGCCGGGAGCGCTGCAGAAAACCGCCGGACCGCCGGGCTGACCGGGATACCACGGTCTGTCCCGCCAGAATCTATACGCACACCGATCGACGCGAATGGGAGTTCGCGTACTTTATGCAAAATACTCAGTCTGGGGATGATCTGGCCACAGGCAGTGCGGCAAGCTAGGCCAGAGATTAACTCTGCTGTAGGTCGGCTGCCGCCGGGTCCGCCCCGGCGGTCGGGCACGCGCCAGCCACGCCTACGGTAGAAGACAGCGTCCGCCCGCGCGTTCCCGCGCTGCGGCGGGCGGCCCGCACGGTCTTCACGCAGGAGAGTGACATGAGTATCACCGAGCTCACCGGCCTCGACGTCCCGACCGGGCTGCTGATCGGGGGCGAGTGGAGCAAGGGGGGCGCGAGCTTCCCGGTCCTCAACCCCGCGACCGAGGAGCCGCTGGCCGAGGTCGCCGACGGCACCGTGGCCGACGCGCTCGACGCGGTCAGCGCCGCCCAGACGGCCCTGCCGGGCTGGGCGGCCACGCCGCCCCGGCAGCGGGCGGAGATCTTGCGCAAGGCGTTCGAGCTCATGACGGCCCGGTCGGAGCAGTTCGCCCGCCTCATGTCGGCCGAGAACGGCAAGTCGCTGCGCGACGCCCGGGGCGAGGCGGCCTACGCGGCCGAGTTCTTCCGCTGGTACGCCGAGGAGGCGGTCCGGATCGAGGGGACGCTGATGCGGGCGCCGGCCGGGGGCAACCGCATCCTCACCCTGCACCAGCCGATCGGGGTGGCGCTGCTGGTCACGCCGTGGAACTTCCCGGCCGCGATGGCGACAAGGAAGATCGGCCCGGCCCTGGCGGCGGGCTGCCCGGTCGTGCTCAAGCCGGCCGAGGACACCCCGCTGACCGCCCTCGCCCTGGCCGACCTGCTGCGCGAGGCGGGCGTTCCCGACGGTGTGGTCAACGTGGTCAGCACCAGCAAGCCGGCCGAGGTGGTGGCGGCGATGCTGGACGACCCGCGGGTGCGCAAGCTCTCCTTCACCGGCTCGACCGAAGTCGGCCGGGTGCTGCTCGGCCAGGCGGCCAAGCGGGTCGTTAACACCTCGATGGAGCTCGGCGGGAACGCCCCGTTCATTATCTTCGACGACGCCGACATCCCCGCCGCGGTCGAGGGCGCGCTGATCGCCAAGATGCGCAACGGCGGCGAGGCCTGCACCGCCGCCAACCGCTTCTACGTCCACGAGGCGGTGGCCGACGAGTTCACCGCCGCCTTCGCCGCCCGGCTCAGGTCGCTGGTCGTCGGGCCCGGCCTGGACGAGGGCACCGACCTCGGCCCGCTGGTCAACGAGGCGACCCGGAGCAAGGTCGCGGGCCTGGTCGACGACGCCACCGGCCACGGCGCGGCCCTGGTGACCGGCGGGCGGGCCCCGGAGCGGCGCGGCTACTTCTACGAGCCGACCCTGCTCGACGCCGTGCCGGCCGACGCGGCGCTGCTCAGCACCGAGATCTTCGGGCCGGTCGCCCCGGTGGTCCGGTTCAGCGACGAGGCGGACGCGGTCCGCTGGGCCAACGCGTCCGAGTTCGGCCTCGTCTGCTACGTCTACACCGGGGACCTGCGCCGCGGGCTGCGGGTGTCGGAGGCGCTGGAGACCGGCATGGTCGGGCTCAACCGCGGCCTGGTGTCCGACCCGGCCGCCCCGTTCGGCGGGGTCAAGCAGTCCGGCCTCGGCCGCGAGGGGGCCCACGAGGGGCTCCTGGAGTACACCGAGACCAAGTACATCGCGACCGACTGGTAACGCGCGAACCCCCGCCGGCTGGGTCATTCCGGGCGGCGGTCCGGGCCCTGCGGGCAGCTAGCAGGCCAAGATCATGCGGTCCGGACCGGGACCGCCGGTCCATCCGCGCGCTTAGTGAGAAATTAAGAAGTGTTAACCACTTACCTAATTAGGTGTCGGGCTGAGCTGCCAGCGGAATGCCGATACAGTAGGCGCGCGGTTTTCGGCCGGGCATAACGTGCCCACCCCAGCGAAGGAGATTGGCGAGCATGACGACACCGGCTTCAGGGCCCGAGTTCGAGCGCGACGTGGTCGTGGTCGGCGGCTGTGGGCATGTGGGCCTGCCGTTGGCGATCGCGTTCGCTGAGCGGGGTTTGCGGGTGGGGATTTATGATGTGGGTGCGGCGGCGGTGGAGACGGTGAACGCGGGGCGGTTGCCGTTTGATGAGCCGGGGGCGGGGCCGGTGCTGGAGCGGGCGGTGGGTTCGGGGGCGCTGGTGGCGTCGGCGGACCCGGCGATTGTGGGCAGTGCGGAGCATGTGGTGGTGGTGATCGGGACGCCGGTCGATGAGCACCTGAACCCGAACCAGACCGCGATCCCGAAGGCGCTGGGGGGGTGTGCGCCGTTCCTGCGGGATGGGCAGTTGCTGGTGTTGCGGTCGACGGTGTTCCCGGGGGTGACCGCGCTGGTGGAGAAGATGGTGGCGGGGCTGGGGGTGTCGATTGAGGTGGCGTTCTGCCCGGAGCGGATCGCGGAGGGCAAGGCGATGACGGAGCTGTTCAGCTTGCCGCAGATCGTCTCGGCCCGCAGCCCGCGGGGCCTGGAGCGGGCGCGGGCGTTGTTCAGCCATCTGACGGGGACGGTGGTGGAGCTGTCGCCGGAGGAGGCGGAGCTGGCGAAGTTGTTCACCAATGTGTGGCGGTACATCAAGTTCGCGGCGGCGAACCAGTTCTACATGATGGCCAATGACCGGGGGCTGGACTTCGAGCGGATCCGGGTGGGCCTGAGCACGGATTACCCGCGGGCGGCGGATATGCCGGGGGCGGGGTTCGCGGCGGGGCCGTGTTTGTTCAAGGACACGATGCAGCTGGCCGCTTTGGCGAACAACAATTTCGCGCTGGGGCATACCGCGATGACGGTGAACGAGGGGCTGCCGCTGTATGTGGTGTCCCGGCTGGAGCAGCGGTATGACCTGGGGTCGCTGACGGTCGGGATTTTGGGGATGGCGTTCAAGGGGGAGAGCGACGACATCCGCTCAGAGCTTGTCCTACAAGCTGAAGCGGGTGCTGGAGTTCAAGGCCGACAAGGTGCTGTGCGCTGACCCGTATGTCACGACCGACCCCCGGCTGGTCCCGCAGGAGCAGGTCATCCGCGAGGCCGACGTGATCGTGATCGCGACCCCGCACCCGCAGTACCGCGGCCTCGACCTGGGCGGCAAACCCGCCGCCGACATCTGGAACGTCCTCGGGCAGGGAGTGCGCATATGACCGTCGAGGTGCCCCGGGTCTCCGTGGTGGTGCCCGCCTACAACGAGGGCAGCCACATCGTCCCGGTGCTTGACCGGATCTTCGAGTCGGTGCGCCTGCAGTGCGAGGTGCTCGTGATCGTCGACGCCCCCGACGACACCACCGTCCCGGTCGTGACCGCCTACTCCGAGAAGGAGCCGCGGCTGCGCTACCTCATCAACACCTACGGCCGCGGGCCCGCCAACGCCATCCGGTTCGGCATCGACGCCGCCGCGGCCCCGGTCGCGGTGGTGACGATGGCCGACGGGTGCGACGACCCGCGGCAGATCGACGACCTCGCCCGGCTCGTCGACCGGGGGGTGGCGGTCGCCGCCGCGTCCCGCTACATGCCCGGCGGCCAGCAGGTCGGCGGTCCCCTGCTGAAGGGGCTGCTGTCGAAGACCGCGGGCCGGTCGCTGGCGCTGCTGGCCCGCATCGGCACCCGGGACGCGACCAACTCGTTCAAGGCCTACTCGACCGAGTTCGTGCACGAGGTCGGGATCGACTCCCGGGCCGGCTTCGAGATCGGCATCGAGCTCACGGCCAAGGCCCGCCGGCTGCGGCTGCCGGTGGCGGAAATCCCCACGATCTGGCTCGACCGACAGGCCGGGGTTTCGAATTTCAAGGTCGCACAGTGGATCCCCGGGTACCTTCGGTGGTACAAATTCGCGTTCGGTGCCAAGCTGACCCCCGAAGAGATCCGGGGCAGCAGCGGCGAGCACCAGGGAAAGGAAGCACAGACTCGATGAAGGTTCTCGTCAGCGGTTCGGCCGGGTTCATCGGCGGTTACGTCGTCGAGGAGCTGCTCGGCCGCGGCCACTCCGTGGTCGGCGTGGACAACTTCTCCAAGTACGGGAAGGTCGCGAAGTCCTACGACAACCACCCCGAGTACCGCCTGGTCGAGGGTGACTGCCGCGACACCGAGCTGATGACCAGCCTGCTGTCGGACTGCGATCACTTCATCGCGGGCGCGGCGCATGATCGGCGGCATCTCCTACTTCCACACCTACGCCTACGACCTGCTCGCCACCAACGAGCGGATCATCGCCGCGTCGTGCGACGCCGCGATCAAGGCGCACAAGGAAGGCCGCCTGCAGAAGGTCACCTACCTGTCGTCCTCGATGGTGTTCGAGTCGACCGCCGAGTGGCCGTCCTTCGAGGGCCAGGAGCGCGAAGTCCCGCCGCCGCTGTCGTCCTACGGCTTCCAGAAGCTGGCGGTCGAGTACTTCGCCCGCGCCGCCTGGGACCAGTACCAGCTGCCCTACACCATCGTGCGGCCGTTCAACTGCGTCGGCATCGGTGAGTCACGCGCCCTCGGCGACGAGGAGATCATGTCCGGCAACGTCAAGCTGGCCATGAGCCACGTCGTGCCCGACCTGGTCCAGAAGGTGTACAAGGGGCAGGACCCGCTGCACATCCTCGGCACCGGCGAGCAGATCCGGCACTACACCTACGGCGGTGACCTCGCCCGCGGCATCGCCACCGCGATGGAGCACCCGGCCGCGCTCAACGACGACTTCAACCTGTCGACCGCCGCCGTCCACCACGGTGCTGGAGCTGGCCGAGACGATCTGGCGCAAGATCAAGGGCCCGGACGAGCCGCTTCGCGTCGTCTCCGACGACCCGTTCGAGTACGACGTGCAGCGCCGGGTGCCCGCCACCGAGAAGGCCAAGCGGGTGCTCGGCTTCGAGGCGACCACCACCCTCGACGAGATGCTCGACGAGGTCATCCCGTGGATTGGCGCCGCCATCGAGGCCGGCAACATCTAGCGCAGTTTCGCCTGGCCCGTCTCAGCAGCGGGCTGACAGGCGAAGGCGGCGGCCCGGGCGTATCCCGCCCGGGCCGCCGCCTTTCGCATTCCGCTGCCAGATGTCCGCTTCGTCCCTCCGCACCCCGGCTGAGCTGCGAACGGGCGACCGGGTGAGCGCCTATACCGGCGACCAGGTCCCGCCCGGGGCACAGCCGGTGGCCCGGCTTCAGCGAGCCATAGTGACCAGCGGCACTAAGAGAACGTAGCCTAGGGACTGTGGACAGGCGAATATTCGGGCTCGAGAACGAGTACGGCGTTACATGCACCTTCCGGGGACAGCGGCGGCTGTCACCCGATGAGGTGGCCCGCTACCTCTTCCGCCGGGTTGTGTCGTGGGGTCGCAGCAGCAATGTCTTCCTCCGCAACGGCGCCCGCCTGTACCTGGACGTGGGCAGCCACCCGGAGTACGCCACCCCCGAATGTGACAACGTGGTCGACCTGGTCGCCCACGACAAGGCAGGGGAGCGGATCCTCGAGGGCCTGCTGGTCGACGCCGACCGGCGGCTGCGCGAAGAGGGCATCGCAGGAGACATCTACCTGTTCAAGAACAACACCGACTCGGCCGGCAACTCCTACGGCTGCCACGAGAACTACCTCGTCGGCAGGCACGGCGAGTTCGGCGGGCTGGCCGACATCCTCATCCCGTTCCTGGTCACCCGGCAGATCATCTGCGGGGCGGGCAAGGTCCTGCAGACCCCGCGCGGCGCCGTCTACTGCGTCAGCCAGCGGGCCGAGCACATCTGGGAAGGCGTCTCCAGCGCCACCACCCGGTCCCGGCCGATCATCAACACCCGCGACGAGCCGCACGCGGACGCCGAGCGGTTCCGGCGGCTGCACGTCATCGTGGGCGACTCCAACATGTCCGAGACCACGATGCTGCTCAAGGTCGGCTCGACCGACCTGGTGCTGCGCATGGTCGAGGCGGGCGTGGTGCTGCGGGACATGACCCTGGACAACCCGATCCGGGCCATCCGCGAGGTCAGCCACGACATGACCGGGCGCTCCCGGGTCCGGCTGGCCAACGGCCGCGAGATGTCGGCCCTGGAGATCCAGTGGGAGTACCTGAACCGGGCCAAGGACTTCACCGACAAGAACGGCCTCGACCCGATCAGCAAGCGCGTCCTGGAGATGTGGGAGCGGGCGCTGACCGCGATCGAGGACGGCGACCTGGACCGGATCGCGCGTGAGATCGACTGGGTGACCAAGTACCAGCTGATCGAGCGGTACCGGGCCAAGCACGACCTGCCGCTGTCGGCTCCCCGGATCGCCCAGCTCGACCTGGCCTACCACGACGTGCACCGCGGCCGGGGCCTTTACTACCTGCTGCAGCGCAACGGCGCGGTTGACCGGGTGACCACCGACCTGAAGATCTTCGAGGCCAAGTCGATCCCGCCGCAGACCACCCGGGCCAAGCTGCGGGGCGAGTTCATCCGGCGGGCCCAGGACAAGCGCCGTGACTTCACCGTCGACTGGGTCCACCTGAAGCTGAACGACCAGGCCCAGCGCACGGTGCTGTGCAAGGACCCGTTCCGCTCGGTCGACGAGCGGGTCGAGAAGCTCATCGCCGGCATGTAGCCGCAGCCGGCGACACGTCGCCCGCCGCCGGCCGGGTCACCCCGGCTACTCGAAGAGCACCCGGCGGCGGGCGGCCACGACCAGCACGGCCAGCGCCATCGCCGCCAGCGCGCCGAGCCGCCGGCGGGTAACGCCCCGGTCGGGCGTTCCCAGCAGCAGCACCACCGCCATCAGGTACACCTCGATGAACGTGCGGCCCTCGCCGAAGACGCTGTCCCAGAACTGCCCGGACGCGATCACCATCTCCAGCGTCACGAAGCCGAGGAAGGCGAGCCGCTCGTACGGCGGCGCGGTGGTGGTCCGCAGGACCAGGCAGCCGGCCACCACGGCGGTGGCCAGCGCGGCGAACTCGAGCAGGTTGTAGTCGTAGCGGCCGAGCGTGGTCCAGCTGGTCCGGGCGATGTCCCGGTAGACCCCGGGCACCAGCGCCTTCAGCGGCCAGGTCAGGTTGGCCGAGGCGTCGGCCAGGCCGCCCGCCTGGCCGGGCACGGTCAGCCGCTGGATCACCTGCAGCAGCAGGTACAGGGCGCCGGGGACGGTCCAGGCGAGGTCGGGCAGGCCCGGCCGGGCGCGGTGGCGGGCGAACTGCCCCAGCCGGGTCAGCGCCAGCGCGGCCGGCAGCACCAGCACCGGCTCGTTGGTGAAGACGGCGTAGCCGATCAGCCCGGCGGCCAGCACGTAGCGGGCCCGCCGGTAGGCCAGCAGCCCGCCCAGCAGGCACGCGTCGGCCAGCGGCTCCGAGGTGTCCCGCCCGACGCTCACCACCAGGCCGAAGTAGGCGGCGAAGAGCAGCCCCCACAGCGCGTGCCGCCCGCCTTCGCGGGCGAAGACCGCCCCCACCCACGCCATCGCGGCCACGCTGAGCAGGTTGACCGTCACCAGCGCGAGCGGCAGCAGCCGGCCGTGGCCGCCGCCGGACAGCAGCCAGGCGGCGACCGAGTACCCGATCCGGGTGTAGCGGTAGGGGTGGTCGACGGTGATGCCGTAGGCGGTCAGGTGCCAGTTGAACGGGTCGAAGGCGAAGCGGTAGTAGAACTGGCCGTCGTACCCCTTGCCCGGCACGTGGGCGATCGTCGGGGACATCAGCGCCGGGTGGCTGTAGGTCGTGCCCGATGCGATGAACAGGCTGAGCTGCCCGTGCGCCCACACCGTGAGCCGGGCCACGACGAAGACGGCCCAGCCGGCCAGCGCGATCAGCCCGGCCGTGGCCGGCCGGTTCAGCCGGCCGCGCCAGTCCAGGCGGCGGGCGATGGCCCGGGACGGCGGGGCCGCATCGGAGATGGGAGTGAGCTGCACCGCGGGAGTCCGTCCTCGGGAGATCGCGCCTTCGCCTGCCGCTGGCGCCGCTGACGATTACTGTGTGACACATTATGACTGCGCTGCGTACTGTGGCCGCCGTTTCGACGCGCCCGCCGCGGAACCCGCGTACCCGGTGGGCTGGCGCGGCCGTCTTCCTCGTCCTGCTGGCGCTGCTGTTCACCGCCTGGCTGCGGCTGTCGCGGACCTGCCCGGAGAACTCCGACGAGGCCAACCTCCTGCTGATGGCGAGCGACCTGGCCCACGGGAACTGGAACCTGGCTGGCTGGACCATCTCCGACGTCCCCTTCATCACCACCGAGCTGCCGGAGCTCGCGGTCCTGGTCCGGCTGTTCGGCCTGCACCTGGAGACTGCGCACGTCGCCGCGGCCCTGACCTACACGGTCGTCGCCGGCACCGCGATGCTGCTGGCGGCGTCGTCCGCCAGTCGTCGGCGCGGGACGGGGCACCCGCTGGTGCGGATGGCGGTGGTGCTCGCGATCATGGGATGCCCGCAGCCCGGCGTCGGCGTCTTCGTGCTGCTGTTGTCGGTCGGCCACATCGGGACCGCCGCCCCCGTCATGCTCACCTGGCTGTTCCTCGACCGCTGGTGGCCCGCGGGCGCTCCGTCGCCGGGGAGTGGCGCCCCCGCGCCCCGCACCGCCTGGTGGATGCCGCTGACGGCCGGCGCGATGCTGACCTGGGCCCTCCTGGCCGACCCGCTGGTGCTGGTCATCGCGGTGCTCCCGGTGCTGGTGACCGCGGCCGCGCGGGTCGCAGGGGAACTGCTGCCCCGGATGAGGAACGGGGGCGGGCTCCGCCTCGCCGCACCCGTCCTCGCCCGCCGCTGGCTGGAGCTGGCGCTGGCGGGCGCGGCTGCCGCCGCCTGCCTGGCCGCCTGGTGCGGCCAGCGGCTGCTGCGCGCGACCGGCGGGTACACCCAGCCGGCCGTCCCGTACCGGCTCGACCCGGTCAGCACCTGGTACCCGCACACGCAGACGGTGGCCCACGGCCTGCTCACCCTGTTCGGCGCCTTCTTCCTGCCCGGCGACGCGGTCAACCGGCTCGGACCCGGGAGCTTCGCCGCCGGGCCCCCGCTGACCGGCTTCACCGAGGCGCTCGCGGTCACCCGGCTCGCCTGCGTCGCCCTGGCCGTGGCGGGCGCCGTGGTCGCCGCCCGGCGCTTCTTCCGCCGCGACGCCGACCTGGTCGGCCAGCTCCTGCTGGCCGGCCTGGTGGCGAACCTGGTCGCCTACGTCCCCAGCTCGCTGGCTGCCGCCACCGCCCTCAACGTGCGGGAAATCGCCCCGGTCCTGCCGTTCGCCGCGGTCCTCGCCGCCCGCACGCTGGGCGGCCGGCTCGCCTGGCCCTACGGTGCCCCGCCCAGCCTTCGCCGCGACCGGATCCTGGCGGGCGGCCTGGCCGCGTTGTTCGCCTGGTACGGCCTGGGCCTGCTGGTCCAGGCACGGTTGCCGGCCGCGCCCGACCCGTTCGCCCGCCTGGAGGTGTTCCTCGAAGCGCATCACCTGCGCTCCGGCATCGGCGGCTACTGGGACGCGAGCGTCATGACCGTCGGCACCGGGGGTGCCGTCACCATTCGCGCGGTCACCGCGGGCTGCGCCCAGCCGTACGCCTGGGAATCCAAGCGCGCGTGGTACGACCCGGCCGCCGGCCACGCCAGTTTCCTGCTGGCCTCGGACCAGCCCGGTTACTTCGGGCGGTGGCTGGCGTCGCCCGCCGCCAGCGCTGGCCTGGCGCGGCTGCTGCCGCCCGGTCACCCGGCCGTGGCGAATCCCGGTGAGGGCTACCAGGTCAGTCTCTACCGGGGCAACGTGCTGGCGGCGCTGCCCCGGCTGGCGCACTGCTGAGCCCGCCCGAGGCCCCGCGGGCGCAGCGAAGCTGAACGTTTGCTGTCGATCAGGCCAAGCGCACGGAGCCCCCGGTGACGGCGGGTAGCCTAGGTACGCTTTACCCATCCCGTGGAAAGCGGTGCCGGACGTGGGGCCTTCCTCCGCCGCCGCGCCAGCGTCATCCCGCCTGACCCGAGAGGTTTTCCATGCGACGCGCAGCCGCGCTTGTCCTCACCCCCCTGATCGCCGCCCTGGCCCTGGCCGGCTGCAGCAGCAGCGGCAGCTCCTCGTCGTCGGCCAGCGCGGCCGCGTCCGCGTCCGACAGCTACAAATCCGTGAGCGTGAGCGGTGCCTTCGGCAAGGCCCCGACGGTAACGATCCCCAAGGTCACCGGCAGCGGTGCCCTGTACACGAAGACCCTCATCCAGGGCAGCGGGGCCACGTTCACCACCTCCGACGGGATGATCGGCAACTACGTCGCCTACGACTGGTCGGGCAAGACGAGCAAGGTGCTCGGCTCCTCCTACACCACGGGCAAGCAGTCGCTGTTCGTCGGCTCGCTCCTGCCCGGCCTGGAGACCGCGCTGCGGGGGCAGAAGATGGGCAGCCGCGTGCTCGCGGTCATCCCGCCCAAAGACGGCTTCGGCACCTCCGGTAACTCGACCGAGGGCATCGGCGCCACCGACACCCTGGTCTTCGTGGTCGACATGAAGTCCACCTTCCCGACCGCGGTGACCGGCACGCAGACCAGCAACGGGGGCGGGGCCCTGCCGACCGTCGCCGCGCCCGCCGCGAACAGCACCGCCGGCCCGACCGTGACCATCAACACCAAGGCCACCCCGCCGACCAAGCTCGAGGTCAGCACCCTGGTCAAGGGGACCGGGGCCAAGGTCGTCAAGGGCGATGACATCGCGGTGCAGTACACCGGGCTGATCTGGCGGACCGGGAAGGTCTTCCAGTCCTCCTGGACGCAGCAGACGCCGTTCACCACGCCGATCGGCGAGGGGCAGGTCATCCCGGGCTGGGACACCGGGCTGGTCGGCCAGACCGTCGGCAGCCGGGTCTTGCTCGTCATCCCGCCCAAGGAGGGTTACGGCTCCTCCGGCTCCTCGTCGGCTGGCATCAAGGGAACCGACACCCTGGTGTTCGTGGTCGACATCCTGGCCGCTGTCTAAGGCTTGGCTGTAGCGGGGGCGGGCCGCCGCGCCAGCGCCTCACCCGCACCACCGCGCGCACGGACCCCGCCCGTTACGGCCCTGGCTCGTCGGCCCGCGGACGCGGGAAACAATTGTTGCTGGGACACCGAATAGTTTCCGGCCTGCCGAAAGTTTCCGCTTCTCCTTGCGCTCCTGTCACAGCAGCGAGCGGGCATGGCGGCCGGCGGCGGCGGCGGCCAGGAAGTAGGCCGGGTCTTCATAGAGCGAACGGCCCATCGTGGACAGCGGGACTGGTGTGGCGCGAAGCGCCTCTTCCAGGCCGTCGGCCGGGACCGTGACCAGGTTGTGGCGCTGGGCCAGGGGGGCTGCCTGTTCGGCGAGCCGCTCAGCGTGCGGGGACGGGAGTTGCGGCAGCACCACGTCGGCCCGGGCCAGGGCCACCTGCCCGTAGGCGGTCTCGCTGTGGTGGGAGATGCCCTGGTGGCGGGGGCGCGGGTCGGCGAAGGAGATGCGCAGCGAGGCGACCGGGCGGCCGTGCAGGATGGCGGCCGCGTTGACCGCCTCGCCTGCCGCTACCCCGGAGTAGCCCCAGGTGGTGCCGGTGCCGAGGTTGCCCGGGCCCTGGGCGACGACGGCGATGGCGGCGCCGGCCGCGTGCCGGGCGGCGAGCAGGGCGCTGTGCACGGTGACCGCCTCAAGGTCGCCGCCGAAGGCCTGGCCCGCGGTGATCACCGTCGCCAGCCAGCCGGCCTCGCGCAGGCCCGCGGCGGTGCGGGAGAACCAGGCCGGGAGCGCGCCGCCGTCGGTCATCACGTAGGCGACGGCGGGGGAGTCCACCGCCCCCGTTCCGGCAGCGCCGTAAATCCCGGCCAGGATCGCGGGCAGGGCCGAGTGCAGGTCGGCCGTCACCACCGGCATGCCGTCGAGCGAGCCGGCCGTGGCCAGCACGTCGTGGTAGGCCGAGCCCTGCTCGTCGGCGCTGGCCGTCATGACCTGCAGCGGCGTGTAACGGGCCTTGACGATGTGACCGGCTGGCTCGCGGTCGGGCGGGAGCCGGTCAGGGAGCGCCACCACCAGCGCGTAGCCGCCGGTGCCGAGGCCGGCCGCGAGCGCGGCGGTGTTCAGCAGCACCCGGTCGCCGACGTGAGGCGACCCGACCAGTTCCGGGTAGGCGAGTGCGCGAATCGACGTCCCGTCCACGGTTACCATGAGTTCGGCTGCTCCGCGCCATTCTCGACGCAACGCCGTGACAGTTCCGCTCCGCCATCGGATCACCACGGCAGACTAGCGTCGCTGGTGGTGCCAGGGGCGGGTCTGGCGGCTGAAGCCTCAAGGAGGTCGCGTTGTCGAAGCGCAGGACCGAACGCCTCCTGTCCATCGTCGTCCTGCTGCTGTCCTCGCGCCGGTACCTGACCGCCGAGCAGATTCGCGCGGCGGTCAGTGGCTACCCGGACGAGCAGGAAGCGTTCAAGCGCATGTTCGAGCGGGACAAGGAGGAGCTCAGGGACCTGGGCATCCCCCTGGAGACCGGCCGGTCGGCCTCGCTCGACGACGAGGTCGGCTACCGGATCAGCCAGCAGGACTACGAGCTGCCCGAGATCCACCTGGAGCCGGACGAGGCGGCCATTCTCGGCATCGCCACCCGCGTCTGGCAGTCGGCCGAGCTGGCCGGCGCCGCCGCCGGGGCCGCGCTGAAGCTGCGGGCGGCGAGCCGGGAGCCAGACGGCGACGCCCCCGCCAGCCCGCTGCCGGGCATCCAGCCGCGGCTGACCACCCAGGAGCCCGCCTTCGGGCCGCTGTGGGAGGCGGTCCGCGACCGCCGCCCGGTCACCTTCGACCACCAGGCCAGCGGCCGCTCCGAGGTGATCAAGCGGACCCTCGAGCCGTGGGGCGTCGTCAACCGGCGCGGCCGCTGGTACGTGGCCGGCTACGACCGGGACCGCGACGCGCCCCGGGTGTTCCGGCTCAGCCGCATCACCGGGCCGGTGAAGCTGGCGGGCCCGGCGGGCAGCGTCAAGGTCCCGCCCGGGACCGACGTCCGCGAGCTCGTCAAGGACTGGGACAAGCCGCAGACCCGGGAGCACACGGCGACGCTGCGGGTCCGGGCGGACGGCGGCTCGGCTCTGCACCGCTGGGGCGGGGCCGCGCCCGACGGGGAGCACCCAGGCTGGGACCGCGTCTCGATCGCCTACTCCGACCCGGACTGGTACGCGGGTTACCTCGCCTCGTTCGGCCCCGATGTCGTCGTCCTCGAACCGCCGGAGCTGCGCGAGGCGGTCATCCGGCAGCTGAAGGGGGTGCTCACGTGAGCGAGCGTGCGAGCGAACTGGCAACCACAGTGCCTGGGCGAACGCTGGGTCCGAGCGCCAGCGAGGGGCAGGCGTGAGCCCCCAGCCGCGCATGGTGACCTCGGCCGAGCGGCTGCGGCGGCTGCTCGCGCTCGTCCCCTACGTGTCCGCCCGGCGGGTGGTGGGGCTGGCGGAGACCGCCGCGACGTTCGGGATGACCGAGCGGGAGCTGATCGACGACCTGAACCTCGCCTGGTGCGTGGAGCTGCGCGCGCCCGAGCCGTACTGCCCGATCGACCTGTCCTACGAGGACGGCGAGATCTCGATCAGCCAGGCCGAGTCGATCGCCCGGCCGCTGCGGCTGGCCGCCGACGAAGCCAGCGCGCTGCTGGTGGCGCTGCGGATACTGGCCGACGCGGGCGGCGGCGACGCCGTGGCCCGGCTGATCACCAAGATCGAGGACGCGGCGGGCGCGGCCGGCGCGGCCAGCGCCCAGGTGTCGGTCCAGCTCGAGAACGCGGGCGGCCGGGAGACGGCCGCCGTGCTCAACGCCGCGCTGTCCGCGGGCAAGCGGGTCCACCTGCGCTACTACGTGCCCGGCAGGGACGAGGAGACCGAGCGGGACGTCGACCCGATGGGGATGCTGGTCTTGGAGGGACGGACCTACCTCGAGGGCTGGTGCCGCCGGGCCGAGGGGGTCCGGCGCTTCCGGCTCGACCGGGTGCTGGCGGTCGACGTGCTCGACGTGCCGGCCGAGGTGCCGGAGGACGCGGAGCCGGGGGACGTGGGCGAAGGGCTGTTCCGGGCGTCGCCGACCGACGTGCTGGCCGTGCTCGATCTCGCCCCGGGGGGGCGCTGGATCGCCGAGTCCTACCCGTGCGAGTCGGTCACCGAGCTGCCCGAGGGCCAGCTGCGGGTCGGGCTGCGCACCCCGGACACCACCTGGGTTCGCCGCCTGGCGTTGCGTCTGGGCGAGGACGCCCGCGTGGTCGCCCCGGCCGAGCTGGCGGACGAGGTCCAGGCGGGCGCGGCGGCGGCGCTGGCACTGTACGAGTGACTGCGCGCTAACTGCGGAATGTGATCGCTTAGCCACGCTATGATCCCGCTCATGCCGAACGGGGCCGGGCGTTCCCGCCTGACGACGTGATCCTGGATCCGTCGTCGGCTGCGCCGCCCCGGCCTGCGTCGCCGCGGCCGCGGCGACGGGCCGCGCTCGGCCGGGCGGCCGCTGGCGGCCTGGCCGCGGTGGCCCTGTTCGCCTGCTACCTGCGCCAGTCACGTACGGTGGCGGCCGGCTCGGACGGCGCCGCGCAGGCCCTGCAGGCGTGGGACCTGCTGCACGGCAACCTGCTGCTGCACGGCTGGTGGTTGACCGACGTCTCGTTCTACCCGACCGAGATCCCCCAGTACGCGCTGATCGAGCTCGTCCACGGACTGAACGCCGACGTCATCCACGTGGCCGGCGCGATGACCTACACGCTGCTGGTACTGGCGGCGGCGCTGCTCGCGCGGGGCCGGGCGGCCGGGCGGGCCGCTCTGGCCCGGGTGGCGCTGGCGGCCGGGATTATGCTGGCGCCGCAGCTCGGCCCGGGCACCCAGACGCTGTTGCTGGCGCCCGATCACACCGGCACCGGCCTCCCGGTGCTGCTGGTCTTCCTGCTCATCGACCGCTGGCTCACCGCCGGGGACGCCCGGGTTGCCCCAGTGTCGTCCGGCGCGTCGCCCCCCCTCGCGCCGCACGCCCTCGCGTCGTCCGCCCTCGTGCCACGCGCCCGGCGGCGGGCGCCGCTGCTGGTCCGGCCGCTCCTGGTCTGGGCGGGGCTGACCGGCGCGGCCGTGGCCGACACGCTGACCGTCTTCATCGCCGTCATCCCGCTCGCCCTGGTCTGCGTCGTCCGCCTGACGGCAGCGGGGCTGGCCGCACGGCGCCCGGACGGGGTGCCCGGGCGGCCCGTGGCCCGCTGGCCGGAGGCCTCCCTCGTCCTGGCGGCCCTGCTGGCGGTTCCGGCCGCGCTGGCGGTGACCGGGCTGATCCGGGCGCACGGCGGCTACCAGGTCAACGGGTTGCAGACCGCGCTGGCGGGGCCGGCCAGCTAGCCGCGAACGCCCGGCTGGCAGGCGAGGGGCTGCTCGAGCTGTTCGGCGCGGACATCTTCAGCGCGCCGCCGGGGACCGCCACCGTGCTCGCGGCCGTCCACCTGGCCGGGGCCGCCGTCGCCGTCGCGGGCACCGGCCTGGCCGCCTGGACCTGCCTGGCGTCTGACGGCTGGCAGGTGCCCGGCCGGCTGGTCGAGCAGGTCCTGCTGGCCGGGATCGTCATCGACGTCGCCGCCTACGGGGCCGGCGTGCAGGCAGTGAACATCCTCTCCACCCGGGAAATCGTCCCGGTCCTGCCGTTTGCGGCGGTCCTCGCGGGCCGCTCGCTGGGCGGTCCTCTCGCGGTCGCCCGGCCAGCCTGGCGCGGGGCCGCCTGCGCCCTGCTGGCGCTGGGGACGGCCGGTCTCGGCTACGCCGCCGCCGCACCGCCCGCCGCCGCCCAGGACGCGGCCCTGGCCCGCTGGCTCCGCGGGCACCAGCTGACGTCTGGTCTCAGTGGCTACCAGCAGGCCAACATCGTGACGCTGGCCAGCGGCGGGGCGGTGATCCTGCGGGCGGTGACCCCGGTCCCGGGCGGACGGCTGGCGGGCTACGACTGGAACGCCAGCGCCAGCTGGTTCGGCCCGGCCGCCCGTCCGGCGACCTTCGTCGTGCTGGCCCGCCCGGGCCTGTCCGGGTCGTCCGGCGTGACCGCCGCCCGGGCCGTCGCGACCTTCGGGCGGCCCGCCGCGCGCTATCAGTTCGAGGGGTACCAGGTGCTGGTCTGGCCCCGTCACCGCAATCTGATGGCTAATCTGCGAGCAGGCCAGTCCGGTGACGCGGCGGCGTCGAAGTAGAGGCGGAAACACCCGGTAACGGGCGGCCCAGCACCCAGCCTGGGTCCATCCGGTCTGTTCACGTTCCAGGTGACCGCCGACCACTAGTGGTTTCCATAGGGGAGTGTAAACTCAACCGCGAGGCGAGTCCGGGCGATGCCGGGCTCAATCCCTGTTACTTAAGGACGCAAATGATCGGTGACCTGTTCGACAGCCCGTGGAAGATCCTGATCGTCGCGATCGTGATCATCGTGCTGTTCGGCTCGCGCAAGCTGCCCGACGCCGCCCGGTCCCTCGGCAAGTCGATGCGCATCCTGAAGAGCGAAGTCTCGAGCATGCACGAGGACGAGCCCCAGACGGCTCCCGCCCCGGCCGTCGCCTCCGCTCCCGCCCCGGCTCCGGTGGCCGCGACCCCGGCCGCCGCCACCACCACCCCGGACGCCCAGGCGCAGATCGACGCGCTCAGCAGGCAGCTCTCTGACCTGCAGCAGTCGGTCAAGACCTCCGGCAGCGCCCAGGCCTGACGCCGGCGCCCGCCGCCCGTCCTCACCGAACCCCCGGGAAGTCTCGGTCATGGATTCGAAGCCTTCTGCCGTCCGGGGTGCCCGCATCGTGGGTCAGCGCTACATGCGCGCCAAGCGGCGGGCCAACCCGGACGGGCGGATGCCCCTGCTGGATCACCTCCGCGAACTGCGCAACCGCCTGGTGAAGGCGGTGCTGGTGATCATCGCGGGGGCCATCGTCGCCGGGTTCTACCACACGCAGACCTGGAACTTCGTGGTCCACCCGTTCTGCTCGGCGTCTATCAACGGGCACACCGGGTGCAAGGTCGTCGGCGACCAGCTGACCGTGCCCGGCATCTTTGACGGGTTCTTCCTGCAGATCAAGATCGCTTTCTTCCTCGCGCTGATCGGCACCTGCCCGGTCTGGCTCTACCAGCTGTGGGCCTTCATCGCCCCGGGCCTGTACATGCGCGAGAAGAAGTGGGCCTACATCTTCACCGCGACCGCCGTCCCGCTGTTCGTCGGGGGCGCGGTCCTCGCCTACCTGGTGATGGACCGGGGCCTGCACTACCTGCTCGGGATCGTGCCGCACAACGTGCTCGTGCTGCCGAGCGTGGACACCTACCTGAGCTACTTCACCGGCATGATCGTCGGCTTCGGCATCGCCTTCGAGCTGCCCCTGGTGCTGGTCATGCTCAACGTGGTCGGAATCCTCACCCACGAGCGCTTCCGCAAGTGGCGCCGGCTGATGATCTTCCTCATCTTCCTGGTCTGCGGCATCGTCAACCCGAGCCCGGACCCGTGGACGATGCTGATCCTCGGTGGCCTGGCCGTGCTGCTGACCGAGCTGGCCGAGGTCTTCGTCTACTTCAACGACAGGCGGCGGGCCCGGCTGCACCCGGACCCGTACGCGGGCCTGGCCGACGACGAGGTCGCCCCGCTCGATGACGAGGAGCAGGTCGACCACCGGGAGTCGGTCTAACCCTGACCGCGCTGCCCCGGGAGGCTCAGCCGTACCAGGTGACAGCGGCGTCCCCTACTCTGGAGCCATGAGCACACCGGCGGTGAGCCCAGCCGACAGGTACGCGAGGTTCCGCCAGCGGCAGGCCGCCCCCGAGTTCACGTCCTTCCGTGAGCTCTACGACTTCGAGTTCGACCCGTTCCAGGTCGCCGCCTGCGGCGCCCTCACCGACGGAAAGGGCGTGCTGGTGGCCGCCCCCACCGGCAGTGGCAAGACCGTGGTGGGCGAGTACGCGGTCCACCTGGCCCTGCAGCGCGGGCGCAAGTGCTTCTACACCACGCCGATCAAGGCGCTGTCGAACCAGAAGTACAACGACCTGGTGCGCCGCTACGACAGCGCCACAGTCGGCCTGCTGACCGGGGACAACGCGGTCAACGGTGACGCTCCGGTGGTGGTCATGACCACCGAGGTGCTGCGGAACATGCTCTACGCCGGCTCGACGGGCGCTGAAAGACCTCGGCTACGTGGTGCTGGATGAGGTGCATTACCTGGCCGACCGCTCCCGCGGCGCCGTGTGGGAAGAGGTGATCATCCACCTGCCCGAGTCGGTCCGGGTGGTCGCGCTGTCGGCCACGGTCAGCAACGCCGAGGAGTTCGGCGACTGGCTCGCCCAGGTTCGCGGCGGCACCGAGGTCATCGTCGACGAGCACCGCCCGGTCCCGCTGTGGCAGCACATGCTGGCCGGCCGGCGGCTGTACGACCTGTTCACCGACGACCAGCACCGCGAGGTCAACCCCGAGCTGGTCCGGCTGGCCCACCGTGAGTCGCTCCGGCAGCCAAACCGCCGCCCGCAGCGCGGCGGCCACCGGCCGCGGCGTACGCCCCCGCCGTACCGGCCAGAGATCATCGACCGGCTCGACGGGGCGGGCCTGCTGCCCGCGATCACGTTCATCTTCAGCCGGGCCGGGTGCGACGCCGCCGTGCAGCAGTGCCTGGCCGCGGGCCTGCGCCTGACGACGCCGGACGAGGCGCGGACCATCGAGGACATCGCCGCCCGGCGCACCGCCGACATCCCCGACGAGGACCTGGTCGTCCTCGGCTACCACGACTGGGTGCTGGCCCTGCGCCGCGGCATCGCCGCCCACCACGCCGGCCTGCTGCCGGTGTTCAAGGAAGTGGTCGAGGAGCTGTTCACCGCGGGCCTGGTCAAGGCGGTGTTCGCGACCGAGACGCTGGCCCTCGGCATCAACATGCCCGCCCGGACGGTAGTGCTGGAAAAGCTCGACAAGTGGAACGGCGAGGGCCACGCGGCGCTCACCCCGGGCGAGTACACCCAGCTGACCGGGCGGGCGGGCCGCCGCGGGATCGACGTCGAGGGGCACGCGGTGGTGCTCTGGCAGCCGGGCATGGACCCCGGCGCGGTCGCGGGCCTGGCCGGCACCCGGACCTACCCGCTGAACTCTTCCTTCCGCCCGTCCTACAACATGGCGGTCAACCTCACCGGCCGCGTGGGCCGCGACCGGGCGGCCGCCCTCCTTGAGTCGAGCTTCGCCCAGTTCCAGGCCGACCGCGGCGTCACCGGGCTGGCCCGCCGGCTGCGCCGCATGCAGGAGCAGGCCGACGGCCTGGCCCGGGAGGTCACCTGCGACCGCGGCGACTTCATGGAGTACGCGCAGCTCCGGCGGCGGCTGAGCGACGTCGAGCGCGGCGCCTCCCGCAGCCGGGCCTCGGCCCAGCGCGCTGAGGCCCGCCGGACGCTGACCACGCTGCGCCGCGGTGACATCATCCGGGTGCCGACCGGCCGCCGGGCCGGGCTCGCGGTGGTGCTGAACCCGCCCCCGGCCAGCGGCCAGCTCTCGCCCAGCCGGGCCGACGGGCCGCTCGTACTCACCGTCAGCGGCCAGCTCAGGCAGCTGTCGGCGGCCGACTTCCCGGTCCCGGCCGACCCGGTCGACCGGATCAGGGTCCCCGCCTCGTTCAGCGAGCGCTCCCCGAAGCACCGCCGCGACCTGGTGTCGGCCATGCGCTCCAAGGTCGAGGGGCGCCCGCTGGACCCGCCCGGGCGCCGCCTGCGGCGGCCGGGGACGAGGACGGCGACTCCGAACGGGAGCGTCGCTACGCCACCGACGACGACGAGCCGTCTGCCGGCGGGGGGCGTAACCGCCGCCGTGACCAGGCCGCCGACGACCGGGACGCGTCCGGGGCGGAGGGCGACATCGCCGAGCTGCGCCGCCGCCTGCGGCACCACCCGTGCCACGCCTGCCCCGACCGCGAGCAGCACGCCCGCTACGCCGAGCGTTACTTCCGGGCCAAGAAGGACATCGACGACCTGGAACGCCAGGTCGCGGGGCGGCGGCATGTCATCGCCCGGACCTTCGAGCGCGTCTGCGCCGTGCTCGACGGGCTCGGCTACCTCGACGGCGACACGGTCACGCCGGCCGGCCAGCGCCTCACCCGGCTCTACTCGGAGCTCGACCTGCTCGCGGCCGAGTGCCTGCGGCGTGGCCTGTGGGAGGGCCTCAACCCGGCCGAGCTGGCCGGCGTGCGTCTCGCTGCTGACCTACGAGTCGCGGCGGCAGAACGACGACGACGGCCCCGCCCGGATGCCCAAGGGCCCCGTCCGCGACGTGCTCACCGCCATGACCCGGACCTGGGGCGAGCTCGACCAGCTGGAGCGGCGCAACGGGCTGTCGTTCCTGCGCGAGCCCGACCCCGGCTTCGTCTGGGCGGCCTACCGCTGGGCTCGCGGCGCGAAGCTGGAGGACGTGCTCGACTCGGTCCCCGGCCTCACCCCGGGTGACTTCGTCCGGTCCATGAAGCAGCTCATCGACCTGCTCGACCAGATCGCGGTGGCGAGCCGGGACCAGTCCGGCCCCCGCGGCCCCCAGCCGCCAGCCCGCCTGGCGGCGCCGGCCGCCGGTGAGACGGCCGCCGGTGAGACGGACGGTGCCGGAGGAACGGCCGGTGCCGGACCGGCGAGAACCAGGACCGCGACGACGCGGCGCGAGCGCGACGAGGACGGCCAGGACCGTGACCGCGGCGACGGGCGCGGCCCCGTTGAGCGGTCGCCGAAGCGCCGGGACGTGGCCTCGACCGCACGGGCCGCGATCGACGCGCTACGGCGCGGCGTCATCGAGTACTCCGCCCTGGCCGACTAGCCCCGGGCAGGAGCGCCTGGTGGCCGCGCACCGACGCTCACCGGATCCGGCTCACATAGACCTGGGCTATAGGTGCCGGGCAAGACTGGCATTAGTGCTAATGACTACCCGTGCGACTAGCGTGGTGGCAGTCGCACTGGAGGTGCTCGCCGTGACCAGCCCAGTCGTCGAAATGCCGACGGATCACCGGTACCTGCCCGGAGCTGCTGACGGCCGCCGTCCGCCGCGCGGTCCGCTGCGGGGGCACGTGGCAGGAGACCGCCGCCCGGGTGGCCGACGCCCTCCGCGGCCGCGTGCCCGGCCCCGGCCAGCTCTCCCCGGCCCTGCTGAGCCCGGAGCAGCTGGCGGGTGACCCGGGCGGCTACCAGACGCACCTGGTGCACGCCGAGCCCGACGGTTCGTTCTCCATCGTGGTCATGGTCTGGCTGCCCGGCCAGGCGACGGCGATCCACGACCACCTGTCCTGGTGCTGCACCGCGGTGCTCGCACGGCACCGAGTACGAGGAGGTCTACGCGTCGCGCGGCGACCACCTCGAGGTGGTCGCCCGCAACGCCAACCCGGCCGGCACCGTCAGCGGCTTCGCCCCGCCGGGCGACATCCACCAGGTCCGCAACATCGGCGCCACCACCGCCGTCTCGCTGCACGTCTACGGCACCGATATCACCCGCGTCGGCTCCAGCGTCCGCCGCATCTACGACCTCCCGGTCCGCTAGCCCACGCTCCGGCAGCCGCCTCCGCAGCCAGTCCTGTGGCCGGCTCCCGCGCCCCGCCCAGCAGCCGGCCCAGCCAGGCGACCGCTGGCGGCCTGGCGAGCGCAGTCCTGCCTGCCGTCGCCGGCGCTCTGTCCAGAACCAGACTTGCGTAACGATCCATAGCGATATATCGTTGAGATGTCAAGAACGATACAACGATACATTGAAAGAGGTGACGCGTCATGCGTGACGAGCACCGACGCGGTATGCGAGATGAAGGCTGGGGCCCGTCGCCCCGGCCGGGCGGCCCCGAGTGGGGGCCGCGGCGCGGGCGCGGCCCGGGCCGGTCACGGCGGCGGCGGTCGCGGCGAGCGCGAGTTCCGCGGCGGCGGCGAGTTCCGGGACGAGCGCGGCGGCCCGGCTGGGGCGGCCCGGGACGGCGCGGTCCCGGCGGCCCAGGCGGCCGCGGCTGGGGCCGGGATGGCGAGGGCATCGCCCCCGTTCGGTGCCCCGGTTTCCCGGGGCCCCCGGTTCCCGGCGGTCATGACGGCCCGTTCGGCCCGCGCGGCTTCGGCCGGGGCACGCGGGCGCGCAAGGGCGACGTCCGGGGCGCCATCCTCGACCTGTTCGCCGAGGAAGAGGGCCGGACGTGGAACGGCTACCAGCTGATCCAGGAGATCCCCGCCCGCACCGACGGATCGTGGCGGCCGAGCGCGGGGTCGGTGTACCCGGCGCTGCAGCAGCTCGAGGACGAGGGTCTGATCGCCCCCCAGGGCGCCGGCCGCCGGCGCGTCTTCACGCTGACCGACAAGGGCCGGGCTTACGTCGAGGCGCACGCGGACGAGCTCCGGTCCTCGTGGGACGCCGCCGCCGGGATGACCGACGACGACGCCATCGAGTTCAGGAACCTGATCCGCCAGGTCATGATGGCGGTCATGGAGGTGCGGCGGGCGGGCTCGGCCGAGCAGGTCGCCCAGGCGCGGGCGGTGCTGGCGCAGGCGCGCAAGTCGCTCTACCTGATCCTGGCCGACGACGAGGCCGGCAGCGGGGCGGACGCCGACGAGGCGGACGACTCCCGCGACAGCGCGGCCCAGGACACCGTGCCGCTGAACACCGAGGACGACGGGGAGTGAACGCCGCCCTCACGGCGCCGCTGCCACCCTCGCGGACCCCGTCTCGGGGCCGCGGGGGTGGCCGGGTTTTCACTGGATTTCGCGGGCAGAGCCTGGCGCCCGGATTGTAACGGGTGCTCGAAAGGCGCTGATCTATCCCGGCGCTATCGGGGACAGGCCCGCGCGCCGTCATTTCGCTGGCCGCCGCCATTACCGGGGCCGGGAGTTCGGCTTCCGCCGGGAGATGGCCGCGGTGGCCAGGCGCACTGCCATCGTTATCCGTGCAATAACCCGGCCCGGCGACCGTTTCCTCGTTCCCCGGGAATCGTTATTTCCCGCCGGGCCCAGCGGCGGCGTTCCCGGGCCCTCAGGTGGTCGGGACCGCCGCCCGGCGCGCCGTTGCGCGCCTGTTCGCGCGGGCCGGGCTCGGGGCGGTGACGACTGCCCCCGCTGCACCCTGGCGGGCCCGCGATTCCAGGCCACGAACCGTGATTACGCAGAGTAATTAGTCAATCACGATAATGACAGTGACCGGAAAAGGGCGACGCCGGGTGGCTACGGGGGCAAACCACCCGGCGTCGCTATCATCGGCGCTCCGACGGGGGCCCGGAACGACCGGCAGTGGTGCCCCGACGGGGGACCAGAGCACCGATATGAATGGTACACGGCCGACCCCCGGTATGTGTCAAGACCTGATGACAACAAATCTCGTAACGCCATTCTTGCCACACAGCCTACCGTCTCGCTGCACTTCAACCAACCAAGAGCTGGGCCTGGTGACCGGCGGTTTCAGCCGCTCGATTACTTAATGTAAACGTAAGAAAACTTTGCGTATCGAACCTTCGAGTTGGCTGAAGATCCGGGAAGACAAAGCAGCGAACCGGCATAAATGCAGGCAAGAACGGCATTTTGCCAATAGAGCTTGCGCCGGGCAACGCCCGCCCGCAGGCTGGCCCTATGCTGGCCTGGCGTCAGTGGTCGTTGGCGGATTCCGGCGCGCGGGCAGGTTCACCCGGTGCTCGAGGAAGCCGCGCATGTTGTCCGGCTCCCGCCCGCCGTTGGCGAAGATGACAGCGATGTACGGGATGAGGATCGCGCCGACGGCCGGGATGAGCACCAGCGAGCTGCAGGTGGTTGGCGAACATGATGACGGCGACGGCGAAGCAGGGCGTCCTGATGGCCATCATGATCAGGTACCGCTGCTGCCGGTACCTGATGTCCTCGGACATCGGCCGGCGCGCCTGGGTGACCAGGTGCACCTGCTGCCCGCGTGCGTGGCCCGTCCTCATCCTCCACATCTATCTCGGTTCCGCAAGCCCTCCTACACGTAGCCCCGGCGGCAGCCCCGGCGCGGTCGCCCGGGATTAGCTCGCCTGGCTGACCGACGACATGTTGAACGCCTCCACCCGCAGCGGCGGCATGGCGGCGCGGTTGAAGTAGTCGCCCCACTCCCGCGGCAGGGTCCGCTCGGTGGCGCCCGCCTCGAGCACGCGCGACAGCATGCCGACGGGCGACTCGTTGAACCGGAAGTTGTTCACCACGCCGGCCACCTCGCCGTCCTCGACCAGGTACACGCCGTCCCGGGTGAGGCCGGTCAGCAGCAGCGTCTGCGGGTCGACCAGCCGGATGTACCACAGGCAGGTGAGCAGCAGGCCGCGCTTGGTCGACGCGATCATCGTCCTCCAGCGACGCCGACGCGCCCGGCGCGGACAGGATCAGGTTGTCGACCGCCGGCGTGACCGGCAGGCCGGCCAGCCGCGCCGAGTAGCGGCTGCTGTGCAGCGCGGACAGCTCGCCCGCGGACAGCCAGGACGCGCGCGGCGACGGGCAGGCCGTTGTCGAAGACGGAGGAGTCACGGCCGGAGGCGTGCGCCACCACGAACGGCGCGCACTCGAGCCCCGGGTAGCCCGGGTCGCTGAACAGGTCGAGCGGCATCGCGGACAGGCGCTCGCCGACCCGGGTGCCGCCGCCCGGCCTGGAGAACACCGTCCGTCCCTCGGCGGCGTCCCGCGCCCCCGCCGACCAGTACAGGTAGATCAGCATGTCGGAGACGGCGGTCGGCGGCAGCAGCGTCTCGTAGCGCCCGGCGGGCAGCTCGAGCCGCCGCGACTGCCAGCGCAGCCGCTCGCGCGAGCCCGGCGTCGAGCGCGGCCACGTCCACGTCGCTGAAGTCCCGCGTCGCCGCGCCGTCCCAGGCGGAGCGGGACAGGTCGGCGGACTTGGCGTTCAGCTCGAGCCGCCCGGCCGGCTGGTCGTAGCGCGCCCGCACCCCCGCGGACGTGCCGAGGAAGGTCGGCGGTCACCCCGTGCTCGGCGAACCCGTAGAGCTTGCGCCCGGCCGCCTCCGCGCCGCGCAGCGTCTCGCCGAGCTGCGCCGCGAAGGAACGGAAGACACTGAAGTCGGTGCCGCTGGCGGGCGCCGACCAGGACAGGTCGTCCGAACGGTAGCCGGCTGTCCCCGGTCACCAGGTCCGTCGCGTCCTCGGCGGGCGACGCCTCGGCGGCGGCCTTCTCCGCCTCCCGCACGAGGTCCTCGACCTGCCCGGGGGTGACGCCGGAGCGGGCGACCATGCCGACGCCCGCGGTGCCGTCGGCCCGCCGGTCGACCGAGATCACGGTGAGGGAGCGCGAGGCGGCGACCCCGTTGGTGGTGAGGGTGTTCCCGGCCCAGCGCAGGTTGGCGGTTGACGACTCGTCGGCGATCACGATGGTCTCGCCGCCGCGGCCTGGCCGCCGCGAGCGCGCGCTCGACGGTGTCCTGCGGTGTCGTGCTGGCCGGCTCGGTCCGGGCCAAGGGTTCGCGCTCACTATTTTCCTTCCTCGGCCGTGTTGAGGATCCGCACCTGCCGGAACAGCGCCGCCGGCGCGCCGTGGCTCACCGGGGCGACCTGTCCGGGCTGGCCCTTGCCGCAGTTGAAGGCGCCGCCGAGCACGTAGGTCTGCGGGCCGCCGACCGCCTCCATCGAGTTCCAGAAGTCCGTCGTCGTCGCCTGGTAGGCGACGTCCTTGAGCTGGCCGTCGAGGCGGCCGTTCCTGATCCGGAAGAACCGCTGGCCGGTGAACTGGAAGTTGTACCGCTGCATGTCGATCGACCAGGACTTGTCGCCGAGGATGTAGATGCCGTTGTCGACGCCGGCGATGAGCTCCGCGGTGTTCGGCCCGCCCGCCGCCGCCTCAAGCGACACGTTGGCCATCCGCTGCAGCGGCATGTGCCCCGGCGAGTCGGCGAACGCGCAGCCGTTGGACCGGCCGAAGCCCTTGAGCTGCGCCATCCGCCGGTCGAGCTGGTAGCCGACGAGGACGCCGCCGGAGATCAGGCCGCCAGGACTGGCCCGGCCACCCCCTCGTCGTCGTAGCCGACGGTGGCGAGCCCGTGCACCGCCGTCCGGTCGCCGGTGACGTTCATCACCGGCGACCCGTACTGCAGCGAGCCGAGCTTGTCGAAGGTGGCGAACGAGGTGCCGGCGTAGGCGGCCTCGTAGCCGAGCGCCCGGTCAAGCTCGGTGGCGTGGCCGATCGACTCGTGGATCGTCAGCCACAGGTTGGACGGGTCGATCACCAGGTCGTAGCGGCCCGGCCTCGACCGACGGCGCCTTGAGCTTGGCGGCGAGCAGCTCCGGCAGCTCGGCGAGCTCGGCCGGGGAAGTCCCAGCCGCCGTGCGCTGGCGGGGTCGTCAGGTACTCCCAGCCCCGGCCGGCCGGCGGCGCGAGGGTGCGCATGTCGTCGAACCCGGTCTCGGTCACCGCGGTCGCGGTCAGCTCGGGGTGCAGCCGCACCCGCTGCTGCGTCGTCGTGGTCGACCCGTCGGTGTAGAACTTGCACTCCTTGACCTGGTAGACCGACGCGTCGGCGTGGCTGACCGCCGGGTGCGCGAGCAGCCCGGCCGACCAGCCGGCGAGCAGCTCGGTCTTCTCCCGCGGCGAGACGGTGAACGGGTCGGTCTCGTAGGCCGGACACCCAGGTCACGTCGCCGTAGGCGGGCTCGGGCGCGAGGTCGATCCGCTCGGTGTTCATCGCCGCGGCCACCTTGGCGACCTCGACCGCGTGCCGCGCCGCGTCCCGGGCCGCCTCCGGCGTCAGGTCGACCGAGGCGGCGAACCCCCACGTCCCGTCGACGATGACCCGGACCGCGAGCCCGCTGTCGTCGGCGTCGGACAGCGACTCGAGCTTCCCGTCGGACAGCGCGATCCGCTGCCCGCGCACCCGCTCAAGCCGGAAGTCGGCATGGTCCGCGCCGAGCGTCCGCGCGGCGTCAAGCGCGGCATCGGCGAGGTTCCGCAGCGGCAGCGCCGCGAACTCGGCGTCAATACGCCCGTCATGATCTCCCACGCTTCCAGAACCTATCCCACCCGCGTTCGCGGTCACCCAGGTAACCCTCACACGCCGCGCGCAGGCGCTCGGCCCCCGGCGGGTTGCATCCGTTTTGGCGTGATAGCACTAAGAAGCATGTTCACGATCATGCGCTCCACGGGCTGGATGCGCGCCGCGTTTGTGGCGGATGTCTACAAAACGGGGCCGGGATCTTCGTGCCGGGCGGCATCGAAGCGGCGGGCGGGTTGCGGGAGGGTGAAGCATGCTGGCCGTGAGAGGCCGGGCGGCGGGGCGGTACGCTCGGCTGTCGGCTTTGGCGGACTGGTTGGAGGGTGCAGCGTGGGGCGTTCCGTGCTGGTGACCGGGGGGAACCGGGGGATCGGGCTGGCGATCGCGCGGCGGCTGGCCGCGGACGGCGACAGCGTCACCGTCACCTCGCGGTCGGGCGAGCCGGTCGAGGGGCTGTCGGTGGTCCAGTGCGACGTCCGGGACGCCGCGTCGGTTGACGCCGCGTTCACCGCCGTCGAGCAGGAGCAGGGGCCGGTCGAGGTGCTCGTCGCCAACGCCGGCATCACCGCAGGACCAGCTGCTCGCGCTGATGAAGGAGGACGCCTTCACCGACGTCCTCGACACGAACCTGACCGGCGCCTACCGGGTCGCCAAGCGGGCCGTGCGCGGCATGATGAAGATGCGCCGCGGCCGGATGATCTTCATCTCCTCGGTGGTCGGGCTGTACGGCTCGGGTGGCCAGGCCAACTACGCCGCGTCCAAGTCCGGCCTGGTCGGGCTCGCCCGCTCGCTGGCCCGCGAGCTCGGCTCGCGCGGCATCACCGCCAACGTGGTGGCGCCCGGGTTCGTCGACAGCGACATGACCGCGGTGCTGGGCGAGGAACGCAAGGCGCAGATCATCGGCGCGGTGCCGCTCGGCCGGTACGCGTCGGCCGACGAGGTGGCCGGCGCGGTCGCCTTCCTCGCGGGCCCGGACGCGGGCTACGTCACCGGCGCGGTCATCCCGGTCGACGGCGGCCTGGGCATGGGTCATTAGAGGAGATATCCGATGGGCATTCTCGACGGCAAGCGGATCCTGGTGACCGGCGTGCTCACCGACGCCTCGATCGCCTTCCACGTGGCGCGGGTGGCGCAGGAGCAGGGCGCGACCGTGGTGCTCACCGCGTTCCCCCGGCCGACGCTGGTGGAGCGGATCGCCAAGCGGCTGCCGCAGCCGGCCCCGGTGATCGAGCTCGACGTCACGAGCACCGAGCAGCTCGACTCGCTCGCAGGACCGCGTCCGCGAGCACGTCGACGGCCTCGACGGGGTGGTCCACTCGATCGGGAACGCGCCGCAGAGCGCGCTCGGCGGCAACTTCCTCGCCACCCCGTGGGAGGACGTCGCCAAGGCCGTGCACGTCTCCACCTACTCGCCTCAAGTCCCTCGCCATGGCGGCGCTGCCGCTGATGCCGGACGGCGGCAGCGTGGTCGGGCTCGACTTCGACGCCATCCGTCGCCTGGCCCGGCTACGACTGGATGGGCGTGGCCAAGGCCGGGCTCGAGTCCTGCGCCCGCTACCTGGCCCGCGACCTCGGCCCGGAGCGGGTCAGGGTCAACCTGGTGGCGGCGGGCCCGCTCAAGACGATGGCGGCCAAGTCCATCCCCGGGTTCGAGAAGTTCGAGGACGTCTGGGCGCGAGCGGGCGCCGCTCGGCTGGGACATCGCCGACCCGGAGGCCGCCGCGCGCGCCTGCGTGGCGCTGCTGTCGGACTGGTTCCCCGCCACCACCGGGGAGATCGTGCACGTGGACGGCGGGCGTGCACGCGGTCGGCGTGTGACGCCGCCGCCCGGGCCGGCGTCAGCCCGCGCAGCACTGGTTTTCGTATGCGATTTCCTTGCTTCCGGGCCCGATGGTCCCGATACTGCATGTCATGGGAGGTTCCGCGGCCGAGACGCCTGCCTCGAGCGCGCCGGAGCCCGGTCCTCGCAGGCCCTGGGGCTGCGGGCCTCTGACGCCGAGCGGGACCAGGTGGTCGCCCGGCTGCGGGACGAGTTCGTCGCCGGCCGCCTGTCGCACGACACCTTCCTGCACCGGGTGCAACGTCGTGCTCGAGTCCCGGCGGCAGGCGGACCTGCCGCCGGTGGTGGCCGACCTCCCGGCTCCGGCCGCCGCCCGCTCGTCGGCGGCTGGCTGCGCGGGACCTGGGCCCGGGTGGCGGGCTCGGCCCGGCCAGCTGCCGCGGCGGCCGGCCCGGCCCGGGCCGGACCCGGGCCGGCGCCGGGCGCCGCCCGCCGCCGGGCCCTGACCACCAGCATCAGCGCGGCCCGCGCGAGCGGCAGCGGCCGCACGCGCTGCCGTTCCCGCGCGGCGGCGGCCGACCTTCAGCATCGGCCGGGACGGCAGCTGCGACCTGGCGATGGCTGACATGACCGTCTCCCGGCGGCATGCCCAGCTTGAGCGGACCGGCGACGGCTGGCTGCTCAGCGACCTGGCGTCGACCAACGGAACCCGGGTGAACGGCTGGCGGGTGCGCGGCAAGGTCCCGGTCCGCCCGGGCGACCTGGTGAGCTTCGGCGACCTGGAGGTGGTGTTCTGCGGGGACGACCCGGCCGCTCCGAGGCGACCCGCTCACCCCGGCTGCCGTAGTCAAAGGCCTCAGCCGACCGGACGCCGCCCGGCATTCGCTAGAGTCTAAGCGTGACAACGGTTCTGCTGGTGCGCCACGGCCTGACCGCGTCGACCGGGCAGCTGCTGACGGGCTGGACGCCGGGCGTGGGACTTGATGAGCGCGGCCGGGCCCAGGCGAAGGCGCTGGGGGAGCGGATCGCCGCCGGTGCCGCTCGACGCGGTGGTCACCAGCCCGCTCGACCGCTGCCGGCAGACGGTCGGACGAGATCGTCGCCGCCCGCGGGCTGACCGGCCCGGGCCAGGCCGCCCGCGCCCGGCCGTCGATGACCAGGTGGGCGAGTGCAAGTACGGCGACTGGACCGGCCGGCCGCTGAAGGAGCTCGAGAAGGAACCGCTGTGGCCGGTGGTCCAGGCGCACCCGAGCGCCGTCCGCTTCCCCGGCGCCGCGGGCGAGTCCATGCTCGACATGCAGCACCGGGCCGTCGCCGCGGTCCGGGAGTGGAACGCCGGCTCGGCAAGGCCGCGACGTACCTGATCTGCTCGCACGGCGACGTCATCAAGGCGATCGTGGCCGACAGCCTCGGGCTGCACCTGGACCAGTGCCAGCGCATCGTCGCCGACCCGTGCTCGCTGACCGTGATCCGCTACACGCCGCTGCGGCCCTTCCTGCTGCGGCTGAACGACACGGGCGGCGGCGTCGAGGACCTGCTGCCGCCCCGCCCGGCCCGCCGGGAAGCCGCCGGGCTCAGCCGGAGCAGGGACCGGCCGCGCCGCGCAGCCGGCTGGCGGCGACGCCGTCAGCGGCGAGAGCGATGCCGTGATCGGCGGCCGGGCGCGAGCGGTCCCGGCGGGCCGGCACCGCAGAGCTGACCCCGCGGACCCGGCCCAGGTCGCGGGCAACGCCCACGGCGCGGAAGGATAGGACTATGCCGGTCTTTTACTATGACCCGCCGGACCGGTTCGTGGCCGGCTCCGTCGGCCAGCCGGGGGACCGGACGTTCTACCTGCAGGCGACCTCGGCCGGCCGGGTGACCAGCGTCGTCCTGGAGAAGTTCCAGGTGAGCCTGCTCGCCGAGCGCATCGACGAGCTGCTCGACGAGGTGCTGCGGCGGACCGGGGACGAGGCCGAGATCCCGCAGACGCGCCCCGCCCGCGCTGCGCGACGACGGCCCGCTCGACCTGCCGCTGACCGAGGACTTCCGGGTCGGCGCGATCGCGCTCGCCTGGGACAGCGACGGCGACCGGGTGGTCATCGAGGCGCAGGAGGAGAGCGAGGCCCCGGTCGAGCCGCTGTCGGACGACATCCCGGTCGACGGCCCGGGCGTGCTGCGGGTCAGGATCACCCCGAGCGCGGCCCGGGCGTTCGCGCAGCGCGCGCTCAACCTGGTCGCGGCGGGCCGCCCGCCGTGCCCGCTGTGCGGGCTGCCGCTGGACGCGAGCGGGCACGTCTGCCCGCGGCAGAACGGTCACCGGGCCGCCCGTGCCTGACAACGCCGTCTGACAACGCAATGCCGAGGAACAGGGCGTGACGACGACCTGCCGGAGGGGGAGCGGGAGGCGCTCGAGCTGCTCGACGCGCGGCGTCGCTCACCGTGGAGGGCCGCCTGGTCGACGCGTCCAACGCGACGCTGTTCTGCACGGTCAAGTCGCACGGCGACCGCAGGCGAACTGCGTCTACAAGCCGATCGCGGGGGAGCGCCCGCTGTGGGACTTCCCGCGCGGCACGCTGGCCGGCCGTGAGGTCGCCGCCTACGTGGTCTCCCGGGCGGCGGGCTGGAACTTCGTCCCGCCGACGGTGATGCGCGACGGCCCGTTCGGCCCGGGCATGTGCCAGCTGTGGATCGACCTGGACGAGAGCGTCGACCTGATCGCGCTCGCCCGCCGCAAGCGACTACCAGCCGCTGCGGGAGATGGCGGTCTTCGACGCGGTCATCAACAACGCCGACCGGAAGATCGGCCACCTGCTGCCGGTCGCCGACGGGCACCTGTACGGCTGCGACCACGGGATCTGCTTCGCCGAGGAGTACAAGCTGCGCACGGTGCTGTGGCAGTGGCGCGGCGAGCCGCTGCCCGAGCGGCGCCGTCGAGGCCCTGCGCCGGCTGTCGGCCGGCCTGGCGGACGGCTGGCTGGCCGAGGAGCTCGGCCGCACCTGACCCGCGCCGAGGTCAGGCCACCACGGCGCCCGGGTCGAGCTGATGCTGGCCAGCCGGGTGCACCCGTGCCGCCGGACGACTGGCCCGCCGTCCCCTGGCCGCCGTACTAACGGCCCGGTTCGCAGGCCGGACCGAGAACGCGACCCGCTTACTACTCCGGGCCGCCCTGGTCGCCCCGGCGGCGCAGGTAGCGCTCGAACTCGCGGGCGATCGCGTCGCCGGACGCCTCGGGCAGGTCGGTGGCGTCCTTGGCCTCTTCCAGCGTCCGCACGTACTCGGCCACGTCCGAGTCCTGCTGGGCGAGCTCGTCCACGCCGCGCTCCCACGCGCGCGCCTCCTCCGGCAGGTCTGCCTGCGGCAGCGAGACGTCGAGGACGTCCTCCACCGACCGCAGCAGTGCCAGCGTGACCTTGGGCGAAGGTGACTGGGCGACGTAGTGCGGGACCGAGGCCCACAGCGAGATCGTCGGGATGTCGGCCGTGGGCGCACATGTACTGCGAGCACCCCGACGATTCCGGAGGAGCCCTTGTACTCCGATCGGCTTCCGAGCCGACGTTGCGCACCAGCTTCGACTCCGACCCGCTGACCTGTACCGGGACCGGCCGGGTGTGCGGGGAGTCGGCCAGCAGCGCGCCGACCAGGATCACCAGGTCGACCCCGAGCTCAGCCAGGCCGCTGATCAGCTCGTCAGTGAAGCCACGCCAGCGCATGTTCGGCTCGACGCCGTGCACCAGCACGATGTCACGGGCAGCCCGGTGTCGGCCGCGCGGGCCAGGGACAGCCGCGTCGTCGGCCAGACCAGCCGCTCGGTCTTTCCCGCGACCACCTCGATCACCGGCCGGTTGACCTGGAAGTCGTAAAAGTCATCGGGGTCGATCGCGGCGATCGGGGTGGACTCCCACGCGATGCCCAGGTGGTTGACGACACCGCTCGCGGCTTCCGCCGCGTCGTTCCACCCCTCGAACGCGGCGATCGCCACCGGGTTGACGAGCGGGCCATCGACGTCGCTGAACTTGATGACTTCACCTCCGCTATAGCCGCGGGCTCACGCCCGTGACTACAGCCTACGTCTCCAGGGGGGCCAGGCGTGTGACCTGTGCCACCCGCAGTTACCGCGGAGCGCGGGACTGTGACCCAGACATCTTAGTGGGCCGCTCAGCCGCCCCCGGTAGCCTGACGCCTGTGCCCGCTGATCTCGATGAGGGGCCGTGCGCCCTGCAAGCCGTGCTGTTCGACATGGACGGCCTTCTGGTCGATACCGAGCCTCTCTGGTTCGAAACCGAGGCTGAGGTCATGGCGCGCCTCGGCGCCCCCTGGACCAAGCACGACCAGGAACGCCTCCTCGGCGGCTCCATGCAGGGCACCGTCGCCTATCTGCTGAGCAAGGCAGCCAAACCGGCCACGCCGGACGAGATAGCCAACTGGATGACGTCCGGCATGATGCCCGCGCCGCCGCCGGCCGCGTCGTCGTCCGCCCCGGCGCCCGCGCGCTGATAACAGCAGTAGCCGACGCCCAAATCCCCTACGCCCTGGTCACCAGCTCAGACCGGCCATTCGCCGAAGCGGTGCTGGCAGGCACCGGCCTTCACTTCACCGTCACCGTCACCGCCGCCGAAGTCGCCCAGACAAAACCGGCCCCAGACCCCTATCTCCTGGCCGCCAAGCTCCTGGGAGCAGACCCAGCCCAGTGCGTGGCGCTGGAAGACTCCCCGAACGGCGTAGCCTCCGCCACCGCGGCAGGCTGCCAGGTCATAGCCGTCCCCTCCCTGGTCCCCATCCCAGAAGCCCCCGGCCGCCTGGTAGTGCCATCCCTGAGCGACCTGAGCCTGGAGACCCTGCGGCGCCTGGTTCCTGCCACCTGACCCGCCCCCGAGGTTTTGACCGAAGAAGTTCACCGGCCCTAACCCCCCGGCGTTCCGCGCACCACTCGAGATATGTCACGATGGAAGGAGCACAGGGAGGCGCGGCAATCATGAGCTACAGCAGCTTCGAGTGGCTCCCGCTCTGCGCGGGACTCACCATCCTCGGCCTGATCCTGACTTACTTCGCCTACCGGCGCCGCGGGCGCCGGGCCGCCATGATGGGCGCCGCCTGGTCGCTGCTGCCGATCGCCGCCTACCTAACCGGCGCGACCGAGATGCTGTGGAAGATCGGCACTGCCATCGGCCAGTTTGCCACCGGCTTCGTCTTCTCACCCGAGAAGTGGGCCGGCATCGGGGTCACTGGCCTGGCCGTCGCGCTTTTCCTCGCTGCAGGCGGGCGGCAGCGCCGCAAGGCCGCCCGGGAGCAGCGTAAGGCGGCCCGGGCCGGTCAGGAGCGCGAGCAGGCCGAGGGCGGCCGGGTGGCCGGCATGGGCGCCCAGACCGTACCCAGGCGCTCGCCACCAGGGGATCAGGGCGGACTCCGGTCCCGGCCGTGCTGGCGGTCATCCTCTCCAGCGCCATCACCGCCCACGATGGGAACCTCGCCACCGGGTTCGATATCGCGTTCTGGTGGGCAGCCGGGTTCTCCGCCCTCGCGGTGCTGCTCGCGCTGTGGTTCCCCGGCTCCTGCGTCCCGCCCGCAAGCCCCGGCCGACACGCCACCGCCCGCCCGGGTCACCAGTGGCCAGTCCGCATCCTGACCGCCGGGACCCGGGAGCGGCCGGGATGTCATCGCGTACGGGCGGGCGCGGTGGCGTAGCTGCAGAGTGTGAAGCGGCGCTCACTTTTCATCTCGGAGAGTTAGCCGCACCCACAGACGAATCGCGGGAACGCGAACTTTCGTGGTAGATCCGGGCTACATGGTAGATCGAGTGGATCCCGATGCCCCGAATATTCCACGGAGCCCGGATCCACCACACAAGCGTTTTGGTGGGGGCGGGTGAGGCTGAGGGACGGATCCGGCAGGGCGGAGTCCGGTCGCGGGGTTAACGGGGTTAGTTGCGAGGGCGGGGGTGTGGGGCGGGGCTCTGGGGTGGGGCTGTGGGTGGGGGTGGGGGCTACCGCGGC
>CAWCHI010000011.1:0-108006 GCA_963795335.1 uncultured Actinomycetota bacterium
CGCGGCGGCGACCTGATCGTCAACACCGACGAGTTCACCAAGCGGAACCTGACCAAGGTCGGGTATGCGGCAAACCCGCTCGAGGACGGCTCGCTGGACTCGTGGAAGCTGCACCCGGTCCCGCTGACCTCGCTGACGGTCAAGTCGCTGGAAGCCCTCGACATCTCGCCGCAAGGACGCCGAGCGGGCCAAGAACATGTTCGCCCTCGGCCTGCTGTCGTGGCTCTACGGCCGGCCGGCGGAAGGCACGCTGAACTTCCTCGAGGCCAGGTTCGGCAAGAGGCCCGAGATCTACAAGGCCAACGTGACCGCGTTCACCGCGGGCTGGAACTACGGCGAGACGACCGAGGACTTCGCGGTCCGCTACGAGATCAAGCCCGCCCCGATCGCGCCCGGCCGTTACCGCAACATCACCGGCAACCTCGCGCTCTCCTACGGGCTCATCGCGGCCGGCCAGCTGTCCAAGCTGCCGCTGTTCCTCGGCTCGTACCCGATCACCCCGGCCTCCGACATCCTGCACGAGCTGTCCAAGCACAAGAAGTTCGGGGTGCGCACGTTCCAGGCCGAGGACGAGATAAGCGCGGCTCAGCGCGGCGCTGGGCGCGTCGTTCGGCGGCTCGCTGGCGGTGACCACCACCTCCGGCCCGGGCATGCTGCTGAAGGCCGAGACGGTCAACCTGGCCGTGTCGGTCGAGCTGCCGCTGGTCGTCATCGACGTGCAGCGTGCCGGGCCGTCGACCGGCATGCCGACCAAGACCGAGCAGACCGACCTGCTGATGGCCCTGTACGGGCGCAACGGCGAGTCGCCGGTCCCGGTCATCGCCGCGCAGAGCCCGTCGGACTGCTTCTTCGCCGCGATCGAGGCGGCCCGGATCGCGGTCACCTACCGCACCCCGGTGATCCTGCTGTCCGACGGCTACCTGGGCAACGGCTCCGAGCCGTGGCGGGTGCCCGAGGTCGCCGAGCTGCCCGACCTGTCGGCCGGGTTCGCGTTCGCGCCACGACCGACGCGCCCGCCGAAGGTGAGTTCCAGCCGTTCACCCGCGACCCGGCAGACGCTGGCCCGCCCGTGGGCGATCCCCGGCACCCCCGGCCTCGAGCACCGCATCGGCGGCATCGAGAAGGCCGACGGGTCCGGCAACATCTCCTACGACCCGGACAACCACGACCTGATGGTCCGCACCCGGCAGGCCAAGGTGGACGGCATCGCCGCCACGATCCCGCCGCTGGAAGTCGATGACCCCTCGGGCGAAGCGCGAGGCTGCTCGTGCTCGGCTGGGGCTGGCACCTACGGCTCGATCGGCGCCGCGGTGCGCCGCGCCCGCACCGAAGGCCACCAGGTCGCGCAGGCCCACCTGCGGCACCTCAACCCGTTCCCGTCGAACTTGGGCGAGGTGCTGCGCTCCTACGACAAGGTGCTCGTGCCCGAGATCAACCTGGGCCAGCTCGCCCTGCTGCTGCGGGGCAAGTTCCTCGTCGACGTGATCTCCTACAACCGCGTCCGCGGGCTGCCGTTCACCGCAGCGGAGCTCACCGGCGCGATCGAGGAAGTGCTCTCCGCATGACAGAACTGCATGACATCCCGAACGGTGGCCACCGCCTCCGCTCCCTCACCCTCGTCCCCCAGGCGGAGGGCCTGGCGGCCAAGGACTTCAAGTCCGACCAGGAGGTCCGCTGGTGCCCCGGCTGCGGTGACTACGCGATCCTGGCCGCCTTCCAGGCGTTCCTGCCCGAGCTGCAGGTGCCGCGGGAGAACGTGGTCGTGGTCTCCGGCATCGGCTGCTCGTCGCGGCTGCCGTACTACGTCTCGTCCTACGGCATGCACTCCATCCACGGCCGCGCCCCGGCGATCGCCAGCGGGCTGGCGTCGTCCCGCCAGGACCTGTCGGTCTGGGTTATCACCGGCGACGGTGACGCGCTCTCCATCGGCGGCAACCACCTGATCCACGCACTGCGCCGCAACGTGAACATCAAGATCCTGCTGTTCAACAACCGGATCTACGGGCTGACCAAGGGCCAGTACTCGCCCACTTCGGAGCAGGGCAAGGTCACCAAGTCGACGCCCTACGGGTCGCTCGACCACCCGTTCAACCCGCTGTCGCTCGCGCTCGGGGCCGAGGCGTCGTTCGTGGCCCGCTCGGTTGACTCCGACCGCAAGCACCTGCAGTCGGTGATGCGGGCGGCGGCCGACCACAAGGGGTCCGCCTTCATCGAGATCTTCCAGAACTGCCCGATCTTCAATGACGACGCGTTCGCCCCAGTCAAGGAGCCGAAGGCGCCAGGCCTGATCCGGCTGGCCCACGGCGAGCAGATCCGCTTCGGCCCTGACGCCTCCCTCGGGCTGACCTACGGCCGCTACGGCTCGATCGAGACCGTGCTGGCCAGCTCGGTCCCCGCCGCCGAGCTGATCGTGCACGACGCGACGCTGGATGACCCGTCGTACGCGTTCGCGCTGTCCCGGCTCGACAGCTACGACTTCACCCACACCCCCATCGGCGTGTTCCGCGCGGTCGAGCGCGGCTCTTACGACGACGCGATGGCGGCGCAGATCGAGACCGCCCGCTCCAGCGGCGAAGGCGACCTGGGGCAGCTGCTCGCGGGCAGCGACACCTGGGAAGTCAACTAACGCGGCGGGGCCACCGCCCGCTCGTCACCTTACAGTGCGGCCCTGTCCGTCGGCCCCGGCTTACCGGGGCCGGCGGTCACATGTCCGGCGCACGTCGGACAGCACCGTCAGCAGCGTCGCCTCGGCGTCGGCGTCGCCCGCCCACAGGCTGAGCAGGCCGCGCTCGAGGCGCTGGGCCAGCTCTTCGTCACCCGCCCGGCCGCGCTGCCGGGTCCGCCGCGCCGCCTGGGCAAGCAGGCTCGTGACCTGCTGCAGACGGCGGCCGGTCACCTTGCGGGGCGAACGGTGTACAAGTGTCGTCATGCGGTCACCCTCGCACGAGGGGCGCCGGCGGCCGCCGATCCTGGTTGGTCCGGCGGTTCCGTGCTATTCGACGGCAAAGCGGGCCACGTCACGCCTGCGCCCGGCGAGCCCGAGGGGCGCACGGGGGGAGAGGGCTGCACCCGCGGCACCGATTCCCGGCCCTCAGCGGCCTGATTTCGTTTCCCTCAGCGAAAACGGGAAATTATTGTTGCTCTGACTCGGAAAAGTTTCCGGGCTGCCGAATGTTTCCCCTATAACTGAGGCCTTCGATGCTGGCGAGCACAGGGGTGTTACTGGTAAAGCGAGCCGGGTGGTTAGCGTGAGCCTGGCGGCTGGCGGGCCGGCGGCGGCCGTCATTTGCCGCTGCCCTTGATCGAGTAGTCCACCGGCGTCCCCCCTGACGGGCCAGACGAGGACGGTTCGTAGGCAATGCACTGTACCGAACGGTCGCCTGAGGACCAGTCACCTGAGTCGGGGGCGATCTGCATGAGTGAGAAGGCTGACTGCACTTCGGTGACGCCGTCGTAGGAGGCGAACGCCGCGTCGCAGCGCTCATTCACCTGCTGATCGACCCGGCTGTCGCCTGGGTAAGCCAGCGATGACGGCCAGATCTCGCCGGCGAAAATGACCTCGGCCTCGTGCTGCTGGGTGCAGGCCACCTGGGTGACGTGCAGAGGCCAGGGCGCGGTGGAGGAGGCCAGGCCCATGTTGGAGCCCGCCAGGCAGTCTCCCGGCTGCAACTCGCCGACGGTGAGCTGGTTGGCGGAAGTCGGTGCCGACGTGAACATGAACCCGGCGACGACGAGCGCGGCTATCCCCGCGGCGGTCACCCCGCCCGCGACTATGGCCGCGCGCCGGGACAGGTGCAAGGCCCGTGCCGGCGGCCGCCCATGCAGGGGGTCGCCTGCCGGCGCCCCCGGCGGCGCCTGGGCCGCCTGCTGGAGCTTCCGCAACTCGTGGCGGCGCTGGTACGCCCGCACCGTAGCTCTGAGCGGGAGCAGGGTGACGCCGTAAGCGATCCGGGTAAGGATGGCCCCCGGAGTGGACACGAACAGGTACAGGACCACGTCCACCGCGACGGCCCCGGCCGTCACCGCCAGCCAGGTGGCAGCCACCCTTGTCGCCCGCCTGGTGCGCCCGGCAGGATCAGGCCCCTCCCGGACCGAACCGGGCAGGCCGCCCGGACCGGGGCAGGGTCCGGGCGGGACGGCCTGCCCGGTCAGCTCCGCCGGCACGTGATGACGCTCAGCGGCCTGCCTGACCGCGGCCAGTATCCCGGGATCGGCCTCCGCTTGTTTCCTGCGCGCCGTCCCCTCGGCGGTTACCTCGCGCCCGTCGTGGCAAACAACCCGCAGGGCCCACAGGCGCTCTGCCCCCTCACCGCGGGCCGACCCGTCCGCGAAGCAGCGCACTTCCGGCCTGCTGATCTGGTCAGTGTGCAGGAAGTTGCGCACGACGACGCCGTACGCACCGAACTGGACCGCGGTCCGCCAGACCCGGGCCCACAGCCACAGCCACGCGGCCACGGTGCCGGCCAGCGCGACGGCCGAGAGGGCGGCCGCCACCGGGTGACCAGGACCAAGCCAGAAGCTGCGCCACCCCCACACCACGCTGCCGGCAACGAGGACTCCCCCAAAGGCAGAGACAACTGCCAGCTGACGGTGAAACCGGTCGACGATGACAAGCGGACCCGCGCGCACTGCTAATTCCGCCGCCTTTCGCTTTACACGGACCATTATGCGACCGTGCGTGAGCGCCACAAAGGGAGGCGACGGTGACAGTGCCCTAGCTGTCCAGTTTCAGGCCGACCGGGCAGGTCACGCCGGTGCTGTGGTCGGGGCAGTAGCCCCACGGGACCTTGTGCAGGTACTGCTGGTGGTAGTCCTCGGCGAAGTAGAACTCACCCGCGGGGACGATCTCGGTGACAATCTCGCCGTAGCCGCGCTCATGGAGCCGCTGCTGGAAGTCGGCCCGGGACTGCTCCGCGGCGGCCCGCTGGGCCTCGCCGTGGTAGAAGATCGCCGAGCGGTACTGGGTCCCGATGTCATTGCCCTGGCCCATGGCCTGGGTCGGGTCGTGCGACTCCCAGAACACCTTCAGCAGCTGCTGGTAGGAGACCTGGGACGGGTCGAAGACGACCCGGACGGTCTCCGCGTGGCCGGTCTTGCCGCTGCAGGTCTCCTCGTAGGTGGGGTTGGGGGTGAACCCGCCCTCGTAGCCTACGGCGGTCGTGTACACGCCGGGAACCTGCCAGAAGGTCTGCTCCTCGCCCCAGAAGCAGCCGAGCGCGAACTCCGCGATCTCGCTGCCATCCGGGTAGGGCCCGGTCAGGGGGGTGTGCAGCACCTCGTGCAGCTCCGGGACCGGCATTGGCACCGGGCGGCCCGGGAGGGCGTTCTCGGCGCTGACCATCTGCGTCTTACGGAAGCCGAAAATACTCATGCGTTGCCTCCTTGTGTCTTTCCGCCCGGTGTAACCACCGCACCGCCCCCGCTGTTCCGGCCGCCAGCGGCCCGCAGGCGGGTGACGGCGGCGCGCGGGCGGCCGCGACCGGGAAAACGGCCTAGGCCGTGCGGGTGTTGACGAAGTCGCACAGGCTCTCGAAGGCCTGGCGCGGCGGCAGGTCGGGCAGCTGCGCCAGCAGCGCCCGGGCCTCGCTCACCCAGGCCCGCACGGTCTGCCTGGCCTCCTCGAGGGCGGGAGACTCACGCAGCAGCCGCAGCGCCTCGGCATGCAGCTCCGGATCGCTGAGGTCGGCATCGCGCAGCAGCTCCCGCAGCCGCACCGCGTCCGGGCCCGGGTCGGTGCCGCGCAGCGCGTACAGCACCGGCAGGGTGCGCACCCCCTGACGCAGGTCGGTGCCCTGCTCCTTGCCCGATTCGGCCGAGGTGGAGGCGACGTCGAGTACATCGTCGGACAGCTGCCAGGCCACCCCGATGCGCAGGCAGGCGTCGGAGATCAGGTCGGCCGTCTCGCCCGGCAGCCCGGAGAACATCGCCCCGAAACGGCCCGAAGTGGCGATCAGCGAACCGGTCTTCTCGGTGATGACGTGCATGTAGTGGTCGAGCGGGTCCTCGCCCGGGCGGACCCCGACGGTCTCAAGCAGCTGGCCGTCGACCAGCCGGCCGAAGGTCTCGGCCTGGATCCTCACCGCGTCCGGGCCGAGGTCGGCCAGGATCCGGGAGGCGCGGGCGAACAGGTAATCGCCCGCCAGGATGGCGACCGAGTTGCCGAAACGTGAGTTGGCCGACGCCTGCCCGCGCCGGATCGACGCCTCGTCCATGACGTCATCGTGGAACAAGGTCGCCAGGTGGGTCAGCTCGATGGCGACGGCGGCGTCGGTGATGCGTTTGTCCCGGTGATCGCCGAAGCGGGCAGCCAGCAGCACCAGCATGGCCCGGAAGCGCTTGCCCCCGGCCTGCATCATGTGCCGCGACACCTCGGCGAACATCTCGTGGCCGCCAAAGGAGGCATCTTGCAGGGCTGCCTCGACAAGGGCGAGGTCCTCGGCCATCTCCGCGGTCAGGGCCGCGTCGGCCAGGTCGACGGGAACAGCGATGGTCACTCGAACTCCATGTCGTCGGAACTCTCTACCCCCAGCGTACGAGCACCCCAGCATGCGTGTGACAGCGCCGGGTGCTGTACGCCGGGGCCGAGGCCCGGCTAGCGGACGAACAGCGTCGTTGCCGCGTGGTTGGCGAGCGACAGAACCGGCTCGGGGATGATGCCGAAGACGACCGCAGACAGCGCCCCGACGGCCACCGCCGTGCCAGTGAACACGGACGGGACGGCCACCACGGGGCCGTCAGCAATCGGCTCGCTGAAGAACATCAGCACGATGACCCGGACGTAGAAGAAGGCGGCGATCGCCGAGGCGACCACGCCGACGATGACCAGTGGCGTCGCCCCGCCCGCGATGGCGGCCGAGAACACCGCGAACTTCCCGGCGAAGCCGGACGTCAGCGGGATGCCCGCGAACGTCAGCAGGAACAGCGCGAACACCCCGGCCACGACCGGCGACCGCTTGCCCAGGCCCGCCCAGCGGGACAGGTGATCGGCCTCGCCGCCGGAGTCGCGGACCAGGGTGATCACCGCGAACGCGCCCACCGTGGTCAGGCCGTAGGTCGCCAGGTAGAACAGCGAGGACGACAGCCCCTGGACCGACGAGGACACCACCGCGGTGAGGATGAACCCGGCGTGCGCGATGGAAGAGTAAGCCAGCAGCCGCTTCACATCGGTCTGGGTGATCGCCACCACCGCGCCGACCACCATGGTGAGGATCGCGACGACCCACAGGGCCGGGCGCCAGTCCCAGGTCAGCGCGCCGAAGGCGACGTAAAAGACGCGCAGCAGGGCGCCGAAGGCGGAGACCACCACGCAGGACGCCATCAGGGCGGTGATCGGGGTCGGCGCGCCCTGGTAGACGTCCGGCTTCCAGCTGTGGAACGGCACCGCGCCGATCTTGAACAGCAGCCCCAGGCCGGCCAGGGCGATGCCGCCGAACAGCAGGGTGTCCGAGCCGGCGCCGCTGGTGGAGGCCGTGGCGATCGTGGCCAGTGAGACCGAGCCGGAGTAGCCGTACAGCAGCGCGATCCCGAACAGGAAGAACGCCGACGAGAACGCGCCGAGCAGGAAGTACTTCATGGCCGCCTCGTGCGACAGCAGGCGGCGGCGCCGGGCGAGCCCGCACAGCAGGTACAGCGGCAGCGACAGCGTCTCCAGGGCCACGAACATGGTCAGCAGGTCGTTGGCGGCCGGGAAGAGCAGCATGCCGCCGACCGCGAACATCGTCAGCGGGTAGATCTCGGTGTGCACCAGCCCGGCCAGGAGGCTCTCGCGCTCCTCGGTCGACCCGGGGACGGCCGCCGCCTGGCCCGCGAACGTCGAGACGTCATGCGAGGCGTCGGCGATCAGCAGTACCGAGACGGCCGCCAGGACCAGGATCGTGCCCTGGATGAACAGGGTCGGCCGGTCGACCCCGACCGCGCCCATCGCGGCCGAGTTCCCGGCCGAGCCGTTCGCGAACAGCGTCGAGGAGGCGGCGATCACGCAGGTCCAGACGAACGCGGCGACCAGGGCGCCGAAGGTGACCACCAGGTGCACCGCGCGGCGCAGCTCCCGGGGGACGAAGGCCTCTACCAGCACGCCGACGATCGCGGCGCCGAAGACCACCAGCATCGGTGCGAGCTGGCTGTACTCAATGCTCGGCGCCGTGATCGCGCCAGGTACGGCCGCGGTGGCAGCGAGGCTCACGGCTGGGTTCCCTTCTGGGCTGAGGCCGGGTGGGCCGGCACCGGGTCGGTGGCGTGCACCTGGGACATGGTGGCGTTGACGGCCGGGTTGATCACGTCGAGGACCGGCTTCGGGTAGACGCCCATCGCGATGATCAGTGCGACCAGCGGCACCACCGCCAGCAGCTCCCGTGGCCGCAGGTCGGGCATGGTCGAGACCTCGACCGTGGTCGGGCCGTTCATCGTGCGCTGGTACATCCACAGGATGTAGATCGCGGCCAGCACGATGCCCGCCACTGCGAACGAGCCCGCCACCTTGTAGCGCGAGAACGTGCCCACCAGGACCAGGAACTCGGACACGAAGGTGGACAGCCCCGGCAGCGACAGGCCGGCCAGGCCGGAGACCAGGAAGAACCCGGCCAGCATCGGCGCCACCTTCTGCACCCCGCCGTAGTCGGCGATGCGGTCGGAACCGCGGCGGAAGATCAGGAACCCGGCCAGCAGCAGCAGCGCCCCGGTGGAGAACCCGTGGTTGACCATGTACAGCGTCGCCCCGGACATGCCCTGGGAGGTGAGCGCGAAGATGCCGAGCACGATGAAGCCGAAGTGCGAGATCGAGGTGTAACCGATCAGCCGCTTCATCGAGGTCTGGCCGATCGCGACGATCGCGCCGTAGATGATCGAAATCACCGCCAGCACCAGGATCAGCGGGGTGAAGTAGTGGAAGCCCGCCGGGAACAGCTCCAGGCAGTAGCGGATGATGCCGAACGTGCCGACCTTGTCCATCACGCCCAGCATCAGCACCGCGGCGCCGGGCTGAGCCGAGGCGGTCGCGTCGGGCAGCCAGGTGTGGAACGGCCACAGCGGCGCCTTGATCGCGAAGGCGATGAAGAAGCCCAGGAACAGCCACTTCTGCACGGTGGAGGACAGCGCCAGGTGAACCAGCGTGTAGAACATGAACGTGCCCTGGTGCCCGGTGACCGCCGACTGCGACGAGTACACGTACAGCGCGATCAGCGCGACCAGCATCAGCAGGCCGCCCAGCAGCGAGTAGAGCAGGAACTTGACCGCCGCGTACTGCCGCGGCCCCACCCCGAACGACCCGATCATGAAGTACATCGGGATCAGCATGGCCTCGAAGAACACGTAGAACAGGAAGACGTCGGTGGCGGCGAAGACCCCGACCATCATCGTCTCGAGCACCAGCATCAGCGCGAAGTAGGTCTTGGGCGAGCGCAGCCGGGCCAGCCCGGAGCGGCCCGGCTCCGCGGCCTCTGCCGTCTCCGGCACCTCGTCGGCGTCATGCCAGGAGGCCAGGATCACCACCGGCATCAGCACCGCGGTCATGCCGATCAGCACCAGCGCGATCCCGTCGACCCCGAGGGCGTAGTGCACGCCGAACTGGGGAATCCAGGAGTACTGCTCGGTCAGCTGGAAGGTCGGCCCCGATGTGCTGAACTGGGTCGCCATGATGATGATCCACACCAGGTCGACGACCGAGAACAGCAGCGCGGTGAGCTTGGCCAGCCGGGCCGGTGCCAGCGCGATGATGATCGCGCCGAGCAACGGGATGCCGCCCGCGACGGTCAGCCAGGGTGTCCCGCTGTTCGCAGCGGCCACACTGAGCCCGAGGAAGTTCATTTAGAGCCTCACCACCAGTAGGCCGGCGACCAGGAGCACGGCGCCGATGAGCATGGAAAGCGCGTACGAGCGGACGAACCCGGTCTGCAGCCGGCGGAGCCTGCCCGACGACCCGCCGATGGTCGCCGCCAGCCCGTTCACGATCCCGTCGACGCCGCGGCTGTCGAAATAAACCGACAGGCGGGTAAGCCACTGACCGGGGCGCATCAGCACGGACTCGTTGAAGGCGTCGCCGTAGAGGTCGGCCCGGGCGGCGTGGGTCAGCGGGGAGCCAGCCGGGGCGACGGCCGGCACCGGCACCCGCCCGTACATGACCCAGGCGATCCCGATGCCGATCACCGCCAGGACCAGCGCGATGATGCCGGGCCAGGTCCAGATGCCGTGGCGGTCCGGCGGCAGGCCGACGACGGGAGCCAGGAAGTTGACAAAGCGCCAGTTGACGATCAGGAACCAGCCCGCCCCGACCGAGCCGACCGCGAGCAGGATCATCGGGATCGTCATCGCCAGGGGCGACTCGTGCGGGTGGGGAATGTGGTGGTCGGCCTCGGTGAACGGCGGGTGCGCGCCGGCCCCGCCGAGCACGCCCTCCTCGCGGAAGCGCTCCGGGCCGAAGTAGGTCATCAGCATGAGCCGGGTCATGTAGAACGCGGTGATCCCGGCGCCGATGATGGCGCAGGCGGCCAGGATCCAGCCCGAGGTGCCGCCCTTGGACCAGGCCGCGTCGATGATGCCGTCCTTGGTGAAGAACCCGGAGAACGGCGGGATGCCGATGATGGCCAGGTACCCGAGGCCGAAGGTGACGAAGGTGACCGGCAGCAGCTTGCGCAGCCCGCCGAAGCGCCGCATGTTCACCTCGTCGTCCATACCGTGCAGGACCGACCCGGCCCCGAGGAACAGCCCGGCCTTGAAGAAGCCGTGCGCGAGCAGGTGCGCGATCGCGAACACGTAGCCCGCCGGGCCGAGGCCGGCCGCCAGGGTCATGTACCCGATCTGCGACATCGTGGACCCGGCGAGGGCCTTCTTGATGTCGTCCTTGGCGCACCCGATGATCGCGCCGAACAGCAGGGTCACCGCGCCAACGACGGTGACCGCGAGCTGCGCGGTGGGTGAGTCGTTGAAGATGGGGTTGGAACGCACGATCAGGTACACGCCAGCCGTGACCATTGTCGCCGCATGAATAAGGGCCGACACAGGGGTCGGGCCCTCCATCGCGTCGAGCAGCCAGGACTGCAGCGGCACCTGGGCCGACTTTCCGCACGCGGCGAGCAGCAGCAGCAGGCCGAGCGCGGTGGTGATTCCGGTCCCGCCCGACTTGGCGTTGTCGAACACGCCGGTGAAGTTGAACGTGCCGAACTCGGCGAACATCAGCATGATGGCCAGGGACAGCCCGACGTCGCCGACCCGGTTGGCGATGAACGCCTTCTTGGCCGCGACGGCCGCCGTCGGCTTGAACTGCCAGAAGCCGATCAGCAGGTAGGAGGCGAGGCCGACGCCCTCCCAGCCCGCGTACAGGGCGAGGTAGTTGTCCGACAGCACCAGCAGCAGCATCGACGCGAGGAACAGGTTCAGGTAGCCGAAGAACCGGCGCCGGTCGGGGTCGTGCGCCATGTAGGCGGTCGCGTAGATGAGGATCAGCGAGCCGACCCCGGTGATAAGCAGCGCGAAGCTGATCGACAGCGGGTCGATCAGCACGCCGATGTTGGCCTGGAACCCATTGACCGGGATCCAGGAGTAGATGTGCAGGTCCTCGCTGCGCCCGGCCCCGGTCTGGCCGAGCAGCGCGAAGAACGCGATCACGGCGTAGACGAAGGATGCGAGCGACATCAGCACCCCGAGCAGGTGGCCCCACCTGTCGGTGAACCGGCCGCCGAGCAGCAGCACCGCCGCGCCGAAGACCGGGAACGCGAGCAGCAGCCACGAGGCACGGAACACACCGGTGGCGGCGAGCGTCGTCATCGAGTCAATCCCCTCAGTACTTGAGCAGGCTCGCGTCGTCGACCGACGCGGACTTGCGGGCCCGGTAGATGGCCATCAGGATGGCGAGCCCGACCACGACCTCGGCCGCGGCCACGACCATCACGAAGAAGGCCACCACCTGCCCGTCCAGGTTCCCGTGGAGCCGCGCGAAGGCGACGAAGGCCAGGTTGCAGGCGTTGAGCATCAGCTCGACGGACATGAAGATCAGGATCGCGTTCCGCCTGACCAGCACGCCGACGGCGCCGATGACGAACAGGATGACAGCCAGGAACACGTAGTGCGCGGGACTCACAGCTCATCCCCTCCCCGCGCGCCGGCTTCCAGCTGGCGCTCGGTTTCGATGCGGCCCTCAGCGGCGATGTCGGCGGTCACGTTGCCCTCGGCGTCGCGGCCGAGCTGCACGTCCCGCTGGTGCACGGCGTCGGAGACCGAACGGGTGGTGGTGGTCCCGTCCGGCAGCATGGCCGGCATGTCCACCGCGTTGTGCAGCGCGTACACGCCGGGCGGGGGCTCCGGCTGGACCTGGCCGCTTTCGATCTTGCGGCGGGCCACGTCCCGCTGGCTGAGCTTGGGGGTCGTCCGCTCGCGGTGCGCCAGCACCATCGCGCCGAGCGCGGCGGTGATCAGCAGGGCGCTGGTGACTTCGAACGGGAAGACGTAGGTGGTGAAGATCAGCCGGGCCAGGCCAGTCAGGTTGGCGTTGTTCTCGGCTGTGGTGACCGGGGCGGCGGTGCCGATGGAGGCGTGGCCGATGCCGACGATCAGCAAGATGGCCAGGCCGGCCGCGGCCAGGGCGGCCCACAGCCGCTGGCCGCGGATCGTTTCCTTCAGTGCCTCGAAGGTGTTGATGCCGATCAGCATGACCACGAACAGGAACAGCATCAGCACGGCGCCGGTGTACACGATCACCTGGACGAAGGCGAGGAAGGGGGCGCCCTGCATGGCGTACATGACCGCCAGGCAGAGCATGACGACCGCGAGCATCAGCGCGCAGTGCACCGCCTGCCGCACCAGGACCATCGCCAGCGCGGCGGAGACCGCCACCACCGCCAGGATCCAGAAGAACGCCTCGTCGTAGAGCGGGTCCAGGTTGGTGCCGCCTGAGCCCCCGTTCGCGAGAATGTGGATCACTGCTCCGCCTCCTGGCCGCTGTAGCTGACCTGCTCGCCGCCCGGCTGGACCTCATCCTGGCCGGCGACGTCCTCGCCAGTGGCAGCCGCGGGCACGGCGGGCCCGCTGACCCCGCCCGGCCCGGCTCATCCCGGGCGCCCGGCCGGTCGGCGACACCCCGGCCCCGCCGAGGCGGTAGTAGTCCTTCTCGTCGCGGCCGAGGCGCATCGGGTGGGGCGGCGCCTCCATCGTGTCGAGCAGCGGGACCAGTAGCTGCTCCTTGGTCCAGATCAGCTTCTCGCGGTCATCGTCCGCGATCTCGTACTCGTTGGTCATCGTCAGCGCCCGGGTCGGGCACGCCTCGATGCACAGCCCGCACAAGATGCAGCGGAGGTAGTTGATCTGGTACACGTGCCCGTAGCGCTCGCCCGGGGAGAACCGCTCGTCGGGCAGGTTGTCCCGGCCCTCGACGTAGATCGCGTCGGCCGGGCAGGCCCAGGCGCACAGCTCGCACCCGATGCACTTCTCCAGCCCGTCAGGCCAGCGGTTGAGCTGGTGGTGACCGTGGAACCGGGGCGCGGTGGGCCGCTTCTCCTCCGGGTACATCACGGTGTCAACCTTCTTGAACATCTCGCGGAAGGTGACCCCGAACCCCTTGACGGGGTTCAGGAAATCAAGAGCCGGCACCAGTGACCTCCTTCGTCACGCCAGCAGCGTCGCCGCTGATCGCGGCGTCGGATTCAACGCCGTGGTAATGCGGCAGGTCGAGCGGCGGCACCGGGTACCGCGGCTCCATGGCCGGCCGGGTGACCTGGACGAGCTCGCCGTCCTCGTCGTAGTCCCACTCCTCCTCGTCCGCCGTGGCGGTCGCGGCCTCGACCGGCCCGATCCGCACCAGGTGCTTCTGGTAGCCGTTGTCCCAGAAGATGATCAGCAGGACGAACAGCACCAGGACGATGCCGGCCACCGCGAGGACGGCCGGGGAGTGCCAGCCGTTGACCTTCAGCGCCCGCACGGTCGCCACCAGCAGCAGCCAGATGATGGAGAACGGGATGAGGATCTTCCAGCCCAGCGCCATCAGCTGGTCGTACCTGGTCCGCGGGAGCGTCCCGCGCAGCCAGACGTAGCAGAACAGCAGGAAGAAGACCTTGATCAGGAACCACAGCACCGGCCACCAGCCGCTGTTGACCGCCGGGCCGATCAGCGACAGCGGCCACGGCGCCCGCCAGCCGCCGAGGAACAGCGTGGTGGCCAGGGCCGAGACCGTCGTCATGTTGATGTACTCGGCCAGGAAGAACATCGCGAACTTCATCGACGAGTACTCGGTCATGTGGCCCGCGACGATCTCGCCTTCGCCCTCGGGCAGGTCGAACGGGATCCGGTTGGTCTCGCCGACCATCGTGACCAGGTAAATGAGGAACGACGGGGCGAGCACCCAGAAGTACCAGTAGTGCGACTGGGCGTTGACGATGGCGGTGGTGGACAGCGACCCGGCGTCGAGGAAGACCGCCACGAACGACAGCCCCATCGCGATCTCGTAGCTGATGACCTGGGCGGTAGAGCGGAGCGCGCCGAGGATCGAGTACGGGCCGCGCGACGCCCAGCCCGCCAGCACGATGCCGTAGACGCCAATCGAGCTCATCGCCAGCACCAGCAGCACCGCCACCGGCAGGTCGGCCACCTGCAGCGGGGTCCAGTGGTGGAAGATCGACACCTCCGGTCCCCACGGGATGATCGCGAAGGCGACGAACGACGCCCCCGCGGCGATGATCGGGGCGACGAAGAACACCAGCTTGTCCACCGTGGTGGGGACGATGTCCTCCTTCAGCGGCAGCTTGAGCGCGTCCGCGACGGGCTGCAGCAAGCCGAAGGGCCCGGCCCGGTTGGGGCCGGGCCGGTTCTGCATCCGGCCGATGACCCGGCGCTCGAACCAGATCATGAAGATCGTGGTGAGCAGCAGGAAGACGAAGACGATGCCGACCTTGAGCAGCACCATCCACCAGATGAGCTGGTTGAAATCGGCCAGCGTGGAGTCCACGGCCAGCGGCTGGGACATTTACTCGGCCCTCCTCAGGGTCACCGTGCTGCCATGGCCGGCCCCGAGGTCCGCCCGGACCGCCGAGCCGGGGCTGTTGGTGGGCAGCCACACCACGCCGTCAGCCATCGGAATGACGAGCAGCGCCACGGTCACCGCGCCCGTCGCCGTCGCCACCGTCACCTTGTCGCCGTCGGCTAGTCCGGTCGCGGCAGCGGTGGCGGGCGAGACCCGCGCCACCGCCGGCCGGGCCGTCCCGGCCAGGTACGGTTCGCCGTCCTGGAGCCGCCCGGCGTCGATGAGCTGGTGCCAGGTCGCCAGGCGCAGTTCCGCCCCGGCGGCGGTGGTGCCGGGGAGTGCGGCCGCCGACCGCGGCGCCGTCAGCACCGCCGGAGCGGCCGGGCGGGCACCCTTCCAGGCGCCGAGCGCGGCCAGCTCGGCCCGTGCGGCGGTCGCGTCGGGCAGTCCCAGGTGGACGTCCATCGCGTCGGCGATGGCGCCGAGCACGTACAGGTCGGTGCGCACGCCGGGAACCGCGATGGCCGGGGCGAACGTGCCGCCACGGCCCTCCCAGTTGACGAACGTGCCGGGCTTCTCGGCCACCGCGGCGACCGGGAAGACCACGTCGGCCCGGTCGGTGACCGCGCTCGCGCGCAGCTCGAGGGAGACGATGAACGGCGTCCGGTCGAGGGCGCGGAGCGCACCCGCCGGGTCCGGCAGGTCGGCCGGGTCGACCCCGGCGATGACGAGGGCGCCGAGCTCGCCCGCCTGCGCCGCCGCCAGCAGGGCCGAGGTGGACCGGCCGGGCGCGGCCGGCAGGGAAGCCTTGTTCCAGGCCAGGGCGACCTCGGCCCGGGCCCGGGGGTCACCGACCCAGCGGCCGACCGGCAGCAGCCCGGGCATCGCGCCCGCCTCGACGGCGCCGCGCTCACCCGCCCGCCGCGGGATCCAGGCCACCCGGGCGCCGGTCGCGTCGGCCAGCCGGACCGCCGCCGCCAGGGCGCCGGGCACCTCCGCCAGCCGCTCGCCAACGAGGATGACCGCCCCCGGCTGGGCCAGCAGGTCGGCCGCCGCGGCGATGTCAGCGTCGCTCCCGCCGCCGGCCGCGAGCGCGGTCAGCGTGGCCGGCTCGGCCCCGGGGACCGTCGGCAGCAGCGTGCCGAACACCTTGGCCAGGCCCGGTGAGGCGAGGGCGGCGACCGAGAACACGGGCAGGGCGCGCTTGCGGGCCGCCTTGCGCAGCCGCAGGAACACGATCGGCGACTCGTCCTCGGGCTCGAACCCGGCCAGCAGCACCACCGGCGCCGCTTCCAGGTCGGCGTAGCTCACCTCGATGTCGCGCCCGGCCACGCGGGAGGCGAGGAACTGCTCTTCCTCGGCCGAGTGGGGCCGCGCCCGCATGTCGATGTCGTTGGTGTCGAGCGCCAGCCGGGTGAACTTCGCGTAGGCGTAGGCGTCCTCGAGGGTCAGCCGGCCGCCGGCCAGCACGCCCACGCCGGACGGGACGTCAGGCTCTCCCTCGACCCGCCCTGCCGCCCTTCCGTCGGGACCGGGTTCGGACCGGGCGTCGCGCGCGGCGAGCAGCCCGCGGGCGGCCGCCGCGTAGGCCGCCGCCCAGGAGGCCGGCCGGAGCACGCCGTCCTCGTCGCGGACCAGCGGCGTCGTCAGCCGGTCGGGCTGGGTCGCGTAGTTGAACGCCCAGCGGCCCTTGTCGCAGTTCCACTCCTCGTTGACCAGCGGCTCGTTGCCCGCCAGCCGGCGCATGACCTTGCCCCGCCGGTGGTCGGTGCGCAAGCTGCAGCCGGACGCGCAGTGCTCGCACACGCTCGGGGTCGACACCAGGTCGAACGGCCGCGACTTGAAGCGGTAGGCGGCGCCGGTGAGCGCGCCGACCGGGCACACCTGGACCGTGTTGCCCGAGAAGTAGGAGTTGAACGGCATGCCGTTGGCGGTGCCGATGTACTGCCGGGGCCCGCGGTCGAGGAACTCGATGAAGTCGTCGCCCGCGATCTCCTCTGAGGTCCGCGTGCAGCGGGTGCAGGAGATGCACCGCTCGCGGTCGAGCAGCACCTCGGTCGAGATCGGCACCGGCTTGGCGAACTCGCGCTTGGGCTCGCGGAAGCGGGACTCGCCGCGGCCGTTGGACAGCGCCTGGTTCTGCAGCGGGCACTCGCCGCCCTTGTCGCACATCGGGCAGTCGAGCGGGTGGTTGACCAGCAGCAGTTCCATGACGCCCTGCTGCGCCTTGTCGGCCACCGGCGAGGTGTACTGGGTCTTTACCACCATGCCGTCGGTGCACACGGTGGTGCACGAGGCGAGCGGCTTGCGCTGCCCCTCGATGTCCACCAGGCACTGCCGGCAGGCGCCGATCGGGTCGAGCAGCGGGTGGTCGCAGAACCGCGGGATGGCGATGCCGATCATCTCGGCCGCCCTGATCACCAGCGTGCCCTTGGGCACGCTGATCTCGTAGCCGTCGATGGTGACGGTCACCGTGTCGGTCACGGGCTGAACAGTCATCTGGTCACACCGCCCACGCGGTCGAAGCGGCCGGGTCGAACGGGCAGCCGCCTTGCTTGCTGTGCAGGATGATCTCGTCGCGGAAGTACTTGATGGCGGAGCTGATCGGCACCGGCACCGCGTCCCCGAGGGCGCAGAAGGCCCGGCCCATGATGTTGCTGCCGACGTCGAGGATGGTTTCCAGGTCCTCGTCGGTCCCGGTGCCGTTCTCCAGCCGCTGGATCGCGCGCACCAGCCAGTAAGAGCCCTCGCGGCACGGGGTGCACTTGCCGCACGACTCGTGCTGGTAGAACTCGGTCCAGCGGAGCGCGGCGCGCAGCACGCAGGTGGTGTCGTCGAAAATCTGCAGCGCCCGGGTGCCGAGCATCGACCCGGCCGCGCCGACGCCCTCGAAGTCGAGCGGCACGTCCAGGTGCTCGTGCGTCAGCAACGGGGTGGACGAGCCGCCCGGGGTCCAGAACTTGAGCGGGTGGTCCGGCCGGAGCATCCCGCCCGACAGGTCGATCAGCTCCCGCAGGGTGATGCCGAGCGGGGCCTCGTACTGCCCCGGCGTCTTCACGTGCCCGGACAGCGAGAAGATGCCGTAACCGTTGGATTTCTCCGAGCCGAGGCCGGCGAACCAGTCGGCCCCGTTGGCCAGGATCGACGGCACGCTGGAAATCGACTCGACGTTGTTGATCACCGTCGGGCTCGCGTACAGGCCCTCGACGGCCGGGAACGGCGGCCGGTTGCGGGGCAGCCCGCGGTAGCCCTCGAGTGAGGTCAGCAGCGCCGTCTCCTCGCCGCAGATGTAGGCGCCCGCCCCGGCATGCACCACCACGTCGAGGTCGAAGCCGCTGCCGAGGATGTCGGTGCCGAGGTAGCCCGCCTCGTAGGCCTGCGCTACCGCGTACTGCAGCCGCCGGATGACGTGCAGCACCTCGCCCCGGACGTAGATGAACGCGTGGTTCGCCCGGATGGCGTAGCAGGTGATGATGATGCCCTCGATGAGCACGTGCGGGTTGGCCATCATCAGCGGGACGTCTTTGCAGGTGCCCGGCTCGGACTCGTCTGCGTTGACGGTCAGGTAGTGCGGCTTGCCGTCGTTCTGGGGAATGAACGACCACTTCATGCCGGTCGGGAAACCCGCGCCGCCGCGGCCGCGCAGGACCGAGGTCTTGACCGCGGCGATCACGTCGTCCGGCGCCATCGCCAGCGCCTTCGGCAGCGCCTCGTAGCCGTGGTTGCGCCGGTAGCCCTCGATCGTGAACGAGTCCGGCTGGTCCCATGTCGCGGTCAGTACCGGGGTGAGGATGTCGGTCATGACGAGGTGGCCCCCTTGCTGGGCTGCTCCGTGTTGGGCGGCTCCGTGTTGGGCGAGTCCCCGGAGTTCGTGGCGTCGGCGGAGGAGTCCCGTGGCACGCCGGGGGCATGCCAGCCACGCTCCTGGGCCAGCTTCAGTCCCACCAGGCTGGCCGGGCCAGCCGACGGGCCCTCGGCCGCGAGGCCGTCGCCGAAGCCGGCCAGGATGCGGTTGGCCTGCTTCCAGCTGCAGAGCCGGCCCGGCCCCCGGGTCGGGGTGACCGGGGTGCCCGCCCGCAGGTCGTCGACCAGCGCCTTGGCCGAGGCAGGGGTCTGGTTGTCGAAGAACTCCCAGTTGACCATCACCACCGGGGCGTAGTCGCAGGCCGCGTTGCACTCCAGCCGCTCGAGCTGGACCCGGCCGTCGGCCGACTTGACGTCGCCGTGGTCCTCCGTCCCGCCGAGCTCGTCGCCGTGGGTGTCGCCCTGGGGGCGGCTACCCGCCACGTGCTCGACCAGCTCGGCCCAGATCTGGTCGCCGCCCATGATCGCGCAGGTGGTGTTGATGCACACGCCGACGTTGTACTCGGCCGCGGGCTCGTGCTTGTACATGGTGTAGAAGGTGGCCACCCCGCGGACCTCGGTCTGGGTGATGCCGAGCACCTCGGCGCAGAACTGCATGCCCGCGTCGGAGACGTAGCCCTCCTCCGCCTGCACCAGGTACAGCAACGGCAGCAGGGCCGAGCGCGCCCGCGGGTACCTTCCGGTGATCTCCGCGGCGTCCGCCTTCAGCCGGGTCAGCGTCTCCTCATCGAACGCCATTACCGGTCAACGCCTCCAATCACCGGGTCGATCGACGCGATCGCCGGGATGACGTCCGCGAGGTTGCCGCCTTCGCACAGCACGGAGACGGCCTGCATGTGGTGGAACGAGGGGTCGCGCAGGTGCGCCCGGTAGGGCCGGGTGCCGCCGTCGCTGACGACGTGGCAGGCGAGCTCGCCCTTGGGCGACTCGATCGGCACGTAGGCCTGGCCCGCCGGCACCCGGAAGCCCTCGGTCACCAGCTTGAAGTGGTGGATGAGGGCCTCCATGGACTGCCCCATGATGTGCGCGATGTGCTCGGGCGAGGGGCCGAGGCCGTCCGGGCCGAGCGACAGCCGCGCGGGCCAGCCGATCTTGGCGTCCTGGATGAGCCACGGGTCGTTGTCCACGTTCGACCGGTCAGCGAGCCGGTCGACGACCTGCTTGACGATCTTCAGCGACTCGTCGACCTCGGCCATACGGACCACGTAACGGCCGTAGGTGTCGCAGGTGTCGGTGGTGGGCACGTCGAAGTCGTAGGTCTCGTAGTCGAGGTACGGCTGCGACTTGCGCAGGTCCCACGGCAGCCCGGTGGCCCGCAGCATGGGCCCGGTCACCCCGAGGGCCATGCAGCCCTCCAGGTCGAGGAACGCGATGCCCTTGGTGCGGGCGGTGAAGACCGGGTTGGCGTCGATCAGCTTGTGCAGGTCGCGGGTCCAGCCCTCGGCCTTGCGGAGGAAATCGCGGACCTGCTCCAGGCCGCCCGGCGGCAGGTCCTGGGCGACCCCGCCCACCCGGATGAACGCGTGGTTCATGCGCAGGCCGGTGAAGGCCTCGAAGATGTCGAGGATGTACTCCCGCATCCGCAGGCCCTGCAGGAAGATCGTGGTCGCGCCCAGCTCCATGCCGAACGGGCCGACGCCGCCCAGGTGGGAAGAGATCCGGTTCAGCTCGAGGAGCAGCACCCGGATCAGCTTGGCCCGCTCCGGGATCCGGTCCTCGATGCCGAGCAGCCGCTCGACTGCCAGGCAGTAGGCCGCCTCGTTGTGGAACGGCATCAGGTAGTCCGCGCGGGTAATGAACGTGGAGCCCTGCGTCCAGGTCCGGAACTCCATGTTTTTCTCGATGCCGGTGTGCAGGTAGCCGATCGACGCGCGGGCGTCGGTGACGGTCTCCCCCTCCAGCGTCAGCACCAGCCGGAGCACGCCGTGGGTGGACGGGTGCTGCGGGCCCATGTTGACCACGATCTGCTCGTTGGGGCCGCGGTCCTCATCAGTTCCGACGAGCTCGTCCCAGTCACCGCCGGCCACGTTGTAGACGCGGCCCTCGGTGGCCTCGGCCTCCGCGTCGCTCGCGCCCGGGGTCGCGTGCGTCTCGGTACTCACGAGTACGACCTTCTTTCGTCCGGTGGCGGCACCTTGGTGCCGCGGTACTCAACCGGGATCCCGCCCAGCGGGTAGTCCTTGCGCTGCGGGTGTCCCAGCCAGTCGTCGGGCATCTCGATCCGGGTCAGGGCCGGGTGCCCGTCGAACACGATCCCGAAGAAGTCCCAGGTCTCCCGCTCGTGCCAGTTGGCCGCGGGGTAGACCGGGGTGACCGACGGGATGTGCGGGTCCGCGTCGGGCGCGCGGACCTCGAGCCGGACCCGCCGGTTGTGGGTGATCGACAGCAGATGGTAGACCGCGCTCAGCTCGCGCCCGGACTCGGCCGGGTAGTGCACGCCGGACACGCCCGAGAAAATCTCGAACCGCAGGGCCGGGTCGTGCAGCAGCCTGTCCGCTACCGTCAGCAGGTGCTCGCGGCGCACGTGGAAGGTGAGCTCGCCGCGGTCCACCACGACCCGCTCGACCGCGTCGGCGAAACTGCCGCCGCCGGCCGTGAGCGCGGTGCCGAGGGCCTGGGCCACGGCGTCGAAGTAGCCGCCGTAGGGCGGCTCCGACACCAGCGGCGGCGCCTGGTGGACCCGCAGCTGGCCGTAGCCGGAGGTGTCGGGCGTACCGCGGGCGCCGAACATGCCGGTGCGCACCACGGGCGCCTCCAGCCGGTCGGCGCCCCGCCGGGCGGGCAGGTTCTCGTTGTCCTCGGCCGGCTCGCCGCCGGGCGTGGTCTCCCCGCCGGGAGTCGTCGTCACAGCTCAGACCCCCGGTCGTTGATCAGCGCGCTGACATGCAACGGCTGCATGTTCAGGCGCGCTTCCTCGATGTCGGTGATCTCCTGCTGGCGGTCCGGGCCAAGCTTGGAGTTGAGGATCTTGTCGTGCAGCTTGAAGATCGCGTCGAGCAGCATCTCCGGCCGCGGCGGGCAGCCCGGGAGGTAGATGTCCACCGGCACCACGTGGTCGACGCCCTGGACGATCGCGTAGTTGTTGAACATGCCGCCGCTGGAGGCGCAGACGCCCATCGAGATGACCCACTTGGGCTCGGGCATCTGGTCGTAGATCTGCCGCAGCACCGGCGCCATCTTCTGGCTGACCCGGCCGGCCACGATCATCAGGTCGGCCTCGCGCGGGGTCGAGCCGGTCTTCTCCATGCCGAACCGGGCCATGTCGTGCCGCGGCCCGCCGGTCTGCATCATCTCGATCGCGCAGCAGGCCAGGCCGAACGTAGCGGGCCAGACGGAGCGGGCCCGCGCCCAGCCGGCTACCTTCTCGACCGTTGTCAGCAGGACGCCGCTCGGCAGCTTCTCTTCGATACCCATCGTGTTAGTCCCATTCCAGGCCGCCGCGGCGCCAGACGTAGGCGTACGCGACGAGCACAGTGACGACGAAGGTGAGCATCTCCACCAGCCCGAACACGCCGAGCTGGCCGAATGTCACCGCCCAGGGGTAGAGGAAGACGATCTCGATGTCGAAGACGATGAACAGCATCGCGGTCAGGTAGTACTTGACCGGGACCTTGCCCCCGCCGAGCGGGATCGGTGTCGGCTCGATGCCGCACTCGTAGGCTTCGAGCTTGGCCTTGTTCCAGCGCTTGGGACCGGCGAACACGCCTGCCGTGACGGAGAACGCGGCGAAGCCGAACGCGAGCACGGCGAGCACGAGGATCGGGATGTACACCTTCACCGGGCCTGCGCCCCCTTCCTGTGGTCAATCATCCTAGGCACCGCTCACCTGGAGCTTGGTGCGAGTCGGGTCATGGCGCTGATGACGCGGTCGCTCGCGTCGCCGTCCCGCGGGTCGCTCAGGTTCGCCAGCAGCTTCAGGGCGAAGCGCATCAGCTGCGGGTGGTTCATGCCGCGACTGGTGGCGTAGCGCATCAGCTGCGGCCGGCCGATCAGCTGAACGAAGACCCGCCCGAGGGTGTAGTAGCGGCCGTAGGCGGCCTGCAGCTCGCCGGCGTAGCCGGCCAGCACCCGCTCGGTCTGCGCCCGGGTCGGCCGGGCGAGCGCCTGGGCGACCACCCGGGCCAGGATCTCGGACGACTCCATCGCGTAGGCGATGCCCTCGCCGTTGAATGGGTTCACCATCCCGGCCGCGTCCCCGCTCAGCAGCAGGCCCCGGTGGTACTGAGGGGTGCGGTTGAAGCCCATCGGCAGGGCCGCACCCCGCACCGGCTCGGTCCGGTTCTCCTCGGTGTAGCCCCACTCCTCCGGCATCGACGTGAGCCAGCGCGCCAGGAGCGCCCGGTAGTCGGTGTGGCCGAATGCCTTGGACGTGTTCAGCATCCCGAGGCCGACGTTGGAGGTGCCGTCGCCCATGCCGAAGATCCAGCCGTAGCCGGGCAGCAGGCGGTCTCCGTCCCACAGGTCGAGCCACGACTCGAGGTAGTCGTCCTTGTGCCGGGGCGAGGTGTAGTACGTCCGCACGGCGACGCCCATCGGCCGGTCGTCCCGCTTGCGCAGGCCCATCGCGACCGACAGGCGCGAGCTGTTGCCGTCCGCCGCCACGACGACACGGGCACGGTAGGTAACGGTGTCACCCTGCACCCGTTCGGCGTTATCGAATCTTGACTTTGATTTTGCCTTATCCCCGGTTTCGGTGGTCGTCTCAACGCCCGCGACGCGGCCGTCGGCGTCCAGCACCGGGGCGGTGACGGTGGTCCCCTCGAGCAACTTCGCCCCGGCCGCCTGGGCCCGGCGGGCCAGCTGCTCGTCGAGCGAGGAGCGCGGGCGGACGAGGCCGTACCCGGGCCAGCTGCTCAGCTCGGGCCAGTCCAGCTCGAGGCGCATACCGCCGCCGATCACCCGCAGGCCCTTGTTGCGCAGCCAGCCTGCTTCCTCGCTGACATCGACCCCCATCGCGACCAGCGACTTCACCGCGCGCGGGGTCAGCCCGTCGCCGCACACCTTGTCCCGCGGGAAGCGCGACTTCTCGATCAGGAGCACGTCGAGGCCGGCCTGCGCCAGATAGTAGGCGGCCGTTGAGCCCGAAGGCCCGGCCCCGACGACGATGACGTCGGCGTCGTTTTCCCGCTGGCTGGTTCCGTGCTCGGTCACTTGATCAGATCCTGGGGTTCTTGTGAACTGCTTCACAAAATCTTTGCCGTTAGTTTAATCCCGGCCCGGTTCGGGGCTTATCGCCGCCCCTACCCTAGCGGTACCTGCTGAGAGGTTCGCTAGAGGTTCCGGCCCACGTGCACTGCGACGACGCCGAGGGACAGGTCGCGCCACCGGACCGCCGACCAGCCGGCCGCGCGGATGACATCCGCCAGCTCCCGCTGCGCGGGCCAGTCGGCGATCGACTCCGCGAGGTACTCGTAGGCCACCGGGTTGCGCGCTGCCCGCCGGGCGATCGCCGGGAGCACACCGGTCAGGTAACGCCGGTACAGCATATCCAGTGGCCCGATAGTGATCTCACTGAACTCGCACACCACCAGTCGCCCGCCGGGCCGGGTGACGCGCCGCATCTCCGCCAGCGCGTCCCGGGTCCCCTGCACGTTGCGGAGGCCGAAGGAGATCGTCACCGCGTCGAAGGCGCCGTCGGAGAACGGCAGCCGCAGCGCGTCCCCCGCGGCGAAGGCGACCCGGCCGCGCGACCGGGACCCCAGCGGGTCGGCCGTGACCTGGCGGGCCTGGCCGGCCTGGAGCATGCCGAGGGAGAAGTCGCACGCGACCACGTCGGCGCCGGCCGCGGCGAGGGCGGCGGACGAGGTGCCGGTGCCGGCCGCCAGGTCGAGCACCCGGTCGCCCGGCCCGGCCTGCAGGATGCGCTGCACCCGGCGACGCCACAGCCGCACCTGACCCACCGACAGGACGTCGTTCATCAGGTCGTAGCGGCCCGCCAGGGCGTCGAACATGGCGGCCACTTCGGCCGGCTTCTTGTCGAGGTCAGCGCGGGTTTCTTCCACGGGGGGACTATAGTCCCCCCGGCACCCCCCTCTGGGGGAGTCCCTCCCCCAGACCCCCTCGCCGGGACACGCCCGGGACGGCGTCTGCGCCGCCGGGGGCGGGGGCTGGGTGGCCGTTAGAGCAAGTCCGGGCGTTCCCATTCCTGACCGAGCAGATGCTCGGCCAGGAAGGCGAAGACCGTCTGGTACCAGGCCCGGACGTTGCCCGGCTTGAGCACCCAGTGGTTCTCGTCCGGGAAGTAGAGGAACCTGGCCTCCTTGCCGTGCAGCTTCAGGTCCGACCAGAGCCGCAGCGCCTCGCCAACTGGCACCCGGTAGTCGTGATCGCCGTGGATCACCAGCATCGGCGTGCTGATCTTGTCGACGTGCCGGTGCGGGGTGTTCTCCGTGTACTTGGCGTTGTCCGCCAGCGGCGGGCCGAACTCGCGCTGCCAGAACTGCGGGGCGTCGGTCGTGCCGAACATCTGGTCGAGCGCCCACAGCCCGGCGTGGCTCACGATCGCCTGGAACCGGCCGGTGTGGCCGGCGATCCAGTTCGCCATGTAGCCGCCGTAGGACCCGCCCATCATGCCCGACCGCCCGGCGTCGATGTCATCGCGGGCTTCGGCCGCGTCGGTCAGCGCCATGATGTCGGCGTACGGCCGCGGCCCCCAGCCCTGCCAGCCGCGGGCGATGAAGCCCAGGCCGTAGCCGGTCGACAGGGCCGGGTCGGGCAGGAGCACCGCGTACCCCCGGGCGGCCGCCAGCCACGGGTTCCACCGCCACTGCCAGCCGTTCCAGCTCGACATGGGGCCGCCGTGGACCCACAGCAGCAGCGGGGCGGGGCGCTCCGTACCAGCTCCCTCCGGCAGTACCAGCCAGCCGCGCAGCGGGTGACCGTCGTCGGCCTCCGCGGTCACCTCGGTGAGCCGCCCGGGCAGCGGCGGGGTTCCGCCTGGCGCCGCCAGACGGGTAACCTCCCCGGTCGCGAGGTCGATGCGGACCGGGGCGGGCGGCTCACCGACCGAGTCGCGCAGGGCGTACAGCCCGGTCCCGTCGGGGGCCGGGCACAGCTCCGTGTAGTGCCCGTCGTCGCTCGTCGTGCGGCTGACGGCGCCGGTCTCGGTATCCACCGCGAAGACCGGCCTGCGGCCGCCGTCGTCGGCGGTGAAGTAGACCGTCCGGCCCGCCGGATCCCAGACGGGCCCGCCTGGCCAGCGGTCGAACCCGGGCAGCAGGTCGGTGCCGTCCGGGAACAGCACCAGGGTGGAGTCGCCCGGTGCCTGCGGGGTCTCGTGCTGGCTGCGCACACAGACCAGGCGCCGGCTGTCCGGCGCGAACACCGGGTCGCCGTAATCGAAGCCGGGGCCGTCGCCGAAGACAGCGGCCCGCTGGCCGCTGGCGACGTCGATGGTGACCAGCTCCGAGTAGGCCTGCACGCCGCCGCGCCAGCGCCACCAGCCGGCCGCCACGGTGCGGCCGTCCGGGCTCAGCGCCGCCGCCTGCTCGATGAGGGCCTGGCCCGCCTCCGGGGTCAGGTCGCGGGGCGGCTGACCGTCCTCGTCGCCGGCGGACGGCAGGGCGAACAGCCGGGGCTCGTCCGGACCGAGGTCGTGATCCCAGGAGCGGACCGGCAGCGTCTCGTGCAGGATCGCGCTGACCCCGGCGTCCGTGCGGGCCTGGCGCCGCCGTTCGTCCTCGGCCGCCGGACCGGGCAGGACCGGCGCGGTCACGATCACCGCGGGGGCGCTGGCCGCCGTCTCGGCGCCCTCGATCCCGCCGGGCCGGGAAACGACCAGCCGGGCCTCGCCGCCGCCCGGCGGCAGCAGCCACAGGGCGGCCGTGGCCTCGCCGTCGGTCCCAGCCTGGTCCGGGTCGGGACGCTTGGAGGTGAACAGCAGGCTCCCGTCGGGCAGGAACCGGGGACTCCCGTCGCCGTCGGCCGACCGGGTGAGCCGGGCCGGCGGGCCCCCCGCCGGGTCGATCCGCCAGATGCTGGTGACGTATTTCTTCTTGTCCGGGCTGAGCGAAGCCACGGTCGCCGCCAGCCAGCGGCCGTCGGGCGACAGCCGCAGCCCGCTCATCCGCGGCAGCGCGACGTAATCGTTCAGGTCATGGAACGGGGTAGCTGCCTCCGCGGTCACGGCACCATCCTTATCGCTGGCTTCAGCTGGCCTCGGTGATCATGAGGGTTCCGGCGGTGGTGTTGGTGGCCTCGTCGATGAGGATGAGGCCGCCGGTCAGCCGGTTGCGCGAGTACGGGTCGACAAACAGCGGCTGGGTCACCCGCAACTTGACCCGGCCGATCTCGTTCAGTCCGAGCTGGCCCGCGGCCTCGTCCCGGTGCAGGGTGTTCACGTCGATCCGGTACAGCAGGTCGCTGACGATGCCCTTGACCGTGCGGGTGGTGTGCTTGACGACCAGCCGGGACCGCGGGGTCAGCGGGCGCTCCGCGCTCATCCAGCAGACCAGGCCCTCGATGTCCTGGGCCGCCCGGGGGCGGTTGTTCGGGCGGCAGATCATGTCACCGCGGGAGATGTCCACGTCGTCATCCAGCAGCAGCGTCACCGACATGGGCGGGAACGCCTCGGCGACCTCCTTGCCTGCCAGCTCGATCCGGCTGATCCGGGTGCTGAAGCCGGACGGCAGGTGGGTCACCTCGTCGCCCGGCTTGAGCACGCCGCCCGCCACCTGACCCGCGTAACCGCGGTAGTCGTGCAGCTCAGGGTCACTGCTGGCGTGCGGGCGGATGACGTACTGAACCGGGAACCGCACGTCGATGAGGTTCCGGTCGGAGGCGATGTGCACGTGCTCGAGGTGATGCAGCAGCGACGGCCCGTCGTACCAGGGCATGCTGGGCGACCGTTCCACCACGTTGTCGCCCTTGAGGGCCGAGATCGGGATGAACGTCAGGTCCTTGATCTCGAGCTTGGTCGCGAACTTCGAGAACTCGTCGCAGATACGGTCGAAGACCTGCTGGTCGTAGCCGACCAGGTCCATCTTGTTGACCGCCAGCACCAGGTGCGGCACCCGCAGCAGGGTGGTCAGGAAGGCGTGCCGCCGCGACTGCTCGTTGAGCCCGTTGCGCGCGTCGACCAGGATGATGGCGAGGTCGGCGGTCGAGGCACCGGTCACCATGTTCCGGGTGTACTGGATGTGGCCCGGGGTGTCGGCGATGATGAACTTCCGCCGCGGGGTCGCGAAGTAGCGGTAGGCGACGTCGATCGTGATGCCCTGCTCCCGCTCGGCCCGCAGGCCGTCGGTCAGCAGGGCCAGGTTGGTCGTCTCCTCGCCCCGGTCCCGGGAGGTCCGCTCGACCGCCGCGAGCTGGTCCTCGAAAATCGCCTTGGAGTCGTACAGCAGCCGCCCGATCAGCGTCGACTTCCCGTCATCGACCGAGCCGGCGGTGGCGAACCGCAGAATATCCACTAAAAGTAACCTTCCCGCTTGCGGTCTTCCATCGCTGCCTCGCTCGTCCGGTCGTCCGCCCGGGTCTGGCCGCGCTCGGTGATCCGGGTGGCGGCCACCTCCGCGATCACCTCGGCCACGGTGGCCGCGCTCGAGGCGACCGCGCCGGTGATGGTCATGTCGCCGACCGTGCGGTACCGGACCGTGGCACTGAACGGCTCCTCGCCCTCGAGCTGCGGCAGGTACGAGTTGACGGCGAGCAGGATGCCGTCCCGCTCGAACACCTCACGCTCGTGGGCGTAGTAGATGGACGGGATCTCCAGGTTCTCCCGCTCGATGTAGGCCCAGACGTCGAGCTCGGTCCAGTTCGACAGCGGGAACACCCGGATGTGCTCGCCCCGCCGGATCCGCGTGTTGTACAGGTTCCACAGCTCGGGCCGCTGGCTCTTCGGGTCCCACTGGCCAAACTCGTCCCGGAAGGAGAACACCCGCTCCTTGGCCCGGGCCTTCTCCTCGTCGCGGCGCGCCCCGCCGAACAGCGCGTCGAAGCGGTGCTCCTCGATCGCGTCGAGCAGGGTGACCGTCTGCAGCCGGTTCCGGCTGACCCAGCGCCCGGTCTCCTCGACCGCGCGGCCCTGGTCGATGCTCGCCTGCACGCTGGCGACGATCAGCCGCACGCCCAGCTCGGCCGCGCGCTTGTCGCGGTACTCCAGCACCTCGGGGAAGTTGTGCCCGGTGTCCACGTGCATGACCGGGAACGGGATGTTGGCCGGATGGAATGCCTTCGCCGCCAGCGCCAGCATCACGATCGAGTCCTTGCCCCCGGAAAACAGCAGGGCGGGGCGCTCGAACTCGGCCGCGACCTCGCGCATCACGTGAATCGACTCGGCTTCGAGGACGTCGAGCTGGGACAGCAGGTAGTCAGATCGCATGCGTTGCTTCCCTGATGGCGTTGAGTAGCAGACCGGTAACCACCGGCCGGCATACAAGGATATCCGGCAGCAGCGGGTCGTCCTGGTTGTAGCGGACCTCGCTGCCGTCGATCCGGCTGACATGAAAGCCGCAGGAACGGGCCACCGCGACCGGGGCCGCGGTGTCCCACTCGTAGAAGCCGCCCGAATGCAGGTACACGTCGTTCTCGCCGGTGATCACCGACGCCGCCTTGGCGCCGGCGCTGCCGCACGGCACCAGCTCGGCCCCGAGACGCGCCGCGACGTCCTTCACCAGCTGGCTCGCCCGGCTGCGGCTGACCACCAGGCGCAGCGGCTGGTGGGCCGGCTGGCCGGCCGGGAACGGCGGCGGGGCGCCGGTCGCGAGCACCTTCCCCTGGGCCGGCAGCGCCACCGCGCCCGCGATCAGCCCGCCCGCGGCGCGCGACCACAGCGCCACGTGGACGGCCCAGTCAGTCCGGCCCGGCTCACCGAACTCACGGGTGCCGTCGAGGGGATCGACGATCCAGACCCGGCCGGCCGCCAGCCGCGCCTTGTCGTCGACGCCCTCCTCCGACAGCACCGCGTCGGCCGGGCGTTCCCGGGCCAGCTCGGCCAGCAGGAACTCGTGCGACTGACGGTCGCCCGCGTCCCGCAGGGTGCCCGGGTCACCGCCGCCGGCCCGGAGGTCCAGCAGGAGCTGCCCGGCCCGCTCCGCCAGGGCGGCGGCCAGGAAGTCGTCGGGGGACGGCGGCAAGGGCTCTCCTTAAGGGACGTAAGGGCTCCGTCGGGCGTAACCACGACGCTGGCCGCAATCTTCCTGGCGGCGGCGACACGGCGCAGCGATCCCCGCTAGGCTACGGCCCTTTCCTTGGCCGTGGCTGAAGAAAGCCGCAGGACAGCTGGCCGGCGCCGCGGCGCCAGGTCTTAGCCCGGGTCCGCGTGATACTGGTTCTGCGCCTCGGTCAGCCCCTGGCCGACCAAAGCCTCGGCCGCGTCGGCGGCGACGTCGAGCGCGAACGGGAGCTGCTTGCGCTCGGCCGGGCTGAAGTCACGCAGCACGAAGTCGGCCGGGTCCATCCGCCCGGGGGGACGGCCGATGCCGAACCGCACCCGGTAGTAATCGCGGGTACCGAGGGCGGAGCTGATCGACCGCAGGCCGTTGTGACCGTTGTCGCCGCCGCCGAGCTTGAGCCGGACCGCGCCGAAGGGCACGTCCAGCTCGTCGTGCACGACCACCAGCCGGCCGGGCGGGGTCTTGTAGAACGCCGCCAGCGCGGCGACCGGGCCGCCGGACAGGTTCATGTAGCTCTGCGGCCGGGCCAGCGTGACGGGCTGACCGGACAGGCGCCCCTCGGCGATATCGTTCCTGGTCCGGTGCGACTTGAAGCGCGCGCCCATCCGCTCGGCGAGCAGGGCGATGACCATCGCCCCGGCGTTATGGCGGTTACCCGCGTACTGCGGGCCCGGGTTGCCCAGGCCCGCGATGATCCAGCGCTCGTCAGGCATCGGGCAGCCTCCCCGGCGTGCCGACGGGGCGCGGCACTGGTGCCGCGCCCCGTCGCATCGCGGGTCTTTACTCCGACGCTTCCCCGGCCGACTCGGCCTCGGCCGACTCGGCGCTCTCGCCCGCCTCGGGCTCGCCGGCGCCTTCCTCGGCGACCGGCGTCGGCGCGGCCTCGGCCAGCTCGGCCTCGATCTGCTCGGCGGTCGGCGCCGCCAGCACGTGCAGCACCAGCGCCTCCGGGTCGGTCACCAGCGTGGTGCCCTCGGCCAGGGCGATGTCCTTGGCGTGGATGGCGGTGCCGATCTCCATGCCCTCGACGTCCACGTCGACCCCGTCGGGGAGCGCGGTCGCCTCGGCCTCGACCGCGAGCTGCACCAGCTGCTGGTCGAGGAGGCCACCGGAGAACACCTCGCCGCTGACCCGGACCGGGATTTCCACGGTCACCTTCTCACCCAGGATGACCTCGATCAGGTCGACGTGCTCGAGCTCGCCCCTGATGGCGTCCCGCTGCACCGCCTTCGGCAGGGCCAGGGCCGACTTGCCAATGCCCTCCACCCGGATCAGCACGTTGGGCGTCTTCAGCGCGATCATCAGCTCGTGACCCGGCAGCGTGAAGTGGCGGTTCTCCGCCCCCTGGCCGTACATGACGGCGGGCACGCGGTGAGCACGGCGGATAGCGCGGGCCGCTCCCTTGCCGAACTCGGTACGCGGCTCAGCTTCGATACGGACCTCAGGCACGGTCAGTCACTCCTCGGTGGATATTAGATGCGCCAGCGAAGTCTAGCCGGCCCCGGAGCAAGCCGTGGCCGGGAAGGTCTGAGCCCGGCCACGGCAGGGAAAGCGCCCGCGGCAGTTACGAGCCGGCCCGGCCAGACTCGCCGTCCGGCACCATCGTGTCGGGAACCATCGTGTCCGGCCCGGCCGCGGCCGGGTCGGCGTCGGGAACCATGGTGTCCGGCACCACCGGTTCGGTGTCCGGGACCATCGTGTCCGGGACCATCGTGTCCGGCACCATCGTGTCCGGCACCATCGTGTCCGGCACCATCGTCTCGGGCCGCTCTTCAGGGTTGGAAGTTCCCACCGTGCTCACTCCTCACCTCGTCACAAAGCTGGATGTACGTGTCGCAACCCACGCACGTTCGCAAGTTATCCGAGTCGGGGGCGCGCGACCCGGCAACCCGGTAAGTTGCCTGGCCCGGATTTCAGTGACGCGAGCAGGCGCTCAATCTCGGTGATCTCGGCCGCCTCACCCAGTCGCTCGAACCTCGCGAGCGCAGTCGCCCACGACTTCCGCGCCACGTCTTCGGCGCCGAGCGCCCGCTGCGCGCCGCCCAGGAACTTGAGCGCGAGCGCCTGCCCGAGGGAGTCACCGGTGCGTTCGTGGATTTCCAGTGCGCGCGTGGCCTGGTCGAGCGCCTCGGCCGGACGACTCAGGTCGAGGGAGACATGGCTCAGATTGTGCAACGCGTAGCCTTCCCCGTAGCCGGGGCCGACGCTCGCGAACTGCATCCGGGCCTGTTCGAAGTAGTCGGCCGCCTCCGCCAGCCGTCCCAGCTCGTGGCAGAACTCGCCCAGGTTATTGAGGGCCAGCCCGTACAGCGACGGATGGTCACGCAACAACTCGATGCTCGCCAGCAGGTGCTCTCGGGCCTCGCGCGGGCCGCGCAACTTGTGGTAGGCGTCCGCGAGGGACAGTACGGTCTGCGCTTCACCCGGGTGATCAGCCATCTCCCGGCGCGCGTCGAGGGCCTGCTCGATGTACTGCAGGCCCGCGCTGTCCCGCAGCCGCACCAGGGCCTGCCCCAGGTTCTGCAGGGCCCAGCCCGCTCCCAGCCGGTGCCCGGCGAGTCCCGCGCTGTCCACCGCCACCCGGTGCGCGGCGATGGCATCAGCCCAGTTGTCCCGCCGGTTGAACAACGGGAACAGCGCCGTCGGTAGTTGCCAGGCGACGTCGTGCCACCCCAGCGCGGCCGCCTGGCGGGTGGCCGGCAGCACGTTCGCGCGTTCCTCGTCGTACCAGGCGAGGGCGTCGGCGGCGGAGGACAGGGCGAGCGGGGCGGGGGCGGCCGGAGCCTCGTCGAACGGGACGCGGTACCGGTGCGGCGCGACCAGCTGAGCGGCGGCATCGGCGGTGCCCGCGTACCAGCGCAGCAGCCGTTCCACCGCGCTGGTCCGGTCCGCTTCCGATTCCCTCTCCCGCGCGCGCTCGGTCGCGTAAACCCTGAGCAGGTCGTGGAAGCTGTAGCGGTCCGGGGCAGGCGACTCGAGCAGGTTCGCGTCGACCAGGCTCTCCATTGCGTCCCCGAGGTCAGCCTCCGGCTCGCCCACTAGCGCCGCGGCCGCCGCCAGGCTGATGGACGGCCCCTGCCAGAGACCGAGGAGGCGGAACACACGGGCCGGATCGACCTGGTAACCGCTCGCCCTGATGGCGTCGTAGCTGACCTGGAAGCTGGCCCGGACGGCGAGGTCACCGATGCGAAGCTCGTCCAGACGCCGGTGCTCGCCACGCAGCCGGCCGGCGAGCGTGGCGATCTGCCACCGGCTGCGCGCAGCCAGCCGTGCCGCACAGATCCTGATCGCCAGCGGCAGCCCGGCGCAGGCGACCAGCACCTCGGCCGTCGCGTCGGGCTCGGCCGCGGCCCGGTCCTCCCCCACGATCCGCGCGAACAGCGCCAGCGCCTCGGCGTCCTCGAGCACGTTGAGGTCGACGAACCGGGTGCTGGCGAGGTCGGCGGTCCGGTTGCGGGTGGTCACCAGGACCGCGCACGACGACGTCCCTGGCAGCAGTGGCCGCACCTGGGCCGCATCCTTCGCATTGTCGAGCAGGATGAGCACCCGGCGGCCGGTGAGCGCGGTCCGGTACAGCGCTGCCCGCTCGTCGTCCCGGGCTGGGATCTGGTCGCCCTCGATGCCGAGGTCGCGCAGGAACCGGGCGAGCACCTCGCCCGGTGCGGCAGGCTGGGAGCTAGCTCCCAGCAGGTCCACATGCAGCTGTCCATCGGGGAACTGGGCGCTGACCCGGTGCGCCGCGTGCACCGCGAGGGTGGTCTTGCCCAGCCCCCCGGCGCCGTTCACGACGACGATGCGGACAGCCCCGGGACTGCTGGCCGCGTTACCCTCGAGCAGCAGCCTGCACAGGGAGTCGACCTGCGCGGTGCGCCCGGTGAAGTCCCCGATGTCGGCCGGAAGCTGCATCGGGCGGCGCAGGATCCCCGGCGCCCCTCCCGCGGTGGCTTCCGCGGCCAGCCCCGGGCCGGGCAGCCCGGCCGCCAGGCCCGCGCCGGCGGCCGGAGATGGCTCGGCGAAGGTGCCGATGGCGATGGTTCCGGGGGGTTCCGCTGGGCTCGCAGGGTCCACGGGCATGCCGTCAGTGGCGGGCGGCGACCCGGGCGGGTCCGGCCGGCCGGACACCGGCAGGGGGGGCGCGGGCGGGCGGGTGGGGACGGGGCCAGGCCGTCCGCGCCGCGGCCCCGCCGGCGGCGGGGGCGCATCGGCCGCCAGGAGGTCCGCGTACAGCCGCTGCAGCTCGCTGCCTGGATCCACCCCCAGCTCATCGGAGATCACCAGCCGGGCCTGCGCGTATGTCTCGAGCGCCTCGGCCCGTCGCCCGGCGTCCTCCAGCGCCCGCATGAGCAGGGCCCACAGCCGCTCGCGGAGCGGGTGGGTCGCCACCAGGCCGCGTAGCTCGGGGATCACCTGGACCGCCCGGCCGCAGCCGAGATCGGCCTCGGCCCGGAGCTCGGTGGTAATGAGCCGCTGCTCGGCCATCCGGTCGGCGTGCGTGACCACCAGCGGGGTAGGCAGCACGTCGGCCAGCATCGGGCCGCGCCATAGCCGCAGCGCCTCCGCCAGCAGGCCAGCCGCCCTCTGCGGGTCGGCTGCGGCCAGCGCGCCCGCTCCCTCGGCGGCCAGCGACTCGAAGTGCTCCAGGTCCAGGTCCCCCGGGGCGACCCGCAGGAGGTAGCCCGGTGCCTGGTAGACCAGCATCCGGCCCTCGGTGTCGCCGATGACCTTCTTCAGCCGGTGGATGTAGATGCTGACCAGGTTGTTGGCCGTGTGCGGCGGGGTGTCGCCCCACAGCTCGTCGATCAGCGCGTCGGTCGGGACAAGCTGCCCCCGGCGCAGCAGCAGGGCCGCGAGCAGTGACCGCCACTTGGCCGCGCCAATCGGCGCCCACCCATCAGGCGACTGCACCTCGAGCGGTCCCAGGACGCGGAAGCGCATCAGGTCCGCCCGTCCGAACGCACTCACTCCTCCGCTTCGGGAAACGCCAGGCCATTACTGCCGAGTACCACTCAATCACGACTCAGGGGCCCGGTAAATCCGTTTCGGTGGCGCACCGCGCGGGCCCTGCGCTTGGCCGGGCCCGATTGAGCCGGGCCCGCTGGCAGGCTCAATCCTCGCTCAATGGGTGCCTGCGACTCTCTTATCAGCGCCGGAACGCAGCGGGGGCCGCGGGGGCTGTGGTAACCCACGGCCCCCGCGACGCGGGAGGAAGGCCAGCGGAGCTGGCGTCCGGGACCCAGGGGTGGTGGTCCCGGACGTCAAAAGAGCCCCGCCCCGCCCAACCGGGGAAAGGCGGGGCGGGGTCTCACCGCTGCGACCGGGCGCCGCCCAGTGGGCGGCACGGCCTGGGCCAGCCCTGCGGATCAGCTGGCGCCGTCGAACAGGCTGGTGACCGAGCCGTCGCTGAAGACCTCGTTGATGGCGCGGGCGATCAGCGGGGCGATCGACAGCACCGTCAGCTTGTCGAACCGCTTCTCCTGCGCCACCGGCAGCGTGTTGGTGATGACGACCTCGCTCACCCGCGAGTTCTTGAGCAGGTCGACCGCGGGCCCGGACAGCACCCCGTGGGTGGCGGCGACGATGACCCGCTCCGCGCCCTGCTCGAAGAGCGCGTCGGCCGCCTTCACGATCGTCCCGCCGGTGTCGATCATGTCGTCGACCAGGATGCAGGTCCGCCCCTTGACGTGGCCGACCACCTCGTACACCTTGACCTGGTTGGCGACGTCGGGATCGCGCCGCTTGTGGATGATGGCGAGGGGCGTGCCGAGCCGGTCGGTCCAGCGCTCACAGACCCGGACCCGTCCGGCGTCCGGCGCCACCACGGTCACGTTGCGCACGTTGAGCTTCGATTCCAGGTAGCCGGCCAGGATCGGCAGCGCGAACAGGTGGTCCACCGGGCCGTCGAAGAAGCCCTGGATCTGCGCGGTGTGCAGGTCGACCGCCATCAGGCGGTCAGCCCCGGCGGTGGCGAACAGGTCGGCCACCAGCCGGGCCGAGATCGGCTCGCGGCCGCGGCTCTTCTTGTCCTGCCGGGCGTACCCGAAGAACGGCATGACCACGGTGATCCGCTTGGCCGAGGCGCGCTTGAGCGCGTCCACCATGATCAGCTGCTCCATGATCCACTGGTTGATCGGGGCGGTGTGGCTCTGCAGCACGAAGGCGTCGCAGCCGCGAACCGACTCCATGAACCGGACCATGATCTCGCCGTTGGCGAAGTCGTACAGCCGGGAGGGCGCGGGCTCGATCCCCATGCAGTCGGCTACCTCGGCGGTCAGCTCGGGGAAAGCCCGCCCGCCGAGCAGGACCATCTTCTTCTGACTGGGCACCGTCATGCCGCTCACCTGGTACTGCACTCCCTCAGGCCTGTTGGCCACTGATTACTAGTGAGATTTATCCGAACGAGCGCGTTCCGCTGCCTCGGCCGACCGCGACCCCGGGCGGCTGCGCAGCACCCACCCGTCGGAGTTGTGCTGCCGGCCACGCGCTATTCCGAGGTCGCCCGGGGGGACTTCCGCGGAGATGACCGACCCGGCCGCCGTGTAGGCGCCGTCGCCGACCGTTACCGGCGCCACCAGCACCGTGTTGCTGCCGACGAAGGCATCACGGCCCACATCGGTGCGGTGCTTACGGGCACCGTCGTAGTTGGCGAAGATCGTGCCGGCGCCGATGTTAGCCCCGGCGCCGATGGCCGCGTCGCCCACGTAGCTCAGGTGCGGCACCTTGGCTCCCTCGCCGATGCGGGCCTTCTTGAGCTCGACGTGGGTGCCGATGTGGGCGTCGGCGGCGACCGAGGTCTCCGGCCGCAGGTAGGCGTACGGGCCGACAGTGACCCGGGGCCCGATCTGCGATTGCCGGCAGACGGCCTGAAGCACCACCGCGTCCTCGCCCACGGTGGTGTCGGCCAGCAGGCAGCCCGGCCCGACCTTGGCCCCCGGTCCGATCACGGTGGCGCCCTCGAGCTGGACCTGCGGCCCGATCTCGGCGTCCTGGCCGATCGTGACCGTGACGTCGACCCAGGTCGACGCGGGGTCGATGACGGTGACGCCGGCCCGCATCCAGTCGCTCAGGATCCGGTCGTTGAGTGCCCGCCGGACCTGCGCGAGCTGCACCCGGTCATTGACCCCGGCGATCTCGCCCGCGTCGGCCGCGACCATGGTGCCGACCCGGTGGCCGTCACGGCGCAGGATGTCGACCACGTCGGTCAGGTACTCCTGCTGCTGGGTGTTGTCGGTGGTGACGCGCTTGATCGCGTCGGCCAGGAGCTCGCCGTCGAGGGCGTAGCAGCCGGAGTTGTACTCGTCGATGGACCGCTCGGCCGGGGTCGCGTCGCGCTCTTCGGTGATCCGCAGGAACGCCCCCGAGGCGTCCCGCACGATCCGGCCGTAGCCGTCCGCGTCGCCCCGGGCGGTCAGCACGGTGACCGCGTTCCCGGCCACGTGGTGCTCGTTCACCAGCTCGCGGAGCGTCTGTGCGCGCAGCAGGGGCATGTCACCGTAAGTCACGAGCACGGTGCCGGGGATGGTGCCGACCGACTCGATGACCATCCGCACCGCGTGGCCGGTGCCGAGCTGCTGGTCCTGGACCACGATGTCGGCCTCCGGGGCGGCGGCTACGGCGGCCGCGCCCACCTGCTCCCGGGCGTGCCCGACGACGACCACCAGCCGCCGCGGGGCAAGCTCGCCCGCGGCCGCGATCGCGTGTCCCAGGAGCGAGCGGCCGGACACCTCGTGCAGCACCTTAGGGGTGCGGGACTTCATCCGGGTGCCCTCGCCCGCGGCGAGGATGACAACTGCGGCCGGGGACGTCTCGCTCACGGGTAACCGCATCTCCTCGGGTCTTGGGCCGAACACCGATAGGGGTCACTGCCCCGGGTACCACGTCTGCCTGGCGGGTCGGCGGAACTACAGCACCTTGTTTACCCGCCTCTCACCCGCAGGATACCTGCCTGGCGCCCGGTGTGGTCGGGAGAAAGCAGCGAGGCGGCGCCCGCGGGACCCGCATCCGGTGCCGCGCGTGCGCCACGCCGGACGTGCCTTGAGGCGGGACGCCACCCGCTGACCCGAAATCCTAACCAGATACTCCCGGCTTGTCCGCGTTCTGCGCAGTGTGCTCGGCCACGTCCGGGATGACGAGTTCGCTCGGCTCGAAGGTGCCCTCGCCGGCCACCGCGGCCAGCTCGGACCCGACGGGCTCCGCCCCCGGCCGGGGCTGCTTGCCGGTCAGCGCCGACGCGACGGCGGCGATGACGCAGGCGGCGATGGCGAACCCGAACGCGACCCCGATCCCGTTGTGGAACGGGGCGGTGATCAGGTTGGGGAAGAACTGGCGCCCGGAGATGTAGGCCGCGTGGGCCGCGCTCATGTGCGTCAGCACCGGACCGAGCAGCTGTTGCATCGGGTTGTAGCCGAGGAAGGCGGCGAACAGGATGCCGATCGGCGGCAGGTGCGCGATGGTGCTGGCCGACGCGGCGGGCACGCCCTGCGCGGTCAGCCCGGAGAACATCGTGTGCGGCAGCGACCCGGCCAGGCCGGTCACCATCAGCGAGAAGAAGATGCCGATGGACAGGACCGAGGCCGAGTTCATGAAGGTGGCGATCATGCCGCCGGCCGCGCCGCGGGCGTCGGCCGGGACCGCGTTCATCATCTCGGCCCGGTTGGGCGAGGCGAACAGCCCGGTGCCGAACCCGTTGAGCGCGATGACGAGCGCGAACTCCCAGTAACTGAAGTTCACCGGCAGGAAGGCGAGTGCGAGGAAGGTGACCGCGGCCAGCAGCGTCCCGCCAATGGTGAACCCCTTGGCGCCGTACTTATCCGACAGCACGCCGGACAGCGGCGCCGACAGCAGGAAGCCGACCGTCAGCGGGATCAGGTAGATGCCCGCCCACAGCGGGGTCTGGCTGTAGCTGTAGCCGTGCAGCGGCAGCCAGATGCCCTGCAGCCAGATGATCAGCATGAACTGCATGCCGCCGCGGCTCATGGCCAGCGCCAGGTTGGCGATGTTGCCCCACAGGAACGGCCGGATCTTGAACAGCGAGATGCGGAACAGCGGCTGCTCGACATGCTTCTCGACGAACACGAAGGCGACGATGAGCGCGACCCCGCCGATCAGCTCGGCCAGCACCATGGGGTTGCTCCACCCCATCGCGCTGCCCCCGTAGGGCTGCAGGCCGTAGGTGATGCCGACCATGATGGCGATGAGGCCGACCCCGAACAGGATGTTGCCCCACCAGTCCATCTTGGCGTGCTTGCGCTCGCCCGTGTCGTGCAGCATGTAGTAGGCCCACACGGTGCCGAACAGGCCGACCGGGGCCGAGACGAGGAAGACCAGGTGCCAGTTGGTCGGGCCGAGGATGCCGCCGAGGATGAGGCCGATGAACGACCCGGCGATGGCCGCGATCGAGTTCAGGCCGAGGGCGGTGCCGCGCTGGTGGACCGGGAACGCGTCGGTGAGGATGGCGGTCGAGTTGGCGAACAGGAACGCGCCGCCGATGCCCTGGACCACCCGCCAGAGGATCAGCCAGAGGGCCGCTGAGGGCCCGTGCATCCAGGTCACGGTCAGCGCGATCGAGCCGACGGTGAAGACCGCGAAGCCCATGTTGTACATCCGGACGCGGCCGAACATGTCGCCCAGCCGGCCGAACGACACCACCAGCACGGCCGTGACGATCATGAAGCCCATGAACATCCACAGCAGGTAGCTGGTGTTGCCCGCGCCAAGCGGGTCAAGGCCGATGCCGTGGAAGATGTCCGGCAGCGCGATCAGCACGATGGACTGGTTGATCGTCACCATCAGCACGCCGAGCGTGGTGTTCGACAGCGCGATCCACTTGTAGTGCGGTCCGAGCACGCGCGTAGGCTTCTCGGCCACACCTGCCACCTGGGTGTTGCCCGTCATGGACGGAAATGCCCCCCACCTGGTCCGAAAGGGTCTGGGAAGTTGAGGAGAAGCTGAGAATTTGCTTGCCCTCTACCAACCATAACTCACCGGAGCCTGCCTCCGCATACCGGTGATCCTCCCGGCCGTTGCTCCCGGGGAAGGATTCGAACCTCCGTAAAGTGGACCAAAACCACTTGTCCTGCCACTAGACGACCCGGGACCGGCACCGCTAACTGTACCGGGAGCAGGCCCGTTGCCGCCCTCTGCGGGCGCACGTTCGCGCATGGCCAGGCCCGCGCGGGGCAGCTGGCGGAGGGATGGCCTTTACCGGCCAATTTCCAAGAATTCAGCCGGAACTCTTGCGCAACCTACGGTCTCGTAGGCTACGGTTACGTAAGCGTACAAGGTCGCCTCCTGCGGGGCGCCCAGGGTCGCCGCCTGCGGGCGCCTTCACCTCAGGGGAGAACATGACAAGCACTCAGGACACCCGCGACGCCAGCACGCTGGCGATCAGCGAGGACACCGCGCTGTCACTGGATCCAGGGGCCGCGCCGCTGCTGCGCAAGACGGCCCCTGAGATCGACGAGGAGCCGATGAGCCGGGCCCAGCGGGTGCTGGTCGGCGTCTTCGTCTTCGTCCCGATGCTGGCCCTGATAGCCGCCATCCCGTTCGCCTGGGGCTGGGGGCTGAACTGGCACGACATCGTGATCGGGGCCGTCTTCTACTGGGTCTCGGGGCTCGGCATCACCGTCGGCTACCACCGCTACTTCACGCACAGCTCGTTCAAGGCCAAGACCGGCCTGCGGGTGGCCCTCGCGGCGGCCGGCAGCCTCGCGCTGGAGGGTCCGGTCGTCACCTGGGTCGCCGACCACCGGCGGCACCACAAGTACAGCGACAAGGAAGGCGACCCGCACTCGCCCTGGAAGTACGGCGACGACGCCAAGGCGCTGGCCAAGGGCCTGCTGTGGGCGCACATCATGTGGCTGTTCGACCCCAACCAGACCAACCAGGCCAAGTTCGCCCCCGACCTGCTGGCCGACAAGAACATCCGGCGGGTGGACAAGCTGTTCCCTGCCCTGGTCTTCTTCACCCTGGTCGCCCCGGCGGTCGCGGGCGGCTTCTGGACCTCTACCGGCATCTTCTCCTGGCACCTCGCCATCGAGGCGTTCTTCTGGGCCAGCCTGGTCCGGGTCACCCTGCTGCACCACGTCACCTGGTCGACCAACTCGATCTGCCACACCTGGGGCAACACCGACTGGCAGTCGCGCGACCGCTCGGTCAACGTGGCCTGGCTGGCCATCGCGTCGTTCGGCGAGTCCTGGCACAACCTGCACCACGCCGACCCGACGTGCGCCCGGCACGGCGCCCTCAAGGGCCAGATCGACCAGTCCGCCCGGGTCATCCAGTGGTTCGAGAAGCTCGGCTGGGCCTACGACGTGCGCTGGCCGGACGAGGCGCGGTTGTACGCCAAGCGCGCGACCGACTCGGACACGACGCGCCGCTTCAGCACCATGACCAAGCGTAACGAAAAGGCCGCTAAGCGGGCCATCCAGGCTGACAAGGCGGCGGCATAACGGCCATGATGTTCCGGTGACCGAACAGTTCCCGAGAATCAGCCGCAAGCGGATGACAGGCCAGCAGCGGCGGCAGCAACTGCTCGACATCGGCCGCAAGCTGTTCGCCGAGCGGGGATTCGAGGGCACCTCGATCGAGGAGATCGCGGCCCAGGCAGGCGTGTCCAAGCCGGTGGTCTACGAGCACTTCGGCGGCAAAGAAGGGCTCTACGCCGTGGTCGTCGACCGCGAGGTCGAGCGGCTCACGACCATGATCATGACGCTGCTTGAAGGGCCGCACAACCAGCCCAAGTTCGAGGCGGCGGCCGCTTCGCTGCTGCGCTACATCGAGGACAACGCCGACGGCTTCCGGATCCTGGTCCGCGACTCCAGCCCGGGAGCCGGCGGCGGCACCTACGGCACGCTGCTGGCCGACATCGCCGGGCAGGTCGAGTTCATCATGGCCGACTTCCTCGCCTCGCGCGGCCATGACCCGAAGCTCGCCCCGATGTACTCCCAGATCATGGTGGGCATGGTCGCCTTCACCGGCCAGTGGTGGCTCGACGCGCGCAAGCCCGGCCTCGAGCCGGACGTCGACCAGGTGGCGAAGAACATGATCGACCTGGCCTGGAACGGCCTGGCCAAGCTCGACGTGCGGGACTAGCCCGGGCCTGGCCCGGCGCCCGGGGCCAGCGCCGCTACCAGGCGGGCGAAGCGCCGGGCGCGATCTCCACGGTCTTGTCCTCCGCCTGGGCGCAGGGCAGGCCGGCCTCCCGCCAGGCCCGGAACCCGCCGTCCACGTCGGTCGCCCGGGTCAGGCCGAGGTCCTGCAAGGCGGCGGCGGCCAGGCTGGAGGTATATCCGTCGGCGCAGAATACGATCGCCCGCAGGTCGTAGCCGCCCGCCAGCGGAGCCGGCTGTCGCTGGCCGGGTCGAGCCGCCATTCGAGGTGGTTCCGCTCGATCACCACCGAGCCCGGCACCTCGCCGTCGGCCGCCCGCTGCCCGGCGGGCCTGATGTCGATGAGCACCGCTCCCGCGCCCTGCGCGGCGAACGCCTCGCGCGGGGTCACCCGCACGAGCCGCGCCCGTGCGGCCGCCAGCATCTCGTCGATCGTCACCAGTCGTCGGTCCCTTCCGTCCGGATCGGGACCAGGGCCCCAGGGGTGAGGTCGTACCTGGTCATGGCGCTCAGCGGCGGAGAGTAGGCGTGCACGCTGACCGCCACCGAGCCAGTCTCGGCGTTGCGCACGTCGTGCACGTGGCGCTGACCGAACGCCCGCACCGCCCCCGCGGTGACCGCCCGGGGGCCGGACACGGCCGCGCCGTCGCCCACGGTGTACTCATCGAGCTGGCCCCAGACCACGCCGAAGGCCCCGTTCGCCCCGCCGTGGTCGTGGAACCCGGTTGACTGCCCGGGCAGCCAGCTGATCAGCCACAGCTCGTAGCTGTCGCCCATGTGGATCTGCTCGTACCAGCGTCCCTCGGGATCGAGCCGGACCCGGGCCACCCAGTCGGCCGGGCCCGAGGTCAGCCGCCGCACCTCGGCGGCAAGCTCGCGGGGCGTGAGAAGCCGCTGGTCAGGAGTGATGATCGTCTGGTCCACGGTACGAGCATAGCCACTTTCCCTAGTAACTCAATGGGAATAGTCTGATTATTGCCTGCGTGTCACGCGGTTACGGCGTCGCGTCCACGCGGTGCACCACCGTGAACACCCGGCGGAAGGGGAACACGGTGCCGTACGGGCGCGGCGGGTACGCCTCCCGCACCCGTTCCCCGTACTCGCGGAGGAAGGCGCCCGCCTGCTCGGCCTCCAGCGCGGCCAGGACCGGGCGCAGCGTGCTGCCCTTGGCCCATTCGGTGACCGGATTGTCCCCCGGCAGGACGTGCAGGTAGCTGGTCTCCCAGGCGTTCACCTCGTAACCAGGCCGGGCGAGCAGCTCGACATACTCGGCCGGGTCGGTCGCCTGCCGGTTCAGCTGGACCCCGTCAAGCAGGCCGCGCCAGCGGGGGGCGCCGGCCATTTCCCGGGCGATCGCGTGGGTGGGCTGGTCGAAGTTGCCTGGCAGCTGGAAGGCAAGCCAGCCCCCTGGCGCCAGCAGGTCCGCCCATTGCCGGGCCAGCTCGCGCTGGCTGGGAATCCACTGGAGCACGGCGTTGCTCACGAGCACGTCGGGCGCCTGCGGGGGGTCCCAGCCAGTGATGTCGCCGAGCGCGAACGACAGGTTCGGGGCAGCCTGCGACTCGCGGGCGGCGGCGATCATCTCCGGCGAGCTGTCGACGCCGGCCACGGTCGCGCCGGGCCAGCGCGCGGCGAGAGCAGCGGTGAGGTTGCCGGGGCCGCAGCCGAGGTCGGCCACGTATCCCGGGCTGCTCGCGCCGACCTGGGCGGTGAGATCGAAGAAGGGGCGGGCGCGCTCGCCCCCGAACCGCAGGTACTGCCCGGCGTCCCACATAGCTGCGTCCTCCCGCGAAAGTACGTCGACGTAAAGAATCTTGATATCAACAATTTAATAGCCTATCAAGCATCTTGACGTCAAGAGATAAGCTGAGCAGATGGGGCAACTTTCTGGCGGCGAACGGGACGAGGTCGACGACCTGGTCGCCGCCTGGCGGCGGCAGCGGCCGGACCTCGACGTCGCGCCGCTGCACGTGCTGAGCCGGGTCTCCCGGCTAGCCCGGCACCTGGACATCGCCCGGCGCGGCGCGTTCGCCGCCCACGGCCTCGAGTCCTGGGAGTTCGACGTCCTGTCGGCCCTGCGCCGGGCGGGACCGCCGTTCCAGCTCACGCCGGGAACGCTCCTGCGGGCCACCTTGGTGACCTCGGGCACCATGACTAACCGGATCGACCGGCTCGCCGCGGCCGGGCTTGTCTCCCGCGAGCCCGATCCGAGCGACCGGCGGGGCGTGCTGGTGACGCTGTCCGAGCGCGGCCGGACCGCCGTCGACGCGGCCTTCGCCGACCTGCTCGAGCGCGAGCACGTGCTGTTGTCCCAGCTCGACCCGGAGCAGCGCGGGCAACTGGCCGACCTGCTCCGGACGCTGCTGGTGCCCTTCGACGATGTCGGCTGATCCCGGCGATGCCCTAGCCTGGAAACCGATATGGCGCACCTTCTCGGGGCTGAGTCCCTGCACCTGGAGTTTCCCACCAAAGTCGTCTTCGACTCCATCTCCCTCGGCCTGAACGACGGGGACCGGGTCGGTGTGGTGGGCCGCAACGGCGACGGCAAGACCAGCCTGCTCGCCATGCTGGCGGGGCGGCTGCGGCCCGACTCCGGCCGGGTCACGGTCCGCGGCGGGGTCCGGATCGGCGTCCTCGACCAGGCCGACACGCTGGACGACGCGCTCACGGTCGCCCGCGCCGTCGTCGGCGACACCCCCGAGCACGTCTGGGCGGGCGACCCGCGAGTCCGCGACGTGATCGCCGGACTGCTGGCCGGGATCCCCTTCGAGGCCTCGCTGGCCGCGCTCAGCGGGGGCCAGCGACGCCGGGTGGCGCTGGCCGGACTGCTGGCCGCCGAGTGGGAGGTGCTGCTGCTGGACGAGCCGACCAACCACCTCGACGTGGAGGCGATCACCTGGCTGGCGGGCCACCTCAAGCGGCGCTGGCCACCGAGCGTGGGCGGCCTGCTCGTCATCACCCACGACCGCTGGTTCCTGGACGAGGTCTGCACCGCCACCTGGGAGGTGCACGACCGCCTGGTCGAGCCATTCGAAGGCGGCTACGCCGCCTACATCCTGCAGCGGGTCGAACGCGACCGCCTAGCCGCCACGGCCGAGGCGAAACGGCAGAACCTCGCGCGCAAGGAGCTCGCCTGGCTGCGCCGGGGCGCGCCCGCCCGCACGTCCAAGCCCCGGTTCCGGATCGACGCGGCCAACGAGCTCATCGCCGACGTGCCCGAGATCAGGGACTCGGTGTCGCTGCAGTCGCTCGCGGCGGCCCGGCTCGGCAAGGACGTGGTCGATCTGCTCGGCGTCTCGGCCGGCTATGACGGCACCGAGGTGCTGCGCGGGATCGAGTGGCGGATCGCCCCGGGCGAGCGGGCGGGCCTGCTCGGCGTCAACGGGGCAGGCAAGTCCACCCTGCTCGGTCTGGTGGCGGGCACCCTCCAGCCGACCGCCGGGACCGTCCGGCGGGGCAAGACGGTCCGCGTAGCCACCCTTACCCAGCAACTGGGCGAGCTCGAGCAGCACCTGGACGAGCCGGTCCGGGTGATCATCGAGCGGCTTCGTACCAGCTACACCGTCGGCAACGGGTCGAAGGCCCAGGAACTGACCCCGGGCCAGCTGCTGGAGCGGCTCGGGTTCGCCGCCGCCCAGCTGTCGACCCCGGTCAAGGACCTGTCCGGCGGCCAGCAGCGCCGCCTTCAGCTGCTGCTGATCCTGCTCGACCAGCCCAACGTGCTGATCCTCGACGAGCCGACCAACGACATGGACACCGACATGCTGGCGGTGATCGAGGACCTGCTCGACTCCTGGCCGGGGACGCTGATCGCGGTCTCGCACGACCGCTACTTCCTCGAGCGGGTCACCGACCAGCAGTACGCGCTCCTCAGCGGGCGGCTGCGGCACCTGCCCGGAGGCATCGACGAGTACCTGCGGCTGCGCGTCCGCGAGCAGTCCGTCCCGGGCGGCAACCCGGTGCAGGCCGCCACCGCGGCGGCCGCCACGGCGGCCGGCCTGCCGCAGCCGGACGCGGCGGCTGGCTTGTCCGGCTCGGCCCGGCGCGACGCCGAGAAGGAGACCGCCTCGGTCGAGCGGCGCATTGCGCGGCTGCAGTCCCAGATCGAGGCGGCCAATAACGCCCTGGCCGAGCACGACCCGTCGGATTACCAGGGCCTGACCAAGCGGATAGCGGAGATCAAGCAACTCGAGGCGGAAGTGACCGCCCTCGAGGAACGCTGGTTCGAGCTGGCCGAGCTGATCGGCTAACCGGGATTACTGCCCCTGGGCAGGCAGCAGTGTCAGGCCACCGCGGGGACGACGCTGGCGCCGGGGCCGGCCCCGTCGCGGTCGCCACCGTCCGGCACACCCCGGCCCCGGACAGGCTCACGGCCAGGTCGGTCCCGTGGCCGGCGTCGCGGGCGAGGAAGTAGCAGGTCGGACCCGAGCCAGAGACCAGCGCGCCCAGCGCGCCGAACTCGCGCCCGGCCGACAGCGTCTTGCGCAGCGCCGGGAACAGCGCGATCGCGGGCGGCTGAAGGTCGTTGGTGAGCGCCGCCCCCAGCCGCACCGGGTCACCCGCCCGCAACGCGCTCATCAGCTCGCCGCTGAGCTCGGGCTCGGCCACCGGACGGCCGTTGCGCTGGCGGTCCAGCGCGCCGAAGACGGCCGGCGTCGACAGCTGACCGTGGGCCAGCGCCAGCACCCAGTGAAAGCGGGCCGGGGCGGTCAGCGCCGGGGTGAGCTGCTCGCCGCGGCCGCGGCCGACAGCGGTGCCGCCGAGGACGGCGAAGCCGACGTCGCTGCCGACCTCAGCGCCGACCGCGCAGAGCTCGCCAGCGCTCAGGCCCGCGTCCCAGAGCCGGTTGCAGGCCACCAGGGCGGCGGCGGCGTCGGCGCTGCCGCCGGCCATGCCGCCCGCCACCGGGATGCGCTTGGCGATGCTGACCGCGACCGGGCCGCCCGGCGCCTGCCCCTGGCGGCGCTGCTCGGCCCGCAGCGCCCGCACCGCCCGCAGCGCCAGGTTGTCGCCGGTCGCGGGGACCGCCGCGGCGTCCGCGCCGCTGACGGTCACCACGTCCGGGCCCTCCTGGCCAGACGTGAGGGTGCTGGCCGGGTCGGCTGGGCTCACGGTCACCTCGTCGTACAGCGAGATGGCGTGGAACACGGTCACCAGGCCGTGGTAGCCGTCGGGGCGCAGCGGACCGACCGAGAGCTGCAGGTTGATCTTGGCTGGAACCCGGACCTTCACACTCGTCACAAGAACCGAAGCCTACTTCAGCGCCCAGTTCCAACGGCGTTTTCCAGCCGCCCCCGGTGCCGCCGCAGGGCGTGGCCCTCCGCTCCGGTCACGCGCGCGCTTCCGCGGCGATCCGGGCGAACTGGGCGACGGTCAGCGTCTCACCCCGGGCTCCCGGGTCCACCCCGGCCGCGCGGAGGGCTTGCTCGGCCGCCGCGGGCGAGCCCGCCCAGCCCGCGAGCGCGGCCCGCAGGGTCTTGCGGCGCTGGCTGAAGGCGGCATCGATGACCGCGAAGACCTCCTCGCGGGTGGCCGCGGACGCGGGCGGGTCGCGCCGGGTGAACACCACCAGCTTGGAGTCCACGTTCGGGACCGGCCAGAAGACCGAGCGCGGTACCGTGCCACCCAGCCGCGCGCCGGCGTACCAGGCGAGCTTGGCCGACGGCACCCCGTAGACCCGGCTGCCCGGCCCGGCGCACATCCGGTCGGCCACCTCGGCCTGCACCATGACCACCCCGCGGCGCAGCGACGGCAGCTCCGCCAGCAGGTGCAGCAGCACCGGGACGGCCACGTTGTAGGGCAGGTTGGCGGCCAGCACCGTCGGCCCGTACCAGCCGAGCTCCGGCTGCCCGACGGCCAGCGCGTCGGCGGTGAGCACCACCGTCCGCTCCTCGAGGTCGGGCGCGCGCTCGGCGATCGTCTCGGGCAGCTGCCCGGCCAGCACCGGGTCGATCTCGACCGCGACCAGCCGCGCCGGGGCGGTGCCGATCGCCTCCAGCAGGGCCAGGGTGAGCGAGCCGAGGCCCGGCCCGACCTCGAGGATCACGTCGCCCGGGCGCGGCCCCGCGAGCGCCGCGATCCGCCGGACCGTCCCTTGCTCGATCACGAAGTTCTGCCCGAGCCGCTTTGTCGGCCGGATGTCCAGCCGGCCCGCCAGCGTCCGGATGTCCGCCGCACCAAGCAGCCGCACGCTCCCGGTCACAGCCGCCCCGCGGGCCGGAGCGAAGACAGTGGATCGTTAGGCAGCCCAGGGTGAGCCCAGTGATCCACCATCATGCGGCCCGCCGGCACCGGGTGCCCCTACCACCCGAAGGCACGGGACCCCGTCCGCTGGAGCAGGGTGCAGAACTCGGCCAGGTCGAGGCCCTTCAGCCCGGCCAGGAAGCGGATTGTGTCAGCGGTCCGGGCCGGGGAGTTCGGCTTGCCCCGGTGCGGCACCGGGGTCAGGTAGGGGGCGTCGGTCTCCGCCAGCATCAGCCCGGCCGGGGCGACCGCGGCGGCCGCGCGCAGCGGCCCGGCATTTTTGAAGGTCACGTTGCCGGCGAAGCTCATCAGGTAGCCCGCCTCGGCACACTCGGCCGCCATGGCGGCGTCACCGGAAAAACAGTGGAACATGACCGTGCCGGGCGGCCACGGCCCGTACTCGGCCAGGATCGCCAGCACGTCCCGGTGCGCCTCACGGTCGTGGATCATCACCGGCTTGCCCGCCGCCCGGGCGATCTCGATGTGGGCCCGGAACCAGTCCCGCTGGATCTGCGGCGGTGACCAGTCGCGGTAGTAGTCGAGCCCCGTCTCGCCCACCGCCACCGTCTCCGGCGCCGCCGCCAGCTCGGCCAGCTCGGCCAGCACTTCACCCCTCCGGTCGTTCACCTTGGCGGTGTCGTTGGGGTGGATGGCGACCGCGGCGTAGACACCGGGGTACTCCCGCCCGGCTGCCACCGACCAGCGGGAGGACGGCAGGTCGCAGCCGGCGTTGATGACCCGGTGGATGCCAGCCGCCCGGGCGTCCGCGAGTACGCCGTCGACGGGCAGCCCCATGATGTCCAGGTGCGTGTGCGCGTCGAAGCCGCCCGGGTCAGGCAGGGACACGCCCTCGTTCGGACTGCTATTCATTACCTTCGAGCCGGGCGACTTCCTCGTCCACCACCGACGGGTCGAGCTTGGTGAACAGCGGGGTCGGGACGGCCAGCGGCGTGCCCGCCACCACCGGCCGGGACTGCCAGCGGAAGGTCGCGTCGTAGTCGCCGGTGATCACCGGGTAGGAGGGGCCGCCCTCCTCGTCGACCGTCTCCAGCCGGGGCATCCCGGACCACTCGCCGGTGCCGCCCAGCATCTCGTGGACCGCCTGCGACGAGCGCGGCAGGAACGGCGTCAGCAGCGTCTTGGCGTCCGCCACGGCCTGCAGGGTCACGTGCAGCACGGTCGCCATCCGGTCCGGGTCGGTGGTCCGCAGCTTCCACGGCGCCTGCTCGGAGAAGTACTTGTTGGCCTCGCCGACCGTGCGCATCGCCTCGTTGACGGCGTTCTTGAACCGCGAGTGGGCCAGGTGCTCGCCGACCACGCCGAAGGCACCGCTCGTGGCGGCCAGCAGCGCGCGGTCGGTGTCGGTGAGCTCGCCCGCGGCCGGGACCGCGCCGATGTTCTTGGCCGCGAACGAGACCGACCGGTTGACCAGGTTGCCCCAGGTCGCGACCAGCTCGTCGTTGTTCCGCCGGACGAACTCGCTCCAGGTGAAGTCGGTGTCGTGGGTCTCCGGCCCGGCCACCGCCACGTAATAGCGCAGCGCGTCGACGTCGTAGCGCTGGAGGAAGTCCTTGACGTAGATGACGACCTGGCGCGAGGAGGAGAACTTGCGGCCCTCCATCGTCAGGAACTCGCTGCTGACCACCTCGGACGGCAGGTCGAGGTGGCCGAGGGCGCCAGGCTGGCCGCCCTTGGCCCCCTGGCCGTCGTAGCCGAGCAGCATCGCCGGCCAGATCTCGGAGTGGAAGACGATGTTGTCCTTGCCCATGAAGTAGTAGGACTCGGCGTTCTCGTCGCTCCACCAGGCCCGCCAGGCCTCCGGGTCACCCGAGCGGCGGGCCCACTCGATGGACGCCGACAGGTAGCCGATGACCGCGTCGAACCAGACGTAGATCCTCTTGTCGCCTCGGTCGCGCCAGCCGTCGAGCGGCACCGGCACGCCCCAGTCGAGGTCGCGGGTGATCGCCCGCGGCTGCAGGTCGTCGAGCAGGTTGAGGGAGAACTTGAGGACGTTGGGCCGCCAGTCCCCCTCCTTAGACCGCAGGTAGTCGCCCAGCGCGTCGGTGAACGCGGGCAGGTCAAGGAAGTAGTGCTCCTGCTCGGCGAACAGCGGGGTCTCACCGTTGATCTTCGACTTGGGGTCGATCAGGTCGGTCGGGTCGAGCTGGTTGCCGCAGTTGTCGCACTGGTCGCCCCGGGCCGCCGGGTACCCGCAGATCGGGCAGGTGCCCTCGATATAGCGGTCGGGCAGCGTGCGGCCGGTCGACGGGGAGATCGCCCCGAGCGTGGTCTTGGGGAAGATGTACCCGTTCTTCAGCAGCGTCAGGAAGATCTCCTGGGTCACCGCGTAGTGGTTCCTGGTCGTGGTCCGGGTGAACAGGTCATAGCTCATGCCCAGGTTGACCAGGTCGTTGCCGATCACCCCGTTGTAGCGGTCGACGATCTCGCGGACGCCGACCCCTTCCTTGTCCGCCTGGACCTGGATCGGCGTGCCGTGCTCGTCGGTCCCCGACACCATCAGCACCCGGTTGCCCGCCATCCGCTGGTACCGGCTGAACATGTCGCTCGGCAGGGCGAAGCCGGAGACGTGGCCGATGTGCCGCGGGCCGTTCGCGTAGGGCCACGCCGGCGCGGTCAGGATGTGCTTGGGGCTAGGGCTCGGCATGGTTAAAGCCTACGGGCAGTGGCGTGGTCGTCGCCCACATTGATCTCGGCCCTGGCGCCGACCGGAACGTGCCTGGTCTGCTTGATCCCGAGGATCGAGAGGAAGAACGTGCCCAGGATGAGCTGGCAGCTCAGCACCAGCGCGGTCACCGACGGGACCATCAGCCGCAGCGCGTGCTCGTAGTTGAGGTGCCCGAACGCCTGGCCCTGCCAGTAGGTGAGCGAGAAGATCAGCCCGACCAGCCCGGCTACGCCCACCACGACGCCGGTCAGCAGGCCGCGCTCCAGCGACAGCTTGCCGAGCAGGGTCTGCACCCGCGGCTCGGTCGGCAGGAACCCTTCCGAGCCCGCGTAGACCTGGGTGAACAGCCAGAAGAGGATGGCCTGGAAGCCGATGTCGACGCAGGCGCCGCAGGCGACCAGGGTGTCGACGTCAAAGCTGACCCCGCCGATGGTCAGCGGCCCGGTCGCGACGGCCGCGCCGAGGCCGAGCCCGACGACGAGCAGCACCAGGCCGGGAACGAAGAACAGCCAGCGCGGGCTGAACAGCAGCAGGAAGCGCAGGTGGCGCCAGCCGTCGCGCCAGGTGCTGAGGTGCGGCGGCCGGCTGCGGCCGTCCTTGTCCAGGGTGGTCGGGACCTCGGAGATCTTCTGGTGCGCGAGGGCGGCCTTCACGATCATCTCGCTCGCGAACTCCATGCCGGTCGCCTGCAGGCCGAGCTTGATCGCACTGTCGCGGCGGAAGCCGCGCAGGCCGCAGTTGAAGTCGCCGATGCTGGAGCGGAAGAACAGCCGCCCGATGAACGACAGCACCGGGGTGCCGAGGTAGCGGTGCAGCGGCGGCATCGCACCGGGCGCGATGCCGCCCTTGAAGCGGTTGCCCATCACCAGGTCGTCGCCCTCGCGCAGCTTGACCAGGAACGGCATCAGGCGGGTGAAGTCGTAGCTGTCGTCGGCGTCGCCCATGATCACGTATTCGCCCCGGGCCGCGATGATGCCGCCCATCAGCGCGTTGCCGTAGCCCCGGTCGGCGATCGGGACCACCCGGGCGCCGGCCGCGGCGGCCAGCTCCCGGCTGCCGTCGGTGGAGCCGTTGTCGGCCACCACGACCTCGCCGTCGATCCCGTTGTCGGCAATGAACCGAACGGCCTTCTGCACGCAGGTTGCCACGGTTTCCGCCTCATTCAGACAGGGCATCACGATGGTCAACTCCACGAAAACTCCATTCGCCGTACTACGGTGACAGTGCACCCATTGCGCCCGGTTTGGCGTACATTGCACGGGCACCAGGGCGCCGGGCGCTCAATCGCGTAAGCGCCCTCAGATGTAGGAGGATACGGGCTTGAAGGCTGTGCCCGCGGAGATATGGCGGCGCTGCGCGCGTGTGATCGCGGCGAACCGCCTGTTCACCGGCGTGCTGCTGGTCGCGGCGGCGCTCCGGGCCGACGCCGAGCTCGGTTACCGCTGGCAGTCCTGGTTCAACGACTCGTTCAGCTACCTGCGGGCCGCGGTGACCCTCACTCCCGGCACCACCCGGCCGTCCGGCTACCCGGTCTACCTGTGGCTGCTGTCCCCGGCCCACAGCTACCTGCTCGTGACCGCCTCTCAGCACCTGATGGGCCTGGCCGTGGCGGTGATGATCTACGCCCTGGCCCGGCAGCGGTTCGGCGCCCCCGCCTGGCTGGCGGTGCTGGCCACGCTGCCGGTGCTCTACGACGGGTTCGAGATCCAGCTCGAGCACCTGATCATGGCCGACACGCTGTTCCTGTTCCTGGTGACGGCCGCGGTCACCGTTGTCCTCTGGCAGCCCGAGCCCGGCTGGCGCGCCTGCCTGGTGGCGGGCCTGCTGCTGGGCGCGTCCGCCACCGTCCGGCCGACCGGCCTCCCGCTGCTGGCCGTGTTCCTCCTCTACTTGCTGATCCGCCTATTCGGTGCCTGGCGACGGGTCGTCGCCGGGCTGGCTGCCTGCGCGGTCGCATTCGCGGTGCCGGTCGCGGGCTACGAGGCCTGGTACGCCGCCGCCCACGGCCGCTTCGCGCTGACCGACTCGACCGGGGTGTTCCTGTACTCCCGGGTGATGACGTTCGCCGACTGCTCCCGGATAACGCTGCCGCCCGACCTGCTGCCGCTGTGCACGACCGTGCCGCCGGACCAGCGGCCAATCGCCCAGGCCTACATCTGGACCGACGCCAGCCCGCTGCTGCGGCTGCCGTCGGCCGAGTTCTCCCCCGCGACCGACCACCTGGCCGAGAGCTTCGCCCTGCGGGCGATCGCGTCCCAGCCACTGGATTACGCCCGGGCCGTGTGGGACGACACCGCGCGGTCGTTCGACTGGAACCGCCCGGTCTTCCCCAACCCGCAGACCTACGACGCCTACCTGTTCGGCTCCCAGTCGCCGGCGATCCCGGCCAGCCCCTACGGCGGGTACCCCTCGGCGGCGTCGTACTACGTCCGGGGGAACCCGGCGACCGTCGTGGTCAACCCGTTCGCCGAGGTCATCCGGGCCTACCAGCGGTACGTATGGCTGCCCGGCACCGTTTACGGCCTGATCCTGCTGGCCGGCCTGGCCGCGATCGCGGCCGGCTGGCGCCGCGCCGGGCGCGAGGCAACCGGGGGACCCGCGGTGGCTGCCGGGCGGTCCTCCCGGGAAGCACTGCTGCCGTGGCTGTGCTCGCTCATGCTGATCGTAGTGCCCGCGGCGACGGCCGAATTCGACTACCGCTACGTCACCACCGCGGTGCCGTTCGCCTGCCTAGCCCTGGCGGTGGCGCTCGGCCCGGCGCGCCTCGCGGGCCGCCGTGCGCGCGGCGGCGCGGACGGCGGCCTGGCCGATACCGGCCACGACGAGCGTAATCTCACCGCGGACGCCCCCTGAGGCGTCGCCCGCGGCGGCCCAGTCGGCCAGCTCAGCGAGCGGCCCGCGGACGATCTCCTCGTGCGTCTTGGTCAGCTCCCGGCAGACGACCGCAGCCCGGTCGGCGCCGTGCGTCGCGGTGAGCTCGGCCAGCGTCACCGCCACCCGGCGGGGCGACTCGAACAGCACCTGGGTGCGCGGGTCAGCCGCCAGCTCGGCGAACCGGCGCGCCCGCTCGCCCGGCTTGCGGGGCGGGAACCCTTCGAAGCAGAACCGGTCGGTCGGCAGCCCGGAGACCGCGAGGGCGGTGGTCACGGCTGACGGCCCCGGCAGCGCGGTGACCCTGATCCCGGCCGCGGCAGCGGCCGCCACCAGCCGGTAGCCCGGGTCGCTGATGGCGGGCATCCCGGCGTCGGTCACCACCAGCACGCCCCGTCCGGCCTCGAGCTCGGTTACCAGCTCGGCCGCCCGGCGCACCTCGATCACGTCGTAGTAGGAGACCACCCGGCCACCCAGCTGGACACCGAGCGCGGCCGCGAGCTGGCGCACCCGGCGGGTGTCCTCCGCCGCGATCACATCGGCCGATGCCAGCGCCGCGGCCAGCCGGGCCGGGGCGTCCGCGGCCTGGCCGATCGGCACTCCGGCGAGGGTGAGGACACCGGGGCCGCCGTCGTTACTCGTCCGTGCCTCATCGGGTACACGATCTGGTGTCTTTCTGGGCCCCACGCGGGCTCCCCTCCACATAGCATGGCCTTCGATGACCGCGACACAGGCCGGCCAGCCGGCCAGGGACCCCGACGAGGGCGGCCCGGGCACGGCCGGAGCCGAGGACACCGTCTCGCTTGGCACCCGCACCGACGGCAGCCTGCCCGGCGGTTCCCGGCTGGCCGCCGACGGTGGCGCCGAGCGGATCGCCGCGCTGCGGGACCGGCTGCTGACGCCCATGCCGGGCGACCGGCTCTGGGGCTGGATCGGCCCGCTGCTGGTGACCGCGTTCGCCGCGTTCCTCCGGTTCAACAGGCTATCGGTTCCGGGCGCGATCATCTTCGACGAGACGTACTACGCCAAGGACGCCTGGTCGATCCTCCGGCACGGGGTCGAGTGGTACTGGACCGGCCCGCCCACGGTCAACGCCAACTACGTCAACAACCAGATCGTCGCCGGGCACTTCAGCAACCACCTGTTCGCCGCCTGCTCCGGCACCAGCTGCGGCGAGTACGTGGTCCAGCCGGAGGTCGGCAAGCTGCTCATCGCGGTCGGCGAGTGGTTCTACGGGCTCAGCTCGCTCGGCTGGCGGTTCGCCTCCGCCGTCTTCGGCACGCTGGCCATCCTCGTCATGTGCCGGGTGGCCCGGCGGATGACCCGGTCGACGCTGCTCGGCTGCACGGCCGGGCTGCTGCTGTCGCTCGACGGGCTCGAGTTCGTGCTCAGCCGGACCGGCATCCTCGACATCTTCCTGATGTTCTTCGTCCTGGCCGCGTTCGGCGCGCTGGTGGTCGACCGGGACGTGTCCCGCGCGCGGCTGGCCGAGGCGATGGTGCTGCGCCCAGGCGACGAGGCCGGACCCGGCCTCGGGATCAGGAAATGGCGGGTCCTGGCGGGCGTTCTCATCGGCCTCGCGTGCGGGACCAAGCAGTACGGGGTGTGGTACATCCTCGCCTTCGCGGGCCTCTGCGTCGCCTGGGACATCGGCGCCCGGCGCACCGTCGGCCTGCGCGCGTACGTGCGCGGCGGGCTCGTCCGGGACGGCAAGTGGCTGCTGCTCACCCTCGGGGTGATCCCGCTCGTCACCTACGTCCTGAGCTGGCTGAACTGGCTGGTCACGGGGACCGGGTACGACCGGGACTACGCCCAGCAGCACGGGGTCAACATCCCGGTCATCTCCCCGCTGTACTCGCTGTACGAGTACCACAAGGAGATGGTCCAGTTCGGGGTCGGGCTGAGCACCCGGCACCCGTATGAGTCCCAGCCGTGGGACTGGTTCTTCCTCACCCGCCCGGTCGCGTTCTACTGGAACACCTACACCGACCCGGCCGGCCAGCACGTCGCCGCGTCGGGCAAGATCGGGCCCTACGCGCAGGAAGTGCTCGCCCTCGGCAACCCCGCCATCTGGTGGATATCGCTGCCGGTCATGGCGGTCTGCCTCGGCTGGTGGCTGACCCGCCGGGACTGGCGGGCGGGGGCGGCGCTGCTGTGCATCGCGGCCGGCTGGGCCTCGTGGCTGCCGTTCACCTCGCGGACCAAGTTCTTCTACTACGCCCTCGAGTTCGAGCCGTTCCTGATCCTCTGCATCGTGCTGTGCCTGGGCCTGATCCTCGGCCCCGCGACCGCCAGGCCCCTGCGCCGGGTTCTCGGGACGGTTACTGTCGGCATCTACGTGGTTGCAGTCCTGCTCGTGTTCTGGTATTTTTACCCGATCCTCGCGGGCAAGATCATCCCGTACTCGGAGTGGCTGTCCCACATGTGGTACCGCGGCTGGATCTGATCGGCTTGCCGCCGAACCGCCCGTGACGTGCCCTGTCTCGGCTTATCAGCGTTTTCTCAGGGTAGGTACAGGATACTCGCGTTGACGCGACATATCTTGAGGTGATCTCGGTCACACATTGGACCGTCCGAGGCTTTTCGTACGTCTATATGAGTGAGCAGGAACCCACGAACCCCCGGAGCCAGGTATGAGCCCCTTCGAAGACGACGACGACAGTCGCGCCCGGTTCGAGCGCGACGTGTTGCCGCAGCTCAGCCAGTTGTATCCGGCGGCCCTGCGGATGACGCGGAACCCGACCGACGCCGAGGACCTGGTCCAGGAGACGTCGGCCAAGGCGTACGCGGCCTTCCACCAGTTCCGCCCGGGGACCAACCTCCGGGCCTGGCTCAACCGCATCCTCACCACGACGTTCATCAACGTCTACCGCAAGCGCCGCCGCGAGCCGCAGCAGGCGCTGGGCAGCGACCTGCAGGAGTGGCAGATGTCGGCCGACCGGCTGGCTCCGCCGGTCCCCTCGGCCGAGGCCGAGGCACTGGACCACATGACCGACTCGGACCTGCTGCGGGCCCTTCGGGGGCTCCCGAACGAGTTCCGCACCACCGTCTACCTGGCCGACATCGAGGGCTACCCGTACCGGGAGATCGCCGAGATCATGGGCACCCCGGTTGGCACGGTCATGTCCCGGCTGCACCGCGGCCGCCGCAAGATCCGCGAGCAGCTGGCCGGCACCGGCCTGCTGCCCCCGCCGAAAGCCAACCCGGCCGAAATGCTCTAGGAAGGCAGCCAGCCCAGGGTGACCGGATCGAACACGCGCTCGACGTAGATCTGGTGCCACAGGGAGAACACCACCAGGCTCCAGACCTGCCGCCAGGGGACGTCCGGATCGCCGTCGCGGAAGCGGCCGAGCACGGCGTCCACCGCCCGCCGGTCGAGCCACTCCTCGGTCCGCGCCTCATGCACTACGTGGTCCGCGAAGCCGGACAGCTCGCCCCGGAACCAGTGCCCGACCGGCACCGGGAACCCGAGCTTGCGGCGCTCGGCGCTCTCTTGCGGCAGCAGGGCGCCGACCGCCTCCCGGAGCGCGAACTTGGTCGTGCCGGCCGCGGTCTTCTCCGCCCGCGCCAGCGGCTGGCCACGCTCATCACCTCGCGGTCGAGGAACGGCGTGCGCAGCTCCAGCCCGTGGGCCATGGACCCGCGGTCGGCCTTGACCAGGATGTCGCCCGGCAGCCAGGTGTTCAGGTCGACCAGCTGCATGGTGGCCACGTCGTCCAGCCCGGCCGCCTCGGCCTGGTCGAAGACGGGCCCGGTGACGTCGTACACGCTGCCGCCGCCGTAGCGGGTCAGCGCGTCGATCTCGGCCGCCGGGAAGACGTTGGCGTTGCCGATGTAGCGGGTCCGCAGCGGCGTCGCGATCCGCGCGAGCAGCCCCCGGCCGCGCTGCCCGGGCGGTATCCGGTGGGCCATCGCCTGCGCCAGTGACCGCCCGGAGCCGGGCAGCCGGGTCGCCGCCCGCACCACCCCAGGCTGGTAGTAGACGCCGTAGCCGCCGAACAGCTCGTCGGCCCCTTCGCCCGACAGCACCACCTTGACGTGCCGCCGCGCCTCCCGGGCGGCGAACCACAGGCCGGTCGCGGCGGCGTCCGCCAGTGGGTCGTCGAGCTGCCAGATGATCTGCGGCAGCTTGGCCGCGAACTCCTGGGCGGTGATCAGGTAGGGGATGTTGCGCAGCCCGAGCGCCGCCGCCGTCCGCTGCGCTTCCTCGATCTCGCTGTAGCCAGGCCGGTCGAACCCGGCCGTGAAGGTCGGCAGCCCGGGCCGCGTCTCGGCCGCGATGGCGCAGATCGCGGCCGAGTCCACCCCGCCCGACAGGAACGCGCCCACCGGCACGTCGCTGCGCAGGTGGGCGGCAACGGAGCCGCGCAGGGCGGCCAGCACCCGGTCCGGAGTCTCCGGGTCGGGTGACCGGGCCGACCGGAGCACCGGGCGCCAGTACCGCGACGGCCGCTCGGCCGGCGCTCCCGGCCGGACGACCAGGAACGAGGCGGGCGGCAGGCAGGTGACCGGGGGCGTCATCGTCGACGGCGCCGGGACGTACTGGAACGAGAGGTAGCGGCGGAGCGCTTCCGGGTCGATGACCGGGACCTCACCCGGGCCGAGCAGCGCCTTGCGCTCGGACGCGAACCGGAACTGGCGGCCCCCGTCGGCCAGCGTGTAGTACAGCGGCTTGATGCCGAACGGGTCGCGGGCCAGGAACAGCTCGCCCACGGCGGCGTCCCAGATGGCGAAGGCGAACATGCCCCGCAGGCGGCGCAGCGCCTCCCGGCCCTCGACCGCATAGGTCTCGAGCAGCAGCTCGGTGTCGGACCCGCCGCGCAGCGCCACCCCCTGGGCGGCCAGGCGCTGGGCGAGCTCGCCGTGGTTGTAGATCTCGCCGTTGTAGACGATCGTGTAACGGCCGTCGGCCGACCGCATCGGCTGCCGCCCGGCCGCTGACGGGTCGATCACCGCCAGCCGCCGGGCGCCCAGCGTCACCGGGCCTTCCGCGACCACCTGCTCGTCATCGGCCCCCCGGTGCGCCATCCGCCGGAGGGCGGCCAGTACCCACTCCCCGTCCGGCCTGCTTCCCCCGGCCAGCGCGAGGCATCCCGCGATCCCCGACAACGATCACCCCTACGTCAGCATTACTTCGGCTGGAACCGTATCCCGCCGTCGAACCGGATAACCTCCGCGTTCATGTAGTCGTTCTCGATCAGCGACTTGACCAGGTGCCCGAACTCGTCCGCGCGCCCGAGCCGCTTCGGGAATACCACCGGAGCCGACAGCCGGGCAAGGAACTCGTCGGCGTCCTTGCCGCCGCTGGCGATGGACTTGTAGATCGGCGTGTAGATCACGCCGGGGCAGATCGTGTTGACCCGGACACCGATGACGGACAGGTCGCGCGCCGCGGGCACGGTCATCCCGATGATCCCGCCCTTGGACGCCGAGTAGGCGATCTGCCCGGTCTGCCCCTCGAGGCCGGCCACCGAGGACGTGTTGACGATGACGCCGCGCTGCCCGTCGGCGTCGACCGGCTCGGTCTTCGCCATCGCCGAGGCCGCCAGCCGCAGGGTGTTGAAGGTGCCGGTGAGGTTGATCGCGATAACGCGGGCGAAGGCCCCGAGGTCGTGCGGCGTGCCGTCGCGGCCGACGGTGCGCGCCGCGAAGCCGATTCCGGCGCAATTCACCGCGACTCGCAGCGGGTGCCCGGAGTCCTCGGCGGCCCCCACGGCAGCGAGCACCGCGTCCTCGTCGGTCACGTTCGTCTTCACGAACAGCCCGCCGGTCTCGGCGGCGACCTGCTTGCCGGCCTCTTCGTTCAGGTCGGCGATGATGACATGCGAGCCGGCCGCCGCGAGCATGCGCGCCGTCGCCTCCCCCAGGCCGCTGGCGCCGCCCGTGACGATCGCGGAAGTTCCATTCAGCTGCATGCAGTGAGCATAGTTCGCCCGGCTAACAGGCGACGGGGCGAGCAGGCGATAATGGCTGCGCCATGAGCCATGTGCCGCCGGGTGACGAGGATGCCCACGAGCTGACGCCGCCGCTGCCCGCCGCGGCGAGCGAGCCCGTGATCGCGGTCGACGCGATGGGCGGCGACTACGCCCCGGATGAGATCGTCGCGGGTGCACTCGCGGCGCAGCGCCAGGACGGCGTGACCACGCTGCTGACCGGGCCGCCGGCCCGGCTGCGGCCGGTCATCGCCCGGCTCGGCGGGAGCTCGGAGCTGCGGGTGGTGCCCGCCGAGGACGTCGTCGGCATGGGCGAGGGCGCCCTGGCCGGCTTCCGCCGCCCGCGCTCCAGCATCGCCGTCGCCTGCCAGCTGGTGCGGCGCGGCCAGGCCAGCGCGGTCGTGTCGGCCGGCTCGACCGGCGCGATCGTCGCCAGCGCCCGGCACCGGCTGCTGCCGCTGCCGGGGGTGGCGCGACCCGGGCTGGCGGTTCTGCTGCCCACCCACCCGAAGCCGACCGTGCTCATCGACGCCGGCGCGACGGCCGACCCCAAGCCGGAAATGCTGGTGCAATTCGGGCAGCTCGGAGTGGCCTACGCGCAGATCGCGCTCGGTATCGCGGCCCCGCGCGTCGGGCTGCTCACCATCGGGGCCGAGCCGGGGAAGGGCAACGCCCTCACCCGGCGGGCCCACGAGCTGCTCGCGGCCGAGCCCCAGGGGGGCGCCCTGCCGCTGAACTTCGCGGGCAACGTCGAGGGCGGCGACCTGATGGCGGGCGCGGTCGACGTGATCGTCACCGACGGGTTCACCGGCAACGTGGCCCTGAAGACCCTCGAAGGGGCCATGCGGTTCGCCGCGGGCGAGCTCCGCACCGCCCTCACCAGTACCCGCACCGCCCGTATCGGGGCGGTGCTGCAGCGGCGCGGCCTGCGCGAGCTCAGCCACCGGCTGGAGCCCGACTCCTACGGCGGGGCCGCGCTGCTCGGCCTGGGCGGCACCGTCGTGATCGCCCACGGCGCGTCCACCGCCCGTGCCGTCACCGCCGCCTGCCGCTGGCGGCCAGCCTGATCCGGGGCGATATCAGCGAGAAGATCAGGGAACGGGTCGGCGTCGGCGAGCAGCGCCGCGGCACCCACTTCCTCGCCGGCCGCGAGCGTGACTCCACGTGATATTCCGGTTTAGCCACCGCCCTTGCGCCGATAGGCTTGTTTCATGGCAGATCCTCAGCAGGTCCTCAGCGCCCGGGTGCGCGACGCCCTCGTCGCGGCGTTCGGCGCCGACTACGCTGACGCCGACCCGCTGATCCGCCCGTCCTCCTTCGCCGACGCCAGTCGAACGTGGCCCTGCCGCTGGCCAAGCAGCTCGGCCGGGCCCCGCGCGACATCGCGGCCGAGATCGTCGCCCGAGCTGGACGTGGCCGACATGGCCGAGACGCCAACGGTCAGCGGTCCCGGCTTCATCAACTTCACCCTCACCAACGGCTGGATCGGTGCCGCGGTGACCGAGGTGCTCGGGTGACCCGCGGGCCGGCGTCCCGGTCACCGCGGACCCCAAGACGGTGATCGTCGAGTACTCCTCGCCCAACATCGCCAAGGAGATGCACGTCGGCCACCTGCGCTCGACCATCGTGGGCGACGCGATCGCCCGGGTGACCGAGTTCGTGGGCGACAACCTGATCAGGGACAACCACGTCGGCGACTGGGGCACCCCGTTCGGCATGCTCATCGAGCACCTGGTCGACGTGGGGGACGACTCGCCCGAGGCGGGGCTGCTGCGGACCGACCCGAACGCCTTCTACCAGTCCGCCCGGGTCAAGTTCGACTCCGACCCGGTGTTCGCCGGCCGGGCGCGGGAACGGGTGGTGAAGCTCCAGTCGGGCAACGACCCGGCCACCCTGGCGCTGTGGGCGGAACTGGTCGACATGTCCAAGGCCTACCTGCGCGACACCTACGCCCGGCTGCGGGTCACGCTGACCGACGCGGACATCCGGGGCGAGTCGTTCTACAACGACATGCTGCCCGGCGGTCGCCGACGACCTGACCGCCAAGGGCCTGGCCAGGATCAGCGACGGCGCGCTGTGCGCCTTCCCGGCCGGGTTCACCAGCCGGGACGGCACCCCGCTGCCGGTGATCATCCGCAAGAGCGACGGCGGCTACAACTACTCGAGCACCGACCTGGCCACCATCAGGTACCGGGTCGACACGGTCAAGTGCGACCGGGCGATCTACGTGGTCGGCTCGGACCAGGCGCTGCACTTCCGGATGGTGTTCGCGGTCGCCCGGGAGGCCGGCTGGCTGCCCGGACGGGACGACTTCGAGCACGCCCAGATCGGCATGGTCCAGGGCAAGGACGGACACCGGCTGCGGACCCGGGCCGGAGACAACGTCAAGCTGAGCGACTTGCTGAGCGAAGGCGTGGAGCGGGCCCGGGCGATCCTGGACGAGGTCGAGCGGGACACGGATCGCCCAGAGACGGGGGTCTCGACCTGGACGCCATCGCGGAGGACGTCGGCATCGGCGCGATCAAGTACGCCGACCTGTCGACCGCGCGGGACAGCGCCTACGTCTTCGACTGGGACCGGATGATCTCCTTCCGCGGGAACACCGGCCCGTACCTGCAGTACGCGACCACCCGGATCCGGTCGATCTTCCGCCGGGCGGGCATGACCGAGGCCGGGATCAGCGGCCCGGTCACGGTGACCGAGCCGGCCGAGCGGGAACTCGCCCGCAAGCTGCTCGAGTTCGGCGCGGTGGTCACCGCAGGTAGCGGACACGGCCGAGCCGCACCGGCTCTGCGCCTACCTGTTCGAGGTCGCCAGCCTGTTCACCACCTTCTACGAGCTGTGCCCGGTGCTCAAGGCGGACGACGAGGAGACGCGGCAGTCCCGGCTGGCGCTGTGCGCGGCCACGCTGCGGGTGCTGACGACCGGCCTCGGCCTGCTCGGCGTTCCGCTCCCCGACCGGATGTAACGCGACCGGCGGGCAACGCGCCGGGCAGCAGCCGCGCGCGGCCAGCCGCCTGCCCGTGGGCAGCCGCACCGGCTCGAACGGGCGGTCGAGCAGGCCAGGTAGTCCTCCCGGCCGACAGGGGCGGCGCCAAGCGAGCGGAGGAACGGGGTGTCCCACTGCGCGTCGATGACGGAGCCGCCGGCCTCGGCCAGCCGGGCCCGCATGTCGGCCACGGCGACCGCGGCCGCGCCCGGGCGGCGGCCGAACAGCGAGTCGCCGCTCAGGACGCCGCCCAGGCCGATGCCCATCGCGCCGCCGACCAGGTCGCCGTCCCGCCACACCTCGATGCTGTGGGCCCAGCCGGCGTCGTACAGCGCCAGCAGCGTGCCCAGCAGCACGTCGGTCAGCCAGCGGGGCTCGCGGTCCTCCCGGCACGCCTCCGCGACCAGCCTGAAGGCCGTGTCGGCGGTGGTCACGAGCCCGTCCCTGCGCAGCCGCTTGCTGACGTTGCGGCCCAGGTGCACGCCATCGTCCCCGATCACCAGGCGCGGGTCGGGTGACCACCAGGCGACCTGGTAGGGGTCGTCGCTGCTCGTCGCCGACGACGGCGATGGAGCCGTCTGCGACCTGGTCCTCGTAGCGGATCACGGTCAGCTCGCGGGCGAACTCACCCGGCGCCGGCATGGGGAAGATTCCCCGCCGGTAGGCGCCGAGCACGCTCGGCGGGCTGAGGTCGGCGCAGAACGCCACCGGCGCGTCGGCCGCGGGCCCGGCCGGGAAGACGAACGATTCCCAGTCCGGGAAGCGCCTAGCCGACATGAGCCGGCCGCTTCCGGCCGGACGGCGCCGGCAGGAAGCCGGTGCTGATCAGCCGGTCGATGTTCCGGTCCATGAGCGCGCCGCTGACCGGGGCGAAGACGATCCCGCTCCCGCGCAGCGCCCGCTCGGTATTAGTCCTGGTATAGGCGGGAAAGACCTCCTTCAGGTACATCTCGGCCACGGTCAGGCCGCCCGGCTTCGCGGTTCACGAACAGCGGCAGGAACGCGGCCATCGGGTGGGACGGGTCGCGGGCGGCCTGCCGCGCCAGCTCCCGCACCCAGTCGCTGTACGGAATCTCGTCCACCGGGTAGCCGCGCTCGCGCAGCCGCCCGACCAGGGTCCCGAGCGGGGCGCTGGCCGGGCTCGCGAGGTGGTAGGTACGCCCGGCCGCCTCCTCGGTGGCGGAGATGTGCCGGATCGCGGCGGCGCAGGTGTCGGCCGCGACGAAATCGAGCGGCAGGTCGATAGCGGGGGCCAGCCCCGTGTCGGCGATGAACCGGATCAGCGCGCACATCTCGGTCGACGTGTGCCAGGCCCCGGTCCGCTCGCTGCCGACGATGTCCAGCGGCCGGTAGACGGCGACCGGCAGGCCGGCCGCGGCGGCGTTCCGCAGCAGTTCCTCGGCCACGTATTTCGTCTCCACGTAGCCCATGCGCAGCCCGCCCGGGTTGGTCAGGGCGGTCTCCTCGGTCGCGGCGTGGATCCCGCTCAGGCCCAGGCCCGCGAGCACCGCGGTGGTCGACACGTAATGCACCGGGATACCCCGGCTGAGGCCCGCGAGCCGGATGATCTCGCGGGTCCCGCCGACGTTGGCCGCCCGCAGGTCCTGGTACGGGTAGATGAAGTTGACGAGCGCGCCCGCGTGGTAGATGACATCGGTGCCGTCCGCCAGCTGGCGGAAGGCGGCCGCGGTCAGCCCCAGTCGTTCCTCGGCGAGGTCGCCGGGCAGCGGCACGATCCGGTCAGGTGGCGGCGCGGGCAGCTGGTACCGCCGTGCGGCCTGCGCCAGCCGGGCCCGGGCGGCCCCCTCGTCGTCCGCCCGGACCAGGCAGTACACCGTGGCGCCGGTCGCCTCGACCAGCTCGCGGAGCAGGTGCGCGCCGAGGAACCCGGTCGCCCCGGTGAGCAGGACCCGGTCCGGGCGGCGCCAGCTGGGGCGCGGTTCCCCGTCGGCCCGGACGCTGACCGTGAGCTGCGCCTCGGCCGTGAAGTCGATGTCGGCCTGGTCCCCGTCGGTGCTGAGCAGGCCCGCGCTCGCCTCCGCGGCGGCCCGGGCGAAACCGCGCAGGGTGGGGTCGCGCAGCAGCCGGCGCGTGAGCGGGCCCACCGCGTCGGCCGGGACGCCCAGCAGCGACCGGGTGTGCGCCAGCATCTCCGCCGCCAGCAGGGAGTTGCCGCCGAGGGCGAAGAAGTCGTCGTCCAGGTGGACCTGGTCGCGCTTGAGCAGCCTGCCCCACAGCGCCGACAGGCCCGTCTCGACCGGCGTGTGCCATTCGTCCGGGCGCTGGTCATCCGGGTGCTGGCCGCCGTCAGGGACGGTGTCGCCCGGGTGCGACCCGCCAGGGTGCAGTCCGGCCGGATGCGCGCCCTCGGGCGGCAGGCGGTGGCGGGGGACGAACGCGGACGGGATCATGTAGGCGGGAAGCCGGTCGGCCAGGTAGGCGCCGCAGGCTCGCGGCCGACAGGTGCCGCGGCGGCGCCCCGATCCGGGCCGGGGCGGCCGTGTAGTACGCCACCAGGCGGGTGTCGCCCGAGCGGCGGGGCGTCGCCCCCACCGACACCTCGGCGATGTCCGGGTGCCCGGCCAGCACGTTCTCGATTTCCCCCGGCTCGATCCGGAAGCCGTGCACCTTGAGCTGCCGGTCCGCCCGCCCGGCGACCTCGAGGCGGCCGTCCTGGCGCAGCCGCCCCAGGTCTCCGGTGCGGTACATGCGGCTGCCCGGCCCCTGCGGGTCGGGCAGGAACCGCTCGGCCGTCAGCCCCGGGCGCCCGAGGTAGCCCCGGGCGACCACGTCGCCGCCGATGTAGATCTCGCCCTCGGCCCCGGCCGGCACCGGGTTCAGGTCGTCGTCGAGGACCATGAGCCTGGCCCCGCCGGCCGGGTGGCCGACCGGAACGGCCGCCAGCGGGCCATCGGCCGCCGCCGTCCCCATGTCCGCCCGCCCCGGGCCCGCGAGGGCGGTCTCGGCCAGCCACGGGCCGACATCGAAGACGGCCGAGGTGATGGTGGTCTCGGTCAACCCGTAGGCGTTGAGCAGCCGCGCCCACGGGGCTGCCCGCAGCGCCGCCCGGCAGTCGGCCGGGTCCGCCATCTCGCCCCCGGTGATCATCAGCCGGAGCGTGCGCAGCCGGCTGTCGGCCGGCTCGGTCAGCGCCAGTACCTGGTGCCAGTAGGCCGGCGTGAGGTCGATGGCGGTGATCCGCTTGCGCTCGATGCCGCGCAGCAGCTCCGAGGGAGCCATGGTGCCCGGCGGCGGCAGCGTCAGCGTCGCCCCCGCCGTCAGCGCGGTGAACATCTGCTCGATGGAGGTGTCGAACGCCATCGCGGCGAACTGCGCGACCCGGTCACCCCGGCCGAGCCCGTACTCGGCCGTGAGCCGCTCGATCACCCCGGCCAGGCTGCCGTAGCTGACGGCGACTGCCTTCGGGTCACCGGTCGAGCCCGAGGTGTAGATCACGTAGCAGAGGTTGTCCGGATGCGGACGCGGGCCAGGGGCCGTGGCGAGCAGGCCGCCGGAGGCGGCCTCGGCCTCAGCCAGCGGCACCACGCGCGCCCCGGCGGCGGGGAACGGGCCGGTCCCGTCGGTCAGCACGGCGACCGGGCCCACCTGGGCACAGACCCGGGCGAGCCGCTCGGCCGGCAGCGACGGGTCAAGCGGCAGGTAGCCGCCGCCCGCCTTCATGACCGCGAGCACGGCCCTGATCAAGTTGACGCCCCGCTCCAGGTGGATGCCGGCCACCGTCTCCGGACGGACGCCGGCCTGGGCCAGGTAGTGCGCCAGGCGACTGGAGGACTCGTCGAGCTCCCGGTAGCTCACCCGGGTCCGGCCCGCCGCGAGGGCGGTCGCCTCCGGGTACCTGGCCGCCTGCTCGGCGAAGATCTCGTGCACGAACCGCCCGTCGCCGCCGGGCCCGGCGGCGACGCTCACCGGGGCCAGATCCGGCCAGGCGGCGTCGACGGCGGCCACGCCCTCTCCGCGGGACATGGCGGCTGAGTCACGGCGCCAGCCTGGCTGGCGCCGTCCCGCGGGCCACAGCGCGTGCTGCCCCAGGTGGTTGACGACGACAACCACGGCGCCCGGCGGCTGTGCTGACTGGTCCACGATGTTCACAATGTTTTCCTAGGTAATGTCCGAAAATGCACCGAAGCGAAACCCGGCCACCACATTTCCTGCCCCGCTACCGGTCTCCAACACACCGCTCCATTCCGTTAAGTCGTGCCTTATCCTTATTAAATCGGCAGGTAGTGGACCCGGCGAGGACGGGTAGATTCTTTAAGAGAGACCTGTCCTTTAATCGGGAATGCGCAAGATTGGGGGAATGCGCTGGAATCCAAGCGGCATGTTCTGGTTGGCTATGCCATCTGGGTGGCGCTGCTCATCGTGGTGTACTACGCGGAGCCTGGCCTGCGCGTGGAGACCTGGGGCCTGATCAGCCTCACCGGGGTGGCGGCCATCCTGGCCGGCCTGCGCCTGAACCGTCCCGCCCGGAAGGTCCCCTGGTTGCTGCTGGCGGCCGCACTCACCTGTTTCGCGGCAGGCCAGCTGAGCTTCCTCGTCGCGGCCAAGCTCATGGTGGTCCTGCCGTTCCCGTCGTTCGCGGACGTGCTCTACCTGTCGTGCTACCCGCTGGGCGCGGCCGGGCTGCTGATCTTCGTCTACTGGCGGACCCCGGACGGCGACCGGCGCAGCCTCATCGACGCGCTCACGCTGACCGCCGGGCTCGCCCTGCTGTCGTGGATGTTCCTGATCCGGCCCTACGTGCACAATCCGGACCTGTCGGGCCTGCAGAAGAGCGTCGCGATCGCCTACCCGCTGGGTGACGTGCTGATGCTCGCGCTGCTGACACGGCTGCTGGCCCCGGGGACGGGGCGGACCCGGTCGGTGCAGCTGCTCACCCTGGGCATGGTCTCCTGCCTGGTGTCGGACACCGCCTACACGGCGGTGCAGCTGCACAGCACGTTCCATTCGGGCACCGTCATCGACCTCGGCTGGGCCCTGTTCTACACCGGCTGGGGCGCCGCCGCGCTCCACCCGAGCATGAGACGGCTGACCGAACCGGTGCCGCGCCAGCAAGTGGAGGTCTCCCCCGCCCGCCTGCTGCTGCTCATGGCGGCCTCCCTGATCGCGCCGATCGTGCTGCTGACGGCCCTCCCGGGGGGCGTGACGTCCGACGTGAGCGTCATCGCGGTCTTCTCGGCCGTGCTGTACCTGCTGGTGCTGACCCGGTTGTGGGACGCGGCCGCGTCTCACCGGCGCCAGCTCGACCGGGAACGGGTCCTGCGCCAAGCCGGCTTGGCCCTCGTCACCATGGCCGACGTGCCGCAAGTGGCGGTGGCGGTCAAGGACGCGGTAGACGCCCTGCTGGGGCTGCACGAGCGGGGTGACGCGCTGCTCAGTGTGCGCATCGACGGCGCCCTGCGCGTGGTGGAGCGCGGCACCGACCTGGCCGAGGGCCGGCAGCTGGGACGGCTGGCCGATACGTGGCTGTCCCTGGTGACCGGGACGGCCCCCACCCTTACCCCGATGCGGCAGCTGCCCGACCAGGCGCGGACGGCCAGGCCGAGCGCCGAGTGGATGCTGCTGTGCCCGCTGTCGCTCCAGGACCGGCCGTCCGGTGACATCGATATCGGGCTGATCGCGGTCTTCGGCGAGAAGCGGGCCCTGTCCGACTTGTCGGCCACCCTGGAGATCCTGGCCCACCAGGTCGCGCTCACGCTGGAGAGCGTCATGCTCCGCCAGGACGCGATCCGGCAGCGCAACGAGGCCTACTTCCGCGCCCTGGTCCAGGACGCTTCGGACGCGATCGTGATCGTCGCCGACGACGGAACGGTGAAGTACGCGACGCCGTCGACGGTGGCCATCTTCGGCGACATGCCGTCTCCCGGCGACTACCTGTGGGACCTGGTGGCGGAGGAGGGCCGCGGCGACTTCGTGCGCACGTTCATGCGGCTGCGCGAGCGGGCCCGGTACGGCCCCCGGGTGGTGGAGCTGCAGACCGTCCGGCGGGACGGCAGCGGCGTGCAGATCCAGGCCCGGTGCAGCGACCTGCGGGCCGAGCCGAACGTGGCCGGCCTGGTCTTCACCCTGCGCGACGTGACCGCCCAGCACCAGCTGGAGGAGGAGCTCAAGCACCGGGCCTTCCACGACGCGCTGACCGGGCTGCCCAACCGGCTGCTGTTCCAGGAACGGGTCGCTCAGCGGGTCTCCTCGGCGACCACGGCCGGGTCAGTCGCCGGAGTGCTGTTCGTCGACCTGGACGACTTCAAGGTGGTCAACGACACCAAAGGACACAGCGTCGGCGACGAGCTGCTGGTGGCGGTCGCCGGGCGGCTGTCGTCGCTGGTCCGCGAGTCCGATACGGCCGCCCGGCTCGGCGGCGACGAGTTCGCCCTGCTCATCGCCGCGGCCGAGAGCACCGCGGCGGTCGAGGCGACGGCCGAGCGCATCATCGGCGCGTTCGCCGAGCCCTTCGTGCTCACCTCCGGGCTGGTCACCACCACCGTCACCGTCGGCGTGGCCACCACCGAAGACAGCACCGACACGGACGAGCTGCTGCGGCACGCCGACCTGGCGCTGTACGCGGCCAAGGCGGCGGGCAAGCGGCAGTGGCGCCGGTACCAGCCGGTCCTCAGCGCGGGCCTGATCCGCCGGCGCGAGATCCAGGAAGCGCTCGAGGAGGCGGTCAACAAGTCCGGCTTCACCCTGGTCTACCAGCCGATCGTGGCCCTCGACAGCGGACAGCTGGCGGGGTTCGAGGCCCTTATCCGCTGGCCCCACCCGGAGTGGGGGATGATGCACCCCGGCCAGTTCATCACCCTGGCCGAGGAAACCGGGCAGATCATCCCCATCGGCGCCTGGGTGCTCGCCCGCGCCACGGCTGACATCCTGCGCTGCCGCCAGGCCGCCGCCTCGGCCGGCGGCCCCGCCGGCCCCGCGCCGGGCACCGGGCGGCGTGACGGGGCCGGTCTGGCCGGCCGGCGCGACCTGTACGTCAGCGTCAACGTGTCGGCCCGGCAGTTCGGGAATCCCGGCTTCGGCGACACCGTGCGCAAGGTCCTCGGCGCGTCCGGGCTCGAGTCGAAGGCGCTCATGCTCGAGCTGACGGAAAGCGCCCTGCTGCGCCGGGACGAGCGGCTGCACTCCGACCTGGCCGAGCTGAAGTCGATCGGCGTGCGGCTGGCGATCGACGACTTCGGCACGGGCTACAGCTCACTGAGCTACCTTCGTGATCTGCCGATCGACGTGGTGAAGATGGACAAGTCCTTCGTTGAGGGCATCGCCGACTCCGACCAGCGGCTCGCCCTGGCCGAGGGCATCGTCCAGATCGCCCGGACCCTCAGCCTCGAGGTAGTCGCCGAGGGCATCGAGACCGAGGTGCAGCGGGACCTGCTCGCGTCCATGGGCTGCCACTACGGCCAGGGTTTCCTGCTGGCGATGCCGATGCAGATCAGCCAGGCGATCGAACTGGCCCGGTTTGGATTCACGCCAGGCACGCTGGTCCCGGAACCGCGGGCGCTAACCGAGGGACACCGATGACCACGACCCAGTTCATCACCACCGCGGACCGCCCCGACCTGGCTGAAGCGGGCAAGCAGGCGCTGCTGCCAGGCTGGCCTGAGTTCATCTTCCACGACCAGGTCAGCGCCGGCCTCATCGACCGGGCAGGCGAGTACTTCCCCCGGTTCGACGTCCGGCTGCTGGCCGACGGCGAGATCATCGCCGGCGCCTGGGCGGTGGCGCTGCGCTGGAACGGCGCCGTCGACGGCCTCCCCGGGGGCTACGACGGTGCGCTGATCCGGGCCGTCACCGAGCACGAGAGCGCGGTCACGCCGGACACGCTGTGCGCCATGGCCGCCTCCGTCCGGGGTGACCACCAGGGGTCCGGCCTCGGCGCACGGCTGCTGAGCGAATTGCGCGCGCGGGCCGAGGAAGCGGGCCTGGAGCGGATGATCGCGCCAGTCCGCCCGGTGCTCAAGAGCCGCTACCCGCTGACCCCGATGGCGAGGTTCGCCCGCTGGACCCGCCCCGACGGCACCCACCTGGACCCGTGGGTACGGACCCATCAGCGGCTGGGCGCCAGCATCCTCGCCCCCGCCCCGCGCTCCATGGTGGTCACCGGCACCACCCGCGAGTGGGCGGAGTGGACCGGGATGGCCTTCCCCGAGACCGGCCGCTATGTCGTGCCGGGAGGACTTGACCTGCTCGACGTGGACGCGGCCCGCGGCCACGGCACCTACGCGGAGACCAACCTGTGGATGCGGCACATGTGACCGCCGCCCGCTGTGCGGCCCGCAAACCGCGACGAACCAGGCGGATTCGCGTAGTCTCGAATGAGGACGGAAACAGCCGCGGGCGACCACGCCCACCTAGATAACGCTGGAGACGGACGGGTGACTGGAGTAATCCTTGCCGTGTTCATTGGCGGGCTCGTCGCCTGGGTGTTCGGGCGGGCGCGGCGGAAGATGAAGCTGCCGATGACCGCCAGGCACTACGGCTGGACCATCCTCGTCGTCTTCGTGTTGCTGGCGATCATCTACGGTGCCAGCGGGCACGTGGCACCCGGCTGAGTCGTCAGGTTTTCGTGCATAGGCCCTGGGTATAGCCGTAGTGCGACCTTGCCGCCAGCGGCGCGCAAGGTCCGCGAACAGACTCACGGCCTTGCACGCGATCCCGTCCCAGCACCATCCGAACGTGTGAGGCCGTGACCCCTTTCCCCCGGGCGGCGCGGCTGCGCTGACGGCTGAAATAACGGTGCTGTCATAACCCCCGCCCTACCGATAGCCTAGAAAGCGCCCATTACATCCGGCCGCGGTGCCGGATGCCTCGTTTCTACTGACGTGAGGTCTTGCTCGTGCCTACCGGCAAGGTCAAGTGGTATGACGCCGAAAAGGGGTTCGGCTTCCTCGCCCGCGATGACGGGGGCGAGGTCTTCGTGCATTCTTCGGCGCTGCCCGACGGAACGACCACCCTGGGTAAGGGCCAGCGGGTCGAGTTCGGCATCGTGGAGGGACGCAAGGGGGCCCAGGCGCTGCAGCTGCGGCTGCTCGAGGCTCCGCCTAACGTCACGGCGGCCGTCGCCAAGCATGCACGCAAGAAGCCGGACGAGATGATCCCGATCATCGAGGACCTCATGAAGCTGCTGGACGGAATCTCCGACGCCTACCGGCGGGGCAAGCACCCCGATCCGAAGGAAGCCAGGCAGATCAGCACCCTGCTGACCGCGGTGGCCAAGGACATCGAACCCTGACCGCTCAGGTCACCCCCGGCTGGACCGCGCCGACCCGGCCGCGGCGGCGGCGCCCGGCGATCAGCAGCAGCGCGACGAACAGGCCGCCGGCGGCGATGCCCAGGGCCGCCTGCCCGTTGCCGAGCATGGAGGCCAGCACCCCGGCCAGTCCGCCGGCAACGTTCGCGACCTGGTTGAGCGACTCGGACACGGCGTAGGTGGAGGACCGGATCTCGTCGCCGATCTCCCGGCCCACGATCGCGTCCTGCCCGAGCTTGGCCAGGCTGGCGCAGAAGATCGCGACCGCCTCGACCAGGACCGCCGCAAGGAGGCCGAATTCCCAGGCACAGGCGGCGGCCACCAGCGGGGCGATGACCAGCACCGCGAACATGATCACCTGCGGGGTCCGGTCGCGCAGGAACGAGGCGACGCCCATGGCGGCCAGGCTGCCGGCCGACAAGCCGACGGCCAGCGCGCCGAGCGCCAGGTCGGGCGATACCGCGTGCCCGAACAGCGTGCCCAGGTGCACGCTGCGGAGCAGGAACGCGAGCAGGAAGAGCACGTAGCCGGAGAACGCGCGCAGCACCGCGTTGATCGTCATCGCCTCGGCCACCACCGGCCCGACGGTCGACAGCGTCCGCCAGTGGCCCCGACGGCCCCGCGGCGGCGGCGGGGGCGCTTCCTCCGGACCGGGGCGGTCCTGGCCGGGCGGGCCCGGGGGCGGCAGCGGCAGCGTCGGGCGGGGGCGGTCCTGGCCGGCCGGGGGCCGGCCAGGCTGGTAGGGAGGCCGGTCAGGGCGCGTCGGCGGCCCGCCGGAGCCCGGCGAGGCCGCTTCGGTCCAGGCCGGGGGCATGTCAGCCCGGGTCGGGGAAACGCCGGCCGGGGCGGGGGCGGGCTCGGGGACGGGCGGCGCCACCGGGACATCGACCTCGTCCGGCAGCCGGAACGCCAGGATCATCGACAGCAGGTAGATCACCATGCCGACCCGGAGCGTCCAGGCCGCGCCGCCCGCGAGCTGGACCCCGGCCGCGAGTACGGCCGCCACCGTCGAGGCGATGATCGAGATCAGGCCCGACCGCGCGTTCGCCTTGACCAGGGTGATCTCCTGCGGCAGCAGCCGCGGGGTGACCGCCGCCTTGACCACACCGCCCGCCTTCTGCAGCACCAGGACCCCGAAGGCGGCCGGCAGCAGCGTCGCCGGGCTGGCCACGTTGGCCGACATCGCGAAGCAGAGCAGGCCGCGGGTGAGCATGGTGCCCGCCAGGACCAGCTTCCGCCCCTGCTGGACCCGGTCCAGCGCGGGCCCGATGAACGGCGCGACCAGCGCGAACGGCGCCATGGTGATCAGCAGGTACAGCACCACGCTGCCGCGGGCCTGGTTCAGGGAGGTGTTGAAGAAGATCGAACCCGCCAGGGCCACGGTGACGAACGCGTCGCCCATGCCGCTGGCGGCGGTCATCTCGATCAACGTGGACAGGCCGGTCCGGTCCGCGCCCTGGGCGCCGGTGACCCGGTGCACGAGGCGCCCCGCACGCCGGGCGGCTCGCCCGGAGGCCCGCCCGGTCGCGCGGAAAGCCTCACCCACGCTCCGCACCGCATCCGACATGCCCATGTTCCCAGTATTCTTGGTTTGCGGCACTGCGACGAGCCCTCCGGAGAGATCCGGCTGGGCCGGCCGCCCAGTGCAACGTCCCGGGAGTGAGAATTGGCAGTCGTGAGCACGATCAGAAACCGCGCAAAGGAACCCGATCAGACCTGTGCCGACGCCGTTGACGTGGCCAGGCAGGCGCTGGCGGGCGACGACGGGCGCAGCGCCGGCGCTGTCGGCGAGCACCTCGGCGTGGAGGCCACCGCCGACCGTGTCGTTACTCACTTCTTCGCGTGTACCGACCGGGCCTACACCAGCTGGCGGTGGGCCGTCACGGTGACCCGGGCGCCGCGCTCCAAGCTGGTAACGGTGGACGAGAGCGTGCTCCTGCCCGGCCCCGACGCGCTGCTCGCGCCGGCCTGGGTGCCCTGGCAGGACCGGCTGCGGCCGGGCGACGTCGGAATCGGCGACCTGCTGCCCGCCAGCCCGGACGACGAGCGCCTGGTCCCGTTCACCGTGCTCGGCGGGGACACCGTACTCGGCGGGGACACCGTACTCGGCGGGGACACCGTGTTCCCTGGAGACCAGGTGGTAAGCGACTGGTTCGCGCCGCGGACGGACGCAGAAGACGAAGAGGCGGGCCCCCGGATCGCGGAGGAGCTCCCGTCACCGGCCCGTTCCCGTGTGCTGTCGGCTTACGGGCGGGACGACACGGCCGAACGCTGGTACGAGGGCGACCACGGGCCGGCCGCGGCGCTGTCTCACGCCGCCCCCGCCCGCTGCCTCAGCTGCGGCTTCTTCATCCCGCTGAGCGGCAGCCTGGGCCGCGTGTTCGGCGCCTGCGGCAACGCCTTCGCCCCGGACGACGGCCGGGTGGTATCGGCCGACCACGGCTGCGGCGCGCACTCCGAGGCGATGGCGGCCGCCGCGGGCGCGCAGGGGGCGCCGCCGGTCATCGACGAGTTCGGCTATGACCTGGTCGACTTGCCCGGCGTGTCGGTCGAGGAGACGGTGTTCGAGCCGCTGTCGCGGGACACGTACCCCGGCGACGCCTGAGGGCCGGCGGGCGACGACGCCCCTGCACCGGCCGCCTCCCCCGTCGGCCCGGCCTGCACTGCATGCCCGGCCTGCACTGCGTGCCCGGCCTGCGCGGCCTGCAGTGCGTGCTCGGCGTGCGCCGCCGCCAGGCGGGCCCGCCTGCGCTTGAGGAACGGCACGTAAACGAGTCCGAACAGGCCCATCGCGACCCCGGCGACGCAGGTCCAGACCCACCAGCGCTGGTCGCCCGGCAGCGCGCCGCGGACGCAGACAAGCACGACGAGCGCGATCACCCAGCCGAGCGTGATGCTGGCGGTCACCTGAAAATCACTGGCTTCCCGGGGCGGCGGCGCCGGACGCCGCTCCCCTGGATTGACCTGCCGACTCGTCCGCACGTCCTAAGGCTAGCCCGGTTGCTGATATGACACGCCCCGGCATGATGTACTTGGCAGATGCCGCAGGCAGGTACCCAGTCACCGCACGGCCGGACGGCCGGCGCCGCCGCCAGCGGCATGCCCGATGACAAGACCGAAGCGGGCCTGGCGACCGGGCTGCGGATATCGGTCAGCAGGCTCGCCCGGCGCCTGCGGGTGGAACGCATCGGGCTCGGCGAGACCGAGGCGGTGCTGTCGGACATCCAGCTCGCCGCGCTGTCGGCGCTTGAGCGCCACGGCTCGATGACCCCGGGTGAGCTCGCCGACCACGAGAAGGTCCAGCCGCCGTCGATGACCCGGGTGATCGCGGTGCTGGAGGAGCGCGGGCTGATGCTCCGGGCCCCCCACGCGACCGACCGCCGCCAGGTGGTGCTGACCGTCACCAGCGAGGGCAGGCAGCTGGTGCAGCGCGTGCGCCGCCGCCGGGACGCCTGGCTGGCCCAGCGGCTGCAAGAACTCACCCCGGAGGAACGCAAGGTGCTCGGCGCGGCCGCACCAGTCCTGGAAAAGCTCAGCCAGTCCTGAGGACCAAGCGGCTGCCCGCGCCGCCCGCCATCCGCGGGGCATACGCTGAACCCGTGAACAGGATGCCCCGATGGCTCCTCCCGGCCGTGCTCGGGCTGCTGGTGCTCGTCGTGCTGGTCGGCTCGCTCGTGCACTGAACCGTTCCGGTCGCGGAGTGGGCTCAGCCGAGGCGTTCCGCCACGTAGTCGACGCACGCCGTGAGCGCGGCGACGTCGCCCGGGTCGACCGCCGGGAACAGGCCGATGCGGAGCTGGTTGCGGCCGAGCTTGCGGTAGGACTCGGTGTCCACGATCCCGTTCTGCCGCAGCACGGCGGCCACCGTGTCCGCCCGCACCGCGTCGGCCAGGTCAATCGTGCCGACCACGGGCGAGCGCATGGCCGGGTCGGCCACAAACGGCGTCGCGAACGACGACTTCTCGGCCCAGGAGTAGAGGATCTCGGCCGAACGACGGCAGCGTGCCCCCGACCACGCCAGCCCCCCCTGGTCGAGCAGCCAGTCGACCTGGGCCGCCAGCAGCACCAGGGTCGACAGCGCGGGCGTGTTCAGCGTCTGGTCCTTGACCGAGTTCTCCACCGCCGCCGCCAGGGACAGGAAATCGGGGATGTAGCGCCCGCTGGCGGCGATCTCGTCGATCCGGGCCAGCGCGGCCGGCGACAGCAGCGCCAGCCACAGGCCGCCGTCTGCGCCGAACACCTTCTGCGGGGCGAAATAGTAGACGTCGTACTCGGCCGGGTCGGCAGGCAGTGCCCCGGCCGCACTGGTGGCATCGACCAGCACCAGGGCATCAGGGCCGGCGCCGTCCGGCCGCCGGATGTCCATGCACACGCCGGTCGAGGTCTCGTTGTGGGTCAGCGCGTAGGCGTCCACCCCGTCCTCCGCCCGCGGCAGCGGGTGGGTGCCGGCTTCGGTGGCGATCACCGACGGCTCTTTGAGCCACGGTGCCCGCGCGGTAACCGCCGCGAACTTCGCTGAGAACTCACCGAACGACAGGTGCTGCGACCGTTCCTGGATCAGCCCGAAGGCGGCCGCATCCCAGAAGGCGGTGGTGCCTCCGTTGCCGAGGGCTACCACGCTCCCGTTCGGAAGACTGAATAGCTCGGCCAGCCCGGTGCGGATGCGCCCCACGAGCCCCCGCACCGGCGGCTGCCGGTGCGAGGTCCCCAGCTCGGCCGCCGCCGCCAGCGCGGCGACCTGCTCCGGGCGGACCTTGGTCGGGCCGCTGCCGAAGCGGCCGTCGCGCGGCTTGAGCGTGTCGGGGATGACGATAGGAGTCACGAGTGAATTTTAGCGGCCGGATTTTTCCTTGAAGTCCCGCCGCTGGCCGGCCGGGGAGCCTGCCCGGCCGCGAACGTCCGCGTTTATTCGCGCAGCGCGCAACTCCCGCACTTTGCCGTCTTGGCCAGCCGGGCCGAGGCCTAAGATCTACGAATATGGACGCCGCGTTGACACCCGAGACGCTCGACCGCAATCCGATGAAGCAGTTCGGCAGCTGGTTCGACGAAGCCGTGGCGGCAGGCTTGCCCGAGCCGAACGCGATGGTGCTCACCACCGTCGGCGACCGGCCGCACGCCCGGACGGTGCTGCTCAAGGCGCACGACCCAGACGGCTTCACCTTCTACACCAACCGGACCTCGCGCAAAGGGCGTGACCTGGCGGGCGACCAGCGCTGCTGCGCGGTGTTCCCGTGGTACGCGCTCGGCCGCCAGGTGACGGTCGAGGGGGCCGCACACCCGCTGTCGACCCGGGAAAGCGAGCCCTACTACCACTCGCGACCATGGCTGTCCCAGATCGGGGCGTGGGCGTCGCGGCAGTCCACCGTGCTCACGTCGCGAACGGAACTGGAGGACCGGGTGGCCGAGCTGTCGGCCCGGTGGCCAGAGGGAACGCAGGTGCCGATGCCCGACTTCTGGGGCGGGTACCTGATCGTGCCCGAACGGGTTGAGTTCTGGCAGTCGCGGGCCAACCGCCTGCACGACCGGCTGAGCTACCGCCGGACGGGAAACGACTGGACTATCGAAAGGTGGTCCCCCTGAGGCATAGAAGGCCGTCGCCTCCGGTTTTTCGATGGTGATGGCGTAAGCGCGTAGCATCGCTGTCGGGAGGATGGTTTCAGTGACTGCCCATGGGCTTATCGACACGACGGAGATGTACCTCCGTACGGTGTTCGAACTTGAAGAGGAAGGCATCGTCCCGCTGCGGGCCCGAATTGCCGAGCGGCTTGCCCAATCTGGCCCGACGGTGAGTCAAACGGTCGCCCGGATGGAGCGGGACGGCCTGCTCCACGTGGCCGGAGACCGGCAGCTGGCCCTGACCGACGCCGGCCGGACGCTCGCCACCCGGGTGATGCGCAAGCACCGGCTGGCCGAGTGCCTGCTCGTCAGCGTGATCCAGATGCCGTGGGAAGAGGTCCATATCGAGGCCTGCCGCTGGGAGCACGTCATCTCCGAGTCCGTCGAGCTGCGCCTGTATGAGCTGCTCGGCCACCCGGAGCGGTGCCCGCACGGCAACATCATCCCCGGTTTGCACGAGCTGGTGACCGAGGCCGCCACCGCCACCGCCACCCGTGACATCACGATGATCGACATGACGCGCGGCACTCGTGCGACTGCCCGGGTAACAGTTACGCGAATTACGGAGCAGCTGCAGAGCGATCTCGACCTGATGCTTAAACTCAAGCACGCGGGGATACAACCCGGACGCGAGGTGTTGCTCGGGGCGGCTGGCAACGGAGTGCACGTGTGCAGTGAGGATGACGCCCACACGGCTCCCGTCGACCTGTCGGCCGAGGTCGCTTCACACGTGTTTGTATCCCAGGAGTAACCAGGAGACCTGTCGGTGACCGGAGCGTGACCATGACGCGCTGGAACGAAAGCCTGCCAGCAGAACTCGTGCTGAGCCAGGCCGAGATCGGCGTCATCGTCGCAGACCGGGCCGGCAACGTTGTGTTCTCGAACGAACACGTAGCCCGCATGCTCCGCCTCGACGGCTCCGCCGCCTCGCTCATCGGCAAGCCGCTGGCGGGCCTCGGCCTGCTGCCGGATAACGAACCCGGCCGGTCCGAGGAAGTGACCCGCCAGGTCCTGTCCGGTTTGTCGTGGGAAGACATGTTCGCCGGGCACCGGGCCGACGGCAGCTTCCTGTTCGTCCGCGAGCTGGCGGTGCCGCTGCGCGCCCCCGGCGCGGGTAGCACCGCGGGTGAGGTGGAGGGCATGGTGCTGCTCATCACCGAGGCCGGGCGGCGGGACACCCAGCGCGAGCCCGACCGGCTGCGGCTGCTCGAGCGCATCGGCCAGCGCCTGGCCGGCTCGCTCGAACTCGACGCGACCCTGCGCGAGGTGGCCCAGATCCTCGTCCCCCGGTTCGCTGACCACTGCTTCATCGACTTGTTCAGCGGCGAGAAGCTGATCCGGCGGGCTGCCGCCCACGCGGCCGGCTGGGAACCGCCGGCCGGCACCTGGGCCCGGGCGGGCGAGGCGATCTCCTACCCGCCCGGCCACTTCGTGCAGCAGGCGATGTCCCGCCTGGAGACGATCGTCGTCCCCGACCTGCAGGCGGGCTACTACCCGGCGCCCAGCGAGCAGTCCATGTCGGCCGCCGACCAGGCCGGGCTGACCTCCGTCCTCGCCTCCCCGCTGTACGCCCGGGGCGAGCTGCTCGGCTGCATCTCGCTGGCCCTGTCACGGGTGACCGACCGGTCCGACCCGCACTACGACCTGTCTGACGGCGACCTCATCGGGGCGATCGCCTCGCGGGTGGCCGTCGCCATCGACAACGCCATGCTGTTCGAGGCCGAGCGGCGGACCGCGCTCGCGTTTCAGCAGTCCCTCCTGCCGGACTCGGCCCCGGCGCTCGACGGCCTCGAGGTCGCGTTCCGCTACGTGCCCGCCAAGCCGCTGGCCACCCAGGGACAGGGCATCCAGACCCAGGTCGGCGGGGACTGGTACGACATCATCCCGCTCGCGGCGGGCCGGGTCGGACTCGTCATCGGCGACGTGGAGGGCCGCGGCGCCCGCGCGGCGGCGACCATGGGGCAGCTCCGGGCGGCCCTGCGCGCCTACGCCCAGGACGAGAAGTCGCCCGCGGACGTCATGCGCAAGCTCGACGAGTGGGTCCGCTCCACCGCCCCCGTCGGCGCGGGCGGCGACCCGCCCACCGTGTCCTGCATCTACCTGATCTACGACGCCTGGTCCCGCGAGCTGACGTTCGCCAACGCGGGCCACGCCGCCCCGCTGATGTGCCTGGACAGGATCGTCCGGCCGCTCGAGGTCCGGCACAAGGGGGTGCTGCTCGGGGTCCGCGGTCGCGGCATCCGGGGCCTGCCGACCTACCGCGAGGAGACCGTCAGCCTCCCCCCCGGGGCGGCCTTGGTGCTCTACACCGACGGGCTGACCGACCGGCGCACCCGGAGCGACGGCGACGGCCACTACACCGAGGCCGAGGCGGCCGAGATGCTCCGGCACGCCCTGCTGCGCGCCCCGGCCTCAGCCCCGGCGCTGGTGGCCGCGGCCGAAAACGCGGTCCCGGGCGACATCGACGACGACATGGCGATCCTGGTGTTCCGCACCTCGCCCGACGACCTGGCGTCGTTCGAGCGCTCGTTCCCGGCCGAGCCGATCATGGTGTCAGAGGCACGGCGGCTCGCCACCGCCACCTTGAAATCCTGGGCGATGGACCCCGACCAGGCCGACCTGGCCCTGCTGCTGGTATCGGAGGTGGTCACCAACGCGGTCCTGCACGCCTCGGTGACCCCGAGCCCGGCCGGCCGCCGGTTCGACCTGGAGCTCGACCCGCTGGCCGACGTGTCCCCGACCGGGGTCAGCGTCGGTGCCCTCACCCCGGCCGCGGGCCTGGCCCTGGGCGCTCACTACGCCCCGGTCTACCGGCCGCGCGAGTTCACTCTCCGGCTGCGCCGCGGGGCGGAAGCGGTCTGGGTGGAGGTCTTCGACCCCGACCTGCGGCTCCCCCGGCTGCGCACCGCCCGCGCGACCGATGAGGGCGGCCGCGGGCTGTACCTGGTCGAGCAGCTGGCGACCCGCTGGGGCTCGCGCCCGACCTCGGAAGGCAAGGCCGTCTGGTTCGAGATCCCGCTCGGCAACAAGGCGGGCAGCTAGCGGCGGCTGATCACCCGTCACCGCACGGACCCCCCGCTGGCTGGCACCCGCGGCGGGGACGGGCAGCCGGTTAATGGCCGTGGTTTCCGCCCCAATACGGGCGGAAACCACGGCCAATCCGCGATCAGCGCGGCGCGGCGCTGGTTCGACACCGTGCCGGTCCCGACGGTCCTGCGCCGCGGGTCACCGGCGGGCGCGCGTGAGCACGGGCCCGCGTGATCCGCTGCGGCGCGTGATCAGAGCTCGTGCTGGCGCTCCAGGTAGTTCAGCGACACCCACCCGATCGGCACCGGCAGCCAGAACGTCAGCAGCCGGAACATCAGCACCGAGCTGACCGCGACCCCGCCCGGCACCCCGGCCGTGGTGAGGCCCGCCGTCAGCAGCGCCTCGACCGCGCCAAGGCCGCCCGGGGTGGGGATGATCGAGCCGACCGCGCTGCCCGTGAGGTACACGACGCCGATCTTGGCGATCGGCACCGACCCGCCGAAGGCGGCGACGCAGGCCGACAGGCAGGCGATGTAGGACAGGCTCAGCAGCAGCGCGCCGCCGAAACCCTCGGCCAGCTTGCGCGGGTGCTGCGCCACCTCGAGCAGGCGGGGGATCACCTGACCGAACGTCGGCGCCAGGCGAGCGCGCACCAGACGCCGCCCGGCCGGGACCGCGAGCACCGCCCCGGCCACCACGACCAGCCCCGCGACGACGAAGTAGGACCAGGTCGGCGGCTTGATCGGGCTGCTTCCGCCGGTCCCCGCGATGGCCCCGAAGACCAGGATCAGCAGGACATGCAGGGTCAGCGCGGCCACCTGGGAGACGGCGATGCTGGCCACCGCGACCGGGGACGGGATGTTCCGGCGCTGCAGGTAGCGGATATTCAGGGCGACGCCGCCGACGGCGGCCGGGGTGACGAGGGTGACGAACGAGCTCGCGAGCTGGACCAGCATGGTCTGGAGGAACCCGAGCTTCTCGGCCACGAAGCCGGAGACCGACAGCGATGCCCCCACGTACGTCACCGCCGACAGGGCCAGCGCGATCAGGCCCCAGCGCCAGTCCGCCTTCTCGATCAGCTTGCCCAGGCTCGCCTGGGCCAGCTCGCCTGCCAGCAGGTAGACCGCGGCGACGCTGGCGACCAGCGTCACCAGGGTGCGGGCGCGGATGCGCTCGAGCCGCACCGGCGTGACGTCCTCGTCCGGCGCCGCCGCCAGCAGCGCCTTGCGTACGGCCGTGAGCACGTCCCGGCGTCGGCGCAGCGCGTGCCGGGTGGAGCGGGCCAGCGCGACCGGCTGGAGCAGCGGCAGCACCAGGCTGAGCTCAGTGCCGCCGACCTTGTCCAGCGCGACCTTGGTCGACTTCTCCGGGCCGACGTACAGGGCCAGCTCGACGACGAGCTGGGCTACGTCGAGCCGCCGCTGCAGGTCGCTGGCGGCCACGTCGCCGTCGCCCGGGTCCAGCAGCATGACCCCGCCGTCGGGGGAGAACAGGATCCGGTCGGCGGTCAGCCCGCGGTGGGCGACATGACGCTCGTGCAGCCGGGTCACCGCATCCCAGACGGCGCCGAGCTGCGCGTCGCTGGGCGGGTCGGTCCGGTCGGCCAGGGTGGTGCCCGGGCAGTGCTGGTAGGCCAGCACGGCCGCGTCGGGACCGACCCGGACCAGCGTCTGGAGCCGCGGGGTGGGCACGCCGGCGTCCTGGGTCGCGTAGGACAGCAGCGCCCGGCGCTCCAGCGCCCGGTCGACCGACAGCGGCGCGCCCCGCGCCACCTGCCCGCGCACCCGGACCCAGCGGTACAGGCCGTAGAACGTGCCGGCCGCCTGCTGGTCACGGTCGAACACGACCACGTCGAGATGGCTGCCGTCCCGGACGGTGACCGTGTACTGGCGCGAGCCCTCCATCCCCCCGGTGGCCCGTTCGAGCCGCCGGATCGCGGTGACGGGGGTGCCCCCGGCCGACAGGGCGGTGGCGATGGCCAGGGCCGAGGGCCGCTGCGAGGCCGAGCCCGCCGTGTACCGGACCGCCAGGGCGATGGCGCGGCCCGCCAGCAGGGTGATGAGGATCGACAGCACGGTGGTGTTGAGCGCAGCCAGCTGCACGACCGCGTAGACCCCGATGGCGAGCGCGAAGGCGTTGCGCCAGCCCGGCCGCCCCGTCAGGCCGATCATGGTGACGCCGGCGACCAGCCCGGCCAGGTAGGGGTCGAGCGCCTCGACCCGGGGGCCGCCCGGGTGGGACATGATGATCGCGTAGTAGAGCCGGGCGGCGGCCGGGCGTGGCAGCAGGACGTTGACGACCTGGGCCGCGGCCGCTGCGACGAGGCCGGTCGCCACCGCCTCGACTAGCCGGCGGACCTGGCGGCGGACGAGCTGGGTGATGGCCAGCGCCACCGGCAGCGCCAGCAGCGCGAACAGCGTCACCGGGGGAAACACGACCAGCAGCGCGTGCGGGAGCCGGCGGCTGGCGCCGACGATGTCGGTCTCCACCCCGGTGGTGGTCGCGCTGGCGGCCACGGCGGCCACCGCCAGCAGGGTGATCCAGGCGCAGGACACGATGCAGCGGAGCGCGTCAGCCGGCTTGCGGATGCGGCGCTCGAGCTGGTCGTCGACCTGGATCACGGGCGATGTCACGGGAGAATCGTTTCACGCCCGTGGATGCGACACGGCCCGGGTCACGTGGGACCCGGGCCGTGTCGCGCTTGCGAGCAGGAAGAACAGACTTACTAGAAGTCCATGTCCCCGCCGCCGGGGCCAGCCGGCGCAGGCGGAGTCTTCTCCGGCTTCTCGGCGATGACCGCCTCGGTGGTGAGGAAGAGCGCCGCGATGGAGGCAGCGTTCTGCAGCGCCGAGCGGGTGACCTTAGCCGGGTCGATGATCCCGGCCTTGAACATGTCCACGTACTCGCCGGTCGCCGCGTCCAGGCCCTGGCCCGCAGGCAGGGTCTTGACCTTCTCGACCACGACGCCGCCCTCAAGGCCGGCGTTGACCGCGATCTGCTTCAGCGGCGCCTCGACGGCCACGCGCACGATGTTCGCGCCGGTCGCCTCGTCGCCCGTCAGTTCCAGCTTGTCGAAGGCCGGGATGGCGGCCTGCAGCAGCGCGACGCCGCCACCGGGCACGACACCCTCTTCGACCGCGGCCTTGGCGTTGCGCACGGCGTCCTCGATGCGGTGCTTGCGCTCCTTGAGCTCGACCTCGGTCGCCGCACCAGCCTTGATGACGGCCACGCCGCCGGCCAGCTTGGCCAGCCGCTCCTGCAGCTTCTCGCGGTCGTAGTCGGAGTCGGTGTTGTCGATCTCGGTGCGGATCTGGTTGACCCGCCCCGCGATCTGGTCCGCGTCGCCAGCGCCGTCGACGATGGTGGTCTCGTCCTTGTCCACCACGACCTTGCGGGCGCGGCCGAGAACGTTGATGTCGACGCTGTCCAGCTTGAGGCCGACCTCTTCGCTGATGACCTGGCCGCCGGTGAGGATGGCGATGTCACCGAGCATGGCCTTGCGGCGGTCGCCGAAGCCAGGGGCCTTGACCGCGACGGACCGGAACAGCCCGCGCATCTTGTTGACGACCAGGGTCGCCAGGGCCTCGCCGTCGACGTCCTCGGCGATGATCAGCAGGGGCTTGCCCGACTGCACGACCTTGTCGAGCAGCGGGAGCAGGTCCTTGTTGGCCGACACCTTGGAGTTGACCACGAGGATGTACGGGTCCTCGAGGACGGCCTCGAGGCGCTCCGGGTCGGTGACGAAGTAGGGCGCGATGTAGCCCTTGTCGAAGCGCATGCCCTCGGTGAGCTCGAGCTCGAGGCCGAAGGTGTTGCTCTCCTCGACGGTGATGACGCCTTCCTTGCCGACCTTGTCCATCGCCTCGGCGATCATCTCGCCGATGGCCGGGTCGCCGGCCGAGATGGACGCGGTAGAGGCGATCTGCTCCTTGGTCTCCACGTCCTTGGCGAGCTGCGACAGCTGCTCGCTTATGGCCTCGACGGCCGCCTCGATGCCGCGCTTGAGCGACATCGGGTTGGCGCCAGCGGCGACGTTGCGCAGGCCCTCGCGCACCAGCGCCTGGGCGAGCACGGTAGCCGTCGTCGTGCCGTCGCCGGCGACGTCGTCGGTCTTCTTCGCTACTTCCTTGACCAGCTCGGCACCGATCTTCTCCCACGGGTCCTCGAGCTCGATCTCCTTGGCGATGGATACACCATCGTTGGTGATCGTGGGGGCGCCCCACTTCTTCTCGAGAACCACGTTCCGGCCCTTGGGGCCGAGGGTTACCTTCACGGCGTCGGCAAGCTGGTTCATGCCGCGCTCGAGGCCGCGCCGGGCGTCCTCGTCAAACGCGATCATCTTCGCTGCCATTGGTTCCAGTCCTCCGTGACATACGTTAGGACCGGCCGACGCCCGCGACGGACGGCAACGCCATGCGGCAGTCCTTTCCTGCCGCCGAGCGGTACCTCATCGCCCGATCCCGCCGTTGTTGTTGTCACTCTCACACACAGAGTGCCAAGCCCATTTTTAGCACTCTCATAGGGAGAGTGCAAACGGCGAAGCCGCCTGCAGGGCCTTCGTCAATACCGGGCGGCCAGGCCCCGGCGGACGCGTAGAGTAAACGGGCACACAGCAGCTCAGGGAACTACCTGTCCCCTTCGAGAGGGTTTGTTACTTTCCGCCATGAAAGCTCTCGTCCTGTCCGGCGGCTCCGGCACGCGACTGCGCCCCATCACCCACACCTCGGCCAAGCAGCTGGTCCCGGTGGCGAACAAACCGGTGCTCTTCTACGGCCTCGAGCACATCGCCGACGCCGGCATCACCGACGTCGGGATCGTCGTCGGCGACACCGCGCCGCTGATCGAGGCGGCCGTGGGCGACGGCTCGGCGTTCGGGCATCAACGTCACCTACATCCGGCAGCACGCCCCCCGCGGCCTCGCCCACGCCGTGCTGATCGCCCGTGACTTCCTCGGCGACGACGACTTCGTCATGTACCTGGGCGACAACTTCATCGTCGGCGGGATCACCGGCCTGGTCCGCGAGTTCTCCGCGCGCGCGCCCGGAGGCGCAGATCATGCTGGCCCGGGTGAGCGACCCGCGGGCGTTCGGCGTGGCCGAGCTCGACCCGGCCACCGGCCGGGTCAAGAGCCTGGAGGAGAAGCCGAAGCAGCCCAAGAGCGACCTCGCGCTGGTCGGCGTCTACCTGTTCTCCCCGGCCATGCACGAGGCGGTGGCCAGCCTCAAGCCGTCCTGGCGGGGCGAACTGGAGATCACCGAGGCGATCCAGTGGCTGCTCGACAGCGGCCGCACGGTCAACTCGACGACGATCACCGGGTACTGGAAGGACACCGGCAACGTCGCCGACATGCTCGAGGTGAACCGCCTGGTGCTGGAGGGCCTCGAGCCGCGGCTCGACGGCACCGTCGACGACGACTGCGAGATCATCGGCCGGGTCGTGGTCGAGGCCGGCGCGACCGTCCGCGGCTCGCGGATCGTCGGCCCGGTCGATCATCGGCGCCGGCAGCACGATCACCGGCTCCTACGTTGGCCCGTTCACCGCCATCGACCAGGACTGCTCGGTCACGGCAGCGAGATCGAGTACTCCATCGTGCTGTCAGCAGCGCCTCGATCGCGGCGTGCGCCGCATCGAGTCGTCGCTGATCGGCCACTACGCGGAGGTCACCCCGGCGCCCGGGTACCGCGGGCGCACCGGCTCGTCCTCGGCGACCACAGTAAGGTGCAGATCAGCTCATGAGGATCCTGGTTACCGGCGGCGCGGGCTTCATCGGCTCGCACTACGTCCGCACGCTGCTCTCCGGCGGCTACCCGGGCTACGAGGACGCCCAGGTCACCGTGTACGACAAGCTCACCTACGCGGGCAACCGGGCCAACCTGGACCCGGTCAGCGACCGCCCCGGGTACACCTTCGTCCAGGGCGACATCTGCGACCCGCAAGCGCTGGCCGAGGTGCTGCCCGGGCACGACGCGGTGATCAACTTCGCCGCCGAGTCGCACGTGGACCGCTCCATCGCCGGCGCGGCCGAGTTCGTCACCTCCAACGTGGCGGGCGTGCAGATCCTGCTCGACGCCTGCCGGGCGGCCGGGATCCGACCGCATCGTGCACGTCTCGACCGACGAGGTCTACGGCTCGATCGCCGAAGGCGCCTGGACCGAGCACTCGCCGCTGGACCCGAACTCCCCCTACTCGGCCGCCAAGGCGGGCGGCGACCTCATCGCGCTCGCCTACGCGCGCACCCACGGGGTCAACGTGTCCGTCACCCGGTGCTGCAACAACTACGGGCCCTACCAGTACCCGGAGAAGGTCATCCCGCTGTTCGCCACCAACCTGCTCGACGGCAAGCCGGTGCCGCTCTACGGCGACGGCCTCAACGTCCGCGGCTGGATCCACGTGGACGACCACTGCCGGGGCATCCAGCTCGTCCTGGAGCGGGGCGAGGCGGGCCAGGTCTACAACATCAACGGCGACGTCGAGCTGTCCAACCGCGAGCTCACCGCCGCCATCCTGGACAAGCTCGGCGCCTCGTGGGACGAAGTGGTGCCGGTGACCGACCGCAAGGGCCACGACCGGCGCTACTGCCTGGACGACACGCTGCTGCGCGCGATGGGGTACCGCGCCGCAGACACCGTTCTCCGACGGTCTCAAGGCCACCGTCGAGTGGTACGCGGCCAACCGCGCCTGGTGGGAGCCGCTGCACCGCGCGCCGGCCGCCGCCGTGCGCCGGCTCATGACCCGCTGGCTCGTCACCGGCGCGGCCGGGATGCTCGGCCGTGACCTGACGGCCCTGCTGAGCGCCCGGGGCGAGGAGTTCACCGCCCTGGCCCGGGCCGACCTGGACATCACCGACGCGACCGCCGCGGCGGCGGCGGTCGCCGCGGCCAGGCCCGACGTGGTGGTCAACTGCGCCGCCTGGACCGCGGTCGACGCGGCCGAGGCCCACGAGGAGGAGGCGCTGGCGGTCAACGGCCAGGGCGCCGCGAACCTGGCCGCGGCCTGCGCGGCCGCGGGCGCCCGGCTGATCCACCCGTCGACCGACTACGTCTTCGACGGCCACGCCACCGCCCCGTACGCGGAGGACGCGCCGACTGGCCCGGCGGGCGCCTACGGCCGCAGCAAGCTGGCGGGCGAGCGAGCCGTCCGGGCCGCCCTGCCCGATGGCAGCTACGTCGTCCGCACCGCCTGGCTCTACGGGGCGCACGGGAAGAACTTCGTCAAGACGATGCTGCGGCTGGCCGGGAGCGGCGTTTCCCCCGGCGTGGTCGCCGACCAGCACGGCCAGCCGACCTGGACCGCGGACGTCGCCGCCCAGTGCTGCGCGCTGATCGACCAGGCGGCCGCGCCGGGCATCTACCACGCGACCAGCTCCGGCCAGACGACCTGGTTCGGCTTCGCGGAGGAGATATTCGCGCCTGGCCCAGGCCCAGCGACCGCGACGAGACTCGCGCCGAACGGGGGCGTGCTGACCCCGAAACCGATCACCACCGCCGACTACCCGACGCCGGCCGTAGCGGCCCGCCTACAGCGTCCTCGGCCACGCACGCCTGGCGGGCCGCGGGCATCGAGCCGATCGGCGACTGGAAGGACGCGCTGCACCGCGCCTTCCCGGCCATCCGGCCCAGGCGGGCGGTTAACCGGGCCGCCCGGCCCCGTCGGACTAGCTGGCCTGGTTACCCTCCGCTGCCGTCACCGGGGCGACTTCCTCCCGGCTCTGGCCTTTTCCCGCGTCGGCCTCCTGGAGGCGGCGACTGCTGGCCGCGGCCAGACCCGCCACGAGCAGGTCGCTGATCGTGTTGACGGCCCGGGAGACCAGCGCGACGGCCAGGGGCGCCGCCGGGCGGAAGCACCGGCGCGAGGGCGGTCGACGAGCAGCGCGTCGCGGATGCCGGCGCCCGCCGGGTCGATGATGACCACGAAGCCGACGCACCAGGCGAACGCGTAACCGCCGAGGGCGATCAGGAATGGTGCGGCCGGCTGGGGCGCCGAGCTTATCGGCCAGGATCCAGATCTGCACGCCGTTGGCCAGCCAGGCCAGGAGCGACCAGGCGAGCGCCTTGCTGAGCATCCTGAGCGGTGACCGGATGGTCGAGCCCGGGCCGCTTGATCAGCTTGAACAGCTTGTTGAGCAGCGGGTTGAGCACCCTGCGGGTGCAGGCAGACCAAGATCACCGGGACGAAGATGAAGACCCAGTCGTAGTCCGCCGACGGCGTGCGCGAAGGGCAGCGTCGCCGCGGCCACGAGCAGTCCGCTGGCCAGCGGACAAGATCATGGTCAAGATCGAGGCGCTGGCCGACCGGGACCGCGGGACCTTAGCCCGGGCGCCCAGCTCCATCTGGGTCAGCACCGGCCAGACCGAGCCGGGGATGTACTTGCCGAGCTGGCCGATGAAGAAGATCCGCCCGGCCGTCGTCGTCCGGAGCGGCGAGCCGAGCCCGGCGAGCAGGGCCTGCCACTGGCGCAGCGTGGCGTACTGCATGACCAGCAGCACGAGCAGCGCCTCGAACGCGGTCGAGGAAGCCGATCGGGCCAGGGCAGGCGTGGACCTCGCCCCACTCCTTGCTCGATCTCGTAGGCGCCGATGCCCACCGCGATGACGACGACCGCCCACTTGACCCAGCGGCTGCCGATCAGGCGCTTCAGCGAGGACTTGCGGCTTCAACGATTCAGTCCTTCTCGGTAGGCTACGGACATCATGCGCACGATAATCTTCGGAACGTACGACACCGCGATGCACCCGCGCATCGCGACGATCGCCGAGGGCCTGGCCGCCCGCGGATTCGACGTGACCGAGTGCAACATACCGCTCGGACTGACCACCGCGGACCGGGTTGACATGCTGGCCAAGCCCTGGAAGGCGGCGGCCCTGGTCACCCGCCTGGCGGGCCGCTGGGCCGGCCTCGCCGCCCGGGCCCGCAAGCCTGGGGCCGCCGGACGTGGTCGTCGTCGGTTACCTGGGCCACTTCGACGTCCACCTGGCCCGGCTGCTGTACCGCCGGGGCACGGGTCCCGATCGTGCTCGACCACCTGATCAGCGCGGCGGGCACGGCCCAGGACCGGCCGCATCGCCGGCGGCGGCCTCAAGCAGCGCCTGCTGACGGCTGATCGACGCGGCCGCGCTGCGCGCCGCCGACATCGTGGTGGTGGACACCGACGAGCACCTGGAGATCGTCCCGCCGCAGTACCGGGGCAAGGCGTCGTGGTTCCGGTCGGCGCGCCCGCGCCGTGGCACCGTGCCGCCGTTGAAGCAGGTGCTGGCGGTGAAGCAGGTGCCGCCGTTGAAGCAGGTGCTGGCGGTGAAGCCGCGGCCGGTCCCGGCGCGCCGCTGAAGGTCGTCTTCTACGGGCTCTACACGCCGCTGCAGGGCACCCCGGTGATCGGCGCGGCGCTCGGCCGCATCGCCGGCGCGCCGGTCGAGGTGACCATGATCGGCCGCGGCCAGGACGAGGCGGCGACCAAGCAGGCGGCCGCGGCCAACCCGTCGGTGCGCTGGCTCGACTGGGTCCCCGCGGCCGAGCTGCCCGCGCTGGTGGCCGCGCACGACGTCTGCCTCGGCATCTTCGGCACCGGCGACAAGGCGCTGCGGGTGGTGCCGAACAAGGTCTTCCAGGGCGCCGCCGGCGGGCTGCGCGGTCATCACGTCCGACACCGCGCCGCAGCGCCGGGTGCTTCGGCCCGGTACCACAGGAATCGGGCGCCGTCCTGGTGCCGCCCGGGCGACGCCGGCGGCGCTGGCCGACGCGCTGCTGCGGCTGTCGGGCGACCGCGACGGGCTGCTGAAGCTGCGCCACGCGGCCCGCCAGCTCGCCCGGACGAGCGTTCACGCCCGAGCAGGTTGTCGAGCCGCTGGCGGACCGGCTGCTCGCCCGGCAGCCTCCGGAAACCCAGCCGCCCCGGTTCCGCCGCACCGCCGCGCCTAGCTGTCCCGGGACCGGACTATCAGGTCAGCCAGCAGCGCCAGCGACGCGATCAGCAGGCCGGTGACGAAGATCAGCACGGTGTCGGTGGCGATCTTGAGCGGGTGTGACGACCACGTCGTAGATCGCCTTGATGATGCCCAGGCCGAGCAGGGTCAGCGCGAGCGGCATGAGCACCTTGAGCGGGTTGAAGTACATCGTCATGCGGAGCACCTGGAGGATGTACCGGTAGGCGTCCTTGCCGAACTTGAACTTCGACTTGCCCGCGCGCTTGTAGTAGTCGATCGGCAGGAAGTACATGTCGTGGTTGTTGGCCAGGAACGACACGGTGATCGTGGTGACGCAGGAGAAGCCGGGGGGCAGCAGCCGCAGGTAGGGCAGCGACACCTCGCGCCGGAAGGCGCGCAGGCCCGAGTTCAGGTCGGGGATCTTGGCCCCGGTCAGCCGCTCGGCGAACTTCCTGATGAACCACTTGGCGGGCACCCGGAGCAGCTTGTACGTGCCCTGCTCGCTGGTCCGGGCGCCGACAACCTGGTCGATCGTCGCGTCCTTCTCGAGGATCTGGACCAGCTCGGGAATCCGCTCGTTCGGGTAGGACATGTCGGCGTCGGTCCACACGACGATCTCGCCGCGGGCCCGCTGGGTGCCGATCCGCCGCACGGTGCCCGAGCCGCTGTTGCGGTGGAAGTGCACGACTTCCATCTTCGGGAAGCGGGGCGCCGCCTCGTACAGCTTGGCCAGCGTGCTGTCGGTCGACGCGTCGTCGACGCACATCAGCTCGTAGGAGTAGCCGCTGGCCTCCATCGCCGCCGTGATGCGCTCGATCTCGGCGATCACGTGCCCTTCCTCGTTGAAGCAAGGCAGGACGATCGTGACGTACGGCGCGGTACTGCTCCACCTGCACGATGGCTTTCAATTCGGCGATCACTTGGCCGGCTCCCAACTATAGACCGTGAACAGCTGCGGGAAGAGTGTTCCGCGGCGTACCAAAGATTACGTGCTCGTCGATGCTCGTCTCCTGGCTCAAGACCAAATTCACGGCGCCGTTGCCCAGCTTGACCAGCGCCGAGGCGTTGGGGCGCGAGAACGACCGGGTGACGCCCGGCCCGCTCGATGGCGCCGACATCGCCCGCGCCTGAGCAGCGGTGATGCCGGCGCCGTGTCGGTGCCGGCGTTCTCCGGGATGACCTGCACGCCGGGGGAGACCGTGCTGCCGACGCCGGCCACCGGCACGCCGCAGCTGCCCCTGATGGCCTGGGCGAACTGCTGGTTCAGGTGTAGTCGGCGATGAGCACCGACGAGTTGGCCGGGATGGCCTGGCAGATCTTGCTCGACCGTGGCGAGCTCGCCGGCGTAGGCGCGCTGCAGACCGAGGCCGTCCGAGTAGGGCATGACGCCGACCGGGCCGCCGGACTTGAGCCCGAGCCCGAAGTTGCCGATGAACGGCGGCAGGAAGATCGCGCCCGCGCAGCAGACGACCGCGAACGACCGGGGCGCCGGGGACCGTCCAGGAGCGGGGCACGTTCACCAGGTGAACGCACCCGCGACCGCGCGGACGAGCCAGGCGGACAGCCAGATCGCGAGCAGGACCAGGCCGGGCAGCACGGCGGGCACCAGCCGGCGGCTGGCGTAGGGCTGGTGCGGGGTGATGGCGGGCCGGAGCAGGAACCAGACGATCGCCCAGGCGAACGTGACCAGCGGGAGCACCCAGACGGGCGCCTCGCCCTTGACGCACCGCCTGCCGAGCATCGGCGCCGGCGATCACCGCGAACGCGATGGTGGCGAAGCCGGTGTACCAGTAGATCCAGTGCAGGCTGAGCGGCGCGTACTGCAGCGCGTGCCAGTTCCGCTCCACGTAGGGCCGGATGAGGAAGCCGGCGATCACGACGAACGGGAGGACGGTCACGGCCTTGACCAGCCCGGGCCCGGGACGGCGTGCGCAGCTGCGGAGCCGCGGCTGGCGCAGCCACCAGACCGCCAGCCAGGGTGGCCACCGTGAACAGGACGAAGGCGGCGACCATGTACTCGACCGACTGGCCGGTTGGCCTTCAGGTACGGCAGGGTCAGGAACAGCGCGTCGACCGTGCCGTACACCAGGCCCACGGCGATGCCGACGACCAGCGCGATGACCTGGCGCTGGCGCCGCAGCACCAGCAGGCCGCAGTACGGGACCACGAACAGGATGTCGGCCGGCCCGTCGATGCGCACCAGCAAGCGTGATGCCGAACAGCAGCCCGGTGACGCCGGCCAGCACGTGCGAGGCGGACCGCGCGTGAGTGCGCCAGTTGGCCCGCCAGCGCCCGGCGTCGGCCTCGCCCGCGGTCGGTGCGCTGCGAGTCGATCCACAGCGACAGCGCGCCCAGGAGCAGGATCATGCGCCAGCGACTCGCTGTAGGTGTTGCGGCTGACGTAGGCCATCGGGGATGCCGATGCGCCATGGCCACCGCGGCCAGCGGGGCCCAGCGCGGGCCGACCAGCCGCGCCACCAGGCCGCCGAACGTGAACAGGCCGAGCGCGCCGAGCACCGGGGCCCACAGCAGCGCGACCCGGGCGCCGCCCGCCCAGAAGCCGAGCGACGAGCAGCATCGGCAGGCCGGCCATGAACTGCGGCACGATGCCGCCGCCGACCTGGTAGATACGCGGCGCTGGCGAAGGTGATCGCCGGCGCGTGGCCGAACGCCGCGGCGTCCTGCTGGGTGATCGGCAGCGACCCGTGCTGCGAGATCCAGCTCGCGAACTGCATGTAGGAGGCGGCGTCGAGCTGGACGATGACGAACTGGGAGTGGTAGGCCGCCTGGAAGACACCGAACGCGACCGAGATGGCAATCAGCGACCACAGCACCCAGCGCGGCGTCGGCGGTCGCCCGCCCGAAGTCTGTCGGTGCCCCAGTCGGCCGACCCGGTGACCGAGGGGATGCGGCGCCATACATAAGGCACGACCGCGGCGGTGAGCGCCAGCCAGGCCACGATGACGGGGACGGGCTTGAACCACCCGATCAGCAGCAGCGGGAAGCTGGTCAGCAGGAACGGCAGGACGACAAGCGCGGGCAAGGCGGTCAGGCGTCCGAGGAGCAACCCGGCCGAATCCTCAGCATCGCGCTCCGCAGGGTCGACGCGCTGCCGGACGGCGTCAGGCTTGCTGTCTACGGTCAATGAAGGAACCCATCTGCTCTGGGCTGATCCCAGTCTGGTGCCCTGTACGCGGAGTACTCAGTAGGCGATACGAATTATAGGAAGTAGTGAACCTTTAGGTGCTTGTTCCGGCAGGTCCGGTTCTGCTTCACCCTTTACCACCACGAGGGTGTTCTACCCCTATCTGGATAGGCAGACACGGAGCGTAACATTGTCGCGGTTGAGAGTGGGCCAAGCGCCTCGACCTGCTCTGCCAGCCAGCGCCCGGGCGCACGCTCGGCAGCGGCGCGTGCGATCGTTGCACTGCGCTGTTGCCGCTCGGCGGCCGGCATGATCAGGCCAGCATGCAAGGCGTCGGCGGTAGCGCTGACATCATACGGGTTGACGAGCAGTGCGGCCTCACCGATCAGGGCGGCGGCGCCCGCTTCCCGGGAGAGCACGAGCGCGCAACCGCGCTCGCTGAGGATCGGTCCTTCCTCGGCCACCAGGTTCATGCCATCCCTGATCGGGTTGACCAGTAGCACGTCAGCCAGCCCGCAAGCGGCCAGCGAACGCGGGTAGTCATCCCTTACGTCGAGGATAAGGGGTTCCCAGTCCGGCGTACCGAACTCCGCGTTGATCTCCGCCGCGAGCTCGTGCACGCGGGCGGTGTAGGCCTGGTATTCAGCGAGATCAGACCGGGACGGGTAGGAGAAAGCGAGATGCGTCACACGGCCACGCCACTCCGGCCGGGTCGTCAGCAGCTCGCGGTAGGCGGCGAAGCCGCGCACCACGTTCTTGGACAGCTCGGTGCGGTCGACCCGGACGATCAGCTGCCGGCCCCGGGCCAGCTCGTCCAGTGTGCGCGCGCGCTCCCGGACGTCGTCCGCCGCAGCCCGGGCCCGCAGCTCCGCGGCGTCCACCCCGAGCGGGTGAACTGCCACCTCGGTCACCCGCCCGCGGTACTCGACCTGGCCGCCGCCGCCGGCGCCGCGGGTCACCCGTGCCCCGAGCACCGACGCGCAGCAGTCGAGGAACGACCCGGCCCAGCGCGCGGCCAGGAAGCCGGCGTGGTCGGCCCCCAGGATCCCCTCAAGCAACGCCGCGGCGACGTCATCGGGCAGCAGCCCGTAGTAGTCCGGCGGCGCCCACGGGGTGTGCTCGAAGTGCGCGATCCGCGCCCCCGGACGGCGTTCGCGCAGCATCCGCGGGGCCAGGGACAGGTGGTAATCCTGGATCAGCACGCGCGCCGCGGGCCCGGACTCCTGGGCCAGCGCCGTGGCGAACGCCTCGTTATAGCGCACGTACGCGGCCCAGTCGGCCCGGAAGGAGGCGTCGAACCGCGGCTGGTTGGGCGGGTCGAACAGCAGGTGATGCACGAACCACAGGACCGAGTTGGCGATGCCGTTGTAGGCCGCCGTGAACTCCTGCGCCGGGATGTCGAGCATCCGGACCGGGACCTCATCGGAGGCTGCCTGGCTGGCCCCCGCTTCCTGGCTGGCCCCCTCTTTTTGGCTGGCACTGCGGGCGGCACTGCGGTCGGCCGCGCTCAACGCCGCGCACACCCACAAGACCCGGCGGCCGGCCGCCACCGCGGCGAGTCCCGACGTCAGCCCCGACACCATCCCGCCGCCGCCGCGCCGGGCCACCAGCGACCCGTCAGCGGCGTAACTGTAGGAAACGGGTCCCCGGTTCGAGGCGACAATGAGCTGCCGACTCGGGTCACTAGTCATATGAAACAAGCCTAGATGTATCGCTCAACAGCCGGTTGCCGGGGGAGCCGCTTCATCGGTTAGAGTGATGCTGCGCTAGTTACTGGCTAGTCGCTACAACTGAAGACCTCATCCAGAGGGGTGGAGGGAACGGCCCTGTGAAGCCCCGGCAACCATCGCGGTAACGCACCTCAGTAAGGCGAGGCTCGCGCGCGACTGGTGCCAAGTCCGGCCCGCGGTCAGGGTGACCGCTGGGAAAGATGGGAGAGAGAGGCCTCGCCCCCATGACCGCGCCGACTGACACCCCCCGAGCCGACTCGCTCAAGCTCGGCAACGCGACCGGGCTCACCTGCCGTGAGTGCGGCACCTCGGTCCCGCTCGGCCCGTCCTACGCCTGTCCCGAGTGCTTCGGCCCGCTCGAGGTCGCCTACGACCTCCCCCGGCTGACCCGGGCCGACATCGAGAGCGGCCCGCAGAACATCTGGCGCTACGCCCCGCTGCTGCCGGTGCCGGCCGACATCGCCAGCCGCCCGACCACCGAGCCCGGCTTCACCCGGCTGATCCGGGCCGACGGCCTCGCGGCCGAGCTCGGCATGCGGCGCCTGTGGATCAAGGACGACAGCGGCAACCCGACCCACTCGTTCAAGGACCGGGTGGTCGCGGTGGCGCTCGCGGCCGCCACCGAGATGGGCTTCAAGGTGCTCGCCTGCCCGTCTACCGGCAACCTGGCCAACGCGGTCGCGGCCGCCGCCGCCCGGGCCGGCATCAGGTCGGTGGTGATGGTCCCGGCCAACCTGGAAGAGCAGAAGATCCTCACCACCGCCGTCTACGGCGGCACCTTCGTCACCGTCGACGGCAACTACGACGACGTGAACCGGCTCGCGTCCGAGCTGGCGGGCGAGCACGAGGACTGGGCGTTCGTCAACGTGAACGTGCGCCCGTACTACGCGGAGGGCTCCAAGACCCTCGGCTTCGAGATCGCCGAGCAGCTCGGCTGGCGGCTGCCCGACCAGATCGTGGTGCCGGTCGCCTCCGGGGCCCAGCTCGTCAAGATCGACAAGGGGTTCTCCGAGCTGACCGAGCTCGGCCTGGTCGAGGACAAGCCGTGGAAGGTCTTCGGCGCGCAGGCGACCGGCTGCTCGCCCGTGTCGGAAGCGTTCGCCAAGGGCTGGGACGTGGTGCGCCCGGTCAAGCCGGACACGATCGCGAAGTCGCTCGCGATCGGCAACCCGGCCGACGGCCCGTACGTGCTCGACGTGGTGCGCCGCACCGGCGGGGCGGTCGCCGACGTGTCCGACGACGAGGTGGTCGACTCGATGCGGCTGCTCGCCCGCACCCAGGGCGTGTTCGGTGAGACGGCCGGCGGGGTCACGGTCGGCGTGCTGCGCAAGCTGCTCGCCTCCGGCCAGCTCGACCCGGAGGCCGAGACGGTCATCATCAATTCCGGCGACGGGCTCAAGACGCTGTCCGCGCTGGCTGACTCGGTCACGGTGCCCGAGGCGATCAAGCCCACTCTGGAGGCCTTTCAGGCCCACTACTGACCGGGTAGAGGCATTGGCCCTTCTGGCGCCATTCACTTGCGGCACGCGGTAAGGTCGTTTCTGGTCGCTGTCGGCAAGGCACAGCGCGCGCGTGAGCGTGCGGTGGCACGTCAAGCCGGGTCGCGACCGACGGGTTCCGCGGTTGCAAGGGCGGGGCTCGAAGCCCGAGCAGCAGTTAGGGAGTTGTTTGGAATGGCTCAGGGCACCGTCAAGTGGTTCAACCCGGACAAGGGCTACGGCTTTATCGCCGTCGACGGTGGCAAGGACGTCTTCGTCCACTTCTCAGCGATCCAGTCGGACGGCTACCGCTCCCTCGATGAGGGTCAGCGGGTCGAGTTCGAGATCACGCAGAGCGACCGGGGACAGCAGGCCGAGAAGGTCATCGTCGTCGGGTAGAAGACACTTGCCAACCGTCGGCCCGGCCCCCGCGGGGCCGGGCCGGCGGCATTTCATGCTGCTACCCTTTCGGGCGTGAATCCGCTTGGCATCGACGGCGCCTGGGTCTACACCCCGCAGGTGCACCATGACGACAGGGGCAGCTTCGCCGAGACGTTCCGCGGCGCCGAATTCGCGGCCGACCTCGGTTACCGGCTGGACGTCGCGCAGGTCAACTGCTCGGTGTCACGGCGCGGGCGTGGTCCGCGGCATCCACTATGCCGACGTGCCGCCCGGGCAGGCCAAGTACGTCACCTGCGTGGCCGGCGCAATCCTGGACGTGGTGGTCGACGTGCGGGCAGGCTCCCCCACCTTCGGCAAGTGGGAGGCGGTCACGCTGGAGGCCGAATCGCGCCGTGCGGTCTTCATCGGCGAGGGCCTCGGCCACGCCTTCATGGCCCTGAGCGACGGCGCGACCGCGCTGTACCTGTGCTCGACGCCGTACGCGCCCGGGCGCGAGCACGGCGTGCACCCGCTCGACCCGGCCGTCGGCATCGCCTGGCCGTCGGGTGGCGGACTGGAGCCGGTGCTGTCGGAGAAGGACGCCGCCGCCCCGGCCCTGGAGGAGGCGCTCCGGTCGGGGCAGCTGCCGCGCTACGCCGACTGCACCGCCTACGTGGACGGGCTCCGCGCGGCGTTAGCTGCGATTCCGCCCCGATGGTGAGAAGGGCGACCGACATGCCATTCAACTGGTACTGCTGCTGCACCTGATAGCCCAGGGTCGACAAGAAGGACGACTGCGCGTACGTCAGGGGCGGAGAACGGGTCCGGGGCCAGGTGGTCGACGTAGACCACCCAGATCCGCGGCGTCCCGGTGATGCAGACCGACGGGTCGACGCACTCGACCGGTTGCAGGCTGCTGGCCTGGACCTGGTTCTGCGCCTGGAAGACCGGGGCGGGGGTGAACTTGCCCCGGAGGTAATAGGCGATGCTGGTGTCCACCTGGTAGTGATTGGAGTCACCTACCTCGTAGACGATCCCGTCGCCGGGGCGCGCGTTGGCCGCGACCACGGCCGCCGCCCCCTGGTAGTCGACCGGCTGCCCATTGGACGGCATCTCCGGGTAGGCCCACAGGTTGTGCGCCTCGTACTGCCGCAGCGCCAGCTGGTCGTGCAGTCCGACCAGGCCGACCAGCGCGACGAGCACTCCGGCCACCACCAACCGCGGTGACACCGAGCCGGTCAGGCGCGACAGCCGGGTGCGGGCGAGCCACTGCGACAGGTAGGCGATGCCCAGCCCCGCCCCGATCGCCCACCCGCTGATGCTGAACAGCATGTACCGGAACGTCCAGTAGGAGGTCGGGCCGCGCGAGATCAGCCACACCGCGACGACCGGCGCGATCGCGAACGCGAGGGCGTAGCCGACCGCCACCCGGGCCCGCGCGCCGGGCGCCGCGACCAGGGCCGCCAGGGCCAGCAGCATGATCACGACGGCGGCCGGGACCGATGAGAACAGCTGCTGCCACAGCCCGCCGCTGATGCCGACGAGCTGCGCGACATGCGGCGTCGGCTGCGCGCCGATCTGCCAGCCCTGCTGGGTGTGCCCCTCGATCAGCAGCGGCGAGACCAGGACGGCGGCGACCACCACGGCCACGCGAACCGCCGTACCAGCAGCAGTGGTGAGCCCTCGGGGCTGAGACGGCCACCCGGCAGCGAACGGCCGGTGTCGGCGCTCCCGTCGCCGCCGACGCGGATCGTGCGCTGGCAGAAGTCCCACGCGAGGATGACCAGGGGTCCTGCCGCGGCGGCAAGCGCGATGAGGTTGGCCGCCCCGGCCGCGGCGAGCAGCACCGAGTAAATCGCCCACTGAGACCAGCGCGGCCGCTCCATCGCCCGCAGGAACTGCAGGGTGGCAAGCGCCGCGAAGAGCGTCGCGAACGCGTACGGCCGGGCCTCCTGCGCATACCGGGAGACGCTGGGGATCAGCGCGAATACCAGCCCGCTGGCGAGCCCCGCGGCGCCGCCGCCGAGCCGCCGCCCGATGAGCGCGACCGCCCCGGCCGCGGCCGCCATCGCGATGACCGACGGGAGCCGCATAGCCGTGGCCGACTGGCCGAAGACCGCCATCCACAGGTGCAGGCCGAAGTAGTACAGGCCGAGCACCGCGTCGATGTTGTGCAGCATCGCCCACAGCTGCGGCAATGTCCGGCTCGCGGCCGACCAGCTCGCCAGCTCATCGCGCCACAGCTGGGGCACGCCGACCTCGAACAAGCCGAGCGCGGCGGTCACCACTACCGGCGCACCCCAGGTCAACAGGGCAATCCGGGGCCGGCGGGAGGACGCCCGCGCGGGCGCCGCCACACCTGACGCGGGGCGTGCGGTAATCGGGTTCACGACGCTCAGACCCTACTGCACGGGATCTGGACCCGCCACCAGGCGTGGCGGTAGTCGTAATCATGCATGCCGGGCTTCTCGCACTTGCGGGTGGCGGCGGCCACGACGGCGGTCCAAGGCGGGCTCTCCGAACGGTTGTTGGTGACGCGGAAGTTGAATCCGACGACGATGGCAAGCAGCAGGGCGAACACCGTGACCGGGACCCACGATGAAACAGCTCGCGGCCCCGACGGGGCGGACGAAGCGGACGCGTCGTCCGCCAGGCCCCACGGGCGCAGCATGGCCACGATGGCCGTGTACAGGAGCAATGCGGGCGCGATGACGTACCGCGGCTGCACGATGGCCAGGTTGTCGACGATCTCGCCCACGAACAGCACGACGCTGAACAGCAGCGCGGTCAGCGCCAGCGGCCAGGCGGGCGCTGTCAGCCGGGCGAGCGCGACGACGACGGCCAGCACGAGGATAGCGCACGCACCGCAGATCAGGGCGTCATGCAGCGCCATATTGGGGATTCTCAACGGTAGCGGGTGGCCCTCGCCGTTTGTCCCCGAGCCGCCGAGCGCGAGCTCACCGAACAGTGCCCGCGGGATGACCCTGCTGACGTAATTGCCCAGGATCCACAGCGGGCTGGTGAAGAGCGAGCCCTTCCGGTTGCTGAGCCCGCGCAACTGCACTGACCACTGCGCCACCAGGCCCGCCAGCCAGCACACGGCCACCGCGATCGAGGACTTCGAGCGGTCGGCCACCAGCCGGGCGGCCACCAGCGGGGCCAGCAGGAGCGGGAGGATGCTCGACAGCGTGGTGCCGAGCATCACCAGGGGCGCCGCGACCTGCCCCGCTCGCGTGGCGGGGCGCCACAGCAGCAGCCAGAAGAGCCCGTACAGGGCGATGAACTGCACGGTGGCGAGGTCGTTGTTGTCCTGCGTGTAGCCGAGCGGCACGCAGCAGACCGGCGCGGCGACCAGCAGCCGCAGCCACGGACTGCGCAGGAAGGGGCCGCTGGCGATGTAGGCGATCAGCCCGAAGACGGCATAGCTGGCGGCAGCCGCGGCCGACATGATCCCCGGCACCCAGCGGAGCGGGAACGCGGCCGCGATGGCGGTGATCACCCGCGGCACCACGTCGTAGTAGCCGTTCATCTGGGTGGTGATCGTCGTCAGGACCGGCTTGTGCAGCGCGTCCTGGAGGAAGTTGTTGGCGTCTTCGATCCAGGTGGTGTTCAGGGACCCCGGCCCCCGGGTACGGGCCAGGCTGAGCGCGGCGCCCGCCGCGATCAGCAGCACCGCTGCGAGCACCTGACGCCAGGTCGGCCGCCGCGCGGGCGGCGTCCGGAACAGGCCCGAGCGCAGCCGCGCGGGCAGGCTGGCCAGCCACGACCGGTAGTTGCCAGTGGCGGCGAGCGGCGCCAGCTCATCCGTCTGCCAAGTCACGCCAAATCCGTTCTTTTTGCTGAATCAGCCGGAAGCCGTCCCCGGAGGGGTGCGGTCAACAACAATATGCGCTAATTCAGCTCCGCCCATGTGCTACCCAGTAGGCTGTTACCCCAGATGTTGAGCGCCGTGCGTTCCCGGCCTGGCTGCCGCGACCGGCGAGAGGTGTACAAAGCGACCATGAGCCAGGGAACGGGCATGCAGCCCGCCGCTGACGAGACCGCCCGAACGCCCGGGGCGCCCCGCGTCCGGCAGTTCGGCCACGTCGTCTACGCCTGGCTGCGGGACGACGTCTTCCGGCGGACCGAGAGCGGCCCGGTCGGCTGGCGCAAGATCGTGGCCGCGGTGGTCCTGTTCGCCGTCGCCATGGCGATCAGCCTGAGCCGGACCAAGGGCGCCGGGTCGCTCAACACGATCTGGATCGAGGACGCCAAGTTCCTCCTCAGCCAGTCGCTGAACCTGTCCGCCTGGCGGCGCGATCTCCTCCCCGATCAGCTCCTACTACCAGGAGCCGGCCCGGCTCATCACCGAGTTCGCGATCCACTTCCCGCTGAGCTGGGTCCCCGGCATGATGGCGCTGTTCGCCGCGGCGGCCCAGTACGTCATGTACGGCCTCGTCGCCTACATCGCCAGCGGGCCGTACCTGCGCAGCCCGTGGCTGCGGCTGCTGCATCGCGGCGCCGGTGTGCGCGATCCCGCTCGCCTACACCCAGGTGAACAACGACCTGGTAACGGTTCAGTTCTTCGGGCTGTTCGGCGCGTTCTGGACCTGCCTCTGGCTTCCCGGCACGCGGGCCGGGCAAGATCCTGTCCCCGCTGGTCATGGCGACCGTGTCGTGGACCGCGGTGCTCAGCGTCGTGTTCGTTCCCGCTGGTGATCGCCCGGCTCGTCGTCGACCGTTCGAAGAACGCCTGGTGCGCTGGCGATCCTGTGGGCGAGCGGCGTGTGCCTGCAGATCAGCGAGACCATCCTCGGCAAGAGCCACCACGACCAGTACGGCTACAACGGCCTGTTCTTCGTGCTGCAGCAACTACATCAGCCCGGGTGGTGCCGCGGGCGCTGTTCGGCGAGCGCTCGCTCGGCGGGCCCGGGGTGGACTACCGCGGCGGCTACGCCCCGCTGCACATCACTCAACCCCACGGCGCACGACGCGCTGATCGTCTGCGCGTGGCTGATCGTGCTGCTGGTCATCGCGCTCGCCGGCGGTCCGGTTCACCGACCCGAACTGGACTCTGGCCATTGTCGCCGGCGTGTTCAGCGTGGGCTTCTTCATCGAAGAGACTGCTCATCAACATCGCCGGTCGTCCAGACCCGCTACGTCATAGCCCCGGCCTTGCTGCTCTACACGGCGCTGGTCGCGCTGTTGCGGCCGACGGCAACGGGACAGCCGCGACCACCGAGGTGCGCGCCGGACGGCTGGCTCCCGGCCAGCAGGCCAACCGCCGCCAGCGCCGTCCGCTGGCTCCCCGTCGGCCGGGTTCGCGGTGCTGCTCGCTGGTCGCGGTGACGCTCAACTTCCGCGTGACCAACGGCCGGACGACCAGCCCGTCGTGGACCAGCGTGGTCGCCACGCGCCACCCGTGCCTGCGCCCTACGCCCCGCATCACGGCGTACACCTTTGTGCACGAATGGTGGTGGGTAACAATCCCTTGCGGCAAGGTTCGGTAAGGTGACCGGCGCGGACAGCCACGAAATGAATGTCACGCGGTCATTAGCTGTAGCCGCCAGGCCTGGCTCAGGCTAGTTGCCTAAACTCGGTGATCCCCACAAAGGGCAGCATTCACCACAAGTAGAAGCTGAGGACTCACAATGGGTCGCAACGGACAAACCCTGCGCGTCAGCGTCATCGGCACGGGTACCTGGGCCTCACCCACGCCGTCTGCATGGCGGACCTCGGGCACCAGGTGCTCGCCATCGACGTCGACGCGGAGAAGATCGCCAAGGCCGCGCGGGGCGAGGCGCCGTTCTTCGAGCCCGGGCTCGAGCCGCTGCTGCGGAAGAACCTCGACGCCGGCCGGCTCCGGTTCACCGACTCCTTCGCCGAGATCGGCGAGTTCGGCGACGTGCACTTCATCTGCGTCGGCACGCCGCAGGTGAAGGACGGCGGCGGCGAGCGCCGACCTGAGCTACGTCTTCAGCGCCGCCGACGCGCTCGCGCCGCACCTGAAGCGGGCCACCCTGATCGTCGGCAAGTCGACCGTGCCCGTCGGCACGTCCCGCCAGTTCATCGCCCGGCGTCCGGGCCGCGGCGCCCGGCCGGGCGACCAGGTCGACTTCGCGTTCAACCCCGAGTTCCTCCGCGAGGGTTACGCGGTGCAGGACAGCCTCACCCCGGACCGGATCGTGTTCGGCGTCACCGTCCGCCGCGGCCGACGAGCTGCTGCGGCACGGTCTACGCGATCCCGCTCGACGTCCGGCATCCCCGGGCTGACCATGGACCTGGAGACGGCCGAGCTGGTGAAGGTCGCGGCTAACTCGTTCCTGGCGACCAAGATCTCGTTCATCAACGTGATGGCGGAGATGTGCGAGGCGTCCGGCGCGGACGTGATCAAGCTCGCGGACGCGATCGGCATGGACGAGCGGATCGGCCGCAAGTTCCTCTCCCCCGGCCTCGGCTTCGGCGGCGGCTGCCTGCCCAAGGACATCCGCGCCTTCCGCGCGACCGCGCGCGAGAAGGGCGTCGACTGCGCTGGTGGACCTGCTGACCACGGTCGACGACATCAACCTCGGCCGCCGCGAGCGGGTCATCACCCTGGCCACGCGACGCCGCTCGGCGGCGACCTGCACGGGCAAGCGCATCGCCGTGCTCGGTGCCGCGTTCAAGCCCAACAGCGACGACATCCGCGACTCGCCCAGCCTCGCCATCTCCGGCCACCTGGCCGACGAGGGCGCGATCGTCGCCGTGCACGACCCGGTCGCCATGGGCAACGCGGCCCGGGTCCGCCCGGACCTGCAGCTACGCCGACTCGGTGAACCAGGCGGCCGAGGGCGCTGACCTCGTGCTCCACCTCACCGAGTGGGCCGACTACCGGGCCATCGACCCGGTCGCGCTGCGCCGCGATCGTGGCCAGCCCGGTGCTCATCGACGGCCGCTGCACGCTGGACGCCGCCGCCTGGCGAGGCCGGCTGGACCGTACTGGTCCCCGGGCGCCCGGCCGCCGGCGAGCTCAGCGCCGGGTCTGGCGGCCCGGCGCTACAGGGCCCGGCCGGGCAGGCTGCCGCGAGGGCGGACAGGAACCGGACGATCCCCGGCGGCCCGTCGACCACGAGGTCGGCGGCCTCGGCCACCTGCGGCGACTCGGTGCTCAGGCTGGCGACGGCGCAGCCCGGGACGCCCGCGGCCCGCAGGCGGCCGATCGCGGCGAAGGCCGCCAGGTCGCCGAGGTCATCGCCGCAGTAGAGCACCGAGCGGGCACGCGCGCTCGGCGGCAAGCTGGCGCAGCGCGGCTCCCTTGTCCATGCCGGGCGGGCGGAGCTCGAGCACCAGCCGGCCCGGTTCCACGGTGAGCGCGGTGACTGTCCGCGAGCCGCTGAGCGGCTCCCGCAGCAGCGCGAGCGCCGCGGCCGGGTCGGCCGTGCGCCTGGTGTGCACGGCGAGCGCCGTGCCCTTGTCCTCCACGGCGGTCCCGCGGGCGCGGCCGCCGCGGCGAGCAGCCCGGGCAGCGCCTCCCGGGCCGCTTGGACGCCCGGGCGGCCGCGAGGCTCGCTGAGCTCGCCGTCCTGCCATCGCTGCGCTCCGTAGTGCCCGAGCACGATCAGGCCGGGCACCGCGGCGAGGCCGCCGAGGGCCACCGCGTCGCCGCGTCCCGGCCGGTGATGACCGCCACCGTGCCCGCCCGGCCGCCAGCCGGGCCAGGCGCGGCGACGGCACCGGGGGCGGGGCCGGCGGCGGCCGGGTCATCGACGATCGGGGCGAGGGTGCCGTCGTAGTCGGTGGCGATGAGCGCGTGCGCCGGATCGGCCGAGATCGCGGCAAGGCAGGCCTGGCCGGCGTCCGGGCGTGCGGCAGCGGCGTGGTCGGCGGGCACCGCTGCTTGGTACCCGGGCTTGGGCGAACGTATGCGCTGCCGCCGGGCCCGCTGCGCCCGCAGCCGCTTGACGAGCACCGGGTCGAACTTGAGCGCCTCGGGACTGTCGATCAGCTCGTTGAGCAGCTGGTAGTACCTCGTCGCGGTGATGCCGAGCACCTCGGCGATGGCCTGCTCCTTGGCCCCCGCGGTCACGCCAGATACCGCGCTCGAAGTCGAGGACGCGCATGTCCCGCTCGGACAATTCCGGCAACGCTGCTCCCTCCGCCCGTCCCCTCCTGTCCGGCAGCCCAGTAGGCTCCCGTGCGTGGCCCGGTTTCACTGTCTCACGTTCCTGACCGACTACGGCCTGGAAGACGCTTTCGTCGCCGTTTGCCACGGAGTGGCCGCCCAGATCGCCCCAGATTTACCCATTATTGACATTACACACCTGATTCCACCAGGCGACATCCGGCGCGGCGCCGTGGTCCTCGCCCAGGCGGTCCCTTACTTCCCGCCCGCCGTCCACGTGGCGGTGGTCGACCCGGGGGTCGGCACGGCCCGGCGCGGGGTCGCGGTGCAGGCGGGCGGCTCGCTCTTCGTCGGTCCCGACAACGGGCTGCTGTCGGTCGCGGTGGCGGCGGCGGGCGGCGCGCGGCGAGCGCGGTATCGCTGACCAACACGGGCCTGTGGCGGGACGGCGCGGCGGCCACGTTCCACGGCCGCGACATCTTCATGCCGGTCGCCGCCCGGCTCGCGGCGGGCCTGGCGCTGGACGCGGCGGGCGACCCGGTCGAGACGTGGCAGCCTGGTCACGCTGCCCCGGCCGGACTGCCGCCTGACCGCCGCGGGCGCGCGATCTCGAGGTGGTCACCGTGGACCAGTTCGGCAACGTCCAGCTGTCCCTGCCCGGCCGCGACGCCGCCCGGGCCGGACTCGTCCCCGGCGCGACGGTGATCCTCGCCTGGGACGGCGGCGAGCAGCACCGCGCCCTTCGTGCGACCTTCGGCGACGTCGCGCCTGGTGAGCTGCTGTGCTACCGGGACAGCGGCGACTGGGTCGCGATCGCGGTCGCCGGCGGCGACGCGGCCCGCGATGACTCGGGCTGCACGCCGGGTACGTCAGGTGACGAGATTGCGGCACCCCGAAGCGTAACAGAGAGTTCCCATCCCACTGACAACATGAAATAATTAGCGAATCGCACGTAAGACCGCCGCGGGGCGCATGACAGCATGAGGACGATTTTCGGCATATACGGACGTTGCCTGCCTGCCGTCATCCTTGGTCTGATCTGGAGTACCCGTGACCAACGTGGCTCACCTGCTGCGCGGCCTGCCGCTGTCCGCCGCGGCCGCCGCCGTGGCGGCCGCCGCGCCTGCCCGCCGCCCTGCGCGCCGCGGCGTCCCCGGACCTGGCCGGCCAGTGGTGGCTCGCGCGCTGCACGTCCCCGCCGCGCTGATCGGGGCCGCCGCGCCGGGGCAGGGCGTCACGGTCGCGGTGCTGTCCACCGGGGTGGACGCGGGCCACCCGGACCTGGCCGGCTCGGTGACCGCCGGGCCCGACCTGAGCCAGACCGGGCGCAACCGGGCGCGGTACTGGGGCGAGGAGGGCACGGCGGTGGCCAGCCTCATCGCCGGGCACGGGCCGGTCCCGGCGGCGCCGACGGAATCACCGGCGTCGCCCCGGGCGCCCGGATCCTCTCGGTCCAGGTGACTCTGGAGTACGACGACCCGCTGAACGCGGACGCCGCGATTACGCGGCGGCTGCCCGCCGCCATCGCGGCGGGCATCAGGTACGCGGTCAGCCACGGCGCCGCCGTCATCGCCCTTCCGCTCGACCCGGGCACGCTCGGACCGGGCGACTCGTTAGCACACACACAAACTCATCCACCATTTTCGCATCAGAGTAAATGAGCGAGTAATTGGCGGAATTTTCGCCCAAAAACGTTTCGGGAATGTTTGAGGCATTGGCGCCTTCTTCTAAAAGCACCATGAAAAACAAAATAGTAGTTTCTTTAGGGACGATTTGCAGATAATAATTTGCTTGCGTTTGCATTTGCTCAATGACAGACTTTGATTGCTCATGTAAAGCAGGCGGTAAAATTGTATGCCAACAAAATGGGATAGGAACATAAACTATATTTGATTGTTCTCGCATTTCAGCTGGCAAACGTCTATACAGGGCCGTCATGATATGATTGAAAATACTATAAAAATTATGCATGTGGCCGTTCTCGGTGATTAACATGGCCATAGCATCGTCTGCAAGTTGATTGTTGAGCGGGTCTTTGATCGACTCGAGCAAGGCTTGAGCTGAGGCAAGTTACACTCAGACAGAGAGAGTCCTCGCCAAGAGTCAAGTTCTCTAAGGGACCTATAACATGTAATATACGCGTTGAACTCTTGAAGAAACTCTTATCGACAACATTAGATCTTTCAGAGCACAAGCGACCTTTGAGGAACAGAAAGAACAAAAAATGGTTGGTTAAGAACATGAAAGAAAAAACAAAAATAATTTACCTATGCTCAAGGAGCGATGGTAAGGGCAGGTAGTAAATTTTACAGCAGGCAGATCAATCACATTTTACCGCAATCACAATTTAACTGCCTTCTAACTCAGTATTTATTCCATTCATCGTTTCATCTAGACGGCGTTAGATATTTTCAGCAATCTTCTAATCTATGAATGAAGCTGTTCTTAATTGTAAGTCAATTTTTTCAATCTTCATTGCTTTTAGGCCTCTTGAACAAAAAATGTCCAAGAAACAAGCATATTGTAAATAGCAAAAGTACTATTAAAGTAATCGAAATCACCAGTACCCAAAAAGCAATAGTTTTGCGATTGTTCCCTTCTTTTTCATCTGTTGAA
>CAWCHI010000012.1:0-297937 GCA_963795335.1 uncultured Actinomycetota bacterium
GCCAAAGTCCTGCCGCGGATTACGATGCCGGTCTTCGAGATGTCGCCCGCTTCGGGGGCTTCGGAGAATGGGATGATCAATGCACCCGGATCATCCCGGGGCTCACGCCGCCGGGCTTTATGATATCGCCCGTTCCGGGCTCAAATTCAAATACGTTCGGGCGCCACAATCCGCCGGGCTTTATGATGTCGCCCGTTCTAGGGCTCAAATTGGAATACGTTCGGGCGTCGCAATCCGCCGGGCTTTATGATGTCGCCCATTCCGGGCTCAAATTCAAATACGTTCGGGCGTCGCAATCTCCTGGGCTTACGCCGCCGGGCACTATGATATCGACTCATTTTCGGGGGCTCTGACAAAAGTCCGCAGAGCGTGTGAATCGGATTCGGCCCAAGCACGTGACCGATATTCTCGGCATTGTTCTCGTAGACCGCGACGATTTGCAGCGCTGGGCTCGGAGACCTCCGTTCTGGTCACTTTCGGTCCCAACCGTTAGTCTGGTTGAGCAAGGACCCGTTATGGTCCCCGGTCCGGCTGAGGGATAGGTCAGAAATAACTCGCCGGAACGAGCATGAGTACGCCGCTCGACGTTGCTCACGACAGGCCGCGGAGCGGCACGGGAGCCATTCCCACGCGGAGCGTGGGAACGAGGGCTTTCCGAGTCGCGCAGCGGCATCGAATCTCGCAGCCTGGAAGTTGTTCTCAACCCGTTGCCAAGTCCGGTTTCGGCCGTGATTTCGATCTGGAGTGACAAGCGTGACGACCGAAGAGCGCCCTTCCCCGGGGCAGCCCCCTGTGCTGTGCGATTTCTGCGGGCGGAATAGCGCCCAGGCCGGCCCGATGATCGAGGGGAAGGCGTTGATCCCCGCGTCCACGGACCGGCCGATCGCGCACATCTGCGCCCATTGTGTCGGGGTGTGTGACGGCCTCTTCGAGCAGCATCAGCGGCAGAATTCCGTGCTCGAGAAGATCCCGACGCCCCGGGAGCTCGTGGCCCACCTGAACGATTACATCGTCGGCCAGGAGCGCGTGAAGAAGACGCTGGCCGTCGCGGTCGTCAACCATTACAAGCGCGTGCACGGCGGCGAGCTCGACGATCCCGAGCTCGAGAAGGTCGAGGTCTCCAAGAGCAATGTCCTCCTGATCGGCCCGACGGGCTGCGGCAAGACCGCCCTGGCCCAGACCCTCGCCCGCCGGCTGCACGTCCCGTTCGCCATCGGCGACGCCACCACCTTGACCGAGGCCGGCTACGTCGGCGAGGACGTCGAGAACCTGATCCTCAAGCTCGTGATGGCGGCCGACTACCAGATCCCCGCCGCCGAGAAGGGCATCATCTACATCGATGAGATCGACAAGATCGGCAAGACCAGCCAGAACGTCTCGATCACCCGCGACGTGTCGGGCGAGGGCGTGCAGCAGGCCTTGCTCAAGCTGCTCGAGGGTACCGTCGCCAACGTGCCGCCGCAGGGGGGTCGAAAGCACCCGGAGCAGCAGTACCTCCAGGTCAACACCGACCGACATCCTCTTCATCTGCGGCGGCACCTTCGTCGGCCTCGAGGAGATCATCGGCAAGCGCCTGGGCCGGAAGATGATCGGCTTCGGCCGCGGTGACAAGCGCGACCACGACCTCGAGCTCGAGCGCAACGAGCTGGTGGCCCAGGTCACCCCCGAAGACCTCGAGCGGTACGGCATGATCCCCGAGCTGATCGGCCGGCTCCCGATCATCACCACGCTCAACCAGCTGTCCGAGGAAGACCTGGCGCGGATCCTGACCGAGCCCAAGGACGCCCTCACCAAGCAGTACGAAGTCCTCTTCCGCTACGACGGTGCCCGATTGCGATTCGATGACGGCGCCATCCGAGAAATCGCGCGGCGGGCCAAGGCCAGAGGGACCGGAGCACGGGCACTGCGGTCGATCATGGAAAGCCTGATGCTCGACATCATGTACGACCTTCCCGAGCGTCAGCCGGGCCAGACCTATACGATCACCGAGCAAGTCGTCCGGGGGAAACGTCGCTCTTCGGCCCCGAGGGAGCGTGACGGTAGCCGTTCACCGGTACAGCTATGGCAGAATTGCGACCAGTGATTTAGCATAGCGAGCCATGAACGCCAAGGCACGGAAGTCTTGTCAGAAATGTTCGCGATTGCAGGCCAAGTTGAACTCCCAGCAGGCGGAGTTGGAAGCTCAAGCTCGGCGTCTCGCCACGCTCGAGGCCACGCTCGCGAGGCTCCAGGAGCAACTGGCGGCGGCGCGGAAGAATTCCGCGACATCGTCCAAGCCCCCTTCTTCGGACATCGTCAAGCCGCCCAAGCCTCCTCCCCCTGATGGTCAGGCTCGGCGCAAGATCGGCGGCCAACCCGGACACCCTAAACACGAACGGGATCCATTCCCGCCCGAGGCCATCAACGCCGGGTCTTTCGATTGGTATATTGATCTTTGTCCACAGTGCGGCCATGGGTTGGAACGCGCTGCCTGGAGCGAGCTCCGTGTGATTCAGCAGGTCGACATCAAAGATGTGCCGTTGTCGATTCAAGAGCACCGGGGTCATCCCGGATGGTGCACGTGCTGTCAGAAACTTTACAAGGCTCCGCTCCCTATCGGGATCGAACGCGGCGGCTTGGTTGGTCCCAGACTGACGACCTTGATCGCCTATCTCAAGGGGGTCTGCCATGCTTCGTTCTCAACCATCCGGAAGTTCATCCGCGATGTCGTCCACTTGACGATCTCGCGCGGGCAACTGTCGGCAATCATTGGTAAGGTGACTCGTGCACTGGAGCAGTCCTATCAGGAACTTCTGGATCTTCTCCCCGACGAAGCGCGTATCAACGTTGACGAGACCGGTCACAAGCAGAACCGCCTCCGCATGTGGACTTGGTGCTTTCGCGCCGAGTTGTACACCCTGTTCAAGATCGACCCGACGCGAAAGACTGATGTGTTGATCAAGGTGTTGGGCACGGAGTTCGACGGAGTCTTGGGCTGCGACTACTTTTCATCCTATCGGAGCTACATGAATCGGTTCGACGTGACGATCCAGTTTTGCCTGGCCCACTTGATCCGCGATGTGAAGTTCCTGACAACTTTGCCGGATGCTCGTGATCGGGCCTACGGAGAACGATTGCGCGAGTCGCTGCGGGAGCTCTTCAAGGTGATTCATCGCCGAGAACACCTTTCGGCAAAACAGTTCCAGAGCCAATTGGAAATGGCCCGGTTCAAAGTACTGAGTTGTGCCAGAAGCGACGTGCCGGCGACGAGACGCAGTCGCAATATGGCGGCCCGGTTTGAGAAACATGGCGAGAGTTATTTCCGGTTCATGACGACCCCGGGAGTGGAGCCGACGAACAACTTGGCGGAGCAAGCGATCCGCTTCGTGGTGATCGACCGACTTATCACGCAGGGGACGAGGAGTGAACAAGGCAACCGCTGGTGCGAACGAATCTGGACGGTGATCGCGACATGCACACAGCAGGGACGATCGGTGTTCGAGTACTTGGAGGCGGTAGTCGGTGCGTGGTTCACCGACGTCGATCCGCCAACGCTGTTGCCTGAGGCCTGAGCGAATGAAGCAGTAAGCGGCGAGCACGGACGCAGGGTCCGAACGGACCGGGAAATCCCCAAAGCCGCATACAAGGACTGACATCCACGAACAGAGCTGGCAATCAGGCTACGCAAAGTGGATACAATTGAGGGATCCTGCCACGGAGCACCAACCGTTCTCCGGTGTCGGCGGCAGCTGTACGCGCACAACTTACGGCACAGCGGGCGCAACTATACCGGTGAACGGCTACGAACTGACGTATCCTGGAACGGCTTTGGTTATAATTCCAACCACGGAGACATCGCCATGCCGTTCCACGATTGGTCCCGAGTGCCCTCAGGGCTGTTTCACGACTTGGAAGGACAGCCGCGCATTACCCTGCGGGACTTCGTCGACAAGACGGTCGATTGCCTCCGAAGAGGCATTCACGTACTGATCGTCGATCTGTTCCCGCCAACGCAGCGCGATCCGTTCGGAATCCATAAGGTGATCTGGGACGAGATCATCGAGGAAGACTTCACTTTTCCGACTGGGAAGGACCGTATTCTGGTCTCGTACAAGACGGGCGGCGAACGCCAGGCCTACATCGAGCCGGTGGCTGTCGGTGACGCACTGCCCGACATGCCCCTGTTTCTGACGAATGACCTGCATGTCATGGTACCACTGGAACCGGCCTACCAGGCGAGCTGGGACGCGGATTCCGGAGGAGCTGCGCATTGCAGTCGAAACGGGCGTGCTACCGGAGCCCGAAGGGGAGTGAACGGATCGGGCCCTTCATCAGCATGCCCATCGTTAACGTCCCGACGTGGGATCGTCGAGCAGCGGGGCGAGCCTCGTGGCCCACTCGCTCGTCAGATTTTCTCGGGAGACTCGGGGCGCGGGTGCAGAGTTCAGCGGCTTCCGTTTGGGCAAGTCACGATCGCGGATCCGTACAACGTGTCGGCCCTCGGACGACAATATCAAGGCCGCTAGCCGCATTTCGAGATCAGGCGTTAGACCGATGATCTCATAATGGCGGGCATTCAGTTGCCGGTCCGGCCCTTGGGCGGGCACAGACTTCACGGCAAGCCCCAGTGTTGTCGCCAACGCCGCGGGGAAAACGACATAGTCCATATGTACAACCTTCTCACGACAGGTGAGAGCGTATCGGAGAGCCAGCTCGTGTGCGTCTTTGTCGTCTTCGACGTGGTAGAAGCCGATAGTCCCCGCCTCGTCGGCAGACACGGTCAAGTCGAGGCCGCCGCGACGACGTGCTCAGGAACATCGGCGCACCGATCTGGGTGCCGGCGCCCCCTGCGACCCACTCGCAGAAGAAGCATGGAATCAGCCACCGGTGGTCTCGATTCGCGTCAACTCCTCCACGATCGTCTGGATAACTTCTGGATCCTTCTCCTGGCATGCCTGCCGGCGAAGCCAGTAGGTGGCCCGCTCGTACGGCAACAGCCGCAGGGTATGAACGGCGGCCTCGCGGACATCCTGGTGCGATGCTGGAGGAACTTGGCCAGAAGCAGCTCGACAGACGTCTCCTCGATCGTCGGGGCCGACGGATCGTCCGCGATCCAACGTAGGGCCTGCGATCGCGGGCATGCCTGGTCGGGTGTCGGGTAGTTACCGAGCTCCCTGGTGATCGGCGTCACGGCGGCACCGCCGAGATCGGCCAACCGTGCCGCAGCCGCGTGGAGGGTTTCGACCTGGACCTCCCACCGTAGCCGTCGGGCCAGCCAGTGCGACACCATCGCCGGACGACTGCCAGAAGGCCCGCACCGCGCTGGACGTCGGGCGCGGCCAAATCCCCCTTTAGGCGACCGAGCGGCCGATAGTGCCTCCTCGGCTGCCTCCGGCGCGAACGAGACGTCGACTCCCGATTCCTGGCTCGCGGTCAAGAGTCCTCCCGGTTCCACGCCGGCCATCCGTCCTCTGCCCCCTGCCGCTTGGGCAGCCGGATAAACTTCCTCCCACAGTTCATCGGTGCCGAACCGGAACGCTGGGAGTCTTGCTGCCGCGAAGGCGTCGATGAAGCTGATTCGGCTCAAGCCCGCGTATTGAGCGGCCTGCTCATCCGAGACGCGGCCTTGGGTATACCAGAGCATCGCCGCAGCCGGGCAGATCTCGTTGGCAATCCCGGTCGGCGGACCTGCTCAACATCGCCGGCCGGCACCTGGTTCTGGGTCGACCCGGAGAACGACCTGCTCTTCGTGGGGATGATCCAGCTGTTCTCGCAGTCCGCGCCGCCGCTGCAGGCCCTCACCCAGGCCGCGATGGCCCGGGCGCTCGGCTGACCGTCAGACGGCCGCGGGCCTGTCATGCTGGCGGCATGCTCGGACGACTGCACCACGTGGTGCTCGACTGCCCCGACCCGGCCGCCCTGGCCGCTTTCTACTCCCGGCTCCTGGGGCTTGCGGTCACCTACCAGAGCGACGACTGGGTGGTGGTCGCCGCCAGCGAGCAGTCGTCGGGCCTGGCCTTCCAGCTCACCCCGGGTCATCAGCGGCCAACCTGGCCCGATCCCGCCGTCCCGCAGCAGTCCCACCTGGACATCATGGTCGAGGACGTGACCGCGGCGGGCCCGCTGGTGCTGGCCCTGGGAGCGACCAAACTCGACGGCGAGGGTGTCTACGCGGACCCGGCGGGGCACCCGTTCTGCCTGATCCGCCGCCCGGGCTGGGCCCCGCCGGTCCCCGGCCCAGGCTGACGGTGCCGGCACCGCCGGGCGCATGACATCAATCCAGGTTGATGCGTCGTTGCGTACGATGGGGCCGTGACGGCAGCGAGTACACCCGTTCCGGTGGCGGTCCGGATGCTGGCCGACCCGGTGCGGTGGCAGCTGACGCGGGAGCTGGCCGCCGGCGACCGGCGCGTGCGCGAGCTGACGGCGTCGCTGGGCCTGCCGCAGAACCTCATCTCCTACCACCTGCGCCAGCTGCGCTCGGCGGGCCTGGTCGCGGCCCGGCGCAGCAGCTTCGACGCCCGCGACACGTATTACCGGCTGGACCTGGACGGCTGCGCGCAGGCGCTCGCCGCCTCGGTCTCGGCCCTGCATCCCGGCCTGGCCGCGCTGCTCGGCGGCCCGGGACTCGCGGCCGCGCAGGCACCAGCTCCGCGCCGGGTGCTGTTCGTGTGCACCGGCAACACCGGGCGCTCGCCCATGGCGGAGGCGCTCCTGCGGCACCACGCCGGAGGCGGGGCCGAGGCGGCCAGCGCCGGCATCCGCCCGAAACCGCTGCACCCGGACGCGGTGGCGGTGATGCGGCAAAGGTACCGGATCGACATCACGGGCCACCGGCCGACGCCGGTGGAAACGGTCGCCGGCCAGCCGTTCGATTACGTCATCACCCTGTGCGACAAGGCCCGCGAGCACTGTCCCGAGTTCCCCGCCCACCCGGGGCGGGTCCACTGGAGCATGCCCGACCCGGCGGCGGCCGAAGGCGAGCGTGCGGGCTACCCGGCGTTCGAGCGCACGGCCGCCGAGCTGGACTCCCGGATCCGCTTCTTCCTCCCGGCGCTGCTCACGGCGAGCGCCGGGCGAACGTAACAAGAGTCGCAAATTGCACCTCAAGCTGTATCCATCAAATTAGATTGCTGCAATACTGGGCCAATGCCCAGTGCGCGGGTGCCGCTCGTCACCGTCATGCGGGAGTGGGGACGGATCGGCTGCATCGGCTTCGGTGGCCCGCCGACGCACATCCGGCTGCTACGGCAACTGATGGTGGAGCGCCGGGGGTGGCTCGACGCCCGCGAGTTCGAGGACGCCATCGCGGTCTGCAACCTGCTTCCCGGGCCCGCGTCCACCCAGCTGGCCATCTTCTGCGCCTGGCGGCTGCGGGGGCGGGCGGGGGCGCTCGTCGGCGGCGCCGCCTTCATCCTGCCAGGCCTCGTGATCATCCTCGGGCTGTCGGTGCTGTTCCTGGCCGCTGCGCCGCCGCCCTGGGTGCTCGGCCTCGGGGCCGGCGGCGGCGCGGCTGTCCCGGCGGTGGCGGTGCAAGCCGGCTGGTCGCTGACCGGGCCAAGCTGGCGGGGCCGGAAGAACTCCGTCCGCTGGGCGGTCTACCTGGCCGCCGGGCTCGTGGCCGCCGCGACCATCGGCGCCTGGCTGGTGCTCGTCCTCCTCGGCTGCGGTACAGCGGAGCTGCTGGCCCGCGCGCGGGCCAGCAGGCCGGACAAGACGGGGGCCGCCGGGGGCCAGCCTGCTGAGCCCGCCCCGCCCCCTGACCCGGCCCTGCCTGCTGACCCGGGCCCGCCTCCTGACCCCGGCCTGCCTGCTGACCCAGGGCCGCCCCCTGAGCCGGGCGGGCCGCGCGGCCTGCTCGCCGCCCCCGCCCTCGTCCTCGCCGCTGGCGGCGGGGTGCTGGCCTCGGTCGCCTGGGTGGCGTTCAAGGTCGGCGGGCTGTCGTTCGGCGGCGGCTTCGTGATCATCCCGCTGATGCAGGCCGACGCGGTCAGCCGCTACCACTGGATGACCGGCCCGCAGTTCCTCAACGCGGTCGCCCTGGGGCAGATCACCCCCGGCCCGGTCCTGCAGACAGTATCGGTCGTGGGCTACGCCGCCGCGGGGATCGCGGGGGGCCTGCTGGCCGCTGCCGTCGCCTTCACCCCGTCGTTCCTGATCGTCTTGTTCGGCGGCCCGCACTTCGGCCAGGTCCGGGGCAACCTGCGCGCCCGCGCGTTCCTCGACGGGGCCGGCCCGGCCGCGATCGGCGCGATCTTCGGCTCAGCGGTCACCCTCGCCCGGACGCTGAGCCACTCCTGGCAGTACGCGGTGCTGGCAGCCGCCCTGGTGCTGCTGCTCCCGCTGCGCCGCGGGGTCGTCCTCACCCTGCTCGGCGGGGCCGCCGTGGGCGCCAGCATCGCGCTGGCGACCGGAACGGTGTCCCCCTGACCGATCCTCTGCACCGGCCCGGCCGCGCCTCGGATCCACGGGCGAGCCCGGGCCGCTTGCTCGCCGGCAGGCGGCACTCCAGACTGGAGAGGTGACCGGCCGGGACGGGGACGAGACCGGAGCGGCGTGGCCGCCCGCGGGGATGTCGTTCGGCGAGGTAGCCGTCCTCGGGTCGCGGCTGGGCTTCGTGACCGGCGGACGCGGGGACACCGTGCTGTTCCTGCACGGCAACCCGACCTCGTCGTTCCTGTGGCGGCGGGTGCTGCCCGGGCTGACCGGCTCCGCCCGGTGCGTGGCCCTCGACCTGATCGGCATGGGCCGGTCCGGCAAGCCCGACATCGGCTACCGCTTCGCTGACCACGCCGCCTACCTGGAGGCGTTCGCCGACCAGCTCGGGCTGCGCCAGGTGACCGTGGTCGGGCACGACTGGGGTGCGGTGCTCGGCCTGGACCTGCTGGTGCGGCGGCCCGACGTGGTCGGGGCCATCGCGGTCTGCGAGGGTCACCTGCACCCGTTCGGCAGCTGGGCGGACATGGGCCCGGGAGCGGGCGAGCTGTTCGGCCGCCTGCGCACGCCGGGGATGGGCGAGCAGCTGGTGCTGGAGGAAGACTTCTTCGTTGAGCAGGTCCTGCCCGCCGGGATGAGCCGGCCATTGACCGCGGCCGAACACGACGCCTACCGGGCCCCGTTCCGGACTCCGCGCGACCGGCTTCCGGTGCTGCGCTGGATCGAGCAGATCCCGGTGGCGGGCGAGCCCGCCGACGTGGACGCGGTCATCCGGCGCAACCAGCAGGAGCTGCTGCGTGGCCGGGTGCCGCGGCTGCTGCTCCACGGCCACCCGGGTTCGGTCGTCGGCCCGGCCGAGGTGGAATGGTGCCGCCGCGACGGCACCGGGCTGGACATCGTGAACGTCGGGGCGGGAACCCACTTCTTGCCCGAGGACCAGCCCCGGGCGATCAGCCGGGCGCTGGCCGCGTGGCTGGGTCAGCCCGGGTCGGGCTCGGGCCGGCCGATGGCGACGTCGACCCCAGGTGAATAGTGCACCAGCGGCTCGCCCGCGGCAGCCGGCAGGCCCGCGCTGGTGAGCAGGTGGTCGTCCACCGCGAGGGCCCGGGCCCGGTGCAGGGGCCACGGCTGGTGGCAGGCCCGGGCCGAGACCATGCGGCCGCGAGCCACGCTGAACAGCATCCAGCGGGCGGTCAGGAAGTGCTCCAGCGGGGTGACGTCGGCCGGGGCGACCGGCGGGCCGATGCCGACGCGGACACGGCTGGCGGCCGGGCGGGGGCCCGGCCAGCGGCGCCGGGACAGGTAGGCGATCTCCCCGTCGCGCTGGCCGATCCGCATCGACGACCAGAAGTACGGCAGCCGGTAGGGCGTGACCCGGGCGGTTACCACCGCGCCCAGGCGGGCCGCGTCGAGGGAGAAAAACCAGATGCCGGACCGCCCGGCGCGGTCGCGGACGTAGGTGCGCACGTTCGTCTCGCAGAAGTCCGACACCCAGGGAACCTGCTGGCCGCCCGGTGCCGCGACCCGCATGTAGAACGGCACCAGGCCTACCCAGGCGGTGCCATCGCAGGTTTCGGCCTCGAGGCCGTCCGGCAGCAGCCGCTGCACAGCGGCGGCCGGGTAGCGCCAGTGCAGGAACGTCAGCCGTTCCCAGCGCTGGCGCATGACCGGCCGGTCGACGGTGAACGGGCACGTGCCCGGGGCGGCCGGCAGGCTGGTGGTCATGCCACTAGTGTGCGGGGCGCGGGCGCGGCCCTCCCCGCCGGCCGCCCGTTCGGGTTAGATTGCGGACTGGAATCGCCTTTTAGCCGGAGGAGCTCGCCATGAGCGACATGCAGGTGCGGATGGTTGTCCTTTCTACCGACGACCTCGAGGAGTCGATCCGGTTCTACACCGAGGTCCTCGGCTTCCCGCTGAAGTTCCGCGACGGTGCGCACTACGCGGCCCTCGACGGCGGCTCGATCACCCTCGCCCTGGCCACCTCGGTCGACCATCCCATCCCGGGCCAGGTCGTGGTGGGAATCAAGACCGACGACGTCGACGGCGCGGCCCAGGCGACCGACGCGGGCGGCGGCGCCGTCGCCAAGGGCCCGTACGATGACGCCCACGAGCGCCGCGCCGTGGTCTACGACAACAAGGGCAACGGGCTGGTCTTCTACAAGTCGCTGCCGCGCTGACGCGGCCCGCGCCGACGTGCGTCAGCGCGGTCCGGAAACGGGGCCGGCCGAAGGTGGGTCTGTACCCAGGGGCTACCGCCACGTAGCCTGTCGCCATGTACGGGTTGCTGATGCGGTTGTCCGCCCTGGACGCAGACGCGGCCGGTGCCGTGCGCGTCATCGGCTTCTTCGACGCCCTGGTCGAGCACGGCGCAGGCATCGAGGTCGTGCTGCGCCAGACCGCCACCCTGGCCGAGTGCCCGGTGGGCGCCCGGACCGCGGACGGCCGGTTCAGCCAGCGGACCGAGCCGTCCGGGCTGGTGCTGTACAGCGGGCCGCCGGCCGGCGCACGGATCTACCGCCTGCCATCGGGGGATGAGGTGTGGCTGGCCCGCAGCGGGCCGGAGCACCCGCTGGATGAGCTCCTGATCGAACGGTTCGCGCTGGCAGCCGGGGTTGCGCTCGGCCCGGCCCGCCGCGGGATCGGGGACATGGACCAGTGCGCCCTGCTGCGCCTGGCGATCAGCGCGGCCGCGTCGGAGGACGAGCGCCGCACCGCGCTCGACCGGCTCGGGATCTCGCCCGCCGCCATCGTGCACGTGACCGCGCTCGCGGGCCCGCCCACGGTCCTGCACGAGCTGGGCCGGGACCTGCCCGGGCGGGGCCGGACCGAGGTCGGCGGGATCGCGGTGCTGCTGGCGGCCGAGCGGCCGCCGGACACCACCCGCATCCCGGTCGGCGGCCGGATCGGGGTCGCCCCGCCCCATCCGGCGGCGGACCTGCCGGAAGCCTGGAAGGAGGCGCGCACCGCCCTGCGGTTCACCCTCCCGAGCAGGCGGAGCGAGCCGCCCTACCCGGCCTGCGAGCCCGCCCTGGTCCGGTTCGAGAACCTGGGCGGCTTCGCCGCCGTCGCCGAGACGCTCACCGCCGAGCAGATCAGCCGCGTCCCGGACGTGATCGCGCTGGACAAACTGGCCGAGCAGACCGGCGGTGAGGAGATGATCCGCACCCTGGAGGCGGTGGCGGCGACCGAGTCGCTGCGCCGGGCCGCGGCCATGCTGCACCTGCACCACAACTCGGTCGCCTACCGGGTGGCCCGGGCCGAGCCGGTTATCGGGTACTCGGTGGCCGACCCCTACGCCCGCCCCCGGCTGATGCTGGCCCTGGTGATGCGGCGCGTCCGGGCCTCGGCCGGGCTTGTCTGATCCCTTCCCGTACCGCCCGGACGGCCCCGGGCGGCCAGGCTGCAGTCTCGCCCCGGCGAGGCGACCGTCCGGACGGTCGGGCAGGTCAATTGGCGGCCAGGGCCGCTTATCTTCGGCCAGATGCCCGGTGACGGGGGCGTGGCGGCCGATCCACAGTAGGAGCAGCGGGTCATCTCAGGCTGGCCCGGCGACCGAGGAGCGTACGATGCCGTACCGTTTCGACCCCGAACTGGCGCCCTGGGTGCCGATGCTGCCTCAGCTCGACATCTCCGACGTCGACGCGGCGCGGGCTACGCTGGCGGCGATGGTCGGCCAGGCGCCCGCCTACGAGTCGCCGGTCCCGCTCACCGTCACCGACCTGACCGTGCCCGGGCCCGAGGGGGGGCCGGACGTCGCAGTGCGCTGCTACTCCCCCGCCGGCCAGGCTGGCCCGCGACCGGGGCTGCTGTACATCCACGGCGGCGGGTTCATCCTCGGCAGCGTCGAGGGTGAAGACGCCCGGGCCCAGCAGCTGGCCGCGACCACCGAGGCGTTGGTGATGTCGGTCGACTACCGGCTGGCGCCCGAGCACCCCTTCCCAGCCGCGCTGCACGACTGCTACGCCGCGCTCAGCTACCTGGCCAAGAACGCGGCCGAGCTCGGCGTCGACCCGGCCCGCATCGGTGTCGGCGGCGCCAGCGCGGGCGGCGGCCTCGCCGCCGCGACCGCACTGCTCGCCCGCGACCGGGGCGGGCCCCAGCTGTGCATGCAGTTCCTCGGCATCCCGGAGCTGGATGACCGGCTCGAGACAGCGTCGATGCGGACCTACACCGACACCCCGGTCTGGAACCGGCCCAACGCGATCCTGTCGTGGCAGTACTACCTGGGCGGCCAGCAGCCGACCGAGTACGCCGCCCCGGCCCGGGCCGGGAACCTGGCCGGCCTGCCGCCCGCCTACGTCGACGTGTGCGAATTCGACCCCCTGCGCGACGAGGGCATCACCTACGCCCAGCGGCTCGTCCAGGCGGGCGTCCACGCCGAGCTGCACCTGTACCCGGGCACCTTCCACGGCTCGTCGCTGATCGCCGGGCGCCGCCGTCTCCCAGCGCATGTCCCGCAACGCCAGCGAGGCGATCCGGCGTCTGCTGCACGCCTGACCGGCGCCCATCCGGGCGCCCTCTGAAGTAGGAAAGAAGGACCAGAATGACACAGGCAACGGAATCCGCTGCCAGCGAGGCAAAGCCGCTGGACGCGGTCGTGATCGGGGCCGGGTTCGCCGGCCTCTACATGGTGTACCGGCTCCGTAAGGACGGGTTCACCGTGCACGGGCTGGAAAAGGGCACGGGGGTCGGCGGGACCTGGTACTGGAACCGCTACCCGGGCGCCCGGTGCGACTCGGAAATCATGTACTACTCGTTCTCGTTCCTGTCCGAGATCGAGCAGGCGTGGCCGCTGAAGGAGCGCTACCCGGGCCAGCCGGAGATCCTCCGCTACCTGAACCACGTGGCCGATCAGCTCGACCTGCGCAAGGACTTCACCTTCGGGGCCGAGGTGACGTCGATCGAGTACGACGACGCCGACAGCCTGTGGACGGTCGTGACCAAGCAGGGGCAGTCGTTGCGGGCGCGCTACGTCGTCACCGCCGTCGGCTGCCTGTCGACCGCGAACAAGCCCGCGTTCAAGGGGTCCGACAGCTTCGCCGGCCTGACCCTGCACACCGGCCAGTGGCCGCACGAGCCGGTCGACTTCAGCGGCAAGCGGGTCGGCATCATCGGCACCGGCGCCTCCGCCATCCAGGCGATCCCGGTCATCGCCGAGACCGCCGGGCACCTGACCGTCTTCCAGCGCACCGCGCAGTTCACCATCCCGGCCGAGAACGGCCCGCTGGATGAGCAGTTCGTCGAGCTGTGGAAGAAGAACTACCCCGAGTGGCGGCGCCGCGGGCGCTGGTCCGCGGGCGGGGTCCCCTACGACGCGGGCACCACCTCGGCCCTGGACGTGTCCGAGGACGAGCGGCGGGCGCTGTACGAGGCCGGCTGGGGCGCGGGCGGGTTCATGTTCACCCTTGGCACCTTCAACGACATCCTGGTGAACGAGGAGGCCAACAAGACCGCGGCCGACTTCGTGAAGGACAAGATCGACCAGATCGTCAAGGACCCGGAGGTCGCGGCCAAGCTCAAGCCGAGCGGGTTCCCGTTCGGCACCAAGCGGCTGCCGCTCGACACGAACTACTACGAGACCTTCAACCGGCCCAACGTGACCCTGGTCGACTTGAAGGCCGCCCCACTGGAGGAGATCGTCCCCGAGGGCGTCAAGACCGCCGACGGCGTGCACGAGCTGGACATCCTCATCTACGCGACCGGGTTCGACGCGCTGACCGGGCCGCTGGAGCAGCTGGGCATCCGCGGCCGCGACGGGCTGGCCCTGGCCGACGCGTGGAAGGACGGCCCGGTCACCTACCTCGGGCTGGCTGTCCCCGGGTTCCCGAACCTGTTCACCATCACCGGCCCGGGCAGCCCCTCGGTGCTGTCCAACATGCCGGTCTCGATCGAGCAGCACGTCGAGTGGATCGGCGACGCGATCGAGTTCGCCCGCAGCCACCAGATCACCACGGTCGAGGCGACCCCGGACGCGACCGCGAGCTGGACCGAGCACGTGCAGCAGGTCGCGCACCAGACCCTGTACCCGAAGGCGGCCTCCTGGTACATGGGCGCCAACATCCCCGGCAAGCCGCGGCTGTTCCTGCCCTACATCGGCGGCGTCGGCAACTACCGGCGCAAGTGCGACGAGGTGGTCGCGGCCGGCTACGAGGGATTCGACCTGTCAGGCGGCCAGCTGGCCACGTCGGGCGCCGCCGCCGGCGCGGAGGGAGAGCACTGATGGCACTGGACGAGGCCACGGCCGCGCTGCTGCAGCAGATGGCGGCGGGCGGGGGCAAGCCGCTGCACGAGATGACCCCGGCCGAGGCGCGGGGCATGATGGCGGCGATGCGGGGCGAGGGCCCGACCGGGCCGGAGATGACCACGGTCACCAACACCCGGGTACGGGTCTCGGGCGGGTTCGTCCCGCTGCGGGTGCTCGTCCCGGACGAGCACCCGCGCGGCGTCATCGTGTACTACCACGGCGGCGGCTGGGTGATCGGCAGCATCGACGACTCCGACCTGCTGGGCCGGACGCTCGCCCAGCGCACCGGCTGCGTGGTGGTCCTGGTCGACTACCGGCTGGCGCCCGAGTATCGCTACCCGGTCGCGGTCGACGACTCCTGGGCGGCCCTGCTGTGGGCGGCCGAGCGGGTGCAGGAGTTCGCGGGCCGCCCAGTCCCGCTGATCGTGGCGGGTGACAGCGCCGGCGGCAACCTGGCCGCGATCATGGCGCTGCGCGCCCGGGCCGCGGGCGGCCCTGCGATCGCGGCCCAGGTGCTGGCTTACCCGGTGACCGACTGCGACCTGGACACCAACTCCTACACCGACCCGGCCAACCAGCTGATGCTGACCCGGGACGCGATGGTCTGGTTCTGGGACCACTACGCCCCCGAGAAGGCGTCCCGGGCGCACCGGGACGCCTCCCCGCTGCGCGCGGTCGCGTTCGCCGGGCTCCCGCCGGCGATCATCCTCACCGCCGAGCACGACGTGCTCCGGGACGAGGGCGAGGTCTACGCCACCCAGCTGATCAAGGCCAAGGTCCCGGTCCGCCACCAGCGGTTCGACGGCCAGATGCACGGGTTCTTCACCATGGTCGGCCTGCTGCCAGGGGCCGCCGCCGGGATGGACTTCGTCGCCAGCGCCCTGGAGGAGCACCTGGCGGGTGACCTGGTCACCGCCGGAACGGGAGCCGGGCAGGCCTGACTCCCGGCCCACGAGCTGCGGCGGGACGACCGAACCGAGCGCGGTCGTCCCGCCGCACCCACACTGTCAGCCGCCGGCACGTCAGCCGCCGGCACGTCAGCCGCGCCCTGTCAGCCGCCGGCCTTGTCCACGACCAGTAAGCGGGCGGGCGGCGCCTCCGGGAGCCGGGGCCGCGATGCCCCGTCCTTCACACTGTTAGCATGCGTTCAGCTAACGGGAGTTCCGGGGATAAGGGGTGCTGATGGAGCCGGACGCGTCGGTCGCCCTCGAGCTGGCGGATTTCATTACCCTCGGGCCGTCGTCCTTCCATGTCGCGGCCGAGGCCGGGCGGCGGCTGTCCGCGGCCGGGTTCCCGGTTGCGGCGGGGACCGCCGGCGCGGACAGCGGACGCGGGCACCTGGTGCGCGACGGGTCGGTGATCGCCTGGAGCGTCCCGGACACGGTCACCGAGACCACACCGGTCCGCATCGTCGCCGCCCACACCGACTCCCCCACCTTCAAGGTCAAGCCAAGGCCGGACGCGGGCACGGCGGCTGGCTGCAGGCCGGGGTCGAGGTCTACGGCAGCCCGCTGTTCAACTCCTGGCTTGACCGGGACCTCGGGCTGGCGGGCCGCCTGGCGCTCCTCGACGGCTCGACCGTCCTGGTCAACGTCGACCGGCCGCTGCTGCGGATCCCCCAGCTCGCCCCCCACCTGGACCGCGGGGTCAACCAGCGCGGGCTTCAGCTGGACCCGCAGCGCCACCTGCTGCCGGTCTGGGGCACCGGCCAGCCGCGGGCCGGGGAACTGACCGAGCTCCTGGCCGCCGCGGCCGGGGTGGAGCCAGGCGAGGTCGCCGCCCACGATCTGGTCCTGCACGAATTGACCGCGCCCGCACTGCTGGGCCGGGACCGCGAGCTGCTTGCGGCGCCGCGGCTGGACAACCTGTCGTCGACCTACTGCGCGCTGGCCGGGTTCCTGGCCGCCGCGGGGGATGACCCCGGGGACGCCGTCTTGGTCTACGCCGCCTTCGACCACGAGGAAGTCGGCAGCGGCACCGCCACCGGCGCGGCCGGGCCGCTGCTGGAGACGGTGCTGCGGCAGGTCTGGCCGGCCTGGGCGCTCGGCCCGCTGCCGGGCAGCCCGGCGATGGCCGCCTCGCTGTGCCTGTCGGCCGACGCGGCCAACGCCGTGCACCCCAACTACCTCGAGTACCACGATCCTGATCACCGGGCGCTGCCGGGCGCCGGGCCGGTGCTGAAGTTCCACGCGGCCCAGCGCTACGGCACCGACGCCATCGGCGCGGCCGCCTGGGAGCGCGCCTGCCGCCAGGCGGGCGTGCCGGTCCAGGTCTTCGCCTCGCGCAACAACATCCAGTGCGGTACCACCATCGGCCCGCTCATCGCCACCCGGACCGGCATCCGCACGGTGGACGTCGGGATGCCGGTGCTGTCGATGCACTCGGCCCGGGAACTGTGCGGCACGGCCGACGCGGGCTACCTCGCCGACGCCTGCGCCGCGTTCCTGGCGCCGGCGTAGGGCGGCGGGCCCGGCGCCAGCGTGCGACAGCTTGCTGGCTAGCCTGAGGCCTAGCCAGCCTGATAGCGTGACGGTCATGCCCGACACCCGCCCGCCCGCCGATTCCGCCCCTCCCCGCCCCGTCCACCCGGGCGGGCTCTGGCTGGACGACCTGACCGTCGGCCAGCGCTTCACCTCGGACGGATACGAGGTGACAGCGGCCGAGATCATCGAGTTCGCGTCGCGGTTCGACCCCCAGGCGTTCCATCTCGACCCGGAGGCGGCCCAGGGGACGTTCTTCGACGGGCTGGTCGCCAGCGGCTGGCACACCGCCGCGATCACCATGCGGCTGGTGGTGCGGGCCTTCCCGGTCGCAACCGGGGTGGTTGGCGCCGGGACCGACGTGACCTGGCCGAGCGCCACCGTGCCGGGAGACGTTCTGCACGTCGAGGGGACCGTCGACGAGATCGTCCCGTCCCGCTCGCGGCCCGGCCGGGCGGCCGTCCGGGTGCTGCACCAGACGCTCAACGCTCACGGCGAGGTGCGGCAGCAGTCGGCCGCCCGCCTCATCGCCTGGAACCGGCCGCGCTAGCCGCCCCGGCCGGGCCGCACAGTTGCCCTCGGTGCCCGGCCCGGCCAGGATGGGCGTCGTGAGCGCCCAGCGCGACTGCGCCGGGCGCCCCTTCCCCACTCGCGGCCCTGGAGGACCTGAATGCCGGACGAGATCAGGATCGGATTCGTCGGAGCGGGCGGCAACACCCGCGACCGGCACGTGCCCGGGCTCAAGGAGCAGCCTGACGTCCGGCTGGCTGCGGTGGCCAACAGCACGCTGGAGTCATCGCAGCGGGCGGCGGCGGAATTCGGCATCGAGCGCGCCTACGGCGACTGGCAGGAGCTGGTGGGTGACCCCGACATCGACGCGGTCGTCATCGGGACCTGGCCCAACCTGCACTCCGCGGTCACCATCGCGGCGCTGGAAGCGGGCAAGCACGTGCTGTGCGAGGCCCGGATGGCGCTCGACTTCCCCGACGCGCTGCGCATGCTCGAGGTCAGCGCGGCCCGTCCCCGGCAGGTGGCCCAGCTGGTCCCCAGCCCTCTCGGGCTGAATGTGGACCGCGTCCTGCGGCGGATGGTGGCGGACGGCTACCTCGGCACGCCGTACTCGCTGCGCATCGCGGGCGGCGCCCGCCAGTTCGTCAACCCTGGCCGCCCCATCGGCCCCCGCGACCAGCGCCGCTACATGGGCGTCAGCGTCATGGACCTCGGCCTGTGGTACGAGCCGTCACTGCGCTGGTGGGGGCACGCGACCAGCGTGTTCGCGCAGGCCACCCAGGCCGTCACCAGCCGCCAGGACCCGGCCACGGGGCAGCCGCGCCCGGTTGACCAGCCCGATCACCTCGAGATCGTCGCCCGGTACCAGGACGGCAGCGCCGGCTCGTTCACCTTCACCCAGCTCCAGGGCCTGGGGCCGGGCGCCGGGGCGTGGCTGTTCGGCAGCAACGGCACCCTGCACTTCGACCTGTCCAGCCAGCTGCTGGAGGCAGGCCGCCCCGGCGACCAGGCGCTCACCCCGGTCGACCTGGGCAGCGAGCGGGGCGGCTGGAGGGTCGAGGCCGAGTTCATCGGCGCGATCCGCGGCCGCGAGCCGGTCGCCTACACCACCTTCGCCGACGGCGCCCGCTACATGGCCTTCACCGACGCGGTCCGGCGCAGCGCCGACGAGGGCACGGCGGTGCCGGTCCCCCTGGCCGGCGACGGCTGAGCCGCCCCCGGCTGGCGCTACCCGCAGGCGCTAAGCAACTGGGCGCATTCCGCCGCGCTGGGTCGCGGCCCGGCCAAGGTCGGCTGCCCGGCGGCCCGCCGAGGCAACCACCGCGATCACCAGGTCGAGGAACTCACGGCCGCCGGCCGTGACCCGGGCCGCGCGGCCGGCTGCCGGCGGGGCCGCCCGCAGCCGGCGTCCAGCGATCAGCATCCGGCTCTCGTCCCGCAGCAGCGGCAGCGTGCGGACTGACAGGGTCACGGTGTGGGCCCACTCGTCGACCGGCGCCCGGACGGTCCGCAGCGGCCGGGCGATGCGCGCGAACGCGCCCGGCAGCTCCTCCACCCGGGTGGTCCAGATCACCAGCAGCGTCAGCCCCAGGAACAGCACCCCGAGGAGGACGGCCTGGGCGTAGAGCACCAGGCCGCTGCCGGCCGCGGCGGTGATCCCGCCGAGGACGATGAACGCGATGATCCAGACGGGGACGCGCGGCACCACCGTCCGGGGCAGCCTGGCGGCAACCGCACCGGCCACGAACAGCGCGCCGAGCACGGCGGCCAGCGGCCACCCGGGGATCACCAGCGCGGCCAGGGTGATCGCGATCAGCGCCAGCAGCTTGGTCCCCGCCCCGAGCCGGTGCAGCGGGGAGGTGCCCGGCAGCGGGCGGAGGATGAGGCCGGCGCGCCGGGGACGTGACCGCGGCGCCGGGTCTGGCCCCGTGGCCGGGTCACCCGGGAGCCCGGCCCGGCCGTCGCGCACCCGGATCGTCCGGGTGCAGGCCAGGCCCATGTCCTCCAGGTCGTGGGAGATGACCACGAGGGTCAGGCCGTCGGCCTGGCGCATCCGGCCGAGGAGGTCGAGCAGGCCCCGCCGGCTCTCCCGGTCCAGCCCGGCCAGCGGCTCGTCCAGGATCAGCACCCGCGGGCGGGAGGCCAGCAGGCCCGCGATCGCCACCCGGCGCATCTGCCCGCCGCTGAGCGCGTCGACGGTGCGCCCGGCCAGGTCAGCCGGCAGGCCGACCCGGTCGAGGCTGGCCCGGACGAACGCGTCCGCGTCGGTCCCGGCGGCGGCGTCGAAGCCGGCCGCGGCGAGGATGTCCTCGGCCACCGTGGGCCGCTGCAGCTGCAGCCGGGGATACTGGAAGGACAACGCCGCCGCGCCGACCGACTCCCACGCGGGCGCGCCGTCGATGGTGGCGGTCCCGTCGGTCGGCCGGATCAGTCCGGCCAGGACCCAGGCGAGGGTCGACTTGCCCGACCCGTTCTCGCCGGTGATCAGCAGCCCCTCGCCCTCATAGACGTCGAGGTCGACCGAGCGCAGCGCGGTGACCTCCCAGGGCGTACCGGCGTCGAAGCGGTGAGCCACCCCGCGGACGCGGATCACCGGCGCGCCACCCGGCCCGCCCGGCCCGGCGGCCGTGTCTTCCGGCGGGACCGTGTCTTCCGGCGGGACCGTGTCTTCCGGCGGGGCCGTGTCCTCCGGCGGGACCGTGTCCTCCAGCGGGGCCGTGGTCACTGGCACGCTCGCTCCCGTGAGGATGCCGCCGGCTTCGGCGGGAGCGGCGGGGGCGGGGGCGAGCCAGCCGCCGGCCAGCCCGATGACCCGGTCCGCGCGCGCTGCCTCGGCCGGGTCGTGGGTCACATGGACGACGGTGGTGCCGGTCCGGGCGGGCAGGGCGGACAGGATCTCCAGCACCTCGGCCCGGCCGGCCGCGTCCAGCATCGAAGTGGACTCGTCGGAGATCAGCAGGGCCGGGCGGCGCGCCATCGCGGTCGCGATCGCCAGCCGCTGGAGCTGGCCGCCGGACAGCGACTCGGTGCTCGCCCCGCCCAGCCCGTCCAGGCCGACCCCGGTCAGCAGCGCCTCGGCGTCGACCGGGTACCCAGCCGGCAGTCCCCAGCACAGGTCCTCGGTCACGGTGCTGCCGATCGCCTGGGTCTCCGGGCGCTGCCCCACGATCGCCGTCCCGCCGGGGAGCCCGAGCCCGACCCGGCCCGGCAGGCGGATCTCGCCGCTGGTCGGCTCGGCCCCGGCGAGCAGTGAGACCAGGGTGGACTTGCCCGCTCCGTTCTGGCCGACGATGGCGATGAACTCCCCCGGCTCGACGGTCAGCTCCACGTCGTGCAGGGCGCCCGGCCCTGGGCCGGGGCGGTAGCGGAACCCGGCGTGATCTAGCTCGAGCGGGACCGGGGCGACCGGCGCCGCCAGCGCGGCGTCGGCCCGGGCGGCGTAATCGAGCGGGTCACTGTGCGCGAGCCACTCCACTCGCCGGGCGACCCCGGCCACCAGTGCGTTGGTCAGCAGCAGCCAGGCCGGCACGGTGATGATGACGGCCGCCGCGACGACGACGGGCCAGTCCGTGAACGCCGCGTCGACGACGTTCATGACGGCATGGCCGGCCAGCGCCGGCAGGCCGATGCGCTCGGCGATGCGGACCGCGCCCGCGATGGTCGCCTGGATCGACCCGAAGGTGAGGTTGCGCGACTTCGGGAACAGGGCCAGCAGCCCGACCGCGCCGCCCGCCGCGACCGGCGCGAGCACCGCCCCGACGAGGGCGACGGTGCCGGCTCCGCGGCCGTGCCGGCGGATGATGCCGCAGAACCCGCCGAGCACGGCGCAGACCATCACCCCGAGGGCCGCCGTCACGCCGGCCACGATGAAGGCGACGAAGGCGGCCGCGATGCTCGACGCCACGACCGCGCGCCAGCGGCTGCGCAGCCCGACGACGGCGAACGGCACCGTCGCCAGCAGCTGGACCACGGTCAGGTGGGGCAGGTAGGCGGCGATCGAGACGAGAACCACGGCGAGGGCGGAAAACACGCCCGCGTTGGCGATCTCGACCGGGCGCAGGGCGCCGTGCGGGCGGCCCCCGGTGACGGCCCGCGGGCTCGCGGTCCGTACGCCGGCCGAGCGGGTCAACACGCGGATCCCCCTTCCGGCGCCGGGCGCGCCCAGTGCTGGCCGTCGTGCGGCTGCCCGTTGCCTTGACCGTACCGGGCTAACGGCGCACAGTGGTCAGAATTCCCGGTTCACACCTTTTGCCCCGCTGATACCCAGCTCAGCTCAGCCCAGCCCAGCCCAGCCCAGCCCAGCCCAGCCCAGCCCAGCCCAGCCCAGCCCAGCCTCTTGCTGTTATCCAGACGCGAGGGTCGGCTGAGCCTTGGTGTTCCCTGTCGGCCGCATCCTGCAACACGGACGTTGCCATCGTGCCTGACGGGGTCAATAGTTCGGAAACTTTTTGCTAGATGGAAAGAAAAGGTGCTGCAACACGGAAATGTTTCCGGTATCTCGCTGAGATCAGCTGCCACGCATCCTCCGGCAAGAGCGGCGCCAGGCTGAGGTGGCCGCAGGTACCCATGGTGCGCGGGAGGCCTGCCGCCCCCGGAGCCGGCGGACACCCGAGCGCACCGCGCACCGCGCGACCAGCCGGCGGACACCCGAGCGCACCGCGCACCGCGCACCGCGCACCGGAGCCGGCGGACACCCGAGCGCACCGCGCGCCGCGAAAGCCCCGGCCGGGGCCGGCCCAGGACGCGTGTTCATCTCATCGGGGTGATGTCGCCACGGCGCGGTGCTGCTTGCCTGGAGTCAGCAGCGAACGAGACGGTCAACCGAGGATCGGAGACACACGTGGAAATCGTGGAGTTGACGGAGAAGACCACCCTCGCCCGGGAAGCGGCGGCGGCGCGGCTGCACGCGATCGCCGACGAGCTCGCCGCCAACAACGATGTCGTCATCGAACGCGGGGACCTCCGCTTCGTCGCCCGGGTCCCCGACCAGGTCCACCTGAAAGTGGAATTTGAGGTCGAAGATGACGGCACCGAGCTGGAGATCGAGCTGACCTGGTAGCCGTCCCCGCGGACGCTGGGATGTTGCGGTGACTCAAGACGCCAGCCGGGCCAATCTGGAGAAGATCGAGCACATCGTGGTCCTGATGCTCGAGAACCGCTCGTTTGATCACATGCTCGGGTACCTGTCCCTCGAGGGTGGCCGCGACGACATCGTCGGGCTGCGGGAGGAACTGGCGAACGACCACGACGGGCGCCGCTACCCGGTCCGCCATCTCGAGACGACGGCGATCGCGGACGACCCCGATCACTCCGCCCGCTCGGTCGACCTGCAGGTCGGTGGCGGCGAGATGAACGGTTTCGTGGCGAGCTACGCCCGCACGCTGTCCCGTCATGGCGTCAGGAACGCGGACCCGGGCCGCGTCATGGGCTACTACAACGCCGCCGACGTCCCCGTCTACGATCACCTCGCCCGGCAGTTCGCGGTCTGCGACCACTGGTTCAGCTCGGTTCCCGGCGCGACCTGGCCCAACCGCCTCTACGCGCTCTGCGGCCGCGCCGCCCGCAGCCGCGACGACCTGCCGCACAACCTCCCGCCGATGTACAACCAGCCCTCATTCGTCCGGCACCTCGACGCCTGTGGGGTCAGCTGGCGCTGGTATTCGTTCGAGGTTGGAACTCTGCGCCTGGCCGACGCGCACTACGCCCTTGGCCACCATGACAACTTCGCGTTCTTCAGCCGGGCGAACCTGAACTGGAAGGCCGAACTCGAGTTCAGGATCGACACGCTGGCGCCGGGCTTCCTCGAGGACGCGGCCCGGGGCACCCTCCCGTCGGTCTCCTGGATCGACCCGAACTTCAGCAACTTCAACCCCATCGGCTTCCAGCCCAACGACGACCACGCGCCAGCCGACATCAAAGACGGCCAGGAACTCGTCCTCGCCGTCTACCACGCGCTGGCCACCGGCCCGCAGTGGGAGAAGACCATGCTGATCATCTTCTACGACGAGCACGGCGGCTTTTACGATCACGTCCCGCCCCCGGCCGCACCGGACGACAACCGGCGTACGTTCGGGCGTTACGGCGTGCGGGTGCCGGCCCTGATCGTCTCGCCGTGGACCGAGCCGGGATCGGTGGCAACGACGGTCTTCGACCACACCTCGATCATGAAGACGATCCTGCTGCGCTTCGCCCCGGACGCGCTCAGCCCGCCCGGGCGGCACCGCGGCCTGCTCTCCCGGGCCGGCCGCGGCGGGCGCCCGCAGTATCCCGGAACACGGGTGGCGCAGGCCCATGATCTGGGAGAACTGCTGACCCGCGGCACCCCCCGGCCGGCTCCGGAGCGGGTCGACCTCGTCCGGCAGGCCGCACTGCGCGCGGCCGCGAGGCCCCAGGACGCGACGGCCGGCGGCGACCGCCACGAGGCCCGTCAGGCAACCGACCTGCAGCTCAGGATCGCCGCAGCGGCCCGCGAGCTGAGAAGACGAGGTCATCCGGAAAACCGGCCCTAGGACAGGGCCGGGCGGTGGTGCCGCCCGGCTGGGATCGTGCCCGGACCACGGGCGGCCCGGCACTACCCGGGCCGGATGGGAACGCGGCCGTCAGTTCCGCGAGGTGAGGCCGGGCAGCTTGCCGAAACGCCGCAGGCAGGCGCGGTTGAACTGGCTCAGGCTGACCCAGCCCCAGCGGCGGGACACCCCAGCCGCGGTCATGCCGCAGGCCGGGTGGGGGCTCGCGAGGTCCTGGCGGGCGCGCTCGAGCCGGACCCGCCGCAGGTACTGCTCCGGCGTGAGGCCGAGGTGGTGCTGGAACGAGTACCGCAGGGCAAAGACGGTCACCTGGGCCGACTCGGCCACTTCCGCTACCGTGATTGGCTGGCCGGCATGGGCGTCGATGAACTCGGCCGCGCGGCTCACGGTGCCTGATGCCACCCAGCCGGGGCCGGGCCGGTAGCTGAGCGTCATGGCGGTGTTGGGGAAGGTCTCCAGCATCGCCGTGGCGGCCAGCCTGGTCAGCTCCTGTGCGAGCAGCGGCTCGATCTCAGTGAGCGCAGTCGTAATCAGCTCATCACAGAGAAAGTCCACGGTCCGGCCGAACGCGGCGGCCTGGGCCGCCGAGACCGGGGCCATCGCCGCGAACCGCAGGTCCGCGGCTGGCATCCCCGTCCGTTCCTCGGCCAGCGCTCCCACCGCCGTCCACGGCACCTGCAGCGTCGCCATCGCGACGGCGCCAACCAGCAGCGCCGACGGCCGTTCCGCCGGCAGCAGGAAGGCAGAGCCAGGTCCCGGGCGCAGCTCTTCGCCTGCGCTGCTGATCTGGCCATGACCCCGCTTGATGACCGCCGCGTTCGGCATCTCGGCCGGCTCTACCTGGGCGTGGCACGCGAGACCAGTGCACTGAAGCAGGCCCGTCGCCACGCTTTCGGTGGCCGCCCAGTTCATGCGGCCTTCGACCAGGTCCGGGTCAGCGCAGTGGAACCGCGTCGCATGGTCGACGTAGGTTTGCCGGGTCAGCTCACAAAGCAGATCGATGTCCCGGGTGACTAGCTCAGTTTGCACGACCGGCAGGTTTCTGTCGTCCGGGCGAGTCTCGGTCATGCGCTATCTCCTCATACACCCGCGCCCGGTTTTGCCGGGCACCTTCCTCCCCGCTCTCCCCGGCGAGGTGAATGTGCAGCCGGGAAATTTGAAGGCTTAAATCCGCTAAAACCCCTGGTTTATCCCGTGAATTTTCAAGAGCATCATCGCAGCCTGCGCATCAGCATCATATCGGTCAATTCAGGCGGGGAAGGGGCCGTGCCTCCGCTGAGGGAAACGGGTAAGCACGGTGTCCTGTAGGCGTTCCTGCAGCGTCTGGCCCACGGCTCCTCCAGGCCTAGAAGTCCACGAGGTCAAACTGCCGGGGGTTCTGAGCAGCAATCGCAGCTGAATGTGATTCCGGGGATCCGGGAAACAGCTCGACATTTTGCACGCTATCACATCTAAGTGACGAGCGGTCACCGCTAATGCACCAAAACTGGAAATTAGAAACCCGACGTCCGGGCCCTGCGGGCGCCTGTATGGGGGGACGGGAATGACCCGGCTGGTGGCACGGACGAGGTCCGTGACACCAGCCGGGTTGGTGCCCGGCAAGTCCGGCGGAATTAAGGGACGATCACCAGCGGGACGGAGGTGTGGCGGCTCAGGGTGACCGGGACGGAGCCGATGAGCCGGTGCATCGCGTGCGACGAGCTGCCGACGACGATCACGACGGTGTCGCCCGGCGCGGCCTCGGCCACGCCCTTGGCCGCCGCGGCCAGCTCGTCGGCGATCAGCCCTTCCCGCCACTCGAACCTCCACCGCGCCTCGTGCCCGCGCAGCTGCTCCCCGGCCTGCCGGCACAAGTCCTGGGCGGCCTCCTCGAACGTCTCACGCACCTCGACCAGGGCGTCGGGCGAGAGCGCGTCGGCCGCTGCGAGGTGGGCCACGTAGTGCACCACGATCTCGCCCTCGCGCGCGCCGAGCAGGCGCACGGCAGCGTCCAGGGCGCGGACGGCGGGCGGCGACCCGTCGTAGCCGACGACCAGGTGAAGCTTCACATCAGGCACGGTATTCATGTCCCATCTCCAGCGCGGAATCTCGGCTCGCCCGTCTATCTTGCCGGGTCAGTCAGCTGGCCTCACCAGGGGACTCCCCCGGCTCCTGGCCTGGCCCGGCGGCGGTGCCCGCGCCGGGCCCGCCCGGGCCTGCTGCGCCCGCGCCGGCCAGGACCGGCATTCGCGTCCGGGCGAGCCGGCGGCGCAGGTGAGCGGCGCCCGGGGTGGCGTAGATCTCGGCCTCCCGCCCAGGCGCGCGGCGGCGTTCGGCCAGGTGCAGCCGGTCCACGCCGGCCACCGTGGCCAGCGCTACGGCGAGCCAGAGGCCGAGCACCAGCAGCGGGTGCCCCAGGTCGGTAGCGGGAAGGTAGACCACGTGCCGTGCGGCCGCCACGATGGCGCCGTCCGGCAGCCACGGCGCCACCTGGCGGAACCCACCCGGCAGGAACGCGAACGGCACCGTCCCGCCCGACACCGCGTTGCCGACGAAGACGATGGCGAGCGCGGCCAGCCCGGTTCCCGGCAGCCCGGTGACCGCCTGGCAGGCGGCGACGAAGGTGACGAACGTGAACGAGCCGAGGAAGGCGACACCCAGCAGGCCGGCGGCCGCCCCGGTCAGGGCGCCGAAGATGACGTCGAGTGCGAGCACCACGGCCCCCGCGGCCAGCAGCGCGAAGGTCACCGCGGCGCAGACCCGCCACCAGAGCCGGAAGCGCCTGCCGGCCAGGAACAGGCCGATGCTGCCGATGACGCTCGGCAGCAGCAGGGCGAGCTCGAAGACGAAGACCGACGTGCCCGCGCGGTCGCCAGCGGGCAGCGGGGCGACGTCGAGCGGGCGGGCCGGGCGGTGCAGCGCAGTCGCGGCGGCGGTGAGGACGGCGTTGACGGCTTGCTGCTGGCTCAGCCCGGCCGCGCCCGCGGTCACGATCCTGACCGGGCCTGACGGGCCGGCCACGAGCCCGCCGCCGGCCGACTGGGCCCGCACATCGTTCGCCACCGCCGCGGCCGACGGCGCCGGCACGACCGTGAAGCCGCCCGGGTCGGCGTGCGCCAGCCCGGCGCTGAGCTGCTGTTCCACGGCGGCGGGGGCGGTCACCGCGAGCCGGACGCCGTGCGGGGCCGGGTCGTGGTCGGCGAAGCCGTACGAGAGCGCGAGGATGAAGGCGACCAGGGCCGCCGCGGCGGCCACCGCGAACAGGCGGCGCGGCGACGGGCCGCGGTGCGGATGCGGCATTTCGTGCACGGGAACTCTCCCAGGGGCAGACACCACAGTCACTAATGACCAAGTGGTCACTAATCACGTTACCACCGTCCGCGCTTAATGACCAGTTGTATACTTAGCCCCATGGAGGACGGTTCAGCAGCCACGGCGCCGGCCCGCGGGCAGGCCGGGGGCAAGGCGCCGCGCCGCCGGGGCGACACTGGGGCGCCGCGGCGCCGGCGCGACCCGGAGGCGTCGCGGGCCGCGATCCTCGAAGCGGCGCGGGAAGTGTTCACCGAGCGCGGTTACGGACGCGCCACCATCCGCGAGATCGCCCGCCGGGCCGGCGTCACCCACGGCCTGGTGATGCGGCACTTCGGCAGCAAGGAACGGCTGCTGGTGCAGGCCCTGCCGGGCCCCCGGGCCATCGCCCGCGTCGTCCCGGGCGACGTGGAGACGCTGCCGGAACGGCTCGCGGCCGCGTTCATGGCGGAGAGCGAAGCGGGCGGCGGTGTCCACGCGGGGATTGCCCTGATCCGCAGCGCGGCCTCCGGCGAGGAGGCGGCGCTGCCGCTCTACGCGGCGCTGGAGCAGGAGATCACCGACGGCTTCCGGGCGGTGCTCGGCCCGGGCGCGGAGGTCTACGCCGGCCTGCTCGGGGCGCTGGTCATCGGGGTGCTGTTCGGCCGCTACGTCGCCCCCGCGGGCGTGCTGGCCGAGCTGCCGGCCGACGAGCTGGCCAGCTACCTGGTGCCGGTCATCCGGGCGATGCTCAACCGGGCCCTGGCCGAGTCGCCCGGGAACGCGGTGCCCGGGAACGCGGTGCCGGCGAGCGCGGTGCCCGGGAACGCCGCAGCGCCGGCGACGGGGTCGCCGAACCACGGAGAACCGGGAGAATAAGGAACGGGGGCGGGTGCACCCCGCCCCCGTTCGCGATATCCGCTGGCTCAGCCGGCGGTGACGGTGAACTGGGCGTGCAGCGTCGCGGCGGAGTCGCCGCCGACCCACACGTCGAACGTGCTCGCGTCGGTCACCCAGTCGCGGGTGGCGGCGCTCCAGTAGCGGCGCTCGTCCGGCCCGACAGTGAACGAGACCGTCGCGGTCGCCCCGGCCGCCAGGTGCACCGGGCGGAAGCCCTTGAGCTGCCGCAGCGGCCGCGATGCGGTGCCGTAACGCTGGTGCAGGTAGAGCTGGGCGACCTCGGTCCCGTCGCGGTCGCTGGTGTTGGCCAGCTCCACCGTCACCGTGACGGTGCCGTCGGCGCTTACTTCGGAGGGCTCGGCCCGCAGCCCCGAGTAGCCGAAGCGGGCGTAGCTGAGGCCGTGGCCGAATGGGAACAGCGGCGTGCTCTCCTCGTCCCAGTAGCGGCGGGCCTGCTGGTCGGGGGCGTGGGAGCGGGTGACGGCGTGGTGCACCGGCACCTGGCCGACGCTGCGGGGCCAGGTGAACGGCAGCTTGCCGGACGGATTGGCGTCGCCGAAGAGCAGGCGGGCGACGGCCGCCCCGCCCCGGGTGCCGGGGTACCAGGCCTGCAGGACGGCCGGCACCCGGGCGGCCGCGCCCCGCAGCTCCAGCGGGCGGCCGCTCATCAGCACCAGGATGACCGGGGAGCCGGCCGCGGCGACCGCCTCCAGCAGCTCCTGCTGGTCGCCGGGCAGGGTCAGCCCGGACCGGGAGGCGTTCTCGCCGATCATGTCCTGCCGCTCCCCCAGCACCACGACCGCTACGTCGGCGTCAGCGGCGGCCCGGACTGCGGCCTGCGTCGCGGCGGCCTGGTCGCACCCGGCGTCGGCGGCGTCGCCGCCGGGCTCCCACAGGTCGAACATGGACGGGTAGGTCCGCACGGGCGCGGCAATGCCAGGCTGGTAGCTCACCGCGGCCCGGTCGCCGAGGTACCCGCGGATGCCGTCCAGGATGGTGACGGTCTCGGACTGGTCGGCGTCGAAGACCCAGGGACCGACCGTGTCGCGGGCCGAGTCGGCCAGCGGCCCGATCACCGCGACCCGGCGCAGCGCGGCTGCCTCCAGCGGGAGGGCGTCGCCCTCGTTGCGCAGCAGCACCGCGGCCTGCTCGGCCGCCCGCTGGGCGACCGCGCGGTGCGCGGGCCGGGCGAGGACCTCGCGGGCGGCTTCCTCATCGACGAAGGGCTGGTCGAACAGGCCCAGCGCGTCCTTGACGAGCAGAACGCGGCGGACCGACGCATCGAGCTGCGCCGGGCTGACCCGGCCGTCGGCGAGGGCGGCGGCCAGGTGGGCGAAGGCGGGGCCGGTGACCGCCATCTCCATGTCGACCCCGGCCGACAGGGCGCGGGCGGCGGCATCGGCCGCATCGGCCGCGAAATGGTGGGTGACCAGGTCCTTGGCCGCGTTGGCGTCGGTCACGACGAACCCGTCGAAGCCGAGCGCGCCGCGCAGCACGTCGGTCAGCAGCCAGCGGTTGCCGCTGGCCGGGACGCCGTTCAGGTCCATGTAGGCGGACATGATGTTGCCCGCGCCCGCCTCGACCGCAGCCCGGAACGGGGGCAGGTAGGTGTTCCAGAACTCCTGGTCGGACACGTCGACCTCGTCGTAGTCACGACCGCCGAGGGCGGCCCCGTAGCCCGCGAAGTGCTTCGGGCCGGCGATCACGCGGCCCGGTCCGCCCAGCGCGTCGCCCTGGAAGCCGCGGACCTGGGCGGCGGCCACGACCGAGCCGAGCAGCGGGTCCTCGCCCGGGCCCTCGATCATCCGCCCCCACCGGGGATCGCGGGCGATGTCGACCATCGGGGCGAACACCCAGTGGATGCCGACCGCGCGTGCCTCGGCCGCGGCGACCGCCTGCACCTGCTCGATCAGCCCGGCGTCCCATGTGGCGGCGAGGGCGATCGGCACCGGGAAAATGGTCCGCAGCCCGTGGATGACGTCAAAGCCGAACAGGGCCGGGATGCCGTGCGGGCTGCCGTCGATCGCCAGCCGCTGCAGCCGGTTGGCCTCGGCCGGGTCCTTGACGAAGAGCAGCGCGCCGGCCTGGCCGGCTGCCAGGGCCGCCTCCACCTGGGCGGGCTGGGTGGCCAGGTCGCCCAGCGGCCCGGCGGGCGCGCCCGGGGGCAGCTGGAAATAGAAGTACTGGATCAGCTGGCCGATCTTCTCCTCCGGGGAGAGGACGGCGAGCAGGTCCTCGACCCGGGCCGGGGCGGCGGTGCCCGAGGGGGAGGGGGCCGGGGGGGCCGAGCGCGACGTGGTCGACGGCGATGTCATGGCATGATCCTAAACGCGAAAATCTTCCAGTGGAAGGTTTTCGCGCTAGCGGACCAGGCCGGCCTCGTGCTTGATCGCGTCGGTGTGCTCGCCGAGACCGGGAGCCTTCCCGGGGGCGCGGACGGGCAGGCCCGGCATCTGCAGCCAGCGCCCGGCCGCGATCCAGCTGACGCCGCGGTCGTCGGTCTCGACGACAGTCAGCAGGTTCTCGCCGATCAGCTCGGTGTCACCGGTGAGCTCCTGGGGCTGGCGGGCGCGGACGGCCGGGATGCCGGCCGCGTGCGCGCGGGTGAGCACCTCCGCCGCCGGCAGGTCCGCTAGCCGGGCCGCGATCGCCGCCGTGAGGGCGTCATCGTCCGGGCCGGCCGCAGCCTGCCGCGGGCGCCAGCCCGGCCGCGGCCAGCGCCGGGAGCTGGTCCGGGCCGGCGGCGAGGCTGACCCAGCCGTCGGCGGCCTGGTACAGGCGGCTGAGCGGGCCGGGCCCGGCGAAGTCGCGGCCGCCCTCCGGGTAGGGGGTCCCTTCGCCGCTGTCGACCAGGTAGCCGGACTGCAGGAGGCAGGAAGCGGCGCTGAGGGTGACCTCGACGTGCTGCCCGCGGCCGAGGCGGGTCCGGGCCAGCAGCGCCGCGCAGGCGCCGAAGGCGGCGAGGGCCGCGGCGAGCACGTCGTTGATCGGCACGGTGAGGAAGACCGGGCTGTCGGCCTGGTCGGGGCCGCCCTGGGCGCGCATGATGCCGCTCATCGCCTGGATGACCGGGTCGAAGCCGGGACGGCGGCCGAGCGGGCCGGCGCTCTCCGAAGGCGCTGATCGAGACGGTCACGATGCCCGGGTTGATCGTGGCCAGCTGTCGTGGTCGATGCCGAGGCGGGCGGCGACGCCGCCCCGGTAATTGTCCACCACCACGTCGCGAGTGGCCGACGAGCCGGTCGAACACTTGCCGGTCGTCGCCCGGCGACAGGTCGAGAGCGCGCTGCGCTGGTCGCGGTTGTAGACCTCGAAGCTGGAGCCGCCCCGGCCGCCGTGGGCGACCCGGAACTCATCGCCCCCGGGCGGCCGCTCGACCTTGATCACGTCCGCCCCCAGGTCGGCGAGCAGCGACCCCGACGTAGGGGCCCGCGATGATCGTGCCCAGGTCAAGCACGCGCAGCCCGGACAGCGGGGGGACCGGGCCGCCCCCAGCCGGAGATGTCGCCGCCGGGGCGGGCGCCGCCGGGGCATCGCCGGGCCAGGGCGGCCGCAGTTCGGTCATCGCCGGCCAGGCGGTCGCGGCCGGGCCCGCGATGGTGGCCGGGGTAAGCGACAGGTCGACCAGCGGGCCGGGCATGACGACCTGCTGGCCGGCGTCGTTGGCCGTCTCCAGGCGCAGCCCGAGCGCCTTGACCTGGTCGTGGTCGAGCCACGTGGCCGGGCTGGTTGACCGGCGCGGCCGGGCAGTCGGCCGCCTCCAGCAGCGCCAGCCACTCGTCGCGCGGCTGGGTCGCGAACACCTTCTCCAGCTCGCGGGCGATCCAGGTCAGGTTCTCCGGGCTTGCGCAGGCCGTTCGGGTCCGCCGACCCGCGGGTCGTCGAGCAGGATCCAGCCGGCGCCGGCCGCGGCCAGCCCGCGCTCGATGAAGGCGTTGGTGAAGGCGCCGAGGAACAGCCACTCGCCGTCGGCGCAGCGGTAGGTCGCGGTAGTTGGGCAGGGCCCCGCCCGGGCCGCCGGGCCGGTGGACATGCGGCTCGTCGCGGCCCGCGGCGAAGTTGCCGGGCGAGACCAGCTGCGGCGCCGTGCGCGCCGCCCGCCACCGCCAGCGGGGCCTGGGCCAGGCCGCGCTTGCGGCCGATGAGCAGCGCGACCGCGACGATCGCGGCCCAGATGCCCTGCATGTGCAGCGCCAGCGGGAACAGGCAGTCAACGGGGACGTCGGCGTAGGACGACTGGTTCCAGGCGTGGCCGAGCCAGGCGAACAGCAGGCCCGCCGACTCCTGGCCGCCCGGCCACGGGCGTCTCCGTCGAGCAGGTAGGGCGGCATGACCACCCAGGAGCACGGCTCACCCGGGCGGCGGCCGTGGTCGAGGAGGCCGCGGTAGGTGAGGCCGGGCCCGCTGGTGCCGACCAGCAGCACGTCGGCGCCCGTCGATCAGCGCATCGAGCGCCCGCAGGTCGTCCGGCGCGGGCCGGGTCCGCGCTGACGGCGCGCTTGCCGCGGTCCCACATCGCCCGCCCGCGCTCGCCCGCGAGGGCGCCGGGGCCGGGCGGGTGGACCTTGACGACGTCCGCCCCGAGGTCGGCCAGCAGCATTCCGGCCACCGCGCCGGCCACGCCGCCGGTCAGGTCCAGCACGCGTACGCCCGCCAGTGCGTGCTCGTTGTCCGGCTGTCGGCAACGCAACCTCCGTTATGTCCGGCTTTATCCACACCTACCCCGGTGGTGTCCGCCGCGCAACCCTCCCCGGCCGGGACCAGTGCCCGCGGGCCGGGCGGCGGGCGGGCGGGCAGGCGGGCCCAAGAAGGGGCTTGACGAATTAAATGAACGCTCTTTAATGGGCGTATGGGCCGTGTCGCCGGGGTCACCTCCGCCGAAACTCGCACCCGTCTGCTGCGCGCGGCAGCCGACGAGTTCGCCGCGCGCGGCTACGACGGCACCCGGGTCGCCGACATCGCGGCCGCGGCCGGGGTCAGCAACGGTGCGCTCTATTCGCACTTCGGCTCCAAGGCCGAGCTGCTGGTGGCGGCGCTGCGGGCGCACGGCGGGCGGGTGCTGGCGGACATGCTGGCGGCCGACCCGGACCGGCGGGTGGCCGACATGCTGCTGCAAGCGGGCCAGATGCTGCCGCGGCACCCGGATGACCGCAGCTACCTCGGGGTGGAGGCGCTGATAGCGGCCCGCCGCCACGAGGACGTGGCCGGCCCGATGCGCGGGTACGCCGGGGACCACGCCAGCTGGCTGGCCGGCCTGGTGGAGGCCGGGCAGGCGAGCGGCGAGCTCGACCCCGGCCTGTCGCCCGACGCGGTGGCGCACTTCTGCCTGCTGCTCGGGTTCGGCAGCTCGCTGCTGACCGACCAGCTGCACGCGGTCGACGAGCAGTCATGGTCCGCCCTGCTGGAACGCGTGGTGGGGGCGCTGTTGCCGGCCGGGGCCGGATATCAGGCAAGACCGGGAAATCAGGAAAGGCAGGGTGCCAAGGAAGGCACCCGGGAGAAGGAATCGGAGGTTGCCCATGGCCGAGCGCAAGAGCCCGACGGCTGTGCTCCATGAAGGCCCGCGGGCGCTCACGGACGAGCAGGTCCGCCAGATCGAGACCGCTGAGCTCAAGGAGGTACTCGACGTCGACATCGACGACGTTATCGAGTACACCCACAAGGACCTGAAGTCGCTGCCCGACTTCACCACGCTCTACCGCCAGTACCTCAAGCAGCGGTGGGACGTCTACGACCTGGACTTCACCCAGGACAAGATCGACTGGACCGAGAAGATGAACGAGGACGAGCGCCAGTCGTTCCTCGCCATCGCGTCGGGGTTCCATCACGGCGAGCGGCAGGTGGAGATCGAGCTGCCGGTCTTCATGATCGGCGCCAGCGAAGAGGAGAAGCTGCACATCGCGGCCCAGATCGAGGACGAGGCGCGGCACACGGTCTTCTTCGACCGCTTCTACCGCGAGGTCGTCGGGCTGCAGGGCGGCGACATCATGGACATCCTCGACGCCTCGTTCCCGTGGGTGTCGGAGACGTTCGTCGGGCCCGTTCGGGCTGCTGGCCTACCAGGCCGACGAGATCCGCAGGAACCCGTACGACGAGCGGGCCCGGGTGCGCTACGGCACGACCTACTTCCTGTGGATCGAGGGCGTGCTGGCGCTGTCGGTGATGAAGGTGACGCTGTCCTACGCCCGCTGGCGGGGCTTCCTGCCCGCCTACTACACCGGGTTCACCGCGACCTGCCGGGACGAGTCGCGGCACGTCCAGGGAGGCATGAAGTACCTCCAGGACGCGGTGCGCAAGGACCCCACGATGATCCGTGAGATCCACGAGACCCTGCGGACCATCCTGTCGCTGGCCTCGGTGGCCAGCCGCGAGGTGATCTACGAGCCGCTCGGCTGGACCCAGGACGAGGTCCGGATGCTGATGTTCCAGCAGCTCGGCCGCAAGCTGAGCGACGTCGGCATCAGCCTGCCCGGCTGACCTGCAGGCGATGGTCAGCTCGGTCCAGCCGGTCCTGGCGGGCGGGTGAGCGCGATGAGCGAACCGGAGTTCTTCAGCCCAGCCCTGGGCCGACGCGGTCCGCGACGCCCTCGCGGCCGGGCCGTCGAAGGAGGCCCGCTTCGGCAAGCTGCAGATGTACTGGGACTTCTTCGAGAAGATCAAGGCCAGCTACGCGTCCTCGTGGGCGCTCGGCTGCCGCGACCTGCCCGGCGGTCCCGCCGCCCTGTTCATCGCCTGGGGCGGCGGCACGGTGACCGAATGCCGCATCACCGGCCCGGGCGAGGAGCCCAAGGCCGACTACGTGCTCGGCATGGACTACGCGGGCTGGCAGGCGCTGCTGGGCGGGTACGACCCGCAGCGCACCGTCATGTACCGCAAGATGCTGGTGGAGGAGGGTGAGATCCTCGAGTTCTTCAAGGGGATCTACTTCTTCACCGAGTGCCTGGGCGTCATCGGCAGCGTCCCGGCCAGTTTCCCGGCCCTGGCCCCTTCCTGACGGCTCCCCGCTGGCCCGGCCGCGACCACGCGGGCGGGCCAGCGGGGCCGGCCGCGACCGGCCCGGGCGGCCCACCGCACAGATGAGGAACAGCGCAGTGAAGGTGCAGATCAACCCCGGGCTGTGCCAGGGGCACGGCCGCTGCTACGACCTGTCCCCCGGCTTGTTCGGGGAGGACGACGAGGGCTACGGACAGGTCCTCGGCGACGGCAGCGTGCCGCCGCAGGCGGAACAGGACGCGCGGCTGGCTGTGCTGAGCTGCCCCGAGCACGCCATCGAGCTGGCGCAGGAGTAACGAGATGACGACCGACGACCGCTTCCGCCGCGATCCCCGCGAGCCCGGCGAGGACGACCTCGAGGGCACCCGCAGCGAGATCATCACCGGCCCGGTCAGCGACTGGGCGACCGACTTCTCGCACCTTGACCCGGCGTGGGCCGCCGATCCCTATCCGATCCAGGACGACCTGCGGCAGCGCTGCCCGGTGGCGCATACCGAGCGGTTCGGCGGGGCCTGGCTGCCCACGCGCTACGACGACGTCGCCGCGATCGCGTACGACACCGACCATTTCTCGTCCCGGTCGATCATCTTGAGCAACTTCCGGCCACCGCGCGAACTGGCGCCGATCGGAGGCTCACCGCCGATCTCGTCCGACCCGCCGTTCCACCACGACGCGCGCAAGCTGCTGCTGGCCGCGTTCACCAAGAAGGAGATCGCCCGGTACGAGCCAGGCACGCGGGCGTTCTGCCACTCGCTCATCGACTCGTTCGCCGGGCAACCGGTCGTGGATGCGGCCACTGACTACGCGCAGCACATCCCGGTCCGGGTGATCGCCAACATGCTCGGCTTCCCGCCCGAGGACGGGGAGCGGTTCCGCGGGTTCGTCGAGGACCTGCTGGAAGGCATCAACCTGCCCCCCGACGACCGGATCGAGCGGGTCTCGCGGCTCTTCGACTACCTGCTCGAGCAGGTTCACGCGCACCTGGACGAACCGCGCGACGACCTCACGACCTTCCTGATCAACGCGGAACTCTACGGTCAGAAACTCAGCCCGGATGTCGTCACCGGCGCGATGGCGCTGCTGCTCATCGCCGGCATCGACACCAGCTGGAGCGCCATCGGCGCCTCGCTGTGGCACCTGGCCAGGACGCCCGCCGACCGCGAGCGCCTGGTCGCGGAGCCGGCCCTGCTGCCGACGGCCCTGGAGGAGTTCCTCCGGGCCTACGCCCCGGTCACGATGGCCCGGCTGGTCAAGCAGGACATGCACTGGCACGGCGTCGACATGAAGGCCGAGGACTGGATCCTGCTGTCGTTCCCGGCCGCCAACCGGGACCCGGCGCAGTTCGACCGGGCGGCCGAGGTCGTCATCGACCGCGAGGTCAACCGGCATGCCGCGTTCGGCCTCGGCATCCACCGCTGCCTCGGCTCGCACCTGGCCCGGATGGAACTGCGGGTCGCCCTCGAGGTGTGGCTCGAGCGGGTTCCCGTGTTCAGCCTGGCGGACCCGGGCGCGGTCACCTGGTCCACCGGCCAGATCCGCGGCCCCCGCGCCCTGCCCCTCACCATCGGCTGACCGCCGCCCGGGAGCATCCGCCCGGGCCCGGCCGCGATCCCCCGGTGGGCATGCTGGAATCATCAGGTAACGGGCACCCCAGGCAGGAAGGACACCGGATGCGTATCGGGATCACCGGGAGCGGATCGACCGCCGACCGGATGGTGGAGCAGGCCAGGCGGGCTGAGGCGGACGGATTCAGCAGCATCTGGTATCCCGGCGCGGCCGGCGGGGGCGACCCGCTGCCGGTGATGGCGCTGGCGGGACGGGCGACGTCGGCCATCGAGCTGGCGACGGCGGTGCTGCCCACCTATACCTGCCATCCGGTGCTGATGGCGAACCGGGCCACCGCCGCGGTGACCGCCCTCGGCGCCACCGGGCGGCTCACCCTCGGCGTCGGCCCCTCGCACGGCGTAGTCATCGAGGACATGCTGGGCCTGTCCTACGACACGCCCGGCCGGGAAACCGACGAGTACGTGCAGATCCTCACCGCTCTGCTGCGGGGCGAGCAGGTCAGCTTCAGCGGCCAGGAGTTCACGGTCACGGCGGGACCGGTGGCGCTGCCGGACGGGGTGGAGATCCCGGTCATGGTCGGGGCGCTGGGCTCACGGCTGCTGCGGGTGGCAGGGGCGCTGACGGCGGGGACGATCTTGTGGATGGGCAACGCCGCCTCGATCGAGTCGCACGTCGCCCCGGTGATCCGCAAGGCCGCCGCCGACGCAGGCAGGCCCGCGCCCCGGATCGTGGCCGGGCTGCCGGTCGCGGTCCACGACGACGTGGCGGAGGCCCGCGAGGCGGGCGGCCGGCTGTTCGCGGCTTACGGCACCCTGCCGAACTACCAGCGCATCCTCGCCCACGGCGGCATCTCAAGCCCGGCCGAGGCGGTCATCGTGGGCAACGAGGACAGCGTGGCGGCGCAGATCCGGGCGCTGTTCGAGGCGGGCGCGACCGATGTCTGGGCGGCCCCGTTCGCCGTCGGGCCGGACGCGTCGGCGTCCCGCGCCCGGACCCGGGCGCTGCTGGGCGAGCTAGTGAAAAGCTGAGCGGGCCGTTCCGGCCCGGGCCGGGCCCGGCCCGGGCCGGGCCCGGCCCGAGGCTGACAAGCCCGCGCCGGCCCGGCCGCGTGCGTCACTGCCGCTAGCCGACCTGAGCGGTGCGGCAGGCCCAGTACGGGGCGCGGAGCTGGCGCTTGAGCAGCTTGCCGGAGCCGGTGCGCGGCAGTTCGTCGGCGAAGTCGACCGAGCGCGGCACCTTGTAGCCGGCCAGGTGCTCGCGGGCGAACGCGGTCACCTCCTCCGCCGTCAGCTCCGTCCCCGGCGCCCGCACCACGGTCGCGTGCACGATCTCGCCCCACTGCTCGGACGGGATGCCGAACACGGCCACGTCGTAGATGGCGGGATGCTCCTCCAGGGCCGCCTCGATCTCGGCCGGGTAGACGTTCATGCCGCCCGAGATGATCATGTCGTTCTTGCGGTCGCAGATATAGAGGAAGCCCTCGTCGTCCCAGTAGGCGACGTCGCCGACAGTGTGGTAATCGCCCCGGCTATTCGACTCGTAGCTGGCGTCGTTCTTGTAGTAGGTGTTGAACACGCCGGTGGAGCGGATGAAGACCTCACCCGCGTGGTCCGGCCCGGTGCCGGTCACCTCCTGGCCGAGCTCGTCGAACAGCTTGATCTCGATGCCGGGGGCGGGCTGGCCGCACGAGCCGGGCTTGCGCAGCTGGTCGGCCGGCAGCAGCACGGTGTCCACCCCGAGCTCGGTCGACCCGTAGACTTCGAAGAGCGACCCGGGCGGGAAATCGGCCACGTACTGCTGCTTGAGCGCGTAGCTCCAGGGCGCGGCGTTGGCGATCATGACCCGCATCGAGGAGCGGTCGTAACGGTCCTTGACCTCCTGCGGCAGGGCGCACACCATGCGGATCAGCGCCGGGGCCGAGAACGTCGAGCTGGCCTTGTACTTGTCGACCAGCCGGAGCCAGTCCTCGGCGTCGAACTTGCGCTGCACCACGATCGTCTGCCCGAGCAGCAGCGCGGTGCCCATGAACCCGCTCGGCCCGCTGTGGTAGAGCGGGCCCGAGGTGAGGTAGACGTCGTCCGGCCGGTAGCCGATCAGGGCCAGCAGCGCCCCGAAGGCCTTCGGGTCTGCCCCGCCGGTACGCACCGCGCCCTTAGGCCGGCCGGTCGTGCCGGACGTGTAGATCATTGTCCCGCCGGCGCCGGTGCTGGAGACGTCCGGCGGGGTGGCCGGGGCGGCGGCGATGTCGGCGTCCGACAGCATCCCGTCCGGGGCCGGGCCGCCGACCACGATCACCTGCCGGAGCTTGTCCAGGTCGGGGCGCAGGGCGGCGAACATCGGCGCGTGGTCGTGGTCGACGTAGGCGATCTCGGCGTCGCTGTGGTCGATGATGTAGCGCGCCTCGTCCGGTGTCAGCCGGTAGTTCAGCGGGACGGCGACCGCGCCGATCTTCCTGGCCGCGTTTATCACCGCCACCACCTGAGGCGAGTTCGGCCCGCACCACAGCACCTTGGTGCCGGGGCCGACCCCGAGCGACAGCAGCAGGTTCGCGACCCGGTTGGACTGCGCCTCCAGCTCGGCGTAGGTCCAGGTGACGACGGTGCCGTCGGGCCGGTCGTCGATCACACCCGGCTTGCCGGGCTGGCTGGCGGCATAGGCAGTGAGAATGTCGTCCGGCATCGCACCCGTCCTCGGCGTTGAAGTCAGTGGCCGGCGGCGCCCGTCCGCGCCGCCGTCCCTGACAATCTACGGAACCGGGGCTGATCGGTAAATGGATCACTGGGTCAGCCCGTGCGGCCCGCCGCCGGGAGGACGCCGAACCGCCGCCGGTAAGCGACGGCGAACTGGGCCGGGTCGGCCCAGCCCCACCGCCGGGCGACCGCCGTCACGGTGACCCGGCCGGCCGGGTCGGCCCCGGCCAGCTCCTGCCGGGCGCGTTCCAGGCGGGCCCGCCGCAGGTAGACTTCCGGCGAGATGCCGAAGCGGCGCAGGAACGCGGACCGCAGCGCGGCGACTGGCGCCCCGGCCGCGGCCGCGATCTGGCTGGCGGAGACCGGCTGGTCCGCGTAAGCGCCGATGAAGTCGGCCGCCCGGTCTACCGTCGGCGGCGCGACCCAGCCCGGAGGCCGGCCGGTCGACCGCCGTCAGTGCGGTGTTGGGGAAGGTGCGCAGCAGCGCCACGCCCGCCAGCCGGGTCAGCTGCTGCGCGACCAGCGACGGAATCTCATGGACGGCCGAGGTGACCAGCTGAGCGCAGATGAAGTCCACCGCCGCAGCGAGCTCGGCCTGCCGAAACCGCGAGACCGGCGTGATACCGGTGAACCGCAGCTCGCCCGGCCGCAGGCCGGTGAACTCCTCGGCCAGGTCGCCCGCCACCGCCGAGCTGACCTGCAGGGTCGCTATCGCGACATCGTCCAGGAGCGCCACCCCGGGCCGGTCGGCCGGCAAGATCAGCGCCCGGCCGGGGGCATAACGCAGCTCTTCCCCGCCACTGGCGAACCCGCCCCGGCCCCGTTTCACCACGATCGCGTTGAGCACGTCGGGGGGCTCCGTCTTGGCCTCGCAGACCAGGCCGCCGTAGCTGACGATTCCCCCGGCCACGTCGTCGGTCACCGCCCAGCGCAGGTCGCCCCGCACCCGGCGCGGGTCATCGCAGTGAAACCGCACCCGGTGGTCGACATAGACCTGACGGCCCATCTCCGAGATCAGGGCCAGGTCCCGGGTGACCAGCTCGGACCGGGCGACCGGCACGCAGGTGCCTTGCGGGTATTCGTCGCTCACCCGTCACCCCCGGCTCCGGCCGAAAGCCAGCTTGTTGCTAGGTAGGTAGGTAGGTAGGTAGGTATGAAAACCTACTCCGAGTGAGACGGCCGGCATAGACCGTGACAACTGGGATGACGGGCGGTTAGGTCCCGGGCGAGCTCGGCCAGGGAGTCGGCTGCGAGCGCGGGGCGCGGATGCCCTGCCCTTGTCGGCCGGCCGCCGGGCGATGTGTAATGGAGTCACATTTGTCTATAATCGGCTCTCCAGCCGCGGGGCGAGGAACATCGGGTGCGAAGTGGGAACGGCTGGGTCACCTGCGAGCAGGAACACCGGCACTGGGGTCTGTTCGGGGCCGCTGGCCTGCTCGTGTACGTCGCTCACCCGGCCGACCCATCCCTCAGCCCGGTCCTGATGCAGCACCGGGCCCGGTGGAGCCACCAGGGCGGTACCTGGGCGCTGCCCGGCGGGGCGATGGACGAGGGCGAGACGCCCGCCGAGGCGGCCCTGCGCGAGGCCGACGAAGAAGTCATGCTCGACCCGAAGCTGGTCGTACCGCGCGGGCTGTACTCCGACGTGCACGGGGGCTGGGAGTACAACACGGTGCTGGCCCAGGCGGCGGAGCCGGTGCGGGTCTACTCCGACGCCTACGAGTCCGACGAGGCGGTGTGGCTGCCGGCCCGCGAGGTCGGTCAGCTCGATCTGCACCCGGGGTTCGCTGACTCCTGGCCGGTGCTGAGTCAGGCACTGGTGCCGCTGACGGTCATCGTCGACGGTACCGGCCTGGGCAACGGGGGCGACCCGGGCGACCCGGGCGAGGCGGGCCCGCAGCTGCGGTCCCGGTTGCAGGACCTGACCCGCTCCGGTTTGACGGCGCTGCCGGAGGGCGTCCCGGGCCCGGCCCTCGCCCGCTGGTACCCGGACTACGTGCTGATCCTGGATGAGGCGGCGGCGGCCGCGGCCGGCGCCGCGGCCGATCAGGAAGCGCAGGCAGCGGCGGCCCGCAAACCGCGCGCGAGCTGGAACGAACCGCTGACGGTGCGCACGGCCGAGATCCGGATCGCCCCGGCCGCACAGGCCACCGACGTGATCGCGGACCTGGCCGGCGCCGCGGCCGGGCACCGCCTGGTGATCAGCGGCCAGCCGGCCGCCCGCCAGGCCGGGGTGGCGGCGGGCGCCGTCGCGGCCGGCCCGGACTGGCTGCCGGGCCTCCTCCAGCGGGACTGAGGGCGACCAGCGCGGTCAGCCCGGGCGCCCGTGCCTGTGGGAGCCGATGCCCGGCTAAGCGGTCAGGGGATTGTGCCAGCGGATATCGCCGAAGCGGGCGAAGTCGCTGTCGTTCGAGCACATAGTGGCGTTGTTGCCGGCGGCGATCGCGGCGAGCTGGGCGCCGGTGGTGAGGTTGCCCGCCGTCCCGGCGGCGCGCACATAAGCGAAGACGCGGTTATGGTGCCCGGGTCCGGGCTGAGCCCAGCGGACATTCGGTCGCTCGAGCCAGGTCTCGACGTGCCGGGCGGCCGCATCAGCCGACAACGGGGGCCTGATGAGCCGTGGATTGGTGCTGATGCGGAGAAACCCGAAGATCGCGGGGTCGGCCAGGCCGATTAGCTCGTCGGAGTTGACGGTGTCCTCCCACCACTGCCGTGCCTTCTCATGCTGGGGGAAGGCGTCGATAACGGCGTAGAGCAGCAGGTTGACATCGGGGATTATCACGGCCGGGCCAGCCGGATGATGGCCTCGTCCTCGAGTTCGTCCGCGAGCTTGTTGAACCCGGCCAGGTCCAGGCCAGGGGCCAGCTCAGCGTGGTGGACGTGCTCCCGGAATGATTCGCGGTCCGCGGCTGGGGGCGAGAGGGCAGCACGGAGCGCCGTGTTGACGATCTGCTTGACGGACGACCGCGTACGGTGGGCCGTCTCCTGGAGCAGGCGAGCTACGTCGTCGTCGAGCGTCAGCGTGGTGCGCATACTTAGCATCATAGTGCCTCAATATGAAGGCATCAAGATGCTACCGAACCGGTCTGGCCGCTGAGCCCGCGAGTGGGAGCCGGGAGGAGGTCAGCTCCCGCCTCCCGCGGGCCGCCGCCGGGCGGTGAGGAACAGCTCGGCCAGCTCGCCGGTGGTGGTGGCGTCCTCGGCCGCCTTGTCGTCGCGCCAGCGGCCGGTGAACCGGGGGAACCGCATCGCCAGCCCGGCGTCATCGGCGACCTGGCCCCAGGCGGCCGTGTAGTTCGGGGACAAGGTCAGCTCGGCGCTGAGGATCTCCAGTACCAGGCCTGGCTCGAACCAGAAGTCGGGTTCCTGGCGCGCGTCGACCCGGGCGGGCCGGCCCGGGCGCGCCAGCGGGGCCAGCCAGGCCCGGCAGCGCCGCCAGGTCGGCATCAGAGAACCCGGCCCCGCACTTGGTGACCGCACGGAACGTGTCGCTGCCGGCGTCGTAGGCGGCCAGCAGGACCGCGCCGTAGACACCGGCCCGCCGGCCGCGGCCGGCGAACGCGCCGATCACCACCAGGTCGGCGGTGTCCGACAACTCGGTCCGGTAGTCCCGCTTGAGCTTGATCCACTGCCAGCCGCGCGCCCCGGCCTGGTACCCCGAGTCGGGTCCGGTCGACTTGCACACCAGGCCCTCGCAGCCGTCGGTCACGGCCTGGGCGAACGTCGCGTCGAGCGCGGACGGGTCGCTCACCGTGGCGGCGGTGGTCAGCCGCAACCGCGGCGACAGGGTGAGGGCCGCCTCAAGCGCCGCCCGCCGCCGCGGGTAGGGATCCGTGGTCAGGTCCGCGCCGTCGGCGTACAGCAGGTCGAAGCAGAACAGCCCCACCGGCACGTCGCGGACGGCCTGGTCGATGCCGTGCTTGCGGCGCCGCAGCATGACCTCGCCGAACGGCCGGAGCTCGCCCGCGGCCGCGTCATAGGCGACGACCTCGCCCTCCACGATCGCCTCGGCCGGCCGCAGCCCCGCCGCCAGCAGCTGCACCACGTCGGGGAACTGGTCCGAGATCTCCTCCAGCCGCCGGGTGAACAACTCGATCCGGCCGTCTGCGGTGCGGTGCGCCTGCACCCGGACGCCGTCGTACTTGTACTCGGCCGCGCACTGGCCGCCAAGCCGGGCCAGGATCTCGGCCGCGTCCGCCAGCCGCTGGGCCAGCATTACCCGGACTGGGCGCCCGGGCTGCACCCGCAGTTCCGCGACCGCCGCCAGCCCGCCGCTGACCAGGGCGGCGGCCACCTGGCCGAGATCGCAGCAGATGTTGTAGCCGCGCTCGAGCACCGGCCGGTCCGCCTTGCCCCCGGCGTAGACCGCGGCCAGCGCGTCCAGGATGGTGGGGGTGCCGATCCCCAGCCGCAGGTTCCTGGCCACCAGGCGCAGCAGGTAACGGCCCTCGACCGGGGTGGCCCGGGCCAGCAGCCCGCCCAGCAGGCCGAGCTTGCGCGCCTGCGAGCCCGCGCCCTCGGCCAGCGCGATCTCCCGCAGCGTGCCGGTCACCTCGGGCACCGTCAGGGTGGCGGTCCGGCCGGCGCCGGCGGCGCGGCCGGCCAGCAGCCGCTCGGCCGCCTGGCCGAGGTCGCCCGTCTCCCGGACCGCGGCGGTCACCGCCGCGACATCGGCCCGGGTGGCGCCCGCGAGCGCCCGGACGGCCAGCTTCTCCGCCAGGCCGAGGTCGATCCCGGCGAACTCGGGCGCGATCAGCCCCTGGCACAGGTAGCACACGCCCGGCAGCAGCTCGGCCGGCGTCTGCGCCAGCAGGGTCGCCAGCCGCTGCGTCAGCGCCAGCCGGCTACTGGTCTGCTCCAGGTCACGGTAGGCCTCGGCCACGGTCAGGTAGTGCACAGGAGCCTCCTCCCTCGTCCCCGGCTGACATTCCCGGCGGCCGCCGTTCCCGAACGCTGGCCCCGGCCGGGCCATTGCCTGAAACCTATTCTGGAATTAACTTCTAATTCAGCACCAGGGCAACAGCGCCGGCGGATCCCCCGCGAGCGAGCTGACCTGGGCGCGCCGGGCCGCAGCGCGATGGACGGGAGAGTCACGTGAGCCGAGGGACGCCCGCTCAGGAGCGCGTGGTGGTGATCGTCTACATGGTCGGGATGTACATGACCGTGGTCGACAGCACGATCATCTACACGGCCCTGCCCTCGATCGCCCGCGGGTTCCACGCCACGCTGGACAGCGCCGAGTGGGTGACACTGAGCTACCTGCTCGCCCTGGCGGTCATGGTGCCGTCGTCGGGCTGGATCGGCGACCGGTTCGGCACCAAGCGGACCTTCCTGGTCGCCCTGGTGCTGTTCACCGGGGCGTCGGTCCTGTGCGGCACCGCCGGGTCGCTGTCCGAGCTGGTCATCTTCCGGGTCGTCCAGGGGATCGGCGGCGGGCTGATCATCCCGGTCGGGCAGGCGATGCTGTTCCGGACGTTCCCGCCCAGCCGCCGGGCCAAGGCCGCGGGGATGGTCGCCCTGGGGACCACCCTCGGCCCGGCGACCGGGCCGGTGCTCGGCGGGGTCCTGGTGACCGAGTTGTCCTGGCGCTGGTGCTTCTTCGTCAACTTGCCGCTGGGGGTGATCGTCGCCGCGATCGGCGCGCTGTTCCTGGCCGAGCACCGCGAGCCCGCGCCCGGACGGCTCGACATGGCCGGCTTCCTGCTGGCGGGGGGCGGGCTCGCGCTGGTGCTGTATGCGCTGAGCGAGTCGCCCGTCGCGGGCTGGTCCGATCCGGCCGTGCTCAGCACCGGCCTGGCGGGCCTGGTCGCCCTGGCCGCGCTGGTCCAGGTCGAGCTGCGGGTGGCGGCGCCGATGCTGAACCTGCGGCTGCTGCGGAACCGGATGTTCCGCACCGGCAGCGTGGTGTTCCTGCTCAGCCAGCTCTGCTACACCGGCTATCTGTTCATCATGCCCGAGTTCCTGCAGCAGGCCCGGGGAGACTCCGCCCTGAGCTCGGGGCTGACGACGCTACCCGGCGCCATCGGGCTGTGGCTCAACGCCCAGCTTGCCGCGCGGGTGTACCCCCGCAGCGGGCCCCGCCGGATGGCCCTGGCGGGCGCGGCCGGGGTGGCGGTCATCTTGTGCACATTCGGACTGGTGCTGGACACGAGCACCAACACGTGGCTGATCCGGGTGCTGGCATTCTGCAGCGGCTCGTCGATCGCCTGGATCAACATCGCCGTCCAGGCGGCCTCGTTCTCGACCATCTCCTCGGCTGACACCGGCCGCGCGTCGGCCATGTTCAACACCGGGTCCCGGATGGCGGGCGGCGTCGGCCTGGCCGTGCTGGTGACCGTGGTGACCGCGTCGGCTCACGGGCAGACCGGGGGCGCGCTGGTGCCCGCCTACCACCACGCGTTCCTGACCGCAGCCGCCCTGATCGTCACGGCGGGCCTGGCCGCCCTCCTCATCCGCGATTCCGACGCCGCCGCCAGCATGCTCGCGCGCGCCCGGCGGGGAGCGCCGCGCGCGGCCGAGGCAGCGGCCGAGGGCGATCCCGAGTCGATCGATACCGAGGCCCTCGAGGTGGAGGCCGAGGTGGAGGCCGGGGCGGCCGAGCAGAGCCCGCCGCGCCACGCGGGAACTTAGCCGGGCGGTCGCGGGCCGGCCGGCCGCTGACCGTACGGTGGTACGCAGCAGCCGTCACCGCCGGGAGGCACCTGGACATGACCATCGAGCGCGAGAAGCAGGTTGCCGCGGAAGCCGCCGCGGAGCTGGTGGAAAGCGGCATGACGGTCGGCCTGGGCACCGGCTCGACCGTCGCCTACTTGCTCCCGGCCCTGGCCAAGCGATCACTCGACATCCTCTGCGCGGCCACGTCGCCGCGCACCGAGCACGCCGCCCGCGAGCTCGGCCTGCGGATCGAGCCGGTGACCAGCATCGACCGGTTTGACCTCACCATCGACGGGGCCGACCAGCTCGCCCCCGACGGCTGGCTGGTCAAGGGGGGCGGCGGCGCCCACACGCGGGAGAAGATCGTGGCGGGGGCGGCCGACCGGTTCGTCGTCATCGTCGACTCATCCAAGCCGGTCGCGGCGCTGCACGCGCCGGTCCCGCTGGAGCTGCTGTCGTTCGGGCTGCGGGCCACCCTGCGGCTGGTCGCCCCGGCGGCGCTGCGCGACGCCCCGCTCAGCCCCGACGGCGGCGTGATCGCCGACTACCAGGGCCCCGTCGACGACCCGGCCGCGCTGGCGGCCCACCTGTCGGCGACGCCCGGCGTCATCGCCCATGGGCTGTTCCCGCCGCGGATGGTGGCCATGGCCTTCATCGGCCGGGGCGAGTCGGCCGAGCGGGTCGACTTCCCGGCTGGCGGCTGACCCGGCCGGCGGCTGGCAGGGCCGCAACTCGCGAAACACCGGCACCAGGGGTGCAGGCGGTGGCGGGCGCGGGCGCGGGGCGATTGACAGCTTTTGCGGGTCATGGTTATCTCGGTCTCGAGAGATAACCAGAACGTGTTTCACCCGAAGGACCAGGGCCAGGGCGACCTCCGGGCGACCAGCGGGAGGGCGAACCAGCACCGTGGCCACGACTGTCTTCCGCCGCCTGCGCCGGCCCGCTGTTCCGGTTCCTGTCGGCCATCGGAGCGGGGCGGGTCACCCGCTCGCTCGGCGAACGGCCGGTCCTCACCGCTGGCCTGCTGCTGCAGGCCGTAACCAGCATCGCGGCCGGGCTGGCACCCAACTTCGACCTGCTGATCACGATGCGGGCGGTGGGTGGCATCGGCAGCGCCGCGTTCACCATCGCCTCGATCGCGATGGTGCTGCGGGTCTCACCCGGCAGCAAGCGCGGCGCCGCGATGAGCGTCTACCAGGGCGGCTTCATCCTCGGCTCGATCGCCGGGCCGGCCATCGGCGGGCTGCTGACCGAGATCAGCCCGCGGCTGCCGCTCATCGCCTACGGGATCTGCCTGATGGCCGGGGCCGCGATCAGCCAGCGGATGCTGCAGGGCGGGCGCGGGCCCGCGGCCGAGACCGAGCAGGGGGCCGAGCCGGGGTCAGCCGCTCCCGTTCCTGCTGCTGATGATGATGCGGGCGCGGCCGCCCAGCGTGAGCCCGGGCAGGTGCGCCTGGCGCTGCGGAACCCCGGGTACCGGGCGGCGCTGCTGGCCAACCTGGGCGCGGGCTGGGTCTTCTACGGGATGCGGACGGCCCTGCTGCCGCTGTACGTGACCGACCGCCTCGGGCAGCCGGCCGCCTTCACCGGGCTGGCGCTGCTGATCTCGGCCGCCGCCCAGGCGCTCTGCCTGCGCTGGGCCGGGCCAGCGGCCGACAAGTGGGGGCGACGGCCGCCGCTGCTGCTGGGCCTGGGCGTCGCCGCGCTCTCGGTGGCGGCCTTCACCCTGCCCCTCAACGCCGGGATCTTCCTGCTGCCGATGGTCGCCTTCGGCGTCGGCGGCGGGCTGGTCTCGACCGTACCGGCGGTGCTGGTCGGGGATGTCTCCACTGGCCGTAACGAGCGGATCATCGCGCTGTTCTCCATGGTGTCGGACCTCGGGGCCATCGTCGGCCCGCTGGTGATGGGGTGGCTGGCCGACAAGTACTCGTTCGGAGCCGCGTTCTGGGCGGCGACCGGGGTCTTGCTGGCCGGCTTCGTGGCGACGCTGCGGATCCCGCGGAGGGCGCCGGCCGCGCCGGGGAAACTGGCCTTGGCCCGGGAGCCGGCCCTGGCTGAGCAGGCGGCCCTCGTCGAGGGCGTGGCCCTGGCGGCCGAGCCGGCCGCGGCCAGCACCGTGATGTCCTGCGGCGACGCGGGCGCCGGCCCAGGCTGACGCACCGGCCGTCGCACAAAATGTGACTCACATCACGCCACTCACTATCACTAAACAATTACTAAGTGCCGGCCGTGCGGACGGGCCGATCCGTATCGTCGACCAAGACGTCGAATATCAAGTTGTCTCACCTGTCGCACCTGACCGGCCTGGGTCATCGACCTGATGCCTCATGCCCGCAGTCCGGCCGCGGCGCGCCAACCCACGGACGACGACGCCGGAGGAACGTACATGGCTGGGCTCGGCGCGCAGACGGTGCTGGCAGCGGCGGCGCTGCCGCCGCTCGGCGCGTGGTGGCAGCAGGCGCACCACATCGTGCCGATCGGCTTCGTCGGGGCCATTTCCTGGTCTGTGTGGCTGGTCCGGTTCACCCTGTCGCGGCTCTACCGCCCGGTGCCGAACGGCTTCACCGCCACCACCTCGGTGGTCGTCCCGTCCTACCGGGAAGATCCCGGCATCCTCGAGCAGTGCCTGGTCACCTGGCTGGCGGAGAACCCAAACGAGGTCATCGTCGTCCCCGACCTGGCCGACACCGAGGTCATCCGGCGACTGCACGCCCGCGCCGCCTTCGACCGGCGGCTGCACGTCATCCCGTTCGCCCACCGCGGCAAGCGCTCCGCGCTCGGCGCCGGCATCCGCTCGGCCCGGGGCGAGATCCTGGTGCTGGCCGACTCCGATACCCGCTGGGAGCGCGGGCTGCTGCCGGCCGTGCTCGCGCCCTTCCGCGATCCGAAGGTCGGCGGGGTGGGGACCCGGCAGAGCGCCTACCTGCCGGACACCAGCGTGTGGCGGCGGGTGGCCGACTGGATGATCGACATCCGCTACCTCGACTACGTGCGGGCGCAGTCGCGTCCGGGCGGGGTGGCCTGCCTGTCCGGGCGGACGGTGGCCTACCGCCGGGCGGTGGTGCTGCCGGTCCTGGAGAACCTGGAAGACGAGCTCTTCCTCGGGCGGCGCTGCCTTGCGGGCGACGACGGCCGGCTGACCTGGCTGGTCCTCGCCTCGGGGTACAAGACCGTGTACCAGTCCAGCGCCCGCGCGCTGTCGATGTTTCCCGACCGGGGCCGCGCCTTCTTCAGGCAGCGGCTGCGCTGGAGCCGCAACTCTTACCGGACGTACTTCACCGCGATCTGGAAGGGCTGGCTCTGGCGCCAGCCGTTCGTTACCCAGCTCAGCGTGCTGCAGATCCTGCTGACCCCGGTGACCATGGGGTTCGCCCTGACCTACCTGGCCGCGTGGCTGCTGCACCCCGAGCGGTGGGTGGCCTTCATCGCGGTCGGCTGGCTGCTGGCCGGCCGCGGGCTGCGGGGAATCTCCCACCTGCGCGAGAAGCCGGCCGACCTGTGGCTGCTGCCGCTGGTGGCGGTGCTGACCATCGTCATCGCCCTGCCGATCAAGACCTACGCCTTCTTCACCATGAACAGGCACGGCTGGCTGACCAGGAACGCGAACCAGATCGGCAGTGACGCCCAGACCGCCGCATCGCTGGCCAGGAGGTTAGGTGCCCCGCAGACAAGCGAGCAGGAACGGGCGGGGCCGTACCTGGCCGCCCGTCATCGCCGCCCTCGGCCTGTTCGCCGCCTTCGGCTGCGTGCAGATGATCCTGGCCGCCCTGAACGTGCACCTGTCCGCCGGCGCGCCGGCCGCGCCCGCTTCCCGCTACGGGGTCGCGCTGATGCGGGCGCCGGCCCGCCCCTCCGCGCTGACGCTGCCGGTGACCGCCCGGCCGACGGACGCCGGCGGCAGGCCGGCCGGGATGCCGCGCTTCAGCACGAGCAGGCAGATCGCCCTCGTCGCGAGCGAGGACGCGCGCATCCGGACCTTGCTCCACGAATCGGCTCACGCCCGTCAACCGGAGACCGTCCGCTACCCGGGCTCGGCCCCGACGCTGGTGCTGCCGGGACGGGCCCAGGCCTACACCGCGGCCGACCTGGTCCACGACGGTGCCCTGGTCATGCTGTCGGCCCACGTCGGGCTGCTCCATGAGAACGTCTTCATGGCCCCGGGAGCCCCGCTCAGCCTGGGGGCGCCCACCCTCACCGGGCTCGACCTGGCGGGCGGCCACGGCCCCTTCACCTCGATCGTCGCCTGGGGCGGCCGCATGACGTTCGCCGGCACGGCCGCGCAGCCGCTCACGATCACGGGCTGGGACCGGGTCACGAAGTCCCCCACGGCCGACCTAGGGTACGGCCGGCCCTACATTCGGGAGATCGGCGCCGCCATGACGCTGACCTACGTGCACGTCAGCGCGCTCGGGTTCTGGAGCGGCCGCACCAGTGGCGTGGCCTGGACGGGCGCGAGCTCGGACAGCAGCAGCGGCGGCGCGGCCGGCTCGGACTTCGACGGTGACACCTACGGCGCCTTCGTGTCCCGCAGTGCGGGGGTCACGTTCTCGTCCGACCTGTTCGAGGCGAACGAGCTGGACGGGCTGCACATCCACCGGGATTCGGTCGGCACGCGGGTGCTCTCAAGCGCGGCCGTCAGGAACGGCGCGAACGGCTTTCAGGTTGCCCGCGCGACCCAGGGCACGCTGCTGCGCGGGGACCTCGCCGAGCACAACGCGGCCAACGGCTTCCTCGTCGACGGCCGCCCGCTGGTCTCCGGTGCCTCCGCCTCGGGCGGCTCCAACGTGCCCAGCAGCGGGATCGTGCTGGAGGCCAGTGCCGCCAGCGGCAACGCCCATGCCAGCCTGCTGATCGAGGGCGGCACTGGCACCGTCGTCCGGTCCAGCCAGTTCTGCTCGCCCATGACGGCCGTCACCGTCGAGGCGGCCGCGACCGACACCGTCCTGACCGGCAACTACATCGGCTGCGGCGCGCGCACGGGCATCGTAGTGGGACCGTCCGCACCCGGGACCGTGCTGGCGGGGAACGCGGTCGCCGGCCCCGTATCGGTGTGCTGGTCCGCAGCCCGGGCGCGATCAGCCTGTACGGCAACCGGATCACCGGGGCGACCAGGTTCGGTGTGTACGCCCGCGGCGCCCCCGCCACGGTGACGGGGGCCGGCAACGTCGTGGCCGGGACTGGCATCGACGCCGTCGAGAGCCGGGGCAACGCCAGCCTGTCGGGCCTTTCCGGCACCGACACGGCCGACTGGTCGCACCGCGCCGGGCTGTCGTTCGCGTCCTACCTCGAATACCATCCGCTCGCCTCGCTGTGGCTCGGCATCCTCGGGGTGATCCTGCTCGCGGCGGGCTGGTCGTTCCGGCGCAAGCTGCCGGGCCACCCGTACCCGGCCAGCGTCCGCCGCGAGTACCAGCCGGCCGCCGACGGCGGGCCGCCCCCGGCTGCTGATCTCCCCCGCCCGCGGCCGGCATCGCCCGGTCCGGCCTTCCGGCCGGCCCGGCGCGCGGCCGCGCCGACTACCTGGGACCTGCCCGTGGTGTGCGCGGCCGGCGGCCCGGCCCGGGCGGGTCATCCGCAGCCGTCGTTCCAGCCGGCGTCCGCCCGGACCCGGTCCGGGGGGGAGCCCGGGCCGGGGCCGGGCAGGCCGGCCACCGGGCCTGACTGGGAACGCCAGGCTCCAGCCATGCTGCGCGGTCATTGGTGGTACGCCGATCGCGGGCCGGCCCGGGACATGCCGGGTGAGCGGCCGCGGGACGCCAGCGGCGGGCCGTCACGGAACGCGGGCGGGGCCGGCCGGAACCAGCCGGCCGGCGGCTAAGGGCCGAGGTTCCCGGCAGGCAATCGACGCAGGCGGGCGACTGGGAGCGCGGGGTGGGGGAATGACGCGGGCGGGGCGCATCCGTCGCGCCGTCGCGGTCGCCGCGCTGGCCGGCTTCCTCACCCTGGCCGGGACCGGATGCGGCGGGCACTCCCCCGGCCCCGGCCCGGTCACGGCCGCTACCACCCCGGCCGCGTCCGTTCCGGCCGCGACTCTGGCGGGCTCCCCGGCCAGCTCACCGCCCGGAGCGGCCGGCTCCACGGCCGAAACGGCGGGCTGTCCCGCCCGCGGCGCCACGGTGGTGTCCTCCGGCGGCGCGCTCAGCGACGCCCTGGCCAGTGCCCGGCCCGGTGCGGTGATCGACCTCGCGCCGGGGGTCTACAGCGGCGACTTCACCGCGTCAGCCTCGGGCACCGCCAGCGCCCCGATCACGCTGTGCGGATCGCGGGCCGCCGTCCTGGCGGGCACCTCGGCCACCTCCGGGTACACCTTGTACCTGGACCACGCGTCCTGGTGGCGAATCGAGGGCCTGACCGTCCAGGGCGGTCAGAAGGGCATCATGGCCGACGGGGCGGACCACAACCTGCTCGACGGGCTGTACGTGCACGGCACCGGCGAGGAAGCCATCCACCTGCGCGCCTTCAGCAGCGACAACACCGTCAGCCACACGATGGTGCGGGACACCGGCCTGGAGACGGCGTTTTACGGCGAGGGCATCTACGTCGGCTCGGCCCACAAAAACTGGTGCCGGTATTCCGGCTGCCAGCCCGACGCCAGCGATGGCAACGTGCTGGCCGGCAACGACATCGCCGGCACGACAGCGGAGAACATCGACATCAAGGAGGGCACCTCCGGCGGCCAGATCACCGGCAACACGTTCAACGGGACCGGCATGGTCGCCTCGGCCGCGACCGGGTGGATCAACGTCAAGGGCAACGACTGGATAATCAGGGACAACACCGGGACCGACAGCGACGAGAACGGCTACCAGGTCCACCAGGTGTATCCCGGCTGGGGCATCGGCAACGTCTTCACCGCCAACCGGGCCCGGGTGAACGGACCCGGGTACGGGTTCTACGTGCAGAGCAAGCGGCTGGAGACCGTCGTCGCGTGCGACAACGTGGTGACCGGGGCGGCCGCAGGGTTCTCGACCATCCCCTGCTCGTAGCCTGAGTGCGGTATCTCCCGTAACGCTGCCGCTGCGCGCGACGCCGGGCGGGCCCCGCGGCCGCCCTCAGCTGAGCCCGCGGGCGACCTGCTCGGCCAGGTCCAGGCTCTCCTGCAGGCCGCCCTCCATGCCGGAGTTCAGGTGCATGTCCCGGTTTTCCCGGTTCTGGTGCTGGACCAGGAGGGTGAGGGTGGTGCGCCCGCCGTGCTCGGCGAAGGTCGCGGTGCTGACCGACCCGGCGTCCGGAGCGCCCTCGAACACGTCGGTCGACACGAGCTTCTCGCCGACCGCCAGTTCCCTGTACTCACCGTGGAACGCCACCTCGAAGCCGCCGTTGGCGGTCATCACGTACCGCCACTTCCCGCCGACCCGGAGGTCAACCTCGACCGAGGTAACCGTGCCGCGCTGGCCGGCCCACCACTGCCGGATCAGCTCGGGCTCGGTCCACACCCGCCACACCAGGTGCTTGGGGGCCGCGAACTCCCGGACGATCTGGATCGTCGTCTCGCTCGGGAGCGTCACGACTGCAGAGTGCTCACTGGTCGTCGCCATCGTCGTTCTCCTTCGTGGTTGGGCCGCCGGCCAGGCCGGCCAGGATCTGGTCCATCGCGTTGAAGCGCTCGTCCCACAGCGCGCGGAAGCCGGCCACCCAGTCGTGCATCGGCTTCAGCGCCTGCCCGTTGACCCGGTAGAGCCGCTGCCGCCCGGCGTCGCGCGCGTCGACCAGGCCGACCTCGCGCAGCACCCGCAGGTGCTTCGAGACCAGCGGCTGGGCCAGCGGCAGCGACTCGACGAGGTCACCCACGGTCATCTCGCCCTGCGCCAGCAGGGTGATGATGTCGCGTCGGCGGGCCTCGGCGAGGGCATTGAACACATCGGTAGTGGTGGCAGCTCGGGCCATGGCCAAAACATATACCCATATGGGTATGCGAGGCAAGGGGCCTGCTGATCAGCTCCGATTCGGGCCGGAGGGCCGGCGTGCCGCGACCGCGCGCCGCCGGACGATCACCAGGGCCAGCACCACCACCCCGCTGACGATGACGCCGGCTACCCCGATGAAGTGCCCCAGGTGGGCGATGGACTTGGCCGCCAGCATCCCGGCCCCCAGGGCGGCTACCAGCCAGGGGACGCGCAGTACGAGCACCCGGGGGACGAACTGGCGGTAGCGCAGCCCGGCCGCGCCCGCCAGCGACGGCATGGCGGCCGCGAGCCATGACTCCACCCGCCCCTGCCGCTCCCGCGGCACCGGGCGGCCAGGGCGGCGCCGACGCAGCCAGCGGATGACCGCCGCACCGGCAAAGTACGCGAGCTGGTCGCCGGCCACGATCGCGGCAATGAGCGGAACCGCGACGACGACCGCGGCAGGCCGGCCCCGATCAGCGCGCCTGCCAGCAGGGTGATCGTCGCACCCGGGAGCACGGTCGGGGTGATGATGATCTCGCCGATCACCGCGGCACAGAGCACCCCGACCATGGCGGCGGTCGGCATCGCCGACAAGGCCGACAGCGGCGAAGCGGCGCCCAGCGCGGGCATCATGGGCCCAGTCTAATTACTACAGCTGTGTAGAAGCTGAGAAATCCCGCTGAGAACGGGTCCGGCCGGCCGGCGGCTGGATGCCGTGACGGCTCACTGCCAGGTAGACCACGCAGGCCGCCACGGCGAGGGTGGCGGCCGTTGCGGTGGCGGCATCGCCGAAGCCCAGGCCGCTGAGCGACTTCGCCTTGCTGACGTAGTCGGCGACCGACGCCCCGAGCGGCCGGGTGAGCACGTAGGCGCACCAGAACGTGGCGATCGGGTTGCCGCCGAGCCGCCAGACGACGGCGGGCACGAGGATCGCAACGAAGAACAGGCCGGCCGACGACAGGTAGCCCAGGCCCAGCGTGGTCGCGGTGAAGTCGCCCAGCGCGGTGCCGAGGGCGAAGGTGGCGAACACGGTGGCCCAGTAGAACGACTCCCGGCGCCGGGTCAGGATGCTGTGAATCGACAGCGTGCCCTCGGTGCGGTACCAGGCGGCGAACACCCCGGCCAGGACCAGCGCCCACAGCAGCGTGGTCACCCCGTACGGCAGGCCGAAGGTCAGGTGCAGGGTGTCCGAAACCCCGGTGCCGAAGACCGCGATCGCGTAGGCCAGGAACCAGTACGCGGCCGCCTGGTAGCGGCGCACCCGGAACTGCCAGACCAGGCCGATGACCAGCAGCAGGGTCTCGACCGCGGCCCCCGTCAGGTGGCTGCCGAGCGCCAGGTAATCGGACGCGGCCTCACCCGCGGCGGTGGTGAGCAGCTTGACCACCCAGAACATCAGCGTGATCTCCGGGACCTTGGCCGCCAGCGGCTCCGGGAACGCACGGCCGTGATGTCTCGCCATCGGGTCAGCTACCTCCAGTCACCGGTATCCAGTCCATAGGCTAGGGGACGAGCGGCCGCCCGCACGACGTCCCGCAGAACGAAACGGGGCCGCCGCGGTTCATCCTCAAGTCGGATGCGACCGCCCGGTAACCTGCGGTTAAGTGATGGAAGGATGCCGAGGGGAATCATGAGTGACCGCACCGGCCCGCAGTGGACCTCACTGCACCCGCCGGAGGAGATCACCAGCGGGCTGTTCAACCGGGGCCGGCACATCGTGCGCACCCGGCCCCTGGCGACCGACTCGCTGCTGGCGGTGGTCCTGCTGGTGCTGTCGACGGTGTGGCTGACCGGATCGCCGTTCGCCTCCCCGCGGGCCGCGGTCGTGCAGACCCTGCTGGTGGCCACGGTAGCGGTGCGCCGGGCGCGGCCGTCGGCGGTGTTCCTGCTCGCCTGCGCCATCGCGTTCGTGCAGTGGCTGCTCGGCTTCCCCTCATCGGCGACGGCGCCCTGCTGATCTGCCTCTACACGGTGGCGGCGCACGAGCCGCGGGTCCGGGCGATGCTGGCGGCCGGGCTGCTCGAGGTGGGCGTCGTCATGGCCGCACTGACGTGGGAGCCGGCCGGCAGCGTGCTGCGGTCGCTGGCGTTCCTGACCGGGACCGTGGTGGCGGCGCTGTTTGCCGGGCTGGCCGTCGCCTCCGGCAGCCGTTACCTGGCGTGGATGGACGAGCGGGCCCGGCGGCTGGCGATCGAGCGGGACCAGCAGGCGGCGATCGCGGCGGCCGCCGAGCGGACCCGGATCGCGCGGGAGCTGCACGACATCGTCTCCCACAGCCTGTCGGTGGTGATCACCCTGGCCGACGCGGCCGCGGTAGTCAGCCGGTCCGACCCAGGGCGCGAGGCCATGGCCGAGGTATCGGAGGCGGGGCGGCAGGCGCTGTCGGACATGCGGGCGATGCTCGGCGTGCTGCGGACGGACGACCCGGTCGCCGACATGGCCCCCCAGCCCGGCCTCGGCCAGCTCGGCGAGCTGATCCAGCGGGTCCGCGGGACCGGGCTGGCGGTCAGCCTCGACATCGAGGGGGCGCCGTTCGCGCTCGGCGCCGCGGCCGGGCTGACCGCGTACCGCATTGTGCAGGAGGCGCTGACGAACACCATCAGGCACGCCGCGGCCAGCCACGCCTGGGTCACCCTGTGCTATGACGAGCCCTACGTCCGGCTGCGGGTGACCGACGACGGCACCACCGCTGCGCCTGGCTCAGGCGCGCTGGGGCCAGGCGATGACCACCGGGGACACGGCATCGAGGGCATGCGCGAGCGGGCCGCGCTGCACGGCGGCACGGTCAGCGCGGGCCCCGCCGCCGACGGCGGCTGGGCGGTCTCGGCCACGCTGTGCCCGCGCCCGGGGGTGGCGGCCGCGTGACCATCTCCGTCCTGCTGGCCGACGACCAGCCGCTGCTGCGCCGCGGGTTCCGGATGATCATCGAGTCCGAGGACGACCTGACGGTCACCGGAGAGGCCGCGGACGGGGCCGAGGCGGCCGAGCGCGCCCGCTGGAACCCGCCCGACGTGGTGCTGATGGACATCCGCATGCCCGGCACCGACGGCATCGAGGCGACCCGCCGCATCATCGCAGCCAACCCGGCCGTCCGGGTCCTGGTGCTGACCACCTTCGACCTCGACGAGTATGCGTTCGGCGCGCTGCGCGCCGGGGCGAGCGGGTTCCTGCTCAAGGATGTCCGCCCGGCCGAACTGGTCAGCGCGATCCGGACGGTCGCGGCGGGCGACGCGGTGGTGTCCCCCCGGATCACCCGCCGCCTGCTCGAGGAGTACGCCCAGGTGCTGCCTGCTCCGGCGGACGACCAGACCCGGCGCTACCCACAGCTGTCGGCGCTGACGGCCCGGGAGAAGGACGTGCTCGAAGCGGTCGCCCGGGGGCTGTCCAACGCGGAGATCGCGGAGGCCTTGTGCGTGTCCGAGACCACGGTGAAGTCGCACGTTGGCCGGATCCTGGCCAAGCTCGGGCTGCGCGACCGGGTGCAGATCGTCGTCCTCGCCTACGAGGCGGGCCTGGTCCGCCCGGGCACCCCGGGCCCGTCCGCCAGCTAGCCCGCGAACGGATCTGCCGCAAAGCTGTGGATCTTCGGACCGCCGAGCAGCATCCCGGTTAGGTCCGCAACCGGGCGGGTCAGCCGGCGGTACTCCACGATGTCCACGATGTCCACGATGTCGGGGAGTTTTCCCTCGGGGCGAACGGTCGTTAGTATCCAATTAGTCGGTGTCTACCGCGAAGGAGCGGGCGTGGCGGAGTTCGATTCGGCGGGCGTGAAGCTGCACTACGAGATCACCGGGAGCGGCCCCGAGCTGCTGCTCATCTCCGGCCTCGGCGCCAGCCGCAAGTCCTGGCAGACGGTCCTGCCGCAGCTCAGCGCGGGCCACACCTGCATCACCCTCGACAACCGGGGGGTGGGGCGCAGCGACGTGCCGCCCGGACCCTACACGATCGAGCAGATGGCGGACGACGCGGCGGCGCTGCTGGCGCACCTGGGGACCGGCCCGGTGCCGGCCGTCGGCTGGTCGATGGGCGGGGTGATCCTCCAGTCGCTGCTGATCGACCACCCCGGCCTGATCAGCCGGGCGGTGCTGCTGAGCACGCTGCCGTCCTATACCGACGTGCAGCACGCGTGGCTGGACGGGCTGCTGGCGCTGCGCGCAGCCGGGGTGGACCCGGTCGTGCTGGGCGCGTCCGGGATCGCCTGGGGATTCACCCCCTACACGCTGACCAACCACGCCGTCGTGGCCGCGGCCCTGCGCCTCGGGGCGGAAGACCCCGAGCCGACCAGCTACGCCGGGTTCGCGGCCCAGGCGGCGGCGATCCGGGTCTTCGACCGGCGGGCCGAGCTGCCCGCGATCACCACCCCCACCCTGGTCCTAGTGGGCGCGGAAGACGTGCTGACCCCGCCCAGCCAGGCGGTGGAGATCGCCGAGCGGATCAGCGGATCGCGGCTGACGGTGCTGCCCCGGGGCGGCCACGGCATGATCGTCGAGTTCCCCGCCCCGGTGCTGGCCGCGATCGAGGAGTTCCTCGGCTCCTGAGGGCCGGCGCGGGCGCCGTCGGTATCACCGGGGTGAACACCCGTTCACCCCGGTTCCGCGGGCTGGACTATCGTAATGGCATGCCCTCCACGTCCGCCGCTAACACCCGGCCGCGATCCCGTCCCGGGGGGGCCGGGCGGGCCGGCGACATCCGCGATGCCGCCCTGACGCTGTTCGCCGAGCGCGGCTACCTGGGCACCAGCATGCGCGACATCGCCGCCGAGCTGGGGTTGCAGGCCCCCAGCCTGTACAACCACCTGACGTCGAAGCAGGAGCTGCTGCGCGGCATCATGACGACGACGATGGAGGACCTGCTGGCCGATCACCGGGCGGCCGTCTCCACCACTGGCGACGTGGCCGAGCAGCTCCGCCGGGCGATGGAGGCGCACGTCCGCTACCACGCGCGCTACCCGCGCGAGGTGCGGATCGGCAACGCCGAGATCCGCAACCTCGAGCAGCCGACCCGTGACCTGGTCCGGAAGATGCGCCGGGACTACAGCCGCGCCTGGCAGGACATCATCGTCCGGGGCGTCGACGAGGGCCGCTTCCAGACGGCGTCGCCCCAGCTGGCCTGCTACGCGATGCTGGAGATGGGCATCGGGATCTCGCTGTGGTACCACGAGGGCGGCCGGCTGTCGGAGTCCGAGCTGGCGTACTACTACGGCGACATGGCGCTCCGGCTGGTGCAGCCCCAGCGCCCAGTGGCCCAGCCCTAGCGCTCAGGCGCCCAGGAAGTTGTTCACCACGTAGGTGAACTCGTCCTCCTGCTCGAGGAACGGGTAGTGCCCGGCGTTGGCGATGACCGCCAGCTCCGCCCGCGGGATCAGCCGGGCGAACTCGACCGCGTAGGCGGGCGGCACCAGGCCGTCCGACGCCCCGTTGACGACCAGGCTGCGGGCCCGCACGTAGGGCAGCCGCCGGCGCAGCCCGCGGTCGGCGATCGGCCACATGAACTTGGTCGCGGTGGCGAGGTTCTGCGCCTGGAACAAGATCTCGCCGTACGGGTCGGCCGGATCGGGGACGAAGATGGTCGGCTCCGGGCTGGGGATGGCGTCCGGGTCGTGCCACTTGGCCGCCTTTACCAGCTCGGCCTGGCCGAACGGGTCCTGCGAGGGCTGGTCGTCGAGCCACAGCCCGAACGGGTCCACCAGCACCAGCGACCGCACCTGCTCGGGGCACAGCGCCGCCAGCTCGGCCGCCAGCATCCCGCCGGTTGAGTGGCCGACCACGTCGACCGGCTGGTCGCTCAGGCTGCGGGTCAGCTCCCGGTAGAACAGCACCAGGTCGACGATGTCCTGCACGTGCTCGAAGCCGGCCGAGGTGCCGTACCCGGGCTGCTCGGGCGCGTAGACGGTGCGCGTTTCCGCCAGCCGCTGCAGGAAGCGGGCGCCCCCTGGGTGCCGCTCGTAGCCGTGCAGGAACAGCAGCGGGGCGCCGTCGCCCGCGGTCCACAGGTTGACGCTGAACGTGCCCACGTTGGCGACGTCGAGCGAGGTTACACCGAGCTTGCTTTCACCAGCCACACGCTCAGGCTAATGAGCGCTAGTCACCCAGGCAATAGCCGACTGGCCCGCGTCCGCCTGCCAGGCGGGCCATACGGCGGGGAAACACGCCAGGCCTTGCAGGCCCGGAGGCCCGAAACTAACGTGCATGTGTAGGCTGCCCCCGCTTGTGCCCGAGGTGGTGGCCGGACGCGCCGAAGGGGCAACGATGAAGTTTCACTGGTTCGCGCAGCAGTACCACACCCACCTGCCGGACGACTACGGCGACAAGGTGCGCAGCTCCTGGGTGACCCCGCCCGCCTCCTACGCTGACCCGCGGCTGGTGGGCGAGGAATACCACTTGTACCTGCGGCTGATGCAGCAGGCGGACACCCTCGGCTGGGATTCGCTGCTGCTCAACGAGCACCACCAGACCTCACTGGCGATGACGCCGTCGCCTAACCTGATCGCCGCGATCCTGGCCGCGACCACCAGCAACTCGGCCATCGCGCTGTGCGGGAACTCACTCGCCCTCTACAACCCGCCGAACCGGGTCGCCGAGGAGATCGCGATGCTCGACTGCCTGTCGGGCGGCCGCATCATCGCCGGCATCGTCTTCGGCACCCCGATGGACACAGGGTTCTCCTATGGCGTCCCGCCGGTGGAGCTGCGCGAGCGGTTCCACGAGGCGCGCACGCTGATCCAGCGCGCGTGGCACGCGACCGAGCCGTTCGCGTTCAACGGCAAGTACACCAAGCTGCGCTACGTCAACCCGTGGCCGCGGCCGGTCCAGGAGGAGCTGCCGATCTGGATCCCGGGCAGCGGCAGCGTCGAGACCTGGTCGGTCGTCAACGACCTGGACTACTGCTACGGCTACCTGTCGTTCGCCGGCAAGCAGAGCGCGACCCCGATCGTCAACGGGTTCTGGGATTACACCGCGGCCAGCGGCGGGAACATGAACCCCAACCGGATGGCCTTCACCCAGATCATCTGCTGCGCCGACAGCGACAAAGAGGCGGAGGAGCAGTACTACGACGCGGTCCGCTACTTCTACCGGCAGAACCCGGTCGCACTCGAATTCGCCACCCCGCCCGGCTACAACAGCCAGGAGTCGATCCGCGCCGCCCTCGAGCGGGGCCGCACCATGTCGGCCGAGGAGCGGATGAAGGCGAACAAGGGCGAACTCAGCTTCTGGGAGTACGACCGGCTCGGCTACATCATCGCGGGCACCCCCGAGCGGGTGGAGCAGCGGGTCCGCGAGCTCGCCACCGACCTGCGCATCGGCCAGCTGATCACCTGCATGCACGTCGGGAACCTGGACGAGGAGGTCGCGGCCAAGAACAACTACCTGTTCGGCACGAAGGTGGCCCCCAAGCTGCGGGACATCTGGTCCGACTACGAAGATAGGTGGACACCCAAGGAGAGCCAGCGGCGGCTGGACGCGCTGCGGCTCGCCGGGCAGCCAGCCTGACGCCAGGAGGACCTTGATGACCGACCCCGCCGCGAACGACCCGCAACCACCGGAGGCCCTGCCGGTGCTGGAGGCGCTGCACTCCACCCCGGCCCGGCGCTACCTGGCGCCGGACCCGATCCCGGACGAGGTGCTGTGGGCGATCCTGGACGCGGCCATCCGCGGCCCGTCCGGCGGCAACTCCCAGCCCTGGGGCTGGGTCGTGGTGACCGACCAGCAGATCAAGAAGCAGGTCGCGACCTGGTACCGGGAAAACTGGGAGGCCGCCTACGGCCGCCGGCGGGACGAGATCCTGGCCGGGCCGTCAGACCCCGGCGGCCTGAGCCCGCGCGGGTTCCTCGGCGCCGAGCACCTCGCCCATCACCTGGAGGACGCCCCGGTCTGGGTCTTCCCGGTGCTGCAGGGGGCGGCCGGCGCGACCAGCCCGCGGACCGGCTCGTCCATCTACGGCGCGGTCCAGCAGCTGTGCCTGGCCGCCCGCGCCTACGGCATCGGCACCTCGCTGACCACGCTCTACCACGGCCACGAAGACGAGCTGCGCGAGCTGCTCGGGCTGCCCGCCGACGCGCTCACCATGGCGCTGATCCCGATGGGGTACCCCGCCCGGGGACGCTGGGCCGAGCCGGTGCGCCGGCCGGTGGAGGAAGTAGTGCACTGGAACCACTGGGGCTCGGCCCGCCCCCGGGTCTAGGACGCGAGCAGCAGATGACCGAGCCGGAGCGCTCTGTACCTGAACCCCCCGGGCTCTCCTTCGAGCCGCTGTCCCCGGCCTCGTTCCTCGACCGGGCGGCCGCGGCCCACGGGGAGCGGGTCGCGGTGATCGACGGGGAGGCGCGCTGGACCTACACCGAGCTGCGCGAGCGCGCCCGCCGGCTGGCGGGCGCGCTCGCCCCGCTGGCCGGCGGCCGCCCGGTCGCGGTGCTCGCACCGAACACCCACGTGCTGCTGGAGGCGAACTTCGGCGTCCCCTGGGCCGGGGTCCCGCTGGTGGCGGTCAACACCCGGCTGTCGGCCCGCGAGATCGGCTACATCCTGCAGCACAGCGAGGCCGCGGTGCTGATCCACGACCCGGCCTTCGACGACGTGGTCGCGGCGGCGACGGCCGGGCTGGACGACCCGCCCCGGCGCATCCGGGCCGGGGCGGAGTACGAGCAGTTGCTGGCGGAGGCGAAGCCGGCTGCGTTCCGGCTGCTGGACGAGCGCTCGCTGCTGTCGATCAACTACACCTCCGGCACCACCGGCCGCCCCAAGGGCGTGATGTACCACCACCGCGGCGCCTACCTGCAGGCGCTGGCGATGGTCGGGCACACCGGCCTGTCGCCGTCGGCGGTGCACCTGTGGACGCTGCCGATGTTCCACTGCAACGGCTGGTGCTTCCCGTGGGCGGTCACCGCCGCGGCCGGCACCCACGTCTGCCTCCCCCGGGTTGACCCGGCCGAGGTGTGGCGGCTGCTGCGGACCGAGGGGGTCACCCACCTGGAGGGTGCCCCGACGGTGCTGTCGATGCTGGCCTACGCCCCCGGTGCGGCCCCGCTCGAGCAGCCGGTGAAGGTGGCCACCGGGGGCGCGCCGCCGACCCCGGCCATCTTGCGGCGGATGGCCGAGCTCGGCTTCGACGTCACCCACCTGTACGGGCTGACCGAGACGTTCGGCCCGGCCATGATCTGCGACTGGCGCCCGGAGTGGAACGGGCTCGACGAGCGGGCGACCGCCCGGCTGAAGGCCCGCCAGGGCGTCGGCAACATGATCGCCTGCACGGTCCGGGTGATCGCGCCCGACGGCACCGACGTGCCCGCCGACGGCACCGCGGCCGGGGAGATCGCGCTGCGCGGCAACAACGTCATGCTCGGCTACTTCAAGGACGAGGCGGCCACCGCGGCGGCCGCGCCGGACGGCTGGTTCCGCACCGGCGACATCGGGGTGCTGCACCCGGACGGGTACGTGGAGCTGCGCGACCGGAGCAAGGACGTGATCATCTCCGGCGGCGAGAACATCGCCTCGGTCGAGGTGGAGCAGGTGATCGCCGACCACCCGGCGGTCCTCGAGGTCGCGGTGGTGGCGCTGCCAGACCCGCACTGGGGCGAGGTGCCGGCCGCCTACGTGACCCTCCGCGACGGCGCCGAGGTGACCGAGCAGGAGATCACCGAGTTCGTGCGCGAGCGGCTGGCCCGGTTCAAGGCGCCCAAGCGGGTGGTGTTCGGGCCGCTGCCGAAGACCTCGACCGGCAAGGTGCAGAAGTTCATGCTGCGGGAACAGGCCCGCGCAGACAGCCGCTGACCGCCCGGGCAGGTGCCGCCCGGCCCGGCCAGGCAACACCTGCCCACGGCGCTACTTGACGGCGAGGGCGTTCGCGCTCGATCCGATGCCGCCCGGGATGTTCAGCGGGGCGGCGGTGAGCAGGCACTCGTAGACGCCGTCGGCGGCGCAGTCGGCCGCCAGCCCATCGGTCCACCACAATTCGCCCAGGGCCATGCCGAACTGGCCGATGAGCATGCGGTGCATGGAGCCCAGGGGGCCGGAGGGGTCGGACGGGAACACCTCGACCGCGAAGGTGTCGCTGACGATCGCGGCGATGTGCAGGTCCCACAGGTACCGCGCCATGTCCTCGCCGTGAGCGACCCCGGGCGTCGTGTAGCCCGTCCTGATCTGGGTGCGGCGCGCCCGGTCCTGCTCGGCCCACCAGCGGCCGAACCCGGTGTGCAGCACCAGGATGTCCCCTGGCCCGAACTCGAGGCCGGTGCGCGCGCGGGCCCGCTCCAGGTCGTCCACGCTGTAGGCGGTCGACGTGCCCGGGTCGTAATCCCGGCCCTCATCGGCCGCCAGGCGCTCCATGTCCAGCACTACCGCCCGCCCGGCGATGCCGTGCCGGGCCCAGTGGTCGATGGTGTTGCGCTGGCCCGCGGCCACCTCGGCCTCGGTGGCGCCGTTGTAGAAGGCGTCCGGGGCGTAGCCGACGTGCCCGAGAGAGTCCCACTGGCTGGAGCCCTGCGGGTAGAAGTTGTCCAGGACGTCGTCGAAGCCGGCCGTTCCGGGGACGTGCAGCACCTGGTGACGCGGGATACCGCGGCTGGCCGCGATGGCCGGGTCGAACAGCCCGAGCGGGGCGTTGAGCGGGAACAGGGCCCCCTTGCGGACCAGCTGCGCGGCCGCCCGGACCCGGTCCGGCGTCATCAGGTTGACCAGCCCGAGCTGGTCATCGGCCCCGAACAGTCCCCAGGCACTCCGGCCGCCCAGCGGGGCCTCGGGGAGGTCGTCGTAACGGGGAAGCTCGACTTGGTCCGCGCCGGTCACTGTCTGCTGCGTCTGGTTGGAGCCCATCGGTACCCGCCTTCCGCGAGCCTGCCCGGCTCGCCGTGAGAACTGTCCGCAGACGGTTGTACCGCCGGGCCAGGGCCAGGTCCATAGGCCAGATGGCGCGAAACGGACGCGGTCACGCACCGGTAGCGTTGAGCGGGTGATCTTTCCCTACGGTGACTACCAGCTGGACGACGACCCGGCCCGGGTCGACGTCGACCTCGTCTGGGACTTCCTGGCCCGCGAGGCGTACTGGAACCGGGACCGCACCCGGGGCGCCTTCGAGCGGCAGCTGGCCGGCGCCTGGCGGGTAGTGGGCGCCTACCAGGCCGGCACCGGCCGGCAGGCGGGCTTCGCCCGCGCGCTGTCGGACGGGGTGGCCCTGGCGTACCTGGCCGATGTGTTCGTGCTGCGTGAGGCGCGCGGCCACGGCCTCGGCAAGGAACTGGTCGCGACCATGATCGACCGGGGACCTGGGGCCGGCTTCCGCTGGGCGCTGCACACGGCCGACGCACACGGACTGTACCGGCAGTTCGGCTTCCGGCCACCGGACGAGCGGTACCTGGAGCGGCCCAGCCGCGCTGGCGGCTCGGGTTACCCGACCAGGATGACGGGCACGCCGACCGCGTCGTAGGTGCCCCTCGCCCGCGCGTCCCGGGTGGCCAGAGCCAGTTCGTGTTCCTTCGCGGCGAGGGCAACGAGGGCGTCGTAGACCGCGCCGCCGGCGATGCGCAGGCCGGCCAGGGTCGTGTGGACGCTGCGGGCGCTCGGCTCACTAAGCCCGAGGGCCGGCCGAAGCGGGCGTCGAGCAAGCGTGCGGCGTCCAGAGGCGACAGGCGTGCGTCCCTGGGGAGCCTCGTCAGCACGGAATAGGTCTCCGCCAGGGCGTGACCGCTCAGCGCGAGCGGCTGGCCAGCCCACCAGCCCACGACGTCAGCGTGCTGCTGATGCGAGCGGACCAGAAGCGGGACGGCCACGCTGGTGTCAACCGGGCGCTCGGTAGTTCTCTCCGCCGGGGCCGCCGGGCAGCAGGTCTGCGGTCCGGCCGCCCGGTTCGGTGAACCACTCCGTCCCGCAGGCGACCCGGAACAAGGGCAGTGGCATCCGGATCAGGGCGCGGAACAGGCGGGCACTGCGTCCCGGGCCGGTCGCCGGGGTGTGGTGCGCGGCCAGCGCGGCCCGCTTCTGCGCGGCATAGCGGCGGACGTCGACCCGGTGGGTGATGACCGACCGCGGTGTCCCGTAGCGGCGGACGTCGGCCAGGCGGTGACGCCGCACCAGCCGCAGCAGGAGCAGCGGCCGGGCCACGTGGACCGCCAGCTCCCGCGGCACCGTCGCCTCCACCACCCGCACGCCCGCCAGCGCGGCCGCCTGCGCGCCGACCTGGTGGACCCGGAGGTGATCGCGGTGGCCGTACCCGCCCCGGGCGTCATAGCTCAGCAGCAGGTCCGCCCGCTCCCGGGTGAGCAGGGCGGCCAGGCGGGCGGCCGCCTCGGCGGTATCGGCCCGCGCGAACCGGGTCCGGCCGGGCGGGTCGTCGAACAGGACCGGGCCGTGCCCGCTGTCGGCGTAGCCGAGGTGCACGGCCGCCTCGGCGCCGAGGATCGCCGTGCTCGCCTGCAGCTCCGCCAGCCGGCGACCCTGGTGCGGGCCCGGCCACACGTCACCGTCGCAGGCCACGACGACGATGACCCGGTGACCCTCGGCCGCCAGCCGGGCGATCGTTCCGCCGGTTAGCAGCGCCTCGTCATCCGGGTGCGCGTGAAACGCCACCACGGTTGCCATCGGCGTGAGCCTACTCGCGGCGGGTCCGGGTAACGACCAACGTCACGGTGACATAGGACGATAGCCCCTGCCCGCCGGGCCCACCGCGCGCCTTGAGTTAGCTGTAGGCGGGCACGTGCGCCCGCGGTGCACCGGAAAGTGGGGAGGCATGATGGCAGCCGAAGAAACAGCCCGGGCCCGGCTCACCCCGCCCCGGCAGACCCTGAAGCTCAGTTCCCGGGACTGCTGGCAGCTGCTCGCGGGCGTGCCGCTCGGCCGGGTGGTGTTCGTCCAGCAGGCGCTCCCCGTGATCCGGCCGGTCAACCACCTGGTCGACGGCCAGAAGATCATCTTCCGGTCGCGGGCGGGGTCGGCGATCACCGCGCACGCGGCGTCCGATGGCGGCGGCGTGGTCTCCTACGAGGCCGATGCGCTCGACCCGGAGCAGCGGACCGCCTGGAGCGTGATCGCGGCCGGAGTAGCCCGGCTGGTCACCGACCCAGCCCTGGTGACCCGCTACGGGGAGCTGCTGGAGCCGTGGACGGCGGGCCAGAAGGACTACGTGATCGCCGTCGAGCCGCGCTCCATCAGCGGGATCCGCCTGGTGCGCCACTGACGCTTATCCCCGGCGCCGAGGCGGCGGGCGCGGCTCTTCTGAGAACCAAATTCTAGAGCCACGTTCTTGCGTCACGGCTCCCCCCGGTGGACCATCGGAGCTGGGAGGTCGACGGCGACGATGAGCGGCACGGGAGTAGCGGGCGACAGCGCGGCGACACTGGACGGACTGCGGGTGCTCGACGTCGGCGACCGCCCGTCGACCGCCTGGTGCGCCCGCCTGCTGGCCGACCTCGGCGCGGAGGTGATCGGGGCAGAGCCGCCCGGCGGCCACCCGCTGCGGTCCGACCCGCCCGCCGCGGCCTACTTCCTGGCCAACCGGCGCCGGGCCAGCCTGAGCGCTGCCCGCGGCCTCGCCGCCGCGGCCGACGTGATGGTGACCAGTGAGTCGTCGCCGGAGACGACCGTGGCGGCACTGCGCGAGCGGTCGGGCACCGCCCTGATCGTCTCCATCACCCCCTACGGCCAGGCCGGCCCGCAGGCGGGCCAGCCTGGCAACGACCTGACCGCCTACGCCACCAGCGGCTGGGCGACGGTGAACGGGCTCGCGGCCGGGGCCCCGCTGAAGGGCGCCGGGTACAACGCGTCGTTCCAGGCCGGCACGTTCGCCTGGGCCGCCGTGAGCGCCGCCTTGCTCGCCGGGACGGCCGGCGAGGTGCTCGACATCGCCGAGCGCGACGTGCTCTGCTCCACCTTCTCCCCCGCCTACCTGCGCCAGCAGTACAGCGGGGCACCCGAACGCCGCCGGGAGCGGGCCGACATCACCGCTGGCCCGGTGCCGGTGGCCGACGGGTACTTCGCGCTCACCATGAGCCGCCCGCACTTCTGGCAGAGCGCGATGCGCGTCCTTCGCCTGGACGACCTGGCTGAGGTCCCCGAGCTGCAGACTTCGGCCTCCCGGGCGGCCCGCAAGGAGCAGTGGGCGGACCGCGTGCAGCAGGCGATGCTGGGCTGGAAGCGGCAGGACCTGTTCGACGCGCTGGCCGCCCGCCGGGTCATCGCCGGGCCGGTCCTCGACCTGGCCGACCTCGGCCACAACGCGCAGCTGACCGCGCGGGAGTTTTTCCGCGCCCCGGACGAGGATCCCGGCCGGCCGCGCATGCCGGGACCGCCGGCCCGCTACGGCCGCAGCCGCTGGCGGCTCGCCCGCCCGGCTCCCGGGCAGGCCGAGGCGGCGGCGTTCACCGGCACCGGGCTGACGGGGCTGGCGGACACGAGGCTGGCTGACACGAGGCCGGCTGACCTGAGGCGAGCCGGGAACGGGCCGCCCGCACCGGGCCCGCTGGCGGGCTACCGCGGCCTGGTGCTGACCCAAGCGTGGGCCGGGACCTACGCGACCGAGCTGCTCGCGCTCCTCGGGGCGGAGATCGTCCAGGTCGAGGCGCGCAACCGGCTCGACAGCTGGCGCGGCTCGGACAGCAGCACCGTCTCGGCCGTGCTGGCCGGGCACGACACCACCGGCGGCGCGTACGACCTGAACCCGCTGTTCAACTCGGTCAACCTGGGCAAGCGGTCGATCACCCTCAACCTCGCCACGCCCGAGGGAATCGACCTGTTCCGCCGGCTGGTGCCGCGCTTCGACTTCGTGGCCGAGAACTTCTCCCCCCGGGTGATGGGGAACCTCGGCATCGCCTACTCCGACTTGTGCCAGCTGCGGCCGGACATCGTGCTGGTGAGCATGTCGGCCTACGGCGCCACCGGCCCGTGGTCGCCGGTGCCCGGCATCGGCGGCACGATCGAGCCCTGCTCGGGTATGTCGTCCATGCTCGGCTACGTCGGCGGGCCGCCGCTCAACTCAGGCCAGATGTACCCCGACCCGGTCGCCGGCCTGTACGGGGCCGGGGCGCTGGTCACCGCGCTGGCGCACCGCCGCCGGACCGGCTCGGGCCAGTACGTGGACCTGTCGATGCAGGAGGCGTGCGCGACCTTCCTCGGCGACGAGTGGATGCGGTACGCCGAGACCGGCCAGGTGCCCGCCCGGCGCGGCAACCGGCACCCGGTCTACGCGCCGCACGGCGTGTTCCGCTGCGCGGGCGAGGACCAGTGGGTCGCCCTGGCGGCACCGGACGACGCCGCCTGGGCCGCCGCCGCGCGGGTGCTGGGAGCCGGTGAAGCGGGCACCAGTGAACTGGGCGACGCCCGGTTCGCCACCGCCGCCGGCCTGCGTAGCGCCGAGGACGACCTGGAGGCGGCGATCGAAGCGCAGACCGCCGGGCGGGACAAGCACGAGCTGGCCCAGTCGCTGCTGGCGGCCGGGGTCATCGCCGCCCCGGTCCTCGACACGGGCGAGGTGCTGGCCGATCCCGGCCTGCAGATGCGCGGCGTGCTGCGCCCCGTCACCCATGCCCTGGCAGGCGAAGCGCTGCAGGCGGGACTGCCGCTGCGGATGGCGCGCACCCCGTTGCCGGCGTGGAGCCGGCGCCGCTGCACGGCGAGCACTCGCTGGAGGTGCTGCAGCAAGAACTCGGGCTGGACGAGCAGACGTACGCCGCCCTCGTTACGGCTGGAATCACGGGCCCCGGCCCGGTGAAGGAGGACTGATGGACTACGAGGACATCCGCACCGAGGACGACGGCTACGTGCGCCGCATCATCACGAGCCGGCCGAAGTACCGCAACGCGCAGAGCCGGCGGCTGCTGGAGGAGCTCGACCACGCCTTCGCCGCGGCAGGCGACGACGCCGGCGTCCGGGTGGTCGTGCTCCTCGGTGACGGCGACCACTTCTCCGGCGGGCATGACCTCGGCACGCCCGACGAGAAGGCCGACCGGGAGAAGCGTCCCCGCCAGGACGGCGTGCGGGGCAAGTTCCAGCACTCACGCGAGCAGTTCATCAACAAGACGCTGCGCTGGCGCGACCTGCCCAAGCCGACGATCGCCGGGGTGCAGGGCTACTGCATCTTCGGCGGCTGGATGGTGGCCTCGGCGATGGACATCATCTACGCCGCCGACGACGCGATGTTCCTCGGCGCGAACTTCCAGTACTTCTCCATCCCGTGGGACATGCCACCCCGCCTGGCGAAGGAACTGCTGTACGAGAGCCGGTTCATCGACGCGGCCGAAGCCAAGGAGCTCGGCCTGGTCAACCGGGTGGTGCCGCGCGCGCAACTCGACGACGCGGTGATGACCTACGCCCGCCGTATCGCCGAGAACGACCCGTTCCAGCTGCGGATGACCAAGCTGGCGGTCAACCAGCTGCAAGACAGCCAGGGCTTCCAGGCCCACATCACCGCCGCGCACCTGATGCACCTGATGTCGTCGTCGAGCGAGGCCGACCCGGACTACGCGCTGAGGGTGCCCGAGGGCCGCCGGCGGCCGATGGTGCAGAAGGCCTTCGAGCACTACGAGGAGCGCAAGGCGCAGCGGGAGCACCCGGCCTAGGAGGTTCGCTGCCGGCGGCTGGCTGTTCGGGCGCCGCCTCGTGCTAGGCGGCCTGCCAGCCGCCGTCGGAGCGGAACTCGACGTTCAGCGCGCCCAGGTCGCGCCGCCCGAAATCGTCCAGCGGCGAAAGCTCGTTCTCCCCGCTCGGGTCGTACAGCCGGCCGACCGCCAGCGCGCGGCCCTTCCCGTCGACCAGCCGGAAGAACCGGCCGGAGGAGAGCGCCTCGGCCACGTCGGCCGCGACCGCCTCGTCCGGCCCGGACTTGCCCACCGCGGACGGCTCGGCCCCGTCGTAGCCCGCCACCGCGTCCTCGGTGATGACCCAGCAGTACGGCGTGGTCAGCGAGGAGAACTCGGCCACGAGCGAATCGGGCACCTCGTCCGTCACGACCTCATCATCCGGCGGCGCCAGGCCGGCGCTGACGGGCACCAGCGGTTCTTGCGGGTTCTCGCTCGTGTCGGTCATACCGCTCTCCCTCTCCCGGGAAAGCCTGGTTATGCGCGTGAGCTTGCGACTCGCTTCCGGGAGGGCTTCGGCGCGCATCCGCAGTGTGGTCCCGCCCGCTCGTTGCCGGGCGGTACCTGCGGCCGGGCGGCGTCCGGCCGGGTGGGCCGGGTGGGCCGGGTCGGCCGGGTGGGCCGGGCAGGTCGGGTCGGCCGGGCCAGGTCGGGTGAGGTGCGAGGGGCGCGTGGTGCGGGATAGGCGGGGCGACCGGCTGGTAAGGCGGAACTTTTTGGCAGGAGGGAAACAATTGTTGTGCTGGCCCATAAAAGTTTCCGCTTTCCCGTTCGAAGGCGGGACCGCGTTGTTCATGTGGCCGTTGAGGCGGCGCGGACGGTGGCCGGCCCTGGTGGGCCGGGCCGGGCGCTTCGAGTCGCGCCCCTCGCGGTCAGGCGAGCTGGCGGCGCAGCTGGGCGGCGGCCATCCGCAGCCCGGAGACGGCCGACGCGATCAGCTCGTCGGTCATCCGCACGGCCGGGCCCGAGACGGAGACCGCCATGGGGATCGTGCCGGGCAGGCCGACGGCGACGCAGCGGACGCCCACCTCCATCTCGCCCTCGTCGAGGGCGTGGCCCCGGGACCGGGTAAGCGTGACCTCGGCCTCCAGGGCCGTACGGTCGGTGATAGTGGCGGGGGTCTTCGCGGTCAGCTCCAGGCCGTCGATCAGCCGCGCTGCCTGGGCCGGCGGGACCGCCGCCAGCAGCGCCTTGCCGACCCCGGTGCAGTGCAGCTCGACCCGGTTGCCGACTTCGGAGAAGATCCGCATCGTGTGCCGCCCGGCCGCCTGGGCGGCGTACTCGGCCCGGCCCTGGGTGAGCACGGCGAAGTTGGCCGACTCGCCGGTCAGCTCGGCCAGGTCGCGCAGCACCGGCTGGACCCGCTCGCCCAGCAGCGCGTGCGCGTTGGCGCCGAGCGGCACCAGGCGGGAGCCGAGGCTGTAGCGGCGGTCCGGGGTGTGCCGCAGGTAGCCGCGGTCGGCCAGGGTGGCGGCCAGCCGGTGCAGGGTGGGGCTCGGCAGGCCGCACGCCGCGGCCAGCTCGCCCAGGCTGGCCGAGCCGCCCGCCGCCGCGAGGGCCTCGAGCACGTCCAGCGCCCGGTGCACCGATTGCACCCCGCCGTCGGCGGTCCTGGTCTCCGTCACTGGTTCACGCGCCCCCGTCCTATCCACCGCCTGTCGCCGACTGGCCGCACCGGCCGCACCGGCCGCCAGCGGGTTGACGCGCGCGCGGCGGGAAACTATCGTCCAAGTATATTTCACCATTCGGCTTTAAATTCCGCAATACAGAATTCAGCGGGCTCGAGACTGAGGAGCGCACGTGACCGACCGCACCGAGGCAGCCGGACTGCAGGTCGCCACCGACCTGTACCGCTTCATCGAGGACGAGGCCCTGCCCGCCTCCGGGACCGGCCTGGAGCCGGCCGCGTTCTGGGCGGGCGTGGCGCAGATCATCGCCGACCTGACCCCGGTGAACCGCGGGCTGCTGCGGCGGCGGGACGAGCTGCAGTCGGCCATCGACAGCTGGCACGACGAGCACCCGGGCCAGCCGCATGACATCGCCGCCTACCGGGCGTTCCTGGAGGAGATCGGGTACCTGGTGCCCGATCCGGGGCCGTTCCAGATCGGCACCGAGGGAGTCGACCCGGAAATCGCCCCCTTGGCCGGCCCGCAGCTGGTGGTCCCGGTCACCAACGCCCGGTTCGCGATCAACGCCGCCAACGCCCGCTGGGGATCGCTCTACGACGCGTTCTACGGCACCGACGCCCTCCCCGAGACCGACGGCGCGACCCGGGCCGGGGCCTACAACCCGGTCCGGGGCCAGCGGGTGATCGACACCGTGCGGGCGTTCCTGGACGAGGCGGTGCCCCTCGCGGGTGCGTCGCACCGCGACGTGACCGGCTACGCCGTTGCCGGCGGGGCGCTGACCGCCAGCACCGCGGGCGGCCCGGTGCCGCTGGCCGACCCGGCCGCGTTCGCCGGTGACACGGGTGACCCGGCTGCCCCGGAGAAAATCCTGCTGCGCCACCACGGGCTGCACGTCGAGCTCGTCATCGACCGGAGCGGGGCGATCGGCAAGACCGACCCGGCCGGGGTCCAGGACGTCGTCGCCGAGTCCGCGATCACCACGATCGTCGACTTCGAGGACTCGGTCGCGGTAGTGGACGCGGCCGACAAGACCGCGGCCTACCGCAACTGGCTCGGCCTGAACACCGGCGAGCTGTCCGCCCCGGTCGAGAAGGGGGGACGGTCATTCACCCGGCGGCTGGAGCCCGACCGGACCTACACCGACCCGGCGGGCCAGTCCTTCTCCCTCCCCGGCCGGGCCCTGCTCCTGGTCAGGAACGTCGGCCACCTGATGACCATCGACGCCATCCTCGACGCCGACGGCGCCGAGGTGTTCGAGGGCATCCTCGACGCTATCGTCACCGCGCTGACCGCGCTGCCCGGCACGCGGGACGGCGCGGCGCTCCGCAACGGCACGGCCGGCGCGGTCTACATCGTCAAGCCCAAGCAGCACGGCCCGGACGAGATGGCCTTCACCGCCACCCTCTTCGCCCGGGTGGAGGAGCTGCTCGGGCTGGCGCCGAACACCCTCAAGGTCGGCCTGATGGACGAGGAGCGGCGCACGTCGCTCAACCTCGCCGCCGCGATCAAGGCGGCCTCCGACCGTATCGTCTTCATCAACACCGGCTTCCTCGACCGCACCGGCGACGAGATCCACACCTCGATGGAAGCCGGGCCCGTGGCCCGCAAGGCGGACATGCGCAAGCAGCCCTGGATCTTGGCCTACGAGGACAGCAACGTCGACATCGGCCTCGCCCACGGCCTGGCCGGGCGCGCCCAGATCGGCAAGGGCATGTGGACCATGCCCGACCTGATGGCGGACATGGTCGTGCAGAAGGTGGCCCACCCCCGGGCGGGCGCCTCCACCGCGTGGGTGCCCTCCCCCACCGCCGCCACCCTGCACGCGCTGCACTACCACCAGGTCGACGTGGCCGCCCGGCAGGCCGAGCTGGCCAGCCGCCCGCCCGCGCCGCTGGAGGAGATGCTCCGCATCCCGCTGGCCGACCCCGGTGACTGGAGCCCGGCCGACCGGCAGTCCGAGGTCGACCTGAACGCGCAGTCGATCCTCGGCTACGTCGTCCGCTGGATCGACCAGGGCATCGGCTGCTCCAAGGTGCCCGACATCCACGACGTCGCCCTCATGGAGGACCGGGCCACGCTGCGCATCTCCAGCCAGATCCTGGCCAACTGGCTGCGCCACGGCGTCATCACCCGCGACCAGGTCACCGAGAGCCTCAAGCGGCTGGCCGAGGTGGTCGACAAGCAGAACGACGGCGACCCCGCCTACCGCCCGATGGCCCCTGACTTCGACGCGAGCATCGCCTTCGCCGCCGCCGCCGAGCTGATCTTCGAGGGCACGACCCAGCCCAACGGCTACACCGAGCCCATCCTGCACAGGCGCCGCCGGGAGGTGAAGGCAGCGCGGGGTTAACCGGGGCCCCAGGAAACGAAAGAGGCGGCCGTGACCGAGAACGGCGACCCGGCTCCGCGCGAGATCACCTGCGAGGTGGACGGCGGCACCGCCACGATCACCCTGAACCGCCCCGAGCGGCTCAACGCCTTCACCGGCGTGATGGCGCGTGAGCTGGTGGCGGCCTTCGACCGGACCGACGCCGACGACACGGTCCGGGTCGTCGTGCTGACCGGGGCCGGCCGTGGCTTCTGCGCGGGCGCCGACCTGGCGGCGGGCGCGGGCACCTTCGCCGGCCCGGGCGAGGCTCCGGCCGGGCCGGCCATCGGCGGGTGGCCGCGCGACGGCGGGGGGATCGTCTCGCTGCGCATCGCGGCCTCCCGCAAGCCGGTGATCGTGGCCGTCAACGGGCCCGCCGTGGGCGTCGGCGCGACCATGACGCTGCCCGCTGATATCCGCATCGCGGCCGACACCGCCCGGTTCGGCTTCGTCTTCGCCCGCCGCGGCCTCGTCCCCGAGGCCGCCTCGAGCTGGTTCCTGCCCCGCGTCGTCGGCATCTCGCAGGCCATGGAGTGGGTCGCGACCGGGCGCGTCTTCGACGCCGCCGAGGCCCTGGCCGGGCGGCTCGTCTCCCGGGTCGTGCCCGCCGCCGAACTGCTGCCCGCCGCCCGCGCCATCGCCGGCGAGATCGCGGCCAACACCTCGGCCGTGTCGGTCACCCTGTCCCGGCGGATGCTGTGGTCGATGCTGGGCGCGTCGTCCCCCTGGGACGCCCACCGGATCGACTCACGCGCCATCTCGCTGCTCGGCCCCGGGCCGGACGCGGCCGAGGGGGTGCAGTCATTCCTCGACAAGCGCCCGCCCCGGTTCCCGGCCCGGGTCGCCGACTATCTCGACGTCGTCCCCGACTGGCCGCTGCCCCCGCCCGACCTGGCCTGACCGAGGTCTGCCGTCAACGCCGGCGCGGCGTTTCGCCAGGGTCGCCGCGGGGAGGGTGAAACCTCATGACGGAGCGCTGGTACGAGAAGGCCATTATCTACTGCCTGGACGTCGAGACGTTCCAGGACTCTGATGGCGACGGTACCGGCGACTTCGCCGGACTCACCCGCCGGCTGGACTACCTGGCCCGCCTCGGCGTGGACTGCCTGTGGCTGAACCCCATCCATCCCTCCCCCGGCCGGGACGGCGGCTACGAGGTCAGCGACTATTACAACGTGCACCCCCGGCTGGGCACGCTCGGTGACTTCGCCGAGTTCCTGCAGGCGGCCGACAGCCGCGGCATCCGGGTCATCATCGACTTGGTGGTCAACCACACCTCGGACGAGCACCCGTGGTTCCGGTCGGCCTGCGCGTCACCCGACTCACCGTACCGGGACTGGTACGTCTGGTCCGAACGCGAGCCGCGCGACCGCTACCAGGGCGTCGTCTTCCCCGGTGAGCAGGATGAGACCTGGACGTTCAACGAGACGGCCGGCGCCTGGTACTTTCACCGGTTCTACCGCTTTCAGCCGGATCTCAACATCAGCAACCCCCGGGTGCGCGCCGAGATCAAGAAGATCACGTCCTTCTGGCTGCGGCTGGGAGTGGCCGGGTTCCGGATGGACGCGGCGCCGTTCGTCATCGAGTACACCACTCCTGAGGACAACAGCGACGGCAAGGACTTCGGGTTCCTCACCGACCTGCGCCAGCACGTGCAGTGGCAGCGCCCCGATGCGCTGCTGCTCGCCGAGGCGAACGTCGGCCCCGGCCAGCTCACCAAGTACTTCGGCGACAGCGGCGGCTCGGCGAACCGGCTGCACATGCTGTTCGACTTCCTGCTGAACGCCCAGATCATGCTGGCCCTCGCCCGCCAGGACCCGGAGCCGGTCATCGATGCGCTGCGCGACACCCCGGCGACGCCCGACTGGTCCCAGTGGGCCACGTTCCTGCGCAACCACGACGAGGTCGACCTGTCCCGGCTCACCGCCGACCAGCGGCAGGAGGTGTTCGCGGAGTTTGGCCCGGAACCTGACATGCGCCTGTACGGGCGCGGGATCCGCCGCCGGCTCGCCCCCATGCTGAACGGCGACCGGCGCCGTATCGAGCTGGCCTACTCCCTTCAGTTCACCCTGCGCGGGACACCGGTGATCCGCTACGGCGAAGAGATTGGCATGGGCGACGACCTGTCGCTGCCGGACCGGGAGTCGATCCGCACGCCCATGCAGTGGTCATCACAGCCGAACGCGGGCTTCTCCGCCGCCCCGGCCGGCCAGCTGGTCAAGCCGGTGGTCGCCGGCGGCACGTTCGGCTACGAGAAGGTCAACGTGCAGGCGCAGCGCAACGACCCCGGCTCGCTGCTGTCCTGGTTCGAGCGGATGATGCGCACGCTGCGTGAGTGCCCGGAGATCAACACCGGCTCCTGCCAGCACGTGGACGTCCCCACCCCAGCGGGCCTGCTCGTGCACCGCGCCGACGACAGCACCGGCACCATGCTGTTCCTGCACAACCTCGGTGACCAGGACGTCACGGCCGACGTCAGCAGCCTCGCAGACCTGGCCGAGGCGCCCACTGAGATGTTCGCCGACCGCGACTACGGCGACATCGACCTGGCCAAGATGACGGTCGGCGGATACGGCTACCGCTGGATTTGCCTGCGCCGCGAGCTGTCGCTGTAGTCATTGCCTGCCCGGGCAGCCGGCGTTCAGCTGGCTTCCCCGGGCTCGGCCCGGTCGCTGTGGTCGCGCGCGGCCAGGCCGAGGAGGGGCTCGTCGGCCGAGCGCAGTCCCGCGGTGGGCAGGCCATCCGGGAACTGCTGGCAGGCGAGCCGGGTCACCGAGATGGCGATCTCCACGTGCTGCCTGCGGCTCGCGGCGTAGAAGTTCTGCGCCTCGTTCGCGAGTTTCGGCATGGCGTGCAGCGGCTTGTCGCTGACCGCGAGCAAGGTGGCGGTGGGGATGCGGTAGCGGAAGCCGTTGGCCGCCACCGTCGCCGATTCCATGTCCACCGCCAGGGCGCGCGAGACGCGCAGCTGCTTCTCCACCTCCGTCAGGTGCAGTTCCCAGTTGCGGTTGGCCGTCGTGAACACGATGCCCATCCGGCTGTGCAGGTCGCGGGCCTCCAGCTCACCGAGCAGCAGCGAGTTCAGCGTGTGGTTGGCGACGACCGGGACGCTGAGCGGCAGCAGGTCGTCGAGCACCCGGTCGTCGCGCATGTAGGCGGTGGCCAGGACCAGGTCGCCGATCTCCTGGTAGTTGCGCAGCCCGGCGCAGTGCCCGATCATCAGCATCAGGTCGGGACGGAGCACCGCCAGGTGATCGGTGATCGTCTTGGCGTTGGACGGCCCCACCCCGATGTTGACGATGCTCACGCCGGTGTTGCCCGGCAGCACGTGGTGCCAGGCGGGCATCTGCCGGGCGGCGGAGTCGGGGCCCACGCAGCCGGGCAGCGCGGCGCGGAACTCCTCGACGTGCCAGGCGTAGTTGGTCAGCACGACGTAGCGCTGGAACAGGGCCGCGCTGGTCCCGGTGTAATGCTGCAGCCTGTCCATGGACAGGGCAATGCGCTCGGGCGCGAACAGGAACAGCTTCTTGCGCCGGAGGTCCCAGCGGGTCTCGTCCACGGCCGGCCCCAGCCGCGGGTCGTGCAGGCCGACCGCATCGCGCCCGACGGACACGGAGACCCAGGCGCCGTGCGCGGCCAGCCGGCTGAGTTCCCGCGCCAGGTACCAGCGGATCGCCTGCGGGGAGGCGAACTCACCCTCAAGCCGGGGGTTGTGCACCGACCACGGCCGCACCACGGTCAGCCGCGGGTAATGGCCCGACTCGTCGATCACCTCCATCGCGTCGCACAGCCGGCCGATCTGTTTTGCGTGTTCCCGTGCCGGCAGCTCCCCGAAATCCGCCGTCAGGCCCTGACGCCCCTCCGTCATCTGCCGCGCCTCCTTCCTGCCCCTGCCGACGGCCGCGCCTGATCGCAGGCAGGCCGCCGGCTGTGCATCTGTGGTTGGAGCCACGCTACCGGGATGGCGTTTATAGTCCCCTCATGACTACTCATTGTTACTGACCGTGGCCGGGGAGACGCGTATGAAGCTGTACTTAGATGACATCTCGTTCGACGGGCAGTTGCGGCGGAGTGTCGGCAAGGACTCCCCGGCTAGTCAAAGGACCCGTGAAGCGGGCAGCATCCGGTGACCCACGCGACAGGATAGGTGCGGGCTGCGGGTGCCACCGGCCGCTCCGTGAGAGCTTGATTGATCATATCGGACTTTGACCCGATTGCCGTAATGCGAATGCATGAAAACAATGCTTAGCAACCTGGGAAGCAAGACATAATGAACCGGCGACGAAACCCGGCTGTTTGACCGCCGTGGCCAGCAGGCTTCGCACAGAAAGAACGAAACCGATGCATGTTGCGCTAATGACAGAACAGCTTCTGAGACAGCCGCTTGTGAACATTGAGAACTGTCGTGCAATTGACTAGGGAGTTCCCGCGGTCGGACCGAGCCCGCGGATGGTGAAACGCAGACGGTCGCTGACCCAGCGCCGCTCAGCGGGCCACGACCGCGATGAACGTCGCGACATAGGTGGCTGCAAACAGCGTCGGGACCCACTGCTCGAGGTGAGTGAGCGGCCAGTACTTGGCCTTGTCCTTGCCCTCGCCGAGCGCTTTCCATTCGGCGCTCCAATACGGGGACGCGGGGAGCCGTTCCTCCAGCACGCCTACCACCGTGTACTTGGCGGAATTGAGCTGCCGATAGGATCGGACTAGGAAGAACCACGCGAAGCACTGGACCAGCAGGGCCAGCAGTGGGAAAACTAGCAGCCAGGCCGCTACGATGTGCGGGTCACGCAGTAGCGTTCCGATGGCTGCGAAAATCGCGGTGTTCAGCGTGAGGAAAAAAGTATTGGTCAGGCTGCGCCGTGCACTGATCCGGTCGGCCATCTCGACGTACACCTTGTACTGCTCGAGGACGACCGCCTGCTCTTGTTCTGCGGCTCCGGCGGGGGTATTCCACAGTGTGGGACGTACTTCCTCGATCGGGGTCGTCGCCGCCCCGAAATAAGCTTTCAGATTCATCAATCCTCGCCACCGCTTCCGTCGGCTAGCCACCTTGGCCGCACGGCGCACCAGCATGGCACACAAGCTCCGCACCAGTCGCGGCAAGCAGGCGACGGACTGCGAAGGACTGCACCGCAGGCCCCACGCGTGACCGTGGGGCCGGTTCGGCGCACTGGTGCCGAACTGAGGGCAGGGGCTGGGCCCGGCTAAAGATAAACGAATCGCAACGGCTTCTGCGCTCCGGGACGCGCTACCTGGCCCCGCTGTAATGTGGGCACGCCGCTGGGAGGCGAAAGGGCGGCGCGACGAGGAGGCGGCGTTGGCAGGGGTCAGTTACTGGCGGTACTTCGCACTGGTTGGCCCGGTCGACCTCAGCGCAAGGCCTCGCCCAGCTCGGGCTCATCCACTCCTACCAGCGGCTAACCGGGCCAAGTACAAGGTTATCGGGGCGCTGCAGGGCCGCTCGCCCGCCTCGCCGTACTGGCGCGCCGAGCACCAAGCCATCGGCGAGGAGAAGGACGAGCCCGATACTTGCCGCTTACCCATCGGGAAAAGTTGGTCGCGCTGCTTTTCAAGGATACTTACATCGCCGGGTTCATCACAGATATAGTTGGTTAGCTACTGTCCATGCGACGGATTTATGGGTTGAGGCTGCGGGACGCCTGGCACCAGGCGACGGGGGTGAGCGGTGCTGTTTCTGAGCTGCGCCGAGGAGGATAGCGACCGGGGCCGCGCGATCGCTTCGTGGTTTAAGCAGCAGGGGATTTCTGTCTACTACTGGGAAGATCACCGAGGCGCCCCGTTCATCGAGCAAATGGAGAAGCAGCTGAATGAGGCGAGTGCCTTTCTCGCGCTGGACTCCAGATATTTTTCCCTGTCGCCGTGGTGTCACCGTGAGTATCAGCTCGCGCTGTTGCGGGAGACGCGACTACGGCGGAACGGGCATCCCGAAGCCCAGTTCATCTGGGTAGCGCAGCTGGCCGATGAGCCTGAGGGCGAGCTGCGGTTTCTTGACGCCTACGACCGCTTTGACCTGACCGATCCGGCCACGGCCCTCAGCCCGTTGTTTGACGGCCTGGTGCACGCCCTGCGGGACAGTTTGGTCGTCCCTGTGAACGGCCCTGACGGCGCAGCGGGACCTTCAACGGTGCCCGGCGTGCCGCTTGAGGCCGCCGCCGCCGCCCAGGTGCCGCCGTTCCGTAACCGCGAGGACGAGCTCGACCGGGTGCTGCGCGGCATCACCACCGACGCGTCGGGAGAGCACTTCTGGCTGATCGTCGCGCCGCCCCAGCTAGGCAAGACCTGGTTCCTCGACCAGATCGCGGTCAAGCTAAGGGCCGAGCGGGGAGATTGGACGGCTCGCCGGGTCGATCTCCGGGACTGCCCGCCGGAGCACTGCGGCAGCGTGCCGTGGGTCCTCGGTCATCTGTTCCACCTAGACGAGGGGCCGGTCGCGGCCAACAGCGCCGCCCTTATGCGGATAGCCACCCAGATCATAGACAGGCGCAGGCCTCACCTGTGCCTGCTCGACAGCGCTGAGTTGCTCGCCGACGAGACCGTGCGGGACCTGCGGACGGCCATCGCCGAGGTAAACCGGCTGGTGCGCGCGGGCAACATCCGTGGCGTACAGGCTGCGCTGGTGGTAGCGAGCCGGGCGGACGAGCCGTGGCTGCCGATAAGCCCGGCTCCGCGGCTGTCGCTGCTGCCGCTGAGCGAGTTCCGGCCGGACGTGGTCAGCAGCGCGCTGATTGAGCTGGCGGATCAGGCCGGCCGACGCTATAGCCGCCGCGAGATGCAGGAACTGGCGGACCGGGTGTACCGGATGAGCGAAGGGCTGCCTGAGCTCCTCGCCACTTGCCTGCATTGGGTTCACGAACAGCGGTGGATTGACCTCGACCGGCTGGAAGAGCATCAGACTTTCGAGGAGCTGGCGCGCAAGTATGTAACTGACGGCCTGCTCGGCGAGGCCAACCTGTTCTGGACCGACCGGCCGCAGGATCCCCGGGCGCGCTACGTGGTGGAGACGGCCTACCGGAGCCTGGTGGTCTACCGAATGTTCACCCGGTCGCACCTGAAGTATCACGCCGAGGACAACGCCGTCCTGGCCGCCCTGCTAACCGATATTGGCTGGGACTTGGGGCGGCTGTCGGACGAAATCCGCGGCACGGTCCTGCTCGCCCGCCAGCGCGACAACCCGTGGCAGGAGATCCAGGGGGCTGTCCGGCGCCTGCTGTTCCGGTACTTCTATCCATCGCCTGCGGTGCGCGCGGAGGCGCACGCGAGGGCCAGGGCGGTCGTCGACCAGTGGACGCGCCGCCAGTCCGGCCGTGACCAGGCCGTCGGCCTCATCGAGTCGCTCTGGCATCAGGCCGCGGAGCTGGGCCACGCGCACCACGCGGCTGACCTCGCCGGAGGTCAGCTGGCCGACCCGCGGCAGGCGGCGGACGACCTGCGCGCAAGCACGGCGACGATGGTCGCCGCGCTGGAGTCCTCGGATCCGGATACCACACCTGACCGGCGCCGATGGGTCGCGGAACGTATGCGGTCGGACCCCGAATTCCAGAGCACGGTGGCCTGGGTGCCCGGACTGTTCGAAGAGTTGGTGGGAATAGTGGACGTGCCGAAGAGGGAGCGCTGACATGGAACAGGGCACGACGCGTCCCCGGTACCTGCCCCGGCGCGAGGAAGACGTCATCCGGGACGCGATGCGCATGGTCGCGGAGACGGGCCAGAGCCGAGCCCTGCTCGTCTACGGAGAAGGCGGGATCGGGAAGACCTCCCTGGTCCGCGGGCTCGCCCGGGCACACCGGGGCGAGCCCGAAATGCAATCGCAGCGCGCCGGCGAGCAGCGCACCGTCTGGCTGGAACCGGTCGATGTCGACGACCCCGAGTACTGGCTTCTGTCGACCCTGGAACTGCAGGTGGCGCGCCAGCTTGACCCGGACAGTCAGTACTTCCGCCGATACCTGCATGACCTGTCGCGGCTGCCGGCCTATCAGCGCACCCGCAACGGGCCGGACCAGGTGATCAGCCATCTCGGCCGGGTAAAGCGCGTGTTCGCCGAGTGCTACACCCAGTGCATCGCGCAGACCCGGACGACGGTGGTCATGACCTTTGACACCGTCGAGGCCATGCGCGGCAACTACCTGCTGTACACGCTCACGCAGTGGATGAAATCCCTGCCCGGGACTCTTTTCGTCTTGTCCGGGCGCCCGATGCAGCCACATGACCCGATCCAGGAGGAGCTGGGGGACCTTCACCAGCCGATCCCCTTCACGGTCCTCGAGCTCGGCCCGTTCGACTCCCAGGTAGCGGAGGATTACCTCCGCGCCAGCGAGATCGGCAGTGCGCTCGCCGCGGCCGAGATCGAGAAGCTGGCCCTGCTGACGCGCGCGCACCCGCTGTGGCTGGCGTTCGCGACCGCGCACATAGTTCAGTGGGGGCTTCCGCCGGAAATGCTGCTGCCCATCGACCAGGTTCGCCGCCTGCTCCCGCACGGCGCCGAACCCGGCCGCGAGGGGCTGGATCTGTACGAGGAGTTCAAACGCCACCTGATGGTCCCCTACCGGGATTCCGACTTCTGGCACGAGGCGGTCAAGCGACTGGCCGTCGTCCGACAGGGAATGAGCCAGCAGGTCTGGGAACGGCTCATGAGCGACCAGGACGTCCCCCCGGACGCCGGGACTCTCGGCGACGCCTGGCAGCTCCTTAAGGACCAGCCATGGGTGCGCAGTCGGGCCAATGGCCACCACGTGACCCTGCACGACGCCGTCGCCGAGGAGCTGGCGCGGCGGGTCATCCCGTTGCATGACATGGACCAGACGTGGCGCAGAGACCTCTGGGAACGGGCTGCCGCCATCTACAGTGACACCGCCCGCGAAGAGGCGGCCGAGCTGAACGAGCACTCCGACCGAATCGACGGCCTCTTCCGGGATCTGCCGGGCGGCGATTCCCCCGCCGACTACCTGACCTCTGGCGGGCTCGTCCCGGTCGGCTCGGTACCGGATGCGTCTTCTCTCCCGTCTAGGGCTGCGCTGGCCGGGAGAGATCCCGGCGACGAAGGTCACGAAGAGGTGATCGCCACCGTGGTCGAGGTCGATGCGCTGCGCCGCAGCGTCGATCAGCTCCGCGTCGTCGCCTGGCACTACCAGCTGCTGTCGGATTTCGAAACCGGGACTCGCCAGTTCCTGGGGCTCTTCGGCCAGGCAAGGCTCGCCTACGATGTATTCCTGCAGGACCGCCTCGCGCTGGAGATGCAGCGGTTCCTTCCCGAGACCGAGTACCCGTACCCGCTGGAGGACATCATCAGCGGGGTCCTCGCTGAGTTCGCGGAGTGGCTGAAGGGCCCAGCCAGGACGATTTACCTGGAAATCGGCATGACGGTGGGCGGTTACCTGGTCGACAACCATCACAACCAGGCCGCGCTGGCACTGCTGGCCCGGCTTCCGGCCGACATTGCCGACGCGGGGCAGCGCACCCGACTGGAGATCCTGCGCGCCAATGCCAACATGCGCGTTCCGCAGCGGATGCCTGAGGCTTTCGCCTGCCTCGACCTGGCCCTCGAAGTGGCAGGAAGCATCCCCGACGTGCGGCAGCGGCTGGTCGCAACCGGTGATGTCTACAACGAGATGGGTTTCTGCTCGCGCAACGCCGGCCAGTGGGAGAAGGCCGACCATGCCTACCAGCGCGCTCGCGACAACCTCATCGAAAGCCTTGTGACTAGCCGTTCCGATTCGGACTCGGAGGACTTGGCCTCGATCTACAACAACTGGGCTTACCTGAAGGGGCTGATCGGCGCCTACCAGGAGGGGATCACGCTGGTGGAGCACGCGGTCAGCCTGCGTCACCGGCGTGGGCTGCGCTTGGAAGAGGGCATCTCGCTGAGTGTGCAGGGGGAGATCTTCCGCTACGCGCGGCTCTACCAGCGGGCCTGGGACTCCTATGAGGTCGCGGAACAGGTCTTTCAGGCCACCCGAGACTGGTCCTGGCTGGGCCTGGTCTACCAGGAGCAAGCCATCTGCCTGGTCCAGGCGCTGGAGGTCGGTATCAACGTGGTCCCGGACAGGGATCCGGCCGCCCGGGCCAAGCTCCTCATCACGCTGGCCCTCGACATCTGCCGGGACCAGAACGTCCGGGCCTACCCGTCTGCCCTGAACCGGGCCGGGCGCATCTTCGGCGCCGAGAACGCGCGAGCAGGGCTCCCGTACCTGGAGGAGGCAGCGGCAGAGGCCAGGAAGCTGTCCGACGGATGGTTCTGGTTCGCGAGCCTGGTCGAGTACGTCGAACTTTGCTGCGCCGAGTACGTGAAGACCCACGACCAGTCGCTGGCCGACGCCATCGAGCGCAAGGCCGGCGACATCCGCGAGGTCGCAGACGCTTACCGGTTCGCCGACCTGCTCGGCCGGTGGCATGTGGTGCTAGCCGACTTGGACCTGGACGAGTGGCGCAATTCCCTGGACGAAGCCGCCCTCGACTCGGCGATGGGTCATTACATCGAAGGATTTCAATTGATGGCGCAAAGCCAGTTCGGGTCTTCCGGCCGGTGGTCGCTCCCGCCTCGGCTCAGCCGCTTTTTCGCGGCCTTTAAAGAGTTGCCGGAGAGGCAGCGGGCACGCTGGCTACCTGAGATGTACCATTCGTGGCGTAGCCCAGGGGCGGATTCCACGGTGCTGCTGGCCAACATTGAACAACTTTTTTGAATCTGGCTATACCTTCACGGCCCGGCGAGGGCTAGACGGGAATGCTTGTCGATGCCTGCTCCACCGCATAGTGCCTTGGTGCTGTCGAATATTGACATAATCGGCGGCTCTGAGCTGTTGCTGCACAATTGCGAAGATTGCGCCTGCGCGGTCAGCGGGCAGACCGCCTTCGCGCAGCAGGCCGGGAGGTCCGCTGCGGTCGCCCTTGTCGACGGCCAGGCCTGGGCCACTGCCCCTGAGACGGTCGAGATCAACCTGGACCCAGAGCACACGCTGCTGTTCAACCCAGTCGGAGACGGAGAGCCGGCAGTAGTCAATGCCGCCGCCTACGACATCTTCCGCCGTTTCAACCGCCCGGCGCGCCTCAGCGAAATCCCGCTGGCCGACGCCAGCGAACGCGATGCGGTAATGGCTACGTTCAGCCGGCTCAGCCAGCTGTCCCTGCTCCAGCCCGGCGGGAAGCAGCGGCAGCCGGAGTTCGCTGACAGCAGCGTGCTCACCGCCTGGCTGCACGTCACCAACGCGTGCAACCTGCGCTGTCCCTACTGCTACATCAACAAAACGGACGAGGGCATGGACGATGCGACCGGGGTCGCCGCAGTCGAGGCCGTCGTCGCCTCAGCTGTGCGACACGGTTTCCAGGCGGTCAAGCTGAAGTACGCCGGCGGCGAGGCCAGCCTCGATCACCGGCTGATGCTGCGACTGCACCGGCTGGCGCGGGAGCTGACGGCTGAGAACGGCCTGCGACTGGATGCCACCCTCCTCAGCAACGGCGTTCACCTGCCCGCCGGGCTGATCGAGACGATGCGCGACGAGGGCATCAAACTCATGGTCTCCCTCGACGGCGTCGGCAAGCAGCACGATGCGCAGCGCCCCACACTCAACGGCGGGCCGTCGTTCCGTTTCGTAGAGCGGACGATCAGCCGGCTGATGCGGCTCGGCCACCCGCCGCACCTCTCCATCACCGTGACCGGTCGCAACGCGGCAGGTCTGGCCGATGCCGTCCGCTTCGCACTAGACCGGAATCTGACATTCAGCCTGAACTTCTTCCGGGACAACGAATGCGCTAGCTCGTTCACCGACTTGCAGTACGAAGAGCAGGCCATCATCGACGCGATGCTTGCCTCCTTCAGCGTTATCGAAGAGCAGCTGCCGCGCTGGAGCATCCTGGGCGCCGTGCTGGACCGGGGTCAGCTGCTCGAGCGGCGCCAGCGATCCTGCGGCGTGGGACAGGACTATGTGGTCATCGACCAGCGCGGCCGCGTCGCCAAATGCCACATGGAGATCGAACGGACCCTGGGCGACGTATTCGCTGACGACCCGCTCAGCCTGGTCCGGGCGAACAGGTCGTCGGCCCTCAACCTCATCTCCGACGAGAAAGAAGGCTGCCGGGCCTGCACCTGGCGTTACTCTTGTTCGGGCGGTTGCACGATCGCTACCTTCCGGGCGACCGGCCGATATGACGTTAAGTCTCCCAACTGCAATATCTACAAGGCGATCTACCCGGCTGCGCTTCGCCTGGAGGGCCTGCGTCTGCTCAAGTACGCCACCCCCAGCATTGTCTTACGCCACAGACCCCAGCCATAAGGCCGCCAATTTTTCTCGCCCTTGGGAGAGGGAGTCTGCGCAGAAATGACCGCTGACGCTGGCGACAAGCCGGTCCGAGATGGAGCCGCTCCACCGACCGTCGAACGGATCACCGTCGCCCTGGTTCGGAAGGCCGGGGAGGATCTCCAGCGGCTTCAGGACCGAACCGGTCTGTCCAAGACGGACATCGTGAACCGCGCTATCTCGGTGTATGAGTTCATCGAGTCCGAGATGCACGCCGGAAACGACCTGTTTGTGCGTGATCAAATGACAGGGGAGACGCAGCTTGTCCGCTTCCTATTAAAGCGCCATTGCGCTACCCGACGACCAGCGCTAGAAGCCTGCTGAATTGGGTCGCTTCCAGGGTTTGGCGGGGGGCGCTGGCGTGCTGGTGCTGACGGTGCCGGCCTGCGGGTTGCGGGCGCGGTGAGGTGCTCGGGTGCCGGGGTTTAGGTTGCGGTTGCGGGCGTTGCTGCCAGGTCAGGCCAGGGTCCAGGACCCTTCGCTGGGGGCCAGGCCGCGTCAGATGAGGGTGCGGAGGTTGAGGGCCGCGGTCCGGTCCCTGAGCCATGCGCCGTTGGGACTGGCGACAGCGACCTCCTCGGTGGGCGGTACTGGGCTCGAACCAGTGACCTGCCGGTTGTAAGCCGGCTGCTCTTCCGCTGAGCTAACCGCCCGTGACCCGCCGGGCGGGCACGGAATCCCTGCTAGGGTACCGGCTCCGGCCGCCCGCCGGTACGCGGTGCTGAGCTGGCAACGCGTTACGGCTCCCGCGCCTCGACCGGCAGCGAGTGGTCCCAGTCCGACAGCAGCGTGCGCAGCGCCGCCACCAGCGCGATGGGCTGGTCGAGCATGATGTGGTGGCCCGCCGCAGGGATCTCGATGAGCGGGGCGACCTGTCCCAGCCGGTCGTACATGATCGCGCTCATCTCGGCCGACAAGATGCCGTGCTCGGCCCGGAACAGCGCCATCCGGCAGTCCATCCGGGATAGCGGGGTGCTCGGCACCGCCCGGTTGTTGAAGACGTTGGGGTCCCACTTCCAGGTCCAGCCGCCGTCCATCTCGCGAACCGAGGTGGCCGCGACGTGCTCGGCGATGTAGCCGAGGACGGGCTGTTCCGGGATCGGGCGGAAGCGGGCCAGCACCGCCTCCCGCGAGGGGTACAGCTTCAGCTGCCGGAACACCTGCCGGCGCTGGGCCGCCTGCTCTTCCGGGGCGGGCACCCGCAGCGGGGAGTCGATCACCACCGCGCCCTCGATGTCCGAGCCGAACAGGGCGGCCACCCGCATGGTGACCATGCCGCCCATGCTGTGCCCGATCACGACCGGCTTGCCGTCAAGCCCGGCGTCGGCCGCGACCGCCATCACCTCGCCCGCCCAGACGTCGGCGGCGTAGGACTCCCGGCGGCCGCTGTCGCCGTGCCCCGAAAGGTCGATCGCGACCACCCGGCGGTCGGCCGTCAGCAGCGGGGCGATGTGATCCCACCAGCGCGCGTGGGCGCCGCCGCCGTGGATCAAGATGATGCCGCGCCCGCGCGGCGGCCCCCACACCCGGTAGGCGATGGGCACGCCGTCGACCTCGGTCTTGTGCTCGGCGACGGGGGCGGCCAGCGCCTCGGTGAACCAGGCCGGGGGGGCGTCCGGGCCGGCTTCGACATTCACAACCATGAAGAGCAGTCAATCAGACCGGCCCGGTCCGGCGGCAGCTGGCCGCCCTTACCGACCGTTCGTCCGGTTGGTAGCCTGGCCCTCAGCCTGGAAAAGGGCCAGCTCCAGCGAGCAGCCAGCCGAGGAAAGAGCAGGAACATGGAAGACGCTGTTATCGTCGCCGCCGTCCGCACTCCCGTCGGCAAGAGGAACGGGGGCCTGGCCGGCGTCCACCCGGCCGACTTGTCCGCCCACGTGCTGGAGGAGCTGGCGACCCGGACCGGGATCGACCCGGCCGTCGTCGACGACGTCATCTGGGGCTGCGTGAGCCAGGTAGGCGAGCAGACATTCGACATCGCCCGCACGGCGGTGCTGTCGGCCGGCTGGCCCGAGTCGGTCCCTGGTACCACCGTCGACCGGCAGTGCGGGTCCTCCCAGCAGGCGGTCCACTTCGCGGCGGCCGGGCTGATGGCCGGCCAGTACGACGTCGCGGTGGCGGGCGGCGTGGAGAGCATGTCCCGCGTCCCGATGGGGTCGGCCGCGGCCGCCGGCAACCCGCTGGGCGAGCGGTACGTCAAGCGCTACGGGGCCGACTTCCCGAACCAGGGCGTCGGGGCGGAGACGATCGCGGCCGACTGGGGGCTGTCGCGCCAGCAGCTGGACGAGTACGCGCTGCGGTCGCACGCGCGAGCGGCCGCCGCGGCCGACGGCGGTCTCTTCGCCGACGAGATCACGCCGGTCGGCGGTGTCAGCGCCGACGAGGGGATCCGGCGCGGCGGGACCCTGGAGGCCCTGGCCGGCCTGAAGACGCCGTTCCGCCCGGACGGGGTGGTCACCGCGGCCAGCTCCTCGCAGATCTCCGACGGCTCGGCCGCGCTGCTGATGACCACCAGGGCCAAGGCGGCCGAGCTCGGCCTGACCCCGCTGGCCCGGATCCACACCACCGTGCTGGCCGGCGTCGCCCCGATGCCGATGCTGACCGGCCCCATCCCGGCGACCCGCAAGGCGCTGGCCAGGTCCGGCCTGACGATCGACGAGATCGGCGTGTTCGAGGTCAACGAGGCGTTCGCGCCGGTCGTGCTGGCCTGGGCGGCGGAGACCGGGGCCGACCTGGACAAGGTCAACCCGCGCGGCGGCGCCATCGCCCTCGGGCACCCGCTCGGCGCCTCCGGCGCCCGGCTGATGACCACCATGGTCCACCACATGCGGGCGGGCGGGATCCGTTACGGCCTGCAGACCATGTGCGAAGGCGGCGGCCAGGCCAACGCCACCATCCTCGAGCTGCTCTGACCGCCGCCGCCGTCGCCCGGGTGGCCCAAACAGGGCGCCCGCGTGCGGTGTGGCCACTGGTGCGCTGGGGCCTGCCAGCCAGCGCATAAGCGGAAACAATTGGCATACGGGAAACTTTTCGGTGTCAGGAGCACAATTATTTCCGGTTAGAAAAAAGTTTCCTCTCTCTATCTTGACGTCGAACTTCTTCCTTCGGGGTCACGGGCGTTGAGTGGCCGGGGTGAACAACGGGGCTCGGGCAACCCACGGGGCCAGAGTGGTGTGCGGGCCGGGTGGCAGGCGCAAGGTCAGAGTGGCGGCCGGAGCGGTGAGGGTCGGACGGTTTACCCGGGGGCATGCGGCCGGGGCCAGCGGGGACGGCCCCGGCGGCGACGGCCCCGCTAGGCTAAGGTGCTGCTATATCAGCCCTGGCAGTGGAGTGCGAGCGTCGTGTCAACCGTCCCGGCCGAGACCGTGTCCCTCGGCGATGCCGCCTACCGGCAGCTGCGGTCTGACATCGTCTCCTGCCGGCTGGCCCCGGGCCAGCGGCTGACTGAGCGGTCGCTGGCGGAGGGGACCGGCTTCGGGATCTCACCCATCCGCGACGCGCTGACCCGGCTTGACCACGAGGGCCTGGTCCGCACCCTGCCGCGCAAGGGGTACCAGGTCACGCCGCTGACCCTGAAGCTGGTGGACGACCTGTTCACGCTGTGGGCGATCGTCGGGCCGGAAATCGCCCGCCTCGGACTGCGGGACGCCACCGGCGAGCAGCACCGGCAGCTGATGGCGATCGCGCGCGAGATGGCGGAGCTGCGCGGCACGTCTGCGGCGACGGGCGGCGCCATCCCGCTGCGCCTGGTCACCCTGGCCGACGAGGCGTTCTCGCTGCTGGCCGGGGCGACCGGCAACGACTACCTCATCACCGTCTACCACCGCCTCAGGCACGACATGGACCGGGTCTGGGTGCTCAGCGCCCAGGGTGGCGGCCCGGTGCCCGACCCGGGCCTGGACCAGCGCCTGGTCACGCTGTTCGACCAGCGCGACGGCGAGGCCGCCGCGACGGCGGTCCGCCGCGCCATCGAGCAGGTGCACCACCAGGCACTGCGTATCTTCAGCCGCTGGCCCTCGGTCGCCGCCAGCGAGATCACCCCGCTGCCCGCCTGAAGCGGTAGAGTCACCACGCTCCGTTCTGGATGAGGGAGACCCGGTCATCCGAACGGGGGCTGGCTCAACCCGGCACCGGCCGGGTCGCGGTGAGGAGGGCGTGGTGACCCAGGGGGTTCCGGAGTCGGTGACCCGGATGATGGACGACGACGTGGCGTCCCGCTGGCTCGGGATCGAGCTGCTCGAGTGCACCCCGGGGCGGGCGGTGACGAGCATGCGGGTCCGGCCGGACATGGCCAACGGCCACGCGATCGCGCACGGCGCGCTGGTCTTCGCGGTGGCCGACACCGCGTTCGCCTGCGCCTGCAACGGCTACGGGGACGTGACGGTGGCGGCCGGGGCCGACATCACCTTCGTCGCCCCGGCCCGGGTGGGCGACACCCTGGTGGCCGAGGCGGTCGAGCGCACCCGGTTCGGCCGGTCCGGCCTGTACGACGTGACCGTGCGCCGCGGGGAGGAGATCATCGCCGAGTTCCGCGGCCGCAGCCGGAGCGCCGACCGCGGCTAGGCCCCGGACTGCTGGGCCCCGGACCGCTGGGCCCCGGACCGCTGGGCCCCGGACCGCTAGGCCCCGGCCGCCGCGTCCCCGGGGTGCCCGTCACCCGGTACGCCATCGTGCAGGGCTTCCCAGCGCGGGCGCGATCGCGCCGGCCGCGGCTTGGGCTCGGGGGCGGCGCCGGTGTTGGCGAACACCTCGGCTGCCGCGGCGCCCCGCCGGGCCGCGGTGCGGTACCAGATCAGCCGGGGGAATGCTTCCTCCACCGCCTGGTAGGCGCTGCACCCGGGGGACATGCCACCGCACAGGCCCGTCCCGGAGGCGAAGCAGCACAGCACCCCGCGGAGCACGATCCGGGCGACAAGCTTGCGCCGGCTGTCCGTGTACTGCGCATTGGACGCGCTCATCCTCGGGGCCATCCAGAAACACCAGCCTGTCATCATTGACATTTCACGACATGGTAAATTTCGGGCTTCCGGCCGTCAAGGATCGGTTTGCCGCGGCCGGCCTGGCGTCAGCGTGACGCAGCCGGGCGGTGTCGTCAAGGGTGTCGTCAAGGGTGTCGGCACCGGCATCGCCACCATCGAGGCGCGGCGCGGGGGGCGATTCAGCCGCGGCCGCCAGCGCCGCCCGGGCCATCGCCCGCAGCAGCACCGCGGCCGCGTCCTTGGGCTGCTCCCCGGCGCTGTGCGGGGTGGAGTTGAGCAGGCCGAACACGGCGTGCACGGCGGTCCGCAGCCGGGCCGCAGGCGCGGCGGCGGGGTCGGGGGCGGCCACCACCCGGCGGCTGCCCTCGGCCAGCAGCCGCTCGCTGATGCCGACCAGCATCTCCGCCAGCACCGCCTCCTTCCCCGGGAAGTGCCGGTAGAGGCCGGGGCCGGACATGGCGACGGCGGCGCCGATGTCGTCGATCGTCACCCCGTGGAAGCCGCGCCGGTCTGCGCTAACCTCAAGTCGGAGCTCCGGGCCAGAAAAGGTGAACGGTGACTAACATGACCGATGTCATCAGCCAGCCGCCGGCGGCCGCTGGCGCGGACCAGGCCGACGCTGACGCGCAGGCGCTGCACAGCCGGGCCGATGAGTCCAGCGAGGACTTCAAGCGCAACGCGGCCGGGCACGCGGCGCTCGCCGGCGAGCTGCGCGAACGGCTGGCGGCGGCCCGGCTGGGCGGCCCCGAGCGGGCCCGGGACCGGCACGTCGAGCGGGGCAAGCTGCTGCCCCGCGACCGGGTGGACGCGCTGCTCGACCCCGGCTCGCCGTTCCTCGAGCTGTCCCCGCTGGCGGCCGACGGACCTCTACGACGGCGAGGCGCCCGCGGCCGGGATCATCACCGGGGTCGGCCGGGTGTCGCGGCCGGGAGTGCGTGATCGTCGCCAACGACGCGACCGTCAAGGGCGGCACCTACTACCCGATGACGGTCAAGAAGCACCTGCGCGCGCAGGAGGTGGCGCTGCACAACCGCCTGCCGTGCATCTACCTGGTCGACTCGGGCGGCGCGTTCCTGCCCCGCCAGGACGAGGTGTTCCCCGACCGCGAGCACTTCGGCCGGATCTTCTACAACCAGGCCACGCATGTCGGCCCGCGGCATCCCGCAGATCGCCGCCGTGCTCGGCTCGTGCACGGCGGGCGGCGCCTACGTGCCCGGCGATGAGCGACGAGGCCGTGATCGTCCGCAACCAGGGCACGATCTTCCTCGGCGGCCCGCCGCTGGTGAAGGCGGCGACCGGCGAGGTGGTCAGCGCCGAGGAGCTCGGCGGCGGCGACCTGCACGCCCGGGTCTCCGGGGTGACCGACCACCTGGCCGAGGACGACGCCGACGCGCTGCGCATCGTCCGCGCGCATCGTCGCGACGCTCGCGCCCGCGGGCGCCCGCGCCCGTGGGACGGTCGGCGCCGTCCGAGGAGCCGGCGGTCGACCCGGCCGAGCTCTACGGCGTGGTCCCCGCCGACCCGCGCACCCCCTACGACGTGCGCGAGGTCATCGCCCGGATCGTCGACGGCAGCCGGTTCGCGCGAGTTCAAGGCCGAGTACGGCCCGACCCTGGTGACCGGGTTCGCCCGGATCTACGGCCACCCGGTCGGCATCATCGCCAACAACGGCATCCTGTTCAGCGAGTCGGCGCTCGAAGGGCGCGCACTTCATCGAGCTGTGCGACCAGCGGCCGGATCCCGCTGGTGTTCCTGCAGAACATCACCGGCTTCATGGTCGGCCGGCAGTACGAGGCGGGCGGCATCGCCAAGCACGGCGCCAAGATGGTCACCGCGGTGGCCTGCGCCCGGGTGCCCAAGCTCACCGTGATCATCGGCGGCTCGTTCGGCGCGGGCAACTACGCGATGTGCGGCCGGGCCTACTCGCCCCGCTTCCTGTGGATGTGGCCGAACGCCCGGATCTCGGTGATGGGCGGCGAGCAGGCCGCCAGCGTGCTCGCCACCGTCCGGCGCGACCAGCTCGAGGCGCGCGGCGAGGACTGGCCGGCCGAGCCGAGGAGGAGGCGTTCAAGCAGCCGGTCCGCGACCAGTACGAGCACCAGGGCAGCCCGTACTACTCGACCGCCCGGCTGTGGGACGACGGGATCATCGACCCGCTCGACACCCGGCGGGTGCTCGGCCTGGCCCTGTCGGCCGCGGCCAACGCCCCGCTCGACGCCGGCCGGCTACGGCGTCTTCCGGATGTGAGGGCGGCCTGATGTTCGAGCAACGGTCCTGGTCGCCAACCGCGGCGAGATCGCGGTCCGGGTCATCCGCACGCTGCGCGCGCTCGGCATCGCGCAGCGTCGCGGTCTACAGCGACGCCGACGCCGGCGCCCGGCACGTGCCGCGAGGCCGACGAGGCGATCCGGCATCGGCCCCGCCGCCGCCGCCGACAGCTACCTGAACATCGACGCGGATCCTGGCGCGCCGCGCTCGCGGCCGGCGCCCAGGCGGTGCACCCCGGCTACGGCTTCCTGGCCGAGAACGCCGCCTTCGCCCGCGCCTGCGCCGACGCCGGGCTGGTCTTCATCGGCCCGCCGCCGGCCGCGATCGAGGCGATGGGCGACAAGATCCGGGCCAAGGCGACCGTCGCGGCGGCCGGGGTGCCGGTGGTGCCCGGCGCGGGCCGGGCCGGGATGTCCGACGAGGAGCTCGATCGGCGCAGCTGAACGAGCGGTCGGCTTCCCCGTCCTGATCAAGCCCTCGGCCGGCGGCGGCGGCAAGGGCATGCGCGTGGTCGCGCTCCGCGGCCGAGCTGCCCGACGCGCTGGCGGCGGCCCGGCGCGAGGCGCCGGCCGCCTTCGGCGACGACACGCTGCTGGTCGAGCGGTACGTGCACCGCGCCCCGGCACATCGAGATCCAGGTGCTCGCCGACGCCCACGGCAACGTCGTCCACCTCGGCGAGCGCGAGTGCAGCCTGCAGCGGCGGCACCAGAAGGTCATCGAGGAGGCCCCGTCGCCGCTGCTCGACGGCCGGGCGACGCCGCGGGCGGCGATGGGCGAGGCCGCGGTCGGCGGCCGCCCGCAGCGTCGGCTACGTCGGCGCGGGCACGGTCGAGTTCATCGTCGCCGGCGACGACCCCGATGAGTTCTTCTTCATGGAGATGAACACCCGGCTCCAGGTCGAGCACCCGGTCACCGAGCTGGTCTACCGGCCTCGACCTGGTCGAGTGGCAGCTGCGGGTCGCCGCGGGCGAGCGCGCTGCGGCTTCGGCCAGGCCGACGTGCGGCTGACCGGCCACGCCGTGGAGGCCCGCGTCTACGCCGAGGACCCGGCCCGCGGCTTCCTGCCGACCGGCGGCACCGTCGCTCGCGCTGCGCCAGCCGGCCGCACCGCCCGGCCCGGCGGCGACGGTCCGGGTCGACTCGGCCCTGGCCGCGGCACTGACGTCGGCAGCGACTACGACCCGATGCTGGCCAAGGTGATCGCGCATGGGGCCCGGACCGCGCCACCGCGCTGCGCCGCCTGGACGCCGCCCTCGCCGAGACGGTCGTGCTCGGCGTCACCACCAACGTCGCCTTCCTGCGGACGCTGCTGGCCGACCCCGACGTCGTGGCCGGCCGCCTGGACACCGGGCTGGCCGAGCGGATCGCCTACCCGGCGCCCGGCGTCCGCCCGACTGCCGGCGCCGCCGGAGGAGGTGCTGGCCGCCGCGCGCGCTCGACCAGCTGCTGGCGCGCGAGCCGGCCGGCCCGCAGCGCAACCCGTGGGACATCCCCGACGGGTGGCGGGTCGGCGAGCCCGCCTGGACCCGGTTCCGCGCGTCGGCGCACGGGCCCGGGACTGGTGGCCGAGGTACGGGTGCGCGGGCTGCCGTCGGCGGGGGCCGAGGTCGCGGTGGGCGACGGGCGAGCCGGTGCCCGCCCGGGCCGTCAGCGACGGCGCCGCCCTGACGGTCACCTACGGCGGCGCCGTCGCCGCGCTACGCCTGGCGCCGCGGACCGCGCCGGCGACGCGACGCCGACGGCGACGGGGTGCTGCTGGCTGGGCCGCGACGGGCACACCTGGGCGCTGACCCGGCAGCAGGCGGTCACCAGCCGGAGCGCTGCGCGGGGCGCGCGGCGGCGGCCGGCGACGGCGTCGGTCCGCTCCCCCATGCCGGGCGACCGTGGTCGCCGTGACGTGGCCGAGACGGGCCAGCGCGTGAGCGCCGGGCAGCGGCTGGTCATGGTCGAGGCGATGAAGATGGAGCACACGGTGACCGCGCCGGTCGACGGCATGGTGACCGAACTGACCGCGAAGGCCGGGCCAGCAGGTCCGGATGGACGAGACGCTGGCGGTCATCGGGCCGGAATCCGGCTGATGGTGGATCAGTTAGGCACACCAGGATGTGCACTAACGATCCACCATCTCCGCGCAGAGAGGAGTGAGGGCCGCGATGATCGGCTACAAGCTTGACGAAGAGCACGAGGAGCTGCGCAAGAGCGTCGAGGAGTTCGCCCGCGACGAGGTCGCGCCGGTGATCGGCGAGCTGTACGAGCGGGGCGAGTTCCCCTACGACATCGTGGCGCAGATGGGCCGGATGGGCCTGTTCGGGCTGCCGGTCGGCGGAGGAGTACGGCGGGATGGGCGGCGACTACTTCGCGCTCTGCCTCGCCCTGGAGGAGCTGGGCCGGGTCGACTCCTCGGTCGCCATCACGCTGGAGGCCGGGGTCGGGCTCGGCATCATGCCGATCTACCGGTTCGGCACCGAGGAGCAGAAGCGGCAGTGGCTGCCGCGGCCTGTGCGCGGGCGAGACGCTGGCCGCGTTCGGGCTGACCGAGCCGGGCGGCGGCACGGACGTGGCCGGCGCGATGCGCACCCGGGCGCGGCTGGAGGACGGCGAGTGGGTGATCGACGGGTCGAAGTCGTTCATCACCAACTCCGGCACGTCGATCACCGCCGTGGTCGGGGTCGCCGCGGTCACCGGGACCCGGCCGAGAACGGCAAGCCGGAGATCTCCACCATCCTGGTCCCGTCGGGCACGCCCGGGTTCACCGTCGCGCCCAAGTACTCCAAGGTCGGCTGGTCCGGCTCGGACACCCACGAGCTGTCGTTCGACGGCTGCCGGGTACCCGAGGCGAACCTGCTCGGCGAGCGCGGCCGCGGCTACGCCCAGTTCCTGCGCGACGCTGGACGAGGGGCGGGTCGCGATCGCGGCGCTGTCCACCGGTCTGGCTCAGGGGTGCGTGGATGAGTCGCTCGGCCTACGTTCGGGATCGATCGGCCTTCGGCGGGCCGATCGGGCGGTTCCAGGCGCTGCAGTTCAAGATCGCCGACATGGAGGTCCGCACCCACAACGCGCGGCTCGCCTGGTGGCACGCGGCGGCGCAAGATGCTGGCCGGGCGAGCCGTTCAAGAAGGAGGCGGCGATCGCCAAGCTGACCGCGCTCCAACGCGGCGATGGACAACGCGCGCGACGCCACCCAGGTCTTCGGCGGCTACGGCTTCATGAACGAGTTCCCCGTCGGCCGGTTCTACCGCGACGCGAAGATCCTCGAGATGGGCGAGGGCACCTCCGAGGTGCAGCGCATGCTGATCGCCCGGGAGCTGGGCCTGGACGCCTAGGGACTCTGGTCGTCGGCCGGGGGGCGGGCGAGTACGCCGTTGACCAGGCCGTCGGCCAGCAGGGCGGCCGGGCCGAGGCGGAGCTGGTCGGCCGCGTCGGCCGCACGGCCGGCGTCGCGGTAGAGCAGGGCCGCGGCTCCCTCGGGCCCGATGACGCTGAAGTAGCTCGACGGCACCGCCCACAGGCGGCCGGGGGCGGCCAGCGCGAGGGCGCCGCCGGAGCCGCCCTCGCCGATCAGGACCGAGGTGACCGGGACGGTCAGCTCGGCCAGGACCATCAGCAGCTCCCCGATCGCGGTACCGACGGCGGACCGCTCGGCGGCCGCGTCGCTGGCGGCGCCGGGGGTGTCGATGAGCGTCAGCACGCCGATCCCCCAGCGCTGGGCGAGCCGCGCCACCCGGGCCGCGGTCCGGAAGCCGGCCGCGGTGGTGGCCGACCCGTCCTGCGCCAGGTAGGCCACCGGGCGCCCGGCCCGCAGGCCGACGCCGGCCAGCAGGCCCCCGCCGCGCCCGCCGGCCCGGTCGCCGCTGAGCTCGGCGGCGACGTCGAAGTAGGCGTCCAGGTAGGCCCGCGCCCGCGGCCGGCCCGGGTTGCGGGCGAGCCGCACGGCCTGCCAGCCGGTTCCGGCCTGGTCCGCGCCGGGGATGAGCGGCGGCAGTCCGGGCGGGCCGGCGGCTTCGCCGGCGGCCGCCACCGGGCCGAGGACACGCAGGTAGCGGTCCAGCGCCGCCCGTTCATCGGCCGCCGTGACGACCGCGTCGACCTCGCCCGCGGCCCACTTCGCCTCGGCCGTGTAGGCGGCCGGGTCGGCACCGGGCGGGCGGACCCGCGAGCCGGCGAACCCGATCTGGGCGCCCGCGTGGGCCACGATGACGTCGGCCGTCCCCGCGAACAACGCCCAGGCGCCGCCCGCGACCGGGCCGCGCAGCATCGCCAGGTGCGGGACGCCCTCCCGGCGCAGTGCCGCCGCCGCCGCGGTGACCTGCTGCAAACCGGCCAGCGCGGCCATCCCCTGCTGGACCCGGACTCCGCCCGAGGCGACGAACGACACCAGCGGCACCCGCAGCCGGGCCGCCAGCGCGGCCGCGGCCGCCAGCCGGGGGATGTTGCCGGTGCTGAGGGTGCCGCCGTAGTGGGCGAAATCGAAGGTCACCGCCACCACCGGGGTGGCGCCGAGCACCCGGTTCTCCACCGTGATGCCGTCGGCCGTCCCGGGCTCACCTGGTGGCGGCGCGTCGGCCGGGTACGGTCGCTGCCGCGGGTCCATGGGCACTCCTGATCGGCACGGGCGGTCTGGACTGATCCTTCCCACCGTCGGCCCGGCGGGCCCGGCCGGCAAGGTGATTCAGGTAACGGCGGGCCGGCCGGGCCCGTGCCGGGGGCAGCAGCCATGCCCAGCCAGTCCGTCGCAGGCGACCGCGGCGACCACGAAGTCGGCCACCGACGCGGCCACCTCCGCGGCGGTGTGCGGCCCGCCGGGCTGGTACCACTGGCCGATGGCGTTGGCGGTGGAGAACATCTCGGTCGACGCCAGCCGCACGTCGATCAGCGGGCAGACGGTGTGCTCGGCGATGCCGTCGGCCAGCAGCCGCTGGACGAACTCCTCGACCTGGTCCCGCACGGTGACGATCTCGGCCCGGCGGCTGGCCGACAGGTGGCGCAGGTCCCGGTAGATCAGCGCCGCCTTCTCCAGGTCACCCGCGTTGACCCGCACGTGGCCGTCGAAGAACCGCCGCAGCCGGGCCAGCGCGGGCCCGCCCGAAGCCTCCGCCCGCTCCAGGTTGTCCCTGGTCAGCTCGTGGGCCTGGCGGATGATGGCGTAGAGCAGGTCTTCCTTGTTCTGCACGTAGTGATAGAGGCTGCCCTTGGTGATGTCGAGGGCGGCGGCGACGTCGCCGACCGAGGCCTCGGAGTAACCAAGCCGGTAGAAGACCTGAGCCGACACGTCAAGCACCTCCTGCCAGCGGCGGCTCGCCTCGCCCGCGCCCCCGGTCTTGCGCTTGTCCGCCGCTGCCACTGCGCCTCCCGACGGCTCGCCCGACCGTGCGTCCGGTTGGCAGCCTCGCCGGCCCCCGGTCCGCCCTCAGGGGGAAGAGCGGGCGGGCTCAGTTGAGGCTGTGCCGCCGGCGGCCGCCCGGGCGGGCGGCGGCCGGGCGGGCGGCGGCCGGGCGGCCGGCCTTGGTCGCCGCCGCCCGCAGCAGCTGGTCTTCGGTCAGCGCCGCGCCCGGCAGCGGTCCGCCGCCGGGCCGCAGCCCGGCCAGGATCAGGCCGATGTAGCGGTGCGGCAGGTACGGCAGTCCGGGCACTTCGAGACCGGTGATAGCGCTGAGCATCTCCAGCACGGCCGGGAAGTCGGTGGCGGCGAAGTCGTCCCGCACCACTCCGGCCGCCCGGCCACGGGCCAGCAGCCGCTCCAGCGCCGGCGCCGTCCGCCGCAGCAGGTCGGCGAAGTACTCCCCGTCGCGGACCCGGGTGAGCACATCCACGAAGGCCCGGTTGGAGGCGATCTCCTCCAGCGTCCGTTCGAGGAACAAGCTCAGCCCGGCCCAGGGGTCGGGGTGGGCCGCCGCTTCCTCGGCGATGACGGCGGCCCGGTCGATGACCTGGCGCAGGAACTCGCGCGCGAGCTCGTGCTTGTTGGCGAAGTGCCGGTAGGCGGTGGCGACGTTGACCCCGGCCTGCCGGGCGATGTCGTCGAGGGTCGCGTCGAGGCCGCGGGCGGCGAACACCTCCGCCGCGGCGTCGATGAGCCGCTGGCGGTTGCGGACGGCGTCCGCCCGGGGCCGCCGCGGGACGGCCGCGTCGCCGGGCGGCCCGCCGGCCCCCGGAGCAGGCACCGCGGATACGGTCATCCCGCGTGCACCGCCACCGGCGCCGGGGCGTCCCGCGGGATCGCGATCTGGCTGCGCAGCAGCAGGGCGCAGATCACGGCGGCGCCGGCGTAGACCCCGGCCGCGACCCAGAACACGGTGTGGTAGCTGCTCAGCAGGGACTCGGCCACGAGCAGCTTCTTGCCCGCGGCACTGGTCGCCGCGGCCGCGTGGGCGGTGATGTAACTGGAGGCGGCCACCGCGGCGATCGTGTTCAGCAGCGAGGTGCCGATCGACCCGCCGATCTGCTGGGCGACGTTGACCATGGCCGAGGCCACGCCCTGGTCCCCCGGATCGACGCCGAGGGTGCCGAGGGTGAACGCCGGGGCGAACACCAGGCCCAGGCCCGCGCCCACCAGTAGCAGGGTCGGCAGGACGTCAGCGGCGTAGTTGGAGGTGAGGCCGATGCGGGTGAGCAGGCCCATCCCGACGGCCGCGATCAGCAGCCCGGACGGGACCAGCAGGCGCGGGCTGACCCGGGTCAGCAGCACGGTGTTGCCGACGGCCGCCACGACCACCAGCACCAGCGTCAGCGGCAGGAAGGCGAGGCCGGTCTTGACCGCGCTCCAGGCGAGGTTCACCTCCAGGTAGTAGGTCAGGAACAGGAACACGCCGAACATGCCGATCGCGGCGAAGAACATCGCCAGGTAGGCGCCCGCCCGGTTGCGGTCGGTGACCACCCGCAGCGGCAGCAGCGGGTTCGAGATCCGCTGTTCCAGCAGCACGAACAGGACGAGCAAGACGGCCCCGCCGATCAGCGTGCCCAGCGTCGCGGGCTTGGTCCAGCCGGTGCTGCCGGGTGACATCGACGCGTTGGAGAAGCCGTAGACGATGGCGAACAGGCCGACCGCGGCGAGCACGGTGCCGACCAGGTCGAGCTTGGGCCGGTTGGCCACGTTGATCTGCTTGAGCAGGGCCACGGCGCCGGCCAGCGCGATGGCGGCGATCAGCACGTTCACGTACATGACCCAGCGCCAGTTGAGGTACTCGGTCAGCACCCCGCCCAGCAGCAGCCCGACCGAGGCGCCGGCGCCGGCGATACCGCCGTAGATGCCCATCGCCTTGGTCCGCTCGCCCGGGTTGCGGAAGGTGGTGGTGAGCAGGGACAAGGTGGCCGGGGCGAGCAGCGCGCCGAAGGCGCCCTGGATGATGCGGGCCGCCAGCAGCATGTCGAAGTTCTGCGCGGCGCCGCCGAAGGCCGAGGCGGCGGCGAAGCCGATCACCCCGATGATGAAGATCCGCTTGCGTCCGAACAGGTCGGCGATGCGCCCGCCGAGCAGCAGCAGGCTGCCGAACGCGAGCGAGTAACCGGTGACAATCCACTGCCGGTCGCTGTTGTTGAACCCGAGCGCCGCCTGCGCGTGCGGCAGCGCGATGTTCACGATCGTCGCATCGAGCACCACCATCAGCTGGGCGGTGCCGAGCAGAGCCAGAATCAGCCAGCGCCGGCTGTAGTGCGGGTCCTCGGCCGCGGGGCCGGCCGTCCCGGCCCCCGCCCCCTGGATCTCCTCGGCTGAATTGACAGGATTGGTCATGAAAGTTCCGCCTAACGACGTCCGTGCGCCAAAAACGAAGATGCCAACTGCGCTTACCGTGGGGTAAACGCAGACCGCGCCTTCGTTTCTTTCCCGCTCCGGGCGTGTCTCACCTCACACCGGCCGGTTAACCGCCGCCGGGGTTCAGCCAGCCGCGCGCTTGAGGACGTCGGCCGGGAAGGCGCCCGCGTCGATGCAGCGCTGGCTCCAGGCGTTGCAGCCGGCCGCAGACCTCGTCCAGCCGCTCCCCCAGGGCCTCGACGATGGCGCGTTCGGCCGCGTCGGTGCGGTCCTCCAGGCCGGCCCGGACGGTGCGGCCCTCGTCGGTCAGCGTGCCGTCGCGCAGCCAGCCGCACGCCTCCAGGCGGCCCACCGCGGCCCGCATCGCTGCCTCGGGCCAGCCGCGGGTGGCGGTGTAGGACAGCAGCGGCATGCCGAGCCAGCACTCGGTCAGCACGTTCATCTCCACCGGCCCGATCCCGGCCGCGTTCGCCACCGCGACATGCGAGTCGCCGCGGTGCTCGCGTACCAGGTCGCACGCCCACCACAGGCGCTGGAAGGGGTCGGCGGGGGCGCCGCGGCCGCGCAGCCCCGCGAACAGCGGGCGGCCGGCTCCGCCGGCGCCCGCCGTGGCCGCGGTGAGCAGGTCGGCGACCCCGGCCGGGTCTTCCCCGGCGAGCACCCCGGCCAGGCTGGCGGCGGTGGCGGCGTCCCTGGCCGCCACCAGCTGGTCGCGCGGCGCCGCGGCCCGGGCACCCTCGAAGGTGGCGGCCAGCGAGGTGGGTTCGAACCAGGCGAACGTGGCCGCGACGACCAGCGGCGACGGCTCACCCAGGCTGGCCGCCCGGCCGGCGACGTAACCGGCCCGGAAGTCCAGGCCGAGGGCGGCCAGGGCCTCGCGGACGGGCTGGCTCCAGACCGCGTGCATGGCGAGCGGCTCGCAGGCGTCCCGCAGCCTCCGGGCGGGGGCGCCGTCGCGGACCGCCTCCGGGAGCGGCGCGGTCACGGCCGGCCACCATGGACGGGGAACAGGCATGCGCGGGGAAAGGTCTGCATTCCCGCAGTGTCCCCCATGGGCCGCACGACCGGAACTGCCCAGCTGCCCGGCCGCCGCCCGCCGGCCGCCGGCGCGCCAAATGGCGACAATGGCGCAGGCGTCATCGACACGCCTGGGGGCGGGCGTTACGTTGACGCTAGCTCCATCGGGGCCGAGTGGCGGTCAGGGAGTGGTCGGGAGGCGTCGGTGACCGCAACCAGGACCGAGTTGCTGGAGGCGAGCGACGAGACCATCGAGGATGCCGTTCAGTTCGCCGATCCCATCGTGCTCCGCGGCCTGCTCTATCAGCTGACGGGGGACGAGGCCCTGATCGACGGCATCGAGATGGCGCCGGTGGCGTCCGGGCTGCGGTCCAGGAACACGCTGGCAAAAGAGTCGGACGCGGCCCTCATCCGGGCGAAGGCAGCGGAATTCCTCAAGTGGTACCGCGACGCGGGCGCGGGGGAAATCTCTCCCGGGCCGGAGGAACGGCTGCGCCGCAGCCTGAGCCTGACCGCCGGAGCCGATGTGCCGGCCGGCGAGATGGGCATGTGGACCGAGCAGCTGGCGCTGAACCCCTTTGCCCGCGGCCTTGACTGGTCAGTGCCGCCCTCACGCGAACAGCTGGCGGGCTTCTCGGTCATCGTGATCGGCGCGGGGATGGGCGGGCTCAACGCCGCGGTGCAGCTTGACCACGCCGGCATCCCCTTCACCGTCCTGGACAAGAACCCGGAAGTCGGCGGCACGTGGTGGGAAAACCGCTATCCAGGGGCGCGCGTCGACACCCCGAGCCGTACTTACACCCACGTGCTCGGCGCGGATTTTCCCTACCCGTCCGCCTACTGCCAGCAAAGTGAGAACGAGAAGTACATCAACTGGGTCGCCGACCACTTCAACATCCGGAAGAACATCGTCTTCAGCACCGAGGTGACCTCGGTCGTCTGGGATGACAGCGCCAGCCGGTGGCACGTCACGGCGCGGACCCCGGACGGACAGCGAACGTGGGACGTGAACGCGGTCATCACGGCGGTGGGTTTCCTGTCCCGGCCCAATATCCCGCATATCAGCGGGCAGGAGGAATTCCGCGGCCCGTTGTTCCACACCGCCCGCTGGCCCGCGCACCTTGACCTGGCGGGCAAGCGGGTGGCCGTGGCCGGCAGCGGCTGCACCGGCTACCAGCTGGCGGCCGAGCTGGCCAAGGACGTCGGCCACCTGTACCTCTTCCAGCGCAAGCCGAACTGGGTGTTCGACGTTCCCGGTTACCTCGACCCCTACCCGGCCCAGGTCAACTGGCTGGACCGCAACTTCCCGTATCTCGTCAACTTCATCCGGTTCGCCAACTCGTGGGCTATCCGCCCGGGTGCCATCGCGCCCGCTAATGAGATCGATCCCGAGTTCGACGATCCGTTCGCCGTCAGCCTGGCCAACAAGCAGGTGCGTGATCAGCGCATCGCGTTCATGCGGTCAAAGTTCGCCGGCCGGCCCGACCTGATGGAGCAGATGCTGCCCGCGGCGCCGCCACTGTCGGCCCGCCCGGTGCTGGTCGATCGCGCGTACAGCATCTACGACGCGCTGCTGCAGGACAACGTCACCCTGATTCCCGAGGGGATCTCCCGGATCACCGGGTCCGGCGTGCTGCTCCGGGACGGCAGCGAGGTCCCGGTCGACGCGATCGTACTGGCCACAGGCTTCCGCGCGAACGACTTCCTGTGGCCCATGGACGTGCGCGGACGAGACGGAGTCCGGGTCGAGGAGTTGTGGGCCGCGGACGGCGCGCGCGCCTACCTCGGCACCATGCTGCCGGGGTTCCCGAACTTCTTCATGCTGTACGGACCCAATACCAACGCGAACGTCGGCTTCGCCGCCATCCACCTGGAGGAGCTGGTCACCCGGTTCGCGCTCGAGTGCCTCGACGCGCTGATCACCGGTGACCGGAGCCGCGTGGAGGTGACGCGTGACGCCTACGAGCGCTACAACGCTGCCCTGGACGTGGCGGCGAGCACCAAGGTCTACCTGGACGCGCGCGCTCACAATTACTACAAGAACGACTTCGGGCGCTCCTCCACGAACGGGGCGTTCGACGCCCGGCTGCTGTGGGAATGGCTGCGCGACCCGCGTCACCCGGGCCGGTTCAACCAGCCCAAGCCCGGCGAACCAGAGGTCATGCAGCTGCGGAGCATCATCTCCCCTTACTTTGGGGACGACCTGGTCCTCAGTTAGCGGGTGGATCGCGGGCAGCGGCATGATTGCGCCATGAGCCGCGAGAACGAGTTCGGTCAGCTGATCGGGGATCCCGTCGAGTGGGCCGGCGCCCGGGAGCCCGCGCGGGTGACCCTGGCCGGCCGGTCGGTCCGGCTGGTGCCGGTGAATGACAGCCACCTGACCGGGATCGCCGGCCTCGGCGAGCATCCCGAGCTGTGGACCTACCAGTCCGACGAGGCGCCCCGGGACCGGACGGAGGCCGAGGTCATCCTGCAGCGCATGAAGGCAAACCCGGACGCGATCGCGTTCGCCATCGAAGACGCCGCGTCCGCTGCGTTCCTCGGCCGGGCCAGCCTCATGCGGGTCCAGCCGCAGCTGGGCAGCATCGAAGTCGGCTCGATCATCTACTCGCCCCGTTTGCAGCGGACCCGGGCCGCGACCGAAACGCAGTACCTGCTCATGCGGTACGTCTTCGACGACCTGGGGTACCGCCGGTACGAGTGGAAGTGCGACGCGTTCAACGTCCCGTCACGGGCAGCGGCGGCCCGGCTCGGCTTCACCGAGGAGGGGACCTGGCGCAACGCGCTGGTGACCAAGGGACGTAACCGGGACACGACCTGGTTCTCCGTCGCCGACTACGAGTGGCCGGCGCTGCGGGCCGGCTTCGAGTCCTGGCTCGACGACAGCAACTTCGATGCCGCTGGGCGGCAGCGTCGGCGGCTGGCCGAACTGCGCAAGCCGTAACTGTGCTCGCATCTCCGCTCGGTCCGGGAGTTCGCAGGCCGGCGGCAGACATCAGCCCCTGGCGAGGTCGCGGCCGATCACCATGCGCTGGATCTGGTTGGTGCCCTCGAAGATCTGCATGACCTTGGTCTCCCGCATGTACCGCTCGACCGGGAAGTCCTTGGTGTAGCCCGCACCGCCGAGAACCTGGACCGCGTCGGTGGTCACCTTCATCGCGTTGTCGGTGGCGACCATCTTGGCGACCGAGGCCTGCCGGGAGAACCGCCGTCCGGCGTCCCGCAGCCGGGCCGCGTGCAGGTACGTCGCCCGGGCGGAGGTCACCGCGGCTTCCATGTCGGCCAGCAGGAACGCCAGCCCCTCATGCTCGATGACCGGCTTGCCGAACGCCTCGCGCTCCTTGGCGTAGGCCACCGCCACGTCGAGCGCCCCCTGGGCGACGCCGGTCGCGACCGCGGCGATGCCGAGCCGCCCGGAGTCCAGGCCGGCCAGCGCGATCGGCAGACCCTGCCCCTCGGCTCCCAGCCGCCGCCCGGCCGGCACCCGGACCTGGTCGAACAGCATCGTCGTGGTGACCGAGCTCATCAGCCCCATCTTGTCTTCGGGGGTGTCCGCGGTCAGGCCGGGGGTACCGGCCGGGACGAGGAAGCAGGAGATGCCGCGGCCGCCGTCGTCACTGGTACGCGCCATAACCTTGTAGAAGTCGGCCGCTCCGCCGTGGGTGACCCAGGCTTTCGCCCCGCTGAGCACGTACTCGTCGCCGTCACGGACGGCCCGGGTGCGCATCGCGGCCGGGTCGGACCCGGCGTGCGCCTCCGACAGGCAGTAGGCGCCGAGCAGCTCGCCGCCGAGCATGTCTGGCAGCCACTGCCGCTTCTGCTCCTCGGTGCCCGCGAACAGCAGGCCGAAGCAGCTCAGCGCGTGCACGCTGGTCCCGACCCCGACCGCCGCCCAGGCGGACGGCGATCTCCTCCAGCACCTGCAGGTACACCTCGTAGGGCTGGCCCCCGCCGCCGTAGGTCTCCGGGTAGGGCAGGCTCAGCAGCCCGGCCCGGCCGAGGGTCAGGAACACCTCCCGCGGGAACGTGTGCGCCCGCTCGGCCTCGTCCACGGCGGGCCGCAGCTCCTTGTCGACGATGCTGCGGGTCAACTCGATCAGGTCGGCCGACTCCGGCGTCGGCATCAGTCGCTCGGCTGGCATGACCTCTCCCGTCAGATACTGCGCACCGTACTGCAGTACCTATCAGGGTAAGTGCCGCGCTCCTTCCGCACCGCGACCGGGCTGGTCGAGCTCGCCGCGCTGCTGCTCGAGGGCACCGGGGAACCGGGTCGCGAGCTGGCGCCGAAGAGCGTTCCACTGACCGGGACTCGTCCTGTCGTCACACCGTCCGCGGCTGGCAGACTGGGGGCGTGCTGTCCCGCCGGCCGGGACTGGAGCAGAACGACGGAAGGATCACCCTGGACGCGGACTCGGTGGACAAGGCGGCGGCGGACCTGCTCGGCGCCTACGGCAGCCGCATCCCGGTGCCGCCGCTGACGGCAGCCCAGCCGGGCCTGTCGCTCGACGACGCTTACGCCATCCAGCTGGCCCAGGTCACGGCCTGGACGGCGGGCGGCTCGGTCGTCAAGGGGCACAAGGTAGGGCTGACCTCCGCCGCGATGCAGCGGCAGCTCGGCGTCAGCCAGCCTGACTTCGGGCACCTCCTCGACACCATGTTCCTGCCCGAGGGCGTCACAGCCGACTTCGGCCGGTTCCTGCAGCCGCGGGCGGAGCCGGAGATGGCGCTCGTCCTCGGCCGCCCGCTGCGCGGCCCGGGGGTGACCGTGGCGGAGGCGCTCGCGGCGGTCGACTTCGTGCTGCCCGCGCTGGAAATCATCGACTCGCGGATCGCCGACTGGAAGATCACCCTGCCCGACACGATCGCCGACAACGCGTCCTCGGGCGGGGTGGTGCTCGGCAGCCGGCCGGTCCGGCCGGAAGCGCTCGACCTGTCGCTCACCGGCTGCCTGCTGTACCGCAACGGCCGCATCGAGGGCACCGGGGCGGGCGGGGCGGTGCTCGGCTCGCCCGTCAACGCGCTGGTGTGGCTGGCCAACACCCTCGGGCCGCTCGGGGTCGGCCTGGAGCCGGGGCACGTGGTGCTGCCGGGCTCGGTCACCGCCGCGATCCCGTTTGGGCCGGGCGACACGGTCAGCGCCGCGTTCGACCGGATCGGCTCGGTCTCGATCACCTTCTCGGCGAATTAGCGGCACCGCGGTGCCGCTACTTCGCCGAGGCTTACTCCAGCTTCCTGCTGCACACCGAACGCGCCGGCGGCCGCCACGGCGTCCCCGCCCACGAAATCCTGCAGCGCGCCGGCGAGGCCGGCTACGTCGGCGGCCAGGAAGGCATGATCATCGACGTCGCCTGCAGCTCACCGCCGAGCGCGATGCCGCAGTGTCCTAGCCCGCCCCAGCGGACCGCACCGCCCCAGCGGACCGCACCGCCCCAGCCTGCCGCCAGAGCCTCAGCGGACCGCACCGCCACAGCATGCCGCCAGAGCCTCAGCCAGTTGCCGCCTTCGAGCGCAGGCCGCGCCCGGCGAGCACCGTTCCTTGCTGTTATCTCGCAGTCGCCGCACACTCCCGATTTTCTGCCTGAATGTCTGCCCGCTTCTTGCTGTTATCGCATCTAAGTGCCTAGCCTTCGAAGCGAAGATCGCTTATTTCTTGCTGTTATCCCGCCTGGGCGTTTTAGCCGGAAACTAATCGTTGCGGGGGCAACAAGAGTTTCCCCTTAAGCGAGTGGGCGTCCCGAAGCCGAGGACGGGTGGGGCCGAGAGAGTGAAGCGGTGCCGGCGGTGCGAGTGGTGCGCCCGGGCAGGCGGGCCCTGCTGAGCCCGCTGGGGCAGGCTGAGCCGGGCGGGGCACGTTAGGCCACGCTGAGCGGGCGGTGCGGGGGTCCGCGCGGCGCAGGGGTCACGCGGTGCAGGCGGCCCGGGCGGTGCCGGCGGCCCGGGCGGTGCCGGCGGCCCGGGCGGTGCGAGCGGTGCGCCCGGGCAGGCGGATCCTGCCGGGCCCGGTGGGGCAGACTGAGCGGGGGCGCGGCAAGCGGCCCCGGCGGAGCAAGCGGCCTGGGCGGAGCGGGAGCCCGGGGCAGAGCGGGAGCCCGGGGCAGAGCGGGAGCCCGGGGCAGAGCGGGAGGGGCCCGGGGCAGAGCGGGAGCCCGGGGCAGAGCGGGGGGCCGGGGCAGAGCGGGAACCCGGGGCAGAGCGGGAGCCCGGGGCAGAGCGGGAACCCGGGGCAGAGCGGGAACCCGGGGCAGAGCGGGAACCCGGGGCAGAGCGGGGGGCCCGGGGCAGAGCGGGGGGCCCGGGCAGGGCGGGGGCCCGGGCAGAGCGGGGGGCCGGGCAGAGCGGGGGGCCGGGGCGGAGCGGGGTGGCGGCGGGCGCGGCGGGCTGGACTGGCGCGGCCAGGTGAGCGGGGTGCCCGGGACGGGCCGCGGTGCCGGTAAGGCAGACTCGTGAGCGTGGCAGGCGGCATGAAGGCGGCAGCAGCCGGCGCGGACCGGGCGCGTTCCCGGCCGACGGCGGGCGCGCTCCTCACTGGTCGGGGCGCGTGCGCGGTGGCGGGCGTCCTCGCGCTCGCGGCTGACGCGGCGACCAAGGCGTGGGCGGCGGGCAGCTTGACCGGGGGGCACGTCGTCACCGGGCCCGGCGGGGTGGTGCGGCTGCAGCTGGTCGTCAACCACGGCGCCTCGTTCGGGCTCGCGACCGGGGCCGAGCCGGTGGTCGCCGTGCTCACCGTGATCGGCCTGGCGCTGCTGGCGACCTGGGCGGTGCGGGCGGGCGGTACGGCCGAGCGGCTCGGCGCGGCGCTGGCCGCCGCCGGGGCGGCCGGCAACCTCATCGACCGGCTGGCCCGCTCCCCCGGTGTGTTCCACGGCGGCGTCATCGACTGGATCCACCTGTCGTTCTACGGCCCGACGTTCAACCTGGCCGACGTGTGGCTCCGGGGCGGGGTATTGCTGGCGGTGGCGGGCTGGCTGTGGCGCAGCCGTACGGCCCGCGCCGGTGCCGCCGAGCCGTCCGGCCAGGCCGCCCGCGGTCCGGCGGGCGGCCCGGACCCGGCCGGAGGCGGCCGCGTTGGCTGAGCGGCCCGACCCTGAGCGGCCAGAACCTGAGCGGCCCGACCCTGAGCGGCCAGGACCTGAGCGGCCAGGACCTGGCCGGCCGCGCCAGCCGGGACGAGTACGGCCGGGGAACCGGACTACCGGGCCCGGGCGGCGGCGGCCGTCAGCGTGCTGCAGCGCTGGTACAGCCGGCGCACCGGCCTGTGGCGCAGCACCGGCTGGTGGAACGCCGCCAACGCGCTGACCGCCGTCATCGGCTACATGAGCGTCACCGGCGACCGGGCCTACCTCGACGTCATCGAGACCACGTTCCGGGCCGCGCAGCGGCGCCATCGCGGCTTCGTCAACGAGTACTTCGACGACAACGGCTGGTGGGGGCTGGCCTGGGTGGCCGCCTATGACCTGACCGGCCGCCCCGAGTACCTGGCGGCCGCGCAGGCAATCTTCCGGCACAACCAGGCCGGCTGGGACGACACGTGCGGCGGCGGGGTCTGGTGGAACACCGACCGCCGGTACAAGAACGCCGTCACCAACGAACTGTTCCTGCTGCTGGCGGCGCTCCTGGCGCAGCGGGAGGACGACACCGCGGCGGGCCGGGACTACCGCGACTGGGCGCTGCGGGCCTGGCAGTGGCTGGACGGCAGCGGCATGATCAACCCGGACGGCCTGGTCAACGACGGCCTGACCGCCGCGTGCGCCAACAACGGCGGCATCACCTGGACCTACAACCAGGGGGTGATCCTGGGCGGGCTGACCGTTCTGGGCGAGATCACCGGCGAGGCCGGCTACCGCCAGCGGGCCGGGGTGATCGCGGACGCGGCACTGCAGCATCTGACCAGCCCGGACGGCATCCTCACGGAGCCGAGCGAGCCGGCCGGCACCAACGGTGACCAGACCCAGTTCAAGGGCATCTTCGCCCGCTACCTGGGCCAGCTCCAGCAGGCCAGCGGCAGCCCCGCCTACCGGACGTTCCTGCTCGCCAACGCCGACGCCGTGTGGACCAGGGCCAGGAGTGGGGCAGGCCAGATCGGGGTCCGCTGGGCCGGCCCGTTCGACCGGGCCGACGCCAGCCGCCAGTCCTCGGCCCTCGAGGTGCTCACGGCGGCGGCGGCCGCGAGCTTAGACGGGCCGCCGGCCGGCTGGCGCCGCCGCTATCGGCGCCGGACAGGCCGGCTGGTCGGCCAGGCCCGAGGCGTTACTTGGCGCTCTTAGCGGTCCTGGTGCTCTTACGGGCTGCGGTCTTGGCCGCCGCCTTCTCGCTCTGCGCCCCGCTCGTGCTGAGCGTGCCGTCGGCCGACTCCAGGTGCGCCCGCACGAACCAGTGGAACTCCTCCAGCTGGCGGGACTGGCCGATCAGCATGTCCTGGGTGACCAGGTCGAGCTCCTCGGCCGAGTCGATCGCGGCCCGGTGCGCCTCGATGATGCCCGCGTAGACCAGGTCGAGCGCGCCCAGGTGGGCGATGGCGTCGGCCCGGCCGATGCTGTAGTCGTCCCAGTCGCGCTGGGCGACCAGGGCCCCGGGGGTGCCGACGGGTGACCCGCCGAGGGCCGCGATCCGCTCGGCGGTCTCGTCCGCCATCGCCCGGACCGCTTCCACCTGCGGGTCGAGCATGGTGTGGACGGCGATGAAGTTCGGCCCGGTCACGTTCCAGTGCACGTGCTTGAGGGTCAGGGCGAGATCGTTGAGCGAGTTGAGCCGGTCCTGGAGCAGGCCGTTGACCTTATCCGCGGTCCCCGGCTTCATTCCCGGCACGGTGTAGGCAACCATGACGATCTCCTTTCCTCGGTTTGGATTTCTCATCCCCTACCGCTGTCAGGCGGACCTAACCCTCACCAGCGGACGCGACTGCCGGTGCACGTCGAGGGCGGCCGGGCGGGGCGGGGCTGCGCCGCCGGCCGCCGGAGTGGGAGGATCGGCGGCGTGGACCTGGAACTAGTAGGCAAGCGGGCGATCGTGACCGGCGGCAGCCGCGGGATCGGCCTCGCGGTGGCGAAGGCACTGTCGGCCGAGGGCGCGCACGTGGCGCTGGTGGCGCGCGACCCCGCGGCCCTCCAAGCGGCCAAGGCGGCGGTCGAGGAAGCGGGCGGCCTCGCGGCCGGCCGGGTGATCACGGTGAGCTGCGACACCGGCGACGACCACGCGGTCGGGCACATGGCGGCGGACGTCGCGGCCGCCTTCGGCGGGGTCGACATCCTCGTCAACGCGGCCGCGCGGGTCAACACCGGGAGCTTCGCGGGCGGCATCGAGAACTTCCGCGAGGACGAGTTCACCGAGCAGGTCAACGTGAAGGTGCTCGGCTACCTGCGCTGCGCCCGGGCGGTGGCGCCGTCGATGAAGGCGAACGGCTGGGGCCGCATCATCAACATCAGCGGGCTGGCGGCCCGGTCGGCGGGTGCGATCACCGGCTCGGTCCGCAACGTCGCGGTCGCGGCGGCGACCAAGAACCTGGCCGACGAGCTCGGCCACCACGGGGTCAACGTGACCGTGGTGCACCCGGGGCTGACCGTCACCGAGCGAACCCCGGCCACCCTGGCCGCTCAGGCTGAACGGGCCGGGATCACGGTCGCGGAGATGGAAAAGCGGCTCGGCGACAGCGTCTCCATCGGCCGCCTGGTGACGGCCGAGGAGGTGGCGGACGTGGTGGCGTTCCTGGCCTCGCCGCGCAGCGTCGCCATCAACGGGGACGCGATCGCCGTCGGCGGCGGTGCTCCCGGCCCGATCTTCTACTGACAGCGGTCAGCGCAGGCCCAACGAAGGAACGAAGGAGGGGCGGCGTGAGCATCCGGGTCATCGTCACCGGCGGGGCCGGGTTCATCGGCACCCTGCTCGCCCGGCGGCTGCTGGACGGGCCGGTCGCGGTCGGCGGGAACGCGCCCGCCCCCGTCGGTGAGCTGGTGCTGGCCGACCTGGCCGCTCCCCCGGCCGACCTCGCGGGCGACCCGCGGGTGACCGCGGCCACCGGCGACCTGGCCGGCCAGGCGAGGCAGCTCGGGCCCGCCGACCTGATCGTCCACCTGGCCGGGGTGGTCAGCGGGGCGGCCGAGGCCGACTTCGACCTCGGCCTGCGGGTGAACGTGGACGGCACCCGGGCGGTGCTCGAGCACGCCCGCCGCCAGCCCGCGCCGCCGGTGGTGGTGTTCTCCAGCTCGCTCGCGGTGTTCGGGGCCGACCCGGCCGGGCCGCCGCTCGGCACCGTCGGCGACGACACGCTGCCGCGGCCGCAGTCGAGCTACGGCATCCAGAAGTTCATCGGCGAGCAGCTGATGGCCGACTACACCCGCAAGGGCTTCATCCGCGGCCGCAGCGTGCGGCTGATGACGGTGTCGGTTCGCCCGGGCAAGCCCAACGCGGCCGCCTCCAGCTTCCTGTCCGGCATCATCCGCGAGCCCCTGGCGGGTCAGCGGGCGACCTGCCCGGTCCCGCCGGCACCCCGGTCGCGCTGGCCTCGCCCAGCCGGACGCTGGCGGGCATGCTGACCGCCGCCGCGGTCAGCGACGAGGCCTGGGGCAGCCGGACCGCGATGAACCTGCCCGGCCTGGCCACGACCCCGCGGGCGATGGCCGACGCGCTCGACCGGGTGGCGGGCCACCCCGCCAGCGCGCTCATCGACTGGGCGGACGACCCGGCGATCGGCGCGATCGTGCGCAGCTGGCCCGCCCGGGTGGAAACCCCGCGGGCGAACGCGCTCGGACTGCGCGGCGACGCCTCGTTCGACGACATCGTGCGCGAGTACCTGAGGGGGGAAGGCGGCCCCCGTTCGGAAGCATGAAAAAAGCCCTGCCACCGAACGGGGGCAGCTGACCCTGGCTCCGCCCGCCCCAGCCTCAGCTGGCCAGCCTCAGCGCGGGGTGAGGGTGTGCACGATGGCCGAGCTGGTGTCCATCGCGTCGCTCATGTGCATGGAGCCGTCCTTGACGGCGGCGTTCATCGCCTTGAAGACGTCCCCGGGCGGGGCGCTGAGCTCGTAAATCGCGGCCCACTGGGGCTTGTCGCCCGCCATGTTGTAGCGCTTGCCGCTGATCACGCCGGGCAGCGAGGAGAACTCGGGCAGGTGCACCTCGTCGTACCACTTGTTGTACTCATCTTCCCGGCCTTCGACCGGGCTGGTGTAAACGATCAGGGTGTAGTCGCTCATCGGGACCTCCTCATCCGCTCGCCGCACCGCGAGCACTATGGCAGCACTCCTGTTATCGCTACCCGTTATCCGGTCCCCGCGCAAGGTCCAGGTGGCGCGCCTGGTGCATGATGGCCTGATGCCGCTGTTCTCTTTTGAGGGGCTTGAGCCCGTCGTCAGCCCGACTGCCTGGATCGCCCCGACTGCCACCCTGGTGGGCGAGGTGTACGTGGAAGACGAGGCGTCGGTCTGGTACGGCGCCGTCATCCGGGCCGATTTCGGCCCCGTCGTACATCCGCCGCGGGGCCAACGTCCAGGACGGCTCGGTGCTGCACGGCGGCAACGACCCGGTCGACCGAGGTCGGCGAGGGCGCCACCGTCGGGCACCTGTGCATCGTGCACAGTGCCCGGATCGGGGCCGAGGCGCTCGTCGGCAACGGCTCCACCGTGCTCGACGGCGCCGTCGTCGGCGCCCGGGCGCTGATCGCGGCGGGCGCGACCGTGCCGCCCGGGATGGAGGTGCCGGACGGGATGCTCGCCGCGGGCGTCCCCGCCCGGGTCACCGGCCCGCTGTCGGCGGGGGCCCGGCGCTGGGTGGAGAACAACCCGTCGGCCTACCGGGAGCTGGCCAAGCGGCACGCTGCGGGCGCCCGCCCGGTGCCCGGCGGCGGGCAAGGCTAACCGGCGGCCACGGCTAACCGCCGGGCGGCCGGTAAGCGAGAATGGGACATAACCGCCGGGAGTTTCACCCCACCCGCGGCGCAGTCGACAGTTACGGAGCGGGCAGCGCATGACCGAGGTACCAGCCGGGCAGGACGTCACCGGAACCAAGCAGCTCGAAGCCTGGCGGGCGCGCGTCATGCCACCAGTCGAGCAGCTCGCCGGGGACCTGTGGTCGATCCCGGTGCCGATCCCGCGTAACCCGCTGCGCTACGTGTCCAGCTATGTGTTCGCCAGCGGCGGCGGGCTGGTGCTGCTCGACTCCGGCTGGCACGCCGAGGAGTCGTGGCAGGCGCTGACCGGCGGCCTGGAGTCGATCGGGGCGGGCGTCGGCGACGTGCGCGGGGTGCTCGTCAGCCACATGCACTTCGACCACTTCGGCCTGGCCGGGCGGGTGCGCGAGGCATCGGGGGCGTGGGTCGCGATGCACCCGGACGACATCGCGGTGCTGTCCGGCCGGGGCCTGCGCGACGCCGACTCCGCGGTCAGCGGCGAGGTCGGCTACCTGCGCTGGCTCGGCGCGCCGGCCGAGGAGGCGGCCGAGGCGGTCGGCACCCCCGGCTCCTACGGCCTGTTCACCCGGCTCGGCCTGCCCGACCGGGAGCTGAACGACGGCGACATCGCCGATGTGCCCGGCTGGCGGCTGCGCGCTATTCACACCCCTGGGCACACCCCCGGCCACCTGGTCTTCGTCGACGAGAACGCGCAGCGGCTGTTCGCGGGCGACCACGTGCTGCCGCGGATCACCCCCAACATCTCGGCCCAGTCGGGCGACGGGCAGCCCCTGGCTGACTTCCTCCAGTCGCTGGCCAAGGTGCGCGACCTGGACGTGGACGAAGTCTTCCCGGCGCACGAGTGGCGCTTCCGCGGGCTGGCCGAGCGGGTCGACGGCATCGCCGCCCACCACGAGCACCGGCTGCAGGAGCTGCTGGCCGCTATTGCCGCCCACCCGGATGCCACCCCGTGGTTCCTCGCCGGCCAGCTGACCTGGTCCCGCTCGTGGGACCAGTACAGCGGGCGGATGCGGATCAGCGCCGTCACCGAGACCGCCGCCCACGTCCAGGAGCTGGTCCGGCGCGGGCTGGCCGTCAGCGACGGAGCCGAGGTGCCGGGCTACCAGGTCACCGAGCGGGTCGTCGGCTGAGTTGCCCGGCCGCCGGGCCGGGTTCAGCGGGCGGGCCCGGCAGGGCAGCAACCTCAGCCACCTCAGCCACCTCAGGCGGCAACCTCAGCCACCTCAGCGCCCACCCATCTCGGCGCAGGATTATCGGACGTGGTTTCTGCCCGTATGCGGGCGGAAACCACGTCCGTTAACCCGACCGGGCAGCTAACGCCGTACGGCTGGGCCACCCTCGGCCCGGCCGCTGAGCCAGATGTCCACACGGCGACGATAACAGCGGATTAGCGGACGAGCGCGCTGAGCTGATTCCACGGGACCTTGATGCGGACCGGCACCTCGAGGACGCTGACCTCTTCCTCCGGTGCCAGGGTCCGCATCAGCCGGTAGGCCCCCAGCTCGTGGTCGAGCACGTGGACGTCGACGGACGCGACCCGGTTACCGCCGATCCACACCAGCCAGTAAAAGGGAATGCCCGCCGTGGCGTACTCCCCCATCTTCTCCACCCGGTCGGTCTTGTCGCTCCCGGGCGAGACCACCTCGATGACGACCCGGATGAAGGAGGCCGGGAGCGGGCGCAGGTCGTCGGGGGCGCAGTTATGCAGCGCGAGGTCAGGGCGCCGGATCGTCGCGGCGGGAACGTCCCACAAGACGACGTCGAAATCGTTGCTGACGTCGAGGCAGGAGCCAGGGTGGAGCGCGACGTAATCGGCCGCGGCCGCATCCAGCACGGCCGCCAAGCGGCGGGCGGCGGCCTGGTGCGCGCGCCGCGGGGTCTCGCACCGGACCGCCTGGCCGTTGACGACCTCGACCTGGCGGCAGAAGTCCTCGGGCAGCTCGCGCCAGATTTCGACCGTGATCGGCTCGGGCTGGAGGTTGCCCGGAGTCGCCCAGTCCCGGATCGCGTCCATGGCACTCCCGCTTTCGCTATCGGGCGGCTGCGGGCCTGTTGTCGTGCTCATGGTAGGGCTGGGCCGGTCTCTTCTTCGCCCGGCGCGCTCAGGTCGGCGCTGTCGAGGTGGGCCCGGCGGCTGTCGCGGTCGAAGATGGTGATGATGTCGGCCGGGGCGCGGACGGCGGTGATGCCGTGCGGGGACATGGTGGAGAACTGGGCCGCCTGGCCCGGCTCGACCAGGATCACCCGGTCCCCCAGCTGCAGCCGGACCGTGCCGGTGAGCACCGTGAACCACTCGTAGCCGGGGTGGACCCGCAGCTCGCCGCGGGGGCGGGTGGCCTTGATCCGCATCTTGGCCACGATAAGCCCGTGCGGCTCGTCGCCCCGGGTGAGCATCCAGGTGACCGCGTCGTGGCGGGTGTCGCTGCGCGGGCGGATCACCACGTCGTCCTCGCCGACTGGCTCCACCAGCTGGTCGAGGCTGGTGCCGAGGGCGCGGGCGATCGGCACGAGCTGGTCGATGGAGATGCGGCGGTGCCCGGTCTCGATCCGGCTGAGCGACGACGCGCTCAGATGGCAGCGGGACGCCAGCGCGTCCAGCGACCAGCCGCGCGCCTCGCGCAGGCCGCGCAGGCGGGCGCGGATGATGGCGTCGAGCGGATCTTCTTGCGTCATTGGCAAGATGTTATGCCATCCGAGCAATGGGCGCCTAGCGTGGAAGCATGACCACTTCGCACACCGACCAGCACCAGCACGCCGGGCCCGGGCACGCCGGGCCCGAGGGCATGGGCGACATGACCGACCTGCTCGACCTGGACGTGCAGGTGCTGCACGACTACTGGACGTCGGCCCTCGACTGGGTGCGGGACCAGGCCGCGGGCTCCGCCCCCGCCCGGGTGCTCGACCTCGGCGCGGGCACCGGCACCGCCGCCATCGGGCTGGCCGGCCGCTTCCCGCAGGCCCAGGTGACCGCGGTCGACATCGAGGAGAACTCGCTGCGGTCGCTGCGCGAGCGGGCTGCCGTCTACGGCCTCGCCCCGCGCGTCCGCGCGCTCCGGGCCGACCTCGACCAAGGCTGGCCCGAGCTGAGCTGGCCCAGCCCGGGGCCGCTGGACCTGACCTGGGCGTCGATGTCGCTGCATCACCTGGCCGACCCGGGGGCGGTGCTGCGCGATGCGCTGGCGGCCACCGCCGCCGGCGGGCTGATCGCGGTGGCCGAGTTTCCCGAGGCGCTCCGCTTCCTGCCCCGCGACCTGGGCACCGGCCCGGCCGGGTTCGAGGAGCGGGTGACGGCGGGCCTGGGCCGGGCGCACGCCGAGCTGATGCCGACCCTCGGCTCGGCCTGGGCCCCGCGGCTGGCCGAGGCCGGCTGGCAGGTGACGGCCGAGCGGGAGTTCGCCATCGACCTCGACCGGCCGGACCACCCGCGGGCAGGCGCCTATGCCCGTGGCTGGTTCACCCGGCTGTCGTTCGGGCGGACCGACCGGCTCAGTGCGACTGACAATGCCGTCTTGGCGCAGCTGCTGGACGACCACGGCCCGCATTCCCTGCTGCGCCGGACCGACCTGCACATCCGCGGCAGCCGGATCGTCACGCTGGCCCGCAAGGGCTGACCGCTCCGGCTCCTGGCCCGGCCGGGCTGGACGGCCGGGCTGGACGGCCGAGCGGGGCTGGACCGGGCTGGGCACGGCTACGGGCGGGAAGCCTGGCGGAGCGCCCGGTACAGCAGGGCCGGGTCGCCCAGGCGGCGGCGCAGCTCCCGCTCCAGCCCCGCGATCGGGTAGAGGTTCTGCGGGGCGCGGGTGTCCTTGTAGGCGGCCGAGGCGAACCGGCCCAGGCAGCGCTGGCTCAGCCCGGCCAGCCGGATCGCCTCGTCCATGGGGACGCTGACCGAGCACTCGACCCGCACCACCCCGGCCCACGGCCCGGCGGGCGGGCACGGCAGCCGCAGGTACCAGCTGCGGCGGTCCCACCTCGTGCCGACCTCGAAGACCGGGGTCCGCTGCCCGGGGGACAGCCGCCCGACGACGGCGTTGAGTTCGGGCGGCAGGTAGGTCGTGTGATGCGACTTGATGTAGCCCAGGGCGCGGGGCAGGTGCTGGCGGCCGCGCAGGTTCCCGTCCAGGACCAGCAGGTCGGCGCTGGTCCCGAGCGGGTGGCCGGCGGACAGGCCCGGGACGCCCGCGGAAGCGTCGCGGGCGGCGTTCGCCACGTCCTCCTCGATCAGGGCGAGCCTGCCCTGCAGCGCCTGGGACAGCGCCGGCATGGCCGGCTTACCCGGCTTGACGGTGACGTGATGGGCCCGGTAGGCGCCCGCCCGGGTGTCGATGTCGTGAGCGTGCGGGGCGACCGAGAACAGGCCGCGCTGCCGCTTCGAGGTCACCAGGTGCGCGCCCGCCTTGCAGCAGCACACCACGCCGGCCGCGTAGGACGCGCACAAGGCGGCGGTCGGCTCACCCGGTGAGACCTCGCCGCTCGCCTGGTCGACCAGCGGGGTGTCGCTGTCGATCCAGACCTGCGCTTCGACGCGGCGCACCCCGTCGACGAACAGCAGTGCTTCTGGCACCTCGCCCGTCGCCTCGGGGTCGACTGGCCGCCAGCGGGCAGCGGGCAGCTCGACGTCGGTGTCCACCCGGGCGGTTGACTCACCGAGCTCGCCGTCCACCTCGAAGCTGGCCCCGTAGCTGGGGTCCCAGCCGTCGACGCTGAACCGCATCGCCGCGCCCGGGCCGGCCGCGGGGCTCACGCGTCATCCTCCGCCGCCGCCAGTTCCGCGCCGGCCGCGCCCAGTCCCTCGCGCACGACAACCGAGGTTCTGGCATTCCGGCTGACCCGGAACCGGACCGGGACCCGTTCGGCCAGTTCGGCCACGTGGGTGACCACCCCGACCATCCGGTCGCCCTGGGCCAGGGTCTCCAGGGTGGTCGCGACCACCTCCAGGGTCTCCGGGTCGAGGGTGCCGAAGCCCTCGTCGAGGAAGATGGAGTCCAGCCGGGCCGCGCCCGCGCTGGCCAGGCTGGTGATGTGCGACGACAGCGCGAGGGCAAGCGCCAGCGAGGCCTGGAAGGTCTCGCCGCCGGACAGGGTGCGGACCGAACGGCGGGCGTCGGCGTCGCCGTGGTCGACCACGAACAGCTCGCCCTTGTCATGCGCGAGGTCGAACTGGCCGCTGGTCAGCGCGGCCAGCGTCTGCGACGCGGCCGCCACCAGGTCGTCGAGGGCCTCGCTGACCAGCCACTGCGGGAACTGCCGGGCCTGCAGCAGGTTGCCCAGCAGGTGCGCGACCTGCTGGGCTTCCCGGGCCGTGCGCTGCTTGCCGGTCAGGGCGGCCGCCTGCTCCCGGCGCTCGGCGACGCGGGCGGCGACCGCCCGCGCCTTCTCCAGGGCGCCCGCCACGTCCAGGGCGGCCGCGGCGGCGACGGTCTCGGCCGGCCGGTCGATCCCGGCCTCGCCCAGCTCGGTGCTGAGCTGGCGGGCCAGCTCGGTCCCGGCGGCCCGGGCCGTGTCCGCCGCCTGGGCGGCCGCCTCGGCGTCCTGCTCCCGGAGCTTGGCCGCGCCCGCCGCCCAGGTCACCAGGGTCATCCAGCCGTCCAGCAGCTCCTGGCCGGCTACCGGCGGGGCGCCGAGCGCGACGACCCGGTCCCGGGCGGCCGACAGCTCGGCCCGGGCGCCGCGCTCGGCGTTTTCCAGGGCCGCGAGCGCCGCCTCGCCGTCCGACCGCTCGGACCGGGCCGTGCGCAGGGCGGCTGCGGCCTGCGCGGCGGCCGCGTCGAGGCGGTCCCGCGCGGCCAGCCGGCTCGTGATCTGCTCCTCGGTCGGCGCGCCCGCCAGCAGCTGGCCGAGTTCGCTGACCCGGGCGGTGATCTGGCTCAGCCGTTCCCGGGCCCGCTGGTCTTCGTCGGAGGCGCTCTTCGCGGCGGCCCGCTGCCCGGCCAGGGTCCGCTCGGCCGCGCTGAACGCCGCCGCGAGCTCCCGGTGGCGCTGGGCGGCGGCGCGCTCCGCGGGCCGGGCCTGGCCGAGCTGCTCCGCGCGGGCCCGGGCCTGCTCCCCGGCCCAGTGGGCCAGGGTGGCCCAGCCCTCGGCCAGTCCGCTGCCGTCCGCGGCAGGCGCGCCAAGGCTCACCAGCGGGTCACGGGCGGCGCGCAGCGCGGTCCGGGCGCCGGTGAGCGTGGCCGCCGCCGTCTCCGCGCGCTGCTGGGCGGCACGGTGCCGCTCGCGCGCACGGGCGGCCAGCGTCGCCGCGCGCTCGGCCGACTGCTCGGCGTCCCGCCGGGCCTGGGTGAGGGCGGCCAGGTCGGCCAGCGCGGCCTCATGGTCCAGGTCAGCGTGGTCCAGGTCAGCGTGGTCCAGGTCAGCGTGGTCCAGGTCAGCGACCGGCAGCCGGAGACCGGGTCGCCAGCGGGAAGCCGGCGAGCGGACCGGACCGCAGGGCGGACAGCTCGCGGGCCAGTGTCACCGCGCGCTCCGCGCGGACCGCTTGGGCGTCGTGGGCCTTAGCGGCGGCCAAATCGGCGTCGCGGGCGGCGGACCGGGCCGCGGTCAGCGCCCGGTCCGCCGCGGCCAGGCGTTCCTGCGCCGCGTCGACCGGGCTGGACGTCAGCACCCGGGGCAGCGTCACGACGGGCTGCTCGCAGACCGGGCAGGGCTCCCCCGCGACCAGGTGCGGGCGCAGGCCGGCGACCACGTGGGCCTGGCGGGCCTGGTCCAGTCCGGCCTGGTGCGCCTCGCGGGACCGCTCGGCGGCGGCCAGGGCGGCGGCGGCGGCCCGCTGGGCGGCGGCGGCGCGCTGGGCCGCGCCCTCGGCCGCGGCTCCGTCGGCGGCCAGGGCGCGCAGCTCCCCGACGATGCGCGCCGCCTGGGCCAGCGGCGCCTCGGGCGGGGCCGCGGCGCGGGCAGCGCGGGCGGCCGTCTCGGCTTGCTCGGCTTCCGTCACGGCCGTCGCCGACTCCGCGACCGCCTGCGCGGCGGCGGCGTGCTGTTCGTCCAGCGCGCTGACCGCGGCCGGGACGGTGACCGCGGCGAGCCGGGCGTGTTCCGCGGTCAGCTCGGTGACCCGCCCGGCGGCGGCCTCGGCGGCCCGGTCCGCCTGGTCACGGGCGGCCCGGGCCTCGTCCAGGGCGGCGACGGCGGCCTCGACCGCGGCGCTGGCGGCGGCCGCGCGGGCGCCGTGCCCGGTGACGGCGGCGGCCAGGCCCGGGACCGCGGCCTGGAGGCGGACGTGCTCGGCCCGCCGCGCGCGGGCCAGTTCCAGCGGCGCCCGCTCCGGTCCACGGGACAGTTCGTCCCGCGCGTCGGTGTCGGCCCGCTCGGCCGCCGCTTCGGCCGCCTTGAGGGTCTGCGCCCGCGCCCGGCTCGCCGCCAGGTCCGCGTCGAGCCGCCCGGCGCCGTCGGGGACGCGCAGCGCGGTCAGCGCGGCCGCCTCCGAGCGGAGCTGGCGGAGCCGGCCGTCGGCCTCTTCCAGCTCCGTGCGCCGGGCGCTGATCTGCGGCAGGACTGCGGCCACGCGGTCACCGAGACGGACCAGCGCGGCCTCGGCGGCCCGGGCGGCCTGCTCCGCCGCCGCGGTGGCGTCGGCGTAGCCGAGCAGTTCCTCACCGTAGGTGGCGGCGCGCTGGGCGGCCACCTTGTCGCGGTGGTTAGCCCGCATCATCATCAGCCGGTAGTGCTCGGCGCCGAGCAGCCGCAGCAGGATGTCCTGCCGTTCGCCCGGCTTGGCGTGCAGGAAGTCGGCGAACTGGCCCTGCGGCAGCACCACGCACTGGGTGAAGTCCTCGTATTTGAGCCCGAGCAGCTTCTCGACCGCCTCGCCCACCCCCTCCAGGTCCTTGGCCAGGGGAAAGGTCTGCTCGCCGGGCTCGGCCAGCCCGGCTGGGTCGGCGATCCGCTCCAGGCTGGCGGACTTCTGGTTGACCGCGGAACCCGCCCGGCGCAGTTCCCGGGCCACCACGAAGCGCTCGCGGTCGACCTCGAAGACGAGCTTGACCGTGCCCCGGGCGGCGCTGGGGGCCAGGGCGAGCGAGACCATGCCCTTGCGGCCCCAGCGGGGCACCGAGCCGTAGAGGGCGAACGTCATCGCGTCGATCACGCTGGACTTGCCCGAGCCGGTCGGCCCGACCAGGGCGAAGAAGTCGGCGTCGGTGAAGTCGACCCGCGCCTGCTCGCGGAAGGAGGCGAAGCCGTGCAGGTCCAGCCGGACGGGGCGCAAGGTGGTTCCTTTCTCCGGCGGTCACCGGGTCTTGGCGGACTACGCGGGGGGCGACAACTCGGCGCTGTCGGTCGCCGTGACCTCGTCGTGCAGCGCGGCGAACAGCGCCGCGACCCGCGGGTCGCTGACGTCCCGGGTGGCGCAGTAGTCGGCGAACAGCTCGCCGGGGGTGCGGGCGGTGCGCGGCCCGGCCGGCCGGGTCTCCGGGCCGCCGGGCGCGGCGAACTCCGGGTCGATGCGGACCTCCAGCGCGTTCGGCAAGATCGCCATGGTGTCGTCGCGCAGCCCGGCCCGGGTCGTCTCGCGCAGGTACACCCGCAGGTAGTCCTGGCCGTAGCCGTCCGCCTGGGCCTCCAGCTCGGCCAGCGTGCCGTGCACCGTGCGCAGCCGCCGTCCGCTGGTGACCGGCAGGTCGGTGACCCGGGCGGGGGTGCCGGGGACGGCCTCGACCAGGCAGACGACGCTGGTGTTGTCCTGCTCGCCGAAGTCGACCGCCAGCGGCGCGCCGCTGTAGTGAACTGGCGCGGGCGCGGGCAGCACCTGCCGCCGGTGCAGGTGCCCGAGCGCCACGTAGTGCGCGGTGACAGGGAAGACGGCGGCGGGCACGCTGTACTCGAAGATCGACTGGGCCGACCGCTCGCCGCCGCCGAAGGCACCGCCGATGCAGGTGATGTGCGACATCAGCAGGTTGACGGTGTCGCCGCCGAACCCGGCCGTGAGCGAGCCGATCACCTGGCGGACCTGCTCGTCGTAGGCGCGGACGTTCTCCGACGGAGTGTTGGCGACGATCTCGGCCGCCCGTACGGCGTAGCGCTGCGACAGGAAGGGCAGCAGCGCGAGCTGCACCGGGGCGCCGTCGGAGCGGGCGGCGAAGCGGACCACGCCGCCGCGCTCGGCCGACCGGACGGTGCCGGCCACGGTGATGCCGGCCGCGCCCATCAGCGGCCGGTAGGCCTCGAAGGTGGGCCCGTGGTCGTGGTTGCCGGCGATGACGATGACCTGCGCGCCCGCCCGCGCCATCCGCAGCAGCGTCTGCACCACGAGCTGCTGGGCGGGGGCCGAGGGGGCCGACAGGTCGTAGACGTCCCCCGCCACCAGGACCGCGTCGACCTGGTGGGCCTCGGCCAGGGTCGGCGATCTCGGCCAGCACCGCGCGCTGCTCCTCGAGCCGGTCCCGGCCCTTGAGCGTCTTGCCGACGTGCCAGTCGGCGGTGTGCAGGAACTTCACGCGGCTCCTTTCAGAACGGGGGGATGTCGTCGGCCGGTGGCAGCCGTTGCAGCAGGTCGGGCGGCGCGGCGCCGGCCGCCCGGCCGGCGTGATCGGCCCGGCGCACTCCGACAGCCGGGTCGCCCAGGCCGGGAAGGGGAACTCGATCGCGAGCGGAACCGGGATCTGCGGCTGGGAGAGGAACATCGCGCCCGGCTTGGCGATGGTGGCGCGCAGCCGCTGGGCGGCGGGCAGGAAGCCGTACTCGGGCCGGCCGGCCTCGGCCGAGTCGAGGCGGCCGACCACCCGGATGGCCGAGTTGGAGACGATGCGCCGCTCGACCTCGCTGGCGGTCTGCTGGGCGCCGATGAGGATGATGCCGAGCGACCGGCCCCGCTCGGCGATGTCGAGCAGCACGTCCTTGATCGGCGAGCTGCCCTCGCGCGGGGCGTACTTGTTGAGCTCGTCGATCATGGTGAACAGGAGGCCGCCCGGCCCGGCGTCCTCCTTGCGCGCGGTCTCCGCCGCCAGCACCACGCCGACCACGAACCGCTGCGCCCGCTCGTGCAGGTTGTGCAGGTCGACCACGGTCAGCTGCGAGGAGGAGGTGGAGATGGCGCGGCGCGGGCCCGCCGCCAGGTCGGCCCGGATGATCGGCCGACAGCGGCCGCAGCGACGAGCGCAGCCGCCGGACGAACGCGTTGGCGGTGCCGGTCCCGGTCACCGGCCCGGCCCAGTCGGCCCGGGTGTCGTCGTCGGTCAGCCGGTCGACGACCAGGTTCACCAGGTCCTCGTAGGTGGTGAGCACCTTGCCCTCGAGGAGCACCGCGCCGTGGTCGCCGAATGGCTCGGCGTAGCGCCTGAGCCGGGCCGCGACCTGGTGGATGACGATCGTGTACTGCTGCCGGTCGTCCTCGGCGTCGGCGAACACGTAGGGCAGCAGCTGCTGGTCGCAGAACTCCCGCAGCGTCCACCAGAACGCCTCGACCCCGCTGGTGCGGCCGGTGACGCTGGGCCGTCCGGTGACGTCGTCCGGCACCGGCGGCGCCCAGAAGCCGGCCGACGCGAACGGCTCGGCGGGCAGCCCGAGCTCGGCGTACTGTCCCCGCAGGTCGTCGTCCAGCCTGACGTTGGGCTGGTCGAGGAACAGCAGGTCCTCACCCTTGACGCTGAACACCAGGGCCTTGGCGTTGACCGCCCGCGCGCCGAGGGCGCCGGAGCGGAAGATGGCATGCAGCAGGAACAGCGCGAAGCTGGTCTTGGTGGCGACCCCGGAGATGCCGCTGATCGACACGTGCGCGCCCCGGGTGCCGTCGAGGAACTCCATGTTGACGTAGATCGGTCGCGCCGTCGCGGCCGCGGCCGACCGGGACCTTGTTCGGCCATCTGGTCGAAGTACAGCGCCTGGGCCCGCTCGGCGCCGGTGGCGCGGCGGACCGCCTCGCCCGGGCGCGGCGGCACGTAGACCTCCGGCTCGACCCGGGTCGTGCTGACCTCCGCGATCTCCTGGGTCGCGGCCGGGCAGCACGCCGTCAGCTGATCGAGGAAGACGTCCCAGCCGAAGCTGGCGCCCTCCTGCCGGGCCCGCACCTGGGTGACGATGCCGCTGGTCAGTACCGGGCCGATGCCGGGGACGGCGCGGACGGTGACCACCACGTCGTCCAGCTGGAGGTAGGAGCGCTCGTCGAGGGCGACGGCGAACTGCAGCGGGGTCGAGTCCTCGGTCCCGGCCACCAGGCCGACCTCTCCCGCGGGCGCGACACGATCAGCCACAGGCGCAACCCCCGGCAGGTGAGACGGACAGGACTGGCGGTGCCAGTGCGTATCACCCTAGAGGGTCGGCCCGACAATCGGCGGCGGCACGCGCGGTGCGCGAGGCAGGACCCGAGCACGCGAGCGGGCCGCCGGGCTTCGCTGCCCGGCGGCCCGCTGCGCACCCCGGCCGGTTACACGACCGAGGTGAGCTGCTTCGGCTTCTGCTGCTGGGAGTGCATCCAGCCGTCGATCACCGCGTCCGACTCCCAGGAGGTGATCAGCGCGTAGCGGGGCCCCGGGCCCGGGTGCCAGACCACGTGCCACAGCCGCTCGGTGTCGATCACCAGCTGCATGCCCGGGTGCAGCTTGATCCGGGTCTCGGTGCTGGGGTCGTCCTTGTCCTCGCGCAGGATGAAGACCGACTTGCCCGCGGCGTCGTCCAGCTCGAGCCACGAGCGGACGACCCAGCCGGAGCCTTCGGGGTTCAGCCGGTTGTTGTCGTCGCGGTGCAGCTGGCGCAGCGCCTCGGTCTCGGTGCTCGGGTTCAGCTTGATGACACGGACCCGGCCGTAGTTGCCGCCGATGTTGTCCACGTAGCGGACCAGGCTGGGCGAGATGTCCTTGTTGGCCGTCCAGATGCCGTCCTTGTCGGCCTTGCCGTGGTCCCAGAACCCGCGGCACTCCATCTCGCCGGTGGCCGACGCCAGCGGCGCGAAGTTAGTGTCGCCGCCGCTCTTCCAGTCCAGGTAGGTCAGCTCTTCCCACTCGGCCGGCCGGATCGCCGGCCCGTCGTAGTCGCGCAACACCGCGAAACCGGTCTTCGCGAGAATGTCGAGCTTGTGGTGCATGGGTCCCCCTCTTGACGCCTGCTGCCCCGGTTAACCGAGCGGCAATGTACCCGTGGCTACTTAGCGTTAAGCATAGTTACTTGGGGTAACATTTTCCAGTTCCGTGCGCGTGCCGGGACATGCTGCTGGGTAACCGCTAGCCGGGGGGATACACGTGACAACTGACAGCACGGCCGGGCGCAAGACCGGTATCTACAACGACCCGCTGTTCAACTATGCGCAGTTCTGGTCGGGTCGCGACTATGAGCACCAGGCCGAACTGGTGGCGCTGCGCCGGATGCTGGCTGGGCGGCACTTCGGGCACGCGGCCGACATCGGCGGCGGCTTCGGGCGGCTGGCGGTGGTGCTGACCGAGTACGCGGACCGGGTGACGCTGGTCGACCCGAGCACCCAGCAGCTCGAGCTGTCCCGGGAGATCTTCCCCGGCCAGCCGTTCGAGCGGGAGCTGGCCGAGGCGGCCAAGCTCCCGTTCGCGGACGACAGCCTTGACCTGGTGACCATGATCCGGGTGCTGCACCACCTGCCCGACCCCGAGAACGAGCTGGCCGAGCTGGCCCGGGTGCTGCGGCCGGGCGGCTACGCGATCGTCGAGGCGGCCAACTCAGCTCACGTCGGCCGGCGGGCGCTGGCGCTGGCGCGCCGCCAGCGCATCCCGCTGACCCCGGTCGACATCCGCTCGGCCGACTCCCGTGCCCGCGGGACCGCCCTGTACGTGAACCACCACCCGCGGACCATCACCCGGCAGCTGGCCGAGTCCGGCCTCGACGTCCGCCAGTCGCTGTCGGTGTCCAACTTCCGTCACCCGGTGACCAAGGCGCTGGTGCCGCAGCGGGCGCTGCTGGCGGCCGAGCGCGCCGTGCAGCGGCCGCTGGCGCCGTTCGCCTTCGGGCCGAGCCTGTTCCTGCTGCTGCAGAAGCGGCCGCCGGTGCCTGCCCTGGCCTGAGCACCCCGCGCCCGCTGCGGCCCCTTCCCTCGAGCGGACCGGGCCGCCGCGGGCGTGCCCGCGCGCCGCTCGCACCCCGCCCACCCGGTTACGCTGGAAGCAGGGACCGGCCCTGGGGAGGTGCGGATGAGCTCGCAGCCGATCGCGGCGCACATCGACACGCTGCAGCGGCGTCTCGGGCAGGCCCTGTTCGCCCGGGTCGCGGGGCCGCACGGGCGCGCCAACCGGGAGCGCTTCGCCGCCCCCGGCCCGCGCTGGTTCGAGCCCGGGGCGCCGATCCGGACCGTGCACGGGGACGCCGCGATGTTCGTCGGCGGCCTGCGCGCGCTGCTGCTGCAGTCGCTGCACCCGCTGGCGATGGCGGCGGTCGCGCAGCACTCCGACTACCGCCGTGACCCCTGGGGGCGCCTGCAGCGGACCAGCACCTTCCTCGCCGCCACGACGTTCGGGACGGCCGCCGACGCGCAGGCCGCGGTCGACCGCGTCCGCCGGGTGCACCTCCGGGTCACCGGCACCACCGCGGATGGCGTGGATTACCGGGCCGACGACCCGCACCTGCTGCGCTGGGTCCACGTGGCCGAAGCGGACAGCTTCCTGCGCTGCCACCAGCGCTACGGCGCCAGCCCCCTGGACGCGGCCGGGTGCGACCGCTACGTGGCCGACGCGGCCCGCATCGCGGTCGCCCTCGGCGTCCCCGACCCGCCCCGCAGCCGGGCCGAACTCGACGCCGCCCTCGGCGCCTACCGGCCCGAGCTGCGCGCGACCGCCGAGGCCCGCGAGGCGGCCCGGTTCCTGATCTGGAACCCGCCGCTGCCGCTGCTCGCCCGCGGCCCCTACGCGCTGCTGGCGGCGACGGCGGTGAACGAGCTGCCGGCCTGGGCCCGGCGGGAGCTGCGGCTGCCGCTGCCCCCGGTGGCGGGCGCGGTGCTGGTGCCGCCGGTCGGGCGCGGCCTGGTCGGCGCGGTCCGCTGGGTGATGGCAGGGCGGGCCTGATGACAGGGCGGGCCTGATGACAGGGCGGGCCTGATGACAGGGCGCGGCTGAGGACTTGTGCGGCGGCGGGGAGCGCCACGGCAGGGGCCGGGTAGTCCGGTGGACGCCGGGTAGGAGTTCAGCGTGAGCCCGGACGGGGGCTCGGTGACTTGTGGGGGATGCGATGACTGACCTGCCGCGCCGCAGCGACGTGGTGATCGTTGGCGGCGGGGCGGCCGGGCTGGCCGCCGCCCGCCAGCTCACCGCCGCCGGGGCGGAGGTGCTGCTGCTGGAGGCGGACGGCCGGCTGGGCGGGCGGATCGCGACCGACCAGGTGGACGGCTTCCTCCTCGACCGCGGCTTCCAGGTGGTCAACACGGGCTACCCGGCGCTGGCCGACTTCGCCGACATCCCGTCCCTCGACCTGCGCTTCTTCGAGCACGGGGTGCTGCTGGTGGACGAACGAGGCCGCCACCGGCTGACCGACCCGCGCCGCCGCCTTGACCTGCCGTGGCCCGGGCGGCTGCCCGTCCCGGCGGCCGGGCTGGCCCGCCTCGCCCAGCTCAGCCTCCGTCTCGGCTACGCCGACGCGCGGCGGCTGCGGGCCGAGCCGGAGACCACCGCGGCCGACTACCTGGCCGCCCGGCTCGACCCGCGCACCATCCAGGTGCTGATCGAGCCGTTCCTCACCGGTGTCTTCGGCGACGCGCCGCTCCTGACCTCCAGCCGGGTAATGACGATGATCTGGCGGGCGTTCGTCCGCGGCCGCATCGGGGTGCCCGCCGCGGGCATGCAGCGGCTCGCTCAGGCGCTGGCGGCGCCGCTGCCCGCCAGCCGCATCCGGCTCGTCACCCCCGTCACCGCCATCACCGAGCAGGCCGGCGGCCAGCAGGTGCAGACCGAGGCCGGGCCGGTGCAGGCCCGTGCCGTGATCGTCGCCACCGACCCGGCCGCCGCGGCCCGCCTCATCCCCGGCCTGACCGTGCCCGACCAGCGGATCCTGGTCACCACCTACCACGCGGCCGACGAGCCGCCGGCCGACCGCCCGGTGCTGCTGCTCGACGGCAGCGGGCAGACCGGCATCGCCAACAGCATCGTGCTCACCCTGGCGGCGCCCGGTTACGCACCGCCCGGACGGCACCTCATCGCGACCACCGCGACGGCCGCGGCCGGCCTGGACGAGCCCGCCCTGCGCCGCCACCTGACCACCTTGTACGGGCAGCCGACCACCGGGTGGGAGCACCTGGCGACCGTGCGGGCCGAGCCCGGGCTAGTCGCCGCCCCGCCGCCGCAGGGCCGGCTGCGCCAGCCCGTCCGGCTGACCGAGTCGCTCTTCGTGGCGGGCGACCACCGCGACACCCCGTCGCTGCAGGGCGCCCTGGTCAGCGGGCGCCGGGCGGCCCGGGCGGTGCTGCGCGAGCTCGGCCTGCCCGCGCCCGCGGCGGCCGGCCGGGGTAGCCAGCGGCGATGAACCGCAACCGGCTCACCACGCCCTTCGGCCCGGCGTCGACCGCAGCGGAGGTCATCGCCGGGACGGACCTGGCCGGCCGCCGCGCGGTCGTCACCGGCGCCTCGTCCGGCATCGGCCAGGAGACGGCCCGGGTCCTGGCCGCGGCCGGGGCGGACGTCACCCTCGCAGTGCGGGACACCGCCGCGGGCGAGCGGGCGGCCGCCGCCATCAACGCCGGGGCAGTGCGGGACACCGCCGCGGGCGAGCGGGCGGCCGCCGCCATCAACGCCGGGGCAGGCCCGGGCACGGTCCGGGTGGCGCCCCTGGACCTGGCCGACCGGCTCTCGGTGGCCGCGTTCACCGCCGCCTGGCAGGGCCCGCTGCACATCCTGGTCTGCAACGCCGGCATCATGGCCACCCCCGAGCGGCGCACCGCGGGTGGCTGGGAGCTGCAGTTCGCGACCAACCACCTGGGCCACTTCGCGCTGGCGACCGGCCTGCACGTGCCCCTGTCGGGGGCCGGGGGCGCCCGGGTGGTGGTGGTCAGCTCGGTCGGCCACGTGAACGGCGGCATCATGTGGGACGACGTGAACTTCGAGCGCCGTCCCTACGACCCGTGGGCCGCCTACGCCCAGTCGAAGACGGCCAACGTGCTGTTCGCGGTGGAGGCGGCCCGGCGCTGGGCCCCGATGCGCATCGCGGTCAACGCCCTCAACCCGGGCCGGATCGCCAGCACCGGCCTGCTCAGCCACGTGGACCCGGCCGCGCTCACCCCCCAGTCGTTCGACCCGTCCGGCAACGCCGGCGTGACCGTCAAGGACATCCCCCAGGGCGCCGCCACCTCAGTCCTGCTGGCGGCGTCGCCGCTGGTCGAAGGGGTCACGGGGCGGTACTTCGAGGACTGCCAGGAGGCCGGGCCGCACGTGGCGGGGATCCGCCGGGGCGTGGCGGGCTACGCGGTCGACCACGTGAACGCGGCCCGGCTGTGGCGGCTGTCGGAGGACCTGCTCGCCACCCCGCCGCCACTGGCCTGACGCCGGCCCGCCGGGCGACCCCGCCTGCCTCAGTGCGGGTCGAGGAGCGACAGCAGCTCGCCGAGCGTCTTGCGGTCCTCGTCCGACAGCGGTGCGAACAGGTCCTCGGCCGCGCGGCGGCGGGACTCGCGCAGCTCGTCGCGGACCGCGTCGCCGGCCGGGGTCAGCCGCAGCAGGATCGCGCGGCGGTTGCGCGGGTCGGTCTCCCGCCGGACCAGGCCGGCCTCCTCGAGCGCGTCGACCACGGTGGTGACCGAGCGCGGCACGATGCCGAGCCGGTCGGCCAGCTCGGTCATCCGCAGCGGCTCGGTGCCGCGGGCGATCATCCGCAGCGCACGCTCCTGGGCCGGGGTCAGCCCCAGCGGCGCCAGCCGCTCGGCCTGCGCGTGGCGCAGCCGCCGCGTCAGCCCGTGGAGCAGGTCCGCAAGCTGAACCGGGTCCTCGTAGCCCATGCCTCCACGGTACACGAGTACGGCTCATACTGAGCCGGGAACATTTATGAGCTAAGCTCTGTTTGAGCATGCAAGACTAAAATTGCCAAGCACCTGGAGGCCTTTATTGGGTACCGCCAACAATCCCCGTGTTTCCCTGCGCCGCATCGCGGCGCTGTTCCGTCCCTACCGCTGGAGCCTGCTCTTCGTGGGGCTCCTGGTCGTCGCCTCGTCGCTGGTCTCGCTGGTCAACCCGTTCCTGATCCGGGCCGTCATCGACACCGCCCTGCCCCAGGGCCGGACCGGCCTGCTGACCGTGCTGGCGGCGGCCATGATCGTGGTGGCGATCGCCAACAGCTCGTTCAGCGTCTCGCAGACGTACGTGTCCACGCGGGTCGGCCAGCGGGTCATGCACGACCTCCGCACAGCCGTCTACTCGCACTTGCAGCGCATGTCGCTGGCCTTCTTCACCCGGACCCGTACCGGCGAGGTGCAGTCCCGCATCGCCAACGACATCGGCGGCATGCAGGCCACCGTGACCACCACCGCCACCACGCTGGTGTCCAACGCCACCAGCGTGATCGCCACTGTCATCGCGATGGCCGTGCTGGACTGGCGGCTGACCATCGCCTCGCTCGTGATGCTGCCGTTCTTCGTCTGGGTCAGCCGCCGGGTCGGCACCGAGCGCCGCCGCATTACCCGTGACCGCCAGCGCCAGCTCGCGGTGCTGTCGTCCATCGTGCAGGAGTCCCTGTCGGTCAGCGGCATCCTGCTCGGCCACACCATGGGCCGCTCCACCTCGCTCGCCAGCTCGTTCTCGGGCGAGTCGGCCACCCTGTCCGACCTCGAGGTCAGCTCGAGCATGGCCGGCCGCTGGCGCCAGTCGACCATCCAGATCGTCATGTCGGCCATGCCCGCGGTCATCTACTGGGTCACCGGCCTGACCGGCCGGGGCGACCACATGGCGATCTCGATCGGCACCCTGGTCGCGTTCACCACCCTGCAGCAGAGCCTGTTCCGCCCGGCCGTGTCGCTGCTCAGCGTCGGGGTGGACATCCAGAGCTCACTGGAGCTGTTCGGCCGCATCTTCGAGTACCTGGACCTGCCGGTCGACATCGCCGAGCCGGCGAACCCGGTCACCCCGGCCACCGTCCGGGGCGAGGTCCGGCTCACCGGCGTGGGCTTCCGCTACGACGGCCCGCCGACGCTGCGCGACATCAGCGTGACCGTGCCCGCGGGGCACTCGCTGGCCATCGTGGGCGAGACCGGCTCGGGCAAGACCACCCTCAGCTACCTGATCCCGCGGCTGTACGACGTGACCGCCGGCAGCGTGACGATCGACGGCACCGACGTGCGCGACCTCTCGTTCGACGCCCTGGCGGCGGCGGTCGGCATGGTCGCCCAGGAGACCTACCTGTTCCACGCCTCGGTGGCCGACAACCTGCGGTTCGCCAAGCCGGAGGCGACCGACGAGGAGATCGTCGCCGCGGCCAAGGTGGCGCAGATCCACGAGCACCTGATGTCGCTGCCGGACGGCTACGACACCGTCGTCGGCGAGCGCGGCTACCGGTTCTCCGGGGGCGAGAAGCAGCGGCTGGCGATCGCCCGGGCGGTGCTGCGCGACCCGCCGGTGCTCGTCCTCGACGAGGCCACCAGCGCCCTCGACACGCAGACCGAGCAGGCGGTGCAGCAGGCGATCGACGCCGTCAGCGCCGGGCGGACCACGATCACCATCGCCCACCGGCTGTCGACGATCCGCGACGCGGACGAGATCATCGTCCTCGACCACGGCGTCATCGCCGAGCGGGGCACCCACGAGGAGCTGCTCGCCCGCGGCGGCCACTACGCGGGGCTGGTCAGCCGGGACGCCGACCTGGCCGAGGTCGCGGCCTGAGCGGTTGCGGACTGAGCGGTTGCGGACTGAGCGGTTGCGGACTGGGTTGTCCGGACCCGGGCTGGTGCCCGTGCATGAGGGGCCCGAACGCGGGAAGAAGCCGTCCGCACGCGGCCGATGGTGACCGGACATGAGGAGGATCAGGATGAGCCTGCGCGGGAGAGCCGAAGCGGCGGGTGAGCCGGCCGGCGACGACCCGCTCCCGGCGGGGCCGGGGACGCCGCTGACGGCGGGCCTCGAGGCGCCGCTGCTGGGCGATTCCCTGGTCCTGGCCGGCCCCCTGGTCCTGGACGAGCCGCCGGTGCCGGCCGAGCTGCGGCTGCCCGCCCCCGCGCGGCTGGCGCTGACGGCCGGCTGGAACCTGACCGAGTCCGTCGGCCTGCCCCTCGTCGCCTACTTCGCGGGCGCGCGGCTCGGCGGCCAGGGGGCGGGCATGGCCGCCGCCACCGGCGTGCTGTGGCTCACCGCCGCCGCGCGCAAGCTGCTCACCGGTGCTGTCCCCGGGCTGGTGCTCATCTCGGCCCTGGTCTTCACCCTGCAGACGGCGCTGGTGGTGGCGACCGGCAGCACCCTGCTGTTCCTGCTTCAGTTCCCGGTGGCCAACCTCGCGCTGTGCATCTTCTTCGCCCGGACCGCGCCGACCGGGCGCCCGCTGGTGGCCCAGCTCGCGGCCGAGGTGGTGGCGCTGCGGCACGCGGGCCCGCACCCCGGCCTGGACCGCTTCTTCCGCGGCGTGACCTGGCTGTGGGCCGGCATCTTCGCCGCGTCGACCATCGGCCTGGGGGCGCTGCTGGTGTTCGAGCCGGCCGCTGTCTTCCTGCTGCTGACCACCGTGGTGACGGTGGGCGGGATCGCAGCCGGGACGGCCGCGTCGGTGCTGTGGTTCGTGGGCATGCTGCGCCGCAGCGGGCTGCGGGTCCGCTTCGGGCAGGCCTGAGCAGCCGTGGCTGGGCCAGGGTGACATGCTGGTGAGGTTGGACGAGGCCAACGGTACGACGAGCGGTAAAGGAGAGCGTGATGAGCCAGGACGACTTCCCCGCGGAGTTCCACCGCGAACGGCGTGAGCACGGCGGCGCGTCGCAGCGCCTCGACGACGACCGGCTCGCCGAGCTGGCCGAGGAAGAGCGGGTCGACGCCGGGGTGGATGACTACGACCCGGACGAGGTGCCGCCCGCGACCGACGCGCCCCCGGTGCAGGACCCGCGGCAGGACGAGACCTATGAAGAGGAGCGGGCCGAGCTGTTCCGCGAGATCGACAAGGGCGAGTTCCGCCAGCCGACCAAGGACGACCCGTTCCCGCCCACCCGCTACGAGGACCAGTAGCCCCGTCACCCCGGGTAGGGGGCGTTCAGGCAGTTGAAGCGTAACCCGACCGGTCGGTCGGGTTAGCTCTTCCACTCCGCCTGGTTCACGCGTAGCGTAAAAGCCATGTCTGACGCGGAACCGCTTGACGCCGTGGTCATCGGAGCCGGTTTCGCGGGCTTGTACATGGTGTACAAGCTCCGCGAGCAGGGCTTCAACGTCCACGGGTACGAGCGCGGCGACGGGGTCGGCGGTACCTGGTACTGGAACCGCTACCCCGGGGCTCGCTGCGACTCGGAGATCATGTACTACTCCTTCTCGTTCCTGCCCGAGCTGGAGCAGGAGTGGCCGCTCAATGAGCGCTACCCCGGCCAGCCTGAGATCCTGCGCTACCTGGAAGAGGTCGCCACCCGCCTCGACCTGCGCAAGGACTTCACCTTCGAGGCCGAGATCAACTCGGTCGTCTACGACGAGGACGACGGCCTGTGGACGCTGCACACCACGGGCGGCGCGACCATCCGCGCCCACTACGTGGTGACCGCCGTGGGCTGCCTCTCCACCGCCAACAAGCCCCCGTTCAAGGGCGCGGAGTCGTTCACCGGGCTGAGCCTGCACACCGGCAACTGGCCCAAGGACCCGGTCGACTTCACCGGCAAGCGGGTCGGTGTCATCGGCACCGGCGCCTCCGCCATCCAGGCCATCCCGGTGATCGCGGAGCAGGCCGGGCACCTGACCGTGTTCCAGCGCACCGCGCAGTACACCATCCCGGCCGAGAACGGGCCGCTGGCCCCCGAGTTTGTCAGCATGTGGAAGGCGAACTACCCGGAGTGGCGGCGCCGCGGGCGGTACTCCCGGGGCGGCTCCCCCTGGTTCGTCACCAACGTCTCGGCCTTCGACGTGACCGAGGCCGAGCGGAACGACAAGTTCCAGGCCATGTGGGGCACGGGCGGCTTCTCGTTCATGTCCGGCACGTTCAACGACATCGCGCTCAACCTGGACGCCAACAAGTTCGCGGCCGACTTCGTGCGCGGGAAGATCGATGAGATCGTCACCGACCCGCAGACCGCCGAGATGCTCAAGCCGCGGGACTTCCCGATCGGCACCAAGCGGCTGCCGCTCGACACGAACTACTACGCGACCTACAACCGCCCCAACGTGTCGCTCGTGGACCTCAAGCGGGCGCCCATCGAGGAGATCACCCCGACCGGGATCAGGACCAGCGACGGCGACTACGAGCTCGACGTGATCGTCTACGCGACCGGGTTCGACGCACTCACCGGGCCGCTGGAGGCGCTGGGCATCCAGGGCCGGGGCGGGCTGGCGCTGGCCGACGCGTGGCGCGAGGGCCCGCGCACGTACCTGGGCGTGGCCGTGCCTGAGTTCCCGAACCTGTTCACGATCACCGGCCCGGGCAGCCCTTCGGTGCTGAGCAACATGCCGGTGTCGATCGAGCAGCACGTGGAATGGATCGGCGACTGCCTGGCCTACCTGCGCAGCCACGGCATCGACGTCATCGAGGCGGACAAGGACGCGGCCGACGCCTGGACCGAGCACGTGCAGGTGGTCGCGAACAAGACGCTGTACCCGCAGGCCGCCTCCTGGTACATGGGCGCCAATATCCCCGGCAAGCCCCGGCTGTTCCTGCCCTATGTGGGCGGCGTCGGCCCTTACCGGATCCACTGCGCCGGCGTTGCCGAGCGCGGCTACGAGGGCTTCACCCTGCTCGGCGACCCAGACGCCGAGCCCGGCGAAAGGAGGGGCGCCAATGGCGCTCGATCAGGCGACCACCGCGCTGCTTGAGCAGGTGGCCGCGATGGGCCTCGCTCCGCTGACGGAGCAGACCCCGGCCGAGGCCCGCGGGAGGATGGCGGCCATGCGCGGCGAGCAGCCGGCCGGGCCGGAGATGATGAAGGTCCGCAACACGCGGGTCCGGGTCTCGGGCGGCTACGTGTCACTGCGGGTGCTCACTCCGTCCGAGCACCCGCGCGGGCTCATCGTCTACCTGCACGGCGGCGGCTGGGTCATAGGCGACAACGACGACTACGACCGGGTCGGGCGCCTGCTGGCCCAGCGGACCAGCTGCACCGTCGTGCTGGTCGACTACCGGCTGGCGCCCGAGTACCGCTTCCCGGTCGCCGTGGACGACTCGTGGGCCGCGCTGCGCTGGGCCGACGAGCGCCGGGCGGAACTGGCCGGCGACGCCGCCGCGCCGCTGATCGTGGCGGGCGACAGCGCGGGCGGCAACCTGGCCGCGATCCTGGCCCAGCGGGCCAAGGCGGCCGGCGGTCCTGACATCGCGCTGCAGGTGCTGATCTACCCGGCGACCGACACGGACCTGGACTCGGTCTCCTACCGTGACCCGGCCAACCAGCTCATGCTCAACCGCGAGTCGATGATCTGGTTCTGGGATCACTACCTGCCCGACATGGCCGCCCGGGTCCACCCGGAGGCCGCCCCGCTGCGCGCCACCGACCTGTCCCGGCTCCCCCCGGCGGTGGTGCTCACGGCCGAGCACGACGTGCTGCGGGACGAGGGCGAGCTGTACGCCACCCGGTTGCTGAAGTCGGGCGTGCCGGTCAAGCACAAGCGGTTCACCGGGCAGATGCACGGCTTCTTCACCATGGTGGACGTGCTGCCGGGGGCGGCCGAGGCGCACGAGTACGTCGGCGCGGCGATCGAGGAGTACCTCGCGCCGGAGCGCGCGACCGCCGCCAGCGGGGCCGCCGTGGGTTAGCGTGCGCCTGGCGGTGTGCGAAAAGCCCGCCTTCGTTCGGCTGAGCTGTTGATTGACCGCCGAACGAGGGCGGGTTTCTCGTTGTCCGAGCGATCACCGCGGCCTGCGTGAACGGGAACCACCCAAGTGACGGTGTGACCCTTGACACAGCCGCTTTTTGAGCCGACGATCCTAGTACCAAATTCTAGAAGTGAGATCTGGGTCACACGACAACGAGCACGAGGCCCGCGTGGCCAAGGAGCTCAGGAAGCTGAGCGTCACCCAGGCCGCCTAGGCGGCGCGCGCACCCCCGAGGCGCCGCCGGCGGACCCTGGCCCGGTTTCCCGCACCGGAAACCGGGCCAGTGGCCTGCCCGGTAAAACCAGGTGACAGCCCGTGGGCCGGGGGGAATAGTGCTGGCCATGACTTCGACGATGGTCCCGGTCGACGGCGGCACCGTGTGGGCGGACGACAGCGGCGGTGAGGGGCCGCCGCTGGTGCTGCTGCACCCCGGGACGGGCGACTCGCGTATCTGGGACCCGGTGCTGGCTCCGCTGACGGCGAAGTACCGGGTGATCCGGTACGACGCGCGCGGCTTCGGCCAGTCCCCCGCCCCGACGGTGAAGTTCTCGCTGCTGCCCGACCTCATCGCGGTGCTCGGCCACTACCGGGTGGAGCGGGCCGCGCTGGTCGGCTGCAGCCAGGGCGGGGCGAGCTCGCTCGGGCTCACGCTGAGCCAGCCGGACCGGGTGGCGGCGCTCACGCTGCTGTGCCCTGGTGTCCCCGGGTTCCCGCTTGTCGACGAGGACAACCCCGGGCTGGAGGCCGCCTGGGACCGGGCGGTTGCCGCGGCGGACGAGTTGGCCCTGGCGGACGTCTTCCGGCAGATCTGGGGCAAGGCCGGGAGTACCCCGGTGGTCATGGAGCAGCTCCGCTCGGCGGCCCGGGCCACCATCGTCACCGGGGACCTGGAGCAGCCTGACCCGCCCGTCTTCGACCGGCTGGGCGAGATCGCGGTGCCGGCCGCGCTGATGGTGGGCGACGCCGACTACCCGCCGCTGGTCGAATCCAACCGGCAGGCCGCCGCGAGCATCCCCGGCTGCGAGTTCGTCTTCGTGCCGGGCATGGACCACCTGCCGCCGCTGCGCGAGCCCGCGCTGGTGCTGGACCTGATTACCCGCACTCTCGCCCGGGCTGGCTGGTAAGCCGGCCTCAGTCGGCGAAGGCGACTAATCTCCTGCCCGGGTGGCGCGGAACAGAAATCGTCGGAGCGGCTTTAAATTGGCAACGCGTTGCGCATTACTGGCAATGTCGGCTTAGTCCGAGAACACTTCCTTCGCGTTCGCGGCGGTCGCCGCCCGGTCGAACCATTGCCGGAGAGTGTCACGGTCGGTACAGTCCCGCACGCGGTCGATCTGCTTCTTGCCCGGGTGGAGGTTGCGCAGGGAAAGCAGCCTCAGCACGCCGGTGACGAGATCCTCGATCTCTCGCTCGGCCCGCCCCTGGGCGCGGCCCTCGACCCGGCCCTGGTCCACGAAGCTCTCGATCCAGTCATCTTTCCACTCAACCGCAGTCATCAGGTCCTCCAGGATCTGGCGGGCAGCGCGGGATGCCCTCTTCAGGATAATCGTGACGAGCTTGCGGCGGTCAGCATCGGAGGCGCCTGTGCCGAGGACGGCTTCCAGGACGCGGCGCGCGACCGCCGGGTCGGTCATGTCCAGTGCGGGCAGGCAGGCCAGGAACAACGTCAGGTAGGGACCCGCCCCCTCAGCAGCGGGGGCGTGGTGCGGGTCGATGACGATTGGCCACAGGTCCCAGTGCGGATGCCCCATCTCGATAACCTGGCGGCACTTGTCTGCCTCGGCCGGGTCGGGGCAGATAACGATCAGGACCGCGGCCGGGCACTTGACCGCGCTGCGGACGTTGGCCAGGTAGGCGGGCCAGGCGTACCGTTTGGTGTCGTCGTCGCGGCCCTGCGGCTCGACCACGATTACGATTTGCGGCCGGCCGCTGCCCGGGTCGGAGACGGTCACCACCGCATCGGCGGTGAACTCGGCCGGGATGACCGCGGTGAGGCTGTTCGGCCCGAGCCGGATTTCCGCTTGGTCGGGAACCACCAGGTTGGTAAAGGCCTGCAGCAGGTCCAACGCCAGAGCCGGGTGCTGCCGGATAAGCTCCAGCGGCGCCTCGTGGGTCACGGTGAGATTAGGCATGGAATCACGATAAGCAGGCCGTCCGACAAAGCACGCGCCAACGGGGCGGGAATTCCCGGTTGAGATGAAAAGTTCATTTGGCAATGCGTTGCCAAATGGCCCGTGAACTGGGCCGATGAATTGCGGCGGTTATAACGAGGCCAGTTTCGCCATGCCGGCCAGGATTTTCTCCGCTTCGGCGTGGTCGCCGATGCGGAGCTTGTTGAGGCCGTCGGCGACCCGCTGGAGGTACGCCCACTGCCAGATCGCCTCGGGGTCGGCGCCGGCGAGCCGGCCGGCCTGCCGGCAGTGCCGGGTCATGATCAGCCGGGCCTCGGCGGGATCGCGGCCGGCGAGGCCGTCGTCCAGGTTCCGCAGGATCACACCGAGTTCCAGGGCCGGGCCGGCCGTCACTCCCTCGGGGTCGATAAGCCGGAACCGGCCAGCCGCCCCCGGCACCTGGAGCAGGTTGAAGGGGTGGGCGTCGCCGTGCACGACGACCGCCCGGCGCGGGTCGAAGGCGGCTTCGCGCGCGGCGGCGTAGCGCACCGCCTGTCGTGCGACCGCTTCCTGGCAGGGCCGTCCGAGCTCCTCCCAGGTCGCGGCCACATACTCGCCGAACCAGCGGGCCTTGGCCGCCTCGGCCGGGAACTGCCCGGCCGCCGCCGGCCGCCAGGCGCGCGCGGCGGTGCGCACCAGCGTGTCCAGTTGCCGCGGCACCGGCCAGCCGAGGTGAGCCAGCGGAGCCCCGAGGCGCTCGAACAGGAAGGCCCGGCGCGGGCGATCGTGGCGGAGCACGCGCACATAGGGATCGCCGCCCACCAGCTGGAGCGCGGCCAGCTGCTGTTCGAAGGACACGAACCCGGGCATGCCCGGCGGCATCACCACCTTGAGGACCGCGGGCGTACCGTCGGACGCGGTCACCTCGGCCACGTACGAGGTGTTACCGCCCGCCAGGGCGGCGCCGGCGGTGACCGACCAGTCCGCTTCGAGGCTGGCGACCAGCTCCGGCAGGCCCGCGAGCCAGCCGTCACCGGCCGCTCCGAGTTCCCGCAGCGCCACCGCGAACTGCCTGGACATGATGACCGCGCGGGGATCCGACTCTTCCCAGGGCGACGGAGAACGATCGGACGGAGGCATGACTCCCCTGTTCGGGCAGAACGAACCGGCACGGCGGCAGTGCAGCCGGGGCCGGACGGACGCTGGTCCGGCGGTTCGCCCTGACCCGGTCCCACGGGGCCCGGTCAGGTCTCGGTAACGAGATCGCGGGCCGCCGTCAGGCGGTGAACCGGATCTGCATGGCGGCGGAGTTGCCCATGGTCTCAGTGTAGAGGCCCGGCGTCGCTGCGGGCAGGACGCCCAGCGTCGTCGAGCAGGATGGCCCGGGCCGAATGCCGGGTGATGGCCCTCACCGGGGCGTCCGGACGCCGAGGCGTTCCAGCCGGCCGTTGCTGAACACGCCGTCCGGGTCGAGCCGGTCGAACAGCGCCCGGGCCCCTGCCAGCCGCGGGTACAGCCCGGGCAGCGCGCCGGGGGCGACGTGGCTGACCTTGCCCCAGTGCGGGCGGGCGGCGAACGGCGCCAGCGCCGCCTCGACCTCGCGCACCGCCTGGTCCACCTCGTCCGGCCGGTTGCGCCAGGTGAAGTGCAGGGCCAGGGTCTCCCGGTGGTAGGAGCCGCTGAGCCACAGCTGGTCGGCCGCAGTGGAGCGGATCTCGGAGATCAGCAGCAGCGGGGAGAGCCGGTCCGCGATCCGCCGGACCGCCGTCAGGGCGGCGGCGCCGTCGGACCGGGCCACGAAGTACTCCGACTGGATCTCGTCGCCGTTGCTGGGCGTCGAGTCAGGCCGGAAGTGCGGCAGGCCGTCCAGCCACGGGCCGGCCACCCCGAGCGGGGTGAGGTTGCCGGCCGGCGCGTCCATAAAGGTGACCTGGCCGGACGCCCGCTCAGAGCCGAAGAACGGCCCGGGCACGTCCGGGCCGGAGTCCGCTTCGACCCGCCGCTTCACCCAGGCCACCCGCAGGGCCGGGCCGCTCCAGTCGGTAAACAGGCTGACGCTGTAGGCGGCCGCCATCACCGCCTCCAGCTCGGCCAGCACCCGTTCCCAGGGCAGCCGCGGGTAGGCGTCCTGGCGGATCAGGTAGCTCGGCTCGATGTCGAGGGTCACCCGGGTCACGACGCCGAACGCGCCCAGCCCGACCGCGAGCCCGGCGAAGTCCGGGTCGGCCCGGACCGCGCGGCGCACCTCGCCGCCGGCGGCGACGTACTCCAGGCCGGCCAGCGCGGCCGCCAGGACCTGGTTGCCGCTGCCGGAGCCGTGGGTTCCGGTGGCGGCCGCGCCCGCGACCGAGATGTGCGGCAGTGAGCCGAGGTTGCCGAGCGCCCAGCCCCGTCCCTGGAGCCAGGTCGCCAGCGCCCCGTAGGACATTCCGGCGCCCGCCGTCACCGTGCCCGCGACCGGGTCGAGGACCGGGTCGGGAGCGATGCCGGTGACCGAGACCAGGGTGGCCCCGTTGTCGGCCAGGTCGTTGAATGAGTGCCGGGTGCCGATCGCCCGGACGCGTCCGCCGGCTGCGACCACCCGCCGCACCTCCTCGACGGTCCGCGCGGCGACCAGCTCCCGGGCGGTGAACCGGTACGTGCCGGACCAGTTCAGGAGCTGACCCGTCACCGTTGACCTCGTTTCCGCGCCCTGTCAGTGCCTGCCGACAGCTTACGGACCGTCCCGCCGCCCGGTCGCGCCGGGCCGCGGCGCGGTCTTAGCATCGGAGGCATGCGCGCGATCATCTATACCGACAAGGGTCCCTCCAGCGAGATGCGGCACGCGGAGCGGCCAGTCCCCGAGCCCGGGCCGGGCCAGGTCCGGGTGCGGATGGTGCGGGCCGGGGTGAACCCGACCGACTGGAAGGCCCGGGCGGGTGCCTCCTCGCTGGCCGGGTTCCCTGAGATCACCCCGGGCCAGGACGGGGCCGGGGTGATCGACGCGCACGGCCCGGACGTGCCCGCGGGCCAGGCGCCGCCGCCTGGCACCCGCGTGTGGGTCTACCTCGGGCAGCACGGCTCACCGCACGGCACCGCGGCCGAGTACTGCGTGCTCGACTGGCGCCGGGCGGTGCCGCTGCCGGACTCGCTGCCCGGCGACGCCGGGTTTGACCTCGGCGCCTGCCTCGGCGTGCCGGCGATCACCGCGCACCGGGCGCTGACCTCCGGCACCGGCAACACCCGGCTCGGACCGGGCACCATGACCGGGCAGCGGGTGCTGGTGCAGGGCGGCGCGGGTGCCGTCGGCAACGCCGCCATCCAGCTCGCGGTGTGGTCCGGGGCGACCGTCATCACCACGGTCAGCAGCGACGACAAGGCCGCGCTGGCGACCGCGGCGGGCGCCCACCACGTCGTCAACTACCGCGCGGGGGACGCCTCCGCCGCGATCCGGCGGGCCGCGCCGGACGGCGTCGACCTGATCGCGGAGGTATCGCCCGGCCCAGAACAATGTCCTCGACCTCATGGTGGCGGCTGGCGGGGCGACCATCGCCATCTACGCCAACAACGGCGGCGACACGTTCGACATCGACATCCGCCGCACGTTCGGGCTGAACCTGCGCTACCAGTTCCTCCTGCTCTACACCCTCGGCCAGGAGCTGCTGACGGCGGCGGCGGACGACGTCGAGCGCCGCGATCGGCCGCGGGGCGCTGCGCGCGGGCGAGCAGGCGGGGCTGCCGCTGCACCACTACGCGCTGGCGGACACGGCGGCGGCGCACGACGCGGTCGAGGGCGGCGCGGTCGGCAAGGTGCTGATCGACATCGCCTGAGGACCGCCCAGGTTCGGTAGCATCGGCGCATGGCCTACGACCAGGTGCTCGCTGGCCGGATCAGGGACCTGATCGGGCCCGATCCGGAACTGACGGAAAAGAAGATGTTCGGCGGCCTCGCCTTCCTGATCCGCGGGCACATGGCGATCAGCGCCAGCGGGCAGGGTGGCGTCCTCGTCCACACCGCTGCCGCTCAGGGCGACGAGCTGGCCGGACGGACGGCGGCGACGGTGGCGGTGATGCGCGGCCGTGAGATGCCGGGCTGGCTCCGGGTCACCCCCGAGCACCTGGCCACCGACGACGACCTCTCGCCGTGGGTGGAGCTCGGCGTAGGTTACGCCCGGTCGCTGCCGCCGAAGTAGCGCCCGGCGCCCGGGATCTCAGGTGTGGCCAGTCCTTCAGGTGCCCAGGTAGTAACCCTGCACGGTGAACGAGCCATCAATGACTTCTGCGCCACCATCTATCGCGTACCACCTGTCCGAGCTCGCCACGTGATGATGGGTTACAGCGTCGCCGATGATGCCGCTCAACCGCAGATCATGAACACGGCCGGTGCCGTGTCCGCTCATCTGATAGTAGATGCGATGCCAGCCACCAGGATGGCCATCGTAATCACTAGGCAGATGCTGGTCGCTGACTTTCCAGCAGTATCCGGCCACACGGACCTTGCACGCAACATGCTGTCCGGGTGCGCCGATGATGATGACTATCTCTGTGTGCGCTTGGCCGCCTTCAGCCATCGCAGCGTTGCTCGTGCCTGTACCGGGTGGTTCCAGCCAGATATCCCAGCCCAAATCCCCGCGGAAACTCTTCGTGTGCGTGGTGGACAGGCTCGCATAGTAGGTGGTGCCGATCCGGGTTCCACTAGGCAGGGAACGACCATACCCGCGTGGTGTCCAGCGATCGTCACACATGCTTGACGCTAGCGAGTGACCGTAGCCGGTCGTCCAGTACGCATCCTCCCATGTCCCGTTATGTGTATCCGTTGCCGCAAACTTCGTGGTTTCAGCGCGGTAGGTGACTGCCGCGGTGTGCTGCAACATGTACTCTTCCGGGTAGGTAAGGGAACAGTAGTTGCTGCCCCCCAGTGAATCGTCAACGTTGTCAGCTGTGGTGGTTGCTTGTGCGGTACCACCGACCAGGAGCAGTGCGAGAATGGTCGCTACCGCGAGGATGGTTCGCCGCATAGGTTTCGTGTTCCCTTACTAGAAACGAAGAAACCCGCCCTACCAAGCTAATGGTATGGCGGGTTTTGTTCTGCTTTCCCAGCGATAACTTGCCGAACTCACGATAAATACGCTTATGACCCAACCATTCATCAGTGCGAGCGCGGGCGGCGGTCCGCTGCTGCGGGCCGAAGTCGGGGGCGGCGGCGCGAACTCGGCCCAGACCCGGCGGTTGACCAGCTCGCCGTCCGGCGTCAGGTCGAACGCGGTGCAGCGGTTGCCGAACGTCTCGGCGAAGCGGACGCCGGGGTTAGCCGCGCAGCCGGGCGATTTCTGCCCGGGCGGCCGCGACCAGCTCCTCGTTGGTGTTGGCGTGCCCGGCCAGGCCCCAGCCGCCCGGCACCGCCTCGGTCAGCAGCACCCAGGTGCGGGCGGACAGGGACTCGTCGCCCGCGGCCGCGGCGATGATCGCGGTGAACTGCTCCACCACCGCGAGCTGCTTGTCCCGGTCGAGCGCGCCCGCGTTCGTCAGCACCTGGACCCGGACGTTGGTACTGGCGCCGTCGACTTTGGCGAAGGCGCCGGCGGGCAGTTCGTGCACGAAGGCAGCGGTGTTGGCCCGGAACAGCGTGATGTCCGGTACCTGCTCGATCTTCATCAAGGTGGCGGCCAGGGTGGTGGCCAGGTCGTGGGTGTCGGCGAAGGTGCCGGCCGCGGCGTACACATCGATCATCGGCATGACGGGTGATCCCTTCCGTGAGCTGGCATTATGACGAGTATCATAATTGCTATGACGGACATCATAGCGGGAAGTGGGATACCGTCAGCAACCGCTACCAGGTAAACGGAGGGAGCAGCAGGCGATGGGGGTACCGGGCGGCGCGGCCGACGCGATGATCGCCAGCGCGGTGAAATTGCTGGCGGTGCACGGCTTCCAGGCGACCACGTTCTCATCGGTACTGGCGGACTCGGGCGCACCCCGGGGGTCGATCTACCATCACTTCCCCGAGGGCAAGGACCAGCTCATCGGGGCCGCGATCGACCTCGCCGGGGACCGGGCGCTGGCGCTGACCGGCGCGCTGGCCGGCCTGCCCGCGCCCGAGGTGGTCGACGCGTTCGCCGGGCTGTGGCGGGCGGTGCTGGTCCGGTCGGACTTCCGGGCCGGCTGTGCGGTACTGGCGGTCACCGTCAGCGCCGACGTTCCCGCCCTGGTGGACCGGGCGGCCGCGATCTTCCGCTCCTGGCGCGAGCGGCTCGGGCAGGCCTTCGAGGCGGCCGGGGTGGAGCCGGCCCGGGCGCGGGCGCTGGCGCTGGCGGTCATCGCCGGCTGCGAGGGGGCGGTGGTGCTGTGCCGGGCCGAGCACTCGCTCGAACCGCTGGAGGTAGTCGCGGCCCAGTTGCGCGAGCTCGCCGCCGCCGCTTAGGCGCTGGCCCCGGCGGGCTCGCCGGCCGCGGGTGAGGTGGCCTCCTGCCGCCGGATGGCCGCCCGGCCGAGGACCAGCCAGCCGGCGAACGCGACGACCAGCGCGACGATCACCCCGAGGTTGGCGTACTCCCAGGCGCCGGCCTTGCCGCCGAGGCCGAACGGCCCCAGCAGGAATCCCTGCCAGGACAGCCAGCTCGCGTAGGTGTTGACCACGAGCCCGAAACCGACCACGGTGCCGACCACCATCAGCGCCACCGGCACCCAGCGCACCGACCCGTAGCGACCGCCCGAGGAGAACAGGTCGGCCTCCGCGTACGGGCGCCGGCGCAGCGCGATGTCGGCCAGCATGACCCCGCACCAGGCCGCGATCGGCACGCCCAGCGTGATGAGGAAGCCCTCGAACGGGCCGATGAAGTTGCTGGAGAAGAACACCACGTAGATCGTCCCGACGATCATCAGCACGCCGTCGAACAGCGCCGCCGACCAGCGCGGCACCCGCAGCCCGGCCGCCAGCAGGGTCAGCCCCGAGGAGTAGATGTCCAGCACCGCCCCGCCGACCAGGCCGAGCACCGCGACGATGACGAACGGCACCAGGTACCAGGTCGGCAAGATGGTCGCCAGGGCCCCGATCGGGTCGCTGTTGATCGCGGTCGACAGCGACTTCGACGACCCGGCCAGCAGCAGCCCGAAGCCGAGCAGGAAGACGGGCGCGACCGACGCGCCGAACGTGGTCCACCACACCACCCCGCCGCCCGAGGTGCGGCGGGGCAGGTAGCGCGAGTAGTCGGCGCCGGTGTTGACCCAGCCGAGCCCGAAGCCGGTGATCACCAGCACGGTCGCGCCGAGGAAGGCCTGGGCCGAGCCGGAGGGCAGGGCGGAGACGGTGGACCAGTGGATCTTGTCGGCGACGAGGATGAAGTAGACGACGGTCAAGATCCCGGTCACCACGGTGATGACGGCCTGCAGCCGCATGATCGTGTCGAAGCCGAGGGCGGCGCTGCCGACGATCAGCACGGTGATGACGAGGAAGGCGATCACCTTGGTGACGTCGCCCGAGCTCCAGCCCAGGCGGCTGAACACCGTCGCGGTGGCCAGCGTGGCCAGCACGGTGAGCACGATCTCCCAGCCCACGTTCAGGATCCAGGACACCAGCGCGGGCAGCTTGTTGCCGCGGGTGCCGAACGCCGCGCGCGACAGCACCAGCGTCGGGGCCGACCCGCGCTTGCCGGCCACCGCGATAAAGCCGACGAGCAGGAAGCTCACCACGATGCCGATCACCCCGGCGACGCAGGCCTGCCAGAACGAGATCCCGAAGGCGAGCACGTAGGCGCCGTAGCTGAGCCCGAGGACGGAGATGTTGGCCGCGAACCAGGGCCAGAACAGGGTCGCGGGCGAGCCCTTGCGCTCGTCCTCGCCGATGACGTTGATCCCGTTGGTCTCCAGGCCGAGCGGACGCTGCTGCGCTGAACCTGTTCGCGCGGTGCTGCTCACCCGCGGCTCCTTTCGCGGCGCCGGTACAGTGACCGGCAATGTACCGGCAAACGGGTCAACCGCGCACTAGGGAGATGTCTTCCGATGTCTGACCGGCACGACGACCAGGCCGACGGGGAAACCGCCAGGGAAACGGACCGCGCCCGGGGCGCACTCTACGGGCTGGCGATCGGCGACGCGCTCGGCATGCCGACCCAGCTGCTGTCCCGGCCGCAGATCACCGCGCGCTGGGGGCCGCTGCTGACCGGCTTCGAGCCCGCCCCGCCGGGTCACCCAGTCGCGGCCGGGATGCCGGCCGGCGCGGTCACCGACGACACCGAGCAGGCGGTGCTGCTCGGCCGCCTGCTCGCGCGGGGCCCGGTCGACCCGCGGGAGCTGGCGGACGCGCTGGTCGCCTGGGAAGCCGACATGAAGGCCCGCGGCTCCCTCGACCTGCTCGGGCCGTCCACCCGCCGCGCGATCGGCGCGGTGCTGGCGGGCACCCCGCCGGAGGAGGCGGGCGCGTCCGGCGACACCAACGGGGCGGCCATGCGGATCGCCCCGGTGGGCCTGCGGTCACGGCCCGCACGACCTGGCCGCGCTGGTCGACGCGGTGCAGCAGGCCAGCCTGGTCACCCACAACACGTCGGTCGCGCTCGCCGGCGCGGCCGCCGTCGCGGCCGCGGTCAGCGCGGGAGTGTCCGGCCAGCGTGACGTGGCCGCGGTGACTGAGGTGGCGGTGGCCGCCGCCCGGCTCGGCGGCCAGCGCGGGCACTGGGTCGCGGGCGCCGACGTCGCGGCCCGCATCGGCTGGGCGGCCGGGCTGACGGCGCCCCTGACGGCGGAGGCCGCCGCCGCGGTCATCTACTAGCTGGTCGGCACCAGCCTGGCGACCCAGGAGTCGGTGCCGGCCGCGTTCGCCGTGCTCGCGGCGGTGCCGGATGACCCCTGGCGGGCTTGCCTGCTGGCGGCGTCGCTGGGCGGTGACTGCGACACGATCGCGGCGATGGCGGGCGCGGTGGCCGGCGCCGTGCACGGCCTGTCCGCCTTCCCGGCGGCGGCCGTCGCGGTCATCGACGCGCACGGCCTCGGGCTGGCTGAGCTGGCCGACGCGCTGCTGGCGCGGCGCACATGAACATCCCGAACGACAGCGGGCGCCGCCCGCCCGGCCTGCGGCGGCTGGTGTTCGCGGGCGAGGCCATCGTCGACGTGGTGCTGAGCGTCCCCGGGCTGCCGCCGCGGGGCGGGGACCAGCTCGCCACCTCATCGTGGGTCACCGCCGGGGGCGGGTTCAACGTGATGGCGGCCGCCGCCCGCCAGGGGCTGCCGGTGCTGTACGCGGGCGGGCACGGCACGGGGCCGTGGGGCGACCTGGTCCGGGCGGCCCTGGCGGCCGAGGGCATCGGCCTGCTCCGCCCGGCCGACCCGGACCGGGACACCGGCTTCGACGTGGCGCTGGTGGAGCCGGACGCCGAGCGTACGTTCGTCACCCACCTGGGGGCGGAGGCGGTGCGCGGCCCGGACGGCTGGAGCGGCGTGCCGGCCGGGGCCGGCGATGCGGTCTACGTCTCCGGCTACGGGCTGGCCGCGCCGGAGACCGGGGCCGTCCTCGGTCGCTGGGCGGCGGCCCTGCCGGCCGGGGTGACGCTGTTCCTCGACCCGGGTCCGCTGGCGGGTGAGATCCCGGCCGCGGTGCTCGGCCCGGTCCTTGACCGCTGCGACTGGCTGAGCTGCAACCTGCGGGAGGCGGGCCTCCTGGCCGGGGGCGGCCCCGCGGCCGACCCGGCTGACGCGGCCCGGCGGCTGCTCGGCCGTGGGCCGCGGGCTGGCGTGCTCGTGCGGGCGGGCGCGGCCGGCTGCTACCTCGCGCTGAGGCCGGAGCCTGATCCGGTCCACCTGCCGTCCCCGGTGGTCAAGGCGGTCGACAGCACCGGGGCGGGTGACGCCCACGCGGGTGTGTTCCTGGCCGCCCTGGCCAGTGGCCGCGACCCCCTGCAAGCCGCCGCCCGGGCGAACGCGGCCGCCGCCTTCGCGGTCACCCGGCCCGGCCCCGCCACCGCGCCGGCCCGCGAGGAGCTCGACGCGTGGCTGTCCGGCTGAGCCGCCTGCCCGCTGGCGAGGCTCAGGCCCAGGCCAACGCCCTTTGTTATCGGGTGAATTTAGGACCCATATCTGGGACCTAAATTCACCCAATCGCGGTGACCGGTGCTTGAGTGACGGTCAGGCGGTGCCCGCTGCCCGCCACTCGCGCCGGAGCAGGCCGTAGACCCAGGAGTCGGACACCTCGCCATTCACGATGCAGTCTTCCCGCAACGTCCCTTCGCGCACGAATCCGAGCTTCTCCAGGACGCGGGCAGAGGCCGCGTTGCGCGTATCGGTCTCGGCCTGGACCCGGTTCAGGTCCAGCGTGTCAAAGGCCCACTGCAGCAGCGCGCGCCCCGCCTCCGTCGCGTAGCCGTGCCCCCACGCCGAATCGTCCAGGCAGTAGCCCAGCGACGCGCTACGGTAGTCAGGGTTCCACCGGGTCAGATGACACCATCCGATGAACGCGTCGCTGGAGACAAGGTCGATGGCCAGCCGCGCCCCGCTGCCCTCCTCGGCGATGCGCCAGCACGTCGCGATGAAGCGCTCGGCCCGCGCACGCTCGCCCCAGGGCGGAGAATCCCAGTAGCGCAGCACGTGGGGGCGGCTGTGCAGCGCGAACAGGGCGTCCGCGTCCGCGGCGGCGAACGGGCGGAGTCGCAGGCGCGCGGTCCGCAAGGTTGGGGTGGGCAGGGTGGGGGTGGGCAGCGACATGCGCGCCATCCTGCCACCCTGGTCACGGCCGTCAACTGATCACTAGCAGGCCCGAAGGGTTATCGGACGTGGTTTCCGCCCCTATACGGGCGGAAACCACGTCCGATACGCCGAGGCCGGGCTTGCTGCCAGCGGTCGTGGCCGGGCCCCTCCCCCGGGACTAGCCTGGACTCGACGACAGGAGGCGGGCCGGTGGCCGAGACGATGCGCGAGATACTCCAGGACCTGCCGGTCTTCCCGGCCGAGCTGCCCGCGTTTGACGTCGCCGGTGCGCCGCCCGACCCGGTGACGCTGTTCCTGGGGTGGCTGGCGGACGCGGCCGCCGCCCGGCTGCTCGGCCCCCAGGTGATGACGCTGTCCACCGCCGACGCGACCGGGCGGGTCAGCGCCCGCATGCTGATCTGCCGGGACGTCGACGCCGGGGGCCGCTGGTCGTTCGCCTCGGACGCTGACAGCGGCAAGGGACGGGACCTGGCGGCCAACCCGCAAGCGGCCGGCACCTTCTACTGGCCGCAGCTGGGACGGCAGATCCGGCTCCGTGGCCCGGCGACCGCCCGGGACGCAGCCGCCAGCGCGGGCGATTTCCTGGCCCGCCATCCCGGCGCGCGGGCGGCGGCGCTGGCCGGGCACCAGTCGGAGCCGCTGAACGACCCGGCCGAGCTGGACGCTGCCGTGCGCCAGGGCCGGGCCACGGTCGAGGCCGACCCCGGGCTGGTGCTGCCGAGCTGGACGCTGTACGCGCTGACGGCAGACGAGGCCGAGTTCTGGCAGGCTGTTCCCTCCGGCCAGCACCTACGCCTGCGTTACCGGCGCAACGGCGAGGGCTGGGACAGGCGGCGGCTGTGGCCGTAGCCGAGCCCGCGGGACCAGACGGCGCCGACAAGGACAGCACGGCGCAGTCTGACCAGGGCGGCACGGCGCCGGGGCCCGGCAACTCGCTGACGGACGTGGCCGGCCTGCGGGTGGGGCAGGTGACACTGGACGGTGAGGGGTGGCTGACCGGGGTCACCGTGGTGCTGGCCCCGCCGGGCGGCGCGGTCGGCGGGGTCGACGTGCGCGGGGGCGGCCCCGGAACCCGGGAGACCGACCTGCTCGACCCGCGCAACATGGTGGAGCGGGTGCACGCGGTGGTGCTGGCCGGCGGCAGCGCCTACGGCCTGGCCGCCGCCCACGGCGCGCTGACCCGGCTGGCGGCCGCGGGCCGGGGCCTGCCGATGGGGACCGAGCCCGCGCACGTGGTGCCGATCGTCCCGGCCGCGATCCTGTTCGACCTGGGCCGGGGCGGCGTGTTCGGCCACTACCCGGGTGAGCGGGCGGGCGAGGCGGCCTTTGACGCGGCCCTCGGGCCAGCCGGGGGCGCCCCCGTCGCCTGCGGGAATGTCGGGGCCGGCACCGGTGCGGTTGCGGGCCAGCTCAAGGGCGGCCTCGGCAGCGCCAGCGCGGTCGTCGCGCAGCCGAGGCCGGACCAGCCGGCCCGGGCCGTCACGGTGGCCGCCCTGGCCGCCGTCAACGCGGTCGGCTCGGTCGCCGACCACCGGACCGGCCTGCTCTACGGTGCGTCCAGCGGCCTGCCGGGTGAATTCGGCTGGCTCCGCCCGCCCGCGCCGGGCGAGCTGGCCGCGGCGGGCGGGCGGCTGGCGCCGCGCGCCCGGAGCGGCGCTCCCGCTGGCCCTGGCGTGCCGCCACCGCTGAATACCACCATCGGCGTGGTCGCGTGCGACGCCAGCCTGACCAAAGCGCAGTGCGCCAAGCTGGCCGCGGTTGCCCATGACGGGCTGGCCCGGGCGGTCCGGCCCGCCCACTCGATGTTCGACGGTGACACGATCTTCGCGCTGGCGACCGGGGAGGGCCCCCCTGCATCGCCGGCCGAGTTCCACGCGCTGCTGACGGAGGCGGCCGACTGCTTCGCCCGGGCGGTAACGCGCGGGGTGCTGGCGGCCGGGTCGGTCCGGACCGCGGGCGGCGCGTGGCCGGGCTATCTGGACTTGTTCCCGTCGGCCGGCCCCGCTGACCGGCCGCCCTAGCGCACCGGAAGCATGCGGGCGAGCACGTCGCGGTGCGTCACCGCGGCCTCGGCCTGACGCCGCTGGCCTTCGGCCGTCAGCACGACGTAGATCCCCCGCCCGGCTGGACCCCGATCGGCACCGCGCTGGCGTTCCTGCCGGGCGGCGTCATGGTGGCGGTGCTCTCGGTCGGCTCGAACCGGCTGGTCGACCGCTTTGGCACCGCCCGGCTGGCGGCGGTGGCGTTCGCCTGCCTGGCGGCCGCGTACGTAGTGTTCCTGCGGGCCGGCGTCACCCCGGACTACCCGGGCGTGATGCTGCCGACCATGCTGCTCGTCGGGCTCGCCTTCGGCCTCGGCTTCGCCGCCCTGAGCGTGGCCGCCACCGCCTACCGGCCCGCGCTGTTCCTCATCACCGGCGTCGCCGCGGCCGGCGCGCTGGTCGCCGTGTCCGGCCTGCGGCCCGGCGCCCGCCGGGTCCCGCTCCCTGCCCTCTGCGACTGAGCCTCAGCTAGGGAACCAGGACGGTCCGCTCGCCCGCGTTCTCCCGCATCGACCAGGCCTGCTCGACGTCCGCCAGCGGCACGGGGCGGGCCTGGACGGCGATGGTGCCCGCGCTGATCTCGGCGATCAGCGACGGCAGCTCGGCCAGGTAGCCGTGGGGCGAGACCGAGCCCTGCCCGCTGCCCTGGAGCCGGAAGTTGGCCGAGCGCAGCGCCACCGACGGCAGCTCGACCGACGGGCCGGCCACCGAGCCGATCTGGATCCAGTCGAGCGCCCGGCTGCGGTCGGACCGCGCGGTCAGCAGGGCCATGATCGCGTGGGCGGCGGGCACCCCCCACAGGTAGTCGACGACCACGTCGACCTCGGCCGCCGCCGCGGCCAGGGCCGCCCCTGTCGCCGCTGTCGCCTGGGGGTCCCCGGGGTCGCCGGACAGCTGGACCACCTCGTCCGCCCCGGCCCGGAGCAGGGCCTGCAGGCGGCCGGGGTCACGGCCTGCGCCGACCACCCGGCCGGCCCCGAGCCGCTTCGCCACCTGCACCGCCATCCTCCCGGCGTTGCCGGTGGCCCCGAGCACGAGGACGCTCTGCCCCGGCTGGAGAGGGACGCGGCGGCGCAGCGCCACCCAGGACGACATGGCCGGGTTCATCGCCGCCGCCACCCGGGCGCCGTCGGTGCCGGCTGGCAGCTCAACCGTCCGCCGCGGGTCGACCAGGGCCCGGTCGGCCATCGTGCCGGGCACGTCGTCGCCGGCCGCGAAGTAGACCACCCGGCCGCCGGGCAGCCGGGCCACGCCGTCCACCCCGGGGATCATCGGCAGGGTGCCGCTGCTGGTGTAGTGCCGCCCGGCCGCGCCGCTGCGGACCCGCGGGTGCAGGCCGACCGCCAGCACGTCGGCCAGCACCTCCTCTCCCGACGGCTCCGGGACCGGGAACGGCTGGTAGTGCGGCGGCTCGTCGAACGAGGTCACGACGGCGGCATTCATCATGGTCATGGCGGCTTCCCTCCGCTTCCGGGATCTCCCGGTGCACTCATTTAGTTTGTGCCACCTACTAATTTAGTTGGTGTCGCGTACTAAATCAAGGTAGACTGGCGACTATGAGGTCCCCGCCGCGCCCGGCCAGCGCCCCCGGCCCAGCCAGCGGGACCGGCCCAGCCACCGCCCCCGACCCAGCCACCGGGACCCACCCCGCCACCGGGACCGCGCCCGCCGCCGGGGAGCTCAGTGCGGTTGACGGGCTCGCCCAGCTCTCGTTCGTGATCAGCGGGCTGCTCGAACGCCGGGCGGCGGAGCATGACCTGTCGCTGGCGGCGACCCGGCTGCTGGGCGTGCTGCGCGACCGCGAGCCGACCATGAACGAGCTCGCCCGGCTGCTCGAGCTGGACAAGTCGAGCGTGACCGGCCTGGTCGACCGGGCCGAGCGGCGCGGCCTGGTGGCCCGGGTGCGGTCGGCCGCCGACCGGCGCTCGGTCCTCGTCCGGCTCACGGCCGAGGGGCAGGGGGTGGTGTCTGGCACCGCCGCCCTGTTCGCGGCCGACGTCAGCGCCATGCTCGGCCACCTGCCCGCGCGCGACCAGGCCGCGCTCACCCGGCTGGTCAGCCGGCTGCTGGCCGGCTACGCGGCCGGGCGCGGGATCGACCTGTTCGCGGTCAACCGCGCCGGCGGGTAGGCGCGCCGGCGGGCAGGAGCCGCCTTCCCGGGGTGGTGACGGGGCGCGGGCCGACGGCCAGCCCGGCTGTCTGGGCGCCGCCCCTGGCCGGGCCGCGCCGGCCCGGTTAGCGTAGGCAACGGCAACGGCGGGCGGAAGGATCACGCGTGAGCGAGCTGACCAGGGCACGGTTTACCCGGATGCAAGACGGCACCGCCGAGGAGTACGCCGTCATCGAGGCGGCCGAAGCGGCAGGGGCCCGCGGCCTGCCCGGGCGAATCCTGGACGCGGTCCGGGCGCTGGACGACGGCGGCACGGCGGGCTACGCCGTCACCCGGCTGGAGCACAGCCTGCAGTCCGCCACCCGGGCGGAACGCGACGGGCGGCCGGCCGACTACGTGGTCGCCGCCCTGATCCACGACATCGGCGACAGCCTGGCGCCGTTCTCGCACGGCAGCTACGCGGCGTCCGTGCTGCGGCCGTTCGTCTCCGAGGAACTGTGCTGGGTCGTCTCGCACCACCCGTTGTTCCAGATGTACTACTACGCCCCCAATATGGGGGGCGACGCCCGCGCCCGCGACCGTTACGCGGGCCACCGCTGGTATGACGCCACGGTGGAGTTCTGCGAGCGTTACGACGAGAACTGCTTCGACCCGGCCTACGACTGGCTGCCGCTGGAGCACTTCTCCCCCGCGGTCGGGGAAGTCTTCACCCGCGAGCCAGTCTTCCGCTGACCCCGGCCGGCGACAGCCGCCCGCGCCCCGTCTTCCGCTAACCCACCGTGGCGGGCCAGCGACGGGGGCAGGGCCAGCGACAGGGGTCAGCTGGCCTGGCGGGTGCGGAGCCACTCGGCGAATTCGGTCGCCACCAGGCGCTCGTCGTGCACGGTGGCCGCCTCGGCCGAGGCCAGCCAGACGATGGGCGCGGCCATGATGTCCGGCTCGAGCAAGCCGGGGCGGGGGGCGGCCCCGTCCGGGACCATGCCGGTGCGGGTGGCGCCGCCCGGGAGCAGGTTGTTGACGGTGACCGGGGTGCCGCGCAAGTCGGCCGCCATCACCCGGGAGAGGGCCTCGCTGCCCGCGCGGGAGGGCCCGTAGGGAACGAAGCCGGCCCGGGTCATCGTCGCGTGGTTGACCGAGATGTTGACGATCCGGCCGCGACCGGCCGCCAGCATGAGCGGGGTGACCTCCCGGGCGAGGAGGAAGTAGCCGGTCAGGTTGGTGTCGATGACGTCGCGGAAACCGCCCGGGGACACCGTCCAGAAGCCGGCCGGCTCGGTCAGGAAGCGCGGGTTGACGGTGCGCATGCCGATGCCGGCGTTGTTGACCAGCAGGTCGATCCCGTCGAGGCGGTCCCACGCGAGCGCCACCGCGCGGGCGACCGAGTGCTCGTCGCGCGCGTCGAGGCCGACGCCGAACGCGCCGGGCAGGCCCTCAGCGGCCGCGGCGGCCCGGTCCGGCTGGCGGCCGGCCACCGCGACCCGCAGGCCGGCCCGGGCCAGCGCGGCTGCCATGGCCAGCCCGAGCCCGCTGGTGGCCCCGGTCACCAGGGCCGTCCGGCAGGCGGCGGGCGATTGCGTGGAGTTCGTCATGGCCCGAGCCTAGCGACGGCGGGCCCGTCGCTGCCCTCCCACAGCAGCGGCGCGACCTCACTCAGGCCGTGCACGGTGGTCAGCCCGGGGACCGGCTCGGGGACCTCGCCGCGGGCAATCCGCACGGCCGGCACGCCGAGGGCCCCGGCGCCGGCGCAGAACTGGGCGCTGTCGTCTACGAACAGGGCCGCCTCAGGCCGGACCCGCAGCCGCCGCAGCGCCATCCGGTAGATCTTCGGGGCGGGCTTGGCCGCCCCGATCTCGCACGACAGCGCGAGCGCGTCGACCAGCGGGGTGACCCCGAGCTGGGTCAGCAGATCGCGGGTGTTCTCGTCGCAGTTGCTGACGATCGCCACCTTGACCCCGTGCGCCCGGGCAGAGCGCAGGAACGGCAGCACGTCGTCGTAGAGCTGCCCGGCCGACAGCAGCAGTTCGCGGGCCTTAACCGCCAGCTCCCGGGTCAGCTCCGGGCGCGGCACCAGCCCGCACATCGTCAGGGTCTCCGCGAACGCCTGCTCCCGGGTGTTCTCCCCGGTCGTGACCAGCGGCGCGACCCGCGCGTAAGCAGCGTAAAACTGCTCCGCGGGCACGCCCGCGAGTGCGGGCAGCACGCCCGCGTAGGGGGTGAAGTCGGTGTGCAGGATCGTCTGGTAGGCGTCGAGCAGGCACGCCTCAAACCGGGCCATTCGCCCAGCTTAGAGCCCGCTGACGGGACGGATGCGGCCGGAGCCGACCGTGTCGATGACATGCTGGCGGAACAGCTCGGGTGCGGGCAGCAGCACCTTGTCGGCCGGCCAGGTCAGGTAGATGGCGCGCTCGGCCCCGCCATCGCGGATCGGCGGGTAGCGCACCGGCCCCGGCCCGGACACCGCGGTGTCGGCCCGTGTCGCGGGCATGATGGCGACGCCGAGGCCGGCCGCGACCAGGCCGCGCACGTTGGACAGGTCGTCGCCCTCGAACACCACCCGGGGGCGGAACCCGGCCGCCGCGCACAGGTCGTCGCCCAGCTTGCGCAGCGCCGAGGTCGTGCGCAGGGCGATGAACGGCTCGGTTGCGACGTCCGCCAGCGCGATGCCGCCGCCCGGGTCGTCATCCAGCCGCCGGGCGAGCGGGTGGCCGGCCGGCAGCGCCAGGCGCAGCGGCTCGACCGCGATCCGCTGGGTCCGTACGGCCAGGTCGCCCGGCCGGACCGCGTCCGTCCCGGTGCGGAAGCGCCGGGTGCCGATCTCCAGGTCGGCCGCGCCGCCGTCGAGCGGCAGGCCGTGCAGCTCGTCGCGGACGTGGGTGAGCCGGAAGCCGACCCCGGGGTGCGCCGCCCGGAAGCTGCCGAGCAGGTCCGGCACCAGCCACGAGCCCAGCGACTGCTGGAACGCGACCGCGACCGTGCCTGTCTCGGGCGAGACCGACTGCGCCACCGCGTCGAGCCCCGCCCGCAGCTCGGCCAGCATCCGGTCCGCGTGCGGCTTGAACACCTCCCCGGTCCGGGTCAGCCGCAGCGTGCGGCCCGACCGCTCCAGCAGCGGCACGCCCACCTGCGCCTCGAGCCGGGCGAGGGCACGCGACACCCCGGACTGGGTAACCTTCTCGGTCTCGCTCACCTCGGTCACCGTGGCCCCCGCGGCGACCTGAGTGAACCAGCGGAGCACGTCGGTATCCATAATCCATGACTCTACGGCATTGATTCCTTGTCATTTCATCATTGGACGCATGGATGAAGGCCGGGTTCACTGGACGTGTCGGCAAGAACCCGTAGCCGTGAGCACCCCTGCACGGCAGCAAAGGAAGAAGAACACCATGACGTCCTCAGTCCTGACTCGGCTGACCGAGCTCCGCGAGGCGCACGCCAGGCGGCGGGCCCTGTGGCGCGAGCTCTCCTTCTACACCACCGCCAGCGACCGCAGCGACATCGAGGCCGCCGTCGCCCGCTGCGACGAGACCGAAGACGACCCCGCGACCCGGCAGGTCCGCCGCATCCTCGCCGAGCAGCGCTTCGGCTCGGCGGCCTGACCTCAGTACACCTCAGCCGGGCAGACGGCTAGGTGTGCAGCCCCGGCAGGCGGCCGGCCCGCTTAACGGTGCCGATGATCGGGGCGGACTCGACCGACTGGAGGCCGGGCAGGTCGGCCAGCCGGGTCGACAGGTAGGCGTAGAGCTGGCGCGTGTCGCGGAAGATGGCGCTGGCCGCCAGGTTGGTCGGCCCGGTGGTGGCGGCGGCGAACGGCACCTCCGGGTGGCCGGCGACCGCCCGGCCGGCCGCGTCCAGGGCCGACGGGTCGATCGTGAGCCACAGCATCACGCTGGCGCGGGCGCCGAGTACCTGCTCGTCGAGGTCGACGTCGAAGTAGAGCAGGCCGGCCCGGCGCAGCTCCTCCACCCGGCGCCGCACGGTCGACTCGTGCCAGTGCGTCGCCGCGGCCAGGTCGGCGGCGGGCGCCCGGCCGTCCTGCGCGAGCTGGGTGATCAGCGGGTCGTCCTCCGGCCGCAGCACGCCTGGCCCGGACGGGATCCAGGCCTCGGCCGTGCCGGGAGCGGCACTCTCCTGCGGCGGCTCGTCGGTGACCTCGGGGGCGATCTCCCGCAGCGCGGCCAGCTGGCCGGGCGACAGGGCGTTGTAGCCCTGGTAGGCGACCGGGGTGAAGACGTGCAGGATCATCTGCGCGGTGATCGCGGTGACGTGCCTGCTGCCCGGCAGGCCCTGCAGGAACAGCGCGTTGCGCTGCTCGGGGGTGCGCGCCTGGAGCGTGCAGACGATCTCGGTGCCGCCGGAGTACAGCCGCACCCAGCGGGTGTCGGGACGCTGGGCGAGCGTGTCGGCGATCCGCTGGGCGCTGCCGGGAGCGGCCGCGATCCGTACCATCCAGTCCACCCAGCCCGCCCGCTGCCCGTTGATCAGCCCGAACACCCGCAGCCCGGCCGTCTCCGTCAGCCGCCGGTAGCGGCGCGCTACAGTCTGGTCGGACACCTCGAGCACGGCCCCCAGCTGGCGGAACGAGGCCCGCGGGGCCAGCATCAGGGCGTGGAGAAGCTGCGCGGTCAACGTCGTCGAGCTGACTGGTTCTCACGGATTACAGCCTAGCGATGTCGAAATCCGGCGCGATGGCGCCGCAATCCGGGGCAACCGCCCAGTCGCGTGCACGATAGGCGATGAATCGCTCAGGAGAACGGAGAATCCAGTGGAGAAGAAGTGGTGGACGCTGGTCGCGGTCTGCGCCGGGATGTTCATGCTGCTGCTGGACGTGACCATCGTCATCGTGGCGCAGCCCTCGATCCAGTCCGGCCTGCACGCCAGCTTCAGCGACGTGCAGTGGACGCTCGACGCGTACGCCCTCACTCTGGCCGCGCTGCTGCTGACCTCGGGCTCGCTGGCCGACCGCTACGGCCGCAAGCTGCTGTTCACCGCCGGCCTGACGGTGTTCACGCTCGGCTCGCTGCTGTGCGGGGTGGCGGTCACGCCGCTGATGCTGATCTTGTCGCGCAGCGCTCAGGGCGTCGGCGGCGCGATGATGTTCGCGACCTCGCTGGCCCTGCTCGGGAACAGCTTCCGCGGCCGTGAGCGCGGGGTCGCCTTTGGTGTGTGGGGCGCGGTGGTCGGCATCGCGACCGCCCTCGGCCCGGTCCTCGGTGGCATCATCACCACCGACTGGAACTGGCGCGGCATCTTCCTGGTCAACATCCCGATCGGGGTGTTCGCGCTGGCGGTGACGATCTGGCAGACGGAGGAGTCCCGCTCGCCGCACCCGTCGCGCCCCGACTGGGCCGGCTTCGCGCTGCTCACGGCGGGCCTGGTGAGCCTGGTCTACGGGCTGATCCGGGCGGGCGAGACCAGCTGGTCGGACGCGGGCGTCATCACCTGTTTGGCGGCGGCGGCGGTGCTGCTGGTCGCCTTCGGGGTGACCGAGGCCGTGGTCGCGCACCCGATGTTCGACATGTCGCTGCTGCGGGTGCCCACCTTCAGCGGCGGCGCGATCGCCGCCTTCACGATGAACGGCTCGCTGTACGCGATGCTGCTCTACTTCGTCATCTACCTGCAGGACGTGCTGGGCTACTCGGCCCTCGGGGCCGGGCTGCGGATCGCCGTGCTCAGCCTCGCCCAGCTGGTGACGTCGGTCGTGGCCGGCCGGCTGCAGCGCCAGGGTGCCGACCCGCTGGCTCATCGGCCCCGGCCTGCTGCTGGTCGGCATCGGCCTCATCGTGATGGCCGGGCTGAGCGGCACCTCGGCCTGGACCCACCTGATCCCGGGCTTCATCGTCGCCGGGCTGGGCGGCGGCCTGGTGAACCCGCCGCTGGCGTCGACCGCGATCGGCGTCGTCCCACCGGAGAAGTCGGGCATGGCCTCGGGGGTCAACTCGACCTTCCGCCAGGTCGGCATCGCCACTGGCATCGCTGCCTTCGGCTCGATCTTCGCCACCTCCATCCAGTCGCACCTGGCCAGTAACCTGCCGGCGTCGCTGGCGGGGTCGGCGGGCAAGCTCGCGGCGGCGGTCCGCCAGGGCGCGGTCGGGCCGGTGATCGGGTCGGTGCCCGCCGCCGACCGGGGCGTGGTCGGCGCCGCCCTGCGGTCCAGCTTCGCCAGCGCGCTGAACGAGCTGCTCTACGTCTCGGCCGGGGTGGCCCTCGTCGGCGCGGTGTGCTCGGTGCTGCTTATCCGGGCTAAGGACTTCCACCACACCGGCGGTGGCGCCCGGCCGCCGGCGCCGGCCGGGCCGGGAGCCAGCACCCCGGCCGGCACCGAGGCGGCCGGGACGGCCTGAGCGCGGCGAGCCAGCTAGCCAGCTCCCGCCTGGACGGCCTCAGTGCCAGCGGAAGCGCCAGGCGGCGACCGCTGCCCCGATCGCGGTCCAGGTCAGCAGCACGACCCAGTCGGTCAACGGCGCGTGCTCGACCGGGGTGTAGCCCTGCTGCAGAACCTGGGCCAGGGCGCGGACGGGGAACAGGCCGACGGCGGCCGACAGCCAGTGCGGCACCGGGAACGTGGGGTCGAAGATGCCGCTCATGATGGCCAGCGGCAGGTAGGTGGCGCTGGCGACCGGGGTCGCTGACTCGGCGCTGCTCGCCACCGAGCCGAGGGCCACGCCCAGGGCGCCGAAGCACAGCACCCCGAGCAGCAGGCCGCCAGCCAGCTCGGGCAGGCCGTCCGCGCGCGGCAGCGCGCCGAACGCGGCCGCCCCGATCCCCATGATGCAGGCGGTGATCGCGAGGGTGGTGGCGGCGGTGCTGCCGAGCACCCCGGCCAGGTAGGCGCCGGCTGGCAGGGGCGTGGTCCTGATTCGCTTCAGTACGCCGTCGTGCCGCAGCGTGGCCAGCTTGGTGCCGAGGTTCACGTAGGCGGCGACGATCACCCCGAACGCGATGATCGACGGGACGAAGATCATCTGACCTTCCACCTGCGTCCCGGGCAGGTCGCCGGCCGCCGTGGTGGACCCGATGAGCAGCAGCAGGGCCAGCGGGAGGGCGAAGGTGAACAGCGCGTACTCGGCGCTGCGCCAGAACGAGCGCTGCTCGAGCCGCGCCTGGCGCAGGGCCAGGCTGATGGTGCGGCTCATGCGACCAGCTCCAGGTAGGCGTCTTCCAGGGTGGGGGTCTGCACCGACAGGTCCTCCAGGTCACCGAGCTGGTGGGCGGCGGCCCAGGACAGCAGTTCGCGCAGGGCCGCCCCGGCCTGGGGGGCCGTGCAGACCACGAGGTCGCCGCGGACCGTGACGTCGAGGCCGGGCGGCAGCGGCGGGCAGCCGCCCCGCAGCGGCGGCGGGGTGGTGAAGGTGATGGTGGCGGGCAGCCCGGCGTACTGGGCGACCTGCCGGACCGAGCCGGCCACCTGGATGCGCCCGCCGGCCAGGATCGCCACCCGGTCGGCCAGCCGTTCCGCCTCGTCCAGGTAGTGGGTGGTGAGCACGATCGTCTTGCCCAGCGCGCGCAGGTTCTCGACCGCGGCCAGGCAGCGGCGCCGCGACTCGGGGTCGAAGCCGGTGGTGGGCTCGTCGAGGAAGATCAGCTCCGGGTTGCCGGCCAGGGCCAAGGCCAGGTCGAGTCGGCGCCGCTGGCCGCCCGACAGCCGCCGCACCTGCATGTTGCGCTCCTCGGTGAGCTCCACCACCGCCAGCAGCTCGCCCAGGTCGCGCGGGTTGGCGTAGTAACCGCGCCAGCAGTCGAGCAGCTCCGCCACCCGGGCCTGGCGCGGGAAGCCGCACTCCTGCAAGACGATGCCGATGCGCTCGCGCAGCGCGGCCGACTGGGCCGCGGGATCCATCCCGAGCACCCGGACGGTCCCGCCGGTACGCGACCGGAACCCCTCGAGGATCTCGACGGTGGTGGTCTTGCCCGCCCCGTTGGGACCGAGCAGGCAGAACACCTCCCCCACGCGGACCTCGAAGTCGACGCCGCCCAGCACCTGGCGGCGGCCGTAGCTCATGGTCAGGCCGCTTACCTCGATGGCGATGGTCACTGCCACTCCCCCTGCTCGGGTCGGTCGGAGAAGTCCAGCTGGTGCCGCTGGCCCAGATGGACCGGCGGCACCAGGGCGTGCAGGAGGGCGTCGACCGCGGTCTCCTGGGCCAGGGCGGAGCCGAGGGCGACGCCAGCCGGGTCGGCCTGCCGGTGGCGGGCGAACCAGGTCAGCGTCTCCAGGACGAACAGCGCGGTCGCGGCCGAATCCGGGGTGGCCCGCAGCGCGCCCGTCCTGGCCCGGCCCTCGAGGTACCCGGTGAGCGCATCGAGGACCGGCCGCCGCAGGCCCACGTTGAGCAGGTCGGCCAGCTCAGGCAGCTCGCGAGCGGAGCGCTCGATCATGTCGACCGCCTGGGCGGTCTGCTCTTCCAGGGTGAACAGCTCGCGCAGGATCAGCTCGAGCTCACCCGCCGGGGCGGCCGGCTTGGTCGTTCGCAACGCCTCCGCCAGCGCCCCGAAGGGAACCTCGGCCGCGACGAAGGTGCGGGCCTGGCCGATCATCTCGGCCAGGGACGGCACCGTGAGCGGGAACTGGCCCGCCGGGTCGTCCTCACCGGGCAGCGGCTCGAGCAGCAGGGCGTGCCGGATGGCCAGGGCGAACAGCGTTTCCTTGCCGTCGACGTAGCGGTAGACGGCCGCCTCCGACAGGCCCGCCGACCGGGCCACGTCGCTCATGTGCGCCAGCCGGTAGCCGTCCCGGGCGAACACCCGCACCGCGGCCGCGATCACTTCGGGAAACCGCTCGTGGGCGCTGCGCCGTCCCGTCATGAGACCGACTATAAGCTGGTAAGTGAGTGAATCACTCACTTGATCGGATTTTTGGTGGTTAAGAAGTGGTATACAAGCCCGCGCAGGCAGGCGGACCCGCGATCATGATCCGCCCGAACGGGGGGCGGGCGCGCCGGTCCGCACCCGGGCTCGTGGCCGGCGACAATGGACGGGTGCATAAGGCGATGACCGGGCGGGCCGTCCCGCGGCCAGACACCGGCGAGGGAGGCCGGTGAGCGAGTTCGACGTGCCGCTGACCCGCCGCGAGGCGGTGGCGCGGCAGCTGCGCGAGGAGATCCTGTCCGGCCGGCTGCCGCCCGGCACGCTGCTGAAGGACGCGGAGCTGGCCGCGCGGCTGGGCATGAGCATCACCCCGGTCCGCGAGGCGATCACCCAGCTCGCGGCCGAGGGCCTGGTCGACATCTCCCCCAACCGCACCCGCAAGGTAGCCGGCTTCACCCTCAAGTCCGCCCTTGACCTGGTGGACGTGATGGAGCTGCTGGCCTGCGCCGGGTTCACGGCCGGGGCGGAGAACCTGACCGACGAGCACCTGGCCCGGCTGCGCACCCGCTACGAGGAGTTCACCGACGCGCTCAAGCGGGGCGACACCGCGATGGCGCAGGCGTCGGGGGCCGACTTCAGCACGATCGTGATCCTGGCCGGCGGCAACGTGGAACTGCAGGCGCTGGTCGACCAGGTCGTGCTGCGGTCCATGCGCATGCTGCGGCTCAGCTCCGGCAGCGACCTGTGGAGCCCCTGGATCGCGGGCTACCACGACGTGCTCGAGCTGCTGGAGCGGGGCGACCGGGCGGCCGCCATCGCCCGCTACCGGCAGATCTACCCGGGCCACCGGGCGGCGGTCGAGCGGGCCTTCTCGGCCGGCGCGCCCAGCTAGCGCAGGCTGGGCTCGCCAACCCGGGGCGGGCTAACCCGGGGCGGGCGAAAACAGACGGGCCCGCCAGGCCGACACCAGGTCGGCCCGCGGGCCCGCTGTGCTGCCAGCCGGGTGCCTTACGCGGTCAGCGTGAAGCCCTCGTAGTCGTTGGCCGCCACCTCGTCGCACTTGTTCCGGTAGACGTCAAGGCCGCCCGCGTACGGCATGAACACCCGGGTCTTGCCGGGCACGTTGGCGCCCATGTACCAGGAGTTCGCCTTCGGGAACAGCGTGTAGGAGGCGATCTCGTTGACGTGGTCGACCCAGTCGTCCTGGGCCTGCTGGGTCGGCTCGATCGCGTTCAGGCCGGCCTTGTTCAGGTACACGATGGTGTCGGTGACCCAGTCCACGTGCTGCTCGATCGACATCATCATGTTGGTCAGCACCGAGGGGCTGCCCGGACCGGTGATCATGAACAAGTTGGGGAACCCGACCGAGGTGAGGCCGAGGTAGGTCCGCGGCCCGGCGGCCCACTCGTCCTTGAGCGAGACGCCGTTACGGCCGCGGAAGTCGACCCGGGTCAGCGCGCCGGTCATGGCGTCGAAGCCGGTCGCGTAGACGATCGCGTCGAACTCGTACTCCCGGTCACTGGTGCGGATCCCGCGCTCGGTGACCTCTACGATGGGCGTGCGCTGCAGGTTGACCAGGTGCACGTTGTCGCGGTTGTAGGTCTCGAAGTAGCTGGTGTCGAGGCACGGCCGCTTGGTCCCGACCGGGTAGGCCGGGCACAGGTCCTCCGCCGTCTGCGGGTCCTTGACGGTCTGCTTGATCTTCTGGTGGATGAACCCCCGCACCCGGTCGTTGGCCTCCTGGTTCACCGCCGTGTCGGTGAATGCCGTCAGCAGGTTGGTGAGGCTGCCGCTCTCCCAGGCCTCCTCGAGGGTGGCGTTGAACTCCTCGTCCGACACCTCGAGGGCCGACTTGGTCGGGGTCGGGACGGCGACACCGAAGCCGGACTTGCGCTGCGCCTCCCGCCACTCGCCGTAGTGCGCCTGCACTCCCTCCAGCTCGCCCTCGCGCAGCGGCCGGTTGCGGCCGGCAGGCTGTAGGCGGGGGTGCGCTGGAAGACCGTGAGGTCCGCCGCCTGCTCGGCGATGACCGGGATCGACTGCACCGCGGACGAACCGGTCCCGATGATGCCGACCCGCATCCCGGTGAAGTCGACCCCCTCCTGCGGCCAGTGGTGGGTGAAGTACGACGGGCCCAGGAACTTCTCCGTGCCGGGGATGTCGGGCGCTTTCGCGGCCGACAGGCAGCCGGTCGCCATGACCACGTACTTGGCGGTGACGACGTCGCCCCGGTCGGTCTCCACCCGCCAGGTGCGGGACGGCTCGTCCCACTGGGCGGCGGTCACCCGGGTGTTGAACTTGATGTCACGCCGCAGGTCGAAGCGGTCGGCGACGTGGCGCGCGTACTTGAGGATCTCCGGCTGGGGCGCGTAGCGCTCGGTCCAGTGGTACTCCTGCTCCAGGTCGGAGGAGAAGGAGAACGAGTAGTTGATGCACTCCACGTCGACCCGGGCCCCCGGGTAACGGTTCCAGTACCAGGTGCCGCCGACGTCATCCCCGGCCTCGAACACCGCGGTGCTCAGGCCCAGGGCGCGCAGCCGGTGGAGCTGGTACATGCCGGCGAAGCCGGCCCCGACGATGACGACGTCGGCAGTCTTGGCGGTGCTGGGGGCGGACTCCTGCGCACTGGCAATTGTCTCGGACATCTTCGTCCCTCCTTCCACGGGCCTTGCCGTGCGGGCGCAGAGGCAAGACCATTGATGTGAACCTACTCACAACGTAGAATGCAGAATGCATTCTGGCAATCCCCGCGAATGCGGCGGCACCCGGTCGCAGCCGCCGGTGCCGTAGGCCGCACGACACCCAATGGAGGGTTCATGTCCCGTCGTGACCTGATCGACCCGGAGTCGGCCGAGCCCCTCGAGCAGCTGCTCGCAGCGCTGCCGGGCGGCTTCAACGCGATCCCGGATATCGTCGCCCGGCGGGAAACCGCCGCTCAGCTGCTGGCGGCGGTCGAGGTCCCGCCGAACCCGAACGTCACCCACGAGGACCGCGCCGTCCCCGGCCCCGAGGGCGCGCCCGACATCAGCGTGCGGATCTACCGGCCGGTGAACGCGACCGGGACGCTGCCCGGCATCTACTTCATCCACGGCGGCGGCATGATCCTCGGCAGCGTGGAGGGCGAGAACGCGGTCGCCGAGAACATCTGCGAGCAGGTCGGCGCCGTCGTGGTGTCGGTCGAGTACCGGCTGGCGCCCGAGGACCCGCACCCGGCCCAGGCCGAGGACTGCTACGCGGGCCTGGTGTGGATGGCGCGCAATGCGGAAGAGCTCGGCGTCGACCTCGGCCGGCTGGCGGTCTACGGCGGCAGCGCCGGCGGCGGGCTGACGATCGCCACCGTCCTGCTGGCGCGGGACCGCGGCTTCCCCGCGATCGCCTTCCAGATGCCGATCTACCCGATGATCGACGACACCAACGAGACCGGCTCCAGCCACGAGATCACCGACATCGGCGTCTGGGACCGCGAAGGCAACATCGAGGCGTGGGCGTGGTACCTGGGCGGCGGCAAGCCGGACCAGTACGCCGCCCCAGCCCGGGCCGAAGACCTGTCCGGGCTGCCGCCGGCCTTCATCGACGTCGGCACCTGCGACCTGTTCCGGGATGAGGACATCCTCTTCGCGATGCGCCTCATGCAGGCCGGCGTACCGGTCGAGCTGCACGTCAGCCCGGGCGCCTACCACGCCTCGGAGGTCCTCGCGCCGGAGGCGGCGCTGTCCAGGCGGATCTGGGAGCGGCGCTTCGACGCGCTGCGCCGCGCTCTCGCCTGACCCCGGTCAGCGGGCGTCGCAGCCGGCCACGACGACGTGATGCCGGCCGCGGCGCCCGGCCCGGGTTTCGCGCCCGCCGCTCCAGCAGCGGCACCCGGCGATGGTGCCGCGCCGGTAGACGGGCCGCTTCGCGCGGGGAACGATGAGGGGTATGACGCGACGGGGCATCGGTTTGTTCATCCTCCTCGGCATCGCCTGGGGCATCCCGTACCTGCTCATCAAGATCGCGGTGGGCCAGCTCAGCCCCGCGATGATGGTGTTCGCGCGGGCGGCCATCGCCGCGGTGGTGCTGCTGCCCTACGCCGCCGCGCGCGGTGACCTGAAGCCGGTGCTGCGGCGGTGGCGGCCGCTGATCGCCTACACGCTGGCCGAGATCATCGTGCCGCAGTTCATGCTCGGCTCGGCCGAGGAGCGGCTTCCCAGCTCGGTCACGGGGCTGCTGATCGCGGCGGTGCCGCTGGCCGGGGTGGGCGTGGCGTTCGCGCTCGGGCGGCCGGAGCGGCTCAGCGCGGGCAACTGGGCCGGGATCGCGCTCGGCATGACCGGGGTGGCGACGCTGGCCGGCTTCGCCGTCTCCGGCTCCGACCTCGGCGCCGCGGGCGAGGTGCTGGTGGTGGTGGTCTGCTATGCGCTGGGCCCGGCGATACTCGCCCGCTGGATGCCCGGCCTGGCCGCCAGCGGAATCACCGCGATCGGGCTGACGCTCACGGCGCTGGTCTACGCGCCGGCCGTGACGCTGACGCACAGCTGGCCGGACCGCTGGCCGTCGCCGTCGGTGATCATCAGCGTGATCGTGCTGGGGGTGGTGTGCAGCGCCGCCGCCCTGACCATGATGGCGGCCCTGGTGACGGAGACCGGCCCGGTCCGGGCGACGGCGGTCACGTACGTCAACCCGGCCGTGGCGCTGGTCGCCGGGGCGGTGATCCTGGGCGAGCCGGTCACCGGCTGGTCGCTGGCCGGCTTCGCGCTCATCCTGGCGGGCTGCGTGCTGGTGGCGGCCCGCGGCGCCGGAAGCCGCCGGCCGCGGCGACGGGCGGGGGCAGCGGACCTCGCAGCCCTAGGCGGCCAGGTCGGCGCGCTCGGGCAGCGCCGCGGGCGCCCGGGCGGCCTCGCCCGGGCTGGCCCGCAGGAACCGCCGGACCGCGGCCGCCAGCGCGCAGACGACGAGCGCGAGCACCCGCACGGTGCCCTCGCTGGGCCACGGCAGCAGGTGCGTGAGGTGCACCGGCAGCGTCCACGGGTGCATCGCGGCGTTGGCCGAGAGGTACAGCACGACCCCGGTCGCCAGCACCAGCGCGACGTCGGCCAGCGCCTGCAGGGCCAGCACTCCCCCGGAGCGCCCGGCCGGAACGACCCCGTCGGCGGGCGCGGATCCCCCGGGCCCGGCCACGCGCCGCCGCAACTGCAGGTAGCGGCTGGGCACCAGGGTCACGATGGCGAGGGCGAAGGCCGCGAAGCCGGCCGTGTCGGTCCGCAGATGCGGGAGCGCGGGCCAGTAGGGGTAGGCGTCGTCGAAGTCGCCGAAGCTGCCGACGAAGGCCGAACCGATCCACACCAGGGTGGCGGCGTAACCGAGCCCGAGGGCCGCGGACTCGATGATCAGCGTGCGGTTACCGGACCGCCTCCTAATGCCCACGGCGCTCACTATAGGCGACTCCACCGTCCGGGCCTGCGCGAACGGCGAGGGGCGCCCCGCCTGGCCCGCCCGTCCGCCCCGGGCCCGCCGGTGCCAGAATGACGAGGTGGACTACCCGCGCGCACCAGTGCCTTCCTTCCTGTTTGACCTGGACGGGACGCTCATCGACAGCGTCTACCAGCACGTGATCGCGTGGCGGGAGGCACTGAGCGCGATCGGCGTCGACCTGTCGGTCTGGCGAATCCACCGGCGGATCGGGATGAGCGGCGGCCTGTTTGTCCAGGCGCTGCTGCGCGAAACGGGCCGGTCGTTGTCGCCCGCCGACATCCACCTGCTGCAGCAGGCGCACGCCGAGGCCTACCACAAGCAGCTGGACTCGGTCACGGCGCTGCCCGGGGCGCGCGAGCTGCTGGCCGCGCTGACCGCCGCGGGCGTCCGCTGGGGCATCGCCACCAGCGGGTACGCGGCCACCGCGCGGCCCGCGCTCGAGCTGCTCGGGCTGCCCGCGGACACCCCGATGGTGACCAGGGACCTGGTCCGCCACGCGAAGCCGGACCCGGACCTGTTCCTTGGCGCCGCCGCCCTCCTCGGCGTGGACCCGCGCGCCGCGATGGTCGTCGGTGACAGCGTGTGGGACCTGCTGGCGGCCCGGCGCGCGGGCGCGCTCGGCATCGGCCTGCAGTCGGGCGGCTACGGCCGGGAGGAGCTGGAGCGGGCCGGCGCCTACCGCGTCTACGCCGACCCGGCCGAGTTGCTGTCCCGGCTGGACGAGGCGGGCGTGCGGTTCGAGGACGAGCCCGAGGGCTTCTGAGCAGCGCCAGGAGGTTCGGGTGGCCGACGACGGCATCGATTACCGGCTGCTCGACGGTCGCGCCGCCACCGAGCGCGAGGCGGACCTGCTGGCGCTGTCGGGCGAGGTCTACGGCAACCCGGGCGACCCGGCGGCCGCGCGGCACGCCCGGGTGTGGCGGCGCCAGCCCGGCTTCGCGCTGGCCGAGGCGCGGCACGGCGGCTTCCTGGTCGGCTACGCCACCGGGATGCCGCTGCGCCCCTCGACCTCCTGGTGGCGGGGCCTCACGACCCCGCTGCCGGCGGCGGTCACGGCCGAGCACCCGGGCCGTACCTTCGCGCTGACCGAGCTGCTGGTGCGCGGGTCCTGGCGGCGCCAGGGCATCGGCCGCGTGCTGCACGACCTGCTGCTGGCGGGCCGGGCCGAGGAGCGGGCGACGCTGACGGTGCCGCCCGCGGCCGTCCCGGCCCAGCGCGCGCTGCGCTCCTGGGGCTGGCGCAAGGTGGCCCGGACCCGCGGCGAGGACGGCGAGGACCCGGTCCTCGACCTGCTGGTGCTCAGGCTGGCGGGCCGATCCGGTCGAGCTCCTTGAAGATCTCCTCACTGACGGCCTCCACCGGCGGAGAAGCGTCCACCGTGATCACCAGCCCGCGCCTGGTGTAGTACTCGAGCAGCGGCTTGGTGTGCTCGGTGTAGACCTGGAGGCGGTGCCGGGCGACCGCCTCGGAGTCGTCCGCGCGGTGCTCGCCCCGCCCGGTTACCCGGGCGATCAGCACGTCGGCGGGGGCGTCAAGGTAGAGCACCGCCTGCGCGCTGGTACTGGTCTCGCGGGCGATGCCGGCCGCCGCCTGCGCCTGCGGCAGGGTGCGCGGGAAGCCGTCGAGGACATACCCGCCGTCATGCTCGGCCGCCGCCACCACCCGGTCCATGACCAGGCTCAGGACCAGGTCGTCGGGCACCAGGTCGCCCGCGTCGAGGTAGCCCCGCAGCTCGTTGCCCAGCGGCGTCTGCCGCGCCACTTCGTCGCGGAAGAGGTCGCCGCTGGAAATGTGCGGCACCCCGTACCGGCTGGCGATCCGCTCGCCCTGGGTTCCCTTGCCCGCGCCTGGCGGTGCCAGCATGATGACGCGCATCGGGTGCGGCCCTCCCGTTTCCTCAGAGTTCCCGCCACTATAGTGGGCGCACCGGTGCGGGACCGGGACCAGCCAGGACCGGAGGGACAGGCCATGCCGGCGCTGGACGCCGTCGCCAGCTACCTGCGCTGCCCCGTCTGCGGCGGGCCGGTCACGGTGGACGGCGCTCAGGTCCGCTGCCGCCGGGGGCACGCGTTCGACATCGCCCGCCAGGGCTACGTCAGCCTGACGACAGGCCGGGGCGGGCCGGGTACCGGCGACAGCGCCGAGATGGTCATCGCCCGTGACGCGTTCCTCGGGGCGGGGTACTACCGGCCGCTGGCGGGCGAGCTGGCGGCGCTGGCAGCCGCACGCGACCAGGGCGGCCCGGGGCTGGTCCTCGACCTGGCCGGCGGCACCGGCTACTACCTCGCCCGGGTCCTCGACGCGCTGCCCGCGCGGGCGGGCGCCTGCCTCGATTTGTCGGTCCCGGCGCTGCGCCGGGCGGCCCGGGCGCACCCGCGGGCGGCCGCCGTTGGCGCCGACGCGTGGGCGCCGCTGCCGCTGGCCGACGGGTCGGCCGCGCTCGCGCTGAGCGTGTTCGGGCCGCGCAACGGAGCCGAGATGGCGCGGGTGCTGGCGCCCGGGGGCGCCCTGATCGTCGCCAGCCCGGGCCGCGACCACCAGCGGGAGCTGCGCGAGTCTCTCGGCCTTATCGGCGTCGACGCCCACAAGGCGGACCGGCTGGCGGGTACGTTCCGCGATTTCGGGCCGCCCGGGCTGAGCCGGGTGCGCTACGAGCTCCGGCTGGATCACGCGGCGCTGACCGAACTGGTCGCGATGGGGCCGAGCGCCCGCCACATCGCCCCGGCCGAGCTGGCCGACCGGGTGGCCGCGCTGCCCGACCCGGTCCCGGTCACGGTCGATGTCGAGGTCAGGACGTTCCAGCCCTAAGCTTCGGACTCGTGACCGAACTGAGCGAGCACCGTTACGGACCCGACCCGGCCCAGTTCGGCGAGCTGTGGCGGCCCGCCGGGGACGCGCGCGGGACGGTAGTGATCATCCACGGCGGCTTCTGGCGGGCCCGTTACGACCTGTCCCTCGGCCGGCCCCTCGCGGCCGACCTGGCCGCCCGCGGCTACACCGCCTGGAACCTGGAGTACCGGCGGGCGGGGGCGGGCGGCGGCTGGCCCGCTACCTTCCAGGATGTCGCCGCCGGGATCGACCTGCTGGCGAAGCTGGCGGTGGACACCGCCCGGGTGGCCGCGGTCGGGCACAGCGCGGGCGGGCACCTGGCCGTCTGGGCCGCGGGACGGGCAGCGCTGCCGCCGGGGTCCCCGGGCGCCCTGGTTGCGGGCGCGCCGTTCGTCGCCGTGGGCGGGGTCATCGCCCAGGCCGGGGTGCTGGCGCTGGCCGACTGCGCCCGCGACGGGACCGGCGGCACCGCCGCCCTCGACCTGATGGGCGGGGGCCCAGACGAGCGGCCGCGGGAGTACGACCTGGCCGACCCGCTGGCCCGGGTGCCGGTCCCGGCGCCGGTGCTGTGCCTGCACTCGCGGGCCGACGCCAACGTGCCCTACGCCTACAGCGAGCGTTACGTGGCCGCCGCCACCGCCGCGGGCGGCACCGCCCGGCTCACCGAGCTGCACGGCGACCACTTCACGCTCATCGACCCGGGCGCCCCCGACTGGGCGGCGGTGGTCGATGCGCTGCCGGGGATGCTGATCCCCGGCAGCGCCGCATAGACCCCCGGCAGCGCCGCATAGACCCCCGGCAGGGCCGCATAGACCCTTACAACCGCGAGCGGATCTCCCACAGGTCGGGGAAGGCCGAGCGGAACAGGGTCGAGCGCAGGTACGCCGACCCGGCTGACCCGCCGGTGCCGAACTTGGCCCCGATGATCCGCTCCACCATCTTCACGTGCCGGTAGCGCCACTCCTGGACGCCCTCGTCGATGTCGACCAGCGCCTCGCACACCTCAGCCGCGGTCCCCTCCTGGGCGTAGACCGCGACCAGCAGTTCCTGCACGGCTGGGTCGCCCACCCGCTCCTCGCGCGGATCGCGGTCCAGCATCGCCGCCGGAACCGGCCAGCCGGAACCGGCGAGGTAACGCAGCAGCGAGTCGAACAGCGTCGGCCGGACCAGGATCTGCGCCAGCACCGGGTCGATGACCGAGCGGGGGAAGTCCCGCCTTCCCAGCACCCCTTCCAGGTAGCGGAACTGGGCCGACTGGAACCCGCTGGAGCGGCCGAGTTCCGGCCGGAACGCGGCGAACTGGCGCGGCGTCATGGTCTCGAGGATGTCGAGCTGCCCCACCACCGTCTTGAGGATCTTGGCGATCCGGCGGGCGGTGGCCAGCGCGCCAGCGCTGTCGCCGTCTTCGAGCCGGGCCTGCAGCAGCTCCGCCTCATGCAGGATCTGCTTGAACCACAACTCGTAGACCTGGTGGATGATGACGAACAGCAGCTCGTCGTGCGAGTCGGTGACCGGCGCCTGGCAGCTCAGCAGGTCATCGAGGCGCAGGTAGGTGCCGTAGGTCAGGTCGGCGGGAGCGCTCACCGGGTGGGCCCTACCCGATCTCGGCCAGCGGCCGGACGACCTTCTCGCCCAGCTGGGCGACGAAGCGGGCCGGGTCGGGCATGGCCGGGGCGACCTCCACCAGGTCGATGCCGAGGGCCGCGTACTCCTCCATCTCCTTGAGGAAGCCGCTGACGTCGCCCGACGGGTCGACCCGGCCGATGATCGTCTTCTCGATGGCGTCGTAGTCGCGGCCCTCGGTCTCGCAGTGCCCGCGCAGCACCTCGAGCTTGTGCCGCACAGCGTCGGTCCCGGCCCCGAACAGGTTGCAGGAGTCGGCGTACTTCGCCACCAGCCGCAGCGTCTTCTTCTCACCGCCGCCGCCGATGAGGATCGGCGGGCGCGGCTGCTGCAGCGGCGGCGGCACGCAGATCGTCTCCGCCAGCTGGTAGTGCTTGCCCTCGTAGGGCCCGTCGTTGCCGCTCCACATCTGCTCGCAGATCTGGATCGCCTCCTCCAGTCGCTCGAACCGCTCCGCCAGCGGCGGGTAGGGCACGCCGAGGGCCAGGTGCTCGCGCTCGTACCAGGCGGCGCCGAGGCCGAGGAACGCGCGGCCGCCGGACAGCACGTCGAGGGTGGTGACGGTCTTCGCCAGCAGCCCCGGATGACGATAGGTGACCCCGGTGACCAGCAGCCCGAGCTGCACCCGCTCGGTCTTGGCGGCGACGAAGCTCAGCACCGAGTAGCCCTCGAGCATCGGGTCGAACGCGGTCTGGAAGCGCTCCATCTGGAACCAGTGGTCCATCGCGGTGAACCGGACGATGCCCGCCTGCATCGGCCGCCACCGCGGTGTCGCCGATCGCCTGTCGCAGCGCCTGCCCGCCGTCCGGGTGAGTGAAGTTCATGAAGTGAATGCCGAGCTTCATCTGCCGGCCCCTTTTCTCTCGGTGTCCAAGGGCATTCTCCCGGGCGGCCGCCGCCACCGCGCCGCCGGGCCGGTGGTTGCCGCCCTCACTCCCAGCGGAACAGGCGCCAGGCACCAGCCCCGAGCACCACCGCGTAGGCCGCCAGGACGCCGACAGCCCGGTGGCGGACGGCCACTGGCCGGCCATGCTGTGCTGCAGGGCGGCGACGGCTGCGCCGAGCGGCGTGTCGTCGCCGGCCCGGCGCAGCGCGGCGGGCATCTGCGCCTGCGGTATCCACAACCCGGCGAAGAACATCAGCCCGAGGAACAGCATCGTCCCCGCCGCGGCGGCCACCCGGCCGGTGCGCGCGAGCGAGGCCACCAGCAGGCCGAGGCTGAGCATCGCGGCCGCGGTGAGGAGGAAGGCGAGGGCGAAGCCGGCGGGCTGGCCGGGCAGCGCCACGCCGAACGCCAGCCGCCCGACGACCAGTACGCCCACGGTGGACGCCACCGCGACCGCCAGGTTGACGGTGAGCTGGGCGCCGAGCAGCCGGCCTGCGCCGACCGGGGTGGCGTTGAGGCGGCGGAGGATGCCGCGCTCCCGGTAGCCCGCCAGGACCGCGGGCAGGCCCTGCAGGGAGAAGGTGGCCATGGTGAACGCGATGAGGACAGGCTCGTAGGCCGCCACCAGGCTGAAGCCGCCGAGTGACTTGTCCGGGCCGTGGGAGGCCAGGCCCATGATCGTCAGCAGCACCAGCGGCAACCCTGCCCCCCACAGCAGCGGGATGATCTCGCGCACGAGCAGGGCGGCCTCGGTCCGCACAAGGGCGCCGAAGGCGGAGCGCGGGCGGGGCGGGCCGGGGGTCAGCGGCTGGGTCAGGGTGGCGGTCATTAGGATGCCTCCTCGAGGGGTCGCTCGCCCCGTTCATCGGTGGTGAGGGCGACGATCGCGTCGTCGAGGGTGAGCCGGGTCCACTGGCGGTCGCGGCCGCCCGGCCGCTCGGCCGCCGTGACCAGGTCGGCCGGGCGGCCGCAGGCGAACAGCCGCCCGGCCTTGATCAGCGCCACCCGGTCGCACAGCCGCTCGGCTTCGTCGGCGTAGTGGGTCACCAGGAGCACCGTCGCCCCGTCGTCGCGCAGCTCCCGCACGAGCCGGCAGCTCATCCGCCGGGCGGCCGGGTCGAGGCCGGTCGTCAGCTCGTCGAAGACGACCAGCCGGGGCCGCCCGGCCAGCGCCAGGGCGATCGACAGGCGCTGCTTCTGGCCGCCCGAGAGCTTGCGGTAGCGGACGGACCGCTGCGCGGTCAGGCCGAGGCGGTCAGCAGCCGCCCGGTGTCGGCCGGGTCCGGGTAGAACGACGCGTACAGCGCCATCGCCTCGGCCACGGTCAGCTTGTCTTGCAGCTGGCTCTCCTGGAGCTGAGCGCCGATCAGGGCCCGGGCCGCCCGGCGGTCGGCGTAGGGGTCGAGGCCGAACACCCGGACGCTGCCGCCGTCGGGCCGGCGCAGCCCCTCGGCACACTCGACGGTGGTGGTCTTGCCGGCCCCGTTCGGACCGAGGAGGCCGAAGATCTCGCCCTCGGCGACGCGCAGGCTGAGGTCGTCGACCACCGTGCGCTGGCCGTAGCGCTTGGTCAGGTGCGGCGAGGTCGAGCGCGGCGGCGCGCCGTTCATGACGGGTCCTTGACCGCGACCAGGCGTAGGTCGATGACCAGGCGCTGGGCAGCCAGGCCGCGGTAGCCGGTGAGGCCGAAGGCGTAGCGGTCGACGGTGAGCCGGGCGGCGGCGGTCAGGACGGGGCCGTCGGCCGCGACCGCGCCGATGGACGCCTCGACCGGACGGGTGACCCCGCGCACCTCGAGCTCGCCCCGCACCCGCCACTGCCCGTCCGCCCCGGCCGGGGCGCCGCCTTCAGCGAGGGCGGTGGCGGTGAAGGCGATGGTCGGGTAGGTGGCCGCGTCGAGCAGCCGCGGTGACCGCACGGCCGCGTCGCGGGCCGGGTTGCCGGTCCGGAAGCTGGAGGCGGCGACCCGGGCCTCGACCCGGGAGGCTTCCAGCGGCCGGGCGACCTCGATGATCCCCTCGCGCAGGGCGAAGGTGCCGCGCACGGGGGCCAGGCCGAACAGGTGCCGGGTGGTGAAGGAGACGGCGGAACGGCCGGGGTCGATGCGGTAGCGGCCGGTGGCCGGGACGGCCAGCGGGCGGCGTTCGAGTGATGATTCGGTCATGCACCTATGGTTGACGCCCGGGGGGTGGCCGTCACATCGGCCCGAAGGCCGGCCGGGCTCATACTTTGGTCGGTGGCCGGTGACCGCCCGCGATCCTAGACTTGGCTGCTATGCAGGCCGCCTCGCTCGGGTCAGTCGCCGCCCCGGCCCTCCAGGACGCCTCGCGCCACCCCCGGGCGGAGCGGGGAATCTGGACCGCCTCGATGGCGGTGCTCACCGCCGGGGTGCTGATCGGCCAGACCAGCGGCGGTCCCGCCCCCTACCTGGTGCTCGACATCGTGGTCGGCGCGGTCAGCGTCGCCCTGGTCCCGCTGCTCGCCCGCTGGCCGGTCGCGGTCGCGCTGGCGCTGTCGGCCCTGGCCGCGCTCTCCCCCGCGGCCACCCCCGCCGCCACCATGGCGGCGCTGCTCGTCGCCTGCTGGCGACGGCTGCCGGTGGCGCTGGTGGTGGCCGGGACCGGGATCGCGGCGCACCTGATCCGCGGCACCTGGCGCCCGGCCGGGCTGCCCTACGGCTGGTGGGCGGTGCTGATCTGGTCGCCTACGCGGCGCTGGCCGGCTGGGGCACGCGGGTGCGGGCCAACCACGCGCTGATCTTCTCGCTGCGCGAGCGGGCCGAGCGGGCCGAGGCCGATCAGGCCCGGCGGGTGACCGAGGCGCGCACGGCCGAGCGCGCCCGGATCGCCCGTGAGATGCACGACGTGCTCGCGCACCGGCTGTCGCTGCTGGCCACCTACGCGGGTGCGCTGGCCTACCGCCCCGATGCGCCGCCCGAGCAGCTGTCGCGGGCGGCCGAGGTGGTCCGCGACGGCGCCCACCAGGCGCTGGAGGAGCTGCGGGAGGTCATCGGGGTGCTGCGCGAGGACGACCTGCCCGACCTGACCGCGGGCAGCCGCCCGCGGCCCGGGCTGGCCGAGCTGCCCGTGCTGATCGCGGAGTCCCGCGCGGCGGGCACCCCGGTCGAGGTCAGCGAGGACGGCTGGGCGCCGGCCGCGGTCCCGCCTGGCCTCGGCCGGACCGTCTACCGGGTGGTGCAGGAAGGGCTGACCAACGTGCGCAAGCACGCCCCGGGCGAGCCCGCCCGGGTCGTCCTGTGCGGGCGCGCCGGCGCCGGCCTGGAGGTCAGCGTCGTCAGCCGGCTGCGGGCGGCGGGCTGGGCAGGTGTCCCCGCTTCCCGTTCTGCTTCCCGGGACCGGGGCCGGGCTGATCGGGCTGACCGAGCGGGTCGAGCTGGCGGGCGGGCGACTCGACGGCGGCCCCCGCGACGGTGAGTTCCGGCTGCACGCGCTGGCTGCCCTGGCCCGCCCCGGACGCGGCCGCGTGACCGGGGCTCGCGGCCAGGACGGGATAGGCGGTCCCGACGGGGCGGGCGAGATCCGGGTCCTCATCGTCGACGACGACGCCCTGGTCCGGGCGGGGCTGTCGATGATGCTGAACGGCGCGGGCGACCTGGTGGTCGCGGGCGAGGCCGGTGACGGCGACCAGGTGCCCGGCGGCGGTGGCCCGGTACCGGCCCGATGTGGTCCTGATGGACCTGCGGATGCCGCGGGTGGACGGGATCACCGCCACCCGGCGGCTGCGCGCCGCCCCCCAGCCGCCCGAGGTCATCGTGCTGACCACGTTCGACGCGGACGCAGACGTGCTCGGCGCGCTGCGCGCGGGAGCCAGCGGCTTCCTGCTCAAGGACGCGCCGCCGGCCGAGATCGCCGAGGCGGTCCGCCGCGTCGCCGCGGGCGACCCGATCCTGTCGCCCGCCGTGACCCGGCGGCTGATGCGGCGCGCGATCGCCGGCGAGGACACGCGGGAACGGGCGGGGCGCCAGCTGGCCGGGCTCAGCCCGCGCGAACTGGAGGTGGTCACCGCCATCGGCGACGGCCAGACCAACGCCGAAATCGGCGCCGCCCTGCTGATGAGCGTGCCCACGGTCAAGGCGCATGTGACCCACATCCTGACCAAGGCCGGCCTGGCCAACCGGACCCAGATTGCCCTGCTCGCGCATGACGCCGGGCTGGCCTAGGCGGTGGGATACTGGCGGGCGTGACGAAGATCGCGATACTGGACGATTACATCGGCGTGGCCCTGCAATACGGCGACTGGACCGGCCTGCCGGGCGACCCCGAGGTCACCGTGTACCGGGAGGCGATCGCGCCCGAGCGGCTGGCCGAGGAGCTGGCCGGGTACGAGGTCGTGGTCATCACCCAGCAGCGGGCCCGCTTCCCGCGCCCGGTCCTGGAGGCGCTGCCCGACCTCAAGCTCATCGTCTGCAACGGCCGGACCAGCAACGTCATCGACCATGAGGCCCGCATCGAGCGCGGCATCATGCTCTGCGGAACGGCCGATACCAGCCCGGGCGCGCCCCGCCTGGCCGGCTACGGCCAGGCCAGCGGTATGCCCGCCCCGTCAGAGATGGCGTGGGCGCTGATCTTCGCGGTAGCCAAGCGGATCGGCATCGAGGACCGGGTGATCCGGGCGGGCGGCTGGCAGGCCGGCTTCCCGGTCCCGCTCGCGGGCAAGACGCTCGGGCTGCTCGGGGCGGGTCGCCTCGGCGGCGCGATGGTCCCGGTCGCGCGGGCGCTCGGCATGGACGTGGTCGCCTGGAGCCAGAACCTGACCGGGGAACGTTGCGACGAACTCGGGGTAACCAAGGTGACCAAGAACGAGCTGCTGGCTTCGTCCGATGTGCTCGGGGTCTTCCTGGTCTTCTCCGAACGGTCGCGTAACACGCTCCGCGCGGCCGACCTGGCCAAGATGAAGCCGGGCGCGCTCCTGGTCAACATCTCCCGCGGCCCCCTGGTCGAGGAGGATGCGCTGATCGGCGCGCTCAGCTCCGGGCACCTGGGCGGGGCCGGGCTGGACGTCTTCGACCGCGAGCCGCTGCCGGCCGACCACCCGTTCCGGTCGCTCGACAACGTTGTCGTCACCCCGCATATCGGCTACGTGACCGAGCAGGGCTTCCGCTCCAGCTTCGCGCTGATGGCCGAAGACGTCCGCGCCTACCTGGCCGGATCGCCGGTCCGGGTCGTCACCGATCCGGCCGACTGCCCGCCGATGGCGCCGCAGTAGGTTCGGTGAACGAACGCGCGTGCCCGTGCGGCCTCGGCGACGACTACGACGCCGGCTACCTGCGTTCGGCACGACGGCCGCTGGAGCTACCTCGGCCCGGCCGAGGGACCCGCTGACCGGTAGCCGTCCCCCGGTATCCGACAATGGCAGCATGAGTTCCGGACAACGCACGCACGGCCAGAGCGGCTCGGCCGGCTCGATCCTGAGCATCGGCTCCAGCGGGTCCATCTTGTCGATCGGGTCGACCGGGTCGATCCTGTCGATCGGGTCGGCGGGCTCGATCGGCTCGATCGGCTCGGCTGGCTCGCTGCTGTCGGTGCTGTCGGCGGGCTCGTTCGCGAGCATCGGATCGGTCTTGTCCGGCCTGTCGACCTGGTCTGTGCTGGCCTGGCGCTCCCGCGGGGGTACTTCCCGGGAGGCCTGACCGGGTACGCTCCGTCACACAATGTTGACGGAATGTGTTCCAGGGGCGACAATGCGTAGTCCTATGACCGACTCCACAAGCGACGATCGCCGCGCGGCAGGCCGGGCGGCGCGCAAGCGGGCCCCGCCGGCGCGGGCAAGGCGACTGGGACGAGGCCGACCGCGGGCACGACGCGCTGGGCACCATCGTCGCCCAGAACGAGTTCCGGCTCCCCGAGCTGGCCCCCGTCCGCCATCACCGGATGGCGGCCTCACCGTGGAACTATTTCCGCGGCGCGGCCGCGGTGATGGCGGCCGACCTGGCGTCCCAGCCCGACAGCGGCCTGACGGTCCAGCTGGGCGGCGACGCCCACGTGCTCAACTTCGGCCTGTGGGCCACCCCGGAACGGGGTCTCGGCTTCGAGCTGCGCGACTTCGACGAGACCCTTCCCGGACCGTTCGAGTGGGACGTCAAGCGCTTCGCCGCCAGCCTGGTCGTGGCCGCGCGGGACAGCGGGGTCAGCGCGCGGACAGCCGACGCGGCCGTCACCGCCGGCGTGGAGGCCTACCGGCGCCGAATGCGCCGCTACCGGGCCCTGCCCGAGCTCGACATCTGGTACGACGCCACCTCGGCGAGCAAGCTGGTGCGCTACTTCGAGCCGGCCGACCGCGAGCAGGTGTCGGTCTACATCGAGCGCAAGCGCGCCCGGCGGGTCAGCCGGCGGGCGTTCGCCAAACTGACCGAAATGGCGGGCGGGCGGCCGCGGATCACCGAGGACCCGCCGATCCGGGTCGCGCTGAGCGACGGGAGCAGGCCGGCATCGTCCGCCTGCTGGCCGGTTACCGTCAAACGCTGCAGGACGACAGGAGGGCCCTGTTCGACCGCTTCACGCTGACCGACGTGGTCCGCCAGGTCGTCGGGGTCGGCAGCGTCGGGATGCGGGTCTACCTGGTCCTGCTCGAGGGCCGGACCGCCGCCGACCCCTTGTTCCTCCAGGTCAAGCAGGCCGGGCCCGCCGTCTACGAGGCGTACACGCGGCCCAGTGCCTATCCCCATCACGGCGCCCGGGTGATCGCGGGCAAGCGGCTGCTGCAGAGCGCGACCGATATCTTCGTCGGCTGGGGCTCACTCGACGGGCGCGACTACTACGTCCGGCAGTTCCGGGACATGAAGATCATCCCGAGCACCGGGCTGATCGCGCCCCGGCTGGCCGAGTTCGCCACCGCCTGCGGCGGCGCCCTCGCCCGGGCCCACGCCCGCACCGGGGACCCCCGCGCCATCGACAGCTACCTCGGGAAGAGCGCGGGGTTCACCACCGCGATGGGCGAGTTCGCCCGCCGCTACGCCGACCAGAACGAGCGCGACCACGCCCAGCTGGCCGAGGCGATCGAGGTCGGCAAGGTGGACAGCCAGCCAGCCTAACGTGGCGCCACGGGCCGACGGGGCTCAGCCGCCGGTCGGAGGGGGTGGCGATCCCCCACCCGGAGGCGGCCATCCCCCGCCGGGAGGCGGTGATCCCCCGCCGGGAGGCGGTGATCCCCCGCCGGGAGGCGGTGACCCCCCGCCGGGAGGCGGTGATCCCCCACCCGGAGGGGGTGATCCCCCGCCTGATCCGCCGCCGGGAGGCGGTGAGCCGCTGCTGCCGCCCGTGGGCGGCGGGCCGCTGCGGGGCGGGAAGCTCGGGTGCGGCCGGGCGGAGCGGACGGACGCCGACGGGCGTCCCGCCGCGGTGTCCCCGGCGCCGGGCGACGACGAGGAAGCCGGCACCAGGCGGGTGGGGGTCGCGCTGGCACCGGGCTGGCCGGGGGAGCCGGGCGCCTGGGGGGCGGTGCCGGAGTCGGACGCGCGGGGGGCGGTCCAGCCAGCCGACGCGCGGGCGGCCGACGGCGCGCCCCCGCCCGGCGACGCCGCCTGCTGCTGCCCGCACGCGGTCAGGGCCACCGTCAGCAACACCGTCAGCGCGCCGGCGCCGATGACCGGCGCGACGGCCGGACCAGAACGCGAAGAGCCGTGCCGCACGCGATTCACCCCGCTCCGTGAAGGCGCGAATCCGCCCCGTTAATGCCTTTTGGCAATGCACGTATATCACGGCGGTCTTCAGGCCGGCAGCCGCTCGGACGATTCCGCCAGCCGCAGCGTGATCATCGGGTTCCAGGTGGACGACGTCGCGACCCCGACGGCAACCTGGTCAACTTCTTCACCCCGGTGACGCCGGCCGCGATCGCGAAGTTCGCCCGCTAGCGCGGCTACTCGCCGATGCGGCCGTCGATCCGCTCACGCAGCAGGTCGGCGTGGCCGTTGTGACGGGCGTACTCCTCGATCATGTGCACCAGCACCTCGCGCAGCGAGACCGCCTCGCCCGCCGAGTCGGTCGCGACCAGGTCGAAGTCGGCCTCGGCGACGAACGCGTCGGCGAAGGCGACCTCATCGCGCCAGGCCGCCCAGGCCGCCTCCACCACCGCCGGGTCGGCCACGGCCCCGTTGAAGTCGCCGTCCGGGTCCTGTTCCGTCTGGTAGCGCTTGGGCAGGTCGTGGCGGCCGAAGCGAATCCGGAACCAGGTCCGCTCGACCTCGGTCAGGTGCCGCACCAGGCCGAGCAGGGACATGGTGGAGGGGTAGACCGAGCGGCGGGCCATCTGCTCGGCGTCCAGGCCCTCGCACTTGAGCTCGAGCGTGAGCCGCTGCCCGCGCAGGAACTCGGTCAGCGTGGCCCGCTCACCGCCCAGGCTGGGGCCACCCGCGCGCGGGTCGTCTACGGGGTCGATGAACAGGCTGGCCCGGTGCAGAGGCGTAGTCATGAGGTCAGGCTATCGGGACGGCCCGGTCAGGCAGTCCTGGGCCGCCTTGCGGAACGCGGCTACGAGCCGGTTCCTTTCGTCCGCGCGGGTGGCGAGGATCACGTGGCCGGGGGCCACGTCGTGCAGCGGGATCGTGGTCAGGTCGGGGCGGACCTGGCCGTTGTAGACCCCGGCGGGGACGATGGCGACCGCCTGGCCCGCCGCGATCAGCTCGTTCTTGTCCTCCAGGGCGGTCACGAGCGGCCCGTCAGGGGCCGGGCGGCCATCCGGGCGCGGGTCGATGCGCCAGTAGGCGTTCCAGGCCGGGTCGGACAGCCGCGGGATCGGCTCGTCGGCGATGTCGTCCAGGGTGACCGACTCCTTGCCCGCCAGCCGGTGGCCGAGGGGCACCAGCAGCAGCCGCGGCTCGTCGTAGAGGATCGTCACCCGCAGCCCGTCGGTGGCCAGCGGCAGCCGGGTGACGACGGCATCGACCCGGTGCTCGAGCAGCGCCCCCCGGGCGTCGTTCCACTCCAGGTGCAGGCTCTGCACGTCGGCGTCGGGGTGGGCGCGGCGAAGCTGGCGGACGGCCGGGGTGACGATGATCCCGGGGGTGTAGCCGATGGTGACGCGGCTCGGCTGGGCCGCCGCCCTGGTCGTGGCGGCCGCCTGCGCGGCCGCCCGCAGCAGCGCCCGGGCCTGCGGCAGGAACACCTGGCCGGCCGCGGTCAGCTCGGTCCCCTGCGGGGTCCGGTCGAGCAGCCGCGCGCCGAGCTGCTGCTCCAGCCGGCGGACCTGGCGGCTGAGCGACGGCTGGGCGATCAGCAGCTCGGCCGCGGCCCGGCCGAAGTGCCGGTGCGCGGCGACGACGGTGAAGTAGCGGACCAGGCGCAGGTCGAGGTCGGCCGGCCGTTCGGACTCAGCGGGCATGGTCCGATCGTACCCGGGCAGTGCGCCCTTCCAGGGTGCGATAACCCACTGAACTGCGGTGATGCCTGAACCGTATCGCGTGGTGCGGAAACGGTCTTGGACGCGGACGGGGAACAGGGGGCACTGTGGGACTACCGGCCGGGCACTGCGGTGCCAACCCGCGGCCGGACCTCAGGACATATCAGGAAAGGCTCGATCATGCGCGTGTTCGTGACTGGAGCGACCGGCTGGGTTGGGTCCGTCGTCGTGCGGGAGCTGCTGGGCGCCGGCCACCAGGTGACCGGCCTGGCCCGGTCCGACAGCGCCGCCGCCAAGGTAGCCGCGGCCGGGGCCGAGGTATTCACCGGCTCACTCGAAGACACCGACGGGCTCAAGGTAGCGGCGGCCGCCGCCGACGGGGTGATACACACCGGCTACGTGCACGACTTCTCCGCCAGCGGCGACCCGGCGGCGGCCGCCGCCCTCGACGGACGGGTCATCGCCGCCTTCGGCGAGGCCCTGGCGGGCACGGGCAAGCCCCTGGTGGTCGCGTCGGGGCTGCCGAACCCGCCCGCGGGCGGGATCGTCACCGAGGAGGTCCGCTCGGTCGACCCGGTCCACCCGCGGGTATCCGAGCCCGCCGCGCTGGCGGTGGCCGGGCAGGGGGTGCGCGCCTCGGTGGTCCGGTTGCCGCCGTCGGTGCACGGTGAGGGCGATTTCTGGTTCATCCCGATCTTCATCGGCGTCGCCCGCACGAGCGGGGTGTCGGCCTACATCGGCGACGGGTCCAACGTGTGGCCCGCCGTGCACCGGATGGACGCCGCCCGGCTGTTCCGCCTCGCCCTGGAGCAGGCGCCGGCCGGGACCCTGCTGAACGCGGTGGCCGACGAGGGGGTGCCGTTCCGCGAGATCGCCGAGACGATCGGGCGGCACCTGGAGGTGCCGGTCAAGTCGATCGGGGCCGAGGAGGCGCCCGGACGCAGTTCGGCCCGCTGGCGGGCTTCGCCGCCATCGACGTGCCCGCCTCCAGCGCCATCACCCGGCAGCGGTTCGGCTGGCGCCCGGCCGAGCCGGGCTGATCGCCGACCTCGACGCACCCGCTGGCTATTACTTCGCCGACAACTCCACCCTCGGCCGCGACGCCACCGAAGAAGGCTGACGCCACCCAAGAAGGCCGAGGGTAATCTATAAAGGGACGCATGCGGACTGATGTTGCCATCATCGGGGCGGGCCCGGCCGGACTGCTGCTCGCCCACCTGCTCGCCCTGGACGGCATCGAGTCGGTCGTCGTCGAGGCGCGGAGCCAGGAATACGTGGCGGCCCGGATCCGGGCCGGGATCCTGGAGCAGCTCCAGCGTCGAGTTGCTGCGAAACGCCGGGCCTGGGCGCCGGCATCGAGGCCCACGGCGACGAGCACCGCGGCATCTACCTGCAGTGGCCGACGGAGCGGCATCACCTGGACTTCGTCGACCTGACGGGGCGCAGCGTCTGGGTCTACGGGCAGACCCAGGTGCAGGCCGACCTGGTCGCCGCGAGCGAGGCAGCCGGGCGGACGGTGTTCTACGGCGCGTCCGACGTTGCGCTGCACGACCTGGACACCGACCACCCACATCTGACCTTCACCGACGCGGACGGCACCGCCCAGCGGGTCGACGCGGTGGCGGTGGCGGGGTGCGACGGGTCGTTCGGGCCGAGCCGGGCGGCCATGCCCGGTGACCAGCGCGAGATCTGGGAGCGGGTCTACCCCTACTCCTGGCTGGGCATCCTGGCCGACGTGGCCCCGTCGACCGACGAGCTGATCTACGCCTGGCACCCGGACGGCTTCGCGCATGCACTCGATGCGGTCAGCCACCGTCAGCCGGCTCTACCTGCAGGTGCCCGAACGGGACCGACGTGGCCGACTGGTCCGACGACCGGATCTGGACGGCGCTGGCGACCCGGCTCGGCCACGGGCAGGACGGCTGGCAGCTGTCACGCCCGGGCCGATCACCGACAAGAGCGTGCTGCCGATGCGGTCGTTCGTCCAGTCGCCGATGCGCTACCGGCGGCTGTTCCTGGCCGGCGACGCCGCCCACACCGTCCCGCCCACCGGCGCCAAGGGCCTCAACCTGGCCATCGCCGACGTCGCGCTGCTGGCGCCCGCGCTCGGCCGCCTGGTCCGCAAGAACGACCCGGCGCTGGCCGACGCCTACTCGGACACCGCGCTGCGCCGGGTCTGGCGGTGCGAGCACTTCTCCTGGTGGATGACCACCATGCTGCACATCTCGGGCGACCCGTTCGACGCCCAGCTCCAGCTGTCGCAGCTGCGCTGGGTAACGTCCAGCCCGGCCGGGGCGGCCGGGCTGGCGGAGAACTACGCCGGGCTGCCGATCGGCTTCTGAGCCGTCGCCAGCCGCGAGTGCACCCGCACCAGCGGCGGGTTAGCGTCATGCGGCTGGGGGATGGCCTGGAGGGCGAAGTCCGACACCGCGCCGGGGCGGAAGACCAGGCAGTGGGTCGAGCCGCCGAACTGGAAGTAGCCCAGCTCCTCGCCCTTGGCGACGTGATACCCGGGCTTGATCGCCGGGTCGATCAGGCACGAGGAGACCTCGCTCATGCCGACCGGGACGAAGGCGACCTGGCCGATGGCCGGGTTGTCGGCCTCGATGATGATCACCGCCCGGGCGGCGACGTGGGCCAGGTAGGACTGGGAGTAGCGCGGCTCGGCCGCCTCGGCCCCCTCGGAGTCGGCCTCCGAGTAGTAGGTGCCCCCGGTGACGAAGGCGCGCACGATCGTCCCGGCGACTGGGCTGTGCCAGCGGTGGTAGTTGGTGGCGGACAGGAACGCCTGATAGACGGTGCCGCCCGCGAACTGGGGGGCCGACTCGTCGTTCGCCAGCAGGTCGCGCAGCGAGTAGGGCTGGCTCTTGATCCAGAAGCGGTCCTCCAGCTGCACGCCGGTGGCGAGGCCGTAGGGGGTCGACTCGCACGCGCTGACGATGACGTCGTCGTCGTCCGGGGCCTCGACCGGGCGGGCGCCGTCGGCGAGCCGCCGGGTGAAGAAGTCGTTCCAGGACGTGAAGCCCCAGAACTGGTCGTCCGGGTCGTGCCGGTACTGCTCGATGCCGATCGCCTTACGGGCAGCCGCGCTCTTCCAGCCGTTGGGCGAGTCGTTGATGACGTAGCGCGAGTCGGGGCCGGACAGGAACTCGCACCAGGTGGTGAGGATCTTCGGCGAACATCGCGTTGATCCGGCCGTCGCGGTAGGCGGCGAAGCCGGCCGGGGTGGCCATGGTCCAGTCGAGGATCGCGCCCAGCGGCAGCACCACCATGGCGTCCTCGCTGAACTCCGGGGCCATGGTCAGCACCTCGTTGATCAGCCGCAGCATCTGCGGCACGCTCTGCAGGTGCCGCTTGCGGTAGTCGCGGCCTCGGGGCACCTGCGCGATCATCTCGTTCAGGTACATGCGGATGACCGGGTCCCGGTCGATCAGCGCCTTGAACTCCTCGATGACCGGGTGCAAGGGGACGTGGTCGCCCTTGGCCGCCACCCGCTCCGCGTGCCCGGCCAGCCAGGCTTCCAGGTCGTCCTGCTCGGCCGGGAGCCAGCCGCCCCGGCGCCGTACGTCCGTCACCGCATTCGCCATGCCGGGAAGCTCTCCCGTCCGCCGGTCTTTATGCGCGGCCAGGGTCAGGAGATGCCGAAACCGCTCAGGACTGTCTGCACCAGCACGGTGGCGGACAAGATCGCGACGACCACGACGCTGATCGTCGCCACGACCTGGAACACGCGGCCGTTCCTGGCGCCACCCAGGACACTGGCGCGGCTGGCGAGCACCAGGACGTAGGTCAGCAGGACAGGCGTGATGATCCCATTCAGCACCTGGGCCTCGACCAGCAGCTGGATGAGGTTACCGGGGACCAGGGCCACCGCCGCGCCGATGAAGACCTGGCCGGTGAACATGCCGAGGAACAGCGGAGCCTGGCGGAAAGACTTGCTGACGCTGCGCTCGGCGCCGACCGCCTCGCTGATGGCGTAGGCGGTCGACAGCGGGACGACCGCGGCCGCCAGCGCGCTGGCCCCCAGCAGGCCGACCGCGAACAGCTGGGTGGCGAACCGGCCCGCGACCGGGGCCAGCGCCTGGGCCGCTTGCTTGGCCGACTCCAACGGTGCGCGGACGTGGATCGCCGCCGCGGTCGCGACGATGATGAAGATTGCGATCACATTGGAAAAGATCGACCCGGCGACGGTGTCGATCCGCTCACCGGGGTACTCAGCCGGCCCGATCCCCCGGTCGGCGACCGCGGCCGCCACGTAGAACTGCATGTACGGGGTGATCGTCGTCCCGATCAGCGCCACCACCAGCAGCAAGAACGCCTTGGTGAGGAGAAAGTGCGGCCAGGCCAGCTGCGCGCCCGCCTGGGCGTAACCGGGGTGGCTCAGGAACGCGGCCACGGGATAGGTGAAGAACACCAGGCTCAGCAACAGGAACAGGCGCTCGGCGTACTTATAGGAGCCGAAGACCACCAGGGCCCAGATCGCGACGGCCGCCACCGGGACGCTGATGAACTTCGAGACGCCCAGCAGTTCCATCGCGGCCGCGATCCCGGCGAACTCCGACACGACCAGGCCGACGTTGGCCACGATCAGGGCGGCGAGCGCGAACGCGGTGACCCGGATGCTGAACTGCTCGCGGATCAGCGCGCCCAGGCCTTCACCGGTGTAGGCGCCGAGCCGCGCACACATCTCCTGCACCACGACCAGGGCCACGGTCACCAGGACCATCGCGAACAGGGTGCGGTAGCCGAACTGGGCCCCGGCGCTGGCGTAGGTCGCGATGCCGCCCGCGTCGTTGCCCGCATTGGCCGCGATGATCCCGGGCCCCATGAACGCCAGCACGGTCAGGAGGCGGCGGCGCAGCGGCCGGCGGGCCGGGCCGGGCGGGCGCGGCGGCCCGGGCGCTCCGGTTGACGGCAGCGCATCCTCGTACATGCGGCTCACGAAAGCCGCCGGGGGAATCGGTACCGTGACCGGTCGGGCACCAGCATGTCGAGTACGTCATCGACCATGATCCGGCCCAGCGGCCGTTCCTCCTCGTCCACCACCACCACCGAGGAGTGCCGGGTCTCCACCAGCCGCTCGGCGATCTCGTCCACGCCCGCGTCGACGGTGACGGTCACCGGCCAGGGCGGGCCGATCAAGTCGTCCACGGCGCACTCCGGGTCGGCGAGAAACAACTCGGTCATCGTCACGTCGTCCAGCAGCTTCCCGTCGTCCCCGAGCACGATGACCCCGGCCAGGTCCTCGTCGTGCTCCCGGTTGGCCCGTAGCCGGTCCCGGACCTGGGTGATTGTCTCGGCCGGGACCGCGGTGACCAGCACGGTGGTCATGATCCCGCCGGCGGTCCGCTCACCGTAGGCCAGCAGCGGGGCCACCCGGTCGCGGGCCGCGGCGGGCATCGCGCCGAGTAGCTTCTGCTGCTCCTCTGGCTCCAGGTCGCGCAGCCCGTCGGCGGCCTCGTCTGGTTCCATCCGGCTCAGCAGCTCGGCCGCGTCAGCGGTGCCCGACTCCCGCAGCAGCTGGACCAGTTCCTCTTCGTGCATCTCCTCCAAGGCGTCCGCCGCCTGCTGCGGGGTCAGCCGACCCAGGAGGTCTTGCCGCTCGGTACGGCCCAGGTCCTCCAGCAGGTCGGCCAGCTCGCCCGGCCGCAGGCGCTGCAGGCCGTGCTCAGCGGCCTGCAGGGTGCCCCCCGGCCCGCGCTGGGATCCGAAGCTGGTGATGCTGGCCCAGTCGATGACCTTCTCCGGGGTGGGGAGAGACCGGAACCGGGCCGGCCCGAGCCGCCGCAGCAGGCTGTTGAACCCGATGTCCACGCCGACCAGCTGCACCACTCCCGCGACCCGGGCCAGGTACAGGTCGGAGGCACGGATGACCCGCGCGCCATCGGTGTCGACCAGCTGGTGATCGATGACATCCCGGGCCAGCTCGACCTCACCGGGACGCATCGCGTAATCGCGCAGATCCAGCCGCGCCGAACGCAGCCCGATCCGGTCCCGGCCGAACGCTTCCACCACGTCGATCGGCAGCCACGCCCGCCGGCGGCCGACCCGCACGATCAGCCCGGTCACCGGCGGGTAGGGCTGATTGCTGTCCCAGCGGGCCACCACGTCCGCGACCTGCCCGATCTGCTCCCCGGCCTGGTTGAGCACGGGTTTGCCGATCAGCCCGGCCAGGCTCACCAGCTCGCTGCGGACGTGCCGCAGCGCGGTCAGCCGCTCAATGCGCTGTTCATAGCGGGCCCGTAGCGGCGCTACGGAGGGGTTGGGGGGACGACGCCCGGCCATATCGATCCCTGGCTCTTGCGCTGTCCCGGCCGCGATCGCATGCCAGGGCAGCCATTGACTGAATGGGGAGCAACCGGGTGACGGGGGCCTGTATCCGGATGCTAGGGACCAAGGTACTTAATTCGCCCCCGCCGCCATCGGCCGCGTTGCCCTTACGGGTAGAAGAAGTGGCCCGCCAGGTAGGTGATCACCATGGCGAGGCCGCCGATGGCGGCAGTGCGGACCGCCGGGAGGGCCGGGGCGACCCAGGAGATGCGGGCGGCCACCCAGCCCGTCAGGCCCAGTGCCGCCAGCACGATCGCGAAGGTGAGCGGGGCCCGGGAGGGGCCCGGGATAAACACGATCGCCAGCCAGGGCAGCACCGCGCCGGCCGCGAAGGACGCGCTCACGGCGAGCGCGTCGGGGAGCGGGGCGGCACGGGAGGCGGCGGTGATGCCATGCTCGGCCTCGGCGTGGGCGGTCAGCGCGTCGTGGGCGGTCAGCTCGACCGCGACCTGCCGGGCCAGGCCCGCCGACAGGCCACGGGACTCGTACAGCGCGCCCAGCTCGTCCAGTTCGGCGTCGGGAGCGGTCTCGAGCTGACGGCGCTCATGGGCGAGTTTGGCGGCCTGGCGGTCGGCCTCGGCCCGCAGCTTGGAGTACTCGACCGAGCCCATCGCGAGGGTGCCCGCGACCAGGCCGGCGAACCCGGCGAAGGCCAGGACCGCCTGGCTGACCCCGGCTCCGGCGAACCCCTCGCAGATCCCGGCCGAGGTGAGGATGCCGTCGCTCGCCTCGGGCAGGTGGGGGCGCAGCCACCGGAAGACCGCCGCCACCTTCATCGCTCCTTTTTACCCGCATCCGGGAGGGCTGCACCGGCGGCTGGCGCGTACGCCCGGCGGTTCAGCTGACGGGGGAGAGTCCGCCGCCCCCGTTCGGATGAGTGATCTTCTGGCTGGTCACCGGCGGCCGGCGGCCAGCCGTGCAGCCAGCCGCGGGTAGACCCGGCGGGCATTGCCCTCGAAGATCTTCATCCGCTCGGCGCCGGTCAGCGTGGCCGCGTCCAGGTAGCGCTTGGTGTCGTCCCAGGGGAAACCGCCGTCGGGGTTGTCGCCCCGCACGGCGCCGAGCATCTCCGACGCGAACACGATGTTGTCGGCGCTGATGACGCTGGTCAGCAGGTCGATGCCGGGCTGGTGGTAGACGCAGGTGTCGAACCAGACGTTGCCCATCACGTTCGTCTCCGGGCGGGGGAAGCCCTCGCGGACGGCCAGGCCCTGGAAGCGGCCCCAGTGGTAGGGCGCGGCGCCCCCACCGTGCGGGATGATGAAGCGCAGGGTCGGGAACCGGTCGAACAGCTGCCCGCTGAGCAGCTGCATGAACACGGTCGTGTCGGCGTTCAGGTAATGCGCGCCGAGCGTGTGGGCGGCCGGGTTGGCCGAGGCGGAGACATGGATCATGGCCGGCACGTCGAGCTCGGTCATCTTCTCGTACAGCGGGAACCAGTACTGGTCGGTCAGGGGCGGCGAGTCCCAGAATCCGCCCGACGGGTCCGGGTTGAGGGTGACCCCGACGAAGCCGAGCCAGCTGACGGTCCGGTCCAGCTCGCTGACGCAGGCGTCGAGGGGCTCGCCCGCGACCTGGGGCAGCTGCGCCACGCCGGCGAAGTTGTCCGGGAACAGTGTGGTCACCCGGTAGATGAGGTCGTTGCAGACCCGGGCCCACTCGGCCGCGGTGGCGGTGTCGGCGATGTGGTGGCCCATGGCCGACGCCCGCGGCGAGAAGATCGTCAGGTCGGTGCCGCGCTCGCGGGCGATCCGCAACTGGTTGCCTTCGATGGAGGCGCGGATCTCTTCGTCGCTGATCTCCGGCTCGGGCGGCACTGGCTGGGTCGGGTCCGTCAGGTGGGCCAGCTGCGCGTCGCGGAAGTCCTGCAGCGCGGCCGGCGCCGTCGTGTAATGCCCGTGGCAATCGATGATCATCTTCGCCTCCTGTCCCGGGGCTCACCCTAACGTGCTCCGGAACGGGGGCGGCTTACCCTGGCTCCCCCGCCATCCCCGCGACCACCGGGCCGGCGTCCAGGTAGCTGCTGACCTGGCGCAGCCAGCGCGTGTAGTAGCGGGTCACCAGGGGGCTGGGAGCCAGCCGGGACAGCAGTGCCCCGTAACGGTTGTAGTCCTCGCTGCCGGCCTGCCGGGCCACCACCGACACCTTGGCCGAGCGGGCGCGCTCGAAGGCGCGCAGCCGCTGCGCTGTACTGTCTGGCTCGCCTGTACTGTCTGGCTCGCCTGTACTGTCTGGCTCGCCTGGCCAGGCCTCCTCACGGAGGACCGAGGCGAGCAGCCAGGCGTCCTCGAGGGCCTGGTTGGCGCCCTGGGCGCGGGTGGGCGGCATGGAGTGGGCGGCGTCGCCGATGACCGTGACCCGGCCCTTGCCCCAGGTCTTCGGCACCCGGTGCCGGTAATGGGGGAAGAAGCCGGCCTCAGCGTCGGTCACCGCCGCCAGCACCTCACGCACCGCGGGCGCCCAGTGGGCGAAGCGCTCCCGCAGCATTTCCACTGGAGAACGCGGCGGGGGCGCGGCCGGTGTCCACGGCACGTCGAACCACCACTGCAGGAGCCCGTCCCCGGCCGGCATGAGACCGGCAGGTGCCGGCCTTGCCGACGAACAGGATGCTGCGGCGGCCCGCGGTGATCTCGCTGGGCAGCTTGCTCAGGCCCTGCCAGGTCGCCCAGCCGGTCAGCTCGCCCGGGTCGCCGCCCCAGAGCTGGTCCCGGAGGAGGGAGCCGCGCCCGTCGGCCGCGACCAGCAAGTCGCCGGCGGTGGTGGCGGTGGTGGCGGCGGCGGTGACGGCGGTGGCGGTGGCGGTTGCGGCGGAGACGCCAGGGGTCCCGTCGGCGAACGTCAGGGAGACCTCGGTGCGGGCTTCCGCGGTGGGGGCTTCCGTGGTACGCGCGGCGGCGTAGCCGAAGCGGATCGTGCCCGGCGGCAGGCTGTCCGCGAGCAGGCCGAGCAGCCGGGTGCGGGGCAGGCAGATGTGCGGGTGACCGAAGTGCCTGGCCGACCGGGCCACGTCCACGGTGACCAGCGGCTTGCCCCGGTGGTCGCGGGTTTCCAGTACGTCGATCGGCGCGCCGGCGCCGTCGAGCGAGATGCCCAGCTCGGACAGCACCCCGGTGCCGTTGGACCACAGCGTCACCGCGGCCCCGCCCGGGCGCAGTTCCGCCGCCTGCTCGTAGACGGTCACCTGGTGGCCGCCGTTGATGAGCGCCCGGGCCGCCGCCAGCCCGGCGATGCCTGCCCCGCTGACCAGGGCCTTCATTGCTGCCTCGTAACCATAACGTCAATAGTACTATGATCGTAGTGATATCGTAAGGTGCAGCCATGGCTCCTCCTCGGAACACCCGGCGCAGGGACGCGCTCGCGGACGCGGCGATCGCGGTGCTCGGTACCGCCGGCATCCACAAGCTGAGCCACCGCGCCGTCGACGAGTCGGCCGCGCTGCCGCCGGGGACCGCGGCCAACTACTTTCCCCGTCGCGATGACCTGCTGGCGGCGGCGGCGGCGCGGGTGGCGGAGCTGCAGGCGGCCGAGATGGCGGCGGCCGACCGGGCGGCGATGAACGCACCGGCGGCGGGTGCAGGCCAGGCGGCGGGGCAGGCGGCAGGGGCGGGGCAGGCGGCAGGGGCGGGGCAGGCGGCAGGGGCGGGCCAGGCGGCAGGGGCGGGGCAGGCGGCCGGGCAGGCGGTGGGCCGGGACGGGCTCGCCCGGCTGATCGGCGCTTCCCTCTACGACGCCGCCACCAGGAACCGGGTCCGCTACCTGGCGGCGTTCGAGCTGGCGCTGGAGTCGACCCGGCAGCCTGCCCTGGCCGCGGCGATGGCCCAGCTGGGCGCGACCGCGCTGGGAACCACTGTCGCCGAGCACCGCGCCCTGGGGCTGCCGACGACCCCCGCCCAGGTGCAGGCGCTGATCACGCTCTACGGAGGCACCCTGCTGACCCTGGTGACGGCGCCGCCGGAGGCTGTGACCGAGGAGGGGGCGCTCGCCCTGGGGCACTGCATCGTCACCGGCGGGCTGGCCGTGGGATCCGAAGAAGCGGATCGACTTCGGTCACGGTGAAATGTCGGACCCCCTCGATAGTGTGTTCCCATGGTTCTCGCCAGCCGTCGGATCACCAGGAGAGGGGTCACGGATGAGCCAGTTCGATCACCCCGGCCCCTTTGCAGGCGACGGTGCCGGTGACGACTTCGATGAGTTCGCCGGGTTTCATGAGTTCGCCGGGCGGGTGTTCCCGCCCGGCGAGCCCCTGGACAGGGCCGCCGTCGCGGCCGCGTTCGAGCAGGGCGCGCTGGCCGAGATGCTGCCGCCCGGCCCGGACCTGGCCGCACTGACCGAGGCGGCCATGAGCGGTCTCGGGTTGCTCACCGATGACCAGCTGACCGGAGTCCTGCAGGCATCCCGGCGCCAGCAGAACCGCGACGCGTGGAAGCAGGCACTGCTGGTCGCGGAGTTCGCGCAACGCCGCACGGCGGAGCGGCGGGCGGCCGAGGCACAGGGTGTCCCGTTGCACTGCCGGCCGGGTGAGTTCCCCGGTGAAGAGCTCGCGATCGAGCTGGTCCTCGGGCCGGTCCAGGCGTCGCACGTGATCGACGACGCCACCGACCTGGCCACCCGGCTGCCCGCGACGCTGGCGGGCATGGCGTCGGGGCTGATCGACGCCGACCGGGCCGGGATCATCGCGCTTCATACGCGGCTGCTGAGCGAGGCCGACGCGGCGGCCGCCGACGCCATCCTGGCCGCCATCGCCCCGTCGCTGCGGCTCGACCAGCTACTGCGCAAGGCGACGGCGCTGGAAATGAAGCTCGCGCCGGACGCCGTCCGGGCGCGCAGGGAACGCGCCCGCCGCCGCTTCCAGCGGGTCGAGGTGCGCCGTGAGGACTCGGGTAACGCCTCGGTGGCCGGCCGCGAGCTGGACACGACCGACGCGCTCGCGTCGAAGGCCCACATCCACGGCCTCGCCCTGCGGCTGCGACGGGGCGGCCTCCCCGGCACCCTCGACCAGCTCCGGCTCCTCGTCTTCGCCGACCTCACCGCAGGCCGCGACCCGCTGGGCCGCCTCGACAGCGAGGCTGGCCGTGACGGCGGGGCTGGCCGTGACGGCGGGGCTGGCCGTGACGGCGCCGCCGACGCGGCGTCCGACAGCAAGCCCCAACCCAACAAAGACAGCAGCCCAACCAAGAGCCCGACAGCAAGCTCCAACCCAACAGCACCGACAGCACGTCCCAACCCAAAAGTCCCGACAGCACGTCCCAACCCCCCGACAGCACTCCCCAACCCAACAGCACCGACAGCACGTCCCCACCCGTCGTCCTCGACTACCAGCACAAGAGGACGAGGACGAGGACGACGGTGGGCCCACCGCTGGGGCCCGCGACCGCCCCCTGACGCCGGTGCCCGCGACGATCAACCTCGTCGTCCCGGCCGGGACCCTGTTCGGCTGGGACACCGCCCCGGCCGAAGCCGGCGGATGGGGTCTGCTCGACGCGAGCGAGACCCAGGACTTGGTCGCGGCCGCCTCCCGGCATCCGGCGACCCGCTGGTGCCTGACCGTCACCGGGACCGATGGGACCGCCGTCGCCCACGGCTGCTCGCCTGGGCGTCACCCGTGGCCTGGCCCTCCTAGCGGACCGGGGCCCGGCGACATCGCGGCAGTCTGGCCACCAGGACCGCCCGGCCCGCCCGGCCCGAGCGGCCCGGCCGCGCCCTGCGCGAACGGGCCAGCCCGGCCACGCGGGCCCACCGTCGAGGAAGCAGCGCAGGTCGCCCGTTTCCTGCGCGGGCTCAGACTCACCCTCCGGCCGGTGGCCCGGGGCAGCTGCGACCATGCCGGCACCGAGTACCGCTACATCCCCAGCCGGACGCTGGCCCACCTGGTCCGCGCCCGGACCGCCACCTGTGACGCGCCCGGCTGCGCCGCCCTGGCGGTTCACGCTGACCTCGACCACACGGTCCCCTACCCGGCCGGCCCGACCGACCAGTGCAACCTCGGGCCCAAGTGCCGTCGCCATCACCGCGTCAAGCAGGCACCCGGGTGGAAGGTCGAGCAGCCACGACCCGGGGTCATCCGCTGGACGCTGCCCAATGGCCGCGTTCACGTCACCGGGCCGACCAGCTACGAGCTCATGCAGTAGCGGCTGACCGGCCAACGGCGGAATGGAAAGGCGTTCGCGGGGAAGCCGCCGGCCTTATGGAAACTGAGCATGTACTGCCTAAGACCGCCGGCGAGGACCGGCGGCTGCACCGTTCGCTCGGCTACTGGCAGCTGACCGCGATCGGGTTCAGCGGGGTCATCGGATCCGGGTGGCTGCTCGGCGCGATGTACGCAGCGCAGGCGGCCGGCCCGGAAGCAATCGTCTCCTGGGTGATCGGCGGCCTCGTACTGGCGCTGATTGCGCTGATCATGGCCGCTCTCGGCGGCGCCCGGCCAGAGGCGGGCGGGCTCGTCCGCTGGCCGTTCTACTCCAACGGCCGGTTCGTCGCCACGATGGCCGGGTGGGGCATCTGGATCGCCTGGGCCACCAACCCGCCGAGTGAGTCCGCGGCGATGATCCAGTACATGAGCCAGTACGTCGGCGGCATTTACAACGGCTCCTCCCTCACCGCCCTCGGCATGCTGCTCGGCATCGGCATCATGGCGGTGTTCGTGGCGCTCAACTGGTTCGGCCTCCAGCTGTTCGCCCGGGTGAACGGGGCGCTGACGGTGGCCAAGTTCGTCGTGCCGGCGATCACCGTCGTCGCACTGTTCGTGTCGGGCTTCCACGGCTCGAACTACACCAGCCACGGCGGCTTCGCGCCCTACGGCTGGGCTCCCGGCCTGTCCGCCATCGCCACCGCCGGCATCATCTACGCCTACACCGGCTTCCAGGGCCCGATCGACATGTCGGGTGAGGCCAGGAACGCCCGCCGGGACGTGCCCCGGGCGGTGCTCAGCTCGCTGGCCTTGTCGGCCGTCGTCTACATCCTGCTCCAGCTGGTATTCATCGGGGCGGTCCCGGGCAAGGACCTGCTCCACGGCTGGTCCGGGATCAACTTCAGCTCGCCCTTCGCTGAGCTGGCGGTCGCGGTCAACCTCACCTGGCTGTCCTGGGTGCTCTACGCGGACGCGATCGCGTCGCCCGCGGGCTCGGCCCTGTCGTTCACCGCGACGACCGGCCGCGAGTCCTACGCGATGTCCAAGAACGGCTTCCTGCCGCCCGCCTTCGCGGTGGTCAACGGGCGGTCCGGTATCCCCCGCCGAGCGCTGGTCATCAACTTCGTGCTCGGGGTGCTCTTCCTGCTGCCGTTCGGCAGCTGGCAGCAGATCGTGGCCGCGACCAGCGTCCTCGGGCTGATCGCGTATGCGCTGCCGTCGGTGTCGGCGGTGGTGTTCGAGCGCGGGGCCGCGTTCCCCGGCGGGGCGCCGCGCTATGTCCGGTACGTGGCGCCAGTCGCCTTCGTCCTCGCCTCACTGATCATCTACTGGGCTGGGTGGCACGAGCTGCGAATCGCGCTGCCGATCCTCCTGGTCGGCGTCCTCGTCTACGCCTACCAGCACTTCCGGGCGGGTGCGGAGTGGGAGGACGCGCGCCTCGGCCTCTGGCTGGTGGCCTACCTGGCCCTGGTGCTGCTGATGTCGGCCATCGGGTCGAAGGACTTCCACGGCCTCGGCGTCGTCCCGGCGCCTTACGACTCGGTCGTCATCGCGGTGATCGCGCTGGCGGCTTGGCTGGCCGGGGTTCGGGCGGGGTCGCGTTACCTGGAAGAACACCCGGCCCCGGCTCCGGAGCATTCGGGGCTGGAGACCGACGAGGGTGCTTAGGCGGGGGTGCTTAGGCGGGGGTGCTTAGGCGCCGGCGTACCGGACGGTGTAGAGGTACACCTTGGCCGACTGGTTCCCGGCGGCCGCGAGGATCTTCCCGTCGGGGCTGAACGCCAGCGCCGTGACCCCGCCGCTAGCACTGAGCGGGGTCGCGACGCTGGCCGGGCGGCTGGTGGACAGGTTCCAGAGGTAGACCTGACCGTCAGCGTCGGCCACCGCCAGCGTCGCCCCGTCGGGTGCGAAGGCGACCGCCCGGGGCGACTTCCCCGGACCGGCCAGCGTGGCAGTGAAGGTCTTGCTGGCCACGTTCCACAGCCGCACCTGACCGTTGCCGGCCACGACCGCGAGGGTCTTGCTGTCCGGGCTGAACGCCACCGGCTGGGTCACCGGACCGGTCGCGGCGCCGGCGATGACGGCCGCCGAGCCGCCGCCGGCGGGCCACACGCGCACCGTGCCGGTCCCGTCGGCCACCGCGAGCATGGTTCCGTCGGGGCTGTAGGCCACCTGGGCGGCCGGGTCCGCGGCGGCTGAGCCCACGGGCGAGCTCTGGCCAGCGGAAGCCAGGTCCGCCGGCCCCCGTCGAGCGGCGTCCCGTGGCGCGGTGAACTGCCCAGTCAGCCAGTCGCCGGTCGCCACCGTGAGCCGCTCGACGGCTCCGGCCGGTCCGAGCGCGGCGATGGTGGCCCCGTCGGGGGTGAAGGCGACGCTGCTCACTGCGGAGCGGGACGGGGTCACATACGTGCGAGGCTGCCGTTGGGTCAGGTTCCAGAGGCTGACGCCGTTCCCGCCGCCGACGGCCAGGGCGGCGGCGTTCTCGGGGTTGAACGCGAGCCCGGCCGGCCCGTCGCTACCGGACGGCCCGGCCAGCACCTCGGCCGGGTGGCCCCCGCCCGACGTCCAGACGTCCACGTGGCCGGTGCCCTGGCCGACGGGGCCGAAGGAGCCGGCGATGGTCTTGCCGTCCGGGCTGAACGCCACTCCGCGGGCGGTGTACCCGCTGGGGTCGGTAAGCGTGCCGGCCAGCGTTCCCGACAGGGCAGCCGGGGACCGGGCGTGGCCGGGTGCGAAGAACGTCACGACCAGGATGAGGATGGCCACCATGGCGACCCCCGTGATGGCGCCGACGAGCAAGCGAGAGCGCCCGCTGGCGCCGGCCAGGGCGCCGGCTGTGCCGGGCAGGCCGGGGGGCGCGATCATTTCCGAGACGGGAGCGCTTGCGGGGGTGGGCGTGGTTGCTGGGGATCGGGGCCGGGCAGGCGTTGCCGCTGGGGCCAACGTTGCTGCCGGGGCGGGTTCTGGGGCCGGTTCTGCGGCCGCACGGGCGAGGGCTGCGACAGCCGAGCGAGCGTCCGGGCGTGCCGCCGGGTCCTTGGACAGCAGGGACCGCAGCAGGTCGGCCAGGTGGCCGGCGTGGGCGGGAGCCGGGACGGGCTTGGTCAGGATGGCGGTGACGGTGGCGGCGTGGGTGCTGCCGTCGAACGGGGGGTGGCCCTCGACCGCGGTGTAGAGGACGGCGCCGAGTGCCCACAGGTCAGCGGGGGGCCCAACCGGGGCATCGTCAAGCTGCTCGGGTGCCTGGTAGCGCAACGTCCCGGCGGGCTGGCTGGCCCCAACCAGGGCGCTGACGGCATCGGACAGGCCGGCCGTGCCGAAGCCGGTGATGACCGCGCGGTCGGCGGACGGCCCGGCGAGCACGACGCTGTCCGGCGTGAGGTCACGGTGCACCAGGCCCGCCGCGTGCGCGTGGTCGAGGGCATCGGCCAGCTGCCGGCCCAGGGCGGCCACCCGCGGCCAGGGCAGCCGGCCGAGGCGGGCGGTCTCGGCCCCCAGGGTCGGGCCGGCGACTGAAGCCATGACGATCCACGGCGTACCGTCATCCTCGATGACGTCGTGCACGGTGACCACGCCCGGGTGGTCGAGCCGGGCGGCCGACCGCGCCTCGTCCGCCACCTGCTCGAGCAGGCGGGCCCGCTCGGCCTGCGCCTGCGGTCCAGCCCCCGGCGCCGGGAGAAGGACCTCCCTGATCGCGACGTCGCGGCCGAGAAGCTCATCGCGGGACCGCCAGACTCGGCCGGTGCTGCCGGTGCTGCCGGTGCTGCCGGTGCTGCCGGTGCTGCCTGTGCTGTCTGTGGCGCTCGCGCCGCCCGGGCCAGCCGGTGCGCCCAGCCGGTACCGGCCGGCTATCAGGGATCCCGCCTCACCCGGCATACGACGATCATAGGGACGAACGGGAGCCGGTCATGCCGGTGTCACTTTCGTCCCAGTGGACACGGCGGTCTGGGGAACACGGACCGCGCCCGCCAGGTTAAACGGAGCGTTTACTTTTCGAGCGGACGAAGGAGCATCGGATATGACCACGCAGTCCAAGCCCGCGAAGGCAGCCGGCGAGTTCTTGATCGGCGGCAAGCTGCCGGTGACTCGCCTCGGCTACGGGACCATGCAGCTGACCGGGCCCGGGGTCTGGGGCGACCCTGAGAACCCGGACGAGGCCGTGCGCGTGCTGCGGCGTGCCGTCGACCTCGGCGTCAACTTCCTCGACACCGCCGACGCCTACGGGCCGGTGGTGGCCGAGCAGCTCATCCAGCGTGCCCTCCACCCCTACACCGACGACCTGGTGATCGCGACCAAGGTGGGCTTCACCCGGCAGGGCCCGGGAATCTGGAAGCCGGTCGGGCGGCCCGAGTACCTGCGCCAGCAGGTACTGATGAGCCTGCGCCACCTTGGCCTGGAACGGATCCCGCTGCTGCAGCTGCACCGGATCGACCCCCAGGTCCCGCTCGAGGACCAGGTCGGTGAGCTGAAGAAGCTGCAGGACGAGGGGAAGATCGGCCTCATCGGGCTGTCCGAGGTGAACGTGGACCAGCTCCGGGCGGCGCAGGCGGTCGCGCCCATCGCCACCGTGCAGAACCTCTACAACCTGACCAACCGCAGCGCCGAGGACCTGCTCGACTACAGCGCGGCCAACGGCATCGGCTTCATCCCGTGGTTCCCGCTCGCCACCGGCGAGCTGGCCAAGCCGGGCGGCCCGCTGGCCGAGCTGGCCGCCAAGCGCGGCGCCACGCCGTCGCAGCTGGCGCTGGCGTGGCTGCTGCACCGCTCGCCGGTGATGCTCCCCATCCCCGGCACCTCGTCCGTCGCCCACCTGGAGGACAACGTGGCGGCGGCCGGGATCGCGCTGTCGGACGGCGAGTACGCGGCCCTCGAGGCGGCCGTACGGCCGTTATCGGAAGGGTGCCGGGGACAATTGCAGTGAGCGGCAGTCAGGGGGCGGCCTCGGCCAGCGCGGCGAGGCGGTCGAGAGACGCGCGCAGCCGCTCCGGCGTGGTCGAGCGGGCGCGGGCCAGCCGCCTGGTCTCGGTGGCGGCCAGCCGGGTCCAGTCGTAGGTGCAGGTGACCAGTTTCCCGCACCTCGCCACTGGTCAGGATCATCGTGAACACGTCGCCGGCCTCGGCGCTCACTTAGCGGCTGGTCAGGCTGGCCCCGAGGCGGCGGGCCGCGGCGGCGGCCTCCTCGTGGGCGGCGGCCAGCTCGGCCCGGCTGCGGTCGAGCTGCGGCGCCAGCGCGGGGATCGTCTCGGCCAGCGTGAGGCTGGTGGTGATGACCTCGACCGGCATGCCGAGGGCCTGCCCGAGGATGAGCTGCAGCACCGGGACCGCGTGGTCCCAGCCCTCGGTCGGCGAGCCCGGGTCGTAGGAGGCGCCGCGGCTGGACACCACCACCGCAGGCCGTCCCGCCAGCGGCTGGTCCGACGTCGACGAACGGCGCGGTCCGGCCGGGGATGTGGATGTGGTCGATCCAGGTCTTCAGCGCCGACGGGACCGAGTAGTTGTACAGCGGCGCGCCGACCAGCAGCACGTCGGCCGCCAGGAGCTCATCGACGAGCTCGTCCTGCAGCGCCTCGGCCGGCCGCGATCGCCCGGGCCGGCGCCGTCGCCGCGCCCTCCGGCCGCAGGTGCGGCGCCCAGTGCAGCACCGCGTCGGCCAGGTGGGGCAACGGGTCACGGTGCAGGTCGCGGTGCGTCACGGTGTAGCCGCGGGCCCGGCCCGCGCCAGGCGTCGGCGAAGGCGGCGGTGATCTCCCTGGAGCGGGAGTTCTTCAGTGTGGCGGCGGAATCCAGGTGCAGCAGTTGGGGCACGGGATCATGCTAGCGGCCGGCGTTACCGGGGCGCCGATGCCGTCCAGGGCGGTGGCGGTCGACGCCCGCGCCACGCGGGTCCGCTAGCCGAGCAGCAGGCGGCGCAGCCAGGTCCCGCTGGGCGGCCACGGCGGCGCTGGGAGAGGGACGGCCGCGGGCACCATGACGGCGAAGCCGTGGAAGCCGCCCGGCCACACGTGCAGCTCGGCCTGAGCCGCCCGCTTGCCAGATCCGGGTCGCGTAGGCGACGTCCTCGTCCCGGAAGGTCTCAGCGGAGCCCACGTCGATGAACGCGGGCGGCAGGCCGGACAGGTCGGCGGCGCGGGCCGGAGCGGCATACGGGGACACCTCGGGCCCACCGCGGGCGTCGCCGAGCAGCGCCGTCCAGCCGACGTCGTTGGCGGTCGCGGTCCCAGACGCCGACGCCGGTCATCTGGCGCGACGAGGGCGTTTCGTTGCGGTCGTCGAGCATCGGGCAGATCAGCAGCTGGCGCGAACAGGGCCGGGCCGCCCCGGTCGCTGGCGAGCAGCGCCACCGCCGCCGCCAGGCCGCCGCCGGCGCTGACGCCGCCGACGATGAGGCGCGCCGGGTCGATGCCGAGCTCCGCGGCGTGCGCCGGCGGTCCAGACGCAGGCCCGCGTAGCAGTCCTCGACCGGGCCTGGGTGCGGGGTCTCAGGCGCGAGCCGGTAGTCCACCGAGACGACCGCCAGCCCGAGCTCCGCGGCGTGGTCGAGCATCTCGGCAGCCCCGTGCGGTTGTCGCCGATGATCATGCCGCCGCCGTGGATGTAGTAAAGGCAGGCCAGCCGGCGCGGCGACGCCGGACGGGACGGCAGATGAGCAGCGGGATGTCGGGGGCGCCGGCCGGGCCGGGTGCGGCGGCGGTGCTCACCGCGAACGCGCCGCCGCGGCGCAGGTCGTCGTCGGTCGGCAGCGGGGACAGCGGCGGGCTCTGCCGGATCAGCGGGATGTGTCGCGAGGGTGAGCTCCGGGACGGCCGTTCTGCCGCGATGCGCGTCAAGGGCGGCCTGCAACTCGGCGTCGAACGGGGGCGGCGGGCCGACCCGGGCTGCGTCGAGGTTCTTCGGTCTGCCGGGTTCGCGGTCACCGTGGCCGCTCCTTCCCCGCCCGCGGCGGGTGTCCGGGGGGCGGACAGCGGCGTGCGCGCGCGGGCTACCGTGAGCGTAACGCGGGCCGGGCCGCGGTTACAGACGCGGCGGGCGGCGATCCCCGGGCCGGGGCGGGGAGGGGCCGTCGGCCGGCCCGGCTGGTCACCCGCGGCGTTCCTTCGTTAATGTCCGGTTATGGATGACGCGCGGGAAACGTTGACCTGGCAGGCCTTCGGCGGTGCATCGCTGGAGCTGGCGCGGGTGATCGCCGACGACGGGTTCCGGCCCGACCTGATCCTGGCGATCGCCCGGGGCGGGATGTTTGTGGCCGGGGCGCTTGGCTACGCCCTGTCGGTCAAGAACCTGCACCTGATGAACGTCGAGTTCTACAACGGCGTCGGGTCCACCCTCGACATGCCGGTGATGCTGCCGCCGGTGCCGTCCGCGGTCGACTTCTCGCGCAAGAAGGTGCTGATCGCGGACGACGTGGCCGACACCGGCAAGACGATCGAGCTGGTGCGCAGCTTCATCGCCGAGCACGTGGCCGACGTGCGCTGCGCGGTCGTCTACGAGAAGCCGGACTCGCTGGTCAAGTGCGACTACGTGTGGAAGCGGACTGACCGCTGGATCAACTTCCCCTGGTCGAGCCTGCCACCGGTGGTGGCCGGGGTGCTGGACGCCTAGGCTGGGCTATTGATCAGTCAAATCTGATAAGTTTTAGCTGACGATCAGGCGACTTTCCGTGGAGGCGACGCCCATGCCCGGCCCGTCCGGTTCCCGCCCCGTCCTGCTGCTGATGGACTTCCAGCACGGCATCGTCGAGAGCCTCGGCTCGACGGACGTCATCGAGGCGGCCGACCGCGCCGCCAAGGCGGCCAGGAACGCGGGCATCCCGGTGATGTTCGTCCGGGTCGGCTTCCGGCCTGGCTACCCGGAGGTGTCGCCCGCCAACCAGTCATTCGCGGCCGTCCGGGAGGCGGGCGAGGCCTACACCGAGGGCCACCCGGCGACCCAGGTCCATGCGGCCCTGGCGCCGCAGCCGGGCGACCCGGTCATCGTCAAGCGCCGGGTGAGCGCGTTCAGTGGGTCCGATCTCGACGTGCTGCTGCGCGCGGCGGGCGCCGACACCCTGGTGCTGGCCGGCATCGCCACCAGCGGGGTGGTGCTGTCCACGGTGCGGCAGGCGGCCGACCTCGACTACCGGCTGATCGTGCTGGCCGACGCCTGCGCCGACCGTGACGAGGAGGTGCACCGCGTGCTGACCGGGAAGGTGTTCCCCCGGCAGGCGGTCGTGACGACGGCCGAGGAGTGGATCGGGACCCTCTAAGGGTGGAAGGGGCTGTACATATCCGACGTGGAGACATCGGCCGCCTTCTACACGGTGCGGTCATCGGCCTGGCTCCGCCGGGTCCTCGCGGTCGTCCGTCCCGGCCCCCGGGCCATGCTCCAGGTCGGCCACCACGATGGTCTCGATCCGGCGGTCGGGGATGATCCACAGCGCGGCGACCGCAATGAACAGGCCCACTGCGATCCAGATGCCGATCCGGCCCGGGCCGTCGCCGGCGACCGCGGCCACGACACAGGCGATGACGTAGCCGATCATGGAGCCGCGGCCCTTGAAGTCCCGGCCGACCGCCCGCCGCATGATCGAGCCCGGCCCCTGCGAGCCGATGATGATCCCCTGCAGGATCCAGTAGGCGATCCCGGCGGCCAGCAGGTTGATCCCATAGACCACGACCGGAGTGGTGGCCAGGCCGGTGGTGTCCATCCAGTTGGTGGTGAACGGGTACAGCGACAGGCAGAACAGCAAGCCGAGGTTAGCCCACAGGATGCCACCGGTCACCCGCTCGGTCAGCTGGAACAGGTGGTGGTGGTTGACCCAGTAGATGCCGATGTAGACAAAGCTGAGCAGGTAGGTCAGCAGGCCGGTGCCGCTGCCGTGCCACAGTGTCCCTGAGGTGGGGGCCATCGGGGTCGCGCAGCTCCAGCACCATGACGTGATGATGATGGCCAGCACGCCGTCGCTGAACGCCTCGAGCCGGCCAGTTCGCATCGCGTCAGGTTACCAAGGGGCTTACAGGTCGTTGAGGTAACGACCGTCGGGCTGTCCATCGGCGGTGCGCCGGACCTGCCGCGGCAGCCCCGGCACCAGGCCACGGGGCGCCGCGAGCATCGCCTCGGCGGCAGTGCGCGTCGACCGGGGCTGACAGCAGGTAGCCCTGGCCGAACTGGCAGCCCATCCCGGCCAGCAGCTCGCGCTCGGTCTCGTTCTCGATGCCTTCGGCGATGACCTCCACCTCCAGCGTCCGGGCGAGCCTGACGATGCCCTCGACCAGGGCGTGGCGGCGCCATGAGCTCGCGATCCCGGTGACGAAGGTCTTGTCGATCTTGAGCACGTCGATCGGCAGTTCCAGCAGGTAGCTGAGCGAGGAGTAGCCAGTGCCGAAGTCGTCGATCGCCAGCCGCACGCCGATGTCCTTGAGCTCGGCCAGGTCGGCCCGCACCTCGTCGTTCCCGCCGAGCAGGAGGGACTCGGTCAGCTCGAGCAGCAGCGCCGTAGGCGGCAGCCCGGCCGAGTCCAGCGCCTGCCGCACGCTGTCGGCGAACCCGGGGTCGCGGAACTGGCGGGCGGAGACATTGACCGAGACGTGCGGCTCGGTCATCCCGGGCGGGGTCGCGCCCGGCCCGCCCAGCGGGCGCGGCGGTATCTCGCGGCGCCAGCGGGCCACGTCCAGCAGCGCCTGCTGCAGCACCCAGGTACCGATCGGGACGATCAGGCCGGTCTCCTCGGCCAAGGAGATGAACTGGCCCGGGAGCATCATCCCCCAGCGCGGGTGCGGCCACCGCACGAGCGACTCGAAGCCGGCGATCTCGCCGCTGGCGAGGGAGACGATGGGCTGGTAGACGAGGGTGAAGGCAGAGCTGGTGACGGCGTCTTCGAGCGCGGCCTGCACCTCCCGCCGCCGCAGCATGCCGCTGGTGAGCACCGGCTGGTAGTGCCGCCAGCGCCGCTTGCCGGCGGACTTGGCCGCGTACAGGGCCAGGTCGGCGTGCCGCAGCAGCTCGTCCACGTCGTCGCTGTCGGAGGAGGTGGCGACGCCGACGGTGGCCGAGGCGATCACCTTGGCCTCGCTCAGGGTGAACGGCTCGGTGAACGCGCTGACGATCCGCTGGGCGTAGGCGTCGACCGCGTCCGGGTCGGCCGCGTCGTCGATGAGGAGCGCGAACTCGTCCCCGCCGAGCCGCGCCGGGGTGTCGGTGCGGCGGACCGCGGCCGCCAGCCGGGCGGCCACCGCGACCAGCAGCTCGTCGCCGACACTGTGTCCCATCGTGTCGTTGACGATCTTGAAGTCGTCCAGGTCGACGAATAGCACCCCCGCGGTCCGGCCGGCGGCGCGGGCCGCCTCCAGCGCCGTCCCGGCCTCGCGGGTGAACAGCGCCCGGTTGGGCAGCCCGGTCAGCGAGTCGTGGAAGGCCCGGTACTTCAGCTCCTCCTCCAGCTCGTGCTGCCCGGTCACGTCCCGCAGCGTGAGCACCAGGCCGGCCACGGTCGCGTCGCCCCGCAGGTCGCTCCAGCGCACCTCGATCACCGCGGTGCGCCCGTCCAGCCGCTCGACCTGGAGCAGGTAGCCGGGCGAGCCGCCGTCGCCGCTGAGCGACAGCATCAGGTCCACCACCCGCTCGACGTCACCGCGGGTGGAGGGGCCCACCAGGTCCGGCAACTGCGCGCCCTCGACGGTGACCCCGCCGAAGATGTCGCCCGCCGACGGCGTGGCGTACCGGATCCGGCGGTTGTCGCCGAGGATGAGGATGGCGTCGGAGGTGTCCTGCACCAGGGTGCGGAACAGCGCCTCGCTGCGCTGGCGGATGACCTCCTGGGTGAGCCCGACTCGTTCGACCGCCAGGGCGGCCTGGCCGGCCAGGATCTCCATCGTGCCGGCCAGGTCCGACAGGGTGGCTTCGTCCCCGGCGAACCCGAGCAGGCCGATGAACGGGTCGCCGACGGGCCGGTCCGTGAGCATCAGCGGGCACAGCAGCAGGCCCTCGTAATGGAAGGGCGACGGTTCATCCGGTGCCCGCGCGTCCGGCACGGCGCCGTACCGGGCGATCCTGATCCGCTCGAGGGGAACGAACCGCGCCTTGCGGCTCTCGCCGAGCACCGCCAGCCACGCGCTCAGCGGCTCGAACGGGAACTGCCGGGGCGGCGAGCCGGCCGGGTTCAGCCGGCGCAGGTGGTCACCTTCCCTGACCGCCAGGATGGCGGCCCGGTGCGCGGGGAACCCGGGCACGAGGGCGGCCGCTGCGTCCCGGGCCGCCGCGGCGACGCCCTCCAGGGTGCTGGCCCCGGCGAGGGCGGCGCTCGCCATCCGCAGCGTCCGCTCGCGGGCCAGCCCGCGCCGGTAGGAGGTGGCGAAGTCCCACAGCCGGGACAGCATGAGGAGGTAGAGCACCCCGCAGGCGACGGCGACGGCCCCCTCGATCTGATCGCGCTCCCGGGCGCCGTGGACGAACAGGATCACCGGCGGCACCAGCGATGCCAGCGCCAGCACGATCAGGCCCGCCTTGGCCGAGTCGGCCGCTGGCGCGGCGGGCCGGGTCAGCTCGCGCATGGACGGGTGCAGGGCGGCCGCACCGCACGCCAGGTAGCACGCCAGCCAGCCCAGGGACAGCAACGGTGCCCCGGCGTGCCGCCCGGCGTCCTGCAGCACGACGTAGCCGATGTCGGAGGAGATGCCCGCCACCGTGCCGAGGGTGAGCAGGCCAAGCGAGACCCCCTGCCAAGCGCCCGGGGTCAGCACCCTTGTGAGCGTGAGCAGGACGAACAGGGCGCCGACGGGGTAGGCGGCGGAGACCAGCCGCTGCAGCCAGGAGAATTCGGCGTGCATCGTGGCCGGGAGAACGACGAAGAACACGATGAGCAGGGCCAGCGCGGTCGCCAGCAGCATTCCGTCGATCACGCTGCGCCGGCGCGGGTCCGGCGACCGCGACGTGGCGAACAGCGCGAACGCGGCCACGTACAAGGGGTAGGCGACCAGGTAGACGGCGTCGGCCGCGGACGGGAAGGGCAGCGGGGCGCGGGTGACCGTCTCCTGCAACCAGCCGGCGCACTGCCCAAGCGTCCCGATGAGGGTGGCGCCCGCGAGCAGCAGCCAGGGGGCCCGGCGGGCCGGGGCGTTGACGGCGATGCCCACGATGATCGCGGCGGTGCTCATCACGCCGATGACCGCGGCCACGGCGGTCCGCGCCGTGCCGTCCAGCGCATAGTGCACGCCGACGAGCACGACCGTCAGCACGGCGTAGGCCGCTAGCAGAGGCCGCGGCGTCAGCCGTATCCCCATCTTCCCCCGTTCAGCGCCGGTTTACCACTCCCGGTCAACCAAGGTACCGGGCGGGCTGACTCCTCCTTTGTTCTCTCATCACAAGAGAAAGCCGCGAACCTGCCGATACATGGGGTTATGTCACACCGGTGCGGCGGCGGGCGGCTGAACCGCGCGCTGCACGCGAAAAGCAGGGGAATTCACCTAGTCGCGGGGACGCCAGCTGGCGCGGGCCGTCTGCGACTGGATGAGGCCATCGCGGACCACGAAGGTGTCGACCCCGTCCTCGACGGCCATCGAGCCAGCGTCGGCGGTCCACTCCAGTAGCACCGTGTCACCCCCGCTGACCTGCGCCGACGATGTCCAGGCGATGTCCGGCATGGTGGTCAGGAGCTGCCCGAAGCCCCCGCGGATGGCATCGCGCCCGCGCACGACCCCGGCCGCGGTGATCAGGACGGCGTCGGCCGCGTAGTCGGTCATGATCTCTTCCAGGTCACCGTCCCCGAGGGCCTTGAAGTGATGCTGAACGACTTCGTCGGGGGTGCGCGCCATGCCTGCTCCTTCACCGGGGGTCTCGCCATGATCCACCGTAGGCGCGTGGCGCGCCGCTGGCCAGACCTGGTCAGGCGTGCTCGGCCCCGTCGCGGGCGGCGATCTCATCCAGCTGGCTCGACACCCAGTGGTAGACGTCGTGCGTGCGGACCTGACGGGCCATCTTCTCGATGGCCCGGCGGCGGGTCTTCTCGGCCAGCCCGAGTGACTGCTCGATCCTGTAGGAGAGCCCTTCCACGTCGAACGGGTTGCACATGACCGCCCCGGTCAGCTCGACGGCGGCACCGGTGAATTCGGACAGGACCAGCAGCCCGCTGCCGCCGCGGGCGTCCTGCACGGTGACGTATTCCTTGCAGACCAGGTTCATCCCGTCGATCAACGGCGTGACCAGCAGCGCGTCGGCGGCCGCGTAGTAGGCCACGAGCTGCTTGGGCTTGAGCCCCCGGTACAGGTAGTGCACCGGCACGTCGTATCCGGGCCGGGTGTAGAGACCGTTGATCCGACCCACGTGCTGTTCCACGGTGCTGCGGAGCTGCCGGTACTGGGGCACGTCGTCCCGGCTGGGCACGGCGATCTGCAGGAAGGAGAGGCTGGTGCGCAGCTCCGGGTTGCGCTCGAGCATCATCTCGACCGCCAGCAAGCGCTCGATGATCCCCTTGGTGTAGTCGAGCCGGTCCACCCCGAGCAGCAGGGTCCGCCCGCTGAACTGCTCCTCGAGCGCCTCGACGCCGTTCTTGACCTCGGGCTCCTCGGCCAGGGCGGCGAACTCCCCGGCGTCGATCGAGATGGGCGAGGTCGCGGTGGCCACGACCCGGCCGTCCGGCAGCACCACCGACGAGCCGCGCACCTTGAGCCCGGAGTCACCGAGCTGGCGGACGCAGGACCGCAGGAAGTTGTGCCGGTAGTCGTCGGTGTGGAAGGCGATCAAGTCGGCCCCGAGCACGCCCCACAGCACCTGCTCGCGCCACGGCAGCCGGGCGTAGATGTCGGGTGACGGCCACGGCACGTGCAGGAAAAAGCCCATCAGCTGACCCGGCTTGCGGTTGCGGATGAGCTGCGGAACCAGCATCAGGTGGTAATCGTGCACCCAGGCGATCGCGTCCGGGATCTCGTCCAGGGCGGTCAGCGTGCGCTCCGCGAAGAGCCGGTTAACCTCCTCGTAGGCCCGCCACCAGGTGCGCTCGAAGCGCGGCTTCTCGATCGCGTTGTGCAGCAGCGGCCACATGGTCGCGTTGGCGAAGCCGCGGTAGTAGTCGCGGACCTGGGCCGCGGACAGCCCGATGGGCAGCAGCCGGACATCGGTGTCAGGCAGCGTCTCGGGCATGCCCTTGGTGCCGCCGTCCCAGCCGACCCAGCCGCCCGCGCGGGTCGCCATCACCGGGCGCATCGCCGTCACCAGGCCCCCCGGTGACAGTTCCCAGCCGTCCTCGCCGCGTTGCACCGGCAGCCGGTTGGCTACCGCGATCACGGGCCGGTCGCCGGCGGGCGATCGCTTCGCTACTTCACCGGCCGCTGACGTAATCACGTGCCGGAGTTACCCGCGCTGGCGGCAACCAATCATCGCCACGTCGTGGGACGCCTCACAGGACACCCGTCGGCTCCGGCGTTGCTGCAGGCCAGACCGGATGACATCCGTCCCCGCGGGGGTGCTGAGGTTTCTCATACCGGCGGCGCAGCGGGCCTTCATCGCTGGTCCGGATACTCACAGTCATGAGCGATGTGTCGGTGGTGGAGATCGTGATCCCGGTGAAGAACGAGCAGCATGCGCTCGTGGACCAGGTGACCCGCCTCTTGGGGTACCTGCGCGGCAACCTGCCGTGTGCCTGGCAGGTCACCATCGCCGACAACGGCTCGACCGACGGCACCTGGTCGCTCGCCCAGGACCTCGCGCAGGCCCACCCGGGCCAGGTGCGTGCCGTCTACCTGGACCGGCCCGGGAGGGGCCGGGCCCTGCACCTGGTCTGGTCGGCCAGCGACGCCGACGTCGTCGCCGCCATGGACCTCGGCCAGTCGACCGACCTGGCAGCGCTCGTCCCGCTGGTCGCGCCGCTGCGCCTGGCGCCTGGGGGGCGCGAGGTGCACGAGGGGCACATAATGCACGGGGTGCGCGGGGGGCGCGGGGGGCGCGGGCGCGAGGTCGTCGCGCGCGCTTACAGCCGGCTGCTGCGGGTGACCCTGCGGGCTGGCTTCTCCGACGCCCCGTGCGGGTTCAAGGCCCTGCGGGCGGAGACCGCGCTGGCGCTGCTGCCGCTGGTCGAGGACCGGGCCTGGTTCTTCGATACCGAGCTGCTGGTGCTGGCCGAGCGCAGCGGGTACCGGATCGCCGAGGTCCCGGTCGACTGGACCGAGGCGGGCTCACCGGTACGGGTTGTCGCGACCGCGCTATCCGGCCTGCGCGGGATCTGGCGGCTGGGGCGCGGGCTGCCGCTGGCGGGAGCGGCCGCGTGACGTGGCCCGCGGTTTGTCGGTACCGGGTGATAGACCGGGGGCAATGGCAATTCACCGCTCGCGAGGGGGAGCCGTGCGCTGGTCTGACATCGAGCAGGCGCAGCCCCGGCTGGCCGTGACCGGCCGGGACAAGCTCATCAAGCCCGGGGTCGTGCTGGTGGTGACGATCCGCCGCGACGGAACGCCCCTGCTCAGCCCGGTCGAGCCTTACCTGCTCGACGGCGACTTGTGGCTGTCCATGATGTGGGAGTCAACCAAGGCGCGCGACCTGCTGCGCGACCCGCGGATCCTGGTGCACAGCGTGATCACCGGGCGGGACGGGGCCGAGGGCGAGTTCAAGGTCCGCGGCACCGTGCGGGACGAGCGCGACCAGAGCGTCGCGCTGTGGCCGGAGGGCCGGGAGTTCATCCGCCGGGGCACCTCAGCCACCACTGTGGGCGACCCCGAGCCGGTCAGGAGCCTGTTGAGGCCGGCCTGACCGGCGGGGTGCGCCGGCCCGGTCAGGGCTTGGGTCATCACGCGGTAGTGGCTTTGTTCACCGCTTCCTGCGGCGCAGCAGCACCGCGACCAGGCCGGCGATCAGTGCCAGCAGGCCACCGGCAGCGGCGAGCTGAACCGGACGCTGGCCCTTGGCCTGGGCGGCGGTGCCGCCCAGCTGGCCCTTGGCCTGGGCGGCGGTGCCAGTGACCTGGTCCTTGGCCCGCGACGCACCCCCCATGGCCTGGTTACGGACCTCCCGGGCGCGGTTCTTGAGCTGACCGGTGATCCGGTTGGCGCTGGCGCGGGCCTGGCTCTTCACGTCCAGCTTGGCGACCAGTTCCTCGACCGCGTCTCCCAGCCGCTCGCGGGTCGCGGCGATTTCCTCTTCGAGTTGCTCTACGTTGTCCGGTGGCGACTGAGCGGGAACTTCGCCGGTTGTCATCGGTGCGCCCTTTCCTTGATCTCGGCAACGTCGGTCTTGACGCTGCTGACCGCCTCCTCGGGCACGGGCGGCGTCGCCCGGCCCAGCCGCCCCTTGCCCATCAGGGCGGCGATACCCGCCACGGCCAGCAGCACGACCCCCACGACCAGCGCCGCCAGCCACGCCTGCATGACATGGCTCAGGCCGATAACGGCCGCGGCGAGCAGGCACGCCACGCCGTACAGCGCCACCAGCCCGCCCCCGCCGAGCATGCCGACCCCGACCCCCGCCTGCTTGCCCTTACGGGTCATTTCCAGCTGCGCGAGCTTTATCTCGTCCCGGACCAGCACCGAAGCCTGCTCCGTCACCAGCTTCACCAGGTCCGCGGCAGAGTGCTCGCCGGCCCCCGACTGCTGCGGGACGCCATTCGCCGTCTCTGTCATGAGACCGCCCTCCCGATCAGAGTTGCTAATTGGGGCCGCGCCTACCCGGCGGCCCGCTCTATAACCGGGCCACGGCGCAGATCCGCGGGAAATGCTCAGGGGTAGCACGCCGGAATATCTCCGTATACCCGGGGTAACAGCGTCCAGTGACTACCACGATTGCGGAATGCACCGCCGGCCGCAGGATCGCGGTCGCGCTGGTGCTTCCGCCTCGGCCGGGCACGGGGGGCAACTGATGAGTCCGATGGATCCGGTGCACAAGATGATGGGCGCGATCGACGGCTGGCAACGCCGTCATCCCCGGGCGGGCGTGCCCTACGCGGTGCAGAAAAAGTTCGGCGACGACAACGCCAACCTGGTGGTCGTCGCCCTGGCCTGGTATGGCTTCACCGCGATCATCCCGCTGCTGCTGGTCGTGGTCACGGTCTTCGGGTTCATCGGGGCGGCTTCACTCGGGACTGGCATCACCCACGCGCTGCACAATTTCCCGGTGATCGGCCAGAACTTCCCCACTAACCCGAGCGACAGCTCGCTCCATGGCAGTTCCTTTGGCCTCATCGTGGGACTCCTCGGGCTGCTCTACGGTGCTCAGGGCGTGACGCAGACTGCCCAGCTGGCCATGGCGACCGTGTGGAACATCCCGCAGGATCAGCGGACCGGCTTCGTGCCCCGGCTCGGCCGCAGCCTGGCCGCGTTGATCACCATCGGCGGCGCCTTTGTCGTCAATTCCATCGTCAGCACCTACGCCACCACCGGCACGCACAGCTACGCGATCAGGATTCCCGTGCTCGCCGGCCTGCTGCTGCTGAACTTCGGACTCTACTTCGCCGCCTTTTACCTGCTGACAGCGAAAGTGATCGGTCCTCGCGGGCTGATTCCAGGCGCGGTGGCGGGGGCGATCGCCTTTACGGCGCTGCTCACGGTCGGGACCGGGCTGCTCACTCACCAGGTACAGCACGCGTCGGCCACCTACGGCACATTCGGCGCGGTCATCGGCATCGTGATCGTCCTGCTCCTGCTAGCCAAGCTCAGCATGTACGCGGCCGAACTGAACCCGGTCCTGTCCCGCCGCCTGTACCCCCGGGCGCTGCCCTTGGGCCTGGAACCGACGCAAGCCGATCACCGGGTGCTCTCCTCCCTCGTGCACCAGGAAAAGCGGCGCGACGACCAGGCGATCGGCGTCGGTTTCGGCGACGACGCGGCCGAGGAAGCGGCAGCCGATGCGCGCGGGCGTCACGCGCGGCCTGACTCAGGCGAGGCCGAGGATGACGCGGCTGCCGGGCAGACAGTTGCCGGGCAGGCGGTCCCCGGGCAGGCAGCGCCAGGCCGAGACCGGGGGCAGCGCCACTCACTCTGGTACCGGGTCCTGAGCAGCCCTTACTCGCCGGGGTAGCGCAGGCCGATCTGCCGCCGGATCTCATCCAGGGTGGCCATGATGGCAACCGACTCGGCCGGCGGCAGGATCTCACTCGCGGTCTTGCCCGCAGCGACCAGGCGCTCGGCCTCGGCCGCCTGGTATTGCATCCCGCGCCCGGTCACAGCCGGGCGGAACTCTTCGGTCAGGTTCTGGCTGCCGTCGTAGACCCGCAGCCCGCTCGCGGTGTACCAGACCGGGTCGATCTCGATGCGGCCCTCGGTGCCGAGCACCGACGCGACGTTGGGGCCGCGCGTCACGCTGGCGGAGTAGGTGGTGGCGATCTGCCCGCCGGGGTAGCGGAACACCGTCGCGACCTGGGTGTCGGCTCCGGTGTCGCGGAAGGTGGCGGTCGCCTGGACCGTCTCGGGCGGCCCGAACAGCTGCGAGGCGAACGAGACCGGGTAGATCCCGAGGTCAAGCAGCGCCCCGCCGCCGAGTTCGAGCGCGTTGACGCGGTGGGCCGGGTCGGACGGCAGCGCCTGGGTGTGGTCAGCGCTCATGGAGCGGATGTCACCGATCGTGCCCGCCGCCACGATCTCCCGCAGGCGGGCCATGTGCGGCAGCCAGCGGGTCCACATCGCCTCGAGCACCAGCAGCCCGGCCCGGCCGGCCTGGTCGACCAGCCGCCCGGCCTCGGCCGCGTTGAGCGTGAACGGCTTCTCGACTAGCACATGCTTGCCCGCGTCGAGGGCGAGGGCGGCGTTGGCGTAGTGGAACGGGTGCGGCGTGGCCACGTAGACCAGGTCGACGGCCGGGTCGGCCACCAGTTGCTCGTAGGAGGCATGGGCGGCCGGCAGGCCGAACTCGGCCGCGAACCGCCCGGCCCCGCCGGCCGTCCGCGAGCCGACCGCCGCGACCTGGTGGCCCGCCAGCAGCAGGTCCTGGGTGAACTGACGGGCGATGCCGCCCGTGCCGATGATGCCCCAGCGCAGTGTCACGCTGTCCCCTCCCTCGCCCGGGCCGCCGTCCGCCGGCGGCCGCCCGTCCGCTGACCGTTATACCGCCCGGCTGACCGTAATACCGCCCGGCTGACCGTTATACCGCCCGGCTGCCCGTTATACCGCCCGGCTGGCTGCCTGCCCCGCGCGGGCCTGGTGCACCCGCAGCGCGACCGTCGCTGCGTCGAGCAGCGGGGTCGGCACGCCTTCCGTGCGGGCGGCCGCGACGAGGTCGCCGAGCACCGGCTCGACCTCCACGGGCTGGCCGGCCCGCAGGTCGCGGTAGAGGGACGGGGTGAACGGTGACCCCGCCGCGGTCAGCGTCGCGACCATGTTCGCCACCGCCCGCTTGGTGAGGGGGTAGCCCGCGGCCCGGGCGACGGCCTGGGTCTCGTTGATGACGGCGCGGACCGTCCCCTCACCCCCCGCGGCGGCGATCTCTCCCACCGTGCCGCCCAGCAGGCAGGCCGAGGCGCTCGCGCTGGCGATAAAGACCCACTTGGACCACATCTCGGCGATGATGTCGTGGCTGACGCCGAAGTCGAATCCGGCCCTGGACAGCTGGCCGGCGGCCTGCTTGGCCACGGGGCTGCGGCGCCCGTCCTGCGCGCCGACGCGCAGGGCAGCGGCGCCGCCCAGCTGGATGATGCCGCCGTCAGGGGCCAGCTGGACCGACACAAGGGCGACCCCGCCCAGGACCCGGTCGGCGCCGAAGGCCGCGTTGAGGGGGCCGAGGTGCCCCATCCCGTTCAGCACCGGCACGATGGCGGTGCCAGGGCCGAGGGCCGGACCGATCTCGTCGATGACCGGTGTCAGCGCGGTCGCCTTGACCGTGATCAGCACGACGTCGAACGGCCCGGCGAGCTGGTCCCCGGCGACGAGCTGGTCCGCGGTGATTATGCGCGGCCGGGTGAGGTCGGACTCCCCGTCCGGGCGGGTGATCCGCAGGCCGCGGGTGGCCAGCAGGGCCGCCCGCTGCGGGCGGACGAGGAAGGTGACCTCGCGGCCTGCCCGGGCCAGGCGGGCGCCGAAGAACCCGCCGGTGGCCCCGGCGCCGACGATCAGGATGCTCATGACGGACCTGAGCCTAGTCCAGGCAGATGTCAACCCGGTCGCCACCGCCGGGGGTTTACCCTGAGAGCGGTAAACGGCCAGGAAGGCGGCCTGTCATGGCGGAACTGGTGCCGGTGACGATCACCGCGGTGGTCCGGGAGGGCAACGACGGCCCCGGCCGGGGCGAGCGGTTCGCGATCGAGCTGGCCGCGGCGGCCGCGGGCGACACCCGGCGGCTGCGCATCGGCGTGGGCGACGCCGAGGCGGCCGCGCTGGCGTTCACCCTGCAGGGACAGCAGTTTCCGCGGCCGATGACCTACCAGCTGATGGCGTCGCTTGTCGGCGCGGCGGGCTCGGCCGTGCGGGCGGTCCGGGTCACCGGGCGCCACGGCGACGGCATCTTCTACGCCCAGGTGCTGCTGCGCGGCGGCGCCGTGGTCGACGCCCGGCCGAGCGACGCGCTGAACCTGGCCGCGGTCACCGGCGCCCCGGTCTCGGTCGCGGAGGAACTGCTCGGCCCGGCGCGCCCGTCGCTCACCGCTAAGAGCCGATAGACCCGCTGCGCGTGGCCCGCCAGGACCGCCGCCGCGGTGTCCTCGTCCGGCATCAGCCGGGCGACGGCGCGGGCGTTGGCGGCGATCCCGGGGATGCCGGGCCAGTCCGTCCCGAAGATCATCCGCCGGGTCAGCCGCTTCCAGTTCTGCCGGGCGTAGTAGTCCGGCAGCCGGGACGGCGGCAGCCCGGACAGCTCGATCCAGACCCGCTCGTGCGACAGCGCCAGGAAGGCGGCCGCGTCGTACCACCAGCCGCGCCCGCCGTGCGCGAGCACCAGCGTGAGCGCGCGGAAGTCGCGCAGCACGTCGTCGAGCGCGACCGGGTCGCCGAAGGCGTTGACCCCGCCGGGGAAGGTGGAGGTGCCGCAGTGCACCACGACCGGGATGCCAGCGGCCTGGGCCACCTCGTAGGCCGGGTACAGCATCCGGTCGTTGGCGGCGGCGCCCGCGTGCACCGGGTGGACCTTCAGCGCGACGGCGCCGAGCCCGAGCTGGCGGCGCAGCTCCTCATCCACCGGGTAGTGCAGGTGCGGGTTGACGCTGGCGATGACCTTGATCCGCTCGGGGGCGGCGGCCGCGACGGCCAGGTTGTCCTCGACCGACTGGATGCCGGTGACCTTGGGCGAGTACTCGCTCATGAGCAGGCCGACGTCGACGCCCTCGGAGTCGAGGAGGGCGGCGAAGCGTTCGCCGATGACCATGCCATCATCGTTGTAGAGCTGGTCGATGTCGCCGGCGAACCCCTGGACCCAGGTGTCCCAGGGCAGCTTCAGGGTCGGCTTGGCCGCGGCGTGCAGGTGCACGTCGATCAGCGGGAATCCGTCGATCATCTACGCGCCCGCCGCCCCGAGCACGCCCGCCGCCAGCGTCCGCAATTCCACCCGGCGGATCTTGCCGGTGGCGGTGGTGGGGAAGGCGTCGGTGAACACGACCGCGCGGGGCCGTTTGAACGCCGGCAGTCCCTCGCGGCAGTGCCCGATCAGCTCGGCCTCGGTAGCGGTCGCGCCGGGCGCCAGGATCACGTAGGCGACCGGCTTCTCCAGGCTGTCGGAGTCGGGCGCGGCGACCACGACCGCCTGGGCGACGGCGGGGTGGGCGAGCAGCCGGGCCTCGACCTCCATCGGGGAGACCCAGATGCCGGACGCCTTGATCATGTCGCCGGTCCGTCCCAGGCAGGCGTAGTAGCCGTCGGCGTCGCGGACGTAGGTGTCACCCGTGCGCAGCCACTCGCCCTGGTAGACCAGCCGGGAGGCGTCGTAACGGGCCCAGTAGCCGGTGGCGGTGGACGCGCCCTGGACGAACAGCGTGCCCGGCCGGCCGGGCTCGGCCACCTCCTGCCCGGTGTCCTCGTCGACCAGCTTGAGGTCGTAGCCGGGCACGGCGACGCCGGTGGTGCCCGCGCGGACGGACCCGGGCCGGTTGGACAGGAAAATGTGCAGCATTTCCGTCATGCCGATGCCGTCGATGATGTCGACCCCGAAATGCGCGGTCCAGCGGTGGTAGAGGGCGGCCGGGAGCGCCTCGCCGGCCGAGGCGGCCAGCCGCACCCCGCCCAGCGCGTCGGCCGGCAGGCCGGCGCGGAGCATGGCGGCGAAGAACGTCGGCCCGGCGAAGAACAGCGTCGCGCCGTGCTTGGTGGCGGTCTCGGCGATCAGGTCGGGCCGCGACGGCGACGGCAGGAGCACGCTCGCCGCCCCGGCCGCCAGTGGGAACAGCACCGAGTTGCCGAGGCCGTAGGCGAAGAACGCCTTGGCCACCGACAGGCAGCGGTCGCCGGTGCGGATGCCAAGCACCTGCTCGCCGTAGGTCTCGCAGACGACCGGGATCGACCCGTGCCGGTGCATGGCCGCCTTGGAGGCGCCGGTCGTGCCGGAGGTGTAGAGCCAGAAGGCCGGGGAGTCGGGGCCGGTGTCGAAGACCAGGTCGTCCGGCGCGGCCGCCGCCAGGTCGTCGAAGAGGTGGACCGGGCCGGGGCTGTCCGCCAGCGGGGCATCGCTGAGGACTGCCCTCAGCCCATGCGCCCCGGTGCTGGCTACCTCATTCAGGGCCGCCAGCGCCGCGGGGGCGAAGTCGGCCGTGACCGCCAGGAACCGGGCCCGCGAGTCGCGCAGCAGCTCGGCGATGCCGTCACTGTGCAGCATGGTCGATACCGGCACCGGGATCGCCCCGATGCGCATCGCGGCCAGGTAGACGACGACGAAGTCGGGGGCGTCGGCCATCACCATGAGGATGCGCTGCTCGGGCTCGGCCCCGGCCGAGCGCAGGCCCGCCGCCGTGCGCCGCACCCGGTCGTGCAGGGCGGCGTAGCTGAGGTCGCCCGCGGGCCCGGTCAGCGCCACCCGGTCGCCGTCCCCGGCGGCGACCCGCCGGTCGAGCAGGTACTCGCACGCGTTGAACAACTGCGCCATCGCACGTTCCTTAAGGCGGGCCCGGGCGCTGCCGCCTAGGCGAGGTGCACGTACTCGTAGTCGAAGGGCTGGCCGTTGATCCCGCCCCGCGGGGGCGCGACCCAGGCTGCGATCTTGCCACGCTGGTAGACCGGCTGCATCAGCGACCGGACGAAGGTCTTGTCGGTGTCGGTCGGCAGCCACTGGCCCTTGCGGGCCGCCCACTCATCCGGCGACAGCCGCTCCCCCGTCGGCGAGGCTTCGACCGGGGCGAACGCGCCGACCTTGCGGTTGAAGGCGATGTGCGGCAGGTACAGCCGCTGCGGCAGCCCGGCCTGCTCCAGGATGCGGTTCCAGCGCTTGACCCCGCCGGCGCAGTCGGCGATGTACTCGCGCCGCAGGTCGGTGTTGAGCCCCACCAGGGCCGACACCTGGACCTGGCCGATCTCCCCGTCGCGCAGCGCGTCGACCATCATCGCGTCGTCGGTCAGCTTGTGGTCGTCCTTGCGCCGCTCCTCCAGCCAGCGTCCCTTGAGCCCGGCGGTGTAGTAGTTGGCGACGTTGGTCGAGGTCTCCCCGCCGAACAGGTCGAGGGAGACGCTGTAGTGGAAGTTGATGTACTTCTGGATGACGGCCAGCGGGATCGCGCCGTGGGCAGCGACCTCGTCGGTGTCGTTCTCGACCATCACCTGGGCGGTGCGCTCCACTACCCGGTCCACCCCGGTGGTGCCGACCATCATGTGGTGCGCCTCTTCCTTGAGCATGAACTCACAGGTGCGCGACAGTGGGTCGAACGCCGACTCCTTGAGCGTGCCGAGCTGGTACTTGCCGTCCCGGTCGGTGAAGTAGGTGAACATGTAGAACGAGAGCCAGTCGGGGGTCTCCTCGTTGAAGGCCCCGAGGATGCGCGGCGAGTCCACGCTGCCCGAGTTGCGGTGCAGCAGCTCCTCGGCCTCCTCGCGGCCCTCGCGGCCGAAGTAGGCGTGCAGCAAATAGACCATGGCCCACAGGTGGCGGCCCTCCTCCACGTTGACCTGGAACAGGTTCCGCAGGTCGTACAGGCTGGGCGCGGTCGCCCCGAGGTTGCGCTGCTGCTCGACGCTGGCAGGCTCGGTGTCGCCCTGGATGACGATCAGCCGCTGCAGCTCGGCCCGGTACTCCCCCGGCACCTTCTGCCAGGCCGGCTCGCCCTTGTGCTGGCCGAACGCGATCCGCCGGTCGGGATTCGCATCGGCCAGGAAGATGCCCCAGCGGTAGTCGATCATCGGCACGTGCCCGAACTGGGCCCAGCCCTCGCCGCGCACGTCGATGGCGGTGCGCAGGTAGACGTCCTGGGTCGGCAGGGTCGGGCCCATCGACTCCCACCAGTGCAGGAAGTCCGGCTGCCAGGACTCCAGGGCCCGCTGCAGCCGCCGGTCCTCGCGCAGCCCGACGTTGTTGGGAATCTTCTCGTCGTAGTCCGGCCGTGTCATAGCGCTTAGACCCTCTTCCGGTCGTAGTCGGCCCGCTTGCCGGTGCCGTAGGCGCGCAGGGCGCCATCGGGCCCGGAGGCGTTGGGCCGGTAGAAAATCCAGTTCTGCCAGGCGGTCAGCCGCCCGAAGATCTTGGTCTCCATCGTCTCGGGCCCGGCAAACCGGTAGTTCGCCTCAAGGCCGGTCAGTGCGTCGGGCGAGAACGCGGCCCGTTCCTCGACCGCGATCCGCACCTCTTCGTCCCAGTCGATGTCGTCAGGGGCGAAGGTGACGAGGCCGAGCCGGTCGGCGTCGGCGGCCTCCAGCGGTTCGCCGGCCGCCTTCTCGATCGCACTTTGGGCGTCCTCGTCGCCGAGGAACCGGGTCTGCAGCCGGGTGAGGCCGTTGCCCATCGGCAGCGGGCCCAGGTTCATGCCGCCGACGGTCACCGCCGCCGGGGGCGCGTCCGGGTCAGTGTCTTCGCCCGCGTCATCGAAAATCTTGCCGAGCAGCATGTAGGAACGGTCGGCCGCCAGGGCCAGCTCGAGCAGCGACCCGGCGAAGCACGACCGCGGCTCGATCAGTGCGATCAGCGAGCGCGAGGTCACGTCGAGCCGCTTGAGCGTCCGCTTCCAGTACGCCGCGATCTCGTTGGCGAGCCAGTCGCTGCCGCAGTGAGCGAGCACCAGCTCGTCATGGGCGAGCACCCGGGCGGCGTCCCCGGCCGTCTTCAGCACCCAGGTGCCAACCTCGTTCTCGTTGGTGCGCAGGTCGAGGATGAGGTCGTCGAGCTCACGGGCGGCCGCCAGCGGCCAGAACGCCGCCCCCTGGGCGTAGGCCGCCTCCATCGAGGACGGGGCGCCGGTTCCCGGTCCGGTCACGGTGATCTCGGCCACCGCCCTCGTCCGGTCGATGACCGCGCTCACGTACCGGTAGCGGACGGAGTCAGCGGTCCGGGTCTTGTCCAGCTCGGGCAGCTCGATCCCGGGGCCGCCGGGCAGTCGGGTGGCCGCAGAGGCGGCGTCACGCGCCCGTTCCGCTACTACCTCGGTCCAGCGGGCCCGGGGCACGACCTCGTCCACCAGCCGCCAGGCGACCGCCTTCTTGCCGCCGAGCCCCTCGGACTTGGTGGAGAAGTAGTCCGCCCGGTCCCGGCGCACGTGCCGCTTGTCCACCACCCGGGTCAGGCCGCCGGTGCCCGGCAGCACGCCCAGCAGCGGCAGCTCCGGCAGCGAGACGACCGACGAGCGGTCGTCGACGAGCAGGATCCTCTCGCACGCGAGGGCCAGCTCGTAGCCGCCGCCCGACGCGGTCCCGTTCAGCGCCGCGAGGTAGACCTGCCCCGAGTTCGCCGTCGCGTCCTCGATGCCGTTTCGGGTCTCGTTGGTGAACTTGCAGAAGTTCACCTTCCATCCGTGCTCGGACGCGGCGAGCATCCGGATGTTCGCCCCCGCGCAGAAGATCTTGTCCTTGCCCGACGTGACCACGACGGCCTTGACCCCGGGATGGGAGAACCGCAGGCGCTGGACCGCGTCGTACAGCTCGATGTCCACGCCCAGGTCGTAAGAGTTCAGCTTCAGCTCGTAGCCCGGCACCAGGCCGCCGGCCTCGTCGACGTCCATCGTCAGCGTGGCCACATCCCCGTCGACCACGAGCCGCCAGTGCCGGTACCGATCCGGGGACGTGCGGAATTCGACGTGCGCCATAGCAGCATGCTCTACGAACAACTACAGTTTCGTCAATGGTGCGTAGCATATTGAGAATGGGCTAACCGGTGTTGAGCCGCTTCCATTCCCGGCGGGCGTCGTCCAGCCAGCGCTGGTGCTGGTCGCCGAACAGCTTGGCCGCCCGGGTGCCGCTCCACCGCGGCGGCAGCAGCTCGCGCGGCAGGGCCGGGTCGAGGGCGGGAAACCGGCGCCACGCGTGCACCAGCTCGAGCTGGCGCAGCAGCACGTCGGCGGGGACGCCGGGGGCGCGGAAGTCGGCCTCGAACCGCTCGTACTGCGCCTCGATCTCGGGCAGGTTCCACGCCGCCGCGACCATGTCCCTGGTGTCGGCCAGGCCGGTGCGCCGCGCGACAAAGAGATGAGCCTCCCGGTCCACGCCCGCCTCGCGCAGCACCCGGACCGCCTCGGTTTCGCGGTCGGCGTGCGGGCTGAGCCACAGCCCCGGGCCGAGGGAGCCGTAGCCGGCCCAGGCGAGCCGGGTCCGCACCACGTGCCGGGCCCGCCGGTCGGTCTCCGGGATGCGCACCTGCACCAGCACCCACTGGCCGTCCCACTCGCGGGCCGGCCCGAAGGAGTAGATGCGCTGGGCGCCGTCGGTCAGCAGCCTGGTCGCGGCCGGGGTGAGCAGCCAGCGGGTCCGGCGGCCGGCCTTCTCCGGGGTGAGCCAGCCGGCGTTGGCGGTGCGCATGAGGGCCTGCCGGGTCGCCTTCTCGGCCACCCCGAGGCGCTCGAAGACCGAGAGCACCGCGCTGGTCCAGGCGCCGCCGTCGCCCGGCAGGACGAACTCGCCCAGCAGGGTGAACAGCAGGCCGCGGGCAGAGCCCGCGCCCGCCTCGTGGCGGCGGGACAGGGCCAGCGAAGGTTCCACTTACGAGCCCCCGTTCGGCAAGGTCTCAGTAGCATAGCGCCGTGGTCGCCGGGCATGCGGCGACCACGGCGGTGCGATGCGAAGACCGGCCGGACGGGAACGGGCCTAGCGGAGCCCGTTCAGCCCCTAGCGGAGCCTGTTCAAGCAGGGCCTAGTGGGTGATCGTCCCGAAGGACACGGTGTTCCCCGCCCAGGTGAAGGACTGCAACTGGACTCCCCCGCTGGGGTCGGTGGCGGCGACCATGTCGTTGCCGCCCTCGTAGATCCCGACGTGGTAGACGTAGCTGCTCAGGTTGCTGGTCTCGTGGAAGAACACCAGGTCACCGGGCTGGGCCGCGCTCTTGGCGATGCGCCTGGCCTGCAGGAACTGCTCGTTGGCGGTGCGCTGGAGCGGCTTGCCGCCGCCGGTGTGCCGGTAGACGTACTGGGTCAGGCCGGAGCAGTCGAAGCCCGCAGGACTGGTTCCCCCGTAGCGGTAGGGGGCCCCGACGAACTTCTTCGCCTCCTTGGCCGCCACCCTGTCGAAGAGGATGACCCTCTCCAGGGAACGGGTGCTGCTCGCTGCCTTCTGCTGGCTGAGGCTGGCCGCGTGAGCCGTGCCCGTGAGCGCGGTGAGCGGAACGGTGATCGCCGCGGCGGCCGCCGCGCCCGCCAGCCAGGTGCGCCGCACTTCTAGGCGCCTCCACGGTCGCCGTGGACCCGGACATACGTATCAGACCGCCAATAATGCGTAGGACTTGCCATCTTCCTTGCCTTTCGATGTGTTTTACCGTGCGTATTCAGTTGCGTGCAGCCGGCATCAGCTTTCCCCGGCGCCGTACTTGCGTATCACCGGCAAGTGTCGCTTGTCAGGCAATAGCGGACTCTTCCGGACACATTGCCCATGCAAATCACGACTCGGTAACTGTCGTTGTCGGGGAGCTTGGTTGAACGTTGAAGTTGCCTATAAGTGCAGGTCATAGCCACTGAGTGCGTCACATCGGAATGACACCCAAACGCGCGGAGTGTTATCCGCTGGTGTGGTATATGTCACATCAACTTCCGTCCAGCCTCGGCTTCTTATAGCACCGTAATCCAACTGAAATCTACGTAATCTTCCTGTGATTGACGAATCGCCTGGTTGCGAAGTGGAGCGTGTGGCTCGGGTGACAACGAGTGCGGCGTATTCGCGGCATCACGGATCGTCAATGACTAGGCTCCTTCTTTTATGGACGGGGACGCCATTGTGGTCACCGGCGGCGCCGGATTCGTCGGGGCGACGCTGGTGCGCCGGCTGGCCGCGCGCGGCTACCAGGTCCGGGTTTTCGACAACCTGTCGAGCGGGGACACGGCCAATCTCGCGGGCGTGCCGGCCGACCTGGTCAAGGGCGATATCCGTGACGGCGCCGCCCTCGAGGCGGTCATGTCCGGTTGCGCCGCGGTGGTCCACCTGGCGGCGGCCGGGTCGGTGGTGGACTCGGTGGCCGACCCCGCGGCCAACTTCGAGGCCAACGTGACCGGGACCTTCCGGGTGCTCGACGCGGCCCGCCGGCGCGGGGTGCCGCGGGTGGTGCAGGCGTCCACCGGCGGGGCGCTCATCGGCGACGCCGACCCCCCGGTGGACGAGCTCTCGCTGCCGAAGCCGCTGTCACCCTACGGCGCGTCCAAGCTGGCGGGCGAGGGGTACGCGCACGCGTTCGCCCGCGCCTACGGCATGCGGACGGTCGCCGTCCGGTTCGGCAACGTCTACGGGCCGTGGTGCGCCCGCAAGCGCGGGGTGCTGAACGCGTTCTTCACCGCCCTGCACGACGGGCGGCCGATGATCATCTACGGCGACGGCACCGCCTCGCGCGACTACGTGCACGTGTCCGACGTCGCGGCCGCGCTGCAGCTCGCGCTGGAGAACCCGGACGTCCCCGGCGGGACGGTGCTGCACGCCGCCTCGGGGGTGGAGACGACGGTGAGCGAGCTGGCCGACCTCTGCCGCCGGGCGGCCGGGAAGCCCGGCTCATCCGGTCGAGTACCGCCCGGCCCGGCCGGGCGAGGTGGGGCGCAACTTCGCCCGCTACGACCTCGCCCGGGCACTGCTCGGCTACCGGCCGACGGTGGCGATCGCCGACGGCATCCCCGCCGTCTGGCAGTGGTTCACAGCCGAGGTGTTCCGGGACTGAGCCGAGGTGTTTATTATTTGCCCGTTGCGGCGTGCTTTGCGCTGTCCCACGGGTAGTTCGGCGGCTATGCGACGGTTGCTGGTCCCAGCGGTTCTGGTCGGCGCGGCGGTGGCCCTCGCGGGCTGCAAGGGCATGACGGCCGGGCTGGGCGACAGCCCCAGCGGGGCGGGCCGTGACCCGGCGACGACCGTGCAGGCGGCCGGCCCGGTGTCGGCCGCGTCGGGGGCGCTGACGGTGCTGAGCGAGCCGCAGGCCGGGCTGAGCAAGATCTACCAGCTCATCACCGGGGCCAAGTCCACCGTCGACCTGACCATGTACGAGCTCATCGACGCCACCGCGCAGCAGGACCTGGCGGCCGACGCCAAGCGCGGGGTCGACGTGAAGGTGATCCTCGACGCGCACCTGGAGAAGTCGCGCAACACCAGCACTTACAACTACCTGAAGGCGAACAAGGTCCACGTGACCTGGGCGCCGTCGGGCACCACGTACCACCAGAAGACGCTCACGGTGGACGGCAAGACGTCGGTGATCATGACGCTGAACATGACCTCGGAGTACTACTCCGATACCCGTGACTTCGCCGTCATCGACACCAGCAAGAGCGACGTGGCCGCGGTGGTCAAGACCTTCGACGCCGACTTCGGCCACCAGAAGATCACCCCGCCGGGTGGCGCCGACCTGGTCTGGTCGCCGACCAACTCGCAGGCCGCCCTCCTGGCCGTGATCAAGGGGGCCAGGCACACCCTGGCGATCGAGAACGAGGAGATGGGCGACTCCGCCATCACCAGCGCGCTGGAGGCGGCGGCCAGGCGCGGCGTCACCGTCACGGTCACCATGACCCAAGACAGCGAGTGGGACAGCGCGTTCAGCGCCCTGGAGAAGGCGGGCGTGCACGTGCGGACCTACCAGGACAGCAGCAACGTCCTCTACATCCACGCCAAGGCAGTGGTCGCCGACGCCGGCTCGGCGGACGGGCAGATGTTCGTCGGCTCGGAGAACTTCTCCCGCGCCAGCCTGACCGAGAACCGGGAACTGGGCCTCCGCACCACCAACAAGTCGGTCATCTCGGCCGTCGCCAAGGTGCTCGCAGGCGACTACGCGGGCGGGACGGACTATTCGTAACCGGTTCTGCCTCGTAAAGTGTGCCCATGAGGGCGATTCGGGCGTTTTCTGGCACCGCCCTGGCCGCGGCCGGGCTGGTGGCGGCGCTCACCGCCTGCACCAGCGGCGGGGCGCCGGGTGCCGCCACGGCGGGCCCGGGCAGCGTCAGCGGGGGTAGCGGCAGCGCCTCGGCCCCGGCCGGGCACGCGCCGAGCCCGGCCGCCTCTGCCTCGCCGACGCCGTCCGGCCCCGGCATCACCATCACCCCCGGCGGCGGCGCGACCGCGGCCGACCCGTCGGCCGGAATCAGCGGTCAGCGCCGCCGGCGGCACCCTGACCAGCGTCGTCCGTGCGCTCCGGGGGCGACCCGGTGGCCGGCCGCTACGCCGCTGGCCGCGCCTCCTGGCACAGCACCGGGACGCTGAACGTCGAGCAGTCCTACACGGTGACCGCGACCGCCGCCACCGCCGGCGGCGTGACTATCGACCAGGACCAGCTTCGTTCCGTACGCTGACGCCCGCCCGCGCGTTCACGCCGAGATCTTCGAGGGCTACAAGCAGACCTACGGCGTCGGCATGCCGATCATCTGTGACGTTCAGCCGCCGGTGCACGACAAGGCGGCGGTCGAGCGGGCCGATCGACGCTGGCGACCTCCAAGCCGGTCACCGGCGCCTGGTACTGGGACGGCAGCCAGACCCTCGACTTCCGCCCGCGCGACTACTGGCCGGCGCACACCACCGTCTCCTTCACCGGGCACTTCGACGGGGTGCAGGGCGGCGCGACGGGCTCTACGGGTACCACACGCTGACCCAGACCTTCACCATCGGCGACTCGGTCATCGCGGTCGCGTCGACCAAGGCCCACAAGACCCAGATCTACGTCAATGGCCACCTCAGGTACGACTGGCCGATCAGCTCGGGCAAGCCCGGCGACGCCACGCCGAACGGCTCCTACCTCACGATCGAGAAGGCGAACCCGGTCCGGATGACGGGCCCGGGCTACGACCTGCTGGTGCCCTGGTCGGTCCGGTTCACCTTCAGCGGCGACTACTACCACGACGCCTACTGGTCGGTCGGCGAGCAGGGATTCGAGAACGTCAGCCACGGCTGCGTGAACCTGTCCCCGGCCGACGCCGAGACGTACTACAAGCTCGCGGTGCCGGGCGACCCGATCACGATCAGCGAACAGCCCGCAAGGTCCGGCAAGTGGGACAACGGCTGGACCGAGTGGTTCCTGACCTGGCCCAGCTGCTGAAGGGCTCGGCGACCGGCCAGGCGGTGACGGCGGACGCGATCGGGCGAGCGGTTCGTCGACCCGGCGACGCTGCCCGGAGGACACCGCCACGGGCCCCGCTGCGGCACCGGCGCGCAGCCCGGCACCAGCCTCCGCTAGGCGCCGTGCAGCCCCGCGCGGGCGCGGACGGCGGAGAGGAACGCGGCGTAGGACCAGGACAGGTTGGCCACGGACTTCTCGAAGCCGGTGACCGCGTCGAACTGCTCGGAGAGCTCGAGGTGGTCGCTGTGGTACACGATCGCCTGGAGCATCGCGTCGCCCGCCGCGCGCAGCGCCGCGACCGCGTCCGGACGGGTCGGTCGAGGCCGTGACCCCGACCTGGGAGAGGAACGACGCGGAGAGCGGGTCGGCCGGGACCGTTCGCGATGAGCTGATCCTGGCGGCGAGCCGGTAGTAGAGCTCGGCGAAGTTCGCCGTGGTCAGCGCCCACGGGTGGTCGCCGACCTGGGCGTCGGTGTCGCCGTCATAGACGTCGCCCGGGTAGCGGCCGAGCAGCGGGCCCAGGCCCTGGCGGGGCGTCGGCGCCGTTGATCGGGTAGCAGTACTTCGAGGCGGGGTCGGCCCACTGGGCGCGCAGCTGGGCGGCGGTGGCGAGCAGGCGCGGGTCGCGTGACCGACTCGGCGCCGTAGATCGCCGCCTGCACGATGTCGATGTTGGGGTCGTACGGGGCGCGGTAGTCGGTCGGGACCGGGAGCACCGACTGGTACAGCTCGCCGTTCCAGTGGCCGTCCAGGGCGCTGGTCAGCCAGGTCATCGCGTCGGGCAGCCAGGCGGGGACGGAGATGCCGACGCGTGTTGGCGGCGACCGCCTGGAAGCAGCGCAGCTGGGCCGAGCGGGCGAAGAACGAGTAGCCGTACTCCTCTTCCCACAGGTTGAACGTCTGCGCCCTGGTAGGCGCCAGCCAGGAAGCTCAGGTTCGCGTCGATCAGGTTCACCGCGGTCGCCTGGGTCGGGCGGGTCGAGCTGGCGGTACATGGCGAGCAGGGCGAGCGTCTGCAGCGCGGGGCCGTCGGTCTGGTTGGTCCACGGGCGCTGCGTGCCGTTGATGTAGAAGGAGGCCCGGTCGAAGTCGCCCGCCGACTGCTGGCACAGTCTGGGAGAACGCACGTAATCGATCAGCGGCTGGTTGTCCGGGAGCGTGCCCGTTCGCGTAGGCCCACGCCAGCTCGAGCGCGACGATCGCCGCGTCCCTGGTCCAGTGGTAGACGTAGTCCTGGGTGAGCCGGGTGTCGCTGTTCTCCCACGACGGTGAGGCGAGCACGCAGCCCGGGCGCGGAGACGATCCCGGCGTTGACCGGGTCATCGTAGACCAGGCCGTCGGAGGCGACGTTCCGGAACATCAGCCAGAACATGTACGTCGCGGCCGCGCTCAGGCTGGTCTGTGCCACCGCGGGACGCACCGTCCCGTAGGTGAATCCGCTCATGATGCCGCTGCTCCCATCCGCGTCCGCCCGGCACCAAGGGTAACCGGGCGGCTGCGGGCGGGGACAGGGGCTGGCCCGGTTGTTACCTAAGGTTGGCGCGCGCATTGATACGGAGCGTGATTTTGGCGCCGCGGCCTGTGGGCCGGATGGGCGACACTGTCTTACCATGACCCCATGAACCCGCTTTCTGGCGTGCTTCGCGAGGCCTGGGCGCTGTACCGGCGTCATGCCCCGCACTTCATCCTTATCTCCTTCGCGATCTACCTCGTCGTCGCGGTGATCACCGCCCTGCTGGGCTGGGCGCTCGGCGCCTTCGGCGCGTTCCTCGGGCTGATCGTCAGCCTGGTCGGCATGTTCCTGCTGCAGGCGGCGCTGGTGAAGGCCGTGCAGGACGTGCGGGACGGCCGGGCTGACCTCGACCTGCGGGCGACGCTCCAGGCGGCGGCCCCGTTCATCGGCGCGGTCGCGATCGCGTCGATCCTGGCCGGCATCGGCATCGCGATCGGGTTCGTCCTGATCATCGTGCCGGGCCTGATCCTGCTCACGTTCTGGTCGCTGATCGTGCCGGAGATCGTGATCGGCGGCTCCGGGGCGCTGGAGTCGTTCAGCCGCAGCTGGCGGACCGTCCGCGGATACGCCTGGCAGGTTTTCGGCACCCTGGTGCTGGTGTGGCTGATCCTGTTCGTCGGCGAGATCATCGTCGGGCTGATCCTGTCGGTGCTGCCGCGGGCGTGGAGCAGCTTCATCTCCGAGCTGATCGTCGGGACGCTGGTGGCGCCGTTCATCGCGGCGGTGGTCACGCTGATCTACTACCGGCTGACCGCGGCCCACGGCGGTCAGCCGGAGCCGGGCGGGTACGGGCAGCCGGGCGGGTACGGGCAGCCCGGGGGATACGACCAGCCCGGCGGGTACGGGCAGCCCGGGGCCGGCGGCCCCGGGGGATACGGGCAGGGCGGCGGCTACGACCAGCCCGGCGGGTACGGGCAGCCGGGCGGGTACGGGCAGCCCGGCGGGTACGGGCAGCCGGGGGGATTCGACCAGCCCGGCGGGTACGGGCAGCAGGGCGAGCCCACCCGGAACTTCCCGCAGCAGGGCGGGTTTCCGCCGCCGCCGCCGGGGAGGCCGGAGGAGCCCCAGTAGGGACCCGATGACCCCGCTCGCGCGCCGGGCCGGCCATGGGCCAGCCCGGCTCGCGGTCGTTCAGGCCAGCAGCGGCCGGACCTGCTCGGCGGCGAACCGGATGGGGCAGGCACGTAGCCGCGAGATTCGTCATGCGCTTATGCTCGCCGACCGCCCGCCCGGCCCGCCACTACACCCCCGCTCGCCCCACCCGCCACTTCGTTTACTATTAGTAGTTAACTGGATTCAAAGAGTGATGTCGGGCATGAGGGGGTGGTTTCGGCATGCTGGGTAATTCCCGCGTGAAGTCAGTGGCGGCCGTGCTCGGACTGGGGGCGCTCGGGGCGGGACTGGCGCTAACCGGATGCGGCGGCCAGCCCGGCGCGACCGCGACGGGTGCCTCCGTGACCGCCGCCCCCGCCACCACCAGGACTGTCACCAAGATCGCGACGGCCAGCGCGACGCCAGTGCCCTCGACCACGCCCGCTTCACCGGCGCCCGCCGCCAATGGGGCCGGCCCGACAGGAACGCAGGCCCAGCCGGCGGGCGGGCCAAATGTGACCGACCCGTGGGCGGTCGTCTCGGCCTATTACGGGGACATCGACTCCGGGGCCTACGCGCAGGCGTACGCGCTCATCGGCAACGGGGCTGTCACGGGCCAGTCTTACCAGCAGTTCGCGGCCGGATTCGCCTGCACCGGAGGGCAAACGGTGGCGGAGAACTGGGAATCCGGCGACCAGGTCAACTTCGACCTGACCGCCACCGATAGCTGCACCGGCGCGACCGACTATTACACCGGCACCGATACCGTCGAGAACGGCACCATCACCGCGGCTGACATCCAGCAGACCGGCTGAGGGGCCTGCCCCCGGTTCAGCAATCATGGTCGGCCGGGAAGGCGCTAATCCGGGCCATGCAATTGCATGTGGCCTCCCGGGCCCGCCTCCCTAACACTGATAGCGGGCGATGATCGCCGGCCGGCAAAGCCACGCGGAGAGAGCCTGCACCCAACTCGACACGATTTGCGAGATGCGACGGTGAGCTTACTTCACCTTCTGAGTTATGCTTAACTAGGCGTGGCGCTAGCAAAAAGTCAGGTAGCCGGCCGCGGGGACCGGCATTTAGCAGCCATGTGCAGGATGACGGGGTGGGTCCTCCTGGCGCGTTACGCTGTGGCCGTCGCTATGATGGCTGTCCATACAGGAAAGGCGGATTCAAGTGGCCCAAAAGATCACAACACTCTTCATAGACGACATTGACGGCGGGCAGGCCGATGGCACAGTGCGCTTCGCCCTCGATGGCACCGATTACGAGATCGACCTGAACGCGAAGCACTCAGAGGAGCTGCGGTCGGCTCTCGGTAAGTACGTCTGCCACGCTCGCAAGGTAGGCGGCGGCGCGCGCCGCGCCGGCCGCGCGGCAGGACGGGCGAGCCGTAGCGGCGGCTCGACGCTGAACACGACCGAAATCCGGAACTGGGCGCGCGAGAACGGCTACGACATTAAGGATCGCGGACGGGTCCCGGCCGATCTGGTTGCGAAGTACCAGGCTGCGACGGGCAAGTAGGGGCACTACGTAGGAATAGCTACTTTCTGCCTGGCTGCCCCGCTGTCTTTGCTCCTTTAACGAGAAACGCCCCCGGCGATGCCGCCGGGGGCGTTTTCCTACGGGCTAACCGCGACCTTGTCGAGCTTCACGGGGTCCAATCGGTATCAGAGCTGACGGTGCCACGGCTCGGGGCGCCGGGGGTAACCGCGTCACTACCGCTTTCGGTGGCAGAGCTTTCGGTGGCAGAGCTTTCGGTGGCAGAGCTTTCGGTCACCAGCCTTTCGGGGACCGGGCTTTCTGCGGGATGACTAACGATGTCATCGCTCACGGCCTGTTCGCCCGCCTGGCTATCACTGCCTTCCGCCGCAACCCGGCCGGCCGCCTCGGCCGTTCCCTGGTGCCCGCCCGCGGGCAGCCAGGATGATGCCGGGAATGCGGGCATCACCGGGTGGGCCGGCTCGGTGAACAGCCACGCGCAGCGACACGACCAGGGAAATCACGAACACAAGGAAAACCCAGAAGATTCCGGTGAGCCCGGCCGAGATCGTCAGCCCGAGGGCGGACGCCTGGGCCGGTGACGATATGCCGAACATCGCCGGCGTCGCGCTCTGGCCGACCTGGATCATGGCGGAATGACTTCGCGCCGCGAGCGGCACGATCGCCCCGGCGAGCAGCAGCGCCCCCTGCCGGGGTGGCCGCCACAGGGCCGCGAGCGGCGGCCACCAGCGACCACCGCCACCATGACGAGGACGTTGCCCGCGATCACCAGGCCGGGGTTGTCGAACGCGTTGCCCGCGGTGATGGTCTGCGAGGTGCCCGCGTGGCGGCGACGAGCGTGTAGCTGTCCCAGGACGGGGCGAAGGCGGCCGCGGTGCCGATCGCGGCGAGCACCAGCAGCGCCACTGGCCCCGGCGTGGGCCCAGCGCGGGCGGCGGCGCCAGCCCGGACTGCTCGCCCTGGTGGCGCGTGGCCCGCGGCGAAGCGCGAGGGCGGCGCCCGCCGTGCAGGCGACCCAGCCGAGCAGGCTCACCACCAGGCCGAGCCCTGCCGATGCCTGCCCGGAGGTCGCCTGCCCGAGGTCGGCGAGGAACAGGCCGAACGTCACCGCGCTGAGCCCGAGCCCGAAGAGCGCCCCGAGCCGGGCGGCGTTGCTCGGCCGGGCGACGCTGAGGGCGACCAGGCCCGCCGTCACCATCCAGCCGATCACGTAGCAGCAGGTGCGGCACCACCTGGTCCCACTGCGAGAGCAGGCTCTGGCCGCCCTCGTAGGCCGGGGAACAACCCGGCCAGCCCGAGCACCACGCCCAGCACCAGCAGGGCCTCCCCGACCAGGAGCGCCCCGCCGCCGGGGCGGCGCAGCCGCAGCTTGGGCCCGATGCCCCCCGGCACCAGCTTCTTCTTCGCCCGGGTCGACTTCACTGATCGTGCCGGACGCCTCCATCGAGGCGAATCGTGACCACGCCTGCTGCCAGCCGTCCCGGTTTTCCGGCCAGCGGTCGACCGGCGCCTCGTAGGGCGCACCAAGCACCCAGATGCCGTAAAACCGCTTTCCCCGACCGATCTCGTACTTCTCGCCGCGATGCGAGATAACCGCCTTGTCCGGCACGGTCCCGCCTCCATGGTCACGCCGTCTAATGCTTACCCTCCCACAGTAGGCAACGGAACTGGAAGCTTGCTGAAAGGAGCCTCAGCGACGCCAGGGACTTGACTGTGACCGGGGCCACCGTGTGGGGGCGGAGGGGGTCGTCCCCGGCAAACTAATAGAGCACCCGGACTGGGCCGTCGCCGCCGGCCGATGCCGGTCAGGCCGTGGGCCACCGCGTCACCCGCGATGGCGGCGGCCTGGCGGGCCGCGTCGGGCAGCGTCAGCCCGGCCGCCAGGCCGGCGGCGAGGGCGGCCGAGTGGGTGCAGCCGGCCCCGTGGGTGGCAGCGATGTCGTGGCGCGGCACGCTGATCGTCAGGTGGTCCCGGCCGTCGAACAGGTGGTCGGCCGGGGTCAGCCCGTGCCCGCCGGTGACCAGGGCGGCGCCCGCGCCCAGCTCGACCAGGCGCTCGGCCAGCAGCGCCCGGTCCTCGGTGTCCAGGCCGGTCAGTGCCTGCGCTTCCATCAGGTTCGGGGTCACCACGGTCGCCAGCGGGAACAGCCGCCCGGTGAGCGTCGCCACCGCGTCCGGGCGCAGGAGCGTGGCGCCCGAGCTGGCCACCATGACCGGGTCGACCACGAGCGGGAGTCCCGGGCCGGCCAGCTCGTCCGCGACCGCCTCAATGATGGCGGCCGAGAAGAGCATCCCGGTCTTGACCGCGTCGGCCCCGATGTCGTCCAGGACCGCCCGGATCTGGTCCCGGACGAAGGCCGGGGACTGCTCGGCGATCGACGTCACCCCGAGCGTGTTCTGCGCGGTGAGAGCGACGATGGCGGTCATGCCGTGCGCCCCGCAGCGGGCGAAGGCCTTGAGGTCGGCCTGGATCCCGGCCCCGCCGCCGGAGTCGGACGAGGCGATCGTCAGCACCCGGGGGATCGTCATGCGCTCACCGTCGGCTCCGGGGCCCCCTCCAGCGGGCCAGCTTCCATCCGGCCTGCCTCCGGGCTGGAGGCGACCGCGTGCCAGCGGCGGGGGATCCGGCCGGCCTGGCTGGCGGCCCGGCCCGCGGCGACGGCCAGGGCCATCGCGACGGCCATCTTCTCCGGGTCGGCCGCGCGGGTGATCGCCGACGCGACCAGCACCCCGGCGCAGCCGAGCTCCATCGCCAGGGCGGCGTCGCTGGCGGTGCCGATGCCGGCGTCGAGGATCACCGGGACGCCTGCCCGCTCGGTGATCATCGCGATGTTGTGCGGGTTCCTGATGCCGAGGCCGGACCCGATCGGCGCGCCCAGCGGCATCACCGCGGCGCAGCCGGCCTCTTCCAGCCGCAGCGCCAGCACCGGGTCGTCGTTGGTGTACGGGAGCACGGTGAAGCCGTCCGCGACCATCAGCTCGGCCGCCTCCAGCAGCTCCACCGGGTCGGGCAGCAGGGTGATGTCGTCCGCTACCACCTCCAGCTTGACCAGGTCGGTCTCCAGCGCCTCGCGGGCCAGCCGGGCGGTCAGCAGGGCCTCGGCGGCGGTGTGGCAGCCGGCCGTGTTCGGCATCAGGGCGACACCGGCCTGCCGGATGGCGTCGATGAGGGAGCCGGTCCCGGTGGCGCTCACCCGCCGCATGGCGACCGTGGTGAGCTCGGTGCCGGAGGCCGTCAGGACGTGCCGCAGCACCTCGATGGAGGGGGCCCCGCCGGTGCCGACGATGAGCCGGGAGTTCAGCACCCGGCCGCCAAGCTGCCAGCTGTCGGACGACGGCGCGGGCACGCTCCCGTTCGGAGTGTCCATGTTCCTCTCAACCTCCCTGGACAGCGGTGACGACCTCGACCACGGTCCCGTCGGCGAGCGCGACCTCCGGCCACGCGCGGCGCGGCACCACCGCCCCGTCGACGGCGGCGGCGACGCCCCGGGGGGACGGGGCGAGCGCGGAGACCAGCTCCGCGAGGGTGGTGCCGGGGGCGAGCTCGTGCCCCTGCCCGTTGACGATGACCTTCATGAGAACCTCTCCGGCGTGAACGGCCCCCAGGCCGCGTGGGTTTCCTTGCCGCTGATGAGGTCGGTCACCGCGTCGGCGGTGACGGCCGACAGCAGGATCCCGTTGCGGTAATGGCCGGCCGCGACCAGCAGGTCGCCCCTGCCCCCGCCGTCGTCCGCGCTGCCGCCGCCCCCGAGACGGCCCAGGACCGGCCCATTGTCGCTGGTGCCGGGGCGCAGCCCGGCGCTCGCCTCGGCGAAGATCAGCTCGCTGACCGCGGGCACCGCTGTGGCGGCGTCGCGCAGCAGGTCATGCACCGCCCCGGCGGTGACATCGCGGTCGTCGCGTTCCTCCTGGGTCGCGCCCACCACCAGCTCCCCGTCGGCCCGCGGGACCAGGTACAGCTCGCGCCCCTGGACCAGCGCGCGGACGGTGCGGGTGAGGACGGGCGGGATGCCCGCCGGGTGCCGCAGCCGCAGGATCTGCCCCTTGACCGGGCGGATGGCGCGGCGGACGCCAGCCGGCACCCCGTCCAGAAACCGGGTCGCGTGGCCGGCCGCGACGACGACGTGCGGTGCGTGCAGGGTGTGCAGCACCGGCTCGCCCGATGCGGTGAGCCCAGACGTGGTCAGCCCAGACGTGGTTAGCACCGCCCGCACCCGCCGGGAGCCGACCGAGACGACGTGCCCGGCCAGTGCGGTCACCCCCGCCCGGGCCGCGGCGGCGCGCAGCGCGGCCAGGTAGCGGCGGTTGTCGACCGACAGGTCGCCCGGCGTGAGCACGCCGCCCCGGGTCGACGGGGCCAGGAACGGTTCCAGCCGCCGGGTCGAGCGGGCGTCGAGCCGCTCGGCCCGCAGCCCGATCGAGTGCCGGAAGTCGGTCAGCCGGTCCAGCGCGGCCAGGTCGCCGCTGTCGTAGGCGACCGCGAGGGTGCCCTCGGTCCGCAGCCCGGTCGCCAGCCCGGTCTCCTGTTCCAGCTCGCGGTTGAAGCCGGGGAACCGCTCGATCGCGTGCAGGTTGAGTGCGAGCAGGTGGTGCTCGCCGAAGACGGCCTCGGAGACCGGGCCGAGCATGCCCGCCGCCACCAGGCTGGCCTTGTCGTCGCCGCCGGGGTCGACCTGGGTCACCGCGAGCCCGGCGCGGGCCACCCGCCAGGCGATGGCGGTGCCGATCACGCCGCCGCCGACGACGATGACGTCCGCGTCTTGCCCCGGATCCGCGTCCATGCGCGCTCCCTTCGCCGGCATTACCCGGATCAGGTTCGACGGTCGGAGGCGGCTCGCCTCCCTCTCAGCCCCGCTAGGGCTCCCGTGCCAATTCACCTCAGTGTAACGCGGGCGCGCGGCCGGCTGGTCGTCGCGGCGCCGTCGCTCAGGCGTCCCGCACGCGCAGCACCGTCGCGCCGAGGACGAGCGCGCCCGCCGCCCACAGGGCGGTGACGCCGAGGCCCTGCCACGGGGTCAGGGGCAGCGACCGCACGCCCACCGTGGCCTGAATGTAGAGCCCGGCGGTCATCGGGGCGACCTGATCCAGGTGCCGGGCCAGCACCTGGTCCGGCAGCGCCGCGGTGAGGACCGGGAACAGGAACAGCAAGGCGAGCACCAGCCCGGCCCCGACCGCCGCGTCACGGACAGCGGTGGTGACGCCCAGCGCCAGCAGGGCGATCAGCGCCAGGTAGAGGACCGAGCCGAGGGCCGCGCGCAGGTCGGCGTGGTTACCGGGGGACAGCAGGGCAACGTCGTGGCCGGCGGTCAGGCCGCGGCCGGGCAGGATCAGCCAGGCCAGCAGCGAGCCGCCGACCGCGACGATGCCCGCCGTCAGCGCCGCCCCCGTCACCGTGACCGCTTTGGCCGCCAGTACCCGGAGCCGGCCCGGCATCGCGGCCAGCGTCACCCGGATCATGCCGGTGCCGTACTCCTCCCCGATCACGACCACCCCCAGCACCGCGGTGCATACCTGCCCGAGGTAGATGCCGGTGAGACTGATCTTGGCCGGGTCGGCGCCCGTGTCCAGGCAGCCGCCGCGGGCCGCCGGGCAGGAGAAGGCCGCGCGGCCGCGCCCACCGCGATGGTGAGCGTGGCTGCGGCCACGAGCAGCCAGCCGGAGCCGGCCGCCGTGCGGAGCTTGGTCCACTCAGCGTGCACCGCCCGGCTCACGCGTCCCGCCGCCGGAGCAGGTACGCGGCCGCCCCGAGGGCGAGTGCGGTCCACCCGCCCAGCACCAGCAGCCCGGCCCACCACGAGAGCGGGAAGTACCCGTTGCCCGGCAGGTACTGCGCCAGAACCTGCGGGTAGGCCGGGTACGCCTGCTGGACCGCGATCCCCGCCGTCGGGAAGATCCGCAGCAGCCAGTCCTCGGCCCCGAGCGGGAGCAGGCCGGGAATGACGGCGAACAGGAACGGCAACACGATCAGGACGATGACCGTGCTGACGGCGGTGACCCCGCGCCGGGCGATGACCCCGACCGCCAGCGCCAGCACGGCCGCGGCGGCCATGACGGCCGCGCTGCCGACCACCATCCGGGCAGCGGCCAGGCCGGGCAGCGGCGGGATCCAGTAACCGCCCGCCCGGAACCGCCACTCGCCCAGGGGGAGGGCGAGGGCGGTGCCGATAAGCCCGACCGTGAACGTCACCCCCGCCAGCACGAGCGCCTTGGCCGCCAGCACCCGGCCGCGCCGGGGCGAGGCGGTCAGCGTGGTCTTGATCAGCCCGCGGCGGTACTCGGCGGTGACGAAGACTGCGCCGACGATGACCATCGCCAGCAGCGCGAAGAAGGTGCCGGTGGCGATCGCCCGGGTGGGGCTCTGCCCGGCCCCGTCGGGACCGTCCGGCACGTTGGGCGCGATGTCGCCCGAGCCGGTGACGGTGAAGGCGGACCCGGCGTGGCGGTAGCTGCCGTCGAACGGGCTGGACGACCCGGTGCCGGGCCCGTAAGCCCCCAGCGGGCCGGGCGCCCCCGCGCCGACCGGGCTACCGGACCACGCCCCGGCTGGCCACGAGGTCGTCAGGCGGCCGAAGGAGCCGGTCGCGAGCGTCGGCGCGCCGGTGCCGCCGCCGTTGCCGGGCGACTGGCTGAGCGTCACGTGGGTCGGCGAGGTGGCGAACAGCCCGACCTGGGCCGTCCCCGGCAGCCCGGCCACGGTGACCGCGCTGACCCGCGTCCAGTGGGTCCCGTCGGGCGAGTCATAGCCGGTGACCGTGTCCCCCGACCGGGTCAGGCGCAGCCACCGGGGGGAGGACGCGCTGACGGCCCCGGGCAGCCCGGCGGCGTCGCCGGTGTAGTCATACTGCATCCGGGTACCGTGCTGGCCGGTGACCAGCATCGCCGCGTAGGCGGCGCCGGGTCTGGTGGACGCCTTGATCATGATGCCGGCCTTGGCCCAGGGCTGGATGCCGGGCTGGTACCCGGCCAGCGGGCTGCCCGCCGCGCTGATACCCCCGTGGCCGGTGGAATAGAGGCCGCTCAGCGCGGTGACCTGGACGGTTATGGTGCCGTTGCCCGCGAGCGGCTGGTGCACGAAGTAGAACGAGTCGGTGACCGCCTCGCCGCCAGGGCCGAGCGGTGCGCCGGGGCAGCCGGCGACCTGGTTCCCGTTGATGATGGTGCCGCACGAGCCGTGGTAGAGCAGGCCGATGCCGACGGTGAGCACGCCCGCCGCGACGATGCCCGCCACCCAGCCGCGGACGGTACGGAACTTGGTCCACTCCGACCGCAGCAGCTGGGCGAAGCCGTCGTGGCCGCCCGCGGCGCGCGGCCGGGAGGGAGCGATCATGGTCATGAGCGGGCTCCCGACGGGAACTCGACGGCCTCGCGGGTGAGCTCCATGTACGCCTCTTCGAGGGTCGCCCGGTGCGCGGTGACCTCGCTGAACGGGATCTGGCGGGCAGTCAGGGCGGCCACCACCCGTTCGGGACCGAGATTGGACACAGCCAGGACATCGGGCGCGGTCGCGGCGACCTCACCCCCCGCCTGGGCCAGGGCGGTGATCGCGGCCGCAGCGGCTGTCGTGCGGAGCTGGACCCGGTCGCCGGAGGCGGCCGCGATCAGGTCGGCGACGCTCCGGTCGGCGATGACGCGGCCCCGGCCGGCTACGACCAGGTGGCCGGCGGTGTCCTCCAGCTCGCTCATCAGGTGGCTGGACACGAGCACCGCCCGCCCCTCGGCCGCCAGCCCGCGCAGGAAGGTGCGCATCCAGGCGATGCCGTCGGGGTCCATGCCATTGAACGGTTCGTCCATGATCAGCACCGGCGGGTCGCCGAGAAGGGCGGCGGCGATGCCGAGCCGCTGGCGCATGCCCAGCGAGTAGCCGCCCGCCCGGCGCTTCCTGACGGCGGTGAGCCCGGTCAGCTCCAGCACCTCGTCCGCCCGGCGGCCGCTGAGGCCCTGGGAGTGGGCCAGCCACAGCAGGTGGTTGCGGGCAGTCCGGCTGGGCTGCAGCGCGCCTGCGTCGAGCAGGGCGCCAACGTGCCGCAGCGGCGGGTGCAGGGCGGCGTACGGCTGGCCGCCGATGGTCGCCGTGCCCGCGTCGGCCGCGTCCAGTCCGAGGATGATCCGCATGGTGGTGGACTTGCCGGCGCCGTTCGGACCGACGAACCCGGTCACCTGGCCAGGCTGGACGGTGAAGGTCATCCCGTCGAGGGCGGTGGCCGGGCCGAACCGCTTGCGCAGGCCGGCGACTTCGATGGTGGCTTCCATGGTGGATCACGCTAGGGCCGGCCGGGGGCCGGGGTCGTCCCGCTCCGGAGTGGTCTTGGTGGTGCTGTTCCGGGCCGCCGAACGGGCGCCTCGTCCCCCCTGGGAGCTAGCGTGAGCGTCCCGGCCACGGGTGATGCGGCCAGCGGCCCGGGCCGTGACAATGGGAGCGACATGACAGGCGCAACAGGCAAGCGGAAGGAGCGGCTGGCCCGGCTGGCGACCACCCGGTACGCCCGCCCGGCCGCGGTCGCGCTGCTGGCGGCGGCCGCCGCGGGCCAGGCGATCGCGCAGGCGGTGACTCTCGGCGGCCCGGCCGCCGGCGGCCGGGCGGCGGCCCCCGGTGCCGTCGTGGCGGCTGAGTACCTGCTGCCCCTGGTGTTGCTGGCGCTGCTGGCGACGGTCCCCCTGGGGGTGTACCGGCCGGCCACCGCGGCCGTCGCGGTCACCTTCGGCAACGCGGTCGCGCTGGCGTCCTTCGGGCTGCTGACGGCGGGCGGGGCACTGGCCGAGCTGGCCGCCGCGGGCTGGCTCGGCTGGGCGGGCGGGCTCGGCTGGGTAAGCCGAATGCCCGGCCCGCTCGGCGGGCCGGCCGCCACCACCGCCGGGCGCTTCCTGGCGGTGCTCCTCGGGCTGCCGTTCGGGCTGCTCGCGCTCATCGCCGGGGGCTGGGCGGCCGGCCTGCTGGCGGCGCTGGTCCCGGTCGCGGCGGGGCTCGGCATCGCCGCCTGGGCTGGCCGGCTGGCGCGGACCAGGACTGCGGCGGGCGAGGCGCTGGCCGACACAATGCTGGCGCACACCGCCCGCAGCGAGCGGGTGCGGATCGCCCGTGAGCTGCACGACGTGGTGGCGCATCACATCTCGATGATCGCGGTGCTGGCGGAGACCGGGCGACTGGCCACCCCGGGGCTGCCCGAGGCAGGCGCCCGCCGGTTCGCCGAGATCGGCGACACCGCCCGGTCCGGGCTAACCGAGATGCGGCGGCTGCTCGGGGTGCTGCGGGAAGATGCGGCCGCGGCGGAGGAAACGCCCGCGGCCGGCTCCGCGGCAACGGGAGGCTGGGCGGCCGCGGTGGCACCGGGCGGGGCTGGGGGTCGCGCGGCCGGCAACCGCAACCGGGCCTCGGGCAGCTGACCGAGCTGGTCGATGCCGCCCGTGACGCATCGGCCGCGGGGACCCGGCTGATCATCTCCGGCCCGGTCGCCCCGCTCGGCCCCGGGGTGGAGCTGGCCGCCTACAGGATCGTGCAGGAGGCACTCACCAACACCCGGCGGCACGCGCCGGGCGCGGCGGTCGACGTCGAACTGCGTTACTCGGCCGATTCGCTGCGGCTGCGAGTGCGCGACAACGGGCCGGGCGGCAGCGCCGGGGACGACGGCCATGGGCTAGCCGGGATGCGGGAGCGGGCGTTCTCGGTCGGCGGCTCGCTCAACGCGGGGGCCGCCCCGTGCGGCGGGTTCCTGGTCGAGGCGGTGCTTCCCGCCGGGACGGCCGAACGGGTGGCCGCTGACCCGCCCGCGGGGTCCGGGTGGGTCCCGCCGATGACCAAGGCAGGCCAGTGAGCGGGAGGCCGATCGGGCTCGTGGTCGCCGACGACCACGAGGTGGTCCGGGCCGGGTTCTCCGCCCTGCTCAGCACCCAGCCCGACTTCCGGGTGCTCGGGACGGCGGCCGACGGCGCCGCCGCGGTCCGGGTGTGCCGGGAACTGCGGCCCGACGTCGTGCTGATGGACGTGCGGATGCCGGGAACCGACGGTATCGAGGCGACCCGGCAGCTGGCCGAGGACGCGGCGGGCGGACCCCGGGTGCTGATCTTGACGACCTTCGACCTCGACGAGTACGTCTTCGACGCGCTGCGGGCGGGCGCCAGCGGGTTCCTGCTCAAGGACGCGACCGCGGAGCGGTTGTTCGAGGCGGTCCGTGTCGTCGCCGCGGGCGAGGCGCTGCTGGCCCCGGCCGTGACCCGCCGGCTGATCAGCGAGTTCACCAAGAGCCAGCGGCCGCCGGTGAGCGCTGTGCCGGCCGCCCTGGCGACGCTCACGCCGCGTGAGACGGAAGTACTGCGGCTGGTCGCCACGGGCCTGTCCAACGCCGAGATCGCCCGGCGGCTGGTCGTCACCGAGGAAACGGTCAAGACGCACGTCAGCCGGATCCTGGCCAAGCTCGCCCTGCGCGACCGGACCCAGGCGGTCGTCGTCGCCTACGAGTCCGGCCTGGTCATCCCGGGGCGCTGAGCTGCGGTTCCCCTTGACCCGGTGCGCCCGGCGCGGTGCGGGCGGCATGATGTCCCCATGACTGATTTGCGGGCGCGGCTGGCGGACGCGCGGCTCTACCTGTGCACGGACGGGCGGCGGGACCGCGGGGACCTGGCCCCCTTCCTCGACGCGGTGCTCGGCAACGGGGTGGACATCGTCCAGCTGCGCGAGAAGGGACTGGAGGCGGGCGAGGAGCTGGCGCTGCTGGAGGTGTTCGCGGCCGCGTGCGCCCGGCACGGGGCGCTGCTGGCGGTCAACGACCGGGCCGACGTGGCCCTGGCCGCCGGGGCCGACGTGCTCCACCTGGGCCAGGATGACCTGCCGGTGCCGGTGGCGCGGCGCATCCTCGGCCCCGGGCCGGTCATCGGGCGCTCGAGCCACGACCCGCGGCAGGCGGACGCGGCGGCGGCGGAGGAAGGCGTCGACTACTTCTGCGCCGGGCCGCTGTGGGAGACCCCGACCAAGGCGGGCCGCCCCGGCACCGGCCTCGGGCTGGCGGCGCACGTGGCCGGGCTGGGGACGACGCGGCCCTGGTTCGCGATCGGCGGGATCAGCTTCGGCCGGCTCGACGCGGTGCTGGAGACGGGGGCGAGCCGGGTCGTGGTGGTACGGGCGCTAACCGGCGCCGACGACCCGGGGGCGGCCGCGGCCGCATTCGCCCGGCGGCTGCGGGCGGCCGCCTAGCACTGGGTCGTCCCGGGCACTGGTCTTCTCGGGGAAAGTCCACCTTCTACCGGTTCCTGCAGCCAGCCCTGGGGGCGAGCCTGGTCGAGGAGAACGTCGGCCGCAATCCCTACCTCAGCCGCTTCTACACCGACATGGCGCGCTGGAGCTTCCATGTCGACGTGCACTTCCTGACCCTGCGCGGCGGCACCGTCCTGCGCGAGTTCCGTCCCGGCGGCCGCCCGGCAGCAGGCCACCTTCGAGCTCCTGCGGCAGACACTCGGCGCCGCGGGCCTGCGGCCCGGCGTCAGCCCGGTCCAGGTGGTCGCGGACGAGGTAAGCGCCCACCTTCGTTCGGGACGATCACTTTGATTCCCTGGGCGGCGAGGACCTTGCGGCTGATGGCGCCGAGCTGTGCGAACTCTTCCCTGCTGAGGATATCGACCAGCATCTCGCGGACGGCGGCCACGTGGCCGGGGGCGGTGGCGGCCACCTTCTGCCAGCCGTCGTCGGTCAGCACCGCGTTGATGAAGCGGCCGTCGCCCGGGCACGGCTCGCGTCGCACCCAGCCCTTGCTCTCCAGGCGGCTCACCACGTGGCTCAGCCGCGACAGCGAGCTGTTGGCCATCGCCGCCAGCTCGCTCATCCGCAGGGTGCGGCCCGGTGCCTCCGACAGGCCGGACAGCACCAGGTAGTCGAAGTGGTTGATGCCCGCGTCCCGTTGCAGCTCGGCGTCGAGGGCGGCCGGGAGCCGCAGCAGCACGGCGACGACGCCCCGCCAGTCCGCCTGCTGTTCATCGCTGAGCCAGTCCATGGCCATTAGTGTATAACTGCTATAGTTGAAGCATCAAGTTGAATGACGGCAAGGGAGACGACCATGACCGGACGCTCGCTCTTCGACCCGGCGGTACCAGCCGGCGCTTACGACTCCTTCGCGGAGCAGGCCGTGCCCCGGTCGGCCGCCCAGCGCGGCTGGGAGCCGTCTGACGGCGCGCTGCCGGCGCTCTACCTCGGGCACGGCGCCCCGCCGCTGCTGGACGACCCGCTCTGGATGACGCAGCTGGCCGACTGGACCCACACGCTGCCGAAGCCGCGCGGGGTGCTGATCGTCTCCGCCCACTGGGAGGCGGCGCCGCTGATGCTGAGCAGCCCGGCCCCGGCGACTCCGCTGGTCTACGACTTCGGCGGGTTCGACCCGCGCTACTACACGCTGACCTACCGCACGCCGGACGCGTCGGCCCTGGCAGCCGAGGTCGCCGCGCTCATGCCCGACACGGCGCCCGCCCACCAGCACCCGAGCCGCGGCCTCGACCACGGGGCCTGGGTGCCGCTCAAGGTCATGTACCCGCTGGCCGACGTGCCGGTGCTGCAGCTGTCGATCCCGACCTCCGACCCGGAGCGGCTGCTCGCGCTGGGCGCCCGGCTGCGGCCGCTGCGCCAGTCGGGCGTGCTGGTGATCGGGTCGGGGTTCCTGACCCACGGGCTGCCGTTCCTCAACCGGTCGGCGATCGAAGGCGGGGCCGTGCCCGGCTGGTCGACCGACTTCGACCAGTGGGCGGCGCAGGCCCTGGCGGCCGGCGACGTGGAGACCCTGGCCCGCTTCCGCGAGGCCCCCGGGATGCCGTACGCGCACCCGACCGCGGACCACTTCCTGCCGCTGTTCGTAACCCTGGGGGCGGCCGACGACCCGTCCGCCCCGGCGACCACGGTGATCGACGGCTACTGGCTCGGTCTGGCCAAGCGGTCGCTCCAGGTGGCCTGAGGCGCGCCGGGCGGCGACCCGGGGCGCCGGACCTTGCCAGCGGGCCAGAGGGATGGTTGCCTGGTCACCGTGAGGACGCCGTGAGCCGCAGGCCGGCCGCCGAGCGGGTGTCGTACCTGCTCGAGCCGAAGAACTGGATCATCGTCACCACCCTGGCCGTCGGCTGGCACGCCGACGGCACGGTCGGCCTCGGCTGGGGCGCCGTGGCGGCGCTGTTCGCGGGAGTGCTGCCCATGGTCTTCATCAGCCGGGGGGTGCGCCGCGGGCAGTTCGACGACCGCTACGTGGGCGCCAAACGGCCCCGGCTCATCGTGCTGTCGTTCATCATCGCGTCGGTCGCGGCCGGGCTTGGGCTGCTGGCCGCCCTCGGCGCCCCGGACGAGCTGACCGGGTACGTCGGCTGCATGCTGGTCAGCGTGGCGGTGCTGGCGGCGATCACCACGGTGTGGAAGATCTCCATCCACTGCGCGGTCGCGGCGGGGTCGGTGACGATCATCGCCCTGCTCCTGGGCCCCTGGGCGGCGCCGGGTTACCTGCTGGTCGGGCTGACCGCCTGGTCCCGGGTGGTGCTCAAGGACCACACCGCGGCCCAGGTGGTCGCCGGGTCGCTGCTCGGCGCGGCCGCCGCCGCGGTCACCTACCTGATCATCCCGCACTGACCGCCCGAACGGGGGCTGGCGGCGCCAGACTCCCTAGAGGGCCCAGATCCGGGCGGTCTCGTCGGCGCTGGCGGTGGCGAGCTGGCGGTCGGTCGGGCTGAAGGCGACATAGCTGACCCCGCCGCGGTGGCCCTCCAGGGTGCGGACGCAGCGACCGGTGGCCGACTCCCACATCCGGACCGTGGTGTCAGAACTGGCGGTGGCCATCAGCTTGCCGTCCGGGCTGTAGGCGACGACGAAGGCCGAGTCGGTATGACCCTCGAGGATCCGGAGGGTCGCCCCGGAGGCGGCATCCCACACCCGGGCGGTGGCGTCCTCGCTGGCGGTGGCGACCACCCGCTCGGCCGGGCTGAAGGCAACCGACCAGACGGTGTCGGAGTGGCCGGACATGATCCGCGCGCAGTTGCCGGTCGCGACCTCCCACAGCCGGGCGGTGGAGTCGAAGCTGGCCGTGGCGACGAGGGCGCCGTCGGGGCTGAAGGCGACGGCCGAGACGATTGCGGTGTGCCCGTTCAGCACCCGCACACAGGCCCCGCTTGAGGTGCTCCACAGCCGGGCCGTCCCGTCACCGCTGGCGGTCGCGAGCAGCCGCCCGTCGCGGCTGAAGGCGACGGCGTAGGCGATGTCGCGGTGCCCCTCGAGCACGTGCAGGCTGAGGCCGGTGCCGGTGTCCCAGAGCCGGATGGTGTGGTCGTAGCTGGTGGTGGCCAGGATCCGGCCGTTCGGGCTGAAGGCGGTGGCGAAGACCGCGTCCGTGTGCCCGGTCAGCTCGAACGCGAGCGCCCCGGTGCGGGCGTTCCACAGCCGGGGAGACAGGTCGGCGCTGACGGTCGCGATCAGGTTGCCGTCAGCGCTGAACGGCGCGGCGAAGACCGCGTCGGTGTGCCCGCTGAGCGTGTGCAGCGGCTCGCCGGTGGCGGCGTTCCACACCCGGGCTGTCTTGTCCTCGCTGGCCGTGCTGAGCCGGGTACCGTCCAGGCTGAAGGCCACGGCGTTGACCGCGCCGGTGTGGCCGGCGAGTACCCGCACGCCCGCCGCTTCGATAACACTCATGTAACCGCCTCTTGGATCCCGCCGCGCATCAGGCGTCAGTCGAGGAGGACCGGGCCGTCGGCGGGCGGGCACGTTGTCGTTGAAACGCGCGCCTCATTGTCTACCGATGAGCCGGCCAGGCGACGGCTTTTCGCGCGTTTGCGCCCGCGCTTGCACCATTTCGTGACAAACCAGGGCGGGGCGGCCCGGTCGCCCGTCGGTTACGATCCGAGCGGGAGGCGGCGATGCGGCTCGAGGCTGTCGGCAAGCGGTACGGCCCGCGGCAGCCGTGGGTGGTCCGCGACGTTTCAGCGGAGATTGCCCCGGGACGGCTGATTCGCGTCGAGGGACGCAACGGGGCGGGCAAATCCACCCTGCTGCGGGTGGTCGCGGGGGTGTCCAGGCCCTCGGCGGGCACCATCACCGGCCGGCCGCACGCGGGCTACGTGCCGGAACGCTTCCCCAACGGGCTGCCGTTCTCCGGCCGTGAGTACCTGCTGCACCTGGCCCGGATCCACGGGCTGAAGGGCGCCGCGGGCGTCCGGGCGGCGGACGCGTGGCTGGACCGGCTGGGCGCGTCCGGCTACGCCGACCAGGCGCTGCGGTCGATGTCGAAGGGAATGGCCCAGAAGATGGCGCTCGCCCAGGCCCTGCTGCCAGCGCCCGGCCTGCTGGTCCTGGACGAGGCGTGGACCGGGCTCGACCAGGCTGCACGGGCGGCCCTGGACGACGCCGTGGCCGAGCGGGCGGCGGCCGGCGGCCGCGTCCTGTTCGTCGACCACGACCCGGCCCGGCTGGCCGGGCAGGAGCACGAGCGGTGGCATTTCGACGGCGGCGGACGGGTCACCGTGCTACCCGGCCCGGCCCCTCGCAGGGGCCCGCGGCCCGAGCGGGTCACCCTGCGGATCGAGACCGCGGCCGGCGCGGCCCGCCTGGTGCGCCAGGTGCGGGCGCTGGACGGCGTGCGGGTGCTGTCGGCCGACGTCGAGGGCCCGGGGCCGGCCGCTGGGGACAGGGCCGCCGGGGACCGGGCCGCCGGGGACTGGGGGGCGCCGTGACCGCGCTGCTGCGCTACCAGGCGGCGATCCTGCTGCGGTCGCACCGCTGGATCTTCCCCCTGACCGGCTACGCGCTGCTGATGACGGTGGGCGCGGCCGGGTCGAGCTCGCTGGCGGAGACGCTCGACTGGAGCGGGGCGATGCTGGTCCCGGTGACCGCCTTCCTCACCCGGGCTATGCTGACGGCTGAGCCGGACGAGGCCCGCGCCTGCGTCGCCGCGGCTGCCGGGCCGGCCCGGGCGCAACTCGCGACCCTGCTGGTGCCACTCGGCGGCGCGGCGCTCCTCGGGCTGGCGGCAGTCGCGACCGACGTGCTGATCGCTGCGCCCGCCGCGCGGGAGCCCGTATCCGGGCTGTTCGGCAAGATGACGGCCGTTTCCGGGCATCCCGGCATCGTCATCGCGGGGCTGCTGACCGCCCTCGTCTGCCTGCTGGTCGGGTCGGCTGCGGGCGCGTTGTGCAACCCGCCGCTGCTGCGTCACCCCGGAGCCGCGATGGTGAGCACGCTCGCGGCGGTCGTGGCGGCGCTGGCGACCAGCGTCTCGCCCGCCAGCGCGGCGGTCAGCGGCGGGACGAGCCCGGCGACGGCGAATCCGCTCGCGGTGCACTGGCCCGGCGCCGGCCCGGTGGCCGGCGCGGTCTGCCTGCTGGCCGTCGCCTGGACCGTGTCCGCGGTCCTGGCGGCCCGGCGCGACCGCTGGACGGCGGGCGCCGGGTAGCGGAAACGCCTGCAGGGTGCCGGGCTAGTGCCCGGCACCCTGAGGCGTTACCGCTGATAAGACCTAGAGCGGACGAACGTGCTCGGCCTGCGGGCCCTTCTGGCCCTGAGTCACGTCGAACTCGACCCGCTGGTTCTCGTCCAGGCTGCGGTAGCCGTTGGACTCGATCGCGGAGAAGTGGACGAAGACGTCCTGTCCACCATCGTCAACGCTGATGAACCCGAAGCCCTTGTCCGCGTTGAACCACTTGACTGTTCCCTGCGCCATGCGCATTTCTCCTAGCCCTGCATCAGTCCCGCACCTTACGGGATCCTGGCAGTAATTGCGCGAGCGCGTCATGAAGCACTTACACAGAAGCTGCGTCAAGCATGCTACCGCCCCGGAGCACCAGATCCACATCGCACGGTACCTTTTTCCTCACCGAGGCGAGCCGGCCGGCCGGGCGCGGCCTACGCGCGGACGGCGAACGGGGCCGTGGCTGCGGTCATGACGCGCGCCGGCGCGACCGCGGGCGGAGGAGCTGCCGCCAGGCACGAGGTCGACCACCTGGCAGACCGCGGCGGCATCGTCGTCGCCAGCCACCACGACGGCACCCGGACGGATCTGAGCAGGATCGCGAGCCTCATCGAGGAAGGTCCAGAGGTAGCCGGTGTGGTCTTCGTCGTTGAGGTCCGCGGTGATGTCCAAGCGGTACATTTCGGCGCTCCCTCATGTCAGGTGCTTAGTCATAGGGTACTCGGGGTTAGGGTGAACGTCACCGAGGACCGCCTTCAATCAGTTCTGCGACCGTCAGTAGATAGATCAAGCGACAATTGGCAAACCTTTGCCGGAGTAGCTCCTGCGCCGATCCCTCGAGGACAGCGAAAACCGCGATGCCGAGCAACGGGCGGCCGTCCAGGGACCATGCCCGCGCGGTCCGTTCAACGGGCCGGAGCAGCTTAGCTGGTGTATCGCTGCCGCCCCGGATGAGAACGGTCGCCTTCCCCGGCGGCTGTTCACGCCGCAGGAGGGGGCGTTGCTCCACGCGGCCCGGCGCTGGCTTATTGTCCACTAGCCGACACTCCATATTCAGGTGCGGATGGCGGCCAGACCACCGGAGGGCAAGAATAGCGGAAAAGGCCGGCCGCTCGCACAATTGATTTACGCCGGATTGTAGGCGACGGGCCCGACATTCTTGTGTGCCTCGCTCAATCGCTCGGTGCCGCATAAATGGCAACGCTTTGCCATTTCACAGTGGCGGTGGCGGCGTAAAATTACATGGCGCGCCCCCGGGTGGGGCGTCGGCCCGGCGGAGGGCGTCCGGCAGCCGGAACGGGCCGCTCATGTCGCGCACCGGTGGGCAGCGGGAGCCCGGCTGCGGTGACATAGAGCGGGCGGGACGGGCGGAGTAAGCCACCGTTCCGGATAATTCGGGTTCTCGTTCCCCAATGGTCACCGTTTAGATCGATAGGGTGACGCCTATGCGCCTACGCCTGCCCGTACTGGGACGAGCGGACGATCCTCCGGCGGATGACTCGACGCCAGGGGACCTCGCGGCGGATGAGCAGGCGGCCGAAGACATTGGGGCGGAAGCGCCGCGGGCCGCGGCGCCCGCACGGCGCGGCTGGGCGGACTGGCTCGCCCGCGCCGCCCAGGGCGAGGTGCGGGTGCAGCTGCGGGTGCCGGACCGGGCGTTCGCCGCCATCACCGTCGCGCCCGCCTTGGTTGCCATCGCCTGGCTGGTGCCGGGGACAGGGATGCTGCTGGCGGGGCGGCTGATGGCCGTGCCGATGGTGATCATCTTCGTCCCGCTCGCGGTCGCGTTGCTCTACTTCACGACCGAGCGGCTCCCGGTGAGCTGGCCCCGGTCGGACGAGGCGGGGGCCGTTGCGACGGTCCTGGATGAGGCTGGGCCGGACGCGGCCGTGGCCGAGCGCCCCGAGCCGCGCCGGCGGCCCCGGCCCGCGGTGCCGGGCTTCGCGGTGCTGGCCATGGTGGTGATCGCGGCCGGCTTCGGGGTGTGGCAAGCGGCGCTGCGGTCCGAGCAGGTCTTCGTGACCAGCGAACCGGGCGTCTACCTGCAGTACGGCTACTGGATCGCGCAGCACGCGACCGTGCGGATCCCCGTCTCGGCGGCGGCGTTCGGCGGGGCCCCGGGGCTGTCCTTTGCCACCCCGGGATTCTCGGTCGCCGGTGGCTCGATCACGCCGGCCTTCCTGCCCGGGCTGCCGCTGGTCCTCGCGGGCGGGGCGTGGCTCGGCGGGCTCGGCGGGGCGCTGCTCATGCCGGCCGTCCTCGGCGGCTGCGCCGTGCTCACGTTCGGCGGGCTGGTGGGACGGCTGTGCGGTCCGTGGTGGGCGGTCGCCGGTGAGCTGGTGCTGGCGGCCGGCCTGCCCGAGGTGTACACCGCGCGCGCCCCGTTCAGCGAGCCCCTGGTGCAGGTGCTGCTGTTCGGCGGGCTCTGCCTGTTCATCGACTCGCTGGTGGCCCGGCGGCGGGTCCTGGCCGGGCTTGGCGGTTTCGCGCTCGGGCTGACCGTGCTGGCCTCGGTCGCGTCGCTGGCCGTGCTGCTGCCCGCCTTCCCCGTGCTGGCGGTGCTGTACGTGACCCGGCGGCCGCAGGCGGGGCCGTTCGGGACCGGGCTCGTGCTCGGTCTGGGGACCGCGCTCGTGACGGCGCTGGTCCTCGCCCGGGCCTACCTGGCGACCGTGTCGGCCCAGCTGCACCTGATCGGCTTGTGCGCGTTCGGCTGCGCCGCGGTGACGGCGCTGACGCTGTCGCTGACGATCCCGGCGGTGCGGGACCGGGCCCGGCGGGTAGTCGCCCGCCGCCCGCGCGCGGTCGGGTTTCGGGGCGAGGAGTCGCTGCTGCCGTCGCTCGGCCACGTGGCCCAGTGGCTGGCCCTGGTGCTGCCGGTGGCGGTGCTGGTCGGGCTGGCCGAACGGCCGCTGCTGCAGACCGTGCGGGGGCAGGCCGACCCGGCCATGATCAGGGCGGTCGCGGCGCTGCAGCGGTACGCGGGGCTGCCGGTCGACGGGTCGCGCCAGTACTACGAGTCCAGCCTTCACTGGGTGCTGTGGTACCTGGGGGCGCCCGCCCTGCTGCTGGCGTGCGGGGGCGCGGCGTCGCTTGGGCGGCGGTCGGTCGAGGCGGTGACCGAGGGCGGTCCCCGCGTCCGGTCCGATCCTTCCGTGGCCCCGGCCTCGGTCCGGTTGTGGGGACTGCCGCTGGTGATCGTCGCCTGGTCGGTGGTCACAGTGCTGTGGGACCCGGCGGTGGTGCCGTGGCAGCCGATGGCGTCGCACCGGCTGGTGCCGGCCGTGCTGCCCGGGCTCGTGCTCCTCGCCATCTGGATGTCGGCCTGGCTGATGTCGCGCGCTTCGATCTTCGGTGCCTCCCGGGCCGCCCGCGGGGCGGTCGGTGCCTGCTGTGTGCTCGCGCTGGCCATACCGCCGCTGGAGACGACGCTGAACCCGGGGCTGGTTGCCTCGGGCGCTTCGGCCGGGTCAGCCCTCGCGGACCAGCTGCGGCTGCGCGGTGCGGGCGCGACGGCGACCTACGGCGGCTCGCTGGTGGCGGCTTCGGCGCTGTGCGCGGCGATCGGGCCGACGGCGAGCGTGCTGGTCACGGACGCGGCCACAGCGGCCACGTACGCGCCGGTGATCCGCGGGCTGTGCGGGCAGCCGGCCGCGCTGGTGGTTCCCGGGCCGACCGCGGCGGCCGCCCTCGGGCAGGCGGTCCGCGCGGTCGAGCAGGCGGGGCGGCGCCCGGTCCTGCTGGGCGCGACCCGGGCGTCGGTCGCGCTGCCGGGTTCGGTGCCGCAGCAGGCCGTCGCGCTCCGGACCGCGGGCGATGCCGAGTCGCTGACCGGGGCGCCGACTGGCACCTGGCCGGTCAGCTACACGGCCTGGCTGGCGGTGCCGCCTGGAGCCAGCACCTAGGTACCTAGGTCGGCGACGTCTTTGGTTCCCGTAGCGTTCACCGTTTGCTAATCCAGAATGAGGTTTTGCGACCAGCCGGCGGCATAGCGTACCAATCTGCTGAAACCGTAAATGAAATGACTTCGCGCTAAACGACTAATTTCGCTGTGATACCGGTCAATACGGGTTGGGGATGCGGATGGCACACGGACGGCGCCGGGCGGTTACCTTGATCGCGGGCACGGCCCTGCTCAGCGCGGCCTCCGGGGGCGCCGTGGCCGCCCTCAGCGGCACGGCGCTGGCGGCGACGGCCACGAGCGGGACCAGCGAGTCGTGCGAGCCCCTGCTGCCAGCCGCCGCCGCGGGGGCGGCTGGCCCGGCCGCGGCGACCCCCGGGGCGGCCTCGTCAGCGGGCTCGTCAGCGGCCGCGGCGACGACGCCGGCGCCGTCGGCGAGCGGCAGCACCTCCACCTCGGCGACCCCCACGCCGAGCGCCAGCGTGTCGTCCACGGCGTCCTCGCCGGCGTCCTCGCCGACCGACTCCCCCACCGGCACCCCGACCGCCACGCCCACGCCCACGGACACGGCCACGGCCACGGCCACCCCGACGGTCACCCCGACCGCCACGCCCACCGCCGTGCCCACGGATACCCCGACCTCCACGCCCACGGCCACCCCGACGGTCACCCCGACCGCCACGCCCACGGATACCCCGACCGCCGCGCCGACAACGCCGGCCCCGACGGCCTCGTCGTCATCCAGCGCCATCGCGGACGGCGCGGGCCAGGCGATCGTGCTGACGGCATTCCGGGCCGCGGCGGCCGCCACCCCGGTCAACTTGTGCGTCGCGATCCGGCCGCTGCAGCAGAGCCGCCTGCGCGGGCAGGCGTCCCAGTGGGAGGTGGGCGCCTGGACCGGAGAGCGGCAACCTGCCCGACGCCCGCATCCACGCTGCAGTCGAGCGCGGGCGCGGGCGCCCCCGCCTTCGTCTCCGGCTGCGACGGGCAGCGGCACGTCGGCCTGCGACCTGGGCGCGGTCGACTCGAGCCTCGGCCCAGCGGCTGTTCCAGGCGGAGGTCACCGTTCCCGTCACGTCGGCCACTGTCACCGCGGTGAGCCTGACTGTGGCCGGCAGCGCGGCTGACCTGGCCGCGACCCCGGCCGCGACCGCCTCTCTCACCGTCCTGACGTCGGCCAGCCCGGTCGGGGCGAGCCTGACGCCGATGTCGTCCGCCCCGGCGGGCGTCGCCGCCGCGACCCCGTCGCTGAGCGCCGGCGGCAGCGCGGCCGGCCTGTTCCCCACCCTCGCCCCGAAATCGGTCCCGGAGGAAGGCGCGAGCCCGGTCGCCAACGTGTCCCGGCTCGGCCGGCGGCTCCGGGATCGGCTCGGAAGTGGCGGAGGGAGCCGGCCTGGCCGCCCTCGGCGGTAGCCATGGTCCTCGCGATCACCCGCATGTCACTGCGCCGCCCGGCCCCGCGGCACGCGGCCGGATCCCCCGCCGCCGCGCCGCCGCTGCCCAAGGTGGCGGCCGAGCGGCCCGAATGACCGCATTAGCCATCCGATCCGCGCGGGCGAATCGGGCACGAGTTCGTTGTTTCAGTGTTCACCGGGAATCACGTTGCTTGTCAGGAAAAGCAGGCGTCTGGGCCACTGGGCCAATGATCTAATAGCCTGGGTACCTGACTACCTGGGTGAACTAAATCTGACTACCCAAGGAATGGTGACGATCGTGCGTCGATCACGGCGGATTAGCTGGCTGAAACTGCAGCGGGCCGGGGAGGTCGGCCTCGCGGCTGGCGCGGCCGCCCTGGTGGCCTCCGTTGCGGTGGTGGCGTTGACGGGACCGCTGGGCGGCGCGGCCGGTGCGGCTACGACCAGTTGCGGCCCGACCGCGTCGGCGTCGGCATCGCCCAGCAGCTCGGCCTCGGCCTCGGCGTCGGCCTCACCCTCGGCGTCGAGTTCGCCGTCGCCGTCGGCCAGCGCGAGTGCCAGCAGGACAGCCTCGCCGTCCACCTCGGCTTCGCCTACTCCCTCTTGCTCCCCTTCGCCCAGCACCAGTTGCAGCCCGACCAGCAGCGCTTCGCCGTCCAGCGCGGCCTCGGCCTCGCCGACTTCCTCGGCTTCGGCTTCGGCTTCGGCCTCAAGCAGCGCCTCATCGTCGGCATCGCCGTCTGCCTCGGCTTCGCCCAAGGCCTCCGCTACCTGCTCCGCCTCCCCCACCGGTTCGGCGTCCCCGACCCCGCATTCGAGCGGCAGCGATGGTGCGACCGGGACGTCCAGTGCCTTCCCGACGGGGGCGGCGACCGGCATCGACTCGACGAGCACCGGCCTCCCGGTAGGCGCGCCGGCCACTGGCGGCGGCACCGGGCCGGGCATCAACGGGACTGTGGCCGGGACCGGCGGTGCCGTCATGGTCGCGGGCGGAGGGCTCGTCCTGCTCGCGCGGTGGCGCCGGCGTCGCTCCGCGGGCGGCGCGTGAGCACGCCGGTTAGCACGATCGCCTGATGTCGTCCGGGGAATACCGCCGAGAGTACGCGGGCCGCGACGATGTCCCCCAGGGCATCGATATCCGGGTCATCCTCGTGGTGGGGCTGGTCCTGGTGGCGGTCGGCGGATTCATCGTGGCGCACGCGCTGAGCGCCGGGACGAAGCTGCCGCCGGCCGCGGCCCAGGACATCCCGGCCACGGTCAGCACCAACGTGCCGTTCGCGCCGAAGGCGGGCACTGTCGCGGCCCCGCTGGCGTCGTCGGCCCCGATGCGGATCGTGATCCCCGCGATCGGGGTGGACGCGCCCGTCACCGACCTTGGTCTCAACGCGGGCGGGACGGTGCAGGTGCCGCCGCTCGACAACCACAACCTGGCCGGCTGGTACGACCGGTCGGTCATGCCCGGGGCGAAAGGCACCTCTGTCATCCTGGGGCACGTCGACGACTACGCTGGGCCGTCGGTCTTCTTCAACCTCAAGAACCTGAAGGCCGGTGACGCGGTCGACGTCACCCGGGCCGACGGCGAGACGGCGGTGTTCGACGTCGACGGGGTGCAGAAGGCGGCCAAGGCCCACTTCCCCACCACCGACGTCTTCGGCAACGTGCCGTACCCGGCGCTGCGCCTGGTCACCTGCGGCGGCCCGTTCGACCCGGCAACCGGCGAGTACCTGGACAGCATCATCGTCTACGCCCACCTGGCCGGCCTCGCCGCGAATTGACGCGCGGATGAGCCGAAGCGGCCCTGTTAGCCGAAGCGTCCCTGCACGTAGTCGGCCGTCCGCGGGTCCTGCGGTGAGCCGAACATCGACACGGTAGGCCCGTACTCGACGATGTGGCCCGGCTCGCCCTGGGCGGCGAGGAAGAACGCGCACTGGTTGGAGACCCGCTGGGCCTGCTGCATGTTGTGCGTGACGATCACGATCGTCACCTCGCGGACCAGGTCGGTCATGGTCTCCTCGATGACCCGGGTCGAGGTCGGGTCGAGCGCGGAGCACGGCTCGTCCATCAGCAGGACCCGCGGCTTCACCGCCAGCGCGCGGGCGATGCACAGCCGCTGCTGCTGGCCGCCGGACAGCGCGCCGCCGGGCTGGCGCAGCCGGTTGCGGACCTCGTTCCAGAGGCCGGCCTTGATCAGGCACTCTTCGACCACGCCGTCCCGGGTGCCCCGGCTGACCTTCACCCCGGTCAGCTTGAGCCCCGCCACCACGTTGTCGTAGATGGACATGGCCGGGAACGGGTTGGGCTTCTGGAACACCATGCCGATGTCGCGGCGGGCCTGGGTGAGGCGGACCGACGGGTGGTAGATGTCGGCCCCGTCCAGCAGCACCTCGCCCGCCAGCGAGGCGCTGGGAACGAGCTGGTGCATCCGGTTGAGGATGCGCAGGAAGGTCGACTTGCCGCAGCCGGACGGCCCGATCAGCGCTGTCACCTCACCGGCCCGCATGGTCAGTGAGACCTGGTCCAGCACCATGTTATCGCCGAACCAGGCGGTGATGTCGCGCGCCTCGAGCGTCGCCAGCGGCGCGGGCTCGCGCCACTGGGCCGGCTCGGCGGCCGGCATCCCCGGGATCAGCGGGGCGGGGTCGGCCTGGCCGCCGGCGTTCAGCACGTCCATACGGGTCTCGGCTTCGCCAGCCATGTTGCTCACATGCGGGTCTTTCTCTTCGGGGGCAGTCGACGGCATCGTCGCTCAGATCAGGTTGGGCAGCAACCGGGCCGCCTGGTCGGCGATCGCGAGCATGAGGAAGCCAATGGTGGGAACGGTGATGACCCACGTCTGCCATTTCCCCCAGGCGGTCCAGAACCAGGCCAGCGGGAGGGCGACGATCACCAGCAGCAGTCCCCAGAGCACGATTGGGACCCACGCCTGGGGCTCGGTGCCGAGCGCGTTCTCGGCCGGCGCGATGAATTCGGGCAGCACCGTGCCCGGTGACACCTGCGGCTTGGACGTCTCGTCGGCGTCGACGTAGAGGAGGCCGGATGGCCGCAGTGGTGCGCCGGTCGCGGTGACGAAGATCATCCGGCCGGCCCCGGCCGCCAGCGTCGGTGGCAGCGGGTCACCGGCCCGTCGCAGGTCGATCACCTTGTAGGTGGACTCGGCCTGCCCGGTGACGACCGTGACGGAGTCGCCCGGCACCAGGCTGGCGAGGCCGCCGAACGGCCCGCCGTAGGTGTTCTCGCGCCCCAGGATCACGCTGATCCCGGCCTGGCCTGGCATCACCGTGTCGCGCAGGTGGCCGGGGCCGTCCTCGAGGACCGAGCTGGTGGTGCCCTGCAAGATCACGGTGCGCAGCGCGATCGCGGGGATGCTGAGCACCGCCACCGGCGCGCCCATCGGCAGCAGCTGGGCCGGGTTGTTGGGCACGGTCGGCCCGTTCGGTGCCGTTCCCGCGGCCAGCTCGACCCGGATCGCGTCGTAGGCGCCCAGCTGAGCCTTGTCGAAGTGCAGGCGGGAGAACGCGCCGATCCAGGCGATGAAGCCGAGTGCGGTGACCGCCAGGATCAGCAGCGAGGTACCGATCGCCCGGGTAACCAGCTGCCCCGGGCTGACCGGCGGGCGGCGCCGGTAACCGCCCGGCGGCGGGGGCGGCGGCGGCACCACGCCTGGGGCCGGGGCCTCCGCTGCGGCACCCGCGGCACCCGCGGCCGGGCCGGCCGCGGGTTCGCGCACCGTGGTCATACCTCCCACCTGGGGGGGCAGCACGGGTGGCTGGCGGTTCGCACGCTCAAGGCCATAACTCGGTCGTGCCCTCGGCCGCCGCTCCACCGCCATCCTTGGGCCCACCCGGTGCCGCCGCCTCGGCCGGGGCGGCGGCCTCCGCTGGCGCGGCTGGCGCGGCCGGTGGTTTGCTGCGGTCGCCGCCCGCGGAGTGACCGCCCGCAGAGTGACCGCCATCGGCCAGCCCCCCGAGCAGGCGCCGCTCGGTGTCGCGGCTGGCCCGCGCCGCGACCGCGGCCAGCTCGGCCCGGCGGGTGCGGTCCCGCCAGCGGCGGTAGTACCAGTAACCGAACCCGATCGCCACCAGCAGCAGGATGAGGCCGAGCAGCGACCACGGCAACGCGAACAGGGACGCGCTGCTGGTGACGGTGGCGGCCGGCTTCGAGAGCGGGATGGTCCCCGCCGGCCAGCCCGCGGCAGCGGTCACATGCGCGCTCATCGGGCCCGCCGGGTACAGGCCGGGGACGCTGGCTGACACCCGGATCGAGTCACCGGGCAAGATCACCGGCAGCTTGGCCGGATGCACAGCCGCGGTCTGGCCGAAGGGACCGTTGACGGTGATGGCGGGCGTCGCGCTCTGCCGGACGTTCCCGCTGTTGGTCAACGTGTAGGAAATCGTGGCCGAGCCGGTGCCGAACGGGTCGAGCGGGTCGCTGAAGCCGGTCGAGATCGACTTCACCTGGAGCCCGGCCGCGAGGGCGCCTGGTAGCCGCATCTCCAAGGGCACCGCGACGCGGTAGGTCTCGATAACGTTCTCACCCTTGGCGTTCTTGCGCGTCACCGAGACCGCCGCCACCATGGCCCCGGTGTGGTCGCCCGGGGTGGCCTGCACGGGCACCTTCAGCGTGAACGCGACGATGATGGCCTTCTTGGCGGGGATGATCGTCGACAGCTGCTTAGCCCCGCCCGCGAAGCTCGACCAGGCGCCGATGTCGGTCGACTTCGCGCTGGACCCGAGCAGCAGAAGTGCGCCCGATGCGGTCGTCCCGGCGGCGTCGGTGGCGTAAATGGAAAAGGCGGCCGACTGGGTGCTGCGGTTTTCGATCTCGACGTGGTCCTGAATCGACGAGCCGGCCTTGACGACGCCGTAGCTGAATTCCTGCCGATTCGGGTCTGGCCCGGTGCTGGTGGCCGGCACCACGGACCAGGTGACCTGGCCGGCGGGGGTTGCCGCGGTACCGGCCGCGAGCTGCGTGCCGCCGCCAGACGCGGCCGGCGACGGCCGGAGCCGCGAGGGCGGCGGGCGCGCTTGCCACCACGCCAATGACGGCGGCCGCGAGCACGAAGCCGGCCCAGATCCGGCCACGGGCGCGGCGGGGAGCGGGGGAAATTCTCATGGCGCGGACTCCGGGGCTTCTAGGGCAACAAGAGGCATGTGCGGGCTCAAACCGGCCAACGGAAACGAAGTCAATCACGCGGGCAATTAAGGGCATTACGACGGCAAGTCAACCGTTCCGCGAAAGGCTGGTGAACGGCACACGCGGCCTTCGATCCAAGATCATCGATATGGCGGGAACCAGCTCGTGCCGGGGCCGGGTACCTACTGGTTCCCGCCCCCGGCACGCGCCGGAAAGCGTATTAAGTTGTAACAACCCGTTACGGGTTGGTGGTGACCGCGGAGATGGTCAGCCCGCTGGTGTAGGGACCAGCCGGCGTCGTGTTCGGGATCACCAGGTTGAGGGTGGCGCCGAGCGTGCTGGTGCCGAACCCGTTGCCGAGACCCGCTTGCGCCTCGGCCAGGAGGGCCGGGGAGGAACCGATGCCCGGGGTAACCGGGGCAACAGTGGGGCCGAGTTTCACATTCTGGGCCAGCGTGGTGCCGGTCGGCGTCCAGCCGAGCTGGTCGCCCGAGAAGGCACCGCCGGCAGCCGTTCCGGTGCCGGTCCAGGACGAGTCCTGGCCGGAGACGGACCAGCCCGGGAAGGTGTTACGGGTGTCGGAGACCGTGATGGGGGTCGTCGTACCCGTGGCGGTGAGACCGGTCGCGGTCAGGGTAACCACGTCGGTGGTGTCCACGGTGAGCGTGAAGCTACCGTTGGTCGGCACGGTCACGGCGAGCGGGATCGTGCCGGAGTTGGCCGGAGCCGGGCCGACGGTCAGCGCCAGCGAGCCGCCGGTACCAGCGGTGAAGCTGCCCGACGGGGTGTAAACCGCCGTCAGGTTCTCCGTGCCGGCCGCGGCGAACGTGGCGCTGGTGGTGGCCACGCCGCCCGAGAGCGTCGCGGGGCCGTTGATGTCGGTCCCGTTGTTCTCGAACTGGACGGTGCCAGTCGCGCCCGAGACGGAGGCAGTAGCGGTCAGGGTGACCGACTGCCCGGCCACGGCCGGGTTCGGCGACGCGGTCAGCGCCAGGTTGACGCTCTGGGCCGGGCCGGTCTTGGTCTGGTTGGCGGTGAACGAGCCGTCAGCGTTGATGGTCACGAACGTGCTGTTCACGTACGTGCCGCCCACGCTCGCGGCTGAGTCCGAGAAGCACTCGACCGCGACTTCGAACTGCACCCCGGCGGTGATGTTGTCGCCGCCGGCCGCGCCGTACACGCTGGCGAGGGTCGCGTTCCACGAGCCGGAGAACGCGGCGGACGCGGGGGCGAAGACCCCCGAGACCTGGGATGCGTTGATGTTCTGGATCGTCGTGCCGGCCGGCGTCGTCGGGTCGATGACGTTGATGGTCGCCGAACCGTTGTCGCCGGAGGGGCAGGCCGTCGACTGGAAGGTCGGGGTGACACTGTCGCCGCCGGCGGTGCCCGACGCCGGGGTAAGGGTCAGCCCGGTGCCGGTGCCGAACTGGGTCACCGCGGCATGGGCCGAGGTGGCGCCCACGAGCGCACCACCCACGACGAGCGCGCCGATGCCGGCGACGGCAGCGGCCCGTTTGAGCCGCTGCAGGCCCAAGGTACCTTTCATGGAAGGGTTCCTTTCCACTTCCTCGTGCTGTGGGCACGCCTGCTGGCGTGCCCACCTGGGGGGCCGCCCCGTGCGGAAGCGAGATCGCACGCGGGGCGGGGGCCCTGGACGCCTGCCCGGACATAGCGGGTCCGGGCAGGCCCCAGGACACTCAGGGGAGCTAGCCGGCGAGCCGGACTAGCTGATTACGGCGCACCTTCGAGGCTTGTCTGGATGGTGCCGCAGGTCAGGCCGTTGAAGACCGTGCTGCCCATCAGCGCGAACCCGTAGGACTGGATGATCGCGTGCTGCTTGCAGATGGTCGAGCCGACACCGTTGAACAGGGTGTCGATCGGGTCGCCGGCCGTGGTCAGCCGGGACAGCTTCACCACGTCGTAGACGTTACGGAGGATCGGGAAACTGGTGTTCAGGCCGCTGCTGGGGACACCCGCGGTGTTGAACGGAGCCTGGCCGCCGATGTCCTGCAGGACCGCACCGTGGAAACGCGGGTTGTGCAACGGGTTCTGCTGCGAGATGTACTGGGCGATGGAGAACGGGTCGTAGCCGATCGGGTCGGTGGACACGGCGGTACCGTCGTGCTCCTCGACCGGGACCTTGAAGCCCTCGGTCGTGCTCGACAGCACGCCGCCGACGATGTAGTCGTGGACGCAGCCGTTGGAGGCGGCATCCACCTCACTGTCGGGGAAGCTGGCCGCGGCCGAGCTCTCCCAGAACGACCGGGTGCCCGAGCCAGCCTGCGGCACGTACAGGTCGATCGCCGTCGAGCCGCCCGGCTGAGCGGTGGCCGAGCCGGTCGGCCAGTAGGTGGTCGAGCCCACCGTGACCGGGTTGCAGTTGTAGAGCGACTGCAGCTCGGTCAACGTGATCGAACCGATGTCGGAACCGAGCGTGCTGGCCACCGTGGTGACGTTCTGGGTGGAGCCGTTGCCCAGGTCAGCGGTGAAGGCCGGGCAGTTGGAGGCCGGTGTGCAGCTGGCCGGGCCGGTCGCGGCGGTGACCGCGTCGATCGCGAACGGCACGAACTGGATGTCGACCGCCGGGACGTTGTCGGTCTTGTCCACGGTGCTCGACGAGCGGGCGATGTCAACGCAGCCGAGCCCGGCGGCTGGCTGGATGGCCTTGGTGGCGTTGGTGCTGTTGGCGTTCAGCGCGAGCCGCAGGTTGGCGATGCCCTGGCCGGAGCCGTTCGGGCGGTCGAAGCTGCAGTCGCCGGGAGCCAGCGGGTGGGTGGCGGTGGGGTTGGGCACGATGCCGTTCTGCACGGCCCAGCCGTCCTGCGGCGTGATCGGCTCGTTGATCGCGCCGGTGGCCGGGTTGGTCGCGTTGTACGAGGCGACCTCGCCGGAGGCGAGCGGAGCGGCCACCGCGGCGAGCCCGGCCGCGGGGTCCGCGGGGGTGCCGTTGGTGAACGCGTTCCACACGTCCTGGATCGTGTCAGAACCGACCGCGACGAGGGTCGGCTGCGGGTCGGCCATGGCCGGGGCGGCCTGCGCGAGCGCCATGCCGCCGACCGCCGCGAGCACCGCGCCCGCGGCGAGCAGGCCGCGGACCTTGCGCTTCCGCAGCATCGTAGGGGGTTTGAAACGCATAGAGGTTTCCCCTCTCCTTGCCTTTAGGACGTAGCCTGAAGGCGACGCCCAGGTTTAGCCCGCAGTCTGGTACTGGCAGGGCCGGGTGTTCCTTGGCCGGCGAACCCACAATTCGCCGGCCAAGCCTTTGGGGGCGGGATTCGCCGTCGAGCGAACCGCCCCGCTTCACGGAGCTGTCCGTTCGCTGCCGGGAGCGCCCGCGCCCGGGCAGGCGGCCGTAGCGGAGCAGGAGACCCGCGGCGGCGCCTGCGGCGCCGATGATCAGCACGATGATGAGGACGTCCCCCGATCGAACCGACCAGGGTGCCCTGGGTCGTCCCGCCCGCGGCGGCCTGCGCCGAGGGCGGAAGGACGTCGAAGCCTGCGGTGTACTCGCGGCACAGCCGGTGCTGGCCGACGTCGCGGTCGCGGCCGCGGTGACGGACGGTGAGGCCGCCACGGTCGCGGAGGTGCTTGCAGACGCAGCCGCGGTGCCCGTGGACGCGGCTGGAGGGCAAGTCCCCGACGCCGGTGGCTGGGTCGTGGGAGTGGCCGCGGGCGTGGCCGCCGTCGTGCCGCCACCGCTGCTGGTGCCCCCGCCGGTCGTCGTGCCGGACCCGGTCGCGGTCCCGCCGCCGGTCGGGCCCGAGCCGAGGTTCGTCAGGCTCCCGCTGCCGCCGGTGCTGCTCCCCCCGCCGGTCGTGCTGCCGGAGGTCGTTCCGCCGGCGGCCGCCGTGCTCCCCGCGCCGGTGGTCCCGGTGGTGGAGGGCGTCGGGCTCGGGGACGACGAGGCGCGCGGCGGCCAGGGCCTGCAGCTGGGTGACGACCGCCTGGGCCTGGGTCTGGAGGCTGGCCGGGAGCGGCAGGTAGCCCGGCGGCAGGTCACCGGGCTCGGTGCCGGTGGTCTGGCCCGGCCCGGCGGCGTAGGCGATGAAGTTCGCGTAGTCAGTGAGGGCGGAGGCCGGCTGGTTGGTCGGCACGGCCGCGTAGACGACATCGGTCAGCGGGTACCCGCCGGAGGGAACCGTGGCCGGGTTGACCTGGAGCAGACCGGCGCTGTCGGTGGTGGCGGAGTTGAGCGCGGTCGGTCACGCTGTCGATGCTCGGCTGGGTGCAGGTCGCACCGGTCGGGTCGCACAGGGTGGCCGAGATCAGCCCGTAGGCGGCCAGGTCGGGCATGTCGTTGACGGCCCACATGAACGTGTGCCCGGGCAGCTCGGTGCCGACCGTGTTCCACCACCCGTCGGTGCCATCCGGTCCCTTGTTGTTGCCATTCCACTGAATGGTGTCGGACGGGTCGACCGACGACAGGACCACCGAGGCGGCCTGGTCGAAGTTGTTCTCGACCGGCAGCAGGTCCTCGCTGTTGAGGACGTCGCACGCCTTTGACTGCGGATTAGCGGTGTCCCCGGCCGGGACGGTGCACGACTGCGGCTGGAGCGTATTCGGCGGGTTGGGCTTGGGATCAGGGGACCGTAGCACTCCCCTGGGCTCGTAAAGTCCGAGGTTGCGGTGAGATCCACGGCCTGGGCGCAGGTGAGCGTGCCGGTGTAGGCCTCGTCGAAGTTGTCGGCCGCGGGCGACTGTCCCAGCTTGAGGGCGACGTAGTCGGGATCGGCGGTCACCGGGTTGCTGGGGTCGGTCCCGCCGTCGAGCCAGGAGGCGGTGGCCGGGTCCGACTGGACCCACTGCCAGATCTGCTGGTTGACAGCCGAGTGGTCGCCGGTGATCAGCGGGAAGTCGGGAGCTCCGGGGATATCTTGGATCCCCGCGTTGAGCGCCTGGAATGACGGGTCCGCCGTCCAGCTTCCCGGGTTCGACTGGACCCAGGCCGGCCCCGGGACGGCGTCGGGCAGGTCCGGCTTGTAGACCTGGGTGAGGGCCCGGGCGAGCAGCGAGGGAGTGAGCTTGACGGGCGTGGTTACCTGGCCGCCGGCGACCGTGTTGATGTTGAAGCCGAAGTCGAGGGCGGTGACCGCCACCGGCGCATACAGGATGGTGGGCAGCGTGGGCGCGGTCCCGCCGTCTCTGGTGACCTCGCTGCCGATGGGGATCGTGGTGAACGCCAGCCCCGCGTTCCCGCTTCCGGGGCTCTGCAGCTGGTTCGTGGCCGCGGTCTCGGTCGTCGCCGTGTAGGAGTACACCGTCGAGCATTTCGCGGCCTGGTTCAGCGCCGACTGCCAGGAGGTGACGGCCCGGTAGGCCACCTGGGTGCCAACCATCGAGTCAGGGATGACGGTGGGCGGGCAGTCGGCGGCCAGCGGCGCGTAGCCGAGGTGGATCTGGATCCGCTGCGCCCAGTTGCCCGCGCTCAGCGGCGACGTGTAGAGCGGCACCGAGGGACTGACATGGAAGCCGTTCGGCTCGTAGCTGCCCCGGGGCACGATGACGAGCCAGCAGTTGCGGGTCTGGCCGTTGCTCTCCGCCTCCCCGCAGCCGAGGCCAGGGGCCTGGGTCGCGGTCAGCGTCTCGAACTGGTGCGGCCGGTCTCGTCCTGAGAGGTGTACGCCGCCTGCACCTCGTTGGTGTTGAACTGGTTGAACAGCGTGCCCGTGCCCGTGCCCGACGCGCCCGCTCCCCACAGCGGATTCGCCGAGTCGTCGGCTGGCACGAACGGAACCGTGTAGTTGCCCGTGGCGCAGGTGTTCGGGGACGCGGCCGTGGGGTCGCAGTGAGTCGGCGTCTCGGCGGTCGGCTCGGCGGGGTCACAGCCCTGCGCCGGCCCTCCGCCGTTCAAGGCGAACGGAGGTGAGCCGGCACTCGCGACCGCGCCGGCGGTGCAGAGCAGGCCGATGCGGCTGGTGACCTGCTGATTGGGGATCTGGGTGCCGAGCATGCCCGGGCTGCCGTACTCGCAGCCCTCCGGGCTCGGGCCGGCTGCCGGAGTCGCCGTAGCACTCCATCATCTGCATGAAGTCGCCGTACGGGTTACCGGGCTCCGAGGGCTGCGCGCCACTCCAGCTGACGGTGATGCCCTGCTCGGTCGAGGTTCTCGGTCTGGCTGACCGTCACCGAGAGCTTCGCGAAGTCGCTGTCCATAAACGACAGCGGGCCGCTGCCGGCCGCCCGGTCGGCGTTGGGGTTCAGCTCGGGGCCGCCGTCGGTGCCGGTGGAGCTGGTGGAGCCGGTGATCGGCTGGTTGCTCGAGTCGAGCAGGCCGCTGGTCCAGTTCACGGTGACGGCCGAGGCGGTCGAGCCGATGCCGGTCATCTGGTTGTACGTGTCGATGCCGGCCCGCAGGGCCAGGCCGCCGCCGCCGGGGACGCCGCCGACGACCAGCAGGCCGATGAGCGCGAGGGCGGCCGTGAGCGCGCCGCCCCACGTCACGGCGGTCAGGCAGGCGCCGGCGGGCGCGGCGCCAGGCCGCGGTCATCGGCGGTCCCCGGCCAGTCGTGCCGTCGTAGAACTCGTCGATCCCGCGGCGCTGGCGGCTGCGCCGGCCCGCCTGCGCGAGCAGCGGCGGCACCACGCTGAGCAGGAACATCATCCCGGCCGCGAGGGCCATCAGCGTCACCTCGACGCCGCTGCCGTCGCTGCCCGCGAGCGTGATCGGGGTGTCGGCGGCCGAGCCGCCCGACCCCGCCGCGGAGCTGCCGACCTCGCTGTTGCCGGTCGTGCCGGTGCCGGTGCCGGTGCTGGTGCCGGTCCCGGTGGTGCCGCCGGTTCCGGTGCTAGAGCCACCGGACGCGGTGCAGACCCCGGTGTTCGGGTCACAGTTCTGCCCGCTGCCCGGTGGTGCCCGCCCGACGACGTGGCTCCGCCCGTCGGGCTGGTCACGGTGGCCCCGCCGGCACTGGTGCCGCCTGTACTGGACCCGCCGGCACTGGACCCGCCGCCGGCAGTGCCGCCGGCAGACGAACCGCCGGCCGTGCGCCGGTACTCGAGCCGCCGCTGGCCGACGAGCCGCCGCTGGCCGACCCGCCGCCGGTGGTCCCGCTTCCGGTCGTCCCGCTGCCCGCCCCGCTGGAGCCGGTCTGCGCCCCCGATTCCGTCGGCTCCGCCACCCCCTCCGCGCACTGCGTGGAGCCCTGCTTGTCGCACGCGAGCGGCTGCGGGTCGTTGGCGGCGAGGGTGTTGGTGCCGCTGGTGGAGAAGGTCGGGTTGTTGCAGGTGGAGATGGGAGCAGAGCTCTGGGTGTACCCGGGAATCTTGGCCAGCTGGGTGAAGGCGTCTTGCACCAGGTTGATCGGCAGCGCGGAGTAGCCGAGCACGTCAACCTGCGACTGGCCCAGGCAGAGGACGTAGTTGGCGAACGTGCCGATCGTGTTGCCCTTGGTGGTCGTCATGCCGTCGGTCAGGTCGGTCGGCAGGATGAAGTACGAGTAGGCCGACAGCTCGTAGTTGCGCGGGTCGGTGTTGGTGTAGACGTTCGCCAGGTTCTGGGTCAGGTACGTGGCCGGGTTGCTGGCGTCGGTGTTGATCTGGTCCTGCAGCAGCGAGACGGCGACGTGGCCGGGGGACGGCAGGGTGTAGTAGCCGGCCGCGTTGAGCAGCTTCGCGACCGGGAAGCCCTCCTGCAGCGCCCATGAGTACTCCACGTAGCCGATCGCCCCGTTGGACGAGGCCTGCGCCACGTAGGTGGCAACCCCGGGGTCGCCGGGCTGGCCGATCATGGCGGTGCCCCCCTGGACCGGGTAGGTCGAGGTCTGCGTGCACGGGGTACGGCCGACCGCCGTGCAGTAGGCCTGCCAGTCCGAGGCGTTGGTGGCCAGCATCCACGGGTGAAGTCCGCGGTGGCACCAGAGCCGTCGGAGCGGACCACCGGGACGATCGGCAGGTTCGGCAGGCTCAGCTGCGGGTTGTCGGCCTTGATCTCCGGGTCATCCCAGTTGGTGACCTTGTTGGTGAAGATGTCGGCGACGGTCTTCCCCGACAGCCGCAGGTTGGTCACCCGCTGCCCGTTGATCTGCAGGTTGTACATGAGCGTGGTGCCGCCGGCCACGTCGGGCATGTACACGAAGCCGCGGGACGGCGGCGAGTCGGTGTTGGCCCCGTCAACGACGCCGTAGGGGATCTCGGACGCGGCCCAGTCGGCCTGACCGCCGGCGAAGAAGGTCCGGCCCGAGCTCGACCCGTTCGGCTGGTAGTTGACCGAGATCCCGAACTGGTTCATGTTGTCGATCCAGGCGTGGATCGCCGGGTAGGCCCAGGTCGACCCCGCCCCGGTGATCGGCGCGTAGGTGCCCGCCGCCTTGGCCGGCGCCGGCTGCAGCGGCGCGAACGGCACCGCCCCGAGCTCGACCGCGGCGAACGCGAAGACCAGGCCCAGGCACAGCGCGATCAGCCGCAGCCGGCGCCGCGCGCGCCCCCGCATCATGAGCCGCCCCGGCCAGCCGCGAGGGGCACCGCTGAGGATGGTCCGGGCTTTCATCTCGGCTCCTGGGACTCGGGAACTGGCATGCGGTTGCGCTCGTAGCGGGCGTAGCGGGCGACGTCGCGCCGGGAGGCGGCCGCCCGCCTGCGCTGCTGCCCGCCGCTCAGTTGTCCCGGGCCGCGGCCGCCGACCCACCGGGCCAGCGTGAACAGCACGAGAACGAGGACGAGGAGCAACGCGGCGGCACCGAAGCCGCGCGAGATCTCGACATTTTCCGGTTCCTGGACCGAGGTGTAGGCCATCAGTGGCAGCGAGTTCAGCTTCCCGAACGGGTTGGTGGTCAGGTACTCGCTGGCGACCGAGGTCAGCAGCACCGGGGCGGTCTCCCCGATCGCGCGCGCGGCGCCGAGGATGACCGCGGTGGCCAGCCCGGAGCGGACCGTCGGCAGCGTCACCAGCCGGACCGTGCGCCACTGATTGGCCCCCAGGGCGTAGGACGCCTCGGTCAGGCCACCTGGCATCAGCCGCAGCACCACGTCGCTCGCCCGGCAGATGATCGGCAGCGCGGTGATCCCGAGCGCGCAGGCGGCGGCGAAACCGGACCCCGCGGTGTGGGTGAGCACCAGGATCGGCGTAGATGAACAGCCCGGCCAGGATGTCCGGCATGGCGGTCATCGCGTCGACCACGATGCGGATGAACCGGGAGTACCGGCCCGGCACCTCGTTCATGAAGACGGCGGCGAGCAGTCCGAACGGAAGGGCGATGCCCATGGAGATGCCGAGCTCGATCAGCGTGCCGACGACCGCGTGCAGCGCCCCGCTCTGCGTCAGCGGGCTCAGCGGGCCGCCGTAGCGGCCGTCCTGGGTGTAGAAGTTGAGGTGGACCAGGGCGGGCCAGCCCCGCAGGAACGTGTAGGCGATCACGAACACCAGCGCCGCGAAGACCAGGAGCGCGAGCGACTGCACCACGACCGCCGACAGCCGGTCGCGGACCGTCATCCGGTTCTCGTCGAAGGAGACGAGCACCGCGTAGTAGGCCACGAACAAGATCCAGCAGACGACGACCGCGCCGATGATCCCGGTGAACGGGGAGATCTCAAACCAGAGCAGCCCGGTGCTGGCGACCGCCGCAAGCAGCGCGCCGACGACCGACACCACGTCGGCCAGCCGCAGCAGGCTCAGCGGGCGGCGCTGGGGCGGGTACGGCCGCGGCTGACGCTGCGGCAGCGTCGTCGCCGGGGCGGCGTCCGGCTCGGCCGGCGGCAGGCCGGCCCGGCCGCGGAGTCCAGCGCGGTCATCGGCTCAGGCCTCGCTCAGCGCACCGGAACGGGACCGCGACACGATCTGCGCGGCGATGAAGTTGACCACCATGGTGATCGCGAACAGCGCCAGGCCCGCCGCCATCAGCGCACTGATCGAGAAGTGGCTCGACGCCTCGGCGTACTGCGAGGCGATGAGGCTGGAGACCGAGCTGGTGCCGTGCTGCAGGATGTGCGGCTGGATGACGTACACCGGCGAGATGATCAGCAGTACCGCCATCGTCTCGCCGAGCGCCCGGCCGAGGCCGAGCATCAGGCCGCCGATCATGGCGCCCTGGCCGAACGGCAGCACGACCGACGTGATCATCCCCCACCGGGTGCCGCCGAGCGCGAGCGCGCCCTCGCGCTCGCCGACCGGCGCCTGGCCGAACGCCTCGCGCATGACCGAGCCGGCGATCGGCGTGATCATCAGCCCCACCACGATGCCCGCGATGAACGTCGACGCGGAGTAGGTGTCCAGCGAGGCGATCGGGCTGCCGCGGTCGACGTCGTTCACCTGGAAGGGCGGGAACCAGTAGAACCAGTCGTTGATCCAGCGCGACACCGGCAGGATCTTCCACTGCAGCAGGTAGGAGCCCCAGAGCCCGAAGACCACGCTCGGCACCGCCGCCATCAGGTCCAGGGCGGCGACGAGCAGCCGCTTGAGGAACCGGGGCGCGTACTCAGAGATATACAGCGCGGTGCCGGTCGCCAGCACCATCGCCACCGCGACCGCCACCAGCGCGATCAGCGCGGTCCCGACGATGACAGCGGCGATGCCGAACTGGCCGCCGTTGGCGTTCCAGGCCTGGGTGGTCAGGAACGACAGGCCCGCCTTGTGCAGCGCGTCCCAGGCGTTGAAGGCGAGGAACGAGCCGACGCCGATCATCAGCAGCAGCGCGACCGAGCCGCCGGACCGCAGGACCGCCCGGAAAAGCCGGTCCGCGGTGCTCACGCGGGACTTCAGGCTGCGCGCGGCCGGCCGGCGCGGGGCGGCCCCGGGGTAGTCCGGCGACGGCATCCCGGCGCCCGGCCCCGGGCCGTACGACGGCACTGCCACGGTCGGGTCCTCGCTGACCACCTACGGCCCCCCTCTGCCAGCCACAGCCGTACCTCGCTACCAGATACCTAGGCACCTGACTACAAGGATTCAATCATTGCCGGCCTGCCGCCAGGAGGGGAAGGGGGGCAAACCCCGGGTGAACAGTTGCCTATGCGACTACCTGGGCAACTCTTCCGCGCGAACCACCGAATAGGTCGACAAGCCGTTCGCGAGCAGGCTCAACCCGGTGCCGGCGGCCGCCGCCGCGGCGACCAGGACGATCAGCCGGGGCGGGGCGGCGCCGGTCGCGGGCAGCCCAACCAGCAAGTCGGCCGCGCCCGCGAGGAGGCCGCCGGCCAGTCCCGAACCGATCGCATGGGGCAAGGTGAGGCGGGTCAGGTCCAGGGCTGACCAGCCGATCGCACGCAGCGTGCGCACCTCGACCGCCCGGTCGCGCAAGGCGACCCAGTGCAGGTCCGCCAGCGTGAACGTGGCCATCAGCACGGCGATCAGCACAGCGGCGCCGTCCACCAGTGCCCCCTGCCCGCTCACCGGGCGCTGGGTCCAGGAGGTGGCCGCCCCGGCGAAGGCCCAGCGGGCGGTCACCTGGAGGCTGAGCGCCGCCGCCGCGCCCGCGATGACCAGCGTGCGCAGCAGCAGGCGGCGCGAGCCTGGCCGCAGCCGGCGCCCGATGAGGTGTGCGGGCGGGCCGGCCCGGCCCCGCCGGGCCGGCCACCCGCCCGGCCGCTGCCCCCGCCAGCGCGGCCCGCCCCGCCCGAGAAATCCGGCCAGGTCCCTGGCCCGGGCGGTGAGGGGTATGCGCCACGTCCTCGGGATGACCGCGCCGAGCACAACCGGAACGCACACCAGCAGCCACGCCCACGCCAGCCGGCCGTCCAGCGCGGCCCCGATCGCGTAGGCCGCCAGCGCCGCCGCGGCGACCGCGATGACGACGGTCGGCGCGAACTGCGCCAGCAGCCGCCCGGCGAGCTGCCGGGGCCGCCAGCCGAGCGCCCGGAGCGTCGCCAGCTCGCGCCGGCGCGAGCGCAGCAGCCGCCAGGTGCCCCAGCCGATGCCGACCTCGCCCGCCAGCAGCTCCAGCTCGATCAGCACGATGCTGTCCAGGCCGAGGCCGGTCCAGACGGTGGTGCGGACGTCACTGCGGTACCAGACCTCGTCGACCAGCAGCGGCGGGCGGCCGTGGAGGCCAGCCGGCAGGGCGACGACCCGGATGGTCGCCGTCGTGCCGAGGACCGGCTGGACGCTGAGCCCGGTCGCGCGGACGATCTCCTGGGCGACCGCGCTGATCTTGTCCTCGCTGGCGGTGGTGTCCCCCGCCGCACCCGCCACGCGGACCCGGATCGTGCCGATCGGGGCGGCGCTCGTCGTCCCGGAGTAGCCGGTGGTGAAGGCGCCGATGTCGGCCAGCGGCACCACCAGCGAGGCGGCCGCGCGCCCGTAACCGGCCGGGTCGCCGTCGGGATACTGACATCGCTATTCATGAACTGCAGAGGGCTGAGAGACTTAAAGCGGATCAGAACGGTTCCAAGTTGCATCGGATCAACGAGCGGAGATAGCCCGGGAACATACTTGTGCGTAAGCTTGTCAATGCTGACATCGGCCGACGGAATGAGTTCGTGAGGGATCTGTGCGGCCTCAAGTTTGCCGGTATCGTCGATGGCAACGGCGCGGAACGGCCTGGCGAGAGATATCCGCTTGCCGGTCGATAGATCCCACTCCGCCCCACGCGCCCGATTGGAGACAGCCAGGTAGCGTCCATTCGGGCTAAAGGCGCTGGCTTCGATTGTCGTGAGCGGAGTAACCGGCAAAGCGACGCGCTGGGGATTCGCGCGCACGTTTCCTGCCTGGATGCCGCCATCGGGAATTTCACCAGCCAACTCGTCGCCGCGCACATCGACCGTCTCGTCGAGAAACTCGTCGTCGACCCGTTCATTGGCCGGATCGAGAAGCGCAGCGGCGGAGTGGGCAAGCGGTCCGAAGAGCAGGCGATCTCCTCCTGCTACGCTCGCGAGCCAGCCGGCCGGCAACTGGAATTTCTTCAGTCCTTGCCCGCCCGGAAACGTCGTGTAGCACATGGTGTACGTTTCGCCGGCGCCTCCGGTTTTAGTGCTCCAGTCGCAGGTTGAAGCCATCTTGTCCGATCCAAGAAATGCAAATCTCTCCTGCGCCAGATGCGAAAGAGCGCCCTCCAGGCGGACCGTCGCGTGATTCGTTAGGTCGTAAGCCATGGCTGCGGTGCCCGATGTGGCGACGAAATAGCGGCCATCGCGAGACCAGCGCATCAGCGCCTGAAAATTCGCTGTCATGTGGGCGTTGGAATTACTAATGTCGGCATCCTTATCAAAAAAATGCAGATTCTGATAAAGCATCTGGCCGCTATGGATGTCATAAAGCTTCAGCCAGACGGAGTCTCCAAACTGACTCACACAGGCCACCGCATTGCCGTCGGGCGACAGGCTCGTCTGCACGCATCCCGCATAGTCAACAAAGTCCTGAAGATCCGACGGCCTGCGAGTGGCCAGCTGCCATTGCTCCACGTGGAGATCGTTGTAATCGAAGACAAGGCCCTGTGAGTCCGGTGTAAATTGGGCCATCTCTGCTTCGAGCGCATCGACAGAAAAAAGCAACTTGAGCGGCGAGGCAGAGAGCACGTGAATCTGGTACGCATCCTGGGCGAGAATATACTTCCCGTCGGGGCTGTGCTGTCGTTCAGGCTCACGTAACCGCTGGCCTTGAGCGGCACAGCGCTTGCTGTTGCGGGACTTCCGGCCAGTGGCAGCGGTACTGCTTCCGTGATCGGGCTGTCGGGCAACCGGGGGCGATAGCGCACCGGGAACGGAACCTTGGCCGTTGGCTGGCAACGATTGCCGGCAACGTTCGGGGGATAAAACAGCGTCGGCGCTGGTACCGTTCCCAGCGGCACGCTTGGCATCGAGATTCCTTGATCGGCCAGCACGACGTTGCCGTACACCACGCTGACGTCGGTCAGAGATTGTTCCACTCCGTTGGAATCGAGAAACTTCGACGACACGCACACCGCAAAGGGCAGCGCATCATCGCTGGACCACTGAATCTCGGTCACCGCCATCGGCGTCTGCGCGGCGGAGGTAATAGGGGCGCCGTTGATGTCGAAAAGAGGATCGATCAGTGCCTGCCCCTTCGCGTTGGTCGTGGTGACGGCGGTCAGCCTCACCGCGCAGCGATGCCGTATGTCGGCGTCCGCGGCAAATCCGGTCTGTGGCCCAAGAACCTCCTGAAAGATGAGCACATCGCCTACCTGCAAGTTCGGCAGCGTGGTGGCAAGCGTGGCTTCCGTGGCGCCCTCAGGCAGCAGCAGTTCCCGTCACCCCAGGTGTAGAACTTGATCAAATTTTTTTCGGGAAAAAGATTCGCATCCTGCATGGGCTCAAAGACCACGACGCCCGCGATTAATGCCGCCTCTTCATTCCCCGCGCCTGCTTCGCCGGCGTTGAGCAGGACGCCGGTCCCGCCCACTACACCAACCAGGTCGTGGCGTGGGCCCCCGACGGGCGTGTCACCGCCAGCTACCAGAAGAACCGGCTGGTGCCCTTCGGCGAGTACGTGCCGGACCGCTCGCTGGTATCTGCGCTGGCCAACCTGCGCTTCGTGCCCCGCGATGCCATCGTGGGGCACGGCCCGGGCATCCTGCGCACCCCGGCCGGGCCGCTCGGCGTGATGATCTCCTACGAAGTCTTTTGACAGCCGGGCCCGGGCCGCGGTCGACGCCGGCGGCCAGGTGCTCCTGGTGCCGACGGACACCGCGTCCTACGCCGACACCCAGGTCCCGACGGAGGAGTTGGCCGCCGCCGAGCTGCGGGCCTGGGAGACGGGTCGAACCGTCCTGCAGGTGACGCCCACCGGCTACAGCGCGGTCATCGGGCCCGATGGCCAGATCGGGGCGCGCACCGCCCTCGACCAGGCGAAGGTGCTCTATGCCACTGTGGCCCTGCGCTCCGGTTTGACCATCTACGTGCGCCTGGGCGACGACCCGTTCGTGGCGCTGGCCGTGGCGGCCCTCGTGGTGTTGTGGCTGAGTGTGAGGGCCGGCCGATCGCAGGGGGTTGAACGGGGGGCACCGGCCCCACCAACCGCCGCCCGGACCCGCAACGGGTTGCCGCAGGCCACCGGGTGCCCGTCCTGGCGGGCACGAACCGACCTACAACCTAACGCCGTCAAGTGAAACCGGTTGCATTTGACCCGGGTCGTGTCCGGCCACCACAATTTCAGGTTCATGGCATCGCCTGATTCGCTCCGAATTGCCCTACTCGTCTATCGTGGCAATCCCCACTGGGCGGCCAGGGGGTGTACACCCGCTACGTAGCACGGGAGTTGGTGGCCCTCGGTCACCGGGTCACCGTGTTCGAACTGGTGCCGGCGCTGCACCGGCGGGCCGCCGGATGGTTCGCCAGCAGGGCCAGGTGGCCGACGCCATCCGGCACACCCAGGCGGCGGGTGACTGGCCTGAGGCGGCCCGGCTGCTCGCCGACCATTCGTTCAGCCTGACGCTGGACGGGCAGGCGCAGACCATCCGGGCGCTGCTGCGGGCCTTCCCGCCGGGCACGGACCACCCCGAGCTGGCCCTGGTGCGCGCCGGGCGTAACCTCGCCCAGGGGCGCCTGGACGAGGCGGCCGCCTACCTGGCGGTGGCCGAGGCGTACGCCGAGACGACGCCGCCGGATCGCCAGCGCCGCCTCCGGGTAGCGATCGCGTCGCTGAAGCTGTCGCTGGCCACGCGGCGCGGTCACCTGGCCGGCGTCATCGAACAGGTCAGATTCCTCGCCTCCCCGGTAACCGGGCAGTCCGACGAGGACATCGCGCTCGGCAGCGACCTGCGGGCGGTGGCGCTGATGAACCTGGGGACCGTCGAGGCGTGGTCCCTGGGGCTGGCCGACGCCGAACGCCACCTCCGGGAGGGCGCCGTCCTGGCCCGGGAGATCGGCCGGCCCTACCTCGAAGTCAGCTGCCTCGCGCAGCTCGGGTTCGCGTCGAAGATCCACCCGTTCGCCACGATCCAGCGGCGCTGCCGTGAGGCGATCGCACTCGCCGAGCGGTACGGCTGGGGCGCGGAGCCGATGATCGCGCCCGCGCTGATAACGCTGGCCAGCACGATGGTGTGGACGGGCGAGTTCGACGAGGCCGAGCGGTGGCTGCAGCGCACCGGGCGGGCCCTGCAGGCAGACACCGGGCCGGACATCAGGCTGCTGGTGCACATTGATGGGCGGCATGCTGCAGGCCTGCCGCGGCCGGCACCGAGAGGCGCTGCAGGAGTTCAGCGCGGCCGAATACCTGGGGTCGCAGCTGGCGGGCTCGCACGCGCTGGCGAGCCAGGTGACCGGCTGGATGCTGGCCACGCAGGCCCGCCTCGGGATGCCCGGCGAGGCCCGCGCCGCGCTCGCGGCGCTCGGATGGCGAGCGGGCCAGCCCCGGTGAGATCCGTAACGCCCGCGCGGTGATCTGCCTCGCGGAAGGCGATCCGGCCGGGGCGCTGGGCGCGGTGCGGAGGTGCTGGATGGCACGGCACCGGTCATCGGTTACGTGACGGTCGTCGAGGCTCAGCTGCTGGCCGGGCTCGCCCATCGTGAGCTCGGTGACCTGCGTGCGGCGAACCAGGCGGCCGAACGGGCGCTGGCGCTGGCGGAATCTGACCGGCTGGTCCTGCCGTTCGCGATGACGGGCTCCCGGGAGCTGCTCGAGGCGCTGCCGCGGCATGAGACAGCGCACGCCGCGCTGCTCGCCGACATCCTCGACGTCCTGCACGGCTCATCCCCGGCCGCCCAAGATGAGCCGCCCCGCCCGGACGCGGAGGAGCTCAGCCCGGGCGAGCTCAGGGTGCTGCGATACCTGCCGACGAACCTGTCCCGGCCCGAGATCGCAGGCGAGCTTTCCGTCTCGCCGAACACCGTCAGCACGCATATCCGCAGCATCTACGCCAAGCTCCAGGTCAGTGACCGGTCCTCGGCCGTGCAGCGCGCGCGGGAGCTGCAGCTGCTCTCGCAAATCACCAGGATCAGATGACACCTGGTCACCATGACGGCCGTTACCGTCGGGCGCGTCGCTTCCGCAACAAGTAAGGAGCCGCTCCATGACCAGCGCCCCGGTGCGTGATCCGATCGCGGACCATCTCATCACGCCGGAAAACGCCGCGTTCCTGTTCATCGACTACCAGCCCGCACAGCTGGCCGCGGTCCGCTCGATGGACCCCACGCTCCTGCTCAAGAACGCCGTCTCGACGGTCAGGACCATCAAGGCCTTCGAGATCCCGGTCGTGCACTCGACCGTCAACGTCGCCTCCGGCCGGGGAAGCCAACCCTGGCCGAAGTCGCCGGCCTGCTCGACAGACGACAAGCCACTCGACCGGACGACGGTCAACTCCTGGGAGGACATCGAATTCGTTCAGGCCGTCCACGCGACCGGCCGCAGGAAGCTCATCATCTGCGCCCTGTGGACCGAAATCTGCATGGCCTTTACCGCACTCGACGCGCTGCGCGAAGGATACGAGGTCTATCCGGTCGTCGACGCGATCGGCGGCACCTCGCCCGAGGCCCACCGCGCCGGCCTGGACCGCGTGATGCAGGCCGGCGGGCAGCCGGTCAGCTGGGTCTCGCTCGCCTGCGAGCTTCAGCGCGACTGGGCCCGCCAGGACACGGTCGCGGCGATCATCGAGATCGTCCTCACTGACCGCCTGCTGAAGGAGCAGGAGCGCCCCTGAGCGCCGTATTGTCCAGATCAGCGTCCATCTCCGTCGCCAGACCTCAACGTGATGACGATGATCGGCGTATCTGCGAGGAGAATCGGCGTATCTGCGGGGGGAAGGGAGCGAGTTCGTGAGCGAGGATCCCAGCCGTGCGATGTGGCTGCAGCAGGCGCGTTCGTACCTGCGCCACGCCGACCCGGTGCTGGCGCGGCTCATCGACGACCGGCCGGACTTCGACCCCCGGGCGTGGATGACCGAGCTGCCGCCGATGGACCTCTACGGCGCCCTGCTGTTCCAGGTCACCGGCCAGCAGCTGTCTGTCCCGGCGACCCGCCGGACCCTGGCCCGCATCCAGGCCCTGTTCGGCGGCCATCTCCCCGCACCCGCCGAACTACTGGCCGTAGATCCCGGCCAGCTCCGCCAGGCCGGGCTGTCCTGGCGGAAGATCGGCACGCTGCGCGACCTGGCCGCGCGGCTATCGGACGGCGACTGGACCAGGACGTGCTGAGCACCCTGCCCGACGATGAGCTCATGGCCGAGCTCACCGCGATTCCGGGCATAGGCCCATGGACCGTGCAGGGCGCCATGCTCGTCGCGCTGCAGCGCGAGGACGTCGTCCTGCCGGGCGACCTGGCGCTGCGCAAGGCCATCCAGGCCGCATATCAGCTGGACCACCTGCCCACCCAGGAGGAGGTCCTGGCTATCGCCGAGAAATGGCGGCCCTACCGCAGCCTGGCCACCAGCTACCTGTTCTCCGCCGCCTTCGAGCCAGCCCAGGCGCCACCGGCCGCCCAGCACGAGAACAGCCGAACATAACGGCGGCGGCGCCTGGCAGGTCACAATGGAGTCATGCCCGAGCTCGACCCGGCCGCTGTCATCGAGGCGGTAACTCGCGACCCCCGGCTGCGGGCGTTCGCCGGCCGCGGCAGGATCGAGACCCTGCCGGCCCGTCAGGCCCGACGGCACCTGCTGCTGGACACAATCGCACAGGCCTTCGAGCCGGGAGTGCGCTACCCGGAGCGCCGGGTCAGCCTGTTCCTCGGTGCCCTGCACGCCGACTACGCGGCACTGCGGCGCTATCTCGTCGATGAGGAGTTCCTGTCCCGCTCCGGTGGCCAGTACTGGCGCACCGGCGGGACCGTGCTCCCGTTCCCGCCGCCGGGCTGATTGGCGTGAGCACGCTGATACCGGCTCAAACGACGTCGATACTGACTCTATGACTGAGACCGAGTCCCTGATCGCTGAGGTCCGCCAACTGCGCGTCGAGGTCGCCCGGCTGCACGCCGCGCACACGCCGGTGCACATCCGGCACGGCTGGATGAACCTGCTTCTTAAAGACCTGTCCACCAACCCGTACACCCAGTACAAGGTCCACATGTGGGGTGCCGTCTACTGGCTGATCAACTTCCCGCTGATCTGCTGCCTGTTCTTCTTCACGCCCACGCTGTGGCTCAAGCTCGGCATCTTCATCACGCTGATCTACTCGATCTACGCCAACCTTGCGACCGACTACGGCGCCATGTCAGCGGCCGAGGCGGCGTTCGGGGAGCCGCAGCTGCCGCCGATCCCACTAGAGCCGCCGCCATCGGCATGAGTGCAGACGGTGGCCGGGCGAATCCTCCGGAAAGGCAAAGAATCAATGGGGCTCAGCGGCTGGTACCCAGCCTGCGGCGGGGTTCAGGCTACGAGCAGGCGAAGGCCAAGCTCCGCTGCATCGAGGGCGACGAGGTCGCGGTTGCGTTCGGCCCACCGGCCTGAGACAAGGTCATCACGGAGGCTGCGCACCGCCCGCTGCTCGGCCTCCGGCCCGACTCTGGCCCACACCGATATCCCGCGACGTACATGATCGTCCAGGTAGGCCTCGGGCCGGCGCCAGTAGGCCTCGAAGAAGCCGTCAGCGCAGTCCCACGGAATGAGCACCGGCTCCATCGCGGGCCCCGATCGCGCGGGCCTGCTCGGTCAGCGAGGGCCGTCCTACGAGGAAGTCAGCAACCTCAGGCAGGTAGTCGCGGGTAAGCCAGAACCGGCGACGCCACCCGGTGTCACTGGCGTCGAACGTGAACACCACCACGCGGCGAGCTACGCGCCGCATCTCGCGCAGGCCCGCGATCGGGTCCTGCCAGTGATGAACGGTGGAAAAAGCCATCGCGGCGTCGAAGGACTGGTCCTCGAACGGGAGGCTCTCCGCGACCGCGGCCACGCACGGCGCGGCGCCCGCGGGACGCTGCGCACGCATAAGCGCCGACGGTTCCACCGCGGTGACGTCACGGCCGGGGGGCTCGTAGGAGCCGGTGCCAGCCCCGACATTCAATACCGTCCGCGCATCGCCGAGCGCAGCCCAGACCGTGCGGCGATCCGCGGCTCGGTGCGCCGCGTCACGGTGTAAGTGGCCCCGATGGTGTCATACAACTGCGTGCTGGACATGTCACTGCCTCCCTGAGTATCACCATCTCACGCCGCGCCGGAACGCGACGGGGCCAGCACCGCGGGCTTGGGCCTTCACCGCCGGGACCGCAGGGCAGCAGCGCAGCTCCGGCGGAGCGTGGCGTAGATAACGCGATGCGGACCGGATCCTGCCCTTCGACAAGACCGGCAAGCGGTAGTCCGGAATGATCGCCGACATGGAACTCGTCGTGGTCGCGGCTGTGGGCCGGACGAGGGTCAGGCGCCGAGGCGGGTGACGGCGAACGCGATGACCTGGGCGCTGCCTTCCTGATCATCCCGTCACCCGTCCCGCGGGTCTCCCGGTAGTGTCAAACATCGCCGCGGTGATGGTGACGCCGTAGATCCCGGCGGCGCGGCGGGCTTCGGCGGCGTGGGAAAGCTGTGGCCCGGCGGCCAGGGGCCAAGGCGCATTCCCCGCCGGAAGGATGGGGGCCCTTCGGTTACGTGGCGATGATGCGCCTTATTGCCCGTCACAGGGATGGGGGTGGCCGGATGCACCTCGGCCAGGAAAGCCAGGCGGGCGTCCCTGCTGAGCGTGTGGCCGCGGCGGCCGGGATCGTGCTGGTGACGCTGGCCTCGGCGCAGTTTCTGATGACGCTGGACAGCTCGGTGATGAACGTGTCGATCGCCACGGTCGCCAGCGATGTGGGCACGACAGTGACGGGGATCCAGACCGCGATCACCTTCTACACGCTGGTGATGGCCTCGCTGATGATCACCGGCGGGAAGCTCGGCCAGATTCTCGGCCGCAAGCGCGCCTTCGCTATCGGGTGCGTCATCTACGGATGCGGGTCGTTGATCACCGCGCTGGCGCCGAATCTGGCCGTGCTGATACTGGGCTGGTCGGTCCTCGAGGGTGTCGGGGCGGCGCTGATCATGCCGGCGGTCGTGGCCCTGGTCGCGTCGAACTTCGCACGGTCGAGCGGCCGCGCGCGTACGGGCTCGTAGCCTCGGCCGGTGCGATCGCGGTGGCGGCCGGACCGCTGATCGGCGGCTTGTTCACCACCTATCTGTCCTGGCGGTGGGTGTTCGTCGGTGAGGTCCTCGTGGTGCTTGTCATCTTGGGCCTGGCGCGCCGCATGGCCGATACGCCGCGTGAGCGGGGGGCGCGGCTCGACCTGGTGGGCACCGCGTTGTCCGCGCTCGGTCTAGGGCTCATCGTGTATGGCATTTTGCGCTCCGGGACGTGGGGGTTCGTCCAGCCCAAGGCCGATGCCCCGAAATGGCTGGGACTATCGCCGGTGATCTGGCTGATCCTGTCCGGCGGGGTGGTGTTGCGGATCTTCATGTGGTGGGAGACTCGCCGTCTCACCCGCGGCGCTGCCGCTCTGCTGGACCCGGCGATATTGCGCAACCCGACCCTGCGCGCCGGGCTGACCTCTTTCTTCTTCCAATACCTCCTGCAAGCCGGTTTGTTCTTCGCCGTGCCGTTGTTCTTGTCGGTGGCGCTCGGACTGTCGGCGGTCGCGACTGGCGTCCGGCTGCTGCCGCTGTCCATCACCCTGCTGCTGGCTGCTGCGGGCATCCCCAAGGTCTTCCCGCACGCCTCACCACGCCGCGTGGTCCGGATCGGGTTCCTCGCCCTGTTCGCCGGGATCGTGATCATGGTGGCCGCGCTCGACGCCGGCGCCGGGCCCGAGATCGTGACCTGGCCGATGCTGCTGGCGGGTCTGGGTATCGGCGCGCTGGCCTCCCAGCTCGGCAGCGTGACGGTGTCCTCGGTTCCCGACGAGCAAAGCGGTGAAGTCGGCGGAATCCAGAACACGGTAACTAACCTCGGCGCCTCGATCGGTACCGCACTGGCCGGGGCCGTGCTCATCTCCGCGCTGACCACCATCGTTCCTCGGCGGAATCCAGAACAACCCCGGCATCTCCCAGCAGCTCGCGTCCCAAGCGCAGGTCAAGCTGGCCGGAGGTATCCCGTTCCTGTCCGACAAGGATCTCAACGCTGCACTCGACAAGGCCGATGTGCCTCCCAAGACCGCCGCCGCGATCGTTAGCGAGAACGCAAAAGCCCGCATCAGCGGCCTGCGTGCGTCACTGGCCTTGTTCGCCGTCCTCGCACTGATCGCGGTGTTCTTCAGCCGCCGGATCCCCACCAAGCAGCCCGGATCTGCCGAGACAGGGTAAGGCACGGGACCGTCCGCCATCCACGGTGTCCCTGGACACCCACGTGCCGGAGGCACGCCCGGTGACAAGACCGCTTGACGAAGACCGGGCGCCTCAGGAAGAGTTTGTTCACGGCGGCGACCGGTCGCCGAGCTGTGGAACATCCGCCCCAGCCGGGGTTCCATCGGCGAAGGGGATTCGCCCTCTCGGTCGTCAATGTCACAGGCCATCTTCCGACACCGCGTCGCTGGGGGACGAGGGTGTCAAGGGGAGGCTTGTCCATGACCAAGGACGCCAGCTTCAAGAAGGTTGTCCGGCGCCACGCCGAGGAGACCGGGCAGCGCTACACCGAAGCGCTGACGGATCTCGAGGGTCTCGGTGCGCGGATGCACCACGAGCCAGTTCCCGAGCGGCTACTCGCTCATCTCCGGGATCGCTACGGCATCGACCCGGTCGCGGCGACGAAGCTCAGCGTGCACAAGACCTACGTGTTCCGCATCGACCGCAATGACGGCGGCCCGTGGGTCGCCCGCGCGTTTCCCCCGCTCGGCCGCGTGCCGGTGTTGAGGGCGACGCCGCGATCCTCCGGTTCCTGGAGCGGCAGGACTATCCCGCGGAGCGCCTGGCGGTCGACGATGCGGTATCTGACTTCGATGGCAGCGCGGTCCTCGTGACGCGGTTCGTCGAAGGCGTCCGGCTCCCCGACGGCGCCGAGAAGTTCGCCATGATGGGTGAGCTGCTCGGACGGCTGCACGCGCTGCCATACGACGATTCCGCCGGCCGCCCGGGTGGAGCGAGTGGTGAGGACCCGAGCCGTGAGGGCACGCCGCGTCAGGACCTGCTGGCCGCCCTGGCGTTTCTCGACGCCGTGGACACGAAGGTCGCGGCCGCCGAGCGCGAGCGATTCGAGCGGCTCCGCGACAAGGTGCGCTCGGCCGACGACGGTCACGGCCTTCCGGAGGGGCTGCTCCACGGAAATCTCCTCCACGCCCCCGATCACGCCGTCCTGAGCGAGCAAGGGCCAGTCGCGATCAACTGGAAGGCGTCCGGGCGCGGACCGCGCCTCGCCGACTTCGCTTACCTGATCTGGGGCACGGGTTCGTGGAACCCACGTCGGCCGAACCAGGAGCGGATCGACGCTGCCGTCAACGCCTACCGCCGGCACGTCGAGCCGACCGACGACGAACTCGACCGGCTCGAGGCGGTCATGTACATCCGGACGCTCTACCTCGCCTGCTTCGGCTACCGACGCGCCGTCACCGACGGCTCGAGCATTCCGCGAGTGGGGCTTCATCGAACCGCCCGAGTACTTCAGCTCCACCGCAGCCGCAGTCCGAGCCGCGTTCCGCCGGTAGGTCGTCGGTGCGGCACAGGAACGATGGAGGTTCGGCGGTGTGGCCGGTCCCCGTAGAGGTCCCCGAGGAGATCGTCGAGTGGATCCGCACGCTATGCCTGGCGCTGCCCGAGGTGACGGTGCGGGTCGACGGTTCACTAACCAGAACGAGATCGACGGCTTGCTTGACCTTGACCTGCTGAGCCGGATCAGCCAGGCGACAGATCTCCCGCTGAACGCGATGTGGCTACCCGGAGCGCCCAGCGCCGCGGAGCTGTTCAAGGCCGGTGTGGCGCGTGTCAGTGTCGGCACCGCCCTATTCCAGTCCACCTGCACCTACGATCAGCGCGTGGCGCAGCACCTGATCGGCGAGGGCACTACGCCTGGACGGCGCCCTGTCTTTCGGAGAGTTCAACGACGCCTTCCGGGCAAAGTCCCACAAGCCATGAATCTCACCGAGTCCGGCGTATTCGTTAACCAGTACCGCAACGAGCGGGACAACACCGGCTGGCACGCCGACTGGGAAACCTTCGAACCTGGGCAACTGCCGACCGGCTGACCGTGGTTGCCCGCACTCATCCGCCTGGCCTCATCACATGTGGCCCGCGTGTGGCCCACCTCGTCCTCGTGGGGCTTCTTCGTCCCGAAGCCAGGCCGCGAAGCCGACTGCCAGGGCTGACCTGGCAGGCACAGTCCATGGGCGTCCGCTGGTGTCCGTCGCTGACGACAGCGATAGTTACCCGCCCCTCGACCTGCGCTCGCTGGCGAACCGCAACCGGATCACCCCGGCCGGGTGAATGAGCGACACCCGCTCATGGAACAGAATGACACCTGATAGCCATCGGCATCCGGCGTGACAGAGACATCCGAAACGTCCTCAGACGACTGGAGACTGACATGCCCGGCTCAGTCAACCGCGCCAGCGCACTCGATCATGTCGTGGTGGTGCTCTTCGAAAACCGGTCTCTCGACAACGTGCTCGGCCGCCTGTATGGCCCCGGCGATGGCAAGACCTTCGACGGCGTCATCGGGAAGGACCTGAGCAACCCGATCCCGGAATGGGCCGAGCACGGCGCCGACCGCAAGATGGTCCCCTACGGGATCACCACGGACATGGACTCACCCAACCCCGACCCGGGCGAGGAGTACTTCCACACCAACACCCAGCTCTTACAACACGATGGACGATCAGAACCGGTTCAAGATCGGCGAGGGCGTGACCGAGCCGTGGAACGCGCCGCCGCCCGGGGCGACGCCGACCATGGACGGGTTCGTCACCGACTACATCAGTACCTTCACCGGCGAGGTCGGCCGCCAGCCCACCTATGACGAGTACGCACAGATCATGACGGGCTACACGCCTGAGCAGCTCCCGGTACTCAGCTCCATCGCCCGTGATTTCGGCGTGTTCGATCATTGGTTCTGCGAAGTCCCATCGCAGACGTTCATGAATCGCTCGTTCTGGACGGCGGCCACGTCTTCGGGGCTGGTCGTGAACAGCCCGGCGGCGAAATGGATGACCAAGAACACCGCCGAGACGCTCTTCGAGCGCCTGGAGGCCCACGGCAAGACCTGGAAGGTCTACGTCGCCGAGCCCATGCCGTTGTCGTTCACCGGGGTCATCCACTTTCCCCGCCTCCAAGAGCGACTCGCGACGCACTTCGTGCCGTTCGCCGAGTTCGAGAAGGACGCGGCCGCAGGTACGCTTGCCCGACTTCTCGTTGATCGAGCCGGACATGGCATCTGGTCACAACGACTACCACCCTGCCTACGGGCGATCGTTCATCGGCGCAAATCTCGACATCGGGTTCGACCCGCCGTCGTCGATGCTCGGCGGTGAGGCGTTCTTGGAGCGCATGTACAACACGTACCGGTCGATGACCGGACCTTCGGGCACCAACGTCTGGAACACCGCCCTGCTGATCGGCTGGGACGAGCCAGGCGGCACCTACGATCATGTCGCTCCCGGCGCCGGTCCCGCCCCCGGATCGAGGACGCACCAGCGGGCGAAATGGGCTTCAGGTTCGATCGCTCGGGCTACAGGGTCCCCGCCATCATCGTGTCGCCGTGGGTCGAGCCAGGGCTCGGTCTACAACGAGGAGTACCGGCACACCTCGCTGATCGCCACTCTCCGCAAGACATGGGACCTCGGCGAGGCCTTCACCCGGCGCGACGCCTCGGCGCGCACCTTCGACCACGTGTTCGCCCTGGAGACGCCCCGAGACCCGAACAGCTGGGTCACGGTCGAAGCACAGCCCGTGCCGGCCTGGACACTCGACATTCAGTCCGCAGGGGCAGCACTCAGCACACTGGGCAAGGCCATCGGTCCCGGCCTGATCGAGCTAGCCAAGAAGATGGGCGTAAAGCTGCCGCCGGAGCTTGATGGTCCCAGCCCCGAGTTCACCCCTGAACTCCTTGTCCAGTTCCTGAGGGAGATCTGCCTGCACATCTTCCCCGCACTGGCCCCAAGCGCGGCGGGAGACGCAGCTAAGCCACTGACCGGCTGCTGACCGCAGCTCAGGCCGCTGATGGACTGGCGACCAGCGAGCGGTTCCCGCGTCGGCTCATCGCAGAGCGGCGAGATCCCCGGTTCGTCCGGGTCGGTCGTCACGTCCGCATCCCTCAATCCGCTCTCGTGGCCTGCGTCGCTGCGGGCACGGTTGAGCCGATCACTTTCCACCCGGTACGGCCGCAGGAGGGGTTGCCTGATGGCTGCCCCGGGAAAACGTCACTTCGGCAACATCTACAAGCGGTTCGGTCCGTCACGTGGCCAAGGCATACCGGCTCCTGCATGCCATCCTCACCACGGCCGAAGATGACCTGTTGATCCGCTGGAACCCGTGCCGCATTGACAACGCAGGCCAAGAAGCCTCCCCGGAGCGGGAGATCTTCCCGCTTCCCGGGAGCCCGGTCACCGACGCGGTGATGGTCTGTGGTTCAGGGCAATCAGCGACCCGGGGGATGATTCGAGCCCGGGAGCCTCATTCACGGAAGCAGCCTCACGGATCAGATAACTGTGGACGAAGTCCGAGATGGCCGAGGCGTCTCGCATCCAGCCGGAGTCTTAGTCAACTGGCGAGTGTACGGCGGGTGTGAGCAGGGCAGTCAACTGAGCGATGTCGTTGAGGGTGTCGATGCCGAGGACGGCTTTTTCGATGGCGGCCTGGCGCTCGGCGGAAATGGCGCGGTGGGTCAGCTTGGCGTACTTGTCACGGATGTCCGCGTTGGTAAGGTTCCGGTCGCCGGTGCCGCGCGGGTGGACGACCTTGGCGGTGCGGGTGCTGCCGTCGTTGAGGGTCAGGCGCACCTGGGTGGTGAGCTGCTCGTCGATCGGGAGCTGGTCGTAAGCCCGTTCGTGATGCGTCAGTGTCTTGTCGATCAGGGCCCAGACGTCATCGCGGTTGATCCGGTCCTGGCGAAACTGGTCGATGAGCACGTCGCCATCGAGGAGGGCCACCGCGACGGCGTAGGCGACGTTCATCTGAGCGCCGATCACCTGGAGCGGGCGCTCGGCCTTCCACCCGCCATGGGAGTAGGCGGCGTCGCCCATGCCGATGTCGATCCGCTGGATCTGGCTGACGTTGACCTTGGGTCGCAACTCGAGGGCGGCGTCGATCGCGGCGTGCAGCAATCCCATGCACGCGTACGCCTTGACGGCGATCCGCTCGGTCTCCCACAGGACGCCGAGGCCCTTGTAGATGTCTTCGGGGTAGGTGCGGTGGCCCTCACCCAAGACGGCCAGCCAGCCGCCGTAGGGGCGCTCGAACACCCGCTTGATGCCGACGTAACCCGACGCCGCCAGTGCGGCGGCGGTCAGGCCGTTGCGCGAGGCGAAGCCGTGCTGCATGCGCTTGACCATCGATTCGTACATCGCCGACATAAGGCCGCAGGACTGGGTGGCCGCCATCCCGAAGGCGTCCTCAAACCCGGCGGCGTCCAGCCCGTACAGCGTTCCCGCGGCAGCGGCTGCGGCGAGCGGGCCGAAGACCACGCCCGAATGCCACCCCCGGGAGAGCATGTCCAGGCCGCCAAGCGCTTCCCCGACCCGGGGGCCGGTCTCGTAGCCGAGGATGGCGCCGAGCAGGAAGCGCTCGCCTGAGACGCGGCCCACGCGCGGGGCAGCGGCGAGCATCGCCGGAAGGACCAGCGAGTTGCTGTGCAGCGGGGCCAGCGGGTGGTAGTCGTCGAGCTCGAATCCCTGGATGAAGCTGGAGTTCACCATGGCCGCCGACGTGGCGCTGGTAGCCCGGCCGTCCCAGCCGATCAGTGGGGTATCCCCGGCGCTGTCGAGCGCTGTTACGCCCTCGGCGCCGATCCGGGACCAGGGCAGCTGCGCACCGACGATGGCGCAGGCGATGCCGTCTAGCACCAGGTGCTTGGCCCGGTCGCGGACGGCGGCGGGAACGTCGTCGAGCGTAGTTTTCGCGACCCAGGTGGCAAGCCGGCCGGTCGGACCGGCTGGGTCGGTAGCGGGACGGCCGGTGGCGGTCACTGCGGTCAAGCGCTGGGAGTCATCTCGGGTTCTCCTCTCTCGTTCCTGGCAGCCGGGCGGTGGCACCACTGTCGCGCGGCCCGGCGTTCGTGGTCGCGTACGGCCTCGACGGCCAGGACTGCACCTCCCCAATCTTTCTTGTAGGCGCCCATCCCTGGTCGAGTGGCCGCCGGGTCTTAATTCGGCAGAGCCGATCGCCTGCGACGCGACCGGAGGGAGCGATCTAGACGCGGCGGCCGCGAGCGGGACGCTCGGAAGCGAGGAAGATGGCACTGCGCTGCACCCGTCACCGCGTTGGCGTATGAGCGTCTGATCTGCCCGCCTCTAGCGCGCGGCCCGGCGTGCGCCCGGGCGGGCCCCCAAGGCTTGAGCCCGGGCGCTAACGCCGGGCCAGCCGCGCCGCAGGCGCCGCCTTGAGAATCACCTGTCACCGACTTTCGGCAACGTGGATCTCCGCGACGTCCGTGAGTCAGATATCCGGCGCTGGCGGAAAGAGCGGCTGGCTGCCGGTCCGAGACAGGATCGGCCGTTCGGGCCGGTCACCGTGGCCAAGGCATACCGGCTGCTGCATACCGTCCTGAACACCGCAGCCGATGACCGGCTCACCCGGCGCAACCCGTGCCGGATCAAGGCGCCGGCCAGGAGGACTCGCCAGAACGTGTGGTGATCCCGCTGACGACCCTCATCGAACTGCTCGACCGGAATCGCCCGGCGGATCGCCTCGGACTGGACCTGCTCAGTCCGGCAGCTTCAAGCTGGTTCAGTGCGCGCAGCGTTCGTCGTCCAAGCGCAGACTAATCGCAACACTCATAAGGAAAGTGCATCACGATTCGTCATACACGACTTCTCCGGCAGGTGGGCCAACTCCCCCCTCGTGCGACCGGGAGTTGGGCGAGCAGTCGGTTGCAGGCTGGACGTTGTGCCAGTTGGCGTTCCCCGTGGCCTTCTACGCGGACTCTGGGGCTGCCGGCGTGCAGGCGGCTGCTACTCTCCGGCCGATCAACTCGAAAGAGATCAGTTGTTTTCTTCGCGGCGCTTGCTTAGTTATCTCGGGTGGCGAGCGGCACGGGCCGGTTGTCGATGATGCGTTTCATCACGATGGTTGAGGTGAGACGGTGTACGCCTGGCAGCGTGGCTAGTTTCTGGTCCCGCAGTGTCGCGAAGCTGTCAAGGTCTCGCGCGGCCACCCGCAGCAGGTAGTCGGGGTCGCCGAATAGGCGCTCTGCGTGCCGGACCTGCGGAAGCCCGGCCAGGGCCGTTTCGAAAGAGGTGACGGTGCCGGCGTCGCCGCGTTCCAGGGTGATCTGCACGAGGGCCTCGAATCCCATCCCGACCGCGGCCGGGTTCACCAGGGCGCGGTAGCCGGTGATCACGCCGCTGCGTTCGAGTTCACGCAGCCGCCGGTGGCAGGGGCCAGGTGTGAGCCGCACGCGGTCGGCAAGCTCGGTGACCGTCAGACGGCCATCGGCTTGTAGTTCAGCAAGGATCGCCCGGTCAACCTGGTCCATAGTGAAAGATTATTGCCGATGATCGCTGTGTAGCGGCGAAAGTAGCAAGCATTCGCTACGTAAAACGACGTAGCGTTTTAGCGAGAGGTCTTCGCCCGACAGAATCATGGGAAAGTGCCGATGCACGTGGTGTTCGCGTCGCTTCCGCTGGTGGCAGCGTTCCTGGCGGTGCCGCAGTTCCTGCCGCAGCTGGCCAGGGTCCACCGCGCCGGGACCATGGCGGGGGTGTCGTGGTCGTGGGCGGCGCTGACAAGTGTGAACAACGCTGCCTGGCTGGCCTACTTCGCGATGTCGGGTTTTTGGACCGCGCTTGTACCCGCCATCTCGGCGACTGTCTTGTCGGGATGGCTTGCGGTAGTGCTGACACGGCGTGGCGGCGGTGTGCCGAAACGGCCCATGGTGCTTGTGTCGGTGTGGACGGTGGTGCTGCTCACCGCCGCTGCGGTGTTCGGCCGCGCGGGGCTGGGCTCAGTCCTGGCTGTCGCCTTCCTGCTGCAGGTCACGCCGTCGGTGTGGACGGTGTACCGGTCCAGGGACACTGCCGGTGTCTCTCGGGCCACCTGGCTGCTCATCTTCGGTGAACTGCTCTGCTGGGGCGTGTTCGGCATCCACGAGGCCGACCCCCGGCTGATCGTGCTGGGCGCCACCGGTGTTGTGGCCAGCCTGCTCGTGCTCGCCCGCGTGTCCTGGCTGCGGGCAGACAGGGCGCCGGTGACCCATCTGGTGAAAGCGCCGTGACCGCCGCAGCGGTCTAGTCCCCGCATTCCAGAGGGACACGGCCGCGCGCTAATGATGCACCGAGCCAAATCGGAAGGAGCACCGAGATGAGCTGGACAATCGAGCGCCGCGGGCGGGTGGCCGTGGTAACGATGACGACCAACCCCGTCAACGCGCAGAACCAGGCCTTCTTCGCCGACCTCCACGACGCCTTCGACCGGCTCGAACGCGATCACCCCGACGCCCCGGTCGTACTGACCGGGGCCGGCCGCCGGTTCTCCGCCGGACTTGACCTCGACGAGCACTTCCGGCTGTTCGCCGGCGACCCGGCCGCTGTCGGGTCGTGGTTCGCTGGCTACCGGGCGACGAACATGCGCGTGTTCACCTACCCGCGTCCCACCATCGCCGCCATCAACGGCCACGCCTTCGCCGGCGGGCTCATCACGGCCGCTGTCTGCGACCAGCGCATCGCGGTCACCGGAGAAGCCACCTTCAGGCTCAACGAGGTACCGATCGGCATCCCGATGCCCGCGGTCTACGTCCGCATGCTCGCCTACGCCTGGGGCGAGCCGGTCGCTTCCCGGGCCTCGCTGCTGGGTGAGATCTTCACCCCCGACCAGGCGCACACCCTCGGCATGGTGCGCGAACTCGTCCCGGCTGAGGACCTGCTGGACCGGGCCGTGGCCATCGCCGGGCAGACACCCGAGGACTGCCTCGAGCAGTACGCCTTCACCAAACGTGCCTGCCAGGCGGCGGCACTACGCGACATCGCCGACCTGGCCGACCCGCTCGACACCGAACTTCCCAAGTGGATGACCAGCGAGCACGCCCACCACGCGCACCGCCGCTACTGGCAGCAGCTCAAGGGTCGCCCGGCGCAGTGGTGACCCGTACCATCTGACCGGCAGGATCAGGCAGAGCGAGGAGAGCGCGTGGGGGATGATCCGGATCGTCTGCCGTCGTGGGTGACCTGGCAGCAGCGACCGTTCCCCGACGCCAACCTTCTCCTGCTGCCGGGCCTGCATCCGGTCCTGGTTGACAGTGGCTTCGTCGGCCATTCCGGCCAGACCGCGGACTGGGTGCAGGCCCGCATCGGCCAGCTGTCGATGGTGGTCAACACCCACTGGCACGCCGACCATGTCGGAGGCAACGCGATGCTGCAGGCGCGGGGGGCCGGGATCGCGGCCAGCGTCCCGGACGCCGATGCCATTACCCGCCGAGACCCGGGTTGCTGCCAGGCGGAGTACCTCGATCAGCCCGTTGCTCCGTACACCGTTGACGAGCAGCTCCGCGATGGCCAGATTCTGCCGCTTGGTGCGGCCGAATGGCAGGTCATTACCACTCCCGGGCACACGCCGGGCCATCTGTGCCTGTGGCAGCCCGACGAACAGCTCCTCATCGTCGGCGATACCCTGTCCGACTACGACGTCGGCTGGGTCAACCTCGCCCTCGACGGGCCCGATGCCGCCGCGACCGCACTCGCGTCCCTGCAACGCCTAATCGACCTGGCCCCCCGCGTGCTGATCCCCGCGCACGGGCCGATCCCGGCCAGTGCGGCGTCCGCGCTGGCCGCCGCGCTACGCCGCGCCCGGCGACTGGTTGACGACCCGGACGGGGCGGTCTGGTACGGCGCGCGCAGGATCTTCGCCTACGCCCTGATGATCCGCGAAGGCATCCCCATCACCCAGGCCGAGCCTTACCTGCACGAGCGCACCTGGCTCATCGACGCCGCGCGGCTACTCGGCCGGGCTCCCGACGTGCTCGCCACCGAACTGGTGGAGTCAATGCTGCGCAACGGGTCCATCGTCGCCCGGCAAGGCCGCCTGCATGCCGCCGCTGAACACGTACCCGTCTCGCCCGTCTCGCTCGACGTGCCATTCCCGCGCACCTGGCCTGCACCCGCGCCTCGGCGAACCTACAGTCTGCCTCCACAAGCTTGATGAACAAGCGTGTGGCACACATGCGGCACGCGCGTTAGCCACACAACAACCGGCAGCTGAGAAACCGTCCTTGACCTGCGTAAGTAGGAGCGGGCGAAGGGAATCGAACCCTCATGACCAGCTTGGAAGGCTGGGGCTCTACCATTGAGCTACGCCCGCGTGCCGCGTTGGCGCGGGCCGTTTGAACGGCCGCGCGTAGCACGTCATCACGGGTAGCGTACCGGCTTATGAAGTCAGCCAGTCCACTGGATCGAGTCTGGGCCGGGCCATCTACACCGTCCACTGTGAGTCGTATTACCCCGGTTCACGGGACACGGTCTTGGCCACCGGGTGGTGCTACCGCCCGGGAATCTGGCTGGACAGATAAGCTACGGTCGGTTTAGCGGGATGTGGCGCAGCTTGGTTAGCGCGCCTGCTTTGGGAGCAGGAGGCCGCGAGTTCGAATCTCGCCATCCCGACCAAACACGCAGGTCACAGGGCTTGCTGAGGACAGCCAGGTGGCTTCCAGGATCGCTTGACCATCATTTGACCGTGGTGTTGAACGCCAGTCGGTGGCAGTGACCGTCACGGGCTGGACCCCGCTGGCATGCTGTTCGGTGTAGTGGCGACACCCCGTTGAACAGATTCCAGGTTCCTTGCCCGGTCGCCCTGGATCCTTTGGACGATGACGATGCTGACGGGCTGCCGGTTCAGGAGGGGCTGCGTGACTCGTGAGGAGTTCCTGGATCTGCTGGTCCGGCTACGGTATGCACCTGTCGGCCGGGCGCGTCTCCGTGCGCCGCATGAGCCTCTGCTGCTATGGCTGTTCGGGCGGTTCGCAGCTACTGGCAGAACTGCGGCGGCATACCCGGAGGCTGAGGAGCCGGTCAGCACGCTGATCAACGACTTCGGGCCGCCGGTTGCTAAGGCCGCGGCGGGGCGGCAGCGGGCAGCGATACCGTTCGTCCATCTGGAGCGGGAGATCTGGGACCTGCGGGACGGTTCGGGGGCCTAGATCGGTCCGGATGCTCCAGAGCGCGGTCCGTGGCTGGCCGGGCATGGCGCGGTGGGCCGACTGCGGCCGACGGCCGAGCAGTTGCTGGCGGACCCGGGCACCTGGCAGCCGCCGTGCGGCTGCTGCTGGACCTGCACTTCACCCCGGGTCTGGCCGCCATGATCCGTGACACGGCGGGCTTGGACCTCGCGGTCCTGGAACTGGCCGCCACCCCGGCCGTTGCAGCGGCCAGGCGGGGCCCCCGGCATCCTGGGTTCGCTGAGAGGTATTGCGGGCTTACGCCTACCAGTGCGCAATGTGCGGCTTCGACGGGGCGCTGGGCCGTAATCCGGTCGGTCTCGAAGCGGCGCATGTGCGGTGGCACAGCCAGGACGGCCCGGACGTGGTGGCCAACGGGCTGGCGTTGTGCGCGCTGCATCATGCGCTGTTCGACCTGGGCGTGCTGGGGCTGACAGCTGAGCTGCATATCCGGGTGTCCCGCCTCTACGTGGCCGCAGCGACGCCGGGCAGCGGGCAGTGGACGACCTGTCAGGCCAGCCACTGCTCGGGCCCCGCCGGGCCAGCCCGTCGTGGAAGTCAATCACGTTGACTGGCATCACTGGCAGGTCTTCAAGGGGGCCGGCGTCGAGGCCGTATAAGAACCGATCAGGTTCGACACAGATCGGCCGCGACGGATATTAAATAGCATCCCTGATTCACATCCGACACTATTTCTGGGCGTCAGCCGGGTGAAGCGAACCCCGCACAGCAAGTTATTCATATCCAATGGATATGCCTGGACTGTGCGCAGATCCGGACATGAGAATGGGTCGTGTGGCTTGATCGGGACCGGGCGCGGTCCCGTCAAAGAGAGCATTACCAAGGGATCGGAGGCGGTGATCGTGGTGGCGGGTGCGGGCGGGCGGCGGCGTTGGGCTCGCGCCGTCGAACGTTAAGACATGCGGGTGACGCGCCCGGCAAGGCCATGCAGGAGAATCCTTGCATGGGTCCCTGGCTTGTCCAGGACGCGACCACGTATGCTAGTATACTGAGTATTATTCTTCGTATCATGCTGGCAGTATTTCTGCTAGCCGGCCGGGTGCTCCGAGGGCGAGCGAGCGGCGGCGTCCCGGTCCAGGGCCGTGGCCGGCGCTGCGGCCGAGAGGAGAAGCAGGCGCGTGAGCATCCTGGGACTACAGCGGGTGACCAGGGCCTGTGGCCGGGGCGCGGTGTGCCGTGAGCTGCGGCTGCTGGCGGTAACAATGGCCGTGGCGGGCCTGCTGACTGCTGGGTGCACGACAGGTCCGGGGGGCGTGAGGGCCACCGCGGCCCCATCAGCCACTGCGGCCTCACCAGCTGGTAAGGCCGGCGCGACGGACCAATGCGACCCGGGGACGACCTGCTATACCCCGGCCCAGCTTCGGGTGGCGTACGGCATAAAGCCACTCCTGGACCGCGGTATCGACGGCCGGGGCGAGACCGTGGTGCTGCCAGAGCTCGCCGAGAAGCAGCCGGACCCGCCCTTGGTTACTGACCTGCGCCAGGACATGGCGGCCTTCGATGGCCTGTTTCACCTTCCGGGTCCGCGGATGCGGGTTGTGACCACCCTCGCCGGCGCCAGCTCCCCCTGGCTGGCCTTCGGGGAGGAAGTGCTGGATGTGGAAGTGGTGCACGCACTCGCCCCGGACGCGACCCTCGTCATCCTCCTGCTCCCGTCAGCGTCCCTGGACAACACTCCCAACGCGGTAGCCGCCGCCGTCGCCGGACTCCGGCTGGGCGCCACCCTCGGAAGCGTCATGTCGATCAGCGCCGCGGGGCAGATCGGCGGCGAGCACTGCGCAAGCCGCGCGCAGGCCGGTAGCGTGCACGCGGCGCTCCAGGCGGCTGCTGGCCGTGGTATGACGGTCGTCGCCGCCTCGGGCGACATAGGAGCGGCGGCCTATCAGTGCGATCTCTACTCGGCCCTGACCGGCACTGCGCCCACCGCCCCAGCCAAGGGGGTCCTCCTGCTGGCCTCCGAGCCGCTGGTCCTTTCCTCCGGGGGCACTAGCCTGACCGCCAACCATGCCACCGGCGCCTGGATCAGCGAAACGGCATGGGGCCTGGCGTCCGGAAGCCCCGGGAACCAAGGCGGGTCCTTCCAGGCCTCCGGTGGCGGGTTCAGCCAATTGTTCCCCCGGCCCGTCTATCAGGCTGGCGTCCCTGGAATCGGCGCTACCCGGGGAGTTCCCGATGTATCCGCCGATGCCAGCGACCGCACGGGCGTGGCGGTCGTCTTCAGCAGTGGAACCGGGAACACGGTCCAGAGCCACGGCGGGACCAGCGCCAGCGCTCCCATCTGGGCTGCGCTGATCGCGCTGGCCGACCAGTATGCGGGACGCCACCTGGGCTTCGTCAACCCGGCGATCTACCAGATCGCCCGCAGCTCCCACTACCACCAGGCCTTCCACGACATCACCACCGGAAACAACACCGTGCAATTCCCGCCCACGACGGTCACCGGCTACCAGGCCGCACCCGGCTGGGATCCGGTTACCGGCTGGGGCAGCCCCAACGCCCAGATCCTCATCCCACTGCTTGCCCACTACGCCAGCCCTTGAGCCCCGCGCGCCTGTCCTGGGTCATCGGGCCGCGCTCCGCTACGCCTGTAGCTTGCGGACTGCCGGGTCTGAAAGCGTCGGCCACCCCGGGTGGGCAGTAGGCCAGAGGCTGAGACTCCTCGCCCACGAAGATCACCAAGCTGCGGAAACCGCGCAGTCCGCGGCTTCTAGTGCGATCAGAAACGGCCATAAGTGCACGTTGGTCGTCGCCTCTTGCGCGTAGGTGGCGAAGTTAGAACTGCAGGTGCGGATTGCGGGTGTGCGGCACTGGTTCCGGGTGCGCATGGCACCACTCGATCACGGGATCGGTGAGCCGGTCATAGGGGGCCTCGGACGTCTCGGGATATTCGAAATTGCCCAGCCTGTCCAGATCGGGCGCAGCAGCTCACCTTGCACGGTGGCCGCCTGCCCGCGGGGTGGGACCGACGTCTGCCACAGCGAGCGAGCCTCCTGCTGATACTTCACGCCATCAGGGTAGGCCACGGGCACCTCAAGCCACCGCGCCGTTCCCCGTCGGCCCTGAAGGCTGCCGTCGGCGTCAACTGCGGCAGTCATACCACCAGCAGCCAGATGCGGCCGTCAGTCGAGCGTGTGTGCGATGGACATCAAAGTCGTCGGTCGTGGATGCTGGTTCTTGTGGACAGGAGCCTCAGCAGTGACGGTGCCCCCGCCGTTCCAGCTGTGTACCGCGGGACAGAGGGAAGGCCCGGGCCGGTGTTGTTCACCCTCGACGTCGATGGCGAACGGTTCGCGATCCGCCGGGCTGGAGACGGCGGTACCGCCTATGACTGGCTGAGCGGGCCTAACGAGGGCTACGGATTCGGGTCGAGCGGGACACCGAATCGTTCGGTGGAGGAGCACCGGAAGAGCATTCGCGTCTTCCTCGCCATGATCGATCCCAATACGGGCTACATCGGGGACGACTGAGGGGTGCGTGTAATCTGCTTGAACCTTTACCAGACACACTGAAATGATCTCAGTGAAATAGATCCACCGCTGACCGGCCGCCTTCATGATCGTGGTGTATGAGAGTTGCACCTCGTACTCTCATAGGTGGAATCACCTCAGTTGACACATCGGAAAGAGGCTCCGCGTCAGCGCGGGGCGAGGACGTCGAACTCGTTGCCCTCCGGGTCGGCCAGGCACGTCCACGGGACGTCCCCCTGGCCGAGGTCGATGCCGGTGGCGCCGAGAGCCCGCAGCCGGGCCACCTCTGCCTCTTGATCGTCACCGGGGTAGGGCCGGAGGTCGAGATGGACGCGGTTCTTCACGGTCTTGGAGTCAGGCGTGCGGAGGAATAGGAGATAAGGCCCGACACCCTTGGCGGAGCGCAGCACCGCGTGATCGCCGGTCACCTCGTGCAGGGTCCAGTCCATCGCCTCGCCCCAGAACCGGGCCATGGCCCGCGGATCCGCGCAGTTGACCGTCACCGCAGCCACTGGCCCGGTGTCCCGGCCGCCCGGCCAGGGCGCCAGCACGCAGAACTCGTTGCCTTCGGGGTCGGCCAGGACGGTCCATGAGACGTCGCCCTGGCCCACGTCGGCGGGCGTCGCGCCGAGATCCTGCAGGCGCGCGACCAGGTCCGCCTGATGGGCCGCTGAGGTGGTGGCGAGGTCGAGGTGCACCCGGTTCTTCACCGTCTTGGGTTCGGGGACGGCAATGACGTCGATGCAGACGGCGACGGGGTCGGGATAGGCGAAGCCTGCGGGTTCGACGTTGGTCACGCCGGGTCCCTCACTGGAAACACCCCAGCCGAGCGCCTCCGCCCAGAACCGGCCGACCGCAGAGTCATCCCGGGCATCCATCGCGATCTGAACCAGCCGCAGCGCCATGCCGCCCAACCCTATGCTCAGCTGGCTGAAGGTCATGAACCGACCGGAGAGGGGCCGGTACACCACTCCCGTGGACGGCAACCGCTGACGAACCTCAACGCGCAGGCACGCTGAAACAGCCGGGCATTCGCAAGCCAATGCGTGCAGAACCGCCGATCCAGTCGATCAGGTGTCGGCGGAGAGCGTCTTCATGGTGACGTAGCTGGTCACCATGGCCACGCCGGGTAGGCTGGCCAGCCGGTTGGCGTGGAAGTCCTCGTAGGCGGGCAGGTCGGCGACCTCGACCTGGAGCAGGTAGTCGTAGTTGCCGGTGACGTGGTGGGTGTGCACCACTTCGGGCAGCCGGATGACCGCACGCTCGAAGGCGACCACGTCGGCGCGGGCGTGCCGCACCAGCCTGACACCAGCGAACACCCGCAGGCTGCGGCCGACTGCGGCGGGATCGATCAGCGCCTGGTAGCCGCGGATCACCCCGGTCTTCTCCAGCCGGCGCACCCGCCGGAGGCAGGGCGACGGCGACAGGCCAACCCGGGCGGCGAGTTCGGCGTTGCTGATCCGGCCGTGCTTTTCGAGCACGGCCAGTATTGACCGGTCGACTATCATCCATCGTGGCAGATTATTGCTCTATCGCCGTGTCTACCACAATCAGTGCCTCGAACTGGCGGCAACTTGCTGCCAAAGTTGCCGCGATCGGTTCGCATAGGCGGGCCGGTCGGTCAGGCTGGTGAGTGTCACACCAGATCGTTCACGGGAAGGGGAACCATGTCGGGCAGCATCAGCACGGACGCCATCCACGCCGACCGCGACGTCCATCCCAGCCGCGCCGTCGCACCGCCCATCTACCAGACGGCAACGTTCTGGGCCGAGGACGCGGAGCAGTTCGCGCAGGCCGCCGTCGAGCCGCGGGGCCACGATTTCTACACCCGCTACGGCAACCCGAACCACGCGCAGGTCGCGGCAGTGGTCGCGGAACTGGAGCACACCGAGGCGGCGATGGTCACCGCGTCCGGGATGGCCGCGCTGACCACCGCCGTGCTGGCCCTGGTGTGCGCCGGCGACCACGTGATCGGGCAGAAGTCCACCTACGGCGGCACGGCGTCAGTGCTGCTGAATCTGCTGCCCCGGCTGGGCGTGTCGACTACCCAGGTCGACCAGACCGACCCGGAGGCGTTCGAAAGGGCGCTGACTCCGCGGACCCGCCTGATCCTGCTGGAATCGCCGAGCAATCCGCTGCTGCAGATCACCGATCTGCGCGCCGTCGCCGACCTGGCCCGCGCGCACGGCGTGCTGACCCTGGCCGACAACACCTTCGCCACCCCGGTGAACCAGCGACCGGCCGACTTCGGCGTCGATCTCGTCTGGCACAGCGCGACCAAATACCTCAACGGCCACTCCGACGTGTCGGCCGGGGTGCTGGCCGGGCCGGCGGGGATCCTGGACCGGATCTGGGACGTCGCCCTGCTCACCGGGGCCGTGCTCGGCCCGTTCGACGCGTGGTTGCTGCTGCGCGGACTGCGCACCCTGCCGCTGCGCATGCCACGGCACAACGCCAACGGCCAGGCGCTCGCGGAGGCGCTGAGCGACCATCCAGCCGTGGCCCGGGTGCACTATCCCGGCCTGGCGACCCACCCGCAGCACGCACTGGCGGCCAGCCAGATGAGCGGATTCGGCGGAGTACTCGCATCGAATTCGCCGGCGGGGTCGAGGCGGCCGACGCGTTCCTCGGCCGGCTGCGCTACTTCCGCCGGTCGGCCAGCCTCGGTGGCGTGGAATCGCTCGCCGTGCACCCGGCGTCCATGTGGCGCGGGATGCTCAGCGAGGAACAGATCGCCGCGTCCGGGGTGCCGCTCGGGCTCGTCCGGTTGGCCGCCGGCACAGAGGACACGGCCGACCTGGTCGCCGATGCGCTCGCCGCGGCCGACGCGGTGATCGCCG
>CAWCHI010000013.1:0-83388 GCA_963795335.1 uncultured Actinomycetota bacterium
TGACCAGGTCCCGGGCGGTCTCGATGCCGGCCTCGACCGCCTGACGTGCCTCCTCCAGCGTCATCGCGGACCGGCGTCATGTCGGCGGTGCCGCGCCGCACCTTGCGCGAGCAGCCCGGGGGCGGCGGGAAGCTCGGCGGCGACGCCGACGTCAACCACGCAGACCTCCGCCCCGACCTGGGCCGCGATCACGTTTACGACCGCGGAGGAGGCCAGGAAGTTCCCCACCATCTGCGCGGTGACCTCCTGCGGCCACGGGGGTGACCCCCGGGCGTAGCACGCCGTGGTCCCCGGCGAACACCGCGACCGCCGCCGGCTCGGGCAGCGGCGCCGGGCATTCGCCCGGCGATCCCGGCCGGCTGGACCGACAGGTCCTCCAGGTACCCCAGTGAACCCGGCGGCTTGGTGAGCTGCGACTGGCTGTCCCGCGCCGCCGGCGGCGCCGACTCATGGCCGCCGCGCGGACCGCGGCGACCGTGCGGACAAGCAGACTCGCCGGTTCCCCCCCGGGCAGCCCGCGACGGGCCCCAGCGGCCCTGATGCACCGCCCAGGCCAGCTGGCTGCTGGCGGGGCCCAGCCCGACAGCACCAGTTCCGGGGCCGCCGGGAACTCATCGACCCGGCCGACGCAGAGGTAGGCGACCACAAGCACCTGGGCGGGCAGTTCCAGCTCCGCCGCGAGCTCGCGCTCGCCGAAGAAGCTCACCCAGCCGACGCCGAGCCCCTCCGCCCGCGCCGCCAGCCAGAGGTTCTGCGCCGCGCAGACGGCCGAGTACTCAGCGGTCTGCGGCTGCGCGTGGCGGCCGAGCACGCGCCGCCCGCCCCGGGTGGGGTCGCAGGTCACCGACGATATTGAGCGGGCAGTCCATGATCGCCTCGACCTTGAGCCGGGCCGAGGACGCCGGCCGGCCCCGCGGCAGCGTGGCGGCGAAGATGTCCCGCTGCGCCTGCGCCAGCCGCTGCATGCGCTCCCGGGCCGCCGGTCGCGCAGGATGAGGAAGTCCCACGGCTGGCTGAGACCGCAGCCCGGCGCCTGGTGGGCGGCGGCGAGCACCCGGATAAGCACGGCGTCGTCGACCGGGTCGGGCAGGAAGCCGTTCCTGATATCGCGCCGGGTCATGCGCGAGCCGGTAGAAGGCGTCGATGTCGGGCTGAAGGAAGCGCCGTGGCCGTCCGCCGGAGTGGGAGCCGGCTGAAGGCGGTCATGTCGTTGCCTCGCTCAGTTTGTTGGATGCGGGCCAGGACCGGGGCGGTGCGCAGCGCACCGGCGAACGCGTCCGACGTCGCCGCGACCGCGGACGGCGATCCGCAGCCAGTCGGGGCCAAGGCCGGGAAGGTGTCGCCGCGCCGGACCGCGAAGCCCCGGCGCCGCAGCCCGCCGCGGACCGCTCACCGCCGCGCACCCGGATCAGGACGAACGGACACGCGGTGGTCCCCCGGCCAGCCCCACCCCGGGAATCGCGGTCTCAGCACCGACCAGGTGCGCGCGTCCGCTGGCCGACGCCGGGCCATGGCGCTCGGCCTCGGCCACCGCCCCGGGCGGGCGAGCAGGCCCGGGCGGCGGCCAGCGCCGGGGTGGACACCGCCCACAGCGGCTGGCCCGGCGCAGCCGCGCAAGCAGCCCGGCGTCGCCCAGCAGGTAGCCGATCCGCAGGCCCGGCCAGCCCCCAGGTCTTGGTCAGGCTGCGGACGACCAGCAGCCCGGGCACGTCCCGGGCCGCCGGCCAGGCACTCCGGTTCGCCCGGGACGGCGTCCATGAACGCCTCGTCGACCACCAGCACCCGGCCGGGCCGGCCCAGGCCGGCCAGCGCGCCGCCGGGTGCAGCACCGAGGTCGGGTTGGTCGGGTTGCCCACCACCACCAGGTCGGCGTCCTCGGGCACCTCGCCGGGTCCAGCCGGAAGCCGTCGCCGGCCACAGCAGCAGCCGCCGACCGGGTGCCCGGCCGCCCGCAGCGCCGCCTCGGGCTCGGTGAACTGCGGGTGCACGACCACCGCGCGGCGCGGGCCGCAGCGCCCGCGCGATCAGCACGAACGCCTCGGCCGCCCCGCCGTCTAGCAGCACCTCCTCGTCGGCGGGCGCCCGTGCCGGGCCGCGACCGCGGCGCCGGGCCGGCGCGGGTCGGGGTAGGCGAGCAGGTCGGCGTCGGGCCAGCTCGGCGCGCAGCCAGTCCGGCGGCTCGGGCCGCGCCGCACGTTGACGGCCAGGTCGACCAGCCCGGGGGCCAATCGGCGTCGCCGTGGTAGCCGAGCCCGCCCGCGGTCAGGTCCGCGTCGGTCACCATGCCCCGCCCTCCGGCCGCACTGCGGCCGCCCGGGCTGGCGACACTGCCGCCTGCTTCTGGCGCGCCCGGCGGGACGAACGGAAGCCGGCGGGCACGCCGCGCTCGATCAGCCGCGCAGCGCGGCGGTGTCGAGGTGCTCGCGCGATCAGGTCGCCCAGCGCGTCCAGCGGGCCTCGCGCGGCGGGGAAGCGATGTCCGGCGCGGGACATGAACGGCCGCCCGGCCGGCGCCGCCGCGGCCAGGAACGCCCGCCGGAAGCCGTCGTTCTCGAGCAGGCCGTGCCAGGAGGTGCCGCAGACGGCGCCGGCGGGCAGCCGCCAGGAAACGGCTCGCCGCCGCCTCACGGCTCGACCACGCCCGTGGTGGATCTCGTAGCCGGTCACCGGCTCGCCGAACGCCTCGCCCGCGGCGGCCCAGCATCTTCGGTCGGCTGAAGCCGACGCCGGCCGGCAGCAGCCCGAGGCCGGCGACGGTGCCGGCCCGGCTCTCCACCTCGTCGTCGATCTGGCCGGCCAGCATCTGGTAGCCGCCGCAGATGCCGAGCACCGGCCGGCCCGCCGCGGCCCGGTCGGTGATCGCGGCGGCCAGCCCGCTGCTCGCGCAGCCAGCCCAGGTCGGCCACGGTGGCCCGGGTGCCGGGCAGGATGACCAGGTCGGCGTCGGCGAGCTCGGCCGGGCGGTGGCGTAGCTGACGACCACCCACGGTTCGGCCGCCAGCGCGTCGATGTCGGTGAAGTTGCTGATCCGCGGCAGCCGGACCACCGCGACCCGCAGCACGTCCCCGGGGCCGTGCCGTGGGCGCGGCGGCCGTCTGAACTGTGCGGTTGGCGAGGCCGAGGGAGTCCTCGGCGTCGAGCCAGAGGCCGCTGATCATCGGCAGCACGCCGAGCACCGGGCGGCCGGTGAGCTCGCTCCAGCATGTCGAGGCCGGGCGCCAGCAGCCGGGCGTCGCCGCGGAACTTGTTGATCACGAACCCGGCGACCAGCGCCTGATCGTCGGCGCGAGCAGGGCCAGCGTGCCGAACATGGCGGCGAACACCCCGCCCCGGTCGATGTCGCCGACGACGATGACCGGCAGCCGGGCGGCGCGGGCCAGGCCCATGTTGGCCAGGTCGGCGGCGCGCAGGTTGATCTCGGCCGGGCTGCCGGCCCCCTCGCAGACGACCACGTCGTAGCGGTGCCGCAGCCCGGCCAGGCAGTCGAGGACGGCCTGCCGCAGCTGGCGGCTTGAGTCGGCGTAGGACAGCGCGTCGGCCTCCGCGACGGGCTGGCCCAGCAGCATCACCTGGCTGCGGCCGCGGCGCTACCCGGCTTGAGCAGCACCGGGTTCATCGCGCCTGTCGGTTCGATCCGGCCGCCGCGGCCTGCATCGCCTGGGCCCGGCCGATCTCGCAGCCGTCGGCGGTGACGAACGAGTTCAGCGACATGTTCTGGGCCTTGAACGGCGCCACCCTGAGCCCCTGCCGGACCAGCCAGCGGCAGAGCCCGGCGGTGATCACGCTCTTGCCCGCGTCCGAGGCGGTCCCGGCCACCAAGATCGCGTTCACAGGCGCACGGAATTCACCATCGGCACCGCACTTCCTCCGGGGTGACCGCGCCCCGGCGCTGAAGGGAAGGCGGCCGGATCTTCGGGCTCCCGGATCAGCGCTCGCCCCGGCCTTCCCGCCGCGGCGCGGCGGTGGCTCAGCCTCCGGCCGCGTGGCCGGGCATGGATGGGGTCCGCTCCCCGGTGACAGTGGCGGGACCGCGCCGGATTCGCACCGGCTTCCTCCACTGCCGCCCGTAACTGTCCGAGTAGAACATGACCGCTCAAAGCCGTCAACCTGCGTTTTTTTTTTTTTTTAAAAAAAAAAAAAAAAAAAAAAAAAAAAAAAAAAAAAAAAAAAAAAAAAAAAAAAAAAAAAAAAAAAAAAAAAAAAAAAAAAAAAAAAAAAAAAAAAAAAAAAAACTGACGCCTTCCCGTGAGCGGACGGCGGTCATGCGGGTGCTTTCCGTAGTAGGGTCTCGAACGGAGGTACGTAAATAACGTAAGTAAGGCACCTACGTAGAAGGTCCATCATAAAATACTTCATGGGAACTACACTCACTTACTATTTACAGTAAGGATCGCACCATGGCGGAGGCACGCGACCGGCCCGCTAGACATCTGACGGCCACGCTCAAGACGCTGCCCCTGCGCGAGCGCAAGCGGCTGATGACCAGGCAGGCGATCCTGATGCGGCCGCGCGGCTGTTCGAGGAGCGCGGGTTCGAGCACGTCACCGTGGCCGAGATCGCGGACACGGCCAACGTGTCGGTCAAGACGGTGTTCGTCTACTTCCGCTCCAAAGAAGACCTCGCCTTCACCGACACCTCGCTCCTCGACCTGTGCGTAGCCGCGATCGAGCGACGGCCGCCCGCGGTCACCCCGGTCCAGGCGCTGACCGGCACGCTGATCGCGGTGCTGCACGAGGGCGGGCAGCCGGTGGCCGAGGGCATCGAGAGCTTCCAGCGCGGCTACGGTGACTCCCCCGGCCTGCACGCACGGCTGCTGCGGATGTGGCAGGAGTACGAGGACCGGCTCACCGTTGTCCTCGCCGCGGAGGCGCACCGCGCCCCCACCCCGGCCCTGCGGCTGCGGGTGATCGGCCTGGTCGGCATCCTCCGCGGCCTCACCTCACCCGAGATGCGGGTCGCGGTCGCCGGGCAGTCCCCGAGCAACAGCCTCGCCTACATGTGCGACTGGCTGATCGCCGCGGAGCACGCCGTCCCCGCATAGGCCCGCTCCCGGCCCGTGCCCGGTGACCGTCACCGGCGGCCGAGCACCGACCGGACGCAAGCCGCCAGGCGGTCGTAGTCGTCCGGGGTGTTGTACGGCGCCGCCGCGATGCGCAGGTAGCCGGCCCCGCCGAAGCTGACCGGCGCGACCTCGACCCGCTGCCGCGAGAGCGCCTCGTAGAAGGGGTCGACGTGCCGGGAGCGGTCGAGGACGCCGTCGGGCAGCGGCACCAGCCGCATCGGCGGGCGCGGGTTTGACCGGGAGCCCGTCGAGCGTGACGCCGAGGGCCTCGGCCACCCGCTGCTGGCCGTCGGTCGACCAGGGCGGCGAGCCGGGCCACGGCGTCCCAGCCGCCGAGCGCCTCCCAGTACGCCAGGCCGTCCGCGGCCGCTAGCCAGCCGGCGTAGTCCCAGGTGCCCGGGTAGTCGAAGGCGGCGGCGTACCCGTCGTCGAGCTGCCAGCTGAGCACCGCCGGGCGTCACGTCGGCGCCCGGGCGGCTCCACAAGATGGCGCTGCCGCGCGGCGTGTAGGCCCACTTGTGCAGGTTGCCGATCCAGTGGTCGGCGCCGAACGCCGCGATGTCGTCGTCCAGCTGGCCGGGCGCGTGCGCGGCGTCGATGAGCACCACGCGCCCCCGGTGCCGGCGACCGCGGCGGCCACCGCCGCGACCGGGATGACGGTGGCGGTCGGCGAGGTGATCCGGTCGACGACGACCAGCCGGGTGCGCGGCGAGCAGGCGGCCGCGTACGCCGCCACGATCACGTCGTCCGCGGCGCCGACGGGGAAAGACCGCCTCGACGACCCGGGCCCCGGACCGCGCGGCGTGGTGGCCGAGCGCCTTGCGGACCGCGCCGTAGCCGTGCGTGCTGATCACCAGCTCGTCGCCGGGGCGCAGCGCGAGCGAGCCGAGCACGGCGGAAACGCCTCTGACACGTTGCGTACCCACGCCGCGCGGGACGGGTCGATGCCGAGGAAGCCGGCCGCGCGCTCCCGGGCCGCCGCGATCAGCCCGCTGACCTCGACGCGGTTGAACCGGTGCGGGTTGCGCTCGGCGCGCTCGCGCCACGCGGCGGCGGCCTGCCGCACGGCGACCGGCGCGACGCCGAACGCGCCGTGGTTGAGATGCAGGACGTCAGGGTCGAGGCCGAACTCGCTGACGACGGAAAGATGCACAGGGAGATTGTGCCCGCAGCCGGTTACCTACTCCACCCCTCCCTGTCTGTCTCTCCCCACCCTCGCGCTCCGGCCGTGGGCCGGTCCGGGGCAGCACGAAGGCTCCGACGCGGCTGCCGTCGGCTCCTGCCGTTCCACTGCACACCGCTGGCTGGCAAGCTAGGGCAAACCCGTGCGGGAAGGGCGGCGCTGCCCTGGCTGTGACCGCGGGCTCAGGAGGCGAGGCGGCCATGACATTGCAGACGCCGTTCACCCGGCTGCTCGGGCTGCGGCACCCGGTCGCCCTGGCCCCGATGGGCGGGTCGCCGGCGGGGAGCTGGCGGCGGCGGTCAGCAACGCGGGCGGGCTCGGGCTGCTCGGCGCCGGGGGCGGCGACCGGGCGTGGCTCGACCGCGAACTGCCGCTCCTGGCCGGACGCGCCGCCGGCCCGTGGGGCGTCGGTTTCCAGAGCTGGGCGGTCGGCCGGGACACGGTCGAGCATGCCCTCCAGTACCAGCCCGCCGCGGTCATGCTGTCGTTCGGCGATCCCCGGCTGCTCGCCCCGCCCGTCCGCGACGCCGGCGCGCTCCTCATCATCCAGGTCACTGACCTCGAAGAGGCGCGGCTGGCGCGCGACCTGGGGGCCGACGTGATCGTCGCCCAGGGGACCGAGGCGGGCGGCCACGGCGCCCGGCGCGGGTGGTCGACGCTGCCGTTCGTCCCGGTGGTGGCCGACCTGGCGGCTCCGGTGCCGGTCCTGGCGGCGGGCGGGATCGCGGACGGGCGCGGGGTGGCGGCCGCGTTGTCCCTGGGCGCGGCCGGGGCCGTGGTCGGTACCCGGTTCCTGGCCACGGCCGAGTCGCTGACCGACCCGGCCGCGAAGAAGGCAGTCATCAAGGCCGGCGGCGAGCAGACCGAGCGCAGCTCCGTCCTCGACATCGCCCGCGGCTCGCGCTGGCCGCGGAGTACACCGGGCGGACCCTCGCCCACCCGTTCCTCGAGCGGTGGCGTGACCGCGAGGACGAACTGGCCGCCAGCCCCGGGGCCAGGAGCGACTACGAAGACGGGGTGGCGGCGGGGGCGTTCCCGCGGGAGCCGGTGTGGGCGAGCCAGGCGGTGGACCTGATCACCGACCTGCCCTCGGCGGCCGACGTCGTCGCCTGGCTCGCGGCTGGGGCCGAGGACGCGCTGGCCCGGGCGCTCGGGCGCTAACTGGCCGGTCCGCGGCCGGGTGGCGGGGACCCCGGGTCCACCGCGGCTGACCGGGACGAGCGCGCGGCCGCGGAAGCGGAGCGGCGGCTCCAAGTACTCCTCGGCCGCGTGGGCGATCCAGCCAGCGGTCCGGGCGACGGCGAATAGCCCGGTCGCCGCCTGCGGGGGCATCCGGGCGACGTGACAGAGCGCAGCCAGGGCGAAGTCGACGTTCGGCGGGGCGGGCCCGTCCCGCCGGGCTCGTTCGATGAGGTCACGGTCGGCCGGGGTGGCGACCGCGTAGACCGCGTCCAGCAACGGCGCATCGCGGGTCGGCCCGCCGGTGGACAGAATGACCGAACCCGATCCCGAGCTCCTTGTCCGCCCGCGCGCGGCCGAACAGGCGTTCCCCGGCCAGGCGGCAGGCGTCGCCGTGCAAGGGCCGCTGAGCACGCCCAGCCCGGCCAGCAGGCAGCCGGCCGGCGCGGCCCGGGCGGACGCCGCGACCCGGACGGCCAGGGTCGACAGGGCCAGCTCGTGCTCGGCCAGCAGCACCAGCGCGGTATTGACCGCCCGGGTCCGGGCCGGGGTGGGCCGCAGCGGTGACCAGCACTGCCACAGCCGCTGGGCCACCGGCCGGTCCGGGTCCGGGCCCCGCTCACCGGGCCGCCTGTCCGCGCGGCCAGTGCCCCGGGCCGGCCCGGACGCCTCCACCAGGGCGGCGACGAGTGCCCGGCCCCAGGCCGGCCAGTCCAGCCGGCCCACTCGAGCCGGACGGGTGCGGCGCAGCGGCTGACCGGCGGCGCCCGGCGCCGGGACCGCCATGCTGGCGACGACGGCCGCGAACCGCTGGACGACGGGCACGTCGGCGTCCAGGGCGCGCGCGATGCGCACCGCGGTGGCGTCCGGGCGGCCGCCCAGGTCCCGGCCCGTGCTCCCGAGGGGGCCCACAGGCGGTCGGCGACCGCCTCGAATGACTCGTCCGCGGCCACGAGGTCGAGGACGTTGGTGCCGCGGTACCGGACCAGCCCGTCGGTCACCGTGCTGACCTGGGTCGCGATCACCAGGTCGATGCTGGCGGCGGGCCGGGGCAGGGTGCGGGGCCGTGACCGGCGGGCGAGCAGGTCGAGCTCGTCGGCGTCGTAGCGGCTGGAGCGGCCGTCGGGTCCGGGAACGCGGCGCAGGGCCCCGCGGCTGACGTAGGCGTAGAGCGTGCGGACGTCGACGCCGAGCCGGGCGGCGGCGGTCCGGGCGTCGATGAGCTGACCCATGGGTTGACGATAATCAACGTTGATTACAGGTCCTCGCGCCCACAATCAATGGCATGACACAGCCCGCAGCCACCCTCGCCGACATCGCCGCCGGCGTGTGGAGCTGACCGGGGCGGCCCCGGCGGCGCTGGCCGGGCTGACCACGGCCGGCCCGCGCAGCGTGCTCCCGTCCGCGTTCGACGTGACCGGGCTGGCCACCGCGTCGGTGGCGGCGGCGGCGATCGCCGCGGCCGAGTACCACGCGGCCCGCAACGCCGCCCCGGTAGCGGCGGTAAAGGTGGACAGCCGCGCCGCCTGCGCCGCGTTCGCGGCCGAGGCACTGTTCACCCCGCAGGGCTGGACGGTGCCGGCCGCGTGGGACCCGGTCGCGGGGGACTACCGGACCAGCGACGGCTGGATCCGGCTGCACACCAACTACGCCTATCACCGCGCGGGGTGTGGAACTGCTCGGCGCGCATGACCGGGACGCGGTGCAGGCCGCCGGCCCAGTGGAAGGCGGCCGACCTGGAGGCGCGGTGGTCGCGGCGGGCGGCTGCGCGGCGGCGATGCACGACCGGGAGGACTGGCTGGCGTCGCCGCCCGGGGCCGCCGCCGCCGGCGCTTCCCGGTGGCGGTCACCGAGCGTCCGCGCTGGACGGGGCGGCCGTAACCGCCGCGGCGGGCGGGCGCCGGCCCGCTCCCAGCCGTACGCGGGGGTGCGGGTCCTCGACCTGACCCGGGTCATCGCCGGGCCGATGGGGACCAGGTTCCTCGCCGCCTACGGCGCCGACGTCCTGCGGCTCGACCCGCCCGGGTTCGCCGAGGTGCCCGCGCTGCTGCCGGAGACCACCGCGGGCAAGCGGACCGCCGGCTCGACCTGACGCGCGCCGGGCCGGGCCGCCTTCGAAAGGCTCGTCGCCGGGGCCGACGTTATGGTCAGCGGTCTGCGGGCGGACGCTCTGACCGGCTCGGCTACGACGACGCGGCGCTGGCGGCGCTGAACCCGGGACTGATTCTCGTCTCGCTCAACGCCTACGGCTGGCACGGACCGTGGCGCGACCGCCGCGGGTTCGACAGCCTGGTCCAGATGAGCTGCGGGATCGCGGCGGCCGGGGCGGAAGCCGCGGCGGGCGCGGACGGTCCGGCCCCGCTGCCGGTGCAGGCGCTGGACCACGCCACCGGCTACCTGCTGGCGGCTGCAGTCGGCCGGGCGCTGACCGTCCGGCTGACGCACGGGCGGTGCGCCGGGTCCGGGCGTCGCTGGTCGGCACGGCGAACCTGCTGTGGTCTCTCCCCCGGCGGCCGCCGGCCCGGCGCCGCCATGCCCCGCCGCGAGGACATCGCGCTGCCGGCACCCGGACGGCGTGGGGCCCGGCCCGGCGGGTCGCTACCGGGTGAGATCGCCGGGGTGACGCCGGGCTGCGGATCGAGGCGGGGCCGCTGGGCCGGCACCAGGCCGTCTGGTAGCCGGTCTGACCGGTTACCAGCGGGAGTGGACCTGCGCCCGCAGGTCCTTGTCGTACAGCTCCTCGATCTGGCTGAGCGCGTCGCGGTGAGCGGCGGGAGCGCGGCGGCGGCGGCGTTCTGCCGGGCCTGCTCGGGGCTGCGCGCGCCCGGGATGACCGTGGTGACCCCGGGCTGCTGGATGACCCAGCGGAGCGCGGCCTGGGCGGTGGACGGCGGGTCGCCGTCGGCCAGCCCGCCTCCTCGGCGTAAGCGCCGGGCTCGGCCACGATGGCGGCGAACTGCGCCGCCGCCCGGACGCCGGTCGCGTAGTCGACCCCGGAGAAGGTCTCGCCGACGTCGAACGCCTCGCCGTGCCGGTTGAAGGTGCGGTGGTCGTCGGCGGCGAACGTGGTGTCCAGCGTGTAGCGGCCGGACAGCAGCCCGGACGCCAGCGGGACCCGGGCGATGATGCCGGTCCCGGCCGCCGCCGCCGCGGGCAGCACCGCTCCAGCGGCTTGCGGCGGAACGCGTTGAGGATGATCTGCACGGTGGCGACGCCGGGCCGGGCGATCGCGGCGAGGGCCTGGTCGGAAGTCTCGACGCTGACCCCGTAGGTGGCGATCCGCTCCTCGGCGACCAGCGTGTCGAGCGCGTCGAAGACCGCGTCGTAGGAGAACACCGGCGTCGGCGGGCAGTGCAGCTGGACCAGGTCGAGGCGGTCGACGCCCAGGTTGGCCCGCGAGCGGTCGGTCCAGGCGCGGAAGTTCGCCAGCGTGTAGTTCTCCGGCTGCTGGTCGACCCGGCGGCCCATCTTGGTCGCGACCATGATGTCGCGGCCGGCGTCCTCGGCCAGGAACCGGCCGATGACCTGCTCGCTGCGCCCGTCGCCGTAGACGTCGGCGGTGTCGAAGAAGGTGACGCCGGACTCCGCGGCGGCCCGCAGCACGGCCGGGGCGTCCGCCTCGCTCACCGAGCCCCAGTCGGCGCCGAGCTGCCAGGTGCCCAGGCCGATCACGGAGACCGGTCGGCCGGTCTGGCCGAGAACGCGCTGTTCCATGCAGACGGATCCTATGCCCGACCGGGAGGCAGGACGCACCGGCCGCGAACGGCATGACCGCGTCCGGGCGGGAAGCCGTAGACCATGAGATACCTCATCCAAGAACGGATCTTCTCCCTCACGAACGACTTCTGGATCGAGGACGAGAACGGGAACCAGGCCTTCTACGTCGACGGCAAGGCGCTCAGCCTGCGCGAGACGTTCGAGCTGCGCGACCCGTCGGGCATGCTGCGCGCGGTCATCCGCAAGAAGGTGTTGGCGGTGCGCGACACGATGAACATCGAGGACGAGGCCGGGGTGCTCGCCACCGTCAGGCCGGCGCTGTTCTCGCCGTTCCGGCACCGCTACGAGATCGAGCTGGCCGATGGGTCGAGCCTCGATGCCGTGGGCAACTTCGCGGACAAGGACTGGCAGGTCGTCACCGGGGACGGCATCGTCATGGCCCAGATCTCCCGGCAGTGGTTCCGTATCCGCGACACCTACGGCGTCGATGTGGCCCCGGGCGGGGACGACGCGGTGATGATGGCCATCGCCGTGTGCATCGACCGGCTCCACGAGGACCAGGAGCCGCGACCGGGACCGGAGCGGCTTCCGGCTTTAGAACCAGGACAGCCCGTGCGGTGTTCAAGGCTAGGACCCACGCCAGCGGGACCTGGCCACAAACCGAAAACGTTCTCATGGTGGAAACTTTTCTGCATTGTAGTCGAAAAAGTTTCCTCTATCTCTTTTTGGACGGCCAAAACAAGCAGCCGGTGGGTCGCACGCGACGACTGAGACGGGCGAGATCGGCCCTCAGGGCATGGCGTGGCCGGGGACCGTATCTCGGTGATGGCAGTGGCCGCCGGTGCGCGACCAGCGTGCGGACCAGGGCCTCGTCTGGGCCGGGCACGGGATGCCTGGCCAGCTCGACCGCGATCTGGCCGGGGTAGATGACGACTCGCCGCATGCTGGTCATGGGGTCTTCCGCTGCCAGTCAGGGTCCGCGTACTGGTCAAGGTCGGCGAAGGTGTTCCGTACTCCCCGGTCGAACAGGGAGGTCAGGATCGAACGGTAGACCGCGGTGAACCGGGGGTCGTCGGCCAGTTCGCCGAAGACGGCCCGGTTGTCGTCGAGAAACGCGGTCGGGTGCCGGCGCTGCCGGCGGGCCGCGGCGTGCAACCGCGGCGCGAGGACGTCGTCAAGTTCATGTTCGGCGCCGTTCTCGTCGGTGCCCTCGGCGTAGCGGGCCCAGCTGGCGACGACGGCCGCCGACCGGGTGACCGGCTGGCCGGCCGCGAGCTGGTACCTGATGACCGGCAGCAGGAACTTGGGGATGCAGTCGGACGCGTTGGCGCACAGCCGGGCCACCGTGTCGCGCACTTCCGGGTTGGAGAACCGCTCGATGAGCTGGTGCGCGTACCCGGGCAGGTCCACTCCGGGGACGGGGCGCAGCGTCGGGATCGCTTCGGTGGTCATGTAGTCGAGCAGGAACCTCGCGAACAGCGGGTCGGTGGTGACCTCGTGCACGAAGCGGTAGCCCACCAGGTGGCCCGGGTAGCACAGGGCCTGGTGGCTGGCGTTGAGCAGCCGCAGCTTCATCAGCTCGTACGGCTCCACGTCAGGAACGATCTGCACGCCGGCGTCTTCCAGTGGCAGCACGGGCCAGCGGTCGTCGAGGCCGAACCGGCGGCTGAGCTCGGCGCGGTCCTCGTCGGTGGTCGCGGCCAGGCCGAGGTCCAGCCCTGCGCCCCACCGACGCCCGCCATCGCCTTGTCCGCGACGACGCCGCTGAAGACCAGGACGCTGCCGATCGAGAGGCCGATGCCGCCGGTGATGATGACGATCAGCGCGAGCACGCCGATGATCTGCAGTGCCTGGATCGGGCTGAGCCGGGCCAGCACGCAGGCGCTTTGTTCTTCGCTGGGCACGACTTCAGTCGGAGGCGCGGTGGTCTGCCCGGTCATGGTCGGGGAAACGCTCGGCGTCTGCGAAGAGATTCCTCACCGCGGTCGCGCTGCCGCGGCTGGAACGGCTGGAACGGCTCATCGAGGTTGCGGAGAAGTCAGCCCGGCCGTGGACCGAGGTTAGCCCGCCACCCTCAGCTAGCCCGCTGGGAGCCCCCGTTCGACCGCGGCGATGATCTCCGGGCGCAGCCGGGCGGCGCTGATGATGGCGTCGACCGAGCCGACGTCGACCGCGCGCTGGATCGAGTGGATGCGGTCGAACTCGGCGGCGACCTCGCCCAGCTTCTCCGCCCGGACGGCCGCGGTGACCTCGGCCAGCCGGGCGCTGAGGGCGGACCGCCCGGGGCTGCCCGGCTCCGGGCCGCTGGCCCCGGCCAGCCGCGCCTGCAGGCTGGTGACCCGGGGGTCGGCCGCGGTGCGGTTGCCCACCTCGGCCGAGAACACCACCGCCGCCGCCGGGGCGCCGCCGAGCACGGAGGCGAACGAGCCCTCGAGCGCGAGCACGGTCATGTTCGGGTTCAGCGCCTTGGAGAACACCACGAAGGCGCCGCCGTGGTAGCGGGAGATGACGCAGAACACGATCGGCCCGTCGAAGTTGACGATGGCCCGCCCGATCTCGGCCCCGTACTCCAGCTGCAGCTTGCGCATCGACTCGGGCGAGCCGTCGAAGCCGGACAGGTTGGCCAGCACCACCAGCGGCCGGTTGCCGGAGGCGGCGTTGATCGCCCGGGCGGTCTTCTTCGACGACAGCGGGAACAGCGTGCCCGCGTTGTAGGTGTCGGGGCCGTCGGTCGGCGGGAAGCCGTGCCGCGGGACCGACCGCGACTCGATGCCAATCAGGCAGACCGGGCGGCCGCCGAGGTGCACGTCCTGCACGACCGAGGTCTCCGCGTCGGCCATCCCGGCCCACCGCTCCAGCACCGGGTGGTCCTGGTCGGACAGCGCCCGCATGACGGTGCGGATGTCGAACGGCTTCTTGCGGTCAGGGTTGTGCTCGGCCGAGAAGATCTGGCCGACGGTGGTGAAGTCGCTGCCCGCCATCGCGTGCGGGTAGGGGGAGACGTCGCGGTCGGCCGGGTCGGCGGTGCCGGCCTTGCGCGGCGCGAGCTCGCCCGGCGCCCGGTAGGTGTGGTCGTAGTGCGCCATCAGCACGTCGCAGGCGGCCGGCAGGTTCGGCGCCCAGTACTGGGCCTGGCCGTTGGGCCCCATCACCCGGTCGTAGCCGCCGATGCCGAAGTTGTCCTCGGCCGACACCCCGCCGGAGAAGTCGAGCGACTGCTTGCCGGTCAGCACCATGGCCGAGTCGGGCGTCATCACCAGGATGCCCCTGGTGTGCATGAGCATCGTCGCCTCGGCGTTCCAGTACGGCTGGCCGCCGACGTTGATCCCGGCGACGACGATGTTGATCTCGCCGCCGGCCTGGGTGAAGCGCACGATCCGGGCCAGCGCGGCCGCCACCCAGTCCAGGTTCTCGGTGCCGGAGTTCATCGCGATCCGGGCGCCGGACGAGAGCGCGAACCACTCGACCGGCACGCCGAGCCGCTCGGCCAGGTCGAGCGCGGCGATGACCCGGCTGCACTCGGCCTCGGCCAGCGCCCCGAGGGACTTGGTCGGGTCGCCGAGCAGCACCACCCGGGTGACTCCCTCCGGATGGCGGGCGGTCGGGGTGGCGACCAGGCCGGCCACGATGGCGGCGGTGTTCTTGCCCCGCGGCCGGCCGGCCGGGGCGAGGGCCCCGTCGGGACCGAGGTCGTACTCGGTGAAGGTGCCGTCCGGCCCGGCCAGCAGTCCGGTCAGCTCATAGGGGTAGACGCTGCCGCGGCGGGCCGCGCGCAGCACCTTCTGCCGGTAGTCGTCCAGCGGCGGGATCGGGTCGGCCGGCGGCGGCCCGACCTGAAGCCGCACCGCCCGGCCGGCGTTGAGGCTGACCCGTACAGCCAGCTCGGCCAGCTCGCCCGGCCCGTCCGCGGCCAGCCCGGCCTCGCGGGTGCCGGGGGAGCCGAGCCGGCGGCGGGCGATGAACTGCACTTCCTCGACCCCGGAACCGGACACGGTGGGCCGGATCCGGTGCACCAGCGGGGTCAGCTCCTCGACGCTGAAGTCGGTCGCGGGCCAGACGTACATCATGATCCGGTTGGCCTCGAACCGCTTGTGCTCCGGCCGGGTCGCCTGCACCGTGCGGATCGCGTCGAGGCAGCCCGCGAGGACGTTCTCCAGCTCGGGCAGCGCCACCAGGCGGCCGTCGGCCTCGCGCAGCGGGGTCAGGTCGCGCACCTGGCCCATCGCCACCAGCCGCTCGTCGGCCCGGTTGGCCCGGGCCACCGCCCGGAACAGGTAGATCTCCTCGTCGGCGGACGGCAGCCGGGTGAGGTCGAACTCGCGCAGCCGGTCGAGCTGGAGCCGCTCGGCCACCTGCGGGTGCAGGCCGCGGATCAGCCGGTCCTCGGCCAGCGTCCCGTCCCCGGCCGGCCGGAAGGTGAAGTGATGCTGCATGGCCGCCCCGCGCGGGGGCGCCACGGTCACGTGGATCCGGGCGGTGCCCGCGGGCAGCGGGCGCGCGTTGAGCAGCCCGGCCAGCCGGTCAGCGATGCCGTCCGCGTCGGGCTGGTCCTCCCAGGCGACGTACAGGTCGGCCACCAGCCTCGGGCGCGACGGCGGCCCGGCCAGCGCGGCGACTGCGGCGGGCAGGTCCTCGAGGGCGACAGCGGTGCTGGCGAGCTGGGTCACCCCGTCGGGTCCGGCGTCCTCGGCGGTCACCACCAGGCAGCCCGCGACGTCGCGGACAGCGACGTCGGCCAGCTTGTGGTTGCCGTAGTAGCGGCGCATCAGCACTTCGAGCAGGGCCGCCTGCCCGCCCGCCCGGGCCTGGGCGCCACCCCGGTCTCCGCCCGCCTGGTTGATGCGCTGCCCGAGCAGCCGCACCAGCGGCTCGGAGCCGCTCACCATCGCCTGGATCCGGTCGGCCCGGTCGGGTGCTTCGGGCTGCGCGTCGAGGTAGCGCAGGTCGGCCCGGACGGCGGCGTAGACCCGGGCGCGGTTGCGGCGCAGCAGCGGCTGGGCGAACCAGCGGAACACCACGCCGCGGGCGAGGTCGCTGGTGGCCGGGAAGCGCACCTGGGTCGCCTCGATGAGGTGCTCGAGGGCGAGCCCGGCCTGCTCGCGCAGCGGCTCGGCCGGCGGCGCGCTGGCCATCCACTGGCGCAGCAGCTCGGAGATGACGGCGGCGCCACCCGCCATCCGCTGCTGGGCGAGGAAGACGCGGAACACGGCCGCCTCGAGCTCGGCCGTCCGGTCGAGCCCGGCGACCCCGTAGTAGCCGAGCACCCGGGTCAGCCGGGCCTGGAACTCATCCGGCACGCCCGCCCGCTCGACGTCGAGGCTCTGCAGGTAGCTGTGGAAGATCTCCCGCGGGCTGTGCACCAGTCCGTCCGGCCCGGCCGGCCCGGGCAGCGCAGCGCCGCCCTCGCCGGTCCCCATGTCGCCCGGCGGCCGGTTGCGGCTCAGCTCGGACAGGTCGGCGAACACGGTCAGCAGCTCCTGCTCGCCCGGCAGGAGCTGCCCGCCGAGCTCGGCCCGCGCGTCCAGGTAGGCCGCCAGCAGCCGGTCGCGGTCGGCCGCGGTCCCGTCGAAGCCGAGGACCAGGCCGCGCAGGTCCTCCAGGGCCCGCCCGGCCCGGGTGAGCGCGGGCGAGGCGGCCGGGGCGGCGGGCAGGTCAAGCCCCGGGCCCGCCTGGGCGGGGCCGGGCGCGCCGCCGGCCGCCTCGCCCGCGGCGTCCTCGCCGACCGGCTCCAGGCGCAGCAGGGGCGCGCCCGCCTCGACCTGACTGCCCACCGAGACCAGGCTTTCCTTGACCCGGGCGCGGAACGGCGCGCGCAGCACCGTCTCCATCTTCATGCTCTCCAGCACCAGGATGGGCGCGTTCGCCTCGGCCTCGTCCCCGACCCCGAGCGGGGTGGCGACGACCAGCGCGGGCGCGGGCGAGCGGATCACGCCGCCCTCGTCGAGGCTGACCCGGTGGGCGACGCCGTCCACCTCGACCTGGTGCACCGGCCCGTGGGTGGCGGTGGTGAGGCGGAACTGCTCGCCGTTGACGGTGATCCGGCCGCTGTGCGCGTCGAACCGCTCGATCTCGGCGTCGGCCTCGCGGCGCTGGTCGCCCGCGGCGATGCCGACCCGGAAGCGCCGGGCTCCGAGCCGGGCCACGTGCACCCGGTAGCCGACCCCGCGCAGCTTGAGGTCGAGCGGGCGGCCGGGGTCGTGCTGGGCCTGCGGGCGGCCGCCGTAGGCGGTGGCCAGCAGGCGGGCGGTGCTCAGCTCCTCCTCGTCGGCGTAGGCCTCGATGGCGGCGGCGGCGAGGGCGACGCCCGAGTGCCGGTGGGCGGCCAGCCGGCCCTCGCCGCGGACCCGGTCGATCCAGCCGGTGTCGGCGGTGGCGTCGATCACCTCGGGCGCGTCGAGCAGGTCAAGCACGAAGCTCTTGTTGGTGGCGCCGCCCTCGATGACGACGGTGGTCTCGGCCATGGCCCGGCGCAGGCGGCCGAGCGCCTGGGCGCGGTCCTGCCCGTAGGCGATGATCTTGGCGATCATGGAGTCGAAGTCGGCCGGGATGGTGTCGCCCTCGCTGACGCCGGTGTCGACCCGGATGCCGGGGCCGGCCGGCAGCACCAGCCGGGCGATGCGGCCGGGCGCGGGGGCGAAGTCACGGTCCGGGTCCTCGGCGTTCAGCCGCGCCTCGACCGCGTGGCCGGACTCGGACGGCTTGTCCCCGTCCAGCTTCCCGCCGCCGGCGACGTGCAGCTGGAGCCGGACCAGGTCGGTCCCGGTGGTCAGCTCGGTGATCGGGTGCTCGACCTGGAGCCGGGTGTTGACCTCGAGGAACGCGAACTGGCGGTCCCCCGGGTGGTAGAGGAATTCGACGGTGGCGGCGCCGCGGTAGCCGACCGCGTGGGCCAGCCGCTCGGCCGATGCCTTGAGCTCGGCGACCTGGTCCGGCGCGAGCACCGGGGAGGCGGACTCCTCGATGATCTTCTGGTTGCGGCGCTGCACCGAGCAGTCGCGGACGCCGAGCGCCCAGGCGGTGCCCTGGCCGTCCGCGATCACCTGGACCTCGACGTGCCTGGCGCCGGTGACCAGGCGCTCGAGGAAAACAGTGCCGTTGCCGAACGCGCGCGCGCTTCGGCGCTGGTCCGCTCGAACGCGTCGGCCAGGTCGGCGGGCGAGGCGACGATCCGGATGCCGCGCCCGCCGCCGCCCGCGGTCGCCTTCAGCATCAGCGGGTAGCCGATGCGTCCCGGCCGCGGCGAGGGCCTCGTCCAGGGTGGCGACCGCGCCGCGGCTCCACGGCGCGACCGGGACGCCGACCTCCTCGGCGATCAGCTTGGCGCCGATCTTGTCGCCGAGCTTGCGCATCGCCTCGGCGTCCGGCCCGATGAAGGTGACGCCGACCTTCTCGCACAGCTCGGCGAACGCCGGGTCCTCGGCGACGAAGCCCCAGCCGACCCAGGCGGCGTCGGCGCCGGTCTCCACCAGGGCGCGCTCAAGCAGGGCGTGGTCGAGGTAGGGGCGGGCCGCGGCGGGGCCGAGCGGGTAGGCCAGGTCGGCCTCACGGACGAACGTGGCGGTGCGGTCCGCGTCGGTGTAGAGGGCGACCGTCTCGACCGGCGTGCCCGTCTCGGCGGACAGGTCCCGGACGGCGTGGATCAGCCGCATCGCGGCCTCCCCGCGGTTGACGATGGCGACACGACTGAACACCGGCTGAGTCCTCCCACGTACCCGCACTCCGGCGGCCCGTCGCTCCGGCGATGGTGCCCGGAGCCGGGACCGAGCCCTGACCGGCATCTATCCTGCTCGATCCCCAGCGACCCTACCAATGCGGAGATGACTCAGAGGTTAGCCACCCCGTTGTAGGAACCCGACAAAAGGCCGGTTACCGACCGCTGTCCTGCGGGCGCGCAGGCACCGCCGCGGCCCCGCCGGCCTGCGCCTTCTGGCCTGCATCGATGCAGGCCAGCGGCTCAGGCCGGGCGGGCTGGGGCAGTGACCGGGCGTGGCGGGCACCGCACGTTTCCGTTCGGGATGAATAAAAGATTGTGTATCCGAACGGGGGCCTGGTGCCCGCGGCCGCACGATGACCGAAGCGGCCGGGCGCCGGGAGCCTGCGGCTAAGTCGGCCGTTCCCTCGGTGACCGCGGAAGCGCCCCAGCGCTGCTCGAGCTTGCCGAAGTGCCAGATCGTGAGGGCGACGACCCACGTCACGATGAAGATCCCGACGATCACGAAGCCGGCCTTGTTGATGTCGAAGCCGCCCATGAAGGTCCAGAAGCCCCCGGACAGGCCGTACTCCTGGCCGATGAGGCCGAGGATCTCGATCGTGCCGATGAAGACGGCGACGAACACCGACAGCCCGGTGATGGTGAGGTTGTAGTAGACCTTGCGCACCGGGTTGGCGAACGCCCAGTCGTAGGCGAAGTTCATGAAGCAGCCGTCGACGGTGTCGAACAGGCACATGCCCGCGGCGAACAGGATCGGCAGGGACAAGATGGCGTAGAACGGCAGTCCCGACACCACCGCCGAGCCCGCCAGCACCAGCAGCGCGACCTCGGTGGCGGTGTCGAAGCCGAGCCCGAACAAGATCCCGACCGGGTACATCTTCCACGGGGCGTCAGCCCGGCGGGCGATGGGGCCGAGGAACCGGTTCATCAGCCCGCGCTTGTCCAGCATCTCCTCCAGCTGCTCCTCGTCGTAGCGGCCGGTGCGCATCTGCCGGAACACCTTGAGGATGCCGACCAGGACGACGACGTTGAGCAGCGCGATGAGGTAGAGGAAGGTCCCGGACACGCCGGTGCCGATGATGCTGGTGACGTTGTGCAGCCCCGAGTTGCCGCTCTTGACCTGCTGGTCCAGCGCCCGGAGGCCGAAGTTGAGCAGCACCGCGAGGACGAACACCACGGTGGAGTGGCCGAGCGAGAAGAAGAACCCGACCGACAGCGGCCGCTTGCCCTCGCCGACCAGCTTGCGGGTGGTGTTGTCGATCGCGGCGATGTGGTCGGCGTCGAACGCGTGCCGCATGCCCAGCGTGTAGGCCAGGGCGCCGGTGCCGAAGCCGAAGATCTCGGTGTTGGTGATGCGGTAGTGGCCGCCGACGGCCGCCGCGAGCATCAGCCAGCCGGCCACGTTGAGGCCGACCACGAAGGCCACCATGGCTCCCGCGCGCGTCCACTCGCGGCGCGTCAGCCCTCCCCGCACCCGTGCCAGCCGCGCGCGCACGCTCGCCATCAGCAGTCGCCTTCCGTAGGGGGGAGCAGGTCAGTGCCCCAGTCTACGGATTATTGCAAAAGACTCGCAATAGCAGAGGACCGGTAGTTACCTGTTCACGCGCGGCGGCGCCGGCCCGGAGCACGCCCAGTTCACTGCTGCGGCCGACGGCACCGCTGCAATCCGACGCAATACGCCTTATTGCGCCAGTGCTAAAAGCGCGCTTGCCCAGGGCGGCCCGATGGTCTTGACTGGCGCCACTGGTGAGGCCGGCCCAGCACCCACGGTTGACGGCAGGGAGAAATCACATGCCGGACGATGGTGACGGCGCCGCGCGCCCGGATACAGCCCAAGGCGGCAGCAGGGCGAAGAATCCGCTGGGGGACGTGCAGAACCTCCTCGGCTTTCTGCTGGCCGGCTTCGGCGCGATCCTCAGCTTCCTCGGGTTGCGGTCGGACGAGGTCACCACCGTGCTGCGCAACGATCCCGGGCAGGCGTCAGTGGTCGCCCTGGTGCTCCTGCTGGGCGTGCTCGCCGCCGTGCTGACGGTGGCCTATACCGGCCCGGGCCGGGTGACGCCACTGTTCACCGGGGGGATTTTCCTGCTGATCCTGGGCCTGGGCGCGTTCACCGACTATCTCATCCCGGTTGGCTCCGGACGTCCCTTGTCCGGTCTCATCCTTGGGTATGCCGGCCTTTGCCTGGGGGCGGTGACCGCCGCACTGGGCGGCCCGTTGCGGCGCAATGTGCTCGGCGCGTCCATTGCCCTGCTTTTGCTCCTCGGCACCGGCGCCATCGTCGTTCGCTTTACCCCGGTCAACCGGATGGCCGCCCCTGGCCTGATGCTGGCCGGTCTCATCGCGGGCTGCGTGCTGGCCGGGCTCGGGCTGCTCGCCTGCCTGTACCTCGCCCTGGGGAAGGGGATGCGGGCCGCCCGGGTGCAGCGGAGGCGGGCCCGGGCCAGGGCGCGGGCGGCCCGGGCCGACGAGAGCGAGGCCTGGGCCGAGGAGACGGTGGCCCGGGCGGTGGAGGCCGCCGCCCGGGCCGCCGCCAGTGCCGCCCAGGCCGAGGAGACTGCGGCCGGGCCGCGGCAGAAGAAGCGAGCCGCCGAGCAGACCGCCGTGGCCGAGGCCACGCTCGCAGCGGCGCAGGGCCGGACGGCCCGGGCCGTCGCCGCGGGCGCCGCCGCCCGGGCCCGGGCGGCCCGGGCCCAGGAGCAGGTCCGGGCCTCCTACCGGCGGCACCACTGGCAGCTGGCCCAGCGCGTACCGCTCACGGTCGTGCTGATCCTCACCAGCGTGATGCTGATAGCGATCAGCGCATACGGCGGCATGCGGCTGGAGAGCAGAAGCCAGCTTTCCTTCTCCTCGCAGGTCGGCTCGACGCTGACGATGAGCGGTTCTACCGCAACGGTCTCGGTTCAGGTGGCCGCGACCAGGCTGGAGCAGAGTTCCTGGGTGTATTACGTGGTCTACGGCGTTCCGGCGGGGACCCACCTGGATGAGATGTGCACCCGCTACGTAGTGCCCGGCCAGCTGCCCAGCGTCCTGACGAGCAACCGGTCCCTGCTGGCCCAGGGCGACCTCAGCCACTGCGCCACCGACCCCTGCCTCTACTTCGCGATTGAGGGCTCGGACCACCAGCAGGGCTGGCCGGTACTGTGTGACATCTTGCTGAACGGCACGCTCAACCCGAACGCCACCGGTGACGTGGACGAAACGCTCAGCGTGCCGTTCACGGTGACCCGGTACGAGGATGTGGCCGTGCGGGCCGAAGTCTGCCAGCCCAGCCGCTGCGCCGGCAGCGAGGACGGCGAGAACTCGCGGCTGGACTGGGTGATTTCCCCGCCAACCTAGGTCCGCGTCAGGCGGGCCCCGTGGCCGGCCGTTCGCCCCCGCTTCGCCCTGGCCTTACCTGGGCCGGGCATACTGCCAGCATGAGCCGACCCATGGTCGCGGCACACCGCGGTTACGCGGCCGGTGCGCCGCAGAACACGATCGCGGCCTTCGCCCACGCGATCGACGTCGGGGCCGACATGGTGGAATTCGACGTCCGCCGGACCCGCGATGGCGAGCTGATCGTCTTCCACGACGGGCTGGCCGGCGGCCAGCCGGTGAGCGGCCTGTGCCGCGACGAGATCGAGGCCGCCGCGGGCGTCCGCCCGCCGCTGCTGACCGAGGTCATCGCCGCCTGCGCGGGCCGCGTCAAGCTCGACGTCGAACTGAAGGAGGACGGCTACGTCAGCGAGGTGATGAAGCTGCTGCGGGACGCGGCCGACCCGGCCGAGATGATCGTCACCTCGTTCCTGCCGGACGTGGTGGCCCAGGCCAAGGACACCTTCCCCGCGGTGCGGACCGGGCTGCTCATCGGCGACGGCGGGGCCTGGACGGACCTGCCCGCGCGGGTGCGCGAGCTGTACCCGGTCACCGTCGCCCAGCGGGTGCGGGCCGACTACCTGGCGCCGAACTTCCGGCTGGCCCCCCTCGGGGTGCTGCGCCGGGCCGCCGCGGCCGGGCTGCCGTGCCTGCTCTGGACGGTCAACTCCGCCACCCTGATCCGCAAGTACGCGGCCGACCCGCGGGTCGCCGCCATCATCACCGACGTGGCGGCGGAAGCGGTCTCGATCGTGGCGGGTGCGGCCGACAACCGGGGCTGACCTTGCCAGCGCGGCTGACAAGGTCAGCGACCCGTTAGCGGTAGCGGAAACCGTCGAGGAAGCGGCGGAACACTCCGCCCTCGCGGGTCAGCGCGGGACCGGGCGGCGGGGCCTGCGCCCGCTGGCGGGCGACCGGCTGGTCGTAGTCGGTCCGCGCGATCGCGTCGACCACCTGGGCCTCGTCGAAGTCCTCCGATCCCTCGATCTCGGGCACGAAGCCGACCAGGTCGCCGTCCTGCATGACCTGGGCCTCGAGGCCGGCCGTGCCGTCGTTGTCCCATTCGGCCTCGCGCCCGCCGGGCAGCGTCACCCGCACGCCGAACTCGGTCGTCGCGCGGAACAGGTGGGCGTTGACGCCCCGGTCGCGGAGGGCGTCGACCACGCGCCGCGCCCTGAACTCGTCCATGACGAGACCATAGGCGCGATTCCTGAACGATGGCCGAATGCCCGCTCTGCGCCAGCGCCAGGAGTCGCCGGTTACGCCGCGATGAACGCGAGCAGGTCCTTGTTGATGGTCGCGGCCTCGGTCGTCGGCATCCCGTGGGGGAAGCCGCTGTAGGTCTTCAGCGTCCCGTTCCGCACCAGCTTGGCCGACAACGGCCCCGAGTCCGCGTACGGCACGATCTGGTCGTCGTCGCCGTGCATCACCAGCACCGGCACCGAGATCCCCTTGAGGTCCTCGGTGAAGTCGGTCTGCGAGAACGCCACGATCCCGTCGTAATGCGCTTTGGCCCCGCCCATCATCCCCTGCCGCCACCAGTTCTCCACGATCGCCTCCACCGGCTCCTGCCCCGGCCGGTTGAACCCGTAGAACGGCCCCGAGGCCAGGTCCCGGTAGAACTCCGACCGCCCGGTCGCGACCTGGTTCTGGAACCCGTCGAAGACCTCCTTCGGCAGCCCGCCCGGGTTGGCGTCCGTCTTGACCATCAGCGGCGGCACCGAACTGATCAGGACGGCCTTGGCGACCCGGCTCTCCCCGTGCCTCGCCAGGTAGCGCACCACCTCCCCGCCCCCGGTCGAGTGGCCCACGTGGACCGCGTCGTGCAGGTCCAGGTGCTCCACCACGGCCGCCAGGTCGTCGGCGTAGTGGTCCATGTCGTGGCCGCCGTCGGTCTGGGTGGACCGCCCGTGGCCGCGCCGGTCGTGGGCTACCACCCGGTAGCCGTGCAACAGGAAGAACATCATCTGGGTGTCCCAGTCGTCGGCCGACAACGGCCAGCCGTGACTGAACACGACCGGCTGCCCGCTCCCCCAGTCCTTGTAGAAGATCTCGGTGCCGTCACTCGTCGTGATCGCCGGCATGCGTGGCTCCTTCCGCCATCGGGGTGGTCTTGTGGTGGCCGTACCCGTAATCGGCGGGCCGGCCCCGCCGCCGGGCCGGCTTCTTCGCAGGCCGGCCGTTCCTTTGTGACATGCTGGGGCAAAGCACGGCTTAACAGTGCGTGTCCGCAGCGGACGAAAGGTGACGAGCGATGAGTGTGAACCCGGTCAGCATTCCCGACTCCTACCGCGACCTGCTCGAGCGGCCGCTGTACGGGCACCTGGCGACCGTCCGCCCGGACGGCACCGCCCAGGTCAACCCGATGTGGTTCGCCTTCGACGGGGAAAACCTGCGGTTCACCCACACCCGGACCCGGCAGAAGTTCCGCAACCTGGCGGCGAACCCGAGCGCCGCGATGTCGGTCGCCGACCCTGACCGCCCGTACCGCTACCTGGAGGTCCGCGGGGTCCTGGAGCGGGTCGAGCCGGACCCGGAGGGCCGGTTCTACCAGGAGCTGTCGACCCGCTACGGGGGCGACGGCAAGGCGCCGGCCGACGCGGCCGACCGGGTGATCCTGATCGTCCGGCCGACCGGCGTCAGCCTCCAGTAGCGGGCCCCGCTTACTGGCCGAGGAGCCAGGAGTCAGGGGCAATGAGGTCGCGGGCGGCCGCCGGCCCCCACGAGCCGGGTTCGTAGGTCTGCACCTCGGGCGGGTTCGCCAGCAGCGGGCCGGCCGCCTCCCACACCGCGGCGAGCCCGTCGGGGCGGGTGAACAGCGAGCGGTCGCCCTGCAGCACGTCATGGATCAGCCGCACGTAGGGCGGCAGCGGGTCGGCGTCGGGCAGTGCCGCCAGCGACACGTTGGCGTGGGCCACGTCCAGGTCGAGGGCCGGGCCCGGCTTCTTGGTGACCAGCGACAGGTCGATGTCGCCGTCCCCGGCCAGGGAGAAGCAGAGCACGTTGGCGTCGTGCGGCAGCTTGCCCGCGAGCGGGCCGGCCGGCTCGCGCAGGATCAGGCTGACGCGCTGGGCCGAGGCGGCCAGCCGCTTGCCGGTGCGCAGGTAGAACGGCACGCCGCGCCAGCGGTCGGTGTCGATCCAGAGCCGGGCGGCGACGAACGTGTTCTGGTTCGAGTGCGGGTCGATCCCCTTGATGTCCCGGTAGCCGTCGAACTGGCCCAGCACCACCTCGGCCGGGTCGAGCGGGCGGAACGAGCCGATCACCTTCTCCCGGGCCGCCTGCAGGTCGAGCGAGCCGAGGCTGGCGGGCGGCTCCATCGCGACCTCGGCCGCCACCTGGAACAGGTGGGTGACGAGCATGTCGAGGACCGCGCCGGTGGCGTCGTAGAACTGCGCCCGGTTGGCGACGTCGAGCGTCTCCGGGACGTCGATCTGCACCGCCGCGATGTGCTCGCGGTCCCAGCTCGAGGCGAACAGGCCGTTGGCGAACCGCATCAGGTGCAGGTCCTGGGTCGCTTCCTTGCCGAGGAAGTGGTCGATCCGGTACACCTGCTGCTCATCCAGCACCGAGTGCACCACCTGGTCGAGCTCGTGGAAGGCCGGTCCCGAGGTGCCGAACGGCTTCTCGTAGACCACCCGGGCGTCCTTGGCCAGCCCGTGCTGCCCGAGCGCCTCGGTCAAGCCGGTGAACGCGGCCGGCGGGACGGCCAGGTAGTGCACCAGCTGCGGGTCGCCGAGTTCCTCGCGGGCCTTGCCGACCACGTCGAGCAGGCTGCCGGGGTCATCGGTGTTGAAGCCGCCGCCGGCGAAGAAGAGGCGCTCGGCGAAGCTGTCCCAGTCCTGCTGCTTCGGTTCGGCGTCGTACTGCGCGAGCACATCATGGACGTGGCCGCGGAAATCCTCGTGCGCCACGTCACCGCGGCCGTTGCCGACCAGCCGCCACTGCTCCGGCAGGAGGCCCTCGCGGGCCAGGCGGTAGAAGGCAGGCAGCACCATGCGGGCGGCCAGGTCGCCAGTCGCCCCGAAGAGAACGAAGACCGTCGGTCCGGGGGTCCCGGCATTCGCGTCTTGTCGCGTGGAAGTGGCCATGGATTAAAGCTACGGCCCGGCGCCCGCCTGGGGCATACCGGGGCCGCCGCAGCCCAGGCCGGCCAGGTAGGTGGCGAGCAGGCGGCGGCAGGTCGCGTCCCAGGCCGGGTCGGCCGGCCGGGGCTGGGCCAGCATCGACCCGAGCACGATCACGTCGTGCGGGCTGACGTCCCCGGCGATGGTGCCGTCGCACCGGCCGCGCCGGATAATCCGCTCGATCACCGCCCAGATCCGCTCGCGCACGTCCCAGGTGCGCCGCCAGGCCGGCGCCGGGCCGCCGTGCAGCGGCAGCACCAGCTCGCCCCGCTGGCTGATGGCCGCCTCGATGAACCGCCGGAGCGCGTCGGTCCCGGTCTGCCCCTCGGCCTCGGCCGCCTCGGCGTTGGCCAGGACCTGCTCGAACGACGCGTGGGTGAGGTAGCCGAGCAGGTCCTCACGGGTGGCGAAGTGCCGGTAGAGGGTGCCGATGCCGACGCCCGCCTCGGCCGCGATGGTGGCCATCGGGACCCGCGGTCCCTCGCGGTGCACCGCCGCGATGGCCGCCCGGACCAGGGCCTGCTGGTTCCTGGCGGCGTCACTGCGCGGCTCGCGCGGGTTGCCTGCGGCGATCATGGGTTCATTGAACTCCAGCTCACTCGGCTATGCACGGGTCTGCGGGGCAGACGCCGGGGGTCAGTGGTTGCCCGCCGCGACCGCGGTGCTGAGCACGGTCGCGAACGCGGTCCAGCCCACCTCGGGCAGCGCCAGCAGGGCCGCGTCGCGGTTGACCTCGCGGGCGAGCAGCGCGTAGCGGCACATCACCGCGCACAGCAGCGCCGAGTCGGCGGTGGCGGCCCACAGCCGCCGCTGACCGAACGCCAGCGGCACATACCCGCTGCGGACGGCGACCGCCAGCGCCCACCAGGCGAGGGCCGCCCGGCGGCCGGGCACCGCCGCCGCGTCCGGTTCGCCCCGGCCCGTCCGCCAGACGCGGAAAGCAGAGGTGGCGGTGGTGAGGTTCAGCACGGACCATGCGACCGGGAAGACGGCGCCCGGCGGAGCGAAGGCCGGCCGTTTGAAATCCTCGTACTGCGGCCGGGTGCCACGGCCGGCGGCCCGCTGGGCCGCCCAGGCGGATGCCCCCTGGGCGGCGGCGTAGACGGCGACGGCGCCGGCCAGCGCCGCGGCCTGGCCCGGCCAGCGGGGCGGGTGGACAAGGTTAGTGGGCATGACCTTTGACTTCCCTCGATCGGCCGTTCTACCCGTGCCAGCCGCGGCCCAGGGCAGGTGTCAGCGAGCGCCGGCGGGCTCCCGGGCCGGGGCCGCCCCGCACGCCAGCGCCGCCTCCCCGGCAGGGGCCGGCACCCGGTACCTCCGACCGGATCCGCCCGGCTTGCCTGGCACGGGCGGCAGGGCCGGCTCGGGCGGAGGGGCCGAGCGGGCCAGGCAGGCCAGGGCGAGGCTGGTGACGAGGACCGCGACGACGGCCCCGAGGTCGCCCGCGAGGCCGGCGCCGGGCCCCTCGCCGAGCAGCCCGAGGCCGATGGCGACACTGGCGACCGGGGTCACGGCCGAGATGACCGGCAAGGTGATCAGCGGGCGGCCGGTCTGGTAGGCGCTCTGGGTCAGCAGCACGTTCCCGGCTCCCGCGACGATCAGCGCATAGCTGGTCCATGAGGTCACCAGGGCAGCCGGCCCGTGGCTTGCCGCGTGTGCGAACGCCATCGTCGCGACGGCCGCGCAGGTGTCGCCGAGCCCGGCCGCCAGGGCCAGCAGCACCGCCCGGCTCCGGCCGGCCGCGCGCAGCCCGGCGACCGCCAGCGCCGCGGCGGCGACGGCCGTCAGCGCGACCCCGGCCGCGGCCGCCAGCCCAGCGTGACCGGGGGCCGGTGCGGCCCCGTGACCGAATGCCGATGGCCCCGTCAGCAGCAGGAAGGCGGCGATGCCGGCCACCACGGTCAGCGCCGCGGCCCACGACACCGGGCTCAGCCGCCGGCCGGACCAGCACCGGACGATCACCACGGCGACGATGAGCTCGGCCCCGACCAGCATCTGCACGACTGCGAGCGGGCCGGTGCGGAGTGCCACGGCGTGCGCCGCGAACCCGGCTACCTGCACCGTCAGCCCGAGCAGCCACAGCGGCTGACGCGCGAGCTGGGCCAGCAGCCGGGGCCGCCCGGCGGCCGACTCGGGTGCGCTGGCCGCCTGCCGCTGCTCGATCGCGGCCCCCGTCCCGTACAGCGCAGCGGCCAGCAGCGCGCTGGCAATCATCACGATCACGCCGTTAACGCTAGGGGCGCGGTGCCTCGCCGGGCCATCCGGGAAACCCCCCATTGCCCCCTGGGTTAGCCGCTACCGGTCCGGGGGTGGTAGCACCCCTGGGGGTGGTGGCGCCCCTAAGGGACGGTGGCGCCCCCGGCGTCGCCGGCGAGCCGCGCGGCGGCCTGGCCGGCGGTCACCTCGTGGCCGCCCGCGCAGCGGACCGCCACCTCCAGCCGGGCCCCGCAGCCCTTGTGCACGAACTCCACCCCGGCGCTACCGGCGTCGAGCCGCAGGCCCCAGTCCGCCAGCGCGGTCAGCAGCGCGAACAGTTCCTGGCCGCGCTCGGTGAGCACGTACTCGGACCGGGTCCGGGCGCCCGGCTCGCGGTAGGGCTGCTGGGACAGCAGCCCGTCGGCGACCATCTGCTTGAGCCGCTTGGCCGCCACCGCGTCGCTCAGCCCGGTGCGCCGGGCCAGGTCATCGAAGCGGCGCGTGCCGTAGAAGACCTCGCGCAGCAGCACCACCGACGAGCGGGGGCCCACCCGGTCCAGGGCCCGCTCGATCGGGCACCAGCCCTCGGTGGCGCGGCCGTCCCGGTCGGCCAGGCGGCCCTCCGGGGTCACCACCGCCGTACTGCCCGGCTGTATCGCTGTCATGACACCACTCTAGCCTAGCTATGCATTAACTGAGTCAGTGTGCTAAGGTCCTGACTATGCTTTTGCCTAGTCAGCAACGTGGCCAGCAGCCCGGCCCCGGGCCCGGTCCCGTCGCGGGCGCCGCCGGGCTCGCCTCCCCCGGGCCGGGCACCGCCCTGGCCGCGAGCGCCGGCCGTGGCCGCTGGTACGCCCTCCTGGTCGTCTGCCTGGGGGTGATGATGGCGTTCGTCAACGTCTCGTCGACCATCTCGGCCCTCACCGTGATCCAGGCCAGCCTGCACATCTCCCCCAGCACGCTGGTCTGGGTCAGCAGCGCCTACAGCCTTGTGGTGGTCAGCCTGGTGATGTCGGCCGGGACGCTGGCCGACCTGGCGGGCCGGCGGCGGGTGTTCGTGAGCGGCACCGCCGTCTTCGCGGCCGCCAGCGCCCTGGCCTTCGCCGCTCCCGGCGCCGGGGTCCTCATCGCCGCCCAGGCGCTGATGGGGGTCGGCGGGGCGGCGGTGCTGCCGTCCAGCCTCTCGATCGTCAGCCACACGTTCACCGACCCGCACGAGCGCACCGGCGCGATCAGCATCTGGGCCGCCTGCTCAGGGCTCGGCCTGGCCCTCGGGCCACTGCTGACCGGGCTGCTGCTGAACCACTTCTCCTGGCACGCGACCTACCTGATCAACGTGGTCGTGGGCGGGCTCGCGCTGCTGCTGGCGCCCTGGCTGGTGCCGGAGAGCCGCCAGCCGTCGCGCCGCCTCGACCCGCGGGGCATGCTGCTCGGCACCGTGACCCTCGCGGCCGGAACCTACGCGATCATCGAGGGCGCCTCGGCCGGATACACCGCCGGGCAGATCATCGCCATGTACGTCGTCGCGGCGGTCTCGCTGCTGGCCTTTATCAGGCTGGAGCTCCGGCACCCGGACCCGATGCTGGACCTGCGACTGTTCCGCCGCCGCTCGTTCGCGGCGGTGATGAGCCTGGCGGCCGGGATCATGTTCGGCTTCGTCGGCATCTCCCTCATCGTCGTCCTCTACCTGGAAAACGTGCGCCGGCTGGACGCCCTCGCCACCGGCGCCCGGCTGATGGTGATGTTCGTCAGCTACATGGCGGTCAGCGCGGTGGCCGCGCGGCTGGTGCGCCGGCTCGGCTTCACGGTCATGCTGACGGCCGGGTTCGCCCTGATGGGCGCGGGCGCCCTGGCGCTGCTGGCGACCGGGCCGTTCGACGGCTTCGGCGCCATGTGGCCGGGGCTGCTGCTGGCCGGCGTCGGCTCGGGGCTGCTGATCGCCCCGTCGACCGCGGCCGCGGTGAACAGTGTCCCGGTCGCGCGGGCGGGCATGGCGAGCTCCGCGGTTAACATGTTCCGCCAGCTCGGCAGCGTCCTCGGGCCGGCCGTGCTGGGCACGATCGTGACCACCAGGTTCCCGCGGAACCTGGCCGGCCAGCTCGCCGCCGCCCACCTGTCCCCGGGGGCCTCGGCCCAGGTGATCGGGGCGGCCACGCACGGCTCGGCCGGTGCGGGCCTGCCCGCCGGGCTGAGCCGCACGGTCGCTCTCGCGACCGCCCGCTCCTTCACCGACGCCGCCCACCTCGGGCTGCTGGTGGCCGGCGTCGTGCTGCTGGCACTGGCGGTGCCGGCCGCGCTGTTCGTCCGGCACCGCAACGCGCCCGGCGCCGGCAGCCCTGGTTAACCCGACGCCGGCCATCCCGGTTAGCGGATCCCGTCCCAGACCGCGCGCTCGGCCCCGGCCGGGTCATGGGCCACCGTGAGGTCCTCGGCCAGCAGCGCGGTGGTGCGGCGCCCGGGCTCGTAGCGGTCCCAGCCGGGCTCGCCCCGGCTGATGAAGTCGACCCAGATCCGGTGCACCCGGTCGGCCGCCGCCCGCGAGGGCGCGTCGCCGACCAGCGCCCGCGCCGATGGCACGTCGATTGTGCCGAAGACGTACGGGATCTCGACCGCGTGGGCGGCCCCCAGCCCGTTGTTGGCGGCCGGCTCGGGCAGGTCGAAGCGGTACATCCAGGTCCCCGCGCCCGTCGAGCCGGCCCGGGCTTCGGCCACCCGGATAGCGGGCACGCGGAAAAACCAGTCGCTGATCACCGCGGCGAGCACGTCGCCCGGGGTGGCCCCGGGGCGGGCCTGCCGGTAGACATCGAGGCCGGCCCCGCTCAGGCCGTAGCCGGCCGCGACGGCGGCCAGCGCGGCCTCGTCGACGGCGCCGATGGCGCCCGGGGCGACCAGGAACAGCCGGGCCTCGTCGCGGTTGGTCCCGATCAGGAGGGCGACGTCGCCGCCCTGGCCCGCGGCCAGGGCGGGCAGCGGCGCGGCGGGCAGCACCGACCCGTCGACGGCGGGCGCGAACGGCAGCAGGCTCAGCGCCAGCTCGCCCCAGCGGGCCGGGTCAGGCGCCGTCTGCGTCTCGACCACCAGGTCGGATGCGGCCCGCACGAGCTTGTCGAGGGGGACCGCCGCGATCGCCTCGCGGTCGGCCGGCACCCCGAGCGCCTCGGCCAGGTAGCCGCCGACCTTGCGGCCGGTCTCGGCGCTGATGGTGTGCGCGCCGGCCCCGCTCTGCGCAATGGCACGGGTGAACAGCCCGTGCGACAGCGGCATCGACAGCAGCGTGGTGACGCTCATCGCCCCGGCCGACTCGCCCGCGACGGTGACCCGGTCCGGGTCGCCGCCGAAGGCGGTGATGTTCTCGTGCACCCAGCGCAGCGCCGCCAGCTGGTCGAGCAGGCCGAGGTTGGCGATGCCGTCGTCGAGGAAGAGGAAGCCCTCGGCCGCCAGCCGGTAGTTGACGGTCACGCAGACCACGCCGTCGCGGGCGAACGCGGCCCCGTTGTACTCGGCGACCGAGCCCGACCCGTTCATGAACGACCCGCCGTGGATCCAGACCAGCACCGGCAGCCCGGCCGCGCCCGGGTCCGGGGTCCACACGTTCAGGTTGAGGCATTCCTCGCCGTCGATGACGACCTCGCGGAACAGCACCGCGTACTGCGGCGGGTAGTCGCCCTTGGGCACCGTCGGCCCGTACGCGGTCGCGTCCCTCTCGCCTGCCCAGGGCAGCGGCGGCTGGGGCGGGCGCATCCGGTTGGCTCCGAACGGCGGCGCCGCGTAGGGGATGCCGAGGTACGCGTAGGTGCCGTCCTCAGCTTTGCCCCGCAGGGTCCCGTCGTTGATCTGGACCAGGGGCGCGCCGTTCGTCTCAGTCATCCGTTGCTCCGTTGCTCGGTTGCCGCGAGGGCGGTTCCCCCGGTGAGGTGCTGGGTCTGCTGTGAGCCTTGCCCTCGCGGCCGGCCGCTGTCAAGCCATGCCCGCAGCGGCTGGGCGGGGGCCGGGGTGCCTGCGGCCTCACTGCCCTGGTGACCTCGAACCCGTCGGCCGGCATCCGGCTGGGTCCCGTGCCGGCCGTCCGCCGGCGCGGGTTACAGTGCCCTGGTGGCCTCGAACCTCGCCTGCGTCGGACTTGGCGTCGCCGACGTCCGCGACCTGAGCAACCTGGTCCGGCAGGCGAGCGCGGCCGCCCGTCCGGCCGGCCGGTTCGACGGCGTCGAGGTGACCCGCTGGCAGGATCCGAGCGGGGCCGCCCTCGTCCTCGGCTGGCGGGACGGGGACGTGGCCGACCTGCTGCCCACCTACGCCTCGGGCGTGGGCGGCCGGCTGGCTGGCTGCCGCCTGGTCAACGGGTCGGTGGCGGCGGCCGCGGTCGTCGACGGCGAGGGCCAGGAGCTGACCGGGATGACGTTCGAGGCGGAGCAGTACCGCCGCCTGAGGGCCGTTGGCCGGCCGGTCGCGGGGCTCGCCCGGATCACCGCGCTCGGGATCGCGGTCACCGTCTACCCAGACGCGGAGGCGTTCGCGGCCTCACCGCAGAGCCTGCTCAACCCGGCCGCCGACGGGCAGCCGCCCGCGGACGACGACCAGGACTGGGCGTGGCCGGCCCGGACCGGGCCGGAGTCGTTCTTCTCCTACGGCATCTTCGGCGACCCGGCCGAGAGCACCGCCCGGGCCCGGTTGTCGGGCACGGTCGTCCAGGCCGGCCACCGCACCTGCACACTCACGGGGCAGGGGTTCAGCGCGCTCACGGTCCGGTCGGTCGGCTTCGAAGCGGCCGTGTGCCTGCCCGACAGCGAGCACCCGGTCACGCCCGCGCCGGGCAACGTGATCAGCGGCACGGTGATCCTCACCGCCGCGATCGACAGCGGGGACCTGGCCCTGCTTGACGCCTGACCGGACCTCAGCGGCCGGGCTGGGCGGCGCGCAGGGCCGCCAGCAGCGGGATCGCGGCGATTTTGGCCTCGGTCAGGTCCTCCCAGGCGATGCCAGGGACCGGGGCCGCCCGCCCGAAGAACGGCTCTGCCTCGGCCAGCCGGGGCACCGCCATGTAGACGACCTTCCCGTCCTCCAGCGCCCGCTGCCGCACCGGGAGCTGGGCCGAGTCCGGGTTCGACTTGACCGTCGCGGCCGCCTGCCACGCGGGCAGCCCGCGCAGCCGCTCGGCCGCGGCCTCGGCCCCGGTGAAGTTGGGGATGCGGCCCGCCGCGCCCGGGAAGCGGGCGACCCTGGCCGCACGCATCGCCGCCCACACCTCCTGCCTGAGCGCAGCCTTGGCCGCGAGCACGTCGGCCGGGCCTCCGGCGTCGCGGTCGTGACGGGGTGCGGAACGGGGCATCACCCCATCCTGCCGCACCCCGGCCCGGACGGCGCTCTGCCGGCCGACTTGGCCTGGCCCGGCGCCGTGAACTTGGACCTCGACAGCGATCCAGATTCCTTTTTACGGTGGCATCGTGCGGATGCGGGGCGATGCCTAGCCAGTCGGCGGCCGGCCTGGTGCTGCGGGCGCAGCGACGGGCCGCCGGCCTGACGCAACGCCAGCTGGCGGCGGCCGCGCACGTCAGCCTACGGGCCGTGCGGGACATCGAACGGGGCTGCACGGCGGGCTCGCGCGGGGCCCTGAGCCGGCTGGCGGCGGTCCTCGGGCGCGGCGAGCGCGACCTGTCCGGGCTGCCGTTCGCGCCCGCCGGGGAGCGGCCCGCCCCCGGCACCTGGGTCGGCCTGCTCGGCCCGATGCGGGCCCGTCGCGACGGCAGGCCGGTCCCGCTCGGATCGGTCCGGGAGCAGGCGGTGCTCGCCCTGCTGGTGCTGGGCGGGACGGCCGGGATCAGCCGGGCCGAGCTGACCGGCGTGCTGTGGCCCGATGAGCTGCCGCCCACCGCGCCGGTCATGGTCGCCGGCTACCTGTCGCGGACAAGGCAGCGGGTGTGCCCGGACCGGCGCCGCGGCAGCGCGCCGGCCAGCCACATTGTCATGTGGGACGGCTTGGCCTACCGGCTGGCCCCAGGCGCGGTCCGGTCTGACGTGGAGGACCTGCGGACGCTGACGGCCCGAGCGGCCACCGTGACGGCGGCCGGGCAGGTGGCCGAGGCGGGCCGCCTGTATGGCCAGGCCCTGCGGCTGTGGCGGGGTGACCCGCTCGACGGTCTTGACCTGCTGCGGGATCACCCGGCCGTGACCGCGCTGGCGCGGCAGCGGGCGGCGCTGCAGGACGCGTACGCGGCCACGGGCACGAGCACGGCCGGAGCCCCCCGGTAAACTGCGTGCTATGACGGGAACACGGCCCGACGCGCCGCCTGCCCGGCGGGTCACCCCGCGCCAGGCCGCGCTGCTGCTGGCCGAGCGCGACCCGGTGCTGGCCCGGCTGGTGGCCGAAGCCGGGCTGCCGAGCTTCCCCAAGCCGGCCGACTCCCACTTCGCCGCGCTGGTCCGGTCGATCGTCTACCAGCAGCTGGCGGGCGCGGCGGCGCGCGCGATCCACCGCCGGCTGGTGGACGTCCTCGGCGGGGACGTGGCACCGGAGCGCATCCTGGCCACGCCCAGCGAGACGCTGCGCGCGGCCGGCCTGTCCGGCAACAAGGTGCTGTCCCTGCTCGACCTTTCGGCCAAGGTGCTGGACGGGACCGTACTGCTCAGCCCGCGTCAGCTCGCCCGGGAAAGCGACACCGAGATCGTGGCCCGGCTCGTCGCCGTGCGCGGCATCGGCAAGTGGTCGGCCGAGATGTTCCTCATGTTCCAGCTGCGGCGGCTCGACGTGTGGCCCACCGGCGATCTGGCCGTGCGCAAGGGCTACGGGCTCGCCTGGGGCATCCCCACGCCCACGATCAGGGCACTGGACGCCCTCGGCGAGCCCTACCATCCCTACCGCAGCGTCCTCGCCTGGTACTGCTGGCGGTCCGCCCAGCTCTACGCCGGGACGGCGGCGACCGCGCTCACCGCCCAGCCGCCGACCGCCTAGTCCCCGGTGCCGCCGGCGACAGTGCCGCCGGCGGCGGGGCCGTCAGCGGCGGGGCCTTCGGCGGCGGGCAGTTCCGGGGTGGCCATCTTCGCCTTGAGCGCGGCCAGTTCACTGTCCACGTCCGAGTCGGTTGCGGCCTTGTCCAGTTCCTCCTGGATGTCGTCGGTGCTGCCGCCGACGTCTTCGAGCACGCCCGATGCGAGCAGCTCGTCCATCGCGCCAGCCCGGGCCTCCATGTTGGCGATCTTGTCCTGGGCGCGGGCGAGCGCTTCGCCGGTGTCGTTCCAGTCCGACGAGATGCCGGCCGCGGTCGCGTTCACCGCCTCGCTGGCCTGGGCGGCGGTGTACCGGGCCTTCATGACTTCCTTCTGCGAACGGAAGCTGTTGACCCGGTCCTGGAGCTTGGCCAGGGTGGCGGAGAGCTTCTCCTCCTGCTCGCTCAGGTCCTGGCGCTGCGCCTCGAAATCGGCGATCTGCTGCTGGGCGGCTGACTTGCGCGACAGCGCTTCGCGGGCCAGGTCCTCGCGTCCCTGCCCGAGCGCCGCCTGGGCCTGGTCGGTCAGGTGGTCGGCGGTCTGCTGGAGCTGCTTCTCCTGCAGCTCGATCCGCTTGCGCGAGGCGGCGATGTCGACCAGGCCGCGGCGGACCCGGGTGATCTGGTCGAGCATCTGCTGGTAGGAGTAGTCGAGCATCTCGTTCGGGTTCTCGGCCTGGTCGAGCGTCTTGTTGGCCTTGGCCGCGACGATGTCGTGGGCGCGGGAGAAAAGACTCATGGCGGCCTGCTCCTTGGTGATCGCGGGCTGTACCCGGGACAGGGCAGCGGTCCAGCGAACGGTTTGTCCCTCCTCCCTACCCCTCGTCCGGCGGCCTGTAAACGGCACGGCGCCAGCGGGGGTCGGCCACCGATGCCCGTGACCTCGCTGGCGTCGTCCTGGGGCCTACCGCTCGTCCAGTCGGCCGGCAATCCACGACTCGATGCTGTCCAGTGCGGCCGTGGCCATAGCCGTCGGGAAGGATGTAAAGCCGTGAGGCGACTCCGGGAACACCCGAAGGTCAACTTCGTTGCCTGCCGCAGACAGGCGGGCTGCCATCGCGAGGCTGTCCTCCAACAGGAGGTCCAGGGCGCCCACGACCAGCAGGGCCGGCGGCAAGCCATGAAGGTCGCCATAGAGCGGAGAGACGTCGGGGTTCGTCCGATCAGCCACGTGCCCGGCATAGGCGCGGATGAACCACTCGTCGGCGTATACCCGCCCGCTCGGGGATTGCCCGCTGAGGTCGTAGGCGCCGAACTGGAGGACGGCCCCGACAAACGGCTGGACCTGGCCCCGGTCCCGCAGCCGAAGCAGCGTCGTCATGGCCAGGGTGGCTCCCGCCGACGCGCCACCAATCATGAGTCGATCCGTCCCGAACAGTGCTGCGGCCTGCTCCGCAAGCCAGAGGGCGGCCGTCTCGCAGTCGTCGGGAGCAGCTGGCCAAGGGTGCTCGGGTGCCAGGCGGTAGTCGACGCTCACCACCGCCAGCCCCAGGGCATCGGCCAGGAGCGCGTTGCGGGTATCGCTGCGGACTGCCGAGCCAAGGTAGAAGCCCCCGCCATGAACCTCAAGGTAGGCGGCTCGTGCCTGGCCCTCACCGGGGGTAATGATTCTCACCGGCACCTCGCGCCCGTCAGCATCGGCGATGCGCTCAACCGCCCGTGGTTCGGGGAGCCTGCTAGACAGCATGCTCCGGGCCTGTTGCAGGCCCTCGGGGGTTGCCGGGTCGGGCTGCGGCTGATTACCGGCCGCCGCCTGGGCGGCGGCGTTGAACGTGCGACTTTCCCCGACGTGAGCGGCTGAGCCCTGGTCGATCAGATGCGTCAGGCCGAGTTCCATGATGTCCTTCCGGGCGGGGGCCGGCGTTCCGGGAACTAGAGTTCGCGCCTGGCCAGCGTCCGCGGAGCATCCCGCGTCAGCACGGTATCAGCGACTCATGTCGAGCAAGACAGGGCCGGCATTGCCTGACGCGGCACCAGCAGCCGTCTAGAACCCGGGGCCGGAGGCGGGCGTGTAGCCCGCCTCGAGCCGCCGCACCTCCTCGTCACTGAGCTCCAGGTCGACGGCGGCGATGGCGTCGGCCAGGTGGCCGGGCTTGGTCGCGCCGATGATCGGCGCGGTCATCACCGGGTTGCGCAGCACCCAGGCCAGCGCGACCTGGGCCCGGCTGACGCCGCGCTCGGCTGCCACCTCGGCCACCGCGCTGATCACGGGCGCATCCTCCGGCCGGGCGGCCCGCTCACCGAACGGGTCCTGCTGCGAGCGGTGGGTCGAGGCCTGCGCGTCGCGGGTCAGCCGGCCGCGCGCCAGCGGGCTCCACGGGATGACCCCGATGCCCTGGTCGGCGCACAGCGGCAGCATTTCCCGCTCGTCTTCCCGCATCAGCAGGTTGTACTGGCTCTGCATGGACACGAACGGTGTCCAGCCGTGCATCTTCGACAAGTAGAGCGCCTTGGTGAACTGCCAGGCGTACATCGACGAGGCGCCGATGTACCGGGCCTTGCCCGCCTTGACCACGTCGTGCAGCGCCTCCAGGGTCTCCTCCGGCGGCGTGTTCGGGTCCCAGCGGTGGATCTGGTACAGGTCCACGTAGTCGGTTCCGAGACGGGTCAGGCTGGCGTCGATCTCGGACATGATCGCCTTGCGGGACAGCCCCGCCCCGTTCGGTCCCGGGCGCATCGACCCGTGCACCTTGGTCGCCAGCACGTACTCATCGCGCGAGCCGGCGAAGTCGCGCAGCGCCCGGCCGGTGATCTCCTCGCTCGAGCCCGCGCTGTAGACGTTGGCGGTGTCGAAGAAGTTGACCCCTGCCTCGAGCGCCTGCTTGAAGAACGGGCGGGCGTCGTCCTCGCCCAGCGACCAGGGATGGCGGCCCCGCCCGGGCTCGCCGTAGCTCATGCAGCCAAGGGCGATGACGGAGACTTCGAGTCCGGTCGACCCGAGCCGGGTATAACGCACGGTGCCACTTCCTCACATCGGCCAACGGGGGTACGCCCTTCATCTGATCACGCTCCCGCCGGCCCGCGAAAGGGGCGGGTGGCGCGAACGCGTTGCGGCCCCCGGTCACCGGCATCCGAGGATGGACACCGATGAGCGCCGTCCAGATCGCCGGCTGTTCCGCGGCCGGCAAGTCCACCATCGCCGCCCTGCTCGCCCGCCGGGGCCTGGCCGCGATCGACGCCGACGCCGACCCGCTGCTGGCGCGGATGACCGACCGGGCCGGGGCGGTGGTGACGGCCGCGCCCGACCTGGCCTGGCTGGCCCGGCACGACTGGACCTGGGACCCGGCCCGGCTGGACGAGCTGATCGCGGCGGCCGGCCCGGGGACACTGTTCATCTGCGGCGGGGCCGACAACCAGCCGGACGTGGCGGGCCGCTTCGCCCAGGTGTTCCTGCTCGAAATCGACGAGCCGACCATGCTGGAGCGGCTGGATGCCCGCCGCGGCTATCACGACTGGGGCCAGGCCGGGGATACCCGCCTGTTCCAGCGCCGCAAGCTGCCGGTCCTGCAGGCGAGCCTGCGGGCGGCGGGCGCGACGGCGGTCGACGCCCGGCAGCCGCCCGGCCAGGTGGTGGAGGCGATCCTCGCCCGGCTCCGGCCGGGCCTGCTCACGGCCGGATGAGCACCTTCAGGGTGCGGCGCCCGGCCATGTCGGCGTACCCGGCCGGGACGTCGTCAAAGGCCGGCCGTGGCATCGAACACCCATCCTGGCTCGATGGCGCCGGTTTCGCTGGCATAAGCCACGACGTCCCTCCCGGCCTTCGGGATTTTCCCGGGCTTCCTCACGGGGGCGCCTGCCGGCCGCCGCGGGTGGCGCCAGCTCGTCCTCCCGGCGATCCGGGTCGGGGCCGCCCAGGTCGTCCGGGCGGCAGGCCGGGTCCGGGCCGCCGAGCTCACTCTCGTACGCTGACTGATCCGGGCCGCCTAGGTCGTCCGGGTGCCCGGCCGGGTCCGGGCCGCCGAGCTCACTCTCATAGCGGGACTGATCGGGGCCGCCGAGCACATCCGGGCGCTCGGCCGGCTCGGGGGCACCGGGCCGGTCCTCCGTCTTGCGGGCAGGATCTGGCCTGCCGTCGCGGTGTGTCATCTTCAACTCCTTGGTGACGTATTCGTAGTGGGATTGACGTGGCCCGGGGAGCCGACCGGCAGTGTTCCCAGCCGGCCATCTCCGAGGAGGCGGCGGCCCTGCACGATGTACAGCAGGGCGAAGGAAGGGAACACGAGAATGACGGCGGCGATGGTGACGACCACCAGCGCCACCAAGGTGCCCGGTACGGCCCCGGCGTTGGTGAGCGTCAGCGCAGTGCCAGGCAGCAGCACCGGGTACCGGGCCACGCCCCAGCCCCAGATGGTCGCGGCGACACCGAGCGCGGCGATGATCCGTGACCCCTGGAGCCTGCCCGCCGTGAGCAGGGCGGAAACCAGCAGGCCGCAGAGGCGACCTGCCCGAGCGCCACGATGACCCTGCGTCCCGTCCGGTGAGCCGCACGCACCACTGAGCAGCTCTTCCGTGCGCGCCATCCCGGGACGGGAAAGGTCACGGCGAGTTTGACGCTCGCGCGATCTGACGGTTGACAGCCAGGACCGGCCGGTAAGCTCGCGGCCAGCAGGGCCGCGACGGCCAGCTCGGCCCCGGCTGGCACCGGGAGCACGGCCGGCTCGGCCGGCACCGTGGGCAGCGCGCCGTCGGCCTGGTAGCGGCGGACCAGCCGGGGGTCGACGTAGGAGTTGCGGGCGACCGCCGGGGTGTCGCCGAGCCAGGCGGCGACGCCGCGGAAGCTGGCGGCCAGCACCCGGGTGCGCTGCCGGTCGGTCGCCGCCGGCGCGGCGCTGGCCAGCAGCAGCGCCATCAGAACGGTCGCGTTCCAGGTGCGGAACTCCTTGGCCGTGTAGTGGCCGCCGGACCGGGTGGCGATGTAGTCGCTCACGTCGTGGGAATGCAGCGCGTGCCAGCTGCCCGCCCCCTGCCAGCAGAACAGGGCCTCGAGCCCGTTGTCACTGCGGGCCAGGGACCGGACCGCCGGGACGACGGCCGGGTCGGCGATGGTGATGGTCCGCCGCTTGCCCTCCTTGGCGACGTAGTCAAAGGCGACACCGCGCCGGACGACCGCGACATGGCGCTTCAGCAGGGTCGTGACGCCGTAGTGGTGATCCAGCTCGGCGTACCGCTCGCCGCCGATGCGGAACAGGCCGAGGTCGATCAGCCCGACCGCGCCCGCCGTCACCCGGTGGCGGCCCAGTGACCGCCCGCGCAGATCGCGCCGGACGGACGCCCGCAGCTCCGGCAGCGCCCCGGCGAAGCGCACCATGTGGTCGAATTTCTGCCTGTCGCGCTGCTCGCGCCACAGCGGGTGGTAGCGGTACTGCAGGCGACCCCGCTTGTCGGTCCCTGTCGCCTGGATGTGACCCGCCGGGTCGGCTGAGATCCACACCCGTGTCCAGGCCGGCGGTATCGCCAGCGCGGCGATCCGGGCCAGGGTGCCGGCCTCGGTGACCGGCGCGCCGGCCGGACCGGTGTAGCGGAACCCGCCGTCGCCCGGTTCGCGGGTGATCCCCGGCCCGCGCGGGTCGCTCCGGTGCAGGCCCGCGACGGCCGCCACAGAACTCACGCTGTCCACGGTTCGACAATAGGCGACGACCGGTTCCGCCCCACCGGCACCATGGGGCCCGGGTTACCCGGCAGTTGTCGCCGGGCCAGCGCCGATGTCTAATGGGCGTAGACGATTCTAGAATTGGCTAACCGGGGCGGCTGCGCCCGCGAGAAGGAGCGAGATGACCGAGCCGGCTGCTGGCGGCCAGACCCAGGCGGCGGAGCCCGCCCGCACGGGGAACTACTTCCGCGAGACCCGGCCGGTCGAGCCGGACGAGCCGCGGGTGCTGTACCGGGTGGAGGAGCACATCGCGCACGTGGTCATCAACCGGCCGCTGGTGCTCAACGCGATCCACGCCGACGTGCACCGCGGCATCCAGGACGGCATGCGCCAGGCCGACGCTGACGACGAGGTCCGGGTCGTCATCCTGTCGGGCAAGGGCCGGGCGTTCTCGGTCGGCGGCGACCGGGGACTGTCACCGGAGGAGCGGGCCGCGATGGAGCCCGCCGACTCGATCGACACCGGCCTGGCCATCTGGAACTGCCGCAAGCCGGTGATCGCGGCGGTGCAGGGCTACGCCCTGGGCCAGGGCGCCGAGCTCGCGGCGATCTGCGATATCACCGTGGCGGCGGACGACGCCCGGTTCGGCGAGGTGCAGATCAACATGGGGCCGGCCCGCCCATCTTCTCCGCCCCCTCGGTCATGGGCATCAAGCAGGTCAAGGAGTACCTGCTGACCGGCGAGCACTTCACCGCGCAGCGGGCGCTCGAGGTCGGCCTGGTCAACCGGGTCGTGCCGCGGGACCGGCTGATGGGCGAGGCGCTGGTCATCGCCCGGCGGCTGGCCTCGCTGCCACCCAGGGGGGTGCAGGGCGACAAGAAGCTGATCAACGACGCCTACGAGCGGGCCGGCTTCATCGACTCGCTCAAGGCGGCCTACGCAGCCTTCGGCCAGCGGGAGTAGCCGGCAGCGGGAGTAGCCGGGCCGCGCCACCCGGCTACCGCTTCTTGCTGTTATCGGCGGACAGCGGTCGCGGGACGCAGATGGTGGATCATTAGGCGCACTCAGGCGTGCCTAACGATCCACCATCCTGCCCGCGGAGTGGCGGAGTCACGCCTGGACCGGGCTCCGTTACCCGGGGATGAAGTCGGCGATCAGGCCGATAAGCGCGGACGGCTGGTCGCTCTGCACCGCGTGGCCCGAGCCAGCCACCTCCTCGATCCGGATACCCGGCACCCGGCGGCGCATCTCGGCCAGGTCGGCGGGTGACACGAAGACACTCTCGCCCCCTTTCACCAGCATCACCGGCATCGTGAGGGCGTCCACGTCGCTCCACAGCGACGACATCTGCTCACCGCCGCCCGCCCGGTGGCGGTCGTAGCGCCAGGCCCAGGTGCCGTCGGGCAGCTGCCGCGAGTTGTGCACCACGCCCCGCCGCACGGCCGACGGCGTCCGCCGGGGCGAGGCGGCCACCGCGGCCGCCACCATCTCCTCCCGGGTCGGGTACGAGGCCGGTCCGCTGGTGAGCACGGTGGCACCGCGCTGCTCGGCCGTCATCTGGCCGGCGGCGGCGCCCGAGCCGGGGGTGACGTCGACGATGACGAGCCGCCGGACCAGGTCCGGGTGGGTGCTGGCGAGCCGGATGCAGGTCAGGCCGCCGAGCGACATCCCGATGACGCCGGCCGCGCGCGGGGCCAGCTGCGCGACGACGGGGGCGACCGCCTCGGCGCCCCGCACCGGCCCGTAGTCAGCGTCCGCGCGCCAGGACGAGTGGCCGTGCCCGGGGAGGTCGATGGCGATCGCACTGCGCCCGAGGCCCAGCGCCACCAGGTCCCAGGTGTGCGCGTTCTGGCCCCCGCCGTGCACAAAGACAAGCTCCGGGTCGCCGTAGCCCCAGGTCAGCACGCTGACCTGCTGTCCTGCGGGCAACTCGACGGACCGCCGGGTGACCTCGGGGACGAAGCCCCGGTCGAGGCCGAGCTCGTCGGCCACCTCGAGCAGTGCGGCGAACTCGTCGGCGCCGCCCTCGTTCTGCTGGCTCATCCTGCGCTCCCTCCCGGCTGGCTCGCGCGCTCCTCGACCCTGGCTCGCGCCTCAGGCCAGCGGGGCCAGGGCCTCGGCCAGCGGGGCGAGGATGGCCGGGGTCAGCGGCGGCCGCAGGTAGACGATGGCCAGGTCGAGCCCCTCGGCCCCGAGCGCCGCCGCCTTCGCCGCCGCGCCCGCCACGTCGGTCCCCTCCAGCGGGATGTGCGCCGACAGGATGATCTCCTTGGGGTCGCGGCCGACGTCGGCGCAGTGCTGGTGCAGTACGTCGCGCTTGTGGGCGAACGCCTCGGGGGTGCCGCCGGTGAAGTTCCAGTGCTGGGCGTACTTGGCCGCGGTGCGCAGCGTGCGCTGCTCGCCGCCGCCGCCGATGACGATCGGCGGGTGCGGCCGCTGCGGGCCCTTGGGCTCGTTGCGCGCCGCCGACAGCTGGTAGTACTTGCCGCTGAAGGTCGTCTCCTCCTGCGACAGCAAGCCGATGATGACCTCGCAGGCCTCCTCGAAGCGGTCGCTGCGCTCGCGCTTGGAGCCGAGCTCGATGCCGTAGGCGCCGGACTCCAGCTCGTTCCAGCCCGCGCCGATGCCCACCTCCAGGCGGCCGCCGGAGATGATGTCAATGGTGGAAGCCATGTTGGCCAGGATGGCCGGGTGCCGGTAGTGAATGCCGGTGACCAGCGCGCCCAGCCGCAGCCGGGTGGTGGCCTGGGCCAGCGCCGCCAGCAGGGCCCAGCCTTCCAGGCAGGGCCCGTCGGGGTCGCCCTGGATCGGGTAGAAGTGGTCGAACACCCAGCCGGACTCGAACAGCTCGATGCCGTCTGCCTCCCGCCACACGGGCAGGATGTCGCTCCAGGGGGCGTTCTGGTTGGCGGTCTTGAAGGCAAAGCGCACGGGGGTCTCCCTAGCGGTAGGCGAGGAACGAGCGGTAGACGATCGGCTTGCCCTGCCGGACCGCCCCGCTGGCGATCAGCCGCTCGATCTCCTCTGCGCTGAGGCCCGCCTCGGCCAGCACCTCGGAGCTGTGCTCGCCGACACCGGGCGGGGTCAGCACGGCGTGGTTCACGGTCCGGGAGAACCAGGCGTACCGGCCGGGGGCGGTGGTCGGGCCGAGCTCGCCGCGGTCCAGCGTAACCATCGCCTCGACCGCGGCGTAGTCCGGGTCGGTGGTCAGCTCGGTCACCCGGCGGGCGGGGGCGGCCGGGATGCCGGCCTCGTTCAGCCGCTGGACCACGTCGTCGCGCTTGAGCGGCGCCAGCGTGGCCGTCAGCCGCTCGGTCCACTCCTCGTCGCTGGCCGGGCGGGAACCGTCAAGCAGCCCGGCCTCCCGCAGCTGGTCGGCCGCGGTGACCGGGTCGGCCTGGAGCCTGACCCAGCCGTCGGCCACCTGGTAGGAGCGGTCGAGCGGGCCCGGGCCGGGGAAGTCGCGCCCGCCCAGGTGGACCGGGGGCCGCCCGGCGAACTGGACCAGCTCCTCCGACTGGGCGTAGGCCGAGGTGGCCGCCAGCGCGAGCTCCGCCGCCTGGCCGTGCCCGGTCGACTGCCGGGCGAAGACGCCGAGCAGCGAGGCCAGCACGGCCATCGCCCCGGTGGTGACGTCGTTGATCGGGACGGTGTTCAGCACCGGCTCGCTGTCACCGCCCTGGGCGGTCATCATCCCGCTGCGGGCCTGCAGGATTGGGTCGAACGCGGGCTCGGCCGCAAACGGGCTCTCCTCGCCGAAGCCGCTGATGGAGACCGACACGATGCCCGGGTGGATCTGCTCCAGGCGCGCGAAGTCGGCCGCCAGGCGCTTCAGCACGCCGGCCCGGTAGTTGTCCAGCACCACGTCAGAGGTCTTGACCAGCCGGTAGAAGGCGTCCCGGCCGTCGTCGGAGCGCAGGTCGATGGCGAGCCCGCGCTGGCCGCGGATGTACGCCATGCCACGGTCACGCCAGCTGTCCCCCGCCGGGATCTCCACCTTGATCACGTCCGCGCCGAGCTCGGCCATCAGCGTCCCCGCGTAGGGCCCGGCCAGCACCGCGCCCAGGTCGAGGAGCCGGATCCCGGCCAGCGGGGGCCCGTCGGCCGGGGCGGGGCCGGTGGGGGCCGGGCGCGGATCCCAGGCCAGGTCGCCACTCTCCAGCTCAGCGGTGTGCTCGCCCAGCCGCGGGGCCGGGCGCCGGATGACGGCCGGGGTCCCACTCAGCCTCATCGGGCTGTTCGGCATCGCCACCGGGCCGCGCTCGGGGTCGTCGATCTCCAGCCGCATGTTGAGCGACGCCAGTGGCTCGGAGTCGAGCCACTGCGACTGCTCGAAGAGCGGGCCAGCCGGGATGTCGGCCTCGTGCAGGATCCTGATCCACTCGTCGGCCGGCTTGCTCGCGAACGCGTCGATGAACTTCTGCTTGATCCAGCCGCGGTTGCCCGGCAGCAGGATGTTCTCCAGCTCGCCGCCGACGCGCTCGTCGTGCAGCACCTCCTCCTCCAGGCCGAGGACCTTGAGCGCGGCGTACTGGAACTTGACCAGCAGCGTGGCCAGGAACAGCCACTTGCCGTCCGAGCCCTGGTAGCGGGTGTAGAGCGGGCTGGGGCCGCCCGGGCCGTTGGCGGCCGGGACTTCCTTGGCCTTCGGGTCGATCATGAGCGAGCCGGTCGCGGCCACCATCGCGCCGTGCAGGCCGCCGATGGTGACGACCTGGCCGTGCCCGGACCGCTGGCGCTCGATCAGCGCCGCCACCGTGCAGGCGGCCGCCCAGACCCCCTGGAGATAAAGAACGTAGGGGAAGGCCGGGTCGACCGGCCCGCCGTCGAACGAGCTCTGCCGCAGGGCGAGGGCGGTGTAGGCGTGCAGCAGCCCCATGGACTCCTTGCCGCCCGCCCACGGGACGTGGTCGAGGAACGGCGGGGTGCGCAGGTAGACCAGGGCCGGGTTGGCCGCCAGGGCGGTCTCCGGCACGGCCACGGCGGGCAGCGCGCGCACGTCCTCGCCGCCGCTGATGCAGACGTCGGCCCCGGCCAGCAGCCCGGCCAGGCGCGCGGCGCCGTCCGGGGTGCTGGCGTCGATGACCACGCCCCGCTTGTTCCGCTGCCACAGCGGGAAGCCGGCGCCGCTGCGCCCCGGGTCACCTTCCGGGGGCTCTACCTTGATGACATCGGCGCCGTAGTCGGCCAGGAACATGGCGGCCGCGGGGCCGGCGATACCCGTGCTCAGGTCGACGACCCGGATGCCACTGAGTGCGCCCTGGGGAGTGCTCACGTCACCACCACTTCCTGTTCACCCATCGAGCCGAAACCGCCGCTGCCGGGCTAGAATCAGATTCTAGAAGAACCTTGGAAAGTCACTTCCACAAGGATTCTTAGAGTTCACACGGCACGTGTCAACCCCTGGCCGGGGGCGAAGCCGCCCCGGCCTGGGCGGACCGTGGCGGCCGGCCGGAATGCCCCGGCCGGCCCGGTCGTTAGCGAGTGAAACAACCTGTCCCCCGGGGGTGGCTTGACCAGATTGCGGCCGCGGCAGGAGCCCGTCGTCTTGCTCGTGTACACCATCGGCCTGTACATGACCGTGGTCGACAACACGATCTTGTTCACGGCGCTCCCCTCGGTCGCGCGCGACTTCCACCAGTCGCTGGCGGCGGCCCAGTGGGTGACGATCGGTTACCTGCTCAGCCTCGCGGTGATGGTGCCGTCGTCCGGCTGGATCGGCGACCGGTTCGGCACCCGGCGGACCTACCTGGTCGCGCTGGCCGTGTTCACTGGGGCCTCGATGGCGTGCGGGCTGGCCGGGTCGCTGCAGGAGCTGATCATCTTCCGGATCGTGCAGGGCATCGGCGGCGGCCTGATCGTCCCGGTCGGCCAGTCGATCCTGTTCCGGACCTACCCGCCCGACCGGCGGGCGCGGGCGGCCGGGATCGCCGCCCTCGGCGTCAGCCTCGGCCCGGCGACCGGGCCGGTGCTGGGCGGCATCCTGGTCACTGAGCTGTCCTGGCGCTGGTGCTTCTTCGTCAACGCGCCCTTCGGCCTCACCGCCCTGGCGGTCGCGCTGCCGTTCCTGCACGAGCACCGCGAGCCCGCCAGCGGCCGTTTCGACGCCCCCGGGTTCGTGCTCGCCGGAGCGGGGCTGGCCCTGTTCCTGTACTCGATCAGCGTGTCCCCGATGCGCGGCTGGAGCAGCCCGGTTGTCCTCGGCACGCTCGTGGCCGGCCTGGCCGCGCTGGCGGCGCTGGTCGTGGTGGAGCTGCGGCGGCCGCAGCCGATGCTGAACCTGCGGCTGCTCCGCAACCGCATCTTCCGCACCACCAGCATGGTCTTCGTGCTCAGCCAGTGCGCCTATACCGGCTACTTGTTCATCATGCCCGAGTTCCTGCAACAGGCCCGGGGGGCATCGGCCCTCAGTTCGGGCCTGACCACGCTGCCGGGCGCGGTCGGCTTGTGGCTCAACTCCCAGCTCGCCGCCCGGTTCTACCCGCGCATCGGGCCCCGGCGCATGGCGGTGGGCGCCATGTCCGGGGTGGCCTGCATTTTCTGCTTGTTCGTGATCGTGCTGGACGTGCACACCAACGTGTGGCTGATCCGGCTGCTGGTCTTCTGCAGCGGCTCGTGCATCGGCTGGCTCGGGCTGGCGGTGCAGACGGCGGCGTTCTCCACCATCTCCTCGGCCGACACTGGCCGGGCGGCGGCCCTGTTCCAGACCCAGACCCAGGCGGCGGGCGGGATCGGGGTGGCCGTCCTCGTCACCGTGGTGTCGCTGGCTCCGCGCGGGACGGCCGGGGCGGCGCTGGTCCCCGATTTCCACCACGCCTTCCTCACCGCCATGGGGTTCATCATCGCCGCCGGCCTCGTGGCGCTGACGATCCGCGACTCCGACGCCGCCGCCAGCATGCTGGCCCGGGCGCGCGGGCGGCGGGGCACCGAGGCGGCCGAAGCCGGGGCCGAGGCCGAGCTGGCGGCGGCGGGGCCGGTCCCGCCCAGCGGCGGCACCGGATCCGACGGCCCGGCCGGGCTCAACGGCACCGCCGGGTCGGCCCCGGCCCGGCCGGCCCCGGCCGAGCCTGACCCGGGCGCGGCCCACGGACCCGGGGCCGGGCCGCCCTGACCCCTGGGCGGCGACCCCGCCCGCCCGTGATCAGACGGGCGCTACTCGAGGAACCCGCGCAGCAGCGAGCCGGTCCCGGAGACGTGCTCGGCCATCGCCCGGCGGGCGCCCTCGGCGTCGCCCGCCAGGATGGCCGCCACGATCTGCGCGTGCTGGTCCTTGGAGTGGGCGATGTTGCGAGGCAGCAGCGGGATCGCGTCCAGCAGCTCGTTGAGGCGGGCCCGCACGTCGGCCACGGCTGAGGTCAGCGACGAGGAGCCGGCCGCCTCGGCGATGGCCAGGTGCAGCAGCGAGTCGTGGCGGCGGAAGTCCTCCAGCTTGACGTCGGTCGCCTCGTCCAGCCGCTGCCGCAGGTAGTCGCGGTCCTGGCCGCCGAGGGTACGCAGCGCGGCCGCCTCGGCCGCGCCCACCTCCAGCACGTAGCGCATGGTGAGGGCGTCCTCGAGGGCACCGCCCATCTCCAGGGCCATCTGCCGCAGGTCCCGCCGGCTCGGCCGCGGCTGGGCCCGGGTCACGAACGTGCCGCCGTAGCGGCCACGGTGCGATTCGAGGTAGCCGGCCTGCTTCAGCGCGCTGATCGCCTCGCGCACGGTCACCCGGCTGACCCGGAAGCGGGCCGCCATCTCGCGCTCGGCCGGCAGCCGGCCACCGGGGCCGACGATACCCAGGCGGATCGTCTGCAGCAGCCGCTCCACCGTCTCCTCGAACGCGTTCCCCGCCCGGACCGGCCCGAACAGCAGGTCACCGGCGATCCCGGTCGACGCGGCCGGCTCCTCGCGACTCGCTGCCACCTTAAGAGACTACTGTCTGGGCAAACGGCGCCGACCGGCGCTGTGCACGGGTTGTCAGCATTCGATGACGTTGACGGCGAGTCCGCCCCGGGCGGTCTCCTTGTACTTGACCGACATGTCCCGCCCGGTCTCCTTCATGGTCTTGATGACCTTGTCCAGCGAGACGTGGTGGGTGCCGTCGCCGCGCAGCGCCATCTGCGCGGCGGTGACCGCCTGGACGGCGGCCATGCCGTTGCGCTCGATGCACGGGATCTGCACCAGCCCGCCGACCGGGTCGCAGGTCAGGCCCAGGTTGTGCTCCATGCCGATCTCGGCCGCGTTCTCCACCTGCTCGGGGCTGCCGCCGAGCACCTCGGCCAGGGCGCCCGCCGCCATCGAGCAGGCCGACCCCACCTCTCCCTGGCAGCCCACCTCCGCCCCCGAGATCGACGCGTTCTCCTTGAACAGCATGCCGATCGCCCCCGCGGCCAGCAGGAAGCGCACGATCCCGTCTTCGTCGCCGCACTGCTTAGCGGACCTGGGCACGAGCTCGGTGTAGTAGTGCAGCACAGCCGGGATGATGCCGGCCGCGCCGTTGGTCGGGGCGGTGACCACCCGCCCGCCCGCGGCGTTCTCCTCGTTGACCGCCATCGCCCACAGCGTCAGCCACTCGCTGGCGTGCAGCTCCCGGTCGCCCTCGGCGTGCAGGGTGCGGGCCAGCGCCGGGGCCCGGCGGCGGACCTTCAGGCCGCCCGGCAGCACGCCCTCGGCCGCGATGCCGGCCGCCACGCACTCCCGCATCACCTGCCAGATCTCCAGCAGTTGCCCCCGAACGGTGGCTTCGCTGCGCCAGGCAAGCTCGTTTTCCAGCATCAGCCGGGACACGGGGTAGCCGGTACTCGCGGCCTGCCCCAGCAGCTCGGCCCCGGTGCGGAACGGGTACCGGAGCGGAGTGTCGTCCAGCACCACCCGGTCCGCCCCGGTGGCGTCCTCGTCGACCACGAACCCACCGCCGACCGAGTAGTAAACCTTGGCTTCCACCAGGTCACCGCGGTCGTCGAAAGCCGCCAGCCGCAGCCCGTTGGGGTGATACGGCAGGGACTCGCGCCGGTGCAGCACCAGGTCCCGGCCGGGGTCGAAACCGATCGCGTAGGCATCACCGTGCTCGGTCCCCAGCAGCCGCAGCCGGCCGCTGGCGCGGATCCGGGCCAGGTCCGGCTCCACCTGACGCACGTCGACCTCGGCCGGCCGGTGACCCTCCAGCCCGAGCTGGACCGCCCGGGGGGTGCCGTGGCCGTGCCCGGTGGCACCCAGCGAGCCGAACAGCTCGACGTGGACCCGGGCCACCGCGGGCAGCAGGTGCGCCCGCTCCAGGCGGCGGGCGAACATGCTGGCGGCGCGCATCGGGCCGACCGTGTGCGAGCTCGATGGCCCGATGCCGACCGAGAACAAGTCGAAGACGCTGACCGCCATCTGACCCTCCATCCTTCCGGCCGCCAGCGGCGGGCCCGGCCACGGCGCTGCGCACCGCCGGCGGGCCCGGCGCGGCGACGCCGCCCGTCAGCCTACGGCCAGCGGCGGGGTCAGATTCCCCCCAGCTCTTCCTCGATCGCCTCCAGTTCCGCGGCCGAGCCCTGCACCTTGGGGCCGGTGAACCACGTGCGGGCCGACACCAGCCACCAGATCCCGGCGAAGCCGAGCACCGCGGCCACCGCGACCACCGTGTAGTTGAAGTCCTTGCCGGTGACCGGGGACGCCGTCGGGAGCATGAACAGCACGACGATGATCACCACCCAGGCGACCGAGATGATCCCGATCGGCCGCGACCAGCGGCCAAGCTGCCACGGGCCAGGCTGGAAGCGCGACCCCAGGCGCAGCCGCAGGAACGTCGGCATGACGTAGGCGACGTAGAGACCGATTACCGCGATCGAGGTCACCGCGGCGTACGCGGTGTTGTTCCACAGGTAGGGCAGACCCAGGATCAGCGCGCCCGCCGCCGCCAGCCAGATCGCGTTGGTCGGGGTCCGCGTCTTGGGGTTGACCCGGTGCCACAGCGCGCTGCCGGGCAGCGCCCCGTCGCGGGAGAACGCGTAGATCATCCGCGAGTTGGCCGTGACCGACGACATGCCGCAGAACAGCTGGGCGACGATGACGATAAGCAGCAGCAGCTTGCCGCCGGTGGCGCCGAGGGCGTCGATGAAGATCTGCGCGGGCGGCACCGCCGCCCCCACCTCAGCGGTGTAGTTCTGGATCGCGAACGTGACCCCGATCAGCAGCACCCAGCCGGCCACCAGCGAGACGATGATCGACATGACGATGCCGCGGGGGCCGGCGACCGCGGCCGACTTGGTCTCCTCGGTCATGTGGGCGGACGCGTCGTAGCCGGTGAACGTGTACTGGGCCAGCAGCAGCCCGAGCAGCACCACGTAGAACGAGGAGCCCCAGCCGGTGTTGTTGACGAAGTGGGTGAACACGAACGAGGCCGACTGGTGGTGATCCGGTGCGATCGCCAGGGCCAGCACGATGATCAGCACGCCGATGATGTGCCACCAGACCGAGACGTCGCTCAGGATCGACACGATGCTGACGCCGAACGAGTTCAGCAGCCCGTGCAGCACCAGGATGGCGGCGAACAGCACGATCGTGTGCCACGGGCGGGTGTCGAAGCCCCACTGGATGTCGAGCAGCGCGTTGAGGAAGAACGCGGCCCCGAAGTCGATGCCGGCCGTCACCGCGACCTGCCCAAGGAAATTAAACCAGCCTGTGAACCAGCTCCACGCGGCCGGATTCCTCGGTGCCAGCTTGGCCGACCAGTAGTACAGGCCGCCCGCCGTCGGGAACGACGAGCAGACCTCGGCCATCGACAGGCCGACGAACAGGGTCATCAGGCCGACGACGGGCCAGCCCCAGGTGATGAGGACGGGACCGCCGGTGTTCATGCCGTACCCGTACAGGGTCAGGCAGCCGGACAGGATCGAGATGATGGTGAAGGAGACAGCGAAGTTGGAGAAGCCAGACATGTGCCGGCGAAGCTCCTGGGCGTAGCCCAGCTCGTGCAGCCGTCTCTCGTCGTCGGTGGCGTGGGGGGCCGGGGCGAGCGCCCCGACCCCGTCATCGTTGATCATGACGGTCCTCCTCTGGTGATCATTTACTGGGGGGTGACGTAGGCACCGGAGATGCCGCCGTCGACGAGGAACGTAGACGCGGTGATGAACGAGGAGTCGTCGCTGGCCAGGAACGCGACCGCGGCGGCGATCTCCTCGGGCTGGGCGAACCGGCCCATCGGGATGTGGACCAGGCGCCGCTGCGCCCGCTGGACGTCCTTGGCGAACAGCTCCTGCAGCAGCGGTGTGTTGACCGGGCCGGGGCACAGCGCATTGACCCGGATGCCCTCGCGGGCGAACTGGACGCCGAGCTCGCGCGACATCGACAGCACCGCGCCCTTGCTCGCGGTGTAGGAGATCTGCGAGGTGGCCGCGCCCATCAGGGCGACGAACGAGGCCGTGTTGATGATCGAGCCCTTGCCCTGCCGCTGCATGTAAGGGATGACGTGCTTGCAGCAGTAGTAGACCGAGGTGACGTTGACCTCCTGCACCCGGCGCCAGGCGTCGATGCCGGTCTCCAGGATCGAGTCGTCGTCGGGCGGGGAGATGCCCGCGTTGTTGAAGGCGACGTCGACCGAGCCGAAGGCGTCGGACGCCGCCTGGAACATGGCCTCGACGTCGGCCTCGCGGGCGACGTCGGTGTGCACGAACAGCCCGCCGGCCTCGTCGGCGGCGGCCTTGCCGGCCACCGGGTCGAGGTCGCCGACGACAACCCTGGCGCCCTCCGCGGCCAGCCGCCGCACCGTGGCCAGCCCGATGCCGCTCCCGCCGCCGGTGACCACCGCCACGCGGTCCTGCAGGCGGTTGCCGATGTTGCCCATGTGCTGCCTCTTTCAGGTGTCGGTCGCTCAGCCGCGTTGCTCAGCCGTCGGTCGCGATGAATACGTTCTTGGTCTCGGTGAACGCGTCGACCGCGTCCGGACCCAGTTCCCGGCCGAGGCCGGACTGCTTGAAGCCGCCGAACGGCGTGTAGTGCCGCACCGACGAGTGCGAGTTGACCGACAGGTTGCCGCTCTCCACCGCGCGGGCGACGCGGAACGCGCGCCCGACGTCGCGGGTCCAGATCGAACCGGACAGGCCGTAGTCGGAGTCGTTGGCCAGCCGGATCGCGTCCGCCTCGTCCGCGAACGGCATCACCGCGACAACCGGGCCGAAGATCTCCTCACGCCACTGCCGCGAGCTGGTCTCCACCGGCGCCAGCACGGTCGGCGGGTACCAGTAGCCGGGGCCGTCCGGGCACTGGCCGCGGAAGGCGACCGGCGCGCCGCCGGGGACGAAGGACGCGACCACCTCCCGCTGCCGGGCCGAGATCAGCGGGCCCATCTCGGTCGACTCGTCGGCCGGGTCGCCCACCCGCACGCCCTTGACGGCGGGTTCAAGCAGCTCCATGAAGCGGTCGAAGACGCTGCGCTGGACCAGGACGCGCGAGCGGGCACAGCAGTCCTGGCCGGCGTTGTCGAACACGCCGGACGGCGCCGTCGCCGCCGCCCGCTCCAGGTCGGAGTCGGCGAAGACGATGTTGGCGCTCTTGCCCCCGAGCTCCAGCGTCACCCGCTTCACCTGGGCGGCGCAGCCGGCCATGAGGTGCTTGCCGACCCGGGTGGACCCGGTGAACACCACCTTGCGGACCAGCGGGTGGGTGACGAAGCGCTCACCGACCACCGCCCCGCGCCGGGTATGACCTGGAAGACGTTCTCCGGCAGGCCGGCCGCCAGGGCCAGCTGGCCGAGCCTGATCGCGGTCAGCGGCGTCAGCTCGGCCGGCTTGAGGACAACCGCGTTCCCGGCCGCCAGGGCCGGCGCGAAGCCCCAGCCGGCGATGGGCATGGGGAAGTTCCACGGCACGATCACGCCGACCACGCCGAGCGGCTCCTTGAACGTGAGGTCGATCCCGCCCGCGACCGGGATCTGCCGGCCGGACAGCCGCTCCGGTGCGGCGGCGTAATAGTTCAGTACGTCCCGCACGTTGCCGGCCTCCCACCGGGCGTTGCCGATGGTGTGACCGGAGTTGGCCACCTCGAGCCGGGCGAGGTTCTCGAGGTCGCCGTCGACCGCGTCGGCGAACCGGCGCAGCAGCCGCGCGCGGTCGGCCGGGGCGATCGCGCGCCAGCCGTCGGCAGCGGCCGCGGCGCGGGCGATCGCGGCGTCCGCCTCCCCCTCGTCGGCCAGCGCCACGCTCTGCACGACTTCCTCGGTCGCGGGGTTGATCACGTCATGGGCTGGCATGGCTGGCTCCCTGGTTCGGTCCGGAACGCTGGTGGGTGACCGCCGCCGCGACCAGCGCCTCGAACAGCCGCAGATCGGCCCCGTCCTGCTCGGGGTGCCACTGGACGCCGACCACGAACGGCCGGCCCGGCCGCTCGACCGCCTCGATCACGCCATCGTCGGCCCGCCCGGCCACCGCCAGCCCGGGCGCCAGCTGGCCGACCGCCTGGTGGTGGTGGCAGGCGACGGTGACCCGCGGGCCCAGCAGGCCGGATAGCTTGCTGCCCGCGCTGAGGACGACCTCGACCTGCCCGAACGTCCCGGGGACGGGACAGTGGCGCTCGTGGCCGACCGTGTCAGGGACGTGCTGGTCCAGCGTGCCGCCGAGGCCCACGTTGAGCACCTGGGCGCCGCGGCAGACGCCAAGCACCGGCAGGTCCCGGGCGAGCGCCTGGCCGAGCAGCCGCAGCTCCCAGTCGTCGCGCCACGGCCGGACGGTCCCGGTCTGCGGGTGGGCGGGCTGGCGGTAGCGGTCCGGGGCGACGTCGGACCCGCCGGTCAGCACCAGGCCGTCCAGCCCGCGCGATCTCGCCGGCTCCCTCGGTCTGGGGTGGGAGCAGCACCGCGATGCCGCCCGCCCGGGTCACCATGTCGACGTAGACGTTGTGCAGCAGGGCGAACTCGGTGTCCCAGACCAGCGCCCGGGCCCGTTCCCTGTAGGTCGTCAGGCCGATCAGCGGCCGTCCCGCGTCAGAGGCGCTCGAAGCCACGGAACCGCTCCCAGTCGGTGACGGCGGCGTCGTAGGCGGCCAGTTCGACCCGCGCGGCGTTGAGGTAGTGCTCGACGACGTGCGGTCCGAACGCGGTCAGCGCGAGGTCGCTCCGCGCCAGCAGGTCGGCCGCGTCACGCAGGGTGGCCGGCACCCGCGGCTTGTCCGAGTCGTAGGCGTTGCCGGTGAACGCCGGCTCGAGCCCCAGCTCGTTCTCGATCCCGTGCAGGCCCCCCGCGATCAGCGCGGCGACCGCCAGGTAGGGGTTCACGTCGCCGCCCGGTACCCGGTTTTCCACCCGCAGCGACTGGCCGTGGCCGACCACGCGGAACGCGCAGCTGCGATTGTCCTTGCCCCAGGCGATGGCCGTCGGGGCGAAGCTGCCGGGCACGTAGCGCTTGTAGGAGTTGATGTTGGGGGCGAAGAAGTAGGTCAGCTCCCGCTGGGCGCTCAGCAGCCCGGCCAGGAAGTGCTCCATCGTGGCGGAGAAGCCGTGCGGACGGTCGCCGGCCAGGACCGGGTCGCCGTCCGGGGACCGCAGGCTGATGTGGATGTGGCAGGAGTTGCCTTCACGCTCGTCGTACTTGGCCATGAACGTCAGGCTCATGCCGCCGGCGTGGGCGATTTCCTTCGCCCCGGTCTTGTAGATGCTGTGGTTGTCGCAGGTGGCCAGCGCGCCGTCGTAGCGGAAGGCGATCTCGTGCTGGCCCAGGTTGCACTCGCCCTTGGCCGACTCCACGTACAGGCCGGCTCCGGCCATGCCGTTGCGGATGGCACGCAGCAGCGGCTCGACCCGCCCGGTGCCGATCAGCGAGTAGTCGACGTTGTACTGGTTGGCGGGCTTGAGGTCGCGGTACCCCTTGTCCCAGGCGGCCTCGTAGCCGTCCTTGAACAGGATGAACTCCAGCTCCGTGCCCACGTAGGGGACGAGCCCGCGGGCGGCGAGCCGCTCGATCTGGCGCTGCAGCACCTGCCGGGGCGACGCGGCCACCGGGCGCCCGTCTTCCCACTCCAGGTCGCACAGCACCAGCGCGGTGCCCTCGTGCCACGGCAGCAGCCGCAGCGTGCTCAGGTCCGGCCGCAGCACGAAGTCGCCGTAGCCGCCCGCCCACGACGACATCGCGTACCCGTCGACGGTGTTCATATCCACGTCGACCGCGAGCAGGTAATTGCACCCCTCGGCCGCGTCGGGGACGACGACCTCGAGAAAGTACTTCGCGGAGCAGCGCTTGCCCTGCAGCCGGCCCTGCATGTCGGTGATCGCGATGACCACGGTGTCGATCTGGCCGGCCTCCGCCAGGAGGCGCAGTTCGCCGAGCGTGAGCGGTCCCCCAGCGTGCGTCACGGCCTCTCCTTCGGTCGGGCCCGCGGCGCGCGGCGTCCGCCGCAGGGCCAGTTTTAATGGTCTACAGGCCAGCCCATTGGCCATAATGGAAGCATGGCCGCCGTGGCCCGTCAATGGCATGAAACCGGGCCGAATGACACCCTGGAGGTTCGTCTAAACGGCTCCTGCGGAGCCGGGGTTGCGCGTCCGCGCGCGGACCGCCCGGCGACCGGTTGGCGCGAATCCGGCATGATCCGCGCGCCAGCGGGCAGTGCTCGCCAAAGGCCTCAGTTGGTCCCGGGATGATTGTGCACGCGCGGGACTGCTGGTACAGGCACACAAGGCGGTGCGCGCCAGGAGGATGGCGATGAGCGAAGAGCTGTCGGTCACGGTCCGTAGTGAACGCGGCGTTGTCGTCGCGGAGGTCACCGGGGATATCGACATGTCGACCGTGGCCGGCCTGCGGGGCCGCCTGTTCGGCCTGGCCGACGGCGGGGAGCCGCTGATCGTCGACCTTAACCGGGTTACCTTCATCGACTCGGCCGGGCTCGGGGTGCTGATCGGAGCGGCCCGCCGGGCCGACCAGCACGGCGCCAGCCTGCATGCCGTCTGCTCCCGGCCGCAGACCCGCAAGCTGCTGTGGCTGACCGGGGTGGACCGGCGGATCCCGCTCAGCGCCACCGTGGACGGCGCGCTGACGCTGCTGGACCCGCCCGGCGGCGCCCCCGGCTAACCGGCGGCCGGGGTCCCCGGGTGGAGTAGGGTGCCGCCGTGATCGCCTACAGCCACCGGGTGCGTTATCACGAGGCCGACGCCCAGGGATTCCTGTTCAATGGCCGGTACCTCGAAATCGCCGACGTGGCGATGACCGAGTACTTCCGCGCCCTCGGCTGGAGCTACGCCGAGCTGGTGGCCGGCGGCGCCGACCCTTCGGTGGTCAACGCGACCCTCACCTTCATGGCTCCCGGGCGGTTCGACGACATCCTCGAGATCGACGTCGCCTGCACCAGGATCGGGCGCTCCAGCTTCACCCTCACGATGGAGTTCCTGCGGGACCGCTCCGCCATCGCCCGGGCCGAGCTGACCTACGTGAACGTCGACGCCGCGTCGGCCCGTTCACGGGAGCTGCCGGACGCGGTCGCCCGGGCGCTGCGCGCGGGCCCGGGCGATCGCGCCGGGGCTTTACCGGCGAGCCGCGGGCAGGTCGCGGGCGCGCCCGGTGGGCACGGTGTAGCGCTCGCGGCGGACCGTCGTCTTCCGGCCCTTGATGCTGACCTGCCGGAGCGCCGCGACCACGTCGTCCGCGGCCGTCTCGGGGACCTCGACGAGCGAGAAGCGGTCGGCGATCTCGATCGCGCCGATGTCCTGGCCGGACAGGTACGACTTGCGGGCGATGACACCGACGAGATCCTGCGGCCGGACTCCGGAGGAACGGCCGGTCCCCACGAACAGCCGCGTGGTGCCCGCGGCGCCCGGCCGGCCGCGGCGCTGGTCGGGGCCGTCGTCCTTGCGCCGCGCGCCGCGGTCGTCCGGCGCGGCCAGGTCGACCTCGGGCAGCTCTTCTTCGTCGCGGGCCGTTCCGCTGGCGTCGCATGGCCAGCTTGACCGCGGCCAGCGCCACCTCGTAGATGCCGAACTCGTCGCCCAGCGGCTCGACCACGGCCCGGAAGCCGTCAAGGTCGTCTTCGAGCACGATCTGCCGCAGGGCGGCCCGCGTCAGCTCCAGGCGCCTGGTCGCGCAGGTCGGCGACGGTCGGCAGCTTCTCGATGGCGATCGGCCGCCGGGTTGCCCGCTCGATGGCCTTGAGCATCTTGTGCTCGCGCGGCTCGGCCAGCGTGATGGCGGTGCCTTCGCGGCCCGCCCGGCCGACGCGGCCGATGCGGTGCACGTAGGACTCCGGCGCGCTCGGCACGTCGTAGTTCACCACGTGCGTGAGCTGGTCGACGTCGAGACCGCGGGCGGCGACATCGGTGGCCACCAGGAGATCGAGGCTGCCGCCGCGCAGCCGGCCCATGACCCGGTCGCGCTGCTGCTGGTCCATGCCGCCGTGCAGCGCCTCGGCCCGGTAGCCCGCGGCCGTTCAGGGTCTCGGTCAGCTGGTCCACCTCGTCCCTGGTCCGGCAGAAGACGACCGTGGCGGCCGGCGTCTCCATGTCGAGCACGCGGACCAGGGCGGCGGGCTTGTGCCCGCGCGGCGTCAGGTAGGCGGTCTGCCGCACGAGCAGCGTCATCGGGCGACGCCGACGCGCTCGCGGCCGAGTTCGACCCGCGCCGGGTCGGTCAGGTAGCGGCGGACCATGCCGTTGATCCGCGGCGGCATGGTCGCCGAGAACAGCGCGGTCTGCCGGCTGGTCCGGGGTCTGGCCGAGGATCGCCTCGATGTCCTCGGCGAAGCCCATGTCGAGCATCTCGTCGGCCTCGTCGAGCACGACGACCTCGAGGCTCGCTCAGGTCCAGCGTTCCCCGGGCGATGTGGTCGAGCGCCCGCCCGGGCGTCGCCACGACGACGTCGACGCCGCGGTCGAGCGCGCGCAGCTGCCGCCCGATCGGCTGCCCGCCGTAGATCGGCAGCACCCGCACGCCCATGTCGCGGCCGTAGCTGTGCATCGCCTCGGAGACCTGCATCGCCAGCTCGCGCGTGGGCACGAGGATCAGGGCGAACACGCCCGCCTCGCCCGCTCGCGGCTCGAGCAGGCGCTGCAGCACCGGCAGCGCGAAGGCGGCCGTCTTGCCCGTCCCCGTCGCGGCCTGCCCGACCAGGTCACGGCCGGCGAGCAGGGGCGGGATGGCCGCCCGCTGGATCGGCGTCGGCTCCTCGTAGCCGAGCCCGGCGAGCGCCCGGCACAGCTCGGGGGCCAGCGCCAGCTCGGCGAACCCGCTGGTGTCGTTGTCGTCGGCCAGTGACTGACCCTCTTGCCCGTACGGCACTAATTCTCTCCCGCGTTGATTGCGTCCCGGCCGCGCAGAATGACGCGGCTCCTGGCCGGACGCTCATCCAGCGCGGCGGTGACGATCACGTCGCCTGCCGTGTCTTTGCTACGGCGCTAGTACCGAGCTCGGGCCAGTAAGGTGAAGCGGTTCCGGCCCCCGATTCATTCCCGTGCGCGCAGATATCCTGCCACGGCCGGGTCGCGCCGCACCCACTGGCCCTGGCCGGGCTGGGCCGTGCACTGCCCGTCGGCCAGCACCGGCTGGCCGCGGCGGAGGACGAACCGGGGCCATCCGGTGACCGCCCAGCCATCGTAGACCGAATAGCCCGCGCGCGAGGCCATGGCCGCCCCGTTGATCACCCGCCGCTCCCCCGGGTCCCACAAGGTGAGGTCAGCGTCGGAGCCAACCGCGATCGCGCCCTTGCGCGGGTGAAGGCCGAACAGCCGGGCCGCGCGGGCCGAGGTCAGCTCCACGAACTGGTCCAGGGTGATGCGCCCGGCCACCACGCCCTCAGAGAACAGCATCGGCATCAGGGTCTCCAGGTCCGCGACGCCCTGGCGCGCGGTCACCACGTCCAGTGCGGGGTCCAGCTTGTCTGGCAGCGTCCACGGGGCGTGGTCGCTGCAGACCGTGTCGACGTCGCCGGCCGCCAGGCCGCGCCACAGCGCGTCGCGATCGGCCTGCTCACGCAGCGGAGGGGCGCCGACGTACTTGCCCGCGTCGGGTTCGCTGAACCGTTCCCGGGTCAGGTGCAGGTACAGCGGCCTGGTCTCGACGTAGACGGGCACGCCGGAGGCGCGCGCCAGGCGGCAGCGGTCCAGGGCGGCGGCGCTGGACAGGTGCACGATGTAAAGCGCCGAACCGGTTTGCGCCGCCAGGGCAATGGCCGCTTCGACGGCGCTCACCTCGGCCTCGACCGTGCGGGCGTCGGGGAAATGACGGACCGCGCCGCGGCCCGACTCGATCAGCTCGCGGCCAGCCCGTTCCAGCGCGCGGGCGTCCTCGCAGTGGGCCAGGACGAGCGACCCGGCCCGTCCGGCCGCTGCGACGACCTCGGCCAGGCCAGGGGTGCCGGCCGCGAAGCGGGGATCGGACAGGAATACCTTGACGCTCGGGTGCCCGGCCCTGGCCAGGGCGGTGACCTCCGCCCGCTCGGCCGGGCCGAGGCCGGTGAGCACCGGGTGCAGGAACCAGTCGACCGCGGCCTCGGCCCCGGCGCCGGCCATGTCCCGGGCCACGGCCTCGGTCATGGTCTCGCCCGGCAGGGCGAACGTCATGTTGCCGACGGTGGTAATCCCGCCCGCGATGGCGGCCAGCGAGCCGGTCCAGAAGTCGTCCACCCAGGCCGGCTCGCCCGGCTCGGCCGCGGCCAGCTGGGCCGTCAGCGGGGCGCACATCAGGTGCACGTGGGCATCGATGCCGCCCGGGATCACCAGCAGGCCGCCGGCGTCGATCTCGGCGGCGCCGGCCATGGCCCCGCCGAGCGCGGCGATCCGGCCGCCGGTGACGCCCACGTCGGCCTGCTCCCGGTGCCCGGGGGTCACGATCGTGCCGCCCCGGACTACGAGATCCACGCGCTGCTCCGTCATCCCAGCATCCTGGCATGCGGCCGGCTGCGGCGGGCCCCCGGGCGCGGCGCGGCGGGCGGCGCGGGCACCTAGCCGAGGTCGGCCAGGGTGACGCCGGGCTTGTTCGCCCCGATCGAGATGGGGGCGCCCGCCGACCAGCCGCCGTCGACGACGAACTCCGCCCCGGTCGAGTAGCTCGCCTCGTCGGAGCAGATGAACAAGACCATACGGGTGACCTCGGACGGCTGCGCCATCCGCGGCAGCGCCAGCTTGAGGTCGACCCCGGCCTGCTCGGCGGTCAGGCCCATCAGGATCGGCGTCTGCACGTAGCCGGGATGGACCGAGTTGACCCGGATACCCTCCCGGCCCAGCTCCAGGGCGGCCACCTTGGTCAGGCCGCGCAGGGCGAACTTGCTCGCCGTGTACGGCCCGGACAGGGGCGTCCCGACCAGTCCGGCGAGCGAGGAGATGTTGGCGATCGCCCCGCCCCCGCCCCGGCGCATCGACGGGACGGCCGCCTTGATCCCGAGAAAGCAGCCGTCGAGGTTAACGGAAAGGACTCGCCGCCACTCCTGGAGCTCGATGTCGACGAGCTGGCCTCCGCCGCCGACCCCGGCGTTGTTCACCAGGACCGCCAGCGGCCCGTAGGCCTCCTCGGCGAAGGCGACAGCCTTCGTCCAGTCGTCCTCGCTGGTGACGTCGAGGTGCACGTAGCGCGCGGCCGGGCCGAGCTCGCCGGCGAGCTGCTGCCCGGCGTCGTCACGGACGTCGCCGATAACGACGTTGGCGCCTTCAGCACAGAACCCGCGCGCGTGACTGGCGCCCATCCCCCGGGCGCCGCCACTGATCAGGACGGTCCGTCCGTCGAAGCGACCAGGCATGGCGCCCTCCCTCTGAGAACGAGCGGCCCGACCAACCAGAGCACCCGGTTGACGCTGAGATTAATACCTGGACATCACGTCGTGTCAATGCCCGGTTGGACCCGGTCGCAGCCACCCGGTTCACCGTCACCAGGCGGCGCACGGTAGGAAATTGTGCGACATCTTGGTAGAACCGCGGTACCAGGCAGTGCCCGCACGAACGGAAGAAGGACGAGATCATGCGCGAGAACCGGCTTCGTCAGCTGCTCAACGAGGGGAAGCCCACGTTCGCCACGCGCGTGCACACCACCTGGCCGACGATGACCGAACTCGTCGGCCGGAGCGGGCAATTCGACTATGTCGAGTTCCTGGCCGAGTACGCCCCGTACTCCCTGCATGACCTCGATAACATGGGCCGGGCGATCGAGCTCAGCCCGAACTTCTGCGGGATGATCAAGGTCGAGCAGTCGGCGCAGTGGCACCTCGCCGTCCGCGCTATGGCCGCCGGCATCCAGAACGTGCTCTTCACCGACGTGCGGACCGCCGCCGACGCCGAGCAAGTGGTCCGCCACGTCCGGGCCGAAGGGCCGGGCAACAGCAACACCCACGGCCTGGCCAACGGGCGGATCTGGCTCGAGGCGCCGGCCGACTTCATCGGCTACTACAACGAAGCGGTCATCGCCATCATGATCGAAAAGCGCGAGGCGTACGAAAACCTCGATGAGATCCTGCGGGTGCCGGGCATCGACCTGGTGCAGTTCGGCCCCGGCGACTACGGCCTCAGCGTGGGCCGGGCCAGCGGCACCTACGGGGGCGGGATCCACCCGGACGTGCAGGCCGCGCGGGAGGACACCATCAAGCGGTGCATCGCCGCCGGGGTCCGGCCGCGCGCGGAGATCAACCGGGTCGAGGAGGTCGACTACTACACCGCCCTCGGCGTCAAGGACTTCAACCTCTCCTCGGACCTGGCCGTCCTGCGCGCCTTCTACACCCAGCAGGGACGCGCCTTGCGCGAGCGCGTCGCGGCGACGGCGCCCGCGCGATGACGGCCGCCACCACCGCCCCGGGCGGCGCCCGTCCCCGGGCCTACCTGACCCGGGCCCTGCCCGCGCAGGCCCGGCAGGTGGTCGCCGCCGCGTGCGACCTGGCCGAATGGGACTCCGAGTCAGAGCCCGTTCCCCGCGACGAGCTGCTGCGCGCGCTCCAGGATGCCGACGGCGTGCTGACGCTGCTCACCGAGCGGGTCGACCAGGAGTTTCTCGACGCCGCGCCGCGGTGCCGGGTGGTCGCCAACATGGCGGTCGGCTACGACAATGTCGACGTCGAGGCCCTCACCCGGCGGGGCGTCCTGCTCACGAACACGCCCGACGTCCTCACCGAGACGACCGCGGACCTGGTCTGGGCCCTGATGCTGGCCACGGCGAGGCGGATCGTCGAGGGCTCGGACGCGATCCGCGGTGGCGCATGGGGGGCCTGGTCGCCCACGTTCCTCACCGGCTACGACGTCCACGGGGCAACGCTGGGGCTGGTCGGGGCGGGCCGGATCGGGACGGCGGTGGCCCGCCGCGCTCAGGGCTTCGGCATGCCCCTGCGGTACCACAACCGTAACCGCGTCCCCGCACTGGAGGCCGAGACCGGGGCGGAATACCGCTCGTTCGAGCAGCTGCTGCGGGAGAGCGACTTCGTCGTCTGCCTGGTGCCGCTCACCGAGCGGACCCGGGGCCTGTTCGGGGCGGCCGAGTTCGCCCTGATGAAGCCGACGGCCGTGTTCGTGAACGCGGCCCGCGGCCCCGTCGTCAAGGAAGCCGACCTGGTCGAGGCGCTCCGCCGCGGGCGCCCCTGGGCGGCGGGACTCGACGTGTTCGAACGCGAACCGATCGGCGCCGACCACCCGCTCGCGGCCCTGCCCAACGCGACCATCGTGCCCCACCTCGGCAGCGCCACCGTGCGCACGCGTACCGCGATGGCGACCCTGGCGGCCAGGAACCTCGTCGCCGCCCTCACCGGCGGCACCCCGCCTAACCCGGTCAACCGCCCGGTGCCGGCTGGGGCTCGATAGACTCCCAGCGCCGTTCGGCCGCTTCCCGGGGCCGCCCAGAGGAGATGCCATGCCAGACAACTCGGTGAGTACCGTCGAAGCCGGTGCACGAAAGGTTTCCCGCCGCGTGACCGTGCACGCGCCGGCGGCCGAAGTCTTCGCCCTCGTAGCCGACCCGCATCGTCATCCCGAAATCGACGGCTCCGGGACGGTCCGTCCTGCTCCGGTCACCGGGCCCCGCCAGCTCAGCCCCGGGGCCACATTCACGGTCGCCATGAAGCAGTACGGCGTCCCGTACAAGATCACCTCCACGGTCACTGCCTTCGAGCCGGACCGGCTGGTGGAGTGGCAGCACCCGATGGGCCACCGCTGGCGCTGGGAGTTCGCCGAGCTGACGCCCGGCAGCACCGAGATCACCGAGACCTTCGACTACACCGGCTCCAAGTCCCCCCGGGTACTCGAAATTCTCGGCCAGCCGGCCAAGAACGCCGCCGGTATCGCCAGGACACTCCAGGCCCTGGCGGCCCGGTTCGGCTAGCGGGTCGGCCCCACCTGGCTCTCAGAGCAGGCGCAGGTCGACTGCGCGCTGAATGGCTTGCGCGCGCGACGTTACCCCGAGCTTCTGGTAGATCGACCGCAAATGGGTCTTGACTGTGTTGTGCGAGATGTAGAGGGTGTCGGCGATCCCCAGGTAGGTGCTGGTCGGCAACAGTTTGAGTACGCGCAGCTCGGCGGCCGTCAGCGGCTCGACCAGCCCGTGGCTCCCCCGGCGGGTTTCCGGCCGCGCGGCGCGCGCCTGCAGCGCCGCGCCGATCAGCCGGTCCGTGAACGGGTCTGATCGCAGCTGCGCCGAGTGCTCGACCAGGTAGCAGGTCACCTGGGGAGCAACAGTGACGACGGTGTTGACGAACCCGTCGCGACGGGCGGCGGCAAGGACCGCGGCCACCATGGCCGGGGTGGCCGGGTCGCCGCGCCCGATAGCCGCAGCAGCCAGCAGGATCTGGCGCACCAGCGCGTCCCGCGGAGCCAGGTCGGCCGCCGGCGCTGCCTCCAGGTGTCCCTGCGCGGCGCGGTGATCACCGGAGTCGAGCGCGATCCTGGCCAGCAGCAGGCTGCGGCGGGCGGCAGGAAGCCCGCGGGCCAGCTCGCCGGCTGACTGCAGGTCACCGAGGGACAGGCGCAGCAGCGCCTCCAGCTCGTCGGCCCGCGCCAGCAGGACCGGCCCGGCCCCCGCCGCCACCAGGCGGGCCGCCTCGACGCTCGCGAGTGCGTGGCGGACTTCCCCCCGCGCGGCCCAGATCGCGGCCCGGTCGAGCAGGGTCAGGAACTCCAGGATGGCTTGGGCGTGCTCGGATATTGACAGCGCTTGCTCGGTCAGCTGCTCGGCGGTGTCCAGGTCTTGCCGCTCGAGCGCGAGGCCGGCCAGCGAACGGAGATAGTCGACGGCGAAGAAGTGGCGGCTGAAGCCCAGCCGCCGCGCCTGCGTCTCGGCCCGCGCGGCCGCCTTCTCGGCCTTGGCCAGCTGGCCCGCCTCAAACCAGGCGACGGCCTGGGCACCCGGCACCATGACAGCCCGGGCTGGCTCGGGCAGCTGGAGAGCGGCCAGGGCCCCGGCCGCCTCCCGCTCCACCGCCGCGTAGTCCTCCAGCCACGTGTAGGCGTGCAGCAGGACCGTCGGGAGGGCGGATGCGACCCATTCGTCGGTGAGCTGCGCCCCTTCCTGGATGGCCCGCGCGGCCATGGCTTCCTCTACGCTCCTGGCCGGCTGGCCCGCCAGCGCATAGCGAACCGAGCGCATCGCCGCGAGCCGGGCCGCCAGCCGCGGCTCGGGTGCGGCGGCCTGGTGGGTGTGTTCGAACAGGTCCAGGTACTCGCCGGCGCGTGCCACGTCGCCCGACAACAGGAGGTCACCGGCCAGGGCGAGGAGCCGCTCGGGGGCGTCCCCCAGCGCCGAGGGATCGATCACGGACAGGTCAAGTGGTACCGGCGGCGCGGGGTCACGCAGGTAACTGGTCAGGATCCGGCCCTGAAGCAGGGCCAGCGCCCGTTCGACCTGGTGGCCCGCGAGGAAGTGACGGCTCGCCCGCCGGCTGTCGGCGGTTGACTCGAACCATTCGGCCGCCCGCAGCTGGAGCGCCTCTTCCCGGGCGCGGTCCCTGGTCCGCAGCTCAGCCCGCAGCACCTGGCGCACCAGATGGTGGTAGCGGAAGCTGGTCCGTTCGTCGTCGAGGGCGACCAGGAACAGGTTCGCCGTGTCGATGAGGCGCAGCAACCCCAGCGCGTCCTGCCTGGCGGTGACGGCCGCGCACGCGTCCGCAGTCAGCTCCTCCAGGACCGAGGTGTCCAGCATGAACTGAACCAACTCGGGCGGCTGCTGCTCGAGAACCTCGTCGATGAAGTACTCGGCCAGCGCGTGGCGGTGCACATCCAGCGCTCGTGCAGTCTGCGCCGGGTCCGGGGTGCCGCGCAGCGACAACGCTGCCATCTGGATAGCCGCGGCCCACCCCTCGCATCGCTCGTGCAGCGGCGCCAGGTCCGCCGGGTCGATCTGGACACCGAAGTTCGCCAGCAGCTCGCTGCTTTCTTCGAGCGAAAAGCGCAGGTCACAGTCGCGGATTTCGCACAGTTCATCGGTCATCCGCAGCCGGTGGAGCCGCAGTGGGGGGTCAGACCGGCTGGCTAGGACCAGTTTGGCGCCCTCTGCGGGCCAGCGCTCGACGAGATCGGTCATGGTGCCGCCCACCGCATGGGCCGCGGTCTGGAAGTCGTCGACGATAAGGGCCGCGCCAGCCGGCAGTTTCGCCGCGTCGTTGGCGATCGAGGCGATGACATCGGGGGACGCGACGCCGTCCATGGCAAGCAGGTCGGCGGCATCGGCGCCGAACCCTGGCTCCATCTTCTGGGAGGCCTCGATGAAACCGGCCCAGAAGCGGGCTGGGTTGGCGTCCGCCTCGTCGCAGGACAACCAGGACGTGGTGCCCGGTTCCCGCGTCCCGGCCCAGCTCGACAGCAGGACGCTCTTGCCCGCGCCCGGCGATCCCACCACGACGGTCAGCCGCTGGTCAGCCCCCTCCGTCAGCCGCTCGTGCAGCGCCGCTCTGGTGACCAGCGTGGCGGGCAGCGTCGCCGGCCGGAATTTCGCCACCGCGAACCGCATGTGTTCTGCGGCCGAAACTGTGTTGCTCTGTACCACTTCATGCCTCCCCCGAAGCACCTTTACCAGAGGCCAACCAGGCCACTCTGACCTCTGACGTTACGTGGGACACGAGCGCCGACCAGAGGCCAAGGTCCCGGATCACCCGCTAGCTGGTGATGACACCGGCTAATGTGCCCGGCACGCTTGACGGCACACAGGACACGGAAGACCGCGAGGCGTAGCCAGGTGCAACCACGAACGTACGAGATCACTTTCACCGGCCAGGTGGGTCCGGTCCTGCGCTCGGAATTCGACGACTGCGAAGTCATCATCGGTCAGGGCTGCACCACTCTCCGGGCCGAGCTGCCCGACCCAGCGGCCCTTTCCGGACTCGTGCAGCGGATCACCAGCTTCCGGCTCGAGGTGGTGCTCGTGCGCCTGGTGACCGGCGGCGCTGTCGCTCACCACTGACCTCACCCTCACCTGGTGACGTCCCGTCAGCCGGCTGCACCCTAGCGTGGCGCCACGGGCGGACAGGCGACGGTAAGGAGTCAGCGATGACGGTTGTGACGCACGAGGTACCGCGCCAGGGCAGGCGGACTCCATCCGGAAGCGGCCTGAAGCGGTATCAGCTGGAGTCGGGCCTGGACCGGATGACCCCGGCGGAGCGTGCGGCGCGGGGTAAGCAGGCACGGGCGGCGGTGCCGCGTGGCCGCCATGCGGAGTTCGCCCCGGGACCAGACCGGCCCGACCCGATCGACCTGCTCGAGGAGCAGGCGAAGTCGCGGGTGCCGGATCTGGTGCCGATCCGCCGGGGCCGGATGATGGTGTCCCCGTTCACCTTCTTCCGCGGTGCGGCGCTGCCGATGGCCAGCGACCTGTCCACCACTCCGGTGACGGGGCTGGCGGTGCAGGCGTGCGGGGACGCGCACCTGTCCAACTTCGGGATCTTCGGCTCGGCCGAGCGGCGGCTGGTCTTCGACGTCAACGACTTCGACGAGACGACCCCCGGGCCGTGGGAGTGGGACGTCAAGCGGCTGGCGGCCAGCCTGGAAGTGGCGGCCCGCGGCAGCGGGTTCGGCGGCAAGGAGCGCCGCGACATCGTCACCGCTGCCGTCGCCCAGTACCGGCGGGCGATGCGCCGTTTCGCCGGCATGACCGACCTGGATGTCTGGTATGCGCACGCGGACCTGGACGATCTGCGGGCGACATTTGCCTCGCAACTGAAGAAGCGGCAGCGCAAGCTGGTCGACCAGGGGATGGCCAAGGCCCGGACCCGGGACAGCATGCAGGAGGTGGGCAAGTTGACCCGGCTGGTCGACGGCAAGCCGCAGATCATCTCCGAGCCCCCGCTGCTGGTCCCGGTCAGTGAGCTGCTCCCCAAGGAGCTGGACCTGGCCGCCTTCTGGGCGCAGCTGGAGGACCTGATCGCCAAGTACCGGCGCACGCTGGAAACCGACCGGCGCTACCTGCTCGAGCAGTACGAGGCCGCTGACATGGCCCGCAAGGTCGTCGGCGTCGGCAGCGTCGGAACCCGCTGCTGGATCATCCTGATGCTCGGCCGCAACGAGTCCGACCCGTTGTTCCTGCAGGTCAAGGAGGCGGAGGCGTCGGTTCTGAGCCGTTTCGTGGGAGCCAGCAAGTACACCAACATGGGCCAGCGGGTGGTCGCAGGCCAGCGGCTGATGCAGGCGTCCAGCGACATCTTCCTCGGCTGGCAGCGGGCCGAAGCCGGCCTGGATGGCAAGCAGCGCGACTTCTACATCCGTCAGCTTCGCGACTGGAAATTCTCCGTCGACATCGAGGCACTGGTGCCGCGCGGCATGCGAACGTACGGGGAGCTGTGCGGGTGGACGCTGGCCCGGGCGCACGCCCGCTCCGGGGACCGCATCGCCATCGCCGCCTACCTCGGCGGCTCGGACGTCTTCGACCAGGCCATCACTGAGTTCGCAGCCGCCTACGCCGACCAGAACGAGCGCGACCACCAGTCTCTCCTCGACGCCGTCGCCTCGGGACGGCTCACCGCCGAACCCGATCTGTGACACCGGAGCCGGGGACGCCAGGAATCACACCAACCGGGCGATGCACTGGCTGACTGGTCTCTGCGGGGCTAGGCCGTTGCCGCCGGGCTGCCGGAGGGCAGCTCGGGTGCGGCCGGCGGCGCGGGGAGCCGGGCCTTCATCGCGGCCAGTTCCCGGTCCACGTCGGCCGCCGCTCCCGCCTCGTCGAGCTCCTTCTGGATGTCGTCGGTGTCGCCGCCCACGTCCTCGAGCACGCCGGACTGGAGCAGCTCGTCGGTGGCGCTGGCGCGGGCCTGCATGCTGGCGATCTTGTCCTGCGCTCGCGCGAGGGCGGCGCTGGAGTCGCTGAAGCTGGTGGAGATGCCGGCGGCTTCCTCGTTCACCGAGGCGCTGGCCTGGGCGGCGGTGTACTGCGCCTTCAGGACTTCCTTGCGCGAGCGGAAGGTGTTCACCCGCTGCTGCAGCTGGCTCAGGGTCTGCCCGAGTTTCTCCTCCTGCTCGGTCAGCTCCTGGTGCTGCGCCTGCATCCCGTCGATTTCCTGCTGGGCGGCCGCCTTGCGCGACAGCGCCTCCCGGGCCAGGTCTTCCCGGCCCTGCCCGAGCGCGCCCTGGGCCTGGTCCCCCAGGTGCGCCACGGTGTGCTGCAACTGCTGTTCCTGCAGCTCGATCCGCCTGCGGGCGGTGGCGATGTCCACCAGCGCCTGGCGGACCTTGGTGATGTGGTCCAGCATCTGCTCGTAGGAGTAATCGAGCATCTCGTTCGGATCCTCGGCGTTGTCCAGCGCTTTGCTGGCCCGCGCGGCGACGATGTCGTGGGCCCTGGAGAAGAGACTCATAGCGGCCTGCTCCTTACGTGGCGCGGTGAAGCCCGGAATGGCAGTCACCACTCAACGTAGCCGGTGGCCTCGCTCACGGTGCAGGGGCGAAGGTCCGTTAAGACGCCGGCATCACGGTCACCCCGGCCCGGCTCCACCACGGTGCCCCAGGTCCCCCGGACGAGGTCGGCCGCGTCGTCCAGCTGGCCGATCATCGCCCGGCGGCCGGTCGCCTCCACGAAGATCCCGACAGGACCCCTTCGGCATCCGTCGAAAGGACTTACGGCCCTGGCCGGACTGCTGGAGCCGGCGTTCAGTAGGAGGGCGGTATTCGCTGGTCCGGGAGCGGGCGGCCGGTGCCAAGCCCGCAATTGCCTGCCGGGACCGAGCTAGAGGAGCAGCACATGCCAGGACAAGAACGCGACCCGGGATCCCGCATCGTGGTGGCGGTCGACGGCTCACCCTCCTCCGTGAGCGCCCTGCGCTGGGCCGTCCGCCAGGCCGGGCTCACCGGCGCGGCCGTGGACGCCGTGATCGCCTGGCATTACCCGGTGGTTGCCGGCGGCGCCTACGGGATGGCACCCATGGTCACCGCCGGAAGCTTTGACTTCAAAGAAAATGCGGAGAAGATCCTGGCCGACGCGATCAGCGTCGCCGTTGACCCGGGCAGCGACGTCCCCGTGCGGCCCCTCGCGGTCGAGGGCAATCCCGCGCAGGTGCTGCTGGATGCCGCGGGCGGCGCCGACCTTCTGGTGGTGGGCAGCCGCGGGCACGGCGGATTCGCCGAGGCGTTGCTCGGCTCGGTCAGCCAGCACTGCGTGCAGCACGCGTCCTGCCCTGTGGTGGTGATCCGCGGGCAACACGGCACGTGAAGGCCACGGTGCGAGCCGACGCTGGTGGGTGCCCGGCGATTACAGGACACCGCGGCGCTGCAGCACCTGGAAGCTGACCCAGCCCACCGGGATGGGCAGCCAGAACGTTGCCATGCGGAACAGCAGCACCGCCGGTATCGCCTCGTGGGCGGGGATGCCAGTGGCCGTCAGCCCGGCGGCCATGACGGCCTCGACCCCGCCGAGCCCACCAGGCGTCGGCGTGGCCGCGCCCACCGCGTTGCCCGCCAGGAAGACGACCACCGTGGCGAGGATGGCCGGGTGGGCGCCCACCGACCGCAGGGCCGCGGTCAGCGCGACCGCGTAGGCGGCAGTCAGGAGCAGGTTCGCACCGACCGCGACGGCCAGCCGCAGAGGCTGGGACACCGCCTCGAGCAGCCGCGGGCCGATCTGGCGCAGGTGCGGCCAGACCGCGCTGGTCACCTTCCTGCGGGTCGCCGGCACCGCCAGCACGGTGATGACGGCGGCGGCGACCACCGCCAGGCCGATCAGCACGTCTGCGCCCGGCGCGATCTTGAACTTGCTCAGCCCGGAGCCGGTGAGCACGCCCAGCACGATCAGCAGCAGCACCGTGGTGACGATGTTGACCAGCTGCGACACCGTGACCGCGGCGGCGATGGTCCCCTCGTCCACCTTCTGGCGGTGCAGGTAGCGCGCGTTGACGGCGACATGGCCCACGGTCGGCGGCATGGCCACCCCGACGAAGGCGGTGGACAACTGGACCAGGAAGCCGCGCCAGATGGACAGGTGCTGCGGGACGAAGGCCGCGATGCCGATCGCGGCCCCGAGGTAGGTCAGCGCCGAGCCGGCCACCGCCACGGCGAGCCAGCCCGGGTTGGCCTGGCTCAGCGTCCCGAGCACGTTCACCCCGGAGATCTCGCCGACGAGCAGGTAGGCGGCCACGCTCAGGGCGATCACGGTGGCCACGGTGCGCCAGCGGAAGCGCTCCAGCCGGGGGGCGGCCGGCGGCGCGGCGTTGTCGCCGATTAGCTGGTGCCTGATCTCGTTCAGCGATCCTGTGGCGGCCCGCGCAGCCCGCCAGCCCCAGGGCGCGAGGGCGACCGGCTGCACCACCGCCGCCACGGCGACCTCGTCCACCGGCCCGTAACCGGCCCGCAGCGCCGCCACCGCGCCGCCCGGCCCGCAGGTCGCCGCGAGGGTCGCCAGGGCCTGCGCCAGGTCGATGCGGCGGGCGAGCTCGCTGGCGCCGGGCTCGGCCGCGTCCAGCGAGCAGAACCCGGCCCGGTTCCCGGAGCTGAACACGTTGCCCGCGCGGACGTCGCGGTGGGCGACGCCGACGTCGTGCAGGCGGCGCAAGGCCGCGAACAGGGCCGTCGCGCCCGTTGCCCGCTCCGCCCGCGGTGCCACCCCGCCATCCGGAAGCTGCGCCGCGGCGTCCGGTCCTTGGGCCGCCCCGGCGTCCGGCTCACCCGCGGGGATCGTCGTGACCAGCACCAGCGTCTCACCGGGCATCTCGCCCAGCAGCCGGACCGCGGGGCTGGCGACGCCGGCCTGCTGCGCCAGGTAGCAGGCGAGGGCGAGCTGCTCGACCTGGGCCCGGGAACCGAGCGCGATATGCCCCGCGAGCGCGGACCGCAGGCGGGCCAGCGCCCACAGCTGACGGCCCAGACCCGAGCCGCGGGTGTCCCGGCCGGACAGGTGCACCCGGATCCGGGTACTATCGGCCAGTTTGCCCTCCAGCCGGGCCCGGCCGGGCCCGGTGGCCAACAGGTCCGTGGCCGCCACGCCGTGGCGGCCCAGCCAGCCGGTGAGCTCGGAGAGGCCGGGCAGGACGGAGGCCGCCCCCAGCAGCCAGCGCACCACCCAGCCCACCAGCAGGCCGCCGGACGCGGCGATCACCACCGCGAAAGGCGTGAGAGTGCCGACGGCCAGCCCGCTGAGCAGCAACGCGGCCCCTGACCGGGGCCACCAGCGCCGCCAGCGCGACAGCCGCGACAAGTCGGTTCCCACCACGAACGCGACGAAGGCGGTATCCAGCACGAACATCGTGGGATTGCTGCCGTGCAGGACGGCGTGCTGCACGGCCGCGTTCTCGGCCCGCCAGATGACCGTCGCGATGACCGCGGCCGCGGCCCCGGCCAGCCCGGCCGCGACCGCGTTGCGCACGTCCCGCCACTGACTTCGGGCCAGCACCACCAGCGCCGCGATGACCAAGGTGAAACAGGCGACCCCGGCCGCCACGGCGGCCGCGTACGACAGCCAGCGCGGGATGTGCAGAAGCCACCCGGAGACGTCGTCGGCCACCTCGGTACTGCCCAGGGGCAGCGACCGGATGCCGGCCAGGACCACTGCCACGACCGCGAGCGCGAAAAACGCGAGCAGCAGGTCGCCAGGACGGCGCACCCGGTCCGTGCCAATCCGGCGGAGGGACGGGGGTGCCTCGGCTGGCCCGGCTTCCGCCTGGCTGACGGTCACGGCGGCGCCACCGCCCGTTTTCCCGCCTGCGCCCCTCACCATGACGCGCAGCTACCCCAGGGACCGGGAGACAATCCGGCCGGATCCACCACCAGCCCGGCCGGCCAGTCTGCGCTGATTCAGCGGCCGGTGAGGGTTCCGCCGTTGATGCTGTAAAGCTGGCCCGTGATCCAGGAGCCCTGGTCCGAGCACAGGTAGACGGTTAGCCAGGCGATGTCCTCACCGTGGCCGGCCCGTCCGAGCGGTATGCGCGCCACGAGGTTGTCCCATTGCTGGCCGCGCGGGACGTCATCAAAGCGGTTCGTGTCGATGATGCCGGGACAGATGGCGTTGACGCGCACGCCGGCCCCGCCCAGTTCGGCTGCCATCGCGGAGGTGAGGGCGTGAATGCCGGCCTTGGACGCCGAATACGCGGCCATCCGGGCCGCCATCACCTTGCCGGCGTCCGACGAGATGTTGACAATGCTGCCGCCCTCGCCCTGTTCGGCGAGTGCGCGCCCAAAGGCACGGCTCATGTAAAAGGTCCCGTTGAGGTTCACCTCGATGACGGTCCGCCAGAGCTCGATGTCGAGGTCGATCACGGGCACCCGGTCTGCGCCCCGCGCGGCGGCCGCGTTGTTCACGATGATGTCGACTCGCCCGAAGGTGCCCAGGACCTCCGCCACGAGGCGGTCGACCGACTCCGGATTGGACACGTCGCTGATCACGGGGAGCGCGCGGCGGCCCAGCGCCTGCACCTCCTCGGCGACAGAATCGATGTCGCGCCAGCCGGCTTCCTTCTCGTCATCTGGGTAGCGCTCCGGCGCCCGCCCGCTGCCGGTCAGCACCACGTCACAGCCGGCCCGGGCCAGCTCCACAGCGATCGGTCGCCCGATCGAGCGCATGCGGCCGGCGCCAGTGACCACGGCAACCTTGCCATCCAGCCCGGTGAGCGTGAGTCCCGTCATGCTCGCAGAGTCTTCCAGTTGCCGGGATCCTCCGCAATGGTCGGCTCTGCGCCGCGAACCCGGCACTGGCGCGCACGGCGGTGCCAGCGCGGTCAGAGGTCAAGCGGATGCAGGGGGATTATTTCGGTGGTAATCAATCCAGCCTGCGCCAAAGGGAGGCCATCAGCGAGCCGCGCGGCCTCGTCCTCGTCAGGGACGTCCAGCATGAGCACGGCGCCTGGGTGCCCGGGGCTCCATGCGTCACTTAGTACGTGGCTGCCTTTCAGGTCGCGCAGTGCGGCCGTCTCGGCTGGAACTAGACGCCGGAACTCCGCTTGATCCGCGTTCTCGGCCGGCGGCAGATCACCAGAATCAGCATGCTGTCCCATCTCACTAGCCTCGATCTTCGCGCCGCTAATGTAGCGGCCTGAGGTATTGGCTGGCAGGTGATTCCCGGGCCCGGGTCATCGTGCTTTGCCCCCTGAGTCTGCGTCAGGCCGGGCCACGCCAAGTGACCGGGCGAGGAACGCGAGCTCGTGCAGCGGCAGCTGGCCGAGGGCGTTGGCCGCCATGTGGGTGGCGCCGGACAGCGGCAGGACCTGGTGCGGCCGGCCGGCCGCGAGCAGCGCCGCCGACATCCGGAGCGTGTGCGCCACTACCACGTTGTCGTCGGCCATCCCGTGGATCAGCAGCAGCGGCCTGGTCAGGCTGGCGGCCTCGGTGATGGTGGAGGACCGGTCGTATCCTTCCGGGTTCTCCTGCGGCAGGCCGAGGAACCGCTCACGCCAGTGCGTGTCGTAGAGCCGCTGATCGTGCGGCGCGGCCCCGGAAACGGCCGCGTGGAACACGTTGGGGCGGCGGATCACGGCGATGGCCGCGAGCGCCCCGCCGTAGGACCAGCCGCGGATCCCCACCCGCCCCCGGTCCAGGCCGGGGAACTGAGCGGAGATCGCGTCGAGCGCGTCGACCTGGTCGTCCAGCGGCGCGGACAGGGTGTCACCGAACACGGCCTTCGACCATTGCGGCCCGCGGCCGGGCGTGCCGCGCCCGTCAATGACCAGGACGGCGAAGCCCTGCTCGGCGAACCACTGTTCTTCGCAGAACGCCGCGTCACGCGTGCGGACCACCCGCTGCATGAAGGGGCCGCCGTACGGGCTCAGGAGCACCGGGAGCCGCGCGCCCGGCTGGTACCACGACGGCAGCAGCAGGGCAGCGCGCAGCTTTCTGGCGCCGGCCGTCAGCCACGTGATCCGCGGCTTGACCAGTGGTTCGGCCTCGAGGCTGGCGATGGGTGCCCTGGTCCCGTCGCGCCAGGCGACCGCTGCGGCGCTGCCCCCTTCGGTGCGCGAGAGCACGACGAGTGTGCCGCCGGCCGCCGCACCGTCGTGCACGCCAGGGTCCGCACTGCACCGCGACAGGCCCTGCCCCGGTTCGTACCGCCACAGGTGCCGCTCGGTCGGGTCGTGTTCATCAGTGGCGGTGAAGTAGACCGCCTCGCCGTCAGTTCCGCTGACCGAGCCGACGTGCAGCCCGTCCGGCGTGACGGCAGCGCCGCCGACCACCAGACGGCGTGAGCCGCCCCGGTCGGACACGGTGACCAGGTCCCCGGCACTGGTCCGCGCCGGGGTGCCGGCCGCTAGCTCGACCCAGGCGTCGTCGCGCTCGGTGTGCAGGAGCGTTGTCTGTCCCGTGCCGGCGTCGGCTGCCAGCACCATGACGGTCCGCTGGTCCCGGCTCTGCACGCTGAGCAGCGGCCCCCGGGAGTCCCACGCCGCGGCCGTCAGGTACTCGTAGGCGCTGCGGTCCCACATGACCTCGGTCCTGGTCCCGTCGAGCCGCAGCACGTGCAGGGTGACGTCCGCGTTGGCGGTGCCGGCCGCCGGGTACCTGACCGCGCGGGGCGCCCGCTCCGGATCAGCGGGGTCTGCGATCCACCAGCGCCGGACGGGAGAATTGTCGACCCGCGCAGCCAGCAGCCGCCGGCCGTCGGGAGCCCACCAGTAGCCGCGGAACCTGAGCATGGACTCGGCCGCGACATGCTCCGCCAGGCCGTAGGAAACCTCGTCGTCCTCCGGGGCGGCCAGCTGCCGGCCGGTCCCGTCGGCCAGCTCGGTCACGTGCAGCGCGCCGTCCGCGACGTAGGCCACGCGCTGCCCCGAAGGGTCGATCCGCGGGTCCGTGGCCGCGTCAGCGGCAGGCACCGGCTCGGGGACGCCGGCTGGCGCGCACGGGTCGTCGCCGAGGCGCAGCACCCACAGCCGCCCTTCCAGCGCAAACACGACCGTCCTGCAGTCCGCATCGGCCGAGTAGGCCACGATCCCGGCCGCGGTCTCGCGGGCCCGTTCCCGCCGGACGCGCTCCGCCTCGGGCACATCACCCGGACCGAAGTGCCACGACGCCGGATCGATGATCAGCCGTTCGGGGACTACGCCGCCGTCCCCCGCGCCGTCGGCCAGGTCCAGCCCCCACAGGCACGTGACCGGGTCTTCACCGCCCCGGGTGCGGAGAAACAGCACGCGCCCGCCATCCTGGGAGACCGTCACGGCGTGCGGAATGCCAAGCGTGAAGTACTGAGTGCTGGCCAGCTGCCGGGGGAAGTCGTCGATCGCCACGCCAGCACTCTGCCACGCGCCCCATCGCCGCACCACGGGTTAACCGGCCCGCGGACACGGGCAGCGCAATGACGGCCACCACCTGATAGCCACAGCCAGCTCCGCATCACTGCTGAGCCCTGGATCGGTGCCGCGCAGCGCTCTGCTCTAGGGCGTCGGCGAAGGCGTCGTCAGGCCGGCGACACTCGCTGGCTGGTGCTAGGCCCGGCGGTCAGGATCGGGTGAACGCTGGCTGGACACTGGAGCTCCTTGAACTCAGTCGCGGTCAGCGATCGGCGGGCTCTCGAAGGCGAACCTCGTCGGGTACGGTCGCCGGGTCCCGGGTGAGGATCTGCTCCTCGAGCAGAACCGAGGCGTGCACCGCCATGTCGTGATAGCTGGCCGAGCCGTTCCAGTCCGCCGAACGGGACGAGTTGCTCCGCAGCAGGGGGAAATCGTCGGCGTCGATCGTGGCGGTCACGTCCCGGTCGTTCGCGGTGAGGACGCAGACGAGCCTGCTTTTCCCGTGCTCCCGGTCGAAGGACAGGGAACGCAGCCGCCACGGGCCGAGAAACGGTTCGTCCGTGACGGCGGTGACCGCTCCGCCGGGGCCGTAGCGGTAGGCCGGCCCGGTCGACAGGAGAATCTCCCTGAGCTCGGGCAGGAGGCTGGGGCCGAATTCCGTATTGGCCATGCCGCCTGCCCTTCTCCTCCCGGGTTTCCTTGCCGACCTCAGACTATCTCAGGGGCAGGACGTGTTAACCCGCTTCCCCTTGTGTCCGTAGGCCGTGACGATCGATCCGGACACGATCGTCCGGACGACGTAGAACGTCCAGACGTAGTAGTACCCCGCGTAGAAGCACTGGTAGATTGGCGCCGAATAACGGTAATTGCCGTTATCCTGCGTGACTACCTGCCCGGGCGCCTTCAGCGTCGCTCCGATTGAGAAGTTGAAGTTTCCCCAGCCGCCGAAATACTGCCCGACGTGCGGTTCAAGGTGACGGTAACCGTAGGAGCTGTTCCCGCAGTACAGGGTCACGGTGCGGTAGCCGGAATAACCGACCCGCTTGGTCTTGTACGTTCCGACCACCTTGCGCGGCCCGACTCCCGTGCCGCAGTTGGGACTGGCGGCGGCAGACGCCAGCGTAGCGCCGCCGGGCGCCATGGCGATGGATCCGGTCCGCACAGCATTCGTCGCCGCCGATGCGGAAGACGCGGCGGTGAGGGAAAGCACCAGCAGAAGCGCACCGCTCACGGCGGCGAAGGCTATCCGCAGACGATTTTTCATGGATCCTCCCTGGCATGACCACGCTGAAAGCGGCTTAGCGGGAAACAAGGCCCGGCAAAATCTCTGGAGAATGAATCTGACCCTGGTTGATCAAAGTCTCGTACGACAGCGTCGCGCACCGAAGTAAGCACTGCGTAGTTGTTAGATAGCTGGATTGATTCTCGCGGAGGGCGCTTGCGGTGTCAACGGCCATCGGGAAATCCGATTACTCCGGCCAATCCGGACGTTACGGAAGGCCTGGTTGTGAGGATCATGGCCATGGTGGCGGTGCCGAACGCGCCGCCGACCGGCAGTCTTGAGCGACGCGTAACAAAGCCGGCGGCTTCCTCTGGATCGCACAGATCGGCCTGCACGCCAACTACTGGACGCATGTCGGGCTGCCGATGATCGTCATCGGTCTCGGAATAGGGCTGACGTTCGTGCCGGCGACTGCCGCCGCCACCGCCGGCCTCCCGCCCCAGCACGCCGGTGTCGCCTCCGGCCTGGTCAACACCAGCCGCCAGGTCGGCGGCGCGATCGGGCTCGCCGCACTGACCAGCGTGGCCACCTCAGGGCTCGGCGCGCATCCAGCCCTGCGTGCGATCGCCAGCGGCGACCGGACCGCCCTCTACGTCTGCGCGGCCCTCGCGGCCGCAGGCGCGGCCCTTTCCCTGGTGACCAGGCCGGCGCTAGCCATGGCAGCCCGCACCCGAACCCGCCCGAGTAGGGCCGTCCTGTCCGCGGCGTTCCTTAGTTGTCCGGGTCGAGGCAGAACACGGCGACACCGTCGGCCGCGGCTTCGATCTGGGGGCGGTCAGCGTCGGCGGGAAAGGGGAACTGCGCGACCGCCCAGGGGGCGTTCATGAGGGCGATGTAGGTGGAGATGACGTCGGCGACGCGGCCCGTGTCGTCGAGGAGTGTCGCCCGGACCGGTTCGCGAGTGTCCCGGGACCGCACGGTGCAGTGCGGGTCGGCCAGCAGGTTCCGGACCCAGTTGCGCTGCCGCACCGGGGAGACAACGTACCTGGATCCGGCGAAGGTGATCACGGCGATGGGAACCAGGTGCGTTTGCCCGCTGATGCGGCCGCGGACTTCCAGGACTCTCCGGACGTAGCCGCCGTCGGTGTAGGGCGCTGGCTCGGTGGCAAGGATCGACTCGGCCATCCGCCGGTTGGATGCCCGGTACTCCTCCCGGCTGGAGAAATCGGGTGCCGGTGCGGTCATCGTGAGACCACCCTCCATATCGTTCGCTTAACTGGTAGCTCGATTATCGAGCTACCAGTCACGGTATCATTGCCCGGTGGCCGAGCCAAAGCGAGAGAGCCCCCCGGAGCCGTCGGGACCGGCGTGGGCGCTGCGCGAGGTGCAGCAGGCGAGCTATGGCGCTACGCTCGCCCTGGCTCGCCGTCTCGGGATCAGCACCACCGAGGTTGCCGCCCTGGAGCACCTGAGGTCGGCCGGCGAGCCGCTCGGGCCGGTGCAGCTCGGCCAGCGACTGGGGATCGCCAGCGCGAGCGCCACTGCCCTGGTCGACCGCCTTGAGCGCAGCGGTCACGTCCGCCGGTCGCCGCATCCCGCCGACCGCCGCCGCCAGACGATCAGCGTGACGCAGGAGTCGGCCGACCAGACGTGGGAGGCGCTGCGGCCACTGCTGGCCGACATCGATCTGGCCGCGGCCCAGCTCACGCCAGAACAGGCAGCCGCCGTCGTGCGCTTTCTGCGCGCCGCGGCCGACGCTATGCGACGTTATGGCGGGCCATCAGCCGAACGGTCGTGACCTCCGGGGTCACCCGGCAATGTCGGCCAGAACCGGCAGGGCCGTAACGTCGAGTCCGCTTCAGGCGGCCAGGCCACTGGACCAGGACTGCTGACGGGCACCAAGCCTGCTGAGGCGGCCACCGTCGCCTCAGCAGGCCAGGCCCCGGACCGCATCGGTGCCATCGACCGATACCGGCTGACACCAGGCGAGGAAGCCGCCCCGTCGGGGAAGTGCTGGAGCGGGCGGGCATCACCGCGATCGCGGGCCGCACGGTCGGGAAGTGCTCGGGGGGAGAGCAGCAGCGGCTGCGCTTCGCCATGGCGCTGATTCCCGACCCCCGGCTCCTCATTCTGGATGAGCCGACGCAGGGAATGGACGTGGCGGGCCGGCGCGAATTCTGGACGGCCATCCGCGAGGACGCGGCCCTGGGCCGGACGATCGTCTTCGCGACGCACTACCTCGAGGAGGCCGACGCCTACGCCGACCGGATCGTGCTGATCAGCAAGGGCCGGATCGTCGCGGACGGGACCGCCGCCGAGGTCAAGGGCCTGGCCTCCGGCCGGAGCATCCGGGCGACCCTGCCCGGCGCGGACGAGGCGGCGCTGCACGCCATGCCGGGCGTCGATGGCGTCGAAGTACACGGAGATACCGTCCTGCTCCATTGCGGGGACAGCGACGCCGTGGCCCGGCGTCTGCTGAACCAGACCTCGGCCAGGGACCTGGAGATCACCGCCCGCGGGCTCGAAGACGCCTTCCTGGCCCTGACAGGCGACCACGCCGCCGGCCCGGACGACGAACGCCAGGCAGCGACATGACCGCCCAGGCCGCCCTTGTCCCCGCCCTGGAGCGCCGGCCGCCCCCGCTTGGCGGCTTCAGCCCTTCGATCGTGCGCTTGGAGGTCCGCCGCCTGCTGCGCAACCGGCGGACCATGATCCTGGCGCTCATCTTGCCAGTGCTCTTCTTCTGGGGCTTCGGCCTGAACAGCAGCTACGTCCATCAAAGCGCCGGGCACGGCAACGAAACGGCCGTCGAGATGATCAGCATCGCCCTGTTCGGAGCCGTGTCCGCCACCGCGACCTGCGGTGCGATGGTCTCCATCGAGCGAGCGGCAGGCTGGAGCCGACAGCTGCGGGTGACACCGCTATCCCCCGCGGCCTACGTCGTGGTCAAGATGCTCACATCGCTAGTCCTGGCGGCGGGCTCGGTCGCCGCCGTCTACCTGGTAGGCGCCATCACGGACAAGGCGTCGATGCCGTCGGGCCTGTGGGTCATCACCGGGCTGTGCGTGTGGGCCGGATCCCTGCTGTTCGCCGCCTTCGGCCTGTTCATCGGCTACCTGCTGCCGTCGGAGAACGTCATGCAGGTCAACTCACTCGCCCTGACGGCCTTCAGTTTCCTCGGCGGCCTGTTCATCCCGCTCAGATCCTTCTCGCCCGACCTGCAGGACGTCGCCAAGTTCACCCCGCTGTACGGGCTCAGCCAGGTCGTCCACTACCCGCTAGCCGGCGGCACCCTGGAATGGAGCTGGGTCCTGAACCTGGTCGTGTGGCTCGCGATCTTCGTGACCGGCGCCGTCTGGCGTCTGCGCCGCGACACCGCCAGAGTGTGACCCGCCGTCGATCACACGTCCTGGTGCCTCAGGCACTTGTCTCTGTCAGGCCGCCAGCGCCCATCCCGGTGGCGGCCTGGGCTAAGCCAAGACCTCTTCCGGTTGCGGGCAGGCCCCGGTGCGCGATCGGCACACCGGAGCGCCGACGCGCTCCGGTCGACGGACCAGGCCGGCCAGGTAGTTGGGAACGTCTTCGCGATCACCTTCGCCGACCGCTTCCCAGCTCCCGCGACCTACCAGTTAAGACCGCCGGAAACACCCCTGCTACCCGTCGCTGATCCCTCAGCGGCAGCACAGACCTCCGCGCATCGTGGAATCACGAGTCCCAGAGGTAGGTGCCGCCATTGCGGTCCATTGGGTCCTTGAGTGCTATGAGGTTAGCGGTGACGTAGGAGATGTTGTGCTCGGCGTGCCACTGGGTGGGGTAGGCAGTGCGGACCCGTGAGCTCTGGAATTTTGCGGTTATCTCGGGTACGAAGTTGCGGTAGCTTGCCTCGGTGTAGTACCAGAAGGAGTTCTCGTTGTAGAAGGCGACGTGGGTCGGGTCCTGGTAGGCGCCCCTGCCGTCCGTGCTCGGCGTCATGCTGAGCAGCAGGCCGCCCGGGGCCAGCAGGCGGTAGAGCTCGTTGATGAGGGCGACCTTGTCGGCGACGTGCTCCAGGAAGTCGACGGCGCGGATCACGCCCACGGAGCTGTCGGGCAGGTCGAGCGGGCGCGGCAGCGTGGCGACGATCCCGACGTCGGGCCCGTCGTGCTGGTCGACGCCCACGTACCCGCCGGGCCGGCCATGCGCCGCGCCGAGGTCCAGCGCCAGCAGTCCCTCGCGCTTTGCCCAGGCGAGCGCGTTCTGCTCGATGTTGCGGTCGTACAGGGCGATCGTCTCCTGCTGGATGAACGCGTTGGTCGCGGCGTCCCGCTGGGTGTTGGCCGCGTGCATGCGCTGCAGGTACAGGCAGTCGTCGATGAGGCGGAACGGGCCCAGCTGGTACAGCCGGCTCATCAGATCCTGGTCGTCCAGGACGGCCCGCTGCGGGTCGTAGCCGCCGGCGGCCTCGTAGGCCTCCCGCGGGAAGGCGCGGACATGGTTGGGAGCCCACCAGATGTAGGAGACGTTGTGCGGCGTGGGCGCCAGCGACACCGCGTACTGCAGGTCCCTGCCGTCGACGCGCACGTCCTTGTACTTCCAGCCCGCACGCAGGTCGAAGACCGTGTCGTCCCGGCTGCCGTCCGCCGTGATCTGGGCCCAGTGGCTATAAAGGAGGGTCGCCTCCGGGTCGTCCGCGCGCGCCTTGACGAGCGACTCAAGGGCATGGCCGACCAGCATGTCGTCATGGTCAAGCTCGACGAGCAGGTCGCCCTGCGCCTCGGCGCAGGCCCGCTGCTTCGCGTGGCCCACGCCGGTGACCTGGTCATCGGTCACCACCCGCACGCGAGGGTCAGGACCGGGCGGCGCCCACCGGGCGCCCTGGTTGAGAAGGACGATCCACTCCCAGTCAGGAAAGCTCTGCCGCTGCAGCGAGGCAAGCGCCTCACCCAGGTAGGCAGGATCATGACTGGGAGTGAAGACCGACACGTAAGGCTTAATTGACGACATGTCCGCTGATTCTCCCGGAGCGGCTAGCTCTTCGCCGGCAGCTTGAACTTGCTGAGTGCGTGGTCAATCGAGACGGCCTTGGCGTCATTCGCCTCAGCGTCGGTCATGTCGCCCTGGCTCGGCCTGGACCAGCGCCAGCCGCAGGTAGGCGGTGGAGGCCTTCGGGTTAATGCGCACGATCTTCTGGTAGACGCCGATAGCCTGCTGCGGATCCGAGGTCTCCAGCAGGATTGCCTCGTTGTACATCGCGGGCGTGTAGACCGCGTTGGTGGCGAGGCACTTCTTGTAGTAGCTGAGTGCCTCGCTGGAATCGCCCTTACTCTGGGCGATCCACCCTAGGTCGTAGTCGGCGTAGAAGTAACTGGAATTGATCGCCAGCGCTTTCTTGAAGCTAGTCGTGGCGGCTGGCCAGTTCTTCCGTTTCGCCTGCATTAACGCCCGACTGAAGCAGGGAACCGACATTGCCGCCGTCGGCCAGAGAAGCTGGGGCGCCCTTCGCGGGCGGGCTGGCGGCGGTGCCGGATAAGGCACTGCAGGCAACCGCACCCGTGGCGACTACCG
>CAWCHI010000014.1:0-187209 GCA_963795335.1 uncultured Actinomycetota bacterium
ACCGACGGCATCAGCGAGGCCCGCGACCGCTCCGGCGCCTTTTACCAGCCCGTCCGCCAGGGGGCGCGCGCACTGGCTGGCCGGACCGGATCCGGACACCGCGCTCGACCTGCTCTATGACGACGTGCTTGGCCATGTCGGCGGCCACCTGCACGATGACTCGGCCGCCTTGCTCATTACGCGCCAGGGGACATGACCGCATGGCGGCCAGGCAGCCGTCTGTTCTTTTGGCCCACCGCCGCGCCGGGCTGACCCGCACGGCAGGCCGGGCCCGGAGGCCTTGCCCGGATGCCGCCATGAGCGCACACTTCGGGTGAGGCCTGAGCTGGCGGCCAAAGGGGGTTCCCGTGTCTCGGTACATGCTGCCCAGCACTTTGACCCCGGGGACCCGGCAGGTCCTCGGTGAGCGTCCTGACCGCTGCCGCGCCGTGACCTGCATGGCTGGTTCGCGATGACCGATTCAGTCGGCGGCGATGCTTTCTACCGGTCGCGCCAGCACCGCAGGGGCGTACGCCGGGCGTCCATCGACCTGGAGGAAGCCTTGGCCCGGCCGGTCGGGCCGGAGGCCAGCCGCTGGTACGGGGAAGTCGCCCTTCACGTGCGGGCCCTGGCCGAGGCGTTCCGGCACCACGTTCAGCAAAGCGAGGGGCCCGAAGGCCTGCTGCCGCAAATAGTTGAGGCCCAGGCCCGGCTCGTCCCCGCCGTCCAGGCGGTCAAGCGCGAACACCAGGTTCTGCTGGATGCGATATCCCGGTTCGAAGCCGCCACCGGCCCTGTGCCGGGAGCCGGTGAGCAGGCCGTCCGGGAACACGCGCTCCGCTTGCTGCACGATGTCGCCGTCCACCGCCAGCGGGGGTCCAGAGCCTCATCTACCAGGCGTACTACGTCGACGTGGAGGGCGGAGATTAGAGCGACGGCCTCACGTCAACGGGTGATCACGCCGGTAATGGCCAGCAGGAGCAGCCAGCGGGTCCAGCCGTGCCCGGGTCCGGGTCCGGGACCGTGCCAGGCATTGTCGATGAGGTTGCCGGACTGCGCCGGGTCCGGGATGCCCATGCTGCCGCCGTCCCGAGCTGCACTTCGTTTGCTACGCGAGATCCGCGATGATACCGATTATTGAACCCGCGAAAACGACAAGCGTGCCGATCATGATGAGAAACCAATATCCAGATTTCCAGGCCAGTTCCCGTACGGCGATTTTATCATTCTCAGTAAATTTTTCAGTTAGGTTCGCCGACCCGATGGCCTGTACGGCTTTGTAGTATCGGATGTTGGCTTTGTAAAACGATTTCAGAATACTGGGCAGATGCCAGATAGACCACGAGAAACCGGGCCAGAACGACAATGGCAGTTGAAGCGCGCCACAGAAGCGCCAAGACGACCGCCAAAGCTCTTTGGCGGCATCGGCGGCCTCAGTTAGACCCAAGCTGCGGGCGACCGCTCCATACCGTCTTAGCTCGCTGAAAGCCTGGAGACCGGAGCCAATGGCAATGCCGAGCGTTCCCCCGGCGGCCAGGCAATCAGTCAGGAGGGACATAGGCGGGCCCGTGCCTTGTTCGTAAGGATCATGGGTACATGATGGACTAAGCCGGTCGGTTCAGCAGCAGCCCATCTCCTTGAGCTGCCTCGTCTGACCCCGCAGGCGAGCACTTCTTGCACCGATGAACTGCCGAACGTGCCCGACGGCACGGCCGATATCGCGGCGCTGGTTCCTACGGCGGAGGGCCGCCTCGATCAGCTCGACCAGGCTCCAGTGGGCGAAGCCCCGGCCCTCATGGTAGGCCAACCCGCCGCCGGGCCTGAGTGAACGCACGCTCCAGTCCTCGGCTCAGTGTCCGGTATTTCCGGAATGCGGCTTTGATCACACTGTGAAATCAGCAGATACGTTAAAGTAACGTCACTTCGGGCGTATTCACGGGGCGAACAGTGACACTATCTCAGTGAAGCCGGCGTGCGGGCTGCTCCGCGAGTGGCCGCCAGGCGGCAAAAGGACGTGCGGCGATGTCACAAGGGGGTTGCACCGGTGGATACCGTGCACAATTTTTCCTACGGCTTACTGAATCCGGCACTTGGTTACGCGATGTCCTGTCTGGGCTCGTTCCTCGGGCTGCGCTGCGTCATCCTGGCGCGCGCTTACGAGGGCGCCGCCCGCGCGCGCTGGCTTGTGCTAGCCGCGGTCGCCATCGGCGCCGTAGGGATCTGGGCCATGCACTTCATCGCCATGCTGGGCTTTACCGCCCCCGGGATGCAGATCCTGTATAACGTGCCGCTGACCGTCGGTTCCATGCTGCTGGCGGTCGCGGTGGTGGGCGTCGGCCTGTTCGTCGTCGGCTTTGGCGGCGGGCGCTTTTCCCGGCGGTGGCCGGCGGCGTCATCATCGGCGTGGGCGTGGCTGGCATGCACTACCTGGGCATGGCGGCGATGGTGATGCCCGGCTCCATGTCCTACAACGTGCCACTGGTGCTGCTGTCGGTGGCGATCGCGATCGTGGCGGGCACCGCGGCGCTCTGGATCGGCACCTGGGTCCGCGGCGTGGGCGCGACGATCGGCGCCGCGCTGGTCATGGGCATCGCGGTCAGCGGCATGCATTACACCGGCATGGCGGCCCTGCGCGTCACCGGCGGCCCGGTGGCGTCCACAGCCATGCAGCCGGGACCGGTAACCGCGGCCGTGTCCGGGGCCACGGCGGCGAGCTTCCTGATACCGCTGCTCCTGGCCATCAGCCTGGCCACCTTCCTCCTCACGCTGATGATCAGCGTGACGCCGAACGAGGACGAGATCCGCGCCGACGCGGAACTGCGACGCCGGCTGCAGGCCCTGGAGCGGCCGACCATCCACACGGACCCGCCCCGCGCGTAGCGGGGCCCGGGAAGGGAGCTTGGTACGGGCACTCGCACGCGAGGGTGACAACCCGTCTTTGCTGGCGTGCCACTACCGGTCACTCGGTCGCCGCGGCAAACTCAGCCACGGAAAATGTACGTCGCCCTCGGCGGCAGGCACAAGCCCGCACCAGCCGGCCGGGGCGCGAATTGGAACACTCTCCTCACCGGGGGTGGCGGGCGGAGAGATGAACCTTCGCGGCCGCCTCATCCCGGAATTGAGCCGTCACCTCACACGTGGCGTCCCCGCCCGGAACCGTCACATCGTGATACCACACGTGACCCTGCATACCGCTCTCAGGCATGATCGGGAGCTCGCGCTTAACCCTGAATTCGGCGTCCAGGATCTCCCGGGTCAGCAGCCGGCCAGCGGGCTCCAATTCGAGGCGTGTTGTGACCCAGTCCCGGCGTCCTTTGCCGACCGCCAGCCTGATTCTCCGGTAGCCCGATGGCGGCAGGGACAAGCTGACGTCATCGCCGTTGTCGCTCCTGAATGGCTGCAGGGCCAGCAGGATTTCTTCCTCTTCACCCGGCGCCGCGCACAAGTGCCTGGCCCATTGCCTCAGCTCGGCCGCGGAGCGTGCGCCAGCCTCGGCCCGATAGGCCGCGAGGCGCTCCTCGAACTGGGTCTCGGTCACGACGTCGACATCTTTGCCCGATCCTGGGATCAGGTAGGCGAAGTACGAGCGGTCGGGTTCCAGTTCGCCTGTCGCCCAATTGAACACCACGCAGTCCGTGCCGCCGGTTACTGTCGGGATCACCGCGACGGGACGGTCATTGACCAGGTAAAACCGTGGACTCGGCAGGTCCATGGATGCTCCCGGTCAGAGGGAGGCGGCGAAGGCGTGGATGTCGCGGACGGCCTCCTTGTAGGCCTCGGGCACAGCCTGGCGGAAGGACATCTCGGCGGCGTGGGTCAGGCCCAGGTTGACCTTGCCGACCACCGGGACCCCGGCCCGCTGGAGCAGGCGGAAGTAGGCGATGCCCTCGTCGCGCAGCGGGTCGAGCTCGTTCACGGTGATGACGTGCGGCGGAAGTCCCGCGACGTCGGCCTCGGTCGCGAAGTAGGGCCAGGCCAGCGGGTTCTCGGCATTCTGCCCGCCCGGGTCGTAGACCGACGCCAGCAGGTCCATCATGTCGACGTTGAGGTAGTGGCCGTCGTTCTCGACCATGGACGGGAGCTCGGCGAGCTTCCGCGCGGTCGTCCACCCGTAGCCGCCGCTGATGTAGGGGACCATGGCGTAGACGCCGTCGATGCGGTCCAGGCGGCCTTCCCGCTTGGCCTTGAGCGCGCTGGCCAGGACGAGGTCGGCCCCACCGGACTCGCCTTGCAGGATGACCGTCGAAATACCGAGCTCGCCGCGGTGCTCGTGGACCCAGTCAATCCCGGCCGCGCAGTCGTTCAGGCCCGCCGGGAACGGGTTGAGCCCGCTCGCAGTCCAGGCGTTGCGGAAGTCGACCGTCACCACGGTCAGCCCCGACGCCGCGAGGTCGCGGCTCCACTGCTGGTGCACCTTGTTGGCCGTGTCGAGGATCGTCATCCCGCCGCCATGCAGGTAGACCAGCCCGGGCAGCGGCCCGCTGGCCCCGGCCGGGCGGAAGACGTGCAGCGCGATCTCGTTACCGTCGGCGCCGCGCGTCGTCTCGACCCGGTAGGTCACCTCGGCCGGCCTCTCGCCAGGCCATTCGGCGGGCAGCGCGGCGTACAGGCCCTCGAAGGCCGTGTGGCACGCTCCGACGAAGTCCGCGATCGCCTGCGGGTCGGCGTCGCGGTCCAGCGGCGGCGGGGCCGCGTGCCCGTCGAGCCCGTAGGCGGCGAACACGGCCCGCAGGCCGGGGTGGAGCCGGGGCTCGGTGCGAAGCTCGACCGCGGGGTCAGCCAGCCGTCCCTCACGCCGGGCTTCCCCGGCGGAGGGGTCATGCGGTAGCGCTTGCGTCATGGTTCCGCCCTGTAGCCTCGATGCGACAAGTACCAGGAGTGTTGCAGCTCACTGTGGCCTGCGCCACCATGGCTGGACCCGTGGTGCCGCCGTCACGCCAAGCCGGCATGCGGTTACGTCCGCGAGGGCGATCCTTCTCGGTGCTGACACCCCTGATTTGGTCAATCCGCGTGCGCGGCTCAGCGCAGGCGTGGGCGTGGCCCAGCGAGGAGGAGCACATGACTGTCCCGGCCCGACGATTTGTCCGCCGCCACCAGGCTGACGGCGTGGTCACGGTTGAGCTCGTCAACGCCAAGTCGCTGAACATCCTCGGCAGCGCGGCGACCGACGAGCTGACCGCTGAGTTTCACCAGCTCTCCCGCGAGGACGACTGCCGGGTCGTCGTGCTGCGCGGGGCTGGCGAGAAAGCCTTCATCGGCGGGGCGGACATCAACGAGATGGCCGGGCTCGACCAGGCCTCGGCCGAGGCCTTCATCAGTCGGCTGGCCGCACTGTGCGAGGCGGTCAGGGGCTGCCCGGCGCCCGTCATCGCGCGCCTGTCCGGCTGGTGCCTGGGCGCCGGGCTGGAGGTCGCGGTCTCGTGCGACCTGCGCGTGGCGGGGGCGGGAGCGGCCTTCGGCATGCCCGAGGTCGCCGTGGGCATTCCGTCGGTGATTCACGCCGCCCTCATCCCGGCCATGATCGGCGCCTCCCGGGCCGCCTGGCTGCTGCTGACCGGCGAGACGATCGACGCCAGCACGGCGGCGAGCTGGGGGCTGGTCCACGACGTGGTCGCGGAGGACGAGCTGGACGCCCGCATCGCGCAGCTGGCCACGCGGATGGCCGCCTTCGGCCCCGAAGCCGTACGGCAGCAAAAGCGCCTCCTCAACCAGTGGACCGACATGACCCCCGCGCAGGCGATCGAGGCCAGCGTCGCCCAGTTCGGGCGGGCCTTTCTCACCGGGGAGCCGCAGCACTACATGGGGCGGTTCACCGAACGGCAGGCTGCCCAGCGTCGCCGGGCTAGCGGAAGCGCGTGACGAACCAGCGCTGCCAGGGTGTTTCCACCGCCCGCGCGTAGTGGCGCCGGACGGCCCGACGGCAGCCGCAGCACGCCCGGCGCCCCCGGTCGCCAGGCAGTAGTCACGCACGCCAGCGTAGCCATTTCCCGCTGGGGACCGCGGCCCGCGCCGGGCGCGCCCCGTGAGTTCGGCGGCGGGCCTTGACGGCGACCGCGCCAGCCGTTACATATTTATCTAATCTGTACACTTTATGAAAATTATTAACCAGTTACCACCGAATGTGAGGACGCGGCGCGATGGATGCTTCCAGGACGGCGATCACCCGGCGCGGTGCGCTCGCGGTAGGCGCCGGGACGGTCATCGGCGGTCTCGGCCTCGCCGGCACCGCGAACGCGGCGGTGACATCCACGCCGGCCAGACTGTCCCCGCAGCAGCTCGCCGGGCAGCGGGTGATCTTCTCCTACGCGGGCCTTACCCCGCCCGCGAGCCTGCTCGAGCAGATCAGCGCCGGGGTGGCTGGCGGGGTCATCTTCTTCGGGGCCAACATCACCAGCCTGGAGCAGATCGCCGCCGTCTGCGCGCAGCTCAAGGAGGCGCACGAGGCCAGCCCGGTGCGCTCGCCGCTGCTGCTGATGACCGACCAGGAAGGCGGCCTCGTGCGCCGGCTGCCCGGCGCGCCGGTCCTGTCGGAAAAGCAGGTCGGCGCGTCCGCCGACCCGCCCGCGGCGGCCGCCGCCGCGGGCACCGGCGCGGGCGAGAACCTGGCCCGGGCCGGCATGAACCTCAACCTCGCCCCCGTCCTCGACGTCTACCGTCAGGCCGGCAACTTCGACGACGAGTACGGCCGCTCCTACAGCATGGACCCCGGCGTCTGCGCCGAGTGCGGCGCCGCCTTCGTCCGCGCGCAGCAGCGCCTCGGCATCGCCGCGACCGCCAAGCACTTCCCGGGTCTCGGCGCGGCCACCGTCACCCAGAACACCGACCTCGGCCCGGTCACGCTCGACGTGCCGCGGGCCGACCTGCGCCGCATCGACGAACTGCCGTTCCGGCACGCCATCGCAGCGGGGGTCCGGCTGGTCATGACCTCCTGGGCGGTTTACCCGGCGCTCGACCCGAAACTCCCGGCCGGGCTGTCGCCCGCCATCATCGGCGGCGAACTGCGGGGACGGCTCGGGTTCCGCGGCGTGACGATCACCGACGCGCTCGAAGCGGGCGCGATCGCGGGCTTCGGCTCGCCGGCCCAGTGCGGCGTGCTCGCCGCCCGGGCCGGGATGGACGTGCTGCTGTGCTCGGCGCGAGATGTCAGCGAAGGGCAGGAGACGGTCGCCGCCGTCGCGGGTGCATGGCAGCGCCGCCAGCTTGACCCAGGTCAGTTCGACCGCGCGCTGCGGCGGGTGCTGGCGCTGCGCGACAGCCTGGCCTGAACCGCCCATGAAGATCAAGGCCGTACAGACGCGACCCCTGACGCTGCCGCTGCACACCCCGTTCGTCACCGCACTGCGCCGGACCGCCGCCATCGAGACCCTGATCGTGCAGGTCACCGCGGAAGACGGGACGAGCGGGCTGGGCGAGGCACCGCAGGTCTGGCAGGTGACCGGAGAGTCGGTCGCGGGCGCGCGGGCCTGCATCGAAGGACCGCTGGCAGCGCGGCTCACCGGCCGGGACGTGCACGACACGGTCAGCCTGCTGCGCGACGTGCGGGGCGCCGTGGCCGGCAACAGCAGCGCCAAGGCGGCGGTCGATGTCGCCGTGCACGACCTGCTCGCCCGGCTGCACGACATGCCGCTGGCCCGCTGGCTCGGCGGCACCGCGACAGCGGTCGAAACCGATGTCACCCTGGCCGCCGGGTCGGCCGACGACCTGGTCAACGCGGCCGTGACCCGCGTCGCCGAGGGGTTCGCCGTCCTCAAGGTCAAGGTAGGCACGGACGCAAGGGCGGACGTGCGGGCGGTGACGGCGATCCGCGACGCGGTCGGCCCGCGGCCCAGGATCCGGCTGGACGCGAACCAGGGCTGGACCGAGCGCCAGGCGATCACCGCGGTGCGGATGCTGGAGGACGCCCGGGCCGACATCGAGCTGGTCGAGCAGCCGGTTGCCGCCCACGACATGGACGGCCTGGCCCGCGTCACCGCCCACGTCGACACCCCCATCATGGCCGACGAGGCCGTATACGGCCTCAGTGACCTGCTGGAGCTCATCCGCCGTCACGCGGCCGACATGGTCAACGTGAAGCTGGCCAAGTGCGGCGGCCTGACCGCCGGCCGGATCCTGCTCGAGGTGGCCGCCGCGGCGGGCGTCGGGACGATCGTCGGCTCGATGATGGAGTCACCGGTCGGCGTGGCCGCGGCCGCCAGCCTGGCCGCCGCCTACGGGACTTCGGCCACCAGCGACCTCGACGCCGCCTGGTGGCTCGCCCACCGCGCCGCCGGCGGCCTCACCTACCAGCAAGGCGACGTCCACCTGTCCGGCCGGCCGGGGCTTGGCCTCGACGGCGTCCGGGAACTGGGCGGACCGTGAGCCGCCCCGGCCCCGGCGCGAACACGTTCGCCCTCCGGCTGCGGGGCGCCGTGGCGGGCACCGCCGGCCGCGGCCGGCTGCACGTGGCGGCCTGGGAACCGCACGCGGCCCGCCAGCCGTTCCTGCTCGCCGCCGACGAGCAGGTCACGGCGGCGAGCACGATCAAGGTGCCGGTCCTCGCGGCCGCCCTCGGCGAGGTGAACGCCGGCCGTCTCGATCTCGCCCAGCCGGTCGCCATCCCGTCGCCCCGGGCCGGCGGCGCGGGCGTCCTGCACACCCTCCCCTCCGTGTCCACGCTGTCGCTGGCCGACCTGCTGACGCTCATGATCATCGTGAGCGACAACACGGCCACCAACGTGGTCATCGACCTGCTCGGCCTGGACTGCGTCAACCAGTTCGGCGCCGAGGCGGGCCTGCGGGGAACCATGCTGCGGCGGAAGATGATGGACACCGCGACGGCCGGGCGGGGCCGGGAAAACGTGACCACCGCGCGCGACCAGGCCACCTTGCTGGATGCCATCGCCTGGCGCGACCTGCTCCCGGCCCCGTTGCGTGACTTCGCGCTGCAGGCGCTGGAACGGCAGCAGTCCGCCGATGGCCTGCCCGCGCTGCTGCCGGCCGGGGCCGTCGTCGCCCATAAGACGGGCGAGCTGCCGGGGATCAGGCACGACGTCGGCATCATCACTGGGCCGGCGGGCCGTCAGGCCGTGGTCGCGGCCCTGGTGACCGGGATCGATGCGGCACGACCGGAAGCGACGCCGTCCGCCCCGACGGCGCCGCTGGCGGCCATCGGCCTGGCGGTCTGGCAGGCGCTCGGCGACGCGGCGGTGCCGGCCGGTGACGGCCGTCAGCCGGATGTCAGATCGTAACGCTCATATTTACAAACGTGAAAACTGATAACATGTCAAGGCAGCGTTCAGGTCGATTTGGGGGCACGATGACTGAGCAGCCGGGGCATGGAGAGCGGGGGCACGGCGTGACCCCGCCGGACGCCGAGATCCTCATCGTTATCAGGTCGCTGCTGCCCGGCCTGGCGCCGGTCGAACGGCGGGTGGCGCAGGCGGTCCTCGACGACCCGGCCGGCGTCGCCTGGCGCAGCATCTCCGAGCTGGCCCAGTCCTGCGGCACCAGCGCCACCAGCGTCGTCCGGTTCTGCCGGGCCATCGGGCTCAAGGGTTACCCGGAACTGCGCCTGGCGCTGGCCGGGGCGGTCGCGCGGGAAGACGCGGCCGCCGTCGTGGCCGCGTCGAGCGACATCGAGCCGGGCGACGACCCGGTGACGATCACGAAGAAGATCGCCTACGCGGACGCGGCGGCGGTCACCGACACCGCCAGCCGGCTCGACACAGTCAAGCTGACTCAGGTCGTCGACGCGCTCGTCACGGCCAGCCGGATCGACATCTACGGCGTCGGCGCGAGCGGTTTCGTGGCGGTCGACTTGCAGGTCAAGCTGCAGCGCATCAACCGGCCCGCGTTCGCCTGGCCGGACCCGCACATGGCGGCCACGTCGGCCGCCCTGCGCGGGCCGGGTGACGTCGCCATCGGCTTGTCCCACACCGGCACCACCGTGGACACGATCGACGCACTGGCGGAGGCGCGGTCGCACGGCGCCGCCACCGTCGCGATCACGAACTTCCCCTGGTCTCCCATCACCGAGGTCGCCGACCACGTGCTGCTGACCGCGGCGCGGGAGACGGTGTTCCGCGCCGGCGCCATGACCAGCCGGATCGCTCAGCTCACGGTGGTCGACTGCCTGTTCGTCGTGCTCGCCCAGCGCGACTTCGCGGGCACCATGGAGGCCCTGGAGCGGACGTTCGCCGCGGCCCAGGCCAAGCGGGTACGGCGGCCCCGGAACCCCCACTAGGGGGGTCAGCCCTTCACCCCGCCGACGATGCTGGCCCGGTTGATCTGGCGCTGCGAGGCGGCGAAGAGGATCACCACCGGCAGGCTGGCGATCACGATGCCGGCCGCGAGCAGGGTCCACTCCGACTCGTTCGAGCCGAAGAAGTTGTAGATCCCCCGCGTCACCGGGAACAGGCCCGGGTTGGACAGCAGCACCACCGGGCCGATGATGTCGTTCCACACGCCGAGCATCCCGTAGAGGAAGGCGATCAGCAGGGCCGGCCGGGTCAGCGGGACGATCACGCGGCCGAGGTAGCTGAGGTACCCGGCGCCTTCGATGAAGGCCGCCTCGTCGAGCTCGGGCGGCACGGACAGGATCGCGGCCGTGAGCAGCATAACCGCCAGCGGCAGCCCCGGTTCCACGTGCAGGACGATGTAACCGATCCGGTTGTTGTACAGGTCAAGCAGCCGCGACTCGGCGAACAGCGGGATGACCGAGAACGGCAGGAACAGGCCGATGAACATGAACGTGTACAGCAGCGAATGACCGCGCAGCAGCCGCCGCGCGATCGGGAACGCGATCGCCAGGCCGAGCGCGGTTGACAGCGCCGCCGCCACGACCGAGTACAGGACCGTGTTCAGCAGCTCCACCCCGAGGTCGGCGCTGTTCCAGGCGCCGCTGAAGTTGCCCGCGTCGGGCGCGCCCGGCGTCAGCGGCGAGACCAGGAAGTGCGACGGGGACTCGAACGCCATCATCAGCACGTACAGCACGGGCACCAGGAACAGCAGCACGATCAAGATGCCCAGGGCGACGCCGGACACCAGGCGGGGTCGGCGGAGGGTCATTGAGTCACCCCGCTCCGTTCGGAGGAATGGTTGGAGCTCATCCCAGCAGCCGCCGTTCCCGGTAGCGGAGCAGCACCATCAGGGGAATCGCCACCACCAGCGTCATGAGGAACAGGAACACGAGCACCGCGGCCCCGTAGCCCAGGTTCGCCTGGAAGCTGCCGAAGGCGGCGTTGAAGGCCAGCATGCCCAGCGTCTGGGTGCCGTACTGGCCGTCGGTGAGCACGTAGATCAGGTTGTAGGTGGTGAACGAGCCGACCACGGCCAGCAGCACGTTCACGGTGACCGACGGGGCCAGGAGCGGGAAGGTGATGCGGCGCAGCCGCTGCCACCCGTTGATGCCGTCGATCTGGGCCGCCTCGTAGATCGACGGGTTGATGGCCCGCAGGCCGCCGATGAACACGAGGGTGGAGAAGCCCGCGTTCTGCCAGATCTGCACGAAGATGACCAGCGGCATGGCCCAGTTGTCGCCGCCGAAGAACGCGGAGTGCACCCCGAACGCGCCCAGCAGCGACGCCGCCGGGCCCTGGTCCGGGTTGAAGAACAAGATCCAGATCAGGCCGACGATGGTGACGCCGAGCGCGATCGGCATGAAGACCAGCACGCGCCCCACCGCCGCGGCCCGCCCGTCGCCGCGCAGCTTGTGCGCGAAGACCAGCCCGACGATGTTCTGCCCGATCGTGGTCGCGACCACGAAGACCAGCGTGGCCACGATCGCCTGGTCGAAGCCGGGCGCCTGGGTGGTGAACATCGACGCGTAGTTGGACAGCCCCACGTTGTTCACCGAGGCGCCGGGCAGCGCCGTGTAGTTGGTGAACGACATGATGACGTTCGCGATCATCGGCACGATGCCGAAGAGCACGTACACCGCGAGGGCAACGAGCAGGCAAGCCCACATCGTCACCCGGGAACCGCGGCTGAGCAGCCGGGCCGGCTTCGGCCGGATCGTCGGGGTGGCGTCCGGGCCGGCCGGGGCCGCGGCTGGGCGCCGCGACCCCAGTCGGACCGCCGTCACGACGTCTTCCAGTCCTTCGCGTAGGTCTGCGCCGCCTGCTGGGCCGACATCTTGCCCTGGACGACCGACAGCTGCAGGTCAGGCCAGTTCGCCTCCTGGTCGTAGTAGCCGTTGTTCGGCGACAGGACCGGGTAGAGCACGTTCTGGGTGACGGCCTGGCCGAAGTACGACCCCATCGCCTGGGCGGTGTAGCCGCCGTAGGACCCGGGCTGGCTGGGCGAGATCCCGGTCGCCTTCACGTACTGCGCGTAGATCGTGGGCTCGGAGAAGAACGACAGCCAGGCGTTGGCCGCGGTCTTGTTCTGCGACGCCTTCAGCTCGTAGAACGCGAGGTCGTTCTGCCCGTACGACTGGTTGTCGGCCGCGGTGTTGCTGAACGGCAGCGGGAAGTAGCCGACCTGCAGCTTCGGGTTCGCCTGCTGCACCGACGGCAAGTCCCAGGACCCGTCGAGCAGCATCGCCGCGTCGCCCTTGGCGAAGTTGCCGGGCATCGACTCCCAGGGGACGCCGGTGAAGTTCGGCTCGAGGTACTGCGCGATCGTCTTCTCTTCGCTCATGCCCTGGACGAAGCCCGGGTTGGTCCACTGGACCGTGCCCTTCATCAGGTCCTGGGACAGATTGTGACTGGGGGCGCTGGGGTACATGAGGTCGGTCATGGCCTCGTAGTACATGAACTGCAGGTACACCGCCCCGACGTTGCCGAGGGCGGTGTAGAGCGGCTGCACCCCCTTGGACTTCAGGGTCTGGCACAGCGCGAGGAACTGGCTGTAGGTCGTGGGCGGGGTCAGGTGGTACTTGGTGAAGACCGCCTTGTTGTAGAAGACGCCCTCCTGGTACATGCCGGTGGAGACGCCGTAGGTCTGGCCCTGGTAGGTCTCCGCCGCCACCGCGGTCGGGGTGTAGTTCTTCAGGAAGGACTGACCGTTGAGCGGCTCGAACGCCCCGGCACTGGCCCAGTACTGGATCGGCGCCTCGTTCGCGCGGGTCGGGTTCAGCGGGTACGGGGTGAAGGGCGAGTTGCTCGTCACGATGTCGGCGCTGCCGGAGTTGACCGACTGCTGCAGCAGCGTCTCGTACGGGCCGTTGACGTTGGCCGCCGTCTGCAGGGTCACCTTGACGCCGGGGTACTTCGCCTCGAACTCCTTGTCGATGGCGTTCAGCACGTTGACCGACGGCGGGTTGACCCACGTGATGATCTTGAGCGAACCCGAGACCTTCCCGCCGGCCGACCCGCTCGCGGCTGAGCCGCCGCTCGAGCAGGCCGCGACCGCGGCGGCCAGGCCGACGGCCAGGGTGGCGCCGGCGGCAGTGCGCAGCGTCCGGCGCCGGAACTTTTTAGCGAGCATTGCTGCCTCTCCTTCGGACTGTGAGTCGGCGTCCGGCGGCCCATCCCAACGGCAAATAGTTTCCATGCGCCAGCAAGACGTGTAAATATGTTACGCTCGCGGTCCGCAATTTGGTATACCTTTTCGCAAATGTAACCAATGTGACCTTCAGCGGGCCGGGGTGCCTCCGAGCACGCCGACCGCCTCGCGCACGCTGCCGCTGCCGTGGCCGAGGGCGTCGGTGGCCGCCTGCACGCCGACGCCGCACAGGAGCATGATCACCGCTACCCGCAGATCGCCCCCGGCCGCCGCCAGCGTGGCCTCGGAGGCCTGCTGGTCCACGCCGGTCGCCTCACGCAGGATGCGGACCTTCCGCTGGCGCAGCTTGCTGTTCGTGTCGCCGACTTCCACCATCAGGTTCGAGTAGGTCTTGCCGAGCCTGATCATCAGCGCGGTCGAGAAGCTGTTCAGGATCAGCTTCATCGCCGTGGTCGCCTTCATCCGGGTCGAGCCCGCGATGACCTCGGGGCCGGTCTCCGGGACGAGGGCGACGGCGGCCCGCGCCTCCAGCAGCGAGCCGGGGTTGGCCGTGATGACGACGGTGAACGCGCCACAGGCGGAAGCGGCCGACAGCGCGCCCGCCACGTACGGGGTCCGGCCGCTGGCGCTCAGGCCGATCACCACGTCGTCCGCTCCCACCAGGGCTGACGCCTCGGCCGCGCCCAGGGCCTCGTCGTCCTCGACCCCTTCCACCGCGCGGACCATGGCCACCTCGCCGCCGGCCAGGTGCGCGGTCACCAGGCCGGGTTCCAGGCCGTAGGTCGGGATGAGCTCGGTCGCGTCAAGCATCGCGATCCGGCCGGAGGACCCGGCGCCGAAGTAGTGCACCCGCCCGCCCCGGCCCAGCCGCTCGGCCGCCTGGTCGACGACCAGCGCGAGCGGGCCCAGGATCGCCTCCACGGCGGCCGCGACGGTCGCGTCCTCGGCGTTCAGCCGCTGCAAGATGCCCAGCGTGGGAAGGACGTCGATGTCGAGGGTCCGGGGGTTGCGCTGTTCCGTCGGGGATACGGCAGGATCACCGGATGGCGCCGTGCCGTTTTGACGGGGGAGCTCGAGGGACGGCCCGGGGACTGAATCCGCCGTGGCGCCTGGCTCGTCAGGAGAGACGGTCATGTTGTTACGATATTACAGAGACAGGAAGGGTTTGGTTCATGAGTAACATCCCCTCGTCATCGGGCGACGGGCGGCTGGAACAGCTTCCCCCCGGCCTGCCCGCTCCCCCGGACGGCCACTTCCTCGGCATCGACGCCGGCGGCAGTGCGACCAGGGTAGTTCTCCTCGCTGACGGGCGAGTCGCCGGCCGGGTCACCGCCCCGCCGATGAACGCGCTGCTCAACGCCAGTGTCGAGGAAGGGCTGGCCGGGCTGATCGCGCCGACGGTGACCGCGGCCGGCATCGGCCTGCCAGGCATGAGGGTGGCCGGGCGCGCCGCCAGGCTCGCGCAGGCGGTGAGTGCCCGCGCTGGCTGCCCGGTGTACGTCACCGGCGACGGGGAGACGGCCTGGCTCGGGGCGTTCGGCGGGGAGCCGGGGGTCGTCGTGTTCGCCGGGACCGGGTCGGGTGCCACCGGCTGCGACGGCCAGCGCTGGGCGCGGTCGGGCGGCCACGGCTTCCTGCTCGGTGACGAGGGCAGCGCCTACTGGATCGGCCGCAGCGCCGTCGCCGCGGCCCTGCGCTGGGCCGACGGCATGGGCGGCTCGGCCGCGATCCACCAGGCCGTCATCGCGGCCGCGGGCTGCCCGCTGGCTGAGCTGGTGGCAGAAATTCACACCCTCCCATCCGAACGGTGGCGGCTGACCCGGTTCGCGCCCGTCGTGACCGCACTGGCGGCCGACGACCCGGCCGCCCGCTCGATCGCCCACGGGGCCGCCCGGCACCTGGCCGGCCTGGCCGAGGCGGTGCGCCGCCGGCTCGGCCCGCTGCCGGTCTGCGGCATGGGCGGCGTGCTCACCGCGCCGGCCGTCTGGGACCGGTTCGCCGAGCTGACGGGCGCGGTGCGCCCGCTGGCGCCGCCCGAGATGGGGGCGGCGCTGCTCGCGGGGTCACCGCGGGCGGAATTCATCCGGGCGGGCAGCAGCACCCTCACCGCGGCGAAGAGCGGGGGCGGCGGTGAGTGAGGCGCCGATGAGCGAGGCGGCGGTGAGTGAGGCGGGTGCCTGCCGCGAACGCGGTCGGGCAGCTGCTCACCGCGGCCGTGGCGGACTCCGTTCCCGGGCTGACGGCCGTGGTGGGCCGCGGCCCGCAGACCCTCGCCTCGTGGGCGCTGGGGCAGGCGGACTCCGCCACCTCGCGCCCGGTGCGGCCGGACACCGTGTTCGACCTTGCCTCACTGACCAAGGTGGTAGCGACTACCACGGTCACCCTTACCCTGGCCGCGGCGGGCACCATCGGCCTCGACGACCCGGTCGTCAGGCACCTGCCCGCCGCCACCGAGCTGGCCTCGCCCGCGGTCACGGTCCGGCAGCTGCTCAGCCATACCTCCGGGCTGCCCGCCAGTGTCACGTTCTACGAGTGGTGCGCGTCGGCGGACCAGCTGCTGCGGGCGCTGTACCAGACGCCGCCCGAGGCAGCCCCCGGCACCCGGGTCGCCTACTCCGACCTCGGCTTCATGATGCTCGGCGAGCTGGCCGCGGCGGTCACGGGCGAGCCGCTCGACCTGCTCTTCCGCCGCCTGGTGGCGGCCCCCCTCGGCCTGGCCGACACCGGTTTCCGGCTCGGCCCGCCCGCGGGCGGGTACCCGGCCGGCCGCTTCGCGGCGACTGAGGCGTGCCCCGGCGGAACGCACTGGACCGGGATCGTGCACGACGAGAACGCCCGGGTGATGGGCGGGGTGGCCGGGCACGCGGGACTGTTCTCGACCGCGGCGGACCTGGCCCGCTTCGCCACCTGGTGGGCCGGGCCCGGCGACGGCGCCGGGCCCGTGCCGGCCGCGCTGCGCCGGGAGTCCGAACGGTGCCAGACCCCGGGCCTGGCCGGCCGCCGCGGCCTGGGCTGGACCCGCATCGGCGACCGCTACGACATCCTCGGCCCGACGTGGCCGCCGACGGCGGTGTCGCACACCGGCTTCACCGGCACCAGCCTGGCCCTCGACGCCCCGAGCGGCGTCTGGGTGGTGCTGCTGGCCAACGACGTGCACTACGGCCGCGGCCGGGGAGTGATGCGGCCGCTCCGCGAGCGTGTGCACGCGGCGGTCGCCACGGCGCTGCTGTAGCGGCCGGGCGGGCCGCCAGCCGCCCGCCCGGCAGCCCGCGGGCGTCCGTCCTAAGCGGCGCGGGCGGCCGGGAGAAGGCTTGCCCTCCCCGGCCGCCCGCGCGTCCGCCTCCGTGCCGGAGCTAGCCTGGGCTGCCCGCGCAGGTGCCGGACGGGCCGGCGGCGGCTGGCAGGGAGGTGACCCCCGGCGGCAGCGAGCCGTGCAGCGCGTAGTAAGCCAGATCGGTCGCGAGCGCCTGGGTGCTGGCAGCCGTCAAGCCCGTGGCGTCCACGTAGGTGCCCGCCCCTGGCGTGCTGTCGGCCGGGCCCAGGATGTAGGAGAACGGCGTCGAGCCGGCGGGCAGGGCGGACGGGTTAGCCCAGCCGCACGCGTTGGTGTAAAGCGCGCCCACGGCCGGTGAGCCGACCGCGAGGACGAGGTAGTTACCGCTGAGCGTGTCCGCCCACGCGACCGCGAACGAGGTGGTGACCTGGGTCGCCGGCAGGCCCGCGGCCGCGGCCGCGGCCTGCGCGCTGCTGGCGCTGGCCGGGTCGGCGGCGTACAGGACGACCCGCTCGGCGAAGGTGGCCGGGGCGCCTGGGAGCGCCTGGGCCGGCCCCCAGGGACCGGCGGGGTCACCGCTGCGCGCGCCGGTGGTCTCCTCGGCTGGGCCGCTGGCGGTAGCAAGGAACAGCTCCGACGGTTCCTCCGCGACCGGGTAGGCGCTGGCCCCGAGGACGCTGTCCGCGGTGCCGGGCAGCGTCTCGGCCTGCCAGCCGGCCCCGGCGTCGTAGGTGACGGCGGGCGCGCCCGAGGCAGTCAGGTAGAACACCTCCGTCCCCAGGGGACTGGGCTCGGTGGAGTCGGTCAGCGTCCCCGGCGGCTGGATGAAGTCGCCCGGGGCGGCCGGAAGCGCCGACGGCTTGAGGTAGGTCGTGGCGGCCAGGCCACCGCTGGCGGCCGGGGCACCGGGCAGCCGCGAGACGGCCCAGCGCGGTCCGGCCTGGGTTGCCTCGGCCAGCGTGCCCGTCGCCGCGGTGTAGAAGACCTCGGCCTGCCCGCCCGGGGTCGTGGCCGCGGCCAGGCTGCTGCCCCGGGCGACGGTGGCCGTCAGCGGCCGCGTCACCCACGCCGGGCCCGCCTGCGACGTCACCGTCAGCCGCCCGCCTGTCCCGGCGGCGAAGACGCGGGGGCCACCCACGCTGTCGGCCAGGGCGAGCGAGGCGGGGGCGAGCGCAGCGGGCGAAAGCGTCCTCGTGGTCCAGCCAGCCGGCGACCCGGCGGTCACCGCCAGCTGGTCGCTGGCATTGACGAAGAACACTTCCGGGTAGCCGCTGGTGGTGCTGGTCGCCACGATCGCGCTGCCCGTCGCCGGCGTTCCCGGCAGCTCCTGGGTCGTCCAGCCGGACGGGGCCAGGCTCGTCTGGGCGAGCGAGCCGCCCGCGGCGCGGTAGTACGCGTGCGGTGTCATCGCGTCCGCGTTGGCCGGGTCCGGGTAGCTGAGCGCGGCCAGGTTCCCGGTCGCGGACGGGTCACCGGGCACCGCGAGCTGCAGCCAGCTGCCGCCGTCCCAGGTGTCCACGGCCAGCCCGCCCGCCGAGCGGGCGAACGTGTACTGCAGCACAGGGAGCGTGTCGTACCAGCTCCCGTTGTCGGGCACCGACACGACGGCGGCCGACGGGCCGGTGACGGTGACGTCCTGGGTCAGGGTCTCGATGGTCCCGAAGCTCGACGTGATCGTCACGGTGGCCGGGTAGGTGCCCGCCTCGCTGAACACGTGGGTCACGTCGGCGCCGGTGGCGTTGGTCGTGCGGCCGTCCCCGAACGTCCAGTAGTAGCCGGTGACGGAGCCGCCCGTGACCGTCCCGGACGCGTGGAACGAGCCGGCGGTGCCGGCCACGGCCGTCTTCGGGGCGGACAGGTGCCCGGCCGGGACCGGCGGCTGGGCCCCGGACGGCGGGGCGACGATCGCCCACTGCTCGCCAGCTCCCCAGACGCCCGCCGCCCAGGAGGTCAGGCTGATGTTGGTGTCGTACTCGACGTGCACGTCGGGGACGGCCGCGAAGTCCCCGTTGACCATGTTGACCGTGCCGTCGGAGTTGACCGAGGTCACGATGCCGACGTGGTCGGCCACGGCGGGGAAGGCACCGGGGCTGAAGAACATGATGGCGTCGCCGGCCTGCGGGGTGCCGCTGTCCGGCTGCGGGTCCTGGCCCTGCTGTGTCGCCCAGGTGTAGAAAGAGGACGCGGCGGCGTTGAGGGTGTTCATGCCGGCCGTGACGCCGGCCCGCTGCCACACCCACTTGGCGAAGTCGGAGCACCACGTCTCGTTCGAGTTCTCGAGGTGGTAAGTGCTGTCGTACCCGCAGCCGTCGCTGTTGGCGGAGAAGCCGGCGACCATGGTGCTGTAGGGATCGCAGTCCACGCCGTCGAAGCCGGGCACGACGGGGGTGTCGCTGATGCCGACCTGACTCAGCGCGATCGCCGCGATGGCCTGCCCCCGGTCCGCCGCACTGGCCGCCGGGTGGCCGGCGCTGCCCGCGGCCGCCCGCGCCGCCGCGGGCAGGGTGGCCAGGGCCCGGCCGGCCTCGGCCGACTGCACTGGTGAGGACGTGGTGCACGCGGCCGGGCGCCCCAGGCCCCACGCGGTGCGCAGGGCGGCGGGCAGCCCGTCGGCGCAGCCGTAGAGGCCAGTGCGGACGAGGTGCCAGCTTCCGCCGGCCTGCTCGAAGACCCCGCTCGCGGTGCCGTCCTGGAAGCCCGCCGCCTGCTGCGCAGTGGCCGACCTGGCCGGGGTGAAGCTGGCGACGGCCCACTGCGCGCCGCCGGTGGTCCCGGTGTGCAGCGTCCCGGCCCGGACGCCGCCGACCTCGGCCGCGGGCAGATGCCGGGCCGCCGCGAAGGCCTGTGACAATCCGGCCGCGGTGCTGCCCGCGGTAGTGGCCGCGGTGCTGCCCGCGGTGGTGGCCGGAGCGGCGGGCGCGGGCGGCCGGGCGGCGGCCGACGCCGGCCCAGCCAGTGCGACGAGCAGCGCCAGCACCGCGAGGACGGGCGGGGACAGCCACCGCGCGAGGCGGCTCAGTCTGCGAGGGGGCACGAGCGACGTCCTTCTGTCGATCCGAGGCGACATCGTTATCGTTACGAAGTTGCCTAAGTCATGGTCATTGGGAAAATTATTAACAGTGGCGGGCGATGACCGTCAAGGGCGGTTCGCCCGCAAGTGCACCCGCAAAAGGCCCGCCGCGGGATCGTCGAGTTGCGGTACCAGCGGCACCGCTGACCCCGCACGCGGGGATGAACTGGCTGCCCGGGGGTAGCGGGAGCGCATGGCTGATTCAGAGAACAACCGCCGGGAGGCGGCCGCCGAGTTGCGCCTCACCCGGGTCCAGGCCCTCAGTCACCGCGACCTCGTCGGGGTGGTGACGTACCTGCTCGCCCGGCACCCGGACACGTTCCCTGACCTGCTCGACGAAGCGCTGAGCACGGTCAGCCCCCGGGGCGACCAGCAGGCGCAGTAAGACCCGCCCGGGCTGCCCAGGGGTCAGGGTGCTGGGGTCGAACTGAACACGGTCACCCCGCCGACCGAGACCGGCTTCAGGCCGGCCAGGCCGAAGTTGTACATCCAGGCCTCGGACCAGGCCTGCTCGACGATGATGGCGCCGGCCCCGGACGTGTGCAGGTACTGCTCGAACGATTGGGTGTTGACCGGGGTCGGGTCGCTCATGTTCTGGACCGGCTGCGGGATCGCGTTGACGTTGGTCAGCGACGCGTTGATGAAGCCGCCCGCGATCCGGAAGTAGAAGTCCGTCGTCGCCTGGAACAGCATCCCCGCGTTTCCCCGGCGCGAGACGATCACCACGATCTCGCCCGGCTGGATGTACTGGCGGTAGGTCCCGTCAGCGAAGAACGAGGGAATGTCGTTCGTCAGGGCCAGGTCGGGCATCGCCTGCTGCCAGTGGGAGTGGGCTGCCGTCGGCGGGACCACCACCTCGGCGAAGGTGGGGAGGTCGGCGAAGACCGCCGCCAGGGCGACGGCGCCGAGGGTCCAGCGCCCCGCACGCGCCAGCCAGCTCCGGGTCAGCTGGGCGAACCAGAGCGCGAGCCCGAGCGACAGCACCAGGTAGCCGAAGTCGATCAGCCGGACCGGCTCGGCGCTCTTGAAGATCGGCCAGTTCCACATCCCGCCCCACGGCCAGGTAAACGCCTGCTGTCCGTCGATCCGCAGGTTGGGACCACTGGCGAGCAACACGATGACCACGAAGCCGACCATGAGCAGCCGCACCAGCCGGCTGGACCAGCGGGTGATGGCCAGCAGGACCAGCACCAGCAGCAGCGGGATGCCCGCGTAAGCGGTCGCCGCCGTGTCGTGGCCGGCGGCGGCGGCCCACCAGCGCATGCCGAGCAGCCGGTCAGCGCGCGGCAGGACCAGGGCGGCGAGGTCGAGGGAGAACTGCGGCAGCTGCCGGGTGAGCGCGGTCGGGTAGTGCGTCAGCGCGTACCACAGGTACGGCGCCGCCAGCACCATCGCGCCCAGGTAGGCGACGACGGTCTGCCGGGCGAGCCGGACCACGGTGCCGCGTTGTCCCCGGCCGGCCACCGCGAGCGCCACCAGCAGCCCGAAGACCCACAGCAGGGTGAGGTCGGCGAAGGCCTCGACGAACGTGTAGAACTCGAGCGCGATCGCGATCGCCATCCAGATCACGTAGCCGGTGCGGCCGATGGCCCCCTCCCACCACAGCACCACCAGGTAGGCGATGAGCGGCAGGAGCAGGGTGACGGTCAGGTTCGGCTGGCCCGAGACGCTGTGGTCGAGCACGTAGACGTTGAACCCGAACACCGCGCCGGCCGGCAGGGACGCCCAGAAGCTGCGGGTGAGCCGGCGGGCGACGACGAAGGCCGCCCAGGCCGCCGTCGGCGGCGCCAGCAGCAGCGTCAGGTTGAACGACACCACCGGGCCGAGCGTGCCGGTGACCGGCCACATGAGCAAGGCGACCGAGGGCGAGGTGGTCGCCCAGGCGAGGTTGAAGCCCGCCGGCGCCCCGATCTGGTAGGAGTACAACGGGTTGGTCCAGTGGGCGACCGCGTAGGTCCACCAGCGCCAGGCCCAGATGTAAAAGTTCGGGTCGACCTCGCCCTGCCCTACCCGGGGCTGGTCGAGGCCGGTGACCAGCGCCTGGCCGAACGCGAGGATGAAGACCGCCACGTAGATGACGAGCGCGATGAGCCCGAGCAGGCCCGGGCGCAGCGCACGGCGCGGGGACTCGGCACCCGTGGACCCCGCGGCGTCCGCGGGTACTTCGGTCCCGGCGGCAGCCGCGGCGGCACCGCGAGTCGCCAGCGTCCCCCACCTCACAAGCACGTCCCTATTGTCAGCGACCGAGGCCTGTACTACGGCCGGCGGGCACGCAGGAACAAGGAGACACCCGGGAGCGACTTGACCGGAAGGTAGCGCTCCGCGGTGATGACGCCCCGCAGGGCGGTGTTGACGACCGGGTGCACGTCGTCGAGGTCACTGCCCGTAGTCGACTTCCGGCGCAGCCCGACCAGCGGGCGCAGCAGGACGTTCCAGCTCCACAGGCTCTCGATCACCAGGCCGCCCTTGACGATGACCTGGGTCAGCGTCTCCCGGGTGTACCGGCGGACGTGGCCGACCGCTTCGTCGTGGGCCGACCAGAGTGACATGTCGGCCGGCACCGCGATCAGCGCGGTACCGCCAGGACGGAGAATGCGGTTGATCTCACCCGCCGCAAGGTAGTCTTCCTCAATGTGCTCGAGCACGTCGAACGCGGTCACCAGGTCCATCGAGCCGGTCCTGACCGGCATTTCCCTGGCATCCGCGCGCACCACGTCCAGCCCGCGCTCGCGCGCGACCTGGGCCGCCGTCGGCGCGTACTCAAGCGCCAGCGGCCGCCAGCCGAACGCCCGCAGCACCCGGGTGTTGCCGCCGCCGGCCGCGCCGATGTCGAGCGCGAGCCCGGGCGCCGGCAGCCGTCGCAGCTCCTGGGCAAGCAGATGCCGGCGTTCCCTGTACCACCAGTGCCGGTCCTCTACTTGAACGAGAGTTCTCAACTCGGCTGCTTCCATGGCGTTAACTTCTACCACGTGCTAAGCAGGTGCACGGAGGCATCCCACGCCATTCGGGACCATTTACCCAAGAGCCCTCCAGACCAAACGCTGTCACCTATCAGCCACGTTACACTCTGTAGACAATACGATACGTTAGGCCACTGCCCGTCGTCGGTATCGGTCGCGGGAACCCGGAGAATGCATGCAAGCGGTCAAGTACTCCATCGTGATCCCGCTGTACGACGAGGAGGGCATCCTGCCCCTTCTCGTCGGGCGGCTGCAAGAGATCATGGGCAGCCTCGACGGCCCGGCCGAGGTCGTCATGGTCGACGACGGGAGTAAAGACCGCACCTACGAACTGGCCCGGGCGGCGGCCGCGGCCGATCCCCGGTTCAAGCTGATCCAGTTCTCCCGCAACTTCGGGCACCAGGTCGCGATCACGGCGGGCATGGACGCCGCGGCCGGCGACGCGGTGATCATCATGGACGCCGACCTGCAGGACCCGCCGTCGGTGATCCTGGAGATGGCCGCCAAGTGGCAGGAGGGCTACGAGGTCGTCTACGGCCTGCGCAAGCACCGGGAGGGCGAGCGGCTGTTCAAGACCGCGACCGCCTCGATGTTCTACGGGCTGCTGCACCGCATCGCCGACGTCGAGACCCCGGTCGACGTGGGCGACTTCCGGCTGGTCGACCGCAAGGCACTGGACGCGTTCCTGCAGATGCGGGAGAACAACCGTTACGTCCGGGGGATGTTCTCCTGGGTCGGCTTCCGCCAGACGGGAGTGCCCTACACCCGCGAGGAACGGGCCGTTGGCACCACCCACTACACGCTGGGCAAGATGGTCCGGCTCGCCTCCAACGGCATCATGGGTTTCTCCACCGCGCCGCTGCGGCTGGCCCTCGGCACCGGCGTGTTCCTCGCGTTCGCGGCGCTGATCTACGGCGCGGTGGCGATCGGGCTCAAGCTGGCCGGGACGTCCCTGGTCCCCGGCTACACCTCGCTGCTGTTCGCCATCACCTTCTTCAGCGGCATCCAGCTGATCGTCATGGGCATGGTCGGGCTGTACGTGGGCCGGATCTACGACGAGGCCAAGGGGCGGCCGCTCTACGTGGTCCGCGAGACCAGCGGATTCGGCCTCCCGGACGAGCGCGTACCCTGGCGGGGAACCGCTGAGCAGGCGCCCAACGGGCACGGCGGCCCGGTCCCGCAGCGGTCCGGCCCAGCGACCTGAACCAGCGGCCCCACCCGCGACCGAACCGCCGCCGGAGGCGCCATGGCCGTCGACAGGCAGGGACTCGAGCTGACCGGGCCGGCCGGGGCGGCCGCCGCCTACGACCGCGCCCTTGCCCACCTGCTGCGCTTCCAGCCCGGGGTAGTGACGGCGTCGGCCGAGGCGGCGGCCGGCGGATGCGTGCTCGGCAACCTGCTCGGTGCCTACCTCAGCCTGATGTCGACCGAGGCGGGCGCGGTGGCGGCGGCCAGGGACGCCCTCGGCCAGTACGCGGACCCGGACGCCGACGAGGCCGCGCTGCGCCCCCGGGAGCGGGCCCACCTGGCGGTGGCCCGGCGCTGGGCCGGCGGCGACATGGCCGGCGCGGGAGCGCTGCTCGGTGCCATCTCGGTCGAGTACCCGCGTGACCTGCTGGCCCTGTTCACCGGCCACCAGATCGACTTCTTCCGCGGCGACGCGGTCAACCTGCGGGACCGCATCGGCCGCGCGCTCGGCGCCTGGGGCCCGGAAGAAGACGACGCGGGCTTCCTCTACGGCATGTACGCCTTCGGCCTGGAGGAGTGCAACCAGTACGGTCAGGCGGCCGATGCCGGCGCGCGAGCGGTCGACGTCAACCGGGACGACGTATGGGGCATCCACGCGGTCGTGCACACTTACGAGATGCAGGGCCAGATCCCGGACGGGGTGCGGTTCATGCGGACCTGCCGTCAGGACTGGGCCAGCGGCAACTTCCTCAACGTGCACAACGCCTGGCACTACGCGCTTTACCTGCTCCAGGGGGACGACACAGCCGGGGCGCTGGCCGTCTACGACACCTTCCTGCACCATGCCGGGTCGGAAGACGTGGCCCTGGAGCTGCTCGACGCAACCGCGCTGCTGTGGCGGCTGCACCTGGAGGGCACCCCGGCCGGCGACCGCTGGCAGCCCCTGGCCGAGGCGTGGACCCGCATCCTCACGCCCGGCTTCTACCCGTTCAACGACATGCACGCGGTCATGGCCTACCTGGGAAACGGCCAGCTCGACCAGGCCCGGCTGGTCGTCGCCGCCCTGGAGCGGTCGGTCGCCGACGGGGACCCGCGGACCACCGGCTGGGAGATGACGGCGGCGGTCGGCCTGCCGGTCTGCCGCAGCCTGGTCTTCTTCGGTTCCGGTCAGTACCAGCAGGCGGTCGACGAACTGCTGCCGATCCGGACGCGGGTGCACGAATTCGGCGGCAGCCACGCCCAGCGCGACGCGGTGGAGCGGACCCTGCTCGAGGCGGCGATCCGGGCGCGCCGCCAGGAGCTGGCAACCGCGCTCGTCAGCGAGCGGCTCGCGAACCGCGACGCCAGCACCTACGCCTGGAACAAGCGGGCCCTGCTGCTGGCCCGCGAAGGCGCAGGCACCGCCGCCCGGGCCGCGGCCGCCCGCCGCGGCGAGCTGACGGCCGCGATCAGGGCCGCGGTCACCGCCGGCTGACGCCACCGCTCCGCCGGGGGCCATACCGAACGGGGGTTCCGATGCCGACCGGGGTCAGCCGACTGATCACGGAATGGCGGCGTCATAACGAGTCGGAGTGGTGGTGTGCACCCGGCCGGAGGGCAGCGTCCAGCGGGTGACGCCTGGAGCGGCCTGCTCGACCGTCCAGTCCGGGGCCTGCTTGGCCCGGTGATGAGTCCGGCAGCGGGGCGCCAGGTTGCACTGGTCGGTCGGGCCGTCCGGCCAGGCGACGGTGTGATCCAGGTCGGCGCTGACGGCCGGGGCCTGGCAGCCGGGGGCATCGCAGGTGGCGGTGCGCGCGCGGACCAGGTGCCGGAGCACCCGGCTGGGCGAATAGTGGTTCTCGGCCCGGGCATGGTCGCAGCCGTCCCTGGCTACGGGGGTAAAGCTCAGGTTGAGGCGGCGGAGGATCTCGGTCAGCTGGGCCGGAGGCGGTTGCGGGTCCAGGTCAGCGAGCAGCCGCGGATGCTGGCCGCGGGCGCAGCCGTGGGCCCGGGCGGTCCCGTCGGCCCCGGTCAGCGTGACGCACCACCGGGTACGCGGATGCCGCGACGCTGCGGCGACGGCCGCCTTAGTCTCGTCCTGGTCGAGGAGTCCCCAGCCACCAGCCTGGCCCGGGGCAGCCGACCAGCCGAGCAACGTCTCGGCCGGGACCAGCAGCGTGATGAGAGCGGGGAACGGGGCCGGACGCCCGGCGAGGGCTGCATCAGGCCGGCCGCCGGGGCGGTCAGGGGCGGGGCCGGTGCCGGGGGCGGGGCCGGTGCCGGGGGCGGGGCCGGTGCCAGGGGCGGGGCCGGTGCCGGGGGCGGGGCCACTGTCAGGAGCCGCGCCGATGCCGGGGGCCGGGCCACTGTCAGGAGCCGCGCCGGTGCCGGGGGGCGGCTCAGCGCCGCGGCGGGCCGAGCCCTGCTCGGGCCTGCGGGCAGGCAATATCCGGTCGAGGGGGTCGCGGCCCTGGGTGAGGTCTGCGAAGACCTGTGCGCGCAGGCCGTCCAGGGTGCCGTCGGCGAGTCCGGAATCACGCAGCTTGCGCGCGAGCGCGTCGATGTGCGCCTTGGCCGCCATCACGTCGGCGGTGTCCAGCTCCCGGCCCGCCAGCGAGGCGTTGCCGGAAAGCTCGCGGCGGGCCTCCACCCGCTGCTCACTGCGCTTCGCCTGCTGGCGCCGGGCGGCGACGCCCTCGGGGTTCAGCTTCATCTCGAGCGCGGCGGCCTTGCGGGCCAGTTGCTCCACCCGGAGGTCCGGCGCGGCCTCGGCCAGCACCGCATCAGCGCAGGCGGCGTCGGCGTCAGTCAGGCTCCGGGTGTAAAGCGCGATCCACCCCGCCCGGGCCTCGTCGATCTCGCCCGCCGCCATGCCCGCCAGCGTCATCGGCAGCCGGGTGGTCAGGTCGATCGCGTCGTCGATCCGGTGCCCGGCCTCAGCGGTGGTGGTGACCAGCTCGATCGCCAGCTCCTCGCCCGGGAACCCGCCCGGCCGGCAGCCCACGGGAACGCCGCGCCGCGCCGCGTCTTCGAACGCCGCCCGCCGGCGGCGCCCGAACGCGGCCGTCACCAGGACCTCTAGGTACTGCTCGCGAGCGACCTGACGGCGGGCCGCTCGCAGCACGCCGATCATCTCGTTATCCGACAGGTGGTCCAGATCCAGTACCGCCGCCTCGGTGAGCCCAGTCAGCAGCGGTCCAGGTGGCAGGACGTCCGCCTGATCCCCCTGGGCGAACCGCGGCCAGGCCAGCTCCGTGTCTGGCGGGTCCGTGTCCGGTGGCTCCGTGTCCGGTGCGCCGGAGTGGGGCCATTCGAGCTGATCCATCGCCGACCCCTCTCATCGGGCGCGGATACGAGAAGCTAGATAAGAACACCGTAGCCAGCGGGTCCGACATTCCAGCGAGTAAAATCAGCGCACCGGACTTTACTTCCACGATATTTTCGAGTCGGGCAGGCAGCTACCAGGCGACCGGGCCATTCCGGTCGATGAAGCGGCCGGTGCCCGCGGACGGGTCCTCGGTCGCAAGGGCGACGATCGCGTCGGTGCCCTCGGTGACGGTCTGGGTGCCGCTGCGACCGTTCAGGTCCGTCGCGGTGTAGCCGGGGTCGGCCGCGTTGAACCGGATGTCCGGCAGCCCCTTGGCGTACTGCGTGGTCAGCATCGTGACCGCTGACTTGGACGCGGTATAGAGCGGTCCGATCACCGTCGACTCGACCCGCGCCGGGTCGTGGGTGGCCGCGAACGAGCCCATCCCGCTGCTGACGTTGATCACGGCCGGCGCGGCCGAGCGCCGCAGCAGCGGCAGGAACGCGTGCGTGACGCGGACTACGCTGGCCACGTTGGTCTGGAACACAAGCATCGCGTCGCCGCCGGTGAGCTCGTCCACGGCCGCCCGGCGGCCGATGATCCCGGCGTTGTTGACCAGCACGTCGACGCGCCCTTCGTGCGCCTCGACGTCGGCTGCGGCGGCCGCGGCAGAGGCGTCGTCGGTCACGTCGACCGGAACGAACCGCACCCCCAGCTCGCTGGCGGCCCGCTGGCCGCGCTCGGGGTCACGGGCGCCGATGACGACGGTCTGGCCGAGCCCGGTCAGCCGGCGGGCGGTTTCGTAGCCGAGGCCCTTGTTCGCCCCGGTGATGAAGGTAATGGTGGTCATGCGTCCAGCCTGCCTCGTCGCGGGCGGGGCAGCCAGGGACGTCCTGACGGTAGGAACGCGGGTACCACCCAGGTCAGCCCGGAGGAGCCGATAATAGGAGGGTGAGCGCGGACGAGACCAGCCTGGGGACGACGATCCGGGCGTGGCGAGACCGGCTGCCGCCGGCCGAGGCGGGGCTGCCCGCGCGGCGGTCCCGGCGCGCGGCCGGGCTGCGGCGCGAGGAGCTGTCGGAGCTGGCCGGGATCTCGGTCGACTACCTGGTCCGGCTGGAGCAGGGCCGCGCCGCCAGTCCATCGGCCCAGGTGCTCGGCGCCCTCGGCCGGGCGCTGCGGCTCACCGGGGCCGAGCGTGACCACCTGTACCGGCTGGCGGGCCTCGAGCCACCGCGGGACGGGCTGATCTCCGACCACATCCCGCCCGGCATGCAGCGGGTCCTGACCCGGCTAGGGGACGCCCCGGTGGCCGTGTTCGCGGCCGACTGGCGGCTGATCTGGTGGAACCGCTCGTGGGCGGCCCTGCTGGGCGACCCGTCCCCGGTCCCGGTCGAGGACCGCAACCTGGTCAAGTCGCGCTTCCCTGTCGCCGCCGACGAGGCCCGGCTGGCGTCCTGGCCCGTCATCTCGGAGAACGCCGCCGCCACCGACGAGGCGATCGTGGCCGACCTGCGCCGCGCTTCGGCCCGTTACCCGGGCGACCCCCGGCTGGCCGGGCTGGTCAAGCGCACCCTGGACGGCAACGCACACTTCGCCCGGCTGTGGCACGGCGGCACGGTCGGCGTGCACGCCGAGGACCGCAAGGTCATCCGCCATCCCGACATCGGCGACATCACCGTCGACTGCGATGTTCTCAGCGGGGGCGACGGTGACCTCAAGGCAGTGATCTACACGGCCGTGCCCGGCAGCGAGGACGAGGGCAAGCTGGCGCTGGCGCTGGTGGCCGGCACCCGGGCCGCCCGGTAAAGGGCTCAGCCTCCGACAGTAACCGGAGCTAATACACAGAGCGAGATAGTTAAGGGTGAATCCGTAATAAATTCGTGAGGTTTTCGCGAAGTGGTTGAGACGCGTCCGTAACCTTCACTACCGTGTTCTCCGGCCTCAAGCTTTCCTACCGGGGCATGAAGAACGGAGTGTGACAGCGTCGTGGCCAAGCGCCTTGCCAGCCGAACCACCGTACGGCGGGCCGCGGTGGCGGTAACCGCGCTCGCGACCGTGGCCGGGATCGCCGTCTGCGCCGGCGCCGTGGGCGCGGGCGCCGCCCCCAAGCCGACCATCGCGCAGGTCAAGGCGAAGGTCAGCAGCCTCCAGGGTCAGGTCGACAAGATTGGCCAGGAGTACGACGCGGCCGGGCAGCAGCTCACCGCGGCCAAGAGCCGGCTCGCCCAGGTGAGCAAGCAGTACGACCGCGCCCAGCAGCAGTACAACCAGGCCAGCGCTACGCTCACCGCGGTCGCGGTGGCCGGCTACGAGAATTCCGGGCAGACCTCCATTCTGGGGCTGCTCACCTCGGGCGACCCGACGGCGGTGCTCAGTCAGGCCTCGCTGGTGCTGCAGGTCGAAGGGACCCACAACGAGCAGGCGGAGCAGTTCCTCAGCCTCGCCAGCGAGCTGTCCACGATCAAGGAGCAGCGGCAGCGGACCGAGACCGGCGTCGCCAACCTGACGGCGCAGTACGCGGACCAGAAGAAGTCGATCACCAAGCTGCTCGACACCCAGACGTCGCTGCTGGACAGCCTCAGCGCCGCACAGCAGGCCCAGGTGACCGCGGACGAGGTCGGCGGCAGCACGTCCTCGCCGACCGTCACCACCACCCCGGTCAGCTACACCGGCCCGACGTCGAGCCAGGGCGGCAAGGCCGTCGCGTTCGCCTACGCGCAGCTGGGCAAGCCGTACGTGTACGGGGCGACCGGCCCGGATTCCTACGACTGCTCCGGGCTGACCCAGGCCGCCTGGGCGGCGGCGGGCGTGTCCATCCCGCGGACCACGTACGAGCAGTGGGCCGCCCTGCCTCACATCCCGATGTCCGAGTTGCAGCCGGGCGACCTGATCTACTACAACGGCGAGAGCCACACCGCCATCTACGTGGGCGACGGCTACATCATCGACGCGCCGCACACCGGCGCCTCGGTGGAGAAGATTCCCGAGTCCACCTCCTGGTACGCCGAGCTGGCGGACGGCGCCGTCCGCCCGTAGCGGGTACCGGCCAGACAAAGACCTGCTCGGCCAGACGAAGACCCGCTCGCCGGTAACGCGGCCGCCGCAGTCTGCGGCAGGTCGAGGTAGATGACGTCGCCCGCGATCTGGGCGAGGCCGGCGGACAGGCTGCAGGACCGGCTGACCACGGTGATCCGCACGCCGCGGGCGGCCAGGCTCGCAGCTGAGCGGCCGAAGATGCCGTCGCCCGAGCCGATCACCACGTGGCTGAACCGGGCAGCCACGTTCTCGTGCTCGAGCACGTCGATGAGCGCCAGGTCCGCCCCGTCCTTGCCCGACCGCACCCGGTAGCGGGCGTGCGGCCAGCCCACGGCGGCATCGAGCAGCCCGCGGTGGCTGGCGGCCATCACCACCTGGTCGTCCACCCCGGGCGCGAGCCGGGCCAGGTAGCGCCCTTGCACCTCGGTGACCAGGGCCAGGCCGGGCATCGCGGCACCCGCGAGGTTCTCAATGTCGACCACGTGCAGCGTGCGTTCGGGGAAACTCCAGCGGAAACTCGTCTGCCTCAGCCTCCGGAGCGAACCCTTGCTCACTGGCGTCACCGACATGACCGGCACCTCCTAGGCGGTCCCCGCTGCGGGCAAATCTCCCCTGTGTCATTTGGTACCCCGATATCCATGCGCCAACCGCATGGGGACCATGGGTGCTTCCCATGGATCCGGGTACAGTACCCAAGGTGAGCGTGACAGTCGTACGCCGTGATCTCGCCGACGCGCTGGAGGAGACCATCCGGCTGGCCCGGAAGCTGGCCGAGGACGCACGGGACGGCGACATCGCGGTCGCCGAGCTAGTCGCCCAGGCGGACATGCTCGGCCGGCTGGACCAGCGGCGCGAGGACCTCATCGGAGAGCTGCGCCGCACCGCCAGCGCCGGCCTGCGCGCCTCCCAGCCCGGCCCGCCGATCAGGACGGTCGTCCTGACCGCGCTGGACGAGCTCGGCTGGCCGCAGAACGCGCGCTTCCTGGAGGAGTACCTCTGGGCCAAGCACCAGCTCCAGCTGGACAGCCGGGCGTTCGCCTCGCTGCGCCGGGACGAGCTGCGGGCCTGGCAGCGCTCACCGGGCGGACGGGCGGCCTACATCGTCCCCGCGCTCAACCCTGACGGCTCGGCCAACCCGCGCTGGCTGACCAGCTCCGCGTGGGAGCTGACGCGGCGCGTGGTCGCCTCGGCCGAGACCGAGCGGCTGTTCGACCTCCAGAAGATCCTCGCGCTGCACGTCCGCGGCTCCCGCGGCCCGCTGGGCACGCTCCTCGAGCGCTCGGTGGCCCAGGTCCTGGCGGTCGAACCGCCGCCGGTGTCGGCCTCGGTCCCGGCCACCCGGGCCTGGCGGGCGCACGTCCGGTCGCACACCGCCGCACTGATCGACGCGATCCGGGCGCGGGACGACGCCGACCGCGAGCTGATCGCGTCCCGGCTGGCCTGCTTCCCCGACCGGGACCGGGTCTGGGGCCGCGAGACGCCGGCCACGGCCGCGGCGGGCGTCGCCCACGCGTAGAGTCCCCCGGGGGACCGGTCGGCCCAGCGGCGTCACAGACGCCGCTCGGCCGCCCACCGGGTGAGCTGGTGCCGCGAGGACAGCTGGAGCTTGCGCAGGACCGAGGAGACGTGGCTCTCCACGGTCTTGCCCGAGATGAACAGGTCGCGCGCGATCTCCTTGTAGGTGTAGCCCTGGGCGATCAGCCGCAGCACCTCGCGCTCCCGCGCGGTGAGCTGGTCGAGCTCGGGATCGAACGACGGCTTGACCCCGTCCTGGGCCGGGGCGGCGGCGAACGCGTCGAGGACGAAGCCGGCCAGCCGGTGCGAGAACACCGCGTCGCCGTCGGCCACCCGGCCGATCGCGTCGGCCAGCTCGGCGGTGGAGATCGTCTTGGTGACGTAGCCGCGCGCGCCCGCCCTGATCACCGCGATGACGTCCTCCGGGGCGTCCGAGGCGGACAGGGCGAGGAACTTGACCTCGGGGTGGTCCCGCTTGACGGCGCTGATGACGGCGTGGCCGCCGCCGCCGGGCAGGTGCACGTCGAGCAGCACCACGTCCGGCAGGAGCTGCCCGATCAGCTCGATCGCGGGCGCCACGTCCTCGGCCTCGCCCACCACCTCGACCCGGGGGCCGAGCTCGGCCCGCACGCCGGAGCGGAACAGACCGTGGTCATCGACCAGCACGACCCGCGGCCGCCCGGGCGCGCGCTCCGGTGCCGGCGCGGTCACCGGGCCGGGCCGTCGGCCGATGGCAGCGGCTGCAGGTCCATCTCCAGCGTCACCTTCGTCCCCTCCCCCGGTGCCGACTGCACCGTCGCGGTACCGCCGTGCCGGGTCATCCGGCCGCGGATGGACTCCGCCACTCCCTTGCGGTCGCCCGGCACTGCGGCCGGGTCAAAGCCCTGGCCCCGGTCGCGCACGGCGACACTGACCCTATCCGGCTCGACCTCGGCGTACACCGAGATCTCGGCCGCCCCCGACCACTTGGCCGCGTTGACGGTCGCCTCACGGGCCGCCGCGAGCAGCGCGCTGAGCCGGGTGTCAAGGGCGCAGTCGCCCACCGTCACCACCTCGACCGGGACGCCGTGCCTGGCCTCGACGTCACGCTGGATCTGGCGAATCCCCTCGGCGAACGAGGACACGTCGGCCTCGCCCGGTGCCCGGCCCTCGAACAGCCAGGAGCGCAGCTCGCGCTCCTGGGCCCGGGCGAGCTGCACCACCGCCTGGGGGTCGTCGGACCGCCGCTGGATGAGCGCGAGCGTCTGCAGCACTGAGTCGTGCACCCGGGCGGCGAGGTCGGCCCGCTCCTCGGCCCGGGCGCGCGCCTGCCGCTCAATCACCAGGTCGCGCGCGATCCGCAGCCACCACGGGCCCAGCAGCAGCACGAACGCCGCCACCACGAGGAGGAAGCCGCCGAGCGGCGCCAGCTGCAGGCTACCGCCGTGCAGGCTCAGCAGCCAGCCGAGGCCGCCCGCGAGCAGCACCACCGCGCCCGCCACCCGCAGCCGGCTGGCGCGGCGCGCACCGCGCCCCTCGAACTGAACCAGCCGCTGCAGTCCGGCCCGCTCGGCGTCCGGCGCGTTGCGCCAGATCAGCGTCAGCCCGGCCACGCTGATGACCTGCGGCCACAGGTAGGTCTCGATCGCGCCGTCGTTCAGCGGGCCTGCCAGCAGCAGGAACACGGCCAGGAGGGAGGCCAGGGCGATGGCCAGGACCACCCCGGGCGAGTCGTGCCGGGCGCGGGCGGCGATGCTGGCGTCCTGGCCCTTGGCCGGGATCAGCAGCCAGCCGAGGACGTAGAAGGGCACCGCCCAGCCGGTGCTGACCAGCGCGGCGACCGCGAGCGCGATCCGCACCGTGGTCGGGCTGAAGCTCCGCCACGCGGCCAGGCCCGCGGCGACGCCGCCCGCCAGCCGGTCGTCGGGCTCGCGGCGCAGCGGCTGCCCGTCACCGCGGTGCCGGTCACGAAAGCGAAAAGCCCACTCGGGGGGACTGTCGCGGCGACCGTGCGGTCCGTGCCAGTGCCCCCGGCCGGTCACCGGGGACTGGCCGGGCTGGTCCTGGAACTGCATGTCACCATCATCACCCGCCCCGGGGGGTGGTGGCCATCGGGGCTTTCCCTGATCCGGGCTCAGGGTGACTCAGGGTCCCCCGGGGGTCGAGCCAGGGGCGTTCCCGATACCCAGGCGCGCGCGGCGGGCCAAGACTGGAGCCATGAGCACTTCCGGGGACACCACCCAGACCCAGACGCCAGCCGCCCACGCCGGCCGGCCACCACTTCGCCGCGCCGTCAACGGGCGCATGCTCGCCGGCGTGTGCGCCGGCATCGCTGATTACCTCGCGGTCGACGTGACCCTCATCCGCGTGGCTTTCGCCGTGTTCACCTTCCTCGGCGGCGCGGGCGTGCCGGCCTACCTGGCCTGCCTGCTGCTGATCCCGGAGGAGGGCAGCGACCAGTCGATCGCCGGCTCGCTGCTCCACTCGGTCGAGCACGACCTCTGATGTCACCGGGCAGGAAGGGAGCCACCGTCATGTCACCCACGTCGAGTCAGCAGCAGTGGACGCGCCGCGTCCGCTACTCCGACCAGCAGCTGCGCGTCTCCGACGCCGACCGTAACGCGGTCGCCGAGCTGCTCACCCAGCACTACGCCGAGGGCCGGCTCGACCAGGCCGAGTTCGACGAGCGGGTCGGCCGGACGATGGCGGCCAAGACCCGCGGCGACCTCGCGGGCCTGTTCGACGACCTTCCGGAGGCCGAGGGCGGCGCCGGGGCGCCGGGCGAGCCGGCCCTGCCCTACCGGCGGCGTCACCGCGGGGGCGGGATCTTGCGTCCCCTCCTGCTGATCGCGCTGGTACTGATCTGCGCGAACGTCGCCTGGCACGCCGTCGCCAGCATGTTCTTCATCGGGCCGGCGCTGTGGATGGTGGCTGTCATCGCGATCATCGTCCTGGTCGCCCGGTCGCGCCGGCACTAGCGGGTCCCCGGCATGAGGGGCACCGGCATGAGGCGCACCGGCATGAGGGGCGGGCGCGCGGGCGGTACCGTGGCCGCATGGGCTCGCTCCACGTCGCCAGCGCGCCTCCGCCTGCCCTGTCGGTGGCCGGAGACCGGGCGCCGGTCGCCAACGCGTACTTCGCCGTCACCGTCGACGCGGCCGTCGACCTGCGCGAGGCCCGGGGATACCGCAGCCTGACCCGGGCCGAACGGGTGTCGCGGGCCCAGGCTGAGCAGCGGGAGTTCGTCGGCGCGTTCCTCGATCCGGGTCTCGGGGCGGCGCTCGACCTGCGGGTCGCGGTCGACCCGGCGGCCGCCGCGCCGCTCTCGGTGACGCTGCTCGGCCGCGTCTGGGGCGACAGCGCCGACGCAGTGGCGAAGCGGGCCGAGGAGCTGCGCGGCCGGGTCCTGGCGGCCGTCCCGCAGCACGTCACCGCGGCCGCGGTGGAAGACGGGGACGTGGTCGGACGGCTGCTCAAGCCGTTCCCCGGAACCCCGGTCGACTCGGCCGTCATCACCCGTCACGAGCTGATCGGCGTGCCCTCCCGCCCGGACGCGGGCGTCAGCTACTACTACTCGGCGGCCCCGTTCACCTGGTCCGATGACGACTGGTCGGCAGTGTACGCGGCGCTCGCGGCGAGCCCGGTGCCGCTGGTGCTGTCGGTCGCGGTGCTGCCGCTGCTGGTCCCGCCGTCGTTTGCGCAGACCTTGCGCACGCTGGCCGGCTTCTACAGCCGGCTGGCCCGGGAGGGCGAGGCGCCGGCCGGCATCTACCACGGGCGGCAGCGGCTCGCCCCCGACCCGTTCACGGTCGGCGCGAGCCAGGACTTCCATGAGTTTGCCCACCGCCTCGGGCACAAGGCCTTCGCGCTGCGCATCCAGGTGTCGGCCCCACGGCAGCTGCCGCCGGGCATCGTCGAGACGATTGCCGCGGCGGTCTCCCCCGCCCTGCGGACGGCGGGCCCGGCGGACTACCAGCGGCCACTGTTCGCGGGCGATGTGCGCCGCCCGGCCAGCGTCGCCGAGCGACGGCTGGCCGAGTACAACCTGAATGTCATCAACTTCGGCATGCTGGCCGGGCGGCCGGAGATCTGGGGCCGCCACGACCCACCTGATCCCCAGCTTGCGATGCTCACCGTGCTCGGCGATGCGCGCGACGCCTGCTGCGCGTTCCGCCTGCCGATCGCCGCCGACGGGGTGCTGCCGTGGTTCCGGGTGCACCGCGGCCAGCGGGCGGCCGACGCCGGCCAGGTGGCCGGGCCCGTCATCCGGATCGGCCGGGTCTCTGCCACTGACCGCGACATCGTGCTGCCGCTGCGCTGGCTGGGCGGGCACACGCTGATCGCCGGGTCACCGGGCAGCGGCAAGACCACTACCGCGGCCGAGATCGTGCGCCAGCTGTGGGCCGACCACCAGGTGCCGTTTCTGGTCATCGCGCCGACCCGGTCCGCCGCCGAGGACTACCAGCGGCTGGCCGGAGCCACCGGGTTCGAGGCGCTCGAGGTCATCACCGCGGGCGACGAGGACGGCACCCCGCTCCGGTTCAACCCGTTCGAGGTACCGGGCGGGATGCTCATCAGCGCGCACGCCGCGCACCTGCTCACCTGCTTTACGGCCGCCCTCGGGCTGCCGGGGCCGGTGACGCCGGCCTACCGGGACGCGCTCAGCCTGACGTACCTGCGGGCGGGCTTCCTGCCGTCGGAGCGGGCGGCCGGGCCGGACAGGGCATGGCCCACCATCGCCGACTTCGGCGCGGCGCTGGACGAGGTGACCGACGACCCCGGCTACCAGGGGGAGGGCCGGGCCGGCGGCGACGCCGTCCGGCCGCTGGCGACCGGGCCAGCCGGGTCGGCCCTGCTCGCCAGCCGGCCAGCCGGCCTCGGGCAGCTCCTGGGGCATCCGGTGATCCTCGACCTCAGCGCGCTCGGGGACGGCCCCGAGCAGGCGCTGCTGACGGCGCTGGTGCTCAACGCGGTGATCGAGCACCACCAGGCCAACTACCAGCAGGCGGGCGCGCGGGCGGCCACCGGGCTGGCGCACGTCACCGTGGTCGAGGAGGCGGGCCGGCTGTTCGCGGGCCCGGGGAGGCCCGGGCCCGGCCCCCAGTCCCGCTCGCGGGCCGCGACGACCCTTGCCCGCGGGCTGACCGGCAGCCGCGGGAACGGGGCGGGGGTGATCTTGACCGAGCGGTCCCCGGCCGAACTGGTCCGGGAGGCGCTCCGCAACACCGGCCTGAAGGTCATCCACCGCCTCCCGGCCGAAGACGACCGGCGCTCCATGGGCGAGGCGGCCGGCCTCGACCAGCCCCAGCGCGCACTGGCGGCGCGGCTGCGAGACGGAGAGGCCCTGCTCTACTGCGACGAGCTGGCCGAGGCGGTGCACGCGGAGATCACGGCGACGCTGCCCCCGGGGCCGCCCGGCTCCGGCGGCCCAGCTGGCGGTGACGCGGTCGGCCACGCCCCCGTTCGCGGGCTGCGAGCGGTGCCGTGCGCAATGCGACTACCGCGGTGCGGCCCTGTCCATCCTGCAGGACCGCCGCACTGTTGCCGCGATCGCCGCCGCAGCCGGGCCACCGTCAGCCGGGCCACCGTCAGCCGGGCCACCGTCAGCCGGGCCACCGTCAGCCGGGCCACCGTCAGCCGGGCCACCGGAGCCGGGACTGGCGGCAGCCGGAGACGGCGGCCGGCTGACGCACCTGCGGCGGGTGCTGCACGAAGCCGTGGGGCGGTTCCCGGCCCTGCCCGCGGGCGACCCGGGGCGCAGTGACGCCGCGTACTGCCTGTTCCTGCACGTCCAGGCGATCACCCGCCGCTGGCCCGGTCCGGAGTGGCCCGGTCCGGAGTGGCCCGGTCCGGAGTGGCCCGCCGTTGCGGCCGGGGTGCTCGGCATCGGCCCGGCCAGCGCCGGCGGCCCGGTAAGGTCGGCTGAGGGTCAGGGCGCGGAGCCCCAGGAAACGGACGGGCAGTCATGAGCTTCTGCGCCAGTTGCGGGCGGCAGCGGAACGGGACGGCGCGGTTCTGCGCGGGCTGCGGGACCGAGTTCAGCGAGACCAGCCCGGCGGGGCAGGCCGGACCGGAGGGCGCGACCCGGACGGACGTGCCCGCCGACGTGACCCGGGCCGACCCGCCCGACCCGTTCGCGGCCTGGTACGCCTCACCGGAGCAGGCCGGGCCGTCTGGCAGTGACAGCAACTGGCAGCCGACCCAGACGGTCGAGGCCACGCCGGCCCGCCGGGGCGGGTACCAGCCGCCGCCGGCGGACCCGGTCACGCCGCCCGGCCCTTATCCGGGTGGCCCGTACCCCGGTGGCCCGTACCCCGGCGGCCCGTACCCCGGCGGCCCGCTGGCGGGTGGGCGGGCGCCGCGCAGCCGCCGCGGCCTTTTCGCGGCCCTCGCCGTCGTTGTCGTGCTGGCCGCGGGCGGCGGTGCCTACGCGCTCGCGTCCACGCTCGGCGGGCATCACACGGCGCAGTCGGCGACCCGGCCGGACACCGGGTCGTCCGCGGCCACCGGGACGTCCGCCGGCCCGTCCGCCGGCACCACCGCCGCCGGCACCACGGCCGGCTCGCCAGCCGCCAGCCCGTCGGCGACCCCGTCGCCCACCCTCAGCCTTGTCGCCCTGGCCTCCGGCGTGTCTGGCAGCCCCGCCGCGCCGCAGGTCGAGTCGCTGCTCAGCCATTACTTCCACGGCATCAACACCCGCGACTACGCCGAGTACGCCGGCACCCTCACGCCGGCCGAGAAGGCGAGGCAGACCCAGCCGGTGTTTACCTCCGGCTACTCAAGCACGACTGACTCGGGCATGACGCTGACCTCCCTCGCCAGCGGCAACAGCGGCCTGACGGCGACGGTGACGTTCACCAGCCACCAGTCGCCCGCGCAGAGCGTCGACCACAGCGGCTGCAACGACTGGACGCTGAACTTCTACCTGGTCGCGCAGGGCAGTGGCTACCTGATCGGTCCGGAGCCGTCCGGTTACCAGCCCGCTCACACGGACTGCTAGTTTCCAGGTCATGGTCGTTCCGCTCGCCGCCCGCTGGGTCGCGGCGGCATGCGGCATCCTGCTCCTGCTGACCGGGTGGCAGTCCGTCATCGGGACGCTGATCGTCCCCCGGCCGGTCGGGTCGTGGCTCACCCGCGCGGTCGACCGCGTCGTGCTCACCGTCTTCCGGGCGGTGACCAGGACCGCCAGCTGGCCCGTGCGTGACCGGATCCTCGCCACCCAGGCGGCCGCGATCCTGGTCACCCAGCTGGCGGGCTGGCTGGGCATCTTCCTCGCCGGCTACTCGCTGGTGCTGTGGCCCGCCCACGGCCGCAGCATCAGCGCGGCGCTAACCGAGGCGGGCTCTTCCCTGTTCACCCTCGGCTTCGCCGAGCCGCCGGGGACGACGCCGGACGCGCTCGTCTTCGTCGCCGCGGCGACCGGGATGGTGGTGGTCGCGCTGCAAATCGGCTACCTGCCCACGCTGTACGCCGCCTTCAACCGGCGGGAGACCGAGGTCGCGCTGCTCAACGCGCGGGCGGGGGTACCCAGCTGGGGGCCGGAGCTGCTCGCGCGCACGCACTACGCGCTCGGCTCCGGGGTGTCGACCCTCAACACGCTGCCCGAGCTGTACCGGCAGTGGGAACGGTGGGCGGCCGACGTGGCCGAGAGCCACACGACCTACCTGCCGCTGGTGCGCTTCCGCTCGCCCCAGCCGTACTCGTCCTGGGTGATCTCGCTGCTGGCGATGCTCGACTCGGCCGCGCTGGTGCTGTCCCTGGAGCCGGACCCGGCGCTGGTGGTGCCCGCGCGGCTGTTCCTCCGCAGCGGGTTCAGCTGCGTGACCAGAGTTGCCCGGGCGATGGGGGCCGACGTCCCCGACGAGGCGGATCCCGAGGGCAGCATCAGCCTGACCTACGAAGACTTTCTCGGCGCCATCGCGCGGTTGCACGAGGTCGAGTTCCCGACCGACCGCGACCCGGCGGACGCGTGGCCGGACTTCGTCGGCTGGCGGGTCAACTACGAGAGCGCCGCTTACCACATCGCGGCGGCGCTCGACGCGGTCCCGGCGCTCTGGTCAGGCCCCCGGCACTTCCCGGCCGACCCGGTCCCGCCGCAGCGGCCGCCGTCTGGGCGGCAGCGCCCGGACGACAATAAATGATCCGTCATCAATAGCCATCGCTATGATTGCCGCATGACGGCGGCATGGCTGAGCGACGACGAGCAGCGGGCATGGCGGAGCTACCTGAGGATGAGCGCACTGCTGCCGGCCGCGCTGGGCCGGCAGCTGCAGCAGGACTGCGGGTTGTCCCTGTCCGAGTACGAGGTCCTCGTCCAGCTCAGCGAGGCACCGCAGCGGCGGCTGCGGCCGTTCCAGATCTGCGAGGCCCTGAACTGGGAGCAGAGCCGCCTGTCGCACCAGCTGACCCGGATGGAACGGCGCGGGCTGGTCTCCCGCCGGGAATGCGAGGCAGACGGGCGGGGGGCCTACGTCGAGCTGACCGCGGCAGGCGCCGACACCATCAAGGCGGCGGCGCCGCGGCACGTCGCGACCGTGCGGGCGCTCGTCTTCGACCGGCTCAGCGGCGACCAGCGGACGGCGCTGGAGCAGGCCTGCGGGGCCATCGTCAGCAGGCTGACCGAGCCCGGGCAGCCCTGAGCCGCCCGCGCGAGCGAGGTGACCGCCGCTAACGCGCGTCCGGCCCGCCCGGCCCGGCTTGGCCGTCCCCGCCCGGGCCGTTCCCGTGCCCGCCGTAGTGGTTCGCCGATCCCGGCTGGAAGGGCTGCTGACTGCCGGAACCGGGCGAGCCGGCCGCGCCCCCGAGCAGGTTCCAGCAGTACTCGTCGATCTTCCGCCTGCCCCCGGCGACCGGGCTGAGCCGCGCGACGGCGGCTTTCCAGTCCTTCCAGCCGGATGACCACGGGTCGACGTACTCGTGGCACAGCGCCGTCTCCTGGGCGGGCGACAGCGTGGGCGACGTGGCCGGCGCCGGAACCTGGGTCCGTTCCCCGTGGCCTTCCACCGCCTGCTGCTTCGCGGCCGGGCTGCTGAATGGGGCCGGGCGGCTGGATGGGGCCGCCGCGTTGTGGGTCGTCAGCGGGGCCACCAGGCCGGCCTTGGCCGGCCCACCCGCGGACCCGCTCAGCGCGAAGGTAACAGCGATACCCCCGGCGAGGGCGACCGCCGTCCCGGCCAGCACCGCCGTCATCCGGCGGCGGCCGTGCCATGGCGCGCGGGACGGCCGACGGTGACTACCGGGCGGGCGCCGGGACCCGCCGTCCGCCCCCCGCACCGGCAGCGGGCCGGACAGGGCGGCCGGGGGGCGGGCGGCTGGCAGCGTCCGCAGCCGGAAGACCGCCCGCGCGGCCGCCTCGCCGTCCAGCTCACCCGGGCCGGGGCCGGCCCGCAGCGCGGCCACGACCGTCTCCGCGGACCCGGGCGGGCCGGGAAAGCCGCCGGACGCACCCGACAGCCCCGACAGCCCCGACAGCACAGCATCGTCGGCGCGAGCCACCGCGGCCGGCACGTCCTCGCCGTCGCCCTCGCCGAAGCAGAGGTCCGGCTCGTCCCACGGCGCGGACCCCCAGACCGGCGGCTGGCTGTCTGACATGTCATCATCCGGAACGCCGCGCCCGGTCAAAGCGTTACACCGGCGGGCGAGGTGACCCCGGCGTGCGCGAGCAGCACTTCCAGCCGCTTCAGGCCCCGGTGGGCCATCACCCGGATGTTGCCGGGCGACTTGCCCAGCATCAGCGCCACCGCGTCGGTGTCCAGTCCGGCCAGTACCCGGAGCATGATCACCTCGGCCTGCGGCTCGGGGAGCCGGCGGAGCAGCGCGAGCGCGGACTCGGTGGCGATGTTGTCCAGCGCCAGCTGGGCCGCGTCGGGCGCGGGCGGCAGCTCGGCCGCGCTGACCTCGTCCAGCGGCTCGGCCGGGTGCCGCTTGCGCATCCGCGCCTGGTCGAGCAGGCGGCGCCGCGCGGTGGTGAACAGCCAGGCCCGCCAGGCGGCCTCGTCACCGGTGAAACGCGCAAGCCCGCGCACGACGTGGACCCAGGCCTCGGCCGCGATGTCCTCGGCGTTTTCCGGGGCCAGGACGCGCAGGTAGCGAAGGAGGGCCGGATTCGCGTCGCGCCACAGGACCGCGAACTGATCGTCGCTGCCGCCCTGGGCGTCCGTCAGCACCCGCGCGAAGTCGTCGCCCACCACATGCTGAGTATCGGCACAGCAGCCACCCCGGCGCAGCCAAATGTTCTATCAAGATCCAAAAGGGCCGAACTTTGCGTGCTAGCGGAAAAGCACGGTATCCCGGTGGCCGGCGGGTCAGCGGGGGGTGACCACGAACTGCCGCAAGGCCAGGTCGCGGAAGGTCACCGGACCGCGCGGTCCGGGCACGGCGTCCAGGTTGATCCCGGTCTCGGGAATGTCGAGCAACTTGAACCCGTCGAGCAGCCGGGTCGTCGCGTTCCAGAACGCCCCGGTGCCGGCGTAGGCATCGAGGAACTCCCCGGCCGCGGCGGCGTCCGCCGCCACGATGCCGGCCGCCAGGCCGGAGGTCTCGTCGTTGGCGATGGCGGCGGCCGCGGCCGGGCTCGCGGCCGGGGCGATGGTGACCGTCGCCTCGCGGGCCTGGTCGAGCGCCCACTCGTAGCCGAGCGGGTGGTCGTGCGGCGGGAGCGACGCCTTGATGCCGAGCCCGGTCAGCTGCCCGGTGATGCCCGGCAGCCACGCGTCCCACAGCCGCTCATCCAGCAGCAGCAGGTTCAGCCGGTTGCAGACGCCGAGCCGGTCGAGGCTGCTGGCGATGAGCGTGGCCGCCAGCCCCCGTTCGGCTGACGAGTGCAGGTAGAGCACCCCGCCGCCATCGGCGTGGGCCAGCGTGCGGACGCCGTGGGCGGCCCCCTCGGCCGCTAGCGCCCGGGTGGAGTCGCCGCTGCCGCGCAGGATCACCAGCGGGATCAGTCCGGGCTGGCGGACGAGCGCGTGCGCCGCCGCCTGGCCTGGCAGCCGGACCAGCTGGACCGCGGCCGGGTCGAGGGCCGCTGAGGCCAGGGCCGGCGCGATGACCTCGTCCGCCAGCGCGATGGCCGAGCGCAGCGCCGCGCTCCCAGTCCGCAGCACGCCCGCGTTGCGCGACTTGACCAGCTGTGAGGCGATGTCCACGACGACGTTCGGCCGGGCCTCGAAGTTCGCGCCGATCACCCCGACCGGCCGGCGGCGCTCGGCCAGCACCAGCCCCCCCGGCAGCTCCCGGATCGTGCGGGATGCGGGCTCGGGCTCGACCCCGGCGAGGATGTCGAGCTGCGCCGCCATCGCCTTGAGCCGGCCGCCGTCGAGGCGGAGCCGGTCGCGGACCCCGGCGGGCAGTCCGCCGTCCGCCGCCGCCCGCATGTCCTGCTCGTTGGCGGCGAGCACGGCCGGGGCGGCGTCCCGCAGCGCCCGCGCCATCGCCCCGAGCGCGGCGTCGACCGCCCCGTCCGGGGCCCCGGCCAGGCTCGGGGCCGCCGCCCGGGCTGCGCGCGCGGCCGCCCGGACCGCCTCGGCCGCGCGCGTGTCATCCGCTGTCATGATCATCCCTCCGGGGCGTGCCGCTGTCCCTGCCGAGGGTATCGCCCGCGGCCGCCGGCCCGGGCTGGCGCGGGCTCACTGTCGTCGCCCTGGCCGCGCAGGGGGGGTGCGTCAAGGGCACAGTGCACACAGCGCAGCGTGTGCACGTCGTCGCCGGCCGCCCGGCCCGGCGGCACCCCGGACGGCTCCTGATCCGCGGCCAGCCGGGGCGGATTGACGATGGCGAACCCGGCGAGCACCCCTCCGGCCGCCGCGACCCCCGCCGCGATCAGCACGGCGGTGTGGAAGCCGCTGGTCAGCGTGGCCGGGTGAAGGTAGGCAGCGCCGGTCAGGCCGGCCAGCACCGGCAGCACCGCGACCGCGATGAGGCCGCCGGTGCGGGCCACGTCGTTGTTGACCGCGGAGGCGATGCCCGCGTGCTCGGCCGGGGCGGCCGACAGCGCGGTCGCGGTCAGCGGGGCGACGTTGACGGCCAGGCCGAAGCCGAGGACGAGGACCGCCGGCAGCACCTCGGTCAGGTAGTCGCCGGTGCCGTGCACCCGGGTGAACAGGACCAGCCCGGCCGCGATGATGAGCGGCCCCGTCGTCATCTGCAGCCGCGGGCCGATCCGGGCGGCGAGCGCGGCCGAACGGGCGGACAGGGCGAGCATGATCGCTGTCAGCGGCAGCAGCGCCATCCCAGCCTCGAGCGGGCTGTAGCCGCAGACCTCCTGGAGCACGACCGGGACCAGGAACAGGGCGCCCCCGAGGGCGGCGTAATCGACGAAGGTGACCGCGTTGGCCGCGCTGAACTGGCGGGACCGGAAGATCGTCAGCGGGAGCATCGGGTGCTCCCGGCGCAGCTCGGTCAGGCAGAAGCCGGCGAACAGGGCCGCCCCGGCGGACAGGCTGGCCAGCACAGATGGGGAGGTCCAGCCGTGGGACGACGCGCCGATCAGCCCGTAGGTGAGGCCGGCCAGGGCCAGGCTGATCGCCACCGCGCCCCAGATGTCCAGCGGCGCCCGTGGCCCGGGGGCGCGGGTCTCGGGGACGTGCCGGGCGGCGATGAGGACGACGGCGGCCGCGACCGGCAGGTTGATGAAGAAGATCAGGCGCCAGGACACCGCGCTGATCAGCCAGCCGCCGAGGAACGGCCCGGCCGCGGTGGCGACCCCGCCGAGGCCGGACCAGGCGCCAATCGCCTTCGGCCGGTCCCCCGGGCTGAACGACGCCTGCAAGATCGCCAGGCTGCCCGGCGTGAGCAGGGCCGCGCCCGCCCCCTGGAGTGCCCGGGCCGCGATCAGCAGACCTGCGCTGGGGGCGAAGCCGCACAGGAGCGAGGCCAGCGCGAACCACACGGTGCCGGTCACGAAGACCTTGCGGCGCCCGTAGACGTCACCCAGGGTCCCGCCGAGCAGCAGGAACCCGGCCAGCGGGAGCGTATAGCCGTCGACTACCCACTGCATGCTGGCCACCGAGGCGTGGAAGTCGCGCGCGATCGCCGGCAACGCGATGCTCACCACGGTGCTGTCAAGCGCGGCGATGCCAGAGCCGAGCACCGCCGCGGCGAGTACCCAGCGCCCGGCCGCAGTGGAATACCGCAGTCCGGGAGCGTCGGCGGTCACCAGGTCACCGGGTCAGCGGACCACGGTCGCGGTGACCGTCTGGCGGCGCTGGCGGAGCTCGTCGCGCATCTGGAAGCCAAGCCTGCGGGTCTCCCGGCGGTTGAGTACCGCCCCGGCGAGCGCCCCGGTGAACAGCGGCGCGAGGGAGAAGGTCGACCGGCGGACCCGGGCCGCCAGCCTCCGGGTCAGCTGCCGGGCCAGCGGGGACCCGGCGATCAGGAGCAGGCCCCCGTCCACCTGGTAAACGCCCCGGCGAGTGGCCCAGGACGCGAGGTAGGCCCGGGCGCGCTCGGCCGCGCCCCCCGGGGCCGCCATGCCGTAGACCTCATGCAGCTCCGCCACCAGCTTGATCTCGATGCCGACGACGGCCAGGGTCTCCGCCGCGACCTCGACCGGGAAGGCCGGCAGGGCCGGCAGCACGGCCCACGCCCCGGTCGCCCCGCCCACCGTCGCCGCTGCCCGGGCCGCGTTCTCCACCAGCCGCTGGGCGATCTGGTCATCCGTCTGGCCGGGGAAGCGGGCCCGCAGCGTCGCCTGGTCGCGGATCTTCAGCCGCGGTCCCATCGCCATGACCTGCCCGGTCAGCCAGCCCAGGCCGGACGAGACGCCCCGGCCGGCCAGCCGGCCCCGTGCCGGGCCGCGCCGGCGCCCTTCCGGGCTCCCCCCGCGCCGCGCCGGGCGGTGGCCAGGCCGCGCCGGGCGGCCTCGTCAGCCCCCCGCCGGGCGGCCGCCGTCGCGGTCATCGTGGTGCTGGCCACCCTGTCGGTGAGGGCCCGGAGCGGGTTGCCGGGCCGTCCTGGGCCGGCCGCGGCCTGCTCGCCGGGAACCTCGGGGCGGCCCGGGGCTCCGGGACCGGGGAACCGGCCCTCCTCCGTGAGCTCGACCGCGACCCGCGCCGCCTCCCGCGCGGCCGCGTCCCCGGCCGCGTCCGTACCGTCTTTACCGGCCATCAGAGCTACCTGCCGTCCCCGTCGTGGTTGAGGTCCCCGTCGTGATCGAGGCCAGGTCATCGAGACCCACGCTACCTAGACGCGTAGCTACCCGGGTACGCCCGATTACGCGACAGCAGCCAACCCAAGAATCACAAGAACATGCATTTCAGACGCGGAGAGCGAGCAAGTGATCACAGGATATTGGAATAAGCACTACTTGTACCGGTCGCATCGCCTATAGTGACGCTCACGTTCAATTGCACGCCGGTCCCGCTGGTTCCGAACAGGAGCGCCCCCTATGGCCGAGACGGCAGTTATGGCACCAATGGCCGGCGGAGCCGCCCCCGCGGCGCAGCTGGCCCGCTTGTGGCTCGCAGAGCTTGCCGTCAGCCAGGGTGAGAGGACGGCCGGGCCAGGCGGCCGTCCCGATGGACATCGCCAGCGCCCACGCGTTCCTGACCACACAGTCGGCCGCGTTGCTGGCCATTGTGCTCGGCAACCCGTTCCGCGCGCGGCAGGCCGCCGCGGTCGGGCACGCACTTGTGCGGGCCGACTTCGTGAACGCCGACGTGCTCGGCCGGTCGCTGCGGGTGCTGATCCTGCGGCTGCCCGGGCTGCTGCTGCAAGATCCGCTCGCGCCCCGGGTCCCACTCGCCCGGGCCGCCGCCGCCGGGAATCTGGAGCGGCGGGTGGCCGAGGTCACCGAGGCACTGGCGAACGGCTATGTCCGCGCGCTGCGTGACCGGACCCTGGCCGAGCAGGAGCTGATCAGGCAGGCCGAGCTCGACGCTCAGCGGATCATCAGCGACCAGCTGCGGCACGCCGCCACCCACGACCCGCTGACCGGGCTGCCGAACCGGGTGGCCGTGTTCGACCGGCTGGCGGCCGCGCTCGCGGCGGGCCGGGATACCAGCGCCGCTCTGTGCTACCTCGACCTCGACGGCTTCAAGGCGGTCAACGACCGTTACGGGCACGAGGCGGGGGACGAGCTGCTGGTGACGGTAGCGCGGCGGATCAGCGAGACCGCCCGCGCCCACGGCACCATCGCCGGGCGCATCGGCGGTGACGAGTTCGTGGTGGTAGCCGAGAACTCCCCCGGCATCGCAGGCATGGTCAACCTGGCCCGCGGCATCCTCTGCGCGGTGGCGCGGCCGGTCCCGCTCCGGATCGGCCTGGTGCGGGTATCGGCCTGCGCGGGCATCACCGAGCGGGCGGCCGGCTCGTCCGCCACCGCAGCCGTGGTGGCCGACGCGGATTACGCCCTCTACCAGGCCAAATCACGTGGACCGGGTCGGTGGGCGGTCTACGGCGCCGCCCGCGAGCTCGAGCACGGCTGGCTCACCGGCTGACCGATGAGCGGGAACCAGACCGGGGCGGCGACCACTCCCGAGCAGACGTACCAGCCGGACGGCTGGCCGAACCCGGGCAGCGGCCCGCCCGCCACCAGCTGACCCCGGGCCTGTCCTGGCGGGCCCGGCCTGTCGTGGCCGGTGGCCTCGCCGAGGCGCGCGGTCGCCTTCTTCACCAGCACCGGCGAGGTCCAGGCGGCAGCCGGGCCTGGGGCGGCCCCGGCCGCCCCAGGCGCCTGCGCGAGCTGCCCCGCGGCGCCCGGCATGCCACCGGGACTGCCCGCCGACACGGCGACGAACAGCGTCATCAGGCCGGCGATGAGAGCGCTGGGCAGCAGTGCCTCAGCCGGGTGGAGCCGGATGACGGCGCCTGCCATCCGGGCCGCTGTCCACAGCCGGTCGGCCGCCACCGCCAGCAGCAGGTGCGGGAGCGGGAGGGCGGGACCGAGGCCCCGGCTCCCCTCTTGCCGCAGCCGCCGGAGCACGGCCCGCCGCTGCCCGGCGGTCAGCCCCGGGACCAGGTAGACCACGACCCCGTTGGCCACGGCCTGCGTCCGGCCGTGCAGCCAGGTCTCCTGGTGAGTCCCGGCCGAAATATCCGATATGTCCTTATAGCGAATGCGAATCACAACAAGTCCGTTCGCGCATGCCGAGCCCCGTTACGCATGTGTAAGCACGCGGTGAATAACCCTTTCGCACCCGCCATTGCCCCTGACGGCTCGGCGAGCCGCCGGCGGGATGGTAAAGGCTGACAGCTACGGCCCCCCGTCGCTGCATTAGCAGCATCGAATATAACCCAGCGGATTGCCATGTTCACGGTAAATAGCAAAGTTGCCCGCTTCGCGTCCGCCCCCGGTTGCGGACTACCCTGCGTAGGTGATGACCGGACAGCCGGACGCCAACCCGGGCGGCACCCATACCGGCCCTGGCACCAGCCCCGACGCCAGCGTCGGGGCTGGTGCAGGGGCCGGGAACGCGGATCGTCCCGTCCCCTCCCGGCCGGCCGCGCGGGCATGCCCGCGCCCGCGGAACCGCTGCTGCGGACGCGCCTGGCGCTGCCGCTGGCGCTGGCGGGCGGCCTGGCCCTGGCGGCCGCGTTCGCTCCGCTCGGTCTGTGGCCGCTGGCCGTCGCGGGCCCGGCGCTGCTGGTCGTCGCCCTGTGGGGACGGTCGCTGAGGGGCGCGTTCGCGGCCGGCCTGGTCTTTGGCCTCGCCTTCTTCTTCCTGCTGCTGGTCTGGGTGGTCAACCTCGCCTGGTTCGCCTGGGTGGCGCTGGCGATCGCCTCCGCCCTGATCTTCGCCGTGTTCGCGGTCGGCCAGCGGCTGCTGCTGACCCTGCGCTGGTGGCCGCTGGCGGTGGCCGGCTGGTGGGTCGCGGCCGAGGCGTTCCGCGACCGCTGGCCGTGGGGCGGTTTCCCCTGGGGCAGGCTGGCGATGAGCCAGGCCGGGCTGCCGACCCAGGGCTGGGCCGCGATCGGCGGCGCGCCCCTGCTGTCGTTCGTCGTCGCGCTGACCGGTGCCGCCCTCGCCTGGGTGCTCGTCGCGGCGCTGGCGGGCGGCCGCGCGGACCGGGGCCGGCGGACAGTGACGGCGACGGTCGCGTTCGCCGCCGTCGCCGGGGCCTCGTGCCTGCCCGCCGCGCTGCCGCTCGACCCGGTCCCGGCAGGCACGACGACGGCCGAGATCGCCGCCATCCAGGGCAACGTCCCGCGGGCCCGGTCGCTGCAGGCGCAGCTGGATGAGCTCCAGGTGACCGCCAACCACGCCCAGGCAACGGTCAAGCTGGCCGGCCGAGGTGGCAGCCGGCACCGCGGCCAGGCCGCAGCTCGTGATCTGGCCCGAGAACTCCACCAGCATCGACCCGACCAGGTACCCGCCGGTCTACGACGAGATCGCGGGCGCCGCCAGCGCGATCGGCAGCCCCATCCTGGTTGGCGCGGTGCTTGAGGACCCGCTGCGGAACGCCGGGGTGCTGTGGCAGCCAGGGACCGGGCCCTCGCTCACCTACGTGAAGCGCCAGCTGGTGCCGTTCGGCGAGTTCATCCCGTTCCGCAGCCTGATCAGCAAGATCACCTCGCTGACCCAGCTTCAGCCGCAGGATTTCGTCCGCGGGCACGCGACGGTGGTCTTCCCGGTCGGCCAGATCCGGCTCGGCGACGTCATCTGCTACGAGGTGGGCTTCGACGGCCTAGTCCGCAGCGAGGTCACGGCAGGCGCGAACGTGCTCGCCATGCAGAGCAACGACGCCACCTTCGAGCGGGACGGCCAGACCGGCGAGAGCGGCCAGCAGCTGGCGATGGCGCGAATCCGGGCGGTTGAGTTCGACCGCTCCGTCGTGGTCGCCTCCACCACCGGCTACAGCGCGATCATCGCCCCTGACGGGCGGCTGGTGGCCCGCAGCGGCACCTGGCAGCAGGCCGAGCTCGAGGCGCGTGTCCCGCTGCTGACCAGCCAGACGCTGGCCGAGCGGGCCGGCCCGGTCCCCGAGTGGGTGATCGTCGCCGCCACCGCGCTGGCGTTCCTGCTCGCGGCCGGCCGCGGCTGGCCGCGGCGGCGGCGGCCGCGGCTGCGGCGGCGGCCGCGGCGACCGCAGGGTGAGTCCCCGGGACGATAAGGAGACCGATCGACTGTGTACGGCTGCCCCCGCACGACACGCCGCCCGGCCGGGTCCCGGCACCAGCCCGGCCGCCCGGGGCGCGCCCTCGCTGCGGTCGCCCTGGCGGCCGCGTTCGCCGCGGGCGCGACCGCGTGCTCGGGCGGCGGCCCGCAGGCGGCCAGGCTCAACCCGACGGCGGTGGCTGGCCCGGCGGGCTCGCCGGCCTCGGCGGGGCCGGCCTCGTTCTCGATCACCCCCGCCTCCGGCACCAAGGACGCCAGCCCGGCCGGCGGCATCACCGTCACCGCCGTTAGCGGCGCCAAGGTCAGCGGGGTGACGGTGAAGGCCTCCGGCGACAGCACGGTCACCGGGACCCTGAGTGCGGACGGCACCAGCTGGCACAGCAGCTACGCGCTGCCCACCGGGCAGTCCTATACGGTGACCGCGACCGGGACCGGCCCTACGGGCCGTCCGGCCACCGCGAAGAGCACGTTCACCACGCTGAGGCCGGCCACCGCGTTCCACACCGAGATCTTCGAGGGCGCGGGCCTCACCTACGGCGTCGGCATGCCCATCATGCTGACGTTCGATCACCCGATCACCGACTAAGGCGGCGGTCGAGCGGGCGCTCACCCTCACCACCTCCAAGCCGGTGGTCGGCGCCTGGTACTGGGACGGCAGCGAGCAGCTCGACTTCCGGCCACGGGACTACTGGCCCGCCGGCACCACCGTCACCCTCTCCAGTCACCTGGACGGGGTCGAGGGCGCGCCCGGGGTCTACGGGGTACACGACCTGTCCCAGACGTTCAGCATCGGCCAGTCGGTCATCGCGGTCGCCAACACCAGCACCTTCCGCACCCAGGTCTACGTCGGCGGCCGGCTTACCTACACCTGGCCGATCTCGACCGGCAAGAAGGTCACCCCGACGCCCAACGGCACCTACCTGACGGTCGAGAAGGGCAACCCGGTGCGGATGATCGGCGGCGGCAAGAAGGGCAGCCCCGGCTACTACGACGAGCTGGTGAACTACGCGGTCCGGTTTACTTACAGCGGGGACTACTACCACTCGGCCCCGTGGTCGGTCGTCAACCAGGGCGAGTCGAACGTCAGCCATGGCTGCGTGAACCTGGCCCCGGAGGACGCCCAGATCTTCTACGACCTCGCCATCCCCGGCGACCCGGTCACGATCACCAGCAGCGCCAAGGCGGGCAACTGGGACAACGGCTGGACCGAGTGGTTCCTGTCCTGGTCGCAGCTCCTCGCAGGCAGCGCCACGCACCAGGCGGTCGAGGCCGGGGCGGACGGCAGCTCCCTGGTCAGCCCGGACAGCCTGGCGGCTGACAGCGCCACCGCGCCGCTCGGCACCTCGTCGGCCGGCAACTCCCTGGCGGGCTGACTGTTACCTGGCCCGGTGCCTACGGGCGGGTGCTGGTGGTCTGCGACTGCTGGGTGACGCGGGCGGTCGGCGCGGCGGCCGAGACCGCCAGGATCACGCCCAGCGTGAGCGCCAGGGCCAGCGGGATCAGCAGCGGGGCGGCGGCGCGGGCGGTGCGGCGGCGTCTGGCCCGGCGTCTGGCCTGGCCGGTCCGGTCGCTGAGCCCGCCCTCGATCAGCGTCACGCTCGCTCCCTCCGCTTCGACTGCTACGGGGGCCAGCGTAACTCCGTTACGCAACAGTTATCGAGTGGATAGCAAAAGTTGGCCGGCCAGCCACGGTCGGTTAGCAGGCCTCCCAGAGGGTGGCGATTCCCTGGCCGACGCCAATGCACATGGACGCGGCCCCCTTGGCGGCCCCCTGGCGCTTCATCTGGTGCAGCAGGGTGGTGACGATGCGGGCACCGGAGCAGCCGAGCGGGTGGCCGATCGCGATCGCCCCGCCGTTCACGTTGACCCGGGCCGGGTCGAGCTTGAGCTCGTCCAGGCAGGCGACCGACTGGGCCGCGAAGGCCTCATTCAGCTCCACCAGTTCCAGGTCCTCGGTCCGCCAGCCCGCCCGGCCCAGAACGCGGGTCAACGCCGGCACCGGGCCGATGCCCATGTAGTCGGGGTGGACGCCGGCGGCCGAGGCGCCGGCGTAGCGGGCCAGCGGGGTGACGCCGGCCCGGTCGACCGCGTCCTGCGACATGAGCAGCAGCGCCGCCGCGCCGTCGTTCAGCGGGGAGGAGTTGCCGCCGGTGACCGAGCCGCCCGGGCGGAACGCGGGCCGCTTGCCCGCCAGCTCCTCCAGCGTGATGTTCGCCTTGATGCCCTCGTCGCTGGCCAGCTCGCCCCGGGCGGTGGTGACGGGGACGATCTCGGCGTCGAAGCGGCCCGCGTCGCGGGCGGCCGCCGCCAGCCGGTGGGAGCGGAGCGCGAACTCGTCTTGCCGCTCGCGGGAGATGCCGTACTTGCCGGCCACGTTCTCGGCTGTCTCGCCCAGGCTGACCGGCGGGTACATCTCCTGCATGCGCGGGCTGACCAGTCGCCAGCCCAGGCGCGTGTCGGCCGTCTCCAGGGAGCGGGCCCAGGGGTCGCCCGAGCGCTGCACCACGAACGGGGCCCGGGTCATGGACTCGCTGCCGCCCGCCACGGCGATGTCGATGTCACCCGCGGCGATGGCCCGGGCGGCGTCGCTGACCGCCTCCATGCCGGAACCGCAGAGCCGGTTGACGGTCGCCCCCGGGATCGTCACCGGCAGGCCCGCCAGCAGCACGGCCATCCGGGCGACGTTGCGGTTGTCCTCACCCGCCTGGTTGGCGGCGCCCCAGTACACGTCGTCGATGGTGGCCGGGTCGAGTCCGGGGCTGCGGTCCATCAGGGCCCGGAGGATATCGGCGGCCAGGTGGTCGGGGCGGACGTCAGCCAGCGCCCCCTTCACCTTGCCGACCGGGGTGCGGCACGCATCCACGACGAAGACCGAGCTCACGCTGTCCTGCCTCTCCATTGACGGGCGGTTCTCCCTATTAGACGACAGGCCACGGCGACCGGCCCACGCTGGGCGCGCCGGTTCCGGCGGCCCGCGGTGGCGATGCGGGTGCAACCTTTCGCCCGCGGTGCTCGTCTACTACGGAAACAGAAGGAGATGTGACACGAAGTTTCCCGTTTTGAGAGATCTTGCCCCTAAGCTTTTTCTGGCTGCCCCTCTCCCGTCTGCGATGCCCGCATGGAAGCTGCCCGCATGGAAACAGCGACCAGCCCCGACGTGCCCCCTGGGGTGGCCGGCCAATTGGTATCACCACTGATCAGCGATCTGACTAAGCATTGGAGTCCGTACTGTGTCGTTTCTGGGGAGTGCCGGGGGTCCGCGCCGGGTGGGCGCGACCCTGCTCAGGCACCGGCTGATCTCAGCGACCGCTGGGACCGCCGCCGCGGTCATCGTGGCCGGCTGTGCGTACGCCGCCGCCGCGACCCACAGCCCGGGCCAGGAAAAGGTGGTCAGTGCGGCCAACGTCAAGCCGGCCGCGGCAGCCAGTGCGAGCGCGAAGGCCAGTGCGAGCGCGACGGCCGGACCGCTGACGCTGCTGTCGGTGTCGCCCGCGGGCGGCGCCAGGCAGGCCAACGGGGGCGCCCCGATCACGCTGAAATTCTCCTCGGCCCTGTCGCCTGCTACGCCTCTGCCCACGATGTCGCCCGCGATCAAGGGCAGCTGGCAGGTGGACGGGACGACCGCGACCTTCACCCCGGATTCCGGGTTCCTGCCGGACACCAAGGTGTCAGTGAAGATCCCCGGTGGCAGCGGCGGGATGAGTGGCTCCAGCCCGGGCTCGGGCACACTGGCCGCGGGCAAGACGGTGACGTTCACCACCGGCAGCTATTCCAATGACCGGGTGCAGCAGATCCTCGCCCAGCTCGGCTACCTGCCGCTCACCTGGACCCCGGCCAGCGGGCCGGGCGACCCGGGTGGCACCAGCCTGAACGCCGAGGTCCGGGACGCCTACGACCCGCCGGCCGGCACGTTCAGCTTCCAGCCCGGTTACCCGGGCGAGCTGACCGGCAAATGGCAGGCGGGGCAGGACAACATCGTCGAGGACGGTGCGATCCGGGCGTTCGAGTACGACCAGGGCCTGACCATGGACGGCCAAGCCGGCCCGCAGGTGTGGGCCGCGCTGCTCACCGCGGCGAGCAAGGACCAGGCCAGCCAGCACGGCTACACCTACGCCCTGGCCTCTCAGAATTACCCGGAGACGCTGAAGGTCTGGCACAACGGCAAGGTCATCCTCGACAGCCCGGCCAACACCGGGATCGCGGCCGCGAGCACAGTGGACGGCACCTTCCCGGTCTACGAGCGGCTCCAGTACCAGGTGATGAAGGGAACCAACCCGGACGGCAGCAAGTACGCCGACCCGGTCTACTGGATCTCCTACTTCAACGGCGGCGACGCGGTGCACTACTTCAGCCGCGGCTCCTATGGCTTCTACCAGAGCCTCGGCTGCGTGGAGCTGCCGTGGACCCAGGCCAAGTTCATCTGGTCCTACCTCACCTACGGCACCCTGGTCACGGTCACCGGCCCGGTCGCCTGAGCCCGCGTGATCAGCTGGACGCCTTGGTCCTGACGGAACCGTGACGGCCGCCCGGCCGCGGGGCGAGCAGGGTCAGGCCTCCGTCGCCGCCCCGGGACGCCGCCTGCCCGCCGGTGGCGCGCAGGGCGGGGGCGGCCCTTGACACCGCCGCCGGGGCCGGGCGGGCCAGCGGCAGGGTGATCACGAACCGGCACCCGGGCCCGGTGTTGCGCACGCTGATCTGGCCCGAGTGCGCCTCCACGATGCCACGGGCAATGGACAGCCCGAGCCCGGCGCCGCCGGAAGGGTCGGGCGTCCGCGCGCTCTCGCCGCGGAACGCCACGTCGAAGACGCGGGGCAGGTCGAGGAGGGGAATGCCGCCGCACTGGTCGGCCACCGAGACCAGCGCCAGTCCCGACCTGATCTCCCCCACCAGCTCGACCACCCCGTCTGGGGGCGTGTGCCTGATCGCGTTGGTGACCAGGTTCCTGACCGCCCGGCCGAACTCGGCCGGGTCGATCCGCACGACCATGCCCGGTGCGACCGCGCCCGCGAACCGGACGCCCTTGGCCCGCGCGAGGGGCTCCGCGCTGGCGGCGACCTCGGCGATCAGGTCGTCCAGGCCGGCCAGCCGGGGTGACAGCCGCAGCGCCCCCGCGTGGATCTTGGACAGCTGGAACAGGTCGTCGATCATCTTCGACAACCGGTCGGTTTCCGCCCGGATCTGCCCGTGGTAGCGGCCGACCTCGCGCGGGTCGGTCACCACCTCGTCCTCCAGCGCCTCGGCCATCGCCCGCAGCCCGGCCAGCGGTGTGCGCAGGTCGTGGCTGACCCAGGCGACGAGCTCACGGCGGCTGGCCTCCAGGGCCTGCTCGCGGGCCCGGGCCCGGCCGAGCCGCTCATGCGCCTCCGCCAGCCCCTGGGACAGCGCGGCCAGCTCGGTCGGCAGCACGACCGGGGGCGGCGTGTAGATGCCGCTGCCGCCGACCTCGCGGACCGCGCCAAGCAACCGCCCGGTCGCCCGGGTGACCGACCGGCCGATGACGAACGCGACCGCCAGCCCGGCGATCCCGGCGATGCCCATCAGCTCGAGCATCACCTCGCGGTCGCCCGGGGTGAGCATGTAGACGGAGATCACCCCGACCGAGGCGATCGCGGTCACCACGGTCACCACGGTCACCAGCGCGACCTGGAGTCCGATGGAACGCCGGGCGAGCAGCCGCTGACCGACCACCCCGCCCGCGATCGCCAGCATCGCCGCGCCCGCCACCCACGACGTGACGTACGCGAGGTCCCGCGGCTGGACGCCCGGCATGACGTCAGCCAGCGCCCCGGTCACGCGGGCCCTGGCTCGTAGCGGTAGCCGACGCTCCAGACGGTGACGATGCGCCGGGGCATCGTCGGATCCTCCTCGAGCTTCTCCCGCAGCCGCCGGACGTGCACGGTGACGGTCGAGGTGTCACCGAACGTCCAGCCCCAGACCTCGCTCAGCAGCTGCTCGCGGGTGAACGCCTGCCGCGGGTTGCGCAACAGGAAGACCAGCAGGTCGTACTCCCGGGAGGTCGAGCTGGACGAGCTTGCCGCCCACCCGCACCTCGTGCGCGGCCAGGTCGACGGTCACGTTGCGGTCGGTGATGACCGGTGATCCCGGCCCGCCCGCGGCCGCGGCACCGTTCCCGCCCGGCGGGGCGCTCCCGCGGGCGCGGCGGAGCACCGACCTGACCCGCATCGCCAGCTCACGCGGGCTGAACGGCTTGGTCACGTAGTCGTCGGCGCCGATCTCGAAGCCAGCCAGCCGGTCAGTCTCGTCGCCCAGCGCGGTCAGCATGACCACCGGGACCGGGTACCGTTCGCGCAGCCGCCGGCAGACCTCGAGCCCGCCGATACCCGGCAGCATCAGGTCGAGCACCACCAGGTCGGGGCGTTCCTCGGCGATGCGCCGCAGCGCCTGGTGCCCGTCGGCGATGCACTCGACGGTGTGCCCGTCGCGGACCAGGTAGCGTCCGACGACGTCGGCCACGGTCGGGTCGTCGTCGACGACCAGGATCCGGCCGGGCAATTCGGGAGCGCTCACCTTTCTACGGTAATGAAACCGTGATGCCCGGGCGGGTTAATCGGGGCAAAGCGTCAGCGACTCGTAAGATCCGCCACTGTGCCCGCCACCACTGTCTCCGGTGCCACTGCCTCCGCTGCCACTGCCTCCTGTGCCACTGTCTCCGCTGCCACTGTGTCCGGTGACGGGGGGACGAACGGGGCCCGGGCCGCCCGGGGGGCGCGCAGCGCCGCCAGCAGGTCGCCCAGCGCCTCGAAGTTGTGCGCGCTGACCACCGCGTCGCAGTAGGGCCAGGCGGCGGCCATGCCGCCGACCTCGGGCCGGTAGCGCTCGCTCTGTGTGCGCGGGTTGGCCCAGACGATCCGGTAGGCGATCCGGTGCAGCCGTGCCATCTGCGCGCCGAGCAGGGCCGGGTCGCCGGTCTCCCAGCCGTCGGAAATGATGAGGATGACGGCGCCGCGGCCCATGCCGCGCACCGCGTAGCGGTCGTTGAACTCGCGCAGCGCCACCCCGATGCGGGTGCCGCCCGCCCAGTCGGGGGCGGCCTCGCCCGCCCTGGCCAGCATCGTCTCCGGGGACGCGGCAGCCAGGAACGGCGTCAGCCGGGTGAGCCGGGTGGCGAAGGTGAACACCTCGGTCCGCGGGCGGCTGGCGTCGCCGGACGGCCCGGAAAAGCCCGGCCCGCCGCCTCCGGTGGCGCCCGAGGTCCGGGCGGCGACGTACATGAGCTGGAGGATGGCGCGCGCGTAGGGTTCCATCGAGCCGGAGATGTCGCACAGCACCACCAGCCGCCGCTGCCGGACCCGGACCGCCCGTCGGGCGATCCGCACCGGCTCGCCGCCGGTCCTGGTGGCGAGGCGCATGGTGCGCCGCATGTCCAGCCGCGCTCCGTCCTTGCGGGCCCGGTAGCGCCGGGTGCGGCGGGGCGGCACCGCGATGGACAGCTCCCGCATCAGCGTCGCCAGCTGGCCCAGCTCGGACGGCGAGAGCTGGGCGAAGTCCTTGCCTTGGAGCCGCTCGGTCATCGAGGCGACCCGCCGGACGGCCGGGCGGCCGTCCTCGGCCGGGGCCTCCGGGTCCGGATCGCCGTCAGCCCCCGTGCCGCTGGGCGCCAGCGCCTCATCCAGCCCGGCGAGCCCGGGGGGCAGCCCGGCGGGAGCGGCCCGGGCATCGCCCGCGTCACCCGGCGCCGGCTCGGCCGACTCGGCCACCAGGTTCTGCTGCGGGGTGGTCGTCCGGGGGCCGGGCGGCATGATGAGCCCGGCGAACATCTCGTTGAAAACCCGCTCGAACGCGTCGACCTGGGCCGGGCCGGAGACCATGGTGGCCAGCGCGCAGGCGTGCAGTTCGGTCAGCGTGCTCGCCCGCATCACCGCCAGTGCCCGGGCGAGCCGCTCGCTGCGGTCCGGCCCGGCCGGCAGCCCGGCCGTGCGCAGGGCGTCCGCCAGCATCGCCGCGACCAGCGCGTAGTCGCCGGCCAGGGCATCGCCGGACAGGGCATCGCCGGACAGCGGGCCGGCCTCAGTCATGCCGGACGACAGAAGACAGCCCCGCCTCCCGCACCGCCTGGTCGTCCTCCGGGTACTTGACCACGACGCTGATCGTGCGCTCGGCCGCGTCGGCCGTCAGCGCCTGCACGCCGAACACGGTCAGTGCCCGCGCCCAGGTGATCGCCTCGGAGATGCCCGGGGGCTTGGTCAGCGCCAGCTCCCGAAGCCGGGCCACGGCCACCGCCACCTCACCGGCCAGGGCGGCGCTGGCGTCCGGGACCCGGCGGCGGATGATCTCGGACACACGCCGGGCGTCGGGGAACCCGATCCAGTGGTACAGGCAGCGGCGCTTGAGCGCGTCGTGCAAGTCGCGGGTCCGGTTGGAGGTGAGGATCACCACCGGCGGCACCACCGCGTGCCGGGTGCCGAGCTCGGGGATGGTGACCGAGGACTCGGCCAGCATCTCGAACAGGAACGCCTCGAACTCGTCGTCGGCCCGGTCGACCTCGTCGATCAGCAGCACCGCGGGCCGTGGGCCGGGGTGGTCGAGCGCGGTCAGCAGCGGCCGGGCGAGCAGGAAGTCCGGGCGGAACAAGTCGGTCTCGCGCAGCGTTTCGTGCGTCGCCTCGGCCAGCCTGATGGCGAGCAGCTGCTTGGGGTAGTTCCACTCGTAGAGCGCCTCGGCCGAGGAAATGCCCTCGTAGCACTGCAGGCGGACCAGCACGGTGCTGAGCGCCTCGGCCAGCGACTTGGCCGCCTGGGTCTTGCCAACGCCGGGCTCACCCTCGAGCAGGATGGGCTGCCCCATCCTGACCGCAAGGAACAGGGCCGCCGCGAGCTGATCGCCCGCCAGGTAGCCGGTCTGGTCGAGGGCCGCCGCCAGCGCCGCCACGTCCGGGAACCGCTCGCCGATCTCGGCCGAAACTTCGCTGCTCACAACCAACGAGTCTAGCTTGCGGGTGAGACAGCCTCGCATTCCAGGCAACCCGGGCGGCCGCGGCCGCTAGCGCCCGCCGATGTCTTCGCTCCACACCGCCGGGTAGCGCGCCTGGAACTCCTCCATCGCGGCGATGCAGCCGGGGTCGTCGAGCAGGATCACCTCGACCCCGGCCGACCGGAGGAAACCGAGGTCGCCGGGATAAGTCCGGGCCTCGCCCACCACCACCCGCGGGATCTGGAAGAGCAAGATGGCGCCGGTGCACATCGGGCACGGCGAGAGCGTGGTGTACATGGTGGTGCCGGCGTAGGACGGGCGGCGCCCGGCACTGCGCAGGGCCGAGATCTCGCCATGGGCCACCGGGTCGCCCCGCTGCACCCGCTCGTTGTGCCCCGCGCCGAGCACGTCCGCGCCCGCCGCCAGGACCGCGCCGACCGGCACCCCGCCGTCCGCGAGCCCGCCCCGCGCCTGCTCGAGGGCCAGTGCCATCATCTGCTGGTCAACTGCGTCCGCGCCCCGTTCAGCGGCCGCCGGGTCATCGCTCATGACCCGATACGTTACCGAGGGCGGCGGCCACCCGGGTGAGGCGGGTGACGCCGGTCGCCCGGCTCACGCGGCCGCGGCACCGGTCCCGCACCCGGCACCGTGTCCGGCCCGGGGGCACTGGCCGCGGCGGTCCGCGGCCGCCACTCGTAGCTGAGCTCCTGCCCCGGCCGCAGCCGGGCCCAGCGGGCCGCCTCCACCTGCAGCGCACGGACGGCGGCGGCGAGGGCAGGGGCGGACGGGAGCGCGGCGGGCGGGAGCGCGGCCGGGCGCTCGGCCGCATGGGGCGGGCGGAGCCCGCGGACGGGGGTCATGCTCTGGTAGACGGCGCCCGCGGCGATGCCGCCCCAGATCCCGTCCGTTATCCCGAGCTCCCGTTCCACCACCAGGTGACGCAGGTCATGCGGCAGCGCGGTGCCCGACCGGGTGAATTCCCGCATGTGGTAGACGACGCCGTCGTCCCGCTCGATGACCGAGTAGGCCTCCGCGTAATCGGGGAACCGCCGGAAGGTGATCCGCATGAGCCCACTATGCGCACGCCGCCCGCCCGCCAGCGAACGATTTTCGCTGCCGCTGGCGCCAGCAGACCCGGTAGCGTGACCGTTCGTGGCGGGACGAGGTACTAACGCGACGATCGCCCTCGAACGGGCGCGGATTCCGTTCACCCTGCACGAGTACGCGCAGGGCGCGCGCTCGGGCGCGTACGGGCTGGAGGCGAGCGCGGCGCTCGCGGTGCCGCCCGAGCGGGTCTTCAAGACGCTGGTGGCGGCGGTCGACGGCAGTGCCCGGGGGCCGGGCGCGCTCGCGGTCGGGGTGATCCCGGTGCACCGCCAGCTCGACCTGAAGGCGCTGGCGGCCGCGGTCGGGGGCAAGAAGGCGGCGATGGCCGCGGTGGCTGTGGCCGAGCGGGCCACCGGCTACGTAGTGGGCGGCATCTCACCGCTGGGCCAGCGCCGCCGGCTGCCGGTCGTGATCGACGCGTCCGCCCTGACCCTCGCCGCGATCTTCTGCAGCGCCGGGCGCCGCGGGCTGGAGATCGAGATCGCCCCGGGCGACCTCGTGACCGCGTCCGGGGCGCAGGTCGCCGCCATCGCGGCGGTCAGCGGCGGCTGAGGCCGCGGTCAGTCACCCGAACGGGGGCCGGGCTCGCCCGGCTCGTCCGCCGCACCGCCCGCGGCCGCGGGCGGTGCCACGGCGACCTGATCGTCCGTGACCGCCTCGTCCGTGACCGCCTCGTCCGGGCTCGCCTCGTCCGGACTTGCCTCGGCCGCGCCGCCGACGGTCCTTTCACCGGGCGCGCCCGGTGGGAGGACCACTTGCGGCCGTTCCGGCCGGGTCTGGGCGACGGCGAACCACACGAGGCCGATGACCATCAGCGCGATGGCGACGAACATGTTCAGCCGCAGCCCGAGGAAGTAGACCGAGGAGTCGATCCGGATCGACTCCTCGAAGATCCGGTAGCCGGAGTAGCCCGCCACGTACAGCGCGAACAGGCCAAACGGCCGGATCCGGACGTGGTGCCCGAGCCACACCAGGAACGCGGCCAGCGCCAGGTCCCAGATCAGCTCGTACAGGAAGGACGGCTGGAACGTGGCGAAGTGCAGGTCCTGGGGCGGGATGCCGCCCGAGACGCGGTACTGGTACGGGATCTCCAGGCCCCACGGCAGCGTCGTCGGCTTGCCGAACAGCTCCTTGTTGAAGTAGTTGCCGACCCGCCCGACCGCCTGCGCGACCAGCAGCGCGGGCGCGATGGCGTTGGCGAACGGCCCGACGCTGATCCCGAGCCGCCGCAGCCGCCAGGCACCGACCACGGTCGCCAGCGCGACGCCGCCCCAGATGCCGAGCCCGCCCGTCCAGACCGCGAAGACGCCGTACCAGACGTGCGGGATGTCGCTCGGGGTGGTGATGTCGAAGTAGATCCGGCCGCCGATGATGCCAGCCGGCACGACCCACAGCGCGATGTCGTTGACCAGGTCGGGGTCACCGCCGAGGGCGCGCCAGCGCCGCCGGGTGATCAGGATCGCCAGGGTGATCCCGATGATGTACCCGAGGGCGTAGAAGTGGATGTCGAGCGGGCCGACGTGGAAACTGCTGATCGGCGGGCTCGGGATAAATTGCGCCAGCGCGCTGGGGCCATGCGCCATGGCCCCGAGACTACCGCCCGCCCCGCCCCCGGGGGACGAAGGTCCTGGGATCCCGGCCCCACGGAAAGTTCCGGCCCCGAAGCGGGGTAGACCCTAGGCTAGCTACTGAGTGAAACCAGATTGTAGCGCTAAGGAGTCGGATATGTCCGGGGTTCGGGGGGGACACTGGCTGGGGCGGACGGTCCGCGGCATGCGGCCCGACCGCAATCCGCTGCGCCGCGGCACCGACCGGATCGAGACCTGCCTGCTGGCCGGGCTGCTGGCGGCGGCGGCAGCAGCAGCCCCGCTGGCCGCCCACGCGGCCAGCGGGGCGGCCTACAGCGCCGCCCTGCAGGCCCGGCAGCAGCAACTGGCGGGCCGCTACCAGGTGGAGGCCGTCCTGGTCAGGAACGTGGGCCCGATCAGCGGGAGCTCGGCCGCGGCGGGCACGATCGCGGCTGGGGTCGCGTTGACGGTGCCCGCCCAGGCCAGCTGGACGTCGGTCAGGGGCGCGCGCCGGTCGGGAGCCGTGCCCGCCCAGGCCGGCAGCCGCAGCGGCACCGCGGTGCCCGTCTGGACCGACCAGAACGGCTACCTGGTCAGCCCGCCGCTGACGATGGCGGGGGTGGCCGGCGCGGGCGACGCGGCCGCGTCCGGCGCGGTCACCGGCATCACCGTGGCCTGGGCGGCGGCCACCGCCGCGACCCGGCTGCTGCTGGGCCGCCGCCGGATCGCCGCCTGGGAGGCCGACTGGTCGGTTACGGCGCCGGAGTGGAACCGTCAGCGCTGGTAATCCCGGCCGCCGCGTGCGGGCTCATCACCACCGCGGGCTGCGACAGGCTAACCGACTTGTCCGGTCGGCCGGCGATCCGGTAGACGTCCGAGCCATCGACCGTCTCCCGCTCCAGCAGCAGGGTGACCAGCGCGTCGAGGGCAGAGCGGTGGGTCTTGAGCAGCTCGACGGCCCGGTCCTCGGCCTGCCGGAGCAGCTTGGACACCTCGCCGTCGATCGCCGCCTGGGTGGACTCGGCGAACGGCCTGCTCGACATGCTGGCTCCGCCCCCGCCGAGGAAGACAGAGCCGCCCTCGGGGTAGCCGACCGGCCCGAGGACCGAAGACATGCCGAACTCGCGGACCATCTTGACCGCCAGGTCGGTCGCGCCTGCCAGGTCGTTGCCGGCCCCGGTCGACCCCTGGCCGAGCACGACCAGCTCGGCCGCGCGCCCACCGAGGCGCACGTTGAGCGAGTCGTAGAGGTAGTCCTCGCCGTACATGTGCCGTTCGACCGCGGGCAGCTGCTCGGTGACGCCGAGAGCCTGCCCGGCGGGCAGGATGGTGACCTTCGCCACTGGGTCGGCGTTCTCCGACAGGGCCGCCACCAGGGCATGCCCCGACTCGTGGACGGCCACCGCGTGCTTCTCCTCCGGAAGGAGCACGTTCGACCCTTCCCGGCGGCCGAGGATGATCCGGTCCCGCGCGGCGTCGAAGTCGGCCGCCGTGATCACCTCCCGGCTGTCGCGGACAGCGAAGATGGCGGCCTCGTTGGCCAGGTTGGCCAGGTCCGCCCCGGAGAAGCCGGGAGTGCCGCGGGCCACGATGGACAGGTCGACGTCGGGCGCCAGCCTCTTGCCCCGGCTGTGCACCCGGAGGATCGCCTCCCGCTCGCTGACGTTCGGCAGCGGGATCGTCACCTGCCGGTCGAACCGCCCGGGGCGCAGCAGGGCCGGGTCGAGAACCTCGGGCCGGTTGGTGGCGCCGAGGACGACGATGCCCATGGTCGGGTCGAAGCCGTCCATCTCGGCCAGCAGCTGGTTCAGGGTCTGCTCGCGCTCGTCGTTGGCCACCACCGCGCCCTGGCCCGCCCGGCGCTGGCCGATCGCGTCGATCTCGTCGATGAAGATGATCGCGGGCGACCGCTTGCGCGCCTCGGAGAACAGGTCACGGACGCGGGCGGCGCCGACGCCGACGAACATCTCCACGAAGCTGGAGCCGCTGACGGAGAAGAACGGCACCTTGGCCTCGCCCGCGACCGCCCGCGCGAGCAGGGTCTTGCCGGTTCCAGGGGGGCCGACCATGAGCACGCCCCGCGGAACCACCGCGCCCGCCCGGGCGTAGCGGTCGGGGTTGCGCAGGAAGTCGACGACCTCGCTGATCTCCGACTTGGCGCCGTCGTAGCCGGCCACGTCGGCGAAGGTGGTCGACGGGCGCTCCTCGTCGAACACCTTGGCCCGGGACCGGCCGACGCCGAGGATGCCCTGCATCTGCCCGGAGGCGCCGCGCGACAGGCGGACCCAGAACCAGATCAGCACGGCGAACGGGACGAGGATGAACAGCCAGCTCAGCAGCTCGCTGCCAAAGCCGGGCGAGGAGGTGGAGCCGGTGATCTGGACGCCGTTCGACGTCAGCGTGTCCAGCAGGGACTGCCCCGCCTGGGACGGGATGGTGACGCTGTAGTTGGTGCCGTTGGTCAGCGTGCCGCTGCTCGCCCCGCCCGGCTGGGCCAGGGTCACCGTCTTGACCGTGTGCTTGGTGACGTCGCTGAGCCACTGCGTGTAGCTGAGCGTGGTTTGCGAGGCCGTGTGCAGGGCGGGCAGGTAAATCCAGAGCAGGAACGCGATGAGCAGCGCGCCCGGCAGCAGCCAGTGACGCCAGCGGGGTGGCGGGGGCGGCGGCGGACTCCCAGGACCCGGCTTGTCGCCGGGTGGCGGAGGTGTGGCTTGCTTGCTCATGCCGGACCTGCCCTTTCTAAGGCTTGTGTTGTAGTCAACGCCGCCGGAAGGCCGGCTCTTCCGGTCCTAACCGACACCCAGCAAGCCCAGAGCGAACACTCAGCGATCCGGTCGTACGCTCAGCGCGCGGCGACGCCGGGGGCACCGCCGGCGGCGAGCATCGCCGCCGCGCCGCGGACGACGCAGCGCAGCGGGTCGTCCGCCAGCTGGACGCCGATCTCGGCCACCTCGGCCAGCCGGGTCCCGAGGCCGGGCAGCAGGGCACCGCCGCCGCAGAGCCGGATCTGGCCCCGCACGACATCCTCGGCCAGGCCGGCCGGGATGTCGGACAGCACTCCCTGTACGCACCGCCCGATCGCGTTCACCACCGGCTCGAGCGCGCCCGCGACCAGGTCGGCGGGCACCTTCTCGGTCCGCGGGGCACGGCGGGCCGCGTCGAGCCCAACCGCCTCGGCCCAGCCGCCGGCACCGCCGGTGAGGCCGAGCTCGGTCTTGAGCTGGCGGGCCGCCCGCTGGCCGAGGATCAGCCCGAGCTGGGCGCGGGCCGCGTTGACGATTGCCTCGTCCATCGCGTTGCCCGCCATCCGCAGGCTCTGCGCCCGGACGGCGCGCCAGCCCGCGACCGCCGCCACCTCGGTCGTCCCGCCGCCGACGTCGACCACGAAGCCGCCCTCGCCCGCGCTCAGGTCGAAGCCGGCCCCGGCCGCCGCCGCCACCGGCTCGTCGACCAGGTCGACCACGCACCGAGGGCGGCGGTGGCTGAAGGCGGCGATGACCGCCCGGCGCTCGACCCAGGTCGCCCCGCCGGGCACGCACACGACCGCCCGCCGCTTGAACGGCCCGGACAGGGCCCCGGACCGGCGCAGGAAGCCGTGCAGCAGCTCCGCGGTGGCGTCGAGGTCGGCGATCACCCCGTCGCGGAGCGGGTGGATCACCCGGATGCCCTTCGGCTCCTTGTCCGCCAGCGCGTCGGCCGCGGCCCCGATCGCGGTGACCGTGCCCGCCACGTCGTCGACCGCGATCGCCGAGGGTTCCTCCAGGACCAGGCCGCGCCCTTCGACCCAGACGAGGGTGTTGACCGTTCCCAGGTCGATCGCGACGCTTCCCCGGCTGAGCACCCTCGGCCACTCCTCGTCCGCTCGTGGTGATTTGTGCGCCTGCAACACTATTTGCGCCCGCAACATTAGGGGCGTGCGGCCACCGGGTGACTCATCTCACTCTCCGTGACCTGCGGTAACGGATCGTCACAAGTGAGCGTTGAGTAAGAAGGAAACTACCGGAAGATCGTGAGAACCATCGGGGCCGTTCTGACGTTTTACTCAGTAACAAGGCAGTGCGGTCATCAGGTTCACCCCCTTCACTGACGATAGCGAGCCTCACCACTCTCCTGGGGGGCATGGGACGACATGACACGAAATGAGACGAGGTTGGTGCGGCGGGACCCTTTTGTTCACTACGATCGAGGAGGGGCATGTGATAACTCGCGCAAGCCGCGTCGACGGGGACCGGGCAGCGCCAGACGGGGACAGCGGGGACACGATGGGTGTGATTGACCTTGCGCAGGCGCTGGAACTGGCCTACCAGGTAGCCGCGGACGGCAAAGCGACCGTCCGGGTACGCGGCGAGCTCGACATCGCCACCGCCGACCAGGCCTATGTCTACCTGCTCGACGTGGTCGACAGCCAGGACGGCCCGGTGCTGATGAACCTGTCCGAGCTCACCTTCTGCGACGCCGCCGGGCTGGGCGTGCTGGCCCGGGTGGCGGGCCACGCGCGGCGCTCCGGCCGCACGCTCACGCTCACCGCGGCGCGTCCCGCGCTGGTCCGGATCATGCACATCACCGGCCTGGACGAGGCGTTCCCGGAGGTCCGCGGACCGTCCCTGTCGGTGCTGACCCTGCCCAGGCAGTCAGCCCAGGCGGCCTCGGTTAGCGCCCTCGGTTAGGGCATTCCTCCGCCACGTTCCGCATCTGATCGCTCGCCCCATGGTGAGATGGCTGTCATCGGCGTTAGATTTGGCCTACGACGCAATGATGCGGAGGAACCATGGCTGACGAGCTGGACGACCTTACCGACGACGAGACATCCGAATCTTCCGAGGCTCTGATCGCGGTCCACTGGCGCGACGAAGGGTATTACCCGCCCCCGGCGAGTTTCACCGCGCAGGCCAACGCCTCCGACCCGGCGATCAGGGAGCAGTTCACCGAGGACAAGTTCCCGGACAGCTTCATCGCCTACGCGGACCTGCTGACCTGGTTCAAGCGCTGGGACACGGTGCTCGACACCTCGAACGCACCGTTCTGGAAGTGGTTCAGCGGCGGCGAGCTGAACGCCTCCTATAACTGCGTCGACCGGCACCTGGAGACCCACCCGAACAAGGCCGCCCTGATCTGGGTGCCCGAGCCGGAGAACGAGGCGCACCAGGCGATCACGTACCGGGAGCTGTACGTACGCGTCAACGAGTTCGCGGCGGTGCTGCGGGACCTGGGCCTGAAGGCGGGCGACCGGATCACCTTCCACATGCCGATGGTCCCGGAACTGCCGGTCGCGATGCTCGCCGCAGCCCGCCTCGGCATCGTCCACTCGCAGGTGTTCGCCGGCTTCTCCGGTACCGCGGCCGGGCACCGCATCGCCGACTCCGGCTCCACCGTCCTGGTCACCATGGACGGCTACTACCGCAGCGGCGAGCTGCTCGACCACAAGGTCAAGGCGGACGAGGCGGTCGAGGCGGCGGCCAAGGAGGGCCAGCCGGTCGACAAGGTCCTCGTCTTCCGCCGCTACCCGGGCCAGTACTCGGCCAAGACCCCGATGGTCGAGGGACGCGACGTATTCGTCGATGACCTGGTGGCGGCGCACCGGGGCGAGATCGTCGAGCCTGCCCACCTGCAGGCGACCGACCCGCTGTTCCTGATGTACACCTCGGGCACCACGGGCCGCCCCAAGGGCTGCCAGCACTCCATCGGCGGCTACATGTCCTACGTGGCCGGGACGTCCAAGTACTACCAGGACATCCACCCGGACGACACCTACTGGTGCCTGGCCGACATCGGCTGGATCACCGGTCACTCCTACATCGTGTACGGCCCGCTCGCCCTCGGCACTACGAGCATCATCTACGAGGGAACCCCGAACTACCCGGACGCGGCCCGCCCGTGGCGCATCGCCCACCAGCTCGGGGTCAACATCTTCCACACCTCGCCCACCACGATCCGGATGCTCCGCAAGGTCAGTCCCGACGGCCCCAAGGAATTCGACATCCACTTCAAGCACATGACCACGGTCGGCGAGCCGATCGAGCCCGAGGTCTGGCGCTGGTATTTCGAGAAGGTCGGCAAGGGGCAGGCCGTCATCGTCGACACCTGGTGGCAGACCGAGACCGGCGGCTTCCTCGGCTCCACCCTGCCCGGCATCGACCCGATGAAGCCGGGCTCGTGCGGCCCGGGCGCGCTCGGCATCCTGCCCACCATCCTCGACGAGGACGGCCAGCCGGTTCCCGCGGGCAGCGGCAAGGCGGGCAACATCGTCATCCGCAACCCGTGGCCAGGGGTGTTCCAGACCATCTGGGGCCAGCCGGAGCGGTTCGTGTCGACGTACTACGCGAAGTACAACACCGACCCGAATTCGACCGACTGGCACGACTGGCCGTACTTCGCGGGTGACGGCGCGACCGAGGCGGCCGACGGTTACTTCCGCATCCTGGGCCGCGTCGACGACGTGATCAACGTGGCCGGCCACCGGCTCGGCACCAAGGAGCTCGAGTCGGTCGCACTCACCGTGAACGAGGTCGCCGAGGCGGCCGCGGTCCCAGTCGTGGACGACGTTCGCGGCCGGGTGGTCGAGATGTACATCGCGCTCAAGCCCGGCTTCGAGGCCGGCCCCGAGATCGAGGCGAAGGTCAGGGACGCGATCGTGACCGACATCGGCAAGATCGCGCGGCCGAAGAACATCTGGATCGTGCCCGACATGCCCAAGACGCGCTCCGGCAAGATCATGCGCCGGGTGATCGCGGCCACCTCCAACTTCGCCGACACCGGCGACATCACCACGCTCGCCAACCCTGAAGTGGTGGAACGGATCCGGGAGCAGGTGCAGTCGGCCAAGCGGGCCAGGGGTGAGGCTCCCCGCGAGCTATCGGAAACCGAGCTGCACGAGATCAAGCACTTCGGCGAGCAGTAACCAGCCATCCCGGCGGAAACGGACGGCAGCGGTGGCGGGCCAGCGCGCGGCGCTGGCCCGCCACCGCCGGTTTGAGCCCGCGTGGCTGGTCAGGCAGAACGACCACATGTTGCTACGCTTGCGCCCCCGGGCAGCGAAAACTGGCGGGCCACCGAACGGAGGGGGATCCGATGGGCGATCCGGTCCCGGCCAGCGTGTACGCCCTGCTGGCGGACGGGCGGACGGTCGAGATCAGGCCGGCCACCGGGGCTGACTTCGACGCCGTCAAAGCCTTGCACGAGTCGATGTCCCTGGACAACGTCTACCTGCGGTTCTTCAGCCTCAGCAGGATGGCGGCGGAGAAGGAGGCGCAGCGGGTCACCCGGGCGCCTGGCGCCGACCACGCCGCCCTGCTGGCGGTGTTCGACGGCCAGCTGGTCGGTCTGGCCAGCTTCGAGGTAGCCCGCGACGACAGCCGCACGGCGGAGGTCGCCTTCGCCGTGGCCGACACCATGCATCACCAGGGCATCGCTACCCTGCTGCTCGAGCACCTGGTCTCGCTCGCCCGGGCCCGGCAACTGGACGCGCTGACGGCCGACACGCTGTCGGAGAACACCGGGATGCTGCGGGTCTTCTCGGCCGCGGGGCTGCCCGTGGCCAGCCGGCGCGAGGACGGCGTGGTCAGCATCACGATCCCGCTGCCGCCGGACGACTCCGGCCGCCAGCTCGACGACTACCTGGACACGGTGGCGGTGCGCGAGCGCTCGGCCAGCGTGGCCAGCCTGCGGCCGGTGTTCGCCCCCCGGTCGGTGGCAGTGATCGGGACCAGCAGGCGGCCCGGGACGGTGGGCCGGTCGGTCCTCGGCAACATCCGCGCGGGCGGGTACCGGGGCCAGCTCTACGCGGTCAACCCGAGCGCGGCCGAGGTCGACGGGGTGCCCTGCTTCCCCGACGTCGCCACCCTGCCGGAGGCGCCCGATCTGGCGGTGCTGGCGGTACCGCCGGAAGCGGTCGTCGCCACCGCCGAGGACTGCGGGCGGCGCGGGGTGCGCGGCCTGGTCGTGCTGACCTCCGGCGTCACCCCGGCCGACAGTGCCCGCCTGCTGGCCGCCTGCCGCCGCTACGGGATGCGGCTCATCGGCCCGAACTGCTTCGGCATCGCGGTCCCGTCGATCGGCCTCGACGCCACGTTCGCGGCCGCGATCCCCGCGGCCGGGCGGGTGGGGCTGGTCATGCAGTCCGGTGGCATCGGCTTCGCGATGGTCGATCACCTCACCCGGCTCGGGATCGGCATCTCCTCGTTCGCCTCGGTCGGCAGCAAGCTGGACGTGTCCAGCAACGACATGCTGATGTGGTGGGAGCAAGACGGCCAGACCACGGTGGCGGTGCTCTACATCGAGTCGTTCGGCAACCCGCGCAAGTTCGGCCGGACCGCCCGCCGGGTCGGCCTCAAAATGCCGGTGCTGACCGTCCACGCCGGGCGGAGCGAGGCCGGCCAGCAAGCGGCGGCGTCGCATACGGCGGCCGCCGCCATCCCCCTGGTGAGCCGGGAAGCGCTGTTCGAACAGGCCGGCATCATCGCCACGCCCAGCTTCGGCGAGCTGATGGGGGCCACCGCGCTGCTCGCCACCCAGCCGCCGCCCGCGGGCCGGACCGTCGCGATCGTGTCCAACGTAGGCGGGGCGGGCGTGCTCGCGGCCGACTCCTGCACCGACCTCGGGCTCACGGTGCACCACCCGGCCGGCGAGACCGCCGCCCGGCTGCGCGCCCTGATCCCAGCCGGCGGCTCAGTCAGCGGCCCGGTCGACACCGGGGCGACGGTGTCAGCCGACACGTTCCGCTTGGTGCTGGAAACGCTCGGCCGGGACGAGCACGTGCACGCGGTGATCGCCCTGGCGCTGCGCACCGGGGCCACCGGTGACCTGCTGGCCGCCATCGCCGAGGCCGATATCGGCGTCCCGCTGGCGGTCGTGGTGCTCAACCAGCCGGAAGTGGTCCGGCTGGTGGAGGGCCTGCGGGGCCAGGTTCCGGCCTACGCCTACCCCGAGGTGGCGGCGCGGGCGCTGTCCCGCGCGGTCCGCTACGCGGAGTGGCGGGCGGCGCCACGGCGCACCGTGCCCACGTTCGGCGACGTCGAGCCGGCGCGGGCGCGGGAGGTGGTGCAGCGGTTCCTGGGCGAGCACCCGGACGGCGGCTGGCTGGCGCCGGATGAGGTGACCGGGCTGCTCGGGGACTACCGCATCCCGCTGGTGCCCGAGGCGGCCGCGCGGACCAGGGACGCCACCGAGATGGTCATCGCGGTGCGGGAAGAGGAGATGTTCGGCTCGCTGGTGGTCCTCGGGCTCGGCAGCGGCGGCGCCTGGGTGCCGTCCGACCGCGCCGCCAGCCTGGCCCCGCTGACCGAGGCGGACGCCGACACGCTGGTCGGCTCGGTCCGGTCGGCGGGCCTGCCGCACGGCCGGCTGGACCCGTCATCGGCCGGCGCGGCGGCGCTGCGCGACCTCCTGCTGCGGGTCTCCCGGCTGGCCGACGACCTGCCCGAGGTCGCCGAGCTCGACCTGTACCCGGTCATCGCCGGACCCAGCGGCGCGATGGCGGCCGACGCCCGGGTCCGGGTCGCGGCGCAGGCCCCCCAGGACCCGTTCCTGCGGCGCCTGCGCTGACTGCACTGCCTGCGCTGACTCCCGCCGCGCGGGATCCTAGGGGACGACGGTAACGGGCCACTTGCCCGCGCGCACGAGGCGGACCGCGAGCGACCCCATCAGGCGGTGGCCGGCCTTGAGCGAGGCGCCCACCACGATCGCGTCGGCCCGGGTCTCGCCGGCGATGCGGGTGATCTCGTGATAAGGGTCACCCGCCGCGGTCAGGAAGGTGACCGAGATCCCGAGCTCGCGGGCCACCTCCTCGGCCCGGCCCGCCAGCTCCTTGGCGATCTCGTCGTGCGCCTCGTGCTCGGCCGCCAGGATGGCCGGACCGGCCGAGCTGGACAGCCCCAGCGACGCCATCGGGGCGACGTAGACCGCGACCACCCGGGCTCCCTGACGGCGGGCGAGGCCGGCCGTGTAGGAGGCCGCGCGCAGCCCCGTGACCGAGTCGTCGACACCGACGAGGATCACCGACGGCCCGTCGGTGCCGAGCTCGAACTCGCCGTCTTCCACGGCAAAAGTGTACGATCCGCGGCGGCCTGGCCCGATGGCGGCTGGCTCAGTGGTGCTCGCGGGCGGGGACGGCGAAGTCGAGCAGCCGGGCCTCCCCCCACGCCGCGTCGGCCCACTCGCCCGGCAGGCCGAGCACCGCCGCGCTGGCGGTCGGGAACGCCTGCGGCGGGGCGGCGTCGGCGCCCGCCAGCCCGATCGTGAGCTCGGCCAGGCCCGGGTTGTGCCCCACGACGGCCACCGTCCGCCACCCCGGCTCGAACTCGCGCACCAGCATCAGCAGCCCGAGGACGGTCGCCTCGTAGACGCGGGGGTCGAACCGCACCGCGGGCGGCGCCCCGCCCGCGGCGGCGAGCGCCGCGCCCGCCAGCTCCCAGGTCTGGCGGGCTCGCACCGCGGTCGAGCAGATCACCGCATCGGGCCCGTAGCCCGCCGAGACCAGCCAGCGCCCCACCACGGGAGCGTCCTTGCGGCCGCGCTTGGCCAGCGGCCGCTCGTGGTCGGCCACGTCCGGCCAGTCCGATTTCGCATGCCGCACCAGCACCAGCCGCCGGCCGGGGCCGGCCCGGCCTGATCCGCGCTCACATCACCCTCACCCGACCACCGTAGCCTGCGCCACTGGCTGGCACCGGCTGGCCGCGCCGCCGACTGGGGCGGACCACGTCCCGCGCCGCAGGCTCCGGTCCGGCCGACCCGGCCGTGATAATCAGCGGCTAGGCTGGATGGGATGCAACGGGTAGCTCTTCGGGACGTCGATCTCGCATCCTTTCGGACCGCGGTCGGGCCGGAAGGGTGGACCGAGGGCACCGCCGCCGTCCAGCGCGGCGCGGTCCTGCAGATGGCCTGGGAGGCTTCCCAGCAGCTGCTGACCGGCACCGTACGCGACAGCCGGCGCCAGCCCGGGGCCCGGGCGGCCGAGATCAGGCTGGTGTCCGCCTCCTTCCGCGCGTCCCCCGGGTTCCCGCTCCGGTTCCGTGAGGGCCATTGCAGCTGCGCCGCCGGCACCAACTGCGTCCACGTGGCCGCGCTGGTGCTGGCCGCGACGGACGAGACGCTGCCGCCCGCGACCACGGCGGCGGCCGCCGCCGTGCGCCGGCCCCCCCTCCCCTGGGAGCAGTCGCCCGACTCGCTGCGGGCGAACCCGCAGGAGCCCGCCGTGCCGGCGGCAGGCGAGGCCGCCCCGGCGCCGCTGGCGGTCGAGCTGTCGCTGATCCAGCACAACCCGGAGCCGTACCGTTTCCCCAGCTACTCGACCGACAACGGGCGCCACGAGCCCGCCGCCGATGACCCCACCCGCCGGCTCAGGCTCCAGGCCCGGCTTGTCCAGCCCGGCCGGCTTGGCGGCTGGGCGGGAGGACATCTGTCCTGGTCGCGGCTCGACTTCCTGCTGATCCGGGACGAGATCCCGGCGGCCCAGGTCCGCGTGCTGCACGAGCTGTTCGCCCTGTGCCGGGCCGGCTCGCCCGCCCAGGCGGCCCCGCCGGGCGGTCACCCGCAGGGGTACGCCCCCGGGCGGGGCGACCAGAAGTACCTCGACCTGTCGGCCTGCGAGTCCCGCCAGCTGTGGCCGGTGCTGGATCAGGTCCAGGCGGCCGGCCTGCCGTTCGTCTACCCGGGCAAGCGGGGCGCGGTGCCGCCGCCGGGCTCGGCCGAGCTGTGCCTGGACGTCACCACCGAGGGCACCACGCTGCTCATCGCCCCCGAAATCAAGACCGGCAGCGGGACCGGGGCGGTCCCGCTGCGGTTCATCGGGACCGCTGGGCACGGTGTCGTCTACGCCGACCGCGAGCCGGGCGAAGGCGGGTCAGCGGGCGAGGACGGGCCGGCGGAGACCGTGCGGTTCAGGCTCGCCCGGCTCACCCACCCGGTGCCGGTCCAGTTGCAGCAGCTGGCGCTGGCCGGCGAGCGGCTGGTCGTGCCGGAAGCCGAGCAGGCGTCGTTCCTGTCCCGCTTCTACCCCCGGCTGCGCCGCCAGGCCACCGTGACCTCGTCCGACGACTCGTTCACGGCGCCCGAGATCTCCGGGCCGTCACTGGTCCTCCAGGCCGCCTACGCGCCCGGGCACCACCTCACCCTGCGCTGGGAGTGGGCCTACGAGGTCGGCGAGACCGGGCTGCGGGCGCCGCTGGGCGCCGCCAGGGAACCGTTCCGCGATCCCCAGGCCGAGGCGCGGGTGCTGGCCGGCTTCACCCTGCCGCCGGACATCCCCGGTCTCCCGGCCGAACTCGGCGGACTCGGCCACACCACCCTCCACGGGTTCGACGCGATGGCGTTCACCACCGAGGTGCTGCCGCTGCTGCGCCACCGCGACGACCTCCGGGTCGAGGTGACGGGCCAGGTCCCGGACTACCACGAGGCGGGCGACTCCCTCGAGATCGGGCTGTCGACCGAGGCCCGCAACGGCGACCGGGACTGGTTCGACCTCGGCATCAACGTCACCGTGGAGGGCAACGAGGTCCCGTTCAGCGACCTGTTCGTGGCCCTCGCCCACGGTCAGTCGCACCTGCTGCTGGCGAGCGGCGCCTACTTCCCGCTCGACAAGCCCGAGCTGGCCGCGCTCGGCCGGCTTATCGACGAGGCCCGGGCCCTGCAGGACCAGCCCGACGGGCAGCTGCGGATCAGCCGGTTCCAGGCCGGGCTGTGGGAAGAGATGGCCGCGCTCGGCGTGATCGGCCACCAGGCGGCGGCCTGGCAGGAACAGGTGCGGGGACTGCTCGCGGTGGGCGAGATCGAGCCAGTGCCTGTCCCCGCCGCGCTCGACGCGCGGCTGCGCCCCTACCAGGTGGCCGGGTTCCAGTGGCTGGCGTTCCTGTGGGCGCACCAGCTCGGCGGGATCCTGGCGGACGACATGGGCCTGGGCAAGACCCTGCAGACCCTGGCGCTACTGCAGCACGCGAAGGACGTGGCCGGGCGAGGGGGAACAGGCCCCGTTCGGAATGCCCCGTTCCTCATCGTGGCGCCGACCTCGGTCCTGGCCAACTGGGCGGCCGAGGCCGAGCGGTTCGCGCCCGACCTCAAGGTCGTGACGGTCTCGGACACGACCGGCCGCCGCGGCGGGACGCTGGACGACGTGACCGACGGGGCCGACGCGGTGGTGACCTCGTACACCCTGCTGCGGCTCGACTTCGAGGCGTTCGGGTCCCGCGAGTGGGCCGGGCTGATCCTCGATGAGGCCCAGTACGTCAAGAACTACCAGTCCAAGGCGTACCAGTGCGCGCGGCGGGTGCGGGCGCCGTTCAAGGTCGCGATCACCGGCACGCCGATGGAAAACAACCTGATGGAGCTGTGGTCGCTGCTGTCGATCGCCGCCCCGGGGCTGTTCCCCAGCCCGGACCGGTTTCGTGACTACTACGCCCGGCCGATCGAGCGGGCGGCCAGCGGCGAGCTGCTGGCCCAGCTCCGCCGCCGGATCAAGCCGCTGATCATGCGGCGGACCAAGGAACAGGTCGCGGCCGACCTGCCGGAGAAGCAGGAGCAGGTGCTGGAGGTCGAGCTCGACCCGCAGCACCGGCGGCTGTACCAGACCCACCTGCAGCGCGAGCGGCAGAAGGTGCTCGGCCTGCTCGACGACGTCAACCACAACCGCTTCACCATCCTGCGCTCGCTGACCCTGCTGCGGCAGCTGTCACTGTCGGCCGCGCTAGTCGACCCCGAGCACGCCGACGTGCCCTCGGCCAAGCTCGACGCGCTCCTGGAACAGGTCGCCGACGTGGCCGGCGGCGGGCACCGGGCGCTGGTGTTCAGCCAGTTCACCAGGTTCCTGCGGATGGCGAGGAGCCAGCTCGAGGCCTCCGGGATCGAGTGCTGCTACCTGGACGGCAGCACCGTCAACCGGGCCGCGGTGATCTCCTCGTTCAAGAACGGGACGGCGCCGGTCTTCCTCATCTCGCTCAAGGCGGGCGGCTTCGGGCTCAACCTGACCGAGGCGGACTACTGCTTCCTGCTCGACCCGTGGTGGAACCCGGCCACCGAGGCGCAGGCGGTCGACCGGACCCACCGCATCGGGCAGACCAGGAACGTCATGGTCTACCGGCTCATCGCCGCCGGCACCATCGAGGAGAAGGTCATGGCGCTCAAGGCGCGCAAGGCCGAGCTGTTCGCCTCGGTGATCGACAGCGACGGGGCGTTCAGCGCGGGCCTGTCGGCCGATGACATCCGGGCGCTGTTCGCCTAGCTTCACCGCCCCCGGCAGCGTGCCGGGCGGCTCGTGACCAGCAAAACCGACGCCGTGAAGGCCCGCCGGGACCCCTGACCGACCGGTCGGCTGGGCCGGGGCTTGAAGTCGCGTTGTGACTAGTTAAGCTGTTTTGTAACCGCGAAGCGGAGCAAGCCTCCGCTAGGGGTCGCCTCGCGGTAACAGGTCCCGATGCCTGGAAGAGGAGTCAGACAGCGTGAGCATTCTCGGTACCCGAGTCCAGCGGGTGGAAGATCCCGGCTTCCTGTCCACGGGGGGAATTTACACAGAGGACGTGCAGGACGAGCGGCTGGCAGGCGCGTGCTACGTGCACTTCGTCCGTTCGACGGTGGCGCACGCGAAGATCAACGGGATCGACACCAGCGCGGCCCTGGCCGCGCCCGGGGTGGTCGCGGTCTACACCGCGGCCGACCTGGCGGCCGGCGGCCTCGCGCCGGTCAAGCCGATGGCGCCCAGCATGAACCAGGCGATGCTGCAGACGCTGCTGGCCAGCGACACGGTGCGGTACGTCGGGGAGCCGGTCGCGGCGGTGGTGACCGAGGAGGTCTACCAGGGCGAGGACGCGATCGAGCTGGTCGACATCGACTACGAGTTCCTCGACGCCGTGGTCGACATGAACGACGCCCTGTCAGGGGAACGCGGCCTGCTGTTCCCCGACGGCGAGAACAACATCGTCTGCACCTTCGGCGACCCCGCGTCAGCCGACCCGCACCTGTTCGACGGGTGCGAGGTCGTGGTGAGCGAGGTCATCCAGAACCGGCGGGTCGCGCCGGCGCCGATGGAGTCACGCTCGGCCGCCGCCGTCTGGGGTGAAGACGGCCGGCTGACCGCCTGGATCCCCAACCAGGGCGCCCAGGGCACCAAGGGCGCGCTGGTGGCCGCCATCGGCGCCACGCCGGAGAACGTCCGGGTCATCACCCCCGACGTCGGCGGCGGCTTCGGGGCCAAGTTCGGCGTGGACCCCGAAGTGGTCATCACCTGCTGGACCGCCAAGCAGCTGGGCCGGCCCGCGCGGTGGTCGGAGACGCGAATGGAGAACCTGGTCGGGATGACCCACGGCCGGGCCCAGCAGCACACGGTCACCATCGGCGGGACCAAGGACGGCACCGTTCTCGCCTACCGGCTGGAGATCGTGCAGGACTGCGGCGCCTACCCGAAGATCGGCGCCTTCCTGCCCTCGCTCACCATCTTGATGACCCCGGGCCCGTACAACATTCCCCGGGCTGAGTCGTGGGCCACGGCAGTGGTGACCAACACGACCCCGATCGGGGCGTACCGGGGGGCGGGGCGGCCGGAGGCGGCCGCTGCGATCGACCGGGCGATGGACCTGTTCGCCTCCGCGGCCGGGGTCGACCCGGCCGAGGTCCGGCGCAAGAACCTGCTGCCCAAGTTCACCGAGCCGCACAAGACCGCCTTCGGCGCCGTCTACGACTCCGGTGACTACGTGGCCGGCCTGGAGAAGGCGCTCGACGCGGCCGACTACCCGGCCCTGCGGGCCGAGCAGGCCAAGCGCCGCGCCAGCGGGGACAAGATGCAGCTCGGCATCGGCCTGTCGTCCTACGTGGAAATCACCGGGGCGGGCGGTGAGGCGGGCGGGCCGAACGAGAACGGCACCGTCGAGGTCCACCCCGACGGCACCGCGACCGTGCTGACCGGCACCTCCCCCCACGGGCAGGGCCACCAGACCGTGTGGGCGATGATCGTCAGCGACGAGCTCGGCATCCCGGTCGACAAGATCACCGTCAAGTGGGGCGACACCGACCTCGTCCCGCAGGGCGGGGGCACCGGCGGGTCGCGGTCGCTGCAGCTCGGCGGGGCGGCCGTGCAGCAGGCCTCGCGCGAACTGCTCGACGTCGCCCGCGAGCGGGCGGCCGAAAGCCTGGAGGCATCACCCGACGACCTGACCTACGACGTGGGCTCGTCCTCGTTCTCGGTCAAGGGCGACCCCGACGTCTCGGTCCCGCTGTCGTCCCTTGCGGGCACCGAGCGGCTGTTCGTGCGCAGCGTATTCACCCAGCCGGGAGCCACGTTCCCGTTCGGGTCGCACGTGGCCGTGGTCGAGGTCGACACCGAGACCGGCAAGCCGTTCTTCCGCCGGATCATCACCGTCGACGACGCCGGCACCGTCATCAACCCGCTGCTGGCCGAAGGCCAGCGGCACGGCGGGATCGCCCAGGGCGCCGCCCAGGCATTCCTCGAGGAAGTCGTCTACGACGAGGACGGCAACCCGCTGACCGCCACCTTTGCCGACTACCCGTTCCTGTCCGCGACCGAAGTCCCCAGCTACGAACTGGTGGAGATGGAAACCCCGACGTCCTACAACCCCATGGGGGCCAAGGGGATCGGCGAGGCCGGCTCCATCGGCGCTACCCCGGCGGTGCAGAACGCCGTCATCGACGCGGTCGCCCACCTCGGGGTTACCCACATCGACATGCCCACCACCTCCCAGCGGGTGTGGCGGGCCATCAACGCCGCCCGAGTTTCGAAGGAGGGCTGATCACCCGATGGAGATCAAGCTCACGGTCAACGAGACCGAGCACAGCGACGAGGTTGAGCCCCGGCTGCTGCTGATTCACTACCTGCGCGAGACCCTCGGCCTGCGGGCCGCCAACATCGGCTGCGACACCACCTCCTGCGGCGCCTGCACCGTGCTGCTTGACGGGGAGTCGGTCAAGTCCTGCACGATGCTGGCGGTGCAGGCCAACGGCCGGTCGGTGACCACGTCAGAGGGGCTGCTCGCCCCGGACGGGACGATGAGCGCGGTGCAGCAGGCGTTCCAGGAGAACCACGGGCTGCAGTGCGGCTTCTGCACCCCCGGCATGGTGATGGCCTCCACCAGCCTCCTGGCGGAGAACCCGCACCCGACCGAGCAGGAGGTCCGTGAGGGCCTCGAGGGTAACTTCTGCCGCTGCACTGGTTACCACAACATCGTCCGCTCGGTCCTCGGCGCCGCCGACAAGCTCGCCCCCGCTGACGAGGTGACCGCATGATCCCGGCCGCGTTCGACTACGAGGTGGCCGAGTCCACCGAGCACGCGCTGACGCTGCTAGCCCAGCACGGCGAGGAGGCCAAGCTGCTGGCGGGCGGGCACTCGCTGCTGCCGATGATGAAGGTCCGGCTGGCCCAGCCCTCGGTCCTGATCGACATCGCCCGGATCCCGGGGCTGTCAGGCATCCGGGTCGACGGCGACGAGGTAGTAATCGGCGCGACCACCCGGCACGCCGACCTGGCCTCCTCCGACCTGCTCAAGGCGGAGGCGCCGATCCTGGCCTACTCCGCCGCCCAGGTCGGCGACCCGCAGATCCGGCACCGCGGCACCATCGGCGGCTCGCTGGCCCACTCCGACCCGTCGGCCGACCTGCCGATGACTTTGCTCGCCCTCGGCGGCAGCGTCGAGCTGACCGGGCCGTCCGGTGTCCGCACGGTCGCCGCCGACGACTTCTTCACCGGGCCGTTCGAGTCCGCCCTGACTCCCGACGAGCTGCTCACCGCGGTCCGCGTGCCCCGCGGTGGCACCGTCCGGTGGGGGTACCAGAAGTTCACCCGCCGGGCCAACGACTGGGCCATCGTCGGTGTCGCCGCCTACGGCGGCCGGGTCGCGCTGGCGTCGATGGGCGGCACCCCGTTGCGCGCCACCGCCACCGAGGAAGCGCTCGCGTCGGGCGCGTCGACCGAGGAGGCGGCCAAGCTGGCGGCCGAGGGCACCTCCCCCGGCCCTGACATGCACGCCGACATCGAGTACCGCGAGCACCTGGCGCGGGTGCTGACCAAGCGCGCGCTGGACGGCGAGACCGGCTGACCGCCGCGGGCCGCGGCCGGGACACCCCCGGCCGCGGCCCGCGTCGTCCCCGACCCGGAGGTAGGCTAGCTGGGCCTTTGTGAGTCTTTCCGGGGACGGGTGGGGGAGTGCGGCAGGACCGTGGCAAGCTCGAGCCGCAGACCTTCCGGCTGCTCGCGCTGGTGTGCGCGATCGTCGGGGTCGACACGGTGTTCTTCTCTGCCCTCACGCCGCTGCTGCCGCACTACGCGACGGCGGCCGGGCTGTCCAAGGCCGGCGCCGGGATACTGATCGCGGCCTACCCAGCCGGGACACTGCTCGGCTCGCTGCCGAGCGGGGCGCTGGTGGCCCGCTTCGGCGACCGCACGGTGGCCGTGACCGGACTGGTCCTGATGGGCGTCTCGACCCTGGTCTTCGGCTGGTCCACCGCGGCCGGGGTGCTGGACGCGGCCCGGCTGGTGCAAGGCATCGGCGGAGCCTGCACCTGGACGGCGGCGCTGTCCTGGCTGTCGACCACCGCCCCGCCCGGCCGCCGCGGTGAGCTGCTCGGCACGGCCCTCGGGGCCGCGGTCGTGGGGGCACTGTTCGGCCCGGTGGTCGGGGCGGTCGGCAACGTGGTTGGCACCGGGGCGGCGTTCTCCGCCGCGGCGGTCGCCGACGCCTTCCTCATCGCGGTCGCGTTCACCGTCCCGTCGCCGCGGCCGCAGGACCCGCAGCCGCTCCGGGCGGCGCTGCCCGCGCTGCGCGACCGGCAGGTGATGACCGGCAGCTGGCTGATGGCGCTGGCCGGGATCGCCTTCGGCACCCTCGACGTGCTGGCGCCGCTGCGGCTGTCGCGGCTCGGCGTCACCGGCACCGTGATCGCGGCCACCTTCCTGTGCGGCGCCCTGGTCGAGTCCGGGCTGTCGCCGCTGGCCGGGCGGCTGTCGGACCGGCTCGGGGCGGCCCGCCCGCTGACCGTCTCGCTGCTGGCCGGCGCGGCCTGCGCGGTCGTGATCCCGCTGCTCGGCTCGGCCGGCTGGCTCATCGCCGTCCTCATCGTCGGGACCCCGTTCTACGGCACGGTCTTCGCCCCCGCCTCCGCCCTGGTCGCCTCGGGGGCCGAAGGCCTCGGCCTCAACCAGGGCATCGCCTTCGCGCTGTCCAACCTCACCTGGGCGGCCGGGCAGTCCGTCGCCGCGGCCGGGAGCGGCGCCCTCGCCCAGGCAACCTCCGACCTGGTGCCCTACCTGCTGCTGGCGGCCGCCTGTTTGGGCAGCCTGCTGACGCTGCGCGGTTTCCGCAGCGCGGCCGGAGAAGCCAGCCCAGCGGCGGGAAACGGGGCGGAAATGCCGCCGCACCGGCCCGGCGCCGAAAGTTAACCTGCCGGAGGGACGCGACCCCTGCCGGCCCCGTGAGGCGGCTGGCAGGATGGGCCACTATGAGTGCCGATCAAGTCGATGCGCTGGTGATCTTCGGTGCGACCGGGGACCTGGCGAAGCTGGAGACCTTTCCCGCGCTGGCAGGCCTGGTGGAGCGCGGGGTACTCGACGTGCCTGTGCTTGGCGTGGCCAAGAGCGGCTGGGGACTAGCGCAGTTCAAGGACTACGCCGCCGCGTCGCTGAAGCTGAACAACATGGACCCGGCGGCGCCCGCCGCGGTCAAGATGCTCGGCTTGCTCCGGTACGTGGACGGTGACCTCGGCGACCACGCCACCTACGAGGCGGTGAAGGCCGAACTCGGGGAGGCCAAGCGGATCTTGTACTACCTGGAGGTGCCACCGTCCCTGTTCGGCCGGATCGCCGAGGGCATTTCCGGCGCCGGCCTGGCCGCCGGGTCGCGGGTGATGGTGGAGAAGCCGTTCGGCAACGACCTTGCCTCGGCCCAGGCGCTGAACGACACGATCCACCAGCACTTCCCGGAGGACTCGGTCTACCGGGTCGACCACTGGCTCGGGCTCGACCCGGTCGAGTCGCTGATGTTCGCCCGGTTCGCCAACTCGATCATCGAGCCGCTGCTCAACCGGAACTACGTCGAGTCGATCCAGATCACGATGGCGGAGGCGTTCGACGTCGCCGACCGGGGCAGCTTCTACGACAAGACCGGCGCGATCAAGGACGTCATCCAGAACCACATGCTGCAGGTGCTCGCGACGGTGCTGGCGGACCCGCCCGACGGGTCCGGGCTGGGCTCCTGGGTCGCGTCGAAGTCCCAGCTCATCAGCGCGCTGACCCCGCTCACGCCAGACAGCGTGATCAAGGGGCAGTACGAGGGGTACCAGTCGGTGGCCGGGGTCGCCCCGGGGTCGAAGACGGAGACGTTCGCGGCCGTCCGGCTGGCGGCCGAGACCTGGCGCTGGTCCGGGGTGCCGATCGTGATCCGGGTGGGCAAGTGCCTGCCGGTCACCGCGACCGAGGTGTTCCTCGAGTTCAGGCGGCCGCCGCACGACGTGTTCGGGCTGGGCGACGTGCTGACCGCCAACGCGCTCCGGTTCCGGATCTACCCGGAGACCCAGGCGGTGCTCACCCTGGTCGGCAAGAAGCCGGGCGCGGGCTGGTCCCCGGAGGTGGAGGACCTCACGTTCATCCAGCACCCGGGGGCGGACATGCGTGCCTACGACCGGCTCATCGGCGCCGCCCTGAACGGCGAACGCTGGCTGTTCGCCCAGCAGGACGCGGTCGAGGCGTCGTGGCGGGTCGTCGACGCGGTGCTCGGCGACACCGGCCCGGTCATCCCCTACGCCCGCGGCTCCTGGGGCCCGGACACGTCGTCCCTGCTGCCGGCGGGCCAGGCCTGGCACAACCCGGCCTGACCGGCGGCCAAATTTCCCGGCGTAGGCTAACGGGGTGCCGACCTGGATCGTCAAAGACACCACCCCGGGCACCGGGCCGCGGGTCGCGGTCAAGGACCTGATCGACATGGCCGGGCTGCCGACCACCGCGGGCTCGCGCGCGGTGGCCGCGACTGCGCGGCCGGCCGAGCGCGACGCCGCGTGCGTCGCCGGCCTGCGGACGGCCATCGCGGCAGGCCGGGCCCGCTTCGCCGGCAAGACGAACCTGCACGAGCTCGCCTACGGGATCAGCGGCATTAACACCGCTTTCGGCACCCCGGTCAACCCGCTCGACCCGCGCCGGCTCCCCGGCGGCTCATCCAGCGGGTCGGGTACCGCGGTCGCCGCGGGCGAGGCCGACATCGCGTACGGCACCGACACTGGCGGCTCGGTCCGCATCCCGGCCGCCTGCTGCGGCATCACCGGCCTGAAAACCAGTTGGGGCCGGATCTCCCTGGCGGGGGTCCGGCCGCTCGCGGCCGGCCTCGACACCGTCGGGCCGATGGCCCGCGACGTGGCCGGCGTGGCAGCCGGCATGGCCCTCCTGGAGCCGGGTTTCACCGTGGCCGCCGCCGCGCCGCGGACCGTCGGCGTGCTCGCGATCGACGCCGACCCGGTGATCACCGCCGCCATCGACGACGCGCTCCGCACGGCGGAGTTCACGGTGCGGCCGGTCCTCCTCCCGGGCCTGCCGGAGATCATCGCCGCGTCTATCACGGTGCTCGACTACCAGGCCTGGCAGGCCAACAAGGACCTGGTCGCGATGGCCGGGGCGCACATCGGGAGCGACGTCGCCAAGCGCCTCGAGGTGGGCCGCTCCATCACCGCGGCCCGTCTCAGCGCGGCTGAGGCGGTCATCGCGGGCTGGCGGGAGACGCTCGACGGACTGTGGCGCCAGTTCGACCTGCTCGCCGCGCCCACCCTGCTCGGCTTCCCGCCGCTGCTGGAAGAGGCCCACCTGCTGTGGAAGCTGCGCGCGCTCACCTCGCCGGTGAACGCGGCCGGGGTCCCCTCCCTGGCGCTGCCGGTCCCGGTGCGCGGCCGCCAGGCCGGCGCGGTCCCGGCCAGCGTCCAGCTCGTCGGTCCCCGCGGCAGCGAGGAACAACTGCTCGCGGCGGGCGCGGTGGTCGAGCAGGCGGTCCACGCCTGAGGGTGGTGCGGAGCGAGCGGGCGCTGCCGACAGCAGCGTTACGCTGCTGTCGGCAGCGCCCGCTCCCCCGGACCAGGCCAGCGATGCAGGCTGGGGGCATGGCTCAGGAAGCAAAGATTCCGGTATTCACCGAGCAGCTCCGCCAGTCGCTGGTGCAGCGGCGGGTGCTGGTGCTCGACGGCGTCCTCGACGACGACAACGGCACCGTGCTCGCCGCCCAGCTGCTCACGCTGGCCGACGAGGACCCCGGCACCGAGGTGGCCCTGTGGATCAACTCTCCCGGCGGCTCGGTCCCCTCCATGCTTGCGATCCGCGACGTCATGAGGCTCATCCCGTGTGACGTGGCCACGCTGGCCCTCGGCATCGCCTGCAGCGCGGGCCAGTTCCTGCTGTCGGCCGGCACCAAGGGCAAGCGGTTCGCGCTGCCGCACTCCCGCATCCTCATGCACCAGGGCTCGGCCGGCATCGGCGGCACCGCCGTCGAGGTCGAGCTGCAGGCAGCTGACCTGCGGCGGACCAGGGACACGGTGCTCGGCCTGATCGCCGCCGACACCGGCCAGCCGCTGGAACACGTCTTCGAGGACTCGCGGCATGACCACTGGTACACCGCGCCGGAGGCGCGCGACTACGGGTTCGTCGACGCCATCGCGGAGAGCTTCACCCAGCTCATGCCGGGCCGCAAGCGGCCGTTCGGGCTGCACCAGTGAGCAGCTACACGATCCCCAACGTCGTCGCCGAGCACCCGCGCGGCGACCGCATCATGGACGTCTACTCGCACCTGCTGACCGAGCGGATCATCGTCCTCGGCTCGGCGATCGATCCCGGTGTCGCCAACACGCTGACCGCGCAGCTCATCTTCCTCGAGGGGCAGAGCCCCGACCAGGAGATCAACCTCTACATCAACTGCGAGGGGGGCGACATCCCGTCGATGCTCGCCATCTACGACACCATGCGCTATATCAAGGCCCCGGTGCTGACCACCTGTGTCGGCCAGGCCGTCGCGGCGGGCGCGGTGCTGCTCGCGGCCAGGCGCCCCCGGGCGGCGGGCGATGCTGCCGCACGCGCGGGTCATCCTGCACCAGCCCGGCGTCAGCGGCCAGGGCACCATCCCCGACCTGATCCTGCAGGCCGACGAGCTGGTACGGCTGCGCGCGCAGATGGAGTCGGTGCTGTCGGAGCACACCGGCCAGACGGTCACGTCGCTGCGGGCCGACACCGACCGGGACCGCATCTTCACCGCCGAGGCGGCGGTGAGCTACGGCCTGGTGGACCAGATCCTGACCGGCCGTTAAGGCCGTCAGGCCGTCAGGCCGTCAGGCTGCGAGGGCGACCGGGCCGGACGGGCGCTGCCGGGAGCGTTCCAGGCCCCCGCCGGGCAGCCCGGACAGGCGGCTCCCAGCGACGGCGCCCCGGCTGCGGGCGAAGATCGTGGTCGTGGCACGGCGGAGATCTTCCGCCGTGCCCGCCATGAGGTCGGCGACGGTGGTGCCGAGCGCGCCCGCGAGCGCCGCGATCATCTCGCTCGACGCCTCCTTGCGACCCCGCTCGATCTCCGACAGGTACTGGGGCGAAATCCCCGCCCTGTCGGCGGTCTGGGCCAGGGTCTCTCCGCGCCCGCCACGCAGCGCGCGCAGGCGGCAGCCGAGCATCTCGCGCCATAGTGGCTCAAGCGCAGGGGGCTCCAGCGCAGGGGGCTCCAGCGCAGGGGACTCCAGCACAGGGGCTTGCACCGCCGGGCGGCGCAGCGGGTAGATCCGGCCGGTCTCGCTCATGACCCCACTGTACGGACAGCGCCTTCCCAGCGGAATCGCCGTTCACCGGCAGCGGACGGCTCCATCCGGTGGAGCTACGGTTCCCGCGTCCCGGCCGCCCCGCGGGTCAGCGCGACGGCCGCTTCGAGCAGCCGCCTGGCCGAGACCGGTTTGAGCAGCAGCCCGTCGGGTCCGCCGTCTGTCTCCGGGAACTCGTCCCGCGGGTGCGCGGTGAGCATGATGACCGGCAGCTTCGGCGCGACCAGGCGAAGCGCCATGATCAGCTCGGCCCCGGAGATGACCGGCAGGTCAAGGTCGGTCAGGGCGAGGTCCCAGGGCTCGGCCGCGACCAGGGCGAGGGCCGCGGCCGGGTTGGGGGTGTGGGTGACCGCGAAGCCTCCCTTCTCCAGGGCGTAGGTGGCGAACAGGGCCGCCTCGGGGTCATCTTCGACGAGGAGGACCCGGCCAGCCGGGTACGCGGAGGGCTGCATAACAGCAGTCTGCCGACCGCCGATCGGAATCTGGTTGCCGTCGCGGTGCGGTCGGGTTGCGGCCGCCCCGGTCTCCGGGACGCTCAGTCGGCCCGGTAGCGGTACCCGAAGCCGCGGACCGCCTCGATCGGCGAGGGCGCGCCGGGGGCCGTGCCGAGCTTGCGGCGCAGCCGCATCACGCTGTACTTGACCCGGTCCGGGCCGATGCCGAAGGGGTCGGCCCACACCAGATCGAGCAGCTTGACCGGGCTCAGCACCTGGCCGCGGTGCCGGATGAGGACCGCCAGCAGGCGGAACTCGGTGGCGGTGAGCTCGACCAGCTTGCCGTCCACGGTCACCTCGTGGCCGACCAGGTCAACCCGGACGTGACCGTCGTCGTAGACGTCGGCCGTGTGCTGCTCGCTGCCCGCCGTCCGCCGGAGCAGGGCCTGCAGCCGGGCGACGAACTCGGCGTTGCCGAACGGCTTGGTGAGGTAGTCGTCGGCGCCGGCCCGCAGCCCCCGTACCTTATCCGCCTCCTGGCCACGGGCGGTCAGCATGAGCACCGGGACCTCGCTGAGCTCGCGGATGCGCTCGAGGACGGTCCACCCGTCCATCTCGGGCAGCCCGATGTCCAGGACAACGATGTCGGGACGCTTAGTGTGGAAGACCCGCAGCCCTTCCCGTCCCTCGGCCGCGGTGGTGACCTCGAACCCGTTCCGGTCGAGCACGGTCTGCACGCCGAGCGCGATGTCGGCGTCGTCTTCGATGACCAGGACCCGGTCGGTCACGTGGCCACCTGGGCCGCAGGCACCGGGAGGAACACGCTGAACGTGGTCCCCTCGTTCTGAACGCTCTCCACCCGGACATGGCCGCCGTGCATCTCGACCAGCGACTTGACGATGGCGAGCCCGAGCCCGGTGCCGGGCAGGCCCGCGATCCGCGCGTTCGACCCGCGCACGAACGGGCCGAACAGCCGGGCCGCCTCGTCGGCCGGGATGCCGATGCCGGTGTCGGACACGTCTATCCGCCAGGTGTCCCGCTGATACCGCAGCCGGACCCGGACGAGCCCGCCGACATGAGAGAACTTGACCGCATTGCCAATCAGGTTGTCGAGGACCTGGGCCAGGCGGCGGGGGTCGGCCCGGACGGGCGGCCCGTCAGTCGCGTCGAGGTGGACCGAGACGTGGGACTTGGCGGCGACCGGGGTGGCGATCTTGACCGCGTCGGCGGCCAGATCGGGCAGTGAGACCTCGGTCACCTCGAGCGGCAGGCCCCCGGCCTCGAGCCGGTTGAGCATCAGGAGGTCATCGATAAGCCGCAGCAGCCGGTCCGCGTTCCGCTCGATGATGCCGAGAAACCGCTGGCCATCGGCCGAGAGCCCGGCCGACTCACCCCGCAGCAGCTCACTGAAGGAGATGATCGAGGTCAGCGGCGTGCGCATCTCGTGCGAGACGACGGCCAGGAACTGCGCCCGCTGCTCGTCCGTGCCCGGCGCGCGACTGCTCGTCGCGCGCCTCGCCTGATTCGCCTCGCAGCCGATCTGGGTGATATCTGGCCCGCGGAACGCCCCCGTCCCCCATGTTCACTCTGTTCCCATTAGAACCGACGATCAAAACACTGTTGGTTACCCCACGCAATCGCCTCACTACTGATAGGCATCTCGGCTGGTAAGTTTCCGTGGGCTGGCCTAGGGCTTGCTACGGGTTACCTCAGACGCATCACCCGTTTTTCCACAAACTGCTAGCTTTTGCCCTGCGTGGTCGACCTAGACCACTTTGTCGCGCTTCGGTCTTGACAGAAGATCCGGCGGAGCGGCGGGACCCCGAGGAGCGTGCACCGCACTGATGCCAGCCAACGCCAGCCGTCCGGGCGGTCGTGTCGTCTACCATCTGCAGACGCACAACCGGCCCGCTCAGGTGGCGCGCCTGGTAAAGGTCATCACCACGGGCAACCCGGACGCGCTGGTGCTCATCAGCCACGACGAGGCGGGCACCCCGCTCAACGTGCCTGCCCTGCGGGCCCTGGGGAACGTCCAGGTAATGATCGAGCGGGGCGGTTACGGTGACTTCACCCACCTTGACCGCTACTTCGCCGCGGTCGACTGGCTCGATGACAACGGCGTCGACTACGACTGGCTGGAGAACCTGACCGGCTCGGACTACCCGCTGCGCCCGATCGCCGAGATCGAGGCCAACCTCGCCGCCGCCACCGACACCGACGGCTTCCTGCAGTACGCCCCGGTCTTCCCCGAGCGGATGCCGGACGGCGCCGACCCCGGCGCACCCGGGTACCGGCTCTGCCGCCCGGTCGACGCGAGGAACCGCTACGACTACCTCCACGTGCGGTTCGGCGTCCCCAGCGCGGCCAAGGTGCGGATCATGCGCCCGCTGATGCTGGCCAACATGGTCCAGCCGTGGCTCCGGTTCAGCAACTCCTACGCGGCGGTCGGGCTCAAGGCCAGCCACAGCCTGTTCAGCCCGGAGTTCCCCTGCTACGGGGGGTCGTTCTTCTGCACCCTGCGGCCCGGTCCGGCCCGTTACGTCCGGGACTACGCCCGCGACAACCCGGACGCGGTCGCCTTTTTCAGTCGGCTGCTCGCCCCGGAAGAGGTCTTCTTCCACTCGGTCCTGGTCAACTCGGGCAAGTTCCGGCTGACACCGACCGGCAAGCGCTACATCGACTGGACCGGTCAGCACCACACCCATCCGCGCACCCTCGGCGTGCGGGACCTCGACAAGATGCTGGCGAGCAACGCCCACTGGGCCCGCAAGCTCGACCTCAGGGCCGGCCCGAAGTTGTTCGACCTGCTCGACCAGCGGATCAGGCCCGCTGGGGTCCAGTCTGCTGGGGTCCAGTCTGCTGCGGCAGGGCCGCCGCCCGAGCCGTGCGACGCAGCCATCCGCAACCGCGGCGCCCGCGGGTTAACGGTTAGCGGGCCTCCCGGATGAGACGGCGGGCTTAGCAGCCGAGCAGCCGGGCCACCTGCTCCTCCCAGTGCGCGTCGTGCGCGATCACCGCGGCGAAGGCGCCCGCCAGCGGGGAGCCGGCCGCGTCACGGCGGTGAGCCGCGGTCAGGTCGTCCGCGGTTACCGCGTGCACCCCGGCCGGGTTGAAGCCGGCGTCGTCGAGCGCCTGGTTGACCAGCACCTCCGGGTCCGGCCTGCCCGCCCGGTAAGCGTAGCTGACGGTTTCGGGCCGGTTGAGCACCATGTAGCAGACCGGGTCGCCCCCGCCGGCCGGGGACAGCAGCGCGAACGCGAGCACGCTCGGATCGTGGTCCGCCACCGTCAGCGCGGCCGGGTCCTCGGTTTGCGGGGTGAGCAGCCCGCGGCTGATGCCGGCCCGCGGGGTCAGCGCAGGCTGGCCGCCGCCGCCCGCCCCCAGCGCGCGAAACGCCCAGTAGCCGCCGAGGCCGGCGAACCCGCCCGGACCGGCGCCGGGCCCGAGGCCAGACATCAGGCCAGCCCCGAGGACGCCACCGAGGCCCGGTCCGAACCGCCCACCCGGGGTCTCGTGCTGACCGATGTGCGGCGCCGCGGCCGGGTCCTGCCACGGGGTCACGCCGACGGCGGCGCGGCGGACCGAAGTCACCTGCTTGAACCCGATCGCCAGATCGGCCCGCCGGGTGAGGGCGGAGACCGCCGCCAGACGCTCGGGCAGCGTCGCCACCCGCAGCAGGGTGGCACTGAGATCGGGGTGGATCGTATCCAGCGCGCGAGCCCGCGCCGCGACCCCGTCGCGCAGCAGCCCGGCCGCGGCCCGCAGCGCGACCGGGTCGAGGCCGGGCAGCAGCGAGCCGAGGAAGGCGGACGTGCGGGTCCTGGCCTCACCCAGCCGCTCGGTCAGCAGCGCGGCGAACTCGCTAGTCCGCCGGCCAAGCCGGGTGACGACGAGCCTGTCGTGGCCGGCGACCTCGATGGTGACGGTGTAGTCGCGCGCCCGCACGCCGGTCACGAACGAGAAGGCGACCCGGTGGGCCGCGCCGCCGCTGACGACGAGCATCGCGTCCTCGAACACGTGCAGGTCGGCGGCAGATCCCGCCACCGTCGCGGTGAACCGGACGGCCGCGCCGACCGCGCCCGACTCGGTCGCGGCGACCGCGGCCGTGGCGTCCCGCAGCTCTTCCAGCAGCTGGGTGCGCATCCGGCCGAGCCGGCTGAGCTCGAGCGCGGTCCCGTCGGACAGGGTAACGAGCACAGTGAACGGCTCTGGCTCGATCACCGAGCTGATCCGGGCGGACGGGACGCGGAGGGCGGGCCCGGCCGCCGGCTGCAGTTCGAGCACCCCGGCGGCCAGCGTCACGTCGCCGTCGCCCGCTTCCAGCTCGGTCCCGCCCGCGGCCAGCAGCCGGTACCACGCGGAGCTCACCGTCAGCCGGCCGGGGTGCCGCACTCGCTGCAGAACTTCGCCCCGCTCAGCTCCGTTCCGCAGTTCCCGCAGAACTTCCTCGCCGCCGGCGCGGCCGCCAGCGGGTGCCCGCAGTCCTGGCAGAACTTACCGCCGCCGCTCTCGTGGCCGCACGACGGGCACATGCCGGTGACCTGGTCACGGTAGTTGACGTCCTTGGTCCAGTCCTGGGCCTGGATCTTGGTGTTCAGCTGCTGGACCTGAGCCGCCGCCTGCATCTGGGCCACGGCCTGGTCGAGCTTGGGCGCGCAAGTGACGCACAGGCCGCGCCCGGTGTTCCAGCAGACCTGGTCGCAGACCCACTGACCGCAGTTGAGGCACTGCTTGAAGTAGGGCTTCATCTGCTCGACGGCCTTGGCGAGGGCCTTGTCGCGGGTGGAGCCGCGCACGGTGTCGCGCATGAACTCCGCATCCCAGCCGAGGCGTGAGGCCTGGCTGCCGACCTGGCCGCCGATGACGTCCCCGCCGAGGCGGAGCAGCCGGCCGCCGAACCCGGTGACCGAGTGCTGGAACGGCGAGGAGTAGCCGTTGCCGCAACGGCGGCAGAAGAACTCGAACTGGTATCCGTCGTCACTACTGCGGTCCGCGTAATTGTCGGTGAAGAAGACCATCCCGGCCATGGCGTTTCCCCCTCGGTAAGGTTGCACGGGAACCGTAGCAAGTGAGCCAGATTCGGCGCTAGACGCCGAGCAAGTGCCCGGCGCCACGGCCGCCGGCCAGGTCGGCCGCCCCAGGCCGGGACAGCAGCTCGCGCGCGAGCAGGAGCGGGGAACCCCCGCGCAGCGTCCAGTGGTCGGCGTAGACGCCGCCGGCAGCCAGTAGCCGTCGCCGCTGATCCGCTCGGTGACTACGACGCACGAGCCGGTCGGGCGCCCGCTGCGGTCACCCGCCCCCGGCACCCAGTACACGCGCCGGGCCTGGCGGGCGACCAGCGGGCCGAGATCGATCAGCTGGCCCCGCGCGACGCAGTCCCACAGCCGACGGTCACCGAGCGGGCTCGCCGTCAGCGGCGGCCACCCGGCGGGCTGGCTGCCGGAACGTGGCATCACCAGGACACCGGGGACCGCGACGGCGTCGTCCCACGGCTCGGCCAGCCGCCCGTAGGCCGCCGCCACCGCCTGCACCTGGCGCCCGGCCACCCAGCCGAGCAGCGTGCCGTCGCGCGGAACCGGGACACTGGCCTCGATGAGCCGGCCGACGTCAGCCGGGACCGGTGCGCCCGGCCCGATCTCGACCCGGTGCCCGTCGCGGCGGTCCCAGTGCCGGAGCACGAACAGCTCGTCCCGCTCCATGATGAGGACGTAGAAGCGGGCCCGGCCCGGGCCGGCGTGCAGCAGCACCATCGAGCCGTAGCGGTGCTCGGCGTAGTGCCGCCGCACCGCCAGCGGGTAACCCAGGAACAGGCGCAGGCAGGCGGCGAACGCGGCCTGCGGCGGCTCGGCGGCGGCGCCCTGGCGGGCGTGATCAAGCACAGTCTGCTCCCTTGCGAGGTAACGGGGCCTAGCCCGCGTGACCGAGGGGCGTGCCGCATCCGCCGCCTGAGAAATGGCCCGGGATGTCCCATGGTGGGGCCCCCGGGGGGCCGGAGACATCGGGCAGCTGACGGATTCCCCCGCCGGGAGCGCGCTGCCGCTGCCTCTACACCGCGCTGCCCGCGGGGCCCGTACCCGCGCCCCAATACACTGCGGGGCATGACTGGCTCCCCGCCGGACCCTGATCCCGCCGCCACCTGCGCGTTCTGCGCCGTCAGCGCTCACCGGGCGCCCGCGTCGGTGATCACCGAGACCGAGCACCTGCTGGCGTTCCTCGACATCCGGCCGCTCTTCCGCGGTCACACCCTGCTGGTCCCCAAGGCGCACCTGCGGCTGCTGTCCGACCTGCCGGCCGCGCTCGCGGCCGAGTTCCTCACCACCGCGCAGCGGCTCGAGCGGGCGGTGGAGGACGGTCTCGGCGCGGCCGGCAGCATGATCCTGGTCAACAACGTGATCAGCCAGTCCGTGCCGCACCTGCACCTGCACGTCATCCCGCGGAACGTCAAGGACGGGCTGCGGTTCTGGCTGGGACCGCGGCACCCGTACGACAGCGCCGAGCAGGCCGAGGAGTACGCGGCCCGGATCCGGGCCGCCCTCGTGCCGCCCGCTGAGGCGCCGGCAGGCTGAGCCCGTCAGCGGGCGGTGTACCGGGCCGGGGAGACGCCCAGGGGGGCGGTGAAATCACGGGTCAGGTGGGCCTGGCCGGCGTAGCCGAGGTCAACCGCGAGCCCGGCCCAGTCGAGCGCCTCCCCCGGTTAGTGTGACTGGTTATGAACCTCCATGACGAGATGACCGACGCGGCCGACGCGGCGGCCCGCACCGTGGCGAACGTCGACGCCAGCCAGTTCACGCGGCCCACCCCGGACGCCGACTGGGACGTGAAGACCCTGCTCAATCACCTCATCGTGTGGACCTCGTACTCGCTCGAGGCGCGGGCCGGGGGCAGCTCGGTCGGCCCCGACGTCACCGAGCGCGACTTCGCGGGCGAAGCCGGCTTCGCCGACGGCTACCGCCGGCAGCTCGACCGGGCGCTGGCCGCCTGGTCCGACCCGGCCGTGTGGGAGGGCTCGCTCGACGTGATGGGGTCCCCCACCCCGGCGGCCGATGTGGCCGCGCTCAACCTGGCCGAGATGGTGCTGCACGGCTGGGACCTGGCCGTCGCCACCGGGCAGCGCTACCAGGTCAGCGACCGGGCCGCCGCGGCGGCGCTCAAGGCGGTGGCGGCCAGCGCCGACCTGTTCCGCCAGTACGACGGGTTCGCGGGTCCGGTGAGCGTGGCGCCCGGCGCCCCGGTCCTGGACCAGGTGCTGGGGATGTCCGGGCGGGACCCGGGCTGGAAGCCGCCGCAGGCCGGCTAGCCGTGCCCTAGTCCCCCGCCCGGTCCCCGGCGGGCCGTTATCGTGGCCCCATGCTGACTGCCACCCCCGCCATCGTCGCCGACCTCGCGCCCGAGGGCGTGCTCCGGGCCGCCATCAACCTCGGCAACCCGGTCCTCGCCCAGGGCACCCCGGACGCGCCCGCGGGCGTCACCGTCGACCTCGCCCGGGAGGCCGCCGCCCGGCTGGGCGTGCCGGTCGAGCTGCTGTGCTTCGGCGCCGCGCGCGAGTCGTTCGAGGCGGCGGCGACGCGGCGGGCCGGCCTCGCCTTCCTGGCGATCGAGCCCGCCCGGGCCGCGGACATCGACTTCACCGCCCCCTACGTGCTGATCGAGGGCGTGTACGCGGTCCCGGTCGGCTCTCCGCTGTCCGCCGTGGACGAAGTCGACCGCCCGGGCGTGCGCATCGGGGTGAAGGAGGGCTCGGCCTACGACCTGTTCCTGACCCGGAGCCTGCGGCACGCCACCGTGGTGCGCGGCGGTGAGGGCACCGGCGAGTTCGTCCGCGGGAACCTCGACGTCGCCGCCGGGATCCGCGAGCCGCTCACCGCGTTCACGGCGGCCCACCCGGAGTACCGGCTCATCCCCGGGCGCTTCATGGAGATCAGGCAGGCGGTCGGCACCGCCGGCGGGCAGGCGGCGAGACCGTGCAGTTCCTGCGCGAGCTGGTCGAGGAGCTCAAGGCGAGCGGCTTCGTGGCCGACGCGCTGCGCCGTTCCGGCCAGACCGCTCCGGTCGCGCCGCCCGCGTGACGTCGCGCGGCAGGTCCGGCGCGGCCGAGCCTGGCGGCGGTACCGGGCCGGATGAGATGCTGTCCCGGTGACGTACCGTTCGCCCTCCACCGGCCAGCCCGTCCGGGCCGTGCTCTTCGACGTGTTCGGTACCGTGGTCGACTGGCGGTCCGGCATCGCCGCGGCGGTCAGCTCGTTCGCGGCCGAGCTGCGCCTCGACCTCGACCCGGGGGCGTTCGCGGACTCCTGGCGGCGCCAGTACCAGCCCGCGATGGAACGCGTGCGCCGGGGCGAGCGGCCTTTCGCGACCCTCGACGTGCTGCACCGGGAGAACCTCGAGCAGGTGCTGCGCGGGCTCGGGCTCGACCCGGCAGGCTTCCGCCCGGGCGACCTCGACGACCTCACCCGGGCCTGGCACTTCCTGCCGCCGTGGCCGGACAGCGCCCACGGCCTGACCGCGCTGAAGCGGGGCTACATCATCGGGCCGCTGTCCAACGGGAACACCTCACTGCTGGTCGACATGGCCAAGGCGGCCGGGCTGCCGTGGGACCTCATCCTCGGCTCCGATGTATCGCGGGCGTTCAAGCCGGCGCCCGAGGCGTACCTGCGCCCGGCGGCGCTGCTCGGGCTCGCGCCGGGCGAGGTGATGCTGGCGGCGGCGCACGAGGGCGACCTCGCCGCCGCCCGCGCGGCCGGCCTGGCGACGGCCTATGTCCACCGGCCGCTGGAGTTCGGCCCGGACGCCAACCCGCCTGCCCCGGGCGGGGGCTGGGATGTGACCGGCGACTCGATCACCGAGATCGCCGGCCTGCTGTAGCTGGCCGGCCTGGGGAGCTGGCCGGCCTGGGGGCCGTCAGCCCGGGATCCGGGTCGGCTGGTACGCCAGCAGCCGCCAGGCGCCGTCCTCCCGGGCCCACACCGCCAGCGACCGGCTGTTCAGCGCCCGGGTCGCCCCGCCGACGTGAACCTCACCGCGCATGTCGTGGAATACCAGGGCGCTGTCGCCGCGCACCACGATGCTGCTCACCGGGTGCTCGATGACACCGTAAACGAGCGCCTTGGTGGCCACCTTGTCCAGGTAGCTCTGCCTGGTGTCGGATGAGGCGTCGGAATGCGTGTAGACCAGGTCCGGGGACAGCAACTCCTCCAGGGTGGCCACGTCGGCCTCTGTGAGCGCCTGGTAGCGGCGGTTCTCGAGCTCGCTGATCTGCCTGGCGACGGCGTCTTCGGCTGCGGTCATGCCCTCCATCCTGCCCCGGGCCCCCCGCGCGCACAATCGCCGGCGGCCGCCTTGCCCACTGGCGGGAGAGCTGGCGGCAGAGCTGGCGGTGGAGCGGGCAGCGCCCGCCGATACGCTTGTTCCATGGCTGAGCAGTCGCGTTCCACCGCCGAGCTGATCGTCGAGTGCCTGGAGAACGAGGGCGTCACCCACGTCTTCGGGATTCCCGGCGAGGAGAACATCCGGCTGATGGAGGCGCTGTCCAAGTCCTCCATCGATTACGTGCTTACCCGACACGAGCAGGGCGCCTCGTTCATGGCCGAGGTCTACGGCCGGCTGACCGGCCGGGCCGGGGTGTGCTCCGCCACCCTCGGGCCGGGAGCGATCAACCTGCTCCTCGGCACGGCCGACGCGACCACCAACTCGACCCCGCTGATCGCGCTGTCGGCCCAGGTCGGCATGCAGCGCAGCTTCAAGGAGTCGCACCAGGGGGTCGACCTGGTGCCGATGTTCACCCCCGCCACCAAGTGGTCGGCGCTGATGGCGACCCCGGGGGCGGCGCCGGAGATGATCCGCAAGGCGTTCAAGCTGGCCCAGACCGAGCGGCCGGGTGCGGTCTACCTGGCCGTGCCCGAAGACGTGGAGGAAGCCGTCGCTCCGCCCGGGCTCAGGCCGCTGCGGGTCAACGTGCCCCGGGCCGACGACCCGTCGGCCGAGCAGGTGTCCCGGGCCGCGCAGATCCTGCGGGAGGCGAGCAACCCGGTCGTGCTGGCGGGGCACGGCGCCGCCCGGGCGGGCGCCAGCGAGGCGCTGATCCGCTTCGCGCAGGCGCTCAACATCCCGGTCGCCACCACCTTCCACGGCAAGGGGGTGTTCCCCGACGACCACCCGCTCGCGCTCGGCACGGTCGGCTTCATGCGCCACGACTACGTGAACTTCGGCTTCGACCAGGCCGACGTGATCATCGCCGTCGGCTACGAGCTGCAGGAGTTCAACCCGGTCAGGATCAACCCGGACGGCACCACCAAGATCATCCACGTGCACCGGTTCCCGGCCGAGGTCGACAATCACTACGACGTCTCGGTCGGGCTCACGGCCGACATCAGCCACAGCCTCGACGCGCTCGCGGCGGCGGTGTGGCGCAAGGCGCCGTCGGCCGGCGGCGAGCTGATCAGGGGGCTGCTGTCCTCCGAGCTCGAACGGGGCCAGGGCGACGACCGCTTCCCGCTGCACCCGGCCCGCATCGTGGCCGACACCCGGGCCGCCCTCGGGCGCGAGGACATCGTGCTGGTGGACACGGGCGCGCTGAAGATGTGGATGGCCCGGCTGTACCCGACCTACGCGCCCAACACCTGCCTGATCTCCAACGGGCTGTCCACCATGGCGTGGACGGTGCCCGGCGCGATCGGCGCCAAGATCGCCCGGCCGGAGGCGAAGGTGCTGGTGGCCACCGGCGACGGCGCGTTCCTGATGAACTCGCAGGAGATCGAGACCGCGCTGCGGATGCGGCTGCCGTTCGTCATCCTCATCTGGGTCGACGACGCGTACGGGCTGATCAGCTGGAAGATGGACATGGAGATCGGCCACAACGTGGACACCCGCTTCACCAACCCCGACTTCATCGCCTACGCCGAGAGCTTCGGAGCCCGCGGCTACCGCATCAGCTCCGCTGACCAGCTGCTGCCCACCCTGGCGGCGGCGCTGGCCGACGACACCGTCTCGGTGATCGCCTGCCCGGTCGACTACACCGCCAACGCCGAGCTCATCCGCACGCTCGGCGACCTCGACGAGTCGCTGTCCTGACCGCGAGCCGATGCCGGTCCTGCATGCCCTGTCCATCACCTGGTCGATGACCTGGCAGATCACCTGGGCGCTGATCCTCGGATTCGCGCTGTCAGCGGTCATCCAGGCGGTCGTGCGCCGGCCGGTGGTAGTGCGGCTGCTGGGCGACAGCCGGCCCCGGACCCTGCTGACGGCGGCCGGGCTCGGCGCCGCCTCCTCCTCGTGCTCCTACGCGGCGGTCGCGCTGGCGCGGGCCCTGTTCCGCACCGGGGCTGATTTCACCGCCGCGATGGCGTTCGAGATCGCCTCGACCAACCTGGTGATCGAGCTCGGGGTGATCCTCGCGCTGCTGATGGGCTGGCAGTTCACCCTGGCCGAGTTCACCGGCGGCCCGCTCATGATCGTCATCCTGGCGCTGCTGTTCCGTCTGTTCCTGCGCTCGCGGCTGCTCGACGGCGCCCGCGAGCAGGCGAACCGCGGCCTCGCGGGCTCGATGGAAGGGCATGCGGCGATGGACATGTCCGTCGGCGGTGACGGCTCGTTCGCGCGGCGCCTGCTGTCCCCGGGCGGCTTCACCGCGGTCAGCCACGTGTTCGTGATGGAGTGGGCTGCGATCATCCGCGACCTGGTCATCGGGCTGCTGGTGGCGGGCGCGATCGCGGCCTGGGTACCGGACAGCTTCTGGCAATCGTTCTTCTTCGCCGGCCATCCGCTGGCGGCCCGGCTGTGGGGACCGCTGATCGGACCAGTGGTCGCGATCATCTCGTTCGTCTGCTCGATCGGCAACGTACCGCTGGCGGTGGTGCTGTGGAAAGGCGGGATCAGCTTCGGCGGGGTGACCGCGTTCATCTTCGCTGACCTGATTATCGCGCCGATCCTGAACATCTACCGCAAGTACTACGGCCTCCGGATGGCGGCGTTCCTGCTGGCCACCTTCTTCACCGCCATGGTGGCCGCCTCCTACGTGGTCGAGCTCGTCTTCGGCGGCCTCGGGCTGGTCCCCGGCCGGGACACCGCCAGAATCCCGGACCAGGGCGTCGCGTGGGACTACACCACCTGGCTGAACATCGCCGCCCTGCTCGGGGCGGCGGTCCTGGTGATCCGGTTCACCCGCACCGGCGGATGGCCGATGCTGCGGATGATGGGCGGCGCGCCCGCCCGCGGCGCCGATCACGCACACCATCCCGCCTAACGAACCGGCAGTGGCGCTGCCGGCGACCGACGGGGCCTAGTCTTAACCGCATGCCCGCCTCAGACCGCAGCCGGCCAGCCTCCGCCCGCCGGCCTGGTGCCGCCCGCCGGCGGCGCGCCGTCGCCACCGCCGCCGGCCTGCTCGCCGGGGTGCTCGCCGACCAGGTCGCGGGCGACCCGCGGCGTGGACACCCGGTCGCCTTGTTCGGCGCCGCGGCCGCCCGGCTCGAGGGCCGGATGTGGCGCGACGACCGGGCCGCGGGCGTGCGCTACACCACCGTCCTGGTCACTGCCGCGACCGCGCTCGGCCTCCTGCCGCGCGGCCTGCGGACCGGCCGGCTGGCCGCCGTCACCGCCCTCGGCACCTGGACGGTGCTCGGCTCGCGGTCGCTGACGGCCGAGGCCGAGGCGGTCGCCGGGTACCTCCGCAAGGGCGACCTGCCGGCCGCCCGCGAGCAGCTCACCCACCTGGTCGGCCGCCAGACCGACACCCTCGACGAGGCCGAGATCGCCCGGGCCACGATCGAGTCGCTGGCCGAGAACACCTCCGACGCCGTCGTCGCCCCGCTGCTGTGGGGGGCGCTGGCGGGGCTGCCCGGGCTGCTCGGCTACCGCGCCGTCAACACCCTCGACGCGATGGTGGGCCATCACAGCCCCCGGTACGAGAACTTCGGCTGGGCGGCCGCGCGGGCCGACGACATCGCCAGCTACCTCCCCGCCCGGCTCACCGCTGCGCTCACCGCGGTGGTGGCCGAGTCGGCGGGCGGGACCCGGCGCGGCGCCGTCGTCACCGTGCTGGCCGACGGGCAGCGGCACCCCAGCCCGAACGCGGGCATGGCCGAGGCCGCCTTCGCGGGTGCACTCGGGGTGCGCCTGGGCGGCCGTAACGACTACGGCTCGCACAGCGAGGACCGGCCGGTGCTCGGCGCCCTCGGGCGCACGCCCGGCACCGCTGACATCGACCGGGCGGTCCGGCTCAGCCGGGCCGTGACCGCGGCAGCGGCGGTCACCTGCGCAGCGATCGCCCTGGCGCGGGCGTAGGTCTCCGCTCATCCCCGAACGGAGGCGGCTGCCCCCGTTCGGGCTGAGACCCCGGGTCGCGGGCGACGGCGGGTCAGCCTCGCGCGGGCCGGTCCCTCAGCACGCAGTCGCCGCAGACGGCCGGCGGTCCCTCCGGCTCCAGCCGGTAGAACAGGCAGCAGCTCGACCGGCGGAAGGCCGGGCCGGGCGGGTCGCGCTCGGTGCGCAGCTGGGGGAGGGCGAACAGCCGCCGCGCCGCATCCCAGGCGGCGCCGGCTAGGTCCGGCCGCTGCCGGGCGACCGTCTGGGCGGCGGCGTTGGTGGCGGAGGCAACGTTGCCCCACAGCACGCGCGGTGACAGCGGCACCAGCTCGCCGACCGCGCGGCCCAGGGGCACCAGCAGCTCGTCGAGCAGCCGGCGGTCCCAGTCTCCGGCCGTCTGGTCTCCGGCCGGAGGAGCCGGGACCGACAGCGGCAGCAGGCTGCCCTCCGTGTCCTGCCACCACAGGCCGCCCAGGCGCATGTCGAGCGGACGGCCGAGCGCCGCGGCGCCGAGCGCGGGGGACGTCAGCCGGGCGGCCAGGCCCAGGTGCACCACCGAGGCGGCCACCCGCGGCTCGATCGAGGCGACGGGCCGGTTCTCCCGCGCCGCCAGCGCCGCCCGCGCCCCGTCGATGCGGGTCGCCAGCGCCGGCCCGGGGCGGGGGAGCTCGCCGAGCGGACGCCACGGCGAGGCTGGGCGCTGGCCGGACGGATGGGTGCCGACGGCGAAAAACGGCCCGAGGGCGGTGAGGCCCCCGGGTACGTCGTTCACGTCCTGGTCGGCTGTCACGATCTCTTAACGGTCTTCCAGGTCACCTTCGGTGTCGAGGTAGGCCTGGCGCAGCGCCGCCAGCGTCTCCGGGTCCGGGTTGTTCCACAGCTTGCGCTCGGCCGCCTCCAGCAGCCGCTCGGCGATGCCGTGCAGCGCCCACGGATTGGACTGGCCGAAGAACTCCCGCATCCCCTCGTCGAGCACGTAGGCCTGGGTGAGCTTGTCGTACATCCAGTCCTCGACCACGCCCGCGGTGGCGTCGTAGCCAAACAGGTAGTCCACCGTGGCGGCGAGCTCGAACGCGCCCTTGTAGCCGTGCCGCTTCATCGCCTCGGTCCAGCGCGGGTTGACCACCCGGGCCCGGAACACCCGCGCGGTCTCCTCGGACAGCGACCGGGTGCGGACCGTGTCCGGCCGGGTGGAGTCGCCGATATAGGCCCGGGGCGCGCGCCCGGTCAGCGCCCGGACGGTCGCGATCATGCCGCCGTGGTACTGGAAGTAGTCGTCGGAGTCGGCGATGTCGTGTTCGAGCGTGTCGGTGTTGTGCGCGGCGACCGCGATCCGCGCATACGACGTCTCCATGTCCGCCCGGGCCTCGCGGCCGTCGAGGTCGCGCCCGTAGGCGAAGCCGCCCCAGGCCGCGTAGACCTCGGCCAGGTCGGCGTCGTCGCGCCAGTTCCGCGCGTCGATCAGCGGCAGCAGCCCGGCCCCGTAGGCGCCCGGCTTGGAGCCGAAGATCCGGGTGGTCGCCCGCCGCTCGTCGCCGTGCCGGGCCAGGTCGGCCCGCGCGTGGGCGCGGACGTAGTTCTGCTCGTCGGGCTCGTCGAGCCCCGCCACCAGCCGCACGGCATCGTCGAGCATGGTGACCACGTGCGGGAACGCGTCACGGAAGAAGCCGCTGATGCGGACGGTGACGTCGATCCGCGGCCGCCCGAGCTCATCCAGCGGCACCGGGTCGAGCCCGCTGACCCGCCGCGAAGCCTCGTCCCAGGACGGGCGCACGCCGAGCAGCGCCAGCACCTCCGACACGTCGTCGCCGGAGGTCCGCATGGCGGCCGTGCCCCACACCGACAGGCCCACCGAGTCCGGGTAACCGCCGGTGTCGGCCTGGTAGCGGGCCAGCAGCGAGTCGGCCATCGCCTGGCCCGTCTCCCAGGCCAGCCGGGACGGCACCGCCCGGGGGTCCACCGAGTAGAAGTTGCGGCCGGTCGGCAGCACGTTGACCAGGCCGCGCAGCGGCGAGCCGCTTGGGCCGGCCGGCACGAACCCGCCGTCGAGCGCGTGCAGCGTGCGGGTGATCTCGTCCGTCGTCGCGGCGAGCCGGGGCACGACCTCGGTCGCGGCGAAGCGGAGCACGCCGGCCACTACCGCGCGGCCCGTCGCGTCCAGGCCAGCGGCCCCCGTGGCAGCGCCACCCGGGCGGGCTGTGTCCGGGCGGGCTGTGTCCGGACGGGCTGTGTCCGGGCTGAGCGCGTCCTCGACGATGCCAGGGACGGCGGCGGCCGCCCAGCCGGCCGCTTCCATCGCCTCGACCAGCTCCCGGGCCCGGGCTTCGACCGCGTCGGCCGCCTCGCGGTTGTCGGAGTCCTCGGCGTGGCCGAGAGCCTCGCGCAGGCCCGGCAGGGCTTGCGCCTGGCCGCCCCACATCTGCCGGGCGCGCAAGATGGCGAGGACCAGGTTGACCCGGGCGGCGCCCTCCGGCGCGGCCCCCAGAACGTGCAGCCCGTCACGGATCTGGGCATCCTTGATCTGGCAGAGCCAGCCGTCGACATGCAGCAGGAAGTCGTCGAACTCGGCGTCGTGGGGCCGCCCGTCCAGGCCCAGGTCATGATCGAGCTTGGCCGCCTGGATCAGCGTCCAGATCTGGGCCCGGATCGCGGGCAGCTTAGCCGGGTCGAGCGCCGCGATCTGCGCGTGCTCGTCCATCAGCTGTTCCAGCCGGGCGATGTCGCCGTAGCTTTCCGCGCGGGCCATGGGCGGCACCAGGTGACCGATCAGGGTGGCGTGGACCCGGCGCTTGGCCTGGGTGCCCTCGCCGGGGTCGTTGATCAGGAACGGGTAGATCAGCGGAACGTCGCCGATCGCCGCGTCGGCGCCGCAGGCGGCCGACATCCCGGCAGTCTTGCCCGGCAGCCACTCCAGGTTGCCGTGCTTGCCGACATGCACGACCGCGTGCGCGCCGAAGTCCTCCCGCAGCCAGTGGTAGGCAGCCAGGTAGTGATGGCTGGGCGGCAGGTCGGGGTCGTGGTAGATGGCGACCGGGTTGGCCCCGAAGCCGCGCGGCGGCTGCACCAGCACCACGACGTTGCCCGCGCGCAGGGCGGCCAGCACGATCTCGCCGTCCGGGTCGCGGCTGCGGTCGGTGAACAGCTCACCCGGCGGCTCGCCCCAGTGCGCGGTGACCGCGCGCCGCAGCTTCTCGTCCAGGGTGGCGAACCAGGCCCGGTAGTCCGCGGCGGCGATCCGCACCTGGGCGCCCTCTACCTGCTCCTGGGTCAGCCAGTCTTCGTCCTGACCGCCCGCGGCGATGATCGCGTGGATGAGCGCGTCGCCATCCCGCCCGGCCACCCCAGGAAGGGTGTCACCGCCGATGTCGTAGCCGGCCTCCCGCATCGCCGCCAGCAGGGCGATGACCGAGGCAGGGGTGTCGAGGCCGACGGCGTTGCCGATGCGGGCGTGCTTGGTCGGGTAGGCCGACAGCATCAGCGCCACCCGGCGGCCGGCCGGCGGCACGTGCCGCAGCAGTGCGTGCTTCACCGCGATGCCCGCCACCCGGGCGGTCCGCTCCGGGTCGGGCACGTAGCTGGTGAGGCCGTCCGGCCCGGTCTCCTTGAAGGAGAACGGGACGGTGATGAGACGGCCGTCGAACTCCGGGATGGCGATCTGGGTGGCGGCGTCCAGGGGGGTGAGTCCCTCAGCGGAGTCCGCCCACTGCGCCCGGGCCGAGGTCAGGCACAAGCCCTGCAGGACCGGCACATCCAGGCGGGCCAGGGCGCCAATGTCCCACTCCTCGTCGCTGCCGCCAGCCCCGGCCGCCGCCGGGACCAGGCCGCCGGACGCCAGCACGGTCACCACGATCGCGTCGGCGGCCCGCAGCGCGACGATCAGCTCCGGCTCGGCGGTGCGCAGCGACGAGCAGTACACCGGCAGCGGCTCGCCGCCGGCCGCCGTCACCGCGTCGGCCAGCGCGTGCACGAAGCCGGTGTTACCCGCGACATGGTGGGCCCGGTAATACAAGATCCCGACGACCGGGCGCGGCCCCGCCTCCGGCGAGGGTGACCCGGCAGGGCGGGCGAGCAGTCCCCAGGAGGGCATCGCGGCCGGCGGGTCGAAGCCCTCGCCGGTCAGCGTGACGGCGTCGGACAGGAACCGGGCGAGCTGCCGCAGGTTCTCCGGGCCGCCGTGGGCCAGGTAGGCGTGCGCCTCCGCGACCGTTCCGGTGGCGACCGTCGAGAGCTCCATGAGCTCGGCGTCGGGAGCCTGCTCGCCGCCCAGCACCACGGCGGGCACACCGGAGGCCAGCACCGCGTCCAGGCCCTCCTCCCACATCCGCCGCCCGCCGAGGATGCGCACGACGACGACGCTCGCGCCGTCGAGCAGCGCGGGGACGTCAGCGGCGGGCAGCCGGGCGGGATTGCCGAGCCGGTAGCCGACGCCACTGGCGCGGGCCGACAAGAGGTCGGTGTCCGAGGTGGACAGCAACACGATCACGATGCGGTGAGCCTCCTTCGGGATCCTGCGTCCCTACTTGACCGGGCCCCAATCTGAGGCACGAGGCGGGTGACGGCGTCGGTACCTGACTCCGCCCGCCGCTCCCGCGGCCGGCTCACAGTGGCGCGACCGTGCTGGACTTCCACCAGCTTCCCCGCGCCGTCACGCACTGGCGACGGTATCCGCGCCAATCGACGCCCGTCAACCGGAGGCAGCGGTAGCCCGCGGGCTCCCGGCTGCCTAGGCTGGCAAACATGGCGCTGCTGGTGGTCTTCGCCGGCCTTCCCGGTTCGGGCAAGTCGGTCCTCGCGCGCGGCACGGCGGACGCGCTCGGCGCGACCTACCTGCGCATCGACACCATCGAGGCGGCCATCGTCACCACCCTCGCCTCGTTTCACGGCAACCCCGTCGGCTACGTGGTGGCCGAGCGGGTCGCCGCCGACCAGCTCAACGCCGGCCGGGACGTGGTGGCGGACGCGGTCAACGGGGTCGCCCCGGCCCGGGCCGGGTGGGTCGACGTGGCCGTCAGGACCGGGGCGCGGCTGCGGTTCGTGGAGGTGCACTGCAGCGACGCGGCCGAGCACCGCCGCCGGGTCGAGGGGCGCGACCCGGAGATGCCCGGCCACGGCGTCCCCACCTGGGAGCAGGTGCGGCGGCGGCTTTACGAACCATGGCCGCCGGACCTGTCCAGCCGCCTGGTGGTGGACAACCTGGGCGACCCAGCCGGGCACGTCGCCCGGATCGTGCGCGCGCTGTCCGGTCCCCCCGGCCCCGGGTAACGTCCCGGGCGCCTGTCGAAAGAGGTCACATGTCACTGGTGGAGGAAGCGGCGGCGCTGTCGGGCCAGCTCACCGAGCTGCGGCACGCGCTGCACGAGGAGCCCGAGATCGGCTACGAGCTGCCCCGGACGCAGGCGAAGGTGCTGGCGGCGCTGGCCGGGCTGCCACTCGAGATCACCCGGGGCGAGCGGCTCACCTCGGTCACAGCGGTGCTGCGGGGCGCCCGGCCGGGGCCGGTGGTGCTGCTGCGAGGCGACATGGACGCGCTGCCGGTGACCGAGGCGACCGGGCTGCCGTTCGCGTCCCGGACCGACGGGGTCATGCACGCCTGCGGGCACGACCTGCACACGGCGATGCTGACCGGCGCCGCCCGGCTGCTGTCGGCCCGGCAGGCCGACCTGGCCGGCAGCGTGATCTTCATGTTCCAGCCGGCCGAGGAGAGCGGGGCCGGCGGCGCCCGGGTCATGATCGACGAGGGTGTGCTCGGCGCCGCGGGCGAGCCGCCGGCCGCCGCCTACGCGCTGCACGTGTTCTCGAACCTGCTCGGCCACCGGGTCTTCGGCGCCCGTCCCGGGCCCGCGATGGCCTCCTCGGACCAGCTCTACGTCACCGTCCGCGGCCGCGGCGGGCACGCCTCGGCCCCGCACGCCGCGGCCGACCCGATCCCGGCCGCGTGCGAGATGGTGACCGCCCTGCAGGTGCTGGTGACCCGCCGGTTCGACGTGTTCGACCCGGTCGTGATCACGGTCGGGAGCTTCCACGCGGGCACGGTCAACAACGTGATCCCGGACGAGGCCCGCTTCGACGCGACCTGCCGCTCGTTCAGCGTCCGGTCCCGCGACCGCCTCCGGGCGGAGACCGTCCGCCTGGTGCACAAGACCGCCGAGGCCTACGGGCTGGCGGCGGAAGCGCGCTACGTCGACGGCTACCCGGTCACCGTCAACGACCCAGGGGAGGCTGCGTTCGCGGTCGGCGTCGCGGCCGGCCTGTTCGGGCCGGCCGGTCGCTCACCCTGGAGGCGCCGCTGGCCGGCGGCGAAGACTTCTCCTACGTGCTGCGCCAGGTGCCCGGGGCGTTCATCCTGCTCGGCGCCAGCGCGCCCGAAGCCGAGACGGAGACAGCGGCGGCCAACCACTCGGGACGGGCCTACTTCGACGACGGCGTGCTGGCCGACGGGGCCGCCCTCTACGCCGAGCTGGCGCTGCGGCGCCTGGCCCAGGCGGGGACGCGGGCCGGTTAGGGCCGACGTCCGCCAGAGCCGCCTAGAAGCGCCATCTCGTCGCACCGCCCGGAGCGACCGTTTCCACCGCGGTGGCGTCGCGGGCGATGATCCGGTAGACGTGCCAGGGCGGGCCTCCGGCCGAGGGCGCGCTGAACTCGGCCGTCAGGGCCAGGCCGGTCTCGTCCGGCCTGGCCGGCCAGCCTCCGGCGGCCCAGCGGGCGGCCATCGTGGCAACCACGGCCGGGTCGGTCACGAGCGCCGCCTCGCCCTCCACCACGAGGTCGAACTCGCGGGCGGCGACGCTCAGCGTGCAGCGCGGGTCACGGGCCAGGTTGCGGCCCTTGCGGGTGTCACGGCCGGTGTCGAACCACCAGCAGCCGTCCACCCACAAGGCCCCGACGCCGGTCACGTGCGGGCTCCCGTCCGGGTTGACGGTAGCCAGCCAGCAGGTGTGCCGGTCCGGTCCGCCCCCACCAGGCGCCTGCTCCAGGCCCCGCGTCAGGCGGTCCTCGATGCGTGACCAGTCGAGCGCGGGCAGGTCGTAACGGGTGGCCAGGTTCGTCGTTTCCATGACCGGTAGACCGCCGGCGGGGGCTGGAGTCATCGCGCGCGAGTCAACCGGGGAGGTCGCGGCGGCGGCCTAGTGGCCCGCGTTGCCTTGCCAGAGCCGAGCCGCCTCACGCGGCCTGGGGCGACGGCGGAGCGTGGGATCTGAGGACGTGCCGGCCGTCGGGGCTGCGGGCTTCGGTTGTCCCGTCGGGGTGCAGAATCAGCTGCCAGCCTCTGCGGTGGATGCACACGTCATGATGAAACTGACAGACCATGGCGCAGTTGGTGATGGAGGTTTCGCCGCCGTCGGCTTGGTGGCGCAGGTGGTGGACGTCGCAGTGCACGGCGGGGCGGTTGCATTTGGGCCAGGTGCAGTGGCGGTCGCGCATGAGGACGGCGCGGCGGATGTGTCCCGGGATGGTGCTGGAGTAGCCGATGTCGAGGGGCAGGCTGGGGGTGTTCCAGGGTTTTTCCAGCAGCCCCTGCCGGAGCACCGCGGCGACCCCGGAGGGGCCGGAGACCAGGTCGATGGCCAGGCGGGTGATCGCGTGCCGCAGTGCCTGCCGGGCCCCGGGTGACAGCGGCCCAGTGTGCGAAGCGGCAGCCTGCACCAGGCCGATCATTTTGTCGATGACAGGCGGGTCGGTGGTGCCGGTGACGACCGGGACGCTCTGGGCGTCACAGGCGGCTGTCTGGGCGCCGTCGCCGGTGAGGTAGCCGTCTTCGCCGAGGCGGGCCCGGATCCAGGTGTCTTCTAGTCTTCTGCTCCGGGCATTTCCCTCAGCTGCGACAGCGGGATGTGGATCGACGGCCTGGGTGTCGGCTCCGGCCCGGTCGGGCACCAGGCGGGCCCGCAGCAGCAGCGTGCAACCCATCTGGAGAGCATCATGGAACCGCTTGCCCTCGGTGCGGTTGTCTTCCGGGCCGGCCTTCTTCCCCAGCGCGTCCAGCACCGCGCGGACCGCGGTGGCGCACTCGGGGGTGAGGTTCCCGCGGATCACGGCCGCCCCGCCGAAGGTGACGCCGAGTTGCACCGAGCGGTCGTCGAAGCCGTCGTCCGGGGTGTCGGGGTCGGGCTGCTGCTGGCGCCACCGCTCGACGGCGCAGGCGGCGATGGTGTCGAGGTCGTCCACGGAGGCGCCCGCGGCGGCGGCCTCCAGCAGGATGCGGTCGGTCTCGGCCCGCAGCTGCGCCGGGAGCTTGCGGGTCCGCTCGGCGATGGTGAACGCGACCGAGTCGGTGATCTCCCCCGCCGCCAGCGCCTGGCCGAGCAGCGGACGCTCGCTGAGCTGGCGCATCTGCCGGACCGCGGCCCGGGCCGCCCCCTTCGACATGCCCGCCTTCGCGCTCAGCCAGGACGAGGAGGACCCGTACCCGTCCGCGTCGTGCGCGTCAGCAGCGTCAAAGCGGCGCAGGGCTCAGCGTGGGCAGCGGTGAGCTTCGCCTGGATCTCCCCCAGGACGATGAGCGTTTCCCCGCAGGCTGGGACGTCGAAAACAGTGCCGGTGGCCGCGTTGAGGTAATCGAGCGCCGCTCCCGCGGCTCGCAGCGCGGACGCGGGGCTGTCGAAGCTAGTCCCGGTGCACATCGGCTGACACCCCTCAGACGGATACGGCTGTGCGCTGACCGCTGCAGAGTCAGAAACTGCAGGGGCAAGAAGAGTCGCTTACGCGTATCCGCGCGGTATCGCGCGCCTGTGCCGGGAACCGGCCGCCGATCATCTATGTTCTAGGGCTAGAGTATCAGTTCGATTATATTAACTCAAGCCAAAGTCGCCAGATATTATGCTCGATTAGGTCGCAGCAGCCAGAGTGACACGAGCGCCCAGAACAGGGTCAGCGCCAGCCAGACCAGCAGCAGCCCCCAGGCAGGCAGTCCGGCCTGGGGGCGCCCGGAGGTGGTCAGTCAGGCGCACCCGGTCAGTGTGCCAGTTCCAGGCCGACCCTGCGCTCGGCTCTACTCCCTCGCTGGTTAACCGGATGCTGGCATACAATCCGGGCGTGCCTCAGGTCGGACCTTTCACCAGCCGCCCCGCGGCCGACCGCTGCCCGGGGGTGCTGCGCCTGATCGAGGCGGCCGACGGGCTGCTCGCCCGGGTCCGGCTGCCCGGCGGGCTGGTGACCGGGCCGCAGCTGCGGGTGCTGGCCCGGCTCGCGGACGGGCTCGGCGACGGCCGGGCCGAGCTGACCTCGCACGGTAACGTGCAGCTGCGGGCGCTCGGGCCGGACGACGCCCGGCCGCTGAGCGATGAGCTGTTCGCGGCCGGCCTGCTGCCGTCGCTGAGCCACGACCGGGTGCGGAACATTCTCGCCTCGCCCCTGGCCGGGCTGGACGGCGGGGCCGACCTCACTGGGGTGGTGCGGGCGCTCGATGCCGGGCTGTGCGCGCGGCCCCGGCTGGCCGGGCTGTCCGGGCGGTTCCTGTTCGCGCTGGACGACGGGCGCGGCGACGTGGCCGGGCCCGCGGCCGACGCGGCCCGGGCCGACGTGGCCGCGACTGTCCGCCCGGACGGTGCCGTCGTCAACGGGCTGGCGGTCACGGCGTCTGGCCCCGGGGGCCCTGCCAGCGCGGCTGCCAGCGGGAAGGCAAGTGTCCGGGTGACCGCCAAGCTGGCCGAGAGCGTCGCCGCGGCGATGCTGGCGCACGCCGAGGCGTTCCTCGACCTGCGCGCCCAGTTCGGCGGCGACGCGTGGCGGATCGGCGACCTGCCGGAGGGCGAGCAGCGGGTACGTGCCGCGGTAACCGCCCGCCTCGGACTGCACCCCGCCCACCCGGCCGGACCTGCCCAGCCGGCCGCGCCCGGCCAGCCCACCGGACCCGCCCAGCCCACCGGACCCGCCCAGCCCGCCGTCCTGGACTCGTGGGCAGGCGTGCCCGCAAGCCGCCCGGCCGGCCTGGTCGGCGGGCAGGGGAACGGGAGGGGCGGGGAGGGGGCCGCCCTCGTTCGGGATGACTGGCGGGCCTCGGCCGTGCTGCTGGCCCCGCTCGGGCGGCTGACCGCGGCCCAGCTGACCTGGGTGGCGGACCGGCTCGGGGAACAGCCGGCGCGCATCACGCCGTGGCGCTCGGTCGTGCTGCCGCACCCGCCGGACGGGCCCGGGCTGCTGCGGGACGCGGCCGCGGCCGGGTTCGGCACCGACGACGCGTCGGTCTACCGGCGGGTGACCGCCTGCGCCGGGCGCCCGGGCTGTGCCAGCGCGCTGGCCGACGTGCAGGCCGACGCGGCCGCCCTGGCGGCGCGCTGGCCGGGCCGCCTGGTGCACGTCAGCGGATGCGCCCGGCACTGCGGGCGGCCGGCCGCGACCGACATCGACATCACCGCTACTGACGAGGGGTACCAGGTTGCCGGAGTTTGACTACGTGCGGGACGGCGCCGAGATCTACCGCCGGTCGTTCGCCACCATCAGGGCGGAGGCCGACCTCGGCCGCTTTCCGGCCGACGTGGCCCGGGTGGTGGTGCGCATGATCCACTCGTGCGGGATGACCGACCTGCCGGCCGACGTCGGCTACAGCGACGGCGTGGCCAGGGCCGCCCGCAAGGCGCTGCTCGACGGCGCCCCGGTGCTGTGCGACGCGCACATGATCGCCTCCGGCATCACCCGCGGGCGGCTGCCGGCCGGCAACGAGATCATCTGCACGCTGAGCGACCCGGCCGTCCCGGACCTGGCCCGGCGGCTCGGCACCACCAGGACAGCGGCCGCGCTCGACCTGTGGGGACCGCGGCTAGCCGGGGCGGTGGTCGCGATCGGCAACGCGCCAACCGCCCTGTTCCGACTGCTGGAGCTGGTGGCGGCGGGGGCACCCCCGCCCGCGGCGGTGATCGGCATCCCGGTCGGGTTCATCGGGGCGGCCGAGTCGAAGCGGGCGCTGGCCGCCTCCGGCCTCGAGCACCTGGTGGTGCACGGGCGGCGCGGTGGCAGCGCGATGACCGTCGCCGCGGTCAACGCGATCGCTAGCGAGCAGGAGTAGCGGACTCATGAGGGGCACCCTGTACGGCGTCGGGCTCGGACCCGGCGACCCTGAGCTGGTCACGGTCAAGGCGGCCCGGATCATCGGCGCGGCCGACGTCGTGGCCTATCACTCGGCCCGGCACGGGCGCTCGGTCGCCCGCGCGATCGCCCAGCCCTACCTGCGCGGCGACCAGGTCGAGGAACAGCTCGTGTACCCGGTCACAACCGAGACGACCAGCCACCCAGGCGGGTACGAGGGCGCCCTGGAGGAGTTCTACGCCGCCGCCGCCGGGCGGCTGGCGGCCCACCTGGAAGGCCGGCCGCGACGTGGCGCTGCTGGCCGAGGGCGACCCGCTCTTCTACAGCAGCTACATGCACCTGCACAAGCGGATCAGCGGCCGGTTCCGGACCGAGATCGTGCCCGGCGTCACCTCGGTCAGCGCCGCCTCCGCCGCCCTCGCGATGCCGCTGGTCGAGGGGGACGACGTGCTCACGGTGCTGCCCGGGACGCTGCCGGCCGGCGAGCTGGCGCAGCGGCTGGGCGGCACCGGGGCGGCCGCGGTGATGAAGATCGGCCGCAGCTTCGAGAAGGTGCGGGCGGCCCTGAAGGAGGCCGGCCGCCTCGAGGCGGCCTACTACGTCGAGCGCGCCTCGGGCGGGCAGCGGCAGGTCATTGAGCGGGCCAGCGAGGTCGACCCGTCGACCGTGCCCTACATGTCCCTGGTGCTGCTGGCCGGGGCGGAGGCGGCCGGGCAGCCGGCGGCCAACGACCGCGACTCCGCGGCCCAGCATGTTCCCGGTGACCGCGGTGCCTCCGCCCCAGGCCGGGTGGACGTAGTCGGGCTCGGGCCGGGCGGCCGGGACTGGCTGACCCCGCAGGCGGCGGCGGTGCTGGCGGCGGCCGACGACATCGTCGGCTACGTCACCTACGTGGACCGGGTGCCGCCCAACCCGCGCCAGCGGCGGCACGGCAGCGACAACCGGGTCGAGGCCCAGCGGGCGGAGTTCGCGCTCGACCTGGCGCTGCGCGGGCGGCGGGTCGCGGTCGTCTCCTCGGGCGACCCGGGCGTGTTCGCGATGGCCTCGGTGGTCCTCGAGGCGGCCGCGGCCGACCCGCGCTTCGCCGCCGTCCCGGTCGACGTCATCCCCGGGGTGACCGCCGCCCAGGCCGTCGCCAGCATGGCCGGGGCACCGCTCGGCCACGACTACGTGATGCTGTCGCTGTCGGACCGGCTCAAGCCGTGGGACGTGATCGCCCGGCGGCTGACGGCGGCGGCCGAGGGCGACTTTGCGATCGCCATCTACAACCCGGCCTCGCAGTCCCGGCGGCAGCAGCTCGCGGACGCCCGGGAACTGCTGCTGACCTGCCGAGACGCGCAGACCCCGGTCGTCATCGGCCGCGCCGTGGGCTCGGCCGAGCAGCAGGTGACGGTGACCACGCTGGGCGAGTTCGACCCCGGCCAGGTCGACATGCGCTGCCTGGTCATCATCGGCTCCAGCCAGTCGGTCGTGGTGCGGGACGGGGCCGGCGCGCTGCGGGTCATCACGCCGCGCCGTTACCCCGGCTGACGGGCTATCCCGGCTGACGGGCCGCCCGCGCCGGCCGCCAGCCAGCGCCGCACCTCGGGCACGGTGGCCGCCACCGCACTGCCCGGCGGCAGCGGCGGGCGCTCGACCAGCACCACCGCAGCGCCCAGGGCGCGCGCGGCGGTCAGCTTGGCCGCCGTCATCGGGCCGCCGCTGTCCTTTGTCACCAGGAGCCCGATCCGGTGCTCGCGGATCAGGGCTGACTCGCCCGCCACGGTGTAGGGGCCGCGGTCGAGCAGCAGTGTCATCCGCGGCGGGACCGGCCCGTCGGGCGGGTCCACGGTGCGGACGAGGAACTGGTGGCTGGCGTCGGCCGCGAACGCGCCCAGGTCACGGCGGCCGGTAGTGAGGAACACCGCCTCGCCTGGCCAGTCCCGCACCGCGGCGGCGGCCGCGGTGATGTCCGGCACCGGCTGCCACGACGGGTCGGCGGGCCAGCCCGGGCGGCGCAGCACCAGCCGCGGCACCCCGGTGGCGGCCGCCGCCGCGGCCGCGTTGGCGGTGATCTGGGCCGCGAACGGATGGGTGGCGTCGACCAGGTGGGTGACCTTCTCGTCGCGCAGGAAGGCGGCCAGGCCGTCCGCCCCGCCGAACCCCCCGATGCGGACCGGCCCGTCCGGCAGCCGCGGGTTGCTGACCCGCCCGGCCAGCGAGGACAGCACGTCGGCGCCGTCGGCCGTCAGCCCGGCCGCCAGCTCCCGGGCCTCGCCGGTCCCGCCGAGGATGAGGATCCGCACCGGCTCAGGTTAGCCGGGACGCCATGGGAGGGCCGGGTTCAGCGCCCGCCGAGACGGGTCTGCCCGGGCTTCCTCCCGCTGGCTCAGTGCCAGGCCAGACCGGCTGCGGGACAGATGAGGCTCCTCGGGAGGAAAGAATTCATGAGGGTGCAAGCTACCTCTCTTTCCGGTGTACGAGCCCGTTTCGTAAACTAATCGTGAAGGCCCGCTTTCTAGGGATGGCGCCATAACACCTAGCATTCGCCGAGACGGGCGCTCTTCGCCTAGCGGCCAGCAAGCCAGTCCTGGCCCTGATGCCTGCTACGTCGAGTGGTCGGATTCGCATGCAGTAGCGACGATGCCGGAGCACCTGGACCTGTCCAACGCGGAGCAGGTCCGCGACGTGCTGCTGGAGGCTATCAACGCTGGCGCGTCCCTACTGGTCGCAGACATGAGCCGTACGCGCAGCTGCGACTACGCCGGGGCCGACGCTCTGGCCCGTGCGCACACGCGCGCCGTCGCGGCCGGAACTGAAATGCTGATAGTCGCGGGGAGTGCCTTGACGCTGCGCACCTTGAACGCGTACGGCCTGGACCGCTTGGTGTCGGTGTACCCGTCCCTGGAGGCTGCGCGCGCGTCCAGCCGCCGGGCCCCTGACGCCAATTCGGTTCCGGCTGAACCGTCCTCCGCTGGCGCGGCCAGCTTGCAGGCCCTGCAGGGACCGGAGGTTGGGGTCGAGGTCGCGACGCTGGATCTCGACGGAGTGATCGTCTCGGTGAACCGGGCCTGGGAGGTGTTCGCAGCCCGCAACGGGGGCGACCCGGCGCGTACTGGCGTCGGCGTTTCCTACCTCGAAGCATGTGCGTCTGTAGGCGGAGATCCAGTCGCCGACCAGGCCGCTTCCGCGATCCAGCAGGCCCTAGCCGGAGACTTGCCAGGGCCGGTAACCATTGAGGTTCCCTGCCACAGCCCGGTAACGCTCCGCTGGTACGACATGCTCATTGCCCCCAAGTGCGATGCTCAAGGGCAGCCCTCCGGAGCGACCGTCACGCTGTCCCTGGCCCGGTCCCAGCCCATCGACGCGCACGACCGGCCGCCCGCGCCCGCAGAAACACCCGCGCCGCAGCGGCCGCAGCAAGCCCCGGTCAGTGAACAAGACTGGATCGCGCTGGCCGACCAGGTCACCCACCAGCTGCTTCAAATTGGCCTGAGCCTGCAAGCCGCCGACGGCAAGCCGCCGGAAATTGCCCGCCCATTCATCACCCAGGCCCTAGAAGAAACTGACACGGCCCTGCGCCGCCTCCGCGACATCACGTTCAGAGTCACATCGCGCGGCGCGCCACGTGCTGACGCGGATGCTGGGTGACGGGTCCCAGGCCGATATCGGCGCTGACGCGGAATCATGCGCCGGCGGGGGCGGGGGGCAGCGGCGCCGAGGGCAGTGGGGCGGGCGGCGCCTGGCGGCGATCGCAGGCCATTGCCACGTCGGCGATCGTGTCCAGCGGATTGGTGGCCGCGATTTCCCGCTGCAGACGACCTGCCTGCCGGCGCCACTCGCTGTCCCCGAGGAGAGCGCGCACCGCGGCTGCGACAGCCCCGGCGGCGGGAGTCCCAGTACGCAGATCAATGCCGCACCGGTGGTAGGCCACGCGCGCTGCGACCTCCGCCTTGTCGGCGGTATCGCCGGCGACCACCAGCGGCACCCCGTGGGCCAGGGCGTGTTGCACGCCACTGTAACCGCCGTTCGTCACCATGACATCGACGTATGGCAGCAGCAGGTCGTACGGGATGAACTCGGCGATGCGCACGTTGCCGGGAACGGGCCCGGGCACCGCGCTGGCCGGGCGGCCACCAGTACTGACCACGACCAGCACGTCATCACTGGCCAGGCCGCGTATGACGGGACCAGCCAGCCGGCCGAGATCAGCGTTATCCCAGGTGCCCTGGGTGACGTGAACCACCGCCCGGGCGGCCGCGAGCTCGGGCCACCATCCCGGCAAGGTCACCGCGGGCGGCGGGACAGGCAACACGGGCCCGGTGAACATGACCGAGTCTGGCAGGTCTGTCCGCGGGTACTCCAGCCCTGGCACCGACAGCTGCAGCATCCGATCAGCCAGCCGCGGCCAGTCGGGCAGGAACACCGGGACCGGGCCACCACCCAATTCCCGGAGGACCCGGCTCGCGTGCGCCTGCGTCGGGCCGAAAAGCACGTGCTGCACCACCCAGTTCATCCTGCGGTAGTCAGTCCCGGCCTCTGGCGGCCAGGCCATCCCGAACGGCGCGGTGTCGGCGCTGGAGAGCATCAGTGGCGTCATGTTGCAAACGAGTACGGGCGGACGCGCCGCCTTGGCCAGCAGCAAAGGCAGCGCGCCGGTAAAGCCCACATCCACGAGAACAGCGTCGACGGGAGCAGTGGGGCAGGCCCCGGAACCGGCCAGCGCTGCGGTCAGGGCCCGGAACTGCGCCGCCATGGGTGTAATGAACAGAGACCGCATCTCGGCCCGGCCGCGCTGCCAGCGCCGCACCACCCGCGGTACTGGACGCCGGTCAAGCGCCACCGGCGCCGGCTCGCCGCCGGTTACGCCACCGGGAGGCAGGGTCAGGAACCGCATACCCGCCGATTCCACCAGGTCGGCAAAACGCGCGCCGGTCAGCATTTCCACCCGGTGCCCGCGCTGGAGCAGGTGCTGCCCGATGCGCATCATCGGCATCACGTGCCCCGGAACCGCACTGACCGCCAGCAGGTAACGACTCATGCGCCCCTCCCGTCATATCCGCGTCCGTCTCCCCCGCCCGAGGCTCCTCATGCCAGCCGGCAGCTCGAAACCGCCTGAACCGCGGAGCCTCGCTGGCGTTCCTCGTCCGCGGCGTTCTCACCGGCGCACTCGACAGCGCCCGGCACCGGCACGGCTCGTGACTTCTGCTGCGGGAGGCCATTGCTAGGATCCAGAATCTATTCTAGAACTGATTCCAGAACAGGCGTCTGTGAGCGATGGAAGGAACGGTGAGCTGGCATGGGACGGCTAGACGGACGGGTTGCGATCGTCACTGGTGCGGGGCGGGGTATCGGCCGGTCGGTGGCGACGCTGCTGGCCAGTGAGGGTGCCTCGGTGGTGGTGGCGGATCTGGGTGTCGCGGTCGACGGCTCGGGCGGGGATGCGGGCCCGGCGGCGGAGACGGTCGGCCTGATCGAGGAGGCGGGCGGCAAGGCGATCGCCAACACGGGCGACATCTCTGATTTCGGTTCGGCCGAGGCGCTGGTCAACTCGGCGATCGAGACGTTCGGGAAGCTGGATGTGCTGGTGAACGTGGCTGGCATCCTGCGTGACCGGATGATCTTCAACATGACCGAGCAGGAGTGGGACGACGTCATCCGGGTGCACCTGAAGGGCACCTTCAACACCAGCCGGTTCGCCTCGGCTTACTGGCGGTCGCTGCGGGATGAGAACGCGCAGAACCGGATTATCAACTTCACCTCGGTCTCCGGCCTGCACGGCGCCCCCGGGCAGCCCAACTATGCCGCCGCGAAGATGGGCATCGTGGGCCTGACCTGGTCCTGCGCCCACTCGCTGGCCAAGTACGGCGTGACCAGCAACGCGATCTCACCCGGGGCCTCGACCCGGATGACCGACTCGGTCCCGACCGAGCGCCAGGGCGACACTCTCAAACGGCCTGAGACTTCGCCCGACAACGTGGCCCCGGTCGTCGCCTACCTCGCCTCAGAACGGTCTGGGTGGATCAACGGCCGGATCATCCACTCGATGGGGTACGAGGTCTCCCTCTACAGCAACGAGGAGCCGGTCAGCCGGATCATCGGCACCGGCCCGTGGGAGGCCGACGCCCTCGCTGACCAGGTCGAGAAGTCGTTCGGGCCGCTCCTGGGGCGGAAGGCTTGACGTCAGCCGCAGGCAAACCCTGAGCCAGGGGGCACGGGCACGCCACGGTACTCCTGCACCTTGGGTGCTTCAGCGGCTCGTGTCCCCCTGACTTCCCCTGACTTAGAGGGCAGAAATTTAAGCTCCTGGCCTCACTAACCCTGGCCTTTCGAGGGGGCCAAGCGCTCCGGTTGCGGAACTCGCAGCTCCGCCTTATGTCATGCCCGTAGGCGCAGCCAGGAGCGGCATCATTGGGCAGGTGGACAGCTCACAGATCCAGGCTGCGTTCGACGACGTATTCGACCAGGCGCTTGTGTTTCACGGCTTCGCCGACTACATGCGTGACTACGACGTTTTCATCTACGCGACCGCCGATCCCCGCACGGGCATCCAGCCAGAACATCTGCTGTACCGCTTCACCCACTGCGTGCGAGCCACGGTCACAACCGCCGTCTCCCCCGAAGTCTGGAAACGGTCGCTTGACGAGCGGCTCGTTGACTACGAACAGGGCCGCGACCTGGACGGCTACGTCTGGGGCGTCAAGTGGCAAGTGCTCTACCCCGGGATGAAGCTGGTGCCAGACTCAGCCGAAGCACGGCGATGGTCCCGTGAAATCGGCCTTCCCTTCCACGAAGCGACCATCGAGACCAACGGCCACAACCTGTCCCTGCTCTTCTCGGACCTGACCGTGCAGGCGGCGCCGGGAGCGCCAGCTGTTCCCGCCGGGCACTGCGTGACAACAAAGGGAGCTACGGGGGGAAGCATTACCAAGCAAGTGCAGCAGACTTTCCAAACCGGCGCGAACTTGCAAGCGCCCGGCTCCGGCATCAACCTCTCCTCACAACACGGATGGACCTGGGATGCCGACCTGGACTAGATCTTCGCAAGTGGCGACTATCCGCCCTAGTGTGGAGTCAACAACTTTCCAGGCAAAGCTCCATATGACTACCTCCAGATCCACTAAATGACTTTGACCTCGCATCCGCTGAGTCGCGGACTGCGCGCCGCGGCGCGGCGGATGCGTCCCCTCGCGATCGCGGGAGCCTGCCTCGGGCCGGCGCTAACCGTTCCCGCGTGCTCGTCGTCGGCGCAGCCGCTGCTGTCAACCTTCCAGCCCGGAAATAGCGCGTGCGTCTACTTCCGCGGCCCGGCGAACCAGGTGGCCGGGTGGCAGGCGCCGGTCGACTTCTCGATGGACGCCTTCCTCAACCACGGTGGCGCCCCGGTCACCATCCAGTCGCTGTCGCTGCTCGACGCGCACGGGCTCGTCATTCACGACGGGGTCGCCTACGGCCTGCCCAGCGGAGGGCAACCGCTGGGGTACTTCGGGGCCTGGAACCGCATGTACGCCAGCGCCGTCCGGGCACGGCAGCCCATACCCGGGGCGGTGCTGAAGAACGACCCGGTCCTCCACCCGCCCAACTACCTCAGCAACACCCAGTACCAGCTCCTGGAGAAGATCACCGCCACCAGCGCCAGCGGAGGCTGGGCAGCCGGCATCACCGTCAACTACACGGCCGGCGGCAGCTCCTACTCCCTCACCACCACCCAGGGCATCGCCATCGGCTCGTCCCACCTGCCCGAATCAGCCCGCTGCACCGCCCCCCTGGCGGCCATTCAGGCGGACTTCCACCAGCGTGGAGTCCAACAGGATATGACCATGACCGGATACGTGGTCTAAGGCGCCCGGCCAAGTTGCCCCATCCGCGCGATGAACTGCTCACACGCCTCGCTGAAGTTCTGCTTGCCGGTCTTGTCGTGGTCGGCGAACGTGATGTCGCCCGAGCGCTTGTCCCGCAGCGGTCCGGGCTGTCACACGTATGCTGGCAGGCCGAAGCCGCGCAGCGCTGGTTGGAGTTGACCGCCAAAGCCATGACAGCGCGGCCGTCCCTGACTTAACTCTGACTAAGAGGCCAGCTGACCGCCTCTCACCTGCGTCAACAGCAAGGATCTACAAGTGCGTGAACTGCTCGTCATCGGGATGGGCCCCGGCCACCCCGACCAGGTCACCGTCCAGGCGGTGGAGGCCCTCAACCGGGCCGAGGTGTTCTTCCTCATCGACAAGGGGGACGCCAAGTCGGAGCTCAACGCGGCCCGCGAACAGATCCTGCGGCGGCACGTCACCCAGCCCGGCTACCGGGTGGTGGACATCCCCGAGCCGGCGCGCGACCGCTCGCCGTCGCTGACCGCCGCGGGCTACCAGGAGGCGGTGGCCGGCTGGCACGCGGCCCGGGCCGCGCTGATCGGGGCCGCGCTCGAGGCCGAGCTGGGGCCGGACGGCGTGGGCGCGTTCCTGGTCTGGGGTGACCCCTCCGTCTACGACTCGATGCTGCGGATCGTGGACCGGGTCCAGGCCCTGGGCACGGTCGACTTCGGCTGCACCGTGATCCCCGGGGTGACCAGCGTGCAGGCGCTGGCGGCGGCGCACCGGATACCGCTCAACCGGATCGGCGAGCCGATCCACATCACCCCGGCCCGGCGGCTGGCCGAGCTCCCCGAGCCCGGCCTGCCGGGTGGCCTCGACAGCGCCGTGGTCATGCTCGACAGCGGGTTCACCGCGGCCGGCTTCGCCGAGCGGGACCTGTCGGTCTTCTGGGGCGCTTACCTCAGCACCCCCGACGAGGTGCTGATCTCCGGCCCGCTGGGCGAGGTGGCGGACGAGATCACCGAAACCCGGGCCCGGCTGCGCGCCCGGCACGGCTGGATCATGGACAGCTACCTGCTGCGGCGCGAGCGCGGCGACCAGGAGTAAAGGGGGGCGGGAGGAGTCACCAGGGCCCGTTCGGGATGATGGCCTGGGTTCAGCGGGAGGAGCGGTCGCGGGCGTCGGAGTACAGGTGACTGTCGCGGAACCCCTCGGCCGCCAGCACCCGGCCCACAATGATCACCGCCGTGCTGCGCACCCCCGCCGCCAGCACCTGAGCGGCGATGTCGCCCAGCGCCCCGCGCAGGATCACCTCGCGCGGCTGGCTGGCGTAGGCGACCACCGCGGCCGGGCAGTCCAGCCCGTAATGCGGGGTCAGCTCGGCCACCACCTGCTCGATCCGCTGCACCGCGAGGTGCAGCACCAGCGTCGCGCCGACGGCGCCCAGGGTGGCCAGGTCCTCGCCCGGCGGCATCGGCGTCGCCCGGTGCGCGATCCGGCTCAGCACCACCGTCTGCCCCACTTCGGGGACGGTCAGCTCGCGCCGCAGCGCCGCCGCGGCGGCCGCGAACGCGGGCACTCCGGGGGTGATGTCGTAGCCGATCCCGGCCCGGTCGAGCCGCCGCGCCTGCTCCGCGATCGCGCTGAACACAGCCGGGTCGCCGGAGCAGAGCCGTACTACGTCGAGCCCGGCGGCGTCGGCCTCGGTCATCGCGGCGACGATGTCGTCGAGGGTCAGCTCGGCCGTGTCGACCAGACGCGCGCCCGGCGGGCAGTGCGCCAGCACCTCGGCCGGGACCAGGCTGCCGGCGTAGAGGCAGACCGCGCACTCCTCCAGCAGCCGCTGGGCCCGGACGGTGATCAGGTCAGCGGCGCCCGGCCCGGCGCCGACGAAGTGGACGGTCACGTGCTCTCCTGACTTCCCGGGGCCTGACTTCCCGGGGCCTGACTTCCCGGGGCCTGACTTCCGCCGGCCCGGCAGCGGGCGGACGGACCACTGGACCACCGGCAGGGCCGGCCGCCAGGCGGTGAAGCCGCCGACCGGGCCCGCCCGCTCGACCCCGAGCCTGGTGAGCGTACCGCCCGCGCGGCGGTGCCAGTCGGCCAGCACCGCCTGCCCCTCGATCGTGACCGCGTCGGCGACCAGCCGCCCGCCCGGCGCGAGTACGTCCAGGCAGGCACGGATGACCCCGGGGACGGTCACCCCGCCGCCGATGAACACCGCGTCCGGGGCCGGCAGTCCGGCCAGCGCCTCCGGAGCCGACCCGGCCACCACGCGCAGCCCGGGCACCCCGAGCGCGGCCGCGTTGCGGGCGATCCGGTTACGCCGGTCGGCCCGCGGCTCGACCGCGACCGCCCGGCTGGCCGGGTGGACCCGCATCCACTCGATGCCGACGCTGCCCGAGCCGGCCCCCACATCCCACAGCAGCTGGCCCGGGACCGGCGCCAGCGCCGCCAGCGCCAGCGCCCGCAGCTCGCGCTTGGTGATCTGCCCGTCGTGCTCGAACGCGTCATCCGGCAGCCCCGGCACCCGCGGCAGCGGAGCGGCGGCCGCATCCAGCCGGCACTCGATCGCGATGATCGCCAGGCGGCTGTGCGGTGCCGTCGTCGCCGGGGCGACGACCTCGCCCGGGCCGCCGAGGTCGGCCAGCAGCGTCACCGGGCTCGACCCGAACCCGCGGGCGTCGAGCAGGGCCCGCACCCGGGCCGCGGCCGACGTCTCCGCGGTCAGCGCGAGCACCCGGCGGCCGGGCTGCAGGAGCGGGTGAAGCAGCTCGTCCGGGCGGCCGACCAGGCTCACCACGTCGGTGTCGTCCAGCGCCCAGCCGAGCCGGGCGGCCGCCAGCGAGACCGACGAAGGGTGCGGCAGCACCCGCACCCGGGCCGGGCCGAGCAGCCGCACCAGGGTGGCGCCGATGCCGTAGAACAGCGGGTCGCCGCTCGCCAGCACCAGCAGCCCGCCCGGCTGCGCACCCGGTTGCGCACCGTCGGCGCAGCGGCCGATCAGCTCGGGCAGGCCGGGCAGCAGCGGGCTCGGCAGCGGCTCCCGCCGCCCGGCCACCTCGTCCGGCAGCAGCGCCAGCTGCCGCGGTCCGCCGATGATCACGGCGGCACGCCGGAGCGCGTCCCGCGACGCCTCCGGCAGCCCCCGCCATCCGTCGGCGCCGATCCCGGCCACGGTCACGATCTGGGACAACACGCCTCACAGTTTGCCTCATAGCTCCGCTATGAGAGGATGGCGGGCGAACGGACGACGTGGAACTCCGGTGCGAATCCGGGACGGTCCCGCCACTGTGACCCGCGCCTGCCAGCCCTGCCCCGGCTGGCCGGCAGCGCGGGAAGCCAGGCCATCGGCGTCCGTGCCGTCGGGTGGATCGCCCGGTGGTCGTCGCTGGCGGCGGGCGCGGACACCCGCCGGGTGAAGGTGCACGCTCTTGACTGAGTTCCCGTTCAGCGCTGTCGTCGCCATGGATGACATGCGGCTGGCGCTCATCCTCAATTCCATCGCGCCGTCCATCGGCGGCGTGCTCGTGCGAGGCGAGAAGGGGACCGCCAAGTCGACCATGGTCCGCGCGCTGACCGCGGTCCTGCCGCCGGCTGAGGTGATCGTGGGCTGCCGGTTCTCCTGCGCACCGGAGGCGCCCGACCCGGACTGCCCGGACGGGCCCCACCCGGCCGGGGCAGCGTCGCAGTCACGCCCGGCCCGGCTGGTGGAGCTGCCGGTCGGCGCGACCGAGGACCGGCTGACCGGCTCGCTGGACCTCGGGCGGGCGCTGACCGAGGGCGTGACCTCGTTCCAGCCCGGCCTGCTGGCCGCGGCGCACCGCGGCGTGCTCTACGTCGACGAGGTCAACCTGCTCCACGATCACCTGGTCGACCTGCTGCTGGACGCGGCCGCGCTCGGCACCAGCTACGTCGAGCGGGACGGGGTCTCAGTCCGGCACCAGGCCCGGTTCCTGCTCGTCGGCACCATGAACCCGGAGGAGGGCGAGCTGCGGCCGCAGCTGCTCGACCGCTTCGGGCTCACCGTCGAGGCGGCCGCGCCCCGGGACCCGGCCAGCCGGGCCGAGGTGGTGCGCCGCCGGATGGCCTTCGACGACGCCCCGGCCGCGTTCGCGGCCCGGTTCGCGGCGCAGGAGGCGGCGCTGGCGGCCGACATCGCCGCCGCCCGCAAGCGGCTGCCGTCGGTGGCGGTCGACGACGCCGCCCTCACCCGGATCGCCACCGTCTGCGCCCGCTTCGACGTGGACGGGCTGCGGGCGGACATCGTCATCGCCCGCACCGCCGCCGCCCACGCCGCCTGGCGCGGAGCGGACGCGATCACCCGGGAGGACATCCGCGTCGCGGCCCGGCTGGCGCTGCCGCACCGGCGGCGGCGCAACCCGTTCGACGCCCCCGGGCTGGACGAGGAGCAGCTCGAGGACGCGCTGGGCGAGCCGGACGAGGAGCCTGAGCCCGACCCGCCGGCACCACCGGACGACAGCGGCCCGGACAACAGCGGCCCGGACGACAGCGGCCCGGGCAACGGCGGCCCGGGCCAGGGTGGCCCGGAACCGGGCGAGGCCAGCCCGCCCGGGAACCCCCCGGCCGGCAGCGGCCCCGACAACAGCCGTCCCGACAACAGCCGCCCCGACAACAGCGGGCCGGGCGAGGACAACCACCAGCCGCAGACCGCGGAACCAGAGACGGCCGCCCCGGCCGGCCGGGAGTCGGTCGCGCCCGCCGGCGCCACCTTCCGGGCCCGGCGGCTGGAGGTGCCGGGCACAGGGGAAGGCGCCGCCGGGCGCCGCTCCCGGGCCGCGACCGAGGCCGGCCGGAGCGTCGGCGCGCGGCCGCCGCGGGCCGGCGCCCGGGTGCGCGACGTGCACCTGGCCGGCACCCTCAGCGCCAGCGCCCCGCACCAGCGAAGCCGCGGGCGGTCCGGCCCCGGCCTGCTGCTTGAGCCCGCCGACCTGCGTGAGCACCGGCGCGAGGGGCGCGAGTCGAATCTGGTGCTGTTCGCCGTGGACGCCAGCGGCTCCATGGCCGCCCGGCGCCGGATGGAGGCGGTCAAGGGGGCCGTGCTGTCCCTGCTGCTCGATGCCTACCAGCGGCGGGACAAGGTGGGGCTGGTCTGCTTCCGCGGCGCCGGGGCCGAGCTGCTGCTGCCGCCGACCTCGTCCGTCGACGCGGCCGCGCGGCGGCTGGCCGCGCTGCCGGCCGGGGGCCGCACCCCGCTTGCGGCCGGGCTGGCCGAGGCGCACGCCACGCTGCGCCGGGAACGGCTGCGGGACCCGCTCCGCCGCCCGCTGCTGGTGGTCGTGACCGACGGCCGGCACACGGCCGGGGCCGACCCCGCCGCCGCGGCGGCGGGGCTGCGCCAGGACGGGATCGCCGCGGTCGTCGTCGACTGCGAGTCCGGTCCGGTCCGGCTGGGCCTGGCGGCCAGCCTGGCCCGGGTGCTCGGGGCCGAGTACCTCGACCTGGCCGGCCTGTCGGCCGGCGCCAGCCGGGCCGGGCCAGTCCCGGTACGCCCCGGCCGGAGGCCGCTCACCGGGCTCCGGCCTGTCGGCTGGGCAGCTGGCCGACTCGGTGCGCGGCTGGCGGGCCGGGCAGGGTGGCAGGGCCGGGCCGGGTGCAGGGCCGGGCAGGGTGGCAGGGCCGGGCAGGGTGGCAGGAAGGTGGCGTAGCCGATGCCGCAGGGAGTACCGGAAACCGTCCCCGACGACGGCCTGACCACCCGGCAGCGCCGCAACCGGCCGCTGCTGATCGTGCACACCGGCGCGATGAAGGGGAAGTCGACCGCCGCCTTCGGCCTGGCCCTGCGGGGCTGGAACCAGGGCTGGGACATCGGCGTCTACCAGTTCGTCAAGAGCGCCAAGTGGCGAGTGGGCGAGGAGGCCGCCTTCCGCGCGCTCGGCCGGCTGCACGAGCAGACCGGCGAGGGCGGCGCGGTCGCGTGGCAGAAGATGGGCGAGGGCTGGTCCTGGATCCAGCGCGGCGACCGCCGACGATCATGCCGCCAACGCCCGCGAGGGCTGGGAGCAGATCAAGCGCGACCTGGCCGCCGAGCGCTTCGGACTCTACGTGCTGGACGAGTTCACCTACCCGATGAAGTGGGGCTGGATCGACGTCGGGGACGTCGTCGCCGCGCTGACCTCGCGCCCGGGACACCAGCACGTGGTCATCACCGGCCGCGACGCGCCCGCCGCGCTGGTCGGGGCGGCCGACCTGGTGGTCGAGATGACCAAGGTGAAGCACCCGATGGACGCGGGCCAGAAGGGCCAGCGCGGGATCGAATGGTGAGCGTCCCCCGGGTCGTGATCGCGGCCCCCGGCAGCGGGCACGGCAAGACGTCGGTCGCCACCGGGCTGCTGGGGGCGCTGCGCGAGCGCGGCCTGACGGTGTCGCCGCACAAGGTCGGGCCGGACTACATCGACCCGGGCTACCACGCGCTCGCGGCCGGGCGGCCGGGCCGCAACCTCGATCCCTGGCTGGTCGGCGAGGACCAGGTGGCGCCGATGTTCGCGCACGGGGCGCGGACCCCCGTCCCGGCCGACATCGCGGTCATCGAGGGCGTGATGGGCTTGTTCGACGGGGCGTCGCTTGGTTCGGTCCGTGACGGCGGCACCTTCGCCTCCACCGCGCACGTGGCCCGGCTGCTCGGCGCGCCGATCGTGCTGGTGGTCGACGCGGGTGGGATGGCCGCCTCGGCCGCCGCCCTCTTGCACGGCTTCGCCACCTTCGACCCGCGGACCCGCATCGGCGGGGTCATCTTCAACATGGTCGGCTCGCCCGGGCACGAGGAACTGCTGCGGGACGCGGCCGCCGCGGCCGGCCTGCCCGTCCTCGGCGCCCTCGGCCGCCGTGAGCACCTCACCGTCCCGTCCCGCCACCTCGGGCTCATCCCCGCGGCCGAACTCGGGGCCCCGGCGACGGAGGCCGTCGCCGCCCTGGCCGCGCATCGTCGCGGCCAGGGTCGACCTGGAAGCGGTGGTCCGGCTGGCCCGGAGCGCGGGCCCGCTGCCGGCCAGCCCGCGGCCAGTCCCGTGTCAGCCAGCAGCTCGCGGTCAGGCCAGCGCGGCCGAACGGGAGCCGCCCTCCGCCCTCCGCCCCCGGATCGCCATCGCGGCCGGGCCGGCGTTCACCTTCGGCTATGCCGAGCACCCGGAACTGCTCGCGGCGGCGGGGGCCGAGGTGGTGCCGTTCGACCCGCTCCGGGACGAGGGACTGCCGCCCGGCACCGACGGGCTGATCATCGGCGGCGGCTTCCCCGAAGCCCACGCGGCCGAGCTGTCGGCCAACGCGCGGCTCCGGGCCCAGGTAGCCGCGCTGGCGCGGGCGGGTGCCCCGGTCGTCGCCGAGTGCGCGGGCCTGCTCTACCTGGCCCGGTCGCTCGACGGGCACCCGATGTGCGGCGTACTCGACGCCGAGGCGGCGATGACCGGCCGCCTCACGCTCGGCTACCGGGACGCCGTCGCCGCCGTCAGCTCGCCGCTGGCGGCGGCTGGGCAGCGGGTGCACGGGCACGAGTTCCACCGCACGGCGCTGGCGGCACCGGACGGGGCGGCACCGGACGGGACGGCACCGGACGGGCGGACCGGGCGGGCGGCGTCGGCCGCGTGGCACTGGCGGCACCGCGGGGCGGCGGTCACCGAGGGCTTCGTCCAGGGCCGGGTCCACGCCTCTTACCTGCACACGCACTGGAACGGGGTACCTGGCGCGGCTGAGCGCCTGGTAGCCGCGGCCGGCGCCTACCAGCGGGAGCAGGCGCCCCGCTGACCGCCCGGAGGGAACCGCCGCGGCGCGCGTGAGCGGTAACGGTTGGCCAACAAAAGACGGCTAATTAGCACCCAGCCGCCGGCAGGCTCGGCGCCAGGGCCCGGCTGGTGCTACAACCTACGCTATGGGGCTGCACATGACGGTCAGGTCACCGGAGTCTTCCGGCCGCCCTCTCGCGATCGTGGAACTGTCCGGTGAGGCTGACCTGAACGACAGCGCGGCGCTGCGGGAAACGCTGGCCGCGCAGGCCGCCGACCCGTCGGCCACGCTGGTGCTCGACCTGTCCCGGCTGCGGTTCATGGACTCGGCCGCCCTGCACGTGATCCTGGTGGCGGGCCGGTCGATGACGGCCCACGGCGGTACCTTCGCCCTCGCCGCCCCGCAGGAGACGGTGCGCCGCATCCTCCAGCTCACCGGGGCGGACCAGCTCCTGCCCGTGTACGAGAGCGTCGCCGAGGCGGTGTCGTAGTCCCCCGGGCGGTGTCGTAGTCGCCGGGGCGGGGACGCCAGAGGGCGCGGCCGCCATGATGGCGGCCGCGCCCGGGGCTCTTTCCTGATCCGGTCAGCCCGTGCCCGGGCTCGTCAGGGATACGCGAGGCTGGAGCCGTGCCCTGGCTGCGTGCTGGCTACCAGCGGTACCAGCGGCCGCGGCCAGCGCCTTCGCCCACGCGGAGGAGAAAGCCGAGGAGCCAGATGACCAGGATGGCGAGCGCGATCCACCACAGGACGTGAATGGCGAAGCCGAGGCCGCCGAGGATGATCGCGAGCAGGAGTACGAGGAGAATGATGCCCATTTTATTGTCCTTTCGGTGACCGGTGCGCGGGGCGGGTCCCGCGCCGTTCCAGAGCGGCCCATAGCTACCCGCCTCAGGACGTCCTATGCGGTCCGTCAGGAAAACCTGGCCGCCGTCCCTGACGTGTGCATCACCTTTTGCCCGCGGTTGAACCGCAGTCGCCCGGGTAGCAGGGAGGCTCGTTCAGCCGATCCGAAAACGGGGGATCTGCGATGGTTGAGGGCCGCATATGACCAGCCAGCGGGGGCCGGGAGGCGATCTCGCGGACACGGATCCGTGGCGGCGAACGGCCGAGGCCTTCGCCGCGGCCGTCGCCACGGGGCGGCTCGACCTGCCGCTGCCGGGCTCCGGGGCGACCTGGGAGCGCTGGTCGGCGCTGGCCGACCTGGCGGGCGAGGACCTGTCGGTCGCGCGGCTGGGCGAGGGGCACGCCGACGCCGTCGCGATCCTGGCCGAGCTTGACGGCCCGCGCCCGGAACCAGGCCAGCGCTGGGGCGTATGGGCGGCCAACCCGCCCGGCCCGAACGTGAGCGCCGACCGGGCGGACGGCCGCTGGCGGCTGCGCGGCACCAAGCGGTACTGCTCGGGTGCCCGGGTGTGCACCCACGCCCTGGTCACCGCGGCCGCCGAGGACGGCCCGCGGCTGTTCGCGGTCGCGGTCGACGCGCTCGAGCCCGTCGACGGGAGCTGGCCCGCGACCGGGATGGCGGGCAGCGACACGCTCGACGTCGGCTTCCCGGCGGTCCCGGCCGAGCCGGTCGGCCCGCCGGGCGGCTACACCGAACGGCCGGGATTCAGCCACGGCGGCGCCGGGGTGGCCGCCTGCTGGTACGGCGGGGCCCGGGCGGTGGCGCGGGCGCTGGCGGGCGCGGCGGCCAAACGCGACATCGGCCCGCACGCGCTGGCCCACCTGGGAGCGGTCGACATCGGGCTGCGCACCGTCCGGGCGGCGCTGCGCGAGGCAGCCGCGGACATCGACGCCGACCCGGCCGACCTGCGCGCCGGGGGCGAGCTGAGGGCCCTGCGGGTCCGGGCACTGACTGAGGCGGTCGCCACTGACGTGCTGACCCGGACCGGCCGTGCCCTCGGCGCCGGACCGCTCGGCCACGACGCGGCGCACTCCCGGGCGGTGGCCGACCTGACGGTCTACGTGCGCCAGCATCACGCCGAAAAGGACCTGGCCCGGCTGGGCGCGCTGGTCGCGGAGGAGGGGGCGGCATGGTGAGGCGGCTCACCGGCCCCCAGCCGCGGCCAGCACCCGATCGACGCCCCCGGGACGGACGAGCGGGACTGGGCCGCCTGGCCCTGGCTGAGCACGCTGCCGGGGGCGGGCCTGGCCGGGCTGGCCACCGTCAAGAGCGCCGTCATCGTGGCCGCCCACCCGGACGACGAGGTGCTCGGCGCGGGCGGGCTGATCTCGATGCTGGCCGCTTCGCAGGCCCGGCTGCGGATCGTGGCGGTGACCGACGGCGAGCGGTCGCACCGCGGCCATGCGTCGGCGGCGTCGCTGGCCCGGCGCCGGGCGGCGGAGACGACGGCAGCGCTGCGCGCCCTCGGCGCCCAGAGCGCCGAGGTGACCCGGCTCGGGCTGCCCGACACCGAGGTGACCGGGTCCGAGGACGAACTCGCGAAGGCGCTCACCCCACTTGTCAGCGACTTCGACCTGTGCCTGTCCTCGTGGGACGGCGACATGCATCCCGATCACGAGGCGACCGGGCGGGCGGCGCGCCGGGCCGCGCCCCGCTCGCTGTACTGCTTCCCGGTCTGGATGTGGCACTGGGCCTCGCCGGGCGACCCGCGGGTGCCGTGGGGCCGGGCCCTGCGGGTGCCGTTGCCGCCCCGCGCGATCAGCCGCAAGCGGGCCGCCATCACCTGCTTCGCCAGTCAGCTGGAGGACCGGGGCCACGGCCTCGGGCCGGTGCTGAGCCGCGGCGACATCGCCCACTTCACCCGCCCGATGGAGGTGCTGCTGCCGTGACGCTCGAGCCTGATTACTTCCGCGGGGTCTATGACGGCTCACCTGACCCCTACGGACTGGCCGACCGCTGGTACGAGGCCCGCAAGTACGCGCTCAGCGTGGCCCTGCTGCCGCGCGAGCGGTACCGGGCCGGGTTCGAGCCGGGCTGCTCGGTCGGCGTCCTCACCCGGAAGCTCGCCACCCGCTGCGATCAGCTGCTGGCCTGCGACGCAGTCCCGGACGCGGTCGCGGCGGCCCGGGCGCGGACGGCGGGACTGCCGGGGGTCCAGGTGGAACAGCGGGTCGTGCCGCGCCAGTGGCCGTCGGCCGCGTTCGACCTCATCGTGTTCTCCGAGCTGCTGTACTACTTCGGGGAGGACGACCTGGGCCAGCTGCTGAAGCTGGCCACCGGGTCGCTGCGGCCCGGCGGTCACCTGCTGGCGGTGCACTGGCGCCACCCCGCCCCTGACCACCCGCGCACCGGCGACGAGGTTCACCGGGTGCTGGCGGACAATCCGGGGCTGGCCCGGCTGGCACGCTACCGCGACCCCGATTTCACCGCCGAGGTGTACACCCACGCCGACGGGGACTTGCGATCGGTCGCCCAGCTCGGCGGGATCGTGTGATCCGGTTCGTCGGCGTCGTCGTGCCTGCCCACAACGAGCAGGATCTGCTGCCCGGGTGCCTGGCCAGCCTGCGCCGGGCGGCCCGGGCGCTGCGCGGCACCCCCGTCCGGGTTGTCGTGGTGGCCGATGACTGCCAGGACCAGACCGTGCGGGCAGCCCGGCGGGGCGGCGCCACGGTCGTCACCATCGGCGCCCGCAACGTCGGCGCGGCCCGGGCGGCCGGCGCCGCCGCGGTGCTGCGCCGGGCCAGCCCGCTCGACCCGGGCGAGGTCTGGCTGGCCACCACCGACGCCGACACCCTGGTCCCCGCGCGCTGGCTGCGGGCCCAGGTGCGCTTCGCCGCCCACGGCTGGGACGCGGTCGCGGGCACGGTCCGGGTGGCCGACTGGTCGGGCTACCGGCCGTCCGTGCAGGCGGCCTTCCGCGAACGCTACAACACCCCCGGGGGGACCGGGCACCCGCACGTCCACGGCGCCAACCTGGGCATCCGCGCCTCGGCCTACCTCGCCGCGGGCGGCTTCCCGTCCGTCGCCACGGCCGAGGACCACGCCCTGATGGGGGCGCTGACCGCGAGCGGCGGCCGGGTGCTGCGGACCCGGGCGCTGCCGGTGGTCACCTCGGCCCGGCGCGACGCCCGCGCGCCCCGCGGCTTCGGGCACTACCTGGCCGAACTCGATCGCGCCAGCGCCTGAAGCGGGGAGCGCAGATCACCCCAGCGGGGTGGCGCCGCCTGGGATCAGCCGTGCCAGGGTCGGCGGGGTAACCATGGACCGCCCGTCCACCAGCGAAGGAGTCCAGGCCCATGACCGTCAACAGCAACACGGTTGTCGATGACCGGACGAGGGAGATGCTGGCCGCGCTGTCGGCCGGCCAGACCGAGGTGCTCGCGCAGGCGGCCGACCTGCGCGGCATGCTGCGCGAGGACAGCGGGCTGAGCCCGCGCAGCTTCGCCATGGTGAAGATCGCGGCGCTGATCGCGGTGGACGCGCCGCCCGCGTCGTACATCTGGCAGATCCGCGAGGCGCTGTCGGCCGGGGTGACACCGCGCGACATCATGGGCATCCTGGTCGCCGTCGCGCCGCAGGTCGGCGTGCCGCGGGTGCTCGCGGCGGCACCGGAGATCATGGTCGCGCTCGACCTCGAGCTGCCAGCCGGGCTGGACATCTGATGTTTGCCCGGCGCCCCGCCGGCAGCAGGCTGGCGGTGGCCGCGCTGCCCCACCGATGACCCCCGGCGCCGACACGTCGGCGCAGACGGCCCCGGTGGCGGTGCCGGACGCCCGCCAAGGTGGCGGCGCGGCCCCGGCCGGTGCCGGCGGCCCGCACCCGGGGTCGCTGCGGGTAGATTCGGGGCCGGAACTTTAAGGAGGCATCCCCGTGGCCGTCGCCGCACTCCTGATCTGGCTCGGCACCGCTGCCGTCGGCACCTACCTGCTGGTCACAGCGATCCAGGCGGGCAATGCGGCCCGCCGGCAGCGGCCCCCGGTGACGGTCCCGGCCGAGCCGCCCGGCCCGGTGCGGCCGCGTGACCGCTGGGACCCGCCGTCCCTGCAGCGGGCCAAGCACGAGGAACTGCCCGGGCTGCGCGACCTGGCCGAGTTCGCCCACCCGGCGCTCGCGGTCATCGGGTTCGGCTTCTGGCTCGGCTACGTGGTCAGCCGGGACCGGCTGTTCGCCGCGATCGGCCTCGGCATCCTGCTCGGCGCGATCGCCGCGGGCGTGTCATGGTTCACCGTCAACCGCCGGGACCAGCGGCGCCTGCACGCGGCGAGCCAGGACGAGCCGGAACCGGGCGACGGGCCGCGGCAGGCCGCCCCGCTCCTGGCCTCCCCCCGCCTGCTGCTGCTGCACGCGGCCGGCGCGGCGGCGACGGTGCTGTTGGTGGCCCTGATCGCGGCCCGCGTCTAGCCCGCGGGGACCAGGTGACAACCCCGGCCGGAGAGCCGGCCCCAGCCCCGGCGGACCTGGCCCCGGCTGACCCGCCGCGCCAGGTGCCCCTGGTCGGGCTGCTCACCTTTACCAGCGGCTGCGTCGACGCGGTGACCCTGATGATCATCGGCGGCACGTTCACCAGCGTCATCACCGGCAACCTGATCATCGTCGGGTGGGCCATCGGCACCGCCTCGCTCACCCCGGCCGTGCACGTCGTCATGTCGGTGGCGGGCTACATCCTCGGGGTCGCGGCCGGCCGCAGGCTGCGGGTGCGGCTCGGCCGGACCGGGCCGCAGGCGCCCTGGCCGCGGTCGGCCACGCTGGTCCTGGCGGCCGAGTGGACGCTGCTGGCGGCGGTCAACGTCGCCTGGGTGAGCTGGAGGGCGGCCCCGCCCGCGGCCGCCGCCGACGGGCTGCTGGTCGCGGCCGCGGTCGCGCTGGGCCTGCAGGGCGCCGCCGCCCGGGCGATCGCGGGCAACCCGTCGACCACCTACATGACCGGGGCGCTGACCGCCCTGGTGGAGGCGCTGGCGAGCGGCGGCCGCCGGTCAGCCGACGCGTCGGCCGCGCTTGGCCTGCTCGGCCTGGTCGCGGGGGCCGCCTGCAGCGCGGTGCTGGCCGAGCGGGCCCGGCCCGCCGCCCTGCTCCCGCCGCTGGCCAGCCTGCTGGCGGTGGTCGTGATCAAGCTGCGCCAGCACCACCAGGAGGCCCGGCTCACCCAGCACGGGTGAGGCAGCCGCGTCCCCGGCCGCCGATACTGCCGGGGAGGAGGCCGGCATGGCAGAGGAAACCCTGCTCCGATCGTGGCGGCACACGCCCACCCGGGCCGCCATCGAGACGTTCGTGCAGTCGGTGACGACTGACGGCGAGCCCTGCTTCGCGCCGGTGGCCGAGCGGGTCGCGGTGTTCGACAACGACGGCACGCTGTGGAGCGAGAAACCGATTCCGGTCGAGCTCGACTTCGCCCTGTCGCGACTGGCCGAGATGGCCGAGCGGGACCGCTCGCTGCGGCAGCGGCAGCCGTACGCGGCGGCGGCCGGGCGCGACTACCGCTGGCTCAGCCAGGCCATGGTCAAGCATTACCGCGGGGACGACACCGACGTGGGGCTGCTGCTCGCGGCGGTCGAGTCGGCCTTCGCGGGCATGGCGGCCGACGAGTACACCCGCAAGGTCACCCGCTGGCTGGCCCGGGCGTCGCACCCGGAGCTGCACCGCCCCTACCTGTCGTGCGGCTACGTGCCGATGACGGAACTGCTGCGCTACCTGGAGGCCAACGGGTTCGCGGTCTACATCGCCTCCGGCGGCGACCGCGACTTCATGCGCCCGTTCGCGGACACCCTCTACGGGATCCCGCCCGAGCGGGTGATCGGCAGCGCTCTCGGGCTCGAGTTCGACGAGGGCGGCGGCAGCACGCACCTGGTCTACAACTCGGCCCTCGAGTTCTTCGACGACGGGGTGCAGAAGCCGAAGCGGATCTGGAGCCGGACCGGGCGGCGGCCGCTGGTGGTCGGGGGCAACTCCAACGGCGACATCCCGATGATGCGGTTCGCCCGCGCCGACGATCGCGGCGCCCTGCGGCTGCTGGTGCGGCACGACGACGCCGACCGCGAGTTCGCCTACACCGCCGGGGCTGAGGACGCGCTCACCCGGGCCCGGGACCGCGGCTGGACCACCGTCAGCGTCAAGGGCGACTGGGATACGGTCTTCGCGGATGCCTGAACCAGGCTCGCAGGCACATCCATCAGGGGGCAGACACGTGAACGCACCACCGGCGCGGCGCCCGCTGCTGTACCGGCTGGGCGCCGGCTGCGGCGGGCACCCGTGGCGGGTCATCGCCGCCTGGCTGATCCTGCTGGCGGCGCTGCTGGCCGCCGCGCAGGCGCTCGGCGCCACCTACACCAACGACGTGAACCTGTCCGGCACCCAGTCGGATACCGGCTTCACCCTGCTCCAGCAGCACGACCAGGCCGCCAGCGGCTACTCCGGGCTGGTGGTGATGAAGGCGGGCTCCGGCACCCTGCCGGACCACAGCACCCAGGTCAACGAGGCGGTCACCAACCTCAGCCACCTGCCGCATGTGCTGTCGGCGTCAAGTCCGCTGGCCCAGGGCAGCCCCAGCCTGTCGTCCAACGGCACCATCGGCTACTCCACCGTCCAGTTCGACGTGCAGCCGTCCACCCTCGGCTCGTCCTACGTCGGCCAGCTCGATGGCGCCGTCGCCCCCGCCCGGGCGGCCGGCGTCCAGGTCGAGTACGGGGGCGGGCTCGACCAGCTCACCCGGCCCAAGGCCAACGACCGGGTGTCGGAGGCGGTCGGGTTCGCGGTCGCCCTGATCGTGCTGCTGCTGATCTTCGGCAGCGTCATCGGCGCCGTCCTCCCCCTGGTGACCGCGCTGATCAGCGTGCTCGCGGGGATCAGCCTGCTCGGTATCTTCGCGGCCGGCATCACCTTCGGGACCGCCTCGCCCACGCTCGCGGCGATGATCGGCATCGGCGTCGGCATCGACTACGCGGTCTTCCTCACCACCCGGTTCCGGCAGCAGATGATGGACGGCGCCGACCCGGTCGAGGCGGCCGGGTTCTGCGTCAGCACCAGCGGCCGGGCGGTGCTGTTCGCCGCCAGCACCGTCGCCGTCGCCATGCTCGGGCTCTACGCGTCCGGTATCGCCTTCGTCGGCTTGCTCGGGCTGGCGGCGGTGTTCGGCGTCGTCACCTCCGCCGCGGGGGCGATCACGCTGGTGCCCGCCTTCCTCGGCCTGGCGGGACGGCGGATCGACCGGCTCAAGGTCCGCCGGACCCCGGTCGCCGAGGCCGGGTCGGGCGGTGACGGCTGGCACCGCTACGCGGCGCTGATCGGCCGGCAGCCGTGGCTGTTCCTCATCGGCGGGCTGGCCCTGCTGTGCGTGATCGCCATCCCGCTGCTGTCCATCCAGACCGGCCACGTGGGCGACGGCGCCGACCCGGTCAGCTACACCGACCGGCAGGCCTACGACCTCATCAGCGAGGGCTTCGGTCCCGGCTACAACGGCCCGTTCACGATCGTGGTCAACGTCGGCCACGACGCCTCGGCCCAGACCGCGCTGGCCTCGAAGTTGCAGTCCGACCTGGCAAGCACGCCCGGCGTGGCCAAGGCGTCGCCGCTGACCCCCACCCCGGACGGGGCTCTGCTGACCGGGACCGTCATCCCCACGACGGGCCCGCAGGACGCGGCGACGGCCACCCTGTACGACACGCTGGTCGGCACCACCTTGCCGCAGGCGCTGGCGGGCACCGGCTACCCGGGCTACGTGACCGGCCTGCAGGCGTCGCAGACAGAGTTCGACGACATCGTCACCGGGCAGCTCCCGGTCATCATCGCCGTGGTCATCGCGGTCGCGTTCCTGCTGATCATGACCGCGTTCCGGAGCGTGCTGCTGGCGGTCAAGGCGGCCGTGCTCAACCTGTTCAGCATCGCCGCCGCCTACGGCGTCATCGTCGCCGTGTTCCAGTGGGGCTGGGGTGGCGGGCTGCTCGGGGTGAGCGAGAAGGTGCCGATCGAGGCGTACGTCCCGATGATCATGTTCGCGATCGTGTTCGGCCTGTCCATGGACTACGAGGTGTTCCTGCTGTCGCGGGTCAAGGAGGCCTGGGACCGCACACACGACCACCATCAGGCCGTCGCCATCGGCCTGGAGAGCACCGGCCGGGTCATCACCTGCGCCGCGCTGATCATGATCGCGGTCTTCATCTCATTCGTCACCTCGACCGACGTGGTGATCAAGCAGCTGTCGGTCGGCCTCGCGGCCAGCGTGCTCATCGACGCCACCGTGGTGCGGCTGCTGCTGGTGCCCGCGGTCATGTACCTGTTCGGCCCCGCGTCCTGGTGGCTGCCGGGCTGGCTGGGCAAGATCTTGCCCCGGGTCGACATCGAGGGCGGCCAGAGCAGGCCCCGGCCCCGGTGGCCGGTGCGTCCAGTGCGGCGGTGCCGGCCCAGCACGCCCCCGTTCAGGCCAGTGACCTCGGTCATTCATCCGAGGCGGAGGTGGCTGACCCCACCCGCCCACCCCGGCGCCCGCCCGCCGGGTAGCGGCCGCGGGTGACGGCCCTAGCCGCGCCCTAGCCGGCGTCACCACCGCGAGCCGAAATAACATCTGTCACTGAAGCCCCAGAAAGTGGGTATTACCTCCCGCGTAGGGTTGGTGACTTAATGTGCGCATATCCCATGCGACACACCGATCCGGGGGAATCGGAGGTGCCACATGAGCACACCCCAAGGTCCGCAGGACTCTTATGGCCCCAACAACCCGTACGCCGACCCGGTTCAGGAGCACGTCCCTGAGCAGGGCGGGGACCGCACCGCAGGCGGGCCGCGAGCCTACAGCAGCTATCCGCAGGGTGGCGGCTCCCCGCAGGGTGGCGGTTACCAGCAGGACGGCGGCTACCAGCAAGGCGGTGGCTACCAGCGCGGTGGCTACCAGCAAGGCGGTGCCTACGCGGGCGGCGCCGGCGGGTACCTGCAGGGGGCCCCGGTCGGCTTCGCCGGCGCGATAAGCGGGGCGTTCAGCCACCTGCTGACCTTCCGCGGCCGGGCCTCGCGGTCCGCGTTCTGGTGGTTTGCCCTGGTGGCGGCCATCGCCTGGCTGGTGCTCAGCTTCATCGAGAACCGGTCCACGATCGCGGGCGTCATTCTCTACATCATCATCGGCCTGCCCCTCTGGGTCGCCAGCCTCACGCTGGCGGTGCGGCGGCTGCACGACGCCGACCACAGTGGCTGGTGGTGGTGGATCGGCTTGGTCCCGCTCGTCGGGTGGATCGTCCTGCTGGTCTTCTACCTGCTCCCGGGCACTCCCGGGCCGAACCGCTTCAACCGCATCTAACGCGGGGTCGCGGCGCTGGCCCGCGCCCGGCTACCCCGCTGGGCGCGGGCTGGCATGCGCTGACGCGGGCGCGGCGCCGGCCTGCCCGCAGCCAGGGCACACGGGCCTCGCCTTCCGTCCCTGAAAGCGGAAACTTGTGGCGTAGCGGTAACAAATCGGGCTACAGCACCTATTTGTTTCCTGGCTGCCAAAAGTTTCCAGCACACGTCAGCCCAGGGCGGGGCTCGCGCGGCTCTGTCGTCACAGCAGACTCCGGCCGCACAGGAGCCGGAATTGGGCAGGCCGGGTCACGGTCAGTCGGCCACTGGCGGCGGGTAGGCGGCCAGGAAGATCCGTACCGCCTCGGCCGCGAGCCGGTCGCGCTCGTCTGGTGACGGGCGCTCGCCCGGGTGGAACTGCGCCCGGTCGAGCGGGATGGCCAGCGTCAGGTAGGCGAACTGGGCCGCCGCCAGGCCCGGGTCTCCCGGGCCGAGTAGGCCCGCGGCCTGGTACCGGGCCAGCGCGCCCGCGATGACCGCGATGGCGCGCGCGGGAGCCTGCTCGAAGTAGGCCTGCGCCAGGTCGGGGAAGCGCTCAGCCTCGGCGATGACCAGCCGCCGGAGTGCCAGCACGTGCGGCTGGAGCACACCGTCGATGTACTGGCGGGCGAGCCCGGTCAGCAGCCCCCGCAGCTCGCCGGGCGACCCGGCCGGCTGGTCGAGGACCGACGTGAGCTCGGTGATGATCACGGCGGCGTTGCCGGTCGACGCCGCCGCGATCGCCCGGAACAGCTGCTCCTTGTCCGCGAACTGCTTGTATACGGTTTGCTTGGAGACCGCCGCGTCCGCCGCCACCTGGTCCATGCTGGCCCCGCGGTAGCCGTCGCGGAGGAACAGCGCCGTCGCCGCGTCCGTGATCGCGCGGCGCTTGCGAGCGGTCCGGCCGCCTCCGCTTAGTTGTTCTCCACCCGCCTGCCCCTCAGCTGCCACCGCGTTCTCCCCGCCCTCGATGAGTACTAGACAGTCTAGTTCTATCTAGCGATACTAAGAAGTCCGGCGAAGAACGCGGCCCCGGCGCGGGACTGCGGAACGGAGGGCAGGACCAATGACAGCGAGCGTCACGTTTGACACCACTGTGACGGCGACCGGCAACAATACCGGCATCGAGGTCCCGGACGCGGTCATCGAGCAGCTCGGGGCCGGGCAGCGGCAGGCCGTCGTAGTCAACGTCAACGGGTACGAGTACCGCGTCGCGGTCGGGGTGATGGGCGGCCGGCACCTGATCAGCGTCAGCTACGCTGTGCGGAAGGAGACCGGGCTCAAGGGCGGCGACCCCGTCCACGTGGTGCTGACCGTGGCCGACGCACCGCGCGAGGTGACCGTGCCGGCTGACTTCGCGGCCGCGCTGGCGGCCGACGAGACCGCCGCCACGTTCTTCGGCCGACTGCCCAACAGCCTGCAGCGCTACCACGTCGAGGCCGTCAACGGGGCCAAGACGGCCGAGACCCGGCAACGCCGGATCGAGAAGGCGGTGGCCCTGTTCCAGCAGGGCAAGCAGCGCTAACAGGCCAGCCGCCCGGGCGGCCATGACGGGAGCCGGGCAGCGCCGGCCTCCGTTCCTTATCATTCCTGGCCGCGCGCGACTGCGGGCCCGCGGCAGGCGCACCCACACCCGCCGCGGGCCCGGACCGTTCCCGTAACCCGGCTACGGGACCGGGGTCTTCACCTGCACCGCGGGCTGCCGCCGCACCGTGTGGCCCGGCCACCAGGCGCGGTGGCCGATCAGGGCGGTGAGGCTGGGCGAGAAGAACATCGACATCACGAACGCCGCCAGCACGATGCCGCAGGAGACCGCGAACCCCACCTGGGTGAGGATCTGGTTTCCGGCCAGCGTCAGCGACGCGAACGTGCCCGCCAGGATCAGCCCGGCCGCCCCGATCGTGGGGCCCGCCTGCCGGATCGCATGGGAGACGGCTTCATGCGGGTCCATCCCCTCCCGGGCCTGCTCGCGCAGCCGGGCGATCATCAAGATGTTGTAGTCGGTGCCGAGTGCCACCACGAACAAGTACATGTAGATCGGCAGCAGGAATACCAGGCCTGCCTGGCCCGCCACGGTCTGGAACACCAGCACGGTCGCGCCGAGCGTGCCCGCGAACCCGAGCCCGACCGAGACCATCAGGTACCAGGGGGCCACCACGCTGCGCAGCAGCAGCCCGAGGATGAGCAAGATGATCACCGCCGCGACCGGGAACACGACCGCGTAGTCGTGGTTGACCGCCTGCTGGATGTCCGCGAACACCGCCGTCGTCCCGCCCACCAGGGCGTAACTGCCCGGCGGGGCGGCCGCATGGGCGGCCGGCCGCAACTGGTTCTTCAGCACGTTGACCGCCCCCGTTGAATCCGGGTTGTACGCCAGCGTCACCGTGTAGGCGGCGGTCTTGCCGTCCTTGCTCACCGCCGGCTGGCCGACCCCGCCGACCCCCGGCATCGCCTTGAGCTTGCCCCCGTAGGAGCTCACCTCCGACGGTGACAAGGGGCCCGAGCTGGCGTGCAGGTAGACCTCGGCCGGGTCGGTCGCGCCCGGCGGCAGGCCCCGCTCCAGGGTGTTCAGCGCGGTGACCGACTCGGCGCCACCCGGGATGCCCGCCGAGGCCAGGTCGAACGACGGCTTGAAGCTGAACGCGCCGATGGCCAGCGCGATCAGGATCAGGCCGGAGATCGCCGCGGTGAGCGCCGGACGGCGTCCGACGGCGTCGCCGACAGCACCGAAGCGAGCACCCTTCGGCTCCCGCTGCCACGCCTTGGACGGCCAGAACACCCGCTTGCCGAGCAGCGACACGATCGCCGGGACCAGGGTCAGCCCGGCCACCAGGGTCACCGCGACCGCGAGGGCAAGCGTCGGGCCGAGCGACCGGAACAAGCTCAGCGAGGACAGCAGCAGGGCGAGGAAGGCGACGATCACCACGCCCGCGGCGGAGGCGATGACCTCACCGACCCGGGTCACGGCCGACACCATCGCCGTCTTGGGATCCTCCCCGAGGCGCAACCGCTCCCGGTACCGGAACATCAGGAACAGGATGTAGTCGGTCCCGATGCCGAACAGCACCACGATCAGCAGCGTCGTCACCGAGCTGTCGGCGTTCAGGTGCAAGGCCGTGTTGACGTCGCTGATCAGGCCGGTCGCGACCTGGGAAACGAGTCCGATGACGATCAGCGGCAGCAGTGCGATGATCGGACTGCGGAAGATCAGCAGCAGCAGGATCAAGATCAGCGCCAGCGTGGCGATGGTGACGATCTTCTCCGCGTTGTTGCCGGACTGCTCACTGTCGAGCTGCTGGGCGGCCGTCCCGGTGACCCCCTCCGTCAGGCCGCTCGCGCTCATCAGCGGTTTGATATCGGCCCGGAGCGTCTTGATGGCGTCGCCCGCGTCGTTGTTGTCGCTGTTGAGCACGCTGTTGTTCATCGACACGAGCGCGGTCTGCACCAGCCCGTTCGGCGAGACCTGGCTCGGCGTGACCGCGAGGATGTCGCCGATGTGCTTCGCGTTCAGCGCGGCCGCGACCGAGGCCACCTTGGCCGAGTCGGCGCTGGTCAGCCTGGCCCCGTCGGCCCGCGCGAAGACGACGATGGCGGCGTCCGCGGTCACGTTCCCCGTCTGCGGGAACGCCTGGTCCTGGAGGCTGGCCGCGCGGATCGACTCGTAGCTGCTGGGCAGGAAGCTGGACTCGTTGGTCGTGGTGGGCAGGGCCGGGGCGGTAGCGATCACCGCGACGGCGGCGATCACCCACAGGGCAATCACCCGCCACGGGTGCCGCACCACCATCCGCCCGAGCGCGGCGAAGAATCCGCCTCCGCCTCCGGCGGCGTGCGCCCCCGCGGTACGCCTGCTCGGTATCCCCGTCATCTCGGGCACGTGACTGTTCCTTCCCCTTGGTTTGGTGCTGCGACTTAGTGATATCGCCGGGCCGCCCGGGCGGGCCATCAGGGAAACCCCCCAATCGGACCTGGGGTTTCCCCCGCCCACCACGGGGTTTCGCAGGCGAGCGGCCGTGATACCGCCGTGTAGCCGCGGTGAAGCCGGCGCCTCCTAGCGTTGCGATCGTGTCCACTTCGACCGTCAGCCCACTCCCACAGGAGGCGATCACGATGACAGCCACTGCCCGCTATTGACGCCACCGGCCTGGTCAAGACCTTCGGCCAGCTCCGCGCGGTCGACGGAATCGACCTAGAGGTCCGCCAGGGCGAGATCTTCGGCGTGCTCGGCCCCAACGGGGCCGGCAAGACGACCGCCGCTGAAGATGCTGGCGACGCTGCTGCCGATCGACGCCGGGCAGGCCCGGGTGTTCGGCGTGGACGTCGCCCGCGAACCGCACCGGATCCGCCAGCTGATCGGGATCACCGGCCAGTACGCGTCGGTCGACGAGGACCTGACCGCCACCGAGAACCTGTGGATGTTCGGCCGGCTGCAGGGCCTGCGCTCGGCCGACGCGCGCGCCTCGGCCAAGCGGCTGCTCGGGCAGTTCGGCCTGCAGGACGCGGCCGGACAAGCCGATCGCGCAGTTCTCCGGCGGGATGCGGCGCCGGCTGGACCTCGCGGCCAGCCTGATCACCCGGCCGCCGCTGATCTTCCTGGACGAGCCGACCACCGGCCTCGACCCGCGCACCCGCGGGCAGATGTGGGACACCATCCGCGGCCTGGTCGCCGACGGCTGCACGGTCCTGCTCACCACCCAGTACCTGGACGAGGCGGATCAGCTCGCCGGGCGGATCGCGGTGATCGACCGCGGCCGCAAGGTCGCCGAGGGCACGCCCGACGAGCTGAAGGCCTCGGTCGGCAACTCGACCCTGCAGCTGCAGCTGGCCCCGGGCGCCGACCAGGAACTCGCCCGGCAGGTCGTCCGCCGGGTCGCCGGCGCCGAGCCGGTCCTGACGCCCGAGTCGGGGCGGATGAACGTGCCCCTCGACGACCGCCGACCGGGCCGCCGACGTGCTGATCGGGTTCCGCCAGGCCGGGGTGGCGATCACCTCGGTCAGCGTGGCACAAGCCGACCCTGGACGAGGTCTTCTTCGCCATCACCGGCCACGGCGCCGCGCCGAGCACGGACCGGCCACGACCCGGCCGGACGCCGGCCACGCACACCGAAGCCGCTCCTGGAGGTCCACGTGAGCACCATGGATCCAGCGAGCGCCGCACCCGCGTGACCGCGCCGCCGCCGCCGCGCCGTCGACCCGGCCGCCGCGGTGGCCCGCACCCGCCCGCGCAACAGCCTGCGCCGAGACGATCAGCCAGACGCTGATCATGGCCTGGCGGGCGCTGAAGAAGATGCGCCGCAACCCGGAGCAGTTCTTCGACGTCACGCTCCAGCCGCTGCTGTTCACGGCGATGTTCGCCTACATCTTCGGCGGCGCGATCTCCGGCAACGTGCAGCAGCTACCTGCCGCTGCTGATCCCCGGCATCGTCGCCCAGACCGTCCTGACCACCTGCATGGCCGACCGGCGTGCAGCTGCGCGAGGACATGGAGAAGGGGGTCTTCGACCGGTTCAAGGCGCTGCCGATCGCCCGGATCGCCCCGCTGGCCGGCCCGATGGTGGCCGACCTGGTGCGCTACCTGATCGCCGCCGGCCTGACGTTCGTCGATGGGCGTGCATCATCGGCTACCGGCCCGGCGGCGGCGTGCTCGGCGTGCTCGGCGCGATCGTGCTGGCGATCTTCACCGGCTGGGCGCTGGCCTGGATCTTCACCTGGATCGGGACCATCGCCAAGAGCGCCCGGGCCGTGCAGGGCATGTCGATGCTGATCCTGTTCCCGCTGACCTTCCTGTCCAACGCGTTCGTGCCGGTGACCACCGCTGCCCGGCTGGCTGCAGGCGTTCGTCAAGGTCAACCCGGTCTCGCACCTGGTCTCCGCCACCCGCGACCTGGCCAACCACGGCACGGTCACCAGCCAGGTGGGCTGGACGCTGCTGGCGGGCCTGGCCGTGATCGCGGTCTTCGCGCCGCTGTCGGTGCGCAGCTACCGGCGGCACCTGTAACGGCGGGGCGCTCCCGCCGTCAGGATTCCACTGCCCGTGTCAGCCGCCGACAGCCGCTGCACCGCCCGCCGGGCCTCCGTCAGCAGGTCTGGCGGACGGTGAGCCGGCGTACTCGGCCTGCAGCTGCGGCCAGCCGGCCGGGCAGCGCCTCCTCGGCCGCCGGGCGTGATCCGCTCCCACCGCATGGTCGGGATCGTGCGGTTGTAGGCGAACCGGTCGGCCAGCGCGAGCAGCCGCAGCGCGTCCGGCGGCCGGCGCGGACCGCCGCGCAGCAGGCACCACGCGCCCAGTGCGAACAGCACCAGCCCGGCCGCCGGGTAGTCGAGCCGCGTCGTTCGTCCGGCGCGAGCACCCGCGAGCGCGCCCGCCCGGCAGACGCGCGAACAGGCGCCTCGCCCGTGCGCCTCGTCCTCGCCCGTCGCGTACCAGGCGTGCGCGCTGAGCGCCATGCGCGTCACCGAACAGGGCCCACGGCTCGCAGCCCGGTCCGGGCGAAGCCGGGGAACTGGGCCTCGCGCATCCGCGGCCGCGCACTCGCGGTAGAGCCGCAGCCCGGCCGCGGGGTCGCCGCGAGGCGAGCAGCCAGCTCGGCCCGGCAGATGCTGCCGGAAGGCGGCCGCCGCCGAACGCCGCCGCGGCTGGCGTCGATCTCGTCGATCCGGTCGAGCTCGTCTGGCCGCGTCGGCCAGCCGCCCGTCCGCGATCGCGCACAGCACCAGCAGCGACCGCAGCTGGATCTCGTCGTCGCTGGCACCGAGCCGCTGCATCACCGGCAGCGCCGCCTCGGCGTGCTCGACCGCGGCCGCGCCGTCGCCGAGGTGCATGGTCAGCTCGGCCAGCATGGCGTGCGGCAGCGCCTGCGGCCACGGGCCCGTCGTCGTCGCGGTCAGCGCGAGCGCGCGTTCGGCGCGGCGATCGCGCCCGCCAGGTCGCCGGCGTTCTCGCGCTCGTGGCTGAGCCACTGGCTGGCGGCGGCGGCGGTGTGCCGGTCGGGGTCGTCGGCCAGCTCGGCCAGCCGGCCGGCGAAACGCCGCCGGCGTCGGCCGGGTCGGACGCGAGCAGCACCCGGATCAGGCCGCGACAGGTACGGGTTGCCGCCCGCATCCGGGCCGAGCCGGCGCAGCAGGGCAAGCAGCGGGCCGCTGGCTCTGCGCCGCCGGTCATCATCGCGGTTGTTCAGCGGTGATCGCCACCGCGGCCCGGGCGGCGTCGGCGAGCTCCGGCGGCGGCATCCAGTCGCGCAGCGCCTCGGAGACCGCCTGGGCCAGCGCGAGCAGGCGGATGTGCTCGCCGCGCATCGTCCAGAACAGCCCGAGCGCGGCCAGCAGCTGGACGAGCGCCGCCGCGGTCGCCGTCGGCGAGCGCGCGCGCGCAGCTCGTCGGCCAGGTTGGTCTCCTCGGCGCGCGAGCGCGTCGATCGCCGCGAACTGGCTCGGGCCGGTCAGCCGGCGCCTGCCTGCGCGGCGGCGTAGCCGGCCGCCCAGCCGCGCAGCGCGGCGCGGGCCGCGGCCTGCCTCGCCGGCCGCGCGCGAGCCGCATCCGGCCGAACTCGCGGACCGTCTCCAGCATCCGGTAGCGGACATCCGGCGGGAGTCTCCCGGACGCTCAGCAGCGACTGGTCGACCAGGCCGCGGACCGCGTCGACGGCGTCCGGTCCCGAGCACCGCCTCCGCCGCGTCCAGGGTGAAGCCGTCGTGGAACAGCGCCAGCCGGCGCAGCGCGCGCTGCTCGGCGGCGGTCAGCAGGTTCCACGACCACTCGATGACCGTGAGCAGCGCCTGGTGCCGGTCGGGGGCGCTGCGGTCGCCGCCGCGCAGCAGCGCGAACCGGTCTTCCAGCCGGCGGTCGATCTCCTCGACCGCCATCACCCGGACCTTGGCCGCGGCCAGCTCGATCGCCAGCGGCAGGCCGTCGAGCCGGCGCGACGATGCTGGCCACGACCGGCTCGGCCAGGCGGACGCCCGGGCCGGGCGGCCTGCGCCCGCGCCGCGGAACAGCTCGGCCGCGTCGCTCGGTGTCCAGCTCGCCCAGCAGGTAGACGCGCTCGGCGGCGATGGCCAGGGGCGCGCGGCTGGTGGTGAGCACGCGCAGGTCGGGCGTCGCCGCGACCAGGAACGCGACCAGCTCGGCCGCCGCCTCGATCAGGTGCTCGCAGTTGTCGAGCACCAGCAGGCCGGGCGACTGCCCGAGCCGCTGCGCGATGCGCGCCCGGATGTCGGCCCGCTGCTGCGCGGTCAGCGTCCGGCGGCTGCTGACCGAGTCGCGGACGCCGAGCACCGACCCGACCTCCACCGCGACGTCCTCGGCCGCGGTGACGCCGGCCAGCTCGACGAAGTGGACGGCCGGCTGCGGTCGCCTCGCGGGCGAGCGCGTGCGCCAGCCGGGTCTTGCCGAGACCGCCGGCGCCGACGATGGACACCACCCGCGAGCTGGCCAGCAGCGCCGCGCAGCCGGGCGAGGTCGCCGTCCCGGCCGATCAGCTCGGTGGCGTCGTAGCGCACCCCGCGGCGCACCGGGCGGTCGAGGGCCAGCAGGCCGCGCTGGGCCCGCTGCAGCGGCTCGCCGGGGTCGGCGCCGAGCCTCGTCGCGCAGGTCGCGGCGGTACGCGCTCGAAGCGCTCGAGCGCCACCGCCGGGCCGCTGACGGCGGCCTCGCTGCGCAGCAGGTCCGCCAGCAGCGCCTCGTCCCGCGGGCGGCTCGGCGCTCGCGGCCGCGAGCGCGGGCAGCGCCGCCGCGTGCGCCCCGGTCCGGCTCGAGCGCACGGGCCAGGATCACCCGGGCCGCGCCCGCGTCGGCGGCGGCCGCCCGGCGGATCTCCGCCAGCGGGCCCGGCGCGTCCCCGGCGGCCCCGGCGGCGCCGTCCGCCAGCGCCAGCGCCTCCCGTGCGCGCCCGGCCGCGCCGGCCGCGTCGCCGTCAAGCGCGGCCGCCGCGTCCCGCACGAGGGCAGCGAGCCGGCCGCTGTCGACCTCGGCCGGCGCCGCCCCGAGCCGGTACCCGGCCCCGTCGCGGACGATCACGTCGGCGCCCGCAGGCGCTCCGCGCCCGCGACACCAGCACCTGCAGGCCCTTCAGGCCGTTGGCTGGCGCTTCGTCACCCCAGACCAGCTCGACCAGGTCCTCCGGCCGGACCGACGCGGCCGTCGTGCGCCGCCAGGGCGGCCAGCAGCGCCTGCGGGCGATCGCCGGCCACCGGTCGCCCCCGCCAGCGCACATCCGCCAGCAGGGTCAGGGCGATGCTCACCCGTTCAGTGTAGAAGCGACGAGTGCCCGCCCGGCGGGCTCAGGCCAGCGCGGCGGGCTCAGGCCAGCTGGGCCTCGTCACCGGCCCTGATCCGGCCCGGCCGGAGTACGGTGGCGTAGACGCCGGCGCACGGCTGGGCCGCGGGCCAGCCGTCGGCCGGGCTGACCCGGTTGTGCCCGGCGGGCACCCGCAGCGCGTCGGTGTCCCGCGGGAGGTCACCGTGCTCCAGCGTTGGGATCGCGCAGCGCGGGGAGCGCGCGATCACCCGGACCGTCAGCTCCGGGCCGATGCGCAGGTCGTGGCCGAGCCAGTCGTTCTCGGTGAACCCGGGGGCGGTGCCGCCGATGAGGATGTTGGGCCGGTACCGCTCCGGTTCGACCACTCCCCGGGGACTGAGCGCCCCGATCGCATCCACCGTCGAGGTAGTCAGCAGGTGCAGCGGGGCGAAGTCGAAGAAGGTGGCGTCCGGGGCGGCGCCGCCGATCTCGAGGGTCTCCACCCGCACCTCGGCCTGGATGCCATCGCGGAGCACCTCCTCCGGGACGGCCCGGTCCAGCCGGCCCCCGCGGGGCGGGGTCGCGGTCAGCGTCACCGGCTGGCCCAGGAACCGCGACAGCGCCGCGTCGATGCCGGGATCACCGCCACCCGCCACGGTGCCGTCCGGGAACGTGATCGTGACGGCCGGGCCGGACAACCTCGCCCGGAGCTGGAGCAGTCCCCGCCACAGGCGCGGGTTCTTGGCGCTGGCGACCTTGCCCGTCTCCCGCTGGACCAGGCCCATGAGCCGGTCGCCGGCCAGCCCGCGGCCGGTCACCTCACTGACCGCCACGCTCTCCCCCAGCATCGACTTGATCGGGTAGCGGCGCAGCGCCGTGACCGTTCCCACGCTGACGGAAGGCATTTCCCGAGCGTACTGCCAATCTTGCCGCCCGGCGGGGCGGCCGGGCCTGCCCGCGGCTCTCAGCCGAGGTCGAGGAGCTGCTCGTAGAAGCCGCCGAACTCGCGGGCGGGATCGATGAGGTGGACCTCGAGGATCCAGTGGCAGACCCGGCCGGACTTGTCGTGCCGCCGCATCGGGGTGTCGTTGGCCGGGGTGATGTAGGACTCGGCATCGGCCCCGTCGATCGTCTCGTGCGGGAACTCACCCACCAGGTGACCCGCGTGCCAGCCACCGAGGGACCAGCCGGCCTCGTCCGCCAGCCGGGTCACCTCGGCGTAGAGCTGGGCCCCGGTGATGTCCGGATGGGAGGCGAAGTAACGGCGTCCCGCCTGGAAGATCACCGGCAGGTCGGCCGCCAGCCTGGCCTTGCCCGGATCCCCGCCGAGCACGTAGGTGCGCCCCAGGTCGGCCTCGAACTCCTCGAAGATGGGCCCGAAGTCGGCGAAGACGATGTCGTCGGCCTCGATCACCCGGTCTGGCGGGTTCTCCTTGTACGGCTGCAGGGTGTGCGGGCCGGACCGGATGATCCGCTTGTGCCAGTGCTTGGTCGTGCCGAACATCTCGTTGGCGAGGTCCCTGATCTGGTTGCTGACCGCCTGCTCGCCCTGGCCCGCCGCGACGAGGCCGCGCGCGACCACCTCGTCGAACAGCGCCACCGCGCTGGCCTGGGCGTCAAGCAGCCGCGTGACGCGCTCGTCTTCAGTCACCATGTCCCCGACGATAAATCAGCCCCGGGAGCCGGTACAGGGTCACCCGGCGCGATCCAGGCGGCCAGGGAAACCGGTTGCCCGAGCCGGTACGGTGAACAGCCATGAGCCCTTTCCCGTCCCCGGACCTCCAGGCGGCCCGGCTGGTCCTGCGCGCCTACGGCCCCGGCGATGAGGGCCTGGTGCGCGCGGCGCTCGCGGCGGGCCAGCCCGAGGCGCTGCCGCCGGGTGCTCCGTCGGAGGTGGGCGAGATCGCGGGGTGGCTCGCCGACGGCGTCAGCCGGCTGCAGCGCGACGGCGCCGGCGTCCACCTGATGATGCTGGACCGGGCGAGCGGGACCATCGTCGGGTCGATCGGCCTGTTCCATGCCGACTGGGAGGTCCGCTCGGTCGAGATCGGCTACGGCGTCGGCGCGGGCATGCGCGGCCAGGGGTACGCGACCGAAGCCCTCACTGCGGTCGCCCGCTGGGTGCTGACCGCGGGTGGCGTGCAGCGCGCCTGGCTGACCGCGAACACCGACAACGTTGCGTCGGTGCGCGTAGCGGAGAAGGCCGGTTTCCGGCGCGAGGGGACGCTCCGCCGGGCCGGCCTGGAGGACGACGGGCTGCACGACCAGGCGCTGTTCTCGCTGCTGGACGACGAGCTCTAGCAGGTGCGCCGCTCTACCTGAGTGCCGGCGGCCCGCGGTGCGACCTGTTCCTGGCCATGGCGGCCCGCACCGTCAGGCGTCGGCGATCGCACTGAGCAGGGCGGCCGCGCGGGCGAGGACAGCGCGGTCGCCGGCGCCGAGGGCGGCCAGCCGTGCGTCAAGCCAGGCGTTGCGCTGGGCCCGGGTGGCGCCGGCCAGCTCGTGGCCCGCGGCGGTGGCACTGAAGAGCACCTTGCGGCCGTCGCCGGGGTCGCGGGTGCGGACGGCCCAGCCCGCCGAGGTGAGGCGGTTCACGGTCTGGCTCATGGAGGCGGGCGAGACCCGGTCGTGCTCGCTCAGCTCGGTCAGCGTCTGCGGCCCGTGCTTGTGCAGCCGGGTGAGCACGTCCAGGGCCGCGTCCCCGAGCCCGCCCGCGGGGCGCTCGCTGCGGAAACGGCGGTGCAGGCGCCCGACGGCGGAGCGCAGCTGCCGGCCGAGGTCGGCCTCACCAGCCGTCGGCGGTCGCGGCGGCGTGCGGCCCGGTTGCGTCCTGCTGCATAACTCATTAGTATACCTAAAGATATCTTTTGTATACCTAATCAACTGGGCCGGCAGGGCGGGGCGGACCTGCGAGCGGGCGGACCTGCGAGCGGGCGGTGTCCCCGACCCGCACCGACTCGCCCGACGCGCACCGTCCGGCCGATCCGCGAGGAGGCCAGTCCATGCCGCTGACCACGCTCAACCCTGCCCCCGCGCTCGTCGTGATCGACCTGCAGAGGGGCGTCGTCTCCGGCCCGGTCGCGCTGGCGGTGCCCCCCGCGGCCGCCCTGACCAAGGCGTTCCGCACCCATGACGTGCCGGTTGTGCTGGTCAATGTCGTCGGGCGCGCCCCCGGCCGCACCGAGGCGAGCCGCAGTCCCGGGCGCGCCGGCCCGCTGCCGGCCGACTGGGCGGACATCATCGACGAGCTCGAGCCGCAGCCGGGCGACCACCGGATCACCAAGCGGCGCCGCAGCGCCTTCCACGACACCGGACTCGACACCTTGCTGCGCGACCTCGGCGTCACCCAGGTCATGCTGGCGGGGGTGTCCACCAGCTCCGGCGTCGAGTCAACCGCACGTTCGGCCTACGACCACGGCTACGACGTCGTCCTCGCCACCGACGCAATGGCCGACCCCGACCCCGACTGCCACCGGCACTGCCTCGAGCGCGTCTTCCCCCGGCTGGGCGAGACCGCCACCAGCGCCGAGATCATCGGCGTGCTCGACCGCGAACTCCCGCTATCCCGTTAGGAGAAGCCGAAGTCATGCCCGCGAACCCCCTTGGCGTCGCCCTGCGCACCCGCCGCGCCGGCCAGCACACACTCGCCTGGGCCCGCCCTGATCTGCACGCCCCGGAGAACTTCACCCTGACCAGCCCCGCCTTCTCCCCGGGGCCCCGATCCCGGACAAGCACCGGGGCCGGCTGTTCGGCGCCAGCATCTCCCCCGCCCTCGCCTGGACGCCGCCCCCCGGCGGCACCGCCGAGCTGGTGCTGATCGTGCAGGATCCGGACGTCCCGTTCGGGAAGCCGGCCGTCCACGCCCTCACCCTGGGCATCGACCCATCGCTTTCCCACCTCCCGGAGAACGCCCTCGTCAACCCCAGTCCGGTGGCGGGCCTGCGGCACGGGAAGGGCCCACTCGGCCGCCGCGGTTACGCCGGGCCGCTGCCGATCAAGTCCCACGGGCCGCACGCCTACGTGTTCCAGCTGTTCGCCCTCGACCAGGCCGCCGCCCTGCCGGCCGGGTTTTCCCTGGACGAGGCGCTCGGCGCCATGGCCGGGCATGTCATCGGCCGGGCCCGGCTGGACGGAACCTACGAGATCCGCTAGCGGCATCTCGTCCGGCGGCCGGGTCAGGAAAACCGGCCGCCGACCGGGGAGCTCCGGCGCAGGTGGCGGTAGCTGGTATAGCCGAGCAGCGCGGAGAAGCGGTCGGCCTGGCTGTAGAGCCTCAGCCTGTTCATGGTCGCCAGCAGCGGAAGCAGCCCGTCCTGCTTCATCATGTCGTCGGCCGAATGACGGCGGTCGGCGAAATGCGCGATGACCCGGTCGGCAATCTGCCCGGCGTGATCGCGCAAGCCCAGCCGGCCGAGCAGGCTGAGGAAATCAGCGACCGCGTACGGGTCATCAACCGGAAGCACCCGGGCGGCGATGCTGCCCCAGTCGTCGTACGGGCCGACGGGCGGGGCACCAGCGCCCTGGCGTTCGCCCGGCTCTTCCGAGTCCAGCAAGTCGAGGACGACCTCGAGCTCGGTGCAACGCTGTTCCGCCCGGACCGACCGGGACTGCGCCCGCGCCAGGTCACCGGACAGCTTCTCGACTTCCCGGGTGAGCTCAGCGTATTCAACGTCCAAGACGGCGCGCAGACGGTTCCTGTCCTCGGTCAGGGTCTGGATCTCACGGTTGCGCTCGGCCAGCTGCTCCTCCAGGGCGCGAGCGTAGCGCTCGGCTTCCAGCCTGCCCGTGAGCGCGATCTCCAGCTGGTCCTTGACCAGCCGGACCCGGTACTCGTGGGGGTGGGCGGCTTCCAGGGCATGCATCTGGAGGCCGGTCAGGTACTCCCGCACGGACGGGGTGACCGGACGCCCGTAGCTTTCCAGCGTGGTCAGCAGCGTGTCCAGGAAGTGACGCTCGCCCGGGACGCGCTGGCCGCTCAGGTAGCGCGAGATGGTGCCCTTGTCGAAGGGGTGCAGCACGGCGAACTGGCCCATCGACAGCCCGGTGGCCTGCCAGACCGCGCGCAGCTCATCCACCCACACCCGCACCTCGGGCCGGAGATCGCGGTCCAGCGGCTTGAGGACGGAGGCAGGCAGGGAGGCCATCTCGGGCATAACTCCATCATCGGTTATCAACCGGCGGCTGCCGGCTGGTTAGCCGGAAAGTGTTGCCAGTCCCCGCAACGGCTCGTTGCAGGCGCGCGCAACACCAGGCCGCTGTGGCTTCCTGGTAGGCATGCCCCGACCGCGCAGCCCGGTACTCGATCAGCACGGCGGTGTGCACCGCTCCGCCTGCACGGCTACGGCCGGCGCCGGCGGCACGGGTACGCCGTCCATGCCGTCACCCGGCATCGCCTGGTGGACCCGGCACTTCCGGGGCGGACGGGACCAGGTCGCCGAGGTGCGGCACTGGCTGGAGGACCTGCTGCCGGACTGCGCTGCCCGGGCGGACATGCTGCTGCTGGCCAGCGAGTTGTGCGCGAATGCCATCGTGCACAGCCGCAGCGGTGAAGCTGGCGGTCAGTTCAGCGTGGACATCGACTGGGCCCCCGACCTGGCCCGGGTCGTGGTCGGGGACCAGGGCTCAGCCAAACTGCCGCAGATCCGGGCCCACGGCACGGCCATGGGCGAGTCCGGCCGCGGGTTGCTGCTGGTCAGCGGCGTGGCCGATGACTGGGGGACGGCCAGCCGCCCCAACCGCCGGTGGGTGTGGGCGGACGTCCGCTGGCAGGCCAGGGACGGCCTGCCGCTGGCTGCCCCCGACGGGCCGGACGCGGCCATCGCGAGCAATGCGATGATCCGCCGGGCATTTCCCGGTACCTCGATCTGGTGGGGCCACCAGACGAACGTGTGGTGGGCGGCCGTCCCCGGGTCGACCAACGCTCACCGCCTGGCCAGCGCGCCGACGCGCGGCAGCCTGATCCGGGACCTGGCCCGGAGCTACCCGCGGGCCAGGTCCGGTGAGGGCCTGGCCGCCGTCGTTACCGGCCGATGAGGAAACCGATCGCCGCGACCAGCACCACGGCGTTGTAGAAGAAGCTCAGGACGCTGTGCACCATCACGTGCCAGCGCATGTCCGGGGTGGTGACGTTCACGTCGGAGACGGCGAACGCCGTGCCGACAGAAAACGAGAAGTAGAGGAAGTCGGTCGCCCTCGGCTCTGCGCCGCCGGGGAACGCCAGGCCGCCGCGCACGTCCTGGCCTGGTGCTCCGTCACCGGGTCGCTGCTCGTGATAGCGCCAGGCGTAAAAACCGGCATAGCCGACGTGCAGGAGCAGCCATGCGGCGATGATCGCCGTCCCGCCGGCGAGCTTGATCGCCTGCCCGTACGCCGCGTTGCCGCCGTAGGAAAGCGCGGAGGAGAGACTGCTGACCCCGACCAGACTGGCCAGGATGGCCAGGCCGAAGCTGAGCCGGGGGCTGGTGAGGATCCGGGCCGCGCGGCCAGCCGGCCACGCCGGGTCCGGCAGGCCCCGCCGCTGGCGCTCTACCACGAAGCCGGCCGCCAGGTAGCCGACGACCAGGATGTCCCAGCCGATCAGGTAGGCCAGGTCACTGCCCGCGCTGCCGGAGAAAACGGCGAAGCCGACGCCCAGCGCGACCAGCAGGAGCTGGGTGATCCGGGTGATCACGGACGCGACCACACGTCTGGCCGGCATCCGGCTCGCGGGCACGGTCATCGGCGGCTGCGTCCCCCGTTCCTCGCCCCGGCCAGACCCCCCGGCCAGCCCACCGCGATGTGTACCCGGCCCGTCCGCCCGGCACTCCCGGCCGGCGCGGATGACCGGGTGGAGCGGTCAGTCGCTGTCGCGGAAGAGCGGCGGGATAAGCCGGAGCATGAGCACGGACCAGGTGACGTGGGCGATGGCCGGGGCGAGCACCCCGCCGGTGGCGGCCCGCTGCCAACCGAAGATCCCGCTGGTGACCACGCTCGCCAGGAGCAGGGCGGGATTGCCGGCGGCGGCGGTGGAAGTGGCATAGGCGAGGGTGCTGGACTGGAGGGGGCGCGGCCCGCGCCAGAGCGCTCCGTGGTAGAACAGCTCCTCCGATACCGCGCCGCTGGCGGCGATGAGAACGATCAGCGGGGTCGATCCCTTGTCGGCATAACGGAAGACGCTGGCGATGGCCCGGCGCAGGGCGGGGTGACGGCGGACAACCCGCGCCGCGCCGTAGAACCCGGCGAACGTGACCGCTCCCACCAGGACCGGGACGCCGACCAGGTCGCGCGCGGCGGATCCCGGGCGGCCACGCCAGTCGTCGCCGAACCAGCGGACCGGGCCCGCCCCCAGTGCGCCTGCTGTCAGGGTGCCCGTCAGCCCGGTGGAGAGCAGGTAAAAGTGCGAGGAGCCTTCCCGGGAGGAGAATGAGAGGCGCAGCAGGGCCGACGCCGCGAGTCCGGTCGCCCCGAGCCAGGCGGCCGGAGCGGGCTCGCCCGGGCCGGCGGCCGGGCCGGATCCAGTGGTCCGGGCGAGCCAGCCGGGCCCACCGAGCCGAGCGGTCATGCGCCGGCGCCGGACTGCGTGGCCTCACGACGCTCCCGCAACGCCGCGCGCACGGCCTCGTCGTAGGACATCGGCTGGATCGGGACCAGCTCCCGGATCGACTGATCGTGCACGATCACCTCGTTGGTCATGGAGTCGATGAGGTTGCGGCCGGTGGCGGGGTCGACGTCGGTGACCAGGGTCAGCCACAAGGCGGAGACCGACGGGCTCAGCAGCGGGACCGGCAGCACGATCAGCGTGCGGTCCTCGATGTCGGCCACCCGCTGGAGCATCGACGAGTAGCGGAGCACGTCCGGCCCGCCCACCTCGTAGACGCGGCCCGACGCCTCGGGCGGCTCGAGGACGCCCACCAGGTAGCGCACCACGTCATCGACCGCGATCGGCTGGGTCCGGGTGGCGACCCAGCGCGGAGTCACCATGACCGGCAGGTGCTCGACCAGCTGGCGCGTCAGTTCCCAGGAGACGCCGCCGTGGCCGATGATGATGCCGGCCCGGATGACCGTGACCGGCACGCCTCCCAGGCCGAGCAGCTCCTCGACCTGGCGGCGGCTGCGCAGGTGAGCGGACAGGTTATCCGCGTCGTCGCCCAGGCCGCCGAGGTAGACAATGCGGCCCAGCCCGGCCCGGGCCGCCGCCTCCCCGAACGCGCGGGCGCCGTCGGCGTCCTTGCGCTCGAAGTTGGCGTCCTGGAGCGAGTGCACCAGGTAGTAAGCGGCCTGGCAGCCGGCCAGGGCCGGCTCCAGGGTCGGCGGATCCTGGACGTCGCCGTTGACCGGGGTGCCGGCCCCCTGGTAGCGGCCCGGGTTCCTGGTCATGGCGGCCACGTCGTGGCCGGCCTGTTCCAGGGCCACGCACAGCCGCCGCCCGACGAAACCGGATGCTCCTGCTACTAGTACCTTCACTGAAATACCCCCGCACTGTAAGCCCGCTCCCGGCCGCCCCCGGCCGGAACACGGCTCGCGTACCCGCGCTGCCCCGGTTCATGCCCGGGCCCGCCGGGTTCCATGGCCTTTCGGTCAGGACGAGGCCGTCTCAGGGCTGAGGCGGGGAACTCCCGGACCGCACGATCAGCGGCGGCGACGCCCGCGGAAGCCGGCCGACATCGACGCGGCGCCGCGGCCGGTCGCCGGGGCGGCCACGATGACGGGGGGGCGGGCAACGGGAAGCGTCACGGGAGCCACCGGATCCCCGGCGATCGAGCGCAGCACCTCTGATTTGGGGGTGACGGTAGCGGTCAGCGGGACGACGCCCGCCTTCCGCATCAGGTCGCGAACGCCGGCCGCCTGAGCCTGCGCCTGGAGGGTGATCACGGTCCCGGACGCACCGGCCCGGGCCGTTCGCCCCGAGCGGTGCAGGTACGCCTTGTGCTCGGCCGGCGGGTCGGCGTGAATGACGAGGTCGATACCTTCCACGTGGATGCCGCGGGCCGCCACGTCCGTCGCGACGATAACCCGCTGGACGCCGGCGGCGAAGGTGGCGAGATTCCGTTCCCGCGCACCCTGCGACAGGTCCCCGTGCAGCTCGGCCGCCGGGATGCCGCTGGCGGTCAGCTGGCGGGCGAGCCGTCGGGCGGCGTGCTTGGTCCTGGTGAAGACAAGCGACCGGCCGCTGCCGCCCGCGAGGGCGGTGACCACGCCGACCCGGTCGGTCGGCGCGATCGTCAGCAGGTGGTGGACCATGGCCACGGGCGCCCGGGCCGGATCGACCTCGTGGTGCACCGGGCGGTTCATGAAGCGCCGGGCCAGGACGTCGACGGCGGCATCGAGTGTGGCCGAGAACAGCATGCGCTGGCCGTCGGCCGGGGTCATGTCGAGCAGCCGCCGGACGACCGGCAGGAAGCCGAGGTCGGCCATGTGGTCGGCCTCGTCGATCACGCTGATGTCCACGTCACCGAGGTGGCAATGACCCTGCTCGATCAGGTCGGCGAGCCGGCCTGGGCACGCCACGACGATATCGGCGCGGTTACGGAGCGCGGCCACCTGCGGGTTCTGCGGCACTCCGCCGAAGATGGTGGCCACGCTCAGCCCCACCGATTCGGCCAGCGGCGCTAGCACGGCCCGGACCTGGCTGGCGAGCTCCCGGGTGGGCACGAGCACCAGGCCTCGCGGCCGCCCGGCACTGGTGTAGCCGTCGGCCAGTCGCGCGGCCAGCGGGATGCAAAAGCCGAGCGTCTTGCCCGATCCGGTCTGGCCCCGGCCGAGGATGTCCCGGCCTGCCAGGGCATCCGGCAACGTGGCCGTCTGAATGGGAAAGGGCGTGGTAATGCCTGCCGCGGCGAGCGCCGCCACCAGCGGCGCCGGGACGCCTGCCTCGGCGAAAGAGGCGACGCCTGCCTCGGCGAAAGAGGCGGGGAGCGGGGCGGCGGAGCCGGGGGGCGGGGTGGCCGCGGGCTTGGCGTGGCGGCGCCGGCTGGTGACCGGAGCCGGCTGGCGTTCGGCGGGGAGAGCGGACAAAAGGAAACCTCCGGAGTAGTGTGGCCGCGTTTCGCAGGCCGCCACGTCCGTGGAAACCAGCTCGCTGATGGGCAGCGTACGACCGGCGCCATGATGGCGGCGCCTCAGGGTGGTTGGGCGCGCCGGGCTGTTGTCTTGGTGGCCCTGCGCGGCCGGCGAGCGGCTAGCCAACGGCTAGCCGCGGCCCGGCGGGGAACAGCCGGCGAAGACGGCCGGCGGTGACGGCGACGGCGGGCGAGTAGGTGAGCGGCTCCCGCCGGAGAATGAGCAGCAGGGACCGGGCGGCCTGAACCAGCGCCGCGTGGCTGGTGCCGGCGTCGGCCTGCGCGAGCGCCTTCAGGGCGGCGCTGAACCGGCGCCGCGGGTCTGCGTCACGCCAGGCGTCGGCGCTGGCGAGCAGGTCGGTGACGGCCGCTTGCAGCTCTCCGCGGTCAGCGGTCAGCCCCTCTGTCGCCTGGGTGACGGGAGGCGCGGAGCCTGTGCGCTGGGCTGAGACGGCGATGCCCGCTTCCCAGCCGGCCGTAGCCGCCTGGACCGTCGGGTAGGTCGCAAGCTGCCGGTTGAGTCCGGTGACGAGGAGGACCTCGGTCACCTCGGGCCGCAACGCCGCCAGGTGCAGCGCGCCGCCGAGCAGGACAGCGCGGCGCCGGGTGCTCAGCAAGATGCCGAGGCCACTGGCGTCTGCGTAGCGAACCGCGGACATGTCAAGGACGAGCCGGCTGGCACCGGGGCGGAGCAGCCGCAACAGCCGTTCCCGCAGGGCGGGAACGGCGGCGATATCCAGGTCGCCTTCGAGGGGGACCACGATGGCGTCGTGGGGGGCCGTCACCGCGGACAGGATCGCAGGGCGGATGTCCTCGGCCGCGGGATAGTCCACTGTGCCTTCCGATTAGGTGGGTGGCGCTCCCGGGCTCCAGGGAGAACTTGCCGTGAGCCCGGCGGGTCCAGTCAGCCGTAAGGGCCTGGCGCGCGCTTGTTCACCGGAGTCCGGCTAACGCAGCTGAGCACGCGAACCCTGGGAGCCCCGGCATCACCGCCGGTGACTGACGTTCAGCGCTCTCACCTTATATCGGCAGAGGGAAACTAGCAATGATTTTCCAGAATCGCGTAACCCGCTAGTCCGGCGCCGGGCCTGGCGGCCTCGGGCGGGCCAAGACGGTCAGCTGCTCACGACCCGGCGCCCGCGAGCCCGGCATCCTCGCCCCCGAGGAGGGCGAGCAGGTCTCCGATGGCGAGACGGCGGTCGGCCGACTCGGGCACCGGGAGCTCGGCCTCAAGGCGGTAGCGGTTCCGCCGGCCGCCCTTTTCCTTGACGATGTACCCGGCCGCGGCAAGGTCGCTGACGATCCCGAAGGCGCTGCGCTCGGTGATGCCGACAGCCGCGGCGATGTCGCGCAGCCGCGCATCCCGGTCGCGGGCAATGCACAGCAGCACCAGAGCGTGATTGGTGAGGAAGCCCCAGGTCGGCATGCGCGGAAACTACCACAATATGTTTCCGGAATACCATTGCCAGCTTTCCTGTGACCGCCAGTCAGAGTCTGGTCAGCCGCGCGAACGGTGTCGCGATGCGCACCTTCCTGGGAGCGAAGTCGACGACGACCGCGGCATCCCCCTCGACGAGGATGACCCGCCCCAGGCCGTACTTGTCGTGGGTGACGAGGTCACCCACCTCGTACTGCTCGGCCGGAGGGTCCTCGGGCCGGGGCTTGAAGGGACTCGTCGGCAGGTGGCGCCGGTTCCAGGCGCTCGCATTGTTCATCGTGATCAGAGTGCACCTTCCTGCGGTCCCCTGCCAGCAGGGGACGGTGCGTGACGGGGCTGACGACGGGCTGCTGTGGGAAGCCCGGGCTGCCCGGCCCCGCCACGGTAGGACCAGTTGCCGGCGCGGTCGCGGGCAGCGCTCGCGGCACCTGCCTCAGAGGGGCCGGACGTGCTCGGCCTGCGGCCCCTTGTCGCCGCGGACCGTGGTGAATTCGACCCGCTGATTGTCCTGCAGGCTGCGGTAGCCGTCGGCCTCGATCGCCGAGTGGTGGACGAATACATCCGGCGTGGCGTCGTCGGGTGCGATAAAGCCATAGCCCTTGTCCGCGTTGAACCATTTCACAGTTCCCTGAGTCACTGCGCTCTCCTCCCGGACGATCACCAGGACCCACGAGTGTGCATCCCGGGCTGCGCGGCCGCCACTGCCCCGTGAGGGGAGAGACCTGGAATGCAGGCACCCGCTGTCAGAATCCGCGGGCGCTGTGACACGAGCACAAATTTCGACTGCAACCAGTTTCATCTAACACCATGCTGCCTCTGGCCGCCAGCGCCGCGCGAGGAAGCCGGGAGCAGGCCGCCGGCCGTCAGGTTCGCGCGGCCGCGGCGCCGGAGCGCGACGGCGGATGGCCTGTATCCGCAAGGAAATTCTAGAAACATTTCACTAGTTTTTGCATGCGAGCGTAGTGTGAGGCCAGGAGCCGGTCATGCGCACCGGAACGCGGTCCGGCGTCCGGGTTCCGGCCGCTGTGCATGGCCCGACGGCTGCCGAGAGGATCACCTAGATGACAGACGACGTACTTGCCGCCACCCGCAGCCGCGACGCCAGCCGGCTCCGCTGCTGGGAGATGCTCCGGACCGAGCGCGGCTGGGAACGATGCCATCGCGACCAGCACGACCCGGGTTCGCGGCATCATGTGCGGGACCGTTCCTGGCTGTCGAGCGAGAACACGCCGCGGCTACGGCTCGGCCAGCCCTGCGGAAGCGACTGCACCTGGCCGGACCTGGTCATCGCGTACCGCAGCGGGACCGGGCGGACGCGGTGAGCCGCAGGCGTCAGCCTGGTCTGACCGGGCCGGGTGGTGACGCATACCTGGCTCTGCCCGGGTAGCTAGGCGATAATAGGTGCGGCGCTGTCCTGGACCCCGGCAGCCTGTGGTCAGTCACTGATGCGGTGAAGTGAGGCAGCCATGGCGGTGGGGGGCAAGCGGGGTTCCTGCCCGGGAGGCGCGGAATCGCCGGCGGCGTGCAGGGCCGGCCGGGAGACGGCCACGGCAGCGGATGACCTCTTGCTGCGGGTGGCGGGCGGTGACACGGAGGCCTTCGCGAGCCTCCATGACCAGTTCGCGGGCGCAGTTTACGGCCTGGCGAGGCGAATCGCCGGCGACCGGCCGCGGGCGGAGCAACTGGCCGCTGAGGTCATGCTGGAGGTGTGGCGGTCCGCCTCGCGGTTCAGTCCCGCCGAGGGCAGCGGGCTCAGCTGGATCATGGCCATCGCGCTGCGCCGCGCCACCAGCCACGCCACGAGCCGCGCCGCACCGGACGGCGGCGACCCGGCCGGGCGGGGACCCACGCCTGCCCATGCGGTGGCGCAACGGGACGTGGGCAGCCTGCTGGCCGATCGCGGGCTGGCGTGCCTGCCCGGGCCCCAGCGTCAGGCGCTGCTCCTCGCCTGCTGCGGTTACACCGTCCGGGAGGCGGCTGACCTCGTCGGGGTTCCGTCCGGCACAGTGGCCGAACGGCTCCGTGACGGCCTGCTGGGGCTGGACCGCCAGCCGCACTAGCCGGGGCACGTTCCCGGCCGCACCGGCGAGCCGGCCAGCGTCGGTGGCGCTTGCTCCGGATGCGGTGCCGTGGTTACGGGCGCGGGCCTATGGTTGAGGGACAAGGACTGGAAAGCGGGCCACGCATGGAGCAGGATCGCGAGCGGCTGCTGTCAACCGCGTTTGTGGAAGTAGCGGACACCCTGGTCAAGGACTTCGACGTGCCGGACTTCCTGCACGGGCTCGCGGCCAGGTGCGTGCAACTGCTCCAGGTGGACGCGGCAGGTTTGATGCTGGCGGACCAGCGGGGCACCCTCGAGGTAGTCGCCTCCTCGAGTGAGCAGATGCACTTGGTGGAACTGTTCCAGCTGCAAAATCACCAGGGCCCGTGCCTGGAGTGCTTCCAGAGCGGCCGGCCGGTGCACGAGACCGATCTCGCAGCGGCCGGCCAGCGGTGGTCGCTGTTCGCGCCGGCGGCAGCGAAGGCTGGGTTCGGGGCGGCGCAGGCGCTGCCGATGCGGCTGCGGGATGAGGTGATCGGGGCGATGAACCTGTTCATGCACGCCCCGGGCCGGCTCGACGAGACAGGGCTGCAAGTGGCCCAGGCGCTGGCGGACGTCGCCACGATCGGGCTGCTGCACGAGCGCAATCTCCGCCACCAGGAGGTCGTGGCCGAGCAGTTGCAAGGAGCGCTGAACTCGCGGGTCGCGATCGAGCAGGCCAAGGGGGTGCTGGCCGAGCGGCTCGGGCTGGGCATGGAAGGGGCCTTCAACCTGCTGCGCACTCAGGCCCGGCAGCAGAACCGGCGCCTCGCCGAGCTGGCCGGGGCGGTGGCGAGCGGCGCCGAGGACATGACCGGCTGGGCTCCCGTGCGCCCTGCGCGGTGACGCGCTCTGCCTGACTATCCGGGGCTGACGACGGGCTCGTACTGACACTGTAGACCTACAGTAAAACGCCTGCTTATCCTATGTCTACGTTGTAGACCTACGATGTCATATGAGGTAGTCTTAGCCGAGCTACCAGAGAGCAGGTGCCACCGCGATGAGTTCACCAGCCAGCCCGGACGCTACGGGGAACAGCGACGTGAAGGTCACCCGGGAGCTCGTGCTGACCACCGCACTGGACCTCATCGACCGGGACGGGATCGACGCCCTGTCTATGCGCCGCCTCGCGGCTGCGCTTGACCGCGACCCGATGGTCCTCTACCGGCACGCGCCGGGCAAGGCGGCGCTGCTCGACGGCGTGGTGGAGGTCGTGCTCGCCCAGCTCAGGGTCGACCCGGCCGACCCCGACTGGGCCCGTCAGCTGCGTGCCGTCGCCCGCGACTACCGGGCGCTGGCGCTGGCTCACCCCCACGTGGTCCCGCTACTCGTCACCCGGCCGCTGGCCACGCCGCTCGCGCTCCGGCCGCGCGGCACCTTGCGCCCGCTCGAAGGCCTCCTCGACTTGCTCACCCGCGCCGGGTTCAGCGGGGCGGACGCACTGCACATCTACCGGGCTTTCTTCGGCTTCCTGAACGGCCACGTCCTCAACGAGTTGCAGGAGCTCGTCGACAACGCCGACGAAACCGACGACTTGCTCCGGCTCGGCCTGCACCGGCTCCCCATCGGTGAATTTCCGCTCTTGCGCAGCCTCGCTCACGCCCTGGCCGCCTACGACGGCGCCGCCGAGCTTGAAAGCGGCCTCGACATCCTGCTCACCGGGCTGGCAGGCACTCTGTCACCAGCAGGCAGGCCGGAGAATTGATCTCTTTCATCTGGTCCCCCGGCAACCGGCTGCCCGCCGGCACCGGCGGGTCAGAGAACTACACGGTCGGCCAGGTCCGGGAGCTGACCCGGCGCGGCCTGGCAGCACAGATCGTCACGGTTGGCCTCGGCACCAGTGACGGGAGAGACGGCTTCCCGGGCGTGCCTTTCCTGTCATTGGCGACGCTGGCCGAGGTGGGCGAGCTGGACAGCACCGTCATCTTCGTCAACGAGCCCCACACCGTGACCACTAAGAACCCGGCCTTCCTCATCCTGCACAACCCTCCCCCCATCCGGGAGGAGAAGCGGGCGTTCACGGTCGACGGGACCAGGGAGCGCACCCTGATCGTCACCAGCCGGTATGCCGCGGCGCTGTGGTCGAGCTACCTGGACGTGGACGTGGCGACGATTAGCGTTGTCTACCCGTTTGCCGAGCCGAGCTTCGCCGCCCAGCACCGGCCGGACCCCGCGGCCGGGCCGACCCGCGTCTTGTTCGCGGGCAGGCTCAGCCCGGAGAAAGGCATCTACACGCTCCTGGCGGCCCTGCACGTCGACATCATCGAGCAGGATCCGGCGATCACGTTCACCGCGACGACCGCGGGAGCGGACAAGCCGCAGGGAAAGATCATCGAGCAGCTGCTCGGCGCACATCCCCGGGTCTCCGTCGTGACCAGTTGCAAGACCCCGGCAACGATGGCGGCCTTGATGTCCTGCCACGACATTGTGGTCATGCCCTCCAACAGCCAGTACTGGCACGAGACCTTCGGCATCGTCTCGATCGAGGCCCAGCACTCAGGCTGCCGGGTCGTCGCCTCCCATGACGGCGGGCTGCCGGAGACCGACTGCGGGGGCGTCATGCTCGTAGCGCCGGACAACGCCGAAGCGCTCGCCTGGGGCATCCGGGCGGCAGTCGACCGCGGCCCGCTGTCAACCGCTGACCGGCAGGACGCGGGGGTGAAGTTCACCGTGAGTCAATCGGTCGACAAGCTGCTGGTCGTACTCGACCAGCCGTCCCCGATCCCGCCCGCAGCCATCATCCGGGAGCTCGAAGAGCTGATCGCGGCGCCGTCGGCGACGCCACCACGCGCTCTGTCCCCGGGCAGCGTCACGACCGAGCCGGCCTAGCCGGGATTGCCGGGTGCTGGTGCGGGCGATGAGCCGCTGAGCCCGGGCGTCGCGAGGCCGACATTCCCGGGGACGCCCGGCCGGGTCAGCTTGCCCACCTCGTTGAGGTGAGCAAGCGCCTGGGCGTAGGAGCCAAGCAGGGTGGCCTGGCAGTACGGGAGTCCGTGCTCGGCGCAGAATGCCGCCACGAGCGGCTTGGCCCGGCGCAGGCTCGGCCGGGGCATCGACGGAAACAGATGATGCTCGATCTGGTAGTTCAGCCCGCCGAGAGCGAAGTCGGTGAGCCAGCCGCCCCGGACATTGCGCGAGGTAAGCACCTGCCGCCGCAGGAAGTCGGTCTTGTCCCCGGCCGCGAGCACCGGCATGCCCTTGTGGTTCGGCGCGAAGGAGCAGCCCAGGTAGAACCCGAACAATCCCTGCTGCACAAGCACGAAAACGACCGCCCGGACCGGGGAAAGGACCAGGAACACCGCGCACAGGTACGCGCTGACGTGCAGGGCGAGCAGCGCAGCCTCCCAGGGCCAGCGCCGGCCGTTGCCGGGCGAGCTCGTGCCCGACCGGGCCGCCTGCCGGAGCAGCGCACTGATGCTGGATACGTGCAGGCCGACTGCCTCGAGGAAAAACATCGGGATGACGAGGTAGGCCTGATAGCGGAAGACCAGCCGCTGGACACCCCGCGCGGCGCGGGCGCCAGCCGCGGAAAAGGCCAGCGCGCCGGGCGCGATGTCAGGGTCCGCCGCCTCGGTATTGGGGTGAGCGTGGTGCCGGTTGTGCTTGCCCGTCCACCACCCGTAACTCAGCCCGATCCCGAGATTGCCGCACAGCACTCCGAGAATGTAGTTGGCCCGGCGGGTGGCGAACACCTGCCGGTGCCCGGCGTCATGGCCGAGAAAGCCGACCTGGCCGAAGACCACGGCCAGGAACACGGCGACGCCGAGCTGCCACCATGAATCACCGATCAGGAAAAAGGCCGACCAGCCGATGACCAGGGCCGCGGTGGTGAGGCCGATCTTCCACGCGTAATAGCGCGGCCGGGCCGCGAGCAGGCCCGCCTCGCGGATCTGCCGCGACAACAGCGCGTACTCGCTGCCGCGGGCAGCGGACTCGGAAAGCGGCCCGGACACGGCCGGAGATACGGACACAGGCAGCGGCACCATGGGACTCCCATACGGCGGCGGACGCGGCCTGGCGGCCGCGGAGCCGTCCGGGGTCCTGGAACGGCACGGCAGACAATTGCCGTATCCCTGTACTATCCCGGACTTCTCACTCCAAACGCGCCCGCCGGGGGCCACGCTGAGCCAGAGATGTGTGGCTGAAGGCGTCGCGCGTCATGTGCCGTGGTGGTGCGTCCTGTGCCGGGCCAGCACGTCGAGGCCGAAATCAGATTCCGGGTTCCGCCAGACCGAGTGGGCGTGGTTCGCGTCGCGCTGGGTGTTGTCCCATTCGATGAGCAGCCGTGGCCCCTGCAGCCGGTAGTAATGCGGCGCGCCTGGCTCGAGCGGGCCGGCCCACGCGAGGAACACGGCGTTCAGCGCGGCATCGTCGTAGGCCGCCATCGGGGACACGCTGTCGGGCACGCGGCCGAAGTAGGTGCCGAGCAGCGACCGCAGGAGGTCGCGCTGGCCGCGGTCGAGCTCGCTGCCGGGCACGCCTTTGGGCGCGGCGAGAGTACGCCACTGCCTCGTGGTCCGCACTGGTGTATCCCGCCGCGTCATCGATGGAGTCGCTCAGCGCCTGGAGTTTGTCCTGCTCGGTGTCGTCGGCGAACCGCTTGTCCCGCCAGATGCCTGTGAGCGGGATCACGTGGTCGCCTTCACCAAGCGTGGTGCGGTTGGCCGTGACGAGATCGGATGGTGCCTTCGGCCGCAGCACCGCTTGCTGCCTGAGCTCGGTTGAGAGCGACTGCACGAGCTCGCGGGCCAGGTCCTCGACCCGGGCCAGCGGCCGGTTCAGCGTGCCGCCGAGAAGCGGGGAGACGGCTGGGTCGGCGCCCATGAAGCACGGCGTGGCAGCGACCAGCTCGCCGTCGACCACGAGGTGGTGCAGCGATACGTGGTGGCCGCCGAACCGGTAACCCCAGGCGCCGGTGTCGCCGGGGGTGCCGAAGACGCGCAGGTAGTAGAGGCCGGGATCGCGCCCGCGCTCACGGTTGAACCGGGTGGCGAAGCCCTCGACCCGGTCCAGTACGTTCTCGAGCCCCATGATCGTGGCGACCGTGACATACCCGGCCAGGGAAAGCCCGGCGGCGACGAGCGTCATCGCCGCGCGCTGCTGCGCGGGCCGCTGCTCGTGCAGGGTGAGCCCGCCGTGGTCGGTCGGCGTGTAGAACCACCGCCGCCGCTCAGCCTCGCTGACGTCGTCGGCTGGGCCTGCCCACTGCGCGGCCGGCCGCTGCCCCTCGTCCAGCCGCTCGAGCCACGCCTGCGCGGCCTCGGCCATCTCCGTCGCGGTCTGGCGGGGTGTGGTCATGTCCCCCAGCCTCGCTGATACGGCCACTTCCGTCCACTGACGGCAACCGCTAGCTGCTGACCGTCATTTCCGTGCTCGCCTGCGCCGGACCCAGTAGAACGCGCCGACGATCACAATCAGCAGGAGCAGCCACAGCGCGGCCGTGGAGTGGGTTGCCGTCCCGGATTTATATCCGGCGGCGACGCACTGGCGCGGGGCAGGCACGCTAACGCTGAACCTGACGTCGAAGTGAATTCCCGACGCCGTGAGGATTACGTACGATTCCCCCGGAGCGGCCTGGGGCGGAACCACCAGTGTCACCGGGACATTCTCTGACTTCCCGGCCGGGATTTCCATCGAGGAAACTCTCAGCCACGTCTCAGCGCCCGCTGGATTGACCGCGTAGGAGACCTTGGCGGGGGAATTCCCGGCATTTTTTACATGCAGGGGAGTCATGGGGTAGCTGTGCCCGGGCGAGGCCGAACCCTGGATGCAGATCAGTGGATTCATGAATTCCTCGCGTTCATTACCCTCTTCACCGAGATTGCGGGGGGAGCCGATTCGTTTTCTTGTGCTGCGCGGTAACTACGGAAAGTAGGTCCGCTGAGGGACCGTAGGCGGACGTTGGCCCGTGCTGCCGCGTGGCTTCGGGCGAACTCGCGGCCCCTGCTTTGCGGACCGCTGGCATGGTGACGTTGGATCTGCATGTTCCTCTCACGCAGTTGTCCGCGCTCGGCAAACGCCTTAGCTCCGCTACCCGGGCTGGATCGGCTCACGCGCGGTTGCCTGACGGGGCGCCACGATCCGGCCCGCAAAACCCGGAACGACCAGCGGCCGGCCGGGGCAGGGCTATCGTGGGGAGGGCAAGCATGGGCAACGTGGCCCTTTTGTCTGGTTGTGGTTAGCCGGATTCCCGTCGGCTGCATCCCCGGCATGGTCGCGGTCGTGAAAAGGCCGGACCAGTGAGGCAGGGTAATGCGGACGATCACGGGCCGGCGAGGGCCCCGATGATGCCCGGATATGGCTGACGAGCGGCGGGCCCGGCTGTGGGGCCTGACCGCCCAGAGCGCCGCCGCTCGAGGCGCCCGGGTGTCGGCTGGCGATGCGTGCGAGGCAGCGGTCGCAGCGGCCGCAGTGAACGGCGGCTGGCTGTCGGTTATGAGCGACCCGGCGCGGCGGGCACTGGTGCACGCCACCGGACGGGGGGCCGCCGAGCTGGATAAGCTGCAGTTCACGCTGGGCGAGGGGCCGTGCCCGGACGCGTTCAACTCGGGCAGGCCAGTGCTGATAGCAAACCTGGCGGAAGCAGGCTGGCGCGAGCGGTGGCCCGCCTTCTCAGTGGCGGGCGAGCTCGCCGGGGCCGCGGCGGTCTTCGCGTTCCCGCTGGTGATGGGGGCGATCCGGGTCGGTGTCCTGGGACTGTACCGGGAGACGCCCGGCTCGCTGGGCCCGGAGATCCTGGGGGACGTGCTCGTGTGCGCGGACGCGGCGCTGGTCCTGCTGCTGAACTCGCGGGCCGGGACGGACGGCGACGGGACCGGGACGGCCACCGACGGCTGGTCCGATGCCCACGCCCAGGTGTATCAGGCCACCGGCATGGTCTCCACGCAACGCGGCGTAGGGCTGGAGGAGGCGCTGGCGGTCCTGCGGGCCTACGCCTTCGCGGCTGACCTGAGGCTGGACGAGGTCGCCGCGGCGGTGGTGGCCAGGCGGCTGCGGCTAGACGAGGGCGGGCCGGTTGGCCAGGGCGGGCCGGATGACTAGGGCGGGGCCGGATGACCAGGGCGGGCCGGATGACCAGGGCGGGCCGGATGGCCAGGGCGGCGCCCGGCGCCCTCATGCGACGTTGCGCCGCGGTCCTAAGGTGGAGGCAAAGACGATGCGGAAAGAGCGCGGCATGAGCATGGGGCAACACCGCGAGCAACTGCTAGCGGCGACCTTCGTGGAACTCGCGGACACCCTGGTGGACGACTTCGACGTGGTCGACTTCCTGCACGTGCTGGCGGAGCGGTGCGTGCAGCTCGTCGACGTGGACGCGGCCGGGCTGATGCTGGCCGATCAGCGCGGATCGCTGCGGGTCATCGCGTCATCGAGCCAGCAGGCGCGCCTGCTGGAACTGTTCCAGCTCCAGCACGAGGAGGGACCGTGCCTGGAGTGCTTCAAGACCGGGCGTCCGGTCGCCGAGGCGGACCTGGCGACGGCGGGAGGGCGGTGGCCGTCGTTCACCGCGGCCGCCCGCGAGGCCGGGTTCGCGGCGGTACAGGCGCTGCCGATGCGGCTCCGGAACGAGGTAATCGGCGCGATGAACCTGTTCATGACCACGGCGGGCGGCCTTGACCCAGCGGGGCGGCAAGTGGGGCAGGCGCTGGCGGACGTCGCCACGATCGGCTTGCTGCAGGAACGGAACTTCCGGCATCAAGAGGTGCTGGCCGAGCAGCTGCAGGGGGCGCTGAACTCCCGGGTCGCGATCGAGCAGGCGAAAGGATTGCTGGCCGAACGCCTGCGCCTCGACATGGGGCAGGCGTTCGAGCTGCTGCGCGATCAGGCACGGGCGCAGAACCGGAGGCTGGCCGAGCTGGCGGACGCGGTGACCGACGGCTCGGAGGATGTGACCCGCTGGCCAGGCGCCCGCCGTTCCGCTCCGGCTGACCCCGGTGCCGGCCGGCCCGGCTGAGCGGTCAGGGGAGCGTACGGTGCCTGTCCTGATCCTTGCGGACCGCATTTTGCCAGATCGCGGGGAAGTTGCCGGCGAGGAGGGCCTGGGCGTGGTCGAGCCGCCAGGTGACCGGGGCCCGGCGCTGCGGTGGGGCCTTGCTCAGCACGGTGGTGAGCAGCGTCCGGGCGCGCAGCAGCACCATGGGAGAGTTGGCGGCGGCTTCAACGAGGTCGTCCAGGCTGGTGCTGAGGTAGTCGTCCCAGGACGGAAGGGCCAGGATCACGCGGACTGTCCCGGTGCCGTCGGTGATGCCGGCGACGTCAAGATCGCGGGTAGCGAGCGGGCTGAGGATGCCCTGCATGGTGTCGAGCACCTGGACGGCGGTGGCCGGGTCGTTGACCGCAGGTGAAAGGGCCCGCAGGCCGATGTCGGCGAGCAACCGGAAGGCGAACAGCGGGTCCTGGTGGAAGGTTCGTTCCTGCCCGGTCAGCAGCGCGTTAACGACCGCCTCGTCGGGGACGTCGCCACCGTGCAGGCGAGCAACTGGTCCGCCCTGCTGAAGGGTGTCGCCGACGCCGCCTGGAGCACGATGACGGCACCGCCGGCCGCCTGCAGCAGGCGGGACAGGTTGACCTGCTGCAAGGTGACCTGCTCGCGGGGCCACGGGACGGTGCGGTGCAACGGCGGCAGCACCGGTGCCGCCGCCAGCTCGGCCGGGCAGGGCCGGCGGTACAGGTCGTCCAGGATGCCCCGGCCTTCCGCCGCGATGGCGGCGAGCGTCGGGGCCAGCTGTATAGCGGTGAAAGCCCGCACCTGCAAGACCCGCATCAGGCCAATGGCGAGCAGCACGGCGGCTACCTCGACGGCCGGGACGAGGACGGACACTTTCGGGTCGTTGGCGAGGCTAAGGGCGGCGGTGACCGAGAAGACGAACACACCGAGGGCCACTCCGAACGTCCGCCACACGATCGGGTCGTCGCGAAACAGGTTCAACCGGGGCGACAGGCTGCCGAAGGCCCATTGCACGACGAGGAACAGCAGCGAGAAGATGACGCTGACCAGCCCCAGGGTGCCAAACCCGATCGCGGCCAGGGTCTCGGTGACCCGGCTGCTGCCGACGCTGGGGCCGATGGACACCCGGGGCAGGAACAGGCCAAGCCCAAGGCCGGCCAGGTGCACAGCAACTGGACCAGCCCGGCGCGCAACCGCCGCCGAGGCCGCCTGAACCGGCCCAGCTCGGCGGCGGCCGCCTGCCGCGGCACTGATCCGGCACCGGTCCCTAGCACGTCCAGAGCACGCTATAGACCGCCGCGCCCGCCGGCATCGCCCTGCCCGGGTGACGTCCCGCCGCGGCCCGGGGGCGGACCGCGCGGCGCCTTTGGGCGGAGGAGCCTCCGGGCTGAAATCCGGAGTCATCCGTGCCGGGTGATCTCCCCCGGGCCCTTGCTGGTGACACTGAGTTTGCCCGTGGCCCAGCCAGTCGTGAGGACCCCGGCTCAGGTCCGCGCCCTTGGCCACGCCCCGTTCCTCCTGATGGGAGTTGCGAAATGCCGCTGAACGAGTACGAGCCGGGGACGGCTTTCCCCGGGTTGATCGGCCGGACCACGGAAGAGTCCAGCCCCGCGTGGCCCCGGCCGGTCCGGGCCGCCGCCGGCTCCCCGAACGTGCTGTTCATCGTGCTCGATGACGTCGGGTATGGCCAGCTGGGATGTTACGGGAGCCCGATCGCGACGCCAAACCTGGACGCACTGGCCGCGGGCGGCCTGCTTTACACCAACATGCACACCACGGCGCTGTGCTCGCCGTCGCGGTCATGCATCATCACCGGGCGCAACCACCACGCCAACGCCACGGCCGCGATCAACGAGCTCGCGACCGGGTACCCGGGCTACAACGGCCAGATCCCGTTCGAGAACGGGTTCCTGCCGGAGATGCTGCAGCAGCACGGCTACAGCACCTACATGGTCGGCAAGTACCACCTGATGCCCTCGGAGTTCGAGTCGGCGGCGGGGCCGTTCGACCGCTGGCCGCTCGGGCGCGGATTCGAGCGCTTCTACGGGTTCCTGGGCGGAGACACCAGCCAGTGGCATCCGGACCTGGTTTACGACAACCACCAGGTCGAGCCGCCGCGCACCCCGGAAGAGGGCTACCACCTGACCGAGGACCTGGCCGACAAGGCCATCGAGTTCATCGCCGACGCCAAGCAGGTGGCGCCGCACAAGCCGTTCTACCTCCACTTCGGCACCGGCGCCGGGCACGCTCCGCATCACGTCGCCAAGGAGTGGGCCGACCGGTACGCCGGCCAGTTCGACGACGGCTGGGACGCTTACCGGGAGCGCACGATCGCCCGTCAGAAGGAACTCGGGATCTTTCGAAACCGGCGTGGCTTTAACCGAAGATGGGAGCTTCATTTCCGGCATGGGCTTGGACTTTCGCGATTTCAACAATGACGGCTATCCGGACATTGGCTTCGTTGCCCTGATGAACCAGACATTCCCACTTTTCCAAAACACTGGGAAAGGGGGCTTCCGCGAAATAACGAGCGATAGCGGGATGCGGGACGCGAGTCTGCGCATGGCCGGATTTGGCGTAGGTTTCTATGACTTCAACAATGACGGCTGGAAGGATATGTTCGTGAGTGGAGGCCATGTGCAGTCGATTTCCCTGCCCAGCCAGCCGATTGATCAACCAAACGTCGTATTCCTTAATCCTGGGGCGAGTGGGAAGTGGGTGCCTCTGATCGATGAAGCAGGGTTTAACGCGCAGCCTCCGGCCCGGCATCGCGGCTGCGCTTTTGGCGATCTGGACGGCGATGGTCGGATTGATGTAGTCGTGACCGCGATCGGTCGTGACACGGAAATATGGATGAACCGGAGTGAGAAGTCCGGGCACTGGCTCATATCGCACTCCGCGGCACCAAAAGCAATCGCGATGGCATTGGAGCGCGAATCAAGGTCGTCACGAAAAGCGGCACTCAATACAATCACATGACGACGAGCGTAGGGTATGCGTCATCCAGTTACGGTCCTGTCCATTTTGGTCTTGGTGGCGACAAAGAGGCGGAGTCGGTCACGATTTACTGGCCATCGGGAATCGCGCAGACCTTGCCGAGCGTTGCCGGGGATCAGGTTCTAAAGGTGACCGAACCTTCCCACTAGCGCAGGAGACTCAGCACCCATTCAGGCAAACTCTCGATGCGGCACATGCGAGGTCAATTGACCTTGGCACTTGACCGGAATGTGCCTATTTCCACAGGCGTGTGTGACATCTAACCTTGTCTTCAACTCTAGACTTGAGCGATCATCGTCGAGGCCATGACGATAGGCGAATGGCGACATCGTCCCGTTTCGGAACGCTGTTCGGAGGAACAGGCTCCTAAGCTCTTTGAATCCAAGATTTTACCCGCAAGTGATTGAGCCCCGTAGATTACTTTGCGATTTTCCCCAAACCGATGATTTCAGTATATCGAGGGGGAGGGGGGTATCCCCTCGGGCCGCGGCCCGGCGTTTCCCATTCCGGGAAAATATGAACCAGGTGGAGAACGCAGAAGAAATTTTCCCACCAACAGATGGTTCCCTAAGAATACTTCGCCAAGACCCGCAATCGATCGGGGTCCCGAATTTCGACTGTGGCCTAGCGGTAGAGGCGACGGCCTGATCTGCATCAGTGAACACTTCGAACAACTTCAGGAGTCCGGTCATTCTCAGGGTTTGAACCGCAAACTTGGGGGGATTGAGCAGCTTAACGGATCCACCGGTTCGCTTTGCTGCGGTGAGGCAACGCACCAGCAGGCCGATGCCGCTGGAGTCGATCATAGCCACTTCGGCCAGGTCCACGACAAACTGGCTGTCGCCAGCGGCCATCAAGTCGTCGAAGGTTTGGCGCATTCCATCGACCGCCTCACCAAGATTGAGCCGACCGCGGAGTTTGATTAACTTCACTGCAGATTGACTGCGCACCTCAATATCCACCGGTTCTTTCCTTAGCACCACTACCGAGCCAGCGCAGGTGAGACTCGCGGGATCGTCTGCTAGAGTGCCGATCCAACTTAGAGGAAGCATCACGATTTTGCAAACGGCTCTCACATTGATCGCTCGGCTCGCCCAGCTTTACGACAGTGAGAAGGTCTTCAGCTCGACGCTGGAAATGACCTGCATATCCGGTAAGGCCGGGCATGGCTGATGTGAGGCGGCTTCGCAGCGCCGAAGCACCGGGATGCCTTGCTCAGCAAGGAGTTTGGCCGAAGTCATAAGCAATCAGGTACATCGGCTTTCCTTGCTGCACCGAGGCGCGGGCGGGTATATACTTTCCAAGATTTTGTCCTTGAAGCTTTTGTGCGGTGCTTCAAGCGTCCCCCCAAGTCCAGGCGCTACATGCAAAAGCAGAATCCACGGTTCGATCCTAAGGATCGAGGCAAGGCCGCAAATCTGGGTGGCGTCGGCGTTCCGGTCAAAGGGGATAGTTCCGGGTCTAATGCCCCCCTCGATTCGGATTCCCCGACCGTGGTCGATTTTCGCCCGACATCGTCAGGCGCAGAGGGCCGAGTTCTTGATCCAGACGCAACCATCGTAGAGGGGATGCTCACCCCCTCTGCCGCCAATGGCGCCGCTGAGCCGCGCCTCCCGCGTTCAGACCTTGGCCCCGACACTGGAACCCGGAGACGTTCTCGGTGGCCGTTACGAAATCCTCCATCTGCTGGGCGAAGGCGGCATGGGAGCGGTCTACAAAGCCCGCGATCGCGAGCTCGACCGTCCCGTTGCGCTCAAGCTGATTCGTCCGGAACTGGCCTCCAACCCCTCGATGCTCGCCCGATTCAAGCAGGAACTCCTGCTCTCCCGCCAGGTCACGCACAAGAACGTGATCCGGATCTACGATCTGGGAGATGCCGACGGCGTGAAGTTCATCACCATGGAGTTCGTCGAAGGGCGCGACCTGCGCTGCTCTCATTCAGGAGAAAAAGAAGTTTTCTCCGGAAGAAGCCGGTCGAGATCATGCAGCAGGTCTGCCAGGCCCTGGAGGCGGCGCATACCGTCGGCGTGATCCACCGCGATCTCAAGCCGCAGAACATCATGCGGGAAGACAGCGGGCGGATCCTGGTGATGGATTTCGGCCTGGCACGCACCATGGAAGGCGACGGCATGACCCAGACCGGGGCGCTGGTCGGCACCATGGAATATATGTCGCCCGAGCAGGCGCTGGCCAAGGAACTAGATCAGCGCTCCGATCATCTTCACTGCCGGCTTGATTCTCTATGAACTGCTGACCGGCAAGATGCCGTTCAAGGCGGAGAGCGCGCTCGCCAGCCTGATCAAACGCACCCAGGAACGCGCGGTTCCAGTTTCCGATCACGACGGAACGATTCCCGGCGCCCTCAGCGAAATCGTGAGCAAATGTCTGGAGCGGGATCCCGACCAGCGCTATCAGAATGCCGCCGAGATGCTGCGCGATCTGGACGCCTGGCAGGGCAAGCGCGCCGCCGCGACACTGGGCTTTCATGCCGACGTCAAGCCCTGGGGACAGACTATTCCCTGGCCGCTGTTGGCCGGCATTGCTACGGTGATTGTGCTGGCGGTTGTCGGCTACATGTTTCGTGGACCGCTCTTCTCCCCGTCGCAGTGCAAAGACCGCTGCGGCCCCGGCTTTATCGCTGGCCGTCATGCCGTTCCAGAACGCGTCGGGCGATCCAGTACGTGGGACTGGCTTGGTCCCAGTCTGGCCGACATGTTAAGCACGGACGTGGGACAGTCCTCGCACTTGCGCACCGTCTCGCCGGATCGCGTTCAGCAAGTGCTTCCACGACCTGCGGATTGCGCCCAACTCCGCCGTCGATTCGAGCGACGCTGCGGACGCATCGCCGAATTCACCAACGCCGACACGCTGGTCTGCGGACAATATGCCAGGCTTGGCGACCAGATTCGCATCGACGCCACCCTGCAGGATCTCAAACACAATCGCACGATCCAGGTGAAATCTGAGGCAGCGAACCAACAAGATTTGTCGGCGGCAGTGGACCGACTGGCCGGAATGCATCCGGCAGAATCTGGCTCTGTCTCCCGATATCGTCAAGGAACTGCAGTGCGCAATCGTTCAAGCCTACTTCGAATTCAGTGGATGCGCTGCGGGACTACAACAAGGGCTGCAACTCTCTGCGGCAGGGAAATAATCTGGAGGCACAGAAGCGCTTCCAGGCGGCTACCACCGAAGACTCCGCAATTCGCGTTGCCTATTCTCGGCTGGGCGAAGCTTATTCTGCTTTGGGATACGACAGCGACGCCGAGCAGGCTTCTCGGCGCGCCGTGGAGCTTGAGCCAGGATCTTCCGCTTGGCAGAGAGGTATTTCATCGAAGCCAGCCATGGCTCGTGTTACAAAGGACAATCCGAAAGCGATCACCGCTTACCAGAATCTGGAGAAAAGCTTTCCCGACAATCTGGACGTGCTATTCGCTCTGGGCAGCCTGTACGAGGATGCCGGAGATCTCGATAAAGCTCGGTCAATACTACGACAGAGTTCTTAAAGCGGACAGCAAGAATCTCGATGCCCTGCTGGCCATGGGACGGGTTGAGATTAAAGTCTGGCAATCCGCAGCAGGGACTCGATCCCCTCGATCGCGCGCGGCACATCGCCATTGATCTGGACAACCAGGAGCAGCAGGCACTCATTCTGCAGGCGACCGGCATAGCGTACAAACTCATGAACAAGCCGTTGAGGCGCTGCGCAATTACCAGGACTCGATGGCCATCAACCAGCAACTCGGGCAGAAGCGCGGCGTCGCGGCCAGCCTTGCGGAAATTGCTCAGGTCCAGATTCATGCTCGGCAAGCCGGACGCCGCGCTAAGCCGCATATAACGAAGCGCTCAAGATCCGGCGTGAAATTGGAGCCAAGAAGGAAGCGGGCGACACGCTTATCGATCTGGGCGATTTCTACGTCGAGCGCGGCCAGCCGGATCAAGCCATGCAGGCGTTCAAGGAATCATTGCAAATCCAGCGAGACGCGGCGACGAGACCTACCAAGGATCTGTGCCTGAACAATATCGGAACGACCTACGCGCAAAAGGGCGAAAACGAAGACGCGCTGACCTATTTGCAGCAGGCGCTGCAAATTCGCGAGAAGCTGAATGTCCCGGCGGACATTGCCGAAACCCTGCACAATCTGGGTGAGGCCTATGCAGCTCTGGGCCAATATGATCAGGCCATGACGGCTTACATGCGCGGCCTCGATTTGTATCGCAAGTCGGGCGACAACCAGGGCGCGGCCATCATGTCGCATAGCATGGGATTATCTTCGAGTATCAGGGTCGATTCGGCCCTGCTGTCGGTGCGTTGCAGGATGCAGTCAAGGCGTTTCGGGATCTGGGAGATCGCAGCAGCAACATGGCAGCATCTCTCAGCAGCCTGGCCGGCACACTCGCCAGGGCAGGAAGAGGAAATGAATCCGGCAAGCTATTGGATGAGGCCGAGGGATTGGCTCGCGGGTTGAAGAACGATCCGCTGCTCGTATCGGTTCTAAATAACCGGGGCGATGCAGCTTTTTATCAGGGGGACCTGAAATCGGCGAAAGATTCCTATGAACAGGCGCTACGATTGGCGTCGCATGCAACCGACAAAGATGCATTGCTGAACTCGCGAATGAACCTGGCCAAGGTCGCAGTTGCCGACGGACATTCGAGAGCTGCGGTCGGCGATCTGCGAAAACTGGAACAAGAAGCGGACTCGCAGGGCAGGAAGTATATTTCTGTTGTTTCGTCGGTTTTCTTGCTGACGCACTGATCAAGAACAAAGACTATTCGTCTGCTCGCCAGGAACTGCAACGCGGCATTAGTAGGAGTGAAAAGCTTGGCCTGCGGCTGGAGAGCGCGCGGATTCACTATCTCATGGGCGCGGCTCTTCGGCTTTCAGGAAACAGTTCGGAAGCAACAGCGCAATATCACGAGGCGCTGCGGTTGCTCGACGAAATCCGCAAAGAGCCGGGCGCCGAACATGCAGCTGAACGCTACGATCTTAAGCCCATATACACAGAAGCGACTCAGTTCGCAAAATAGAAGCGCGACTTACAGCCTCCGTAGCGCACCCGGTCCGGTCAACATGAAGCCGCGACCAGATTCCCGTCGACTTCGCATAGCGCGGGCTCTCGACCCGCCTAAGAAAACGCGGACTGCCGACTGAGCGGACATTCCCCACAGTTCCACGCGCTCACCGCTAGTGGTCCCTAGTGCTTCACGACATTGGCTGTAATGCTCACGTTCTGCGGGCTGCCAGCAGCATTGTCTTTAATGACCAAGGTCGCTGCATGACTGCCCAAGTCGTCCGCCAGGAAGAGCACTAGAATCTTGCAGCTGGCTCCCGGCGCTAGCGACGAACCGCAACTCGTGATGAAGGCGAAGTCGTCGCCATCCGATCCCGGCCCGAGAGCAATAGAGATCTTGCTGATGCTGACGGCGGCAGTGCCGACGTTCGTTACAGTTTCTGTTTGAGAAACGATCTTGCCCCAAACCACGTTCCCGAAAGCCATGGTAGTTGGCGAAAGACCGATCTGCCCCTGCTTTACCACAAGCATCACTGACTGTGAGGCGGATGTGTAGTCGATAGTGTCCGTGGGGGTAAAGAGCACTGACAATGTTTGCGTTCCAGCTGGCAGCACGGTTCCGGCAGGAGGCGTGTAGGTAAACGTTCCAGGCACACTGGTGGTCGCGTTCAGTTGAGCGGCGCTCAGGGCAGTCCCGTACGTGATCGCTGCTGGGTTTGCCCAAGTGACGGCAGGTATCGCCTTGCTCACGGCCAACTGGACCGTCGCCGACGTGCTTGTATAGTTCGTCGTATCACTCGGCGTAAATGAAACCGATAAGGTGTGGGGTCCAGCAGCTAGCACCATGCCTGCCGCGGGGGTGTAGACAAACGCGCCCGGCACGTTCGCAGTGGCATTCAGTTGGGCCGCACTCAATGCTGTGCCGTAGGTGATCGGGGCAGGCGTTGCCCACGTAATTGTGGGAGTCGCCTGACCTACTGTATACGTCACAGAACTCGGAGCGCTCTGGTTGCCAACCATATCCTGAGCCAACACAGTGAACGTGTGAGTTCCAACAGAACCGTCCGCAGGACTGCTGAGCGTTCCCGTGCTCGCGGTTGCCGGGAACGAACTGGAACCTGAGGGTCCGCACTGCACCACTCCAGATCCTCCATCGGTGCAACTGTAGTTCGCGGTTACCGACTGGCCGAAGACCGGTGACGCCGGTGAGACCGTGGGACCAGTGATTACAGGTGGCGCCTCGTCTACCTCGAAGGGACCGAATGATCCCTGCGGGGGTTGAGGCGCGGAGATATTCCCCGCGACGTCCTTCACTGTGACCGGAGCGATGGTCGCGTTGTTTGTTTCGGTACCAGCGGGAACATTCGTTTGAACCGTAAACGATGATGGTCCAACCAGTCCCGAACCGCCAGAATTGTCGCTGGCCGTGCACGCCACGACTACATCGGTGGCTTGCCACGCTACTGCCGGCGGAGTGCACATAACGGTGGGTGCGGTGCGATCAATGTTGATCGTGAACGTGGGAGTCGAACTGCTGACGATGTTTCCACTGTTTGTAATCAGGGTTTCGATAATGTTCGAGCTGTCGGTGGCCGAATATGTGATGACCGTGGCCCCTTCCGCCGTCACTGGGATGTTGATTGATCCGCTCGATCCGGTCAGCGTTCCGGAAGCCGGAGTGGGCAGGTTGGCTCCCGTCGCCGTGTAACTGATCGATGCGATTGTCGGCAGCGTGGCCGGAGGATTCAGGTTGTTGCTGGGAACGCTTTCAATGCTGTTGAAATTTACAGCCACGTTTCCATTCGTCCACCCGTTGTTCAACGGAGGATTCGTGGTGACGCTTGTGCTCGGCTGAACGCTGCCAAGAATCGGAATCAAGACGGAGTTGAAGTTGTTCGTGTGACCGACAGCGACGGGGTCGCCGCTGATACTGGAGAAAATACTGACCAGGCCCTTGCAGCTGTTGTCGGCGTTCGGTCCGCAGCTGAGCGCGGTGTCCTTGCCCATGATGTAGCCCGGAGCCACGATTGGCTTCTGCGCAGGATCCAGAGTGTACGTATTCGTTACGCTGATCGCGGGATTCGTGCCGGTGCTCAAACAATTGACGCCGGCGGGGACGCTGTTGCTCGGACTCGTACAGAGATCCGTCGTGGTCACGCAACTGTAGTTCCCGTTCCCGGTGTCCTGATGCTGGCAGGTACTGCCTTGAAAGGGCGTGTTAGCAACCAGATCTGAGAACTGCTGATCGGTGATCGCCTGCACAGTTCCCTGCATAAACAGGCCTTGGAACGCAGTTGAAGGCAAACCGCTCTGGGAATAATCCGTGGTCGCGCTCAGATTGGACGTGTAATTGAAGTTCGTGACCGTTGGCTGCACGGGTTGGTTAATCGTGATGGGAGCCAGCGGCCACTTGCTGAACGACCAGCTCAAGATGTCGTTATTCTCGACAAAGGAGCCGGTCGCGGAGGTAAATCCCACGTACGCTCCGCCGTTGCCGTTCAGGTTCAATTGCTTGGAGATATCAACGGTCGCCTGCAGGATCTGGGTGCTGTCGAAATAGACGCTGAGATTGTTGCATGCACTGGTGCATGTCCCCGGCGGCAGATAGTTGACCGTAATCGTGTGGACGTTCCCATCGCTCAACGAGAGTCCAGCAGGCAGGCTTTGGAGAGCCAGTTTCGCCGAGTTGCCGTCTGGGCAGATGTAGTCGTGATCCGCGCTGTTCGGCGAAAGAGTCGAGGCGTTGTTGGGGCCGCAGCTCTGCACTGCAATGTGGTTGCCGTCAGGATCGCCATACTCGGGATTATTGTAAGCATCGAGTTCGATCGCGAGGCTGTTCAGGATGGCTTTTCCTGGTCCGCTGGCGGTCGAGACATCGTTATTGCCATAGGAAATGTTCTGGCCGTTTCCGGTATAGCCGATCGCGCCGGTACCCGCAGGATCATTCTGGATGACAAGAGCTATGCCATCCCCGGGAAAGCTGCAGGAGAAGCAGGAATTGGTCTTAGAGATTTGAAACTGAAACGCGGTGGTGAATCCGGTGGCCAGCGGTTGCTGCACTTCGAACCAGGCGGATGCGTGCTGGTTCTGAGTGGCCGGATTCAACCGCAATGTTCCATTCGTCAGCACCTGTGGCTGATTGGGAGACCCGTTGGTCAACACCTGGCAACTCGGGGCCGGATTGTTGCTGTTCGCGCACACGTTGGCCGAACTGAATCCGCCGACGGGAAAACTGAATGATTGAGCGGAAGCAGGCTGCGCGACAAAGAGGCTTCCAATCCATAAAGTTGCGACGGCAAGGTTAAGAGACAAAGTGCTGCGCATGATCGTTTTCTCCATAAGCCCGACTTAACAGTGCGAGGTGAAACGACAACCACCACAGTTCGATGGACGGATTTCCTCGAACTCAGATGACCAAGAAATGCACGCCCGAGAATCGGGGCGTACGTATGTGGGGGGAGGTGGCCCAAACCCGGGGCCGTCGGCCATTCTCCGGCTGTGCCCTCCGGCATGTCAAGGAAAAATCGAGCACGTGTTCCACAGTTCTCTCACACTCGAATGGCGCGGAGGCAAAGCTCGCGGCTTCGCCAGCTGACTGGGAGTCAGAAGTGAAATCTCTTTCATCTTTAGCGCAACGGAATGACGCGAAGCATATACCTGCTGCCTCCTGATAAGCTCCAAGGTGGACTCGAATCAGGAGAGAACAAGCCGTCGCCACCGCTGATAAACGCACAAGGCATCTCGAAAGCCTTCGGAGCAAATCCGCTCTTTCAGAACATCTCGTTCACCGTATCGGAAGGGGACCGTATCGGCCTGATCGGGCCCAACGGTTCCGGGAAGTCAACTCTTCTGCGAGTGCTGGCGGGAGAGGTGGATCCGGATGGAGGGGAAATCGCAGTTCGCAAGCGGCTTCGGCTCACCTACGTCGAGCAGGACTCCCGGTTCGACGCTGGGCTGACGGTGCGATCTGTGGTGGAGAACGCCATGCAGCGTTCTGCGATTCCGGAATCCGAGAGAGGAACCTGGTTTGCCGAGACCCTTGGGCGAGCCGGATTCGAGGATTTCGACGCTGACGCCACGGCACTATCTGGAGGCTGGCAGAAGCGCCTCGCAATCGTCGAAGCGCTGGTGCAGGGTCCCGACATTCTGCTCCTCGATGAGCCGACGAATCATCTGGATCTGGCGGGTATCGAATGGCTCGAACTTGTGCTCGAGGAAGCTGCGTTTGCTTGCGTAGTAATCAGTCACGACCGCTACTTTCTTGAGAACGTCGCGAGTGATATCGCAGAACTCAGCCGCGTTTATCCAGACGGACTGTTGCGCGTGCACGGAACCTACAGCACGTTTCTGGAGAAGAAAGAGGAGTTTCTGCACGCGCAGTCGAAGCGTCAGGAGGCGTTGGAAAACCTGGTTCATCTCCGAAATTGAGTGGCTTCGTCGAGGAGCCAAAAGCGCGCACTCGAAAATCGAAAGCACGCATCGACAAGGCTGGCAAACTGATCGGAGAACTGGCGAACCTGAACACGAGAACACGCAGCGCGACGGCCCAAATCGATTTTTCGGCCACGGATCGCAAGACGAAGCGGCTGGTTGAACTGCAGAATGTCGGATACGAAATTGGGAGATCGACCTCTGTTCGATGGGCTTGATTTCATTGTTACAGCCGGGATGCGCGTGGGGTTGGTCGGTCCCAATGGCAGCGGGAAGACAACCCTACTCCGACTGTTACGCGGAGAGTTGACTCCGACCGCTGGGCAGATTCGCCGGGCAGACTGGTTGCGGGTGGTTTATTTTGACCAGAGTCGGCGAACTCGACACAAATGTTACGCTGCGCCGGGCGCTGGCTCCCGAGGGCGATTCGGTCATTTATCAGGACGCGTCATTCATGTGGCATCCTGGGCAGCGAAATTCCTCTTCACCGGCGAGCAACTCAATCAGCCCGTGGAAAGGCTTTCAGGAGGCGAACGCGCGCGCGTTCTGATCGCGCAGCTCATGCTCCAGCCTGCCGATCTGCTGCTGCTGGATGAGCCGACGAATGACCTCGACATTCCTACGCTGGAGATCCTTGAACAAAGCCTGCTCGAATTCCGCGGCTCCCTTGTGCTGGTCACCCATGACCGTTATATGCTCGATCGAGTTTCGAGCGTCGTGCTCGGACTAGATGGCTTGGGTAGCGCTGAGAGCTTTGGGGATTACTCGCAGTGGGAAACGTGGCAGGCAGATCGGAAGAGGCGAAGACTAACGCGGGCGTTGATACGCGCCCCGAAGCGTCGGCAGAGAAGGCAACACGTTCAAGGAAGAAACTCTCTTACCTGGAAGCACGCGAATATGATGGCATCGAGCAGCAGGTCGCTGTTGCCGAGGAGACTCTGCAGGCGGTGCGGGCTCAACTGGAAGATCCAGCAATCGCAAGCGATGGCCCGCGGCTGTTGATTGCCCATTCGGAAATGGAAGCGGCTCAGCAGAAGAGTCGACACGCTCTACGCGCGATGGGCTGAACTCGAGAGCAAACTAAGCTGACCGCCTGATTCGTGCGAAGCGTCAGGATGCCAGACAAAAGGCGATGATCGTATTTCCGCGGGCGCCTGTGGTTTGCTCCAATTCTTTCAGTAAGGCGGATTCCAAGTCGTCTGGATCCGGATTCATTTCGCAGGCGGCGATTTCCTCGTCCGACGCGCCTTGAAAACATAGTTCGCAGACGCCAAGTCCTTCTTCAGAACGCACCGGCGGCCCGAACACCCGGCACGTCATTGGGCGCGACTCGTAGAGTTCGCAAGCTCCTGTCTCTGGATCGAGTGCGGGGCAAGGCTCATCATTCGCGAAGTCGGCGAACCGCTGTTCCGCGTCTTCGCCTTCGTCCAACACGCCGGTCGAGGGATGCCCCGGAAAATCGGGCGAGAGGCGGACAACCGCATCCCGAGCGCGCTCACGAACACGAGCCGCACGTTCTGGAGCCCGACGCTCAAGAGCGGCGAGTCCGCTCTTCAATCGGAATGCGTCGAGCTGATTGATGGCGAACGGACCGATGCAACACTGTGTGCACCCCAGGCGACAAGCCAGCCAGGGTCCGCTCCGCCGGGTCACGTCGGCCAATGCGGAGTCAACGATTTGAACAAGTTTCTGATCCTTCGCGGTTGAGAAGCGAGAACGCATGAATGATTGAGGATAATAGGTAGGGGCCGTCGACGCCAATTTGCAATAGTGCAATTCGTGGACGGACGCCTGTCCGCGAGGCGATACAGTATCATCGATCGGCACTCCACATGATTCGCCTTCTTATCATCGGCTTCGGCAATCCTCTTCGATCTGACGACGCGCTGGGCTGGCACATCGCGCAAGAACTGTTGCGCGGCCCTATCCCTGCGGATGTTCGGGTGATCGCGGCGCAGCAGCTGACACCGGAAATGTCTGAGGTCGCGAGCCGCACCGAAGAAATCCTGTTCGTTGATGCCGCTCGCCAGGGGGAAGCTGGACGCTTGATTTGTGAGCAGCTAGAGCCCGCTGCGTCATCCGCTCGCCACAGCTCACGATCTATCTCCGGCGATGGTTCTGGGATTAGCGAAAGCCCTCTACGGCCGAGTCCCCAGGCGCACACCTACTTACGGTTGCCGGAGGATCCTTCGAGACGGGTGAAGCGATGTCGCCGGCGGTGCTTGCGGCAATCCCAGCCCTGATGCAGCGAATCAGAATGTTTGTGGATGGAGATCGAGATCAAGAGGAGAAATAGATCTAAGTCAGTTCGACACTTCGTCCAGCACTTTGCCTTCTGGGTCCAGCAATTGGACCGTCATCAGCAGCGAACCGTCGGCGTGGGTCGAACAACTCAGGCAAGGGTCGTAGCAGCGGATCACCGCTTCGACGCGGTTGAGCATTCCCGGCGTCAGCCGGTTGCCGTGCACGAAATGCTTGGCCACCTGCAGAACACTGCGGTTCATCGCCAGATTGTTCTGCCCGGTGGCGATGATCAGGTTGACCCAGCGGATCAGTCCGTGCTCGTCAATCTTGTAATGATGGAATAACGTGCCCGCGCGGAGCTTCGCCGGCACCGACGCCTTCGAACGCGTTCGGCCGCGCGACCGCGCGCACATGCTTCGAAGAATCTCGGGGTCGTTGAGCAATTGCTCCATGCGCTCGATGCAGTAGAGGATCTCGATCAGCCGTGCGTGATGGTAGTGGAACGAGCTCAGGACCGCGGTGCGCTGCAGTTCGTGGAATTCCGCCAATTCCTGATCGGCGCGCGGAGTGCCGCAGCGATCGGCGACATTCAGACGCGCCAGCGGCCCGACTCGGTAGATGCCATCGGGAAATCCTGTTGGGCTTGTAGTAGCTTGATTTCAGGTAGCTCCACGGCTCAACCTTTTCGCCGATGTAATCGAAGTAGCGCCGGGATCGAGATCGTCGCGCGACGACGTGACCCGACGCGTCGACGATGCGCAAGTTTGCCGTCGTAGAAAGTGAGCCCGTTGTCCTTTTTGACGATGCCCATGAACAGCGTGGGGAAGTTTCCGAAGGTGGCGATCTCTTCGCGAAATCCCTCCATGGTGCTCTTGAACCATTCCAGAGTGCGCTCGGCGATGGCGAGAGCATCCGGAATCGTGTTCAGAGATGGCGTCGCGATTCGCTTCAGGTGAGGGGTTCGCTGACTCCGCCCGGGACAATCCACGCCGGATGGATGCGCTTGCCGCCCAGCCGCTCGATGATCTTCTGTCCAAACTTGCGCAAGCGAATGCCGTCGAGCGCAAGCTCGGGATTCTTCTCCGCCACGCCAAAGATATTGCTCTTGGCTGGGTCGGCATCCATGCCCAGGAGCAGGTCGGGCGACGAAAGATGAAACAGACTGAGAGCATGGGACTGTGTGACCTGGGCAAGGCTGAAAATGCGGCGCAGTTTATCGGCGGTCGGAGGGATCTTGACCGCCAGCAGCGAGTCGCAAGCCTTGGCCGAAGCAATCAGATGGCTGACGGGGCAGATGCCGCAAATGCGCGCCATCAGCGACGGCATCTCGTAAAACGGCCGACCTTCGCAGAGCTTCTCGAATCCGCGGAACTGCGTGACGTGAAAGCGGGCTTCCTCGACCCGTCCGTCTTCGTTCAGGTGGAGCGTGATCTTGGAATGGCCTTCGATGCGGGTCACCGGATCGATGATGATGGTGTTGCCCTGCTTCACATCGGCTCCCTACGCTCCAAACCGGCGTTTTGGCTTTCAAGTCGGGCTGACGGCCTTCCAGCAATTCCGTCACAACGTAATAAATCGTGTCGGCCGACGGCGGACAGCCCGGGACAAACACATCCACGGTCACGAACTCGTGCACCGGACGCGAATTCGCCAGCAGCGGCGGCACGACCTGGTCGGGGATGCCCGGGTCGAAGGTCACGTTCTCGCGATAGGCCCGGTCACAAACTGCCTTGAGTCCAAACGGATTGCGCATGCCCGGCACATTGGCCGTGACGGCGCAGTCGCCCAGCGACACCAAGTTTTCGTGCGCTGCGCGCACCATCTGAATCTTGTGCAGGTCTTCCTCACTGCTCACTGCGCCTTCGACCAGGGTCACGTCGACATCTTCGGGAAATTCCTTGGCATCGACCAGCGGGCTGTAGACCAGATCGGCCACTCGCTCAGCGTGTCAGCAACCGCTCGTCCATATCGAGAAACGACATGTGGCAGCCCGAGCAGCCATCGAGCCACACGCGTCAAGGCCAGTCGACCTTTCATTACTCATTTCCGGATCCCTTCGTGTCATTCGTTCATTCGTTTCTCCCGCATCATGGTCAGGTAGGGAAGGAACTGCCGCCGTTTGAGCATCTCGGCGACCGAGCGCCCTTTCTCAAACAGCGCGCCCGTCGGACAGACATGGACGCATTTGCCGCAACTGGTGCAGGTTTCCGACAATCCCCACGGTTCGTTCAGGTCGGTGATCACCTTGGCGTCGATGCCGCGGCCCATGATGTCCCAGGTATGCGCGCCCTCGATCTCGTCGCACACTCGCACACAGCGCGTGCACAGGATGCAGCGGTTGTGGTCGATGACGAAGCGGTCGTGCGAGGCGTCGACTTCCTCTTTGGGATAGCGGTAGGGAAAGTGAACGTGAGTGATGCCCAGCCGCTGGCCAGCATCTGCATCTCGCAGTGGCCGTTCGAGACGCAGACCGAGCAAACATGGTTGCGCTCGGTGAAGAGCAATTCCAGAATCATCCTGCCGGTATCGCTGCAGGCGCTCGGAGTCGGTGGTGACCTCCATGCCTTCCTCGACCGCGGTGACGCAGGCGGGCAGCAGTTTGTTCTGTCCCTTGATCTTCGACCAGGCACAGGCGGCAAGCGCCGACGTCGGAGAGGCCATCCATCTCGCACAAGCGCGGGATGAAGATGCCGTTCTGCCGGGCCACGTCGAGGATGGTTTCGTCCTGGCGTCCGCTCAGGTCGCGGCCATCGATTCTCAGGGTCTTGACGCGGGCGACGGGGCTCATGCGGTTTCTCCTGCCAGCTGCGGCGCCGCAGACGCCCGCCGGGCACTTGTGCTCTTCGATATGGGCCCGGTACTCCTCGGCGAATGAGCGCAGCGTGCTGACCACCGGATTCGGCGCCGACTGCCCAAGCCCGCACAGGCTGGTGTGCTTCAGCAGGTCGCACAAGTTCTTCAAGCATCGCCATGTCTTGCTGGCGTGGCGCTCATGTTGCTGATCGCCGTAAGGATGCGGTGCATCTGGTACGTTCCGACGCGGCACGGGATGCATTTGCCGCACGACTCGGTCATGCAGAAGTCCATGAAGAACTTGGCCACATCGACCATGCAGGAGCTTTCGTCCATCACGATCATGCCGCCCGAGCCCATGATCGAACCCGCGCGGGCCAGCGATTCGTAGTCCACAGGCATGTCGAGACATTCGGACGGCAGGCAGCCGCCGGAAGGTCCGCCGGTCTGCACCGCCTTGAACTTGCGGCCTTCGGGGATGCCGCCGCCGATTTCGAAGACCATCTCGCGCAGGGTGATGCCCATCGGAACTTCGACCAGGCCGGTGTTCTCGACCCGGCCGGCCAGGGCAAAGACTTTCGTGCCTTTGCTCTTCTCGGTGCCGATGCCGGCATACCACTCGCCGCCGTTGCGAATGATGGGCGCGATGTTGGCAAAGGTCTCGACATTATTGATCAGCGTCGGCTGGCCGAACAGCCCTTCCATCGCCGGATACGGCGGACGCGGACGCGGCGTCCCGCGCTTCCCTTCCACCGAAGCGATCAAGCGCGGTCTCTTCGCCGCAGACAAAAGCTCCCGCACCCAGGCGCAGATCAATGCGAAAACTGAATCGCGTGCCGCAGATATTCGAGCCCAGCAGGCCCATTCGCTCCGCCTGACGAATGGCATTGCGCAGCCGCTTGATGGCCAGCGGATATTCCGCGCGCACGTAGATGTAGCCTTCGGACGCGCCCACGGCATAGGCTGCGATCAGCATGCCTTCCAGCACGCGGTGCGGATCGCTCTCCAGAACGCTGCGATCCATGAACGCGCCCGGATCGCCCTCGTCGGCATTGCAGATGACATATTTCTGCGTGCCCACGGATTTCGAGACCGTGCTCCACTTCAGCCCGTGGGATAGCCCGCGCCACCGCGGCCGCGCAGGCCGCTCTTGGTGACTTCATCAATCACTTCCCGCGGCGACATTTCGGTCAGCGCCTTGATCAGCGCCGTGTAGCCGTTCGCCGCAACGTAGTCTTCAATGCGGTCGGGATCGATGTTGCCGGAATTTTCCAGCACAATCTTCTTCTGCCGCTGGAAGAACGGAACGTCGGTGGGACAAATGCAGCCGCGAGACCGGCTCGCCATCGAGACTGTCGAGAATCGCCGCGCCGTCGGCGGCTTCGACTTTCTTGTAGAGCACACCGGTGCTGGTCGACACCAGCGGCCCTTCGGAGCACAACCCCATGCAGCCGACGCCCTTGACCTGGCAGTGATCCTTGGTGCCGCGCCGCGCCACTTCCTGATCGAGCGAGTCTTTTACCCCCTGGCTCTGGCAGGAAAGACATCCGGCGGCGACGCACACATTACACGCTGGGTGAACTGGCTCTGCGCCTCGCGTTCGGTTTCGGCGATCTGTTCGAGTTCCTCAGGCGTCATGCGTGCGTCCATTTCTTCAGGTGCTCGCGGACGGCCGCGGTACCGACCTTGCCCGCGACCTCCTGGTCGTAAACGACGGCCGGAGCCAGTCCGCAGGATCCCAGGCAGCGCGCCGTGAGCAGCGACACTCTTCTTGTCGCCCGTGGTTTCCCGGGGACGAATTCCCAGATCGCTTCTGCACCGCATCGAGCAACTGCGGCGCGCCCTTGATGTAGCACGCCGTTCCCATGCAGATGACACAGGTGTGCTCGCCTGCAGGCTTGAGCGTAAAGAAGTGATAAAAGGTGGCGACGCCATAGGCGCGGCTGAGCGGCACGCGCAGAGACATAGCGACATAGCGCAGCGCTTGCTCGTCCAGATATCCGAACGCTTCCTGCACCGTGTGCAGCGTCTCAATCAGTCCGCGCGCCTGCTGGCCCTGACGCCGAATCGTGGCATCCACCAACTTCCAGCGCTTGTCCTGATTGGGCGGAGTGGGCTTGGCAACATATGAGTGCATATCGCTACCTGGACCAAAGGTCGGCTGAAATCGAGTTCGACGCAGCTATTCTGAGTCTCAATCCCTGTCGTTCATCAACCTAAAGGTGCTGGGGACTATCCTCGGGTTCAAAAGAGGAATTCTCCAGCCTGACTGTAGCTGGATGCGCGTCTTGGGCACGAGTACGCGGAACACATACCGGAGTGATTTGAATCACGAGGGCAACAAAAAGAGAATGATCAGTCCAGCAGGCCTGCGAAGGCAGCGTACGGAGAAGTCATTTCGAGGATTCGGACAACGGCAGCCAAACTTGAAACCGTGTATCACCAGGCTTGGAGGTCACCTGAATGTTCCCGCGATGCTTCTTCACGATGCGCTGGACAGTGTCAAGGCCAAGTCCTGTTCCCTCTCCGACGCCCTTGGTCGTAAAGAAGGGCTCGAAGATGTGAGCCTCAACTTCGGGAGAGATGCCGGGGCCGTTGTCGCCAATCTCCACGACAACACAATCATCCTCGCGATAAGTCCGAACTCTGAGGACACCCTTTCCGCTCATCGCATCGATCGCGTTGTCAATGATGTTGGTCCACACCTGATTCAGTTCGCTGCCAAAAGAGTTCACGAGCAGCGGAATGGGGTTGTAGTCCCTCTCCACGACCACGCCGTGTTTCAGTTTGTGATTCATGATGATGAGCGTCGTTTCCAGGCTCTTGACGATATCGACGTTCTGAATCGGCGCCTGGTCCATGAACGTATATTCTTTGATTGCCCCGACCAGTTCGGAAATCCGCGAGGCACTGCTCTCAATTTCATTGAGCAAATCGGCGATCTCCAGGGAAGATGAAATCCTCTACAAGTGCGGCCCGCGCGGTGTCAGCGTCGAGCGTCGCGAATAATTGTTCCAACACCTCGGGTCTCGCGTTCCGCCGAGCGAGATCGGCAGCCAACTGCCACAAGTCGCTTTGGCCATGGCTGCGAAGCAACGAATCAAGCTGGTCCTCAAGGGCGCTGGCCGTTAGCGGATCGGGAGGAGGCGCCCCCACATTGGTGAAGGACGCTTCGAGTCGCTCGATCTCAGCCTTCTGCGGAGCCGTGAGGTCGCGCCTGCCGAGCTCCAGACTTGCGTCGCGCACACGTTTCAGAATGGAGCGCAACTGGCCGGTCGCGCGTTTCGCCGCCGAGGCTGGATTGTTGAGTTCATGCGCGAGACCCGCAGAAAGCTTTCCCAGCGCTGCCAACCGATCCCTCTGTTGTTCGAATCGAGTCGTCTCGCGGAT
>CAWCHI010000015.1:0-421733 GCA_963795335.1 uncultured Actinomycetota bacterium
ACCGGTTCGAGGAAATGCACGAAAAGCCGGTGGCAGGAATGGCGGAATTATCCTGTCGAAGAGCTACGCCGCCCCCGGCATGCTGCGCGATTTCGCCGAACTGGTCGTTCCGGAGTTGCAGCGACGAGGCCTGACGAAGACGCGCTATGCCGGCCGGACGCTGCGGGAGAATCTGAACGACTGATTTGACTCTCGCTTCGGCGAAGGGGCAAACAGCATGCCGGCAGCGCAAGAGCCGGCGCACGAACCCCCTCTCTCTCGCCGTTAACCCGTGATTTACCATTCGCCCCCTAACCTCGTTCATCCTCAGCCGGTGAACCGTCCACGTGCGCATCGCAATCGTCATTCCCGCCTATAACGCCGCCCGTTTCCTGCCCACCTGCCTGGTCTCACTGCGCGCGCAGACACACACCGACTGGTCAGCCCATATCGTCGATGACGGCTCCTCTGACGGCACCGCCTCGATCGCCCTTCCCGACCCTCGTATCACGTTGCATCGCCGCCCCCATGCCGGTGTGTCCGCCGCGCGCAATCATGGCATGAGCCAGGCAAGGGGCGTCGACGCCATCATGTTCCTCGATGCCGATGACTGGCTCGCTCCGGATGCCCTGGCGCGCCTCGCCTTCACGCTGGAAGCGTAGCAAACACCTGAACTTGAACGAGAGACCACACATAAACATCGACGAATTGCGGCCTTCTCCACCGGTTCGTCGATTCAAACGCATGTGCCTGAAGGGATTCCCTGATTAGAGGGGATGCGGGGCCACGGAATTCCACGAGCCTGTTGTCGGGAAGTGGCTGTTATGTATGGTTACAGGCAGCCGGTTGCCGCTGTGTGCTCAGCCGGGGTCGGATTCCGTTTGGGGTGGGGGCGGTGAGATGGCCACGTTTGTCAATCCCTATACGTTCGTCCCGCATGTCGATGCGCCTGTCGGCGCGCTCCGGCGGGGCATGCGGCGATGGGGGCCGGGCGGTTCTCCGGGGTACTCGAGGTGACGCTGACGGCGCGGACGCCGTTGCTGATCGGCGGATACAAAGGAGAGAAACAGCCAGACGGTTCCGAGGGGTCCTCCGCCGGGAATCGCCCGAGGGGGCGGTCATGTTCCGGGGTCGGGGCTTATGGGCGCGGTCCGGTCGCTGCATGAGGCGCTGACAGGGAGCTGCCTGCGGATCATCGATACCGACTGGGTTCCCGTACACCGGCACCCGGTGAACACCAGCAGACCAGGGATCTGATCCCGGCGGTGGTGGACGAGGTGGACGGCGAGGGCCGGGCGAGGAGCGTCCGGCTCTGCGGCGACTGGGTGAAGATCCCCAAGGCGCTCCTGGCCGGTGCTGGTGGCAGTGACGGGGACTTGCCACAGACCGGTGATCAGCTGAGCTTCGAGCCTGGCGATCACCAGCAGGGAGACTCCCTGCGGGTGAGTGACGCGGAGCACTCCGTGGGGTTCAGGCCGGGAGAGCTCAGGGCACCCGGACCGGGCGGATGGCACGGGTTACCGGGGATTGCTGGGTGCTGCTGATGACGGACACAAATGCGCGGTCACTTCGCGGGCAAGAACGGCAAGCCGGCTCCGGTCCAGTTCGCGGCGGGCCGGACCGGGCCGGACGCCAGGCGATACGAGATCTCCGACCTCGCCTGGGAGGTGTACGGGAAGGCGGTTGAAGGCGCGGACGATCTGCGGACGGCCTCGCTGCAAAGGGCAGGCTCAGCCAGCGGCGAAGAGCCGCGCTGGGGAACATGCCCACCGGAGTACGCGGACGTGTGGTGGCCGCCGAGGAGTGATTCAGCGACACCCCGGCGTCTGACGGCACCAGCGCGCCGGGTCAGAAGATCGGCCGTCGCCTGCGTGCCCGGTCTTACCTGCACGTGGGGCAGCCGGTCTGGGTACGCGTCGCCGACGGCAAGGTGGCGGAGATCAGGCTGTCGCTCTACTGGCGCCACCTTGGCGGCATGACGGTCGGCGAGCGGCTCGGCGAGGCGCAGCCGTGCACCGATCCGGGGAACCTCTGCTGGTCGTGCCGCATGTTCGGGTCGGCGGACACCGGAGGCCGGACTGAAGCCGACATTGCCGAGCAGCACAGCTACCGGGGGCATGTCCGCATCGATGATCTGCTCGCCACCGGACCCGTCCAGCCGGTCACCTGGCACCTGGCGCCGCTCGCATCCCCGAAGCCAGGAGCGGGCCAGTTCTACCTGGACAACTCCGCGGTCCCGGGCAGCGCCCGGATCGCGAAAAAGGACACCGAGCCAGCCGCGAACTGGGGGTCTATCGCCGACGAGCAGCGAACACGCCCGCTGCGAGGCCGGAAGTTCTACTGGCGGACGGACACCGCCGCCGACCCCAGCGCGGCGAAGCCAGAACGCGGCCGCCGCCGTCCGCACCAGTCGGAAGCGATGAGCGACAAGGTCTCGCTGATCCCTGCGGGAACCTCGTTCACCGGCCGGGTCACCTTCGACAACCTGGACACGGCCGAGTACGGTTCCCTGCTCGCTGCGCTCGACCCCCGCCTGCTCGGTGGAACCGGAACCGGGGAGAGCAGCTGGGGCGGGTCGGTGACGAGCGTCGGGGGCGGCAAGCCCTTCGGATTCGGGTCGGTGACGATCGACGTCGAGCGGGACTCACTGCAAACGGCTGCCCAGCGGTACCTGGGAGAGCCGGGTCCGCAGCCGCCGGGGGACGCGGAAGCGGTGGAGGCGTTTCTGGACGCGGCGCCGGAGGCAGCGCGCGTCAGCTGGCCGGCGCTGCGGCACGCGCTCGAGTTCGGTTTCATCGACGACGCGAAGGTCTGGTACCCGCCCGGCAGCGGCAACCGGGGCGAAGCGGACTACGACAAGAGCTTCGAGTTCTTCTCGCACACGACGGGCTTGCGCATGCAGGGCGACCGCTACCGCGACCTGGTTGTTCTCCCGGACGCCGCCGAATCCGCGGCCAGGCAGGAACTCGACTCGGCGTCAGGCGAGCACGGCGGTCCCCGGCAGCAGCAGGGCCAGCGAGACCCGGTGCAGCCCCGGCCAGGCCAGCGAAGCGGCCAGCCCGGGGCTCGTCCGCGGCCAGATGCCGGAGGCGACAGGCGAGGGGATGGACGCCGTGGGCGGTAAGGGTGACGGCAAGAGAAAGAACAAGAAGGGTGCCCAGGTATCCCGGGTGCAGCAGCAACAGCAGGCCGCGGCCCGGCGCGGCCCCGCGTCCCCTGGCGGCACCCGTACCGGCAGGGAAACGGGCGATCACCCAGCACCCCGGCCACAATCCCCGGATGCGGGCAGTCGGGCCGCGGGCACCTCAGCGCCGCCGGTCACGCCGTCACCGGGAGCGGTAACGCCGGTCCCGGCAAGGGTCAGGCACTATGTGGACGTCTCCGCGATTCGTATCCAGGACTGGCTCGGCCGCACGCCGGACCTGAAGTTCCGCCGGGGCGGTTCCGTCCTGCTGTCGGAGGCGACTGAGTTCAGGCCTGGGAAGGCCAGCTCCCGGACGGCGCGCAGTGGAACACCGAGGCCGGGCAGGTCGACGGCGTCGTCTCCCTGGCTGCTCGACCGGGACGGCCAGCGACCCCGGAACTGACCACGCCCGGGCAGTCGACGCGGCCACGTCGTCGGCCGAATGCGGCGCGAAGATGCGGCACTGCCCGATCCAGGCGGTTGCAGGCCAGGGCGACAGCTACGCCACCGCCTATCCCGCCATGGCTGAGGCCCGCCGCGACGGCGTCCTGCTCATCGACTCGCCGCCCGCACCGCCCGAACTGTTCCTGGCCAAGCCTTGTGACCAGTGCCGTTCCGCCGCCGCCACGAAGGCCGCGCCTGACGGTCACGTCCGGCGAGCAGACCGGTCGACCTGTGCGACGAGTGCGCCGCCCGCCTGGACGCGGCGGGCCAGACGGCTGGACGCCCCGTCGCAGGCGCCACGACCCGAGCGCCGCCTGAGGCAAGCCGCTCAACGACGCGGGCATGGGCGTCGCCGACTTCTCGGACACGTTCGCGGACATGGCCGCGCGCCGGCGCAGCGTGACCGGGACGACAAGGCGACGCAGCTCGCGCTGATCTACGCCGACGGCAACAGGGTCGGCGCCTTCCTCCGCCAGGCGGCCAGCAACCCGGCGGCCCGGACAAGGCGGAGATCGTCCCGCTGCTCGACCAGGCGGCGCTCGGCGCTCTCGCCCAGGCGGTTATCGACCGGTTCGAGGGCTGGACGCAAGCCGCCGGTCCTGGTGAACCTGGCGGGAGGTGATGACATGCTCGTCTCCGTTCCCGCCGCGGACGCGTGGCTGTTCACCAAGACGCTCCTGACGGCTTCACCGCGATCCTCGGCCGGAAAGGCGCGGCAGCCTGGCCGCCGGGCCTGCGCGAAACCATCCCGACGCTCGCCGCCGGCCTGGTGTTCCACCACGTCAAGACCCCGTTCTCCGACGTGGTCCGCCTGGCCGCCGGGCAACTCCACGACGCCAAGGCGAAGACCAGGGGCAGCGCCGCGGTCGCGTTCCTGGACATGACCGCCGACGGCAACGCGCCCCCCGAAGGCCGCCAGCCGGTCACGCTCGCATGAGCTCGACCAGCAAGCCGCCTGGCTGCCCAGATCGCCGACCTGCCCGCCAGCCGCCGCCAGACCCTGCTCGACCTGGACCGGAACGGCCGGACACGAAGGCTTCATCGCCAGGCTCACCGACTTCGACGACAACCGGCCGCTGTGGGAGATCGCCGCCGGGCCGAGTGCGGACGCCCCGGCTGTCCGCGAAGAGCTGCGCAAGAACGAGGCCAAGCGCGGACGAGGTCCGCCGGGCCCTCGACATCGCCCGCCACTGGCACACCGAGCCGCGAACACAGGAGAGCCAGGAAACGGAGGTCTGCGCCGATGACCGTCCTCTCCTTCACCATCACGTTCCACGGCCCGTTCCGCGTCGGCGCCGCCTACGCCAGGGACGGCATGACCGCGCCACTGTCGACCCGACGACGCGCTCCCCGCCGACCACCTCAAGGGCGTCATGCGCGCCGCCGCCGCGCAGCTTCTCGGCGGCCCGGGGCATCCCGCCATCAGCGCGGTCTTCGGCTCCCCGCGCACCCCGTCCCCATGGGCGTGGTCCATGCCGGCGCCGCTCGGGCAAGCCGGACTGGACGATCTCCCGGCGGCACCGCGTCACCATCGACGAGCGAGCACCCATTCGGCGACGAAGGACCACCTGGTCCTGGGCGAGCAGGCCTGGGCGCCCCAGGCACGCTTCGCCGTCACCCGGGTTGGCCTGATCCGGCGAGGACGGCCATGGCGGAAGCCAGCGCACACGACGCTGCTGCGCTGCGCGGCGGCCGGCGTGCACGGCCTGGGCGGCTGGCGCCGCCGCGGCCTCGGCTGGGTCGGCATCACGCCAGCGAACGCGCCCCGGTCACGGCCGAGGACATCGCGCTTATCCGCGAGCTCGCCATCCAAGGCAGCCGGGGACACCAAGGACAGGAGGCAGGCCGATGACCGGGGTGAGCGAGCTGACGCTGACCCTGTCCCAGCCCGCGCAGCTCGGCGACCGGGCCCGCAAGGACTTCGTGCTGTCCACGATGGAGCACGTCCCCGGCTCGGTGGTGCGCGGCGCGTTCGCCGCCGCCTGGCTCGCCCGGCACGGCGTCGTCCAAGCCGCGCACTCCGGAGCGCAAGCAGTTCCTCGACCTGTTCGAGGGCGGCGTCCGGTTCGGGGCGCTGCTGCGCGACGGCACCGAGTTCATGTCGCTGGCGGTCGTCGGCCACAAGTACGACCCCACCGACGCCTGCGCGATCGTCGACTACGACCGCGCGATGAGCGACGAGGACCCGCCCGCCTACTGCCCGGACTGCGGTTCCCCGATCGAGCAGCGCCGAGGCCTGCACGGCAACCGGCCCGCCCCGGTCCGCCGCACCAGCGTCGCGATCGGCGAGTCCGGCACCGCCGTTCCCGGGCAGCTGTTCACCAGGGAACTCCTCCACGCCGGGCCAGGCGTTCCGCGGCACCCTCGCCGCCACCCCGGACCAGCGGGCGCTCCTGGAGGAACTCGGACCGGTCCGGATCGGCGGCCGCCGCACCACCCACGGCCTCGCCCAGGTCGCCATCCGCGAGGGCGGAACGCCGCCGACCGCGCAGCGCCGCCCCGACGGCGACCTCGTCGTCCGGCTCCGGTCCCCGGGCATCTTCACCGACGACTACGGCCGCCCCGCCCGCGAGCCGTCCCCGCACGAGCTCGAGCGCGCGCTCGGCGTCCCCGCCCGCGTCGTCGAGCGAGCTGGACCCGCTGGGAACAGTCGGGCGGCTGGCACGCCGCCTCCGGCCTGCCCAAGCACCAGGAGCTGACCGTCGCTGCCGGCTCCACCTTCCATGATCCATCCCGAACGGTCGGTTGATGACACTGCCCTGCGCAAGCTGGCATGCCCGAGGCCTGGGACTGCGCCGTCACGAGGGCTTCGGCGATCTGGCTCCGCCCCCGTTGCTCCGCCCGGGGAGGGCCGAACGGGAGGCGGCCCAGACCGCGGAGCCGGCCCGGACCAGCGCCCTGATGGACGAGTCGTCGCCCTGCGCGGGCTCCGTTATGACCCGGTACCGGTCAGCTCGACGTGAAGGGCTGGCGAACTGCGCTGTCCGCGCTCCGCGCGCACGCCGACGGCAACGAGCGCGCCGACGCTATGGCTGCGCCGCCTCGCGGCCGGGCACCCGGACGCCGCGGTACGCGCCGGACTATGAGTTCTTCCTCGGGCTTCCGCGGGCGGACGCGGCCCACGTCGTGCGGGAGCTGAGCCGATGACGATCACGGAGGCCCGCACGGGAACGGCGGCGCGGAGCAGTGGAACCACGCGCCCGTTCGGTATCGTTCCTGACTTTCATCCTCCGGTTCACCGAGCCGGGCGGGGTGACCGTACCCGGCGGGCCCGACCAGTCGCAGGTCGTGCTCGACCTCGATCCCGAAGGGCAGGTCGCACCTGCCCGGAACATCGCTGGCAGGCGCGCTGCGCGAGCTGGCCCGCGAGCGCGCGCGGTGACGAGCTGGCGGCCGACTGGTTCGGGCCGATCCTGTCCGGGACCGAGGCCGAAGCGAAGGCGAGCCGCGTCTGGGTCCTCGGCAGCCAGCGGCTCGACCGACGCGGATACGCAGCTGCTGTCCTCCACCAGGATCGACCGGGCACGCGGCGCGGCCGCGGGCAACACGCTGCGGACCGAGGAGGTGCTGCCCGCCGGGGCGCGGTTCGAGGTGTTCCTGCGCTGGGACGACGCGCTCGACGGCGAGGTGGCGGAACTCGCCGCACTGATCGCGGCGTGGCGGCCGCTGATCGGCCGGGGCATCAGCCGGGGGCGCGGGCGCTGCGCCGTCGGAAGCCGTCCGGTACGGCACACTGCAGCTGTCCGACCCCGCCGACCTGCTGCGCTGGCTGACCGCCCACGGCCCGGAACTGGCCCGTGCAGGTCGCTTCAACGCCGGTCGAGGCTCCCGCCGGCGACGCCGGTGACGCACTGCTGTTCCAGGTGGCTGCGCGGATCGTCGGACCGCTGCGGATCGGGACAGGAAACAAGCCGGAGCCGGGCTCGCGGGAACCGCTGCGCCTGCTGCGCACCAAACCCGGCGGCCCCCCGGTCGTGCCGGGCACCACACTGAAGGGGGTGTTCCGGTCCCGGGCCGAGTTCATCCTGCGCTCCGTCATCGGCGAACCCGCAGCGTGCCTGCCGGGCACCTGCGGGAAGTGCTGGACCTGCCAGGTGTTCGGGTACGGCGGCGGCGTCGGACACCGGACGCGACCTCAGTCGGCAGCCGGGCCGCGATCCGGTTCGCGGACGCGGTCGTCTCCGCCCCCGTGGAGGTGACCCGCGCTCACATCGCGATCGACCGCTTCACCGGCGGTGTCCTTGACGGCGCGCTCTACACAGCGGAAGGGCTGGAAGACGGGCACGTTCACCATCGAGGCGGAGCTGCTGCCCGGCCCGGCCGCCGAGACGCGGCGGCGCAGAGATCGCCGCGGTGTTGCGGCTGGTGCTCGAGGACCTGAACGACGGAATAATCGGCATAGGCGCCGCGACGACGCGCGGCTACGGGTCGGTCCAGATCGCGTTCAGTGCGGCCGAAGGCGGGCTGCCGGCAACTCGCGGACGCGCGGCGGACCTCGCAGGGATGGTGCGAGGCGATGACTATCCGATAACGGTCTCGGCCGGCGGGCCTGACGACCTGGGCCGGCAGCCGTGACCGGGCCGCTCAGCGCGGGTGCACCTGCCTGTGGCAGGACCTGGACGGCCTGCACATCGAGCCGCCGCCCGCGCGAGGCACCGCCGACGTCGATCCTGTGGGGCTGGCGCGGCGAGTCCTACCTGGTCCGCGCCCGGCTCGACGGCGACGAGGCCTACATCGCCGTACACCAGTCGTCGGCCAGCGCTGCCGCGGAAGCGCCCCTGCAGCGGACGGTGCCCTGGGCGCTGGATGACGGCCGGGTGGCTCGAGCGCCGGACGCGGGCCCGGACCGGAATCCGGCGGAGTGGGCGCGGGGTACGAGCAGGTCATCGTCGGCGGCACCGGGACCGGCCCCATCACTTTCGTCCGCCCGGTTCGCGATGCCTGAGGACGACCGGGCAGGCGACTGGCGGCACCCGGGCTGGTCATGGACAGTGCGGCACGGCAGGCTGATCCCCGGGGGCTACTGGATCGCGGGCCTGCTGATCGCATTCGCCCTCGGCAACGTGCCGTCCCTGGTTACCGCTAACTGGAAGTCCGCCACGACCTGGGTATCGCTGTGGCTCAGCATGGCCGCGGCCGTGATCTCCGCGGTGGCCTTCGGGTTCGCGGAGATAACCCGACGCAGCCGTGACCGGATGATCGCCCGGAACGGCACCGCGTACGTCATCCAGGAACAGGCCCGCTTCTGGGACGAGGACAAGGCGGCGCGATTCCGCGTGGGCATCCGCCGCCACTTCGCCCGGGTCATCCAGGTCCCGGGCCCGGTCGAGGCCGGACGGGGCTGGGACTGGTCCCTCGACAGCGACGCCTGGCACTGGGACGCGAAGGTCGACGAGCTCGTCCGCGCTTTCCGGGTGCTCAGCATCGACGCAGGCCGCGACGGAGCGAATACCCCGGACGGCATTTTCCTCTGGGCCTACTGGGCAGTCGCGGCGGCATTCGGCCATGCGCGTCACAGCCGCCGACCGTAGTGCGGTCCTCGACGTCTGGCAGCGCCCGAGCCGCGCCCGGGCAGGCGACGTGGACCCGGAGATCTGGTCCCTGCGTCCGCTGCGCTTCGGGTCGGCCTCGGCCACCGGAGCGGACGGGCTGCGGTTCTCGGAGCATCTCTGGCCCGCCAATGTCGAGCTGTCCAGGATTCCCTCCCGGCGGCGGGACGCGCCGCAGCGCGGACGGCCGGATCGTCAGCGTGCTGCTCCTGAGGTTCAGCGCATCCGACTGGGGTCCGCTGCCCGCTGTGACCGAGCCAGAGCCACAGGGCCCGCTGACCCTAGGGCTCAGCTTCGCTGTGAGCGCGCTTCCGCCAGGCTCATTGGTCGCAGAAGTCCACGAGCTGCGCTGTGTCCCCCCGGCCGCACCGTCCGGGGCCCAGTTCCCGTGGGAACAGTTCCCCACCCTGGCTGCCGAAGCATCCGGCTGGATCGAACGCAAGGCCAAGGAACTGCACGGCCACACGCTCTTGCTAGGCACCCTGCTGCCCCAGGAAGTCGGCCTGGGCCTGGGCATCCTGGCAGGCCAGGAATCCCGCCGGACCTCGTGGCCCGATCACCTGTGGCCGATCGTCCGGGACCCGCGCGGCGCCCTCGTCGTCCCCAACCTCGACCTCGGCCAGGCAGCCATGGCCCCCGTCCGCACCAACGCGGGAGCCTGACCAGATGCCAGTGATCGTCGAGCTCCACCTGCGCGCCGAACGCGTGACCCGCACCCCGTACGTGCCCGACTACCGTCCAGCTGCACGGCCTGGCCTGCGCGCTCTTCGAAGGCGTCTTCTCCGAAAACCACGAGTCCCAGGCCAAGCCCTTCTCGATCTGGCCGCTGACCCCGGTCGCCGACGGCTGGCTGCTGCGCGCCGCCTGGCTGGCGGCCGGCTTCCCCCAGCAGGTCCTCGCATCCTGCGGCCAGCTGCGCGTCGGCCCGATCTTCTGCGCGGTCACCGACCTGGCCCTCCACCCAGAGTCCTTCACGGACATCGCCAGCGGCGAGGCCTGTAACGGAGTCCACCTGGACTTCCGCTCCCCGACCTACTTCGCCCAGAACAGCGCCCGCATCATCACCCCCGAGCCCCGCCTGATCGCCGGGTCCTGGCGGCGCCACTGGAACACCCACGCCGACCCCAGCCTGCGGATCCCCGAAGAGGACTGGCGTGTCCTCACCCAGTCCCTCCGCCTGACCGAATTCGACCTGAGCACGCAGCGCCGCGACTCCGGCTACGGCCACGGCAGCCATGGCTTCACCGGCACTGCCACCCTCCGCCTGGACACGAAGGCCTCCGCCGAAACCCGTGCCCAGTTCACCGCACTAGCCCGCTACGCGACTTTCACCGGCACCGGCGCCCAGTCGACCCACGGCTTCGGCGCTACAACTACCACACTCATATCCGTCCGGTCCGGTTCCCGCATCGAAGACCGAAACTCGGTTACCACCACCCGCGCGGCGGACACCTAGGTCCTAGCCCGAGCCCCTGCTCGCGTTCGCGTTCGCGTCGTCACATTTTTGCTCCTTTAAAACTCCAAAAAGGACCTTAAGGATCAGTGGCAGCCCGATATCAAGGGCATAGAAACCACACTCCACAGGAGCACACGACGCCACGAGGTGACAAGGTCGCAAAGCCCAGCCCGACATCAAGGGCATAGAAACGGACGAGCCACCAGACGAACAGGACGTACAGGACGCGTCGCAAAGCCCAGCCCGACATCAAGGGCATAGAAACGGGGTCCGCCTGGCCGATCCGCGGCGACAGGCAGGTCGCAAAGCCCAGCCCGACATCAATGGCATAGAAACCTGGTGCTGACCAGCTCACGCTGAGTTGCGAGGGCGTCGCAAAGCTCAGCCCGACATCAAGGGCATAGAAACGGTCGCCGGCTGAGCAGTCGACCACGTCCAATCACTTCGGCGTCGCAAAGCCCAGCCCGACATCAAGGGCATAGAAACGATGGTGTTCACGTGGCCTCCGTTGTTCACGTAAACCGTCGCAAAGCCCAGCCCGACATCAAGGGCATAGAAACGTGCCAACCCAGAAGTCCGACGCTGCCAAAGGCCAGGGCGTCGCAAGGCCCAGCCCGACATCAAGGGCATAGAAACTTGCTCCTGCCTTTGATCAGTGCTCGTGACACGGGCCAGTCGCAAAGCACAGGTTTTCTGCTGCGCGAACGGCGGACTTGGAGGGCGGCCCGGGCGCGGCTTCGGTGGCGTCCAGATCACAGCGGCGGCCGGGCCACTGGCCGGCCGTGGACTGAGTCCGTGCTGCGCGGCAACGGACTACGCAGGGGTCCGCCCCCTGGCCCAGGCGGGCGAACTTGCCGTCTGCCGGGCCTGCTAGCCGGACTGAAAGCTGCGGTTCTTCGTGAGCTCGGTCGGCCAAGGGCCCCCGACGAGAACAGAAGCCCCCAGACCAGGTACCAGCCGAAGATCGAGACGCTGGAGTGGCTGACGTGACCCAGGGGGAAAGTGATCACTTCACCGTGGGCGCACTCGGGCTGGCGGTCGTCTTCAAGGACAATTTCACGGTCAACGCGGATAGGGGCACGGAAAAGCTACGCCGGGCTTCGCCGTTGTGGCTGCGTGCCGTCGGGGCGAAGGACAACTGGCGGCTGCTGTCGTTCGCGTTCTTGGGCCAGTTCCTGCCAGGACCGAACGCACCCCGGATACATCTCTGGCAGGGAGGTCAGGGCAGGGAACTCCGGGTAGTCGACGACGACGTGCGGTCGCTTGCCCAGCAGTGGATCACGGCGCTGCACGACGACCAGTCCTTCGAAGACTCAGCAAAACGGACCTGACTGGTAGCGAGCATGCCCACTGTCATCACAATGCGCCTGAAGGCCACCTGGGCCGTCCGCCCTGACACGAAGCAACTGCACGGATTGGCGTGCGCCCTGTTCGAGGACACCCAAGGCGATCACGCGGGGCAGCACAAACCGTGGGCCGTATGGCCGCTGCGCCCAGGCGGATCACCTGAGGAATGGGAATGGCGAGCTGCCTGGCTGCCAGACTCGGTTCCGCCAGTCGCCGCCGTCACGGCGGACCTGATCCGCGTCGGGCACGTCAGCTGCACCGTAACCGAAAGCCAGCAGCGTCGCGCCTCGCACGCAGTACTCGCCAGCGGCCCTCCGCTGGCAGCCGTCACGGCCAGGTTCGCAAGTCCCACCTACTTTTCCCGGAACGGCGCGGACACGGTTACCCCGGACCCGCGGCTTATCGCTGGCTCCTGGCTGCGCCGGTGGAATGCCTCGCTTCCCGACGAAGACCCGCTGACCATCAGCGACAGCGAATGGACCGCGGTCAGCCGTTCCTTGCTGCTGGCCGCCTTCGACCTGCGCACAGAGCCGTGCGACAGCGGCCACGGCCGCCACCGCCTCGGCTTCACCGGCACTGCAACCCTGCAGATAGCAAGGAACGCCCCGCCCGCCTCCAGGAAGATCCTCGGCGCCCTGGCCCGCTTCGCGGAGTTTTCCGGCACCGGCGCCCAGACCACCCACGGCTTCGGTGCGACCGCCGTGACCAGCCCTGATGCCTGACTTCTTGGACCTTGTACACGGCGATGCGGAAACCGCGGAATCCGCCTCGGTCAGCGCGGGTCAAAATAGCAGGTCAGAGGGTTGTCCTCCTTCGAGTGCCCGGTTTGACCGGCCTCTCGGATACGCTACCGGCAAGGCCCGCGCGACGGCCCGCAACGCCGCAGGTCACAGGGCCCAGAAACTGGCATCTGTCGCAAAGCCCAGCCCGACATCAAGGGCATAGAAACGTCTTCTTGTAGGTGCCGATCTGGGTCTTGTTGCTTCCCTTGACGTCGCAAAGCCCAGCCCGACATCAAGGGCATAGAAACCCGAGGGCGGCGCCATTGGCCATGCGAATGTCCTGATCTGTCGCAAAGCCCAGCCCGACATCAAGGGCATAGAAACTACATCCTCGGGTGGGTAACCGACCAGAAGAGGTCGGTCGCAAAGCCCAGCCCGACATCAAGGGCATAGAAACCCCAGCCAAACAGCTACAGACACCACCCGGCAGCAGCGTCGCAAAGCCCAGCCCGACATCAAGGGCATAGAAACGTTGGAGCTGTTTACAACGTTCGAGAACGAAGGTGATGCCGTCGCAAAGCCCAGCCCGACATCAAGGGCAAGAAACGGCGCCCGGGGACACATCTGCTGGCAGATGGTTGTCGCAAAGCCCAGCCCGACATCAGGGCATAGAAACATGTACATCGCCGCTGCAAGTACGAGGGTGACGACGTCGCAAAGCCCAGCCCGACATCAAGGGCATAGAAACAGGATGAGCACGAAGTGCGGGTTCTTGGCCGCGATGGCCCGACATCAAGGGCATAGAACCAGGGGCTTAGCGGACGCTTCCTGTTAGTGACAGCGTCGGCGTGGCAATGCTCAGCCCGACGGCGGGGCGTGGAGACTGTACTTCAGTAAGCGCGTATGCGCCGCGCCCGATCGACTTCTCAGCCGAGCGAGCCTGTCTCGCCTCCCGTCATGCCGGAGCTGCCGCGGCACTATCCGACAGGTTACAGTTTCGTAACTGCGCTAGGCGGGGCTCCTCAGACCGGGGAGCCAATAAGGGAGCCAACGTTGGTAGGAGCCAGGCAGCGTCAGGCGATGACTAGCCAGGAATTCCGCAGGTAAGCGGCACGTAGGACCATAGTCCGCGCCATACAACGACCAGTCGGATGCGCCTGAAAAGCGGAAGGTCGGCGGTTCGACCCCGCCCCTGACCACAGCCTTCAGGCAAGACCTTAGCCCTCTCACCTGCGCATTCAGCAGGAAGAGGGTTTTTCTTATGGCGCGAGCTCCCCTTGCCGGGGTCAAGATCCCCGCAGATTCCCTACAACTTGGCCAGAGCCGGGCCTGGCCGCCCCGTCAGCCAGGGAGGTAGGCCGCCAGCGCCTGGCTCGGGCTCATCTGCCGATGGCGAGGGCGAGAAGGGTATTGACCGCGGTTTCGATCGGGCGGGTATCCCGGTGCACCTGGGCGAGTAGAAGTGCCCCTTCGAGCGTGGCGAGCAGGGTGATGGCGAGGTCGTCCGGGTCGATGTCGCGCGGGAGCTTCCCGTCGGCGTGAAGGGATCTAAGTCCGTAGCCGATGGCGGCCGCCCACTGGTCGAACCCTGCCGCGATCAGCGCTCTGGCCTCGGGGTCACTCTCGGCGAGCTGGCCCGCGAGCGAGCCAAGTGCGCAGCCCCCCTTGGCCTGGGTGCGCTTCGCTGCGGCGAGGACCATGTTCCGCCACGTCTCGACGCCGTTTGGGCTGCTGAGTGCGCGCCGATTGCGATTGACGATGGCGTCGGCTTGGTAGTCGATGACCGCCTGGACGAGGTCGTCCTTGTCGGGGAAGTAGTGGTAGAGCTGCGAGCCGCTGACTCCCGCCGCCGCCTTGACGTCCTCGAGGAAGGTGCCCGCCACCCCCCGCTCGTGGATCAGCGCGGCCGCCTTCTCCACTATCCGCGCCCGGGTGCGCTGGCCCTTGGGGGTGAGCCTCGGCCTGGCGCTGGTGTCGTTGTCCATGCCCCCACCCTAGCAACTTTGAGTTTGACAGCCCAGTCTCGGCTGTGCCAAAGTGAGTTTTGCAACCCATTTTTACTGGAGAGGACAAACAGCTGATGACTGACCTCAAGGGCAAGACGGCTCTGGTAACGGGCTCGACGAGCGGGATCGGCAGGGCAACGGCCATCGCCCTGGCCGCCCGCGGCGCCCGCGTGCTGGTAGTCGGCCGCAATGAAGGACGAGCCAGGGACGTGGTCGCCGAGATCGAGAGCAGCGGAGGCAGCGCAACGTACCGGCTCGCCACGCTGAGCGATCTCGAATCGGCCCTGGACCTGGTCCGGTGGGCGACCGAGGCGGGTGACGGCCACGTCGACATCCTCATCAACAATGCCGGCGTCGCCCTGCTCGGGCCGAGCAGCGCCGCCACCGAGGCAGAGTTCGACGAGACCTTCGCGCTGAACGTCAAGGTCCCGTTCTTCCTCGTCGCGGAGCTCGCGCCGGCCATGGCCGAGCGCGGATGGGGCTCGGTCGTCAACGTCAGCACGATGGTCGCGAGCTTCGGGCAGGCCGGCATGGCCATGTACGGCGCCAGCCGGGCCGCCCTCGAGCTGCTGACGAAGGCCTGGGCCGCCGAATACGGCCCGAGTGGCGTCCGGGTCAACGCCGTCGCCCCCGGCCCGACGCGCACCGCGCTGATGGAAGCCATCCCCGCGGAGATGGTGAACCAGCTCGCGACGCTGGCGCCGGCTGGCCGCGTGGCCCGGCCCGAGGAACTCGCCGCGGCGATCGTCTTCCTCGCCAGCGACGAGGCCAGCTTCGTCCACGGCGTCACCCTGGCGGTCGACGGGGGCCGGGTCGCGACGTGACGCCAGCAGCAGCGCGGCGGCGTCCACCGGGCGGCTCCGTGGGTCGGCGGCAGGATGACCACCGTGCGGGCTGCCCGCGAGACGACGCCCTCACGAAGTGCCCTGTCATGCAGGACCTATCCGATCGGAGAAGCGCATGAGCAAGTTCGACGCCCAATTCGCCGGGAGGCTCGACGGCCAGACCGTCCTGGTCACCGGCGCCAAGGGCGGTATCGGCCGTGAGACAGCCCAAGACAGCGGGCAACAGCGGCGCGACCGTGCTGTTGCACGCACGGCGCGCTGACGAGGCCAGGCGGGCAGCGGACCTGCTGTCCGTCAACGGCAACGGCAAGGGCCGGTACCTGGCCGTGGCCGGGGACCTGGGCTCGCTCGCCGGCGTCCGCGAGCTGGCTGAGGCGGTGCGCCAGGCGAGCCCGAAGGGCCTGAACGGGCTGGTCAACAACGCCGGCGCGGCCTTCGCCGCCAGGGCCCTGTCCCCGGACGGCTACGAGCGGACGATCGCGATCAACCACATCGCTGCCGCAGCGCTGACGGAGTCGCTGCTCGACCTCCTGCGCAAGGGAGCCGACGAGTTCGCCGCGCCCTCCCGGGTCGTGATCATGACGGCGCTGATCGAGTCGCGGGGCAACCCGATCACCGACTGGAGCTACCCCGGCAAGTACGCCCAGATGCACGCCTACGCCGACGCCAAGCTCCTGGCGCTGATGTACACCTACGCCATGGCCCGGCGGCACCAAGGGGACGGCCTGACCTTCAACGCGGTCAGCCCGGGCGCCGTCAAAACCACTCTCGGCAGCAAGGCCGGCGGACCGTTCAAACTGCTCGAGGCGTTGACCAACCCGTTCGTCGGGCCGCCGGAGAAGGGGTCACGCGGCTGCGTCCGGCTGCTGGCCGATCCGGAGCTCGCGACCGCGACCGGCGGCTACTACAGCTCGGCCAAGCTCAAGAAGTCATCCAAGAAGTCCCGCGACCATGACGCCCAGGACCGGGTGTACGAGCAGACCCAACGCGAACTGCGCAACCACAACTGAGGCTGCCCCAGCCGGCCACCGCCAGCGCAGCCGGCTCAGCAATGAACGCGCGCCTTCACCAGCCCCGGGCTCTCGCCTAGAGTAAGCAGGGGCTTTCGATGTAAATGAAAAGTGCCTTTGACCTGGGAGGATAGGGCTTGTCCAGGGTCCCATCCGGTTCGAGTGGAAGGCATTTTTCAGGTGATGGTCCGCCCGCATCGTCGGCCGGGCCGAAGCCGTCATGTCCGGCTCGACGTCTTTTGGCCGCCGCCCTCTCGGTGACGCCCGTCTCGTCCGCGAGCAGGGCGAAGCGGCGCGATCCGCGGCCGGGTCCTGCTCATTCCGAAAGACCGTGCCCGGAGCCAGCCGCGGGGCAGCGAAGCCCGATGCCCCAATTCAGCCCGCGTCGCCCGTTCCAAGGAGAGGCACGTCGCCCTGCACGACATCGGCGTGGGTCTGCACTACCAGTCCTCAAGGCAAGTGCAATTGATTGATCATTTGCGCACGAAGTTGTAGCTGCCGAAGTTCGAGTACGATGCGCCCCACGTCTTCCGCTGAGCCGTTTAGCTCAGCCAGGCCGCCATCAGGGTAAAAGCGCGCGGACATCTCTGGACGATAGGTGCTCCGTGAGCTTGGTGGAAGAATCTTGCCTTGCGTAACGGGCGTGTCGCGGGTCGCAGGGAGTGACCGGGTCTGGGGTGCCGGCGTCGACGTGCTTGGCCCGATGCCCCGCCTGACCGGCGTGCGGCCGGTCGCGGGGAGCGACTGGCCCCGGGGAGCGCGAGCCGGCGCGCTAGGCCGAGTGCTTTGCCTGACGGGCGTGTCGCGGGTCACAGGGAGCGACTGATTCCGGAGTACGACGGTCGATGCGGTAGGCCGAGACGAGTGAACTGGGGCTGTTCGTGGCATTCTGCCGCCCTTTGGGAGCGACTGCGGAACAGAGCGAGTCTGTTGACTAGCGGGCGATGTCCTAGCGAATAGTCCGAGCGTGAGAGGAAAAGCAAAGGAAAAAGAGAGCAGATCGAAGTTCACAGACACCGTCCCCCATCGACTGAACATCGCGTAGCGCTTCTTCTAGCCTCTACCCTTTCCCACGGTTTTAAGCGACGGAAGGTCAGCCACTCCAGCGAGGGCTGGGTCGCTGGCTAGCTTGCTATGGATAGCTGCCCACGAGGCGCCCGGTCGCGGGCGCAGGTGGTTCAGCGCAGCGATCCGCTAGGCCTGAAGTGAACGCCTGGAAGGCGGGAAGGGCCTCAAGCGGGTTGGCGTCCGAGTCGAAGACGGCCACGTGCACGAAGGTGGTCTCATCCACTCGGAGTGCGGAGTAGCGGATTCCGCCGGGCCGTACTGTCGCCAATCCTGCGAATACGGCTTTGATCAGTTGCTCGTTTTCGTCGGCGGCGTCTGGGCGGGTGCGATACCGCACCACCACGGCGCGGCTCATAGCCCGGCTCTCATCTTGTTGTTCCGGGCGTCGTGGGTGACCTCAGCCAGCTGCCATGGGCCGTCTTTCGAGCCTGCGGGCATTGGTGCCCTCCTTTTCTCAGTGTCGGCGTTCGCCGCGTGGAATTGCGGGAGAAGGGTCTGCCATCCGGCCTGGTGCTGGCCGCGCCCCTCTCAGGCTGTACGGCTCAGACGCTCCCAGCCGTGATACTCGATTTCGATGCGGGTCGGTCCGGAGTCCCTCGCGACGAACCGGATCTTCACCTCGGTCGTGTCCGAGCGGTCTCGCCGCAGCGGCGTTCCCGCCTCCACTTCGACTAGGCCCGGTGTTCGTGGCCAACAACTGGAACCGCGCGACCGCCTCTCCCCAGACCTGCTCCAGGTACTCACGGACCGCCTCGATCCCGCGCTCTTGGAGGTGGTAGATCCGGCGCGCCCCGTCAGCTTGCTCCGCGACCATGCCGGCGCCTTTCAGCAGGCGCAGGTGGCGCGAGACGGCGGGCCTGCTGATGGTCATGGCGTTGGCGATCTCCCGGACCGGCTTGCTGCCGTCGCTGAGAATGCGCAGGATCTCCCGCCGGTTGGCGTCGCCTAGGGCCTCGAATCCCCGCGCCTCAGCCGGGTTGCCGGAGGCTGCAACCTGGGCCATCCCGTCAGCCGCCCGACTCGACCCGTTGCTTGAGCCCGCTCGCGAAGCGCTCGAAGGAAGGGCCCAGGTCAGGCATCGACCGCCAGATTAGCGGGAGCAGCAAGCCCGTGTACTCTTCGCGCACGCGGAACTCAACCTGGCCGCTCGCGCCATTAGACACCTCGTAGGTCCGGACGCCGCGGAATAGGCCGAGCGGCATGCCCCCGCTGAACCTCAGGTGAGCCGGCGGCTCAAACCGCGTGACCTTGACCGGGAATGCCCGGCCCGGCGCCGCCTGCGAGCGGATCGTAATGGTCTCGCCCATCGCGATCCGGCCCTCGACCGAATCAACGCCCGAATCCCAGCTCGGCCAGCTCGCCCCGTCGCTCAGCACGGCCCATACCGCCTGCGGGCTGGCCGCTATGGCTGATGTCGCTTCGTAATACCGCATCGGCTCAACTCCCCAATGGTAACAACTAGGTTACCGTAACACGCAGGTTACCGATGCGCAACGCAGATGAGGACTGCATCGGCTGCGCGGCGCCACCTGCGCGCAGGGCTCGGAACAGCCATCCCGCAGATGCGGCCCCGGTGCCCCTTGGGCACCGGGGCCGCCTCGGCTCGCCCTGGTTTCGGTCAGAGCTTCGGTGCGGACGTCGGCTCCGTCCACACCCTGGGTTCATGGGCCTTGGCGAAAGCGATCATGTCGGCCGCCGCCTTCGGCACGCCCGGGACCAGCTGCGCGCTAACGTATACGGTCGTCGAGCTGCCGCCGGGCTGGCACGGGTCCTGGGCCTGGGTCGAGGCTTTGCCGCAGATCGGGATGCCCGGTACGGGCTTCTGGAACAGGGCCAGGATCTGCCCGTCGGTGGTGTCGATCGCCATCGTCCAGATGCCGAGATGCAGCACCGTCCCGGTCCGGCCGAGCGAATCGGTGTACTTGCCCTCAACCGTGACGCCGGGGATCTTCGCCGCGTCTTCCAGGAGTGCCTTACGGAACGCGGGAGACAACGGCTCGCTGGTGACCAGGTTCCAGATGCTCTGGAACATAAGGGACGCGTTCGAGTCCATGTTCGCGGTATCTGAACCGAGGGAATCCCCGTCGAGTCCTTCCAGCAGCGGCCAGAGCTTATCTGGGTCGGTGGGCAACCGGTCCACCTGCGACTCCGTAAGGGACTGGTTCCCGAGCCGGTAGAAGTTGGTGAATCCGGTGATGATCGGGTAGAGCGAGTGGGCTCCCTGATCGCTGCACCCCCCGCCGACGTTCTCGCCGGCCCCGTCACCGGTGCGCGTCTGCCAGACGTTGGACGTGATCGTTCCGCCAGCACAAGTCGCTACCTCCACCGTGTGGAAGTAAGGTTCGCTCCAGTCGATATTCGGCGCCGAGACCGCGCCCGCCTGCTTACCTACCGCGGCCGCGGCCGCGTCCAGGACGACGGCGGCCGGGGTGCTAGAGGTCCGGGTGTCGATGGTGTAGCTCACCGAGGAGAGGGTGGCCTCAGCCCCTGGGCAGGCGGTCGCCTGCGGCCCCGTTTTCGGCGGAGTCGACGACGGCGAGACCAGCGCGGCCGTCACTACCGCGGCCGCCGTAACGGCGACGGCCGTCATCGCGGGCCAGTTGCCCCGCCAGCGGGAAGCTGCCTTCCGGTGAGCCGGTGTCTGCTCTGCGCCCGCCTGTGCGATCGCCGCCTCCAGCTTGTGGAGTCCGTTCCTCAAGCCCTCCTCCGAGATCTCTGGAACCCGGCCGGCTGAGGAGAGCAGGTTGTCTAGGGGATTCATGATGCCTCCCGCTTCGCGGGCAAAGTCGTTACTACGCTGGGGTCGCCCGGCTGGTCCTGAAGTGCTCTGATCACCCGCATGCGCACGCGGTGGAGGCGGCTCCTGGCTACCGTCTGGCTGATATCTAGGGCCGCGGCCGCCTCGGCGGGCGTCAGCCCTTCCCACGCCACGAGCAGGAGCAGCTCGCGGTCGGAGTCCGACAGGCCGGAGAGTGCCGCCCGGAGCCGTCCGCGCTCGGCCCAGGCGTCGAGACGGTCATCGACCGCGTCCCAGTCCACCCCGGGATCGCCCGCCACCCCGGGCACTGGCCGCGTCTTCTGGAAGTGCTTACGCAGCACATTCAGCGCGATGCCGTACAGCCAGGGCAGCGCGCTGCCGCTGTCGTGTACGACAACCCGCGACGACGTGGACAGGGCGGCGATGAAAACCTGAGAAGCCAAATCTTCAGCGGCTGCCGGCCCGGCCCGGCGCGCCAGGTACCGGAATACGGCCCGGGCGTGCCGCTCATAGAGCACGCCCATCAGTTCCGGCTGACGCGGTAGGCGGGCGAGCAACTCACCATCGGAGCATTGATCGCCTGTCATGCCCTGCTTATGCGTCGAGAGCCCCATGCGTTGCAGGCTAACTTTTGGCGTCTATCCCGGCAGCTAGTCGACTACCCGCGCCAAGCAGTCTTGCCGCCGTGCGACAACGGCGACCTTTCGGGTGCCTGACCGGATCTGCCTGGAAGGGGGCTGCCGCGCCTGCCACGGGGTAGCGAGGGGTCATGACCAAACTGAACGGACAGCAGATCGCCGACGCGGGCCTTGACGGATGGGCCTACCTGATAGGCGGCCTGCAGACGCGCCTGCACACCAGGAACTTCAGCACCGGGCTTGCAGTGGTCAACGCCATCGGGGCCGCGGCTGAGGAGATGAACCACCATCCCGACCTCACCTTGCATTACCCCCACGTAGATGTCCGGCTCAGCAGCCACGACGAGGGCGGGGTGACCGACCGTGACCTCCGGCTGGCCCGCGCCGTCTCCGCTATCGCCGCCGATGCCGGAGTGACGCTGGACTCCGGCGCCGCGTCCCGGCTCGAGTTCGGGCTCGACAGCCCGGCCCACGCGGCGATCCTGCCGTTCTGGGCCGCGGTGCTGGCGGTGAAGCCGCCCACCAAGCCCAGCGCTAACGAAGTGGCCGATCCGGCCGACGCCCTGCCGACCCTGTGGTTCCAGCCGTCGGGAAGCGAGGAGCCGCGTCAGCGCTGGCATCCTGACCTGTGGGTCGAGCCGGCCCAGGTCCAGCCGCGCATCGACGCGGCCATCGCCGCGGGCGGCACGCTGGTCAGCGACAAGGAGGCGCCGAGCTTCTGGGTGCTCGCCGACCCCGAGGGCAACCGGGTCTGCTTGTGCACATGGCAAGACCGAGGCTGAGCGGGTGTGCCGGCTGACCGTGACCTAGGGGCGGCCCCGGCGGGGTCAGCGTTGCGGCTGATTCCGGTCGAGGAGATCATCCCGCGGCGGGCGTACGGCCGTGTTAGAGTGTCACTCTGAGTAACTGAAGTTGCACTCCACCACTGGAGCGATCTGTGCCACCGGGCGACGCAGCGGCCGAGGATTGGCCTTGGCGGCGGCCGGGACGGCTACGGTATGCGGCGCGCCGGGTTCGCAATTTCGCCCGCCCGCCGGTTGTCGTCTCGCCTCCGCCGCCCGGCATTGTGTGCGAGCGTGACACCCCGGTGGTGATGCGCGACGGCATCGTCTTGCGCGCCAACATCTGCCTGCCGCCGGGAGAGGGGCCGTTCCCGGTTCTCATGTCGGCTCACCCTTACGGCAAGGACAAGCTGCCGTCGCGCAAGGGGCGACGCTCAGTGGTGAGCTTCCAGTACCGGCTGATGAACCAGACGGGCCTGATCGAGCACTCGACGCTGACCGGGTGGGAGGCTCCCGACCCGGCGTGGTGGGCCGGCCAGGGCTACGCGGTGGTCAACGCCGACTCGCGCGGTGCCGGAACCTCCGAAGGCACCGGTGCCCTCCTGTCTGATCAGGAGGCCCTCGACTACTGCGACCTGATCGGATGGGCCGCGTCCCGGCCGTGGTGCTCAGGGGCGGTCGGGCTCCTGGGTGTGTCGTACCTGGCGATGTCGCAGTACAAGGTCGCGGCCTTGAACCCGCCCGGGCTCAAGGCCATCTGCCCGTGGGAGGGAATGACCGACCCGTACCGGGATCTGATGTGCCCTGGCGGTGTCTACGAGGCTGGCTTCGCGAGCATCTGGACCCGGGCAACGAAACGGGTTGCCCGGTTGGGCGACGACATGGCCGCCGAACGCCGCGCGCGGCCGCTGCGCGACGAATGGTGGCAGTCGCTGTGCGCCGACCTCAGCAAGATCACCGTGCCCATGCTGGTCTGCGCCAGCTTTTCCGACAACAACCTGCACAGCCGCGGATCGTTCCGCGCCTTCCAGGAGGCCGGCTCGAACGATCGTTTCGCCTACACGCACCGAGGCGGCAAGTGGCAGACCTTTTACAGCCCCGGGGCCAAGCAGGCTCAGCTGGCGTTTTTCGACCGCTACTTGCGGGGTGCGGAGGCCGACCCGGGACCAAGGGTACGGCTGGAGGTCCGGGAGAGCCGAGACCGCATCGCCGCTGTGCGAACCGAGCAAGACTGGCCGCTGGCCCGCACGCAGTGGCAACCGCTGTTCCTCGCAGCTGACGGTGCGCTGTCGGCTGTCGCGCCTCAGCGTGAGGGAGCGGCGACGTTTCACACTCGCCGCCATGCGGTGGCGTTCAGCCACACTTTCACCGAGGACACCGAGCTAACCGGGCCGATGGCAGCGCGCCTGTGGGTTGAGATCGATCGCGGCAGTGACCTCAGCATCTTCGCCGGGATCGAAAAATGGCGCGGCGACCGGTGGGTCGGCTTCGAAGGTTCCTACGGGTACGGCCGCGACCGGGTCGCCACCGGCTGGCAGCGCGCCGCGCTGCGTGAACTCGACCGCCAGCGGTCAACCGAGGCGCAGCCCGTCCATACCTTCCGTACCTTGCAGCTACTGCGGCCCGGTGAGATCGTCCCGGTCGAAGTGGCCCTCGGGCCCTCGTCGACTCTCTTCCGCGCGGGCGAGTCACTACGCCTGGTGGTGGCCGGGCGCTGGCTGGCGCCGCGTAACCCGTTCACGGGGCAGTTCCCGGCCGCCTACCGGCGCACGAAGCCGGCGAACTGCACGGTGCACTGGGGCCCTCTCCAGCCCGCCAGACTTCTTATCCCCCGCATCCCCTGAGGGAGATTCTGGCCGAGGGCCTGGAGGCGGTGCCGCGACAGGAACCAGAGGCTGGCGTTTAGCGGACGATGCGCAGCGCGATCTTGCGGTTGCCGCCGTTCTGCTTGACCAGGGCGAACCACAGTGGCAGGAGGGCGTCGACGGTCGCCGTCGCGGATGTGTCGCCGAGGTAGGCCGGCTCGAGGCCGATGGCGCGGATGAGTTCCTCGGCCACCGCCCGCGCTTCCGGGTCGGCGGCGAAGAAGAGGTTCGTGCCGGGCAGCGGCTCGGCGAAGTTCTCCCAGCCAAGTGTGCTGAACGCGCGGACGTACCGGGCCGTCGGTGCGGCGGCCGCGATCAGTTCCCGGCTGTCTGGCTGCGGCGCGCCCATCCGGTTGACCGCGTCGATCACTACCTTGCCCGCGAGCGCCGGGCCGTGCTCGTTCAGGACGTCCGGCACGGCCGGGCCGGGAACGGCCAGCACGACCACGTCGGCGTCTTCCAGCGCGTCGCCGATGCTCCGAACCGGTGCCCCGCCTGGGCCCTCACCGGAACCGCCCCGGGCTCCGTAGACCACGTCGTGCCCGGCGGCGTGCCATTTGCCGCCCAGCGTTCCGCCGATGCTGCCCTTGCCGATCACCGCTATCTTCATGCCCGTCAGTAACCGGTGTGACGCCCGTCTCATTCCCCTGCGCGAGCGGCGGCCCAGGTCGCAGGCGACGGGTCGCTCATGCGGCCAACACCGTGCCGGTGGTCCGGCGCAGTGGCGTCGACCGCTCCCCCTCACGGACGGCGGCGGGCGTTACTGTGGCGGCATGAGGTCGCTGGGGGATCTGATCAAGGCCGTGTCCGACATGCTGACGGGCGGCCGCCCCCGGGAACAGGCGCGGCCGTCCCGTACGGATGCGGACGTCTCGCCGGGCGAGTCCGGGCCGGACGCCACCGTGGAGGTCGACCCTCGGCGCATCGGGCCGGTGCGGATGGGCTACTCGCCCGCGACGGACGGGGCCCCGGATCCCGGCGAGATCATCTGGACCTGGGTGCCGTTCGAGGAGAACGACGGGCGGGGCAAGGACCGGCCGGTGCTTGTGGTGGCCGCCGAGGCGGCCGGGACCTATCTGGCCGTGCAGCTGACCAGCAAGAACCACGACGGCGAGGCCGACTTCGAGCCAATCGGCACGGGCGGGTGGGACGGCGAGCACCGGCCGTCGTGGGTCGACCTGGACCGGGCGATCCGGGTCCACGAGGCCGGAATGCGCCGGGAAGCGGCAAGCCTGCCGCACGACACGTTCGAGCGGGTCCGGGACCGGCTGCAGCAGCGTTACGGCTGGCACTAGCCCGAGGGCTGGCCGTAACGTGAGGTGCCATGACCGCGATCCTTGATCATTTCGCCATCGGCGCGCCGGCCCCCCTTTCCGCCGGCTGGGAGCTGTTCGCCGCCGTCCTGGGCGGCACCTGGGCCTACGGTGGCGATTCGCCCGGCTACTGGTGGGGCCAGCTGGAGTTCGCCAGCGGTCCCAAGGTCGAGCTGCTGACACCCACCGGAGGTCCGGACGCGGCCTTCCTCGAGCGCTTCCTGGCCGCCCGCGGTGCGGGCCCGCACCATTTCAACTTCACTGTCACCGACATCGAGGACACGCTCGCGCGGGTCCGGGCCCATGGCATCGAACCTGTCGGGGTCAACCTGGACAATCCCGGCTGGAAAGAAGCCTTCCTGCATCCGCGCGACGCGCACGGCATCGTCATCCAGGTCGCCCAGCAGGGATCGCCATCGCGATCGCCGCAGCCCGCGGAGCTGCCTCAGCCCGGGCCGCCGGCCCGCTTTGACGTGATCGAGCATCACGTGAGCGGTTTCGACCGCGCCGTGCGGCTGTTCCGGGAGGTCCTGGACGGCCAGCTCGAGCTGGCCGGCGCCGGGGTCGCCGAGCTGACCTGGCCCGGCGGCAAGCGGATCCGGCTGGTGGGCGAAGAAGGACTGCCGCTGGGCGGCGCGCTGCACCACCTTGGCTTCTCCCGCCCGGCAGCCGGGTTCACGCCCCAGGATCGGGCGCGGGCCGGGCTGCTGGCCGCGCACCTCGGGCTGACCGTAGAACTCGCCTAGCGCGGGGCCATGCGCTTCATCTCCGCGACATCGTCGGACGGTGTCACCGAGCGGCTCTTCACTGTCGGCGAGGTCCCCGGCGTGCTGTGGACGCCGGAAGACGCCCGCGGCCCTCGTCCGCTGATCCTGATGGGCCACGGCGGCGGGCAGCACAAGAAGGCCCCCGGCGTCCTGTCCCGCGCGCGCCGCTTCGCCGCTGAAGGCGGGTTCGCGGTCGCGGCGACCGACATGCCCAACCACGGCGAGCGGCCGGTGAGCGTGGAGTTCGGCCGGATCGCGGGCGAGTACCGGGCCCGCATAGCCGCCGGCGAGGATACGGCCGGGCTGGACACCGCCCTGTACACGCTCGTGGCCGGGCAGGCGGTCGCGGAGTGGCAGGAGGTCCTGACCGCGGCTCAGCAACTCGACTCGGTCGGCGGCGGGCCAGCGGGCTACTGGGGCGTGTCGCTGGGCTGCGCGTTCGGCATCCCGTTCGTCGCCGCGGAACCGCGGGTCCGCGCCGCGGTGCTGGGCCTTCAAGGCGCGCCCGTGCTGGCCGGGGCCGCCGCGCAGGTCACCGTGCCGGTGCAGTTCCTGGTCCAGTGGGACGATGAGCAGATGCCGCGGGCTCAGACCCTGGCGTTGTTCGACGCCATCGGCTCAGCGGGCAAGACGCTGCACGCCAACCCCGGCGGGCACGCAGACCTGCCGCCGGCCGAGACGGACAACGCGCTGCGGTTCTTCGCCCGGCATCTGGCCTGAGACGCGACTCCGTGTGCGGCTGGCCCGGTGTGCTCCGGGATCCCTGCTCCCGACGTCATCAGGGGCGGCGCCCGGCCAGGACGCAGAACTCGTTCCCCTCCGGGTCGGCCAGGACGACCCAGCTCACGTCGTCACCCTGGCCGGCGTCGGCCTGCCGGGCCCCCAGCTCGAGCAGGCGCCGGACCTCCTCATCCTGCTCCCGGTCGGTCGGGTTGACGTCGATGTGGAGCCTGTTCTTGACCGTCTTGCCCCCGGGCACGTGCACGAACGTCAGCCGCGGCGGCACCGGGCCGGTGCGGTCCCTGCCCTCGGGCACCAGGGGCGAGCCGATCGTGACGAGACCGTCCTCCTCGTTTTGCACCTCGTAGCCGAGGACCCAGCACCAGAACCGGGACAGGCCGCCGGGATCGGCGCAGTCGATCGCGAGCTCAGTGAATTTGCTGGTCATGCCGGGGACCTCCGGTTGCGTTGCTTCGGCGACGATTCCGGGCCGCACGCAGACCATCCTAAAGCGGTCGTAACCGGCTGACCGGGGGCCGGAGGCCGTCCATCAAGAGGTCGAGAAGGCGGCTGGCCTGGCCCCGGTGCTCGGGCTGGCCGGCCACCGTGAAGATGCCGATGAGGCTGGCGGCGACGTCCTCGGCGGTGACGTCGGGGCGCAGGTCGCCCGCCGCGCGGCCGGCGTCGAGGATGGTGGTGATGGCCGCCAGCAGCTCGGCCCGGGTCTGGGCATGGGCGATCTCGCCTGCCTCGGTCATCGCCAGCAAGGTGCCGAGCATGCCGTTCTTGGTCGCGATCCAGTCGCCGAACAGGTCCATCCAGCGCCGCATCGCCTGGGCCGGGGGCAACTGCCCGAGCAGCTCGCGGGCGCCGTCCGTGAGCCGCTCGACCTGGTCCCGGTAGACCGCGTCGACCAGCGACTCACGAGTCGGGAAGTGGCGGTAGAGGGTGGCGATACCGACCCCGGCCTCCCGTGCGATCGCGCGCATCGACGGCTCCGCCCCAGCCGCCGCGAACGTGCGGGTCGCCACCGCGAGCAGCATGCCGCGGTTGCGGGCCGCGTCCGCGCGCGGCACGCGGTTGCCCGCGTCAGTCAACGGATCACGCTCCGGTGGGGCCAGGCTCGTCCATTGAAACGGAGCATACTCCGTTTCAACCGGCCGACTGCCGCCAGATGCGCAGGATGTTGTCCGGGAGGCGGACGGAGAACCGGCCGGACGGCGACGCCCGGGCCAGGATTTCCCGCAGGTCGCGTTCGTAGTCCGGCTGGCGCGGGCCGAACAGGTGCGGCGCGGTCGAGGAGGTGGAGAACACCCCGGCCACCACGTCGTCGGCGGTCCGCTCGAGGACGCGCCCGTCCGGCACGGTCACCGTCCGCGCGGGCAGGAAGCCGGCCTGCTGGAACACCTCGTCCTCACCGCTGGGCGAGGTGTTGCGGACTCCCTGGCCCGCGCGCCGGCCGCTGCCCAGGTAGCGCCGGCGCAGCTGGTCGAGGGCGGCGTCAGGCGGAGGAGGGAACGGGAGCTGGTCCCTCCGGGCCTCCACCGCCAGCTCCGCCGGCCGGTAGCCCGGCGCGTCGACCTGCACCGCCGCCCCGCCCGCGGTCAGCATGCCGGCGACGGCGGCGGCGACCCGGGGCCGGTCCATCCAGTGGAATGAGTTGGCGAAGGTCACCACCCGGAAGGAGCCGAGGCCACCCGGCAGCTCCTCGGCCCGCAGGTGGACCCAGGTGACGTGGCCGATTTCGCGGGCGGCCGCCGCTGCGGCCGCGCGGGCCAGCATCGGCCCGTCGGGGTCGAGTCCCGTGACCGCGGCGAAGAGAGGCGCGAGGGGCAGGGTGATCGTGCCCGGGCCGCACCCGACGTCGAGCAGCCTGCCCCGCCCGTCGAGGCCCAGCTCGCGGGCGAGGGCACCGGCCAGCCCGGGGGCGTACGGCGGCCGGCCTTGCTCGTAGTACCCGGCGGTACCCGCGAACAGGGTCTCGTCCCAGTTCCAGGTTTCCCAGCCGCCCGGGTGGCTCATCCGAGGGTGAACGGGTCGCGGGTGCCGCCGGTCAGCTCGACCCAGATCGCCTTCTCCTCCAGGTACTCGTCGACCGCGTGGATGCCGTTCTCGCGGCCGAGGCCGGAGCTCTTGAAGCCGCCGAACGGCACCGAGGGAGCAACGACCCGGTAAGCGTTGATCCAGACGCTGCCGGCCTTGATCCGCGCAGCGACCCGGTGGGCCCGGTGGATGTCCTTGGTCCAGACCGCGCCGGCCAGGCCGTAGGGGGTGTCGTTGGCCAGCTTGACCGCCTCGTCCTCGTCGGTGAAGGTCAGCGCGGCCAGCACCGGCCCGAACACTTCCTCCTGGTACACCGTTGACCCGGGGGTGATCCCGGTCAGCACGGTCGGCTTGACGAACAGCCCGCCGAGCCCGGTGTCGGCCGCGCCCCCGCAGGCGACGGTGGCGCCTTCCTCCCGGGCCTGGGCGAGGTACCCGAGGATCTTCCGGTACTGAGGCTCGTTGGCGACCGGCCCCATCTCGGTGCCGGCGTCGTTCGGGTCGCCCAGCTTGATCCGCGCGGCCCGGTCGGCCACCAAGGCGACCAGCTTGTCGTGCACGTCGGCGTGCACGATCAGCCGGGAGCCGGCCATGCAGGTCTGCCCGGTGGCGGCGAACACCCCCGCCACGATCCCGTTGGCGGCCGCCGCGAGGTCAGCGTCGGGGAAGACGACCTGGGGCGACTTGCCCCCCAGTTCCAGCGTCACCTTGCTGATGTTCCCGGCTGCCGCCCGGGCGACCGCGCGCCCGGTGGCGGTCGAACCGGTGAAGGCGACCTTGTCCACCCCGGGGTGCGCGGCGAGCGCGGCCCCGGTCTCCCGGGACAGGCTGGTGACGACGTTGACGACGCCGGGTGGGAACCCGGCCTGGATGACGAGCTCAGCGAAGCCGAGGGTGGAAACCGGTGCGTGCTCGGACGGCTTGATCACCACCGTGCAGCCGGCTGCCAGGGCGGGCGCCAGCTTCCACGTCATCAGCAGCAGCGGGGAGTTCCACGGGGTGATCGCGGCGACCACGCCCACCGGCTCGCGCCGCGTGTAGATGAGGTAGTCCGGGTTGGGTGCGGGGATCTGCCGCCCTTCGATCTTGTCGGCCAGGCCGGCGAAGTACTGGTACCAGCCGCCGAGCGCGTTCATCTGGCCGGCCATCTCCCGGTAGAGCTTGCCTGAGTCGCTGACCTCGAGGCGGGCCAGCCGGCTGGCGTCGGCCGCGACCAGCTCGGCCAGGCGGCGCAGCAGCGCCGCCCGGGCGAAGCCGGTCATCGAGCCCCACTCGCCGGTGGCGGCCGCCCGCGCGGCCGCCACCGCGGCGTTGACGTCCGCCGGGCCGCCGTCGGGCAGTACCGCCCACGGCTGCCCGGTGTACGGGTTGCGCGACTCGAAGGTCGCGCCGGATTCCGCGTCGACCAGCCGGCCGCCGATCAGCATGCGGAACTGCTCGAGTTCGCTCGCCATCCCGGGTCCTCCTCGGCCTCGTCCTGATGCCGACGATAGGCCCCGCCCGCTTCGGCCCAGCGCGCGGCCGCGCTCAGGGCCACCGCCAACCCGAGGAAGAGCAGGCCGAGCACGAGCCAGCCGGCCTGGCCGAGCCCGAGGACCAGCCCGCTGACCAGCAGCGGACCGGCAGTGTCGTAGATGCGGGTGCCGACCGTGAACGCGCCCAGGTACTGGCCCTGCTGCTGCTCCGGGGCCAGGGCGTAGGACAGCCCCCAGCCGCCGGCGCACTGCAGCACCTCGCCCGCGCTCAGGGCGGTGGTGCCTGCCCCGAGCGCCAGCACCGCCCCGGCCGGGCCGAAGGCGCCCGCGGCCGCGAAGGCGAGGCAGGCTAGCAGGAGCAGGCCGCCCGCGCGGAGCACCGCCCGGGCCGCTCCGGGCACGGTCTCCGCCCCCCGGCTGGCCCGCACCTGCAGCAGCACCGCCAGCGCGGTGTTGAGCGCGAACGCGCCCGCCACGGTCCAGGCGGGAGCCCGGGTACTGCGCACGATCCACAGCGGGAGGCCCACCGTGAGGATCGCCCCGTAACACATCAGCAGCCCGTTGAGACCGCATACGAGCAGGTAGCGGCGGTCGCGCAGCACCCCGGTGGAGGGAGGGGAACCGTCCCGGGGCGGCCCCGCCCCGGCGGGCAGGGTCAGCACCAGCGCGGCCGCCGCGGCATAGGAGGCGGCGTTGCCGAGCACCAGGGCGACATAGGCGGTCCTGGTCCCGGCCGCCAGCGCGATCCCGGCCCCGAGGGCGCCGAGGGCGAAGCCGGCGTTGCAGACCGCCTGGTTGTAGGCCCGGGCGCGCACCCGCTGGTCCGGCCCGGCGAGCCGGGCGAGATAGGCGGCACGCACCGGGGAGGCACCCGCGCTGGCCACCGCGGTCAGCGTGACCAGGGCCAGGAATGGCGCGAAGGACCGGATGAACGGGTAGGCGGCGAAGGCTGCGCCCTGCACCGCCGCCAGCAGGGCCCAGGCGGGCCGGGGGCCGAAGCGGTCGCCAAGCGAGCCCAGGGGGACCGCCGCCGCCATCGCCGCCAGGCCCGACAGGGACAGGCCCAGTGCGACCAGGCCGGCCGGCAGACCCGCGAACCGGGTGAAGAACAGCACGCTGACGGCCAGGAAGAGCCCGGTGCCGGTCGCGTCCAGGAGGGAGATGAGGGTGTACCGGCGCAGCGGTCCAGCCGGCGGTAGGAGCGAACTGGTGACGGTCATCTCCCGGCCTCCCGGCGGCCCCACGGTCCTGTGCGTTCACCGTCGGCCTTGCCCCCAGGGCAAAGTCAAGCTGGGGCAGGGGGCCGGGGCCGTGGCCGCAGCGCGCTCACGGCCCGGCGATAGGCTGGTAGTGCTGGGTAACCGGATAACCGAAGGGGCGCTACATGCCATTGAGCGGGGAGTATCAGCCGAGCACGTTCGACTTCAGCCGCGATCAGGTCGACCGCATCGAGCGGTCGGGCGGCACCGAGGGCACCGACAACCAGGGCAAGCCGGTGATCGTGCTGACGACGGTCGGGGCCAAGACCGGCAAGTTGCGCAAGACCCCGCTGATGCGGGTCGAGCACGACGGTGAGTACGCCGTCGTCGCCTCGCTCGGCGGCGCGCCCAAGAACCCGGTCTGGTACTACAACGTCGTCGCCAACCCGCACGTGGAGCTGCAAGACGGCCCGGCCAAGCAGGACTACCAGGCCCGCGAGGTGCACGACGAGGAGTACGCGCAGTGGTTCGAGCGCGCGGTGGCCGTGTGGCCGGACTACGCCGAGTACCAGAAGAAGACGGACAGGAAGATGCCGATCTTCGTGCTGACCCCGATGGGCGGGTAAGGCGCGGCAACCGGTCCAGACCGTATTCAGAACCTTTTGATCTAGTTCACGCTGGTCACAGGCCAGCGCAGGCCGCCTACGGTGAGTCCGTGGCCAGCAACACCCGGACCGGCCGGCCGAAAGTCATCGCGGTGGCGCAGCTCGCGGTGGCCTCCGTGGTGACGGCGCTCGCCGCCTGCGGCGGCGCGCCGTCGGCTGTCTCGCCCAGCTCGCCGCACGCCACCATGAGGGGAGGGTCGCCGGCCGGCGCGGCAACCTCGACGGCGGCAAGCGGCCCGGCGAAACCGGCCCGATCGGCGGGACCGGCCGGCGCTGGCCGGCGGATCCCCCCCGGCGCCCTCACCCCGTTCACCACCGGGACCTACCCGGGCCAGGGGGAGTGGCATCCGGCGGGACGGCGGGTGGACGGCCAGCCCGCGGTCTACGAGACGACGCTCCTGCCGCCGGGGGGCACCAAGCCATCCGGACTTGCCTGGATGGATACCAGCTTGCTGTCGGCCCGGCTCTATTCTGGCTCGGTCTCCCCGGGTGGCGTGGGTTACAAGTTCAGTGCGCCGGTCACCCGCGCTGCCGCCAGGACGCTGGTGGCGGCGTTCAACGGCGGGTTCAAGATGGCTGACGCGCACGGCGGCTACTACACCGAGGGCCGCCTGGTCGATCGGCTGGTGCCAGGGGCCGCCTCGCTGGTGATCAACCGCGACGGCACCGCCACCGTCGGAGCGTGGGGAACCGACGTCACCATGAGCGCCTCGGTAACGGCCGTCCGCCAGAACCTGGTCCCGCTCGTCGCTGGCGGGCGGCCGACGGCCGCCGCCGCCAGCTCAGACTGGCAGGCCTGGGGCAACACGTGCGGGGCGTACTCCTGCGCGGCCTCGGTGCCCGGCATCGAGCACCAGTGGCGTTCCGGCCTCGGGGTCACCGCCAGCGGGGCGCTGGTGTACGCGGCCGGGCAGGGGCTGGACCCGCTGCAACTCGCCCAGCTGCTCGTCCGGGCGGGGGTGCGACGCGGCATGGAGCTGGACATCAACCCGAGCTGGCCGGTGTTCGCCGCCTACAAGCCACCCGCCGCGGCCGGTGAGGCGGCGCCGTCCAACGGCGCCCGCCTGGTCGGCACCCACCTCGGGCCGCAGGTGTTTTTCCAGGTTTCCTACGCCCGCGACTTCATCACGATGTCCGCTCGCCCCTAGGGGAGCTGCTCCGGGTTACTCCGGATCGTAGGCGAGGTTCGGCCGCAGCCAGCGTTCCGCTACGTCCGGTTCCATGCCCCGGCGGCGGGCGTAGTCCGTCACCTGGTCCCGGTTGATCCGGCCGACGGTGAAGTAGCGGGACGCCGGGCTGGCGAACAGCAGGCCGCTGACGCTCGCGGCCGGCGTCATCGCGAATGACTCGGTCAGCGCCATGCCGTAGTCGCCCGCGCCGAGCAGTTCGAACAGCTCGTGCTTGAGCGTGTGGTCGGGCGAGGCCGGGTAACCGAAGGCGGGCCGGATGCCGCGGAAGCGCTCGGCGTGCAACTCCTCCAGCACCACCTCGCCGCCCTGCTCGTACCAGTCACGGCGCGCCGCGAGGTGGATATGCTCGGCGAACGCCTCCGCCAGCCGGTCGGCCAGCGCCTTGACCATGATCGACTGGTAGTCGTCCCCCGCCGCCTCGTACTTCTTGGCCAGGTCGTCGGCCCCGTGGATGGCGACCGCGAACCCGCCCAGGTGGTCGCCGGCCGGGGCGACGTAGTCGGCTAGGCAGCGGTTGGGGCGCCCGTCCGGCTTGACCGTCTGCTGCCGCAGCATTGGTATCCGCACCGCCCCCCCGGCGGGCGGCTCGACCACCACGTCGTCGCCCTCGGCGCGCGCAGGCCAGAAACCGTAGGCGCCCCGGGCGGTGAACAGACCGCCGGCGATGATCTCGTCCAGCAGGGCGGTGGCGTCGTCGAACAGCTCGCGGGCGGCCGGGTCGGCCAGGATCGCCGGGTACTTGCCCTTCAGCTCCCAGGCGAGGAAGAAGAAGGTCCAGTCGACCATCGCCCGCAGCTCCTCCAGCGGCGGGGAGACCAACCGGAGGCCGGTGAAGGCCGGGGTCGGCAGCTCGTCGAAGGAGACCTGCTCGCGGTTGCGGCGGGCGGCCTCGATCGACAGCATCGGCTGACTGCGGCGCGTCTCGTGCTGCTCGCGGAGCCGCTGCTGCTCGGCCCGGTTGGCCTCCTCGAACCCGCCGATCCGGTCCGGGTCGAGCAGGTGCTGCACCACCCCGACCACCCGGGAGGCGTCCAGCACGTGCGTCGTCGACTTGCTGTAGGCGGGGGCGATGCGGACCGCGGTGTGCTGCCGCGAGGTGGTGGCCCCGCCGATCAGCAGCGGCTTGGTGATGCCGCGCCGTTCCATCTCGGACGCGACGTTCACCATCTCATCCAGCGACGGGGTGATCAGGCCGGACAGGCCGATGATGTCAGCCTGCTCGGCCAGCGCGGTGTCCAGGATCCTGGCCGCCGGGACCATCACCCCAAGGTCGATCACCTCGTAGTTGTTGCAGCCGAGGACCACCCCGACGATGTTCTTGCCGATGTCGTGCACGTCGCCCTTGACGGTGGCGAGCACCACCTTGCCGTTGCCCCGGCGGACCTGGCCCAGTTCCTCGTTCCTGGCCTTCTCCGCTTCCATGAAGGGCTCGAGGTACTTGACCGCTCGCTTCATCACCCGGGCTGACTTCACCACCTGCGGCAGGAACATCTTGCCCGCGCCGAACAGGTCGCCCACGATCTTCATGCCGTCCATCAGCGGGCCTTCGATGACGTCGAGCGGGCGCTCGGCGCTCTGCCGGGCCTCTTCGGTGTCGTCCTCGATGAAGTCGGAGATGCCGTGGACGAGAGCGTACTCAAGCCGCTTGCCCACCGGGACCTCGCGCCAGGACAGGTCGGCTTCCGACTTCCTGGCTCCGGTCGACTTCACCCGCTCGGCGTAGGCGACGAGCCGGTCGGTGGCGTCCTCGCGCCGGTCGAAGAGCACGTCCTCGACCAGTTCCTTGAGCTCAGGCTCGATGTCCTCGTACACGTCGAGCTGGCCGGCGTTGACGATGCCCATGTCGAGCCCGGCCCGGATCGCGTGGAAGAGGAACGCGGAGTGCATCGCCCGGCGCACGTCCTCGTTACCGCGGAAGGCGAACGACAGGTTGGAGATGCCGCCGCTGGTGCGCGCCCCGGGGCAGCGCTCCTTGATCTGCGGCAGGGCCTCGATGAAGGCCTTCGCGTACCCGTTGTGCTCGGCGATGCCGGTGGCCACGGCCAGCACGTTCGGGTCGAAGATGATGTCTTCCGGCGCGAATCCCGCCTGCTGGGTGAGCAGGTCATAGGCGCGGCCGCAGATCGACACCTTCCGTTCGGCCGTATCGGCCTGGCCCTGCTCGTCGAACGCCATCACCACCGCGCCGGCGCCGTAGCGGCGGATCTTGGCGGCGTGGCCGAGGAAGACCTCTTCGCCTTCCTTGAGGCTGATCGAGTTGACCACGCCCTTGCCCTGGACGCACTTCAGCCCGGCCTCGATCACGCTCCACTTGGAGCTGTCGACCATCACCGGGATACGGGCGGCCTCCGGCTCGGTGGCGAGCAGGTTGAGGAACGTGGTCATCGCCTGCTCGCTCTCGAGCAGGTCAGCGTCCATGTTGACGTCCAGCAGGTTGGCGCCGCCGCGCACCTGGTCGAGGGCGACGGTCACCGCCGCCTGGTAGTCGTCGGCCTCGATGAGCCGCCGGAACTTGGCTGACCCGGTGACGTTGGTGCGCTCGCCGATCATCACGAAGCCGGTGTCGGCGGTGATCTCGAACGCCTCCAGACCGGACAGCCGGGTGACGCCGCCGGCGGTGCGGGGCACGGCGCGGCGGCGGCCGCGGACCGCCTCGGCGATCGCGGCGATGTGCGCCGGGGTCGTGCCACAGCAGCCCCCGGCGATGTTGACCATGCCTTCGGCGGCGAATTCGCGCAGATGGTGGGCGGTGTCGGCGGGTTCCTCGTCGTAACCGCCGAACGCGTTGGGCAGGCCCGCGTTCGGGTGGCAGGCGGTGTAGGTGCCAGCGATCCGGGCCAGGTCGGCGATGTGCGGCCGGATCTCCTTGCCGCCGAGCGAGCAGTTGACCCCGACCACCAGTGGCCTGGCGTGCGCGATGGAGTTCCAGAATGCCTCCATCGTCTGGCCCGACAGGGTGCGGCCGGAGAGGTCGGTGATCGTGCCCGACAGCCACAGCGGCAGCTCCGGCGCCACCTCCTGGGCAGCCGCGACGGCGGCCTTGGCATTGAGCGTGTCGAAGATCGTCTCGATCAGCAGCACGTCGACCCCGCCTTCGGCCAGCGCCGCGACCTGCTCCGCGTAAGCCGCCTTGACCTGGTCGAAGGTCACCGCCCGGTACGCGGCGTCCTCGACCCGGGGGGACAGCGAGAGGGTGACGTTGAGCGGGCCGACCGAGCCGGCCACGTACCGCGTCCCGCCGGCCTCGTCGGCCGCCTGGCGGGCGAGCTGGGCGCCGCGCACGTTCATCTCGTAGACCCGGTGCTCGAGCCCGTAGTCCGACTGGCCGAAGCTGGTGGCGGTGAAGGTGTTGGTCGTGGTGATGTCGGCGCCCGCGGCCAGGTACTGCCGGTGGATGTCGAGGATCACCTCGGGGCGGGTCAGGTTGAGCAGGTCGGGATCGCCCGCGGTGTCCCGCTGGTGTCCCTCGACGTGGTAGTCGGCCGCCGCGAGCTTCTTGCCCTGCAGCATCGTGCCCCAGGCGCCGTCGAGGACCGCCACCCGCTGGTCGAGGAGTCCGGCCAGGTCCCGCATCCCTGCCACCTTCCCGTTGTCGAGGAAGGCGCCCTTGGTCTCGGCCACGCACGGATAACCGTGTGCCCGGCCGAGCGTGGCGGGTTGAGCACCCGTCGCAGCGCCTCTCGGCCGACCTCCTCAGCGTACAGGGTCAGAGCCCAAATTTCCGCCCCGCCCCTTGTGGTTTGCCACAGTCCAGGATACCCGGCCCGGTCCCAGCCGGCTGGCCGTGGGTGGCCGCGCGGCCATCGTGCCATTCCGCCAAGACGCAGAAATTCACATTAATGGGATTGTGGGCGATTCTGTGGCCGAGAAAAACCGGCGCGGGGGCAATCCGCGCTCGGCAGTGCTCCGAATGGCTGATGGTCAGCGCGATAGCGCTGTCCGGGTTCCCCATTCGCAGGTGGAGGTAAGGACCGTGCCAGAAAAAGAACCGGCAGACGTTACTCAGCAATCAGCGGGCCCGGGAACGACCAGGCGGGGCATGCTCCGCGGCGCCGCCGGGCTCGGCGCGGCCGGGCTCGCGGCGGGCATGTTCGCTGGGGCCGCGGCCGCACCCGCGTCGGCCGCGACCCGCCCAGGCAGTGCACGCGGGGACAACAGTGCAGGCGAGGACGGTCTGCCAGCCGTCGCCCACGACGAGCCGCTGGTGATCCACGTCCACGACGCCCGCACGGGCGTGGTCGACCTGTACACCGGCACCCAGCATGTGCGCGTCACCGACCACCAGCTCGCGGCCCGGCTCGCCCGGGCGGCCGGCTGAGCCCCTGTCAACTGAGTAAGGAGGCCTCACCATGTCTTCGCATCGCGAGGCGCCGGGCATTTCCAAGGACCCGGTCGCCGACAGCTCCGACGTTTACGCATTCGTCAGTCCGGACAAACCGGATACCGTCACCCTGATCGCGAACTATGTCCCGTTGCAAGGGCCGGCCGGGGGCCCGAACTTTTACGAGTTCGGCGACGATGTGCTTTACCAGGTCCACATTGACAACGACGGCGACGGCCAGGCCGACGTGACCTACCAGTTCCGGTTCAGCACCACCGTGCGTGACCCGGACACGTTCCTCTACAACACCGGCCCGATCGAGTCGCTGGACAGCGCCAACTGGAACCGGCGCCAGGTCTACAGCGTCACCCGGGAATCGCGCGGCAGGAGGCAGGAGCTCGGCTCGCAGCTCGCCTGCCCGCCGTGCAACATCGGCCCGCTGTCTACCCCGGACTACCCGGCGCTGGCCAGCGCGGCCGTGCACACCCTGGCGGGTGGCCGCACGGTCTTCGCGGGCCAGCGGGCCGAGGGCTTCTATGTCGACCTCGGCTCGATCTTCGACCTGGGCGACCTGCGCCCGTTCGCCAGCGCACACAACCACTTCGGGCTGGCGAGCTTCCCCACCAACGGCCCGGGGGTGAACGCGACCGAGAACCTGAACGTGCACTCGATCGCGATCCAGGTGCCGGTCACCGACCTGACCGCGGGCGGCCACCAGCCAGCCGGCGTCACCGACAAGCAGGCCTCGATCGGCGTCTGGACGACCGCCAGCCGCCAGCGCGCCCGGGTGTACGACACCGACCGCAGCCTCTATGTCAACAGCGGCCCGTGGACCCAGGTCTCGCGGCTGGGCAACCCGCTGGTCAACGAGGTGCTGATCCCGATGGGCAAGAAGGACTTCTGGAACACCCAGAGCCCGGCCCACGACAAGCAGTTCGCCACCTACGTCGCCCACCCGGGCCTGTCTGAGCTGCTGCCGGCCCTGTACCCCGGGGTCTTCCCGAACCTGGCCGCGCTCAACGCGAAGGGGACCGCCCGGGCCGACCTCGAGGCGATCCTGCTGACCGGCATCCCGGCCGGGATCGTGACCGGATTCCAGAACTTCACCGGCGCCACCCAGGCCGACATGCTCCGGCTGAACGTCGCCGTCAAGCCCTCGGCCAGCCCCAGCATCTACGGGATTCTCGGCGGCGACCTGGCCGGCTTCCCCAACGGCCGCCGGGTGTCCGACGACGTCACCGCGATCGAGCTGCGCGCGCTCGCGGGCGCCACCTACGCCCTGGTCGACAAGTCCTATACGCCGGACGCGGCCGCCGCGGCAGTGACCGACGGCCTCACCCCGGCCGACCTCAACGTCCCCTACCTCGACACGTTCCCGTACCTCGGGGTGCCGCACTCCGGGTACACCACCCCGTCCAGTTAGTTCCGCGTTCCGGCCGCCCGCGTCGCCGGTGGCGACGCGGGCGGCCGTCCAGGAGGGATTCCCGGTGAACGAGCACGACCACGACCACGAGCACCCGCATGCCGCTGGGCACGCTCACCCGCATGCCACCGAGCAGGCGCCCGCCAGCGCCGACAACCTGCTGCTGGACATCGGCGCCGGCACCGGCGCGCTGGTCATCCGGGCCGGCGCGGACCGCGATCAGGCGGAGGTAGAGATCTCCCCGGCCGACGGCAGCCAGGGGCGTTCCCACAACGTGGTCCGCCCGCGGAGCACCATGGGCGGCCCGGTCTACGCGGCCGTCTTCCCTGCGCTCCCTGAAGGGACGTACGACGTCTGGCGCGACCAGTCCGCCAAGGCCGGCACGGTGACCATCCACGGCGGCCAGGTCACCAGCTTCCGCCTGGACTGAGCTGGCCCGGCCCGGGTGCCCCGGTGCTGAACACCGGCCAGCCGATCTCGGTCCGCCAGGCGCTCTCGTCCGCCGTGTCCGCCCGGCCGACCAGGTAGTACTCCCGGATCGGGCCGTCGACCGGCACCGCGTGCTCGGCCACGTAGCGGGCGAGCGCCCCGTAGGACCGGTCCACGTCACGGTGCGGGCCCGCGTGCACGATGACCGCCAGCTCGGCGGCCGGGATGGTGCGCGGGGCGACCCGGCCGACCTCCGGGACCTCGGCCCGGACCGGCACGAACAGGGTCGCCTCGCCCTTGTCCTCGGTAAACAGCGCCGCCTCGTAGGCGCCCCCCGCGGGGCCGGCCGGGGTGACCGCGCGGGCCTGAAGGGTGGCGTAGAGCTCGCCGAGCGCGCCGCTGAACCAGGGCAGCAGGTCAGCCGTGGTCACCACGCTGGTGATGACGGCAGCGGATTGCGCCGGCACCCGGCGGAGGCTGACCGGCGCCAGCTCGGCCGGGTCGGTCAGCAGGTCCCGCAGCGAGGCGACCGCATCCTGGGTGCGGGCCAGGTCGCGTTCCAGCTGGCTCAGGTGGGCCGAGATCAGCTGGTTGCGGGCCCGCAGGTCGGGCGCGTCGAGGACGGCGCGGATCTGCTGCAGCGGCATGCCGAGATCGCGGAAGCGACGGATCACCTGAGCGGCCGGGATCTGGCCGGCGGAGTAGCGGCGGTAGCCCGTATCAGCGGCTACGTCCGAGGGCACCAGCAGCCCGCGCTCGTGGTAGTGGCGCAGCATCTTGATGCTGAGGTGCGTGGCCCGGGAGAAGTCACCGATGCTCAGTGAGGCAGGCACGCCTCCAGTGTGGGACCTCCCATGGAGGGAGAGTCAAGGACGCGCGGTGGGGTTGACTCTCCGCGCGCGGGAGCCCGGAGGCTGAAGAGCCAGCCGGGGTGGCCGGCCTGACTGCTGGAGGATCAGCCATGAACACCGAACTGCCCGCCGTCGTGACCGAGTTCATCGCGGCCGTCAACGCCCAGGACACCGACCGCATCGTCGCCACCTTCGCGCCCGACGCCTATGTCAACGACAACCGGCGGGAGATCTGGGGCACCGGCGCCATCCGCGCCTTCGTGGCCAAGGAATTCGTCGGCGACCACCTCTCGGTGGACGTCACCGAGGTGATCGGCCACTACGGCGACGTCATCGTCCGGGCCCGCTTCGACGGCACCTACGACAAGTCGAACCTGCCGGACGAACTGATCCTGACGAGCTACTTCGGGATCAGGCAGGACCAGATCACCAGCCTCACGGTGATCTTCAACCAGCCTTCGCCGTACTGACCGGCCCAGCGTGGCGGGTCGCGGGCGGCGCGAACCGGGGTGAGGAAGACTTTCCGAACCGCACCCGCCACGTCAATGGCCGCCTGTAACGTGTCCCGAGACAACGCGGTTATTAAACCGTGACCCGGGGGCGGGCTGGGCGGGGACTGACTACGAAGGTGCAAACGTGAGACATCTTTACGGTGCTGCCCTAGCCGTCATCTTGACCGCGGTCATGTTCTTCGCTGGCGGGTGGGGGTATTTCCACCTGCTCACGCTGCCTGCCGTGCCGGGCGAGACGTCCGCGCTGCCGGCCGGCGGCGGCTCGCTGCTCGGCAGCGGCACTACCGTGGCGGCACTGGCCGCCCTGACCGGCACTGCGGTGCTGGCCGGCCTGCTGGGCGTGGTCCGCCGGGTCTCGCCGCTGGCGACCGCCCTGCCCGGCGCGCTGCTGCTCGCCTGGACGGTGTTCTACCTGTTCAGCGTGCGGCGGGCGGCAGAGCTGATCCCGCTGCGAGCCCACGCGTTCGGCGCGGGCTGGGAGGCGCTGCTGTTCAACGGGATCCTCGCGGTGGCGGGCGCGCTGCTGGTCATCCCGGCCCTGCTGCCATCCCGCTGGCGCGCGCGGCGGCCCGCCGGGACCCGCCCGCAGGCGGGCCCGCACGCGCCGTCCCTGCAGGCCGACGAGCGGCTGGCGGCGGCCTGGCCCGACGCCCGCCCGCGCCAGCCCGAGTTCAGCCAGCCCGAGTTCAGCCGGCCCGAGTTCGCCAGCCCAGCGGGCGGCGCCGGCGCGGTGGCAGCCCGGACCGCTTGACGGCTGGCCGCCGCAGGAGCGGCCGCGCGAGGAGGAGCCCGCGCTGACCGGTACCGTGCTGGGCCACCCGGCCCAGGGCGTCCGCCCGGTCGACACCACCCGGGTCACCGGGGCATCGCGGGCACTGCGGGCGACCGGCTCGTTCGCGGCCGCACCGGGCTCGGTCCCGCGCAACACCGGGGCGTTCCCGCCCCCAGCCAGGGGTGGCCTGCTCGGCCGGCCGTACTACCGCTCACCGGACGAGTAAGCGCGACCGGCCAACCCCCCTGTTAGCTCAGCTCAGCTCGGAGCGGAGGCTGGCGGCCGCGGCCGCCATTGCCGCCATCTTCCCGTCGGCCGACTCCCGCGGCAGGTACTTCATGCCGCAGTCCGTCCCCAGCACCAGCCGGGCGGCCGGGACGTAGGGCAGCGCCCGGCGTACCCGGGCGGCCACGACCCCGGCCGTTTCCACCGCCGGGTCGGACAGGTCGATCACGCCGAGGATGATCGTCTTGCCGTCGAGCGCGGTGAGCACCGAGCAGTCGAGGTTCGACTGCGCGGTCTCGACCGAGATCTGGTCGGCGTCGCACGCGGCCAGCTCGGGCAGGAACGAGTAGCCGGCCGGGCGCTCGTGCACGATCGCAGCGTAGCCGAAGCACAGGTGCAGCGCGGTGGTGCCCAGCCCGGCGACGCCGTCGAGGGCCCGGTTGATCACCTTGACCCCGTACTGCGCCGCCTGCTCAGGGCGGGCCTGCAGCCACGGCTCGTCGAGCTGGACGATGTCGGCGCCCGCCGCGAACAGGTCCTTGATCTCCTCGTTGACCGCCTCGGCGTAGCCGAACGCCAGCGCCTCGCGCGAGCCGTAGTAGTCGTCCTGGGCTTGCTGTGACATGGTGAACGGGCCGGGCAGGGTGATCTTGACCGTCCGCGCGGTGTGGGCCCGCAGGAACGCGAGGTCGCCTACTTCGACCGGGTGCCGGCGGCGGACCGGGCCGGTGATCCGGGGCACCGGGTTGGCCCGCCCGCTGCGGTCGGGGGCGCTGCCCGGGTTGTCGATGTCCACCCCGTCGAGGGCGGTGGCGAACCGGTTGGAGTAGCTTTCCCGGCGAATCTCCCCGTCGGTGATGATGTCGAGCCCGGCGTCCTCCTGGGCCCGGATGGCCAGCAGGGTGGCGTCGGCCTGGGCCTGCTCGAGGAACTCGGGAGCGACCCGCCACAGCTCGCGGGCGCGCACCCGGGGCGGCATGCGGCTGGCGAGCCGGCTCCGGTCGATGAGCCAGTCGGGCTGCGGGTAACTTCCAACCAGGGACGTGGGCAGCAGCATGCCTGCACGTTACTGCGGCGGGCCGGCTGCCTGCTACGGCGGACCCCGCCCGGCGCGGGTCAGCTGGGCAGGATGTTGACCGCGCGCGACACCACCAGCACCAGGGTGATAATCGAGATCACCGACTGCAGCGTCATCGCCCCTTTGGCCCAGCGCGACATGGGCATCACGTCGGTCGGGCTGAAGGCGGTGGCATTGGTCAGCGCCAGGTAGAGGTAGTCGACGAAGATCGGCTCCCACTCGGGCGGGACCATCTCCGCTGGGCTGGTCATCTGCGGGAAAAGGAAGTCGGGGTACCTGTTCCCGGCGTTGAGCGCCCGGGCGGCTGGCCCGCCGCGGTCGAACTCCCAGTACCACAGCCCGAACACGGTGATGTTGGTCACCCAGATGAGCCCGCCGGTGATCAGCAGCTGGCCGGCCGTCTTGCCCATGCTGCCGTCGGTGATGCCGACCGCCAGGCGGCCCACCGACCATACGTTGGCCAGCGTGAGCAGGCCGCCGAGGACCAGGCTGAGCGTCCGCATGACGCGGGACTGCCGGTCGATCCGCTGCGGGTTGGCCGCGACGAGCACGACCATCAGCGCGCCCATCGCCGCCGGCAGCGCCCACGACGGCGTGACCAGCTGCAGCCGGCCGGGCACGAAGGTTTGCAGCGCGCCCGCGGCGCACAACGTCACCGTCACCGGCCAGCGCAGCTCACCCCGGGTCCGGCGGCGCCAGGCGGGCCGCGGGGGGACGTGCGCCGTCGCCGCCCGTTCGTGCAGCCAGGCGCCCGCCTGCACGCCCTCAGCCGTCAGCCGCTGCGCCACCAGGTGCTGAAGCTGCTCGATGCGCTCGTGCAGTGACTGGATTCCGTCAATGACGTCCGGCGCCGCGGGCTCACCCGGCGGCACCGGGCGTGCCTCGCCCTCGCCCATGCCGTTCACAGCACCAGTGAACGTCATCCCCGCCGGTCCTCGGGCCGTGATGGCGTCGGCCGGGCCCGGCTGGGGCAGAAAAGGATTCGGGCCTAGTGGGGGATGCCGGAGATGAGGTCGCCGACCCGGCCGAGGGTTTCCCCCAGCCGGACCCGGGTGTCGCCGGCCGGCTCGCCCGGGGCGGCCGCCTCCAGGCGGTCGGCCAGCCGGTAGAGGGCGTACAGCCCGTGCACGCCGGCCCACCGGGCCGGCTCGGGCTCCCAGGTCCGGCCGTGGTGCCCGACCCACGGGAGCGTCACCAGCTCGGAGGGTTCCCCGCTCACCAGGTGGGCCAGGGTGCGCCCGGCGAGGTTGGCCGCGGCGACCCCGTGGCCGGTGTAACCGCCCGCCCAGCCGGTCCCGGAGGCCGGATCGTAGATCACCGACGCGCACCAGTCGCGGGGCACGCCGAGCACCCCGCACCAGGCGTGGGCGATGGCGGTGCCAGCCGTGGCCGGGAACAGCCGGCGCAGCACCCCGGTCAGCGCTGCGATCGTGGCCGGGTCGGTCTGGCCGAGGTGATCGGTGGCGGAGGCGAACCGGTAGGGCAGCCCGCGCCCGCCCAGTGCGATCCGGCCGTCGGCGGTGCGCTGCGCGTACATGTACGCGTGGGCCTCGTCCGACAGCGTCTCGCAGTTGTCCCAGCCGATCTCCTGCCAGGCGTCCGGGCTGAGCGGCTCGGTCACCACCATGTGGCTGTTCATCGGCAGCAGTGACCGCCGCAGTCCCGGCAGGGCCGGGGTGTAGCCCTCGGTGCAGCGCAGCACCGCCCGGGCGCGGACATCACCGAACGGGGTCCGGGCGACCGCGCCCGCACCACGGCCGGGCAGCGCCCCATCGGCCGGCCCGGTCGAGGAGACCGGCGTGGCCTCGTAGATCTCGACCCCGCGCCGCTCGGCGGCGGCGGCGAGCCCGGCCGCCAGGGCGGCGGGCTGGACCCGGGCGCTGGCGGGCGCGTACAGGCCGCCGAGGGCACCGGCCAGGTTGACCCGCGCGGTGGTCTCGTCGCGGGTCAGGAACTGGCAGACGTCGCTCCCGTCGCCCCACTCGCGCAGGGCCGCCAGTCCGTCGCGCATCCGCGCGAGCTGGGACGGCGTCGTCGCGACAGACAGCCGCCCGCCGCGCGCGAAGTCGCAGGCGATCGACTCGGCCGCGGCCACCCGGCCCACCTCGTCCACCGTCGCCCGCAGGGCCGCCTCCAGCGCCCGCACGCCGTCGGCTCCCCGGGGGCCGCGGGCGTAGCGTTCCCGCGATCCGGGCAGCTCCGCCGTCACCCAGCCGCCGTTGCGCCCCGACGCCCCGTACCCGGCGAAGGCCGCCTCCAGCACGACGATCCGCTGGCCCGGGCGGAGCCCGGCCAGGTAGTACGCGGTCCACAGGCCGGTGTAGCCGCCGCCGACGATGCACACGTCCGCTTCGAGCGGCCCGGGCAGCGACGGGCGCCGGGCCGGGAACCCGCCGAGGGCCTGCCACCAGTAGGAGACTTCGCCGTTGCGCATGCGCTGACGCTACCCGATGGGGTCTCAACCAGGCAGAATCGGGTCGCGGGGTAGCCCGAAGCGGGTAAATTACTCCGGGACTGGCGCTCACCGGCCAGCCAGCGACGAAAGGTACCTTCTTAGCCATGCGACTTGGGGTGCTGGACGTTGGCTCGAACACGGTCCACCTGCTGGTCGTCGACGCGTACCCGGGCGCCCGGCCACTGCCCGCCTTCTCGCACAAGGTCGACCTGCCGCTCACCGCGTACCTGGAGAAGGACAACACGCTGTCGGCGGCCGGCGAGGAACGGCTGACCGACGTGACTGCGGAGGCGCTGCGGATCGCCGAGGACAAGGGGGTGGAGGACCTCATCGCCTTCGCCACCTCGGCCGTCCGCGACGCTGGCAACAGTGACGAGGTCCTGGCCCGGGTGCGGGACCGCACCGGGGCGACCATCCGGGTGCTGTCGGGGGAGAACGAGGCCCGGCTGACCTTCCTCGCCGCCCGGCGCTGGTTCGGCTGGTCGTCGGGGCGGCTGCTGGTGGTCGACATCGGCGGCGGGTCGCTGGAGGTCGCCACCGGCCCGGACGAAGAGCCGGCCGCAGCCATTTCCCTCCCGCTCGGGGCCGGGCGGCTGACCCGGACCTGGTTCACCGCCGACCCGCCGCCCGGCAAGGAGGTCCGGGCGCTGCGCCGCCATGTGCGGTCCGAGATCGCCCGGATGGCGGGCAGCCTGCGCCGCGGCGGCACCGTGGACCACGCGGTGGGCACGTCCAAGACCTTCCGGCAGCTCGCCCGGATCGCCGGGGCGGCGCCGTCGAGCGAGGGCTTCTACGTCAAGCGCTTCCTCACCCACAGCGACGTGATCACCTGGACCGAGCGGCTGACGTCGATGAAAGCGTCCGAGCGGGCCCGGCTGCCCGGCGTGTCGGTTGCCCGGGCGCCGCAGATGCTGGCCGGCGCCGTCGTCGCCGACGCCGTGATGGACCTGATGGGCGTCTCCCGGCTGGAGATCTGCCCCTGGGCGCTGCGTGAGGGCGTCATCCTCAAGCGCCTCGACATCCTGGCCGATCCGGGCGCGCCCGCGAGCCAGGCCGCCCCGGCCGGGTGAAACCGCGCCGCCAGGCAACAAGCCCGCCGCCAGGCAAAAGGCCGGCCCGGCGGCCGCACGCGGCCGCCGGGCCGGGAAACCGGGTCCCCGCCGGGGTGGCCTAACTCAGCAGGCGGATGCCTTCGGTCGGCTCGTCCGGGTCGATGAGGCCGCTGCCGCGCCCACCGTCCCGGCCGGCCTCGCGGTCGGCCAGCGGGTCACCGTGCCCGGTCGCCGGGCCGCCGCCCATCGGCGTCGTGGTGCGCTCGTGGGCGCCGCTGAGACGTCCAGGCCGGGCCCCCGGCGCAGCCGGCTGATCCGTCCGGGTGACCGGGCCACGGGTCCCGCCGGGGGGCAGCAGGCCACCGGCCGGGCTCGGCCCGTCCAGCGGGTCGACGCCTGGGCCCGCGGGTGCACCCCGGCGGGCGGCCAGCCCGGGGCGGGGCGGTAGCGGGCGGGCGTCCTGGTCCCGGGGCGGCGCCACCGATCCGTTGGCGACCGTCTCCGGCGCGGGCGGGGCGAGCAGTGCCAGGTCGGTGTTCTCGTCGGCGGTGTCGGTCCCGGTCGGAGTGCCAGCCCCGGCCGGAGTGCCATCGGCGTCCGGCGCCGCCCCGTCGGCCGCTTCTGCCCGGCTGACGGCCTGGCTGACCGACTGGTTGACCTCTTCCTCCATCGACATGCGGGCCGACTCGGCCGCGACCAGGCCCTGCACCCCGTCGAGGATGTCGGTAAGCCGGCGGACCGTCTCCGAGTGGCGCGTGCTGAGCATGCTGAGCCTGCGCTCGGCGCCGTCGTGAACGGCGGCGGCCCGGGCGGTGGCCTCGTCCAGCACCTTCTTGGCCTGCGCCTTGGCCTGACTCAGGGCGGCGTCGGCCTTCTTACGGGTTTCACCGGTCAGCCGCTCGGCCTCGGCCCGGGCGGTGTTGCGGGTCTTCTCGGCCTCGTTGCGCGCCGCGGAAATGGTGCGCTCGGCCTGCTCCTGGGCGGCCGTCAGCATGCGCTCGGCCTGCTCCCGGGCGTCGGCCCGGACCCGCTCGGACTCCTGCTGAGCGTTGGTTCGCTGCTGGGCGATGTCGTCGTCGGCCTTGTTCTTCTGGGCCTTGGCCTCGTCGTCCGCCAGCTTGAGGATCTGCGCGATCCGCTCGCTGACCTCCTCATGGGCCGGCCTGCCGGCCAGCGCCTGCTGGCGCGAGGTGGACAGCTCGCGGCGCAGGTGCTCGGATTCATCCAGGGACCGGGCAAGCCGCTGCTCGAGCTCCCGGATCTCACTGTTCCGGCGCGCTACGAAGTCATCAACCTGGCGGCGGCTGTAGCCGCGCATCTGCATCTCGAACTCTTCGTGCAGCAGGTTCGGCAGAAGTTCGCTGTTTTCATTCATGGCATCACGAGAATCTTGGGTCCTGAGAGGTCTGCGGGGACGGCGTCCGAGGTCTGGGGACGATGTCCGAAGTCTATTAGGGCCGGGCCTGATAACGGGGTGCGTCCGGTTGGCCGTCCTCCGGCCCGCCAACGCGCCCCTACCTGCGGCACGCGCATGCATGGACAACAGTTACCGGTCAGACTCTTCACCGGCAGACCGCTGTCCGCAACCGAAACGACCGAGTGTCCGGTTATTGACCGACTTGACCCGTTATGAAAGTTATGCCCTGCGACCTGAGGGACAGGACGTGACTCCTGAGGTTCGGCCAAACCAGGCCTTACCCGCCTGCGGCCGGGCTCAACCCGGCCCGGGCCCAGCCTGGCCGGCTCCCGGTCTGTGTGCCCGCCGCCGGCCCCGATGGCGCCGGCGCAAGGCGTGACGTATGCTGTAGTCAGTTAGTTACACTACGAAATTACGACATTTGGTTCTCTTCCACCCTCCGATGGCAGAGATCTGTGGCTGCTGGGGCTCCTGTCAGCAGGATCTCGGGCAGTTGCGCCAGTGAACGGATCGTTTACCGGAAGTAGCCGATTTCCGCTGCTTGCCCTGAATCGTTACCAGGCAGCCGGGTAAAACCTAGTCAAGGATGGTCTGCGAATGGCCCCGATGGGTCATGCGGAGGAATGGTGTCGCGACGTAACCTGAAGGGCCGAGCAAGACGTGCCCAGTCAGCGGAGGTGAGCACGATTCCCATGCAAGTCGACCTTCGTGTTCACGATGACGTGGCCCTGACCGAGATCGAGCTCTACGCCGAGGTACTCACGGCGGTCGCGGCCAGCGACGGGCCCCTGTCGAAGCGGGAGCTCGACGAGGCGCTCGGCATCCGCCGCCGCTAGGCCGCCCGGATGGCCGCACCCGCTACGGGTGCCGGTACATCGCGTCCGCTGACCACAGCGTGAAGCCGAGGGCGGTGTACAGCCGGACCGCGGCCGTATTGTCGTCGTCGACGTACAGCATCACGTCGGCTAGGCCGAGCCGGCGCAGGTGAGCCAGGCCGGTCATGGTCAGCACCCGGCCGAGGCCACCGCCCTGCCGGGCCGGGTCGACCCCGACCACGTAGACCTCGCCGATCGGTCCCCCGCCGGAGCCGCCGTCCGGGTGGACCTTGGTCCAGTGGAACCCGGCGAGCTCGCCGTCCCGCTCGGCCAGGAAGAAGCCGGCCGGGTCAAACCAGTCCTCGGCTTCCCGCAGCCGGAGGTCTTCCCGCGTCCACGAGCCCTGCTCCGGGTGATGCGCGAATGCGCTCCGGTTGACCGCCAGCCAGGCTTCCTCGTCCGCCCCGGGGCGGAACGTCCGCACCGTGACGCCGGGCGGAGTGGCCGGGGCGCCGGACGGCACCGCCGACAACGGCATCCGCAGCTGCAGCAGCGCGCGGAACCGGGTAAAGCCGGCCGCCTTGGCCAGCGCGACCGCGCCCGGCAGCTCGCCATGGGCCCACAGCCGGGTGCCGTGGCCGCCCGACCCGGCCAGCACTGCCGCGGCCAGGGCCGTGCCGAAACCCTGGCGCCGCCGGCCGGGTGGACGACGAGTTCACCGCTGGCGTCGCCCTGCTCGTCGTCGGGTGCGTCGAGGTGCGCGTACCCGGCCAGCGTCCCGTCGGCGGCCGTCAGCACCAGGTCGCGCGAGCCGTCCCCGCTGCCGTGCCGGACCTGAAGCAGGACGTCCTCGGAGAGCGGTCCGACGCCGTCGGCGCGGGCGGCGGCGGCCGCGAGGTCCTGCACCCGGGCCGCCAGCTCGGGGGAGAGCCGGCCCTCGGTGAGGGTCGTGCCGGGGGGAGACGCCCAGGTCACCGGTCCGCCGGGAGTGAGGTGTCCGTCCCCAGCAGCTCGCTGGTGGCGCGCTCCTCGGGTGATCCCTTGACCGGGACGAACCGGTAACCGACGTTGCGCACGGTGCCGATCAGCGCCTCGTGCTCGGGGCCGAGCTTGGCGCGCAGCCGCCGGACGTGCACGTCGACCGTCCGGGTGCCGCCGAAGTAGTCGTAGCCCCAGACCTCCTGCAGCAGGTGGGCCCGGGTGAACACCCGGCCCGGGTGCTGGGCGAGGAACTTGAGCAGCTCGAACTCCTTGAAGGTGAGGTCGAGCACGCGGCCGCGCAGCCGCGCCGAGTAGGTGGCCTCGTCGATCGCCAGGTCGCCGGACCTGATCTCGTCGGGTGCGTCGGCCGCCGCGCGCAGCGCCCGGCGCCCGGTGGCCAGCCGGAGGCGGGCCTCCACCTCGGCGGGTCCTGCCGTGTTCAAGATCACATCGTCAGCGTTCCACTCGGCGCTGATCGCGGCAAGGCCGCCTTCGGTGACGATGGCGAACATCGGGCAGTCGAGCCCGGTGGTGTTCAGCAGGCGGCAGATACTCTTGGCGTGGGCGAGGTCGCGGCGCGCGTCGACCAGCACGACGTCCGCGGGAGGCGCCTCGACCAGCGCGGAGGCGTCGGCCGGGACCACGCGCACGGAGTGCAGCAGCAGGCCGAGGGCCGGCAGGACCTCGGACGAGGGCTCGAGCACGCTGGTCACCAACAGCAACTCGCTCACGTGAGGCCACCTCCAGTCTTGCGGGCGCAGGCACCCGTCGCTCTTTTGTATAAACAAAAAGGGACCCGGGGGCAACATTGCCCGAGGTCCCGTTGAAGTGAGGATATCCCACATGGCCAGGGTCACCATCAGGTACTGGGCCGCTGCCAAGGCGGCCGCGGGCACGGCGTGAGGAAGCGGTGGAGGCATCCACCCTGGGCGCCGCGCTTAACGCGGCCGTTGCCAGCCGGAAACCGGACCGGCGCCTGGCGGAAGTCTTCGCGAGGTCGTCGTTCCTGGTGAACGCCGATCCGGTGGGCCGCGCCGACCGGCAGTCGATCGTGCTCGACGAGGGCGACGTGATCGAGGTGCTGCCGCCCTTCGCGGGCGGCTGAGGCGGACCCGGGCCTGCCGAAGCCGTCGCCAGAGCAGCCTAAACGTGACGAGCTTCACCACCGGGCACCAGCCGCACCGCCTCCTCGTTTGTCACGAACCGTAGTCAGTTGGCTCTATTTCGGTTGCACAGAGGCATTATGAGCCCGGTATACCGGTAACTGTGGGCACTGATCCCGGTTTGCCCGGGCAGCGGAAATTCCCCGCCGCCGTTGAACCCGGCAGCGCGATGCCAACGTTTTCCCTAGTGTGCCGAGCACAGCAGCGGCCAGCGGTGAACGCATGGCCGACGACGCCTTTATCCGGGCGCTGTACGCCGAGCACGGCGGAGCGCTGCTCCGGTACGCCTTGCACCTGACCAGCGGCGACAGGCAGAAGGCGGAGGACCTGTGTGCAGGAGACCATCGTGCGCGCCTGGCGGCACCCGGAGGCCCTCGCGGACCGTCCGGCGCGCCCCTGGCTGTTCGCCGTGGCGCGCAACCTGGCGGTGGACGCCTACCGGGCGCGCCAGTCCCGGCCGCCGGAGACCGGGCAGGAGGCCTTCGACACGCTGCCCGCGCAGGACGACGCGGACCGCACCCTGGAGTCGTGGGCGGTGGCGGAGGCGCTGGCCTCGCTGCGGCCCGACCACCGCTCGGTCATCGTCGAGACCTACTACCGCGGCTGCTCGGTGGCCGAGGCGGCGGCCACCCTCGGCATACCGCCGGGAACGGTGAAGTCCCGCACGTACTACGCGCTCAAGGCGCTCAAGCTGGCCCTGCAGGAACGGGGGCTGGCGCCATGACGCTCATCCGCCGGCGGGGCGGCGGCGCAGGCCCCCCGGGCCATGGACTGCCCGGAGGCCCGGATGTCGCTCGGCGTCTACGTGCTCGGCGCGATCGACCCGGCCGAGCGGGCGCTGGTGGACGCGCACCTGGCGACCTGCCGGGACTGCCGCGACGAGCTGGCCGGGCTGGCCGGGCTGCCCGCGCTGCTCGCCCGGGTCTCGACCGAGGAGGCCATCGCGCTCGGCGACGGGCGACGGTCCGCCCGCCGCGGCCGAGGCGGCCGAGCCGCCGCCGCGAGCTGCTGGCCACCGTGCTTGACCTGACGAGGCGCGCCGGCGCCGCCGCCGCTGGCGGGAGGCCAGCCTCGGCGTCGCCGCGGCGCTGATCATCGCGGCCGGCGTGTTCGGCGGCCTGCAGGCCGGATCGGGCTCGCCCGCGCCAGCCGCCGCCGCGGCCGGGATCAGCGTACCCCGGCAGCCCGCAACGGCCCGTGGACGACCTGCGACCGGGCAGTCGGGGCGCATGGCCGCCACGGTCAGCTACCGCTCGATGGGCTGGGGCACCCAGCTCGACGACCAAGGTCAGCGGCATCCCGGTCGGCACGAGCTGCCAGCTGTGGGTCGATCGACGCGGCCGGGCACCGCGCGCTCGCCGGCAGCTGGGTCACCGACGACGACGAGGGCACCGTCTGGTACCCGGGCTCGGCCGCGGTGCCGGGCAAGGACGTGACCGGCGTTCCAGGTCACCGTCGGCAGCGGCCAGACGATCGATAGGTCCCGGCCTGATCCGGGGGATCGCCGTACCGGGAATAGCCGGCAGCGGTCAGCGGTGCTTGAGTAGTCGTGGTCGGTGGCCTGATAGCACTCGTGGTGGTTCTCGCCGTGGCATCCGCGGCGGGCTTCGCGCATGCGCCAGCGCCAGGGCCGGTTCCGCGCGCCGCGCTGGCGTCCCCCGTCGACGTCGCGCCGTCGGCTGGACGCCCGGCCCGTGCCGCCGCGTCCGGTGCTGCTCAGCGCCGGCCGACCTCGGCGCGCCGCTGGGCGCGCAGGTCACCCTGGTTCAGTTTTCCAGCGAGGTGTGCGCCTACTGCGGCCCGACCAGGGAACTGCTCACCGAGGTGGCGGCCGAACGCGACGGCATGGCGTTCGTCGAGATCGACGCCGCGGCGCGGATGGACCTGACCAGGCGGCTGCACGTGCTGTCCACCCCGACCGTCCTGGTGCTCGACGCCGCTCGGCGGCATCACCAGCCGGGCGTCCGGCCCGCTGCGCAAGGCCGACCTGCTGAGGCGGTCGGGCAGGCCGTTCGCCCTGGCGACGGGTGCGTCTTGAATTTCCCACTAAATCAGGCGACAATGAGGCTCCGGCGTGCAGCACCGGGTGGTGACAGCGGTGCCGCACCGGTGAATAGCATCGGGTACGTGCCTTCCAGGACAGCCATGCTGCTGACCAAGCGGCGGGCTGTCGACTTCTGCCGGGTCGCGACCGCGATGTGTCGGCCCTGTGCCTTCCGCCGCCTGAGGACGCGCGCCTGCGCGTCAACCCGGACGTGCCGTCAGGGCGGGCTGGAGAACTCAGACAGCTGCACCGTGCACCCACTGGAGCTACCATCATGAGCATTCGACTCGCGCGGCCCGCGCTTCGGCGCGGCTATCACCACCGTGGTCCTCGCTGTCGTCCTGGTCATCGCCGGAGTGTCGCACCGGCGGCCGGCTGGCTGCTCCTCGCGCAGACGCTGGTGTTCGCCGTCGGGGCGCTGGCAGGCCTGCGCTACGCCCCGTACGGGCTCATCTTCCGTCACCTGGTCCGGCCGCGGCTCGGGCCACCGTCCAAGACCGAGCCGGAGGCGCCGCCGCGCTTCTCCCAGGGCGTCGGCATGGTGTTCGCCGGGATCGGCACGATCGGCTTCGCGGCCGGGCGTGCCGCGTGCTCGGGATCGTCTTCGCCGCGTTCGCCCTGGCCGCCGCGTTCCTCAACGCGGCCTTCGACTTCTGCCTCGGTTGCCAGATGTACCTGTTCATCCAAAGAATCCGGCCCGCCCACTAGGGCCGGGCCGCACAAGGAGGTTTCTCAGCCATGAGCCGTTCCGACGTCCTAGTCGACGCCGACTGGGTCGAGGCCCACATCGGTGCGCCTGGCTCCGTCATCGTCGAGGTAGACGAGGACACGAGCGCCTACGACAAGGGGCACATCCCCAGCGCCATCAAGATCGACTGGAAGAAGGACCTGCAGGACCCGGTGCGCCGCGACTTCGTGGACAAGGTCGGCTTCGAGGCGCTGCTGTCCGAGCGGGGCATCTCCAACGACGACACCGTGATCCTCTACGGCGGCAACAACAACTGGTTCGCCGCCTACGCCTACTGGTACTTCAAGCTGTACGGCCACGACAAGGTGCTGCTGCTCGACGGCGGGCGCAAGAAGTGGGAGCTCGACTCGCGCGAGCTGAGCACCGACGTCCCGGCCCGGGCGAAGACCAGCTACACCGCCACCGAGCAGGACCCGCCCTGCGGGCCAAGCGCGACGAGGTCATCGACGCGATCGGCAAGCGGAACCTGGTCGACGTCCGCTCGCCCGACGAGTTCTCCGGCAAGCTGCTCGCCCCGGCGCACCTGCCGCAGGAGCAGTCGCAGCGCGGCGGGCACATCCCGACCGCGAAGAACGTCCCGTGGTCCAAGGCGGCCAACGAGGACGGCACGTTCAAGTCCGACGGACGAGCTGACCGCCCTGTACAAGGACGACGCGGGCGTGGACTTCGGCAAGGACACCATCGCGTACTGCCGGATCGGCGAGCGCTCGGCCCACACCTGGTTCGTGCTGCACGAGATCCTGGGCCTGCCGAACGTGAAGAACTACGACGGCTCGTGGACCGAATACGGCTCGCTGGTGGGCGTGCCGATCGAACTGGGGGAGGGCAAGTGAGCAACGACAGCTGCGGCGCGCCGGCGGGCGGCGTGACCATCACGAAGGACAAGGCGGGCAAGGAGGCGATCATCGAGGGGCAGGTGCTCCGCGACGGCGCCCCCGTGTCCACCGGCTACGCCCGGCTGCTGGGCACCGGCGACGAGTTCGTCGCCGAGGTGCCGCTCGGCGAGGACGGCGGCTTCCGCTTCTTCGCCGCGCCGGGCGAGTGGACGCTGCGCGTGCTCGCGCCCGGCGACGTCCGCCTCGAGCAGGCGGTCACCGCGGACATCGGCCAGATCACCAAGGTGGAGTTCCTGGTCTGAGACGGCGCGGCGCGAACCGGGCTCCGGGTATCCCGGGGCCCGGTTCATCTTTGCCGCCATGCCCCGGTCGCCTGGGCTTTGCCCGCCGTCCGTAGGCTCTGCCGCATGAGCGAGCACCGGCAGGAGTTCGACAACGAGCTCGAGGCCATCGAGGGCAAGGTCATCGAGCTGTTCGCGATGGTCGCCGAGGGCGTGCCGCTGGCGACCCAGGCGCTGCTGAACGGGGACAACGACGCCTACGTGACGCTGGCCGAGCGCGACCAGGCCATCGACGCGCTTTACCTCGAGGTCGAGGGCCTGGCCAACCGGGAGATCTTGCTGCAGGCGCCGGTGGCGTCCGACCTGCGCTTCCTGCTCTCCGTGCTGCGCATCGTGCCCGAGCTCGAGCGGTCGCACGACCTGGTGGTGCACATCGGCGCCAGCGCCGGCCACCTGATCCTCGGCGACGACCTCGGGCCGCGCGCCAGCGGCCTGGTCGCGCGGATGGGCGAGCTCGCGGCCGAGATGTGGCGGCAGGCGGCCGACTCCTGGTACCAGCGCGACCGGACCGCGGCCGCGGCCCTGGCCGAGCGCGACGAGGCATGGACGAGCTGCACGCCAGCCTCACCGCCGAGCTGGCCTCCGGGACAGTGGCGGTCCCCGTCGCGATGGAGATGGCGCTGATCGCCCGCGACTACGAGCGGCTGGGCGCGCACGCGGTGAACATCGCCCGCCGGGTGGTGTACCTCGCGGGGTCGGCCCCGGGCAAGCCGAAGGAAAGCTGACCCGGAACGGCAAAGGGCGCGCCCGCCGGTGCGGAAGCGCCCTTTGTGCTGACGGCCGGCCTGCCGTTAGCCCATCCGGCCGGTGACGTAGGCCTGGGTGCGGCTGTCGTGCGGGTCCTCGAAGATCTGCTGCGTCGGCCCGTACTCGACCAGGATGCCGGTGCGGGTGTCGTTCTTGGAGTCGGTCAGCACCGAGAAGAACGCCGTCCGGTCGCTGACCCGGGTCGCCTGCTGCATGTTGTGGGTCACGATGACGATCGTGTAGTTCTTCTTGAGCTCGCGGATGAGGTCCTCGACCGCGAGCGTGGCGATCGGGTCGAGGGCCGAGGCGGGCTCGTCCATCAGCACCACGTCCGGCTCGACCGCGATCGTGCGGGCGATGCACAGCCGCTGGGCCTGGCCGCCGGACAGCGCCAGGCCGGACTGCTTGAGCCGGTTCTTGACCTCGTCCCACAGCGCCGCGCTGCGCAGCGACCGCTCGACGATCTCGTCGAGCTTGGCCTTGCTGCGCTCGCCGTTGATCCGCGGGCCGTAGGCCACGTTGTCGTAGATCGACTTGGGGAACGGGTTCGGCTTCTGGAAGACCATCCCGATGCGGCGGCGGACCGCCGCGGCCGAGACGTCCTTGGCGTACAGGTCGGCGCCCCGGTAGCTTCATCTGGCCGTCCACCCGGGCGCCCGTCGATCAGGTCGTTCATCCGGTTGAAGGCGCGCAGCACGGTCGTCTTGCCGCTGCCGGACGGGCCGATGAACGCGGTGATCTCGTTCTCGTAGATCGGGAGGGAGACGTCGGTGACCGCCTTGAACGAGCCGTACCAGATCGACACGTTCTGCACGTCGAAGATCGTTGTCCGGGCCGAATCGTTCAGCTGCGGCGCCCGTACCGTCGTCTCGAGATGCGGCAGGTTGGTGGTGACCGTCTGCTCGACGACTTCCTGTTCAGGCTGTTCGCTCATGGGAGTCCCTAGCGGGTGATACGGGTGAACCGGGCGGTGATGAGGCGGGCGCCCGAGCATCAGGACGAAGGCGATGACGATGAGCGTGAGGGCCGCGCCCCAGGCTCGCTGCTTCGGCGCCGACATACGGTGACTGCGCGTTCGCGAAGATCTGCGTGGACAAGGCGGTGTTGGCGCCGCTGAACAGGTTGGTGTTCGTCTGCTGCGTCGACAGGATGGTGAACAGCAGCGGCGCCGTCTCGCCCGCGGCGCGGGCGACGGCGAGCAGCGCGCCGCTGACGATGCCGCCGACCGCGGCGGGCAGCACCACGGTCAGTACGACCCGGGCCTTGGTGGCGCCGAGCGCGTAGCTGGCCTGCCGCGGAGCTCGTCGGGCACTAGCAGCAGCATCTCGTAGGTGGAGCGGATCACGATGGGCAGCATCAGGCAGGCCAGCGCGAAGGAGCCCGGCCAGGCCTGAGTAGCCGAACTGAGCGCCCAGATCGTGAAGATGAACAGGCCCATCACGATCGATGGTACGCCAGTCATCACGTCGGCCATAAAAGCGATGAGCCGGGCGAGGAAGCCCCGGCCGCCGTACTCGTTGATGTAGACCGCGCCGAGTATGCCGAGCGGGATCGCGATGAGCGCGGCGAAGCCGGTGATCTCGAGCGTGCCGATGACCGCCGGGGCCCATGCCGCCCACGCCGAGCGGCAGCACGTTGGGCGGGATCGGGCCCTTGGTCAGGAACTGCCAGCTGATCGCGGTGATGCCCTTCTGAGATCACCGTGAAGAGCACGAAGCCGAGCGGGATCAGGGTCAGCACGAAGGCGGACCACATGACGACGGTCGCGATCTGGTTCTTCGTCCGCCGCCAGCCGCTGGCGTCGCGCAGGTCAATGGCGCCCCCCGGCTGCCCGGATACCGCAGCCATCAGGCCGCCCCCCTCATCTTCCGCGCCGAGCGCGCCACGAAGCCGCGGGCGCCCAGGTTGACGATGATCGTGAGGATGAACAGCAGCAAGCCGAGCCCGATCAGCGCGGAGCGGAACTCGCCCGACGGCCTCGCGGAACAGGTTCGCGATGGCGGCCGGGATCGAGTACCCCGGCGCGAACAGGTGCGACGTGACCTGGGCCTGCGAGCCGATCACGAGGGCCGCGGCGATGGTCTCGCCCATCGCCCGGCCGAGGCCGACCAGGACGGCACCGACCACGCCGCCCTGGCTGTGCGGCCAGACGGCGCCGCGGATCATCTCCCAGCGGGTGGCGCCGAGCGCGTAGGCGCCCTCCTTGTCGGTCGTCGGCACGGTCGCGATGACCTCGCGCGACAGTGAGGTGATGATCGGCGTGATCATGATCGCCAGGATGATGCCCGCGGTGAAGAACGAGGCGCCGCTGGTCGGCGCGCCGAACAGGTTGTCGAGCACCGGGATGCCGCTCACGCCGGAGGCGATCGACGAGTAGATGGTGTTCTGCAGCCAGGGCACGAGCACGATGATGCCCCACAGGCCCCAGACGACCGAAGGGACCACGGCGAGCAGGTCGATCACGTAGACGATCGGCTTCGACCAGCGGCGCGGTACCACCTCGGTCAGCAGCAGCGCGATCGACGACGCTGACCGGGACGGCGATGACGATCGCGATCACCGAGGTGATGACCGTGCCGTACAGGTAGGCCATCGCGCCGTACTGGTTGGTTGCCGGGTCCCAGACGGTGGAGAAGATGCCGCTCCAGCCCGCGGTGCTGAACCAGGTCGTCGACTGCTGGCCGGTCGAGACGGCGATCAGCACGAGGATCACCAGGACGAGCAGGCCCGCGGCGAGCGCCAGGAGCTCGAAGGCCCGGTCGCCGATCCGCAGGCCTGCGGAAAGCGGACGGGCGGACCCGGCCGGGGCCGGGTCCGCCTTTGTCGCAGTAGCCATGATCAGGAGGAGGTGATCTTGCTCAGCTGGGCCACGGCCATCTGGTCGATGCTCGACGGCAGCGGGGCGAGGTTCAGCGGGGCGAGCAGCTGCTGGCCGGCGCCGAGCAGGTAGCCGAGGTAGGCCTTGAGCAGCGCCGCGTCGTTGGCGTTGGGCTGCTCCGCGTACACCAGGTCCCAGGTCTGGTAGGTGATCGGGTAGGAGGTCGCGCCCGGCTCGTCGACCGTGGGGAAGGTCAGGTTGGCCTTGGGCGTGACCTGCGCCGCGGCCGCGGCGGCCGCGGCCGTGGAGGGCGCCACGAAGTCGCCGGCCTGGTTCTTGACCGAGGCGGCGCTCAGGCCGGAGGCGGTGGCGGTGGAGAAGTCCACGTAGCCGATGGCGCCGGCGTGGACTTGATCGCCTGCGCCACGCCGCTGCCGCCGTTGGCGGCGTGCGCGGTCGACGGCCAGTTGATGGTGGAGGCGGTGCCGAGCGTCCAGGCGCTGCCCGCCGCGTCCACCAGGTACTGGGAGAAGTTCGCGGTGGTGCCCGAGGAGTCGGAGCGGACCGCAATGGTGATCGGGGTGCTCGGCAGGGTGGCGCCCGAGTTGAGCGCCTTGATCGCCGGGTCGTTCCAGGTGGTGATCTTGCCGGAGAAGATGCCCGCGAGGGTCGGTCGCGTCGAGCTTCAGGCCGTGACGCCGGACAGGTTGTAGGCCATCGCGATCGGGCCGATCTGCACCGGGAAGTACAGCACCGTCTTGCCCGCGGGAACCTTGGACTGTCTCCTTGGCCGGGATCGGCGAGTCGGAGCCGGCGAACAGCACCGTGTTGGAGTACAGGCGGTGCGGCCCGCGCCGGAGCCGCCGCCGCCGTAGTTGACGGTGATGCCGGGCTCGACCGACTTGAAGGCCGAGATGGCCGCCTGCTGGAAGTTGGTCTGGAACGTCGAGCCCGCCGCGTTGATCGTGCCGCTCGCCGCGGCGCCGCCGCTGGCCGCGGGAGAGGACGCCGCGGCCGAGGACGCCGGTCGACGCGGCAGACGAGCTGGACGAACTGGACGAGCTGGACGACGAGCACGCGGCCATGGCGAGCGCCGCGATGACGGCACCTCCGGCCACGGCGGCCTGCTTGCTGCCTCGGAGCTGCATGTAGGAGTTTCTCCTTGTATTGAAGCGCATTCGCGCGCGATTACAGTCTGGTCGGTCGGCGTAGCCGCAGCTGAATGTCAACGGGTACCAGTGATAGGCAGCAGAAGTAGCAAGCACTGAACCTGAGATGGCCGCAGGGCGTCTGCAAGGTTAACTTCTGGTGACTTGACCGGGCGTTACCTGACGGTTTGCTGATCCAGGTGCCGTGGTGCGGAGTACCCGCAGGTTACCCGGGGTGGCCGGTGATGTTCGTTACGTTCTCGTGATGATTGAGGCCGGGCAGGCGGGCGCGGGCGGCTCCGCGTGGTCATTTACCTACATGACATGCAGTGGAATGCTTTCGTTTTTCTTGCATTCAAGCTGTGATTAACCTCCACTGAATATCTATAGGCGGGGCGGTGGAGCCCGGAATTCTTTTACGTCAACGCGCTGGCAGCGCTGGCGCGGGCACGCCCAGTTGGCCGGGCCCGTCGGAGCGATGGGGACCATCGCGGCAGCTGGGAGGCACGGACGCATGTGGGAGCAGGGGCCCGGCCGACGCCGGGCGGCCACCCGGAGCAGTGCGCACGCTGACCCGGCGCCGGCCGGCCCGGTGCCAGCCGTGTGGGTGCCTGCGAGCGGCCGGGCGCAGCTCACGCAGGACGGATGACAGGCGGGTCCGGGGGGAGCGACCGGCCGGCCAGTCGGCCCGGGAACGGCGATGAGGGGAAGGCGGGGATGGGCGTCGACGCGGCGGTGCCGGCCCAGCGGGCGGCCAGCGGCGTGCTCGCCGACCGGATGGCGGCCGCCCTCGTGCACCGCGAGCCCGGCTGGCAGCTGCCGCGCCGCAGCGCACTCGCCCGCCGGTACAACGTCAGCATGGCCGGAGATCGACGCGGCCATCGGCGAGCTCACCCGCAGGTCGCTGATCCGCAGGCTGCCGGACGGGCAGCTCTACCGGGCGAGCGCGGCCGAGTACCTGATACCGCTCGAGGGGGTCGGCGGGCTGAGCACCAGGCTCGACCCGATGGGCGGTGAGATCAGCTGCACCGCCCGGCATGTGTCGCTGCGCGCCGCGCCGCAGGACGTCGCCTGGTCGCTCGGCGGTCGCCGGGGAGAGCCCGGTCCGCATCATCCGGTGCGCCTGGGCGGTGGCGGCCGAGCCGGTCGCCATCTCCATCGCCTACGTGCCCGGGGGCCGCCGCCGGGCCCGGCGCCGACGAGCCGGACAGCTTCGCGGCGATCCTGCACGCGCCGCCCGGCGGCAGCGGCGGCCGAGGCGGTGCGCGCCCGCGCGGTCGACCTCGAGCTGGCGCCGCCGCAGCCCTCGGTCGCGCGCAGCCTGCGGCTGATGCCCGGCCAGCCGGCCATCTCGGTGACCATCAGGTTCGACGACCGGCCGCGGGCACTCCGGCCGGCCTGACCGCCGTGACGCTCAAGCCGCACTACTTCCGCGTGGTCATCCAGGCGGGCGACCAGCTGCCGAGGCCCCCGGAAGACGGGCCTGGCTAACGACCGGGCCAGTCCGGGTCGTCACCGGTCCTGTCCTGAATCGGGCACCGACGGACTAATCGTCAGGTCTCGACACGGAGGGTACATTCTTGGCAACCTAGAGTCATGATAGCTGGGATGGTGCCGTGGCGGGACCGCTGCCGCGGCGCGCCCGGCAGCTGATCCGCGGGATTCCTGCCGCGGCGCCGCGAGCTGATCGCGGCGCATCGCCGTCACTGTCCTGCTCGCCCATCTCGCTGCTGGCGCAGCTCGCCCTCGTCCTCGCGGTGGCGTTCACGGTCGTCAGCCGGGTCACAGCGTGGCGGCCGTGGTGGCTGCTCGCGCCGGCCGCGGCCGGCCTGGCCTGGATGCTCGCGGCCGGGCCGCGCGAGGCGCTGGCGGGCTTCGCCGCCGGGCCGTCCGCGCGTCCTGGGGCATCTGGCCGGGCCGCCGCCTCGCCGGCCGGGCACCCGCGCCGCGGCCGCTTCGCCGGGATCGGCGGCTGGCTGCCGCGGCAGTTCCCGCGTCGCGCTGCCGCTCGCCGCGGCCGAGGCCGGCCTCGCCGGCTGGCTTGGCTGGCTGCACACCGACGAGTGGGCGCTTCCGCCGCCGCGGCCCGGGCCTGGTCGCGGCGCTGCGCGCCGCCCTCGCCGCCCGCGCCATCCGGGCCGGCGCCGTGCTCACCAGGGACGGCGTGCGCCCTCGGCGTCGTGCCCGCCACCGGCGCCGTCGCCGAGCTGCGCTGGGCGGAGCTGAACCGCGGCGTGCTGGTGGCGGGGCCGACGAGCAGGACGTGACGCTCGCCTGCCTCCAGCTGGTGCACGCCGCGCTGCGCCGCCGCAAGCCGGTCATCGTGCTCGACGACGGGCATTCGCCCGGCCTCGCGCGCGGCCCTGGCCGCCGCCTGCCATGCCACCGGGGCGCCGCTGCTGACCGCAGACGGCGCCGATCCGCCCTCCGGCGGGCGCCCGGCCGCGGACCCGGCCGGCCCGCGCCCAGGGCGGCCCGGGGACCTCGCCGGGCTGAGCCCGGCCGTTGGCGCGAGCCAGTTGTGGGGGCAGGGCGGGCAAGCCGGGGGCGCCCCCCGGCTCGCGGGAGCGCCCCCCGGCATCGTGCTGAGCCGCGCGGTGAGCGAGCGGCTGGCGCTGCTGCTGCCGGCCGGCTCGGCCGAACTCGCGGCCGCGTCCTGCGCCGCCCTCCGCGCGCTCGCCCAGGACCTGCGGCGGATCGGGGTGGACGGCGATGCGCTGGTCTGGGTGCCCCGGGCCGAGCGGCTGGACGGCCCGGCCCTGACCGCCCTCATCCGCGACGGCGCCGCCGCCGGATTGCCGGTGCTGATGGGCACGACTTCGCCCGCGACGGCGGCGGAGCTGGCGGGCGTGGCCGGCACGCTGCTCATCGGGCCGGTCGCCGACCCGGAGCTGGCGGCGGTGCTGGCCGGTCGACACGGGTGCGCGCCTGCTCCCGCCGCCCGCCGGGACGGAGGCGGCGCTCACCCCCGGACCTCCGCCGGGGGACGGCGGGCCGGCTGTCGACGCCGGCTCCGGTCTCGTGCCCAGCCCGGCCGTCCCGGCGCCGGCCCTCATGGCCCTCGGCCCCGGGGAATTCGTGCTCGCGGTCAGCCTGCCGCGGCCCCGGCTGATCGCCGCCGGGCGGCTGATCCCCGCGCGGCTGCCCCGGCCGGTCCCCCCGGTGCCCGCAGCGCCAGTCCCGCCCGGTGCGCCAGTCCCGCCCGCCGCGCCGGGACCTGCCCGTGAGCCTGCCGCTCAGCCGGCCCTGGCGCCATGACACCGCTCTACCTGGGCTGGCAGTACGCCACGGCGCAGCCTGATCCGGGACCGCCGCCAGACCCGCCGGACCCGCGCCCGCCCGCCCGGCTGTCGGCCGGCTGGCTGGCCGCCCAGCGGCGCGAGGAACGGCGGATCGCCCGGCCGGCCAGGGCCGCTGTGGTCGCCGCCGACCGCACTGGCGCTGGCGCTGGCCGCCGGCGCCGCGGCCGGCCTGATCCCCGGCCCGGCCGCTGCCCTGGCCGCGGTCGCCTGCGTGGCGGCGGCCGGGCTGAGCGGCGCCCGGGTCTGGCGGGGCGAGCGCGCCCTGCGGGCCCGGATCGAGGCCGAGCGCCGCCGGATCGGGGCCTTCCGCGCCGACGCCGGCCGCGCCGGCAGGCCCGGCTGCAGGCCGAGCACACCCGGCAGGCGGCCGACGTGGCGGCGGCGGCAGACCGCCTTCACCAGCCAGAAACGCTGGCACGCGGTGCCGGTCCCGGCCGGCCTGGACCGGGTGGACGTGGCCGGCGGGACGCTGGCGGGCTGGTCCGCCCTGCTGACCATGGCCGGGGCGTATCACCTGTCCGCCGGGGGCGAGGTGACGGTGGTGGACCTGTCCGGCGGCGCGGTCGGGGCCGACCTGGCCCGGCTCAGCGCGGCCGCCGCCGGCTCCCCGCCCGCCGTCTGGGTGCTGCCGCAGGACCTGCCCCGGCTCGACCTGGCGGCGGCGCTGCCGCCCGGCGCGCTGGCCGACGTGCTCGCGCTGGCGGCCAGCGCGGCCGAGGAACGCCCGGCGGCCCGCGACCTCGCCGTCGACACCGCCATCCTCGACCGGGTCATCGGCGTGCTCGGCCGGGGCGACGGGGCGGGCGCCGGGATCCCGGTCGCCCGGGTCGCCGCCGGGCTGCGGGTGCTCGCCCAGGTCGGTGACCCGCAGGCGGACCTCGAGGCCGGGTTGCTGACCGCGCGCGAGGCGGGCGCCCTCAGCGAACTGTTCGGCCAGCGGGCGGCCGACCGGGTCGTGCTCGAGCGCGCGCTCGGGCTGGAAGCCCAGCTGCGCGCGCTGGAAAGCCTGGGCCGCGAACCGGTCCGGGTGCCGCGCGGGCGGCTGCGGGTGGTCGCGGTCGACGGGCGGGCCAGCGCGCAGTCGGCCACCGCCCTCGGCAGCTTCGTCGTCACCGCCCTGACCCGGGTCATCGGGCAGGTCCCGGCCGCCCCGGGGCCGCCGTCGTGGCGCCACACGGTGTTCCTCCTCGGCGCCGAGCGGCTCCGCGGTGACGTGCTCGACCGGCTGACCGACGCCTGCGAGGCCAGCCGGCCGGCCTGGTGCTCGCCTACCGGTCGATGCCGCCGCACGTCCGGCAGCGGATCGGCCGCGGCAACGCGGCCGTCGGCTTCATGCGCCTTGGCAACGGCGAGGACGCAAGAGGCGGCCAGCGAGCAGCTCGGCAGTGACCACCGGTTCGTCCTGTCCCAGCTCACCGAGACCATCGGGGCGTCGGTGACCGACACCGCGGGCGCCTCCTACACCAGCACCGTCGGCGGCTCGTGGTCGGCCGCGGGGTCAGTCGCGGACAGCGAGTCGCGGTCGGCCGGCACTGGCCACAGCGGACCGGCCGGCGGCGCGGCGCCACTGCCCGGCGGCGAGTCGCGGTCGGCCCAGGCCGGCACCTCGTCCGGGACGACCACGTCGGCCTCGCTCACCACCGGGATCAGCACCAGCACGGCCTGGGGCGAGTCGACCTCACGGGCGACTGGTGACAGCACCTCGCTCGCCCGGTCCCTCCAGCGGTCGCGGGAGCTGCTGGTGGAGCCGTCCGAGCTGCAGCGGCTGCCGGTCACCGCGATGATCGTCAGCTACGGGGCCGGGCCGGGCCGGCGGGTGCTGCTGGCCGACGCCAACCCGGCGATCGGCGCCCTCTCGGTCACCACCCTGGTGCCGCTCGACCCCGCGGGGGCACCGCCTGCGGGGACACTGCCCGCCGGGCACCCGGCTGAGCAGACGGCGGACGGGCTGATCGTTAACCGGCCCGTCACCGGCAGGGGGCCGGACCCGGCCCGGGGGCCGGGTCCGAGCGGATAACATCGGCCAACGATGGACGATCACAACCCCCACCACCGCCGCGCCAGGCTGCCGCTGCGGGCCCGGGTCGCGACCACGGTCGGCGGCGCCGCGGCCACCGTCTCCCGCCTGGCCGGGCAAGGGGGACGGCTCGGTCATCGGCGGCGTCATCAGCCTGCGGCTGGCGCCCGACCTGCTGTCCCGGCTGGCCGCCGGGCGCCAGGTCGTCCTGGTCACCGGCACCAACGGCAAGACCACCACGACCAAGCTGATCACCGCCGCGCTGGCGCCGCTCGGCCGCCAGATCGCGTCCAACATCTACGGCGCCAACATGGAGGCCGGCCTCACCTCGGCCCTCACCCACGCGCCGGACGCCCCCGTCGCCGTCCTCGAAACCGACGAGAAGTACATCCCGGCGATGGTCAAGGCGACCCGGCCGCGGGTAGTCGTGCTGCTCAACCTCAGCCGCGACCAGATGGACCGGGCGGCCGAGATCTGGCTGCTCGCCCGCCACTGGCGGGAGGCGCTCGCGGCCGCGCCGGACTGCCGGGTGGTCGCCAACGCCGACGACCCGCTGGTCGCCTGGGCCGCCGGCTCGGCCCGGCAGGTCACCTGGGTGGCGGCCGGCCAGCGGTGGCGCGAGGACTCCTGGTGCTGCCCCAACTGCGGCGCCCACCTGCTGCGCGACGGCGACGACTGGACCTGCAAGGAGTGCGGCCTGCGGCGTCCGCCGGTGAGCTGGCTGCTGCACGACGGCGAGGTCATCGACCCCAGCGGGCGGGCCACCCCGCTGGACCTGGCGCTGCCGGGCCGGGCCAACCGGTCCAACGCGGTCATCGCGCTGGCGGTGGCGGACGCCTTCGGCGTGCACTTCGCCGCGGCGCTGCGCGAGCTGCGCTCGGTCACCTCCGTGGCGGGCCGGTACACGCAGGTCACCCGGCGCGGCTGCGACATCAGGCTGCTGCTGGCCAAGAACCCGGCCGGCTGGCTCGAGGCGCTCGACGTGATCGCCCCGCCGCCCGCGCCGGTGCTGCTCTCGGTCAACGCGCAGGGACCAGACGGCCGGGACACCTCCTGGCTGTGGGACGTGGACTTCCGCCGGCTGCGCGGCCGGGCCGTGCTGGTCGGCGGCGAGCGCAGGCTCGACCTGGCGGTCCGGCTGGAGGCCGACGAGGTGGCGTTCCGCTCGTGGACGACATCGACGAGGCGGTCGACGCGGCCCGACGGTCGCGCCGAACCTGGAGGTGCTGGCCAACTACACCGCGTTCCAGCACTACCGCGTTGCCCTCGGGAGGGTGCAGTGACGACGAACCGCGGGCCAGTGGATCCGGCCGGCGAGCCCGGTGCGGCCGCTGCGCCTGGTCTGGGTCTACCCGGACCTGCTCAGCACCTACGGCGACCGCGGCAACGCGCTGGTGCTGGAGCGGCGGGCCCGGCTGCGCGGGCTGCACGGTCGAGGTCGTCGAGGTGAACTCCGACCAGCCGGTGCCGCGCGACGGCGACATCTACCTGATGGGCGGCGGCGAGGACCTGCCGCAGACGCTGGCCGACCGGCGGCTGCTCGCCGACGGCGGCCTGCACGAGGCGGCCGCGCAGCGGCGCGGTGGTGTTCGCGGTCTGCGCGGGCTACCAGATGCTCGGCACCGAGTTCGGCGGCGCCGACGACGCGCACGGTCCGGGCCTCGGCCTGCTCGACATCCGCAGCGGCCGCGGGCGAGCGCCGCGCGGTCGGCGAGATCGTCGCCGACGTCGACCCGCGCGCTGAACGTCGGCCAGCTGACCGGCTTCGAGAACCACCAGGGCGTCACCCGGCTCGGCCCCGGCGCCCGGCCGCTGGCCCGCACCACGCTCGGCACCGGCAACGGCGACGGCACCGAGGGCGCCTACCAGGGCCGCGTGCTCGGCACCTACCTGCACGGCCCGGCCCTGGTGCGTAACCCGGCCCTGGCCGACCTGCTGCTCTACTGGGCGGCCGGGCCGCTCCCGCCGATGCCGCCGCAGGCCGAGGAGCTGGCGGTCCGCCTGCGCGAGGAGCGCCTCAGCGCGGCCGCCCTGGCCCAGAGGTAGCGCGTCGGTCAGTACACCAGCGCCTGGGCGTCGTCCGGCGACGACCTCGGAGACGAAGGTGGCCGAGCCCGCGATCCGGACCCCGCTGATCACGTCGGCTGGGCGTGATGTCCCGGCGGGCGGCGCACTGGCTGCAGACGGTCACCGTGCCCAGCGCCAGCACCGCCGCGAGCAGGTCGGCCAGCGGCGCCGCGTGCGGCAGGGAGAAGTCGTCGGCCCGGCCCGGCAGCGCGAACCAGGCCGCCTCCCCGGTCAGCCAGAGCGACACCGCCACGCCGCTGGCGACCGCGGTCGAGGCCACGGTGAAGGCCTGGTTGCACCGTTCCGGTTCGTCCTTGCCCGCGGTGACCTTGATCACCAGGTTGCGCGCCACACAGAGCACTGTAGCCCGGCCGGCGTGCCGTCGGGCGCAAACCGGCCCTCGGCGGGCAGATGCACTAGGCTTGCGAGGCATGCACGGGATGCTGAGCGTGGCGATCATCATCCTCGCCTACGCTCGTTGTCGCCGTCGCGGCCGGCTACACGGCGGTCAAGGTGATCCGGGGAGGCCCGCATGGCGGATGACGACCAGGCCCCGGCCCAGGGCGCGCCGAGCAGGGGCCGCCAGCCGGGGGTGCGCCGGAGCAGGACCCGCCGGAACAGGACGTCACGCCGGTCGAGCTGCCCGCGGAGCACCCGGCCATCGCGCCGCTGAGCTTCCTGCTGGGCCGCTGGAGGGGCACCGGCAAGGGCGACTACCCGACGATCGAGCCGTTCGACTTCTTCCAGGAAGTCACGTTCAGTCACATCGGCAAGCCATACCTCATCTACACCAGCCGCACCTGGCGCCTCGCGACCGACGAGGACGGCGAGCTCACGCGCGACACCGGCGGCGAGCTGGTCCGGCTCGAGCCGCTCGCGGTGGAGGCCGGCTTCTGGCGGCCCGCAGCCCGACGGCAAGGTCGAGGTGCTGCTCACCCACCCGACCGGGATCACCGAGATCTACGCGGGCGAGTTCCGCAGCCTGACCAGCATCGAGCTGGTCACCGACGCGGTCGCCCGCACCGCGACGGCCAAGCCGTACACGGCCGGCAAGCGGCTCTACGGCCTGGTGCCGAGCCAGACCCGCGAGGGCGAGAAGGACCTGGCCTACGCCTTCGACATGGCGGCGATGGGCCAGCCGCTGACCCCGCACCTGTGGGCGGTCCTGCAGTGGGACTGGATCGAGTGAGCGGAATCGACCGGAAATTAAAAGAACCCCCGGGCGACTCCGCGTCCGAGAACGCGGGACCGGCTGGACAAGGCCGGTCAGCCCGGAGGTCCGGTGAATGCCTGGTAGTAGCCCGCCGCCGCCCATCAGGGCCGGGATCCGCTACGCGGACCCACACAGCGGGGACGGCGGCTAGCTGGCAGCCACCTCGCAAGTCCCGATAAGTATGCAACTTAGGACCACCTCCTTTCCGCGTACCTCAGACGCTACGTGAGGCTGCGCGGCCGACGCAAGAGTAATTTTCTGCGCGACCGCTCACACCGGGACGGGCGCGGCGGACAGGTCTCCGGGCGTGGCCGACCAGCAGGCGGGCGGGATGCATCGCGGCCGAACTAGACTCGGGGCATGGACCAAGGGCCGCAGCGTGACCGCAGCTGGGATGAGGAGCTGCGGTCCCGTGGCTACCGGGTGACGCCGCAGCGCCAGCTCGTGCTCGAGGCGGTCGCCCGGCTCAGTCACGCGCACCCCGGAGGAGATCGCGGCCAGCGTGCAGCAGACCGCGAAGGGCGTCAACATCTCCACGATCTACCGGACGCTGGAGCTGCTCGACAGCCTCGGCCTGGTCACCCACACCCACCTCCACCACGGCGCGCCCACCTACCACCTGGCCAGCGACGCCGGCCACGTGCACCTGGTCTGCCAGATCTGCGGGAAGATCGACGAGGCCAGCCGGGACGAGATCGCGCCGCTCACCAAGGCGCTCGACCAGCAGCACGGGTTCGAGACCAACGTCTCCCACCTGACCGTGTTCGGGCGCTGCCATGACTGTAGGAGTAGAGCACAGTGCTTGACATCAACGGCGCGGTCGAGGCCGAGTGGCCCGACGAGGGCGTCGCCGCCCACTACGGCGACCCGGTGCGCGAGCAGCGCGCGATGACCGAGGGGCCGGTCCTGGTCGACCGCTCCAACCGCGGCGTGGTCCGGGTGTCCGGCCCGGACCGGCTGTCCTGGCTGCACAGCCTCACCAGCCAGCACCTGGAGCGGCTGGCTCCCGGCCGCACCGAGCAGGCGCTGATCCTGTCCCCGCAGGGCCACCTCGAGCATCACCTGACGCTGACCGACGACGGCACCGCCACCTGGATCCACGTCGAGCCGCAGACGGCCAAGGCACTGACCGACTACCTCGACTCGATGCGCTTCATGCTCCGGGTGGAGGTCGAGGACATGTCCGGGGGCCTGGTGGTGCAGACGCTGGCGGGCCCGCTCCCGGCCGAGGGAGGCGTCATCGACCGAACGGGGGCCGCGGACCCCGCCCTCGCCGGGCTGCCCGCTGACATCGGGCCGGCCGCGGTCATGCAGAACCCGTTCGGGATCGACCTGATCGTCTCCCCGGAGGCGGCCGGACGGCTGGCGCGGGCCTACCCGGTGGCGGGCATGTGGGCCTTCGAGGCAGCGCGGATCGCGGCCCGTGTCCCCCGGCCCGGGCTCGACACCGACCACAAGACCCTGCCGCACGAGGTCGGCCTCATCGAGCCCGCCGTCCACCTCAGCAAGGGCTGCTACCGGGGGCAGGAGACGGTCGCCCGCATCCACAACCTCGGGCACCCGCCCCGGCGGCTCGTGTTCCTGCACCTGGACGGCTCGGCCGACCGGCTGCCGTCCCACGGGGCGCCGCTCACGCTGGCCGACGGCGCCCAGGTCGGCACCGTCGGGTCCGCCGCCCGCCACTTCGAGCTCGGGCCGATCGGTCTCGGACTGGTCAAGCGGTCGGCCCCGCCGGACGCTCCGCTGCTGGCCGACGGGGTGGCGGCCGCCCAGGAGATCGTCGTCTCACCCGACGCGGGCGCCAACGTCACGGTCACGCTGCGGCGCGACAGCGTGCCGCCGCCCCCGGCCGGGCGCCGGATGCTGTGATCTCCCGGGGGGACGACCCCCCGTACCCCCCGCTGTCGGCGGGTGGCCCGGTCAGCGCCAGGCCGATTGGGCTGGCGAGGCGAGGACGGGCCGGACCTGGCCGTCATGGGAGTACCGGCCGACTTGCGCGCCGGACGGGCCTGATAGGGATTGAGGCGACGACGGACACCGCCATGGTGCCGACGAGGGAGTCGGGAGGGACCGGACAGGTGCTGCGCAGGGCACTGCTGGCGGCTGCAGCCAGCGAACGCGTGAAGGGAGCGGTCACCGGGACAGCGGCGACCCGGGCGATCGTGGACCGCTACGTGGCGGGCGAATCGAGCGAGGACGCGGTCGCGGTGGCCCGCGCCCTGCGTTCCGAGGGCCTGCTGGTGACGCTCGACTACCTGGGTGAGGACACCAGCGACCCGCAACGGGCGGCGGCGACTGCCGCGCAGTACGTGCATCTGCTGGGCAAGCTGGCGGCCGAGGGGCTGACCGAGGCCGGGGCGGTCGAGGTGTCGGTCAAGCCGACGGCGGTCGGCCTGCTGCTCGGCAGCGAAGACGGTACCGGGCCGAACGCGATCGGGATGAGGATCGCGACCGAGCACCTGGAGCGGATCGCGGTGGCGGCCAGGGACGCGGGCACGACGCTGACGGTCGACGCTGAAGGCCACCGCACCACGGACGCGACGCTGCGGGTCGCGACCGGGCTGCGCGACCGGTTCCCCGGAGTCGGCAGCGTGCTCCAGGCTGGCCTGCGCCGGACCGAGGCCGACGTGCGCGCGCTGGCCGCACCCGGGGTCCGGGTCCGGCTGTGCAAGGGCGCCTACGCCGAGCCGGTCAGCGAGGCGTTCGACACCAGGCACGACGTCGACAAGTCGTACGCGCGCTGCCTGCGCATCCTGATGTCGGGACCCGGCTACCCGATGGCCGCGACCCATGACCCCCGGCTGATCGCCATCACCACGTCGCTCGGCCTCGCCCGCGAGCCGGGCAGCTTCGAGTACCAGATGCTGTACGGTGTCCGCCCGGATGAACAACGCCGGCTGGCGGCCGACGGGGCGAAGGTCCGGGTCTACGTGCCCTACGGCGGCGACTGGTACCCGTACCTGGTCCGGCGGCTGGCCGAGCGGCCGTCGAACCTGGCGCTCTTCCTCCGCTCGCTGGGCTCGCGGTCATGATCGCGATCCTGGGGGCCGGGAAGATGGGCGAGGCCCTGATGTCGGGGCTGCTGCGGGCGGGACGGCCCGCGGACGAGGTGGCCGCCGTGGTGCGCCGCCCGGCCCGGGCGCAGGAGCTGCGCGCGCTCCACGGGGTCCCGGTGCTGACCGTGGCCGAGGCGGCCAAGCAGGCAGACACCCTCGTGATCGCGGTGAAGCCGCAGGACATGGGGCGGATGCTGGACGAGATGGCGGAGCTGGTCACCCCCGCGCAGCTGGTGATCTCGATCGCCGCCGGCATCACCACGTCGTTCATCGAGCAGCGGTTCCCGGCCGAGGTGCCGGTGGTGCGGGTCATGACGAACACGCCGGCCCTGGTCGACGAGGCGATGTCGGTCATCTCGGCCGGCTCCTACGCAGGCGAGGATCACCTGCGCCAGGCGGAAGAGCTGCTCACCCCGCTGGGCAAGGTCATCCGCATCCCCGAGTACCAGCAGGACGCGGCCACGGCCCTGTCCGGCTCCGGCCCGGCCTACGTGTTCTACCTGGTCGAGGCCATGGTGGACGCGGGCATCCTGCTCGGCATGCCGCGCCGGACAGCGCTGGAGATGGTCACCCAGACCGTCTACGGCGCCGCGACCATGCTGCGCGACTCCGGCGAGCACCCGGTCATCCTCCGCGACGCGGTGACATCGCCCGCGGGCACCACCATCGCCGCCGTCCGCGAACTGGAGAAGCACGGGGTGCGGGCGGCGCTGCTGGCCGCGATCGAGGCGGCCCGCGACCGCGGACGCGAGCTCGGCGGCGCTTAAACTGTAACTGGCCCGTCACTGGAGGTGCGCGTGAGCGGAAAGACTGCGGTGGTGTGGGATGACGGGCTGACCCGGTATGACTTCGGGCCCGGGCACCCGTTCGACCCGGTGCGGTGGCGGCTCACCATGGCCCTCGCCCGCGAGCTGGGAGTGCTGGACGGCCCCGGGGTGACGATGATCCCGGCCGCGCCCGCGACCGACGCCGAGCTGGAGACGGTGCACGACGCCGCGTACATCGAGGCGGTCCGGCGGGCCGGGCACGAGCTCGTGGCCGACGCCCGGTTCGGGCTCGGCACCGAGGACGACCCCGTCTTCGCCGGTATGCACGAGGCGGCGGCCCTGGTGGCGGGCGCCACCACGGCGGCCGCGGAGGCGGTCTGGTCAGGAGCCGCCACCCACGCCGTCAACGTGGCGGGCGGGCACCACCACGCGATGCGCGCCGCCGCCAGCGGCTTCTGCGTCTACAACGACCTGGCCGTCGCGATCAGCCGGCTGCTGGCGGCCGGAGCCGAACGGGTGGCCTACGTCGACCTCGACGTGCACCATGGAGACGGCGTCCAGGCGGCGTTCTACGACGATCCGCGGGTCCTGACGATCAGCCTCCACCAGCACCCGGCGACGTTGTTCCCCGGGACCGGGCTACCCGGTGAGACCGGGTCCGGGGCGGGCGACGGCTACGCGGTCAACGTCGCCCTCCCGCCCGGCACCACCGACCGGGGCTGGCTGCGCGCCCTCGACGCGGTCGCGCTGCCACTGGTCCGTGAGTTCGAGCCGGCCGTCCTGGTGACCCAGCACGGATGCGACAGCCACCGGCTCGACCCGCTCGCGCACCTGGAGCTGAGCGTTGACGGCCAGCGGCAGGCGCAACTGGTGCTGCACGAGCTCGCGCACGAGGTGTGCGAGGGGCGCTGGCTGGCGACCGGTGGTGGCGGCTACGCGCTCGTCCAGGTGGTCCCGCGGACATGGACCCACCTGCTGGCGGTGGCGGCCGGGGCCCCGCTCGACCCGGAGACTGAAACGCCGCCGCCTTGGCGGGAGCTGGCGCAGTCGCTGACGGGCGAGTCCGCCCCGCTGACGATGACCGACGGCACCTTGCCCCGTTTTGCGCGATTTGATGACGGACTGGATCCCGAGGATCCGGTCGACCGCGCCATCCTGCGCACCCGGGGCGCCGTTTTCCCGTCCCATGGCCTCCCGGTGATGTGAAATTTTGCCGCCCCCCGACCAGCCGTAGTAGTTCCCGCCAGTCGCGTTCTGTGATCACATAAGTGCCCCTTGACGTGCTCCTTTATCTTCTTTTCGAAGAATCGCGCGCGGGCCGGAAGGTGTGCGCGTCTGCACGCGGCTCACGAGTAAGAACAATGAGGCTATTCGGGGGGGTTGCTCTTTTCCGTACGAGACTTACCCTGGGATACGTACGTGACTGGTGCGCTGAATCCGGTCAGGCGTGCTCGGCTTCGCGCGGAAGAGGGCAATGATGGCAAGCGAAACTCCCCTTAGTGACGTTAGATTCCTAACCGTTGCCGAAGTGGCCACGATCATGCGGGTATCCAAGATGACCGTCTATCGTCTGGTCCACTCCGGCGAGCTGGAAGCCATACGGGTCGGTCGTTCCTTCCGGGTCCCCGAGCAAGCGGTCAACCAGTACCTCCGGGCCGCCTTTGTCGGTACCGTCTAACGCGCAGGCACTGGCTGCTGCGGGCGGGTGACCGGAACCTCCCGCAGCGCCGGGGTCTTGCGTTACGCCTGCTTCCTCCGCGGGGGCGGCCGCTCAGGGTCGGCGGCCGCTCCTCGCAACACTCCGGCGGCATGACACCGGTGGGGGTGTCGTGTCCGCCCGAGGGCGCCCCCCGGGACCGGCCGCCAGGGCCGCTGCGGGCGAAGGGTTCGGTAACAACCGGACGCGGCAGCGGGTAGTCTGGTTGACTGCGTGGGCGGTTGGCGTTCACGGTTCTCTCGAACTCGGGCGTGTGCCCAGCCTCCCCTGCCGGTGAGCGATGGCGTGCCCGTGGCCGTTGTGCCGAAGGGATGGTCGCCTTATGGGCTCAGTCATCAAGAAGCGCCGCAAGCGGATGGCCAAGAAGAAGCACCGCAAGCTGCTCAAGAAGACGCGTATCCAGCGCAGGAACAAGAAGTAGCAGGGGCCGCGAGCCGCGCGGGCGCGTCCCCGGGCGCGCCCGCGGCCGCCGCGCCTTGGCCCGCGCGCAGGCCTCGCCCCGTCGGCCTTCCTGCCGGCCCGCCACCTGGCTCGCCCGTGGCGGCCGGCCGGCAGTCTTTGCGCTAACACGTCCGTCCGGTGGTCAGCTTGACCGACAATGGTAGGCGCGGGAAGCCCCTGTACCGAGAATCGGAGCGGATATGAGTGGCAGACGGCGACGTGACGACCCCTCGGACGGCGCTCCCCGGGACGCGCAGGACGACCGGCGCGACCCGTGGGCGGACAGCAGTGTCGACGACTGGGGCAACCGCGACGGTGGCCAGCCTGACGACGCGAGCCGGCAGGCCGCGCCCGACGCCGGGCCGGGAGGCAAGGCGTACACCGCTCCCTCCTTCCCGTCCTTCGAGGTTGGCCGGGGCGGCAACGGCGGCTGGGCTGGCGGCTACGGCGACGACCAGGCTGGTGGCTACCGCGGCGGCCGGCCCGCTGCTGGTTACACCGGCAACCGGGCGGGCGGGTACGGCGGCAGCCCCGATCCGGGTTACCCGCCGGCCTCCGGCTTCGGTCGCAGTGGACCCGCCCCCGAGCGGCGCGAGCCGTCAGTGTTCGAGCCCGCCCGCGGCCGCACCACTGACTACGGTCAGCCGGGCTACGGGCACGGCGGTTACGGGCACGACTCCGGCTACGATGCGGCCGGTTACGTTAATGACCGGGCGGGCGGCGCCCAGCAGCTGCCCGAATTCACCCCGGCCGGGGGTGACGACGCCGATGGCGACGGTGCCGCGGGCACGCCCCGGCCGGTTGGCCGCCTTTCGATTTACACGCTGCACGAAGATAAGGTCAAGGAATTCGACGTGCTGGCGGAGCGGGCGGCCGAAGGAGTGAGAATGGCCGAGCCGGACACGCTCGTCTATGTCATTCACGTGGTGCCCAAGGCGCCGCTGCAGCGAATTATGTACGAAATTTACCGAGACCGGGCCGCCTTCCTTAACCACGAGCGCCAGCCCCATATCCGGCAGTTTGCCGCCGACCGGGCCTCGTGCGTGCTCGCCACTAACGTCATTGACTTGCGCCTGAAGTACGCGAAGGTGGCGGCCCTCGGCGGAGCCCCCGACGCGGCCGCGGCCCCGGCCGACGGGTACCGCCGTCCCGCTGCCGCGGCCGGGGCACGCTCCGGGGAGCCGGGCTCGCACCGGGCCCCGCAGTTTGCGCCCGTCCAGTCCCAGGGGCCCCAGTTCTCGCCAACGGCGCAGGCCGGAGCCCAGTACCCGGGGAGCCAGTACTCTGGCAGCGAGCCCCCGACCGTCAGCCGCCCGGCCGCACCGGCTCCCGGGCCGCCGCAGCGCGGCTCGTTCCCTGACGCTCCGGCTCAGCAGCCGGCCGCCAGCTTCACCCCGGCCCGGGACCGGTTCCCGGCCGGGAACCGGCAGCACGCGGCCACCGGGCGGGAGGACTACCCGTCGATTGCCGCCTACGATAACTCCGCCAATGGCGGCTACGGCGGCGACAACGGCCAGTACGGTGCGGCTACGGCCTACTCGCCGGCGGCCCGCTACGCAAATGGCGGGAGTTACCAGGGAGCCAACGGCTATCCGGGTTCTAATGGCTACTCCAGTGACAACGGTGACCAAGGCGCCAATGGCTACTCTGGCGGCAATAGTTACCGCGGTACCAATGGCTACCCGGGCGGCAACGGCTACCGGGGCAGCAATGATTACCCCGAGGCCAATGGCCACGCGGGCGGCAGCGGTTACCGGGGTGACGGCGGGTACGCGAACCGCAGCGGTTACTCAGGCGCAGCGGGCGGCGGTGACCCCGACGACGCCGGGCAGGGGTACGCGGCGGTCGGCGGGTATCCCGACACCGGGGCCCGCGTCTACGGCGCGCAGTACACCCCGCGCTACCGCGAACTCACCAGCGGCCCGTCGCCCGCGCTGGACCCGGGGCGCAAGCCGGATCAGGCCGGCCGCCGCGCGGCCGGGGGCCGGGCGTCGTCCCGGGCGACCGAACGCGACCCGCGCTCACCGGATCAGCGGTTAGCCATGCCGGAGCCGCGGATCACGCTGCTGTCCCGCCCCGGGTGCCATCTGTGCGATGACGCGCGGACGGTCATCAGCCGGGTCGCGGGCGACCTGGGGGTCGCCTGGGAAGAGCATGACATCACCCAGTCGGAGGCGGAGCTGCGCGAGTACTGGGACAAGATTCCGGTCACGCTGGTCGACGGCGAGCACCACGACTTCTGGCGGGTCTCCGAGGACCGGCTGCGCCGGGCCCTCGGCTAGACCGCGCTGCCCGGCCGGGCCAGGCCGGCCGGCCAGACTTTGTGCACGTATTCACAAACGACGTATGGTGGAGGGGTGCTGCGCCCGCGGGCGCGGTGCTTCAACCGACGCGGGCCGCGCCTGGCCCGGCCCGCCACCGCGCCGAACCGTTCCCGGGAGCGTCGCATGTCCAGTGCCGCTGAGCTGTCCGATGCCGAAGCCGATCACGGCGGCGGCCAGGACCGGCCCGACCCCGGAGGCATTCCCGAGGCCACCGTGGCCCGGCTGCCGGTCTACCTGCGCGCGCTGTACACGCTGGCGGACCGGGGGGTGACCACGGTCGCGAGCGACGAGCTGGCCCGGGTGGCCGGCGTCAATTCGGCCAAGCTCCGCAAGGACCTCAGCCACCTCGGCTCGTACGGCATCAGGGGGGTCGGCTACGACGTCGAGTACCTGGTCTACCAGGTCTCCCGCGCCCTCGGGCTGACCCAGCGCTGGCCGGTCATCATCATCGGCGCCGGTAACCTCGGGCGCGCCCTGGCGAACTACGGCGGGTTCCTCACCCGCGGGTTCCGCATCGCGGGGGTCCTCGATACCGACCCGGCGCTAGTCGGCCGCGAACTGGGGGGCTTGGTGATCAAGCACCTTAGCGAGCTAGAGTCGGTGGTGTCCGCGCACGGGGTCGCCATCGGCGTGATCGCGGTGCCCGCGGGCGCGGCCCAGATGATGTGCGACCGGCTGGTGTCGGCTGGCGTCACCAGCATCCTGAACTTCGCGCCGCTGGTCTTGACTGTGCCTGACGGCGTGGATGTGCGTAAGGTCGACCTATCTATTGAGCTGCAGATCCTCGCCTTCCACGCGCAGCGGCGCAACGCTGAGCGGTGCGGGCAGGCAGCGGAAGTCTAGGCGGTGCAAGAGTGAGCGTCCTCGTCGTCGGCCTGAGCCACAAGACCGCTCCGGTCGCGGTGCTTGAACGGGCTGCGGTCAGCGGTGACACGCTCGGCAAGCTGCTGCACGACATCGCGCGGCTGCCGGACATCGCCGAGACCTTCGTCATCTCCACCTGCAACCGGGTCGAGGTGTACGCCGAGGTCGACCGCTTCCACGGTGGCGTCGCGGGGGTGTGCGAGCTGCTGTCGCGGCACTCCGGCATTCCGGCGCACGAGCTGACCGGCAGCCTCTACGTGCACTACGAGGACCGCGCCGCGCAGCACTTGCTCGCCGTGGCCAGCGGCCTCGAATCGGTCGTGGTGGGCGAGGACCAGATCCTGGGCCAGGTGCGGTCGGCGCTGAGAACCGCCGACGACCAGGGGACGCTCGGCCGGGCGCTGCGCGACCTGGGCCGGCTGGCGCTGCGGACCGGGAAGCGGGCGCGCTCCGACACCGGGATCGACCGGCTCGGGCTGAGCCTGGTCAGCGTGGGCGTCAGGCTTGCCGCTGACGCGCTCGGCGCCGGGGACGGGGGAGGGACTCCCCCGTTCGGGGGGTCACCGGGGGGTCGGCCCCCGGGGGAGATTCTCGGCGCTGCAGGCGCCGGCCCGGGCGTGGCCCGGCGAGGGGGGGACGGGGGAGGGACTCCCCCGTTCGGGGGGTCACCGGGGGGTCGGCCCCCGGGGGAAATTCTGTCTGGCCGGCACGTGCTTGTGGTCGGTGCAGGTGCGATGAGCGGCCTGGCGACCGCGACCGCGGCCCGCGCGGGTGCGGCCCGGGTCACCGTCGCCAACCGGACCCGGGAGGCGGCCGAGCGGCTGGCGGCCGGGGTGGCGGGCATTACCGCCAGCGCCGTCGCCGACCTCGCGGACCTGCCGGACGCGGTCGCGGAGGCCGACCTGGTCATCTCCTGCACTGGTGCCTCCGGGGTCGTGATCACGGCGGCGATGGTGAGCGCGGCGCTCGGCCGCCGGCGCCGCCCGCGCGACCTGGTGCTGCTCGACCTGGCGATGCCACGGGATATCGACCCCGCCGTGGACGAGCTGGCCGGCGTCCGGGTGCTCGACATGGAGGCGCTGCGCGGTGTCGGCGGGGAGATCGGCGCGTCCGACGTCGCCGCGGTCCGGGCGATCGTCGAGGAGGAGTTCGCTGCTTACGGGTCGGCCGCCCGCGCCGCCAGCGTCACGCCGACGGTGGTGGCCCTCCGGGCGAAGGCCGCGACGGTGGTCGACGCCGAGCTCATCCGGCTGGCCGGGCGGCTGGCGGCCGACGGGGTCAGCACCCATGCGCTGGAAGAGACCGCCCAGACCGTGCGGCGAGTGGTAGACAAGCTGTTGCACGCGCCGACAGTCCGGGTCAAGGAGCTCGCCTCCTCGCCCGACGGGCACGAGTACGCGGCCGCGCTGCGGGTCCTGTTCGACCTCGACCCGCGCACGGTCGATGCGGTGACGCACGCGGAAGTCGACTCTCCCGCCTTCCTCGTCCCCGGGTACCCCGATCCGGCCGATTCGCCTGATCGCGGCGAAGAGGGCAAGATAAAGCGGGTTCAGCAGGAGGAAAGCCCGTGAACGCCGAAGCGCCGCTACGGCTAGGCAGCCGCAAGAGTCCCATGGCCATCTCCCAGTCCGGCGATGTCGCCCGGCTGGTGACCGAGCGCACTGGGCGCCGGGTCGAGATCGTCGGGGTGAGTACGCTCGGCGACGTCAGCCACCAGCAGATGAGCCAGATCGGGGGCACCGGGGTCTTCGTCAGCGGGCTGCGCGATTCGCTGCTGTGGGGCGAGGTCGACTTCGCCGTGCACTCACTGAAGGACCTGCCGACCGGGGCCGCGCCGGGGATCGCGCTGGCGGCGATCCCGCTCCGCGACGACCCGCGCGACGCCCTCGTCGGGCGGGACGGCGCCAAGCTGGCCGATCTGCCGCCGGGGGCGCGCATCGGCACCGGCTCGGCCCGCCGGGCGGCCCAGATCGCCCTGCTGCGCAGCGACGTCAGCTGCGTTCCGATCAGGGGCAACGCGAACACCCGGCTGGCCAAGGTCCGCGACGGTGAGCTCCACGCGGTGGTGCTGGCCTACGCCGGCCTGGCCCGGATCGGGCACACCGACCTGGTGAGCGAGATCTTCGAGCCCGACGGCATGGTCCCGGCCCCGGGCCAGGGTGCCCTGGCGGTTGAGTGCCGGGCGGCTGACGACGCCCTCGTGGCGCTGCTCGCGACCCTCGACCATCCGGCCACGCGGGCCGCCGTGACGGCGGAGCGGAGCCTGCTGGCCGCGCTCGAGGCCGGGTGCAGCGCCCCGGTTGGCGCCTACGCGTCCACCCCGGCGGCGGCAGGCGTTTTGCACTTGGACGGCATTGTGCTCGGCACCCGGCAGGCGAGTTTCGTGACTGGAACACCCGATTCCGGGGTAGCGGGCAGCAGAATGGTGATTCGCGAGCGGGGCGAGGCGGCTGCGGCTGATGCAGCCCGCCTCGGGCGCGAGCTGGCCGGGCGGATGCTGGCACTGGGCGCCGCGGGCCTCATGCGGGCGGACAAGACCAACGGGAATGATGCGCATGACTGAAATCGATGGCTGGGTCGCGTTCGTCGGGGCCGGCCCGGGCGACGACGGTTTGCTGACCATGCGCGGTGCCCGGCTGCTGAGCGCGGCCGGCCTGCTGGTGGCCGAGGCCGAGCTGGCTGAGCGGGTCCGGCCGCTGTTGCCGGCCGGCGTCGCCGTGGCCGAGCCCGGTGACGCTGCCGCCACCGCCAAGGCGCTGGTGCAGGCGGCCAAGTCAGGGATGTTCGCCGTCCGCCTCTTCCCCGGCGACCCGCTGCTGGCCGGGGCGGCGGCCGAGGTCCAGGCATGCGCCCGGGCCGGGGTCCGGTACGAGATCGTGCCGGGGGTGCCCGCCGCCACCGGTGTCCCCGCCTACGCCGGGATCGCCCTGCCGGCCGACAGCGCGGGCGAGCTCCGGGTCGTTCACGCCAACGAGGTCAGCCAGGTCGGCTACGGCCCCGGCACGCTGGTCGTGTTCGGTGCCGAGACTGCGCCCGCCGACCTCGGCAAGATGCTCATCGCGGCCGGCTGGCCTGAGGCGACCCCGTTCGCGATCACCTGGGACGGCACCACCACCGATCAGCAGACGGTCGTTACCTCCCTCGGCCGGATCGGGCCCGACCTGAAGGCGGCCGGCGTGACCGTCGCCACGACCCGCGGCGGCGCCGTCGCGGTGGTCGGCGAGGCAGCCGCGGCCAAGAGCAGGATGTCGTGGTACGAGACCAAGCCGCTGTTCGGCTGGCGGGTGCTGGTGCCGCGGACCCGCGAACAGGCGTCGGCGGTGTCGGAACGGCTGCGCGAGTACGGCGCGGTACCGGAAGAGGTGCCCACTATCGCGGTCGAGCCGCCCCGCACCCCCCAGCAGATGGAGCGCGCGGTCAAGGGCCTGGTCACCGGCCGCTACCAGTGGGTGGCGTTCACCTCGACGAACGCGGTCAAGGCGGTGCGGGAGAAACTCGAGGAGTACGGTCTCGACGCCCGCGCGTTCGCGGGGGTCAAGGTGGCGGCGGTCGGCGACGCGACCACGACCGCCCTGCTCGACTTCGGCATCCGGCCCGACCTGGTGCCCGAGGGCCAGCAGTCCGCTGAGGGCCTGGCTGACTCGTGGCCGCCGTTCGACGACATCCTGGACCCGATCAACCGGGTGCTGCTGCCGCGGGCCGACATCGCGACCGAGACGCTGCTCGCCCGGCTGACTGAGCTCGGCTGGGAGACCGAGGACGTGACCGCCTACCGGACGGTCCGGGCGGCGCCGCCGCCCGCGCCGATCCGGGAGGCGATCAAGGGCGGCGGGTTCGACGCGGTCCTGTTCACCTCGTCCTCCACGGTGCGGAACCTGGTCGGCATCGCGGGCAAGCCGCACGCGGTCACCGTCATCGGCGTGATCGGCCCGCAGACGGCCAAGACCGCGGCCGAGTTCGGGCTGCGGGTCGACGTGTCGGCCGATAAGGCGTCGGTCACCGCCCTGGTGGATGCACTGGCTGCATTCGGCGCGGCCCAGCGCGACGCTGCCCTGGCCGCGGGCGAGCCGTTGCGCCGGCCGAGCGAGCGCCGTCGCGGCGGCCGCCGCCGCATCCGCTAGCACACCTGAGCGACAGCGAGGAGGACTCATGAGCGCTGGATTTCCCGACGTCAGGACCCGCCGCCTGCGCGGGACGAAGGCGCTTCGGTCGATGGTGGCGGAGACCTCACTGCGCCCGGCCGAGCTGGTCCTGCCGGTGTTCCTCAAGGAGGGCCTGGCCGACCCGCAGCCGATCAGCTCGATGCCGGGTGTGTTCCAGCACACCCGGGACAGCCTGCGCAAGGCGGCGGCCGAGGCGGTCGAGGCGGGCGTCGGCGGCATCATCGTGTTCGGTGTCCCGGCCGACAAGGACAGCGCCGGCAGCGCGGCCGACGACCCGGACGGCATCTCCCAGGTCGCCCTGGCCGATATCCGCGGCGAGGTCGGCGATGACCTGGTGGTGATGGCCGACCTGTGCCTGTGCGAGTACACCGACCACGGGCACTGCGGCATCGTCACCCCGGCCGGAGCGGTCGACAACGACGCGACGCTGGAACGTTACGCGTCCACCGCCGTCGCCCAGGCCCGCGCGGGCGCCCACGTGATCGCGCCCAGCGGCATGATGGACGGCCAGGTCGGGGTCATCCGGAGGGCGCTGGACGGGGCCGGCTACGCCGGCCTCCCGATCTGCGCCTACTCGGCCAAGTACGCCTCCGCCTTCTACGGCCCGTTCCGTGAGGCAGCCGAGGGGGCGCCCAAGTTCGGTGACCGGGCCACGCACCAGCAGGACCCGGCCAACGCGCTCGAAGCGCTCCGCGAGGTCGAGCTTGACCTGGCCGAGGGGGCCGACATGGTCATGGTCAAGCCCGCCCTGAGCTACCTTGACGTCATCCGCCGGGTGGCCGAGGTGGTACACGTCCCAGTGGCGGCGTACCAGGTCAGTGGTGAGTTCGCGATGATCGAAGCGGCGGCGGCCAATGGATGGGTGGACCGGGACAAGGCGATCGCGGAGACCCTGACGTCGATCCGCCGGGCGGGCGCGAGCGTCATCCTCACCTACTGGGCGACCGAGGTCGCCCGCTGGCTGGGCTGAGGCCCACTCCGGGGCAACCGCCGCGGCAGCCGGGAAATACAAGCCCTGACCGTGGCAAGGGTCACGGCTGTCCGCGCCTGCTGACGGTCCGCGCCGGGGTACCATTTCGGCAATCCCTCTACCCGGTTGGCGGATGCTTTGCCGTCCCCATCCCCGGCGGGATGACAGTGGACCACGAGGGGCGGGCGTGATGGTGACGATGATGCGGCGCAGGGGCCGCCGCCGGGCGGCGGGGCGGCCCCTGGCCCTCGGCCAGGCGGCACTGGATTATGCCGCGCTCGGCTGGCCAGTGTGCCCGGGCGCCAGTCCGTTCCGGGGCGTCGACCGGATCGGGATGGCCGACCCCGGGCGCGCGTGCTCATGCGACAGGGTCGGGTGCCCGGACCCGGCTGGGCATCCGGACTCGCCGACCTGGCAAATGCAGGCGACCACGGACAGAGCAGTGATCGGGCAGTGGTGGGAAACCCGTCCGGAGGCGAATGTGATCCTCGTCACCGGGCGGGTTTTTGATGTTCTCGATGTGCCCGCCGTGGCCGGCGCGAGCGCGCTGGCCCGGATGTCGGCCGACGGCGTGGAGACCGGCCCGCTCGCGGCCGACGGGGCCGATCGGATGCATTTCTACGTCGTCACCCGGGGCGCCCCTGACGACGAGGACGAGTGGTGGTCGTGTGGCCTGGACGCGTCACCCGACCTGACCACCGCGGCCGAGCCGGTGCGGTGGCACTGCCGGGACAGCTACGTGCTCGCGCCGCCGTCGGCCTACGGCACCGGGCAGGACGTACGCTGGATCCGCGAGCCCGCCGGGCGTCCGCTGCCGGACGGCCTGCGCCTGCTCGGGTACCTGATCGACGCCCTTGAGGAAGAAGCCAGCCCGTGACCGACAACTCGCTGACCGTGAACGCCCCCTCCGTCGCCCACAGCGCCAAGCTCTTCGCTCGCGCCGTCGCGGTGACCCCCGGCGGAGTCAACTCGCCGGTGCGCGCGTTCGGGCCGGTCGGCGGCGAGCCCCGGTTCATCGCCCGGGGGGCCGGGCCCTACCTGTACGACGTGGACGGGAACCGCTACGTCGACCTGGTGTGCTCCTGGGGGCCGATGATCCTCGGGCACGCCCACCCCGCTGTCACCAGCGCGGTGGCGGACGCCCTCGGCCGCGGGACCTCGTTCGGTGCGGCCACCCCGGGTGAGGTGGACCTGGCGGGCGAGCTCATCGCGCGGGCGCCGGTCGAGCAGGTCAGGCTGGTCAACTCGGGAACCGAGGCGACGATGTCGGCGCTCCGGCTCGCCCGCGGCTACACCGGCCGGTCGATCGTGGTCAAGTTCGCCGGCTGCTACCACGGGCACGTGGACGCGCTGCTGGTGGCGGCCGGATCGGGGGTGGCTACCCTCGGCCTGCCGGACACCCCCGGGGTGACCGGCGCCTCGGCCGCCGACACGGTGGTGCTCCCGTACAACGACGCTGAGGCGGTGACCGCGCTGTTCGCCGCCCGCGGGGACGAGATCGCCTGCGTGATCACCGAATCCTGCCCGGCCAACATGGGGGTGGTGCCGCCCGCTCCCGGGTTCAACCAGCTCCTGCGGACGCTGTGTGACGCCTCTGGGGCGCTGCTGATCATGGACGAGGTGCTGACCGGCTTCCGGGTCACCGCCGAAGGCTGGTACGGGGTCGACCGGGTACCCGGTGACCTGGTGACGTTCGGCAAGGTGATGGGCGGCGGGCTGCCGTGCGCGGCGTTCGGCGGCCGGGCGGAGGTCATGGCCCGGCTCGCCCCGGTGGGCCCGGTTTACCAGGCGGGGACCCTGTCGGGTAACCCCCTCGCGACCGCGGCGGGCCTGGCCACCCTGCGCGCTTGCACGCCGCAGGTCTACGCCACGGTTGACGCGGCCGCGCAGTCGCTCCGGACGCATGTGTCGGCGGTCCTGGAGAAGGAAGGGGTGCCGCACTACCTGTCGACTGGCGGCAGCCTGTTCACCTTCTTCCTCGGCCGGACCGAGCCGGTGCGGAACTACGCCGACGCCCGGGACCAGTCGACCGCGGCCTACTCCGCTTTCTTCCACGCGATGCTGAACGGGGGGGTCTACCTGCCGCCGTCCGCCTTCGAGGCCTGGTTCGTGTCGGCCGCCCACGATGAGGCGGCGCTGTCGGTGGTGGCGGACGCCGTCCCCGCCGCCGCCCGCGCCGCCGCCCGGGCGCTAGCGGCCTGAGCGCCGGCCCCGCGCGGAGCCGCTGAGCGCTGACCGCGGCGCGAACGGCTAACGGTAGGCTGTCCTCGCCATGGCTGAGATCACCGTTGTTCACCTGCTCCGGCACGGTGAAGTGGATAACCCGAACCACGTGCTGTACGGGCGGCTGCCCGGCTATCACCTGTCGGCGGCTGGCCGGATGATGGCCGCTGCCGCCGCTGACTACTTCGACGGCCGCCCGGTCGCCGCGCTCTTCGCCTCCCCGCTCGAGCGGGCGCAGGAAACGGCGCAGCCGGTGGCCGGCCGGCTCGGCTTGCCGATCGTCACCGACGACCGGCTGATCGAGTCGGGCAACGTGCTCGAGGGCAAATCCGTCAGCCTGGCCAGCCTGGCGGTGAACCCGCTGAACTGGAAGTACCTCTGGAACCCGGTGACGCCGTCCTGGGGCGAGCCCTACGCGCAGGTCGTCGCCCGGGTCCGGCAGGTCATCGACCGGGCCCGGGAAGCGGGCAAGGGGCAGGAGGCGGTCTGCGTCAGCCATCAGCTGCCGATCTGGGTCAGCCGCCTCGCAGCCGAGCACAAGCGCCTGTGGCACAACCCCAGCAGCCGGCAGTGCGCGCTCGGCTCGGTCACCAGCTTCACCTTCGACGGAGACGAACTCACCGGCGTTGCCTATGCGGTTCCGCCCCGGCGTCCCGTCGCCGACACGGATAGGGCACAATAAGGTGAGTACTACCCCTTGTAGGAGTGCGCTGGCCTGGCGGCTCCCCCCGGAAGGCAACCGCCCGTAAGGATCCGCTCGTGTTCAGACCCAGGCGCAGGACCGTCGTCACTGTGGCGGCGGCCTTTGCCGTGCTGCTGGTCGGGGCGCTGGCGGTGACCCTGGCCACGGGGAACAGCGGCTCCGGCGGCGGGAAGATCACCAGCGGCAATACGGTCACCTACCCGGCGGGCAGCCGCCCGCTGGCGCCGGACGTGACCGGGACGTCGCTGACAGGTTCGGCGATCAAGCTGTCGAGTTACCGGGGCAAGGTCGTGGTGCTGAACTTCTGGGGATCCTGGTGCCCGCCGTGCCGCGGCGAAGGCCCCACCCTCGCGGTGCTCGACCAGCAGTACCAGTCGAAGGGGGTGGCGTTCCTGGGCGACGACGTGGCCGACACCCCGGCTAACGCGCTCGCCTTCACCCGCAGCGTGGGCATCACCTACCCGAGCATCAACGACCCCGGCTACGCCGTCGTGGCGGACTTCTCGCAGGTCGCCCCGGTCAGCGACACCCCCACGACAGTGGTGATCGACAAGACCGGGCACGTCGCCGGCATGGTCCTCGGCCAGGCCAGCTACGGCGAGATGACGACCCTGCTGCACGACGCGGAGGCCTCATGACCGGCGTCCAGACCCCCCGGCCCCAGCAGGGGGCCCAGTCAGGGGGCACCGGCAGCGGGGCAGGCCAGGAAGCGCCGTCGCCCGAGGCGGGCTGGCTGCGCTGGGCCTGGCGCCAGCTCACCTCCATGCGGACCGCCCTGGTCCTGCTGTTCCTGCTCGCCCTCGGCGCGATCCCAGGCTCGGTGCTGCCGCAGGAGGGCACCGACCCAGCCGAGGTCACCCAGTACTTCGCCGCGCACCCGGGGCTGGCGCCGTGGCTGAACCACCTTGGGCTGTTCAACGTGTTCGCCGCGCCCTGGTTCGCGGCGATCTACCTGCTGCTGTTCGCCTCGCTGGTCGGCTGCGTCGTGCCGCGGACGTTCCGGCTGGCCGGCTCGGCCCGGACGCCGCCGCCGCGCGCGCCGCGGAACCTGGCCCGGCTGCCGCAGTCGGCCACCTACTCCTCCGCCCTCTCGCCCACGGCGGCGGTCGACGAGGCGGCCGCGATCCTCGGGCGCCAGCGGTTCCGGCTGCGGCGGGCGACCGCGGACAGCGCCGACCACTGGGTGTCGGCCGAGAAGGGCTACCTCCGCGAGGTAGGCAACCTGCTGTTCCACCTGTCGCTGCTGGGCGTGCTGCTGTCGATCGCGGCGGGCGGCCTGTTCGGCTACAAGGCCGACAAGCTGGTGGTCGAGGGGAGCAACTTCCACGACACGGTCTCAGCGCTCGATGAGTTCCACCCGGGCCGGCTCGTCTCCGGCTCCGACCTGCCACCGTTCTCGGTCACGCTGAACAAGTTCACCGCGACCTATGTCGAGTCGGGCGAGTCGCGCGGTCAGCCGTCGAACTTCGACGCGGATGTCAGCTACCAGTCGTCTCCCGGCGCATCCGCCAGGAACTACCACATCCGGATCAACGATCCCCTGACGGTCGACTCGCTGAAGGTTTACCTGATCGGCCACGGGTACGCGCCCGAGTTCAAGGTGACCGGCGCCAATGGCCAGGTGACCTACGACGAGGCGACGCCGTTCATCCCGTCCAACACCGGAACGCTGCTGTCGGACGGGGTGGTGAAGGCGCCCGAGTCGTCACTCGGCTTCGAGGGCGTGTTCGTGCCGACCGCGATCTCAGTCGGCGGGGACCTGCAGTCGATCTTCCCGGCGGCCGACAACCCGGCGGTGTCGCTGATCGGCTACTCGGGCAACCTGGGCATGAACTCGGGCCAGTCCCAGTCGGTCTACCAGCTCGACACCACCGGGCTGACGAAGCTCTCCGGCTCGCCGCACCTGCTCCAGCCGGGCCAGACCTGGAAGCTGCCTGACGGCAAGGGCTCGATTACCTTTGTCGGGGTCAGGAACTGGGTCTCGCTCGCCATCACCTACGACCCGGGCCAGGTGCCCGCCCTGGTGTGCGGCATCCTGGCCCTCGCGGGGCTGCTGCTGTCGTTCTTCGTGCGGCGCCGCCGGGTGTTCGTCCGGGCGGTGCCCGCGCCGTCCGGCGGCGGGTCGGTCGTCACCGTCGGCGGGCTCACCCGGTCCGACGCCAGCGGCGGATTCGAGGAGGAGTTCGCCGAGCTGTCGGCCGAGATCGCCACCGCCCATACGTCCACCACCCCTGCGTCCACCGCCCCTATCTCGACCGCCAGCCCTGGACCGGGCCCGAGCCCCGGCCCCGTCCGCAATTCCGAGCCAGGCGCCAGCCCCGAGCCAGGCGGCCAATCACATCCGGGAGCGTGAGGCTTCGTGTCCGTCAACCTAGGCTTTGCCCAGGCCAGCAACGATTTCCTGATCGCGGCCCTGCTGATCTACTCCGCGTCGGTGCTCGCCTTCGCGGGCGACTACGCCTTCGGGCGCCCGCGCCGGGCGGCGGCGGCCAAGTCCGCCGTGCCCGCCGCCCAGCTGGCGACGGTCGGCGCCGGGGCGAGCACGCTCCCGGCTGCCCCCGACCCGGTCGACACGACCTTGCCCGACGTCCCCGACACCGAGGCTGAGCGGCCGCCTGCGGCGGCGCCGGACGGCGCCGGCGGGATCGTGCCGGTGCGTCCGGCGGGCGCTTTCCGCTCGATCTGGGAGGCCGGGCCGTGGGTCCGCTCGGCCGTCGGCCTGGCCGGCCTCGGGATGCTGCTGCACCTGGTGGCGGTGGTCACCCGCGGGCTGGCGGTGCACCGGGCTCCCTGGGGCAACATGTACGAGTTCATCACCGCGCTGACCTGCGTAGCGGCGATCTTCTTCGGCTACATCGTGGTGCGCTACCGGGCCTGGCCGCTGGGCGTGTTCGTGATGGGCGCCGTCGTTCTCGCCCTCGGCCTCGCCGAGACGCTCATCTACACCCCGGCCGGGCCGCTGGTGCCCGCGCTCCAGTCGTACTGGCTGTCCATCCACGTGACCGCGATGACGCTGGCGACCGGCATCTTCTTCGTCGCCGCGGTACTCGGCCTCATGTACCTGGTGGCCGAGCGCTACCGGGCCCGCGTGGCCGCGGGCAAGGCCGAGCCCGGCAACGGGCTCATCGCCCGCATCCCGTCGGCCGCGCAGCTGGACAAGCTGACCTACCGGACGGTGGTCTTCGGCTTCCCCGTGTGGACCTTCGGCGTCATCGCCGGCGCGATCTGGGCCGACCAGGCATGGGGCCGCTACTGGGGCTGGGACCCGGTGGAGACCTGGGCGTTCATCACCTGGGTGATCTACGCGGCCTACCTGCACGCGCGGGCCACGGCCGGCTGGCGTGGCGCCCGGGCGCACTACATTCAGCTGCTCGGCTTCGCCAGCCTGGTCACCAACATGCTGGTGGTGCAGGTCTTCATCACCGGCATGCACTCTTACGCCGGGGTCAACTAACGCCCGCGAGCTATTCGCCGGGCTCGAACTCTCCGCTGATAAGCCTGCCGAGCACCTGCAGGAAGTCGTCGTCATCGTCTGGGCCGATGGGCAGGCCCGGCCCGGCTGGCTCCGCCTGCTGGCTCGACGGGTGCCGGAGCCTGGCCGCCTCGGCCGACCAGGCCCCCCGGCGACGCGGGCGGGCCGCCAGGCGGGCGGTAACCCAGGCGAGGGCGCCAAGCACCGGCAGCACGAGCAGGACGGCGATCCAGATGCGCTTGCCCAGCCAGGGGAATTCGGCTGGCGGCGCCAGGGCGGCGTCGGTCAGGCAGTACAGCCAGCAGCCTGCCAGGAAAACGACAAACAGGACACCTGCCAGAAACATGGCGAAAGCCTAACGTCCCCGTCATCTCGTCGTCGCCGAAATGCACATCTTCCTCACCTGCATGTTTAGTGGTGGTCTGTCACCCCGGGTGACGTAATCGGCCTATTCGGAATAGTCTGTGCGTGGGGCGCGGGAAACAGGGAGTCCGAGTATGCGGCTACGCCTATTCGAGCGGCTCGGCCGGCTCGCTGGCTGGCGGTTCGGTTCGCGACGCGATGGCGGCGGCGCGTCGCGGGAGGCACGCGCCGCCGGCCCGAGACCAGCGGCAGGCACCGCAAGAATGCCGCTAGCCCGCCTCCGCCTGCCGGAGCGACCAGGAGACCTCCCGCCTTCCGGGCGGCGGACCCGCAAATGCAGCCGCCGGCCGGCCTGCCGCGGCATGCGCCGGAGAACAACGGCCCGGCACCGCGGCCGGCCGCCATCCGCCCCGGGGGGGCGGTCCCGCCGTCGCCGCGCAACTACACGCCAGCTGCGGGCGGCGGCATCGGACGAGCGCGAATCAGGGAAGTGCCTGCCGCGGCGGCCCCGCTCGAGGCCCCGGCCCGCTCACAGCCAGGGGCGCCCGCTCTCGACAGCGAGCGGCAGCCCTGGTACCAGGTCGTCAGCGGGCCGCCAGCCGCCCGGCGGCAAGTAGTCGGCCAGCCGGTTGCGGCCGAGCGCGTTTCCGGCGTGGCCGCCGCGCAGGCGGCGTCCCTGTCAGCCGGCCAGGCGCGCGCCGCTGGGGCAGCGCATCCGCCCGCTCCGGCCGAGCGAGCCGAGGCCACGCGTACCCTGCCCCCGTTCGCGGCCGGGCACCCGCGCGGCCATCCGCCCACCGCCGACGGGCGGCGGAACTGCGGGCCGCTGGAGTCGATCCTGTGGCGGCAGTGGGATCCCGCCGGGGCGCCCCGCCGGCCGTGGTGGCGGCGGTGGACCGGCTGGCCGAGTTCCCGCGGGCGCTGCAGGAGAAGCTGGCCCTCGGCCTCGAGGGCATCTACGTGGGAGACGGCGGGGTGCCTGACCTCGACGACATGTCGGCCCTGCACGGGGTGGCGCTGCCCTCGGGCAAGGCGACCTGGGACGCCTGCGCCGGGGCGTACGGCGACCACAAGATCGTGGTCGGCACCCGGCCCTCGCCCACCCCCGACGTGATGTGCCACGAGGTCGGGCACGCGCTGGACGACCTGGACAGCCCAGCGGGGAAGTGGCAATCCGATTCGGCTGAGTTCCGGCTCATCTATGATCAGTGTCAGCCCTTCATCGCGAGCGACTTTCACCGGCAGCGGGGCGGTCTGGGCCGCAAGGAGTTCTTCGCCGACGCGTTCGCCGCGATCGCGTCGGCGCAGCGGCCTGCGCTGGTCGACATGCTGGGCGGCAACACCCGTATCGCGCTGCGGGTGATGCTGTACTTCAACAGGCGTTACGGCATCTAGGTGACTGCGATGTTCGTCATACGACTACCGAATGGGAACCTGCAGGTTCCGCAGACCGCCGTGCACACCGGCGACGGCCGGCTCATCGGCGACGTGTACGTGGAGATCGGCCCGGACGACACCGACTACGCACGGCTGGCGGCCCAGGCGCTGACGCCGGACGAAGTCGAGGAGCGGCGGGAGCGATGGCGCGCGGGCGACGCCGCGCTCCTGCGCGAGTTCCAGGAGTTCGCCCGCCTGGTCGACGACGAGTACTGGCCGGGCCAGGAACCCCCGCCCCGGGAACCAGAGTGACCGCCAGTCCTGCCCGCGCCCGGTCCCGCTCACCCGGTGCCGGTTACCGTGTCCCGGTCACAGGGCCGGGTGCTCGGCCGACGCCTCGCTGTCGCCGCGCAGCAGAGCGCGAACCTCGGACTCCCGGAACCGCCGGTGGCCGCCGGGCGTGCGGATGCTGGTAATCCGGCCAGACGCGGCCCACCGCGTCACGGTCTTCGGGTCCACTCGGAACAGGGCGGCTACTTCCCCTGGGGTGAGCAGCCGCTCATTGTTGCCGTCCACGTTCCATCTCCTCGATTCGGCCGGGGTATGACCCTAGTTTGGCGACAAACGGGTGCTTTCTGCCTAGATTTCGGGAAATTAGCTTAGCGATTCACTGGTCGCTCAGGGTGATCCGCGAACACTTCCGTTAAGCGTGTCGCGCCTGTTAACACCCGGGCCAGGTCGCGCGCACGCCGGGCCTCGGCTAGCGTGAACAGCGTGGCCGATTTGGTAGCCCTCGAGGAGATACGCGCCGCCGCCGAGCGACTGCGCGGCGTGGCGGTCCGGACCCCGCTGATACCGTAACCGGCGCCGCCCGCGCGGGCGCCGTCACGGTCAAGCCAGAGTCGCTCCAGCCGACCGGCGCGTTCAAGCTCCGCGGGGCCTACAACGCCGTCTACGCGGTGACCCGCGGCCTGGACTCCTGCGCTAAGCCGGACGGGGTGGTGGCGCACTCGAGCGGGAACCACGGGTTCGCGGTGGCCTATGCGGCCCGCCTGCTCGGCGTCAGCGCCGCGATCGTGGTCCCGGAGAACGCGCCCGCGGTCAAGACCGACGCGATCTTGTCCACAGGGGCGGAACTGGTCCGGGTCGAGGCGACCTTCGCCGCCCGGGTCGCGGCCACCGAGGAGATCGCGCGAGTGCGCGGTTACCATCCAGTCGCGCCGTTCGACGACCGGGACGTGATCGCCGGGCAGGGGACCGCCGGGCTGGAGATCGCGCAGGACTTCGGGGCCGACGGACACCAGGGAACCAGCCGGCCGCGGTCCCCGGCGGCCGTGCTCGTCCCGGTCAGCGGGGGCGGCCTCATCTCCGGCATCGCCGTCGCGGTCAAGGCGCTGCTTCCGGGCACGCGGGTCATCGGGGTGGAACCCGAGCTGGCGGCCGACGCCCGCGACTCGCTGCACGCTGGCGCCCGGGTGGCCTGGACGGCCGCGCAGACCGCGCGCACCAGGGCCGACGCCCTGCGGGTCGAGCAGGTCGGCGAGCTCACCTTCCCGCACATCCAGGCGTACGTGGACGATATCGTGACGGTGTCCGAGGACGAGATCCTGGACGCCATCGGCCGGCTCGCCTGGCAGACCCGGCTGGTGGCCGAGCCGGGTGGCGCCGTCGCGGTCGCCGCCGCGCTCAGCCGCGACCCGGCCGAACTCGGTCTCGCCCGCGCGGCGGCAGCGGAAGCCCCGGTGGTCGCGCTGTTGTCGGGCGGCAACATCGATCCAGCCCTGCTGGCCAGTATCCTGCAGGTCCCGTCCTACACTGGGTAGTACTATGCGAACCGCTTTTGCCTACACCTCAGCCCGGATCCTCATGTTCGGCGTCTCGGTGATCCTGCTCTACCTGGCCGGCGCCCGCGGTTTGCTGCTCCTCGGCCTTGGCCTCGTGATCAGCGCGCTGGCCAGCTACATCCTGCTGAACAAGCAGCGCCAGATCATCGCAGGCAAGCTGAACGGCAGGCTTGGACGGGTCAGCACCAAGGCGTCCGAGCTGCGTGAGCGGCTGGCCGACGGCACTGCGGCGGAGGACGAGGACCAGGACGCGGAAGAGCCTGTCCGCCAGCCCGGTCAGGCCAGCCAGCCCCCGCGGGTCAGGTAACCGAGCACCGCCGCCACCGCCTCGGGCCGTGTCATCACCGACGTGTCGATCGACAGGTCCGCGTCCCGTGGCTCCTCGTACGGGTCGGAGATGCCGGTAAAGGACGTGATGGTCCCCGCCCGCGCCTGCGCGTACAGGCCCTTGCGGTCGCGCGCCTCGCACACCTCGAGCGGCGTGGACACGTGCACCAGGATGAAGTCGCCGACTTCGGAGACCAGCTGCCGGACCCGCGCCCGGGCGGCCGCGTAGGGGGCGATCGGGGCGCAGATCGCGATGCCGCCGTGCCGGGCCACCTCGGCCGCCACGAACCCGATCCGGGCGATGTTGAGGTCCCGGTCCTCCCGGGAGAAGGTCAGGCCGGCCGACAGCAGCCGTCGCAGCAGGTCGCCGTCGAGCAGCGACACGGTCCGGTCGCCTCGCTCCACCAGCGCGTCCCGCAGGTCCCGGGCGAGGGTGGACTTGCCCGAGCCGGACAGGCCGGTACAGAAGACGACCAGGCCGCGGGCGGCCCGTGGCGGCCGGGCCCGGCGCAGCTCGGCGGTCACGTCGGCCGGCATCAGCCAGGCGGGTACCTCGGCCCCCGCGTCGAGCAGCTCACCGAGTTCGCTGTCGGACAGCTCACCGCGTTCGCGCCCGGAGTCGATCAGCCGCAGCGGCCGCCAGACCTCAGCTAGCGGGTCGTAGGCCCACTCGCCTTCCGCCAGGATCTCCAGCCCGAGCTTGGCCGGGTCGAAGGGCGCCTGGCTGGCCGGCCGGGCGCCGGTGCCAGCCGCCGGCAGGGTGTCGGCCGGCACGGTGTCGGCCGGCAGGGCGTCGGCCGGCAGAGTGTCGGCCAGGAAGTGTCGGCCAGCAGGTGAGTGGCCCCGTAGGCGGCGGCGACCACGGCCCGGGCGTTCAGCTCGGCGGCGACATCGCCGCGGGGCGGCAGCGGAACCGGAACGACGACGGTACCCGGCGGCAGCTGGCCGGCGGCCGCGCGGACGGCCCGGACGAGCGCTTCCGGGCGGGTGACGAGCGCGGCCGGGCCGCGATCAGCGGCAGCAGCAGGATCCGCGCCCGGAGCAGGCTCGCCCGGTGCCGGAGCTGGCCGATCTGCCGCTGACCGAGTGGCCGCCTGGTCGCATAGGCGAGCACCGGGGACTCCCCGAAGGTCGCGCGGACATCGGCGGGTGCTGCCCGCAAGGCGCGGAACGGCCCATGCTCGGGCGCGCGCAAGGCGGTAACCGGGCCAGCCACCCGCACGGTGGCGCCGTCCGGATCGGCGGGCAAGCGCTCGGTGACGGTGACGACCGCGAGCGGCGAGCCCTCCTGGTCCTGCAGCACCAGCCGTTCGGCCCCGTCCGGGACGGCAGCGGCCGGCAGCGTGAGCGTGACCGGGAACGGCCACGGAGTGCCGTCCGCCAGCTGCCCCCGGGCGCTGACGGCGGACAGGTCGGCCGCCGTGAGGTACCCCTGCAACGGCGCGAATACCCCGGAGGTGAGCAGTTCGAGCTCGCCCAGCTGCTCGTCGCCCGGTGTCACGGCGGGCCACGCGCCCAGCTCCGCGGGCAGCTCCACGTCGCGCCTCCATCTCCCGTTCGGTTACGAGTGCGCCGGCCACGCGGCGATTCGCCCCGACGATGATAGCCCGGGACCCCAGGTTGACCCGTCAGCGCGGGCGCGGTGGTGACCAGGGACTGCGAGCCGGCGCGCGCTATGGTGGCGGGTTCGCTAGGAGCACGCGGAATGAGCGAAGCGACGCGGTGGTACGTCAACCCGCGGGTTAACTGAGCGCACTCCTAGACGACCCGGGCGAACTGGTCGAGGGGCTTGCGGATGACGTACAGCAGCTCGTCGTGGGCGTCGTCGTAGCGCCCGCCACTCAGCCGGGAGATCGCCCCGCACGTCACCCGGACCGATGAGGAGAGCCCAGAGGGCTCGCCCGCTCGGGTCAGCTCGCTTCCGCGGGCGGCGATGACAAGCCCGCGCATGAGCGCGTAGGAGGCGATCCCCTCCCGGCTGACCGCCTTCTCGTAAACGGCCGGGAACGGCCCGGGGATACCGGGACGGAACCGGGACCAGAGCGCCCGGCGGGCCGGACCGGGCAGCATCCGGTCAAGCACGGCGGTGGCGCTGTAGCGGTCACCGGTCCTGACGAGCAGCAGGCCGCCCGGCTTGAGCGCGCTGACCAGCCGGTCGAGGACCAGTTCGACATGGTGCACGCGCTCGAGCATCAGCGCGCAGTAGACCACGTCGTAGGCGCGCTGGGGGATGGGAACCGTGCGCAGGTCGCCCGTGATGACGTCGTCGTAGGCGCTCTCCGTGTCGTCCAGCACCCGCAGCGCCAGCGGGTGGTCGGAGTCGACCGCGGTGACCGAGATGTCGAACCCGCCCTCGGCGAGCTCGTCGAGCGCCAGCTCACGCAGCGGGGCCAGGCAGCCCGCCTGGAGCAGGCTGACCGGCTGCCCGGGGCGCTGCAGTACGTAATCGCGTACCGGCTCGGCGAAGAACCGGCTCATGGTCCGCTGGCCGCCGGCCTGGCCTCGCTCCGCGGTGGTCATGGTACGCATGGTAGTTGAAGAACTACTTTCAGTAAACACTAACCTTTGCGCAGGCAGACAGTGCCGGCGCCGGGCGGCCGGAACGCCTCAGCAGCAGTTGCCAGTCGCACGTAATATCTAATTAAGGCGCAAGAGTCCTTCAATATTCATTCTTTCGTTTAAGAGAGGATAACGGCGCATTGGACCGACGCACGCTAGCCCGGGAGCTTCCGCCCATCTTGCGAGAGTTCGTGATCCATCCAGTCCGGGTGGTCAGGGCGTTGCCAAGTGAGTGGCGCCAGCGACGGGGGAAATCGCCGTGGTCGGAACAAGACTTCGACCCTGACTGGGATAAGCACCTGCACGCGATGATCGGGGCGCCCTGGCCGTGTCCCGAGTCGCAGCGAGTACCCGGCCTGCTGGCTGAGGTGGGCCGTCTGCTGACGGCGAAAGGACTCGGCACTGGGCGGCACACCTACGGCTGGTACAGCGATGCCGATTTCGAGTTGTGCAGCGCGATCTGGTGCGTAACCAGGCATCTAACGCCCGCAGTGGTCATCGAGACCGGCGTGGCCCACGGCATCAGCAGCCGGCTGATACTCGAGGCCCTGGCTGAGAACGGCCGCGGCCACTTGTCGAGCATCGACCTGCCGCATCCGCTCAACAGTCAGCTGCACGGCACCACCGGCGTGGCCGTCACCGAATCGCTTCGCTCCCGCTGGACCTACCTTGAGGGCGAGAGCCGGAAGCTGCTGCCATCGCTGGTGGCGAAATCGGAAACCGTCGACCTGTTCATTCACGACAGTCTTCACACGGCGGAGAACACACTATTCGAAATGGAGCAGGCGGCGTCCGGTATGCGGCCAGGCGGTGTGATGCTAATCGATGACATCCGTGGGCACGACGGATTTAAGTCCTTCGCCGGGCGGCATCCCGAATACACCACCATGCTCTGCTCCACCGCCGACCAGCTGGCTGGATTCGGTGTCGCGTTCTACGGGGCGGCGACGCTTCCCTCCACCGTGACGCCGTAGACATCGGCCTGGAACCGGCCCTGACCGTCGGGCGGGAGCCGGGTGAACCAGACCACTACGTAACGGCCGCTGACCGGGTGGGCGGCCGTGAGTCGCACAGTGCCGCCGGCGCCCGCCGCGCTCGCCGCTGGCCGCAGTGCGGCCAGGCTAGGGCTGTCTCCCACCAGGACCTGCACGTCGGCCCCGCGCTGGGGGGCGAGGACCAGCCGCACGCTGCTGACCGTTACCGCGCGGCCCATGTCGAGCAGCAGGCCTGTGCCAGCCTGCAGGTTGCCGAAGGCTGGCGTCGCGTACCACGAGGAGTACCAGGCCTGTGCGGTGTCGCCGGCCGCGGCGTCCGCGGCGGCCGCCGCGGACGCTCCGCCAATTCGGGAAACGATGCCCGCGTTGTCCCCGTCGGCGGTGCCGGCGGGTCCAAACGCCGCTAGCGACACGACCGTCAGCGGGCGAGACTGCGCGCTGGCTGACGGGGCCGGGCCCGCAGAGACCGCGCTGCTTGCTGGCGCGGCCAGGGTGGGGGCGGCGGAGACGGCCGGGCGGGCCGCGGCGGCCGCGGCGGCCGCGGCTGGCCTCTGGGCCGAGACCGGGACCTTGAACAGGTCGACGCACGCCAGCGCGAGATAGCCGCCGATCAGCGCGGCCAGGATGACCGTCCACATCCGGCCCGGCCGCCGGACCCGGTCCGGCGGCCGGGACGTCGCCAGCGCATCAAGGCCGTCGGCGGTGGCCACCCCGTGCTTACTGGTGCTCACCGCTTCCCCCTTCTTAACGGTCCTGCGCCCGGTGACAGCCTCGCCGATGGGAGCGACAGCGTCTACCCAAAACAGTTATTTTCCCCAGAACCAGGATTTAACGGTCTTCCCGCTGTGCCGCAGTGTCATTTCGGTGCTCTGGTAGCGTGAGGCGGAGTTTTGGTCCGGGTAGTTGCATAACCGGCAAACATGGGAGTGTGTGGTGCGGGTCCTCGTTGCCGGCGACGGCGGTTACATCGGTGCGGTCCTCGTCCCGTTCATCCGGAGCGCCGGGCATCAGGTCGATGGGCTCGACCTGAACCTGTACGAGGGATGCGACCTGGGGCCGGCCCAGGCCGACCCGGGGGCCAGCACCGACATGCGCGACGTGACCGCCGCCCGGCTGGCCGGCTATGACGCCGTGATATGCCTGGCGGCACTGTCCAACGACCCGCTCGGCGACCTCAACCCGGCCGCGACCTACTCGGTCAACCTGGACGGCACGATGAACCTGGCCCGCATGGCCAAGCAGGCCGGGGTGCCGCGGTTCCTGTTCTCGTCGTCCTGCAGCCTCTACGGAGCGGCCGGCTCGGCGGCGGTGGCCGAGGACGCGGACCTCTACCCGGTGACGCCGTACGGCGAGAGCAAGGTCGTGGCCGAGCGCGAGCTCGGCAAGCTCGCCGACGACAACTTCAGCCCCACTTACCTGCGCAACGCCACCGCTTACGGCGCCTCGACCCGGCTCCGCCTCGACATCGTGGTCAACAACCTGACTGCCGTGGCGCTGACGACGGGCCAGGTCCGGCTGGAGAGCGACGGCACTCCGTGGCGGCCGCTGGTGCACATCGAGGACATCAGCCGCGCGTTCCTGGCCGTCCTGGAGGCGCCGCGCGACCTCGTCCATGACGAGGCGTTCAACGTCGGCCGGTCGGCCGACAACGTCCAGATCCGCGACATCGCCGAGCAGGTGCGCGACAGCGTCCCCGGTTCGACCGTGACCCTGGCCGGGGGCGCCGGGCCCGACCTGCGCAACTACCGGGTCGATTTCAGCAAGCTGACCAGCACTTTCCCCGCCCTCGACCTGCGCTGGACCGTCGGCGACGGCATCGCCGAACTGCTCGCCAGCTACAGGCGGCACAGCCTGACCTACGACGACTTCACGTCATCCCGCTTCGTCCGGTTGCGCCGGATCAAGGAGCTGATGGCGGCGGGGGAGCTGGACGAGATGCTGCGGCGACCCGCTGTCGCCGGCAAGCCGTAAACTTGACTCAGGAGTCGGACGCTTCAGTCCGACCTGGGTTCGCACGGGGTTACCGCCGTCCGGGCCCGCCCACGCGACGGGCGGGCGGACCTCTGGCGGTGCGCCCGCAACGCCCCACGACCACCGACATTGGGACAGCATGAGCCTCGCCGGACTACTCCCCGCCGTAGCCGAAGATCCCCAGCTCCGTACCGCCCTCGCCAGCCAGCCCGGCCTGCCAGGAAACAACGAGCGCGACCTCGTGGCGCCGGCCGCGCTGCGTCCGCTGCTGTCGGCTGCCCTGGCTGCGGGCGCGGCCGGCAACCAGCCGCGCTTCGTGCTCGCGGTCACCGCGACCGCCCGTGAGGCCGATGACCTGACCGCGGCGCTGCGCGCGTTCCTCCCGCCGCACTCGGTCGCGACCTTCCCCGGCTGGGAAACCCTGCCCCACGAGCGGCTCTCGCCCCGTTCGGACACCGTGGGCCAGCGCATCGCCGTCCTGCGGCGCCTGAGCCACCCGGGCGCCGGCGACGCCGCCCCCGGTGGCCCTCTGCGCGCCGTGGTGGCCCCCATCCGCTCCGTGCTCCAGCCGATCGTGGCCGGCCTCGGCGACCTGGTGCCGGTCCGGCTGGCGGCTGGTGACGACGCCGACCCGGAGGACGTGATCGGGCGGCTCATCGACATCGGCTACGCCCGCGTCGAACTGGTGACCAAGCGCGGTGAACTGGCGGTCCGCGGTGGCCTGCTCGACGTGTTCCCGCCGACCGAGGAGCACCCGCTGCGGATCGAGTTTTTCGGCGACACAGTCGAGGAAATCCGCGTGTTCAAGGTGGCCGACCAGCGCTCGGCGGGCCAGTCGGAGCACGGGCTGTGGGCCCCGCCCTGCCGCGAGCTCCTGCTCACCCCGTCGGTCCGGGCCCGGGCCAAGGAACTGGCCGACACCCACCCCGGTCTGGCCGAGATCCTCGGTCAGATCGCCGACGGGATCACCGTGGAGGGCATGGAGGCGTTCTCGGCCGTCCTCGCCGACCGGATGGAGCTGCTGCTCGATCACCTGCCGCTGGGCGGCCTGGTGCTCGCCTGCGACCCGGAGCGGATCCGCACCCGGGCGATCGAGCTGGTTGCCACCAGCCAGGAGTTCCTCGAGGCGTCGTGGGCGAGCGCGGCCTCCGGCGGCGAGGCGCCGGTTGACCTCGGGGGCTCGGCCTTCCAGCCGATCGAAACGATCCGCGCGGCCGCGGCCGAGCTCGGTGTCGCCTGGTGGACCCTGGCGCCGTTCGGCGTCACCGAGGACGGTGTGGCCGGCCGCCGCGCCGAAGAGCAGCCGGAGGAACTGGCGGACGAGGGTACGCCGCATCCGTTCGGGATCACGATCGACGCCTCGCCCGCAACGGCCTACCGCGGCGACACCACCCGCATGATCGGCGACGTTCGCCACTGGCTGGCCGAGGGCTGGCGCGTGGTGCTGGTCACCGAGGGCCACGGGCCCGCCAAGCGGCTGACGGAAGTGCTGCGCGGCGAGGGTTTCGGCGCCCGCGACGGCGACGTGGAGGCGGCCCCCGAGGCCGGCGTGCCCTACGTGACCACCGGCGAGCTGACCCAGGGATTCACCTGGCCCGCGGTGCGGCTGGCGGTACTGACTGAGGCGGACTTCGCCGCCCGCGGCGCGGCCCGGCCGTCGTCGCGCGACGAGCGCAGGATGCCGTCCGCCCGGCGCCGCGGCGGGGTCGACCCGCTGCAGCTCAAGCCAGGTGACTACGTGGTCCACGAGCAGCACGGGGTGGGCCGGTTCGTCGAGATGACCTCGCGCACCGCGGCCGGGGCCACCCGCGACTACCTGGTCCTCGAGTACGCGGCGAGCAAGCGCGGGCAGCCGGCCGACCGGCTCTACGTGCCGACCGACCAGCTGGATGAGGTCACCCGGTACGTCGGCGGGGAGGCGCCGGCGCTGCACCGGCTGGGCGGCGCCGACTGGGCCAAGACCAAGGGCCGGGCGCGCAAGGCGGTCCGCGAGATCGCGGCCGAGCTGATCCGGCTGTACTCGGCCCGGATGGCGTCGCCCGGTCACTCCTTCGGGCCCGACACGCCCTGGCAGCGGGAGCTGGAGGACGCGTTCCCCTACGTGGAGACCCCAGATCAGCTCATCGCCGTCGACGATGTCAAGCGGGACATGGAGAAACCGGTCCCGATGGACCGGCTGATCTGCGGAGACGTCGGATACGGCAAGACCGAGATCGCGGTCCGGGCGGCATTCAAGGCGGTCCAGGACGGCAAGCAGGTGGCGGTGCTCGTGCCCACCACCATCCTCGCCCAGCAGCATTTCAACACGTTCTCCGAGCGTTACGCGCCCTTCCCGGTGACAGTCAAGGCGATGTCACGGTTCCAGACCGCGGCCGAGGTGGCCGAGACGCAGCGCGGCCTCGCCGACGGCACCGTCGACCTGGTCATCGGCACCCACCGGCTCCTGTCCCCGGAGGTCCGGTTCAAGCAGCTCGGCCTGGTCATCATCGACGAGGAGCAGCGGTTCGGGGTCGAGCACAAGGAGTACCTCAAGCGGCTGCGGACCGAGGTCGACGTGCTTGCGATGTCGGCGACCCCGATCCCGCGGACGCTGGAGATGGGGGTGGCAGGGATCCGCGAGATGTCCACCATCTTGACCCCGCCGGAAGAGCGGCACCCGGTGCTCACCTTCGTCGGCGCCTACGACGAGCGCCAGATCACCGCCGCCGTCCGGCGCGAGCTGTTGCGCGACGGCCAGGTCTTCTTCGTGCACAACCGGGTGCAGTCGATCCGCAAGGTCGCGGGCCGCCTCGGCGAGCTCGTCCCCGAGGCGCGCATCGCGGTCGCCCACGGGCAGATGAACGAGCACGAACTCGAACGGATCATGGTCGGCTTCTGGGAGCGGGAGTTCGACGTGCTCGTCGCCACCACCATCGTGGAGTCCGGGCTCGACATCCCCAACGCCAACACGCTCATCGTCGACCGGGCCGACGCCCAGGGTCTGTCCCAGCTGCACCAGCTGCGCGGCCGGGTCGGCCGCAGCCGCGAGCGGGCCTACGCCTACTTCCTCTACCCGCCGGAAAAGCCGCTGACCGAGACCGCCCACGAGCGGCTGGCGACCGTGGCCCAGCACACCGAGATCGGCGCGGGCATGTACGTGGCGCTGAAGGACCTCGAGATCCGCGGGGCGGGGAACCTGCTCGGCGGCGAGCAGTCCGGGCACATCGCCGGGGTCGGGTTCGACCTCTACGTCCGGATGATCGGCGAGGCGGTGCGCGAGCTCAAGGACGACGCGCCCGCCGAGCGGCCCGAGGTCCGGGTCGAGCTGCCGGTCAACGCGCACATCCCGCACGACTACATACCGGGCGAGCGGCTGCGGCTGGCCGCCTACACCTCGATCGCCGCCATCGACTCCGAAGATGACCTGGCCTCGGTCCGCGATGAGCTGCGCGACCGCTACGGGGAGCTCCCGGTGCCGGTGGTCGCCCTGCTCGACGTGGCCCGGCTGCGCTCGGCCGCGCGGCGGGCCGGGCTGACCGACATCACCCTGCAGGGGTCGCACGTCCGCTTCGCCCCGGTCGAGCTACCGGACTCGCGCACGGTGCGGGTGCAACGGCTATACCCGAAGACACTGCTCAAGCCGGCGGTGCGTACCATGCTGATACCGGTGCCGAAGTCCGGGGCCTCGCCTGGGGGCTTCGGCGGGACTCCGCTGCGCGATACCGAGCTCCTCGCCTGGTGCGCGGAGGTTGTCCGTTCGGTACTCTCCGAGTCGTAGTTTTGCCGGTTGCTCAGTTACCGCTGGAAGGATCGCTGTGTCTCGCAGGGCTCTGTTCTCCAAGAAGGGCCGCCGGGTGGCCGCCCTCGGTGCCGCTGGCCTCAGCGCCTGCGCGGTGCTCGCTGCCTGCTCTCCCATCCAGGCAGGCGCCGCGGCGACCGTTGGCAGCCAGCGGATCACCGTCTCCTCGCTGGACACGCAGGTCTCCAACTGGCAGACGGCGGCCAAGCCCTACGGCCACAGCATCACGCTGACCAGTACCCAGGTGCCCCAGGCGGTGCTGTCCTGGCTGATCCGGTTCGCCGTCATGAACCAGGTGGCCGCGTCCAAAGGGATCAGCGTGACCAGCGCCCAGGCCGACGCCGGGCTCGCCTCGCTGTCGTCGGTGGCGTCCCAGAACGGCTTCAGCAGCACCACCGAACTGCTGATCGCGAACGGCCTCCCGCCGCAGCTGTTCCCGGAGATCGGCCGGTGGGAGGCACAGCAGGACGCCTTCGCGAAGGCGGGTAACGGCGGCAAGGAGCCCAGCTCCACCGCCGCGGAGAACACCTTCAGCACCTCCATCGACAAGGCCCAGTGCACCGCCGCCAAGTCGCTCAACATCAAGGTGAGCCCGCAATTCGGCCGGTTCAACTACGCGTCCACGTCTTTCAGCGTGGTCGACGCCCCCAGCACGCTCTCGGTGCCGCAGCCGGTCCCGTCACCCGCGTCCACCGAGGGTCTCACCCCGGCGTGCTGACGATCCTGCTGAGCAGCCCGCGGGTCGCACCCGGGCTGCTCACCGGGGAGGCCTGGTCCGTCCTGCACGAGGCGGTGCTGGTGCTGGCCCCGCCCGGGCACCCGGCCGTCCTCGCGCTGGCCGCCGCGGGCGTGACTGGCACGGTGGCTGAGGCTGGCACCCTCGTTGAGGCTGGCACCGTGGGTGAGGCTGGCACCGCTGCGCCTGAGTCGCTGGCGGCGTTCTTGTCGGCCGCCGCGGCCGGGGCTGACGGCCCGGTCGTCTGGCTGGCGCCGCCCGGGGACGAGCCCGGACCGGACCTGCTCGGCCGGCTCACCGGGCCGTACCAGGTCGTGCGGGGGTCGCACGACCTGCCCGGGGCGCACGTGCTCGACCTGGTGGCGATCATGGACCGGCTGCGGGTGTCCTGCCCCTGGGACCGCGAGCAGACCCACCAGTCGCTGCTCCGTTATCTTCTCGAAGAGGCCTACGAGGCGGCCGAGACGATCGAGGACGGCGACCTGGCGGCGCTGCGCGAAGAGATCGGCGACGTGCTCCTGCAGGTGCTGTTCCACGCCCGGATCGCCGCCGAGCGCCCCCGGGACGAGGGCGGGTTCACCATCGACGACGTGGCTGACACCCTTGCCGCCAAGCTCATCCGGCGCCACCCGCACGTGTTCGGGTCGGTGCCGGCCACCTCCGCGGCGGATGTGAACGCCAACTGGGAGCAGATCAAGCAGGCGGAGCGGGCGGAGAAGGCCCGGGTGACCGGCCCGGACACGGTGGCGCCGCCCTCGGTCCTCGACGGGGTGCCGTTCGGGCAGCCCGCCTTGTCCCTGGCCGCGCAGCTGCAGCGACGGGCAGAGCGGGCGGGGATCAGCGTCCCCGCCGCCGCGGCCGCTGACGCGGAGATCGGGGACGCGCTGATGGCGCTGGTCGCCCGGGCCCGCCAGGCCGGGCTCGACCCGGAGCTCGAGCTGCGCGCCGCCGCCCGGCGGTTCGCTGACGCGGTGCGCGAGCAGGTGTAGCAGCCCGGCGGTGGTTTGCCGCCGAATGCTCGTTCGATGATGCCGATCCTGGGCTGGCCTGACTTACACCTATCTTTCCCCAAAAGTCAATGCATACCCACGGAAAGAGAACACCAAACGGCAGATCCCGCTGGAAATATCCAAAGGTGTCGAACTGTCGGATCCCGGGTCAAATCGCCAGTAGATTTGCTACGAATCCCCTGTGGTCGGTGGCAAGTCGGTGGCTAGACGGCCTAAGTGCGCTTTTGCCGATTTCTCCTGGGTTTTGTGCTGATACGGTTGTTCGTGAGCTTCGTTGTCAAGGGGCCAGCGGGTCCCCGTCGGGCCCCGGTCGGGCCCCAAATGGGTCATCGGTCCAGTTCAGATGACATATGGTGGCTTCTCATGATGCGTGACGAGTTGGGGTAAACCGGGTGGCTACTCCACGCGTCTCGTAGGGGAGGCGAAAACCGGCACCTATGGGTGCCGGTTGGGGAGCAATGTTCCGGCGGACGGCTGCCCGCCAGGACACATCGAGGGGTGGGGTGTGGTGTGTCTGGTGTTTCTAATTCTTCTTCTGTTACCTCTGTGGGGAATGGCGCCAAGTGGCTAATAGGCCGAACAGGCGCCTGGATGCGAATCTACATTCGACTGATTTTGGTTGCCGACTTCTCGGTGGCGGTGGTGGCGGCGGTCGTCGCTGTCGGCTTGCGGTTTGGCCCGCACCCGAATGCCAGGTACCTGATGCTCAGCTTGTCGCTACCCCTGCTGTGGCTGATCGTGTTGCGAATCTTCGGCGCGTACGAGCGGCGGTTCCTGGGCGCTGGGTCGGATGAGTTCCGGCGGGTGCTGAACGCGGGACTGAGCCTGACCGGCGCCCTGGCCTTGATTTCCTACGCCGTTAATAACGAACTGTCCCGCGCCTACCTGTTGATCAGCATGCAGGTCATCGTCGTGCTCGACCTGCTCGCGCGGCTCGCGCTGCGCAAGCGGCTGCACCGGCTGCGGGGTCGCGGTGAGTGCATGTCGACGGTCGTGGCGGTGGGCCACGAGACCGCGGTGTCGCAGCTCATCAGCGAGCTGCGACGAGAGCCGCACCACGGCCTGTCCGTGGTCGCGGCGTGCCTGGCGGGCGATCCGCTGCGAAGCGAGGTCGACGGCGTACCTGTCGTCGGCGACCTGGATGATGCGGCCAGCGTTGTCCGGAACCTCAACGCGGGCACGGTGGCGGTGCTGTCGTGTCCCGAGATGGACGGCGTGAAGCTGCGGACGCTCGCCTGGGAGCTCGAGAAGACGGGCACCGACCTGTGCGTAGCTCCCGCGCTGCTCGACGTGGCCGGACCGCGGACAACCGTGCGTCCCACGGCGGGACTGACCCTGCTGCACGTTGACCACCCGCAGCTGAGCGGGCCTCGCCAGGTGATCAAGGACCTGTTCGACCGCTGCATGGCGGCCCTCGGCCTGCTCGCATTGTCGCCGCTGCTGCTGTCGGTCGCTCTGGCGATCCGGCTCTCCGACCCGGGGCCGGCGCTGTTCACCCAGACCCGGGTGGGCAAGGGCGGCCAGCCGTTCAAGATCTACAAGTTCCGCACCATGGTGGTGGACGCGGAGGCGCGCCTGGCGGAGATCAGGCAGCAAGAACGAGTCCGACGGCGTGCTGTTCAAGATCAAGGCCGATCCGCGCGTTACTCCCCTCGGCGCCCGGCTGCGGAAGTGGTCACTGGATGAGCTGCCGCAGCTCATCAACGTCCTCCGGGGCGAGATGTCGCTGGTCGGGCCGCGCCCGGCGCTGCCGCAGGAGGCGGCGAAGTACGCCGACCACGTGCGGCGCAGGCTGGTGGTCAAGCCCGGCCTGACCGGCATGTGGCAGGTGAACGGCCGGTCCGACCTGTCGTGGGAAGAGAGCGTTCGGCTCGACCTGCGCTACGTCGAGAACTGGTCGTTCGCCCTGGATCTGCAAATTTTGTGGAAGACGATATCGGTAATTCTGAGGGGGTCCGGTGCCTACTAGTCTGCTCATGCCCGAGCGCAATCTTGACGTTCCGGCGGCGAGCCAGCCGGCTTCGGTAGGCGCCGGGGTCGCGGATCTTGAAGCAACCAGGCTTATCCGCCGGGCGGCCAACGGCGACCCGGCGGCGTGGGAGCAACTGGTCGACAAGTACGGCAGGCTAATCTGGTCCATTACCAGGGACTTCAAGCTGGTTGAAAGCGACGCGGCGGACGTTTTCCAGACCACCTGGATGCGGCTGATCGAGCACATCGACCGGATTGAGCATGCTGACCGGGTCGGTTCATGGCTTGCCACCACCGCTCGCAACGAGTGCTTGCGCTCACTGGCCGCCCACAAGCGGCTTGTGCTCGTCCACGAGGACGATCCGTTTGACGGAGCCGCTGCGCACGAACCGGAAGTTGATGAGGCGCTGCTGGCCGCGGAGCGGGCGGAGGTCGTGCGCGAAGCCATGACCCACCTCCCGCACCGCTGGCAGCGGCTGATGGAAATGCTGATGGCCGACCCGCCCGCCTCGTACGCCGAGATCTCCGACGAACTCGGGCTGCCGGTGGGCAGCATCGGCCCGACCCGGGGCCGCTGCCTGGCCCGGCTGCGGACGTTGCTTGACGAAGCCTGCTGAGCCGATGTCTGGCGTCGGATAAGGAGAAAGATGAAAGTTGTACTGTTCTGCGGCGGCTTCGGCATGCGGATGCGGGACGGGGTGACGAACGCCCCGAAGCCGATGTCCATGATTGGCGACCGGCCGCTGCTCTGGCACGTCATGCGCTACTACGCTCACTACGGGCACACGGATTTCGTTCTCTGCCTCGGTTACGGGGCCTCGGCGGTCAAAGACTTCTTCCTCAACTACGACGAGACCCGGTCCAACGACTTCGTCCTCAACGGTCCCGGCGGATCGGTGGAGTTGTTCAGGACCGATATCTCGGACTGGCGGATCACCTTCGTCGACACCGGACTCCACTCGACGATCGGTGAACGGCTCCGTCGCGTCCGGCGGTTTGTCGAAAACGATGACATGTTCCTGGCGAATTACGCCGACGTCTTCACCAACGCCCCGCTGCCGGACATGATCGAGCGTTTTTCCCGCAGCCAGGCCCTGATCAGCCTGCTGGCGGTACCACCCGTCTCGTCGCACCACGTGGTCGACGTGAACGAGAACGGCCTCGTCACCCAGGTGACGCCGCTGAAGGACCTGCGCCAGTGGGAAAACGGCGGCTACTTCGTGCTGCGGCCGCAGATTTTTGACTATCTGGGCGAAAACGAGGATCTGGTCGAGGACCTGCTGGTGCGGCTGGTCCCGCGGGGCGGGGTGCTGGCGTACCCGTACAAGGGGTACTGGTGCCCGGCCGATACCGTCAAGGAACGGGCCCAGATGGAAGAGCTGTACAACCGGGGCGTCTGCCCGTGGATGATCTGGGATCCCGAGCGGTCCGGTCACCTCTCCGAACAACCCACCCCGGCCGCCATCCTGGCCACGATGTCGGCCCTCGAGGAAGTCAGGCCGTGATTACCCTGCCGCTGGCGCCGCCGCAGGCCGGCCGCTGTGTGTGCTGGCGATGGGGGCGCACCCGGACGATATCGAGATCGCAGCCGGCGGCACCCTGCTCAGCCTGGCCGGGCGTGATCCCGGTCTGCAGGTCAGGTATGTGCTGATGACGGGCACGGCCGAGCGGCAGGCCGAGGCCCGGTCCGCGGCCCGGGCCTTCACCCCCGGCGCCGACCTCACCGTCGAGACCCATGACCTGCCCGAAGGGCGCTTGCCGGCCGTGTACGACCAGGTCAAGGAGATCCTCGAAGGAGTTGCGCGGTCACTGCGGCCCGATGTCGTCCTGGCTCCGTCAGCCGCGGACGCGCATCAAGACCACCGCACCGTCGGCGAACTGGTGCCCACCGCTTTCCGGGATCAGGTCTACCTGGCCTACGAGATTCCGAAGTGGGACGGAGACTTGATGCGGCCCAACACCTATTTCCCGCTGACCGACGATATCGCCCGGCAGAAAGCCTTCCTGCTCGGCAAGCACTATCCTTCACAGCACGGCCGGGACTGGTGGGGAGAGGAGACATTCCTCGCCCTCGGCCGGCTGCGGGGGATCGAATGCCGGTCACACTACGCCGAGGCATTCACCTGCGGCAAACTGCGCATCTGCTAGATCACCGGAAGCCCTTTCAGGGAGTGACATGCCAGCGTTTCTGACTGACCCGGACATCCCGGCCCCCGACCTGCGCCAGCGGCTGTATTCCGGCGACTTGATCATCTTGACCCGGTTGCGCGCACTGGCCGAGTTCGTTGAGTACACCCGGGGCGAGCTGACTAGCCTCTTCGCGCCGCACGACCCCGAGCACGCGCATGAGCAGATTGCCCCGGATGAAATGGCGAAGCTGCTCGGAGACTGGAAGCCGCGCTGGATTCACGCCGAACGCTCGCGGACGCTCGTGCGCCGGATCATCGCCGAGGCAGGCTTCGAACCGGGCTACACCCACTACGACGTGCCCAAGCCACGGACCGCTTTCCCGGTGGGCCACCTCACGACCGGGATCGCTTTCGCCTTCCCCTGGCACCGGGATGTCTGGTACAGCGCCCCGGCCCAGCAGATAAACTGGTGGCTGCCGATTCTCCCGGTGCGGGAGACTAATGCGATGAGCTTTGACCTGGCCAGTTTCCAGCGGGCGGTGCCGAATTCTTCCGGCGAATTTGATTATTACGAGAACAATACCCGGCGCTTCAGCACGGCCAAATCCGTCCGCCAGGAGGCACAGGCCCGCCCGGGCGCGCTCGGTCACGCGCCTGAGCTGGACCTGATCCCGCTGCCGGCCCCCGGCGAGGTCCTGCTGTTCTCGGGCGCCCAGCTGCACCGGTCCATTCCGAACACTTCAGGACTGGCCCGCTACAGCGTCGACTTCCGCACCGTGGACGTGCGGGACATGACCAGCGGCGCCGGAGCGGCCCTGGTGGACGTCGCCTGCACCGGCACGGCCATCCGTGACTTCGTCAGCATCAACGATGAGCGTCCCTTCGACGAGGAGCTGGTGCAGTCGCTGTACGGGCCCCCGCGGCCGATGCGCTGCTCGTCTTCGGCAGCCCCGGCCAGCGGCCCTGAGGCTGAGTCAGCGCATTCCGAACAGCCGGGCGTCGAGCCGGGGGAACTGGCTCGCGGCCCGCGCTGACACTTCCTCGTTACGCCGGCGCAAGAGCTCCCGCAGTTCGGCGGCGTTCTTCTCGAGCGTGGCGAACTGCTCGATCAGGCGGTCGAGCTCGATGTCACTGGCGTGCTGGCAGAACTGCGGAAGCCCCATCTCCTCCATCAGCGAGACATGCTTGTCCGAGTAACCCAGGGAGATGGTCGGCTTCCCGAGTTTGAGCGCGCACACGACGTTGTGGTAGCGGGTGCCGACGAAAAAGCCGGCCGGGGCCATCGCCTGCGCCAGTTCGTCGTAGGTGCCGATTCGCTCAGCCACCAGCCGGTCGTGCGCGACGCCGGGGTGGCTGGCGCGCAGCGCGGCGCGTACCTCGTCGACCGCCTCGGCGTCGACGGCGTCGCCCACCAGCAGGCGGACGGTGCGCCCGGTGTCCAGCAGCCACCCGACGAAGCCGGCCATGCTGGCCGTGTACGCAGCGTGGACGGCGTCGGCGTGCCCACGGTCGTCGTTGGTGCCGTTGTAGGACATAACGCCGACGCCGACCGTATCCGGGTCCCCCGGGCCGGCCCCGGCGGGCGGGAGCGCGAGCACCAGGTCGGGGAAGACGCGATCGCGGGAAACGTCCACGCCACGCTGGCGCATCGCTTCCCGGGACCGCTCGTCACGGTAGGACCGGTAGTACGCGAGCCGGGCCGACCAGTTGGAAACCAGGCGCACCGAGGGCTGGTTGATCACATCCGCGCCCACGCTGACCAGTGCCACCTTGGTCCCGAAAAAGCGGCCCCAGGCACTCAGCAAGAGCAGGGCGAGGGGGAACCCCCACGGGTTGACCGGGGTGGTCGCCTCGAGCACTCCCATGCCAGGCACGATGATCACGTCGTGGCGGCGGACCCAGGCCGCCGTCCGCAGAACGTCGGCTCCTTTGCCCACTGCCTTCAGGGCCTTGCGCGGCCACCCGCTGACCCGGTCCTCGTAGACCCTGGACCACTGCAGGGGGATCGCGTCGATGCCGCAGTCCGCCCGCACCCGCTCCGGACCCATGCACATGGCGTCGATGACGGCGCCCGGCTGAGAGTCCCGCAGGTAGCCGAGGATCACCTGCATCGAGATGTCGTTGCCGATGTTGCCCGATCCGAGCAGTCCGAACAGGCCGACTCGGGGCGCACCGTCGCGACCCGCGGTCACGGCAGACTCTGCTGACGGCCAGCGACCACGTCGGCTAGGACGATGTCCGGGGCGAACTCGGCCACCGGCGCTTCTACGGTTAGCAGGTGGTGTGGCCGTGCCCGCCGGCCCATCCACTCGGCCAGGCGGAGGTAGCATTCGCGGCGCTCGGCCGGCGTGAGCGGAGCCCGCCGGATCATCGTGATGAACGCCCAGAGGTATTCCCCGACGAGCCGCGGAAGCGGATTGCGCCACGGGTCGGCCCGCTTCGGGTCCATGTTCGCGCAGCGCGCCCGGATGCCGGGACAACTGCGTTCGGCCCGGTCCGGGTGGTCACGGCGGAAATAAAGGTACTCAGGCACCTGGTAGAACGGCCCGTGGAGGGCCAGTTCGGCGATGAGCGTCCGGTCGGCGTGGTGGTAGCTCTCATACATGGCCGTCCGGAACAGCACATCTTTACGGATCACGCCGCCGTCATCGTCGCCGCCGCTGTCGTTGAGCATGCTCTGAAACCGCTCGGGTGCCCGCGGCGCGGAGGTAGAAAGTGAGTAGTCGTTGGCCTGGAAGACCGTCCCTGCGCTGTCGATCATCGCCGTGTATGAATGTGCGAGGACGACCTGAGGGTACTCGTCGAGGGCAGCGACGCACTTCTCCAGCAGGTCTCGCGCGTAGAGGTCGTCGCTGGCCGCCCACTTGAAGAGGGCACCGCGGGCCCGTTCGGCGCAGAAGTTGTGGTTGGGGGACAACCCGACGTTCCGCGGCTGCCTGAAGTAGCGCACCCGGGAATCCTGCTTCTCGTAAACCCGGCAAATCTCCCCGGTGTCGTCGGTCGACGCATTATCCGAGATGATCAGCTCAAAGTCCTCAAAAGTCTGACCGAGAATTGCCTCGATCGACTGGGCGACGTAGTCCGACCCGTTGTAGACCGGGAGTCCGACACTCAGCCGGGGGACCGCCGTCATAATCCGTCTTCCTTCCTGGGGGCAGCGCAACTCCGCACAAGCGGGTGTTGTGGCAAACGGGACCTATTGCCCTAACTGGAGCCGTGAGCCAGCCGTCTGATACACCGGGGCCGAGAGTCTAGGGCGACAGCGGTGGGAGCGGCTCAGTGGCACGCGCGCCTGGTCGAGGGAGCGGCCCGAGGGAGTCCGCGTCGACGAAACGGCCGCCGCGCTCCTCGATCTCCGGGTAGGCGGCCCGTATCTCCGGGATCAGGTCGGAGACAAAGACCGCGACCTCGTCGGGCGCCCGGGCGATCAGGTCAGCCGGGCTGATCAGCGGGATCATGGTGCCCGGCATCCGCCGGCCGTACTTGGCCGGCGAGGCATCCGCCACTGCCGGCAGCAGCTGGTGATTCACGCGGGCCCGGTGCAACAGCGCCACCGCCCGTGAGGCCGCCCCGTAGCCGAGAACGGACCTGCCCGCGGCCGCCTGCCCGGCCAGCCAGTCGTGCAGGGCCGTGGCCTTGGCCTGGGCGTCCCGCTGAAGCCCCCGCAGGACGGCTGGATCGCAGACGCCGGCCCGGGCCTCGGCTTCCAGCAAGGTGCGGACCGAGTCGTCGCGGCGACCGAGGGCGTCTGCGTCGCGGCGAGCGGCGAGCAGCACGGTGCCACCGTAGAGGTCGAAATGCCAGGCGGTACTCAGGCTGAAGCCAGCGCCGCGCAGCATCGCGGCCAGCGCGGTAGCGGAGTAATAGGCGTAGTGACCGTGCCGCAGCGCATTCCACTGGCCCTGCTCGATGATCGACCCCAGGGAGTGGTACTGCATCAGCAGCACGCCGCCGGGCGCCAGCCGGGCCGCGCGCTCCGCGAGGGCGGCCGCCTGGTCGGCCGCGTGCATGAGGCCGAAGCAGTCAAGCACGACGTCGGCCTGCATGCCGTCACCAGCAGCGGGCAACCCCAGGTCATCCAGCAGGCCGAGCCACGAGCCGCCGTGCGGGCTGCCGTACTCCGCTACTCGCCCGCCTGCGGGGAGCAGGCCTGCCGCCGTCACCCGGGACACCGCATCCGCCGACTGGGCGACGAGCGCGGCCGGCTCGATACCCCTCGGCTCATCCGGCATCGTGGGGTCCTCGAGGAGCTGGGCCAGCCCGCAGCGCGCGCACAGCCACATCCGCAGCGGGTAAACCGGCTCCGGGCCTGGATCGTCCCACCGGGGGAAGTAATCGCACGCGGGCTGAAGTCCGAGGTCGAGAACGACCTCGCCGGCCTGGCTGCGGCAGGCCCGGCATACATGGGGATCCATCGGCTTCCCTGCCCTCGTCGCGCGGTGGTTCGACACTAGAATTAAATACTGAATATAATCTTTCATCTGGACACTCTGTTACCCTATGCGACAGGCCTACCATAGGCGACAGGTCATAATAATTGGGGAGACATGTCAGCAGGACACACGTGCCGCTTGTGCGGGGCCACGCTTACCCGGTCATTCGTCGATCTCGGCATGTCCCCGCTGTGTGAGAGCTACCTCTCCCCCGAGGGCGTCGACGCGCCGGAAGTCTTCTACCCGCTGGGCGTCCTGCTCTGCGAGGTTTGCCTGCTCGTCCAGCTTCCCGCTTATGTGTCGGGCGAGCACATCTTCTCCGAGTATGCCTACTTTTCCTCCTACTCCGACTCCTGGGTAGCGCACGCGAAGCGGTATGCGACCTCGATGACCGAGCGCCTCGGCCTTACTGCCGGCGCTCTGGTCACCGAGGTCGCCAGCAACGACGGGTACCTGCTGCAGCACTTCGCCGCGGCGGGCATCCCGGTACTGGGCGTGGAGCAGGCCGGCAACGTGGCCGCGGCTGCCGTCGCCAAAGGCATCAGGACGGTGGTCGAGTTCCTGGGGCCCGGCACCGGCGCTGCCATCGCCGCTGAGTACGGTCAGGCTGATCTGGTGGTGGGCAACAACGTCTTCGCGCACGTGCCCGACATCCGCGGATTTGCGGCCGGGCTGCGTGCCCTGGTCAAGGACTCGGGGCTGGTCACGCTGGAGTTCCCGCACCTGCTGCGGCTGATCGAGCGGCGGCAGTACGACACGATCTATCACGAGCATTTCTCGTACCTGTCGCTGCTGACCGCCAGCCGTGCGCTGGAGACTGGCGGCCTGCGGGTGGTCGACGTCGAGGAACTGACCACGCACGGCGGCTCGCTGCGGGTGCACGCGCGCCCGGCCGAGGCCGCGGGCGAGCCGTCGGAGCGGGTGAAGGCGGTCCTCGATGCGGAGGAGGCAGCCGGACTGCACACGGTCGCCGGCCACGCGGGCTTCGCCGCCGACGTGCTGCGCATCAAATCCGACCTGCTGAGCTTTCTCATCGAAGCGGCCGCCGCGGGCAAGACCGTGGCCGGCTACGGCGCTCCGGGTAAGGGGAATACCCTCCTCAACCACTGTGGGATCAGGTCCGATCTGCTCGCTTACACCGTCGACCGGTCGCCGGTCAAGCAGGGCAAGTTCCTGCCGGGTACGCACATTCCCATCCACGAGCCCGGTCGCCTGGCCGAGACCAGGCCCGACTACATCCTCGTGCTGCCATGGAACCTGCGCGACGAGATCAGCGGGCAGCTGTCGTATGTGCGCGCCTGGGGCGGGCGGCTGGTCTTCCCGATTCCCGCCCTCGAAGTGGACTGAGCGCCCCCGCGGCCCCGGGCAAGCGACCGGAGCCCGCGAGTATCATCGCAGCGAAATCCTGCTCTCGTAATTGGAAATCTTCGCGACCAGGGCAAGCGAACAGCGATGCGGGGTGACACGGTGCGGGTTCCGATGGCCCGGAGTGGGCAAGAGGGGTTCACCGCCCGGTGAGCGCGTACCAGCTGACGTTGCGCCGGCACCCCGGAGCTCCGGCGTTCGACCAGGCCAAGGCGGGGGAGCGGGCCGTCCGGAGGCGGATCACCATCGCCTGGGGACTGCTTTACCTGAATACCCTGACGTATGTCGCCGGATACTCGATCCTCGACCTCCCGTCCAAGGTCGGCAAGGGCGTCGCCCAGGCCGCTCTGCCGGTGGCGCTGCTGCTTATCCTCACCATCAACCCCAGGCTGAAGGCGCGCCCGAGCATCTTCCTCTGCCTGGTCAGCCTGCTCGCACTGGAGACGGTCTACACCGCCCTCCAGATCCATCACCTGGGGACGATGTTCCGCACGTTCCGGCTGTGCGAGTTCGTCGTGGCGCTGTGGCTGCTCACTCCGTGGTGGGGCCGGCCCGACATGCTGCTGCTCCGGGTCCACTTGCGCTGGCTCTACATTTCGCTCGGACTGGTGACCCTCGGCCTCATCATCTCGCCCGGTCACGCCTTCGCGTACGACGGCAGGCTGACCGGGGCCATCTGGCCCATGCTGCCCACTCAGATCGCCCAGTACGCCGGAGTGGCAGCTGGCCTCACCGTCATGCTGTGGCTTGCCCGGCTGATCAGCGGGCGAGTCGCCCTCGCCGGCGTGGTCTTCTCGGTTGTCATGCTGCTGCTGACCCACACGAGGACCGCGCTCGTGGGCCTGGTGGCGGGCATCCTCCTGGCTGGCCTGAGCCTGTTCACCAGCAACGCCCGGGTGCGCAGGTTCTTCGCCAGCGGGATCGCCGTGATCTCGGTTGGCGTGCTGACGGTGGCCGGTTTCGTCGTCACCTGGCTCGCGCGCGGAGAGAGCACCGCGGGCCTGACCAGCCTGACCGGCCGGACGAACCTGTGGTCCCTGGTGCTCAACACGCCACGGACGAGGATGCAGGAGATCTTCGGGTTCGGCTTGTCCAACGCGGGCGTTGACGGCCTGCCGATCGACAGCAACTGGCTGTCCTCCTACATGCAGGAGGGCCTGCTCGGCGTGACCATCTGTGCCTCGATCCTGGTCTTCCTGCTGATCACGGCGTTTTTCCAGCCGCCGGGTCCGCGCCGCGCCCTCGCCCTTTTCCTGATCGCCTACTGCACGGTGACGTCCTTCACCGAGGACGCCTTCACCGACGTCTCGACTTACCTGCTCTCGCTTGTCGTAGCCGCCTCGCTGCTGATGGTCCCGCTGGTGAAGGACGCTCTGCCCGGTAGCGAGCGTGAGCTGGCCGGCCTCCGGTAGCGAGTCCGTTACACCGGGTGCGCGATGGCGAAGCGGTAGATCTCGAGCAGGTCCGCGAGACTGCGCCGCGGGTCGAACCGCTCCTCGTAGGTCTTCCGGGCCTGGATACCGTAGCGCTCGTACCGGGCCGGGTCCTGCTCGACGGCCGCGATCGCGCGGCCGAGGGCGGCGGGGTCGCCCGGGGTGAACGTCTCACCGTCGTGCCCGGCGGTGATGAGCTCGGTGAACGCGCCGTGCGCGGCTGCCACCGGCGGGACTCCGGCGGCCATGGCCTCCACCGCGACCAGGCCGAACGGCTCTTCCCAGATCGACGGGAGCAGGACCGCGCGGGCTTGGGCGATGAGCTCGGCGCAGCGCTCCTGGCTGACCGTCCCGGTGAGCTCGACCGAGGCCCGGGAGGCCGCCCACTGTGCGACTTCCTCCCCCAGCGGTCCGCTGCCCGCGATAACCAGGCGCAGCCCGGGGCGGCCGGCCGCCAGGTAGCGGTCCCAGCCGTCCATGAGGAGGCGGATTCCCTTGGCCTCGTCCAGCCGTCCGGCGTAGATAACCGTCGTGGTCGGCGCCGCCTGCGGCAGATCGTGGCGCGGGATCAGGTTCCACCGGACGAAGCAGCGGTCCGGGGGGAGTTCGAGGCTCCGCAGCAGGTCGCGCTGGGCCGCCGAGATGAAGACGTACGCCCCCACCAGCGAGCGCCAGGTCCGCTGGTGCAGGCTCACGTTCAGCGCGAGCGGGAGGGTGGCCGCCCGCGAGCCGCGGTAGCAGCCGTGCACGACGGACCGGGCGTGCCTGCCATCGGTGCAGTCATGGCAGATGGCGCCGTCGCGGAAGAAAGAGCCGCCGGCGCAGCCGATGCGGTAGTTGTGGATGGTGGCCACGACCGGCACCCGCGCATCGTGGCACGCGTGCAGCACCGAGGGACTGAGCAGCGGGAAGGTGTTGTGCACGTGCACCACGTCGGGCCGCTCGGCCCGCAGCAGCGACCTCAGCTCGGCCGCCGCCGGACGGCTCCACACCGTACGGGCTGGGATCATCGCCTTCTTGGCCAGCGGCCACTGGGCGATGTCGTCGCTGTTGGCGCCAAACCGCACGACCTCGTGACCGAGGCCGGCCAGCGCGGCTGATTCCTGGTCGACGACCCGGTTTTCCCCGCTTGGCGTGGCTGACCGGTAACGGTTGTGGACGATCAGGACTTTCATCCCGGTGGTTCACCTCACCTAACTGGCCAGCCGCGTGTGCGTAATCGTGACCGTCCACTAGAGGGGCCGGATCGCGGCCGTGATACCGACGGCGGATTGCGTGCCGGCGGGCGGCAGCGCAATTACCGGCGCTGGTGCCGGGCCGTCGTCGTGGACCAGTCGTCCGCGGAGACGCCTTCGCCGCCTGACTGAGCGGACCTGGGGTCGTCGACCGGGACCGCCAGGCCGGGAGCGATCGCGAGTCCCAGGTCGGGCGCTTCGCCCGGACCTGCGGCCGCGGGCTGGGGCTCCGGGGCAGCCGGGCGCGGGCGCCAGTCGATGAGGCTGAGACCGGCCTCGTGCATCGCCTGCCGCAGCTGCCACCAAACCATCAGCGTGCTGACCCACGAGCCCGCCGCCGCCAGCCAGACGCTCCCGGTCATGCCCCACGCAAGGGCGCCGACGACGGCGCAGGCAACCACGAGCACGGCCGCGCGCAGGGAGTTGCGCATGCTGCGCCGGGCTGCGCCAAGCGCGTGCAGACCGACATACCCTCCGGTGTTGGCGCACATCGCCATCACCGTGAATACGGTTGGCAGCACCAGCGGGTAGGTCGGCTTCCAGATGTTGCCCAGCATCAGCTGTCCGAGCCCGTGCGGGAGCGTCACCAGCAGGACCATGCCCCACGCGAAGGCCGCGAGGGTGAGCCCGACGCTGACCACGATGCAGAAGAGCGACAGCATCGCGGGCTTGCGGCGCAGCAACCGGGCGGCCTCGGGGATGGTGATCATGCTGACCCCGTAGTAGATGATCTTGAACGGGCCCAGCAGGACGTTCGCCGCCTGAATGAGGCCGATCGCGCTCAGCCCGAGGATGTGGGTAACGCTGTAGGCGCGGAAGGAGTCGGCCGCGTTGCCTCCGGTGTTCTCGATCAGATAGCGCGGACCGAGGTCGCGGTGGTCCACCAGCCAGTCCCACGCCTTCAGCAGGCTGGGGACCACCCGCGCCTGGAGCGACCCGACGGCGGCCCCGACCGTGGCCGCGCCGCCCCAGGCCAGGACGAACCAGAAGACCTGGCCGTGGCCGGTCGCCTTGAGCACCAGCAGGGCCGGGATCTGGATCAGGGCCCACAGCGTGTCGTTGATGAACGCGTGGTAGCCCTTGCCGACCGAGAAGAACGCGTAGCGCCAGCTGTCTTGCAGCAGCAGACCGGGCATCGTCAGGCCGAGGGCGAAGAATGCCTGCCCGGTCGTGCCGCCGATGAGCGCTCCCGCGCCAAGGCCCAGGATGCCACCCGCCAGCCCCACCACCAGAGCGGTGCCGGCGCAGCCGGCCGCCGCGCGCCGCCACGTCCGCAGGCTGGTGTCGCTGAAACGGATGAGCAGGGGCTCGACGGCGAGCCCGCGCGAGGCGTTGATCCCGAGGCCGTACGTCACGTAGGCGAGGCTGAAGGCGCCGAACTGAGCGGCGCCGAGGGTGCGGGCTACGAACGCGCTCAGCAGGAAGTTGGTCAGGCTGGACATGCCCTGGTCAGCGACGCCCCAGCTGCGCCGGCGGCTCGCCCGTCCCGCTACGCGCAGGTGCCGTGCCCCAGGGAACTTCCGCACCCCTGTGGCCACCAGCCAGCCTCCGCGTCGTTTCGGTTCCCCGGTGCCTGCCCGTCGGCAGCCCTGACGGCCCGCCACCTAGCCGACCGGCGACAACAGGATGCGCGTGCGAGGCCCGGTGATACATCCGGGTCCGCGTTCGCTCAGTAGTGTGCACCCACCCCTGCAGGACGAATCCTGATCCGCAGTCTACGAGTATCACCGGCAGCCGTTCGGTCCTCTTATGGGCGTGCTGCGAAAGTCGACCCGAGTCCTCATCATTGTCCAGAACCTCCCGGTGCCCTTTGACCGGCGGGTTTGGCTAGAGTGCCAGGCCCTGGTCAAGGCGGGCTACCAGGTCGCCGTGGTCTGCCCCAAGGGGGCGGGCGACCCGGGCTACGAGGTCGTCAACACGGTCCAGCTCTACAAGTACCGGCCGTACGCCCCGGGCGGGAGCAAGGCGAGCTTCATCATCGAGTATCTCTACTCGTTCCTCGCCACCGCCTGGATGGTGCTGCGGGCCCGGCGCAAGGGCCGCTTCGCGGTCATGCAGGCCTGCAACCCGCCGGACATCTTCTGGCCGATCGCGCTGGTACTGCGCTGGACCGACCACACCAGGTTTGTCTTCGACCACCACGACCTGTGCCCCGAGCTGTTCCAGTCGCGCTTCCCCGACGGTCCGTCGCTGCCCCACCGCGGCCTGCTGGCGCTTGAGCGCACGACGCACCGGACCGCCGACCACGTGATCTCCACCAACGACTCCTACCGCGACATTGCCATTCACCGCAGCGGCAAGGCTCAGGCGGACGTCACTGTTGTCCGTACCGGCCCCGACCCGGCCAAGCTCAAGCGCGGGCCGGAAGCGCCGGAGCTGCGGCGCGGCCGCAGGTACCTCGCCACCTACATCGGCGTGATGGGACCACAGGACGGGGTGGACATCGTCGTCCGGGCGGCCGACATGGTGGTGCACGAGATGCGCCGGGAGGACATCGCCTTCACCCTCATCGGATCCGGCGACTGCTACGACGAGCTGGTGGCCCTGCGTGACCAGCTCGGGCTCGGCGGCCACGTGGAGTTCACCGGCCGCGCACCCGACGACCTCGTACAGAAGATCATGTCCACCGCGCACGTCGGACTTTCCCCCGATCCCAAGAACCCGCTCAACGACGTGTCGACGATGAACAAGACGATGGAGTACATGGCCTTCGAGCTCCCGGTGGTCGCCTTCGACCTGCAGGAGACCCGGGTCTCGGCCGGCCCGGCCGCGATCTACGTCACGCCCAACGACGTCCGCGAGTACGCCAAGGCGATCGTCGACCTTATGGATGACCGGGGCACCCGTGAGCAGCTGGCCAAGCTGGGCCGGGCCCGGGTGGAGGACGAGCTTGCCTGGCATCACCAGGAGCGCGCCTATCTGGGCGTGTACCAGCAGCTCACCCGGATAACGGACTGGGATCGGTGAGCTGAGCGGTGTGCGGCATAGCGGGGTGTTACCAGCAGGCGGACGGGCGCAAGCTAGCCGACGTGATGACCGACCGGATCGAGCACCGCGGCCCCGACGCGGGCGGTGTCTGGAGTCACGAGGACGCCCGCGTCTCGCTGCACCTGGGCCACCGGCGGCTGTCGATCATCGACCTGTCGGCCGCGGCTGACCAGCCCTTCCGCAAGGGCAGCCTGGCCCTGCTGTACAACGGCGAGATCTACAACTACCGCGAGCTGCGCACCGAGCTGCAGGCGGCGGGCGCCACCTTCCGCACGTCCTCGGACACCGAGGTGGTGCTCGAGGCCTGGCGGCACTGGGGGCCGGGCGCGCTGGATAAGTTCCGCGGCATGTTCGCCTTTGCCATCGCCGATACCGAGACCGGTGAGCTGGTGCTCGCCCGTGACCCGCTCGGGATCAAGCCGCTGTTCTACACCGAGCGCGGCGACGGCGTCGTGTTCGCCTCCGAGCTCAAGGCGATCGTGTCCGCGATCGGCACCGAGCTCACCATCGACCCCGGCACCCTGGTTGCCTCGATGCTCTATTACTGGGTCCCGGAGCAGCGTTGCGCCATCCAGGGCGTGCACAAGCTGCCCGCGGGCAGCTGGGCCCGGATCAAGCCGGGCGGCAGGCTCGAGGTCAGGCAGTACTGGCGGATCCAGGATGTCGCCGCGGCGGCGGCCGGCCGCCCGGCCGCCGATCTTCGATCGGTGATCGAAGAGTCGGTGCGGGCTCATCTGATCGCGGACGTCCCGGTCTCCAGCTTCCTGTCCGGCGGGCTGGACTCCAGCATCATCACCGTTCTCGCCCACCGGGACGCCAGCGCGGTCGACGCGTATACGATCACCTTCCGCCCAGAAGACCAGAAGCTCGAGGCCATGCCGGACGACGCGGTCTACGCGCGCAAGGTGGCCCGGCAATTCGGCGTCAACCTGCATGAGATCGAGATCTCCCCCGACATCGCGGACATGCTGCCGCGGATGGTGGACTTCCTCGACGAGCCGATCGGTGACCCGGCGGCGATCAACACCGTGCTGATGTGCGAGGCGGCCCGGGAACGCGGGGTCAAGGTGCTGCTGTCGGGGATGGGAGCGGACGAGCTCTTCGGCGGCTACCGCAAGCACCTGGCCTGCCTGATGGCCAGCCGCTACAGCCGCCTCCCGGGCGCCGTGCGCGGCCCGGCCCGGCTCGCCGTGGGCAGCCTGCCGGTCTCCATCGGGAACCGGGGCCTGCGCTACCCGCGGTGGGCCAAGCGCTTCATGACATTCGCCGAGCTGCCCGAGGAGGCCCGCTTCCGCCGCAGCTACACGCTGTACGACCCGGAGGCCCTGACCGCGCTGGTCGGCCCGGACCTCGGCGGCAGCGTCACCGAGGTCATCGGTCAGCACGCCGCCGTTTACAACGACAACGCGCTGGACGATGAGGTCAACCGGATGTGCCTGGCCGACGCGCGGCTGTTCATGGCGGGCCTCAACCTGACCTACACCGACCGTGCCAGCATGGCTGCCTCGGTCGAGGTGCGGACGCCCTTCGTGGACCGGGTGGTGGCCGAGGCCGCCTTCACCATCCCGGGCCGGGACAAGGTCCGCGGCAAGGTGCAGAAGGCGGCACTCAAGGATGCCGCCGAGGCCTGGCTGCCGCATGAGATCGTGCACCGCCCGAAGGCTTCCTTCGGGGCGCCGTTGCGCGCCTGGGTCCGGAACGACCTGCGGGAGATGATCGGCGATGTGCTCGTCGGGGGTGAGCTCGTCCAGCTCGGCCTGCTGCGCCGTGAGCCGTTGCTCGGGCTGATCGCGGACGAGCGGGCGGGCCGCGAGGACTACGCCAAGCAGATCTGGCAGCTGCTGTCGATGGAGCTGTGGTACCGCCAGGTGCGCGCAGCCGGCGTATCCGCCTGACGCGGCAGCTTGTGCTGGGCTGTATCAACGGGGGGCTTCCGCGAGTCTGTATGACTAGAAGCAATCGTCAGAAGCGGGCAGCAAGCAGTCCGCAGGCGCTCCGGGGCCGCTTAAGAGGTTGGGGGCTAGGTCTACTGTGCATGCTTACGTGGTCAACTTGGCACGTTCGCTTGATCGCCGGGCGCACATCACTGCCGAGCTCGAGAAGACTGGGCTGGACTACGAAATCGTCACCGCCGTTGACGGGCGCGAGATCGACTTGACCGATTCACATCTGGTCGATCCTTCCTTTCTCGACAAGGTGCCATTCCCGGCCGGTACGGCTGGATGTGCCCTGAGTCACTTGAATATCTATAAGCAGATAATTGCCGATGGCTTCGACACGGCGCTGATCATTGAAGACGATGTGACCTTGCCCGCCGACCTGGCCAGCCTGGCCGAAGCCGTGGCCGCCCAGCTGGCCGGGGCGGAGGCAGCACTGCTGAGCGTGGACAGTCCCGAGCCGTGTCAGCTGAGCCGGGCCGGCTCGGTCCCCCTCCCCGACGGACGAGTGCTCGCGCTGCCCATTGACATCAGGCAGCCGCGGAGTACCGGCACCTATGTCATTACCCGGGAAGCGTGCGAGCGCATGGTGGAAGCACTGCTGCCATTGCGAGTGCAAGCTGACCGGTGGGAGCACTTCTACCGGGAGGGAATGCTGGACCGGGTACGGTGCGTGGCCCCGCTGCCCGTCCTGAAGGAGCCGAAGCTCACCTCGACGATCGGCTCGTACGCGCTGAAGGGCGGCGGGATCAAGGCACGGGTCCTGGGGCCGCTCGTGCGGCACAAGATTCCTGTCGTGCACCAGATCCTCGCCTACCGGCGCCAGCGCATTCTCCGGCAGTGGGGGCGGGTGGAAGTGGTGGAAATGCCCTTCGTCGAGATGCCGTCTCGCCTGGGATAACCCGTGGTGCCCAGCGAAAAGTCGACTACCCGCGAGGGAGTGCTAAGCGGATGGACAGCAAGGCTCGATGCTCACGCAAGCGAGTGCTCGGCGCACTGGCCGCGCTCGTCACGGTTGCCGCCGCTGGCTGCTCGAGCGGCCAGGTCACCAGCAGCACCGCCGCCAGCAGCCCTAGCCCGGTTACCTCGACGGCGGCCCCGGCCGGGACGGCGGCATCCGGGACCCCAGGATTGTGCGTCACCTCGGCGGCCAAGGGAAGTTGCGGGCCGTACCTCTACCAGGACATCACGCCGAGTAACGGGCGGACCACCACGGTGGGGCAGAACGTGTGGAACCCGATCTCTGGGTGGTCGCAGCAGCTGCACGCGAGCAACCCGGGCGACTGGTACGCCACGGCCAGCTTGCCCGCGGGGAACACGGCCGTCGTGTCGTTCCCCAACACGGGGCAGAACTACCAGAGCCCCCTGATCTCTAGTTTCTCCAGCATCTACTCGACCTTCGCCGAGAACATGCACCAGACGAGTCAGACCAGCGCCGAGGCGGCCTACGACATCTGGCTGAACAACTGGAAAAACGAGGTGATGATCCAGCATGACATCGTCAACCGCGGCTCGTGCGGGGTGCTGGCCAACGTCGCCTTCGGCGGATCGGGCGGGGTCCCCGTCCAGCACTGGAACCTGTGCCAGTACGGCTCGGAGATAATCTGGCAGCTCACCGGTCCGGGTGAGCGCACCGGCACGGTGGACGTTCTCGCCATGCTCAGCTGGCTGGTTGACCACCAGTACCTGCCCGGGAACACCAACCTGACCGCGATCAGCTACGGCTTCGAGCTCTGCTCGACTGGCGGCGTGCCGGAAACGTTCACGGTCAGCAAATTCTCGATCGACGCCTCCCCGCGCTGACCTGGCCGGCGAGCAGGCACCGGCCAGGCGGGGTATTTTGCGCGTCGCCACCCGCTCTTGTAGATGTGCCGCATCACGACCTGTGCCCGGAGCTGTCTGGTCCGCGCTTCCCTGATGGCCTCACGCTGCCCCATCGACTGGTCCTGACCCGGACACGCTCACGCCGGCGCATCGGCCTGATCGTTGATAACTAGCCGAGGGATCTTCATGAAGCAGATTGCGCAGAACTACAAGTCGGGTGAGCTGGCCGTCCTCGACGTGCCGGCTCCGGTCTGCCGCCCCGGCGGCGTGCTGGTCCGGTCGCTGTTCTCGCTGATCTCGACCGGCACCGAGATGATGAAGGTCGTCGAGGCGAGCATGTCGATGGTGGGCATGGCCCGGGCCCGGCCGGACCAGGTGCAAAAAGGTGATCGACCAGGTGCAGCAGCAGGGGCTGTCCACCACCTACAAGAAGGTGATGAACAAGCTCGACTCCTACACCCCGCTCGGCTACTCGCTGTGCGGCGTGGTCACCGAGGTCGGCCGCGGCGCCGAGGAGTTCAAGGTCGGCCAGCTGGTCGCGTGCGCGGGCAACGAGCAGGCGCTGCACGCCGAGTACAACTGGGTGCCGGTCAACCTGTGCGCCGCCGTCCCCGACGGGGTGCTGCCCGAGCACGCCGCGTTCGCCACCGTGGCCTCCATCGCCATGCAGGGCGTGCGCCGGGCCGAGGTGCAGCTGGGCGAGACGGCGGCCGTCATCGGCCTCGGCCTGATCGGCCAGCTGGTCGTCCGGCTGCTGGCGGCGGCCGGGCGTGCAGGCGATCGGCATCGACCCGGTCGCCTGACCGCTGCCGGCTGGCGGAGAAGGCGGGCGCCGTCGCCTGCGGGTCGCCCGACGACCTGGACAGCGTGCTGGCCGAGCTGGCCAAGATCACCAGCGGCCGCGGCGCGGACCACGTGTTCCTGTCGGCTGGCGGCAACAGCAACGGCCCGGTCGAGGCGGCGGTGAAGCTGGCCCGGGACCGCGCCCGGGTCATCGACATCGGCAAGATGAAGCTCGACCTGCCGTGGAACGCCTACTACGAGAAGGAGCTCGACGTCCGGTTCTCCCGTTCCTACGGACCGGGCCGGTACGACACCCGCTACGAGCTCGACGGCATCGACTACCCGGCCGGCTACGTCCGCTGGACCGAGAAGCGGAACCTGGAGTCGTTCCTCGACCTGGTCGCGCGCAACGAGCTCGAGGTGGCGTACGCTCATCGACGGCGTCTTCCCGATGGACGGAGGCGGCCAAGGTCTACGGGGACCTCAAGTCGGGCGAGCTGAAGGCGATCGGGGTGCTGCTCGAGTACCCGGTTCCGGCCGAAGGACGCGCCCGCCCCGGCGACGAAGCGGGTGCTGCCGGGCGCGAAGCCCACCTCCGTTCGGACTACTACGGGCGGACCGCAGGACCGGATCGCGATCGGCTTCGTGGGAGCGGGCAACTACGCCAGCTCCATGCTGCTGCCGCACCTGGCCAAGCTGCCGGCGGCCAACCTCGCGCACGTGGCCACCACCAAGTCGCTGTCGGCGGTCAACGCGCAGAAGAAGTTCGGCTTCGTCACCGCCTCGACCGACTCCGACTCGGTCTTCGAGGACGAGTCGCTCGACGCCATCTTCATCGTGACCAGGCACGCCACTCACGCCAAGCTGGTCTGCCGCGCGCTCGAGACCGGCAAGGCGGTCTTCGTCGAGAAGCCGCTCGCGCTGACCCGCGCGGAGACCGACCAGATCGCCGAGACGATCGAGAAGACCGGGAACGACCGGCTCATGGTCGGCTTCAACCGCCGCTTCGCCCCGCTGCTGACCGCGATGCGCAAGGACTTCGGCGCGGCCGCGCGCTACCGCCGTCGACCCGCTACCTGGTCAACGCGGGCCCGCTGGCCACGGACAGCTGGTACCTGAACGAGGAGGCCGAGGGATCGCGCTTCGCCGGCGAGGGCGGCCACTTCATCGACACGCTCAGCTGGTGGGCCGACTCCCTGGTCGAAGAGGTCTACGCGGTCGCGCGGGCCGGACAAGGGCGATGTCCAGGCCACGCTTCCGCTTCGCCAGCGGCGCGTCCGGCACGATCGCCTACCTGACCGGCGGCAACGCCCGGTTCCCGAAGGAGACGATGGACGTCACCGGCGGGGGCCGGTCCGCCCGGCTGGACAACTTCAAGTCGGCCACGGTGTGGACCGGGCGTGGCAAGTCCGCCACCAAGGCGCGCGGCGGCCAGGACAAGGGCCAGCAGGCCGAGATGGCCGCGTTCGTCGAGGCGGTCCGGACCGGCGGCCCCGATGCCGATCAGCGCCGATTCCCTGCTCGCCACCACCCGGGCCACCATCGCGGTCGGTGAGAGCCTGCTCAGCGGTCGTCCGGAGCGGGTGTGAGCGGTCGCCCGGGCCTCGAGCATCGGCTGGTACGCGCGGCGTCTCGGCCGGATGTCGCCGCCGAGATCGGCTGGCGCGTCCGCGAGCAGGCGCTGCGCCGGGCCTGGGTCGCGACGCCAGGTGCGGCCGGACGAGCTGGCCGGGCTGCCCCGGCTGACCGCGGTGCGGCCGGCCGTCGAGCGCCGGTTCACCTCGCCGCTGCCGCCCTCCGCTGCGGCGGCCGTGCCCGGACGGGGCCCGGGCGGCGGTCATCGCGGACGGCCGACCGGCTGCTCAAGGGCGAGTGGGAGATGCTCGGCGTGCGTCAGGACCGACATGAAGCAGCCTGACTGGTTCCACGACCCGGTCACTGGCCGCCGGTCGGCGCCCGCGGCCGTACGCGTTCAGCCTCGACCAGCGCGACGAGTCGGCGGTCGGCAACATCAAGCAGGTCTGGGAGGTCAACCGGCTGCAGCACCTGACGCTGCTGGCGGTGGCCTGGTACCTGACCGGCACGGACGCCTACGCGGAGCGGGTCGCCGACCAGCTCCAGTCATGGTGGCGGGAGAACCCGTTCCTGTCCGGGATCAACTGGACGAGCGGCATCGAGCTCGGCGTCCGGCTGATCAACTTCGCCTGGATCAGGCGGCTGCTCGACGGCTGGGCGCCGGTCGCGGACCTGTTCGAAGCGCAATGACCTGGCCCTGCGCCAGCTTCGCTGGCATCAGGAGTACCTGGCGGCGTTCGAGAGCAGGGGTTCGTCGGCCAATAACCACGTGATCGCCGAGGCGGCCGGCGCAGCTCGCGGCGAGCTGCGCCTTCCCCTGGTTCCCGGAGAGCGAGCGGTGGCGGCGCGACTCGCTCGCGCTGCTGGAACGGGAGCTGGCGCGCAACACCTTCCCGTCCGGGGTCAACCGCGAGCTCGCCTCCGACTATCACGGCTTCGTGGCCGAACTCGGGTTCTTCGCCGCGCTCGAGGCGTCAGCGGCGGGCACGCCGGTCAGCGACGCGACCTGGGGGCTGCTGTGCGCGATGACGGACGTGATGGCGGCGCTGGTCGACGAGCGGGTACGACCGCCGCGCCAGGGAGACTCCGACGAAGGCCGGGTCGTGCTGCTCGACCCGCCCGCGCACGAGCCGCTGGCCGCCGCTGCTGGCGCTCGGCGACGCGCTGTTCGGGCGGCTCGGCTGGTGGCCGCCGGCGGAGCCGGACGCGGGCAGCGTGCTGACCGGAGCCCTGCTGGGAGACCGGCCGGCTGGTCAGTGGCCGCCCGTCGCGCGCGGCCGGACCGGTTCGCGGACGCGGGGATCACGATCTTCCGAACGAAGGCGGGTGATTCCCCCGAGATCTACTGCCGCCTCGACGGCGGCCCGCACGGGTTCCTGTCCATCGCCGCGCACGCCCACGCTGACGCGCTTTCGGTCGAGGTACGGTACGGCGGGGTGGACATCCTCGCCGACCCGGGCACGTACTGCTACCACGGTGAGCCGGAGTGGCGAAAGTACTTCCAGTCCACCATCGGGCACAACACGATCGAGGTCGACGGCCAGTGGCAATCAGGGCGCGGAGGTGCCTTCCTCTGGCTGCGGCACGCACGGGGGAATGAGATCACGGTGACAGACGACGGAACGACCGCCCGCTGGGAGGCGGAGCATGACGGGTACGCGGCGCTGAGCCCGCCCGCGGTGCACCACCGCACGGTCCAGGTCGACCGGGGGGCCCGGTCGGTCGAGATCACGGACGCAGTGGCGGGCGGAGCACGTGACGTCCGCCTCGCTTTCCACCTCGGCCCCGATGTCGAGGCGAGACTCGAGGAATCGGTCGCTGTCCTCGACTGGCCGGCGCAGGCCGGCCGCCAGACCGCGCGGCTGTCACTGCCAGCGGAGCTGCGGTGGAAAAGGCACCGCGGCGAAACCGATCCCGTCCTCGGCTGGTATTCCGCCGGGCTAGGGCACCGCGTGCCGTCGTGGACCCTGATCGGGACCGGGCGATCAAGTCCTGGTACCCCGCTGAGAACGTTCCTGGAATTCATCAAATGCGATGAAATGACCACCCGAACCGCATCTCACCTGGACGTATCATTGTCCGAAGCCAGCGCCGTGGCTGAGCGTGCGCCGGAGAGCCAAGCGGAGTCACAATGAGCCAGCAGTCACTGGATTTGCGCGCTTCCTTCAAGGCCGTACGGCGGCACCGCAAGCTTTTCTCGGCCCTGGTCATCCTCGGCCTGCTGGCTGGCGCCGCGTGGGCCGTGCTGAAGCCGCCCGCACTGACCAGCACCGCGCTGGTGGTGCTGCCCCAGGCGGCCAGCTCCCAGAATGCGCAGTCGTCGTCGGGTGACCCGCTCAGCAGCATCATCGCGACCCAGGTCGTGATCGCGGACAGCGTCCCCGTTCTCGCGGCCGCGCTGCCGCATGTCAGCCCGGCGATGTCGCTTCAGCAGCTGGAAGGCAAGGTTCAGGTACAGAGCGTGGCCGGCAGCATCATCTCGATCAGCGCCGCCGGCAAGAACGCAGCTGACGCCGAGGGGACCGCCAACGCGGTCGCTACCAGCTACATCAATTACGTCAACGCGCCTGGAAGCCCGGCGGGGCAGGTCTCGGCCAAAATGCTCGAGTCCGCGACGCTGGCGACCGGCGGCAAGGTCGCCGTCCACCTCGCCATTTACGCGCTGCTCGGCGCTCTGGCGGGCGCACTGCTGGGCTTGGTTGCCTCGCTCGCGCTCAGCCGGAACGACCGGCGCCTGACCCGGCGGGACGCTATCGCCAATTCCATCGGAGCACCTGTTCTCGCGTCTCTCCCGGTCGCCCGCCCGGATGATGCGGCGTCCTGGTCGAGGCTGCTTGACCAGTACGAGCCAGGGCCAGTGCACGCCTGGGGCCTGACCATGTTGCTGCAGCAGGTGGGAGCCGGACCCGGGGGCGAAGACGCGCCCGACGGTGAGGGCGGCTCGGTCACCGTGCTGTCGCTCGCCTCCGATCCCGGCGCGCTCGCCCTCGGTCCCCAGCTGGCGGCGTTCGCCGCCGCTCAGGGCATCCCTACCGCCTTGATCATCGGGCCGCAGCAGGACAACAACGTGACCGCCACCCTGCGCACCGCCTGCGCGGTGCCGCTGCAGCCCGCGGACGGCCGCCGTCGGCCGCTGCAGCTCGTCGCGGTGGACAAGGACAGCGCCGAGCTGCCGGATGGCACTTTCGTCGTCGTCGTCGCCGTGGTGGACAGCCAGGCGCCGCTCGTCCCGCACACCGTCCCCACGGCCGCCACGGTGCTTGGTGTCTCGGCCGGCGGCGCGACGGCCGAGCAGCTCGCGCGGGCGGCGGTGGCCGCCTCGGCCGACGGCCGCGAGATCGCCGGCATCCTGGTGGCCAACCCGGATCCGGCCGACCAGAGCAGCGGCCGGATCCCGCGCCTGGCGCCGCCGCACCGGCAGCTGCCGACACGGGTCAACGACGTGCCAACGGAGGTCAAGTGGTGAACGAGCCAGACCAGCAGACCGTCACCTGGGCCACCGGCACGGGCGATGACGTGTCCGCCCGTCTTTCTGCCCTCGACGGCAGCTCCGCCAGCCTGGAGGTGCGGCCGCCGACTCGGGCCGGCACCGGGCTCGTCAGCCTCTGGTACCTGTGGGGCGCGCTGCGGCGCACCGCGAAGTACTGGGGTGCGCTGGCCCTGGCGGGCCTGATCATCGGGGTCGGCTACATCGTGGCGGTACCGCCCCCGTACCACGCCACCGTCTCGGTGCTGCTCGTGGGGGACCCGAGCCAGACCCCGGCCAACGAGGTCCAGACCGACCTCACCCTGGCGGAGAGCCTGCCGGTGGCGACGGCCGTCGTGCAACAGCTCGGACTGCCGCAGACGCCAAGCGAATTCGCGGGAAGCTACTCGGTCACGCCGACCACCGACAACATCCTGACGATCAACGTCAAGGCGACGTCGAGTGACGAGGCGGTGCGGATCGCGTCGGCCGTGGCGACTCAGTTCCTTGACTACCGCGCCTCCTACGAGCAGACCCAGCAGACGCAGACCAACGACGGGCTGAATCAGGAGGTGGCCCAGGCTCAGCAGCAGCTCGACTCGCTGACGGCCGAGCTCAGCCAGGTCTCGGCGCAGCCGTCGAGCCCGGCCCAGCAGGCCAAGCTGGCCAGCCTCAAGAAGCAGCGCACGGCCGCGGCCAGCAACCTCCAGTCGGTGCAGGGGTATGCGTCGCAGGCGCAGGTGACCTCAGCGTCTCTGACGCAGAAGATGGTGCACGGCAGTCAGGTACTGAACCAGGCCATGCCGGTCAAGCGCTCGATGCCGAAGAACGTGCTCCTGTACGGGATCGGCGGCCTGCTGGCCGGGCTGGTGCTCGGCTGGGTCATCGTGATCATCGGCGCGGTGACGACCGACCGGCTGCGCCGTCGCGATGACATTGCGTACACCTTCAGCGCGCCGGTCCGGCTGAGTGTGGGCCGGCTGCGGGCCAGCCCGCTGCTGCCGGCGCTGCCCCGCCAGGCCGCCGCGCGGCGCCGGGGCCTGACCCTTGTGGTTGATTACCTGCGCAATGTCATACCAGGCAGTTCCCAGGGGCCTGCCAGCCTGGCCGTGGTGGCGGTGGACGACGCGCCGACCGTGGCCAAGGCGGTCGTGGAGCTGGCCACGGCTAAGGCCAAGGAGGGCAGCCGGGTCGTGCTGGCCGACCTGACGAGCGACGGCGACGCTGCCCGCTTGCTCGACGTCCACGGAGCAGGCATCGGCAAGGTGACGCCGGACGGCACCCGGTTCGTCCTGGTGGTACCGGATAGCCTCCTTGCCCCCGTTGGACCGCTCGAGAGTCACGCCTCGCCCGACGGTTACGCGGAGCCGGACAAGGAGCTTGTCAGCGCGGCGGCCGAAGCGGACCTGGTGATTGCGCTCGTCACCCTCGACCCCGCTCTCGGCGCCGAGCACCTGGCCACCTGGGCGGCCGACGCGGTAGCGGTGGTCACCGCCGGCCGCACCACCGCGGTGCGGATGCAGGCCGTGGGCGAGATGATCAGGCTCGCGGGTACCCGGCTCGGCTCGGTCGTCGTGATCGGGGCGGACAAGCACGACGAAACACTGGGCGTGACCCGGCTCGTGTAAGGCGCAGTGCCGGGCCTGGCGGCGGCGGTCAGGCCCGGAGTTGGGCCAGCACCGTCGCCAGGGAGGGAGCGTCCTTGTCCCGGGGCGACATGCTCGTGACCGGCAGCGGCCAGGGGATGGCGAGTTCCGGGTCGTCGAACGCGATCGCCACGTCTTCCCTGGGGTCGTGCGGGCGGTCGATCCGGTAGGCGACGTCCGCGGGCTCGGTGAGGGCCTGGAATCCGTGCCCGCAGCCGGCGGGCACGTACACCGACATTTGCTCGGAGTCGCGCAGTTCGAAGCTCTCCCAGTTGCCGAAGGTCGCCGACCCGGCCCGCAGGTCCACGATGACGTCGAAAACCGCGCCGTAGGAACAGCGGACGAGCTTCGACTCGCCCGCGCCGCTCCTGAGGTGTAGCCCGCGGATCACCCCCCGGGCCGACCGGGACAGGCTGTCCTGGGTAAAGCCGTCCGGGTCGACACCCGCGTCGCGGGCAACCGCGGCATCGAAGGTCCTGGAGAAAAAGCCGCGCTCGTCCCGGTGCGGCTGCGGGCGGAACAAGAGCGCCCCGGCGATCCGGGGGACTTTCGTGACTTCCACCAAGCCTCCCTCCCTCTCCCGTGCGGTCATCCGGGCGGGACCTCACTCGACGGCGAGTTTCTCCCTGTTTACCTCTGCTTGTGTATCACGGCGGGCCCCGGCCATCTCTAGTCCAGGCAACGTGTTTCACGACCAACCCGCGCCAACCGCTTGGGTCCAAGGGGCTGCCGTTCATGATAAACAGGCCTGGCGCTCGGCCTGAGCGCGACGGATACAGCGCCGGCTCCTTCGACGTGCTGGTGCTCGATGCGGCGCTGAAGCAGAGCCTCGCCAGTGTCCGCAGCCTGGCCCGGGCCGGGCTGCGGGTGGCGGCGGCGGAGAGCGTCGCGCAATTCGACCCCGGGCTGCCGCCCACCACATTCCTGTCCCGTTACTGCCTGCGCGCGGTGGTACTGCCTGACCTGATCAGAGACGAGCCCGGCTTCATCGCGGCGATCTACGATTTCGTCCGCCGGTACTCACCACGCGTGGTGCTGCCCACTGGCGATGCCACCATCGGCGTCCTCCGCAAGTACCGCGGCAAGCTGGCCGAGCTCGGCTGCGTCCTCGCGATCGCCCCCGAGCCGGCCCTCCAGGTCGCCAATGACAAGGACCGCACGCTGACGCTGGCGGCCGAGATGGGCATCGCTGCGCCGAAGTCGCTGCGGATCCGGGACGACAGCGACCTCGCGGCCGCGGTGCGTGAGCTGGGCTTCCCGTTTGTCCTCAAGCCGACCGTCTCCTGGACGGAAGGCACCGTCAGCCGCCTCGTCCCGGTCGACGTCATCAACGAGCAGGAGGCGGCGGAGGTCACCCGCCAGATCTTGCAGGCCGGCGCGGGCGTGCTGGCCCAGGAGTGGGTGCCGGGGCGGCGCGAGGGGGTCACCTTGTTCATCGCCGGGGGCGAAGTCAAGGCCGCTTGCGGGCATGTGGCGCACCGCACCACGCCCCCCCTCGGGGGAACCTCAGCGGTGCGGGAAAGCATCCCGGCGCCGGCCGACACCCTGGACGCGGCTGAACGCCTGACCAAGGCCATCGGCCTCGAGGGAGTCTGCGAGGTCGAATTCCGCCGCGGGGCCGGCAACCAGCCGTTGCTGATGGAGATCAACGCGCGGCTGGCCGGGACGATCGAGAACGCCGTGCAGGCGGGGGTCGATTTCCCCCTGATGATCTGGCAGTGGGCGACAGGCCAGGACGTCCCGGCGGTGACCAGCTACCGGTCCGGAGTCAGGACTCGCTGGCTGCACGGCGACATGCGGTGGCTGTGGCAGAACTGGAACCGCCAGGGACGACCCGACGGAACGTCGCGCGCCGTGGGCGCGGGCGTTTTCGCCGCTGAGTTCGCCCGCAGTTACCACTACGACTTCTTCGACCGCCATGACGTGAAGCCGTTCCTCGCGGAACTGCGCTACACCGCGCGGGTGCTCGGGGAGATGAGGCGTTCCCGCAATTCACAGTCCCCGCGTGCAGCGGTGGCACAAGGAGTAGCCCGTGTTCGACACTGAAGCAGTCGTTATCGGGGCCGGCCCGTTCGGCCTGTCCATATCCTCGCACCTGAGCGCGCTCGGCGTTGACCGCCTCACCGTGGGGAAGGTCGTGGACACCTACCGCTCCCACGTGCCAGACGGCATGCTGATGAAATCGGAGCCGTACGCGTCGAATATCGCCGCCCCCGACGGCAAGCACACGCTGGCCGCCTACAGCGCCGCGCACAACCTCGACTATGTCAACCGGGTCGGGCCCGTCACCCGGCGGCGCTTCGTCGAATACGCCGACTGGTACGCAGCGCAGCTGGCGCCCGATATCCGTGACGAGACCGTGACCGAGGTCGCCCCCATCGACGGGGGCTTCCGGGTCTCGTTCGCGGACGCGGCCCCGGTCACCACCCGGCAGGTCGTGCTGGCCACCGGGGTCCTTCCGTACCAGCACCTGCCGGCCGAGCTGGCCGGGCTCCCCGCGGAGCTGATCTCGCACACGGCGCAAGTCGCCGACCTCAGCGTCTTCCAGGGCCGCAAGGTCGTTGTGGTCGGCGCGGGGCAGTCCTCGCTGGAGACGGCGGCGCTGCTGCACGAGGCGGGCGTGGACGTCCAGGTGGTCGCCCGCACGCCCGTGCTGAGCTGGAATCAGATGAACCCGGAGCACCTGTCGGCGCTCGGGCACATCAGGCGGCCGATCGTGCCGCTGTGCGAAGGCTGGAAGTGCGCGTTCTGGAACACTCCCCGCGCCTTCCGGTTGCTGCCGGAACCGTACCGGCTGCATAAGGCACGGACGGTGCTCGGCCCTTCAGGCGCATGGTGGCTGCGGGACCGGGTTGAGGGCGTGGTCGACGTGCTGACCAGCCACCGGGTCAAGGATGCGATCCCGGACGGAAGCGGCGTCCGCCTCCTGCTCGATGGCCCTGAGCAGTCGCAGATCGAGGCCGACCACGTGATCGCCGGAACCGGGTTCCGTATCGGCTTGGAGCGGCTGCCCTTCCTCCCCGAGCAGCTCAGGTCGGCCATCACCACCTTGAACAACCATCCGGTGGTGAGCCGGTCCGGGCAGACGTCGGTGCCCGGGTTGTACTTCGCGGGGGCGCCCACAGTGGTCTCCATCGGTCCCTCGGCCCGCTTCGTCGCGGGCACCCACACGCTGTCCGCGCAGCTGGCCAGGGCCGTGGCTCACGGTGCCCGGGGGCGTGCCCGGCACGCTGCGCCGGGCCGCCCGGCCGCGGTTGAAGTTCCGTAATCACCCGTCGCGGGTGCCCACGACGACCCGGGTCACCAGATTGCGTATCAGGGTAGCCGTGAGCTTATCTAGTTCTTGAGGGACAGCCCAGTTGGTCCGTGATTGGGCGGCGTTAGTCAGCAGCGTGGTGCGTCGGCAGCAGGCTTATCAAGCCTGCTCGAGCGCGACTCCAAGGGCCCGCAGGCGCTGCGGCGCCGTGCGGCACGCCAACGGAGGACCAGAGTACACGTGAATATTCAGGAAACGTATTACTCGCCACATGTTGATTACCGGCACGGAAGCCCGCATCTTTCCCAGCCGAAACTGTATGATCGGCTGGTTGAAGTCTTGCGCGGAACAATTCAGCGGCTGGCAGATCACGGCCTGCCACTGCGGGTGCTGGAAATCGGCGCGGGGCATGGCGGTTTTACCGAGCTCGCCCTCGCCATGGGCTGTGAGGTCACTGCCGTCGACATGTCCAGGTCTTCAGTTGATGAACTGCAGCGCCGATTCGGCACGAATCCCAACCTTCGCGTGGTCCACGATTCCGACGGTGCGCTGGGGAGCGTCGGCGACGGTTATTCGTTGCTCCTTTTCGTGTCGGTACTTCACCATGTTCCTGATTACATCTCCCTGCTCAAGACGGCCAGCCGGCTGCATGACGGACGGAGGCACCCTCCTGACCTTCCAGGATCCGTTGTGGTACCCACGTCACAAGGTCGCCCATCGCTTCGACCAGATGGCCTACCTGGCCTGGCGCCTCACTCAGGGGAATCTGTCCAAGGGCATTAAGACCAGGCTGCGCCGAATCCGTGGAATCTTGGACGAAGAGAATCCGGGCGACATGGTCGAATATCATGTTGTTCGCGACGGAGTCGATGAGGAAAAAATTTATTCCTTCGCCACCGGCGCTTTTTCGGAAGTTTCCCTGCTCAAGTACTGGTCGAATCAGCTCAGTCTCGCGCAGGGTCTCGGCGACCAGTTTGGCTTGCATGATTATTTTGGGATAGTCGCCCACGGGTATAAAGCAGAATCGCCTTCTTAGCTGCGTCGGCCCTGAGCCCGTGACCGCGGTTGAGTGGCCGCGCAGGATCGGTGCAACCGGGCGGTCCGCCGGCGTGCCCGGCACGCCGGGCTGGCCGATCTCCGTTAGGCTCCATACCGGAACCTAACGGCACGTAAGACAGGCGAGGAGCCACGGTGGCGTCCATTGAAGCGGTCCATGCCAGGCAGATCCTGGACTCCAGGGGCAACCCGACCGTCGAGGTCGAGGTCGTGCTCGACGACGGCTCGGTCGGCCGGGCAGGGGTGCCGAGCGGCGCGTCTACCGGTGCCTTCGAGGCGGTCGAGCTGCGCGACGGCGGGGCTGAGTACGGCGGCAAGGCGGTCGGCAAGGCCGTGGACGCCGTCACCGAGGAGATCCAGGACGAGCTGCTCGGCCACGAGGCCGACGACCAGCGGCTGGTCGACCAGGCGCTGATCGACCTGGACCGCACGCCGGGCAAGTCCCGGCTCGGGGCCAACGCGATCATCGGGGTGTCGATGGCGGTCGCCCGGGCCGCGGCCGACTCAGCCGGACTGCAGCTGTTCCGCTACCTGGGCGGCCCCAACGCGCACGTGCTGCCGGTGCCGATGATGAACATCCTCAACGGCGGGGCCCACGCGGACTCCAACGTCGACGTGCAGGAGTTCATGATCGCCCCGATCGGCGCCCCGACGTTCACCGAGGCGCTGCGCTGGGGGGCGGAGACCTACCACGCGCTCAAGTCGGTGCTCAAGCAGCACGGGCTGTCCACCGGGGTGGGCGACGAGGGCGGCTTCGCGCCCGACCTGGAGCACAACCGGGCCGCGCTCGACCTCATCGTCGAGGCGATCGGCAAGGCCGGGTACGTCCCCGGCCGGGACATCGCCCTCGCCCTCGACGTGGCCGCCACCGAGCTCTACAGCGACGGCGCCTACCAGTTCGAGGGCAAGGCGCAGACGGCGGCCGAGATGTCCGCGATCTACGCGGACTGGATCGCCGCCTACCCGCTGGTGTCGGTCGAGGACCCGCTGTCGGAGGAGGACTGGGCCGGCTGGCAGGCGTTCACCGCCGCCGTCGGCGACCGGGTCCAGGTCGTCGGCGACGACCTGTTCGTCACCAACCCGGAGCGGCTGCGCCGCGGCATCGCCGAGAAGTCCGCCAACGCGCTGCTGGTCAAGGTCAACCAGATCGGCACCGTGAGCGAGACGTTCGACGCGGTCGACATGGCCCACCGGGCCGGGTTCGCCTGCATGATCAGCCACCGTTCGGGCGAGACGGACGACACCTTCATCGCCGACCTGGCGGTGGCGACCAACGCCGGCCAGATCAAGACCGGGGCCCCGGCCCGGGGCGAGCGGGTGGCCAAGTACAACCAGCTTCTGCGGATCGAGGAGCAGCTGGCCGACGCGGCCAGCTACGCGGGCGCGGCCGCGTTCCCGAGGTTCGCCCGCGACTGAGGAACAGCCTGACCATGCCGGCCCAGTCTCCGGGAGCCCAGTCTCCAGCAGCCCAGTCTCCTGCAGCCCAGCCGGGATCCCCGCGGTACGCGGGGATCCCGGCCGGGACGTCGCCCGCGCAAGCGGCCGCCATGGCCGCCGCCGCGCGGTCGACCAAGCTGACCGGGCGGGCAGCGCTGCTCGCGGTGGTGATCTGCGCGATCGCGCTCAGCCTGGCCTACCCAGTGCGCGAGTACATCGCCCAGCGGCAGCAGATCGACCAGCTGCTGGCCCAGCAGCAGACGCTCTCGGCCCAGGTGCAGGCGCTGCAGCAGCAGGACGTGAAGCTGAACCAGACCTGGTACATCGAGCAGCAGGCGGAAGACCAGCTGCACATGTGCTTCCCCGGCCAGCAGTGCTACGAGGTCGTCTCCGGGCAGCCGGCGAAGGCGGCCGCGGCCAGGCCGCAGGCGGTGGCCAACCCGTGGTACGCCAAGCTGTGGCACTCGGTGCAGCAGGCGGACGCCCAGCCAGCGAAATGATCAGCCGACAGGATGCGGCGGCCGTGGCCGCGCAGCTCGGCCGCCCGCCCCGGGGTCTGCGCGCCGTCGCCCACCGCTGCCCGTGCGGCCTGCCCGATGTGGTCGAGACCGCTCCCCGGCTGCCCGACGGCACCCCGTTCCCGACCCTGTACTACCTGACCTGCCCGCGGGCCGCGGCAGCGGTCGGCGGGCTCGAGGCGGGCGGGCTGATGCGGGAGATGACGGCCAGGCTGGCCGATGAACCCGTCCAGGCCGCCTACGCCCGGGCCCACGCCGACTACCTGGCCCGCCGGGACGCCGCCGCGGCCGACGAGGGCGTCGTGCCGCTGCCGGCCGGAACCCAGTCCGCGGGCGGCATGCCCGACCGTGTGAAGTGCCTGCACGCCCTGGTCGCGCACGAGCTGGCGGCGCCAGGGTCGAACCCGTTCGGACGCGAAGTAATCGACGCGATCGGTCCCTGGTGGTCCCGCGGCCCCTGCGTCCCCGTTCCCGCCCCCGAGGAGAGCGAGTGACCCGTCGCGTGGCCGCGATCGACTGCGGCACCAACTCCATCCGGCTGCTCATCGCCGACATCGGCGCACCCGGCGATAACGAACGGGGGCCTGGTTCCCCCCTTTCCGGACCGCCTGATCCGCCCCAGCCCGCGCCGCTGCTGCTGACCGACGTGGTCCGGGAGATGCGGATCGTCCGGCTGGGAGAGGGCGTGGACCGCACCGGGCGCCTGTCGGAGGCGGCCCTGGACCGGACGATGACCGCGCTGCGCGAGTACGCGGACCTCATCGCCGAGGCCAAGCCGGAGGGCGTTCGCATGGTGGCGACCAGTGCGACCAGGGACGCGGCCAACGCGCAGGAGTTCACCTGGCGGGTGACGGCGTTGCTCGGCGTCGCCCCCGAGGTGATCTCCGGCGACGAGGAGGCCCTGCTGTCGTTCACCGGCGCGACCCGGGAGCTGGCCGGCCCTGAACTGGCCGAGGCCGGCTGCCCGCCGCCGTACCTGGTGACCGACATCGGTGGCGGCTCGACCGAGTTCATCCTCGGCGACCACGCCGGCGTCGCCGGGGCCAGCTCGGTCGACATCGGCTGCGTCCGGTTGACCGAGCGGCACCTGCACGGCGACCCGCCGCCCGGCGACCAGGTGGCGGCGGCCACGGCCGATATCGACGCCGCCCTCGATCAGGTGGCCGCGGCGGTCCCGGTCGGCACCGCCAGGACGCTGATCGGCCTGGCGGGCTCGGTCACCACGGTGGCCGGGATCGCGCTGGGCCTGGAGCGCTACGATTCGCAGCGGATCCACCATTCCCTGATCCCGGCCGGGCGGGTGCACCAGATCGCCACCGGCCTGCTGGCGATGACCCGGGCCGAGCGGGCGGCGATCGGCGTCATGCATCCCGGCCGGGTCGACGTGATCGGAGCGGGGGCGCTGATCCTGGACCGGATCACGGCCCGCTTCGGCTTCTCCGAGGTCCTGGTGAGCGAGCATGACATCCTCGACGGGATCGCCTGGTCGCTCGTGGGCTGAGGCGAGGCGTGCGCCCGGCGGCCTCCCGTTACCCGCGCGGGCGTACCGCCGGCCGCACCGGCCTGCCTCGCAGCACGCACTCGGGACCGGACTCGAGGGCGCGGCGGTAGGCCGGCATCAGCTCGGCGACCGCGTCCACGGCGCGCTTGACTGCCTCGGCGTCGTGGGCCGCGCAGACCACGAACGAAGGAGCGAGGATTCCCCGCTCCAGCAGTTCCTGCAGGACCAGGGTGCGGAACGCCTGGCTGGGCTCGCCCGCCGCGTCCCGGGCGACATAGACGAGGTTGCAGTTCCGGCCCCTCAGCTGGAAATAGCCGGCCAGGCCCGCGTCGGCGACCACCGATTCGATCCCGGCCCGCAGGTCCGCCCCGGTCTGATCCAGCCGGGCCGCGATGTTGTCCTGCTCACAGGCGTCAATGACGGCCAGCATCGCGGCCAGTGCCCACGGTTGCGCCCCGAATGTCTGCGAAAGCAGGAAGACCCGGTCGGCATCCTCGGCGAATCCGCCGAGCCGCATTACCTCGCGGCGTCCGGCCAGGGCCGACAGCGGGAAGCCGTTCGCCAGGCCCTTGCTGAAGGTCGACAGGTCAGGGCGGATCCCGTAGAGGAACTGGGCTCCCCGGACATGCCAGCGGAAGCCGGTGATCGTCTCGTCCAGGATGAGCAGCGCGCCGTGGCGATCGCACAGATCGCGCAGCCCGTCGAAGAAACCGGGCGCCGGCGGCTGAACCGTCTCCGGTTCGAGTATGACCGCGGCGATCTCGCCTGGATGCTGCTCGAACAGCCCGGCCAGGCCGGGCAGGTCATTGTAGGAGAACCCGAGGGACAGGCTCCTGGTCGCCGCGGGAATGCCAGCGGGCATCGCCGTCGTCCCGATGAACCAGTCATCAGTGGAGAAGAAGGGGTGGTCCCGGCAGACGGCGATCTTGTCGCGGCCGGTGTAAGCCCGGGCCAGGCGCACGGCCGCTGTCGTCGCGTCCGAGCCGTTGAGGCCGAACTTCACCATCTCCGCGCTCGGGATGAGGTCGATGAGGCGCCGTGCCGCCGTGAGCTCCAGCCGGTGAGGGCGGACGAAGCCCAGTCCGCCCTCCATCGCGGCTTGCGCCGCCCGCAGGACGGGCTCGTAACCGTGCCCGAGGAGATTGGCCCGCAAGCCGCTGCCAAACTCGACGTACTCATTCCCGTCGATGTCCCAGACTCGGCTGCCTTCGCCCCGCTCGATGACCGGCGCCATCCCCGCGGGATACTGGTCCTCGCCTTTCGCATAGGTGTGTGCCCCGCCGGGAATCAGGTCGCGCGCAGCGTTTGCGTAAGCGCGGGACTGGGAGAAGTCCCTCCTGGCGTCAGAACCCACCGTATGCCCCCATTAGGACGTCAAATAATTCGGTTCACAGCACTGGTGAACGGCATGACTACTAGGAGAGCACCGAGGGACGGCCGAGATACCACCGTCGGCCGGCGTTGGCCGCAAGAGGGACTAGCTGACCGAAGACCCGCTCTCGGTCGGCGTGGTGACGACCGAGTTGACCTCGTCGAAGATCCCCGGGGCGTTCTGGAACGCGCCGCTGGTGTTGCCCGACAGGGTTGAGCTGTCGATGGTGAGCGTCCCGCCGCCGGAGTCGACGACGTAGAAGATGGCGCCGCCGCCCTCGTTGGCGGTGTTGCCGCTCATCACGGTCCCGTCGACGAGCAGGTTGTAGCCGGCTCCGTCGGTGTAGATGGCGCCGCCGCTGCCGCCGCCCGCGGTCCCCGACTTGGCCGGGTTGGCGCCCGAGCCAATGGCCTTGTTGCCGGTCATCACGCTGTTGTAGACCGCAAAGTTGGCGTACAAGCCGCTCAGGGCGGCCCCGTTGGAGCAGGAGTTGCCGGTGAAGGTGTCGCCCGTGATGTAGACCGGGATGCTCATGTCCATCCCGGTGGCACGGATCGCGCCGCCGCCGAGGTCGGGGCCGGTGGGATAGCAGCGGTCGCCGGTGAAGACCGAGTTGACCACCTTGAGCTGGCCGCCCTGGTCGTAGATGGCGCCGCCGCCGTAGCTGGCGCCGTTTGCCTGCTGCACCGCCGAATAGGCGTCGGTGAGGGTGATGTTCTGCACCACCAGCTGCGGCCACTGCTGCTCCCAGCAGTCGCTGGTGGTGTACTTCTGCGCGGCGTCGCAGGTGTTCATGTAGAGGATCCGGATGCCGCCGCCGCCGCTCAGCGTGACCTTGCCGCCCCCGTCGAGTACGACCTGGTGGCTGGTGTTGACGACCTTGGCGGTGGCGCTCATCGTGATCGTGACCGGCTTGGGCCCGCAGTCGAAGGTGATGATGCCGCCCTCGGCGACCGCCGCCACGACCGCGGCCGAGGTGCAGGCCGCCGGGGTGCCGGTGCCGATCACGTGGTCCGGGTGGCTGGTGTCGACCGCCTGGCCCGCGGCCGGGACGGCCGCCTGGCCGCTGGGGTTGCCCGGCCGTGAGCGGAGTGCCCATCGCCGCCGCCGCGCTGGCCGCACTGGCCGGACTGCCGGCGGCGGACGGGCTGCCCTTCGCAGCCGGGTGCGCGCTGGCCCTGGCCCGGGCGGAGCCCGGGCTCCCGTCGGTCGCCCGGCCGGCGGTGACGAAGACCGCCTGGCCGTCAGCGCTGCCGCCGTCCGCCGCGGGTCCGGATGCCACGCCCGCCGGACGGGGCGCCGGCCCGGTCCCGGCCGCAGCGCAGGCGGCCGCCCCGGTCAGCAGGAAGCCCGCCACCGCGAGCCTGGCGCAGATCAGGCCGAACCGTCCCACCAGTCGCATAACGCGTCATGTTAGCGCCTGAAACCCCGCTGTCCTGGGCGATCGCGTTTATCCTGACCCGGTGACTTTTGTGCCGCCGGGGACGGGCTGGCCGGGCGATCCGGCCACCGCGAGCACCCCCGTGGCGGTGACCAGACAGGACGTCGCCCGGCTGGCCGGCCGCGCCGCTAACCTGGCCGAGCTGAGCGCCCGGCAGTCGGTCTGCCGGGCCTGTCCCCGGCTGGTGGCCTGGCGCGAGGAGGTCGCGCTGGTGCGGCGCAAGGCGTTCCGCGACGAGCCGTACTGGGGCCGCCCGATCCCCGGCTGGGGTGACCCGGAGGCCGCCATCCTCATCGTCGGGCTCGCGCCCGCCGCGCACGGCGGCAACCGGACCGGCCGGATCTTCACCGGTGACCGCAGCGGCGACTTCCTGTTCGGCTCGCTGCACCGCTGCGGCCTGGCCAGCCAGCCGGCGAGCGTGGCCGCCGGGGACGGCCAGCGGCTGATCGGGACGCGGATGGCGGCCGCGGTGCGCTGCGCGCCGCCGGAGAACAAGCCGGCGCCGGACGAGCGGGACCGCTGCGCGCCGTGGCTCGAGGCCGAGCTGCGGCTGGTCGCGCCCACCCTGCGGGTGATCGTCGCCTTGGGCGGGTTCGCCTGGCAGGCGCTGTGGCCGGTGCTGGCCGCCTGCGGGTTCCAGCCCCCGCGTCCGCGCCCGGCGTTCGGGCACGGCACTGAAGCAGTCATCACCGCTGCTGGCGTTCCCGGTGCTGGCGGCGGGTCGCTGCGGCTGCTCGGGTGTTACCACCCGAGCCAGCAGAACACGTTCACCGGCCGTGTTACCCCGGCCATGACCGATGCGGTCTTCCGGCGCGCCCGCGTGGCGGCCGGGCTCGGCTGAGTCACCCCGGCCGTCCGTTCAGGTGCGCCGTCCGCTCACACATTTAACGTCAGCAATCGAAATATTCCGGGAGTGATCCGGTTTAGCGGACGTATAGAACTTTCGGGGTAATACTATATCCGCCCCCGTAGCCCAAGGGCAGAGGCTGGCCCCCTAAAAGGGCCCCGGTGTCGGTTCGATCCCGACCGGGGGCACCCAATCTTATACTGGGGGCTAACGACTCCAGCGACCGTGCATTTGCACTTGCGTCGGCATTTGCGAATGAACGACCGGGGGCGGATAGGAAGACTGTAAATGCGCGCCCGGCCAGCGATAACTGGCCTTTTGCTCGCGCTGGCAAGCGAGCTAAGCGCCGAAAAGCCGGAGTTTGCGGCGGATCTCGTACTCGTGGACGATGGCGGCCGCGTAGCGGTCGCAGATGCCGTGCTCGTCGGCGAGCCAGTTGGCGCGCTCGTCACGGCGGAAGAAGGCAGGGCCGGATTCCAGGTGGGTGAACCACTCGGCTAGCTCGCGCCCCGTTTGGGCGGGAATGCGAGCGATGAGGCTCTTGTGCATGCCGGGGGAGTGCATCAGCGACATTGGCACCTCCGAGTCGGAAGCCGCTTTCAGTCGAGACTGCCTCACCGGAGGCCGCTGGCAAGACCCAGTCCGCAACCTTCCCGCAATGTCCCGTTTGTCATATCGTGATGATCCTATGATACCCGCAGGGGGGCGCCGCGGCGCCCCCGTCGGGTCAGCCTGCGCTGCTAGCTGAGCCGCTCGAAGATCATCGCCATGCCCTGGCCGCCGCCGACGCACATGGTCTCCAGGCCGGTCGTCTTGTCGTGGAACTGCAGGCTGTTGATCAGGGTGGTGGCGATCCGCGCCCCGGTCATGCCGAACGGGTGGCCCACGGCGATCGCCCCGCCGTTGACGTTCAGCCGCGCCTGGTCGATCCCCAGGTCCCGGTAGGAGGGGATGACCTGGGCGGCGAAGGCCTCGTTGATCTCGACCAGGTCGATGTCGCTGATCGCCATCCCGGCCCGGCGCAGCGCCTGCCGTGACGCCTCCACCGGCCCGAGCCCCATGATCTCCGGGGACAGCGCGCTGACCCCGGTGGCACACGATCCGCGCCAGCGGGGTGATGCCGAGTTCCGCCGCCTTCACGTCGCTCATCACGACCAACGCGGCCGCGCCGTCGTTCAGCGGGCAGCAGTTCCCCGCCGTCACCGTGCCGTGCTCGCGGAACACCGGCTTGAGCGCGGCGACCTTCTCCAGCGTGGTACCCGGCCGCGGCCCGTCGTCCGCCGACACGACCGAGCCGTCGGGCAGCGTCACCGGGGTGATCTCGCGCTGCCAGAACCCGTCGGCGAGCGCCTTCTCGGCCAGGTTCTGCGAGCGGACGCCGAACTCGTCCTGCTCGGCCCGGGTGATGCCGCGCAGCGCAGCCACGTTCTCCGCGGTCTGGCCCATGGCGATGTAGATGTCGGGCAGCTCGCCGTCCGCGCGCGGGTCATGCCAGGGCGTCTCGGCCGCCGCCGTCTGCGTCGGTCCGCGCTTTCGGCTGCCTCGAACAGCGGGTTGCTGCGTGTCGGGCAGGCTGTCGCTCGAGCCCTTGGCGAACCGGGAGACGGTCTCCACGCCGGCGGCGATGAACACGTCGCCCTCGCCCGCCTTGATCGCGTGGTAGGCCATCCGGGTGGTCTGCAGCGACGACGAGCAGTAGCGGTTGACCGTGGTGCCAGGCACGCCGTCCAGGCCCGAGCAGCACGGCGGTCACCCGGGCGATGTTGAACCCCTGCTCGCCGCCCGGCAGGCCGCACCCGACGATCAGGTCCTCCACCGGCGCCGGGTCCAGCTGCGGGTACCTTGGCAAGCGCGGCGGTGACGATCTGGGCGAGCAGGTCGTCTGGCCTGATCGAGCTCAGCGATCCCTTGAACGCCCGGCCGATGGGCGAGCGAGCGGTCGACGATGACGGTTCACTGCCTCAGGCATGACTGTGCCCTCCTCGGAAAAGCTGCGTGTCACCACGCCACGATAGCCGGAGCCATCATCGCACCGCAGCGCGATAGCGTCTAGTGACGGTGGAGGTATACGACTCGCTTGACCGACGCGATGGGCAACACGCCCCTGCTTCGGCTCAAGTCGGTGACCAAGGGCGTGGACGCGGCACGGCTGACGTGCTCGCCAAGATCGAGTACCTGAATCCCGGGCGGCTCGGTCAAGGACCGCATCGCCCTGCGGATGATCGAGACCGCGGAACGGGAGGGCCGGCTCCGGCCCGGCGGCGTGATCGTCGAGCCGACCTCGGGCAACACCGGCGTCGGCCTGGCGATCATCGCCCAGGCGCGCGGCTACCGCTGCCTGTTCACCTGCCCGGACAAGGTGGCCGCGGACAAGATCGCGGTGCTCCGCGCGTACGGCGCCGAGGTGGTGGTGTGCCCCACCAGCGTGCCGCCCGACCACCCGGAGTCCTACTACAGCGTCGCGCGCCGCCTGGCGCAGGAGACGCCGGACGGCTGGCAGCCCGACCAGTACGCGAATCCGGACAACCCGGCCGCGCACTACCACTGGACCGGCCCGGAGATCTGGCGGCAGACCGAGGGCCGGATCACCCACTTCGTGGCGGGCATCGGCACCGGCGGCACGATCTCCGGCACCGGCCGCTACCTCAAGGAGGCGTCCGGCGGCCGGGTCAAGGTCATCGGCGCGGACCCCGAGGGCAGCGTCTACTCGGGCGGGACCGGCCGTCCCTACCTGGTGGAAGGCGTCGGCGAGGACATCTGGCCCGCCACCTTACGACAGGTACGATCGTCGACGAGGTGATCGCGGTCAGCGACGCGGACTCGTTCGGCATGACGCGGCGGCTCGCCAGGGAGGAAGGCGCTGCTCGTCGGCGGCTCGTCCGGCCTCGCGGTCGCGGCCGCGCTGCGGGTCGCGGCGACGGCGCCGCGCCGGATGACGTCATCGTGGTCATGCTGCCCGACGGCGGCCGCGGCTACCTGTCGAAGATCTTCAACGACAGCCTGGATGTCCGACTACGGGTTCCTGCGCGAGCACGCCGCCGGCCCGACCGTCGCCGACCTGCTCGCCGCCAGGCAAACCGACCTGCCCGCGCTCGTCCACGTGCACCCGGACGAGACCGTCGCCCAGGCGATCGCGCTGCTGCGCGAGTACGACGTCTCCCAGCTGCCCGTGGTCCAGGAGGAGCCGCCGCTGATGGCCGCCGAGGTCGCCGGCGTCGGTCGCCGAACGCGACCTGCTCGATGCGCTGGTCAGCGGCGCGGGCGAAGCCGCGGGACCCGGTCAGCAAGCCACATGTCGCCGCCGCTGCCGGTGCATCGGCCAGGGCGAGCCGGTCAGCCGGGCGGCGGCGGTCCTGGAGAAGTCCGGCGCCGCCCTGGTGCACCTGGACGGAAAGCCCGCCGCCGTCGCTCACCCGGGCCGACCTGCTCGGTTACTACGCGTCAGGAGGCGCTCGAGTCGAACCTGGAGAAGCTCGGCTTCGAGACCCGCGCCATCCACGCGGGCCAGGACCCGGACCCGGTGACCGGCGCGGTCGTGCCGCCGATCTACCAGACCTCGACCTACAAGCAGGACGGCATCGGCGGCACCCGGGGCGGCTACGAGTACTCGCGCACCGCGAACCCGACCCGGACCGCGCTGGAGACCTGCCTGGCCGCCCTGGAGAACGGGGCGCCCGGCGTTCGCGTTCGCCTCCGGCATGGCGGCCGAGGACTGCCTCGTCCGCGCCCTGTGCCGGCCGGGTGACCAGGTGATCATCCCCGGCGACGCCTACGGCGGCACCTACCGGCTGTTCGACAAGGTCATGAAGGCGTGGGGGGTGGAGTACACCCCTGTCCGGCAGACCGACCTCGGCGCGGTCGCCGCTGCGGCCGCCGCGCGGCCCCGGATCATCTGGACCGAGACCCCGACCAACCCGCTGCTGGCGATCGCCGACATCCGCGCTCTGGCCGGCATCGCCCACGACAACGGGGCGCTGCTGGTGGTGGACAACACGTTCGCCTCTCCCTACCTGCAGCGCCCGCTCGACCTCGGGGCCGACATGGTGGTGCACTCGACCACCAAGTACCTCGGCGGCCACTCCGACGTGGTCGGGGGTGCGATCGTGATCAGGGAACCGCGCTACGCGGCCGACATCGCCTTCACCCAGAACGCGACCGGGGCGGTGGCGGGCCCGTTCGACGCCTGGCTCACCCTGCGCGGGGTGAAGACCCTGGCCGCCCGGATGGACCGGCACTGCGCCAACGCCGCCCGGGTCGCCCAGGCGCTGGCCGGGCACCCGGCGGTGGCGTCCGTTCTGTACCCGGGGCTCCCCGGCCACCCCGGGCACGAGCTCGCGCGGTCGCAGATGCGCGACTTCGGCGGCATGGTCTCGTTCCGCCTGGCGGCGGGCGAGCAGCAGGCGGTCGAGGTGTGTGCCCGGGCCGCCCTGTTCACCCTGGGCGAGTCGCTCGGTGGGGTCGAGTCGCTGATCGAGCACCCGGCCCGGATGACCCACGCCTCGGTGGCCGGCTCGCCCCTGGAGGTCCCGGCCGACCTCATCCGCCTGTCGGTCGGCATCGAAGATGCCGAGGACCTCATCGCCGACCTGATGCAGGCCTTGGACTAAGGCCCGCATCAGCAGGTCCGGGGGGGCCTCCCGGGGAGATTAGTGCCAGACCATCAGGACGAGCACGACCAGCCAGATCAGCGAGGTCACCCCGCCAATCGAGGCGATGCGGCCCCGCTCGACCGCTGCCACCCGCGCGTCGGCGCGGTGCGCGGCCGCGCGGGGGGCGGCGGACGCGGGTGGCGGCGCGGTGCTGGCGCTGGCGCGCGCGGTGCCCGCCGCCGGGACCGCCCGGGTCTCCGCCGCGGAGCCGCCCGGCGGGGTCGCGGCGGCCGCACTGGCGTCGGCCTCGGCGTCGGCCCGGACCTCTTCCTCGAGCCCTTCTGCGACCGTGCCGCCGGCCGCCGGCGGGGCGGTCCGGACCGCCGCCGCATCGAGAGCGGTGATGGCCCGGCGCTGGTCACGCAGGATCAGCAGCAGTAGGACGAAGGCAACCACGAACAGCGTCAGCGAGACGGAGATCCACCACTGCCTGAACTCGTGCGTCATCCCGGTGAGGATCAGGCCGAAGACCAGGACCAGCAGGGAGCCGAAGGCATAGATCCGCGTGGTCCGGAACAGGTAGCCGACAATCACCGAGTTGCGGCTGCGGATATAGCGGGGGGTCGACATGATCGCGGCGGTACCGGGCCCGATAGTGAAGACCGCCGCCGCGATGTGCAGCCAGAGTATTGCCTTATCACCGAACGACATGGTGCGATCCTAGAGGATCATGTCGGTTCCGGCTCCCCGGCCCGCCAGGCGTTAACATGCGATTGTCATGCCGCCCGAACCGCTCGACGACCCGCTCTGCCGCTGCACCCACCCGCGCTCGGCCCATGAGCATTACCGCCGCGGCTCGGAATGCTCCCTGTGCGACCGCTGCCGCCGGTACCGGGCCCGCCGCCGGCCGTGGTGGCGGCGGAGCCGGGATCGCGGCTAGCGCCGGGCGCCCCGGGTGCGCAGGAAGTCGCTGACCACGTACTCGCCCAGCCGTTCGGGGGTGGCACGCAGCACCCGGCCGCCGTTCCGCTTGGCCACGTTGTCGACGAAGGCGGCCAGCCGGTCGTCGTCCGCCAGCATGAAGATGTTCAGCGCCGCGTGCCGCCGGGTCATCTTGTCCACCTCGGCCAGCGTCAGCTCGATGGTCTCCGGGGCCGGGGGCCAGTCGAACCACGGCCGGCCGTCCCGCATCAGGTGCGCCGTCGGCTCGCCGTCGGTGATGATCAGGACCACCGGCTCGTGCTCCGGGTGCTTGTCCAGGTGCCGCCCGGCGATCATCAGCGCGTGGTGCAGGTTGGTGCCCTGGACCATGTCCCAGCCGAGGCCGGCCAGCTCGGCCTCGTGCAGTTCCCGGGCGTAGTTGGAGAACCCGACGACCTGGATCGCGTCCTGCGGGTACTTGGTCCGCAGCAGCGCGTGCAGGGCCAGCGCCGTCTGCTTGGCCACCGCCCAGGTGCCGCGCAGGGCCATCGAGTAGGACAGGTCGACCAGCAGGCAGACCGCCGCTGAGGAGCGGCGCTCGGTCTCCGCCACCTGGAAGTCCTGGGCGGTCAGCCGGACCCGGCCGCTCCGCCCGCCGTCGGCGGCCGACCGCAGCAGCGCGCTGCGGACCGTGCCGGGCACGTCGAGCGGCTGCTCGTCACCGAACTCCCACTCCCGGGTCGACCCGGTCAGGTCGCCCGCCTGGCCGGCGTCACGCCGGTCGTGGTCGCCGCTGCGCATGCCTTCTTCCAGGCCGGCGAACACCTGCCGCAGCGCGGTGTCGCCCAGCCGGCGAACCGCCTTCGGGGTCAGTTCGAGCTTGCCGCCGTCGGCGGTCATGTAGCCCTGGCGCTGCAGTTCCCGCTCCAGGCGGCGCAGCGCTTCGAGGTCGTCGACCGCCTGACGGCCGAGGGCGCGGCGGACCGCTTCCTCGTCCACGTCGTCCAGGCTGGCGCCGGCGTATTCCTGGCCGATGGCCGACTCCAGGTCGCCCAGGTCAGCCATCTCGGCCACGGCGCTGGTGGCGTCGCCCAGCCCGAGCGGCTGGCCCCCGGACATCCGCACCCCGCGCTGCGGCTGACCCAGCTCGGGCCGCCGCTGGCGCAGCGCGTCGCCGAGAGCGGACAGCTCGGCCGCCAGGCCAGCGTCCTCCATCGCCTGCGACATGAGGTTCGCCAGCTCCTCCCGCTGCTCGTCGGACAGCGAGTTGAGCAGCCGCTCGGCCGCCTGCATGCGCCGGACGAGGGAGTCGACCAGCTCCTCCAGGTTCTGCGGGTTGTCCGGGAACATGTCGCCGTACTGGCTCATGAAGTTGTCGAAGTCCTGCTGGGTGTGCTCGCCCCGGGTGTCCGCGTCGAGCATCTGCCGCAGGTCCGCCAGCATGTCCTTGACCCGCTGCATGGCCTGCGGGTCGGGGTTCTCGAGGGCGTCCTTCATGCCCTTGAACTGGCTGTCGAGCACCTCCCGGCGCAGCAGGTCGCGCAGCTGCTCGAACTTCTGCCTGGCCTCGGGCGAGCGCCAGTCGTACTCGGACAGCGCGCGGATGGCCCGTGAGGTGTCGCTGGGCAGCGTGTCGAGTTCGAGCTCGCGTTCGCGTGCCTCGTCACTCGGGTCGGGGAACAGCGCCCCGCGCTCCGACTCCAGCGCATCGTCGAGCAGCTCGCGGGCCTGGTCGAGCATCCCGTCGATGCGGCCCGAGTTGCGCAGCTCGCGCTGCCGCTCGCGGACCCGGCGCAGCAGGTCGTCGAGGCCGCGCCGGTCCTGCCAGCCGCGTCGCAGCAGGTCCCGCAGGGCCTCCCGCGGCGTGTCGCCACCCAGGATCCGGTCGCTCATCTCGTCGAGCGCTTCCCGGACGTCGTAAGGGGGTGCCAGCGGGTCAGGACCGTCGTCATACGCACCGTAACGGTAATTGGACATCGTCGCCAGCTCCTGTCTTGCCGGTGCCTGGCCGCCCGGATGGCTGTGGCCGCCAGTCGTTTGGGCCGGTGCCACAGCCATCCGCGGGGCGGTGAAACACGCCCTCGTTCGGGATGAGTTCGGTGGTGATCGTGGGTCAGGTCCGGTAGGTGGAGGTCCCGTCGCTGCTGTCCTTGGACAGCCGGCGGATCAGGTACAGGCCTTCGAGCACGAACTCGATCGCCGCGGCGGCTTCGCCGAAGGACTCCCGGCCCTCCATGCCGAGGCGGGCCATGATCCGGGCCAGGCCGGGGACCTCGCCGGTGCGGCGCAGCAGTTCCGACGCCGAGACCATCTCACCCGACTCGATCGAGCCGCCGTCCTCGAATTTGGTCAGGATGCCGGACAGGTCGGCGCCGCCGAGCCGGGCGCGGAACGTTTCCGCGATGGCGCGGCGAAGCAGGTGGTTAAGGATTTCTTCCTCGCGTCCCTCCTCGCTGACCTCGAACTCGACCTTGCCCCGGAGGGTAGGCACGATGCCGGGCAGGTCGGCCACCCGGGCGACCGGCACTTCCTCGCGGGCCTCGGCCACCAGGGCGGTGCGCCGCACCGCGGCCGCCGCGGCTGACTCGGCCGCCGCGATCGCGAACCGGGCCGAGACCCCGGACCGGCTGTCGACCGCCGGGGACTCCCGCACCAGCCGGGTGAACCGGGCGATGACCTCGATGAGGTGCTCGGGCAGGTCCGCTCCCTGCTCGGCGGTGTCCCAGGAGATCTCGGCCTCCTGGCCGATGAGTTCGAGCTCGTCCGCGAGGGACAGTGGGTAGTGAGTGCGGACCTCGGCCCCGAAGCGGTCCTTGAGCGGGGTGATGATCCGGCCGCGGTTGGTGTAGTCCTCCGGGTTAGCGCTGGCGACCAGCACGATGTCGAGCGGCAGCCGCAGCGAGTAGCCGCGGACCGCGATGTCGCGCTCCTCGAGCACGTTGAGCAGCGAGACCTGGATGCGCTCGGCCAGGTCGGGCAGCTCGTTGAGGCAGAAGACGCCGCGGTTGGTCCGCGGCACCAGGCCGAAGTGGATGGTCTCCGGGTCGCCGAGGGTGCGGCCCTCGGCCACCTTGACCGGGTCGATGTCGCCGATCAGGTCACCGACGCTGGTGTCAGGGGTGGCCAGCTTCTCGCCGTAGCGCTCGCTCTGGTGCCGCCAGGAGACCGGCAGCTCGTCGCCGAGCTCGCCGTACAGCCGGCGGCAGCGGGCGCAGACCGGCGCGTAGGGGTGGTCGTTGATCTCGCACCCGGCGATGACCGGGGTCCACTCGTCCAGGAGTTGCCCCAGGGTGCGGATAAGGCGGGTCTTCCCCTGGCCGCGCTCCCCGAGCAGGATGATGTCGTGGCCCGCGAGCAGCGCGCGCTCCACGTGGGGGAGCACAGTCTGGTCGAAGCCGACGATGCCGGGGAACCTCTCCTCTCCGGCGCGCATCCGGGTGAGCAGGTTCTCTCTGATCTCTTGCTTGACGGTGCGGTAGAGGTGGCCGCTCGCCTTGAGCTCGCCCAGAGTGGCCGGGCTGCCGGTGGGAGCGCTTGGGCTGAGTTCCTCGTAACTGTGCTGCACTCTTACGACAGTACGTCGGCAATGCGCGTGGTCGCATCCTCGGGGGCCCGCCTCGGGGATTAATGTTCGGTGATGTGGCAACCACTTCGTCCCTCGTCCAGGCGGATGACATCGTGGCGGCGCGCGAGCTGCTGCGCGACGTCATCTCGCCCACCCCGATGCTGTACTCCCGCGTGCTGTCGGAGACGGTCGGCGGCCCGGTCTACCTGAAGTGCGAGAACCTGCAGCGCACGGGGTCGTTCAAGGTGCGCGGGGCGTACACCAGGATTGCCCGGCTGTCGGCCGCCGAGCGCGCCCGGGGCGTGGTCGCGGCCAGCGCGGGTAACCACGCGCAGGGGGTCGCCTTCGCCGCGGGCCTGCTCGGGGCGGCCGCCACGGTGGTGATGCCCGAACGGGCCCCGCTGCCCAAGGTGGAGGCCACGCGCGCCTACGGCGCCCGGGTGATCCTGCACGGCTCATCGGTCGAGGAGGACCTGGTCGAGGCGCTCAAGTTCGCGGCCGACACCGGGGCGGTCTTCATCCACCCGTTCGACCATCCGGACATCGTGGCCGGGCAGGGCACGCTCGGGTTCGAGATCATCGAGCAGTGCCCGGGGGTGCGGACCGTCCTCGTCCCGGTCGGCGGCGGCGGCCTGGCGGCCGGCGTCACCGTCGCGGTGCAGTCGCTCGACCCGGCCGTACGGGTCGTCGGGGTCCAGGCGGAGGCGGTCCCGGGAATGGTCCAATCGGTCTCGGCCGGGGCGCCGGTGCAGGTCACGGGGGCGCCGACGATGGCCGACGGCATCGCCGTGCAGCGCCCGGGTGACATACCGTTCGCCATCCTGGCGGCCGCGGGCGGCCGGGTGGTCGCGGTATCGGAGGCGGCCCTGGCCCGCGCCCTGCTGCTGTGCCTGGAGCGGGCCAAGCAGGTGGTCGAGCCGTCCGGCGCGGCCGGGGTGGCGGCGGTCCTGGAGGGCCTGGGCGACATCGAGCCGCCGGCCGTCGTGGTGCTGTCGGGCGGCAACATCGACCCGCTGCTGCTGGCCAAGCTGCTCCGGCACGGGCTGTCGGCCGCCGGGCGCTACCTCGGCATCCGCTGCCGCGTGCCCGACTACCCCGGCTCGCTCGCGGCGCTGCTGGCACTGCTGGCCGGGCTGGGCGCCAACGTTCTCGAGGTGAGCCACGAGCGGCTGGCGCCGCGGCTGCGGGTGGACGAGGTCGAGGTCGTCTTGCAGGTCGAGACGCGTGGCCCGGAGCACTGCGAGCACGTCAAGGCGGCGCTGCGGGAGGCCGGGTACACCCTGTCGTTTGGCTGACTGGCGGCGGACCTGCCGCGGCCCAGACGTCACCGATGTATCAGCGTGACGCTGGCCTCACTCATCTACCGGTAGGTGTGGACTCGGCTCGCCGACCGCTGCCCAGGGACTGGTGCAGGGCTCGCGGTGCTGTCGGTAATTGGAGGCGCCAGGTGTCTGTTAAATCCACGTTGAAGCAGGCCGCGAACGCTGGGCTCAGGCCGCTGCGGGTGCAACTCGTGGCCGGGACCACAGCCGACCAGGCCGTGGAGACTTTCATCCCTGCCCGCAAGACGATTGCCGCCGCGGACAGGGCCGGGATGTCGGTCGGTGACTACATCGACAAGACGTATGTGACGCCCGGGGCGACGGCAGACCTGGTCCGGGAAATGCTCAAGATCGCTGGCCTGAGCAAGGCCGGTGGCTGTGAAACGATCTGTGAGATCGGGCCAGGATCCGGCCGTTTCGCGGAGATCCTCATCAGTGAGCTCGACCCCAAGGCGTACGAGATGTACGAGCCCGCGCGTGACTGGCTTCCGCACCTGCGGACGCTGCCGAAGGCCGTCATGCGCCATTGCGACGGCCACTCGCTCGGCGAAACGCCCGATGCGTCGGTCGACCTGGTGCACTCGCAGAAGCTGTTCGTGTACTTGCGGTTCTACGTCGTGATCGGCTATCTCGAGGAGATGGCGCGGGTGGTACGGCCGGGTGGCGTGGTTGCCTTCGACGTGGTCACCGAGCCTTGCCTGGACGAAGAGGTCGCGCGGGCATGGGCGCAGGACGGCACCATCTACCACGCCAGCTCGCGCAGCTGGATTGTTCAGTTCATGGGCGCCCGGGGGCTGACCCTTATCGGGTCCTGCTTCACGCCGCTGAAGCCGGGAAAGTCGGAGCTGCTGGTTTTCCGCCGCGAGTGACTCGGTCTGGTCTTCAGATCATGACCCCGTGCCCGAGGACGTTCCAGATGTCGGCGGCGGGTTTGCCGCCCAGGTCGAGGCCGCGGTACTGCGGGTGCGGGGTCGCGATCACGATCAGGTCGGCCTCGCGGATGACCTGCTCCTGCGGGACCAGCCGGGGGTCGGTCGTGACGTACGGGTCAGCGCACAGCACCTTGTCAGCCTTGAACTCCAGCACCCGCTTCAGCTTGTAGGACAAGCTTGAGCGGATGTCGTCGCTCTCCCCCTTGAACGCCATCCCCAAAATCCCGACCGTCAGCGACCCCAGGTCATACCGCTGCTCCAGCCGGGACACCACATACAGCGGCAGCCCCTCGTTCACCGTCATCGCGGTATGCCCCAGCGCGAAATTGTTGTTCGCCAGCGCGGCCAGCTGCATCGTGTCCTTGAACAAACACGGCCCCGCCGCGAACCCCGCCCCCGGCATATCCGCCGCCCGCGGGTAATCCGTGCTCAGGCCCACCCGGATCCGCTCGAAGTCCAGCCCCCGGTCATTGGCCATCATGTAGAACTGGTTCGCCGCCGCGAACTTGATGTACCGCCACACATTGGTGAACAACTTCGCCAGCTCCGCCTCCTCCGGCGACAGCTCCACCACCGTCCCCGTCAGATGGCTGAACAACGCCCGCGCCCGCTCCAGGCCCCGCGGGCTGCGGGCCGAGACGATCTGCGGCAAGCTGAACAGCTCCGTCATCGCCTTGCCCTCCGCGATCCGCTCCGGGCAGAACGCCACCTCAATCGAAACCCCCAGCCCCGCCACCATCTTCTCCACCAGCGCGGTCACCCCCGGGAACACCGTCGACCGCAACACCAGCAACTGCCCATCCCGCAGGAACGGCGCACACCCCCCCAGCGCCTTCGGGATCGCGGTCTGGTTCGGGTTCAGGTGCTCATCGACCGGCGTCCCGATCACCACCACCACATGCTCCGCACTGCCCACAATCGCCGGGTCCGCCGACGCCACCAGCGCCCCCGAACCCACCGCCCGCTCCAGCACCGGCCCCGCCCCCGGCTCATCAAACGGCAACCGCCCCGCGTTCACCGTCTCCACCGCCGCCGCACCCACATCATAAATCCCCACCCGCAAACCCCGCTCAGCGAACGCGATCGCCAACGGCAGGCCCACATGCCCACAGCCGCCGACCACGACCACATCCCGCTCGAACTGCGGCTTGCCCATGGCTCTACCCCTTGGTGTGTGTGCACTGCGTTGACTGGCGCGTGGCCCTGTGATGACAGTCCGTGCGCGCTCCGGTCCGGTGCGGCCAGCGTACCCGCCGCGACCGGCGCTTCCGGAGATCACCGCGATGCTGGATGGTGTGATCTAGCCCGCCAGGCTTAGACATGAGAGACACCGTCAGCGGGTCCTGATACTGGCCCGGACTATCGCCGATGGCCACCCGCGCTCGCGGGGACGCCATGCCCCCGGGGGCTCGGGCGATTGCGGGCGACGTCCCGCGCGGCATTGCGCGCGGCCCGCGCGACCCGCCGGCTGGGATGGTAGTCGGCCATGGCGGCCAGCACCCGGGCGGCTTCCGGGTGCTGGCTGCGAGCCATCAGGGCCAGCATGACTCCCTCCCGTCCCACGGGCACGGCCTCGGCAAACCGGGCTGCGACTACATCCGGGTCGGGGGGATCGTCGGCCCAGGCCGCCGCCAGCTGGTCGACGGCCGCCCAGGCCTGGTCGTCCGGGTCCGGCTCGGGGCCGGGCGGCAGGTCAGCCGCCCGCAAGTCATCCGCCAGCATCGCCAGGGCGAGCTGCGCGTGCCCGCGCAGCTCGGTATGACGGGCCGCGTCGCGCCAGGCCTGGTGGGCGGCGACCCCGGTTCGCCGGGCGATGCCGACCGCGGTCAGCCGTCCCTGGGAGTCGCTGGCCGTCGCGTACGTCAGCAGTCCGCGGACGGCCTGATCGGGATCCCGGCCGTCCATCCAGGCAGCGAACAGGGCGTCGAACTCGGCCTCGCTGACCGCCTCGCGCAGCGCGATCAGGTCGGGCGGAGACATCCGGGGGGACGGCGGCGCCAGGACCGGGACAGCGATCCGGTCGAGCACGAACTGCTCCCGCAGGGCCCATATTGCCAGCGGCGTCAGCTCGACCCTGGCCTCCGGTGCGGGCGCCCAGGTCACCGCCCCCGCCGCCGCCAGCTCGCTGAGCAGGTAGTGCGCGGGCTCACCGTGACGGCGAACCCAGGACGCCCAGGCGCGCTTGGGACGGGCCGACGGGTGCTCTCCGATGACGCCTGCCTTGACCAGTTCCTCGACTTCGCGCAGGGTGGTCCCGCTGCGCCGGGCCAGGAAAAGATGCACGGCCAAGGCCACGCCCGGCCCCTGGAAGCTGAGCCTGCGCGCCCCGGCGGTGTCGGACCTGGCGGCGATGTCGAGGCTCCGGGCGGCCGCGGCGGCGAAGACTGCCGCCCAGACGTGGAGCGCCCCCTGGTCATCGCCGCTGGCCCAGTGCCAGGCGGTCTTCCCGATGACCGCGCGGGCGGACTTCCGGTCGGTCCCGTTGATCACCTGGAACCAGCCGGTGGCGAGGGCGTACTCCCACAGGGCTTGCACCCTGTCCGGCGGGGCGCTCAGGCGGCGCGCCGCCTCGGTCAGGTCCGCGGTGGTCAGGTCGTCCGCGCGGGCGACTGCGCGTCCCTCCGGGCCGAGCCACCCGGCCAGGCGGTCGAGGGCGGTCATGGCCGGCGCCGACCGGGCCATGGCGGCGAGGTCGCCCTCGGCCGGCAGCCGGACCCCGGCCAGCCTGCCCGGCAGGGCGAAGACCCGGCGCAAGGTGACGACTGGTTCGGCCGGTGGCTGCCCTACCGCCGGGAAGGAGCTTGTGAGCGCGCGGAACGACCCGGTGAGGGCGGCGAACGTGCCTGTGCTCGCAGAGGCCGGGGCAGGAGTAGGGGCAGGGGCAGGGCGCGGGCCGGTCATCGCGAGCGCGCGCAGGCTCCCGGTCAGCGCGGGGAACGACCCGGTGGCCAGCATGGCCGGGAACACGCCGGTGTTGCCGCTCATGAGCGCCGGGCTGAAGCCGGCCAGCAGCCGCGCAGTCCCGCTCGGGTCGTACGCCTGGGCGGCGTCCCGCAACATCCCCGCCGCGAGGTGGGTGAGCCTTCCGTTGAATTCCGCCGTCACGGCTCGACTGTATAGTCAATTGCCCCGGTTTGGGGTAGAAAGCTATTCCAGCAAAATAATGATGACCTGCGGCTTCGGTCTGTCCGCCGCCCGGGCACGGGAACGTGCCACATTCTGTAAATTTGTGTGCTTATCTTTTGGTTAACTGCCGCTGGTGATGTCGGCCGCTAGTTCCAGCAGGATCTGGTGCAGTTCATCGTGGCCCGGGTGGCAGGGCAGGATCGCCTCCATGTCCGGGTCGGGCGCGTCCTTCATGAAGAACATGCACGAGGTGCTGACGGCGAAGATGGCGGACGCCGCCCGGATCCGCGCGCGCGGCGGCGCGGCCGGCCCCGCGATGATGTCCATGAGGGCGGCCAGGCGCGGGCGGAACTGCGTGAAGCGGTGTTTCCCGTCCTCGGTGCCGTGAATGGTCGCCTGGTTGCGCTCGAGGAACCGGAAGACCTCGCCGCTTTCCATCACGAGGGTGATGTAGCGGTCGAGTACGTCGCGGGCGGTCTGCGGGGAGGTGGGCTGCTCCCGGCCCCAGGCGATCAGCCCGTCGATGCGCCCGAAGTAGTCCTCGGTGAAGCTGCAGACGATGTCTTCCTTGGACTTGAAGTGGTAATAGAGCGCCGCCTTGGTCACGCCCAGGCGCTCGGCGACCTCGCGCAGCGAGGTGCGCTCATAGCCCTGCTCGGCGAACAGTTCCAGCGCGATCTGCTGGATGCGCGCGCGGGTGTCGCCACGCCGGTGCGCGTGCACGTGCTCGTCCTCGCGGGTGTCCATGGTCGTCTGCTGCCTCCGCTGCCGGTTGTGCGTAATCTACTTGACGGCCGGTTAGTTAGAAATATAGCGTGCCTATGTACATCAGACTAGCCGGGCGGCAAGTAAGTTAGGTCGGCCGAGGCCTGCGCGGAGCGCGGCTGGCGGTCGAGGGCCTGAGGAGACCGAGTGAGTGAGACAACGGGCGCCAGCGCCCCGGCCGCGGCGGACCCGGGTCCCTCCGGTGGCGGCGCACCGGGCTTCCTGACCCACCGGCAGATCATGATCGTGCTGCCCGGCCTGCTGATGACGATGCTGCTGGCCATGCTCGACCAGCTGGTGGTGGGGACCGCGCTGCCGCGCATCGTGGGTGACCTGGGCGGCGTCTCGCACCTGTCCTGGGTGGTCACGGCCTACATCCTGACCTCGACGATCACCACACCGTTCTACGGCAAGCTGGGCGACATGTACGGGCGCAAGAGGCTGTTCATCTTCGCGATCGTGCTGTTCCTCGTCGGCTCGGCCCTGTCCGGGCTGTCGTCCTCCATGGGCGAGCTCATCGCCTTCCGCGCCTTGCAGGGTTTCGGGGCCGGCGGCCTGATCGTCGGCGCGATGGCGACGCTGGGCGAGATCGTGCCGCCGCGCGAGCGCGGCAAGTACATGAGCTACTTCATGGTCGTGATGATGCTCGCCACGGTCGGCGGCCCGCTCATCGGCGGCTGGATCACCGAGGCGATCTCCTGGCGCTGGATCTTCTACATCAACCTGCCGCTGGGCGGGGCCGCCCTGGTCTACCTGATGGCGACGCTGAAGCTGCCCGCCCGCCGGGTCGAGCACCGGATCGACTACCTCGGCGGCATCCTTCTCGGCGTTATCGCGACCGCGGTCATCCTGGTCGCCACCTGGGGCGGCACCGAGTACAAGTGGACCTCCCTGCCGGTGATCGGCCTCATCGCGATCGCCGTGGCCTCGTTCCTCGCGTTCCTCGCGGTCGAGCGCCGGGCGGCGGAGCCGATGCTGCCGCTGCACGTCTTCAAGAGCCGGAACTTCAGCATCTCGATGGGGCTCGCGTTCTTCGTCGGCCTGGGGCTGTTCGGCGCGATGACCTTCATCCCGCTCTACCAGCAGACGGTCCAGGGCGCGAGCCCGACCGTCAGCGGCCTGCTGACCACGCCGATGATGATCGGGTCCGCCCTCACGTCAGTCCTGGCCGGCGTGCTGACCACCAAGACCGGGAAATACCGCTGGTTCCCGGTCATTGGCGGGGCGGTCATGGCGCTGGGCCTGGGCCTGCTGACCGGGCTGAGCGTCACCACCTCGCGGCTGGAGACGGGGATCTACTTCGCCGTCCTCGGCCTGGGCATGGGCCTGCTGATGCAGATGCTCTCGCTGATCGCCCAGAACAGCGTGGGGCTCAAGGACATGGGCGTGGCCACCAGCGCCCGGATGTTCTTCCAGCAGATGGGCGGTTCGCTCGGCGTGGCCGCGTTCGGCGCGCTGTTCGCCAGCCGCCTGACCAGTGCCATGGGCGCCGCTGACGCCTCCGGCAAGGTGCAGGTCTCGGGCGGGTCGTTCGACCCGGCCCAGGTCATGTCGCTGCCGCCGGCGGTCCGTCAGGTCGTCTTCGCCGCGGTCGCGCACGGCATCCAGGGCGTGTTCTGGGCGGTCCTCCCGGCCGGGATCATCGTGTTCATCCTCGCCCTGTTCATCAAGGAAGTCCCGCTGCGCGGCCGGGCGCAGCCCGGCGGCGAGGAAGCCCCGGCGCCGGAGGCCGAGGCGCTGATCGGCTGATGCTGATCAGCTGACGGGCCGGCCCGGCGCAAAAGCGCCGGGCGCCCCGCGGCACGCATGCCGCGGGGCGCCCGGAGCGCCACCTCAGGCGCCGTGGTACGGCACCGCGTCCAGGATCTCCACGCTGGTCGTGCGGCCGTTCGGCAGCGAGAAGCTCGCCTTCTCGCCGACCTTCTTCCCGTTGATCGCCGAGCCCAGGGGCGACTTCGGCGAGTACACGTCGATGGGGGCGCCGCTCTCCTCACGCGAGGCGAGCAGGAAGGTGACTTCCTCGTCATCGCCGCTGAACCGCACGGTCACGGTCATGCCCGGGCCGACCACGCCGTCGGCCCGCGGCGGCTCGCCCACGCGCGCGTTCTCAATGATGTGCTGCAGCTGGAGGATGCGCCCCTCGATCTTGCCCTGCTCCTCCTTGGCCGCGTGGTAGCCGCCGTTCTCGCGCAGGTCCCCCTCTTCGCGGGCCGCCTCGATCTTCTTGGCGATGTCGATGCGTCCCTGTCCGGAAAGATAGTCGAACTCGGACTTAAGCCGGTCGTACGCCTCCTGGGTCAGCCAGGTGGCGCTATCTTCGCGCGTCTCGGTCACGGGCACTCCTCATTGCTGCGCAGGGGTCTTCTGGCCGCTGCGTGCCGGCTTCCTGTGAGTCCAGGCCGTTCCTGCCCTGAACCCGAAGCCAGCCGGTCGTCGGGGGTAATCTTCTGAGGCTAACAAGAGTCGGCCACGGACGCGAACTAGTCAAGTGCGTCCGGTAGGCACCGCGGCGCTCCCATGCCTCCGGGCCAGGTTTCCCGCGCGGGAATGCTGCTAAACCGGGCCGGTGTTCGGGTAAAGGAATTGAGTTTAAGCGGAGGGCGGCAACGTTGTCAGAGCAGGCGCGGGAAGCCGGGAACACCAGGTTCCGCCTCATGGCGGTGCATGCACACCCCGACGACGAGTCGAGCAAGGGTGCCGCGACCATGGCCCGGTACGCCCGCGAGGGCGTCGACGTGATGGTCGCCACGCTGACCGGCGGCGAGCGCGGGAGCATACTCAACCCGGCCATGGAGCGGCCCGAGGTGCTGGCCAACCTGCCCCAGATCAGGCGCGAGGAGATGGCCCGGGCCCGTGAGATCCTCGGCGTCCAGCAGCGCTTCCTCGGCTTCGTCGACTCCGGCCTGCCCGAGGGCGACCCGAAGCCGCCGCTCCCCGAGGGCAGCTTCGGCCTCATGCCGCTGCCCGAGGCGGCCGCCCCGCTGGTGAGCCTGGTCCGTGAGTTCCGCCCGCACGTGATCGTGACGTACGACGAGAATGGCGGCTACCCGCACCCCGACCACATCAAGACCCACCAGGTCGCGGTGGAGGCGTTCGAGGCGGCGGCCGATCCCGACCGCTACCGGGAGGCCGGGTCCGCTGTGGCGGCCGGCCGCCAGCCCTGGCAGCCGCTCAAGATGTACTACTTCGTCTCCTTTCACCAGGCCAAGTACGCCGCCCTGCACGCGGAGCTGGTCCGCCGCGGCCTCGAGTCGCCGTACTCGAAGATTTTTGAGCAGTGGGAAGAGCGCGCCCGCAAGCGCCTGGAGCGGGGTGACCGGCCGCTCGAGATCACGACCCGGATCAAGGTGGACGACTACTTCGAGATCCGCGACGAGGCGCTCCTCGCCCATGCGACCCAGATCGACCCGAACGGCTCGTGGTTCGCCTGCCCGCGGGACGTTGAGCGCACCGCTTACCCGACCGAGGACTATCATCTAGCTAGGTCGCTCGTGGACACCGAGCTGCCGGAAGATGACCTTTTCGCGGGTATCCGGGAGAGTGTGACCCTTTGATCCTCCTACTGGCGGCGGGCAGCAACTCCACTTCCAGCCTCAACGACGTGGAGCCGGGGCTGCTCGGCTTTCTCGTGGTGGCCGCACTCGGCCTCGCCCTGGTCTTCCTCCTCCGGTCCATGAACCGGCAATTCCGCAAGATCGGCCCCCGCCCCGAGGACCCGGAAGAGACCCAGGTGGAAGGGGCCAGCGACGCGCCGGGCGGGCGGCCGCTGCGCGGCCTGGCGGCGCACCGGGCCGCGATGGCCGCGGCCGCCGAGGCGGAGGCCGAGTCGGCCGGGCAGTCCGAGACCAAGCGCGACTAGCGGACGGCCTCCCCCTGCGACGGGGGACGGCGTTACTCCGCCCAGGCCCGGCGCATCGCCTCGGGCAGTCCCCACCAGCCCAGCGCCGTCAGCCGGTCGTCGGCGTCGATCGCGCCGAGCACCGACCACATCGCGGTCACGTGCAGGAACAGCCCCTCGACGCTGAGCTCGTCGAACTCGTCGTCGTACTCGTCGAATTCCCCGGTGTCGAGTTCCGGGTCGAGTGACTCCGGCCCGGCGTCGGCCTGGACGGCCTCGGGGCGTGTCCCCTCGCGTGCGATGACCTCGTCCGGGTCGAAGTCGCGGACGTAACGGGCCAGGTCGGCGGCCGACGCGGGTGTCCCCGGGCCGCTGGTCACGAGGGCCGTCATGACCGCGAGCCAGTCGAAGTGGTCGAGCGCGACGACCGCCGCGATCGCGGCCGACAGCTCGTCGAGCTCACCCTCGGCGCCGGGCTCGGCCGGCTCGTCACCGAACGAGATGTCCTCGTCTTCCGCCCACTCCATCGCCCGGGCGAACTCGCGGTCCTCCTCCGACAGCGGGTCGCCCTGGGGCGAGACGACCGACGTCGCCAGCGTGAGCCACAGTTCGGCGTCATCGGCAGGCAGCGCGCTGGCGGTCCGCCCGCTGAACGACACCAGCATCTGCCCGGGCCAGCCCGGCCGGGCGATGTCCGCTCGCAGCCGGTCGGCCGCGGTGCTCAGCTCCGCGGCCGGCACCGGCCGCGGTCCGGTGCGGTCGAGAACGGACTGGAGGGCGGTGCGCGCCTCGGCGCTCGCGGCCGCCCAGTCCTCCAGGAAGGCCTCGTCCTGCTCGTCGAGCAGCACCGTCATCGGTACCCGGCCGTCCGGCAGCGGTGACGTCATCCACCGCTCCTGCAGGGCCACGTACTCCTGCCGGGCCGCGGGGTCGCCGGCGGCCAGCAGGTCCGGGTCGATCTCCCCGGCCGCCAGCCGCTCCTCCAGGTGGCCGACCAGCCGGGCATGCATCTCTTCCTGCAGGGGGCTGCGGGCCGACGGCTCTTCCCACACGTGCAGCCCGATGATCCCGGTCGGCTCGGTGCCGGTGGCCTCCAGCCACCCGTGCACGTCGCCGAACGTGGCGTCGTGGGAGCTGATCTTGTGCAGGATCGTCTCGGCCGATTCCCAGAACGGCGCCGACAGCGGGTTGCCCGCCGCCAGCAGCCCCCGCCTGATCACCGGCAGTGACGTCAGGGCGCTCTCCGCGGGCACGCTGAGCAGGGCGATCGCGACATCCCGGCGCCGCAGCGCGGCAACTGGGCGATGGGCGATCTCAGCCACGCGGTCAGCTTGGAGTTCCACGCCTCGCAGCGTACGACGCTCGTGTCCCACGGCGCACGGCCCCCCTGTATCTAAGGGCGGTTCGGTTGACTGATCACAGCTCGGCGCGGCCGCCGAGGTACGGCTGGAGTACCCGCGGCACCCGGACCCGCCCGTCGGCGGTCTGGTAATTCTCCACCACCGCGGCCAGCAGCCGTGGTGTCGCGATCGCGGTGTTGTTCAGCGTGTAGGCGAACTTGACCCCGTCGGCGTCGCGGTAGCGGATGTTCGCCCGCCGCGCCTGCCAGCTGTGCAGCGACGAGCAGCTGTGCGTCTCGCGGAACGTGCCCAGCGACGGGAACCAGGTGTTGACGTCGTTCATCCGGTACTTGCCCGCCCCCATGTCCCCGGTGGCGCACTCGACGACCTCGTAATGCAGCTCGAGTCCCTGCAGCAGGTGCTCGGCGGCGGCGAGGAGGTCGGCGTGCCAGCGGTCGGACTCAGCGTCGTCGGCGGCGCAGATGACGAACTGCTCGACCTTCTCGAACTGGTGCACCCGGAGCAGCCCCCGCACATCCCGCCCGGCACTCCCGGCCTCGCGCCGGAAGCAGGGGGAGATGCCCGCGTACCGGATCGGCAGCGACTTGGCGTCGAGGATTTCCCCGGAGTGCAGGCCGACGAGGGCGACCTCGGCCGTGCCGGCCAGGTAAAGGTCGTCCGCGGGCAGCGCGTAGGTCTCCTCGCGGTGCGCCGGGAACTGCCCGGTGCCGATCAGCGCCTCCTCCCGGACCAGGACTGGGACCGAGATGACGGTGGAGCCGAGCGCGACCAGGTGGTCCAGCGCGTAGGACAGCAGGGCCCGCTCGAGCAGCACCATGTCCCCGGTGAGGGCGTAGGCGCGCTCGCCCGCGACCTTGCGCGCCCGGGCGAACTCCGCCCAGCCGCGGGCCTCGAGCAGCTCCACGTGGTCCTTGACCTCGAAGTCGAAGGACGGCTTCTCGCCCCAGACCTTAATCGTCACGTTGGCCGAGTCGTCCGAGCCGACGGGGGAGCCTTCCCACGGGATGGTGGGGGTCAGCAGCAGGAGCGCCTGCAGCTGCTCGTTGACCGCGGCCAGCCGCTCCTTCACCTCTTTGAGGTGCAGGTCCTTCTCGTCGTAATCGGCTTTCATGGTGGCCCGGGTCGCCTCGTCGGCCTTGGCGAACTCCCGCGAGTAGGACTTGCGCCAGGTCTGCGCCTCGTCCAGCTCACGCTGCAGTTCGCGGCTGGACTGGTCCAGGCTGAGCAACTCGTCCACGTCAAGGCCGATGCCCTTGACCCGGACGGCCGCCTTCACGGCGTCCGGGTTCTCCCTGATGAATCGTCTGTCCAGCATGGTGAAAACGCTACCAGGCGTGGCGGGTCGCGCGCCTGAGACGGGAGCGCCGGTAGCGTGGGGCCATGCTGGTCACCAATCACGTGCTGTCCGGGGCCGTGATCGGCGCGGCCTGCCGGCGGGTGGCGCCCGCCTTCGTCCTCGGGGTGCTGTCGCACTTCGCCCTGGACGCCGTGCCGCACTGGGGGAACTGGACCGGGGGCCCGACCTTCATGCAGGTGGCGGTGGCGGACGGGCTGACCGGCCTGGCGGCCATGGGCGCGCTGACGGCAATCGCGCCCCGCGGCGCCCGCGCCGCCGTGCTCGCCGGCATGGCCGGGGCGGCGCTGCCCGACCTGGACAAGCCGTCCAAGGTCTTCTTCGGGTTCTCCCCGTTCCCGCGGGCGGTGGACGACTTCCACCTGGTGATCCAGGACGAGGCTCCGCACCGTTTTCCCTGGGAGGTGGCCGCGGGCGCGGGCTTTCTCGCTACTGCCGTCGTCCTGCTGCGCCGCCGGCCGTCCTAAGGGGAATAGGTGCATAAAGGCACCTATCAGGGGAGCGAAGCGGCTTTGCTACGGAAAAGAAATCCCTTGCGCTGGGGATTCTTGTGCTCGACACGCCGGGCCATGATCCAAGAGCCGGGATTTACAGTAACGTTACAACAGCAATGTTGGCGGTTACTTCTGACAAACAACCGCGTGAACGCACGGAACCGCACGTTCGCAGTGCCCCGGGCAGGCCTTACCGCCGCGAAGGAACTGCCGTTTATGACCTATAAATCGTGATCGTTACTCCCAATCTGGGCACCACCGCACGCCTCAGGCAACCGGCCTCATTGTGGCTTCCTAAAGTTATCGATTAAAGAAAACAACTCCCGACACTTGACGTGACCACCTCCGCTATCACTAGCATGGGGGCGCGACACGGGTTGCCACCAATCCGTGGCGTCTTTGGGGTGATGCCTGATCGTCGATCAGGCATCAGGGGGAGGGGATCATGAGTGCCGAGGGCCTGATTTGCTGCTTTCGTCCGTCGAAGAGACTGGACAAGCGCTATCCGCATGGACAGGCGGGCGCATGGCGATGCCGAGAGCTTTAGCTCGCGGGTTGCCTGGCGGTGCAGTCCGGCGCCCAGGGTAAATTAACCAATTCGGGCATACCCTCTGTGCTCATGCTGGCCCTTGGGAAATCCTGCAGGGGACCACGGCCGGAGGTTGCCCGACGGTTTCGCACCAACCCGGAGCGGTCAATCACTCCCATTTGCTTAAATGGAGAATAGTGTCGGTCTCCCAGTCGGAACTTACGGGCACCTACGCGGCTGAAAGCGACTTCGCTGCCACAACGCACTGGTATCCGCGGCGGGCTCTTGACTAGATACTCCGCGTCCCAGTGTTGCTTAGGCGGGCCCGTTACTTTGACCTCAGGGGCGTCAAAGTCATGGCTCGTCGCGGGCGTTCCTCGAAAGCGCCGTGCTTACGCATTCCCGTGCAGTGTGACCGCAAGTCGGTCATGTGGTGCAGCACAACGTCCAGGAAACCTGTCGATGTGCATTCGTACCCAACCTCAAGACCAGGCTATGAAAAGGGGAAATTACCATGCGCATACGCGCTAAGAAGCTTGTCTACTTGCCCGTCGGCGGCGCGCTCGCCGCCGGGCTGGCCGTGAGCGCCTTCGTGCTGCCGCAGGCCCAGACCGCGGCCTCTCAAGACTGCTACGGGGTCTGCTCGTCGATGACGTCGCTGTCGCTGTCGCAGTCGACGGTCACCCCCGGCCGGGAGAACCTGGTGAGCTTCAGCGTCAACGTGAGCGGAGGCACCAGCATGACCGACGTGGCCTACGTCAGGGGCGCTCGGGACGGCAACAGTGACAAGGCTGACCGCAGGACCGGTACGCCGACGGGTTCAGTCGTCGTGAAGACCCGCGGCAGGGTCCTGTGCCGCACCTACCTCCGCCACGGGTACGGCCAGTGCTCCCTGCGCAGCTGGCAGCTCCGGCCCGGGTCATACCAGGTCGTGGCCCAGTACAACGGGAACCGGAACTTCAGCCCGTCTACATCGGGCCCGGAGCAGCTCACCGTGCTCGGGCGTTCGTCCGACACGTCGACGGCGCTGTCGCTGTCCCGGTCGACGATCAGTTACCGGCGGCAGTGGATCGAGCAGTTCACCGCTCAGGTGAGCGCGGCGGGCCGCCGGTTCCGCCAGCCGACGGGCTCGGTGACCGTCATGACTGATGGCCAGGCTCTGTGCAGCATCCACCTCTCCCACGGCCAGGGTCAGTGCTCCCTGAGCAACCGGCAGCTCCGGCCCGGGTCGTACCAGGTCGTGGCCCAGTACAGCGGGGACTGGCAGTTCAGCCCGTCCATGTCGGACCAGCAGCAGCTCACCGTCCGCAGGCACTAACGGCAGCCGGGCGCTGGCGCCAACAGGCGCCAGCGCCCGGGGCCCGGTAACAGTCGCCGGTTGGGGAGCGACGCGCTCCTCGGTGCTTTTTGGCATGCCCGAAAACCAACAAGGAGCGAAGCGTGAGCGTGGTCCAGCGGTCAGGGGGCCGGGGCGGGGACAGGGCGCCCGCGGCCAAGGTGAAGCCGGGTGGTGAGGCCTACCGCAGCCGGCATCGCCGTCCCCGGCGCACCCGCATTCCCACCGCACTGCTCAGTCACGGGGGCTGGTCCCTTGTCGTTGCCACGACGGGGGTCAGCGGCCTCAACTTCATCTTCCATGTGCTGATCAGCCGTCTGCTCGGGCCGTCGCAGTACGGGGCGTTCAGCGCTGTCCTGAACATCATTTCCGTACTTGCTGTGCCGCTGGGTGCGGTGCAGCTTGCCGTGACGCAGGCAACAGGCCGGGGACAGGTATCGCTACGTAGCCTGACGCTGAAGGCAGCCCTCTGGGGTGTCGCCGCGGTGGCTGCCACGGAGGCACTCTCGCCGCTGACTAACAGTTTCCTGAGCCTCAATTCGCCTTTCGCCAACCTGGCAATGGGGCTCTGGATCCCCCTCGCGGTGGTCGGCGCCGTCTTGCAGGGGGCGCTTCTCGCCGAGTTGCGGTTCGCGCCTGTCGCCGTCGCCTCCTTCGTCGGTGGGGGTGTCCTCCGGCTGGTCAGCGGGGCCCTGCTGGTCTCGGCCGGCTGCGGGGTGGCGGGTGCCGTGGCGGCGACGGTAGTCGGCCAGGCGTTCACGACCGGGGTACTCCTTGTGGTCGCGCGGAGGGAGGTATTCGCCCGCGGACTTAAGCCGGTGGTGATCTCCCTGCGCGATACCGTTCTGTCGATCGGCGCACTCGCCGGAACCACGACCCTGTCCGGGGTCGACGTATTCCTGGCGCGTCACTTCCTTGACCACGTTGCGGCCGGCTTCTACGCGGCTGGTGCCACCGCGGGCCATATCGCCCTGTTCCTTCCGGGGGCGCTGGTGACAGTGGCCTTCCCGAAACTTGTCGCCGCTGCCCGCACTGGCATCAGCGTGCGCAAAACGCTGACTGAGACGCTGGGGATGGTCGCCGTCGTCGGGCTGGCGACCTTCGGGGTGCTGGCACTCATGCCCGGTGTGGTGGTCGACGTGCTCTTCGGCCGGAAGTACGCGGAGGCCGCGGGGCTGATCGGGATCATCGGCCTGACCTCCGTGTTCCTCGGCCTTGTCAGCGTCCTCACCTACTTCTACGTGGCCCGGCGATCGGCGGCCGCGCTGTCCAGCTGGGCCGGGGTCGGGCTCGTATGCGTGCTGCTGTCGGTGCTGCACGGCGGAGCCGAGACCGTTGCCTACTGCATGCTGGCGGCGAGCGTGACCGTGCTCGTAGTCATGTCGCTCCCAGCGCTGCCGGCCATTGCCCGTCCGGCCTTGGCCTTGGCCCGGCCCGGCGATGATTCCCTCGAGCTTCCCCCGGCCGAGCTTGACCTCACCCTGGTCATGCCGTTCTACAACCCGGGATCCCGGCTGGCTTCCCATGTGCAGGACGTCGTCCGGGTCCTGCGCGCCGCGCAGGTTACCTTCGAGGTGATCGCGGTCTCGGACGGCTCGACCGACGGGAGTCCCGCGTCAATCTCCGGGATCGGCCACGTGCGGCTCGTGCAGCTGGCCGAGAATCAGGGCAAGGGAGCCGCGCTGCGCGTCGGCCTGGCCCAGGGGAGGGGCCGGTACCTCGGCTTCATCGACAGTGACGGCGACATCCCGGCTGGCCAGCTGCGCCACTTCCTGACGGCGACCAGGTCGGGCGATCCGGACGTGGTCCTGGGCACGAAGCGTCACCCGGACTCCGACGTCGTTTACCCGCCGCTGCGGCGGCTGTACTCGTTCGGGTACCAGCAACTCAACCGCGTGCTCTTCCAGCTCCCGACAAGAGACACGCAGACCGGCATCAAGCTCATCCGGCGCGAGACGCTGGCCGCCGTCCTCCCGAGGATGCTCGAGAAGCGTTTCGCCTTCGACCTGGAACTGCTGGTCGTCGCCCGGCGGATGGGCTACCGCAACTTCGTCGAACTCCCGGTCCGCATCAACGAACGGTTCACCAGCACCATCAGGGTCAAGACGGTCTGGCGGATGCTCCTCGACACATTCGCCATTTTCTACCGAGTGCGGATCTTGTCCTACTACGGGCCGCAGAGGGTGCCTCTCGCCGAATTCAGCCAGGTCCCTGCGGTGGTCGCCGAGCACTGGTCACGCACGGGCACCCCGTCGCTGGCCGACCCCGAGCTGGCGGTTTCCGCGGCGATGGAGGCGCCGTAATGAGGATCCTGGCTTACAACTGGCGCGATCTCGCGCACCCCCGCGCCGGCGGCGCCGAGGTATACCTGCAGTCGGTGGCGCGCGAGTGGGCCAAGGACGGTCACGAGGTCACGATTTTCTCGGCCGCCGTGGCGGAAAGTCCGGCCAGCGAGATGGTGGACGGGGTACGCATCATACGGCGGGGTGGCCGCATCGGCGTCTACCGGGAGGCCAGGCGCTTCTGGGAGCGGGAAGCCGCTGGCCAGTACGACCTCGTGGTGGACTGCGTGAACACGCGGCCATTCCTGTGCCCGCGGTTCGTGCGGGGCGTTCCGGTCGTGGCGCTAATCCATCAGGTCGCCCGGGAAGTCTGGCGCTACGAGGTCCCCTGGCCAATCTCACTCCTCGGCCGCTACGTGCTGGAGCAGGCCTGGCTGCGGACCTACCGCGATGTGCCGGTGGTCACCGTGTCCGAGTCAAGCAAGGAATCGCTCGCGGACTACGGCCTCCGGCGGATCACCGTGGTTCCGGAGGGATGGAGCCGGCCTCCCCGGCCGCGGTCGAGAAGGAGCCCGTCCCGACCGTCGTCTTTGTCGGTCGGCTGAGCGCCAACAAGCGTCCTGAGCACGCCATCCGGGCCTTTGGCCTTGTCCGCCGCCAGCTGCCCGACGCGCAGATGTGGGTGATCGGAAGCGGTCCCGACGAGGCCCGGCTCCGCAAGCTGGCCGGACCAGGGGTTACCTTTCTCGGGCACGTGACCGAGGACGAAAAACGTGAGCGCCTGGGACGTGCGCACGCACTGGTCAGCACGTCCGTCCGTGAGGGCTGGGGTCTCGTCGTCACCGAGGCGGCCGCGAGCGGCACGGTCGCGATCGGCTACGACGTGGCCGGACTGCGGGACTCGGTCAGCGCGTCTGGAGGGGTGCTGACCCGGCCCGATCCGCTGTCTTTGGCTGACGGCCTGGTCAAGTTGCTCCCAGCAGTCATGCGTGGCACCGGGCCCCGCCCTCAGGCGGCCGGCGTCGTGCCGTGGTCCGAGGTTGCCGCCGCAATCCTCGGGGCGGCCACGCATCCTGCCGGAATGCGTAGCGGCAGGCCGGAAGAGCCTGTCACGTCATCGATATCTCCCGCAACAGAAAGTGCCTAGCGCCCACCTGGAAGAGGATCAAGAGCAGTGAAACCCTCCGATATCGCAGTGATCATCCCCGCCCGCAATGAAGCCCCCCGCATTGGCGCGTGCCTTGACAGCATTAGCCAAGCACTCGAACACGCTGGGGTAACAGCGGCTGAAGTGATCGTGGTCGATGATGAGAGCACGGACGAGACGTCCTCGGTCGCACGGGCGCACGGCGCACGTACGGTCCGTCAGAGCCCGCGAGGCGGCCCGCTGGCGGCCTGGAAACGCGGTGTTGACAGCAGCTCAGCGCCCTTGTTGTTCTTCGTAGACGCCGATTGCCGGGTGGACGGCGCAGCGTTCGCGGCTCTTTTGCGCGGATTTGCTCGACCCGCCGTAGGAGTGGTCGCGGCACGCGGCGAACCTTTGGGCGGGCAGGACGTTAACCCGGTCATCGGACGGTCGGCAACCTTCAGCTCCCTGATGCTGCATCAGGTCAAGAGCCGTCTGACCAGTCACGATTTCCTGCCGATCGGTCGCCTGATGGCGGTTCGGCGCGAGGCCTGGCGAGGCGGCGACGTCCGGTGGCCGTGTGACCGGGTCGTCGCCTCGCGCGCCAAACAAGCAGGCTGGGAAGTCGTCTACGCACCAGATGCGGTGGTGTACTACGACCTGGTCAAGACGTACCGCGAGCTTCGGTCCGACTACGTCCGCACGATAATGCGGACAGCGACTTCTCGGTGGTGACCTGAGCAAACCATTGCCCCGGGGGGTGGTGGGCCGAGCGGCTTTGGCGAGCATACGTCGACAGCCACTGAATGCAGCCGTCTGGCTGAGCTACAGAGCGCGCCTGTGGCGTGAGCGCTCACGGGGGTTGCTCCCCCTAGAGGAGGGGTTTGCCCGCTGGGACAGGCTGCCCGACCCTTCCGTACGCCGCAGCCCATCCAGGCGAGGCAATCAGGCCGCTGCGGAAAAGACCGGGAGACTCGCATGAGGACGCAGGAAGAAGAATCGACACTGGGCCTCGCTAAGGAACATCCCGGGAATGTCAGTGTTGCCTTCGTGTCGAAATACGTCCCTGAGGGTATCGGCGGCATCGAAAACCACCTCGATATGCTCCTGAAGCAGATTCGAGTCTCCCATCTGCTCCTACTTTTTCATCCCCGCGTGCGACGTCGCGGAGCAGCGCCAGGGGAATAGTTAGTGAGAACCTGCACTTCGTCCGTCGGCTCAGGCGCTCAAGGAGCGACCTGATCCACTTCCATGGATTCGATCGGCTGCAACTGATAGTGCTCATGATGTTTGCTCGCCGAAGAATTCCGTTGGTCGTGACACCGCACAACAGGGGTATCCGCAATCGTCAACGACAAGAACTCCATACGGCGGCTCGCAAAGCGACTGGCCGATGGAGTGCTATGTAGGGTGCTGTATTTGGCAGCGTGCGCACTTTATCGCACTTACCGCTGAAGAGCGTGATTACTATCTGACCCGATTCCCTGGTTCCCGCTTCTCTCGTAGAGGTGCTACGCCAATCCAAATCGAGAAGCGCGAATGGGCTCCCCTGGTGCCTGAGAATCCGACCGTGCGCCTGCTATCAATTTCGCGGCTCGACTGCGTGGGAGACCGAAGCACAGTATCATCGCGGCCATGGCGCTGCTGCCGCCCGAGGTCGAATGTGACATCGCCGGACCCGACCATGGCGCCGCGACGGCGCTGCAGGATCAGGCTCGGCAGCTGGCGAGAACGATCCGGTCCGCGGGCCTGTCCGAGGAGCTCAGAAGGAGCGTCTCTTCGAGACTGCGTCCATCGTGGTTATTCCCTCCAAGGCCAAGGGACTGTCGACCGTCGCTCTTGAGTCGCTCGCACGTGGGATACCAGTCATTGTGTCCGGCTGCGCCACACGCGGGCTCCCGGCTGACGGCGTGTACACGTACCCCTTTGGCTCGGTCACCGATCTCGCCCAGACAGTCGAGCACCTGCGGACCGGGGACAACCTGGTGACGGCGCGCCACGCCGCCCGGCGTGCCTCGGCGACACTCATGAGCTATGAGGATTACGGCCGCGCCCTCATCCCTGTACCGCGTGAGTGCGGAGCGGCCTCGTCAACGGGGACGCCTCTCGCGCGGCGAACCTTCAGCGTCGGAACTTCCCCGCTTCATCCGGGGAAGGCAGGCCAGTGTGAGTGCGCACGGCGCAGTCACCCTGCGACCACCGCCCGCGGACCGTCCGGCCGCCAGGCACCGCCGCCCCGCCCGTCTCGCCCAGTTGCGGGCCCTTGTGCACACCGCCATGCAATACACCCGGTGCTTGCTGTTGTGCTCGTCGGGCTGGGTGCGATCCTTCATTTTCTGCCCGGACGGCCCGTTCTGACCGTCGATGGCTTCTTTCATCTGAGCAACAGCTACAACTGCAGTCAGGACACTCACCCGTGGACGTCCCTGACATCTTATGGGCCAGCCCAACACTGCTCTCGTGCTCATGCCGGTGGACTGCTCTATCGCGCTCCTTCAGGCCACACACCTGCCGCTCTGGACGACAGAGGCGCTATTCGAGGCTCTACTCGCGATGACCGGTGCTGCAGGGATGTACCTGTGCGCACGCAAGGTCGGGCACATTCTCGGGCTTCGCTCTCGCGTGGGGGCGATCGTCACCGCGTTGTTCTGGATCGCGAACCCGTTCGCGCTCGCCTACATCTGGTACCACGTTATGTACGTCGAGGTGCTGTGGGCCACCCTCCCCTGGCTCTGCCTGTTCGTCCTGGCCGCGGGAGGGGAGCGAAGGATTGGAAAGCTGTGTCTGGGCGCCTTCGCAGTCAGCGTGGTGGCGTCCCTGGTTTCACGGAGGGTGAGCTGCCCCAGACGGTGGTCACGCTGGCAATCATGTGCCTGTTTGTCGGAGTGACGTGCGGACGGAGGGCACTCCTCAGATCCGTCGCCATCGTTGGTGCGTGGGGCAGTGCTCTCTTGTGGTGGCTACTCCCCTCGCTCGCCAACCTGGGAAACCTCTATTCGGCGGCCGTCAAGATCACACCGACAAAGCCGATTCTTGACTTCTCCTCGTACTATTCTTCGATATGGCATCTCCTGACGCTGTCGGCGGTCCCGCAACTTTATCAAACAGTGAATGGAGTTCCTTATATTCCCTGGTCTGCACTGGCGACCTCCCCTGCGGGCAGAATTTTGCTGGCCGTTATCCCGATCCTTGGCGTGGCCGGGATTATGCACCTCGGGGTCGAATCCGGGTGGAAGCGGATCTCACCCCTCCTCGGGATGCTGGGGCTCGGTCTTGTGATATGCAAGGGCGAGGCCCAGCCGCTCAGGCACGGGAATGTTGCTCGCTCGGCTGCCATGGGTTCAATTTTCCGTCAGCCGCTCAATAACTTCGGCATTTTCATCGTTCTCCCGCTCGTGTTTTTCGTCGGGTTTGGCCTGTACGCGGTCTATCGGGTAGCGCTGGCACCTGCTAGCAGTTCATACTTGCGAGTGGCGAAAGTCAGCGCGTGCGTCGTGTCGTGCGGCGCACTCGCGCTAGTCCTCGCGCCATGGTGGAGTAACCACGTCTTCCCAGCAGGCGGAGGCAATCTCCCGTCCGCTCAGTACGTCCTACCACCTGAGTACCAGACGGTTGGCGCCTTGCTCGCAAAGTCGCCAGCAGGCGGCAAGACACTGGAGCTTCCGTTCTCGAGCGACGGGGAGTCCGCCTTCGTTTGGGCCGCCGGCACACAGCCGAACTCCGATCCGCTGTTCCAGGCCTGGCAAGGGCAGCGATCGGTACTCGAGAGCGACGGGCTGAGCACGACCGGCCCTGGACTCGAGGTGGCCCACTGCATTTCCGCCGGCCTCCCTGACTGCCTGAGTATGGCCGAGCAGCTCGGCATTGATCGAATCGTCGTCCACAAGGACTGGGACGTCTCGTACTTCGGTGCCAAGACCGGAATCCCGGTGGTGTCTTTCGCTGCCGCGTTGTCCTATCTGCTGGATTCCCGGACCATTCCCGGTCACCCGGTCACCAGGTCGCGGACCGTCGCGTCGCGGTCGGAGCTTCCCGGGTCGGTGAGCCTGTGGATATCCGTGAGCTCACTGCCCAAGATTCAGGACCGCTTTCTCTCCTTCGATGACTACTTTATCCAGCTGAACCATGAGAACTTCTTCTCGGTGTACTCCCCCTCCCACCACGTATGGGCGCCCGGAGCTGTGCTTCCCAGGACTAAGGATGCCGTCTACCTAACGCTCACCTGGTCAGCCGGGAAGCTGCAGCTCTGGGTCAACGGGGCACCTGAAGGCCAAGCCGTGCCGTTCCGGGGGTCGGCGCCGAAGGATGTAGAAGTTCTCACCCCTGGCAGTGCGCCAGGGACGACGCGCGCCACCTCCGGGACGGTCCGCTTGGCGGTCCCCCCCTCTTCCTGCGGCGTGATCCCCTGCAATCTCGGCGGCGGCGCGCGGGCGCTGGAGTGGGGCAATGACCTTGCCGTCTTCGCCCTGCCGCATGCGAAGCCGCTACTGAGCTCGGGGGCGTGCGGAACGACATCCACCTCAGCGGCCCACCCTGCCCTTGCACAAGGTGGCACCTTCGTCATCGGGCAGGAGGGATGCAATCGCGTGGACTTCCTCGAAACCTACGACGGGTCGTGGACACTCGCGCCGATGAGCCCGGGCGCGCGAGTCACGGGGCACAGTGTCGCCAGCCACTTCTACAACCAGTGGACGGTTACTGGTCCCGCGACAGCGGTCTATGCCTTGCGCTATGCCGGCACGTCAACCTTCCATAAGGCGTTCATCGTGGGCACGCTCCTCGGCATCGCGTACGTGGCCTGTATCTTCGCAGCCGAGGCGGTCCACCGTCGGAGCCGCGGCCGCCGCTCGACCGCAGTGCGAGACCACCAGCCAGCTGCGCTCCCAGCCATTCGCTCGTGATGGTGAGAGCGGCACGCGCGGAGCCTGACGGCGGCCAGGGGGCGGCACGTGCACGCAGGGCGCTGGTCGCCTCAGCGCCGCTCTTGCTCGGAGTGGTTCTAGCGGCGGTCACTATCTACCCGTTCGCCGGTGGACGCCTCCTCCTGCTGGACTTCGTCTCCGGCCCGCACCAGCCAATTCTGCCAGCGGAAGCCTTCGGCCTCGACGGCGGATTGACCGGCGGAGTCCCGTTCGCGGTGGCATGAACCTCCTCGACCGTCTTCGGGCAGGCAGGCTCGGTCGTTCCGGCCATGATCTTCTTTCCGCTGGCCACGACTGGCATCGCGCGCCTGGTGCGGGCCACGACGCTATCGGCGCGGCTCGGGCAGGACTGTTCTATGCCGTCAACCCGTTTGTGTTCGACCGGCTCTACGCCGGCCAGCTGGGTGTGCTGCTCGGCTACGCCGCGCTGCCCTTCGCCGCCGACGCGCTCCTAGGCGCCGCGCGGTCCCGCCGGTGGCCCGGGCGGCTGGCTGGGGCGCGGTGACGGTGGTGATGAGCGAGCATTTCGCCTGGATCCTGGTACCGGTCGTGGTCGGGGCGCCGCGACACGAGCGCGCCGGCTCCGGCGTCGTTTCGCCTCGCCGCAGTTGCCCTCGGCGCCGTCGCCATCAGCTCCTACCTGCTTGTGGCCCCGGTACTCAAGGTACCAGCCCAGCCGGCGCACTCGCCAGCTGGCGGCCTACCGCACCCGGGCTGACCCGCAACTGGGGCTGCTGGTGAACGTCGCCGGGCTCTACGGCTTCTTCCGCCCGGGGCCGATCGAGCCGAAGAACCTCCTGTCGGGCTGGGCGGTCCTGCTCGCAGCGCTGCTGGTGGTCGTCGCGGTCGGGTACACGGTCGTGCTGCGCGACCCGGCGCGGCGACGCGACGGGCTGGCCATCCTCGCCGCGGGGGTCGCCGGGTACTTCCTCGCCCTCGGTGACCAGGGCCCCACCGGCGAGCTTTTCCGGCTCGCCTACGAGCACGTCCCCGGCTTCGTGATGATGCGTGAGCCGGACAAGTTCGCGGCCCTTACCGCCCTCGCGTACACGTACGGGTTCGGCCGGGGCATTGCCTGGCTCACTCGCTCGAAGCCGCGGGAAGGGCGCCCCGATCGCGACCATCACATTGGCCAGCGTCTTGCCCCTGAGCTATACGCCGAACGTGTTCGGTGGTCTGGGCGGCCAGGTCAAGGCCAGCACGGTTCCGTCCTCGTGGTCGGTCGCCGGGCGCATCGCCGGGACGGGCACGGTGCTGTTCCTGCCCTGGCGTGAGTACTTTCCGACCCCGTTCACCGATCAACGGGAGATCACCAACCCGGCGCCCAGTACTTCGCCGGGACCGTACTCGCCAGCCAGGATCCCGGCCCAGGCTATGCCTTCGCCGCCGAAGACCCCGAGCACGTTTTCCTCGACCAGGTAATCGGCCCGCCAGCCGACCCCCAGACGACGCGGGCCGCGCTGGCCGGCCTCGGTGTTACGTTCATCGCCCTGGCGAAAGTGGCAGGCTGGCAGTGACTACGCCGACGTGGTAGACGTGCCCGGGATCCGCCTGGTGTACTCAAGCCCGCGTAAACGCTCTTACCTGGTCAAGCCGACCGTCCAGGAGACAGCCGAACGACAACGGGTTCACCGCCTTGACCCGGTCGACTACCAGGTCCTTCCCGGCCCGCCGGGCGTTGTCGCCCTCCCTGTCGCCCTATTCGCCCGGCTGGGCCATCGATGGCGACCGGCCGTAGAGCTCGCCGATGGGCAGGCCGGCGTCCGTGCGCCGGCCGGAGGAGGCGTCGTTCATTACGCCCCGGCGGTGGCGTTATCGCCAGCGAGACCGGATCAATGCGGCCGCCCTGGCTGTCGCGGCGTGGGCCTCTTGGAGCGGAGGAGAAGGAGGAGATTCGCTCACGAAGATACCTTTCCCAGGTACGATCAACTCCCCGCGGGCGATGGCAAGCCCGACGCTTCTGAATCTCGAAACGAAGTTCAGGTTTTACTCTTAGCGGCAGATTTTGGCGACGCTCATCCTTATCTGACTCCGCATGCTAAAAAGCCCCAAATCGTAAGGGCAGCCGTCAACATGCGCGTATCCCCGAGGTGAGATTCTCTGAAACGGAGGCTTAAATGCGCGTTCTGGTTCTTGGTGGGGATGGTTTTTGTGGGTGGCCGACGTCGCTGTATTTGTCGTCGCGGGGGCATGAGGTCACGATTCTGGACAATCTGTCGCGGCGGAAGATCGATGTGGACCTGGAGGTGGGGTCGCTGACGCCGGTGGCGCCGGTCGGGGACCGGCTGCGGGCGTGGCGGGAGGTCTCGGGACGCCAGATCGGGTTCGTGCAGCTGGACCTGGCGGGCGAGTATGACCGGCTGGCGCAGCTGCTGGGCACCCTGCGGCCGGACGCGGTGGTGCATTTCGCGGAGCAGCGGGCGGCGCCGTACTCGATGCGCTCGCAGCAGACCAAGCGCTACACCGTCGACAACAACGTGCGGGCGACCCATAACCTGCTGGCCGCGCTGGTGGAAACCGGGGTGGACGCGGCGGTCGCGCACCTGGGCACGATGGGGGTCTACGGGTACGGCTGGTCGGGGGACGCCCCCATCCCCGAGGGGTACCTCACGGTCAAGGTCCCGGTCCCGGGCGGGGAACTGGAACGGGAGATCCTGCACCCGGCCAACCCGGGCTCGGTCTACCACCTGACCAAGACCCTGGACCAGCTCATGTTCGCGTTCTACGCCCGCAACGACGGGCTGCGGATCACCGACCTGCACCAGGGCATCGTGTGGGGCACCCAGACCGAGCAGACCGCCGCCGACGAGCGGCTGGTCAACCGGTTCGACTACGACGGCGACTACGGCACCGTGCTGAACCGGTTCCTGATGCAGGCCGCGGTCGGCCACCCGCTGACCGTGCACGGCACCGGCGGGCAGACCCGCGCGTTCATCCACATCAGCGACACCGTGCGGTGCATCGAGATCGCGATCACCAACCCCCCCGCCGCCGGGCAGCGGCCCATGGTCCTCAACCAGGTCACCGAGACCCACCGGGTCATCGACCTGGCCAAACTGGTCGCCGACACCACCGGGGCCGGCATCGCGTTCCTGCCCAACCCCCGCCTCGAAGCCGAGGAAAACGACCTCCTGGTCCGCAACGACCACTTCCTCGCCCTCGGCCTGGCCCCCACCCTGCTCTCCCACGGACTGCTCAGCGAAGTCCGCGACATCGCCACCCGCTACGCCCACCGCGCCGACCACACCAAAATCATCGCCCGCTCCCTCTGGCGCACCGGCATGCCCCAAGCCGACGACCTGGTGGCGGAAATGCGGTGACCGCGGCCGCGCGGGGCGTTTAGCCTGGTCGGCCAGGCGGGCGAGCAGAGCGGCGAGCGGCGCAGCCGAGGCTGAGCCGCTGCTCAGTTCCCGTCGGCCGGGGACGCCGGCTGGGGCGTGGTGACGTTCGGCAGCAAGGTGGCCGGGATAGGCGCGGAGCTGCGCTGCAGCAGCGACTGGGCGATGTTGCCGGAAAGGTCGAGCAGCGCCCCGAGCACGATGAACGTGGTCACCAGGACCCGGGCGGCGGACGTGAGGGGCAGGCGCCACGGGCTGGGTCCGGCCGCCAGCCCGGCCGGGTACCCGGGAACGCCCCAGCCCTGAGGAGCGGGCGCACTAGCGGGTTCGCCCCAGGCCGACGGGCCGCCGTAAGCAGCCGTGGCCGCATACCCGCTGGCCGCGTAGCCGCCGCCTGCCAGGTAACCGCCGGAGGCGTAGCCGCCCGCCGGGGCGGCCGGCGGCCAGTCGTGATCGCCGTAGAGACCGCGCGGGTAGGCGGCGGTCAGCATGCCGAGGTAGCCGTAGTAGCGGGCCTGGTACCGCAGGACGGCGACGTAGGCGAGGTGAAAGGAGGCGGGCAGCCGCCCGCCGACCAGCGTGATCAGCCAGGCGGCGAGGGCCATCAGCGTGCCCGCGCCGTAGACGACCACCGAGGCCACAATGCTGGCCGGGGTCGCGAGGATGAAGCGGAAGAAGACGGCGGCACGGTTCAGCCGCTGCTGCTCAGGGACCGCGATTCGCACCGGGTAGGCCAGGTCGTCGTCGAACGAGAACGGCGGGTAAGTGTCGGTGAGCAGGAACAGGTAGCCGAAGACCCGGGTCGACCAGCGCAGGTAGCCGGTGAGGTAGGTAACGGCGAACTCCGGGAGCCTGGCCCGTGAACAGCGCTCCCCACCAGCCCACGAACGCCACGATCTCCGCGGCCATGCCCAGCACGGCCAGCACGGCCAGGTGCGGCACGGTCAGCAGGAGACGGAAGGCGACTCCCAGCCGCGGCTGCGGGGCCGGGGGAGCGACCGCGACCAGGATCGGCGGCGGCTCGGGCGGTGCCACCGGGCCCGGCCCCGAGTAGGCGGGATAGGGCGGGAAAGCGGCCACGGTGACTCCCGTTCAGCTGGGATGCCGCAAACAGCAGGCGAGGCGATCGTATTCAGTTCCGGCCGATACCTCCAGATGCCAGCCGGCAAATTTTGCTGGTTGCTGACGCCGCTGGTGGCGGGCATCTCGGGGTGGGGGACCGAACCGGCAGCGAGTACGCTATCGGCCACGGCGCGATCCGCCGCCGGTGCCGTCCGGCGCCCCCTGACTGCCCCTCCGGTGTCCAAGGAGAATGACTATGTCCCAGCCCGACGATGCCCTTCCCTCGGTCATGTCGAAGGACCTGCCGGGCGGGATCTATCTGCTCGACGTCCGTGAAGACGACGAGTGGACCGCGGGCCACGCGCCCGACGCGGTGCACATCCCCATGGGCAAGCTGAACGAGCGTGCGGCCGAGATCCCGCAAGACCGTGAGGTTTACGTGATCTGCCGGTCCGGTGCGCGGTCGGCCTATGCCTCGCAGGCCCTGGCGGGCGCGGGCTGGCGGCCGGTCAACGTGGCCGACGGCATGACCGGCTGGGCCGTCGCCGGCCGCCCCATGGTCAGCGAGACCGGTGCCGAGCCCTACGTGGCCTAGCATCCTTGCTTTCCGGATTAACCGGTCGCCGTGGCGAGGGCCAGCGGCAGCACCGCCGGGGCGCCCGCGTCACGCAGCAGCGCCGCCGCGACGGTCATCGTCCAGCCGGTGTCGATCTGATCGTCGACTAGCAGGACCGGCCCGCCGGCGGCGGCGACCGCCGCTTGCAGGTCGTCCGGCACGGTCAGCGCGCGCCATACCGCCGCCAGCCGCTGAGCGCTGTTGTGCCGCCGGGGTCCGGGTCCGTCCGGGGTGGCGTAGCCGAGCGCGCCCAGGTAGGACAGCCGCCCGATCTCGCTGATCCGCTGGCCCAGGCTGGCGACCAGCTCAGGCCGGGACCGGGACGGCAGCGTCACCACCGCGGACGGCCGGGTGTCCCAGTCCCAGGCGGCCAGCACCTGCACCACCGCGTCGGTCAGCTGCTTGGTGGCCGGCCCGTCGGGGGCGCCCGCGGCGAGCAGCCCGCGCAGGGTCGCGCCCCAGCCCGCGTCGGTGAAGCGGCCCAGCGCCCGCCCGGGCTGGGCGACCCGGGCCGGGGCGATCTTGCCCGACAGGTCCAGGCCGAGGTCCTTCATGCCGGACGGCCACATCTTCCGCGGCTCGACCGTCACCCCCGGCCGTGAAAGGCGGTCCCGGGCGGCTGAGACCCCCGACGGCGGCACGTCGGCCGCCCATGCCTCGCCGGTGCAGTTGTCGCAGCGGCCGCAGGGGACCGCCGCCGGGTCGTCGAGCTCGCGGCGCAGGAACTCCATCCGGCATCCGCTCGTCACCTCGTAATCGAGCATCGCCTGCTGCTCGCGAGCCCGCTCGCCGGCGACCCGCTGGTAGCGCTCGGCGTCGTAGGACCAGGGCTCGCCGGTGGCAGTCCACCCGCCGGTCATCCGGCTGACCGCGCCGTCCACGTCGAGGACCTTCAGCATCGACTCGAGGCGCCCGCGGGACAGGTCGACGTGGGTCTCGATGGCAGCGGTGGACAGCGGCCGGCCGGCGGCGGCCAGGGTCTCCAGGGTCGCCCGCACCTGCCCCTCGGGGGGAAAAGCGAGCGAGGCGAAGTAGGCCCAGATGTCGCGGTCCTCCCGGCCCGGCAGCAGCACCACGTCGGCCCGCTCGACACCCCGCCCAGCCCGGCCGATCTGCTGGTAATAGGCCACTGGCGACTGGGGGGCGCCGAGGTGGACGACGAAGCCGAGGTCGGGCTTGTCGAACCCCATGCCGAGGGCGCTGGTCGCCACCAGCGCCTTGACCCGGTTGGCGAGCAGGTCGTCCTCGGCCGCGAGCCGGTGCGCCTGGTCGTCTTTGCCGCTGTAAGCAGTGACCTCGATGCCCTGCTCGCGCAGGAACGCGGCCGTCTCGTAGGCGGCCGCCACCGTGAGTGTGTAGATGATGCCCGAGCCGCGCAGCTTCCCGCTGGCCAGCGCGTCGGCCAGCCAGGCGAGCCGCATCGGCGTCGCGGGCAGGCTGACCACCGCCAGCCGCAGCGACTCGCGGTCCAGCGGCCCGCGCAGCACCAGCACATCGTCACGGCCGACCGATAGCTGCTCGGCCACGTCGATGGTGACCCGCTCGTTGGCTGTGGCGGTGGTGGCAAGGACGGGGATGTCGTCTGGCAGGGTGGCCAGCAGCGTCCTGATGCGGCGGTAGTCGGGCCGGAAGTCGTGGCCCCAGTCGGAGATGCAGTGTGCCTCGTCGATCACGATCAGCCCGGCTGTCTTGGTCAGCTGCGGCAGCACGTTGTCGCGGAAGCCGGGGTTGTTCAGCCGCTCCGGGCTGACGAGCAGGACGTCGACCGCGCCGTCGCGGATCTCGGCGTGCACCTGCTCCCATTCGTCCAGGTTGGCCGAGTTGATGGTCCGGGCGTGAATGCCCGCCCGGCCGGCCGCCTCGACCTGGTTGCGCATCAGCGCCAGCAGCGGCGAGACGATGACGGTGGGGCCGCTCCCGCGGGCGCGCAGGAGCGCGGTGGCGACGAAGTAGACGGCCGACTTGCCCCAGCCGGTGCGCTGCACGACCAGGGCCCGGCGGTGATCGGCCACCAGGGCGCGGATCGCCGTCCACTGGTCCTCCCGCAGCCGCGCCGAGTCACCCGCGAGCGCCCGCAGGTGCCCCTCGGCCTCGGCCCGCATCTCCTGCTTGTCCGCCTGCTGGTCGTCGGTCATGTCTCCAGAGCTATCACGAGGCAGGGACTGTCCGGGGGCTCGCAGTAGCATCGGAGGGGTGACGGACATCGTGTCGATCAGGGATCTCAGCGTCGAAGCGGTCATCGGCGTGTACGACTGGGAACGCGAGACTGAGCAGAGCCTCACCTTCGCGGTCGACATGGCGGCCGACGTCGCCCAGGCGGCCGCCAGCGACAACATCGGGGACGCGCTCGATTACTCGGCTGTCGCCAAGACGGTCCGCGAGGTCGTCACCGCGGGCCGCTTCCAGCTCATCGAAACGGCCGCCGAACGAGTCGCGCAGCGCCTGGTGGCCGAGCACCATCTGTCCTGGATCCGGGTCGAGGTGGTCAAGCCGGTCGCGACCGAGGGCTACACCGCGGTGATCTCGATCGAGCGCGGCACCCACCGGGCCAAGCTTCTCTAAACAGGAACCCGGCACCATTACGCGGTGACTTTTCGGGGGTACACGCTCTCGGAGTTCTGCTCGGCTCGCCGCAAAATCCGCCCAAGGCGGTCCAGCCCTCGTCCCCCAAACCGGTCGGCTAAGCGGGTTGGTGGGCGGCTGCGTCCTGGTCAGCCTACGGCTGCGCACCATCTCCCGCGTCGTCAAGCGCGCCATCTCCAGGTACAACGCCCGCGGCAAAGTCGACCGCATCAGCTGCAAAGTTGCCAGTGCCATCGGCTCAGCATCGCGCCTTTGCCCGGCGACCGACCTTAACTGACAGGTCTTGCCCCTGGTTCGCGGAAAATCCCTTCCGTGAGGGAATGCAACATGGTTCCTCTATATAAGACAATTGCGTGAAGTCTTGCTAAAGATACCGCTATGTCGGTACGGTGGCATTTACCACGAAGACGTGGGGATAGGACTCACAGCTTCCAACAAGAGCTCAGCGCTTCCCGGCATCGGTGTCGGCCCGGTTCATCCGGGGCTGAGTGGTACACGTCCTTGGGGGGACCGTGGAATCATTGATGCCCGAGCCAATGCGCTTGCCGCCGGGCTCCCACCTAAGTTCTTCGCACGTTTCCGGAGTGCCGAAGATCTAGCGGGCTCCTTCACACTTTCTCGTTACCGAGCGCGCTGACGTACCTCGCGCTCGTGGCTGGAGTGCTCGGCGCGAGCTCTTCTCCAGTCAATTTTCTTCCCGTCAAGGGCGAGAGCGCTTCACTCTGCTGCCATTCGATAGCGCTCCCTCAGAAAAGCCATTCCAGTGGTCTGAGACGTTATGCTGGCTTGCAAGGAGAATTATTATGTGGAACGGGCGTTCGGTTTCGGTTGTGCTTATGACGTACGCGGAGCGTGATTCGATTCGTGCTGTGATCGACGCTTTCTTTGACACGCAAGTCGTCGACGAAGTCATCGTGATCGACAATAATGCGGAGGCAGGGACGCGTGAACAGGTAGCTATGACGAAGGCACTCTGCATCCGGGAGGAGCAGCAGGGTTACGGGTTTGCCTCTAGGCGCGGACTGGCTGAGGCGACCGGAGACCTGGTGGTTCTGGCTGAACCCGATGGGACGTTCCTCGCCTCGGACATTACCAAGCTTCTGGCCTACAGCGACGAGTGCGATGCGGTATTCGGAACTCGCACTAACCAGGCTCTAATTTGGCGTGGGGCCAACATGGGGCCGCTGCTGAAGTGGGGGAACTGGGCAGTCGCGAAGATGGTCCGGGTGCTGTTCAACTCAGTGCATCTCAGCGACGTGGGATGCACGTACCGGCTGCTGACGCGCACCGCCGTCGAGTCCGTTCTTCCGCAGCTGACGATCGGCGGCAGCCAGCTAGGTCCCGAGCTCATGCTTCGCACCATTACGTCAGGCTTCCGGTACGTTGAGGTTCCGGTGAATTATCTTCCGCGAGTCGGCGTGTCCTCTGTCACCGGAGATCTCCGAAAGGCGTTGTGGCTGGGACTCCAGATGAGTTTGCTCGTATTGTCACTGCGAGTGCGAACCGTTCGTAGGAGCAGGCGCGCGACGAGTTTGCGCCTCCCAGAGGTCACCGCACGAGGCGCCGCCCTTGATGAGACCGACAGCTACATGACGGGGACCCAAGTCTGGTCTTTGCCCGGCACCCCGGATGCCAACCGAGTGTGGTGACGAGGCGTCACGGGTGACCAGAATTCGCAAGCGAACCGAGAAGATGCAACGAGTGCGTAGCTGCTTCTTGAGATCGCGAAAATGGAACAGGGACCGATGACAGCGACCATATCGCGGGACTTCACCCGAACCGGAAGAGCTGTCGGGGCCCACCGTGCGCCACCTAAAGTGCGAAACATAAGGGACATCATTCTTGTCGTCGCCTCAACAGGTCTGGCAAATGTCGTTCTTTACCTATTCCCGGCCATAGTCGCTCGTACGCTGGCGCCTGTTGAATTCGGGCTATTCTCGTCGCTATTTGGTTTCGTCGTTTTCTTCGGGATCGTTGCGGGGGCGCTCCAGACCTTGGTCGCGGGCCAGGTCGCGACCATCGAACCGTCCCAGCGGGTCGGCCGGCTGTCCGGAATGGCGATAACGACCATGCGTTTGACGGCGTGCGCAGCGCTCGTACTCGCGACGATCAGTCCCGGCATTGCGCGAATGCTGCACGCGAGCAGCTACGGTCCGGCGCTGGCCGCCAGCATGGTCGCGACGACTCTCCTGCCTTGGAGTGTGCTGCTGGGCATATTCCAGGGCCTGCAGCGTTTCAAGACCCTCGGATTCCTGACCCTCCTGCAAGCGGTTGGTCGCCTTGCCGCCACTACCGTAATGCTCTGGACCAAGGACCTGACGGTTTTGCTGGCCGCGGTATCGCTCTCGGCGGTCTTTCCGCTTGCTATGGGCTGGGCCTTGCTCGGCCCAGTCCGGCCGCGCCTCCGGTTCACGTCAAGCCTGAAGTTCAGCAGGCGTGCGAGCGGCGGAGTTGTAAAAATTGCCACGAGGGTTAATCACAGCGATTTTGGATGGACGCTCCTGACAGTGATCGCGCTTGCTTTCCCTACCGTCGGCGACGTCATCGTAGTCCGTCACGTGTACCCGGCTCACGATGCCGGTCTGTACGCCGCGGTTGCACTCGTTGGCCGGTGCGTACTGTTCCTCCCGGTCGGTATCAATGCCGTGCTTTACCCGAGGTACTTGATCACCGGCTCTGCCCGAGCGCGGGTCCGCCTAAGGAACCAAGGTCTGTTGATCACCGGTGCCTTGTGCCTCCTCGCGGCGGGCGTGCTTGCGGCGGACCCTGGCCTGACCATGAGGCTGGTGGTCGGGGCAGGGTACGAAGCGGCCGCCGGGATCTTGAGAATCTACCTGTTCGCGGCGGTGGCTTTCGCGCTTGCCTCTAACTTCTCGTATTACCAGTTGGCAAACGCGAACCGTCGTTACGCGCTGGGAGTTCTCGTTCCGTACCTGCTCTTGATCTGCCTACTGCCGGTTATCTTCAGCAGCGACTTGCGCTCGTTGGCGGTGGCCATGCTCGCCTTGGCCGCCGCACTGGTCGCGGTGAGTTCGATCGTGTCGAAAATGGTGGATCCCTCGTGAGCCGACACCGTTGGCCCGACGGCATTGAGCTATCGAGCCTCAGGCTGGGCGTCCTCGCTTTGACTGCCATCGGGATGTTGGTCATCGTGCTCATCCCAGCCGGGGTGTGGTCTGCCCCCCGGTACGACGGGCATGTCGTCGGTTTCGACGCGAACACCATGTACAGCGATGCCCAGGGGGGCGGCCAAGACTCCGGCATCGTCGACATGTCATCGGCCAAGCTGGCTCTCAACGCAACCCCAGGCTCGGCACCCGTTGTCGATCTGACGACCGGCCCTTTGGGCTATGACATGAGCTTTTCCGTCACTGTGTCCGCCGCTGCACCCGGGTCGCGTCCCTTCGTCGTTGACATCGCCGCGCCTTACGCCGACTACAACTACCAGGTCGTATTCACCGCTGCCCCCGACCAGCAAGTCCTTCTTCAGCGTACGCACTCGGGGGTCGTTCTCAGTCAGGAATCTCTCGGGCTCTACACCCTCGATCAGCAGTACGACCTGCACGTAGACCTCGACCGCACGACGCAGGCAGCCACGATCGCGATGACGACGCCACCCTCAGAGGTACGGCCAGGGGGTGCGTTGTCGCTGACGTCAACCGGTCAACCCGCTGAGTCGCAGGTCATCACCAACAGCGCGGTGCCGGTCGTCGGCAGCACCATGTACACGCTTTCCGCCGCGGTGAAACCTATTCTAGGCGGCAACGAAGGCGTCACAATTGAGTGGCTGGATTCCGGACATCGTCGAATCGGTCAGTCTGCCAACTGGGCGAGCTACGCCGCTAAGTCTGACCAGCCGACCTGGACCGGAATCGAACTCGAGGCGCGGGCTCCGGTCAACGCGCGTTACGCGCGAGTTGACGTCGCGACCGCCAACGGCGCGGAGGCCCTGTTCGATCAGGTGCAGCTGAGTAAGGCGGGCGATGTGAACAATCTCTTGCCCAACGGCGACTTCGCCAACGACGCGGCCGGGTGGCGGCGGGCGGCAGGAACAGAGCCGTTGGATATCTCGGCCTTCACCACTCACTCGTTCAGCGCGAGTATCACGGCTCATCAATGGCCAGCATTGTTCTCGTCTCTCCGGATGGCCGTTTCAGTCAGTGCCGAATCAACCTACGGCCTCAGCTCGGCCAATCTGGCCCAATTTCAACTCGAACTCCTTCACCAGCGTTGGCTCGCCAGCATGGTCAACGACTGGCGCCCTAAGCTAGCGTCGGTACTCCTTGTCCTGGCCGGGCTGGCGCTCGCCTGGAGCCAGTTGAGTCAACTCCTAAATGCGGCTCGCCGCCGTATGCGCGCTCTCCTGGCCAGCCGAATTGTGGCCATTTCCCCGCGGTCGATCGCCGTGGGCATCGCCTTGCTACTCGTCTATGCGATAGGCAACGCTTTGCTCTCGCGCATCGGCAGTCTGAACGCGGACATAGTCGGCTCGCGAATCTGGACATATACGGCTGCCTATCATGGACCGGCAGCGCTCTACACGCTCCCCAACATATCGAGCGCCGAGGCGGCCCAATGGCAAGGTTTGCCCCTGCAAGAGGCTGGATTCCCCTACGGGCCAGTCATGGCGTACGTCTTCGGCGCTCTTGGTTTCATATACCGCTTTTTCATGCATCAGCCCGTTCCCGGCCCGAGTGACCTGAGCCAGATCGACGCCCTGGTAAAGGGGGCGATCGCGGTCTTCGGCCTGGCCGATTCCATGATCGCCTACCTCATTATGCGCGGCCGCGGCCTCGGGTCCGTTCAAAGCAGGCTCGTGTTGATCGCTCTAGTGTTCAATCCGGCGATCTGGTTCGCAGGCTCCGTTTGGGGCACTACGCAAACCATTAGCCTCCTCTTCCTGCTTCTGGCTATTTATTTCTTCGACCGGACGAATTTGACAGCGTCCTGGGTTTTCCTTATCGCATCTGTTCTGACGCGGCCCCAGAATATTTTCGTCGCGGTGATCTTGTGCGCGTTCCTTGTCCGAATTTTCCCGCTGCGGAAGACGATAGGTGCGGCTGCAGCCGCGGTTATTATCACCTTCACCTACCTGCTGCCGCTCGCCTTGATGGCTTCACCTACGCTGCCTGCCGACATCCTCTATAACGCGCTGTTCCTGCACGTTGGCAGCGGTAATGACGCGTGGACCATGCCGGTTTCGTGGGGTGCGATGTCGATTTGGCCGGTAGTCAGTCAACTCACCGGACATGTCCACGGTGTCAACCAGATTCTCTACCCGGCCATCTACCCCTTCATCGGGCGGCTGACTTATTACAAGGCAGGCTCGCTCCTGCTCGGTGCGTTCGTCGCCTGCTGCGCGGGGATGACTCTTCTCAGGGGCCATCGGCTGATGGCGGCGAACCGAGTCTCGCTCGTGCTCGCCGCCACGTCGCTCGGCACCTTCATGCTGAACACCGGCACGGCCACCTATCACCTGATCCTGGCCCTGGTGCTCATCGCCCTCACCCGATCGGCGTTGCCGGCCCGCACCTACTGGGCCTGCCTGGGAGGGATCACCGCCACAACATTCCTGGCGATGTACGGGATGGGGGCGAACTGGCTCTCGGGTAGTGCAACCTGGAACGTCGGTATCTACGACCCGAACAGCCCGCTGACCCGGTTCATGGGCGCGCTGCCGGCCAGCGCGGCGATCGTGGACGTTATGTGCGTACTCAATATCCTCATCTTCCTGATACTGGTCTGGTTTGCTTTCAAGCCGGTCCGTTCGGTCATGTCTTCCCTTCGGGTGACCCGGCCCCAGGTAGCTGACTGGAACGCGCCGCGAGTGCACGCGAACGAGGGGGCATGATGCTTACGGGCGACCAAGTTGCAGGCGCTCCGGCGACTGAACCGGCAACTGCGGCCGAGGCAGCAATAGGTCGGCTGCGAATACTTTTCCTGGCGGGCCGGGACGCAGCCCACCCGGGTGCCGCCGGAGGAGACCTCCAGGCGTGGGAGTGGGCGTGCTGGCTGGCCGCCCAGGGTCATGAAGTGCATTTTTTGAGCCAAGCTCACCCGTCGCTGCCGCCACGTGAGTTGTCTCTTGGAGTACGCGTAGCACGGTTGCGCGGAGGCTTGGCTATGCCGTGGCGAGCATGGCGCTACTGCCGAGCCCAGCCGGAACCATTCGACCTGGTGTATGAGGACCCGATCGGCGCCGGACGGCCCCCGTTTTTCTCGCCCGTCTGGTCAGGATTGCCTGTGGTCGCGGTCTGGCACCAGGTCAGTCGGCAACTACTGCATGAGTTGTACTCTCGGCCCGCCGCCGCCGTTCTCAGCGGCCTCGAGCGGATAATCGCGCTTCTGTACCGGCGCTGCTTCCTGTGGGCCCCGTCCGAGGAAACAGCGCACGCGGTTGCTTCGGAACTGGGATTCGAGGAGTCCCGTGTGTTCGTTCTCCACCCGACACGAGCGCTAGGGGAGGCACCCGGTATCTTCTCGTCCGCCACACGGGGGCGTAACCATATTCTCGCTCTCGGCTTGTTCCGCCGGTACAAAGCGTTCGATCATGCGATCCGGGCTCTGCCGGCCGTCCTTCGGCAGTGTCCCGATGCGCGACTCACCGTCGCCGGACGGCAGTCGGATGACGCCTACGAGCGTGAGATGCGGGCTCTGGCGCGAGAGCTTGGTGTGGAGCATCGGGTGTCCTTCGTCACCAACCTCAGCGAGGGGGATAAGCGTAATCTTCTGACGTCGAGCGACGTCATGGTCCTGCCGTCCCTTCTTGAGGGGTATGGCATCGTCACCATTGAGGCCAACGAAGTCAATGTGCCGGTGATTGCCAGCAGTGGTGTCCCCTTCGCCGCGGTCGAGGACGGTGTTAACGGGCTGCGCTACCCGTACGGAGACATCGAGCAGCTGTCGGGCCTGATCTCACAGTGCCTCAGTGATGACGTTGCCTACGCGAGCCTGGTCAGCGGTTGCCGGAAGTTCGCTGAGGAGCGGACGGTGGAGGCGGTGGCTCCTCGTTTCGCGTTCCTCATCGAAGCCGCGCTCGCCGGCGGCCCAGCGTTCCCCCTGCTCCGCGACCGCCCGAAGGCACGGATGCGTGTCTAACATCCGGTTGCCGATCTCAGGACATGCCCCAGGGTCAGCGGCCATGCGCCGGAGCGTACTCGTCGTGATGGCGGCACTCGCCCTGTCGGGTTGCTCGGCGAACGCTGCCGCAAGGCAGGTCCAGCCCGCGCTACCCGGACGGTGGGGTCTGCTCGGAGAGACCTACGTGCTCGTAACGCCGACGCAGGTCGACCCGGAAGCGGTTTCCTTCAACGTCAGCGGTCAGGTAGGCGTCAGCGTCCGGGCCCAGATCTGCACCCACTCAGGCGTGGACACGGCTGGTTCAGCCGGCCGCTTGGTCTATTGCCGGTGGTCAGTCGACAAAGCGAATGACAATATCGGTCAACTACGCTTCACCATCGCTGCGCAGTCTTCGCCCAACCTTCAGGTCACGCTGCGCACCGGCTCTGCACACCTGAGCCTGAGCTGGGTACCCAGCGGGTTTTTCGGCGGTCACGGCGCGGGATGATTGCCAGGTTCGGAAGGGAACTCGACGGCGGCCTTTACGCCGTGATGATCGGTACCAGGAATGCGGATGGCGCGCGCCTCATGGACCGTGGCAGGCAGCGAAACGAGCACATGATCCAGGCGCATGAGCGGCAGCATCATCCCTGTGCCCGGCCAGGTAAATCCCGGCCAGGACCTACGCGGAGCGAAGTCGGCGCAGTCGACGAAACCCAGTCCCAGGAGATCGCGGAATGGCCGGTGATCCCGGCTCGCATTGAAGTCTCCCGCCACTACTTGTGGCTCGTTGACGGTCGCCAGTGTCTGCCCGATCAGGCCGAGCTCACGTTGCCAGATCTCTGACTGGCCACTCTTCGGAGGAAGGGGGTGAACGATGGTGATGGAAACAGGCCGCGTTAGGGGCGCCGCGATTCGTGCCCGTGGTGCCGCAGTGGTCATACCTGGCACAGGCGGCAGCGGAATGAGCGGCCATCGAGCCCACAACCCGGTCCCATAGCCGCCGGGGCGCGGGTCGAGATGGGAATACGGCAGGAGTTGCCCAAGCCCCGCTTCAGTCAGCCGGTCCACCATCTCCGCCGTTAGTTCCTGGACCGCGAATACGTCTACGCCTTCATGTAGCAGGTGAAGGAGTGCCGCCGAGTCGGCGGCGCCACCTTGCGCGTTCACCGTGAGCAGGCACAACGTCACATTCGAGGGCGAGGGCCTCAATACGGGCGGTGGCCCTGCAACCGGCTGGTGGCGGGTCCTCGTAAGCGGAGGCATTTGCCACCTCATTAGCGTCGCCGCGGGGATCGCCAGAACCACCGCCAGCCACGGGTTTTTCGTCGCAGCTACGATCACGCCCAAGGTGGCGAGCACCGCCGCTATTGGGGCCAACGCGGCCAGCTGTGCCACGAGATCCGGCGGGTGCCCGCCCGCCAGCCGGGCGAGCAGCGAAGGAAGGGCCAGCGCGGCCAGGATCAGAGCAATTACATCGGTCACGGTGCATCCCTCGCCTCGTAGCCGGCTTGCGGCACTAACGCTCCTTTTCCCGCGCCAGCACGGAGTCGGCCACCGCCTCGGCGTGACGGAACGCAGGCAAGGCCCCCTCGTGCCGCCCGAGGTCGGACAGGCCCCGCCGCGCAGGGGGCGTCGCCGGGGTCCACCCTGATGGCCTGATCGGCCGCTGCCAGGACGCCGGCCGGGTCGCTCGCGCGGGACCGGCGCAGCGCCTTGTCACAGTAGTGGTCTGCATCCCTGTGGTGCAGCAGGGCCACTTCATTCCTTCCGGAGGCTCACATCGGGAACAGGCGGAGCACGAGACCGTTCCTACTAACAGCAGGCCACCGTACCCCCGCCTGCCCGATCGCTGTCAGCGGACATAGCCCGGGAACAATATGGGGCTCTCCTTTCTTGAGTGTAGGTGACTCAACCTTTAGGAGGGGCTGATGAGCGAAACGCTCACGCTACCGGTGCTGCCGCTAGACGATGACGTGGTGCTGCCGGGCATGGTGGTCCCCATCGAGCTCACCGATAATGAGGTCCGCGGCGCCATCGACGCGGCTCGCAATAGCAGTGGACTTGGCCGGGGACCCGGCATTCGTACCGAGGAGAAGGCGCGCGTCCTGATCGTCCCGCGGATGGGCGACCGTGGTCTCGCCGGTACCGGCACGCTCGCCGTCATCGAGCAGGTTGGACGGCTTCCCGGCGGGGAGCCGGGTGCGGTGCTCCGCGGCGAGTCGCGGGTGAAGATCGGCCACGGCACCACCGGGACCGGCGCGGCGCTGTGGGTCGAGGGCACCGTCGTCGACGAGACCGGACAGGGGCCGAAGGCGGCCGAGCTCGCCAAGGAGTACAAGTCGCTGATCATCGCGACGCTCCAGAAGCGCGGCGCGTGGCAGGTCGTCGACATGATCCAGCAGCTTGACGACCCGTCGGCGATCGCCGACCGGGCCGGGTACTCCAGTTACCTCTCGGCCGAGCAGAAGCTGCAGCTGCTGGAGGACAGCCAACCTGGAAAGCAGGCTGGAGACCGCGATCGGCTGGATCAAGGACCACCTGGCCGAGCTCGACGTCGCCGAGTCCATCCGCAAGGACGTGACCGAGGGGATGGAGAAGCAGCAGAAGGAATTCCTGCTGCGCCAGCAGCTGGCGGCCGTCCGCAAGGAGCTCAACGAGCTGACCGGCGGGGGCAAGGGCGAGACCGAGGAGGACGACTACCGCAAGCGCGTCGAGGACGCCGACCTGCCGGAGAGCGTCCGCGAGGCCGCGCTGCGCGAGGTCGACAAGCTCGAGCGCACCTCGGACCAGTCGCCCGAGGTGGGCTGGATCCGGACCTGGCTCGACACCATTCTCGACATCCCGTGGAACGAGCGGACCGAGGATGCCTACGACATCGCGGGCGCCCGGCGGATCCTCGACGAGGACCACACCGGCCTGGATGACGTGAAGGACCGCATCATCGAGTACCTGGCCGTGCGCAAGCGCCGTCAGGACCGCGGTCTCGGCGTGATCGGCGGCCGGCGCTCCGGTGCCGTGCTCGCCCTGGTCGGCCCGCCTGGCGTCGGCAAGACGTCGCTCGGCGAGTCGGTCGCCCGGGCCATGGACCGCAAGTTCGTCCGGGTCGCCCTGGGCGGCGTGCGGGACGAGGCGGAGATCCGCGGGCACCGGCGCACCTACGTCGGCGCGCTGCCCGGCCGGATCGTCCGGGCCATCCGCGAGGCGGGCACGATGAACCCGGTCGTGCTGCTGGACGAGGTGGACAAGATAGGCAGCGACTACCGGGGCGACCCGGCGGCGGCGCTGCTCGAGGTCCTCGACCCGGCCCAGAACCACACCTTCCGCGATCACTACCTGGAGGTCGACCTCGACCTGTCCGACGTGGTCTTCCTGGCCACGGCGAACACGCTCGACTCGATCCCCGGGCCGCTGCTCGACCGGATGGAGCTGGTCCAGCTGGACGGCTACACCGAGGACGAGAAGGTCGCCATCGGCCGTGACCACCTGCTGCCCCGGCAGCTGGAGAAGGCGGGCCTGACCGCCGACGAGGTCACGATCACCGACGACGCGCTGCGCCTGGTGGCGGCCGAGTACACCCGCGAGGCGGGCGTCCGGTCGCTTGAGCGGGCCATCGCGCGGGTGCTGCGGAAGGTCTCGGCCGCCGAGGCGCTGGAGCCGGGTGTGATCCCGGTGACGGTGGCGCAGGCGACGCTGAAGGACTACCTGGGCCGGCCCCGGTTCACCCCGGAGACCAAGCTGACGTCGAGCGACCGCCGCACGGCGGTGCCTGGCGTGGCGACCGGCCTGGCGGTGACCGGCGCGGGCGGTGACGTCCTCTACATCGAGGCGTCGCTGGCTGACGGGGAGACCGGTGCCACCGGTGTCACCCTGACCGGCCAGCTCGGCGACGTGATGAAGGAGTCGGCGCAGATCGCGCTGTCCTTCCTGCGCTCGCACGGGGCGGAGCTCGAGCTGCCGGTGACCGGGATGAAGGACCGCGGCGTCCACATCCACGTCCCCGCGGGCGCGACACCGAAGGACGGCCCGTCGGCCGGCGTCACCATGACGACGGCGCTGGCGTCACTGCTGTCCGGGCGGCCGGTCCGGGCCGACGTGGCGATGACCGGCGAGGTCTCGCTCACCGGCCGGGTGCTGCCGATCGGCGGCGTGAAGCAGAAGCTGCTCGCCGCGCACCGGATGGGCATCACCACGGTGCTGATCCCGCAGCGGAATGAGCCCGACCTGGACGACGTCCCGGCCGAGGTGCGCGAGAAGCTCGACATTCACCCGGTGAGCGACGTCCGCGAGGTGCTCGCGCTGGCGCTGGAGCCGGCTGAGGTCGCGCAGACCGCGGCCGCGTAAGGCGGCCAGTCAGCAGGAACGGCGGCCGGCCCCGAGAGGGGTCGGCCGCCGTTGCTGTTCCCTGATCATCCCGAACGGGGGCATGCTTCGCCGGCATGCACCGCTGCGCGCCTAAGCGCTCCAGGAGAACGAGTTGAGCTGGAAGGTCTCGTTGGCGCCACCGGTGTCGCAGATCTCGAACCCGTAGCTTCCGGCCGTCCAGGAGCTGTTGGCCGGGAGGTAGCCGTTCTGCTCCATCCAGGTCAGGAACGGCTCAATGTTCAGGGTCCCCGACGCGCGGTTCTGCAAGTGCTGGTCGTCGGTGCCCGGCTTCCACACCCGCTCTGAGCCGAAGATGCACAGGTGCCAGGGCTCCCCGTCAAACGTGGCCGACGCCTTGGCGGTGCAGTTGTAGTCGCTGTTGGCGGTGATGTCGGTCTGGATCATCACCTCGTCCGCCCAGTTGTTGAACCACAGGTCGTAGGCCGCCCACCCGGCGGTCTGGCTGTTGACCGGGATCGTGGTGCTGTAGGAGGACATGATGGACGAGCGGCTGTCGACGGTGCCGCTCATGTCCCACCCGGTGTTGGGGAAGGTGAGGACCCCGCCGAAGTGAGTGTTGGCGTTGGCCACCACGTACCAGCTGCTCGAGTTGGCGGCGTAGAGCGACTGCTTGTACCCGGCGGTGGCGGCCCACTCGTTCTGGTTGACGTAGGGGACCGAGCTCACGCCCGTGATCGACGGGTCGGCGGAGAAGTCGCACTTTGCGTTGGTCGTCTGCACGCACACGGTCCCGCCCGGCGATCCGGACTGGGCCGGGGCGGAACTGGAGGCCGGGGCGGTTGGCGCGGTTGGTGCGGTCGGCGCTGACGTCGCCGGGGCAGTCCACCCGCCGGCGGCACTCTGGGAGCCGGAGCCGGTGGCCGACGGCATGGCCGTGGTGCCTGACGCGGAGGAGCGGGCGCTGGCGGACGGCGAGCTGCCGGCCTGGTGCGAGTGGCCGTGCTTGGGCGCCGTGCTGGCGCCGGGGGACGCGCTGCCGGCGACGTCGGCCGCCGGCGTGCTGCTGGCGGAGCCCATCGTCGCCAGCGTAGGCCGCGCGGCCTGGCCGGACGCCCTGTCGCCGGTTACGGGGTGGCATCCGGCGAGCGCGCCGGCCGCCATGACGGCACCGACGATGACCGACGCCGCGCCGGCGCGTTTGTTCACGAGCGAGTTTTTCATCGGCCTCTGAGCTCCTCATCGGGTTGCGGGCCCGCGTTGCGGGGAGGCATCTGGGTGATCACGATCAGATCACGAGAACCATACGGGATATCTCGCCCCTCGTCCGGCGTTTCCATACAAGTCGAACTGGGCGGTACGCGTGGTCACGGCCGGTCAGCCCGCGAAGGCTGATAGGTATTCGAGTGGACGTGAGCCGGGCCTGTCCGCGGACGGGCAGTCAGCCGCCGCTTGCCTGCGCGCTCCAGGTGAATGAGTTGAGCTGGAAGGTCTCGCTGGCGCCACCGGTGTCGCAGATCTCGAAGCCATAGCTGCCCGCGGTCCACGTGCTCTGGGCCGGCAGGTACCCGTTCTGCTCCATCCAGGTCAGGAACTCCTGGATGTTGATCGTGCCAGAGGTACGGTTTTGCAGGTGCTGGTCGTCGGTACCCGGCTTCCACACCCGCTCGGAGCCGAAGACGCACATGTGCCAGGGCTCCCCGTCGAAGGTGGCGCTGGTCTTGGCGGTGCAGTCGTAGTAGCTGTTGGCGGTGATGTCGGTCTGGATCATCACCTCGTCCGCCCAGTTGTTCAGCCACAGGTCGTAGGCCGCCCACCCGGCGGTCTGCGCGTTGACCGGGATCGTGGTGCTGTAGGAGGACGTGACGGACGAGTAACTGTCGACGGCGCCGCTCATGTCCCACCCGGTATTAGGGAAGGTGAGCACCCCCCCGAAGTGGGTGTTGGCGTTGGCCACCACGTACCAGCTTTCCGGGCTGGTGGCGTAGAGAGTCTGCTTGTAGGTGGCGCTGCCAGCCCAGATGTTCTGGTTGACGTAGGGAACAGAGCTCACCCCCACGATCGACGCGCCGGCCGGGAAATCGCACTGCGCGTTGGTTGTCTGAACGCACACGGTCGCGCCGGGAGACGCTGACTGAGCGGGTGCTGGCGTTGAGGCCGGTGCGGTCGGCGTCGGCGACACCGGGGCGACGCTCGGGGCAGTCGCGCTCGAGGTGCTAGGAGCGGGGGCTGCGCTGGTGGTGCCGGGGGCGGGGGCCGCGCTGGTGGTGCCGGGGCTGGTGGTCCCTGGGCTGGTGGTGCCTGGGCTGGTGCCGCCGGGGCTGGCGAGGGTGGGACTGGCCTCGGGCGACGTGGCGGCGGGGCCGGGGCTTGTCGTCCCGGGGTCGGGCGTCGGGCTGGGCGTCCCGTGGTCGGGGGAGCCGCTGGCGCTGCCGGGGCCGGCGACCGTGGGGCTGGCGCCGGGCGGCGTGGCGGTGGTGCCGGGGGTGGGGCTTGTCGTCCCCGGGCTGGCTGAAGCGCTGGTGGTGCCGCCCACCGCCGCCAGCGTAGGCCCGGGGTTGTGATGGTGGCCGTGGCCGCCGAGGCCGGCAATGGGACCGCACCCGGTGAGGGCGGCGGCAGCCGTGATCGAAGCGATCACGACCGAATGCCGCCTGACGTGCCTGGCGCGGTTGCGGACTGGCAAGCTCTTCATGGCTCCGGGGACTCCTCATCGGGTCGCTGCCACGTCGCGGGAGGCCCGCGGGTCTTTCGGGCGGCAGTTGAGCAGATCACAACCCGGTGACGGCAAGACATACGGTGCATGTCATCTCAGGAGGGTGTGGGCCAAAACTGAATCAGGGGCGGGTGCTGCCGGCCGCGGGTTACGAGTGATCGGGGCACAGGCCGAACAGCTCGACCGTGTGGTCGACCGAGGTGAAGCCGGCCTCGGCCGCCACCCTGGCCGCCCACTGCTCGACGACCCGGCCCTCGACCTCCACGCTGCGGCCGCACTCGCGGCAGGTCAGGTGGTGGTGATGCCCGGTCGTGTCGCACTGCCGGTACAACGCCTCGCCCGACGGGTCGCGGATCGCGTCGATCACGCCCTGGTCGGACATCACCTGCAGGTGGCGGTAGACGGTCGTGAGGCCGACGGTCTCACCGTGGCGGCGCAGCTCGGCGTGGATCTCCTGCGCGCTGCGGAAGCCGGGCAGGCTGCCCAGCGCGGCCGCCACGGCCGACGCCTGCCGGGTGCCGCGGACTCGCGTCCCGCGCGGCTGGTCCACCGTCATATCTGGCAAAGTTAGCCGGCCTTCCATGCGATGACCACGAACGCAGCCCGGCGTCGCTGCCCGGGATCCGCGTTCCGGTTGCTTACTGATAATAGAAACGATTATCATTAACAGCGAACCGGGCCGAATCCTGCCCGGGCCGGCCAGACTAAGCAGACACACCAGGCGGGGAGCAGACATGCGTGGCAGGAGGCGGCGGCCTGTCGTCGTCTTGCTGCTCGCGGTGGCCGCGGCCCTCATCGCGACCGTCGCCGCGGCCAGCACCGGCGGCGTCAGCGCCACGCCGGACAGCGGCAAGATCGTCGCGGTCGGCGCGGAAAGCCAGTACGCCGATGTCATCGCCCAGGTCGGCGGGCGGTACGTGCAGGCCTCGGGGCTGCTGTCGAATCCCAACACCGACCCGCACACGTTCGAGGCGTCGATCGCCGTCGCCCGGGAAGTGGGCGGCGCCCGCGTCGTGGTGCAGAACGGGCTCGGCTACGACAGCTTCATGAACTCCATCGAGGCGGCCACCCCGAGCGGCGCGCGCACCGTGATCGACGTGCAGCACCTGCTGGGCCTGCCGGACTCAACCGCTAACCCGCACCTGTGGTACGACCCGGCGACGATGCCGAAGGTGGCCGACGCGGTGGCCAGCTCCCTGTCTGCCATCGAGCCGTCGCACCGGGCCTACTTCGAGGCCAACGCGCGGGCGTTCGCGGCCAGCCTGGCGCCGCTGCAGGCGGCAGTCGCCAGCTTCGAACGGGCGCATGCGGGCGTGCCGGTGGCCACCACCGAGCCGGTCGCGGACTACCTGCTGAGCGCGCTCGGCATGGACAACAAGACCCTGTGGACGTTCCAGGCCGACGTCATGAACGGGGTCGACCCGTCCCCGCAGGACGTGGCCCGCCAGCGCGAGCTTTTCACCAGCCACCAGGTCAGGGTGTTCGTCTACAACGAGCAGGTCACCGACGCGCTCACGGAGTCGTTCATCACCCTGGCGCACCGTTACCAGATCCCGGTCGTCGGCGTGTACGAGACGATGCCGGAGCCCGGCTACGACTACCAGACCTGGATGCTGGCCGAAGTGCGCGCCCTGCGGGCCGCGGTCACCGCCCAGACCTCCACCGAGCACCTCTAAAGGACCCCCATGCAAGAAGTACCGTTGTCGTCTCCCGGGGGGGCGACCCCCCGCACCCCCTGGGGCGCGCGCGGCGCCACCACCCTCGTCCCGCTGCTGCAACTCGACGGCGTCGGGGTCCGGCTGGGCGGGCGGCAGGTGCTCAGCGACGTCTCGTTCTCGCTCGGCAAGGGCGAGTTCACCGGGCTCATCGGCCCCAACGGGGCGGGGAAGACCACCCTGCTGCGTGTCATCCTCGGGCTGACCGAGCCCTCGGCCGGCCGGGTGCTGGCCGAGGGCGAGCCGCTGCACCACAAGAACAAGGCCAGCATCGGCTACGTGCCGCAGAAGCTGGTGATCGACCCCGACATGCCGCTGCGTGCCCGCGACGTGGTGTCGCTCGGCCTCGACGGGTACAAGCTCGGCTTCGGCTTCCCCTCCCGGCAGCGGCGCGCGCTGGTCGACCGGGCACTGGCTGACGTCGGCGCGGACGGCTACGCCGATGCCCGGGTGGGCGAGCTGTCCGGCGGCGAGCAGCAGCGGGTCCTGGTGGCGCACGCGCTGATCTCCCGGCCCAAGCTGCTCCTGCTGGACGAGCCGCTGGCCAACCTCGACCTGCGCAGCGAGCAGGAGATCGTCGCGGTGCTCGGCCGGCTGGCCCGCGAGCAGCAGATCTCGGTCCTGCTGTCCGCGCACGACATGAACCCGCTGCTCGGCGTCATGGACCGGATCGTGTATGTAGCGGGCGGCCACGCCGCCTCCGGCCCGGCCGACGAGATCGTCACCTCGGACGGCCTCAGCGAGCTCTACGGCCACCACGTCGACGTGATCCGCGTGCACGGGCGGGTGCTCGTGGTCGCGGCCGAATAGGCGGGCGGCGTGCACTACCTCTTCGAGCCGGGACTGTTCGGCAGCGGCCCGGTCCGGACGGCGCTGCTGGTCGGCAGCGTCGTCGCCGTCACCTCGGGCGTCATCGGGGTGTTCACCGTGCTGCGGGGCCAGTCGTTCGCCGGCCACTCGCTGGCCGACGTCGCCACCACCGGCGGCTCGGGCGCCTTCCTGATCGGGATCAACCAGTTCTGGGGCTTCCTGGCGGCCGGGGTCGCGGCGGCCGCGCTGATGGAGGCGATCGGCGTGCAGCGCCGCCGGGGCCGGGACGTGGCCACGGGCGTGGTCCTCGGGGCCGCCCTCGGGGCCGCCGCCCTCTTCCTCTACCTGGGCACCCTGCACACCGCGACGACCGGCGCGTCGTTCACGGTGCTGTTCGGCTCCATCTTCGTCATCAGCCCGGACACGGTGCCTGCGCTCATCGCCTCGGGCGCCGTCGCCCTGGTGGTGGTGGCCGTGCTTGCCCGGGTGCTGCTGCTGACCTCGGTCTCGCCTGACCTGGCGCGGGCGCGCGGGGTCAACGTCCGGCTGGTCGGCATCGCCTACCTGGCGGCGCTGGCGGTATCGGTCTCCCTCGCCGCCGTGGCGATCGGGGCGGTGCTGTCCACCGCGCTGCTGATCGGGCCGTCGGCGACGGCGCTGAGGCTGACCAAGAGCCCCGGCCGGGCGATGGCCGTCTCCGCGCTGACCGGCTTGCTCGTTACCTGGCTGAGTATCGCGCTTGCCTACGACTCGTACTACTGGCCGCCGCACGGCCACGGCTGGCCGGTGTCGTTCTTCGTCGTCGCCGGCGTGCTGGCGGCCTACCTGCTCAGCTACGCCCGGCGGCGCCGCCCCGTGATCCGCTCGCCGCACGCGCAAGCCGAGTGCGGTCCGGCCGTGGACGGTTCCCCGACCAGCCTGGGGACCAAGGTGCATCATGTTTAGCGCCCTCATGCTCAACACCTGGATCGCGGCGTCGGTCGTCGCGGTGATCGCCGGGATCACCGGCTTCTTCGCGGTGCTGCGCGGGTCCACGTTCGCCGCCCACGCGATCCCCAACGGCGCGTTCGCCGGGGCGGCGGGGGCAAGCCTGCTCGGCATCAACGTCATCTGGGGGCTGGCGGTGTTCGCGGTCGGCGGTGCCCTCGGCATCGGCCTGCTCGGCCGCCGCGCCCGCCACGACGTGGTCACCGCGCTGGCCCTGGTCGTCATGCTCGGCCTCGGGGCGCTGTTCGTCAGCATCAGCAGCCAGTACGCCGAGGAGACCTACTCGCTGCTGTTCGGCGAGGTGTTCGGGGTCAGCCAGGCCGAGGTGCTGCCCATCGTCGGTCTCGGCATCGCCGCCGCCGTCGCCATCGGGGTCGCGTTCCGCCCGCTGATGCTGACCAGCGCGCTGCCCGAGGTGGCGGAGGCGCGGGGGGTCTCGCCGCGCCGGACCGAGATCTACTTCCTGGTCGTGATGGCCCTGGCCACCTCCATGACGGTGCCCGTGGTCGGCGCGCTGCTGATGTTCAGCCTGATGATCGGCCCGGCCGCGGCCGCCCGCTCGGTGACCGCCCGCCCGGGGGCCGCACTCGCCCTCTCGGTGGTGATCGCGCTCGCGACAGTGTGGCTGTCGATCGCGCTGTCGTACCAGACGAACTGGCCGCTCGGGTTTTTCGTCGGCGTTATCGGGGCTGGCTTTTACCTGGTCGGGCTGGCTGCCCGGGGTCTGGGAGACACGCGCACCCGTCCGGCCTGACAATTGAGTTATGGCAAACCGGCTCAGGAGTGCGACAAGCCCTTACCTGCTGCAGCATGCCGACAACCCGGTGGACTGGTGGCCGTGGTCGGACGAGGCGTTCGCGGAGGCCCGGCGGCGCGACGTCCCGGTGATGCTGTCGGTCGGGTACGCGGCCTGCCACTGGTGCCACGTGATGGCACACGAGTCCTTCGAAGACCCGGCGACCGCCGCGGTCGTCAACGACAGCGTGGTCGCGATCAAGGTGGACCGCGAGGAACGGCCCGACATCGACGCGGTCTACATGTCCGCCACCCAGGCGATGACCGGCCAGGGCGGCTGGCCGATGACGGTGTTCATGACCCCCGACGGCGACCCGTTCCTGTGCGGGACGTACTTCCCCCGCGCCCGTTTCACCCAGGTCGTGACCGCGGTCGCCGACGCCTGGAAGAAGGGCCAGGACCGGATCCGGGCGCAGTCGCAGGAGATCAGGCAGACCCTGGCCGAGAACGCCGCCGCCATGATCGACGCTGGGCGACCGGGCGGGCCGGGTCAACGTCGACTACCTCACCGCGGGCGCGGTGGTGGGTCTCGAGGCGGGCTTCGACCGGGCCTACGCGCGGCTTCGGCGGCGCGCCCAAGTTCCCGCCGTCGATGACGCTCGAGTTCCTGCTCCGCTACGACGAGCGGACCGAGGGCGAGCCCCCCGCCCTGGGCCTGGCCCAGGCCGACCTGCGAGGCGATGGCCCGCGGGGGCATGTACGACCAGCTCGGCGGCGGCTTCGCCCGGTACAGCGTGGACAGCACCTGGACGGTGCCGCACTTCGAGAAGATGCTGTACGACAACGCGCTGCTGGCGGCGGTCTACACCCACCTGTGGCGGCGGACGGGCGATCCCGCTGGCCCGCCGGGTGGCCGAGGAGACCTGCGACTTCCTGCTCCGGGAGCTGCGCACGGCCGAGGGCGGCTTCGCCTCCTCGCTCGACGCCGACAGCGACGGCCGCGAGGGCGCCTTCTACGTCTGGACCCCGGCCGAGCTGACCGAGGCGCTGGGCGACGACGACGGCGCGTTCGCGGCCAGCGCGTTCACCGTCACCGAGGCCGGGACGTTCGAGGACGGCGCGTCGGTGCTGCAGCGGCTGAGCGACCCCGACGACGGCGAGCGGCTCGACCGGATCCGCGGTGTCCTGCTGACCGCGCGCGAGGGCCGCACCCGCCCGGCCCGCGACGACAAGGTGGTGGCGGCCTGGAACGGGCTCGCCATCGGCGCCCTGGCCGAGGCCGGGGTGCTGTTCAACCGGCCCGACCTGCTGACCGCGGCGACCGAGGCGGCCGACCTCATCGTCACCACCCACGTGGTCGAGCCGGCCCGGACAACGCCCCTGGTCGGCCGGACGCGCCTGCTGCGGACCTCCCGGGACGGCACCGCCGGGCCGAGCGCTGGGCTGCTCGAGGACTACGCCTGCGTCGCCGCCGGGCTGCTGCGGCTGTTCGGGATGACCGGCGAGGCCCACTGGGCGACGGTTGCGGGCGAGCTGCTCGACGCGGTCCTGGTCGCGTTCGCCGACGGCAACGGCGGCTTCTACGACACCGCCGACGACGGTGAGCGGCTGATCTTCCGGCCCGGCCGACCCGACCGACAACGCCACCCCGTCCGGCACCTTCGCCGCGGCCGACGCGCTGCGTCAGCTACGCCGCGCTGACCGGCGACGAGCGGTACCGGTACGGCCGCGCTGGACGCGCTCAAGGTGCTGCCGCCGATCGCGGAGAAGTACCCCCGGGCGTGCGGGATGGGACTGGCGGTGGCGGAGGCGCTGCTGTCCGGGCCGGCCGAGATCGCGATCGTCGGGCCGGACGACGAGCCACGCACCGGCGACCTGCTCCGCGCGGCCCTGCACGCGGCCCCGCCGGGGGCGGTGTTCGCCCGCGGCCCGGGCTCCGGCGCCCCGGCGGTCCCGCTGCTGGCGGGGCGGACGCTGGTCTCGGGCGGCCCGGCAGCTTACGTATGCCACGATTTCACCTGCCAGACGCCGGTAACTACCACCGAGGCGTTGCGCGAGCGCCCTGCGCGGCGCATAAGTTACTCGCGCTGACGGCGCGCCTGACCGGGGTGCGGCTAACGAGGGAGCGGCGATCGCACGGTGCTTGTGATCACGCGGGGCGGCTGGCGGCGACCGGATCGCCGGCCGCCGTGGCGGCTGCTGGCCGCCCTCGGCGCGCTCGCGGGCGTCCTGGTCACCGTGCTCGGCGGCGCTCGCCGCCCCGGGCGGCCCCCGGACGCGGCTCGGGCGCCCGTCCGCTCGGCGGCCGCCCAGGGCGCACCCGCCGTGGCCGGGCTGCCGCTGACCCTCAGCGCCAGCGCCCGGCTGCTGCCGGGCTCGGTCCCGGCCGTCGCGACCAAGGCCGCCCGGCCGGCCGCGGTCGCCCCGCTGCGCCGCTCGGTCCAGGCCGACCTGCTCGTGGTCGCGCCCGCCTCGCTCCCGGGCGGCCTGCTGGCCAGGGTGAACAAGCTGCCCGGGATGGTCCAGGCCGAGCGCGTCGAGGCATTCCAGATGCCGGTCAACGGCGCCGAGACCGCCGTCGTCGGGGTCGACCCGTCGCAGTTCCGGTCGTTCGCCGCGCACCCGACCGGTGCCGCCACCGCGCCTGTGGCAGGGCGTGGCCGACGGAGGCGTCGCCGTTTCCTACACGATGGGCAAGCTCGACAAGATCCCGCTCGGCGGCTCGGTGCTGGCGGCCGGGCCGGACGCAGCAGGAAGCTGCCGGTGGTGGCGTTCGGCACGCTCGGCATCGGCGGGGTCAACGCGGTCGTGTCGGACGCCACCGCGGCGGCGCTCGGCGCCCCGGCCGGGCAACGCGATCGTGGTCAGCGTGCGCCCGGCCGACTTCACCGCCGACAAGGCCGCCCTCGGCCGCCTCGTCCCCCGGGGCGCTGCCGTGCAGTCGCTGGTCTCGCTGGTCATCCACCACTCGGTAACCTCGGCCACCACCCCGACCACCACCCCCACGACCACGACGAACCGGACAGCGCGGGCGCGGGCTCGGCGAGCGCCCCAAGCGCTTCCGGTCCCGTCATCCAGAAGATGCTCGAGGCCGCGCTCAGCCGGGTGGGCCTGCCCTACGTGTACGGCGCGGCCGGGCCGGACGCGTTCGACTGCTCGGGCCTCGTGCAGTGGTCGTTCGCCCAGGCCGGCATCACCATGCCGCGGGTCGCGGCCGACCAGGCGCAGGCAGGCCCGGCCGTCCCCGTCAGCCAGCTGCAGCCTGGTGACCTGCTCTTCTACCACACCGACCCGACCGCGCCCGGCTACATCTCGCACGTCGCGATCTACCTCGGCCACGGCAAGATGATCCAGGCGCCCCAGCCGGGCGAGGACGTCCAGGTAGTGCCGCTGTGGCTCGGCTCCGAGTTCGCCGGCGCGATCCGGGTCAGCCCGGCCCAGGGGGCTTCGGCCGCCAGCGGCCTCTGAGCCCGGGCACCGCCCGCCTGCTTCCGCTCTGCTTCCGCGGCAGTCGCCGTCCACTGTGTCCTGAAGTCAGGCCTTGACCGCTTCATGCTGCAGTGTAATCATGATTACATGAGTACAGAGATACACGCCTGGTTCAGCGGGCGGCTTCCCGACGAGTGGTTTACCGAGCCGGCCGAGGTCATCGTGGACCGCGAGGAAATCACGATCGTCGGCAACCTGCCCGAGCCCGAGCCCAAGTCCGACAGCCCTGCGGGCACCGGTGCGGCCGCCGAGGGCCGGATCAAGCGGTTCCGCGAGGACACCCGGACCCGGCGGATCGAGATCGCGAGCGAGGCCGAGCGCAAGTTCGGCAGGAAGGTCGCCTGGGGTGCCCGCTGCGGCACCATTACCGAGATGTTCACCACGCTGTCGGTCCCGGTGATGACCCGGCTCCGCCAGTCCGAGCGGCGGGTGCTGGACACCCTCGTCGACGCGGGCGTCGCCCGCTCCCGGTCGGACGCCCTCGCCTGGTGCGTGCGGCTGACCGGCGAGCACGCCGACGCCTGGCTGGCCGAGCTGCGGGACGCGCTGCGGCGGGTCGAGGAGGTCCGCTCCCAGGGGCCGCAGGGCCGCGACGGAACGCCAGCCTAAAACCAGCCCATCTCACCAGCCTCTCCGGTAAAGCGGCATTCATGAGCTCCCGGTCGGATACCGTTGCTTGTGGATTTTTGCTTCTGCGCTCTGCTGCGAGGAAGGTCGGTTCATGGGATACCGCGACCTCGGCTACCGGCTGTACGAGCGACGCCTCGAGTCGTACCTGGCCGGCAAGGCGGTTCCCCGGCACGTCGGCGTGATGTGCGACGGCAACCGGCGCTGGGCCCGGTCCGCGGGCCATACCGACGTCAGCAAGGGGCACCGGGCCGGGTGCGGACAAGATCTTCGAGCTGCTCCAGTGGTGCAAGCAGGCCGGCGTCGAGGTGGTCACGCTGTGGCTGCTGTCCACCGATAACCTCACCCGCCAGGAAGACGAGCTCGGCCCGCTGCTGGCGATCATCGAGGACACCGTCAACGGCCTGGTCGACGAGGGCTGGCACGTGAACCCGGTCGGCGCGCTCGACCTGCTGCCGGACCACACCGCGCGGGTGCTCAAGCAGGCCGGCGAGGCGACCGCGGCCAACCCCGGCCTGCTCGTCAACGTGGCCGTCGGCTACGGCGGTCGCCGCGAGATCGCCGACGCGGTCCGCTAGACTGCTGATGGAGCACGCCAGCCGGGGCACCACGATCGAGCAGCTCGCCGAGATCCTCGACGTCGAGCACATCGCCGAGCACCTCTACACGGCCGGGCAGCCCGACCCTGACCTGGTGATCAGGACCAGTGGCGAGCAGCGGCTCGGCGGGTTCCTGCTGTGGCAGTCGACCCACTCGGAGTTTTACTTCTGCGACGCCTACTGGCCCGCCTTCCGCAAGGTGGACTTCCTGCGCGCGCTGCGCTCCTATTCGCGAACGTAACCGCCGGTTCGGCGCTTAGCCGCCCGCGGGCAGCCGTTCCTTTACCCCACCGGGCCCTGCGCCGCGCGGGCGGCGGGCTGCGGCTTGCCTCACACAAATTAGGGCTTTAAGAATGCCCTGATCACGGGTACTTTCAGAGTTGGCGGGCACCTCCCCAGGGTGCCCCCGCGGGAGGCCCCCTGAGATCGCTACGTGCGGCGAGAGGGCCGGCGCGGCCCTCTTGGGAGGGCAGCCCCGGTCCATCCGACACGTTGTCCCCGGAGCACCCTGGGACGCGCGTGTCCTGTCCGCGGCGCCGGCCATCGCGGCCGGCGCCCAGGGGAGTATTGCGTGGCCAACTCTGTGCAGCGTCGTACCTACGTCCTCGACACCAGCGTCCTGCTCGCTGACCCGGCGGCATTCGCCCGGTTCGACGAACACCACGTCGTCATCCCGGTCGTCGTCATCACCGAGCTCGAAGCCAAGCGTCACCATCCTGAGCTGGGTTATTTCGCCCGCCAGGCCCTCCGTAACCTCGACGACCTCCGACTGACCCATGCCCGCCTCGACGCCGAGATCGAGGTCAACGACCTCGGCGGCACGGCCCGGGTGGAGCTCAATCACATCGACGCGCAGGTGCTCCCGGCCGGTTTCCGGCTCGGGGACAACGACACCCGGATCCTGTCGGTAGCCCGTTCCCTCGCCAACGAGGGCCACGACGTGGTCCTCGTCAGCAAGGACATGCCGCTGCGGATCAAGGCGTGCGTCGGTCGGTCTGCAGGCGCAGGAGTACCGGGCCGAGCTGCCGGTCGATTCCGGGCTGGACCGGGATGAGGGAGCTCGACGTGACGTCGGCCGAAGTGGAGGAGCTGTACGAGAGCGGCACGCTGGACTGCGAGGCGGCCCGCGACCTGCCCTGCCACACCGGGCTGGTGCTGCACACCGGCAGCGCCAGCGCGCTCGCCCGGGTGCGCCCGGACAAGCAGATCCAGCTGGTGCGGGGCGACCGGGAGGCGTTCGGCCTGCATGGCCGGTCGGCCGAGCAGCGCATCGCGCTCGACCTGCTGCTCGACCAGGAGATCGGCATCGTCAGCATGGGCGGCCGGGCCGGCACCGGCAAGTCGGCGCTGGCCCTGTGCGCGGGCCTGGAAGCGGTCATGGAGCGGCGGCAGCACCGCAAGGTCCTCGTCTTCCGCCCGCTTTACCCGGTCGGCGGCCAGGACCTCGGCTACCTGCCCGGCTCCGAGGCGGAGAAGATGGGCCCGTGGGCGCAGGCGGTCTACGACACGCTGTCGGCGGTCACCACGCAGGAGGTGATCGACGAGATCGTCGCCCGCGACATGTTCGAGGTGCTGCCGCTGACCCACATCCGCGGCCGGAGCCTGCACGACGCGTTCGTCATCGTCGACGAGGCCCAGTCGCTGGAGCGGGGCGTGCTGCTGACGGTGCTCTCGCGGATCGGCACCGGCTCCCGGGTGGTGCTCACCCACGACATCGCGCAGCGCGACAACCTGCGCGTCGGCCGGCACGACGGCGTGATGGCGGTGATCGAGAAGCTCAAGGGCCACCCGCTGTTCGCCCACGTGACCCTGACCCGCTCCGAGCGCTCCGCGATCGCCGCCCTCGTCACCGATCTCCTGGAGGACACGCAGCTGTAATCACCCGGGGGAGCGACCCCCCGTACCCCCCGGGGCGCGCCCGATGGCACAAATCACCATCGTATCGGGCGCGCATCCGGCGGGCTTACAACCTGGCGCCCTAAACTGCATCCGTGACCGGCGTCATGCACAGCGATCAAGATCGTTATCCCGAACGGACCGGGCTGACTCCCCAGGCGAATCGACTACTCGCCCGGGGAGTCAGTCGTGCTTCCCGGCCGTCTCCGTCGTCATGCCGGTCCTCAACGAGGAGAAGCACCTGGCCGAGTCGGTCGCCTGCGTCCTGGCCAGGAGTACCCGGGCGGGTTCGAGCTCGTCCTCGCCATCGGCCCGTCGCGGGACCAGACCGAGGCGATCGCCCGCGAGCTCGCCGCCGCCGACAGGCGGATCACCGTCGTGCCCAACCCGACCGGCCAGATCGCCACCGCCATGAACGCGGCCGTGAAGACCGCCCGGCACGAGATCATCACCCGCATCGACGCGCACTCGATGCTGCCCGACGGGTACCTGCGCACCGCCGTGCGCACGCTGATGGAGACCGGCGCGGCGGACGTCGGCGGCTGGATGGCGGCCGAGGGCATCACCCCGTTCCAGCGGGCCGTCGCCTGGGCGATGACCTCGCCGTTCGGCATGGGGCGGCGGCCAACCACACCGGCGGCGAGGCCGGGCCGGCCGACACCGTCTACCTCGGCGTCTACCGGCGGGACGGAGATCGAGCAGGTCGGCGGCTACGACGAGACCATGCTGATCGCCGAGGACTGGGAGCTCAACTACCGGATCCGCGCGGCCGGCGGGCTGATCTGGTTCACCCCCGACCTCAAGGTCACCTACCGGCCGCGGGCCACGCCTGCGCGCCCTCGCCAGGCAGCAGTTCCGCTACGGGCGCTGGCGCCGGGTGGTCGCGCGCCGCTACCCGGAGACGGTCAGCCCGCGCTACCTGGCGCCCCCGTCGCCACCGCGCTCAACGCGGCCGGGCTGCTGGCCTCGGCGCTGGCCGGGCCTGATCGGGGCGGTGACCGGGGCGCCGGCCCCCGTTCCTTATCTCGTCTCGGCTTCGCCGTGCCGGCGCTCTACCTGGCCGGGGTCAGCCGCGGTCGCCGCCGTCTTCGCCCGGGACACGCCCGCCGGGGTCCGGCTGCGCGTGCCCGCGGTGCTCGCCGCGATGCACACCTGCTGGGGCGCCGGGTACCTGACCAGCCCGCGTCGCCTTGCGCCAAGCACGGGGTCGCCAGCGGCGCCCTGACAGCCGCTGTCGGCCAGCAACGGGCAGCGGCGGCCGCGGCCACCGCTCGCGCTAGGATGCGCCAATGGGCTTTGATCTCGCCACCGAACTCGCCGCGGTCCGCGGCCAGGGGTATGACCTGCACTCCAGGTACCTGAACCCGCAGCTGCCCCGCACGCTGCAGACCATCGGGTTCGACAAGGACTACGTGCGGGGCGAGGGCGCCTACCTGTACGACGCCGAGGGGAACGCCTACGCGGACTTCCTGTCCGGGTTCGGGGTGTTCGCCGCCGGCCGTTCGCACCCGGTGATCAAGAAGGCGCTGGCAGGACGCGCTCGACGGCGGACTTCGCCGCGTGGACCCAGTTCGACTGCCAGCCGATCATGGGGCTGCTCGGCGCAGCGGCTGCTGGCCAAGGCGCCCGGCCTGGAGCGGGTGTTCTTCTGCAACAGCGGCAGCCGAGGCGGTCGAGTCGGCGCTCAAGTTCGCCCGCCACTCGACCGGCAAGGGCCGGATCGTCTACGCCCGGCACGGGTTCCACGGACTCACCGCCGGGTCGCTGTCGGTCAACGGCGCCGAGGAGTTCAAGGCGGGCTTCGGCCCGCTGCTGCCGGGCACCGAGATCCCGCTCGGCGACATCGCCGCGCTGGAGGCGGAGCTGCGCCAGGGCGACGTCGCCGCGCTGATCGTCGAGCCGGTGCAGGGACACGGGGTGATGATGACCCCACCCGGGTTCCTCCCGGCCGCCAAGGCGCTGCTGCACAAGCACGGCGCGCTGCTGATCTGCGACGAGGTCCAGGTCGGGCTCGGCCGGACCGGGCGCTTCTTCTCCTACGAGTACGACGACGGGCAGCCTGACATCGTCACCGTCGCCAAGGCGCTGTCCGGCGGCTACGTCCCGGTCGGGGCGATGCTGACGACCGACAAGGTCTTCTCCTCGGTCTACTCCTCGATGGACAAGCTGATGGTCCACTCGACCACGTTCAAGGGCGGCCCGCTGGCGATGGCGGCCGGGCTGGCGGCGCTGGCCGTCATCGACGACGAGGGACTGGTGGAGAACGCCGACCGGCGCGGCGACGAGCTGATGCGCGGCCTCGAGGGGCTGGCGGCCAGGTATGACCTGATCAAGGACGTCCGCGGCAGGGGCCTGATCATCGGGATCGAGTTCGGCCGGCCGTCCGGGCTGAAGGCTAAGGCGGGCTGGGCGATGCTGCAGAAGGCCCGCGTCGGGCTGTTCGCGCAGATGGTCGTCGTGTCGCTGTTCCAGCGGCACCGCATCTTGACCCAGGTCTCCGGTGACCACATGGAGGTCATCAAGCTCGATCCCGCCGCTGATGATCGGCGAGGCGGAGGTCAGGCTGTTCCTCGACGGCCTGGCCGACGTCCTCGACGACGCGTCCAAGGGCAGCGGGCTGATGTGGGACTTCGGCCGCACGCTGATCAAGCAGGCGGTCCGCGCCTGATCAGCCTGCCGCGGGCGCGTCCGGCCGCCTGAGCAGCGCTTCCGCGATCTCCAGGTCGCCCGGGTAGGTCACCTTGATGTTGCTCTCGCTGCCGGGGACGATGCGGACCGGCACGTCCGGCAGGTAACGCAGCACCACGCCGCAGTCGTCGGTCGGCGTGAACAGCGGGTCAGCCGCCGCCAGCCGTGCGCCTCGTTGATCACCGACAGCCGGAAGCACTGCGGGGTCTGCGCCCGGTACAGCGTCTCCCGCGGCGGGACGTGGGTGACCACGCCGTCCGCCGCCGCCAGGATCGTGTCCGCGGTCGGGACCGCGGCGCCGATCGCGTCGTGCTCGGCCAGCGCGGCCACGCAGTCCGCGATGATCTCGCGGGTGACCAGCGGGCGGGCGGCGTCGTGGATCAGCACGCCGGTCTGCCCCGGCTGGTGCCGGGCGCTGATGTGGGCGAGGGCGGCCCGGACCGAGTCCGGCCGGCTGGCGCCGCCCTCGATGATGGCGCTGACCTGGTCGCCGACCAGCCGCTGGGCGTCGGCGTGGTAGGCCCGCGGCATGACCAGCACGATCTCGTCGACCCCGGGGACGCTGGCGAAGGCCGCTACGCAGTGCTCGACCAGGGTCCGTCCCCGCAGCGTGAGCAGTTGCTTGGGGAGTGCCGCCCCGAAGCGGGTGCCGGTGCCGCCGCCCAGTACCACCGCCACCACGTGTTTCACGGTCACATCAGCGGACTTTACCCGGTAACCCGGGCGCGGCGACGGGCCCGGCTGCGGCGTGGTCGCGGCGAAAAGCGGCGACTGCGGGCTACGCTGACAGTGCGGCTCCGCAGGCGGGTGCGCTGCCGTTCCCGGCGCAGGCGGAGCGAGGAGGGCGGATGGCGGGCGACGTGAGCGCGCCGCGCTCGCCCCTGGCCCGCCTTTCCCCGCTTACATTGTCCCAGGTCTCGGTCGCCTTCGCGCTGATCGCTGCCCTCTGGCTGGCCGTGGCGTCGGTCCGCGGGGAGGTCATCGCGCTCGATTGCCGCGCTCGCGGTGGTGCTCTGCGGCCACGCCGGGCGGGTGCTGGCCGGGCAGCGGGCGGCCGCGCCGTGCCGAGTGGGGCCTGGTCGCGGGCGGGCTGCTGGCCGAGTTCGCTGTCTACGCCGGGATCGCCGCCGCCGCCAGCCTGCACGACGTCCTCCCGCCGGCGGGGCGACGCGGCACCCTCGCGGCGGGCCTGGGCGGCGCCGGCAGCGCCGGCGTGTGGCACCTGGCGGTCGTCGCGGTCATTCTCGCCCTGCTGACGGCAATGACGGACATTTGCGTCAGCAGCCCCGCTCGCGCCCGGGGCCCGGCTGCGCCTGTTCGGTCCGCCCGGCGACCTCCGGCTGCCGCTTACCTGTCTGGCGGTGCTGCTCGCCGGAACCCGGGCGGGCCTGCTGGTCGCGGTCATCCTCGGCGCCGCCGCGCTGGTGACGACGGTCATCGAGGGCACCCGGGGGCAGCCGGACCGGGGCGAGCTGCGCGGCTACCGCGGTGACGGGCCGGTCTCGGTCTGGATCGGCCGCTGGGTGGACGGCCGGGTGCCGCCGCTGCCGCTGCTGTTCGTGGGGCTGCTGGTGACTGGTGTGCTGACCGCGCTCGGACTGCGCAACCTGTCCGGCATCCTGCTGCTCACCCCGGCCGAGGCCATGCTGCTGGCCGCGTTCGCGTCCTGGCACCCGCACGACGGGCGCGGTGAGTGGCTGGTGCCGCCGCTGCTGCAGGCGGCCGAGTACGTGTTCCTGGCCGGGCTCGGTTTCGCGGGCCATGTCTGGCCGCCGCTGACGCTCGCAGTGGTGGCTGCGGCCGGGCTCCGGCACCTGGACCTCGCCTACCGGGTGCGCGGCGGCCTCGCGGCCGGGATCGACCGCCGGGGCCTCGGCTGGGAGGGGCGGATGATCCTGGCGGCCATCGCGACCGCGGTCGGCCTCGCGCCCGCGGCCTACGTCTTCCTCGGCCTCTACCTGTGGTACCGCCTCGGCCGGGACTGGGCCCTCGGCTGGTCGGCGCGGTACGCGAAGATGAGCCAGTAGCACTGCCGGGCTTGGTCTGGTGGCAGAAATCACGTTGCCCGCGAATTGGCGGATGTCGCGCAGGTTACCGCCCGGGGCCGCCGCCCGGTCCGAACCAGCCGGTACTATGCCGCTATATGGGTGGCGTACGGCCTGGCGCCGGGTTTGAGTCACCGGCCACCATGCGACGTACCTGGCTGGCCGGTATCTTCGCGTTCTGCACGCTGTGGGCCGTCCTGGTCGGGATGGTCAGCAACGACCACGTGCACGAGATCTGGGGCGTGATCGCCGCCGTCGGTTACGGGCTGGCGTTGCTGGCGGTCATCGCCTTCCGGCACGCGCGGGCGGCCGACGTGGCGCTCGGCCTCGCGTTCCTCGGCGGGCTCGTGGTGCCGCTGGCCTACCTGGCCACCCGCCACCTGGGCCAGCCCGAGGTGTACGTGGTGGCCGAGTCGGGCCGCAGCCTCCTCCAGCACGGCACCCCGTACATGAACCCGGATACGCTCCGGCAGCTCGGCCAGCAGTACCTCTACAACCCCTACCTGCCGGTCATGGCGCTGTTCGGACTGCCAAGCGCCCTGTCGCACATCGGGGTGCTGACCGATCCGCGGCTCTGGTTCGGCGTGGTGTTCCTGGTCATCTTCTGGCTCTCGCTGCGCCGCGGCGGCGCGCGTGACCCGATTCGCTGGACCGTCCTGGTCGCGGCCTCCCCCGTGATCGCCTTCGAGCTCGCCGTAGGCGGGACCGACGTCCCGATGGTCGCCTTCCTCTGCCTCGGCTTCGCTTACCTGTGGATCCAGCGGCCGGCGCTGGCCGGGCTGGCCCTCGGGATCGGCGCCTCGATGAAGGCCACCGCGTGGCCAGCACTGCTCGTCGCGGCCGCCCTGCTGTGGGTGACGGCGGGGCGCCGCGCGGCCCGGAACTTCGCCGCGGTCGCGCTCGCGGTCGTGATCGTCTGCGTCGGCCCGTTCGTCGCGGTCCACCCCCGGGCGCTGTTCACCAACACGATCAAGTTCCCGCTCGGGCTGACTGGCATCGAGTCGGCCGCCCGCAGCCCGCTCCCCGGCTACCTCATCTCGTCCACCTGGGGGCACACCGGGCACACGATCGTGATCGCGATGCTGGCACTCGCCGGTGTCGCGGTCGCGGTGTCGCTCGTGGTGCGGCCGCCGCGGTCGGTCCCGCGGGCGGTGCTGCTGCTGGCGGGGGCGATGACGCTGATGTTCGTGATTGCCCCGTCGACGCGGGTCGGGTACTTCATCTACCCCGCCGCGCTGCTCATCTGGCTGTTCGCCACCTGGATGGGCCGGCGCGCGGCGGCCGACAGCGCCCGGCTAGGCGAGATCGAGATGGGCTTGCTGCCAGCTCGCGTACCAGAGGGCCCACCAGGGGCGTGACGCCGCCAGCGGCACAATGTAGCTGACGGTCTGCGCGTAGTACTCCCGCTGCCGGGCCAGCCCGAGGTTGCGCAGCGTCTGCACGTTGGACGCCCGGTCAGCCAGCTTGACCACGACCGCGTCGTCGGGCGCACCCGCCAGGCGGGCCAGGTAGGCCTCCTTGGCCGCCTGCTTGTCGGCTCCGTCGGCCGGCTCCGGCTTGGTCACCCAGCCGACCATGTCCGCCACCCGGTCGCCGAAGGCCGCGCGGACCTCCCCGGTCGTGCACGGGGTGTCTTCCACCACGTCGTGCAGCACGGCCGCGCAGAGCACGTCCGGGTCGCTCACCCCGGCCCCGCGGACCAGGATCTCGAGCGCTTCGAGCAGGTGCTCGGCGTACGGCGCCCCGGTCGGCCGCTGCTGGTCCCCGTGGCAGCGGAGCGCGAACGCGACCGCCCGCGCGACCGCGTCGGCCGCGGGCGCGGGCACCAGGCGGCGCAGCTCGGGTTCGGTCTGGACCCAGGTGTGCCAGCTGGTGAAGAGTTCCACCGTGTCAGTCAACCCCAAAACGGGGCCTACGGTCTGGTGTCTGGCAATCGGTCCTGCGATCGATACAGTGGCTTCGTGCGCCTGCGGCTACCGAACGTGCTCGTGCGCGTCGGGGAGGCCCACGCGCCCGTTCCGGACGAGGCCGGAGGGCTGCTGCACCGCCTGTCGTGGCTGCCCGGATGGCTGTTCGCGGCGGTGACGATTTTCCCGGCCCTGCTGGCGCTGGCGTGGCTGGTCCCCGGCACTGGGATGCTGCTGGCGGGACGGCTGCTGCCGCTGCCCATGGTGATCATGTTCGTGCCGGTAGCGGTCGCGCTGTGTTACTTCGCGATGCGGCGGCTCCCGGTCAGCTGGCCGCGGGCCGCCTGGGTCGGCCTGACGGGTCCGGGCCAGCGGCAGGCCGCAGCGGACGCGCCCGCGCTGGCCGCGGCCGCTGGCCCCGCCATCCCGGTGGCGGCGCTGGCGGCGGCGGTTGCGGTCGCGGCCGGCTTCGGCCTGTGGCAGGCCTTCTACGCTTCCCAGCAGGTCGCCGTCGTCAGCGATCCAGGCATCTACCTGCAGTACGGGTACTGGATCGCCGAGCACGGGAACATCCACATCCCGGCCTCACCGGGCAACTTCGGCACGGCCAGCGGGCTCGACTTCGCCACGACCGGGTTCATCGTCAGCGGCAACTCGGTCACCCCGGCCTACCTGCCGGGGCTGCCGCTGGTACTGGCGGCGGGCCAGTGGCTGGGCGGCCTCAGCGGCGCCCTGCTGATGCCGGCCGTGCTCGGCGGCGGCGCCGTCCTGTCCTTCGGCGGCCTGGTCGGCCGGCTGTGCGGCGGCTGGTGGGCGGTCGCGGCCGAGCTGGTGCTGGCGGTCAGCCTGCCCGAGGTCTACGTAGCGCGGACCCCGTTCAGCGAGCCGCTGGTGCAGGTGCTGCTGTTCGGTGGCCTCTGCCTGTTCACCGACGCGCTGGTGGTGCAGCGGCGGGGTCGCGGCGGGGCCGGGGCCGGGGCGGGGAACGGGATCGCGCTGGCCGCATTCGGCGGCCTCGCCCTCGGCCTCACCGTGCTCGCCTCGATCGGGTCGCTTGTCTTCCTGCTGCCCGCCTTCCCGGTGCTGGCGCTGCTGTTCGCGGCGCGGCGCCCGCAGGCGGCACCGTTCGGTGCCGGCCTCATCCTCGGCCTCGCCACCGGGCTGCTGGCGGCCCTGGTGCTGGCCCGCCCGTACCTGTCGACGGTGGCGCCGCAGCTGCACCTGATCGGCCTCTGCGTGGCCGGCTTCGGCCTGGCGACGGCGCTGATCGCGCCGCTCGCGTTCCCGTCCGTGCGGGCGCGGGTGCGCACCGCCTGCACTGTGCAGTTCCAGTTCAAGTGGTTCGGCGGGGAGCAGCTTATCTTGCCGACGCTCGGCACCGTGCTGACCGTGCTCGCCGTGGCGGCGCCGGCGGCCGTGCTCGTCGTGCTGCTGGCGCGGCCATATCTGGAGACGGTGCGCGGGCAGGCCGACCCGGGGATTATCCGGGCGGTGGCGGCACTGCAACGGCTCGAGGGACTGCCGGCTGACGGGCGGCGGCAGTACTACGAGTCCAGCCTGGACTGGGTGTTCTGGTACCTCGGGGTGCCGGCGGTGCTGCTCGCGTGCGCCGGGGCGGCCGTCCTCGGACGGCGAATGGTGCGGATGGCACTGCGCACCAGCCCGGCCGGTCAGGCCGCCGAAGAGGGGGCCGATCAGACCGCCGAAGGGACCGATCAGGCCGCCGCAGGAGGGGAGCCGGCGGACGACCGGGCGCTGGCGCTGTGGGTGCTGCCCTTCCTGATCATCGGCTGGTCGGTGGTGACGGTGCTGTGGGACCCGGCGGTGGTGCCCTGGCAGCCGCTCGCCTCGCACCGGCTGGTGCCGGTGGTGCTGCCCGGCCTGCTGCTGCTCGCGGTATGGGTCTGCTCCCGGCTGACCGTGCACGCCGCGCTGCTCGGCGCCTCCCGGGGCGTGGTCGTGGTCGTGGCCGTCTGCTGTGTGCTCGCGCTGGTCATCCCGCCGCTGGTGACCACGCTGAACCCGGGCCTGGCGGCCAAGCCGGCGGTCGGCCCGCACTCGTCCGGCCTGGCCCGGTACATCAGCCGGGTACAGCTGCGCGGGGTCGGAGCGTCGGCCACCTACGGCGGCTCGCTCGCCGCCGTGTCGTCCCTCTGCACCGACATCGGCCCGTCGGCCAGCGTGGTGTTCACGGACGAGCGCACCGCCCAGGCCTTCGCCCCGGTCGTGCGCGACCTGTGCGGCCAGCCCACGGCCGCCCTCGTTCCGCCGGCCACCTCGGCCGCCGACCTGCAGCGGGCGGCGAGCGCCATCGAGCGCACCGGCCGCCGGCCGGTCATCCTCGGCCCGACCGCGGCGTCGGTCGCACTGCCGGGCAGCACCCCGCGCCACGCGGTCGCCCTGCGGACCTCCGGCGACGCCATGGTCCTGACTGGCCCGCCGTCCGGGAACTGGCCGGTCAGCTACTCCCTCTGGCTGGCCACCCCGCCCGGCTACGGACCAACGTGACAACGCCACCGGGCGCTGCGCCGCGCCGGGCGCGGAACCGATTTGCTTCCGGTGCCGGGAGTTCATAGAGTGTGGTTACACCCGACGCGGGGTGGAGCAGTTCGGTAGCTCGCTGGGCTCATAACCCAGAGGTCGTAGGTTCAAATCCTACCCCCGCTACCAGGTAAAACGGCCTCCGGAGCCTAGCTCCGGAGGCCGTTCTTCTGTCCGTTATCAAGACTGTAACCATCACGCCTGACTCCGCGTTAACACAGGACGAAAAGGACAGCGTGGGTCGGTTGACCGGCACGTCCACTCTGCCGGAGGCTTGGCGCTCTCGGCATGCCTTGGCCCTGCTGCCCGGTCGTCGAGCGTGCACTTGGCCTTTGCTTGTACCCGTCGCAGAACGTCTTCCGTGGAGTAAACACTGGATGGGCGTCGTGGCCGTGATCAGCCTTGGGCCGCGACCTGCATCGGGCCTATACGCGAGGTGATCCGCTACTCGAGCGCGCCAGCGATGGCCAGCAAGCTCGGCTCTTGAGAGCTAGCGGAAATTGCGGCGACACACGACTGGCCGTGAGAAGACAAGGTTCGGCAACTCTGCGCGGTCGATTGCTCTGGTCCGCCTGGCTGTCGAGCGATGACGGATCGACTCGGAGCCCTGGTCATGGCGGCAAGGTCGACTGCAAGAGGATCCGATGCCTGCTGACTCTCGTCGCGGCGCTAAGCATAGAGGGCATAGCCGAGTGCGAATAAATAGCTCGTGCCGAGTCCCAGCTTCAGCAGTCGGGCGACGATAAATTGGCCGACGAAGGATCAGGCAGGTATACCTCCTTCGACAGCGTCGGCAACTTCCCGTCATCTCGCCTGTATCGCCGGATGGTCCGGCCATGGCTCGTACTGAGCTGGGCGAACACGTGTGGCTGCATTCAACCAAAGTAAGCGCGAGGAGCGAACGCGCCCGCCCTTTCGACTGGGTTGAGGCGTAATCGTCAAGCCCGATTATGTCCGAGGGATTGGCCTGCCGGGTCAGCCTGCCGCGGCGCATCAGGTCCGGAGCACGGCAAGCACCTGTTCTGAAACCGGATTTGTAACCGGACGCTGGGGACCGAGTCGGGGAGACGCAAGCTGCCCCATGCGCCGCCTGTCGAGGTCAGCGCGCGGAGACGGCGAGACCGCGTACGTCGTTGGCTCATACCCGATCGTAGGCAATCAGCCCCGTCTGCGGAGCCAATCCCGGCATCCGGCCATGCTTGTCCGCTGCAAACGCAGGCGTCACAACGTGAAGCAACGTCTAGGCGCACCCACGACCAGCGATCCCTTTGACGCCGCCACGGTTTTTGGTCATACTTATGACTATGACATGACATGACTTAACTCTGACTATGACTGTGCTGCCGCTGGGTGACGTCAAGTCGCACCTGTCCGAGATCGTTGGCCGCGTGCACGACCAGCACGAGCGGGTGACCGTGACCGTTCACGGCAAACCGTCCGCCGTACTCATCGCGCCGGACGACTTGGAAGCGCTTGAGGAGACCCTCGCGATCATGCGGGACGCGGCGACGATGAACCGGCTAGCCGAGTCCGACGCCGAGCTGGCCCGAGGTGAGTACGTCTCGGCTGAGGAACTGGCCGAGACGATGAGGCAGCGCCAGGCATCGTGAGTGACGAGCCTGCGGAGGACCGTTACGAGTTGCGGACGACGTCGGCCGTCCGCCGCGCTCTGGGCGAGATTCTGCCGGAGGCGGTTGCTGCGGCGGCCTACGAGTTCATGACTGGCCCTCTCCTGCGTGAGCCTTACCGGGTTGGCAAGAGGCTGCTCCCGCCGATGGACGATAGGTTAGCGCACTCGGATGGCCGGGGATGGGAATCCCTCTCGCGAGTGATGGAACGACCGGTAGCGGTCGGGTTCGTTAGAATCACGACCGCCGAACACACGGACCTCGAAGGAGCCAGGCATGACGACGACGTTACCGAGGTAAGGTCTGACAGCCGGCTTCGCGCGTGCCTGGGCAGGAGCGCATCGCCCGGTGCCCGGAGTTCCCCGCTGGGCGCGGATCGCCGCCTACGCTGTGCCGTGCACCGTGTTCCCGTCCAGCTTGTGGCGGATCGCGGTGTGCACGTTCCATGTGCCGATCGGGCGCGGCGCCCTGGCTCCGGCACGGCCCCGTCCGGGGTGCCGGGCGTTCCGCTCGAGCTGTACGTGATCGTGCTGTCCATCGTCGCTGAGCTGCTCGCGTTTACTGCGGTCGGACTGGTCTCCGCATGGGCGAGAGCTTTCCCGCGATGGATTCCCGTGCTGCGCGGGCGCGGAGTGCCCGCACTTGCTGGCGTCGTTCCCGCTGCCCTCGGTGCGGTGGTGTTGACGCTGCTGTGGACCTGGGTGGTGGTCAGTTTCTCGCTCGGGATTGCGCTTCGACGGTGGCCGCTGTCAGCAGCAACTCCGTGCTGAGTTTCGATGACTGGAAGGGCCTGGTCGCGGTCATCGCGTACGCACCGCTGGTGTTGTGGGGACCGCTGTTGGGCGCGGTGACGATCAGCTACTGGAAGCGCCGCCGTATCTGACCTCGCAATCCTCGGCTGCCTGCCTGATCGCGATTGGCGTAACCGGGCTTCTTCGGTGGCAGTGTGGGATGGTGAGGAGTGTGCTGCGGTCGCTGCCGGTTCTGCTGCTGGCGGCGCAGTCTTACCTGCGAGTGGTGTTCGTGCTGGTCGGCGCGGCGTTGGCGCTGGCCTTGGGTATCGCCGGCTTCACGGTGCTGTCCTTGGCATCGATGGCCGGAGCTCCGCCGTGGGCGGTGGCGCTGATCGGTGTCGTGCTCGTCGGCGGCCCGCTGATGGTGGGTGCGGTCCCGGCGGTGCGGCAGATCGAGGGCGCGGCGGTGCAAGCGCTGCTCGTTGTTCATTCCGGGACGGGCCCCCGGGTGCTGCAGTGCGCTGGTCGCAGCGGTGGCGAACGCTGGCATGGTTCCTCCTGCACCTGATGAGTGGAGCTCTCGTTGTCGCCGGCGTTATCGGGCTAATTGGGCTGGCCGGCAGCTGGTGGACGTCCCTGCGGCGGCGGCGACAGTACTCGGCACGCTATTCTCGGCCGTGCTGGCGGCTCGCGCCAGGCTGCTCGGGCCGTCTTAGCCGAGCGGCTAGAGCGGCTGGAGGCCGACGCCGCCCGCGCGAACGAACGTAACCGATTTGTTCGCGAGATCCACGACAGGATCGGGCACGCTCCATAGCTGGCGACCGTGCAGAGCCTACGGCCGGCGGAAGTTGATCGGCCGCGACCCGCCTTCGCCGAGAAGGCGCTCGGGACGATCGAAACGATCTCGCGCCGGGCGGTGGCCGACCTGGACCACATGCTCGGCTTGCTACGCGAGGAGAGGCCACGCAGCGCCCGCCCGCGCCCGCGCCGAACCTGGGCTACCTCGGCGGGCTTGATCGCCGCCGCCCAGTCGGCTGGGCTGACCGTCGAGCTGACCGTATCGGGCGACCTGTCCCAGCTGCCCGCGCTGGTCAGCTAGGAGGCTTACCGGATCGTCAGGACGGGCTGACCATCGCGCTGACGTTTACCGCCGACGGGACGGCGGAGCTGAGCATGGCGCTGACAACGGCACACTCGAAATACGACTGGCCAACCCGGCGGGGCACGCGCACCACCCGCGCTGGCCGCGGGCTGCGGGGCATCGGCGAGCGCGCCGCGGCACTCGGTGGCACCACGACCGCCAGCGCAGACGGCGGCCGCTGGACGCTTTCGGTGGCGCTGCCAGCGGGGACGTTGCAGCGGTGAAAGTTATCCGGGTGCTGCTGGTCGACGACGAGCCGCTGGTCCGCAGCGGCCTGCGGGCGATCGTCGGCTCCGAACCGGACATCACCGTGGTGGGCGAGGCCGGCGACGGGGCGGCGGCGGTCTCGCAAGCACGGCGTACGCATCCCGACATCGTCTTGATGGATGTCCGGATGCTGCGTGTCGACGGGATCGCGGCCATCCGGCTGCTGGGCCAGTTCGATGGGGGCGGACCAGCGGTCATCGTGGTGACCACCTTTGAAAACGACGACTACGTGTATGACGCGCTGCAGGCCGGAGCGCGCGGGTTCCTGCTCAAACGCTCCGCCGCGGAGGACTTCGTCAACGCCATCCGTACCGTGCACGAAGGCGACTCGCTGCTCTTCCCGGCGGCCATCCGCCGGCTAGTGGCTCATCGCGGCGGCCAGGGCGGCGGAGGACTCGCGCAGGCTAACCTGACCGACAGGGAGAAGCAGGTACTGCGGCTGGTCGCGCAGGGCCTGTCCAACGCCGAGATCGCGGGTGAACTGGTCCTCGGGCTGGAGACCGTGAAGAGCCACGTGCGCCGCGGGCTGGCAAAACTAGGGGCGCGGAACCGCGTCCAGGCGGTCATCACCGCTTATGAAAGCGGCTTTATGCAGTGACCAGGAACCAGTGACCCGGCACGCATCCCGCGCGTCAGGAAGCGGCCAGGCGGACAGCGAGCCGGTCGACCCGGCGCCTCAGCTCGGTCAGCGCCAGGTCGAAACTGCCCGGGTCGCCCGGCCGGACGGGGTCGGGGACTGACCAGTGCAGGTGCGCCCGGCCGCCGAGTTCTTCGTGGGCCAGGTCGCACACGGTCACCAGCAGGTCGCCGTCTCGCTGCACGTCGCTGACGTGGCGGGGCCGCAGGCGGGGCAGCGGCAGGTGGTGGCGGGCGGCGGCGTCGATGGCGCCGGGGTCGATCGCCACCGCGGGATGAGTGCCGGCCGAGGCCGCCGGGACGGCGCTGGCACGCCGCCACAGTGATGCCGCCAGGTGTGAGCGGGCAGAGTTAGCGGTGCAGACAAACAGCACCCGTGGCGCGGTCCGGTGGCTGACGCCAGCGAGGCCTTCGAGAGCACCGGGGACCAGGCGCAGGTAGGTGCGCCGCCGGTCACCTTCCGACCGGTGCCGCGTGACGACTCCAGCCTGCTCCAGGACCCGAAGGTGGTGGGCCAGGAGGTTGGACGGCAGGCCCAGCAGGACGGCCAGCTCCGACGGCGACGCGTCTCCGTCGCCGAGCGCGTCAGAGATCGCCAGTCGCGCTGGGTCAGCTAGCGCCGCGTGCACCGCTGCTCGCCGCGCCAGTTCGTCAAATTGCTCACTGTTCATTGAGTCAATCTTGACTGAGTGATCGTCTGCCCGTCAAGATGGCAGCGTGAGCCATCCTGCGTCCTTGTCCCGGCGGCTGGCCGCGGAGTTCCTCGGCAGCGCGCTGCTGGCCGCGGTCGTGGTGGGCTCCGGTATCGCCGCCCAGCAGCTCTCCCCGTCCGACACGGGGCTGGAGCTGCTGGAGAACTCGGCCGCGACCGCGGCGGGACTGTTCGCCATCATCTTGATGTTCGGGCCGGTGTCCGGCGCTCACTTCAACCCGGTCGTCTCGCTGGCCGACGCCGCGCTCGGCGGGATCTCGTGGCGCCACGCTGCCGCCTATGTGCCAGCCCAGGTCGCCGGCTGCGGAGCCGGAACCGTCACCGCGAACCTGATGTTCGCTCAGGCCGCTGTGTCGATCTCGGTCAAGCACCGCGCGTCCGGCGCGCACGCGCTGTCGGAGGTGATCGCCACGGCCGGGCTGCTGCTGGTGATCTTCGCCCTGGCCCGCAGCGGGCGGTCGGCGATGGCTCCGGCGGCGGTCGGCGCCTACATCGGCGCCGCGTACTGGTTCACCTCCTCCACCAGCTTCGCCAACCCGGCCATCACCATCGGCCGGATGTTCTCCGATACCTTCGCCGGGATCGCGCCCTCCTCGGCCCCGGTGTTCATCGCGGCCCAGCTCGGCGGCGGCATCGCCGGCGTGCTCCTGATCAAGTTCCTCTACCCGGCGCTCACCCCGGACCAGGCGGCCAGCGTCGTCGTCCCGCACGAGCACGGCGGCAGCACCGGAGCAGGCTGCGCCGAACCATCAGCCAGCCCGGCCCTCCGCCCGTAACGAAAGGTCCGCGATCATGCACATCGTCGCCGTCGGAGGCAGTGACGCGGGCATCAGCGCCGCGCTCCGCGCCCGTGAGGTGAACCCGTCGGCCGAGGTCACCGTGGTGACCGCGGACGCCTACCCCAACTTCTCCATCTGCGGCATCCCCTATTACGTCTCCGGGGAAGTCGCCCACTGGCGCGACCTGGCTCACCGCACCCACGCCGACCTGGAAGCGGCCGGGATGGGCCTGCGGCTAGACACCACCGCCCGCGAAATCGACCTCGGCCGCCACCTGCTGCACGTCACCAGTCAAGCCGGGGCCGAGGACACCATCGCCTACGACCAGCTCGTCATCGGCACCGGCGCGGTTCCCGTCCGCCCGCCGATCGCCGGCCTGGCCAGTCTCGGCCCAGCCGACGGGGTGCACGTGCTGCACTCGATGGACGACACCTTCGCCATCATGCGCACCCTGGAACGGACGGAACCGGCCACCGCCGTCATTGTCGGCGCGGGGTACATCGGCCTCGAGATGGCCGAGGCCCTGACCGCCCGCGGGCTGGCCGTCACCCAGGTCGAGCAGCTCCCCGAGGTCCTGCCAACCGTCGACGCCCAGCTCGGCGCGCTGGTCCGGGCCCAGCTGGAAGAGCACGGCGTCACCGTGCGGACCGGCACGGCGGTCACCGAGATCAGCCCCGCCGCCCCGGGCGCCAGCGGCCGCCTGACGGTTGCGGTTGCCTCCGGCAGCGGCCCCGGCATCGTGCACGCCGACCTGGTCCTGGTCGTGACCGGCGTCCGCCCGGAAACAGCACTGGCCGTCAGCGCGGGGGCCACCCTCGGCCCGCGCGGCGCTATCGCCGTGGACACGGGCATGCGAACCGGCTTGCCAGCCGTCTACGCGGCCGGGGACTGCGCCGTGACCCGCCACCGGCTGCTCGGCCACACGTACCTGCCGCTCGGCACCACCGCACACAAGCAGGGCCGCGTCGCCGGGGAGAACGCTTGCGGCGGGCAGCGCGAGTTCGCGGGCAGCCTGGGCACCCAGGTCGTGAAGATCTTCGACCACGCCGCCGCCCGCACCGGCCTGCGTGACCATGAGGCCGCCGCGGCCGGGTACGACCCGGTCACCGTCGCGGCCGAGGCCGACGATCACAAGGCCTACTACCCGGGCGGCCACAAGATCGCTATGCGGTTCACCGGGGACCGCCGGACCGGGCGCCTGCTCGGGGTCCAGCTCGCCGGGCACCTCCACGCCGAGATCGCCAAGCGGATCGACATCGCCGCCACCGCCATCTTCCATGGCATGACCATCGATGAGGTCAGCGACCTCGACCTGTCTTACACCCCGCCACTCGGCTCGCCCTGGGATGCGGTCCAGCTCGGCGCTCAGGCATGGGTCCGCCTGGCCGGAGCGGAGGGCCGGCGGCAGTCAGCCCGCCGCGGTCGTGAGGGCCGCTGCGGGCGGAACCAGGACGGCCGACATCCGCGCCATGACCTCCGGATTGACCCGGTAGTAGACCCAGGTGCCGCGTCGCTCGGAGCTGAGCAGCCCGGCCTCGCGCAAGATCTTCAGGTGGTAGCTGATCGACGGCGGGGTGACGTCGAACGCCTCCAGCAGGTCGCAGACGCACGACTCGCCGCCGTCGTGGCAGGCGATCAGCGACAGCAGCCGCAGCCGCATCGGGTCCGCGACCGCCTTGAACAGCGGCGCCAGCTCGTCCGCGCCCGCCGGGGGCAGCGGCTCGCGCGCCAGCGGCGCGCAGCATGCGCCCGCTTCGGGCTGGATCACCGGCAGCAGCTCTTGGTTAACCACTTCTCTAATTTGACATGTCTTGAACCGGTAGGTCAAACTGACGATGCACCTTGGTTAGAGGATTTTTTAATCAAGGCCGGAACCCGTCCCACCAGGGAGGAACACGTCATGTCCCGTGTCCAGCTCGCGCTGCGCGTCGCCGACCTGGAAGGCTCGGTTGCCTTCTACTCCAAGCTGTTCGGTGCCGCGCCCGCCAAGCGCCGCCCCGGCTACGCCAACTTCGCCCTCACCGAGCCTCCGCTCAAGCTCGTCCTGATCGAGGGCGCCGCGGGCGAGCCCACCCGCATGGACCACCTCGGCGTGGAGGTCGAGACCACCGACGAGGTCACCGCCGCGGCCATCCGCCTGGCGGCCGAGGGCCTGGCCACCGTCACCGAAGACGACACCACCTGCTGCTACGCCGTCCAGGACAAGGTCTGGGTCACCGGTCCCGGCGACGAGCCGTGGGAGGTCTACACGGTCAAGGCCGACGCCGGCAGCATGACCAAGGAGGCCGGCTCGGCCTGCTGCACTCCCGGCGCCACCGCGGATCTTGCCGCGGTCGGAGCGGCCGAATCCGGGGGCTGCCAGTCCGGCTGCTGCTGAACCCAGGGAAGGTCAGCAGTACCGCCCAGATGTTGACCTGGTGAACCGCGCGCTGGCGCACGAACTCGGGCTCCCGTCTGCGCCGCGGCGGAAGGCGGGGCGTGTCACGCTCCCGCTGATCGCCCGGGCCACATCGCCTGCGGTCCTCGTCATCAACGACGACAGAGCCGCTGCCCTTGAAGCCGACGAGGCCGAACGGTACTCGGCCTCGTGATCCTGGTCGACGTCGGAGTCCGGCTCGCCGCTGTATGGGGTCGGCACGCGCACTATCCGGTCGCGTCGGACTGGGTCAACGGGCAGCCGCGCCCGCGAAGCCAGTTGTGGCCTGGGTCGGCTTCGGCGGAGCTGGTCCAGAGCATCAGCAGGTGAATCGGCGGCAGCGGCATCGGGGCTCGAGCCGGAGAGTTGCCCTCGCCGACGGCCTCGTTGTCACGGTCGACCGTGCAGCGGAGGCGGTCGGAGAAGAGGAACGCCGTGCGCCTGATGCCGGCCGGGCCGTCGGTGACTGGCACCGGTGGAAATCGGCCACGGCCAGACGTTCGCCACCGGCGGCCCGGTGCGTTCATGTTCGTCCCGCCAGGTATCCCGCACGCGTTCAGCAATTCAACCGGCAAACCAGTCAAAGTGTTCTCCCAGTCCTCGGTGCCCGGTGGTCACGTGACGGTGTGAGACATGCCGAAGGTTCTAGGGCCAGGCGGATGGCGTCCTCCGGCAGGCAGGGGCGGCTACCGGTGGCCGCGGTCCCGGTTGAGGGCCTCGTCCAGGTTGACTGCGGCGCTGATCAGGGCCAGGTGAGTGAGGGCCTGAGGGAAGTTGCCGAGCGCCTCGCCCGAGGCGCCGATCTGCTCCGCGAACAGTCCCAGGTGGTTGCTGTAGGTGAGCAGCTTCTCGAACACGCCCCGGGCCTCGTGGACCCGCCCGGCCCGGGTCAGCGCCTCCACGTACCAGAAGGAGCACAGGCTGAACGTGCCCTCGCCCTCCGACAGGCCGTCGTGCCCGGTGATGGCGTACCGGCTGACCAGGCTGTCGACAACCAGCTCGTCGCCGATCCGGTCGAGGGTACCGAGGAACCGCGGGTCGGTGTTGCCGGCGAACTTCACCAGCGGCATCATCAGCAGTGACGCGTCGAGCAGGCGACTGCCGGGGTACATCACGTAGCTCCTGATGTCCGGGTCCCAGCACTGTTCCTGAACGAAGCGGTGCGCCTCGCCGGCCAGCTCACGCCAGCGCTCGACCGGGCCGGGCAGGCCCCGGTCCAGGGCCAGCCGGCCCGCCCGGTCGTAGGCGACCCAGGTCATCAGGGCGGAATAGGTAAACCGCTGCCGGGGGCCGCGGATCTCCCAGATGCCCTCGTCCGCCTCGGTCCAGTGGTTCGCCAGCCACTCCAGCCGCTTGGTGAGCCAGCACCACAGGTCGTAGGAGATCGGCGCCTCGCGGTTGTAGATGTAGACGGAGTCCATGACCTCGCCGTACACGTCGATCTGGCGCTGCCCGGACGCGGCGTTGCCGATCCGCACCGGCTTCGCCCCGTCGTACCCGGCCAGGTGGTCCAGGGTCATCTCGGGGACCTGGTCGCTGCCGTCGATGGTGTAGAGGATCGCCACGTCGCGGTCGGCTTGGACCTCCTCGCATCGTTTCTGCAGCCAGTCCATGAAGCTGGCGGCCTCCTCCAGGAAGCCGAGCCGCATCAGGCTGTACACGGTGAACGAGGCGTCGCGGAGCCAGGCGTAGCGGTAGTCCCAGTTGCGGGTTCCGCCCGGCTCCTCCGGCAAGGAGGTAGTGGGAGCGGCCACCAGGGCGCCGGTGGGGTGGTAAACCAGCAGCTTCAGCGCCAGCGCGGAGCGCTGGACCACCTCGCGCCACCGGCCGGTGTAGCGGGACTGCCCGAGCCAGTTACGCCAGTAGTCCTGGGTGCGGGAGAACAGCTTCCGGGTCTCGCCCGGGGTGACCGGGTGGATGTCGCCGTTCCATTCCAGGTGGAAGTCGGCTTCCTCGCCTTCGTCGAGGACGAAGGTGGCCGCGACGCCTGACTCCTCTGCCTTCAGGCTGACGTTGGCCCGGAGCGTCAGCCGGCCCATGGGCGAGGTGAACACCGCGCCCACGCCCTTGATGATCTCGACCTCGTGCTCCATCCGGCCGTAGTCGAAGGCAGGGTGGCAGGCGACCTCGAACCGGGCCTGGCCGCGGACCGCCCGGGCCTGCCGGACCAGCAGGTCACGGGCTTTCCCGCCGGACGTGGTGTCGGGCACCATGAAGTCGATGACCTCGCCCACCGCGTCCTTGCCCTGGAACCGGGTCAGCAGGATGTTGGTGTCGGGCAGGTAGCGCTGCTTCGGCTTGGCGTAGCTGGTCCGCGCGGTCAGCGAGAAGTAGCCGCCCTTGTCCTTGTCCAGCAGCGCGCCGAACAGGCTCGGGGCGTCGAAGCGGCCCGGGCAGAACCAGTCGATGGTGCCGTCGGTACCGACCAGGGCGACGGTGCGCAGGTCGCCGATGATCCCGTGCTCTTCGATCGGCAGGTACCCTCTGGGCGACCCGGGACCGCCCGCCCCGTTCCCCGGAGGGTTGCGCTGCTGCATGGAGTAGGTCTTTCCGGGAGAGCGGGAGTTCACGCCTCAAACTGTTACCGAATGGAGGCAACTTGCTACGTTCGGTATGATTTGGGGGAGATCGCGCTGATACCAGGTGCCTTGCTTACCGCCGATGTGGGCCGGATCGGCCGCGCCGACCGGGACGTGCTGCGCGACCCGGTAACCGAGCTCGGCCCTGGTCCGTGACCCCGGTGAGCAGGCGGTGGAGGAGGGGGAGCCGGGCCTGCGCGGCTGGCGAAGGCCGGGCAGCGCACCGGCTGGGTGACGCCGAGTCCCAGGGCATCTACGGCCTCACGGCCGCTCTGCTCGTCGCGGCCGGCCTCGTCCTGGTCTGGGGTGAGCGCCGGGCCGTCGGCTGACCGGCCGTGTCACCCGGTGGAGGGCGGCTGGTCAGGTGAAGTAGTGCCCCTGGTCGATGTCCTCGATGAGGCCCGGGCCGGCTGGCTTCCAGCCCAGCAGCTCCTGGGTGAGGGTGCTGGAGGCGGGCATGTCGGTGCTGAGCAGGGGGACGAGCATGCCCGGGTACTCCCCGGCGGGCAGGGACCTGGACGGCAGGTTCAGGCCCCGGCCGATGGCCTCGGCGATCTCACGCAGGGGCACGCCCTCGTCGCCGACGGCGTTGAGTACCGCGCCGGCTGGTGCGCGCTCGACCGCCAGCCGGTACAGGACAGCGGCGTCCTGCACGTGGACCGCGGGCCAGCGGCTGGCGCCGTCGCCGAGGTACCCGGACACGCCCTTGGCCCGGGCCATGGCGATGAGCTGGGGGATCAGGCCGTGGCGTTCCCCGGCGCCGTGCACCGAGCGGGGCAGCATGACCAGGGAAGAGCGGATGCCGTGGTCGGCGGCTGCGAGGGCGGTCTGCAGGTTGCGGATGCGGGCGGCGATGGGTCCCTCGGCGATGAGTTCGTCGCGTTCGGTCGCGGGACGGCCGGCCACGGCGAGCGTTGCGCCGGAAGTCACCAGGGGCGCGCCTGCGCCGGCCAGCGCGGTCGCGAAGGTCTCGATGGCCTGGGCGTCGGCCGGCGCCCCGCCGACCTGACCGAGGTGGTGCTCGTAAGCCAGGTGGATGACGCCGTCGCACGCGCGGGCCCCGGTCTGCAGCACGCCGGCGTCGTTCAGGTCACCGGGGAGCACCTCGGCGCCCAGGTCGGCGACCGCGTGGGCGGCGGCCTGGGCGCGGGCCAGCCCGAGGACCTGGTGGCCGGCCTGGATGAGTTCGGGGATGACGGCCGAGCCGATCCAGCCGGAACCGCCGGTGACGAAAATGCGCATGTGGGGTCTCCTCTGTTGTCGTGCCAAGGATGTGCGGGCAGGGCCGCGACTGGAGGGTGATGCGATCTAGTCACATCAGACTACTACATGATGCGACTGAGTTGCATTGACTCCCCGGAATGACGCGATCCGGTCGCGTCGCCTACGATGTGACGGTGAGCAGATGGGCCCCGAACGCGCGTGAGCGGCTCGAAACCGCAGCGCTGGACCTGTTCACGGAGAACGGGTACGAGGAGACGACCGTCGCGCAGATCGCCGACCGGGCGGGCCTGAACCGGGCCACGTTCTTCCGGCACTTCGCGGACAAGCGCGAGGTCCTGTTCGGCGGCGAAGACATGCTGGCCGGGCTGTTCGCCGACGCCATCCGGGCTGCCTCCCCGGAGGCAACCCTCACCGAGTGCCTGCAGGCGGCGTTCGCGGCCAGTGAGGTCGCGATCACCCCGCAGCAGCGGGCGAAGGCCGCCCAGCGCGTGCTGGTGGTCGCGGCGAACACCGAGCTGCAGGAGCGGGGACTGCTCAAGCGCGCCCGGATTGCCCGCTCGGTCACCGCCGCCCTGCGGGACCGGGGTACGGACGAGCTCACCGCCCGGCTGGGGGCGGAGGTGGCGATGCTCGCCTTCAGTGTCGCCGTCGAGCGCTGGATGAAAGCCGACAACGACGAGCCGTTCTCACACCATGCCGCCGGCGCCCTGCGTGACGTTCAGGCGCGGGCGGCCGGGTTCGACTCGCGGTCTCGCCGTTCAGCCTGACCGTGGCGGGATGCGCAGGGCCAGCAGCGCGGTGTCGTCGCTTGCCCAGCCGCCGTGCCGCCTGGCCAGGGCGGCGACGATGTAATCGGTGGTGGCGGCGGCGTCTAGGCCCCGGGTCGCGGCCAGCGTGCGGGCAAGGGCCTGATCGTCGAACATCGGCTGCCGCGGTTCCCCGCTGCCCGGGGCGGGGCGCCCCTCGATGGCGCCGTCGGTGTACAGCAGGAGCAGGTCTCCGGGGGACAGCCGGAAGCGGGCGTCGGTCAGGCCGACCGCACTGGTGTACCCGAGCAGGTGACCGGTGACGCCCACCTGCTGGACCTCGCCGCTGACCCGGCGGATCAGCGCGGGCGGATGCCCGGCCAGGCACAGCCGTCCGGTCAGCCCGGCGGAGGTACGGCGGAAGGTGGCCTGGGCCGCGGTGAGAAACAGCGGGGCGCGCTGGGCCAGCATCGCCGCGTTCAGCCGGCGCAGCACCTCGGCCGGAGACGGGTGGTCGCGCGCGTCGGCCCGCAGGGTGTAGCGGGCGAGCGCGGTCACCTTGGCCGCCTCGGTTCCCTTTCCGCAGACGTCGCCCATCACCGCGCTCCAGTACGGCCCGCGGCCCTGGAACAGGTCGTAGAAGTCCCCCGTCACGGTCTCGCCGCCATGGGTGGCGGGCAGGTAGCGGGCGGCGGCGTCGAGCCAGGGGGCGGGCCTCAGCACCGGCGGCAGCAGGCTGGCTTGCAGACTCTGAGCGAGGGTGCGGGTTCTGGCCAGGGATGCCTCCGAGGCTTCGAGCGCGGTGCTCGTCGCGTGCAGCGCGACCCGCAGGTTGACCTCATTCGATACGGCCCGGGCCAGCGTTGCCAGCGTGTCCAGTTCTCCGGTCGTCCACTTGCGCGGGCTGGGGTCGATGACGCACATGCTCCCGACCGGCTGCTTGTCGGTGGTCACGATCGGGAAGCCGGCCCAGGCCCCGACCCCCCAGGGGCCGATCGCCGGATGCCCCGTGGTGCGCGGGTCGTTCACCGCGTCCTCCACGATGAAGGGCCCGTTCATCCCGATGGGGAAATAGCAGAAGTCGTCGCCGACCGCGTTCTGCCAGGCTTCCGGGCCGCCGTAGGCCAGATGCGGGACTGACTTCCAGTAGGTGCGGAATTCCCCGACGAAGGTGATGGCGGCGATGCCGCACCCGGTCACCGAAGACGCCAGCCGGGCCAGGTCGTCGAACACTGGCTCCGGGGCGGTGCCGGCCTGCCCGGTTGCCTCCAGGGAGGCGAGGCGGTCCGGGTCCGACAGCACCGCGGGCAGGCCGTCCGCCCGGACGCCGCCTGGATAATCCACCACTCACCCCGCGATCCTCAGGTCGGTCATCGTCCGAACATTACGCATACCGCCAGTACTTGCCTAGTCGTCCCTGCCTGCTCTTATTACCATGATGCGGCGATTGCCGCCTGGTCCCCGGCCGAGCCGATGCCTCCGCAGGCGCAGAGCAAGGCGCCGCAGCCGGTTGGCTCCTCCGGGTGAGGGTAGCCGACGGTTGATGACCGGGACCGGAAGCGCCGCTCACGACGAGGTAGCGCTTGACCAAGGCTTTGACGCCGCTACCCTGCACCTGGTGCGGGAGCGGGTAGCGGGGTGCGCGGCTGCTGCGGGCATCCCGGCCAGCCGGACCGCGGAGATCACCCTCGCCGTGCACGAGCTGGCGGCTAACACCGTCACCCACGGTCCGGGCGCCGGGCGCCTTCAGGTGAACGCGGCCGGCGGGACGTTGAGTTGCCAGGTCAGCGACACCGGGCCAGGTCCCGGCGACTGGCCCGTGCGCCAGGGGCACGGCTTGTGGATCGTGCGGCAGGTCGCCGACCAGCTCGACATCTCCAGCGGCCCGGCCGGGTCGGCGGTCACCGCCGTGTTCACCAGCCCGGCCGGCCGAGCCGGAGAAGGGGCTGGCGGAAGCGCCTGAACCGCAGCGGGCACGGGCGTGAAAGGCGGTCGGCTGGATGAGATAATTGTGCCGTGACCCAGCTGTCAGTGTCCGTCAGCGTGGTAGAGGACGCGGAGGGTGCCCAGACCCTGATCCGCCTGATCGGCGAGGCCGATGCTTCCACGCCAGAACTCGGAGAGGCGTTGCGCGCCGAGGTCGCGAAAAGGCCCCGCGTGCTGGTGGTGGACACCTCGGAGCTCAGGTTCATCGACTCGGCCGCGATCCATCAGATCGTCCGGGCTCACCGGGAGCTCCGCGCGGGCGGCGGCTGGCTCCTGCTCACCAACCCCGGGCCCGAAGTGAAGCGAATCCTGCAGATAACTGGCCTGGACCTGGTGATACCAGTCCATCCCGGCATTGACGAAGCAGGCTGATCCCCCGTGGAGAACCCGGAAGCGATCAGCACGGCCGACTCGGCTGGCGGTCACCGCCGCCCTCGCAGCTGGCCACCCCGGCCGGCGCCCAGCCGCGGGATACGCGGAAACCCGGGCCACACCCGTCAACCAGGCGGACAACGGGCGATACCGGACCGAAGCTAAACTATGAGGTTTTTCAGACCACGGCCGGAGAGCAGGCCGGCCGCCTAAAGTTAAAGGCTGCGGGCGCCCTCGGCGACGGGGTGGCCGGCCCGTGTGCTCCCGAGGATCGGATTGTTGCCTTATGCCTGCGCACCGTATGATCACGAGATTTCGCGCTCTGGCCGCCTTGCTCATCGCCGGATTTGTCTGCTGCACGGCTGCCTGCAGCGGCGGCGGGGCCGGCAGCGGGGGCAGCAGCGCCCAGGCGACGACCGGCTGGACCGCGGGCGCGCACGCGTCGGGCTCCTCGGGCGATGCGGCCGGGCTGGGCCTGTACGACGGCCAGTTCAACCCGAAGGGCATCGAGACCGCCGCCAACTGGCTCGGTTCGCCCGCCACGATCAAGTACGCGCAGGATTTCATTGACGCCACCGACTGGTCCCACATCGCTGACCCATGGCAGCTGTCCAACTGGAAGGGCACCCCGTACACGATGGTCTGGGGCGTCCCCATGATCCCCTGCGGCGGCCCGTCGACCCAGTGCGCCACCAACGTCTCGGACTACGGCCAACTTGCCAGCGGCGCTGCCGACGGCTACTTCAAGACCCTCGCCCAGCACTTGGTAGCGGCCGGCTTCGGCACGTCGTACATACGGCTCGGCTGGGAGTTCAACGCTTCCTGGATGGGCTGGAGCGTCTGCAACGAGTCCGGCTCCGGGCTGGACAGCTGGGCGACGGATTTTGTGTCCGGTTTCCGGAACATCGTGACCAGCATGCGCAGCGTGAGCGGGGCTGACTTCAAGTTCATCTGGAATCCGCTGGAAAGCAGCAATGCCAGCTGCCCGGGCGGGAACCTGGAGAAGTTCTACCCCGGCGACACCTACGTCGACGTAGTGGCGCTGGACGTCTACGACGGCGTCGGCCAGGAGGTCAGCAGCGACACAGCCCGCTTCAGCGACCTGATGAACGGGGTCAACGGCGGGGAGTGGACGTCGGTCACGCCGTCGGCCATCAGCGGCAAGAAGTTCAAGGGCTACGGGCTCACCTGGCTGTCCGCGTTCGGCAAGGAGCACGGCAAGGAGATCGCCATCCCCGAGTGGGGGCTGAACTCCCCGAACGCCGGGGGCGGCGACGACGCCTACTTCGTGACCCAGATGGCGGCCTGGATCAAGAAGAACGCGACCGGTCCGGCCATCTTCTGGAACAACGACAGCGGCGCAACCCTCCAGCTGGACATCCCGAACTACACCCAGGGCAACACGCCCAAGGCGACTGCCGCCTTCAAGGCCGCCTTCGGCACCGCCAGCTAGGGGGCTGACCCGGGCGGCTACGCCAGCAGCCCGGCCAGCGTCTCACGGACGTTCTTGTCCCCGAGCTGGCGCGGGACTAGCGCGGCCGGGTCGCTGTCCGAGCGGCCGAAGACATGCAGCCGGCCGTCACCCCGGGCGAGGATCAGGTCGGTGCTCGAGTCGGCGGTCTCGGCCGATCCCTGCGCGCTGTACCGGGAGACGGTGACGAGGGCTGACCGGGACGAGGACGCGAGCGTCGCGGCGGCGTCGACATCCGCGTCATGGCTGGCCAGTTCACCCTTCGGCAGCCAGTCGGTGAGGTCGTCGAAGGTCTTGTCGGCCGGGAAGAGGCCCAGCTCGTGGATGCCGAGGGCGTCGATGCGGACCACGAGGAAGATGTTCTCCGGCTGGGGGAGCAGCAGCGTCCGCCACGGTTCCCCGGGCCGGGTGCCGGTCGCCCGGGCGTCGAGCACCATCCGTGCCCGCTGCTGGAAGGCGACCGCGATGCCGAGGTCGCCGCGGACCTGCAGCTGGCCGTCGCCGGAGCCGGCCACCAGCAGCTGACGGGCGGACAGCGAGCGGACCGCCTCGGCCAGGACCTCGTCGGACGGCCGGGCTTCGAGGAAGTCCACGATCGCGTCCACCGCGGTCAGCTCGGCCAGGGTGTAGGCGCCGAGCAGCACCGGCCCGGTGTGCACCAGGTCCACCACCGAGGAGACCAGCCCGCCGGGGACGTTGGCCTGGCCCGGCGTCGGTTCCGGCGCCTGCCCGGCGGTTGCCGTCTCGCTCACGTCAGCCCCGCTTCCGTCCACAAGTTCGCCGTTGGTGGCTCGGCCCGGGCCTGCCGGGTGACCATCTCCGCGATCTGGGACGCGGTCTCGGTCACCCAGACGTCTGAGTTGCCGAACAGGCCCCGGCCGGAGCGCCCGGACAGCATCTGGCCGAGCTCGGTCTCCGGGTCCGCCCGCTCCGGGGGCGGGAAATAAGCCGCGAGGTCGGCCGAGGCCGCCGTCGTGTCGTCCTCCGCCTCGATCCGCCTCAGCGCGGAGGCCAGCGACGCCGCGACCTCGGGGCTCAGCGGGGTCGGAACGGCCAGGTTGGGGGACAGGTACATCGGGCGCCGCTCGGTCATCCGGGACAGGCCCCAGGGGCCGACGTTGCTCCGGGTGATGCGGTAGGTGATGTAGTCCATCAGGTGCCGGAGGTCATCCAGGCTGGGCAGTTTTCCCTTGCCGAACGCGGCGGGGGTCTTCTCCAGCTGCACCCAGGTGCCCTGGGCGGTCCGGCCGTGCAGCTTCTCCCGGACCACTGGCCCGCGCATCCCGATGTCGGGGTAGCGCTTCTTGTCGATGTCACGGTGATGACTGGAGATGCGCGGGTGGCTGACCTTCGCGAACCGCCATTTCTCGTACAGCGCCGGGTCGTCGACCAGCACGTGGCCACCGCGCAGCACATCGCGCAGCTGGGGCACCTGCATCCCGTTGGCTTCCAGGTCGACGATGATCGCCGCCTCTTCCGGGCTGAGCTGATCGGCTGCCGCCTGCAGCCCCTTGCGGTAGCGGCCCGCCCGGGCGGTGATGTCGATCAGCAGCCGGACCCGCGTGCGGACCTGCCCGGTCTGCTCGGCGCTGAGCGTGGATGAGCCTGAACCGCCTGACCGCCTTGGCATGGCCCCCCAGAGATCAGCGATCGCGTGGACCCGGACGTCTTCGACGACGTGAACGTATCCGCGGGGGGAGCGGGTTACGTCACCCGGGCCGGGTGATCCCGCCCGGTGACCCGGCCGGCGTCAGCCGACGTTCCTGGCCGACGACCCGTACTGGCCGCCGGACAGCCCCATGGTGACGACGCGGCGCGGCCGGATCAAGATGTAGGGCTCCCCGAACCGGAACGAGGCGCCGATGCGCTGGCCTACCTCGGCGCCGCCCTCAAGGTGGGTTTCCGCGTACCCGCGGACTTCGAGGACCTGCGGTGCGGGTGCGTCCAGGACCACAGCCACCTGCGGCTGGCGCTGCGCGTCGCGGAACTTCTTCGACTTGGCCATGACATCCGCCCCGAACTCGGCGTTGGCCCCGATGACCAGGGCTTCCTCCTCCGGGTGGTAGAACACCGCGACCGGCGCCACGTGCGGCATGCCGTCGGTGCCGACGGTGGCCAGCCGGCCGAGCCGCTGGCTGTTCAGGAACTCGATCTCGGCCTCAGTGAACGTGCTCATGGCCCGAGCCTATGCCCGCGAACGCTCCAGTTCCCGGTGAGCCAGCCCCCGGGTTGGGCTAGCGCGCGTCTGGCTGGGGCGCGGCCGGGCTCGGGGCGCCGGTCGCTTCGCGGGCCAGCTGCCGTGGGACCCCGCCGGTGGGCGTGCGCTTGCCGTTGACCACGCGTTCGAGCACGGCGGCGATGACCCCGCCGGCCAGCGGGGCGACGATGAACAGCCAGACCTGGTTGAGAGCCTGGCCGCCGAGGATCACAGCCGGGCCGAGGCTCCGCGCCGGGTTGACCGAGGTGCCGGTCAGCGGGATGCCGACGAGGTGGATCACGGTCAGCGACAGGCCGATGACCAGGCCTGCGACGACCGGGTTGCCGGTCTTGCCGGTGACCGACAGGATGATGAAAACGAAGATGGCGGTCAGGACCACCTCGGCCAGGAACGCGCCGCCCAGGCTGATATGGACCATCGAGGCCGACCCCCACCCGTCAGCCCCGAGTCCGGTCCGGGACCGGCTGTAAAACGGGGACTGGCCGACCACGGCCCACAGCAGCAGCGCGCCGATGATCCCGCCGGCGAACTGGGCGACCCAGTACATGCCCGCTTCGGCGAGCTTGATCCGGCCGGCGAGGAACGCACCGAGGGTGACGGCGGGGTTGACATGGCAGCCCGAGACCGGGCCGATGGTGTACACGAGCGCGAGCAGCACCAGCCCGAAGGCCAGGGCGGTGGCGACCACGCCGGCGGCCGTGCTGAGGCCGGCGAAGTGGAAGCCGAACATGAGCGTCGCCGCGCCTGCACCGAAAAACACGAGTATCGCGGTGCCGAACGCCTCGACGGTTAGCTTTCGTCCCAACGGTTCCCCCCGGTGCCTCATGGCCCGGCCCTTGATGCCGAACGTATCTTAAAAAATACTGAGAGTTACGTTATCGAAGTTACGGGCGCTCAGGTTGCCAGTCAATGGTGATGCCCGGCACGTCCACCTGGACCGAAGTACCCGCCCGGCCCAGCGCGAAGCGGCCAAGGCACTTATCACCGGGGCGGTGGGCGCATCAACCCGCCGGAACAACCCCCGGTGAACCAGCGGGCACGTGCAACTAGAACAGGTCGCCGCCGGTCAGCACGTAAACGAACGGCACCAGCGGGATGATGCCGAAAATGGCCCAGGCGAGCTTCTGGAGACCGGACAGGTCGGTCCGGCCAAGCAGGTTGATCCACATCAGGATGACCGCGACCGGATGCAGGATGCACAGCAGCAGTTCCACGATCTTCTTCATGATTACGCCTCCCAGAGCGCCGGTTACCGTGGCTTCACTGCCCGGAACAAATGTCGGCAAACGACTGGCGGCTGGCCACGTCCGGCATGCCCGTGCGTTGTCACCACGCACGGATGTCATCATGGCGCCATGAGCGAAGCTGGCCCGCTGACCCCCACGGCCGCCCTCGACCGCGGCGTCGCGTGCCGGGCCTGGAACGCCGTCCTCGTCCTCGTCGTCGGATTCTCCCTGGTCACCCAGATCGTGCTGCTGGTGCACGGGGGAGCGGACGTCAACACCGTGACGACGGAGGGGCATCCGGGCCTGACCGTGCGTTATGTCCGGTTGTTCAGCTATTTCACCATCGAGAGCAACATCCTGGTGCTGGTGGTGGCGGTCAGCCTGGTGCTCAACCCGGCCCGCGACGGACGGCTGTGGCGGGTGGTGCACGCCGACGCGCTGCTCGGCATCATCATCACCGGCCTGGTCTACGCCACCCTGCTGGCCGGCCTGGTGCACAACCACGGCATCGACGTGTGGGTCAACGCCGGGTTGCATTACTTCGCGCCGCCTTGGGCGCTCGCCGGCTGGCTGCTGTTCGGGCCGCGCCCGCGACTGGACCGGGCCACCCTGGGCTGGCTGTGGGTGTGGCCGCTGCTGTGGATCGCCTACACCTTCGCCGCCGGCGCGGCCACCAACTGGTACCCCTACCCGTTCCTCGACGCGCAGCTGCACGGGTACGCGGTCGCCGTGCGCAACACCGCCGGGGTCATCGTCGTGGCGCTGGTCATCATCGCCATCCTGCGCTTCCTCGATACCCGGCTGCCGTCCGTCAACCGGTAATCAGCCTCCGACCTTAAGCTGCAGGAACGTGTTGGACGGGGCGGTGAACCCGAGCGAGGCGTACAGGGCGGCCCCGTCGGGGGTGGCGTTGAGGGTAATCACCCGGGCCTCAGTCTCGGCCTGGAACCAGGCCAGCAGCGCCTCCAGGCAGGCCCGGGCGTAACCGAGCCGCCGGAAGCGGTGATCGGTGCTCATGTTGAACACGTGGCCCTGCACGCCGCCCGGATTGGCCGGCCCCGGGGCGTGCTGGTCGCACAGCCCGGCCGCACAGCTGACCACGCCCAGCCCCGGGTCGTCGATGACGAAGGCGGCGAAGCCGGCCGGGTCGCGCAACCGCTCGGTGAACCATTCCCCAGCCCGGTCGCGCCACCCCGGGTCGGCGCCGGCGGTGAGCACGCCCATGTCCGCCAGCATGAGCGCGCGCAGCCGGGTGAGCGCGGGGGCGTCCGCCGCGCCCGCCCGGCGAACGGCCGGCGGCCGGGCTTGCCTGGTGCTCATGATCTCATGCGCCACACCGCGGAAGGTAGCAGGGACCGCCCGGGCGGGGCATCAGGTTTGACCGGCCGGCGGAATGCCAGGCGGCAGGATAGTTGTTGCTTCAATTATGAAGAAGATCGGTTTCCTCTCTTTCGGCCACTGGTCGGACTCGCCCGGCTCGCAGGTCCGGACCGCCGCCGACTCGCTGCTGCAGTCGGTCGAGCTGGCGGTGGCGGCGGAAGAGCTCGGCGCCGACGGCGCCTACTTCCGGGTGCACCACTTCGCCCAGCAACTCGCCTCCCCGTTCCCGCTGCTGGCGGCGGCGGGCGCGCGCACCAGCCGGATCGAGCTGGGCACGGCGGTGATCGACATGCGCTACGAGAACCCGCTCTACATGATCGAGGACGCCGGCGCGGCCGACCTGATCGCGGGCGGGCGCCTCCAGCTCGGCATCAGCCGCGGCTCACCCGAGCAGGTGATCGACGGCTGGCGCTACTTCGGCTACCGGCCTGCCGACGGCCAGACCGACGCCGACATGGCCCGGGACCACGCGGCGGTATTCCTGGATCTGCTCGGCGGAGAAGGGTTCGCCCAGCCGAACCCGCGGCCGATGTTCCCCAACCCGCCCGGCCTGCTCCGGGTGGAGCCGCACGCGCCCGGGCTGCGCGAGCGCATCTGGTGGGGCGCCGCCTCGCAGGGGACCGCCGTCTGGGCCGCCCAGCAGGGGATGAACCTGCAGAGCTCGACCCTCATCAGCCACGAGTCGGACGAGCCGTTCCACGTCCAGCAAGCCCGGCAGATCCAGGCCTACCGGGACGCCTGGAAGGAGGCGGGCCACGAGCGCGAGCCGCGCGTCTCGGTCAGCCGCTCGATCTTCGCCCTGACCGACCGCCGCGACTGGATGTACTTCGGTGCCCGCAACCAGGACGACGACCACGTCGGCTTCATCGACGGGGAGAACCAGGCGATCTTCGGCCGGACCTACGCGGCCGAGCCGGACAAGCTCGTCGAGCAGCTCAAGGAGGACGAGGCCATCGCTGCCGCCGACACGCTGCTGCTAACGGTGCCCAACCAGCTCGGGGTGGAGTACAACGCGCACGCCATCGAGTCGATCCTGACTCACGTCGCGCCCGCCCTCGGCTGGCGCTGACCTCGGGCGGCGGTGACGGGCTGGGGCGAATCAGTCGAGCTTCGCCCCAGCGGCGGGCGTGCCGCTCACGGTGGTACTCGTGGCGGTCCACCCGGTCCTGCATCCGGGACTCGAGCCGCTGGCGGCGCTCGTCCATCCGCTGCCGCCGCTCGCCGTCGCGCAGCTCCCTGCGGTCGCGGTAGTCCTGCATGGTCGGCCGGCGCTTGACGTCAACCCCGCCCATGATGGCGACCCCGTTGATGGTGATCAGCGGTCCGCCCGAGGCACCCGAGCCTGCGTCGGAGTGGTCGAATGCGCCCATGATGCCGACGCCGGTCACCCGGACGGTGGCGTCCTCGGGCACGATGACCTCGCAGCCGCCCATGACCGCGATGATGTGGATGGTCACCTCGCGCTCGGCGAACCGCGCGTCGCGCATGTCGATCTCGCCCCCGCCCATGAAGCAGAACGCGGTGAACTCCTTCGGCACCACCCAGTCGCCCTTACGGGAGAAGCCGCCGAGGATGGCGACCGCGCCGCTGGAGGTCGCCGCGGCACCGAACCGGCCTGGGTCAGCGGCGGCGGCCGGCACCGCGGGCACCGACCCGGCGGCCGCGTCGGGCAGGTCGTGGGTGATCGGCTCGAGTTCGGCGTAGGTCTTGGCCGCGTAGACGGCGTCCAGGCGCTCGTCGAGTTCGTCCATGGTCAGCCGGCCGTCACCCGCCGCCTCGCGCAGGACGTTGGCGACACGCTCCCGGTCGGCGTCCGAGGCGCGCAGGTTCCGTGGTTCTCCGGCGGCAGGCGTACTCATATCTGCCAAGCCTAGGCGCAGCCGCGGGGTCAGGTACAGGGGGACGCTTGGTCGCTCAGGATCCTTTAGCCCGATTCGGTGCCCACCAGCTAGAGCTGGGCCTCGGCCTCGGCGAGCACCCGGGTGATGTCCCGGCCGAAGCGGATGTCGCACGGGTGCGTCAGCCGGCCCTCGGCCGCCCCGGCCATAAGCTCGGCTGCGGCGACGCGCAGCGCCGCCACCGGGTCGACCAGCTCGGCCGGCATCACCGAGCGGCCGGCCTCGCCCCAGACGAACACGGTCACCCCGGCCGCCGCCTCGGGGGCGTTCAGGGTGGTGGTCACGGTCGACGTCCCCCCGGTCTGGTGGCGCAGCACCAGGTGGGTCACGTCGGACCTGCCCGCCACCGCGGTCACCTCGGTCACCGGGCCGAGGCAGGCCCAGAGCATGCCGACCAGGTGCGGGCCGAGGTCCCAGAGGGCCCCCTTCTCCCGCCGCCAGGGCGTGCCGAAGGGGCTGTCGTCCTGCAGCGCGGTGCCGAGCCAGATCGCGGCCCCGCCCGACCAGCCCTCGCCGGACCAGCCGCCGCGGGCCTGCTCGTCGGTCAGCCAGGCCCGGATTTCGGGGTTGAACCGCCAGGTGAAGAAGACCACCGAGGCGACCTGGGCCTCGTCCACCGCGGCGACCAGCTTGTCCGCCTCGGCCGCTGACAGCGCGACTGGCTTTTCCAGCAGCAGGTGCTTGCCCGCCTGGGCCGCCCGGACCGCGAGCGGCGCCTGGACGTGCGGCGGGACCGCGAACGCGACCGCGTCCACCTGGCCGAGGAACGCGTCGAAGTCGGTGTGGCTGACCGCCCCGCAGGTCGCGGCCAGGGCCGCGGCGGCGGCCGGGTCCCGGCCCCACACGGCCGCCAGTTCCGCGCCCGGCAGCCCGCCCAGGGCGGGAACGTGGCTGATCTTCGCCCAGTAACCAGTACCAACGAGGCCGAAACGCATGGCTCCGATGGTACGCCCGGCCCCGCCGCGAGCGGCAGGCGTAAGGTAGTGCGCCGTGCGTGTCGTTCTCGCTTCCGCGTCCCCCGCCCGGCTGGCCCTGCTGCGGGCGGCCGGGATCAGTCCCGAGGTTGTCGTCAGCGGCGTCGACGAGGACGCCTTCACGGCGCCCACCACCGGCGAGCTGACCCAGCTGCTGGCGTCGGCCAAGGCCGCCGCGGTAGCCGCCGGGCAGGCCGACGGCCTGGTGATCGGGTGCGACTCGATGCTCGACCTGGACGGGCAGGCCTACGGCAAGCCCGGCTCGGCCGCCGAGGCGGAGCACCTCTGGCGCCAGATGTCGGGCCGGACCGGCACCCTGTTCACCGGCCACTGCGTGATCGACGTGGCCGCAGGCCGGCAGCAGACCGCGACGGCCGCCACCACGGTGCGGTTCGGCCGCCCGAGCAAGGCCGAGATCGCCGCCTACGTGGCGACCGGCGAGCCGCTGAAGATGGCGGGGGCGTTCACCATCGAGGGGCTCGGCGGCTGGTTCGTCGACTCCATCGACGGCGACCATGGCAACGTGATCGGCATCTCGGTGCCGCTGCTGCGCCAGCTGTTCCTGGCCCTCGGGGTGACGATCCCCGAGCTGTGGGCCCGGTCCCGGTAAGCCCGTACCGGAAGGGTCAGTAGAGCAGCTTTGCGTACTGGGCCGGGTCGTAATGGGCTTGCAGCTCCTCCAGCGTCTCGGCCGGGTTCTGCACCGCCTTGGTCAGCTCGGGGACCGAGGGGATGTGCTCGGTCGCCGGCCAGCCCGCCGGCTCCCACAGCTGTGACCGCATGAAGGCCTTCTGGCAGTGCGAGAAGACCGTCTCGATGTCGATGAGCAGGGCCAGCACCGGCCGCTGGCCGCGCACCCGGAGCTCGTCGAACCAGGGTGCGTCGCGCACGATACGGGCCCGCCCGTTGATGCGGATCGTGTCGTCCCGCCCCGGAATCATGGCCAGCAGCCCGACGTGCGGGTTGGACAGGACGTTGCGGTAGCCGTCGGCCCGCTTGTTGCCCGGCCGCTCGGCGATCACGATCGTGTGGGGGTCGAGCACGTGGATGAGCTGGCCGGCCGGGTCACCCTTCGGCGAGGCGTCGCAGTTGCCGTCGGCGTCCGCCGTGGCCAGCACGCAGAACGGGGACGACCGCAGCCACTCGATCTGCAGCGGGTGCAGCGCGGGGCGGTCCTTGGCCGCCGCCCGCTCGGCCGGCATCCCGCCGAGCGCGTCGCGCAGCTCTGCCTCGGTGGTGATCTCGCTGATAAGTGCCTCGGTGGGGGACATGCGCCTCACAGTTTCGTGAAAGCCTGCGCTGTCGTCCTTTCCGACAGCAGCGCCGGCGGCCCGATGATCTTCGAGTCTGGCTTGCCGACGACCTCTTCGTCCTTGCCCTCGTAGTCGAACTTCTCCAGGACGTGCCGGATCGCCTCCAGCCGGGCCCGCTTCTTGTCGTTGGACTTCACCACCGTCCAGGGCGCGTCGGCCGTGTCGGTGTAGAAGAACATCGCCTCTTTCGCTTCCGTGTAATCGTCCCATTTGTCGAGCGACTGGATGTCCATCGGGGACAGCTTCCACTGGCGAACCGGGTCGACCTGGCGGATGACGAAGCGGGTGCGCTGCTCGGACGGGGTGACCGAGAACCAGAACTTGGTCAGGTTCAGCCCGGAGTGCACCAGCATGCGCTCGAACTCCGGCGCCTCGCGCATGAACTCCAGGTACTCCTCGGGAGTGCAGAACCCCATCACCCGCTCCACGCCGGCCCGGTTGTACCAGGAGCGGTCGAACAGGACGATCTCGCCCGCCGAGGGCAGGTGGGTCACGTAGCGCTGGAAGTACCACTGGGTCCGCTCGCGCTCGCTGGGCTTCTCCAGCGCCACCACGCGGGCGCCGCGCGGGTTCAGGTGCTCGATGAACCGCTTGATGGTGCCGCCTTTGCCAGCCGCGTCCCGCCCCTCGAACACGATGACGATCCGCTGCCCGGTGTCCTTGGCCCAGTTCTGCAGCTTGACCAGCTCAATCTGGAGCAGGCGCTTGTGGTGGTCGTAGTACTCGCGCGTCATCCGCTCGCTGTAGGGGTAATCCTCGCGCCAGGTATCCACCGGCGTGCCATCGGGCCACAGCAGCACGGGATCGTCATCATCGTTGTCCACGACCCGTAGGTTCGCGAGCAGCTTGATGTCCTCCGGGTCGTCCGACCCCGGTGATGGCGGCGCATTGAACACTCATTAAATACAGCACATGAGCCACGCCAGGTCACGGGCGGGGGCACGCTATTCATCGTCCGGTCGCCGCCGCGTCCCATCCCCGCCATCCCGAACGGGGGCCGGTGCCCTGCTTCCGCCCGCTCGCCTCCGCTGGCGCTTTGGCTCGTGGCGGGGCTTCCGCTCGCTCGCCTCCGCTGGCGCTTTGGCTCGTGGCGGGGCTTCCGCCCGCTCGCCTCCGCTGGCGCTTTGGCTCGTGGCGGGGCTTCCGCCCGCTCACTCGTCGCCGTGGACGACCCGGCCGCTCGCGATCGTCAGCGTGACCGAGGTGTCCCCGATGGCAGCGGCCGGGACGGCGTACAGGTCCTGGTCGAGCACCGCGAAGTCGGCCACCTTGCCCGCCTCCAGGGTGCCGGCCGCATCCTCCTCGTGGTTCACGTAGGCGACGCCGCGGGTGAACGCGTCGACCGCGGCGTCCAGTCCGACCGCTTCGCCCGGCAGCAGCGGCACGGTCGTCTCGGTTGTTCCCGGCTGGCCCAGCCGGGGCGACAGCATCCGGTTGACGGCGACGTGCAGTTCCTGCAGCGGGTCGGCGCTGGAGACGGGCCAGTCGCTGCCGAACGCGATCCGGCTGCCCATCCGCAGCAGCGTCCCGATCCGGTACTGCCAGTTAGCCCGCGCTGGGCCGACGAAGGGCACGGTGAGCTGGTCCATCTGGTCGTTCCGGCACGCCCACAGCGGCTGGAAGTTGCCGGTGACGCCGAGCTTGGCGAACCGCTCCAGGTCGGCCGGGTGGATGAACTGCAGGTGGGCGATGTGGTGGCGGCCGCTGGCGCGCTGCTCGGCGGGCAGCCCGCCGAGCACGTCGAGCGCGGTCATGACCGCGCGGTCGCCGATCGCGTGAAAGTGCATCTGGAAGCCGAGGTCTCCGAGCCGGTAGGCCGCCTCGGCCAGCTCCTCCCGGTCGATGAACAGTGCGCCCGAATGGCTCGTGTCGTGGCCGTGACCGTCGAGGTAGGGCGAGCCCATGGCGGCGGTGAACGTCTCGCACACGCCGTCGAGCATCAGCTTGACCGAGGTGGCACGGTAGTAGCCGCTGCCGTCGGCTGCCTCCCGGCGCGCCTGCAGCTCCTCGAGCTGGTGCAGCCCGAGGTGCCGGTCCCACCACAGGGCGCCGGTGACCCGCATCGTCAGCAGCCGGTCAGCCGCCGCCTTGAGGTACGTGGCATGAGTGTCGGGGATGCTGATCTCGCCCGCGTCGCCCACGCAGGCGTCCTGGATGCTGGTGATGCCGAGGGCGTGCAGGTGCCGCTGGGCGGCGAGCAGCGCGGCGGTCAGCTCCGCCTGCGTCGGCGGTGGCACGTAGTCGGCCACCAGCCGCATGGCGCCGTCGTGCAGTGCGCCGGCCGGGTTTCCGCTGCCGTCCCGCTCGACCCGGCCGTCGGCCGGGTCGCGGGTGCCGGCGGTGATGCCCGCCAGCTCCAGCGCGGCGTTGTTGACCCAGGCGCTGTGGTGGTCGCGGTTGGGCAGGAACGCGGGCCGCCCGCCGGTGACCTCGTCCAGGTCGGCCGCGGCCGGGGTGCCGCCGGGGAACGCGGGCATCGACCAGCCGCCGCCGAGGACCCAGGCACCGGGCGCCAGCGTGGCGCTGTAGGCGGCGATCACGCCGAGGTACTCGGCCCGGGACCGGTGGCCGGTCAGGTCGCAGCGCAGGGACTCCAGGCCGCCCTGGACCGGGTGCACGTGGGCGTCGCCGAAGGCGGGGATCGCCAGCCGCCCGCGCAGGTTGATGACCCGGGTGTGCGGGCCGATGACCTGACGGGCCTCGTCATCGCCAAACAGGCCGGTGACCACGCCGCCGCTGACCGCCGCGGCCGCGGTGAAGCCGGACGGGTGAGCCGGGGTCCGGATCTTCCCGTTGACGAGGACAAGCTCCGCGATGCTCATGAACCCGGATGTTAGCGGCCTGCCCGCGGTCCGGGGACCCGGTGCGGCGGTAGCCTTCCCTGCATGACCGACTCCCCGGCCCCGGCCGTGATCTACACCGACGGCGCCTGCAGCGGCAATCCCGGACCGGGCGGCTGGGGCGCGGTGCTCCGTTACGGCGGCGTGGTCCGCGAGCTGCACGGCGGCGAGCGGTCCACCACCAACAACCGGATGGAACTGATGGCCGCGATCTCCGCCCTGGAGGCGCTGACCCGCCCGGTCCCGGTCGAGCTGTACACCGACAGCAAGTACGTGCTCGACGGGATCACCAAATGGCTGCCGGGCTGGCAGCGCAGCGGCTGGATGACGTCGGCCAAGAAGCCGGTCAAGAACGTCGACCTGTGGCAGCGGCTGGTCGCGGCGATGGCGCCGCACCAGGTCAGCTGGCACTGGGTGAAGGGGCACAACGGGGACCCCGGCAACGAGCGGGCCGACGAGCTCGCCCGCCTCGGTATCGAGGACGTCCTGGCCGGGCGCCGCTAGCCCGTCACCCGGGAGCGTGCACCGGCCCGGAACGTGCGCCAGGCCGCTCACCGGGGCGGGTGAGCGGCCTGGCCAGGAAAGCGGCGCCGCGGACGGACTAGGGGGCTAAGGGCGCATCAGGGTGCGCGTCAGCATCGCCCGTAGTAGGCACCGCTGTGGTACGTGGTCCAGGCGTTCCAGTTGCTGCCGTCGTCCGACAAGACGATGGCCGAATGGGCGTTGGCGGCCGGGTTGAGCGTGGCCAGGGCGCCGTTGGAGCCGTTGATCTGCCACAGCCCGAAGTCGTCGGTCGGGCTGATCGCGTTGGGGTTGCCGCCCGACTCGGCCATCGCGATCTCGGCCGCCATGACGGCGTCGGCCGCGTTGCCGCCCGCCGCTTCCCACAGCTGCTCGAGCCCTGAGCAGCTGTAGCTGCCGCTGGCGGTCGTCGCGGCGGCCGACTGCACGGCCACGTCGGTGGTGGCCGTGGAGTGACTGCTGGTGCCGCTGCTGCTGGCCACGGTCTGGACTGCGGGTGCCGCCACGGGGGCCGCGACCGGCTGGGCGTGCCTGGGCGTGTAGCTGGCCGGCTTGAAGCTCGCGGGCACGGTGGCCGGGATGACCAGTTTCTCGCCGGCGAAGATATCGTCCGGGTCGGAGATCGTCTTGGCGTTCTCGTGGTAGAGGTACTGCCAGTCCGCGGCCTTGTGGTAGTACCGGCTCGCGATCTTGGCCAGCGTGTCCCCGTCGCGGACGGTGTAGCGAGTGGTCGTGGCGACGGCCGCGTGCTTGGCCGGCGTGGCGGCGGCGAGGGTCACGACGTGGGTCTCGAACGATTCCAGCGTGACCTGAGCCGCCTGGGCGGCGACTTCGCTGGCGCTGGCGAGGCTGTTCCCGTCCGCCGAGGCGGCCTGGTTCCCGGCGGCCGTCACGGTAGTGGCTGTCGTCGTGTCGGCCAGCGCGCTGTGCGCCGAGCCTGCGACCAGCGCCCCCGCGATGGCGACGGCCGGCGCGGCCTTGCCCGCGGTGACCGCGACCTTCTCTACCTGCGAGGGGCTGCTGTGCCGTCCCCTGCGCCTGATCCTGATCGTCCGGTCACTCCGCCCAGCGGTCATTCTCTCCCCAACGTTGCTGCCGTGCCCGTCCTACCCGGCGTGGCGCCTCTCGGCGGGCCCTTTTCGAGCATGGTGAACAGACCGGAAAATTCGGCTTGTCCGTTGCGCTACGGTCCTGCTGGCCTGGTGGCTTCTCAGCACTTTTGTCCCAGTACCTCACTGCTGACAGGAACTATGGCAGGGACGGAAGGCGGCCCGCAGGCAAATCGAGTTTTTTCCGTGATCGTGTCGTGATGAAATACGGACAGACGATCAGCACCCGGGACACTGGCCCTGGTCAAGGTGACGCAGACCAGGTCAGTTGCGATACTGGCGGGCGTGAGTGATGACGCTGAGCGGGCCGCCCGCTACTTCGAGGACTACCAGCCGGGAACCGTCGTTGACTGCGGCAGCTTCAGCCTGACCGAGGCGGAGATCATCGCCTTTGCCCGCCAGTACGACCCGCAACCGTTCCACGTCGACCCGGTGGCGGCCAAGGACGGGCCGTTCGGCGGCCTCATCGCCAGCGGCTGGCACACCACCAGCGTGATGATGCGGCACCTGGTCGACCACTATGTCAGCCCGGAGAGCAGCATCGGGTCGCCCGGGGTGGACAACATCCGCTGGTCCCGGCCGGTCCGCCCGGGTGACACGCTGCGGGTGCGGGCGACCGTGGTGGACGCGCGGCGCTCGTCGAGCAAGCCGGACCGGGGCATCATCACGACGCTGGCCGAGGTGCTGAACTCGGGTGGTGAGGTGGCCATGCGGGTCACCGCCAACAACTTCATCCTGCTGCGGGACCCGTCGGCCGGGTAGCGGTCACCCGGCGGCGGTGCTGGCCCCCGAGCTCGCCGCGGCGCTCGCCTCGCTCACGGCATAGGCGGCCGCGGCGGCGGCGAAAGCCCGGATGACCGGGTGCGGCTGGGTCCCGTCACCGTGCAGTTCGGGCTGGAACAGCGTGCCGAGGAAGAACGGGTGCCCGGGCAGCTCGGCGATGCGGACCTGGCCGCTGTCGTCGAAACCGCTGAACACCAGCCCGTGGCGGGTTAGGGTCTCCAGGTAGGCCGGATTGAGGCCGAAGCTGCAGTGGTAGCGCTCGGTCCGGCGGCCGGGACCGGAGATGCTCGCCGCGAGCGTGCCCGGGACGACCATGACCGCTTCCTCATGGCCGCGCAGCGAGCACTCAAGCGGCACGATGAGGTGCTCGGCGGCGTCCGGGGTGACCTCCGCGTTCTCCACCGCCGCGAGGCCGCAGACGTCGCGCGCGTACTCCAGCAGCGCGTACTGGAACCCGCCGCAGGTGCCGAGGAACGGGATACCCCGCTCGCGGGCGGTGCGCACGGCCGCGACGGCGCCGTCCGCGTCCGCGTAAGGGCTGCCCGGCGCGACCCAGATCGCGTCGAACCGGTCCAGCTCACACCCGGCCGCGTCGGGGGTGGCGACCCAGTACGGGTCGAGCGCGATGGACTCCCGGGTGACGAGGGCGTCGATGAGCCGGGGGATGCGCGTATGCGCCCTGACGTTGGCTGACCGGTCGCCCACGAGCGCAATCCGGGGGGTGTGCGTTTCCATGGGCCCATCGTCGCGCGTCACCGGAGTTAAGCGCCAACGATGATTACTTGTCTCCCGATAAGCCATGCTTATGGCATGGAGGCGCAGCAGCTCACAACGTTCGTCACCGTCGCCCGCCTCGGCAGCTTCTCCGCCGCCGCGTCCGCCCTCGGCTATACCCAGGCGGCCGTCTCCCAGCAGGTCGCCGCCCTCGAGGCCGACCTCAGGACCCGCCTGCTCACCCGCCGCCCGGTCGCCCCGACCGAGGCCGGCGCCCGCCTGCTCGAACACGCCGAGCCCATCCTGCTCCGTCTGGCCGCCGCCCGCTCCGACGTCACCCGCCTGTCGACCACCCCCGCCGCCACACTCCGCATCGGAATAACGCCCCTGGCCGGCACCGCCAGATCCCTCACCCAGGCCCTGTCAGATCTCCGCCACCAGATGCCCCGCCTGCACGTCACGCTGAACACCGCGCCGCGCCACATTCTCGCCACCGCGGTGGCCCAAGGAGAAATAGAGCTAGCCCTCACCGACGGCCTGGCTGCCCCCGGCGACCCCCTCACCGACCAAGACCAACCCCCCATTTCAGCCGAAGGCCTAACCGAAGAACCCGTAGTGGTCGTGCTCCCGAAAGACCATCCCCTGGCGACCCGCCGGTCCCTCAGCCTCCAAGACCTAGCCGACGCCCGATGGATAGCCGCCGACAACATAGCCCCGCCGCTAGCAGAAATAGCCCGCCACGCTGGCACCGAAGGCTTCCGCCCGGCCCTGACCTACACCGGCCAAGACACCCAAACCCTCATCCACCTGGCAGCAACCGGCCACGGCCTGACCCTGCTCTCACAATCCGTCACGACGCAGCCAGGAATAACCGCCATCCCGATTACGACACCCCGTCTGTGTCATCGCCTAGAGCTAATCCACGCAGCGATGGCCCCGAATTCCCCCGCGCACGTCCTAGCGACAATCCTGGCCCAGCCCGAGACCACCCCGCCCACCCCGCCGGAACGTCACAATAGCTACGCCAGAGGCGTCTGCCCGTTACGAGCAGAAGGACGAGAGTCGCCATCGACCGGCCCCGCGCCGACGCCCTTGCGCACCGACTCGAGAATCGTCAGCCCCTGGGAAACCAGCCCGGCGGCGATCTCCCCGAGCCCGTCCGCCCCGTTCAGGATGGAAACGTTCGCCCCCTGCAGGCCGCCCGCCGCCTCCTTGACGATCTGCGGGAGCTGGGCGATCAGCATCTGGTCGAGGGCGACCCGGTTGTTGGACGCGGCCGCCTCGGCCGCGATCCGGGTGCGCTCGGCGTCGGCCTTGGCCAGGATCTTGACCTTCTCCGCCTCGGCTTCGGCCGGCCGGATGACCTCGGAGACGAGCTGCTGCTGGCGCAGCTCGGCCTGCTGCTGAGCGAGCTTGGCCTGGGTTGCGATGACCGCCTGCTGCGCCTCGGCCTGGGCCAGCGGGCCGGACTGGGCCGCCATGGCCTGGGCCTTGTCGATCTCAGCCTTGTACTGGGCCTGGACGACGGCGGTCTGCCGGGCGAACTCGGCCTGCTTGCGGACCGACTCCTGCTGCGCCTCGGCCGCGGCCTGGTCGGCCGCCGCCTGGGCGATCTTGGCCTGCCGCTGGATGGCGGCGTTGTTGGGGGCGGCCATGGCCGCGATGTAGCCCGCGCCCATGTCGTCGATCGACTGGATCTGGAGCGAGTCGACGGTGAGGCCGATGGTGCCCATCTCCTGCTTGGAACCGTCGAGCACCTCGGTCGCCAGCTTCTGCCGCTCGGTGACGATCTCCTCGACCGTCATCGAGCCGATGATGGAGCGCAGGTGGCCAGCGAAGATGCGGCCGGTCAGGATCGACATCTGGTCCTGGTCGGACAGGAACCGCTGGCCGGCGTTGACGATCGACTCGGGGTCGTTGCCGACCTTGAACGCGATCACCGCGCGCACGTTGAGTGAGATGCCCTGCTTGGTCACGCAGGTCTCCGATACCTCGGACTCCTGCATCGACAGGGTCAGATAGCGGGCCTTGCGGAAGCCCGGCATGACGAACGCACCGTGACCGGTGACGACCCGGAAAGGCGCGTCGCGAAGACCGTAACGGCCACCGGAAACCAGCATGGCTTCGTCGGGGGCGGGAACGCGGTAGCCCAACATGATTTCACTCTCCTGAGCGATGAACTTCGTTCGTACCGGGGAGGAAGGGTGCTTCCCCAAGCGAATCGTCCCACGGCATGACGTCGACCGCCCGGGCCCCTCGGTAGTCAGTGACCAGGACGGTCGTCCCCTTCGTGAGCGGCGCGGCTGACCAGGCAAGGAACTTCTCCGAGCCGCCACGGACACGCACCCGGACCTCGCCCGGGCCGCTGTCACCCCGGGTGCCGATGACGAGCACGCCGACCGTGCCGATCACGGATTCGTCGCGAGCCACAACCTTGCCGCCCCTCGAATGCGAACGCCGCATAGCCAGCCTAGTCACGGCTGGCGAAAATGCCATCCTTCGTTAGGCTAAGGAAGTGACTATCCCCGAAACTGAGCGCAATATCCCGGTGAGCCCGCCGACGGCTCCCGCGCGGCACGCGGGGCTGGCGCTGGCGGTGCTGATGGCAGGCGTGCTGATGACCGCGGTGGACACCACGATCGTGGTGCTGGCGCTGCCGGAGATCCAGCGCAGCCTGCACGTGGCGCTGGACAACGTGATCTGGGTGATCATCAGCTTCCTGCTCGTCATCACGCTGCTGTCGACCCAGGTGGGGCGGCTGGGCGACATGTTCGGGCGGGTCCGGATGTACGAGACCGGCTTCGCCGTGTTCGTCGTCGGCTCGCTCCTGTGCGCGGTGGCCTGGGACGAGGTCTCGATCATCGTCTTCCGGATCATCCAGGGCGTCGGCGGCGCGCTGATCATGGCGAACAGCGGGGCCGTGATCGCCGATCTGTACCCGCGCGAGCGGCGCGGCCGGGCCTACGGGTTCACCTCGCTCGGCTGGACGATCGGCGCGGTGCTCGGGGTGGTGCTGGGCGGCCTGATCGTTACCTACGTGTCCTGGCGCTGGATCTTCTGGATCAACGTGCCCACCGGGGTGGTCGCGATCGCGGTGGCGCTGCGGGTGCTGCACGACAAGGGGGAACGGCGCCGGCAGCGCCTGGACCCGCTTGGCATGGTGACGCTCGGCCTCGGCCTGTTCGGGGTGCTGTGGGCGATCACCAAGCTCGCCAACGGGCCGTTCGACGCCTCGACGGCGGGCTTCCTCATCGGCGGCCTGGCGCTGATCGGGCTGTTCGTCTTCATCGAGTCCCGGGTGACGGCGCCGATGCTGCCGCTGCGCATCTTCCGGATCCCGACGATGGCGGCGTCGCTGTGCGCGTCCCTGTTCCAGGGGCTGGCCAGCTTCGCGGTGCTCTTCCTGCTGCTGATGTACCTGCAGGGGCCGCGTGGTCTTTCGCCTATCCACGCGTCGCTGCTGCTTCTGCCGGGCTACCTGCTCTCGGCCGCCGTGAGCATCTACGCCGGGCGGCTGGCCGACCGCTACGGGGCGGTGGTGCCCGCGACGGCCGGACTCGCGCTCCAGTGCGTGTCGCTGGTGCTGTACGCGCAGTTGTCCAACGCGACCCCGCTGTGGTGGATCGTCGTCATCGGCGCCATCAACGCGGTCGGGGCGGCGCTGTTCTTCCCGGCCAACAGCTCGGCGATCATGAAGGCGGCCCCGCCGGACATGTTCGGCATCGCCTCCGGCATGATGCGGACCTTTGCCAACGTCGGCATGGTGTTCTCGTTCGCGGTCGCGATCCTGGTGGCGTCGCGGTCCATCTCCCGCCAGCTCGCGTTCGCCATCTTCGTCGGCACCACGACGCTGCACGGCAAGACGGCGGACGCGTTCACCACTGGCCTGCACGCGGCGTTCTACGAGTCGGTGATCTTCATGGTGATCGCCGCGCTGCTGTCCGCCCTGCGCGGCCGCAAGAAGACCGGGTAGTCCCGCGCTGGGGGTCGTCCCCCGGGGAGATTACAGCCAGCCGTTCCTGATGCCGTCCGAGTCGTCGGCGTCGCCGGCCGGGGCGGTGCCGAGTTCGCCCGCGCGCACCTTGTCCAGCATCATGCTGGCGGCGGCGACGATCGCGGGCGCCATCTCCTTGAGGCTGGCCGCGTCGGACGGGCCGGCGACGTCCTGGTCCACCTCGGCCCGGTCGAGGATGCCGGGGAGGTCGGCCAGCTGGCCGGCCAGCCAGCCGAGCGGGTCGGCTGACAGCTCGCGGAGGAAGACACGCCCGGTCGGGTCCCACTTCTCGGTGAACGTGGGGTGGTGGTGGGTGCGGTTGAAGCTCCCCGGCGGGCCGTCGACCGCCTCGAGCAGGTCCACCCGCCAGATCGGCTGGCCGACCGCGATCGGCACGGCCGAGTAGACCGAGCTCTTCAGCTTCCCCCGGTCGAACGCCCGCAGTTCGAGCCGGACACCATGCTCGGGGCCCTCCTGGCCCTTGTGCGGGCTGGGGTCGAGAAAGTAGATGTCGCCGACGACGACGCCGACTTTCCCGAAGGCGAAGGCCTGAAGCATGAGATCACCCATCACATTGTCTGCTGGCCGGGCACTAGTGCGCGGCGTCTGCCGTCTCCACTATTACCCGGCCTGCGGGGCGAGCGTCTAGCCGTGGGGGTGAGCTACTCCCACTGCGGCGTGCCGTACACGTGCACCTGGGTGCCCGGGGTCTTGACCATCCGGTGGAAGAACGCCGCGATGTCCATCGGCACCCGGACGCAGCCGTGCGAGGCGGGCCCGACCGGCACGTACGTGTCGCCGTGGATGGCGAAGGCGGTGCCAATGAAGAAGACCGGGTTGTACATCTCGCCCAGTGGCACCTGAACCCAGCCCGGCAGGTAAACGGTGGTGTTGTAGGTGCCGTTGGGGGTGACCGCCTGCGCGCCGGCCGTAGAAGTACCCCCCGCCGGTGGAAACGTGGCTGATCAGCACGATCTTGTCGTTCTCGTAGTACACGAGGACCTCGAGGTGCTGGTTGACCTCGATCCGGGTGGCGCGCCGGCCTCGGTACGAGGCGGCTTGTAGCTCCTCGGGTGCACCAGCGCCCGCTTGGTGGCCGCGTCGACCACGCCGCTCTGGTGAATCCCGTTGATCGCCTGGAACGCCCACACCGCCGCCTCGGTGTCGCCGCCGAATTCGCCGTCGGAGGTGCCGGGGTAGTACTTCAGCGCCGCCAGCCGCTCCTGCAGCGCCTTGACGTCGGAGCCCTTCATTCCGAGGGCAAGGTTGCGCTTGGGCGCGCTGTAGGCGGCGGCCAGCGCGTGCGCGGTCGTGGTCCTGGCCGTGTACGCCGCCGGGGCCGCCGACGCGATCCCCGCCCCGGTCACCACGAGGGCGGCGGCCGCCGCGGCGCTCGCCCCCGCCATCGCCAGCCGTCTCGTCTTCTTGCTTGCGCCCATGTCAGTCCCGTCCGTCATAGCTAGATCATCGTGCTATGAGGACGCCGCAGCCAGTCTTGACGTTGCGTGTCGCCTGGATTAGGGCAATCGTGTGGTTACTGGATGCCGGTGCGGACGGAGGTGATCCGCTGCGTGTTGAAGCCGAGCCAGTGCATCCGGCCGAGGTACCGGGCATGCTCGACCTTGATGCAGCGGTCCATGACGACGGTCAGCCCGCCGTCCCCGGCGATCTGCGCGCCCTCGGCGTTGATCACCCCGAACTGGCACCACAAGGTGCCCGCCCCGACCGCGACCGCGTCGCGGGCGATGCCGGGCAGCGCGTCGGGCGCGCGGAAAACGTTGACTACGTCGATCCTGGCCGGCACGTCGGGCAGGCTCGGATAGCACTTCTCGCCCAGGATCTCGGTCTCCCGCGGGTTGACCGGGATCACCTGGTAGCCGTGGCGCTTGAGGTAGTAACCGACGAAGTAGCTCGCCCGGAGCTGGTTGGCCGACAGCCCGACGACCGCGATCGTCTTGGCCGTGTGCAGCACCCGCTGGATGACCAGCGGGTCCTGGTACCGGGTGAGGTCGAAGTCGGTCATGAGGCCGCCACCTGCTTTCCCGTCGTCGCCGCGACCAGCGCAAAGCCCTGCTCCAGGTCCCAGATCAGGTCGGCCACCGACTCGGTGCCGACCGACAGCCGGACGGTGCCCGGCCCGACCCCGGCCGCTTGCAGCTCGTCGTCGCTCAGCTGCCGGTGGGTGGTGCTGGCGGGGTGGATGACCAGGCTCTTGGCGTCGCCCACGTTCGCCAGGTGGGACCACAGCGACAGCCCGCGGATGAGGTCCTGGCCGCCCGCCCGGCCGCCCGCGCAGTCGAACGAGAACACCGCCCCCGCTCCCAGCGGCAGGTACTTGGCGACCAGCTCCCGGTAGCGGCTGCCAGGCAGGCCCGCATAGGTCACGTTGGCCGCCAGCTCGTGCCCGTCGAGGAAGGACGCGACCGCGAGGGCGTTGCCGACATGCCGCTCCATCCGCAGCGACAGGGTCTCGAGCCCCTGCAGGAACAGGAAGGCGTTGAACGGCGACATGGCGGCACCCAGGTCGCGCAGGGTCTCGGCGCGCAGCTTCATCAGGTAGCCGTAGGTGCCGAAGGTCTCGTGGAACTGGAGCCCGTGGTAGGCGGGCGACGGGTCGGCGACGACCGGGAACCGGCCGTTGGACCAGTCGAACAGGCCGGACTCGACCACCACGCCGCCGATCGACGTGCCGTGGCCGCCGATGAACTTGGTGGCCGAGTGGATCACGATGTCCGCCCCCCACTCGATCGGGCGGCACAGGTAGGGGGTCGCGAACGTGTTGTCCACCAGCAGCGGCAGCCCGTGGTCGTGGGCGATCGACGACACCGTCTCGATGTCGAGCACGTTGCCCGCCGGGTTGCCGATGGTCTCGCCGAAGAACGCCTTCGTGTTCGGCCGCAGCGCCTGCCGCCAGGCCTCCGGGTCGTCCGGGTTGACCCAGCTCAGCTCCACGTTCATCTTCCGCAGCAGGTGCTTGAGCTGGTTCACGGTGCCGCCGTAGAGCGCGGACGAGGAGACCACGTGGTCGCCCGGTTCGAGCAGGGTGAACAGCGCCGCCGCCTGGGCCGCGATGCCGCTGGCGAAGGCGACCCCGCCCGCGCCGCCTTCCAGGTTGGCGACCCGCTCCTCGAACACCGCCGTGGTCGGGTTCATGATCCGCGAGTAGGTGTTGCCGTACTCCTGCAGGTTGAAGTACGCCGCCGCCGACTCCGGGTCCTCGAACACGTAGCTGGTGGTCTGGAAGATCGGCACCGCGCGGGCGCCGGTGTTCGGGTCGGGCCGCTGGCCCGCGTGCAGCTGCCGGGTCTCGAACCCGAACGCGCGGTCTTCCTCGGCGCGGGGTCGGCTGTCGGTCATGCGGTCCTCTCCAGGAAATCGCGGATGATGGGGGTCTGCCGCGCCTCCTCGAGCAGGAAGCAGTCGTGCCCGTAGGGTGCCTCGATGACGTGGCACTCGGCCGCCGCGCCGAGGCCGCGCAGCGCACCCGCGATCGCGCGGGAGTCGTCCGGCGGGTACAGCCAGTCGGAGCTGAACGCTATCAGCAGGGTGCGGGCGCGGACCCCGGCCAGCGCCCGGGCCAGCGACCCGCCGTGCTGCCGGGCGAGGTCGAAGTAGCTCAGCGCCCGCGACGTGTAGAGGTAGGTGTTGGCGTCAAACCGCCGGACGAACGAGTCGGCCTGGTGCCGCAGGTAGCTCTCGACCTGGAACTCGGGTTCCGTGATGGTGTAGCGGAGCTCTGTGCGCGCGTCCGATACGCTCTCCTCTTCATCGGACGCGCCTCGGGGGGTACGGGGGGTCGCCCCCCCGGGGGATGACTGGAGTCTCCGGCCGAACTTCTCCTCCAGCGCCATCGCCGACAGGTAGGTGACATGGCCGACCATCCGGGCTACGCCCATGCCCGCCTCGGGGGCGCGCCCGGTCCCGTAGTAATGGCCGTCCTGCCAGGCCGGGTCGCGCATGATCGACTCGCGGGCGATCGCGTTCCAGGCCACGCCCTGCGGCTGCAGCGCGTGGGTGCTGGCGATCACCGCGATCGCGTCGACCTGGTCGGGGTACAGGATCGCCCACTCGAGGGCCTGCATCCCGCCGAGCGAGCCGCCCGCCACCGCCGCCAGCCGCTCGATGCCGAGCACGTCGAGGAAGGCGCGCTCGGTCCGCACCATGTCGGCCACCGTGATCACCGGGAAGTCGGACCCGTAGGGCCGCCCGGTCGCCGGGTTGTCCGCGGCCGGGCCGGTGGTCCCGCGGCAGCCGCCGAGCAGGTTGGTCGAGACGACGAAGTAGCGGTCGGTGTCGAACGCCTTGCCCGGGCCGATCATCCCGTCCCACCAGCCGAGCCCCTTGCCCGCGGTGCCGTCGCGGTCGTCGGCGGCGAACCCGTCGCGGGTGCTTATCGCCGGCGGGGTCTTCGCGATCCCGGCCGCGTGGGCATCGCCGGACAGGGCGTGGCAAACCAGGATGACGTTGTCCCGTGCAGGTGACAGGGTGCCGTACGTTTCGTACGCTACGCGAACAGGGTGCAGTTTCTGCCCGCAGTCGAGGTGCACTGGCTCCGGCAGGTCGAGGTACCTGGTTTCGACCACGCCAACCGAGCCGGCCGGCGTGCCCGGGCCGGCCGCGAGCGTCGAGGCAGGCTCCGCCATAACGGCTATGTTAACTGGTCTTTTCCAGTGTATTGTCAATCAACTCCGTAGGAAATCTGGGGACGGAAGCGAGAGGGGACATCACGGTCATGACTGCTGTTGCCGATAACGGTGTAAACGTCCAGGCGCTGCTCGATGCGCGCGAGGTACTGAAGGGTGCGCCCGAGGCGGCCCAGTTCACCTGGCGGGCGTCCGCCACCTGGAACAACGGCGTGCACAGCACGATCAAGGTAGGCAGCTTCTTCGGCCTCGGCCAGGAGCAGGCGCACGAGCACGAGTCAGTCTTCGAGGCCGACCACCCGGCCGTCTTCGCCGCCACTGACAAGGGCATCACGCCGATCGAGTACCTCATCGTCGGCCTCGCCAGCTGCCTGTCGGCCGGCGTGGCGTCGGTCGCGCAGAACCGCGGCATCCAGCTGCGCTCGGTCGAGGCCACCGTCGAGGGCGAGCACGACATCCGAGGCATCCTCGGGGCCGACAGCGACGTGCGCAACGGCTTCAACGACGTCAAGGTGACCTTCCACATCGACGCGGACGCCTCCCGGGAAGAGATCGAGGCGCTGGTGGCCCAGTCGCAGAAGCGCTCGGCCGTCTTCGACGCGCTCACCAACCCGACCAACGTCACCGTCGAAGTCGCCTGAGGAGCACCTCATAGAACGCACCCCCACGGTCGTCATCGGCGCAGGCCAGGCGGGCCTGGCGGCCAGCCACTTCCTCGGCGACCGCTCGGTCGATCACGTCGTGCTGGAGCGCGGCGAGGTAGCGAACTCCTGGCGCCGCGAGCGCTGGGAGTCGCTGCGGCTGCTCACGCCTAACCGGCAGAGCCGCCTGCCCGGGCTGCGCTACGACGGCCCGGACCCCGACGGCTACATGACCATGGCCGAGGTGACTGAGTTCATCGAGGGTTTCGCCAAGGTGGCCCGCGCGCCCGTCCGGGCCGGCGTCAACGTCACGTCGGTGCGGCAGGCCGGGGATGAGTACCAGGTGATCACGAGCGAGGGGGAGATCCGGGCCCGCACCGTGCTGATCGCCAGCGGCGCCTGCAACCAGCCGGCCGTGCCGCTGGTGAGCCAGGGGGTTCCCGCGTCGGTCGAGCAGCTGACCCCGTTCAGCTACCGCGGCCCGGGCCAGCTGCCTGACGGCGGCGTGCTGGTGGTGGGCGCGTCCGCGACCGGGGTGCAGCTGGCGGCCGAGATCAGGCGGTCAGGCCGTCCGGTGACGCTGTCGGTGGGCGAACACGTCCGGCTGCCGCGGCTGTACCGGGGGCAGGACGTTCTCTGGTGGATGGAAGCGGCCGGTGTCTGGGACCAGCGCTACGACGAGCTCGATGACCTCACCCGGGCCCGGCGGCTGCCGTCACCGCAGCTGGTCGGCACCCCGGAGCGGTCCACCCTGGACCTCAACGCGCTCAGCACGCTGGGAGTGGAGCTGGTCGGGCGGCTGGCGGCGGTCCGTGACGGCCGGGCGCTGTTCTCGGGCGGCCTCCGCAACGTGTTCTCACTGGCCGACCTCAAGCTGAACCGGCTCCTCGACTCGTTCGACGAGTGGGCCCTCACCAGCGGGCGGGACGGCGAGTTCGGCGCCCCCGAGCGCTTCGAGCCGACCCGCACCCCCGCCGCGCGGCTGCAGCTCGACCTGGGCGGCGGCGAGATCGCCGCGATCGTCTGGGCGACCGGCTTCCGGCCCGATTACAGCTGGCTCGACGTCCCGGTAGTGGACGGCAAGGGCCACCTGCGGCACGACGGCGGGGTGGTGGACAGCCCCGGCCTGTACGCGCTCGGCCTGCCGGTGCTGCGCCGCCGCAAGTCCACCTTCATCTGCGGCATCGAGGACGACGCGCGCGCGGTGACCGCCCACCTGGCGGGCTACCTGGGCGGGCGCGGCTGACCGGCCGGCCCGGCCCGCTCGTCCGGTATGCCAAGCTTCACTGGTGCTCGTACTCGCGATCGTCTGCGCCGTCAGCGCCGCCGCCTGGGTCTACCTGGTGGCGGCCCGTGACGGCTTCTGGCGGACCAGCCAGCGGCTGCCGCCGGCCCGCCGGGACCCGGTGACCTGGCCCGCTGTCGCCGCCGTGGTCCCGGCCAGGAACGAGGCCGAGTCGCTGCCGGGCACGCTGCCGGCTTTGCTCGGGCAGGACTACCCCGGCCCCTTCCGGGTCTACCTGGTCGACGACAACAGCGACGACGGCACCGGCCTGGTCGCGGCCGAACTGGGGGAGAAGGCGGCGGCCGGCGGCGGCGCGGCCCTGACGGTCGTCCGCGGCCAGCCACGCCCGGACGGCTGGGCGGGCAAGGTCTGGGCGATGGCGCAGGGTTTCGCCGCCGCGACCGCGGAAGAAGCCACAGGCGGCCAGCCGGCCGGGCCGGCCCCCGGCTACGTGCTGTTCACCGACGCCGACATCTGGTCGGCCCCGTCGGCGCTGCGCGACCTGGTGCGCAGCGCCGAGGCCGACGACCGGGCGCTGGTCTCGCAGATGGCGCTGCTGCGGGCGGAAACCGCCTGGGAGCGGCTGATCGTGCCCGCCTTCGTCTACTTCTTCGCCCAGCTGTACCCGTTCGCCGCGGTCAACGCCCCCCGGCGGCGGACCGCGGCCGCGGCGGGCGGCTGCATGCTGATCGCGGCAGGCGCCCTGCGGCAGGCGGGCGGCCTCGAGCGGATCAAGGGCGCGCTGATCGACGACGTGGCCCTGGGCACCCTGCTCAAGCGGTCCGGTCAGCGCACCTGGCTCGGCCTGTCCACCGACGTCCGCAGTGCCCGCCCGTACCCCGACCTGGCCAGCCTCTGGCACATGATCGCCCGTTCGGCCTACGTCCAGCTCCGGCACAATCCGGTGCTGCTGGCCGGCACCCTGGCCGGGCTGCTGGTGCTGTACGCGGCGCCGCCGGCCGGGGCGCTGGCCGGCCTGGTCGCAGTCGCGGCCGGCCAGGCCGGGCCGGCCACCGCCGTCGCCGGCCTGTCCGGGCTGGCCGGATGGGCGCTGATGGCCGCCAGCTTCGTCCCGATGCTGCGCCTGTACCGGCTGGCGGTCCTCCGCGCGCCCGCCCTGCCGCTGGTCGCGCTGCTCTACGCGGCGATGACAGCCGACTCGGCCCGGCGGCACTACCGCGGTCAGGCCGTCTCCTGGCGTGGCCGCGCGGCCGGGCCGGTCTAGGAGATTGCCCGGGGAGACGCTCACCCGTCACGGGTGAGCCTGCCCGGCCCCCGCCGGGTCACCATGGAGGGCATGTCCGTCCTGCCCGGGGTGCCCGCCGACCCGCCGCTGCCGGCCACACCCCGGCGGCGCTGGCTGGCCCGGCTCAGCTTCCTTCTCGCGTTGCTGGCGGTGGCGCTGGTGGTCGCGTTCGCGGAATGGAAGAGCGTCGTGCTGTTCGCCGTGGGCCTGGCCGCGGCCGCGGTCAGCCTGACCGCCGCGTTCGTGGTGCTGTCGCGGCGGGGCGTGCTGCGCTGGACGGCGCTGATCGTGTTCGCCCTCACCCCGGTCGTTGTCATGGTCGTGTTCGCCTTCTTCAGCCTGCTCTGGGTGGCGGCCCTGGCGGCCGTATCGTGGCTGCTGGCGGGGGTGAGCGCGCGGATGGCGCTGGCCCCGGAGAAAAAGGACTGGCGGATGCCCGAGTTCCCGGCCGCCCCGGTCCGGCATCCCTTCCTGATCATGAACCCCCGGGCCGGCGGCGGGAAGGTGGGCCGCTTCGACCTCCAGCGCAAGGCCGAAGCCGCCGGAGCGGAGGTGTTCCTGATGAGCGGGCCCGGACTGGTCGACGTGGCCGCGGTCGCCCGGCAGGCCGTCGCCGACGGCGCCGACCTGCTCGGCGTAGCCGGCGGAGACGGCACCCAGGCGCTGGTGGCCGGCGTCGCCGCCGAGCACGGCCTGCCCTTCCTGGTGATCACGGCGGGCACCCGCAACCACTTCGCGCTCGACCTCGGGCTGGACCGGGCAGACCCGGCGGCCTGCCTGGACGCGCTCACCGACGCGGTCGAGCTGCGCGTCGACCTGGGCGACATCGGCGGCCAGACGTTCGTCAACAACGTGTCGTTCGGCGCTTACGCCGAGGTCGTCAAGACCCCGGCCTACCGCGACGACAAGCTCCGCACCACGCTCGACACCCTCCCCGACCTGATCTCGGGTCACCGCGGGACCCGGTTCTCGGCCGTCGCTGACGGCCACCCGATCGAGGCGCCGCAGGCGCTGCTGGTGGCGAGCAACCCCTACGAGACCGGGGACATCGCGGGCCTGGGGCGCCGCGCCCGCCTCGACCAGGGCACGCTCGGCGTGGTCGCCGTCAACGTCGCCAGCGCGGCCCAGGCGGTCGGCCTGCTCCGCGGCCGCAACGCGGCCGGGGTGCGGGTGCTGACCGCGGGTGAGGTGACGGTGTCGGCTGACGCCGAGCGGATCCCGGTCGGCGTCGACGGTGAGGCGCTGTCACTGGCGGTACCGGTCCGGTGCTCCATCATGCGTGGCGCCCTGCGGGTCCGGGTACCGCGCAACCGCCCCGGCGTCCCCACGCCCAAGGCCGTGATCAGCCTGCCGCGCCTGCGGCGCCTGGCCTCCTTGTCCCTGCGGCGGCCGCGCGCCGCCGCAGAAACCCGCCCACTGGCCGGCGCGGCCGCGCCCAGTTCCCCGCAGGTGCCGCGTGCGCGCCGGTTACGAGCAGCTCACCGGGCTGGGCGGGCTGCTCGCACGCGCCCGCGCGCTGTCCCTGCGCACGATGATCTTCGACATCGAGCCGCTGGTCGCCTGGTGGGACAGCAGCCAGCAGGCGCTCGACGACGGCATCGCCGCCGTCGCCGGCCAGCTCGGCGAGCTTCCCCGCCTCGAGGTCGTGGTCTTCGCGACCAACTCGGCCCGCCGCCCCTCAGCCGTCCCCGCCGTTCCCGGCGTCCGGGTGCGCTACCTCGTGTCGGCCGGCAAGCCGCTGCGGACGGCGCCTTACCGGGGGCTGCCCGCCCCCGCCGCTGTCATCGGCGATCAGCTGCTGACCGACGGCCTGCTCGCCCGCCGCCTCGGGTGCGCGTTCCTGCACTGGGACCCGCCCCTGGCCGCCATCCCGGCCGGCCCGCGGTTGCTGCAGCTGCTCGGGCGGCTCGCCCGGCCGGCCGTGTTCGGCCGGGTCCGGCCCCCGCAGGCCTGACCGGCCCGCCCGCGCCGTGACGGCCCGGTGCTGTACGGGGACCGGCCCGGTAGCGGACAATCCGGTAGCGGACAATGCCGTAGGCGGGCGGGGCGGAGCGGGCTCCCGTTCGGGATGATGTCACCAGGTAACCACGGGGAAGGAACGACGCAATGGCGATCAGCGTGCGGGGCGTGGTAGCGCCCGGCAAGGGCGAGCCGGCCCAGGTAACCGAGGTGCTGGTGCCCGAGCCGGGGCCCGGTGAGGCGCTCGTGCGGGTCCAGGCGTGCGGTGTCTGCCACACCGACTTGCACTACAAGACGGGCGGCATCGGCGACGACTTCCCCTACCTGCTCGGGCACGAGGCGGCCGGCGTCGTCGAGGCGGTCGGGGACGACGTGACCGAGGTGGTCCCCGGCGACTTCGTCATCCTCAACTGGCGCGCGGTCTGCGGCCAGTGCCGCGCCTGCCGCCGGGGGCGCCCCTGGTACTGCTTCGCCACCCACAACGCCACCCAGAAGATGACCCTCGCCGACGGCACCCTCCTGTCACCCGCCCTCGGCATCGGCGCGTTCGCCGAGAAGACGCTGGTCGCGGCGGGTCAGTGCACGAAGGTGAACCCGGCCATCGCCCCCGCCACGGCTGGGCTGCTCGGCTGCGGGGTGATGGCGGGCATCGGCGCGGCCATCAACACCGGCGCCGTGACCCGGGGAGACACGGTGGCCGTGATCGGCTGCGGCGGGGTCGGCGACGCCGCCGTGATGGGCGCGCGGCTGGCCGGCGCCAAGACGATCATCGCGGTCGACATCGACGACCGGAAGCTGGAGTGGGCCCGCGAGTTCGGCGCCACCCACACCGTCAACTCCCGGTCGGCCGACCCGGTCGGCGCGATCAGGGAGATGACCGGCGGGTTCGGGGCCGACGTGGTGATCGAGGCGATCGGCCGCCCGGACACCTACAAGCAGGCTTTCTACGCCCGCGACCTGGCCGGCGTGGTGGTCCTGGTCGGCGTGCCGACCCCGGACATGGAGCTGGACCTGCCGCTGCTCGACGTCTTCGGCCGGGGCGGGGCGCTCAAGTCCTCCTGGTACGGGGACTGCCTGCCCGCGCGCGACTTCCCGATGCTGGTCGACCTGCACCTGGACGGGCGGCTGCCGCTGGAGAAGTTCGTGTCCGAGACGGTCGGGCTGGGCGACGTCGAGGCGGCGTTCGCCAAGATGGAGCGCGGTGACGTGCTGCGCAGCGTGGTGGTCTTCTGAACGCCGCTGACCCGGGCGACGTCCGCATCGCGATGTGGTCCGGGCCGCGGACGGTGTCCACCGCGATGATGCGCGCGTGGGAGAACCGGCCCGACACGGTGGTCGCCGACGAGCCGCTGTACGCGTACTACCTGGCGGCGACCGGCCTCGACCACCCCGGCCGGGACGAGGTGATCGCCAGCCAGCCCACCTCCTGGCCCGCGGTGCTGGCGGCGCTGGCGGGCGACCCGCTGCCGCCCGGCGTCACTATCGGCTACGCCAAGCACATGACGCACCACGTCCTGCCCGACGTCGACCTGGGCGCCTTCGCCCCGTTCCGGCACGCGTTCCTCATCCGGGACCCGCGCTCGCTGCTGGCCTCCTACGCCCGTGTCCGCTCCGCGCCGACCCTGGCCGACCTGGGCCTGCGCCAGCAGGTGGAGCTGTTCGAGCAGTTCGGCGGCCCGGTCATCGACTCGGCCGACGTGCTGGCGGCCCCGGCCGACGCCCTGCGGGCGCTGTGCGCGGCCCTCGGCGTGCCGTTCTCTGACGCGATGCTGTCGTGGCCCGCCGGGCCGCGTGACTCCGACGGCGTCTGGGCGCCGCACTGGTACGACAGCGTCTGGCGGTCGACCGGGTTCGCGCCGCGGCCGCCGGGGCCGCCGCCCGTGCTCGACCCAGCCCTGGAGCCGCTGCTCGGGCAGTGCCTGCCCTACTACGAGCGGCTGCGGAGAAAATATCCGAACGACGGATACAGGGTTCATGCTGCAGAAGTTCGATGAGCGCAACCGGGACCTGATCGTCAGCATCGGCGGGCGCCTCTCTCACCGCGACGAGGCCGGGGTGTCCCCGTTCGACTCCGTGGTCCAGGGCGGGGACGCGGTGTGGGAGGGCCTGCGGCTGACGGATGGCCGCATCTTCGCCCTCGGCGAGCACCTGGCCCGGCTGCGCCGGTCGGCCCACGCCCTGGGCTTCGACGCGGTCCCGTCCGACGAGGCGATCACGGCCGAGATCAGAGCGACGCTGGCGGCCAACGCGATGCGCACCGGCGTGCACATCCGGCTGACCCTGACCCGCGGGGTCAAGCTCACCTCGGGCATGGACCCGCGGCTGAACGTGGCCGGGCCCACGCTGATCGTCGTGGCCGAGTTCAAGGACCCGGTCTACGACGCGGGCGGCATCCGGCTGATCACCTCCAGCGTACGGCGGCACGCACCGGACTCGACTCGACCCCAAGATCCACCACAACAACCTGCTGACCTCGATCATGGCCAAGATCGAGGCCAACGTGGCGGGCGCGGACGACGCGGTGATGCTCGACCACCGGGGCTTCATCGCCGAGACCAACGCGACCCACCTGTTCTGGGTCGCGCCCGGCCCCGTGTCCGGCCACGCGGTGCTGGTCACGCCGACCACGGTCGCCTGCCCTGAGGGAATCACCCGGGCGACGGTCCTGGGGCTGGCGGAGACGGCCGGGATCGCCTGGGCCGAGGGCGACTACACCCTGCCTCAGCTCTACAACGCGGCCGAGGCGTTCTGCACCGGCACGATGGGCGGGCTCGCCCCGGTCGTCGCGGTCGACGGCCGGACGATCGGTGACGGCTCCGCCGGCCCGGTCACCAAGCAGCTCACCGAGTTGTATGCCAGCCTCACCGCCACCAGCGGCACCGTCGTCGCCTAACGGGCCCGCGGCCGCCTGGCTCCAGCCGGCCGTGATCGTGCCGTCTTGCAGGGTCAGCACCTCGTCGGCCAGCTCGATGAGCGACGGGTCGTGCGTCGCCACCAGCGCGGTGACGCCCTCGGAGCGGACCACCGTCCGCAGCAGCCGCATGATCTGCTTGCCGGTCTCGGCGTCGAGCTGGCCCGTCGGCTCGTCCGCCAGCAGCAGGGCCGGGCGGCGGGCGAGCGCGCGGGCGATGGCGACCCGCTGCTGCTGGCCGCCGGACAGCTCACCCGGGCGCTGGCGGGAATGGCCGGCCAGGCCGACGATGGAGAGCATGAGCGCGACCCGCTCCTCCCGCTCGCGCGGGGCGACGCCGGCGATGCGCAGCGGCACGCCAACGTTCTCGGCCGCCGACAGCACCGGCAGCAGCCCGAACGACTGGAAGATGTAGGCCACCGTCTGGCGCCGCAGCCGCATCCGGTCCCGCTCGCCCATCGACGTCACGTCCTGGCCCGCCACCCGCACGCTGCCGCCGTCCGGGGAGTCGAGCCCGCCGACGACGTTGAGCAGGGTCGTCTTGCCGGATCCGGACCGGCCGCGCAGCGCCACCAGGCGGCCCTCGGGGATCGAGAACGTCACCCCGCGCAGCGCCGCCGTCGCGGCCGGGCCGCTGCCGTAGGTGCGGGTCACGTCGCGCACGTCCACCATGCTCACGCGGTTTCCCCCGTCCCGTCCGGCGCCGGCTGCCCGGGCTCGCCCCCGTGCGTCTCGCCGCCCGTTCCCGGGGCCGGGGGGCGGCTCGCGTTGTCCGGCCCCGTGTCGGGCCAGACCCCGATGTGGTCGGGCTCCCGCTCCAGCCGGACCCGGTCGCGCAGCCCGAGGGCCTCGGTCATGTCCCGCGGCAGCTGCAGCCGCCCGGCCCGGTCGAGGACCGCGTACTCGACCGCGTGGCCGAGCGCCCCCGACCCGTCCTCCGCGTCCGCCCGCAAGGTCTCCGTCGCCGTCCGCCCGTCCCTGATCGCGATGGTCCGCCGCACCATCGATGACACCGCCGGGTCATGCGTCACCACCAGTACCGTCGCCCCCAGTTCGCTGTTGGCCGTCTGCAGGGCCCCGAAGACCGAGGCGGCGGTGGCGCTGTCGAGTTCGCCGGTCGGCTCGTCGGCCAGCAGCACCGCGGGCGAGTTAGCCAGCGCGACCGCGATCGCCACCCGCTGCTGCTCGCCGCCGGACATCTGGTCCGGCCGCCGCCCGGCGCAGTGCGCGACGCCGAGCGTGTCCAGCAGGTCGCCCGCCCGCCGCCGCCCCGTCTGGCCGCGGGTCCCCGCGAGCCGCAGCGGCAGCTCGATGTTCTGGCTCGCGGTCAGGTAGGGGAGCAGGTTGCGGGCCGTCTGCTGCCAGATGAAGCCGACCACGGAGCGCCGGTAGCCGAGCCGCTGCCTGGCCGACATGGACGCCAGGTCTTGCCCGGCCACCCGCACCGAGCCCGCGGTCGGGGTGTCCAGCCCGGCCAGGATGTTCATCAGGGTGGATTTGCCGCTGCCGGACGCGCCCACCAGCGCGGTCAGCTCGCCCCGCCCGATGACCAGGTCAAGGCCCTGCAAGGCCTGCACCTCGATGCCCTCGGCGGTGTAGATGCGGACCAGCCGGTCGCACACGATCAGCGCGCCGGCCCCGTAGTCGTCGTGGTCCGGGGTGGCCTCCGCGGCGAGCGCGCCCACCGTTCCTGCGCCGCCGGTCGTCCCTGAGTCGCCTGCTGTCATCTCGACTTCCCGTTCACTCGCCAACCCGCAAGGATGAGGCGACGCCGCGCCGCTGCCCAGCCCAGATCTCTGTACCAAGCGCCAGCGCCGCCAGCACCAGGAGCCCAGCCAGCGGCAGCGCGACCGCGGCGACGTCCGGCACCAGCGGCACCGCCGCGCTCGAGCCGGTGAACACCGACAGGTTGATCACCGGCCGCACGACCGGCGGCAGCACCAGGGCACAGGCCCAGGCCGCCAGCGCCGCCGCGATCACGGCCGGCAGCAGCTCGAGCGCCACCACGCGGACGCGCTGCCCCGGGCCGAGGCCCATGGTGGCCAGCCGGGCGAGGGTGGCGTCGCGCTCGGCCGCCCCCAGCGCCAGCTCGAGCAGCATCACCGCGAGCCCGAGGGCCGCGGCGGCGACGATCGACAGCGTGATCACCGTCATCGCCCCGTGCTGCAGCGGCGCCCCGCTCAGCCCGGCCAGCACGTCTGACCGGAAGGTCACCGCGCCGCCCGGAAGGTCCTGGCGCACCAGCGCGGTCAGCTGCCTGTGACCGATTCCCGGTCCGGTCAGCAGGAGGTGGTTGGCCAGCACGGGGACGGCCGGCGTGGCCGAGGAGCGCAGCGCCGCCAGCGGCATGACGATGAAGGCGGCACTGCCGGCCAGCGTGGGGGTAATCGTCACCGCTGGAGCCTGCGGCACTGCGGGCGTGCTCGCGAGCGTGCCGGCCACCTGGACCCGGAGCGGGCTGATCTGCCCGGTCGTGCTCAGCGCGACGGTACCGCGGCCGAGTGCCGCCGCGGCCGACGGCGAGGCCAGGACCGGCTGCGCCGCTCCGGCGACGGCCGTCGTGAGCAGCCCGGCCGGCACCGCCGGGTACCCCTCGGTCGCGGCGACCAGGGCCGCGTAGCCGGCCGGGTCGACCGCTACCCCGGTGACCTGGGTGCCGTCCGGCGGTGAACCAGTTGGCCTGGTAGACCTGGGCCGCGTGGTCCACCCCGGGAACCCGGGCGATCGCGCTGGCCGCGGCGGCGGGGATGGTGAAGTCCGGCGCAGCCGGCGACGGGGTGATCACAGCGTCCGCCCCGAGGGTGCTCCACGAGGCGGCGACCTGGCCGTTGATTACCGCGTCGCGCACCATGCCGGCGAACGCGGCCACTGTGAGCGCCAGCACCAGGGCGAACGCGGGCAGGGCGGGGGTCAGCGTGCTGCGCGCCGCCCGGGCCAGCCCGAGGAAGGCGGGCGCGCCCGCAGTCCTGGCCGCCGCCCGCAGCAGCCAGCGCAGCACCAGGGGGTACAGCCGGGTCACGATGATGACGGCCGGGATCGCGACCAGGACCGGGGCGGCGCTGGTGTAGAGGTTCACGCCCGCGCCCGGTTGCAGGCCCTGCTGGCGGAAGATGAAGATGCCGCCGGCAGACCCCAGGATCAGGAAGACTTCCAGCACTGCCCGGGCCCGCGCCCGTGACCGTGGCCCGCCCGCGCGCCGGTCGCGGGCTGCCCGGTCGCGGGCGGCCGAGCGCAGCCGGTACCGCCCAGCCGTCAGCAGGGCGGGCCCGGCCACCACGACCACCAGCACCGCCGCGACCGGCAGCCACCAGGTCCCGCTCGCTCCATCGGGCTGCAGGCCGCCCGCGGACGGCACCACCGCAACGCCGAGCGCCACCCCCGCGGCCAGCGCGGGCACGCACAGCAGGGCGGCTTCACCCGCGACGGTGCCGGACAACCGCCGCAGCGACGCGCCCCGCGCCCGGATCAGCGTCAGCTCGGCCGACCGCCGCAGCACGACCATGCGCGCGGTGAGCAGCAGGACCACCAGGGCGGCCACGGTCAGGCTCGCGTACAGCAGCCACAGCAGCACGTCAGCCGACTGCGCCGCCGTGATGAACGGGGCCAGCTGGCTGACCAGGCCAGTGGAGGCGGTGAGCACCGCCGAGACCGGGCCGAGGTCGCCCGGCAGCGCCAGCTCCTGGCTGCTGAGGCCGGTCAGCGCGTCACTCAGCGGCTGCGCCTGGCCGCCGGTGACCTGGTTCAGCGCCAGCGGGAACATCCACTGCACGTTGATCCCGGCGGCGCCGAAGTCGGCCTGCACCGCCTCGCTCGCGCCGGGCATGACGAGGACCCCGCCGACCCAGTACGGCGGGCCGACGCGGGGGTACTGGAGGCTGGGAAACACCGCCGCCGGGTCGGAAGTCCAGAAGGCCGAGTCCGGGTCCTGGGCCGCCACGATCCCGCTCACCTTGAAGGTGATCGTGGACGGCTGCCCGGTCTGCACCAGGTCGGGCCCGGCTGTCTGCATCATCGATCCGGCCTTGAGCCCGAACCGGGCCGCCGTCTGCTGGGTGACCAGCACCTGGATCAGCGGGTAGAAGCCGCCGCCGCCGGCCAGCTGGGCGGCGCCCGACTTAGCCACCGGGGTGGCCGGGAACGCTCCCGACAGCAGCCGGACGTGCTGACGCAGCGGCTGCCGGCAGGCGACCTCGACTTCCGTGGTGGTGCCGCCGACCCCGGGGGGCGCCGATGACAGCGCGTTCAGCCGGGACGTCAGCGCCACCCAGTCGGCCGCCGGGGGGGCGAGGCGCACCACCCCCTGGTTAAGGTCGCGGCGCAGTCCGGTGCCGATCTCGCCCGCCGTGGCCGGCGACAGGTTGCCCTGCTGCTGCGGCGGCAGCGCGCTGACGACGGACTGCCACCCGCTGGCGACCTGGATCGTGGACGAAAGCAGGGGCGTGGCGGCGATCGTCTGGCGCAGCGCCTGGGTCCTGGTGGTGAGGGCTTCCCTGACTCCGGCGGTGGCGGCGAACACCACCAGCAGGGTCAGCAGCGCCAGCCAGACGGTGATGCCGCGGGGCGGGCGCCAGTTCCGGCGCCCGCGCGGCTGGCCTGGTGCCGCTGCGCGGGCGGTCCCGGTGCCCGCGTCGCCCGTGCGCATGTCGCCGGTCCTCACGCCGCCTCCGCCGCACGCAGCTCGGCCGCCGGGTCGGGACGGCGGAAGACGACCAGCGCGGCCGCCAGCGCGGGCACGATCGCCACCACCGCCGCCAGCGGCAGCGTCTGCTGCAGGTCGAACAGCGTATCCGGGGGCGGGACCGGGGCCTGCGCCGTCGCGGTCAGGGTGACGGCAGGCACGAGCAGCCGGGCCACGACGGTGCCGAGTACCAGCCCGAGCGCCGCCGACGGCACCGAGAGGAGCAGCTTCTCCAGGAACAGGCGCGCGGCGGCGGACCGCTGGGTCACGCCCAGCGCGGCCAGCAGCGCGTTCTCGGCCCGGCGCTGGCGCACGTCGGCCGCTATCGAGACCCAGAAGCCGGTGATCGCCAGCAGTGCGGCGGCCACCGCCATCGCCAGCAGCGCCTGCTGCGGCGCCGCCGACAGGGGATCGGACCTGATGGCCGCGGTCAGCGCGACCCTGCTGGTCACCGCCGCTCCCGGCGGCAGCGACGCGGCCAGCGCGGGTGGCACCGCCGCGCCGCCGGTGGCCAGCCACCACTGGTCGACCATCAGCGGGGTGGCCCCCTTCCCCACCAGGTAGGCCTGGACAGCCGGCAGGTCCACGATGAGGGCGCTGCCGCTTACGGCCGGGAACGAACTGGCCACCGCGACGATGCGGACCGGGACGTTCACGCCGTTGACCGTCGTGAGGACGACGTCGGCCACGCTGCTCTTGTTCGCCTCGACGAACGCCCGCGTCGCGATCCCCGGGATCGCCGCCGGGGTGGCGCCCGCGGCGGTCAGGGTGACCTCGCCGCCGGCCGGCGCCGGGATGTATGAGTTGCCCAGCGGGTCGTAGATGACGCCGTAGCCAGGGTCGAAGGACAGCGCGGCGCCACCGGGGGCGGCCTGCCAGCCATTCGCCTGCGGGTCCCGCGAGGGGCTGGGACTGGGCGGCCCGGCTTCCTGGTTGTCGAGTTGGCTTGAACTTGCGCTGGCGGTGAAGCTGGCGGCCGACGCGCCCGCGACGGTAAGCGTGGCGGGCATGCTGGCCCTGGACGTCTCCGGCATCGTGTAGCTCAGCACGACCTGAATCAGCCGGAGCGGGTAGGCGACGTCACTGCCGCCGAGCGGGGCGGTCAGCACGTGCGGCCGGCCGTCGGCAGGCAGCGGGGCGGTGGCCGGCAGCTGGTAGGCGGCCCCGTTGGCGTCGGTCACCGTGAGCACCGCGGTGACCGGGCCCAGATTCGCGCGGCTGAGCGTGGCCGTGAACGTGACCGCACGCGGCCGTCCGGGGATGGCGGCGCCGGCGGCGGCCCTGGGGGTGATCGCCGTGAAGAGCGCGCTGGCGGGCAGCGGGGATTCATCTGCGCGCAGGCGCACCACCGGCTCGGCCTGGGCCGCGTTGATCGCCAGCACGTTGGCCGGCGTCGCCTGGACCGGGGCGGCCGCCATGGCCGCGCGCACCCCCGGCGCCCCGCTGACCTTCGCGCCGGAGCCCACGGCGAGCGGGGTAGCCAGTCCAACCTGGACGTCGCCCCCGGTGGCGAAGGCCGCCTGGTCGGCCGCCGAGCGGGACCAGCTGGCGTGCTGCGCGAGGGCCAGCGTGCCGGTGCCGACCGCCATGATCAGCAGCAGTGCGGCGCCCCCCTGGCGCAGCGGCTGGCGGCTGAACTGCCAGCCTGCCAGTGCCCCGATGAGGCCGCGGCCCCGGGCCGCCAGCCGGTCGGTGGCGCGGGCCCCCGCGGGCAGCAGCCGCAGCGTCGCGATTGTGCCCCCGGCCAGGGCCAGCGCGGGCGCCAGCACGAGGACCGGGTCAACCGACGGTGTCCCGCTGCCGGCCGACGTGGTGACGGCGGAGTAGCGCCGCAGCTGCCAGCCCGCCAGGACCGCCAGCGCGATGACCGCCAGGTCGAGGCCGGCCCGGGTCGCCCCGGCCACCGCCGCCTGGCGGCCGCGGCGGACGCGCGCTTCGGTCGCGCCCGGCCCGCGCAGGACCGGGAACAACATCGCGCCGATGGCGACCACGGCGATGACGGCCGCAGCCGCCAGGGCGTCGAGCCAGGTGCCGGCCGCGGTGGCGCTGACCCCGTTGACGGCGCCCCCGTCGAGCGTGCGGGCCAGGAGCCGGGCCAGCCAGACCCCGCCCGCGCCGCCGGCCAGGGCCGTGACCACGGCCAGCGGGATCACCTCGGCCGCGGTCAGCCGGGAGAGCTGCCATCTGGTCGCCCCGCGGGCGGTCAGCAGCGCCGTCTCGCCCTCGCGCTGGGCCGCCAGCAGCCGGGCCACTGCGATCAGGGCTGCCGTCGCCAGCACCACGAGCTGCAGGGCGCTGATCGCCAGCAGCGACCGGGCCACCGCGAGGTTGGCGTCGGTATCGGCCAGCACGGTCGGCAGGCTGGTGACGATCTGGACCGAGCCCAGCGCACCGGAGCTGGCGGCCTCGGCCGGCAGCGCGCTTACCCGGGCGGAGACGGCCGCCAGGCCGGAATCCGGGAAGCGGGTCATGTCGGGCTGGGCCACCCAGGTCCCGGTGGCCGCGGACAGCAGGCCGCTCGACGCGGGGGAGGCGGCGAGCTGAGGGGAGAACGCCGACTGCGCCACCACCAGCGGTCCGAAGGTGGTGAAGCCGCCCGCGGTGCTCGCGCCACTGGCGGGCACGCTGTTCAGTTGCCAGTAGGAGGCGGCCGGACCGGACAGCTGGCGTTGCGCGAACAGGCCGGTGAGCCTGAACGTCACCACCGCGTTGGACGACCGGTCACGCACCTTGAGCAGGTCGCCTGGCTGCAGCTTGAGCAGGCTGGCCGTGGTGGCGGGCAGCGCCGCCGGAATGGGCGTGCCCGCCGCCTGCGGGGACGCCCCGGGCCAGCCACCGGACACCAGCACGGCGTGCGCCGTGATGCCGTCGAGCGACGCGGCCTCCAGCACCGGCGTGTTCCCTTTGTCGCCGGGCGGCCGGGCGGGCAGCGCCCCCGGCACCAGGCCGAGCGGGTCGGACCAGATCCCGTTCCAGAAGTCGGCCGGCACCCCGGGCAGGGCCGAGCTGACCGCCGACCGCAGCGCATCCGTGGTTGCCGACACGTTGGTCCCGGAGAACGACCCGGTCGCGATCAAGGCGGTGCCGGGCGCGGCCGCCAGGTCGTGCCGGACGGCCTGGGGGAGCGCTTGGCCGGCGAAGGCGCCCAGGGCCGCCGCCACCGCCGCGGCGACGAGCGTGGTCAGCGCGGCGGCCGCGATCACTACCCAGTGCGCGGCCATCCGGCGAGTAGGAAGCGGACCACGCGCGGTAAACACGACCCGTAAGGATTGCGCAAAAAACTTACACTGGCAAATAGCGGCCGGAAAACGGTTCGGTACGGGCTCACGGCATGTCATAGCCTCGGAACGTGGCGCGCGATGAACGCGGGGTGACCCCGCAGAGCGAGGATTTCTCTGCCTGGTACAACGAGCTGGTCGTGAAGGCCGAGCTGGTGGACCGGGGGCCGGTGCGCGGGACGATGGTGATCCGTCCCTACGGGTACCGGATCTGGGAGCTGCTGCAGGCCGACCTGGACCGGCGGATCAAGGAGACCGGCCATGTCAACGCCTACTTCCCGCTGCTGATCCCGGAGAGCTACCTCAAGCGCGAAGCCGAGCACGTGGAGGGGTTCGCGCCCGAGCTGGCCGTGGTCACCCACGCGGGCGGCAAAGAGCTGGAAGAGCCGCTGATCGTCCGGCCGACCTCGGAGACCGTCATCGGTGAGATGATGGCCCGCTGGATCAGCTCGCACCGGGACCTGCCGATGCTGCTGAATCAGTGGGCCAACGTGGTCCGCTGGGAGATGCGGCCGCGGATGTTCCTGCGGACCACCGAGTTCCTGTGGCAGGAGGGGCATACCGCCCACGCCGACGAGGCCGACGCGATGGCGGAGACGCTGCTGTCGCTCGACACTTACAAGCGGGTCGCCCGCGACGTGGCCGCCATTCCGGTGGTCGACGGCGAGAAGACGGCGGGCGAGCGCTTCCCCGGCGCGGTCCGGACCTACACCGTCGAGGGGATGATGCGCGACGGACGCGCCTTGCAGTCCGGCACGTCGCACTACCTGGGCACCAACTTCGCGCGGGCGTTCGGCATCCAGTACACCGACGAGACCGGCGCGCAGCAGTTCTGCCACACCACGTCCTGGGGGATGAGTACCCGCATGGTGGGCGGGGTGATCATGACCCACGGCGACGACAAGGGGCTCGTGCTGCCCCCGCTGGTCGCGCCGCACCAGGTCGTGATCGTCCCGATCGGCCGCGGCGACCAGGCGGAACAGGTCCTGCCGCCCGCCCGGGAGCTGGCCGCGCGGCTCACCCGGGCTGGCCTCCGGGCCCACGTGGACACCCGGACGCAGTTTTCTCCCGGGTTCAAGTTCAACGACTGGGAAATGCGCGGTGTGCCCGTCCGGCTCGAGCTCGGCCCCCGCGACCTGGCCGCCGGGACCGCGCTGATGTCGACCCGCCTCGGCACCGGGAAGTCCGCGATCCCCCTGGAGGCCGCCCCCGCCCTGCTGGCGGACGAGCTGACCGCCTTCCAGGCCCTCCTGCTCGCCCGGGCGACCGAGTTCCGTGACTCGCACACCGCCGTCGTGAACGACTGGGAGGAGTTCACCGAGGCGGTCAAGACCGGCTGGGCGCTGGCGTTCCACTGCGGCCTGACCGAGTGCGAGGACGAGATCAAGGCCGCTACCTCGGCCACGGCGCGGGTCATCCCGGCCGAGGGCCCACACGAAGAGGGCCGCTGTGTCCGCTGTGACCTTCCCGCGGCCTATGGCAAGCGGGTCATCTTCGGCCGGGCCTACTAACCCCCGGGACGGCAGCACGCCGTCACCCCGACGGCCGCCACTTCCTTCACAGCCGCCACGCCCGCCCCACTTCGCGCCGGATGAGGAAGGAGTGTTTCCCAGGCCCCCGGAGGGAAAGTGGTACGGCCGGATTTGCCGCTTATGGAAGCAATTACGCAGGGCGTGTCGCTCGCGAACTACCCTCCTCCGGCTGGCCCAGGCGCTACGTTGGTTTGGACACGGGCCGGTAACGGCGGGCAAATGTCTGGTTGTGGGTCGTTCTGCCGGAATCTGGCGCAGCCACTTCCGCCGATATGCCCGTTCCGGTAGCGAACGTAGGCATTTGCCGAGATGATGTTGTGATCTTGGCGAACTCTAGGTACCACAGACAACACGAGGTGACCGCCATATGAGGAACGAATGGCCGCATACCGGGGACGGGCAGGAGATGACTCCGGCCGACCAGGGGATCGTGCCGTTCGGGCCTGAGGATTCGTGGCCGACCGGGTACTCCGCTCCAGGGTTCAGCGACAGCGGCTACCGCTACGAGGCGACGCAGTCCCCTCAGCTCCCGGCCAGCAATCAGGGCGCTCACCCGTATGCCGCCTTCAACGCGGCGGGCTACGGCGATGACGGTTACCGCGACCCGGGGTACCAGGGGCCGTCCGCGCAGGACGCGGGGATCGCCGGGACGCGGACGGTACGCGGCTTCATCGAGCCGGACCAGGGGCACCCGCGCTATCCGCTTTCCAGCCCGGTCGACCCGGGCTACGAGACCGGCTATCAGCAGACCGGCGCGGGCCTGGACGGCTACGGCCACGCCGGCTACGCGGGGTCGAGCTACACCGGCGCCGGGCAGATCGAGATCGCCTACCCGCCCGCCGTGACTGACAGCTCGCGCGGCCCGGACCTGTACAGCCAGCCGTGGGACTATGAGCAGCCGCTGCGTTACGACGGCGACGAGCGGCCGCACCAGACGGACGGCTACTACCAGCCGTCCGGTGACTACGGACGCGGCGGTTACCAGAGCCCAGACGACGGCTCGGTCCGGTACCAGCCGCCCGCGTTCGACGCCGATTCGTACAACGGCTCCGAGTACTCGATGCCGGGCATCAACGGCCCCGGCTACGACCTGTCCGGCATCATCGGCACCGACGACTTCGAGGCGATCGGCTACGACGAGCCGAGCTACGGGCGTCTCTCCTACGACGACCCGCGTTACGACGACGGGCGGTATCCCGGCCCGGCCGGGTACGCCGGCCCCGGATTCGATGAGGCCCGCTTCGATGGGCCCCGCTTCGACGTCCCCCCCTTCGACGGGACCCAGCTCGACAACCTCTGGCGGGCGGGCGACGACGTGCGCCGCGAGGCCGGGTACGGGAATGACCGTTCCGGTGACAGCCGCCCCCGTTCGGACTCTCCCTCGGGTGGCTTCCGGCGCCGCGCCCAGCGCTCGCCGGAGACCCGCGCGGACCTCACGGCGCTGACCGAGCACACCCGGTTCGACCTCGTGGCCGACGAGACCCGGCTCGACAACCTGAGCGCGCTGACCCCCGGCGGTGGCATCCGGCGGGTGGGTACTGCCGTGCTGGCCTCGCCGGCCACCCGGTCAGCGGGCTGGGCCCAGGACACGTCGCTGGACTACATCGGGGACCTTGACCTAGCCGACGAGCCGGTCCCGTCCGCGTTCACCCGCACGTTCGACCGGCCGCAGCAGGACACCGGCGCCCGGCGCCCGGCCGGCCGCCGCCGCGGCCGCAGCGGCGACCGGCGGCAGTGGATGGCCCTCGGGGCCATCGCCGTGGTCGCGGCGGGCGCCATCGGCGGCGTGCTCATGAAGTACGTGTTCTCCGGCCCCAGCGGTCCCACCCACCAGGTGGTCGCCCCGCAGTCGGCGGACGGCTACACCCGGTCGGCCAACCTGGAGAAGCAGCTGCAGGTCAAGACCGAGGCGGAGCAGGTCGTCCAGGCCAGCTCGAACCAGGCCAGCGACGTCGTGTCGGCCGTCTACCAGCAGGGCATGATTTCCGCCAGCTCTGGCGGCGACGCGCAGATCTTCATGTTCGTCGGCGGCAAACTGGCCGGAGCTGATCCGGCTGCCTCCGTGGCGAACTTCGAGCAGACCTACAAGGGTGCCACGGCGGTATCTCCCGGATCGCTCGGCGGCGAGGCAGCCTGCACCACGACCTCGCTCAACAACCAGAGCGCGGCCATGTGCGTGTGGTTCGACAACGACACCTTCGGCACCGTGGTATCGCCGACGATGACGACCGGGAAGCTCGCCGCCACCATGGACGCGGCCCGGCCGAGCCTGGAACTGCGGCAGAAGTAGCGCGCCTGCTCCGCCGGATTCCACGGGCGCTTACCGCCCGGGCCGGGTTAGCTGGCCTGGCCGGAAGGTGGATCTGCGGGCGTGCCGTTGTCTGGCGTCTCCCCCGTCGCGGTCGCGTCGGCCGCCGGCTTGACCGGGGCGGAGCGGCGGCGGACCGACAGGCGGGTCACTGCCAGCACGAAGGCCAGGGCCAGCGCGGCCAGGCCGGCCAGCTGAGCCCCGACGACTGGCGCGCCCCCGGGTAGTGCTGACGTGTTCGCGACCGGGCGGGCCTTTGCCTTCGGGGCGCTCGGCGTCGGCTGTGGGTGAAGGGTGGGGAACAGGCTAGCTGCGTTGCCGCTGGGACTCGCGCTCGCGGCCGGCAGCTCTGGCAGCGTGCCTGCGGGCAGCGGGGTGCTAACCGGTGCGTCAGTCGCGCCGGCGCCGGGTTCCAGTCCCTGCGCCAGCCCCTGGCCCTGCGAGCCGCTTAGACCGGCACCACCCCCCAGTGACCGCTCCGGATTGGAGCCGCCGGAGCCGGATCCGCCTTGGTCCGAGCCTTCCGTGCCGGAACCGCCGGAGTTGCCGGAGCCGCCCGACCCTAGCTGCCCAGAGCCAGCGCCGGAGTTGCCGGAGCCGCTGGAGCCGCTGGAGCCGCCCGGGCCAGTTCCGGACCCGCCCGAGCTGCCTCGACCGGAGCCCGAGCCGCCAGATCCGCCCTGGCCGGATCCTGAGCCGCCGCTCTGCGTCGGGGAGCTGGTCTTGCCTGGCTCGAGGGTCCGGGTCGGGGACGGGTGGCTGGCCGGGGGCGGGGTGATGGTGACGACGGCCGCGGCGGCCGGGGCCTGGATCAGGCGGTCGGCGCTGCCGGTGACGGTCAGGCTGACCGACGTGACCGTGCTGGCCTTGGCGGGCACGGTCACCAGTGCCTGCAGCTGCCGCGGGGCGGAGGACGGGTCGACCGTCCCCAGGGCGCACGACGACGTGCCGTCGTTGCCGCAGCCGAAGCTGAACCGGGGGCTGCCCGCGCTGGCCGGGACCGACCGCAGCCTGATGACGGCGTCGGGCACGCGTCCGCCGATCGCCCAGACTCCCACCGTCCACTTCACGGCGGAGCCGCGCTTGCTGCTCGCCTCCACCGGGGTCACTTCCAGGCAGAGGCTGACAACGGTGGTCTGCGCCAGTGTCCTGGCCCCGGTTTGCCGCCTTAGCTGCTTCTTCCGGTCCTCCGGGCGCGGCTTGTGCTTGCCCCCGTGCTCGTGCTTGTGCTTGTGCTTACGGGGGGGCGCCTTGCCGGGCGACCGGGTTGGCGCCGGGCTGCCCGAAGCCGACGGCTTGCCAGGGGATCCCGAGGCGCCCAGGGATCGCGTCGCGCTCGGTGACCCGGTAGGACTGGCCGAGGGCGAGGTACTGGGGCTGGCGGGTGGGTCGGCCGACGGGGTGGCCGACGGGCTGCCCGGGGCCGCCGTCGCGGACGGGGTGCTGCTCGCGGATGTGGTCGGCGATGACGTCCCGGCCCCGCTGGCGCTGGTCGGGGACGGGCTCGGCCTGCCTGACGGCAGGCTGAGCGGCTCGCAGGACCGGGCGCTGACCGCGGCCGTCAGGCTCGCCGCCGCCGCGGTGCCCGGGGCCGCGGCGAAGCTGAACCCCGATGCTGCCGCCGCGACGAGCACACCCCCTGTCATCAGGGCGGCTGTCGCGGGTCGGACCTGCGCCAAACGCATGAGAACGCCCTAATAGTGCTATTGGTTTACCGTCCGGGCCGATTGACTGCTATTCGGTGGTCACCGGGCGCTGGATTGCTTGTTCCGCTCGGTCCGCGCTCAAACCACGAACCGGCCCGGGGCGCCAAGGCTGTCCTACCCGGTTGACCGTGAACATCACGGAGTGAGCTTGCGAATACTGAGAGTGTCAGCTAGCGTTTACTTGTGACGCTCCATGTGCGGAGCGTATTACCTGTGCGGCCGTGTTCCGGTCGGGGCGGAAAAATTTCGCGCAGGATCATCCGGGGGTGGGGCCCCGGAAAGCCGGGCCGGCACGGACATGCAGGCGGCGCACGCGAGAGATGGTTACTCAACGTGACCTAGCTCACGGGGTAACTTTCCGCGAAGTTGGTATGGGCCTGCGCGATCTGGTGTTTACTACTGATCAGTTAGCACCCCAGGCGTGTGATGGTTGCCCCCCCGCAACAAGTCGCCCTGACCCGCGTCAACGTCCATGCCCCTGCCGTCGCTACGGTGCGTCGCACCGGCGGGCAGTGTGACGGGTGAAAGCAGTGCGCCTACCCCACTAGAGGCGCCACCCCAAGGGCTATCTCTTGAAGCACCGTTCACAGTCACGCATGTCCACATTTACCCTCGCTCACGCAGCAGCAAACTCACGCACAGCGGCTGCTTCGCTCTCCCGTTCTGCCGAGGGCCTCGCCGAGGGCATTGTCCGCACGGCGGAGGGCATCGCCAGCAAGCACACGCGCATGTCGCTGGTCGCGGCCTCGGCCGCCGCCGTCGGAGTGCTCAGTGCGTCCGGCTTCGCCGTCGGCGCGGCCCCCTGGTCGCAGGCGCTCGGCAACGTCGCCGCTACCGTCCAGGGCGACTCGCAGGTCGCGACGGGTCACCCGGCCGCGTTCCCCTACAACGCGACCACTGCTTCCAAGGGCACCAACGAGCTCGACGCCCTGCACTCGGCCGGGGCCGGCTCCCACCTGACCTGGACCGCCCTGAGCCAGCGCGCCGCCCGCCCGGCCGCTCCGAAGCAGGCCACCACGACCGCTGCCACCAAGGCGGCCCAGGTCGCCGCGGGAAAGGCGGCCGCTTCCCGGGCGGCGGCTTCCCGGGCGGCGGCTTCCCGGGCGGCAGCGGCTAAGGCGACGGCCGCCGCGCAGGCAGCCGCCGCCCGTGCGGCGGCGGCCAAGGTGGCGGCGGCCAGGGCTGCGGCGGCCAGGCCGTACACCATGTACGACTCGGTCGAGCCGGGCTCCCTCCCGGCTGGCCAGCCGGCCGCGGCCTACGCCACTGGCGCCTACGCCGCGCAGCCGTCCCAGGTGACCGGCCACCGCGCGCTGCTGTGGATCGACACCAACGGCAGCGACCCGGGGGCCAACGTCCTCGACGTCGAGCCCGGCGACGCCAGCCCGGCAGGGGCCGCCCAATGGGCCCAACAGCGGCTGAGCACCCACAGGGACTCGACCGCGATCATCTACACGATGAGGTCGGACTGGCAGCAGGTCAGGGAAAACGTGGCCCACCTCCCGTCGTGGATGCAGTCCAAGGTCAAGTACTGGATTGCTGACCCGACTGGGGTGGCCCACATCGTCCCCGGCTCCAGCGCCACCCAGTGGTACTGGGGTAGCCACTACGACATCACCACCGCCAACCCGGACTTCCACGCCTAGTCGCCGGAGTCCGGGTAACCCCGCTCCTGTGCGGCTGCCGCTTCCCCCCTGCGGCGGCTGGCACAGGACCCGGTGCGGGCCTGCCGCCATTCACCCCGGCGGCCGCCCGCCCGGATGTCAGGGCCGGCCAGCCGCCACCCCCCCGGCGGCGGCCGGCACCGGACGCCCCGTGCGGGCCGCCGTATCCCCTGCGGTGGCCCGCACCGGGCAATCCGGCATTTCCCAGCGGTACCAAAGGGAACAAAGGTACTGTTTTCCCCATGAATCCCCCCGAAGAGATGACCCCGGAGCACGCCGGGCGGCTGGTCGGGCTGCTCGGCATGATGGGTGACCTCAGTCGCGACGCCCTGGCCTTCCTGGTCGGGCACATGGCGGCGCGGGATACCGACCTCGCCATCGAGGCGTATGCCGCCCTCATGTCGACCGATCTGCCCGCGGAAGGCGTGTGAGGGCAGCGCCCGGAAGCCCTTCAACGGGACGCCGGAGCGCCGTGGGTGCGGTAAGCTCACCGACGTCGGAACGTGCTACGGCACTCGCCGCGTCTGCTAGGTTAGAGCCGGTAAGACCGGCAGGTCAGACAAGTGAAGACAGGCCCCTTTAGCTCAGTCGGCAGAGCGTCTCCATGGTAAGGAGAAGGTCTACGGTTCGATTCCGTAAAGGGGCTCCAGGTGAGAGAAATAATTCGAACTCTTCGAAAATACCTGGGAGCCATTCCGGGAGCCAAGTGGCTCGAATCTCTGGCCGCCGCAGGACCCCTCAGATCGGCAACCTGCGCTGAGTGCCGCAGGGTGTCGACGTCTCGCACCCCCCTCGGCCTCTTCACGCTCCCATTGGAGCTGTGCCCACAGGCACGTCACCACGGCGCTCTTGCTCGGCGCGCTCGCCGTGCGGGTCCATCCCGGCCTCGTCCTGGCCGCTGCCTGCTGGCTCGGCCTGTGCTCCGTCCCGCTTGCGTTCCCGACGCCGCAGTACGGCGGCTGCCTGGTCGGCCCGCGCGGGCCGACCGCGACAGCCAGGCCAGCCGCAGCCGACCTGGCTGCACCGAGTTGCTCCGACAAAGGGTCAGCCGGTCCTTTGCAGTGCCCGTTCGCGCCGCTGGGCGACCCGTGAGCCAGACTCGCGGCGGGCCATTCTCCTGAGTACCAGGGGGGCGATGATGAGGCCGGCGAGGACCCAGGCGCCGAGGACGGCGGCGGTCTGCGGGGTGCGCCATGATGCCGCGATCTCGACGCTGGCGGCGCTGTTGGGCAGCAGCGCGGACCGCATCCCGAGGCCGAGCCAGTACACGGGGAAGACCTGGGCGGTGCCCTGGAGCCAGCCGGGCATGGCCGTGACGGGGTAGAAGATGCCGGAGACCGCGGTCAGCCCGAGCAGGGGAAGGGACACGTAGCCGGCGCTGCGCGGGCTGGGGACCAGGGCGCCGAGGCCGGCGCCGAGGAGCTGGGTGCCGGCCATGCCGAAGATCAGCACCCAGGCGAGGGTGCCCCAGGAGACATCGGCGAGGTGCAGGCCGCCGGTGACGAACGCGCCGGGAATGCCGATCATGGCAAGGTAGACCAGCACGCTCAGCGACGAGGCCAGGAGCTTCCCGGCCAGGTAGCCGGAGATCCCGCCGGGGGTGCCCCGGGCGCGCAGCAAGGTGCCGTCCTCGCGGTCCGCGGGCAGGTACTGGACCATCAGCATCATGCCGAACGCGACGAACATGCCGAGCGTTCCCGGCAGCATCAGCGCGCCGAGGGTGAACGGGCTGCCGGCCAGCTCGCGGTGCCGGAAGAAGAACAACGGGATGAGGGTGGCGGCCGGCCACAGCAGCTGGCCGGCCAGGGCGGCGCCGGAGAATGCCTGGCGGAACTCGATGAGGCCGCCGGCCAGGCCCGAGCGCAGCGGCGTGAGGGCGGGCGATGTCATGCGGCCACCTCTGGGCGGTCGGCCACTGGGGCGGGCTGGGCCTCGGCCTGGCGGACCAGGGCCAGGTAGGTGTCTTCCAGCGAGGCGCGGCGGACCTCAAGCTCGCTGATCGCATCCCCGCCCGCGGCGAGCAGCTGGCGGACGAAGGAGGTGGAGTCGCGGGTGCGGCGGCGGTAATGCTGGCCGTCCCGCGCCCAGCGGACCTCGTCTTCCCCGGCGATCTGGTCCCTGAGCTCGGCGGCGGTGCCCTGCGCGGCGATCCGCCCGGCGGCCAGGATGATGATCCGGCTGGCGAGCTTGCCTGCCTCGTCCAGGTCGTGGGTGGTCATCAGGACCGTGGTGATGGGAGTGCGGGCCTGGCCGTCCAGGCCGACCGCGGCGAGCAGGTCGCCGGCGGCCCAGGACCCGGGTTCCTGCCCGCTGGCATAGGGACGGTAGTAGGAGGCCTGGTAGTCCAGGAACTCCCGGACCCGCCACCTGCCGTGGTCCCGCCAGGACTGCAGCACGATGCCCGTCCGTGCCCGCCAGCGGCGGTCGGCGGTGAGCGGGCTGGCGCCAAGGACGCGGACCTGGCCTGCCGAGGGCCGCCGGAAGCCTTCCAGGATCTCGACCGTGGTGGTCTTCCCGGCCCCGTTTGGCCCGAGCAGCGCCACGACCTCCCCGCGGCGCACCCGGAACGACACATCGCGCAGCACGTTCTTGGTGCGGTAGCGCATGCACAGCCCCTCGGCGCTGATGACGTCGCCGGCCTGTGCTTCCCACCGGGTCACCGCCCGTCCTCCTGCGGGCCGCCGGCGTCCAGCGCCTGCAGGACCCCGGCCAGCGTGATACCCCGGGCCGCGAGCGCGTCGGCGAGCAGGCCCGGCTGCGCCAGCAGCCCGAGCAGCAGGTGCCGGGCTGTCGTCTGCCGGTCACCGCGGGCGGCCTTCTGCCGCTGGGCGGCGTTCAGCATCGCTGCGCCCTCCGGTGAGACCGACACCCTCCGGCTGCGCCGGGCCGGGACGGAGGCGCTGTCGAGGGCTCCCGCGCCGAGCCGCGCCTCTACCCGGGCGACCACCTCATCCAGGTCGATGCCCAGCCCGGCCAGGGCCTGTTCCTCGCCCGAGGTCAGCCCGCCGCGGCGGCGCGCCTCGCGGACCTCGGCCCGCACCGCGTCGGCCCCGCCGGGGCCGCCGAGCCGTCCGAGCAGCGGCCCGCTGTCCGGGCTGGCCAGCAGCGCGGCGAACAGGTGCTCTTCCCCGATCCGGCTGGTTCCCTCCGCCCGCGCCCGCACCAGGGCATCGGCGATGACCGCCCCCGCCGACGAACTGAACTTCCCGGCCACAGCTCAACCTCCGTGATGCTTCTTGAAGGCAGCCTGGCGGGTGACGCCCAGCTCCCTTGCGATCTCCGCCCATGACCATCCCTGCGCACGCGCGGAACGCACCTGCGCCCGCTCCATCTGATCTGCCAGCTTCCGCAAGGCGCCGACGGCGCGCAGCCCGGTCCGGGGATCCCCGTCCCCTGCGGCGGCGGCCAGGGCGACGGCTTCGTTGTCCATGCCGTCAACTTAGGTTGGCAGGCGTCGCTTGTCAACCTAAGTTGGCAGCAACCGTGCGCCGCGGCTATCGTCCCGGCACCGAATGCCTCGCCCAGCCGCGCCGAGAACCCCGTTCATCCCTGGCTAGCCCTGCGCCACGGGCCTGCTGTTATGTTTGCGAGCGGTCCGGGCCGCACGGACCGCGTCGAGGCGCTGCCCGACAACCGACAAGACAACCAGTGCCAGTAGCGGCCTCCCTCGGCGCTCTCCTCGGCGCCCGGGTCGCCTAGTGCATCCTCGATACTGCGCTTGGCGATGGCATCCTGGCCGTCGAGGCACCTGCGTAGACCTTGAGCAAGACGGCCACGCTATGCCTGGCCCACTCGGCCACCTGCATGGCCGGGATGCCGCCGTTGAGCCAGTCACTTGCGCGAGGGAGCGGAGCGGAGACAATGGTTAACCTAGCGGCGAGTGCCCCGGTGCCCGTCTTGAGGTTCCCCACCCGTGCGCCGCGTTACAAGGAGGCTGAAATGCCCGCAAGTATCGGCTGGCCACCAGGACCCCACCCCGACGGCGGTGGACCGGAGACCGCGCCTTGTGCGGACTGCGGCCATCGTGCCGATTCACATTTGCACCCGGGTTCCTGCTCGGTTCGCGGTCGCTGGTGGCGGCGCTGCCGGTGCAGTGGATACACCACTTCGCCTTCGCCTGCTTCCTCAACCGCGGGGCCCCGGCCAGCGCCCTTATCTCCAGCGGATTTGAAGGAGTAAAACAATCGCTTGACATCAGCCGGCCGGGCGAGATCCTAGTATCAGATTCTAGATCTGACTTCGAGGAAGGCGGCTCGCGATGACGCAGCCAGACGGCCGGTCGGACGCTTACCTGGAGGCTCGCGAAGGCGCGCTGAGCTGGCTCAAAGCGAACTGGGACCCGGCGCTCACGGTGCGGCAGTGGTGGGCCCTGCTGGCCGACTCGGGCTGGGGCTTCCCCACCTGGCCCACCGACTGGTTCGGGCAGAACCTGTCGGCCGACGCCGCCGCGGGTGTCCGCTCGGCCTTCCCCGACGTCGGCGCCCTGCCGCCGCCCACCGGCATCGGGCAGAACCTCGGCGCGCGGATGCTCATGCTCCACGGGAACGAGGAGCAGAAGGCCCGGTTCCTGCCCGCCCTGGCCCGCGGTGAAGAGATGTGGTGCCAGATGTTCTCCGAGCCTGGCTCCGGCTCCGACCTGGCCAGCGCGCAGACCCGCGCGGTCCGCGACGGTGACCACTGGGTGGTGAACGGGCAGAAAGTGTGGACCTCGGGCGCTCAGTGGTCCGACCGCGGCTTGCTGGTCGCCCGGACCGACCGGGAGGTCCCCAAGCACCAGGGGCTGAGTTTCTTCATCATCGACGTCAACCAGCCCGGCATCGAGGTCCGCCCGCTGCACCAGATGAACGGCGAGCACGGCTTCAACGAGGTGTTCTTCACCGAGGCCCTGGTCGACGACGACCTGCGGGTCGGCGAGATCGGCGACGGCTGGTCGGCCGCGGTCACCGTGCTCATGTACGAGCGGTTCTCGGCCTCGTTGCCGTCCGCCACCCCGGGGCAGAAGGCCGGCCAGCTCGACCAGCCCGCGGGCGAGGCGGCCCGCCAGGCCTTCTCGGCCCGCTCCAACGGGCGCACCGGCGTCAGCGACCTCGTCCTAAAGGTTGCCCAGGAGCTCGGCGTCACTGCCGACCCGGTCCTGCGTGACCAGCTGGTCCGGCTGTGGTCGCTGGAAACCATCAACGGCTACCTCGCCCGCGGCGGCCTGGCCGTCCGCGAGGGGCGCCGCCCGAGCGCGCACGGCTCGCTCACCAAGCTCGCCCGTTCCCGGCTGGCCCAGGCTGGCCGCGAGACCGGGATGGCGGTCCTCGGCGCCCAGGGCATGCTGCAGGACCCGCCTGTGCCGGGCGGCAGCGAGATCCGGCACCGGGCGCTGTCCAGCCCCAGCGCCTCGATCGCCGGCGGCACCGACGAGATCCAGCGCGGCATCGTCGGCGAGCGGGTCCTGGGGCTGCCCAAGGAGCCAAGGACCGACCGCGACATCCCGTTCAAGGACCTCACCATCGGCACCCAGCGCAGCTAGAGCCGCGCCGGCTGTGAACAGGTGTGGCAGCGCCCTGAGCGGGCTTCCCGCAGCGGCAGGAGGCCGCGGCCATTGAATGATTCGGGACGCTATGTCATCTTTGTGCCAAGGCACCAGGTCCCAGGTGACGGGCAGCAAGCTCGCGCGGGGTGGGGGGAGGGCCATTTGCCCGTGGGCGGACTGTGAGGGGCGCGCGGCGGGGATCAGGCAAGCCGGACATACCGCTGGAGTGGGAGTATGGCCGCGACCTGACGGCCGCGGCCCGGCGGGGCGAGCTGGACCCGGTCATCGGCCGGGACGGCGAGCTGGCCCGGCTGATCCAGATCTTCGGCCGTAAGACGAAGAACAACCCGGTGCTGATCGGCCGGTCGGGAGTCGGGAAGACCGCGATCGTCGAGGGGCTGGCGCTGCGGATCGTCGAGGGCGCAGTCCCGGCGGGCCTGCTCGGCAAGCGACTGGTCGCGCTCGACCTCGCCGCGCTGGTGGCCGGGTCCCGGTACCACGGAGAATTCGAGGGGCGGCTGAAGTCCGCCATCAACCTGATCGCAACCTCGCAGGGCGAGTTCCTGCTGCTCGTCGACGAGCTCCACATGATCGTGGGGGCCGGCGGCAGCGAGGGCGGCATGGACGCCAGCAACATGCTCAAGCCGATGCTGGCCCGCGGCGAACTGCGGATGATCGGGGCCAGCACGCCGGAGGAGTACCGCCAGCGCATCGAGAAGGATGCCGCGCTGGAGCGGCGGTTCCAGCCGGTGATCGTGGACCCGCCCTCGGCCCGGGAAACGGTCGAGATCCTGCGCGGGCTCCGCGAGCGGCACGAGACCTACCACGGGGTGCGGATCCACGACTCCGCGCTGGAGGCGGCAGCGCTCCTGTCGGACCGCTACCTGTCCGGGCGGCACCTGCCCGACAAGGCGGTCGACCTCATCGACGAGGCCGCCAGCCGGCTGCGGATCGCAATCGACACCAGGCCGCCCGGCCTCGATCAGGCTCTCCGCGACGCCCGGCGCCTGGAGATCCGGCTGCTCGCCCTGGAGAAGAGCGCCGGCGATGACGCCGCGGCGGCGCAGCGGGCCGAGCTGGAGGCGGACCTGGCGGCGCTGCGCGACGCGGCGGCCGGGATGACCGCGCGGTGGCAGGCCGAGCAGAAGGCGATCGCGGGCATTTCGGAGGTCAAGCGGGAGCTGGCGCGCAAGCGGACGGAGGCCGGCCGGTCCGAGCGGTCCGGGGACCTGGCCGCGGTCGCTGAGATCGAGTATGTCCAGCTCCCCGAGCTTGACCGGCGGCTGGACGCCGCCGTCAAGGCGCTGGCCGACCTGCCGTCCGCTGAGCGGTTGCTCAAGGACGAGGTGGACGAGGAGGAGGTCGCCGCCGTAATCAGCGCGTGGACCGGGGTGCCGGTGGCGCGCCTGATGGAGGGCGAGGCGGCGAAGCTGCTGAACATGGAGGACGTGATGCGCCGCCGCGTGGTCGGTCAGGACGACGCGGTGCGCGCCGTGGCGGGCCCGATCCGGCGCAGCCGGGCGGGGTTGTCCGACGGCCGCCGGCCGATCGGGACGTTCCTGGCCATCGGCCCGACCGGCGTCGGCAAGACCGAGATGGCCCGGGCGCTGGCCGAGTTCCTGTTCGACGACGAGCGCGCCATGGTCCGCATCGACATGGGCGAGTACCAGGAACGGCATACCATCGCCCGGCTGATCGGGGCGCCGCCGGGCTATCTCGGGTACGAGGAGGGCGGCCAGCTCACCGAGGCCGTGCGCCGGCGGCCGTACGCCGTCGTCCTCCTCGACGAGATCGAGAAGGCCCACACCGACGTGTTCAACACCCTGCTGCAGCTGCTGGACGAGGGCCGGCTGACCGACGGGCACGGCCGGACCGTCGACTTCACCAACACCGTGCTGATCATGACGAGCAACCTGGCCACCGACCCGAAGGAATTCTTCCGCCCGGAATTCATCAACCGCATCGACGAGATCATCCCGTTCCGGTCCCTGGAGCCGGCCGACCTCAGCGACATCGTCCGGATCCAGCTCGCGCAGCTCGCCCACCGCGTCGGCGGCCTCGGCATCACCCTCGAGGTCAGCCCCGCCGCCGGGCAGTGGCTGGCCGCGCGTGGCTACGACCCGGACTTCGGCGCCCGGCCGCTGCGCCGGGTGCTGCAGCGCGAGATCGGCGACCGGCTCGCCCTGCTCATGCTGGAGGGCAGCTTCCAGGCCGGCGATACGGTCCGCGTTGAGCTGGAGGGTGATCAGCTCAGCTTCCGGTGATCCCCAGCCGGTCAGGATCGTCGTGGTACCAGACGATGTGGTTCGGGGTGAGGCCGCTCAGCGGCCGGCGCGGGACCGGCGCGTCCTATGGCGTGACGATCGGGAAGGCGGGATCGGGGGAGTCGAGCAGTCTTATCAGCCTGCTCAGGGCGGCGGGATCGCCGGCGTGCTCGATGCCGTCCAGGCCGTGCCCGGACAGTAGCCCGAGGAGCTGCGGCTTGGACAGCGTGAGGGTGAGGTCGGGGGCGCCCTGACCGCGCGGGTTCTCGGTCTGGATCAGTGCCCCGTTGGACAGCGTCAGCCGCACGGTGGTGCCGCTGTCGGTGAAGTGCCAGTCGATGGCCAGGGACTCGCCCGCCGCCCGGGGCCCGTCGACCCGGATGGCCAGCGTGTCGAAGAGCTGCTCGATGGTCAGCGCGCCGACCATGCCGGTCGCCAGGTCGCCGATGGGCGGCGGCTTGACCCCGTGTCGCAGCTCGAGCGCGCCGGTGAGGTAGAAGCACCGCCAGGTGGCGTTCTCGGCGCCGTAGCCCAGCCGCTGGTAGACGTCGGCCAGCGCGTCACAGGCGGCGGCGTCGGAGGGATCGGCGAAGACGGCGTGCTTCAGCAGCTCGGCCGCGAACCGGAGGTCGCCCGCGTGGGCGTAGGCCCGGGCCTTGTCCCGGACGGCCTGCTGACCGCCGATCACCTCCACGTACCGGGTCGCCGCGGCCTGTGGCGGATGCTGCCACAGCGAGCTCGGGTTGCCGTCGAACCAGCCCATGTAGCGCTGGTAGACGGCCTTGACGTTGTGGCTGACCGACCCGTAGTAACCGTGCGTGTGCCACACGGCCTCCAGGCCCGGGGGCAGCTCCAGTTGCTCGGCGATCTCGCTGCCGGTGGCGCCGTTGTTCAGCATCCGCAGGGTCTGGTCGTGCAGGTAGGCGTACAGGTCGCGCTGCTGGGAGAGGAACGTGGCGATGTTCTGCGTCCCCCAGGTTGGCCAGTGATGGGATGCGAACGCCACATCGGAGTCTGCCGCGAACAGCTCGATGGCCTCGTTGAGGTACCGCGACCACAGCCGCGGGTCCCGGACCAGGGCACCGCGCAGCGTCAGCAGGTTGTGCAGGTTGTGGGTGGCGTTCTCGGCCATGCACAGCGCCCGCCGCCCCGGGAAGTAGAAGTTCATCTCGGCCGGCGCCTCGGTGCCCGGCGTGACCTGGAAGACAATCCGCACCCCGTCGACCGTCTCCTCCTGCCCGGTCCGGGTAATGTCCACCGTCGGGGGGATCAGGCCGACCGAGCCGGCCGACGTCGCGATGCCCAGCCCGGTGCTGACCTGCCCGGTCGGGCTGGGGTCCAGGAGGGCGCCGTACATGTAGGTCGCCCGGCGGTTCATGGCCGTGCCCGCGTACACGTTCTCCGACACGGCGTGCCCAAGGAATCCCTCGGGGGCGAGCACCGGCACGTCCCCGGCGCCCCCGGGCAGCACGCCGTGCACCCCGCCGAAGTGGTCGGCGTGCGAGTGGGTGTAGATCACCCCGGTCACCGGGCGGTCCCCGCGGTTCCTGCGGTACAGCTCGAGGCTCGCCGCGGCCACCTCGGCCGACACCAGCGGGTCGATCACGATGACCCCGGTGTCGCCCTCGACCAGGGTCATGTTGGACAGGTCCATCCCGCGGACCTGGTAAATCCCGTCGGTGACGGCGAACAGCCCGTGCTTGGCACACAGCTGGGCCTGCCGCCACAGGCTCGGGTTGACCGTGTCCGGGCACTCGCCGTCCAGGTAGGAGTACGCCTCGAGGTCCCACACCACGCGGCCGTCAGCGTCCCGGACCACGCAGGGGTTCAGCGCGTCGAGCCGGCCGCGCTCGGCATCCTCGAAATCCTGCCGGTCCTCGAATGAAGCCATCGTCACGCCTCCGCGCTCGCTCAGTCAGGTCAGGGGGCAGCCGGGCCGGACGGCCCGCGGCACTGTCACCTTGTGCGGATGGCCGCGGCGCTGCCTCACCCGGCGCGGATGATTCAGGGTTCTGGGCGGCAACCGGGGACTTTGGTCCGGCCCGGTCCGGCCAGACGGCCCGCGGTCTGGGGCAGTCTGGCCCTGCTGGCCTCCCGCGGCGATTCCTAGCGTGAGATCCGTACACCGGACCGATGAGAAAAGAGCCAGCGATGTCCTACCCGAACAGTGTCTTGTCGGCCTGGCAGCTCACCCTGATCGCGGTTGTCATGGTCGGCGTGCTCGCGGCCTGGCTGATCCTGGTCTTCCGGGCGGCCCGGCCGCAGCGGCGCGTCGGCCCGGCGGCCGAGGCCGTGCCCGGCCAGGCGGCCGGACCCGGTCAGGCGGCCGGGCCCCGGTCCGCGGCGCCCGCCCGGGTGGCCGAGCACCCCGCCAAGGCCGCTTAACGGTTCAGGCCGCTGGATTCTGCCAGGCGCCGCGGCCGGCCAGCAGCCCGGCCTCGCCGGGACCCCAGGTGCCGCGGGGGTAGGGATGTGCGGGCACGACGTCGCCGAGGATCGGGTCGACCACCTTCCAGGCCTCTTCGACGGTGTCCTGCCGGGCGAACAGCCAGCGGTCGCCGTCGAGGGCCGCGCCGATCAGCCGGTCGTAGGGGCGCATGTCGCTGCCCGGCTGTTGCGCGAAGGTGAGCTCCTCCGGCTGCGGCTCCCAGCCGGCCCCCGGCTTTTTCCCCTGCAGGGTGAAGCTGACCCGCGTCTCCGGCCAGACCCGGAACCGCAGCGCGTCGGACGGGTTCTCAGGCTCGATGCCGAACAGGTCCTGCGGCGGATCGCGGAACACGACGGACACCTCGGTCGCGGTGACCGGCATGCACTTGCCTGCCCGGATCAGCACCGGAACCCCCGCCCAGCGCCACGAGTCAACCTCCAGCCGGACCGCGGCGAACGTCTCGGTGGTCGACTTCGGCGCCACCCCGTCGACGTCAAGGTAGCCCTCGTACTGACCGCGCACCACGTCCTGCGGGGTCAGCGGGCGGATCGCGCGCACCAGCCGTGACTTGGCGTCGCGCCAGCCCGACAGGTCCCTGCCCTCCGGCGGATCGGCCATGACGGTGGCCATCACTTGCAGCATGTGATTCTGGACGACGTCGCGGATCGCGCCGGTGCGGTCGTAGAACCGGCCGCGGTCGGAGACGTCGAACGACTCCGCCATGGTGATCTGGATGCTCGCGACGAAGCTCCGGTTGAGCAGTGGCTCGATGATCGAGTTGCTGAACCGGACGAAGAGCACGTTCTCTACCGGATCGAGCCCGAGCCAGTGGTCCACCCGGTAGATGGCCTCCTCGGGGAAGTACTGGTGCATCAGCTCGTTCAGCTTCTGGGCACTGCTGAGGTCGTGGCCGAACGGCTTCTCCACCATCACCCGGTTACCGGCCGACCGGCCGGTGGCAGCGATTCCCTGGGCGATGCGGCCGAACAGGACCGGCGGCACCTCCAGGTAGAACAGCACCTGGCGGGCGGCGCCGAGCTCGTCCGACATCGCCTTGTAGGTGGCGTCGTCGCCGAGGTCGCCGTCCACGTAGCGGAGCAGGCTGATCATCTTGGCCGCGGCCGGCTCGGCCGGGTCCATCCCGTTCAGCTTGAGTGACGCGGTGGCGTAGTCACGGAACTGCCCGAGGTCCCACCCGCTCTTGGCCACCCCGACCACCGGGACGTCGAGGACACCCCGCTTGACCAGGCCCACCAGCGCGGGGAAGGTCTCCAGCTTGGCCAGATCGCCGGTCGCGCCAAAGATCACCAGCGCGTCTACCTTGTCGGACATGTCACCTCTCCTGCCCCGTGCTTCTCCGGTGGTCCCGGGCGGCGCTGGTGCTCGTCATGGCCGCGATTATTGAGGCCCGCAGACCCCTGCGGGTCATCCGCCGCGGGTGAAGTGCGCCGGATGTCGTGACGGCATCGTCCGCACCGGGTGATGCCAGCATCCGCTCGTGCCCTGATAGTGCCGGGTAAGGCTGAATATGAGGGAGGAACCGTGGCTGACTACCCGAACATCGCCGATCACGGGCTTATCGGTGACCTGCAGACCGCGGCGCTTGTCACCACCGACGGTGTCCTCGACTGGTTCTGCTGCCCGCGGTTCGACTCGCCCAGCGTCTTCGGCTCGCTGCTCGACGCCGCGCAGGGCGGTTTCTACCGGATCGCCCCGGACCGCGACGATTACGTGAGCAAGCAGCTCTACCTGCCCGACAGCGCCGTCCTGGTCACCCGGTTCATGACCCCCGACGGGGTCGGCGAAGTGCATGACTTCATGCCGGTCATCGAGGGCGGGGCGACCGACCGGCACCGCCTGGTCCGGAACATCCGGGTGGTCCGCGGGACCATGCGGTTCCGCATCGAGGTGGAGCCACGCTTCGACTACGGCCGCAAGAAGCACAAGGTGGAGGTGTCCGCCCACGGCATCGTCTTCCGGTGCGAGGACGGCATGGAGCTGACTTTGCACGGCATCACCCCCGAGGGGGCCACCGTGAACGAGCTCGGCATGGCCACGGTCCCCGGCACTCAGGCAGTCGGGGCCACCGGGCTGCGCTGGACCCGGACCATGCACCAGGGCCAGTCCGGGGGCATGGTCCTCGAGTCAATGGGCGGCACCCCCCACACGGTCACCCCGGAACAGGCGGAGCGCCTGCAGAAGCAGACGGAGCAGTACTGGCACGGCTGGCTGCGCAGCTCGAGCTACCGCGGGCGGTGGCGGGAGATGGTCAGCCGCTCGGCCATCACGCTGAAGCTGATGACCTACGCCCCGACCGGGGCGCTGGTGGCGGCCCCGACGACCGGCCTGCCCGAGCAGGTCGGCGGGGAACGCAACTGGGACTACCGCTACACCTGGATCCGGGACGCTTCCTTCTCCGTCTACGCCCTGCTCGGCCTGGGGCACGTGGAAGAGGCCAGGCAGTTCGGAATGTGGATGCGGGAACGGGTGGAAGAGCAGGCAGGCACGGACTCGGGGCCGCTGAAGATCATGTACCGGGTCGATGGCAGCTCCGACCTGACCGAGGAAACCCTCGATCACTGGGAGGGCTGGCGCGGGTCGCGCCCGGTGCGGATCGGCAACGGCGCATCCGACCAGCTCCAGCTGGACATCTACGGCGAAGCGGCCGACGCCATGTTCCTGGCCGACAACAACGGGGTGCAGATCGCGCACAAGGGCTGGTCGGCGGTCACCAGCATGATGGACTGGCTGTGCGAGCACTGGGACCAGCCCGACGAGGGGATCTGGGAGACCCGCGGCGGCCGGAAGAACTTCACCTACGGGCGGTTCCAGGTCTGGGTGGCGCTGGACCGCTCCATCCGGCTGGCGGCCGCCCGCGGCCGGCCGGCCGACATCGCCCGCTGGACCCTCGAGCGTGACACGGTCTACAAGGAGATCATGGAGCGCGGCTTCAACGCCAGGGTCGGCGCGTTCACCCAGCACTACGACACGGAGGTGCTGGACTCCTCGTTGCTGTTGATGCCGCTGCAGGGTTTCATCGCCCCGCAAGACCCGATGTGGATCTCCACCCTGGAGGCGATAGACCGCGAGCTGGTCTCCGACAGCCTGGTCTACCGCTACAACCCGTCCGCCTCACCGGACGGCCTGGCGGGCGACGAGGGCACCTTTTCGCTGTGCACGTTCTGGTACGTCGACGCCCTGGCCCGGGCGGGCCGAGTCGACGAGGCCCGGCTGACGTTCGAGAAGATGCACACCTATGCCAGCAACCTGGGCCTGTTCTCCGAGGAAATCAGCAGCACCGGCGAGCAGCTGGGCAACTTCCCGCAGGCGTTCAGCCACCTGTCGCTGATCAGCGCCGCCATCAACCTGGATCAGCAGCTGGACTACGGCGCGGGCGAGGTCGGGCGCACCGTCAACAGCGGTTAGCCGCCGCGCGGGCAGGCCGAGGGTGAGCCCCCGGGCCTGCCTGGGGGCTGCGTTATCGTCGGGGCATGGACAAGGTGGTTGGGAGCGCCGCGGCGGCAGTAGCTGACATCCCGGACGGCGCGACGCTCGCGGTGGGCGGGTTCGGGCTCTGCGGGATTCCCTCGGTGCTCATCCAGGCGGTGCTCGAGGCCGGGACGCGCGACCTCGAAGTGGTCTCGAACAACGCGGGTGTGGACGACTGGGGCCTGGGCCTGCTGCTCGGCGCGCGGCGGCTGCGCCGGGTGGTGGCCTCCTACGTCGGGGAGAACAAGGAGTTCGCCCGGCAGTACCTGGCGGGCGAGCTCGAGGTGGAGCTGACGCCGCAGGGCACGCTGGCCGAGCGGATGCGGGCGGGCGGGTCCGGGATCGCGGCCTTCTTCACCCGCACCGGGGTCGGCACCCAGGTCGCCGAGGGCGGCATGCCGTGGCGCTACGACTCGGCCGGGAACGTCGCGGTTGCCTCGCCGCCCAAGCCGGTCCAGGACTTCGACGGGCTCGACTACGTCCTCGAACGCGCCATCGTGGCCGACTTCGGGCTGGTCCGGGCGTGGAAGGGGGACCGTCACGGCAACCTCGTCTTCCGCGACGCCGCCCGCAACTTCAACCCGCTGGCGGCGATGTGCGGCCGGGTGACCGTGGCCGAGGTCGAGCACCTGGTGAACCCGGGCGAGCTCGACCCGAACGAGGTGCACACGCCGGGCGTGTTCGTGCAGCGGGTGGTCGCCCTGACCCCCGACCAGGCGGCCGACAAGCGGATCGAGAAGCGCACGGTGAGGGAGGACTCATGAGCTGGACGCGTGAGCAGATGGCGGCCCGGGCCGCGGCCGAGCTGTCCGACGGCGACTACGTGAACCTCGGCATCGGGCTGCCCACGCTGGTGCCCAACTACGTCGCCGACGGGGTGGAGCTGGTGCTCCAGTCGGAGAACGGGATCCTCGGCGTCGGCCCCTACCCCGGCGAGGCGCAGGTCGACCCGGACCTGATCAACGCGGGCAAGGAGACCGTCACCATCCGCCCCGGCGCCTCCTTCTTCGACTCCGCGACCAGCTTCGGGATGATCCGCGGGGGGAAGATCGACGCCGCCATCCTCGGCGCGATGCAGGTGTCCAGGGGCGGCGACATCGCCAACTGGATGATCCCGGGCAAGATGGTCAAGGGCATGGGCGGCGCCATGGACCTGGTGCACGGGGCCAGGAAGGTCATCGTGCTGATGGAGCACGTCGCCAGGGACGGCAGCTACAAGATCGTCGACGAGTGCTCGCTGCCCTACACCGGCAAGGGCGTCGTCCAGCGGATCATCACCGACCTGTGCGTCCTCGACGTCACTGCGCGACGGGCTGGTGCTGGTCGAGCTTGCTCCCGGGGTGGACGAGGAAGAGGTCCGGGCCAAGACCGAGCCGCCGGTCAGAGCAGGCTAGCCCTGACCCGTCCTGTGGATAAGCTGTGGGCAACGTGTTGACGACTGGTGGACGGGCCGAAATGGGCCAATTCTCCTGTGGGTAACCGCGACAGCCTGTGGACAACCACCACCGGACGCAAGCAGGCCCTCGATCAGGTACCCTTACGTAGTCGCCTATGGCGGCGCATGGCGGAGTAGCTCAGTCGGCAGAGCAAGCGGCTCATAATCGCTGTGTCACCGGTTCAAGTCCGGTCTCCGCTACCCAGTCAGTGTCCAGTAGAAGCCCTCACCAGAAAGGCACTCCATCGTGGCTGCCACCGATGTCCGGCCGAAGATCACGCTGGCTTGCCAGGAGTGCAAGCACCGCAACTACATCACCAAGAAGAACCGCCGCAACGACCCGGACCGGCTCGAGCTGAAGAAGTTCTGCCCGAACTGCCGCCGGCACACCGACCACCGCGAGACCCGCTAGCCAGGCCACCGGGGCAGCCCGCGATGGCACTGAACCCCGAGTACGCCGGCAAGGTCTACGGCCCGGGCGAGCCGTACGAGGTCAGCCGGGTGAAGATCGCCGACTTCGCCGACGCGATCGGCGAGCCGAGCGAGCTGTGCCGTAACCGGGAAGCGGCCGTCAAGGCGGGGTACCCGGACGTCATCGCGCCGCCGACGTTCGCCGTGGTGATCACGATGAACGCGTCCGCCGAGGCAGTTCACGATCCCGGCCTCGGCCTCGACTACTCGATGGTCGTGCACGGCGATCAGGGCTTCGCCCACTCCCGCCCGCTGCACGCGGGCGACGTGGTGACCGCGACGACCACGATCGAGTCGATCAAGGCCGTCGGCGGGCTGTCGATGCTGGTCACGTCGACCGACCTGGCCACCGTGGACGGCGAGCACGTCTGCACCGCCCGGTCCATGCTGGTCGAGCGGGGCGCCGGCACGTGAGCGTGAGCTACGACAGCGTGGCCGAGGGCACCGAGCTGCCGGCGCGCTCCTACCGGGTCACCCGGCTGGACCTGGTCAAGTATGCCGGCGCCTCCGGCGACTTCAACGTCATCCACTGGAACGAGCGGGTGGCCCGCTCGGTCGGCCTGCCGAACGTGATCGCGCACGGCATGTACACGATGGCCCAGGCGGGTAAGTTCGTCTCCGAGTGGGCTGGCGACCCGGGGGCGGTGACCGACTTCGGCGTCCGCTTCTCGGCCATGGTGCCGGTCCCTGACGACGATGAGGGCGCGACCATCGAATTCACCGGCAAGGTCCTGGACAAGCTCGACGGGAACAAGGTGACCGTGGACATCGTGGCCAAGGCGGCCGGGGCGAAGGTACTGAGCCGCGCCCGCGCCACCGTGCGCCTGCCGTGACCGGGCTGCCGGAAGGCCCCGCGGAGCCCGCGGTGCTGCTGGCCGACTACACCACGCTCGGCCTGGGCGGCCCGGCCACGACCTTCGTGTCGGCTGGAACGGAGGCCGACCTGATCGGCGCGGTGCGCGCGGCCGACGCGTCCGGCGATCCTGTGCTGCTCATCGGCGGGGGGTCCAACCTGGTCATCTCCGACGCGGGCTTTCCCGGCACGGTCATCCACGTGAACACCCGTGGCCTGCGCCAGGCTGAGGCGGGTGACGGTGCCGCCAGTGCCGCTGGTGCCAGCGCCGTCGACGTGACCGTGGCGGCCGGCGAGGACTGGGACGGCGTGGTCGCGGCGACCGTCGCCGACGGCCTGGCGGGCCTGGAGCCGCTGTCCGGCATCCCCGGGCGGGCCGGGGCGACCCCGATCCAGAACGTCGGCGCCTACGGGCGCGAGGTGGCCGAGGTGATCACCGCGGTGCGGGTTTACGACCGGCGGGACGGCCAGGTCAAGGTCATCCCGAACGAGGGCTGCCGCTTCTCCTACCGCAGCAGCCTGTTCAAGAGCGGCCGGCCGGAATCGCTCGTCTCCCGGCCGGGTGCGCCCGCCGCACTGGCGGCCCAGCCCCGGTTCGTGGTCCTCGACGTCACCTTCCGGCTCGCCCGGCAGCCCCAGTCGGCCCCGGTCCGGTACACCGAGCTGGCGGCCGAGCTCGGCCTCGGGCTGGGCGAGCAGGCCGGGACGGGCGAGGTCCGGGCGGCCGTGGTCAAGATCCGCGCGCGCAAGGGCATGGTCCTGTCCCCGGGCGACCCCGATACCCGCAGCGCGGGTTCCTTCTTCACCAACCCGGTCGTCACCGCGGCCAGCCTGGCCCGGGTCGAGGCCGCCGCCGCCGCCCGCGGGGCGGGCCCGGTTCCGCGCTTCCCGGCCGGCGAGGGCCTGGTCAAGGTGCCCGCCGCGTGGCTGATCGAGCACGCTGGCTTCGCCCGGGGGTACGGCGCCCCGGCCCCGGCCCGGGTCTCCTCGAAGCACACCCTGGCCCTGGTCGTCGCGGGCGACGCGACCGCCAGCGACCTGCTCGCCCTCGCCCGGGAGATCGTCGCCGGGGTCCGCGCGGCCTACGGCGTGACCCTCACCCCCGAGCCCATCCTGGTCGGCCTCGCCCTCTGACCGCCCCGCTCAAGTTCCCCGACGGCCGCTGTTTGCTCCCGCCCACGCCCAGTACCGGCCCGCAGCCTCCGCCCGCCGGTGTGCCTCGGTTCGTGCTCACACCAGCCTCAGAATCCCCACCCGCTCGCGAGCGCCCTAGTTGCCGCGGAAACTTTCAGCTATTCGGAAACTTTTTGGTGTCACCGCAACATTTGTTTCCCATATTCGATGTTATCGTCGGAAAGCGCGGTTGAGCGGCATCGAAATCTAGCCCCAATCGACTCGGCACTCCCGCTGGCCACGTCGGTCGCCTAGCTCGCCAGCCAGGTGTCGATGCCGGACAGCAGCCTGCCGCGGACCCCGGGCGGGGCGGCCGAGCCGCGAACCGACATGCGGGCCAGCTCGGCCAGCTCGGCCGGGCCGAACCCGTGGACGTCGCGGGCGATCTGGTACTGCCGCACGAGGCGGTGGCCGAACAGCAGCGGGTCGTCGGCGCCGAGCGCCACCGGGACGCCAGCCGCGAACAGCCGCGCGCAGCGGGACCGCCTGCTCGTCCGGCGCCACCCCGAGCGACACGTTCGAAGACGGGCAGACCTCGCACGTCACCGCGCCGGCGGCGATCCGCTCAACCAGCCGCGGGTCCTCGGCCGAGCGTATGCCGTGCCCGAGCCGGGTCGCGTGCAGCAAGTCGAGGGCGGCCGCCACGCTGGGCGGCCCGACCAGCTCGCCCGCATGCGGCACGAGCATCAGCCCGGCCCGCCCGGCGATCCGGAAGGCGGGCGCGAACTCGGCCGCCGGGCCGCGCCGCTCGTCGTTGGACAGCCCGAAGCCGGTGACCCCGTGGGCGGCGTACTGGACGGCCAGCCGGGCCAGCGTCCGGGCGTCCATCGGGTGGCGGGTCCGGTTGGCCGCGATGACGATGCCGATGCCGATGTCGGCCGCGCGGGCCGCCTTCGCCGCCGCGTCGAGCAGCAGCTCGGTGAACGCGGTGACGCCGCCGTAGCGGGCGGCGAAGCCGGACGGGTCGGCCTGCAGCTCGAGCCAGCCGGAGCCTTCCGCGCGCTCGTCCTCGGCGATCTCCCGGACGAGCCGCTGCAGGTCATCCGGGGTCCGCAGCACTGAACGGGCGGTGTCGTAGAGGCGCTGGAAGCGGAACCAGCCCCGTTCGTCGGCGGTGGACAGCTGGGGCGGCCATTCCTCGGTCAGCGCGGCCGGCAGGGAGATCCCGTGCCGCTCCGCCAGCTCGACCATCGTCGAGTGGCGCATGGCACCAGTCAGGTGCAGGTGAAGGTGCGCCTTGGGAAGGGCCGACAGATCGTGCGGCATTCTCTATTATCCGCGACGCGCGCAGGTGCCCGTGGGCAGTTGGGGTTAACGACGGGGGGCGGACGGGCCGCATGCCCGTCCGCCCCCCGTAACCGCCCCGGTCAGCTGGCCTGGGACAGGAACTTGGCGATCCGGCTGACGCCCTCCTCCAGGTCGGCGTCGCTCATCGCGTAGGACAGCCGGAAGTAGCCGTCGGTGCCGAACGCCTCGCCCGGCACCACCGCCACCTCTACTTCTTCGAGGATGAGGGCGGCGAGCTCGCTCGAGGTCTGCGGCCGCTTGCCCGCGATCTCCTTGCCGAGGACGCCCTTGACGCTCGGGTAGGCGTAGAACGCGCCCTGCGGCTCGGGGCAGACCACGCCGGGGATGTCGTTGAGCATCCGCACGATGGTCTTGCGGCGCCGGTCGAACGCGGTCCGCATCTCCTCCACCGCCGTCAGGTCACCCGACACCGCCGCCAGCGCGGCCACCTGCGAGACGTTGGCGACGTTGGAGGTGGCGTGCGACTGGAGGTTGGTGGCGGCCTTGATGACGTCCTTGGGGCCGATCATCCAGCCGACCCGCCAGCCGGTCATCGCGTAGGTCTTGGCCACCCCGTTGAGGACGACGCAGCGGTCGGCGATCGCGGGCGCCTGGACCGGGATCGACGAGAACACCGCGTCCCCGTAGACCAGGTGCTCGTAGATCTCGTCCGTCACCACCCAGATCCCCTTGGCCGCGGCCCACTCGCCGATCGCCTTGACCTGCTCGGGCGGGTAGACGGCGCCGGTCGGGTTGGACGGTGAGACGAAGACGAGCAGCTTAGTGCGCTCGGTGCAGGCCGCGTCGAGCTGCTCCACGGTCGCCAGGTAACCGGTCGTCTCGTCGGTCGGCACCGTCACGGGGACGCCGCCGGCCAGCGCGATGGACTCCGGGTAGGTGGTCCAGTAGGGGGCGGGGAGCAAAGCCTCGTCGCCCTCGTCAAGTAGCGCCGCGAACGTCTGGTAGACGGCCTGCTTCCCGCCGTTGGTCACCAGCACCTGGTCAGCGCTTACCTGGTAGCCGGAGTCACGCGCGGTCTTGGCCGCGATCGCGGACCGCAGCTCCGGCAGCCCGGCCGCGGGCGTGTACTTGTGCATCCTGGGATCAGCGGCCGCGCGCACCGCCGCCTCCACGATGTAATCAGGGGTCGGGAAATCGGGCTCTCCGGCGCCGAACCCGATGACCGGCCGGCCGGCCGCCTTCAGCGCCTTGGCTTTTGCGTCGACGGCCAGGGTCGCGGATTCGGAAATGGCGGACACCCGGGCCGATATTCTCGTGGTTGGCATGACTCCATGGTGTCACCTCTGGTCAGCCCCTCACCAACGGGTTTGCTGCATTGGTTCGACGCAAGGGTCAGTTCGGCATACACTCTGGGGGTTGCAACCGTAGGGCAGTAGCTCAATTGGTAGAGTCCCGGTCTCCAAAACCGGCGGTTGGGGGTTCGAGTCCCTCCTGCCCTGCAAGTGCGGTTCGGCTGGACCGGCGGTCCTGTCGGCTCGTGCGTGGTGGATCCGTTGGGCTACTAGGTGAGGACATGGCGACCCAGACGCGAGGCCAGAGTGCGGAGCGCGGGGCTGCCGCGAAGCGGGACCGGACTACGCCAGCCCTGTTCACCCGGCAGGTGGTGGCCGAACTCCGCAAGGTGATCTGGCCCACCAGGAACGAACTGGTGACCTACACGGCGGCGGCGCTGATCTTCGTGATCATCATGAGCGCGATCGTGCTGTCGCTCGACTACGGGTTCACCAAGCTGATGTTCTGGGTTTTTTAGGCTGACGCCACGGCCCCGGGACGCCCCGTGATTCGCGCCATGTGAACCTAGCGTGGCACGATGATCACTGGGGCCCATCCGCCCGGCGCGCTGCCGGGCACGCCGGTGGCCCCAGCGAGCAGACCAAGAGAGTGAGTAACCGTGCCCGAGTCCCACCTGCACAGCGATGTCGACGCGGAGGCCGGCACATTGGAAGGGGAGGCAGCCGACGTGACGGACGAGACTTCCGGCTTCGCGCAGGAGCCCGCCGACGAGCAGGAGCCTGCCCAGGAAGAAAAGTCAGCGGACGACGCGGCCGACGACGCCGCGGCTGACATCGTGGCCGAGGACGACCTTCCCGCCGGTGACGTCGTGGCCGAGGACGACGCGGAGGCGGGCGACGCCGAGGCCGAGGCCGAGCAGCCCGACCCGATCGAGGAGTTCAACCGCGAGCTGCGGATGATGCCGGGCGACTGGTACGTGGTGCACTCCTACGCCGGGTACGAGAACCGGGTCAAGACCAACCTGGAGAGCCGGACCGGGTCGCTCAACATGGAGGACTACATCTTCCAGATCGAGGTCCCGACCCACCAGGTGACCGAGGTCAAGAGCGGCAAGAAGCAGACCGTCAACGAGAAGGTCCTGCCGGGCTACATCCTGGTCCGGATGGACCTGACCGACGAGTCGTGGGCCGTGGTCAGGAATACCCCGGGGGTCACCGGCTTCGTCGGCCTGTCGAGCAGGCCGTCGCCGCTGCCGCTGGGCGAGGTGGCGTCGCTGCTCGCCCCGGCCCCGGCTGAGGGCAGCCCGGCCGCCCAGGCCGCGGCGGCCAAGAAGGTGTCCCCGGAATACGAGGTCGGCGAGTCGGTTACCGTTATGGACGGCCCGTTCGCGACGCTCGCGGCGACCGTGAACGAGGTCAACTCGGTCACCCAGAAGCTCAAGGTTCTCGTGTCGATCTTCGGCCGGGAGACGCCCGTGGAGCTTTCGTTCGACCAGGTTTCAAAGATCTAAGAGGTCCCAGAGGAGATAGGCACCACCATGCCGCCACGTAAGAAGCTCAAGAGCATCGTCAAGGTGCAGCTGCCCGCGGGCGCGGCCACCCCGGCCCCCCCGGTCGGTACCGCCCTCGGCCCGCACGGCGTCAACATCATGGACTTCGTCCGGCAGTACAACGCCGCGACCGAGGCCCAGCGGGGGAACATCATCCCGGTCGAGATCTCGATCTTCGAGGACCGGTCGTTCACCTTCGTCACCAAGACGCCCCCCGCGCCCGAGCTGATCAAGAAGGCCGCCAGCGTCGACAAGGGCAGCGCCGAGCCGCACAAGACCAAGGTCGGCACGCTGACTGCGGCCCAGCTGCGGCAGATCGCCGAGACGAAGATGCCCGACCTGAACGCGACCACGATCGAGGCCGCGGAGAAGATCATCGCCGGCACCGCCCGTTCGATGGGCATCAAGGTCGAGGGTTAATCCAGGGGTGGGAAGCCGCCCCCGTTCGGCCTGAGTTTTTCCAAGTCAACCAGTGGCAGGGCCTCGCGCCGGGTCCCGACGACCACGACCTCCACGTCAGGAGTGCATCATGAAGCGCAGCAAGGCGTACCAGAACGCCGACCAGAAGATCGACCACGACGCGCTGTACAGCCCGTCGGACGCGGTCGAGCTGGCCAAGAACACCACGGTGACCAAGTTCGACCCGACCGTTGAGGTCAACCTCCGGCTCGGCGTCGACCCCCGCAAGCAGGACCAGATGGTCCGCGGCACCGTCAACCTGCCCAACGGCACCGGCAAGACGGCCCGCGTGCTCGTCTTCGCGACCGGCGACCGGGCCGCGGCGGCCGAGGCCGCCGGGGCTGACTACGTCGGCTCCGACGACCTGATCGAGCGGATCCAGGGCGGGTTCCTCGACTTCGACGCGGTCGTCGCCACCCCGGACCTGATGGGCAAGGTCGGCCGCCTGGGCCGCGTGCTCGGTCCCCGCGGCCTCATGCCGAACCCGAAGACCGGCACCGTGACCCCGGACGTGGCCCGGGCCGTGTCCGAGATCAAGGGGGGCAAGATCGAGTTCCGCGTCGACCGGCACGGCAACCTCCACTTCATCATCGGCAAGGCCTCTTTCGGCAAGAACGCGCTGCTGGAGAACTACGGCGCCGCCCTGGACGAGGTCATCCGGCTCAAGCCGGCCGCGGCCAAGGGCCGCTACCTGAAGAAGATCACCTTCACCACGACCATGGGCCCGGGCATTCCGGTCGACCCGAGCAAGACCCGTGGGTTCGTCGAGGAGGGCGAGGCGGCCGCGGTCGCCTAGGCTCCTCACGCACGTCGGCGGCGGCGGCATTCCTGTACGGGGTGCCGCCGCCAGGCATATATACTGGCGAGTACCGAAGACCGCTGGATGCCAGTTCGCTGGCCGAAGGTTCCGTATGGACATCCCGCGCAGGTGACCATGAGTGCTTCTCAGCTCTGTAGGTGAGCTGGCTTCGCCCCGTGTGCATCTGCGCACCGGGGCGTTCGTCGTCTTCGGGGCAACGTAGGGACGACGACTCCCTTCGGGGGTTCCAGGGGGTTGCCCCCTGGGCCAGCACTGAAGGGTTCCAGGGGGTCACCCCCCTGGGCTAGCACTGGAAAGGAGGCTCATGGCAAACGCCGAGAAGACGGCCGTGATCGAAGATCTCACGGGCAAGTTCCGCGACTCGAATGGCGCGGTGCTGACCGAGTACCGCGGCCTGACGGTCGCGCAGATGGCTGAGCTGCGCGGCGCCCTGGCGGGCAACGCGACGTTCCACGTCACCAAGAACACCCTGGCCAAGGTCGCAGCGACCGAGGCGGGCGTGGGTGACGAGCTCGCGTCGCTGCTGTCGGGGCCGTCCGCGATCGCATTCGTCGACGGGGATGTCGCCCAGGCCGCCAAGGGCCTGCTCGACTTCGCCAAGGCGAACCCGCTGCTCATCATCAAGGGCGGCGTGCTCGACGGCAAGGCGCTGACCCCGGCCGAGGTCAGCAAGCTGGCCGACCTGGAGCCGCGTGAGGTGCTGCTGGCCAAGCTGGCGGGTGCCTTCAAGGCGACCCAGGCCCGGGCGGCGGCGACGTTCAACGCGCTGCCGACGCAGATGGCACTCCTCGCCGACGCGCTGCGCGCGAAGGTCGAGGCCGGCGCACTCCGCAGGCGGACGAGCACTGTCTCGAGACACCGCAGAGACACTCAGGACTAAGGAAAGTAGGAAACGATCATGGCGAAGCTCAGCAGCGCTGACCTGCTCGACGCGTTCAAGGAGATGACCCTCCTCGAGCTGTCCGAGTTCGTGAAGTCGTTCGAGGAGACCTTCGACGTCAAGGCCGCGGCCCCGGTTGCCGCTGTCGCCGCCGGTGGCGGCCCGGCTGCCGCCGCGCCGCCGAGGAGGCCGAGGAGCAGGACGAGTTCGACGTCATCCTCGAGGCCGCTGGCGACAAGAAGATCCAGGTCATCAAGGAGGTGCGCACGCTCACCAGCCTGGGCCTCAAGGAGGCCAAGGACCTGGTCGACGGCGCCCCGAAGACCGTCCTGGAGAAGGTCAACAAGGAGGCCGCGGAGAAGGCCAAGGCTGCCCTCGAGGGCGCTGGCGCCTCCGTGACCGTCAAGTAGTCCTGCCGCTCCTGCGGCACGGCAGCCCTGCTGCCGGGCAACATTGGCAACGCCGCCCGGGAACATCCCGGGCGGCGTTGCCGTTGGTAACGTCTGCTTGCACCACGCTGTCAGCTGTTCAGCGGGAAGACAAGGCATACCCCCTGGTGTTCCCGCTTACACATCCACACTACGTGTGGCATCGATCACTCGGAGAACCCGCCCAAACGGGGCGGTTTCGGCTTGACGTTTGGTCTCCGACAGGGGATGCTTCGAAGCAAGGTGAACCACATACAGGCGTACCGTTGACAAGCAGTGCAGTCTTTGGCTACACTGACTATTTGCGCTGCACTCTAACGTCCTCGGTATCTCCTCTGCCTCTCCGGCAGCCTCTATGGGGTCTTTGCCGCGGGGCGTTTGGCGTGCGTGCGGTGAAAGTTCCGCGACAAGTTCGGAAGGACCCCTGTTGGCAGCATCGCGCAGCGCCTCCGCCACAAATCTTGGTCCCAATCGCGTGTCCTTCGCGCGGATCAACGAGCCTCTGAAGGTTCCGGATCTGCTGGCCCTGCAGACCGAGTCCTTCGACTGGCTGCTCGGCAACGAGAAGTGGAAGGCGCGTATCCAGGCCGCCAAGGAAGCCGGAAGCAAGAACATCGCCGAGCAGTCCGGCCTCGAGGAGATCTTCGAGGAGATCAGCCCGATCGAGGACTTCTCCGGCACGATGTCCCTGTCGTTCCGTGACCACCGCTTCGAGCCGCCAAAGTACTCCGATGAGGAGTGCAAGGACAAGGACATGACGTACTCCGCGCCGATGTTCGTGACGGCGGAGTTCATCAATAACACCACGGGCGAGATCAAGAGCCAGACGGTCTTCATGGGCGACTTCCCGCTCATGTCCCGCAAGGGCACGTTCATCATCAACGGCACCGAGCGCGTGGTGGTCAGCCAGCTCGTCCGCTCGCCCGGCGTCTACTTCGACCGGCAGGTCGAGAAGACCAGCGACAAGGACATCTACTCCTGCAAGGTGATCCCGAGCCGGGGCGCCTGGCTCGAGTTCGAGATCGACAAGCGGGACAGCGTCGGCGTTCGCATCGACCGCAAGCGCAAGCAGTCCGTCACCGTGCTGCTCAAGGCGCTCGGCTGGGACGACGCGCGGATCCTCGAGCGGTTCGGCGACTACGAGTCGATGCGCGCCACCCTGGAGAAGGACCACACGGCCGGCCAGGACGACGCGCTGCTCGACATCTACCGCAAGCTGCGCCCGGGCGAGCCGCCGACGCGCGAGTCGGCCCAGGCGCTGCTGGACAACCTGTACTTCAACCCGAAGCGGTACGACCTGGCCAAGGTCGGCCGGTACAAGGTCAACCGCAAGCTCGGCGAGGACCAGCCGATCCGGCAGGGCACGCTGACCGAGGAAGACATCGTCTCCACGATCGAGTACCTGGTCAAGCTGCACGCCGGCGAGGAGGAGCAGACCCGCGGCGACCGGACGATCGTCATCGAGACCGACGACATCGACCACTTCGGCAACCGGCGGCTGCGTACCGTCGGCGAGCTGATCCAGAACCAGGTTCGCCTGGGCCTGGCCCGGATGGAGCGCGTCGTCCGCGAGCGGATGACGACCCAGGACGTCGAGGCGATCACGCCGCAGACCCTGATCAACATCCGGCCGGTGGTGGCGTCGATCAAGGAGTTCTTCGGCACCAGCCAGCTCTCGCAGTTCATGGACCAGACCAACCCGCTGGCCGGGCTGACGCACAAGCGCCGCCTGTCCGCGCTCGGCCCCGGCGGCCTGTCCCGTGAGCGGGCCGGGTTCGAGGTCCGTGACGTGCACCCGTCGCACTACGGCCGGATGTGCCCGATCGAGACGCCAGAAGGCCCGAACATCGGCCTGATCGGCTCGCTCGCGAGCTTACGGGCGGGTCAACCCGTTCGGGTTCGTGGAGACGCCGTACCGGCGGGTCGTCGAGGGGGTCGTCACCGACCAGGTCGACTACCTGACCGCCGACGAGGAGGACCGCCACGTCATCGCGCAGGCCAACACCCCGATCGCGGCCGACGGCCAGTTCGCGACCAACCGGGTGCTGGTCCGCCGCAAGGGCGGCGAGGTCGACCAGATCCCGCCGGACGAGGTCGACTACATGGACGTGTCCGCGCGTCAGATGACGTCGGTCGCGACCGCGATGATCCCGTTCCTCGAGCACGACGACGCCAACCGCGCCCTCATGGGCTCCAACATGCAGCGCCAGTCGGTGCCGCTGCTGCGTTCCGAGGCGCCGCTGGTCGGCACCGGCATGGAGTACCGCTGCGCGACCGACGCGGGCGACGTGATCCTGGCCGAGAAGCCGGGCGTGGTCGAGGAGTCCTGCGCGGACTACGTCACCGTGATGAACGACGACGGGACCCGCACGACCTACCACATCCAGAAGTTCCGCCGCTCGAACCAGGGCACCTGCTTCAACCAGAAGCCGGTGGTCGAGGAGGGGCAGCGGGTCGAGGAGCGCCAGGTACTGGCCGACGGCCCGTGCACCGACCAGGGCGAGATGGCGCTGGGCAAGAACCTGCTCGTCGCGTTCATGCCGTGGGAAGGCCACAACTACGAGGACGCGATCATCCTGTCGCAGCGCCTCGTCCAGGACGACGTCCTGTCCTCGATCCACATCGAGGAGCACGAGGTCGACGCCCGGGACACCAAGCTGGGGCCGGAGGAGATCACCCGGGACATCCCGAACGTCTCCGATGAAGTGCTCGCCGACCTCGACGAGCGCGGCATCATCCGGATCGGGGCCGAGGTCGTCAACGGCGACATCCTGGTCGGCAAGGTCACGCCCAAGGGCGAGACCGAGCTGACCCCGGAGGAGCGGCTGCTGCGGGCGATCTTCGGCGAGAAGGCGCGCGAGGTCCGTGACACCTCGCTCAAGGTGCCGCACGGCGAAGAGGGCAAGGTCATCGGCGTCCGGGTGTTCACCCGCGAGGACGGCGACGAGCTCCCGCCCGGTGTCAACGAGCTGGTCCGCGTGTACGTGGCGCAGAAGCGGAAGATCACCGACGGCGACAAGCTGGCGGGCCGCCACGGCAACAAGGGCGTCATCTCCAAGATCCTGCCGGTCGAGGACATGCCGTTCCTGGCCGACGGGACCCCGGTCGACATCGTGCTCAACCCGCTCGGCGTGCCTGGCCGGATGAACGTCGGCCAGGTCCTGGAGACCCACCTCGGGTGGGTCGCCAAGACCGGCTGGCAGGTCGAGGGCAGCGACGAGGAGTGGAAGAACCGGCTGCGCGCCATCGGCGCGGACGCCAGCGAGCCGAACACCAACGTCGCCACGCCGGTCTTCGACGGGGCGCACGAGGAGGAGATCACCGGCCTGCTCGGCTCCACCCTGGCGAACCGGGACGGCGACCAGATGATCGGCTCGAGCGGCAAGACGCACGCTGTTCGACGGGCGCACCGGCGAGCCGTTCAAGGACCCGATCTCCGTCGGCTACATCTACATCCTCAAGCTGCTGCACCTGGTGGACGACAAGATCCACGCCGGTCCACCGGCCCGTACTCGATGATCACCCAGCAGCCGCTCGGTGGTAAGGCGCAGTTCGGCGGGCAGCGGTTCGGTGAGATGGAGGTGTGGGCCCTGGAGGCCTACGGCGCCGCCTACGCCCTGCAGGAGCTGCTCACGATCAAGTCCGACGACGTGCTCGGCCGGGTGAAGGTCTACGAGGCCATCGTCAAGGGCGAGAACGTGCCGGAGCCTGGCATCCCCGAGTCCTTCAAGGTGCTCATCAAGGAGATGCAGTCCCTGTGCCTCAACGTGGAGGTGCTGTCGAGCGACGGCGCCGCCATCGAGATGCGGGACACCGACGAAGACGTCTTCCGCGCCGCGGAGGAACTCGGTATCGACCTGTCCCGGCGCGAGCCGAGCAGCGTCGAAGAGGTCTGACAACCCGAAGGGGGATACGAGAACAGTGCTAGACGTCAACTTCTTCGACGACCTTCGCATCGGTCTGGCCACCGCCGAGGACATCAGGCAGTGGTCGCACGGCGAGGTGAAGAAGCCGGAGACCATCAACTACCGCACCCTCAAGCCGGAGAAGGACGGGCTCTTCTGCGAGAAGATCTTCGGCCCGACCCGGGACTGGGAGTGCTACTGCGGCAAGTACAAGCGCGTCCGGTTCAAGGGCATCATCTGCGAGCGCTGCGGCGTCGAGGTCACCCGGGCCAAGGTGCGGCGTGAGCGGATGGGGCACATCGAGCTGGCCGCGCCGGTCACGCACATCTGGTACTTCAAGGGTGTGCCGAGCCGCCTCGGCTACCTGCTCGACCTGGCGCCCGAAGGACCTCGAGAAGGTCATCTACTTCGCCGCCTACATGATCACCTACGTGGACGACGAGGCCCGGCAGCGCGACCTGCCGAGCCTCGAGGCGCGCATCACGGTCGAGCGGACCCAGCTCGAGCAGCGCCGGGACAACGACGTCGAGACCCGGCAGAAGAAGCTCGAGGCCGACCTGGCCGAGCTCGAGGCGCAGGGCGCCAAGGGCGACGCGCGCCGCAAGGTGCGCGAGTCGGCCGACCGCGAGATGAAGCAGATCCGCGACCGCTCGGCCAAGGAGATCGACCGGATCGACGAGGTCTGGTCGCGCTTCAAGGGCCTGAAGGTCCAGGACCTGGAGGGCGACGAGCTCCTGTACCGCGAGATGCGGGACCGGTTCGGCCGGTACTTCCGCGGCGGCATGGGCGCCCAGGCCATCCAGGACCGGCTGGCGACCTTCGACCTCGACGCCGAGGCCAACGACCTGCGCGAGATCATCCGCACCGGCAAGGGCCAGAAGAAGGCCCGCGCCCTCAAGCGGCTCAAGGTCGTCTCCGCGTTCCTCAACACCCGCAACAGCCCGATGGGCATGGTCCTCGACTGCATCCCGGTGATCCCGCCGGACCTGCGGCCGATGGTCCAGCTCGACGGCGGCCGGTTCGCGACCTCCGACCTGAACGACCTGTACCGCCGGGTCATCAACCGGAACAACCGTCTCAAGAGGCTCCTTGACCTCGGCGCGCCCGAGATCATCGTGAACAACGAGAAGCGGATGCTGCAGGAGGCCGTCGACAGCCTGTTCGACAACGGCCGCCGCGGCCGCCCGGTCACGGGCCCTGGCAACCGCCCGCTCAAGAGCCTGTCCGACATGCTCAAGGGCAAGCAGGGCCGGTTCCGCCAGAACCTGCTGGGCAAGCGGGTCGACTACTCCGGCCGGTCCGTCATCGTGGTGGGCCCGCAGCTCAAGCTGCACCAGTGCGGCCTGCCCAAGCAGATGGCGCTGGAGCTGTTCAAGCCGTTCGTGATGAAGCGCCTGGTCGACCTGAACCACGCGCAGAACATCAAGTCCGCCAAGCGGATGGTGGAGCGGGCCAAGCCGGTCGTCTGGGACGTCCTCGAAGAGGTCATCACCGAGCACCCGGTCCTGCTGAACCGGGCGCCGACGCTGCACCGCCTGGGCATCCAGGCCTTCGAGCCGCAGCTGGTCGAGGGCAAGGCGATCCAGATCCACCCGCTCGTCTGCACCGCGTTCAACGCGGACTTCGACGGCGACCAGATGGCGGTGCACCTGCCGCTGTCCGCCGAGGCGCAGGCCGAGGCGCGGATCCTGATGCTGTCCACCAACAACATCCTCAAGCCGTCCGACGGCAAGCCGGTGACCATGCCGACCCAGGACATGATCATCGGGCTGTACAGCCTGACGCGGCTGGAAGAGGACGTGGTCGGGACCGGCCGGGCGTTCTCGTCCATGTCCGAGGCGCAGATGGCCTACGACAGGGGCGAGCTCGACCTGCAGGCGCAGATCCAGATCCGGCTGAACAACGTGGTGCCGCCGGAGGACTACGAGGTCCCCGAGGGCTGGCAGCCAGGTGACCCGCTGCGGATGGAGACCACCCTCGGCCGGTGCATCTTCAACGAGACGCTGCCGGCCGACTTCCCGTTCGTCAACTACGGCGTGGGCAAGAGGCAGCTCACGGTCATCGTCAACGCGCTGGCCGAGACGTACCCGAAGGTTCAGGTGGCCACGGCCCTCGACAACCTCAAGGACGCGGGCTTCCACTGGGCGACCCGGTCCGGCGTGACCATCGGCATCGAGGATGTCGTGGCCCCGCCGAACAAGGCGGCCATCCTCGACGGCTACGAGCGCCGCGCCGACAAGGTGCAGCGCGAGTACGAGCGCGGCCTGATCACCGACGACGAGCGCCGTCAGGAGCTCATCGAGATCTGGACGCACGCGACCGCCGAGGTGGCCCAGGACATGGAGAACGCCTTCCCGGCCACCAACCCGGTCTGGATGATGGTGAACTCCGGTGCCCGTGGTAACCCCATGCAGGTCAGGCAGATCGCCGGCATGCGTGGCCTGGTGTCGAACCCGAAGGGCGAGACGATCCCGCGCCCGATCAAGTCCTCCTTCCGTGAGGGCCTGACCGTGCTCGAGTACTTCATCTCGACCCACGGTGCCCGCAAGGGCCTCGCCGACACCGCGCTGCGGACCGCCGACTCCGGTTACCTGACCCGGCGCCTGGTGGACGTGGCGCAGGACGTCATCGTCCGCGAGGAGGACTGCGGCACCGAGCGCCGGTTCCCGATGCAGATCGCGGAGAAGGGCGCCGACGGCGTGCTCCGCAAGCTGGACAACATCGAGAACACCGGCACCGGCCGTTCGCTGTCGGAGGATGTCGTGGGCTCGGACGGCACCGTCCTCGCGCACGCCAACGACGACACCACCGAGACGATGATCGAGCGCCTGGTCGAGGCGGGCGTGGAGACCGTGCGGGTGCACAACGTCCTCGTCTGCGAGGCGAAGGTCGGGCCTGTGCGCCAAGTGCTACGGCCGCTCGCTCGCCTCCGGCAAGCGGGTGGACGTGGGCGAGGCGGTCGGCATCGTCGCCGCGCAGTCCATCGGCGAGCCCGGTACCCAGCTGACGATGCGTACCTTCCACACCGGTGGTGTGGCGGGGGCCGACATCACCCACGGCCTGCCGCGCATCACCGAGCTGTTCGAGGCCCGTATCCCCAAGGGGATGGCCCCGATCAGCGAGGTGGCGGGCCGGGTCAAGATCGAGGAGACGGAGAAGACCCGGAAGATCGTCATCGTCCCCGACGACGGCGCCGAGGAGATCGCCTACCAGGTCCCGATGCGGTCGCGGCTGCTCGTCAGCGACGGCGGCCAGGTCAAGGTCGGTGACCAGCTCATCGCCGGCGCGGTGAACCCGCACGAGGTGCTCCGCATCCTCGGCTCCCGCGAGGTGCAGAAGCACCTGGTGGCCGAGGTGCAGAACGTCTACCGCTCGCAGGGCGTGTCGATCCACGACAAGCACATCGAGATCATCATCCGCCAGATGCTCAAGCGGGTGAACGTCCTGGAGTCCGGCGACACCGAGCTGCTGCCGGGCGAGCTGGTCGAGCGGCCGCGGTTCGAGGACAGTCAACCGCGCCGTGGTGAACGACGGCGGGACCCCGGCCTCCGGCCGCGCGGTGCTCATGGGTATCACCAAGGCGTCGCTGGCCACCGAGTCGTGGCTGTCGGCGGCCTCCTTCCAGGAGACGACGCGGGTGCTCACCGACGCGGCTATCCACGCCAAGTCGGACTCGCTGCTCGGCCTCAAGGAGAACGTGATCATCGGCAAGCTCATCCCGGCCGGCACCGGCATGCAGCGTGTACCGGAACATCCGGGTCGAGCCCACCGACGACGCGCGCTCCACCGCCTACCCGGCGACGGCCTACCAGGAGGCGGAGGGCTACCCGTTCGGCCAGGGCACTGGCGAAGCGGTGCCGCTCGAGGACCTCGACTACGGCGCCTACAACCGGTAACAGCAGAGCAGGAGCGGGGCGGCCCGGTGCGCAAAAGGCGCGCACGGGGTCGCCCCGCTCCTTTCCCTGAGGGGGCACAGATTTTGCCTGAGAGCACAGACCAGCCCCCAGACCCCTCTCGGGCGGCTGCCTCTCCGGACGGCCGCTCGCGGCGTGAAGGGCATGGCGGACGGCACGGCCGGGAATTGGCGGCCGGGAGAGTGTTCCATTCACCGTGGGGTGTGCCGGTGTGTCCGCGCGCGCTCCGCGGAACCGGTAGACTCTAAGTAGGAAAGCCGTGCGAGCGGCCGTGGTCATCCGCGGAGGGCAACCCATCGCGATCCTGGATGATTTGGTCGGCGGGCATACGGGTGGTACCTTTTACATTCGTGCCCGTCTCCGTGCGGGTGCCTGCGTGCCAGTAGTTAGCGAGACGTTGGGTCGCTCCTCGTGAGAGGGGAACGCCCGTGACGGGTGGCTGACCCGCTGGCCGTGTGGACTCTCTCCCCTCGCAGTCCGGATTCGGGACGGGTGTGGGCTGCTGACCCGTGGGCCTGGTGTTCGTGTTGGCCGAAGGCCAACCGCGACACACCCGACCTCGGGGGTCGGAGGAGAGTGGAAACTCGCAGGTCAGAGGCGTGGAATCGACGGGAAACCGGCGATTTCTGACTCGCCTCCTGGTCCCGTAAAGCGGGAGAGCCGGTGGCGGGTCCACGAGCTTGACAGTAGGAACACGACGGGAAGACGGAGACTCGGTTGCCCACGATCCAGCAGCTGGTCCGCAAGGGCCGGCAGGACAAGGTGTCGAAGAACAAGACGCCGGCGCTCAAGCAGAGCCCGCAGCGCCGTGGTGTGTGCACGCGCGTCTACACGACCACGCCCAAGAAGCCGAACTCCGCGCTGCGCAAGGTCGCCCGCGTCCGGCTGACGAGCCAGATCGAGGTCACCGCCTACATCCCGGGCGTGGGGCACAACCTGCAGGAGCACTCGATCGTGCTCGTCCGCGGCGGCCGTGTCCGTGACCTGCCCGGCGTCCGCTACAAGATCATCCGCGGTTCGCTGGACACCCAGGGCGTCCGCAACCGCAAGCAGGCTCGCAGCCGCTACGGCGCGAAGAAGGAGAAGAGCTGAGATGCCGCGTAAGGGTCCCGCAGCGAAGCGGCAGCTGGTCACCGACCCGGTGTACGGCTCGCCGCTCGTTACCGCACTCGCCAACAAGGTGCTCAAGGACGGCAAGCGCTCGCTCGCCGAGCGCACCGTCTACGGGGCGCTTGAGGGCTGCCGCGAGAAGAACGGCAACGACCCCGTGGTCACGCTCAAGCGCGCGCTGGACAACGTCAAGCCGACCCTCGAGGTCCGCAGCCGCCGCGTCGGCGGTGCCACCTACCAGGTCCCGGTGGAGGTGCGCGCTTCGCGCAGCACCACCCTGGCCCTGCGCTGGATCGTGCTGTACGCCCGCGCCGCGCCGCGAGAAGACGATGACCGAGCGGCTGATGAACGAGCTGCTCGACGCCAGCAACGGCCTTGGCGCCAGCGTCAAGCGCCGTGAGGACACGCACAAGATGGCGGAGTCCAACAAGGCCTTCGCGCATTACCGCTGGTAACACCCAGACACTAGCATTAAGGACTGAGGACGCTTAACGTGGCCACCAGACCGCCGCAGATCTCGCCAAGGTCCGCAACATCGGGATCATGGCGCACATCGACGCTGGCAAGACGACGACGACCGAGCGCATCCTCTTCTACACCGGCATCAACTACAAGATCGGGGAAGTCCACGATGGCGCGGCCACCATGGACTGGATGCCGCAGGAGCAGGAGCGCGGCATCACGATCACGTCCGCCGCGACCACCACGTCCTGGCTGGACCACACCATCAACATCATCGACACCCCCGGGCACGTCGACTTCACCGTTGAGGTGGAGCGCTCGCTGCGGGTGCTCGACGGCGCCGTCGCCGTGTTCGACGCGGTGGCCGGCGTTGAGCCGCAGTCCGAGACGGTCTGGCGGCAGGCCGACAAGTACGACGTTCCCCGGATCTGCTTCGTGAACAAGATGGACCGGGTGGGCGCCGAGTTCCACCGCTGCGTGGAGATGATCGATCAGCCGCCTGGGCGCGACCCCGGCCGTCGTCCAGCTGCCGTGGGGCGTCGAGGCCGACTTCCGCGGCGTCATCGACCTGATCCGGATGCGCGCGCTGCTGTGGACGACCGAGGGCAAGGGCGACAAGTACGACATCGTCGACATCCCGGCCGACCACTTCGACGCGGCCCGCGAGTGGCGCGACAAGCTGCTCGAGACCGTCGCCGAGAACGACGACGAGATGATGGAGATGTACCTCGAGCGGCGAGGAGCCGACCGAGGAGCAGCTCGTCGCGGCGATCCGCCGGGCGACGCTGGCCAGCGCGATCACCCCGGTGCTGTGCGGCACGGCCTTCAAGAACAAGGGCGTGCAGCCGATGCTGGACGCGATCGTCGCCTACCTGCCGTCCCCGCTGGACGTCCCGTCCATCGAGGGGCACGCGGTCGGCCACGAGGACCAGGTGGTCGAGCGGCACGCCGACCCGGACGAGCCGTTCTCCGCGCTCGCCTTCAAGATCATGGCGGACCCGCACCTGGGCAAGCTCACCTACATCCGGATCTACTCGGGCACGCTCGAGACCGGCACGCAGGTGCTGAACTCGATCAAGGGGCGCAAGGAGCGGATCGGCAAGATCTACCAGATGCACGCGAACAAGCGCGAAGAGCGCCCGTCCGCGGTCGCCGGGTCGATCGTCGCCGTGATGGGCCTGAAGGACACCACCACCGGTGACACGCTCTGCGACCAGCAGAAGCCCGGTGATCCTGGAGTCCATGACCTTCCCGGCGCCCGGTCATCAACGTGGCGATCGAGCCGAAGACCAAGGGTGACCAGGAGAAGCTGGGCACCGCGATCCAGCGGCTCGCCGAGGAGGACCCGACCTTCCAGGTCAGGACCGACGAGGAGACCGGGCAGACGATCATCGCGGGGATGGGCGAGCTTCACCTCGAGGTGCTGGTCGACCGGATGCGCCGCGAGTTCAAGGTCGAGGCGAACATCGGCCGCCCGCAGGTGGCCTACCGCGAGACCGTGCGCAAGCAGGTCGAGAAGGTCGAGTACACGCACAAGAAGCAGACCGGTGGTTCCGGTCAGTTCGGCCGCGTGATCATCAACCTGGGGCCGACCGGCGGCGACGGCGGCGGCTACGAGTTCGAGAACAAGGTGACCGGCGGCCGCATCCCGCGGGAGTACATCCCGTCGGTGGACGCCGGATGCCAGGAAGCCGCCGAGTTCGGCGTGCTGGCCGGGTTCCCGATGGTCGACGTCAAGGTGACGCTGACCGACGGTTCCTACCACGAGGTGGACTCCTCGGAGCTCGCCTTCAAGATCGCCGGCTCGATGGCCTTCAAGAAGGCCGCCGCGCTGGCTAACCCTGTGCTGCTCGAGCCGGTGATGGAGCGTCGAGGTGACCACGCCCGAGGACTACATGGGCGACGTGATCGGCGACCTCAACAGCCGGCGCGGTCAGATTCAGGCCATGGAGGAACGATCCGGGGCCCGGGTGGTCAAGGCTCTCGTCCCGCTGTCGGAGATGTTCGGTTACGTCGGTGACCTGCGCAGCAGGACCCAGGGGCGGGCGAACTACAGCATGCAGTTCGACTCCTACGCCGAGGTGCCGCCGAACATCGCCAAGGAGATCATCGCCAAGGCGCGCGGCGAGTAATGAACCCCCGGTAACGAGAGTTCATCGCCTACTTGGAACCTCAGGAAACACTCCAGACCCACCGCGGTGGGCCGGATCGCAACGAGGAGAAACCAGTGGCGAAGGCAAAGTTCCAGCGGACTAAGCCGCACGTCAACATCGGCACCATCGGGCACATCGACCACGGCAAGACGACTCTGACCGCGGCGATCACCAAGGTGCTGCACGACAAGTACCCGGAGGTCAACCCCTTCTACGCGTTCGACCAGATCGACAACGCGAAGGAGGAGAAGGAGCGCGGGATCACCATCTCGATCTCGCACGTCGAGTACCAGACCGAGAAGCGGCACTACGCGCACGTCGACTGCCCGGGTCACGCGGACTACGTCAAGAACATGATCACCGGTGCCGCGCAGATGGACGGCGCGATCCTCGTGGTCGCCGCCACCGACGGCCCGATGCCGCAGACCCGCGAGCACGTGCTGCTCGCGCGCCAGGTCGGCGTGCCGTACATCGTCGTCGCGCTCAACAAGTGCGACATGGTGGACGACGAGGAGATCCTCGAGCTCGTCGAGCTCGAGGTCCGCGAGCTGCTCACCCAGTACGAGTTCCCGGGTGACGACGTCCCGGTCGTCCGCGTCTCCGCCTTCCAGGCGCTGCAGGGCGACGAGAAGTGGGGCGAGTCCGTCCTCGAGCTCATGCAGGCCGTGGACGACGCGATTCCGGAGCCGGTGCGCGAGGTCGAGAAGCCCTTCCTCATGCCAGTCGAGGACGTGTTCTCGATCACCGGCCGCGGCACCGTGGTGACCGGCCGGATCGAGCGCGGCAGGGTCCACACCGGCGAGGTCGTGGACATCATCGGCATCAAGGAGAAGCCCACCACCACCACCGTCACCGGGGTGGAGATGTTCCGCAAGCTCCTCGACGAGGGCATGGCGGGCGACAACGTGGGCCTGCTCCTGCGCGGTGTCAAGCGCGAGGACGTTGAGCGCGGCCAGGTCATCATCAAGCCGGGCACCAACACCCCGCACACGGAGTTCGAGGGCCAGGTCTACATCCTGTCCAAGGAGGAGGGCGGCCGTCACACGCCGTTCTTCAACAACTACCGTCCGCAGTTCTACTTCCGTACCACCGACGTGACCGGCGTGGTCACCCTGCCGGAGGGCACGGAGATGGTGATGCCGGGTGACCGGACCGACATGTCGGTCCAGCTCATCCAGCCAATCGCCATGGAAGAGGGCCTGCGGTTCGCGATCCGCGAGGGTGGCCGCACCGTCGGCGCCGGCCGGGTTACGAAGATCAGCAAGTAGCAAGGTCGCTGCGGCGGCCAGGGGCCGCGAGGCTCCTGCCGCCGCAGCTCTTTGTGTCTGGCCCGGGGGGCAACCTCCGGGAACCCCCGGCTGCGGGGCCCGGTGGCCCCGCGGTTGCGGTGATTCAGGGAATTGCCCTGGATGTCCGTGGCTGCGGGGTAAGCGGCGCCGCACTCGATGTCAGCGGCACGAGAGAGAAGTAGAGGAACCGAGGCCACTATGGCGGGACAGAAGATCCGCATCCGGCTCAAGGCATATGACCATGAGGTCATCGACAGCTCGGCGCGGAAGATCGTCGACACGGTGACCCGTACCGGCGCTAAGGTCGCCGGTCCCGTGCCGCTGCCTACCGAGAAGAACGTGTACTGCGTCATCCGCTCGCCGCACAAGTACAAGGACTCGCGGGAGCACTTCGAGATGCGGACGCACAAGCGGCTGATCGACATCATCGACCCGACGCCGAAGACCGTCGACTCGCTTATGCGGCTCGACCTTCCAGCCGGCGTCTACATCGAGATCAAGCTCTGAGGACCTACTGATCATGGCAATGACAGGGATCCTGGGCACCAAGCTTGGCATGACCCAGGTCTTCGACGAAACCGGGCAGGTAGTGCCGGTCACGGTGGTGCAGGCTGGCCCGTGCGTGGTCACGGCCGTCCGTACCCCGGACAATGACGGCTACTCCGCCGTCCAGATGGGCTTCGGGGAGATCAACCCCCGCAAGGTCACCAAGCCGGTGGCCGGCTTGTTCGAGAAGGCGGGCGTGACGCCGCGCCGCTACGTGGCCGAGATCCGCACCGAGGGCGCGTCCGAGTACACCCTCGGCCAGGAGCTGACCGCCGGGCTGTTCGCGGCCGGGCAGCGAGTCGACGTAACCGGCAAGTCCAAGGGCAAGGGCACCGCTGGTGTCATGAAGCGGCACGGCTTCAAGGGCCTGTCCGCCTCGCACGGCACCCAGCGCAAGCACCGCTCACCCGGCTCGATTGGCGCCTGCGCCACCCCGGGCCGTGTCTTCAAGGGCGTCCGGATGGCCGGCCGGATGGGCGCCGAGCGCACCACCGTGCAGAGCCTCACCGTGCATGCCGTGGACGGCGACAAGAACCTGCTGCTGATCAAGGGCGCGGTTCCCGGCCCGCGCGGTGGGCTGGTCATGGTGCGCTCCGCGGCCCGAGAGGGGAACTGATGAGCACCGTCAACGTCGTCTCGGTGTCGAGCGAGAAGGCCGGCACGGCCGAGCTGCCTGACGCGATCTTCGGCGCCAAGGTCAATATTCCGCTGATCCACCAGGTCGTGGTCGCGCAGCGGGCGGCCGCCCGGCAGGGCACGCACGCGACCAAGACCCGTGGCATGGTCAGCGGCGGTGGCAAGAAGCCGTACCGCCAGAAGGGCACTGGCCGCGCCCGCCAGGGCTCGATCCGGGCGCCCCAGTTCACCGGCGGCGGGGTGTCGCACGGCCCGGTGCCGCGCGACTACAGCCAGAAGACGCCCAAGAAGATGAAGGCCGCCGCGCTGCGCGGCGCGCTGTCGGACCGGGCCGCGAGCGAGCGGGTGTTCGTCGTCTCCGCCTTCGTCGAAGGCGACGTCCCGCGCACCAAGGACGCGCTGGGCCTGCTCAACAAGGTCACCGACAGCGCCGTGCGGAACGTCCTGGTGGTCACCGAGCACGACGACGAGCTCAGCTGGAAGGCGCTGCGCAACGTGCCCTTCGTGCACCTGCTCGCCCAGGACCAGCTCAACACCTACGACGTGCTCGCCAGCGATTACGTGGTCTTCACCAAGGCCGCGCTGGACGCCTTCGTGGAAAGGGGCTCGGAGTGAGTCGGATCTACAACCCCCGGGACATCCTGCTGAAGCCGGTTGTCTCCGAGAAGAGCTACGGCCTTCTCGACGAGGGCAAGTACACGTTCGTGGTGGCCCCTGACGCCAACAAGACGCAGATCAAGCAGGCGGTCGAGGAGGTATTCCGGGTCAAGGTGACCGGCGTGAACACCCTCAACCGTCAGGGCAAGCGGCGCCGCACACGGTTCGGCTGGGGCAAGCGGGTGGACACCAAGCGTGCCATCGTGACCCTCGCCGAGGGGATGCGGATCGACATCTTCGGCGGACCGGTTAGTTAAGGAGACGCAGGTGGGAATCCGTAAGTACAAGCCGACCACCCCTGGTCGGCGCGGCGCCAGCGGCTCCGATTTCTCCGAGATCACGCGCAGTGAGCCGGAGAAGTCGCTGGTCCGCCCGCTGCACAGCAAGGGTGGCCGTAACGTCCACGGGCGGGTCACCGTCCGGCACCAGGGCGGCGGGCACAAGCGCGCGTACCGTCTGATCGACTTCCGGCGGCACGACAAGGATGGCGTGCCGGCCAAGGTCGCGCACATCGAGTACGACCCGAACCGCACCTCGCGCATCGCGCTGCTGCACTACGCAGACGGCGAGAAGCGCTACATCCTCTGCCCCGAGGGCCTCCGCCAGGGGGACCGGGTCGAGAACGGGCCGGGCGCTGACATCAAGCCCGGCAACGCGCTGCCGCTGCGGTCGATCCCGACCGGCACCGTGGTGCACGCGATCGAGATGCGCCCCGGTGGCGGGGCCAAGATCGCGCGCTCGGCCGGGTCCGGTGTCCAGCTGCTGGCCAAGGAGGGCGGCTACGCGACGCTCCGGATGCCGTCGGGCGAGATCCGGCGGGTGTCCATCGAGTGCCGCGCCACCGTCGGCGAGGTCGGCAACTCCGAGCACGGCAACATCAAGCTCGGCAAGGCCGGACGTAACCGGTGGAAGGGCAAGCGTCCCTCGGTTCGCGGCGTGGCCATGAACCCGATCGACCACCCGCACGGCGGCGGCGAGGGCAAGACCTCCGGCGGTCGCCACCCGGTTAGCCCGTGGGGAAAGCCGGAAGGCCGCACCCGCCATGAGAACAAGCCCAGTGACCGGCTGATCAGCCGCCGCCGCGGCAAGAACAAGCGGTAGGGAGCAGTCTCGATGCCTCGTAGCCTTAAGAAGGGGCCCTTCGTCGACGACCACCTGATGAAGAAGGTGGACGTGCAGAACGATAAGGGCACCAAGACCGTTATCAAGACCTGGTCCCGGCGGTCCATGATCGTGCCGGCCATGCTCGGTCACACCATCGCGGTCCACGACGGCCGCAAGCACATCCCGGTGTTCGTCACCGAGTCGATGGTGGGTCACAAGCTCGGCGAGTTCGCGCCCACGCGGACCTTCCGCAGCCACATCAAGGATGACCGGCGCAGCCGGCGATAAGCCTGAGAGAGGGAAACACACCAATGGAAGCCAGGGCTAGGGCGCGGTACGTGCGCGTTACGCCGATGAAGGCGCGCCGGGTGGTGGACCTGATCCGCGGGCTACCCGCCGACCAGGCGCAGGCGGTGCTGCAGTTCGCGCCGCAAGCCGCCAGCGACACCGTGGGCAAGGTTCTTGCCAGCGCCATCGCCAACGCGGACCACATCAGCGGACGGGACCGCGGCATGCTGTGGGTCTCGACCGCCTACGTCGACGAGGGCCCGACGCTCAAGCGGTTCCGGCCACGGGCGCAAGGCCGTGGCTACCGGATCAACAAGCGCACGAGCCACATCACCGTCGTCGTATCGGACGAGAACGAGGGAGGGAACCGCTAGTGGGACAGAAGGTTAACCCGCATGGGTTCCGCCTGGGCATCACCACTGACTTCAAGAGCCGCTGGTATGCGGAGAAGAAGTACAAGGACTACGTGGCCGAGGATGTCGCCATCCGCCGCATGCTGCAAAAGGGCATGGAGCGGGCGGGCATCTCCAAGGTCGAGATCGAGCGGACCACGGACCGCGTGCGGGTGGACATCCACACCGCCCGGCCGGGCATCGTGATCGGCCGTCGCGGCGCCGAGGCCGACCGCATCCGCGGCGACCTGGAGAAGCTGACCGGCAAGCAGATTCAGCTCAACATCCTCGAGGTGAAGAACCCCGAGGTGGACGCCCAGCTCGTCGCGCAGGGCGTGGCCGAGCAGCTGTCCAGCCGGGTCTCCTTCCGGCGGGCGATGCGCAAGGCCATGCAGAGCGCCACCAAGGGCGGGGCCAAGGGCATCCGGGTGCAGTGCTCCGGGCGCCTGGGCGGCGCTGAGATGTCGCGCAGCGAGTTCTACCGCGAGGGCCGGGTGCCGCTGCACACGCTGCGGGCGGACATCGACTACGGCTTCTACGAGGCACGGACGACGTTCGGCCGAATCGGCGTGAAGGTCTGGATCTACAAGGGCGACGCGGCTCCCACCCGGGCCGGGCGCGAGGCCCAGCAGGCCGCGCTCCGCGCCGCGGGGGCCCGCGGTGGTGCCGGGGGTCGCGAGCGTCCGCCGGCGCGCCGTCCGCGCCGTGACGGTGGTCGCCCGGACAACCGCAGCGACCGTCCCGAGCGGACCACCGCCCCCGCGGCCGAGCCGCAGGCGGAAACCACTGGGGAGGGCTGATCAATGCTGATTCCGCGTAAGGTCGCGCACCGCAAGCAGCACCGTCCGCACCGGACCGGCGCTGCCACTGGCGGTACGCACGTCGCCTTCGGCGAGTTCGGCATCCAGGCCCTGGAGCACGCGTACGTGACCAACCGTCAGATCGAGGCGGCCCGTATCGCGATGACCCGGCACATCCGCCGTGGCGGCAAGGTGTGGATCACCATCTACCCGGACCGCCCGCTGACCAAGAAGCCGGCCGAGACCCGGATGGGCTCCGGCAAGGGCTCGCCCGAGTGGTGGATCGCCAACGTGAAGCCCGGCCGGGTGATGTTCGAGCTGTCCGGAGTGGCGGAGCCGGTGGCCCGCGAGGCGCTGCGCCGAGCGATCCACAAGCTGCCAATGAAGTGCAAGATTGTCACACGAGAGGTGGCTGAGGGCTGATGGCGACCGGCTTGCCTGCCTCGCAGCTGCGCTCCTCCTCCCCGGAGGAGCTGGTCAGCAAGCTGGCCGAGGCCAAGGAGGAGCTGTTCAACCTCCGTTTCCAGAGCGCCACTGGTCAGCTGGAAAGCCACGGCCGCCTGCGGACCGTGCGCAAGGAGATCGCCCGCATCTACACCGTGCTGCGGGAACGTGAGCTCGGCATCATCATCGATGTCGACGATGACACCGCGGATGCCGAAGGGAGCGCGAAGTGAGCACCAACCAGGCGGAGACGCATCCCGAAGCGGCTGCTGAGCAGCGCGGCTACCGGAAGACCCGCGAGGGCCTCGTGATCAGCGACAAGATGGACAAGACCGTCGTCGTTGAGGTCGAGGACCGCGTCAAGCACCCCAAGTACGGCAAGGTTCTGCGCCGTACCAAGAAGTACAAGGCCCACGACGAGAAGAACGACTGCGGCGTCGGTGACCGTGTACTGCTGATGGAGACCCGGCCGTTGTCGGCCACCAAGCGCTGGCGGGTTGCCGAGATCCTCGAGCGAGCCAAGTAGTAATCAAGACGAATCGCCGGGTGAACACGCCGGCGTGACGAAGCAGGAGTTGACGTGATCCAGCAGGAGTCGCGGCTTAAAGTCGCCGACAACACGGGTGCTAAGGAGATCCTCTGCATCCGCGTGCTCGGCGGCAGCGGCCGGCGATACGCGGGCATCGGTGACGTCATCGTGGCGACCGTCAAGGACGCGCTGCCCGGGGCTGGCGTCAAGAAGGGCGACGTCGTCAAGGCGGTCGTGGTACGTACCCGCAAGGAGCGCCGCCGCGCAGACGGTTCCTACATCCGCTTCGACGAGAACGCAGCCGTCCTGATCAGGGACGGCGGGGATCCGCGGGGCACCCGCATCTTCGGCCCGGTCGGCCGTGAGCTGCGGGAGAAGCGCTTCATGCGGATTATCTCGCTGGCGCCGGAGGTGCTCTAGATGAAGATCAAGAAGGGCGACCACGTGATCGTCCTCACCGGCAAGGACAAGGGTGCGACGGGCCAGGTCATCGCGGCCTACCCGACGCGCGACAAGGTCCTGGTCGAGGGCGTGAACATGATCAAGAAGAACAAGAAGGTGACCAACCCGGGCGGGCGGAACGCCAACGAAGGCGGAATCGTTACCCAGGAGGCGCCGATCCACGTGAGCAACGTGGCGCTCGTCGACCCGGAGAGCAAGCGTCCGGCGCGGGTGGGTTACCAGGTGAACGAGGACGGCACCAAGGTTCGCGTGCTGCGTCCGAGCGGGAAGGAAGTCTGATGGCGCCAGTAGAGGCACCAGCGGCGCCGGCCCGGCCCCGGCTCAAGGAGAAGTACCGGCAGGAGATCGCGCCCGCCCTGAAGGACGAGTTCGGTTACGCCAACGTGATGCAGATCCCGGGGCTGACCAAGATCGTCGTGAACATGGGTGTCGGCGAGGCGGCGCGGGACGCGAAGCTGATCGACGGCGCGGTCAGGGACCTCGCCGCGATCACCGGCCAGAAGCCGGCCGTGGCGCGGGCCAAGAAGTCCATCGCCCAGTTCAAGCTGCGCGAGGGCATGCCGATCGGCGCCCACGTGACGCTGCGGGGCGACCGGATGTGGGAGTTCCTCGACCGGCTGCTCTCCATCGCGCTGCCCCGGATCCGTGACTTCCGCGGCCTCAACCCCCGCCAGTTCGACGGCAACGGCAACTACACGTTCGGGCTGACCGAGCAGGTCATGTTCCACGAGATCGACCCGGACAAGGTCGACCGCCAGCGGGGGATGGACATCACCCTCGTCACCACGGCGGCCAACGACGACGAGGGCCGCGCCCTGCTGCGGCAGCTCGGCTTCCCGTTCGCCGAGCCGGGCGCGCTGCCCGTCAAGCAGCGCAAGAAGTCCGGTCCCGGCCCGCGCTCTGGGAGGAGGGGCTAGTAATGGCTAAGAAGGCGCTGATCGTCAAGGCGAACCGCAAGCCGAAGTTCGAAGTCCGCGGTTACACGCGCTGCAGCCGGTGCGGCCGCCCGCGCGCGGTCTACCGCAAGTTCGGCCTGTGCCGTATTTGCTTCCGCGATATGGCACACCGCGGCGAGCTGCCCGGTATCACGAAGTCCAGCTGGTAAAACTCTACGCGCCGAAGGTCCGCCGCCCCCTTCCCTGGGGGCAGAGCGGAAACCGCGGCGAGGAAGGCCGAAACGGCCATGTCAATGACCGACCCCATCGCGGACATGCTGACCCGTCTGCGCAACGCCAACTCGGCGTACCACGACACCGTGGGGATGCCGTACTCGAAGATCAAGTCGCACATCGCGGAGATCCTCCAGCAAGAGGGCTACATCGCCAGCTGGAAGGTCGAGGAGGCCGAGGTCGGCAAGAACCTCGTCATCACGCTGAAGTTCGGCAACGCGCGCGAGCGCTCGATCGCGGGCATCAAGCGGGTCTCCAAGCCCGGACTGCGGGTGTACGCGAAGAAGGACAATCTGCCGCGGGTGCTCGGCGGCCTCGGCGTGGCGATCATCTCCACGTCAGGCGGCCTGATGACCGACAAGCAGGCTAAGCGGACGGGCGTGGGCGGGGAAGTCCTCGCCTACGTCTGGTAAGGAGGGGAGGAAGCAATGTCACGCATCGGACGTCTCCCCATTCCCGTTCCCAGCGGAGTGGACGTGGCCATCGAGGGCCAGGCGGTCAGCGTCAAGGGGCCGAAGGGCAGCCTGAGCCTGACTGTGGCCGAGCCGATCTCCGTCGCTCAGGAGGACGGTCACCTCAAGGTGACCCGGCCGAACGACGACGGCCCGGTCCGGGCCCTGCACGGCCTGTCCCGCACGCTCGTCGCCAACATGGTGACCGGGGTGACCACCGGGTTCAGCAAGACGCTGGAGATCGTCGGGGTCGGCTACCGCGTCACCGCCAAGGGCAAGAACCTCGAGTTCGCGCTCGGTTTCAGCCACCCGGTCGTCATCGAGCCCCCCGAGGGCATCACCTTCCGGGTCGAAGCGCCGACCAGGTTCGTCGTCGAGGGCATCGACAAGCAGCTCGTAGGCGAGACTTCGGCCCGGATCCGTAAGCTTCGCAAGCCCGACCCGTACAAGGGCAAGGGCGTGCGGTACCAGGGCGAAGTGATCCGGCGCAAGGTCGGGAAGGCTGGTAAGTAGTCATGGCTAAGACCCAGGCCAAGAGGTCTTCCATCGAGTACGCCTCCGGGCGGGTCGGTCCGCGCACCGCGGACAAGACCCGGTCCCGCGTCCGGCGTCACCTGCGGGTCCGCAAGAAGGTCAGCGGCGACACCGCGCGTCCCCGTCTGGTCGTCAACCGGTCCGCCCGGCACATGTTCGTGCAGATCGTCGACGACACCGTCGGCCGCACTCTGGCCTCCGCGTCCACGCTGGACACCACGGTCAAGTCGGCTGACGGCGACAAGACAGCCAAGGCCAAGCTCGTCGGCGCGCTGATCGCCGAGCGGGCCCGCGACGCGGGCGTTTCCGCCGTGGTCTTCGACCGCGGCGGCTACCAGTACCACGGCCGGGTGGCCGCACTGGCGGACGGCGCCCGGGAAGCCGGGCTGACGCTGTGATGATGACTAGGAAGGAAAGCTAATGCCAGGAGCTCCGCGCCGCGGCGGCCAGGGTGGCGGCGAGCGGCGCGAGCGCCGCGACGACCGCCGTGGCGGTCAGGCCGAGAAGCAGAACGTCTACCTGGAGCGCGTGGTCGCCATTAACCGCGTGGCCAAGGTGGTCAAGGGCGGGCGCCGGTTCAGCTTCACCGCGCTCGTCGTGGTGGGCGACGGTAACGGCATGGTCGGCGTCGGGTACGGGAAGGCCAAGGAGGTGCCCGCGGCGATCGCCAAGGGCGTCGAAGAGGCTAAGAAGCACTTCTTCCGGGTGCCCCGCATCGCCACCACGATCCCGCACCAGGTGCGGGGCGAGGCGGCCGCGGGCGTGGTCCTGCTCAAGCCAGCCAGCCCCGGTACCGGCGTAATCGCCGGCGGCCCGGTCCGGGCCGTGCTCGAGTGCGCCGGCATCGGTGACGTGCTGTCGAAGTCGATGGGCTCGTCCAACTCGATCAACGTGGTGCACGCCACCGTGGCCGCGCTCAAGGACCTCAGCCGGCCGGAGGAGATCGCGGCCAAGCGCGGCCTGCCGATCGAGGACGTGGCCCCCAAGGCGATGCTCGCGGCCCGCGCCGCGGCCGCGACCGGCGCGTAAGGGAGGGACACCCGATGGCACAGCTCAAGGTGACGCAGGTCAAGTCGAAGATCGGCGGGAACAGCACGCAGCACGGCGCGCTGCGCTCGCTGGGCCTGCGCAAGATCGGCCAGTCGGTGGTCAAGCCGGATCGCCCCGAATTCCGCGGCATGATCCACACGGTCCGCCATCTGGTCCGTGTAGAGGAAGTGGACTAACCATGCTTAAGCTGCATGACCTGCGGCCGGGCTCCCGGTGCTCACAAGGACAAGCAGCGGCTCGGCCGCGGCGAGGGTTCCAAGGGCAAGACGGCGGGCCGCGGCACCAAGGGCACTAAGGCCCGTTACCAGGTGCCGGCCGGGTTCGAGGGCGGCCAGATGCCGCTCGCGCGGCGGCTGCCGAAGCTCAAGGGCTTCTCCAACGCCAGGTTCAAGACCGAATACCAGGTGGTCAACGTCGCCCGGCTGGCGGACCTGTTCCCGTCCGGCGGCGACGTCACCCCGGAGACCCTGGCGGCCGGCGGCGCGGTCCGCGCCGGCGAGCTCGTCAAGGTGCTCGGCCAGGGTGACCTGTCGGTGGCCCTGCGGGTGAGCGCGCACGCCGTCTCCGCCTCGGCTCGGCAGAAGATCGAGGCGGCGGGCGGGACCGTCACGCTGCTGGGCTAGCCTCCAGGCGATCGCAAGTGAGACGCGGGTCCGTACCCCCGGCCGGCTCGTTCAGGGGAAGCCCCTTGGACGAGCTGGCATCCGGGGTACCCGGGGTCGCTGAGCTGGTCTCAGCAACCCGGTGCCTTGATATTTTGTGGGAGTCGCGCCCACGCGCTTGGGGTGCGCCTGCGGGTAGGATACGGAAGCCGTTTACACGCAGGTTCCGCCGATGAAGAGGGATCACGCATGCTGACCGCGTTCATCCGGGCGTTCCGCACGCCCGACCTGCGCAAAAAGCTGCTTTTCACGCTGGGCATCATCGCCCTGTTCCGGTTCGGGTCGTCGCTGCCCGCCCCGGGCATCAGCGAGGCGAACGTCTCGCTCTGCGCCAACGCCGCCACCACCTCGGGGCTGGGCAGCACGCTGCAGATCGTCGACCTGCTCAGCGGCAACGCGCTGAAGTACATGTCGGTGTTCGCGCTCGGCATCATGCCCTACATCACCGCGAGCATCATCCTCCAGCTGCTGACCGTGGTCATCCCGCGGCTCGAGACGCTGAAGAACGAGGGCCAGTCCGGGCAGGCCAAGATCACCCAGTACACCCGGTACCTGACCATCGGCCTGGCGATCCTGCAGTCCACCGGGTATATCGAGCTTGCGCGCAGCGGCACCCTGTTCCCCAACTGCGACCAGACCACCAACCCGATCATCCCCGACGCGTCGGTCTTCCGTATCGCGACGATGGTGATCACCATGGTGGCGGGCACCGCGGTCATCATGTGGATGGGCGAGCTGATCACCGACCGCGGCGTCGGCAACGGCATGTCCATCATGATCTTCACCCAGGTCATCGCGGTTATCCCGGGTGAGCTGCTGGTGATTTTCCAGGACCGCGGCCCCTTCATCTCGGCCATGTCGGTGATCGTGGTCTTCGTGGTGTTCGCCTTCGTGGTGTTCATGGAACAGGCCCAGCGGCGCATCCCGGTCCAGTACGCCAAGCGGATGGTCGGCCGCCGGATGTACGGGGGGACCTCCACCTACATCCCGATGAAGGTCAACCAGGCCGGCGTCATCCCCGTCATCTTCGCCTCCAGCCTGCTGTACCTGCCGCAGCTGGCGGTGTCGCTGTTCGGCAACCAGAGCAATCCCACCGGCTGGCAGTCCTGGGTGCAGCGCTACCTGGAAATCGGCAGCACCAGCAGCAGCCTGTCCGATATGTGGCTGTACCTGCTGGCCTTCTTCGTGCTGATCGTCGGTTTCACGTTCTTCTACGTCTCGATCACCTTCAACCCGGTGGAGGTGGCCGACAACATGAAGAAGTACGGCGGCTTCATCCCCGGCATCAGGCCCGGCCGGCCGACGGCCGAGTACCTCGGCTATGTGCTCAACCGGCTCACCAGCCCGGGCTCCCTCTACCTGGCCGTCATCGCGCTGTTCCCGCTGATCGCGCTGGCAGTGATCGGTGTCGGCAACCAGTTCCCGTTCAGCGGCGTGAGCCTGCTCATCATGGTCGGCGTCGGCCTCGACACGGTCAAGCAGATCGAGAGCCAGCTCCAGCAGCGCAACTACGAAGGCTTCCTCCGGTAGTGCGCATCGTCCTGGTGGGCCCTCCCGGTGCGGGCAAGGGAACTCAGGCCCACTTCATCGCATCCCAGCTGGCGATCCCGCGCATTTCGACCGGCGATATCTTCCGCTACAACGTCGCCAACACCACCGAGCTTGGCGCCAAGGCCAAGGAGTACATGGACCGCGGTGACCTCGTCCCGGACGAGGTCACGGTGGCGATGGTGCACGACCGGCTGGCCGAGGCCGACGCCAAGGCCGGCTTCCTGCTCGACGGCTTCCCGCGGAACACGGCCCAGGCCGAGACGCTGAAGAAGATGCTGGCCGAGATGGACCAGAAGCTGACCGTGGTCCTCGAACTCGTGGTCGACGAGGACGAGGTCGTCCGCCGGCTGTCCGGGCGGCGGACCTGCCGCCGCTGCCAGCGGGTCTGGCACGTCCTGTACGAGCCGCCGTCCCGGCCGGACGTCTGCGACGACTGCGGCGGGGAGCTCTTCCAGCGGGACGACGACAAGGAAGATGTCATCCGGCACCGCCTGGAGGTTTACAAGTCGCAGACGGCGCCGCTCGTCGCCTTCTACGCCGACGAGGGCATCCTGGTCGGCATCGACGCCACCGGACCAGTCGAAGAGGTCACCGCGCGCGCCCTTTCCGCGCTGCAGCCGTACCTCCGTTAGCGCCCGCGGGGGATTCGCGGGCCGGGCCGAAGGTAGTTTTATTACTGGAGGTGTCGCATGCGGCTGCGGAAAGAACCGGCGATTCAGATCAAGTCGCCCGAGCAGGTCGACCGCATGTACGCGGTCGGCCAGGTGGTGGCACGCACCCTGGAGATCGTGCGCGAGGCGGTCCGGCCCGGGGTCAGCACGGCCGAGCTGGACGCGCTGGCCGAACGCGAGATCGCTGCGGCCGGGGCGGTGCCGTCGTTCCTGGGCTACTTCGGCTACCCGGCCAGCATCTGCACTTCGGTTAACGAGCAGGTGGTACACGGCATCCCCAGCCCGGACCAGGTGCTGCGGTCCGGCGACGTGATCTCCATCGACTGCGGGGCGATCCTCGACGGGTGGCACGGCGACTCGGCCCTGTCACTCGGGGTCGGCTCGGTCGACCCGGCCGACCAGGCCATGCTCGACGCCTGCGAGGCGGCGATGTGGGCCGGGATCGGGCAGGCGGTGGCGGGCGGACACCTGGGCGACATCTCCCACGCGGTCGAGCGGTCCGTCCGGGCCGCGGGCGACTACGGGCTGATCCGTGAGTACACCGGGCACGGGATCGGCTCCGAGATGCACATGGAACCGGCCGTCCGCAACTTCGGCCCCCCGGGGCAGGGGCCGCGGCTGCTGACCGGGATGGCGCTGGCGATCGAGCCCATGATCACCCGCGGCGGCCGCCACGTGGCCGAGCTGGACGACGGCTGGACGGTCGTCACCGCCGACGGCTCCCGGGCGGCCCACTTCGAGCACACGGTCGCGATCACCCCCGACGGGCCGTGGGTGCTGACCGCCCGCGCGGACGAGAAAGCGGAAAGCCCCGGTCATCCAGAACGGGCGCGGCTGACTGCCCCCCGGTCCGCCGTCAGCTTCGCCGACGGCGGACCCGATGCCGGGTGACCCGCGGCTGCGAGTGTCCGACGCGGACCGGGAGCGCACGGCCGAGTTGCTGCGCGAGCACCACGCAGTCGGGCGGCTGACGGCTGACGAGTTCGAGGCCCGGCTGGATGCGGCGTTCGCCGCCCGGACCCGGGGCGAGCTCGACCGGCTGCTGGCCGACCTGCCCGCGATCGACCTTTACCGGCTGCCGTCCTCGACCATCCGCCCCGGAGCGAACCGGAGTCCGGCGCGGGCCCGGCAGCGTGACCGCCGGGGGCTTGACCGCAGGGGTGACGGCCGCCTGGTCCCGGGCCGCAGTGCCAGCTGGGGGACCTTCGCCGCCGTGAGCCTGCTGCTGCTGGCCGCCTACCTGGCCGTGGGCGTGGCCACCGGCGGCGCCGCCTGGGTGCCCTGGTTCCTGCTGATCGTGATCCCGTGGCTGGCGGCGCTGGTGCGGCGCGAGTCCGGGCAGTCCTAGCCGGAGCCGCCCCAGCCCGTGGTTGGCCTCCAGGCCCGGCCGTCGGGTAGTCTGGAGGTGGCGCGTACGCCAGCCGCGGCCCCGCCTCCCCGGTCCCCGGGGAATAGGGTGCGTCGGCATGGTGTTATGCTGCCGGTTCGCGTTCGCGGGACGGGTGCAGTACACTCTGCTGCGGCCCATCGGCTAGTTTTCCGTTCGGTGCTGTGCTGATCACAGGCATGGTTCCCGCGGGGGAGTATGTCACGTCCGGCTCGGCGTTTCCCGTCTGGGCTGCTGCGGACTGCCGCGACACCAAACGATGACTAAGCAGTAGAAGCGCGGAGGATATGCCCAAGAAAGACGGCGCCATCGAGATCGAAGGCACGGTGGTCGAGACGTTGCCCAATGCCTTTTTCCGGGTGGAGCTGGACAACGGGCACAAGGTACTCGCCCACATCAGCGGGAAGATGCGGATGCACTACATCCGCATCCTGCCGGACGACCGGGTGGTTGTCGAGCTCAGTCCGTACGACCTGAGCCGCGGCCGCATCGTCTACCGGTACAAGTAAGGCGTTCTGGCACGCCGTGCCGGGAGTACGCCCCTCATAAGAGGAGAAGTTTGCCGTGAAGGTCAAGCCGAGCGTCAAGAAGATCTGCAGCAAGTGCAGGATCATCCGTCGCCACGGCCGCGTCATGGTGATCTGCTCGGACCCGAGGCACAAGCAGCGTCAGGGCTAAGCAGTACCGCCAGCCGCGCGGACAACTGAATACGCAAGAAAACCGTATTGGCACGAAAACTGTGTCTGCTAAAAAGACGTGTATCGCGCACGGCGCCCTTATCCATGATCAGGGCGCCGTCACCCCCGGTTGGAGGCCGGGGCCGCCTCGGGCAGGGGCGGGAGCGGTGCGGAGGACCTCCACCCTACGAAGGAGAACTGCCCTTTATGGCACGTCTGTCTGGCGTCGACCTGCCGCGTGAGAAGCGGCTTGAGATCGCGCTGACCTACATCTACGGCATCGGCCGCACGCGCGCGACCGAGACCCTCGCCGCGACTGGCGTAAACGGTGACACGCGGGTCCACGCGCTCAGCGAGGACGACCTGCAGAAGCTGCGCGAGTGGATCGACGCGAACTACCAGACCGAGGGTGACCTCCGCCGGGAAGTCGCGGCCGATATCCGCCGCAAGATCGAGATCGGCTGCTACCAGGGCATCAGGCACCGCCGGGGGCTTCCGGTGCACGGCCAGCGGACGCAGACCAACGCCCGTACCCGCAAGGGCAAGAAGAAGACCGTGGCCGGCAAGAAGAAGGCCGGGAAGAAGTAATCCCAGACCCTGGGATCGATCACCTCCTAAGGAATCAGGAAGCAGATGCCGCCTCGCAAGAGCAGCCAGCAGCAGGGCGCGAAGAAGGTGCGCCGCAAGGAGCGGAAGAACATTGCGCACGGGCACGCGCACATCCGCTCTACGTTCAACAACACCATCGTCTCGATCACCGACCCGGCCGGGGCCGTGATCGCGTGGGCGTCCTCCGGCCAGGTCGGGTTCAAGGGCTCGCGCAAGTCCACCCCGTACGCCGCCCAGCAGGCCGCGGAAGCCGCCGCCCGCCGCGCCATGGAGCACGGCATGCGCAAGGTTGACGTCTTCGTCAAGGGGCCGGGTTCCGGCCGCGAGACCGCGATCCGTTCGATCCAGGCGACCGGCCTCGAGGTCGGCTCGATCCAGGACGTCACCCCCGTTCCGCATAATGGCTGCCGCCCGCCCAAGCGCCGGCGCGTCTGAGGAGACACTGAACGATGGCTCGTTACACCGGGGCGGACTGCAAGCTGTGCCGCCGAGAGAAGGTCAAGCTTTTCCTCAAGGGCTCCAAGTGCGACTCGCCGAAGTGCCCGATCGAGATCCGTCCCTACCCGCCGGGTGAGCACGGCCGGAACCGGTCGAAGGACAGCGAGTACCTGCTCCAGATCCGCGAGAAGCAGAAGGCCCGCCGCATCTACGGCGTGCTTGAGAAGCAGTTCCGCGGTTACTACACCGAGGCCACCCGCAAGTCCGGGCGGACCGGCGAGACGCTGCTCCAGATCCTGGAGAGCCGCCTCGACAACGTCGTCTACCGCGCTGGCTTCGCCAAGAGCCGGGACATGGCCCGCCAGCTCGTCGGGCACGGTCACATCCTGGTCAACGGCCACCGGGTGGACATCCCGTCCTACCGGGTGTCCGAGAACGACGTGATCGAGGTGGCCCAGAAGTCGCTCGAGCTGACCCCGATGGTGGTCGCCCGGGCCGAGGCCGGCGACCGCACCCCTCCCGCCTGGCTCGAGGTCATGCCCGACCAGATGCGCGTACTCGTCCACCAGCTGCCCGTCCGGACCCAGATCGACACCCAGGTCCAGGAGCAGCTCATCGTCGAGTACTACTCGAAGTAAGAGCTTCCGGCGGGGCGATGGTCGTCCCGCCGCCTGTCGCAGGTCATATAGCGGTCCTGCGGAAAGGAAAACACAATGCTGATCGCACAGCGCCCCTCCCTCGGGGAGGAGCAGATCGGTGACTACCGGTCCAAGTTCACGATCGAGCCGCTGGAGCCTGGCTTCGGCTACACGATCGGCAACTCGCTCCGGCGGACCCTGCTGTCCTCCATCCCGGGGGCGGCGGTCACCTCGATCCGGATCGAAGGCGTGCTGCACGAGTTCACCACCGTGCCGGGGGTGAAGGAGGACGTCACCGACGTCATCCTCAACCTCAAGCAGCTCGTCGTCTCGTCCGAGCACGACGAGCCGGTCGTGATGTACCTGCGCAAGCAGGGCCCGGGCGCGGTCACCGCGGCCGACATCGCGCCGCCGGCGGGCGTCGAGGTGCACAACCCCGACCTGCACATCGCGACCCTTAACGGCAAGGGCAAGCTGGAGATGGAGCTGACGGTCGAGCGCGGCCGCGGCTACGTCTCCGCCACCCAGAACAAGCAGCCCGGCCAGGAGATCGGCCGGATTCCGGTCGACTCGATCTACTCGCCGGTGCTCCGCGTGACCTACAAGGTGGAAGCCACCCGGGTCGAGCAGCGGACCGACTTCGACCGGCTGATCCTGGACGTCGAGACCAAGCAGTGCATGCGCCCCCGCGACGCGGTGGCCAGCGCGGGCAAGACCCTGACCGAGCTGTTCGGCCTGGCCCGGGAGCTCAACGTGGACGCCGAGGGCATCGACATCGGCCCGTCGCCGAGCGACGCTGCCCTGGCCCAGGACCTGGCGCTGCCGATCGAGGACCTGAACCTGACGGTCCGGTCCTACAACTGCCTCAAGCGCGAGGGCATCCACACCGTGGGCGAGCTCGTGGCCCGCAGCGAGCAGGACCTGCTCGACATCCGCAACTTCGGCGCCAAGTCGATCGAGGAAGTCAAGCAGAAGCTGATCGACATGGGCCTGGCGCTGAAGGACTCCCCGCCCGGGTTCGACCCGAGCAGCGCGGTGGACAACTTCACCGGTGACGACGACGAAAGCTACGTCGAGACCGAGCAGTACTAGCCCGGGGGGGCGACCCCCCTGGAACCCCACGCCGGGGGTCCGATCCTGCGGATCTTATCGGACCCCCGGCACCGGGATTCCACCTTCAAGCCCCGTCGGGGGCGTAAAACCTTAAGCCCCCTGTACCGGGTGCTAGGACCTAAAGGAACACCGAGGGACAGATATGCCCACGCCTACCAAGGGTGCCCGGATGGGCGGCAGCCCGGCTCACCAGAAGCACATGCTGGCGAACCTGGCCGCCTCGCTCTTCGAGCACGGGAAGATCACCACGACGGAGGCCCGTGCCCGTCGGCTGCGCCCCTACGCGGAGAAGCTGATCACCTTCGCCAAGCGCGGTGACCTGCACGCCCGTCGGCAGGTGGAGAGCGTGATTCCCGCCAGCTACCGGAGCCCGGTGACCGGCGACCGGATCGTGCACACCCTGTTCGCCGAGATCGGCCCGGCCATGGCCGACCGCCCTGGTGGCTACACCAGGATCACCAAGATCGGCCACCGCAAGGGCGACGCCGCGCCGATGGCCGTGATCGAGCTGATCCGGGAAGAGGTCGCCACGAGCAGGCCGCGCCGCCGCACCCGGCGCCCGGCCGCCGCCGCGACCGCTCCGGCCGTCCCGCAAGAGGTCGCCGACGAGGCGCTCGAGGAAGAGGCCGCCGCCGACGCGGAGACCGCGGCCGACCTGGCGGGCGCTCACGGGGCGGAGAACATCGACGAGGACCCCGGCGCGGCCGAGCAGAAGGCCGCCGCCCTGGCGGAGGCGGCCGCTGACGCGGAGACCGCGGCCGACCTGGCGGGCGCTCACGGGGCGGAGAACATCGACGAGGACGCCGGCGACTCGGATGACGCCGGGGACAAGCCGGAGGCGTAACGCCTCCAGCGCCAAGCACGCGAAACGGGCAGCTCACGATCGTGAGCTGCCCGTTTCGCGTTCGGGAGCGAACCAGGGCGGGAGGTAGGCGCGGTGGACGCGGCGGACGAGGCCGGCGTGCTGGTCGCGGAGAACGGGGCAGGCGCTGTTGCCGGGACAGACCCGGAGCTGGTCCGGATCCGGCTCGACCTCGGCTACGACGGGACCGGGTTCTCGGGCTGGGCGTCTCAGCCGGGCCGGCGTACCGTCGAAGGCGTGCTGTCGGTCACGCTCGGGCACGTGCTGCGGCTACCCGCCGCCGCCCGGCTGACCGTCGCCGGGCGGACCGATGCCGGAGTGCACGCGCGCGGGCAGGTCGCCCACGCCGATGTCCCGGCCGAGTCGTGGGCCCGGCATGCGGACGCGGTGGTCCGGCGCCTGGCGCGGGCCCTGCCGCCCGACATCCGGGTGCACGCGGCCGGGCTCGCGGCCGACGGGTTCGACGCGCGGTTCTCGGCCCTGTGGCGCCGCTACGCCTACCGCATCGACGACGATCCCGCCCGGGCGGACCCGCTGCGGCGGCACGACACGCTGTGGCACCCGCGCCCGCTTGAGGTCGGCGCCATGAACGAGGCGGCGGCGTGGCTGCTCGGCGAGCATGACTTCGCCGCGTTCTGCCGCCGCCGCGAGGGGGCGACCACCGTCCGGGCACTGCGCCGCCTGCACTGGGAGCGGGATGGCGCCGGGGTAGTGGTCGGCTCGGTCGTCGCCGACGCGTTCTGCCACAACATGGTGCGCGCCCTCGTCGGCGCGCTGCTGCCGGTCGGTGCGGGCAGCCGGCCGCCGTCCTGGCCGTCGCTGGTCCTGGCGGCGGCGGTGCGTGACCCCGCGGTGCAGGTCGTTCCCGCCCACGGTCTCTCGCTGGAAGAGGTGCGCTACCCCGAGCCGGGCCAGCTCGCCGCGCGCGCGGCGGCGACCCGCCGCGTCCGCGACGGCGGCGACGATCAGGGGAGCTAACGCATCTCGGGCCCCGGGCTCGGCCCGGGGCCCGCGCCGCGCAGGCTGAGTGAGACCTCTCAGGAGGACGTCGCGCTCGTCATGGCGGACGCCGACGGGCTGGCCGAGGCCGAGGTGCCGTTGATCATGCGCTGGCTCAGGGTCACGTTGGCCGTGCCCGCCACCAGGTCGTTGCCGAACTGTTCGAGCTGATTGTCCTGCGCGGTGGTCTTCGGTGTGGTCCCGTTGACGTACTCGGACCAGGTCAGGATCAGGTAGTGGCCCTTGAACTCCGCCTCGACCACACCGGTGCCGTTGCCGAGCTTGCTCGCGACCCCCTTGGCCGCGGTCAGCGGCGCGATGAAGTCGCTCTGGCCGACGACCTTGCCCGCGTAGTGCGCCTCGTTGGTGCTCGACAGGTTGACCACCCCGATCGTGCCCATGATCTTGCCGTCACCGGAGACGTAGCTGGCCCGTAGCACCTGGTTGCACTGACCCGACTTGAGCGCGCTGACCAGCGAGGAGCCGATGACCGCGGACGAGCAGGTCTTGTCGGTCTTGGTGGACACCAGTGAGTAGGAGATCTTGTCGGTCTCGTTGGTGAACGCGGGCGGGTAGAGCTCGGCTGTGGTGAGCGGGGTCGGGTCGAGGGCCCGCGTCTCGATGTGGCAGTAGGTACCGAGCTTCTGGCAGGCCTGCGTCGACGGCGCCGCGCTGCCGGTCGGCAGCGGACCGCTCGCATTCGGGTTGCTGCCGGCCGCCTGGTGCCTGAACGCGAAGGCATAGAGCGCCACGCCGATGATGCCGACCGCGACTACGGCCAGCGCCGCCAGCAGCAGGCGCTTGCCGCGCAGCGGCCCGCGCGCCCTCCCACCGCCACGCGCCCGCCGGCCGCCGCCCCCCGTGGCGGTGTCGGGCCCGTCGCCGTACTCGTCCTGGTAAGTATCCCCGGCTGGATCGAAGCGCCCGTACTCGCTGGCCCCGTACTCGCTGGCCCCGTAGCCGCTGGCCCCGTAGCCGCTGGCCCCGTATTCGCTCGTCCCGTATTCGCTGGCCCCCCTGGGCGTCCGGCCCGGGCCATAGGCGTCATAGCCGGCCGCGGAGTCGCCGTAGGCGTCATAGCCGTCCTCGACCGCGGTCCCGCCGTAGCCGTCGGTCCGGCCGCCCGTGCCCCCCTGCCCGTAGCCCGGGTAGGCGGCGGTGCCCGGGTAGGCGTCGTCCGGCCCATTCTGCTGGGCAGTCTGTGAGCCGTTGCGCTGGGCCTGCTGGGCACCGTGACGCGGGGCCGTCAGCGGCCCGGACACGGCCGGGAGGACCGACGTGGGCAGCTGGTCGGCGGCGAGCTGGCTAGACGCGGGGTAGTCGGCCGCCGGATCGCCCAGGGCGCCGCGCGGGCCGGTGCCGTACTCATCGCTGACCCGCCCGCTAAGCCGGTACGAGCCGGTGTCGGCGAAGCTGGCGCCGTTGGCGGCGGCGGGCTGCCCGCCGTACCAGTCGTTGCCGGCGTCCTGGGCTGGGTAGCCGCCTCCCTGGGCGGGATAACTGCCGCTGCCGTTCTGCGCGGCGTAACTTCCGCTGCCAGGCTGCGCGGCGTAACTTCCGCTGCCGCCGCGGGCCGGGTAACCGCCGCTGCCGTTCTGCGCGGCGTAGCTGCCGCTGCCGTTCGGCGCCTGGTAGCTGTCCCCGCTCGGCAGCGCAGGGTACCCGCCACGGCCGGCCTGGGGCGACTGGTAGCCGCCTGGCTGGCCGTAGCCAGCCGGACCGGAGTAGCTCGTGGGATCGGAGTAACCGGAGGAATCTGGGTAACCGGCAGTGCTGGAGGAGCCGGAAGCCGCCCCTGGGTAGCCGCTGTCGTCCGGGCCGGTGTAGCCGCGGGAGGGCTGCGCCTGGGAGCCGTCGTCCCGGCCGGGGTAGGAAGGGCCCAGATAGCCGGCTCCGGAGCTGGCGTGCGTCCCGCCGCCCAGGGCCTGGTAGTGCCCGCCGTCCGCGCTGTAGCCGCCGCCGGGCTGTTCGTAGCTTCCCTCGTCGTAGCTGGCCTGCCCGTAGCTGGCCTGCCCGTAGCTGGCCTGGCCGTAGCCCGCCTGCTCATAGCCGTCCTTGCCATAGCCGGGGGCGGGGGCGGGGCTGGCCTGGCCGTACCCGTAATCCTGGTGCTCGGGGTAGCCGCCCCGATAGCCGTAGCCGCCAGCGGCGCCGCCGGCCTCGTAGTCGTACTGCCCCGGCTGCGACTGACCGTAGGGGGCGTCGTAGGGCTGCTGCTGGCCGTGGGACGGCGCGTACTGGCCGTCTTGCTGCTCGTATCCCGGCTGGCCCTGGTCGGGGTAGCCCGCGTCTGCGCGGTAGCCATCGCCAGCGCCGTCCGCTGCCGGATAGCCATCAGACGACGAGTGCCAAGGAGTTTCGCGCCCCCAGGTCCCCTGCGTGGCGGAGACGTCTTCACCTCGGTATGCCATACCACTGAGACTAGCGTTAGCACCAGTTGCGACACGGGCAGATGTATATTTTGGGTCTCGAAAGGGCAACGGCGGGAACTGTGCGTACCACGCTCTCTCAGCACCGGCCGCCTTCGGCCAGAAGTGCGGCGGACACCGCCACGTGCGGTAGACTCGTGCGGTAGACGGCAGAGGAGTCTGCGCGCACTTTGGCAGCGGGCGTGGATTCGAGTATGCTGCGTTGGCGTCATCCGCGACGAGCAGCATTTCCGGCTGCGCCGACCCAGGCACCTAGACCGTCCGGTAGCTCACTTGGGGCTTAGGTAGCAGGGTCCTGAGGATCACGAACCACATGCGAAGGCTAAACGACTGTGCGCACTTTCAGCCCGAAGGACAGTGACATCACGCGTCAGTGGCATGTCATCGACGCCACCGACGTCGTGCTCGGCCGCCTGGCCAGCCATGTGGCGGTGCTGCTGCGGGGCAAGCACAAGCCCATTTTCGCTCCGCACGTCGACACCGGTGACTTCGTCATTGTCGTCAACGCGGACAAGGTCTCGCTCAGCGGGGCCAAGCTCGAGAACAAGAAGGCGTACCGGCACTCGGGCTACCCGGGCGGCCTGCGCGCGGTCAGCTACGCGGACCTGATGGCCAAGCACCCCGAGCGGGCCGTCGAGAAGGCGGTCAAGGGGATGCTCCCCAAGAACTCGCTTGGCCGCAAGACGATGAGCAAGCTCAAGGTCTACGCCGGCCCGGCGCACCCGCACCAGGCTCAGCAGCCGCAGCCGTACGAGATCCAGCAGATTTCGCAGTAGCGCCGCTAGGGAACGTGAGGAACAGCAACGTGGCCGAGCCCACTGGCGTCGAGGCGCCCGCAGATGAGACGGCATTTTTCGACCCGGAGAACGCGGCCGAAGCAGCCACCGACGGCGAGGAAGTAGTCCCGTCGGAGTACACCACCGAGTCGGCCGAGGCGGCCGGCCCGCGCGCCACCAGCCGCCCGGTAGTCACCGGCCACGCCAACGGCACCGGCCGTCGCAAGGAGGCCGTCGCCCGGGTGCGCATCGTCCCCGGCACCGGCCAGTGGACGATCAACGGCCGCACGCTTGAGGCTTACTTCCCGAACAAGGTGCACCAGCAGATCGTCAGCGAGCCGTTCGTGACGCTCGGCGCCGAGGGCCAGTTTGACGTTATTTCGCGTATCGACGGCGGTGGCACCACCGGTCAGGCTGGTGCTCTGCGCCTCGGCGTGGCCCGGGCGCTGATCCTGGTGGACCCGGAGAGCCGTCCGCCGCTGAAGAAGGCGGGCTTCCTGACCCGGGACCCGCGGGTCAAGGAGCGCAAGAAGTACGGTCTCAAGAAGGCCCGCAAGGCGCCCCAGTACTCCAAGCGCTAGCCGCCGGCTGGCCTGCGCAGAGCTGCCGACATGGGCCGAATCTTCGGTACTGACGGTGTTCGCGGGGTTGCCGGGGTTGACCTGACGGTCCAGCTCGCGCTGGACCTGGCGGTCGCGGCGGTGCCGGTCCTGGCACCGGCTGCGGCCAAGACCGGTCACCCCGGCCGCCCGGTCGCGGTGATCGGGCGCGACTCCCGCGCTTCCGGTGACTTCCTCGAGGCGGCGGTAGTTGCCGGGCTGGCGAGCGCCGGGGTGGACGTGCTCCGCCTCGGGGTCATCCCCACTCCCGGCGTCGCCTACCTCACCGGGGCACTTAACGCCGACTTCGGTGTCGTGCTGTCCGCCAGCCACAACCCTGCCGCCGACAACGGGATCAAGTTCTTCGGCCAGGCCGGCGTCAAGCTGCCGGACGCGACCGAGGACCAGATCGAAGCCCAGCTGTGGGAGACACGGCTCCGGCAGGCCGGGACCACGGCGAACGGCGGTGACCGGGCCGACCCCCCCGCCTTCGGCTTCGGCCGGGTCACCGACGCCTACTCAGCGAACGAGACCTACCTGGATCACCTGCTCGCCACCGTGCCGCAGGCGCCCGACGGGCAGCCGCCCCTGCAAGGGCTGCGGGTGGTCGTCGACTGCGCCCACGGTGCCGCCTACAGCCTCGGGCCGCGGGCCCTGCGCCGGGCCGGGGCCGAAGTGATCGCGATCGGGGCCGCGCCGGACGGGGTCAACATCAACGCGGGCGTTGGCTCCACCCACCTGGAGACGCTGGCGGCGGCGGTCGTGGAGCACGGGGCTGACGCCGGCCTCGCGTTCGACGGTGACGCCGACCGCTGCCTGGCCATCGACGGCGACGGGCAGCCGCTCGACGGCGACCAGATCCTGACCGTGCTCGCGTCGCAGCTCAAGCGGACCGGCCAGCTAGCGGGCGACACGGTGGTCGTCACGGTGATGTCGAACCTCGGATTCCACGCCGCGATGCGGGAAGCGGGCATCGCCGTCATCGAGACCCCCGTCGGCGACAAGCACGTCTACGCCGCCCTGCGTGACGGCGGCTTCGTCCTCGGCGGTGAGCAGTCCGGGCACATCATCCAGATGGGCCACGCCACCACCGGCGACGGCGTGCTGACCGGACTGCACCTGCTGGCCGCGATCAACCGCAGCGGCGTCTCCGTCTCGGCCGCGGCCAAGATGATGACCAGGTACCCGCAGGTTCTCGTCAACGTCCGGGGCGACAAGGACCGGGCGATGGCCGACCCGTCCGTGGCCGACGCGGTGACCGCCGCCACCGCCCAGCTGGGTGATGCGGGCCGGGTGCTGCTCCGGCCGAGCGGCACCGAGCCGGTCATCCGGGTTATGGTCGAGGCCCGCGAGTCCGGCCTCGCCGAGCAGGTGGCGGAGCAGCTGGCGGGCACCGTGCGGGCGGCGATGACATGATCGTCGGCGTCGGCATCGACGTCGTCGGCATTCCCCGCTTCACCGAGGCGCTCGCCCGGACGCCCGCGCTGGCCACCCGCCTGTTCACCGAAAGCGAACAGCGTCTTCCGCCGCACTCCCTGGCTGCGCGTTTCGCCGCGAAGGAGGCCCTGGCCAAGTCCCTGGGCGCGCCCCGGGGCCTGCTCTGGACCGACGCCGAGGTCGTCACCGCGGCTGACGGGCGCCCCAGGCTCAGCGTCCGCGGCACCGTCGCGGCCGCCGCCGACCGCCTCGGGGTCGCCTGCTGGCACCTGTCGCTGAGCCACGACGCGGGCGTGGCCAGCGCTGTCGTCATCGCCGAGGGCACCCCGGGCCGCCCGGGCGGCCTGGGCTGGGTCTGACGCGGTCCCCGCGGGCTCGCCCCGCAGCCGGCAACGGACGTCCCGGCGAGGCTTGCGGCCGCCTCACAGGGAAGACTAGGCACCATGCGCGATGCTTACTCGGTTGACCAGGTACGGGCGGCGGAAGCGGTGCTGATGGCCCGGCTGCCGGACGGGACCCTGATGCAGCGGGCCGCGGCCGGCCTGGCCGCCGTGTGCGCGGACCTGCTGCGCACCTCGCCCGGCGGCGTGTACGGGGCCCGGGTGACCGTCCTCGCCGGGACCGGCGACAACGGCGGCGACGCACTGTACGCGGGCGAGCGGCTGGCTCGCCGCGGCGCGGCGGTGACCGCCGTCGCCGCTGGCGCCCGCATCCACCAGGCGGCGGCCCGGGCGCTGGCGGAGGCCGGAGGCCGCATCATCCCGGCCGCCACCGCCGGCGACACCCAGCCCGGCGACACTGAGCCTGGCGGCGCTCAGCGCGGTCAGCCCACGGGAGGCCCCGGGGATGAGGCCCGGCGTGCGATCGAGCAGGCCGACCTGATCATCGACGGCATGCTCGGCATCGGTGGCAAGGGAGGGCTGCGCGAGCCGCAGGCGACCCTCGCCCGGCTCGCGGAGGACGCGCCGCACGCGGTCACCGTCGCGGTCGACCTGCCGTCCGGGATCAACGCCGACACCGGCGAAGTCGACGGGGCCGCCGTCCGGGCCGACGTCACCGTCACGTTCGGCGCGATCAAGCCCGGGCTGCTGATCGACCCGGGCGCCGGGCAGGCCGGCGTGGTCGAGCTGGTCGACATCGGCCTCGGGCCGTCCCTGGCCGGGCCGCCGTCTGCGCGGGCGCCGCAGTCGGGCGATATCGAGGACATGCTGCCCCGCCCGACCGCGGAATCGGACAAGTACCGGCGCGGCGTCCTGGGCCTGCTGGCCGGGAGCGACCGGTTCACCGGGGCCGCGCTGCTCGCCACCGGCGGGGCGGTCCACGGCGGGGCCGGCATGGTCCGGCTGGTGACGTTCCCCGGTGCCGCCAGCGCTGTGCGCCAGGTCCACCCGGAAGTGGTCATCACTGAGCTGGCCGGGGGAACCAGCATCCGTTCGGAATCCTCTTCCTACAATCCGCCCGCGGGCGGCGGGGACGACGGCGCACCGCGGTTCCCCGACGACGTGGGCCGGGTCCAGGCGTGGGCGGCGGGGTCGGGCATGGGGACCGACGACGCCGCCGCCGAGCGGCTGGCGGGCATCCTCGCCACCCCGCTGCCTGTGCTGGTCGACGCCGACGGGCTGACCGTGCTCGCCCGGCACCCGGAGCTGCTCCCGCGGACCGCTCCCACCCTGATCACCCCGCACGCGGGGGAGCTTGGCCGGCTGCTCGGGGCCGACCCGGCCGACATCGAGGCGCGGCGGCTCGAGCACGCCCGCCGCGCGGCCGCCCAGCTCGGCCTGTGCGTGCTCCTCAAGGGATCGACGACGGTCGTCGCGACCCCCGACGGGGCCGACCCGGTGCTGGTGAACACCACTGGCACCCCGTGGCTGGCCACCGCGGGCACCGGCGATGTGCTCGCCGGGCTGGCGGGGGCGCTGCTAGCGCAGGGCCTGCCCCCGTCCGGGGCCGCGATCGCCGCCGCCTACCTGCACGGGCTGGCCGCCCGGATCGCCGCGGCCGGCTCCGCCCGCAGGCCGTTCGCCGACGACTGGCCGGGTGAGGCGCCGATCGGCGCGGCCGACGTCGCCGCCGCCATCCCGCAGGCGTTCCGCGCCCTGTAGCGGGCGCGCCCCGCTGCCGCGGCGACCGTCCGGTGGGCCGCGGTCCAGCGCCCAGCCCCTAGCATGTGGGCATGAACGGCCACGCGGAGGCGAGCGTCGATCTCGGCGCGATCAGCAGCAACATCGCCGCGCTGCGGGCGCACGTGACGCCCGCCGCGCTGATGGCGGTGGTGAAGGCGGACGGCTACGGCCATGGCGCCGTCCCGGCCGCCCGCGCGGCGGTCAGCGCCGGCGCCGACTGGCTCGGCGTGGTGCACGTGGCTGAGGCCCTGGAGCTCCGCCGGGCCGGCCTCGACGTTCCGCTGCTGTCGCTGATGGCGATCGGCACCGACGACCACGCGGCCGCCATCGCGGCCGGGGTCGACTTGTCGGCCGGGTCGGCCGGCATGGTGCGGCGGCTCGCCACCGCGGCCGCGGTGGCTGGCCGCCCGGCCCGGGTCCACCTGAAGGCCGACACCGGCCTCAGCCGGGGCGGCGCCACCGCGGCCGACTGGCCCTCGGTGCTGGCCGCCGCCCGCGCGGCCGCCAGCGACGGCCGCGTCGTCGTGGCCGGCTTGTGGTCGCACTTCGCCTCGGCCGACGACCCGGGCAACCCCTCGATCGAGGGGCAGCTGGCCGCGTTCAAGGACGCGCTGGCGGTGGCCGAGAGCGCGGGCATCACCCCCGAGGTGCGGCACATCGCCAACACCGCGGCGGCCCTCGACGTACCGCAGGCGCGCTACGATCTGGTGCGGGTCGGCGGCGGCAGCTACGGCCTGGCCACCCTGCCCGGGGGGGCGCCGGCCTGGCTCCGCCCCGCGATGACCTTGCGGGCCCGGCTGGTCCTGGTCAAGCGGGTGCCCGCGGGGACCGGGGTGTCCTACGGGCACCGCTACGTCACGGACAGGGAGACAACCCTGGGACTGGTGCCGGTCGGCTACGCCGACGGGATCCCGCGCGGCGCCGCCGGGCTGCCGCTGGTGTTCGCGCGCGGGCGCCGCTGGCCGATCGCGGGCACGGTCTGCATGGACCAGCTGGTGGTGGACTTCGGCGACGAGCCGGTGGCGGAGGGAGACGAGGTCGTGCTGTTCGGACCGGGGGGGGACGGTGAGCCGACCGCCCAGGAGTGGGGCGAGGAGCTCGGCACGATCTCCTATGAGATCGCCACCGGCATCGGCCCGCGGGTGCCGAGGACCCACCATGAGTAGCGGGCCCGGGGTCTCGCTGCCCGGGGTCTCGCTGACCGTACCGACCGCGGCCGCGATGCGCGCGCTCGGCCGGTCCCTGGCCGCCCTGCTGCGGGCCGGCGACCTGGTCATCCTCAGCGGCGGCCTCGGGGCAGGCAAGACCACCCTGACCCAGGGCATCGGCGAGGGACTGGGCGTGCGCGGGCCAGTCACCTCGCCCACGTTCGTCATTGCCCGGGTCCACCCGCCGGCCGGCCAGGCTGGCCGGGTGGCGGACCTCGCGGCGCCGCGGCCGCCCCTGGTGCACGCCGACGCGTACCGGCTCGGCAGTGCCCTCGAACTGGACGACCTCGACCTCGACACGGACACGGCCGCGTCGGTGACGGTGGTGGAGTGGGGCGAGGGACTGGCCGAAGGCCTCGCGGCGAACCGGCTGGAGATCGCTATTACCGCGGCACCGCCCCCAGGGCCGGGGCGCGGCCCGGCCCGGGGGGCGGCACCGCCGATCCCGACGACCCGGCCGCGGACGTGCCCCGCACGGTGCGGATCACCGCCATTGGCGAGCGCTGGGAAGGCGTCCAGTTGCCCCTCGCGAACCTCGTCGATCGTCTATAGTTCGGCTTTGTACTGGTTCTGATCTGTGCGTTCTACCTGGTCTCTAGGTCACTCACCCCCCTTCCCGGAGGCATGCCTTGACTCAGCAGGGGTCATTCCCCGGCCGACCGCGAGGCCGCCGGGCGCGTCACGACGCCGACGCGCCCGAGTGGCAGGGGCATGACGCCGCGCCGCAGGACGAGCGGGAGTTCCCTGACCTCGAGCCGATCCGCCCGCGCGACGCGCGGGGGCGGGACCGCCGCGGGCCGGACGGTCAGCCGGGGCCGCCACCTGGGCCCGGCCAGCTGCCTCCGGCGGGCCAAGCGGGGCCCTACCAGGGCGATTACGCCGATGGCGGCTCCGGCCGGTACGCCGCTGGCCAGTATGAAGGCGGCCAGTACGAACGTGGCCAGTACGGGTCCGGTCGCCACGGGTCCGGCCAGTACGGGTCGGGCCAGTACGGGTCGGGCCAGTACGGGGCGGATCAGTACGGGGCGGATCAGTACGGGGCAGGCCAGCCCGGCGGCGGGCAGGCCCCGCGGCCGGACCAGGCCCCGTGGGGCGAGCCAGCGTATCCCGGGCAGCCCGACGAGGCGCAGTCCACCGCGCAGTTCCAGGCGTTCGCCCGGTCCCAGCTGACCGAGGACGAGCCATCGCCGGGGTTCCCCGGCCACGCGGCCGGGGACAGCGCGCCGTCGTGGGCCGAGCCCGACTCGGAGGAGGCGTTCTCCGCGCGCTGGCACCGGCGCGGCCTCGACTCACGGGGCGAGCGGCGGGCAGGGCGCCGCAAGCGCCGCCGGCTGCTGATCGCCGTCGGCACCGTGCTCGCGGTGGCGGCGGGCGCGGTCGTCTACCTCCTCGAGGGCGGCCCGGGGGCCGCCAACCTCGGCTTCGGCAGCTTCGTGACCAGCTTCCTCCCGGGCGAGCTGCAGCAGGTGCCCGACCCGTGCAGCACCGTCCCGGCCGCGACCCTGCAGCAGTACCTGCCGGGCAAGCCCAAGCAGGCCGCGCCGCCGCTGAACTCCGGGGCGAGCACCGAGTGCACCTGGACGCTGGACAGCCCCCCGACCTACCGGGTGCTGCAAGTGCAGCTCCAGGCGTACTCGCCCAGCGGGCTCGCCTCGGGCAACGGCAGCGCCACGTTCGCGGCCGAGGATGCCTACCAGTCATTCGAGAACGGGTTCACGTCGCCCGGTCCCCAGAGCGGGCAGCCGAAGGCCACGGTGACCGACCTGACCGGGATGCCGGGCGGCACCCAGACGTCCGCGTTCCAGGCCACTCAGGTCTTCAACCGGGGCGGGGCGACGACCGACGTCGCCAACGTCTTTGTCCGCTACCGCAATGTGATCGTCACCGTGGTGGTGGACGGCCTCCAGCAGTCGAGCGGCAAGAAGTACGGCCCGGTGCGGATGAACGATCTGACCACCGAGGCTAACGCGGTCGCCAGGGAAATGGCGTCTCAGATCGCTAAGTAGAGGCCGCTCGGCTACCCTCAACGTTCGTGCTGCTGCTCGGACTCGACACCGCGACCCCCGCGGTGACGGTTGCGCTGCATGACGGCGGCCAGCCGCTGGCCCAGCTGGTCACGGTCGACGCCCACCGTCACGCGGAGCTCCTCGCCCCCGCCATCGCCAAGGTCATCGCCGACGCCGGGGCGACGCCGGGCGACCTGACCGGGATCGTGGCCGGGGTCGGCCCCGGCCCCTTCACTGGCCTGCGGGTCGGGCTGGTGACCGCGCGGGTGCTCGGCGCCGCCCTCGGCATCCCGGTCTACGGTGTGTGCAGCCTCGATGCCATCGCCGCCGACGTGGTGGCCGGCCCGGGCGGCGACCCTGGTCCCGCGGGCGACTTCCTGGTCGCGACCGACGCCCGGCGGCGCGAGCTGTACTGGGCGCGCTACGAGCGCAGCGGGCGGCGGATCGCCGGCCCCGAGGTGTCGGCTCCGGCCGCGATCCCGGCCGCGGGGCTGCCCGCCGCCGGCGAGGGACCGATGCTCTACCCCGAACTGCTGCCGGACGGGCTCGGGCCGGCCTTCCCGGCCGCCGCGACGTTGTGCCGGATCGCACTGGCGGTCCTGGCGGACGGCCGGGGCGGCGTCCTGCTCCCGCCCGAGCCCCTGTACCTGCGGCGTCCGGACGTCCGCGAGCCGGGCGCGCCCAAGCGGGTGACGCGGTGATCTCCGCCGGCGATGCCCGCCCGGCGGCGGCCGTGCTGCGCCCACTCGGGCCTGCTGACCTTGACGACGTCCTCGCGCTCGAGCACGAGCTCTTCCCCGACGACGCGTGGTCGGCGGAGATGTTCGCCGGCGAGCTCGCCCAGCCGCCTGGCAGCCGCCTGTACCTCCTGGCGGAGACACCCGCGGGGGAAGCCGGGGCCGCCCCGCCCTCACCGGCGCTGGCGGGCTACGCAGGGCTGCGGCTGGTGGCGGCCGAGCGGCTGGCCGAGGTGATGACGATCGCGGTCCGGCCGTCGTCCTGGGGCCACGGCATCGGCTCGGCCCTGCTCGCCGCCTTGCTCGCGGCGGCCCGGGAACGGGGCTGCGCCGAGATGTTCCTCGAGGTCCGCGCGGACAACCCGCGCGCCCACGGGCTTTACCTGCGGCGCGGGTTCACCGAGATCGGCGTGCGCCGCGGTTACTACCAGCCGTCCGGGACGGACGCGATCGTGATGCGTAAGGACCTGCTGCGATGACCACGGTAAACGACGGGCCGCTGGTGCTCGGCATCGAGACCTCGTGTGACGAGACCGGCGTGGGCATCGTCCGCGGCCGCGAGCTGCTGGCGGACGAGGTCGCCTCGTCGATGGACCAGCACGCCCGCTTTGGCGGGGTGGTGCCCGAGGTGGCCAGCCGGGCCCACCTGGAGGCGATGGTCCCGGTCCTGGAAGGTGCCCTCGCCAAGGCCGGGGTGCGGCCGTCCGACCTGGACGCGGTCGCGGTGACGGCCGGACCGGGGCTGGCGGGCGCGCTGATGGTCGGTGTCGCCGCCGCCAAGGCCTACGCCTACGCCCTGGGCAAGCCGCTGTACGGGGTGAACCACCTGGCCGCGCACGTCGCCGTGGACCAGCTCGAGCACGGCCCGCTGCCCGCGCCCTGCGTGGCGCTGCTGGTCTCCGGCGGGCACTCCTCGCTGCTGCTGGTGCCGGACGTGACCGGCGAGGTGACCTCGCTCGGGGCGACCATCGACGACGCCGCGGGGGAGGCCTACGACAAGGTGGCGCGGGTACTCGGCCTGCCCTTCCCGGGCGGCCCGCCGATCGACAAGGCGGCCCGTGAGGGGGTGCCCGACGCGATCAGGTTCCCGCGGGCCAAGCTGCACGACGGGACCCTCGACTTCTCCTTCGCCGGGCTCAAGACGTCGGTCGCCCGCTGGGTGGAGGCGCGGGCAGACTCCGGGGAACCAGTCCCGGTGGCCGACGTGGCCGCCTCCTTCCAGGAAGCGGTGGCCGACGTGCTCACCCGCAAGGCGGTGACGGCCTGCCGCGAGCACGGCGTCACCGACCTGGTCATCGGGGGCGGGGTGGCGGCCAACTCGCGGCTGCGGGCGCTGGCGGCCGAGCGCTGCGCGGCGGCCGGCATCCGGATGCGGGTCCCCCGTCCTGGGCTCTGCACCGACAACGGCGCGATGGTGGCCGCCCTGGGCGCGACGGTGGTGGCGGCGGGCCGGACCCCATCCACGCTGGCGCTGCCGGCCGACTCGTCCCTCCCGGTGACCGAGGTGCTAGTGCCCTGACCGGTCCGGTCCGGCGTTCCAGGCGTAACACCGCGGCCCCGGTCCCTCGGGTGATGAGGGTCCGGGGCCGCGGCATGAGCGGGCAAGCCCGGCTACGACTTCTTGCGCCGTCCGGTCAGCACCCGGATGACAACCGCCACCACGGCCCCGGCCGCGGCGACCGGGAGGACCCGCTTCAGCACTGGGACAACGATGAACTTGAACGCGTCGAGCGACTCTTCCTGCTGCATGACCGGGGGCGCCGTCACCGGGGCGGTGCGTACCGGGACAGTGGTGACCGGGGCGGTGGCGGCCGGGGCGTGCGCGCCGGTGGTGGCGCCGGCCGTATCCGGGGCCGCCGCGGCGGCGGCGTCCGGCACGCTCCCGTCGGGAGCGATGCCCTCGGCGGCGATGCCCGGTCTCCTCCGCCACGGCAGCGTTGTCCGCGTTCAGCAGCGCCTCGAGGTTGCTCGCGAACTGCGCGATGAGCTTGCCGCTGACCTCGGGCAGCAGGGAGCGGCCGAACTGAGCCGGGCGGCCGGTGACGTTCAGGGAGGTGTGGATGGCGACCAGGGTGCTGCCGGCGGCATCGCCCGGCTTGAGGCTGGCGTGGACGTTGGCCGAGGCGGTACCCGCGCCCTTGGTCTCCTTGCCGGCCGCCTCGATGGCAATCGTGTGGCTCGCCTCGTCCTTCTCGGTGAACTTGGCAGTGCCCTTGTAGGCCAGCGAGAGCGGGCCGAGCTTGACCTTCACCTGGCCCTGGACCTCATCCCCGGCAACGGAGGTCACGCTGGCGCCCGGCATGCAGGGGGCGATCCGCTCAACGTCGAGCAGGACCTCCCAGGCCTGCTCGGGCGGCACTGGGACGGTGAAGGTGTTGTCGAGCTCTATAGCCATGCGAATCTACTTTCTCGCCGGTTCACTTCTTTCTGGAATTCTACGGGCTGCGCGCTCCCGGCGGCCCTGCGCCCTCGCGCCGCCCTATTGACGGTAACAGCCCGGCGGGGGGAAGATTGCCGCCCACCGGGGACTGCGCCGGCCCGGCCCGCGGCCCGGGGGCGTGCAACGGTGCTGGTAGGAGCGCCAAACTTCTGGTTCCAGAGGTTTGCGGCAACTCTCGCGACGGAATGACTCGCGTGAGGTAGGTTTAGGTTCCTAAATCGTAGCTTGGTGTCCGAAACTGGAAGGTGGGTGGTGGGCCATGGCCACCGCCAAAGGCACGCCCCCGGGCGTGGCTGAGCAGCAGACCGACAAGGGGCTCAAGACTGGTGCCCTCGGCCTGATAGCGGCAACCACCATGGGGGTGGCCTCGACCGCCCCTGCCTATAGCCTGGCGGCGACACTCGGGTTCATCGTGGCCATTGTCGGCCTCGGCTCGCCCGCTGTCGCAGTGGTCGCGTTTGTCCCGATCCTGCTCACCTCGATCGGGTACAGCGAGATGAACAAGGCCGACCCGGACTGCGGGACCACGTTCACCTGGGCCGCGCGGGCGTTCGGGCCGCGGACCGGCTGGGCGGGCGGCTGGGCCATTGTCGCCGCTGACATCCTGGTGATGGCGAGCCTGGCCCAGGTCGCCGGGCAGTACGTCTTCCTGCTGGTCGGGGCGAACGGCATCGGGTCCGACCCGACCAGCGGCTGGGTGCTGCTGGTGGGCCTGATCTGGATCGCCGCGATGACCTACATCTGCTACCGGGGCATCGAGGTCTCGGCTGCGCTGCAGCGGGTCCTGCTCGGGGTCGAACTGGTCATGCTGCTCGCCTTCTCGGTGACCGCACTGGTCCGGGTCGGGACCGGGAACCACCCGGCTAGCTCGATCACTCCCGCCTGGACCTGGTTCAACCCGATGCAGGGCGGTTTCTCCGCCTTCGTCAGCGGCATCATCCTCATGCTGTTCATCTACTGGGGCTGGGACACCGCGGTCGCGGTGAACGAGGAAACGAAGGACCCGGCCAAGACACCCGGCCGCGCCGCCATCCTGTCCACCGTCATCCTGCTCGTCACCTACGTGCTGGTGATCCTGGCGGCGCAGTCGTTCGCGGGTGTCGGCACCACCGGCATCGGGCTCGGCAACAGCAACAACACCGGTGACGTGCTGTCCATCCTGGGCACCGCGGTCTTCGGCGGGCACGGGGTCGGGTTGTTCCTGGCCCGGCTGCTGGTGCTGATGGTGCTGTCCTCGGCGGCGGCCTCGACGCAGACCACCATCCTGCCCACGGCGCGTACCACCCTGTCCATGGCGACCTACAAGGCGCTGCCGCAGTCGTTCGCCAAGATGCACCCGCGCTACCTCACGCCCACCACCTCGACGATTGTCATGGGCGTCGTCTCGGCGCTGCTGTACCTGGCGTTCAACTACATCTCCGGCGGCTTCGTCATCGCCGATGCCGTCACCGCGATCGGCCTGTACATCGCCTTCTACTACGGCATGACCGGGTTCGCCTGCACCTGGTACTACCGCAAGACCCTGGGCGACAGCCAGCGCAACCTGTGGATGCGCGGCATCCTGCCGACGCTCGGCGGGCTGATCATGTACCTGGCCGGCGGGTACTCCTTGTGGAAGGACTGGGATGTCGCCACAGGGAACAGCTACACCTCATGGCTGATGCCGTTCTGGCCGCACTGGTACATCGGCGGTGCGTTCGTCATCGCTTTCCTGTCCGCGCTGGTCGGCCTCATCGCCGCCATCTGGGTCAGGTTCGCCATGCCGGCGTTCTTCCGCAAGCAGACCCTCACCCGCGCCACGCCAACCCTCGTCCCCGAGGAGTAAGCCGGCCTGATACGCGAAAGCCCCCGGTGCCGCCGGGGGCTTGCGCGTATCAGGCCAGGGTGGCCAGGACCCCCTGGAGGATGCCGGGCGTCTTCGCGGACGGCTCCGCCTGCAGGCAGACCTCCTCAATTACCCGCAGGTAGGCATCGACCTCGCTCTGCTTGTCGAGGTAGAGGGCACTCGTCAGCTGCTCGATGAAGACCACGTCCCGCAGGTCGGGCTCGGTGTAGCGGAGGATGGTGAAGGGGCCGCCCATCGCCCGGTGCGGGCCGGCGGAGAACGGCAGGATCTGCAGCGTCACGGCCGGGTGGTCGCACATTTCGATCAGGTGCCGCAGCTGTGCCTTCATCACGTCGGGGCCGCCGATGACCCGGCGCAGCACGCCCTCGTCGAGGACCGCCCAGACCTTGGGCGGGTTGTCCCGGCCGAGGATCTGCTGGCGGGACATCCGGGCCTGGGCGCGGCGGATCACCTCCTCTTCCGAGGGGAGGTTGCCGAGGCGGATGACCGCGCGGGCGTAGTCCTCGATCTGCAGCAGGCCGGGCACGAACTGGAGCTCGTACTCGCGGATGAAGGAAGCCGCCACCTCGAGGCCGAAGTAGGGCTCGACCCAGTGCGGCAGGATGTCCGCGTAGGTCTGCCACCACCCGGGCGTGCTGGCTTCCTGGGCCAGGTCGAGCAGGGCCTCGCGCTCGGCGCCGGGTCCGACCCCGTACAGGGTCAGCAGGTCGGCGACGTCACGCTCCTTGAAACCGACCCGGCCGTGCTCCATGCGGCTGATCTTCGAGTGCGAGCCGCGGATGCACCCGGCAGCGTGCTCGGTGGTCATGCCTGCCTCTTCGCGGAGCCGGCGCAGGTGGCCGCCGAGCACGAGGCGCTGCACTGTAGGGCCCGCGGAACGCGGGCCGAACAATGGCTGCGGGGCCTCCCAGCGAGAGTCCTCGGGCGAGCGCATCGCGACTCCTCGTTGCTCGCGTCAGCCCATGGTCACAGGCATGAGTCAGTAGTCTCCCATGCGCTGCATGGCATTGCGGAAGAGGAACCGATGACAATTGCACGGATTGCACGTGCCTCGCCCGGCGGTCTATACGCCGGCGGTCAACCCGGTGGACATTAGATTACGTGGTCGAACTCGCCGTCCTTGGCGCCGGCCAGGAACGCGGCAATCTCCGCCGGGCGTGTAGACCAGCGCGGGCCCGGCCGGGAAGCGGGAATTCCGCATCGCGATCTCGCCGCCCGGCAGGTGCGCCACCTCCACGCAGGCGCCGTTGGGGTTGCTGTGCTTGCTCTTCTGCCAGGTGACGTCGCTGAGTTCGGTGGCAGGCATGCCGTTATAAATGTGATTCATGTTCCTTCCAGTGACTGAATCGAGGGTGTCACAGGACTGGAGAACCGCCGGCCGCGGGTCGAGGCCGGTCTTGAGCGCCGAGGCGCAATCCTCCGAGTATGCCATGATGAGACCGCGAATGAACGTGCATCTGGATTTGCATGAGGCGCACGTTCTGGCGCTGCGATTATCGTCCGCGGGGCACTGGGCAGCTGCGTGTCCGTCTATGCACGGCACGGATGAACGTGCATCCGGTCTTGCATCTGCACGACATATCGGGCACCATGTCAATCAGGCATACCCCACACACTGCGACGGGCACGATCTGGCCCCCTAAGACGATGCAGAAAGCGGTTGCGTTGGCTCACCTGAGGGTTGCTGCGTGGGAGCCGGATGACGACGACGGAAGCGGTCGTCATCCCGGCGCTTCCGGCGTCTCCTCCGCAGCTCCTGCCGGTGCCCTCGGCTTGGTGGGAGACGCCCGCGGTAGCCAGCCGCCCGCTGAGCCCGGTGCCGGAAGAGGCGAGGACCGCCCGGCAGTTTGTCAGGGAGCTGCTGACCTGCTGGGGACTCGGGTACCTCTCCGACGACGCCGAGCTGATCATCGCGGAGCTGGTCGGCAACGCGGTCAGGCACGGGATCCGCACGGCCCCGCAGTCCGTTACCGCTCGGGACGACCCGCCCGCGCTCAGGCTGTGCCTGCTGCGCCGGATCGGCGAGGTGATGCTCGCGGTGACCGACCCGAGCAACGAGGCGCCCGCGCCCAAGCCGCCAGCGCGGACGGCGAGAGCGGCCGCGGCCTGCAGATCGTCGGCGCCCTCAGCTACGTCTGGGGCTGGTCGCCCATCGAGGGCAACGGCAAGGCCGTCTGGGCGGTCCTCAAGTCCTCAGCTAAGCCGCCTGACGGCGACCGCGGCGGCCCCCGGCCGGGCGGTTTTGCCCGGCCCGGTCGGTATTCCTGCCCGGTAACGTCGATCCTGTTACTCGTTACCGGGCCGCGGTCGTGTCGGTCACGTACAGCACGTGCTCGATCAGGGTGATCAGGACTTCCTTGGCCGACTCGCGTGGACCGCGCGTCGCACATGACGATCGGCAGCTTGGGATCGAGGTCGAGCGCCACGCGGACGTCGTCGACCGAATAGCGGCGTGGAGCCGTCGAAGACATTGAGCGCGATGATAAACGGGATCTCCCGGCGCTCGAAGTAGTCGATCGCCGGGAAGCAGTCCGCCAGCCTGCGGGTGTCGGCCAGCACCACGGCGCCGAGCGCGCCGAGGGCCAGCTCGTCCCACATGAACCAGAACCGCTCCTGCCCGGGCGTGCCGAACAGGTACAGCACCAGGTCTTCGCGCAGCGTGATGCGGCCGAAGTCCATCGCCACCGTGGTGGTGGTCTTGCGCTCGACGCCCGGCCGATGCTGTCGACGTGCTTGCTGCTCTCGGTCAGCGGCTCCTCGGTCCGCAGCGGCCTGATCTCGCTGACCGCGCCGACCAGCGTCGTCTTGCCCACGCCGAACCCGCCCGCGAGCAGGATCTTGATCGCGCGGTGGCGGCGCGGCGGCCCGCCGTCGGACTCATAGCCCCCGTAGGCCATGCAGGACCTCCCTGAGCGTGTCTCTGTCAACCTGCTGCGCCTTCATCGGGACCGGCGCCTCGATCGTCACGAGGCCGAGCTCACGCAGGTCGGCGAGAAGGATCCGGACCACCCCGAGCGGCAGGTCGACGTCGGAGGCGATATCGACCACCGTCGTCGGGCGACTGCGCGAGCTGCAGCACCGAGAAGTGCTCAGGACCGAGCCCGCCCGGGTCCGCTGATCCTGGCCCGGGTCGAGGTCACCGTCGCGACCAGGTCGAAGGCCTCGCCCGCGAGGCCGGGTCCGCCCCGGGTGAGGGCGTAGGGCCGGACCACCGGGCCAGCCTCCGCGTCGAGCCACCGATCGTCATAGGACGACATGAGCGCTTGTCCCTAGCGTGCCAGATAACGCGGAGCGGGTCCGCATATTAACCTGCAAGTGGTCGCCGGTGCGCTGGACGAGGATCGCCATCTCGTACGCCACCTGGCCGATGTCGGCCTCGGTCGTGGTCAGCACGGCCAGGCAGGTGCCCTGCCCGGCGGCCGACACGATGAAGAAGCCCGACGTCATCTCGATAATCGACTGCCGCGCGTCGCCGCCGAAGTGGTGGCTGGCACTGCGGGACAGTGACTGGAACGCCGCCGCCAGGGCTGCCACGTGCTCCATCTCAGCCTGGTCCATGCCCCGGGACGCGCCCAGCGCCAGTCCGTCCTGGGACAGGAAGACCGCCCGGGTCAGGTTCGGCACGCGCCGCACCAGGTCGTCGAGCAGCCAGTCGAGCTGGTTGACCGGGTACTGCGGGTTAGGTTCCATCGGCTTCGCCCTCCGTCTCCCGTCGCACCTGTGACCGGCCCTGCTGCCAGCCGCGCTGCATCGCGGACAGGGTGTTCCGCATGTCCGCCAGCGAGGCCGCGGTGGCCTGGGGGACCGCCGAGCTTTGCCTGCCGGACCCGGTGGACGCGCGCAGCTGAGGCGCGAGGTTGGCCTGCCGGACCCGCCGCGGCAGGCCCCCCGCATCGCCCCCGGCCTCACCGGGCTCGTTCGCGGCCGGAGCGGGCTGCTCCAGGGCCGGACTGTCACCCGGGTAGGACGCGGCTGGATACGGGCCGCTGCCGGGGTAAGAGCCGTCCTCCTGGTACGGATGACCGCCGGCGTACGGGGACCGGCCCGGGTCCGCGACGCCGGGCTGACCGGGCGCGGCGGCCGGGTTCGGGTCACCGTCGGCCGGGGAAGCAGTGCTGGCCGGGGAAGGAGGGCTGGCCGGGGAAGGAGGGCCGGCCGGGGAAGGAGGGCCGGCCGGGAATGCACTGCCGAACGGGGTAGCGGCGCCGAACGGGGCAGCACCGAACGGGGAGCCGCCGGGTGCCGGGGCGTCCGGAGTGTCGCCGCCGCTCCGGGGACCGGGCTGGCCGGGCTGGCCGAGCGGACCGGGCTGGCCGGGCCGGACGCCCAGGCCTTCGCGCCCGCCCGCCGGGGAGGCCGGGTACGCGCTGCTGTAGCCGGCCTCGGCCAGCTGGCCGGTGCGTCCGGGGCCTGCCTGCCGGCCGGGCGGGCCGGCTGGGGGCTGATCGGGTCGGCGGATGGGCGTGAACACGTCGAACTCGGGCGCTGGAGGGGAGGCAGGCCGGCCGACGGGCACCCCGGTTACCACGGGGACGTCCTCGTTGCCGCGCCGCGCGCTCGTGCGCCGCGGGAGATCGTCCGGTGCCCCCGGCCCGGCCGGCTCGTAGGCCGGAGCGGGGGTGGCCGGAGCGGGGGTGGCCGGGGCGGAAGGAGGAGCCGGCGGCCGGAGCGTGCCCGACACCTGCACTCCAGGGCTGTCCGGCCCGGCCGGGCGCGTAGGCAGGCCCGGCTCGGCCGGCCGGTACCCGGGCCGCTCACCGGAGCGCTGGTCGGACCCGCCCGCGGTGCCGTAGGCGGGGGGACCGCCGAAGGCGGCCGGGGCGGGGTAGCCAGCGTCGCGCGGCGCCGGGCCGTCGGCCGCGCCGCTGCCGGGGACCGGAGCCCACTCGCCCGCGCCGGACCACGGCGCCCGGGACGCGCCCGCCGCACCGGCGTATCCGCTGCCGTTGGTGTCGCCGCCGCCGGGGTAGCCGGTGCCCCGGGTGGGGTAGACCCCGGTCGCGTAACCGTTGCCGTTCGCGCCGCCGTGGGCGTAGGCCGCGTTGCCGTTCGTCCCGGCCAGGGGGCCGCCGCCGCGGCCGCCACCGCCGGCGGCGGCGGGAGCCCGGCCGCCCGCGGTGATCGCGGCCGGCCCTTCGTCGACGATGAGCACCTGCGGCAGGAGGGCGACGGCGGTGGTGCCGCCGAAGGGCGACGGGCGGAGCATGACCCGGATTCCGTGCCGCCGGGCCAGCTGGCCGACGACGAACAAGCCAAGCTGCTCGGTGTTGGCCGGGTTGATGTCCGGCGGGTTGGCCAGCCGCTCGTTGAGCTCCTGGATCCGCGGCGGGGCCATGCCCAGGCCGCGGTCCTCGATCTCGATCGCGAACCCGTTGGCCACGTTCTCGCCCGTCACCCGGACCTGGGTGAACGGCGGGGACAAGGTGGTGGCGTTCTCGATCAGCTCGGCCAGCAGGTGGATCACGTCGGTGACGGCCGACCCGGCCAGGGCCGCCCGGGACTGGGTGGTCACGGTGACCCGGGCGTAGTCCTCGACCTCGGCCACGGCGCCGCGCATGACGTCGATCAGCTTGACCGGGGCGGACCAGGAACGGCCGGGGGCGGCACCGGACAGGATGATGAGGCCTTCCGCGTGCCGCCGCATCCGGGTCGTGAGGTGGTCCATCTTGAACAGGTCTTCGAGCAAGTCCGGGTCGGTCGCCCGGCGCTCCATCCCGTCGAGCACGCTCAGCTGCCGCTGCAGCAGCGACTGGTTGCGACGGGCCAGGTTACGGAACATGTCGTTGACGCCCTGGCGGACCCGCGCCTCTTCCACCGCCGACCGGATGGCCACTTGCCTGACGGTGTCGATCGCTTCGCCGACCTGGCCGATCTCGTCGTTGCCGGCCCGCAGCGGCGGCGCCTCGGCGGCGACGTCGACTGGCTCGCCCCGGCGCAGCCGGGAGACCACGGCCGGCAGCTGCTCCTGGGCCAGCGTGAGGGCAGACCGGCGCAGCGCGCCGAGCCGCCGGTTGATGGACCGGCCAAGCAACAGCGAGACGACGAGCGTCAGGATCAGGCCGGCGAGACCGACGCCCGCGGTCAGCCAGACCCGCTGCTTCGCGCTGTCCGCGAGCCCTTGGTCGGTCCCGAGGGTGGTGGTGGCCGCGTTGGTGGCCGCATCGTAGTTGGCCTTCGACCACGTGCTGGTCAGGAGCTGCCAGGTTGCCGCCGACAGCCCCTGCTGTTCCATCGTCGCCAGCGGGATGTCCGCCTCCACGGCGTCCTGGACCTTGGTCAAATTGGCCTGGATCGTCGCGGCTGGTGCCAGCTGGTTCATCGTGGTGTTGAAGGACGTCAGCTCGCCCGGGGTGAGCAGCCTCTGGTAGAGCTGCGTGTCATCGAACTGCCGTCCGGCCGCCTGCCCGAAGGCCGCCCGCTCAGGGCCGGTCAGCGAATGGGCTGCGAGCGCGCCGGCCAGCACCGCGTCCTGCTCGGAAAGGTCTTCCCGCGCGTTGACGGCGGAGATGAGGCCGAGGCCCTGCGATGACGCGCTCGAATCGTTCATGCTGGCCGCCTGCGCCTGGAACACGTTGTCCTGGTCGGCGACGATCTCGCTGTAGGCCTCGAGCGTGTCGATGGGGCTGATCTTGTTCGCGGCGACCTCAGCCCGCAGCCCGCTCATGTCGTTAATATCGGTGGCCATCTTGGCCATCGCGGCGGTCGAGCTGGCGGTGGCATTCTGCTTTGTTGCCGGCGAGTTGATGGTCTGCTCGAAGGACGCGACGCCGTTCTTGGTGGCCGCGACCGAGGCCTGGTAGGTGGCCAGGTGAGCGGCGGTCGGCTGCGACTCGTACACGATCGCCGCGCGGCGCTCGGCCTGCACGAGGCCGACGAAGTTGGTCAGGGGAATGGAGGTTGCCCGGATAAGGCCCGGCGCCCGGTCCAGGTTCAGCCAGTTGGTGACGGAGGTGTATGCCACGTACCCGAACAGGCCGAGCATGGTGATCAGCGGGATGGCGACCAGGAAGTAGATCCTGAGCCGGATGGACCGACCGCGCGATCCCATGAGCTAACCCCCTGGCTATGGCGGGTAAAGGGCAGCTCACGATAACTCGTAAGCCGTCATGATCGCCGCCAAATCACGACATTTCGTGATCGGAACGCGATGGTCACGTGGATATTTGCCGGAGTGCAGCCGTCCGGTGACGGTCGCTTTGACGGTGGCCTGTCCTAGGCTGGGGAGCGTGACCACGACCGCGACCGACTCCCTTCTCGACGGCCTCAACCCGCAGCAGCGGGCGGCGGTGACGCACGCGGGCGGGCCGCTGCTGATCGTCGCCGGAGCAGGCTCAGGCAAGACCCGGGTCCTCACCCACCGGATCGCCTACTTGCTGGCCGAGCGCGAGGTGGCGCCGGGGGAGATTCTCGCGATCACGTTCACCAACAAGGCGGCGGGGGAGATGGCCGCCCGGGTCGCGGCCCTGGTCGGCGGCCGCCGGGCGCGGGCGATGTGGGTGATGACGTTCCACTCAGCCTGCGTCCGCATCCTGCGCCGGGAGGCCGACCGGTTTGGCTACCCGTCCAGCTTCTCGATCTACGACTCGGCCGACTCGCAGCGGCTCATGGCCCTGGTCTGCCGCGAGCTCGAGCTCGACTCCCGGCAGTACCCCCCCAAGTCGATGGCGGCCCAGGTCTCGACGCTCAAGAACGAGCTGATCGACTACGAGTCGTATGCGTCGCAGGCGCGTGGCGCGCGGGAGAAGGCGCTGGCCGAGGCGTACGCGGAGTACCAGCGGCGGCTGGTCGCGGCGGGCGCGATGGACTTCGACGACCTCATTATGGTCACCGTCAACTTGTTCCAGGCGTTCCCGCTGGTGGCGGAGTCGTACCGGCGGCGGTTCCGGCACGTCCTGGTGGACGAGTACCAGGACACCAACCACGCGCAGTACGTGCTGGTGCGCGAGCTGGTGTCCGGCCGCACCAGCCCAGCCGGAGCGGGGGCGGCTGACCCCTCCACCGCCCCCGGCTCCGGGCCGGCCCCGCTGGCCGCCTCCGAGCTGTGCGTGGTCGGCGACGCCGACCAGTCCATCTACGCCTTCCGCGGCGCGACGATCAGGAACATCGTCGAGTTCGAGGCGGACTACCCGGAGGCGACCGTCATCCTGCTCGAGCAGAACTACCGCTCGACGCAGAACATCCTGGCCGCGGCCAACGCGGTGGTATCGCGCAATCCCGGCCGCAAGCCCAAGAGCCTGTGGTCCGACGCCGGCGACGGCCCGCCGATCACCGGCTACGTGGCCGACAACGAGCACGACGAGGCCGCCTTCGTGGCCGAGGAGGTCGACCGGCTGAGCGACGAGCACCTGGCCAGCCCGGGCCAGGTGGCGGTGTTCTACCGGACCAACGCTCAGTCCCGGGTGTTCGAGGAAGTTTTCATCCGCGTCGGCCTGCCCTACCGGGTGGTCGGCGGCGTGCGCTTCTACGAGCGGCGCGAGGTCCGCGACCTTCTTTCCTACCTGCGGCTGATCGCCAACCCGGCCGACGAGGTATCGCTCCGGCGGATCATCAACGTGCCCAAGCGCGGCATCGGCGACCGGGCCGAGGAGTACGTGGCCTCCTACGCCGCCCGCGAGCGGATCACCTTCGCCGAGGCCTTGCGCGTCCCGTCGGACGTGCCCGCCCTGGCCGCGCGGTCGGCCGCCGCCATCGCCGGGTTCAACGCGATGATGGACGAGCTGCGGGAGCAGGCGGCGTCTGGCGGCCCGGTGGCGGAACTCGTGGAGGCGGTGCTCGACTCCAGTGGCCTGCAGACCGCGCTGGAGACCTCGGAAGACCTGCAAGACGCCACCCGGGTGGAGAACCTGCAGGAGATGGTGTCGGTGGCGCGCGAGTTCGACGGCTCCAGCCCGGACGGCACGCTGGGCGACTTCCTCGAGCGAGTCGCCCTGGTGGCCGACGCGGACCAGATCCCCGACGGCGAGGACCACGGCGGCCTGGTGACGCTGATGACCCTGCACACCGCCAAGGGCCTGGAGTTCCCGGTGGTGTTCCTCACCGGCATGGAGGAAGAGGTGTTCCCGCACGCCCGGGCGCTGACCAACCAGCGTGAGCTGGAAGAGGAGCGGCGGCTGGCCTACGTCGGGATTACCCGCGCCGAGCAGCGGCTTTACCTGACCCGGGCGGCGTCACGGAACTGGTACGGCCGTCCGGCCTTCCACACCCCGTCCCGCTTCCTGTCGGAGATCCCGGCCTCGCTCATCGAGTGGAAGCGCAGCGCCAAGGACGTCGCCGCGGCGGCGACGCCCGCCTCGGCCCGGGTCGCGTCGCGGCCGGGAGCGGCCGTGGTCGGCAACCGCTCGGTGCCGGCGCTGACACCGGGCGACCGGGTCAACCACGACAAGTTCGGCCTCGGCACGGTGATCTCGACCGACGGGTTCGGCGACAACGCCGAGGCCAAGATCGACTTCGGCGGTTCCTACGGGGTCAAGCACCTGGTGCTGCGGTACGCGCCGCTGGAAAAGCTCTGAGCGTGGTCCTCCGCGAGCCCTGGTTTTGCTAGCGCTGGTGCCAGCCGTCCGGGGGCCGGCGAGTGGGGTCGGCCCTGGTTTTGCTAGCGCTGGTTCCAGCCGTCCGGGGGTTGGGGGCGGCCCTGCGGGCGGGCGGCCGGGTTCCACGACGGCCGCGGGCCGCGGGCCGTTGGCTGCCCATCGCGCGGCTGCTGTCCGCCCCGCGGCGGGGCCGGCGGGGGCCCGGCCGGACGCTGACGCGGGTCGGCCGCCGGCTGGCCACCCGTCGGCGGAAGCCGCGGATCGCCCCAGGGGTCGCGGTCGGTCCGGGGGTCACGGGCGCCGCGGCCGCCGCGGCCGCCGCCGGGGCCAGGCCGGGCGGGATTGTCGGGCCGGGCGGGATTGTCGGGCCGGGCGGGTTGTCGGGCCGCGGGACCGGCCCGGGGCGGGGACGCCCGGTGCTGCCCGTCCGGGGAGTGGGCCCGGTGGCGCCCGGCCGGGGAACCGGCCCGGTTCCCCCGGAGCGTGGGCCCGGTCCGGTCTCGCCGGTTCGCGGGCTCGGCCCGGGGCCGACGTTGCGGCCGCCGTACGGGTCGTCTGCGGCCCAGGAGCCGCCCGGGGAAGGCCGCCGCCCGCCCGGGGCGGGGCCGCTGCCACCCGGTCCGCCGGACGCCTGCGGCGGGCGCCGGGTGATGAGCTGACTGCCGAAAAGCCAGCGGCCGCCGCCGATCACCAGCACCACGATGGTCGCGATCACCATCGGGACGAAGATGCCCGAGACCCACTGCAGGAAGCTGCTGCCGAATCCGGCCGCGGTCGACGCCAGCTGGCTGTCGTGGACGATGCCGGTGATCAGGGCACCGAAGAAGAAGGCGATGACCGGCAGCGGGAACAGCAGGTAGGCGGAGCCGCGGCGGATGCCGAGCGCGGCCGCCAGGGAGCCCGCGGTGATGAAGATGCCGAGCAGTGTCCCCGGCCGCTGGCCGGCGATCAGGGTCAGGATGATGCCGACCAGGCTTGCCCCGGTCAGCACCAGCACCGAGATCAGGGTGGACAGGCGCCCGAGCCAGCGCAGCACCGGCGCGGAGCGCAGGCCGGTCGCGACGTCGCCCGGCCCGTTGCCGGCCCCGCCGCCGCCCTGGCCGTCGCCATCCTGGCCGCCGCCCGCCCCGCCCTGGCCCGCGGTCGGGACACCCCGGCCCACGGTCGGGACACCCCGGCCCACGGTCGGGACGCCCCGGCCCACGGTCGGGACACCCGGGCTCGCGGCCGGAACACCCGGGCCCGCGCCCGGGACGCCCGGGCGCGGGCGCCGGGCGGGTTCGCCCGGACCGCCGCCCGTCCCGGCGAGTGGTTCGCGCCGGGGGGCCGGGTTGCCGCCGCGGGAACCGGCGTCGGTGTCGCGCGCGCCCGGACCGCTGGCCGGGGTGAAACCGGGCTGCGCGCCGCGGCCCTCACGCCCGTTCGGGTTTCGTCCGCCGCCAGCCGGCCTCTGGCCGCGACCACGCCCGTCACCGGTGGCGGGATCCCGGCCCCGGCCGGCACCGGGGTCCGCGTTGCGCGGGCCCGGCCGCCGGGGACCGGCGTCGTCTGGTGGCCAGCCGGCAGCCCCGCGCGGCGCTCGCCGAGGTTGCTCGCCGCGCGCTGGACCGGACCGGGGCTCCCACCCAGGTGGTGTGGTCATTGCTGGAGAGGGTAATGCATCGAACCTTGAATTCGCCTCAACGCGCATTGTGGCTGGCCCGCGTCCCACGGCGGCGCCGCCGTGAACCATGTCAACGCGGGGCCAGCGCGGGCGCCCCGGTTCCTACCGGACGGTAGCACACGAATCGCGGATTATTTGGCGCGCCACTCGCGGTGCGCTGTTTCCTGGGCCTGGCCAGGTACTATTCGCATCACTGAAAGTAATTTGGTGGTCGGCGGCCGGGCGGTGGCACCCTGGCCGCGGGACGTCTTACGGGCTGGTGACAAGCGCCGCAAAGGGGCCATACGGCACCCTGGCCGCACGCCCACCCGGTAGCCTCGCCAGGAACGGTGCACGATAAGCCGGAGGAGAACCAGATTGCTCGGCAAGAGCGGCGGGTCGCTAATCGCGGGCAAGGTCGGGTATGCGGTGGCCTGCGTCGCCGCCGCGGTCGTGCTCGCGGTCTCCGGCTGGGCCCATAATGTGGTCAGCCTCACCCAGAGCCTGGGCGGCGGTATCAGCATCAGCAACGGCGCCTCTGTCGGCTCGATGAACATCCTGGTCATGGGCCTGGAAAGCCGGACCGACTATCAGGGGCAGACCTTGTCGGCCGGACTGCTGGCAGCGATGCACGCCGGCAGCGTCAACGGGGTCGAGAACGAGGGCGTCGGCGGCCAGGCGACCAACACACTGATCCTGCTGCACATCTTCGCGGGCGGGCAGAAGGCGGTCGGCTTTTCCATCCCCCGCGACGACTGGGTCACCTACCCGCAGACCTACGACGGCCAGTCGGCGGGCAAGATCGACCAGGCCTATGGTGACGCCTACGCGCAGTCGCTGCAGGAGACGGTCACCAGCTCGATGAGCTCCGCTGCAGCGTTACCTGAAGGCCAACCAGGCCGGGCAGGCGGCCACCATCGCCACCGTGCAGGCGGTCACCGGGCAGCAGATCGATCACTTCGCCGAGGTGAACCTGGCCGGGTTCTACTACCTGGCCGAGGCGTTCGGCGGCATCGAGGCCTGCATCAAGCCGTCACGCCGGCGACACCAACTTGCAGCGACGGCAACTCCGGCTTCAACGCCGTGCTCGACGGCTACAACGTGAAAAAGGGCGGCGCCCAGTACCTGCACCTGTCGGCCCCGCAGGCGCTCGCGTTCGTCCGCGAGCGGGACAACCTGCCCAACGGGGACCTGGACCGCACGCACCGCCAGCAGGCCGTCCTGGACTACGTCATCTGGAAGCTGGAGACCGGCGGCGTGCTGTCCGACCTCGGCCAGCTCACCGCGCTACTGAACACGGCCAAGCAGTACCTCATCACGGACGCGACCTGGAACCTGCTCGACTTCGCGACCAACATGCACGCCCTGAGCGGGAAGAACCTGCAGTTCTACACCGCGCCCATCCGGCTACGCGACCATCGACGGCCAGGACGGCCAACCAGGTCGACATCTCCGACGATCCAGGCGGCGATCAAGGCGAAGTTCACCGCCCCGGCGCCGAAGTCCGCCAGCTCGGCCAAGGCGGGCACCCCGGGCGACGCCGGCCCCGCCCGCGTCTACCGTCACGGTGGACGTCTACAACGGCGGAACCGCCGCGGGCCTGGCCACCGACGTCTCGGCTGCGCTCGTCGCCAAGGGGTACAAGGCGGGCGCGGTCACCAACGCGTCGGCGCAGTCGGCCGTTCGCCACCGCGGGCACGCAGGTGTTCTACGGCAGCGGGCGCGTCCGCCAACGCGGCCAAGATCGCGGGTTACTTCGGCGCGACCGCGACCGCGCGCTCGTCGCTGGCCGCCGGCCACGTCGAGGTGCTTCTCGGCACCGGCGTCCACCGTGGTCCCTTCTGGCCTGTCGTCCGGGTCGGCCAGTACGCCCAGCGCGCCGGCGGCGTCTGCCTCATCCGCGTCGTCCGCGGCAGGTAACAACGGCGCGGCTGGGGGCGCGGTCACCGTCACGGCCAAGGCGAAGTACGGCATTCCCTGCGTGTACTGACGTGGGGCGGGAAGTAAACCGCCATGGTGAAGGTGATCGCGCGCAAGGTCGTGTACGTGCTGGTGTGCCTCGGCGCGGCCATTTTGCTCGTGGTGGCGGGGTACGCGCACAAGGTGGTCGGGCAGACGACCGACACTCGCCAAGGGCGTCCCGATCACCAACGGGACGTTCAACAGCCCGACCGTCGGCGCGATGAACATCCTGGTCATGGGCCTGGAGAGCCGGACCAATTACGAGGGCCAGACCCTGCCGAACAACCTGCTGACCGCCATGCACGCGGGCAACGCGGCCGCCGTCAGCGCTGGGCAGGTCGGCAGCCAGGACACCAACACGCTGATCCTCATCCATATCTTCGCCGGCGGGCAGAAGGCCGTCGGGTTCTCGATTCCCGCGCGATGACCTGGTCACCTATCCGCAGGCCTACGACGGGCAGACCGAGGGCAAGATCGACGGTGCCTACGCCTACGCCTACGTCCAGTACCTGAGCGAGCACTCAGGGCACCGAGAGCGGCGCCACCTTGTACCTGCACGCCAACCAGGCGGGCCAGGCCGCCACCGTGGCCACCGTGCAGTCGGTCACCGGGCAGCACATCGACCACTTCGTGGAGGTGAACCTGGCCGGGTTCTACTACCTGGCCGCCGCCTTCGGCGGCATCGAGGTGTGCCTCAAGCCGGCCCCGGCTCAGGGCGGGTTCCCGGCCGGGGCCAACCTGACCGACATCGACACGCTGGTGTCGCCGCGCACCGATAACTCCGGCTTCAACGCCTATAAGGACGGTTACGACAAGAAAAAGGGCGGGGCGCAGTACCTGCACCTGTCGGCCGCCCAGTCGCTCGCGTTCGTGCGGGCCCGTGACACGCTGCCGGGCGTCGACCTCGGGCGCACCAAGCGGCAGCAGGCCACCATCGACTACGTGATCTACGAGCTCAAGCAGGAAGGCGCGTTCGCCGACGTCGGCAAGCTGAACACGCTGCTCGGTACCGCCAGCCAGTACCTCATCACCGACTCGACCTTCAACCTGCTCGACTTCACCAGCGACATGCGCGCGCTCGACGGCCAGGACCTGTCCTTCCAGACGCTGCCGTACACGCCGGAGAACAACGTCTACGTCCCCGGGTACCCGGGCTTGCAGGACGTCAACATCATCGACCTGAGCGCGATCAAGGCCCTGGTCCGCGCCGCCTTCAACCCGCCGGCGGACGACGGGGTGCAGACCACGGCCGGGCCGACGATCAACGGCACCGGGTCGTCAAGCACCGTGTCACCAGGCACTATGTCGCCAAGCAGTCGATCATCGGGCCCGGCGTCACCCAGGACCGGGACGACCCCGGGCACGCAGGCCAGCACGGCCCCGGCGAACGGCACGGGCGCGGCCGCCACCACCTCCGCCACGCCCGCCCCGACGGTCACTGGGGCGCCGCCTCCGCTAGCGCCAGCACCAGCGGGGCCGGCAGCAGCGGCACGGGCGGGACCGTCACCGTGGCGCCGCACGCGCGCTACGGCATCCCCTGCGTGTACTGAGCCCGGCAACGAACCGGGCCCCCGTCGTGCCGCCGGAGCGGCACCGCGGGAGCCCGGGAAACTCAGCCGCTAACGGCCCTTGATGAGCTCGCGGACCAGGGCCGCGGTCTCCGAGGGGGTCTTGCCCACCCGGACGCCCGCCTTCTCCAGCGCTTCCTTCTTCGCCTGGGCGGTGCCGGCCGAACCGGAGATGATCGCCCCGGCGTGCCCCATGGTCTTGCCCTCGGGGGCCATGAACCCGGCCACGTAGCCCGCCACCGGCTTGGTCACGTGCTGCTCGATGAACGCCGCCGCCCGCTCCTCGGCGTCGCCGCCGATCTCGCCGATCATCACGATCGCCTTGGTGTCGGGGTCGGCCTCGAACGCGGCCAGCGCGTCGATGTGGGTGGTGCCGATGATCGGGTCACCGCCGATGCCAACGCAGGTGGTGAAGCCGATGTCGCGCAGCTCGTACATCATCTGGTAGGTCAGCGTGCCCGACTTCGAGACCAGCCCGATCGGGCCTGCGGTGGTGATGTCGGCCGGGATGATGCCCGCGTTGGACTTGCCCGGCGAGGCGATACCGGGGCAGTTCGGCCCGACGATCCGGGTCTTGCTGCCCTTCTCGATCGCGTAGGCCCAGAATTCGGCCGTGTCGTGGACCGGCACGCCTTCGGTGATGACGATCGCCAGCGGGATCTCGGCGTCGATGGCCTCGAGCACGGCCGCCTTCGTGCCGGCCGCCGGGACGAAGATCACCGACACGTCGGCCCCGGTCGCCTCCATGGTCTCCTTGACCGCGGCGAAGACCGGGACCTCGGTCCCGTTCAGCTCGACCGTGGTGCCGGCCTTGCGCGGGTTGGTGCCCCCGACCACGTGCGCGCCCGCCGCGAGCATGCGGGCGCCGTGCTTGCGGCCCTCGCCGCCGGTGATCCCCTGAATGAGGATCTTGCTGTCAGCCGTGAGGAAGATAGCCATCGGTCATGCTCCCTTCGCGGCGAGCTCGGCCGCCCGCTTGGCGGCGCCGTCCATGGTGTCGACCTGCTCGACGACCGTCAGTCCGGCGTCGACCAGGATCCGGCGGCCCTCGGCCGCGTTGTTGCCGTCCAGCCGGACGACGATCGGCTTGGTCACCGATTCGCCCCGCTCGCCCAGCAGGGCGAGGGCGGAGACGATGCCGTCGGCCACCGCGTCGCAGGCGGTGATGCCGCCGAAGACGTTGACGAGGACCGACCGGACCGACGGGTCGGACAGCACGATTTCCAGGCTGTCGGCCATCACCGCGGCCGACGCGCCCCCGCCGATGTCGAGGAAGTTGGCCGCCTTGATTCCGCCGAACTGCTCGCCCGCGTAGGCGACCACGTCGAGGGTGGACATGACCAGGCCCGCGCCGTTGCCGATGATGCCGACCTCGCCGTCCAGCTTCACGTAGTTGAGGTGCTTCTCCTTGGCCCGCACCTCGAGCGGGTCGGTCGAGGCGAGGTCGGCGAACTTGGCCTGGTCGGGCTGGCGGAAGGCCGCGTTGTCGTCCAGCGTGACCTTGCCGTCGAGGGCCAGCACCCGGCCGTCGGGCGTGAGCACCAGCGGGTTCACCTCGGCCAGGGTGGCGTCCTCGTCGGTGAACATCGCCCACAGCCGCTCGGCCGCCAGCGCGGCGCCCTCCTCGGCCTCGGCCGGGATGCGGCCCGCGCGCACGATCTCCAGCGCCTTGTCGTGGTCTACCCCGGTCAGCGGGCTGACCGGGATACGGGCGATCGCGCTGGGGTTGGTGTGCGCCAGCTCCTCGATCTCCATGCCGCCGTCGACCGAGCAGATGGACAGGAAGGTGCGGTTCGCCCGGTCAAGCAGGAATGACAGGTAGTACTCGGACTTGATGTCCGTCGCCTCGGCGATCAGCACCCGGTGCACGGTGTGGCCCTTGATGTCCATGCCGATGATGCGCTCGGCCTTCTCATAGGCGTCGGCCGGGCCTTCGGCCAGCTTCACGCCGCCCGCCTTGCCCCGCCCGCCCGTTTTCACCTGGGCCTTGACGACTACCTGGGGGATGCCGTCCGCCGCGAACGCGGTGGTGATGTCCCGCGCCTCCTCGGCGGTGCTGGCGACCTTGTCTTTCGGCACCGGTACGCCGTATTCGGCGAAAAGTTCCTTAGCCTGATACTCGAACAGGTCCACTGGGGGTCCGATCTCTGTCCGTCGCTTGGAGTCTTAGCCGCCGCTATGACTGGCGGCGTTCACAAGCAGCGTAGCCCGTGGTATACCGCCTGCGCTGCCCAGGGGACGCATGCGAGCACTGTGGCGATGGGACTTTCGTCACGCGGCGCGCCTGCGTGCCTTTTGCCCGGACCGCCCGCGACAATGGCCATTGTGCGCGTAGTGCCGCCGAGGGAAAGCGACTCCCCGCCCGCCGGATCTCCCGCGGAAGCGGCCGGGCCCGGCGCCCCGCCCCCAGCCCGTCACCCGCGCCCCAGGGCCCGGTCATGCTGCTGCTCCCGGGCCGGCCGGTGCTGATCGCCGGCGGCGCCGCCGCCCTGGCGGCGGCCGGCGGCGGGCTCGCGGTACTGGTCACGCTGACGCTCATCGGCTGGATTACCGCGCCGCACGTGGGCATCGGCGGCGGCCTGATCGGGGTCCTGCGCTCGGCCGGGCTGCTGTGGCTGGTCGCTCACCATGTCACGGTCACCGTGCGCGGGGCAGGCCGGATCGGCCTGCTGCCACTCGGGCTGGTGCTGCTGCCGGCCGTGCTGATCGAGCGGGCGGGCCGCTGGATGACCAGTGTGGGCCATGTCACCCGGTTGCTCGAGGTCATCCCGGCGGCCGCGAGTGTCGCGCTGCCCTACGGGCTGTTCACCGGCGCGGTGGCGCTCGCCAGCGGCAGCGCCGCCGCGTCCCCGTCGCTGTGGCAGGCGGTCATCAACGGCTTCCTCATCGCGCTGATCGCCAGCGGTTTCGGCGCCGCCCGCGGGCTCGCGCCGTGGCGGCGGCTCACCCGCCGGGTGCCGCCCCGGCCGCGGTCGGTCATGCTCGGCATGCTGGCCGCCCTGGCCGCCCTGGCCGCCTGCGGCGCCGTCCTCGCCGCGGCCTCGCTGCTGATCCACCTGAACGCCTACAAGGCGGCCGTCGCCTCGCTCGACCCGGGCGCGGGCGGCTCGGTTCTGCTCGTCCTGGCGGCCATCTGCTATGTGCCGAACTCGGTCATCTGGGCGATCGCCTACATGCTCGGTCCCGGCTTCACCTTCGGGGCGGGCACGGCCGTCGCGCCCGCGGGCTCGTCGCTCGGCGCGGTCCCCGCTTTCCCCATGCTGGCGGCGCTGCCGGTGGACGCGCGGGCAGCGTTCCCGGCCTGGCTCGGCTTCTTCGTCCTGGCCCTGCCCTACCTGGCGGGCATCTTGGCCGGCTGGCTGACGGTGCGGATCGCGCCGACCCCGGCGCTGGAGGCGGCACCGCTCTGGGGCCTGCTCACCGGCACGCTGGCGGCGCTGGTGATCGGGGTGGCGGCCAAGTTCTCCGGCGGCCCGCTCGGCGCCGGCCGGCTCGCCCTGGTCGGCCCCTCGGCCGGCGAGACCGCGGTGGTGGCCGTGCTCGAGGTCGGGGTGACGGCCGCGCTGGCGGCGGGCGCCGCCAACTGGCTGATCATCCGGCACCACGTCAAGCGGCTGGAGGCGGCGGCTGCGGCCGAAGCGGGGCCGCTGCCCCCGGTCAGCGGACCGCTGCCTGCGCTGATCGTGGACGAGAGCGACGACGACGGCGGTCACCGCATCCACGTGAACCCCTGGGCCGACGAGGAGCCGGAGTAGCCCGGGTCGCCGGGAGAACAGGCGCAGGCAGAAGGGAACGGGGCAGGCGGCGCCCTGCCCGCTCCGCTTACTTCCCGATGCCGCTGATCCGGTTGTCGAGCGCCTTTTGCAGCTGGGAATGGCAGGCCTGCTGCTGGCTGGACCCGGTCGCCCCGTTCATGCAGTTGACGTACTGGTCGATCTGGGCGCTGAAGAGCAGGAACCCGAGCAGCATGCAGCCGCTGCAGACCACGCCGATCAGGCCGAGGACTGCCCCGGCGAGGGCACCCCGTGGCCGCTGGGTGCGGCTGTGCCGGGCGGCCGACATGGCCGAGAAACCGAGCACGGCCGCGACGGCCGCGACCGCCAGCGCGACCCCGGCCACCGTGGCGGCCCGCTGCAGGTTGCCGATGAGCATCAGCGGCAGCAGGCCGAGGATCGCGATGATCACCGCGGCGAGCCCGCGCTGCCGGATCCGCGGCTCGGCCGGCGGCAGCTGCGGCCGCTGCCCCGGCGGCAGGAAAGGAGAACGCGGCGGCGGCGCTCCCGGTGGTCGCGACCCCGGCGTCCGGGATCGCGGCGGCTGGGCCCCGGCGGCTGGGTCCCCGGCTGCTGGCGGTCGGTCAGTCTGGCCATCTCGCGACCTATTCTGCCGCAGGGGGACGTGTGCTCACCCTGCTGATCCTGGCCGGCCAGACCCTCAGGGTGAAGAGCGCGGCCGGAAGTGATTCCGTTAGGGTTTCTGGCATGAACGCCAGGCTGGTCGTGCTCGTCTCCGGGACCGGGACGAACCTGCAGGCCCTCATCGACGCATGCCGTGACCCGGCCTACGGGGCGGACATCGTGGCCGTGGGGGCCGACCGGGACGGCATCGCCGCGCTCGACCGGGCGGCCGAAGCCGGCCTCCCGGCCTTCACCCTCAAAGTGGGCGACTTCCCCGCCCGGGCCGCCTGGGACAGCGCGCTCACCCAGGCGTGCCGTCAGTACCGTCCCGATCTGGTGGTGTGCGCCGGCTTCATGAAGCTGCTGGGCAAGGACTTCCTGGGGCAGTTCGGCGGCCGCTGCCTCAACACGCACCCGGCCCTGCTCCCGTCCTTCCCGGGGATGCACGGGGTGCGGGACGCGCTCGACTACGGGGTCAAGGTCACCGGCTGCACGGTGTTCCTGGTCGACGAGGGGGTCGACGCGGGCCCGGTGCTTGCCCAGGCGGCCGTCGGAGTGCGCGACGACGACAACGAGGCAACGCTGCACGAGCGCATCAAGGTCGCCGAGCGGGCGCTGCTCGTCGACACGGTCGGCCGGATGGCCCGCGAGGGCTGGTCCGTCAGTGACGACAGGAAGGTGAGGATCGGCCAGTGACCCAGATCCCGATCAAGCGGGCCCTGCTCAGCGTGTACGACAAGTCCGGCCTGGCTGAGCTCGCCCGCGCCCTGCACGAGGCCGGGGCGGAAATCGTCTCGACCGGCTCTACCGCCCGGACCATCGAGCAGGCGGGTGTCCCGGTGACCAAGGTGGAGGACCTGACCGGCTTCCCCGAGTGCCTGGGGGGCCGGGTCAAGACGCTGCACCCGCGGGTGCATGCGGGCCTGCTGGCCGACTCGGGCAACCAGGGCCACATGGAGCAGCTAGGCGACCTCGGCATCGAGCCGTTCCAGCTGCTGGTGTCCAACCTGTACCCGTTCGAGCAGACGGTCGCCTCCGGCGCCGCCCCGGACGAGATCATCGAGCAGATCGACATCGGCGGCCCGGCCATGGTCCGCGCCGCGGCCAAGAACCACGGCAGCGTCGCCGTCGTCACCAGCCCCGGCCAGTACGGTGAGGTGGCGGCGGCGCTGGCCGGCGGCGGCTTCACGGACGAGCAGCGCCGCCGGCTGGCGGCCCGGGCCTACGCGCACACCGCCGCCTACGACGCCGCCGTGTCGTCCTGGTTCGCGGCCAGCTACGCCCCGGACGAGATCGCGCAGCAGACCGGCTGGCCCGACCTGATCGCCCGCGTGTGGAACCGGGCCGACGCGCTCCGCTACGGCGAGAACCCGCACCAGCAAGGGGCGATCTACACCTCCGGCGGTCCGGCCGCGGGCGCTGATCCCGGCATCGCCGCGGCCGAGGTGCTCTACGGCAAGGCCATGTCCTACAACAACTACGTCGACGCCGACTCGGCCCGCCGGGCCGCGTTCGACTTCGCCCAGCCCTGCGTGGCGATCATCAAGCACTCCAACCCGTGCGGGATCGCGGTCGGGACCAACATCGCCGCCGCCCACGCCAAGGCCCTCGCCTGCGACCCGCTGTCCGCCTACGGCGGCGTGGTCGCGGCCAACAGCGCGGTCACCGATGCGATGGCCATGCAGATCATCGACGGGTTCGCGGAGGTGGTGATCGCGCCCGGCTTCGACCCGGCCGCGGTCGAGATCCTGCAGAACCGGTTCAAGAACATCCGGCTGCTGCGCTGCCCCCCGCCCCCGTGGGCGGCGGGCGCTGAGGGGGGAAGCGGCTCCCGTTCCGGGGCGGCCGACTTTGAACTGCGCCCGGTCAGCGGCGGCCTGCTCGCCCAGACCTGGGACCGGGCCGACCAGCCGGGCGATGACCCCGCGAACTGGGAGCTCAAGGCGGGCGAGCCGGCCGACATCGCGACGCTCGCGGACCTCGGGTTCGCCTGGCGGGCGTGCCGGGCAGTCAAGTCCAACGCCATCCTGCTGGCGGCCGACGGCGCCTCCGTCGGGGTGGGCATGGGCCAGGTGAACCGGGTCGACTCGGCCCGCCTGGCGGTGGCCCGGGCCGGCAAGCGGGCGGCCGGGGCGGTCGCCGCGTCGGACGCGTTTTTCCCGTTCCCGGACGGGTTCGAGATACTGGCGGAGGCAGGGGTCCGTGCGGTGGCCGAGCCGGGCGGCTCGATCAGGGACGACGGCGTGATCGAGGCCGCGCGGGCGGCCGGGGTGACGCTGTACTTCACCGGAGTCCGGCACTTCTACCACTGAGACGAGGCAGGGCCCATGAGCGAGCTTGCGAGCGAATCAGTCAGCACTGTGCGTCCGCGAATGCGGACGACGAGCGCCAGCGAGGACTCCGTATGAGCGCGCAGATCCTGGACGGCAAGGCGACCGCGGCGGCGGTCAAGGCGGACCTGAAGGAGCGGGTGGCCGTGCTCGCGGCCCGCGGGGTGGTCCCCGGGCTCGGCACGATCCTGGTCGGGGACGACCCCGGGTCGCAGTCCTACGTCGCGGGCAAGCACCGCGACTGCGCCCAGGTCGGGATCGCCTCGATCCGCCGTGACCTGCCCGCGACCGCCTCGCAGGCGCAGGTGGAGGAGGCGGTCGCGGAGCTCAACGCCGACCCGGCCTGCACCGGCTACATCGTCCAGCTGCCGCTGCCGCAGGGGCTGGACGACCTGCGGGTGCTCAACCTTATCGACCCGGCCAAGGACGCCGACGGCCTGCACCCGGTCAACCTGGGCAAGCTGGTGCTCAACGAAGAGGCGCCGCTGCCCTGCACGCCGCACGGCATCGTGGTGCTGCTGCGGCGTTACGGCGTGGAGCTGGCCGGGGCCGAGGTCACCGTGATCGGCCGCGGCATCACCGTCGGGCGGGCCCTCGGGCTGCTGCTCACCCGGCGCTCGGAGAACTCCACTGTCACCTTGTGTCACACCGGCACCAGGGACCTCGCGGCCCACACGCGGGCGGCCGACATCGTGGTGGTCGCCGCGGGCCGGGCCGGGCTGCTGACGGCGGACATGGTCAAGCCGGGCGCGGCCGTGCTCGACGTGGGCATCACCAGGACCGACGCCGGGCTGGCGGGCGACGTCGCGCCGGACGTGGCCGGGGTCGCCGGCTGGGTCGCGCCCAATCCGGGCGGGGTGGGGCCGATGACCCGGGCCATGTTGCTCGCTAATGTGGTAGAGACAGCAGAACGGGCAGTGGCCTAACCTGCCCCCGTCCGCTCAGCGAGCGAACGGGAGGCGGACAGCGGGCCTACTGGCTGGTAAATTGATTCCCGTACTGGAATCAGATTCTAGAAGGGCAGCGTCGTCGCATGAACATCGTCGTCTGCATGAAGCAGGTGCCCGATACCGAGGTGGAGCGTGCGCTCGTACCGGGGGACAACACTGTGGACCGGGTGGGGGTTGACGGGGTGATCAATTACCTGGATGAGTTCGCGATCGAGGAGGCCCTGAAGATCAGTGAGGCGCAGGGTGGGTCGGAGGTGACGATCCTGACGATGGGTCCGGTGAAGGCGGCGGACTCGATCCGGAAGGCTTTGTCGATGGGGGCGGACAAGGCGGTTCACCTGGTCGATGACGCCCTGGCGGGGTCGGATGCGGTGGAGTCGTCGCTGGCGCTGGCGCAGGCGCTGCAGACGGTGGGGTTCGACCTGGTGGTGTTCGGGTGTGAGTCGACGGATGCGCGGACGGGGCTGGTGCCGGCGATGGTGGCTGAGCGCCTCGGGGTGCCGCAGCTGACGCTGGCTTCGAAGGTGGAGATCAGCGGGTCGGAGGTGACGATCCGGCGGGTGACTGATGACGGGGTCTCGACGGTGACCGGGAGTCTGCCGGCGGTGGTCTCGGTGAACGAGAAGATCAATGAGCCGCGGTACCCGACGTTCAAGGGGATCATGGCGGCGAAGAAGAAGCCGGTGCAGACGCTGACGCTGGCGGATATCTCCCTGGATGCGGGCCAGGTGGGGCTGGCGAATGCGGGGTCGTGGGTGGAGGACTCCTCGAAGCGCCCGCCGCGGGCGGCGGGGGTGCAGGTCAAGGATGAGGGTGAGGGCGGCAACCAGGTGGCCGCTTTCCTGGCCGAGCGCAAGTTCATCTAGGAAGGGGGCTGGGCATGGCAGAGGTACTGGTTCTGGCTGAGCGGGATGCGGCCGGTGAGATCAAGAAGGTGACGCTGGAGCTGCTGACCGCGGCCCGGCGGCTGGGTGAGCCGAGTGTGGTGTGGCTGGGCCCGGGGGCGGAGGGTGCGCAGCCGCGGCTGGCGGAGTACGGGGCGGTGAAGGTGTATGCGGTGGACTCGGCTGATTTCGCCGGGTTCGTGACCGCGCCGGCGGCGGAGCTGCTGGCGAAGCTGGTGAACGAGAAGTCGCCGGCGGCGGTGCTGGTGGCGGGGACGAACGAGTCCAAGGAGACCGCGGCGCGGCTGGCGGTCAAGACCGGGTCGGGGATCCTCGCGGATGTGACCGACCTGGCGGCCGGGGACGGGTCCCCGGTGGGGACGCACCAGAACTTCGGCGGGGCGGTCACGGTGCACGCGACGGTCCGGAAGGGCACCCCGGTGGTCGCGCTGCGGCCGGGGGCGGTCTCGGCTGAGCCCGCCCCGGGGCCGGCGCAGGTCGAGGCGGTGGCGTTCAGTGCGTCGGATGAGGCGAAGCTGGCGCGGGTGACCGAGCGGGCCCCGGCGGAGAAGGGCGGCCGGCCGGACCTGACCGAGGCGCAGGTGATCGTCTCGGGCGGGCGCGGCACTGGGTCAGCGCGGACGGGTTCCACATTATTGAGGACCTGGCCGATGCGATGGGGGCCGCGGTGGGGGCGTCGCGGGCGGTGGTCGACGCGGGCTGGTACCCGCATCAGTTCCAGGTCGGGCAGACCGGCAAGACCGTGTCCCCGCAGCTGTACGTGGCCGTCGGGATCAGCGGTGCGATCCAGCACCGGGCCGGGATGCAAACCAGTAAAACGATCGTCGCGATCAACAAGGACGCCGAGGCACCCATCTTCGAGATCGCCGACTACGGCCTGGTCGGCGACCTGTTCACCGTCCTGCCCCAGCTCATCGAGGACATCAACAAGCGCAAGAGCTGAGCCGACCGCGCGAGCGGCGCGGCAGCCCGGGCGGGCTGCCGCGCCGCTCGCGCGTCGGGAAAGCTCGGTTACGCTTGATAAGCCATGAACACCACCACCCCGGTCATCTACCTTGACCATGCCGCCACGACGCCGATGCTGCCTGAGGCCATCGCCGCGATGACCGAGGAGCTGGCGGAGCTCGGCAACCCCTCGTCGCTGCATAACGCCGGGCGGCGGGCGCGGCGCGTGGTGGAGGAATCGCGGGAGCAGATCGCCGAGGTCTTCGGCGCCCGGGCCAGCGAGGTGATCTTCACCAGCGGCGGCACCGAGGCCGACAACCTGGCGGTGAAGGGGCTCTACTGGGCCCGGCGGGCGGGCGACGAGCGGCGCCGCCGGATCCTGACCACCGCCGTGGAGCACCACGCGGTGTTCGACTCGGTCCGCTGGCTGGGCGACGCGCACGGCGCCGTGGCCGACTGGCTGGCCGTCAGCGACCAGGGGCTTGTCGACCCCGGTGTGGTCCGGGCCGCGCTCGCGGCCGACCCGTCCGGCGCCGCGCTGGTCAGCATCATGTGGGCGAACAACGAGGTCGGCGCGGTACAGCCGGTGGCGGAGCTGGCGGCTGTGGCCCGTGAGTACGGGGTGCCGTTCCACACCGACGCGGTGCAGGCGGCGGCGCAGATGCCGGTCGACTTCGCCGCCTCCGGGGCCGATGCGATGACGGTCACTGCGCACAAGCTCGGCGGCCCGGTCGGGGTGGGGGCGCTGATCCTGGCCAAGGGCCTGCGCCCGGTCCCGGTGCTGCACGGCGGCGGCCAGGAGCGGGACGTCCGCTCGGGTACCCTCGACACGCCCGCAATCCGGGCCTTCGCGGTCGCGGCGGTGGCCAGCGCGGAACGCCGGGCGCTGGACTCCAAGCGCATCAGCGCGCTCCGCGACGACCTCATCCGGCAGGTGCTGCTGGCGGTGCCGGACGCCGTGCTGAACGGCCCTCCGCCGGGCCCGGCCCGGCTGCCGGGCAACGCCCACTTCTCCTTCCCCGGGTGCGAGGGCGACGCGCTGCTGCTGCTGCTCGACGCCCGGGGTATCGCCTGCTCGACCGGCTCCGCCTGCACGGCCGGCGTCGCCGAGCCGAGCCACGTGCTCCTGGCGATGGGCGCCGACGAAGCGCGGGCCCGGGGCTCACTGCGGTTCTCGCTCGGTCACAGCACCACCCAGGCCGACGTCGACGCCCTTGGCGCCGCCATCGGCGAGGCGGTCGCCCGCGCCCGCCGGGCCGCCGCGAAGTTACGCCGGACAACCCGCCAGCGCCGGATAACCTGAAAGGGTTATGGGACTGAAGGTTCTGGCCGCCATGTCCGGCGGCGTCGACTCCGCCACCGCCGCGGCGCGCGCGGCCGACGCGGGTCACGAGGTGACCGGCGTCCACCTGGCGCTGTCGTCCAACCCCCAGTCGTACCGGACGGGGGCGCGCGGCTGCTGCACGATCGAGGACGCCCGCGACGCCCGCCGCGCGGCCGACGTCATCGGCATCCCGTTCTACGTGTGGGACATGGCCGAGCGGTTCGCCCGCGACGTGGTCGACGACTTCGTCGCCGAGTACGCGGCCGGCCGCACCCCTAATCCGTGCCTCCGCTGCAACGAGAAGATCAAGTTCGAGGCGGTGCTCGACCGGGCGCTCGCGCTCGGCTTCGACGCGGTCTGCACCGGCCACTACGCGCGGATCGACGGCAGCGGGGCGCTGCGGCGGGCGGCTGATCCGGGCAAGGACCAGTCCTATGTCCTCGCGGTGCTGAACCGCGAGCAGATCGCGCACGCCATGTTCCCGCTCGGGGACACGCCCAAGTCCGCGGTCCGGGAGGAGGCGCGCTCCCGTGGCCTGCTGGTCGCGGACAAGCCCGACAGCCACGACGTCTGCTTCATCGCCGACGGCGACACCCGCGGCTTCCTGGCGGCCAGGCTCGGCGCCGAGCCCGGCCCGATCGTCGACGCCGACGGCAGCGTCCTCGGCACCCACCAGGGCGCCTACGGCTACACCATCGGCCAGCGCAAGGGCCTGCGCCTCGACCGCCCCGCTCCGGACGGCCAGCCGCGCTACGTGCTGTCGATCGAGCCGGTCTCCAACACCGTGACCGTCGGGCCGGGCGAGGCGCTCGGCGTCCGCCAGATCACCGCCACCCGGCCGGTCTGGACCGGCCGCGAGCCGCCGCGCGGGCCGGTGGAGTGCTCGGTCCAGCTGCGCGCCCACGGCGAGGTGCACCCCTGCGTGGCCGCCCCCGACGGTGACGAGCTGCGCATCGAGCTGCGCGCCCCCGCTCGCGGCGTGGCCCCCGGGCAGGCCGCCGTCCTCTACGACGGCGAGGTAGTGCTCGGCAGCGCCACCATCTCGGGCGCCCGCTGACCAGCTGGGGTTAGCGGTCCCCGTACAGGTGCCGGTTGAGCTCGGGCGGCCTGGTCGACTCGGGCCAGGACTCCACGTAATAGTTCATCACCGCGACCACCCGCATGTCGTCCGCCTCGACGAGCGGCCGGACGTAGTGCGGGTGCGGCAGGCCGTCGAAGAAGATCAGGTGACCCGCCGAGGGGCGGACCACCGAGCAGTCCCGCTCGACGTCGGCGACCGACGAGGCGGTGTCGTCGTGGGCGAAGACCAGCTCCCCGCCGCTGGCATGCCCGGTGCAGAACAGAAGACCGGTGAGCGGGTTCGAGTCGACATGACACTCGAAGCGCATCGAGGGACCGCGCTGCACGTTGAGGACCACCCCGTAACGGTCATCGCCGGCCGGGCTGACCTTCTCCGCGCAGGCCTCGCCCGCGAGTTCCAGGAAGGTGCTGTGGTAACACCGGTACAGCCAGGGCAGGTGCTCGCGCACCTGGTCGGCATGCACCCGGCCCCGCTCGATGTGGTTCACCCCGGGCGCCTCGCGCGACAGGCCGGGAGTCCGCGGGAAATCGCGGAATTCAGCGTTGACCGCCACTGCCCTGATTTCGTCTTGCCAGCCCGGCGGCAGGCTGTGGGTGAGGTCGAAAGTGGTCCAGGAGAACCTTGGCGGCATAGATGTCCCGTGACGATCTGCAAAACGGCATCTCAAGTATCGGCGACGGGAGGCTTGCCGTCATCTGTCCTGATGGCTACTCATTAACAGGATTCGCCCGGGCCAGACGGCCGCCGGCGCCGCCCCAAGGGGACGGCGCCGGCGGCTATGCGAAAACCCCTAGAAGCGGGGGTCGTAGTGTTCGTACCGGTACTGGAGAGACGGCCGAGCGTGGAACTTCGCCATTGGGCACCTCCTTCGGTGGTTGCCTTGTTCTCATGATGCCCGTCATTCTCACGAGTAACAGGATCGGCAGCCCTGCAACCCGCTGCCCGTGCCAGTACCGGCCGGGAGCTCTCTCTGTGGTGCGCGTCGCCAGTCGCGCGGCTCGCCTGGCGGATCCAGGCCGGCGGTCAACCGGGCGGTGCGGCCCCCTGGCCGCACCGCCGTCATTGCGGGTCAGTCATCAGAGTCGGGGCCGTATTGCGGGTCAGGTACTTCGCCGTAATCGACGATGAATTGATTCCGGTCGACCGGGAAGATGTTGACGGTCACCCGCATCGGTTTCATGTCCTGGTCGAAACCGGTACGGAAGATCACGAAGACGTTCGCGTCGGGCGCGATCTCAAAGAACTCTTGTTCGTTCTTGTCGGGATTGCGGGCGGTGATCCAGTCCCGCAGTCCGGCCTGGTGGACGCCGAGGGTGTCGGCCAGGTACCGCACCGCCCCGCCGGCGATGTCCTTGGCCATCAGGAGGTCTTCTGCTCCCCGGGTGACAAACTCCCGGGGATAGAACGTCGACTGCAGCGACCACGGGACACCGTCGATGTAACGCCGCTGGTGCCGGCAGATGACCTGGGACCCCGCCTCCAGCCGCAGCCGGTTCATGACCTCGGGCTCCGGCACCAAGACCCTGACGTCGGGCGCGCTGTGGGTCGCCTGCCGCGGGCGTTCGCCTACCTCGGAGAGGTAGGCGGCCACGGCCGGGTCGGCGCCGCTGGTGGCGAGATCCGGCGCCGGGCGCGGTGACAGGTACGTGACGAAGGGATCGATTTTCCTGGTGACGAACGTGCCCTGGCCCTGCCTGGTCGCGACCAGGCCCTGGCTGGTCAGCCGTCGCACAGCCTCCCTGATCGTGTTGCGTGAGGCCTGGTAGGCCACGCACAGCTCGAGTTCGGTGGGCAGCCGGGCACCGGGCCGGAGCATGGCGGGCAGCGGGTTGGCCGGGTCGTCGGCCGCTGGGCTCTCGCCGCCTAGCTTGGCCAGCGGCGGGGTTTCCGGCGGAAGGTCTGCTCCCAGCTCGATGCGCCTGCGCAGGTCGTCCATTATCTGCAGGTAGAGCGGCTGTGCCATACAGCTCCCCTCCTCGCCGGCCGAGGTGAATCGAACCCGTGAACATGCCTCAACTGGATCCTACTGCCTGAACGGTCCTAGTGATGCCAACAACTGGAATGAGCCAACTCGTTACTTTCGTCAGAATATTAAGACCGAATGTCTGGTTTGGCCCTACGGTCCCGTGGTAGAACAGAGGTATGGTCCCAAAGGTTGGGATGACTCTAACAGGCCAGATGGTTTGGTGCATAGGGGTAACCCAGTGTGTCCCTAAATACCTGATCATCGGCCTGAAAGGCAGCTCAACCGCCATCACGGGGTTGCGGGAGACCGCGGCACAAACGTCCGGAGGCCAGAATGGCCAGTCTTATCATCATCGCCCTCACCATGGCGGCTGCAGGCGCGCTGTCCGGCGCCTACTGGATCATCTGCTCCGCGATCCGCCGTGAGGACCGGGTACGGGGATCGCTCCACGTCGAACCCGCCAGTGTCTCCGCGCAAAGCGCACGGGGCCTCGTCGGCTTCCGCACGTCCGCGTGGAGCTGAGCGAAACACAGGGAAGACTGCCTGCCGTCCATCGGGGGCCGGCAGGCGGCAGGGGCCTAGCCGTCAGCGGGGGCGGCTAGGCCCCGGCAGTCAGGCCCCGCACGGGGGAAGTGGAGGCCCACCCATGAACACCTACGCCACCGATCAAGTCGCCGCGATGTCCGTGCTGATTGCCTTCCTCTTCGGGATCACGGCCGGCGTCGTCGTCAGCGTGTCGTGGGCGGCACGACTCGAGGACAACTGCCGCTCGCTGTTCGGTGAGGCGCCGAGCGTGCTCTGCGAAGGAGTCCGTGTCTTCCAGGGCCTCTACCTCCGCCCGGGCCGGGGGCGTGCGGCCCGCCCGCCCTGGACGGGCGGCAGCGGGACCGGGCCCGGCTGGCGCAGCCCGGGCGAGCCGGGAAGGGAGCCGCGGCCGTGAACGGCTTCGAGGTCGTCGCGTTGATCATCGGAGCCTTCTTCGTCTCCGGGGTCGGTGTCGGAATTGTGATCATGCTGGCCCTGTCGGCCGTCCGCTACCGCCGCGCCCTGCACAGCGAGGAGTGGCACGGCCGCCGCAACTACCCGCTCGGCTGGCCCGGTCCGGGTGGCCTGAGCGGACCGCCGGGGCTTGGCGGCTACCGCGATGCTCCCGGCGCCGTCGACGGGCCGGGCGACGGGAGCGGATACGGCGACGACCCGCCGCGCTGGCCTGCCCCCTAATCCGCGGAACCTACGGCTGAGTCGCTCGCCTGGCGCCGGCCGGGCGCCGGGTCGCGTCCACGAAGGCCATCGTCGCACCTGACGGCTAAGCTCGGCAGCGTGGCCGAAAATAGATCGTTTCCGTGGGGACCTGGGACCGCGACCGGGGTCGGATCGATGCCCGGGGACAACCCGGTGGAGGCGGCCCGGGTCATCGCCGGGGAACTGCCCGACCTGCCGCACCTGGCCGAGCTGCCCGGGCGCGGCCCGGGCGCGGACATCACCGGGCGGGCGGCCGCGCTGCTGGTCGACATGCCCGGTGGAACTGGCCGGGCCGCGGGGCTGGCGGATCGCCGACCGCCCGGGCCGGGACACTGCGGCCGGGCCAGGTCGCTGCTGTCGTCCGACCTGGACGCGATGGAGGAAGCGCTCGACGGCTACGCCGGGCCGGTCAAGATCCAGCTGGCCGGGCCGTGGACCCTGGCCGCGACGATCGAGCAGCCCCGCTCGCTGAAGGCCGCCCTGGCCGACCCCGGACTGGTCGCCGACATCGCCTCATCACTCGCCGAAGGGGTCGCGGCGCACGTGGCCGAGGTGGCCAAGCGGATCCCGGAGGCGACGCTGCTGGTGCAGCTGGACGAGCCTTCGCTCCCCGCGGTTTTGCAGGGGGCGGTCCCGACGCCGAGCGGCCTGTCCCGGGTCCGGGTGGTGGAGGAAGAGACGGCCCGCGACCGGCTGGCCGAGGTGCTGTCCGCCACCGGAAAATACACGGTGGTGCATTGCTGTGCCAGCGACCTCCCGTTCGGGATAATCGTCAGCGCTGGGGCCGATGCCGTCTCGTTCGACCCGGCCCTGCTGCGGCGCGGGGACTACGACGGCTTCGCCGAGGCGGTCGAAGCCAGAGCCGGGGATGCTGGTCGGCGCGCTGCCGACGACCGGTCCGCGGGACACAAGCCCGGAGGGCCAGCAGCGCCGGTCCGGGCGTGATCCGGAGACCAGGCCAGTTCCGGCCGACACCGCCCGGATCGTCCGCGACCTGTGGCGGAAGATGGACCTTCCGGCCGCCACGTGCGCGCCGCAGGTGGTGATCACCCCGGCCTGCGGGCTGGCCGGGTCGTCGCCGCAGCGGGCCCGCGACGCGCTGCGCTGGTGCCGCGAGGCGGCGGCCATCTTGCCCGAGATGATGGAGGAGCTGAGCTGATGGAGCTGACCGAGGCGCGGCAGACGCACGCGGAGCTGAGCGAGCGGCTGCTCGACGCCCAGTACCGCTACCACGTGCTCGACTCGCCGACGATCTCCGACGCCGAGTATGACCAGGGCATCCGCACCCTGGGCGAGATCGAGGAGCAGTACCCGGAACTGCGCACCCCCGACTCGGCGACGCAGCGGGTCGGCGGGATGATCTCGACCCTGTTCACCCCCGTGACCCACCTGGAGCGCCTGCTCAGCCTGGACAACGTCTTCTCGGCGGAGGAGTTCGCGGCCTGGTCGGACCGGGCCGCCAAGCTCGGCGGGACCGGGCCCTACCTGTGCGAGCTGAAGATCGACGGGCTCGCGATCGACCTCGTCTACGAGCGCGGCCGGCTCACCAGCGCCGCCACCCGGGGCGACGGGCGTACCGGCGAGGACGTCACGCCGAACGTCAAGACGATCCGGTCGATCCCGGCCCGGCTGGCCGGGGACGGCGACCCCGAGGTACTCGAGGTCCGCGGCGAGGTGTTCCTCCCCGAGGCGGCGTTCGACCGGCTCAACTCCTCGCTGCAGGAGGCGGGCAAGCCCGCCTTCGCCAACCCGCGCAACGCGGCCGCGGGCTCGCTGCGGCAGAAGGACCCGCGGGTGACCGCTTCCCGTGCGCTCGACGCGATCGTGCACGGTATCGGGCGGGTGGTCGGCTCGGCCGGGGCCGGCGGGGGGATCAGCGGTGCCGCCGCCGGCCCGAGCGAGGAAGGCAACCTCGAAGGGGCACCCGACACCCAGTCCGGCTGGTACGAGCGGCTGAGGGAGTGGGGCCTGCCGGTCAGCGACCGCTTCAGGGTCATCGACGAGCTGGCCGACGTCCAGGCCTACATCGACTACTACGCCGATCCCGGCCACCGGCACGAGACGCCGTACGAGATCGACGGCGTCGTCGTCAAGATCGACCCGATCGACGGTCCAGCAGGCGATGGGCGCGACCAGCCGGGCGCCACGCTGGGCGATCGCCTACAAGTACCCGCCGGAGGAAGTCACCACCAAGCTCCTCGACATCCGCGTCGGCGTCGGCCGGACCGGGCGGGTCACCCCGTACGCGGTGATGAGCCCGGTCAAGGTGAGCGGGTCGACGGTCGACCGGGCCACCCTCCACAACGAGGACACGGTCAAGCTCAAGGGCGTGCTGATCGGGGACACGGTGGTGCTGCGCAAGGCCGGCGAGGTGATTCCCGAGGTGGTCGGGCCGGTGGCCGAGCTGCGGACCGGGGACGAGCGGGAGTACGAGTTCCCGCGGGTGTGCCCGGAGTGCGGTACGCCGCTGGGGCGCGACGAGGGCGAGGTCGACTGGCGCTGTCCCAATACCAGGGCCTGCCCCGCGCAGCTGCGCGAGCGGCTGTTCTACCTCGCCTCCCGCAGCGCCCTGGACATCGAGGCGCTCGGCTACGAGGCGGTCGTCGCCCTGCTGAGCGACGGCCTGGTGACCGACGAGGGCGACCTGTTCGACCTGACCGACGAGAAGCTGGCGGCCAGCCCGTTCTTCGTCAACAAGGCGGGCGGGCTCAAGCTCGTCGCGCACGCGCTGCTGGCCAACCTGGACGAGGCGAAGACCCGGCCGCTGTGGCGGATCGTCGTCGCGCTGTCGATCAGGCACGTCGGCCCGACCGCGGCCCGCGCCCTCGCCGACGCCTTCGGCTCGCTCGACGCCATCGCGGCCGCTTCGCCGGACGCCCTCGCGATCGTGGACGGCGTCGGCCCGACGATCGCGGCCTCGGTCGTGGAGTGGTTCACCGTCGACTGGCACCGGGCGATCGTGGCAGAAGTGGCGGGCGGCCGGGCGTTCAGCTGGAGACCCCCGGCTTCGACCCGTCGGCGGCGGCGGGCCGGCTGCTCGCCGGGGTCACCGTGGTGATCACCGGCACGCTGCCCACCTACAGCCGGGACGAGGCGGCCGAGGCGGTCCGCGCGGCGGGCGGCAAGGTCTCCTCCTCGGTCTCGAAGAAGACCAGCTTCGTCGTCGGCGGGCGAGAACGCGGGCTCCAAGCACGACAAGGCGGTCGAGCTCGGCGTCACCATCCTCGACGAGCCCGCCTTCAAGCGGCTGCTGGAAGGCGGGCCCGACGCGGTCACGGCCTGACCCCGGTCAGCGGCTGCCTGCGCAAGGGCGCACGCAGCAGGCCGGCCAGTCGTGGCCTGCCAGTGGGGCTGGCGTGGCTGTGGCCGCGATTAAGGCGGAAACTTTTTCTAAGCGAAAACTCTTATGTACTGGAGTAAGAAAAGTTTCCCGTATCTTTCCCATGAGGTGCGGAAACGGGAGCGCAGTGAGGTATGTGGCATCTGGGGACGTCGCCCGGCGGGGAAACCGGAGCCACGTCCCCAGCGCTCAGGCCAGGCGCTCCAGGATCAGGTCCTTGACCCGGGCGGCGTCGGCCTGGCCGCGGGTGGCCTTCATGACCGCGCCGACGAGGACGCCGGCCGCCTGGACCTTGCCGTCGCGGATCTTGGCGACCACGTCCGGGTTGGCCGCGATGGCCTCGTCGATCGCGGCGAGCAGGGCGGAGTCGTCGCTGACGACGGCGAGGCCGCGGGCGGCGACGACCTCGTCCGGGGTGCCTTCGCCGTCGAGCACGCCGTCGATGACCTGGCGGGCGAGCCGGTCGTTGAGCGTGCCCGCCGCGACCAGAGCGGAGATCCGGGCCACGTCGGCCGGCGGTGATCGGCAGGTCGGAGACCTCGATGCCGGCGTCGTTGGCCCGCCGGGCCAGCTCGCCCAGCCACCACTTGCGCGCGTCGGCCGCGGACGCGCCTGTCGGCCACGGTCGCCTCCACCGCGTCCAGCGCGCCCGCGTTGCGCAGGGCCTCGAATTCGAGCTCCGACAGCGACCACGCCTCGATCAGCCGGGCCCGGCGGGCCGACGGCAGCTCGGGCAGCGACGCGCTGATGGACTTCACCCAGTCCGCGTCGGGCGCCACCGGCACCAGGTCGGGCTCGGGGAAGTAGCGGTAGTCCTGCGCCTCTTCCTTCGACCGGCCGGAGGTGGTCACCCCGGTGTCCTCGTGGAAGTGACGGGTCTCCTGTTGATCCGGCCGCCCTCGTCGAGCACCCCGGCCTGCCGCTCGACCTCGGACCGGACCGCCCGCTCGACCGAGCGCAGCGAGTTGACGTTCTTGGTCTCGGTCCGCGTGCCCCAGTGGCCGACGCCGGCCAGGTGATCGACGTGTTCACGTCGCAGCGCATCGAGCCCTCTTCCATCCGCACGTCGGACACGCCGAGGCTGCGCAGGACGTCGCGCAGCTCGGTGACGTAGGCGCGGGCGACCTCGGGGGCGAGGTAGCCGGTGCCCGGGACCGGCTTGGTGACGATCTCGACCAGCGGGATGCCCGCCCGGTTGTAGTCGACGAGGGAGTACTCGGCCCCCTGGATGCGCCCGGTCGCCCCGCCGACGTGCAGCGACTTGCCGGTGTCTTCTTCCAGGTGCACCCGCTCGATGCCGACCCGGACGGTCTTGCCGCCGATGGCCACGTCGAGGTAGCCCTCGGTGCACAGGGGCTCGTCGTACTGCGAGATCTGGAAGTTCTTGGGCATGTCCGGGTAGAAGTAGTTCTTCCGCGCGAACCGGCACCAGGCGGCGATCGAGCAGTTCAGCGCCAGCCCGATCTTGATCGCGTACTCGATCGCGCGCTCGTTCACGACCGGCAGCGAACCGGGCAGGCCGAGGCAGACCGGGCAGGTGTGGGTGTTCGGCTCGGCCCCGAACGTGGTGCTGCAGCCGCAGAACATCTTGGTCAGCGGTGCCGAGCTCGACGTGCGTCTCGAGCCCGAAGACCGGCTCGTACTTCTGCAGCGCCGCCTCGTAGCGTGACGGTCATCGCAGCCAGTCCCTTCGCCTCGGTCCAGCAGCGGGTGCCCCCGCCGCTCGGTGAACGCCGCCTCGACCGCCGCGGCCACCCGGTACAGCCGGTCGTCGGCCAGCGGCGGCGCCATCACCTGGAGGCCGACCGGCAGGCCGTCCTCGGGCGCGAGCCCGACTGGAACCGAAATGGCGGCGTTCCCGGCCAGGTTGGACGGGATCGTGCAGAGGTCGGCGAGGTACATCGCCATCGGGTCGTCGGCCCGCTCGCCGATGCCGAACGCGGTGGTCGGCGTGGGCGGCGAGATGAGCACGTCGACCTGGCCGAACGCGGCGTCGAAGTCCCGGATGATCAGCGTCCGGACCTGCTGCGCCTTGCCGTAGTAGGCGTCGTAGTAGCCGCTCGACAGGGCGTAGGTGCCGAGCATGATCCGCCGCTTGGCCTCGGCCCCGAATCCGGCCTCGCGGGTGGCCGCCATGACTTCCTCGGCCGAGCCGCTGCCGACCCGCAGCCCGTAGCGCATGCCGTCGAACCGGGCCAGGTTGGACGACACCTCGCTCGGCGCGATCAGGTAGTAGGCGGGGAGCGCGTACTTGAAGTGCGGGCAGCTGATCTCGGTGACCTTCGCCCCGAGGGACTCGAGCACCTCGACCGCTTCGGTGAACCGGGTCATCACGCCGCGTCTGGTAGCCGTCGCCGGCGAACTCGCTGACGATGCCGATCCGCAGCCCGGCCACGTCCCCGTGCCGGGCTGCCTCGAGCACCGGCGGCACCGGGGCGCTGACCGAGGTGGAGTCCATCGGGTCATGCCCCGACATCACCTCGTGCAGCAGCGCCGCGTCGAGCACGGTCCGGCCGAACGGGCCCGGGGTGTCGAGCGAGGACGCGAACGCGACCACCCCGTAGCGGGAGCTGCCGCCGTAGGTCGGCTTGGTCGCCGACGATCCCGCAGACCGCGGCGGGCTGGCGGATCGACCCGCCAGTGTCGGTCCCGAGGGCGAGCGGCGCCTCGTAGGCGGCGACGGCCGCGGCCGAGCCGCCGGAGGAGCCGCCGGGCACCTTGGACAGGTCCCACGGGTTATGCGAGGGGCCGTAGCCGGAGTTCTCGGTGGACGAGCCCATCGCGAACTCGTCCATGTTGGTCTTGCCGATCAGCACCGCGCCCGCCGCGCGCAGCCGCCCGGTGATGGTCGACTCGTACGGCGGCATCCAGCCCTGCAGGATCTTCGACCCGCACGTGGTCGGCATGCCGACGGTGGTGAACAGGTCCTTGACCGCGACCGGCACGCCCGCCAGGGGGCCGAGGGGCTCGCCCGCCGCCCGGCGCCGGTCCACCGCGCGGGCCTGCTCCAGCGCGTCGTCCGCGGCCACGTGCAGGAATGCGTGCACCCGGTCGTCCACCGCGGCGATCCGCTCGAGGTGGGCGGTGGTGATCTCGGCGGCGGAGGCATCGCCCGCCGCCACTGCGGCGGCCAGCTCGGCCGCCGTCTTCCTGGTCAGCTCGCTCATGAGGGACGCCTCACTCCTCGACCAGGATCCGCGGAACCTTGAACCGCTGCAGTTCCACCGCCGGTGCGCCCGACAGCGCCTCCTCGGGGGTCAGGCAGGGGGCTGGCTCGTCGGCCCGGAACACGTTGACCAGGCCGGTCGCGTGCGTGGTGGGCGGGATGCCGTCCGCCGCGACCTCCTGCACCTGCGCGACCGACGCGATGATCTGGTCAAGCTGGGGGGCAAGGTGGTCGAGTTCCCCGTCGCTGAGCGCGAGCCGGGAAAGCCGGGCCAGGTGAGCGACCTCGTCGCGGGTTATCGGCATGCCTTCCATCCTAGGGCGGCCGGGGTGGCAACTCGCCCCGCCTATGTGACTTTCGGCAGGTCCGGCACCGTGACCGTGTTGTTGATCCAGGCCATGATCACCTGCGAGGCGGCCGGGTAACTGGCCGGCGGCCTGGGGTAGCTGTGGACCCCCGTGGTGTAGACCGCGAAACTCACGCTCGACCCGCCGCTGCAGTCCGGCCAGGTGGTCAGCGTCATGTTGCCCTGCTTGGCGCTGACCGACGTGCCGGTGCACCGGTCCGCGTAGCGCAGGATCGCGTTCTGGACCTGGGCGGCGGGCATCTCACGGAAATTGCCCTTTTCCCCGGTGTACCAGGGGGTGTCGGTGTCGTCGGTCGACGAGACCTGCAGCAGCTTCTGCGGGACGGTGACGTTGCACCAGTGCTGCGGGTCCGACTTGACCACAGCGGTGCCGTCGAACAGCGTCGGGTCGGTGCAGGCGAGGGTGTAGGCGAGGCGGCCGCCGTTGCTGTAGCCCATCAGGTAGACCGGTCTCGCGTTGCCCGGGTTGATCTTCTTCACCAGGTCCTTGATGAAGTCCACGTCGTCGACGTTGGCCTTGGCCGCCCACGAGCAGCAGCCGATGGCATTCCACGACTCCCGGTAGGCCAGCGGGTAGACCAGCTCGGCCTCGCCCGCCTGCACGTAGGGCAGGAAGTAGTCCCGGCTGATCTCCTGGTTCTGCGTGGCGTTGAGGCCGGACAGGACCACGATGATGGGCGCCGACGACGGCAGCGCCGCCTTGGCCGGGGTGAGCGTGGTGTAGCTCCGGGTCATGCTGCCGACCTGGATGGACGAGGCGGTGTAGTTGACCGTGCGGGTGGCCGCCGCCTCGATCTGCACCCCGGCGACGGCGCCGCTGGCGGCGACCACGGCGACCGCGGCGGCGACGATGACCATCCGCCGGGTGACCCGCCGGGCCTGCCCCCGGACGACGTCCTCGATCTGGTCGAGGGCCCGGTCGCGCGCCTGGCCGAAGCGGGTCTTCGCCTCGCCGCGCCACTCGCGCCCGGTCAGTGGCAGGCTGAGCGGGGTGCGGCGGACCGCCGACGCGATCATCCACGAGATCGCGTAGATCAGCGGCACCGCGATCAGCAGCAGGATGACGACTTCGAAACTGGAGTGGGGCAGGCGGTGCAGGTCGCCGACGAGGCCGTCCTTGGCGCCGAAGATGCTCAGGCCCGCGACCAGCAACAGGGCCTGCAGGACGAGCGGGTGGGCCAGGTAGATGCCGAACGAGCTGGCCGACCCGGCGGCGGCGAACGTGCGGCCGGGGGCGCCGCGGTCGCTCCACCGCAGGCCGAGGCCGAGCAGGGCCCAGCCGAAGGCAACCGACTCAACGATGACGACCGGCTGGAACACCGCGCTGGCGTTGCCCGGGGTGGCACCGTAGACCTCGGTCTCGATGAGGAAGACGCCGATGCCGGCCGCGACCCCGACGGCCGCGACCGCCGCTACCCGCCACCCGGTGCGGAGGTGACGGCGGGTGAACGCGGTCGCGGCCTCGAAGTGCCAGCCCGCCAGCGCCCCCGCCACCACGTAGAACACGTAGGTGTCGATCCAGTAGCCCTGCCCGGCCCCGTTGAGAAACTGCGCCAGCGGCCCGTCCCCGTGCCGTCCGACCTGGTAGTGCAGCCCGATGGTGAGCCAGACCTGGTAGGCGAGGGCGACGCCGAACACCCACGCGTGGTACCGCTCGGTCTTCCGCAGCAGCCACCGGATCAGCGGGAAGAGCAGGTAGATCTGCATGCTGACGAGCAGGAAGTACAGGTGGTAGCGGGCGCCCGCGTTTTCCAGGTCGTGCAGGAACGCACCCGGCCAGGGGCCGCGGGTGCGCCCGTTGGCCGCGTAGTAGATCGCGGACCAGGTCACGTAGGCCGGGATCACCAGGTAGAACCGGCGCCACCAGAACCGGCCCGCCCGCAGCTGGTCCCGCTTGCCGTAGTTGTACGTCAGCACCAGGGCGGTGAGCAGCAGGAACAGTTCCCGGCTGGTGTGAAAGACGGTCGTGACGGCGCCGATGCTCATCGTCACGCGCCCGCCGGCGAAGGCCAGCGTGTGCACGCTGACCACGAACACCATGATGATGAGCCGGATCAGGTCGAACGCGACGATGTGCGGCCGGGAACGCCGCTGGGCCGGGCCGGCCGACGGGGACGGCCCGGCCGGTTGCCGATCGGATACCGCCGAGCTCACCGTGCCGCCACGGATTCCTTCAGCAGGCGCCGGGAAATCTTGCCCGTCGGGCCGAGCGGCATGGCGTCGACCAGCCAGAATTCGCTGGGCTGCTTGTGCCGGGGCAGGCGCTGGGCGCACACCGCACGGAGCCGCTCCTCAACCTCGGCCGCGTCCGCGTGCGCGTCCGCGGTCACGCAGGCCACCGGCCGCTCGCCGAGCACCTCGTCGGCCGCGCCGATCACGGCGGCGGACCGGACCCCGGGCTGGGCCAGCAGGATCTCCTCGATCTCACGGGGGTAGATCTTCTCCCCGCCGCGGTTGATCACGTCGTCCGACCGGCCGGCCAGGAACAGGTAGCCGTCGGCGTCCAGGTACCCCAGGTCGCTGGTGTCGAGCCAGCCCTCGGCGTCGATCACGCCCGGCCGGCCGCCGGAGGCGTAGGCCGTGATGACGCCCGCGCCGCGGATCATCACCCGGCCGATCACGCCCGGTGCCGCGGCTGTGCCGCCGGCGGTGGCCACCCGCACCTGCGAGCCGGCCGGCTTCCCGGCCGACCCGGGCTTGCGCGGCCCCTCGAGCGGGTTGGCCGTGATCATGCTGGCGGCCTCGGTCATGCCGTAGGTCTCGATGACCGGCACGCCGACCGACCGCTCGAACCGCTCGAGCGAGGCGAGTGGCAGCGGAGCCGAGGCCGACCGGACGAAGCGCAGCGCCGGGGGCGGGTCGGCGGGCGGGTCCATGGACAGGATCGAGATGATCGCGGGCACCGCGTTGATCCAGGTGATGCCGCGGTCGCGGATGATGTCCCAGAACCCGCGGCGGCTGAACTTGCGGTCCACCGCGAGGCAGGCGCCAGCCTTGAGGGTGGCGAGCACTCCGACGACCTCGGCGTTGACGTGGAACAGGGGCAGCGAGCAGTAGCCCCGGTCGGACCGGGTGAGCCGGTGCGCCTCGACCACGCTGGCCGCGGTGTGGGCCAGCTGCCCGGCCGGCAGCAAGATCCCCTTCGGGGTGCCGGTGGTGCCGCTGGTGCTGAGGAAGATGCCGCCGCCGGGGTTGGCGGCGGTCACCGGGAACTGGTCGAACGCGGTGAAGCCGAACGAGGGCGCGCCTGCCCCGTCGGCACCAGTGCCTTCACGACCGGGGCCGTCCGCACCGATGCCGTCGACCTGGGTGACCGACCCGGCGGGCCGGGCGACGCGGTTGACCCGGGCGATGTCCTCGTCCGGGGCAGCCGGGTCGAGCGGCACCGCCACCCGGCCCGCCGCGATGATCGCGACCAGCGCGGTGGCGTAGGCGAAGGGATGGCCGAGCCGGACGTTGACCCGGGCGCCCGGCGGCAACCCGGCCTCGTCCAGCAGCCACTCGGCTTCCTGGACGGTCTTGAACAGCTCGGCGTAGGTCAGCGTGGCCGGGCCGCGCGCGTCCGCCAGGTAGATGTCGTCGCCGTGGCGGGCCGCCTGTTCCTCGATCCAGGTCCGAATCGGGTTGCCGGAGAGCATCAGTACATCATCCTGGGGTCGTTGTAGTGCTTGAACTCGAGCAGGTTGCCGGTGGGGTCTTGCAGCACGAACGTACGGTGCTCCTCGACCATCCCTTCGAAGCGCAGCGAGATGTCGTAGTAGAACTGGATCTTCCGCGCCACCGCGCAGGCGTGCAGCCGCTCGAAGTCTGCCCCCTCGCGGAAGGTGACGCCGAAGTGCCGGGGGTACAGGCTTTCCGGCCTGACCGGCTCCCCCTCGGTCAGGTGGCACACGACCTGGTCGCCGAAGAAGTCCAGGGTGATCCGGTCGTTGTAGCGCCGGGCGAGCTTGCAGCCCAGCTTGCTCACGTAGAAGTCCTGCGCCACGTCCAGGTCGTGGGTGGGAATGGCCAGGTGAAAGGCATCGCCGGTGGTACGCACGGTGTCGTCTGCCCCTTACTCGAAGGTGGTCAGGGTGTCGGAGCGCAGGCCGAGCCGGAGCGTCTCCAGCCCGATGACGCCGGCGGCGGGCACGTTCCCGAGGTTCACGTTCGGCCCGATCCGGGAGATCAGGTGGGCCTGCAGGCCGGTGTTGGGCGCCTCGAACAGCAGCAAGTCCACGTCGACTGCGGCCGACAGGACGTCTTCGATGAGGCCGTAGCGCAGCTCGCCGTCCGGCCGGCAGATGCCGGACGAGCCGCTCTCCCGGGCCTCGAGGGTGACGACGGACGCGCCCGCGTCGATGTCCTCCTTGATCGACGCCACCCACTCGCTCGGCGGCAGCATCTCCGAGCGGCCCGGGTCCTTGAAACCGACCTCGGAGACGACGGTGAAGTCGGGCGCCAGTTTACGGATGTAACCGGCTTTCTCGGCGTTCGACATCTGGATGGTCCCGTTGGAGACCTCGACGTGCCGCGCCCCGTACTCCTCGCAGAAGCGGCGGAAGTCGTCGAAGCGGTTCTGCAGGGCGAACTTCTCGAACAGCGTGCCGCCGAAGTAGAAGTCGATGCCATGGCTGTCCAGCACGCCGATCTTCTCGCGCAGGCAGTTAGTGACGACCGAGGTTCCCCAGCCGAACTTCACGTAGTCGATGTATTCGGCCCCGAATGCGATCTGGTCGCTGAACAAGCCCAGCGGGATGCCGCCGTCGATGACCATGGTCAGGCCGGAAGTACGGGGCTTGGCCGCGCGGGCGGGCAAGCTCAGGACGGTGTTGTTCATCGGATTCCTCCTCGGAGTCACAGACCGAATGCGGGGATGAGCACGATCGTCGCGTTGCCGACCGGCCGCCAGGTCATCTGGTCGACGGCGACGCCGTGGATGTATGCGTCGAGGACGCGGACAGTGCCGCCGTGGGCGATGACGACGACGTCACCGCAGGCGCTGCCGGGGGCCGTTCCCGCGGTCGCGGGGCCTTCCAGGCCGGCGAAGGGCTGCGTGCCGCGGAGCCCGGCCGCGAGGTCGTCGCAGAACGACGCGGCGCGCTGGTAGAGGGCACGGAGCGACTCCCCGGCGGGCGGCCGGGTGTCGGGGTCGGTGACGAGCCCGTCGGCGAAGCCGGTGACCTCGGGGGTGATCATGCTGTGCGGGCTGCCCTCCAGGTCGCCCAGGGACCGCTCGCGCAGCCTGCCGTCGGTGTGCACCGGCAGCCCCAGGACCGCCGCGAACGCGGCCGCGGTCTGCTGCGCGCGCCGCAGGTCGCTGGAGTAGATCGCGCGCACCGGGCGGTAGCCGAACTGCGCCGCGGCCGTGGTGGCCTGGCGGAGTCCGCGCTCGGTCAGCTCCGCCTCGTCGTTGAAGCCCTGGGCGAGACCCGCGACGTTCCAGGTGGACTCGCCGTGGCGCACCAGCCAGAGGGCCGGGGCGGCATCCGGGACGGTTGCCGCCGACCGCGGGGTTGACAGGCTGCTGGGAGACATGTAAGGCAGCCTGGCCAGGGATTGTTAAAAGTTCCTGAAAAATGTAACAGCCCTCAGGTAACTGTCAGCATTCTCGCAGGCTCGTTTGGTTCACTCTAAGTGTGCAGCTATCGTCGGCGGGTGGTGTCCCCCGAGCCTCCGAGTCCCGGGCGTCGGCCTCCGAAGTGACGTCGCGGGTGCTGATCGTGGACGACGACCGGGACGTGCGCGATTCGCTGCGCCGCGCCCTGGGGTACGCGGGCTACGCCGTCACGACGGCCGGCAACGGCGCCGACGCGCTCACCGCGGTCACCCAGGCGCCGGTCGACCTGATCATCCTCGACGTCCTCATGCCGATGCTCAACGGCCTCGATACCTGCCGGGCGCTGCGCGGCCGCGGTGTGACCACCCCGGTGCTGGTGCTCACCGCCCGCGACGCGATCGACGACCGGGTCGCCGGGCTGGAAGCCGGGGCCGACGACTACCTGGTCAAGCCGTTCGCCTTGCGGGAGCTGATGGCACGGGTCAACGCCCTGCTGCGGCGGACCAAGCCGCCGCGGGCCCGGCTTGGCTACGCTGACCTGACCCTCGACCTGACCGCCCGCACGGTGACCAGGGGCGGGGGCGCCCTCACCCTCACCAAGATCGAGTTTGCGCTGCTGGAGCTGCTGGTCCGCAACGCCGAGCAGGTGCTCAGCTACGACGTGATCACCGACCGGGTGTGGGGCTACGGCGAGGCCCCGGCGTCGAACGCGCTCCAGGTCTTCGTGACCCTGCTGCGCCGCAAGCTGGAAGCCGACGGGCTGCCCCGGCTCCTGCACAACGTCCGCGGGGTGGGCTACGTGCTGCGGGCAGGGGGATGAGCCCGCGCAGCCCCCGGCCCCGGCTGACCCTGCAGGCCCGGTTCACCCTGGTGGCGGCGGGCGCGGTGGCGGCGGTGGCGCTCGGCATCAGCGCCGTCGCCTTCTTCGCGATCCGGACCGACCTGCAGAACCAGGTGCGCACGGTGGTCGCCAGCCGGGTCCAGAGCGTGCAGCACGAGGCCCAGCGGCTCGGTGGCCACATCCCGGACCGCTGGATCCCGCCGCACTCCTCCGGGTTCGGCGTGCAGACCTACACCCAGCTGATCACCTCGTCTGGCGTCGTCTGGGCGCTGCCGGGCGATGCCGGGCTGCTGACGCCGAGCGAGGCGGCGATCGACGTGGCGGCCGGCCACGCCGCCCAGTTCTACGGCACGACCGAGGTCAACGGGACCAGGGCGATGGTGCTGACGGCTCCGCTCGGGCCCGGCCTCGCGGTCCAGGTGGCGATGCCCCTGACCACCACCGACCAGCAGGTGACGACCGTCGGCGCGACGCTGGCGACCCTCAGCGCGGTTGGCGTCCTGGTCGCCGCCCTGCTCGGCTGGGCGGTTGCGCGGACCGGGCTGGCGCCGGTCTCCCGGCTGGCCAGTGTAGCCGAGGAGGTCTCGCTGACCGGCGACCCCGGCCGCCGGGTCGAGGTCGGCCGCCGAGACGAGCTCGGCCGGCTCGCGCGGACGTTCAACGCCATGCTGGGCGCGCTGCAGCGGTCCCTGGACGCGCAGCGGCGGCTGGTCAGCGACGCCAGCCACGAGCTGCGGACCCCGCTCGCGAGCCTGCGGATCAACGTCGACGTGCTCGCGGAGAACCCGGGCCTGCCGGCCGGCGAGCGCCAGGAGGTCCTCGCCCGCGTGACCGACCAGGTGGCCGAGCTCAGCCGCCTGGTGGCGAGTGTGACCGATCTCGCCCGGGGCGAGCCGCCGCCCGCGGACCGGTTCCCGGTCCAGCTCAACGCAGTTGCGGCCGACGCCCTGGAGGCGGCCCGGCGCGACTGGCCCAAGACCGAGTTCACCGCGCAGCTGGGGGGCGGCACGGTCGAGGGCAGCGCCGAGCGGCTGCGGGTGGCGCTGAAGAACCTGCTCGACAACGCGGCCAAGTTCGGCCCGCCCGAGGGCCCGGTCCAGCTGCGGGTGACCGGTGGCGAGGTCATCGTGCGCGACCACGGGCCCGGCATCGCCGACGAGGACCTGCCGTTCGTCTTCGACCGCTTCTACCGTTCCCGGGTGACCCGTTCGGCCCCCGGCTCCGGTCTCGGGCTGGCCGTAGTCCGCGAGGTCGCACTCAGCCACGGCGGCGTCGTGGCGGCCGAGCCCGCCCCGCGCAGCGGCACCGTGATGCGGCTGATCCTGCCGGTCAAGCCGTAAAAAGCCGGGCGGCCGCACCCCAGCGGGATGCGGCCGCCCGGCGCGGACGGCAAGCAGGCGTCAGGACGGGGTCCGCTCCAGCCTCGTCTGGGTGAAGAAGGACCAGATGACCGGGCTGGCGCCGGGGTTGGTGACCGGAGGCCGCAGGTAGGAGTGCACCCCCGTCTGCCACACGGCGGAGGCCAGGCGGGTGCCATCGGCGCAGCGGTAGCTGGTCAGGCTGAAGCCCGGCTCGCGGACCACGGTCGAGGTGGCCGAGCACTTCTCAGCCTTGTGCAGCGTGGTCATCAGCGTGGTGATCGGCACCGGTTCCAGGCCCTTGTCCCCGGGCTTGTAGGGGATCTCGGGGTCATCGACCGACGAGGCCTGCAGGAGCGTGACCGGCTGCCTGATCGTGCAGCCGGGCTGCGGTACGCCCTTGACGGCGGCGTAGCCGTCGAACAGGCCCGGGTCGGTGCAGGCGACGCGGTACGCCATCCGCGCTCCGTTGCTGTACCCGATCAGGTAGATCTTGCGGGTGTAGCCGCGGTCGATCTTCGACACCAGGGCCTTCAGGAACGCCATGTCGTTGATGTTGTGGGTGCCGGCGAAGCCGCAGCAGCCGCCCGCGTTCCAGGTCTCCTGGACCGCCACCGGGTAGACGACCTCGGCCTTGCCGGTCGCCGCGTAGGGCACCAGCTGGTCCCGGCTGATCTCGCTGGCGACGGTGCTGCCGTAGCCGGAGAGCATGACGATGACCGGGGCGTTCTTCGGCAGCCTAGTGGACGGTGCGATGACCTCGTAACTGCGCCTGAGGCCGCCCGCGGAAAGGGAGTAGGTCTTGGTCACGGTCACCGCCCGCGCCGCCTGCGCGCTGGGGGTGGCCGGCTTGGCGGTGCTGGCTGGCTTAGCCGTGCCGGCCGTTGGCGGGCGCCGCTGGCTGCGCCGTGCTCGCCTGCGCCGACTGCCCGCTCCCGCCCACGACGTGCAGGAAAGTGAAACCCGCGGCAGCGAGCACGACGACGGCCGCCGCGATCAGCCAGGTGATCCTCTTCATCGCACCTGCCCCTTGATGTTCGTCGATGGACCCTCGGCGTGAACGCTAGCCGATGAGAAACAGTTACGCAGCGTGTTTGAGGATCATGTCTCGGTGTCACTAAGTGACGGCGCACATGTTACCGGGCGAACCTTAGGGCGGGTCAGGGGAGCGGGGCGAGCGGTGTCTGGGTGAAGAACGACCAGATCTCCGCTGTTCCCGGCTGCTTGACGGTGGGCGGGTCGGGGAACACGTGCTTGCCCGTCGGCCAGGCCGCCAGCGCCAGCCGGTTGCCGTCCGCGCAGCCCGGGAACGAGGTTAGCGTCATGTCCTGGGCGTGAGTGACGCCCGGCTTGGCCAGGCAGTGGTCCGTTTTTTCCAGGTCGTACATCTCGGTTGTGACCGGCAGTTTCTCGATGCCCTTGTCCCCGGGTTTGAAGGGGATCTCCGGGTCGTCGGTCGCCGCCGCCTCGAGCAGGGTGACCGGCTTGCTCACCACGCAGCCCGGCAGCGGCGCGCCCTTGACCATCGCGTACTGGTCGAACAGGCCCGGGTCGGTGCAGGCGACCCGGTAGGCCAGTCGCGCGCCGCTACTGAAGCCGAGCAGGTCGAGGCTGTGCGTGCCGCCGAGGCTCACTTTGGGCGCCAGCGCCTTGAGGAAAGCGAGATCGTCGATTTGGTGATCGCCCGCGTAGCCGCAGCAGCCGACGGCGTCCCACGACTCGTCGGTGGCGATCGGGTAGACCAGCACGGTGACTTTCCTCATGGCCTGCCTCGACGTTGACCCCTGACGGCGGACTGCCGCCCGCGCACGCTAGCAGATCTGAGGCAGTTTGAGGGGTTATTTGCCTTCACGGGTGCTTCGCGCCCGTGGCGGTAAGTCACCGACGTTCCGCCTGCGGCGCCACGTCTCAGGCGGCGGAATAACCAAGTGGCCGCACGGCCGTTGGGAGAGCGCGGTGGTTAAGGGAGCGCCGAGCGGCGCCAGCCGCCGGGCCCGGGGTGCACCGGCGTGCGCATCCGCCGGCTGGGGTCGTTCCAGTTCGGCCGGGCGGGCGGGGGCTGGGCCGCGGCCGCCCGGGCCCGGGCGGCCGCGACTGCGGCGAGCGCTGCGACCAGGGCCGCGATCTCCTGCGGGGACGCGTCCCCGCGGACGACGCGCAGGTAGGGGACGGCGTCGTCAGCCACGTGACTTGCCGACGCCGATCCCGAACTCGCGGTGCACCCGGGCCCAGAACGCGTCCCGCAGCCACTCGCGGGCCTCCTGGTACGGCCGCAGCGACTGGCCCAGCTCCTTCTCCGCCTCGACCAGCAGTTCCTTGTCGATGACCGGGGGCAGGATCGGGCCCGGCAGCAGGTCGCGGATGTTGTCGGCCCCGCGGGTGAGGATCCACTTGTGGGCGACGTGCTCACCCGCCTCTTCCACGTGCCGGCGGTCCGGGCCGAGGCGGGGCATCGCGCCGCTCTGCGAGACGTGCGGGAACGAGCCGGTCTGCGACAGGTGGTTGCGGCCGCCGAGCTGCACCGGCGGGCGCGGACGGGGGTGGGGCTGCTCACCGAACAGCTGGGCCGGGGACGGGGCGGTCGCCTGGACGTCGGGCCGGGACGACTCGGTGGTCAGGTTCCGGGTGAAGTAGGGGCGGACGAAGGCCGAGTCGAGGATGTCCACCGTGTCCGACTCCCACACCAGGCGCTCGGCCTGGTTGGTGCCGTACGGCGGCTCGATGCCCCACAGGTGCACGCGGACCCCGTACGCCTGGGCGGCCTCCACCGCCGGGACCATGTCCTCGTCGCCCGCGATCAGGACCGCGTCGGTGATCGCGCGGTGCCGGGCGAGCGCCTCCATGTCGGCCCGGATGTTCGCGTCGACGCCCTTCTGCTGGCCACGGGCGTTCAGGTTGCCCAGCCGGAGCTTGACCCAGGCCATCTGCGCGACGACGCGCTGGTCGATGGTGGGCACCCGGTCGCGGGCGGCGTCGTACCAGTAGACCCGGAGCAGCTCACCGCGGAACAGCTCGTCGGCGTGCTTGGTGACCGCCTGGATCAGCCCGACCGCGTCCACCCGGTAGTCGCGCCGGGCGCTGGTCCCGAAGAGCAACTCGCCCGCGGCCGCGTAGATATACCCGACGTCAACCATGACCGCGTATCTGGCGAGGACGGGCATCGGGGCGGCGAATTCGCTCATCGTTACGACTGTAGGGCAGGTTGGACCGTGCGCGTGCCACTTGCCGCGCGATTGCATACCGCAGTCTCATGCGCGCCCGCCCGCGCCGGCCGCCCGCCCGCGCCGGCCGCCCGGGCCCCCCGCCCGCCGCGTCATCCCGGCCCGCCCGCGCTGCTCGTTGGGCGAAGCAACAAGGGTCCGTGCCCGGCGGCCCCGGCGGCCGGGCGGCGGATACGCTCAGCGTCGTGAGTACCAATGTGAACGACGTTGCCGGGGGACACTCTGACGGTGGGCCCGGGAGTGAAGGTTCCGGCCGCGCCGGACGGGCCCGTGACTCGGCTGAGCTTCCGGAGGCGATGCGCCGGGACGTGCGGCTGCTCGGCGACGTGCTGGGCGAGGTGATCAGCGAGTCGGCCGGCGCCGAGCTGCTGGCGGACGTCGAGCGGCTGCGGCACGCGGTCATCGCCGCCCGGACCGCCGCCGACCGCGGTTCGGCCGAGGCGTCCGCGGCCGGCGACGCGATCACGGCGCTGGTCTCCTCGTGGTCGTGGGAGCGGGCCGACCTGGTCGCGCGCGCCTTCACCGTGTACTTCCACCTGGTCAACCTGGCCGAGGAACAGCAGCGGGTGCGGACCCTGCGGCAGCGGGACTCCGGTGACCGCCCGCCCCGCGAGTCGTTCGCCGACGCGGTGGCCCGGCTGACGGACGAGGGCGGCCGCGAGCACCTGGCCGGCGTGCTGGCCGGGCTGCGGGTGCACCCGGTGTTCACCGCGCACCCGACCGAGGCCCGCCGCCGGGCCGTGGTCGCCTCCCTGCGCCGCGTCAACGAGCTGCTTACCTCGGTCGACGACCACCGCACGGGGAAGGCCCAGCAGGCCGAGGACCGGCGCCGGCTGCGCGAGGAGGTCGACCTCCTGTGGCGGACGGCGCAGCTGCGGGTGGCCGGGATGTCGCCCGCGGATGAGGTGCGCTCGGTGATGACCGCGTTCGACGAGACGCTGTTCCGGCTCGTGCCCGCCGTGTACCGGGCCCTCGACCAGGTCCTGCTGGGAGCGGGCAGCGGAGCCGGGCCGTCCCCGGTGACGCCGTACCTGCGGTTCGGCTCCTGGGTGGGGGCCGACCGGGACGGCAACCCGAACGTCACGGCCGCGGTGACCAGGGAAGCGGCGGTGATCCAGGCCGACCACGCGCTGCGCGGGCTGGAGGCCGCCTGCGGCCGGATCGCCCGGGCGCTGACCGTCTACGAGGAGTCCGCCCCGGCCGGGCCCGAGCTGCGGCGGGCGCTCGCGGCCGCCGCGGCCGACCAGCCCGACCTGCTCACCGAGATCTCCGCCCGCTCGCCGGGCGAGCCCTACCGGGCCTACCTGATGTACGCCACCGAGCGGCTGGCGGCGACCCGGACCAGGAACCTCGACCTCGCCTACGGCAGCGCGGGCGAGTTCATCGCCGACCTGCGCCTGGTGCAGTCCTCGCTGGCGGCGGCGGGCGCCGTCCGCCAGGCCTACGGCGAACTGCAGCACCTGCTGTGGCAGGCCGAGACGTTCGGCTTCCACCTCGCCGGGCTCGAGGTGCGCCAGCACTCGCAGGTGCACGCCCGCGCCCTGGAGGAGTTGCGCCGCGGCGTCCCGCGCTCGCCGATGACGGAGGAGGTGCTGGAGACGATCCGGGTGATCGGCTGGATCCAGCGCCGCTACGGCGTCGACGCCTGCCGCCGCTACGTCATCTCGTTCACCACCGCCGCGGCCGACATCGCCGCCGTCTACGAGCTCGCGGGCTATGCCTTCCCTGACGGGGACGGGCCGGTGCTCGACGTGGTGCCGCTGTTCGAGAGCGGCGAGGACCTCGCCAACGCGCCGTTGGTGCTGACCGGCATGCTCGGCATCCCGGCGGTGGCGGCGCGGCTGGAGCAGACCGGGCGGCAGCTCGAAGTCATGCTCGGCTACTCCGACTCGGCCAAGGAGCTCGGCCCGGCCTCGGCGACCTTGAGGCTGTTCGACGCCCAGGCCGAGCTGGCCCACTGGGCGACCGCCCACGAGGTGCGGCTCACCCTGTTCCACGGCCGCGGCGGGGCGATCGGCCGCGGCGGCGGCCCGGCCGGCCGGGCGGTGCTGGCCCAGGCACCCGGCTCGGTCGACGGGCGCCTGAAGGTGACCGAGCAGGGTGAGGTGATCTTCGCCCGGTACGGGCAGCCCGCGATCGGGCTCCGGCACCTGGAGCAGGTCACCTCGGCCGTGCTGCTGGCGTCCTCGCCGTCGGTCGAGGACCGCAACGCGGTCGCCGCCGGGGCGTTCCAGTCGCTGGCGGCCGCCATCGACGACGCCGCCCAGGGCGAGTTCCGGGCGCTGGTCACGTCCGACGGCTTCGCCGGGTGGTTCGCCGCCGTCAGCCCGCTCAACGAGATCGGGGGCTTGCGGATCGGCTCCCGTCCGGCCCGGCGCGGGCTCGGCGGCGGGCCGCTGGGGCTGGAGGACCTGCGGGCCATCCCCTGGGTGTTCGCCTGGGCCCAGACCCGGCTCAACCTGCCCGGCTGGTACGGGCTGGGCAGCGGCCTGGCCGCGGCCGCCTGGAAGGACATCCCGGCCGGGGACTCCGACGGCGCGCTGCCGCCGGAGGGGCTGGCCGAGCTGCGCCGCGCCTACCGGGAGTGGCCGCTGCTGGCCACCCTGCTCGACAACGCGGAGATGTCGCTGGCCAAGACCGACCGGGAGATCGCGGTCCGGTACCTGGCCCTGGGCGGCCGGCCGGACCTGTCCGCCCGGGTGCTGGCCGAGTACGACCGCACCCGCCGGCTGGTCCTCGCCGTCACCGGGCACGACCGGCTGGTGGCCGACCGCTCGGTGCTGTCGCGCGCCATCGTGCTGCGCGACCCGTACGTTGACGCGCTGTCCTACCTGCAGCTGCGCGCCCTGGCGGCGCTGCGGGCGGAGAATGTGGCCGAGGCCGAGCGGCCCGCGCTTGAGCGGCTGCTGCTGCTGACCGTCAGCGGCGTCGCGGCCGGCCTGCAGAACACCGGCTGAGCCGGGCGGGCACCAGCGGGCCGGGACCCGGCCGGGAAGGCGCGGGCTTAGCGGGCGAGGGCCAGCAGCTCCCGTTCCTCGTCGTGGGAATCCCAGCAGGGGAAGCGGGCGTCCAGCTCCTCGCCCGCCGCCAGCCGGGCGATCGCCTGCTCGCTGGCGCGGTTGTCGGGGGTGTACACCACCATCCGGGCGCCGGGCACGCTGGTGACCGCGAAGCTGGTCGACGTGCCGGTGATGGTGCCGAAGGTGGGGTGCCGGAAGCGCTTGACGTAGCTGGCGGGCAGGGCCACGTCGTGCTCGGCCCAGGCGGCGGCGAACACCGGGCTGGCCGCCTCCAGGCGGCGGATGAAGTGGGTCCAGGCCGGGTCACCGAGGTGCTTGCCGTAGTTAGCCCGGAGCTGGCCGACCATCACGGCCGAGGTTTTGTCCGGCGCTGGCATCGGGCTGCAGCAGGGCGGGCTGGTCAGGCAGGACAGCAGTGTGTTGCGCTCACCCGCCGGCTGCCGGACCAGCCGGGGGAAGAGCGCGGCGTAGACCTGGTTCCAGGCGACCAGGTCGAAGCGCTCGGTCAGCACGCTGGCGGGCAGTGCGATCGCGTCCAGGATGAGCTGCACCTGGAGCGGCAGCGGGCACTCGGGGCAGTCGGCCACGCCCGCCCCGGCGGCGCCGGGCACCTCGGCCAGCCGGAACAGGTGGCCGCGCTCGACCGCGTCCAGCCGCAGCGTGCGCGCGATCGCGTCCAGCACCTGCACGCTGGCATTGATCGGCCGTCCCTGCTCGAGCCAGGTGTACCAGGTGACGCCGACGCCGGCCAGCTGCGCGAGCTCCTCGCGGCGCAGCCCGGCGGTGCGGCGGCGGGTGCCAGGCGGCAGGCCGACGTCCTCTGGGCTGATCCGCTCCCGGCGGCTGCGCAGGAACGCGGCCAGCTCGGTCCGGCGCGCGGCCGACCGCTCGCGGTCCAGGGTCGACGTCGTCATGGGCTCATCCTCTCGCGCCGGCGGCCCGTCTTCCAGGTGCTGCTAGTACCAGGATAACCAGGCTCTTGGTACCAGCATAACGGGCGCGGCAGGCTGGGTCGCATGACAGACCTCTCCCACGACGTCCGCCCGGCCGCGGCCGGGCGCCCCACCCTGCGCCGGCCCGGTCTGAGCCGATCCGGCCGCGGGCCCGGCCGGATCGCGGCGCCCGGGGCCGCGCTCGCGGTCGTGCTGGCCGGCCAGATGATGGCCGTGATCGACGTCAACATCGTCAACGTGGCGATCCCTTCCATGCACGCCACGCTGGGCGCGTCCGGGGCCGGGCTGCAGCTCATCGTGGCCGGCTACACCGTCGCCTACGCGGTGCTGCTGGTCACCGGGGCCCGGCTGGGCGACATCCTCGGCCACCGGCGGATGTACCTGACCGGGGTGGCGCTGTTCACCCTCACCTCGCTCGGCTGCGGCCTCGCCCCGACGACCGGGGTGCTGATCGGGCTGCGGTTCGCCCAGGGGGCGTCCGCGGCGGCCATGATTCCCCAGGTGCTCAGCCTCATCCAGCGCAGCTACACCGAGCCTGGGCCGCGGGCGCGGGCGATGAGCCTGTACGCGACGATCATCTCCGGCGGCGCCGTGCTCGGTCAGGTCATCGGCGGGCTGCTGGTCAGCGCGGACCTGCTCGGCAGCACCTGGCGGCCGGTGTTCCTGGTCAACGTGCCGGTCGGGCTGGCCGTCCTGGCCTGTGCGCGGCTGCTGCCGGCCGGCCGGTTCGACGGGGTGCGGCTGCTTGACCTTCCCGGCCTGGCGGTGCTGACCCCGGCCGTGCTCGCGTTCGTGCTGCCGCTGGTGCTGGGGCAGCCGCTCGGCTGGCCGGCCTGGGGCTGGGCGCTGCTGGCGGGGTCGCTGGTGCTGTTCGGCCTGCTGGGCTGGGTTGAGAACCGGGTGGGGGCGCGCGGCGGGCAGCCAATCCTGCCACGCTCCCTGCTCGGGCTGCCGGGCATGGCGGCCGGGCTCGGCGGCCTGTTCGCCAACATGGCGATCTTCGGCGGCTGGCTGTTCAGCCTGGCGCTGCAACTGCAGGACGGGCTGGGCGAGTCGGCGCTCAGGGCCGGGCTCACGTTCGTCCCCTGCGGGGTCGCGTTCGCGGTGGTCAGCCTGAACTGGCGGCGGCTGCCCGCGCGGTACCACGGGGCGCTGGTCACCGGCGGTTTCATCGTCAACGCGGCCGGGCTGCTGGGGAGCGGATGGCTGCTGCACTCCGGCGGTCACGGCGGGGTGTGGCTGTACCTGGCGCTGGCGGTCTCGGGCGCGGGCATGGCCGGGGCCTTCGGCGCCCTCATGGGCCGGGTGGTGGCGGGGGTGCCGGTGACGAGCGCGGCCGATGCCAGCGGCGTGATGGTGACCGTGGTCCAGCTCGGCACGGTGGTCGGCATCGCCGCGTTCGGGGCGCTCTACCTGAGCCGGGCCGGGACCCTGCCCGAGCACGCTGAGCGCGCCTTCGCGCTGACCGCCGGGCACGCCTACCTGCTGGTGACGGCCGCGCTGGCGGCCCTGGCGCTGGCCGGCGCGGCCCTGGCGGGGGCCCACAGCCGCGCCACGTCCCGCGCCCAGCGGGGATAAGCTCCGTTGCGTGAGCAGGACACATCGGCTTGAGCTTGACGACCAGACGCTGCGCGAGTGGGACGCGGTGGTACTCGACTCCGGTCCGGACGGGATCGTTCTCGACCAGTCGGCGTTCTACCCGGGCGGCGGCGGTCAGCCACCGGACCACGGGGTGCTGCTGTGGGGCGGCGTGCAGACCCGGATCGCGGGCGCGCGCAAGGCCGACGCCGACGTCTACCTGGTGCCGGCCGACGGCGACCCGGTGCCGCCGGCTGGCACCACCGTGCGCGGCGCAATTGAAGACGACCGCCGCACCGCGCTGATGCGCACCCACTCCGGGCTGCACGTGCTCTGCGGGGTGGTCTTCCGTGACTTCGGGGCGCTGGTCACCGGGGGCAACATGGAGCCACTGACCGCGCGGATGGACTTCAACCTGGAAGCGGTGCCGCCCGGGTTCAGGGAGGCCGTCGAGGACGCGTGCAACGCCGAGCTGCGGGCTGACCGCCGGATCGACGTGCGCTCGCTGCCGCGGGCGCAGGCGTTCGAACTGCCCGACATCATCCGCACCGCGACCAACCTGGTACCGGACGATGTCAAGGAGGTGCGGATCGTCGACATCGTCGGCCTCGACCAGCAGGCCGACGGCGGCACCCACGTGGCGTCGACCGGGCAGGTCGGCCGCATCTCGGTGGTCAAGGTGGAGAACAAGGGCAAGGGCTTCCGCCGGCTGCGCATCGCGATCGGCGACTAGGGCCGGTGACAGGCGTGCCGGAGGGACCGAACGAGGGCAGGCTCACCCTGCCAGCCGCCCATGGCATGTGGTCCCCGCTCGACGTCGTCGCGTCGACCGGGTCGACCAACGCCGACCTGCTGGCGGCGGCCGCGGCGGGCGCGGCCGAGGGGCGCGTGCTGGTGGCCGAGGAGCAGACGGCAGGCCGCGGGCGGCTGGGCCGGACCTGGACCAGCGTGCCCGGCGGGTCGCTGACGTTCTCGGTCCTGCTCCGGCCGGCCGCTGTGCCGGTCACCCGCCGGGGCTGGCTCACGTTGCTGACCGGGGTTTCAGTGGCCGCGGCGGTGCGCGGCGTGGCCGGGCTCGGGGTGACCCTCAAGTGGCCGAACGACGTACTGGTGGCCGGCGGCAAGCTGGCGGGCATTCTCGCCGAGCAGACGCCGGACGCGACCGCGGTCGTCATCGGCACCGGCCTGAACATCGCCACCCCGCCCGGCGCGGTCGCCCGGGGCGGGCTGCCCGCCACCTCGCTGGTGGCCGCCGGGGCCACCGCGGCGCGGGACGAGTTGCTGCTGGCCATCCTGGACGAGATGGAGCGCTGGTACGCCGCGCTCCGGGCCGACCCCGACCCGGAGGGGTCGGGCCTGCGGGCGGCCTACCGCGCCGTCAGCGCCACCCTGGGCCAGGTCGTCCGGGTTGAGCTGCCCGGCGGCCGGACACTGACCGGGACGGCCAGTGACCTCGACCCTGAGGGCCGCCTGCTCGTCACGGAACGGCCCGGTGTGCCGGCGGTGGCGGTGTCGGCGGGCGACGTGGTGCACGTTCGCTTCTGAGCGCGCGGGCCTTGCTGAGCTTGCGGTCGGCCCTACGATGTCAGCATGGGTCAAGACCGCTCGCTGACGTCGGGCGAGCAGGCGGTGGCAATCTTGCACCCGCACTGGAAGGTGCTGGTGCGCCCCGTTGCCCTGACGTTCCTCGTGCTGGCCGGGCTGGTGGCGGGCGAGGTGCTGATCCCGGCGGGGAAGGCGGCCACGGCCGGGCGGCTCGCGCTGGCGGTGGCGGCGATCGCGCTGCTGGCCTGGTGGCTGCTGTACCCGGTGCTGCGCTGGCGCACGACCGTCTACGAGCTGACGAGCAAGCGGCTGCGGCTCCGGGACGGGATCCTCACCCGGCGCGGCCGGGACATCCCGCTGTCGCGGATCACCGACGTCTCGTTCCGCAAGGGGCTGCTTGACCGGGTCCTCGGCTGCGGCACCCTGGTCGTCGAGTCGGCCGGGGAACACGGCGAGCTCGCGCTGACCGAGATCCCGCACGTGGAGCGGATCTCCTCGCTGCTGTTCCAGTTGGTGGAGGACGAGCGGCACGATCAGGGACCCGCCGCCCCCGGCCCGGGGTGGCCCCACCAGGGTGGCTGGTCCGCCGACGGCGGCTGGCCTGACCGGCCGGTGCCCAGGTGACTCGTTTCGCCCCGGTGCGCCCGGCCGGCGCCCGGCCGGCGGGCAGCCGGCGGCCGCGTGGCGTGCATCTGTTTTACCGTGGCTTTACGATCTAGTCATGACCCGCGTGCTGCTCGCTGAGGACGACACCTCCATTTCCGAGCCGTTGTCCCGCGCCCTGCGCCGGGAGGGCTACCAGGTGGAGGTGACGCAGGACGGCCCGACCACGCTCGGCCGGGCGCTGTCGGACGGGATCGACCTGATCCTCCTCGACATCGGCCTGCCTGAGCTGGACGGACTCGAGGTGTGCCGCCGGGTCCGGGCCGAGGGCAACGGCGTCCCGGTGCTGATCCTCACCGCCCGGGCGGACGAGGTGGACACCGTGGTCGGCCTTGACGCCGGCGCCGACGACTACGTCACCAAGCCGTTCCGGCTAGCCGAGCTGCTCGCCCGGGTGCGGGCCCTGCTGCGGCGGGGCACGGCCGAGGTGCCGGGGACCGTGCGCGGCATCCGGGTCGATGCGGAGGCGCGCCGGGCCTGGCACGGCGACACCGAGCTCGACCTCACGACCAAGGAGTTCGACCTGCTGTGGATCCTGCTGCGGGACGCGGGCAAGGTCGTCACGCGCGAGCAGATCATGCGCGAGGTCTGGGACGCTAAGTGGTGGACGTCGACCAAGACACTCGACATGCACATCTCCTGGCTCCGCCGCAAGCTGGGCGACGACGCCCACCACCCCCGGTACATCACCACCGTGCGCGGCGTCGGCTTCCGCTTCGAGCGCGGCGATTAGTGATGGGATGGCAACCACTGGGTACGCACCCGGCGCCGCAGGCGCCGTCCCGGGGCCTGCCCGCCCAGGGGGTACGGGGGGCGGGAGCCCCTCGTTCGGGGGGTCACCGGGGGGGCGGCCCCCGGGGGAGACACCGCTAAATGCGCAGACGCCTCTGGCTTGCCGTGATCGGGGTGGCGGTGATCGCGCTGGTCATCGCGGCCGTGCCGTTGCTGGTAGTGGCCGCGGTCCGGGACGGTTACCTGCTCGCGGTGGGCCTGCCGCTGCTGGCGGGCGCGATAGCGGCGGCGGTCGCACTTGGCGGCGTGGTCGCCCAGCGGACCGCGCGGCCGGTGGAGGAGCTAGCCGAGGCAGCGGGCCGGCTCGGCACCGGGGACCCGCGGCCGGTCGGCCGCCGGTACGGGGTGACCGAGCTCGACCAGGTGGCCGACGGCCTCGACAGCGTCTCGCGCCGGGTCACCAGCCTGCTCACGGCCGACCGGGAGCTCGCGATCGACGCGTCGCACCAGCTCCGCACCCCGCTGACGGCGCTGTCGATGCGGCTGGAGGAGATGATCGCCTCGGCCGACGACCCGGACGTGGTCCGGGAAGAGGGCACCGCCGCGCTGGCCCAGGCCGAGCGGCTCGCCGAGGTGGTGACCCACCTGCTCAGCCCGGCCCGCCGGGTCGGGGTCGGATCGGCCGGGCTCATCAGCGTCGACAAGATCGTGCTGCAGCAGATCACCGAGTGGGAACCCGCCTTCCGCCGGGCCGGGCGGAAGATGGTGCTCATCGGGGAGTCGCGGCTGCAGGCCTGCGTCACCCCCGGCGGCCTCGCCCAGGTGATCGCGACCCTGCTCGACAACGCGCTCATGCACGGCAAGGGCACGGTCACCATCCGCCGCACGCAGTCGGCCAGCTCAGTCGTGATCGAGGTGGAGGACGAGGGTGACGGGGTGCCCGCCGAGCTCGTCTCCCGCATCTTCGAGCGGAGCGTCAGCGGGCGCCCGGAAGGCACCGGGCTCGGCCTCGCGCTGGCGCGGACGATGGCCACCGCCGACGGCGGCCGGATCGTGCTGGCCCGGCGCAAGCCGCCGGTGTTCGCGGTGTTCCTGCCGCGCAACCCGCCGTCCGGGCACCCCAAGACGAGTCGCAGCGGTCCTGCCTGACGGGGGCGGCCTTACCGGGACGGGGTTAACCGGGGGCGGCCGGGAGGGGCAGCGTGCCCACGGCGGGCCTGGCCGCCTAGCTCTTGCGGTGGCGGCCGGACGGCCGGCGCCCCGCCTCGCCGGGTGCGGGCCGGAGGTTGCGGGCCGCGGCGGGCTCGCGGGGGGCGACGGCGGCCGCGCCCCGCTGGGCCGGCCGCGCCCAGGGAGACCCGGGCGCAGTGCTGACGGGGACGTGCGCCGGGCCGACCGGAGCGTGCACGCTCACCTCGGCCGCGACGAAGGCCGGGTCGAGTTCCCACGGCGGGAAGTCGGGCAGGTCACGCCCAGCGGCCAGCGGCGCGGCGGCCGGCCCGGGGGCCAGGAAGACCCACTTGCGGTAGGCGTAGAAGCGGAAGACGGTGCCGAGGCCGGTGCCGACGATGCTGGCCGCGTTGTACTCCAGCGTGCCGCGCAGCCCCAGCAAGTAGGTCACCAGGAAGATGACCGCCTCCGCGATCAGCAGGCCCACGACGTTGAGCACGAAAAACAGCACTGCCTCGCGGCCCAGCGGCTGGTTCTCCCGGTGCCGGAACGTCCAGAACCGGGAGCCGAAGTAGGTGAAGACGGTCGCGACCGTCACCGAGACCGCCTTGGCCCCGAGGGGCTCGACGTGGAACTTGCCGTGCAGCACGGCCGCGCCGCCGATGTCGATCACCGTGCCGATGCCGCCGATCAGGCAGAACTTGCCGATCTCGGGGAGCATCGCACGGATACGGGACTGCCGGACGGTGGCTGACTGAGCCATTGGCGGTTGTGCCCCTTCGTCGTGGTCGCATCCACCGTATTCGCCCGAGCTAGCGCTGCGTTGCAGGTTGCCTGAATTGTTGCCGCGTGCCGGGTGCCTGCCTGTCTGGGGTGTTCGCACACGCCGGACCCCCGGTGCCGTGCGCACGGCACCGGGGGTCCGGGTGGGACCGGGGCCCCAGATGGTGCCAGTCAGGCGGTGCCGGCCACCCGGGCCGGGCTCCGGCGCGCGAGCGCATGCCAGGTGAGGTAGATCAGCGCGGTCAGCACGAAGCCGACCTCGAAGGTCAGGTCGCCGAAGTTGGGGTTGTGCGACGGCACCACGCCGGTGTACTCGGTCTGGTTGGAGAACAGCCAGATGGAGATGCCCGCACCGGCCAGCATCGCCACCGGGCCGGCCCAGTTGACGTGCTTCTTGTCGAACAGCAGGTGCTCGATCTGAGCCGGGTCCTGGCGGCGGCGCAGGTACATGTCGCAGAACATGACCGCCAGCCAGGGCGCGATCCAGTAGGCGATGACGAGCAGGAAGTTGTTGTACTTCGCCCCCGCGTTGTGCAGTCCGCTCCAGGCGACGAAGAAGCCGATCACCCCGAAGCCAGCCGCGACGATGGCCCGCCGGGCCGCCAGCGGCAGCTTGAAGCCGATCGCGGTGAACGAGATCGCGCCCGAGTAGATGTTGAGCGCGTTGGCGGCGATGCCGCCGATCACGATGGCGAGCAGCGTCAGGTCGCCCAGCCAGGTCGGGAAGATCCCGGTCCAGCCGGCCGTCGGGTTGCTGTTCGAGGCGACGCTGGACAGCGTGCCGGCTGCCGCCCCCACGGTCTCCAGCAGCACGCAGGACAGCAGCACGCCCAGGCCGGACCACCAGGCGATGGCGGTCTTGCTGGTCTCGGGCTTGAAGTAACGGGTGTAGTCCGAGGCGTACGGGTTCCAGCCGACCGCGTAGCCGAAGGTGGCGCCGATCTCGATGAGGAAGGCACCGTGGATCGTGTGGTGCGCCGCCCCCGGGTGCGCCTTGCCCAGCGTCCAGACCGAGGCGATGAGGAAGATGATCACCAGCACCGGGAAGGCGTAGCGTTCGAAGACGTGGATGAGGTTGTGCCCCAGCAGTGCCACCGCGAGCTGCAAGACCACCACGATCAGCAGGCAGAGCACCTCGGGCAGGTGGGTCAGCGCGTTCAGCGCGAGCGCCCCGCTGACGCTGTTGACCGCGAACCAGCCGATGCCGGCCACCACGGCGTTGAGGCCGGCCGGGAGCACGTTGCCCCAGTAGCCGAAGCCACGCCGGGACAGCACCATCTGCGGGACACCGTACTGCGGACCCTGGGCCGAGAGGATGCCCTGGGTGACCGAGCCGAGCGCGGTGCCGATGACGACCGCGAGGAAGGTCGCCCAGAAGCTGAGGCCGAAGTAGACGACGCCGATGAAGCCGACGAACACCGTCGCGAACTCCATGTTGGGCGAGGTCCAGGTCCAGAACAGCTGCAGCGGACGGCCGTGCCGTTCCTTGAGCGGGATGAACTCCGCGCCCCCGGGCTCTACGGCGATGACCTTCTCGCCGTAGGTTCCCTCTCTCACCTCAACGTCGTCGCTCATGGTCGTCATGCGTTCTCCCTGCGGTCAGGCGCGGCCAGGGTTTTGCTGGCCTGAACTGCTGCGGCTCGCCTGGCTGGCGGCCGGGGGCTGGCGGGAGGGTGTCGCGACGCTGCGGCCTCGTGTCGCCACGTTGGTTGTACCCAGTATTGGGTGATTCCGCGTAGGCTACACCGCGTGCTTTCACCCTTGTCACCTGCGGGACCGGCTGGTCCTATCACGCGCAAGTCCGGCACGGGAATGCCGGTGGTCGGGATGGTGGGCGGCGGGCAGCTGGCCCGGATGACGGCCGCTGCGGCGGTCGGCCTGGGCGTCACCTTCCGGGTGCTGGCGGAGTCGGAGTCGGAGAGCGCGGCCCTGGTCACGCGGGACGTGAGCGTTGGATCGCATCGCTCTTTGACGGATATTGCCGCCTTCGCGGCTGATTGTGACGTTATCACATTCGATCACGAGCACGTGCCAGGGACGATACTGACCGAGCTCGAGTCGGCCGGCGTCCTCGTCCGCCCGGGCAGTGCTGCCCTCCGGTACACCCAGGACAAGCTGGCGATGCGCGAGCGGCTGGGTGCGCTCGGGGTACCGTGCCCGCGCTTCGCCCCGGTCGCCTCGGTCGCCGACGTGGTGGCGTTCGCCCGGGAGGCGCGCCGGGCCGAAGCGCACTGGCCGGTCGTGCTGAAGGCGGTCAGCGGCGGCTACGACGGCAAGGGCGTCTGGGTCTGCGAGTCGGCCGACGAGGCGGCGGAGGTCCTCGCCCACGGCATCGCGCTGATGGCCGAGCAGTTCATCCCGTTCCGGCGGGAGCTGGCGGCCCTGGTCGCCCGGTCGCCGTCCGGTCAGGGGGCGGCCTACCCGGTTGTGCAGACCGTGCAGGTCGACGGCATCTGCCGGGAAGTCATCGCACCCGCCCCGGGGCTGCGGGAAGACACCTCGGTACGGGCGGAGGCACTGGCGCTGCGGATCGCGGCCGAGCTCGGCGTCTGCGGGCTGCTCGCGGTGGAGCTGTTCGAGCTGCCGAGCGGGGAGCTGATGGTGAACGAGCTGGCGATGCGGCCGCACAACAGCGGTCACTGGACGATCGAGGGTGCCCGCACGTCCCAGTTCGAGCAGCACCTGCGGGCCGTCCTCGACCTGCCCCTCGGCTCCTGCGAGCCGCCCGCCGGCAGCTTCACGGTGATGGCCAACCTGCTCGGCGGGACCGACCCGGATGTGTTCGACCGCTACCTCCACGTGATGGCGGCTGACCCGGCGGTCAAGGTGCACTTCTACGGCAAAGAAGTCCGCCCGGGGCGCAAGATCGGCCACGTGACGATCGTGGCCGGGCCGGATGACGACGTGGCCGAGGTGCGGCTGCGCGCCCGCCGGGCGGCCAGCTACCTGCGGTGGGGCACTGAAGACGGTGACTGAGGAAATCCGCTGATCAGTCGCTGGGGTGGAGCAGCGGCAACTACTCTGTCACAAGATGGTTAACGTGCACCCGCGGCTGGAGGCTTCGTGACGGTTGGCGAAACGCTGACCGAGGCCCGTAACGAGGCGGGACTGTCGGTTGATGAGCTCAGCGAGCGGACCAGGATCCGGGGCACCATCATCCGCAGCATCGAGCAGGATGATTACGACGCGTGCGGCGGCGACCTCTATGTCCGCGGGTACGTGCGGGCGATCGCCGGCGCCGTCGGCATTGACGCGCAGCCGCTGATCCGCGAGTACGACGAAGCGCGCTCCAGCGGCCAGTACGAGCGGGCCAACGGCTCGACCGGACGGCATGCCGCGGCCGACGCGACGCGACGCGACGCGCTTCGACCTTTCCCCCGTCGGGTCCCTGGCGCCGGTCACCGCGGAGCCGCCGGCCTCGGCGGAAGCCGGGCGGCCCGTCAGCGAAGACCCGGCCGTGACCGCGTTCGACCTGCCGCCGATCACCGACGACATGACCTACCCGCTGCCCGCCAGCCCGGAAGCGGAACCAGGTCCCGGGACGGAGGCCGGCGCGCTGGGGGCGGCCGCGCTCCCGCCTAGCTCCGCGGAGACCCGGTTCGACCTGCCCCCGGTGACCGAGGACCTGATGGCCGCGGGCTACGACTTGCCGTCGGCCCCCGGGCCGGCCCCCGCGGCCCAGGGGCCGGACGAGACCAGCATCCTGCCCGCGCCTGGGACCGGGCCGGCCGCGCCGCCGGCTCCCGGCTCCCGGCCCCCGGCTGCCCGTCATGGCGACGACGGCAAGGGCCGTCGCACGCTGGTCGGAGTCGTCGTCATCGTTCTCGTCCTGGTTGGAGGCGGTTTCCTCGGCGTCCGCCTGGCAGGCGGCTCCACGTCCCGAGTCGCCGCCGCGACCAGCCCCGCTACCCCCGCCGCGAGCGCGGCCGCCCGGTCGGGCGCCGCACCCAGCGCCTCTGCACCCTCCAGCGCCTCCGCTTCCCCCAGCGCCTCTGCGCCCGCCAGCGCGCCGGCCCCGCGGCCCGCCGTGCCGCGTGTCACCACCCTGGCGGTCAAGTCGGCGGAGGCGTTCGGCCCCGACGGCACCAGTGACGGCGACAACCCGGCCCAGGCGAGCGGCGCGCTCGGCGGGGCGGCGCAGCCATGGTCGACCCAGTGGTATGCCACGCCCGCGTTCGGGATGCTCAAGCACGGCACCGGGCTGCTGGTCAGCCTCCGCCAGACGGCTACCGTCACCGGGGTCCGGATCTACCTCAGCTCCTACCAGGGGGCGGAGCTGCAACTGCGCGCGGGCAGTTCCCCGCAGGACCTGCACACGGTGGCGACCGCGGGTGACGCCGGCGGCGAGGTCAAGCTGACCCTGGACCACCCGACGGCCGCCCGCTACCTGCTGATCTGGTTCACCGCGCTGCCGCCGGACGGCGCCGGCCACTACGCCGAGACCATCTCCCGCGTGGTGGTCTCCGGTCACCGCTAGCGTCCACGGCCGGCCCGTTACGCTTGACCCGTGCTGAGTGATTCGCCGCTGGTCGGCGTGGTGATGGGCTCCGACTCGGACTGGCCCGTGATGGGCGCGGCGGCCGAAGTGCTAGACGAGTTCGGCGTGCCCTACGAGGCCGACGTCGTCTCCGCCCACCGGATGCCGCGCGAGATGATCGCCTACGGTGAGCAGGCGGCCAGCCGCGGCCTGCGGGTGATCATCGCGGGCGCCGGCGGCGCCGCGCACCTGCCGGGCATGCTCGCCTCGGTGACGCCGCTGCCGGTGATCGGGGTCCCGGTGCCGCTGAAGTACCTGGACGGACTCGACTCGCTGCTGTCGATCGTGCAGATGCCGGCCGGCATCCCGGTGGCGACGGTCGCGGTCGGCGGTGCCCGCAACGCGGGCCTGCTCGCGGTGCGCATCCTCGCCGCCGCCAACGAGGAGCTGCGGGCGCAGATGATCGAGTTCCAGGCTCAGGCTGACGGCGCAGGCCAAGGCGAAGGGCGCCGCCCTGCGGGACGAGCTGACCTAGCGGCCCGGTCCCGCGAATACCACGAAGCTATGCGCGGGGAGTAGCGACACGCTGACCTTCGGTATCAGTTTGGCTACGGTGTCCACCGGGGTCTGGTTTACCTGCGCGGCGGTGGGGCATCGTAGAGCCAGTGCAGGCGCCCGGAACGGGACCGGACGCGTGTGCCCATGGGGTCCGGGCACGCTGCGCTAGGGGTCTAGGGGGTTGCACCATGACGTTTTCTGTGTCCAGAAGCCGTCCGTTCCGATCGCTCGGTCTGTACAAGTCCGCCGGCAAGCACGCCGCACCGAAGGGCTTCGTGCCGGAGCCGCGTCAGGCCAGCGAGACCATGCCTCAGTCGCACCGTCCGGCGCACGCGGCCACCATGCCGCGGCTGACCGGCCCAACCGCCGACGCTGACCAGCAGGCCGCGTAGCCGTCAGGCTGACGCGCCACCGCAGCGGCAACCCGGTGCCCGCCCGACGCCATGTCGGGCGGGCACCGGCGTCTGGTGCCGCCTCCCAGGCGCTCGCCCGGACGCCGGGCGGACGGGCACAGGGCCGGGTATTTCCCCCCCGAGCGGAAAAGCCGGCGAAACGCCGATCCAGGTCATTGAGCAAAGTGAGTGAACGTCTGTAGCTTCTGGCTCAGATTGCACAAGAAACCTGGAGAAAGCCATGACGGCACGGGGAAACCGCGTGTCCGCCGCAGCGCGTCGCCGTTACTTCGCGCTTGTCACCGCGGGTGGACTCGGGCTCGTTCTCGCCCTCGCCGTCGCGGCCGGCCCGCATTCACCCGTGCACGGCACGGTCCCGCCGGGCGGAACGTCCCGGCCCGCGCCGGCGCCCCCGCAGGACGCCGCGGCGGCGAAACTGGCGGCCGAAGCGAGCGGGGCAGGTGGCCCGGTCACCGATGCGTCAGCCGACCAGGTGCTGGCGGCCCAGCCGTCGTGGGACGCGCCCCCGAAGGTGGTGGAGTACCACGGCTACCGGTTCCAGGTGCCGGGCTCCTGGCCGGTTTACGACCTGGCCGCCCACCCGTCGCAGTGCGTGCTGTTCAGCACCCACGCGGTGTACCTGGGTACGCCGGGGGGCGCCCAGGACTGCCCGGCGACCGCCGTCGGCCGGACCGAGACACTGCTGGTCGAGCCGGCTGCCGCGGCCTGCCACCCCGCCGCGATCGACAATGCCGCCGCGATCGACAATGCCGCCGCGGTCGTCGTCCTGGCCGGCCGCGACGCCGCCCTGCCGGCCCGCGCGGCACTGCCCGCTGCCGCCGCGGCAACCCACATGTTCCAGGTCGAGGTGCCCGCCGCGGGGGTCCTCGTCACCGCCACCTTCAGCACCAGCGAGCCGAGGCTGCGCGCCATCCTGGCCGGGGCGACCCTGGCCGGCCCGGGCGCGGCGGGCGCGTCGCACCCGGTCGGTTCTGGTTCATCCCGGTCGTCAGCCGGGTCTGGCTCGTCAGCCGGGTCTGGGTCGTCAACCGCAGTGCGCGCCTCATCCGGGTCCGGCGCCGAGCCCGGTGCCGCTACCCAGTCGGTCCTGACGGCCGCCGCGAAGCCGCTGGCCAGCACCGCGTCCTCGCCTTCTACGCTGAGCGCCCTGACCGGCAGCGGCCTCGGCCTGGATACCTGCAGCGTCCCATCGGTCAGGGCGATGACCGCCTGGCTCGCTTCTCCCTACCGGGTCATCGGCACCTACCTGGGCGGGATGAACTGGGCCTGCGGGTACGGGAACTTCTCCGCCTCGTGGGTGCGGGTAACGGCCGCCGAGGGCTGGCGGTTCGTGCCGATCTGGATCGGCCGTCAGGCGCCGTGCTCGGCCATCTCCGGGGTCGCCGTTATCGACCCGTCCCACGCCGCGGCCGAAGGGCGGTCAGAGGCCAAGGGCGCGGTCGCCGCGGCGAGGAAGTTCGGCTACCCGGCGGGTTCCCCCCTCTACTTCGACATGGAGGGCTACCAGGCCGGAGGAAGCTGCACCAGCGCCGTGCTGCACTTCCTGAACGGATGGACCCAGCAGCTGCACGCGTCCGGCTACCTCTCGGGCGTGTACTCGAGCGCCGCGTCCGGGATCAGGAATCTGGCCGCGGTCTACAGCAACCGCACGCTGACCCGGCCCGACGACATCTGGACGGCCGACTGGAACAGCGAGCCGGTGCTGACCGACTCCTTCGTGCCGGCTGGCGACTGGTCCAGCCACCAGCGGCTGCACCAGTACTCCGGGCCGCACAACGAGAAGTGGGGCGGGCAAACGCTGAACATCGACACCGACGCCGCCGACGGCCAGGTGGTTGGCACGTCGGCGGTGCCCGACACCCCCCGTCCGTTCGAGACCGCCCAGCCGTCGCAGCTGGCGGTCGCGCCCGGCCGGACGGCAACGGTGACGCTGACGCTGCGCGGCGCGTCGTCAGCTCCGGCCCAGGTGACCTGGCAGGCGGCTGTGCCGCCGGGGATCTCGGCCACACCCAGCTCCGGCACGGTCGAGCTGAGATCGGCGACCCGTGTCACGGTCAAAGTCACGCTGGCGCTGGCCGCGTCGATGGCTCCCGGTCGGTACCTGGTGCCGGTCACCCTGTCCTCCGGCGGGCACGCCGTCGCCGACGCCTACGTCCTGGTCAGCGTGGACCGGATCGGCAAGACGCTCCCCACCCGGTACCCGCTGGTGCTGTACGCGGCCGACGCCGGCGACATGGCGCTCGCGGTCCAGATCGGCCGCGCCCTGGCGCTGCCTGCGGGCGACGTGACTGGGAGCTTCACCCGGGCCTGGCAGGACGCGGCCAGCAACAAAGACCTGGTGCTGGCGGTTGGCCCGGCCGCTGCCGACGCGCTTTACTTCAATCATTGCGGCTGGGTCGACCCGGCGGGCTGGCCCGCCGGGTCGACCCCGTTCTACTATCCCGGCTACCCGCTGCAGCGCCCCCCCGGTAAGCACTACTTCGAGCTGTCGAGCGGATCTTCGCGGGCGGTGACCACCATGCTGACGACTCAGCTGGCCCAGTACGCGCTGGCGGGTACCCTGCCGGACGACGCGAGCGTCCCGGCGGTGCCCAGCCCGCCCACGCTCAGCTGCCTCGGGGCACCCAGCATCCCAGTGCCGTGACCGGCTTCAGGGGCTGACCGCGGGCCAGGCCGAGGAGGACGTCATCGCCCGGGCGGCCGCCCGCGGCCTCGCGCTGCGGGGCCTCCGCCACTGCCACGCGGGGGTGAACGGCACCCGCCCGCGCTGGTGGTGGGTTACGGCACGCCCCGGGCCACGCCTTCGCCGGCGCCGTCACGACATCAGCCCCGGCCGCCGGCACCAGTCACGGGAATGGGCCGCGGTTACAGGGTCGCGTCCTGGCGGACGCCGGCGACCGCGGCGGCGACCTCGTCCGGATGGTCGAGGGGCAGGAACGTCCGGGCCCGGGACACCGTGGTGAGGCTGGCCCGCGGGAACGCCTCGGCTAGCCGCTGCCCGAGTTGCGGGCCGAAGTAGGCATCCCTGTCACCCCACAGGACGCGGACCGGGCCGCCGAACTGGCCGAGCCGGCTGGCGGCGGGCAGCAGCAGGCCTGGCGTGATCCCCCGGGCGAGCTTGGCCAGGTCGCGGCGGACCCGCCGGTCCGCCAGCGGCTCGACCCAGCTGCGGGTCAGCGCGGGGTCGGGCCGCCCGCGGGTCAGCTTCCCGTAGGCGAGCGGCCCGTGCCGCACGGCCGTCACCCGCAACAGCGGGGCCAGCCCGGCGACCACAGCTGGGTGCCGCAACGCGGCGAACAGCGGCGCCAGCGGGCGGGGCGGGAACGACTCGAACGCGTCGCCGTTGGTGAATACCGCGGCGCCGATCCGGCTGGTATCCCCGCCCAGCAGGAGCTGGCAGATCGCGTCGCCGGTGTCGTTGCCGACGATGGTGACGTCACTCAGGCCGAGCTCGGCGATGAAGTCGAGGACCAGGCGGGCGACCCCGGCGGGCGACAGGTCGGCGTCATCATTCAGCGGCCGCCGGTGGGCGCCGAGCGGCAGCGTCGGGGCGTAGCTGCGGATGCCGCCGGCCGCCAGGCGCGCGGCCACTGGTTCCCAGAGGCGGGCATCGACCAGGATCCCGTGCACGAATACCACCGGCGGGAGCGGGCTCCCGGCCGGGCCCGCGGCTTGGTACGCGACCGTGCCCTGCGGCAGGTCGGCCCGCAGCAGGCTCGCGTCAGCACCATCGGTTATCATGAAAGAAACATACAGTCAGTATGTATGTTTGTCCAGAGCGGGTGGCGGCCCCCGGCGACCGCAGGAGAGAATCGGAGCATGCCATCAGGGACTTCCGCCGCGCCGCAGGGGCGGCGCACGCAGGCTGGCCGCTCCGCCGCCACCAGGGACGCGCTGGTGGCGGCGGCTCGCGGGCTCTTCGCGGCGCAGGGGTTCGCGGAAGTCCCGGCCGATGCGATCGTCGCTGCCGCCGGAGTCACCCGCGGGGCCCTGTACCACCAGTTCGCGGACAAGACCGCGCTGTTCGACGCGGTGGTGGAGGCGGTCGAGGCGGACATCGCCCGGCGGCTGGCGCAGGAGGTGGCCGCGGCTGGGATCACTGACCCAGTGGAGGCGATGCACTATGCCGTGCGGGCGTGGCTGGCGATCTGCGTCGAGCCGGAGATCCACCGCATCGCGCTCGTCGACGGGCCGTCGGTGATCGGCTGGACGCGCTGGCGCGAGGTGTGCCAGCGGCATGTCTTCGGACTCGTCGAGGCGCTGCTGGCGCGGGGCATCGAGCTGGGGCGCATCCTCCCGCTGCCAGCCCGGGCGCTCGCGCACGCCTTCATGGGCGCCAGCGACGAGGCCGCCCTCTATGTCGCCGAGGCGGCCGACCCCGACGCCGCCCGGGCCGACATGACCGAAGTCCTCGACCAGCTCATCGCGGGGGTGACCGCGTAACCCGGGGGTCCGCGGTGAGCTGGCCGAGGATCCCGGCGTCTAGTAGCGGGCGCCCGCCACCTGGCGCCCGAGCGGGTCGAGGCGGGCGAGCTCGTCGGCGGTGAGGGTGATATCGACCGCGGCGATGTTCTGCTCCAGCCACTTGACCCGCTTGGTCCCGGGGATCGGGACGACCGGCACGCCGAGCCGTTCCTGCTGCGCGTACACCCAGGCGAGGGCGACCTGGGCCGCTGCCACGCCCCGGGCCTCGGCCACCTCGCGCACCACGCCCGCGATCGCCTGGTTGGCCGTCAGCGCTTCGCCCTGGAACCGCGGGTTCCTGGTCCGGAAGTCATTCGGCCCCAGGCTGGCGACGTCGACGGTACCGGTCAGGAAGCCGCGGCCAAGCGGCGAGAACGGCACCAGGCCGACGCCGAGCTCACGCAGCGCGTCCAGCACCGTCGTCTCCACGTCCCGGGTCCACAGCGAGTACTCGCTCTGCACCGCGGCGATCGGGTGCACCGCGTAGGCGCGGCGCAGCTGGTCGCTGTCGACCTCGGACAGGCCCAGGTAGCGGACCTTCCCTTCGGTCACCAGTTCCGCCATCGCGCCGACGGCCTCCTCCATCTCCGCCGTTTGCGGCGGCCGGTGCATGTAGTACAGGTCGATCACGTCGACCCCGAGCCGGAGCAGGCTGGCCTCGGCGGCTGCCCTGATGTACGACCGCTCGCCGCGGTAGACCACCGCCTTGCCGTCGGCGCCGCTGCGGTCGATGCCGAACTTGGTGGCGAGCTGCACCTCGTCCCGCCGCCGGGCGATGGCCCGCCCGACCAGCACCTCGTTGTGGCCCGCGCCGTAGACGTTGGCCGTGTCGAGGAACGTCACGCCGTTGTCGAGCGCCGCGTGGATGGTGGCGACGGACTCGTCCCAGTCGCCCGGGCCGTACGACTGGCTCATGCCCATGCAGCCGAGGCCCTGCGCGGAAACGGTCAGCTCGCCGATCTTGGTGGTGCGCATCTGCGGTCCCTTTCTGTGCCTGTACCCTGGCCGGCGCCTCGCTGAGGCGGCTCGTGCCGCTGCCGGTCGTGCGCCTCGCCACCGCCGAAGACGAGCCTAAGACGCAGGGGGCGCCCTGACGCAAACGGGCCGGCTCGGGCTCGTCCCCGGGTTCGCCGGGACCGGCATCCTCCGGGTGCGGCGGCCAGCGTCGCGGCAGGCCAAAAAAACCGGTAAAGACGCTGAACCGATTTCCCGGCATCTTCGTCCCATTGATAGGAGACGGGATCGTGATTCACCTACTATGTGAGCGCGCGGGTGGCAGCTAACGTGCACCTGAACAGGGGGGCAGTGGGGCCAGGCGGGGTGGCCGCCCGGCCTGGGCCGGGCGGCGGGAGCCGTCGTCATCATTGCCGCGCCCGCGTGTACCCACGGCACCAGTCGAGAGGGGGGCGAGCCTAGCAGTGGAGCGGGTCCTGGCCGGGCGCTACGAACTCGAAGTCCCGCTCGGCCGTGGCGGGTCGGGTGAGGTCTGGCGTGGCCGTGACATGGGCACCCGTCGGCCGGTCGCGGTCAAGATCGTCGAGCTCGCGCAGATCGACGACCCGGCCCTGCTGTCGGAGACGATCGGCCGGTTCCGCCGCGAGGCGATGGTGATCGCCGGCCTGCGCCACCCGAACATCGTCGGCTCGCTCGACGCGGGCCGGATCGGCCACCAGCTCTTCATGATCATGGAGCTGGCGCCGGGCGTCTCCCTCGCCGCCATGATGGACGAGCGGGGCGAGCGGGGCATGGGGCTGTTCCCGGTCTCCAGCGTGCTGCGCATCGCCCGGGAGGTGTGCGCCGGCCTCGCGGCCGCGCACGCGGCGGGCGTGGTGCACCGTGACATCAAGCCGAGCAACCTGATGGTCACGCCGCAGCTCGGCATCAAGATCATCGACTTCGGCATCGCCCGGCTGCTGGCCGACAACTCCCCCCGGCTGACCAAGCGCGGGCACACCGTCGGCACCGTCGCCTACATGTCGCCCGAGCAGGCTCAGGGAGACGAAGTCGACGGCCGGGCCGACCTGTACTCGCTCGGCTGCGTCCTGTACCAGCTGCTGTCCGGTCACCTCCCCTTCCGTTCGGCCCTGCCCTCGGCGCTGCTGATGATGCAGGTCATGGACCAGGCGATCCCGCTCGGCGCGATCCGGCCGGACCTGCCGGCCGGCTTGAGCGAGCTGGTCAGCGACCTGATGGAAAAAGACCGGGCGGCCCGCCCGGCCGACGCGGGCGAGGTGATCGGGCGGATCGGCGCCATCGCCGGCACGCATTTCGAGCAGGAGCCGCAGCACGAGGCCGACCGGCAGACCGTCCGGGCGAACGACCCGGCCGACGCGGCCGCCGAGACCCGCCAGCAGGAGATCCTGCCGCCTCCGGGGCAGCCCGCAGGCAGGGTCTCCACCCGGCTGGCGGCCCCGCCGGGCCGGGAGACCGCGGCCGTCCCCCCGTGGGAGTTCGAGGAGCCGCCCGCCCCGCCGCCGGCCGACCCCCGCGCACACCCGGTCCCGGTCGGGGCCTGGGACCCGCCCCCCGGGGCGGCCTGGGATTCCCCGCCCGGAGCGGCCTGGGACACCCCGGCCGGAGGGGCCTGGGAAACACCGCCGGCCGGCGGCGGGAGCGGCGTCCGCGGGAACGGCGCCGCCCCCGTCTGGCCGGCCCCGGTGCCGCGCCGCCCGCCGCGCCGCTGGCGCGGGGCGCTCAGTACGCTGCTGACCCTCGCCATCGCGGGCGGCGTGTGGGCCTACGTCTGGGAGCACTCGCACGACAAACTCGCGATCACGTCGGTCACGGTCAAGCCGGCCCGTGATTCCGTTGGCTGCAACGGCACCGCTCTGATCATCGGCACGATCGGCACCAACGGCCACGGCGGGCCGATCAGTTACGAGTGGATCCGCAGCACTGACAGCA
>CAWCHI010000016.1:0-488192 GCA_963795335.1 uncultured Actinomycetota bacterium
CACCCGCCAGGAAAACGTCATCTCCTGGCTACGCGGAATCGGCGCCCGCACCGCTAACTCCGCATAAATCTTCCCCCGGCACTGAGCCCAACGACTAGGCAGACGGGGCATTTTCGGGGCACATCGTCGCGAGAAGCGCCCGGAAGTGCAGGGCTGAAAGCGCATCCGCCGGGGTCAGGTACCTCGAAGTTCATTGTGGGGCGTTGAGGCTGCGCTGGGAGGTTGGTGGGAAGGCGATACCGTGCGATGATGGCCAGTAGTTGGGTGTCTCTCACGGTTCTCCGGACGGTGTGGATGATCCCACTCAAGTTCCGGAGACGGTCCCCATGCCCCATCCCACCCTTCCCATGGCAGGCTCTGCAGCCTACGGCATCATCCTGGCGGTGCTTGCCCTCGCTGGCTTGTGGACGGCGTTTGTGATCGTCGCCTGCATCGGCGGCCCGCTGACCGCCGCGGTGTACTTGCGGACGTACCGGCCGAACTGGATCCTTTAAGTGAGTTCTCACTCAGGCTGCTGGTCAGCCCTGGGTCCCCGGAACGGTCCTTGACACCGCATAGTCAGCGGATGGAAGTGTGATCATGGCTAAGAAGGCACCTCCTCCAATCGATGGCGGCACCGTCTTGATCACCGGCGCCTCGGCCGGCATAGGCCGTGAGCTCGCCGTGCAGCTCGCGGCGCGGGCCCGGACGCTTATTCTGCTGGCTCGTCGCGCCGGGCGGCTCAACGAGTTGCGCACCAGCTTGCGGGCAAGGCACCCGCAGCTGCAGGTAGTGACCCTGCCAGTGGATCTGTCCGACGAGACTGACGTGGACCGGGCCCTGGCCGAAGCAGGCGCGCAGGCCGGGGCGATAGATGTCCTTGTGAACAACGCTGGCGTCGGCGATCAGGCCCTAATCGACCAAGCGGAGTGGGCACGAGTCCGGAACATGCTACACACGAACGTGCTGGCGGTCGCGCAACTGACCACGGCCCTGGTACCCGCGATGGTGGAACGCGGGCAAGGGGGAGTGCTGAACATGGGCTCGGGGGCCGGGCTGACGGTGATGCCCGGGGCTGCGGCCTATTCGGCCAGCAAGCATTTCATGGACGGCTTCAGCGAGGCACTACGCGCGGACATGACTGGCACCGGGGTAGTGGTCACCCAGGTCTGCCCCGGCCCGGTGGACAGCGAGTTCGATCAGGTCGCCGGGTCGGAGGGTGGGATGACCGGCAGCCCGCCGCAGTTCGTGCGGATCAGCGCGGCGCAGTGTGCACGCGAGGCACTCGCGGGCTTTGACCGCAGCGTGCCACTGGTCTTCCCCGGCCGGGCCTACCGGATCGCGATGCGGGCGCTCCCACTGCTCCCCCGTGAGCTGTCGCGCCGCCAGGCAGCCCGATCCGCCACACGGATCCGCAGCACAGCCAACGGCGCAGTCAATGCGCCAGGACCGGCCGAAGGGCAAGCAGGGGCATGAGAATCAGCCGTCTGATCCTCAGCGGCGCGGCGATTGGCACCATCGTCGGCACCGGGTGGGCCGATCTCAACACCACGCACGTGTTCAACCCGGCCTGGCCGCCACACGCCAGATTCCACAACGCCACCGGGTGGGGAACGGTGACCGGATCCCAGCTCATTGCCCTATGGGTGCTGTGGCGCCCCGGTCAGCAAGCAGGCGACCGCGACACATCGGTGACCACCGCCGCGCTGCTTTCAACGATCGCATGGGTGCCGTTCTTCCCAGCTCTGGCCATCTCCGGTGCCGACGTCGAAGACGAGCCAGGCCATCTGCCTCGCGTCGCCAGGGTGCCGATAAACCTGCTACCCGCCGCACTGATTCCCGCCAGCTGTGCACTGGGTTACCTCCTGCACCGCCACGGACGATAGCGCGCTCTCATTTTGGCAGGCGCGAGACGAGTAGGCGGCCAGCGCCGGATATACGTGGGATGATCTTGCTTGACGAATGGTGCCCGGTCCCGGCAATGCAGGTAGCAGTGGTCCTGGTCTAGCGTGGACAATCGGCGTGCGATCGACTGGGACGCCGCGCATCCAGTCCACCCGCTGGCAGATCTCGCCGATGCGGCCTGGACGTTCGTGCCGCTCGCCCCGACTGACCAGCTCACCGAGGCAGGATTCGACCCTCTGCCGGATCTGCCGGTCCGGCTGCGCGAGACGGGGGAGATGGACGACCACGGCAGGCCACTCAGCTCGCGTACGCCGAATACGCGCCGAGAAAGCTCGTCATGATGGTAACAATGCAGGTCAGCGGGCAGTTGAGCTGTGACGCTAAGCGTCACTGGCGGCGGGTCCCTTTGCCGTCCGGAGCGGCCCTGGTCCGGTGATCGCGCCGTCGGGCTGGCGCACGACGGCGCGGACCGCCGGGATGAGCGCCGGGGCGGTTCCCGTGAAGATCATGACCAGGCCTGCGATGAGCAGTACCCGACTGGCCTCATCTTCGCCATCTGGCGGCTCGCCGTCATCAGATTCAGGAACCGCGGGCTTCCGCCCCGCCCCAGTAGGTCGCCACCGGTGCCAGCACGGCACGCGCGCCAGTAGCCGCGTCGACGGCACGAGACTTCGACACGGTAGACGGTCAGCTTGGATCTCACCGCATGGCTATTCCGCAGGCGGGCCCGCTTCCCGGAAGCGCTGGGTCATCCGGAAGCGCAGCGGACGTGCGTGGCCAGGAACGCGTTCCGCGAAACCGCGCCGGACCATCCCATCCAGCGATTGCCGGATGTTGGGCTCGTCTTGGCGACCGGTGACCAGCATGATCCGGTGGGCGGTCGCGCCTTGTTCGGTGTACATCTCAGGCGTGCGCGCGATCCAGCGCTGCAGGAACCGAGTTCGTCGGACTTCAGCGCTGAGCGTTGATGAACGCCACGATGTCGGCCAGGGTGGGACTGTACTCACCTGTAGTGTCGACTTCCATCGACGGCGCATCGACCGATACTCGATCGAACGCGCGGTGCTGCCGGATGAACTGCTCTGCCTCATCCGGCCCGGGGTCTGTATGCGCTGCGCGAAGGGGGTTGTGGTCACTCCGTTCCAGGATTCGCCGGAAAGCCACCTCGGCGTCGACTGTGCAGTGCAGCATGCGAAGCTGGGCGAGGCCGTTGAGCGGGGCCAGGCCGGGGCGCCAGAGACGATCCTGAAAAGCGGCCTCGGCCACCGTTGTGACGCCCGCCCTCAGCAACAGTTCCAGCATACTGAAGAAGGTCGGCAGCGTCCTCAGTGCCAGATCATCGGTTGGCGCCGCCACAAAGTCAGGGGTGGCGTGCACCATCCCTTCCTTGATCTCATCTCGGCAGACGACTGGACACCCGACCGCCCGAGCGACCTGGTGAGCCAGCGTGGTCTTGCCGGAGCCCGGGGGCCCGCTGACAATGACCAGCGTGGGAAGAGATCGCACCCGGTACTTATAGCCGAGGTACATGGCTAGGGCACGGCAGTCGGGCACGTTGAGATCACACGCGGAGTGACTCTCGATCCGTGGTGGGACTTGTATGCCCTGCTGCACCATGACGACAGCCAGCCGAAGTGGATCCGTGGCCAGGTCGCTGGGCGCCGCCCTGTCGATGTGACCGGCATGACTTCCCGGGTCGAGGTCGCTATCGAGACAGCGCTACGGCGCCTCGTGATAACTGCTTCCGTAAGACTCCGGAAGTCAGTGAAAAGTGACCATCATCAATCAGGCCGCCGTGGTCTAGGACCCCCAGTCACGTGCTTGGACGCTTGAACTCGTCAGCCGGCTCCGAGACCGGGCCCGTGGTTCTCACGGGCCAGGGATGCCCACTTGTACCCAGATGCTCCTTAGGTCGCCGTTGTAGCAGGCTACCTGTCCGTTGGTCCAGATCATGCAAGGAGTGTTCGCCCTTGCCTGGACACCATCGCCGTCGACCCAGGCGAAATTGTTGCTGAGGAAGCTATGTTGGCCTCCCGTGAATTTGTATGGCGACTGCTTGTACTCCTGGTTGCTGCATGTGAAAGGCGGCCCACTAAGGCAGTCTCTAAGGTACAGGCCGCCGCCGATGTATACTTCCTTTAGCGTCCCGGAATTGATATCAAATGTAATCAGGGCCTGGGCAGCATGGTCGGCCGTCGCATCGCTCTCGTTCACGATCACGCAGATCTGTCCTTGCCAGTTGTTCTGTGAATGGACTTTCACGCACACCTGCCCCTCGTGCAACTGGGGTATCTCGCGGTAGCTTGGTGAGACACTCGCCTGCGCCGATGACGCCCAAGCGAGGGTCGCGACAATTGAGAACAGCATGGTCACCCACATGAATCGTCGCATTCCGCCTCCATGGCGTGCATGAACGTGCGTTGATCGACTAGCCCCGGCATGCCTGCTTGGTGTGATGTTAATCATGCAACTGTCAAGGCAAATTTGCAAGAATTTCCCAGGCCGACTCCCCGGCTGATCCGTGACGGGCACTAGCAGGGGAAAGGAGAAGTTGCGCAAAGGAGCGGAGTGAAGAGAATGGGTAGCCCAGAGGCGAGTGCCCCGCCGCCCGGTTTGCGCGGGTGCGGCCCTGATCTTCGGGTTCGAAGGCGGTCACCGGGCCGCCTTCGAGTGCGATAGCGGTCAGGCCGGTGTCGCTGCCAGCAGTGTGTGCACCTCGCCGGGCGCCCAGCACGCAGCTTGCCCGGCGCGCAGGCTCCGACGCCGCCCCGGTATCGGTCAGCAGCCCCTCTCGGCCTGGGCACCGTCACGACCGCAGGGCACCGAGAATGCTGCTCAAATGCGGTAGTTCAGCGGAATTCCACTCCCTGAATTATACCACAGTTTTTGTCCTTTCGCATTTCAGATTGGCGGTTGAATTAGCAGAGTTAATTCACTAAATTCCTGGTCGTGAGCCCAGCCGAAGAAAAGTTCGTCGCCTCCGGCGAGATACGCTTGTGGACAGAGCGGTCCGGGAACCACTCCGACCCTGCTGTCCTGCTGATCATGGGAACCTCAGCCCAGGGAATCGGCTGGCCCGACGAGCTGGTCGACGCGGTCGCCGCCGGGGGGCGGCAGGTGATCCGGTTCGACCATCGTGACACCGGCCGGTCTACCTGCGTCGATTTCGCAGCGCGGCCCTACGCCCTGGCGGACATGGCAGCCGACGCCATCTCCGTGCTCGACGGGCACGATATCGGCGCCGCGCACATCGCGGGGGCGTCCCTGGGCGGCGCGATCGCCCAGTGGCTGGCCGTCCACTGTCCCGAGCGCGTCCTCAGCCTGACCGCGATCATGACAGGCCCGATGGGGCACAACCCCGGGCCTGCCTGGGCCCGCGCCTTGGCCGGGCACGACCCGGACCCCGGTGACCTTCCGCCGCCAGCGCCCCAGTTCCTGCAGCACCTGGCAGAACGGGTGGCCCTGCCTCACACAACGCGTGAGCAGCAGGTCGCCGCCGCCGTCGAGACCTGGCGCGTCCTGAACGGCGACGCCCTGCCATTCGACGAGAAGGCCGCCCGCCGGTTCGTCGAGACTTCCTACGATCGGGCCGCTGACTTCGCCGCGGCCGCCCACCACGACCAGGCCGGCCTGCAGATGACTCCCGACCGGCTCGTACCGCTGTCAAGGATCACCGCGCCCTCGCTCGTCATCCACGGCACCGCGGACCCGCTGCGTCCGCTGCCGCACGGCCAGGCCCTGGCTGCGCAGATCCCCCAGGCCCGGCTGGAAGCAGTCCCCGGCATGGGACACGGGTTCTTCTCCCCCGGCCTGCCCCGCCACATTGGCGAGTCCATCCTTGGCCACACGCAGCCGCCATCAGGCACGTGACCCTGCCACCCTGTGACCGCTGCCAGCCGTAAAAGAGGCGCAGGCGTTGGGCTCCCGATCCTGCACTCAGCAGTCAAACACCGACCAGCAGATGGCGTTCCGCAGCCGCTGGTCGTCAAGTACGAGCGCGCGGATTGCCTCCGGGAGCTGGTCGCGCTGCCACTGGCACTCAATCAGGCCTGCGGCCTGGCCCGCGCCTTCCGGCGCGGCAGCACGTGCGGCCTTGATCGCATAGGCGGCCGCGCCGAGCTCGTGCGCGGCGACGTGTGCGACGGCCCCAGCCTGGCCAGCAGCGTACGCAGCGTGCCGTGCTGCCCCGCGCAGATCTCTGGCCGCGCCCATTGCGTGACCGCCCGCCGCGCGAGCCTCCATCATCTTGACCTCACCACGCACCCAGGCGCGGGTGTACTCGATCGCTTCACGTGGTCGCAGATCCTCGGGCTGAACCGACTCGAATAGGTGAAGCACGTGCTCCGCGCACGATGCCGCCCAAAGAGCGAGGAGATGGTGGTCCGAATCCGAGAGGCTCCCACCGCGACGAAGCGTGATGAAGCGAGGGTCCCGAACCTTCGAGAGGATCATGTCAGAGCGCTCCTCCCAACGGCTTGACGTGGTTGGCCCAAAACCTGCTCGTGGTCATCGACGAGGTCGGCTACATCCCCTTCGAGCCCGAGGCCGCCAGCCTGTTCTTCCAGCTCGTCTCTGCCGCTAGGAAAGAGCCAGCCTCATCGTCACCAGCAACAAGGCCTTCGGTGAAGCTTCGCGGCAACATGTGCGAGGCGGCCGCTGAAATTCTACGGGTTCCTCTGCCCGGCGGGATGACCTAGCTGGCGGCGGTGAAGGCCTGACCGGTGAGGACGGGCGTGACCCGGCATGAATCGATCTCGGTGGCGATGTCGACGTCGTCGGCGAAGCCTCCTTCGACTAGCTCCCTGCCGGAGGCGGAGTCCGTCACCGCCCTTGCGGGGTCCGCTGTCGCTTCATGGCAGGCGCGGGCGGCTTCGGCTTCGGGAGAGAGCGGGCCGCAGCCCTGGTCGTGCATGGCGGTGATAACCGCGCCGGCGCCGAGCAGGTCTTCCAGCGCCGGGCGCAGGCTGTCGTCGGCCCAGCGCTCGCCTGCTGCGATGACGGTGACCGGCTGGCCAGGGGCGCCGAGGGAACGCTGAGCCAGCCAGCCTCCGGCAGCGGGGGCGTTACGCAGGCATGCCGCGATCACGGTCGCCGGGCCGGAGGCCGCCGCTGCGGATATCGCGGACCCGTTAGGTGACGGCAGCACCAGCCTCGGGGTGAAGGGAGCGCGGCGCAGCGCCGCCGGCGACAAGGACCACGGCGAGCCGGATGAGGCGGCCCGGCGGCCGGCGGCCAGCTCGGCCTGGTTCTGCCGGGCGAACTCAGCGGCGGTCTCATCGCGCCAGGGGTAGGGGAAGACCTTCATCCCGGCCTCGACGGCGACCGTGACCGCGGTAGTGAATGACAAGACGTCCACGATAACCAGGCACGAGCTCGAAGGGGCCAGTGCGGCAGTGCCGGCAAGGCCCCACTCGAAGCGCACGCCATAGGGACTTTGGGTGAGCCATTCAGTCATGACCGGCAATTATCCGGTTCCCGGGCCGGGATGTTTGCAGGCGCCCCTCGTCGATGTGGCCGGCGAGGCAGAACATGACGCCCCCGGGCTTCATGCCGAACGCGGCGGCGACGAGCTTGGGGCCGTGCCACGCCGGTCACGCGAGTACCTACCTCACGACCTTCTGGCGCCGGGATCAGCGGCGTGACTCAGGTTGCACCCGTCGGTCACGGACTGCCGCCCATCTGATCCATCAGCGACTGTGGTGACAGCCCATGCGCCACGCAGAACGGTTCGATGTCCGTGACGTCCGGTTGGTCAGGGAGAGTCGCAAGGGCGTCCGCCGCCGCGTCTCCCAGCCCGGCCCGGCGAAGCAGCCTGGCGATCTCCTGACGGGAAAGGGCCATGAGGACCACCCACTTACAGATCGGGGCTCCGGCCTTCCTGCGCCCGGAGCGTTGCCTCTCCACGGAAACCATCTGCCTGGGTGAAAGCTTCCCGGCGGCACTAGGTCAACGCTGGCGCGACTGGTCTGTTGGCGACAACGAGCACCGACTCGGTGCACCGCCAACCAGGGCCTCCGGTAAGTTGTGCCCGTGTTGAGCGATCTTGCCTACCGCATCTACACCCGCAGGCTCCGTCAGGAGCTGTCCGGTGCCGAGTTGCCCGAGCACGTCGGGCTGATCATGGACGGGAACCGCCGGTGGGCGCGTCAGGCCGGGCTGGCCAGCCCGAGTCTGGGCCACCAGGCCGGGGCCGAGCATATCGAGGATGTCCTGCTGTGGTGCGAGCGCGCCGGGATCAAGCACGTCACCGTGTTCGTGTGCTCGGCCGAGAACCTGCAACGGCGCGGCGACGCAGAGGTCGCGTTCCTTATGAGGCTCATCGAGGATGTCGTCTGCGACCGGCTGGCCCGGCCGGAGGCTGGGTGGCAGGTTCATATCGCCGGGACGCTGGATGTGCTGCCTGACACCACGGCCCGCGCGCTGAAGGGTGCAGTCGAGGCAACCCGCGATTGCCAGACTGGTGCCCACGTGACCCTGGCCGTCGGCTACGGGGGACGCCAGGAAATCATCGACGCCATCCGTGAGGTGCTGTACGAGCAGGCCGATGCCGGCGGCACGCTCGCGGAGCTGGCCCGGTCCCTGACGACTGAGGACATCGCCCGGCACCTCTACACGGCCGGGCAGCCCGATCCTGACCTTGTGATCCGCACGAGCGGGGAACAGCGCGTCTCCAACTTCCTGCTGTGGCAGTGTGTGGGTTCTGAGCTGTACTTCTGTGATGCCTACTGGCCAGCGTTCCGCGAGATCGACTTCCTGCGCGCACTGCGCAGCTACTCGGCCACGCGACTCCGCCAAGAGGCGGACGCCTCGTCGCGAAGCCACCGGTCGAACCAGGCACGCGTGCGCCGGAGCAGGTCGAGCTGGTGATTGCGCTCCACGAGCCCGTGTCCCTCACGTGGGTAGATGACGAGCTCGTGCTCGGCCCCGTACCAGCTGAGCGCACGGTGGAAGTAGATCGCCTGGCTGACCGGCACGTTGGTGTCGTCCTCGCCGCTCACGATCAGCACCGGGGTGCGGATCCTCGACGCAAACGAGACCGGGCTGACCTGGTCGTGGGGGTGCGGGCCGGTGCCCTCCCAGCCGCAACTGCCACTGAGCGCAGCGTCCAGGGTTCCCCCTTCGCCGGTCGCGACGAGCATCCCCCAGTCGCTGATCCCGGCGGCCATCATCGCGGCCTTGAACCGGCCGGTCTGCCCGATCGCCCAGGCGGCCATGAACCCGCCATGGCTGGCACCGCCGATCCCGAGCCGCTCCGGGTCCGCGACTCCCTCGGCGATCAGCAGGTCGATCCCGCTGACGATGTCGCCCCACTCGGCGCGGCCGACCGAACGCGCGACCGCCGCCGCGAAATCACGGCCATGACCCACCCCGCCCCGCGGGTTGGGCAAGAACACGGCGTATCCCGCGGTCGCGAGCCACTGCCCCGTCGGATGCGGGGCGAGCATGAACTCGTCGGCGTACCGGGCATCAGGGCCGCCGTGCACCAGTGTGATAAGCGGGAACGGGCCGTCCATGCGGTCGCAGCCGGGCGGCAAGACGAGCAGGCCGTCGAGGGCGAGACCGTCCAGTGCCCGGTAGGACAGGCGTTCCTGACGTCCCCATCTGATCGCGCGCAGCTCCGGCCGGGTGTCACTGAGCCGGGCCAGCGACCCGCCGGGCGGCCCGGCATGGACGTTCACCGGCTCATAGGAGGTGCTGGCCAGCGCCGCGATCACCGCGCCGGAACGACACGCGGTGAGTGATTCGGCCAGGCCGTCCCGGGCGGACACGAGCCCGAACCGCAGCAGGTCAGGGTCGAGCCGGTAGATCGCGGTGTCCAACCCGTCCGCGAACAGGGCCAGCGGCGGGCCGTCTGCGACCTGCGCCAGCTCCGTCGGGCAGACCGCCATGCCCGCGGTCAGGTCACGGTGCACAGCGGCAGCCGCCGAGACGGCCACATCGTAGACGGCGTCGCCGCGGAACGGTTGCGGCATTGCCAGGTAGGCCAGATGCCAGCGGCCGCCGGCTTGCCACCAGGCCGGCGACCGCGCTTCGGTCCCGATCCGGCCCAGGCCACGGACCGTCCCTGACACCAGATCGACGACATGCAACTCGCTCGTGCTCGCGCCCGGATCACTGTCCGGACCCGCCCAGCTGATCGCCGCCAGCGCGCCCCCGTCCGGCCGCGCCGCAAGTTCCACGACGTGGCGGTCGCCGAGGCCGTCCACCATGCGCAGCTCGCCTGTGGCCAGGTCAAGCACCCGCAGCCTGCCGCAGTGCAGCTGCTGGCCCCAGACGAACGCGTCGTCGCGCTCGGCGCGCCTGCGCTCGTCCTCCTCAGTCGGCTCGTCCGTGGCCAGCACGGCAACCCGCCGGGCATCCGCAAGCGGCCAGGCAGCAGAGATCTCGCCGCGCCAGTCCGTCAGGGCCTCGGCCTCCCCGCCGTCGACCCGAACCCGGTGCAGCTGACGGGAGCCGGTGCGATCGGACAAGAAAAACACGGTCGCCGAATCTGGCCCCCAGCGCGGATCAGAATCTGCCGCCGTCCCTGCGGTCAGCTTCCACGGCGGTGAGCTGCCGTCGGCGGCGGCCACCCAGAGCGCGCACAGGCTGCGCTCTCCCGCGCGGCCGACCGGAGCGACGACATAGGCAACCCAGCACCCGTCGGGCGAGATCACCGGCTGTGACGGCACGGCCCCGTCCACCACCAGCTCCGCGGTTAGCTCTGGTGCGCCTTCACTCATGGAACGCGGTCGGGTAAGCCCTATCAACCCTGGACGCCGGTCTCCCCGCCCGCATCGCGGATCGCCCTGACCATCTCGGCCAGGTCGGGGCCGACGCCGTCCGCGCCGTTACCGCCCGGTCCCACGGGCAGGGGCTTGATGTAGTCGCGGATGACCATCAGCGACGCGGCCGCGGTCAAGCCCATCTCGGCCGGGATGTGCTCCTCCTCGATGCCCCAGCTGATGAGGGCGGCGACTTGCAGCACGGCGTCGAGGGCGTCGCCGGTCGTCACGATGCCGCGCGGCGGCGCGGGCTCGGCGACGTTCCCGTGGGCGGCCTGGATCATCAGCTGCTGCATCATTTCGAAGAGCCTGCGTTCAGGGCCGAGGTCTTCGCCGGCTGGCTGGTTCATGGGCGTCACCCTACCGGCCGGGAGATCCCACCTGTGCTCGGCGGGGCCGCCGGCCCCGCACGGAGTAGTCTCGGCCCCATGCCGATCGAACCGGAGCTGGTCACCGAGACCTTCGGCTACGACGGCGGCCGTGCGGTCACGGTGTACCTGCCGCCAGGCGCGCCCGAAGCGGTCGTGTTCGCCGGTGACGGCCAGGGCGTTTCGCGCTGGAGCCGGTCCCTCGAGGCGGCCGGCGGGCCGCCGGTGATGATCGTCGGTGTGCACGGGCTCGCGGAGGAAATGCCGCGGCTGCAGGAGTACTCCCCGGTCTTCGACGCCGACCGGTTCGCCGCCCACGAGCGGTTCTTCGTCGACGATGTCGGCCGCTGGACGCGGACACGGTTCGGGGTGGAGTTCCCGGCTGCGCGCACCGCGGTGTTCGGCGCCTCGGCCGGGGGAGAGCTGGCGCTCGCCCTCGGGCTGCGGCATCCGGATACCTACGGCGCCATCTTGTGCGGCTCGCCCGGCGCGGGCTACCAGCCGGCCGGCGACCTGCCAGCCGCGATCCCGCGGACGTACCTGGTGGCCGGCTCGCGGGAGCCGTTCTTCCTGGCCAACGCGACCCGCTGGGCCGCGGCGCTGCGCGACGCGGGAGCGGACGTCGTGCTCCGCGAGCGGGACGCGGGGCACGGCCCGGCACTCTGGCGGGCGGAGTTCCCGCTGATGGTCGCGTGGGCGTTCGGCCAGTGAGTTCGCCCCCGGGCCAGAAAATCCGGAGCCCGGCTGTCGGATCGGCGCCGGGGTCTTCGTAGCAGGGATGAGCGGCCGCCCGCGACGGGCGCCCACGATCACAGGAGATGATCTTCAGATGCAGTACCTGGTTTCTGTCATCGACGAGAACGCCGGCCGTGCCACCCCGGACGAGATGGCCGCCATCGACGTGTTCAACGACAGCCTGCAGGCTGGCGGCCACTGGGTCTTCGCCGGCGGCCTCGGAGACCCCGCGCACGCCACCGTCATCGACAACCGCGGCGCCGAGGCGGTGATCACCGACGGCCCCTTCGTGGAGTCGAAGGAGTACCTGGCCGGCTTCTGGATCATGGAGGCGGCCGACCTCGACGTGGCCCTCAAGCTCGCCGCCGACGGGTCGAAAGCGTGCAACCGTAAGGTCGAGGTGCGGCCGGTCCTGAGCGAGTGACCCCGCTCGACGCCCGCGAGGCGGTCACCCGGGCCCACCAGCAGGAGTGGGCCCGGGTGACGGCCTCTCTCGCCCGGCGCTTCGGCGACCTCGACGTGGCTGAGGAAGCGGCGGCCGAGGCGTTCGCGACCGCCGTCGAGCGGTGGCCGGCCGACGGCGTGCCGCCTAACCCCGGCGGCTGGCTGACCACCACCGCCACCCGTAAGGCGATCGACCGGCTCCGGCGCGAGGCCGTGCGCGAGGACCGGCACAAGGAGGCCCAGGTGCGCATCGACGCCGACCCGGCTGACCCGGCTGACCCGGCCGGGGCGATCGAGGACGACCGGCTCCGGCTGATCTTCACCTGCTGTCACCCGGCGCTGGCGCTGGAAGCGCGGGTGGCGCTGACGCTGCGCCTGGTGGCCGGGCTGACCGTGGCCGAGATCGCCCGCGCCTTCCTGGTCCAGGAAACGGCCATGGGGCAGCGCATCACCCGGGCCAAGGCCAAGATCAAGGCGGCCCGCATCCCGTACCGGGTGCCGTCGGCGGAGGACCTCCCGGTCCGCGTGGCCGGCGTGCTCACCGTCCTGTTCCTGGTGTTCAACGAGGGTTACCTGGCCACCGGCCCTGGCACCGACCCGGTGCGGCGGGAGCTGACGGCCGAGGCGATCCGGCTCACCCGGCTGATCCGCGCCCTGCTGCCGGACGACGGCGAGGTCACCGGGCTGCTGGCGCTGATGCTGCTGACCGAGGCCCGCCGGGGTGCCCGCGTCTCCGCCCGCGGCGAGCTGGTCACCCTCGATCAGCAGGACCGCGGGGCGTGGGATACGGCGCTGATCGCCGAGGGGCACCGGCTGGTGCGCGAGCGCCTGGCGGCCGGGGTGGCGCCTGGCCGGTACCAGGTTCTGGCCGCGATCAACGCGGTGCACACCTCAGCCCGCGACATCCGCGACACCGACTGGTCGCAGGTGCTTGCGCTGTACGACCAGCTGGTCGAGCTCGACCGCTCGCCGGTGATCGCCCTCAACCGGGCGATCGCGGTCGCCGAGCTCGACGGCCCGGAGGTGGCCCTGGCCGTCGTCAGCCGGCTGGCCGCCCAGCTCGACGGCTATCACCCGTACCACGCGACCCGGGCCGACCTGCTGCGCCGGCTCGGTCGCGGGGCGCAGGCGCGGGTGGCCTACGACCGGGCGATCGAGCTGGCGGGCAACAGCGCTGAGATCGCCGCGCTGACCCGTCGCCGCGACGAGCCCGGCTAGCCGGGGCGCCCCGGCGGCCGGCCCGTCAGGCCGTCACCGGCCACTGCTCCCGGCGGTAGCCGGCGTCCCAGAACATCCACTCGTAGGCGCTGGTGACCCGGAAGTGCCGGTGCACCAGCGCCCGTTCGGCCGGGCCGAGGGCGGGCCCGAGGTCGTCGGCGACGTCTCGGACCGACTGGACCACGGCGCCGTACTGGTCGTCGGCGTAGGTGTCGATCCACTGCTGGTAACGGGGGTTGGGCGAGCCCCGGCGGAGCAGTTCGCGGCCCACCTCGTAATAGATCCAGTAGCAGGGCAGCACCACGCCGACCCCCTCGGCGTAGGAGCCTGCCAGCGCCGTCGCGAGCAGGTAGCTCGTGTAGGCGAGCGTTGTGGGGGCGGGCTGCGACGTGTCGGCCGCGGCCGGGTCGAGGCCGAGGTCGGCCATCAGCGAGTCGTGCAGCTCCCGTTCCACCGTGATGATCTCTGACGCGTGCCGGGCGAACATCTCGGTGCCGGCGGTGCCGGGTGCCTTGGCCGCCACCACCGCCAGGGTCTTGGCGTAGTCGCGCAGGTACAGCGCGTCCTGGACGACGTAGTAAGCGAACGCGTCCGCGGGCAGGGTGCCGTCGGTCAGCCCGGTCACGAACGGGTGCCGCAGGATGGCGTCGTAGATACCGGTGATGCCGCCCCACAGCTCGGCGGTCAGGCTGTCGCTCACCGTCTCACCGTAGCGTGCGGCGGCGGTCCCGCTAGCCCTTCACGGCACCAGAGAGGATCCCCCGGATGAACTGGCGCTGGAACACGAAGCTGAGCACGATGATCGGCAGCGACACCAGGATCGCGGCGGCCGACAGCAGGTTGACCTGCACCAGGTAACGGCCGTTGAAGGCGCCCAGGCCGAGGGTGATCGGCTGGTGGGCGGGGTCGGACACCAGGACCAGCGCGAGGAAGTAGTCGTTCCAGGTCCACAGGACGCTCAGCAGGACCAGCGTCAGCACCGCGGGCCGGACGACCGGGAGGTAGACCCGCCACAGTTGCGACCAGGAGTTGGCCCCGTCGATCCGGGCCGCCTCGCCGAGCGAGGGGGGAACCGAGCGGAACGCCGTCCGCATCCAGAACGCGCCGAAGCTGACGCCCATGCCGAGGTGGGCCAGGATGATGCCCTTGTAGGTGTCGGTCAGCCCGTAGGACTGGAAGTCGTAGTAGAGCGGGACGATGAACGCTTCCATCGGGAGCATGAGGCCGATGAGCACCACCGGGAACAGCAGCTTGTCCCCGAGCACGGACAGCACCCCGAACCCGTAGCCGCTCAGGATGGCGACGACGGTGCCGATGGCGACGACGCTGCCGGTGATGATCAGGCTGGACTTCAGGTACTGGCTGAAGCCCGCCTGCTGCCACGCGCTGACGAAGTTCGACCACTGCAGGTGAGTCAGCTCGATCGACCCGGTCGAGCTGGGGCTCAGCGCGTCGCCCAGCACCCAGACGAGCGGGAACAGCACGCCGATGGAGACGATCGCGAGGAGGGTGTACGTCATCACGCGCTCTCGCCGGGTAATCATTGCGACCTGCCTTCCGCGAGCTTGACGATGACCAGCACGACCAGCAGCGAGACGACCGTCATGACGACGCCGATCGCCGCCGCCGACCCGACGTCGGGGTTGGCGAACGCGCGCTCATACAGGACCACCGTCGGTGTGATGGTCGAGGTGCCGGGGCCGCCCTTGGTCGTCAGCCAGACCAGGTCGAACAGCCGGATCGCCCCGATCATCGTCAGCGCCAGCACGACCGACAGCGGGCCGCGGAGGCTGGGCAGGGTGACGGTGAAGAACTCGCGCACCGCGCCGCCGCCGTCAACCCGGACGGCGTCGTACAGGTCCTGCGGAATCGACTGCATGCTGGACACGAACATCACCATGCACAGCCCGAACGAGGCCCAGGTTCCCGCCAGCCCGAGCGCGGGCAGCGCCCAGGTGAAGTCGCCCAGCCAGCCACGGGTGATCGAGCCCAGGCCGATGATGGTGAGCAGGTCGTTGAACGGCCCGCCGGGCTCGTAGATACGTTCCCAGACCACCGCGATGACGGCCGGCGTGATCACCTGGGGCAGGAAGATCACCGCGCGGAACATCCCCGCCCCGCGGATGCCCGCACGCGAGGTGAGCGCCGCGCTCAGCAGCCCCAGAATGACCGGCAGGATGGAGTAGAAGCAGATGAAGTAGAGCGTGTGCTCGACCGCCGCGCGCAGGGTGGGGTCGCTGAGGAAGCCGGTGTAGTTGGACAGCCCGGCCCAGGTCGCGGTGGTCACCCCGTTCCAGTGAAAGAACGAGAGCCACACTCCCTGTCCCACCGGCACGATGACGACCACGGCGTAGAGGACCAGCGCGGGCGCGACGTAGAGCAGCCCGAGCCAGGGGCGGCGGCCAGACGCGGCCGCCGCCCGGCGCCGGCGCGCGCGGCCCCGCGGGGCTGCGCCTGGGCCGGCCCCCGTTCCGGACGGTGCCGGGTCAGCGTCACGTTCATGGTCGCCGCCTCCTGGCTCTCGACGTCAAGGTCAGCTGCCCAGCGATGAGCGGAAGCTGGTGTCGTCGGCCTGGACCGCGCTGACCGCGCCGGTCGCCGTGGTCTTCCCGCCGAGCAGGTCCGACATCTGCACCATGATCGTGTTCAGCAGGGTCGGGGTGGCCCAGTCGAGGTACGGCACCCCGGAGTTGTGCGCGGTGACCAGGTTGGCGTTGGTCACCTCGTCGGCGAACAGCGGGTTGCTGGACGGCAGCTTGACGCCGGGCGCGAGCATCGGGTCGGTCCCGAGGTTCACCGCTATCTGCGCCGCCGCCGGGCTGGCGGCGTAGTTCAGGAACGCGGCCGCGGCGGCCGCGTGCTTGGACTTGGACGACACGCACAGCTCGGTCGCGGCCGACATGGTGGCGACGGCGGGCTGGCCGTCGTTGCGCGGCAGGATGAAGGAGCCAAACCCCTTGCTCTGCGCGGTGGAGGTGAACGGCAGCGAGCCGGAGTAGTCGAAGTGGAACAGGGCGTCCCCGGCGACGAACTGGGTCTCGGCGTCGGTCTCCGGCACCCCCTCGAACTGCTTGGTGAAGTAGCCCTTGGCCGACCACTGGCTCATCGTCTGCACCGCCTGCGGGAACCCGGTCGCCGGGCTGCTGAGGCTGGTCTTGCCCAGCGAGTAAATGAGGTTGGTGATGTCGGACTGGTTGCCGAGCGCGTCCATGACGCTGTAGAGCGGCTGGGTGATGCCGGTCTGGCCCTGGTCGCCGAGTGCGATCGGGGTGATCCCAGCCTGCTTCGCCTTGGCCAGGTCGCTCGTGAACGCGGTCAGCGTGGTGGGCACGCCGAGTCCCAGGCGCGCGAGCAGCGCGCGGTTGTAGTAGACCTCGATCGTCGACGACAGCGCCACCGGCATCCCGAACAGCACGCCGGTGCCCATCTGCTTGCCGCTGGAGGAGAACTCCTGCTCGCGCAGGATCGACGGGGGCACGTTCTTGCTCCACCCGTAGGCCGAGGAGTACGAGTCCAGGTTGTCCACCAGGCCGCCCTGGACCAGGGTGCCGAGGGACTGCCAGCCGTTGTTCGGCGGCACGATGTCGGGCGGGGTGGCCGACTTCATCTTCAGCGGGAGTTCCTGCATCAGGTCGGACCAGTCCATCGACTGCCGCTGGACCGAGATGTTGGGGTACTTCTTCTCGAACCCGGCGACCACGTCGTTCATCCACGTGTTGTCGACGCCGCCGGTGAAGTAGTCGAGCACGTGCAGGGAGACGTTGCCCAGCGTGGCTGGGTTGGTGGTCACCGGGCCGGACGGGGCGGCGCTGCCGGAGGCCGCACCGCCCGCCACGCCGGGCGTGCACGCCGAGACGCCCAGGCAGGCCGTGGCGGCGAGCGCGGCCAGTGAGCCGCTGATGAAGGAAGTCTTGCGCCGTCGCATCCGCTTCTCCTGATGATTAGGTCCCACTCTGGTGGGATTTCGGGCAGTCTAAGTCCCGCATACCAGATAGTCCAGTGGATGCCCCAAATGAAGATTGGTTACCTTTGCTCGGGAGTGGTGAAGCACGCCGCCCTACTGGTATGGTCCGGCCATGTCGCAGCAGGACACAGCGGGCGCCACCGGGGTCGCGGAGGCCTACCGGAAGCTGAACGAGCTGCTCCGCCGCAGCTCGTTCCCGCCGGGAAGCAGACTCCCGGGCGAGCGCGAGCTGGCGGTCAGACTGGGCGTAAGCAGGTCAACCCTCCGCAAAACGCTGGACCAGCTCGAGGATAGGGGGGTCCTCAACCGGTCGCCAAAACGTGGCTGGTTCGTGCCCCCCAGCGTGGTCGGCGAGCCGCCGAGCACCCTGCAGAGCTTCTCGGAGATGGCGCGGGCCCGCGGGCTGGCGGCGGGCGCCGTGGTCCTGTCCGCCCGCAAGCGCCCGGCCACCTTTGACGAGGCCGGCACGCTGCGGATCGCGCCGGCGGCGGAAGTGCTCGAGCTGTCCCGGCTGCGCACCCTGGACGGCGTGCCGGTCTGCGTCGACGTCAGCGTGGTCGTGCTGGCCCGGGTGCCCCTCCTGGCCAGCACCGACATGACAGACCGGTCGCTCTACGAGACGATCGAGGAGCTGTCCGACGTCAAGATCGAGCGCAGCTCCTACACCCTGCGGGCGGACGCCTGCGGCCAGGCGCTGGCGGAGCGGCTCAATATCGAGCCCGGAGCCCCCGTGCTGATCGGGGAGGAGATCACCTACCTGACGGACGGCAGCCCGATCCTGTCGGGCACGATGTCGTACCGAGCCGACGCGTACCGCTTCCAGGCCGACCTGTTCCGGTCGGCGTAGCGCCGGGGGACCGCCGCCGGGACCTCGATTGACGCGTACCCACATTGACCTAGACCAGATAGACCAGTTATGGTGCAACGGCCTAATGGATGTCAATCTGGTTCGGAGTGGTGCATGCTGGTACAGCCGACAGTGTTCGACGGGCCGGAGGGGATCGGGCGCGCTCTCGCGGCGCTGATCGCGGGCCGGCTCGCGGAGGCAGCCGAGGCGGGACGGCCGTTTCTCCTCGGCTGCCCCAGCGGACGCAGCCCGCAGAGCACCTACGCGGCCCTGGCGCGCGAGGTCGGCGCGCGCGGTACGGACCTGGGCGGTCTGGTCATCGTGATGATGGACGAGTACGTCGAACGGGACGAGGCAACCGGCCGGATGCGCCGGGTCGACCCGGCCGCCGCGCACAGCTGCGTGCGTTTCGGGCAGGCCGAGATCGTCGACCGGCTGAACGCCGCCGCCCGCCCCGGGCGCGGGATGCGGGCCGGCTCCTACTGGGTCCCGGATCCGGCGGTGCCCGGCGACTATGACCGGCGGATCGCGGATCACGGCGGGGTCGACGTGTTTATCCTGGCCAGTGGGGCCGGCGACGGCCACGTGGCGTTCAACCCGCCCGGGACCGCGCCGGACACGGTCACCCGGGTGGTGCGCCTGGCCGAGCAGACCAGGCGGGACAACCTGGAGACCTTCCCGAGCTTCGGGGCCGACCTCGACCGGGTCCCGCACTACGGGGTCACCGTCGGCGTGGGGACCATCCGCGACCACTCCCGGCAGGTCGTGCTGGTGGCCCACGGGGCGCCGAAGGCGCACGCGGTCCGCCGGGTCGCCGAGGCCGGCCGCTACCAGGCCGAGTGGCCCGCCACGATCCTCGCGGACTGCGCGAACCCGCTGCTGTTCGTGGACCGGGCCGCTGCCACCGAACTGAACGGCCACCGCCCGGCCGAGACCGTCAACAATTAAAGGGAGACACAATGGCTCGCGTAAAGATTGCCTACCTGGGCGGCGGCTCCTCCAGGGCCCCCGGCACCATGGCGTCCTTCATCCACCACGGAGCCGAGTTCGACGGCTCGGAGTTCGTCCTGATCGACCTCGACCCCGACCACCTGGAGATCACCCGCCGGCTAGCGGCCCAGATGGCGCGCGCGGCTGGGCTCGACATCACCGTCACCGCCACCACCGACCTGCGCCGCGGTCTGGCCGACGTCGACGGGGTGCTGTCCAGCTTCCGGCCGGGCGGATTCGAGGCGCGTGCGCTCGACGAGCGCATCCCGCTCAAGTACGGGGTGATCGGGCAGGAGACGCAGGGCCCGGGCGGCCTGATGATGTCGCTGCGGTCCGCGCAGGTCATGCGGGAGCTGTGCGCCACCCTGGCCGAGGTCGCGCCGCGGGCGCGGGTGTTCAACTACACCAACCCGGTCAACATCGTCTCCCAGGCGGTGGCGGACAACACCGGCATCCCGGTCGTCTCCTTCTGCGAGGGCCCGATCGTCTTCCCGCCGGTCGTCGCCAAGGCGGCCGGCCTCGACCCGGCCAAGCTGGATGCGAACATGACCGGCGTGAACCACAACGTCTGGTCCAACCAGGCGACCTACGACGGGCGGGACGCCATCGAGGTGCTCCGCGAGCGCTGGGAAGAGCTGCGTGACGCCCCGCCGCTGACCGACCTCAACGGTTACCGGGCGCTGCACCTGGCGGTCGCGGTCGGCTCCATCCCCTCCGACTACTTCAACTACTACTACTTCCGCGACGAGCTGCTGCGCGAGCTCCAGCTCGCCCGGCAGACCCGCTCGGAGGTGATCACCAGCTCGCTCGGCGGTTACTGGTCGCACTACACCGAGCAGGCCGACAGCGCCACCCCGCAGCTGGACCCGCGCCGCTCGCGCGGCGGCATCCACGAGCTCGAGCTGGCCATCGACGCGATGAGCGCGTTCTACAACGACACCGGGGCCCGGCTGCCGTTCAACATCCCCAACGCCGGCGGGATCGTGCCCGGCTTCGACGAGAACGTCGTGGTCGAGCTGTGGGGCACGGTCGACGCCAAGGGCTTTCACCCCGAGCCGCAGCGGCCGCTGCCCACCTCGGTGCTCGGCATCACTCAGCAGCTGGCCGAGTACCAGCTGCTCGCGGCGAAGGCGGGCTGGGACGGCACCCGCGAGGACGCGGTCCGGGCGATGGTCGCCCACCCGCTCGTCCCGTCGCTGACCGTGGCCGAGGCGCTGTACGACGAGATGGCGGTGGCCCAGCGCCAGTGGCTGCCGGAGCGCCTGCTGCGGGTTGGCCCGTCCCGCCGGCCCTCGCGCTCGTGATTTACCTCGGCATCGACGCCGGCAACAGCAAGACCGCGGTGCTCGCGTGCCTCGGCTCGGGCCGGGTCGTGGGGGCGGCCCGGTCAGGCTGCGGCGACATCTACGGCGCCGCGGGCGAGGAGGCCGCGGTCCGTGAGGTGCTCCGGGCGGCCGACGCCGCGCTGGCCGACGCCGGCGCCGGCCGCCCGGACGTGGCCGCGGCCGCGTTCCGGCTGGCCGGCGTGGACTGGCCGGAGGACCAGCGATACTGGGACGACGTGCTGAGCAGGGAGTGGCCCGGGCTGACCCGGTCGATCCTCAACGACGGGTACGCCGCGATCCGCAGCGGCGAGCCGTCCGGCGTCGGCGTCGCGGTCAACGCGGGCACGTCGGCGGCTATCGCCGCGCGCGGCCGCGACGGCACGACCTGGGACATGGGCTGGTGGGGCCAGCATGCGATGGGAGCCCTCGGCCTGGTCTCCGAGGCACTCAAGGCGGTCTACCTGGCCCACCTGGGGGCGGCCCCGGGAACCGCCCTCGCCGCGGCGCTGCTGGACTTCTACCGGATGACGGACCTGGCCGAGCTCAACCAGTGGTTCACCCGCCGTCGTCAGCCGGCCGGGATACCGGAGAAGGTCCGGGCGGCCCGGGTGGTCACCGACACCGCCCGGCGCGGCGACCCGGTCGCCGCGGGCATCGTGGACGAGCAGGGCCGCCGCTTCGCGCTGTACGCCGAGATCGCCGCCCGCCAGGTCGGGCTGCGCCACGGGGGCGGCAACGTCCCGGTGGTGATGTCCGGGTCGGTGCTGACCGAGCGCGACTCCCCGGTCGCGGCCGCGCTGGGGGCTCACCTGCCGCGGCTGCTGCCGGAGGCGGAACTGCGCCCCGCGACCCTGCCGCCGGTGGCCGGGTCGGCGCTCGACGCCATCGCCGAGGGTGGCGCCGCGGTCACCGGGCGGGTGGCCGACTGCCTGGCGGGCACCATCCCGCCCGCGTCGTTCTTCCGTACCTGACAGTTCCCCCAGACCGAGGAAGCGAGGAGCAGCCGTGGAGGACTTCGACTGGGTGCCGCCCGGGTTCGCCTGGGGCACCGCCACCGCGTCCTACCAGATCGAGGGCGCGGTCGCCGAAGACGGCCGTGGCCCGTCGATCTGGGACACGTTCACGCACACGCCGGGCCGGATCGCCGGCGGCGCCACCGGCGATATTGCCTGCGACCACTACCACCGCTGGCGCGAGGACATCGCCCTCATGCGGTCCCTCGGCGTGACCGCCTACCGCTTCTCGGTCGCCTGGCCGCGGGTCTTCCCCGACGGCACCGGGGCGGTCAACCCGGCCGGGCTGGCCTACTACGACCGGCTGGTCGACGGCCTGCTCGAGGCGGGCATCGCCCCGTTCCCGACGCTGTACCACTGGGACCTGCCGCAGGCGCTGCAGGATCAGGGCGGATGGGCGGCCCGCGCGACCGCTGAGCGCTTCGCCGAGTACGCCGCTGCGGTCGCCGGGTCGCTCGGCGACCGCGTCGGCGACTGGGCCACCCTGAACGAGCCGCGGGTCTCCGCCTGGCTCGGGTACCTGCAGGGGGTGCATGCGCCGGGCATCACCGACCCGCGGGCCGCCGTGCACGCCTCCTACCACCTGCTGCTGGCCCACGGCCTGGGCACCGCGGCCATCCGGGCGGCGGCGCCCGGGACCCGGGTCGGCGTGGTCAACGCGCACACCGTGTGCGAGCCCGCCACCGGGTCGGACGCCGACGCGGCGGCCGCCGTGCGGTACGACGGCCACGCCAACCGCTGGTGGCTCGACCCGTTGCACGGGCGCGGCTTCCCGGCCGACATGCGCGCCGTCTACGGGGTGGACCTGCCGGAGCGGCCGGGCGACGCGGCGGTCATCGCCGCCCCGCTCGACTGGCTCGGCGTGAACTACTACTCGCCCAGCTTCGTCGCCGCCGACCCGGCCGCCCCGGTGCCGCATATCCGGGTGGTGCGGACGCGGCCCGGCGCGCGGCAGACGATGCTCGGCTGGGAGGTACGAGCCGCCGGGCTCGAGCAGATCCTGCTCCGGCTCAGCCGGGACTACGGCGCCGGACGGCTCTACGTGACCGAGAACGGCTCGGCCTGGCCGGACTCCGTCGCCCCCGACGGGCAGGTCCATGACCAGGACCGGGTGCGCTACCTCGACGAGCACGTGGCCGCGTGCGGCCGGGCGGCCCGCCAGGGCGCGCCGCTGGCCGGGTACTTCGCGTGGTCCCTGCTGGACAACTTCGAGTGGGCGGAGGGCTACGCGCCGCGGTTCGGCATCGTCCACGTCGACTACGCGACGCAACGGCGGACCGTCAAGGACAGCGGCCGCCGCTACGCCGAGCTCATCCGGGCGGCCGGCGCGCCCCCGCGGTAGCCGCGCTCTGCCCCTGGACTTGACGGGAGCCCCGTTCCGGTCGACCATAAAGCTAACCGACTGGCCGGTTGGGCCCCGATCACGCACCTCGTGGCATCGGATGAGCGGGGAGTGCCTCGATGACGTGTGCTTGGAGTGAGTTCTGACGAGCGTGGACGGGTTCGGCCCCTCAGCCTCAGGAACCGACCGCGGAGACGGCGCTGCCCCTCGTGGTGGCTGCGCTTCCCCGGCGCCCACCGTGCCGCCGATCGAGGACCCGCTGTCCGGCTCGCCGGCCCAGGACCTGGCGCTGGCCCTCGAAGTGGCCCAGGACCTGGACGCCGACCCCGGGACCGGCCGTCCCCCGCGGCCGGGCCGGGTCCGGAACATGCCCACCGGGTGGCGCCGGGTGGCGCTGATCGGCACCATGTCGATCTTCGGGCCGCTGTGCATCGACATGTACCTGCCGGCCCTGCCCGATATCAACCGGCAGCTGCACGCGAGCGCGTCGGCGGTGCAGCTCACCCTGACCGCGTGCCTCATCGGGATGGCGCTCGGCCAGCTCGTCCTTGGCCCCGTCAGCGACCGCGTCGGCCGCCGGGCGCCGCTGCTGGCCGGACTGGCCGCCTTCACCGTGTCCTCCCTGGCCTGCGCGCTCGCCCCGAACATCTACGCGCTGACCGGTTTCCGCCTCATCCAGGGCTTCGGCGGTGCCGCGGGCATCGTGATGGCCCGCTCGATCGTCCGCGACCTGCACTCGGGCGGCCCTGGCCCGCTTCTTCGCCACGCTGATGCTCGCCACCGGGGTCGGCCCGGTGGTCGCGCCGCAGATCGGCAGCTGGATCCTGTCGTTCACCAGCTGGCGCGGCGTGTTCGTGGTGCTGGCCGGCTGCGGCGCCGTCCTGATGGTGTCGGCCTGGTGGCGGATACCGGAGACGCTGACCGCGCAGAACCGGCAGTCGGGCACGATCTGGTCGACCCTGCGCACGATGGCCGCGGTCTCCCGGGACCGCGTCTTCATCGGCTGCGTGCTGGCCTGCGGGCTGGGCATGGGCGGCACGTTCGCCTACATCTCCGGGTCCTCGTTCGTGCTGCAGAACGTCTACGGGCTGTCCGCGCTCTGGTACGGCCTGGTCTTTGCCCTCAACGCGTTCGGCATGATCATCGGGGCCCAGGTCAGCGGCCGCCTGGCGGCCCGGGTCGGGGCCGGCCCGCTGCTGACGGCCGGGCTGGCGACCATGATCGTCGGCGGCGCGGTGCTGTTCACCGTGGTCGTCAGCCACGCGGCCGGGCTGGCGGGGGTGATCCCGGCGCTGTGGGTGGTCATGTTCGGCTTCGGCTTCGTCGGCCCGAACTCGGCCGCGCTCGCCATGCAGCGCTACCCGCAGGCGGCCGGCTCGGCGGCGGCAGTCCTCGGCTCCTTCCAGTTCGGCATGGCCGCCATCATCGCGCCGCTGGCAGGCGCGGGCGGCCCGAAAGACGCGCTCCCGATGGTGCTCCTCGTCCTGCTCCTGCCGATAGCGGCGCTGATCGCCCGCGTCCTGCTGGCCCGGCCGGGGAGCCAGCCGGCCGCGAGCTGAGCGCAGCAGCCAGCACCTCATCGCGGTGCAGAGCGTGCTGCGCGAGGACTGCTGGGCTGAGCTCGACCGGGGCTTCCGGCGGGAGCGGCTTGACGTCTTGCACGTGCTGCTGCACGTCGAGGCGGGGGAGCGGGACGCTGACACGGCGCCAGATGGACGTTGACGACCGTTTGCCGCGCGAACATAATCAATTTCAGATTTCTTTCGCCCCGCCTCGCGTAGATGCAGCTCAGTTAAGGCAAATGTCCGGTATTGCTGGCTGAACGCGTTTCAGATGATCGGAGGGCTCGCCCATGGGTCCGCTGTCTGGTTTCCGTGTCGTGGAGCTGTCTGGGATCGGCCCGGGGCCGTTCGCCGGGATGATCCTGGCCGACCTCGGAGCCGAGGTGGTCCGGGTCGACCGCCCCGTGGCCGGCGGTCCGCCCCGCGCGGAGAAGTTCGACGTGCTCGGCCGGGGCAAGAAGTCGGTCGTCCTCGACCTCAAGCAGCCGGACGCGGTCGCGGCCGTGCTCGACCTCGTCGCCGGGGCCGACGCACTGATCGAGGGCTACCGGCCCGGGGTCGCCGAGCGGCTCGGCCTCGGGCCGGCCGACTGCCTGGCCCGCAACCCGGCCCTGGTCTACGGGCGGATGACCGGCTGGGGGCAGGAGGGCCCGCTGGCGCAGACGGCCGGGCACGACATCGCCTACATCGCGCTGACCGGGGCGCTGCACGCGATCGGGGAGGCCGGCGGCCCGCCGCAGATTCCGCTGAACCTGCTCGGCGACTTCGGCGGTGGCGGTACCTACCTGGTCATCGGGGTGCTGGCGGCGCTGCTGGCGGTCCGCGCGGGCGCCCCGGGCCAGGTCGTGGACGCGGCGATCGTCGACGGCACCGCCAGCCTGCTGTCGATGGCGCACAGCGCGCTGGCCGGCGGCGGCTGGGCCGACGAACGGGGCGTCAACGTGCTCGACGGGGGAGCGCCGTACTACTCCGTGTACGCCACCGCCGACGGCCGCCACATGGCCGTGGGCGCGATCGAGCCGCAGTTCTACGCCGCGTTCGTGCACCTGCTGGGGCTGGAGGAGGACCTGTCCGCCCAGCAGGACCGGGCCGGCTGGCCCGCGCTGCGGGGCCGCATCGCGGCCGCCTTCGCCACCCGCACGCAGGAGGAGTGGACCAAGGTGTTCGCTGGGTCGGACGCCTGCGTCGCCCCCGTGCTGACGCTGCGCGAGGCGGCCGGCCACCCGCAGCTGGCGGCGCGCGGCACCCTCGTCGAACGGGACGGGGTGATGCAGGCCGCGCCGGCCCCGCGCTTCTCGGCCACGCCGTCCGGTCCCCCGGCCCAGCCGCCGGCCCGCGGGCAGGACGACGCCGCCGCCATCGCCGCGCGGTGGCGGACTGCGGCGAACGGGAACGGCCAGGACGCGCGGGACCCGCGTGTCCAAGGCGAAGGCCCGCCCGCTGGCTCGGCTAAATTAGCTGACGTGACCCAGGAGAATCTGCCGGCCGTTCCGGAGACCCCGGCGCAGCGGGCCCGGTACGACCGGGTGATCGCCGCCGCGACCGAGATCTTGTCCGAGGGCGGTCAGGAGGCCGTGCAGATGAAGGACCTGGCGCAGCGGGCCGGGGTCTCCCTGGCGACGCTTTACCGCTACTTCCCGTCCAAGGACTACGTGCTGCTGGCGGTGACGCTGTCCCGCTATCGGTATGCCGCGGTGCGGATGGCCGAGCGGCCGCCGCCGGAGGGCACGGTCGTCGAGCGTGTCGCCTCCCACCTGCGGCGGGAATTCCGCGCGCAGCAGCGCAACCAGCGGCTGACCGCGGCCCTGGTGTCCGCCCTGACCGGCGGCGGGCGCAGCCACAGCGCCATCATCGAGGCCGCCGAGCAGGCCCACCTGCAGGTGGTGGGGATGGCCGCCGCGCCCGGGGGGCACCTGTCGGAGCAGCAGGAACGAGTGCTGACGATCGTCATGGACCTGTTCGCGGCGGCGACCCGCCGCTGGCTGGCGGGCAGTTACTCGGTGGCCGACGTCGAGGCCCAGATCGAGATCGGCTGCCGCCTGCTCGCGCTCCCCGACGACGTGATCGACGCCGAGCGCGAGCGGGTGGTCTCCGACGTCGCCCTCACCCAGGCCAGCTGAGACCAGGCCAGCTGAGACCAGGCCAGCCCTGGCCAGGCCCGGTCAGGCACGCGGAAGCCCGGCCGGGCTGGCGCCCGGCCGGGCTAAGGCCCGAGCCGCAGGCGGGCCGGGGCGCACGCCCCGGCCCTCCCGGGGTGCGCGGTCAGGCCGCCGCGAGCTGGGCGGTCAGCCGGTCGAGGCGCTCGTCGGCCGTGCTCAGCAGGGCGTGCTGGGAGATCGCGTTCTTCTGGTACAGGTGCGCGTCGTGCTCCCAGGTGAATCCGATGCCGCCGTGCAGCTGGACCGTCGCCACCGCCGCTTCGACGTAGCTGCCGGAGACCGCGATCCGCGCGGCCGACGCCGCCCGCCCGAACTCCTCCGGCTGCTCGTCGGCGGCCCGGGCGGCGTCCCGCAGCGCCGCGTGAGCGAGCTCCCACGACAGCCACAGCTCCGCCAGCCGGTGCTTGACGCCCTGGTAGGCGCCGATCGGCTGGCCGAAGGCGAGCCGGATCTTGGCGTATTCGGTGGTCATCTCCAGGGCGGCCGCCATCCCGCCGATCTGCTCGGCCGCGATGGCCAGGTTGGCGACGTCGGCCGTGAAGTCCAGCGCCGCCGCCGCGTCGCCGCTCAGCCGCCGCCCGGCCGCCCCCGCCAGCTGCACCCGCGCCAGGCTGCGGCTGTGGTCGAGGCTCGTCAGCGGGGTGACGGTGACGCCGGGGGCGTCCGCGGCCACCTCGAACAGCACCGTCCCGGCGCCGTCGGCCACCGGCACCAGCAGCACCTCGGCCTGGGCGGCGTTCAGCACCGGCGACAGGTCGCCGGTCAGCGCGTCGCCGTCGGCGGTGGCGCTGCCCGCGCCGAGGGCGAGGGTCACGATCCGCTCGCCGCTGGCGATGCCCGGCAGCAGCCGGGCGGACGCCTCGGCGTCGCCCAGCTTCCCCAGGGCGGCGGCCGCCAGCGTGCCCGCCAGCAGCGGGGAGGAGACCAGCCCGTGCCCGAGCTCGGTCAGCGCGACCGTGAGGAACCCGTAGCCCGCCTCGGCCCCGCCGTGCTCGGCCGGGATGACCAGGCCAGTCAGGCCGAGGGCGGACAGCTGCTTCCACGTGTCCGGGTCATACGGCTGCCCCGAGCTCATCAGCTCGCGCAGCTTGGACAACGGGCTGCGCTCGGCTACCAGCAGGCGCACCGAGTCCTGGAACTGCTTCTCGTCTTCGCTCAGTATCAGCGCCATCGAAGGTCTCCTCAATCCTTCCGCAGGGTGCCCACGCGCAGCTGGTTGAACGGGATGCCGCGGTCGACACCCGGGTCCTTGGGCAGGCCGTGTACGCGCTCGCCGATGATGTTGCGCTGGATCTCGTTGGTACCGCCGGCGATCGAGCCGGCCGGGGACGCGATGATCGCGGTGAGTACGTCGCGCACGTCGGCCCGGTCCGAGCCGGCCGCGGCCGGCCCGAGCACCTCGGCCGCCACCCCGCCCGCGTAGAGGCTCAGCTCGGCGCCGGCCAGCTTGGCGTACGAGCCGCGCGGGCCCGGGTCACGCCCGGCCAGCGCGTCTTCGCGCAGCAGCTGACCGAACAGCTGGACCGACCGCTCCCGGGCGTACAGCTCGGCCAGCTTCCGGCCGAGCCCGGGGTCGGCCCCGGTCCCGAGCTTGCCGGCCAGGGCACTGAGCGAGTCGTACGACAGCGGGCTGGTCCGCGGCGCGGCCGCGGTGCCGATCGTCACCCGTTCGTTGCGCAGCATGACCACCGCCGCGCGCCAGCCGTCGTTGACCGACCCGATGACGGAGTCGGCCGGCAGCCGCACGTTGTCGAAGAAGACCTCGTTGAAGGGCGACGCGCCGGTGGCCACCTTCAGTGGGCGCACCGTCACGCCGGGGGAGTGCATGTCGATGATGAACATCGTGATGCCGTTGTGCTTGGGCACGGTGGCGTCAGTCCGCGCGATGACCGCGCCGTAGTCACTGTGCTGGGCGCCCGAGGTCCACACCTTCTGACCGTTCAGGACCCACTCGTCGCCGTCGCGGACGGCGGTGGTGATGAGCGCGGCTACGTCGGACCCGCCGCTGGGCTCGGAGAAGAGCTGGCACCAGATCTCTTCGCCGCTCAGCATCTTGGGCAGGTAGCGCTTCTTCTGCTCCTCGGTGCCGAGCTCGAGGATGGTCGGCCCGGGCATGCCCAGCCCGATCACGAACGCCCCGGTCGGGAGGGAGTAGTTGCGCGCCTCGCTGCTGAACGCGATCTGCTCGGCGTTGGTCAGCCCCTGGCCGCCGTACTCCTTGGGCCAGGTGATGCCCGCGAAGCCGGCCTCGTAGAGTTTGGCCTGGAACGCCTTCTGGGCCGGGATGTCGACGCCGCCCGCGCTCAGCTCGTCGTCGTCGCCCGCCTGACGCGGCGCGTTCTCCGCTAGCCACGCCCGCGCCCGGTTACGGAAATCAGTTACGGATTGCTCGCTCATGCCGGTCCGTTCCCTGCTCAACCGCAGTTCTGTGGGGTCTGTGGGACTTCCGCAAGAACTGAAATCGGTTATGATTATCTCGCGTTTGAGCGAACCACAGCCTGGTGCGGGTGTCAACGGTGACGCGAGCGGAAGGGGCGGTCAGCCCCTGCGGGAGAGCGCGGCGAGCGCGCTCGGTACCCGGATGGTTACGTGCGGTCTCTGATCCGTACGGTGAGTCACCCCGGCCGTCGGCAGCCAGGCTGGCGGCAGACCGCTGGCGCGGCCACCTGAGCCCCTCCGCTAACAAAAACAGTACCTGTTCTGGTCGACGGTGAATCCGCCACTGTCTCGCATGATCGACGGTATGTCCAGCTCGCCGGGGGCCCAATTTTCCTGTCGTAATCTTCCGGAAACTCAGTATTGCCAAAAACCAGAACCGGATGTCAGCATGTGCCAAAGCAGGGCAACCTTCAGGAGCATGCAATGACCCAGCGCAACCCAGTGTCATGGTTGTGGCGGCGGGAACTGTCCGCCTACCCCAAAGGCCCCCTGCGGTGGGGGCTGCTTTTCCTCGTGACCGCTGGTGGTATCTGCCTGACTTCGCTCGGGCTCGTCATCGGCTCGATTTCGCCGTTGCTGCTGCCGCAGACCGGCATGTCGACCGACTTCTACTCGTACTTGCTGGTTGTCGCGGGCCTCGTCGGCGCGACCACGGCCTACTTCAGCTCGCTGACCGACCGGATCGGCCGGGCCAACCTCATCGTCTTCGGGGCCCTGGTGGCCGGGCTGATCGCCTACTTCGGGGTGCCGAGCGCGCACACCAAGTGGGAGTTCGCGCTCTGGTACTGCATCATGGGCTTCGCCGACGGCATCGCCCTGGTGGGCACGCCCACCCTGATGCGCGACTTCACCCCGCAGACCGGCCGCGCCACCGCGATGGGCGTCAACACCCTCGGCACCGGCGCCAGCGCCCTGCTGATCAGCTTCTTCGCGGCCCGGCTGCTGGCCCACACGACCGACTGGCGGGTCATGCTGCACCTGGTCGGCGCCTCCTGCCTGGTCACCTTCGTGGTGCTGCTGTTCCTGCTGCGGGAGCTGCCACCGCACCTGCGCGGGCAGGTGGTCGCCCGCCGGGCGGACGAACAGGTGCTGGAACAGGTGACCACCGACCGCGACGACGAGAAGGTGATCGCCGCCGCCAGCGCCGGGTGGGCCAAGTGGCGCCAGGTGATCACCCCGCACACCATCTCGGCCAACCTTGCGATGACGTTCTACCTGGTCATCTTTGTCACCGCGTCGGGCTTCCTGACCCTCTACAACGTGGAGGTGCAGCACTTCTCGCTGTCGAAGGCCAACGACCTCGCCACCTTGTACTGGGCGTTCAACTGCCTGGCGCTGGTCGGCTTCGGGCTGATCTCCGACTGGCTGCTGGTGCGCAAGCCGGTCATGATCGCGGGCGCGCTCATCGTGGTGGTCGCGATCATCTTCATCATGACGGCCAGCAACCCGAGCTACCCGCGGCTGGCGATCCCGCTGATCTTCTGGGCGATCGGCATGGGCGGCGGGTTCTCGCCCTGGTACGCCGCCTACAGCGAGGACGCCGAGCGCATCAACCCGGCCCTGGTCGGCACCGCGTTCGCCATCTTCGGTGTCTTCAACCGCTTCTCGTCGGTGATCGGCGGCCTGCTGATCCCGCACATCATCGGCTCGCCGGTCGCCACCGCGAGCGGCTGGCGGATCTGGTTCATCTGCTGCATCGTGATGATGCTGGCCTTTATCCCGCTGTGCATGTACGGGCTCGGCGGGTACTACCGGACGTCGACCGCGCGCAAGGCACTGCTCGAGCGCTCGGCCGCGGCCCGCATCGAGCACGGGGAGGCTCCGGTGGGGGTCACCCAGGCGGTCGACGGCGAGCCGACGCTCGACCCGACCTGATTACCCGGTCGTCAGCAGAACGACGTTCTTGATTCACGCGCGCCACGGCATGCTCACCGAATTCGAACACCGACTCGATGAGCATGCCGTGAGCTGCGGAAAATGAGGATCGAGAATGTGACCGGACTGGTCATTGACCCGGCCCCGGTGCCGTGTTAAACAGAATGTGTTCTGGAAAACGACGTCAATCGAGGAGGACGCATGGCAGGCGGCACCGTGCCCGCGCCGACGCCCGACACCGAGCCCTTCTGGGCCGGGACGCTGGCGGGCGAGCTGCGGGTGCAGCAGTGCAACAACTGCGGCAGGTACTACTTCTATCCCCGGCCGTTCTGCCGGTACTGCCAGTCGGCCGATGTGACCTGGCGGACCGTGTCCGGCGGGGGCAAGCTGATCTCCTACATCATCAACTACCGGCCGCTGCCGCCCGCCGAGGCCGACCAGCCGCAAGTCATCGCCATCGTCGAACTGGACGAGGGGCCGCGGATGCTGACCAACATCGTCGGTGCGGCGCCCGAGCCGGAGAACCTGCCGCTCGACGGCCGGGTTCAGGTCGAGTTTGAGCCGCGCGGCGATCAGGCGCTGCCGGTGTTCCGGATGACGGGAGCGGCGTCATGACGACGGCCAGCATGCACGGCGGGAACATCGCGATCGTCGGCGCCAGCGAGACCCGCGAGGTCGGGGTGCTGCCCAGCACCTCGATGATCAACCTGCACGCCGAGTCGGCCCTGCTTGCCCTGGCCGACGCCGGGCTGACCGCGGCCGACGTGGACGGGGTGGCGACGGCCGGCCCGCTGCCGCTGGAGGTCTCGCACCACCTGGGCATCACGCCGCGCTGGCTGGACGGGACCATGGTCGGCGGCTGCAGCTTCATGCTGCACGTGCGTCACGCGGCCGCCGCCATCTCGGCCGGCGAGGCGGACGTCGTGCTGATCACGCACGGCGAGTCGGGCCGGTCCCGGGTCGGCGTCGGCCCCTACCGGCAGAACCCGTCGTCGGCCTCGGGCCAGTTCGAGGCGCCGTTCGGCGCGCTCGCCCCGTACGCCACGTTCACCTTGCCGGTGCTGCGCTTCCTGCACGAACGGGGCATGGACCGCACCGACCTGGCCGAGGTGGTGGTGGCGCAGCGCGAGTGGGCCGCGCCCAACCCGCGGGCGTTCCGCCGCAAGCCGACGACGGTCGAGCAGGTGCTGGAGAGCCCCCCGATCGCCTACCCGTTCACCCGCGAGATGTGCTGCGTGGTGACCGACGGCGGCGGTGCGCTGGTGCTGGTCAGCGCCGAGCGCGCGAAGGACCTGCCCGGCGGGCAGCACGCGGTCTACCTGCTCGGCTCCGGTGAGAGCAGCGAGGCGCCGCTGACGTCGCAGATGGAGGACCCGGGCTCGTTCGCCGGCTTCCGCCGGGCCAGCGCCGAGGCGTTCGCCACGGCCGGGGTCAGCCACGCCGACATCGGTCACTTCATGGGCTACGACGCGTTCGCCCACCTCCCGCTGTACATGCTGGAGGACTGCGGCTTCGTCGGCAAGGGCGAGTCGGGCGCGTTCATCGCCGACGGGCACACCCGCCCCGGCGGCAGCCTGCCGATGAACACCAACGGTGGCGGCCTGTCCTACACCCACACCGGCATGTACGGCATGTTCGCGATCCAGGAGGCGGTCCGCCAGCTCCGCGGCGAGGCGGTGGTCCAGGTCCCCGACCTGACGACCAGCTTCGTGCAGGGCGTGGGCGGGTTCTTCTGGGCGGCCGGCAGCCTGGTGCTGTCCAACCGCCAGCCCTAGACGACGCAGCCCTAACGAAGGGACGGACACTGATGTCACTCAACTTCGACCTCATCGGCACCGAAAGCGAGCCCGCCGAGCGCACCTGGACCACCTCGGACGTGCTGCTGTACGCGCTCGGGGTCGGTGCCGGGGCGCAGGACGCGCTGGCGGAGCTCGAGTTCACCACCGAGAACTCGATCGACGTCACGACCAAGGTGCTGCCCACGTTCGGCAACATGATCAGCGGCGGGGGCGGTGGGCGCAAGCTCGGCGACTTCGACCCGGCCGCCTTCGTGCACGCCGAGCAGTCGTTCACGCTCCACCGGCCGCTGCCGACGGAGGGCACCTCCCGTTCGGTCTCCAAGGTCACCGGCATGTACGACAAGGGCAAGGCCGCGCTCGTGGTCACCGAGTCGACCGCGGTGGACGCGGCCACCGGCGAACCGCTGGTGACCACCCGCGGGTCGATCTTCATCCGCGGGGAGGGCGGCTTCGGCGGTGACCGCGGGCCGGACGCCGACTGGGAGATGCCCGAGGGCAAGCCCGACGAGCAGGTCGTCTACCGCACCCGGGGTGACCAGGCGCTGCTGTACCGGCTCACCGGCGACCGCAACCCGCTGCATTCCGACCCGAAGTTCGCCGCCCGGGGGGGCTTCCCGAAGCCGATCCTGCACGGCATGTGCACCTACGGCTTCACCGGCCGGGCGCTGCTGCACGCCGTCTGCGGGTCCGAGCCGGCCCGCTTCACCTCGATGGAGGGCCGGTTCACCCGGCCGGTGATGCCGGGCGACGAGCTCACGATCTCCATCTGGAACGACGGCGGCGGCACGGCCTACTTCCGCACCACCAGCAACGGGGCGACGGTCCTCGACCGCGGCCGCGTGACCTACACCAGCTGACTGACTCACAGGCTGACTCACAGGCTGACTCACAGGGAAAGAGGAATAGACGCATGGGCGTAATCGACGGACGGGTAGCCATCATCACCGGGGGCGCGCGCGGCATCGGCGCGTCGATCAGCCGGCTGTTCGCGGAGCAGGGCGCGTCGCTGGTCATCAACGACCTGGGCGGCGCCCCCGACGGCTCGGGCAGCGACGGCGGGCCGGCCAAGGAGATCGCGGACGAGATCACCGCGAAGGGCGGCAGTGCTGTCTCCGACGGCGGCGACATCGCTGATGTCGCCACCGGCGAGCGGCTGGTCAAGACGGCCGTCGAGCAGTTCGGCAAGCTCGACATCGTCGTCAACGTGGCCGGCATCCTGCGCGACCGGATGATCTTCAACCTGGTCGAGGCGGACTGGGACGCCGTCATCCGGGTGCACCTGAAGGGCCACTACTCCACCGTGCGGCCGGCCTCGGCCTACTGGCGCGAGCAGCGCAACCCCCAAGGCCACTACCGGGTCATCAACTTCACCTCGGTCTCCGGCCTCGACGGCTCGCCCGGCCAGCCCAACTACGCGGCGGCCAAGATGGGCATCGTCGGCCTGACCTACTCCCTGGCCCAGGGCCTGGCCCGGTACGGCGTCACCGCCAACGCGATCGCGCCCGGCGCTTCCACCCGGCTGACCGCCACCGTCCCCTCGGACAAGCGCGTGGTCCGCGAGGAGCGCCCGGCCGAGGAGGACCGGCGGATGTCGCCCGACAACATTGCCCCGGTCGCCCTGTACATGGCGAGCGAGGCCTCGGACTGGCTGACTGGCCGGGTCGTGTCCTCCTCGGGGTATGAGGTCGGGCTGTACGAGAACCCGCAGATCATCCGCCAGATCAGCGCGCCCGAGCCGTGGGAGTACAGCCGGCTCGCGAGCGCCCTCGAGAGCAGCTTCCGCCCGGCCGCCAACGGCCTGCCCCGGAGCCTGTTCGCCAGCCAGCTCAGCACCAACTGAATCACCCGCGGGACGAGGCTTGTCATGGACGTGCTCGAAGGCATTCAGGTAGTCGACCTTAGCCAGGGGATCGCCGGCCCGGTCGTCGGCATGTTCATGGCCGACTTCGGGGCCGAGGTCATCAAGGTGGAGCCGCCCGAGGGCGACCCCGCCCGGTCGGAGCCCGGCTTCCCCGCCTGGAACCGCGGCAAGAAGGGCGTGGTCGCCGATCCAGGCGACCCCGCCCGCCGCCGCTGGGTGGCCGAGCTGATCGCCGGGGCCGACGTGTGCCTGGTGTCCGACCCGGCCCTGCTCACCCGTTACGGCCTCGACCGCTGGCGGCTGCTGCGCGACCACCCCCGCCTGGTGCTGGTGGAGACCCCGGCCTACGCGGGCGACGCCCCCTGGTACGGCGGGAGTGAGTCGCACGGGCTGCTCGCGGCGGCGCTCGGCGTCGCCTGGCGGCAGTCCTCCCACGACGGGGGACCGGTCGAATCCGTCGCCCGGTTCCTGCTCCAGGTCCACGGCGTCTGGGCCACCGTCTGCGCGGTGGCGGCGCTGCTGGAGCGCGAGCGCTCCGGCTTCGGCCAGCTGGTCACCGTGTCCGGGGCGCAGGCGGTGATGGAGGCCAACATCGGCTCCTACAGCATCGACCCGGCGCTGCCGGACCCGCCGACCGGCATCGGCCCGGGCGGCCGCCACCCCACCTACACCCGCTTCATCGCCAAGGACGGCAAGTGGCTCGCCTCAGGCGCCCTCGGCGCCAAGTTCGAGACGATGCTGCTCGGCGTCCTCGGCCTGTCCGGAATGCTGGCCGAGGAGCGTATGGGCGGGCGGGTGCAGAACCTGATCCGGCCGGACAACATCCTGTGGGCGCACGAGCAGACCTCGAACGCGTTCAAGACCAGGGACCGGGACGAGTGGCTGGAGATCATGACCAGCCTTGGCATCCCGTGCGGGCCGCTCGACGACCGTGACGTCTGGCTCGACCACGACCAGGTCAAGGCGATCGGGATGCGGGCCGAGACCGACGACCCCGAGCGCGGCCACGTGGTCATGCCGGGCGTGCCGGTCAACCTCACCGGCACCCCCGGGCGTGTGCACGGCCCCGCCCCCGCCCTGGGCCAGCACCAGGAGTCGGTCGCGCCGCGCGCGCCCAAGGCCCCGCCGCCCGGGCTGCCCCCGGTCAGCGAGGGGCCGCTGAGCGGCATCCGGGTGCTCGACATGGGCACCTTCGTGGCCGGCCCCTACTCGGGCGCGCTGCTGTCCGAGCTCGGGGCCGAGGTGATCAAGGTCGAGCCGCCGGCCGGCGACCCGTTCCGGGTCTCCGGCTTCGTGTTCAACCGCGGCATGCGCAGCCTGGCGGTCAACCTCCAGGACCCGGCCGGGGTGGCCGCGTTCCATCGGCTGGCGCAGGTCAGCGACGTGGTCATCAACTCCACCCGGCCCGGGGTGTCGGCCAAGCTCGGCATCGACTACCAGACCCTGGCCGAGCTCAACCCCGGGATCGTCGAGGTGTCCCTGTCGGCCTACGGCGAGGGCGGCCCGATCGGTCACCGCGGCGGGGTCGACATGGTCGTCCAGGGCATGAGCGGCATGATGAGCGCCCAGGGCGGTGACTCCGAGCCGGTCGCCAACACCATCGCCATCATCGACGTCACCACCGCCGCAATGCTGGCGCTGAGCGCCGTGCTGGCGCTGCTGCACCGCGAGCGCAACCGCGACCAGGCCGACGGCGGCGGGTCCGGGCCGGGCCAGCGCGCCTGGGCGTCGCTCGCCGGCACCGCCACCTACCTGCAGACCGGTGAGATCACCCGCTTCGCGGGGCGCACGCCGTCCCCGGTCGGCGGCCGTGACTACCAGGGGACGGATCCGTTCGACCGCTACTACCCGGTCAGCGACGGCTTCGTGCGCGTCGCGGCGGCGCACCCGGACCAGGTCAGCGCCGAGTCCCTGTCGGCGGCGGGGCTGCCGGTCGACCCGGCCGCGTTCGCCGCCGACCCAGCCGCGGCCCTGGCCGACGCCCTGGCGGGGCTGCCCGGCGACACCGCGGCGGACCTGCTCAACGGCGCCCAGATCGCGGCCGTGCCCGCCCGGCGGGTGTCCGGCGTGGTCCGCGACCCGCGGCTCGTGGCGACCGAGTTCGTGCACGTCCGGCCGGGCGCGGGCGGACCCGGGTTCGTCACCCCGGGCCGGATGGCCACCTTCGGCCGGACCCCGCGGTTCGGCCCGCTGCGCTCTCCCGGCACGGGCGAGCACTCCTTCGACACCCTGCGCACGGCGGGGCTGACCGACGAGGAGATCGAGGTCCTGGTCGCCGACGGCGTCGTCATCGCGGGCGAGCCGATGGCGCAGGCGCTCCCCACCGCCTACCGCTAGGTCCGCCGCCCGCGAAGAGAAGGCCCGTATGCTAGCGATTCTTGGTCCACCCCTACTATCCGGACGAGAGGGCGATGGCGAGGTGGCAGGCGAGATGATCCCGGCGAGCCCCTCGACGCCCGCACAGCACGACCGCTACCAGCGCATTCTCCAGGCCGCGACGGCGATGCTGGCTAGCGGCGGCGAGGACGCACTGCAGATGAAGGAGCTGGCTGAGCGGGCGACCGTCTCGCTCGCCACCCTCTACCGCTACTTCCCGTCCAAGGACTACCTGCTGCTGGCGATCTCCCAGGCCCGCTACGAGATCGCGCTGCGGCGGGTGCGGAACGAGCCGCCGCGCGGCGTCACCGTGCAGGACCGGGTCACCCGCCACTACCTGCGCGAGTTCCGGGCCGAGCAGCGTGACCAGCGGCTGACCGCGGCGCTGACCCGGGTGCTGACCGACACCCGGCCCGAGTACGCGCCGTTCATCGCGCGGACCTCGCAGACCCACATGGCGGTCATCGAGTACATCGCGACGGGCGGCGGGCCGGTCAGCGAGGAGCTGCGCCGCCGCCTGCTGATCGCCGACGACGTGTTCGGCGCCGCCACCCGGCGCTGGCTGGCCGGGGTGTCCTCGGCCGCCGAGGCCCGGTTCGAGATCCGGGTCGGCTGCTACCTGCTGGATGACATGGACGAGGAGGCCGCATCGTGAAGATCGACACCGGGCTGGCGGTCGGCGACTGGGCCGACCTGCCGGACGAGGCCCGCCGCCTGGAAGAGGCGGGCTACGACGGAGCCTGGACGGCCGAGGTCGCCCACGACCCCTTCCTCCCGCTCGCCGTCGCCGCCGCCGCGACCTCGCGGATCACGCTCGGCACGTCCATCGCCGTCGCCTTCGCCCGCAGCCCGATGAACACCGCCTACATCGCCAACGACCTGCAGGCGGCGTCGCAGGGACGGTTCATCCTCGGCCTCGGCAGCCAGATCAAGGCGCACATCACCCGCCGGTTCTCGATGCCCTGGGGCCGCCCGGCGCCGCAGATGCGCGAGTACATCCTCGCGCTGCGGGCGATCTGGGCCGCCTGGAACGAGGGCGCCCCACTCGAGGTACGCGGCGAGTACTACTCGCACACGCTGATGACCGCGATGTTCCGGCCCCAGCCGCACTCCTTCGGGCCGCCGCCGGTGTTCCTGGCCGCGGTCGGCGAGGCGATGACGCGGGTCGCCGGGGAGGTGTGCGACGGTCTGGTCGTGCACGGCTTCACCACCGAGCGCTACCTGCGCGAGGTGACGCTGCCGGCGCTGGCCGAGGGGGCCGCCCGGACCGGGCGGAAGCGGGAGGACATCCAGGTCACGTGCCCCGGGTTCGTGGTGCTTGACGACGGCAAGGACACCGAGGCGCGGATCACCGCCACCCGACGCCAGATCGCCTTCTACGGCAGTACCCCCGCCTACAAGCCGGTGCTGGCCCTGCACGGCTGGGGTGACCTGGCTGACCAGCTGCACGCGCTGTCGGTCACCCCTGACGAGGGCCGCTGGGCGGCGATGGGCGAGCTGATCACCGACGACGTGCTGAACGCGTTCGCCGTGGTCGGCAGCCCGGCTGCCGCCGGGGCCGAGCTGAACCGGCGCTACGGCGACATCGTCGACCGGGTCACCGTGCCGCGGACGGCCAGCCTGGCCCCGGACCAGATTCGCGAGCTGCTCTCGGGGCTGCGCTAGCTCGGGGCTGGGCTAGCTCGGGGCTGGGCTAGCTCGGGGCTGGGCTAGGGACTCGGCCCGTCGCCGGGCGGGCTGTCCATGGCCCGAGGTTACGGCTGCGCTGCTGCTGCCCGGCCGCCGGGCTCCGCCCGGGCGCGGCGGATGCCGCGGACCGCGTGCACCAGCCCGCCCATGACGCGGACGCTCCGCCCCGGGCGCCCGGGAGCGAGCAGCAGCGGGTAGCTCAGCTGCTGGCTGTAGGCGGTCAGGTCGAACTGCGTGTCCGGCCATCCCGTCACTGGCGGTACCCGGTAGTTCCCGTACGTCATCGCTAGCCTTCCTTCGGCAAACACGCGCGCGGCGGAGTGCGTCTGTCCCCGATGGCTGACGTCGCGTCACGCGGCCCGGAGCACACCAGTTGCCGCTTGTTGCCAACCCGTTACGAGCGGGACAAAACCGTCACCACCCGTTAAATGATCACAACGAGGGATTGCGTCGGCCCTGGTGAGCGCGCACGCTCGTGGTATGTACGCGCCGTTTGCGGGGACGGCCGCCGCCCAGCCGGGCACCGTCACGCCGCTTTCCGGGGGAGAGGCAGCCGCCGTCGGTGTGCTCGCCTTCGCCCTGGTCATGATCCCGGTCCTGTTCGCGCTGGTAGAGCACCTGGACGTGATGGCCCACGAGGGCGCGCACGCCCTGATCGGCGCGTTGTTCGCCTTCGAGCTGGTCGAGTTCGTGCTCCACCCGAACGGCACCGGGGGCGTCAAGCACAAGATCGAGAGCTGGGGGCTGCGGGCCCTCCTCGTCCTCCTCGTCGGGTACCTCGGCCCGAGCGCGTTCGGCCTGCTCGGCGCCAAGCTCATCGAGACCGGGCATGTCATCGCGGTCCTGTGGGTCGCGATAGTGCTGCTGGTCGTGCTGCTGACGGCGCTGTCGGTGTCGTTCGGCTTCGTCTCCGTCCCGGTCGCGGCCGGGCTGCTCGTCCTCGTCGTGCGCTACTCGCACGCGGGCCTGGAGGAATTCGTCGCCTACCTGCTGACCTGGCTGATGCTGCTCACCGGGGTGCGCAGCGCGGTCACGCACGGCGCCAAGGCCGAGGACGCGAAGACCATCAGCAAGAACATCATGCCGCCGCGCCACCTGTGGGCGCTGATCTGGATCGGGGGGACCCTGTTCGCCCTCGCCGTCGGCGGGAAGTGGCTGGTCCTGGGGAACTAGGGGGCTAGCCGGGCGCGCGGGGGCGCGCCGCCTGGATCGCCCCCCACACATTGGCCGGGGTCAGCGGCATGTCCGCGTGGAGCACGCCGAACGGCGCGAGCGCGTCCACGACCGAGTTCACCACCGCGGGGGGCGAGCCGACGGTGGCGGACTCGCCGATGCCCTTGGCCCCGACCGGGTGGTGCGGCGACGGGGTGACGGTCGCCCCCAGCTCCGGCGACGGGCACTCCAGCGCCGTCGGCAGCAGGTAGTCCATGAACGAGCCGCTCAGGCAGTTGCCGATCTCGTCGAAGGCGATCGACTGCATCAGGGCGATGCCGATCCCGTCGGCCAGCCCGCGGTGCACCTGGCCTTCGACGATCATCGGGTTGATCCGCACCCCGCAGTCGTCGACCGCGATGAACCGGCGCACGGTCACCTCGCCAGTGCCCGGGTCCACGTCGGTGACGCACACGTACGCGCCGAACGGGAACGTCAGGTTGGGCGGGTTGTAGACCGCGGACGCGTCCAGGTGCCCCTCGACGCCGGGCGGCAGCTCGAGGTCGGAGTGGGCCGCCCGGGCGATCTCGGCGATGCCGAACGCCTGGTCGGGGTCGCCCCGCACCCGCCACCGGCCGTCCTCCCATTCCAGGTCGTCGGGGGAGGCCTCGAACATGGCCGCCGCCACCAGCCGCGCCCGTTCGCGTACCTTGCGCGCGGCGACCACGGCGGCCGCGCCGGAGACCGGGGTGGACCGTGACCCGTAGGTGCCGAGGCCGAACGGGGTCCGGTCGGTGTCGCCGTGCACCACGTCCACGTCGTCCGGCGACAGTCCCAGCTCGTGCGCCACCAGCTGCGCGAACGTGGTCTCGTGGCCCTGGCCCTGGGTTTGCACGGAGACGGCCAGCACCGCCTTGCCGGACGGGTGGACCCGCAGGTCGGCCCCGTCGGCCATGCCCATGCCCATGATGTCCATGTGGCTGCGCGGGCCCGCTCCGACCCCCTCGGTGAAGAAGCTGAGCCCGATCCCCATGTACTCGCCCCGCTGCCGCCGCTCGGCCTGCTCGCGGCGCAGGTCGTCGTAGCCGGCCATGTCCAGCGCCAGCCGCAGCGCCCGCGGGTAGTCGCCCGAGTCGTACTGCCAGCCGGACGGGGTGGTGTAGGGGAACTGCTCGGGGCGCAGCAGGTTGCGCATCCGCAGCTCGGCGGGGTCGGCCCCGATCCGCCGGGCGAGCATGTCGGTCAGCCGTTCCACCAGGTAGACGGCCTCGGTGATGCGGAACGAGCAGGAGTAGGCGACCCCGCCGGGCGCCTTGTTGGTGTACACCCCGGTGACCTCGCAGTAGGCCGCCTGGGTCTGGTAGGAGCCGGTGAAGATGTGGAAGAAGCCGGCCGGGAACTTCGACGGCTGCGCCACCGCGTTGAACGCCCCGTGGTCGGCCAGCACCCGGGCCCGCAGCCCGAGGATCCGCCCGTCGGCGCTGCCGGCGATCTCGCCGTGCATGTGGTAGTCGCGGGCGAACGCGGTCGACATCAGGTTCTCCGAGCGGTCCTCCACCCACTTCACCGGCCGCCCGGTGACCATCGCGGCGGCGATGGCGCAGACGTAGCCCGGGTAGACCGGGACCTTGGCGCCGAAGCCGCCACCGAGATCGGGCGACACGATCCGGATCTTATGCTCGGCGATGCCGGTCAGCGCCGCGTACAAGGTGCGGTGGGCGTGCGGGGCCTGGCTGGTCGCCCAGACTGTCAGGCGGCTGTCGACCGGGTCGAACGCGGCCACCGCGCCGCAGGTCTCCAGCGGGGCCGGGTGCGAGCGCGGGTAGTACAGGTCGCAGCCGACCACCACGTCGGCGGCGGCGAAGACCGCATCGGTGGCCGCCTGGTCGCCCGCGCTCCAGTCGAAGATCCGGTTGCCGCCGGGCAGCTCCTCGCGGACCAGCGGGGCCCCCGGCTCCAGCGCCGCCGCCGCCTCCACCAGCGGCGGCAGCGGCGCGTAGTCGACCATGATCAGCTCGAGGGCGTCGCGGGCGGCGTAGCGGTCGGTCGCAACCACGAACGCGACCTCCTGCCCCTGGAAGCGCACCTTGTCGGTGGCGAGCACCGCCTGCACGTCGCCGAACAGCGTCGGCATCCACGCCATGCCCCGCTCGTCGAGGTCCTCGCCGGTCAGCACCGCCACCACGGCCGGGTGGGCGCGGGCGGCGCTGGCATCGACCGAGACGATCCGGGCGTGCGCGAGCGGGCTGCGCAGGACGGCGCCGTGCAGCATGCCGGGCAGCTGGATGTCGTCCACGTAGCGGCCCTGGCCCCGGATGAACCGGGCGTCCTCCTTGCGCGGGTGCGACCCGTAAGCGTGGTTCATCAGTATCTCCCCCGGGGGCCGACCCCCCGGTGACCCCCCGCATGGGGGAGTCCCTCCCCCATTCCCCCTCGCCGGGACACGCCCGGGACGGCGCCGCAGGCGCCGGGTCACCGTGCGCGGCGTGCAAGATCGCGCGGACGATGTTCTCGTACCCGGTGCACCGGCAGACCTGGCCCGAGATCGCCTCGCGGACCTCGGCCTCGGTCGGATCCGGGTTGGCGTCGAGCAGCCAGCGGGCGGTCATCATCATCCCCGGGGTGCAGAAGCCGCACTGGAGCCCATGGCAGGCGGCGAACGCCTCCTGGACCGGGTCGAGGGCGCCGCTGCCGGCCGCCAGCCCCTCGACCGTGGTGACCCGGTGGCCGTCGGCCATCACCGCCAGCACCGTGCACGCCTTGACCGGGGTCTCGTCCAGCCATACCACGCAGGCCCCGCAGTTGGACGTGTCGCAGCCCCAGTGCGAGCCGGTCAGCCCGAGGTCGTCGCGCAGGAAGTGGATCAGCAGCAGCCGGGGCTCGACCACCCGCGGGTAGTCGGTCCCGTTGACCGTGATGCTGATCTTCACCGGGCCCGCCCCTGGGCCCGCGCGGTCGCGGCCGCGAGCGCCCGGGCGGTCAGCTCGCCCACGAGGTGCCGCTTGTACTCGACCGGGCCGCGCTGGTCAGCGGCCGGCCGGCAGTGCTCGGCCGCGATCGCGCCCGCCCGGGCGAACACGTCCGGGCCGGGCGGCTGGCCGCGCAGGAACTCCTCCGCCTCGGCCGCCGCGAAGTGGGCGGCACCGACCGCGGTCAGCCCGATGCCGGCGTCGGCGATGACCCCGCCATCGAGCCACACCGCCACCCCGGCGGCCCCGATCGGCCAGTCGCCCGCCCGGCGCATCACCTTCAGGTAGGCGCTGCCGCTGGCGGGCCGGACCGGCAGCCTGATCTCGGTCAGCATCTCGGCCGGGCCGACCACGGTCTCGTACGGGCCGGCGTGAAAGGCCCGGGCCGAGACCTCGCGGGTCCCGTCCGGCCCGTCGATGATCATCGACCCCTTGAGCGCGGCGAACGCGGCCGACAGGTCCTCCGAGGGGTCGGCCTGGCACAGCGACCCGCCGATGGTGCCCCAGTTGCGCACCACCGGGTCGGCGATCACCCGCTCGGCGTCGTGCAGGACCGGGAAGTGCTCGCCTGCCAGCGGCGAGGCCAGCAGGTCGGCGTGCCGGGTGAGCGCCCCGATGCGCAGATGGCGGCCGCCCGGTCCGGAACCAGCCAGCTCGATGTAGCGCAGCCCGGCGATTCCGCCCACGTCGATGAGCACCTCGGGCTGGGCCAGCCGCAGCTTCATCATCGGGATGAGGCTGTGCCCGCCCGCCAGGATCCGCGCCCCCGGCGCGTAGCGGGACAGCAGCGCCAGCGCGTGCGGCACGCTCGTCGCCCGCTCGTACTCCACTTGCGCGGGAACCTGCAATTGGTGCCTCCAGGACGGGGACAGCGCCCGTTCGGTGCGTTCACCCAGCCGATACCGTACGTTACGTTCTGAGTGTACGGAGGCGCGGCCGGATTTCCCGTCCGCGGCACCTGCGACTGCCACCCACACCGGAGTGAGCATGACCCTGACCCAGCTCAACGCGTTTGTCCTGGTGGCCCGGCTCGGGTCGGTCCGGGCGGCTGCGACCGCGCTCGGCGTCAGCGAGTCGGCCGTCTCCCAGGCGCTCACCGCGCTGCGCCAGGACCTGGGGGACCAGCTGATCACCCGCAGCCAGGCGGGGATGACGCTGACCCCCGGCGGCAGCCGCCTGCTCGGCACGGCCTCGCAGATCGTGGTGCTTGGGGCCGAGGCGCACGCGGCCGTGCGCGCCGCCCAGGGTGCCCCCGAGCAGCTGCGCATCGTCGCCACCTCCACCTTCGCCGAGTTCGTGGCCGGCCCGCTGATGGAGGCGTTCCGCCGCCGGTTCGCGGGTGCGGTCGAGATCAGCACCGGGGTGGCGGCGGAGGACGAGTTCGGCGTGCTCATCGCCAACCGGCTGGCGGACGTTGCCATCGGCCCGCGGGTGGGCGGTGAGCACGAGCTCCCGATCGTGAGCGAGCCCGTCTTCAAGTACCGGGTGGTCGTGGTCGGCCCGGCCGACCGGGCCGCCCCCGCCCGGCCGCGCGGCCCTGCCCGGCAGTGGCGCTGGCTGGTCGACCCGTCCGGGAGCGAACCGGGCAGCGACACCGCGCGGCTGCTGCGCCGGCTGGGGGTGGGCGAGGCCAACATCGGCGTGTTCCCGAGCCAGACCGCGGCCTGGGCCGCCGCCGCCGATGGGGCCGGCGTCGCGCTGGCGATCGAGCACCTGGTGTCGCACCAGCTCCGGCGGGGCGGGCTGGCCCTGATCGACCTGCCCGGGTTCCCGCTCGAGGAGTGCTGGTACGCGACCCTGCTGGAACGCGAGCGGCGCGGCACCGCCGCGAGTGCGCTGCGCCGGTTCCTGTCCACCCCGGAGGCCATGCAGCTGATGCGGTCGCCCGCCGCCGGGGTGTCGCCGTCCCGGTTCAAGCCGCCGGTCTACGTCACCATCTGGAGCTTAAAAGTCCCCCTTTGGCCCGGAGTGCGGCGTGCTGACGGCCCGGTCGCGGGCCACCCTGGGCAGGCCAATTAAGGACTCGCTTATTTGGCCGTTGCGGGCCCGCCGGGCGCGAGTCACGATACGACCACCTTTCGTCACCGTCGTGTGGTTATCGGCCGGGCGGTGGGACTGGCGCACACCCGACGACGGCGGGAGACCGTGGCATGCCAATCGAGTCCGACGGACACAGCAAGGACAACCCGCGGATGTACGAGCTGATCGAGGACGCGCCCAAGGAGGGAAAGAGCCCCACGGTGTGGGCGTGGCCACAGCTCGTGGACTACCTCAAGGTCGCCGGCCAGCCGGTCGCGGGCCCGTGGCCGCCGCACCAGGAGCCCCGCCCCGACCCCGATTACGAGGCCGGCCCGCAGGCGGTCCCCGACCCCGGCAGCCCGTCCGAGCGGAGGTAGCGCATGTTCCCCGCGCGGTTCCGCTACGAGGCGCCGCACTCCCTCGACGAGGCGGTCAGCCTGCTGCAGGGTGGCGGCGACTACGTCAAGGTGCTCGCCGGGGGCCAGAGCCTGGTCCCCATGATGAAGCTGCGGTTCGCCTCGCCCGAGATGATCGTCGACATCAATAACCTGCCCGGCCTGGCCTACCACCGGGCCGACGCCGACGGCACGCTGCGCATCGGGGCCCTCTGCCGCCACGCCGACCTCGAGTTCTCCGAGCTGCTCGCGGGCACCCAGCCGGTCATGGCGGCGGCGGCCCCGCTGGTCGCTGACCCGCTCGTGCGCAACCGGGGCACGCTGGTCGGGTCGCTGTGCCACGCCGACCCGCAGGGCGACTGGGCGTCGGTGATGACCGCCCTGGGCGGCTCGGTGATCGCGTACGGGCCGGCCTGCTGGCGCTCGATCCCGCTGGCCGGGTTCGTCACCGGGCCGTTCGAGAACGTCCTGGACCACGACGAGATCGCGGTCGAGGCGGTCGTGCCGCCCGCCGTCGGGACCCGCCGGGGCGGGTACCTGAAGCTGGAGCGGCGGGTCGGTGACTTCGCCACCGTCGGCGTCGCCGTCTCGGTCGAGATCAGCGACGGGACCGTGGCCCGGGCCGGCATCGCGCTGACCGGTGTCGGCGGCTCCACGATCAACGCCGCCGACGCCGCCGCGGCGCTCGCCGGGCAGCCGCTGTCGGCCAGTGCCATCGCCGCCGCGGCCGACCTGGCGGCAGCGGGTGCGCGACCGCGGACCGACCACCGCGGCAGCGCCGAGTACAAGCGCCAGCTGGTGCGGGTATTCGTCAAGCGCATCCTGAACGCCGCCCTCCTGAACGGTGACCAGGCTGGCGGCAACGAGACCATTCAGCACCCCGGAAAGGCGGCCTGACCATGACGATGGTCTTCGACGATGTGGGCGACGAGGCGCCGGTCCCCGTTCGCCGGATCCGGTTCGCCCTCAACGGCGTGCGGAAGGTGGCCGAGGTCGAGCCCCGGCTGCTGCTGGCCGACCTGATCCGCCGCGGGGCCGGGCTGACCGGCACCCACCGCGGCTGCGACACGACCAACTGCGGCGCCTGCACGGTGCTGGTCGACGGCCGGGCGATCAAGTCCTGCACGATGCTGGCGGTCCAGGTCGACGGGCACGAGGTGACCACCGTGGAGGGACTGGCCTCGCCCAGCGAACTGCACCCGCTGCAGGAAGGGTTCAAGCAGGAGCACGGGCTGCAGTGCGGGTTCTGCACCCCGGGGATGATGATGGCGGCCAAGGACCTGCTCGACCGCAACCCCGACCCGACCGAGGAAGACGTGCGGTGGGCGCTGTCCGGCAACCTGTGCCGCTGCACCGGGTACCAGAACATCGTGAAATCGGTGCTGTGGGCGGCCGAGAAGCTGCGGGCGGAGGCCTGAGATGACGACCACTCCCACCGAGTCCCGGGCGCTCGACGAAATCAAGATCGGCGGCCTCGGCGCCAGCCGCAAGCGGGTCGAGGACGACCGCTTCATCCGCGGCAAGGGCAACTACACCGACGACGTGGTGCTGCCGGGCATGCTGCACATGGAGATCTTGCGCAGCCCGCTGCCGCATGCCCGGATCAAGTCGATCGACGCCAGCCGGGCGTGGGCGATCCCCGGGGTGCACCTCGTGCTGACCGGCGAGATGATGGCGACCCGCAACCTCGCCTGGATGCCCACCCTGTCCTACGACACCCAGGCCGTGCTGGCCACCGACAAGGTGCGCTTCCAGGGCCAGGAGGTCGCCTGCGTCATCGCCGACGACCCCTACATCGCCAAGGACGCGTGCGAGGCGATCGAGGTCGACTACGAGCCCCTGCCCCCGGTCGTCAACCCGTGGCAGGGCCTGGAGCCGGACGCGCCGGTGATCCGCGACGACAAGACCGGGCAGGCCGACAACGTCGTCTACCACTGGGAGGTGGGCGACAAGTCCGGCACCGACCGCGCCTTCGCCCAGGCCGACCTGGTCTCCAGGCTGGAGCTGCACTACCCGCGCAGCCACCCGTCGCCGATCGAGTGCTGTGGCTCGGTGGCCGACTTCAACCGGGCCACCGGCAAGCTCACCGTCTACATGACCTCCCAGGCGCCGCACATCGTCCGGGCGGCGGTGGCGATGGTGGCCGAGCTGCCCGAGCAGATGATCCGGATCATCGCCCCCGACATCGGCGGCGGATTCGGCAACAAGGTGCCGATCTACCCCGGCTACGTCTGCTCGATCCTGGCCTCGATCCTGCTCGAGCGCCCGGTCAAGTGGATCGAGGACAAGACCGGCAACCTGATCTCGACCGGGTTCGCCCGCGACGTCTACCTCAAGGGAGAGATGGCGCTGCGCCGGGACGGCAAGATCCTCGGCGTGCGGATGCACACCGACGCCGACCACGGCGCGTTCTTCGCCGACGCCCAGCCGAGCAAGTTCAAGATCGGGCTGATCCACTCGGCCTTCGCCGCCTACGACGTCCCGGTCGCGCACCTGACCGCCCGCGGCGTGTACACCAACAAGGCCCCCGGCGGGGTGGCCTACCGCTGCTCGTTCCGCGTCACCGAGGCGATGTACTTCCAGGAGCGGATGGTCCAGGAGGCGGCCAACGACCTCGGCCTCGACCAGGCCGAGTTCCGCCGGATGAACTTCGTCCGCGACGACGACTTCCCGCACCGCACCCCGCTCGGCTTCCTGACCGACTCCGGCCAGTACGCCAAGTGCCTCGACGTCGGGCTGAAGGCGATCGGCTACGAGGACTTCAGGGCCGAGCAGGCCGAGGCGCGCCAGCGCGGGCGGCTGCTCGGGCTGGGCATCTCGACCATGACCGAGCCGCTGGGGGCGGGCAACAGCCGCGAGTACGACATCCTCGGCATCAAGATGTTCGACTCGGCCGAGCTCAAGGTGCACATGAGCGGCAAGGCGATCGTCCGCACCGGGGCCAAGACCCAGGGGCAGGGCCACGAGACGACCTGGGCGCAGATCGTCGCGCACGAGCTCGGCATCCCGGCCGACGACGTGGTGGTGGAGGAGGGCGACACCGACACCGCCCCGTTCGGCATGGGCACCTACGCGTCGCGCTCCACCCCGGTCGCCGGGGCGGCGGTCGCGATGGCCGCCCGCAAGGTCCGCGCCAAGGCCCGCAAGCTGGCGGCGCACCTGCTCGAGGTGTCGGAGGAAGACATCGAGTGGGAGCTGGGCCGGTTCTACGTGCGCAGCGCCCCGCAGCGCGGCGTCTCCATCCAGGAATGCGCGATGGCCGCCTACAGCAACATGCCCGACGGCATGGAGCCCGGCCTGGAAAACACCTCGTTCTACGACCCGCCCAACCTGACCTGGCCGTTCGCCGTCTACATCGTCACCGTCGAGGTGGACCCGGAGACCGGCGTGTGGGACGTGCTGCGGATGGTCGCGGTCGACGACTGCGGGGTGCGGATCAACCCGATGATCGTCGAGGGGCAGATCATGGGCGGGCTGACCGAGGCCTACGCGATGTCCAGCATGCAGTTCATCACCTTCGACGCCGACGGCAACTGCGTCGGCTCCAACTACATGGACTACATGGTGCCCAGTGCCTGGGAGACTCCGGGCTACGAGCTGCACAGCGAGGTGGTCACCCCCTGCCCGCACCACCCGATCGGGGCCAAGGGGATCGGCGAGTGCGCCGCCGTCGGCGGGCCCGCCGCCTTCGTCAACGCGGTGATGGACGCACTCGGCGGGACCGGGGTCAGGAACATCGACATGCCCCTGCTGCCGGACCGGGTCTGGGAGGCGCTCACCTACCGGCGCGACATCTCCGGGGCGCCCCCGGTCCGGCAGGACTGAGGAGGACCGATGAACGGTCTGGGCATGCTCGAGCGGATGAGCGAGCTGGCGCGGCGCGGCGAGGCCTTCGCGCTCGCCACCGTGGTCTGGCGGCAGGGCCCGTCGTCGGGCAAGCAGGGCTCGCGCGCGATCATCACCGGCCGCGGCGAGATCCAGGGCTGGATCGGCGGCGCCTGCGCCGAGCCGGTCGTGATCCGCGAGGCGAGGCAGGTGATGGCCGACGGGAACGCCCGGCTGCTGCTGCTCGGCAGCCCGGACCAGTTCGGCACCGCCATCCCCGACGGGATGACGGTGGTCCCGATCGCCTGCCAGAGCGAGGGCGCGCTGGAAATCTACATCGAGCCCGTGCTGCCGGTGCCGCACCTGGTGATCGTGGGCAGCTCCCCGATGGCGCACACGCTGGCCGAGCTCGGCCGGGCCCTGGACTGGCTGGTCGAGCTGGTCGACCCGGCCGAGTTCGGGAGCGCGCCGCGCCCGGCCGACGAGCGGTCGATGGTCATCGTGGCCACCCAGGGCCACGGTGACGAGGACATGGTCGAGCGGGCCGTCGCCCTGCGGCCCGCCTACCTCGGCCTGGTCGCCTCCCGGCGGCGGGGCGAGGCGGTGCTGGGCTACCTGGCCGACCGCGGCCTGCCGCGCGAGCAGCTGGACCGGGTGCGGGCGCCGGCCGGCCTCGACCTCGGCAAGACCACCCACGAGGAGATGGCCGTCGCCATCTTGGCCGAGCTGGTCCAGCTGCGCGCCTCCGGGGCGCTGGGCGGCGAACGGGCCGTGCCCGGGCCGCGGCCCGGCCGCGGGCTCCCGCTGGCCCAGGCGGCCGACCCGGTCTGCGGGATGACCGTCGCCCCCGGTGGCCTGCGGGCGGAGCACGCCGGGACCACCTACTACTTCTGCTGCGCCGGCTGCCGCCAGGCGTTCGAGGACAACCCGGCGGCCTACATCAAGGCGGTACTGCGATGATCATCACCAGCGACTTCGAGGTCGCCGAGCCGCCCGAGGCGGTGTGGCGCTTCTTCGACGACATCCCCCAGGTCGCGTCCTGCCTGCCGGGGGCCGAGCTGACCCGGGACCTGGGCGACGACAAGTACGAGGGCCGGGTCGCGATCCGGATGGGGCCGGTGCGGATGCAGTTCACCGGCACCGCCGACATCGCCGAGCGGGACGAGGCGGCCAGGAAGATCGTGGTCAACGCGGCGGGCGCGGATGAGAAGGGCCGCGGCCAGGCCGCCATGACGGTCAGCGCGGAGCTGTCACCCCGGGGGCGCGGCACCAGGGTCGCGGTCACCCAGGACCTGCAGCTGTCCGGGGCGGCGGCGCAGTACGGCCGGGGCATGATCTCCGACGTCTCGGCGATCTTGATGCGCGACTTCGCGTCCGCCATGCAGGACCGGATCGAGCGGCTGGAACGGGGCGAGAGCGCCGAGCAGATCGCGGCCGCGGGCGCCCGTTCGGCCTCGGGCCTCACCATCGCCTTCGCCGCCGCCCGGATGGCGCTGACGCGGGTGTTCGCCCGGTTCTTCCTGCCCTATCGGCCCGCCGCGAGCTAACGAGAGAAGGTCAGACATGGTGCTGTGGTGGATCGGCAACGTCATCCTCCTGGTGGCGGTCCTGCCGGTCGTGATCTACCTGCTCAACCGGGTCCTCGCCGCGCTCGAGCGGATCCGGGCGGCGAGCGACGACATCCTGGCCGGCGGCGTCGCCCTGGTCGGCCAGCTGGAAGCCGTCCCCGGTGGCCTCGCCGTCACCGACCACACCATCGAGGCGGTCAAGGTCGGCGCGGTCCGCTACGCCGGCTCGGTCGCGAAACTTCTCGGCTAGCGAAGGGAGCCAACGCCATGCCAGCAGCAGCCTGGATGACCATCGCCGTAGCCGGCCTGATCATCGTGATCACCGCCGTGGGCCTGATCCGCATCGCCCTCCACCTGAAGGCGATCCGCGCCACCCTGGCCGCCGTCACCGGCGGTGTGCAGGCCGTGGACCAGCTCACGGCCACCGTCCCGGCCCGGCTGACCTCGGTCAACGCCAACTTGAAGCCGGTCCGCGACTTCCTCGAGACGGTGTGAGCCGATGACCACCGACTGGACGATCGGCTACGTCATCGGCGGCGTTGTCGTGCTGGCGGTGGTGGTCCTGGTGGCCGCCATCCTGGTGCTCGCCAAGCAGATCGGAGACGAGGCGCCCAAGATCAACGCCGGCCTGGAGGGCGCCGTCCGCAACACCGCGCCGCTGGCCGCACTGGCGACCACCATCGAGCACGCCACCATCATCATCGCCGGGCTGAAGCGCGGCCGCGCCCGGCTGGGAGGATAACGGTGAACCCCACCGAGCACACCCTGTGGGTGTCCGTCATCATCGTCGGCTTCGTCGTCGTGATCGCCGTCGCGGCCCTGCTCAGCCTGCTGATCTACCTCATCAAGCGGATCGGCCGGCGGGTCGACGCCATCGGCGGCACGCTGACCGCGGCCAAAGCCAACACCGCCAGCACGGTCCTGATCGGGGACGTCGCCACCGGGGTGGACGCGGTGCTGGCGGAGGGGCTCGAGCACCATCTGTTCCTCGGCCGGGTTCTCGGAAAGGTCAAGTCATGACCGTCCTCGTGGTGCTGACCGTCGTCGTCATCGTCGCCCTTATCGCCGGCCTGGCGGTCTACCTGTTCTGGGCGGGCACGCTGCTCGCCCGGATCGCGGGGAAGCTGGAAGGCGCGGCCGGGCTGGTCCGCGGCATCGTCACCGACGCGGAGCGGATCGGGCCCGGGGTCGAGCACATCAACCAGACCGGCGGCGTCGTCGCGGGCGCGCTGCCGCTGCTGTACGGCATGGCCGAGGAGATCGTGGCCGGGGTCACCCCGCGCGCGCCGCGGCCGGACGTGCCGCACGTCGCCCGGCCGGCGTCGGGGACCCGCCGCTCCCGGCTGCTGTCCGCGGTCGGCTTCGGGGAACAGCCTCACCCGTAGCCGGCCGTCAGCCCGAACGGGGCGGCGTGAGCGCGGCTGGGACACACCGCCCCCGTCCGGGCTGGCTGCCTTACCGCGGCCGCCCGGCGCCGACCAGCGACCTCAGGTAGTCCTCCATATTGTCGAGGCTGGCTTCCTGGCCGTCGAACCGGTCCATGTGGTCGCGGCCGGCCTGGTCGCGGAACGCGAGGGTGATCGTCACCGTCGTCACCCCGTCCGTCTCGTGCAGGGCGGTCGTCTCCACCGCGTCGGCGTCCGGCCAGCCTTCGAACAGCCACGTGTCGACGATGCGGGTGGGGCGCTCGATCTCCAGGTAGGTCCCGCGGAACACGCACTCGGTCCCGTCGGGGGTCACCATCACGAAGTGGTACGTCCCGCCGACGCGCAGGTCGATCGAGCAGACCGTCATCGTCTCGTCGAAGGGCGTGAACCAGTGGCGCACGTGCTCCGGCTTGGTCAGCACGTCAAAGACGAGCTCGGCCGGCGCGTCGAACATGCGGATGGTGCGGATCTCCAGGGCGCTCGGGAACTCGATGACTGCCGACCCGTGCCTGTTAGGTGTCACTGCCGTCTCCTTCTCCTTGTCGTTGCAGCTGCGCGAGGTAGTCGTCCATCCGGTCGAGCCGGTCGTTCACGGCCTGCTCGTACTTGGCCACCCAGTCGTGCAGCGGCCGGAGGGGCGCCGGCTCCAGGCGGTACACCCGGTAACGCCCGTCCACCCGGCAGGTGACGAGTCCCACCTCGGTCAGCACCCGCAGGTGCTTGGAAACCTGGGACTGGGACAGCGCGAGGTCGCTGACGATCGCGCCGACCGCCTTCTCCCCGGGGATCAGCGCGTCCAGGATCTCCCTCCGGCGGGCGTCCGCCACCGCGTTGAAGACGTCTGATGTCGTTGCCGCTCTGGCCATGGGCCAAACATATTCCACTATCGGCATATGTCAACCGGTCAGTCCCGGGGCTTGCGCTCCGTCCCCCGGACCGGGGCGGTGGTCGGCGCGGCCGAGTAGCCGCCGATCCACTCGTCCTTCCAGGCGTTGTCGTAGCGCTGCTCGTTGCAGCCGGGCCGGTAGACCGTGATCAGCTCGCGGACGATCTGCTCGCGGTGCGCGGCCGTGCCCCCCGGCACCTGGTAGGTCGCGATGTAGACCTTCCACCTGGAGCCCGCCCGTCCGGTCCAGCAGGCGGCCCGCGGGTGCCGGAACGGGAACCGCTCGGCGGTCAGGTCGTCGGCGTGGGCGGCGTAGATGACCGCGTACTGCTCCCGGCCCGGGTCGGGCTTGTACATCACCGCGTACACGGCCGCGACCGGCGGCGGAGTCCAGCCGCCGAGCAGCCGCGGCCCCTCGAACGGGTAACCCGCAAGCGAGCCGAGCCGGATCACGGCTCGCCGAACCCGCCGACGCCGAAGTCACCGTCAGCCAGCTCGGCCGCCTCCTCTTCCTCGCTGACCGCCTCGGTCCGCACGATCGGCGCGGCCGGCAGCCCGGCGGCGCGCGCGGCGGCGGTGAACAGCGTGGTCGCGGCGGCGATAGCGGCGTCCCGGTCGTCCGCGGTGACTAGCAGCTGGGCGCCGTAGCGGTGGCTGCCGATGCCGCTCGCGACGCCGCCGCTGGCGGCGACCGCGTCGGCCAGTTCCACGATCTCCTCGCGGGTGAACTCCCGGTCGCCCTCGGCCTCAATGCCGACACTCCACTGCACCGCGCTCTCCCGTCGCTCAGTTCAACCCTGGCAGCGCCGCCGCCAGCTGTTCCAGGCTAGCCAGGTCGTGCCCCGACAGCAGCAGGTCGATGTGCGGCGCAGCCACCATCATGCCGAGCGTGCTCGGCCGGAAGGCCGGGTCGTCGCCCTTGTGCGGGTTGAGCCAGACGACCCGGTGGCACAGCCGGGCCAGCCGTTCCATCGCCAGCGCCAGCACCTCGGGGTCGCCCCGGTCGAGGCCGTCGGAGCAGATCACCACCACCCCGCCGCGGGCCAGGCCGCTGCGCCCGTACCCGCGGACGAAGGTGTCGAGCGACTGCCCGATCCGGGTCCCGCCGTCCCAGTCGAGGACGGTCCGCGCCGCTGCCTCCAGCGCGCTGTCGACGCGGTTGGCGGCCAGCGCCCGGGTGATCCGGGTCAGCCGGGTGCCGAAGCAGAAGACCTCGACCCGGCCCCCCGCGCGCCGGGCGGTGTGCGCGAACTGCAGCAGGTTGCGCGAGTAGTCCGCCATCGACCCGGACACGTCGAGGATGAGGATCAGCGGCCGCGGCCGGGTCTTCCGCTCGCGGTAGAACAGCCGCCCGGGCGGCTCGCCGTGCATGCGCAGCGACTCCCGGATGGTGGCCCGCAGGTCAGGCTCGGTCCCGGTCCCGGCCGGCCGGGTGCGCCGGGTGCGGCGGCGCGGCGGTGTCAGCCGCATCCGGCTCATGATCCGGCGCAGCGCCGCCAGCTCCTCCGGGGTGCAGGCACCGAACGAGCGGTGCTTGACCGCGTCCACGTCCGATGCCATCCAGCCGAGGACGGGGCGCTCCTCGTCCTCCTCCGGTCCCGGCTCGGTGCCCGGTAGCACCAGCTCCGCCTCGGCTGCGACGGCCGACGCGGCGCTGACCGTCAGCTGCCCGTGGCCGGGGCCGTCCTCATCGAGGAAGTAGCGCCGGAACGCCTGGTCGTAGGCGGGGCCGTCGTCGTGCCGGCTGACGAGCGTGGTCTTGCCCGCCCAGTACAGGTCGACCAGGTCCGCCGGGTCGAGCGGGGTCATCGCGGCCAGGTAGCCGAGCACGTCGCCGGTGCCGACCCGCAGCCCGGCCGCGCGCAGCTCAGCGGCGAACCCGAGCAGCACCGCGGTCAGTACCTCGCCCGGGGACCGTTCGGCCGGTCTGGCCTGGTCTGGGCTGGCCTCAGCCACTGGGGATGATCTCCGCCAGGTTGTCCCGGACCAGGGTGAGGTCGTCGCGGTCCTTGACCACCGCGCCGAGGGTGTCGGCCGCCGCCGACGGGGTCAGCGCGGCTTCACCGAGCACGTCCAGGGTGCGTACCCAGTCGATCGTCTCGGCCACCCCGGGCGGCTTGGCCAGGTCGAGTTCCCGCAGCCGCTGCACCGCGGCCACCACCTTGCGGGTCAGCTCGCCGGCCGCCTCCGGCACCCGGACCCTGACGATTTCCGCTTCGCGCTCCGCGTCCGGGTAGCCGATCCAGTGATAAAGGCAGCGGCGGCGCAGCGCGTCGTGCAGTTCCCTGGTCCGGTTGGAGGTGAGGATGACGACCGGGCTGGAGTCGGCCTTGATCGTGCCGATCTCGGGCACGGTGATCTGGAAGTCCGACAGCACCTCGAGCAGGAACGCCTCGAACTCGTCATCCGCCCGGTCCACCTCATCGATCAGCAGGACCGCGCGGTCGCCGAGCCGGACCGCTTCCAGCAGCGGCCGCTCGAGCAGGAACTTGGGGCCGAACAGGCGGTCGACCGACTCCTCGTCGGCCGCCTCGGCGGCCGACAGCGCCCGGATCCGCAGCATCTGGCGGGCGTAGTCCCACTCATACAGCGCCTGGCTGGTGGTGATGCCCTCATAGCACTGGAGCCGGATCAGGGTGCGGCCGAAGACGTCCGCCAGCACCTTGGCGATCTCGGTCTTGCCCACCCCGACCTCGCCCTCGAGCAGCACCGGGCGCCCCAGCGACAGCGCCACCAGCATCGTGGTGGCGAGGCCGCGGTCGGCCAGGTAACCCCCGTCCCGCAGCCGCCGGGTGAGGTCGCTGACGTTGCCCGGGTAGTCCACCGGCGCCACCGGGGCGGCCGCGCTCAGCGGGCCGCGTCGGCGGTGGCGTGCCCGGGGGTCTCCGGCGCGGGCCGCAGCACCAGGTCGGCCAGGCTCCCCTGGCCGAGCTTGCCCTCACGGGCCAGCCGGGCGCGCCAGGCGGCGGCCCGGTCGGTCTCGTCGCCGGCCGCGTAGTCGTCGAACCCGACGCCCGCGTCGGTCATCTTCTTGCAGTGCGACTCGCAGCTGTCGGGCAGGTCGGCGTCGCTCTGCGCCTGGGCCCGCCACACGTCCCGGAGCACGTCGAGCGCCGCCTCCTCGGGGGTCACGGTGCGTCCCGCTGCCTCGCTCCGTGCTGCGTCCATGACAAGCGTCCCTCCTGCCGACCACACGTAAAGCCGACCCTAACGCGCGCCGCAGCCGGGCACGAGGCCCGATTAAGCCATCTCTTAATCAGGGCCGGGCCCGGCTCCGCTGGGCGCGGAAGGTCCGGCCTGCCCGGCCGGGGATAGTGTGACAGCAACAGCCCGCGCCGTCGCCCGCTTCACCGCGCCGTCCCGCCGCCGGAAGGACCCCTTGTATGCCTGATGCGCCCGATCTCCCCGGGCCGCTGGCCGGCCTGCGGGTGCTGGAGATCTCCTCGTTCGTGGCGGCCCCGCTCGGCGGGATGACGCTGGCCCAGCTGGGGGCGGACGTGATCCGGGTCGACCCGCCGGGCGGCGCCCCTGACACGGTCCGCTGGCCGCTGGCGCCGTCGGGGACCAGCATCTACTGGGCCGGGCTGAACAAGGGCAAGCGGTCGATGATGATCGACCTGCGCGACCCGGCCGGCCACCAGGTCATCTACGACCTGCTGGCCGCCTGGCCGGCCTGGCAGCGCGGTGGTGCTGACCAACGCGGGCGGGCGCGACTGGCTGTCCTACCCGGTGCTGGCGCGCCACTGCCCGGACGTGATCGTGCTGCAGGTGGAGGGGCGGGCGGACGGCTCGGCCGCGGTCGACTACACGGTCAACGCCGAGACCGGCTTCCCGCTGGTGACCGGCCCGGCCGGGCTGACCGGGCCGGTCAACCACGTGCTGCCGGCTGGACATCGCCTGCGGCCTGTACGCCGCCCTCGGGGTGAGCGCCGCCGCCCGGCGCCGGGACCGGACCGGGGCGGGCGGGCCAGTCCGGATCGCGCTGGCCGACGTCGCCCTGGCGATGGCGGGAAACCTCGGTTACCTGGCCGAGGCGGAGCTGGCCGGGGTGGAGCGGAGGCGGACCGGGAACTACCTGTACGGCGGGTTCGGGCGCGACTTCGTGTGCCTCGACGGCAGCCGGGTGATGGTGGTCGCGCTGACCGCGCGGCACTGGCGCGACCTGGTCGCCCTGACCGGGACGACCGCCCCGGTCACGGCGCTGGAGCAGGCGCTCGAGGCCGACTTCACCCGCGACGGTGACCGTTACGAGTACCGCGAGGCGCTGGCCGGGCTCTTCCAGCGCTGGTTCGCCCGGGTCGACGGCGCCGCCGCCGCCCGGGCCCTGGCGGGCACCTCGCTGCTGTGGGCCCCGTACCGCAGCTTCCTCCAGGTGGCCGCCCGCCTGCGGACGCCAGCCGGGAGCAACCCGCTGATGTCGGTCATCGACCAGCCCGGGATCGGCCCGCACCTGGCCCCGGGGCTGCCGCTGGCGTTCGGTGGGACGAGCGCGCCTGCCCGGCCCGCGCCCGCCCTCGGCGAGCACACCCGGGCGGTGCTGGCGGGCGAGCTGGGCCTGCCCGCCGCCGCCATCGACGCGCTGCTGGCGGCGGGCACGGTCCGTGGGGCCGCAGCGCGCGACATCGTAGAAGAGGAGACCAGGCCATGAAGCGGCTCGCAGAGACGACCGGGCTGACCCCCAGCCAGCAGGAGATCATCGCGGTCGTGCGGGACTTTGTCGACAAAGAGATCCTGCCGGTCGCCACCGCCCTGGAGCACGCGGACGAGTACCCGGCCGACATCGTCGCCGGGCTGCGCGAGCTGGGGCTGTTCGGGCTGATCATCCCGGAGGAGTTCGGCGGGCTGGGGGAGTCGCTGCTGACCTACGCGCTGGCGGTGGAGGAGATCTCCCGGGGCTGGATGAGCGTCTCCGGCGTCATCAACACCCACTTCATCGTCGCCTGGATGCTGATGCACCATGGCACCCCCGAGCAGCAGCGCCGCTACCTGCCCGCGATGGCGGCGGGCGAGGTCCGGGCCGCCTTCTCGATGTCCGAGCCCGGGCTCGGGTCCGACGTCGCCGCGGTCAAGACCGCGGCCGCGCGGCGGCCCGGCGGCGGCTACGCGATCACCGGGCAGAAGATGTGGCTCACCAACGGCGCCTCCGCCCACCTGGTCGCGCTGCTGGCCCGGACCGACGAGGGGGCGGAGGCGCCGCACCGGAACCTGACCACGTTCCTGATCGACAAGGAGCCGGGGTTCGGCCCGGTCGCCCCCGGGCTGTCGGTCCCGGGCAAGATCTCCAAAATGGGCTACAAGGGCGTCGACACCACCGAGCTGCTGCTGGAGGAATTCCCGGTCGAGGCCCGGCAGGTGCTCGGCGGCGTCCCCGGCCGCGGGTTCTACCAGATGATGGACGGCGTCGAGGTGGGCCGGGTCAACGTCGCCGCCCGGGCGGCCCGGCGTCGCCCAGCGGGCGTTCGAGCTCGCCATCGGCTACGCCCAGCAGCGGGAGGCGTTCGGCCAGCCGATCGCCGGGCACCAGGCGATCCAGTTCCGGCTGGCCGAGATGGGCACCAAGGTCGAGGCGGCCCACCTGATGATGGTGAACGCGGCCCGCACCAAGGACGCGGGCGAGCGGGGCGACCTCGAGGCGGGCATGGCCAAGTACCTCGCGGCCGAGTACTGCCATCAGGTGGTGGAGGACGCGTTCCGGATCCACGGCGCCTACGGCTACTCGACCGAGTACGAGATCGAGCGGCTGTACCGTGAGGCGCCGATGCTGCTGATCGGCGAAGGCACGGCCGACATCCAGCGGATGATCATCGGACGGCGGCTGCTCGACCTGTACCGGGCACCTTAGGCACCGGGCCCGCTAGGCTGGCCGGCCCGGCTCCAGCACGGCGGGCCAGGCGCCTGAGGCGACCAGCTCGCCCGCCAGCCGGCGCAGCTCGGCCGCGACCGCCTCGGCCGCCGGTGGCGGGCGACGGCCGGGCGGCAGCCCGAGCACGACTGACCGCTCCACCTCCGGCGCGGTCAGCGGGGCGCCGCTGAGCAGGCCCGCCGCGACGTCGCGGGCCACCCCGGCCGCGGGCAGCACCGTCCAGCCGTGGCCCGCCAGCACCAGCCGCTTCTGCAGCGGCATGGAGTTGACCTGGACCGCGACCCGCGGCCGCTCCAGCGGTGACGTCGCCGGGCGCTGTGACCAGGCCTGGTCGATCAGGGTGCGCAGGCCGTGACCGGGGACCGGAAGCACCAGCGGATGGCGCAGCAGCCGCTCCCAGCGCACGGGGGCGGCAGGGGACAGGTTCGCCTGCGGCGGGGCGACCGCCCAGAGCCGCTCCCGCAGCAGCGGGATCACGGCCAGCGGCGCGGTCGCGGCCAGGTTGTACAGCAGCGACAGGTCGACGTCCCCGGCCGCCAGCCACTGCTGAAGGTGACCAGAGTAGGCGCTCAGGATGCGCAGCTCGACGCCGGGGTAGGCGGCCGCGACCGCCGCCGCCAGCGGCTCCGCGAGCACGTCGGCCACGCTCTCCAGCAGCCCCACGCTCACCGCCCCGGCCACCCCGGCCCGGGCCGGGCTGAGCTCCAGCCGGGCCCGTTCCAGCTCGGCCAGGGCCCGGCGGGCCCGCTCGACCAGCAGCGCTCCCTCGGGCGTGGGAGTCATCCCCTGCCGGGTCCGGGTGAACAGCGGCACCCCGATCTCCGCCTCGAGCGTGCGGACCTGCCGGGTGACCGCGGGCTGGACCATCCGCAGGACCCGGGCGGCGGCGGTCACACTGCCGGTATCGGCCACCGCTACCAGCGCCGTCAGCTGCCTGAGTTCCACTGGTGCTCACCTGCTGCCCGTTCCGTACCGGAGGCTGCCCGTTTCGATTCCGTCCCGGCCGTCCCATGCCAGAGCCGGATACCGCCATCAAGAATCGATATTTTACACCCGGAAATATCACGGATTATGATGGCTGGCAGGCCTGCCCGGCGGAGACCAACCGGGACCAGCGGAGCTTCAGCTGGCCCGGCGGAGCCTTCAGCCCGTCGGCGGAGCCTTCAGCCCGCCTGCGGAGCCTTCAGCCCGCCGGCAGAGCCCGGCGGAACGGAGTGATCGCCATGAGCGGCGTGCTTGCCCGGTCCCTGGCCGACTGGCGGCCCGGGACGACGGAGCTGACCCGGACGGTCGACCCCTGGCCGGGGGCCGCCTTCACCGCGCTGACCGAGGTGCCGCTGCCGCCGCCGGAGCGGGGAGAGCCGCTGCCGCCCATGTGGCACTGGTTCACCCTGCTCGACCACCCGGCCCAGTCCGCCACCGGGGCCGACGGGCACCCGGCGAGCGGCCCCTTCCTGCCGCCGATCCCGGGGCGGCGCCGGATGTTCGCCGGCGGTCGGCTGACGCTGGACGCCCCGGTGCTGGTCGGGGCCGAGCTGACCAGCCGGTCGGCCGTCACCGCGGTAGCGGTCAAGCAAGGCCGCCGCGGCGAGCTGGCGTTCGTCACCGTGCGCCACGAGCTGTCGTCCGGCGGCCGCCCGGTCGGGGCGGAGGAGCAGGACATCGTCTACCGCTCCGAGCCCCCGGGGGAGGGAGCGGCGGAGTCTGGGCCGCGCCGGGTCCCGCGGCCGGAGGGGGGTCACCCGGAGCCGGCCGGGCCGTGGCGGCGGGAGCTGGCGACCGGGCCGGTCCAGCTGTTCCGGTTCAGCGCGCTGACCTACAACGCGCACCGCATCCACTACGACCGGCCCTACGCGACCGGCACCGAGGGCTACCCCGACCTGGTCATCCACGGCCCGCTGCTGGCGCTGCTGGCCCTGGAGCTGCCGCGGCTGCACGCGCCCGGGCGGCCGGTCCGCTCGTTCCGCTACCGGCTGGTGCAGCCCGCCTTCGCCCCCGCCACCATGGTGGCGACGGGGCAGCCGGGGACGGGCGGCGCCGCCGGGGACAGGGCCGCCGGGGACAGGGCCGCCGGGGACAGTGACACGGTGGAGGTGAGCGTGGCCGCCGCGGGTGCCGCGCCGTCGCTGACCGGGCAGCTGGTCCTGGGATGAGCGGGCCCCCGCTGGCCGGGATCACCGTGGTCAGCCTGGAGCAGGCGGTCGCCGCCCCGTTCGCCACCCGGCAGCTGGCCGACCTGGGCGCCCGGGTCATCAAGATCGAGCGGCCGGGCGGCGGGGACTTCGCCCGCCGCTACGACGAGACCGTGCACGGCAACGCCAGCTACTTCGTCTGGCTCAACCGCTCCAAGGAGTCGCTCACCCTCGACGTGAAGTCGGCCGACGGCCAGGCCATCCTGGCGCAGCTGCTGGAACGGGCCGACGTGTTCATGCAGAACCTCGGCCCGGGCGCGGCGGGCCTGCTCGGCACCGACCCGGCGACGCTCGCCGCCCGCTACCCGCGGCTGATCAGCTGCACCGTGACCGGCTGGGGAGACGACGGACCATGGGCGGGGCGCAAGGCTTACGACCTGCTCGTGCAGTGCGAGACCGGGCTCGTCTCGCTCACCGGTACCCCCGGCGGCCAGGCCAAGGCGGGAATCTCGGTGGCCGACATCGCGGCCGGCATGTACGCCTACTCCGGCGTGCTGACCGCCCTGCTGCGCCGCGCCACCACCGGTGAGGCCACCCCAGTCCGGGTCTCGCTGTTCGAGGCGCTGGCCGAGTGGATGGGCGCCCCCGCCTACTACACCCGCTATGGCGGGCAGCAGCCCGCGCGGATGGGGGTGGAGCACGCCACCATCGCCCCCTACGGGCCGTTCCCGGTCGCTGACGGCACCGTGCTGCTGGCGGTGCAGAACGACCGCGAGTGGTCGGCCCTCTGCACCGAGCTGATCGGCCAGCCTGCCCTCGCGGCCGACCCCCGGTTCGCGCGCAACTCCGCCCGCGTCGCCCGCCGGGCCGAGGTCAATGCACTGGCAGGCGCGCCGCTGGCGGCCCTGCCGGGCGACGTCGCGCTGGCCCGGCTGGCCGCGGCCGGCATCGCCGCCGCCCGGATCAACCAGGTCGAGGACTTCCTCGCCCACCCGGTGCTGGCCGCCCGGGACCGCTGGCGGCCCGTCGAGGTGCCCGGCGGGACGGTCCACGCGCTGATCCCGCCGGCCAGCCTGGACGGGGTCGAACCGGTGATGGGCCCGGTCCCCGCGGCCGGCCAGCACACCGACGCGATCTTGCGCGAACTCGGCCGCGGCGACGCCGAGCGGGCCGAGCTGCGCCGCCGGGCGGTCATCTGACCGGCCAGCGGTCACCCAGCACGCCCACCAGCACGTTCAGTCAGCCCGCCAGCGGAAGGGGACACGGGATGAGCACGCTCAGCGCCGACGAGGAAGCGGTGGTCGAGGCCGTCGCCGACTGGGTCGACCGCGAGGTCAGGCCAGTCGTCCGCGAGCTCGAGCACGCCAACACCTACCCGGACAAGCTCATCGGCCAGATGAAGGAGATGGGCATCTACGGGCTGGTGATCCCCCCGCCGTGGGGGGACGCCCCGGTCTCGATGCCGTGCTACGCCCTCGTCACGGCCGAGCTCGCGCGCGGCTGGATGAGCCTCGCGGGCGCCATGGGCGGCCACACGGTCGTCGCCAAGCTGCTGCTCGCTTACGGGACCCGCGAGCAGCAGGACCGCTACCTGCCGAAGATGGCGACCGGGGAGATCCGGGCGACGATGGCGCTGACCGAGCCGGGCGGCGGCTCGGACCTGCAGGCGATGACGACAGCGGCGCGCCGTGACGGCGACGGCTACGTGATCAACGGGGCCAAGACCTGGATCACCAACGCCCGCCGGTCGGGGCTGATCGCCCTCATGTGCAAGACCGACCCGGCCGCCGAGCCACGCCACCGGGGCGTGTCCATCTTGCTGGTCGAGCACGGGCCCGGGCTGACCGTCTCGCGGGACCTGCCCAAGCTCGGCTACAAGGGGGTCGAGTCGTGTGAGCTGGTCTTCGACGACTTCCGGGTGCCGGCCGGGGCCGTCCTCGGCGGCGCCGAGGGCGAGGGGTTCGCGCAGATGATGCGGGGCCTGGAGACCGGCCGGATCCAGGTCGCGTCGCGGGCGCTCGGGGTGGCCCGGGCCGCCTTCGACGACGCGCTGCGCTACGCCCAGCAGCGGGAGAGCTTCGGCGTGCCGATCTGGCGGCACCAGTCGGTCGGCAACTACCTGGCCGACATGGCGACCAAGGTGACCGCCGCGCGGCAGCTGATCCTGCACGCGGCCGAGCGGCATGACGCCGGGCAGCGCAGCGACCTCGAGGCGGGCATGGCCAAGCTGTTCGCCTCGGAGATCGCGATGCAGGTGGCGCTGGACGCGGTGCGCATCCACGGCGGCTACGGCTACTCGACCGAGTTCGACGTCGAGCGTTACTTCCGCGACGCCCCGCTGATGATCGTCGGGGAGGGCACCAACGAGATCCAGCGCAATGTCATCGCCGCCCAGCTGGTCAAGCGGGGCGGACTCGGCCGGTGGTAGGCCGGGCCCGTGCGCGGATCGCCAGCCGGCCGGAAACCGGGAGCGCTCAGGCAACCATGTCGAAGGCAGCCAGCACCTTGTCCGGGCGCAGCCGGACGACCAGCTCACCCGGCGTCGCGTTACGCCGGCCGAACTCCCCGGCCCGGTCCGCGCCCATGTACCGGGCGGCGATCGCGGTCGCCGTCCGGAGCAGCTCGGCCGGGTCCTCGGACACCTCGGCCCGCCCCTGCACCTGCACGAACGCGTAGGGCGGGGCCTCCAGGTCGACGCACAAGGTGACCCGCGGGTCACGGACGAGGGCGCGCCCCTTAGACGTGTCCTTCCCGGTGTTGAAGACCACGCAGCCGTCCTCGACCACGAACCAGACCGGCGCCACCAGCGGCCTGCCGTCGGCGGTGGTCCAGGCCAGCTTGCCGGTTCTGGTGCCGTCGCTCAGGAACGCGGCAACCTCGGGATCGGTGATCGACGCCACCTGGCCATCGTAGCGGCCGGCCGTCCCGGTCAGCCGGAAGGGGGGCCGGCCGTCCCGGTCAGCCGGAAGGTGGACGGCTCCCGTCTTACGGGGTCTCGGGCGTGCCCTGGGACTGGCCGAAAGAGTCCGGGATGGTGCTGTAGCCCCCGCCGCTGTAGAGCTGGATCTCCGGCGCCAGGTTGCCGCCGGACAGACCCTCGCCCGCCCGCAGCGCGGCCACGATGTCGGTGTAGTTGCCGCGCTCGAGGTACTGCGTGATCGCCTCGATGCCGTCGGCCGCGTCCGGGTAGGACTGCAGGAAAGTGACACCGTCACCGTCGTCCTGGATCGGTACCCCGCCGCAGCAGGGCTGGCTGACGTTGATCGGGTTATTGGCGCCGACGATGCCGTAGGGCGGCTTGCCCGCCTCGTTCTGCATCCAGTAGCCGATCGACAGGATGTTGGCGTTGGTCAGCGGCGCCCCGAGGGAGTTCAGGATGGCCTCGGACCACTCGAGCTGGGCCTGCCCGGTCGGCGTCTCGTACTCGGCCGTGTTCGGCGGGGTGACCGCGCCGCTCGAGGCCGGGGAGGACTGGGTCTGGGTCTGGGTCTGGGTCGGCGTCACCGACGGCGTCGGCTTGGCGCTGGCGGTCTTGCTCGGCTTCGGCCTCGGTTTGGCCCTGGCCGTGGCTTTAGCCGTGGCCGGAACCGACGCGATCGCGTAGGCGAAGGGGCTGGCGCTGGCGGTCGGCGCGATCAGCTTCGGGTTGATGGCCAGGGTGGCGGCCTGGGGCGCCCGCGCGGCGTCGGTCTCTGACAGCGGGGTCTTGACCGTGCCGGTGCCGACGACGACCCCCGCCGCGACCAGGGCGGCGGTGAACCCGGCGGTGAGCGTCAGCCGTGACGACAGCCGCAGCGGGCGGTAGGCCCGGCGCTGCCGGTGAGATGTGGTCGACCGGTCCGCCGCGGACCGGTCGTCGAGCAGGTGCTGCTGCAAGCTGATCTCCCCCGAGAGCCGTCGGTCAGGTAACGGTTTCGCATACTAACGGAAATGGCGTGGCTGAGAATGAGGAATTGGTATTCCGAGATCTATAAGCCTTAATGTCCCTTTTGGTATTGGGGCCGGTCAATTCCACCGGGGCCAGCTGCCTGGTGAATTGGCCCCGGCCAGCAGCCCCGCCGCCAGTGCGGTAAGCGCCAGCAGCCCGCTGAACGCGGCCGCGACCGGCTCGAACCCGGCATCCCGGCCGGCCGCCAGCGGCAGCCCGGTTTCACCGGCTGGGAGCTCCGGACCGCCCGGGCCGGTTGACCATCCTCGACCGGCGTCCTGACCTGGCCGTTTGCTAACTTGATCATGGGACGGGCCCACGGGGAGGGGGCCGCCATGGCAAGGGCCGGGGGAGCGTACGTTGTCCGCGACGACGAAACCGGCGCGGGGCCGGGCAATGTCGACAAGCTGTACCCGTACACGCTGCGGGGGCTCACGGACGCGCTCGAGGAGGCGCGTTTCCGCAGCTTCGCCGGGCCGCCGCAGCTGGTCCTGGTGCTGGCCGAGGGCGGCATGCGGGTGATCCGCCGCTACGCCGCGGGCCGGGAGTCGCCGGCCCCGGAGCCGCCCGCCGGTTCGTCCTGACCGCAAGACGGGCCTTCCCGGCCCCGGCCCGGCGGTGCACAATGCCATCATGGTGAGTGGTACGACGGCGCCGGGGGACGGCCCGCCCGTCGCCCGGCAGGAGTCGGCGTGCCTGAGGTAGTGACCGACCCGGAGCTGCCGGCCGCGGCCCGGCACGCCCTCGAGCAGGCGCCGGTGAGTTTCCTGGTCGGCTTCAGTGACCCGGTGCCGCCGCCGGGTTCGCCCGCTGCGAGGAAGGCCGCCCGCGCCCCGGGCATGCCCGGGGCGCGTTACGTGATGGCCGGCAGCCTGGCGGCGGCGGCCGCGCTGGTCAGCCTGGGCCTGATCCTGGCGCAGCCCGCCCTGGTGGTGGTGGCGCTGCTGATGTGCCTGCCGGTCGGCGTGGTCGGCGCGCTGCTGGGCTACGGCGACGGCGAGCCCGGGCAAGGCGGGCGGCACGGCCGGGAGGCGGCGGGCGCGGCGGTGACCTACCACCGGCGCTACGTGGTTCCCGCGCTCGACCTGCACGACGCGGCGATGCGGCGGTGGCGGCGGGCGCGGTCGGCCGCCGCCGCGATCCAGACGTCGGAGGCGGTCCGGCTCGGCCTCATCGACACCGTCGAGATCGACGCCGTGCTGCCGTATCACCTGTGGGACATCGCCGAGAGGCTGGCGCTGCTGGCTGGCCCGGAGCGGCGGCTGCCGGAGATCCTGCACGGTCTCGACACCAGCGACGCCGAGATCATGGCGGTCCTGGAGCCGCAGCGGCGGGTGCACGACCTGGCCATCGCCGATATCGAGGCCCGGATCAGCCGGCTGGAGGAGTTCGCCGCGCTCGCCGCGGCGGCCGACACGGCCCGCCGGCGGCAGCGGGCGGCCGAGGAGCTGGCCGCGCTCAATCCGGACTACGAGGAGCTGCTGACCCGGCTGGGCGAGCCCGCCAACGCGCTGAGCGTCGCCGGCCGCACGGCGGCGGAACTGCGGGCGGTCGCGGCCGGGGCCGACGACGCCGTCCGGCGCGCCAACGAGGCGGGCCGCGCTCTCGCCCTGCCAGCCGAACCCGGCCGCGAGGCAGAGCCAGGCAGCTGACGGGCGGCGCCCGCGCCCGTTCGGTCCCTTCCCGGGACAAACCGAGCGCCCAGGCCATCCCGGGCGGGACGACCTGGGCGCTCGGCCACCGACCGGATCAGACGTCGAAGCGGTCGGCGTCCATCACCTTGGTCCAGGCGGCCACGAAGTCCCGGACGAACTTCTCCCGGGCGTCGTCGGCCGCGTAGACCTCAGCCACGGCCCGCAGCTCGGAGTTGGAGCCGAAGATCAGGTCGACCCGGGTGCCGGTCCACTTGACGGAGCCGTCAGCGGCGCGCCCCTCGAAGGTGGTGGCATCCTCCGACACCGGCGTCCAGCTGGTGTCGTAGTCGAGCAGGTTGACGAAGAAGTCGTTCGTCAGCGTGCCCGGCCGGTCGGTGAACACCCCGAGCTTGGACCCGTCGTAGTTCGCCCCGAGCACCCGCAGGCCGCCGAGCAGCACCGCCATCTGCGGCGCGGTCAGCGTCAGCAGGTTGGCCTTGTCGACCAGCAGGTACTCGGCCGGGAGGCGCACGCCCTTGCCGAGGTAGTTGCGGAACCCGTCCGCCTGCGGCTCCAGGTAGCTGAAGGACTCGACGTCGGTCTGCTCGGCCGAGGCGTCGGTTCGGCCCGGTGTGAACGGCACCGTGACCTGGACCCCGGCGTCGGCCGCGGCCTTCTCCACCCCGGCGTTGCCCGCCAGCACGATCAGGTCGGCCAGCGAGATCTTCTTGCCGCCGGCGGCCGAGTCGTTGAACGACTGCTGGATCCCCTCCAGGGTGCGCAGCACCCCGGCCAGCTGGTCGGGGTTGTTGACCTCCCAGCCACTCTGCGGCTCGAGCCGGATCCGGGCGCCGTTGGCGCCGCCGCGCTTGTCGCTGCCGCGGAACGTCGAGGCCGACGCCCACGCGGTCGCGACCAGCTGCGAGACTGGCAGGCCGGAGGCGAGCAGCTCCCGCTTGAGGCCGGCGATGTCGTCGGCGTCGACCAGCGGGTGGTCCACCGGGGGGACCGGGTCCTGCCAGATCAGTTCCTCCGTCGGGACCTCCGGGCCGAGGTAGCGGACGACCGGGCCCATGTCGCGGTGGGTCAGCTTGAACCAGGCCCGGGCGAACGCGTCGGCGAACGCGTCCTGGTCCTCGGCGAACCGGCGGGAGATCGGCTCGTAGATCGGGTCGAAGCGCAGCGCCAGGTCGGAGGTGAGCATCCGCGGCTCGCGCTTGCCGTCACCGAACGCCTCGGGCACCAGGTCGGCGCCAGCGCCGTTCTTCGGCCGCCACTGGTTGGCGTTGGACGGGGACTTCGAACAGCTCCCACTCGTAGCCGAACAGGATGTGGAAGAACTCGTTGTCCCACCGGGTCGGGTGGTAGGTCCAGGTGACCTCGAGCCCGCTGGTGATCGCGTCGATGCCCACGCCGGTGCCGTAGTCCGACTTCCAGCCGAGGCCCTGCTGCTCGATCGGGGCGGCCTCCGGGTCGGGGCCGACGTGCTCCTCGGCGTGGCCCGCGCCGTGGGTCTTGCCGAAGGTGTGGCCGCCGGCGATCAGCGCCACGGTCTCCTCGTCGTTCATCGCCATCCGGCCGAACGTCTCGCGGATGTCGCGGGCCGAGGCGAGCGGGTCCGGGTTGCCGTTGGGGCCCTCAGGGTTGACGTAGATGAGGCCCATCTGCACCGCGCCGAGAGGCTTCTCAAGCTCCCGGTCGCCGGTGTAGCGCTCGTCGTCGAGCCAGACGGTCTCCGGGCCCCAGTAGACGTCGGCCTCCGGCTCCCAGGTGTCGACCCGGCCGCCGCCGAAGCCGAAGGTCGAAAAGCCCATGTTCTCCAGCGCGACGTTGCCCGTCAGCACCAGCAGGTCGGCCCAGGAGATCTTGCTGCCGTACTTCTTCTTGACCGGCCACAGCAGCCGGCGGGCCTTGTCCAGGCTGACGTTGTCAGGCCAGCTGTTCAGCGGCGCGAAACGCTGCTGGCCGGCCCCGGCGCCGCCGCGGCCGTCGCTCACCCGGTAGGTGCCCGCGCTGTGCCAGGCCATCCGGATGAACAGCGGGCCGTAGTTGCCGAAGTCGGCCGGCCACCAGTCCTTGGAGTCGGTCAGCACCGCGGCGATGTCGGACTTGACCGCCGCCAGGTCGAGGCGGCTGAACGCGGCCGGGTAGTCGAAGCCGGCGTCGTTCGGGTCGATCTGCGGGGCGTTCTTGGCGAGGATCTTCAGGTTGAGCCGGTTGGGCCACCACTGGCTGTTCGCGTCTCCCTGGGTGGGGTGCGCCCGCCCGTGCGCGACCGGGCAGCCGCCCTCCGCGCTCGCCCCGTCGGTCTGTTCCGCGGCCTCCGGCTCTTTTTCGTCGGTGGTTACCGGGTCGTGGTCTTTCTCTCGGCCATGAGAATCCTTCCGGGCTACTCGGATAAGCGGTAAGCAGGAATTTCATGCTGGCGGTGCACTAGGGCGTCTGGGCGCTGTGTGCGGAGCAGTCAGCGCACAGGCCCCAGTAGATCACCTCGGCCTCACTGAGGGTGAAGCCGCGGTCGTCGGACGGGGCCAGGCACGGGGCCTCGCCGACGGCGCAGTCGACGTCGGCGACGACACCGCAGGACCGGCAGACGAGGTGGTGGTGGTTGTCACCGACCCGCCCCTCGAACCGGGGCGGACCGCCGGCCGGCTCGATGCGGCGGATCAGGCCCGCCGCCGTGAGCGCGTGCAGCGCCTCGTACACCGCCTGCAGCGAGACGTGCCCCACCCGGTGTCGCACCCCCGCGGCGACCCCCTCCACCCCGAGGTGGTCACCGTTCCTGACGGTCTCCAGTAGCGCCACCCGCACGGCCGTTACCCGCAGGCCGGCGCCGCGCAGCTGCCCGGCGGTGGTCGGGGCGGCGGCGTGGGAATCGGTCACGACGCCCAACCTACTCCGCTAAAGGCGAAGAGTTCAAGTAAACGATGGGCTAAAGCCTGATGACCTCCCACGGGGGACTGCGGCACCTCCCGGTAATGCCTGCCATACTTAGAGTAATCAATTGACTACTGAGAGATAGTCCGGTGAGGGCCGCCTGACGGGGCTCGAGGCCACGGGGCTCGAGGCCACGGGGAACAGGCCACCCGGAGCAGGCCACGGGGAACAAGGAGCGCGCGTGTTCATGGGGGCAGGCAAGTCCCGGCCGGGCATCGGCCGCGCCGGCGGGGTCATCGCCGCCCTGGGGGCGGCGGCGCTGGCGGCGGGGTGCACGGCCGCCGTGGCGGCCCCGCCCGCGCCGGGCCCGGGCGACGCGACGCCCACCGTCGTCCCGGCCGCGGTAGCGGTGCTCGGCCCGATGAAGCTGGGCACCTTCCCCGCCACCGAGGACGGCTTGGCCGCCCTGGCCGTGTGCGAGCAATGGGCCGGGCTGCGCGGGGACTACCTGCCCGCCGTCCGCCGCGACACCCCCTTCCAGCTCGAGCAGTGGTTTTCCTCGGCCAGCTGGCGGCCCGCCTTCGCCGCGAACAGCCCACTCAAGACCGATCCCCGCTACCTGTACCTCAGCACCGCGTTCGGGCTGGTCTCCGACCCCGCGGTGGCCGGCGCGCACAGCGCCAGGCAGCTCGACCAGGCCTGCGCGGCGGCCGATTGACCAGCCCCGGGCGCACTGCGGGGCGGGCGGCCTTGGGCCTGGACCGCGGCTCCCGTAACGTTGTCCCAACGAGACCTTCACCGAGCGCCCTGGGAGCAGGCATGACGCAGACTCCGACCTACCAGGTGACCAACCCCGCGACGGGGGAGGTGACCCAGAAGTTCGATTTCGCCACCGACGCCGAGATTGAGCAGGCGCTCAGCGCCGCGACCGAGGCGTTCACGGCCTGGCGGCAGCGGTCGGTGGCAGAGCGCGCCGCGGTCGTCAAGCGGGTCGCCGAGCTGTTCACCGAGCGGTCCAAGGAGCTGGCCGAGCTGATCACCACCGAGATGGGCAAGCGCCCGGCGGCGGCGGTCGGCGAGGCCGAGTTCTGCACCGACATCTTCGGCTACTACGTCGACAACGGCGAGAAGCTGCTGGCCGACCGGCCGCTGCCCGGGCACGACAACGCCCGCATCGAGTACCGGCCGGTTGGCCCGGTGCTCGGCATCATGCCGTGGAACTACCCGTACTACCAGGTGGCCCGGTTCGCCGCCCCGGCGCTGATCGTCGGCAACACCGTCATCGTCAAGCACGCCGAGAACTGCCCGACCTCGGCCCTGGCGATCGCCCAGATCATGAAGGACGCCGGGGTCCCGGACGGCGTCTACCAGAACGTCTTCGCCACTCACGAGCAGGTCGCGACGATGATCGCCGACCCGCGGCTGCGGGGCGTGTCGCTGACCGGCTCCGAGCGGGCCGGCACGGCGGTGGCCGAGACGGCCGGCCGGAACCTGAAGAAGGTCGTCCTCGAGCTGGGCGGCTCCGACCCGTACATCGTCCTCGACTCGGGTGACGTGGAAGACGCGGCCAAGACCGCCTGGGTCACCCGGATGGAGAACGTCGGGCAGGCCTGCAACTCCAACAAGCGGATGATCGTCATGGACAGCATCTTCGACGACTTCGTGGCCGCGCTGGTCAAGCGGGCCTCGGCGACCACGCCGCGCGAGGCGGGCGACGACTCCGCCCGTTCCTACAGCCCCATGGTTTCCCGTAAGGCGGCCGAGAACCTGCTCGCCCAGGTCCAGGACGCGGTCTCCAAGGGGGCGACGCTGCACGTGGGCGGCACCCTCGGCGAGGGCAAGGGCGCTTACTTCGCCCCGGCCGTGCTCACCGGGGTCACGCCGGACATGCGGGCCTACCGGGAGGAGCTGTTCGGCCCGGTCGCGGTGGTCTACAAGGTCACCAGCGACGAGGAGGCGGTCCAGCTCGCCAACGCGGTCGACTACGGCCTCGGCGGAGCGGTCTTCTCCGTTGACACCGAGCGCGCGAGCCGGGTCGCCGAGCAGCTCGAGGTGGGCATGGCGAACGTCAACACTCCGGCCGGGGAGGGCGCCGACCTGCCGTTCGGCGGGACCAAGCGGTCCGGCTTCGGCCGCGAGCTCGGCCCCCTCGGCATCGAGGAGTTCGTCAACAAGCGGCTGTTCTACGTCGAGAAGTAACCGCCGGGCGCGGCGACCGGGAGTCCGGGCCAGCGCAGCCGGGCCGGGCTGCGCTGGCTCGCCGGTGACCGGCCCGTTCTCCACCCCAGGGTGGAAGGAGATCAGCCGCTGAGTGGATGCCGGCGGGGGGCCACAGGGCGCACACTGAGGTCATGCACGCCGTCATCGCTGTCATCGGCATCGGCTGGGTGGTCTTCTGGATCGGCTGGCTGATCGCCGCGCTCACCGCCAAATCCAGCCGGGGCCGCCCGGGCTGGTTCGCGGCTCCGCGCATCGCCCTGGCGGTGGTCCTTTACGTCCTGTTCCGGCTCAGCCTGGGTCACGGGCATCACCCCAGCCTGACCGACGGCCCGGTGCTGGCGGGCGTCGGGCTCGCGCTGTGGGCCGCCGGGCTCGCGCTGGCGGTCTGGGCCCGGCTCTACATCGGGCGCAACTGGGGTATGCCGATGACCCGCCGCGAACACCCGGATCTGGTCACCACCGGTCCGTACCGGTTCATCCGGCACCCCATCTACACCGGCATCATCACGGCCCTGGCCGGCACCGCGCTCGCCCTCTCCCTCTACGGGCTGATCGTGGCTGCGGTGATCGCCGGGTTCTTCACTTACAGTGCCTACCGGGAAGAGGGGTTCCTGGTCAAGGAGTTCCCCGGCAGCTACCCGGAGTACCGGGCGCGGACGAAGATGCTGATCCCGTTCCTCTTCTGACCCGGTTGCCCACGGGCTAGCCAGCAGCCTTCGGCCTAGCCCGGCCGCGCGCACGGCGGCGGCGGTCCTGCCCGGTCAGGAAGGGGCGGTGCGGTAGACAATCACCCCGCCCACCGCGACGCTCTTCAGGCCGAGCTGGCCGAAGACGGACATCCAGCTGGCCGACCAGGCCTGTTCGACGATGACGGCGCCGACGCGGGCGGAGTGGACGTAGGCCAGGAACTGCTGTTCGTTGGGCTTGCTGGGGTTCTTCAGTTTGGAGACCGGGACCGGCAGCGCGTCGACGGGCGTCTGGTCGATGAAGCCGCCGGCGATCCGGAAGTAGAAGGCGGTGTCGGCCTGGAACAGCATCCCGGCGTTCCCGCGGGTGGAGACGACCACGACGGTTTCCCCGGGGCTGAGGTAGCGCCGGTAGGCGCCGTCGGTGATGAAGGCCGGGAGCGCGTTGACGGGCTGCCGGGCCGCCGCCGGGACCGGGACCTGCGGCGTGACCGGGACCACGACCTCGGCGAAGGTCGGCAGGTCGGCGAAGATGGCCGCGATCGCCAGCAATCCCAGGCCCCAGCGAACCGCGAGCAGCAGCCTGCTCCGGAGCGGCTGCGCCAGCCACAGCGCGAGTGCCAGGGCGAGGACGAGGTAGCCGAAGACGATGAACCGGCTGGTTACGGCGCTGCGCAGCACCGACACACGCCACAGCGGGCCCCACGGCAAGCCGAAGACCTCCGTGCCGTCGATGCGCAAGGCCGGCCCGAGGCCGAGGGCGACGATGACAATGAAGGTGAGCACCAGCAGCCGGGTGATTCGTCTCCGCCAGCTGAACAGCGCCAGCGCGAGCAGGATCAGCAGCAGCGGGATCCCGACGTAGTCGTTGGTCGAGGGGTCGTGAACGACGGCGCCCCTCAGGGGCAGGCCCAGGAGCCGGTCAGCCCTGGGCAGGATCAGTCCGATCAGGTCGAGGGAGAAGCTGGGCGACTGCCGCGACAGCTGGGACGGGTAATGCTGCAGCGCGTAGACCAGGTACGGCAGCGCGAGGATGACGGCGCCCGCGTAGGCGATGGCGGTGAGCCCGGCCAGCCGGAGCACGTTGCGCCGGGCCGCGCTCCCCGCGACCGCGAGCCCGAGCACCAGCGCGGCCACCCCGACCATGGTCATCTCGGTGAACACCTCGGTGGAGGTGTAGAACTCCAGCGTCATGAGCACCGTCATCCAGATGACGAAGCCGGTCCGCCCGACGGTCCCGTCGCGCCACAGCAGCACCAGGTAGGCCATGAGCGGGATCAGCGCGTTGACCGTGAGGTCTGGCTGCCCCGACACCTCGTGCGCCACGGTGTAGATGTTGAAGCCGTAGACGGCCCCCGCCACCAGGGCTGCCCAGAACCGCCCAGTCAGCCTGCGCGCGACGATGAAGGCGGACCAGGCCGAGGCCGGTGGCGCGAGCAGCAACGTCAGGTTGAACGAGGCCACCGCGCCGAACGCGGCCGTGACCGGCCACATCGCCACGGCCGCGGACGGCGTGGTGGTCGCCCAGACCAGGTTGTAACCTGCCGGCGCCCCGATCTGGTGTGTGTAAAGAGGGTTCAGCGCGTGTGACAGCGCGTACGGCCACCAGCGCCACGCCCAGATGAAGAAGTTCGGGTCCTGCCAGTCCTGCCCGACCACCGGCGTGCCCAGATGGGCGATCAGCGCCTGTCCGAAGCCGGCCATGAAGACACCGAGATAGATCGTAAATGCGATCAGTCCTTGCCCCGCTGGCCCGCGGACGCGCTTCAGCCCCGGCCGCGACGCGGCCTGGCCCACCGGGAGACCCGGCTCCCGTCGGCCGAAGACGGCAGAATCCACGTGTCTTCCCTCGTGCGTCGGACCCCTGCGCCGCAATGACGCGGAGCAGCCTGAATGACTGAAAGTATCCATGGCTTGATCAATTGAATTCAAACTGCCGCGCGGCCTTGCCAGCTGGCACAGCAGCCTGCGGCGGGCGGGATTCCGGCCCGGCGGCCGCCCGGGTAAAGCACCGGAAAGTGGCGTGAACCAGTGAACGACGGGAAGTAGGGGGCCATGTTGGCCTCCGCCGGTACGCGGCGCCCCCTCGCCCCCCTCGCGGCCGTCACGGCGGCCGCGTTCGCCTGCAGCAGCCCGGAGGCGCACTGACATGGCGAGCACCACTGGCTGGGAACGGATCGAGCGCCGGCAGCTGCACGAGCGTGACCGGCGCAGGCGCCATTACCAGCCGGGCGACCGCCCCGATCCCTCGCGCCCGGCCGGCACCGATCTGCTGCCGCAGATCAAGCACATCATCGTGCTGATGATGGAGAACCACTCGTTCGACAACTACCTGGGCACCCTCGGGCGGGGTGAGGGATTCCGGACCGGGGACGACGGCCGGCCGGACGCCGAGAATCCCGATTCTGCGGGCAGGATGATCCGGGCCTATCACGCCGGCTCGACCGTTCAGGGGCCGGGCGTGCCCGTGCAGAGCTGGGCCTCCAGCCACACACAGTGGGGCGACGGGAAGATGGACGGCTTCGTGACCTCAACCGAGCAGGCCGCACCGGAGGGCGACAAGTCAGCCGCGATGGGCTACTGGACCGCGGCCGACCTGCCGTTCTACCACGGCCTTGCGGGCACCTTCCCGCTGGCCGATCACTGGTTCAGCTCGTGCCTGGGGCCCACGTTTCCCAACCGGCGCTTCCTGCTCGCCGGGACGGCCAACGGCCTGATGGACGACCTGCCGTTCAACCTGCTCGACCGCCCGAAGGCGGGCACGATCATGGACATGCTGACCCGGCACGGGATCTCCTGGGTCAACTACCGCTCGGCCAGCTCCGACCAGTCCGAGTTCCGCCGCTACGTGCATTACCGGCGCCGCCGGACCCGGCACCACCTGGCCTCACTCGGGCGCCCGTTTACCAAGACGAGCGACGTGTTCAAGCGCGACCTGCAGTTCACGGCGGCCATCTACCCCCTCGGGATGGCCGGCTACATGGCCCACGTGCGGAGCATCGAGCGGCTCTTCGCCGACGCCGACTCGGGGGACCTCCCGTCGTTCTGCATCGTCGACCCGGACTTCCGGAGCTTCTCCGAGGAGTGCCCGCAGGACATCCGCAAGGGCGAGAGCTTCGCCGCCGAGGTGGTGAACCGGGTCATGCACGGCCCGGCGTGGGCGGACACGCTCCTCATCTGGACCTACGACGAGCACGGCGGGTACTACGACCATGTCGCGCCGCCCGCGGCGGTGCCGCCGGATGACGTCACCGGGCGCAGCCGGGTCGCGCACCGGTCCTTGCTGCGCGGCTTGCTGAAGCCCTTGTTCCCTGGTTACGTGCGGCACGCCGAGCAGCTCGTGGCGGGCCCGGGCGCCTATGACACCTACGGGTTCCGGGTGCCGGCGGTGCTGGTGTCACCCTACGCGCGGCCCGACTGCGTCCTGTCGGACGTGCTCGACCACACCTCGATCCTGAAGCTTCTCGAGGAGAAGTGGAACCTGCCCGCGCTGACGCGGCGGGACGCGGCCGCGACCGCGCCGCTCGGCGCGCTCGACCTGGCCGGCCCCCGGCCTTCCTGACGCCGCCCGAGCTGCCCGCGCCGGCGTTGCCCTGGGGAACCTGGTAGGCCTGCCGTGGCCCCGTGGCCCCGTGGCCCCGTGGCCCCGAGGGCGGCGAGCGCGGCGGGCCGCCTGAGCCAGGCGGCCCGCTCGCCGGGCTCAGGCGCCGGCCGCCGCCACCGCCTCGCCGAAGATGCGCACCGCGGTGGCCGCCTGCTCGGCGGTGAACACCAGCGGGGGCGACATCCGGATCGAGCTCTCGCCGCACTCAAGCACCAGCAGCCCGCGCTCGAACGCCTGCTGCTGCACCGTCTCGGCCAGCTCGGCGGTGCGCAACTCGACCCCGATCATCAGCCCGACGCCGCGCACGTCGGTGATCGCCTTCGGGTGCCGCGTCTGCAGCTCGACGCAGCCCGGCCAGCAGCATGCTCCCCGACCGCGGTGGCGTTGTCCAGCAGCCCCTCCGACTCGATCACCTCGAGGGTGGCGAGCCCGGCGGCGCACGGCACCGGGGAGCCGCCGTAGGTGGAGCCGTGCGCGCCCGCGCCCCACTTCTCCATCAGCGGCGCCCGCGCCATGAACGCGCCCAGCGGCAGCCCCGAGGCGATGCCCTTGGCGCTGATCAGCACGTCGGGCTGGACGCCGGAGTGCTCGATGGCCCACATCTGCCCGGTCCGGCCCATGCCCGACTGGACCTCGTCGGCCACCAGCAGGATGCCGTGCGTGTCGCACAGCGCGCGCAGCCGCGCGCAGCCAGGCCGCGGGCGGCACGATGTACCCGCCCTCGCCCTGCACCGGCTCGACGAAGATCGCGGCCACCTCCGACGGCGCCACCTGGTAGCGGAACAGCACGTTCTCCAGGTAGGCGAACGTCTCCTCCGGGTCGTGGGTCCGCGCGCCGGTGTCCGGGTCGACCTGGTTGTAGGCGTAGGGGGCGTGCAGCACGCCGGGCACCAGCGGGCCGAAGCCCTGGTGGTACTTGGCCTTGGACGCGGTCAGCGTCATCGCCCCGTAGGTGCGCCCGTGGAACGCGCCGAAGAAGCTGATCACGTACGGCCGCCCGGTCACGTAGCGCGACAGCTTGAGCGCGCCCTCGACCGCCTCGGCCCCGGAGTTGGTCAGGAACACCCGGACCGGCCCGTCGATCGGCGCGGTCGCGGCCAGCGCGCGCGCACATCCTGCGAGTAGATCGGCAGGTAGAAGTCGCTCGCCGAGTAGTGCAGCAGCTCGCCCGCCTGCTCCTGGACGGCGGCGACGACCGCCGGGTGGCAGTGCCCGGTCGAGGTCACCGCGATGCCCGCGTTGCAGTCGAGGAACAGGTTGCCGTCGGCGTCCTCGACCACCGAGCCGAGGGCGCGCCTGGGCACGAGCGGGTAGGCGCGCGGCAGCGAGCCACTGGTGACCGCGAGGTCGCCGTCGATGATCGCCTTCCCGGCCGGGCCCGGCAGCGGGGTCCGCACGTCCGGGACCGGCCGGCTGGGGTCGAGCCAAGAGTGCGCAGTATTTACTGATTCGCCCGCAAGCTCGCTCATGAGGAAACCACCGTCCTTGACTGTTCGCGCAGGTACTGCTGAACGTAGTAGAGACCGCCGCCGGCCTTGCCGCCGCTGCCGGAGCCCTTCCAGCCGCCGAACGGCTGCACCCCGGGCCACGCCCCGGTGGTCGCGCCCGGCGGCGCGGTTGACGTAGACGACGCCTGCCTCGATCTCGTCGAGGAAGGTGTCGATCTCACCCGGGTCGGCCGAGAAGAAGCCGGCCGTCAGCCCCAGGTCGGAGTCGTTGGCCAGCGTCAGGGCCTCGTCCAGGGTGTCGAAGGGGACGACCGCGACCAGCGGCACGAACAGCTCGTCGCGCAGCATCCAGTCGTCGGCCGGCAGCCCGGTCACCACGGTCGGGGCCAGGTAGTAGCCGTCGGGCAGGGCGCCCGCGCCGCGCAGCACGCGACCGCCCGCCACGACCTCGCCGTCGGCCCGGGCGTGCTCGACCGCCCGCTCGAACCGGGTGACCGCGTCGGCGTTGATGACCGGCCCGAGGAAGGCGTCGCGCGAGGTCGGGTCGCCGACCACGAGCGAGCCGGCCCGCTCGGCGAGCTTGGCCGTGAACGCTTCGAAGGCCGGCCGCTGCACGTAGACCCGCGAGCAGGCCGAGCACTTCTGCCCGGACAGCCCGAACGCGGACCGCGCCACCCCGGCCGCGGCCACGTCCAGGTCGGCCCGGGCGGAGACGATGGCGGGGTTCTTGCCGCCCATCTCGCAGATGACCGGCTTGGGGTAGGCGGTCGGCGAACTGGCGGTAGATCGACATGCCGATCGCGTAGGAGCCGGTGAACGTCAGCCCGTTCACCCGCGGGTGCGGCGACCAGCGCGGCCCCGGTCTCGTCGCCGCCGGGCAGCAGGTGCAGCACGTCCGGGTCGAGGCCGGCGTCGCGGAAGCACTCATACAGGCGGACCGCGGTGAACGACCCCTGAGGGGACGGCTTCAGCACGACCGTGTTCCCCGCCGCCAGGGCGGCCCCGGCCGGGCCCGCGGCCAGCGCCATCGGGAAGTTGAACGGGCTGATCACCGCCCACACCCCGTACGGGCGGAGCACGCTGACGTTCTTCTCGGCGGTCGGTCAGCGAGCCCATCGGGGCGGTGAACCCGTCGCTGTCCTCGACCTGCTGGCAGTAGTAGCGGACGAGGTCGGCGGCCTCCTCGACGTCGCCGAGCGCCTCGAGCCGGTTCTTGCCGACCTCGAGGCTCATCAGCGCGGCGAGCTCGTTGGACCGCTCGCTGATCAGGTCGGCGGCCGCGCGCAGGACCGCGACCCGGTCCCGCCAGGGGGTCCGCGCCCAGCGGGGCGCCGCCGTGGCGGCGGCGCTGACCGCGTCGCGCACGTCGGCCTCGTCGCGGCGTGGACGGGCCAGCGTCAGCGGCGTGTCGCCCGGGCTGGTCAGCGTGAACAGCGGGCCGCCGGTGCGCGGCTTGCCGCTGACGTAGCCGGAGATGGCCGAGCCGAGCCAGCCGTGGCCTAGCCGCAGCCCGGCCTCGTAGGCGGCGTGCAGCTCCTCGTTGTCGGCCGACAGCGTGGCGTAGGTTACGCGAAAATGCGTCGACATAACTGTAAATCCTACTGTGAGAAGGGCATGTAACGGAAGAATGTACACCCAGTTGGTCCTGCTGGCGGAAGCGTGCGGGTTTCCGGCGCTCCCGTAGCGGGTTTTCCCGAACGAGGGCGGTGTTACCCGTCCACCCGCCGCGCACCTGACGGCCGTCAGGACGGGGCTGGCGCCTCCTCGTCCGCTTGCCACCCCGCGCCGCGCGTTCCCGTGGCGCTGTCCGGTGCCCGGTAGCGGCGGAAGCCCGGCAGCGCCGCGCCGATCACGATCACCCCGGCGATGGTCATCAGGCCGCCGCTCAGCGCGCTGACGCCGGGGTGGTCAGAACGACCCGACCAGGCCCGACTCGAGCGACCCGAGCTGCCGCCGCCCGCGCCGACGAGGAAGTCCGCCGCGTTCACCCGGCCGCGGAACTCATCCGGGCGTCGACGTTCTGGACGATGATCCTGCGGACGACGACGGTGAACGTGTCCGCCAGCCCGGCGATCGCCAGCGCGAGCAGCGTCAGCCACAGCGACGGCGCGACCGCGAACAGCGCGAAGCCGCCGCCCCAGACGGCCACGCAGGCCAGCATGAGGCGCCCGAGCCGCGACGCGTGCCGCAGCGGCCCGGCGAAGACCGCGCTGACCAGGCCGCCGACGCCGATCGCGGTCGCTGAACAGGCCGAGCGTGCGCGGGTCGCCGCCGAACCGCTCGGCGTTGATCGCCGGGAACAGCGACACCGGCAGCGCGAAGAAGGTCGCGTTCACGTCGGCGAGGAACGCGCCGCACAGCACCGGCGTGCGCCGGATGAACGACAGCCCCTCGAGCGGTCAGCGCGAGCCCGGACCGGCGCGCCCCGGTCCGGCTAGCGTCCCGCTGCCGCCTTCTCCGCCCCGGCCTCGACCGGCGGCGGACGCAGGCGGCAGGGCAGCCGGCCCACGCCCCACAGCGCCCCCGCGAAGGAGATCGCGTCCACCAGGTAGCAGCCGCGCACGCCGGTCCACGCCGGTGATCACGCCGGCGAGCGCGGGTCCGGCGATCAGCACGACCTGGAAGACGATCCGGTTCAGCGCCATCGCGGCGCCCAGCTGGTCGCCTGGGACCAGCCGGGGGATGAACGTCTGCCGGGCCGGGCGCGTTGACCGCGCTGAGCGCCGAGTCCGCCGCGACCAGCGCGTACAGCGGCCACAGGGTGGCGCCGCCGAAGGCCGCCAGGCCGAACAGCACCGCCGGCACCAGCGCCTGGCCCGCGGTCGCCGCCAGCACCAGGCGCCGCCGGTCGACCCGGTCGGCCAGCGTCCCGCCGGGCAGGGTGATCAGCAGCAGCGGGATGAGCGCGGCCAGCCCGAGGCCGCCGACCGCCGCCGTCGACCGGGTCAGGTCGTACACCTGGAGGCTGACCGCGAACGTGGTCATCGCCGAGCCGGTGCGCGAGACAGCATGGTGCCGAGCCAGAGCCGCCGGAAGGCGGGGTACTCCCGCAGCGGGGTGATGTCGGTGAGCAGCCGCACGGCCGACAGTGTAACAGTGCTTATATAAGTGCTGTCATATGCGCTTAGGATGTGCTCATGAGCGAGAGACAGCCCGCGCCCGGCGGGAGGGCGCGGCCGGCGGACGACCCGACCGAGGAGAGCCGCTGGCGCCCGGTCTACCGGTGCTGTCCGGACATGGACGACGAGATCGCCCAGGTCTACGCCGAGAACGGCATCGACGACCTCAAGCCGACCTGGGTGATGGAGATCATCCGGCTGCACGTGCGCGGCCCGATGACGATCGCTGAGCTGGCCCGCTCGTTCGGCCGCACCCACTCGGCCCTGAGTCAGAAGGTGGCGGCGATGCGCGCGGCTGGCTGGCTGGAGACTGAGCCAGGGGAGGACGCGCGAGCCAAGATGGTGTCCCTGACCCCCAAGGCCGAGCGCATCGCCGCCCAGCTGGCGGCCGAGTGGCGGGCCACCGACGCGGCGATGGCCGAGATCGAGGCCGAAATCCCGTACCCGCTGTCGCAGGTAGCGGCGGACATCCGCGCGGTGCTGGCGCGCAAGAGCTTCCACGACCGCATCACCGAGCGGCTGGCGGCCGACCCGGGCTGGGCCGCCATGCACGCGGGCGGCCACGCCGGCTCCTAGCGACCGGGGCTGCCTCCGGCCGTTACTCCACAGGCGTGCTCACGGTGGCGGCCAGCTCACGCGTGCGGTACCAGTCGCCCGCCACCACCGGGGCGAGCGCCCGGTTGCCGGCCACCGGGCTGATCACCGTGTCCATCTCCGCTTCGAGGAAGACGATGAGCGAGATCAGCTCCTCCTGCGGCGCCCGGTCCGGCGGCGGCAGTACCCGGTGGCGCGTCGATCGCCAGCGGTCGCCGGTCCAGCGGGCCAGCAGGTCGGCCACGTTGACGGTGAACGCGCCGGGCACGTAGGGCGCGTCCGCCCAGGTGCCGTCGAGCGCCTGGACCTGCAGGCCGCCGTAGCCGGGCTGCCGGTCGAGGATGGTGAGAATGCCCCAGTCGGTGTGCGGGGCGACCCGGTACTGGCCCGCGGCGGCCGGGCCGGTGGCCGACAGCGGCGGGTAGCGGTTGATGTTGAACGTCTGCGGCCCGCGCAGCACGTGCGCGGTAAAGGTGTCCGCGGCCAGCCCGAGCGCGACCGCGCCCATCCGCAGCAGGTCGTAGTACAGCTCGCGGACCTGCCCGGTGAAGTCCGCCGCGAGTGACCCGAGAGCCGGGCACTCATCCGGCCAGACGTTGGGCGCGAACCACTGCTCGTCGGTGGCCCGGTCCCCGGTCGCGAAGTCCCGGCCGTTGGTGATGCTCTCCTTCAGGTCGGCCCGGGCCGGGTCGGCCGTCTCCCCGTAGAACGCGTTGGCCTCGCCCCCCTGCGGGATCCAGCCGCGCCCGCCGACCGGCGTGGCGTACCGGTGCTTGCGCGCCGCCGGGCAACGCGAAGAACCGGTCCGCCTCGTCCCTGATCCGCTGGCGCAGCTCCGCGGGCACGCCGTGGTTTTCGATCAGCAGGAACCCGGAGTCGCGCAGTGCCTGGTCCATCCGCGCGGCCAGCCGGAGGCGCTCGCGGTCCGGGCCGTGCCGCCACGCGGCGATGTCGAGCAGGGGGATATCAGGCGTCGTCATAGCACGAGTCAATATTCTCCGGCCCGGTTACGCCAACCCGCGCGCCGGGTTTCCTGCAGGTGACACCCGCCGCCCTGCTCGCCGCCCGCCCTGCCGCCTGGCCGTTCCACTAGGCGGCACCCGACACCTAACGCTCCCCGGCCGGCCGCGCCAGCGACGCCGCCTTGACCACGTGACTCAGCAGGATGGCGGTCGTCACCGGGCCGACCCCGCCCGGGACCGGCGTGAGCGCGCCGGCCACCGCCGCCACGGCCGGGTCGACGTCGCCCGCGAGGCCTCCGCCGGGCGCCGGGCTGGTGCCCACGTCGATCACGACGGCACCGGGGGAGACGTGCCCGGGACCGATCAGGCCGGCCCGCCCGGCCGCCGCGACCAGCACGTGGGCCTGCCGGGTGACTGACGGCAGGTCGGCCGTGCGCGAGTGGGCGATGGTGACCGTGGCGTGCCGACCGAGCAGCAGCTGGCCGACCGGCTTGCCGACCACGGCCGAGCGGCCCACTACCACTACCGGTTGGCCCCGCAGCTCCACCCCGAAGTGGTCGAGCAGCGCCAGCACCGCCGCAGCGGTCGCCGGGGCGAAGGCCGGCAGCCCGGCCGTCAGCCGGCCGATCGACTCGGGGCTGGCGCCGTCGACGTCCTTGGCGGGCGGGATCGCCGCCGCCAGGGCGGCCAGGCTGGCGCCGTCCGGCAGCGGGGTCGGCACGATGATGCCGTGCACCTCCGGGTCGTCGGCGAGCTGGGCCAGGGACGCGCGGACGCCCGCCACCGTCGTCGTCCGGGCCACGTCGCAGGCGATCCCGGCCCGGCTGGCCGCGCTGGCGAGCGAGCGGACGTAGGCCGCGCTGCCGGCGTCGTCGGTCGCGGTGACCACCGCCACTCGCGGCGGCGGCCCGTCGGCGGCGAGGGCGGCGGCCCGGGCGGCCGTCTCGGCCCGCAGCTCCCGGGCCAGCTCCCGGCCGCTCAGCTCGCGCGCCCGGGGCGGGCCTGAAGGGTGCTCGCCCGCCCCGGGCCCGGTCGTCACTGAGTGATCTCCTCGCGGACCGCGACGATGACCCGGCCCGCCCGGTCGGCCACACCGTCGGCCAGGGCAGCGGTCGCGGCCAGCTCGGCCCGGAGCGCGACGTCGGTGATCCCGGTCAGGTTCGCCTCGATGTTCACCGCCGCGGTCAGCGCGGCCGCGCTGATCGCGGCCGCGGCGGCGGCGATATCCGAGATCACGTTCTTGTTGGCGGCCGGCAGCAGTTCCTCGGCCAGACCGACCAGCCGGACCGAGGCGGCCATCAGGTCGGCGGGCGGCCCGGCCGCGCCTGCCATCGCGTCCGCGATCGCGTCCGACCGGGCCTCCCTGGCCTGCTCGGAGTCCTTCGGCAGCCGGTAGGCGGCCGCGACCTTCTCGAACGCGGCCTCGTCGGCGCCGGCCAGGCCGACCGCCTCATCGGCCAGCCCGTCGGCTGCCGCGCGGACCCGGCCGACCGTCTCCGCGTCGTAGCGTGGCCCGTCGCTGAACCGCGCGACCATAGCGAGCAGGGCGGCGGCCTGCGCCGCGCACAGCGCCCCGGCGGCCCCGCCGCCCGGCGTGGCGCTCCGGGCGGCCAGGCGGGTCAGGAAGCTGCCCACTGTCTCGTCGCGCATGAAGGCCAGGCTACTGCCAGACCGCGTCGCTCAGCAGCCCAGTCGCCGGGCGCCAGGGCGGTCAGCGCCACGCCTGGCGGCACCAGGCCGAGCCAGCGTCGGCGGCCGTCGCGCTGACCGCACCCTGCGGTGCGTTCAGCGCCGCTGCTCGTCGAGCACCGCCGCCAGCGTGTCCAGCGCGGCGGGCAAGTCGCCGGTGGGGACCGCGCCGAAGCCGAGCAGCAGCCCGTCCCGCGGCGGGGCCGCGCGGTAGAACTGCCGCAGGCCGGCGGGGCCGAGGCCGCGGGCGGCGGCCGCCCGCAGCAGCGGCTCCTCCTCCAGCCCCGGCCGCAGCATGGTGGTGATGTGCAGGCCCGCGTTGGGCGTCCAGGCGGTGAGGTGCCGCCCGAGGCGCCCCCCGAGCTGCTGGGTGACGATCTCGTAGCGGTCGGTGTACACCCGCCTGCTGCGGCGGAGGTGCCGGTCGAGCAGCCCGTCCTCGATGAAGCCGGCCAGGGCGGCCTGCGTCGCCTGCGGCGGGTGCCAGTCGATCAGCTGGCGCACCGCCAGGACCGGTTCCACCAGGTCCGGCGGGAGGACGGCGAAGCCGAGGCGGACCGAGGGGGACAGCGTCTTCGAAAACGACCCGACGTAGATCACCCGCCCGTACGGGTCGAGCGCGTGCAGCGGTTCGAGTGGCCGGTCGACGTAGCGGAACTCGGTGTCGTAGTCGTCCTCGATGACCGCCGCATCGTGCTCCTGGGCCCAGGCCAGCAGGGCCCGGCGACGAGCCAGTGACATCGTCATGCCCAGCGGGTACTGATGCGAGGGGGTGACGTAGACGATGCGGGCCGCCGGCGGCAGCCGCTCGACGACCAGGCCCTGGTCGTCGACCGGGACGCTGACCACGCGGGCGCCCAGGGCGGTGAACAGCCGGTGGGCGGCCGTGTAGCCCGGGTCCTCGACCGCCACCATGCCCATGGGGTCCAGCAGCACCCGGCTGACCAGGTCAATCGCGTGCTGGGCGCCGCTGGTGACGACGATCGTGCCGGCGCTGCAGGTCACCGAGCGACTGCGGGCGATCCAGCTCGCGATGGCCCGGCGCAGCCGCGCCTTCCCGGCCGGGTTGCCGTACTCCAGCGTCCCGCCCGTCATCGCCCCGGCGACCCGGCGGCGCCACGCCTCGGCCGGGAACAGGGCCGCGTCGGGCAGCCCCGGGCGCAGGTCGAACGCGTAGCGGCGACCAGGGGCGGGGAAGATCGGGGTCCAGCCGGCGAACCGGTGGCCTGGCCGCAGCCCGCTGACCGGTTCGGCCGGCCGGGTTTCTGGGCCCAGGGCGGCGGTGACGGCGCTGCCGCCGCCGCCCGTCCCTCGGCGTATCCCTCGGCCACCAGCCGGCCGTAGGCGGTGGTCACCGTGTGGCGGGAGACGCCAAGTTCCTTGGCCAGCTGCCGGCTGGGGGTGAACTTGTCCCCCGGCACCAGGCGGCCGCTGGCGATCGCCCGCCGGAGCTGATGGTAAAGCTGCTCGGAGAGCGGCTCGCCTGCCTGCGGATCGAGAAAGATGTCCATCTATCTCGCCTGCACGCCGCCTCGGTGCTCACTTGGCATGGGTAAATGCTAGCAAGTTGGACCTTGGTGGCAGGCCAAAAGCCGCATAAGGTAAAGCCTTCCACGTACCGGCTGAGTCGCCCGACCGGTTCGTGCTCCGTGTGCTCACGGGGACGTACACGGCGCACGCCGGGGCCGGGGCGGCCGGTGCAGCCGGCCCCGGCCCACGCGGTCAATTTGTCCCCGGGGACCGCGACGCTGGCCCGGCCCACACGGCCGCCTCGCCCCCGGCGCCCGGGCTGGTCACCGCGGCGGGCGCGCCGAGCCGGATGTCGGCCTGCGCTTCCCGGCCCTGGCCAGCCCAGGTGACGGCTACGCCGGGACCCCAGCCCTCGGCCGCCAGCGTGTAGCCGTCGCCCCGGATATCGAAGGTGGCCCGGCCGCGGGCGTCGCTGACGCTGCGGGCGACGGTGCCGTCACGGCCGCACAGCGTCACCAGCGCCCCCGCCACGGGCGTGCCATCCGGCCCGGTGACGACCGCGGCCACCCGCTGTGCGGGGGGCTCGAAGGTGAGGTCCCCGGGGCCGGGAACGGTGACCGCGCGCGCGACCGGATCGAGCCCGGCGGCCATGCCCACCAGCGTGTAGTCGCCCGCTTCGAGGCCTTCGAGGCGGTAACCGCCGTCGGCCCCGGCGGTGCCGGTGGCGACGACCTGGCCCTGCTCGTCGGTCAGGGTGACCAGCGCCCCGGCGGCGGGCGCGGCGGGCGCGCCCGATCCGCTGATCCAGGCGACGCCTTCCAGCACGGCCGCGCCCCCAAGCACGACGTCCCGCCCCAGGTCGGAGATGGTCCCCGGGACGGCCGACACGGTGACCAGCTCGGCCGCAGGGCGGCGGCCGGGGGCGGAGACGATCAGCAGATAGGTGCCGGCCGCGCCGAGGCTGATCCGGAAGGTCCCGGCGGGCGTGGTCCTGGCCGCGCCGACCTGGCGGCCGGTGCCCGGCTCGGTGACGGTGACCGCCGCCCCCTCGGCCGGCTGGCCGCCGGGCAGCCGGACGATGCCGGCCAGCGCTGCGTCCCCCTCGCCGCCGCGCGCTGTCATGCCGGCTCCCCGATCGTGAGCAGCACCGGAGCGTCTCCGGCAACCCGGGGGTCAAGCCGTACCTCCCGGGTCCGCTGGCCGGCCGCGATGAGCACGTAATGCCCGGGCGCGGATACCTGCAGCCGGTACCGGCCGTCGCTGCCGGTGACGGCGGTCCCGGCGACCACGCTCATCGCGCTGAGCGCGGTGACCGCGACGCCGGCCGCGGGTGCGCCGTCGGGCCTGGTCACGGTGCCCACGATGACGGGGCCGGCGATGGCGGAGCTGGCGCCGGCTTGCAGGGCGTTGACCGGGGCGGCCGCGGTGACTTCCCCGGCGACGCCGCAGGCGAGCCCCGCCCCCGGCGGTGCCAGTGCTGCCTCCGGCGGTTCCAGTGCTGCCTCCGTCGGTTCCAGTACCGCGTCCGGGACCTCAGGGGCCGTCCCCGGGGTACGTGCCGCGGGCCGCGGCTTGCCGGCCAGCGCGGAGGCGGCCGCGGCGAGCACGCTCACCGCGATCGCGAAGCAGAAGGTGACAACCAGCCCGTGGTGGAATGCGTGGGTGATCAGCCGGGGGAAGAAATGCTGCCCGGTGATCAGGTTCAGCTTCGCGGCCGGCATGTGACCTGACAGCGAGCCGAGCAGCGGCCGCATCGGGTTGCCGCCCAGGAACGCGGCGAAGACCACCCCGGGCGCGGGAAGGCGGGCGACGGCGGCCGCCGCCGCCGGCGGTACGTCCTGCCGGGTCAGCCCGTCGTACAGGGCCGACGGGAGGGACGTCGCCATGCCCGCCACGGTCAGCGAGAACAGGACGCCGATGGACACCGCGCTGGCCGCGTACATGATGGTCGCGGTCATCCCGGCGCCCGCCCCGCGCTGGTCCGGAGGCACGTACGTCATGATCTCGGCCCGGTTCGGCGAAATGAAGATGCCGGCGCCGATCCCGGACAGCAGCAGCACGGGCGCGAGCTGCCAGTAGCTGAAGTCGGCCGGGATGACCATCAGCAGGCCGAACGCGGCCGCGGTCAGCAGCGGCCCGCTGACGGTGAACGCCCGGGGACCGAAACGGCCCGCCGCGGTACCCGCCAGCGGGGCCGACAGCAGGAAGCCGGCCGCCATCGGCAGCAGGTCGAGGCCGGCCCGCCACGGGGCCTGGCTGAAGCTGTAGCCGTGTTGCGGCAGCCACACGCCCAGCAGCCAGATGAGCAAGATGAACGGCAGCCCGCCGCGTCCCAGGCTGGTGAGCAGGTTGGCGCCGGTGCCGAAGGCGAACCCTCGGTTGCGGAGCAGCGACAGCCGCAGCAGCGGCTCAGATACGGTCAGCTCGATAACGGCGAAGACGGCGAGCAGCACTGCGCCGCCGGTGAGGCCGGCCAGCACCCACGGGCTGGTCCAGCCCGTCGCCTGGCCGCGGTAGGGCTGGATGGCGGAGGTGAGCGCGGCCAGCACCGCGATCAGGCCGGCGGCGAGGGTGACGTTGCCCCACCAGTCGACCTTGACCGCGCGCCGGGCGCTGGTCTCCTTCAGCATCAGGCACGCCCAGACGGTGCCGAGCACGCCCACCGCGGCGGACACGGCGAAGACCAGGTGCCAGTTGCGGGACCCGAGGAGGCCGCCAAGCAGCAGGCCGGAGAACGACCCGGCGATGGCGGCGACGGAGTTGATCCCGATGGCGGTGCCACGCTGGCGGGCCGGGAAGACGCCGGTCACGATGGCGGTGGAGTTGGCCATCAGGAGGGCGCCGCCAATGCCCTGGGCGACCCGCCAGCCGATCAGCCACCAGGCGGCGGCGTCACCCGTCATCCAGGTGACCGACAACAGGATCGAGCAGGCGGTGAAGATGACGAGGCCGATTTTGTACATCCGGGCCCGGCCGAACAGGTCGCCCAGCCGGCCGGATGTCACCACCAGCACGGCCGTGACGACGAAGTACCCCATGACCATCCACAGCAGGTAACTGGTGTTCCCGGGCTGCAGCGGGTCGAGCTTGATCCCGTCGAAGATGTCCGGCAGGGCGATGAGCACGATGGACGAGTTGGCGGTGGCCAGCAGCAGGCCCAGCGTGGTGCTGGACAGGGCGATCCACTTGTAGCGGCCCGGACGGGGCGCGGTGGCGGTGTCCGCTGGAGCGGCCGCGTCCGCCCGCGCGGGCGCGGCGAGCTGGGAGGTTGTCATGATTCCCGGGGGTAAGGCGCTGTCAGTTGGTATTTGCAAAGTAACGCTAGGCTACCGAAGGAGCATGTCCGCGATCAGCGGCGATGTCAGAACGTTACGTAGTTGTGCGTTCCGTTACCGGAGGGTGGCCGTTTCCCGGCTACGGGCGGATCACGCGCTCCTCGGTGACGATCGCTGTGACCAGCTCAGCCGGCGTGACGTCGAAGGCGTAGTTGAGCGCGCGAGAGCCGGCCGGGGCCGCCGGGACGCCCTGGAACGAGGTGACCTCTTCGTCCGCCCGCAGCTCGAGGGGAATCTCGCTCCCGCTGGCGGTCGCCTTGTCGATGGTCGACTCCGGGGCAGAGACCACGAACGGGATCCCGGCCCGGCGGGCGGCGAGGGCGAGGGAGTAGGTGCCGATCTTGTTGGCCACGTCGCCGTTGGCGGCGATCCGGTCGGCCCCCACCACGACCGCGTCCGACAGCCCCCGGGCGATGAGGAACGGGCCAGCCCCGTCGGCCGCCAGGTAGTGCTCGATGCCGAGCTGACCGAGTTCCCAGGCGGTCAGCCGGGAACCCTGCAGCAGCGGCCGGGTCTCGCCGACGATGACGTGGGCGAGGGCGCCGGCGTCCCGCAGGGCCCGGATGACGCCGAGCGCGGTGCCCCAGCCGAGGCAGGCGAGGGCGCCGGTGTTGCAGTGCGTGTGCACCCGCAGCGGGCCCGGGCCGCACTGCCCGCGCAGGAACGCCGCCCCGCGGTTGCTCAGCCGGAGGCTGACCTCGGTCGCGGTGGCGTGCACGGCCAGGGCGGCTGCTTCCACCGCGGCGGCGCCGTCCGGGACCGCGGCCGCGACCGCGCTCACCTCGCGCCGCAGGTTGACCGCCGTCGGGCGGGCGTCGGCGATCCGCTTGACCTCCGCCTCCAGCCGGGCGGCGTCCCAGTTGTCGCGCCCGGCTTGCCGGACCGCCAGCGCCACGCCGAGCGCGCCCGCCACCCCCAGCAGCGGGGCACCCCGCACGGCCAGCCGGGTGATCGCGTCGACCAGCTCGTCGGTCGTCGTGATGTCGAGGACCGACAGCCGGCGCGGCAGCTCGGTTTGGTCGATCGCGATGATGTGACCGTCCCGCCAGCCGATAACGTCATCGAGCACGTCGCTGCCCATAGCGCCGACGCTACCGTCCGGAGGTCCGCCATGCTACTGCCCGCCGCCCGTGAGGCGATCGTCTCCGTTTGCCGCGAGCTGTCCCGGGCCGGGCTGGTGGTGGGCACGGCGGGCAACGTCAGCGTCCGCGAGGGCGACCTGGTCGCGGTCACCCCGACGGGCGTCCGCTACAGCGTGCTGACCCCGGAGACGGTCGGCGTGCACCGCCTCGACGGCACCCCGGTCGAGGCGCCGCTCCGGCCCACCAGCGAGCTGCCGCTGCACCTGGCCGTCTACCGGGCCCGGCCCGATGCCGGCGCGGTCGTGCACACCCACTCGGTCGCCGCCACCGCGCTGTCCACCCTGGTTCACGAGCTGCCGCCGGTGCACTACTACGTGGCGATGTTCGGCGGACCGGTCCCGGTGACGCCCTACGCCAGCTACGGCACGCCGGAGCTGGCCCGGCACGCGGCCGCCGCGCTCGGTGACCGCGACGGGTGCCTGCTCGGCAACCACGGCGCCGTTACCGTCGGCCCCGACCTGGCGACCGCACACGACAAGAGCGCCTACCTGGAATGGCTGTGCGACGTCTACCTGCGTGCGTCCTCGGCCGGAACGCCGCGCCTGCTCCCGGCGACCGAGATCGCCGCCGTCGCGGCCCGGCTGGCCGGGTACGGCCAGGCGGGCTGACCCGGGGGGACATCTGACCGGGGCCGGTGCCGGGTGCGTGGCGCCGCCTCCTCAGGGACTGTGCTCGTCCCGGGCGGGCACCAGCGGGACGGCCGCCAGCGGCGTGAGGGCGACAAGGGCGAAGGCAACCGGGTAGCCGACGGCGGTGATGAGGGCGCCGACGCACGGGCCGACGGCCGAGGCGGCGAGAAACTGGCCGGTGTTCTGGATGCCGAGCGCCTTGCCGGACCAGGACGGGCCGGCCGCCTCGGCGACGGAGGTGAAGGACAGGCCGTTGTCCGCGACGCTCACCGTGGAGGCGATGACCAGGATCACCGCCGAGGCAGCCCAGTGCAACGCGCCGCACCCGGCCAGCGCGAGCATGGCGACGACGCCGGCCAGCGCGACCCAGCGCAGCACCCGGGTCCGGCTGCCCACGCGGTCGCTGGCCGAGCCGACGGCGATCCGGCCGAGTGCGCCGACGAACTGGGCGGCGGCGATGACCGCGCCAGCCGCGGCCGCGCGCCAGTGCAGGCTGGCGATGAGCCAGATGAGGCCGAACGTGGACAGCGTGAACTGGGGCACCACCAGGAACGCCGACAGCAGGTGGATGCGGGCCAGGAAACGGCTGCGCCGGTAGGGGTTGAACGGCCGCGCGCCGTCGGGCGGCGACGCGGCCGGCCGCGGTGGGTTTGCGATCCCGGCTGCGCAGCCGGCCGCGAACGCCGCGGTCAGCGCCCCGCCCAGCAGGAGCGGCGCCCCGAGGCCGAATCGACTCGCCAGGACCGGGACCGTCAGTGCGGCCACCGCCACGCCGAGCGGCTGGGATACCTGCCTGATGCCCATCGCCAGGCCGCGGCGGGAGCGCGGGAACCAGCCGATCACGACCCGGCCGGACGCGGCGCTGGTGCTGGCAGCAGCCGCCCCGCCCAGCACCAGCAGCACCCCGAGGCCGCCGTAGCCGGGCACCAGGGCCGCGGCTGACGCGAACACCGCGGTCAGCGCGAGCCCGCCCGCGATCACCCACCGTTCCCCGAACCGGTCGGCCGCCGCGCCCCAGGCGACCAGGGTCAGCAGCGTGCCCACGGACGGGGCGGCCGACAGCAGCCCGGCCTGCGCCAGCGGCATGCCCCGCTGCAGGTGCAGCAGCGGGATGAGGTAAGCGGGGGTGCTCAGGAACACGCTCCCGGCCGCCTGCGCGCCCACTCCGAGCGCGAGCATCCGCCAGGCTGCGGCGGGGACTGGCTCGCGGTCCGGGGCGCGGCCGATGGTCATGCACCCTCTCCTTCGATGGAGTACCGTTTGGCGATACCATACTGGTATACCAACGGAGGCGCGCGTGAATACCGAGGGTGAGGACAGCACGTACGGCCGGCTGCGGACCGCGATCCTCCTCCTCGAGCTGGTCCCGGGCGAGCGGATCAGCGAGCGTGGCCTCGAGCCGCTGCTCGGGGCTTCCCGGACCCCGGTCCGGGTGGCGCTGATGCGGCTGGAGAACGAGGGACTGACGCAGCGGGAGGGCCGCGGCTGGCGGGTCACCCCGATCGACCTGACCGAGGTCCGCGCGGTGATGGAGTACCGCGAGGCGGTGGAGGCGGCCGCGGTGCGGCTGGCGGCCGGGCGGGCGGGCGATGAGGAACTGGCCGCGCTGCGCGAGCTGGCCGGGGCGCACCGGGACCGCGACGATGAGGAGACCGGGCTGCGCGACTTCAGCGACTTCCACCTGGCGCTGGTGCGCCTGTCGCGCAACCAGTTCCTGGCCGACGGCATGGCCGGGGCGCTGACCCGGCTGTCGCGTACCCGCTGGCTCGGGGTGCGCACCGCCCGGTCACGTTCCGACGCCCGCGACGAGCACCTGCAGATGGCCGCCGCGCTCGCTGCGCGCGATGCCGACCGCGCGGTCGCGCTGACGGTGGCACACAACCGCGGCACCGGCGAGCGCCTGCTCGGCTACCTGACCGAGGAACGCCGCCGCCTGCGCGGCCGGGGCTTCTCCATCATCGAGTCGGACGCTGGCCCGGCCCCGATGCGGACCGTCTTACCGGGCCCGCCGGCCGCCCTCGGCGAAGAAGCCGGCCACGGCGGGCGCGTCCGGCAGCTCCCGCAGCGGCACCGCCGCGCCGAACGGCGCGTTCCAGAACGGGTCCCCGGACGGCCGCGACGCCACCCCCACGTAGGCGTAGGGGACCGCGCTGAACCCGTCGCCGGGGGAGACGCCGAAGTTGACGTCACCGACCCTGATGGCCACGTCGAAGTGCTCGGGCCACAGCACCGGGACCTCGCCCGGGGCGAAGGCCAGCAGGGCGTCGTGGCCGACCGTCAGTGCGTTGGTGATCACCCCCGCCGACCCCGGGTCGAGGGCCAGCGTCTCGTCCAGGCCGACGCCCGAACCGCTGTCGTAGGCGCCCTCCGGCCGGCCCGCTGCCACGCCCACCGCCAGCCCGATGGCGCGCGGGGTCTGGCCCCCGATGGCGGCCGCCGCACCGCCGTCGGCCACCGCCCGGATGCCGTCCACCCGCAGCCCGGGGGCCAGCGTCGTGGTCGCGAAGCCGCCCGGGACGACGCTCAGCCGCAGCCGCCCGGTCGCACGGTACTGCGGGCCGGCCAGCACCAGCTCGGCTACCCCGTGCAGCGCGCGGCGCGTCGCCGCGAGCTCGTCCTCGCTCACGCGGATTCCTCGCTGGCGCTCGCCGTCCGCGGACGCGGACGCACAGTGCTGACTGGTTCGCTCGCACGATCGCTCATACGGCCATTGTTCCCGATCGCGCCCGCCCGTCCCGCCGGAACGAGTCAGTCGCTCTAACCGCTCGCCGAAGGCCGAGTCCCACTGGCCGTGGTCGGCGTACAGGCGCGCCACCTCATCCAGTTCGACCTCGGCGTCCTCGGACGGGCTGCCCGGCGCCGGCGACCCACCAGCCGGCGCCGGGCAGCCCGGCCGACAGGTACGCCCGGGTACCGGGCTTGTAGTGCTGCCCAGGCCGGCGGCGCCGGGCGGACACCACGATGCCCGGGCGCAGCCGCGGGGTCGCGATGCGATTCCTTTGCCCGTTCCGCGTGGTCTCCCTGGTTGACCGGGATCGTCCGGCCCCGGTCGCCCGCCGACGAAAGGAAGCCGATGGCTGCCACTGTTCCCGCGACCATGCGCGCCCTGCAGCAGACATCACACGACGGCCCGCGGGATCTGGGCCTGATCGCCGACGCCCCGGTCCCGGTTCCCGGCCCGGACCAGGTGCTGATCCGGGTCAGCGCGGCGGGGGTCAACTTCGGCGACATCTCCCAGACCTATGGCCTGTTCCACGGCGGGCCGCGGCCGCCCTACCTGGCCGGGTTCGAGGCGGCGGGCGAGGTCATCGCCCGGGGACCGGCGGTGACCGGCCTGGAGGTGGGAGCCCGGGTCGTCGGGGTCGGCCTCGGGTGCGGTGCCTTCGCCGAGTACACCGCGCTGCCGGCCGTCTCGGTGCTGCCGCTGCCACCCGGCTGGAGCGAGCCGGAGGCACTTGGCCTGCTGGTGAACTGGCCGACCGCACTGGCGGCGCTGCGGCCCCTGGGCGGCCTGGCGGCCGGGCAGACGGTACTGATCCCGGCCGCGGCGGGCGCGACTGGCCAGGCGGCGGTGAGGCTGGCCCGGCACTACGGCGCCACCGTGATCGCCGCCGCCTCGCCTGCCAAGCACGAGACGGTACGCGCCCTGGGGGCCGACCAGGTGCTCGACTCCGGCCGGGCCGACCTGGCCGACGAGGTCCTCCGCCTGACCGGCGGGCACGGCGCCGACCTGGTGCTGGAGTCGGCCGGCGGCGCCATGCTGGGCGCCAGCCTGGCCGCGGCCCGGCGTGTCACCGGCCGGGTCGTGGTCTACGGCATGGCCGGCGGCGACGCGGGGCTCACCAGCTGGGAACTGATATATAGGCACCAGGTCCACATCATCGGGCTCAACATCGGCGTGCTCGCCCAGTGCGCGCCGCAGATCTTCGGAGAGGTCATGGGGGAGCTTTTCGCGCTCATTCCCGCCGGGGTGGTCACCCCCGGGCAGCCGGTCGGCTACGAGCTGGCCGGCGGCCGGGAGGCGCTGGCCGAGCTCGAGGGCCGGTCCACCGTCGGCAAGCTGGCCCTGCTGCCCTGAGCCGTGACCGACAGCGGCGCATTCGACAGGACGGGACCCGACAGTGCCGGATTCGTGCGGGACACCGAGCCGTTCCGGCGTGAGCTGCTGGCCCACTGCTACCGGATGCTCGGCTCGGTGCACGACGCCGAAGACCTGGTCCAGGAGACCTACTTGCGGGCCTGGCGGTCGTACGGCGGCTTCGAGGGCCGCTCCTCGGTCCGGACCTGGCTGTACCAGATCGCGACCAACGGGTGCCTGACCGAGCTGACCCGGCGCGGCCGGCGGGTGCTGCCTTCCGGGCTGTGCGGGCCGGAACCCGATCCGCGGGTCTACCCGGAAGCGGCCGAGGCCGGGGTGCGCTGGCTCCAGCCGGTCCCGGACGCGCTGGTGACCCCGGACTCGGCCGATCCGGCCGCCATCATCGCGGCGCGGGAGGGGCTGCGGCTGGCGCTCATCGCCAGCCTCCAGTACCTGCCGCCCCGTCAGCGGGCGATCCTGGTGCTGCGGGACGTGCTGGCGTTCCAGGCGGCCGAGGTCGCGGTCATGCTCGGCACCACGACGGTGTCGGTCAAGAGCGCACTCCAGCGGGCCCGCGCCCGGCTGCGAGAGGCGTCCCCGGCCGCCGAGCAGATCACCGAACCGGACGAGTCGCGGGCCCGGGCCCTGCTGCAGGAGTACATCACGGCATTCGAGACGGCTGACACCGCGGCGCTGGAACGGCTGCTGGTGGCGGACGCGACGATCGAGGCGCCGCCGCTTGGCACCTGGTTCGCCGGCCGCGCACGGTGCGTGCCGTTCCTGCGCGACCGGGTCCTGGGCGCTCCCGGCGACTGGCGCATGCTCGCCACCCGGGCCAACGGGCAGCCCGCGGCGGCCGCCTATGTCCGCGGCACCCGCGGGACCTACCAGCCCTACGGCGTCTGTGTGCTCACTGTGACCAGCGACGGCATCCAGCGCATCCGGTCGTTCGGCGATCCTGGCCTGCTCCCGCTGTTCGGGTTCGGGCCGGAGCCGCCGGAGCCGCCGGAGCCGGCGGAGCGGCCTACCGCTGGCAGCTAGGGCACCAGAAGCGGAGCCGTTCCTGGCCCGGCGGCCCTTGCTCGCCCCGCCTGACCGGAGTCCCGCAGCGGCGGCAGCGGCGGCCGGCCCGGCCGTAGACGTAGCTGTCGCGGCCGGGGGCGGTGTCGCCGGTCGAGGTATGACCTGGCCGGGTCTTGTTGGCCTCGAGCAGCCGCTGCCCGAGGCTGACGAGCGCGTCCAGGTCTTTGACGTCACCGACCGGGCGCCACGGGTCGATGCCCCGCAGGAACAGCATCTCGGCCAGGAACCAGGTGCCGATGCCAGCCAGGTTCCGCTGGTCGAGCAGCGCCTCGCCGACCGGGCGGTCCGGGTCGCGGGCGAGCCGGGCCACCGCGGCCGCCCTGTCCCAGTCCGGCCCGAGCAGGTCTGGGCCGAGATGCCCGGTGACCTCGCCCTCCCGTGCGGTCGGGACGACCTCGGTGATGCCGAGCAGGTAACCGGCCGCGAGCCACTGCGCGTTGCCGAGCAGCAGCCGGATCTGGTAGCTCCGGGCGGGCGGTGCGCTTTGGGCCGGCTGGATCCGCCAGTAGCCGTCCATCTTCAGGTGGGTGTGCACCGTCGTCCCGCCACTGGTGCGGATCAGCAGATGCTTGCCGCGCGAGACCGCCTCGGTGACCTGCTGGCCGGTCAGGCTGACGGTGGCGTAGCGGGGCACCCGGAAGTCACTGCGGGTCAGCACCTGACCCGCCAGGGCCTCGTGCAGGCGCCTGGCGGTGTTCCAGACGACATCCCCTTCTGGCATCGTTACAGTCTGCCTGATGCCGCCCCATGGCCAGGACCGCCCTCGGCGGTGCGGCCCGTGCCGTCCGTACGGCTACTTGCCGTCGTCAGTACGGTCGCTCGCCATAGCCAGGCTGGCCGCTGGCGTGGCCCGGCTGGTACCCGGTGCCGCCCTGCTCGGTCCTGGCCTGGTCTCGCCGGGACTGATCGTGCCGGGCGTGGTGGGGACGGGCGGGGTCGGGACGGGCGGGGTAACTGCCCCCGGTCGATACACGGTAGTAAAGGTCGCCGGCGCCCGGCCGGGCGGTAGTCGCCGTTCCGGGACGGACCGCGTACGGGTCGCTGGCGGGATACGGGTAAGACCCGGTGGTCTCGGAGTCGTACGGGTTGATCCCGGCCGGGGCTGCGGGCCGGGTGCCGCCCGGCGGGACCGGGCCGGCAGCGGGTGCCCGAGGCCCGGCGACGGTGCCGCGTGGGCACCGCAGGCCCGGCCCGGCTGGCCCGCCTGGCCCGGAGTGAACCCGGGCTGGCCGGGCCCCGATGGGCCGAGTGCCGGCTGACTCGCGGTCGGCTCACCGAGGGCCGGCTGAACCTGGCTGGCGGCCGGCTGGCGCTGGCGGCCGCCGGGGACCGGCGGGGCCGTCGCCGGCGCCCGAACTGACGCCGCGTCGCGCCGGTGCTGAGCGCCGGGGTACTGGCTGTCGGGGTACTGGTTACCCGCAGGCTGGCGGTACTCCCCGGACCGCTGGTCCACGGGCTGGAACGACGCGGTCGGGTAGTCGCTGGCGGACTGGTACCCACCCGTCGCGTACTGCCCGCGGAGGTAGGTGTCGGCTTGGTCGGTCAGCTCGGCCTGCGCCTGCGAGCGGCGCGCTGCGACCCGGTAGGAGCGGCCGTCGGTGTCGGTCAGCGCCGAGCGCGAGTAGGCGGTGCTGGTCAGCGGGTCGTCGGCGGCGCGGCCGGCGCCTCCGGCGTCGCGCGCGGGGGCCGACCAGATGCTGCCGCCGGCATCCGCGGCGCGGTCCCGGCGCGGCGGCTCGGCCCGGTCCGGCGTCCGCCAGTTGTCTGCGTCGCTCCAGCCGCCGCCGTCGCCGCGGGCGTCGCGGCTGACGGTGCCATCCTGGGTGCTGGCGCCCCTGGCGCCCGCCCCGTGGCCGTCGCGGCTGGCCCCGAAGCCGCCGGTGTCGCGCCCGCCCCGATGCGCCCGCCCGGTCGAGGGGCCCCCGGTCAAGGCCGTTCCGGTCAAGGCCGTTCCGGTCGAAGGTGCCCAGACCACGGTCGCCCGCGCGGCCGCGGTCGTCCCGGCCGCGCGGGTACGGGCCGGACTGGACGGGGGACGTCGCCGGGGCCTGGCCGCGGCTGGCTGGCCGCGGATCCGGGTAGCCGGAGGCGTTGACCCGCTCGATCCGCTCGGTCCGCTCGCCCCACTCGTCACGGTCGGCCGAACGGCCGCCTGGAGCGGTCGCCGACGGGTGCGCGGCGGGCTGGAACGTCGGCCGCGCGGGCGGCGGCGGGAACGCGCCGGAGCCGGTTCCGGGGCCGGCCTGCCCCCCGGTGGTCCAGCCCGGGTTCGGACCTGAGGAGCTGTCGCGGCCGCCCGCGGGCGGCCGCGACGCGGTCACCCCGACGGTGCGAGCGGCCCCGGTGCCAGGCCGGGTACCCACCGCTCCGGGACGCGGGCCCGGAGAGTCGGCCGTCCGCAGGCCCTGCGGACCTGAGTCCGCCCGCGACGGGTCGGGCCCGCTGCTGCGGCCGATCCCGTCGGGACCGGGCCGCATCGCGTTCGGCCCGCTGGTGCGGCGGGCGGTGTCGGGGCGCAGGGCGTTGGGCCCGCTGCTGCGCCCGGCTGGGTCAGGACCAGGCCGCAGGGCGTTGGGCCCGCTGGTGCGCCCGGCCGCGCCGGGCCGCGTGGCCTGCGGTCCGGTGCCGGGGCGCGGGCCGGGCCGGGCCAGACCGGGCGCGGGGCCGAGCCGTCCCGGCCCGCCGCGCTGGTCCCGCGGGCCGCCAGCCCGCTGCTCGCTGGCCTGGTGCTCGCCCGCTCGCTGCCCCGGGCCGGCGCGCCGCCGCCCGCCCGGCGGCCCGCCGGGCCCCGGCCGTCGCCCGCACCGGGGTCGGTCGAGGGGCCGGTCGGCCGCGACCGAGGCCCAGTAGTCCTCATCGGAGATGCCGTCGTCCGGCCAGATGTCCTCGCCGCGGTCGCGGCGCAGCCGCAGGATGCCGGTGCGCTCGCCGCGGTCTTCCCGGTCCCGGCGCCGGCGGCGGCCGCGCTCCGGGCGGTCCTCGTCGGCTCCTTCGGGCAGGTCGTAGGCGCCGCTGCGCGTACTCGTCGGCGCCGTAGCGGTCGTCGCGGCCGGGAGCGGCGGGCGCCGCGCCGCGGCCGAGCCCCTCGAAGTAGCCGTCATCGAAGGGGTCCCGCCAGGCGTCACGGCCCGCGGCCTCGGCCGCGCGGCCTCGCGCGGGCCCGCGGCCGCCCGCGCGGCCTTCCGGCTGCTCCCCGGCCCAGCGGCCCTTGATGCCCTCGGGGGAGAAGTACTCGCCCGGCGACCAGCCGTCCTCTCCGCTCTGGTAGCTGTCGGCGCGAATACAGGTCGTAGTCGTCGTACTCGTCATCGCGTCCGGCATCGCCACCACGGTCGCCAGGACGCCCAGGCTTACGACTCAAGAACGACATGCAACACCACCCGGCACAACACGGCCTGGTGTTGGTGCTTGCGAGGCGCGCGCGGCCATATACGCGAGCCTGCTCCCGTGATCGCGAGCACCCTGAACCGGCACTGGTTCGTAAGATTGTTACCAACCCTCTGCCTACCTGTCCGGCGAATCGCCGAAACTTCTCCACGGAATGCCGCAAGATCGGACATTAAGGGATTAACCACGTGGCCGGCTGGCAAGGGTCACGACGTCGCGCTGACCGGCAGCCTTCCCCGGCCGATCGTCGCCGCGGCGATCGCCTGCCACGCCGACTGCAGGGACGTGCCGTTCGGCAGCCTCAGCACGGTGTTGAGCGCGTACACGGTGAACCGGTAGCCGTGCCCGTTGGCCCCGGGCACGGCGGGTCGTAGCGGTCATAGCCGGCCGTGCCGCGCGCCTGGCGCGCGCCCGGCGGCAGCTGCCCCTCGAGCAGCGCCGAGGTCCCGGGCCCGATGTCGAACACGACCCAGTACACGTACGGCGTGATCGGCGCGTTCGCGTCGTCGAACACGATCGCGATCGACTTGGTCCCGGCGGCGCGCCGGCCCAGGTGAGCGGCGGCGAATGGTGACGTGCCCGGCCGCGCAGGTGAACTGCTGGGGCATGGTGCCGTGCTGGAACTCGCTCTCGCTGGTACCGTCATGACGCTCGGCGAGGTGACGGTGACCCCGGAAGAGAACAGCCCGCACCCGGCCAGCGGCACGGCGAAGCCGAGCGTCGCGGCGGCCCGCGCCGCCCGCCGGCCGCGGCCCGGCCGGCGGCGCGGGCAGGAGTCCGGGTCCCACGTCACGCGCCCGATCTTAGGGCCTGCCGGCGGCTGCGGCGGTGAGGTCGGCCCCGACGGGCCGCCCGGGCCCGCCGCCCCGGAGTCCGCTCAGCCCCGGAGCCGCTCAGCCGCGGAAGGCGCTGTGGCCCGGTGAGGGCCTGGCCGATGACCAGGGTGTGCATCTCCGGGGTGCCCTCGTAGGTGAGCACGGACTCCAGGTTGGCCATGTGCCGCATGACGGGGAACTCGTAGGAGATGCCGTTGCCGCCGAGGATGGTGCGGGCGGTGCGGCAGATCTCCAGCGCCTCCCTGGTGCTGTTCAGCTTGGCGATGGACACGTGCTCGGGCGCGAGCTGGCCCTGGTCCTTGAGCCGTCCGAAGTGCAGCGCGAGCAGCTGCCCCTTGGCCAGCTCGACCGCCATGTTGGCCAGCTTCTCCTGGGTGAGCTGGAACGCGGCGATCGGCGCGCCGAACTGCTCGCGCGTCTTGGCGTACTCCAGGGCGGTCTCGTAGCAGGTCCGCGCGGCTCCCATGCGCGCCCCAGAAGATGCCGTAGCGCGCCTCGTTCAGGCAGGACAGCGGCCCGCGCAGGCCGGTGACCTCCGGCAGCACCGCGTCGCCCGGCAGCCGCACGTCGTCGAGCACCAGCTCGGAGGTGATCGAGGCGCGCAGCGACCCCTTGTGCTTGATCTCCGGCGCGGAGAACCCCGGGGTGCCCGCCGGCACCGCGAAACCGCGGATGCCCGTCGTCGGTCCGCGCCCAGACGACGGCGACGTCGGCGACGGTGCCGTTGGTGATCCACATCTTGCGGCCGTTCAGCACCCAGTCGGCACCGTCGCGGCGGGCGGCGGTGCGCATCGACGCCGGGTCGGAGCCCGCGTCCGGCTCGGTCAGGCCGAAGCAGCCGATCGCCTCGCCGGCCGCCATCCGCGGCAGCCACTCGCGTCTTGTGCTCCTCGCTGCCGAACCGCCAGATCGCGTACATGGCGAGCGAGCCCTGCACGGACACGAGGGACCGGAGGCCGGAGTCGGCCGCCTCGAGCTCCAGGCAGGCGAGGCCGTAGTCGACGGCCGACATCCCGGCGCACCCGTAGCCGGTCAGGTGCATGCCGAGCAGCCCGATCTTGCCGAGCTCGCGCGCAGCTCCCGGACCCCGGGCAGCTCGCCCTGCTCGATACCAGCCGGCCACGTGCGGCAGCGATCTTGTCGGCGCAGAAGTCGCGCACGGTCTGCCGGACGGCCAGTTCCTCCTCCGACAGCTGGGCGTCGATGCCGGCCGGGTCATGCGGGTCGAGCCGGGGACGGGGGGCGGGCGGGTTGCTCATCGGTTCAGCAGCTCCTCAGTAACGCGGCGGAAGCCGGCCACGCGGGTGACGGCGGTCGCCGAGGGGTCGGCGTCAGGGGACACCAGGCCGGGGGGCGGGGTGGTCGGCTCGGTCAGGTAGCGCTTGCCCGACAGCCGCAGCAGCAGGGTGTCGCCGAGGATGACCCGGTCCCGCGTGCCGAGGTGGGTCTCCGCGTCGGCCGGAACCTGCTGGACCACCTCGAAGGCGCGGCCCGTCCAGCGCTGCACGGTGGTGCCGTTGGTGGAGTTCAGGTCGAGGCCGACAGCCGCCAGTTCGCCGACCCGGCGTCCTGCAGCGTCATCAGCAGGTGCTGGCGGCTGACCGTGTGGATCGCGGTCCGGCTGCCCGGGTCGGCGTACATGGCCAGGTCGATGCCCTTGACCGCGGCGCCGCGGCCGACGATCACCGGGCAGTCGAGCTCGAGCGGGAACCGCAAGCATCTCCTCCTGCGACTCCAGGTCGGCGACCACGACCTCGTGCATCGCCGCGCGCGGCCCGAGGAGACCAGCGGCCGGGTGCACGACGGGCACACGGCGGCGCCCTCGGGGGAGACCCGGGGCCAGGCGAGCAGCTGGCCCTGCCACTGCGCGGCCTGGCGGCAGGCGGTGTTCGGGCAGCTCCAGCGGGTCTGCAGGATTTGCGGTGGGCCGGGTTCCTGGCGTCGAGCTTGGCCGAGTGGCGCAGCACCTTGACCTCGCGCGCCTGCGAGACGTCCTGGGCGCTGCGGGTCTTGATGCCGAGCGGCGCCAGGGTGACCACATCGTCGACCGTGTCCCAGGCGTGGAACCGCTCGGGCGACTGCTCGATCCAGCGGTGACTGGCCCGGTGGTCGGTGTAGTGGTCGCGGGTAATCACATGAAGCCCGAGGTCGCGGGCGAGCCGCAGGATCTCGCCGTCGGCGACGGACGCCGTCCTGATCGCGCCCGCCCGCTTGAGGTCGAGGAAATGACGGGCGTCGGAGCCGAGCACCCGCACCAGCGACTCATCCGCCACCAGCTCGAAGAACGCCCGTCGTCGCCGTGCAGTCCCGCCACACGCCCATGACGAGGCCCAGCCGCGTCCCAGACCGGCGCCTGCTTGCCCACCGGCGGCAGGTAGGGAGACCAGCAGACGTTCGAGACGTCGATTACCGCGTTCCAGCTTGCCATGGCAGGCGAAATCGTAATCCCGGGCCGGTCCGCGCGCCACTGACTGCGCGTCTCATTTGAACCCGGCCCGGTTCAGACGCTCGCGAGGGCCTTGACGGCGACGGTGCAGGTCATCGGGCGGCAGGGTGAAGGCCAGCCTGACCCACGGCGAGCGGTCGGCGGAGACCGACAGCAGCCGCCCGGGCACGACCGCGACCCCGCGGCGCAGCGCCGCCTGCGCGAAGCCGCCGGAGTCGGCGTCCGCCCGGCCGCCGGGCCCAGACGGTCAGCCCGCCGGCCGGCGCGGTCCAGGTCCAGCCGGGCAGGAACGCGGCCAGCGCGTGCCGCGATGGCGCGCGTACCGCTGCCGGGCCCAGTCGGCCCGGTAGGCGACGATCTCCTCGTGCTGGCCGGCGGACCAGCGCCGCGACCACGATGCCCTGCTGGTACGGCGGCGGTGCCGAGGTCGGCGGCGGACTTGGCCGCGGCGAGCCGGGCGATGATCCCCTCCGGGGCGCGCGACCCAGCCGGTGCGCAGGCCGCCCCAGTAGGTCTTGGACAGCGAGCCGACGGTCACCACGTTCGGCAGCCGGGGCGCCAGCGCGGCCAGCGGCGGCGGGCGCGTCCATGCCGATCGCGGGGACCAGCGGCAGCTCGGCCATGGTCATGTCGTCGACGAAGGTGACGTCGGGGTTGCGCTCGGCGAGGGCCACGATGTCGTGCCGCTCGGCGGCGGGCAGCACCAGCCCGGTCGGGTTCTGGTGGGTCGGGATCAGGTAGGCGAGCGCCGGGCGGTGCACCCGGCACCGCGTCGGCCAGCCGCGCCGATGTCGCCCGGCGGCACCCCGACCGGCCGGGCGCCGCTGCGGTGCAGCGCGTCGATGAACCCGGGGTAGGTGGGGTCCTCGGTCACCACCGGCTGCCCGGGGTCGACCTCGCAGCGCAGCAGCAGGTCGAGTGCCTGCTGCGCGCCGGTGGTGATGAGCACCTGCTCGGGGGTGGTGGGGACGCCGTGGCAGGTGGTCAGCATGGCGGCGATGGCCTGCCGCAGCTGCGGCAGGCCGTAGGGAAGGTAGCCGGTGCCCAGGGTCAGCCGCTCCCGTTCGGCCGCGTCGAGGACGGCGGCCGGGTCGTCCAGCGCCGCCGCGACCTGGGGAGCGCAGTCGACCGCGGCGATCGACAGGTCGTAGGCGGGCGGGGCCGACAGCAGCCCGGCGAAGAACCCGTTGGCGCGGTGCACCGCGGCCGGGGTGGTGCGGTGCGGCACCAGCCGGGTGCCTGAGCCCTGGCGGCTGGCCGCCATCCCCTCGTCGCGCAGCACCTGGTAGGCCAGCGCGACGGTGTTGCGGCTGACCGACAGCGCCGCCGCGAGGGCGCGCTCGGGCGGCAGCCGGACGCCGGCCGGCAGCTCCCCGGTGTCGGCCAGGCGGCCGATCCGGGTGGCCAGCAGCCGGTACAGCGGCGCCGTCGGCCGTCGGCCAGCGGCCGAGCAGGTCGGCGAGGGCATGCGGGCTGATGGCGGGGACGGACGGCCCGGCCGGAGCCATTTCGGCGTTAATTGGCACTGTCATAACAGTGCCAATGATGGCAGATTCTGCAGCAGCCTGAACGGTGTTTTCCCGATTACTGTGGCGGCCGTCAACCTGAGCCGCCTGTACCGGCTGGCCGCCGCTGGATTCAGGACCGGAGACCGGCCCGGCGGCGCGCGCGTGCCGGCCGGCTGGTGACCCGGTCGCAGGCGGCTTCCTGCGGGTGTACCGGCTGCGACTCGGGCCGGTCTGCGTGACGGCAACGGCTCGGGATGAGCTGATAATGGTCGGGTGACCACTAGCACCGGAGCGACGGAACGCGCCTCGGGACCGGACAGCCCAGGTCTTCACGGCCCGTCTCACCGGGCGGCCGCTGCTCGACAGCGACGGCCGCGCCATCGGCCGCATTCGCGACGTGGTCATCTGGCCGGTCGCGGGCAGCGAGCCGCCGCAGGCCCTCGGGCTCGTCGTGGCGCTGCGGCGGCGCGACGATCTTCGTCCCCTTCGGCCGGATCCGGGAGGTGTCCGCCGAAGGGGCGCAGCTGCTCGGCGGCACCGTCGACCTCGACCCGTTCACCAAGCGGACCGGGGAGATACTGCGCCAGCAGCCTCTACGGCCGCCGCACCGCCGGCCGGGACGGTCGCCGACGTGGCCATCGCCCACCGCGAGCTGGCCCGCAACCGCTGGCAGGTCACGTCCCTGGCGCTCACCCGGAGCCGGGCGCATGGGCGTCCTGCGCCGGGCGCGGGCCGCAGATCGTGCCGTGGCAGGAGTGCCGCGAGCTGTTCGAGCCCGGCCCGCTGGCCGAGCAGCTCACCAGCCTGCGCGAGATGGCGCCGGCCGACCTGGCCACCGCGTTCGAGGCGCTGCCGCAGACCCGGCGCAGCCAGCTGGCCGCCGCCCTGGACGACGAGGAGCTGGCCGACCTGCTCGAGGAGATGCCCGAGCAGGACCAGATCCGGCTGCTGAACAGCCTCGGCGACCTCGAGCGCAGCGCCGACGTGGTCGAGGAGATGCAGCCCGACGACGCCGCCGACCTGCTCGGCGAGATGCTCGCCCGAGCAGCGGGAGCGGCTGCTCACCGCGATGCAGTCGGTGCAGGCGGAGGACCTGCGGCGGCTGCTGCGCTACGACAAGTCGACCGCGGGCGGCCTGATGACCTCCCAGCCGCTGGTCTTCGCGCCGGACACGCCGGTGGCCGAGGTGCTCGCCCGGGTCCGGGACCCTGACCTGCCCGCCACCACGGCCGCCCAGGTCTACGTGTGCGAGCCCCCGATGCGACGCCGACCGGGCGCTACCTGGGTAGCGTCGGGTTCCAGCGGCTGCTGCGCCGGGCGCCGTCGGTCCCGGTCGGCGAGTGCATCGAGGCCCGGGTGTACGTTACCGCCCGAGCTCCGCAGCGCGAGCTGGCCGCCCGGCTGGCCGCCTACAACCTCATCGGGGTGCGCCGTGTGCGACACGGCCGGGCGCCTGCTCGGCGCGGTGACCGTCGACGACGTCCTCGACCACCTGCTGCCGGTCGGCTGGAGGAGGACGGGAGGGAACGTGTGATGGCGCGGCTCTCCCTGTTCGGCACCGCGGCCGGCGACCGCAGCGACCTGTCGGTCCCGAAGGGGGCGCCGGTCCGCGGCTCGCTCTACGACGCCGACGCGTTCGGCCGGTTCTCCGAGGCCCTGGCCCGCTTCCTCGGCACCGGCAAGTTCCTGTTCGGCCAGACGCTCTTCGTCTTCGGCTGGATCGTCCTCAACACCGTGGGCCTGGTCCAGCACTGGGACCCGTATCCGTTCATCCTGCTCAACCTGGCCTTCTCCACCCAGGCGGCCTACGCCGCCCCGCTGATCCTGCTGGCCCAGAACCGGCAGGACGAGCGGGACCGGGCCATCATCGAACGCGACCGCAAGGTCGCCGCCCGCACCCAGGCCGACACCGAGTACCTGGCCCGCGAGCTGGCGGCGGTCCGGCTGGCGCTCAACGACGTGGTCACCAGCCAGGACCTGTCCGAGCAGCTGGAGCAGCTGGCGAAGATGATCGCCAACAACATCCCGGCCCGGACCGACGGCGACTAGGGGCCGCTCGGGAACTCGCGGTGCAGTTCCCGCACGGCGTCCGGGGAAACAGGCAGGCCGCGAGACCATAGCAGCAAGCAAGGAGGAACGGGGCGGGCTCAGGCCGCCCCGCGTCATGACAGGAATAGGGATCCGGGCGGCGTGGTTGCCCCGCTCGTGACGGAACTGCATGCCGGCGGGGAAAGCCTGCCGGCGACGCTGCTCGACGGCGTCGACGCGACCCCCCTGCTGTCCCCCGTGAGCGTGGCGGGCCTCAAGCTCCGCAACCGGCTGGTCATGGCCCCGATGACGCGGAACTTCTCCCCGGAAGGGATCCCGGGCGAAGACGTCGCCGCCTACTACGCGCGGCGGGCGGAGTCGCTCGGCCTGCTGATCACCGAGGGCACCTACGTGGACGAGGGATCGGGCGGCAGCACACGGGTGCCGCGGTTCTTCGGCGAGCACCCGCTGGCGGGCTGGCGCGACGTCGCCGACGCGGTGCACACCGCCGGCGGGGCGATCTTCCCGCAGCTGTGGCATACCGGGGTGACCCGCAAGGCCGCTCCGGGCCCTACCCCGACGCCCCGGTGATCTCGCCGTCCGGCGTCACCGCGGCCGGGAAGGCAGTGGCCGAGCCGGCCACCGCGGCCCAGCTGGCCGCGGTGACGGAGGCCTTCGCGGGCGCTGCCGCGGCGGCCAAGGCGGCCGGGTTCGACGGGGTCGAGCTGCACGGCGCCCACGGCTACCTGCTCGATGAGTTCCACTGGCCGCAGACCAACCGGCGCGATGACGCCTACGGCGGCGACATCAGCCACCGGGTGCGGTTCTCGGCCGAGGTCGCCGCGGCGGTCCGGGCCGCGACAGGGCCCGACTTCCCGGTCGCGTTCCGGTTCTCGCAGTGGAAGGGCGGCCACTACGACGCCCGCATCGCGCAGGACCCGGCCGAGCTCGAGGCGTTCCTCACCCCGCTGGCGGCGGCGGGGGTGACGCTCTTCCACGCCTCCACCCGGCGCTACTGGCTGCCCGCGTTCGAGGGATCGCCGCGCACCCTGGCCGGCTGGACCCGCGAGCTGTCCGGCGTGCCGGTGATCGCGGTGGGGTCGGTGGGAGTCGCCGCCCCGTTCCTCGGCGTGACCGACGACGGCGGCCCGGCCCGGCCGCAGGCCAGCCTCACCCTCGCCCCGCTCGTCGACCTGTTCCAGCGGGGCGAGTTCGACCTGGTGGCGCTGGGCCGGGCGGTGCTGGCCGACCCCGCCTGGGCGGCCAAGCTGGCCGACGGGCGGCTGGCCGAGATCCGCCCCTACGACAAGGCGGCCGACGCGACCCTGTTCTGACGCCGGGCCGCCCCGCCGGGACGGCTCCGGTAAATCGCATTGCCCCGGCGCCGGTCGCCGGGTACGGTCCAGCGGGTGGGACATGTCGAGGTGGCGCACGTCAGCCATGTGCTGCCGGACGGCCGCCAGTTGCTCGACGACGCGTCCTTCAAGATCCCGGACGGGGTGACGGCCGCCGTCGTCGGCCCCAACGGGGCAGGCAAGACCACGCTCCTGCGCATGCTCGCGGGCGACCTCGCGCCGACGGAGGGCACGGTCGCCGCCTCCGGCCCGGTCGGCGTGATGCGCCAGTTCATCGGGGGCCCCCAGGCGGCCGGCACGATGGTCCGCGACCTGCTCCTGTCGGTCTCGCCGGCCCCGGTCCAGGCCGCCGCCGCCCGCCTGGATGCGGCCGAGCTGGCGATGATGGAGGCCGACGACGAGCGCACCCAGATGCGCTACGCCCGGGCCCTGGGCGACTACGCCGAGGCCGGCGGCTACGAGACCGAAGTGCACTGGGACGAGTGCTGCGTGGCCGCCCTCAGGCAGCCGTACGAGGCGGTCAAGTGGCGCGAGGTGGATACGTTGTCCGGCGGCCAGCAAAAGCGCCTGGTGCTCGAGTCGCTGCTGCGCAGCGGCAGCTACGGCACGCTGCTGCTGGACGAGCCGGACAACTACCTCGACGTCCCGGCCAAGCGCTGGCTGGAGTCGCAGCTGGCCGCGACCCCGAAGACGGTCCTGCTGATCAGCCACGACCGGGAGCTGCTGAACGCCTGCGCGCAGCGCATCGTCACCGTCGAGGACGGCAAGACCTGGGTGCACGGCGGTGGCTTCGCGACCTACGCCCAGGCCCGGCTGGACCGCATCGAGCGGCTGGAGGAGCTGCGCCGCCGCTGGGACGAGGAGCACGCGAAGATCAGGGAGCTCGTGCGCATGTACCGGGTCAAGGCCAGCCACAACTCCGACATGGCCTCCCGGCTGCAGGCCGCGGTCACCCGGCTGGCCAAGTTTGAGGAGGCCGGGCCACCCGAGGAGCCGCCCCGCGAGCAGCACATCCGGGTCCGGCTGACCGGCGCCAGGACCGGCCGCCGGGCCGTCATGGTCGAAGGGCTTGCGGTGGGCGGCACCACGCGCCCGTTCGACAGCGAGATCTGGTACGGCGACCGGGTCGCGGTGCTGGGCGCCAACGGCAGCGGCAAGTCCACCTTCCTGCGGCTGCTGGCGGGGGAGCCGCTGGCGCACGAGGGCAGTGCCCGGCTCGGCGCCCGCGTCGTGCCCGGCATGTTCGCGCAGACCCACGCGCGGCCGGAGCTGGCCGGCCGCACCCCGGTCGAAATCGTGATGACCGAGCACGCCCGGCTGATGACCGAGGCGATGAAGGCGCTGGCGCGTTACGAGCTGCACACATGCGCCCGGCAGCCGTTCGGCACGCTGTCCGGCGGGCAGCAGGCACGGTTGCAGATCCTGCTGCTCGAGCTGGGCGGCGCGACCCTGCTGCTGCTGGACGAGCCGACCGACAACCTGGACCTGCCGTCGGCCGACGCCCTCCAGGCCGGCCTGGAGGCCTACCAGGGGACCGTGCTGGCGGTCACCCACGACCGCTGGTTCGCCGCGTCCTTCGACCGCTTCCTGGTGTTCGCACCCGACGGTACGGTGCGCGAGTCGGCCGTCCCGGTCTGGGAGTAGCGGGCGCACGGCACCCGGCCCGGCCCGGTCAGGCGCAGGGACCGGGGCGGGACGCCCGCTCTGGCTGCATCAGCGGCAGGAACGGGTCGAGCTGGCCGATCGCCGCCAGGACGGTCTCGGTCAGCGCGCCCGGGGCCTGCGGGGCGTAAACCGGGCTGGTCGCGTCGGTCAGCGGCAGCCGGGCCAGGGCCACCCCGCGGGCCGGCACCGGCAGACCGGCCCGCAGGAGGCGGACCAGCTCGCCGATGGCGGACTCGGCCGCGACGACCGCGTCCGCGCGGACCGGCACGGCCGCCCGCGGGACCGGCTGGGCGCGGTGCGCCGTCCGCACCAGGCGTTCCCAGCCGGCGGCGATGGCCTGGCGCTTACCGGGCGTCACCAGCAGGGTGGCGCGGGCGGCGAGCAGGCGGGAGGACTCGGGCGGGCAGCCGCGGGCCAGGGCGGCGTCGAGTGAGGCGCCGCGCAGGCGGGCCTCAAGACGGTCGGCCAGGCGGGTCGTGTGGCGGACGGGCGGGTCACCGAGGAGCAGGATGTTTCCCATAACTCAACCCTCCGCCTTTCCTCCGGGGCGCACCAGTGGCAGAATCGACAGGGTGCAAGACAATCCTGCCAACGGGGAAATCCGCGTCGCGGTCGTCGTATTCGACGGCGTCGGGCTGTTCGAGCTAGCCGCCGCGCTCGACGTGTTCGGCACCGGCGTCACCGGCCCGGACGGACGGCGGCTGTACCAGGTCTCGGTCTGCGGGCCGGCCCCGTCGGTCACCACCGAGGCGGGCTTCGCGCTGCAAGTTCCGCACGGCCTCGACGCCGTCCGCGGCGCCCACACGGTGATCGCCGCGCCGGCCGACCAGCCCGGACGGTACGTGCCCCCGGCGGTGCTGGCCGTGCTGCGCGCGGCGGGCGAGGCGGGCAAGCGCATCGCCTCGCTCTGCACCGGCGCATTCGTGCTGGCGGCGGCGGGACTGCTGGACGGGCACGCCGCCACCACCCACTGGTCGGAATGCGACGCCCTTGCCCGCGGCTACCCGCGGGTCCGGGTCGACGAGAAGGCGCTCTACGTCCACGACGGGAACCTGCTGACCTCGGCCGGCAGCGCCGCCAGCCTCGACCTGTGCCTGTACATGCTGCAGCAGGACTACGGGACCGCTATCGCCACCAAGGTGGCCCGCGACCTGGTGCTGCCGCTGCACCGGCCGGGCGGCCAGGCGCAGTACATCGAGGCGCCGGTGCCCCCGCCGGCCGGGGCCGACCGCTTCGGCGAGACCCTGACCTGGCTCCGGGCGCACCTGGCGGAGCCAGTCACGGTCTGCGATCTGGCGCGCCGGGCGGCGATGAGCGAGCGGACGTTCGCCCGCCGGTTCACCGCCGGCACCGGGACGACGCCGTTGCAGTGGATCGTGACCGAGCGCGTCCGGCTGGCCCAGCGGCTGCTGGAGACGACCACCCTGCCGGTCGACGCGATCGCCCGCGCGAGCGGCTTCGGCACCCCCGACAACCTGCGCAAGCACTTCGCGCGGGCGGTCCGCACCACCCCCCAGTCCTACCGGCGCGCCTTCCAGGGCCCGGCGTCGCGCGATGACGAACGGACGCCGGCTGGGTCGTCATACGTGTAGACGCGGCCGGATCCGCCCGCGCACCGGGAAAGGGGAACGGACATGACGACGCACGAGCCACGCACGCTGCTGTCCGGCCGGGGGCTGCTCGAGTCGCCCCGCTGGCACGACGGCCTGTTGTACGTCTGCGACTGGTCGGCGGGCGAGGTGCTCGCGGTCGGGCTTGACGGCCGGGCCGAGGTGACCGCCCGGGTGGCGTCGCTGCCGCTGTGCACCGCGTGGCTGCCCGACGGCCGCCTGCTGATCGTCTCCTCGGCCGACGGCCTGCTGCTGCGCCGGGAACCCGACGGCACCCTGGTCACCCACGCGAACCTGGGGCGCCCGGGATGGAACGACATCGTGGCCGACGGCCGCGGCAACGCCTACGTCAACGGGCCGGGCTTCAACCCGGTGGCGGGAGAGCCGTTCATGCCAGGCGGGATATCCCTGGTGACGCCGGACGGGGCGGTACGGCCGGTGGCCCGCGACATCGCCTTCCCCAACGGCATGGCGGTCACCGCGGACAACGCGACGCTGATCGTGGCCGACTCCTACTCCCACGAGCTGGTCGCCTTCGACATCGCCCCCGATGGCACCCTGTCCAGCCGCCGGACCTGGGCCGGCCTGGGCGAGGCGGCCCCCGACGGGATCTGCGCCGACGCCGCGGGCGCGGTCTGGTACGCCGAGGTCCCGGGCCGCCGCTGTGTCCGCGTGGCCGAGGGCGGGGCCGAGCTCGACGTGATCCCGCTCGACCGCGGCGGCTTCGCCTGCGTCCTCGGCGGCCCAGCCGGGCGGACCCTGTTCGTCGCCGCGGCCGAGTGGCGCGGCATGACCGACCACTCGATGGTCACCCCTGGCAGCGGCCAGGTGCTGGCGGCCGAGGTAGCGGTACCCGGCGCGGGCTGGCCCTGACCGCGCGGACCGGCTCTTCAGCTGCGCATCATCAGGTGCAGGGCGGCGGTGGCGAGTGGGACGATGACCAGGGCAGCGCAGATGCCCAGGTTCACCACCCGGTAGCGGACGAAGACGGCCGCGAACTCGCGCAGCATAGCGTTGGGCTCGTAATAGCCGGCCACCCGGGCGCCGGTCGCCTGCCCGCGCAGCCCGATCCGCCGCGCGATGAGGGCGGCCCGGAACGCATGGAAGTCACTGGTGACGATGGCCGCCCGGGAACCGGGCCGGATCCGCTCCATGATGGCCTGGCTGAACCGCAGGTTCTCCTCGGTACTGGCCGACTGGTCCTCCAGCACCAGTGCGCCGGCCGGGACGCCGCGGCCGGTCAGGTAGCGCGCCATCGCCTCCGCCTCCGCCTCCGCCTCGTCGTCCCCCTTGCCGCCGGACACGATCAGCAGCGGCCGGAACGTACCCGCGGCGGCGGCCCGGCGGTCAAGCGCGGCCCACACCGCCCGTCCCCGGTTCAGCCGGCTGGCCAGCAGCGGCGGCACCCCGCCACCCGGCCGCAGCCCGGCCCCCAGCACGATCACGAACTCGGCCCGCCCGGTTCGCGCCATCAGCCCGTAACCGAACGCGTAGCAGGCATACGACACCAGCAGGAACGTCACGTACCCGAAGACCAGGCTGGTGACCGCGGCGAACAGCGACAGTGAGGCCTCGCCGGACTGATCGGCGGCGACGTCGACGCCGATCACCGCGAGCGCGCCCGCCCCGGCCAGCAGCGCCAGCAGGTTGGCGGGCCGCAGGCCCTCCCGGTGGATCATGACGACCCCGTTGGCCAGCAGGAAGCAGGCGACCAGGAACGGGCCGACCGCGACCGCCAGCAGCAGCGCGACCAGCAGCAGGTGACGGGGCCCGGGCGGCGCCCCCAGCAGGCGCTGGGCCAGCCCGAGGGCAGCCAGCGCCAGCCCCAGCCCCAGCAGCACGGCGTTCCCGTACGACCGGGGCTCGCGCAGCGTCGCGGCGGCGAAAACGATCAGCACCGCAACCGCGCACCCTAGCGTGAACACAACCCCCACGCTATCCGGGCCGCCTGAGCTTGCCCTGAGGGTGACCGCCGCCACGCCGGCCGAGGGGGAACGGGGCCGCCCGCGGGAAGCGGTCAGCTGTCGACCTGCGGCATCTCCGTCCGGGTGCGCTTGAGCTCGAAGAAGTACGGGTCGGAGGCGAGCGCGAGGGCGCCGTCGAACATCTTGACCGCCTGGGGGCCGCGCGGCACCCGGGTGATGACCGGGCCGAAGAACGCCACCCCGTCGATGTGGATGGTGGGCGTGCCGACCTCGTCGCCGACCGGGTCCATGCCGCGGTGGTGCGACTCGCCCAGCGCGGTGTCGTACTCGGCCGAGTCGGCCGCGGCGGCCAGGGCCGGATCGAGCCCGCACTCGCTCAGCGCCTCGACGTACAGGTCGTGGCCGAAGTCCCGCTTCTCGATATGGTGCTTGGTGCCGAGCGCGGTGTAGAGGTCGCGCAGGGCGCCGGTGCCGTACTTCTGCTCGGCCGCGATGCACACCCGGACCGGGCCATAGCCCTTGTCCAGCATCTCCTTGTACTCCTCGGACAGCCCCTCGCGGCCGGAGTTGAGCACCGACAGCGACATGACCCGGAACGACAGGTCAATGTCGCGCTCCTTCTCCACCTCCAGGATCCAGCGGGAACTGACCCAGGCGAACGGGCACAGCGGGTCGAAGTAGAAGTCGACAACGGGCCTGGCGGTGGCCCCGGCGGCCGGGGAATTAGCTGTCATGTCACCCACTCTAGCCCCGGCCCGCTGGGCGGCCCACCGGTGCCCGCACGTGGGCCGGAAGCGCGCGCCAGGCGGGTATTTCGACACGCGCGAAAATACGGGCTTTCCGGCGGCCGTGTCGCTATCGTGTCTTTTCGTGAGCGAGGCGCCGGCGTTCAGCGTGGTGGCGGATGTCGCGATCGTGAAGGGTGAGACGCCGTCCGGGGACCGGACGTGGCTGTCGTTCCCGGACGGGACCGCGCACCGCGCGGCCGTGCACGTCATCCACGACCTGCCGCACCTGGTGGTGGAGTCGGCCTTCGGCCTCGGCGACGGCCTGTGGGCAACCCTCGCGGCGGGCGGCTTCGAGCCGGCCAGCCGGGCCGCCACCCGCCGCACCGGGCGGCTCAGGCTGGTCACCGACGCGCCGCTGGATGACCGCCGGGAGGCCCGGAACTGGCCCGTCCCCACCGTCGCCAGGGCGGCCGTGAACGCGGTCCTGAACCGCTGGGGTGACGGCCCCGACACGCCCGCAGGGGTGCGGGCCCGGCTGCGCCGGAACGGCCCGGCGGCGGCCGCGCTGGCCGCCCGCCTGGACGACGAGGACATCCGGGTGGCGGGGGCCGGGGTCCGGCGGCTGTACCGGGACTGGGCTGGCCTGCCGGTCGGCGGCACCCTGCGCGCGACCTGGCCGCTGCATGACAGCTGGCTGCGCCTGCTGTGACCCGGCGCGGCGGAACGTCACCCGGCATCCGCCGCGCATTGGCCGGCAGTTCACCGCCGTGTCGACCCGATCGGGGATCCTTCCCGGCGATGGCAACTACCGTTACTACCTCAACGCTGGCATCATGTCCGGTGACGATGGATGGCACCGAGATACCCCGACGGCCCGGGTTCGCCCGCGGCCGGCGCGGCGTCGGCCGGGCCTTCCGGGCGGGCTGTCCCCGCGGCGACCGGTGGTGAGCGCCGGCGTGCAGGCGCGGGAGCTGCGCGTCATGATCGTGACCGATCAGTACGAGCCCATGGTCGGCGGTGTCCCCACCGTGACCAGGGAACTGGCCCGCGGGCTGGCCGGGCGCGGGCACGCGGTGGCGGTGCTCGCGCCGAGCCCGGCCCGCCACAGCGCGGTGCCCCCGGCTGACCCGGCCGCCGAGGACCCGGTCGCGGTCGACCGGCGTGCCTCGCTGCCGTGGCCGTGGTACCCCGGGCAGCGCCTGGGGCTGCTGCCGCCGCGGCGCGCGCGCGAGCTGATGCGCCGGTTCGCCCCCGACGTAGTCCACGTCCACTCGCCTCTCACGCTGGGCGCGGCCGCCCGCGCGGCTGCCCGCCGGGCCGGCGTCCCGGTCGTCTACACCAACCACTACCTGCCCCTCAATGTCTGGCCGGCCGCCGCCCGGGACCCGCGCCGCGCGGACGGCGCCCGGGCGGCGCGCACGCGTGCCCGGGACGCCGCCTTCTACGCCGTCGTGACCGGGTTCGCCAACCGCTGCGACCACGTCACCGCCCCGACCGCGACCGCCCTGCGGCTGCTGCGCGAGCACGGGCTGCGGGCCCCGTCGCAGGCGGTCTCGGGCGGCGTCGACCTGGGCCGGTTCGCCCCCGGACCGCCCGACGAAAGCCTGCGGGCCCGGCTGGGCCTGCCGCCGGGCCGCCTGGTGGTGCTGTCGGTCGGCCGCCTGAGCCCGGAAAAGCGGCCCGACGTGCTCATCGCGGCGCTCGCCCGGCTGGAGGCGGCCGCCCCCGGGGCCACCAGGCCGCTGCTGGTGCTGGCCGGGACCGGTCCGGACGAGCACCGGCTGCGCTCGCTCGCGCACCATCACGGCGTAGCCGACCAGGTCCGCTTCCCCGGTTTCGTGCCCGAGGCCGACCTGCCTGGCCTGTACCGGCTCGCGGACGTGTTCGCGATCGCGTCCGAGGCCGAGCTGCAGTCACTGGCGACGATGGCGGCCATGGCGAGCGGTCTGCCGGTGCTCGCGGCTGACGCCGGCGCGCTCGGCGAGCTGGTGCACGCGGGCGAGAACGGCTTCCTGTTCCGGCCCGGGCGGCCGGGCGAGCTGGCGGACGGCCTCGCCCTGCTGGGGCGCGACGCCGCCCTGCGGGCCCGGATGGCGCGCGCGTCGGGCCGGATCATCGCCGAACATGACCAGCATCGGGTGCTCGCCCGGTGGGAATCCCTTTACTGCGCGCTTCGCGGCGCTGACCCGGGCGGGATGTCCGCCGTCGCGGGCCGCGCCCGCGGTGCGGCAGCCACGAACGAGTCAAGGTGAGCGATGGCCAGCCCTGAACAGCCGCCCCTGCCCCTGCTGTTCCTCATCGGCGATACCGGCGGCGGGCACCGCAGTGCCGCCGCGGCGGTCGCCCAGGCGCTGGAGCGGCTGCTGCCGGGCCGGTTCGTCCCGGTCATCTGCGACCCGCTGCGCGGCCCGGACGTGCCCCGGCTGCTGCGCTGGCTGGCCGGCCTGTACGGGCCCTGCATCCGGCTCACCCCCTGGCTGTGGTGGCTGTTCTGGCGTACCACCGACTCCCCGCGGGTCCTCGGCGCGGTCCGGCGCACGGTCATGGGCCCGGTCTACGGCAGCGTCTCCCGGGCCACCGCCGCCTGCCGCCGGCCCTCATCGTCGCGTTCCACCCGATGACGGCCGACCCCGCGGTGCGCGCGCGCGACCGGACCGGCCCGCTCGCGCCGGTCATCACCGTCATCACCGACCTCGTCACCGCGCACCTGTCGTGGCGCGACGCGGCCGTCGACCGGGTCATCGTGCCGTCGGAGGAGATGGCGGTCGAGTACGCCAAGGGAGCCGGGGGGGCCGGGCGCGAGGTTCCCGACGGCCGCTACGTCCCGCTCGGGCTGCCCGTCGGAGCCGAGTTCTGCCAGCCCGCGCTGGATGAGGCCGAGCGCAGGGAACTCAAGCGTGCACTCGGCCTGTCCGGCAACTTCCTGGTCGTGCTGACCGGTGGGGCCGAGGGCTCCGGGGGGCTGCGGCGCCGCGCGGCGGCGATCTTGCGCCAGGTCGACGACATCGACGTGGCCGTCATCTGCGGCCGGAACCGCTCGCTCAACCGGCGGGTCGCCCGGCTGGCGGGCCGGTCCGGCCGCGGGCGGCTCAGCGCGCACGGCTTCGTCGGCAACATGGCCGACTGGCTGCGCTGCGCCGACATCGTGGTCGGCAAGGCCGGCCCGGGCACCATCGCCGAGGCGACCTGCTGCGGCGCCCCGCTGGTCCTCACCTCGTTCGTGCCGGGCCAGGAGAAGGGCAACGCCGAGTTCGTCACCGGGTCCGGAGCCGGCGTCTACGCGCCGCGGCCGCGGCAGCTGGCGGCCGAGGTCGGCCGGCTGCGCCGCGACCCGTCGGCGCTGGCGGCCATGCGCGACGCCTCGGTCCAGGTCAGCCGGCCGCGGGCGGCGGCCGACATCGCCCGCTTCATCGCCAGCCTGTCGGGCGTCCGCGCGGCGGCGGGCGGCGAGCACGCCGGCCGCGACCTGCTGCCCACCTTGATCGGCGACTAACCGAACGTGCCCCTTGGGGTGCGGAGCCGGGTCGCGCGCAGGCCCGGGCCACCAGACGGAACTCGGTCAGCTGGCCGATGTCTGCCCGCGTCCCGTACGGCAGCATGAGCACCGGAACCCCGCAGCAGGCACCAGCGGCCGCGGCCGTCCCGCGGTCACCGTCCCGCCCCTCCACGACCACGGGACGGCCCGCCGCCCGGCCTGCCGCGGGGACCCGGACTTTCCTGTGGCGGCCGCTGCGACCGCGCGGGCCGTGGCCGCGGCCCGCGCGGTCGTCACCCGCCCGGCCGGCTCGCCCGCCGGCAGCCGGTATGCGCTGATCGCCGGTATGCGGTTAGACAGTCCCAGATCGCAAACGTCCCCGGCTCCGGCCTGGGCCCGCGGGACGCTGATCGCGCAACCGATGTTGCCGCATCGATATGCGTCAGCTGACTGATGTCTGCTGCCGCGCGTCGCATCAGCATGTGACCCGCGTGTCACGTCAATGCCGGCTACTACCTCAGGCCTCGCTCAGTGCGGCGGGCGCGGGCCAGGGGAACGCAAGGAGAGCAGCCCGTGTTCGTTCACGCCCTGTCCGGGGCCGCGTCGTTTGCCGCATGCCTGGAGCTCTTCCGCAGCTACCCGCTGGCGGTTAACCGTCCCGACTTCCGTGATCACGGGCACGGACACAGCCAGGGCCGGTGCTCCATCGTCCTACGGCACCCGGGCTTCGAGGGAAACGGCTACTACGTCCTCACCCAGGACCCGGCCGACCGCTTCACCCTGCGCCCGTGGCACACCGGCGACGGGGAAGTGCCAGGAGATCACCCCCGGGCGCCCGGTCTCGGCGGCCAGCCACCGGGTGATCTGCGAGGGCATGCCGGTGCCGCGGGCGGGAGCGTTGCTCGGCTGGGTGAGTGACCGGCAGACGACCGCGGTGCTGTCGGTCCACCACCCGGAAACCGGCGCTCCCGGATCCCCCGGTCCCCAGGTCCGGGTCCTGGCGCTGGCCGGCAGCGAGCCACTGCGCTGGCCTCCATGCACCGTCAGCCCGCTCGACGACGGCCGCCTGTGGCAGTACGTCCACTGGGGCCAGCTGGTCGACCTGGCCCCGCTGTTCGCCCGCGCTGTGGGGGGCGCGTTCTGGGTCCCGTCGCAGAACCCCGGCCGGGCCGAGCACGGGCACGGCTGCGTCGTGCTCACCGACAACCTCCAGGCCGGGGAGTACTGGATGCCCGCGGGCACCTACATCGACCACTGGATGCTGCGCGAGGGCGTGCCCACCCCGCCCGCCGCCCACCTGCTCACCCTGCCGGGCGCGACCGCCCTGCCGCGGCGGCTGCTGGCCCGGTAACCGGGCGACGGTCAAGGCTGCTCGAGGGCGCCTCGCATCGGGCGTAGCTTGGATTCGGTCTCGGCCAGCTCGGCCACCGGGTCGGAGCCGGCCACGATGCCGCAGCCGGCGAACAGCCGGGCCCGGTTCCCGCTCAGCTGCGCGCTGCGCAGGGCGATGCCCCACTCGCCGTTGCCGTCGGCGTCGATCCAGCCGACCGGGCCCGCGTAGCGCTCCCGGTCCATCGACTCGAGCTCGCGGATCACCTCGACCGCGTCGGCGGTCGGGGTACCGCCGACCGCCGCCGTCGGGTGCACCGCGGCGACCAGGCTGAGGGCCGACCTGTCGGCCGCGAGCGTGCCCCGCACCCGGGTGCCCAGGTGCTGCACGTTCGCCAGCCGGATCAGTTCCGGCCGCGGCACGACGTACACGGCCTGGCACAGCGGCGTCAGCGTCTCGCGGAGCGAGGCGGCGGCGTACTCATGCTCCTCGTTCTCCTTGGCCGAGCCGATCAGCTCCCGGGCCAGGTCGCTGTCCTCGGCCGGGCTCGAGCCGCGCGGCCGGGTGCCCGCCAGCACCAGCGAGCTCACCCGCCAGCCGTCCTTCCGGATCAGCAGCTCGGGGGTGGCCCCGACCATGCCGTCGCAGGCGAACGTGTAGCAGCCCGGGTAGCGGGCCGCCAGCCGGCGCAGCAGCACCCGGGCGTCCACCGGCTGGTCGGCCGACGCGTACAGATCGCGCGCCAGGACCACCTTGCGCAGCGTGGGGGAGTGGGTGATCCGGCGGACCGCCTCGCCGACCGCCTGCTCCCACTCCGGCGGTGACAGCGCCCCGTCGTGCCAGCGGATGTCGCCCGGCGCGACCGGCGGCGGGAACGGGGCCGGAGCCCACGGCTGCTGGCCGTCCGGGGTGATCGTGGTCAGCCAGGCGTTCCCGGTGCCGTCACGCCCGAGGATGGCCCGGGGGATGATGAGCGCGGAGCCGTCGGAGGCGTCGTCGAAGGTGAACGTGCCGAACGCGACCAGGCCCGAGCCGCGGTGCCGGACGGTGTCGTCCACGTCGGCCCCGTCGGCCAGCTCGTGGAGCCACTTCTCGGCCGCGGCGAACCGGTCGGCCCCGGCCGGGAGGGTTACCCGCGCGGCCGCGCCCCAGCCGGCCAGGCCCGCGCCCTGGTGGACCCAGGCGGCGGCGGCCGGCTCCGGGATCTGGCTGAGGAAGTCCTCACCCGGGTCGGGGACCGGCACGGAGCGCACGGTTAGCCGCTGGTCACCGCCCGGCCGTCCGGCGTGGTCGGTGGTGTTCCGGTACGGCTCTGCCATACGCCGCAGTCTAGTGGGGGGCGCCGACCACCCGGATGGAGCGGGGCTGTGCGGGCCGCGGAGGCCGCACTGAGCCGCAGGCCGGGCTCAGTTCGCCAGCTCCCGCGGTGACAGCATGTGCGCCATCGCGGGCAGCACGCCGGGCGCCACCCGGCAGTAAACCCAGGTGCCCCGCCGCTCGGAGATGATCAGGCCCGCCTCGCGCAGCTTCTTCAGGTGATGGCTGACCGTGGGCTGGGAGACGCCTACGTTCTGGATGTCGCACACCGAGGCTTCTCCGCTCTCGTGCGCGGCGACACGGGAGAAAAGCCGGAGGCGAACCGGGTCGGCCAGCGCCTTGAACATGCCGGCCATGCGCTCGGCATCGGCCGCCGAAAGTTCCGCCGCGCCGAGCGGCGGGCAGGGAATCTCGACGGCGGCCTCGCCGATGAGTTCCATCGGAATCGTCATGGGGGTAATACTCGCGTGCGGCAGTGATGTCTGCCACCGTTTCGCCCATAACGTGACACCACCTATATCAACGGCGACGAGGCGGCCCGGGTGCCATTCCCGTCGCTTTTCTATCGATCCCCCCAGCAGCGGGAATGCGGGCGCGGCGGGAGTGTCCGGCCGCCTGCGCCGCCCCGTAAGCGGGTGGTCACGCGCAGGCGGGGGGCCCGCCGCCACATGCGAACGTTTGCGGTCGCCGGAGCGGGCCGCGGCCGGGCCCCGGCGCAAATCCCGCGAGTGGCGAATCGGTAATCGGAACGGCCCGGCGGACCGGACAACACTTTGCCCGGGCGGCCGGGCGGCCGCGATTCGGTAAACGGCCGCCCGGTCCGGCTGCGGGCAGCAGCAAGCCGATTAGCGGCGAAATGCTACTGGCCGGTAAATAATCATTGTTTAATTGAGATCGATGCTGGCCAATGATGTTTCCGCCGGCCGCGGGCGACCCGCTCGCCCCGCTACAGGAGGGTTAGCTGCTCCGCCGCCGCAGGGGCGGCGGGCGGCGGGCTGATCCGCCGAACCGAGCTGCGGTCGGCCGGGCGGCGTCCGCGCCCGACCCCGAACCGCTCCGCCAGCTCGCGCACCTGGGCGCCGATGCGGGACTGGTAGTCCTTGCGCGCGTAGGCGCCCCGCCCGTACAGCTCGGCATAGCGGGGAACCAGCTCCGGGTGCGCCTCGCCGAGCCAGGCCATGAACCACTCGCGCGCCCCCGGCCGCAGGTGCAGCACGATCGGCATCACGTGCGGCGCGCCCGCCTCGGCCGCCCCCCGCACGGCCGCCTCCAGCTGGGCCGGGGAGTCCGACAGGTAGGGCACGACCGGGCCCATCAGCACGCCGCAGCTGAGCCCGGCGTCGTTGAGGGCGGCGCACGCCTCCAGACGGCGCTCGGGGGCCGGGGTGCCGGGCTCGATCGCCCGCCAGAGCGACTTGTCGACAAAGGCGGCCGAGACGTTCAGCCCCACGTCGGTTACCTCGGCCGCCTCAAGCAGCAGGTCGAGGTCGCGCAGGATCAGCGTCCCCTTGGTCAGGATCGAGAACGGGTTGGCGGCGTCCCGCAGGGCCCCGATGATCCCCCGCATGAGCTGGTAGCGGCCCTCGGCCCGCTGGTAGCAGTCCACGTTGGTACCCATCGCGATGTGCTCGCCCGGCCACCCGGGCGAGGCGAGCTTGGCCCGCAGCAGCTCTGGCGCGTTGACCTTGACCACCACCTTGGTGTCGAAGTCGCGCCCGGAGTCCAGGTCCAGGTAGGTATGCGAGTTACGGGCGTAGCAGTTGTGCGACACCACCCCGTTGGCGATGAAGTCGCCAGTCCCGGTGGTGATGTCGTACATCGGCAGCTCCAGGCCCAGCGACTCGATCGAGGCGACCTTGAGTCCGGCGTCGCTTTTGATCGCCCTGCCCTCGATCGACCGCTTGCGGGTGATGGCCGGGTCGGTGGTGTGGAAGAAGCGCATGACCTCCCTGAGCCCGCCCCGCAGCCGGACGACCCTGATCCCGTCCGCCGGCTTCGGGTCCTCGGTCACGTAAGAGAATCCGAGCGCGTCGAGGGCCCGGGTTGTCCACCCGATGATGTCGGGGTCGGTGTTGCTCACCCGCCACACGCCGCTGGAGTAAGAGCCTTCGGCGTCGAAGATCCCGGCCAGGAAGCCGCGCAGCCAGTCCCGGTTCGGGTGCTGCGGCCAGCCCACAATGCGCTCGATGTGGGCCAGGCTCGCGCGGGAGCTGGAGCTGATCGCTCGCAGCACGTAGCGGTCGTACTGGGCATCGCCGCGGATCATCCCGGTCCTGTAGCCGCGGCGGTAGGCACCGGAGTCCTTGGGCCCCTCGGCGAACCCGCCAAAGCCCATGAGCTGGCTGTTCGTCGTCAGGAACGGGCGCTGATCCCGCCCCTGCTCGGCCCCGGTCACGTGCTTCCAGCCGCGCCCGGTCAGGAAGCGGTGGTCGCCGCTGGCGATCAGCCTGGTCCCGTCCCCCAGGGTGATCCGGTACGCGGGCTTGACCGTCGACCAATGGGCGAGCACCTCGGTGATCGCGTACCGGCGGCAGTCGCCGTCGCGGACGGTGCCGTAGATGCGGTCGCCCACCCGCAGGTCGGCGATCCGTCTGGTCGTGCCGTCCGCCATCAGGACCGGAGTCTCCGGTCCCAGACAGTAGGAGCACGCATGACTGCATCCCCGGTACGGGTTAATTGTCCAGGTGAACGGCATCTTCGATGTCGTCGGGACGCGGGAGACGATCGACTTGGCGTGCACCTCGTAGAAGGTCATGCCGCGGAACTCGGGGGAGTCGAACGTGCGGGTGACCGCCCCCCGCTCGATCAGCGGCGGGGCCGCCGCCCCGGCCTCGTCCGCGTCCAGTCGCATGCTGTCCCAGCGCATACCCGGCAGTGTAGAACCTGCTTTCGATCTGGGCAAACAGGTGTTCGGTGCCCAGGGGACGGCCGGGCCGGCGGGCTCAGGGTTGGGCTTGTGGGGGGATCCGTTCGGGAGCGGGTTTCTGACTGTTCCAAAAAGAGCAGGGCACAAACTCAGAACGATTGGATAAACCTTCCGTCCTGGGGGATAGTTGTATAGTTCCCACCAGCCCGCGGAACGCGGAGGTATGGCGCGATGGCGCTGTCAATGGACGAGCAGCGAATGCTCGCCGAGATAGAGCGGCGGCTCGCCGCCGAGGACCCTGGCCTCGCGACCAGGCTGTCCTCTTTCCGGCGGCCAGGGCCCGCCGCCGGGCTCAGGACCAACCGGGGCAGGATCATCGGCTCGCTTTGTACCATCGTCCTGCTGGCCGTGATCGGCCTGACGGTGTACGCGATGATCCCCTTCCGCGGCAACGGTTCCAAAACCCCGCTCAGTACCACGTCCTCCGCGCGAACATCGAACAGTGCGCCCGCCCGGGCCGGCGGCACCTCCGGCAGTCGCACATCGGGTAGCACCTCGGCCTCGGCGACCGCGAACACCCCGGCCAGCTCGGTCGCCCATGGTGCGGCCGCCAGCGCCGTCGACGGCTGACGCCGGTGAAGGCCTCAGGAGTCGCGCCACAGCTGGACGAGGTAGCGCTCCACCCCTTCGAGCTTGCGTTTTTCCCGCTGGAACTCATCCGACAGCGGATCCTTGTGCTGGTCGAAGAGCTTGGTGTACATCTGCACGACCGCTTCGCGGTAGCGCGCGTACACCCGGACCTCGTAGTCGCCGACGCCGCCGGACAGCCGCAGGCCGGAGACGGCCGGCCCGGCCGATCCCATGTCGATCGACAGCCGCCCGCGCAAGTACAGCCGGGCCTTGGCTTCCTCGTCCCAGGCGTCAGGCAGCAGGGGCTGGCCGTCCCATTCCTCCAGTACCAGGCGGACGTCGATGTCCTGCTGGAGGGAGCCGATCCACAGTTGCTCGCGGCTGGCGGACACCAGCACCCCGACCGGCGGCAGCGGGCCGCCGGGGGCGTCGGGGTGCACTTCGGTGTCGTGAATGCGGAACATGCGGCGGTCGGGGAAAACCGGCATGACAAGCTGAAGCAGCCTGCGGCTCACGTAGCCCCCCTCGGGCACGTCCCCCACCTCGCTCTTCACACGTCTCGCTTACGATCCCAGGATCGCAGATGCCCCGGCTTTCGCCTCCATCGAGCATCAATTTAGACCGAGAGAAGTCGGCGTGCTGGGCGAACGTGGCGGAAGTGTTCAGTGTCGGCAGTGTTAACAGCTTTCCCCGGAAGGCCAATCCGTGACGTCACCTATTGACTACAGTGCGCAGCATATTTAGTGTCATATCCGGATAACACTCGCTGACCCCCAGGCGGTGCGCATGCGTTCGGTCCCTGCTGCTCAGCCGCAGCTACAGAGAGTGCCTTATCAAACACCCAGAGGCGCGGCTCTGCTCCCGCCCGCCACCCCGCCGGAGCCCGGGGCCATGGGCCCGGGCCGCCGCCGGGTCGTCCTGGCCGTTTGCTGCTCCGCCCTTTTCATGGTCGGCCTGGACAACACGATCGTGAACGTCGGCCTGCCGGCGATCGGCGCGTCCCTGCACACCAGCGTCAGCGGGCTGCAGTGGACCGTCGCGGGCTACACGATCGTGCTCGCCAGCCTGCTGCTGTTCTCGGGCGCGGCCGCCGACCGGATTGGCCGGCGGACCATCTTCCAGGTCGGCCTGAGCCTGTTCACCCTCGGCTCCTGGCTGTGCTCGCTCGCTCCCAGCCTGAGCTGGCTGATCGCGTTCCGGGTGCTGCAGGGGGTCGGCGGAAGCATGCTCAACCCGGCCGCCCTCGGCATCATCACCAACGTGTTCAGTGCCCCCAGGGACCGCGCCAAGGCGATCGGCGTCTGGGACGGGGTGTCCGGGCTGGCGATGGCGCTCGGCCCGGTCGCGGGCGGGATCCTGGTCGGCTCGGTTGGCTGGCGCGGGATCTTCTGGGCCAACATCCCGGTCGGCCTGGCCGCCATCTCGCTCACCGCGCTGCTGGTTCCCGATTCCAAGGCGGAGCGGGCCCGGCGGCCCGACCCGGTCGGCCAGGTGCTGGTGATCGTGATGCTGGCCTCGCTCGCCTACGCGATCATCCAGGGCCCGGCCGACGGCTGGGGCTCGCCCCGCATCGGGGGCTTCTTCCTGCTCTCACTGGCGGCGCTGACGCTGCTGCTGCGCTACGAGCCGCGCCGGGCCGACCCGCTGATCGACTTCCGCTTCTTCCGCTCGGTCCCGTTCAGCGCGGCCAACGCCACCGCCGTCTGCGCGATCGCCGCCAGCGCCGGCTTCCTCTTCCTGACCACCCTCTACCTGCAGGACGTGCGCGGCTTCAGCGCGCTGCGGGCCGGCCTGACGCTGCTGCCAATGCCGGTCATGATGGCCCTGTCCTCCCCTGTCGCGGGGCGTATCGTCGCCCGCGGCGGCGCCCGGCTGCCGTTCATCATCGCGGGGGCGGCGCTGACGTTGTCGGCCGCGGCGCTGTCGCAGCTGAGCCAGACCAGTGGCCCGCTGTTCCTGGTCGCCGCCTACGGCTTGTTCGGGCTCGGTGCGGGCATGGTCAACGTGCCCATCTCCAACGGCGTGATGGCGGGCGTGCCCCGTTCCCAGGCCGGCGTCGCCTCGGGGATGAACTCCTCCAGCCGCCAGCTGGGGCAGTCGCTGGGCGTCGCCATCGTCGGCTCGGTGCTGGCCGCCAGCCTGCACGGCTCGCTGTCAGGCGGCTTCCTCAGCGCCGCCCACGCGGGCTGGTGGATCATGGCCGGCTGCGGCTACGCGGTGCTCGTCCTCGGTGTCATCGCCACCACCCAGTGGGCCCGGGCGACGGCGGCCACGGTCAGCCCCGACGTATAACTGCAGCACGCGGCGCCGGCACGGCTCTCAGCGCAGGCGGGTGCGCAGGGCGGTGATGTCGGCGGCGCTGACGCCGGCCTCGGCCAGGTAGGCGGCCACGTCCAGGCCGGCCAGCAGGCCGGTGATGGTGTGCCTGACCGTGGTCCCGCGGGCGCGCAGCAGCGCACGGATGTCCGGCTCCGGCTGGTCGAGGCCGAGGGCGGCGTACAACCGGGTCACCTGGCCGAAGGTGAGCTCGTAGTCGTCGGCGACCGCGTCCGGCCCGACGCCGGCCAGGGACAGCAGCAGCAGGCTGATAAGCCCGGTCCGGTCCCGGCCGGCCGTGCAGTGAAACAGCACGCCGCCGCCGGAGAACCGCGCGATCGCGGTGAGCACGGCCGCGATCCGCTCCGGCTTGGCCGCCAGGAACGGCTGGTAGTAGAGCGGGGTGCCGTTCAGCCCGGCCTCGTTCAGGTGCCGCCAGAAAGCGAGGTCGCCGACGTCGTCGAGCGGGACGGTCACGGTCGTGAGGCCGGCCGGGCGGGGGGCCACGGGGCGGGTGGCGGGCACCGCGAACATGCCGGCCGCGCTGGTCGCCGAGGGAACTGACCCTGGCGTTACCTCATCCGGGTTGCGCAGGTCGATGACGGCCCGCAGGCCGGCCGCGCGGGCCGCCGCCCAGCCGGCCGCGGTGATAAAGCGGGGATCGGCCGACCGGATCAGGCGCCTGGACCGGGTCCAGGTCCCGCTCGTGGTCGGCAGCCCGCCCAGGTCACGGGTGTTGTAGCAGCCTTCCCAGCTGATGAAGCGGTTCATGCTGCCCACCGTCGGCCTTGCCCCGGGGGCAAGGTCAACCGCGGGCCTGGCCGAGAACCCGGGTCAGCCGCCGCAGCCGCAGGCGCCGCCGCAGCAGCCACCGCCCCCGGCAGGGGCGGGGGCGCCGGCCGACAAGCCGCCGAGCCCGACGGTGGTCAGCAACTTGACCGTGTCGTCATGGCCCTGCGGGCAGGTCGCCGGGTCACCGGAGGCGCTCATCGGCCGGGTCAGCAGGAACGTGTCGCCGCAGGCGCGGCAGCGGAACTCGTAGCGTGGCACGGGTTGATGTTACTCGGCGGTGCTGGCCGAGGCCACCTCGACCGGATCGGCCAGCTCCGCGCTGGCGTCGGCCGTCCCGCCGCGCATCCACGACACGGCCGCGCCGATCACCGCCATGATCGCGGCGGCGGAGAAGACGATGGTGAGGCCGTGGTGGAACGGGGCCGAGATCACCGTCGGGAAGAACGTCTTGCTCGTCAGCACGGCCACGTTCGCGGCCGGCAGGGTGTGCAGCAGCCCCTGCGAGTTCAGCAGGTTCTGCACCGGGTTGTAGCCGAGCATGGCGGCGAACACGGTGGACACCGGAGGCAGGTGGGCGATGGTGCTCGCCGCGTGGGCCGGCACCCCCTGCGCCAGCAGCGGCCCGGTGAGCGCCTTGGGCAGCGTGTTGGCCAGCCCGGCGATCATCAGCGAGAAGAAGATGCCGATGGACAGCGACATGCCCGAGTTCTGGAAGGTCGATCTCATGCCGGAGGCGGCCCCGCGGTTGTAGGCCGGGACCGAGGACATGATCGAGGCCATGTTGGGCGAGGCGAACAGGCCCGAGCCGATCCCGTTGCCGAAGATCAGCAGCGCGAACGCCCAGTAGGGGAAGACCACCGGCAGCAGCATCAGGCCGACGAAGCAGCAGGCCGCCACCAGCAGGCCGCCGGTGGCGAACGGCCGGACGCCGAAGCGGTCCGAGAGCACCCCGGAGATCGGGCCCGCGAGCAGGAAGCCGGCCGTCAGCGGGAGCATGTAGATGCCCGCCCACAGCGGGGTCACGGTGAAGTCGTAGCCGTGCAGCGGCAACCAGATGCCGGCGAGCCAGATGACCAGCATGAACTGCAGGCCACCGCGGGAGATGGCGCCCAGCAGTGAGGCCAGGTTGCCGAAGGCGAAGGCCCGGATCTTGAACAGCTGGAGCCGGAACATCGGCTCCTTGACCTTGGTCTCGATCCAGCAGAAGAGCGCCAGCAGCAGCACGCCGAGGATCAGTCCGCCGAACACCTTGGGGTCGCCCCAGCTGGTGGGGCTGTTCTTGTAGGGCCGGATGCCGAACGTGATGGAGACCAGCAGGACGCCAGGCGCCGGCCGCGAAGGTCAGGTTGCCGAGCCAGTCGATGCGGGCCTTGCGGGTGACCGCGATCTCCTTGAGCGACTTGTAGGCCCAGATGGTGCCGAACAGGCCGAACGGCAGGTTGACCCAGAACACCGCCCGCCAGTCCCAGGCGGCCAGCAGGCCGCCAAGCAGCAGGCCGACGAACTGGCCGGAGATGCCGGCGATCTGGTTGAGGCCGAGGGCCATGCCCCGCTTGCCGGGCGGGAACGCGTCGGTCAGGATCGCGGCCGAGTTGGCCATCAGCATCGACCCGCCGAAGGCCTGCACGAAGCGCCAGCCGATGAGCCACAGGGCGCCGTGGGTGCCCTGGAACGGGTCGAACGACAGGCCGATCGAGGCGATGGTGAAGACGACGAAGCCGAGGTTGTAGATCTTGACCCGGCCGAACATGTCACCCAGCCGGCCGAGGGTGACCACCAGGATGGACTGCACGAGCAGGTAGCCCATGATCATCCACAGCAGGTAGGTCACGTTGCCGGGAGCCAGCGGGTTCAGGTTGATGCCGCGGAAGATGGCCGGCAGCGCGACGATGACGATCGAGCCGTCGATCGTCGCCATCAGCATCGACAGCGTGGTGTTGGACAGGGCTATCCAGCGGTACTTGTCGCCACCGCCGCCCTGTCCGCCGCTGCCGTGCCCGTCGCCGCCGCCCTGCCCGTCCCCGCCCTGATTGCCCGCCGAGTTTTCTCGCGTGGTCGTCGTCACGTTTCATCACACTAGCCGATAGTTGCCGGAAGGCAACTATTATTAGGTGTTAACTATCTCAGGGGGTAGCCCTCAGGCGGCTTGCCCTCGGCTTGGGCCCGCGTCGGGGGAAGCGTGCTGTGGGTCAGCACAGTTCGCCGACGAGCGGGCTTCCTGCTGCTTTGCCGGATGCTGGCCCTGGGAGGCCTCATGATAGAGATTCCTTTGTGGGCGTCCACAACCCGGTGCCGGATCGAGGTCATATAGTTCAGTGACAATGCCGGAGACAGGGCCGCCTGCCGCCGGCCGGACCAGCGCAGCGCCGATTTCCCGGGACAGCCCGCGGGACGTCGAGGCGGAGAACGCCGTCCTGCGCGAGCTGGTGACCGTGTACCGGCACCTGTCCGGCCTCGCCTTGCAGGACGCCGACCTGGCCGGGGTCGTCCAGCTGATCTCGGACCGGGCGCAGGCGACGGTCGCCGTCGTCAGCCAGCTGATGGACGTGCAGACGGCAGCCTCGCCCGGGCTGCCGCCGCACAAGGCGGCCGAGCTAGTACGCGACCACGTGGTGCACCCGCGGCTCGGGCAGGTGCTGCGCGCCTCACGGCTGTCGCAGCGGGCCCTGCGGCTGCCCCCGATGGACGGGGTGCCGGCCATCATCGTCGCGCCGATCCTGGTCGGCGACGAGGTGCCGTCCTACCTGATCACCCTCGACCCGGCCGAGGAGTCGTCCGGCGAGGACATGTCGCTGCTGGTGACCGAGCATGCGGCGACGATCTGCGGGGTGATCCTGGGCCGCGAGCGTGTGGTCGCGGCGGCCGCCCGCCGGGTCCGCGGCGACCTGGTCGAGGGGCTGCTGCTCGGCCAGGCCCGGGATCCGGGCGACGCCGCCCGGTGGGCCGCGCATCTCGGCTACGACCCGTCGCGGGCGCACCACGTGGCCGCCGTCGCCTTCGAGCTGCCGCCCGCCCGCGCCGCCGACGCCGAGCCGCTGCGGCAGCGCATCCGGGAGTCGATCGAGCACTTCATCACCACCCGGGCCCCGGAGGCGATCGTCTCCGCCCGCGAGTCGGAGGTGGTCGTGGTGGCCGCCGTGCCCGACCCGCGCCGGCTGGCCGAGGCCTGCCTGGCCCGGCTGGCCGAGCTGTTCCCGGCCGCCCGGGTCGTGACCGGAATCGGCGGCGCGTGCACGGCGCCGGAGGAGATCGCGCGCTCCTACGACCAGGCCCGCCGCACCACCCAGACGCTGCAGCGGCTCGGCCGGACCGGGGCGGTCTCCGCGTTCGAGGACCTCGGCATCCACCGGCTGCTGCTCCAGGTGCCCGACCTGGGCGAGCTGCGGTCGTTCGCGAACGAGGTGCTCGGTAAGCTCTCCGAGCACGAACACGAGCACAAGTCGGAGTACCTGGCGACCCTCGCCTGTTACTTCCGGGAGAACAACAGCCCCCAGCGCGCCTCGCGGCTGCTGCACGTCCACCCCAACACGGTGGCCTACCGGATCAAGCGGATCGAGGAGCTCACCGGGCTCCGGCTGGACAGCTACCGGGACCGGCTGATCGCCCAGGTCGCGCTCGAGATCCTCGGCGCGCTGCCGGACAAGGGAGGCCAGGCGTGAGTGAGCTTGCGCGCGAACCGGCAAGCACAGCGAGCGGGTCATCACCAGCGGCCGCCGGTTCCGCCGCCCAGCGGCTGGCCCGCGGGCAGGTGCTGGTGTGCGATGGCGCGATGGGCACGATGCTGCACGCCGCCGGGGCCGCCCTGGACCGCTCGCTGCCCGAGCTGAACCTGTCGGACCCGGGCCTGGTCGCCACCATCCACGACAGCTACCTGAGTGCCGGGGCCGACATCATCCAGGCCAACACGTTCGGCGCGAACCGCTTGTGGCTGGCCGACCACGGGTTCCCGGACAAGGTGGCGGAGATCAACCGGGCTGGCGTCCAGCTGGCCCGGGCGGCGGCCGACCGGGCGCTGGATGCCGGGCGGGACCGGCCGGTGCTGGTGGCCGCCTCGGTGTCGCCCGCCGTCACCGCCCCGCAGCGGCGCCGGACCGGCGCGGCCGAGCGGATGGACGTCCTGCGCGAGCAGATCGGTGCCCTCGTCGCCGAGGACGGCGCCGACCTGCTGATCCTGGAGACCTTCGGTTACCTGGACGAGCTGGTCGAGGCGGTGACGGTGGCGGCCGCCGTGACCGGCTTGCCGGTAATCGCCCAGGCCACGTTCGCCGACGACGCGCACACCCTCGGCGGCGAGACTCCCCGCGAGGTCGCCACGGTGCTGTCGAGGCTGCCGGTCGCGATGATCGGCACCAACTGCACCATCGGCCCGCAGCGGATGCTGGTGGTGGCCGAGGACCTGGTCCGGTACTCGGCGGTGCCGGTCAGCGCCCAGCCCAACGCCGGCCAGCCACTGCGCACCGGGCCGCGGTCGTTCGAGTTCTCCATCGACGGCGGCTACTTCTCCCGCTACCTGGCCCGGTTCGCCGCGGCCGGGGTGACGCTGGTCGGCGGCTGCTGCGGCACCACCCCGGCGCACATCCAGGCGGCGGCCGCCACCGTGCGGCGGCACCGCGAGCCCACCCGGACCCAGCCGCGCACCGGCCCGGGCAGCCGGCCGGGCAGCCAGGCCGCCGCGCGGGCCGAGGCCCAGCTGGCCGGACCGCCGGCCACCGGGCAGGCCGCGGGCATGCTGGCCGACCAGCTGGCGGCGGGCCGGTTCGTGGTGGCGGCCGCGGTTACCCCGCCCGCGACCGGGCACGCGGGTGACGCCGAGCGGACCGCGGCCGAGCTGGCCGACCGGGGGATCGGGCTGGTCTTCGTCCAGCCGCGGGAGAACGCCCGCACCCACCTGGACTCGCTCAGCATGGCCCTCGCCCTGCAGCAGCGGGTCGGGGTGGAGACCGTCGCCACCATCACCACCTGGGACAGGTCGATCATGTCGCTGCAGGCGGACCTGCTCGGGGCCCAGGCCCTCGGGATCCGCGCGGTAGTGTCGGCCACCGGCTCGCCGCCGGTCTTCGGCGACTACCCGGCGGTCGACGGCACCTGGGACGTGGACTCGGTCGGACTGACCGGGCTGCTGGCCGGGCTGAACGCCGGACGGGACTCCAACGGCCTCGCGCTCACCGCGCGGACCTCGTTCTGCATCGGGGCCCGGGTCAACCCGTCCGCCCGCGACTATCCGGCCGAGCTCGCCCGGGCACGGGCCAAAATCGGGGCGGGCGCCCAGTTCCTGGTCTGCCGCCCGGTCTACGAGCTCGACGCGCTTACCCGGCTGGCCGACGCGCTTGAGGGCAGCGTCCCGCTGCTGCTGTCGGTGGCCCCGCTGGCCTCTTTCGAGGAAGCCGATTACCTGGCGCACGAGGTGCCCGGGGTATCCGTGCCCAGGGCCACCCTGGACGCGATGGAGCGGGCCGGGCGCAGCGGCGGCCGCGCGGCCGGGCTCGAACTCGCCGCCGCCCTCCTGGCCAAGGCCCGCCCGCTGGTCAGCGGGGTCGTGCTGGCGGCGCCGGCCGACGACCCGGGGGCACTCGCCCCGCTGCTCGGCGCCCTCGGCTGACGCCGTCGCGCCCGGTCAGGTCCAGCACTGGTACTGAGTAGTGCGTTACGCGGAGTGTTCACATGCGGCAGGCCCGGGTACGTCCCGGGCGGAAGGCGAGCGCGCCGCGCAAAACGTCCACGTTCGGGTAATGCACGGTGGATCGCGGGGCTACCGGCGCATTTAGGGCAGTGTGCGTGGGATCATGGCGGGCGTGAACGGGCAGACAAGCCGCAGGGCGTTCCTCGGCCTGACCGCCGCTGGCGTGGCCGGCGCCGTATCGGCCTGCAGTAACGCCGTGCGCTCGGTCACCGCCCGTCCGCACCCGGTCGCTCGGACCGCTAGCGGGTGGCGCAACCCGCTGCCCGAGAACGCGCGGCCCGGCACCTCCGACTGGGTGATCAGGCACCTCGGGGCCGAGCACGAGATCGAGGGCTACGCGGGGCAGGCGGGCGTGCTCCCGGGCGAGCCGGTCGCGCTGTACGTGTCCACCACCGCGCGCGCGTTCCGGGCTACCGCCTACCGGCTGGGCTGGTACCAGGGCCACGGCGCCCGCTCCGTGTGGACGTCGGGCACCATCCGGGGCGGGGCCCAGCGGGCCGCGGCCGTCACCGCCGGCACCAGGACCGTCGCGGCCGGCTGGGAACCGGTGCTGTCGGTCCCGACTGACGACTGGCCGCCTGGCGCCTACCTGATCAAGCTCGACGCCGAGACCGGGGGCCAGCGCTACGTGCCGGTCACCGTGCGGTCCCCGTCGTGCGCGGGCAAGGTGGTGCTGAAGGCATGCGTGCAGACCTGGCAGGCGTACAACACCTGGGGCGGTTACGACCTGTACAAGGGGCCGGCCGGGGGGTACGCCGACCGGGCGCTGGTCGTCAGCCTGGACCGGCCCTACGACGGCAACGGGGCCAGCATGTTCCTCACCTACGAGCGCAATGTGGTCAAGCTGGCCGAGTTCCTCACCACCAAGCCCGGCGGCCTCGACCTCGCCTACGTGACGAGCATGGACATCGACGCCGACCCGCACCTGCTCGACGGGGCGAGCGCGCTGGTCTCCCTCGGCCACGACGAGTACTGGACGCCGCAGGAGCGGGCGAACGTCACCGCCGCCCGCGACAACGGTGTCAACCTGGCCTTCTTCGGTGCCAACGCGATGTTCCGGCGGACCCGGCTGCAAGCCTCCGCGCTGGGCGCGGCCCGTCAGGTCGTCTGCTACAAGACCGACTACACGGCCGACCCGGAGTACGCCAAGGACCCCACCGAGGTCACCAGCGACTGGCGCGAGCCGCCCAACTCCGACCCGGAATCCTCGCTGACCGGCACGATCTACGAGGGGTACCCGGTCGACGCGCCGTTCGTCGTCTCCGCGCCGTCCAGCTGGGTCTACCAGGGCACCGGCGTCAGCGCGGGCGCCAGCTTCCCGCACCTGGTGGGGGTCGAGTACGACCGGGTCAACCCGGCCTACCCGGTCGAGCGGCCGATCGAGGTGCTGTCGCACTCCCCGCTGACCTGCGAGGGGGTCGCCAGCTACGGTGATTCCGCCTACTACACCCACGCGGGCGGGGCCGGCGTCTACAACAGCGGCACCATGCGCTGGGTGGAGGCGATCTACGGCGACCAGCCGCACGGCATCGGCGGCGCCACCCCCGCCTTCGTCCGCCAGGTCACCGCCAACGTGCTGCGCGCCTTCGCCACGGGCCCGGCCGCCGCCCGGTACCGGGCCAACGACAACCTGGACGCCATCGGCGAGCACGACGGCACCCCGATCGCCCCCGGCAACCTCCAGTAACCCAGGGCGCCGGCGGGTCCCTAATTGCCCTCCCGGGGCCGGAGACGCGGTTGCTCCGCTGCGAACTGTCACCCGGTAATACGTCAGCTGCCCCGCGTCAGCCGGTCAATCTCCGTGGCCAGGTCCGCGACCAGCAGGCCGAGCAGCGTCGACCCCTCGGCCGCGGACGCGCCGGCGGGGTCGCCGAGCACGCCGCTGCGGCTGACCGCGCCGATGCCCCGCGACCGCAGGGCGGGCATGATCTCGGCCAGCGGCCGGGTCTCGCCTGCCGCGGCGAGGTCAAGCCGGACGTCGTCCGGCGCGAGCACGAGCATCAGCGAGGTCTCCACCCGGCCCGCGTGGGCGTCAGGGACCAGCGACAGGCCGGCGCCGGACAGCATCGGCGGCCGCACCCCGGCGTGCCAGACCGCGCAGGCGCGTCCCTCCGCGCGAAGGGTGCCCAGGGCGTCGCCGATCGCGGGCACGTTCCCGCCGTGCCCGTTGACGAGGAGCACGGCGGGCCAGTGGAGCGACGCGTGCCGCCCGAGCTCGACCAGCAATGTCGACAAAGCGACATGACCGATCGACAGCGTGCCGGGGAAATCCGCGTGCTCGCCGCTCGCCCCGATCGCGATCGCCGGCGCCAGGCCAACGCCGGGGCGGCCGGCGCAGGCCCGGGCCGCGACGGCGGCCGCGATCCGGGTGTCGGTGTCGAGTGGCAGGTGCGGGCCGTGCTGCTCGAGCGAGCCAACCGGGACGACCAGCAGCCGCCGGGGCCCGGCGGCCACGTCCGGCCAGCGGGCCGTGCTCAGCTCCACGGGCTCACTCCGGCTGGTGGCAAACCGCCTCGATGTTGTTGCCGTCCGGGTCGCGGACAAAGGCCCCGTAGTAGTTCGGGTGGTACTCCGGCCACAGCCGCGGCTCGTTCAGCACCAGGGCCCCGGAGGCGACCGCGGCAGCGAAGAATTCCCGCACCGCCGAGCGGGTCGGCGCGGCGAAGGCCAGGTGTGACTCGCGAAAGCCGCTGCCGGTGGTCTGGGCGCCGATCCAGAAGTCAGGCGCGGGCGGGACCCCGTAGCCGATGGCGGACCCGGCGTCCATCAGCCGCCGCCCGCCGAGGGGGGCCAGCACGACGTCGTAGAACGCGGCGCTCGCGACCAGGTCGGTGCACTGAATACTCACGTGGTCAAGCACGCCTCTATTGTCTCACCCCGATTGCCTCGCCCGGGTCGCCGTCCGCCTCGTCCGGGCGGGGTCCGCCGTCCGGCGCGTCACGCCCGGCCGGCGGCGGGGCGCCCCGTGGGGGAGCGGTGTGCGGGCCGCAGGCGTTCAGTTCGTCCAGCGCCGCCGCGCAGGCGGCCGTGAGCTGCCGCAGGGCGGCCGCCCGCTCGCCCCGGACCCGCACCTGGGCCGCGAACTCGTCCCCGGCCAGGCCAGCCGCGCGCCTGGCCTCCGCCAGCGCCGGCTCGGCCGCGGCCAGCGCGGCCGCGAGGACGTCCCGCCGGCGTCGCCAGTCCGGGCCCGCCCGGAACGGGTGCCGCACCCGGGTGAGCGGCCCCGGCCGGGCCCGGTCGTGCGCGGCCACCGCCCACTGGGCCGCCTGGCGGACAGCGAGGGCCCGGCGCAGCGTGCGCTCCGCCGTTACCCGGCGCGTGGCAACGGCCCGCAGCACGTCGTCGGCCGCGATGACGGCGGCGTGGGCGGCCCACGCCCGCGCGCGCAGCGCTGCCAGGCGGCCGCCCGCGACGACGCCCGCGGCTGGCGGCACGGTGTCCGGCCGCGGGACGCCCGCCGCTGAGGCCTCCGAGCTGGCACTGTCCCCGTTGCCACCGTCCCCGTTGGCACCGTCCCCGTTGCCACCGTCCGGTCCCCCTGGCGCTGGTCTTTCCGCCCGCGTCGCCATACCCCGTTGCCTTCTCTCGGTGACTTGTCGCTCACCTGGAGACACGGCAGGAGCGGGGCCGCGGTTCGGCCGCCTGCTGGTGGCGGCGGGCAGCTGCGGGGCGGGCGGGGCCGGAAGAGTTTCGCGGGGGCGGGCGGAAGAGGCCGCCCCCGTTCGGGATGACTGGCAGGCGCGGCGCCGTGCGGCGCGGCTCCCTCAGCCCAGGGCAGCGCCGAACGCCTCGCCGAGCTGGCGCATGGCGTCGTCGAGGAGGGCGCCGAGGTCGGCCCCGGGGTGGTCGAGCCAGCGTTCGTAGGCGGCGACGGACACGCCCAGGATGGCGTGCGCGATCGCCTGCGGGGCCAGGTCGTCCGGGCCGCGGCCGGTGCGCTCGGCCACGAACTCGGCGATCACCTCGCGCCAGGCGGTAAACCGCAGCGTCGAGTGGGCCAGCAGGGTGGGCACGCGCAATATCAGTTCCATCCGGCGGCGGTGCAGCGGCGCCTGGGCGGGGGCGACCTGGTTGAAGTCAATGAGCGCGAGCCTGATCGCGTCCATCAGCGGTACCTCGGCCGGGCACTCGCGCAGCCGCAGCCGCATCCGCTCGAGCTCGTCCTCGAACGCGCCCCAGGGGATGTCGTTCTTGGACGGGAAGTAGCGGAAGAAGGTCGCGCCGGCCGATGCCGGCCGCCGCCGCGATCTCGTCGACCGTGGTGGCCTCGAACCCGCGCACGGCGAACAGGGCGAACGCGGTCTGCTCGAGCTCGGCCCGGGAGGTTACCCGCCGCCGGCCCGGCCCGGCGATACCCCGCGCGGGCGGCGGGCCGGCCGTGGGCCGCGTCTCCGCCGTGACCGTCACTGGTATCACCGTCCTCGCTCGGTAGGCCGATATTACGTTAGAAGGCGGCGGTGGTGGTTTCCCCGCGGACGGCCGCTTGATTTTGGCACGAGGTGCCGTTTAGGCTCCTGTCAATGTCGGTCCGTGGCACTTGGTGCCACTAAAGCACGGGAGGTCCCATGGCCGAGCACGAGCCGGAGACAGAAGCCCTGACCAGCGACGAGCTGCTCGTCGAAGAGGTCTCGATCGACGGCATGTGCGGCGTTTACTAAAGCGCCGCCGTGACCTTCGACCTCGACCGCGCCTGGCAGGTCGACCCGCGGGTGTCGATGCGGCCCGAGCCCTTCGGGGCGCTGCTGTACCACTTCGGCACCAGGCGTCTGTCGTTCCTCAAGAACCAGACGGTGCTGGCGGTGGTCCGCGCGCTGGCGGACCACCCCAGCGCCCGGGATGCCTGCCTGGCCTCGGGCGTGGCCGAGGGCGAGCTGCCGGTGTACGCGCGCGCCCTCGGCGCGCTGGCTGACTCCCACATGATCTCCGAACGGAGCCCCCATGACTCTCGCGCCTGACTTTGCCCCCAGCAGCGGGGTCACGCCCGTGTCCGCAAGCACCGCCCCGGGTAAGCTCACCGACCTGTTCCAGCTCGGCCTCGACGCCCCCATCTGCCTGACCTGGGAGCTCACCTACGCCTGCAACCTGTCCTGCGTGCACTGCCTGTCGTCGTCGGGCCGCCGCGACCCGCGCGAGCTGAGCACCGGCGAGTGCAAGGCGGTGATCGACACCCTGGAGCGGATGCAGGTCTTCTACGTCAACATCGGCGGCGGCGAGCCCACCGTCCGGCCCGACTTCTGGGAGCTGGTCGACTACGCGACCGCCCACCACGTCGGGGTCAAGTTCTCCACCAACGGGGTCAGGCTGGACGCCGCGGCCGCCGCCCGGCTGGCCGCCTCGGACTACGTGGACGTGCAGATCTCCCTCGACGGCGCCACCCGCGAGGTCAACGACGCGGTTCGCGGCCCCGGCTCGTTCGACACCGCCATGCGGGCGATGCAGAACCTGGCTGACGCGGGCTTCGCCGGCTTCAAGCTGTCGGTCGTGATGACCCGGCACAACATCCCCCAGATCGATGCGTTCAAGGCGATCGCCGACCGCTTCGGCGCGCAGCTGCGGCTGACCCGGCTGCGCCCGTCCGGGCGCGGGGCCGACAGCTGGGACGAGCTGCACCCGCGGCCGGAACAGCAGCGGCAGCTGTACGACTGGCTGGTGGCGCACGGTGAGCAGGTGCTGACGGGCGACTCGTTCTTCCACCTGTCCGCCTTCGGCGGGGCGCTGCCGGGGCTCAACCTGTGCGGCGCGGGCCGGGTGGTGTGCCTGATCGACCCGGTCGGCGACGTGTACGCCTGCCCGTTCGCCATCCACGAGAACTTCCTGGCCGGCAACGTGCGCGAGGCGGGCGGGTTCGAGGGCGTGTGGAAGACCTCGGCCCTGTTCACCGACCTGCGCAAGCCTGACACCGGCGGGGCGTGCAAGTCCTGCGGGTTCTACGACTCGTGCCGGGGCGGCTGCATGGCGGCCAAGTTCTTCACCGGCCTGCCGCTGGACGGCCCCGACCCCGAATGCGTCCAGGGTTACGGTGAGGCCGCGCTGTCGTCGGCTGGCTCGGCGCCCGGGGCGATCGTGCCGCGGCCGTCGGCCGACCACTCGCACCGCACGTCCCCGGCCCGCCCGCGCGCCTCCGGGCCGGTCCCGGTGACCATCGCGGTGCGGCGGCCGCCGGCGCACGACTGCGACGAGAGCCCGCTGGCCGGCTTCACCGCCAGCTGACCGGGCCGCGGCGACCCGGCTGGCTGGCCCTATCCTGCCGCGGGTGCCTCGCGGACGGTCCGCCCTGGCTCGTGTGCCTGGCCGGACGTGCGTGACTCATCGTGGCCGGACCCGCGGGGCTGGTCACGCGGCGCGGGGAGGGGAGCGTGATGACGGGCAAGCTGGCGGGTGACCTGGACGGCCCCGGGGTCGGCGAGCGCGAGCTCGCCCCGGCCGGACTGCGGCTGGTCCCCGACCCGGGGACGCGGCTCGTCGCCCGCGGGTCGGTCCTGGTCGGCGGGTCGCCGGTGCGGGTGCTGCGGCTCACGCCCGGTGGCGCCCGCCTGGTGTCCGCCTGGCTCGGCGGCGCCCCGGTGCCGGCCGCCGAGGCGGCCCGGAGGCTGGCCCGCCGCCTGCTCGACGGCGGCGTCGTGCACCCCGTTCCCGGCGGCGGCCCCGAAGCCGGCGCCGGCCCGGGCCTGCTGGCGGGGCCGCCGGTGACCGCGGTGACGGTGGTGATCCCGGTCCGCGACCGGCACTTCGAGCTCGCCCGCTGCCTGTCCGGCCTGCACGACCTGCCCCACGTGCTGGTGGTCGACGACGCGTCGGCCGATCCGGCCGCGGTCGCGGCGATCGCGGCCGAGCACGGCGCGTCGGTGATCCACCGCCCGGTCAACGGCGGCCCCGGGGCCGCCCGCAACACCGGCCTGGCGGCGGCCGCGACCGAGTTCGTCGCGTTCCTCGACTCCGACTGCGTGCCCCAGCCGGGCTGGCTCGCCGGGCTGCTGCCGCACTTCGCCGACCCGGCCGTGGGCGCGGCGGCGCCGCGCATCGTCCCCGCCTACGCCGGCACCGGCTGGCTCGCCCGCTACGAGGGCGCCAGCTCCACCCTCGACATGGGCGCCCGCCCCTCGGTGGTCCGCCCGGCTGCCCGGGTGCCCTACGTCCCCGGCGCTGCCCTCGTCGTCCGCGCGTCGGCCGCCGGGACCGGTTTCCGTGACGGCATGTACGTGGGGGAGGACGTCGACTTCGTGTGGCGGCTGGGGGCGGCCGGCTGGCGCGTCCGCTATGTCCCGGACGCGGTCATGGGTCACGACCACCGGGTCGCGTTCCGCGCCTGGTTCCGCCGCCGGGCCGACTACGGCACCTCCGCCGCCGCTCTCGAGCAGCTGCATCCGGGTGCGGTCCGGCCGCTGTACGCGTCCTGGTGGACGGCGGGCGCGTGGGCCGCCGCGGTGAGCGGCCACCCGGTCACCGCGGCGGCGCTCACCGCCACCGCCACCGCCCTGCTCGCCCGACGGCTGTCCCGGGTGACCGGCGAGCGCTGGCCGCTGCCCGCCGCTCCCGCGCGGGCGGTTCCCGGCGCGCCCCGGCCGCCGCCCGGCCGGTTCCCGCCCCCGCCCCCGCCCCCGCCCGGACGGTTCCCGCCCCCGCCCCCACCATCATCCCGGATAACAGCAAGAAGTGCTGGCTGATCGCGCTGTCCGGCAAGATAGTGGATCGTTGGGAGCGCCCTGGCGCGCCTAACGATCCACCATCTTGCCCGGCCGCCTGGGCACTGGCCGTGCGGCTCGGCGGCCGGCGGCACCGTCGCCGCCGCCCGGCCGCTTGGCAGCGCGCTGTCGCGGGCGTGGTGGCCGGTCGCCATCCCGGCCGCGCTGGCCCTCCCAAAGCTCCGGGGGCCGGTCGCGGCCCTGATCCTCGCCCCGCCGCTGCTCGACTGGGCCGACCGGAGGCCGCCGCTGGACCCGGTCCGCTACGTCGCCGCCCGGCTGCTCGACGACGCCGCCTACAGCCTCGGCGTGTGGCAGGGCTGCGCCGCCCGCCGCACCCTGCGCCCGCTGCTGCCGCGCATCGGCGCCCGGCGCCAGCCGGCCGCGCCCGGCGGCCCCGCGTAAGGGCATGCCGCATGATGGGATGGGACCACCCGGCCGCGGTGGCCGCGGCAAGCCCCCGGCGGAGGTGACCATGGACGTGCGGCGAACGCACCGCTACGACCTGACGACGACCTGGACCGGCAACAGGGGCAGTGGCACCAGCGGCTACCGCGACTACGGCCGAGACCACCTGGTGCGTGCGGACGGGCGGCCCGACCTGAAGGGCAGCGCCGACCCCACCTTCCGCGGCGACAAGGCCCGGTGGAATCCCGAACTGGAGCTGCTGGCGGCCCTCGCGCAGTGCCACATGCTCTCCTACCTGCACGTCTGCGTGACCGCGGGGGTGCTGGTGACCGCCTACGAGGACGCCCCGTACGGGGTCATGGCGGAGACCACCGACGGCGGCGGCTACTTCACCGAGGTCGTGCTGCGGCCCCGGGTCACCGTGGCCGAGCCGGGCATGGTCGCCGCCGCGGCCGAACTGCATGAGGAAGCCAGCCGCAAGTGCTTCATCGCCAGCTCGGTCAACTTTCCCGTCCGGCACGAGCCGGCGGTCAGCGCCTCCTAACCCGGTGCAGGCGAGCACGCCCAGGGGTTACCAGGAGATGCCGGGGCAGCCGCCGTTACGGCGTCAGCCGGCTGGGCCCGCGGAACAGGAACGTGGCGTCGCGCAGCGAGCCCAGCCCGAGCAGCACCATCAGCAGCCGCCCGAGGCCGAGGCCGAAGCCGCCGTGCGGCGGGCAGCCGTAGCGGAAGCAGTCCAGGTACCAGCTCATCGGCCCGGGGGACAGCCCCTTGTCCGCCGCCTGCGCCAGCAGCACGTCGTAGCGGTGCTCGCGCTGCGCCCCGGTGGTGATCTCCAGTCCCTTCCACAGCAGGTCGAAGCTGGCGGTCAGTTCCGGCGGCCCGGCCAGGCGCCGGTGGTAGAACGGCCGCACGGAGACCGGGTACCCGGTCACGAACGCGAACTCGTGGCCGGTCTCGGCCCGCACGGCGGCCGAGACCGCCCGTTCGCCCGCCGGGTCGAGGTCGGACGCCGCTGTCCCGGCGATTCGCACCGCCTCGGCGTGCGTGAGCCGCGGGAAGGGCACCGCCGGCACCCTCACCTCGGTGCTGAAGTGCTCGGCGATGGCCGCGCCGTGGGCGGCGGCGACCTCTTCCAGCACGTGCGCGAGCATCCGTTCCTCGAAGCTCATCACGTCCTCGACCGACTCGATCCAGGCCAGCTCGACGTCCACCCCGGTGAACTCGGTCGCGTGCCTGGAGGTGAAGGACGGCTCGGCCCGGAAGACCGGGCCGACCTCGAAGACCCGGTCGATCCCGGCCGCGATCGCGAGCTGCTTGTAGAACTGGGGCGACTGGGCCAGGTAGGCGGGGCGGCCGAAGTAGCCGAGCTCGAACACCTCGGCCCCCGACTCCGACGCGGTGCCCATCAGCTTGGGGGTGTGCATCTCGGTGCAGCCCTCGGCGTCGGCGAAAGCGCGCATGGCCCGTTCCACCGTGGTCTGCACGGCGAACACGAGCCGGGCCTCCGGCCGCCGCCGGACGTCGAGAAACCGCCAGTCGAGGCGGCCCTCGGGGCCGGTGCGGCTGTCGATCGGCAGCGGCGCCGACGCCCGGTTCTCCACCGTGACCTCGTCCGGGAGGAGTTCCAGCCCGCCCAGTGACACGACCGGGTTGAGCCGGACCTGGCCGGTCACCCGGACGGCGCTCTCGGCGCTGAGCCCGTCGAGCACCGCCTCCAGCGGGGAGCCGTCCCGGCGGTGGGTGAGCTGGACGGTGCCGGTGTGGTCGCGGATGACGACGAATTGCATGGCGCGCTGCAGGCGCAGTGCCTGGACCCAGCCCGCGATCGTGACGGCCCGGCCGTCGTGGCCGCGCAGCGCGGCGATGGGAGTGCGGATCATCGCGTGAGTCCTCCTGGGGACTTCGTGAGTGATCCCTTGGCAGGCGCGGGCGAGAAGGGTGGACTCGCGGTGCCACCGCGCCTTCGCCGTCACGGCGGGCCGGCGCCCGCCGGGTCGGCGCTCACCGGGGCCGGGACGGCCTCATTGAAGGACAACGCTCGGGAGTGTCTTCACGCGGGGGACGCGAGGCCGCCTTCACAGCTCCCGGCGGTTCTCTCGGCTCGCGCCGTCCCCGGCTACTCGTCTCCGTCGCCGCGTTGCTGGTAGGCTAAGTGACACCCATGGGGCTGGGCAAACGAAATTACCGTGCCGCGCGTCAGGCGCGCCTCCGGGCTTGGATGTAACGTCACCCTATGAGCGAGCTGCTGCCCCTCTTCCCGCTGTCAACGGTGCTCTTCCCGGGCATGCGGCTGCCGCTGCACATTTTCGAGGAACGCTACCGGGTCCTGGCGGCGGAGCTGCGCGAGCGGCCGGAGGCGCAGCGGAGGTTCGGCGTCATTGCGATCCGCCAGGGGCGCGAGGTGGGGGCCGACGGCATCACCGCGCTGTACGAGACCGGCTGCGTGACCGCCGTGCGGCAGATCGTGGCGCACGCCGACGGCCGGTTCGACCTGGGGACGGTCGGCGCCGAGCGGTTCCGGCTGCTGCGGGTGGATGACTCGCGGCCCTACTTCCAGGGCGAGGTGGAGCTGCTCGGCGAGGCGGGCCCGCCCGATGCGACGCCGGGGGCGGACGCGCTCGCGTTCGCGACCAGCCGGGTGCAGGAGGGGTTCCGCGGCTACCTCAACGCGCTGGCCGACCGGGGCGGTGGCGTGATCAGCATCGCCGACCTGCCCGACGAGCCGCTGCTGCTGTCCTACGTGGTCGGCGCGGCGATGATCATCGACCTGCCCGAGCGCCAGTCGCTGCTGGCCGCGCCGACCGCGCTCGACCGGCTCCGGGCCGAGCGCTCGCTGCTGGTGCGGGAAACCGCGATGCTCCGCGCCACCACCTCCCGCCCCGCTCCGGACTACGCTTTTCAGCAGTTCAGCCAAAACTGAGCCCGGTGCCGGGCGCCTGCCGTCCCCGGATGCGAAGATCGTCCTGTGGCGCTGTTCGTGATCTCCGGCGTGCCGGCGGCCGGCAAGTCCACCGTCGCGCGGCTGCTGGCGCGGCGCCTCGACCGGGCGGTGTACGTCCCTGGCGACGCGATCCGGGCCATGGTCGCCAGCGGCGCGGCCGACCGGACCGCCGGCGATGCCCAGCTCGACCAGCTGCTGCTGCGCTACCAGGCGGCGCTGGCGATCGCCCACGTCTACCTGGAGGCCGGCTTCGACGTGATTGTCGAGGACGTGATCATCGGGCAGGTGCTGCGCCAGTTCCTCGCCCTCGTCCCGGTGCCGGAGATGCACCTGATCTTCCTCGACCCGGACACCTCCACGCTGTCCGACCGGGACCGCGACCGGACCAAGACCGCCTACGGTGAGCGCTTCAACGTCCGTCAGCTGCGCGACGTGCTTCACCTGGAGACGGCCCGCATCGGGCTGTGGCTCGACTCGACCGGCCAGTCGGCCGAGGAGACGGCCGACGCGATCCTGGCCGACCTGCCGGCCAGCCACGTGGTGATCAGCCGGCTGTCGTCACCGGCCGTGCGGCGCCGGCGGTTCGGGCCACCTCGGTGAGCAGCGCGCCCAGCCGGGCGAGCGGCGCGGGAGCGACGCTGTAGCAGATCGTGTTGCCGTTCCGCTCGGTGCTGACCAGGCCGGCTTCGCGCAGCACCTTCAGGTGGGCGGAGATCGTCGGCTGGGACACGTCGAAGAACTCGGTGAAGTCGCACGCGCAGATGCCCGGCTCGGCCGCCAGCCGGGCCACGATGCCCCAGCGGACCGGGTGAGCGAGGGCCCGCAGCAGCTCAACCTCGTCAGGAATGCGTGCCATCCCCCTAGCCTATCGCGCCCCCTCGATATAGTGTGTCGGCTATATAGAGAGATGATGAGAGTGAAGGCAAGCTCAGGCTGACCGACGACACCGTGATGTGGGCGATCGCCACCTGGTGCGGCTGCGGCACCCGGCCAGTGTCGCGCCCTCCGGCGGCGACCGCCCGCGCCTTTAGTCGTGGATGATGACGCCGCGGATGTTGCGCCCGGCCAGCATGTCCTCGTACCCCTGGTTGACCTGGTCGAGGGAGTAGCGCGTGGTGATCAGCTCGGAGAGCTTGACCTTGCCGGCCCGGTAGAGGTCGAGGATCCGCGGGATGTCCTCGAACGGGTTGGACGAGCCGAACAGCGAGCCCTGGAGCCGCTTCTCGAACAGGGACAGCTCGAGCCCGGAGACGTGCACGGTCTTGGCCCCCGGGCCGGCCAGCCCGGTCAGCACCACGGTGCCGCGCTTGCGGACGGCGGCGAACGCGGCCGACACTACCTCCTCGGTCACCACCCCCATGGTGACGATCGCCTGGTCCGCGCCGACGCCCCAGGTCAGCTCCTGGGCCAGGGCGCGGCCTTCCTCGGCGGTGGCGACCGCGTGGGTGGCGCCGAACGTCGGCGCCGACGTCCGCTTGAACTCGACCGGGTCGACCGCGATGACGTACCGCGCGCCGGCGAGGGCGGCGCCCTGCAGCGCGTTGGCGCCGACACCGCCGATCCCGTAGACGATGACCGTGTCGCCCGGCTTGACCTCACCCGACTTCACCGCCGAGCCGATCCCAGTCGGCACCCCGCAGCCGACCAGGCACGCGAGCTCGAGCGGGATGTCGTCCTCGATCTTCACCACCGAGGCCTCCGACAGCACCGCGTACTGGGAGAACGTGCCCAGCAGGCACATCTGGCCGAAGTCGGCGCTGCCCTCGTGGAAGCGGTAGGTGCTGTCCGGCAGCGAGTTGTTGACCAGGAAACGGCCGAGGTCGCACAGGTTGGACTGGCCGCGGGCGCAGAACCGGCACTTCCCGCAGACCGGGAGGAACGAGGCCACCACATGGTCGCCGGGCGCGAGGCGGGTGACGCCGCCGCCGACCTTCTCCACCACGCCCGACCCCTCGTGCCCGCCGACGATCGGGTAGCGGACCGGGATGTCGCCGGTGCGCAGGTGGTCGTCGGAATGGCACAGGCCGGAGGCGGCGAAGCGGATGAGGACCTCGCCCGTCTTCGGCTCGTCCAGGTCAAGTTCGATGACCTCGAACGGCTTGCCGAGCTCCCTGATTACCGCTGCCCGCGTCTTCATGCAACACCCTCCCGGGGGTAAGGCCGTGCGGCTGACCGGATCCGCCAGCCGCCGCATACGGTCATTGTGACATGGGCCATAGGGCAAAACGGTGGATTGTGTCGGCAGACGGCCGATGACGGGAATCGGCCTGCTTTGCACGCCCCCCGCCGGCCCCCGCCGGGATAAGGCAAGGTCACGGTACGGAATAGCGCTGTCTAGTTTCGTTGCGCCACGCAAGTAGCGGTGGCTAAGGTCAGGATCATGCTTACTTATCGGTCAGCGCGAGCCCGCTTCGCCGTCGTCGGGCTCGCTTTCCTGGGGCTCGCCGCTGCGGGCTGCAGCTCCTCCTCTAGCTCCTCCTCCAGCTCATCCGCGGCCGCGAGTTCCCCGGCGGCGAGCGCGGGGGCCTCCTCGTCGGCCGCGGCCGCGCCGACCGGCTCGGGTGCGGTGAACGTGCTGTACGCGGGCTCGCTGGTGAACCTGATGACCAAGCAGATCGGCCCCGCGTTCCAGAAGGAGTCCGGCTACTCGGTGACCGGCGAGTCGGCGGGGTCGGACGCGCTCGTGACCGATATCAAGGGAAAGGTCTACAAGGGCGACGTGTTCGTCAGCGCCAGCCCCAAGGCGACCGCGACCCTGATGGGTACCGCCAACGGGAACTGGGTCACCTATTACGTCAGCTTCGCCACCTCGCCCGTGGTGCTTGGCTACAACCCGAACAGCAAGTTCGCCAGCACCATCAAGTCCGAGCCGTGGTACAAGGCGATCACCACGCCCGGCCTCAAGCTCGGCTTCACCGACCCGGCCACCGACCCCAAGGGCAAGCTCGTCGCCGAGGCGCTGACCGGCACCGCCAAGTCGCAGAACCTGCCCGCGCTGACCACCATCGAGAACGACAAGTCGGACGTGTACCCGGAGGAGACCCTGGTCGCGCGGCTCCAGTCGGGCCAGCTCGACGCGGCGTTCTTCTACGCCGCCGAGGCGGTCCCGGCCAAGATCGCGACCGTGCCGCTGACCGGCGAGACCGACCTGAAGGCGACTTACACGATCTCGACCCTCAAGGGCGCGCCCAACGAGTCCGGCGCCGAGGCGTTCGTCGCCTACATGCTCGGCTCGAGCGCCCAGTCGCTGCTCAAAGGGGACGGCTTCGACCTGATCACCCCGCCCAAGGTCACCGGGACCGGGGTGCCGTCGGCCGTGCAGAGTGCGGCTTCCTAGCCGCCGCGAGACCTCCCGTTAGGAGGGCTCGGTAGGTTCATCCCGTGAAATACCGCGCGTCACGCAGCCCGCTCACGTACCTGGGCGGGCTGCTCGCGCTTTACCTGACGGTCCCGCTGGTCGCCTTCCTCATCCGGTTGTCGCAGCCGGGCGACCGCGGGTTCGGCACGCCCGGGCTCTGGTCGGCGCTGTGGATCTCGCTCGAGAGCGCGACGATCTCGATGACGATCGTGGCGCTGCTCGGCATCCCCCTGGCCTACTGGCTGGCCCGCTCGCGCGGGCGGCTCACCTGGCTGGTGGGGCTGATCGTGCAGCTGCCGCTGGCGCTGCCGCCGGTGATGAGCGGCCTGCTGCTGATCTACGTGGTCGGCCCCTACACCTGGCTCGGCAACCTGTTCAACGGCGAGCTGACCAACACCGTGGCCGGGGTGGTGCTCGCGCAGACCTTCGTGGCCGGGCCATTCCTGATCGTGGCCGCGCGGACGTCGTTCGCCGCGGTCGACCCGGCCCTGGAGGATCTCGCGGCGTCCCTTGGCCGCCGCCCGGCCAGCCGGTTCTGGCAGGTGTCGCTGCGGACCGCGCTGCCCGGCATCCGCACCGGGCTGCTGCTGACCTGGCTGCGCGCGATCGGCGAGTACGGCGCCACCGTGCTGCTCGCCTACCACCCCTACACCCTGCCGGTGTTCGTGTACGTGCAGTTCTCTTCGACCGGCATCCCCGACACCCAGGCGCCGACCGCCCTCGCCCTCGCCGTCGCGGTGGTGGTCCTGCTGATCAGCGAGATCCGGCGGCGGCCACGGCGCGGCGGCCGGCTGGTGCTGCCCGCGCCCGTCCCGCCCGCCCGGGTCGAGCCGGTCGCGGTGTCGTTCGACCTCGACCTGACCGTGGGCACGTTCCGGCTGCGGGTGGCGCACCAGGCGGCCAGCAACCGGATCGCCATCCTGGGCCCGTCCGGCGCGGGCAAGTCGATCACGCTGCGGGCGATCGCCGGGTTCCTCGGCCCGCAGGCGGGCAGCGTGCGGTTCAACGCCGAGGAGGTCGCCGCGGTCCGGGTAGAGGACCGGCGGACCGGCTATGTCCCCCAGGGCCTGACGATGTTCCCCGGCCGGACGGTCTGGCAGCAGGTGCTGTTCGCCGCCGGGGCCGAGCCCCCGCTGGCCGCCTGGTGGCTGCGCACGCTGCGCCTCGACGGGCTGCAGGAGCGGCTGCCGGGCCAGCTGTCAGGCGGTCAGCGGCAGCGGGTGGCGCTCGCCCGGGCGCTGTCCTTCCGGCCCCGGCTGGTGCTGCTGGACGAGCCGTTCAGCGCGCTCGACGCCCCGGTCCGGGAGGAGCTGCGGCGGGAGCTGCGCCGCCTGCAGCGGGAGGCGGGCCTGTCGACGGTGCTGGTCACGCACGACCCGGAGGAGGCGGCCCTGCTGGCCGACGAGATCCTCGTCGTCGACGACGGCACCCTCCTGCAGGCCGGGCCGCGGGCCGAGGTGTTCGCCCGCCCGGCCTCGCCCCAGGTGGCCCGCCTGCTCGGAATCCTCAACCTGATACCGGCCACGGTCTTTGAGCCGGGCACGCTGACCGTCGGCGGCCCGGCGGCGGACAGCCAGCTGCAGATCACGGCGCCCACGGCCGGCCTGCCGGCCGGCGCCCAGGTGCTGTGGACCGTCCGCCCGGACCATGTCGCGGTGCTGTCCGGGAACGGCCCGGCCGCCGCGCGGGGCGACCCGGGCGGCGCGCCCGCCCCGGGTGGCGTCTACCCGGCGGTGGTGGACGACATCGCCGACATCGGCACCCTCACCACGCTGACCGTGCGGCTCGGCTCCGGCGGGGCCGAGGCACCCGAGCTGCGGGTCAGGACGACCGCGGTGCTCGACCTGGCGCCGGGCGACCGCTGCGCGGTGCGCCTCGATCCCGGCGACATCACCGCCTGGCCCGCGGCGCCCGCCGCCCCTGGCCGCGTCCCCGCCCCCTGACGGCGTCCCCCTCTTGACGACGGCGCCCCGCCCCGACGCGCTGGTCTCGTGCCCGCGGCCGATGACCAGGAAGCAGCCGTCCGGGATGTGTCCTACGGTGATCTCCTGACCGGCAGTGGCGGAGGTGGCAAGGCGTGAGCGGTACCCAGCTGGCACTCACCCGGGAGCAGGTGCTGGCGTTCCGGCGGCGGTCCGGTGCGCTCGACGAGCGGCTGCCGCCCGGGCCGGACTCCCTGCGCCGCGCCGCCTGGTGCGGGCTGCAGGACAGCATGCCCCGGGCGGCGCTGCTGTCGATCCACGCCCGGGTGGCCGACGCCCGGCCGCTCGACTGGGCCGATGCGTCCCTGGTGCAGCTGTGGGGGCCGCGGTTCAGCGTGTTCGTCGTCCCTGCGCGCGACCTGGCGCTGTTCTCCCTGGCCCTGCTGCCGGATGAGGCTAAGCGGCGGCGGCGGGCGGAAGACCTGGCCGCGCAGCTGCGCGCGGCCTTCGGTGACGCCCGGGTGGGTCACCGTGAGGCCGGGGCGGCACTCGGGTTGCGCGATGCCAACGTGCTCCGGTACGCGGGGGCGACCGGCACCGTCCTCATCCGCTGGGAAGGCGCCCGGCAGCCGGCGGTGTGGTCGGTGGAGCCGCCCGCGATGGACCCTGGGGCCGCCCGGCTCGAGCTCGTCCGCCGCTACCTGCACGTCTACGGCCCGGCGACGGCCGCCTCGTTCACTGTCTGGTCCGGGCTCAGCCCGCGAGCGGGCGCGGCGGCGTTCGAGGCCCTCGGCGCTGCCCTGGAACCGTCCCGCACCCCGCTCGGCGACGCCTGGTTCCTGGCCGAGGACGAGCCCGGGCTGCGGGCCGCGCCCGCCCCGGCTGCCCCGGCCCGGCTGCTGCCCAGCGGCGACCCTTACTTCCTCCTCCAGGGGGCCGACCGGGAACTGCTGGTCCCGGCCGCACGGCAGCGGGAGCTGCTGTGGACGACGCGGGTCTGGCCGGGCGCGGTGGTCGTGGCGGGGGAGGTGGCCGGCACCTGGCGCCGGGCCGGGCCACGGCTCACGGTGCAGGCGTGGCGCGGGCTGACCGGCCCGGAGCGCGACGCGGTCGAAGCGGAGGCGCGGTCGCTGCCGCTGCCCGGCACCGGAGGCGCCGCCGTCCGCTGGGAGGAGTAGGCCCGGTCAGGCGGCCAGGCCGGCCGCCTGGACGAAGCCGTTCAGCTCCATTTCCATATAGCGCCGCGAGAGTCGCGCGGTGAGCGCCCCGGCCAGCCACGCCAGCGGCCCGCGCTGGCTCAGGGTGAGCGTGATCACCGTGCGCTGCCCGTCGCTGGTCACCTGGTGGCCGCCGGCCGTGGTGAACCCGGGCGAGCGGGTCTCCCAGGTGAACGAGCGGCCGGGATCGACCTCGGTTACCCGCCAGCGGGCGGCGGGCAGGCGCGGCTGGCGCACCATGGCCTCGCTGCCGACCCGCAGCGGCCCGGCGTCGGTCCGCCGCACCTCGAGGATGCTCGGGGTCAGCTCGGGCCAGCGCTCCAGGTCGGTGAGCAGCGTCCAGACGGTACCGGCCGGCGCGTCGACGGCGGCCGTGACGTGATGCTCCATGGCTCTGGTGTACCATTTGGTACATGTCGGTGACAACCCCGAAGGACAAGCTGCTCAGCGCGGTGGTCGCGGTCGCGCTGAACAGCGGCATTACCGGCATGAGCCTGCGGGCCGTCGCCGAGGCCGCCGGGACCAGCCACCGGATGCTGATCCATCACTTCGGTTCCCGCGAGGGGCTGCTGGTCGAGGTCACCCGCGCCGTCGAGGAACGGCAGCGGGCGGTGCTGCGGGAGCTCGGCGCGACCGCTGGCGGGGCCGGCGCGGACGGCGCGGACCTCGCGGACCAGTTCTGGCGGCACTTGCGCGGCCCCGCCCTGGCCGCCCAGGAGCGGCTGTTCTTCGAGCTCTACGCGCAGGCGCTGCAGGGCAGGCCATGGGCCCGGCCGCTGCTGGACGGCGTCGTCGACGACTGGATGGCCCCCGTCGCGGGGATGCTGGAGGCGGCCGGGGCCGGCCCGGCCGACGCCCGCGCCGCGGCCCGGCTGTCCGTCGCGGTCACCCGCGGCCTGCTGCTCGATGTCCTCGCGACCGGGGACACCGACGGCACCGACGCAGCCATGCGGTACTTCACCGGCATGCTGCTGTCCCGCCTGGCGGCGCCGGCCAGCGGCGCGGAGCCGGCCACCTGACGGCGGGCCGGCCCGGCGCGCAACCGCACCGGCGGCTCGTACGTCCTAGAGTCAGCTTTCAGCCCCCATTCAGGTTGGTGACCAGATGCTCGCACGCCCCATTGCTTCGCTGACGGGCCCGGTGGCCCTCGCCGTCGCCGCCCTCGCCCTGGCCGGATGCGCCAGCGCGTCCTCCACCGTGGTCGGCACCGGTGCCGTCTCCCCGGCCGGGGCCGCGTCCGGGACGGTCACCGTCTCGGCCGCGCCCGTCGCGGTGTCATCGGCCCCGGCGTCACCGGCCCCGGCGTCATCGCCGGTGGCTGGGGCGGGCTCGGCGGCTCCTTCGACGGCCGCTTCCCCGCCGTCGCCGGCTCCGCGGCGACGGTCTACTTCGCCGAGAGCGGCGAGGCGAACGGGACCGTCGTCTACCGGCCCGCGTGCCGGGCGGGCTGCCAGCTGTCGGGTGACGGCACGACCGCGCTGTGGGACATGTCCTGGACATCCTGGACCGGCAGCGCCGCGGTCGGCCAGGGGACGGAGAAGATCGATGACTGCAACCCCGACTGCGCCCAGGGCACGCTGCACGCGGTCCCGGTGACGGTCACCTTCACCAAGCCGGTCACGGCCGGCTGCGGCGCCAGCGCCCGCCGCTACTGGACCCAGGCGACGTTCAGCTGGCCGCACGGGCTGCCTGCCGTCCTGTCCGGCGCCGACGCGCCGGCCAACCCGTTCACCTACCCCGGTCTCGGCGCCGGGCCGTGCGCCTGAAAGCCGGCCACCCCCGCTGGCGCGCCACCGGGGGTGGCCGGTGCGGGCAGCAACCGCTGACCATTTGGCGCTGGTCGCGCCGGGGGGGCCGTGAGAAGATCACCGCATGACGGAGCGAATGGAAGTGCAGCGGGCCATCGCGGCGACCCCCGGCGAGGTCTTCGCGGTCGTGGCTGACCCCCAGGGCCAGGTCACTGTCGACAGCTCCGGGATGCTCATGTCGGCCGAGCCCGGCACGATCAGCAAGGTCGGCGACGAGTTCACGATCCACATGGACCGCGAAGCGCTGGGTGACATCCCGCAGCTCGGCCTGTACGACGTCACCAACGTGGTCACCGCGTTCGAGGCCGACCGGGAGATCGCCTGGGCCGTCACCGGGGGCGGGCGGCGCTACGGCCACGTCTACGGCTACCGGCTGGAGCCGATCGAGCAGGGCACACTGGTCACGTCGTACTGCGACTGGTCGGCGGTGGAGGACGAGAAGCTGAAGAGCCGCTTCCCGATCATCCCCGAAAGCGCGCTGCGGGCCACCCTGGGCATCCTCGCCCGCACCGTCGCCCCGGGCAAGCCGCGCCCGCAGCTGTAGGCGCCCGCAGCGGCCGGCACGAGCCGCCGGCCGGCGCGCTGGGGTGACCTCCGCTGGCGCTGACGACTGGCCGGCGGCCGAGCGAGACGTCCGGGTGCTGGGCGCGCCCCGGCGGCCGTGGGAAGATCACCGCATGACGGACCGAATGGAAGTGCAGAGGGCGATAGCGGCCACCCCCGAGGAGATCTTCGCGGTTGTGGCCGACCCGCAGGGCCAGGTCGCGATCGACAGCTCCGGGATGCTGATGTCGGCCGAACGCGGCCCGATCACCCAGGTGGGCGATACGTTCGTCGTTCACATGGACCGCGAAGCGCTGGGTGACTTCCCGGAGCTCGGGCTGTACGACGTCACCAATGAAGTGACCGCCTTCCAGCCTGCACGGGAGATCGCCTGGACCGTCAAGGGCCGGTTCAACCTCGGCCACGTCTACGGCTACCGGCTGGAGCCGATTGACGCGGGCACGCTGGTGACCTCTTACTACGACTGGTCGGCGGTCGAGGAGAAGTCCAAGGGCATCTTCCCGATCATCCCGGAGAGTGCGCTGCGGGCCACCCTCGGCATCCTTGCCCGCACCGTCGCCCCGGGCAAACCCCGGCCGCAGGCCTAGCATCCCGCCAGCCGCCGGGCAGCTGGAATGACCGGGCCGCCGGCGTGCGTTGCATCAAACAGGGACGCGACATATCGCGGGCGCGGGCGCGGGCCGGGAAGGGTGAGCGACATGGCGGTATGGGACAGGGCGCGGCGAACAGGGTGGCCGACGCGGGCGGTGATCGCGGCCGCCGTCGTGGCGGCGGTCCTGGTGGCGGCGGTGCCGGCGGCGCTGGTCGTCGGGATCATCTTGATGGTGCTTGGACACGTCATCGGCGGCCTGGCGCTGTTCGGCGGGTCGATCCTGGCGGCCGTCGGGGCGGTCACGGTCGCGGCCGTCAGCGGGGTCTGGCGGGTACGTCAGCTGCTGACCGAGCGGCTCTCCGGCGCTCAGCCGTCCTACCGGGTCGTGCCGCTCGACCCGGGCGAGTACGACTACAGCTGAGCGCGGCCATACGGCGAGCAGGTAACGGACGGGCCGGTGAGGTTCTCCTCCGCTGGCCCGTTTTTTGCTGTCTCGCGCCGCCCGGGCCAGCCCGGCCCGGCGGGCGGTCAGACCCGGTCGCGGCCGCGCCACCGTGTGCCAGAAGTGGCAACGAGGGAACTTCGCGCTATGGTGTCTGGCGGTGACCGCGAGGTCAGCGCGACCACCCTTGCAGCCAGGACTTCTCCCGTCCCGGGAGAGCGCGACTCCCACCTACAGGAGACAGCTATGGACAGCGGATTCCTCTTCACGTCCGAGTCGGTGACGGAGGGGCACCCGGACAAGATCGCCGACCAGATCTCCGATGCCGTCGTCGACGCAGCGCTGGCGGGGGACCCGCTGAGCCGGGTGGCGTGCGAGACCATGCTGACGACCGGGCTGATCGTGGTGGCGGGGGAGATCACCACCTCCTCGACGATCGACTACGCCGCCCTGGCGCGCAAGGTGGTCAACGAGATCGGCTACGACAACGGCGAGTACTACTTCGACGGCAACGCGGTCGGTGTGATCGTCGCCATGGACCGCCAGTCGCCCGACATCGCGCAGGGCGTCGACGTCGCGCACGAGGGCCGGATCGGCGGGTCGGAGGACCCGCTCGACAAGATCGGCGCGGGTGACCAGGGGATGATGTTCGGCTACGCGACCAACGAGTCGCCCGAGTACATGCCGACCCCGATCATCCTCGCGCACAAGCTGTCCAAGCGGCTGTCGGAAGTCCGCCACAACGGGGTGCTGCCCTACCTCCGCCCGGACGGCAAGACCCAGGTGACGGTCCGCTACGACGACGCGGGCAAGCCGGTCGAGATCGAGAAGGTGCTGATCTCGACCCAGCACCAGGACGGGGTGGAGTCCAAGCTGCCCGAGGCGCTGTGGGAGGAGGTCGTCACCCAGGTGCTGCCGCCCGACCTGTACGACCCCAGCCGCCTGCGGGACGAGTTCTACGTCAACCCCACCGGGCGGTTCGTCATCGGCGGCCCGGTCGGCGACACCGGGCTGACCGGCCGCAAGATCATCGTTGACACCTACGGCGGGTTCGCCCGGCATGGCGGCGGCGCGTTCTCCGGCAAGGACCCGTCCAAGGTGGACCGCTCGGCCGCCTACGCCGCCCGCTACGTCGCCAAGAACATCGTCGCGGCTGGCCTGGCCGACCGGGCCGAGGTCCAGGTGGCCTACGCGATCGGCGTCGCCCGCCCGCTGTCGCTGCTGGTGGAGACGTTCGGCACGGAGAAAATCGCCCGCAAGACGATCGTGGAGCTGGTCAGCCAGAACTTCGACCTGCGACCCGGTGCCATCCTGCGTGACCTGGAGCTGCGTCGTCCGGTCTACCGGCGGACCGCCGCCTACGGGCACTTCGGCCGCGACGAGGAAGGCTTCACCTGGGAGCGGACCGACAAGGCGGACCAGCTCCGGGCCCCAGGCCTGTAACCGTTACCGCAGGGGCATCCCGCAACCGGGCAAACCACCTCAACAACGGGCCGGGCGGGCGCGGCGGAGCATATGCTGCCCGGGGAGCTTGAGGGTGCGGGCGACGGCCCGTCGCCGGGGAGGTGGCGATGACGGCTGGCGCGGGACGCGCCCTCGCGGGTGTCGCCGTCACCGTCGCGGTGGTCCTGGTCCTGATCTTCACGCTGCGCGGCGGCGGCGGGCCCGCCGCCGCCGGCACCGCGACCCAGCCGTCCGCGCCCGGCGCCGTCACCCGTTCGGCCGCCGCGGGCCTCGCGCCCGGCGCGGACGCGGTCCGCTCCTCGCGGTCCGCGCCGGGGCCCTCGTCCGGCCGGACTGCCCCGGTCGCTGGCCGCACGGCCGCGGCCACGGGCACAGCCCACGCGGACCCGCTGGGGACGGCCGCCGCCGGCTACACCGCCACCCGGGAGGGCACCGTCCTCGCCGCCGTCTACGACGTGCGGACTGGGCAGACGTGGCACCTCGGCCTGGGCCACCCGCAGGCGGAGGCCAGCGTGGTCAAGCTGAACATCCTGGAGGCGCTGCTCGCCCGGGACGGCGGCACGCTGCCGCCCGGCGACCAGTCGCTCGCCCGGGCGATGATCGAGGACAGCGACAACGACGCCGCGACCAGCCTGTGGGACGAGGCCGGCGGGGCCGCCGGGCTGGCCGGCTACAACGCCCAGGCGGGGCTGACCGCGACCGTCCCGTCGTCCTGCGTGACCTGCGCCGGCTTCCCGTGGCCGGGCTGGGGGCTGACCACCACGCTGCCGCAGGACCAGCTCATCTTGCTCCGCCAGCTGGTCACGCCGGGCGCGCACCCGCCGCTGTCGCAGGCCGCCCGGGCCTACGCCCTGTCACTGCTGGAGAACGTCACCCCGGACCAGCGCTGGGGGGTGTCCGGCGGGGTTCCGGCCGGGGTGTCGGTCGCACTCAAGAACGGGTGGCTGCCGCTCAACGACGCCGCAACCGACTGGCAGGTCAACAGCGTCGGCTGGGTGTCCGGCGACGCCCGCGACTACCTGGTCGCCGTGCTCACCACCGGCAACCCGTCCGAGCAGTACGGCATCGACACCGTCAGCGGGCTGTCCGCCTTGATCTGGTCGGCCATGCGCTGACACGGGCACACCCGGGATCACAGCTGGGCCGGCTGGTACTGGGTGAGGCCGTAGCGGGCCGCGACCGGGTTCCAGTTTGCCACGAACGCGGTCTTGGCCCGGGTCGCGTCGCCGTCCGGACCCTGAGCGGCCTGGTAGCCGGGGTCGCTGGTGTCGTCGCGCACGCAGACCCTGGCGCTCTCGTCGGCGGCCCAGCGGGCGTAGTCCTGGTCGGCGCTGGCCGACGCCTGCCAGGCGGTGGTGAGCTCGCTGACCAGCGTGGCCGGCAGCGCCGCGCGCCCGGGCAGCACCGCCAGGCGCGCCAGCAGGGCCTTGCGTGAGCTGACAGCGCCGCTGAACGTCTCCTGGTCGGACGCCAGGTGCGAGCCACAGCTGGCGACGTCGGCGGCGGCGCTGATGATGGCGGAGCGCTCGGAGACGCTCTGCGCCAGCATCGTGGCCATGGCGGCGGCCGCCTGCCGCTCGGTCACCGCCGCGGCCGAGGCCGCCGCAGTGCCGCTGGCGGTGGCCGACGACGCGCCCGCGCTCGCCCTGGCCGACGCGCCGATGGCGCTGGCCGCCCCCGCGCTGGCGGTCGCGGCCCGCTGGCCCGGCGCGTGGCTGAACGGCTTGGCCACCAGGATCCCGGCGGTGGCGCCGATGACGACGACCACCGCGAGCAGCACCCACAGGGCCCGCGAGCCACCACGGTCGCGGTCGTGCCGCCGGGGCGGCTGGCGCGGCGGGCCGCCCTGCGCCTGGTGCGGGAAGGGCGCGAGCCCCAGCCCGCCAGCCGGCGGCCCGGCCGGACCCGGCGGCTGGGCCGGCCCTGGCTGATACCCCGGCCCCGCCGGGTAGCCGGGTCCCGCCGGGTAGCCGGGTCCCGGCTGGTACGACTGACCGCGCTGGCCGGGCGGCTCCTGGCCAGCGGCGGGCGGGAATCGTGGCCTGCCGGGCGGCGCCGCCGACCGGAATGGCACCGCTGAGGACGGGGCGGTTGGGGACGGAGCCGGCGCGGCCGGCAGGATCCAGTCGGTGCGAGTCGGGGAATCGTCCGGCGGCTCAGCGGGGACAGCCCGTGGGTCCGGGGCAGCCCACCACGGTGCGAGTTCGGCGGGCGGCGACTCGGCCGCCGCCTCGACCGTCTTGCTCGGCCACCACGAGACGGGGGCGGTGGCGGGCGGCGCGCCGCCAGGAAACACGGCCGGGACGGTGCGGCCGGCGTCGTCCGGCGGTGCGGCCTGACGCCCGCAGTCCGGGCAGAACCCCGCCTGAGCCCCGAGCTGTGCCTGACAGTGCGGGCACAAGCGGTCATTCCCGTCCATTGCGCCACCCCTTGGCTTCAGCGTAGGTGGCCGCCCGCCGGGTGCCAAGACCGCCACCGGGTCCGACCGAGCGCACCCGGCCGTCCCGCGCGGCGCGCGCTACAGCTGGGCCGGAGTGTAGGACGGGTAGCCGTACTTCCGGGCGAGGCCGTTCCACGCCTTGACGAAGGCCGTCTTGCCGTTGGTCGCGGTGCTGTCGAACGGGACTGAGGCGGTGTAGTTAGGGTCCTTGACGTTGTTCTTCTTGCAGCCGCCGACGCCGTCCTGGGCCCACTGGGCGAGATCGCTGTCCACGGTCGCGGACGCCCGCCAGGCGCTGGTCAGGTCGGCCAGCATCGTGGCCGACAGGGCCGAGCGGCCAGGCAGCGTGGCCAGCTTCGCCAGCAGCGCGCGGCGGTTGCTGGCGGCCCGGTTGAACGTCTTGGCGTCGCCGGTGAGGTTCTTGCACGCCTCGACGTTGGTGACGGCCGCATTCACGTCCGCGTGGTCGGTGCCGCTCTGCGACAGCAGGCCCGATAGCGCCGACGCGGCCTGCTGCTGGGTGAGGGACTGGCTCGGCGCAGAGCCAGCCGGGGCGCTGGCGCTGGCTTTGGCACTGGCGGAGCTTGTGGGCGTGCTCCCGCCGCTCGACAGCGTGAGCGCCACCGCGACGATGATCACCACGACGGCCGCCACCGCGACCGGGATCAGCGGTCCCTTTGGCCGCTTGAGCCGGAGCCGCCCAAGGGGGCCGCCCCCCGCGCCGGCCGTGGCCTCCAGGCCGTCCGGGCCGAACTGCCCGGCCGCCGTCGGATCCTGCCCATAGGGGCCCGCGTACTGGCCGCCGGGGTATTGGCCGCCGGGGTACTGGCCGTTCGGGTACTGGCCGTTCGGGTACTGGCCGTTCGCGACCTGCCCGCCGCCGACTTGGCCGACGTTGGCCGGGCCCGGGTACGGCGCGCCCTGGTACTGCGTGTCCGGGTACGGCCCGTTGCCGTACGGGACTGGGTAACCGCCCTGCGGGTAGCCGGTCGGCCCGGTCGGCTGGCCCGGGGCACCGGGCCAGGCGGGCGGCCCGGCCTGTGGGAAACCCCCGGTCGGCGGGTACTGCGGGCCCGGCGGATAAGGCGCGGGCGGGGTCGGCGGATACGGGCCGCCGGCCGGGTAGCCCGGTGCTGGCGGCTGCGGCCACTCGACCGGGGGCGGGACGGCAGGATGGAACAGGCCCTGCGGGCGCAGCATCCGCTCGAGGGTGTCCGACACCGCCGGGTCGGGACCCTGGCCGGGCGCGCCGGGCGGAACCGGCTGGCCCGGGGCGCCGGGAGCGGGGTAGGGCGCGGACGGGCCTGACACCGGGGGAGGTGGGTAGGGCAGCGGGCTGCCCGACGGCGGCGGCGGCGCGGGCGGAAGGGCGGCCGGCGGCGCAGGCCGGCCCCGCGTAGCCAGGAGACGCTGCGTAGCCAGGAGACGGTGCGTAGCCAGGGGACGCTGGGTAGCCAGGGGACGCTGGGTAGCCGGGGTAGGAGCCGACGGGCGCTTGCTGCATGGAAGCGGCCGAGGACTGCGCCACGGGCGCGCCGGCCTGGGCCGCGAACTGATGCCCGCAGCCGTTGCAAAACCGCGTACCCGGCTCGACTGAGTACCCGCAAGACGGGCACCAACTATCCATATCTGCCATCGTGTCCCTTTCGGGTGTCCCATGCAGGCTAGCCCCATGAGGGGACGCTCGCCATCCGAACGGCCCGACGGGTGCGCGTACAGGCGGAGCCTGCCCCCGTTCCGAAGGAAATTGAATCGCAATACCGGCAGACGAGGGGGCCGCACTGAAAGAATGCGTCCGTATCCGTTCGCTGGGGCAGGAGGACCGATGCGGGTCACCGCGTTGCTGGCCGCCGGGGCCGTCGTCGCCGCAACACTCATCGTGACCGGCGCCGCCGCGCCGTCCGCCCACGCGGCCGCTTCCGCCGCCGCCGACGGGACCGGTCCCGCCCGGGCCCTGCGCCAGCAGGCCCCGCTGGCCGCCCCGGTCGTCGCCTCCCGGCTGGCGGAGCTGGCGAACGCCGCCACCGGGGCTGACCTGTGGTCCCGGTCGTCGGTCACTGAGCGGCCGATCGGCTCCATCACCAAGGTGATGACCGCCTACGTGGTGCTGTCGATCCCGGGAGTGAACCCGAGCCGGGTGATCACCGTGCCATCCGGCATCACCGGCTACGACAGGGAGTACGACGCGTCCAGCGCCGGGCTGCACCCGGGCGAGAAGCTCACGACCGCGCAGCTGCTGTACGCGATGCTGCTGCCCTCCGGCTGCGACGCCGCTTATGCGCTGGCGTCCGCCTACGGGCCCGGGACGGCCGGCTTCATCGCCAAGATGAACGCCTCGGCCGGGAAGCTCGGGATGACCAAGACGCACTTCACCGACTTCAGCGGGCTGCCCGACCCGAGCGAGTGGAGCGGCTACTCCGACGTCCACGACCTGATCACCCTGGGCCGGGCGGCCATGCGGAACGCGGCGTTCGCCAAAATCGTCGGCACCTCCCAGTTCAAGGTGGCGGCGAGTGCCGGGCACCGGGCGCACACCTGGAAGAACCTGAACCCGCTGCTCGGCGTGTACAAGGGCGCGACCGGCATCAAGACCGGCTACACCTTGTCGGCCGGGCAGTGCCTGCTGTTCGAGGCCCGCCGCGGCAGCACCACCCTGATCGGGGTGGTGCTCGACTCGGCCGCGGCCAGCTCACCCCACGAGGACGCCGCCGGGGCGGACGCGAAGGCGCTGCTCAACTGGGGCTTCAGCCGCTTAGGCCCGCCCTCGGCCGGAACCGGCAAGTCCGTACGTTGCGGAGGCGGAGGAGGCTGCGCAACGGGGGCTCCCGGGTGTGCCATTGCGTTCGAGCCGGGTTTGCCCCGTTACCGGTAGCGTTGAGGCGTGGCAGTCACGGACGCAGTGGTCGAGCGCATCCTCACCACTTATGACACGATCACCGTAGTGGGCGCGAGCGCGGACCCGGCCAAGGCGGCGAACCGGGTCCCGGCCCATATGCAGCGTCACGGCTGGCGGGTCGTCCCGGTCAACCTGCGCGGCGGGCTGATCCTGGGCGAACCCGTCTACCGGGCGCTGGCGGACCTGCCCGGCCCGCCCGGCCTGGTCGACGTCTTCCGCCCGCCGTCCGAGGTGGCCGGCGTCGCCCGGCAGGCAGTCGCGGCCGGCGCGACCGCGCTGTGGCTCCAGCTCGGTATCGCCTCGGCCAAGGCTCGAGCGATCGCGGAGGAGGCCGGGCTGCTCTACGTGGAGAACCGCTGCCTGTCGGTCGAGCAGCGCCGCCTTGGCCTGGACGCGCCCTGCTCGTGCGGAACGGCGGGTGGGCGGTGACGCACCCGCTCGACAACCCGGTCCTCGCCTCGCTCACCGGGGCGCACGCGGGTATCGCGCTGACTAAGGGGCGCGCCGCCCGCTACCCGGCCGACATCAGCCCGTTCGGGGCGCTGCCGGACGACCCGGCGGCGGCGGACTGGTCGGACGTCGCCGGCCTGCTCGCTCCGGGCGAGGTCATCGCCCTGCCGGGGCTGCTGACCGATCCGCCCGCGGGCTGGGAGACCCTCTGGTTCGGTGAGGGCGTGCAGCTGGTGGCGGACACCCTGAAGGTCAAGCCGGACGGCGAGGCGGTGCCGCTCGGGCCGGCCGACGTCCCCGCCATGCTCAGCCTGACCGAGCGGACCAAGCCGGGACCGTTCCTGGCCCGGACTGTCGAGTTCGGCGGCTACCTCGGCATCTGGCGCGACGGGCGGCTGATCGCGATGGCGGGCGAGCGGCTGCGCCCGCCCGGCTACACCGAGATCAGCGCCGTCTGCACCGACCCCGACTACCGCGGCCTCGGCCTGGCCTCGCGGCTGACCCGGGCCGTCGCGGCGGCGATCGCCGCCCGCGGCGACACCCCCTTCCTGCACGCGGTCAGGTCCAATACCAGCGCGATCAGGCTGTACATCGAGCTCGGCTTCGCCCACCGGCGCGATATCACCTTCCCGCTGCTGCGGCGGGCCGCCGGCAGCCCGGCGGGCTAGCTGTTCTGCCCGGCGGGGCCGGCGGAGCACGCCCCCGTTCGGGCGGCTTATTCGCTGGCTTCAACCCAGCCGTCAACGGATACTCAGGGCATGGCGGCGGGGTGGCGGCGGGCGCTTGCGCGCCTGCGCGAAGCGGTGCGGCGGGAACCAGCGGCAGGGCGGGCGGACGCGGCCAGCCCTGTGGACAGCAATGTCGACAGTGCTGGCGACGGTAGCGCCGGCAGTGCCGATCACGAGACGGCCGAGCTGTCGCGCAACTACTGGCACGCGTACGACGAGCGGATGGCCACCGTCCGCTTCAGCGACGTCGGCCGGCGCTTCCCGGCCCTGATCGGGCAGGCGGTACGGCTCGGCTGGGCGGCCAGCAGGCGCGACACCGCCGCCACGATCGCGCTCAACGTCGCCTCGGGCGTGTTCGGGGGGTACGCGCTGTTCGCCACCACCGGGGTGCTCGAGGCGCTGTTCGCGGCCGGGCCGACGCCGGACCGGGTGCGCGCGGCGCTGCCGTCGCTGATCCTGGTGGCCGCGTTCACCGCCCTCCGCTCGGGCGTCTCGACCGCGGCGGGCTGGGCCCAGAGCCGCCTCGAGCCACAGGTGGACCAGGCGGTCGAGCTGCGGCTGTACGACCTGACGAGCCAGGTCGAGCTGGCCGCGTTCGACGACCCGGACTTCCACGACCGGATGCAGCGCGCCCGCGACCGCGGCGTCAACTCCGCCTCGATGCTGGTCAACGACGTGATTAACGTCCTCACGGCGTTCTCCGGGCTGGCCTCGGCGGCGGTCGTGGTCGGCCTGCTGCAGCCCCTCCTGCTGGCGGTGCTGCTGCTGGCGCAGCTGCCGGACGCCTGGTCCGCGGTCCGCAGCGCGCGGATCCGGTACCTGACCCGGTTCGCGCTGATCGACTCCTACCGGCGTAAGTACATCCTCGCCAGCCTCATCGCCGAGCGTGAGACCGCGGCCGAGCTGCGCTCGTTCACCCTGCGGTCCTTCCTGCTCGGACGCCTGGCCCGGCTGGCCGCCTACGCCCGCGCGGCCGAGCTGCGGGCCGCCCGCCAGCAGACGGTGACCAAGGTGATCGGCAGCTCGCTCGGCGGGATCGCCACCGCCGGGGTCTACGTGGTCCTTGGGCTGCTGCTGGCCGCCGGGTACCTGGCGCTGTCGGTGGCCGGCACCGCGGTGCTGGCGCTGCGGGCCGCCTCAAGCTCCCTGCAGCAGCTCATGTACCAGGTCAACCAGTGTTACGAGGACGGGCTCTACTTCTCCGACTACCTCGCCTTCTGCGACGACGCGCAGCAGCGGATCGCCCCGCCCGGCGCGGCCGCGGCCCCGGCCGGGTTCCGCCGGATCACCGCGGCCGGCGTCACCTTCAGCTACCCGGGGGCGGACGAGCCGTCGCTGCGCGACGTCTCGGTCGAGATCGGCCGGGGCGAGGTGGTCGCCCTGGTCGGCGAGAACGGCTCCGGCAAGACCACCCTGGCCAAGATCCTGGCCGGGCTGTACCGGCCGCAAGCGGGCACCGTGCACTGGGACGAGCTGTCGATCGCGGACGTCGCCGGCGAGCCGCTGCGTGAGCGGATCGCGGTCATCGCCCAGGACCACGGCAACTGGCCGCTGACGGTGCGGGACAACATCATCATGGGGCGGCTGCTTGACGACGCCCTGCTCGCCTCGGCTGCCGCTTCCTCGGGGGCCGACACGGTCATCGACGGCCTCGCCCGGGGCTATGACACGCTGCTGGCCCGGCAGTTCAAGGACGGGGCGGAGCTGTCCGGCGGCCAGTGGCAGCGCATCGCCGCCGCCCGCGGGTTCTACCGCACTGCCCCGCTGCTGATCATGGACGAGCCGACCGCGGCGCTGGACGCGCGGGCCGAGTACGCGCTGTTCTCCTCGCTGCGGACGCTGGCGGCGGACCGCACCGTGCTGATCATCACCCACCGGCTGGCGTCGGTGCGGCACGCCGACCGGATCTACGTGCTCGCCCGCGGGCGGGTGACCGAGTCTGGCAGTCACGCCGAGCTGATGGCCCGCGGCGGGCAGTACGCCGAGCTTTACACGCTGCAGGCGTCGCAATACGACGCCGCGGCCTGAACGCGTTTTCCGGCGCCGGCCGCCGCCCGGCGCCGGAAAACGGCGCGGTCTCAGCCCTGGTCGAGCCGGGCCGCCAGGGCGGGCGGCGCGACCGCCCGGTAGGCGTCGGCGCACAGCTCGGCGACCTCGGTCCAGTCGACCGTGCCGTCCAGCCGCATGCCGATCCAGCCCCGGTGGCCGACGTAGGGTGGCCGGAAGAAGCGGCCGGGATCCGAGCCGGTCAGCGCCTCCTGGGCGCCGGGGAGCCCGGCGCACCACAGGTGGGGGAAGTGGTCAGCGTGATGCCCGTCCGCCCACAGCGTCGCGAACGACTTCTTGCCCCTCAGGTACCAGGTGGGCGCGCCGTGCGAGGGACGCTCGGTCACCTCCGGCAGTCCCTGGCAGATCGCCCGCAGCCGCGCGGTCAAGTCGGAGTCCACCACTCAAGCGTCTCACCCGCCGCCGCCCAGCGCGCCGGCCTTTGCGCAGGTCGCGACGTTTGCCCCGGCCTGAACGGGAAAGTCTGTCAAGTCCTGGTGAGGAAAATCGTTAGCGAGAGGTGAACGCTGGGTGATATGCGGTGTCAGTGGCTCCCGTTAGGGTGGGGGCGTGTGACACCGGCAAGTGCTCCGCGTGGGGTGCGCGGATGTTCCGCTATATTCAGATAAACGCGGTGGGAAAAGTGGACTTTACGGGGAAGGCCCGCGGGCTTGATCACCTTTGATGCTGTTACCAAGCGCTACCCCGACGGAACCGTCGCCGTGGACGCGCTCTCCCTCGAGGTGCCCGACGGGCAGACGATGGTCCTGGTCGGGCCGAGCGGCTGCGGCAAGACCACGTCGCTGCGCATGATCAACCGCCTCATCGAGCCCTCCGAGGGCACCATCCTGCTCGATGGCGTCGACATCCGCTCCCGCCCCCCGGCCCAGCTGCGCCGCGGCATCGGCTACGTCATCCAGCAGACCGGTCTCTTCCCGCACCGCACGATCGAGGACAACATCGCGACCGTCCCGGTGCTGAACGGAACGCCCAGGGGCAAGGCCCGGGCGCGCGCCCGCGAGCTGCTGGACCAGGTCGGACTGGATGCCGCGCTGGCCAAGCGCTACCCGCACCAGCTGTCCGGCGGCCAGCAGCAGCGCGTCGGCGTCGCCCGGGCCCTCGCCGCCGACCCGCCCGTCCTGCTGATGGACGAGCCGTTCAGCGCGGTCGACCCGGTGGTCCGGGCTTCCCTCCAGGACCAGCTGCTGGCCCTGCAGGCTGAGCTGCGCAAGACGATCGTGCTCGTCACCCACGACATCGAGGAAGCGATGAAACTCGGTGACACGGTGGCGCTGTTCCGCCCGCACGGCACCCTGGCCCAGGTCGCACCGCCCCAGGAGCTGCTGGCCGCCCCGGTCGACGACTACGTGGCCGGCTTCGTCGGCTTCGACCGCGGCATCCGCCGGCTGTCCTTCGTCGCCACCGGCGGGCTGCACCTGTCGCCCGCCCCAGCGCTGCCAGCCGACGCGACCGTCGCCCAGGCGCGGGCAGGCGGCGGATGGGTGCTCGTCACCAAGGCCGGCAGCGGCCGCCCACTCGGCTGGGCCGACCCCTCCGCGCTGGCTGGGCTGCCCGGGGACAGCGCCCTGGGCGAGGCCGGGACCGAGCCCTTCGGGCACTCCTTCACCGTTGGCACCGACTCGCTCCGGGCGGCCCTCGACGCCGCGGTGCTGTCGCCCGCCGGGCTCGCGGTCGGCGTGGATGACACCGGGCGGGTGGCCGGCGTGGCCACCTTCGACCAGATCCGGGCGGCCATCGCGGCCGACGCCAGCCACACCGGCGGCGCCAGCCAGGCAGGCGGCGCGGGCGAGCCGCCGATGGCCGCCCGGCAGGAGGAGCCGCGGCCATGATGTGGTCCTGGATCCCCCAGAACGCCGCGCAGATCTGGCAGCTGACCCGGGAGAACCTCTACCTCGGGGTGGTGCCGGCGCTGATCGGGCTGGTGATCTCGCTGCCGCTCGGCATCGTCGCCGCCCGCTGGCGCTGGTTCTACCCGCCGGTGCTGACCGTGGTCAACATCCTCTACGCGGTGCCGTCGCTGGCCCTGTTCATCGCGCTGATCCCGGCCTTCGGGCTGACCGACACGACCGTGGTCATCGCGCTGACCGTGTTCTCGCTCTGCGTCATCTTGCCGAACGTCGTGGCGGGCATGCGCGGCGTCCCCGCCTCGGTCAAGCAGGCGGCCACGGCGATGGGCTACGGCCCGCTGCGGCGGCTGGTCACGGTCGAGCTGCCGCTGGCCACTCCGGTCATCATCGCCGGGCTGCGGATCGGCGTGGTGGCCGGCATCAGCCTGGCCAGCGTCGGCCAGCTTATCGGCGTGTCCAGCCTCGGCTACCTGTTCGTGGACGGGCTGCAGCGGTCCTTCCCGACCGAGATCTGGGTCGGCCTGGTGCTGGTCATCCTGCTCGCCCTGATCTGCGACCTGATCCTGATCACCGCGCGGCGCCTGCTGACCCCGTGGACGGCGGCCCGGTCATGAAGGGTCCGGTCATGAGGGGCCCGGTCATGAAGGGCCCGGTCAGGAAGGCGATGCGGCGATGAGCTTCTTCTCCTACGCCTGGGACTGGGTGACCACCAGCGCCAACTGGCATGGCGCGGGCTCCATCCCGCACCAGCTGCTCGCGCATCTCGGTTACGCCGGCCTGTCGCTGCTGGTCGCGGCCGTCATCGCGGTCCCGGTGGGCGTCGCGATCGGGCACCGGGGCGGCGCCGTGGCCAACGTGGTGATCAACACCGCCAACTCCGGCCGCGCCATCCCGACCCTCGGCCTGCTCACCCTGCTGACCGTCTACCTGGGCTTCTCCGCCCTGACCTGGCTGCTGCCGCTGGTGCTGCTGGCGATCCCGCCGATCCTCATCAACGCGGCCGCGGGCGTCGCCGACGTCGACCCCGGCGTCCGGGACGCCGCCACCGGGGTCGGCATGACCACCTGGCAGCAGATCATCCGGGTCGAGGTGCCGATCGCGATGCCGCTCATCCTGCTCGGCCTGCGGACCTCGGCCATCTTCGTGGTCGCGACCGCGACCATCGCCGCCTATATCGGGCTGGGCGGCCTTGGCCGCTTCATCATCGACGGCCTCGCCAGCGACCAGTACGGCCCGGTGGCCGGCGGGGCGCTGCTGGTCGTCATCCTCGCCGTACTCGTCCTCGCCGTGTTCGCGGGCATTACCTGGCTGGCGACCCCGGCCGGCCTGCGCAAGCAGGCCAAGACCAACTAACAACCCGTCCGGAAGGAACCAATATGACGTACCGGATCTCCGCGACCAGCGGGATCGCCGCGCTCGCGGTCGTCGGCCTCGCGGCCGTGACCGCGTGCTCGTCCAGTAGCAGTTCATCCACGTCCGCCGCGTCCAGCGCCAGCAGCAGCGCTTCCGCCTCCTCCAGCGGCTCCAACCCGCTGTCCGGCGGCAGCTCGTCGAGCCAGGTGGTCGTGGGCTCGGCCAACTTCCCCGAGAACGAGGTGCTGGCCGAGGTCTACGCGCTGGCGCTGAAGGCCAAGGGCGTCAACGTCTCGACCAAGCTCAACATCGGCGCCCGCGAGGTCTACTACCCGCAGGTGCAAAAGGGCGCCATCACCATCATCCCGGAGTACAACGGCACCCTGCTGACCGTCGAGGCCGACCCCAGCTCGACCGCGAAGACCACCGCCGACGTGGACGCCGCGCTCGCGGCCAAACTGCCGTCTACCCTCACGGTACTGAACCCGGCCCCGGCCGCTGACAGCGACGCGATCACGGTCACCCAGGCGACCGCGGCTAAGGACCACCTGAAGTCGATCGCGGACCTGGCACCCTACGCCAAGGACATGGTGCTGGGCGGCCCGCCTGAGTTCAAGACCCGCAGCGACGGCATCGCCGGGCTCAAGTCCACCTACGGGCTGACGTTCAAGAGCTTCGACCCGCTGGACGAGTCCGGCCCGATCACCCTGTCCGCCCTGACCAGCGGCAAGGTGCAGGCGGCGGACGTGTTCACCACCACCCCGCAGATCGTCACCGACAAGCTGGTCTCGCTGAGCGACCCGAAGAACAACTTCGCCGCCCAGAACGTCATCCCGCTGGTCTACAAGCCCGCACTGACCCCGACCATCACCTCGACGCTGAACGCCGTCTCAGCCAAGCTGACCACCGCCGCCCTGCTCCAGCTGGACATCAAGGTGATCACCGACAAGGAGGACTACACCACCGCCGCGCAGAACTGGCTGCAGTCCGCCGGCCTCGGCTAAGCGCAGGCCGCCGGCGCCTGACGTGTCCAGAGGGGAACGTCAGGGGCCGGCGGGCGGGGTGCACGCGACGGGACCGGGTCTGCGGTGTCCCGTTGCCGCCGGGCGCCCGTGAGTTACATATCCTGGTTCAGTTACCGGGCAAGGGAGGCGGCTAGTGGTCGAGGTCAAGACGGCGGGGGAGATCGACGCGATCGGAGCGGCCGGTCGGGTAGTGGCCGATATCCTTGCGGCCGCCCGGGACGTCGCCGCGCCCGGGGTCACCCTCAAGGAGCTTGACGCGGCCGCCCGGGAGGTCCTGGACAAGGCGGGGGCGACCTCGCCGTTCCTGAACTACCACCCCCGGTTCGCGCCGATCCCGTACCCGGCCGCGATCTGCACGTCGGTCAACGACGCGGCCCTGCACGGCATCCCGGGCGACTACCGGCTGCGCGCGGGCGACCTGCTCAGCGTGGACGCCGGCGCCACCCTGGACGGCTGGGTGGGCGACGCCGCGATCTCCTTCAGCGTGGGCCCGCCCGCTGCGGGGGACGCGAAGCTGATCGCCACCACTGAGGACGCGCTGATGGCCGGGATCGCCGCCGCCCGCCCGGGCGGCCGGCTAGGCGACATCTCCGCCGCCATCGGCACCGTCGGCCGTGCGGGCGGGTACGGCATTTCCACCGACCTGGGCGGCCACGGCGTCGGCCGCACCATGCACGAGGACCCGCACATCCCCAACCGGGGCAAGGCCGGCCGCGGCCTGAAGCTGGTCCCCGGCCTGGTGCTGGCGATCGAGCCGTGGTTCATCGCGGGCGGCGACGACGGCATCTACCTCGACGAGGACGGCTGGACGATCCGCACCGCCGACGGCAGCCGGGCCGCCCACGTGGAGCACACCATCGCCATCACCGCCAGCGGCCCGGTCATCCTCACCACCCGCTGACCGCCCGCTGACCCGGCTTCCTTCCGGTCGGCTCATTCGCACCAGCCACTGACCGCGACTTCCCGCTCCGGTCATCCGCACCACCCGCTGACCGCGGGCTCCTGGCCCGGTCGCCTCCTTCTAACCGGAAACTTTCTGGTGTCCCCGCAACATTAATTTCCGGCCTGCCAAAACATTCCGCGCTGCGGCCTAAGATGCCAGGATAACAGCAAGAAGCGCCCCTGCGCCCCTGCGCCCCTGCGCCCCTGCGCCCCTGCGCCCCTGCGCCCCTGCGCCCCTGCGCCCCTGCGCCCCTGCGCCCCTGCGCCCCTGCGGCGCAAGCGCCCCCGCGCCCCCGCGCCCCGCGCCCCGAGGCGTCGCGCTAGCCCAGGTTGTAGAGGCGGGTGAGGGGCAGGTCGGCCGCCTCGTGCACCGGGACCTCGGCGCCGTTGACGGTGACCGGGGCGTCGCCGGGCGGGACCGACACCCGCGGCACGAGGGTGTTGCGGGACATGTCGGCCCGGGTCAGCCCGCGCGCGCCGGTGACCGGGAGGTAGCGCACGCCGGGCGGCAGCGCCGAACGCAGCCGCCTGTCGTCCAGGACTGGGGCGGCGACGAACAGCGCCGCCAGGTCACGGGGAGCCGCGCCCAGGCCGCCGAAGAACGGGGCCATCACCCGCGGCTGGGTGATCCGGGTCGATCCCGAGCCGGAGCCGGACGCGCCCCAGGCGACGAAGCCGGATTTGATCACCAGCTCCGGGGTGGCCCCGAAGCGGGCCGGGTCCCACAGCACGATGTCGGCCAGCCGTCCCGGCTGGAGTGAGCCGACGTGCTCGGCCAGCCCGTGCGCGATCGCCGGGTTCAGGGTGATCTTGGCCAGGTAGCGCAGCACCCGGTCGTTGGCGGCGGTTCCCGGGCCGGTCTCGCCCAGCAGCGACGCCTGCACGTGGGCGAGCTGCCAGGTGCGGCGGGCGACCTCGGCGATGCGCCCCATGCCCATCGAGTCGGAGTTGACGATGCCGATCGCGCCCAGGTCGTGCAGCCGGTTCTCGGCCGCGATGCCGTGCCGCCGGATCCGGGCGGCGGCGATGCCGTCGTCGCTGCCGCGCCCGGGGTGCAGCTTGTGCACTGTCATCGTCATCGGCACCAACTCGGCCATGGTGGCCGGGGTGAGCGGCAGGGTGGGGGTGGTGGAAGAGCCGAGCACGTGCGGATGGTTGAGTATCTCGAGGATGTCCGGGTGCCCGCCGCCGCCCTCGACGTGGTAGGCGTGCACGGTCCGCCCGGCGGTGGCGGCGACCGTGTCGGCCAGGTAGCCCGACTCGCCCAGGGTGTCGGTGTGCAGCGCGACGGGCAGGCCCGCCGCCTCGGCCACGGTCAGGCAGGTGTCGATCTGCTCAGGGGTGGCGCCCCAGTCCTCGTGCACCTTGAACCCGCCCGCACCGGCCTCGGCCGCCGCCTCAAGCAGGGCCGCCGAGCGGGAGGAGCCACGGGCGAGGAAGGCGGCGTTGACCGGGGTGCCGGCCCAGCCCGCGATCAGCGCGCGCAGGTTGTAGGCCGGGTTGGCGCCGACGTCCCAGACCCCGCCGGTGCCCATGCCGACGATGGTGGTGATGCCGGCCGACAGCGCCGCCGGCGCGACCGCCGGGCTGGACAGGTGCACGTGAGAGTCGATCAGGCCGGCGGTGGCGATGAGGCCCTCGCCCGGCACGATCGCCGTGTGCGAGTCGACCACCAGGTCGACGCCCGCCCCGAGGTCGGGGTTCCCGGCCCGGCCGGTTCCGGTGATCCGCCCGCCCGCCACCCCGATCGACGTCTTGCGGACGCCCAGGACCGGGTCGAGGACGAGCACGCCCGGGATGATCAGGTCGAGGGCGCTGTCCCGGCGGGCGGCCCGCGCGGTCACCAGCACCCCGTCGCGGGCGGTCTTGCCGCATCCGCCGATCAGCTCATCGCCCGGGTAACCGTCGTCCGCCTCGACCTCGACCCAGAGGTCGGTGTCGGCCAGCCGGACCCGGTCACCGGTGGTGGGACCGTAGCGACGGGCGTACTCGCCCCGGTCAAGCCAGGACAACGGCCACCTCCCGCTCCTCTCCGGCCCGCAGCAGCAGCGCCTCCCCGGCGGGCAGGTCCAGCCGGCACCCGGGCGGCGGACCCGTCGCGGTCCCGCCGTCCGCCGTCCCCCGCCGCCCAGGATCATCCCGAACGGTGGCCGGTTCCCCGCCTCCCGTCACCCGCACCACGACGGCCGGGTTGACCTGGTCGAGGGGAAAGTGCGAGGAGATCCAGAGGTCACGCGGCCCGGTGTTGCGCAGCAGGGCGGACTGCCGCTCGGCCCCCGGCGCCAGCTCGATCCGCCCGTTACCGGGCCTGATGGCGCCGGGACGGTCCGCGCCCGGACGGTCCGCGCGAGCCTGGGCCATGCCAGCGTTTTCCGCGTCCGCCGCCGACCCGAACGGGGCGTCGAGGTGGACCAGGGTCGAGCCCCAGGGGAACAGCGCCTCGACCTCGATCACCGGGACCAGCCCGGCCACCCCGGGCAGCAGCGCCGCGGGCGGGACGAGCGCCCGGGCCCGGGCGATGACCTCCGCAAGGCGGCAGGCCGTCCCAGGCCAGCTCGCAGACCTCGTCGCAGACGAGGGCGACCGCCTCGGTCGCGCCGAGCGGGGCGCCGCGGGCCAGCCGCCGGCGGGCCAGGTCGGCCGCCGCCGCCAGCAGCAGCCGCTCTCGTTCCCTCGGCGTCAGGTGCACGTGGACTCCTCCCAGCGGCAGCCATTGTCTCGTCCCAGCATGGCAGGAGCCCCGCCCGGCGCCGGAGGGAGGCCGCGGCGTGCGACGATACGAGCGGGGACTAGGTGAGGAGGAGCGAAGATGCCAGATCAGCCGGCGTCGCCCGCCGCCGACCTTTACGGCGGGCGCGCGCCCACCAGCCACGAGCGGATGGCGGGGCAGCCGTGGGACGCCTCCTACGCCGCCGGCCCCGCGCCGTGGGACATCGGCCAGCCGCAGCCGGCCGTTGTCCGGCTCGCGGAGGCCGGCGCGTTCTCCGGCACGGTGCTCGACGCGGGCTGCGGGACGGGTGACAACGCGCTGCTGATCGCCGCCCAGGGGCTGCCGGTGCTCGGCCTCGACGTGGCCGCCACCGCGATCGCGATGGCCCGGGCGAAGGCCCGCGAGCGCGGCCTGGCAGCAGAGTTCATCACCGCCGACGCGCTCCAGCTGGAAGAGCTGGGCCGCACCTTCGACACCGTCCTCGACTCGGCCCTGTTTCACAGCTTCGACCCGGCCGAGCGCCTCATCTACGTGGCCAGCCTGGCGGCGGTGACCGATCCGGGGGCGCTGCTGTACGTGATCTGCTTCAGCGACGAGGGACCGGAGACCGGACCGCATCCGGTCAGCCGGGCGGAGCTGACGGCGGCGTTCGCCTCCCGGGCGGGCTGGGACGTCGACCGGATCGAGCCGGAGCGGCTGCGGACCCGGTTCCACGACGAGCACGGCGCGCCCGCCTACCGGGCGACCGTGCGCCGGGTTTAGCGCACCGCAGGCGAACGGGCGCCCGCCTCCCCGGAGCCGGCGTTCGCTGCGGCCCGGACCATCTTCTCCATCGGGCCGGCGCAGAAGCCGCCGACGAGGCAGCCCGCCCCGATGAAGCCGACGCTCAGCACGGTCGACAGCCACACCACGGTGCCGACCGGCAGGGTGAAGGCGACGGTGACCCGCGCGGCGCACTCGGCCAGGAAGGCGACGCCCCAGACCACGTTGAAGACCCGGTTGAGCCGGCCGAACGGGGCCGAGCTGGCCAGCAGCCGGTCAAAGGCGGCCTCGCGGGCGACCTGCCCGCGGGTCACGAACGGGCGCATCCCGGCCGTCATCAGTGGCCGGCCGGCCACCACCGAGATCAGCACCCCGGCGCCGATCACCGCGGTGATCGCACCGTCCTTGGCCAGCATGAAGCGCGGGTTGCCGCTCCACCAGCTGATGCCGAGGCTGACCGCGTTGACCGCCAGGACCAGCAGCGCCAGCCCGCTGACGGCGCGGCCGCGGGCCACGTCGAAGCTGGTGCGCGCGAGCGGCAGGGCACTGCTGGCGGCCAGGGCGACGAACAGGTCGGCGCCGGCCGCCCGCAGGATGTAGTACGACCCGACCGGAATCGCGGCGTCGAGGACCAGGGAACGCAGCCCGGTGCGCCCCGGCAAAGCCGGCCTGGCGGCCTGCCCCGCGGTCGCGGCGGGGCGGGCGGGGGTGACGGAGGCGGTGGCGGGCGCGGTGCGGAGCTGTGCCGTAGTCATGCTTCCAGCCTGCCGGCGGCGGCGCCTCCGCTGTAGAGCGATCCATCCGCGATTCGCCAGTACAAATGTCACCCCCGTCCCCGTGCTGGTGTCATTTCGCCTGGTAAGCGAGCTGGGCCAGCGAGGCGAGGGGGGAGAGTGGCGCTAGTCGGCGGCCGGGTCGGCGACGGCGGCGGGAGCGGCGGAAGGTCCCGCCGCCGGGTCGGCGACGGCGGCCGGGGCGACGGCTGCGGCCGTGACGAGGTCCGGGCTGTCCGCGGCGGGCCTGCGGCGGGCGGTGACGGCGAGGTAGACCGCCATCACCGCGACGCATGCGCACAGTGCCGCCGACGACCAGCCGAGGGCCGGACGCAGCCCGATGGCCGCGCCGAGCAGCCCGACGGTGAGACCGCTGCCCATCCGCATCCCGTTCGCGCCGACCCCGTAGACGCCGATGACCTGTCCCTTCCGCTCTCGCGGGGCGCGCAGCTGGACGACCGTCTGGGTGACCGAGAGCGCCGCCAGGTTGGCGATGCCACCGACGATCAGCAGCGGGGCGGCGATGAGGTAGTCGTGGCTGAGGGCGAAGAACACGGTGGAGACGCCGTAGACGAAGGTGGACCACAGGGCCGCGCGGACTGACAGCCTGATCCAGCCGGTCCCCTCGAGCAGCAGCCCGCCGAGCACCCCGCCGAGCCCGTTGGCGAACAGCAGGACCGTGTAGGCCGTGCTGGCGGAGATCCCGGTGGTGGTGGCGGCGATCGACGGCATCACCGTCTGCATCGCCGCCCCGATGAAGAACGAGCCCAGCCCGGCCAGCACGATCATCGACGCCAGGACCCGGTCGCGGGCCACCTCGCGGAACACCCGGACGGCGGTGAGCACTCCGACCCGCTCATGCGCCACCACCTCGCCCCGGGTGTGGCCGTTGAACCGGGTCCGGGCCATCAGCAGCGTCAGCGGCAGGTAGAAGGCGATGTTCACCCAGATGCCGTGGGTGGGGCCGAGGCCGACGAGCAGCACCGAGCCGACCACCGGGCCGCACAAGATGCCGAGCGAGCGTGCGGTCGAGTTGAGCCGGATCGCGCTGGGCAGGGCGGCGAGTCCGACGAAGTCCTCCAGCAGCAGCTGCTCGGGCGGCGCCCACAGCGCGCCCGCCATGCCGTGGCAGATCAGCAGGATGCAGGCGTTCCAGACCGTCAGGGCGCCCGTCGCGAACAGGATGCCCCAGGTCAGCGAGACCGCCATGAACAGCACTTGCGCGCCCTGGATCAGCCGGCGGCAGTCGTAACGGTCGGCCAGCGCGCCGAAGTAGGGCGACAGCAACAGGAACGGCAGCCAGTGGCTGATCACCTCGAACCCAGTCAGCGCGGGGGAGTGGAACTTCTCCCACACCACCCAGTAGGTGATCACGTGCTCGATGTTGTCGGCCATCATCGCCAGGGTGGCGCCGCCCAGGTAGACCCGGCACGAGGGGTTGCGCAGGGCGGCGAACTTGGCCGGCTGGCCTGCCTGCTGCCCGGGCTGGCCCGCCCCGCCGGAGGGGCCAGGCTCGAGGACGGCGACGTGCGTGGGCACGCCGCAGGCAGCGCACATGACGGGTAACTCCTGCGGTGCTCGGGGGACAACGGGGCGCCTTGTGGCCCGGGTCACAAAAAAGCGGCAAAATGACTGCCGACAGCTCACGACGCAGTGGGATTTTACGCGGGGCCGCCGATATTCGCCACGGTCCGCTTCACCGTAGAGCCGGCCGCCGGCAGCGCCGCCGGCCTCACAGCTTCCTGCGCTCGCTGCGCCTGCTGCAGGGCCTGCCCGGCCCGCAGCCAGACGACCCGGCCCGACCCGGACGGCCGTCAGTAGATCAGAAGGTCAGCACCAGCCGTCCGCGGACGCCTCCGGCCTCAAGCCGCCGGTGCGCCTCGGCCGCCCGCTCGGCTGGCAGCACCTCGGCCACGCGCAGCGTGAGGACCCCCGCATCGACCAGGCCGGCCAGCTCGGCCAGGTGGTGGCCCTCGTGCAGGTGCTGGCCGACCATCACCTGCTTGACCGTGATGCCGCGCTCGGTCTCGCCCGCGAACGCGCGCACCGCCAGCAGCTGCCCGCCGTCGCGCACGGCAGGCAGGATCGCCGGGCCGAGCAGGGCGGCGTCGAGCACCGCGTCCACCCCGCCGGGGTACAGCGCGCGGACCGCGGCCGCCATCGGCTCGCCCCGTTCCACCACCTGGCTGGCGCCGAACGACTCGACCAGCGCCCGGTCCTCCGGCTTGGCGTCGGCGATGACGGTCAGCCCCTGGTGGCGGCCGAGCTGGATCGCGTACTGCCCGACGCAGCCGGCCGACCCGGTGACCGCGAGGACCGACCCGGCCGGCAGGCCGAGCATGGCGAGTCCGGTGCGGACCGTCATCCCGTTCATCGGCAGCGTCGCCGCCTCGGTCAGCGACCAGCCGTCAGGGACCGCCGCCAGCTGATCCTCGGCCACGGCGCGGTACTCAGCCTGCGCCCCGCCCCCGGGCACCAGGGGGGCGACCGCCGCCATAACCCGCATCCCGGTGTGCCAGGTGGTCACCTCGGGGCCCACCTCGGTGATCACGCCGGCCAGGTCCATGCCCGGGATGACCGGCGGGGTAACGCCGTCCGGGAGCGGCCTCCCGCCTGCCCGCAGCAGCAGGTCGGTCGGGTTGACGGCGGCCGCCGCGACCCGCACAAGCACCTGCCCGGGGCCGGGCACCGGCCGCGGCACGGTGACGATGCCGAGCACCGCCGGGTCGCCGAACTCGGTGCAGCCCACCGCGCGCATGTCAGCCATCGGTACTCCCTCATACTGGATCGTTAGGCGGCCTGTAGGGCTCCTAACGATCCACTATGACCGTTCACGCCGGGACAGCAAGCCGGACCGCCTAGATAACAGCAAGAAGCACTACGCGCTGGGTGCGGCGAGCTGGGCGGGGACCGCTCAGGGTACGTAGTCGCGCTGGCCGCGGGCGTACGCCAGGAACGCGTCGAGGGCGGCCGGGTCGGCCATCGCGCTGGTGTTGGCCGCCTGCTCAAGCGGCACCCCCAGCAGCAGCCGCCGCACCGGGACCTCGAGCTTCTTGCCGGTCAGGGTGACCGGGATGGCGGGCACCTGGATGTACTTGTCGGGCACGTGCCGCGGGGTGTACTCGCGCCGCAGCCGGGTGCTGATCTCGCGTTCGAGGCGCTCGTCGAGCGTGACCCCGTCGGCCAGCTTGACGAACATCGGCATGAAGAAGCCGCCCCCCGGCAGGTCCAGGTTCACCACGAGCGCGTCGTCGACCTCGGGGATCGCCGCGAGCACAGCGTAGATCTCGGCCGTGCCGATCCGCACCCCGTAGCGGTTGAGGGTGGCGTCCGAGCGGCCGAGGACGAACGTGCCGCCGCGCGGGGTGACCTTGAAGAAGTCGCCCTGCCGCCAGACGCCGGGCCACTGGTCGAAGTAGGTCGCCCGGTACCGGGTCATCGCGGCGTCGTCGCCCCAGAGCTTGACCGGCATCGACGGCAGCGGCCGGGTGATCACCATCTCGCCGACCTCGTCGATCACCGCCTCGCCCGCCTCGCTGAACGCGTAGGCGGCGACGCCGAGGTTGCGGTGCTGGTGCTCGCCCGCGTAGGTCGCCAGGGTGGGCGAGCCGCCGGTGAACCCGGCGCACACGTCGGTGCCGCCCGAGCCGACGTGCAGCCACAGGTCGCGCTTGACGTTCCGGTAGAACCAGGCGTAGACCTCGGGCGACACCGGCGAGCCGGCCAGCATCACCGTCCGCAGGGCCGACAGGTCGTGGTGGTCCTTCGGCACCACCCCGCGCCTGGCCAGCATGTCGGCGTAGGCGGGCGACCCGCCGAACAGCGTCACCCGGGCCTCGGCCGCCATCCGCCACAGCGCGTCCGGCTCCGGGTAACCCGGGTTGCCGTCGTACAGCAGCGGCCTGACCCCCAGCAGCAGCGAGCTGACCAGGAAGTTCCACATCATCCAGCCGGTGGTGGTGTAGAAGAACAGCACGTCGCCCGGGCTGAGGTCCATGTTCAGCCGCTGCAGCTTCAGCTGCTCGAGCAGGATGCCGCCGTGGCTGTGGGTGATGGCCTTCGGCAGCCCGGTGGTACCGCTGGAGAACAAGATCCACAGCGGCATCCCGAACGGGCCGTGGTGATACGCGAACCCCGCCCGTGGCACCGCCGGGCCGGCCAGCACGTCCGCCCACGCGAGGGCGCCCGCGGCCGGCGCGGGCACGTCCGCGTACGGCAGGTAGATCACGTGCCGCAGGCCCGGCAGGCCGTCGATGACCTGACGGAGCTCGGCCGAGCGGTCGTAGCCGGTGCCGTTGTAGGTGTAGCCGCCGGTGCAGATCAGCGCGACCGGTTCGAGCTGGCGGAACCGGTCGAGCATGCCCCGCCAGCCGAAGTCGGGCGACACGCTGGTCCAGATCGCGCCGATCGCGGTGACCGCGAGCAGCGCGATGACGGCCTCGGGGATGTTCGGCAGGGTCGAGGCGACCCGGTCGCCCGGTTGCACGCCGAGCGCCCGCAGCCGGGTCGCCAGCACCCGCACCGCCGGGCCGAGCTCGTCCCACGACAGCGCGCTGACCGGGACCGTCTCCGCGTGGTAGTACAGCGCGGTCTGGCCCGGGGCCTCGTGTCGCATGACGTTCTCGGCGTAGTTGAGCCGGGCACCGGGGAACCACTCGGCCCCCGGCATCTCGCGCTGGCCGAGCACCGCCGACGGCGGCGCGGCCGCGATGATGTCGCTGTAGTCCCAGACCGCCTGCCAGAACGCGTCGGTCTCGGTCACCGACCACTGCCACAGTTCCGGGTAGCCGCCGAACTCCAGGCCGCGGGTCTGCGTGAGCCAGCGCGCGAATGCGGTCAGGTTCGCCCGTGCGACCCGCTCCGGGCTCGGCTCCCACAGCAGGTCGCCCGCGCTCACCGGCCCGGTCACCGGGTCGGCGGGGGACAGGTCCATGAGCATCCGCGATGATAGCTTGCTCGCAGGCTCGACCGGAAGGGGCGAAGCTCGCCGCGCGGGCAAGGTGCCCGGACTGGGCCAGGTTGCCGCGGCGGGCGGGCACGTCCCCCGGGATGTCACCGGCCGTTGGTAGCGTCGGGTCGTGATAGCCACGCTGGCGGTGGAGAACTACCGGTCGCTGCGGAACCTGACCGTCCCGCTCGCCGCGCTCACGGTCGTGACGGGGGCCAACGGTACCGGCAAATCGAGCCTGTACCGTGCGCTTCGGCTGCTGGCCGACGCGGCCCGGGGCGGGGCGGTCGCCGCCCTGGCCCGCGAAGGCGGGCTGTCGTCGACGCTGTGGGCGGGACCGGAGAAGACCGGGCGGGCGGTGCGCGAGGGCACCTACCCCGTCCAGGGCACCAGGCGGTCCCGGCCGGTCTCGCTGCGCCTCGGCTTCGGCGGGGACGAGTTCAGCTACGCGATCGACTTCGGCCTCCCGGCCGGCGGCGGGCTGAGCGCGTTCGCCCTTGACCCGGAGATCAAGCGGGAAAGCATCTGGAACGGGCCGCTGCTGCGGCCGTCCGCGGTGCTGTGCGAACGGGACAACCTCATCGTCCGGATCCGCGACGAGCGCCACGAATGGGCCGGCCCGTTCCCGATCCGGCCCTACGACAGCATGCTGAGCGAGTTCGCCGACCCGCGCCAGGCCCCCGAGGTCCTGCGGGTGCGCGAGCAGGTCCGGTCGTGGCGGTTTTACGACCACATCAGGACCGACGCGGCGGCGCCCGCGCGGGCCAGCCAGATCGGCACCCGGACGCCGGTGATGAGCCACGACGGGGCCGACCTCGCCGCCGCGTTGCAGACGATCCGCGAGACCGGCGCCGCCGGCGCCCTCGACGAGGCCGTCGGCCAGGCGTTTCCCGGCAGCCGGGTGAGCGTCGAGAGCGAGGCCGACGGCCGGATGGGGCTGCGGCTGCACCAGCACGGGCTGCTGCGGCCGCTGGGCGCGGCCGAGCTGTCCGACGGCACGCTGCGCTACCTGCTGTGGGCGGCGGCGCTGCTGGCGCCGCGCCCGGCCGGCCTGCTCGTCCTCAACGAGCCAGAGACCAGCCTGCACCCGCAGCTGCTGCCGCCGCTGGCCCGGCTGATCGCCGCGGCGGCCGCCCGCTCTCAGGTCATCGTCGTCTCGCACGCCGGCACGCTGGTCAGCGAGCTGCGCGCGGCGGCGGCCGGCGCCCGGACGCCTGCCGCCGCGATCGAGCTGGTCAAGGATTGCGGCGAGACCCGGGTAGCCGGGCGCGACCCGCTCGACGGGCCCACCTGGCGCTGGCCGAAACGGTAGCCCGCACTATGGGCGGAAATGCGAAAGGTCAGACCAGCGCGCGGCAATGTAAAAAATGAAAGGAATGAAAAAAATGTAAATGGTGCCGCCCTAGTGCCACCGTAAGCGCTTTCAGTTACATTCCAGCTGAGACTTCACCCGTGAGCACAGTGAGGTGCGCTTGATGCGACTGAAAGCCCCGCCGTTGGTTCTCCGCGCCCTGGCTATCGCCGCCGCGCTGGCGGCGGGCGGCCTCGCGGCCGCCGCGCCGGCCAGCGCGGCCAGCGCGGTCAGCACCGCCGCTCCGGGCGCCGTCGCGGCCAGCCCCGGCAGCCTGTGTGCGGACGCGGTCACGACGACGTTCGGGCCCAATGTGTGCGTGTTCACCCCGGCCATGAGCCAGACGGCGATCCAGGCCGACCTCGACGCCATCTCCGCCCAGCAGGTCCCGGTCGGCGCCCAGTTCGACAGCGCGCGCTACTCACTGTTCTTCGCGCCCGGCACCTACGGCTCGGCCGCCGATCCCCTGGTCTTCCAGGTCGGCTACTACACCCAGGTGGCCGGGCTGGGCCCGAAGCCGCAGGACACGGTGATCAACGGCGCCGTCGATGTGTTCAACAACCTCTGCACGGCCGGCACCAGCGACTGCAACGCCGACGACAACTTCTGGCGCTCCCTGTCCAACCTGACGCTCAACGTCGACCTGCCGTCGACGCCCCCGGCCTACTCGCCCGCCCCCGGTGATCCCTACGGGGCCGGCTGCGACAACAGCGCCGAGATCTGGGCGGCGTCCCAGGCCGCCCCGATCCGCCGGGCGATCATCAACGGCAGCGTGGTGATCCAGGACTACTGCGCCGCCGACGACTACGCCAGCGGCGGGTTCATCGCCGACAGCCAGGTCAGCGGCGACCTCGACTTCTACGGCAACCAGCAGTACATGGTGCGCGACAGCTCGATCGGCGGCGCCAACGGCTGCGGGACCGCGGGCGGCGGCCTGTGGAACATGGTCTACTCCGGCGTCCAGGGCGCGCCCGCGGCCGACTTCGCCGGCCAGTGCGCCGCAGAACACGGTGCTGGCGGCCGCCCCGGTCAGCGAGGAAGAGCCGTTCCTGTCCACCAGACGCCAGCGGCACCTACAGCGTGTTCGTGCCCGCCGCGCGGGCCAGCACGTCCGGCACCTCCTGGGCCAGCGGGACCGAGGCGGGCACGTCCCTCCCGCTGTCCTCGTTCTTCGTCGCCACCCCGGCCACCTCGGACGTGGCAATCGACGTCGCCCTGCTGCGCGGGCAAGAACCTGATCCTCACCCCGGGCGTCTACAACGTGTCGGCGCCGATCCTGGTCACCCGGCCGGACACGGTGGTGCTCGGCCTCGGGCTTCGCCACCCTGGTCCCGCAGCACGGGCATCACGCCGATGATCGTGGCCCCCGAACACCGGGGTGAAGCTGTCGGGCCTGATCTTCGACGCGGGCCCGGTCAACTCGCCGGTGCTGCTGTCGGTCGGCACGCCGCTGCCGGCCGCGCGCGCGGCCGCTGACCCCGACACCATCCAGGACGTCTTCTTCCGGGTCGGCGGGGCCGAGACGACGACCACCTCGGCCACCGTCAGCCTGCTCGACAACGCATCCAACTCGATCATCGACGACGTGTGGGCGTGGCGGGCCGACCACGGCAACGACGTCGGCTGGACCGCCAACAAGGCGGCCACCGGGGTCGTCGTCACCGGGAACAACGTCACCGCCTACGGCCTGGCGGTCGAGCACTACCAGAAGAGCGAGGTGGTGTGGAGCGGCCAGGGCGGCACCGACGTGTTCTTCCAGAACGAGCTGCCCTACGACGTGCCGAGCCAGTCGGCCTGGAACGAGTCGGCCAGCTTCAGCGGGTACCCGGCCTTCCAGGTCACCCCGGGGGTGAAGACCTTCTCCGGCTACGGGATGGGCAGCTACGTGGTGTTCATCAACACCACCGCCACCCTCCAGGTGACGGAGGCGTTCCAGGCTCCGGCGGTGCCCGGGGTGACGTTCAGCGACGTGTTCGGGCTCTGGATCGGCGGTTCGGGCGGCCTGGAGTCGGTCGTCAACGGTGTCGGCGGCGCCGTGAACGGCACCACCGACCCAGCCAACGACCCGATCGACGTGGCCAGCTACTCCGGCTGACCACCGCGCGACCGCGTGGCCGGCACCTGGACAGTGTGCCGGCCACGCTCTTGCCCGGGCCGGCTGGGATAGGGTCACCGCATGCTGCGAGGCGAGCTGACCGTGCTGCGGGAGCGCCGGGCCGAGGACGGCCGGATCCTGCACGCCGACCTGTACGAGGACGTCGAAGGGTGGGGGCGGGCGGACACCCGGCCGTGGGTGCCGGCCGAGTTCGGGTCCGGTTCGCCGTACTGGCCCCGCGACGAGGACCCGGTCGCGGTGGACTCGGCGCCCTTCGCGGTCGAGGAGACCGCCACCGGCGAGCTGGCGGGCGAGGCGCTGCTGTGGGGCATCGACCTGCACCACCGCAGCGCGCACATCGGGATCTCGCTGCGGCCGGCCTTCCGCGGCCACGGCCTCGGGACTGACGCCGTGCGGGTGCTGTGCCGGTACGGGTTCGTCACCCGTGGCCTGCACCGGCTGCAGCTGGAGACGCTGTCGGACAACCACGGCATGATCGCGGTGGCCGAGCGCACCGGCTTCACCCGCGAAGGGACAACGCGCGCTTCCTCCTGGGTGAACGGCGTCTTCGCCGACGACGTCATCTTCGGCCTGCTGGCGGAGGAGTACGCGCGCTCATTTTCCGCCTAACGGTGCAAATCATCCACACCGGCTGATACTTATGCACAACGGCCCCCGGGCCGGGGAAGATACCCGGCCGCAGGCTGTCTGCACAGGTAATCCACTGCTGTCCCCATGGTTGGCCACAGGCTGAGCCGGCGTTGCGCACACCGTTACCCACAGGGCCTGTGGATAACGTGGCCCGCCTGCCCGGCTGGCTAGCGGCCGGCTGGCCGGCCGGCCGCGGTGCGGGCCGGGCGTGGGGGCGGAGCGGCGGCGGGCGGGCCGAGCGGCAGCGGTGTCGGCGCCTTGACCTCGCCCAGCCGCAGGTAGGTCACCACCCGCTGCCCGCCCCGGGCGGACAGGCTCGCCAGCACCTGGGCCAGCTCGGTGATATCGCGGGCGACCACGGTCATGATGTAGTCGGTCTCGCCGGCCACGCTGTCGGCCGTGATGACCTGCGGCAGCGACCGCACGTGGTTCTCGAAGATGGCGTCCGAGCGCGGATGATGGCGGGCCAGCGCGATCGTCACGAACACCTGCAGCGGGAACCCCGCCAGGGCCGGGTCGACCTCGGCCCGGATGAGCCGGATGACCCCGGACTCCTTCAGCGCCCGGACCCGGTGCAGCGTCGCGGCCGGCGACAGGCCGGTCAGCCGGGCCAGCTCCACGTTGGTCCGGTCCGCGTCCGCCTGCAGCTCGGCGAGCAACTGGATGTCAATTTCATCAAGCTTAATGGCCATATCGCCAAATTATATTCCGTCCAGACCCCTCCAGGGCAAACGATGGCCGATCAAGGTTGCAAGCTGGGGGCATGAGTATCACCCGTCTCCCTGTCGCGCGCAGCCGCCAGGCCCGCGCCGTCGCCGCACTCGCGGTGGCCGGCGTCGCCTGGGGTACGAGCGTGCCCCTGTCCAAGGCTGCCCTGACCTGGTTGTCCCCCGCATGGCTGACCGCGGCCCGCTTCGCCCTCGCCGCCGCGGTGCTGCTGGTGCTGGTGGACCGGGGCAAGCTGCGGGCGGCGCTGCGCTGGCCGGTGCTCGCCTGGGGCGCGGTCGGCCTCGGGGTCGCGGTCCTGGTGCAGAACGACGGGCTCGCCCGGACCAGCGTGACCCACGCCGCGCTGCTCATCGGCACCGGCCCGGTGCTGGTCGCGGTCATCGCCGCCGCCTGGCAGCACGAGGTGGCCCGCCCGGTCGCCTGGGCCGGCTTCATCATCTCGCTGGCCGGGGTCGCCGTGGTCGCCAGCGGCGGAGGCGGCGGCGCCAGCGGCGCGGGTGACATCCTCGTCCTCGCGTCGGTGCTGATCACGTCGGCGATGACGGTCGCCCAGGGACGGCTGCTGGAGGGTCAGGACCCGGCCGCGGTGACCGCGGTCATGTTCCTCGGGGCGGCGCTCGCGGCCCTCCCGATCGCGTTCGCCGGCGGTCTGCCGCCGGCTCCGCCGTCCGGCGGCGCGGGCCTGATCGCGGTCATCGCCGTGGCCGGGCTGACCGTGATCGGCACGCTCACCCCGTTCACCTTGTTCGCCTACGGCCAGCACGTGGCCTCAACCGAGGTGGCGGGCGCCTTCCTCAACCTCGAGCCGCTGGTCGGGGCGCTGGCCGGGGTGGTGGTGTTCGGCGATCCGGCTGGCCCCCGGCTCGCCCTGGGCGGCGTCGCCATCGTCGGCGGGATCGTGCTCGGCAGCCTCCGGGCGCTGCGCGAGCGCGGGGGCCCGCGCCTGGCGACGGCCCACTGAGGCCGCGCCGTCGCCTGTGCGCCGCACCAGCTGGGGAGCTGTTCTTTCCGCTCACCCGGGCGGCGCGCGGGCGGGCCTTCGGCTAGACCAGGTGCGGCAGCAGGCTGGCGATCGAGTCGAGGATGACCGGGGCACCGGGCAGCCCGGTGGCAGCGGGCACCTTCTCCAGCTCGTCCCGCGACGAGTCGCCCGACAGGACCCCGGCCACCAGGCCAGCCCCGGCCCGCAGCCCCGACTCGACGTCGGCCGGGGTGTCGCCGACGACAGCCAGCGACGTCACCGACTCACCCTTCAGCCGCAGCAGCGCCGTCAGCGGCATGTCCGGCCAGGGGCGGCCGCGGCCCGCGTCGGCCGGCGACAGCAGCAGGTCGACCAGGGGCTTCCAGCCGAGCGCGGCGATGATCGCGTCCCGGGTCAGCGGGGAGAACCCGGTCGACAGGCAGGTGCGGATGCCGGCCGACCGGCAGGCGGCGAACAGTTCCTCGGCCCCGGGCATGGGGGAGATTTCGCCGTTCGCCACCGCCCCGGCGTAGTGCTGCTCGAACGCCGCGTTGGCGTCCTGGGCCGCGTCCTCGTCCCCGAAGATGTGCCGGAACACCTCGATCTTGGACTGTCCCATGGTGTCCCGGGCGTACTGCAGGGCGGTCCCGAACTCATCCGCGGGCAGGTTCCGGCGGCCGATCGCGGCCGCGAACGCCTCCATCACGGTGTTGTCGTCGCGCACGGTGGTGCCCGCCATGTCCAGGCAGACGACGGAGAAACGGCTCACAGGAAGGTCTCCTCAGCGATCGCGGGGGAACAGGTCATGCCGCGCCCGCCCGGCCCGGTCACCAGGACCACCCCGGGGCGGACGACCGAACGGTGGTAAAGGCCGGCCGTCCCGGTGACTTCGCTGTAGACGCCCGCCCAGCGCCGCCGGACTGGCGGCAGCGCGGTCCCGAGCAGGGCCGACGCGCGGTCCAGGAGGTGGCCGTAGGCGTCTTCGGTCACGTCGAACCCGAACGGCTCGTCGTACTCGTGGGTGTCGCCGATGGTGAGCGACCCGTCCAGCCGCTGCACCAGCAGCAGCTGGGCCTTGCTGGCCGCCGCCACCGGCGGCTGCGGCGGGAGCCCGGCCAGCGCCGGCACGTCGTAGGCGGGGTAATAGCGCAGCGAGTCGCCGTCGGCGACGGAGGTGGTCAGCTGCCCGGGGAACGGCGCGGTCTGCAGCATCTGCAGCCGGACCCGCCGCAGCCCGGTCCCGCCTGATCCCGGCGCCCCGGCCAGCGCCCCGGTGGCGGCCAGGTGCGGGCCGGCGATGCCGGTGAAGTTGGCCCCGGTGCACAGCACGACCAGGTCGCCCTCGTGCCACTGGCCGAACTGGTCGCGGACCCCCCGGTCGGCCAGCTCGACCGCCTCGCGGCCGGGCCGCCACTCATAGCCGGGGCCGCCGCGGGCCAGGAACGAGCGCAGCGCGGGCAGCGCCACCCGCGGCTCGGCGATCGCGTCGGCCCGGCACCACAGCCCGCCGAGGAAGTCGCCGCCGAGTGCCGGGTTGACCGCCACGACGTCGGCCGGGGACAGCAGCTCGAACTCACGGTCCTTGGCGTCGGGCAGCTCGGCCGCCGCGCGCAGCACTGCCAGCTCTGCCTCGGTCGAGGCGATGGTGAGCGACCCGGCCGGCCGGAAGCCGGTTCCGGGGGCGTCGGCCGCGACCGACTCCCACAGCTCGCGGGCCCGCAGCGCGAGGGCGAGCTCAGCCCCGGCCCGCCGTCCGCTCACCCAGATCAGCCCGAAGTTCCTGACGCTGGCGCCCCGTCCGTCCGGTTCCCGCTCCAGGTGCGTGACCGTGAGGCCGCGCCGCCGCGCCATGACCGCGTGCATGGTGCCGAGGATCCCGCCGCCGACGATGACAACCCGTGCAGAATCAGTCCTCACAGGAGACAAGTATAGCCAACTACCTACTTGTATAGCCAAGTTGCGGTGAATTCTGAACTGCCAGCGGGCGGCCGGCGGACGCCCTGCTCGTGACCTTGCCCGGGGGACCTAGCCCGCGGGACGCGGCTACCGCGGCGGGGCCGAGGTGCGCGAGAGCGCGTTGACCGACACCGAGTTGCGCACGCTGAAGGCCGCCTCCGTCGCCAGGTAGCGGTCGTCGGACCATTCCACTGGCAGTCCGGAACGGTCGGTGGTGAACCGGCGCTCGCGCAGCAGCGGCACCCCGGCCCGAACCCCGAGCAAGCGGGCATCTTCAGCCGACGCCGGGACGGCGTCGATCACGTGCTCGGCATCGGTGAAGACGACGCCGAGCTCCTCCAGCCGCTGGGTGATGGAGTCGACCGTGAGGCTCAGCCCGGCCACCAAGATCCCCACCCGCTCGGGGTAGGCCGCCCGTTCCAGCATCACCGGGCGGCCGGACAGCAGCCGCACCCGGACCAGGAAGTAGATGAATGCGTCGTCGCCGAGGTTGAGCCGGGACGCCTCGGCGGCGGTGGCGGGGCGCCGCTCGAGCGACACCACCCGGCCGGCCGGCTCCTCGCCGATCGCCCGCGCCCAGCGGGAGAACGACAGCAGCTCACCGAACGACTGGACCCGGGGACCGCCGATGACCACGCGCCTGGCGCCGCGCCGGGAGGAGATCACCCCGTCGGCCCGCAGCGCCGCGAACGCCTGGCGGATCGTGCCGCGGGAGACCGAGTAGCGCTCGGCCAGCTCCGCCTCCGACGGGAGGAGCGCGCCGGGCGGGTAGGCACCTGCCGCGATCGCCGCCTTGATGTCGTCGGCGACCTTGCGGTACAGGGACTCGCCCGTCATGAGGTCAAAGCCTAACGCCCGCGGCGCGCAGCGCGCGCTCGGCGTCGAGGGTGGCCTGGTGCGCGGACGCCAGCCGGGCCAGTTCGGCCGCGTGCGCCTGGTCGCGCTCGCGCGCGGCGGCCCGCAGCCGCGCGGCCTCCGCGCGGGTCGCCGCCGCCCGGGCCCCGGCCGTCGCTGCGGCCGAGCGGGCGCCGGCGACCCGGGCGTCGGCGGCGGCCTGGGCCGCCCGCAGCGCCTCGCGGGCGGTGTCGGCCTCGGCCCGGGCGGTGTCGGCCTCGGCCCGGGCCTGACGGGCCGCCTCGCGGTCGTGGCCGGCATCCGCCCGGGCCCGCTCGATGGCCGCCTCGGCCGCCGCCCGGGCGGTCGCCGCGTCGCGCCGGGCCTGCTCCCGGGCCGTGGTCACCGCCGCGGCGGCCTCGGCCTGCACCCGCTCGGCCGCGTCCCGCGCCTGCTGGGCGGCGCGCAGGGCATCGGCCAGGGTGGCGGTGGCCAGTTCGGCCCGCTCGCGCGCGGCGGCGACCGCTTCGCTGGCGGTGGCGGCCGTCGCGGCGGCCTCGGTCCGGGCCGCGCGCTCGGCTTCTTCTGCCTGCCGGGCCCGGCTGACCAGCTCGGCCAGGTCGTGCTCGAACTGCGCGGTCCGGTCGGCCAGGGCCCGCTCGGCCGCCTCGGCGTCCTCGGTCAGCTGCTCGGCGGCGGCGTCGGCCGCCTCCCGGGCGCGGACGGCGTCGTCCCGGTCGCGTTCGGCCGCCAGCTGGGCGCGCCGGGCCCGGGCGGCCTCCTCCGCCGCCTGGGCCAGGTCGCGCCCGGCCCGGCTGGCGATGGTGGCGATCTCCAGGTCGGCTGCGGCCGGGTCGGCCAGGGCCGCCAGCTGCCGGGCTACCCCGTCGTAGAGCTCGCGTTCGGCCCGCAGGCTGGCGAGCGCGGCCGCGTGCTGTCGCCGGGCCTGCTCCAGCAGGTCGCTCGCCCGCCGCTTGGCGCTGGTGACCGGGCTCGGGTCGGGTCGCGCAGCTGCGTCGGCGCGGGCGCCAGCCAGGCCGGCCTGGTTCGCGTCCGGCCCGGCCGGGTCCGGGCCAGGCGCGAACGGGTCAGGCGGCGCGTCCGGGACCGCCGGGACGCCGGAGAGCTGGCGCGTGGCCGCGCCGTGCAGCGCCGCCCAGCGGTTGCGCGCGTTGTGCACCGGGCTGCCGCCCGTCTCGGGCGGGTCGGCCTGCAGGCAGTATTCCTTCTGACGGCCCGATCCCGACACCCGCCCGGGCGCCCGCGGCCGCCGGCAACCCGGCCAGATGCAGCGGTCGGCGGCCGGGACGGCCGCGCGGGGAGCCGCGGGCGGGGCGTCCTGGCCGGCCGGGACGACGTCGCCAGGGCCGGCTTCGGCCTGGTCACTCACGGTGAGTGAATCTATCAGCTGCCACGGAATGAATAAATAGATAAAAAGAAAATGGCAAGGTGACCTGCCGGGGGACCCGGCCCGGCCGGTTCCCCCGGGGCCCCGCGGGCCAGCGACTGATCCGCCCGGGCTATGAGAGCGCGGCGTCGAGCAGCGTCTCCGCCGCGGTCCGGGCGGCCACGGCCGCCGACGGGTCGCGATCCAGCCGCCGCGACAGGAATGAGCCGTCGTAGACCATCTGCAGCTGCTGCGCGAGGGTGGCCGGGTCGGGCGCTCCGGCCTCCCGGGCCAGGCCGGTCAGCAGGCCGCGGAGCCAGCCGCGGTAGTTGTCGGTGGCGCGGGAAACGCCCTCGCCGGGGGACTCGGCACTGGCGCTGACGAACGGGCAGCCGCGGAAGGTCGGCTCACTGAACTGCTCGGCCTGCGCCTCGAACACGCCAAGCAGCCTGTCCCGCGGGTCGGTGTAGCGCTCCAGGGAGCGGGTGATGCGCGCCGCCGCCGCCGCGTGGCGCCCCTCGAGGTAGGCCCGGACCAGCTCGTCCTTGCTGCCAAAGGTGTTGTAGAGGGACGCCTTGGCCACCCCGGCCCGGTCGATGACCCGGTCGATGCCGACGGTGTGCACGCCCTCGGCGTAGAACAGCTCGTTGGCCGCTTCCAGCAGCCGCTCCCGGGCCGACGCGCCGGCCGCTGTCTTCGCTGCCATCGCCGATCACCTCTCTAGACTGACCTGTCTGTTCCTAGCATACGCGGGCCGCGCCTGCGCCGGGAAGCCGCCTGACTATCCCGCCCCGGTCGGCCGGGCTCAGCGGACCTGCGGGTCGCGCCCCGGCTCGGCCGCCGGGCTCAGCGATCCCGCTCGGCCGGACTGGCGCCGGGCCCGGCCGAGGACGGCCAGGGCGATGGCGCCCAGCGCGATCAGCGCGATCCCGTAGTCCCGGGCCGCGCCGTCCAGCCCGGCGCCGTGCACCGCCAGGAAGCCGGCCGCCACCGCGGGAACCCCCATGCCGAGGTAGGAGATGACAAACAGCAGGGACAGGACCCCGGCCCGCTCGTGCGGCGCCGCCGCCGGGACGACGGTGCGGATCCCGCCCTGGAAGCCGCTGCCGAACCCGATGCCGCTGACCAGGGTGCCGGCGAAGAACAGCGGGGCCGACCCGGTGCCGAGCGCGACCAGCGTGATCGTGACCCCGGCCATCAGGGCGATCACCCCGGTCGCCATCACCGTGCCTGCCCCGGCGCCCCGCAGCAGGTAGACCGATGCCACCGCGGTGAGCGCGAGCAGGGCGAGGGAGGCCCCGCCCAGGACGACGTTGGCCGAGCCGGTCAGCGACTGGACCAGGGCCGGGCCGAGCGCCCCGTACAGGCCCGCGAGGGCCCACACCGCGAACAGCACCGGCGCCGCGGCCAGCACCTGGCCGCGGACCCCGCGCGGCAGCCGGATCTCGGGGACCAGCGCCGCGGCCGGGATCCGGGTGGTGCTGACCGTCTCCCGCAGCAGCGCCACGCCTAGCGCCTGGACCGCGAAGACCCCCGCCAGCACCAGGTAGATCAGGTGCGTGGGGGCGGGGAGGAACTGAACGAACAGCGCCGAGACGAAGGCGCCGGTGCCGGTGCCGAGGCCGGGCGACAGCGCGTTGGCGAGGGCGCCGCGCTCCCGGCTGACGTCGAGCAGCCCGGCTCCGATGGCACCGAGCGCTGCTCCGGTCGACAGGCCCTGGATCACCCGGGCGGCGGTCAGTTCGCCGATCCCGCCCGCGGTCGCGTACACCACCATGGCCGCCACCTGGACGACGAGGGCACCCAGCAGCACCGGACGCCGGCAGGCGTAGTCCGACAGGCGTCCCGCGACCAGCAGCATGCTCAGCACGGCGACCGCGTAGACGCCGAACACGATCGTCGTCGTGATGGGGCTGAAGCCCCACTCTCGCTGGTAGACCGCGTACAGCGGGGTCGGGGCGGCCGACGCGGCCAGCAGCGACACAATCAGCGACGACAGCAGCAGCAGGGCAGGCTCGCCGGATATCCGCGGCCGCCGTTCCGGTCCCGCGAGCGGGTCTGGCGGCAGGCCGCCCGGATCCTCCCGGCGGCCCGTCAGGGTCCGCACGGCCGTGTCCTCGCCCCCGCCGCTGTGCGCTGGCGTGGCGGCGGTCCTGGCGGCGGCCAGCCCGGCCGTCCGCTGACTCTGGTTCATGGCGACTCCAGGTCCCAGTAGTTGGGTAGACCAGTCTGTCTATCCATCGCCACGATTAGACCAGAACGGTCTGTCTAATGCAAGCGCGCTGGCCGGCGACGGGGAGAGGCATGAAGGCGCGGCGGCTCTCGTCCGGGCGCCCCCCGGCGCCGGGTTAGCGCAGCGACAAGTCGCGCACCGGGTGACGGCGGGCGGCGCGGGCCGCCCACCGGCCGTCGTGGTACCGCACGTCGATCGGGTGCTCGAACGCGGCCGAAACGTTGCCCGAGGTGATCGCCTCGGGGGCCGGGCCGGCCGCGACGACCTGGCCCCCGGCCAGCAGCAGGGCGTGCGTGGTCGACGAGGGGAGTTCCTCCAGGTGGTGCGTCACCAGGACCGACGCGACCTCCGGGTGGGTCTCGGTGAGCAGGTCGATCGCCTCGAGCAGTTGCTCCCGGGCGGCGATGTCGAGGCCGGTCGACGGCTCGTCCAGCAGCAGCAGCCGGGGCTGGCCGATCAGCGCCCGGGCGATGAGGACGCGGCCGCGCTCACCCTGCGACAGCACGTTCCACCGGGCGGCGGCCTTGTGGCCCAGCCCGAGCTGCTCGATCAGCGCGTCGGCCCTGCTGGCCTCCCCGGCCGCCGGCCGCCAGCGCGGCGCCGTCTCGATCGTGCCAGTCAGCCCGGTGAGCACGATGTCGCGCACCGGCAGCGGCGAGCGCAGCGGGTGACGCGGGTTGACGTGCCCGATCGACCGGCGCAGCGCCTGCAGCTCGACCCGGCCGAGCTGCTCGCCCAGGACGCGGACGGTTCCCGTCGTGGGATGGGTGACCGCCCCGCAGAAGCCGAGAACGGTGCTCTTGCCCGCGCCGTTGGGCCCGAGCAGGGCCCAGCGCTCACCGGCGTGCACGGTGAAGCTGACCCCGCGGATGATCTCCTGGCCGTCCCGGCGCCAGGTGACGTCGGCCAGCTCGAGCACGGGGACCGGGCTGGCCGGGGAGTCGTCGTCGGGGAGGGGAGCGAACGCTGGCACACTCATCGGGGCGGCGGTCCCTGTCGCAGTCGGCGGGTCGTCAAGAGGTCGAACCAAGAGTTTAGGCGATCCCGGGGCCCCGGGCGACGGCGGAATGGCCCCGGGGCCGGGCCGGTTAGCGGTACTGACAGTGGCCCACCCGAGGGAGTTCCGATGCCCCGCACCGTCTTGATCCCCGACGCCGCCCACCCCATCACCATCAGCCCGACCGGCTCGCGGGTAACCGTGCGCGTGGGCGGGACCGAGGTCGCCGCGACCGACAGCGCGCTGTCCCTGGCCGAGGCGGCCTACCCCGTCGTGCAGTACATCCCGCTGGCCGACGTGGACCAGTCCCTCCTGGAGCGGACGACCACCCAGACCTACTGCCCGTACAAGGGCGACGCGAGCTACTACAGCCTGACGGTTCCCGGCGGCGCGGCCGAGACCGACCTGATCTGGACCTACGAGCACCCCTACCCGTCGGTGGCGCCGATCGCCGGGCACGTCGCGTTCTACCCGGACCGGGCCGAGATCACAGTCGAGCCGGCCCGGTAGGCATCCAGTGCGGCCCGGTGGCGCCGTCGCCGGCCCTTAACCCGGCGTCCGCTCGGTCCCGCCGGTCATGGGGCCGGGTGCCGGCTGCCCCGCAGGGAGCGGGCTGACGCCCGCCGCCCGGGGCGAGTTCCAGGCGCTCGGCGCCGAGCCCGATGTTGACGCCGGCGCCGTAGGCGGTGACACCGGCCAAAGTGGTGGCCAGCGCGGTTCCCAGCACGAGGCTCACGCCCTGCTCGGCGCTGAGGCCACCGGAGACCCAGAACGCGGAGTACACGGCCATGCCCGCGGCTCCCACCGCGGCCACCAGCCAGCCGAGCCAGCGCAAGAGCTTCGCCACCTGGCGGGCCCGCTCAACTTCCACCGAGATTGCCTCCGGGTCCCTCATGCCGCCCCCGCCGCCTGGCCCGGGTTCGGTCCTGTTAGTCATGTGAGCCAGGCCTTACGCACCCGGTGAGCGCCGGTGACGGCACTCAGAAGGGGGCCGTCCCGGCCCGGAAGGCACCCGAGACGTCGCCGGTGAGGCTGATGTCGCCGGGATCGAGCGTCATGACCGGTGCGCCCGGCTCGAAGTCGAGCTTGTCCAGCTCGGTCCAGATGACGTTGGGGGCCGTGGAGAACTCGAAGTAGTAGCACCGGTTGGTCAGGTCGCACACGGTGCGGTACTCGGTGTCATAAACCCCGAAGCCGCTGTAGGGGGCGCCGGCCGGCACCGACGCGTTGCGGGCGATCGCCATTACCCCGGCCACGGCTGCGCGCTCGTCGGGCGGCGCGGGAAGCAGGGCGGAGAAGTAGCTGGCGCGCTGGAAGCGGTCGCGGGGGTTGACGTTCCCCGGCAGCGGCATGTCGTCGTCGGGATGGGAGAAGTCCAGCTCCGCCAGCAGGCGCAGCTGCTCGTCGTAGGGCGGGTCGTTGGTCATGACGCGGTACTGACGCCCGTGGTGCACGACCGGCTTGCCGTCCAGGTGCTCGATGATCGCCGAGTCCCCGGTGGCGTCCTCCAGGGCCAGGTGCACCGTCGCCCTCGTGCCCTTGACCTCCATCATGACCACCTGGACCGCATCGAGCCGCGCCAGGGCCTCACCGACGGTCGCGGCCTGGTCCAGCGCGTACTGCGCCCACAGCCCGGCCTGCAGGCCGGGCACCTCCGGGTCGCGCTCCCCGAAGTCGGTCGCCTCGAGGTACAGCAGGTGCGCGGCCAGCCCGCGCTCGTTGATGCCGTCGACCACGCCGCCGCCCTGGAACGTGGTGACCACCGTACCGTGGGCTGACGCCCAGCTCAGGGCGTTGCCCGTCACCACCCGCTTCCCGGCGGCGACGCCGCCGTCATGGCGGGTCCCGCGCGGGAACACCGTCAGCACCGGCTCCGTCGGCTCGGGCCAGTCCGTCGTCCGGCTCGCTACGACCGCGACCTTGTTGTCATTCCACAGGATTCGAGTACACATGCTGACCCCCGCAGGTAGAGGCGCCTCCCCCCGCGCCATCTACCCGGCCCCCCTGCCCGCCGAACCTGGCCCACCTCCTGACCAGCGAATTGTCCGCGTCACCGGCCGATCAGCAGTATCGACTTATCGACAGATCGATAAGTCGCCAGCCGGCGGCCGCAGGCCCGGCTGAGGAGCGCGACGGTCCCCGCCGTGTGCGGCGGCATGGTTCAGGTGGTGAGGATTCCTCGGCGCCGCCACTGCCTCACGTCCGTCCACAGCGAATTTCCGGTCGCGAAGCCACGGCTAGAACGGGACAGGACTCGCGACCGGGCCGAATGCGCCGCCCCAGGTGACCCGTTTGGCGTGGAATCTCCAAACTGTGCCTTTTGCTAAGTTCCGTTTGGGCGGCCTCGGGGCGCGGGTAGCTTCGGCGGGTGGGAGCGATGAGCGGGGTGACGCGCGCGCCGGCGGCGGTGGAGGGGCCCCGGGCAGCGGGGCGGGGCCGGTGGGCCTGGGCGGCCGGCACAGTCCTCGCCGGCGTGCTCTTGATGTTCTGCTACCTTCGCGTCTCCGGGGCGACCCAGGTGAACTCCGACGGCGCCGGCCTGGTCCTCGAGGCGCAGTCGGTCCTGCACGGCAACCTCCTGCTGCACGGCTGGTGGGCGACCGACGTGACCTTCTACACCACTGAGGTGCCCGAGTACGTGGTGGTGACCGCGCTCTCGGGGGTGCGACCGGAGGTCGTCCATATCTGCTCCGCGCTCACCTACACGCTGGTGGTGCTGCTGGCCGCCTGGGTCGCCCGGGGCCGGGCGCGGGGGGCCGAAGGCGTCGTCCGGGCGCTGCTGGCGGGCGCGGTCATCCTCGCCCCCCAGCCGGACGGCCCGACCCAGGTGCTGCTGGGCAGCCCGGATCACATCGGCTCGGCCGTCCCCATCCTGGTGCTGTTGCTGCTGCTGGACTGGGCCCGGGCACGCTGGTGGGTCCCGGTCGCGGCCGGGGTACTGCTGGCCTGGAGCATTGTCGGCGACCCGCTCATCGAGGTGGCCGGGGCCGCCCCGCTGGCCCTGGCCTGCCTGATCCGGGCCGCCCGGCTGGTGTGGCCACGGCGGCGCGAGCTGGACCCGGTCACCGCCCAGTCGGTCCCGCCCCCGCGCGCGGGGGAATCCGCGGCCGCTGGCCAGCCTTGGTCGGTCCGCTGGGCCTGGTCGACGGCCTGGTACGAGCTGTCACTGGGAGCGGCGGCGGTCGCTTCGGTGTTCGCCGCGCGGGCAGCCAGCGCCGTCCTGGTCCACCTGGGCGGAGTCCAGACGGCCAAGCCGAGCTACCGGACGCTGCCGCTGCACGAGATCATCAGCGGGCTCCCGCTGGCCGCCCGCAGCGTGCTGGCCCTGTTCGGCGCGGACTACATCGGCGCGCGCGGGGCCGGGCAGGTCGCGTTCGCCCTCGTGCACCTCATCGGGGTCGCGGTGGTGCTAGCAGCGGCGGTGCTCGCCGCCTGGCGGCTGGTACGGCCGGGCGGGCGGCTGCGGCCGTGGCGCCAGGCCACCCCGGGAGCGACGCCGCCAGCTGACCGGCCGGGCGACCTCATCGCCGACTTCCTGGTGCTCGCGCTCGCGGTGAACTTCGCCGCGTTCCTCGTCGAGGTGCCCAAGCCCAACATCTACACCGCCCACGAGATCGGTCCGGTCCTGGGACTCGGCGCTGCGCTGGCCGGCCGGGTGCTCGGCGGCCCCGCCGTCGCCGCCTGGCGGCGCGCCCGCGTGCTGGCCGGCCAGCGGAAGGCGGCGGGCACGCGGGCCTCCTGGACGCGGCTGGGGCGGGCACTGCTGCCCGCCCTGGCGGCCGGCCTGGCCTGCTACATGGTGCTGCTCGCAATCGCCGTCGCCCACCCGCAGGCGCCGCCGCGCAATGTGGGGCTGACCCAGTGGCTGACCCGGCACCACTTGCGCTCCGGGCTGGCCCCGTACTGGGAGGCGTCCAGCGTCACGGTTGACTCCGGGGGAGCGGTCCAGGTGCTCGCGGTGACGACCGACGGCTGGCACGGGCACCTCGCCCCGCAGAAGTGGCAGACCGACGTGCAACTGCCCGCGGCGGGCCAGGCCCCCGCTACCTTCGTGGTCATCTCCCCGGCCGAGAGGGTGACCCGGGCGAAAGTCGTCGACGCGTTCGGCCAGCCCGATGACACCTACCGCTGGGGTCCGTTCCAGATCTTGACCTGGAAGAAGAACCTGCTGCCGGACCTGGCCGCCTCGGCCGCCGGGCCCCGCTCGCCGGCCGTCACCGTCCCGCCGCGCTAGCGGCCGTCGCTCGGCTGGGCCGCCTGGCGGTCCTCCCGGGCCCGGCGAACCCGGTCGCCGGCGAGGATGGAGATGACCGCGCCGAGCACGCCGAGCTGGATGGCGATGTCGGCGACGTCCATCGAGCCGCCGCTGCCGCCGAAGTGGATCCAGTCGACGACCCCGCCGCGGCCTAGTCCGGGCGCGCGGAACAGCCGGTCCGACAAGTTGCCGGCCGCGCCACCGAGGACCGCCGCCAGCGACAGTGCGGTCGCCCGGCCGCGGGCGCGCAGCGCGCAGGCGGCGGCGACCGCGGTGATGGCGAGCGCGGCCAGGGTCACCAGGACCGGGTAACCCGACGCGAGCCCGCCGCTCGCCCCGGTGTTGCGGACCAGGCGGACCGATACCCAGCCGGAGCCGAACGGGGGATCTGCGGCCAGCACCAGCGACTTGCTGACCTGGTCGGCGGCCAGCACGGCGACCGCCAGCGCGCCTGTGGCCCAGCGCAGGCCGGCCGACGACCGGATGGCGGCAGCGGACGGGATCAACCCCACGAACCGACCATACCGCGCCGCCCGGGGCCCGGGGCCGGCGAGGCGGCAGGGTGCGATGATGGGAACGATGAAACGGCACGCGCGGGTGAGCGGGGACGGCGCTGCGGCCCGGCCAGCCGGGGACGGGACTGGCGCCCCGGCCATCGCCGCCGCCGAGGTGGAGCGGGTGGAGGCCTTCCGCCAGCGGGCCGGCCTGCACCAGCTCATCGACGTGCACACCCATTTCATGCCCGAGCGCCTGCTGGCGGCGGTGCGAGCCTACTTCGACGCGGCCGGGCCGCTGATCGGCCGGCCCTGGCCCATCGTCTACCGGCAGGACGAGAACGCCCGGGTGGCGGCGCTGCGCTCGTTCGGCGTCAGCCGGTTCACTGCCATGCTCTACCCGCACAAGCCGGGCATGGCCCGCTCGCTCAACGACTGGGGGGCCGGCTTCGCCGCCCGGACGCCGGACTGCCTGCACACCGCGACCTTCTTCGCCGAGGCGTCGGCCGCCGGCGACGTGCGCCGCGCCCTCGAGCAGGGCGCCCGCGTGTTCAAGTGCCACCTGCAAGTGGGGGACTTCGACCCGGGCGACCCGCTGCTTGACGCGGCCTGGGGGCTGATGGCCGAGGCCGGCGTACCGGTGGTGACGCACTGCGGCTCTGGCCCGGTGCCAGGCCGGTTCACTGGCCCCGGCCCGGTCGGCCGGCTGCTCCGCCGCCACCCGCGGCTGCGCCTGGTCGTCGCCCACCTCGGCATGCCCGAGTACGCCGGGTTCCTGGACCTGGCCGAGCGGTACCCGGCGGTGCTGCTCGACACCACGATGGCCTTCACGCCGTTCATCGAGGACGCGGGGGACCGGTTCCCGGCGGCCGAACTGCCCCGGCTGCGCGACCTCGGCGACCGGGTGCTGCTTGGCACCGACTTCCCCAACATCCCCTACACCTACGCCGACGCCCTCGAAGCCCTGGAGCGGCCCGGGCTGGGGCAGGCGTGGCTGCGCGCGGTCTGTTACGACAACGCGGCCCGGCTGTTCGCCGTCTGACCACCCTGGCTCGTTACGGTGCGTGACCGCGTCGGCGTCCGGGTCCGGGTCCGGGTCTGGCCGCCGCGCGAGCGCAACAGCTCGCTTCCCCGTTGGTAATCGGCGGGTATCAGGCTATTCCCGGGCAGCCGGGGACGACGAATTCTTCGCTTGTGGCTAAAAAAGCTCTCCGTCTCGGCAATTCTGTTTGCGCACCGAAAGTAACTCGTTAGCGTGCGACACGTGACCTCGACTGAGCAGACCGCAGCGTCCCAGGCGGCGCAGCCGGCGGGACCGGACGGCGCAGGCCGTCAGCGGTGGGCCTGGATCGGCGGCACGATCCTGGCCGCGGCGGTGCTGACGTTCTGCTACCTGCGGATCGCCGGGGCGACCCAGGTGACCTCCGACGGGGCCGGGCTGGTGCTGGAGGCGCAGTCGATCCTGCACGGCAACGTGCTGCTGCACGGCTGGTGGGCCAGCGACGTCACCTTCTACACGACCGAGATGCCCGAGTACGTGCTGGTGACGTTCTTCGCCGGGCTGCGGCCCGAAGTGGTGCACATCTGCTCGGCCGTCACCTACACGCTGCTGGTGCTGCTGGCCGCCTACGTTGCCCGGGGTCGCGCGAGGGGAGCCGAGGGCGTGGTCCGGGCGCTGCTGGCGGGCGGGGTGATCCTGGTGCCGCAGCCGACCGGCCCGACCCAGGTGCTGCTGGGCGGCCCCGATCACGTCGGCTCGGCCGTGCCCATCCTGGTCCTGCTGCTGCTGCTTGACTGGGTCCGCCCGCGCTGGTGGGTGCCGGTCGCGGCGGGGGTCCTGCTGGCCTGGGGCATCGTCGGCGACCAGCTCATCGAGCTGGCGGGCGCCGTCCCGTTGTGCCTCGCCTGCCTGCTGCGGGCGGCCCGGCTGATGCGGCCGTGGTCCCGCGCCCGGTCGTGGACGGCCGGCTGGTACGACCTGTCGCTGGCGGCCGCGGCGGCGGTGTCCGTGCCGGCCGGCCTGGCCGCGACCCGGCTCCTGGTCCGGTGGGGCGGCATCCAGCCCGGCCCGGTTTCCTACCACCTGGCGCTCAACCAGAACATGACACCGCAGGCCTGGGGGCTGGCCGGGCGGGGCCTGCTCGCGCTGTACGGGGCCGACTTCGTCCCGGCCGATTTCAACGGCACCGCCACCGCGGGCTCGGTCGCCTTCGCGGCGGCGCACCTGCTGGGCGTGGCGCTGGTGATCGCGGCGGTCCTGCTGGCGCTGTGGCGGCTGATCCGGCCGCGCCGCGACCCGGCGCCGGCCCCGGGACAGGGGCACCCGGGACAGCGGCCCCCGGAACGGCGGCCCCCGGAACGGCGGCCCCCGGGACAGCGGCCCCCGGGCAGGCCGGTGACCTGGTCGCCAACGTCCTGCTGCTCGGCATGATGGTGAACTTTGCCGCCTTCATGGTCGAGGTCCACATCAACGCCATCTACTCCGCCCACGAGATCGGCCCGCTCCTCGGGCTGGGGGCGGCGCTGACCGGGCGAATGCTGGGCGGCCCGCTCGTGGCCGGCTGGCGGGCCGCCCGCGGCCGCCTGGCCGACGGCCGGCGGGACGTCACCGGCGCGCGGCCCCCGGCCCGCCGGCGGGTGCCGCTGAAGCTGCTGGCGGCCTTCCTGACGGCCGGCCTGGTGGCCTACGCGGTCCTGCTCGGCGTGGCCGCCGCGACTCAGCAGGGCGCCCCCCGTAACGCCGCCCTCGCCGCCTGGCTGGTGCGCCATCACCTGCGCGAAGGATTCGCCCCGTACTGGGAGGGGTCAAGCGTCACCGTCGACTCGCACGGCCAGACGGAGGTGCTGCCGGTGCAGAAGGCCGCCCTCCTGGCAGGTCAGGTGGTGCCGGTCGCCGAGGAGAGCGACCTGCAGCTGGTCGAGGCCAAGGGCGCGTATGCCAGCTTCGTCGTCTGTGCGGGCGACATCACCGCGAAGTCGGTGAGCGCCAGCTTCGGCAGGCCGGCGGCCACCTACCGCTACCAGAACTTCACCATCCTCGTGTGGCACAAGAACCTGCTGCCCGCGCTGTCCCGCTCGGCTACGGCCGAGGCCCGCCTCGAAGCCCGGGACGCGACCATCCCGCTGTAAAACCGGCCGGCTCCAAGGGCGCGCGCCGCCTCGTCAGCAGGCACCGTTCACGGCCTCCGCTGGGCCCCCAGCTGCTTACGGAGCGTAATCGCAACGCGCAGATCTTCCCGCGGGTACGGGATTGCGCCACCAGGGTGCCTGCCGCCGTATGAGCCTTTGTCCCGTTATAGAGAGTGCCCTTGTGACGGGTGATACGTGGTTGCACATAGGTAATGCGTATAGGTATAGTTACCGATGTGCAACGGAGAGTCACCAGGAAGTCTAGGGCAGGAGTGATTCGGGGGTCTGCGCATGGTTGCAACCAAGCTGGCAGCCCAGCGTGCCGCGGAGGAGGACCGGCGCGACTGGTGGCGGTCGGCCGCCTGTCAGGAGGCGGATCCGGAGCTGTTCTTCCCGGTGGCGGTGCTCGGGCCGGCGGCGGGCGAGATCGCCCGGGCGAAGGCGGTGTGCGGCGGCTGCCGGGTGCGCCGCCAGTGCCTGCAGTACGCCCTGGCGACGCACCAGGTGCACGGCGTCTGGGGCGGCCTGACGGAGGGGGAGCGCCAGCTCCAGATGTACCGCGAGCGCGAGCGGGAGCGGGAGCACAGCCAGCGGGGGCGGAGCACAGCCAGCGGCAGCACCGGGACCCGGTGCGGCCGGAACGCGGGGAGCCGGGGGGCGGGAACGGCGCGCGGAACCGCGGCAGCCGCCTCCGTTCGGCCTGACGACGGTCTTGATCGAGAAGAAGAGAGCTTTACCGGGCCTTCCCGGTGGCCGCGTGGAGGACGCGGCCACGGAAGAAGGCAACCCGGGCCAGCCTGCTCCGCCACAGCGGACGGGACGGCCCGACAGCGAGGCCAGCTGGGGAGCCGGCGTCGCGGGGGAACGGGCAGCGGCCGGGGGGTCCGCTGCCCGGCCGGGTCACCGGTGGCGACAGCGGGGAGGCAGTCGCTACCGGTGACCACGGCAAGGGTCACGGCAGTACAAGGCAGTAACCACAAGCACAGGGGCGGTGGCAAGCACGCGGGCCGTCGGCGGGGGTTGGGGGGCCTCTGCCGGCGGCCCGGTGCCTTTTCCAGCGGGCCGCTCGCCCGCTTGCCCGGCTCGGCCAGAGCGCGGGCCTGCGCGAGCCGGGCGCCGCCTGGTGACGTCACCCGGGCTACGGCCGGCCACCTGCCCGCCATTTGCCGGTAACTTCCGCGTCAGCATCGCGTGAGAAGCTGACGCCTGTCCGGCTCTTCGTGATAAATCGCGACGTGACGGACGGCTCGCCGCCACCAAGCCGCAACCTCCCGTTCAACCTGCTTAGCCAAGATGCGACTTGTCTAGCCAAGATGCCAAAGCGTGCCCCCGCTCCCTGGGGGCGGCATGGGAGGGTTTCATTTTGCGCGCATCAAAGACGATCGTGGCGGCTGCCGCCACGATCGGGTCGATTCTGCTCGCTGCCGGCTGCAGCAGCTCGGGCTCCACGAGCAGCGCCGCCGCGGCGGGCACGGCGAGCAGCGGCACCGCCAGCAGCTCGGGCAACTGGGCCACGGCCACCTCGGCCGCCGCGGGGGGCGGCATGAGCGCCCTGGTCGCGGCGGCCGAGAAGGAAGGCCACCTCAACGTCATCACGTTGCCGTCCAACTGGGCCAACTACGGCAACATCATGAAGGAATTCACCGCCAAGTACGGCATCAAGATCAACGACGAGAACCCGGAAGGCTCCAGCCAGGACGAGCTGAACGCGATCAAGCAGCTCAAGGGCCAGAGCACTGCCCCTGACGTGGTGGACGTCGGCGGCTCGTTCGCCGTCACCGGCGAGACTGACGGCGACTGGGCCCCGTACGAGGTCGCGACCTGGAGCAACATCCCGGCCGCGGCCAAGGCCGCCAACGGCGACTACTACGCGGACTACGGCGGCTACGTGGCCATCGGGTACGACACCACCAAGGTGAAGACGCCCCCGACCTCGTTCAAGTCGCTGCTCAACCCGGTCTACAAGAACCAGGTCGCGATCGACGGCAACCCGACCCAGACCGGGTCCGCGTTCGCCGCCGTCTACGCGGCGGCCCTGGCCAACGGCGGCTCGCTGTCCAACATCGCCCCCGGCGTCAGCTACTTCAAGAGCCTGAAGCAGGCCGGCAACTTCGTGCCGGTCGAGGGCACTCCCGCCACGGTGCAGTCCGGGCAGACCCCGATCCTGATCTGGTGGGACTACCTGCTGGCGTCCGAGGTCACCCCGGTCGACAAGAACTTCAAGATCGTCATCCCGACCGACGCCCAGTACGCGGGCTACTACTACCAGGCGGTCAGCAAGTACGCCGCCGACCCGGCCGCGGCCCGGCTGTGGGAGGAGTACCTGTACTCCACCACCGGCCAGAACCTCTGGCTCGAGGGTGCCGCCCGCCCGATCGAGATGCAGTCGCTGATCTCGGCCGGCACCATCAACAAGATCGCCCAGGCGGCGCTGCCGTCCGTGCCGGGCAGCGGTGCGCTGTCCCTGCCCACCACCGCGCAGAACACCACCGCGGAAAGTATCGTCGCCCAGCAGTGGCCGTCCGTCTCCGGCTGACATGGCTGACATGACCGACACGGTCACGACCCCGGGGTCCGCCACGGACCCCGGGGTCCGCCGCTTCCCGTCTCCGCTGCGCCGCTTGCCCAAGCCGGCGCGCATCGCGGCCCGCTACGCGCGCGTCGTCCCGTTCCTCGCCTACATCGCGGTCTTCCTGCTCCTGCCGATGGTCTGGATCGTCAAGGACGCTTTCCTGACCGAGAACACCAACCAGTTCACCTGGTCCAACGTGGACATCGCGGTTCACGGCTCCTTCCTGCACGGGTTCGAGCAGTCGCTGCTCCTGTCGCTGATCGCCTCGGTCATCCCGGGTGTCTTCGGCCTGCTGCTGGCCTACGCGATCTCCACCGCGCGGGGCCGCGGCGCGGCCTGGCTGCGCCAGGTGGTGATCACCGCGTCGGGCGTGTTCGCCAACTTCGGCGGCGTCCCGCTGGCGTTCTTGTTCATCGCCTCGTTCGGGTCGTCCGCACTGGTCACCGGCTGGCTCAGCGCCATCGGGCTGAACATCTACAACATGGGCTTCAGCCTCTACGCCTTGTCCGGCGTCGCCCTGGTCTACATGTACTTCCAGATCCCGCTGATGGTGCTGATGATCCTGCCGGCCCTGGAAGGACTCCGCCCGGCGTGGCGGGAAGCGGCGCAGAACCTGGGCGCGCGGTCGTGGCAGTACTGGCGGTTCGTCGGCGGCCCGGTGCTGCTGCCGTCCTTCATGTCCTGCCTGATGCTGCTGTTCGGCTCGGCCCTCGCCGCCTACGCGACCGCGGAGGCGCTGACCACCGGGACGATCCCGCTGACCTCGATTCAGATCGGCACCTTCCTGAACGGGAACGTGATCGCCGGCCAGCAGAACGTCGGCGACGCGCTGGCGCTCGGCATGGTCGTCATCATCGCGGTCCTGATGATCGCCTACGTGCTCTTCCAGCGGAGGTCGGCGAAATGGCTGCGGTAGCGACCCAGACGGCTCCGGCCCCCGCCCCGGCGACGGCCGCCGCCGGCCCGCGGCGCGCCTTCCCGGCCTGGCGGTGGGCGATCCTGCTCGTCGCCGCGGTCTACTTCCTGCTCCCGCTGTACGCGGCGATCCGGTTCGCCGGACTCCACGCGTTCGGCTCGGTGGTCACCCAGGCCGGGTTCGGCTCGGCGTTGTGGCTGTCAGTCAAGCTGGCCGTGGTGACCTGGGCCATCACCATGCTGCTGATGATCCCGACCACGGTCTACGTGCACCTGCGGCTGCCGGGGTTGCGCCGGCTGCTGGAGACGATCACGATCTTGCCGATCGTCATCCCGCCGGTCGTCCTGATCGTTGGCGTGCTGCAGGTGATGCCGCTGTCGCTGCGGTCCAGCGTGTGGCTGCTCGCCATCGAGTACGTGGTCCTGGCGATGCCGTTCGCCTACCGCGCCCTTGACGCGGGCCTGCGCTCAATCGACGTCAAGACGCTGACCGAGGCGTCCGGGTCGCTCGGGGCCGGGATGTTCACCACGATGTGGCGGGTGCTGCTGCCGAACCTGCGGACGGCGCTGCTGTCGTCCACCATCTTGATCGTTGCGCTCGTCCTCGGCGAGTTCACCATGGCCAGCCTCGACCTGCAGACCACGTTCCCGGTCTGGATCGTGCTGTTCGACCAGGAGAACGCGCAGATCTCGGTCGCCGCCTCGATCTTCGCCCTGGTCGTGACCTGGCTCTTCCTGATGCTGATCACGGTCATCGCTACCCGCCAGTCCCGCCGCAGCGGCGGCGGCGAGGTGACGCTGTTCTCCGTGGCCCCCCGCGAGACGATTGGAAACTGATGACCGCCAACGAAACCACCGCCAGCCCAGCCGCGCAGGCCGGCGCGGCGGGGACCGCGGGGGCCGGAACCGCCAGCGGGGCCAGGAACGGCACCAGTGTGTCGCTGCGCGGCCTCACCCGTACCTTCGGCGCGACCCGGGCTCTGGATGAGATGTCCCTGGACATCGCCCCCGGCGAGCTGGTCGCCCTGCTCGGCCCGTCCGGCTGCGGCAAGACGACCGCGCTGCGGATCGTCGGCGGGTTCGAGTTCGCCGACTCCGGTGAGGTCCTGATCGACGGCCGCGACGTGTCCGGTGTCCCGGCCAGCAAGCGGGACATGGGCATGGTGTTCCAGTCCTACTCGCTGTTCCCCAACATGAGCGCGCTCGACAACGTGGCGTTCGGCTTGCGGATGCGGAAGGTGGGCACCGCCGGGCGGCGCAAGCAGGCCGCCGAACTGCTGGACATGGTCGGCCTGGGCCCCCAGGCGAAGCAGTTCCCGCACCAGCTGTCCGGGGGCCAGCAGCAGCGCGTCGCCCTCGCCCGCGCCCTGGCCATCGAGCCGCGGGTGCTGCTGCTTGACGAGCCGCTGTCCGCCCTCGACGCCAAGGTCCGGCTGCAGCTGCGCGAGCAGATCCGCAACCTGCAGCAGCGGCTCGGCACCACCACCCTGTTCGTCACCCACGACCAGGAGGAGGCGCTGTCGATGTCGGACCGGGTGGGCGTCATGCGAGCCGGCAGGCTCGAGCAGGTCGCCAGCCCGGACGAGCTCTACGCCCGCCCGGCGACCGCGTTCGTGGCCGAGTTCGTCGGCACCATGAACCGGCTGCCGGCCGAGCTGACCGGCGGCGGCGCCACCGCCTCGGTCATCGGGGTCACCGTGCCGGTCCAGCCTGGCGCCCAGGTCGACGGCCCGGTCGACGCCCTCGTCCGCCCGGAGAACCTGACCGTGGCGCCGTCGGAGGCGGGCAACGGCATCGTCACCGTGCGGACGTTCCTCGGCGCTGTCACCCGGCTCACGGTCCGGCTGTCGGGGGACACGGAGGTGGTCGTGGACGTGGCGACCACCTCCGCGGCCGACATGGTGCCAGGCACCGCCGTCGAGATCGGCCTGCCGCCCGCGCCGGTGCTGGTGGCGGCGCGCGCGAGCTGAGGGAGGTGCTGGTGACCGGGTACGCGCTCGGCTTTCCCGCGGTCTGGCTGCGGCATAACTGCCCCTGCCCCGACTGCCGCGACCCGGTCACCGGCCAGCGCCTCGTCGAGATCACCAGCATCCCGAACGAGTGCGGGGTAACCGTCACCGCCCAGGACCCGGACGCGGTCACGGTGCTGTTCGCCCCCGAGGGCCACCGGGGCACCTTCAGCCGCGCCTGGCTGGCGGCGCACGCCCTGCCCCCGGCCGCACCCGCGCTGGCCGCGGCGGCGGCCAGCCCAGGGCGGTCGGCCTGGCTGTCTGGCCTGGCCGGGATCGCCGGGCGGGGTGGCCAGGCCAGCCTGCCCAGTGGCGGTGGCGGTGGCGCGGCCGCGCCGGACCCTGACCTCCCCGTCTCGGACCTCACCAGCCAGGGCCTCCCCAGCCCGGGCCCCGGGCCTGACCTGGACCAGGACCCGCGGACCGAGGACGGAAAGCGGCTGTGGCGGGCGGCCGACCTGCGCCCGGGCGACCTGCCCGGCGCGGCCTGGGCCGGCTACCTGGCCGACGACGCGGTCCGGGCCGCCTGCCTGGACGCGGTCGCCACCCGCGGCTTCGCCCTGCTGACAGGTGTACCCGCCGAGCCCGGCACGGTGCTGCGGGTCGCCGGGACGTTCGGCTACGTGCGCGAGACGAACTACGGGCGGCTGTTCGACGTCCGGGTCACGGCCGCTCCCGCCAACCTCGCGTTCACCAGCCGGGCGATCCCGCCGCACACCGACAACCCCTACCGCGACCCGGTGCCGACCCTGCAGCTGCTGCACTGCCTGCGTGACGCCGACCTCGGCGGCGACACCGGCCTCGTCGACGGCTTCGCCGCCGCAGCGGCGCTGCGGGCGGCCGATCCGGCCGCGTTCCGGCTGCTCACCACCGTCAGCTGGCCGTTCGCGTACTCCGACGGGGAGACCGAGCTGCGGGCGCGCCAGCCGCTGATCTCGCTCACCCCGGCCGGGCGGATTACCGCCGTCCGGCTCAACAACCGCTCGCTCCAGCCGCTGCGGCAGCCGGCCATGGTGACCGAGGCCGCCTACGCCGCCTACCGCACCTGGACCGGCCTGCTGGCCCGCCCGGAGTTCACCCTGACGCTGCGGCTGGCCCCGGGCGACTGCCTGGTCTTCGACAACACCCGGGTGCTGCACGCCCGCACCGCCTTCAGGGACGCCCCCGCCCCGGCCGGGAAGCCGGGCGGCGCCGCGGCCGGCCCGGCCGAGCGCCACCTGCAGGGCTGTTACGCCGACATCGACGGCCTGCTGTCGGCCCTGGCGGTGCTGCGCCGGCGCACTGACTGGTGCGCCGGCGGCATACCAGACCGCGCCACGGTGTTGGATTGGGGCGGGAGAGGTGATCACCGAGATGCATGCCCGTTTGTCAATCCTGGACCTGGCGCCGATCGGCCGCGGTCACACCGCGCACGACAGTTTCGCCGCCAGCGTCGCCCTCGCGCAGCGCGCCGAGGAGCTCGGGTACCACCGCGTGTGGTATGCCGAGCATCACAACATGGCGTCGATCGCGTCGTCCGCCACGAGCGTGCTGATCGCGCACGTGGGCGCGCAGACGTCGTCGATCAGGCTCGGTTCGGGCGGCATCATGCTGCCGAACCACTCGCCGCTGGTGATCGCGGAGCAGTTCGGCACGCTCGAGGCGATGTATCCCGGCCGCATCGACCTGGGCCTGGGCCGCGCCCCGGGGTCGGACCGGAACACCACCTACGCACTGCGGCGGGACCCGCGGGCGGCCGAGGAGTTCCCCCGCGACGTGCTCGAGCTGCAGGCGTTCCTGTCGGACGAGAGCAAGGTGCCGGGCGTCAGCGCCGTCCCGGGCCAAGGATCGCACGTCCCCCTCTACATCCTCGGCTCGTCGCTGTTCGGCGCGCAGCTGGCGGGCATGTACGGGCTGCCGTACGCGTTCGCGTCGCACTTCGCGCCGGATGAGCTGGAGCACGCGCTGGCCGCCTACCGCTCCGAGTTCAAGCCGTCACCCCAGCTGGCCGAGCCGTACGTGATCGCCGGGGTCAACGTGACCGCCTCCGACACCGCCGAGGACGCCCGGGAGCAGTTCCAGCGCGTCCGCCGGGCGCGGGCGGCGAGCCTGTTCGCCCGCCAGGCCGGCCGGTCGCCCGCCGACATCAGCGACGAGCAGGCCGACCAGCTGCTGCGGGGCGGGGCGGCGGCGCACGTCGACCACATGCTGACCTACTCCGCCGTCGGCACCCCGCGCGAGGTCGCCGACTACCTCGAGGGATTCTTCAAGAAGACCGGGGCGGACGAGCTCATCGTCGTCCACCAGGCGCCCGGCCTGGAGAACCGGCTGCGCTCGGTCACCCTGACGGCCGAGGCGATGTAGCCGGGGTCCGCCCGGCGGTTATCAGGGCGCAGGCGTCCCGTTCACCTTCAGCCGTTAGCATCGCGGCTGGAGCTGTCAGCAGCTGGGAGGCGGCCGCATGCCGGCGATGATGTCACCGGTGGACCGGATCACCGGACTGTTCGCGGCCGAGGGGGCCGCCGACTACCTGGGCGAGCCGGTCACCCTGGGCGCGCACCTGCTCCAGGCGGCCGCGCTGGCGCACGCGGCGGGGGCGCCGGCCGCACTGACCGCCGCCGCCCTGCTGCACGACGTGGGCCACCTGCGCGGCGACGACCCGGAGGACGACGAGACCGAGCTGAGCGGCCGCGAGCTGATGGCCGGGAACGACAACGACCACGGTGAGCGCGGTGCCGCCTGGCTCGCCCGCTGGTTCGGCCCGGAGGTGACCGAGCCGGTCCGGCTGCACGTGGCGGCCAAGCGCTACCTGTGCGCGACCGAGCCCGGCTACCTGGCGCGGCTGTCGCCCGCTTCCCTGTACACGCTGTCCCTGCAGGGCGGCCCGATGAGCGAGGCCGAGGCGTCGGCGTTCGCGGCCGGCCCCTACGCGGGCGGCGCGGCCGCGGTCCGCCGCTGGGACGACGCCGCCAAGGACCCGGCGGCCGACGTCCCCGGCATCGCCTGGTACCGGCCGCTGCTTGAACGCCTGGTGCTGCCCGGGTAACCCGGCCGGACGGCCGGCCGCGCGCGCCAGCCGGGCTGGCGGCGCCATACCGGGTGCCGCCTGTCAGGCGGCGGCCGACCGGCGGCGGCCGACCGGACCGCTGGCATACTGGCGGGATGCCGCGCACCGCAGGGACCGGGAGCGGGAGCGAGCCGGCCGGCACGCTCCGCTCGCAGCACGCCGAGGCGACCCGCCGGGCGGTGCTCGACGCGGCCCGCCGGGTCTTCGGCCGCAAGGGCTACGCCCAGGCCTCGCTGGATGAGATCGCGTCCGCCGCGCGAGTCACCAAGGGGGCCGTCTACCACCACTTCGCGGGCAAGGAGGCGCTCTTCCGGGCGGTGCACACCGAGGTGGAGGCGGAGGCGCAGGCCCGGGCGGCCGCCGCCGTCAGCCCCGGGCAGTCGCCGCTGGACCAGATGATCGCCGCCGCCAACGGCTACCTCGACGTAGCGCTGGATGAGGAAATCCGCCGGATCACCCTGATCGACGGCCCCGCCTTGCTCGGACTGGAGCCGGAAGGACCCGCCGAGCAGCAGCCCGGCTTCATCGCCGCCCGGCTGTTCATCGCCAACGCAGTCGCCCGCGGCCAGGTCATCGACCTCGACCCCGGCGTGCTGGCGCACCTGCTGGCCGGACTGATGCTGCAGGGCGGCCTCATCATCGCCCGCTCCGATGACCCCGACGCGACCCGGGCCACGCTCGGTCCGGCGCTGGAGGCGATGCTGCGCGGGCTCGCGCCGGGCAAGGGCGACTGAACCGGGCCGCGCCTCCTGGCCTGCCCGTGCCCGAGGCCGCTGACTCCCGGCCTGACCCGCGTTTCCCCCTGCCCTGACGGCCCTTGCTCGTTTGACATACCATCAGTATCTTTAATACTTATGGAATCCGAAAAGCTGGAGACCCGGCTCGGCTCGCTCGCGTACCGGTCTGCGGGCCAGGGGCCAGTCCTCGTGTTCTTCGCTGGCGCACTCGCCAACGGCGACCTGTGGCGGGACGTCGTCACCGTGCTGGCCGGCCGCTACCGCTGCGTCACCGTCGACCTGCCGCTGGGCGCGCACCCGTGGCCGCTGCTCCCCGGGGCCGACCGCTCTGCCTCCTCGCTCGCCCGGTTGCTGCCCGACTGCCTGGAGGGTCTCGGCGTCCGCGACGCCACCGTGGTCGTCAACGACACCGCGGGCGGCCTGCTGCTGCTCGCCCTCGCCAGCGGCCACCCGGCCCTCGACCGGATCGGCCGGCTGGTGCTGACCAACTGCGAGAGCTACGACCAGTTCCCGCCCGACTCGCTCAAGCCGGCCTCGACGGTCGCCCGCGCGGCCCCCTGGCTCGCCCGCGCAGCGCTGAGGCTGAGCGCGCGGCTGACCCTGCGCTCGGCCGGCGGGCGCGGTATCGCCTCGGTCACGGCGGCCGGCCTCGACCCGGCCCGGGTGGCGTCCTTCTTCGGGCCGTCCGTGCGCGACCGGAGGATCGCGGGCGACCTGGCCGCGGCGATGGCCGGGTTCCGGCCGAGGCTCATGCTTGACGCCGCCCCTGCGATCCCCGCGTTCACCCGGCCGGTGCTGCTGGTCTGGGGCGAGGAGTGCCGCTTCTTCCCGCTGGCGCAGGCGCGCCGGCTGGCGGGCGCCTTCCCGGACGCCACGCTCGTCCCGGTACCGGGTGCGCGGACCTGGGTCCCGGTCGATAACCCGGCCGCGCTGGCGGATGCGGTCACCGCGTTCGTGCCCGCCTGACGTCCGGCCCGATCGCCGCGCACGCCCGGGCGCTCCGGCCGCCCGGCCACCTTGTTGGTCAGCCGGGTCAGCCCGCGAACGCGGCCAGCAGCCGCTGCTCTTCGGCCGGGTCGAGCCCCGGCTGACCGGGTCCGCCCCGCCCCAGGTCCCAGGCGAGGGTGTCGCGGATCGTCTCGGTGATCGCCCGGCAAGACAGCCCGGACCCGACCGCCCGTGAGGAGTCGACGTTGTTGAACGCCTCGTAGCCGGGCTCGCCGACCCACAGCGGGATGCCCATCCCCGGGTCGACCCCGGCCGCCACCAGCTCGCTGGTCGGGACCCAGGTCAGGTCGGCGTCGCTGTAGGTCGCCGTCCGGCACAGGTCGAGCAGGATGCCGAACGGGCGCGCGGCGCCGGTGAGGTTGAACACGCCGCCACGGTCCCGGTGGATGCCGTCGAGCAGGAACGCGGCCAGGTCACGGACGTCGATGACCTGGGTCAGGTCGCCCGGGTCGCCCGGGGCCAGCACCCGCCCGCCCCGCGCGATCCGCCGCGGCCAGTAGGGGAAGCGGTCGGTCGGGTCGTGCGGGCCGGTGATCAGCCCGGGCCGCCCGATCAGGGCCCGGTCCCCGTAGATGTCGCGGATGATGTCCTCGCACAGCGCCTTGTTGGCGCCGTAGTTCTCGGCGAAGTCGGTCGCGCCCGGCTTGAGCACGGCCACCGGCGCGTCCTCGAGCTGGGCCTCGGTGGTGGCCTGGCTGGCGTAGACCGAGACGGTCGAGACGAACACGTACCGTCCGGTCCGGCCGGCGAACGCCTGGGCCGACAGCCGGGCCGTGCCCGGCTCGTAGCAGGCGACGTCGACGACCGCGTCGAACTCGCGCCCGCCGAGCGCGGACAGGTCCCTGGTGCGGTCGCCGGTGACGGTTTCCACGCCGGGGAACAGCCCGGGATTCGATTGCCCGCGGTTGAACAGCGTGACGGTGTCACCGCGCCCGAGCGCGGCCTCCACGATGGCGCGCCCAGCGAACCGGGTGCCGCCCAGGACAAGAATTTGCACCTGCCTATCCTGTCACCGGCGCACTCCCGGGCGGACCGAATGACCCGGTTTGCGCGAGCGCGCCGGGCCAGACGGCGACCAAGATTGTTACTATCCGTAATCGAAAAGGATCTTGGCCCGTGGTTCCCCTGGGTACAGTGATGACACTGGGGGGGATTGATGATTGTGACCATCGTGGGGGCTGGCCAGCTCGCGGAAGGCGTGGCGGTCAGGACTCTGGCGGGCGGCCACCGGCTCCGGATCACCGACAGCGTGCCCGGTAAGGCGGACGCGCTGGCGGCCGGCCTGGTCGCGCGCGGCAGCATGGCCACGGTCGGTAATGGCTTGTCGTCGTCACTGAGCGTAGCTGAGACGGTGGGGGTGGCCATCGCCGGCGCCGACGTCGTGGTGCTGGCGCTGCCCTACCCCGAGGGCCGGATCGTGGTCCGCGACCAGGGGGCGGCACTGGCCGGGGTGACGGTGGTCGATACCTGCAACCCGGTCGACTTCTCCACCTTCGACTCCCTGCTCACCAGCCCGGGCATGTCGGCCGCGGAGGAGATCGCGGCCGCCAGCCCGGCCGCCCGGGTGGTCAAGGCGTTCAACACCACGTTCGCCTCGGCCCTGGTGGCGGGCTGGGTCGGCGGCCTGCCGGTCGACGTGTTCCTGGCCGGGGACGACGAGCACGCCAAGGAGCAGGTCGCGACGCTCGTCCGGGACGGCGGCATGCGGCCGGTCGACACCGGCCCGCTGCGCCGGGCGCGGGAGCTGGAGGCGTTCCAGCTGCTGCACATGACCCTGCAGGGACCGCTCGGACTCGACTGGGCCAGCGCAGTCAAGCTGGTGCCCTGACCCGGGGAGCCGGGGAGCCGGGGACAAGCCTGGACGGCGGTCAGCCGCAAGGTCCCGGCGCGGCCGCACTTCCTAGCGCGTGCTGCACTGGGGTGCCCGGTCAGCTACGCAGGCGACGGGGGCGGCCGGCGCCACCCGGCGGGCACGGTGACGGCCGGCTAACCGTTGCCACGAAGCAGGCGCGTATTGACGACGCTTTAACTCACCCGCCTGTCGGGCAGGCTGGCAGGCCCCCTATGCTGGCCGCCAAGTCATCATTACACACGGTGACTGCCGGATTACTTAACCGTCTCATTGCATCCAGTACACGGGGGAACTGCCATGCGCAGAAATAAGATGACTGCTGTTGCCGCCGCCTCGGCCGCGCTCACCGCTGCCGGCCTGTCGGTTGCGCTCAGCGGGCCGGCCAGCGCCTCCGCCGGACTTGGGGGGCCTCCCGATACCATCCCGGTGAGTGCCAGCGTGAACTGGAGCAAGGCCACTGTCTATGAGCCCGGCAGCGTGACGTTGAAGATCGGCCTGAGCGGGTGCGTCAGGGGGGTCATGGTGCGCGTGGTCGACGGGACCACCAACACCACCGACGAGACTGTCTTCGGCTACGGGCACGGCACGACCGCAAGGTTCCGGCTCTCGTTCACTAGCAGCAGCCAGGTGGGAACAACCACCGCGAATTACGTGTACGTCATCCCCTGCGGTGAGTACCTGTGGGAGCTGGCCTCGCAGTCCTTCTTCCTCGGCCAGATCCAGTCGACCGACGTCGTAGCCGCAACCAGCCTGGGTCACGGCCACCACCGCCGCTAACCAGACGGGTGGGCACCAGGTCCCTGGTGCCCACCCGCCTGGCGCCTTCCCCGTCGCCCGGCCAAAGCGGCCGCGCGCGTTATCCTGAAACGGATGACAGAGCGCAAACCGCCGCAGATGAAGTTCAATACCTGGATCGACCAGCAGGTTGCGGAGGCCGAGCGGCGCGGCGTGTTCGACAACCTGCCGGGGGCGGGCAAGCCGCTGAATCTGCGGCCGGGCGCTGCTGACGGCGACTACGGTCAGGCCTGGATGCGGGACTACGCCCAGCGCGAGGGCGTCCCGGCCGAGGATATGCTCCCGACCCCGCTGCGGCTGCGGCGGGAGATCGAGCGGCTGGCGGAGACCGCCGGCGAATTCCGCTCCGAGGACGAGGTGCGCGCGGCCGCCGCCGACCTCAACCGGCGGATCGTGGAGTGGCGCCGGATCCCCATTGGCCCGCCCGTGCACGTGCGCCTGGTGAACGCCGACGACCTGGTGTCCCGCTGGCGCGCGGCCTCGGCCGCCCGCGCCGCCCAGCAGCGGGCCGAGCGCCAGGCGCCGGCCGACGACGGCGCGGCCCGGTCCGCCCGCCTTCGCCGCGCCTGGTGGCGGCGCACACGCCGGCGCGCACCGCAAGGCTGATAACAGCAACGGGCGTCAGGCCGGCTGGTGGCGGCCGATCTGCCTCACCGATCGGTGCCCCGCTATCCTTCGCTGGTGGAGATCCGTCACCTGCGCTATTTCATCGCCGTGGCCGAGCTGCGCAACTTCACCAAGGCGGCGCAGGCCTGCTTCGTCGCCCAGTCCGCGCTCAGCCAGCAGATCGGGCGCCTGGAGCGCGAGGCCGGGGCGCCGCTGTTTACCCGGGGCAAGCGCGGGGCCGAGCTCACCCCGGCCGGGCAGGTGCTGCTGCCGCACGCCCGCCGGCTGGTCACCGACGAGGCCTGGGCGCGGGCCGAGATGCGCTCCTACCTCGGGCTGGAAAAGGGCCGCCTGACCATCGGGTTCATCCAGACCAGCGCCAGCGGGGTCGACCTGGCCCAGGTGGTGGGCGAGTTCTACCGCGGCCACCCGGGCATCGAGCTGCGCGTGGTGAACCAGACGTCGGCCGAGATGGTCGACGGGGTCCGCACCGGGGCCCTCGACCTGGCGGTCGTCGGGGTCGGGCCGGACGAGCTGCCGGACGGCCTCGACAGCCGCCCGCTGGCGGTCGACCCACTGGTCGGAGTGGCGTCTGGCTCGCTCGCGGACGGGCTGACGGGGCCGGTCGCGGTGGCCGGGCTGGTCGCCCGGGGCCCGCTGATCCAGTTCGCCCCCGGGACCGGGCTGCGGCGGCACGTGGACGCGGCCCTCGTCCGGGCCGGGGTGACGGCGCCCGCCGGGATCGAGCTGGCCCAGGCGGCGGACATGCTGGAGTTCGCGGCGCTCGGGCTGGGTGTCACCATCGTGCCGCGGACCCTCGCGGTCACCGCGGCGGAGCCGGCGGCGGCAGGCCGGGGGGAGCGGTATGCGGTCCTCGGGCTGACCGACCCGCTGGCGGTGCACCCGGTCACGCTGGTGTTCGACGCGCCCCGCCTGTCGGTCGCCGCGCGGGAGTTCATTGACCTGCTCGGCCGCCGGGCCGACGAGCCTTCCATAAGCAGAACCGATCACTATCAGCGATAAGTTCTGTTGGACCGATCGGTAGTCCGCGGCCCAGACTGGACCTGAGGGCCGGGACCGCCACCGGGGCGGCACCCCGTCCGGCCCCCAAGGAGGAGCCATGACGAACGAGCTGACCGCGCCGCGCGCGCAGGCCCCCCCGCTCCCAGGCCGCCCGAACCCAGGCCGCCCGAACCCAGGCCGCCCGAACATAGGCCGCCTGCGCCCGGAGCGCCTGTGGCGCGGGGGACAGCCCGGCGGCTGGGGTCCGCTGCCGGAGCTGCTGCTGACCCTGACGCTGGTTACCGGGCTGGTCGACGCGGTCTCGATCCTCGCGCTGGGCCGGGTCTTCGTCGCCAACATGACCGGCAACGTGGTCTTCGCCGGGTTCGCCATCACCGGGGCGCCGGGCTTCTCCCTCGGCGCCTCGCTGTTCGCCCTGGCCGGGTTCCTGGCCGGGGCGGCGGCGGGCGGCCGGCTGACCACCCGGCTCGGCCACGACCGGGCGCTGCACCTGCGGGCCGCCACCGCCGCCGAGCTCGTCCTGCTGGCCCTGTCCGTGGTGATCGCACTGACGGCGGGCGGCGCGGGCGGGGTCCACGGCACCGTGCACCTGGCGGCCGGGACGGTCCCCGTCGGGCCGGCCGCGGCGGACGCGCTGTCGGCCGTGCTTGCCGTCGCCATGGGCATCCAGAACTCGGTCGCGCGCAGCCTTGCGGTGCCCGACCTGACCACCACGGTGCTGACGATGACGCTGACCGGGCTGGCGAGCGACCTGCGGTCCGGTCGCCGCAGCCGGGTCACCGTCGCCCGCCGGGTCCTGGTGATCGCGGCGATGCTGGCGGGCGGGGTGGCCGGAGCCTGGCTGGTGCTGAACGCGGGCGCCGTCGTCCCCCTCGCCGTCGCCACCGCCCTCGTGGCGGCGGCCGCGCTGGTCACCCACCGGGCGGCCGGCCGGCCCGGCCAGTGGCGGGACGCCCGCCCGGCCGCGACCCCGGCGCCTGAGCCAGGCGAAGCGGCCGGCCCGCACCCGGCCGCACCCGCCGCCACGCCGGCCGCGGGCAGCACCACCTGACCCTTCAGCGCCGCCCTGAGCCCTCAGCGCCACGTTCGCGCAAACCCGGGGCCAGTGCGGCCGACGGCACATATGGTGATCGGCGTGACTCAAACGTGGGTAGTCGAGCCATCCGGTCCGCTGCGGGGCGATATCGTCGTCCGCGGCTCCAAGAACGCCGTGACCAAGCACATGGTCGCCGCCATGCTCGGCGGCGGGCCGAGCGTGATCCGCAATGCCCCGCAGGTCGGGGACGTGGATATCACCGCGGCGATGCTGGAGTCGGTCGGCTTCCGGGTGGAGCGCGCTGACGGGGAGATCACCGTGGGCCCCGGGGCCGAGGTCTGGCCGCGGGTGCCGGAGGCGTTCACCGGTCTCAACCGGATCCCCATCCTCATGGCCGGCCCGCTGCTGCACCTGACCGGCGAGGCGTTCGTGCCGCTGGTCGGGGGCGACCCGATCGGGCGGCGGCCGGTCGACTTCCACGTCGAGGCGCTGCGGTCGCTGGGGGCCGAGGTCGAGTTCGGGCCGACCGGGATCACCGCCAAGGCGTCCCGGCTGCACGGCGCCCGGATCACGCTGCCCTACCCGAGCGTCGGCGCGACCGAGACGGTGCTGCTGTCGGCGGTCCTGGCCGAGGGCAAGACGGTGCTGCGCAACGCGGCGACCGAGCCCGAGGTGGTCGAGCTGGCCCTGTTCCTGCAGCGGATGGGCGCGCACATCGAGCTGAGTCCCGACCGGCGGATCATCATCGAGGGGGTGCCCGCGCTCAAGCCCGCCACCACCCGGCTCGCGGGCGACCGCCTGGAAGCGTTTTCCTACCTGGTCGCCGGCCTGATCACCGGGGGTGAGGTGCGGGTGCACGGCTGCCCCCAGGACCGGCTGGTCACCGCGATCACCACGCTGGGCCGGATGGGCTGCCAGTTCGACATCACCGACGAGTGGATCACCGCCTCGGCGCCGCGCGGGCTGGAGCCGGCCGCGGTCCACACTGACACCCACCCGGGGTTCATGACCGACTGGCAGCAGCCCCTGATGGTGCTGTTCACTCAGGCGGGCGGGATGTCGGTGCTGCACGAGACGGTGTTCGAGAACCGCCTGGTGTACGTGCCGGCGCTGCAGAAGATGGGCTGCGAGATCGAGGTCTTCGCCGCCTGCCTGGGCGGCCCCGCCTGCCGCTTCGCCGACGGCAACGCGCTGCACTCGGCCGTCATCCGGGGCGTGTCGAAGCTGCGCGGGGCCGAAGTCGAGCTGCCGGACGTGCGGGCCGGGTTCTCGGCCGTGCTGGCGGCCGCCGTCGCCGACCGGCCCTCGGTGCTGCACGGCGTGCACCACATCGAGCGCGGCTACCACCAGCCCTACGACCAGTTCGCCTCGCTTGGCCTGCGGGTCACCCGGGCGGAGGCGGACTAGGGCGGCCGCGGACCAGGACGGCAGGAGCCTAGAAGGGGAGCCGGACGCCCCCCTCCGGGTGCGCGTTCAGCGTCTCCTGCCCGTGCGGCGCGTCGCCCGAGTCGATGTGCCGCAGGACCCCGAGGCCGGGGTCGTTGGACAGCACCCGGGCGATCTTGGCCGCCGCGAGCGGCGTCCCGTCGGCCACGCAGACCTGACCCGCGTGCAGTGACCGGCCAATGCCCACCCCGCCCCCGTGGTGGAACGAGACCCAGGTCGCGCCGGAGGCGGTCGAGGACAGCGCGTTCAGCAGCGGCCAGTCGGCGATCGCGTCCGACCCGTCGGCCATCGACTCGGTCTCCCGGTAGGGGGAGGCGACCGAGCCGGCGTCGAGGTGGTCGCGGCCGATGACGACTGGCGCCCGGACCTCGCCCGCGGCGACGAGGTCGTTGAACGCCAGGCCTGCGGTGTCCCGCTCGCCGTAGCCGAGCCAGCAGATCCGCGCGGGCAGGCCCTGGAACTCGACCCGCTCCTGGGCCGCCCGGATCCACTTGGCCAGGTGGTCGTTGTCGGGGAACAGCGTCAGCACCGCCTCGTCGGTGGCGCGGATGTCGGCCGGGTCGCCTGACAGCGCGGCCCACCGGAACGGCCCCTTGCCCTCGGCGAACAGTGGCCGGATGTAGGCCGGCACGAAGCCGGGGAACGCGAACGCCCGGTCGAAACCGCCCATCCGGGCCTCGTCCCTGATCGAGTTGCCGTAGTCGAAGACCTCGGCCCCGGCGTCGAGGAAGCCGACCATGGCGGCCACGTGGGCGGCCATAGACTGCCGCGCCCGTTCGGTGAACTCAGCGGGTTTCTTGTCCGCGTAGTCATGCCAGTCGGCCAGGTCCACCCCCTCGGGCAGGTAGGACAGCGGGTCGTGGGCGGAGGTCTGGTCGGTGACGATGTCGACCGGGACGCCGCGGCGCAGCAGCTCGGGCAGCACCGTGGCGCAGTTGCCGGCCAGCCCGACCGACAGCGCCCGCCGCCCGGCCTTGGCCGCCAGGCAGCGGCGCACCGCGTCGTCGAGGTCGCTGGCTACCTCGTCCAGGTAGCGGTTGGCCGCCCGGCGCGCCAGCCGGGCCGGGTCGACGTCGATGACCAGGCAGACCCCGTCGTTGAGGGTGACCGCGAGCGGCTGGGCGCCGCCCATGCCGCCGCACCCGCCGGTGACGGTCAGCGTTCCGGCCAGCGTGCCGCCGAACCGCTTGGCGGCGACGGCGGCGAACGTCTCGTAGGTGCCCTGGAGGATGCCCTGGGTGCCGATGTAGATCCACGACCCGGCCGTCATCTGCCCGTACATGGTCAGCCCGGCCGCTTCCAGGCGGCGGAACTCGGGCCAGTTGGCCCAGTCGCCGACCAGGTTGGAGTTGGCGATCAGCACCCGCGGCGCCCACTCGTGGGTGCGGATGACCCCGACCGGCTTGCCCGACTGGACCAGCATGGTCTCGTCGCCGCGCAGCTCGGTCAGCGTACGGACCATGGCGTCGAACGCCGCCCAGGACCGCGCCGCCCGCCCGGTGCCGCCGTAGACCACCAGGTCATCGGGGCGCTCGGCGACCTCGGGGTCGAGGTTGTTCATCAGCATCCGCAGCGGCGCCTCGGTCTGCCAGGACCGGGCGGTCAGCGTGGTGCCGCGCGGGGCGCGGACGGGTCGGGCGCCTTCCATGCGTGTCGGGTCTCCTCAGGTGAGGTGCGGCGGTCGGCCGCACCGGGTCGGTTCGTTTAATGATGCGGCCGGGTCGCGCCCGGCGTCACCCCAGGGGGCCCGGTGTCACTGCAGGGGGCCGGCGACCGCCTCGGCCGCGCTGACCGCCGCCCCGGAGGCGACGTAGCCGACGGCCGCCTCGATCTCGGGCGACAGGTAGCGGTCAGGCCCGGCCCCCGCCGCGTGGGCCCGCAGCTCAGCCACCACCGCGCCGGTCGCGGCGGCCGGGACCAGGGGGGCGCGCAGCTCCAGGGCCCGGGCGGCGGTGAGCAGCTCAACGGCCAGCACCCGGGTCAGCCCGTCGACCGAGCGGCGCAGCTTGCGGGCGGCCGACCAGCCCATCGAGACGTGGTCTTCCTGCATGGCCGACGACGGGATGGAGTCGACGCTGGCGGGCACGGCCAGCCGCTTGAGCTCCGACACCAGTGCCGCCGAGGTGTACTGGGCGATCATGTGGCCCGAGTCGACCCCGGGGTCGTCGGCCAGGAACGGCGGCAGCCCGTGGGACCGGGCCGCGTCCAGCATCCGGTCGGTGCGCCGCTCGGCGATGGAGGCGACGTCGGCCGCGACGATGGCGAGGAAGTCGAGCACGTAGGCGAGCGGGGCCCCGTGGAAGTTGCCGTTGGACACCACCCGGCCGTCAGCGGTCACCACGGGGTTGTCGATGGCGCTGGCGAGCTCGCGCTCGGCCACCGTGCAGGCGTGGGCGAGGGTGTCGCGGGCGGCGCCGTGCACCTGCGGCGAGCACCGCAGCGAGTAGGCGTCCTGCACCCGGGTGTCGTCCGGGCCCCGGTGGCTGGCGACGATGGGGGAGCCGGCCAGGAGCAGCCGCAGGTTGGCGGCCGACGCGGCTTGCCCCGGGTGGGGCCGCAGCGCCTGCAGCCCGGCGTCGAAGACGGCGTCGGTGCCGAGCAGCGCCTCGACCGACATCGCGGCGGTGATGTCGGCCGCCTTGAGCAGCCCGCGCAGGTCGGCGAGGGCCAGGATCAGCATGCCCAGCATCCCGTCGGTGCCGTTGATGAGGGCCAGGCCCTCCTTCTCGGCCAGCACCAGCGGCGTGATGCCGGCTGCGGCGAGGGCCTCGGCGGCGGGCGCCTCGGCGCCGCCCCGGGACGCCACCCGGACGCTGCCCTCGCCCATCGCCGCGAGGGCGCAGTGCGCCAGCGGGGCCAGGTCGCCCGAGCAGCCGAGGGAGCCGTACTCGCGCACGACCGGGGTGATCCCGGCGCTCAGCATGGCCGCGTAGCAGCGGGCGACCTCGGGCCGCACCCCGGTCCGGCCGGTCGCCAGGGTGGACAGCCGCAGCAGCATCATCGCCCGAACCACCTCGGCCTCGACCTCGGGTCCGGATCCGGCCGCGTGCGAGCGGACCAGGGACCGCTGCAGCTGCGCGCGCCGCCCGGCCGGGATGTGCTTCGTCGCCAGCGCCCCGAAGCCGGTGGAGACCCCGTAGTGCGGCGCGGTGTCGTGCGCGAGCGCGTCGATCACCTTGCGGCCCGCCGCGATGGCCGCCTCGGCCTCGGGCGACAGCGCGACGGCGGCACCGCCGCGGGCCACCGCGACGACATCGGGGAAGCTGAGCGGGCCGGTGCCCGCGATGACGGTTTCCATGATGTCCGAGGTTAACCGGGCCCCGGCGTGGTTCACACGTCGCCGTTGTTCATCGCGATCAGCCGGCTGAGCACCTGCCCCTCGCTGACCCGCAGCCCCTCGTGCTCCCACTCGCTGGTCACCCACGTGCGCAGGCCGCGGATGGCGCGCCGCGGTGCGCAGCGACAGCGGGGCGGGCACGTACAGGTCGTTGAAGTAGATCGCGGCCGCGGCCGGGACCTCGTTGCTGGCGAGCCGGGCCGGGTCGTACAGCGGCGGCCAGCCGTCCCGCTGGGCGAGCAGCTCGGCCGCCTCCCGCAGCGGCGACAGGGCCGGGTCAAGGTCGACCGTCCAGGGGTAGATCATCTCGCCGGTGAACAGCAGGGGCGCGTCTCCCTCGACCGCCGCGGCCGGGTCGAAGGCGGGGAACTCACGCCGGATCCGCGCGGCCGACCAGTTGGTCGCCGCCCCCTGGGCGTAGCAGGACTCGTGCAAGATCGCGTACAGCGGGGCGCCGGCGAACGAGACCCGCTGGTAGATGTCGCCCAGGAAGGCGTCCGACAGCCCGCCGCTCGGCGTCCCACGGGTCTTCCAGCAGGTAATGCAGCTCGTGGGTGCCGGCCGCGCCGCCCAGCATCGCCCGATCGACTGGAACCGCTCGACCGTGAGCGACGAGCCGTCCGGCAGCCGCACGTCGTGGTCGGCCAGGTAGCGGGCGACCTCGCGGGCGGCGTCGATGTCGTCCGGGTAGCGGTCGTAGTGCTCGGCGCAGCGCTGCGCGCACAGCGGGTAGGTGACCCGGTACACGTCGTCGGCGTGCGTGTCCAGCCCCGGCAGCCCGCCGGTGAGCAGCGCCGCCGCCATGCCGTGGGGCGCGAACGACAGGTAGCTGACCGTGCAGAAGCCGCCGAACGACTGGCCCAGCACCGTCCACGGCTGGTCCGGGCCAACCAGCTGGCGGCGGATCAGCTCGCAGTCGAGCACGATCGAGTCGGCCCGGAAGTTGGCCAGGTACTGGGCCTGGGCAGCCGGGCTGCCCAGCGGGGCGAGCGAGCGGGCGGTCAGCCGGGTCGAGCGGCCGGTGCCGCGCTGGTCCAGCAGCAGCACCCGGTAGTCCTCCAGCGCCCGGTCGAGCCAGGTGGACCGGCCGACTGGCCGCTGGGCGGCCATCCCCGGCCCGCCCTGCAGGAACAACAGCCACGGGAGCCGACCGTCGTCGGCCTTGGCCGCCGCGACCACCTCCCGCGCGAAGACCTCGATCTGGTCGCCCCCGGGGTTGCCGTGGTCGAGCGGGACGCTGAAGTGGTGGTCGGTCAGGACAGTGCCAGGCTGCCGGTAGGTACTCACGTTCCGGATTATCCCGAACGGTGGCCTGCCCGCGCCCCCTGCCCTGTCATTTGACCTGGGCCCGGCCCGGCCGCCGGGGCGGTCTCGGGGCCAAGGCGCTAGCCGCCGAGCCACCCCGCCACGTCCAGTCGCATCGGCTGGCCCGGTGCCATCGTCCGCAGGCTGTCCTCCAGTGCCGCCACCTGATCCGGGCCCAGGGCGGCGGCCCAGCGGGCCCGCACCCGGTCGAACGCCCCGGCCGACAGGGCCAGGGCCTCGGTGCCGCGCTCGGTGAGCCGGACGACCTTGCGCCGCTGGTCGCCGGTGGCCGTCGCGCGGGTCAGGTAACCGAGCTCGGTGAGCCGCTCGATCGTCTTGCCCGCCGCCTGCTTGGAGACGCCCAGGCGGCGGCCGACCTCGGTCGCGGTGGCGCCGAAGGTCCCGACTGCCTGCAGCGCGAAGCCGTGCGCGGGACGCAGGTCGGGATGGCCGCGCCCGGCCAGTTCGGCGTGGGCCTCGTCGATGACCGCCCGGAAGCCGGCCAGCAGCAGCAGCGGCAGCTCGTAGCCGGGCCCGCCGGTTGACGTATTAGACAACCTGGTTTACCTTTTCCGTTAGACAACCCGGTTAACTACTACCTTAGGGGATCACCGTGACCGCTTTCACGCCGCACACCGCCGAGTCCGCCCCGCCCGCCTCGCGGCGGGCCATGACCGCCGTCGCGGCCAAGCAGGGCTACCTGCCCGCCGCGGTGGCGCTGCTGGCCGAGTCGCCGGAGACCCTCGAGGGCTTCCTGCGGCTGTCGGGGATGTTCGACGGGTGCACCCTCGACCCCCTCGCCCGCGAGACCGTGATCATGACCGTCGCCGTCCGCAATGGCTGCCACCTGTGCGTCGCCATGCACGCGGCCCGGCTGGCCGCACTCGGCGCCGAGCCGGCGCTGACCGGGGCGCTGCGGGCCGGCCTGCCGCCGGACGACCCACGCCTGGCCGCCGTCCGCGCCTTCGCCCTGCGCGCGCTCGAGACCGCGGGCGACGTCGGCGACCCAGCCCTGGAGGAGTTCCTCGGCCACGGCTTCACCCGGCGCAACGCCCTCGAGGTCGTCCTCGGCATCGGCGCCTACACCCTGTCCACCCTGGCCAACCGCCTCACCGGCGCCCCCGTCGACGACCAGCTGGCCGCCTTCGCCTGACGAACCGCCTCCTGACGGACCGCCTCCTGACGCACCGCCGCGGCCGTCAGCCGCCAGCGCTACCGCTCCCGCGGTAAGATAACAGCAAGAAGCGTGACGCCCGGGTAGGTCGGCCTCATTCGGTAAGCGCTGGGGGCCGACCGGAGGGAGGGGTCGGCACCGCCCGCGTGCCCCACGGGGCCCGCTGGCGTGCCTGCGGCTCGCGAGTACCGTGGCCGGCGGCTCCGCGGCCTGCGGGCAGCCGCCTGGGTACCCGCCCCCGGCCGTAAGCCGGAAACTAATGGCAGACGGGATATAAATGTTGGCCTGACCCCAAGGAGTTTCCGGCTAAATGCCTCACACCGGATAACAGCAAGAAGCGCCGGGCAACGGGGCAGGCACGCGACAGGGCAGGCACGCGACAGGGTGGCATGCGGCCGGGGTGGTACGCGACAGGGCCAGGCGCCGAGACGGAGCACGCGACGGGGCTGGCATGCGGCGGGAGGGTACGTGGCGGCCCGGTTCAGGCGGGAGGCTGGGCTGGAGGCGGCGGGCTGGCGCGGCCGGGGTGTGCTCCCGGGAAGCGGGACCGCCGGCGGGTGCGCAACAGCTGGCGGCCAGTAGGCTCTGACTGCGGTCGGGGGTAGCCCGGTGGCGGCTGTTTGCACTGGCTGCGAAGGTATGCCACAGTGCGGGAACGTTTGCGGGAAACAGCGGCGGAAGCGGCGGAGCGGAGCAGGCGGGCGTGGCGGTCAGTCTCAGGGACGTGGCGCGGCGCAGCGGCGTGTCGGTCTCGACCGCGTCGCGGGCGCTGGGCGGCTCGGGGCGGGTCAGCGGGGCGACCGAGGCGCGGGTCCGCGCCACCGCGGCGGCCCTTGGCTACCGGCCGAACGCAAGCGCCCGGACGCTGCGGACGGCCCGGTCCGGGTTCGTCGGCCTGGTCATCACCAACCTCGCCAACACCAGCTTTCACACGGTGGCCGAGGCCATCCAGCAGGAGGTCGCCCGCCGCGGTTTCCAGCTCATGCTCACGGTGACGGCGGGCGACCCGGCGGCCGAACGGGCGGCCCTGCATACCCTGGCCGCGCACAGCGCGGCGGGCGTGATCGTGGTGGGAGCCGACGACGGGGCGAGCGAGGAGCTGCGGGCGCTCGGCATCCCGACCGTGCACCTGGCGCGCCGCCCGCCCCGGCTGGCCGGCGACTGCGTGCTCGGCGACGACATCACCGGGGGGCGGCTGGCCGCCGAGCACCTGCTGAGCATGGGGCACCGGCGGATTGCGGTCATCGCCGGGCCCTCCAGTGTGCAGTCCGGTCGGGAGCGGCTGGCGGGGTACTGGCTGGCGTTGCACAGCGCGGGCATCGCCCCCGACGAGGACCTGACGATAGCGGCCGAGCAGTCGCCCGACGCCGGCGCGGCCGCGGTCGCCGCCCTGCTCGGGCTGCCGGCCCGGCGGCGGCCCACCGCGCTGATCATCGCCAACCACGAGGCGGCCTACGGGGCGCTGCCGGCGCTGCGCGAGCGGTCGGTCGCGGTGCCGGGCGAGCTGTCGGTCGTCTGCTACGAGGACTCGCCGCTGGCCCGCTGGTGGCACCCGGCGATGACGGTGATCGACAACAACGCGCGGCAGATGGGCGAGCTCGCCGCCCGGCTGCTGCTGAACCGGCTGGAACGCCCCGACGGCCGGGGCGGTGACGGTCAGGCGGGCGGCCCGGGCGGTGACGACCAGTTCAGCGAGTTCCGGGTCGGCGGCCGGCTAGTGGAGCGCGACTCCTGCCGGCCCCCGGCGGCGCGCTAAGAACCGGCTGGTCAAGCTGCTTGCCCGGGAGGGCGGGGTTCGCTCGTTCCCCGGGGTCTTCACCGGACGTCGCGGCGCCGGGTGATCAGGGCCGGGATAGCCAGGAAGGCAGCGGCGTAAAGGCCGAAGGTCAGGAAGGCGAGCGCGGGCGCGACCTGTGCGTCTGAAGGGCCGGAGCCGTAGAGAGCCAGGTCGTGACTTCCCTCCAGGTTGACCACCGTGTTGGTGGCGGCGTCGGGAAGGACCTCATACAGGCGCAGGGCGATGCCGTGCAACTGGGCGGCGAAGTACTCGATCGACGGCTCGATCACGATGAACCACAGCAGGGCCGCGCCAATAGCCCCGGTGGCGCTGCGCAGCCAGACTCCCAGGGTCACCCCGACGGCAGCATAGGCCAGGCCCATCGCCAGGGCGGCGGCCAGTGCGGCGATCACGTGGCTGAAAGCCGGGAACTGGCTGCCCGCGGGGTCCAGGGATCCGGTCTGGTGCAGCGCGACGACGGCGCTCGCCACGCCGGCCAGGGTGAAGGTAAGCGCGACGCTGACTGCTACGGCGAGCGCGACTGCGAGGGCCTGGCCGGTGAAGCTGCGCAGCCGGCCAGGGCCTTGCAGCAGGGCGGTCTTGATCGTGTTCCGGCCCCAGTCGCTCCCGCTGACGAGCGCGCCCAGCAGCATGAAGACGGCGGCGCCGTAGACCTCACTCGCGAAGCCGAAGGCGCCGTTCAGTGCCGCGGCCAGGTACTGGCCGGGCATCATGGTCGACAGCACCAGGGGGCCGCTGACGCCCAGCGTCGCGCCCGTATTCGCGGTCGCGAAGAGCATGTACGAGCCGACGTAGCTGTTGAGCAGCATGTCGGCGGGCACGGCCAGGACCAGCGCCCACAGCGCCGGGCGCCTGGACATGATCAGCAATTCGGCCCGCAGCGAGACCAGCACGCCGTCTGCGGCCAGCCGAGGGCCCCGCTGACGGGCGGGCCAGCCTGAACCGGATGACGGCACGATCCCGGGCCGCCGGGGCCGGAGCCGCAGGCGGCGGCTTCGCCCGCTGACGGCATCGCGGCAATGCAGCACCGCGGCCGTCAGGGCAAGGGCGGCCGCCAGGTAGACGGTCAGCGTCACCACGGCTTGCGTGACGCTCACCGTCGGGTAGTTCTGCGAGTCCGGGCCGCCTCCCGGGTCGCCGAACAAGCCCGTCACGACACTGGAGGCGGCACCGGGGCTCAGGTCGGTCAACGTCCGCAGGATCCCGTTGGGGAACTGGACGCCCAGGTCATACAGGTTTACGTCGATGATCAGCGTCCACAGCAGCCCGACCGCGATCGCGCCTGCGCCGCTGCGGCACACAGTGCCAAGGAACAGCCCGAGCACCGCGTACGTCAGGGCAACGAACAGCGCCGCGCCCACGGACTCGGCGATGACCAGGGCCGGCGGGAAGGCAGCAAGGAGAGGGTTCACCGACGTCGCCTTCGCCTGCCAGATCGCCGTGCTGGCCCCGGCGGCCACGGCGAACGTCGCCAGCACGCTGGCCGTGACGGCTGCCGTCAGGGCGAGGGCCTGCCCGGCGAAGGCGCTGATCCGGCCGGGCTTCTGCAGCAGCGCGGTGGTGATCGTGCCGCGATCCCAGTCGCCGCCCGCCATGACCGCCCCCAAGACGATGAACGGGGCCGTCCCGCTGAAGAGGAACTGCATGACCGCGACGATGTTGAACTGGCCCGGCAGCAGCGAGGACAGCGCCACCTCGGGAGTGCCATACGTGGCGTAGTCGGCCGGGGTCAGGTTCAGGTAGGAGATGAACTGGCCCACGTAGTCCCACAGCAGCACCAGCGCTGGCGTCACCAAGAGCAGGCCCCAGGCTGCGGGCCACTTGCGCAGGACCAGCAGCTCGGCTCGCATCGCCCCCAGCACCTGCTACCCGTCCTTCCCGCCCGGGCCTGGCCGGTGACGCCGGAACCGCCCGGTGTGGCGCGGGCCGGCGCGGTTGCGCAGCGAGTCGGCGCCGCCGGTGCGGCCGCTGGTCAGCTCAAGCAGCACCTCGCGCAGCGGGCGCCGGGCGGTGCGGACCTCGCTGACGTCCAGCCCGGCCCCCACCAGCTCGCGGTTGACTGCTGCGGCCCGCGCCGCGCCGGGATCACGCAGGTCCAGGCCCAGTAGCCCGTCCGCCAGTTCCGCCCGTTCCACGCCCGCCAGCGTCGCAGCCACCGCCGCCGCATGGCCGGCCGGCTCAGCTCGCAGCCAGAGCCGGGGCTGGCCCCGCAGCTGCGCCGGACTGCCCTGGGCCAGCAGCCGCCCGCCGCCGATCACCGCGACCCGGCTGCACAGGTTCTCCACTTCGTCCATGTCGTGGCTGGACAGCACCACGGTTCGGCCCTCGGCCCCGAGCTGGCGGATCAAGGTCCGCATGTCCAGCTGGCCGACCGCGTCCAGGCCGTTGGACGGCTCGTCCAGCACCAGCAGCTCCGGGTCCTTCAGCAGCGCCACGGCCACCCCCAGCCGCTGACGCATTCCCAGGCTGTACCCGGCGACCCTGTCCTGCGCCCGCGCTGCCAGCCCGGCCTGGAGCAGCACCTCATCCACCCGCTTGTCGCGGATGCCGCACCTGCGGGCCGCGGCGCGCAGGTTGTCCCGGCCGGACATGAACGGGTAGAACGCGACCTCGCCCATGGACCCGGTCCTGGCCAGCGCCGCCGGGGACCCCGGGGGCAGCCCCAGCACCCGCAGCGTGCCCGCGGTCGGCCGAACCAGGCCGAGCAGCATCCGCAGGGTGGTGGTCTTACCCGCGCCGTTCGGCCCGAGCAACCCGAATGTCTCACCCGCAGTGATTGCCAGGTCCAGGCCGTCCACCGCCGTCACCGAGGCGCCGAATCGCTTGACCAGCCCCCGGGTCTCAACTACCAGCTCACCTGCCACGACCCCTCCCGCCGGACCGGGAAAGGGACCCGTACCCGCGTGCCTCCAGTTGTACGCCCGGGCAAAGGAGACGGTAAATAGCTCGCTCAGCCGGCGACGCCGATGGCGGGCAGCTCGTCGGTCAGCCCCAGCAGCTCCCAGCGCAGCAGCGCGATCGGGACGTTGCCGTTGCGCCAGACCGCGTCATGCAGCTGCCGCAGGTCGAGTCCGGCGCCGCGGGTGCGGGCGGCGTCGGCCAGCAGCGCGATCAGCTGCGTCTTGCCGATCTGGTAGGTCAGCGCCTGTCCCGGCGTCTCGGCGAAGAACGCGGCTTCCTCGGCGGCGGTGGCGTCGTCCATCGGCACCCGGCTGCCGCCAGTTCGGCCGCGGCGCTCGGCGATGGTCAGCGTCGCCGGTGGCCAGGCCGACGTCGACGCGTCACCCGCAGCGCCCGCAGCCGCATGAAGTTGCAGACCGCGGTCTGGGTGTGCGGGGCGTCGTCGAGCAGCCCGGCGGCCAGCATCAGCTCCTCGTTGTAGAAGGCGATGCCCTCGTTGGCGCCTGAGTCGTAGTAGTGCCGCCGCACCGGCCGCGGGTTGCCCCAGGACAGCGCCAGCTGCTGGTAGTGGACGCCCTCGTGGATGATCCCGGCCCGCGGGTCGCGGGCGTTGGCGGCGTAGAAGTAGGGCAGTCCGGGACCGGGCTCCGGCACGTAGGCGACGCCGTTCTCGTCCAGCCGCCCCGGGCCGGTCAGCTCGTCGGCCACGCCGAGGAAGCGCAGCGGCTCCAGGTAGGCGGGCATCGGCTGGGCCAGGTAGCGGCGCAGCGAGCCGGGCTGGCTGAGCAGGCCCTGCTCGCTCGTAGAACCGGCGGACCGCCCGCTCGGCGGCGGCCTCGGCGCGGGACTGGTCGGCCGCGCTGGCCGGCAGCGGCGGCTCGGGCACCGCCCTGGCCCGGTTGCGGTGGACCAGCTCGAGCCAGACCGCGCGGTCGTACTCGCGGCGGCCGATGGCGTCGATCTCGCCGATGCCGAGCGGCACGCAGGCGACCTCGCGCAGGAACCACTGGTAGTGCTCGGGGCCCGACCGGGACGGCGGGCGGCAGGCCGGGCAGCGCCGCGGCCAGCCAGCGGGCGTAGTCGGCGAGGGCGCCGGCCGCGTCGCGGACGGCCGACCACAGCTCCGCGCCGGCCGCCGGGGCTGATCGCGGACGAGCGCGTCGGCGCAGGCACCGAGCCGGCCGTCCGACGTCGTCCAGCTCCGCCAGGGCCAGCCCGGCGAACTCGCGGGCCGCCCCCGCCAGCGCGTCCGGGGCGTGCGCCAGGGTGCCCGGCACGGCCCGCAGCAGCCGGATGACCTCCGCGATCCGGGCCTGGTCGACGCCCGGGCGCAGCAGCGCGTCGAACACTGGCCCGATGCGCCTGGTCGGTCCAGTAACCGCGGGACCGAGCGGACCCGCAGGATGTCGGACTCCCAGCTGACCCGGGCGATCGCGGAGCGCAGCAGGCGGTGGTCGACCCGGTCGGGGACCGTCGCCGGCGGGCGGGCGGATGCGGTCGAGCTCGGCCCGGAAGGCGCCGCGAGCTCGGCCGCCCGCTGCGCTCGGCGAGGACGGGGTCAACCTCGGGCAGCCAGCCCGGCGGCCGGTCGAGCCGGGGGATGTCGTCGCGGGTGCGGGGCTGCTGGCGGGCGCGCCAGGCCCAGAAGCGGTCGGCCAGGTCGTCGAGCTCGCGCACAGGGCATCCCTCCGGCTGGTGCGGCGGCGAGAGGCAACGTTTGCGCAACGGTACCCGGTTCCCGCGCGGCTGTCTCCGGCCACCGTCGTGAACCCGCCTTACCTGCGTAAACAGTCACGAAGTCGTTGCACGGACGAAACATATCCCACTTGACCCGTCAAGGGGGGCGAATGGGAACGTTTGCCTACCTTGTACCGGAGTGAGGACGAAGGAGCTGGTCCGATGAGACTGTCCCGGTGGGCGGCGGCTGGTGCCGTCGCGGCGCTGGCGGCCGGCGTGACCGCGTGCGGCAGCAGCGGGTCAGGCAGCTGCGAGCAGCACGTCGGCCGCGTCGGGGGGCACGGCGTCGGGCGGCACGCTGGTCGTGGAGACCTCGTTCGTGCTGAAGACCCTGGACCCGGGGCGGATGTTCGAGACGACCGGGCTGATGATCGACCGCGTGCTGTACGACACGCTGCTCACCTACAAGGGCAGCAACGTGTCCAAGCCGGTGCCCGACCTGGCGACCGGCGTTCACCGCGTCGGCGGACGCCAAGACGTTCACGTTCACCCTGCGCAAGGGGGTCAAGTTCGCCAACGGCGACCCGGTGACGGCCAGCGACGTGGTCTTCTCGCTGATGCGGGTCAAGAACATCGCCGGCAACCCGTCGTTCCTGATGGCGGGGATCACCGCGACCGCGCCGAACGCGAGCACGGTGGTGCTGACGTCGGCGACGCCGAACACGGCCATCCCGGCGATCGTCACCAACCCGGCGATCGGCATCGTGGACGCCAAGGCGGTGACGGCCGACGGCGGGACCGACAGCGCCAACGCGGCGATCCGCCGACAAGGCGGAGGCCAAGCTCAACACGGTCTCCGAAGGCAGCGGCCCGTACACGCTGACCAGCTTCAGCACCACCAGCCAGGTCACCCTGACCGCCAACCCCAGCTACTGGGGCGGCGCAGCCGCACTACGGCAAGATCGTGGTCCGCAACGTCGAGCCGAGCGTGCAGAAGCTGGACGTGCTGCGCGGTGAGTCGCAGATCGCCGTCGACCTGTCGCCCACGCAGGCGGCGGGCATGTCCGGGGTGCAGATCGTCAACGGCGCGTCCCCGAACCTGTTCTTCGTGCTGAGCAACGACAGCAAGAAGGTCTCCACCGTCACCTCCAACCCGGACTTCCAGACGGCGGTCAGGGACGGGATCAACTACCCGAGCCTGGTCCAGCTGGCGGGCACGGGCTCGGTGCAGGCGGCGGGCATCATCCCGACGATGTTCCTCGGCTCGCTGCCGGCCGGGCAGGGCGCCAGCTACAACCTGGCCAAGGCCAAGGCGGCGCTGGCCGCGTCCGGCCTGGGGCACCCGACGGTGACCATGTCCTACCCGAGTGACCTGGCGGTGAACGGGATCAGCTTCGGCGACCTGGCCGCCCGCGTGCAGCAGGACCTGGCGCAGGTCGGCATCACGGTCAAGCTGCAGGGCCAGTCGGTCCAGGTGGCGCTGGCCGGCTACCGGGCGGGCACCGAGCAGATGGGCCTGTGGTACTGGGGCCCGGACTACCCGGACCCCAGCGACTACCTGAACTTCATGCCCAACGAGCTGGTGGGCCTGCGGGCGGGCTGGACCAAGGGCAGCGACCCGTCGCTGGAGGCGCTCGCGGCCAAGGCCGCGGTGACCACCCAGGACGCGGCCCGCAAGACCCTGTACCAGCAGATCCAGGAGTCGATGAACACCAGCGGCCCGTTCATGCCGCTGATCCAGCCGGCCCAGCTGCTGGTCGGCGCCTCCTCGGTGAAGAACCTGCAGTCGAACGCGCTGTGGCTGGTCAACCTGGGTGAGCTCGGCTGACGTGACCTCAGCGAGCCCGGCCACGGTCGTGGCGCCCCGCCCCCGGGCACAATCCGGGGGCGGGCCGCCACGACCTGCGCCGTTTCCTGCTCCGCCGGCTCGGCACCGGGATCGTCCTGCTGATCGGGATCACCCTGGTGGCGTTCGTGGTCACCCACCTCGTCCCCGGTGACCCGGTCGCGGCCAACCTCGGCCAGAGCGCCATCGGCGACCCGGCGGCGGTGGCCGCCTTCCGCCACCAGTACGGCCTGGACCAGCCGGTGCCGGTGCAGTACCTGCGCTACCTGTGGGACGTGCTGCAGGGCAACCTGGGCATCTCCGAGCAGTCGCACCGCCCGGTGCTGGCCGACCTCGAGGAGTACGTGCCGGCCACCGTCGAGCTGGCCCTCTTCGCCATCGTGACCTCGCTGGTGGTCGGTGTGGGGCTGGGCATCGTCGCCGCCGCGTTCCGGGACCGCTGGCCCGACCACGTCATCCGGGTGGTCAGCCTGGCCGGCGTGTCGATGCCGGTCTTCTAGATCGCCCTGCTCGCGTTCTACCTGCTGTTCTACCGGCTCGGCTGGCTGCCGGGCGGCGGCCGGCTCGACCCCGCCCAGAGCCGCGCCGACCCACCTGACCGGCCTGTACACGGTGGACGCGCTCGTGCACGGGCAGTGGGCGCTGCTGTGGTCGGCCCTGCGGCACCTGGTGCTGCCCGGCCTGGTGCTCGCCATCTACACCATCGGCATGCTGACCCGGTTCACCCGCGCCTCGATGCTGGAGATCATGGGCAACGACTACGTGCGCGCCGCCCGGCTCAAGGGGCTGCCCGAGCACGTCGTCATCCTGCGGCACGTGCTGCGGCCCGCGCTGATCTCGGTCATCACCGTCGCCGGGCTCGCCTTCGCCAACCTGCTGTCGGGCACCGTGCTGGTGGAGAACATCTTCGCCTGGCCCGGCATCGGCCAGTACGCCTACCACAGCGCGGTCAACCTCGACCTGCCCGCCATCATGGGCGTGTCGCTGTTCATCGCGCTGGTCTACATCGTCCTCAACCTCGTCGTCGACCTGCTCTACGGGGTCATCGACCCGCGGATCAGGCTGTCATGACGCAGTTGCCGCTCCCCCCGGACCTTCCGCTGCCCTCGGCCGCCCCGGGCCTCGCCGCCGAGGCAGCTGCGCCGCCGCCGCTGGCTCCGGGTCCCCGGGCCGTGGCGCCAGCCGCTGGCCGCCGTCGGGGTGGCGGTCGTCGGCGCCTGGGTCGTGATCGCGGTCTTCGCCCCGCTGATCGGCCCGGACAACCCGCTCGCGCAGAACTTCGCCATCTTGTCCGCCGCCGTCGTCGGCGCACTGGTTCGGCACCGACGAGCTGGGCCGCGACGTGCTGTCGCGGGTGCTGTCCGGCGCCCGGATCACGCTGCCGCTGTCGGTGCTGCTGGTCGCGGCGGCGATGGTCATCGGGGCGGTGATCGGCGCGCTGGCCGGGTTCTTCGGCGGCTGGGTCGACAACGCGCTGATGCGGCTGGCCGACCTGTTCTTCGCGTTCCCCGGCATCATCTTGGCGATGGCGGTCGCCGCGGCGCTCGGCCCGCAGCTGCGCAACGCGGTGATCGCGGTCGTCGCGGTGTCCTGGCCGTCCTACGCCCGGCTGGTCCGCTCCCTGGTGCTGGCGGCCAGGAACGCCCCGTACGTGATCGCGTCCCGGATGCTCGGCGCGTCGGGCTGGCGGGTCATGCTGACCGAGATCCGGCCCAACATCTCCGGGCCGGTGCTGGTGCTCGGCGCGCTCGACATCGGCAACGCGGTGCTGCTGCTGTCCGGCCTGTCGTTCCTCGGCCTCGGCGCTCAGCCGCCGACCGCCGAGTGGGGCGCCATGGTCGCCGAGGGCACGCAGAACTTCAACGACTGGTGGGTGGGCACGTTCCCCGGCCTGGCCATCTTGACCGTGGTGCTCGCGTTCAACTTCATCGGCGACGCGCTGCGCGACGCGCTCGACCCGCGCACCGCCCGGGCGGTGCGGCTGTCATGAGTGCCCTGCTCGAGGTGGAGAACCTGACCGTGGCGCTGCCGACCCGCGCCGGGTACCGCAACGCGGTCGATGACCTGTCTCTGTCCGTCGGGCTGGGCGAGGTGGTGGGCATCGCCGGGGAAAGCGGCAGCGGCAAGACGATGACCGCCCTGTCCCTGTTCGGGCTGCTGCCGAACGGGGCCCGGGTCACCGGGTCGGCCCGCCTCGACGGCACCGACCTGCTCGCGCTGCGCGGCCGGCAGCTGCGGGCCGTCCGCGGCCGGCAGGTCGCCATGGTCTCCCAGGACCCGTCGGCGTCGCTGCACCCCATCCTGCACGATCGGCACCCAGCTGACCGAGCACATGCGCTACCACCTGGGCGTGTCCAAGTCCGAGGCGCAGCACCCGGGCGGCGGAGCTGCTGGACACGGTGCGCATCCCCGACCCGGAGCAGGCGCTGCGGCTCCTACCCGGGGCAGTTCTCCGGCGGCATGCGGCAGCGGATCGCGATCGCGGTCGCGCTGGCCGCCGAGCCCCGGCTGCTGGTGGCCGACGAGCCGACCACCGCGCTCGACGTCACCGTCCAGGCCGGGATCTTGCGGCTGCTGGACCGGCTGTGCCGGGAACGGGACCTGTCGGTCATCGTCATCACCCACGACCTCGGGGTGATGTCCGCCCTCGCCCGCCGGGTCTACGTGATGTACGCGGGACGGCTGGCCGAGGCCGGGGACACCTCGCGGCTGCTGACCCGCCCGCGCCACCCCTACACCCGGGGGCTGCTCGACGCGCTGCCGCATCCCGAGGCGGGCCAGGCCGCGCTGGTCCCGATCGGCGGCACCCCGCCGTCGCTGGGCGCGGTTCCCGGCGGCTGCCCGTTCCACCCGCGCTGCGGCTACGCGCAGGCCTCCTGCGCGGCCACCCGGCCGGAGGCGGTCCAGGCCAGCGGGGACATCAGCCCGCACCTGCTCGCCTGCCCGCCCGACCCGCTGCGGGAGCTGCCATGACCGAGCTGGCCGAGGAGACGCCCGTGACCCGCGAGCCGTGCGACCGGTGCTGGCGCTGTCGGGTGCGGCGGTGGAGTACCGCCGCGGCGGCCAGCGGGTCCGCGCCCTGGACGGCGTCGACCTGACGCGTGGGCCCGCGGCGAGATCGTCGGGCTGGTCGGCGAGTCCGGGTGCGGCAAGTCGACCCTGGCCCGGGCCGCGGTCGGGCTGGTGCCGCTGGCCGCGGGCACGGTCACCTTCGAGGGGCAGCCGGTCCGCCCGCTCGGCCTGCGCCGCCGGCCCGGCCGGCTGCGCGGCCTGCAGATGGTCTTCCAGGACCCGTACGAGTCGCTCAACCCGCGCCGCAAGGTCGGCGACCTGATCGCCGACGGCGTGCTGCTGGGCGGCGGCAGCCGCGGCGCCGCCCGGGCCCGCGCCGCCGAGCTGCTGGACCGGGTCGGCCTGCCCGCCACCGCCGCCGACGGGTACCCGCACGAGTTCAGCGGCGGGCAGCGGCAGCGGATCGCGATCGCCCGCACGCTCGCCGCCCGGCCGTCCTGCCTGATCGCCGACGAGCCGATCAGCGCCCTCGACGCCTCGGCCCAGGCGCAGGTGGCCAACCTGCTCACCAACCTGGTCCGCGAGGAGGGCATCGGCGCTGCTGCTGGTCTCCCACGACCTGTCGGTGGTGCGGCAGGTCGCCGACCGGGTCGCGGTCATGTACCTGGGGCGGATCGTCGAGTCGGGCGACACCGGCCGCGGTCTGGGCCAGCCCGCGCCACCCCTACACCGAGGCCCTGGTCGGCGGCGATCCCGCGGGCCGACGGCGCCGGGGTGCTGCCCGCCGACCTGCCGGGCGACGTGCCCGACCCGGCCAGCCCGCCGTCCGGCTGCCGGTTCCACCCGCGCTGCCCGGCCGCCCGCGACGACTGCGCCGTCACCGAGCAGCTGCTCGTCCCGGTCGCCGGCCGCGAGGTCGCCTGCCACGTCCGGGTCCGCCACCGCAGCCGACGGCCCGGGCCGCCTCGGGGGATCGTCCACCCTGGAGGCACGCGTGATGTGGCTGGTCAACGCGCACGTGGTCGACGTGCTGGCCGGCGAGCGTGCTGCCCGGCCGGGCGGTCGAGACCGCCCCCGACGGCACCATCGCCCAGGTCACCGCGGCGGCGCCGCCCGGCCTGCCCGGCCGCGACGGTGACCGACGTGGCGGGCCGCTGGCTGCTGCCCGGGCTGATCTCCTGCCACACCCACCTGTCGGTGGTGTTCCCGTTCTCCGACACCGACGAGGCGGAGAACCCGGCGCTCACCGCCTACCGCTCGGCCGCCCGGGCCACGGCGGCGCTGCGGGCCGGGATCACCACGATCCGCTGCGTGCACGAGCAGAACCGGGCCGACCTGCTGCTGCGCGAGGCGGCGGCGCGCGGCTGGATCAGCGCGCCGCGCATCCTCGGGCCGGCCGGGCGGTCTCCGCCCGCGGCGGCCACGGCCCGGGCTCCGGCTGCGCCTACGCCAGCCGGCGAGGACGAGTTCTACGCGGCCGCGCTGGCCGAGCTCGGCGGCCGGGCGCCGACCACGTGAAGATCTTCATCAACGGCGGCCTGGCCAGCGCGGGCGAGCGGGTCGAGCGCCCGGAGATGACCGACGGCGAGATCCGCGGCGCCGTCCGCGCCGCCGGCTCACCACGACACCTACGTCGTCGCCCACTCCGGCGAGTCGGCCGCGATCAGGCAGGCCCTGGCCCAGGGGGTGCGCTGCTTCGAGCACGCCTACCGGCTCGACGACGACACCGCCGCGCTGCTCGCCCGGCGCGGCGCCTACCTCACCCCGACGCTGTGCGTGACCCGGTCGCGAGTCGTGGATGCGGGCCAACGGGTTCGCCGAGCACACCATCGCCAACGCCGCTAACGCGGCCGACGAGCACCTGGCCAGCATCCAGCGGGCCATCCGCGGCCGGGCGTCACCTTGCTCAACGGCACCGACTACCCGCCCGGCGACCTGGTGGACGGGGTGCCGGTCGCGGTCCACGAGCTGCTGCTGATGGCCGAGGCCGGGCTGCAGCCCGCTGCAGGCCCTGCAGACGGTGTCGGTGAACGCGGCCGCGCTGCTCGGCATCGGCGGCCACGTCGGCCAGGTCCGGCCCGGCTACGCCGCCGACCTGATCGCCGTCGGCGCCAACCCCCTGGCCGACATCACCGCGCTGCGCGACATCAGCCTGGTCGTCCAGGCGGGCCGGGTCATCCGCGATGACCGGTCAGCCCGCGGCCGGGGCGGCCCGGTGACCGCCACCCGGCGGTACACCGACGCATCCGGGCTGGCAGGAGCAGGCGGGCTACAGCCGCGCCGTGCGCCGCGGCGCAGCGTCATCACGGTCAGCGGCACCACCGCCACCGGCCCGGACGGCGCCGCGCTGTGCCCGGGCGACACCCTCGGCCAGGCGCGGATCTGCCTGCAGCGGGTGCTGGCGGCGGTGGCCGCGCTCGGCGGGCAGCCCGGACGACGTGGTGCGCACCGTGGTCTACCTGGCGCCCGGCGCCGAGCTGGGAGCAGGCCGCCCGGGCGCACCGCGAGGCGCTCGGACGCGGTCGCGCCCGCCAACACGATGCTGTACGTCGCCGGGCTGATCGGTGACGGGTTCTGCGTCGAGGTCGAGGCGATGGCGGTGGCCGGCGAGTGAGGTTCTCCGTCCGGGTGAACAACGACCTGAGCGTGGCCGAGCTGACCGCGCTGGCGCGGTCGCGGCGGAGGCCGCCGGGTTCGACCAGGTGTGGGTGTCCAACGACCTGTTCCTGCGTTCCGCGCCGGTGCTCGCCGCCACCCTCGCCGCCCGCACCAGCCGGATCAGCCCTCGGCATCGGCGTGATGAACCCGTACTCGGTGCACCCCGCCGAGCTGGCGATGATGGCCGCCACGCTGCAGGAGGCCAGCGGCGGCCGGTTCCTGCTCGGGATCGGGGCCGGGCGCGGCAGCAGTTCCTCGGCTGGGCGGGCATCGCCGCGCACCGCGCCGCTGGCCACGACCACGGCGGCGGTGGTCACCCTGCGGGCGCTGCTCGGCCACCACGACGCCGACCGGGCGCTGCTGCCGGCCTGGGCGCGGGCGGCAGGCGGCGCGCGCTGAAGTTCCCGGCTGGCCCGTCCGGTCCCGGTGTACGTGGGGGCGATGGGCCCGCGGATGCTGGCGATGGCCGGGGCGCACGCCGACGGCGCGCTGCCCCTGCTGTACCCGCCGGAGACCTACGCCGCCGCCCGGGCCGCGGTGCTGTCCGGGGCGGCGGCCGCCGGACGGAGGCGGGCGGCCGGTGGACGTGCCCGGCCTGCTTCTGGGTGTCGCTGTCCGGCGACCCGGCCGCGGCCCGGGACGGCGCTGGCGGAGAAGCTGGCCTACTACGGCCCCTCGTTCGCCGCGCCGATGCTCGCCGGGCCGGGCTGCGGCCGGGGGACTTCGACCGCCGCCGCCCGGCTCGCGCACAGCCGGGCAGCAGGCCGCCGCGCTCATCGACGACCGGATGCTGTCCCTCGGCATCGCCGGGGACGCCGCCGACGTGATCGCCCGCTGCCGCGCCGCTGCGCGGCGATGGGGGCGCGAGCACCTGTCGTTCGGGCCGCCGCTCGGCCCCGACCCGGTCGCGGCGATCGGCCTGCTCGGCGAGCAGGTGCTGCCCGCGCTGCGGGCTCTGCCCGAGCGGTCGCGGGCCGCCCGGCGGCCGAGGAGGCCGGGCGCTGGTGAGCGGCTTCGGACGCCGCTGCCCCGAGCGCGCGACATGGTGCTGCACGACCTGCGGGTGACGGTGGAGTCGATCGGCGGCCGGCCGGTCTGCGGGCTGCGGCGTCGGGCGACTACTTCGAGGTGACCGAGAGCTCCCGGGTGGCGCTGCCGCCGGGCCGTCACTTCTGCCTGTACGCGCTCGCGGCGGTGCTGCCGCTGCTGCCGGCCAAGCAGCGGGACCTGCCCGCCGCTGACTGGCTGGAGCGCGACAGCCTGGTCGCCTGCCCCGACCCGGATGAGCGGCTGGTCATGCGGATCACCCGGACCGGGCGGCGCGCGCTGCGCTCGGCCGACCTCACCTGAGCGGCGCTGCAGCATGGACACCGAGTTCGGCATCGCGTTCCAGACCGACAAGCCGCCCGGCGCTTACGCGCCCGCTGGCCGCGGCGGCCGAGGCGCACGGCTTCGACGTGGTCAGCGTCTTCGCCGACCTGCTGTACCAGCCGCCGCTGCCCGCGCTGCTGGAGATGGCCGCGGGCCACCAGCCGGGTCCGGCTCGGCGCGGCCTGCCTCAACCCCTACACGCTGCACCCGTACGAGATCGCCGGGCCAGGTCGCGGCGCTCGACGCCGCCTCCGGCGGCCGGGCCTACCTCGGCCTGGCCCGCGGCGCCTGGCTCGAGCGCGGTCGGCATCGGCCAGCCGCGCGGCCGCTGCCCGGCTGCGCGAGGCCGCCGCCGTCGTCCGGGCCCTGCTGTCGGGCGACGCAGGCCGGGTTCGCCGGGCAGGAGTTCCGGCTGGAGCCCGGCACCCGGCTGCGCTACCCGCTGCCCGGCCCGGGTGCCGCCGCTGCTGCTCGGCGCGTGGGGGCCGCGCGGCACCGCCCTGGCCGGGCCAGATCGCCGACGAGCTGAAGGTGGGCGGCACGGCCAGCCCGGCCGTGATCGCGCAGGCCCGGCAGCGGGCGGACGCGGCCAGCTCGGCCGCCGGGCTGGCCGGCCGGACGAGTCCGGCTGGTCGCGGGCGCGGTCACCGTGGTCGCCGAGGACGGCGCCGCCGCCCGGCGGCGGGCCCGGGCCGAGGTCGCCATGTACCTGGCGGTCGTCGGCGCGCTCGACACGACCGGCGGAACTGCCGGCCGGGCCTCGCTGACCGGATCGACCGCCCTGGTGCGCGGCGGGGGACGACGCGGGGGCGGGGGCGCTGATCCCGGACGACGTGCTCGACCGGTTCGCCTTCTCCGGCACCCCCGAGCAGGTCGCCGGGCAGGCCCGGGCGCGTGTTCGCGGCGGGCGCGGGCCGGGTCGACTTCGGCACCCCGCACGGCCTGACCGACGCCGAGGGCGTCCGCCTGCTCGGCACCCGGGTGCTGCCGCTCCTACGAGGATAACAGCAAGAAGCGGGGATATGAGATGCAACCCGAAATCAGAAACCCTCGCATCAGCATGGGGGCGGCGTGTCATTTCTTACTGTTATCCGCCCCTGACGGTAGACTGAGCCGCATGCCTGCCCCCGACGTGAGCATGCCGGCCCGTGACGCCATCGACGCGCTTCGTCAGGCACCTGGCCGACCGCGGCCTGTCAGCGACGACCCGGCGCATCCGCAAGACGTACCTCAGCGAGTACCTGCGCCACGCCCAGCGGGCAGCGGCGGGCGACGACCAGGCCGGCGACGCAGAAGACGCCGAGGTCACGATCACCGAGGCGGCACCGCTGACCGCCGGGGACCTGCTGGACCCCGGGCGCGCGCACGCCTGGCTGACGGACGCGGCCGCAGGCAAGACCAGGACCAGGAACACCAGCCGGGGACCGGAGGCGGCCGCCTACCCGAACTCGATGCGGGTGCGGATCGACTCGGTCAACGCCCTGGCGGAGTTCGTTGGCGTGCCCGGGCGGCTGGAGCGGCAGGCGCCCGCCCGCGGGTTCGCCCTGAGCCCGGGGGACACCGAGGCGCTGCTGCACGAGCTGACGGTCAAGCGGCCGGTCAACGCGAACGCGATGACCGCGCTGCGCACCGCTGCGGTCGCGGCGCTGGTGGCCGACAGCGGCCGCGGGGTGCCCGAGCTGGCCGACCTCAACCTGCGGGCGCTGCACCTGGACGGCGGCGAGCCGTACGCCGACGTGGCGGGTGAGCGGGTGCCGCTGACCCGGTCGACGGTGCACGTGCTGACCCGCTGGCTGGCCGCCCGGGCGTCGATCGTGGCCGACCTGGAAGGCAGCGACCCCGGCCACCTGTGGATCCCGACCAAGCCGGGCCGCGCCCGCGGCGGCGTTCCCTCGGCCAAGCCCGGGATCAGCCCAGCCGCCGTCCGCACCCTCCACGCGTCGCACCGCGCGCTGGTCAGCCAGCTGCTGGGCACGCCGCTGCGGCCGGGGGCGCTACGGGCCGCGGCCGAGCCGCATGCCCACGCCGTCACCGTCGCCGAGCGGCCGGAAGGTTAGCCGCCGGCGCACCCGCAGCAGGCCGGGCGGCGCCGACGCTGCTCCGCAGCCCTTCCGGGCAACGGTTGAACGGGTGTTCAGCGCGACGGTCCGAGCAGGTCCCAGCGGTTGCCGGCGATGTCGAGGAACACCGCGACCTGCCCGTAGGGCTCGGTGCGGGGCGCGGTGACGAATTCGACCCCCGCCGCGGTCATCCGCGCCCAGGCGGCGTCGAAGTCGTCGGCCTGCAGGAAGAACCCGACCCGGCCAGCCACCTGGTTCCCGGCCACGGCCGCCTGCCGGGGGCCGTCGGCCCGGGCCAGCAGCAGCCCGGTTCCGCCGCCAGGCGGCCGGACCACCACCCAGCGCTTGGGGCGGCCGTCGTTGGTGAGCGAGGGGGAATCTTCGGCCAGCTCGAATCCGAGCGGGCCGGTGAAGAACGCGATCGCCGCGTCGTAGTCGTCGACCACGACGGTGACCAGGTCCAGTCGCATCACAGCGGTGGCGAGCCGGCTGCAGGACCCGCCGGCCTGGCCCGGCGGGGTGTCTTTTCTCCCGGCCCGCTCGTGGATGAGGCCGTAGCCGATGGCCTCGGCCACGGTGAGCACGCGGCCGCGGCGCGCGTCCTCGCGGACCTCGTCGGCTTCCCGGCCGGCCGCCTCGGCGATCCGGTAGAACAGCGAGTCGGTCATCCGCTGGGCCTGCTGCTCGCGGGCGCTCACCGCGGTGACGGTGCCACCGAACCGCAGCCGCGGCTCGGACAGGGTGAAGCTCGCGTGGGGGTAGGCGAGGCGGCGCGGGCAGGAGGCGAGTACGCCGAGGGCCGGGCCTCCGGTCTCCCCGCTGGCGAACCCGTGGACCGGCACCCGCATCACGTCGAGCGCCCCCATCAGGGTCAGTGCGGCGGGCAGTTCCGCCCGCAGGTTCTGCAGCTCGAGCCGGACCGGGTCGTCGCCGTCGGCGTCGAGGGTGAGCAGCTGCGCGCTGATCCGGGTCGCGGCCTCCTCGTCGAGGACGCCGGAGGCGAGCACGATGCGCCGCTCCAGCAGGCGCCCGAACAGTGTGTCCTGCCAGGCGGCGTGCGGGTCGAGCCAGACCCGGGCAGGCGGCACCGGACCGGGCTCAGGTGCCCCCGGCGGGCGGGGCGGGCCGGGGATCTCCGGGCCGCGCCAGGGGAAGTCGGGGTCGCTCCCGGCGGGAGGGAAGATGGCGGCGAGGCGTCCGGCCGCGTTGCGGTTATCCATGCAGGCTCCAGCTGATCTCGCCGCCGACGGCGGCCGCGTAGCGCTCGAGGGTGGAGGCGCGGGTATCGGTTGCGCCGGATTCCAGCCGGGCCACGGCTGACTGGGAGGTGCCCATGCGGGCGGCCACCTCGGTCTGTGACAGGCCCGCGGCCAGGCGCTGCTCTACCAGCCCGCGGACCAGGCCCGCCCGTCGCTCCGCCATCCGGCGCAGGGCCATGGCGCGGAATCCGGGCATGACCGGAAGCTCGTCCATACCAGTCATGGTATCTCAAATGTGAGATAGGGTCAGGGCGGCCCGGCCCCGGCGAGCACCGCTTCGACGGTGCGGGTGACCGCGGTGGCATCCGGGGCGGCCCCGTCGGCGTCGGTGAACAGCAGGTGGGCGGCGCCGACGAGGGTGGGGGCGAGGGTGGCGAGGTCGGCCCCGGCCGCGACCCGGCCCCGGTCCCGCTCGGCCGCCAGGTAGCCGGCCACCAGCGCGGTCGCCTCCGACAGCAGCGGGAGGCGGCTCCCGGTGGCCGCCCGCAGCCGCTGCCGCAGCTCATCGCGCGCAATGACGAGCCGGATCAGCGCCAGGGTAGCCGGGCTGAACAGCGCCGGGAGGACACCCGCGAGGTTGCCCGCGACGGTCCCGGTGCCCGCCGCGGCGCGCAGCGCGTCCGCTTCGCCGCCAGTGCGGGCGATGCGGTCGAGCGCGAGCTCGGCCAGGAAGGCATCGAAGTCGGCGAAGTGGCGGTGCAGGACGCCCTTGGCCACCCCGGCCTCGGTGGTGACCGCCCGGCTGGTGAGCGCGGCCGGGCCGTCGCGCAGCAGGACCCGCTCGGCCGCGTCGAACAGCTGCCCGCGGGGATCGCGGATGGCCACTCCGGTGGGCATGCCGGCCGTCCTTCCCGGTCGCGGGGCGGGCACCCGGCGCCTTCGCCCTGGGTGAACCGCGCTGACAAGTGGGCACTCGCCCACTTAAGGTGGGCGCATGGCCACTCTACCGCCGCCACCAGCCGGAACCCCGTCCGGCGGACCCGGCGGCTTCGACCCGGCGACCGCCGCGCACCGGCAGCGGCAGGTCGCCGAGGGGTTCGGCGGCGACGCCGGCCGCTACGACCGGGCCCGGCCGGGCTACCCGGCCGGCCTGATCGCCCGCATCGTGGCCGGCCGCACCGGCTGCGACGTGCTCGATGTCGGGTGCGGCACTGGCATCTCCTCGCGGCTGCTGGCGGCGGCCGGCGCCCGGGTCCTCGGGGTCGACCCCGATCCGCGGATGGCCGGGCTGGCCCGGGCGGGCGGGACGACCGTGGAGGTGGCCCGGTTCGAGGACTGGGACCCGGCCGGGCGCACCTTCGACGCGGTCACCGCGGCGCAGTCGTGGCACTGGGTCGACCCGGCCGCCGGCGCCGCCAAGGCGGCCGCGGTGCTGCGCCCGGGCGGGCGGCTGGCCGCGTTCTGGAACGCGTTCGAGCCGCCGCCGCAGCTGCGCCGCGCGTTCGGCCAGGTCTTCCGCCAGGTGCTGCCGGGGGCGCCCGACGCCGGCTTCTGGGACCGGCCCGCGCTGGACGCCTACCGGGCCGGCTGCGCGCGCGTCGCGGCGGCATTGGGGGAGACCGGGGCGTTCGGCGAGCCGGAGGAGTGGCTGTCGGCCTGGGAGCGCCCCTACACCCGGGACGAGTGGCTCGACCTGGTGCCGACCACCGGCGGCTTCACCCGTCACCCGGAGCCGGTGCAGCGCGAGCTGCTGGACGGCCTCGGCGACGCCGTCGACGCGGCTGGCGGGTCGTTCACCATGTCGTACACCACGATCGCGGCCACCGCCGCCCGCCTGATGACCTGACCCGGGCGCCCGGGATAGGGTCCGGGCCATGACGTTCACCCCGCAGGAAATCGCTTACATCGGCGCGCAGCCGATCGCCCGGCTCGCTACCGTCGCCCCGGACGGGCAGCCCGACGTGGTGCCGATCGGGTTCGAGTTCGACGGCACCAGCTTTTTCATCGGCGGCATGAACCCCGACCGGACCCGCCGGACGCTCAACATCCAGGGCGGCAACGACAAGATCGCGCTGGTGATCGACGACGTGAGCACCGAGGCGGGCTGGGCGCCCCGCTTCCTGCGCGTCTACGGCACGGCCGTGGTGGTGGAGCGGGACACACCCGCCGGGCGGCAGTTGCACCTGAAGCTGACCCCGGTCGTCTCGTGGAGCTTCAACCTGGACGGGCGCCCGATGCCGGAGGCGGCCGGCGGCGCCCCCACCAAGACCGTGCACTAGTAACGAGCCCGGGCCACGCTCGGCCAGCGCGCCCAGCAGGGCGGCCAGGGCCGGGGAGTCGCTCATCGAGGCGCGGTGCAGGGCGAGGATCTCCCGGCCCGGCACCGGGTCGGCGACCGGGACCGCGGTCAGCGCGTCGCCCAGCGGCGCCCGGCCGAGCCGGGGCACCAGGGCGATGCCGAGGCCGGCCCGGGCCAGCTCGATGTGCGTCTCGAACTCCATCGAGACGTGCGCGATCACCGGGCGCCGGCCGGTGCCGTCGTACATCCGGTTCAGCCACTGCCGGCAGATCGTCCCCTCGGGGGTGGCGATCCAGCTTTCCCCGGCCAGGTCGCGCGGGGTGAGGACGGCCCGGGCGGCCAGCGGGTGGTCGCGGCGGATGATGACCTCGGCTACGTCGCGGGCGAGCGGGGTGCGGGCCAGGTGGGCGGGGACCGGCAGCGGGATGTCCCCGTAGGCGTGCACCAGCCCGAGGTCGGCCTGCCCGGCCGCGACGGCGGTGATCGCGTCCCACGGCTCGCGCTCGGTCAGGGTGACCCGCAGGTCCGGGTGGGCGGCGAGCACCGCCGGGAGGGCGGGGGCGACCAGCCCGCGCACGGCGGTCGAGAAGGCGGTCAGGCGCACGTGCCCGGCGACCGTGCCAGCCTGCTGGTGCAGGCCCGACTGGAGCTCCTCGAGCCCGGTCAGCAGGCGGCCGCCCTGCTCGACCAGGTGGCGGCCGTGCCGGGTGAGCAGCACCCCGCGGCCCACCCGCTCCAGCAGCGGCACCCCGGTCTGCTTCTCCAGCCGCTTGATCTGCTGGGAGACGGCGCTCGGGGTGAAGCCGAGCGCGTCGGCGGCCGCGACGACCGAGCCGTGCGCGTCGACCGCGCGCAGGGCGTCGAGCGAGACCAGGTCAATCATGAAGCGATGCTACATGATGAAGCGTTTGATTATTCGCTGGTGCTTCATTATGCGACCGGGGAGACTGATCCGGTGAACCGCCGTGACATGTCGCTCGCCGCCTTCGTGGCCGCCTTGTGGGGCTTCAACTTCGTCGTCATCGACTGGGGCATGGGGGCGGTGCCGCCGCTGCTGTTCGCGGCCATCCGGTTCACCGTGGTGGCCGTGCCGGCCTGCTTCCTGGTGCCCCGTCCGGCGCTCCCGTGGCGGGCCGTCGCCGCGGTCGGCGGGTTCATGAGCCTGGGCCAGTTCGCGCTGCTGTACCTGTCGCTGCACCTGGGCCTGCCGCCGGGGCTGGCCGCGCTGGTGCTGCAGGCGCAGGTGGTGTTCACCATCGTGATCGCGGCGGTGGCGCTGCGCGAGCGGCCGTCGCGGGCCCAGGTCGCCGGCACCGGCCTGGGGGTGGCCGGGCTGGGGGTGGTCGCGGCGGGCACCGGCGGGCGGGTGCCGCTCGCCGCGCTGGCGCTGTGCCTGCTGGCGGGGCTGTCGTGGGGCATCGGCAACGTGGTCTCCCGGGCTGCCCGCGCCCCCGGCGGGCTGTCCCTGGTCGTCTGGTCGGCCCTGGTCGTGCCGCTGCCGCTGACGGCCCTCAGCCTGCTGGTCGACGGCCCGGCGGCGCTCGCCCGCGGGCTGGCCGCGTTCGGCTGGCACGCGGGCCTGTCCACCGCCTACACCGCCGGGCTGTGCTCGCTGGTCGGCTACGCCGTCTTCAACCGGCTGCTCGCCCGCTACCCGTCCGGGCACGTGGTCCCGTGGGTCCTGCTCGCCCCGGTGGTGGCGATGGGCAGTGCCTGGGCGCTGCTGGGCGAGGCCCCCGGCGTGGCCGAGCTGGCCGGGGCGGCGCTGCTGGTGGCGGGTGTGCTGACCGCCCAGGGGATCACGGCCAGGCGCCGGCGCGGGCCGGGGCGGGCGGCTCAGCCCGCCGCGCCGGCGAAGGCGGCGACCGTAGCCGGGGTCGGCCGGTAACCGTACGGCCGGGCAGCCGACCGCGCGGGCGAGCTCGTGGGCGAGGGTGGTCTGGCCCGACCCGGGCGGGCCGCTGACGACGATCAGCGCCGGGAGCGGCACCGCGCGCCCCCGTTCCTCTTCCTGTTCCTGGTGGCCGCCGGGCAGCACGGGGCGGGCGCGGGCGGGGTCAGGAGAAGTGGGTGCGCGGCCGGCCCAGCAGTTCCCCGTCCAGGTAGATGTCGACCTTCTCGTTGTAGAAGCAGGCCAGGCCGGCGATCTTCTGGCTTTCCGCCAGCGGGGCCCGGTAGGCCCAGACGATGTCCGGGCGCGCGCCCTGCCCGGTGTCGACCGACCAGTACGTCGCGGTGCCCTTGTAGGGGCAGTGGGTCTGGGTCGCGGTCGGGGTCAGCAGCTCGGTTCTGATGTCGCTCAGCGGGAGGTAGTAGCGCGGCGGCAGGCCGGTCTCGAACAAGATCACCGGGCGGGCCGAGTCGGCCACGGTGACCCCGTCGACCTCCACCCGCACGTGGCGGGAGCTGGCGAGGACGTCGACCCGGGTGTAGGGGTCGCGGGGGTGGGTGTAGACCGGCTCGTCTTCCTCCAGCCACTCGTCCATCGCGTCCCACTCCAGCCGCACGAGATCGCGGATCGCCGCGAGCGGCGAGTCCGGGTAGCGGCGGGCGGCGGCCGGGGCGGTCTTGCCGTCCACCGTGACGTCGTACAGCACGGCGTCGCCGCGGCTGGGCGAGTGCTCGGTCGTGCCGGTCGCGGCCAGCTCGGCCCGCACGTCGGCCAGCGGCAGGTAGTAGGCCGGGTAGTACGGGACCTCCCAGACCAGCACCGGGTGGCGGGTGTCGGCCACCAGCCGCCCGCCGAGGTAGGCGCGGACCCGCTTGGCGCCCGGCTCGGTGCGGACCGTCCCGCGTGACTGTGTGTCCATGCCGGAAACGCTACCCCGGCCCGGGCCGGGGTGACACCCGGGCGGGCCGCGCCGACTTCGACAGCTCTATATCGAGAGAATCCTCTTGAGAGATTTCTCTCGATAGGTTAGTGTCGAGACATGATGAGCGAAGACCCCGGCCGGCCGGACCTCCCCCCGGAGCGCCGGGTCGCGTCCCAGCCGCACCAGACCCGGCAGCTCACCGACGCGCGGACGCTGCGCGCGCTGACCCACCCGGTACGCGTCGCCCTGCTCGAAGCCCTGCTGCACGGCGGCCCGCAGACCGCCACCGAGGCGGGCGAGCGGATCGGCGAGACCCCCACCACCTGCTCGTTCCACCTGCGCCAGCTGGCCAAGTACGGCTTCGTGGAAGAGGCCGGGGGCGGGACCGGGCGAGCCCGGCCCTGGCGGCTGACCCAGGTCGGCATGTCGTTCGACACCGACCACGCCGACCGGCAAGCCGAGATCGCGTCCGAGGCGGCCATCCGCGTGTTCCGCGAGCGGCAGCTGGCCCGGTACGAGACCTGGCGGTCGACGCGGCGGTCCTATCCCAAGGAGTGGCGCGACGCCGCGACCGACAGTCAGTACATGTTCTACCTGACCCCGGGGGAGCTGCGGCAGATGAACGACGAGGTGCACGCGGTGCTGAAACGCTGGTTCGCGCTTGAGGACCGGATCGAGAACCCGTCCCGGCGGCCGGCCGACGCCGCCCCGGTCGAAACGCTGCTGTTCAACTACCCGATCAGCCTGCCCGGCGCTGCGCCCGGCGCGGACGCCCCGGGCCAGTGAGGGCCGCCCCGCGGGCGCTGGCCCCGCTCCGCCACCGCCGCTACCGGCTGCTGGTGACCGGGCAGGTCACCTCGGGCGTGGGGGACGCCGCCTACGCGGTCGCGCTGCCCTGGTTCATCCTCGCCACCCACGGCGGCACGGTACTGCTCGGCACCGTGCTGGCCGCCTACGGCATCCCCCGGACGGCGCTGATCATGGCGGGCGGCTGGGCCAGTGACCGCTGGCGGCCGCAGACGGTGATGCTGGCGACCGACGCCGTCCGCGCCGTCGCGGTCACCGTGCTGGCGGTCATGGTGGCGGCCGGGCCCGCCCGGGCGGCCCTGCTGATCCCGGTCGCGGCGGTGCTCGGGGCGGGGGAGGGATTGTTCCTGCCCGCCTCGTTCTCGATCGTCCCGTCGCTCCTGCCCGGCGAGGACCTGCAGGCCGGCAACGCCCTCGCCTCCGGCGGCACCCAGCTGGCGGCGCTGGCCGGCCCGGCCGCAGGCGGCCTGCTGGTCGCGCTGGGCAGCCCGGCGGCGGCGTTCGGCCTCGACGCGGTCTCGTTCGCGGTGTCGGCCGCCACCCTGCTGGCGCTGCTGCCGTCGCGCCACCGCGCCCCCGCCGCGACGCCGGCGCCGAAGGCTTCCGGGCCGGACGCGGCCGCCCCGACCCTGCGCCACCTGCTGCGGACTGAACGGGTGCTGCTGGTGGTGATGGTGATCAACGTGGCCGCCAACCTGGGGTCGGCCGGGCTCGACGGGGTGGCGCTGCCCACGCTCGCGCACGGGCCGCTGCACGCCGGCGCCGAGGGCTACGGCGCGATCCTGGCCGGGTTCGCGGCCGGGGCGGTGCTCGGCACCCTGGCGGCCGGGCAGTCCGGCCACCCGCGGCGGCCGGCTGTCACCGGGTCGCTCGCCTTCCTGGTCGAGGCGGTGTTCATCGCCGTCACCCCGTTCCTGGGCCACCTCGGCCCGGTCGTCGCGGCGCAGGCGCTGTTCGGGGCGTGCAACGGGTTCGGCAACACCTGCACGATCACCGCGTTCCAGCGCTGGGCGCCGCGTGGCAGCCTCGGCCGGCTGAACGGCGTGATGCTGGTCACCAGCTTCGGGGTGGCGCCGGTCTCGGTGCTGCTGGCCGCCTGGTCCGGGCGGGCGCTCGGGCCGTCCGCGTTCTTCCTGTTCGCCGCCCTCACCATCGCGCTCGCGGTCTTCGGCGGCCTCACCCAGCGCTGCTGGCGCGACTTCGGCCGCGCCCAGCCGGACGCGCCGCCGGTCACTGCCCGGCCGGCCGGTGCCGCTCAGCTCGGGCCTGCGGCGGCCAGTGACCTGGCGGCTGGTGACCCTCTGGCCACCGTCCCGGCGGCTGCCGCCGGGCGGTCATGACGGCGCCCGCTTCCGTTCGGCGTGGGCGGCCCCGGCCAGCCGATTGAGGGCGTGCAGCCGCCGGTCCCGCTCGGCCGCGACCTCGGCCATCGCCCCGTCGGCGCGGGCCAGGCGGTAGCGTGGGCGGATGCCCGGCAGTTCCTGGACTATCCGGCCCGCGACCGCCGCCGACGCGCCGTTCCTGGCCGACATGCTGATGGAGGCGGTCAACTGGTCGCCCGAGTGGCCAGCCCGCAGCCGCCGCCGGGTGCTGAGCGACCCGCGCACCGCGCACTACGTGGCCGGCTGGCCCCGGGACGGTGACCTCGGTGTCGTCGCCGAAGCCGGCGGGGTCCCGGTCGGGGCGTGCTGGCTGCGGTTCTTCCCGGCCTGGCGACCCCGGCTACGGCTACACCGCCCCGGACGTGCCCGAGCTGACGATTGGGGTCGCCCCCGGCTGGCGCGGGCGCGGCGTCGGCCGGGGGCTGCTGCGGGCGGCTGCCGCCGCGGCCGCCGCGGCTGGGATCAGGCGCATCAGCCTCAGCGTGGAGCGGAAGAACGCCGCCCGCCGCCTGTATGCGGCGGAAGGTTTCACCGTCACCGACGCGAGCGACCCGCAGTCGGACACCATGGTGAAAACCCTGGCGGACTCCGTTCCGCCCGGTGACGACGGGGAGGGCAGCGGGCGATGACCGGACCAGCGCAGCGCGGGCCAGCGCAGCGGGGCCACCTGGCCCCGCTGCGGCTGGCGGTGCCGCGGGCGGGGGAGGACGTGCCCGCTGTGCTGTGGCGGCCCGCTCCGCCGGACGGGCCGCCGGCCCGGCGGCCGCTGGTGCTGATCGGGCACGGCGGCGGGATGCACAAGCAGGCGCCGTTCGTGGTGCGGCTGGCCGAGCGGCTCACGGGCTTCGGGTTCGCCGTCCTGGCGATCGACCTGCCGCTGCACGGCGAGCGGACCCCCTCCGCCGAACGCGGCCTGTCCCCGCGCCAGCGCCGCGCCCGGCTCGGCCTGGACGGCTGGCGGGAGCGCAACGACAGCGTGACCGCCCAGGCGGTCGCCGACTGGCAGGCGGCCATCGCCGCCGCCGACGCGGCCGCCCCGGCGCCCTACGGCCCGGCCGGCTACCTGGGGCTCTCGATGGGGACCAGGTCCGGCATCCCGCTGCTGGCGGCCGAACCGCGGATCAGCGCCGCCGTGCTCGGCCTGTTCGGCCACCCGGCGGCCGACCCCGGGGCCGCCTTCGCCCAGGCCGCCCGGCAGGTCACCGTGCCGGTGCTGTTCCTGCAGCAGTGGGACGACGAGCTGTTCCCGCGGGCGGACTGCCTGACCCTGTTCGACCTGCTCGCCTCGCCCGGCAAGACCCTGCACGCCAACCCGGGCGGGCACATGGCGGTGCCGCGCGAAGAGCTCGAGGCCGCGGCCTTGTTCCTGCACCGCCACCTGGGTACGTAGCGGCCCGTCACCGGGCGGGTGACGCCGGAACCGCCTGGACGCCTGACGGGCAGACCGGGATGACCTTGAGGTTGCCGGGCGGGATGTCAGCCAGGTTCATCCGCTCGGCCGTGCCGCACATCTCCGTATCCCGGAACAGGACCGCGTGGTGCAGCGACGCCCACAGCTCGTAGACCGCGCGCGGCGGGCCGTCGCCGATCGCGACTCCCAGGGCCGGGCCGTTGCCGATCGTCCAGACGATGTCCTGGGTGACGCCGCGGGAGGTGCGGACCGCGAAGCAGGCCATCCGGCCCCCGGCGTAGATCTGCGGTACCTTGCCCGCGGCCATCTGGGCGACGGTGTAGCCGTGCGGGTGGCCCTCCTCCTGGTTCCAGCCGAACTCGGCGTACGAGACGGCACCGTCCCCGCAGGTCCCGGTGTTCTGCGCGAAGCGCCCGCCGTCGAGCTGGGTGACCTGGGCCCGGTAGGCACTGTAGAGGGCGGCCAGGGAGGAGTAGTTCTGGTAGAAGACCTCGGCCACGCCGGGCACCGGGGCGGTGCAGACGACCGCCCCGGTCGCGTTCTGCCGGTAGTCCCCGCACTGGCCGGGCGGGAGCAGTCCCCGGCCTTCGACGCTGGTGTCGGCGGCCTGCAGCACGCCCGCGAGGGTGGCCGGGCCGGAGGTGCCCTGGCCGACCTCCACGCCCATGTTCATGCTGGAGGCGGCAGAGGGACGGGCGCTGCGGCCGGCGGACGGGCTGATGCTGACGGGCGGGCCGGCGCTGGCGCTCACCGCCGGCGCCGTCCGGGCCCCGGTGCCGGGCAGCGCCGCGGTCCCGCCGCCGGCCGCCTTCCCCAGCGCGAGCGCCAGTACGCCCGCGACAGCCAGCGCCGCCGCCAGCACCAGCCAGGTCCGGGCCCGGCCGCCCCCCGGCCGGGCTCCCCGCGCGGTCACCGGCACTGACGGGGTCGCCGGCGGCGGCACGCTGCCAGCGTCCCGGGGAGCTGCCTCGTGCGCGAGCTCCGGAGGCTGGGCGAATTCACCGGGGGCAAGAGGCTGATCGCGCATGGGCTGTTTCCGTTCGTCGCTGCCCGATATCTACCGTCAACAATGCCATATGTAATCGAGCGGCGACAGCCCGTAATTGAATAGCCGGGGCCAGCGCGCATTTCACTGGTGAGATAAGTGATTTCAATTACCTCGCGAGCCGCCTGACATTACAGAGACAGCAGTGCGCGCATGGTCCCGGAGAGAATGCAGGAAGGAAGGAACGGGGCTGGCTCAAACCGTTCCCCCGCCCGTGACCTGGTCAGGCGTTCTGGCTGTCGCGCCAGGCGATCCACTCGCGCAGGCCGGACAGGTCGTAGTCGGGGCCGCCGGCGCCGACGGTGAACAGGGAGGCGCCGATCGAGCGCAGCTCGGGGCCGGTGTCTTCCGGGTTCCCCCGCACCCCGACGGAGATCTCGATCTCGGCCGGGTCACGGCCGGCGTCCGCGCAGTGCCGGCGCAGGACCTCGGTCTTGTGCCGGAGGGTGGCGGCGTCGCCGAAGCTGTGCCAGATGTCGGCGTGCCGGGCCACCAGGCGCAGGGTCTTCTTCTCGCCGCCGCCGCCGATCAGCACCGGGATCTTGCGGGTCGGGGGCGGGTTCAGCCGGGCCAGCCGCGCCTCGATCCGCGGCAGCGCCTGCGCCAGGTCATCGAGGCGGCCGCCGGCGGTGCCGAACTCGTAACCGTACTCGTCGTAGTCTTTCTCGAACCAGCCGGAGCCGATGCCGAGGACCAGCCGGCCGTCGCTGATGTGGTCAACGGTCCGGGCCATGTCGGCCAGCAGTTCCGGGTTGCGGTAGCTGTTGCAGGTGACCAGGGCGCCGATCTGGGCCCGGGAGGTCGACTCGGCCCAGGCGCCGAGCATCGTCCAGCACTCGAAGTGCTTGCCCTCGGGTTCGCCGGACAGGGGGTAGAAGTGGTCCCAGTTGAAGATGACGTCGGCGCCGAGTTCTTCCGCCTCGGCCGCGGTGCGGCGGATCGCCTGGTAGTCAGCGTGCTGCGGCTGCAGTTGGAGGCCGACGCGGACGGGCGCGGGGGTATCTGTCACGAGCCTTCATCCTAACGAACGGCCGTTCGTGTCCCCGGAGCGGGCGCGCGGCCGGCGGTCGGGGGACGGCCCGCCAGCGGCCGGGACGGTTGGGGCCGCGCTGGCCATGGAATACACCAGGCAATGACCACACGGTGGACAGCCCGGGCGATGGCGGCCGGGGTGCAGGCGGGAGACGTGTCGGCGGCCGGGCTGGCGGCCGACGCCCTGGCCGGGATCGCCGCCCTCGACCCGGTCCTGCACTTCGTGGACTCGCTGGCGGGCGAGCGGGGGCTGCGGGCGGCGGCCGCGATCGACCAGCTGCCGGCGGCCGAGCGCGCCCGGCTGCCCCTGGCGGGGGTCCCGTTCCTGGCGAAGGCGCAGACCATCACCGCCTCGCCGCTCGTGCGGCGCCTGGTCGCAGCGGGCGCGGTGCTGATCGGCACGTCCACCCGGCCCGACCCGGCCGCGGTGTCCCAGGCGTGGGGCTGGAACGGGCGGCAGGAGACCGGCAACCCGTGGGACGCCGGGCGCTCGTCGGGCGGGGCGTCGGCCGGGGCGGCGGCCGCGGTCGCGGCGGGCGTCGTCCCCGTGGCCACCGGCGGGGACTCGGCCGGGTCGGTCCGCATCCCGGCCGCGTTCTGCGGGGTGACCGCCCTGAAGGGCACCTACGGGCGGGTCCCGCGCGGCGCCGGACGCTCGTTCGCGCAGCTCACAGTGCCCGGCGTGATCGCCGCGGACCTGGACGACGCGGTGCTGGCCACCAGCGTCGCCAGCGGCCCCGACCCGCTTGACCCGGCGTCGCTGCCGCCCTGGCCGGTCCCGCCCGCGGCCGGACGGCGGCTGACCGTCGGCTTCTCGCCCGGCCTGGGCGGGGCCCAGCCCGACCCGGCCGTGGCCGCCCTGGTCGCCGGGCGGCTGGCTGAGCTGGCCGCGGCCGGGGCGATCACCCTGCGGGCGCCCGAGGTTCACCTCACCGAGCCGGGCGCGGCCTGGCTGCCACTGGCCGCGCTGGAGCGGGGGCAGCCGGTCGAGCCGGCCGCGGCGACGCGCGCGCACGAGGTGCGGCGCCGCAACGACCGCGCCCTGGCCGAGGTCTTCACCGAGGTCGACGTGCTGGTCACCCCGACCACGCCGGCGACGGCGTTCCCGCTCGGGGAGTACGAGGCCAACCTGTCGGCCGGGGACCTGTGCTGGGGCTTCAACCTGTCCGGCCACCCGGCCGTGACCGTCCCGGCCGGGCTGCTCGGCGGCCTCCCGGCCGGGCTGCAGGCGGTGGCACCCCACCACCGTGATGACCAGGCGGTCGAGCTGGCCCGGCTGGCTGCGGTCAGCCTGCCCGACCCGCCGCTGTACTGGGCCGCCGTTCCCGGTCTGCCCGGCTGACCCGCGCCCTGGCCGGGTGCGGCGGCGGCAGGCAGGGTGCGATGCTGGGAGGATGGCAACCGACGACACCCGGCGGCACGTGGCCGTCGACCGGATCAGCGCCAAGACCTACACCGCCGTCAACGACCGCGGTGGCACCATCACCGTCGGGGACGGCAGCGGCACCGCCTTCACGCCGGTGGAGCTGCTGCTCACCGCGCTGGCCGCGTGCACCGCGATCGACGTGGACATCGTGACCTCGCGCCGGGCCGAGCCGGACTCCTTCCGGGTCGAGGCCGAGGCGAACAAGGTCCGCGACACCAGCGGCAGCCACCTGACCGGCATCGTGGTGACCTTCGAAGTCAGGTTCCCTGACGGTCCCGGCGGCGACGAGGCCCGTGCGATCCTGCCTGACATCGTGCGCAAGTCCCACGAGCGGCTGTGCACCGTCAGCCGCACCGTCGAGCTCGGCCCGCCGGTCACCCCGCGCATCGCCTTAGCGGGCCGGTCACCACGGGCGGACGAGCGGGTCAGGCAGGCGCGGCGGCTGCACGAGCAGGCGGTCGTCACCGGGGGGGCGGAGCCGCTGGAACGGGCTCGGCGGTCTGTGGATCATCGAGGCGGCCGACCTCGGCGCGGCGCTCAAGCTCGCCGCGGAGGGGGTCGAAGGCCTGCAACCGGAAGGTCGAGGTGCGGCCGTTCGCGTGACCCATGTGCGCCTGCCCGCCGCGGTCTCGCTGGGCCGTGACCCGTTTCCCCGGCCCCCGTTGCCTCATTCCCTGGCCGAGGCGCGGAGGACGGTTCCCCTCACAGTTCGATGCCCGGGTAGAGCGGGTGCTTGGCTAGCAGGTCCGCGCAGCGCTGGCGGCTCGCGGCCGCCACCGACGGCTCGAGGGTGTACTTGGCCCGGGCGGTCGCGGTCGCGGGGGCGGTGGCGCGCAGCACGGTGGTGATGATGTCGGCGATTTCGTCCATCTCGCTGGCGGCCAGGCCCAGGGTCGTCAGGGCCGGGGTGCCCATCCGGACACCCGAGGTGTACCAGGCGCCGTTCGGGTCACCCGGGACGCTGTTGCGGTTGGTGACGACGCCGGCGTCCAGCAGCGCCGACTCGGCCTGCCGGCCGGTCAGCCCGAAGGAGGCGGCCACGTCGGCCAGCACCAGGTGGTTGCTGGTGCCGCCGGAGACCAGCCGCGTCCCCCGCGCGTTCAGGCCCTCGGCCAGCGCGCGGGCGTTGACGGTGATCCGCGCGGCGTAATCGGCGAACGACGGCTGCCGGGCCTCGGCGAACGCGACCGCCTTGGCCGCCATCACGTGGGGGAGCGGCCCGCCGAGCACCATCGGGCAGCCCTTGTCCACGTACGGGGCGAACTCACTGGTCGACAGCACGAAACCGCCGCGGGGACCGCGCAGCGACTTGTGCGTGGTGGAGGTGACCACGTCCGCGAACGGAACCGGGTTCTCCTCACCCGTCAGCACGCCGCCCGCTACCAGGCCCGCGAAGTGCGCCATGTCCACCATCAGGGTGGCGCCGACGCTGTCGGCGATCTCCCGCAGCACCCGGAAGTTCGGGGTGCGGGGGTAGGCCGAGTACCCGGCCACCAGGATGAGCGGTTTGAACGCACGGGCCTGGGCGGCGAGGGCGTCGTAGTCGATCAGCCCGGTGGCGGGGTCGGTCCCGTAGGAGGCCTGCTCGAACAGCTTGCCCGAGATGTTGTGCCGGAAGCCGTGGGTCAGGTGGCCGCCCGCGTCCAGCGCCATGCCGAGCATCCGCTGGTCGCTGAACGCGCGGCGCAGCTTGCGCCAGTCGGCCTCGCTCATGTCGTTGACGGTGCGGGCACCCGCGGCGGCCAGCGCGGGCTCCTCGACCCGCCGGGCCAGGATGGCCCAGAACGCGACCAGGTTCGCGTCGATGCCCGAGTGCGGCTGGACGTAGGCGTGGTCGGCGCCGAACAGCTGCCGGGCGTGGTCGGCGGCGATCGCCTCGACCCTGTCGACGTACTCGCAGCCGGCGTAGAAGCGGCTCCCGACCGTGCCCTCGGCGTACTTGTCCGACAGCCAGTTGCCCATCGCCAGCAGCACGGCGGGCGAGGCGTAGTTCTCCGAGGCGATCAGCTTGAGCTGCCGCCGCTGGTTGGCCAGCTCGCCGGATATCGCGGCCGCGATATCCGGCTCGACGGCCGCGATGACCTCGAGCCCCGCGCTGAAGGCGGTGGCGGCGGACTTGGTCGTGGGGGGCAACGAGACTGACCCGGCCATGGGGGCGCTCCTTCTTGACGGCTGTTACAGCGCTGTCGGAAGATCGCCCAGGCGCACGGCTGGCCCGGCCCGACGGGGCGGGAGACCGCTCCCCGGTGGTGCTCCACCCTTACGCCAGTCACGGTCCGTATCCGATGGTACCGGTGATCGGTGAGGCCGGCGGCAGGAAACGGCCGCACCCGCGCGCCGCCCGCCCGGCTGAGGCCGGAGCGGCGGCCCGCGGGTGCGGCCGTCACGCAGTTACCCAGCCCGCCGGGAGCGCGCCCCCGGCCGGCCACCGGTCAGAGCAGGGCCTTGATCTCGAGGAACTCCTCGAAGCCGAAGGGCCCCCACTCACGGCCGTGGCCCGACTGCTTGTAGCCGCCGAACGGCGCCAGCGGGTTGAAGCCACCGCCGTTGATGGCGACCTGGCCGGTGCGCATCTTGCGGGCGACGGCGCCCGCGTGCTCCGGGTCACCTGACCAGACACCGCCGCCGAGGCCGTAGACGCTGTCGTTGGCGATGCGGACGGCGTCATCCTCGGTGTCGTAGGCGATGATCGACAGGACGGGCCCGAAGATCTCCTCCTGGGCGATCGTCATGCTGTTGTCCACGTTGGAGAACACCGTCGGGCGGACGAAGTAGCCCTGCTCCAGCCCCTCTGGCGCCTCGGCGCCGCCTGTCACCAGCTTGGCGCCTTCCTCGACGCCCTTGTTGATGTAGCCGCGGACGCGGTCCAGCTGTGTCTGGGAGATCACCGGGCCGAGCTTGGTGCCGTCGGCGAACGGGTCGCCCACGGTGTAGGTTTCGGCGACGCGCTTGGCGATTTCCTCCGCCGCGGACAGGGACTCACGGGGGACCAGCATCCGGGTCAGGGCCGAGCAGGTCTGGCCGGAGTTGGCGTAGCACGCGCCCACGCCGCTGGTGACCGCCTTCTCCAGGTCGGCGTCGCGCAAGATGATGTTGGCCGACTTGCCGCCCAGTTCGAGCGCCACCCGCTTGACCGTCTGCGCCGCCAGTTCGCTGACGCGCCTGCCGGCCCGGGTGGACCCGGTGAAGGACACCATATCTACGTCCGGGTGCGCGGCGATGGCCTCCCCGACGACCGGGCCGGTGCCCTGGACCAGGTTGAACACGCCCGCCGGGACCCCGGCCGCCTCGATGATCTCGGCCAGCACGTAGGAGCTGAGCGGCGCGATCTCCGACGGCTTGACGACGACGGTGCAGCCGGCCGCGAGCGCCGGGGCGACCTTGCAGGCGATCTGGTGCAGCGGGTAGTTCCACGGGGTGATCGCCCCGACGACCCCGACCGGCTCCCGCACGATGGTCGATTTGCCCAGCGCCGACTCGAACTCGAACTCACCGAGGATCTGGGCGGCCACCGTGAACGACATCACCGGCAGCCCGGCCTGGACCTGCTTGCTGAACGCGGCCGGGGCGCCGAGCTCGTGGCTGATCAGCTCGGCGATCTCGTCGGCCCGGGCGGTCAGGCCGGCCGCGATCGCCTCCAGGTACGTGGCCCGCTTGTCCGGCGGGGTCTGCGACCAGCCCGGGAAGGCATCCCGGGCGGCCTTCACGGCCTTGTCGACCTCGGACGGCGTGCCGGCCGGGACCGTGCCGTAGACGTCCTCCGACGTAGCGTCGATGACGTCGATGACGTCGGCTGACTCGGCCGCGGCCCACTGGCCGCCGATGTACTGGACGTTCTTGACGTGCGCTGCCTGTCCCAATGAGACCTCCGTGGGCTCAACCGACCAGTCGGGCGGTATTCCCTGAGTGTCGCGCAGAACCCGGGGAGGTGCAATCCTGACTTGCGTTATGCCGCCCTAGTTTGCGGCGGATGCGGCCGCTGAGACAGCCGGCGCGGATGAGGCCGGCCGCGGCCACCCGGGGCGCCAGCGCCCTGCGAAGGCGCGCCGGGGGGCCGGCGGCCGCCCGCTGGAAAAGATTCCAGGCGCAATACTAGAATCGCCTTCAATATGGCACTGGCGAGGACATGACACCGCACCCGTGGCCGGGCTTTGACCCGCTGCCGGCCGGCTGGGACGCCTGCGTGGTCGCGGTCGGGCTCTTCGACGGCGTCCACCGCGGCCACCAGCGCGTCATCGCCCACGCCGTCGCGGCCGCGGCCCGCATCGAGCAGCCCGTGGTCGCGCTCACCTTCGACCCGCACCCGGACGCGGTGCTCGCGGCGCGGTCCGCCCCGCGGCTGCTGTGCACCGTGCAGCGCCGCCGCGAGCTGCTGACCGGGCTCGGTGCCAGCGCCGTCCGGGTGCTGCCGTTCACCGCGGACTTCGCCCGGCTCAGCCCCGATGAGTTCGCCGCGGACATCCTGGCGGGCCAGCTGCGGGCCCGCCACGTGGTCGTGGGGGAAAACTTCCGCTTCGGCCGGCGCGCGGCCGGCGACGCCGCCCTGCTGCCGGACCTGGGCCGCAGCCACGGCTTCAGCACGGAGGGCGTGCCGCTGCTGCCTGCCGGGGGAACGGCCATCTCCTCGGCCGCCATCCGCGCCCTGATCGCGGCGGGCGACGTGACCGCCGCCGCCGAACTCCTGGGGCGGCCCCACGGGGTGGAGGGGACCGCGGCGGGCGGCCCCTGGCGCCGCGCCCCCGCGCGCGTGCCGGTAATCAGGCTCAAGCCGGCGGCGGAGACTGCGGTTCCGGCCGACGGCGCCTACGCTGGCTGGCTCGTGCAGCTGGATTCCGGTGGCGCGCCGGCTGGCCGCTGGCCGGCGGCGATCTGGGTCGGGGCCGGTCAGGGACCCGGAGGGTGGGCCTGGGGGATCCGGGTCCACTGCCTGGACGGCGGCGAGCGCGACCTTGACGGCCAGCGGCTGGGGGTGGATTTCGCTGCCCGCATCAGCGGGCAGCTGCCCGCCGACGGGATGGCCCCCCTGGCCGCGGAGCACGTGATCGCGGCCAGGGCCGTGTTCCGCGGCCTGGCGAGCGAAACCCCGGGCCCGGTCCCCGGGCCGGTGCCGGCGCAGCCCGCGGTCGCGGCCGCCAGCGGGAAGCACAGCGGGCGCACGCACTCGCCGCTGCTGCTGGCCAAGCCGGCCCGGCCGGCGGCCGGGCGCAGGCCAGCGCCAGCCCGCGAGTGCTGCCGGGGCCGGACGGGGCGCCGGCGATCCGCACCGGGTCGCGGCCATCGCACGTCGAGGGCCTCGGCGCCCTGGGGGAGACGGTGGTCAGCGGGGATGACTCCCACCTGATGACGATCGCCCCGACCGGGGCGGGCAAGGGACGGGACGTGATCATCCCGAACCTGCTGTCCTACGACGGGTCGGTGGTCGTGTTCGACCCCAAGGGCGAGAATTACGACGTAACCCACCGCTACCGGCGCGACGTGCTGGGCCACCAGATCGTGCTGCTTGACCCGTTCGGCTCCAGTCACACCGGGGGCGAGGAGCGGGACTGCCTGAACCCGTTCGACGTCCAGGCGCACCTCGCGCGACGGCGCGGGGAGTCACTGGCCGAGTCGGCCGGGGACTTCGGCCGGCTGCTGGCGGAGATCCTGGGCGGGGGTTTCCGGTCGCTGTCGGACCCGTTCTGGGACGAGATGGCCCAGCTGCTGATCGCGGGCCTGGCGGCCGACATGATCACCCACAGGTCCGATCACTCGCGGAACCTGCCGGAGCTGCGCCGGCGGCTGTTCAGCCGCAACGTGCGCAGCTACATCTCCAGCGCGCTGGCCGAGCGGGAAGGGGACATGGACCCGGGAACGGCGCAGGAGTTCCGGATGCTGATCTCCATCGGCGCCGCCGAGACCACGTTCGCGGGCATCGTGGCGACGGCGGCGCAGCAGCTGGCGCCGTTCAGCTCCCGCTCGACGGTGGAGTCGATCAGCGCGACCAGCTTCGACCTGACCGCGCTGACCGACCCGGCCAAGCGGATCTCGCTGTACATCGTGCTGCCCCCGCACAAGCTGCGCACCCACCAGCGGCTGCTGCGCGCGTGGGTGGGCTCGCTGCTGTACCTGGTGATGAACAACCAGGGCGGGGGCACCCAGCTGCTGTTCATGATCGACGAGGCGGCCCAGCTGGGACGGTTCTCGCTGCTGGAGGAAGCGATCACGCTGCTGCGCGGGTACGGGATGCGGACCTGGACCTTCTGGCAGGACCTGGCGCAGATCGAGTCCCTCTACGGGGTCAGCGCCGAGACGATGATCAACAACTCCGGGGTGCTGCAGGCGTTCGGCGCGACCAACTTCCGGTCCGCGGACGCCCTGGCCAGCCGGCTCGGCTGCGACGCCGGGGAGATGTTCGCGATGGACGAGGGGGAACAGATGGTCGCCTTCCGCGGCGAGTGGCCCGTCCGCCTCCAGCGCTTCAACTACCTCACCGACAATCAGCTCGCCAGCCGGTCCGACCCCAACCCCCGGTTCAGCTGACGTCAGGCCGGGGCCGGCGGAACACCCCGGTCTCGTTCACCGCCCAGGTCACGCCGCCGCCGCGGCCACCGCTTCTACCGCGGCGCGGGCTTCGCCGTCGCCAAAGCCGGAATCCGTCACAAAAAATTCAGAAGTCCGACCCATCCTCCAGGCGGCGGGCAACGAACCAGGGCGGCGCGGGGGACAGGTGCCGCCCGCCGGGTCGGAGGGGGCCCGGCGGTCGGCACCCGCGCCTGCCAGGCCGCGCGGGCCCGCCTCCGGTTCACTTCTTCCCGGGCAGGCTCAGCAGCAGCACCGGGGTGGTGGTTGGCTGCCGTGACCCGCCCGCGGGCTCAACCGTCAGCCCCAGCTTGTCCCCGGCGACCAGCCCGGACGCCAGCACCGGGGTGGTCTGGCCGGCCACCGAGGCCGGCAGCAGGCCCGCCGGGCGGATGGCCGTCGCCTGGGCCGCGCTCGGCCCGATCAGCCACAGCTCGTAGGTCTTGCCTGGCTGCAGGGCGGCCAGTCCGCTGGTGCTGATGACCAGCTCTTGCCGGTCGGGTGACAGCACCACGGTCGCGACGCCGCCGGTGGCAACCGACCCGGCCGCCGTCTGCACGTCGGTCGCCGCGAGCACCGCCGCGATCGCCTTCGCCTGGGCCCGGGACGCGTCGAGCTGCTGCCTGGTGTGCGCCAGCACGACGCTGAGCACCACCACCGCGGCGATGGCGGCAACGGCGGCACCCGCGGCGAGCCGTGGCACCCAGCCACCCGAGGGGAGCCGGGGCAGCCAGTCCCGCACGCGCCGCCAGGTCGTCCCCCGGTGCGGCAGCTGGGGTGTCTGGGCGGCGGCCGCCAGCACCCGTTCGCGCAACTCGGGCGGCGGGTCGGCGGCGGTGGCGAGCGCCAGGACGGTGCCGACCTCCTGGAACCCGCGCACCTCAGCGTCGCACGCGGAGCAGCGCCGCAAGTGCCGGGCGAACTGCCGCCGCTCACGCTCGTCCAGGGCGTCCAGCGCGAACGCCCCGGCCAGGTCATGCCGGTGGCCGCGGGCGCGGGCCCGCCCGCCGCGGTGCGACGGCATCAGCTCACGCCCAGGCAGTCGCGCAGCCGGAGCATGCCGTCCCGCATCCGGCTCTTGACCGCGGCGAGGGTCGCGCCGAGCTTCTCGGCCACCTGGCGGTAGGTGTAGCCACCGTAGTACGCCAGCGTGATCGACTGCCGCTGAACCTCCGTCAGCCCGTCCAGGCAGCGCCTGACCCGCTGGCGGTCAAGGCTTGCCTCGACCACGTCCGCGACCTCGTCGGCCTGGCCCGGCCTGGGCCCAGGCGGACTTCTGCTCGCGCGCCGCGGCCGCCGTCTCCGCCCGTACCCGGTCGACCGCCCGCCGGTGCGCGATGGTCAGCGCCCACGTCGCCGCCCGGCCCTGGACCGGGTCAAACCGGGCCGCGGTCCGCCACACCTCGAGCATCACCTCCTGCGTGACCTCCTCCGAACGCGCCGGGTCGCGCAGCACCCGGCGGATAACACCGTAAGCAGGCCGGGCCAGCTGGCGGTAGATCAGGTCGAACGCAAGCTGGTCGCCGGCCGCAACGCGGAGCAGCAGCCGGTCAAGGTCGTCGCCTTCCGCCGCGGCGGGAGGCGGCACCAGCCCCGAGCGTTCGGGGTTCGTCTGATCCATGTCCCCATTCGACGCCGTGCGCGCACCAAGTGCCGGTCAGTCGTCGCAATCCGCGGTCACAATATTGCCTCGCGCCACCCCTGCAGGCCCCGAGGCAACACCAGGCACAGCAGGCAGGCGACGGCCGCCACCGTTTACCGGCCCGCCAGACCAAGCGCCCCGCCGACGAGCCGGCGGACGCTGACGGGCTCCTCGGCCCACAGGAAATGACCGGCCCCGGCAATAACCTCCCGCCGTGCCCCGGGCAGCGCGGCCAGCAGGGAGTCGGTCGCCGCGGCGGGGTGCGGGTCGTCGCCGCCGAGGATCATCGTCGCCGCGCAGGTCACCCCCGCGGCGACCCGCAGCAAGTCCTCGGTGTCACGGTCAGCCCACAACTCGCGCATCGCCACCTGGTTGAGCACCGCGCCCGGCGGCCGCGTCTGCCCGAACGACTCGACCCGCGCGGTCGACGCCCGGAGACTGGGCGAAATCCGGGCGCCACTGCAGGAGAAACCGCTCCCGTTCCTGGGCGGGGGTCCGGTTACCGGCGGGGATCGCGTCCAGCGCCGCGAGCCGCGCGCGGTCCGGGCCGAGCCGCCGGTCGCGCTCGGCCAGGTAGGCGTCCCGGAACCCGTTGCCCGCCCCCACGCCGGCCAGGTAGGCAACCGCGGTCGTCCGGTCCCGGTGCCGCGCGGCGTAGCGGACCGCCAGCTCGGCTCCCCATGAGTGGCCGGCCACCGCCCAGCGGGTGAACCCAAGGGCCACCCGGACCTGCTCGATGTCCGCAAGCGCCCGCTCGATCGTGAACGGGCCGCCGGATCCAGTCGAGCGCCCGCAGCCGCGCTGGTCGAACCGGATCACCGTGAACGTGTCATCGAGCAGACCCGCCAGGGGCGCGAGGTAGTCCCACAGGCCCGGGCCGCCGTGCAGGCAGACGACCGGGGGACCGGTCCCGCTGACTGCCGTCCAGAGCTGCGCGCCGTCGTCGAGCCGGACCACCATGGTGTCGTTCACCCAGCTCATCGTAGGGGGAGTGGCACGCCGGGGGCCGGACCCGCGCCGGGCCTGCTCAGCGTCATGGCGATGACGGGAGTCAGCACGGTGGTGCTGGGTGTGACGAGCCGTGACAAACTGGCCGGGTGCCTCCGCGTTAGGAAGGATCCCGTGCATGCCCGCGACGTTTACCTACCCCTCAGGAGACGGGACGCCGGTCACCGCCTACCGCTGGGACCCCGCCGCCCGGCCGCGGGCGATCGTACAGCTCACTCACGGCATGGGCGAGCATGCCCGGCGCTACGAGCACGTCGCGCAGGCGCTGACCGCGGCCGGGTACGTCGTCTACGCCCAGGATCACCGCGGTCACGGCGCCACCGCCGCCCCGGGCGCAGCGGGCCAGATCGGCGCGGCGGGCTGGCTGGCGCTGGTCGACGACGTCGGCCTGGCTGGCCGCCGAGGCCCGCTCCGGGCACCCGGGCCTGCCGCTGGTGCTGCTCGGCCACAGCATGGGCTCGTTCGCGGTCCAGCAGTACCTGCTGGACCACAGCGCGGACATCGACGCCGTCATCCTGACCGGCACCGCCCTGCTCGACCTGCGTGAGCCGCCGCGTGATGACGGCCAGCCACGTACCCTGGCCCGGCCCGACGACGCGTCCACGCCCGCCCGGACCGGCTACGACTGGCTGTCACGGGACGAGGCCGTGGTCGACGCCTACATCGCCGACCCGATGTGCGGCTTCAGCATCGACGGCGCCGCCCGGCAGCAGATGTACGCCGGCGGCCTGCGCTTCGCCGACCCGGACGCCCTGGGCCAGCTCCGCCCCGGGCTGCCGGTCTACATTGCCGTCGGCGACAAGGACCCGGTCAACGCCTGCGCTCACCCGGGTGAGGCCGCTTCCGGAGCGGCTCGCCGCGGCCGGGCTGACCGACGTGACCCTGGTCGTCTACCCCGGCGCCCGGCACGAGGTGCTCAACGAGACTAACAAGGACGAGGTCATCACGGCCCTGATCGAATGGATCGGCCGCGTCACCGGCTAAGCCAGCCGAACCCGTGCTCAGGTCCGGGGCGCTGTCGGGTCGAGAAATCGATCCCGGCTACGACAACAGCATGAGCGCTGGTGAACTCAACGTCGACCCAGGAAGGTCTGCTTGCCATGTCACGTGTTCGTGTGCACAACAATTCCGTCTCGCTCGATGGCTTCAGCACCGGTGCTGACCAGAGCCTGGAGGCACCCTTCGGGCATGCTGGCAGCCAGCTGATGCGCTGGTTCATGGACACCCGGTCATTTCACGCCATGCAGGGCCAGCAGGGCGGGAGCACTGGCATCGACGACGCCTTCGCGCGCGACTGGGGGCCGGGCATCGGCGCCGAGATCATGGGGCGCAACAAGTTCGGCCCGCAGCGCGGACCGTGGACGGACGAAGAATGGAAGGGCTGGTGGGGTGAGGAGCCGCCGTTCCACACCCCCGTCTTCGTGCTCACTCACCACGTCAGGCCCTCGATCGAGATGAAGGGCGGCACCACCTTCCACTTCATCAACGCCAGCCCGGAGCAGGCGCTCACAGCCGCCCAGGAAGCCGCGGGTGGCCTCGACGTCCGCATCGGCGGCGGCCCGGCCACCATCCGCCAGTTCCTGGCCGCCGGCCTGATCGACTACATGCACATCGCGCTCGTCCCGGTCCTCCTCGGCCGCGGCGAGTCCCTCTGGGACGGCCTGGAGGGCCTGGAGGAGCACTTCACCACCGAGTCGGCGAGCTCGCCCAGCGGCGTTACCCACATCACCTTCACCCGTCGCTAACCGCGCTCAGCCGCGGCCGTCACCCCTGGGCGACCACGTAGGAGTACGGCAGCGCCGCCACCTCATCGGCGGAGAGCTGCCCGTCCGGCGGCACGCCGGTCTGCACGGCGTCCAGGTAGAGCGCGCCCGACACAGGCGTCCCGGCCGGGCCGCCGACCGAGTCGAAGGTGACGTCCACCGTGGCGGACCTCCCGGGCTGCAGCTCGACCGCGTGCTCGACGGCCTTATTCCCGGCCTGCACGCTCGTGGCGAGCTGCTCAAGGTCGCCGGTGGCCACGCTGACGGTCGGGTCAAACCCGGCCGTCGTCACGGTCACGCGTGGCGGCGGTGCCGGACGGCGCGGGGACGCCCGGAAGGGCCCGCACTCGGCCGGGCCGGGCATCCACAGGCCCGAGCGTCACCGTTCCCGCGGGCGCGGTGTACTGCGCCGACACCGACGGCCGCACAGCGAGCCCGCGGACAGGCCCGCGACCCCGACGTCGGGGTCGCGCCAGCGCGGGTCGCCAGGTCGGTCATCGCCGGCAGCGTCGAGGTCTGCCGCGCCCCGACCGACGAGGTGTCGCTGGGCACGAAATAGAACGGCGAGGCAGCGTCCGCGGCGAGCCGGCAGCTGCGACCGTGGCCGGCCCGGCGGCGAACACCGAGGCCGGGCCGAACTCAACCGGAGCCAGGGTGATGGTGCTGGCGGTGTCCAGCCGCGGGTCCAGGAAGTAGTCCTGCGGCGCGTTGGACAGGTTGGTGATGAGTGACCGGGATGACGACCGCCCTCCCGGGCACAGGGTCCGGACTCTCGGGCTGCGAGAAGCCGGGACGAACGTCCCGGCTTGGGTGAAGGTGACAGACCCGGTGTACGGGTCGGCGCACCGCGGCCCCGGAGACGGGCTCGCCGAACGCCAGGATCAGCGTCCAGGTACCCGCGACCGGGTCGAGCGCGGTCGCGGTGAGCGTCTGGCCGGTGATGCCGAGCTGCGCGTCCGACAGGTCGGAGTTCTGCCCGTAGCCGCACGTCACCGTCCGGGCTGACCAGGTAGGCGCCGACCGGGTTGCCCGGGCTCGGGTTGCTGTGCAGGGCGAGTTCGGCCTGACCGCCTTGGTGCCGGACGGGATGGTGAACTGGTAGTAGTCGCCGGCGCCGAGGGCGCCGCGGCCGTTGCCGCCGGTGAAGACACGCCGGCGAAGCCGGCCGCCCGCGGCGACGTCGACCTAGGATGCGCACCACCACCGGGACGGAGGTCACCGGGGCGTCAGGCCGGCGTGGAGCAGGACCGAGCCGGCCAGGTCGCCGGGCGTCGGCCGGGGCCTTGACGGACAACGACGAAGCTCTTGGCCTGGCCGGGCGCCAGCGACAGCGACGCGGGCCGAGTAGCGACCGAACAGGTGTAGTTCTGCGTCTGCGCCTGCCAGGTGACCTTGCCGTGTAGCCGCCGGAGCCGGCCGGGTAGCCCGGCACGACCGCCGTCCACCGGCCGCCGGCCGGATCGCGGACATCCACGTTGCCGTAGTTGCCCACGCCCTGTGGCTCGGAGTCGGCGGCCATCCGGCCGTCCGGGTCGAACAAGGCGAGGTTCGGGGGCAGCGCACACCTGGCTCCGTTGCGCCGGGTAGGCGATCGGACGACGTCGAGCCGGCCCTGGTGCGCGGGAACGCGGAACGTGAAGGTCGCGTAGCTCGCCGGGCAGGCCGGAGTCAGCCGTGTACCGGGGGCTGGATGAGTCGCTCAGGGTCACGCTGCCACTCGCGGAGCTGGTGGCGGCCGGTTTGAGCGCCCGGGCGTCGATCCGCACCCGCTGCGCCCGGGCGCCCTCGTTGGTCAGCGTGATCTTCCAGGTCTTGACCCGGCCAGGCAGCGCCACGGTGCGGTGAGCTGGCCCGGCGAGGTGAGCAGCGGTGGTCCCGGTGCCTGGCGCCGGATGCCGTACGACTGGGCCAGCTGCACCGCCCGGTAGCTGTCGAGCAGGCCCGCGCCCTGCTCCTGCGGCCGGGGTGCCCAGGTCCGTCGCGGTGGACAGCAGGATCTGCTTGACCTGGAGCGGAGTCGGGGTCCGGCCGCCGTGGGCCCTGGCGGAAGGCCTGGATGACGAGCGCGGCCGCACCGGACACGAACGGGGCCGACTCGCTGGTGCCGCCCGCCTCCTCGATGTCGCTCGCCTGGCCGCGGTCGTTTGATGCAGTCGGAGTACCGGGCGGTGTTCGCGTCGCAGGAGGCCCAGCTCAGCGTCGCCCGGCGCGACCAGGTCGACGGTTCCGGCGGTCTCGTCGAATCCGCTGGAGCTGAACGAGCTGATGTTGTCCGACAGCCAGCCCGTGCGGTCGCGAAGTACCGCGACCCGCCGAGGTTGGCCTGGGCGAGGGCCTGGAACTGGGTGGTGGCGCCGACCGAGATCACGTTCGGGTCGGTGGCAGGCGAGCCGATGGTGTTCGCCGTGCCCGCGTCGCCGGTCGACACGCTGACCACCACCCCGGCCCTGACTGCGGCGTCGTCGAACAGCTTGATCACGTCCTGGGCGGTGTCCGGGAGCGGGTTGGCGCCGAACGACTCGTTCAGCACGTTGACCTTGTCCGTCTCGACCGCGTAGTTGATCGCCTGGGCGAACGTCGAAGTGGTGGTGACGAGCAGGTCACCGGCGTCGTCGGAGAAGACGTCGAGGCCGACGAGCGAGGCGCCCGGCGCGACGCCCTCGATCTTGATGTCGCAGCCCCCCGGGTAGCTCTGGGCGCGCGAAGCCGTTGACGTTGTAGGTCTTGCGGCCCTGGCCGGCGATGGTGTTCGCGTCGAGGAACGCCTCGCCGCCGGCGGCCGGCGCGCCTGGGCCGTTCCCGGTGAAGTCTTTGTCGTCGGTGAACACCGACGCACCGGACTTCCGCTTGAAGTTCACGTTGTCCGGGTCGAGGCCGTCGGCGATGTACCCGACCTTCACCCCGGCACCGGTAAAGCCGAGCGACCGCGCGGTGTGCGCCGACGCGCTGGCGGACACGGTGCCGGTCAGCGCCAGGCCTTCCGGCGCGAGCTGGCTCTTCCCGGCGGCCGCGCAGGCGCCGGGGATCGTCGTGCAGCGGCAGCGACGGCGGCCGGGCCGGGCTGGGCGCTGACGCCGGGGGCAGCGGGTGCGTCACCCCGGTGGCGGGGTCCGCGACGGTGAACGTCACGTCGGGGATCACCTGCGCAACGGCCGGGTCCGCCGCCAGGCGGTGCGCCTCCGCGGTTGACACCGTCGCCGCGATCGCGTTGACCAGCGTGAACCGCTTCATGCCGGTTGCGTGCACCTGCCGCAGCTCGGCCGCCAGGGACGCCTGGGCGGTCGTGACGGCGGCGGACGCGGCGCGCGCCGCCGGACTGGCCGCCTCCGCCGGGCGGGGCTGGCTCTTCAGGATCACAATGACCGGATCGTCGGCGCCGCGTGCCAGTCGCGCCGCCAGGGCAGGCGTCAGCGGCGGGAAACCCGGGCCGGCCGCGGCGGCGGCGGCTCCCGGCGCCGCCGCGGTGACAGCATCCGCGGCGCCCGGCAGCGCCCCGAGCAGGGCGGCCGCAGCAGCCGGCACCGCCACAACGGTCAGGAACCTGCGCTTAACCATCACTCCGTGCCCCTCCGTAAGCGTCCTGACCAGCCACGACGCGTGTGACGGTAACAGAGTGTGCAGGCTGCCCTTAGGTACCGCGCCGCGGCGCGCCGATTCCCATGGCATTAACTTGAGCCAAGTTCGCGTGCCGCGCGGAGCTCTACGACCGGGGGGAGCGGCCGCTTGCCACATCTGGGCTGCTCAGGGTCGCGCCCGTTCCCGGGCCTCATGGTGACGGTAGCTTTCGATCCACCTGGCGTTGAGGTCGTCGGCCAGGCGCTTGTGCCGGACGGTGACCGTGCGGCCTGCAGGGAGGTCAAGTCCCAGGAAGCCGAGCACCCCGGAGGCGACGCGGACGGGATCGGCGTCGAGCTCCTCGTAGAGCACCCGGCAGGGCTGGACGCCCTCAGCGGCGAACCACGCCTCCCACGCGGCGTTGTCGTCCTCGATCTGCCGGGCAAGCTCGCGAACCTGGCCGAAGTCGAAGCAGGGTTCTGCCGTTGGTTCCTGCCGCTCGCCGGGCGTCTCGAACCACACGCCTGTCTGCTCGGCGCGCAACAGGGATACCGCCTGGGCGATCACGTCGCCGCGCCGCAGGTAGACGAAGCGCGTTCGGCCGAAGGCGGCGTTCAGCAGGCCGGAAGCCGACCCGGCCTGGTCCGGGTAAACAGGGGAGAGGTGGGCGGTGACCTCCTCCATCGTCCCCCACATGATCCTGGCGGCGAAGACCCCGTTAGCGGTGCTCCCGGCTGTGACAGCGGCCCGGAAGTAGCCGGCGTAGCCGGAGGCGCCACCGGACGGGCCCGCGATGCCCCAGCGGGCGGCGAACTCCCGCTCGTCCTGGCGGCGGAACCAGGACTCCGGATGGCCGGCGACCCCCGTGGAATCCAGCAGCCCGCACAGCAGCGAACTCCCCGTCCGGGGAGTGGCGCAGATCAGGTACGACCCAGTCCGCTCGGGATCGGGGGCCGGCGCCGGGGGCATGGCGCGATTGAAGCACGCCCCGCGAGAGTGCAGCAACGAGATAACCAGGTCGCGTTGTATTAACGGATCGAATTTCGTCGCTGAGATTCTGGCGCTGACCCGAAGTCTTCTAGGTCACAGGCACCAATTGGGGTCACAATGTCAAGGGTCGGGGATAGTCGGGAGGTGGGGCATGGCTGACGCGGATGAGCTGATTTTGCGGGTGCTGCCGGCTGCGGACAGCGACGCTGAGGAACTGGCGGACCTGGCCGCCGAGCTGCACGCTGAACTGCTCAGCGCAGACGGGGTTTCGGTGGTCCCGCTTCCAGCTGAGGCGCCCCCGGAGGGGGCCAAAGGCCTCGGGGGCGTGGCTGGCTGGCTTGGGTGCCCAGTTCGGGACCCTGGACGGGCTGCGCGCCCTGGTAGCCGCCGTCCGCACGTTTGCCTCCCGGACGGGCCGGACCGTGGAGGTCAGTATCGGCGAGGATCACCTGAAGGTGACCGGGGTGACCTCGCAGCAGCAGGACGAGATCATCGGTGCCTGGCTGGCCCGCCATGGGTCCGGCGGCTGACTCGCTCCCCGGGCCCCGGCTGGCCCTGGTGGTGGCGACCAACACGTACACCGACCCCGGGCTGGGCCAGCTGCGGGCTCCTGCGCGGGACGCTGACGACCTGACGCAGGTCCTGGCCGACCCGGGTATCGGCGGGTTTGCCGTGACAACGGTGATCGACCAGCCGGCCTCTCTGGTTCGGCTGGCTATCGAGGACTTCCTGGACGGCCGGGGCACCGGGGATCTGCTTCTGGTCTACCTGTCCTGCCATGGGCTGCTGGACGCACGCCGCCGGCTGTACTTCGCCGCCACCGACACCCGCAAGGACCGGCTCGGGTCGACCGGGGTGGAGGCGGCCTGGGTGCTGGACCAGCTGGAGCACTGCCGGGCTCGCCGCCAGATCCTCATTCTGGACTCGTGCTTCAGTGGCGCGTTCGCCCACGGCGCCAAGGGCGAGGCCGATCTCGGCCTGCAAGACCGCTTCCAGGGCCAGGGCCGTGGCCGCGTGGTGCTGACCGCCTCTGCCGCGACCGAGTACTCCTTCGAAGGCGATCCCACCGACGCGGCCACCCCGGCTGGGTCGGTATTCACCGCCGCCCTGGTCCGCGGCTTGCGTACCGGTGCCGCCGACGGTGACTGCGACGGGCACGTCTCGGTCGATGACGCCTACGCCTACGTCTTCGACCAGGTTCAGGCAGCCGGCGCGGCGCAAACCCCGCAACGCTGGGTGTACGGCGCCGAAGGGAAGATCCTGCTCGCCCGCAACCCCGCCGGGCCCACTGTCATCCCCGAGCCGCTGCCCGAATCACTAAGGGCCGGCCTGGACAGCCCGCATCCGGGAATCCGCATCGGCGCGGTGACCGAGCTCGGCGTATGGCTGACAGGCGGCGACCCTGCCCGCGAGGCGACCGCGCGCCGGCACCTGCAGGAAGTCGCCGATACCGACATCCCCCGCGTCGCCGGCACCGCCCGCACCCTCCTCGACGCCGGAAATACAGCGGGACTGCCAGCGGCCGGCCGGCAGTCCCGGGAGGAAACCGCCCGGATCACCGAACCGGAGCCGGTTGAGCGTGCCTCAGGCGAGCCAGCGATCCAAGCACGGCAGCAACTCAAGCACAACGCGGCCGGCGCGGCCCCGGCTGAGTCCAACCAGTCGGATACGGCTACAGCCTGGATCCCTCGGCTCGTTCATACCATGACCGGGCATACCGGCGGCCGGCTTGCATGGGGGATCTGGGGCGTGGCGTTCAGCCCGGACGGCCAGCTGCTGGCCAGCGCCGGCGGCGACAAGACCGTGCGGCTCTGGGACCCGGCCACCGGCGAGCACCGCCGCACCCTCACCGGCCACCCAGGCAGTTGGCCCCTGGGGGCAGTGAGCGTGGCGTTCAGCCCGGACGGCCGGCTGCTGGCCAGCGCGGGCGGCGACAAGACCGTGCGGCTGTGGGACCCGGCCACCGGCGACCACCGCCACACCCTCACCGGCCACGACAAGGAAGTCAACTGCGTGGCGTTCAGCCCGGACGGCCGGCTGCTGGCCAGCGTCAGCCATGACAAGACGGTGCGGCTGTGGGCCTTCACCCCGACCCCTGCCTAGTGTGATCCGCCTGAGGTCAATGGCCGGCTCGCAGTGCGGGAGACCCCGCTCCCTTCAACTTAACATAATGCTCATTATCGGCGCTTTCGGGGAGCGGCGGCTGGAAGGTGCTCCCGCGAACTGCTGCGGTCGCCCGCGCCAGCGCCGGGAGTGATCCGGCCGGCGCAGTCCTGGCCGGATCACTCCTGGCGCGTTGCGAAAGTCACCGGAACGGACGGGCCCCTCTTGATGCAGACGGGGCCGAAGGTTGGCATGTGACCTTTGGGGCATTTACTCTACGTTAAGAATACGTGCAGAAAGTTACGGGGGTATGCACCATGGACTTCGGGAAACTGTTCGGCCGGGCCAAGGAGCAGGCGGGCAAGCACTCCGACCAGGTCCACCAGGGGGTCGACAAGGCACAGGACCTGGCGGGCAAGCACCTCGACGACAAGTACGACGGTCACATTGAGAAGGCCGGGGACGCGGTGGAGAAGGGCCTCGGCCTCGACCCCACGTCCGGCGGGGACGCTGAACCTGAGCCGCGTCAGTAATCAGCCTGTCCCTGCTGCGGCACTGCCGCGAGGCCTCTGCCGCCGGCTGGGCAGCGGCCCGCCGGTGAGATGGACTCGTGCCCGGCATCAGCGCCAGAACCCGGCGAGCTGCCCCGCCAAGGCGCGGCCTTGCGCGTAACCAGCCCGGGCCGCCGGCGGGCGCGTCGACGGGTCCATCATGTTGTCACCGAACGCGCTGCGTGAGTTTCCATCGGGAAAGATCGTCTCCACGTTGCTGCCGCCCGCGCGCAGTTCATCGACCTGCGCGGCCAGTTGCATGCCCCACTCCTGCGGATGGCGTGACCTGCCGCCGAACGGTGACAGCACCAGCACCCGCCGGTACCCGGCGGCCAGATCGGCATTCTCGTTGCGCCGGTAACCGCCGTCGATGTACCGGCTGCCGCCGATGCTGTAAGGAGGGACGCCGAAACCGTTAGCGGTGCTGGCCGCGACGGCGTCCACCAGGTCGACCCCGCTGTGGCGGTCGAACACGACCGGCTCGCCGGTGCGGGCATTCACCGCCGTGATGAGGATCGTGCGTTCCGGCCACTGCGGGGCGGGGAGGCGGGCGGCGACGGTAGCGCGCCACCGCGCTGGCCCGGAGCCGTCCGTGGCCGCATCCAGGTCGAGCGCCGCCGCCCCCATCCGGCGGCGCATGTCGGCCGCATTCTCAGCGGCGGCAATGATCCGGCTCGTTCCTTCCATGTGGTCGGCGGCTGGCCCCAGGGGAACGCGGCCGCCGCCGGACCCGGCCGCACCGGTCCCAGCCCGGGGCGGGGCGTTGAGGATGGCGGCCAGCAGTTCGGCCGAGGCTCGCGCTCGTGATCTGGGCCGCGGCCGTCGCCCCGGCCGACGTCCCGATGATCAGATCTGCCGTGGTCACGTCCAGGCCGGCCTCGAGCAGGCCGGCCATGACGCCGATCTCCCACGCGTTGCCAGCCGATCCGCCGCCATGCAGGACCAGCGCCCGCTCCCCCGCGGCCGGCACCCGCCTCGTGGCGTCGACCTGAGGCTGATCCTGGCCGGACCCCGGCCGGTCACAGGCCGTGGTGGGGGGCAAATGCGGAGTTGGGGAAGGGTGGAGTTGGGGAAGGTGTTGTGTTCACGGGAGTCGCCTTTCGCGAATTGCGTGGCGGGCGCTCCCTGGAGCGACTACCTCAGTCGCGCGATCGTGGACTGCAGCGGAGCACCCACTGCGGACACTGCGTTCACGGGACTCACCTCCTGCCGCTGGATCACGATCACTGGAACGATCGCACACCGGCGATGCGGTGCGCAACCGGGATCACTTCGGCGCCACGTCGTTTCATGACCGCCGCCGGAGGCAAGAAGACGACCATGCGCCCAGGCCCGGAGATGCTGACGTGACCTCACCTGTGAGCCGTGCGCCCCGGCCATCGCATCACTCCGGCCCCGGCTACGTGGCGAACGCCAAAGCCCCGGACTTCGAGCTCGACGAGCCGCTGAGGTCCGCCGCCGCCCGGTGGCTCAACCTCGTTCCCGCCGGGCACCGTCATCAGGACCCGGACTCGGACAAGGACACGCTGCAGACGCTGCGGGAGCACGCGCGCAGTTGCCCCGATCACCCGCTCGGGGCCCTCTGGACCGCCCACCGCCACCTGCACGACCCGGTCCCCGCCGTCCGGGTCGCGTCGCTCGTGCTCGCCGCGGAGGCGCTGTGGTGGCTTGGCCGTTTTGAGGATGCCCGCAGTGCCGCCCAGGCAGCGGCCGACGCTGACCCGGCCTCGGCCCAGGCCTGGTGGCGCCTGGCCGTCGCGCTGTACCGGCTGGGCCGGTTCGAGGAGGCCGGGCAGCGACTGGATGACCTGCTGCCGCTGGCCGGCCGGTTCGCTCCGGCGCGGGCGCTGCGCGGCCAGGTGCGCGTCTGGCTCGACCCGGGCAACCCGGCGGCCGGGGAGGCCGATTTCGCCGCTGCGGCGGCGCTGGCCCCCGGACCCTGGGTGGTTCCCTGCCGGATGACCGCGGCCGACTTCCGGGCGGCGGCTGAGGCACAGGTCCGGGTGCATGACGCCGAGACCGGCGGTCCGGTCGGCGAACAGGTTGACGTGCAGATGCTGCCGGACCGGGTGCGGGTCGAGCGCGGGGTAGACCCCGATCGCCGCTGGCACCTGGCCGGGCCCAGCACCGGGGGCGGCGACACCAACAGTCAGTTTGGCGGGCTGGGCGGTGACTTCGCCGCGGGGGCCCGCTCACGCGTCCCCTTCGGGGAGCGGTTCGTCCTGTACCAGCGGAACATCGAGAACCTCTGCCAGGACCGGGCAACGCTGCGCGAGGAGATCCGCAAATCGGTGGCCGAGCTTTTCGGCGCTGCCCTCGAGCCCGGTGCGGCGCTCTCCATCACGGGTGCGCCCGAGGAGCATGCCGAAGGGGCAGATCTGCCCGGCGGCGAAGACGGCTAAGGCGGCCGATCGGTCCGCCCCTCCGGACCGCGGTGAGGTTGCCGTGCCTGTTCTGCGCGTGATGGCCGAAACGTGACCGGGGCCGCCTTGCCCGGGTGACCGGCACCGGGGAGAGTGATGGCGGGACTGCCTCCAACCCGCGCGAGGTGGATGATCCGGTGTTCAGGTGTGGTTGCCTGCTCGCGTTCCTGTTCGGGCCCCTGGCCATCGCGGTCATGGTGCACTTCTTCTTCCTGCCGGACCTCTCCTTGCCGGGCCCGGGCTGCGGCGGCTGCCTGGAGACGCCCATGCCCGTTAGCGTCCCCTCGGTGGCCAGCCCGGCGGCGGTGGTGGCCACCCCCGCTGGCGTGCCCGCCGGCGGGAGCAGCGCCGGGGGAAACCAGTTCGCCCGCGCGCAGCTGGCCCTGCTGCGCTGGCCCGCCGGGACACGGGTCGCGGCCGCACCGCCCCTGGTCATGCAGCGGCGGCCGCTGTTCGGCTGGCAGATAGGCCAGGACATGACGGCCGCGGACGGGACGGTCAGGCGGATACCGCTGCCGTTGGCGCAGGCCGTCGCCTACTTCCGGGCCCATCCGCCCGCCGGATGGCAGCTCACACTCGATGACCCCTCCGGCCGGATGAGCGGGTCGGTCGGCGGGGCGGTCAACACCGTGCTGGTCTACGGCCGCGGGCCCGCGCCGCCGCCCGGGATCTGGGCCGCGCAGGTGCTGGTGTCGCTGCACCCCGGCGGCGCCGGGGCGTCGCTGGTCCGGGCCGACACCGAGGTCGGCTGGTTCGACGCGCGCTCACCGGCCGAGGATATCGGCGGGTTCGGCGCGATGACCGTGACTGGCCCGGGTGGCACCCGCGCCTTCTTCTCCCCCGCCCCGATCGCCGCGGTGGCCCGGCTGCTGAACGGCTTGCCGGCGGTCCCCGCGGATGAATGGCTCGGGGCCAGCACCGCCCAGTACGACTGCCGGGTTCCCGCGCCCGGGTACACGGTGGCTTTCGCGGTCAAGCGCGGCGGCGCGCCGTGGGCGAAGGTGGTTCTCGACCAGGCCAATCCGCAGATACAACAGGGATGTTTTGTCGACGTCAGCGTCTGGTCGGGCAGCCCCTGGTACGACTACGAGCCGCAGGGGTCGCTGCTGGACGTCGGTCACGGGCTCGCGTCGTACCTGGCCACGCTGATGCGCTGAGCGGCGCCCGCAGCCGCGCCCTGCCCCGTGGTCAGCCCCGTGGTCAGAGGCCGAGGAAGGCGCCGATCATCTCGGTCACGAAGGCGTGGTCGTCGGCCTGGGGCAGGCCGGAGACGGTGACCGTGCCGACCACGCCCACGTCCCTGATGCGGACCGGGAAGGCGCCGCCGTGCGCCGCGAACAGCCGCGGTTCCACGCCCAGGGCCTCGTCCAGCGTGGTCCCGCGCGCCGCCAGGCGCCGGCCGACCAGGTAGGAGGCGGCGGCGAAGCGGTTGACCACGTTGACCTTGCGTTCGATCCACGCGTCGTTCTCGGCCGTCGTGCCGGGCAGGGCGGCGTGGAAGAGCTGCTGGCAGTGGCGCCGGATGTCGATCGTGACGGGCAGCGCCCGCTCAGCCGCCGCCGCGACCATGGCGCTGCCGAGCCGCCAGGCGTCCGCGTTGTCGAACCGGGTGAATACGAGCGCGCTCTCCTGCGCCTCGAGTGAGGCAATGAGCGCCTGCGGGTCGTCGTTCACGCGCGCCACGCCCGCGCCGGCGCGGTATCCATCTTCTCCATGGGGCTCATGCTTTCACGAGGTACCGGTAAACCGGTCAAGCCACTATGTCGACCAGGATTCACGCGTCCTCCGCGGTCCGTCTACCTGGCGGTCGCTCGGCCTGCGGACGATCATCGCTATGGCCTCATCTTCAGGTTCCGGTAGGTCCAGCCAGCGTCCGCCTATCTCCGCCCAAGAGCAGCACGAACTTCTGCAGCAGCAGCTGCGCCGTCATGTGGTCAGCCGCCGGACCATGCTCCTCGGCAGCGTGGGCGCCGCCGGGGCGACGTTCCTGCTGGGCAACGGGTACGGCTCGCGTGCCTTCGCCGACCAGCTGTCGAGCACCGGGACCGTCGCAGGAGGCTTCGTCGTCAACGGGCGGCACCTGGCCTTCGGGGCTGACCCCCGGCGCCAGATCGCGGTCGCCGGCCAGCTGTTCAACCTGAACACCTACAACGCGGTCCCGTCCGGCATAACCGTCAGTGTTCAGTACGGCACCGATCCTTCTTACGGCTCGGTCGCCGTCGCTGAGTTGCGGGAGCTCGTCACCCACGTGCCCGTCTGGAACGGCGTGCCGACAGGACCGGTCACGGCGTCAACCACCGACTTGCTCAACGCGACCCAGTTCTACGTGCACGCACACCTCGACCGGCTCGAGCCGGGCCAGACGTACCACTACCGCTTCGTGTACTCGGCCGGCAAGCAGACGGGCTTTACCCCCGACGCCACCTTCACCACCGCGCCGGACCGGACCCAGCTGCGCCCGTTCACCTTCACCGCGTACGGGGACCAGGGCATCACCGGGGCGCCCGGCACCGGGCTCACCCTCGACAACGCCCCGTCGCTGCAGCCGGAGTCCTCGTCGCACATCACCGACGACTACTACAGCACAACCGACCCGGATTACTACGATCCCACGTCGACGACAGCGCCAGCCAACATCTCCCCCGTCGCGGCGCTGATCAGCCAGATCACGAAGGTCCGCAACCCGCTGAACGGCACGCCGACACGGTTCAACCTGCTGGCCGGCGACATCTGCTACGCCAACCCGAGCGGCGACGCGGTGGCGATCATCAACCCCGACGGCGTGGGCGGCAGCCAGCCGGGCGACGGCAACACCCCGGCGCCCCCGGCTAACAGCGGCGGCTGGGACGACTTCGACCCCTACGTGTGGACCAGCTACCTGAGTACTATCGAGCCCAGCTCGGCGTCCACGCCGTGGATGTTCGCGACCGGCAACCACGACGTGGAGCTGTTCAGCGCGGCGCTCGGCGCCGATGCCGAGACGACGGGCTACTACGGCTCCATCGGCTACGGCGGCCATGAACAGCGGCTTGACCTGCCCAAGAACGGCCCGAGCAAGTGCCCGTCGGTGTACAGCTTCACCTACGGCAACGTAGCGATCGTCAGCATCGACGCGAATGACCTCAGCTACGAGATCCAGGGCCTGCTCGGCTACAGCCAGGGCACCCAGGCGGCCTGGCTGAAGGAGAAGCTGGCGCACTTCCGCCGCGATCCCGCGATCGACTTCATCATCGTCTTCTACCACCACTGCGCGTTCTCGACGTGCTCGAGCCACTCGTCCGACGGCGGGGTGCGCTCTGCCCTCGCCCCACTGTTCGCGCAATACCAGGTGGACCTGGCCGTTCAGGGGCACAACCACCTGTACGAGCGGACCAACCCCATCAGCTATGACGCTGCCACCAACTTCGGCTCGTCGTCCGTCCAGGCGGTCTCCCTCTCGCCGGGCGACGCCGCCGTCGTCCACCCGGCGACCGACGGCACCACGTACGTCGTGGTCGGCTCGGCGGGGCGGCCTCGCTACGCCTGGGGCGGTCCGGTCGAATCGGACAGGAACTTCATCGCCGGCGTTAACACGGGCGCGACGGGCAACGGCACCACCGTTCCCGGTGACCAGGCGGCCGGGACCGGGCCGTACGTGAGCCAGCTGAACTCCACCGATGACTACGAGACGATCGACTGGTCGCAGGCCCGCTACCGCGACTATGCCTTCATCGCCCTGGATGTCGTTCCGGCCCGGGCGGGCGGCACCACAACGATGACGCTGCGGGCAATCAGCCAGCAGGGAGTCGAGTTCGACCGGGTGGTGTTCAGCCGGAAGGCGGGCGAGGGGCGCTGGCCGGCCTGAGCGACGGGCAGGTCTGACGCTGACGGGCAGGTTCCGCCAGGCGTGCGGCACTGCACCCGGCGCCTGGCGGGCGGCCAGAGCCGTGGAGCGGCCGATGGCGCTGTAGCGCCATCGGCCAGCTGCGCCCTCAGCGGGACGGCCGGGCGGGGAAACCCCGGGGCAGGTTCCCGCGCCCGGCCGTCAGCACGGGGGCGCCGGGGTTACTTGGCGTCGCGCTGGCGCCAGCCGAAGCCGTCCGAGCGGGTCCGGGTGGCGGTGAAGGTGTCGAACTCGACCGGGGCCGGGTACGGGGTCGCGGCGGTGGCGGCCGGGGTGTGGTAATAGGTGAACGTCATCGTGGTCTTGTCGCCGGGGAAGCGGCCCGGGTTCACGTCGAACACCCCCAGGCCCCACGGGTAGGCGGTGTTGGGGTCGGTGACCGCTGACCAGGGGGCGTCCTCGGTCTCGGTCGCGGTGCCGGAGACGTTGATCGTCTCGGTCGGCTCCCCCGCGGTGCCGGTCTGGTAGACGTCGTCGTGGCCCTTGGTGCCGCCGGTGCCGATCACCAGGTGGACCAGTCCCTTGTCGGTGTCGACGCTGGCCTTGTCGGTGCTGACGACGTGCGGCCGCAGGACGGTACCGGAGTCGGTCCCGCGCACCAGGTAGCTGCGCTCGTAGTCGTGGTCGTGGCCAGCCAGCACGAAGTCGACGCCGTACTGGTAGAACAGCGGCATCCAGCTCTGGCGGATGCCCAGGTCAGCGCCGTCCGCGTCCGAGGTGGACATGGCCGGCTGGTGCATGACGGCAACAATCCAGTCGACGGACCGGTCGGTCGACGCCTTGTGCAGGGTGTGCTCCAGCCACTTCAGCTGCTTGCCGCCCGAGTAGCCGGTCAGGATCTGGTTGTCGCCGGTGCTCAGGTAGGTGCCGGTGTCGACCTGGTAGCAGACGTCGTTGTTGTCCAGCATGACGAACAGCACCGCGCCGACCTGGAAGCTGTACCAGTTGCCCTCGAAGTCGCCGGAGTGGTTCCGCGGGAGGGTGAAGCGGGTCTGGTAGGACAGGTAACCCTGCGGGCCGTTGCCGGGCTCGTTCTCGTGGTTGCCCAGGGTCGGCATCCACGGCCGGTTCGCGGCCGACAGCTGCGTGTTGTCGAAGTACTCCTCCCAGACCTGCGGCTGGGTCAGCTGGTTGGAGTTGGCGTAGGACAGGTCGCCGTTGACGAGGTGCACGACCGGGTCGAACGACTCGATCGACGCGGCCGTCGCGACGGCATTGAGTGACGCCTTCGAGTAGGCGGTGTCGCCGCAGGCGATGTCGCCGACGCTGGTGAAGCGGAACGCCGCGCGCCCCTCGGGGGCGGTCCGGAACGCGCTGGAGACCTGGGTCTCGCCGTCGCTGACGATCTTGTAGACGTAGTCGGTGTCGGGTTGCAGGCCCTCGATCCGGGCGTGCTGGGCAATCGTCTCGATGCCGTTGTTGGCGTCGGTGTAGGTCCGGGTCTCCGCCTCGACCGTGCGGCCGAAGCCTCCCCGTGTCGTGCCGACCTGCACCTGCGGCTTGGTCACGGCGGCCGGGGTCACCCAGGACACCACGACCTCACGACCCGGGTCGGCCCCGAAGGTCAGGTGGACCTGCTCGGCGGTGACCGTCGCGGCCCTGGCGGCCTGCTGCCACAGGACCGGGCCGCTGGCCACCATCAGGCCGCCGGCGGTGACGCCGACACCGCCGATGAACGACCGGCGCGAGACGCCGGCGCGCTCCATGCTCTCCGTCATTTACTGTCCCTCCCGGGGATCGCAGATAAGCACAGCGATGCTCCCAGCGCCGGGAAACGGCACGCCCAACGGAAGGTAGACAAACCGCGAAGAAATTAACGGTCGTTAGCACCTGGCTGTAACGAGAACCCTCAGGAACGCAACGGGCGCTCGCTGCCGTTGGCAGCGCGGGATGGCCGGCGGGCCGCTTCGAAGCGGTGCTGCGCCGGGTCCGGGCCGGGCGGGCGCGGATGCCGGTCGGCGGCGGCGGCTTCCTTCTGCGAGCAGGTCGTCACCGCGGCGGGCGCCCGCCTCGAACTCGTCCGCGTGCCGGACGAGGCTCTCCCCCCGGACGTGCTGGCTGACCGGGACCGTCAGCCAGCACCTGCTGGCCAGCCCGGCGAAGGCGGCCGCGGTGCTGGGCTGGGCTGGCGGCCGATCGGCGTCTGCTTCACCACGCGGCTGGCCCAGGCCAACCAGGCTCAGGGACGGGTGGGTATTGACACAGCGCGCGCCAGGCCCCACATTCCATTCTAGAAACCAATCTTAGTATCCAGCTCTAGGATCTAGCCGGGCGATGAGGCTGCGGCAGGACCAGGAACGGCCGACATGCACCACCGGAACCGCGCTCAGTATCGTCCGGTCAAGGCGGACAATACAAGGGCAACCGCCCGGTCGCCGCGTTGCCGTGTCTTTCCCTCCTTCCCGCCACAACCTGTCACCATCACCCGTCGGCAGGACATGCACAACCCGTGACAGACACCCGGCGAGCGAGCCGGGTGCGCACATTAGGGAGGGAAAATGACAGATGCTACGGAGTCGGCGGGAATTTCCGTCGAACTCGGCCGGGGCGAACGGCTCGCCAGTGGTGATATCGCCGCGCGCATTGACCGGCTTCCGCTGACGCGGATTCAGTACTCCTACTCGGCGATCACCCAGTGGTTCTGGGGGGTCATGATCGCCGCGGACGGCCTGGTGGCGGTCTTGTACCCCTACATCTGGGCGCCGAAGGGCCTGATCAGCTCGTTCCAGTTCGACGTCCTGCTGGGCGCGAACATCGGCGTGGGCATCCTGATCGGCGAGTACATCGGCGGGTTCCTGTCCGACGCCATCGGGCGGAAGAAGACCCTGCTGCTCGCGGCGCTGATCGAGGGCCTGTTCATCTGGCCGATCGCGCGGACCGACAGCTTCGCCTGGCTGCTGCTCTGGAACGTGCTGTTCGCCCTGGGCATGGGCATGCTGCTGTCGGTGCACGCCGTCTACATCCACGAGATGGCCCCGCCGCAGCACCGGCAGAAGCTCTCCCTGCGCTGCCAGGCCATCGCCCCGATCGCGGCGGGCCTGCTGGCCGGGCTGACGTCCTTCTACTGGGTGCCAGCGCACTACGACTGGTTCGTCTACGCCTTGTCGGCCGCGCCCATCGTGCTGCTGCTGCCCATCGGCGCCCTGTTCATGCCCGAGTCGCCGCGCTGGCTGGAAGGCAAGGGCCGGATCGCGGAAGCGGACAAGATCGTCAGCAACTGGGAGCGGCGGACGGAGAAGATCACCGGCCAGCCGCTCCCGCCGCCGGAGCTCAAGCGGCACACGGTGGTGCAGACCGAACGCGTCCCGGCCATGGAGGTGTTCGGGACCAAGTACCGGACCCGGACCCTGATCCTGTTCGCCGTGTGGTTCCTCGGCTACTCCGGCATCGTCTACGGCGGCGCGAGCTTCTTCCCCACGTTCGCCGTCGGCGCCGGCTGGTCACCGCACCTGCTGTTCGGGATCACCCGCCTGGTGGCCGTCCCGATCGCCCTGGTCGCGTTCTTCGCCGTCGCCGCCTTCGGCGAACGGTTCGAGCGCAAGACCTGGCTGGTGGTCTCCTCGGTCATCTACAGCATCTGCTTCCTGCTGCTGTTCACGTCTCTGCATAACATCCCCGTCCAGGTCGTGCTGATCAGCATCGCGACCCCGTTCGCGACGATCTGGCTGTTCACCACCTACAACTACACCTCGGCGGCGTACCCGACCCGGGTCCGCTCCGTCGGCACCGGCTGGACGGACGGCGTCGGCCACCTCGGCACCATCGTCGGGACCAGCCTGCTGGTCGGTCGCCTGTTCGCCTGGACCGCAGGACACGGGTACTACGGCTGGATCCTGTACGTGACCCTCGCCGGCGCGATCCTGCCGTCGCTGATCCTGGCCAAGTGGGGGATGAACCAGAAGAACGGCGTGCTCGAAGAGCTCGCCAGGTAGCCCTCCGCGGCGGCGGGTGCAGTCCGGCGACCGCACCCGCCGCCCGGCAGCACGGCCCGGCCCCTCGCCGAGGGGCCGGGCCGTGTCACGTCGCGGCAGGCTGGCCTGCTGCCCGGCGGCCTACCCGGAGCCGCGCAGCAGGCCAGCCGGCCTGACGGTGGTGAACAGGGTGTAGCTGTAGCTGAGGCCGACCGCCCGGGGATGGGCGGCCAGCCACGGGTCGGCCACCCGCCGCGGGAACTCCATCCGCAGCACCGCCTCGAACAGCGCCCGGCTCGTGAACCGCCAGCGGCTGCGGACGGTGGCGCGCTCGGCGCCGCGGGCCGCCCACCAGGCGTCGGTGCCGGGCCCGCCGGCCACCATCATCATCCCGGCGGCGGCCCGCAGCAGCTCGGCGAACTCCCCCGCCCGCAGGTCGTTGCCGACCACCACGAGCGCCCCGCCGGGGCGCAGCACCCGCATCACCTCAGCCAGCCCGGCCTCGCAGCCGGGCGGGAAGAAGTAGGCGAAGCGCGCGTGCACCACGTCGACCGACTGGTCGTCCAGCGGGATGTGCTCGGCCGACCCGCGCAGCACCCGGGCCCGGGGATCGCGGGCGGCCGCCAGCGGCACCAGCCGCGGGTCCGGCTCGACCCCGGTCACCTGGGCCGCTTCGCCGGCGTAGCGGCTGAGCCAGTACCCGCTGCCGCAGCCGAGGTCGAGCAAACTGCGCCCGGCCCAGGGCGCCCGCGCCCGCATCGCCGCCAGCACGTGGCCGTCCGGGTCGAACGCCTGGTTCTCCGCCTCGTACAAATCGACGTGGCCGCCCTGGTTGGGAGCGGGGTCGAAGTCAGGCAGCGCCGCCGCGCTCACGGTCGTCATCGGTCTCCTCCGGAAAACCGACCTTACCCGGCTCGGGCGGCGCCGAAGTCCAGGCCAGACCGTTTCCCCGGCCAGCGACGGCCGGGTCAACCTGGTGGACGGCGGGGCCAGGCGCGTGACCGCCGGCTGCGGTACGGTCCTGGCATGGACATCGCGCAGGTGGCTCACCTGCGCCGCGCCCGGGACCTGCTCGACCGCGAGTACGCGCGGCCGCTGAACGTCCCGGCGATGGCGCGGGCGGCCCTGATGTCGCCGTCGCTGTTCGCCCGCCGGTTCCGGGAGCTGTACGGCGAGACCCCCTACGCCTACCTGCAGGCCCGGCGGGTGGAGCGGGCGATGGCGCTGCTGCGCGACGGCCGGCTGCCGGTCACCGAGGTGTGCCTGGCGGTCGGGTTCACCTCGCTCGGCTCGTTCAGCGCGACCTTCACCCGGCTGGTCGGCCAGCCCCCGTCGGCCTACAAGGCGCGTGACCACTCCCGGCTCGCCCCGGTGCCGCCGTGCATGACCCGGGCGTGGGCGCGCCCGGGGTGGATCGCCGAGCCGTGCAGGATTGGAGAAGCCGTCCCGCCGCGGCCTGTGTAGGGTCGCTGCCATGGCCCTTTCCATTACGCACACGCCCGTGTACTGCACCGACCTGGACGCGGCGCTCACCTTCTACACCCGGCTGCTCGGCTTCGAGGTCCACGACGACGTCGCGATGGGCCCGGACATGCGCTGGCTGACCGTCCACGCCCCCGGCGACCCGCACGACCTGCTGCTGGCGGCCGTGGACCACCACATCCCGGCGGCCGACCGGCCGGCCATGGCGGAGCAGGTCGCCAAGGGCAACCTGGCGGTGTTCATCCAGGTTGACGACCTCGACAAGACCTTCGAAGCGCTGCGCGCGGCCGGCACCGAGATCCTCCAGGAGCCGGTCGACCAGCCCTACGGGGTGCGCGACGCCGGGGTCCGTGACCCCAGCGGGAACCACCTGCGGCTGAGTCAGCCGCTGGCCCGGTAAACGGGCGCGGCCTCCATTTGGCCCCGCCCGCCCGCATTCCCTAAGGTCGAGGCATGGACAGGCCCCTCGTCGCGCTGCTGACCGGTGCCGGGATCTCGACCGACTCCGGGATCCCTGACTTCCGCGGGCCGCAGGGACTGTGGACCCGCAACCCGGAGGCGGAGAAGCTGTCCTCGATCGGCTCCTACATGACCGACCCGGAGGTGCGGCGCCGCGCGTGGCAGGTGCGCCGGGAGACCTACGCCGTCGACCCGCAGCCGAACGCCGCTCACCGGGCGGTCGCCGAACTGGACGCCTCCGGGGCGGTCGCGCTGCGGGTGATCACGCAGAACACCGACGGCCTGCACCAGCGGGCCGGGCTGCCCGCGCGCAAGGTGCTGGAGCTGCACGGCACCTCGCGGGCGATCCAGTGCACCGGCTGCGGGGCGCGGAGCACGCCGGAGGAGGCGTTCGCCCGGATCGAGGCGGGCGAGCCGGACCCGCCCTGCCGCGACTGCGGCGCGATCTTGAAGACGGCGACGGTGATGTTCGGCCAGAACCTGGACCCGTCGGTGCTGCACGAGGCGGCCGCCGTCGCCCGCGCCAGCACCGTGTTCTTCGCCGTCGGCACCAGCCTGCAGGTCTACCCGGCGGCGGGACTGGTCGACCTGGCGGTCGGCGGCGGCGCCCGCCTGGTGATCGTGAACGCCGAGCCCACCCCTTACGACCCGGTGGCCGACGAGGTGGTGCGGGAGCCGATCGGCACCGCGCTGCCCCGGCTGCTGCGTGAGCTGAGCGAGGCCGGCCACTAGGATCGCGTGCCATGCGGCCCGCCGTCCCCTGGCTCACCCAGTACGCCTCCCCGTCGCTCATCGAGGCGTTCAGCTACGGCGGCCGGCCACGGTCCGACGACCCCCGCTGGCGCGAGAGCGGGGCCCCGGACGCTGGCGCCTACGCCGCCTGGTGCGCCCGCTGGTGCGGGGTAACTTGCCTGCGGATGGCACTGCTGGCCCGCGACGGCACTGCCCCGAGCCTGTACGAGCTGGCCCAGGGGTGCGCGGAGTACGGCGGCTACAGTGACGAGCCGGGCGCCCCGGGCGGGCTGATCTACCGGCCGTTCGCCGCCTACGTCCGGGACAAGCACGCGCTTGCGGCTGAGGTGATCACCGAGCTCGGCCCGGCCCGGCTGGTGCGCGAGCTGGACGCGGGCGCGCTGGTGATCGCGTCGGTGCACCCGGAGATCCGCCGCCCGGACCGCGACCCGCCGGGCACCGGCGGGCACCTGGTGCTGGTCACCGGGCACGACGGCGACGCGGTGCGCTTCCATAACCCGTCCGGTCACGTGCCGGAGGCGGTCGTCGCCACCCTGCCGCTGGCGGTCTTCGCCCGCTTCGCCGCCCGGCGCGGCATCGCGCTGAACCTGTGGCCGGACCTGATGCCGGGATGAGCGCGCCCCGGCGGAGGTGCCGGGCTCCAGCTGACCGGGGCGCCGGTCCGGGCACCGGATGAGGAACGGGGCCGGGTCAGGCCAGCCCCGCGAACTGCCCGCCCAGCCAGCCCTGCGGGCCGGCGTGGACGGCCCGCGGGCGGGCAGGTAACCGGCATGCCGATGATCATCGGGACGTCCGGCTGGCAGTACCGCGACTGGCGCGGCGTGCTCTACCCGGCCGGGCTGGCGCAACGCCGCTGGCTGGAGCACTACGCCCGGGCCTACCAGACGGTCGAGAACAACAACAGCTTCTACCGGCTGCCGACCGCCGAGACGTTCGGCCGCTGGGCCAGCCAGACCCCGGACGACTTCGTCATGACGGTCAAGGCGAGCCGCTACCTGACCCACATCCGGCGGCTGCGCGACCCGGCCGAGCCGGTCGCCCGGCTGCTGGAGGCGGCGTCCGGCCTCGGGCCCACGCTCGGGCCGGTGCTGCTGCAGCTGCCGCCGACCCTCACGGCCGACCACGGCGCCCTCGACGCCTGCCTGACGCAGTTCCGGCTGGCCGCGGCCGCGCTCGGCCGCCCGGCCCCGCGGGTCGCGGTCGAGCCGCGGCACGAGACCTGGTGGACCGACCAGACCCGGCAGCTGCTGTCCGCCCACGACGCGGCGCTGTGCTGGGCCGACCGCCGCGGCCGCCCGGTCGCCCCGCTGTGGCGGACCGCGTCCTGGGGCTACCTGCGGTTGCACGAGGGCAGCGCCCGCCCCTGGCCCCGCTACGGGCGGCAGGCGCTGCGGACCTGGGTGACGCGGCTGGCCGGCACCTGGCCGGACGGCGCCGACGTCTACGTCTACTTCAACAACGACCCCGGCGGGGCTGCGGTGGTCAACGCGGCCCAGTTCGCCCGGCTCGCCGGGCGGGCCGGGCGCGGGGTCACCCGCGTCGCCGCGCCCGCCGGCGGGTAGGACCGCGGTGCCGCTAGCCGGCGAACTTGTCCGGGTCGGGCCCGGTCCGCTCGTCCCGGTTCAGCGCGCTGATGTCCTCCACGTCACCGGGCGGCAGCTCGAAGTCGAAGATGTCGATGTTCTCCCGGATCCGCTCGGGGGTGACCGACTTGGGGAAGACAATGTCGCCCCGCTGCACGTGCCAGCGCAGCACGACCTGGGCCGGGGTCTTGCCGGCGCGCTCGGCGACCGCGCGGATCACCGGGTCGTCCAGCACCGCCCCCTGGCCCAGCGGCGACCACGCCTCGACCGCGATCTGGTGCTCGGCGCAGAACGCGTGCAGCTCGTCCTGGGTGAAGTACGGGTAGGCCTCGATCTGGTTGACGGCCGGGATGATCTCGCGTCTCCTGGTGCAGCCGCCGCAGGTGGTGCGGCTGGAAGTTGGAGACCCCGATGGACCGGGCGCGGCCCTCGCGGTAGAAGTCCTCCAGCGTCTTCCAGGTGGAGACGAAGTCGCCGTTGTACCGGGTGGGCAGCGGCCAGTGGATGAGGAACAGGTCGATGTAGTCGAAGCCGAGCGCCTTCAGCGTCGCGTCGAAGGCATCGCGGGCGGCGTCCGGCTCGTGGAAGTCGTTGTTCAGCTTGCTGGTGACGAAGATCTCACGGCGGTCAAGCCCTGACCGGGCGATCGCCTCCCCCACCTCGGCCTCGTTGCCGTACATCTCGGCCGTGTCGATGTGCCGGTAGCCGGCCTCGAGGGCGGTGCTGACGGCGGCCACGGTGTCCTTCGGGTCGATCTGGAAGACACCGAAGCCGAACTGCGGGATGGTCTGGCCGTTATTGAGAGTGATGTCCGGGATGGATGTCACGGGAAATGCTCTCCTCACCACGCTGGGCGTACAGGGACCTGTCTCACGTGCCCCGATTGCGGCGGCCTACACCACTACGCACCCGGGCGCCCCGATCACTCAGCGCCGGCCGCCGCCCCACAGCAGCCGGTGCCACCAGCGCCGGGTGAGCAGCAGCTGCCAGCTGAACACCCGCGGGTGCGGGCCGTTCCAGCCGTGGATGCACTGGTACTCGTTGACGATGCACTCACCGGGATGACCGCCCGCGCAGTGGCGGCAGTGCCGGGCCGGCCGCCGCTCGCCCGGCGGCCCGCCGCGCTGCGCCTGCGTCATAAGCCGATCCTGCCGCACGGGGCACGCCCAGGGAAGGCACAGGCAGGGCCCTCCAGGCTGTAAACGACATCTTGACAAAATTTCCGCGTCAAGGGATACTTGACACGTGAGCGTGCCCCCTACCCTGGCCGCCCTCGGGGCGGCGCTGGCGGCCCGGGCCGCGGCGCTGGCCGAGGCGGCCGGCAGCCCGCTGGCCCCGCCGGCCTACCTCGACCTGGTTCACCGCGCCCGCGACGTGGACGAGCTGGCCGGGCAGGTGCTGCGGCTGTCCGTGCAGCAGTGCCGCGACGCCGGGCACACCTGGCAGGAGATCGGGGACCTGCTCGGCGTCACCCGCCAGGCCGCCTTCCAGCGGTTCGGCAAGCCGATCGATCCCAGAACGGGAGAACCCATGGACAAGACCGTGCACATGACCGGCGCGGGCGAGCGCGCCCGCGCGATCGCCGCCGACGTCCTCGAAGGACGCATGGACCAGGCCCGGCCGTCGTTCAACGACGAGGTGCGGGAGAAGTTCACCGACGAAGTCCGCCTCGATGCCCTGGCCACCGTCACCGGCCTGGTCGGCGCGTTCGAGGGGTTCGCCGACGCCGATCCGTTCGTCCGCCGCATCGGCGATTACACCGTCGTCGACCTGCCGCTGCGCTACGAGGCGGGCGACATGAAGGCCCGGGTCGCGTTCGATCACGAGGAGAAGGTGGCGGGCTTCTACGTGCTCGTCCCCGACGCCCCCTGAGCGGCTGGGCCCGGCAGCGCCGGGGGCAGCCCGAAGCGGGCCAGCAGCCCGCTGCCGGGGAACCCGGTCACGACGCTGACCTGCGGCCCGGCCAGGGTCAGGACCATGATCCCGTTGGCCGACGGCGCGGCCGCCTGCCCCTCGCGGACGTAGAGGCCGAACGCGGGCTGGCCGTTGGCCCGGGCCGGCACCAGGCGGGCCGACCGCCCGGGCCGGAATGCGGTCGCCGACCAGAACGCCGCCGCCAGCTCCCGGCCCTGGTACTGCGCCGGCACCGGCGGCATGACCAGCCACGCGTCGGCCGTCAGGAGCGACACCAGCACGCCGACGTCGCCCGCCTCGTACGCCTCGGTGAACCGGCGCACCAGGTCCCGTTCGGCCGCCGACCCGGGGGCCGGCGCGGCCGGCGCCGGCCGGCCGCTCGTAGCGCAGGGCGGCCCGGCCGCGCTTGAGGGCGCTGGTGAGCGACTCCCCGGTGCAGCCGAGGACGGCCGCCGCCTCCGCCGCCCGGAACCCCAGCACGTCGCGCAGGATGACCGCCGCCCGCTGCCGGGGCGGCAGCAACTGCAGGGCGGTGACGAAGGCGACCGAGATCGCCTCGGTGGCCTCGTAGCGCGCCTCGGGTCCGGGCGCGGGATCGGCCAGCCCGGCCAGCAGCGTGTCGGGACACGGCTCGAGCCAGGCCGGCCCGCCGTCGCTGCGGGTCGGCGGGGGCAGCTCCACCCCGGGCGGCGGCCACGCCAGCGGGGGCCGCCGGCTGGCCGCGCGCCGCGCGTTCAGGCACCGGCGGGTTGCGATCTGGAACAGCCACACCCGCAGCGACGAACGGCCCTCGAACCCGCCCAGTCCCTGCCAGGCCGCCAGCAGCGTCTCCTGCAGCGCGTCCTCGGCGTCGGGGACCGAGCCGAGGATCCGGTAGCAGTGGACCTGCAGCTCGCGCCGGTGCGGGGCGACGAGCTCGCCGAACGCCCGCTCGTCGCCCGTGCGGGCCCGTTCCATCAGCTCGGTGCTCACCCGGTCACCCTTTCACCGCTCGCCCGTCCCGTGAGCCGCCGGCGCGGCTCCCCGGTGTGCTGACACCAGTCGGGCCGGAAACTGGGCGGCGCCCAGCGGGGCCCGCGGCCGGTGTCTCCATCACCGTCAGCACCAGCCCGGCGGAAGGGACCAGCCATGACCAGCACCACCAGCCACCACATGCCCACCGGGGCGGACTACCAGCACGCGATGGAGGTGGCGGCCCCGCCCGCGGCCGCGTTCGACGCGCTCACCACCACGGCCGGGCTCGCCGCCTGGTGGGTCCCGGTCACCGGGTCCGGCCTGGCCGGCGGGGAGCTGCGGTTCTCCATGAACGCCCCCGAGCCGCTGGTGATCCGGGTCGAGGAGGCCGTCCGCCCCGCCGTCGTCCGCTGGGGCGTCACCGCCTGCGACTTCCAGCCCGACTGGGTCGGCACCCGCCCGGCCTTCACCATCAGCCCGGCCGGGGGCGGCAGCTGCCGGGTCAGCTTCCGCCATCACGGCCTCACCCCCGACCTGGAGTGCATCGAGATGTGCACCCGAGGCTGGAACCACTACCTCGCCAGCCTGCGCGACTACCTGGAAACCGGTACCGGCAGCCCCCTCGGCAGCCCGGCCGACCAGGTCTGGCGGGCCGTCCGGTAAGCGGGCGGCCGCCCCGCCTGACCACCAGTTACCGGGCTGGCAGGTCCTTCAGGTCATCGTCGGTCAGGGTCCAGGCGGCTGCGGCGGCATTGGCGTTCACCTGATCCGGACTCGTCGCCCCGGCGATGACGGACGCGACCCCCTGCTGGGCGTTGAGCCAGGCGATGGCGAGTTCGCCGACCGTGTGCCCGCGTTCGGCGGCGAACGCGGTGAGCGCGTCTACCAGGGCGAAGTTCTCGTCGCTGACGTAGCGGTCGGCCAGGGCGGCGATCGCAGCGAAGCGGGAGCCGCCCGGGTAGGCCGCCCCGCGCTGGTACTTGCCGGTCAGCATCCCGCTGGCCAGCGGGAAGTAGGGCACGATGCCCACGTCGCAGGCGCGGGCGGCCGGCACGACGTCGCGCTCGACACCGCGGGCGAGCAGGCTCCACTCGATCTGGGTGCCGCAGAACCGGCTGAGCGTGCGCTGGCTGGCGACGGCGGCGGCCTCCTCGAGCTGGCCGGCGCTCACGTTCGACGAGGCGCAGTGCAGCACCTTGCCCTGGCGGACGAGCTCGTCCAGCGCTTCCAGGGCCTCCTCGACCGGCGCCTCCGGGTCGGGCCGGTGCTGGTAGTACAGGTCGATCCGGTCGGTTCGCAGCCGCCGCAGGCTCTGCTCGCAGGCTTCGAAGATCCGCGCCCGCAGCGCCCCCGGCACGTAGGGGTCGTCCTTGGGGCGGGGCGAGAACTTGGTCGCGATCACGGCTTCGTCGCGCCTGCGGCCGAGCGTGGCCCCGATGTACTCCTCCGACGGGCCGTACCCCTCGGCGGTGTCCAGATGGGTGACCCCCGCGTCGAGGGCGGCGTTGATCACCGCCGCGCTGGCGGCCTGGTCCAGCTTCATCCCGAAGTTGTTGCACCCGAGGCCGGCCAGCGACAGGTCCGGGCCGTCACTGCCGAGCAGGCGAGTCTCCATCATTCCTCCGTGGCCTGGGGAACTGGGGCCGGCTGGGCGCGGACGAGACCAGCAGCCTCCCGACCGACATCGTCGGCCCAACCCGGCGCGGTGTCAATTTGCCGGCCGCCAGGCAGCGGCGGACGCCCAGGCCCGCCGGGCAGCGCCCGGCACGCCCTGGCCGCTCCGCTCGGGCACTGGCGAACTGAATGAAGGCGCCCGGCACGCGGCCGCCCGCGCTGGCTTCCGCCTCGACTGACCCGGGGGAAGGTCACGTAAGGTCATAGCGTAAGCCGGGTGGTTCCGGCGGCGAGGCGGAGGCAGTCATGAGCGACGAGCGGGTATCGATCACCGTCACCGGCGACGGGATCGCCGATGTGCGGCTGAACCGGCCGGACAAGATGAACGCGATCGACCCGGCCATGTTCCGGGCCCTGTCGCAGGCGTCCCAGGACGTCGCCGCCCGCCCCGGGGTGCGGGTGGTGGTGCTGTCGGGCAACGGCCGCGCGTTCTGCGCCGGCCTCGACCTGTCGTCCATGGGCAAGGGCAGCGGCAGCCTGGCCACCGGGTCGATCACCGACCGCAGCCACGGCATCGCCAACCTCGGCCAGCACGCCGTCTGGGGCTGGCGGGAGGTCCCGGTCCCGGTCATCGCGGCGGTGCACGGGGTCGCGTTCGGCGGCGGCCTGCAGGTCGCGCTGGCGGCCGACATCCGGATCGTCGCCCCGGACACCCAGCTGGCGGTGATGGAGGCCCGCTGGGGCCTGGTTCCCGACATGGCCGGCATCGCCCTGCTGCGCGGCCTGGTCCGCGACGACGTGGCCCGCGAGCTGACCTACACCGCCCGCCGGTTCTCCGGCACCGAGGCGGTCGCCCTGGGCCTCGCCACCCGCACCGCCGACGACCCGCGGGCCGAGGCGATGACCCTCGCGCAGCAGATCGCGGCGGGGAGCCCGCGGGCCGTGCGCGGGGCCAAGCGCCTGTTCAGCCTGTCCCAGGACGCCGGGGCGGCGGAGATCTTGCTGGCCGAGTCGGTCGAGCAGGAGCCGCTGCTGCACGGCCCCGACGTCGCCGAGGCGGTCCGCGCCCAGGCCGAGGGCCGGGCCCCGCGCTACGCCGACGTCGACGTCGACGACTGACCTGCCTCAGCGGGCGACCGTGCGCCTGTCAGGCGTAGCGGCGCAGGGCCGCGTCCAGGCGCGGCAGGAACGCCTGGCCCGCCGCCCCGCCCCCGGCCACCGCGATGACCGCCAGGTAAGCGTGCAGGCGCCACAGCTCCCGCCGCCCGGCGAACCCGGGGTCGAGCGGTGCGACCTGCTGGTAACCGCGCAGCCGGGCGTCCTCCCCCGCGGGGTCGAAGTAGCCGGCCAGGGCCAGGTCGGCCTCTGGGTGCCCGTAGTACGGGGCCGGGTCGATCAGCACCGCGCCGCCGTCGACCGACACGAAGTTGTTCTGCTGCGCGTCCCCGTGCAGCAGGGACGGTGCCTGCTCCGGCCCGGCCAGGGCACCCAGCCGGGCCGCGACCCGGCCGGCGCCGCGGGCGAGGCCGGGCGGCAGGTGACCAGAGCGGGCCGCCAGCGCCAGCATCGGCGCCAGCCGCCGCTCGGCGTAGAAGTCGGCCCAGCGGCCGGATGCGACCGGGGAGTTGGCTTGCGGCAGCGGCCCGAAGAACCCGTCGCGGTGCAGCCCGAACGCGTCGTCTCGCGCCTGGTGCAGCGTCGCCAGGGCCCGCCCGATCGCGGCGTGATCGGCGTCCGCCCGCGGCCCGGGGCGTTCCGGCAGCGCCTCGGTCAGCAGCAGCGCCCCGGCGCGGGTGACGGTCACCCCGCCGGCGACCAGGGCCGGCACCGCCACCCCGCCCCGGTCGCCGATCAGCCGCAGGCCGCACCGCTCGGCGCTCAGCCGCGCCAGTCCGGCCGGGTCCGGGTCGAGCTTGGCGAAGACCGAGAACGGGGTGCCGGCGAAGACGCCGCACGGGTGCGACCCGCGGTCGCCGCGGTCGGTGAACCCGCTCGCGGCCCACGGGCGCCCGCGGTGGCGGGTGGCGGCGGCCTCGACCGCGGCCAGCACCGCCGGGTCCAGCAGCGGATGGGTCACTGGCCGACCCTACCGCGCGGGTCCCCGCAGGTCAGCTGGCATGCCGCGGGCGTGGACGGGCGGGTGCGGCCCGTGATCTGATACAGCCGACGACCGCCCTCCGCTCAGATTGGCGTGCCCGCGTGCCTGCTGCTTCCGGCCCCGCTGCCCCCGGCGTCCTGGTGACCGTCGGCGACCTGGTCGAGGACATCGTGGTGTGGCCCGCCGCCCGGGCCCGCTACGCGACCGACAACCCGGCCGCGGTGCACCGGGCGCGGGGCGGCAGCGCCGCCAACGTGGCCGCGTTCGCGGCCGGCCTGGTGCCCGCCCGGTTCATCGGCTGCGTGGGCGATGACCCGGTGGCGGACATGCTGACCGGCGAGCTGACGGCGGCCGGGGTCGACGTCCGGGTGCAGCGCCGCGGCCGCACCGGCACCATCGTCGTGCTGGTCGACCGCCGCGGCGAGCGGACCATGTACCCCGACCGGGGCGCGGCCGCCGCGCTGACCCCGGTGCCGCCGGCTGGCTGGCGTCAGCCGCGGTGCTGCACGTCCCCTCGTACTGCTTCGCGGCCGAGCCCGCCGCGGGCAGCGTGACCCGGCTGGTGGCCGACGCGCGGCAGGCGCGGGTGACGGTCTCGGTCGACGCGTCCTCGACCGGGATGATCGAGGACTACGGGCTCGGGCGTTACCGGGACCTGCTGGAGACCCTGCAGCCGGACGTGCTGTTCGCCAACGCCCGCGAGGCCAGGCTGCTCGGCCTGCCGGGCACCCGGCGCGCGCTGACCACGCTGGTGGTCAAGGACGGCGCCCGGCCCGCCACCGTTACCCCGCCCGGCGGGGACCCGCTGAGCGTGCCGGTTCCGGCGGCGCTGCCCGCGCGGGACTCCACCGGCGCCGGGGACGCGTTCGCGGCCGGGTTCCTCGCCGCGACGATGCACGGCGCCGGGCAGGCGCAGGCGGCCGCGGCCGGGCACCAGCGGGCCCGTGCGGTGCTGTTCACCCCGGGCGCGACCACCGCGGCCGGGGCCGGGGACGGCCTTCCGTAGGATGCCCCGGTGCCCCGCGAACCCCCGGTCAGACCCGAACGGCGGCGTATCTGCGCCATCCCCGGCGTGCCCAGCCGGTCAGCCGTTAGCGGGGAGCAGCTTGCGGAAGTAGACGGCGGACTCCTCGTAGCCGAGGGCCCGGTAGAACGGCGCCGCCCGGCGGGTGGCCAGCGCCACCAGGGCGCAGTTACGGGTGGCGGCCCAGTACTCGAACGCCGCCATGAGCGCCCGGCCGGTCCCCTGGCCGCGCCCCCCGGCGGTCACGCAGACCTCCTCCACCCAGCCGGCTGGCCCGTTGGCGAAGAAGGTGAGATGGGTGAACCCGAGCAGGTACCCCACGGGACCGGCGCCGCGCAGCGCCAGCAGCAGGCAGGCACTGTCGTCGGCCAGCAGGGCCGGGTAGCTGACCCGGAAGCGGACGGGGTCGAACGGGAACGACTGGGCCAGCTCGGCCGCCAGGGCCGCCACCGCGTCCGCGTCCCCCAGCCCGGCCAGCCTGACCTGGCCGGGCCAGGATGCGGCCACATCGGCGATGTCCATAGGGGTGCCTCCTGTCGTAGCCGGGACAATACCTGGAAAGTGTCTCAGCCCCGCCGCAGTCGCTCCGCACGGAAATCCACCGCCGTTACGACGGCGTCGCCGGCCGCGTTTTGCCCGGCCCGCCTTATCTCACACCGCCCGGCCTGCTGCACGCCATCAGATTCACGCACTAACCGCCGATAGCCGCCGCCGGTAAACAGCCCGGCCAAAGACCGCGCTTTTGCCTGATCTGCGGCACTAGCCGGAAACGCAGCGCTCTGCCAGACTGCGGACAGCAGGCACAATTGCGGCACCGCAGGGGGACGGAGGTGCGGTGGTCGATGGATGCCGGTGAGGTGAAACGCCTCAGAACCACCACCCACGAGGCGATGCTGGCCGGGCGCGACCCGTGGCCGGCCCGGGCCGGTGCGGGCGACACCGCCGCCGCGGTCGCCCTGGGCAAGTACTTCTACCACGGCGGTCAGCAGCCGCTCGCCGAGCACTGGTATGCCCAGGCGGCCGCCGCACGTGACCCCGAGGCGTGCCATGACCTCGGCGTGCTCCGGCGAGAAGACGGCCGGACCGCGGAGGCGAAGGAGCTGTTCACCACGGCCGCGCAAGCCGGTCACCCCGTCGCCATGAATGCACTGGGAGCGATGGCCCTTGAGGAGGGCGACCGGGCCGCCGCCCGCGATTGGCTGAGGCGGGGCGCCATGGGCGGCAACCTCACCGCAATGAGGAATTACGGCGTTTTGCTGCTAACCGAGGGCCGGCAGGAGGAAGCCAGGAAATGGTTCGCGGCCGCGGTCCAGGCCGGCGGCCCCGGCGTGCAGCAGCAGATCAGCGATCAGGTGCGGATGTCCGGTCTGACCCTTCCGTAACCGTCAGCGTGAACTCATTTGACTGCTGATTGGGAGAAAGCCCGTGAGCGGCAATGCTCAAGAACTAATAACGGTCCTGGAACAGGCGGACGCGGCGAAAGAACGCGGCGACATCGAGCAGGCCCGGGCCGGCTACGCACAGGTCATCGCGAGCGGCCAGGCCAGCCTGATGCCCGCTGCGCTGATCAACCTCGGGCTCCTGGAACGCCAGCAGGGCCGGCTCGAGGAGGCCCGCACCTGGCTCGGCCAGGCCGTGGCCACCGGGCATCCGTTCGTTAAGCCGTGGGCACTGGCCGGCCTGGGCGAACTGGACGCACGGGCCGGCCGCCTGGAGACCGCCCGCCGCCAGTACGCCGAGGCGGCCGCCGCCGACAACCCGGAGGCGGCGACGGCGGCCCAGGCGGGTCTCGACGGCCTGCGGAAAGCACAGGCCTACCTGGGTGAGCTGCTCGCCACCGCCCGGCGGTACGCCGGCGAGTTCGGCCGGCTGGGCTCCGCGGACGCGTTGCGCCAGGCCCGCGAGGCGGCCGGGCTCGCGCTGCAGGCACAGCAGCCGCTGCACGAGATACCGGCCTACCGGACGGACCTGGCCGCACTGCTCCTCGGCCTGTATCGCAGCGCCGACGACGAGACCTTCCTGCACGCCGCCGCCGCATGCATCAGCGCGGTCGAGCCGGAGACCGCGCTGCTGCCAGCCCAGGCGATGCCCCGCTACCTCATGGTGCGCGCCGACATCCAGCTCACGCAGTGGAGTGCCCTGCACGCGGGTTACCAGGAGGCCGAGGTCAAGGCCATCGGACTGGTTGACGATGCGATCAGCAGCCTCGAGGCGGCCCGCGAGCAGATCCTGGCCGGGGCCGACCCCGCGAACGGACGCGGCAGCCCGCTGTACGCAGAAGTCGTCACCCTCCTGTCCTCGGCGGCGCTCCGCAAGCGCAACTGGCTGAAGACGCAACCTGAGCTGGCTCCCTACGTGGCACTGCTCCTCGAGGTGCTCCACTACGGCAGCGGAGATGCCGGCAGCCGGGCGCAGTGCGCCTGGCAGCTCGGCCGCATCCTCTGGGCCATGTACGCGGAGAGCGGGCGCCCGGCTCAGCTGACCGAGGCGGTCAGGCAGTACCAGGCCGCGCTGAGCGAAACGCCGGCCGGTGACCCCCACTGGGTGGCCTACCAGCTCCGGCACACGGGGGCCACCGCGTGGCTGGCCCGCGAGACGCAAGACCGGCCGGCCGCGGAGGCCGCCGAGCGCCAGCTGGCCGCCCTGTGGTCACAGCAGCTGCAGTCCAGCCCGAGCGCCGTGCTCGACAGCAGCCGGGAATGGGCCGAACTGCAGGCATGGCAGCAGAACTGGCCCGCCAGCGCGGACGCCTATCAGACCGCCACCGCCGCCGTTATGATCCTCTTCCGCCGCCGGGCCGCCGCCGACCAGCCGACGTTCCTGCGGCGCTTCCGCGGCCTGTTCGTCCACGCGGCGTTCGCGCTGGCCCAGGCGGGCCGCCTGGGCGAAGCCGTCACTCTGCTGGAGCGCGGGCGCGGGGTCTTCTTCGCCGTGCCCGCCGCGGCCGGGCGTGATACCGGATGGGACCCGGAGAACGCCGCCCAGTCGGCGCTGACGGTGATGAACCCGGGGACGGCCGTCGTCTTCGTCCTGGCCACCTGGTACGGCGGCGCCGCCGTCGGGCTGTCCCCGGGACGGGAGCCGTGGCTGGTCGACCTTCCGCAGCTGACCGACGACGAGGTGACCCGGCGGCTGGCCCGGCTCACCGCCGGCTACCTGAACACCCACTTGCCCCCCAAAACCACGATTATCGTCACCGGCGGCGACGGGCCCGAGGAGATCCGCACATGGGCTCCGGAGCTCGACGACGTCGCCCGGTGGAGCTGGGGGGCGTGCATGGGTCCGGTGCTCGGCTCGCTGGGCTCGTGCGCGGAGCTGACGCTGATCCCGACGGGCGCACTGCCCGTGCTGCCCTTGCATGCCGCGTGGACCAGCCACGACTCACCCGCGGCAGAACTGGCGACGGCCGGGGACCGCACCTACGCACTCGACCAGCTCGCGATCTCTTACGCCCCGAACCTGCGGGCCTACCTGGCGGCGAAGGACCAGTGGGCCGGGTTCGCGGACGGCCGGGTGCTTGCGGTCGACAACCCGGCCAGCGCCGGGGCCGGGCCTGTGCCGGGGGCGGGACTGGAGACGGCCAAGCTCAGCCAGCTGTTCGGCCAGGTCCTGGTGCTAAGCGGCGAGAACGCCACCGCCGAGGCGGTCCGGCGCGAGCTGCCGCGGGCGTCGCTGGTGAACTTCAGCTGCCACGGGGCCGCCGACCTGACCCACCCGGACGCCTCCCGCCTCCTGCTGGCTGGCCCGGACACGCTGTCGGTCGCCGAGATCGGCCAGCTGGACCTCAGCGGCGTCCGGCTCTGCGTCCTGTCGGCCTGCGAGACCGCGATGATCGGCCTCGAGCATATGGACGAGGTCATCAACCTGCCGACCGCCCTGGCCCGGGCCGGGGCGGGAACGGTGCTCGGCAGCCTGTGGTGGGTGCCCGGCGAAGGCACCGCCCTGCTGGTCAACCGCTTTTACCAGAACCTGCGGGGCGGGAACTGCGCCCCTGCTGAGGCGCTCCGCCAGGCGCAGCGCTGGCTGCGCGACAGCACCCGCGGACAGCAGAAGGCCGAACTCCGCAGCCTCGGGCTGGCACCAGGCCCTGGCTCGTCGCCCGGGCAGCCGGAGCGGTCCGCGGCCGCGGAGCGCCTGCTGGACCGGATTCAGCCGTCGCAGCACATCACTGAGTGGGCCGCGTTTATGGTCACCGTGTAACCGGACCTGGAGTAGCCGATGACCGAGATATCACTGGCGGAGACCGCCCGGGCGATCCGCCCGTTCCTGCCGGCCCTGGCGGGGCCGGACGCCACCAGGTCTTGATCAGCAGCTCACTCAGCTGCTGACCGCGGGCACCACCGGCGAGGACATCGACGACCAGCTCGCCGACCTGCTCGCGCTGCCCTCGCTCGCCAGCTGGACGGCGCACTTCCTGGAGTACGGCCAGCCGCCTGCTTCGCTGGCCGAGGGCAAGCTGCTGATCGTCCAGCCGGGTCCCCTCCAGCTCCCGGTCGCCGACGCACCGCTGGCGGCCAGCGCAGGCCGGCCGTTCGCTGCTGGCCACGGGTATCCCTTGGCTGGCGGCGGCTACTTGCCCACGTCTGACGTCGTGTACCCGTGGCCGGGCGGCGGCCAGCCGCCCCCGGCCGATTACGTGTTCCCGCGGCTGGACGCGCCGGCCCAGGTCGCACCGGGGGACGAGTTCACGGTGACCGCCGGCCTGCGGGCCGATCCCGATGACCTGCTGGAGACCGACGGACCGATCGACCTGCCGCTCGGCGCCGAGATCCAGGTCGCGCTGCAGGCCGACCCAGCCGCGTTCCGCGTGCTCAGCCAGTCGCCCGTGGCCACGCTGCGGCGCACGCGGGACGATCCGTGGCCGTCCGCCGGTTTCCAGCTCATGGCCCGGCCGGGCAAGGACCTGCGCACCGAGCGGCACCTGTGGGTGAATTTCCTGCGGGACGGCCAGCTCGTCGGGTATGCCGTCCGCGAACTCCGGGTCGCGTCAGCAGCAGAGCCCGCAGCGCCTGTCAGCCCGGCGGACGCCGCCGTCGCGGTCCCGGCGGACGGTCCCGTCCGGGACCGCTCCGCCGAGCAGCTCGATCTGCGGGAATTCGCCGATGACCAGGTCGATCTCACCATCTCGATCCAGCCCGCGGACGATGTCGCCCGCTCCCGGCTGACATTCACCGCTTACAGCCGGCATACGGACGTCGAGGACCAGGCCGACGCGCTGACGCAGGAGCTGCGGGGAGAGAGCTCCACCGGGGCCACCCCCGAGCAGATTGGCCAGCAACTGCGGCTCAAGGTGAGCTCGACCAGCGACCAGGAGGACCTGTTCTTCTACCTGCGGGGGCTCGGGGACCATGTCTTCTGCTCGCTCCCGGAGAACATCATCGGCGCGGTCCGGGCGTGCCTGGCCAAGGCGACGGCACAGACTCCGGCCCGGATACTCGTGTTCAGCGGGGAGCCGCATGTGCCCTGGGAACTCGCCGTGGACCCAGACGGCTGGCGGTCAGGCGCCGCTACCACGACGCCCTTCCTCGGCGCCCACGCGGCGATCAGCCGGTGGCTGCCCGGGAAGATGCCGCCGCCCCGGCCGCGTCCTGTCCCGGTCATCGACGTGCGCGACAAAGCGCTGGTGACCGCGCACTACGACGGAGTCGTCGGGAAGTGGGGCGTGGGACTGCCTTCGGCCGAGGAGGAGGTCAAAGCACTCGAGATCTCCCTCTCCCCCGGAGCCACTGTCGTCAAGGCGGCCCTGCACGACGTGCTGCGCCTGCTGGACGGCACGCCGCCCGCCGACCTCATGCACTTCGCCCTGCACGGCAACTTCGACCCGCTGGGCATCAACGCCGGCCTGGTCCTGCTGCGGGAGGACGGCGACACCACCAAGGCCCAGCTGCTGCAAGAGGAGCACGTGCGGGGCCACAAGATGAGCCGCGAGCCGTTCGTGTACCTGAACGCCTGCCAGGTGGCCACGGGCAGCAGTGCCGCCTTCCCCGGTTACGGCGGGCTGGTCGGCGCCTTCCTCCGCGCGGGTGCCCGCGGCGTCCTCGCCCCGCTGTGGAACATCACCGACACGGTCGCCAGCGCCATGGCCACCGAGTTCTACCAGCTTTCGGCCGGCGAGGAGCGGCTGCCCGCCGCGGAGATCCTGCGGCGGTTCCGCGCGCGCTACACCGAGGAGGCTGTCGCCGCCCACGCCCCGGACGTGGACGCCACCCTCGTCGGGTTCCAGCTCTTCGCCCATCCCGCGCTTCGCCTGTTCCCGCAGGCCACCACCCTGACGCCGGAGCAGCCACATGCCTGAGACACTCAACCCCGACGGCACCCCCGTCTACCTGGGGGACGTCGTGCTGTCCACGCCGGGCCTGGCCGGCCAGGCCGAGCTGTACTGGCCCGACGTCAACGGCATGCGCGGGCCCCAGGAGACCTCCGGCCAGTTCGCCGGCGCCCTCGCAGCGGCGGGCTTCACCGAGCAGCTCACGGTCGAGATCACCGGCCAGTCCGAGCTGGACCTGAACGGCGGCACCCGGGCCGGCGGCGGCGGAGACGACATCACCGTCGACGTCCCCGGCCCGGGCACGCAGTTCGCCCAGGTAGTGCTGTATACCGCCGAGGACGGAACGCAGACCTGGCACCTGCCCGACGACATCCCGGCTGGCCTCGTCCGTACCCGCGGCGGGGACAGCCGGAGCTACCGCATCCCGCGCGCGGTCATGGCCCCGCCCGCGGCGGCCCGCCGTCTCGGGGCCTGGTCACCGCGGCGGGCAAGAAGGTGCTCCAGTTCTTCGTGTTCCGCCTGTTCGACAAGGGCGTGGAAATCGCCGCCAACCGCATCGCCGCGCACTGGGAGAACACCCACCGCCCCTACCGGATCCGCACCTTCACCCCGGGCGATTACGCGACAGCGGGCGGCCGCGACCTCGGCGACGCGGACTGGAACGCCCTCACCGCCGGGACGGCCCTGCTGTTCATCCACGGCACGTTCAGCCGGTCCTACACCGGTTTCGGTCACCTGCCGCCGGCCGTGCTGGGCCAGCTGCACCAGCTGTACGGCGGCCGGGTCTTCGCGTTCGACCACCCCACCATGGCCACCAGTCCCACGGACAACGTGCGCTGGCTGGCTCAGTGCCTGCCCGCCGGACTGCGGGTTGAGGCCGACATCATCACCCACAGCCGCGGCGGCCTGGTCGCCCGGGAGATCTGCGAGTACGGCGGCCAGCTGGGCCTGGCCGGCCGGCTCGGCGTGCGCCGCCTGGTGATGGTCGCCGCGCCCAACGCGGGGACGGCGCTGGCGGCGGTCACCCACTGGAAGACCCTGGTCGACCGTATGACGAACATCCTGCAGTTCGTCCCGGACAACCCGGTCACCGACACCATGGCGGCCGTGCTGACCCTGCTCAAGCACGTCGTGCTCGGCGCCGTGGACGGTCTCGACGGGCTGACCGCCATGGATCCGGACGGCAGTTACCTGCACACCCGCCTGAACCAGAAGTCTGCGCTGGCCCGCGGACGGTACTTCGCGGTTGCCTCCGACTACCAGCCCCCGGCCGGCTCCCCGCTCTCGCGCGTTGCCCGGGACGGCCTGACCGACCTGGTCTTCGGGCTGCGGGAAAACGATCTGGTCGTCCCGACCGACGGCGCCTACGCCGGCCCGGACGCGGGCGGATTCCCGATCCTCGAGCCGCTCGTGTTCCCGGCGGCGGCAGGTGTCGAGCACAGCTCGTACATGGGGCAGGAACCGTTCACCAGCCAGCTGCTCCGGTGGCTGTCCACGATCTCATGACCTGGGCTCACTGACCCGGCCAGAATCGGCCACTCCGGGGCACCAGGGAATCTGCGCGCCACGTCTTCGAGCAGTTCACCCGCTGACGCGACCGGGCGCCGCCCCGGGGCCGGCCCCGGGTGACCCGCGGGCGGTCCCGGGGCCGTCCGCGGGTCAGTGCCCGGTGTAAGTCGCCAGGTACTCACCGGTGAGGGTGGACCGCCCGGCGACCAGGTCGGCCGGGGTCCCCTCGAACACCACCCGGCCGCCGTCCCGGCCAGCGCCAGGGCCAAGGTCGATGATCCAGTCGGCGTGCGCCATCACCGCCTGGTGGTGCTCGACGACGATGACCGACTTGCCCCCGTCGACCAGCCGGTCGAGCAGCGCCAGGAGCTGCTCCACGTCGGCCAGGTGAAGCCCGGCGGTCGGCTCGTCGAGGACGTAGACCGCACCCTTGTCGCCCATCTGGACCGCCAGCTTGAGCCGCTGCCGCTCACCGCCCGACAGCGTCGTCAGCGGCTGCCCGAGGCTCAGGTAGGCGAGACCGACATCCGCCAGCCGGGCGCAGACCGCGTGGGCGGCCGGGATCTTCGCCGCGCCGTCGCCGAAGTACTCCAGCGCCTCGCTGGCCGGCAGGGCGAGCACCTCGCTGATGTCCCGCCCGGCGAGCTTGTAGTCCAGCACCGCCGCCTGGTAGCGCCGGCCCTCGCACTCCTCGCAGGTGACGGCGACGCCCGCCATGATGCCGAGGTCGGTGTAGATGACGCCGGCCCCGTTGCAGGCCGGGCAGGCACCCTCGGAGTTGGCGCTGAACAGGGCCGGCTTGACCCCGTTGGCCTTGGCGAAGGCACTGCGGACCGGGTCCAGCAGCCCGGTGTAGGTGGCCGGGTTGCTGCGCCGCGAGCCGCGGATCGGCGCCTGGTCGACCGCCACTACCCCGTCCCGGCCCGCGACCGAGCCGCCGATCAGCGAGCTCTTGCCCGACCCGGCCACCCCGGTGACCACCGTCAGCACCCCGAGCGGGATGTCGACGTCGACGTCGCGCAGGTTGTGGGTGGCGGCCCCGCGGACCTCCAGCTTCCCTGACGGCTCCCGCACTGACGGCTTCAGCGGCGCCCGGTCGTCCAGGTGCCGGCCGGTGACGGTGCCGCTGGCGCGCAGCCCGGCCACGGTGCCCTCGAAGCAGACGGTGCCGCCGGCCGTGCCCGCTCCCGGGCCGAGGTCCACCACGTGGTCGGCGATGGTGATCATCTCCGGCTTGTGCTCCACCACCAGCACGGTGTTGCCCTTGTCGCGCAGCCGCAGCAGCAGGCCGTTCATCCGCTCGATGTCGTGCGGGTGCAGCCCGACGGTGGGCTCATCGAAGACGTAGGTGACGTCGGTCAGCGACGAGCCGAGCTGGCGGATCATCTTGACGCGCTGCGCCTCCCCGCCCGACAAGGTGCCGGCCGGCCGGTCGAGCGACAGGTACCCGAGGCCGATCTCGCCGAAGGAGTCCAGGTGCAGCCGCAGCGCCTCCAGCAGTGGCCCGACCGACGGCTGGTCCAGGCCGCGGACCCACCCGGCCAGGTCGCTGATCTGCATGGCGCACGCGTCGGCGATGCTGACCCCGTCGATCATGCAGCTGCGGGCATGCTCGGCCAGCCGCGTGCCGCCGCAGCCGGGGCAGGTGGTGAACGTGACCGCCCGGTCGACGAACGCGCGGACATGCGGCTGCAGCGCATCCGGGTCCTTCGACAGCATGGACCGCTGCAGCCGCAGCACCAGGCCCTCATAGGTCTGGTTGATGCCGCCGATCTTCATCCGCACTGGCTCGTGGTACAGGAAGTCGTGGCGCTCTTTCCTGGTGAACGTGCCGACCGGCTTGTCCGGGTCGTAGAACCCGGACTCGCTGTAAAGCCGGTACCCCCACCCCCCGGGGGTGTAGCCGGGGATGGTGAGGGCCCCCTCGTTCAGCGACTTGCTGTCGTCGTAGAGCTCGCCCAGGTCGATGTCGGAGACGCTGCCGCGGCCCTCGCACCGCGGGCACATGCCGCCCGTGACCGAGAAGCTGCGGCGCTCCTTGACCTGCTGGCCCGACCGCTGCAGGGTGACCGCGCCGGCCCCGCTGACCGAGGCGACGTTGAACGAGAAAGCCTTCGGGGAGCCGACGTGCGGCTGGCCGAGGCGGCTGAACAAGATCCGCAGCAGCGCGTTGGCGTCGGTCGCGGTGCCGACGGTCGAGCGCGGGTCGGCCCCCATCCGCTGCTGGTCGACGATGATCGCGGTGGTCAGTCCGTCGAGCACGTCGACCTCCGGCCGCCCCAGGGACGGCATGAACCCCTGCACGAAGGCGCTGTAGGTCTCGTTCACCAGCCGCTGCGATTCGGCCGCGATCGTGCCGAAAACCAGCGAGCTCTTGCCCGACCCGGACACCCCGGTGAACACCGTCACCCGCCGCTTGGGCAGCTCGACCGACACGTCCCTGAGATTGTGCACCCGCGCGCCGACCACCCGGATCCGGTCGTGCGTGTCGGCCGCGTGCGGCACCCCCGTCGCCCTGCTCATCGCATGCCTCCTCGCTGGCGGTCGGGCTGCCCCGGCGACCCGGCGGGGCAGCGCGGAGGCGTCCCCATGCTAGCCCCGGCCGCCCGCCCGGGTTTCCCGGAACCTGCCGGGACAGTCAGTCGCGGCCCGCGCCCGGCTCCTGCGCGGGCCAGTGGGCCAGGGTCCGCTGGTAGTCCGCCTGCACCCGGGCGATCCGGTCCCGCAGGTTCCGCGAGTTCCAGTGCGCGACGCTGACCGGCGGCAGCACCGCGATGTCGACCGTCCCGGGATTGAGCTTGACCGACTGGCGGCCGGCCACCAGCTCGGAGTTCCTGATCACGATCGGGACGACCGGCAGGCCGGCCGCCATCGCGATCAGGAACGCCTTCCGCTTGAACGGGCCCACCCCGCGGGTGCCGGGCCGGTTTCCCTCCGGGGCGACGAGGATCGACAGTCCCCGGCTCACGGCCGCCTCCAGGGGCCGCCGGGCGGCGCTGCCGGCTCCCGGGTGACCGCGGTCGACGAACATGACGTCGAGCACCCGTCCCAGCTGGCCGAAGACCCGGCTGCGCGGCACCTCCCCGGCGGTGGCGCCGGTCCAGTTGTCCCGCAGCAGGGCGGCCACAAGGAACACGTCGGCGCTGCTGCGCCGGTTGAACAGGAAAACAGCGGGCCGCCGCTCGGTCAGGTGCTCCGCGCCGGTGACGTTCAGCTTGATCCCGTTCAGCGCGAGGACCGTTCCCGGCCAGACCCGGGTCAGGAAGTTGACCCCGGCCCGCTTGTTGCGCCGGGCCAGGCCGATGCCGAGCGCGACAACGCCGAGCGGGCCGATGGAGCTCACACTGGCCAGCCTGCGGGCGATCCCGGACAGGCCGCCGCTGCCGCGGCTGCGGAACCGCAGGACAGGCCAGCCGCGGCGCCCGGCCTCCTTGGCCAGCGCGGGTCCCGGGTTGACCGGCCGCGGATGGCCGACCAGGCGCATCAGGCTCAGGTCTTCGTCACCGTCGGCGTAGAAGTAGCTCGCCCCCAGGTCCACCTGGTGCTCAGCGGCGAACTGCTGCACGCCGCTGGCCTTGGTCGGGCCCCACACCACAGGCTGCTCGACCTCGCCGGTCAGCAGCCCCTGCTCGTCGGCGACCAGCCGGTTGCACACGATGTGCCCGATGCCGAGAGAGCGGGCCACCGGTGCGACCTGGTTGGTCAGCGCCGACGAGCTCAGCACGACGGTATGGCCGCGGCGCTGATGCGCCCGGACCAGTTCGCGCATCTCCGGGTAGACCAGGTCCGCCACCGACTGGCGGAAGATGCGCTCGCCCATCTCGTCGACCTCGCGTGCGGGGCGTCCCCTGACGGTCAGGGCACTGCCCTCGATCAGGGTCTCGAACGCGCGCCGGCCCAGGCGGAACTGGACCGCGAGGTCGACGATGGTGAGGAACTCGACCACCCGCAGGTCGCGGCGGCGCAGCCGGTCCCGCGTCTGGGCCGCGGCGGTGTAGCCGGCCACCAGTGTCCCGTCCAGGTCGAAGAACGCGCCGACGGCAGGACCGGCTGGCCCGGTGTCGACTTCCGTGGCCGGTGACGCGGGCCGGGTGCTGGGCGGGCCGCTCACCGGCTCAGGCCGACTCGGCGGGGTCCGCAGCAGCAGCGCGCCCGGCTGTGCGGTGACCGTGAGCCGGCGCGTCGACCCCATGACCTCGCCGTCGAGTTCCCACGGCTCACCGCGGGCAACGGTCACCTCCAGCTCGGTGAACTGAAGGCGGTGAATGCGGTCGCGGGCCGGGCGGCGCAGCACGATAGCCGTAGCCGCGGCCAGCCACCCGGCCAGGCCGCGGGCGCTCAGCACCACCGCGTCCAGCCGTCCGTCGTCGGGCCGCGCGTCCGGCAGCAGCGGGAGCCCGCCCTGGAGCAGGCCCACGTTGCCGACGATCAGCGCGGTGGCTCGCAGACGGCTCCGCGGGCCGCCATCGGCGCTGACGGTCACCCGCATCGGCCGGTCCCGCAGGTGCCCGGCCGCCGAGATGACGTAGGCGACCCAGCCCAGCCGCTTCTTCAGCGGGTCGCTGGTGCCGGCCAGCATCCGGGCGTCCAGGCCCAGCCCCGCCATCACCACGAACATCTGCCCGTTGACCCGTCCCGCGTCCACCGGCCGCTCCTCGCCGTCCAGGGCGACGGCGAGCGCCTCCTCCCGGCCCATCGGCAGGCTGAGGTTGCGGGCCAGCAGGTTGCCCGTGCCCAGCGGGATGATCCCCAGCGGCACCCCCGCCCCCGTGACGCCTTCCGCGCAGGCGGTGACCGTCCCGTCCCCGCCGCAGGCGAGCACGAGGCTGACCCCGGCCGCGACCGCTGACTCGGCCTGCCCCCGGCCGGGATCGTCCGGCGTCGTCTCCAGCCACAGCGGCTCGTCCCAGCCGCGGGACTCCATGGCCCGGCTGACGTCCTTGCGGAACGCCTCGTCATCGTCCACCTTCGTCGGGTTCACCACGACGGCGGCACGGCTGCCTGGCTGAGAGCTCCTCACGCCGTCGCCGGGGTGGTCTCTTCGGCGGGCTCGGTGGCCGTCCGGCGGTGCAGCCGCGCCGGGATGCGGCCGCGGCGGAAGGCATCCTCGTTCGGCTTGATGAGCCAGGTGGCGGCGGTCAGCCACAGGGCGGCGAACAGCACGCTGGCGAGGATGTCGGTCGGGTGGTGCTCGCCCCGGTACATCCGGGCCAGCGCGATCATGACCGGCATGACGACCGCCGGGATCAGGAACAGGTAACGCCACCAGCCCCGGGCATGGCCGATGACCAAGATCGCGATGGCGACGTACAGGCACGTGGTGGCGGCCATGTGGCCGGACGGGAACGCCGAGGTCGGCAGGTTCGAGTCCAGGTGCGGGACATCGGGCCGCGGGCGCTTGACGACCGCCGCGACCGTCAGGAAGGCGGCCAGTTCGCCGAACATGACCACTGCGAGGAAGATCACCGGCCGCCAGCGGCGGGTGGCGGCGAGGAACACGAGACAGGTGACCACGCTGACGATGAGGATGTCCTGCGTGGCGCCGAGGTTGCTGGCGATCAGGCTGAGGTGGTTGAGGGACGGCGTGCGCTGCGCGGCGAACCAGTGCGGGATCGTGTGGTCGCCGAGCAAGTTGCCGTTCCCGTTGTGCGTGATCATGATCAGCTTGCCGATGCCGGTCAGGGCACCGACGATCAGGACCCAGCTCACGATGATCCCGGCAGCGGGACGGCCGAACTGTCTGACGCGGTCTTGGGGCATGGGGGTCTCCGGTTCTGCTGGCTGAAGGTCGGTGCGGGCCTCGGGCTCCAGGCCCTGGGTCAGCGGGTCGGCCGCCGGCGTGCCGGCGGCCTGGCGGGACAGTTCGAAGGCCAGGGCAGTAACGCCCAGCCAGGTGATGCCGAGCGCCCAGGCGCCCAGCACGTCGGACAGGTAATGGACGCCGAGCAGCAGCCGGCTGACGCCGATGGCGGCGACCAGCGTGACGATCACCGCGGTGAACCCCCGGCGCCACCGGCCACGGACGGCCGGCAGGAAGACCAGGAACAGGGCGCCGTAGCAGACGATCGACCCGAGGGCGTGCCCGCTGGGAAAGCTGTCGCCGGTCCCGTACGCGACCGGGTGCGCGACCACCGGGCGCAGCCTGCCCACCAGGGACTTGAGCACCGGGTCGAGCGTCAGCGCGCCGGCCCCGGTCACCAGCAGGTAAAGGGCCAGCCGCCAGCGGCGCCTGATCACCAGGATGAGCACCGCCAGGCCGATCAGCGTCCACAGCACCCCGGTGCTCCCCAGCCAGGTGACCGCCTTGATGACGCTCACCACGTGCGGGTGCCCGGCGACGAGGCTGTTCAGCCAGGCCGCTGCGCGGTGGTCGGCCGCCTCCAGCGGGGCCCACCGCAGCCGGACCAGGATCAGCAGCAGCGCGAAGACGAACGCCGCCACCGCGATGGCGGTGAGCGGGGCGAGGGAACGTCTGGACGCAGGCACGGGCGAGCTACTGCCCTGCGCCGGCGATTTCACACGCGGATTGCGGGTGATTACCTCCAGGGCACCGGGAAAGCCCGGGGAAAGTCAGGCGGGTAAGAAAAAGAAAAGAGCGGGCGGGCCTGGCGGCAACTGCGAGCTCTGGCAGAAAGCCCAGTTCGAGGCGGGCTGGGCCCGGAATGCGGCGCGTTCCCGCGGCCGATAGTGTTTGCGGGCGCGTGAATAAGGTAGTGACGGGCATGCACTCCGCACACGCGCCGGCAGTGACGCGCACCGCCCGGCAGGCCTCCAACAGCCCCGCAGCACACTTCCTGGCGCGGGCGGGCCTGACCGCGCGCGGCATTATCTACATCCTCATCGGCTGGGTCGCGGTGCTGGTGGCACTGGGGCGCAGCTCACGCGAGGCGGACCAGCAGGGCGCCTTGCAGATGCTCGCGGGTAAGCCCTACGGGCTGGTCTCGCTGTGGCTGCTCGCCCTGGGCTTCGCGGCCTACGCGCTGTGGCGGCTGAGCGAGGCCGCGTTCGGCGTCACGGGCGAGAAGCCCGGGGCAGGTCCCAGGCTGAAGTCACTGGGCCGGGCGGTCATCTACGCGGGATTGTCCTACCTCACCTTCACGGTCATCGCCGGCACCGACCGCAGTCAGTCCGGGCGCCAGCAGGACATCACCGCCACGGCCATGCAGCACACCGGCGGGCGGGTGCTCGTCGGCCTCATCGGCCTGGCCGTCGTGGCCGCCGGACTCGTCCTGGTGGTCGAGGGGGCCCGTAAGAAGTTCATGAAGCAGCTGGACACGAGCCGGATGAGCGCCCGGACGCGGCGTGTCGTCAAGTGGCTCGGCATGACCGGGACGATCGCCCGGGGCGTGGTCTTCGCCCTCGCCGGAGTGCTGGTGATCGACGCGGCCGTCACCCACCACGCGGCTGAGTCCGGCGGTATCGACAAGGCGCTGCTGACCCTGCGCAACCAGCCCTTCGGCGAGGTCCTGACGCTGCTGGCGGCGCTCGGCCTGCTGATCTTCGGCGTCTACGGGCTGTGCGAGGCCCGCTGGCGGAAAGTCTGAGCGCAGCGGCAGCCGTCCGCGCGCTCGTTACCACCGGCTGGTCCCTGATTACTGAACGGAATAGGCCGCACCGGATGGTAAACCGCAGGGTTATGCAATCACTCGGGCCCGCGTCTGACTGCCCGGTGGAAAGGCACGCGGCCCGCTCAGAGCATTTTCAGTTCCTTTACATATAGTTCACGCTGGTCACAGCCCCTATCGTGACACTGTGGCCGGAAAGGTAAACCGCATTCGCCGGTATATGCCGGCGGTCGTGCTGGTCGCGAGCGCGACCGCACTGGCAGCCTGCAGCGGGGGCACCATGACGGCGGCCCCGTCGCCCCGGGCGGCGCTCTCCTCGGCGAGCAGCCTGAGCGGCACGGCCGCGCCCGCTGGCCCCAACGCCCGCGCCGGCCGGACCACGGCCCGGCCCGGGCCGGGCCGGCTGAGCCCGTTCCCCGGCACCCCGGCCTACCCCGGGGAGGGAGCCTGGCGGCCGGCCGGGCGGCTCGTCGACGGCCGGCCGGCACTCTACACGGCGCTGCTGGTGCCGCCCGGTGGCACCAAGCGCGCCGGGATCGCCTGGATGGACACCAGCCTGCTGTCCGCCCGGCTCTACTCCGGGTCGGTGTCCCCCGGCGGCGGCCCCTACAAGTACACCGCGCCGGTCTCGCGGACGGCCGCCCGCACACTGGTGGCGGCGTTCAACGGCGGCTTCAAGATGGCCGACGCGCACGGCGGCTACTACACCCAGGGCCGGATGGTCGTCCCGCTGGTACGCGGGGCGGCCTCGCTGGTGATCTACGACAACGGATCGGCCACGGTCGGCGCGTGGGGAACCGACGTCACCATGACGCCGTCGGTCGCGTCCGTCAGGCAGAACTTGTTCCCGCTGGTCGCCGGGGGCAGGCCGACGGCGCGGGCGTCGACCCGCACCTGGCGGGTGTGGGGCGGCACCTGCCCCTGCGGGACCGGGCAGCACGGCACCGACCACCAGTGGCGTTCCGGCCTCGGCGTGACCGCGGGCGGTGCGCTGGTCTACGTGGCCGGGCCGCAGCTCGACCCGCCCCAGGTCGCCGAGCTCCTGGTCCGGGCCGGAGCAGTGCGCGGCATGCAACTGGACATCAACCCGAGCTGGCCGGTATTCGCCAGCTTCAAGCCGGCGCCCGGGCGGCGCGGCCGCGCCGTCCAACGGCACCCGGCTGATCGGCACCTACCTCGGGCCGGGGACCTTCTTCGACCCCGGCTACGCCCGCGACTTCATCACCCTGTCCGCCCGCCCGGTCACCCGCCGCGGCTGAGTCCGGCTCCCCGGCGCCGGACCCGGCGCCGCCGCCGCGATTCTTACCTCGCGCAGATATGGGTCAGTCCCTGCGCAGAGAATCACCGGGAACCCTTAGGCCGTGACAAAAACCCCGGACTCGAGGGCGCCCCTCGCCCGAGACGACGGCCTGCGCCGGATCAGGAAGATCACCTGGCGGGTCGGCCTGCTGGCAGCGGCGGCCACGGCCGTCATCGGCGCCAAGTTCGCGCACATCACGGCGGTGCTGCCGCACCTGCCGGCTGGGGGCTCGTCCTCCTCGGGCGGATCGTCGTCCACGGGGACGTCGGCTGGCTCGTCGTCCTCGGGGATCTCGTCGTCCTCGGGGGTCTCGTCGTCCTCGGGCGGCGGCACCGCCACCAGCGGCGGATCCTGAGCCGGCCGCGGTGATACCGAGCGCGGCCGTCGCGACCTCTACCAGCCCGCTGTGGTTCGCCACGCGTGCGACCGGTCTCACCGCGCTGGTCCTGCTGACGGGCACGGTGGTGCTCGGCATTGTGACCTCGGTCCGGTTCAGCAGCCCGGCCTGGCCCCGGTTTGTCACGCTGTCGGTGCACCGCAGCCTTTCCCTGCTGACGATCACGTTCACCGGGCTGCACGTGCTCACCACGGTCACCGACCCGTTCGCCTCGATCGGCCCGCTTTCCGCGGTGATCCCGTTCACCTCGGGCTACCGGCGTCTCTGGCTGGGTCTCGGTGCGGTCGCCTTTGACCTGCTGCTCGCGGTCCTGGTGACCAGCCTGCTGCGGACCCGGGTCGGTCCGCGCTGGTGGCGCGCGGTGCACTGGGCCAGTTACGCCTGCTGGCCAGTCGCCCTGGTCCACGGGCTGGGCACCGGCACCGACGGCGCGGCCCGCTGGGTGCTGGCCCTCACCGCAGTGTGCGCCCTGTCGGTCGCCGCGGCGGGGGCATGGCGGCTGGCCGCCGGCTGGCCCGCGCACGCGGGAGTGCGGGCGGCGGCGGCCGCGGCGGCCACGGCGCTCGCGCTCGCCACGGCCGCCTGGGCCTGGAGCGGGCCGCTCGCTCCCGGATGGGCGCGCCGGGCTGGCACGCCCGCCACCCTCCTCGGGCGCGCCGCGGGGAACTCCGCCGGGGGCACCGCAACGGCCGGCCGCGTCAGCCCGGGGCCGGCTGCCTTTCCCGCCCTTCCCTTCCAGGCGCCGCTCACGGGGACGGTGGCGCTCGCACCGGGACCAGCCGCCGGGGACCGCACCGTCACCCTCACGATGGCGGACGGCAGCGCGGTCCGGCTGAAGATCATCATCAGCGGGCCGGCCGTGCAGGGCGGCGTCTCGATGTCCGCCAGCACCGTCACGTTCGGCCCGGCCTCCGCCCCAGCCCGCTACACCGGGCACCTGGTGTCGCTGCAGGGTTCGGTGATGCAGGCGGCTGTCTCCGGGGCGGGGCAGCAGCTCACCCTGGCCATCGACCTGACCAGCCAGACGAACACGACGGTCACCGGCACTGTCAGCGCGCAGCAGGCAGGCCAGTGACGCGCCCCGCCCGGGTACGGCTGGAGGTCACCGGGTGCCACGGCACCGAGTTGAGAGGCATCCATGGGCAGTGAGATGACGGGACTGGCAGGCGACGCCGCGGCGTCCCGGGCGCCCGGGCAGACCGGGAACGCCGGGCCGCCGCGGGTCCTGCCGTCGGCCCCGGTGCCCGACCTGCGCTCCCACCAGGAGCGCTACGGGGTCCCCGGGCTCCGCGGGCAGGCGCTGATCGGCGAGGTGGAGCGGTCCGGGCTGACCGGGCGCGGCGGTGCGGCCTATCCCGCGGGCAGGAAGCTGCGCACCGTGCGCGAGCGGGCGGGCCTGCGCGGGGCGGTGGTGATCGCCAACGGCATGGAGTCCGAGCCGGCCAGCGCGAAGGACGCCGCACTGCTCGCCCGGGCACCGCACCTGGTGCTCGACGGGATCGCGCTGGCGGCAGAGGCGACGCGAGCCCGCGCGGCGTACTTGTGCGTCCGGCGGCCGGCCCAGGCAACCGCGCTCACCGCCGCCATCGCCGAGCGCGACGGGCATGACCCGGTCCGCGTCGAGCTGGCCCTGCTACCCGAACGGTACGTCGCAAGTGCCGAGTCTTCCCTGGTCAGATACCTCAACGGCGGCCCCGCGCTGCCCGCGTTCACGCCGCCGCGGCCGTTCGAGCGCGGCGTGCGGGGCCAGCCGACGCTGGTGAGCAACGTGGAGACACTGGCCAACCTGGCGCTGATCAGCCGGCACGGCGCAAGCTGGTTCCGCGAAGCCGGGACCACGTCCGCGCCCGGGACGGCGCTGGTCACGGTCACGGGCGCGGCCCGGCACCCGGGGGTCTACGAGATCGCCTTCGGCACGCCGGTCAGGGACGTGCTCGCACTGGCCGGCGGCGGCGGCGAGATCGGCGGCGTGCAGGCGGTGCTGGCCGGCGGTTACTTCGGCCGCTGGCTGCCGGGCGGGGCCGCGCTCGGCACGCCCGCTGCCCCGGACGCGCTGCGCGCGGCCGGGGCAGCGTTCGGCGCGGGCGTCTTCCTCGTCCTGCCCGCCTCCGGCTGCGGGCTGGCCGAGACCGCGCGGGTGGCCCGCTACCTGGCCGGGCAGAGCGCCGGGCAGTGCGGCCCGTGCCTCAACGGCCTGCCGGCCATCGCGGACGCGCTGGAGCAGGTGGCCTTCGGCGGCGGCGCCCGGGGCGCCCACCACCGCGCGCTGCGCTGGCTGGGCGACCTGTTCGGACTGGTCGAGGGGCGCGGCGCCTGCCACCTGCCCGACGGCGTGGCCGGGCTGGCCGCCAGCGCACTGCGCGTATTCGCCGATGATGTCCGCAGCCACCAGCACGGACCATGCCTCGCGGCGCGCGGCCGCCCGGTGTTCACGGTGCCGGCCGGGCACTGGCCCCGGAAAGCGCCCGGTGAACCCGTGACCAGGCAGCTGCGGGTTAATCCCATCCTGTGCGAGGCGCACGGGGTATGCGCCGAGCTGCTGCCCGAGCTGATCAGCCTCGACCCGTGGGGTTACCCGGTCATCGCCCCCGGCCCAGTCCCGGGCCGGCTGGAGGGGCTGGCCCGCCGCGCCGTCACCTGCTGCCCGGCACTCGCGCTGCGCCTTGAGCAGGCCCCGCCCGGCCGTGCCCCGCGTTCACGCTAGCCGCTCCGCCGCCCGGCCGCGCCGCCGGGCATGCACCCGGCCTGCCCGGCGTTCAGCGCCAGTTGCCCGCCAGGTGCACCGTCAGCAGCGCGATCACCAGGCCGGCCAGCAGCGAGGCGGTCAGCAGGGCCAGCCGGGTCCCGCGGCCGCCGAGGACCTTCGCCGCCCGGCGGGCGTGCCGTCCGGCGCCCGCCAGGGGCCCGGCCGGACCCCTGGGGCGCAGCGCGTCCCCCTAACGGTGCCAGGGCAGCAGGGTGTCCGGGGCCGGGCGGGCGGGTGGCATCAGCTCGGCCGCGTCCGTCACCTCGGGCGGCTCGGGGGCCGCGGACGCGGCGTCCTTCTTGTGCAGCGCGATGGCGACGGCCGGGTAGACCAGGACCGACAAGACGCCCGCACCGACCAGCGCGGCCGCGTTGGACGGGATCATCTTGCCGTCCTGCAGGCCGATCTCGGCCAGCGCGACCAGCAGCGGCATCGCGGTGGCGGTGATGAACGTCATCTCCACCCGCTTGCGCAGCGGCAGCACCTTGCGGTAGATCAGCAGCGACGGCAGCCCGCGCACCGCCAGCAGCAGGAGGAAGAACACCAGCAGCCGGAGCGGGCTCTGGGCGATGCCGGCGATGTCGAGGGTCATCCCCGAGGACACGAAGAAGCAGGGGATGAAGATCCCGTACCCGACCGCGTCGAACTTTTCCTCCAGCCCGTGCACGTCGATCCCCATCCGCCGGGTCCAGCCGCGCAGCACCATGCCCGCCAGCACCGCCCCCAGCACCACGTCCTGCCCGAAGTGGGCCGCGACGACCAGCAGCCCGAACAGCAGCACGACGGACCAGCGGAGCATGATCTGGCTGGTGGCGTTCTGCCGTTCCCGCAAGATGGTCTGCATCCGCTCGCTGCGGACCAGGAACGGGACCGCGGCCAGCGCGAGTGCCAGCAGCCCGACCGAGACGAGCGACGCCAGCGCGACGAAGTGGCTGCCCCGGCTGAGGAATACCGCGATCGCGACGATCGGGAACAGCTCGCCGACCGCCCCAGCGGCGAACACGTAGCGGCCGAAGCTGCCGCCGAGCATGCCGTTGTCGTGCAGGATCGGCAGCAGGGTACCCAGGGCGGTCGTGGTCAGGGCGAGCGCGATCGGGACGTAGTCCTTGACGAAGCCGGTCGAAGCCAGCGCGGCGGTGACGCCCACCGAGATCAGCACCGACGCCACCCAGCCGCCCATCGCCAGCCGCCCCGCCTTGCGCCGCAGCAGCGTCGGGTCGAGCTCGTACCCGGCCAGCAGGAACAGGAACCCGAGGCCTGCGTTGGCCACCAGCTGCACGCTGGCGGTGTTGGCCACCCCGAGCACATGGGGCCCGATGATGACCCCGCCCGCCAGGAAGAACACCACCTGCGGGATCTTCGGCCCCGGCAGCACCGCCACCAGGACCGGGGCCAGCGCGGCGACCGCGAAGACGGCGAGCAGGCTCTGCAGCCCCTGGGTGAGGTTCACCGCCGGCCCTTACCCCAGGCCCATCGAGTCGGCCCGCAGCGCTTGGCGCGGCAGCCCGTCCTCAGCCACCTGCCGCAGCAGCTCCTCCCGGCGGACGGCCACGCCCGCGCGCCGGCCGGGGAGGCCGCCGCCTCGAGCACGTTGTAGGCCGCCAGCAGCCGCCGCGCCACCTGCGGTGAGCCCGCCCCGTAGGTGGTGATCTCGGTGAACGCCAGGTCGAGGCAGTCGTCCCAGCCGGGCACGGGCATGATCAGCCGCACCGTCCCCGCCTGGTCGGTGTAGCAGCCCGATGGGTGCGAGGAGCGGGCGATCTGCAGCAAGATGTCCTCCAGCGAGTCGATCACCAGGACCGCGGTGGTGGGCTGGTTCACTGCGGGCGACAGCGCCTGGGCCGCGATGTCGGCCAGCTGCCGCAGCCCGAACGCCGGGTCCTGGTAGAGCGTGCGGCCGCGGCCGAGGTTGACCGCAGCGGCCGCCTGCGCGGCGGTCACCGGCGGGCCGGCCGGGCCGGGCGGGTAGTGGACGGCCGCGAAGGCGCCGCCGGGGGCGATGAACTCCCCCATCCGGACGGTCAGCTCGATGACGCAGCCGTGGCGGCGGGCCAGGCTTGTCAGCCGCGCATGGTCCACGCCGAGGACCCGGCCGGGACCGGTGTGCCGCCCGCGCCTGCCGCCCGGCAGCCGCAGCGGCACCGGGTGGTGGGCGCGCACCGGGGCGGCGGCGAGCCGGTCTTCGCCCGCCGGGAGCCAGGAGGCGGCGACGGCGGCCTTGGTTTCCCTGGCGACGGCCGCGATCACGTCCACCACCTGCAGCAACTCCATCATGCCGGCCACGTAGCGCAGGAACACGATCTGGCTGACGGCGACCAGCACGGCGGCGACGGTGACCGACCGGGAAGCGGCCGGGCCGCCGTGCCCGTGCCCGATGACCAGCGCCGTAACGGCGAAGGAGAACGCTGCCAGCAGCGTCCCGAACGCCACCCGGGTCACCGTCGAGCGGACGAACGTGCGGATCACCCGGGGCGACAGCTGCGCACTGGCCAGCTGCAGGGCGACCAGGGTCAGGGTGAACACCACCCCGAGGAAGGTGAGCGTCGCGCCGGCGATGGTCTCCAGGAACCCGCTGGCCCAGCCTGGGTCGGCCGGGATGCCACCCCAGGAACGCCACAGGCCGATGTCAGCCGCGGTCAGCACCGCGAGCACCGTGCCGAGGACCAGCAGCACGGCCGGGATCACCCAGAACCGCTCCCGGACCCACTCCGCCGCCCACCGCCGGCGGTAGCCGCCGGACGGCAGCGCCACCGCCGCCAGCACCGGGGGCAGCGCCTCGTGCTGGTCAGCCGTCCCCATTGCCAGCCCCCCCGAGCCATGGCGCCGCCCCGGGCAGCCCCCTAACATCACCAAAATGTCTCAGTAACATTACCTTGAGTGATTCCCGGTGGCCCCGGGGGCCAACCGCCGCCCCCCGGGGAGCCCGGTTCGGTCCGGCTAAGGCGGCTCGTCCCGTTTACAACGGTAGGTACCCTGGCTCAGCGGCCCGAACGCCGCTGGCGTTGCCCGACCGGAGAAGCGGAGGCCTGATGGCAGAGTTCGCCTATGCCAGGGCGTTGAGGTGCTCTCGTCGCACGCCTCGGTGGACGTCGACCGGCTGCTCGCCGCGGCCTGCACGCCCGGCCTGGGACCCGGTGGTGTACCTGGCGGACTTCGCCCGCGAGGTACTGCTCCCGCTGGCCGCCGGGGTGGCCGAGGAACCGGTCGCGGGCACCGCTGGCGGGCCGGCGTCTTCACCACCGGGAGCCCGCCGTCGAGCCGCGGGCAGACGGGACGCCCTGGTGTGGGTGCCGGTACTCGAGCAGACCGCCCGCATCGGGGTGCTCGCGGTCGTCGTCCCCGACCCGCGCCCGGCCGGCGGATCGGCAGGCGGAGCTGCTCGGCGTGTTCGCCGGCCTGGTCGTGACCGGCGCTGACGCGGGTCAGCGACGCCCCGCGGGTGCGCCGCCAGGGCAGCGCAGATGTCGCTGCCCGCCTCGATGCAGTGGGACATGCTGCCGCCGTGGGCGCTGCGGGTGCCCGGCGCGCTGAGCGGCCGGGATCCTCGAGCCCGCCTACGACATCGCCGGCGACGCCTTCGACTACGCGGTCGGCGACGGCGTGATGCACTTCGCGGTCATCGACGGGATGGGCCACGGGCTCGGCTCGACCGTGCTGGCCGGCCTGGCGGTCGGCGCCTACCGGCACGCGCGCCGCGCGCGGCGCGTCGCTCGCCGGAGATCCACGCCGCCATCGACGACGCCCTGGTCCAGCGACTACGACGACCTGTCGTTCGCCACCGGCATCCTCGGCACGCTTGCACCTGGCACCGGGCGGCTGGAGTGGACCTGCGCCGGGCACCCGCCGCCGCTGCTGCTGCGCGGCCGCACGGTGATCAGGGAGCTGGAGTGCGCCGCCACGCTCCCGTTCGGGCTCGGCGGCGGCACACCCGGGGTGAACTCGCTGCGACCTGGAGCCCGACGAGCCGTCCTGTTCTACACCGACGGCGTGACCGAGGCGCACCCGCCGCACGGCGAGCTGTTCGGCCTCGACCGGCTGGCCGACCTGCTGGGCGCGAGGCGGCCAGCGAGCAGAGCCGGAGGAGCTGCTGCGCCGGCTGGTCCGCGCTCCTTGAGCACCAGCAAGGCGACCTGCGCGACGACGCCACCCTGCTGCTGCTGCGCTGGACCGGCGAGTAAGCGGTCACGGCAGGGCCGTGACGGCAGGGCCGTCACGGCAGGGCGGTCACAGCAGGGCGCGGAACTGCCTCGTTCAGCCGCGCGGCGGCGTCCCGCAGCGCGGCGACGCCGGGCCCGGCGGCGAGCAGGGACCGCGACGCGGACGGCATGACCCGGTCCGGGGCAGGCCGCGAAGGTCGCGGCGACGTCGGCGGGCGCGGCGCCCTGCGCGCCGACGCCGGGGGCGAGCAGCAGCCCGTTCGCGGCGGCGAGGTCGAGCGGCGGGTCCACGGCCGCCGGGCCGACCACGGCGCCGACCGGGCCGAGCCGGCCGGGGGCGAGCCGCGCGTTGAGCGCGCCGATGTCCGCCAGCAGCCGCTGGTCAACGGTCAGGCCGTCGCCCGTCGTGGCGGACTGGACGGCGCGGCCCTCGGGGTTGGACGAGCGGACCACGACGAGCAGGCAGCCGCCCGACCCGCTGGCGCGCGCCGACGAACTCACCCATGCGCCGCCAGGCCCAGGTAGGGGTGCACGGTCATCGCGTCCGCCCGCAGCGGGCGCGCCGTCGCCCAGGTAGGCCGCCGCGTACGCGTCGTTGGTGGAGCCCACGTCGCCCCGCTTCACGTCGAGGATCACCAGCAGCCCCTGGGCGCGGGCGGTCGTCGGTCAGCCGGGTCAGCGCGCGGATGCCGCGCCAGCCGTGCCGCTCGTAGAACGCGGACTGCGGCTTGACCAGCCCGACGCTTCCCGCCGCGGCCGCCAGCACGATGTCGGTGAACCGCTCGAGCCCGTCGGCGTCATCGCGGAGGCCCCAGCGGCGCAGCAGCTGCCCGTGCGGGTCCGCGCCGAGCACCAGCGGCCCGAGGGCCTGGCGAATGGTTGCGAAGCGGTCGGCGAAGGCACCAGTCATGTCCCCAGTCTCCCCGGACCACGTTGCATGCTGGTTTACCCGGTCAGGTCACACGCTGCGGCACGGCGGGGCAACCTCCCACGCTTCTTGCTGTTATCAGGGGCGTGAGCTGCGGCCAGGTTAATCACACCTGTGTAATTCCCTGTGGACAACCAGTTACTGAAATCACAGCTGTGTAATTCGCTGTGGATAACTGGTCACTCAACGGGGCCGAACCGGGAGGTCACGGGCGGAGCCGTCACTGCCGGTTGACCGGGCCGTTGTTGGCGACGATGGCCGCGAACGGGGGATGATGAGCGCCACGGCCGACATGATCACCGCCGCCGGGAGCGAGTAACGCCAGACCACGGCCCAGGACAAAATGAACAGCAGCAGGCAGGTGCCCATCATGACGAAGTAGGCCCGGCGCCGCGGGCGCAGCCCGGGCGGGCCCGATGGGTCCGGCCGGTCGTCCTCCGGCCGCGGAGCTGTCATCGCCTCGCCGTCCCTCCCTGTCCCGTGTTCCCTACCCGGCCCGGACCGGGCTACCCGGCGGGCCGCCCTGGGCGCGCCGGACAAATTCCGCCAAGGTTCGGAAAATGTTTGTCCGGCGCCGCAACCATTGCCCCAGGGTTGCATCAGCTAGTTCATGATGCTGAATCGGACCGACGGTGAGAACTTCACGTGAACGGTGCTCCGGGGCCATCCCGCTGGGACAGCCTCTACGATGAGCCGCCCCGCCGCCATCAGTCGGGCTGCATCGGGCTGGCGGTGGCAGCGGTTATCGTCTTGTTCGTCGGCGGCGTGTTCGCGGTGACCCTGTGGCCACGCGGGCAGGACACCGCCGGCCCGGTTTCCGCCGCGACCCACGGGAACGGCACCCCGGGCGTGGCCGCCTCCGCTACCCGGGCGCAGGTCGCGGCGGGATTCCACGCCACCGCGGCGTCGCCCGCGGGCGACGCTGGCCAGGTGGCGTCCGACTTCCTGCAGGCGTGGTCGGCCGGCGCAATCGGTCAGGCCGCGAACCTGACCGATAATCCGGCCGCCGCCCAGGCTGCCCTTACCGCTTACGGGCGGGACCTGAACCTGCGCAAGCTGACCGCGGCGGTGGTCAGCAGCGCCGCCGCGGGCGCCCCCGGGGCGGCCACCGCCCAGGCGGTCACGATCAGCCTCGGCGCGACGGTGGCGACCTCCGCCGCGTCCGGCGCCGCGTCCGGCACCTGGTCCTACCACTCCGCGCTGACCGCCTACCAGGTGCCGAACGGAACCGGCTGGCTGATCCAGTGGGACCCCGCCATTCTCGCGCCGAACCTCGCCGACGGCGAGCACCTGGCGGTCGTCACGGTGCCGCCTGGCCCCTCCTCGGTCACCGACAACGCCGGCAGCTCCCTGTCGGCCACCTACAGCGACCCCGGCCTCGATACCATCGCCGGACTGCTGGGCACCCACACCCCGACCAAGACGGGCACCCCCGGCTTGTCGGTGCAGCTCGAGAACACCGCCGGCCAGGCGGTCCCCGGCAGCCAGGCCGTGGTCACCCAGCCGAACGCCAGCCAGGTCGCCACCACGATCAGCCCGCAGGCGGAACGGGCCGCCCGGCAGGCTGTCGCCGCGGCCGGCGGCAGCGCGATGGTGGCGCTGCGTCCCTCGACCGGCGCCATCCTCGCGGTCGCCAACAACGCCCAGGACAACGACTTCGCGCTGACCGCCGCGGTCGCGCCCGGGTCCACGATGAAGATCATCACCGCCACCGCGCTCATCAACGGGTCACTGCTGACGGAGAACAGCCCGGTGGCGTGCCCGGCCGTGTACACCGTCCAGGGCGTCGCTTACCACAACGACAACGGTGAGTCCATGCCGGCGGACACGGCCTTCTCCTACGACTTCGCGCAGTCCTGCAACAACGCCTTCGACCAGTGGTGGCCGCAGCTGAACGGGCAGCTGGCATCGACCGCGAAGACGTACTACGGGCTTGACCAGCCGTGGGACATCGGCCTCCCGGGGCAGTCAGCCAGCTACTTCAGCGCGCCGGCGAACGCCTCCGGATCGGAGCTGGCCGAGGAGGCATTCGGCGAGGGCCAGCTGACGGCGTCGCCGCTGGCCATGGCCTCGGTCGCCGCGACGGTCGAGTCCGGCCAGTTCCGGCAGCCGGTGGTGGTCGCCGGGACCCCCGTGGTCTCCGCCTCGCCGCTCCCGCCCGCCACCGACCAGCAGCTGAAGGACATGATGCGGGACGTGGTGACCGAGGGTACCGCCGAGGGCACCGGGCTCGGCCCCGACGTCTACGCCAAGACCGGGACCGCCGATGTCCAGGGGCAGGACGAGCCCAACTCGTGGATGGTCGCCTTCGACCCGGACCAGGACGTCGCCGTGGCCGCCCTGGTGGTCGACGCGGGCTACGGCGCCCAGGCGGCCGGCGCCGAAGTCAAGACGTTCCTCGACGCCTACTGAGCTCCTCGCTGCCCCGGGGCGGCCCGCCACCCAGCCCGGGGCCGGGCCGGCCCGGCGGCAGCCCGCCGGGGCGGCAGCCGGCCGGGCGGCAGCCGGCCGGGGCCAGTCCGTCAGGCGGTCGCGGTCCGGGTGACGACGACCAGGTAGCGGCAGTCTCCGCCGGTCTCGTTGCGGAACTCGCGGGGCCGCGGCTCCCCCAGCACGAACGTGTCGCCGGCGGCGAGGTCGTGCACCGCGGGCCCGTCGGTGAGGGTGAGCCGCCCGGCCAGCACCCAGATCAGCTGCGCGATGAACGCGTAAGCGCCCGCCGGGTACGGCACCCGGGCCCCGGGCGGCAAGGTGACCTCGGTAACTGCGGCCGGGAACCGCGGCGGGGACACCTGCCGGCGCAGGTAGCCGGTGTCCGGGTCCCGCCAGGCGGGAATGCCGGCTGCCCGGGCGACCACCCCGGCCCGGGCCAGCCCCTCGTGGCCCGGCGCCGCCCGCCTGGCCAGCCCGTCCCCGGACCGCGGCATCGCCGCCGCGCTCCCCCGGCGGGCCTCGAGCAGCTCGGAGACGCTCAGCTCGAGCGCGGCCGACAGCTTGCCCAGCACCACCGCGGTCGGGCTGCTCTCGCCCCGCTCGATCTTGCTGATCATCGCCCGGGAGACCCCGGACGCCGCCGCCAGCCGGTCCAGGGCCCAGCCGCGGGCGGTGCGGGCGGCCCGGAGCCGTTCCCCGAACGCCTGCGTGAGCTCTACTATAGTAGACATGACATCCACTATATAAGATTCGGCTGGCCAGCCCGGCGACGCGGAGGCGCTGCGGGCGATCCGCAACGACGTGATCGAGCACTCGACCGCCATGTGGACCACCCGGCCTGCTGTCGGCCGGCGACGGGCAGGCCTGGCTGGCGGAGAACCTCGCGCGCCGCTCGGCCTACGTCGCCGAGGCCGACGGCGAGGTGATCGGCTACGCCAACTGGGCGCCCTGGCGGCCCAAGGACGGCTACCGGCACACCGTCGAGGACTCGGTCTACCTGGCCGCGGGCCACCAGGGCCGCGGGCTCGGCACCGAGCTGCTGGCCACCGCTCGTCAGCCGCCGCCCGCGACGCGGGCGCGCACGTGATGATGGCCAGCATCGAAGCGTCCAACACCCCCTCGGTCGCGCTCCACCAGCGGGCCGGCTTCGAGCTGGTCGGCACCGCCCGCGAGGTCGGGACCAAGTTCGGCCGCTGGCTCGACCTCACCCTGATGCGCCTTCCCCTGTAACGGCGCCCGCCAGGCCCGCGCCGAGCGCTTCTTGCTGTTATCGCGGCGCAGGCCGCCGGGCAGGCTAGCCTCCGCTGAGCAGGTCACCCTGGGCCGCTCTGAGGGCCGGCGGAGCCTGCCGCCTACCTGATCCCGGGGACCGGGCGGCCGTTTTCCAGGTAGACGCGCCGGCGGTGCCGCAGGGCGGCGCGGACGCGGCGCCGTATCGGGGGCCGCAGCATGACCAGCGCGGTATCCACCGCGACGAGCCGGTATTCGGCGATCTCCTCCGGCTGCACCGTGATCGCGCTCAGCGCCGCGTCGTCGGCCGGCCCGCAGTCGAAGAGAAACCGGATGCCCCCCGGATGCCCGCGGCGCCCGGGCCGGAAGTCGACACAGGCCAGCCGGCCGGTGCGCACCTCGATCCCGCACTCCTCACGGACCTCCCGCCGGCACGCGTCCCACGGCGTCTCCCCGTCCGCCTCCATTACGCCGCCGGGAATCGTCCAGCCGGACTTGTACGTCGGTGAGAGGATCAGCAGCCGCCCGGCCTGATCGAAGATCAGCGCCCCGGCGGAGACCGGAACCGCGGGCATCTCGGGAGCAGGCTCTTCCAGCACACCGGGGGCCCTACCCAGCGGCCGCGGCGGCACGCGCCGCGGCCGCGCCGGGGCCGCGCCGGCGTCCCCGGGCGGACTTTTCGCCCTGGTTCATCCCTTCCCGATCGCCGGACGGTGGGGTAGACGTTGACTAGGGACCTGATCACCGGCGAAGGGCTTCGGCGTGAGCAGCATGACCGAACAGCAAGTGCGCGACCAGTTGCTCGGGGCCTGGAGGCTGGTGTCGATCGTCGCGATCGCCCCGGACGGGACCCGCACCAACACGCTCGGCGACCATCCGGTGGGCCAGATCTCCTACACCCCCGGCGGGCAGATGTCGGCGGTGCTGCAGCACACCGAGCGCCCGGTGCTGTCCGGGACCACGGCCCGGGAAGCGACCGACGCCGAGGTCGCGGCGGCCTGGCGCACGTTTATCGCGTACTTCGGCTCGTACTCGATCGACCTGGACGCGGGCGCGCTCGTGCACCACGTCCAAGGGGCGTACCTGCCGAGCATGGTCGGCACTGACCAGGTGCGCTACTTCACCTTTGAGGATGACCGGCTGATCCTGCAGCCGCCGCCAACCGGGGCCGGGCCACGGTCACCTGGCAGAAGATCGGCTGAGTCAGCGCACGGCCCGGCCCGGCCGCGGTCTCCGCGCGGCCCGCGGCTCCCGCGGGCCAGGGTTGGTGCGGAGCAGCAGCAGGACGATGGCCAGGGCGCACGCCACGATCGCGGTCGCGATCCAGTACGACAGCCGGTAGCCGGCGGCCAGGGCGACCGGCACCGGACCGGCCGCCGCCCGGGTACGGGCGGCGGCGACGGTGGCCAGGGCGGCGAGCCCGACGGCCATGCCGACCTGCTGGGACGCGGCCAGCAGGCCACCCGCCAGGCCGCGGTCGCCCGGGGCAACCCCGGCCGTCGCCAGCACCGCCATAGTCGGGAACAGCAGCCCCAGCCCGAACGCGGTCAGCAGCAGCCCCGGCAGGACGCTACCCGGGTAGGAGCCCGCGGCGGGCAGCTGGGCGAACCACAGCTGCCCCAGCCCGAGCGACACCAGGCCGCCCGCCAGCACCGGCTTGGCCCCCCAGCGGCCCGCGAGCCGCCGGGTCAGCCAGGTGGAGGTGACCAGCACGGTGAGCGTGGCCGCGAGCAGGCCAAGGCCGGCCCGCAGGGCGGAGAACTCCAGCACCCGCTGCATGTACAGGGTGATGAAGTAGACGTAGCCGGCCACCACCGAGGACACCAGCAGCATCGCGGCCAGCGCGACCCGGCGGGCGTGATCGGCCAGCACCCGGACGGGGACCATGGGCGCGGCGATCCGCCGCTCGGTCACCACGAACCCGGCCCCGAGGGCGGCCGCCAGCGCGAGCGCGACGACCGTCACCGGGGCACCGAAGCCGCGCTGCTGTCCCTCGCTCAGCCCGTAGATCAGCGCCGCGACCGAGGCGGTCACCGCCAGCGCGCCGGCCACGTCGAGCTGCCCGCGGCCGGCGCCGCGGCCGCGCTCGGCCCCGGCCGTGTGCTGCCCGCTGCGGGGCAGCAGCCGCAGCACCGCGATCACCAGCACGGCGATGACCGGCGGGTTGACCAGGAAGATGGCCCGCCAGCCGGCGTACTCGGTCAGGATGCCACCGAACACGATGCCGGTGCTCGCCCCGGCCGCGGTCGCGCCCTGGAAGATGCCGAGGGCCCGGGCGCGGGCGGCGCCGTCGGGGAACAGGTCGGCGATGGCGGCCAGCGTCATCGGCGCGACCAGGGCGGCACTCGCGCCCTGGGCGAACCGGGCGGCGACGAGCACGCCCACGCCCGGCGCGAGCCCGGCCGCGAGCGACGTCAGCCCGAACAGGACGAGCCCGCTCACCAGCAGCCGGCGGTGCCCGGTGAGGTCCCCGATCCGCCCGCCCAGCAGCAGCAGCGCCCCGAACGGGAGCGCGTACCCGGTCACGATCCACTGCAGGTCGGCCGCTGGCACGCCGAACTCGCGCTGGATGGTCGCCAGCGCCACGTTGACGATGGAGAAGTCGAGCTGCAGGACGAACTGCGCGGCCGACACCAGGAACAGCGCCAGGCCGAGGCGGCGGCTGTCGCGCTCCGGAGGCAGCGCCGGCTTCGCTCCTGCGGCCTCTGCCGGGGGCGGCGCGGCGTCCATCTCCCCAGCCGGCTGAGTCACGACCGAATCGTACCGTGCGCCCGAAATCTCCCCCTCGTCCGAACGGGAGCGTGGCCGGGCCCGCCGCGCCGCCCCCGGGCGTCCGGCGGGCAGGACGGGCTCAGTCGGTGCCCGACTCCATGGCGGCCCGGTCGAGCAGTTCGTCGTCCGGCACCCGGCCGGCCGACGCGATCGCCTCAGCCCCGCCGCGCGGCATCGCCCCGATCAGCTCGGCCGGCGAGGACGCGCCTGCCGCGCCCGCCACGGCGGCGTGGCCGGGGCTGAACATGCCCAGCCCGGCGTACTGCTCGAGCTTGGCCCGGGAGTCGGCGATGTCGAGGTTGCGCATGGTCAGCTGGCCGATCCGGTCCGACGGCCCGAACGCCGCGTCTTCCACCCGCTCCATCGAGAGCTTGTCCGGGTGGTAGCTGAACGCGGCCCCGGAGGTGTCGATGACCGAGTAGTCCTCCCCGCGGCGCAGGCGGAGGGTGACGCTGCCAGTGACGGCGGTGCCGACCCAGCGCTGCAGCGACTCGCGGACCATGAGCGCCTGCGGGTCGAGCCAGCGCCCCTCATACAGCAGCCGGCCGAGCTTGCGGCCCTCGTTGTGGTAAGCGCAGATGGTGTCCTCGTTGTGAATCGCGCAGACCAGCCGCTCGTAGGCGGCATGCAGCAGGGCCATGCCGGGAGCCTCGTAGATGCCGCGCGACTTCGCCTCGATGATCCGGTTCTCGATCTGGTCGGACATGCCGAGGCCGTGCCGGCCGCCGATCGCGTTCACCTCCAGGATCAGGTCGACCGGGCTGGCGAACTCCTTGCCGTTGACCGCGACCGGGCGGCCGCGCTCGAAGGTCACGGTCACGTCCTCGGCCGCGATCTCGACCGACGGGTCCCAGAAGCGGACGCCCATGATCGGGTCGACCAGTTCGATGTTCGCGTCGAGGTGCTCGAGCTGCTTGGCCTCGTGGGTGGCGCCCCAGATGTTCGCGTCCGTCGAGTACGCCTTCTCTTTGCTCGAGCGGTAGGGCAGGCCGCGGTCGGCGAGCCACTGCGACATCTCGGCCCGGCCGCCCAGCTCGCCCACGAAGGCCGCGTCGAGCCATGGCTTGTAGACCCGCAGGGACGGGTTGGCGAGCAGCCCGTAGCGGTAGAACCGCTCGATGTCGTTGCCCTTGTAGGTGGAGCCGTCGCCCCAGATCTGCACGCCGTCCTCGAGCATCGCCCGGACCAGCAGCGTGCCGGTCACCGCGCGGCCCAGCGGGGTGGTGTTGAAGTAAGCCCGCCCGCCGGACCGGATATGGAACGCGCCGCAGGTCAGTGCGGCCAGGCCCTCCTCGACGAGGGCGGCCCGGCAGTCGACCAGGCGGGCTCCCTCAGCCCCGTAGGCGGCGGCCCGGCCGGGCACCGAGGCGATGTCGGGCTCGTCGTACTGGCCCAGGTCGGCGGTGTAGGTGTAGGGGACCGCCCCCTTCTCGCGCATCCAGGCAACGGCCACCGAGGTGTCGAGGCCGCCGGAGAAGGCGATGCCGACACGTTCACCGACGGGGAGGGAGGCGAGCACCTTGGTCATAAGTGAAATTATATGCACGCTACTGCATGATCATGCAACTGAGCCCTGGCCGCGGGGCGGGCGGGGGCGGAAACGGGCGGGACGGGCCGAGGTGCGCAGAGCGCACGGGCGCGCAGAGCGCACGGGCACGCAGAGCGCACGGGCACGCAGAGCGCACGGGCACGCAGAGCGCGCTTCTTGCTGTTATCACCGAGGCGGCTACGATAAGCCGGAAAGAATCTGCTAACCGGAAACTTATTGTGCTCTGCACCAGAAAATTTTCCGCTATCTTGTTCGTCTCGCTTGATTGCCTCTGCCGCGACAGCTAACCGAGAGCTTCTTGCTGTTATCTCGATGGCGCTGGGCTCGGGGAGCGAGCGCACTCGAACGGGGGCAGGCGCAGGGAGCGCGGGCTCAGGCGGCGCCAGGCCCGGCCGGGTTCACCGCCGCGAGTTCCACCGCCGCGTGTTTCACGGCCGCCACGCTAGCCACAGCGATTCCCTGGCGCCAGTCGCCGCACATCATGCCCCGCACATTAACGCGGATAACACTACGCGAGAAATGCCACTATTTACCGTAAAAGGCAAAGGTATTAATTCCTCCTGTTTTACGCTCGGCACACCGTCCTGTTGGCCGCACATCAGGAGAAATACATGTTCCGCTCTCGCCTGCGCATTCTCGCGCCCCCAATCGTAATAGCCCTGCTAGCCCTTTCAGGCTGTGCCCGGCTAGCCGCCACCGCCGGAAGTACTAGTTCGACCGGGCTACAGAAAACCACCCTGAACGTTGCCGTGGTACCCGCCGTCGACTCGGCCGGATTTTTCGTCGCCCTGCACCAGGGCTTGTTCGCCCAGCACGGCCTCACCGTCCACTACAGCCCCGCCGTCAGCAGCGACGAGGTAATCGACCAGCAGATGTCCGGTCAGTACGACATTACCGGCGGGAACTACGTCTCCTACATCCAGCATTACGTCGAAGATCACCAGCAGCTCGAGATCGTCGCCGAAGGCTCGGTGATGCAACAGGGCACCCAGGCGATCTACACAATGCCGGGCTCGAAGATCACTACCCTGACGCAACTGAAAGGGCACACCCTCGGGATCAACGCACCCCTCAACATTAACTACCTGCTGGCCGCCTCGGTGCTCACCGAGAACGGCATCAAGCTGGACCAGGTGCGATTCCCCTCCGCGCCGATCCCGTTCCCGCAGATGGCGAGCGAGCTCGCGGCGGGCAAAATCGACGCCGCAGCGATGCCGGAGCCGTTCGCCACCGCGGCCGAGCAGCGCTACGGGGTGGTCGAGCTGGCCGACCTCAACCAGGGCGCCACCGCCCAGTTCCCGATCCAGGGCTACGTCGTCACCCGCTCGTGGGCGGAGCAGAACCCGGGCACCCTGCGGGCCTTCCTGGCCGCGCTGTCGCGGGGGCAGGAGATCGCCGACACCAGCCGGTCAGCGGTCGAGAAGGCGATGGAATCGCTCGACGGCCCCCTGGGCGGGCAGGTTCCGCCGCTGGTCGCCGCCGTGATGGCGGTGAACATCTACCCGACCGCGATCGACCAGATCCGGATCCAGCGCGTCGCCGACGTCATGTACCAGTTCGGACTGCTGCCCGCGCGGTTCAACGTCACCCCGATGATCGGGCCCTGACCGGTCCGGTCGCCGGCCGCTGACCACCCGCCGTGGTCAGCGGCCGGCGCCCGGTCGCCCGTTCCGGTGGCGGCCGGGCCCCGCACGACGCCGCTAGGCGCCCGCACGGTGGGCGATGGCGGCTGCCTCGGTCCGGCTGGCCGCGCCGAGCTTGCCGAGAATGTTGGAGACGTGCACACTAGCCGTCTTCGGGGTGATGAACAGCTCACTGCCGATCTCACGGTTGGACTTGCCCCGGACCAGCAGCCGCAGCACTTCGCGTTCCCGGTCGGTCAGCGCGGCGAGCGGGCTGCCGGCGTCCGGCCCGCGTTCATGCCCGCCCCGGGAGCCGAGCCCGGCGCGGCGCCCCAGCTGCCCGAGCGCGGTCTCCAGCGGCGCCGCCCCCAGCCGGGACGCCGCGTCGCTAGCCGCACCCCAGGCGGCGGCGGCCTCGTCCCGGCGCCCGGCCTCCGCCAGGGCCTCGGCCAGCCGCCACTGCGTGCGGGCCGTCTCGTAGAGGTAGCCGGGCCCGAACTCAGCCAGGACCTTCTCCCACCGGCCGGGGGCGTTCCGGCCGGTGAGGCGGGCGTACTCGGCTTCACAGCGGGCGAGCCAGCCACGGCCCTCCGGCCCGAGCACCGCATGCGGCCGGGCGGGGTAGCTGGCACCGTCGCGGGCCAGCCCGAGCAGGGCGCCGCCCGCCGCGGCGTCCGCGTCCGCGCCGGCGGCATCGCCGGCCGCGCGCAGCCGCGCCGCCCGGTCGGCCCGGGCCGCGAGCGCGATCGCCGCCACCCGGATCACCGAGGGGCTGTGCGCGGGCCAGGCGTCCGCGTTGATGGCCGCCTCCGCCTCCGCCAGGGCCCGCTCGCAGTCGCCCTGCCACAGCGCGTGATCGGCGAGGATCCCGCGGGCGATGTAGGCGATGAAGACGTCGTCCCAGAACGGCTCCAGCCAGGTCCGGCGCTCGCTGACCGCCGGATTGCCCCGGGCCACGTCGAGGAACAGCGCCATCGCGGACAGCTGCGCCTCCGACTGCCGGGTGACCCGGACGGGGAACCCGTCCGCCAGCTGCTGGGCGTGATCCCAGTCCCCGTCAGCGTAGTGCGCCTGGAAGTGCAGGTGCTGCAGGTCCAGGCCGAACGGAGCGAGGCTCAGCCCTTCCGCTTCGGCCCACGCGGCCCCGCGGTGGGCGACTTCGGCCGCCTGCGCGAGATCGCCCTGCGACAGGTGCTCGGCGGCCAGCTGGTAGGCCGCCCGCAGCCGGACACCGACTGCCCCGGCCGCTCCCGCCTGCTCGACGGCCGCGGTGAACAGCCCGATCGCCTCGCCGGAACTTCCGGTGCGCAGGGCGAGCTGACCGGTCGTCGCGAGCGCGTCCGCCTCCACCGAGGCCGACCCGGCGGCCCGGGCCGCCTCCCGGGCCCGGCTGGCCCAGTCCCGGGCCTCGCCGTAGCGGTGGGCCGACATCAGCGCGATCGCGTAGGTGGCCATGGCGCGGGCCCGGTACCAGGTCGGGGGCTGGTCGGCCGTCTCCCGCACAGTTTCCCCGGCCACTTCCAGGGCTTCGGCGTACCACCGGGTGTTCTCGCTTTGCAGCAGGTGGTAGGCGAGCCGTTCGCCGACCCGGCAGCGCAGCTCGGCGTCGCCGGCTGATCCGTCCGCGGCGGGCAGCCGGTCGCGGGTGCGGCGCAGCAGGTACACCGCCCGGGGCACGTCGCCGCTGGCCGCGGCGGCCAGCGCGGATTTCAGGCCGAGCTTGCCGCGGGTCATGCCCGCGACCCGCTCGGCCCCGTCCACCCGCTCCCAGAGCTCCAGGGCCAGGTCATAGTGGCGGTGCGCTTCCGCCGGGGCGCCCAGGCGGTCGGCTTCGCCGCCGGCCTGGACCGAGGCGGCGAACGCGCCGGGGATGTCATGGCTGGCCATGCTGTGATGCGCGAGTTCGGCCGCCGCCCCGGGCACGTCCGCCAGCAGGCTTGCGAGCCGCGCGTGGAGCCGGGTCCGCTCGCCCGGCATCAGGTCGCCGTAGACGGCCTCGCGCGCCACCGCGTGCCGGAACTTGTACCCGTCGGGCCCGGCCGGAGCCAGCAGCTGATGGCCGGCCGCCTCCCGCAGTGCCTCCTCGTAGGCGTCGTCGGACAGTCCCGACGCCGCCCGCACCAGGTCGTCGGCGGCGCCGCCGCCGGCCACGGCCGCCGTCCGGAGAACCTGCTGGGCCGCCGCCGACACCCGCTCCACCCGTGCCAGCAGCAGCGCGGAGAGGCCAGCCGGCAGCGGGTCGTCTGGGCTGGACGACGCGGTCAGCAGTTCCTCAGCGTAGTAAGCATTGCCCTCGGCCCGCTCCACCAGCGAGTTGAGCGCGGCGGCGGACAGGGGCGCCGGGGCACCGGGGCGGCCGGCCAGGATCTCCGCCAGGGCGGTCGCCGGGAGCGGCCCCAGCTCGACCAGCTCGACCATCGGCAGCCGGAGCAGCTCCGCGACCACCCCCCGCAGCGGGTGGCGGCGGTCCAGGTCGTCCGTGCGGTACGTCCCGATAACCGCGACGCGCTCACGGTGCAGCATGCGGGCGAGGAACACCACCAGGTGGCGGGTCGTGGCATCGGCCCAGTGCAGGTCCTCGATCACCAGCAGGACAGGCCGGTCCGCGGCCAGCTCGGACAGCAGGCTGAGCACCGCGCCGAACATCTGCTGGCGGGCCAGGCCCGCCCAGTCGGCTGGCTGGTCCAGCCCGGCGCCATCCGGGAGCAGGCGCGACAGCACCGGGCGGGCCTTCACGGCCTGCTCGACCGGCGCCGGCGCGGCCCGGAAGGCGTCCGCGAACGGGAGGTACGGGACGCTGTCGCCGATCTCCGCGCACTGGCCGCACAGCACGGTGAAGCCGTCACTGTCGGCGATCCGCATCGCCTCGGACACAAGGCGCGACTTGCCGATGCCCGCGTCGCCGCTGACAAGCCCGGTCACCGCCCGCCCCGCGGCCGCGTCCTGCAGCAGGCTCCGCAGCCGGGCCAGCTCCGCGTGTCGCCCCACCAGCGCGCCCATCCCCCCATTATCGGCGGTGGCCCGTGGTCAGGGCCAACCGATTAGGCCCGGAGCGGGTGCGCACGGCGGGCTGAGGCGCCACGGCCTTCCGGCGGCCGGATCTATGGATTTTTCCCCATGAGCCGCGGCGGGTCTTACTGCCAGGCTGGAGGAAAGGTTACGGAGGGAGACCGCGGATGAAGACGGCAGTGCGGCGGGTCGCCGGGAAGCTGGCGGGGACCGTTCGCGAGATGAACGAGGCCCAGCGGCTGCTCCTGGTGCGGCAGACCTCGACCGACCGCTACGCGCGCAGGCCAGGCGCCGCGCCTGACACCTACGAGGAGTTCCTGGCCCGGACGTCGGGAGTGCTGCTGCACGAGCCCACCGCCCGCAAGCGGGCGCAGCGGTCCCGGCGGTAATGCGGCTGGCGGTAACGCAGCTGGCAGGGCTGAGCGCGGAGCGGGCCGCTGGCACCGCGCTGGCCAGGGCCGGCGACAGGGACGTGAACCGCGTTCGACGACTCGCGCACCGCTCAGGGGGCCACAGCATCGGCCGCGGCGTCGCGCATCCGCGCCCGCAGCCCCGCGTTGCCGGCCTGCGCGGTCCGCGCCTCGACGATCCGCAGGCCGCTGCCGGGAACGGTGGCGGCGACCGCCTTGGCGAGATCGCCCGGCCGCTCCGCCAGCGTGTAGCCGATACCGAAGGCGGCCGCGAGGTGCGCCAGCGACGCGCCGTGCGGCGTGGCGAAAACCCGCTCGAACGGGCCGGCGAACCGGCCGGCTCCAGCCCGGCGAAGATGCCCCCGCCGTCGTTGTTGACCACCACCAGGCACAGATCCGGCCGCGGCTCCGCCGGGCCCATGGCCAGTCCGGGCGCGTCGTGCAGCAGCGTCAGGTCGCCGATCAGCGCGAACGCGACCGACCCGGGGTGCTGCCGGGCGTGCGCGAGCGCCGCGCCGGCGGCGGTCGACGAGGTCCCGTCGATGCCGCTGGCGCCCCGGCTGGCGATCACCCGCACGTCGTCGCGCGGCGGCAGCAGCAGGTCGGCGTCCCGCACCGACAGCGAGTTGCCGCACCACAGCAGCGCCTCCTCGGGCAGCGCGGCGACCAGCTCGCGGGCCACCCCGGGCTCGCTCAGCGCGGCGCGGCGTCGGCGCCGGGGGCGCCGGGGGCGCCGGGGCGGGCGGCGCCGTCCGGCCCGGCGCCGAGCACGGCGCCGGCCGCCGCGACGGCGGCCGCGTCCGCCCGCCGCCAGGCCTCGAGCCAGCGGCCGGGCGGCGCGGCCGGGGCCCCCGTGAGGCGGAGGGCCGCGGCGACGTCGGTCGCGGCCCGCTGCGGGTCGGCCCACCGCCCGGGACCGGACGCGACGACGACGTGCCGGACGGCGGGCCCCCCGCCCGCCGGGGGCCCGGAACGGGCCAGGCCGAGCAGGGCCGACTGCGGGCGGGTCAGCCCGGGCCGGCCGGCCGAGACGATCACCTCCGGCCGCCGGCGGCCGCGAACGCGGGCGACGCGAGCAGGTACTGGTAGCCGATCAGCGCGTTCGGCCCGCGGCGCGCGCCCGACGACGGCTCGGCGAGCACCGGCCACCCCGCCCGCTCGGCCAGGGCGACCAGCGCGGCCGCGTCGTAGTCACCGTCACCGCAGACCACCAGGCCGCGTTCGGTCCAGGGCAGTTCCAGCGGCGGGGCCGCCGCCGGGGCCGGCGCGATCGCGGTCCACGGGCGGCCGCCGGGACGCCCGTCCAGCGGCTCGGGCCAGTCCGCCTCGTCGGCCCCGGGGACCAGCGGGTCGCGCAACGGCAGGTTCAGGTGAACCGGGCCGGGCAGCGTGCCGAGGGCGCCGGCCGCGTGCGCCCAGGCCCGGCAGGCCAGCGACCGCCAGTAGCCTGTCATGCCGGGCGCGCCGCTCCGGCACGCCGGCCTCGGCGTACCAGCGGACCGCCCCGCCGTACAGCTTGACCTGGTCGATCGTCTGGCTGGCCCCGGTCGCCGCGCAGCTCGGGCGGCCGGTCGGCGGTGAGCACCAGCAGCGGCACGGCGGACTCGTCGGCCTCGATGACCGCCGGGTGGAAGTTCGCCGCCGCGGTGCCGGACGTGCACAGCACCGCGACCGGGCGGCTGACGCCTTGGCCAGGCCGAGCGCGGTGAACGCGGCCGACCGCTCGTCGATCCGGACGTGCAGCCGGACCCGGCCCGCCTGCTCCAGCTCCCAGAACGCCATGGCCAGCGGCGTGGACCTGGACCCGGGCGCGACGACGACCTCGCGCAGCCCGCACCGGGCGAGCTCATCGGCGAGCACCGTGCCGAACGCGGTCGACGGGTTCACCGGTCCGCGCCCGCCGCGGCGCCCGGCTCGCCGTACAGGTTCAGCCGCGCGCTTCCAGGTACGCCGGCGAGTGCCGCGGCAGCGCGCGCTCCCGCCACGGTTCCGGGTCGGTCTCCCAGCGCGCCAGGGCGTCCGGGTCGACCGCGGGACGGCGGACCGGCAGCGCGCCCGCTTGCTCGGCCAGCGGCTCGGCGGTGACGTCGCCCGCCAGCAGGGACATGGTGGCGAGCCCGCACGCGTAGGGCAGCTCGGGCAGGGCGGCCGCGAGGGCGACCCCGGCGGCGAGCCCGACCGAGGTGTCGACGGCGCTTGACACCACGGCGGGCAGGCCGCAGGCCTCGGCCACCCGCAGCGCCGCGCGGACCCCGCCGAGCGGCTGGACCTTGATCATCACGATGTCGGCCGCGCCCGGCCGCCCGGACCCGCAGCGGGTCCTCGGCCTTGCGGATGGACTCGTCGGCGGCGACCGGAATGTCGGTCAGCCGCCGCACCTGGGCGAGCTCGTCGAGGGTCGCGCAGGGCTGCTCGGCGTACTCCAGCGAGTACGCGGCCGAGCTCGCGCAGCAGCCGGACGGCCTGCGTCCACCGACCAGCCGCCGTTGGCGTCCACCCGGATCCGGCCGCCAGGGCCGGCCGCGTCGAGCGCGTCGCGGACCGCGGCGACCCGCTCGATGTCCTCGCGACTCGGCCTGGCCCGCGCTCGGCCACCTTGACCTTGGCGGTGCGGCAGCCGGACGCGGCGACGATCTGGCGGCGCGCGCTCCGGATCGACCGCGGGCACGGTGACGTTGACCGGGACCGCAGTCCCGCAGCGGCGCGGGCCACGCTACCGTCGCCGACTCGATCGCGCTGGCCAGCCAGCGGGCCGACTCGGCCGGCCCGTACTCGGCGAACGGCGAGAACTCCCCCCACCCGGCCGGCCCCTGGATCAGCGCTCCCTCGCGGACGGTGATGCCGCGGAACTTGGTCCGCATCGGGATCGCGAACGCCCGCAGCGTGCCGAGCAGCTCCGGCAGGTCGTTCATTGTCGCCTCGCGGGCCCGCTGCCACCGTCACCGCTAACCTCCTCGTCGGCGGCCGCCCGGCGGCGCTCCCCCGCGGACGGCCCGAACACGCATCGTATTACCTGCGCGGCAGGGCGGCCGGCAGGCAGCCGGGGGCCTGCGGCTACCCGCCCGCACCAGCTGCCCGCCCGGCACGGTCTACCCTTGAGTAACGTGACTGCCCTCCCCTCCCCCGACCAGGCCAGCCGGAACGACGCCACCGGGCAGGCCCCCGTCAGCGCCGGTCAGGCGGCGCCCGCTGCACGCGGTGCTGCTCGACGGCGTGGCGGCGCGGCGCGGCTGCTCGGCCCGCTCGCGCGGGCGCTCGACGGCACCGGGCCCGGCGATCCTGCCGCTCGACGCCGGGCTGCCCGCTGCGCGGCTGCGGCAGCTCCTGGAGCTGTTCCGGCCGAACGCGGTCATCGGGCCCGGGGGTGAACGCGCCACCGTTCGGGGCAGCCGGGCGTGGCAGCGGAGACCGCCGTCATCATCGGCACCTCGGGATCTACCGGCGAGCCGAAGGGGGTCGAGCTGAGCGCGGCCGCGCTGACCCATTCGGCCCGCGCGTCACTCGCCCGGGCGGGGGCGCGGCCCGGCGAGCGGTGGCTGGCCTGCCTGCCCGCGTCGCACGTCGCCGGGCTGCAGGTGCTGGTGCGGTCCCTGGTCAGCCAGACCGAGCCGGTGATCGCGGCGCGAGGCGACCGCGGAGACGGTAGCGCGCCGCGGACGGCCGGGCTGCGCGCACGTGTCGGTCGTGCCCACCCAGCTGGTGCGGCTGCTCGGCAGCCGCCGCCGGCGACGGCGGCGCTGGCGCGCGTACCGCTGCGTGCTGGTCGGCGGAGCGGCCGCGGGCGCGGCGGTCCTGGCGCGAGGCGCGCGCGGCCGGGATTACCGCGGTGACCACCTACGGGATGAGCGAGACCTGCGGCGGCTGCGTCTACGACGGGGTGCCGCTGGACGGCGTGACCGTGCGGGCGGGCGAGGACGGGCGGCTGCGGATCTCCGGGCCGGTGCTGATGAACCGCTACCCGGCGGCCCGACCTGACCGACGGCGTGCGGTGGCACGCCGCCGCCGGCCACCGCCGCGAGTTCGTCACCTCCGACCTCGGCTGCGTCGAGCCGAGACGGCCGGGTGACGGTCCGCGGGCGGGCCGACGACGTGATCAACACCGGCGGCCACAAGGTGGTCCCCGGTGAGGTCGCCGCGGTGCTCGCGGCCTGCCCGGGAGTGCGGGAGGTCGTGGTGATCGGCCGGGCGGACCCGGAATGGGGCGAACGGGTCACCGCTGTGGTAGTCCCGGCGTGACCCGGCTGACCCGCCTGGCCTAGAATTGCTACGTACGCAAGTAAGCGCGCGTCTTCCGCGTTACGCTTGCCCAAGCGAGGTCGTGCTGACGGAGGCTATCCCGCGTGCTTCCCAGCGGCAAACCGGACCTGGCAGCCCTCAAGGTGGCAAGAACGTGACGCCGACGGGAACAATCTCGGGCGCGGAGCGTTAATCAAGAGTGCCCCCCGCAAAAGCCGGTGAAACGGAGCGGGGCTACTCATTGTCATCGGGGATCGTATTTAAGTCGTGTTGATGTTGAACGGCGCAACGCATGCGCACGTATACAGAAGGACGGGAGGTGTCTCATGCCGCGGATCGCAACTGCCGCCTCGGCTGACGAGGAGGCGAGCTCGTCACGAGTGGACGACCTGATTCAGCGCGGTCGCAGCCAGGGCCACCTGTCCCTTTCGGACCTGCGGACGGCGTTCGAGCAGGCCGGGCTTCACGCCCGCCGAGGCGCCGGTCCATCCTCCGCGAGCTGAGCGAGGCCGGCGTACGGCTGGCCGACGAGGAAACCGAGCTGAAGGCCGGCCCGCGCGGCAAGGCCAAGCCGGCCGGCGAAGAGCGCCAGTGCGAAGGCGAGTGCAGCCAAGACCGCTGAGGCGCCGGCCAAGAAGACGCGCGGCCAGGAAGGCTGGACGAGGCCGCCGCCGGCCGCTGGCACCCCCGCCAAGGCGGAGACCGCGGGCGCGGACGGCGACCCGGAGATTCGCCGAGCGACGAGGTGGCCGCGATCGAGGCCGACGTCGCGGCGTTCGCCGACGGGGTTGACCTGGACGACCAGACGCCCGCCATGGGCGACTCGGTGCACACCTACCTCAAGTCGATCGGCCGGACCAGCCTGCTGACCGCCGAGCAGGAAGTGGACCTGGCCAAGCGCATCGAGGCGGGCCTGTTCGCCGAGCACAAGCTGGACACCGACCTTGACCTGACGCCCCAGGGACGGCACGACCTGGAGCTGGTGGCCGAGGACGGGCGGCGCGCGAAGGCGCACATGCTCGAGGCCAACCTGCGGCTGGTGGTGTCGGTGGCCAAGAAGTACAGCGACCGCGGGCTGTCCCTGCTCGACGTCGTGCAGGAAGGGAACCTGGGCCTGATCCGGGCGGTCGAGAAGTTCGACTACACCAAGGGCTACAAGTTCTCCACCTACGCGATGTGGTGGATCAGGCAGGCGATCCAGCGCGGGTTCGCGGACTCCGCGCGGACGATCCGGCTGCCGGTGCACGTGCTCGAGATGCTGTCGAAGCTGTCGCGCGTCGAGCGTGACATGCACCAGCGCCTCGGCCGCGAGCCCACCCCGGAGGAGCTGGCCGTCGAGCTGGACCGGACCCCGGACCAGATCGAGGAGCTGCTGCGCACCTCGCGGCAGCCGATCTAGCCTCGACTCCACGATCGGCGAGGACGGCGAGACGTCGATCGGCGACCTCATCGAGGACGTCGACGCGCCGGAGGCGTCCGAGCTGGTCGACCGGCAGCTCATGGCCGAGCAGCTGCGGTCTGCGCTCGACGCGCTGACCCCGCGCGAGGCGACGATCATGGCGATGCGGTTCGGCCTCTACGACGGCAACCCGCACACCCTGGACGAGATCGGGCGCGCGCTCGGCCTCACCCGGGAGCGGATCCGCCAGCTGGAGAAGCAGTCGCTGTCCAAGCTGCGGCACCCGTCGCGGGCGCAGCCGCTGCTCGACTTCGCCTCCTAGCAAGCCGCCGCACCAGCGGCGCTCACGTGCGCCGGACCGGACCTCTCGCCCGGTCCGGCGCACGTTGCGTTGTGCGGGGGGCGCTCGGGTCACGGCACTGCGCGATCCGGCGCCGTCAGCCGCGGGAACCGGCTGCACTAGGATTCCCACGCCGCCTAGATTGGGCGAGCCACGCGTAACTGCACGGCCTACGACACGGGAGGGGCCCAGATGGACAACGACAGCCTGCTTGACCAGCTCCAGGAAGACCTCGGCTCCGACTACAGCCCGCAGCTGCGCGTCGCCGCCGGCATGCTCAGCGGCGACGCGCAGGCCGCGGTCCCGTACCTGCTGTTCTCGATCGCCAAGTCCCTCGAGGACGTCTCGTTCCTGCTGCAGAACGACTCGCTCAGCGTCGTGCTGGAGACCGACGACCCCGACGAGGAGGACGAGGACGGGGACTGACCTTCCTACCAGGCGTAATGCTGCGGGGCAGGCTTGTACCCGGGGAAGATCTGGTCGATCGAGTCGAGCACCTCGGCGTCGAGCGTGATCTCCAGCGCGCGCTGGGCGCCCTCGAGCTGCTCGCCGGTGCGCGGGCCGATGATCGGGGCAGTCACCCCCTCCTGGTGCAGCAGCCAGGCCAGGGCCACGTTGGCGGGCTCCTCGCCGAGCTTGGCGCACAAGTCCTCCCACCGCTCGAGGGCGTCACGGTGCGCCTCGACCAGCGCCCGCGAGCGGTCGGAGATGCGGCGGCTGCCCTCACGGTCCTTGGCCAGCACCCCGCCCAGGATCCCGCCCTGCAGCGGTGACCAGGGGATGACACCGACCCCGTAGGCGCGGGCGGCCGGCAGCACCTCCAGCTCGATCCAGCGGGTGATGAGGCTGTACAGCGACTGCTCGCTGACCAGACCGAGGTGGCCCCGGGAGCGGGCGACCTCGTTGGCCTGGGCGATGTGCCAGCCCGCGAAGTTGGATGACCCCGTGTAGAGCACCTTGCCCTGGGCGATGAGGGTCTCCATCGCCTGCCAGATCTCGTCCCACGGGGTGTCGAGGTCGACGTGGTGCATCTGGTACAGGTCGATGTGGTCGGTCTTCAGCCGGCGCAGCGACGCGTCGCACGCCTGGCGGATGTTGAGGGCGGAGAGCTTGCCGTCGTTCGGCCAGTCGCTCAAGATGGCGTACACCTTCGTGGCGAGGACTGTCTTGTCGCGGCGACCACCGCCCTTGGCGAACCAGTCGCCGATGATCTCCTCGGTCCAGCCCGCGTGCGACTCGTCCTTCTGGGCGACTTCGCCGGGCGGCGACTGGCGGCGGCCGTAGGCGTTGGCAGTGTCGAAGAAGTTGATGCCCAGCTCATGCGCGCGGTCCATGATCGCGTGCGCGTCGGACGGCGCCGTCAGCGGTCCGAAGTTCATCGTGCCCAGGCACAGACGGCTGACGGACAGGCCCGACCTTCCCAGATGCGTATATTCCATGTTCCCAGCCTTTCACGGCGGGCAACCCAGCGGCCACCGGCCATCTGGTGCGGGGCGGCGGGACACCAGACGCTGTTAACATGAAGCCATGCTTCGTCGCGCGTTTCAGTGGCGCCCGTCCAGTCCCGGGACGAGCGCCTCGCTGAGCTGACCGCGCGCTGACGACAGCGGCCGTCCCATCCAACCGGAGGGGCGGCCGTTTGCTTGTCCGCTGACTGGGTCGTCCCTCGCCGTAACGCCATCAGGCACAGGAGACCCGTCATGACCACCACCCATGATGAATCACCAGAGGCCGTTGCCGCTGACCGGGGAAGCCTCGCCGCGGCGCGCCGCCGCTCGGCCGCGATCGAGCGGCGGATCAGGGAGGACCCGCGCCGCTGGCGTATCCTCACCGGCGACCGGCCGACCGGGGCGTTGCACCTTGGGCACTACTTCGGCACTCTGGCGAACCGGGTCCGGCTGCAGCAGGCCGGGGTCGAGCTGTTCGTCCTGGTCGCCGACTACCAGGTGCTGACCGACCGGGACACGCCCGGCGGCGTCGCCGGCCACGTGCCCGGGCTGGTGCTCGACTACCTGGCGGCCGGCGTCGACCCGGCCCGGTCGGTGATCTTCGCCCACAGCGCCGTGCCCGAGCTGAACCAGCTCCTGCTCCCGTTCCTCAGCCTCGTCACGGTGCCCGAGCTGCAGCGCAACCCGACCGTCAAGGACGAGATCGCGCACTCACGCCAGGCGTCGGTCAGCGGGCTGATGTTCACCTACCCGGTGCACCAGGCGGCCGACATCCTGGGCGTCCGCGGCAACCTCGTCCCGGTCGGCCAGGACCAGCTGCCACACGTGGAGCTGACCCGGCTGATCGCCCGCCGGTTCAACGAGCGCTACCCCGGCCCGGGCGGAACCCCGGTCTTCGCCGAACCGGAGCCGCTGCTGTCGGACGCGCCGCTGCTGCTGGGCACCGACGGCGGCAAGATGTCGAAGTCCCGCGGCAACGCGATCGCACTGCGCGCCACCGCCGACGAGACCGCCCGGCTGATCAAGGGCGCGCGGACCGACGCGATCCGGCCGGTTACCTATGACCCGGCGGCCCGCCCGGAGGTCTCCTCGCTGGTGCTGCTGGCCGCCCTGTGCCTCGGCGCCGACCCGGCGGCGGTGGCGGAACAGGCCGGCGGGGGCGGGGCCGCTCTGCTCAAGCGGACGGTGACCGAGGCGGTCAACGAACGGCTGGCGCCGGTCCGCGCCCGCCGGGCAGAGCTGGCGGCCGACCCCGGCTACGTCCGGCAGGTGCTGCGCGACGGCGGCGAGCGGGCGCGGGCGGTCGCCGCGGCCACGCTCGAAGAGGTAAGGGACGCGATGGGGATGCGTTACTGACCGGCGGCCCCTGAAGCTGGGTCGGAACTGAACCGAGGCCGGGGACGATCCGTACCAGTTGGTGACGGAAAATCACCAGGAGAATGCGATGAGTCACTGGGACTTTGCCGGAACCGGGCAGGACGACCCGTACGCCGAGGACGCTGCCGGCTGGCCGGCAGGCTCGTTCCCGGCCCTGTTCCCCGACGACCGCGACCAGGGGTCAGCGGCGGCCGCGGAGCCGGACGACGGCCCGGCCGTCCACGGCGGCCCAGACCCGGACGCCAGCCGTCCCCCGGGCGAGGACTGGGACGCTGCCGACGGCGGCTACGCCGGCGACTTCCGGCCCGGACAGGACCGCTACGCGGGCGAAGGGCGGGAAGACGACGATGACGGCGAGGCCCTCTACCCCCTGACCTACGAGCGGACCGACGACCCGGCAGACGCCTCACCGGCGGCACCCGCCGGGCCTGACGTTGCTGGCGGCGCCCAGGACGGGACCGGGGCGCCAGCGGGGCCCATGACCGCGAGCGGGTACTGGGCGGGGGCTGGGCGCGGCAAAGCCGACGGGACCGGGGAGCTCACTGAATACGGGGCAGGGGCGGCGGGCGCGAACGGCGAGGCGGTTGAGCGCGAGCGGACGGGCAGGCGCGGACAAGCGCCGCCCTTGTTCGGCTCGCCCGGGCGAGCGGCCGTGCCGCCGCCAGCTCCCGGCTCGCCCCCGCCGCAGGCCGGCCCGGCCGGGCCCCCGCCGGCCTGGATGGACTGGGAGCTCGGGCCGGACCAGCGTCACCGTCGCCGCCGTGTCGGCCGCCCAGTCCTCCTGGTGGCCGGGGTCGCGGTGGTGGCCGCCGCCGGCGCCGGGACGGCCGTGCTTGCGTCCGGGCATCCCGGCCGCCTCGCCGCGGCGCCAGCGGCATCGGACCGCCCAGCCGCCGGGCCGGCCGCGTCCGGCACCGTCGCGACGCCGGGCGGGTCCGGCGGCACGGGGCCGGGCGCCGCCTCGCCGGTCTCAACGCCACTCGCCTCGGCACCGCCCTCCCGGCCTCGCCTCGGCCTCGTCTGCCGCGGCCTCGTCTGCCGCGGCCGGGGCAGCGGCCCCGGGCGGAGCGGGGGCCGGTGCCGCCCCGCTCAGCCTGGCCCAGGCCCAGGCGGTCGTCGCGGCCTACACGACGGCGAACAACGCGGCCAACGCGGCCCGGAGCAATTCCGCCCTGGGGGCGATCGAGACCGGGTCCAGCGAGGCGATCGACGCGTCCCTGTTCCTGCAGGGACGGGCGGCGGGAACGGCCCCCTTCCCCGCCTTCGGCCCGGTCCGGTCGGCCTACTACCTCCCCCGGGGTGAGGCCGCCAGCGGGCCCCGCTGGTTCGCGGTCCAGGTCGCCAACGCGTTCACGGCCAACCAGGCGGACGGTGACCTCGACTGAGTACCTGCTCTTCACCCAGGCGAGCCCGGGCGGTCCGTGGCTCAACACGCTTGAGCCCTACCTGCTGTCCGGGGCCAGCGCCCCCCCGGTCGTGACCGGGACCGACGGCCTGGCCACCGCGGTCGCCCCGGACGCAGCCGACGCGGTCGCCCCCGGCGACCTGCCCGCCGTCACCGCGACCGCGCTCGACACGGCCGGCGGTGCCCGTCCGGCGGTGGCCGATCCCGGCAACCTGGCCGACCAGGCCGACCAGGGGCAGTGGCGGGCCGACGTGCCCGGCAGCACGGTCACCGACACCCACGCCCCCGCCAGCGGCGGCGTGGGACAGGAGTTCGCCCTGCTCACAACCGGGGGCGGGGCGCTCGTGTTCTACACCGACGCCGCCACGGTGAGCCTCACCCCGCCAGCCGGCACCATGCTGCACGTCACGGTTCCCGGCTACCTCTCCCCCGGTGAGGCCCTCAGCCAGGCCACGGTGGACTACCTCGAGCAGTTCGCCGCTTACGACCCGCCGGCTGGCCAGGGCGCCCCCGGCGTCGTCGCCGACTACTCCGCCATCACCGGCACGAGCTAGCCTCTTCGCTCCGCGCCTAATAGCCGGCCTCGCCCTGTTCTCGGCCTCCGGTTCCAGCCGGCCTGCGGTTCCAGCGGCCGCGGTCCGGCCTGGGCGTGCAGCGCCTGCTGGGCGGCCATGGCGCTCCGCGCCTTCTAGCCGCCTGGCCGCGCCGCGCCCCTTTCGGCCCCGGCGCCCCGCGCCCCGCGCCCCGCGCCCCGCGCCCCGCGCCCCGCGCTTCTTGCTGTTATCCGATTATGGGCCGACTCGACGCTGGAAACGCCGAATTACGCGGATACTTTTCGCACGATGGAAAGAAAGCGTGCATATTGGACGCTTTGTTACCACGCAGAAAAAATGTTCCGCGCTGATCCGGCAAAGCCGGATCAGCCAAGGTGCTGTGTTACTCCGGGTTCCGCACGAGCCCCGTGATGGCTGGCCGCCGCCGGACTCGTCGGCCCCGCGCGCCACGGCCCCACGCGTTCCCCGCGCCACGGCCCCGCGCCGCGGCCTCCCGCGCATCGGCCCACTACGTGGGCGTCCGTGGGTGTCCGTGGGTGTCCGGCGGGCCGGCCTGCCGGGGTGCTGGCCTGCCGGTGTGCTGGCCGTCGGCATAGCGGTAGTGGCGGAGCTGTTGCGCTGGGCATGCCTGATACCGGCCAGGTTCTGGCCGGGTGTCCGTGTCCGACCTCAACGCTGCCGTCCCGCTGGATGAGGAGCTGTCTCGGTCGCAGGCCGAGAGGTTCGGCTTCCGTGACGTGGAACTGGCCCAGGTTGGGCCGTTCCTGCTGCTGGCCGGCAACACCGCTGCCTGCCGCGACCGGACGGCAACGATCCAGGTGGCCAGCCTCGCCCCCCGGACGGCGCGGTCTTTGCGTACATCGAGACGGGCAGCGGCGCCTCAGGAGAGCGGGGCGTCCCGGGAGGGCAGGGTGAACTCGCCGCCCAGGTAGCGGAAGGTTGGGTCGGCCGGGTCGGGCTCGCCGCCGGCGAGCAGCTCGTCCGCGTAGGCCTCGGCGTCGTCGCGGGGCTCGTAGCCGAGGGCGCGGGCGCCGTCGAGGGACACCCAGCCGCCGCGGGTATTGGCCGATACGCCGTAGACGGTCCGGAAGCCGGGCGCGGGGCCGCTCACACACGCCTCGAACAGCCGCCCGGCGTCATCGGGCGACAGCCAGGTCGACAGCATCCGCGCGGTCTCCGGGCGCCAGAAGCAGGACAGAATGCGGACGCAGACGGCCTCCAGGCCGTAGCGGGCGGCGTACAGCGCCCCGAGCGCCTCACCCGCCGCCTTAGAGACGCCGTAGTAGGTGTCCGGTACCGGGCGCGCGTCGTCGGCGACCGGGAACGACGCAGCCGGGGCGAACCCGACCGCGTGGTTGGACGAGGCGAACACCACCCGCCGCACGCCGGCCCGCCGGGCCGCCTCGAACACCGTGTAGGTGCCGTTGATGTTGACGTCGAGGATCGGGCCCCAGGCATCCTCGGTCGGGATGCCGCCCAGGTGGATGACGGCATCCACCCCGGCGCAGGCCGCCGTCATCGCGGTCAGGTCGGTGACCGAGGCGGTCAGGAGTTCCTCGGTCCCGGCGCCGTCCGGCGCCTCTTCCAGCGGCGCCACGTCGAGCAGCCGCAGCACCCGGCCGGGCTGGGCGAGCCGGGGCCGCAGCATCGACCCGATCCGGCCGGCGGCCCCGGTGATGAGAATGGTCGTCGGCGGCATGGGCGCCTCCTGCACTCGTGCGGGATATAACGGATATAACAAGGTCATGATCACAACGGACGAACTCCGGAAGACGCTCGGCCCCCTCGGAATCTGGATGCAGTCGCCGTCGTGGATCGCGACCGACCCCGGATCCTACGCCCCCGAGATCGAGGCGGCCGGCTTCACCTCGGTCTGGTACCCGGTGGTGGACACACCGGGTGACCTGGCCGCGATCGAGCCCGCACTCGCCGCGACCGAGCGGCTCGTGCTCGCGACCGGCATCGCCAGCGTCTGGACGTGGCAGGCGCCCGAGCTGGCGACGGCCGCCCGCCGGCTGGAGGAGCGCTATCCCGGGCGGTTCATCCTCGGCCTCGGGGTCAGCCACGCGGTGACGGTCGAGCGCACCGGCCAGTCCTACGCCCGGCCCTACAGCAAGATGGTGCGGTTCCTCGACGAGCTGGGCCCAGTGCCGGTGCCGGTCGTGCTGGCCGCGCTGCGCCGGCGGATGCTCGAGCTGGCCCGCGACCGGACCCAGGGCGCCCACCCGTACTTCACCCCGCCCGGGCACACCGCATTCGCCCGGCAGGTCCTCGGGGACGAACCCCTGCTGGTCCCGGAGATCGCGCTGTCGCTCACCCCGGGCGCGGCCGGCGCCGCCCACGCCCGCGCCTATGCGACCGGGTACCTGCGGCTGCCGAACTACACCGGCAACCTGGAGAACTACGGCTACACCGAGGCCGACTTCCGCGACGGCGGCAGCGACCGGCTGCTGAACGACGTGGTCCCGCATGGCCGCGAGGCCGCCGTCAACCGGGTCAGCGCGCACCTGGCGGCGGGGGCCGACCATGTGGTGGTGCAGCTGCTGGGCGACCGCGGCCGGTTCGCCGAGGGCGACCTGGCGCTACTGGCGGAGCTGACCGCCGGGCTGGGCTAACCGGACGGGCTCACGGGACCGGGGATATAACAAGAACCATGATCACAGTGGACGAACTGCGGACGACGCTCGGCTCGCTCGGCATCTGGATGCCCCCGCCCGCCCGGACCGGGGCCGACCCGGAGGACTATGCCCAGCAGATCGAGGCGGCCGGCTTCACCTCGGTGTGGTATCCCAGCGTAAACTCCATCGACGACCTCAACGAGATCGAGCCCGCGCTCGCCGCCACCCGGCGGCTGGTCCTCGGGACCGGCATCGCGAGCGTCTGGACGTGGCACCCGCACGACCTCGTTGCGGCCGCGCAGCGGATGGAGGACCTCTACCCGGGCCGGTTCATCCTCGGCCTCGGGGTCAGCCACGCCCCCGCGGTCGAGGCGACCGGCCAGGCCTACGTCAAGCCGTACACGAAGATGGTGGAGTACCTGAACGCGCTGGGCCCCCTCCCGGTGCCGGTCGTGCTGGCCGCGCTCGGGCCGAAGATGCTCGAGCTGGCGCGGGACCGGGCCCAGGGCGCGCACCCGTACTTCACCCCGCCCGAGCACACCGCGTTCGCCCGGCAGGTCCTCGGGGCCGGGCCGCTGCTGGTGCCGGAGGTAGCGGTGGCGCTGGCGGCGGGTGATGTGGGCGCCGCCCACGCCCGCGACTACGCCCAGCGGTACCTGCGGCTGCCGAACTACACCGGGAACCTGCTGCGGCACGGCTACACCGAAGCAGACATCGCGAACGGGGGCAGCGACCGCCTGCTCGCCGACGTGGTCCCGCACGGCCTGGAGAACGCGCAAGCGCAGATCAGCGCACACCTGCGCGCGGGCGCCGACCACGTGGTGGTGCAGCTGCTGGGCGAAGGCGGCCAGTTCGCTACCGGTGACCTGCCGGCGCTGGCCGAGCTGACGGCGCCGCTGCGGCGCTAGCCCCGTGGCCAGCCCAGGCCCGCGCCGTCTGATCATGTATCGTTGACCCTGAAGTTGGTGGATTGCTCAACAATCGACTGTTGATGCAGATAGCTAGCGGACGGTTACACAACAATGGCTACGAGTGGGCCCTGTGCGTCCTTCGCGCTGGCGTTTCCGGGCCATGCCTAGGCGGGTGCGCCCCGCGGGCAGCAGGGCCCTGCTCGTGCCGTGCACGTCGTGGCGGGAGGCGCAGCGCCTGGCCCGGGAGCTGCGCGAGCGTCCCCTCGACGGCCAGGCGGACGTCGTCCAGGGCGAGGCGTCCGTCTTGGTCCAGCTGGCCGACGCCGAGTCCGCCAGGGCGGCGGAGGCACAGCTGCGGGACTGGACCCCTGGCCCGCCTGCCGACTCGCAGGCACGCCAGGTCCGGATCGAAGTGACCTACGACGGACCGGACCTCGACGAGGCGGGCGAGCTGACCGGGCTCGGGCGGGCCGGGCTGGTGCACCTGCACGCGCAGACTGAGTGGACGGTCGCCTTCGTGGGCTTCGCGCCCGGGTTCGCCTACCTCGTCGCCCCGCACGACCGGCTCCGCGTACCGCGGCGGACGGAGCCGCGCAAACGGGTCCGCGCCGGGTCGGTGGCCCTGGGCGGCGCTTACGCCGCCGTCTACCCGCGCGAGTCGCCCGGCGGGTGGCAGCTGATAGGGCGCTCCCCCACGGTGATGTGGGATGTCCGGCGTGACCCGCCCGCGACCCTCGCCGCCGGCGACCGGGTCAGGTTCGCACCCGTGCGGGAGGCGATCACACTGGCCCAGCCCGCCGGCGGCCCCGCTTCCAGGACCGCGCCGCCGGAGGCGTCCGCTGACCAGGCACCGCAAGGCCCGGGCCTGGTGGTCGACCAGCCCGGTTTCCTCGCCACGGTCCAGGACCGCGGCCGTCCCGGCCTGGGTCATCTCGGCATCGGCCGGTCCGGGGCGCTGGATCCCGGCGCCCTGGCCACGGCGAACTGGCTGGCCGGAAATCCGCCCGGGGCCGCGGGCATCGAGGTGGCGCCAGGAGGGTTCCGGGTCCAGGCGACCGGGGACCTGGTCCTGGCCGTGACCGGGGCCCGGGCGGACCTCACGATCAGCGAGGCCGGTTTCGGGCCCGCCCCGCGCCCCGCCCCGTTCGCTACCCCGTTCCTGCTGCGGGCGGGTCAGCTGCTGTCGTTCGGCTCTCCGCGGGCGGGCATCCGCTGCTACCTGGCGGTGCGCGGGGGCGTGGCGGTCGCGCCGGTCCTCGGCAGCCGCTCGACCGACACCCTCGCGGCGCTGGGCCCGCCGCCGCTGCGGGCCGGCACGTTCGTCCCGGTGGGGCCCGAACCGGACGGGGAGGTTGGGTACGGCGACGGCCCGGGTTGCCTGTCACCGGCCAGCGCGGCCACCGCTGGGCCGTCGCAGGGGCAGCCGGAGCCGGCGGTGCTCGCGCTGACGTTCGGCCCCGGGGACGACCAGTTCCCAGCCGAGGCGCTGGACCGCCTCCTGACCAGCACGTGGACCGTCAGCCCGGCCGCCGACCGGGTCGGGCTGCGGTTGTCGGGCAGCGACGGCCCGCTGCCGGTCCGGAACGCCGCCGAGTTGCCGAGCGAGGGCATCGTGACCGGGTCGATCCAGGTGCCGCCGTCGGGAAACCCGATCCTGTTCCTGAACGACCACCCGGTGACGGGCGGCTACCCGGTCATCGGGGTGATCGAGGCGGCCGCCCTGGCCGCCGCCGCGCAGCTCGCACCGGGCGACCGGGTCGTGTTCGCGCTCGCGGACCGCGCGGGCGAGGACGGAGACAGCCGGGCGGGGGTGCCCGCTGCCTAAAGTGATGGTCGCAGCCCGCGGCGTGGTGGCGGCCCGGGTCATCCGCGCCTGCGCGGACCTTGGGTTCGCCTCGGTGGCGGTGTACGACGACGCGGACATCTGGGCCCCCCACGCCCGGCTCGCGGACGAAGCCTACGCACTGCCGGCTGGCGCCGGGTACGGCGACGCCGGCGCGCTCACGGCCGTCGCGCTGCGGGCCCGGGCCGACGCGGTCCACCTGGGCGACGGGCGCCTCACCGCCGGGGACGCGGCGGCCCGCACAGGGGGCGGCCCCGGGCTGCGCTGGATCAGCGGCGGCAGCCCGCCCGCGGGCGCCGGCCGGAGCCTGGCCCGCACGGGCAAGCGGCCCCTCCCCCGGGCGGCCAACGGGCAACTGCGGGCGCAGGTGGACCTGCTGGCTGGGACAGCCGGGACCCTGATCGTTGGCACGCGCTTCACCGCGCTGTCGCGGCGCGGCGACCAGGTCGCCGCGCACAGCGCGCCCCCGGATGCGGCGGCCGAACTGGCCCGGAGGACCCGGACGGTCGTGGCCGAACGGGGGATCACCGGTTACGGCGTCGCCCGGTTCGAGCAATTCCCGGACAGAGACTGGCAGCTGCTGGGGGTGAGCGCTCGCCTCACCGCCGGGCACGCGGTCGTGGAGGAGCAGTCCGGCGTCGACATCGTCGCCGCCCAGCTCGCCCTGGCCTTCGATGCCGGCGCCGCACTGCCCCGGCCCGGGCGCGAACGGTGGGCGTTCGGCTTCGCGGTCGAGGCGGAGGACCGGGCCCGCGGGGGGCTGCGCGCGGGCGGGGTGGTCAGCTCGCTGACATGGCCGTCCGGACCGGGCGTCCGCGTCGACCCGGGCGCCGCCCCGGGCCAGGTCATCGTGCCGGAACGGGATAACCGGCTCGCGTTCGTCACCGTCTCCGGGTCGACCCCCCTTGAGGCGCGGCAGCGCCTGGCGCGGGCGGCGGCCGAGGTCGCGGTGTCCGGGGTGACGATGTCGGCATGGCTGCCCGGAGCGGCCGGGCTCCCGGACCCAGCGTTCAGCGACGTGGCGCCGGACACCGGGCTGGTCGAGCTCGAGGTCAGGGGCGGCGGCGCGACCCTGCGCGTGGCCCGCTGAACTGGGCCGGGCCGGCGCGCCAGGCCCGTGCCGTCACTGACGCAGCTGCTCGTCCAGGTAGAGCAGGAACGTGGGCATCCAGTGACTGCGGCCAAATCCTTCGCCCGGCTCGATGAAGGCGACCCGGGCCACATGTGCGTCGGCCGCGGCCCGCGCCGCGGCCCCCACCGGGTCGCCGGCCGGCAGCGCCCGGGCGAGGGCGTCCAGGCACCACGCGCGGGAGACCAGCAGCCCTTCCAGGTGGACGGTGCCGGGGTCGGCCGCGTCGGTGGCGAAGCGAGGCGGGTCCCAGGCCACCCGGTTTCCCCCCGGCAACGTGGCCCCCAGCCACCCGGCCAGCTCGGCCGGGGTCATCACCTGCGCCATCAGCGCCGCCTCGGTGAGCTCGGGGCTGAGAAAGGCGTCCCCCGACGGGTCTCCGTCCCAGGCCAGGACGTGCGGGGGACCGAACATCCGCCGGGCGGCTGCCGCCAGCTCGGCCGCGTTCTGCTCGTCGCCCCGGCGCCGGGCCGCCGCGATCAGAAGCCGGAGGCTGAAGGCGGTATTGCCGTGTGTCCCGGCCCGGACAGGAAACTGGAGCTGGCCGCCGAAGTAGTCCCGCAGCCGGGCCGACAGCAAGCGGGCCAGCGGCTGCAGCGCCCGGGCCCAGCGCTCGCCTTGCCCGTGCGGCGCGGCCTGGCACTCGGCGTGAAGCATGACCAGCCAGGCCCAGCCGTACGGGCGCTCGTTGGTGAGGCCGGCGGGCCCGGTGAAGAAGGAGAGCTCAGCCGCCAGCCGCTCGGCGCTCAGGTGCTCGTCGAGCACCTGGGTGACCGCGCCGGCCAGGGGCCCGGGCAGGCCGCGGCCGAGCGCGCGGACCAGCAGCCAGTGGCTGTGCACGGCCGAGTGCCAGTCGTAGCAGCCGTAGAAGGCCGGGCTGAGCTGCCGGGGCGGCGGCACCTCGGATCCGGCCTGCACTTCCAGGCCGATCCAGTGCGGGTACTCCTGGCGGACGGCGGTCAGCGCGATGTCAGCGAGGGTGGCCACGCCCTCGCTCCTGAGGGGAACGATCATGTGAACGCCGCGACCGTTACCCCGTGGCCGGCCAGCCCCTCGCGCAGCGCGCGGGCCAGGCCCACCGCCCCGGGGGTGTCACCGTGCACGCACAGCGAGTCCACCGCGACCACGATGGGGGACCCGTCGACTGCTTCGATCTCGTTCCCGCAGGCGATCCGCCAGCCGCGCTCGGCGACGGCGGCCGGCTCGGTCACGAGCGCGCCCGGCAGACGGCGGGACACCAGCGCGGCCGCCGGCGGTGTAGCCCCGGTCGGCGAAGCCCTCGCGGACCACCCGCACTCCCTGCTGCGCCAGGACCCCGACCGACGTGCTGCCCGCCAGCACCAGTGCCGCCAGGTCGCCGCCGTAGGCGAGCAGCGCGTCGCCGAACGCGGCCGCCAGCTCCTCGTTGTCGGCCAGGTCGTTGTAGAGCGCGCCGTGCGCCTTGACGTAGCGGACGGACGTGCCGTGGCGCCGGCAGAACGCCTCCAGCGCGCCGATCTGGTACAGGACGTCAGCCACGAGCTCGCCGGCGCTGACCCGCATCGAGCGGCGGCCGAAGCCGACCAGGTCGGGGTAGGAGACGTGGGCGCCGATGGACACCTGGCGGGCGGCGGCGCGGGCCACGGTCGCGTCGATCGTCCGCGGGTCACCCGCGTGAAACCCGCAGGCGATGCTGGCGCTGGTCACGTAGCCGAGGAGGGCCTCGTCATCACCCATCTGATAGGCACCGAAGCTCTCCCCCATGTCGCTGTTGATGTCGATCACGCGGGTACCGCCTCCTTCAGCGGGAAGTGGCACGCGGCCCGGTGACCGGGCCCGAAGGTGCGCATTGGCGGTTCCTGCTGCGCGCAGACCGCCTGCGCGGCCGGGCAGCGGGTGCGGAAGCGGCAGCCCGACGGCGGGGCCGACGCCGACGGCAGCTCGCCGCGGATGGCCGCGGCCGCGACCCGGCCGGGCACCGGGTCAGGCGCGGCGTCGACGAGGGCCCGTGTGTAATGGTGCGCGGGCGCACGGAACAGCGTCTCCGGCGTCCCCACCTCGACGAACTTGCCCAGGTACATCACCATCACGTAGTCGGTGAAGTAGTGGATCACCGTGAGGTCGTGCGACACCATCAGGTAGGCGATGTGATGCTCGGCCTGAAGGTCGGCCATCAGGTTGAGGATCTGCGAGCGGACCGACACGTCGAGGGCGGACACCGGCTCGTCCGCCACGATCAGCGCCGGGCTGGTCGCCAGGGCCCGGGCCAGGCCGACGCGCTGACGCTGGCCGCCGGACAGCTCCCGGGGATAGCGGCCAAGCTGCGCGGCCGGGATCCCCACCTCGTCGGCGAGCAGCCGGACCCGGGCCCGGAGGTCGGCCCGGCCGGCGCCGCCGCGGGCCCGCAGCGGCTCTTCGATGATCCGCTGCAGGGTCATCCTCGGGTTGAGCGCCGCGTAGGGATCCTGGAACATCATCTGGATCTCGTAGCGTGCCCGCCGGCGCCCGGCCCGGTCCAGGCCGGCGACCGGCTCGCCCCGTAGCCGCACCTCGCCGCTGGTCGGCTTCTCCAGCCCGACCGCCAGCCGCCCGAGGGTGGACTTGCCGCAGCCGGACTCGCCCACGATCCCGACCGACGCCCCGGCCGCGACGGCCAGGGTCACCCCCGAGACCGCCTGCACGGGAGCCTCCGCCCGGGACCACAGCCCGCTGCCGCGGTACTGCTTGCTGACATCGGCCAGCTCGAGCAGCGGGGTGGCCAGGTCGCCGGTCCCGTTCGCCCCCCTTTCGCTGTTCGCGGTATCCCTGTTCGCCGCGCTGGCCTCGCTCATCGCTGCGCCTGCGGCAGCTGAGTCTCGTCCTGAGCCGCGGTCAGCGGGTGGAAGCAGAACCATCGGTGGCCGTCCTCCTCGGTCGCGTCCGGCCGCTGGCTCGCGCAGCTGGCCGTCGCGGCCGGGCAGCGAGGCTCGAACGGGCACCCGGTCCGCGCCGCGGTCAGGTCCGGCGGGCGCCCCGGGATGGTGCCGAGCCGTGACTTGCGGGGGGTCTCCATGCGCAGGATGGAGCTGAGCAGCGCCCCGGTGTAGCGGTGCCGTGGCCGCTCGAAGACCGCCTCGGTCATGCCCGTCTCTGCCTCCCGTCCCGCGTACATGACGAATACCCGGTCCGCGTGCCCGGCAACAACCCCCATGTCGTGGGTGACGAGCAGCGTACCCATACCGAGCTCATCACTCAGGCGGTCGAACAGCTCGAGGATCTGGGCCTGGGTCGTCACGTCCAGGGCGGTGGTCGGCTCGTCGGCGATCAGCACCCGGGGCTGGCAGATCAGCGCGGACGCGATCACCACCCGCTGGCGCATGCCACCGGACAGCTCGTGCGGGAAACGGTCGAGCTGCTCGCGCGGCCGGGGCAGCCCGACCCGGTCGAGCATGTCGGCCGCCGCCTCCCGGGCCGCGGCCTTGCTGGTCCCGTGCCGCAGCCGCAGGGCCTCGCCGACCTGGGCGCCGATCCGCCGGGTGGGGTTGAGCGACGTCATCGGGTCCTGGAAGACGATACCGACCTCCGCCCCGCGGACGGCGCGCAGCTCGCGCTCGCTCAGGCCGACCAGCTCCCGCCCGGCCACCCGGATGCTGCCGCGGGCCTGCGCCTCGGGTGGCAGCAGCGCGGCCAGGGCCAGCCCCAGGGTCGACTTGCCGCAGCCGGACTCGCCGACGATGCCGACCGTCTCCCCCACGCCGACCTCGAGCGAGACCTGCTGCACGGCGTGCACGACGGCCCCGGGCAGCCGGATGTCCACGTCGAGCCCGGTCACCTGCAGTGCGGGCGCGCTCGCGGCCGGCCGCCCGCTCGCGGGGGCGCTCACCCGCGCCTCACATCGAGCCCGAACGCGTCCCGCAGGCCGTCCCCGACGACATTGAACGCCAGGACGGTGACCACGATGGCGATGCCCGGCGGGTAGGTCAGCCACCAGAACCCCGAGTAGGTGTAGTTGAGTCCGTCGGACAGCATCGCGCCCCAGTTCGTGGCGGGCGGGGCGATGCCGAGGCCGAGGAAGGACAGGGCCGCCACCACCAGGATCGCGTCCGCGACCTGGAAGGTGGCGTTGACCAGGATGGTCCCGATACTGTTGGTGATGATGTGCCGGACGATGATGGTCGGGGCGCGGACGCCCATCGTTTTGGCCGCGAGCACGTACTCGCGGCTGCGCAGCGACAGGGCCTCGGCCCGGATCAGCCGGGCGGGCACCAGCCAGGCGGTGATGCCGACCACGATGATCAGCATCAGCACGCTGGGCCGGAACACCGTGGCCAGGAACAGCAGCAGGAGCAGGGCCGGGATGGCCAGCAGGGCGTCGACCACCCGCATCATCAGGCTGTCGAGCAGGCCACCAAAGTAGCCGGCGATCGCCCCCCACAAGACGCCGAGGACCACCGCGACGACCGCCGCCCCGAAGGCCACCTCCAGCGTGGTCTGACCGCCGACCATGAGGCGGCCGAGCTCGTCGTAGCCGACCGAGTCGGTGCCGAGCGGGTGCCCCGCCCCGGGGCCGAGCGTCTCCAGCGCGAGCCGGGTGTGGATCTGGTCGGTGTGGTAGAGCAGCGGGCCAACGAAGGAGAACAGCAGCAGCGCGACCGCCACGACCGCGCCGACCACGGCCAGCCGGTTGCGGGTAAAGGCCTTGAGCCAGAGGCCGCCCGCGGCGGCCTCGGCCTCAGCCGCCAGCGCACCGTTCTCGGGGCCGCGCACGGTCGCGACATTGTCCATGCTCATGCGAGCCCCGCTGAGGCGCGCACCCGGGGGTCGAGGATGGCGTGGGTGACGTCGGCCAGCAGCGAGCCGACGACCGTGGCCGCACCCACCACCAAGACCACCCCGAGCATGACCGGGTAATCCTGCGAGGTCGCGGCGCTGAACGTCAGCAGGCCGATGCCCGGGTAGTTGAACACCTGCTCGGTGATCAGGGTGCCGGACACGATGAACGGGAGCGACAGCCCGAGCAACGTGACGACCGGGCCCGCCGCGTTGCGCAGCACGTGCCGGAGCAAGATGACCCGGTTGCTGGCCCCGTGGGACCGGGCCATCCGCACGTAGTCCTGGGCCAGCTCGTCGAGCACCGACGAGCGCATGTAACGGCTGAACGCCGCCACCGTCACCAGGGTGATGGTGAGCACCGGGAGCACCAGCGCCTGCGGGTCGCCGAGCAGGGCCGAGAAGGCCCCCTGGGGGGCCTCGGCCGGGACCACGCGGAGCCGGACGGCCAGCACGTCGATCAGCAAGATCGCCACCCAGAAGGCCGGCGTGGAGTAGAGCACCAAGGTGACCGTAGTCAGCGCGTAGTCACCCACCCGGTTGCGGCGGACCGCCTGGTAGAAACCGACCGGCAGCGCGATCACCACCGCGAGCACCACCGAGACGGCGGCCAGGAAAGCCGTCTTGGGCAGCCGCTGCGTGAGCAGGCTGCTGACGGACTGGTTCTGCACGTAGGAGAATCCCAGGTTGCCGGACAGTACCCCGGTCAGCCAGTGCCAGTACTGCACTGGCACGGAGCTGTCGAGGCCGTTCTGCTGGTTGAAAGCGGCCACGTTCGTCGGGGTGGCGTGCGTGCCGAGGATCGCCCTGGCCGGCCCGCCCGGGAGCAGGTGGAGCAGGCCGAAGACGATCACCGACACGAGCAGCAACACGACCACCGCCTGGGAGCAGCGCTGCAGCAGAAACCTGATCACTGCGTCAGGTACCAGTTCTCGGGGGTGAGGCTTTCGATCGGGCTCTGCGGCTGGGTGCCCCCGAGCTTGGTGCTGATCTCGGAGATCTGGTAGTCCGGCTGCGGCATCCACAGCACCGGCACCTGCTGGGCGAGGTAGTTCTCGTAGGCGCTGAGGTTGGCGGTGCCACGCACGGTCGCCCCGATGAGCTTGTCGGCCTGAGGGTCGGAGTAGTTGCTCGAGTTGGAGCCGGAGCCAGTCTGGAAGAGCTGGTCGCCGGTCGGGTACGGGTCCACGCCGTAGGTCCAGCCGCCGCCGTAGTTCAGCATCTGCCACGAGCAGGACGACTGCGCCGCCGTGCACGGGGTGAGCAGGCTGATCAGGGAGTCGAACGGCTCGGAGGACAGGTTGACCTGGATGCCGGCCTGGGAGAAGTCCGACTTCAGGGCCTGCATCTCCTGGCTGACGACCTCGTTGCCGCTGCCGAACGCCAGCGAGAAGCTCAGCTTCGTGCCCGCCGTGATGCCGTTGCCGCACTGGCTGGCGCCGTTGCCGGGCGATGTGCAGGTCGACGCCCCGTTCGGGGTGACCGTCCAGCCGTGACTCTTGAGCAGCTTGACCGCGGTGGCCGGTGAGTACGGCCAGGGGCCGGTGGCCTCGTACGCGTCACTGTAGGGGTTGGACGGCTTGACCGGAACCGGGCCGTAGTTCGTGGTGCCGTACCCCTTCAGCGGCCCGCTCACGAAGGACTTCTCGTCGATCAGCGACTGCATCGCCTGCCGGATGTAGGGCTGCGCGATGAGCGGCCCGGTCTTCGGGCTGTGATAGTTCATCAGGAAGTACGTGGTGCCCCAGCCGTTCCAGGGCACGGTCTGGTATCCCTGCGACGAAAGCACCCCGGACTGGCTCGACTCCTGCGGCGGGAGGTAGCCGTAGTCGATCGAGTTGCCCGACCGCAGCACGTTCAGCTCCGCCGTGTCGGAGGTGAACGGCTGCTCGACGAAGTACTTGAGCTTTGGCTTGGTCGGGCCGGAGTACGCGGGGTTGGCCTGGAACTTGATGTAGCCGCCGGACTGGTAGTTGACCAGGGTCCAGGGCCCGTCCACGGTCTTCCACAGCGGGTTGGTGCCGTAGGTGGAGATGTCCTTGGCCTGCGCGGTCAGGAAGTTGAAGACCGACACGGCGCCGGCGGTGGTCTGGTCGAAGTTACCGACCGTGCCCGAGGCCGAGGTCTTGTCCATCACCTGCTGCGGGAGCGGGGTGATCTGGCTCAGCTGGTCGTAGGTGAACCAGGTCGGGTTGTACGACCCGGTCAGCGTGAGCACGATCGTCTTGGCGTTCACGATCTTGTAGCTCTTGAGATTGTCGGGGAACTCACCCGGGATGTAGGCGGCGAAGCTGGCCTTGTTCGCCTTGAGCAGGTTGATCCAGAAGGCGACGTCCCGGGTGGTCACCGGCTGCCCGTCGGACCACTTGTAACTGCCGAGGGTGATGGTCACCACCGAGTTGTTCTTGCTGTAGACCGGCGTCGCGGCCAGGCTCATGGCCGGGTCGACCACCGGCTGGCCCTGGCCGTTGCCGATCCAGTACAGCGACCGGAACGACAGGCGCTGGAACTGCTCGATGTTTGACACGCTGTAGTAGGCCGCCGTGAGCATCGGGAAGATGTAGTTCGGGGCGGCGCCCGGCGGCTCGGCGAAGGTCGCGGTGCCACCGGCGACCGCCTTGCCGGTCGCCGCGCTGCTGCCCGGCCCGCCCGATGAGCTGCAGGCCGTGGCGGCCAGCGTGGCCGCGGCGACCGCGGCGGCGGCCAGGCCGAGCCTGAGACTACGCCTCATCTGAACTCCCTAGGTAGATGCCGCCTGCCTCGGCGGAGCGGCATGCCGCGATCACGAGATCCAGACCAGCCGACTGCAAGGCCATCGCCATGGACGGCTGCTGCTGGGGCTGGGTTACCAGTTCGGGCAAGAGCGGGACGTGCAGGAAGCCGATCATGCACGCGTGCCCGAGCCGCCGCGCCGCCTCGGCCGCGGTGTAGAAGGACAGGTTGCACAGGTAGCTGCCGGCGGTCTGGGAGAGGTAGCCAGGGATACCCGCGGCCCGCCAGCCCGCGAGGATCGTCTCGGCGGGCAGCGTGGTCAGGTACGCGGCGGGCCCGCCGGCCGCGGCCGGAATCCGGGCGACGGCCACGCCGTCCGCGTCCGCCGAGCTTTCCGGCCAGTCGGCCAGGTTGACCGCAACCGCCTCGAGGGCCAGGGCGGTGCGGCCGCCCGCCAGTCCGACGCCGAGCCACACCTGGGGCCGCCACTCCTCCATGAGCTTAGGCACCTCGGTCCGGACCCGGTCCAGGGAGACGGGCAGCACTTCGGTGTGGACGTCGGGACCGGCGCGCTCGGCCAGCGAGCGGACCAGCAGCTCCGACGGATTGGGGTCAACACCCCCGAATGGGCCAAAACCCTGCACAACGGCGAACATCGCTCTTTGTACTCCGATCTCCGGATATCAGGACCGTAGCAGGTTGTTGAACGATCCTGCGATACCTCATGTGAATAGTGATGTAGATTTAACGAAGCCGCCGCCGGTCTCCGGCATCCCGGATCTCCGACGGAAGGAACGACCGTGGCTGGTATCAGCGATGAGATGGCAGCCGCCCTAAGCCGTGAGCGGCCCGCGCTGACCAGCGCCAGCACGGCCGGGCGGGTCACCGACATCCTGCGCAACCACATCACCGAAGGCCTGCTTCCGCCGGGCACCCGGCTGTCGGAGGAGGCGATCGGGCGTGCGCTCGGGGTGTCGCGCAACACCCTGCGCGAGGCTTTCGCCCTGCTCAGTCACGAGCGGCTGGCGGTTCACCACATGAACCGGGGCGTGTTCGTGCCCACGCTGACCCGGGCCGACGTCTCCGATATCTACGCGCTGCGGCGGCTGGTCGAGGGGGGCGCAGCACGGCTGGCAGGCGTAGCCTCCCCGGAGGCCCGGCAGGCTGTCGGCGATGCGGTCGACTCCGCCGAGGCTTACGCGGCGGCCGGCCAGTGGCTTGACGTGCGCACCGAGGACCTGCGGTTCCACCAGGCTATCGCCGGCCTGGCGGGCAGCTCCCGGGTCGACCAGCTGATGCGGCGGGCGCTGGCCGAACTGCGGCTGATCTTCCACATCATGGACTCACCGGAGCAGTTCCACCGCCCCTACCTGGAGCGCAACCGGAGCATCGCCGACTCGGTGCGGCGCGGGGACGGGACGACCGCCGAGCGGGACCTGCTGCGCTACCTGACCGACGCGGAGGAGCAGATTCTCGCGTCCTATGACGCGGCCGGCCTGGCCGCCGACGATGGCCAGGAGCAGCTCGGCATCCGTCTGGGGTGAGCCGCCCGGCGAGCGCCCCGGCCTCGGTTAGCACCCGGGCGGCCTCGGCCCGGTCCGCCCGCCCGCGGGACCCGGGACCTGGATTTTACCATTCACTCTTATAGTCAAAGCGCTGCTCGCCTGGGGTGGGACCCGTGTCTTTGGGCGCGGGGGCGAGCAGGGTGTGGCGGCACGGGGGGCGGGCCGTGCCGCCACGCCCGGGGCCCCTCACGGTACGGTGTGCGGGTGATCCGCGTGCCCTTGTCACTCCCCGGCCGGACCGTCATCTTCGACTACGGCGAGGTCATCTCGCTCTCCCAGTCGCAGGCCGACCGGGAGGTGATCGCGGACCTGGCCGGCGTGGCGGGCGACGAGCCGGCCACCGAGCGGTTCTGGGCCGCCTACCACGCCCACCGCGACGGGCTCGACCAGGGCGCCGGCGGGGTCGCGGCCTACTGGCGGGCGATCGCCGGGGAGACTGGCGCGCGCTGGGACGAAGCCCGGGTCCACCAGCTGTGGGCGGCCGACTTCCGGAGCTGGCTGTCGGTCAACCCGGGCACCATCGAGGTGCTGGCGGACCTGCGGGCCGGGGGGACCCGGCTGGCCCTGCTGTCCAACGCCGGACCGGATTACGGCAGCTACTTCCGGCGCGGGCCGCTGGGCGACTTCTTCGCCGGGTGCTACGTCAGCGGCGAGCTTGGCCTGCTCAAGCCGGAACCGGAGATCTACCGGCACGTCCTCGACGACCTGCGGATCTCCCCCGCCGAGGCGGTGTTCACCGATAACCGCGCGGCCAACGTGGCCGGCGCCGAGGCCCTCGGCATCGCCGGGCACGTGTTCACCGCCCCGGATGCGCTGCGGACGTTCCTGACGTCACTGGCAGACGGCTAGGCCAGCCTCCGCTCCCGGGCGGGACTTTCCGGGGGGCGGACGGTGGTGACGGTGCCGTCGGCCCACACGATCATCACATAGGCCAGGGCCAGGGCCGGGGCCCCTGGACCCGGCCCTGGCCCGCCCTCCGCCCGGTCCCGCGGCAGCGGAACGCCGCCTGGGGCCGGCGAGGCTCCGGCAACCGGGCTGGCCACGGCGCCGTTCCACGGGGCCCGGCCACCCGCGTCGGCGGGCGCTCCCGGCCCGGCCGCGGAGCCGTCACCGGCCGGCCGGCGGCCCCCGCCCGCCGTCGCCTCCCGGTAGGCGTCGTGCAACCGCAGCAGCTCGCCGTCGGCCCCGAGCACCTGGTCGGCTCGTTCCCAGAAGCGACGCGACTGCCACAGGCGGCCGGTTTCGGCGTGCCCGACGGTGGTGACGGAGACGCCCGCGAGCGCGGCCAGGCCGGGCTGGGTCAGGCCGCCGGCCCGGCGGCGGGCGGCCAGACCGGCTGACAGGGCCCGGCCGGCCGCGGCCAGGCCGCGCTCGGCCGCCCGGTACCCGGCCCCGGCGACCCGCGGCCGGGCGTTGCGGCTGGGCCCGGGGATCAGCACCCCGTCGGCGATCAGCAGCCGCAGGGCCCGGCGGCAGGTGAGCGTGGAGTAGCCGGTCAGCCTGCTCAGCGCCGCTCCGCTCGGGGCCGACTGCCCCGGGCGCAGCGTCCCGGCGCCGATCTGATCGCGGACCACCGCCGCCACCTGCACGTACTTCAGCCGCCCATCCGGCGGCCGCCCGGTGTCCCCGGAGGCCGCCGCGGCGGCGTCGTTCACCGGCAGGGACGCAGGCTCGGGGGTCGGCATCGACGCCTCTCTCGGCTCGGGCGGGGGATCTGCAGGACCACGCTCAATATTACTCGATCACCATCGACCATATACGCAGATTGCGTCGCAGCCGGGGTGCGGCGGGCGGCCAGGCGGCGGCGATTCACGCGACCGGAGAAAAAAAGTTGCAACGGTTGTGAATCGTTTCGTCTGAGCGGGTAAGGAAGGACTTGTCCGCACCCGCAGGTTGGAGCCACCGCCATGCCGATCGTCCAGTCGCGAGCCCGCGATGCCGCACCCGCCGGCCCGGTCACTCCCGAGCACCTCGCCCGCTGGCGGGACAGCGTCCGCGAGCGGGCCGAGGCCGCCCTCGTGCGCTACGTCCGCGACCGCTGCGAGGAGCACGTCCGCGCCATCCCCGGCGCCGACCTGGTCACCGAGCTGCTGACCAGCTCGGTGTCGGGCGGCAAGTACGTCCGCTCGACGTTCGCCTACCTCGGCTGGCGCTGCGGCGCGGGCGACGACGCTTCCAGCGACGACGCGGCGCTGCGCGCGGCCGCCGCGATCGAGCTGCTGCACGCCTTCGCGCTGATCCAGGACGACGTCATGGACCAGTCGGCCATGCGCCGCGGGCGGACCGCCGTGCACATCCGGCTGGCCGACTGGTACGCCGCCCAGCACCTGGCCCGCGACCCGGCCCGGTTCGGGGAGTCGGCCGCGATTTTGCTCAGCGACCTGTGCCTCGTCTGGTCCGAGCGGATGCTGCGCGACTGCGGCCTGCCGCCCGCGGCCCTGGCGCGGGCCTGGCCGGTGTGGGACACGCTGCGCGGCGAGCTGGCGGTCGGGCAGTTCACCGACCTGGTCTACGACGCCCGGCAGTTGCCCCCGATGGAGGCGGTGCTCGAGATGAGCCGCCGCAAGTCGGGCAACTACACCGTGCGCCGCCCGCTCGAACTGGGCGCGGCGCTGGCCGGCTGCGATCTCGGCGTGCGGCAGGCGCTGAGCCGGTACGGCGCCCTCGTCGGCGAGGCGTTCCAGCTCCGCGACGACCTGCTCGGCGTCTTCGGCCAGCCGTCAGTCACCGGCAAGCCGAACGGCGGTGACCTGCGCGAGCACAAGGCCACCAGCGTCATCACCCTCGCGGCCGAGCTGGCCGGGCCCGCCCAGCGCGACGAGCTGACCCGGCTGCAGCGGCAGGACCGGCTGACCGAACCGGATCTCGCCCGGCTGCGCGAGCTGATCGAAGCCACCGGCGCGCCCGGGCGGATCGAGCAGATGATCAGTTCCCGCGTCAGCGCCGCCGTCGCCGTGCTCCCCGGTGGTGGCGGGCGGAACGGAGCGGGACCGGACCAGGGCGGCCTTGACCGCTTCGCCCTGACCGCCCTGCGTGAGCTGGCCGTCCGCGCCACGTCAAGGATCCGGTGAGCGCCATGCGAGTCATCGGCAACAGCACCGGCGAGGTCGTCGTCGTGGGGGCCGGCCTCGCCGGGCTGGCGGCCGCGCTGCACCTGGCCGGGCGCGGGCGGTCAGTCACGGTCGTGGAGCGGGAGTGGTTCCCCGGCGGGCGCGCGGGCCGGCTCGACGTTGACGGCTACCGGATCGACACCGGGCCGACGGTGCTGACCATGCCCGGCATCATCGAGGAGACCCTCGCCGCGGTCGGCGAGACCCTGGCCGGGCGGCTCGACCTGATCCGGCTCGACCCCGGCTACCGGGCCGAGTTCGCCGACGGCAGCGGCCTGGACGTGCACACCGGGGCCGACGCGATGGCCGACGAGGTCGCCCGGTTCGCCGGCCCGGCCGAAGCCGACGGCTACCGCCGCCTGCGCGCCTGGCTCAGCGAGCTCTACCACGCCGAGTTCGGCCGCTTCATCGCGGCCAACTTCGATTCGCCGCTGTCGCTGGCGTCCCCGGACCTGGCCCGGCTGGCAGCCATGGGCGCATTCCGCCGGCTGGACACCGCCGTCGGCCGGTTCCTGCGCGACGAGCGGCTGCGGCGGGTGTTCACCTTCCAGTCGCTGTATGCGGGGCAGTCGCCGCAGCAGGCGCTGGCCCTGTATGCCGTCATCGCCTACATGGACACCGTCGCTGGGGTGTACTTCCCGCGCGGCGGGATGCGGGCGCTGCCCGACGCGCTGGCTGGCGCGGCAGCCGGCGCCGGGGTGCAGTTCCGCTACGGGAGCCCGGTCACCACCCTGGAACGCAGCGGGTCGCGGGTCACCGCCGTGCACACCGCCGCGGGCGAGCGGTTCGCCTGCGACGCGGTCGTGCTGGCGACCGAGCTGCCCGCCGCCTACCGGCTGCTCGGCCGCACCCCGCTCCGTCCGCTGCCGCTGCGCCCGGCCCCGTCGGCGGTGGTGCTGCACCTCGGCACCCGGCGCCGCTGGGCCGGCCAGGCCCACCACACGATCTCCTTCGGGTCCGCCTGGCGGGAGACCTTCCGCGAGATCATCGATGCCGGGCAGCTCATGAGCGACCCGTCCCTGCTGGTCACCCGGCCGACCGCGACCGACCCGGCCCTGGCCCCGCCTGGCCGGGACCTGCTCTACGTACTGGCCCCCGCCCCCAACCTGAGCCGCGGGAACACCGACTGGGACGCGGCCGCAAGTGCCTACGCCCAGCAGCTCACCGCGGTCGTGGCCGACCGGCTGATGCCGGGACTGGCCGCCGAGGTGGAGATGGCGCAGGTCGTCACCCCGGCCGACTGGGCCCGGCAGGGGCTGGTGGCCGGGACCCCGTTCTCCTACGCCCACACCTTCTGGCAGACCGGGCCGTTCCGCCCGGCCAACCGGCCCCGCGGCACCGACAACGCCGTCCTGGCCGGGTGCGGCACCGTCCCCGGGGTCGGCGTCCCCATCGCCCTGATCTCGGGCCGCCTGGCGGCCGACCGGGTGACAGGCCCGGCGCCCGGGCCCGCCCGGGCCGTCATCGACCGTGCGGCCATGAACCGGGCCGACCGGCCGGGACGGCGGGACCGCGGCCGGCCGCGCAGCGGCGCCGCGGCCGGCCAGCGCGGGGAGGGCGGGTCATGATGCGCGCGGAGCTGGATGCCGCCTCCGTTCGGGATCCCTTCCTGCGTGCCGCCTACGAGCGGTGCCGGCAGCTCAACGCCCGCCACGGGCGGACCTACTACCTGGCGACCAAGCTGCTGCCGCGGGCGCAGCGGCCCGCCGTGCACGCGCTCTACGGGCTCGCCCGGTGGGCCGACGACATCGTCGACGAGACACCTGCCGGCACCAGCCCGGACCGGGTCGCGGCCCGGCTGGAGGCGGCCGCGGGCGACCTCGCGGCCGGGCTGGCGGCCGGCCGCAGCGATGACCCGCTGCTGGCAGCGGTGGTGGACACCGCCATCCGGTACCGGATCGCGCCCTCGCTGTTCGGCGACTTCTTCACCTCGATGCGGATGGACCTGACCGTCACCGGCTACCCCGACCGGGCGGCCCTGGACCGCTACGTGCACGGCTCGGCCGAGGTCATCGGGCTGCAGGTGCTCCCCGTCCTCGGCACCGTGGTGCCGGCGGCGACCGCCGCCCCGTACGCGGCCGCCCTCGGCCAGGCCTTCCAGCTGACCAACTTCCTGCGCGACGTGGCCGAGGACCTGGACCGCGGGCGGGTCTACCTGCCCGCCGACGAACTGGCCGCCTTCGGGGTCGACCGGGAGCGGCTGCAGTGGTGCCGCGACCGCCGGGTGACCGACCCGCGGGTCAAGGCGGCGCTGGCCGACCAGCACGCGCGGACCCGCGCGGTCTACGCCTTCGCCCAGGCCGGCGTGCCCATGCTGGCCCCGGTGTCCCGCCCCTGCGTGGCCACCGCACTGGCCCTGTACTCGCGCATCCTGGACGAGATCGAGGCGGCCGACTTCGCCGTCTTCACCCGCCGGGCCACCGTCGGCCAGGCCCGGCGGATCGCGGTGGCCGGCCCCGCCCTCGCCCGCGCCCTGTGGGCGCGGCGGCCCGGCTGGCAGCCGGCGCCGGTGCCTGCCGCGGAGGTGAGCTGACATGGACCATTTCCAGTACCTGCTGCTGATGGCGTGCTGCCTGGTGGTGACGGCGCCGCTGGAGGGAACTGGCGCCCGGGTCTACCGGCAGCCCGCCCGGCTCGCCCGCTCGGTCCTGCCGGTGGCGCTGGTGTTCCTCGCCTGGGACGCGTTCGCCATCGCGGGCCACGTGTGGACCTACAACCCCCGCTACGTCACCGGGCTGCTGCTGCCGTTCCGGATCCCGGTCGAGGAGCTGGTGTTCTTCCTCGTCGTGCCGGTCTGCGCGATCCTCACTTACGGCGCCGTCCAGGCCCTGTTGTCCCGGGCGGCCCCGCTGGGCCGGGAGGCGCGCCGGTGACCGGCCTCGGCTACACGCTGCCCGCCGCGGCCGCCGTCGCCGCGGTCGTCGCCGCCGAGCTGCTGTGGCTGCGGACCGGGCTGTTCCGCCGCCTCGCCTACTGGCTGTCGATGCTGATCGTGCTCGCCTTCCAGATCCCGGTCGACGGCTGGCTGACCAAGCTCAGCGCGCCGGTCGTGGAGTACGCCCCCCACCAGGTGACCGGGCTGCGCGGCCCGTGGGACATCCCGGTTGAGGACTTCCTGTTCGGCTTCGCCCTCGTCACCGCGGCCCTGCTGCTGTGGGAGCGGCAGGCCCGGCGCTCCCCCGCCGGTGCGGTCAGCGCGAGCGCGGAGGGTGGCCGATGACGAGCATCAGCCCGGCAGGCCTGCCACGGGAGGCGGTGCCGGCCGCGTTCGACGCCGCCGCGTTCGCCTACGACCGCCTGACCGGCGCCAACCCCGGCTACCGGGAGCACCTGCGGCTGTCTGCGGCGCGGATGGAGCTGGCGGACGGCGGGCGCGGCCTGCGGCTGCTCGACGCCGGCTGCGGGACCGGCGCCTCCACCGCGGCGCTGCTCGCGGCCGCCCCGCACGCGCGGGTCACCGCGCTCGACGCGTCGGCTGGGATGCTGGCCCGGGCCCGGGCCAAGAACTGGCCCCCCGGGGTGAGCTTCGTCCACGCGCCGGTCGAGGAGCTGGCGGCGGCCGGAGTGGACGGCCCGTTCGACGCGGTCTTCGCCGCCTACCTGATCCGCAACGTCGGCGACCCCGACGCGGTCTTGCGGCAGCTGCACGGCCTGCTGCGGCCGGGCGGCGTCCTCGGGGTGCACGAGTACTCGGTGGCCGACTCGCGCCGCGCCCGCGCGGTGTGGCAGGCGGTCAGCCTGGGCGTCATCATCCCGGCGGGCAAGCTGCTCGGCGGCGACGCCGGGCTGTACCGCTACCTGCGCCGCAGTGTGGCCGCCTTCGACGGCGCGGCCCGGTTCCGGCGGCGGCTGGAAGCGGCCGGGTTCACCGCCGTCCGCAGCGCGAGTGTGCCCGGCTGGCAGCGCGGCATCGTGCACACGTTCCTGGCCCGCCGCCCGGGCGGGGAGATCTGGTGACGGCGGTGCGGCCGGGTCGCGACCCGCGTGCGGTCCGCCACCCGGCCCCCGGCGGCGCGGCCGACGCCGCCCTGCTGCCCCGGCGCCGGCCGCACGTGGTGGTGATCGGCGGCGGGATCGCCGGCCTGGCCGCCGCCACCGGGCTGGCCGAACGGGGGGTGCGGGTCACCGTCCTGGAACGCGAGCGGCAGCTCGGCGGGCGGGTGGGCGGCTGGACCGAACAGGGCGCCGACGGCACGCGGCTCCCGATGAGCCGCGGCTTCCACGCCTTCTTCCGCCAGTACTACAACCTGCGGGCGCTGCTGCGGCGGGCCGACCCGGACCTGTCCCGCTTCGTCCCGGTGCCGGACTACCCGCTGGTCGACGCCCGCGGTCGGCGCGACACGTTCCGCGGCCTGCCGCGGACCCCGCCCTGGAACGCGCTCGCGTTCGCGCTCCGCAGCCCCACCTTCCGGCCCGGCGACCTGCTGGCGCTGAACGCGGCGGCGGCCGCGCCGCTGGCGGCGGTGTCGGTGCCCGCCATCTACCGCTGGCTCGACGGCACCGACGCGGAGACGTTCCTGCGCTCGGTCAACTTCCCGCCCGCCGCCAGGCACCTGGCCTTCGACGTGTTCTCGCGCAGCTTCTTCGCCGACCCGGCGCAGCTGTCAGCGGCCGAGCTGGCGCTGATGTTCCACATCTACTTCCTCGGCTCCAGCGAGGGGCTGATGTTCGACGTCCCCGACGCCGGCTTCGACACTGCCCTGTGGGACCCGCTGGCCGGCTACCTCAAGGGACTGGGGGCCGACCTGCGCACCGGCACGACCGCCGCCCGCGTCGAGTACCGCGGGCCGGGCGACTTCACCGTGCACGACCGCGCCGGCGAGACCCTCGAGGCCGACGCCGTGGTGCTCGCGGCCGACGTGGCCGGGCTGCGGCGGCTGGCCGAGAGCTCGCCCACGCTGGCCGACCCGGACTGGCGGGCGCAACTGGCGGGGCTGCGCACCGCGCCGCCGTTCCTGGTCCGCCGGCTGTGGCTCGACCAGCCGGTCCTGGCCGAGCGGCCCGCGTTCCTGGCCGTCGGCGGGCTTCCCCCGCTGGACAACATCAGCGTCCTGGAGCGCTACGACCGGCAGGCGCGGGACTGGGCCGGGCGCACCGGCGGGTCGGTCGTCGAGCTGCACGCCTACGCCGCCCGGGACCGCGATGCGGGCACCCACGCGCTCGCCCGGCTGCACGAGCTGTACCCGGAGACCCGGCAGGCGGGCGTGGTGGCCGACTCGGTGCTCTGGCGGGCCGACTGCCCGCTGTTCGGCCCGGGTGACTTCGCCCGGCGCCCGCGGGTGCGCACCCCGTTCGGCGGCCTGGTGCTGGCGGGCGACGCCATCCGCGTCGATGTGCCCGCCGCGCTGATGGAACGGGCGGCGACGACCGGCTGGCACGCGGCCAACTGCCTGCTGGCCCGCTGGGGGCTGGCCGGGCACGACCTCTACACGGTGCCGACCCGCGGCCGGCTGGCCCCGCTGCGGGCCCTGGCCGCCCGGCTGGAGAAGAAGGAGGACCGCCGATGAACGGCGACCGCCCGACCCGTCACCCGGCCGCCGCCGGCCGCCTGGCCCAGCGGCTGACGGCCGGCGGGCAGCTCACCCGCTGGCCGTCGGGCTGGCCGCTGCGCCCGCTGGGCCCCGAGGACTGGACCCGCCAGCGGCCGACCTACGCCGACGCCCGGCCCGCGCTGATCGAGGGCGCGCTCAAGCGCGCCCAGGCCCGGCCCTCCGGCAACTGGTTCGTCCTCGGCGCCAGCGCCGGCATCCAGCCCGGGCGGCCGCAGGGGTTCACCGTGGCCGGGACCGAGCTGGTGGCCTGGCGCGGCGAAAGCGGGGAGCTGGCGGCCGGGCCCGGCGCCTGCCCGCACCTGGGCGCGCCGCTGTGCGAGGCGGCCGTGGACCGGGGCACGCTGGTGTGCCGCTGGCACGGGCTGCGGCTCGGCGCCGGCGGCGGACCCGGCTGGCGCCCGCTGCCCGCCTGCGACGACGGGGTGCTGGCGTGGGTGCGGCTGGACGCCGCGGGCGGCGAGCCGCCGCTGGAGGCGCCGGTCGTGCCGCCGCGGCCGCCGTTGTCGCGCAGCGTCGCCGCAGTCGCTACGCTGATCGGCGTGTGCGAGCCGGAAGACGTCATTGCCAACCGGCTCGACCCGTGGCACGGCGCCTGGTTCCACCCGTACTTCTTCAGCCGCCTCACGGTCACCTCCGCCCCGGCCGAGGTGACCACGCGGGACGAAGACGACCGCTTCGACGTCACCGTCACCTTCCGCGTCAGCCCCGGTCTCGGGGTTCCGGTCCGGGCCGCCTTCACCTGCCCCGAGCCGCGCACCGTGGTCATGCGGATCACCGGCGGCGAGGGGACCGGCAGCGTGGTCGAGACCCACGCCACCCCGCTCGGGCCGGGACCGGACGGGCGCCCCCGCACGGCCGTCACCGAGGCGGTCGTCGCCCACTCGCAGCGGCCCGGCTTTGCCGCGGCCCGGCGGGCGGCCCCGGCCCTGCGTCCGGCTATCCGGCACGCGGCGGCCCGGCTGTGGCGCGACGACCTCGCCTACGCCGAGCGCCGTTACCAGCTGCGCGCGGGGTGAGGGCGCGGTGGATCTGCCCGCCGGGGCCGCCTGGACGGCCGGCCAGGTCGCCGGCCACCTGGGGATCTCCGAGTCGACGCTGCGCACCTGGCACCGCCGCTACGGGCTGAGCCCGCGCGACTCGCGGCCCGGCCGCTACCGCCGGTACCAGGCGGGCGATGTCGCCCGCCTGCGGCGCATGCGCGACCTGGTGGCGGGGGGGATGCTCGCCTCTGAGGCGGCCCGGGTGGTGCAGGGTGCCTCAGTCCCGGGTGGCGGGACCGCCGGCCCGCCCGGCCGCGACGTGACGGCGCTGGCGGAGGCCGCGAGCGCCCTCGACACGGCCCGCTGCGGGGTACTGCTCGACAGCCTGTTCGCCCGGCGCGGGGTGGTCGACGCGTGGGAACTGGTCTGCTGCCCGGCCCTGCGCGCGGTCGATTCCCACCCCGGGGACGACCCGGCCCAGATCGCGGTCGAGCACGCCCTGTCCTGGGCTGTGTCGGGCGCCTTGCACCGGCTGCCGCGGCCGCCCGGGCCGGGCCCCGGGGCCGAACTCATCCTGCTCGCCTGCACCGCCGGGGAGCTGCACACCATGCCGCTGGCGGCGCTGGCGGCCGCGCTGGCCGAGGACGGCGTCGCCAGCCGGACGCTGGGCGCGGCGACCCCCGCGCGCACCCTGGAACGGGTGGTCCAGGAGGTCCGGCCGACTACCGTCGTCCTGTGGTCGCAGCGGGCGGGCACCGCCGACCCGGACTTGCTGCGGGCAGTCGGCCGCTCGCCCGCCCGGTGCCTGGCGGCGGGGCCCGGCTGGGACCCGGCCGCGCTGGCGGGCGCCCAGCCCGTCACCACCTTGCGCGAGGCGGTCGCGGCGCTCGCGGGCGAGCCGGACTGACCCTGGTGCGGCCGGCCCGGATGTTCCTGTTCACGCCGGCGGGGGCATCCTGGCAGGAAGGAAGCGGGCCACAGGGGGTGAGTTTCCGCTGCATCCGATGATGTGGATGTTCCTCGCGATCCTGGTCACGTTCCTGCTCACCCGGACCGTGACCAGGCGGATCCGGGCCGGCCGGACCGGCCGGGGAATCGGCAACGTCAGCATCGCCGGGAACCATATCCACCACCAGGTCTTCGGCATCCTGATCGTGATCGGCACCGGCATCGCGCTGGTCTCGACGACGCCCGAAGGGGCGGCGCTGGACGGGGCCGCCGCCGTCTTCGGGATCGGGGTCGGGCTCACCGTCGACGAGTTCGCCCTTTGGTTGCACCTGAAGGACGTCTACTGGAGCGAGCAGGGCCGGCAGTCGGTCGACGCGATCTTCTGCGTCCTGGTCATCGTCGGGGTGCTGGTCGGCGGGGCCAACTTCGTCACCGGGGGCGTCGGCACCGCCGCCTGGTGGTCGTCGATGGCCGGCATCGTCATCAACCTTGTGCTCTGCGTCATCTGCCTGCTCAAGGGCAAGGTCGTCACCGGGGTGATCGGCATCGTCATCGGCTTCGTGGCCTTCATCGGCGCGATCCGGCTGGCCAAGCCCGGCTCCTGGTGGGCGGTACGCCGGTACCCGGCCCATTCGAAGCGGGCCGCCCGCGCCGCGCGCCGCTACGACGCGCGCCGCCTGGAACGCTGGAACCGGCTGCGCGACTTCGTCGCGGGCGCGCCCACGATGCCAGCGGCAGCCGGAACGACGACCGCCCCCGCCGTGGCCGGGCCGCGGACGGAGCCGGACACCGGCCCGCCGCCGGCGGGCAGCCAGGCCGAGGACGTCACCCGCCCGGCGTTAGCGCCATCCCGGTGCGGTCGCCGTCAGGCGGGCTGCCACAGCTCGACCCGGTTGCCCTCGGGGTCGGTCACCCAGCCGAACCGGCCGACCCCGTCCATCTCCTGCGGCTCGTCCGCCACGTCGGCGCCCCGGTCCTTGAGCTGGGCGAGCATCGCGTCCAGGTCGCGGACCCGGAAGTTGAGCATGGTCTGCTGGGCGCCGGGCCCGAAGTAGCCGGTGCCGGACTCGAACGCGGCGAACACCGTCGGGCCGGCATCCGGCTGCCACAGCCCGTTCTCGTCGGCGTCGAGGCCGAGGCAGTCGCGGTACCACGCGGTCAGGGCGGCCGGGTCGGCCGCCCGGATGAAGTAGCCGCCGATGCCGAGCACATGTTCCATGCCGCCATCTTGCCAGCCGGACGGGCGATGAGGCGGGCATAGCGGCGCCCGGGGCCCGGCGGGGTCCGTTGCTGCCAGCACGACGGGCGACGCGTTACCGTGCGGGCGGGCGCAGGCCGGTCAGCATCCGGTCGAGCACGAGGCCGAGGTCGGCCCGGGTGGCGGCCGGGTCCTCGGCCCGGGCGATGGCCAGGCTGGCCTCGGTCAGCATGGCGATGAGCAGGCGCGCCAGGGCCCGCACGGGCAGGTCGTCGAGGTCGCCGGTGCCGACGCAGCGCTCCAGCCACTGCTCCAGCAGGCTCCGCCCGTAGCGCTCGACCAGGTCTTCCCAGGCGTCGGCGCCGAGCACGCGGGGTCCGTCGACCAGCACGATGCGCTGGAAGTCGCCCTCCATGCAGACATCGAGGAAGGCGCTCATGCCCTGCCTGATCTCCGCCATGGGCGAGGGTGCCTCGGCCGCGAGCTGCTCGTCGATCAGCCGGGTCGCGACCTCGGCCGCCGCCTCGGCCATGGCGGCCCGGAAGATGTCCGCCTTGTCGCGGAAGTGGTGGTAGAGCGCCCCCCGGGTGACGCGGGCCTCGGCCACGATCTGCTCGGTGCCGGTGCCGTCGAACCCGCGGTCGGCGAACAGCCGGCGGGCGGCGGCGATCAGCGCGCCCCGCGTGTCGGCGGCGTGCTCGGCCCGGCGCGCCGACGACCGCCGCCCCCGCGAGGCGGAACTCTCATTCGCTGGGGGTTGCGGATTGGCAGGCATACAGCCATCATGTGACATACAGCGTGTATGTTCAATGCGGCATGCATGCTAGATTCAGAGGGCATGTTAGATGCGCGGTGTACGGGGCGGGCCGCGCGCAGCAGTTCAGCCAGCGGCCAGGGGCCGGGGAGACGGAGAATTCAGTCATGGCGATGCCGTTTCACCTCACGGTGAAGCTCGGGACTTACCTGATGAAGCAGAAGCTCCGCGGCGTGAAGAAGTACCCGCTGATCATGGAGCTTGAGCCGCTGTACGCGTGCAACCTCAAGTGCGCTGGCTGCGGCAAGATCCAGCAGCCCGCCGCGCTGCTCAAGCAGCGCATGCCGGTCGAGCAGGCCATCGCCGCCGTTGAGGAGTGCGGCGCGCCGATGGTGTCGATCGCCGGCGGCGAGCCGCTGATGCACCCGAAGATCCACGAGATCACCGCTGAGCTGCTCAAGCGCAAGAAGTTCGTCGTGCTCTGCACGAACGCGGTGTTCCTGCCCAAGCACATCGACAAGTTCAAGCCGAACAAGAACTTCGCCTGGATGGTCCACCTGGACGGCATCGGCGAGCGCCACGACGAGGCGGTGGCCAAGAAGGGCGTCTTCGACCAGGCGGTCGAGGCGATCAAGCTGGCCAAGTCCAAGGGCTTCGCGGTCTACACGAACACCACCGTGTTCAACAACGACTCGCCGCAGGACCTGATCGACACCCTGAACTACATCAACGACGAGCTCAAGGTCGACCGCCTGGAGATCGCCCCCGGCTACGCCTACGCCAAGGCCCCCGACCAGGACCGCTTCCTCGGCGTGACGCAGACCCGCGAGCTGTTCAGCAAGGCGTTCGCCGACGGCCGCCGCAAGGGCTGGCGCTTCAACCACTCCCCGCTCTACCTCGACTTCCTCGAGGGCAAGGCCGACTTCCAGTGCACTCCCTGGGGCGTCCCGCTGTACACCCTGCAGGGCTGGCAGCGTCCCTGCTACCTGATGGACGACGGCTACGTCGACAGCTGGAAGGAACTGCTGGAGACGACCAACTGGGACGAGTTCGGCCGGGGCAAGGACCCGCGCTGCGACAACTGCATGGCGCACTGCGGCTACGAGCCCACCGCCGTCCTGGCCACCATGGACTCGCTCCGCCAGTCCCTGCGCGCCATGGTCAGCCACTGACCCACGCGTTCGCCCACGGCACGGCCGCGCCTGCGGCCGCCGGCCCGTCCCGGTCATCCGGGGCGGGCCGGCGCTTTTCCGGCCGGCCCGTCCCGGATGCCTGCTCCGACAGACGTCGCGACGGCCCCGGTATCAGCCGGCCCGGGGGCGCGCTAGCCTCGGATTCCATGACCGTGCCGTTCCCTGAGCCGACCGCGCCCGCCTCCTCGCGGGCCGAGGTGTTCGACCGCTACCTGGACTTCTTCCGTGACCGGCTAGCGGCCAAGCTGCGGCTGCTGCCCGAGGGTGAGCTGCGCCGGTCCCGCGTGCCGTCCGGCTGGACGCCGCTGCAGCTGCTCAAGCACCTCACCCATGTCGAGCGGCGCTGGCTGGAGTGGGGCTTCGAGGGCACGGACGTGCCCGACCCGTGGGGGGACTCACGCGACGGCCGCTGGCACGTCGCCCCCGAGGAGACCCTGGAGGAGCTGCTGGCAGCCCAGGACGCGCAGGCCGCCCGCAGCCGCGCGGTGATCGCCGGCCACGACCTGGACGAGGCGGGCAAGCCGGGCGACCGCTGGGACGGCGAGCCGCCCGCCACCCTCGAGCGGGTGCTGTTCCACCTGCTTCAGGAGTACGCCCGGCACGTGGGCCAGCTGGACATCGTCAGCGAGCTGGCGGGCGGGGCGACCGGTGAGTGAGGCCCGCCGGGTGACCGTCCTTGGCGCCGCCACCAGCGCCGGCGCCCATCACGCGGGGCAGGAGCGGGCGCCGGACGCGCTGCGGGCGCGCGGCCTGGTGGCGCGGCTGGAGGCGGCCGGGCTGACCGTCAGCGACCGGGGCGACGTGGTCCGGGACACCTTCCAGGTGGACCGCTCCGGGTCCGCGGCGCGCAACCATGACGCGGTCGTGCGCGCGGCCCGGGTGGTCGCGGACGCGGTCGAGCGCGCCGCGGGTGAGGACAAGGTGCTGGTCGTGCTGGGCGGCGACTGCACCGTCTCCCTCGGGGTGCTGGCCGGACTGCAGCGGCGCGAGCCGCAGACCGCCCTGGTCTACGTTGACGGCGACGCCGACCTGGCAGTTCCCGGCCGCGGCAGCGGCATCATGGACGCCATGGGCCTCGCCCACCTGCTGGGCCTGGCCGAGACCGGGCTGACGGAGCTGTTCGCGACCCGGCCGCCGATCGCACCCGGGCGGCTGGCGGTGCTCGGCTACGACGAGGGCGACCCCGACAGCTTCGTCCCCGGGGTGTTCGACGGCCGGCCGGGGCTGACCCACTTCCCGGGTCCGGCCGTCCGGGCCGACCCGGAAGGCCGCGCCCGCGCCGCGCTGGCGGCGACCGCGTCCGCCCCGCGGCTGATGGTGCACTTCGACGTGGACGCGGTCGACGGGGGTGACCTCCCGCTGGCGAACTTCCCGCACTACGGGACCGGGCTCAGCCTGGCGGCGGCCAGCCAGGTGCTGTCAGTGCTGCTGGCCGCGCCGCAGCTGGCCGCGGTGGTGCTGACCGAGGTCAACCCGAGCTACGACCCAGACGGCGACTCCCTGCACCGCTACCTGGACACCGTCGCCGGGGCCCTGGCCGCGGGCCTGGCGGTTTGAGGGACTGGACCTCAGGCCGCGGCTGGCTCCCCCGCGCCGGCCTGGCCGGCGCCCGCCCCCCGGTCAGGCTCGCCCGCCGCCTCCGCGATCAGGTGACGGATGGCCCGGGCCAGGGCCGCGTCCAAGTCGGTGCCCGCGGTACCGGTGCTGCTCGTTGCGCTGCTCATATCGGCTCCCCGTTGTTCCTCCCACAACGGTGACCAAATTACACGGGTGTAACTCCACATGCCCGGCGACATTCCGGGCCGCCGGGTGGATTTTGTTACCAGACGGATATGACGGCCTTGACCCGCCGGCGACAGCAGTCCCCACCGCTTCCTGATCCTCCGGTTGGCCAGGCCAAAGGCGCCGTCCACGAGGATGCCGAGGATGAGGATCACAATCATGACCGCGATGGTAGACGGCATGTCGGTCTGGTCCTGGTCGGAGGAGAACAGCTGCCCAATGGAGGGCTCGCCGGCCACCAGCACCAGGAGCTCAGCGGTCAGCAGGGCGTGCCAGGTGAACGCCCATGCCTGCTTCAGGCTGGCCATGAAGGTGGGCAGCGCCGCCGGCATGATCAGGTGCCAGGTCAGGCTCAGCCCGCGCAGGCCGATGACCTTGCCCGACTTGAGCAGCAGGGGCGGGATGTAGTCGACGCCAGCGATGACCCCGTTGGCGATGGCGGGCGCCGACGCCATCACGATGATGAACACGATGGCGGTGTTGTTCAGCCCGAACAAGATGATCGCGAACGGGATCCACGCGGCCGAAGGCAGCGTCTGCAAGCCGGTGATCAGCGAGCCGACCGCGGCCCGAAGGGGGGCGATGCGGGCTACCAGTAGCCCGACGACGACTCCGATGACCAGCGCGACGCCGTAGCCAGCGAGGGCGCGCAGCGCGGTGTCGCCAATCGCGTGCCACAGCAGCCCGGCCCTGGCCTGGTCCCACAGGTTGGCCAGGGTAACGCCGGGACCGGGCAGGACGAACTTCTTCCAGCCGCTGAGGTGGATCAGCTCCCAGACGACCCACACCAGGGCGATGGCGGCGAGTTTGGGCCAGATCACCGCCCAGGCGCGCCGGGCCCGCTCCCTGCCGTCCGTGCCCGCCGGGGCGGGGGCCAGGTCGAGGGCGTCGAGCCCGGCCAGGGTGGTGTCAGTTGCCATGACGGCTTACCTCCGCGCGCAGCCGGTCGGTGATGGTGGCGGCCAGCTGGGCGACCGGCCCGGAGTCGATCCGCCGCGGCCGCTCGATCGGTACCTCATACTCCTCGATGACCCGCCCGGGCCGGCTGGACAACAAGACCACCCGGTCTCCCAGCCGAACCGCCTCGCGGACGTTGTGGGTGACGAACAAGACGGTCAAGGGCTTGCCGACCCGCTCCCGGACCCGGTCGAGCTCGTCGTGCAGAACGTCACGGGTCATCGCGTCGAGCGCGCCGAACGGCTCGTCCATCAGCAGCACGTCGGCGTCCTGGGCGAGCGCGCGCGCCAGCGCGACCCGCTGGCGCATGCCGCCGGACAGCTCATGCGGCTGCTTGCCGGCGAAGCCGCCGAGCTGCACCGACTCGAGCAGCTCGCGGGTCCGGGCCTGCCGCTCCGCCCGCGGCACCTTGCGGGCCCGCAGCGCCAGCTCGACGTTGGCCCCGGCGCTGAGCCAGGGGAACAGGCCCGGCTCCTGGAACATGAACGACACCCGTCCGCCCGTCGTGATGTCCCCGCCCGTCGGCCGGTCGAGCCCGGCGACCAGCGACAGCAGCGTCGACTTACCGCAGCCGGACGCGCCGATGATGCAGATGAACTCCCCGGGCGCTGCGGCCAGCGAGACCTGGTCGAGCGCACGGATGGCGGAACCGCCGCGCCCGTACACCTTGGAGACACCGGCCAGGGTCACCGCCGCCGTCTCGATCGTTGTCGTGGGCATTGAGGTCTCGGTCATACTCGCCTTCTCACTAACGATGGCGGCGTCGCGGCCTGGCCGCCCCGCGGGGGCAGCGGGGCCGCGACGCGGCGGTTGCTATCCGTTGTTCACCGTCGGGTCGCCGGCCGCCTTGAGCACCGTGTTCAGCGGGCCAAGGTCGAAGATGCCGTTCAGGTTCACCTTGGTGAGCAGCCCGACCGACTCGGCCTGGGTCGCGTCCTGGTTAAGCGACGTGGCGTCCGGGTCGGCGGTGAAGGTGATCTCCTTCCACGCGGGGCCGAGGACCTTGGCCGACAGCGGCTTGCCGGTGTACGCGCCGAGCTGGTCGTTGGCGGCGGTCTCGGCGCCGGACGGGTCCGACTTGATGTAGTCCAGCGCCTGGACGTTCGCCTTGAGCAGGTCCGCGACGACCGCCGGGTGCGCGCTGAGGAACGACTGGGTAACCATCAGCACCGTGGTCACGCCCGGCTCACTGAACAGCACCTTGCCGCCGGCCTGGACGATCTCGACGTCGTAGGGCGACGGCTCGGAGGCCCCCGCGATCTGCCCGGACTTGTATTCCAGGACCGAGGCGGAGTTGGGCGAGGTCGGCTTGATCGTCACGTCGCCGCCGCCGGTCGTGCTGGTGGCAAGCCCGTTCTGCTTCAGCCAGTAGCGCACCGCCACGTCCTGGGTGTTACCCAGCGACGGGGTCGCCACCGACTGACCCTTGAGCTGCGCCGCCGATGAAATGGCCGGCTTCACCACGAAGGACGCGCCGCCGGTGGCCGCGCCGGAGATCACCTTGATCGCCGTGCCGCCGGACTTCTCCCAGGCATTGATGGCTGGGTTCGGTCCCACGTAAGCGGCGTCGATCTGCCCGGCCAAGATGGCCGTCGTCTCCTGGGTGCCACTGGTGAACACCGTCGTCTTCAACGTGCCCGCGCTGCCCAGGTCCTGCGTGAAATACCCGTTCTTGACCGCGATCAGCGCGGGCGCGTGGGTGATATTAGCCAGGTAGCCGAGGCGGACGGTGACCGCAGCGGCGGCCGCCGCGCCGCTGCTGGATCCCGACGTGGCGGAAGAACCACTGGAGCTGCTCGAGCAGCCCGCGATCGCCAGGATGCCGCCGACGGCAACGGCGGTGCCAGCGAGAATTCTGCGCATATGTTTCCATTCCCAATCGGTTTACTAGGGTACTACGACACTATATACCGGACCGGAATACTAGGAAACACTTGTAACATACCTCCCGCGCCCCACGCCGAGCTGGCTGATAGGGCCTGACCAGGCCGGACGAATCGGCTAGCTGTCGTCGGAGGAGTCGGTCACGTCGACCCCCTCCACCTGGGGGGCGAACTTGTTGACGCACTCCTCGAGGCGGGCGATGTCGACCGTGCCCGCGCCGGTCGTGTTGTAGCTGACCACGTCGACGGCCGACGAGAGCGGCACGCCCTTGGGGATCGGGGTGGCCTTCACGTGCGGGAGGTTGTTGCAGGCGGAGCGCACCTTGAGCTTGAACGCGACCGGCGTGCTCTCCTGGAAGTAGATATTGGCCTGCTGCTGGCCGAGCGCCTTGTTGAACTGGGCGCACCCGGTAACGCCGAGACAGCCGACCACCGCGGCCAGGCCGAGCGCGGCCGGCCCCATCACGACGCGGGGTAGTAGTGCCACGGGCATAGCATATGTGGTCCGGGCAGCGAGTACGGTACAGGTGGCCAGCACGTTCCGCCGCCGCTCGCCCCGCCCCCCGCCTGAGCAGGCCCGTCTGATCGCGACCAATGCCTCCGCGCTATATCCTTTTCGTCAACGCCCGCAACGTGACCAGGCCGGTCTTCGTGATCGGCGCCCCGCACTCCGGGGCCGAGCTGGTCGGCCGGGCGCTCAAGGCTGCCCCCGGGTTCCACGTGACCATCGGGCAGCCGCCGGTGCTGCAGGCCGTCTACGGGTTCGCCCGGCGCCCCTCGCTCTACAGCGGCCGCGCTGACGCCGCCGCCGCGGTGATGCGCGACGCGTTCGCCCAGGGCTGGCAGATCGGGCCGGCCAGCTGCCTGGAGTGCGCCCCGACGTGCCGGGCGGCGGCCGGGCTGGGACCGGGTGAGGTCGGGCCGTGCACCGAGCTGCGCGGACTGACCCGCTTCGGCGACGCCAGCCCGGACCTCGCCTACTGCGCCGACGCGCTGATCGCGGCGTTCCCGGACGCGCTGATGGTCCAGGTCGTGCGGGACGGCCGGGACACCGTCGCGGCGATGCTGGACGACCAGGTGGCGATGTCGTGGTTCCGGCCGAGCGTGGTCAACATCGACACCGAGTTTCCCAGCCCGTTCTACGGGGTCGAGGACGAGGACGACCGGAAGCGGTGGCCGTCGCTGTCGCCGGCCGGCAAGTGCGCGCTGCGCTGGCGCGGCGCGATCAGGCAGGCCGCCCGGCTGCGCCGGACGCTGCCCGAGGACCAGCTCAAGACGCTGCGCTACGAGGACATGGCGCGCAGCCCGCGCGCAGCCGCGGCGGCGCTGTCGGACTTCGCCGGCACTCAGGCGGCCACCCCCGTCCTCCCGGCGGGGGTGGCCGGGACGGGCGAAGGCGACCCACGCCGGCGCCTGTCGTACGGGCAGCTGGCCGACATCGACCAGGTCGCGGGCGAGGAGCTGCGCCGCCTCGGCTATCGCTGAACCCGCCGCTCCCCTATCCGAAGATGCACCAGGCCCGCTCGTCGCGCTCACACCGTCCGGGTGACCCGCTCCTCCTGGCCCTTGAACTGGGTAATGTACAGCTCGGCGTACAGCCCGCCCGCGGCCAGCAGCTCCTCGTGGGTGCCGGTCTCGGCGACCTGGCCGGACTCGATCACCAGGATCTGGTCGGCCTCCCGGACGGTCGACAGCCGGTGCGCGATGACGAGCGAGGTGCGGCCCTCCAGGGCGACCGCCAGCGCGTCCTGCACCGCCAGCTCCGACTCGGAGTCCAGGTGCGCGGTCGCCTCGTCCAGGACCACGATCGAGGGCGCCTTGAGCAGCAGCCGGGCGAGGGCGACACGCTGCTTCTCGCCCCCCGACAGCCGGTAGCCCCGGTCACCGACGACGGTGTCGAGGCCGTCTGGCAGTACCTGCACCAGGTCCCAGATCTGGGCCGACTGGCACGCCTCGACCAGCTCTCGTTCGGTCGCGGACGGGCGGGCGTAGAGCAAGTTGGCCCGGATCGTGTCGTGAAACAGGTGGGCGTCCTGGGTCACCACGCCGACCACGTTGTGCAGCGACTCCAGCGTGACATCGCGGATGTCGTGCCCGCCGATGAGGACCGCCCCGTCGTTCGGGTCGTACATCCGCGACACGAGCTGGGTGATCGTGGTCTTGCCCGCGCCGGACGGGCCGACCAGTGCGGTCAGCTTCCCGCCGGGAACGGCGAAGGACACGTCGTGCAGCACGCCGGCGGCGGCGTCGGTCCGTTCCGGCAGCTTGCCCGCGATGGACTCCAGGGAGGCCAGGGACACCTCGGAGGCGGTCGGGTAGCGGAACGAGACCCGGTCGAACCGGATGTCGGGCGCGGCCCCGGCCGCGTCCCGGGCCGGCAGCACCGCCGCGTGCGGCTTTTCCGTGATCAGCGGTTTCAGGTCGAGCACTTCGAAGACCCGGTCAAAGCTGACCAGCGCCGTCATCACCTGCACCTGCACGTTGGACAGCGACCCGATCGGCCCGTAGACCCGGGTGAGCAGCTGGGCCAGCGCGACCAGGGTGCCGAACTCGAACGTGCCGCGGACGACCAGGTTGCCGCCGACCCCGTAGACCACCGCGGTGAACAGCGCCGCCATCAAGGTGATGGCGATCATGAAGACCGACCCGTACATGTCCCGCTTGACGCCGATGTCGCGGACCTTGAGCGCGTTGGCCGCGAACAGCCGGGACTCATCCCTTGGGCGGCCGTAGAGCTTGGCCAGCATCGCCCCGGCCACGTTGAACCGCTCGGTCATGGTGCTGCCCATCTCCGCGTTGAGCTGCATCGACTCGCGCGACAGACGCTGCAGCCTGCGCCCGACCAGGCGGGCCGGGATGATGAACAGCGGGATCAGCAGCAGGCCGATGAGGCTGACCAGCCAGGACAGGTAGAACAAGGTGACCAAAATGACGATCAGCGACAGCACGTTGGACAGCACGCTCGACAGCACCCCGACGATCGCCGTCTGGGCGCCGACCACGTCGCCATCGAGGCGGCTGACCAGCGAGCCAGTCTGGGCGCGGGTGAAAAAAGCCAGCGGCTGCCGCTGCACATGGTCGAATACCTGGGTGCGCAGGTCATAGATCACGCTCTCGCCGATCCGGGACGAGAAGTAGCGGTTGGCCACGCCGAGGAGCGCATCGAACACGCCGACCCCGGCCACCGTCAGCGCGATCGCGAGAATGAGGCCCTCGTTCTTGCCCACGATGCCGCGGTCGATGAGCGCGCGCAGCAGCAGCGGGTTGACCACGGTGAGGACGGCATCCAGCGCCGTGCACAGCAAGAACAAGGCGAGCTGCCAGCGGTACGGCCTGGCGTAACCGACGATCCGCTTGATCGTCCCCGGCCTGAGCTTCTGCTTGGTGACGGACGGGTCCATGCGGAACCCGCGCACCATTCCCATCGGGGAGCCCCCGGGACCGCCACGCATCATCACGCTGGACATGCTAGTTCGGGGCGGCCACCGGCTCGGCCCGGTTTCCCGCCGGGCGAACGCGTGGCCGCGGCGGCGCTACTTCCGGGTGGCACCCCCCCGGCCGCGCAGGCTCACGCCGTTCTCGGTCAAGATGCGGTGGATAAACCCGTACGAGCGGCCGGTCGAGGTCGCCAGGGACCGGATCGACTCGCCCGCGTCGTAGCGGTTCTTCAGGTCGGCCGCCAGCTTGCTGCGGTCCGCCCCGGTGACCCGGGTGCCTTTCCTCAGGGTCTCGGCCACCTTTACCTCCCGTAAGGTCAAGCACTCACTGCGTGACTTCCCCTAACGCAATGATCACTCATCGGGGCGCCGTTGACCACCCGATAGCGGGCATCAACAGTGACCGGCGGCAAGGTCAGGCGAGTGCGACCAGCTCGGCGAAATCGGCCGACCAGGTGTCCTCGGTTCCCTCGGGCAGCACGATGACCCGCTCCGGTGAAAGCGCGTCGACCGCGCCCTCATCGTGGGTGACCAGCACGATGGCGCCGGCGTAAGCGGCCAGGGCGGCCAGGATCTCTTCCCGGCTGGCCGGGTCGAGGTTGTTCGTCGGCTCGTCCAGCAGCAGGACATTGGCGCCGGACACGACGAGCAGGGCGAGCGCGAGACGCGTTTTCTCACCGCCGGAAAGGACGCCGACCGGCTTATCGACGTCGTCGCCGGAGAACAGGAACGAGCCGAGGACTTTGCGCTGGTCGGTGTCGGTCAGTTCGGGGGCGGCGGTGCGCATGTTCTCGATGCAGCGAGCGCCCGGTATCGAGGGTCTCGTGCTCCTGGGCGTAATAGCCGAGCCGGAGCCCGTGGCCGGGGTTGACGATTCCGGTGTCCGGCTTCTCCACCCCCGCCAGCAGCCGCAGCAGGGTGGTCTTGCCCGCGCCGTTGAGCCCGAGCACGACGACCCGGCTGCCCCGGTCGATGGCCAGGTCCACGTCGGTGAACACCTCGAGCGAGCCGTAGGACTTCGACAGCCCGGAGGCGGTGAGCGGGGTCTTGCCGCACGGGGCGGGCTCGGGGAAGCGCAGCTTGGCCACCCGGTCGCCCTGGCGCTCGCCTTCCAGGCCGTCGAGCAGCCGCTCGGCCCGGCGGGCCATGTTCTGCGCCGCCTTGGCCTTGGTCGCCTTGGCCCCCAGCTTGGCCGCCTGCAGCTGCAGGGCGGAGGCCTGCCGCTCGGCGTTGGCCCGCTCGCGCTTGCGGCGCCGCTCGTCGGCCTCGCGCTGGGCCAGGTACGCCTTCCAGCCGACGTTGTAGATGTCCAGCACCGAGCGGTTGGCGTCGAGGTAGAAGACCTTGTTGACGACCTGCTCGACCAGGTCGACGTCGTGGCTGATGACCAGCAGCCCGCCGCGGTAGGTCTTCAGGTGGTCGCGCAGCCAGATGATGGAGTCGGCGTCCAGGTGGTTGGTCGGCTCGTCGAGCAGCAGCGTCTGCGCGTCGGAGAACAGGATGCGGGCCAGCTCCACCCGCCGGCGCTGGCCGCCGGACAGCGTGTGCAGCGGCTGCCGCAGCACGCGGTCGGGCAGCCCGAGCGAGGCGGCCATCGACGCCGCCTCCGACTCGGCCGCGTAGCCGCCGAGGACTGCGAGCCGGTCACTCAGGGCCCCGTAGCGGCGGATCGCCTTCTCCGCCTTGGCCGGGTCGGGATCGGACATCATCGCCTCGGCCCGGCGCATCCCGCTCAGCACCTCGTCGAGGCCGCGGGCGGACAGGATGCGGTCGAGCGCGAGCACCTCGAGGTCGCCGGTGCGCGGGTCCTGCGGCAGGTAGCCGACGGCGCCGCGAGCTCCGCACGGTGCCCGCCGCGGGCAGCGCGGCGCCCGACAGCACCTTGGCGAGGGTGGTCTTGCCGGCGCCGTTGCGCCCGACCAAGCCGATCCGGTCTCCCTCGGCCACCTGGAAGGACGCGTCTGCCAGCAGGAGCCGGGCACCAGCACGCAGCTCAATGCCACTGGCAACGATCATGATGCCTAAGAATACCGGATCAGGCCGCGGGCTCGGAAAGCATGATGCGCACGGCGGCGAACTGGGCCGGGCTGGCCTCCAGCACGCTGCGCCTCGGGTCGGGGACAGTGATGAAGCGCCCGGTCGCCCGGGCCAGGTACGGGGCCAGCCGCGGGTCGCCGTCGAGCTCGGCTGCCGCCCGCTTGTCACCGCCGAGCACGACCGCCTGCAGCGGCGCCCCCGACCAGCGCCCGAACACCAGGACGGCGGCGTCCGCCGCCGCCCGCACCGCCTCCCCCGCCTGCTTTTCCCGGCGGCGGGCGAAGCGCTGCTGCGACCAGCCGCCCGCCGCGCTGCGGCCGTGGACCGGGCGCGACCCGGTCTTGGCGTCGGCCAGCGTGGGCGGGTAGCCGGTGAACACGCCGGCCGCGTAGCCGCCCAGCCGGATCAGCAGCACCCCGGTCACCCGGGGGGCGGACGCGTGGGCGGCGATCGCGGCGGCCAGGGCGGCCGGGCCCGGCCGCTCGCCTCCGTCGCCGCCGGGGACGGTGAACGACTCGGCGAACGGCGGGTGGCACTGCGCGGCGGCGCCGTCCGGGGCGGTGAACGTGACCCGGCCGGGGGCGACGACGGCCGCCAGGGAGTCCCCGGGCGCGTCGGCGGCGGGAGCACCGTGCCGGACGGCGAAGCCGGCGATCCAGCGGACGAACCTCATCGCTGGCACGTCGAGCCACTTGACATCACTGCCCGTGACGTTCTTCACTACAGACTGCCCCATCATGTTTACTCAAAGTCAGCGAATTGTTTTAGCTGCCACAACTCCACACGACCAAACGGGCACAACAACCCAACGAGGAAGTTCTATGCTCCCGATCGATCCAGGCGACGGTCCGGGCAGCGTTACCCCCGCGCAGCCTCTTCACGATATTGTTCCGCTTCAGGCCATGGCCTACGGTGGCACCATCATCCGCCCTGGCGCCGTCGCCTGGGGCGGAACGCGCAATGCCCGGGACGGGGGTTACTCCTCGTGCGAGGTGATCGAGCGGGCGCTCGCCACCGCCACCCGCGACCCGGGCGAGCTGCCCTGGCTGCTGGCCGAGCTGGCCGCGAGCCGGCTGTGGGTGCCGCTGCCGGCCCGGCAGCGGCCCTTCACCGACGGGACAGCGGTCCGGCTGCCACTGGTCGGCTACCAGGGCGGCGACTACGTGCCCGGCTTCACCTCGGTCCAGCGGCTGACCGCGTGGGCCCTGCAGGCGGGCACGGCGGTGCGGGCGGGCGACCCGCTCCCTGCCGCCCGCCTGCCGTGGCAGCGCCCGGGCGAGCCCCCGGTGGTCCCGCACGTCGTCCTGCCCGCGATCGGGCTCGCCCGGCGGCTGCCGGCCGGGCTCGGGCTTGCGCTCAACCCGGGCAGCGCGCCCGGGCTCCCGCTGCCCCCGGAGTCGGTCCCTTACCTGGCCCGGCTCAGCCCGCCGGCGGCCGTGGCGGCCGACAGCGGGCTGCCCCGGCGCGGGCTGGCGATGCAGCACCTGGTCGCGCCGACCGGCGTCCGTTTCCTGATCGGGCAGCCGCCGGCCGAGCCGGTCACCCTGCTGGCGGAGGCGCAGGCGACGCTCGGCGCGGTGCCGGCCGTCAGGCAGGCGACCCGGGCGTGGCTGTCGGTCCCCGGCCGGGGCGAGGGCCTGGTCATCGCCGTCATCCTGGACGACCCGGGCAGCGAGGGCGCTCGCGCGGCGGCCGCCCGGGCAGTGGAGCACGCGGCCGCGGCGGTGCCGCTGCACGTCCCGTTCCCGGTCGACGTCACCTTCCCGGGTGAGCCGCACCCGGAGGCGCCGTACGCGCCCCGCCACGCGGCGCAGACGACGGCCCCGGCCGACCCGATCGCCGACTGGATCGCGCGCAACGCACGCCCGTTCTACCACCGCGGCTGACGCGGCCGGGGGTTCAATTCAGCCTGCCAGGGACCAGGGGTCAGATATTTCAGATATTGAAGCCGAGCGCCCGCAGCTGCTCGCGGCCGTCGTCGGTGATGCTCTCCGGGCCCCACGGCGGCATCCATACCCAGTTGATGGTGAAGTCCTCGAGGGTGTCCTTGAGCGCCTCGGCCGCCTGCTCCTCGATCACGTCCGTGAGCGGGCAGGCGGCGCTGGTCAGGGTCATGTCGATGGTGGCGCGGTCCGAGCCGTCGAGCAGCACCCCGTAGATCAGGCCGAGGTCGACCACGTTGATGCCCAGCTCGGGGTCGACGACGTCGCGCAGCGCCTCGAGAATGTCCTCGGTCTTCTGGTTGACCTGCTCGTCGGTCAGCACGGTAACCCCCCCAGTCGCGGGGGCAGGTGTCTCGGTCATGCCTCTCCCTCAGTTCCCTCGGTCTCGTGGGCTGCGACCGCCTGCGCGGTGGCGTCCTTCCAGGCCATCCAGCCGAGCAGGGCGCACTTGATGCGGGCGGGGTACTTGGACACGCCCGCGAACGCGACCGCGTCCTCCAGCACGTCCTCGTCCGGCTCGAGCTGGCCCTTGGACTGCATCAGCTCGAGAAACGCGTCGCCGATCTGCATCGCCTCGCCCACCGGCTTGCCGATCACCAGGTCGGTCATCACCGACACGCTCGCCTGGCTGATCGAGCAGCCGAGGGAGTCGAAGGAGACATCCTCGACGACCGCCTCGCCGCCGGCGCCCGGCTTCAGCGCGACCCGCAGCGTGACCTCGTCCCCGCAGGTCGGGTTCACGTGGTAGACCTGCGCGTCGAAAGGATCCCGCAGGCCCTTGTGGTGCGGGTTCCGGTAGTGGTCCAGGATGATCTCCTGGTACATGTCCTGAAGCTGCATAGTGCCTTCTGTAACGCCGCCAGGCGGGCCGATCTTCCGGTCCTCAGACCCGGAAGAACTTCTTGGTGTAGCGGATGCCGTCGGCCAGCGCGTCGACCTCGTCATGGGTGTTGTAGAGGTAGAAGCTGGCCCGGTTGGAGGCCTGGCAGCCAAGCGCGCGGTGCAGCGGCCAGGCGCAGTGATGCCCGGTCCTGATCGCGATGCCGAGCTCGTCCAGCACCTGGCCGACGTCGTGCGCGTGCACCCCGTCGACCTCGAACGCGACCGTCCCGCCGCGGTTCTCGGTGGTGAGCGGGCCGAGGATGCGGACCCCCTCGATCGCGCCCACGGCCTCCAGGGCGTGCTCGGTCAGCGACTGCTCGTGGGCGGCGACGTTGTCCATGCCGAGCTCGCTCAGGTAGTCGATCGCCGCGCCGAGGCCGGCCGCCAGCGACACCGCCGGCACACCGGGCTCGAACTTGGCCGGCGGCGGGAGGAACGTGGTCTCCTCCATCCGGACGACCTCGATCATCGAACCGCCAGTGAGGAACGGCGGCAGCGCGTCCAGGGCCGCGTACTTGCCGTAGAGCACGCCGAGCCCGAGCGGGCCGAGCATCTTGTGCCCGGAGAAGGCGAGGAAGTCGGCCTCCAGCTCCTGCACGTCGACCGGGTGGTGCGGCACCAGCTGGGCCCCGTCGACCAGGAACAGCGCGCCGGCCGCGTGGGCCAGCTCGCCGATCCGGCGCAGCGGGGGGATGACGCCGGTGACGTTGGACTGGCCGGTGACCGCGACGATCTTGGTCCGGTCGGTGATCAGCGACTCGTCGATGTCGAGGCGCCCGTCCGGCAGTTCGGAGAACCACTTGAGCGTGGCGCCGGTGCGCAGCGCGAGCTGCTGCCACGGCACCAGGTTGGCGTGGTGCTCGATCTCGGAGATGACGATCTCGTCGCCCGGCCGCAGCGACCAGGCCAGCCCGAAGGCGACCAGGTTGATCGCCTCGGTCGCGGATTTGGTGAACACCACCTCGTCAGGGGTGGCGGCGTGCAGGAACGACGCGACCTTGGCCCGGGTCCCCTCGTAGATCTCGGTCGCCTCTTCACCGAGCAGGTGGGTGCCTCGGTGGGCGGCCGCGTTGTGCCGCTCGTAGTAGTCCCGCTCGGCGTCAAGCACGCAGGTCGGATGCTGCGAGGTGGCGCCCGAGTCAAGGTAGACCAGCGGCTTGTCGTTCCGCACGGTCCGGCTCAGGATGGGGAAATCCTTCCTGATCGCCTCGACGTCGAAGCTGATGTCGCTCATACTGTGCCTCCCCGCTCGCCTGAAAGCCAAGGCTCGCTCATGACGTCGCCGCTGCGGTGAACCGCTCGTAGCCCTCGTTCTCCAGCACGTCGGCCAGTTCCGGGCCGCCCTCTTCGACGATGCGGCCGCCGACGAAGACGTGCACGAAGTCGGGCCGCACGTAGCGCAGGATGCGGGTGTAGTGGGTGATCAGCAGCACCCCGTGGCCGGGCTTGGCGCGGAACCGGTTGATGCCCTCGGACACCACCTTGAGCGCGTCGACGTCGAGGCCGGAGTCGGTCTCGTCGAGCACCGCGATCTTCGGGTCGAGCAGTTCGAGCTGGAGGATCTCGTGGCGCTTCTTCTCGCCGCCGGAGAAGCCCTCGTTGAGCGAGCGCTCGGCGAACTTCGGGTCGATGGCCAGGTCGCTCATCGCGCCGCCCAGTTCTTTGACGAAGTTGCGCAGCTTGGGCGCCTCGCCCCGGGTCGCGGTGATCGCGGTGCGCAGGAAGTTCGACACCGACACACCCGGCACCTCGACCGGGTACTGCATGGCCAGGAACAGCCCGGCCCGGGCCCGGGCGTCGACCGACATGGCCAGGACGTCCTCACCGTCCAGGGTGACCGAGCCGGACGTCACGGTGTACTTCGGGTGCCCGGCCAGGGCGTAGGCGAGGGTGGACTTGCCGGAGCCGTTCGGTCCCATGATGGCGTGCATCTCGTCGTCGCCCACCCGCAGGTCGACGCCGCGCAGGATCTCCCGCAGGCTGCCGTCGGCTTCGGTGATGGAAGCGTGCAGATCGCGGATCTCAAGGGTGGACACTAGGACTCCTTTATCGCGACGAGGACGTCGTCGCCCTCGATCTTCACGGGGTAAACGGGCACCGGGACGGTGGCGGGCATCGAGGTCGGCTGGCCGCTGCGCAGGTCGAAGCAGGACCCGTGCAGCCAGCACTCGATGGTGTAGCCGTCGACCTCGCCCTCCGACAGCGGCACGGCCGCGTGCGAGCACCAGTCGCGGATGGCGAAGACCTCGCCCTTGGTCTGCACCACGGCGATCTCGTCGCCCCCGAGGACCACGCTGACCGGCTCGCCGTCCCGCAGGTCGGAAAGAGCGCACGCCCGAACGTAGGCGGCTGCCTCCGGCTCGCTCATGACTGAGCCTCCCGCTCACCGGCCCGGGCGGACAGTTCGGACTCGATCGACGTGGTGATGCGCCCTTCGAGCTCCGGTACGCCGATGCGGCCGACCAGTTCACCGAAGAAGCCGCGGATCACCAGGCGGCGGGCCTCCTCGAACGGGATGCCGCGGGCCTGCAGGTAGAACAGGTGCTCGTCGTCGAGGCGGCCGCTGGTGGAGGCGTGCCCGGCGCCGACGACCTCACCGGTCAAGATCTCCAGGTTCGGCACCGAGTCGGCGTGCGCGCCGTCGGTGAGCACCAGGTTCCGGTTGTACTCGTAGGTGTCGGTGCCGGTGGCCTGCGGCCGGATCAGCACGTCGCCGATCCACACGGTGCGCGCGCCCTCGCCCGACAGGGCGCCCTTGTAACCGACGCGGCTGCGGCAGTTGGGCGTGTCGTGGTCGACGAACAGCCGGGCCTCCAGGTGCTGGCCCGCGTCGGCGAAGGTAATGCCGAACAGTTCGGCGTCGCCGCCAGGGGCGGCGTAGCGGACGGTCGGCGACAGCCGGACCACGCTGCCGCCGAGGGTCACCGCGAAGTGCCGGAAGTGCGCGTCCTTGCCCAGGGTGGCGACGTGGTGCGTGACCTGGACGGTGTCGTCAGCCCAGTCGGCGAAGGCGACGACGGTGAGGTCGCCACCGTCGGCGACGTGAATCTCCACGTTGTCGGCGTAGGTGGCGGACCCGGTCTGGTCGATGACGACCGTCGCCCGGCCGTACGGCTGCACGTCGATGACCAGGTGCCCGGCCGCCGCCTCGGCGGTGCCGTTCCCGGTGACCCGGACATAGGTCGGCGCCGAGGCGGCCGCCTCCTGGGGCACCGAGATGACGGTGGCGCTGACCGCGGCGGCGTGAGCCCGGGCGCTGACCCGGTCCATCGGCAGGAACGGGAGGACGGACGGTGCCAGCCGCCCCCGCTGCGACAGGTCGAGCTTGTCCACCGTGACTTCCGGCGCGGCCTCCACCTCGACCGAGACGGTCCCGGTGAAGGCGGCATCCTTATGCAGGGCGCGCAGCCGGTTCAGCGGGGTGAACCGCCACTCCTCCTCGCGGCCGGTCGGCACGGAGAAGTCGTCCGGGTTAACCGACCCGGACGCGTGCAGGCTGGAGACTGGGGCAGTCTCGACCGCGCCGGCCAGCGACGGCATCGTCGCCTCCGGCGAGACTGAGGCGCTCATTAACCGACGGCTCCTTCCATCTGCAGCTCAATCAGCCGGTTGAGCTCGAGCGCATACTCCATCGGGAGCTCGCGGGCGATCGGCTCGACGAAGCCGCGGACGATCATCGCCATCGCCTCGTCCTCGGTCATGCCCCGGGACATCAGGTAGAACAGCTGGTCCTCGGAGATCTTGGAGACGGTAGCCTCGTGGCCCATCTCCACGTCGTCCTCACGCACGTCGTTGTACGGGTAGGTGTCCGAGCGGCTGATCGAGTCGATCAGCAGCGCGTCGCACTTGACCGTGGACTTGGAGTGCGTGGCGCCTTCCTGCACGTTGATCAGGCCGCGGTAGCTCGTGCGGCCGCCGCCGCGGGCGACCGACTTGGACACGATGGTGGAGCTGGTGTTCGGCGCGCAGTGCACCATCTTGGCCCCGGCGTCCTGGTGCTGGCCCTCGCCCGCGAAGGCGACGCTCAGCGTCTCGCCCTTGGCGTGCTCGCCCATCAGGTAGACAGCCGGGTACTTCATGGTGACCTTGGAGCCGATGTTGCCGTCGATCCACTCCATCGTCGCGCCCTGGTAGGCGACCGCGCGCTTGGTGACCAGGTTGTAGACGTTGTTGGACCAGTTCTGGATGGTCGTGTAACGGCAGCGGGCGTCCTTCTTGACGATGATCTCCACCACGGCCGAGTGCAGGCTGTCGCTCTTGTAGATCGGCGCGGTACAGCCCTCGACGTAGTGCACGTAGGCACCCTCGTCGACGATGATCAGCGTGCGCTCGAACTGGCCCATGTTCTCGGTGTTGATCCGGAAGTAGGCCTGCAGCGGGATGTCGACGTGCACGCCCTTCGGCACGTAGATGAAGGAGCCGCCGGACCAGGTGGCGGTGTTCAGCGCGGCGAACTTGTTGTCGCCGGCGGGGATCACCGTGCCGTAGTACTCCCGGAACAGGTCCGGGTGCTCCTTGAGGGCGGAGTCGGTGTCGAGGAAGATGACACCCTTCTCCTCCAGGTCCTCGCGGATCTTGTGGTAGACGACCTCGGACTCGTACTGGGCGGCGACGCCGGAGATCAGGCGCTGCTTCTCCGCCTCCGGGATGCCGAGCTTGTCGTAGGTCGCCTTGATGTCGGCCGGGAGGTCGTCCCAGGACTCGGCCTGCTTCTCGGTCGAGCGGACGAAGTACTTGATGTTGTCGAAGTCGATGCCGGACAGGTCAGAGCCCCAGTTCGGCATCGGCTTGCGGCCGAAGTACTTCAGGCCCTTGAGCCGGTTCTCCAGCATCCACTCGGGCTCGTTTTTACGGCCGGAGATGTCGCGGACCACAGCTTCGGACAGGCCGCGCTTGGCCGAGGCCCCGGCCACGTCGGAGTCGGCCCAGCCGAACTTGTAGGTGCCCAGCCCTTCGAGCTGGTCATTCGCGGTGGTCGTCATATGTCAGAGCCCTCCGGACTCGTTGCGTTGCGTGTCGTGTCACGTTCGGTGCAAGTCACGTGCGTGGTGCAGATCCCGTCGCCGTGCGCGATCGTCGCCAGGCGGCGCACCGGGGCGTCGAGCAGGCGGCCGAACGCCTCGGTCTCCGCCTCGCACAGCTGCGGGAACTCGGCCGCCACGTGGGCGACCGGGCAGTGGTGCTGGCAAATCTGCTGACCCGTCGGTATAACACCGGAAACGGTGCTGCCGTTACCGGGCGCCGGCACCGCGGGCTGTGCTTGGCCGGGCAGGGGCCCCGCGGCGGCGGCATAGCCGTCGGCCGACAAGGCGCCGGCCAGCGCTTGCACCCGCGAGCGGAGGTCGCCCGCCTGGGCGACGACCGGCGCGTAGCGCCGCTCGGTCTCGGCTATCTGCTGCCGGGCGAAGTCGGCCACAGCCCGCGGGCCGTACGCCCGTTCCAGGAACCGCAGGGCACTGGTCGCCAGGTCGTCGTAAGCGTGCTCGAAAGCGCTGCGGCCGGCGTCAGTGATGACGAAGACCTTGGCCGGCCGGCCCCGCCCCCGGTTGCCGTAGGTGCGGGCGGTGCGCGTCTCGATCAGGCCATCGGCGATCAGGTTGTCCAGGTGGCGGCGGATGGCCGCGGGCGTCAGCCCGAGGCGGCCGCCGAGGGTCGCCGCGGTGCACGGGCCGAGCTCGAGGATCAGCCGGGCGACCTGGCCGCGCGTGCCGGCCCCTTCACCCGCCTGCCTGTTGCCCTGGGCCGCCACCGCTGGCGTCGCCGCTTCCACACTTTTCACAACACCAGTGTGCCCTAAATGAGGGGGGCGCCGCAAGTATTAGGGCACGCGGGCGTGACTTAAATCACGAACATCAGCCGCCGCAGGTGACGCGGGCGTCAGGCCCGCCCCCAGCGGCGCTGGCTGGCCCGTTACTCCCACAGCCCGAGCGCGCCGTTGATCACCAGCGCCACGCCGCCCACGGTGAGGGCACCGCTCACCAGCGTGCGGCTGTGAGCCCGGAGCCAGCCGTTGGCGTTGCGCAGCGCCCGGGTGGTCGCGTCAGGCGCGGCCAGGTAGGCCACCAGCGGCGCCCACGCCGTGAGCACGGTCAGCACGATCACTATCACCAGCGCTGCCACCGTGATCGGCACGTCCGCATTAGCGGTGGCGACAACCTGGACGGCGGCGACGAACATGGCCGACGGGGAGAACAGCAGCACGCCCGCCAGGAAGGCGGTCCACGGCCGTGGGTGGGCGGTCATCCGGCCGATGAGGCCCGGCCGTTTCTCCTTGCTGCTGGCGGCGCCCCCGCCCCGGCGGGCGTGGCGGCGGCGCCCGATCAGCAGCACCATCCCCGTCAGCAGGGCGATCAGGCCGAGCGCGAACCGCAGCGCGTAGCGCGGGTCGTGATGGCGGGCGTCGTTCAAGTGCGTTGCCCGCAGGATGAGCAGCACCGTGATCGCCATCGCGACCGTCATCCCGGCGGCCCCGGCCACGTACATCAGCGCCATCCGGCGGGGGTTGTCCGAGCTCAGGAAGACCGCCATGACCAGGAGCGCCGTCGGCGAGACGGCGGCAAGCAGCGCGAACCCGGTAACCTCGGCGAGCACCGCCCCCCCTTACTTGCCGGCCACGGCTGGCCTCTCGGCTGGCCGCGCACCACCGCCGAGCAACTCGATCAGGCCGAGTACCACCAGCAGCAGCAGCGTCAAGACGATGACGAAAACCGCCGTCGGCTGTCCCCAGAAGATGAAGACCAGGACCGCCACGCCGACGGCGGCGATGCGCAGCAGCCGGATGTGCGCGGCCGTCCACGCGCCGGCCGGACCAGTGCGCAGCCCGGCTCGCGCCCCGCGGTCGCGCAGCCAGCCGATGCCACCCCGGACCGCGCGCCTGGTCCCCGTCGCGGCGGACGACGGACCCGTGAGGAAGGCGCCCGCGGCCACCACGAGGCCCGCCACGAGCAGCACCCGCAGGCCCTGCCGGATGAAACGGACCAGCGTGTCGTACAGGACAGCGGCGGCATCGCTTGGCAGCACCGTCTGCGGCACGCTGTTGAGGTAGATGGCCCGCGCGATCAGCAGGGCGATGGCCAGCACCAGCATGGAGCCGGAGACGCCGAGTGCGGCGCCGATCAGCCAGCGCCTGCGGTTACGGCCGATGTACACGCCCACGGCGAGCAGGACCAGCGACAGGAACGGCAGCACCCACTTCAGCGTCAGCAGCAGGCGGTAGCCAGTCTGCGCCTTGGACAGGTTCGGCGCCGCGAAGAGCGGGAACGTCGGGTTGACGGAAGGGATGTTGTTCGCGATGGTCAGCCCGTGGGCGACCAGCTGCTGCTTCACCTGGGTGATCAGCGGCCCGAGGTTCAGTACCACCTCTCCGTTCACGACGGTGAGGCTGCCGTTGCCCTGGCCGGACAGCACCTTGACGACTCCCGTGTGCGCGGCCCGGTTGGCCTGATCCCACAGCGTCGCCGCGGCCGGGCTGGCGACTGCCCGCGCCACGGTGGTGGCGATCAGGCCGTTGACCGCGCTGGCGATAGGTCCGGAAAAGTTCCGCAGCAGCGCCGACACCCTCGGCAGGCGGTCGCCTGCCAGCTGGCCCGACGCCTGCGTGACGAGCGCCTGCACGTTGACCCGGCTGGTGATCGCGTCGGTAATCCGCGCGCTCAGCGCGTTCTGGATAGCCGGCTCGTGGATCAGCGGGGCCATGTTGGCGACGTAGCGGTCGGTGTTGGACACCTGGTTGGCCGCCCACACCCCGAGGACCGACACCGGGGCGAGGATGCAGCCGAGCACGATGGCGACGGCGGCCACTGGCGTGCGCCAGCGGCCGCGGCGGTGCCGGGCGGGCTCCCCGCCCGGTCCGCCGCCGCTGTCGCGCGCCGAAGCGCGCAGCTCGGGGACCTCCGCCCGGAGCCGCTCAAGCTCGGCGTGCTCGTCGAGGTCTTCGGTGGCCGCGGGCACTGTGTCGCCCGCGGGCCCGAGCGGCGTCCCGGGCCCCTCGGCCGGCGCCGGGCGCCTGGCCCCCGGTACTTCGGCCGGCGCCTGCCCGGCGACCGTGCCGGGCTCGCGATCTTCTGTTGCCAACGTTCAGCCCTCGCCGCGGCCGTCCCGGTCAGTCTTCTTCGACGAAAGCCTCGCGGAGCTTGGCTTCCTGCTCGGCCGACAGGTTCGTGCTGATCAGCTCGGCGTCGCCGACCGGGAACTCGGCCTTCACCCGGTCGATGACCGCGTCCGAGCTGAGCAGGAACAGGGCCGAAGTCCCCGGCGTGACCTGGTCACGGACCGACTTGATGAACGATTCGCTGATGCCCGCGTCCGCCAGCGAGCCGAACAGCGCGCCCGAGGCGGCGCCGATCGCCAGGCCGAGGAACGGGACGAAGAAGATCAGGCCGAACAGCAGGCCCCAGAAGCCGCCGCCGAGCGCGCCGCCTACGCGGTGGTCGTGCAGCTGGCGGGTCTTCGGCTTCTTGGCGCCTGCCTCCCAGCTGACCACGGCCGCGTCCTGCACCGAGATGAGCTGCTGGGTTTGCAGTTCGCCCAGCTTGGCCAGGGCCGATTCGGCCCCGAAGGGCGAGTTGAACTTCCATACGGTCAGCGATGACATCGTGTCCTCCGGACGTCGTGATGGTGGCGGCCCGCGGGCGGGACCGCACGGGCCCGAGGCGTCCGTCACCGGCGCCGCCCGTCAACGCGAGAATTGCCCGATCCTCGTCCCGTCCCATCACCCGTTGCGGGTGAACACGGGGCCTGGGCACTGGGAAAGCGGCGGGTGAGGCGCGGTCACAGGATGCGGAGCCGGACGCCGCGCTCGACCGCCTCGCGCCGCGAGGACACGCCGAGCTTGTAGTAGACCGACCGCAGGTGGGTCTTGACCGTGTTGACCGACAGGAACAGGGTGTCGGCGATGTCCTGGTTGCTCATGTAGGAGCGCAGCAAGCGCAGCACCGCCAGCTCACTCGCGGTCAGGGCGGTGACCTCGGAGGCGGCCGCCCCGCTGCCGGCGGCGCGGGAGGACGGCTGGGTGACGAACCGCTCGTGCACCCGGGCCGCGAACCCGGCGACCGGGCTGGCCGGCGCCACCAGCAGCGCGATGGCCGAGTGGACGGCCCCGCCCGCGTCCAGGAGCGGGCGGTACAGGTCCTGCGGCTCGGCCAGCGCGAGCGCCTCCTCCAGGTGCCGCGCCGCTTCCCCGTCGGTCCCGCTCCGCCGGGCCGCGATCATCGCGGTGAGCAGCGCGGTGACCCGGTCCCGGCGGGTCGGCGGCGGGCGCTCGCTGTCGTCGCCCTCTGTCCCCGGGTCCGCGCCGTCCGCGCCGACCTCGCGGGCGGCGTCGAGGGCAAGGGCCAGGGCGGCGGCGGGCTCGCCCTCGGCCAGCAGCAGCCGTGCCCGCGCGGCGCTCTGGTCCGGGCGGGCGCCGGGACCGCCAGGACCGTTTGGCGCGGGCAGCAGGGCGGCGGCGGCAACGGCCAGGTCGCCCGCTCTCAGGGCGGCGTCGAACTCGAGGACCGACAGCAGCGGGCCGTCGGTCTGGAACTTGTCCCGTACCAGCAGGGCCAGGTCCCGGGCGCGCTCGACGTCGCCCTCGGCCAGGGCCACCCGGGCCCTGGCCGTGGCCAGCAGCACTCCCAGGTCGGGCTCGCCCGGCAGCGGGGTGACCACGGCCGGGTTGGCCTCGTCCAGCAGCCGGGTCGCGCCCACCAGGTCGTCGCGGTCCAGCGCGACCTGGGCCGCGGCGATGGTGGCGAGGCAGCGGGCGGCCGGGTCGGGGGGCACCGCCGGGTCGTCCGACAGCGCCGCTGCCCCCGGCAGCGCGGCCAGGTCGGGCCGCGCCGCGGGCCCGGGCAGGAGGGCCGGCCCGGCCCCGGACAGGCGGCCCGCGAGGTCGGCCGCGGTCACCAGGTCGCCGCTGAGCGCGGTCGCGATCGCGAGCCAGCCGCGGGCCCGCATCGCCAGCCCGCTGACGCCCGCGGCGGTCAGCTGATGGTGGGCGGCGGTCAGCGCGTGGCCGGCGGTGACCAGCTCACCCCGGCGGAGCAGGACCGATCCCAGCGCCAGCCACAGCAGGCCGGCCGCCTGGTGCTCGGGCTTCCGCCCAGCCGCGAGCCGGGCCCGCTCGGCCAGCGGAAGGCAGGCGGCGATGGTCTCCGGGCCGGGCTGCCGCAGCAGCCGCACGGTAGCCAGCCAGAGCTCGATCACGAGCCGGTCGGGTACCCCACCGTCCCGCCCGGGCCCGTCCCGTCCGAGGGAGGCCTCGGCCAGGCCCAGGTAGGCTCCGGTTGAGTCGGGGTCGCCGCGGCACAGCCGGGCCATGGCGAGCGCGGCCGCGACGGCCGGGTCGGACCGCAGGTGGGCGGGCAGCCGCCCGAGGGCGGTCTCGAACTCCGACACCCGGTCGGTGAGTGCCCCGGCCAGCCCGGCCTCGGTCAGCACGCCGGCGGCGGCTTCCCACTCGCCTTCCTCGGCCTGGCCGGCCTCGGCCACGCAGCGGATCGCCTCGATGACGTCGCCCTGGCCGGCGTTCCAGCGGGCCGCGCGCCCGTACAGGACGGCCACCTCGTCCGGCAGCTCGGCCCGGAGCTCGCCCAGCAGCACCTGGCGCAGGAACGGGTGGCAGCGGTAACCGCCCCGGCCGTCCCGGGTTACCAGGGCGTTGTCGGCGTGCAGGCGGGCCAGGACCCGGGCACCGCCCGGCTCGCCGGTCAGCCAGTCGGCCAGGTCGGCCGGGACCCGTTCGGCGACGCTGGTGCGGCGCAGGAACCGGCGCACCGCCAGCGGCTGGCGGTCGAGGACCTCGTCCCGCATGTACTCGGCGACGACCGGGTCGCACGCGATCGCGTCGACGTCGAGCCCGCCGTCGCGGGCGGCGATGAGGGCGGCCAGCCGGGAGCCGGCCATCCAGCCCTCGGTCTGGTTCAGCAGCGACTCGCGGTCGGCCGGGTCGGCCGGCAGCCCAAGGTGGTCGAAATAGGCCTGCGCCTCCTGGCCGGCGCAGGCCAGGTCGCTGCCCCGCAGTTCCGACAGCCCTCCGCTGAGCCGCATCTTGGCCAAATGCAGCCCGTGGGCCGACCGCCCGCACAGGATGAGCCGCAAGGTGGCAGGGGCGTGGTGGATCAGCAGGGCCAGTCCGGGCAGCACCTCGCTCCCCGCCAGCACCTGCACGTCATCGAGCACCAGCACGAGCGAGCCCGGCAGCTTGCGGACCGCGTTGACCAGGTCTGCGGGCATGTCCTCGGCCGCCTCGCGGCTGCGCGGCACCAGCGCCGGCCCGACCGGGCTGCCACCCGCCAGCGCGGTGGACATGCAGGCCCAGAAGCGGGCCGGGTCGCGGTCCCCGTCGTCCAGGCCCAGCCAGGCGATCCGCCGGGACCGGGACCGGGCGGCGGCCCAGCCGGCCAGCGCGACCGTCTTGCCCGCCCCCGGCGGCGCCGTGATGACCGTGACCGGCCGCTCGACGGCCTGGTCGATCAGCGCGGTCAGGCGGTCCCGGCGCAGGATGTCCGTCCCGGCCGCGGGCACGCGGAATTTGCCCGCCAAAATGGCCGGCTCCGTGGTCATCGTGATGCCGCCGGAAACAGCTTCCAGCTGCGTCAATCGTTTCACTAAGTCTCCTGCTCCTCCGCAGCCCCATCCGTACCCGACCTTTTTGCGGAGTAATCACTGGACTACATCTCGTCACTCAAGCCCGTGCCAGCCGGCGATCCCGGACGGCCCCGCCCGCCCGGGGCCGGGGCCTCCTGGTCAACTTCACCCCCTCTGGGCGACGTCAGGCGGTTTAGACGGGGCAACGATCCTGGTGCAGTCCTTCCTGACGGAAGGATCGGCTATGCGGAGGGAAGACCTGTCATGAGCGACATGCAGGACAACACGGGCCAGCAGCCGCCCAGCGGCGGCACCCCGGTCCAGCCGGCGGGGCCCACCCAGGCTGCTCCGGCGCAGAGCGGAACTACACACATCGGCGCTACCACGACCGATACCGGCCAGCCGGGTCACGCCGCCTGGCGACCAGGCCATGGCGGCCGGGGCCGCGTCGGGCGACGCCGCCCGCCGGGCCCAGGCCACCACCGAGCGGACCGGGACGGCGACCGGCACCGTACCCCGCCCGGCCCCCGGCTACGACGACTCGCAGCGGTACACGGGCCGTCACGAGGGCAGCATGGACGAGAGCGAGCCGCCGAGCGGCGCCGCCGCCGGGCTGACGATCATGGCCGCCGTGCTGATGATGGTCTCCGGGGCGCTCGGCTTCTTCTACGGGCTCGCCGCGATCATCAAGGGCTCGTTCTTCGTCGTGCTGCCCAACTACGCCTTCAGCCTGTCGGCGGTCGCCTGGGGCTGGTGGCACCTGATCATCGGCGTCGTGGTGTTCATAGCTGGCGCGGCCCTGTTCACTGGCCATCTGTGGGCGCGGATCGTCGGCGTCATCATCGCGTCGCTCGCCATCGTGGCGTACTTCGTGTCCCTGCCGTACTACCCAGTGTGGTCCGTGGTGGTAATCGCCTTCAGCGCCTTCGTCATCTGGGCCCTGCTGACGCCGCGCAACCCGATCAGGTAACCAGTCTCTGCTCATTCCCGGCTGGCTGGCCGGGCTCGCGGTGGCAGGCGCGTCGTGCTGCCCGTCGCGGGCCCGGCCGCTGCCATCTGACCCTTGCCTGATACCCCTGTCTGCGGACGGGGCCGGTTCACCCGTCACGGGTGACGCGGGCCGCCCGCGCGGGGCCGACGATCACCCTGGGTACCTATTGATACCTAGCGTGACGTTGGAATACAGGGAGTAATCATGGCTGCTCCTGCCGGTCAGGGTTCCGGGCGGCCCGTCACCAGGAACATGACCTGGATCCCGGCGGGCCGCTTCCTGATGGGGTCGGCCGACTTCTACCCCGAGGAAGCGCCGGTCCGGCCGGTCGAGGTGGACGGCTTCTGGATCGACGACCACCCGGTCACGGTGGCCGAGTTCCGCCGGTTCGTGGCCGCCACCGGTTACGTCACCGTGGCCGAGCGGCCGCTGGATCCCGCCCAGTACCCCGGGGCCGACCCGGACCTGCTCCAGCCCGGCTCGCTGGTCTTCTTCCCGGCCAGCGGGCCCGTCGACCTGGAGGACGTCTCCCAGTGGTGGCGCTACACGCCGGGTGCGAGCTGGCGCCACCCGGCCGGCCCGGGCAGCACGACGGGCGGACTCGACCGCCACCCGGTCACCCACGTGGCAGCCGAGGACGCCGACGCCTACGCGGCCTGGGCCGGCAAGGAGTTGCCGACCGAGGCCGAGTGGGAGTTCGCCGCCCGCGGCGGCCTCGACGGCGCCGTCTACACCTGGGGCGACGAACCGGCCCCGCGCGGGCGGGTGATGGCCAACACCTGGCCGGGCCAGTTCCCGTGGCAGAACCTCAAGCCAGCCGGGAAGCGCGGCACATCGCCGGTCGGCAGCTTCCCGCCCAACGGCTACGGGCTGTCCGACATGGCCGGCAACGTGTGGGAGTGGACCAGCGATTACTTCACCGCCGGGCGGCCCGCGGGCGGCTGCTGCGTGCCCCGCAACCCGCGGGTGACCGAGCCCGGGGCCAGCCTGGTGCCGGGCCAGCCCGGGGCGCACATCCCGCGCCGGGTGATCAAGGGCGGTTCCCACTTGTGCGCGCCCAACTACTGCCTGCGCTACCGACCGGCCGCCCGCCAGGGCGAGGCGGTGGACACCTCGACCGCCCACCTGGGCTTCCGCTGCATGCGACGAAAGGAAAACCCGTGAGCGCTGGCGTCAGCGTCTTCCTCGTCCTGGCGGGCGCGATTTTGCGCTTCGCCGTCACCTGGTCCCCAGCGAACATCAACCTGCAGGTGATCGGGGTGATCTTGATGATCGGCGGCGCCGCGGGCCTGATCGCCTCGCTGGTGCTGATGAACATGCGCGCCCGCAGCAAGCGCTCGGCCGAGGTGTTCGAGCAGCGCCGGTATATCGAACCGCCGGCCTGACCGCGGTCTCCGCCCTCCCCCGTGGGACCGGGAACGTGGGGCGGATAGCCCCGGTCAGGACTCGGTGAAGCTGAACTCGCCGTCCGGCCCGCGGGTGAACGGCCTGGCCTCGACCACCGCGTCGACATTGAGTGGTCCGTAGATGTGCGGGAACGGGAGTTCGGCGCCGGGCACCGCCTCGTAGCGCACCTCCGGCCCCACGCGGCCCGTGTCGATCACGAGGAGCAGCAGGTCACCGGGCACGTCCCGGTAGAATTTATTTGCCGTCCGGGCCACCTGCGAGGCCTGGGAGGCGTGGATGAAGCCCTCCTCCGCCAGGGTGGTGCCGACCGAGGAGGTGGTGTACGCGCCCACCGCCACGGCCCGCTCCCAGTCGGCCCGGGTGGCGATGTGGTAGATACGGCTCACAGCCGTCACGTTACTACCGCTGGGCCCGTGGTACCTGAACCGCAGAGGCCGGGACCGCTGGCGAACCATTCGGGCAACGCTGACGTCAGCCGCAGGGAACAGCGCTACTGTTTGACGGCCTTTTCGTGCCAAACTCGACGCCCGGGACGCGCTAAGGACGCGCTCCGGGGGAAGGAAACGATCGTGATGGCATCGCCGCGACCTGACGTCGCCGACCTGCTTGACGTTCCCGTCGCGCCGGACAGCACGGTGATCGCAATCAGCGACCTGCACCTTCCCCCCGAGCGGACGACAGTGTCGGGGCGCAGCTGCGAGGTGCTGGCGCGGCGGCTGGAGACCGAGGGCGCGCCGCTGACGGTCGTGCTGGCCGGCGACATCGTCGAGATGCTGGCCAACCCGGGCCGCCGGCGGCCGAGGTGCTTGAGGCGCACGACGACCTGTGCGCGGCCCTCGCCACCGTCATCGAGCGCGGCGGCCAGGTCGTCTACACCGTCGGCAACCACGACGGCGACATCGCCTGGGACCTGAAAGCGGCGACCGCGGTCCGCGAGGCCACCGGGGCCAAGCTGTGCCTGGCAGCCGACCTGCTGCTGCCGGGCGGGGGCAAGATCCGGGTGGAGCACGGCCACCAGGTCGACCCCTACAATTGCTTCCACGACCCGCGCAACCCGCTCGACACCCCGCTCGGGCACCACATCGTGCGCGAGGTGATGCCCAAGCTCGAGCGGATCGGGCGGGACTGGCTCGTCGGCGCGCACGAGATGGCCGACCCGGCCGACTTCCCCTCGTTTATCGCCTCCCGGCTGGTCTACCGCAAGCTGGTCCGCCACCTGTGGTGGGTGATCCTGGCCCCCATCGTGCTCTTCGCCCTGGTCCTGCCGCAGGTCGGCCGGGTCGGCGACCGCTACCCGGACGCCGGCCGGTGGCTGCACGACGGCGAGGTGCTGGGCTACGCGGCGCTGGTCGACATCGCGATCATCGCGCTGGTCATCGGCATCGTGGCGCGCCGCGCGTGGGTATCGCTGAGCGGGCTGGCGCTGGCCGGGCGGGGCTACAGCCAGAACTCGGCCGCGCGGGAACGGGCCGACGCGCTGATCGCCGACGGCTACACCGGCTACCTGTCCGGGCACACCCATCACCCGGAACTGCACGCCCACGGCGACGGGTTCTACGGCAACACCGGCTCCTGCACCTCGGTCGTCGAGGCGATCGAGACGGTCTACGGGATGCCCCCGGTCTACCTGCGCACCCAGCAGCTGTCGTGGCTGGAGATCGTCCCCACCCCGGCCAGCGCCGCCGTCGTGGCGGGCGAGGTGGTCACCGGTGGCCGGTGCGGCCAGCTGGAGCGGGCGCAGCTGACAGCGCCCTGCCAGGCCCAGCTCAAGTCGGCCCGGGTGGAGCTGGCAGGGGCGACCCGATTCGAGCGGTTCATGTCCCGCCACCGTAACCCGCACACGGCCGCGCCGCGAGCGGTGGGCAGCTGGCCCAGCGGCCCGGACTGGCCGTCCGAGGGCGGCCAGTTCAAGCGCCGCCGCATCAAGCGGGCCGCCGCCAAGGCGGCCCGCAAGGCGGCCAGCCGCGCCTGCCCGGGCCCGGCTGCCCCGCCTGGAGCCTGATCCCGAGGCCAGGAACGGTGGGCATCGGCGACACCGCGTTTCTTGCTGTTATCGCGGCACTGGGCCCGTCCGGCCGGAGCCGGCGGGCGCATAATCTACTACATATTGTCGGACCCGCGCCGCACGCCAGGCAACCGCGGCCTTTAGACTGCGTGCGTGAGCACTACCCCCGCCGTCGAGATTTCCGGCTTGGTCAAGCGGTACGGGCCGGCGACCGCGGTCGACGGGCTGAGCCTCACCGCGGGCCGGGACGAGGTCACCGCGATCCTCGGGCCGAACGGCGCGGGCAAGACCACCACGATCGAGGTGTGCGAAGGCTACCGGAAGGCCGACGGCGGCACCGTGCGGGTCCTCGGGCTCGACCCGGACCACGACGCCGCCGCCCTCAAACCCCGGGTCGGCGTGATGCTCCAGGCGGGCGGCATCCCGCCCGCGGTGCCGGCCGGGGAGTACCTGCGGACGCTGGCCCGGTTCCATGTGAAACCACACGACCCGGCGTGGCTCCTTGACATCACCGGGCTGTCCGCTCAGGCGAAGACCCCGTACAAGCGGCTGTCGGGCGGCCAGCAGCAGCGCCTGTCCCTCGCCGCCGCCCTGCTCGGCCGCCCCGAGCTGCTCTTCCTCGACGAGCCGACGGCGGGCATGGACCCCCAGGCCCGCCACGCAACCTGGGACCTGGTGACAGCGCTGCGGGCCGACGGGGTCGGCGTCATCCTCACCACGCACTTCATGGAGGAAGCGGAACGGCTGGCCGACCATGTGGTCATCATCGACCACGGCCGCCCGGTCGCCAGCGGTTCCCCGGCCGAGCTGACCGGATCGGCCGGGCAGCTGCGGTTCCGGGCCGAGCCCGCCCTCGACACCGACAGCCTGCTGGCGGCGCTGCCGCCGGACAGCGCGGCCAAGGAGTCGCCGGCCGGCCACTACCTCATCGAGGTGCCCGGCGGCGCCGTCCAGCCCGCCCTGCTGGCCGCCGTCACCGCCTGGTGCGCGGACCGCGGCGTGCTGCCGAGCAAGCTGCAGATCGAGTCGCGCACGCTCGAGGACGTCTTCCTCGAGCTGACCGGAAAGGACCTGAGGGCTTGACGAGCCAGCCGATTCCCCGGCCGGGCATCTCGTCGCCCGCGCCGGGCATCTGGTCGCCCGCGCCGGGGGCGGCCCCGCTGGGCCGGATGGTCGCCGCCCAGGCGGCCCAGGAGACCCGGCAGCTGCTGCGCAACGGCGAGCAGCTGACCCTCACCCTGATCATCCCGCTGCTGCTGCTGGCCGCGTTCAGCCTCGAGCCGCTGATTGACTTTGGCGGCGGCTACACCCGCATCGACTTCCTGGCCCCGGGCGTGATTGCCCTCGCGGTCATGTCCACCGCGTTCACCAGCCAGGCGATCGCGACCGGGTTCGAGCGCCGTTACGGGGTGCTGAAGCGGCTCGGCGCGACCCCGCTGTCGCGAACCGGGCTGATCGCCGCCAAGACCGTCACCGTGATCGGCGTCGAGCTGGTCCAGGCGGCCATCATCGCCCTGGTGGCGCTGGCCCTGGGCTGGTCCCCGGACGCCTCGCCCGCCGCCGTCGTCGTCGTGCCGCTGCTGGTGCTGCTGGGGACGGCCGCCTTCAGCGGCTTCGCGCTGCTGCTGGCGGGTACCCTTCGGGCCGAGGCGACGCTGGCCGGGGCCAACCTCATCTACGTGGTGCTGCTCGGGGTGGGCGGGGTGGTCTTCCCGCTCACCAAGTTCCCGCCTGCCGCCCGCTCACTGCTGGAGCTGCTGCCGACCGGGGCCCTGTCGACCGGCCTGCGCGACGTGCTCGCGCACGCGGCCATCTTCCCCGCCCGGGACGCGCTTACGCTGGCGGTGTGGGCAGTCGTCGGCATCGCGGCCGCCGCCCGCTTCTTCCGGTGGGAATGACCGTCACCCGCGGTGGCGGCTACCAGGGCGGGGGCTACCAGGGCGGGGGTCCGGCGGCGCCCGGCCGGCGGGCCGGGCGGGCCCCGGCCGCGCTGCCCGCCGGGCTTGTCTTCGCGGGCGCGGTGTCGGTGCAGTCCGGCGCGGGCCTGGCCGCCCGGCTGTTCAGCCAGCTGCCCCCGGCCGCGGTCACCACCTTGCGGCTCTGGGCGGCGGCGCTGATCCTGCTCATCGTGGCAGGCCGGGGCGCCGCCCGGGCGGTCGCCGGGCTGGCCGAACGGCGCGCCTGGCGGGACGCGGGTCTCACGCTCGCGTTCGGCATCACCCTCGGTTTCATGAATTTCGCGATCTACCAGGCGTTCGCGCGGGTGCCGCTGGGGATCGCGGTCACCATCGAGTTCCTCGGCCCGCTGTCGGTCACCGTCGCCGGCACCCTGCGCGGCAGCCGCCACCGGACGGCCGGCCTCGGCTACGCGGCGCTGGCCGCGGCCGGGGTGGTGCTGCTGGCCGGCACCGTCGGCGGGACCCGGCTGAACTGGGCCGGGATCGCCTGGGCGGCCGCCGCCGGCGCCGCCTGGGCGGGCTACATCCTCGGCTCGAAGTCGGCCGGCCAGCGCCTGCCGGGCGCGTCCGGGCTGGTCATCGCCATGTGCGTGGCCGCCGTGGCGGTCACCGGGCCCGGGCTGGCGGTCGGGCCTGCCGGCCATGTTCCGCCCGTCGGTGCTGGCCGCGGGGGCGGCCATCGGCCTGCTGTCGTCGGTCATCCCCTACTGGCTCGAGCTCGAGGCGCTGCGGCGGATCCCGACCAGCCTGTTCGGCGTGTGGATGTCGGTTCAGCCCGCCGTGGCCGCGCTGATCGGGCTCATCGTGCTCGGCCAGCGACTGCCGGCGCCTGAGTGGGCCGGGATCGGCTGCGTCGTCGCCGCCTCGGCCGGGGCGGCCAGCACCGCCCGCCTCGCGGGTCCAGTCAGTACCGCCCGCCTCACCGGAACGGAGCGTTAGCATGATGCCCGTGCTCAGGACATTGACCAGCCTGGTATGGCGGCCAGCGCCGCGGGCGCTGCGCGGCTGGGCGCTCGCATCGCTGCTGGCCAACGCGCTCGTCATCTCGACTGGGGCGGCGGTGCGGCTGTCGTCGTCCGGCCTCGGCTGCCCCGACTGGCCCAAGTGCACCCAGGCCAGCGCGGTGGCGGCGCGCGCGAGCGGCCAGACGACGCTGAACACCTGGATCGAGTTCGGCAACCGGCTGCTCAACTTCCCGCTGGTCGCGATCGCGGGGCTGACGTTCATCGCCTTCCTGCGCTACTACCTGACCAGTGGCCGGACCCGCCGGGACCTCGTTTGGCTGTCGGCGCTGCTGCCCCTGGGCGTCGTCGCCCAGGCCGTGGTGGGCGGCCTCGTGGTGCTCAGCAAGCTGAACCCGGCCATGGTGGCGGCCCACTTCCTGCTCTCGGCGGCGCTCATCCTCACCTCCGCGGTGGTCCTCCACGCGCGGGCCAGCGTGCTGGTCAACCCGAACGCGCTGGCCGGGGTCGGACCGCGGGACGTCGTCCGCCCGGTGCGGCCGGACCTGCGGGTGACGGCCGGGGTGCTCACCGGGTTCACCGGGCTCATGCTGGCCGCGGGCACGGTCGTCACCGGAACCGGGCCACTGGCCGGCACCGAGATCGACTCTGATGGCCACCTGCACACCGTGCCCCGGTTCCACTTCAACCTCGAGTCGGTCACCCAGCTGCACGCCGACATCGCCTGGATCATCAGCGCGCTCACCCTCGCGCTGGTCATCGGCCTGCGGTTCGCCGGCGGGGCGCCGCGCACCAGGCGGCTCGGCTGGATGGTGCTGGGCGGCCTGGGCGCCCAGGTCGTGATCGGCTACGTGCAGTACTTCAACCACCTGCCGGCTGGCCTGGTCTGGGTCCACGTCTCCTGCGCGGTGGTGATCTGGATTTTCGTGCTCCAGCTGTTCCTCTCGACCGGGAACGGCCGGCCGCGCGCGGCGGGCCGGGCGGCGGACGTGGGCGCGGCGGCCGGCGCAGGGTACGACGCGGGCGAAGCTCAGCCGACGACGGCCGGCCACGACCTGACCGGGGTCCGGCCGAACACCTGACGCACGGGCCCGCGCTGGTCAGCGGGTCAGGCGGGCGGTCAGCAGGCACACGTCGTCGGCCCGCTGGGCAGTCCCCAGGAGCTCCGCCTGCACCGTCGCGCAGGTCTGCTCGGCCGAGCACGGCCCGGCGCGGCGCAGCGTCTCGGCCAGGATCGCGAGCCCGTCGGTGATGTCCCGGCGCCGGTCCTCGATGAGCCCGTCGGTGTAGAACACCAGGCGACTACCTGGCTTCACCGTGCGGTGCCCGGTGGTGAAGGGCTGGCCTTCGCTGGCCCCGAGCATCGTGCCCGACGTGTCGTCGAGGTACTCGGTCCGCCCGCGGAAGGCAGTCAGCGGCGGCGGGTGCCCGGCGTTGGCGTAGCTCAGCTCCCCGGTGGCCGGGTCGAGCACGGCGTAGACGACGCTGGCGAGAACCTCCGGCAGCAAGGTCGTCAGGGCGGTGTTGGTGCACTCGAGCACCCGCCCGGGGGCGGGGTCATCGATCGCGTAGCCCCGCAGCAGGCTGCGGACCTGGCCCATGACCGAGGCCGAGGCGATGCTGTGGCCCGCCACGTCGCCAATGACCAGCCCGACCCGCCCGCCCGGAACGGGGAAGGCGTCATACCAGTCGCCGCCGACGTCGGCCCCCTCCGTCGCGGGCAGGTAACGGACTGCGATGTCGAGCCGGGGAATGCCCGGCAGGCCGGACGGCAGCAGCGAGCGCTGCAGGGTTTCCGCGATGGCGTGGTCGCGGGCGAACGCGTCGGTGTTGGCCAGGCCCGCCGCCAGGCGGCGGCCGAGCTCCTCGATGACCGCCACGTCGGTCTCGGTGAACCGGGCCCGCCGGGACGCGCGGCCCAGCATCATCACCCCCAGCGGCCCGTTCGGACCCAGCAGCGGGGTCGCGATCGCGCTGCCCGGCCGGCGCGGCCTGACGATACCGATCAGGCCCGCCTCCGCATTGGTCGCGGCCGCCATGTCGGCCCGCAGATCGCGCGACAGGTGGGTGGACCCGCTGCTGTAGGCCCGCTGGACCGCGAGCGGGCCGCTGGGCGGGATCGGCTGCTGCCGCAGGTCGGCCAGCAACCGGGCCCGGGCGGGCGAGCGATGGTGCAGGGCGCTGGCCCGCAGCATCCCGTCCGAGGTGGGCAGGAACACCACGCAGAAGTCGGCCAGGCTGGGCACGACCAGCCGGGTGACCTGGGCCAGGAGCTCGCCGCGGTCGCTCGTCGCCGCCAGCAGGGCGCCCGCCCGCATCAGGAACGTCAGCCGTTCGCGGGCGATCTCGGCCTCGGCCCGGTGGTCGCGGGCGCGGGCCCGCAGGGCCGCCCGCTCGCGCTCGGCCCGCTCGCGGGCGCTCAGGTCGATCACGAAGGCGGTCCAGCGCAGCGGGTGCCGGCTGATCACGGCCGCGCCGACGAGCACCGGCACCCGGTGCCCGGCCTCGTGCACGAACTCCATCTCGAACGGCTGGCAGGCCCCGCTTTCCCGCAGCTGCCGCAGGGCTCGCGCTTCCGCCGCGGCCCAGTCGGGCGGGGTCACCGCGGCCGGGGTGATGCGGCCCGCCTCCAGGTCCTCCCGGCTGTAGCCGACGAGGTCGAGGAAGGCGTCGTTGGCCTCGGACACACGCTCCTCGACCGCCACCACGACGCCGAGCACGTTGGTCTCGCGCAGCCGCCCGAGCAGGGCCGCGCTCTGGTCCAGGGCCGCCTCGGTCCGCCGTTGCTCGGTCAGGTCGGTGAAGATCGCGTAGGCGCGGCTGGGCCGGCCGCCGTCATCCCGTGCGTCGGGGACAGCCGTCACCTGCACCCAGCGCAGCTCACCGGTGGTGCCGTGGTGGACGCCGGCGATCACGTCGGCGACGACCTGCCCGGTTCGCAGCGCCACCAGGACCGGCAGCTCCTCGGGCGGAAAAGGGGAGCCGTCCTCGCGGACCGACTGTCCCCGCGGGATGACCGGCCAGGTCCCGGCGGCGGCCAGGTCGAGGCCGAGGATGTCGCTGGCCGCCTGGTTCGCGCCGATGACGGAACCGTCCGCGTCGTAGTGCACGAGGCCGAGCGGCATCGTCTCGAACAGCGTGCGGTAACGGTCTTCCGACGCGGCCAGGTCCCCAGCCAGCGCTTCCAGCGAGTCGCGGGTGCGCACCTGGGCGGGGACATCCTTGCCGCGGCGCCGTACCTCGATCACGATCTGGCCCCCCCGGGCTGCAACGCCTGCAAGATCTCACGAGCAGCCCCAATTATAGTTTCCCCTGGTCAGGAGGCGAATCGAGGCGAAAGTCCCGGCCCTGCCGGACATCCAGGCGCCACCCGGCCGGCGCCGTAATGGTCGCTCAGGCGACGAGGCGGGCGGCGAGCAGGCACACGTCGTCGGCCCGCTGGGCGGTCCCCAGCAGGGCCGCCTGCACCGTCGCACAGGTCTCCTCGGCCGAACGGGGCCCGGCGCGGCGCAGCGTCTCGGCCAGGATCGCGAGCCCGTCGGTGATGTCCCGGCGCCGGTCCTCGATGAGGCCGTCGGTATACAGGACGAGCCGCGCACCCGGGCGCAGGCAGCGGTGGCCCGCCGTGATACCGCCGTCGGCCGAGGCGCCCAGCATCGTCCCCGCCGTGTCGTCGAGATATCCGGTGCGCCCGGACCGGCCCACGACGAGGGGCGGCGGGTGACCGGCGTTGGCGTAGCTCAGCTTCCCGGTGGCCGGGTCGAGCACGGCGTAGACGACGCTGGCGAGGACGTCCGGCAGCAGGACGGTCAGGGCGTTGTTGGTGCGCTCGAGCACCCGCGCTGGCTGCGGGTCGTCGATCGCGTACCCACGCAACAGGTTGCGGACCTGGCCCATGACCGAGGCCGAGGCGATGCTGTGGCCGGCCACGTCGCCAATGACCAGCCCGACCCGCCCCCCCGGAACGGGGAAGGCGTCGTACCAGTCGCCGCCGACGTCGGCCCCCTCCGTCGCGGGCAGGTAACGGACGGCCAGGTCGAGCCCGGGAAACTGCGGCAGGGCGGCCGGCAGCAGCGAGCGCTGCAGCGTCTCGGCGATGGCGTGGTCGCGGGCGAACGCGTCGGTGTTGGCCAGGCCCGCCGCCAGGCGCCGTCCGAGCTCCTCGACCACCTGCACGTCGGCCTCGGTGAACCGGGCCCGCCTGGTCCCGCGGCCCAGGACGATGGCCCCGAGCGGGCCGTGGGGGCCGAGCAGCGGGGTCGCGATCCGGCTGCCCGGGCGCATCAGTTTCACGATCGTGGTGATGTTGGGCTCGGGGGCCTCCTTCCAGCTTTGCATGTCGGCGATCACGTCGCGTGACAGCTGGGTGGTGCCGCAGGTGAAGGCCCGCTGCAGGAGCAGCGGCCCGGACGGGGCGACGGGCAGCTCGCGCAGGGCGCTCAGCTGCTCGGTCCGGGCCCGGGAGCGGTGGTGGATGGCGCTGGCACACAGCTTTCCGTCCGCGGTCGGGAGGTACACCGAGCAGTAGTCGGCCAGGCTCGGCACGACCAGGCGGGTGACCTGGTCCAGCAGCTCACCCCGGTCCCGGGTCGCGGCGACCAGGGCACCCGCCTGCATCAGGAACGCGAGCCGTTCCCGGGCGATCGCGGCCTCGGCCCGGATAATCCGCGCGCGGGCCAGCAGCGCGGCGTGCTCCCGTTCGGCCCGGGCCCGGGCCGCTTCCGCGCGGCGCTGCTCGCTCAGGTCGGTCAAGATCGCGTACGCGCGGCTTGGCCGGCCGTCCGCACCGCGCGCATCGGGGACCGCGGTCACCCGCACCCAGCGGATGTCACCCGGCTTCGGCTGCCTGATCCCGATCACCACATCGGCGACGACTTGCCCGGTGCGCAGGGCCACCCACACCGGCAGTTCGTCCGGCGGCAGCGGCGAGCCGTCTTCGCGGACCGCCTCCCCCGCCGGAACCAGCGGCCAGGTCCTGCCCTCGCTGAAATGCGGGCCGAAGATATCGCTGGCGGCCTTGTTGGCCCCGATGACGGTCCCGTTGGCGTCATAGTGGACGATGCCCAGTGGCATGGTCTCGAACAGCGTGCGGTACCGCTCTTCCGACGCGGCCAGGTCGAGTGCCAGCGCGGCCATCGGGCTTCGAGTCCGGGCCTGCGCGGGAACACTGGCGCCGCGGCGCTGAATCTCGATCGCGATCTCCCCCCCGGGCGGCGCGTCGTCCTGATCTCTCAGGGATTCGTTTTCGTATACTTCCCCCTATTTGGGATAACACTACCGCAAAGCGGTCGCAGCGTTACCCGAGGCGCCGGACCGGCGCGCGTCCCGGCGGTCGAGCGCTTCCGTCTGAGCGCGGAGAGCCGCGTGCTGGCGCCGAGAGGCCTGCGGTGCGGCAGTTCGAAGCCGCTGTCCGTCCATCGGCACGCCCCCTGCCCTGGTACCCCGGCCTTGCCCGTTGCGGTCTTTGCAGGGTCACCCATCGGCGGCCGGGGCGCCTCACCTACTCCGGGTTAGATGCTGATCAGGGCGGGTAGGCGCGCCTCGCTACGATGCCGGGGTGAGCCGGGTACGCGAGGGCCCCCAGGTCCCTCCGCCCGACGGCGCTGGACCGTGGGCGCTGCCGGGCCCGGCCGACCGCGTTGGAAGGTCAGCGGCGGATCAGGACGGGTAAGCGCGCGGCGCCACGACGCCGAGGTGGGCCAGGAACGCGAGGGCGTCCAGGTCTCCTCGCCCGATCGCCTCGTAGAGGGCGTCCAGGTCGGCGTACCCGAGGCTGCGGGCGGCGCTGAAGGCGGTCCCGTCGTCCTCCAGGTCGCGCAGCTCCCGGTACGGGACCTCGTGGGCCAGTCCGGGCGGGACGGCCAGCGCCTGAGCGACCGCGCCGCGGCCCACGGCGGCGTCCTCCTCGGCCTTCCGGCGCGCGATGGCCGCCTTCAGGTGGGCCCGGGCATGGCCGCTGTGCGCGGCGGCGAGCCAGGAGTCGGGCGGGTCCGCGTAGGGGCCGCTGATCAGGTCGACCACCTGGCCGTGGGCGAGGCGGTTCTCCATCGGCTTGCGCATGCCGTTGACGAGTACGCCGACCGCGCTGCCGGCCGTGGCCGGGGATACCGCGTAGGCGAAGTCGACCGCGGTCGACCCGGCTGGCAGGCCCACCGGGACCCCGGCCGGGGTGAACACGACCAGGCCGGCGTGGCTCAGGTCGGCCCGCAGCCCGTCGAGGAAGTCACCCGGCGCTGCCAGCGGCTGCCATTCCAGCAGCCGGTTGAGCCAGTCGAGGTCGGCCTGGCGGGCCATGTCGGCGGTGACCCGGCCGTCCCGGCCACCTGCCTCGCGGATCTTCGCCGCTACCCCGTAGGTCGCCACCGCGTCCATCGCGGGCGTCCTGATCAGCACCCCGACGGCCTCTTCGCCGACCTGGACGGCCGTGTGCAGGGAGCGGTACATGTTGTACTTCGGCATGCTGATGTAATCGTGGAAGCGGTCGTCGACCGGGTGCCAGCGGCCGTGCAGCACCCCGAGCGCGACATAACAGTCCGCCTCCGTCCCGTCGACCACGACCACCACCCGGGCGGCGTCGGCCGGCCGCAGCCGGGCGCCGGGGCCGACGGCGTTCACCGGGCCGCCCGCGCCAGACAGCCAGCCGCCCGCCCCGCCCGGCAGGCCGCGGTGGATGGAGGACAGGTGCCGGGCGCGGGCCTGCACGGTGGCCCGGACGCCGGCCGCCACGAGCACCGCCCGCATCCCGGTGATCAGCTCGCTCAGCGCGGCCCGCCGCTCGTCCCCGGTCTGCCGGACCAGCGCCAGCACCCGCTGGTGGGCCTCGGGGGCGAGGGTGGCGAAGGCCAGGTCCTCCATCTCCCGCTGATATTCATACAGCCCGAGCCGCTGGGCGAACGGCACCAGCAGCTCCATCGACGCGCGGGCGATTCGCTCGCGCTTGTCCCGCTTGGGGTGGGCCCCGAGGGTGCGCAGGTTATGCACCCGGTCGGCCAGCTTGATGACCAGCACCCGCAGGTCGATGGAGGCGGCCAGGATCATCTTGCGGAACGTCTCCGCCTCGGCATGATCCCCCCAGCGGGACCCGTCGAGCTTGGTCACCCCGTCGACCAGCACCGCGACCTCGGCCCCGAACTCCGCCTTGACCTGGCCGATGGTCAGGCCGGTGTCCTCCACAGTGTCGTGCAGGAGGGCCGCGACCAGGGTGGTGGTGTCCATCCCGATGTCCGCCAGCAAGATCGCGACCGCCAGCGGGTGGGTGATATAGGGGGCGCCCGACCTGCGCATCTGCCCGTGGTGCCAGTGGTCGGCCACCTTGTAGGCACGGCGCAGCAGCGCTGCGTCGGCGCCGGGGAAGATGCGGCGGTGGGCGGCGATCAGCGGCCGTACGGCGTCGTCGGTCTCTGAGTTCTCGTCGAACGCGGTACCGCCGGTCAGCGCGGCCAGCCGACGGGCAACAGCCACCTGCACGTCCCTCCCGCTGTCGTCGCGACGGGGCCGCCGTCGCAACCGGGTGTTCACTCGCTGCAACAGACACTAACGGCTGCACACCCAGGGCGCAGCACTCTTCCGTGACCTCGGCGGCGTGTCGGTCGGGACGGACCTGGAGCGATCAAAGTGAACCCGGGCCGGACGGCCGCGTGGGCCGATCCCGAGCGCGACGCCAACCCACGCTCCACCGACCCCGCAACGGTGCGGGCCCGTCCCGGGGGCGAACTGGTTAGCTTCTGGCCTATGGGACTTTTCACGCACCACCACCCCCGTGACGCCTACGACCAGGTGTACGGCGGCGGACGGCCGCACCACGAGATCACCCACGAAATGCTGGCCGGCGCGGCCGGGTTCGAGGCCATGCGCCTGTTCGAGCAGCACCGCGAGCGCGAGGGCATTCCCGAGCACCATGAGCTGGCCAAGGAGCTGCTGGCCGGCTTCGTCACGGCGGAGGTCGACAAGCACTTCGAGTCGGGCCGCTACGGTCACCTGGACCGCCGCGAGGCCCGGCGGATGGCCCGCGAGCAGGCCGATTACCTCTACCAGGACCAGTACGGCCGCTGGTAGACGGCTGACCCCTGTTTGGCCAGCCCCTGGTTGGCTCGCGTGAGCGCCCGGGCTGTCGGCCCGGGCGCTCAGGCATGCGGGTCAGGTCCCGGGTCTCCCCCGGCCGCCACTGTCGCCAGCCGGGGCAGATAGGCCTCCCACGCCACCTGATGCGCGGCCGCCAGTTCAGCGCTGGGCAGGCGGTCATGACGCAGCGTCAGGCGGGTCCGGTTAGCCGCCGTTTCGAGCGGGCTGGCGAAAGGTTGGAGGCAGATGGTCACCCGGGTGCTGCCGTCCGGCATCGCTCCGGCTCCCGGGACGGCCGACCCGGGCTCGTGCCTGGTGTGCGCGGCCGCCTCGTCGTCGGCAAAGCCCCAGGTGAAGACCACCCGGCGAGGCGGATCGAGGGTCACGAAGCGGCCCGCCGCGCGGAAGCCGTCGGCCATCGCGATCTCGTAGCGGCCGCCCGGCCGGGGGTCGAGCACCGCCACCGCCCCCATCCACCGCGTGTACTGGGCCGGGACGGTCAGGTAGCGGTATACGGCGGCGGGCGGGGCCGCGATCTCCAGCGTTACTTCCGCGACGGCGGCGGTGGTCATGCCTGGCTCCTTCTGCTGGTCGCTCCCTCCTGCTGACACCAGCCGCCGCCGGAACTGGGCGCGCCTGAACCCGTACGCCGACCCGCCCGTTGCCCAGGGTGAGTATGCGCGACATTAGGGGCCGGTATTGGGCGGTGACGGGTGCGGATCGACCAGCCGGACGACCCCGAGGCGGTCTCGTCCGGGACCGACGTCCCCCCGCCGCACCGTGCGGCAACGCGCTCGGCCCGGAACCCGCCGACGCGGCCACCCGCACGGGAACGCTCAATCGACTACCGAGCCCGCGTCGAGCGCAGCGACGCCATCGACCAAGGCTGCTCTCGTGTTGAACGAATCGAACGCGAGATGGTGACACCAGCCATGCGCACCATCGAAGCTCAGGATCCCTCACGACCTCTCGCGGGGCTGGAAAACCGGCTGAAGGAGCGGTATCGCATAGAGGAGAAAATCGATCATGACATCCAGAAGCGAGGCGTCTCGGCAGCGGAGGCGTTCGTTATTATAAAGGATGCCATTCGATATACGTACTGCTACAGCGACGAGGGCTACGTCGACGGCGTCCGGAACGACTGCGAGCGGATCAGATCAGCCGGGTTCCAATACGACGATTCCCGGAACTGGTGGCGGCACGACGAGTACAAAGGGATTAACTCCTGGTGGCGCGTACCAGAGAACGGCCAACTGTTTGAGGTTCAGTTCCACACAGTAGCTAGCTTGGAGGCAAAAGAGGCAACTCATATTGCCTATGAGCGGCTGCGCACGCTGCCACCCGATCATGCTGAGGTCCGTGAACTGCGCGAACTCCAGCGACGGATTACTGCGAAAGTGCCTATCCCGCCCGGGGCCGCAGACCTTTCGATTTCCTAGGAGCGAACCGTGCCGCAAGCGACTACCTATTACGCCGTCGTTGACCCCTACAGCAGCCGGGAGGCACCCGGCGGGGTACTGCGGCGGGTTGAGGGTGACGATGGGGAGTACGACGAAGAGTTCGGCCGTGATCTGTCATGGACCCGAAGCTGGCTCCGGTACTCCTACGAGCGGGGCAACGGGGATGCCGAGTTTTACGAGATCAGCGAGGACGAGGCGAACCAGATCGTGGCCCGCATCCGCCACTCGGTGACGGGCGAGCCGTAGGCCCGCCAGCCGGCGACCGCGACCCGGGTCACCGGGCACCGTCCGGTTCACCCTCGCCGTGCAGCACCAGCCTCTGCCGGAAGGCTCCGTTGCGCTCCGCCTTGGCCGCGCGCAGCGCGTCGAGCTCGTCCGGGCCAGTGCCGCCGTCGGCGGCAAGGGCGTAGACGACTTCGAGGATGTCGGCCAGCTCGACCGGGTCACCGTCGGACGCGAGGAACTCGGCCACTTCCTCCCCGAGCTTGTCGCGCAGCCTGGTCGCGTACTCGGCTGGCTCGGCGGTGTGCACAGCCGGCTCCTGGCCTTCCGCGCGAATGAGCTCCGGGATGCGGTCGCGCACCAGCTTCCCCGCGGGCTGGGCGGCGCTGGTCCGCCAGGCCTGCCCGGGAAAGCACGCCAGCCAGGTGGGACTGGAACGCGGCCCGGGCCTCGTGCGGCCCGCCGGCCAGCCGGGCCATCGCCACGGAGGCGGTGATGATCACGTCGGCCAGCTCGCCGGCCAGGTCCTCCTGGGTGCGGTTGACCCCCTTGCGGGGGTTGAAGCCGTGCAGTCCGAGGTACGCCTCGGCGACCTCGCCCACCTCTTCCGACAACTTGAGCAGTTGCGCCTCGACGGGAATGTCACCCAGCCAGTCGGTCAGCCGGCCAGCCTCGTCCCACATCCTGCCTCCTCGCACACGTCGCGCCCCGACCCCGGCTGCTCGCACAGCTGATCAATTCCCACCCGATGATTGCATGCCGAGCTTTGCCGCACCCGGGCGCGACCTCCGCCGCTTCTCCCCGTCAATTCCGCGCAGCGTGGAAAGAAAGCTGCCTATGCGGGTTCTGTCGCATATCTCGTGATGGTTACGAGGGGGGTGCTTTGCGTGCTCGCGCGGCGTGGCGGGGTGGGGTGCAGGGCGGGCTCCTGGTAGTCCGGCGGTTGTCTAGTCCCAGCCAGGCCCAGGAGCCCGCCGTGTCATTGTCGCAGTGCTGTTCGTGCTTGTCGTGCGTTCCCGCGGAGGTTCTCGGCCTGCTGCTGCCGTACCTGGCCGGGACGGTGGTCGAGGGCGGCTCTGCGGACGGGGGGCGGGTCCGGCTGCTGGTCCGGGTGGCCGCGGCGGAGGCGGCGTGCACGGGGTGCGGTGTGCTGTCGGCTCAGGTCCACGGGGGTTACCAGCGGCGGCTGCGGGACGTCCCGGCCGGCGGCCAGGACGTGGTGATCGTGCTGGCGGCGCGCCGGTTCCGGTGCGGGAACCCTGGCTGCGGCAAGGTCACGTTCACCGAGCAGCCCGCCGGGCTGGCGTCACGGTTCGCACGGCGGACCCCGGCGGCGCGGGCGGCCCTGACGGCGGCCGCCGTCGCGCTGTGCGGCCGGGCCGCAGCGCGGCTGGCCGCGGCCCTGGGGATGGAACCGCCGAGCCGGCATACGCTGATCCGCCTGGTCATGGCGCTGCCGGAGCAGGAGACGGCCGCGCCGGAGGTCCTCGGCATCGATGACTTCGCGCTGCGCAGGGGGCGTGCTTACGGCACCGTGCTGACCGACGTGCAAACCGGGCGGGTGACCGACCTGCTGCCGGACCGGGAGGCCGCCACGGTGGAGGGATGGCTGAAGGCGCACCCCGGCGCGGCGGTGGTCTGCCGGGACCGGGCCGGCGCCTACGCCGAGGCCGCCCGCGGCGGCGCGCCCGGCGCCGCCCAGGTCGCTGACCGCTGGCACCTGCTGCACAACCTCGGCGACCACGTCCGCGACGCCGCTGCCCGCCACAAGGGCTGCCTCGCCGGCCCGGTCCCGCAGGCCGCCGGGCCCGCCGGCCCCGAGACGGTGATCCGCGAACGGCACGCCGCCGTGCACGCGCTGCGCGCCGCCGGGTGCGACCCGGCCGCCGCGGCCGCCGCGCTCGGCATCACCGCCCAGGCCGCCGGCCGGCTCTGGCGCGCCCCCGACGCCGGCGCCCTGCTCGCCTCTGCCCGCCCGGCCCCCGGCCTCGACCCGTGGAAACCCTGGCTGCGCGGCCAGCTGGCGCAAGGCCGCACGAACATCAGGAAGCTGCACGCCGAGATCACCGCCCGCGGCTTCGCCGGCAGCTACTCCACCACCTACGGCTACGCCAGCCTGTTCAAGCTGGCCGCCCCGCCCGCAGCGCCCGCCCCGCCTGCACCGCGCCAGGCCGCCGCCTGGATCATGACCCACCCCGCCCGCCTGGACCCCCGCGACGCCGCCGCCCTCGCCCAAGTCCTCGCCCGCTGCCCGGAACTGGCCGCCCTTGCCGGCCACGTCCGGGACTTCACCGAGCTCATCACCACCCGCCCCGGCGGAACCCGCCTCGCCGACTGGCTCAACGCAGCCCAGACCACCTGCGGACAGCCCGAGCTCTCGTCCTTCGCCAACGGCATCCGCCGCGACTACCACGCCGTCGCCAACGCCCTCACCCTGCCCTGGAGCAGCGGCCAAGTCGAAGGCACCGTCAACAAGATCAAGCTCCTCAAGCGCCAGACCTACGGCCGAGCCAGCTTCCCCCTCCTCCGCAAACGCGTACTCCTGGCCAACCAGCCAAAGTAACCACCACGAGATATGCGACAGAACCCTATGCGCACGCTTTCTTTCCACGGTGCGCGGACGATCCACGAGAAGCGGAATTTCCGCGCTGACCATGCCACGGTGATGGCGCAGAGACCGGCCCGGCGCCGCCCGGGTCCGATGTCAGCCTCGGTTCGCATACTCGTCGCATGGAGCGTGACATCCCACCAGGCCTGCGCGCCGCGGTGGCCGAGCAGGCTGGCGTCGTCCACCGCCAGCAACTGCTGCGTGCCGGAGTGTCCAGGAACGCTGTTACCGCCAAGGTCCGGCATGGCCGGTGGCAGACACTCCACCCCGGCGTGTACGCCACCTTCACCGGCACGCTGAGCTGGGAGGGCCGCCTCTGGGCGGCCGCCTTGTACTGCGGTCCGGGCGCACTGCTCAGTCACGAGACCGCAGCGGAGCTCCTCCAACTCACCGAGCGTCGGTCACCGGTCATCCAGGTGACCATCCCGGCCGCCCGCCGCGTGCGCCCGCCGCAAGGCGTGGCCATTCACCGCTCGTCCTTCGCTTATCCCCGCTGGCGGCCGCTGCGCGGCACCCCGCCGCACACGTTTTACGCCGACACGATCCTTGACCTCGCGGCGGCCGCGGACAACCTGGACGACGTCGTGGCCTGGGTGTCCCGGGGACTGACACGGAAGCTGGTCACCGAAGCGCAGCTGAAGGCGGCGGTTGCGGCGCGCCGGCGCCACCGCTGGCGGGATCAGCTGGGTGACGTGATCGAGAGCGTGGCGGGCGGCTCGCACTTCCCCCTCGAGTTCCGCTACGACCGTGACGTCGAGCGCGCCCACGGGCTACCCCCCTCGGTCCGGCAGGCAAGGTTCGTCAAACCAAGCGGGCAGGTCGGCTTCCGCGATCGGACCTACCCCGGCTGCGGCCTTATCGTCGAACTCGACGGCCAGCAGTATCACGACGCCCAGCAGCGTTGCCTGGACCGGGCCAGGGACAATGAGGCGGCGGCGGCAGCCGGCGCGACACTCCGATACGGCTGGGCGGACGTTGAGCGACGTCCGTGCGACACCGCCGCCCAGGTCTTCCGCGCGTTGCGCAATCGCGGCTACCAAGGCGCCATCAGGCCCTGCGCAGCCGGCTGCCGTGCGGTTTTCGCCACCTGACCCGACCCGGTTGCCACCGCCGGGCCAACCGGGAGCTGCCGGGGCTGCTGGCGGAGGCGGCCGACCTCCCCCGGGCTGCGGGCGGCCGCCCTCGACAGCCCCGACTACGCCGAGGGGGTCCGCGCCTTCCTCGAGCGCCGTCCCCCGGCCTTCGGCTGATCCCGGCAACCCCCGTCAGGATCATCCCGAACGGAGGCGGCGTACTCCCCCGCCCCGTCCTCCTCCCACCGCGCAGGAGGCCGCGGTCAGCCCGGCCCGCCAGCGTCCGCCCGGCCAAAGCCGGCCAGCTCGGCCGCCACCGTGTAGGGCAGGTAGCGCGGCCACACCAGCAGGCCCCGCGCCAGCGACCTGACCTGCAGCCGCAGCGGGGTGAGGAACTCCACGCAGTGCCGGAAGGCGGCCGTCTCGTCGCCCGCGAACGCGGTGCCGGCCAGCCCCGTTCGGAACTGGCGGGCGTCACCGCCGTCGTCGCGCCACGACGCCAGCCAGGCCCGCAACTCGGCGTCGGCCGACGGCAGCGTCCAGCCGCGCAGCCCCTCGGCGACCTGCCCGGCGGCCGCGATGACGAACTGGCTCGGGCCGGCCGCGGTGATCGAATGAACCCGTCCCGAGCTGCGCCCCCCCGCCCGGATCGAGGCCGAGCTGAAGCGCGCCCTGACCGCGAGCGCGGCGACCGCGTGCCCGGCCTCGTGCCACGCGGTCACCACCGCCTCCCGGCGGCCAGGCGCGTAGGACGCGGCGTACCCGCCCTCGTAGCGCTGCCTGATCCAGGCGTGGTGGACCAGGGACTCGTCGTCGTAGCGCACCAGCCGGCCGAGCTCGGCCCGGACCGACGCCAGCGTCCGCTGTTCTCCCGGTGTCACCCTCGCGACTATAGGGCGTGGCGGCCCGCCCGTCCGGGCTGGGCGGGACCGCCGCCGGCCCGTGCCCGCACAAACACGGAACCGGGTGGCGGCGGCCGCGGCCGTGTGGTCAGATAGCGCCACGAGGGCACCCCCGGCTGGTGCCCTCGCCTGCGGGCACCAGCCGCCGTCGGCCGAGAACGCACGGGAGACGTCCATGAACACCGCCGCGACGGCCCTGCCGCTGCTGGCGCTGCGGATCACCGCGGGCCCGATGGAACTGCGCGGCATCACCGACGACCTGCTCGGACCGCTGGCCGACCTCGCGACCGACATTCACGACGCCGGCTACATGCCGTTCTCCTACCCGTGGTCACTGGCCCCGCCGGCCGACATGCCGCGGCACGTGGCCCAGTATCACTGGGGCAGCCGTTCGGCCTTCTCCCCGGCCAAGTGGACGGCCGACCTCGCCGTCTTCTACGACGGCGAGCTGGTCGGCTCGCAGGGCTTCTACACCAGCGACTACCTGGTCACCCGGACCGGCGAGACCGGCTCGTGGCTCAGCCGCCGTTATCAGGGCCGCGGCATCGGCACGGCCATGCGCCAGGTGATCTGCGCGTTTGCGTTCGACCAGCTCGGCGCGGTTTCTGTCACCTCGGCCGCCTTCGACGACAATCCGGCCTCGCTCGCGGTCAGCCGCAAGACCGGGTACACCGACAACGGCACCGAGTCGCGCAACCGCCTCGGCCGTCCCGCGACCCTGCGCCGGGTGCTGCTGGAGCCGGCCGCCCTCATCCGCTACCGGTACCCGCTGACGGTCGCCGGCCTGCCCGGCTTCCGCCGCTCGATCGGCCTGGACGAGCCGCCGGGCCACCCCGCCCTGGGCGGAGTGCAGGCCGTCCGGCCCTAGGCCGGCAGGCTGGCCAGGAAGCTGGTCAGGCCGGCGAAGTAGGTCTCCTGGTCGTCGTACATCGCCAGGTGGCTGCCGTTCGGGCAGTAGAGGTACTGACCGCGCGGCAGGCGGCTGGCCATCATCTCCATGTGGGCCGGGTCCATGGTGTCGTACCGGGCGCCGATGACCAGCGTCGGCACCTGGAGCCCGGGCAGGTCGGCCACCCGGTCCCAGCGGGCGAGCTTCGCGTCGGGGCTCATCCCGAGCTCGCTCGGGCCCTGCATGGGGACGTAGATCTTCGGGTTGATGTGCGCGAAGCCGCGCACCACCGGGTCGGGCCAGTCGGCCCCCGGCATCCGCAGCGTGTGCAGCTCGTAGTAGTGCGGCATGAGCAGTTCCATGTAGCGCGGGTTCTCGATGTCGCCCGCCGCCTCCAGCGCCTGCACCTCGGCCAGCGCCGCCTGGTCCATCTGCGGCATCAGCACCTGCTGAGCGTAGGCGGTGTAGTCCGGGGCGCTCGCCATCATGTTGGAGATGACCAGCCCGCGGAGGTGGTCCGGGTGGGCCAGGGCGTACTCGAGGGCGAGGATGCCGCCCCAGGACTGCCCGTAGAGCACGAAGTTGCCCCGGTCGAGGCCGAGCGCGCGGCGGACCTGCTCCACCTCGTCGACGAAGCGGCCGAGCTCCCACAGCGACGGCTCGTCGGGCTGGTCGCTGAACCCCGATCCGAGCTGGTCGTAGTAGTAGTACTCGACCCCGGCGGCGGGCAGGAAGCTGTCGCACGCCTCCAGGTACTCGTGGGTCGAGCCGGGCCCGCCGTGCAGCAGCAGCACCTTCAGGTCGGGGTTGTTCCCGGTCCGCTTGGTCCACACGCTGAACCGGCCAGCCGGGGTGTCGACCGGGATCCGGCGCGCCCCGCCGCTAAGCCGGTCAGCCCGGCCGCTGTAGTCCAGGTAACCTTCGCTCGCACTCATAGATGAGCATCTTAGGGACGCCCCGCGGCGGGCGCCGGGCCGGGCCGATGCCGGGCGGTGGCGCGCCGGGCGGTGGCGCCGGGCGGTGGCGCCGGGCGGTGGCGCCGGGCGGTGGCCGCGTCCGCCCGAATTGATTGTAGCCATACAATAGATATATGAGTACAAGCAACCGGCGGCCGTGGCTCATCCTGGCCATCTGCTGTATGAGCCTGCTGATCGTGGGCATCGACTCGACCATCGTCAACGTGGCCCTGCCCGCGATCAAAAACGCGCTCGGCGCCTCGCTCAGTGGCCTGCAGTGGACGGTCGACGCCTACACCCTGGTGATCGCCAGCTTCCTGATGGCGTCGGGGTCGACCGCCGACCGCTTCGGTCGCCGCCGGGTCTTCCAGACCGGACTGGCCCTGTTCACCCTCGGGTCATTGCTGTGCAGCCTGGCCACCAGCGTGACGGCGCTGGTGATCTTCCGCTGCGTGCAGGCCCTGGGCGGGTCGATGCTCAACCCGGTGGCACTGTCGATCATCAGCAACACCTTTACCGAGCGGACGGCCCGGGCGCGGGCGATGGGCATCTGGGGCGCCGTCTTCGGGATCAGCCTGGCGCTCGGCCCGGTGCTCGGCGGGCTGCTCGTCACCGGCCTGACCTGGCGTGCCATCTTCTGGATCAACATCCCCATCGGGGTCGCCGCCATCGCGTTGACCCAGCTCTTCGTGCCCGAGTCGAAGGCGCCGCGGGCGCGCCGGTTCGACCCCTACGGGCAGGTGCTGGTCATCGTCATGCTGGCCACGCTCACCTTCGGGGTGATCGAGGGCCCAGACCGCGGCTGGGCGTCGCCGCTGATCATCGTCATGTTCGCGGTCGCCGCGGCCGCGGCCGTCAGCCTGGTCGTGGTGGAGTTGCACCGCTACCAGCCGCTGCTCGAGATCCGGTTCTTCCGCAGCGTGCCGTTCAGCGGCGCCAGCGTGATCGCGGTGCTGGCGTTCGCCATCCTGGGCGGGTTCCTTTTCCTCAACACGCTCTACCTGCAGGACGGGCGTGGCTACAGCGCCCTGCACGCCGGGCTGCTGACGCTGCCGATGGCGCTGATGATCTTGATCTTCGCCCCGGTCTCGGGCCGCCTGGTGGGCCGCCGCGGTCCGCGGCTGCCGCTGCTGCTGGCGGGGGTGGCCGCGGTGGCCGGCCTGGCGCTGCTGACCCAGCTCAGCGACACCTCCTCGCTCACCTACCTGCTGGTCTGCTACGTGCTCCTCGGGCCTGGCCTTCGGCCTGGTCAACGCGCCGATCTCGAACACCGCCGTGTCCGGGATGCCGAACAGCCAGGCCGGGGTGGCGGCGTCGGTTGCCTCGGCCAGCCGGCAGACCGGGTCGACCCTCGGGGTCGCCGTCACCGGGTCGATCGTGGCCGGGGTGCCCGGCGGCCGGGCTGGCCGGGGCCAGCCATTCGGTCTGGGTCGTGCTGGCCGCCTGCGGCTTCGCGATCCTGGTGCTCGGGTACGGCTCGACCTCCAAGCCCGCCCTGGCCACCGCCCGGCGAGTTCGTGAGATGCTGGACAGCGACGCCCCGGGCGGAACCCCGGCCCCGTCAGCGACTGCCACCGGCGCCAGCGCCGACGACACTCTAGGCGGGGCCTCTGAGCAGGCCCCGGAGCGGGAGGGACGGGCCCGTGACGCGACACCCGGCCGCTGAAGGCCGCCGGCGCAGCGGGGACCGCCCGGACTGGCCCATACGCCCTGGACCAGGTGGTGCTCGACCGGCCGCGGATGGACACCGGCGGCCTGGCGGCGGGCGACCGGGTCTGGGCGGCGATGCGTGACCTCGTCGACAGCTACCCGGCCAAGGACGCGCTGCGCGAGGCGCTGAAGCTGGGACGCGGCAGCGGCCGGGTCAAGGCCCTGCTGTGGCTCGCGCGGGGCCCGCTGTCGCTGAGCGAGCTGGCCGAGGCGGTGCAGGTGGACGCCCCCTACGCCACCCTCATCGCCGACAGCCTGGAGGAGCGCGGCCTGGTCGAGCGGCGTCCCGACCCGGCCGACCGGCGGCGGAAGATCGTCGCCCTGACCGCGGCCGGCGAGACCGCCGCGCAGCGGGCCGGCCAGGTGCTGCACCAGCCGCCGCCCGGGTTCGCCGCCTCAGCCCGGCCGAGCTTGCCACGCTCGGAAGACCTGCTGCGGCGGATCACCGCGGGCGGGGCCGCCCCGGCCGGCTGACCGGGCCATGCCGGGCGCTGGCGCCGCCCGGGCGGCTACCCTTCCTCGAACACGGCCGGGTCGCCCGCACCGCGGCGCACGATCTCGGGCTCGTCGCCGGAGAAGTCGATCACCGTGGTTGGCTCGGTGCCGCAGTCACCGGAGTCGACCACCCCGTCCACCACCGCGCCGAGCTCCTCGTTGATCTCCCAGCCCTGGGTCAGCGGCTCCTCCTGACCGGGCAGCAGCAGCGTGCTGGAGACGAGTGGCTCGCCCAGCTCAGCCAGCAGGGCCTGGGTGACCCGGTGGTCGGGGATGCGCACCCCGACGGTCTTCTTGCCCGGGTGCTGCAGCCGTCGCGGCACCTCCTTGGTCGCCGGCAGGATGAACGTGTAGCGGCCCGGAGTGGCCGCCTTGATGGCGCGGAAGACCCCGTTGGGCACCACCACGAACCGCCCCAGCTGCGCAAAGTCCTGGCACACGAGGGTCAGGTGGTGCTTGTCGTCGACCCCCCGGATCGCCCGGATCCGGTCGATGCCGGCCGCGTGGCCAAGCTGGCAGCCGAGCGCGTAGCAGGAGTCCGTCGGGTAGGCGATCACGCCGCCGGCCCGTACCAGGTCTGCCACCTGGCCGACCGCCCGCCGCTGCGGGTTAGCCGGATGAATGTCGAAGTACCTGGCCATGGGGCCAATTGTAGGCACGGACGCCGAACCGGCCACGCGGACCCAGCCGATGACGTAGCCGGCCGCCTCGGTCAGCGCTCGACTTCGCTCTGGTCGCCCGCCCACAGCGTGTGGAAGCTGCCCTCGGCGTCGGTCCGCTTGTAGGTGTGCGCCCCGAAGTAGTCGCGCAGGCCCTGGACCAGCGCCGCCGGCAGCCGCTCGGCCCGCAGGGCGTCGTAGTAGGCCAGCGCGGCCGAGAACCCGGGCACCGGGATGCCGCTGGTCACCGCCGTCGCCACGACGTCCCGCCAGGCGTCCTGGGCCTCGGTCACTTCCTTGCCGAAGTCAGGGTCGGCCAGCAGCGTGGGCAGCTGCGGGTTGCCCGCGTAGGCGGCCCGGATGCGGTCGAGGAACGCGGCCCGGATGATGCAGCCGCCCCGCCAGATGACCGCCATCCGGCCGAGGTCGATGTCCCAGTCGTACTCCTCGCTGCCAGCGGCGATCATGTTCCAGCCCTGGGCGTACGACACCACCTTGGACGCGTACAGGGCCTGCTCGACCTTGTCCGCGAAGGCAGCCGGGTCGGCGACCGGGCGGGCGGCCGGGCCGGGCAGCCGCCGGGCGGCCGCGCGCAGGTCGGCGTGCCCGGACAGGCGCGGGCGAAGGTCGCCTCGGCGATCCCGTCGACCGGCACGCCCGAGGTCGAGCGCGGTCTGGACGGTCCAGCGGCCGGTGCCCTTCTGCTCGGCCTGGTCGAGCACGATGTCGACGAACGGGCTCGCCGGTCTTCGCGTCGGTGTGCGCGAGCACCTCGGCGGTGATCTCGATCAGGTAGGAGTCGAGGCGCCCGGTGTTCCAGGTGCGGAAGATCTCGGCGATCTCGGCCGGGCTGTACCCGCCCGCGTGCCGCAGCAGGTCGTAGGCCTCGGCGATGAGCTGCATGTCGGCGTACTCGATGCCGTTGTGCACCATCTTCACGAAGTGCCCGGCCCCGTCCGGTCCGACGTGGGTCGCGCACGGCGTGCCGTCGACCTGCGCCGCGATGGTCTCGAGCATCGGGCCGAGGGCCTGGTAGGACTCGGCCGAGCCGCCCGGCATGATCGACGGCCCGTTGAGCGCGCCCTCCTCGCCGCCGGAGACGCCCATGCCGACGAAGTGGATGCCCCGCTCGCGCAGCGCCGCCTCGCGGCGGCGGGTGTCCATGAAGTGCGCGTTGCCGCCGTCGATGATCATGTCGCCCGGCTCGAGCAGCGGGGCGAACTCGTCGATGACCGCGTCGGTCGCCGCGCCCGCGTTCACCATGATGACCAGCCGGCGCGGCCGCTCCAGGCTGGCGACGAACTCCTCGGCGCTGTGCGCGGGGACGAACGTGCCCTCGTGGCCGAACTCCTTCATGATCGCGTCGGTGCGCGACGTCGTCCGGTTGTGCAGGGCCGTCGGGTAGCCGTGGCGGGCGAAGTTGCGGGCCAGGTTGCGGCCCATCACGCCCAGTCCTGTCACGCCGATCTGCGCACTGCCCGAGCCAGCCATGTCGTCCTCGTCTCTGTTGTCTTGGCCCATGGTTCTTTCGCTCACTGGTGGTCTTATTCGATCACGCCGCGGTCACGGCGGTCCGGGCGGGACGGTGAAGGCCGACCCGCCCTCCGCCCACGGAGCGGGTGAAACCGCCGGGGCCGGGACCCGGCCGGCGAACGCGCGCCGGGCGACCGCCATCAGCGTCAGCAGCGCGTGCTCGCGGGCGGCGAACGCGCCCGCGTCGAGCAGGCCCCGGTCGGCCTTGGCCCGGGCCAGCGCCAGCTCGGTCGCGGCGAGCTGGTAGTCGGACATGGCGGCGGCGGCCGGGTGGCCGCCGCTGGCCCGGGCCCAGCGGCGGGCGCTACCGCGGGCGCGCAGCGAGGCCAGCATGCCGATGTCGGCCCCGGTGACCAGCCTGGTCGGCTCGTAGTCGGGCAGGTAGCGGCGGATCAGGCCGATGACCCGGCGCCGGTCGGCGACCAGCACCGCCACCAGGGCGGCCAGCACGCAGCCCATGATGAGGTAGGCCGCCAGCAGGCCGCCCGGCCCGAACAGGGACAGCCCGTTCCAGGTGCCGTGCAGGACCATCGCCGCCAGCAGGCCGAGGGCGACCGCCCAGGGGGCGCCGCCAGCGCGCCTGGCCGAGTAGGCGACGCCGAGGCCGGTCATCGAGGTGAAGATGGGGTGCAGCAGCGGGGAGGCCAGGCCGCGGAGCACGAAGGTGTAGCCGAGGAGGGCGATGCCGCCGCGCTCGGGGGTGACCAGCGCGTTGATGTAGTAGCCGACGTTCTCGATCATGGCGAAGCCGAGCCCGACCATGGCGGCGTAGATGACGCCGTCGGCCGGGCCGTCGAACTCGGCCCGGCGCCGCCACAGCAGGCCGATCAGCACCGCGCCCTTGAGGCTCTCCTCGACCACCGGGGCACCGAACGTTGCCGCGACATACTCGCCGTTCGAGGCGCCGAGCGCGGGCATCGTGACGTACTCGAGGTTGGCGGTGTTGACGACAAGTGCGGCCAGCGCGGCGATGCCGGCCCCCCAGCCGAACGCGAACGCGAGGCTGGTGCGCGGCTCCGGCTCCAGCCGGTCCATCCACAGCACCACCATCACCAGCAGCGGCACCGGGAGCAGGGCCAGCGCCAGGGCCAGCGCGAACGGGGCGTCGCCGTGCCCGGCGGCGGACGACTGGCCCGCGTCGATCCCGAGCACGACCAGGGCGCAGGCCGCGGTGACGGCGATGCCGCCGATGAAGGCGACCGGGACCCGGCCAGGCGGCCGTCCCGCCAGCACCGCCCGGGGGTCGAACGGCGCCCCGGCGCCAGGCGGTCGGGCGGACTCGGTCATGGCCCGAAGCATAAGGCCTGCGGTGGCCGCGACCGGGCCCGGCGAACGCGGCGCCAGGGCCCGGCCGAGGCTGCCCAGACGCCCGATTGGTCTAGACCGGTAACGGACTAAGGTCTAGACCAGAGCACTGGGTGAACGGTTCGGAAACGAACTGCCCCCGGCGCCGCGCCGGTACCGGGCGGGGATAGGCTTTCAACCGTGGCATTGTGGCCACGGGGGATTCCCCCTGCCCGCGTTCCGCCGCCGCACCCGCACGCATTTCCGCCGGCCGCGGCGGACGCTCAAGAAGTCTGCAGAAGGGGATTGGTGACATAAAGGTGAGTACTCCCGCCCTTGACTGGACACCGGCCGACAAGCGGGCCGTCGACTTGGTCCGGGTCCTCGCGATGGACTCGGTGCAAAAGGTCGGCAACGGCCACCCCGGCACCGCGATGTCCCTCGCCCCGGCCGCCTACCTGCTGTACCAGCGGGTGATGCGGCACGACCCGGCCGACCCGGAATGGGTCGGGCGCGACCGCTTCGTGCTGTCGTGCGGGCACTCGTCGCTGACCCTCTACATCCAGCTCTACCTGTCGGGCTACGCGCTCGGGCTGGACGACCTCAAGCAGTTCCGCACATGGGGCTCCATCACCCCCGGCCACCCCGAGTACCACCTGACCCCGGGGGTGGAGTGCACCACCGGCCCGCTCGGCCAGGGCCTCGGCAACGCGATCGGCATGGCGATGGCGGCCCGCCGCGAGCGCGGCCTGCTCGACCCTGACGCCGCCCCCGGTACCTCGCCGTTCGACCACTACGTCTACTCGATCGTGTCCGACGGCGACATGGAGGAGGGCATCACCCATGAGTCCTCCGCGATCGCCGGAGTGCAGGAGCTCGGCAACCTGATCGTCATCTACGACGACAACCACATCTCGATCGAAGACGACACGATCATCGCCAAGGACGAGGACACCGGCGCCCGCTACGAGGCCTACGGCTGGCACGTCCAGCACGTCTCGTTCGTGACCGAGTCCGGCTACGAGGAGAACGTCCAGGCGCTGTACGACGCGATCGAGGCGGCCAAGGCGGTCACCGACAAGCCGTCCATCATCGTGCTGCGCACCATCATCGGCTGGCCCGCGCCGACCAAGCAGGGCACCGGGGCCGCGCACGGCTCCGCGCTGGGCGCGGACGAGGTCGCGGCGACCAAGAGGATCCTCGGCTTCGACCCGGACGTGAACTTCCCGGTGGAAGAGGAGGCGCTCAACCGGGCGCGCGAGGTCTCCGCCCGGGGCAAGGCCGCTCACGCCGAGTGGAACGAGCAGTTCGCCGCGTGGGAAAAGGACAATCCCGAGCGGAGCGCGCTGTTCGACCGGCTCCTGCAGCGCAACCTGCCCGAGGGGTGGGAAGCGGCGCTGCCGTCGTTCGACGCCGACCCCAAGGGCACGGCCACCCGGCGGGCGTCCGGCAAGGTGCTCACCGCCCTGGCCGACGTGCTGCCCGAGCTCTGGGGCGGGTCGGCCGACCTGGCCGAGTCCACCATCACCACGATGGAGGGGCAGCCGTCGTTCCTGCCCGCCAACCGGCAGTCGGAGATGTGGCCCGGCAACCTCTACGGGCGGACGCTGCACTTCGGCATCCGCGAGCACGGCATGGGCTCGATCCTCAACGGCATCGCGTTCGGCCTCACCCGGCCCTACGGCGGAACCTTCCTCCAGTTCAGCGACTACATGCGGGGCTCGGTGCGGCTGGCCGCGCTGATGGAGATCCCGACCACGTTCGTCTGGACCCACGACTCGATCGGCCTGGGCGAGGACGGTCCCACCCACCAGCCGGTGGAGCACCTGTGGTCACTGCGGAACATCCCGCACCTGGACATCGTGCGGCCCGCGGACGCGAATGAAACCGTGTTCGCGTGGAAGACGATCCTGGAAAACACGGATCGTCCGGCCGGGATCATCCTGTCGCGGCAGAACCTCCCGGTGTTCGACCGTGCCATCTTCGCCTCGGCGGAACTCACCGCCCGGGGCGCCTACGTGATGGCGGACGGCACTGACGTGATCCTCATCGGCACCGGCTCGGAAGTGCAGATCGCGGTGGCGGCGCGCGAACTGCTCGCCGCGGACGGGATTTCCGCCCGGGTCGTGTCGATGCCATCGGTGGAATGGTTTGAGCAGCAGGGCGCTTCCTACCAAGAGGAAGTCCTCCCGGCGGCGATGAAGGCGAGGGTGTCGGTCGAGGCGGGCATCACGCCCCCGTGGAAGATTTTCGTCGGCGACGCCGGGGAGTCGGTCGGCATCGACCACTACGGCGCGTCCGCCGCGGAGGCGGTGCTCTACAAGGAGTTCGGCATCACGGCGGAGGCCGTCGCGGCCGCCGCCAAGGCATCCATCGCGAAAGCGCGGGGCTGAGCGCCCGCTGGCGCGGCGGTAAGCAGACTTTAAGACGGAAGGAACGCGGTCATCATGGCTGACGTACTCAAGGAACTGACCAAGGCCGGCGTATCGGTGTGGCTGGACGACATCAGCCGCGAGCGGCTGTCGACCGGCAACCTGGCGACCCTGATGAAGGACTTCCACGTCCGCGGGGTCACCTCCAACCCGACGATCTTCGCCAGCGCGCTGGCCAAGGGCAACGCCTACGACGAGCAGCTCAAGGACCTGGCCGCCCGCAAGGTGTCGGTCGAGGAGTCCTCGCGGATGATCACCACCTACGACATCCGCTGGGCGGCCGACGTGCTGCGCCCGGTCTACGACAAGACCGACGGGCTCGACGGCCGGGTGTCGATCGAGGTCGACCCGCGGCTGGCCAACGAGACGGTGCCGACCATCGCCGAGGCCAAGCAGCTGTGGTGGCTGGTCGACCGGCCCAACATGTACATCAAGATCCCGGCCACCCTCGAGGGCATCCCGGCCATCACCGCCGTGCTGGCCGAGGGCATTTCGGTCAACGTGACGCTGATCTTCTCCCTGGAGCGCTACGGGGCGGTCATCGAGGCCTACATGGCGGGCCTGGAGCAGGCGGCCATCAACGGCCACGACATCTCCACCATCGCCTCGGTCGCGTCGTTCTTCGTGTCCCGGGTGGACACCGAGGTCGACAAGCGGCTCGACGCGATCGGCACCGACGAGGCCAAGGCGCTCAAGGGCAAGGCCGCCATCGCCAACGCCCGGCTCGCCTACGAGCTGTACGAGCAGAAGCTGGACACCGACCGCTGGCGCGCACTGGCGGCCAAGGGGGCCAAGGTGCAGCGGCCGCTGTGGGCCTCCACCTCGACCAAGGACCCGTCCTTCCCGGACACCATGTACGTGGTCGACCTGGTGGTCAAGGACACGGTGAACACGATGCCGGAGGCCACCCTGCGGGCGACCGAGGACCACGGCGAGCTGCAGGGCGACACCGTGCACGGCACCTACGACGCCGCCCGCCAGCTGTTCGCCGCGCTCGAGGCGCTCGGCATCAGCTACGACGACGTGGTCAAGGTGCTTGAGGACGAGGGCGTGGCCAAGTTCAAGGCGTCCTGGGACGAGCTGCTGAAGACCATCCACGACCAGCTCAACCTCAACTCCTAAGCAGCAGCGGAACGGGAGGTTCCCATCATGGACGAGCCGAACGCCGGCACCATCCCGGGTCCGGCTCCGGCCAACCCGGGGGTGATCGCGGCCGACAGCGAGGCCAGCAGCGAGACGGCCAACCCGCTGCGCGACCCGCGCGACCGCCGGATCCCCCGGGTCGCCGGCCCCTGCATCATGGTCATGTTCGGCGTGACCGGGGACCTGGCCCGCAAGAAGCTCATGCCGGCCTTGTACGACCTGGCCAACCGGGGCCTGCTGCCGCCCGGTTTCTCCCTCGTCGGTTTCGCCCGCCGCGACTGGGAGCACGAGGACTTCGCGCAGATCACCTACGAGGCGGTGAAGGAGCACGCGCGGACCCCGTTCCGGGAGACGGTCTGGAAACAACTGCAGGAGGGCGTCCGCTTCGTGCCGGGCGAGTTCACCGACGAGGCGGCGTTCGACCAGCTCGCCGAGTGCGTCAGGAACCTGGATGAGGAGCGCGGTACCGGCGGCAACTACGCCTTCTACCTGTCGATCCCGCCCAAGTTCTTCTCCACCGTGATCGAGCAGCTCAAGCGGTCGGGCCTGTCCGACCCGGGTCCGGCCGGCCCGGACGGGCGGCGGCCATGGCGCCGGGTGGTGATCGAGAAGCCGTTCGGGCGCGACCTGGAGACGGCCAAGGAGCTCAACAACATCGTCGACGCCGTGTTCCCGCCCGAGTCGGTCTTCCGGATCGACCACTACCTGGGCAAGGAAACGGTCCAGAACATCCTGGCGCTGCGCTTCGCCAACACGCTTTACGAGCCGATCTGGAACCGCTCGTACGTGGACCACGTGCAGATCACCATGTCGGAGGACATCGGCATCGGCGGCCGGGCGGGCTACTACGACGGCATCGGAGCCGCCCGCGACGTCATCCAGAACCACCTGCTGCAGCTCATGGCGCTGACCGCGATGGAGGAGCCGGTGTCGTTCGACGCCGACTCGCTGCGCCAGGAGAAGGAAAAGGTGCTGTCGGCCGTCCGGCTGCCCGCCGACCTGGCCGAGGGGACCGCCCGCGGACAGTACGCGGCCGGCTGGCAGGGCGGGCGCCGGGTGGTCGGCTTCCTGGAGGAGGACGGCATCCCGGCCGACTCGCGGACCGAGTCCTACGCCGCCGTGCGGCTCTCGATCGATACCCGGCGCTGGGCCGGGGTCCCGTTCTACCTGCGCACCGGCAAGCGGCTGACCCGGCGGATGACGGAGATCGCCCTGCTGTTCCAGCGGGCGCCGCACCTGCCGTTCGCCGCCACCGACACCAAGGAACTGGGCCAGAACGCGCTGGTCATCCGGGTCCAGCCGGACGAGGGTGTCACCGTGCGGTTCGGCTCCAAGGTGCCCGGGTCGCTGATGGAGGTGCGCGACGTGAACATGGACTTCGCCTACGGCGAGTCATTCACCGAGTCCTCCCCTGAGGCCTACGAGCGGCTGATCCTGGACGTGCTGATCGGCGACCCGCCGCTGTTCCCGCGGCAGGAAGAGGTCGAGCTGTCGTGGCGCATCCTCGACCCGATCGAAGACTTCTGGGCCGTGTACACCAAGCCGGAGCAGTACAAGTCCGGCTCGGCCGGCCCCGCGTCGGCCGACGAACTAATGGCCCGCGACGGGCGCGCCTGGCGACGGCTGTAGGAGGGACCCGGATGACGATCGACTTGACCGACACCACCACCGGCGCCATCGACCAGGCCCTGACCGAGGCGCGCCGCAGGCTGGGCGGGATGACCCTCGGCATGGTGCTGACGCTGATCATCGTGACCGACGAGGCGGCCCAGTACGACGCGATCCGGGCGGCCAACCAGGCCGCCCGCGAGCACCCGTGCCGCGTGCTGGCCGTCATCGCCCGCCGGCCGAAGGCCGACTCGCGGCTGGACGCCGAGATCCGGGTGGGCGAGTCCTCCCCGGGCGAGACGATCGTGCTGCGCATGTACGGGCCGCTGGGCCAGCACGCCGACTCAGTGGTCGCTCCGCTCCTGGTGCCGGACGTGCCGGTGGTGACCTGGTGGCCCGACGAGGCCCCGGAGATCCCGGCCAAGGACCCGCTCGGCGCGCTCGCCCAGCGGCGGGTGACCGACACCGCGGCGTCGGAGTTCCCGCGGACGGCGCTAACCACCCTGGCCGGGGTTTACCAGCCGGGTGACACCGACTTCGGCTGGACCCGGGCCACCCCGTGGCGCTCGCTGCTGGCGGCGACGCTGGACCAGCCGCACCCGCACCTCAGCAGCGGCCAGGTCGCGGCCGAGGAAGACAACCCGACGGCCGACCTCATCGCGGCCTGGCTGGCGGAGCGGCTGTCCATCCCGGTCTCCCGGACGGTGTCCGACGGCCCCGGGATCACCGAGGCCTCGTTCGCCACGACCGAAGGCGATATCAAGATCACCCGCTCCGACGGCCGGACCGCCACCCTGACCTGGCCTGGCCGGGTCGACCGGATGCTCGCCCTGCACCGCCGGGACACGGCCGAACTGCTGGCGGAGGAGCTGCGGCGGCTCGACCCGGACGAGGTCTACGCCGAGACGCTGCGCATGGTCGACCTGTCGCCGCCCGGCGCAGCGCCCGAAGCCGGGACGGGCGGGCAGCCGACGGGCGACGACGGGCTGGCCGCTGATGACGGGCTGGCAGAAGACGAGGGACCCGCGGGCGACGACGGCCTGGCGGGCGACGACGGCGGGCTGCTGGGCGAGGGCCGACTGGAGGCAGGACAGTGAGTACACCCGAGGTTTTCACCTACACCAGCCGCGACCTGCTGGCCGCCGCGGTGGCCGCCAGGACGGTCACCGTTCTGTCCGACGCGATCGCCGCCCGGGGCCGGGCCCACGTGGTGCTGACCGGCGGCGGAATCGGCACCCAGGTGCTGGCCGCCATCGCGGCCTCGCCGGCCCGGGACGCCGTCGACTGGCGCCAGGTCGACTTCTGGTGGGGTGACGAGCGGTTCAACGTGACCGGCGACCCGGAGCGGAACGAGACCGGGGCCCGGGAAGCGCTGCTCGACCACATCGACCTCAACCCGGCCCGGGTGCACGTGATGGCGGGGCCGGACGGCCCCGACGGCGACAACGAGGACGCCGCCGCCGTCCGCTACGCGGCCGCGTTGCGGGCGGCCGCGCCCGCGGGGGCCGACGTGCCGGCGTTCGACGTGCTGATGCTCGGGATCGGCCCGGAGGGGCACATCGCCTCGATCTTCCCCGACTCACTGGCCACGCACGCGACCGGCTCGGTCGTCGCGGTCCGGAACTCCCCCAAGCCGCCGCCGACCCGCCTGTCGCTGACGTTCAGCGCCATCCAGGGGGCCCGGGAGGTCTGGATCCTCGCCTCCGGGGCGGAGAAGGCCCAGGCGGTCGGTGAGGCGCTGTCCGGCGTCAGCGAGGACAAGCTGCCCGCGGCCGGCGCCCGCGGGCGCGACCGCACGCTGTTCCTGCTCGACCAGGCGGCCGCGGCCCAGCTCCCGGCCCGCTAGCCCGGGCCGGTGTCCTCGGTCCGGCGGCGCGGTCAGCGCCGCCGGATCGAGGACATGATCGAGACCAGCGCGAAGACCGCGATCAAAAGGAACACCGCGCCGGGGGCGACGCTGGCATGCACCACCAGCAGCGCCCAGACGGCGATGGGGATGAGGACCGCGATCGGCCGCCGCCGGGCCGGCAGCGGCGTGTCCGGTGTCTCGTCCGGGTCCTCGGACGGGGTCAGCGCGGCCGTACCGGCCGTCGTGGCCAGGTCGCGGACCGGCACATCGGTGCCCAGCAAGGGCTGCGACGGCAGGTCGGTGGTGAGCTGACGCAGATCGCCCCAGGTCTTGCTGGCGTAGGCGGCCGTCGTCCGCTCGTCGAACTCGTCCAGGGTGAGCCGCCCGGCGGTGAAGGCCTCGCGGAGCGTATCGACCACGACTTCCCGGTCAGCGTCCGAGGCGCGAATCGGATCATCGGTGGCCATGGGCAGTTCATCCCCTCGAGAGGCGGCCCTTTCCATGGTACAGCGTCTCCCGGCGGCGCCTTGGCCCCCGGCCAGGGCCCAGGCCGCGACGTCGGCCGTCGCAGGACCAGACGGGGCAAAAGGCCCGTATTCACTAGGATCGGGGCCATGCCCCCGACCGCCACGCCCGGGACCCACTTCATCGTCTGCGGTGACAACCCCCTCGCCTACCGCATCGCCCGCGAACTGACCCGGCGCTACGGCGAGAGCGTGGTCGTCCTGCTGGGCAGCGCCGAGGCCAATGCGGGACCGCAGATCGCGGCCCTGCCCGGGGTCACCGTGTGCGAGCACGCCAGCCTGACAGCGGAAGCGTTCACCGCCGCCGGCGTGGCCCGCGCCCGCGCGATGGCGCTGGTCGGACCGGACGACCTGGCCAACTTCCACGCCGCCCTGCGGGCCCAGGAACTCAACCCAGGCCTCCGGCTGGTCGTCGCGGCCTACAACCGGCGGCTGGGTGATCACCTGTCCGGCTTCTTCCGCGACTGCACGGTGCTGTCACAGAGCCAGCTGGCCGGGCCGGCCCTGGTGGCGGCGGCCCTCGGGGAGACCGCACCGAGCCACGTGCGCCTGTCCGGCCGCACCCTGTACGTCGCCCGGCGCGGGGAGGTGCCGGCCGCCCAGGTGCTGTGCGGGCTGGCGGTGCCGGACGACCCGAACGGCACCACCCAGCTGCTGCCGCCCCAGGAACTGGACCGCCTGGGCGACGGTGCCGGCCGGGGCGACGGTGCTGGCCCGGCCGGAGGGGCGGTCGAGGCGGGCCTGGTGCTGGCGGTCGCGGACGGGACCCCACGCGACCCGCTCGCCCGCCAGCCGCACCCGCTGAGGGGCGCCCTGCGGATGGGCCGGCGGCTGGTGTGGAACCGGTTCGGCGCGATTTCGGCAGTGCTGCTGATGGTCGCGGCGGCCGGGTTCTCGCTGCTGGCCACGGCGGGCCACTCCCCCGGCGACGTCGTCTACCTCGGCATCATGGACATGACCGGGTCCGCCCTGACCGGGACGGGCGTGCACCTGCCGGAGAAGGTCGCACAAGTGCTGCTGACGGTGGACGGGATGGCACTGCTGCCGCTGCTGACCGCGCTCATCGTCGGCGCCCGGCTGACCGGCACCGTCCGCGGCGAGCCGCGGCCGGATGGCGGCCACGTGATCGTGGTCGGCGGCGGTGACGTCGGCACCCGGGTGATCGGCGGCCTGCACGACCTCGGCTTCGACGTGGTCCTGATCGAGCGGGACGCCGGCGCCCGCGGGGTCGCGTTCGCCCGCGGCCTGGGCCTGCCGGTGGTAATCGGGGACGCCCCCAGCGACGGCACGCTGCTCCGGGCCGGCCTCGACGGCGCGATCGCGCTGGTCTCGGTGACCAGCAGCGACATCGTGAACCTGGAGACCGCCCTGCAGGCCCGGGCGATCCGCGGCGATGACCTGCGGCTGGTGCTGCGGCTGTACGACGACGACCTCGCGTACCGGGTGAGCCGGAACCTCGGCAACGTGCTCTCCCGCTCGGTGCCGTACCTGGCCGCCCCCGCTTTCGCGGTGGCGATGCTGGAGCAGCGGGTGCTGCGCACGATCGGGGTCGGCCGCCACGTGCTGGTGCTGGCCGACGTGCGGGTCGAGCCCGAGGCCGCCATCGCGGGCCGGGTGGCGGCGGATCTCGAGCGGGACCGGCAGGCGCGGGTGCTGGCCGTGGCCGCGCGGGGCACGGCCCAGTTCGACTGGGCGCCCCGGCGCGACCGTCCGCTGGCGGCAGGCGACCGGCTGATCGTGCTGGCCACCCGGGCCGGATTGGCGGAGTTCGTGGGCGCGGAGCGGCCGCCGGTCGCCGCGCCCTGAGGGCAACTAATTTGACAATTCAACCGAATTAGCTTGACCATTCAACAGTGCGCTTTGAACCTTTTCCTACCATTCCAGGGAGAATTCGGCGCTACCTGCCACCATGACCCCGTGTGTTGCCTTATGCGCTTGCGGCGCTTTCATTTCAGGCGTGTCTCCCTATCGCGGTGGAGCGACGCGGAGTTACCCTGAAGCAGGAATCTATTCCTCACCTGGCGGCAATTCGCCAAGGCGCTGGCCTAGCTCGGAGGCAACATGAGCGTCAGTGATCACCGCGATGACGTAACACCTGTAGCACCAGCTGTGCAGCCCACGGCCACGGCCGCGGGCGCACCCATCGCCGACCCGGCCCCGCTCGGCCTGGCGGCCTTCGCCCTTACCACCTTCCTGCTCTCCGCCGTGAACGCGCACTGGACGAACGGGAACTCGGCCGGCACGGCCTTTCTCGGCTATGCCCTCGCCTACGGCGGCCTCGCCCAGTTGCTGGCGGGCATGTGGGAGTTCAGGAACCGGAACGTCTTCGGCGCGACCGCATTCTCCTCGTACGGGGCCTTCTGGATCGGCCTGTTCGTCTGGATCAAGAACGCGCCCCTGCACACCGGCCACGACCTCGGCTGGATCCTGGTAGCGTTCGCCATCTTCAACACCTACATGCTGATCATGAGCGCCCAGGTGAACCTGGCCGTCTTCGGGGTGTTCCTCACCCTGGAGCTGACCGAGATTTTCCTGGCCGTCGGGAACTTCAAGGACGGCGGCCTCGGCGGACTCACCCAGGTCGGCGGCTACCTGGGCATAGCGACCGCCCTGGTGGCCTGGTACGCTTCCGCCGCGGGCGTGGCCAACGGGCTTAACGGCCGGATCAGGATTCCGGTCGGCCGCGCGCTGATCTAGCCCCTCACCGGCGGCTTCCTTCCTGCGGGAAGGCTGAGCCAAAGGTGAATATTGTCCACATGTGCACCAGTCCTCCCGTTTGCACCGGTAGCGTAGGGCCCGTCGGCCGCTTCGGCACCAGTGCGACGGGAGGACTTCACATATGCAGCCGCATGACAGTCCGCCGCCGTCTTCTCCCGAACAGACCCCAGACCATCACTGGGGCCTGGCCAACGGGACGGCCGTACCGGACATGCACGACCTGTCAGTCCAGGTGGCCAAGGTGCGGGTGAAGGCGCGTCCGTGGAAGTCGATCATCGCCCTGGTCCTCGCCATCGCCGCCGCGGCGACCTCGGGCTGGGCCCACGGCCACTTCCGTCACTTCTTCAGCAGCGAAGACGGCATCAGCCAGATCATCGCCGCGGCCACCGCGGCGGCGTTCTGTGTGTTCGCCAGCGTCGCCACCATCGGCCTGTCGGGTAAGGCGCGCTCGGTCCTGCAGCCGGTGACGGGTGTTTCCTACGCCGCCATCGTCCAGTACGCGCTGGTCCTGATCGGCGCGGTCACCACCTTGATCGTCACCCTGGTGCTGTTCGGCGTCCCAGTCGGCCAGCTGCTCCTTGGCGGGGCACTGACCAGCGTCTTCGTCGGGATCGCGGCCCAGCAGGCACTGTCCAACGTCTTCGCCGGACTAGTCCTGCTGCTGGCCCGTCCGTTCCGGGTGGGCGACGCGATCCGGCTGCGGGCGGGCGCGCTGTCGGGCGAGATCGACGGCACGGTAACCGAGATCGGCATCACCTACCTGCGGCTGGCGTCCGGCAACGGCCTCCTCTCGATCCCCAACTCGCAGGTTCTCAACGCGGTCGTCGGGCCACTGCCAGAGGGCGACTACCCCGCGCCGCCCCCGCCCGCGCCGCCCGTGGTCTGGCCCACCCCGATCCCTGACCCGGCCGCCAGCCCAGCCGCCCAGGCCCAGGACCCGGCCAGCCCGGCCGACGGCGCGGCGGCCGGGCCAGTCGGGACCGCCGATGGTGCTGGCGGCGCCCCGCGGCCGGGCTCCAACGGCGAGCAGTAGCAACGGCCGGAACGCGGCCAGGGCGCCTGCCCCGGGGGGGGGACCAGGGGTCAGCCGCCCCCGTTCCTGACCGCCCCGGTTTTCTGCGCGACCCGCAGCGTCAGGCCCGGGACGCGCAGCACCCGCACCTCGCGGGCCGGGCCGAAGCCGCCCTCGGCGAGCCAGCCCGCAAGCTGCCCCGTGCTGTGCCCCTGAGCGCCCGAGCTGAGGTAGACGAACAGCGCCAGCACGTCGGCGTGCGCGGCGGCGCGGCGGCCGGGGCCGGCGAACACGTCGAGGACGGCCACGATACCGCCGGGCCGGACCGCCTGGCCGACCCGGCGGAACAGGGCCGCCGCGTCATCCGGGGCCAGGTGGTGGACCAGGTTGAAGCACAGCACCGCGTCGTAGCCGGCCCCGAGGTCGGCCGTGACCGCGTCGCCGTCACGGAACCGGACCCGGTCGGCCAGGCCCGCCCGGGCGATCACCTGCCGGCCGACGGCGGTGCTGCCCGGCAGGTCGAGGACCGTGGCGGTGAGGCCCGGGTGCCGGCGGCAGAAGCAGGCCGAGTACCAGCCGTGCCCGCCGCCAATGTCGAGCAGGGTGCGCGCGCCCCCGCCCGCGGCCGGCTCCGGCAGCGGCAGCTTCCGGGCGACCTCGGCCGCCGACAGCCGGGCCAGCTCGAGCTGGCCGCCGATGTAACGGGACCAGTAGGGATCGTCTGGCGGCGCCTGGTGCGAGCCGGACGAGGTGCCGGCCCGGACCGACTGCTCCAGCCCTTCCCACCAGGCCCAGTAGTCGGCCACCCCGGCGACGTAGGTGGCCACCGACAGCGGCGAGGCCGGGTCGAGCCAGCAGCGGGCGCGGCGGGTCAGCCGGTAGCGGCCGCCGCGGACCCGGGCGTACCCGGCCGAGCGGAGGCAGTCCAGCAGCAGCCGGGTCGGCAGCGGGTCGAGGCCGAGGTCGGCCGCGACCTCGGCCGCCGACGCATGAGCGGTGCCAATCCGGGCAGTGATGCCGGTCCGGACGGCAGCCACCAGCACGCCCGAGGTGGCCATCCCGCCCCAGGCTTCGGCCGCCGCCGTGGGGACCAGACCCGCGCGAAGGGCGAACCACTCGGCGGGGTTGGCACCCCGCAGCGCAAGCCGCACACTTAAAGATAATTGATCAGAATAAAGACGGGGGGCCCATGGTCCGCGTGCGCGCTCTGCTCCAGGCGAGCCATCCAGGTCCCTGCCTCGCGATCACCGCGATGGCGACCGTGCTCGCGGCCGAGGCAGCCCCGCGCGGCATCGGGCCGCTGCTGACCGCCCCGGCCATGCTGGCGGGCCAGCTCTCGGTCGGCTGGTCCAACGACGCGTGCGACGCGCCCCGGGACATCGCCGCCGGGCGGACGGACAAGCCGGCCGCGCGGGGCGAGGTCAGCGTGCGGGCCCTGTGGGTCGCGGCCGGCGTCTCGCTGGCGGCCGGGCTGGCCCTGGCCGCCGCCATCAGCCTGATCACCCTGGGGGTGCTGGCGCTGCTGGTCGGCGCGGCCTGGGCGTACAACCTGGGCCTGAAGTCGACCCCGTGGTCGGGGCTGATGTACCTGCTCGGGTTCGCCCCGCTGCCCGCCTACGCCGCCTCCACCCTGCCCGGGCAGCCCGCGCCGGCACTCGTCGTCTGCGTCGCGGCCGGGCTGGTGGGGCTGGGCGCGCACTTCGTCAACGTGCTGCCCGACCTGGAGGCCGACCGGCGCTCCGGTGTCCGCGGGCTGCCGCAGCTGGTGGCGGCGCGCTGGGGCCCGGGGGCGGCCCGCGCCGTCGCCCTGGCGCTGCTTCTCGGCGCCTCGCTGCTGCTGGTGGTGGCGGCCAGCCCGGCCCGGCGCGGGGTCGCGGTGGCCGGGCTGGGCTGCTCGGCGGTGCTGGCGGTGGCGGCCGCGGCCGGCCGCGGCCGGACCCCGTTCCGGGCGGCGCTCGCGATCGCCGGGGTCGACGTGGCAGTGTTCGCGCTAGGGGCCGAGACCCTCACCGCCGCCCACCTGTCAGGGGCGGGGACCTGATGACGCGGATTCTGGCGGCCCGGGCCGCGTTCCCCGCCTACCGTTACCCGCAGCCGGAACTGGCCCGGGCCTACACCGAGGTGGCCACGGCCGCGGGCGGCCTGCGGCCCGCGCAGCTCCGCCTGATCGACCGGCTTTACGCCAACGCCGGGGTCGCGACCCGGCACACGATCTTGCCGCTGGAGGAGTACAAGACCGCCGCCACCCGGTCCGGGCCCACGGCGGGTCCCTGGGGGCCGGCCGCGTCAACGACCGCTACACCGACGAGGCGACCATGCTCGGGGAACGGGCGCTGCGGACCTCCCTGGCCGCCGCCGGACTCTCCCCCGCCGACCTCGACTTGCTGATCGTCACCTCGGTGACCGGGGTGGCGGTGCCGTCGCTGGACGCGCGGCTGATCCCCCGGCTCGGGCTGCGCCCGGACATCAAGCGGCTGCCGATCTTCGGGCTGGGCTGCGTGGCGGGCGCGGCCGGGCTGGCCCGGATGCACGACTTCCTGCTCGGCTGGCCCGGCGGGACGGCAGCGCTGCTGGCGGTCGAGCTGTGCTCGCTGACCGTCCCGGTGACCGAGGTGACCACGGCCGACCTGGTCGCCAGCGCGCTGTTCGGTGACGGGGCGTCGGCCGTGGTCGCGGCGGGCGAGCAGGCCGCCGGCGGCCGCCCCGCCGCGGGGATGGCCGGCCGGCTGCCGCGGGTGATCGCGGCCACCAGCGAGGTCTACCCCGACAGTACCGACACTCTCGGCTGGCGCCTGGCTGACGAAGGCTTCCGCATCGTGCTGACGGCCGACCTGGCCGAGGTGGTCGAGCGGCGGCTGAACGCCAGCGTCACCGCCTTCCTCGGCACCCACGGCCTGACTACCGACGACATCGGCACCTGGATCTGCCACCCGGGCGGCCCGAAGGTGCTCGACGCCGCGCAGCGGGCACTCAAGCTGCCCGACGGCGCGCTGGCCGCCAGCCGCCGGTCGCTGTCGCAGGCGGGCAACATGTCGTCGGTCTCGGTGCTGCACATCCTGGAGCTGACGGCGGACGCGGACCCGCCCGAGCCGGGAACGTTCGGGCTGATGATCGGGCTCGGGCCGGGGGTCAGCGCCGAGCTCCTGCTGCTGCGGTGGTGACGCGGTGAGCGTCTACTGGGTGCTGCTGGCCGTGATCGCCTGCGAGCGGCTGGCCGAGCTGGTGGTCTCGGCCCGGCACGCGACCGGGCTGCTGCGCCGGGGCGGGGTGGAGTACGGTTTCGGGCACTTCCCGGTGATGGTCGCGCTGCACGTGGGGCTCATCGCCGGGTGTGTGCTGGAACCGCTGCTGGGCCAGCGCGCGTTCATCCCCGCCCTCGGCTGGCCGATGCTCGCCCTCACCGTGGCGGCCAACGGCCTGCGCTGGTGGTGCATCGGCGTCCTGGGCGAACGCTGGACGGCCCGGGTCATCGTGCTGCCGGGAGCGCCGCTGGTGCGGTCGGGGCCCTACCGCTGGTTCGCGCACCCGAACTACGTCGCTGTCGTCGTCGAGGGTGCGGCGCTGCCGCTGGCCGGCTCGGCCTGGATCACCGCCTGCGCGTTCACCGCCGCCAACGCGGTGCTGCTGACGGTGCGCCTCCGGTGTGAGACGGCGGCGCTGGCGGCGGCGGCGGCCGTGCCCGAGCCCGTCACCTCGTGACCGGCAGGCTGGTGGCGCCGTGACCCGGGTCCTGGCGGTGGCACCGTGATCGACGTCCTGGTTGCCGGCGGCGGCCCAGTCGGCCTGGCCACCGCGATCCGCTGCGCGCTGGCCGGCCTGTCGGTCACCGTCGCCGAGCCGCGCCCGGCCCCGGTCGACAAGGCGTGCGGCGAAGGGGTGATGCCGGCCGCGGTGCGGCGGCTGGCGGCCCTGGGGGTGCGGCCGAGCGGCCATCCGCTGCGCGGCATCCGCTACCTCGACCAGCGGCACCGGGCCGACGCCGCGTTCCGGTACGGCGACGGGCGCGGCGTGCGCCGCACGGTCCTGCACGCCGCGCTGGCCGAGCGCGCGGCCGCCCTCGGCATCCCCGTCATCGCGGCCCGGGTGACCGACGTTGCGCAGTCCCCGGGCCACGTCGCCGCGGCCGGGCTCGAGGCGCGCTACCTGGTGGCGGCCGACGGCCTGCACTCGGGCATACGCCGCGCGCTGGAAGCGGACGCGGCCGGCCTGGACGCACGGCCGCCGCGCGGGCCGGGACGGTCCGGGCGGGGCACCGCGCCCGGGCCGGCACCGCGCTACGGGCTGCGGCGGCACTACCGCCTGGCCCCCTGGACCGACCTGGTCGAGGTCTACTGGGCGGGCGCGGCTGAGGCGTACGTGACCCCGGTGGCGGACGACCTGGTGGGAGTGGCGGTCCTGTTCACCGGCCCCGGGACGGCGGAGGCCAGCGGGGCAGGCGCGGTGCCTGGGGGCGCCTTCGAGTCCCGGCTGGCGGCCTTCCCGGCCCTGCTCGACCGCCTCCGCGACGCCGCCCCGGCCACCACCGTGCGCGGCGCCGGACCCTTGCGGCAGCGCGTGCAGCGCCGGGTCCACGGCCGCGTCCTCCTGGCCGGCGACGCCTCCGGCTACCTCGACGCGCTCACCGGCGAGGGCCTCGGCGTCGGCCTCGCCCAGGCCGAGGCGGTGGCGGCCTGCCTGGCGGCCGGCCGCCCGGGCGACTACGAGCACGCCTGGCGCCGCGTCTCCGCCCCGGCCTGGCGCCTGACCGCGGGCCTGCTCTGGTCCCGGCGCCAGCCGCTGCTCGGGCCGCGCATCGTCCCCGCCGCCGAGCAGTTCCCCTGGCTGTTCACCGCGCTGGTCAACCACGCCGCCCAGGCCTGAGCCGCGGCCGTGCCCGCGCCGGCGATGGGCGCTGCTCGCGTATTCACTCGCGTACTATGACCAGTAGTGGGTGCGAGGGCTTCTCGATACCGGCGGTCAAGCTGGCGCCGTCTTCGGCCCCGGTGACCCGGCACGCCACGTGCCGAGGGTTGGGATGGCCGACATGCTCGGCTTCAAGATCATCACCCAGTACGAACAGGGCATCGTCTTCCACTGGGGCCGGGCGCTGCCGGGCGTCCGCCAGCCCGGACTGACCTGGGTGAACCCGTTCGCCGACCGGCTGCGCAAGATCAACATGCAGGTCATCGTCGCGTCGGTGCCCGGCCAGGAGGCCATCACCCGGGACAACGTCACCCTCAAGGTCGACGCGGTTGTCTACTACCGGGTCGTGGACGCGGTCAAGGCGGCCATCAACGTGCAGGACTACGCCTACGCGGTGTCCCAGGTGGCGCAGACGTCGCTGCGGGCCGTCATCGGCCAGAGCGACCTGGACCAGCTGCTGTCGGAGCGGGACAAGATCAACGCCCACCTGAAGGACGTCATCGACGCGCCGACCGAGGAGCCGTGGGGCGTCCGGGTGGAGCGGGTCGAGATCAAGGACGTCTCACTGCCGGAGTCGATGAAGCGGTCGATGTCGCGGCAGGCCGAAGCCGAGCGGGAGCGCCGGGCGCGGGTCATCTCCGCCGACGGCGAGTACCAGGCGTCCAAGAAGCTCGCCTCGGCCGCGCAGGTGATGGCGGCCGATCCGGCCGCCCTGCAGCTACGGCTGCTGCAGACCGTCGTCGAGGTCGCCGCCGAGAAGAACAGCACCCTTGTCATGCCCGTCCCGGTGGAGCTGCTGCGTTTCTTCGACCGGACCGCGCAGGCTGGCACCGGGGCCAGGGCCGCAGCGCAGGACGACGACGCCCCGGCCGCAACGCCGCTGCCGCCGCTGCCGGAGACGCCCGCGGTGCCCGCGACCACGGCGCCGGCCAGCCTCGCGCCCAGCGCTGGGAGCCCGGCCCTCAACGGCGCATCGCAAACGCTCGGCACCAGCTGAGCCGAAGACGCGACGCTGGCGGGACCGGCACCGGCCGACTCATCCCGGTTCCTGCCGGCCGTCAGCTTCCTCCGGCGCCTGCGCGGAACCCGCGTCAGGCGCCGGCAGGGCAGGCACTTCCTCGCCCAGGAACTCGCCGACCAGCCGGGCCGCGGCGCGGACGGCCGGGTGCACGGGCATGCCCGCGCTGACAGTGGCCCGCGTCCCGTACCGCAGGAGCGTGACCACCGCCTGACGGGTGACCTGGCGTTGCGCTTCCCGCGGGTTGCGCTCGTGAACGGCCGCGCCGGCCGCGGTTATCCGGGCGAACGGGGGGCGGTACCGGCGGTGACGCTCCGGGGGCTCCGGTCGCAACTGCGCCGCGAGGTCCGAGAGGACCAGGTACGTGCTGTTGTAGTCATCCCGGATCACCCTGGCTTTCGTCTCTGCCGCTGGCCGGGCCAGGCCCATACGGCGCAGGAGCACCGGCGTCTGCCGGAATGCCTCGCCGGGGCTGGACGCCTCGGCCATGACGCTGAAGGCGATGACCGCGACGGCCGAGAGCAGCGGCTCGGGCAGTGGGCAGGCTCCCAGGTCGCTCACCGTGGCCGGGCGCGGCTCGGCCAGCAACCGCTTACGGGCCCGAGCCCCCACGCCCATGCCCATCAGGGCGGCATCGACGATAAGGCCGGCCTCCACGGGGCACGGAGCCGTCGGGCGCGGTGGCAGCCGCCCCGAGAACCTGGCCGACGGTCCGCGCCACCTCACGGCGCCGGCTGCGGTCGTGGAGCCGGTCCAGGCCCGCGGCCGCCCCGTTCGCGAGCAAGAACGTCAGCGTGCCCCCGAGCAGGGCGCCTACCCGCACGTTCATCTCCTCGCGGGCCTGCCGGAACGGCGCCGCCCCGATCCGTCGCTGCAGCCACGAGCGGTTGGCCTCATTCCAGCGCTGGGCGACGATGGCCGCCACGACCGCCCCGCCGGTGGCCGCTAGCTCGGCGATGTCATCCTGCGGGCCGACGGGGCCGGGCGAAAGCGCTGGCAGCCGTGCGGCCGTGCCGTTGTCGTGGTTGTCGCCTGGGTCTGTCATCGCTGCCATCAACGGCCCGTCGTCGGAGAGCTGGCGCCTCGAGCCGGGGTCCCGCCGCCGCTCCAGGCACTCCTTGTGCTGATGCCATCCTTGCCCGCCGGTCGCAGCGGTCAACCTCGCACCCCAAGGTCCGCCAGTGACATGATGACTGCCGCCCCCACCGCTCATGCCACCGGACCTGCTCACTGGAGATGCCAGCACGGCCTTGGACCAAGGCCCGGGCGCTGCGCGGTCCGTCGCGCGGGGCAGCAGGGCGGCGTCGAGGCGCGGTGGGCAGCCGAGCGCCGCGGGTTCGAGCGGTCCCGGTGCGAGCAGCCGCCGTACTCGGTCCTCGACCGCGGCAGCGAACGCGAGTGGCCCGCCTGCTCCCGACCCCCTCGCACAGCCCGTTTTCACCCGCTCAGGCGCGCGCGACAGAGGCGACGGCCGCTGTCACTGGCTCCGGTGCAGGACGAGGAGGAACTCGGCGGTCGCCTGGCCGGAAAGGCCGCCGAGGAAGCCGGCCCCGGCCGGCAGCCTGATGCCCCAGCGCCCGGGCACCACCGGGAGCGTCCCGGCGACTTCGACGGCGGTCCCGTCACGCCGGGCCGAGAGCGTGAGCGTGACTGGCTGGGTGACGCCCCGCAGCGTGAGCCGGCCAGGAAGCGCCCCGCTGACGGTGCGCCCGCCCGCGAACCCCGCGGGAAGCCGCTCCGGGCCAGCGATGGTGATCGTGGCCTCCGGATAGACGGCCGTGTCCAGGCTGGCGGCAAACTGCGGCCTGGACTTGCCGCCGACCGTGATCGCGGTCAGCTGGATATGGAACGCCGCGCTGGTGACCTGGCCGCCGGCGATCACGGCCGCCCCGCTGACGGCGGCCGTCCGGCCGGTCACGTCATCACCGAAGCCGAGGACGCTCTCCCTGATGCGAAACCCGGCGAGCGAGCCCGCCGTCACGTCCCAGGTCGCATCGGCCGGCCCGGCCGGCGGCCTGGCGGCGCCCGGGGGCAGCGTCAGCGCCGCCGCCGACGGCTGGGACTTGACGAAGACCGCGGCGCCTCCCACGACGATGACGACCAGGGTTACCAGCCCGGCCAGTAGCCACCGCCACCAGCGGCGCCGGCTGCGCGGCCCGCTCACAGCGCGCCGCCTTCCCCGGTAACGACCCGGAATACGGGGTACCTCGGGGCGATGGCGGCGAAGTCCGCCCCTGGGGCCTGCCAGCTGACCGGAATGTGCGGGCGGGCGCCCGGCACCTTCTCCAGGTAACGGCGCAAGATCTCGGGGCGCTCGGCCGGCGGCACCTCGACCAGCCGGCAGCCGATGGCGCGTCCGTGCCTGATAACCGCCCGGCCGTCCGCGGCCCGCACGTTCAGCACCCAGTTGCAGCGCTCGCCGAGCATTGAGACCAGGTACCACTGGCCCTTCAGGTCCGCCAGGCCGAGGGGGAAGCGGACCGTCCGGCCGGACTTCCGGCCTGTCACCTCGAGGCTCACCCACCGCCGGGGCCCGAGGCCCAGGCCGAACACCGCGGCCCACAGCGCCGAGAGACGCCGTGCACGCCAGTCGGCCCGGCCGCCGGGGTACATGGACCGCAGCCTGTCGCTGTGGGACATCCAGATCTTCATGGCCTTCTCCGAGTGTGCAAGGATCAGGCTTAAAAAATATGAGATACAGTATTTCAAATCTAGAGTCTAAAGTCCTTGCTGGACCGACACAAGCAGGCAGGTAACAGTGCCAGATCACGCGCAGGCCCCAACCGGCCTCGGTCGCCGTGGACGGCGTCTCCCCGATGAGGAGCTGCGCCGGCGGATGCTGCAGGCGGCCGTCGCCATGGTGCACCAGGCCGGGCTGACGGTCAGCCTGGACCATATCGGCTTCGAGGACGTCATCCGCGACGCGGACGTTTCCCGCAGCGCGGCTTACCGCCGCTGGCCGTACAAGGACCTGTTCTACGGCGACCTGATCGAGGAACTGGCCCGTGAGGGCGCACCACCGGGGCTCGTGGAGGCCGAGTACGCGCTGATCCAGCAGGTCGTCAGCGAGTTCCCAGGCGAGCTGGACACGGCCGGGCAGCGCCAGGAGCTGCTGACCGAGCTCTTTCGCCGGCTCGCCCGGCTGGACTTCCAGGCCCTGGCCGACTCGCCGGAGTGGCAGACGTACATCGCCCTGCAGGCGGCATTCAACTCCATCGCGGACGCGGAGCGGCGCGACCGCACCCGCGCCGCCCTGGCCGCGTCCGAGCAGGAACGCCGGGCCCGCGTCGCGGCCGCCTGGAAGCTGCTCGCCAGCCTGTTCGGCTACCGGATCCGGCCTGGGACCGGCGCCACCTTCGACTCGCTGATCACCCTGCTTGACGCCGGGCTGCGCGGGCTTATCATCATGGCCCAGCCATTGCCTGAGATCGCCGGGTGCCGGGTCAGCGCCAGCCCATTCGGCGCAGCGACCGCACGCGAGTGGTCGCTGGCCGCCCTGGGCGCGGCGAGCGTCGCGACCGCGTTCCTCGAACCCGACCCCGACATCGAGTGGACCGGGGAACGCGTCGCGCGCATCCGCCAGCTGCTGAGCGGCCCCGTCCGGCCCTACGAGTAAGCCCGTCAAGCGGGGTAGCTGACGGGCGTGTGGAACACTTTTGAACGCCAGGAAATGAGGCGGCAGTCCCCGGACCGGGCGACCGCCCGTTCCAGCTCGCGGCCGCGCCCGGCCGAGCCGGCCGGGACCGACTTGCTCCCGCAGATCAAGCACATCGTCGTGCTGATGATGGAGAACCACTCCTACGACAACTACCTCGGCCTGCTGCCCGGCCGGGGTGAGGGGCTCCCGCTGGACGCCGGCGGCGAGCCCACCGCGTCCAACACCGGGGCCGACGGGCGGGACGTGCGGGCGTTCCGGCTGCCGTCCACCGTGCAGACGGCCAAGGTACCGACCCAGAGCTGGCACGCGGTCCACCAGCAGTGGGCTGGGGGCAAGGGCGACGGGTTCGTGACCAGCGCCGAGGACGCCGCGGCGGAGGCGGGCGCCCAGGCCGGCACGGCCGCGGCGGCCATGGGCTACTGGACCGAGCGCGACCTGCCGTTCTACTACGGGCTGGCGGCCACCTTCCCACTCGCTGACCACTGGTTCAGCTCGTGCCTCGGCCCGACCTTCCCCAACCGCCGGTTCCTGCTCGCGGGCACCGCGCACGGGCTCATCGACGACTCGCCCTACGACCTGTTCGACTACCCGCCCGCGGGCACCGTCTTCGACCTGCTGACCGACTACGGCATCAGCTGGGTGAACTACCACCCGGTGGCCAGCGAGCAGAGCGCGTGGCGGCACTACGCCCGGCACCGGGGCAAGACCGCCCGGCGGCGCCTGGGGTCCCTCGGCCGGCTCCTCCCGGCGGTGGCGGCCAACGCGCAGAAGGACATCAGGCTGACGGCCGACATCTTCCCGCTCGGGGTCGGCCGGTACATGGGGCACGTCCGCGGGCTCGAGCGCTTCTTGACCGATGCCGATCAGGGCACCCTGCCCGCCTTCAGCATCGTCGACCCTGACTTCGAAAGCTACTCGGAGGAGAACCCGCAGGACATCCGCAAGGGCGAGAGCTTCGCGGCCGAGGTCGTCCACCGGGTCATGCACGGCCCGGGCTGGCGCGACACCCTGCTGATCTGGCTCTACGACGAGCACGGCGGGTACTACGACCACGTCCCGCCGCCGCCCGCGGTCCCGCCCGACGACGTCCCCGGCCGCAGCGCGGTCGGCAGCCAGACCCGGCTGGAGGCGCTGCTGCGGCCGGTGCTGCCGCGCCTGGTGCGCAGCAAGGACCAGCTCGACGAGGGACCGCAGACCTACGACCGCTACGGGTTCCGTGTCCCCGCCGTCATCGTGTCGCCCTACGCGCGGCCGGACTACGTCACCAGCGAGACGTTCGACCACACCTCCGTCCTCAAGCTGGTCGAGGAGAAGTGGAACCTGCCCGCGCTGACCGCCCGCGACGCCGCCGCCCGGGCCCCGCTGGACGCGCTCGACCTCACCGGCCCGCCGGCGTTCCTGACGCCGCCGCGCCTGCCCGCCCCCAGCCTGGCCTGGGGCAGCTGGTAGCGGGGTACCCGCGGCTACCGCGGGTACCTGATGCGCATCGCCGGCGCGGCGCGGCGGGGCCTCAGGACCGGGGCTCCCGCGTCCGGCGGCAGCCCGCGGCCGGCAGGGTCGCCGGGTCGACGCCGACGCCGAGGCCGAGGCCGAGGCCGAGCAGCGTCCGGGTCACGCCCTGGGCGGCGTCGAGCAGGTCGTCGAGCGCGCGTTGGGCACGTGGGCCAGCCCTGCGCCGGCGGCGAGACCCGGGAGTGCCAGGATGCCCCTGTGACCTCAGCCAGGAGTGCCTTCATCCGTGCCGCGGCCCGGAACAACGCCGACTGGTGCGCCTCGGTCTGCCGGACCCACGGCATTGCGGGAACGTTCGGCCAGCGGGCCTGGTGGAGTTCCCGGCGCACGCCGCCTTACTATCCCGACGCCATCACTCTGCGTCGCGACGCGGTGCCGGAGGACTTCGCTGAGATCGACACGACGGCACCCGGGTGCTCGGTCAAGGACAGTTTCGCCGCGCTGGACCTGACCGCAAGCGGCTTCGCCGAGCTCTTCACCGCGCAGTGGGTCCACCGCCCAGCGGGCCTCCCCGCGCCGGCAGCACGGGACCTGCGCCCAGCGCGGGTCTCCACGGCCGCGCATCTCCGGGACTGGCAGGCCGCCTGGCACGACGGCAGCACCGCCCCGGATATCTTCCGCCCGGCGCTGCTGAATGACCCGTCAGTGCTTGTCCTAGCCGTTTACGACGGCGAAGCGCTCTCCGGGGGGGCCGTCCTGAACCGCAGCACCGGGCTCGTGGGCCTCTCCAACCTCTTCGCGGCCGGCGGCAGCGACACTGCCGCTGTCTTGTCATCGGCGGTCACCGCAGCCGCCGGCCATTTCCCCGGCCTTCCCCTCGTCGGCTACGAGCACGGCGACGACCTCACCCTCGCGCTCGACGGCGGCTTCGCCGCGCTCGGCCCGCTCCGCATCTGGACTCGCGGGTCGTGAACCTCCTTCCGCCTTCCCTCCACCGCCAGCCGGGCCCTTAGCGCTGGCGGCCGGTCACCCAGTCGTAGCGGATGTCCTCGTCGACGATCTCGTGGCCCGCGCGCGAGCCGACCCCGGTGCCCCCGTCGACGTGGACGACCGAGCCGGTGACGTAGCTGGAGCCGGGCGAGCAGAGCCACAGCACCACGTCGGCCACCTCCGACGGCTCGCCGGGGCGGGCCAGCGGCAGGGCCGGGATGCGGCGGCCCAGGGACTCGGCCATCGACGGCGGCAGCGGCTTGGGCTGGGTGTCGATGAGGCCCGGGCTGACGCAGGTGACGAGGATGTCGTGCACCGCCAGCTCGATGGCGGCGACACGGCTGAAGGCCTCGGTGGCAGCCCGGCTGCTGGCGTAGGCGGCCGCGCCGGCCGAGCCGCGCGAGCTGACACCGGAGGAGAAGTTGACGATGCGGCCGCCCTCCCCCTGGGCGATCATGATCCGCGCCGCCGCCTGGGTCATCAGGAAGGTGCCGCGGCAGTTGACCCCGTACACGGTGTCCCACACCGCTGCCCGCTCGTCCAGGAGGGCGGCGTGCGGGGCGACGGCGGCGTTGTTGACGCAGAAGTCCAGCCGGCCGAAGGCGCTGCGGGCCTGGCCGGTGATGGTGGCCGCGCCCTCTTCGGTGCTGACGTCCGCGACCACCGCCGCCACCATCTCCGCGGGCAGGCCGGCGACCGTCTCGGCCAGGCCTCCGGGGTCGCGGTCGGCCGCCACCACCCGGGCGCCGGCGTCGGTGAAGGCGCGGACGGTGGCCCGGCCGACCCCGCGGGCGGCACCGGTGACAATCGCCACGCAGCCGCTGTAGTCATACGTCACGTTCATCGGATCTCCTCTGGCAGCGAAGGGTCTTACCGGGGGCCGGCCGGCCCGGCGTTGATGCGGTGCAGCAGGTGGTCGTACCAGCCGGGCCGGGGCGGCCGGGCGGTCTCGATCCACCAGGTCGCGCCCGCCTCCTCGTAGGCCGGCTGCTCGGCCATGACGCCGGCCGGGTCGTCGGTGACCTCGGCCCACACCACCAGGTCGAATCCGTCGGCCGAACCCCGGCGAGCGCGGACAAGGTCGCGGACGGCGGCGATGTCCGCCGCCGAGGGCCGCGCGAGCCCGTGGTCGTCGTAGCGGATCGGCACCGCGCCGTCCCACCGGGCGGCGCGACGCATGCCGGCCCCCGAGGGCAGCACGCCGCCCACCCAGACCGGGATCCGCCTGCCGCTGGCGGGCACCGGGGTGAACCGCACCGGGCCGACGTCGTAGTGCCGGCCGTGGAACTCGACCACCTCGCCGGTCCAGAGCCGGGCCATCAGGTCGAGCCCCTCGTCGAGCATCGCCGCCCGGGTCCGCTCGTCGGCCTCGTCGCCGAACAGGCCGAAGTCGCCGTGGGCGGGCGCGCCGAGACCGGTACCGAACACGGTCCGGCCGTGCGCGAGCAGGTCGAGGGTGACCGTCTGGCGGGCCAGCACCCACGGCCGGCGCCGCGAGACCGGCGTGATCATGGGACCGATCACCACCCGCTCGGTGCGCGCGGCGATGACCGACAGCACCGCCCACGGGTCCACGATCGACGGGCCGAGGCCGTCGTTGGTCCAGGCCATGTGGTCCCACAGGAAGAAACCGTCGAACCCGGCCTCCTCGGCCGCGACGGCCAGAGCGACCAGGTCGTCCGGGTCGTCGGCGAAGCAGGGGGCCGCGATCCCCCGGCGGATGCTCATCGTCCCTCGTAGCCGAGCAGGGCGGCCTCGCTCAGCCCCTGGTGCCCGGCCGGGTCGGGCGCCAGGTCGAAGGCGCCGGCCGGCCCGCACAGCAGCGGCATCAGGCCGGGGCCGTGGCCGGGCTGCGGGCTGCCCGCGTGCACGATGATGCCGACGGTGCAAAATCCCCGCCGGTAGCCGGCGTTGTAGCGGACGTCGAGGTCCTCGACCGCGACCAGGTCACCCAGCGCCAGCTCGCCCAGGCCGAGCGCGGGCGCGGTGGCGGCGTCGGCCGACAGGTCGAGGTCCCACTGCTCGGCCGGACGGCCGATGCCGTTGCCGGCGATCTTCGAGGGGACGCAGGCCCGGACCGAGACCCTGACCTGGTCGCCGCTGAACTCGGCCGGCAGCAGCGCCAGCGCCTCCGGCGACACGTTGCGCACCTGCACTGCCTGTCCGAGCGGGCCGGGCAGCACCGCCCCCTGGCCGTAGCCGCGCACCACCAGCTGGTCGCCGGGGGCCAGGGCAGCCAGCACGTCCGGGCCGAAGCAGGCGATGACCCGGCCCAGCTCCCCGCGCTTGCCCAGGACGGCACCGCGGGCCCCGGCGGCGGCGCCGGACCGCACCGTGACCGGGTTGCCGAGGCAGGCGTAGGAGGTGAGCGCGTGCCGGGCGGCCTGGTCGCGGTGCACCAGGCAGGCACCGGGAGCGGCGTGGTCGGAGTCGGTCGCGAACACGCCGTCGCCCAGGCGGACGCCGAGGACGACGCCGCCGTCCCCGGCCGGGACGTAAGAGCGCCCGTCACGGTCAACCCGGTAGGGGTGGCTGGCCAGTTCGGGCGTTTCCACGACGGCGGCCAAGTTGCTGGCGAGCGGTGTCAGCTCGGTGCTCATGCGCTGTGGTCCATTGCGGGGCGGTCCATTTCCGTGAAGGCGGCCCGGACGTTGGCCGCGGGGTCGTCGGTGAGCGCGAAGGCGCCGGCCGGGCCGCTGAGGATCGAGCTCGGACCGGGGCCGTGCCCGAACAGGCGGCAGTGGCCGGTGCTGATGATCCCGATCGTGAGCCAGCCCGGCCGCCAGCCCCGGCCGAAGCGGTGGTCCTGGTCTTCCAGGGCGACCACGTCGCCGATCCGGAGCGATTCCAGGCCGAGGGACAGGTCGTCGCCCTGGCCCGCGTAGGCCCCCATGAGGTCGGTGTTGGCGTACTCGGAGGCCATGCCCGCCCCGGCCCCGACGGCGGCGGCCGGCACCCGCACCGCGACCGGCACCGCCAGCTTGCCGTCGTCGCGGGTGTGCACGCCGAGCGCGGGCAGCAGGCCCGGGTCGGCGTTCTTGACCACGATGTCCGGGTGCCGCGCCAGCCGCAGGCCCTGGCCGGAGGCGAGCACGTCGACCGTGTCGCCCGCCGCGACCTGTTCCAGGTCGGCCGCGGGCAGGTCGGCCAGGATGTAGGCGTGCTGGCCGACGACCCGGCCGGTGGCGCCGGCGGCCGGGCCGGAGCGCACCGTCACCACGTTGCCGACGCAGGCGAGGTACTGCAGCGCGTAGTTGGCGCCCGGCTCGCGGTGCCGGATGGACAGGCCGGGCTCGAGGTGGTCGGCCGCGTAGCCGGTGGCGGCGTCCCCGGGGTGGACGCCGAGGGTGACCCCGCCCATCCCCGGCAGCAGGAACGGGCGGCCGTCGGCGTCGGGCCGGTAGGCGTGGCGGTCGGCCAGCGGCGGCCACACCTCCCCCCGCAGCACCTGGCGGACCAGCCGCCCGGCGTTGGTGGCCAGGCTCGTGGTGTTCATCGGGCTCCTTCCACGGGCGCCGCCCCGAGCCGGAACGACGGGGTGCGCAGCGACGGCGCCGAGACGGCGCCATTCCAGACGTTCATGACCGGCTGCGAGCGGAGCTCGCGGCCGGCCGCCTCGGCCTGGGCGAGGACGCCGATGACGGACTCGGTGAACCGCAGGCCGTCCAGCGGCGCCGTCAGCCGGCCGTCCTCGATGAGGAAGCAGGCATCGCGGGTGACCCCGGTGATGGTGCCTGCGCTCCGGTCGACCAGCCGGGTGTACCAGAACCGCTGCAGGTAAACGCCGCGCTCGACGGCGGCGATCAGGTCCGCCTCGGTCACCGTCCCCGGCGCCATCACGATGTTGGCGGCCGCGGGCCCGGGCACCTGCTCGCGGGCGATGTGGGCGTGCCCGGTCGAGGCCCGGCCGAGCCTGGCCGCGGTGGCGAGGTCGGTCACCGGCTCGCCCACCCGGCCGCGGTCGAAGAACGCGACCCGGCGCTTGCTGACGCCCTCGAGGTCGAAGTCGACCGGCAGCCCGACGTCGGCCGCGCCGTCGTCGGCGATGTCGGCCCAGGCGGGCAGCAGCGGTTCCCCGGCCCGGGCGGTCAGCCCCACTCCGGCCGCCGCCAGCTCACCCGAGAAGCCGAGCGCGGGCAGGAACTGGAGCAGGTCACCGACCGCTTCGGCCCCCAGCACGACCGGGTAGCGGCCGGGGGCCAGCTCCTGGCGCCCACGGCCGGCCGCGGCCTGCGCGACGGTCTCCGCGACCGCCTCAGCCACCCCGAGCCGGCTGGCCGAGCGCCCGAGGTCGGTCCAGTGCGCGGTGCCGTCCCCGATCGTCACCGTCAGGCTGCCGGACGCCTCGGTGGCGGCAGCCGTGCGCCGGAGCCCGCGGCTGCTGGCGACGAACTGCTGGGTGACCGCGCGGCCGAGCATCCCGGCCGCTTCCCCGCCAGCCCCCGCCGCCTGCGCCATCGCCTGGCGGGCGAGCCCGGTCCGGGTGGCGGTGTCGTAGGCGGCCGTGTCGTCGTACCAGTGCCGGGCGGCCGGGCCGCCCGCCGGGCCACCGGACTGGGGTCCCGCGAGCTGCACCAGGCCCGGCTTCCCGGCCAGTTCGGCCCGGGTCCGGGCCCCCGCGCAGGCCACGCGGACCGCGCCTGGCAGCGCGGCGGCGGTTGACACGCCGACCCGGTACGGGTGGCCGGCGGCGACGGCGCGCACCAGGTACTGGACCTCGGTGATCTCCTGGGGCTGGTGAATCCGCTGCCCCGCGAAACGGGTGTACTCGCCCGCCCGGGCGAGCACGGCGATCTCCAGTTCATCCGCCGAAGGCGCCCGCAGGACTGACTCAAGCGTCTCCAGGGTGGCGCCGGGGTCGAGGACTGGGCGCATCACGCCACCCCCGTCCGGATCCCGCGGGCCAGCACCGGCGCGGCCCCGTGACTGAGGAAGCCCCACTGCTTGGGCTCGCCCTTGCCGCACGGGTAGCCGAAGACGCGGAACTCCTCCGGCCCGGCGACCGCCTCGACGCTGTTCCAGAACCGCGGGGTGACGCCGCCGTAGCTGAAGTTGCGCAGCAGGCGGCCGCGGCGGCCGCGGCGGACCTCGTAGGCGACCTCGGTGCCGAACTGGAAGCCCAGCCGCTGGTTGTCGATCGACCAGCTGCGGTTGTCGTCGACGTAATAGCCGTCGCCGAGCCGGTCGAGCAGCTCCTCCAGGGTCCCCGCGCCCGGTTCGAGGAAGACGTGGGTGGAGAAGCAGACCGGCAGGTAGGCCCAGCCGTCGCCGCGGGCGGCGCCGGTGACCGGCAGCCCCGCCCGGGCGGCGGAGTCCCGGTTGGACAGGGCCTGCCGGACGATGCCGCCGGCGATCAGCGGCACCCGCCGGGCGGGTGTCCCCTCGTCGTCGAAGGCGAAGCTGCCGCGGGTGCCCGGCACGGTCGGGTCGGAGGTGATGGAGACGGCGGGCGACCCGTACCGGAGCGACCCGATGTCGCCCACGCCGATGAAGGAGGTGCCCGCGAAGTTCCGCTCGTCGCCCAGGATGCGGTCCAGTTCGAGCGCGTGCCCGGCCGACTCGTGGATCTGCAGCGCGACCTGCTGGGCGCCGATGACGACGTCGAAGGTCCCGGCTGGCGCGGCCGGCGCGGTCAGCAGCGCGGTCGCCTCCTCCCCGACCCGGGCCGCGTTCCCGGGCAGGTCGAGGCGCAGGACGTACTCCCAGCCGGCGCCGCCGGTGTTGCCGTGGAAGGAGTTCGGGTAGCTGCGCCGCTGCACCGCGCCGTTGCCGGCCGCCAGGGCGACCAGCATGGCGCCGCTCTCCAGCAGGTGCTGGTGCTGCCGGGCGCCCTCGGTGGAGGCGAAGTGCCGGTGCTGCCGCTTGGCGTTGACGCCGGCCTCGGCGCTGACCACCGCGTCCGGGGCCGACGCGGCGCTCACGGCCGCCGCCAGCAGGGCGTCGCGCTCGGCGGTCGGCACCGCGAACGGGTCGGTGCCGACCTCGGTCTGGTAGCGCCCGCTGGCGGCGGGCCGGGCCGGGAGCACCACCCGGGGGCCCGCGCCTGCGTCGGCCCGGGCCACCGCGATGGCCCGCTCGGCCGCCCGCGCGGGGACCTGGTCGTCGGTCAGCGGGGCGGCGGCGAAGCCCCAGCGGCCGTCGACGAGCGCGCGCACGCCGATGCCGATTGTGTGCTCCAGCCGTTCGTCGGGGTCCCGGCCGAGCCGGTGGTAGAGCCGGAGCTCCTCCCCCTCCACCAGCCGGGCGTCCCCGTACTCGACCCGATTGTCGAGTGTCGACAAAGCCAAGGAAAGCAAGCCCGCGGCCGTGGTGTCGTCGGCCAGGTCGCCCCAGTCGTGCGCGCTCAGATCCATCCCCGCGCCATTCCGCCGTCGCAGGACAGGAAGGTGCCGGTGACATAGGACGCCGCCTCCGAGGCGAGGAACCCGACGACAGCGGCGAACTCGGCCGCGCGGCCGTAGCGGCCGACCGGAATGCTGGCCTCGCTGGAACGGCGGACCTCGTCCACCCCGGACCCGAGCCGCTGCGCGCGCCCGCGGTCGAGCGCGCCGACCCGCGGGGTGTCGATGCGCCCGGGCAGTACGCCGTTGACGGTCACGCCGTCGGCCGCCACCGCCGACGACACCGTCTTCATCCAGGCGGCCAGGGCCGCCCGCCCGCCGTTGGAGTAGGCCAGCTCGGGCAGCGGCTCGCGCACCCCGGAGGACAGGACCGCCACGATGCGCCCGTAGCCCCGCTCCCGCATCCCTGGCAGCAGCCGGGTGGCGAGGTCAACCGGGGTGACGGTGAGCAGCTGGAGGGCGTGGCGCCAGCCGTCCGGGTCGGTCTGGTCGGGGGGGCAGGGCGGCGGCCCGCCCGCGTTGAGAACGCAGACGTCGACCCCGCCGAGCAACTCCAGCGCTGCCGCCGCGACCTGCCCGGCCGCGGCCGGGTCGGCCGCGTCGGCCGCCACGACGTGGACGGTGATGCCGTGGGCGGCCCGCAGCGAGGCCGCCACCTCGGCCAGGGTGCCGGCCCGGCGCGACCACAGCAGCAGGTCGCAGCCGGCCCGGGCGAGTTCCTCGGCGCTGGCGCGGCCGAGCCCGGAGGTGGCCCCGCCGACCAGGGCGCGGCGCTTCACGCGGGCACCACCAGGGGCGCGCGGACGGCGGCCAGGCCGACCCGGTCCAGGACCTCGTCGATCTCGGCCCGGGCATCGGGCCCGAGGGGGGCACCCCCGCGGGTGCGGGCGCCCGCGATGGCGCCGCGGCGCCGCAGCACCTCCTTGCGGATGGCGAGTCCGGCCACCGGCTGGCCCTCGTAGACGATGTAGGGCAGGTAGCGGTCGAACACCCGCCCGGCCCCGGCGAGGTCGCCCGCCTCGACGCGCAGCCGGAGCTCGCGCAGCACTTCGGGGAAGGCGAACCCGGTCATCGTGCCGGCCGCGCCGCGGCGCAGTTCCCAGTACGAACTCACGCCGCCGAGCCCGCCGAACACGGTCAGCCCGGGGCGGACCGCCAGCAGCCGGCTGATCTTGGGCGGCGTCGGCGGGTCCTCGAGTTTCACGATGGTGCCCGAGCACGCCTCCAGGGCGGCCGCGATGGCCGAGACCGGCAGGGTGACCCCAGTGGCGGCGGGCTCGTCCTGGACGATGACCGGGACCGGGGCGGCGCCGGCGGCGGCGGCGAAGAACGGGCCGATCTGGTCGGTGTCGCGGGCCAGGGCCGGGGCCGACACCATGACCGCGCTCGCCCCGGCCTTCGCCGCCGCGGCGATCCGCTCGGCCACCACCCGCGCCGACGGGGACGAGCAGCCGACCGCCACCGGCACCCGGCCGTCGGCGGCCCGCAGGAAGGCCGCCTGGACGGCCTCGCGCTCGGCGTCCGACAGGGTGGCGGGCTCCCCCATCACGCCGAGCACGGTCAGACCGTCGACTCCCCAGGAAATGGCGGCCTCCACGAGGCTGCCGACGCTGGCCAGGTCGAGGCCGCCGGCGTCGTCGAACGGGGTGGGGCAGACGAACCAGGTGCCCGCGACAGGCGCGGAGGGCGGGGTGGGCAAGGGGTCTCCGTTCTGGCGCGGCGGCGCGCCGGGGCGGCAGGGTCGGTTGCGGGTCAGTAGCCGAGCTCGGGCTGGTAGCGGTTGCGCAGCGGCTGGCCGGTGCGCCAGCGGCCGAGGTTGTCCACGAAGAGCTCGGTTAGCGTGTGGTTCTCGGTCGCCGTGGTGGAGGCCGAGTGCGGCGAAATGAGCACGTCGGCCCGGTCCCACAGGGGCGAGTCAGCGGGCAGCGGCTCCGGGTCGGTGACGTCGAGGGCGACGCCGCCGAGGCGGCCGCCCCCGGGCAGGCCGCCCGCCAGGATGTCGGTCAGCGCGTCCTGGTCGATCACCTGGCCCCGGGAAATGTTGACGATGACGGCCCCGTCGGGCAGCAGGCCCAGCCGCCGGCGGTCCAGCAGGCCGGTGGTGGCCGGAGTCAGCGGGGTGGTCAGGATCAGCACGTCGGTGGCGGGCAGCACGGCGTCGAGCTGGTCGGTGTCGGTCACGGTGACGCCAGCGATCGAGGGCCGGCTGCCGCCGGGCCGGCCGACGCCGGTCACCGCGGTGCCGAGCTGCGCGAACGTCGCCGCCGCGGTCCGCCCGATGGCACCCAGGCCGACCACCGTCACCCGGCGGCCGGCCAGCGACGCGGCCGTGTAGCGCTCCCAGTGGTGCCGCCGCTGCCGCTGCAGGAGGTCGGGCACCCCCCGGATGAGGTACAGCGCCCCGGTCAGCGCGAACTCGGTCAGCGGGACCGCGTGGGTCCCGGCCGCGGTGGTGAAGACGACCTTGCCCCGGTCGAGGCCGTAGCGCTGGACGAACCCGCCGATGCCGGCGCTGGTCGCCTGCACCCAGCGCAGCCGGGGCGCGTTCTCCAGCAGCCGTCCCGGCTGCCACCAGTCGAAGTCGAAGCAGATCTCCGCCCGGGCCAGCAGGGCACGCCAGCGCTCCTCCCCCGCCGGGCCGAGGTCGGGCTTGTCGCCGCCGTGGTCGGCCACGTAGCGCGGCCGGGGCAGCAGGTCGGGGTGGTAGAGCACCTCGCCCGCCCAGCCCGCCCGGATCTTCTCCACCAGCTCAGGCTCCAGGTAGCTGGTGATCAGCACCGTCTCAGTCATCGCACCCGTCCGGGTCAGGCCGCCGCGGCGGTTCGGATAAGGTCAAGCGCCGCCGCGTTGCCGAGGGCGTCGGCGGCCGCCAGGTAACGCGGCGCCTCGGCGCCCGCGAGAACCGCGCCGATGTGGGCGATCGCGTACTGGAAGGCCCGGGCCGGCTCGTTGGCCCAGGTCTGCTCGACCGAGCCGGCCCGCCACAGCTCCACCCGGTCACGTTCGGTCGGGTGGAACGGGTTGGTCACCCGCAGCTCCGCCTCGGCGCCGATCAGCCGGGTGAAGGTCGACGGGTAACGGCGCATCCCGGCCGACAGGATCAGCCGGCGCTCACCCGGGAAGTCGGCCACGGCGGCCAGGTCGGCGTCCACGCCCCCGGCCGACACCGACGCCCGGGCGGCGGCGCTGGCCGGCTCGCTGCCGAACAGCAGCCGCGCCAGCCGGACCGGGTAGCAGCCGACGTCGAGCAGGGCCCCGCCGCCATGACCGGCCTGCCAGCGGAGGTTGGCGGGGGAACTGACGGTGAAGTGGAACTCAGAGACGATCTCGCGCACTCCCCCGATGGCGCCGCCGGGCGCGCACAGCCGGCGCAGCAGCTCGGTCTGGGGGTGGAACGGGAAGACGAAGGCCTCCCACAGCAGGGCGTCGCCGACGTCGGCCAGCAGCCCCGCCACCTGGTCCGCGGTGAGGCCGAGGGGCTTCTCGCACAGTACCGCGCGGCCGCTCCGGGCCGCCGCCGCGGCCCAGGTCACGTGCTGCTCGTTGGGCAGCGCGATGTAGACGGCGTCGACCTCGGCCTCGAGCGCCGCGGCGTAGCTCGCCGCCCGGGCCACCTCATGCTCAGCCGCCCAGGAGGCCGCCCGCGCCGGGTCGCGGCTCCCCACCACGGTGGCCACGTGGCCAGCCGCCCGCAGGGCGGGCAGGAACGCGCGGGCGGCGATGTTGGCCGTGCCCAGCACCGCCCACCGCGGCGACGGCGCGCTCATGCCCGGCCCCGGTCCGGCCGGATGTAATGGTTGTGCAGCGCCGTCTCCACCGCGCGCCGCGGCAGCTCACGGAACGCCGCGACCAGCTCCTCGTGCATGCCCACCGCCTCCCGCAGGCCGATCTGCTGCTGGTCGAGGGCGGACCGCATCAGCGAGCCCATCTGGCCGTTGAGGCGCGACCACATCTCCTCGATCAGCGGGTGCCCGGAGGCGGCGACGATCTGGTGGTGCAGGTCGGTGTCGGCCTCCACCACGCCGGCCATGTCGCCCTGGTCCGCGCAGGCGCCCATCTCGGCCAGCACGAGCTCCATCCGGTCGGCCAGCAGCCGCCGGTCGTTCGGTGACAGCACCCGCAGCGCGACCGACTCGAGCAGGTAGCGCGCGAAGCACACCTCGCGGACGTCGGCCTGCGACATCCGGGTGACCATGGTGCCGCGCCGCGGCGTGACCTCGACCAGCCGCTCGGACTGCAGCTCGCGGATCGCCGCCCGGACCGTGGTCCGGCTCACACCGAACTCCTCGGCCAGGGAAACCTCGAGCAACGGGGCCCCGGCCGGGATCTCGTTGTTGAGGATGCGCTTGCGCAGCAGGGCGTGAATCGACTCGGGCAACGACTGGTGGACGAACACCGGATTGTCGTGGCCACGTCCGGTGGAGTTCGACGCTGGCACGATGATGGGAACCTCGTCAGTCAGGGCTGCGCGGAGGCAGCGGCGGGCGGTGCGGCGGTCAGTTCGAAAGGGGAAAGTCAACCCACGCCCTGCTGCGATACGACCGTTCGAAGGCGTTGATGGTCTGCTGGACGAGGGCACCCTGTCGAAAATTACCCTGGTTGGCGCCGCCCCCGTCAAGAATCTCGGTCGCGAAGTCCTTCAGGAGGTTGGAGTAGAACAGGAACGGCCACGGCTCGCGCGAGTGGCCGCCTTCGGGGAAGAAGCGCTGCGGGATGTCCCGCTCGACGAACTCCACCTCGTCCTTGGTCGCGGTCTTGATCGTCTGGCAGATGCCGAACTCTTCCACCAGGCGCACGATGATAGCCCCCTCGGACCCGTAGATGCGGACCTCGATGCCGGGGTAGTTGCCGACCGTCACGTAGGAGGACTGCACCGAGGCGAGCCGGCCGCCGCCGAATTCGGCGATCCACATGTCGCCGTCGTCGATGTTGACCCGGGTCATCTGGCCGGTGTCGCGCACCATCCGCTCGGGGACGAAATTGCGCATGGTGCCCACCACCGACTGCAGCGGCGTGCCCATCCACCAGTGCATGATGTCGATGACCGGCGCGCCGTAGCCCTCGATCGACGAGACCGCGAGCACGTCGTCGTCCGCGCCGGCCTCGTGCATCTGGCGCAGCGGGGTGGCCGGGTCGAGCCACTGGCTGTTCTGCTCGAAGGCGTTGAGCATGTACGGCTCGCCGATGAAGCCGCGCGCGATCAGCTCGGCCGCGTACAGCGTGGCGGGCGCGTAGCGGAAGGTGAAGCCGAGCTTGGTCTTGAGTCCCTTGCTCTCGGCCAGCTCGGCCGCCTCGATCACCTTGGCGTACTCGCTGTGCACGGGCTTCTCGCACAGCACGTGCTTACCCGCCTCGAGCGCGGCCCAGCTGACTTCGAAGTGAGCCTGATTGCCGGTGACCACGTCGATCACGTCGATGCCGGGGTCGTCCGTCAGCGCGCGGTAGTCGGTGGCCAGGTTGGCGACGCCGAACTCCCGCCCGGCCGCGCTCAGCGCGCTCGCGTTGGTGTCGGCCAGCGCCACCACCTCGCACCGCGGGTCACGCTGCCAGCCCGGGATGTGCGACCGCACGGCCCAGCGGCCCGCCCCGACGACGCCCACGCGCAGCTTGTCCTTGCTCACTAGTTCTCCCTTGTGTTCTGGTTCGACGGCGTCGGCTGGTTGGCAGCGGGGGAAAGCGCGCGCCCGGCGACCAGCTCGCCGTGGCGGACGCAGCGGACGTCGTGGCCGGGCCCGGCCGGCAGCGGCTCGCTCGTCCAGGTGAGACAGCTCTGTTCGGCGAACGCGCAGCGGTCGGCGAAGCGGCAGCCGGAGCCGAGGTCGATCAGCTGCGGCGGAGCGCCGGGGATGGTGGCCAGGGGGGTGTCCCGTGGCACCGCCCCGGGCAGTGAGCCCAGCAGCGCGGCCGAGTAGGGGTGGCGGGGCTCCCGCAGCACCGCGTCGACGCTGGCGGTCTCCACCACCTGGCCCGCGTACATGACCGCCACCCGGTCGCACACCTGGGACACGACTGACAGGTCGTGGCTGACCAGGACCAGGCTGAGCCCGGTCTCGCGCTGCAGCCGCAGCAGCAGGGACAGGATCTGGTCCTGGATGATGACGTCGAGCGCGGTCGTCGGCTCGTCCGCGATGAGCAGGCGCGGGTTCCCGGCCAGGGCGATCGCGATCAGCGTGCGCTGCAGCATGCCCCCGCTGAACTGGTGCGGGTGGTCGCGCAGCCGCTTCTCCGGGGCGGGGATGCCGACCATCGTCATCAGCTCGATGACCCGGGCCCGCCGCGCGGGCTTCGACAGCGAGGCGTGCGCGGTGACGGCCTCACCGATCTGGTCGCCGATCGTGCGGATCGGGTCGAGCGAGCTCATCGGGTTCTGCGGGATCATCGCGACGTAGTCGCCCCACAGCCGCCGCAGCTGCCGCGCCGGCGCGGCCAGCAGGTCGCCGGTGCCCGCGGCCGGGTAGCTGACGGTTCCCTCGTGGCGGGCGCGCCGGGCGGGCAGCAGCCCGAGCATGGCCCGGCAGGTGACGGTCTTGCCGCTGCCGGTCTCGCCGACGATGCCGAAGACCTCGCCTTGTTCCACCGTGAGGCTGACGCCGTCGGTCGGGGCGACCGTGCCCTGCGCCGTGGGGATCAGGACGCGCAGGTCGCGCAGCTCCAGCGCGGCCTGGCCGGCCGGCGGGACCGGGGCACCCGCCGGGGCAGAAGGAACGGAGGCGGCTGAGTTGTCGAGGCTGGCCATGTCAGCGACCGTCCTTCGGGCGGAGCACGGATGCCAGGCCGTCGCCGATGAGGCTGAGGGCGACGCCCAGCAGGACGAGGGCGGCTCCCGGGAGGATCGAGATCCACCAGGCCGACAGGATGTAGTTCTGCCCGTCGGCGATGATGGAGCCCCACTCGGGCGTCGGCTGGCGGATGCCGATGCCGAGGAACCCGAGCGAGGCCCCCAGCAGCACGTTGCCCACCGCGTCGACCATCGAGAAGATCAGGCAGGCGGGCAGCACGCTCGGCAGGGTGTGCCGGAAGATGATCCGCCAGCGGGAGAAGCCGAGGGCGTGCGCGGCCATCACGTAGCCGAGCCGACCCGCGCTCAGCGTCCGCCCGTTGGAAATGCGCGCGTAGCTGACCCAGCTCGTCACCCACAGCGCGATGAACATGTTGAACAGGCTGGAGCCGAGCATGGCGATGATCGCGATCACCAGCACGATGAACGGGAACGCGAAGACCAGGTCGACCACGCGCATCGCGATGGCGCCGCCGATGCCGCCGAAGTGGCCCGCGATCATCCCCACGAGCAGGCCGAAGACCAGCGTCACCCCCGTCGCACCGAAGGCGATGGCCAAGTCGTAGCGGCCACCGTAGAGGATGCGCGACCACATGTCGCGCCCGTACTCGTCGGTGCCCAGCAGGTGGTGCGGCGAGAAGGGCGGCAGGGCCGGGTTGAGCGGGTCGATCGCCGTCGGCGAGTAGTGGGTGAACAGGGGGGCGCCGAGGCAGAGCACCGCGATCGCGAGCAGCAGCACGGTGCCGGCGATGAGGGCGGCCTTGCCGCGCAGGACGGCGGGGATCAGCCGCTGCGTGCGGACCAGCCCGCGGGTGCGCGCGGTGGGGTAGTCGATGCTGGAGACGGTCATGTCAGGCCACCTCGAAGGAGAGCCGGGGATCGAGGCTGACGTGCGCCCAGTCGGTCACCAGGTTGACCACGAGGATGAAGACGGCGAAGACGAGGGTCAGCGCCTGCACCACCGGGAAGTCGCGGCTGGAGACCGAGTTGACGAGCAGGCTGCCGAGACCGGGGATCGAGAACACGTTCTCGACGATCACGGTGCCGCCGACCAGGAAGGCCAGGTTGACGCCGAAGACGACGACGAGCGGCAGCAGCGAGTTGGGCAGGATGTGGCGCCGCAGCACGGTGAACCCGCTCACCCCCTTCAGCCGGACCGTGGTGATGTAGTCGGACGAGGTCACCTCGATCACGGTCGCGCGCAGCGAGCGGATCAGCACGGTCGAGAACGGGATCGCCAGCGTGACCGCGGGCAGCACGAGGTGCGTCACGTGCCCGGCGAAGCCGCTGCCATAGCCCTGGATGGGGAACACCGGGACCTTCACTCCCAGGTAGAGGATGAGCAGGACGCCGAGCAGGAAGCCCGGCAGCGCGAAGCCGACCAGGAAGAAGACGCGGGCGGCCTGGTCGATGACGCCACCCTGGCGCAGCCCGGACAGCGTGCCCAGGGGAATCGCGATCAGCGCGGTGAGGATCCCGGCGAAGACGATGAGGAACAGGGTCGGGCCGATGCTGACGGCCAGCTCGTGGCTGACCGCGTCGTGGTAGTAGTACGAGGTTCCGAAGTTCCCGCTGAGGCTGCGGGTGAGGAACTGCCAGTACTGGGCGGGCAGCGAGCGGTCCAGCCCGAGGTCGCGGTCGACCGCGGCCGCCCCGGCCGGGGTGTAGTGGTTGCCGAGGATCTGCTCGGCGGGATCGCCGGGCACCAGCCGGATCAAGATGAACGACACAATGGTGATGCCGATGAGGATCGGGATCAGCTGCCCGATCCGCTTGACGAGGTAGTACAGCGTCGCCACGGCCGACTCTCCTTTCCGGTGGGCCTGGTGCCCGGCTGCTCCGCTAGTGCTGGGTGATCTAGTGCTGGGTGATCTAGTGCTGGGCCACGGTGAGGGTCAGCAGCGAGTTGTTGTAGTTGCCGAGGGGCGAGACGTGGAAGCCGGTGACCCATTTGCCCTGGGCGTAGCGGTACGGCGCGTACAGCAGCGGCAGCCACGGCACCTGGGTGTAGACGATCTGCTGGATCTGGTCGTACATCTGGGTGCGGGTGGCCGGGTTGCTCTCCGCACGGGCCTGGGTGGCCAGCGAGGCGGCCGTCTTGTCGGACCAGTACGTGTCGAAGTCCTCCGCGCCGGCGGTGATGTCGACGCCGAACGTCGTCACCTCGTCGGGGTCGATGATGTCGTTCGTCCAGTACCGCTCACCGAGGCCGTAGCTGCCGGTCTGCTCCTTGTTGTAGGCGGTGAGCAGCTCGTAGGAGTCGATGGTGACGTTGATGCCGATCTTGGCCAGGTCGGACTTGATGACCAGGGCCTCGGCCTGTCCGGCGACATCCCCGCTGACGGTGATGATGTTGGTGCTGAACCCGTTCGGGTACCCCGCCGCGGCCAGCAGCTGCTTGGCCTGGGTCAGGTTGACCGTGCGGGCGGGCAGGCCCGCGTCCCAGTACTGCATCTTGTAGGGCATGAACGAGGTGGCCGGGACCGCGCTGCCCTGGTAGGCGAGGGTGTTCATCGCCTTGAGGTCGACCGCGTCGGCGACCGCCTGCCGCACGCCGGCGTTCTTGAAGTACTGGTTCTTGGACGACATCTGGACGAAGTCGACCCGGGTGGACGGGAACAGGTCCGCCTGCAGCTTCGGGTTGGCGTTGATTTCCTTGGTCAGGTTGCTCGGCGGGTTCTCGATGACGTCGACGTTGCCGGCCTTCGAGGTCGAGCACGCGGGTGTTGTCGTCGGGGATGATCTCCAGCTTGATCTGCTTGATGTGCGGCTTGGTCCCGTACCAGTACGGGTTGGCCGCGAAGTCGACCTCACTGTCCGGGTTGTCGCTGGTCACGTAGAACGGGCCGCTGCCAACCGGCTTGGTGAAGAAGCCGCCCGGGTTGGCCTCGACCTCCTTCTCCGGCAGGACCGAGAAGGCGTACATCGCCAGGTCCGCCAGCAGGGGCGCGTGCGTCTGCGACAGCGTGAAGACCACGGTGCTGGCGTTGGGGGCGGTGATCGACTTGACCGCCGTGATGAGGAAGCCCCAGCCGCCGCTGACAGCTTGGCTGGCCCGGTGGATCGACCAGACGGCGTCCTGCGCGGTCACCGCCGTGCCGTCGGAGAACTTGGCGCTGCGCAAGTGGAAGGTGTAGGTGAGCTTGTCCGGGGAGACCGTCCAGCTGGTCGCGAGGTCCGGCACGATCTTGGTGCCGGTCGCGTCCGGGGCGACCAGCCGGCTGTAGAGGTTCTGGTCAATCCAGATCGACTCGTTGACCGAGTTCTGCTCGGGGTCGAGGGTGTCGACCTTGACCGCGTTGGCCATCACCAGGGTGGTGCCGGTGCCGGCCGGGCTGGCCCCCGACGCGGACGAGCCGCCCGCCGAGCCGCCGGACGAGCAGGCGGCGGCCAGGGCGAGAACCGCCCCCGCGATAAGCGCCATGACACTTCGTGTGCCCCATCTGCGGCGGGGCGGCCGGGCCGGTTCGGTCATATGGTCACATCTCCTTGAGCGTTAGCGTGGTCCCGCGCCGATGCCGGGCCGGGGTGCAGGTGACAGGCGACGCGGTGATCCGCGTCGGGAATGGTGCTGAGCGGCGCCGTCGTCCGGCAGATGTCCATCACCGCGGGACAGCGGGGGTGGAACACGCACCCGTTCGGCGGGTCGATGGGGTTGGGCATGTCGCCGGCCAGCGCCGGCGTGGTGGCGCCGGTCCCCTTCCTGGCCGCCAGGTCGGGGGCGGCGGCGAGCAGGGCAATGGTGTACGGGTGGAGCGGATGGCCGAGGACCCGTTCGGCCGGGCCTTCCTCGACGATGCGGCCGAGGTACATGACCGCGATGCGGTCCGCCAGGCGGCGGACAACGGCGATGTCGTGGGTGATGAAGACGTAGGCCAGGCCGAGTTCGTCCCGCAGTTGCTCGAACAGGTTCAGCACCTGCGCCTGGACCGAGACGTCGAGAGCCGAGACCGGCTCGTCGGCGACGACCAGCTCCGGGCGCACGGCGAGCGCCCGGGCGATGCTGGCCCGCTGGCGTCCGCCGCCGGAGAGCTGGCCGGGCATCCGGTCGCGCATCGAGACGGGGAAGCCGACCAGTTCCAGCAGCCGGTTGGTCTCCGCCTCGCGCTCGGCCCGGGTCGGGGTGCCGTGCACCTTGAGCACCTCGCCGATGGCGGCGGCGACGCTCCGGTACGGGTTGAGGGTCGAGTACGGGTCCTGCAGGATGATCTGGACCTTGCGCCGCAGGCGCTGGGACTCGGCCCGGCCGACCCCGAGGACCGAGTTCCCGTCGACCTCGATCGAGCCCGACGACGGGGCCTCGAGCCGGACGATGAGACGGCCCAGGGTCGACTTGCCCGAGCCGGTCTCACCGACTACGGCGACCGTCTCCCCCGGCGCACCCGCAGGTCGACATCGTGCAGCGCCCGCAGCCGCCGCGACGGGCGCTTCAGCCGGCGGCCCGAGCGCCGACGGCGGGCGGCCGTACCACTTGCTCAGCCCGCTGACGCGCAACAGGGGCGCCTCGGATGAACGCTGTGCGGTCATATGCCCCTCCTGCACGCTTTTGTCATCTGCTGCGATGCGGATGATGTTATGGCGATTGTCGACACTCGCCAATAGGGCAGGAGCAAGAGTTTCCAGGAACGAAACACCGGGGCCGTTCCGCGCCGGCCGCGCGTAACACGGCCGGGGTCCGCCGCCGGACCAGCGCGGCCCGGGCCCCGCCGGTCAGCCCGGGCTGACCGGCAGCCCGGAGCCTGCCGACCGGAGCGCGACCTCGAGCACCGCCTGCACGCGGGCGGAACTGGCCAGGGTCGGCAGCGTGCCCGGGTACCGCTCGGCCGCCCCGGTGATCACCGCGACCAGGTCGGCCAGGTGGCGGGCGGGACGGGCGGACTTGCCGAGCGCTCCGGCGCCGAAGTCGAGCGACTCGACGACCGCGCCAGTCGGGTCCCGGCGCACGTAGCGCTCTTCCGGCTGCGGTTCGGCCCCCAGGAAGACCTCGCCCCGGCCCTCCGACCCGTGCACCCGGATGGTGATGCCGGGGAAGCCGCCGCCGAGCACCCAGCTGGTGGTGACGGTGCCGAGGACGCCGGAGGCATACCGCAGTTGCAGGAGGGCGATGTCGTCGAGGACTGCCCCGGGTACGACGGTGGCGAACTGCGCGGAGACGGTGGCAACCTCACCCAGCAGCCAGCAGCCAAGGTCGACGACGTGGGCGCCGTACTCGAAGACCGCACCGCCGGACGCGTGGGCGGGGTCGCCCTTCCAGTTGAGCGGCCGCCCCGCCGCCGGGTGGAACTGCGGGTTCTGCTCCGTCAGCTCGGCCAGCCACGGGTCACCCAGCCGCCCCGCGCGCAGGTCATCGCGCAGCCGCTGCACCGCCGCGGCGTAGCGGAAGGAGAAGCCGACCGTCGCGGGCACCGGGGCCGCGGCCACCCGGCGGGCCAGCTCGCTGGCGTCAGCGGCGCTGTTTGCGACCGGCTTCTCGCAGAAGACCGGGATGCCCGCGGCGATCGCCGCCTCCAGCGCGACCGCGTGGTGGTCGTCTGGCGTGCTGACCACCAGCAGGCCGACCCGGGGCTCGCCCGCGAGTGCTTCGTCCAGGCCCGGGTACGTGCGCTGGAGGCCGAACTCGGCCGCGAACGCGAGCGCCTGCTCGCGGTCGGGCGACGCGCAGGCGACGATCTCGGCCTCCGGCAGGGACCGCAGCGCGGGGCCCAGGGCGTCCCGCGCCCAGTCGCCCGTGCCGACCATGACGACCGGGATGCTCATGGGGCGCCAGCATAGCGGCCAGGCTACCGCCCGGCGGAGCCGACGGGGCCTGACCGCAGCGGCGGAACCAGACGCGCTCCGCCGCACATTCGAGATTGGCCCCCGTGGTGCGAATCCCCAGCTAGCCTGGTGTGGCACGCGCTGGTCACGCGACTTATTCCCCCAGGCGGCGTGCGGGTGCGAAGGAGAACACAGGCGGGTGCTTGAGAGGCAAGCCGGGGCGACGGCGGGCTACCGCGATGTCTTCGCGGTAGCGGAGTTCCGGGCCCTGTGGGCCGCGCAGCTTCTGTCGGTCGGCGGGGACCAGCTGGCCCGGGTGGCGCTGACGGTCCTGGTCTACGCGCACACCGGCTCGCCCCTGCTGGCCGCCGCCGCCTACGCGGCGAGCATCGCGCCGCAGTTCCTCGGCGGGCTGCTGCTGTCTGGCCTGGCCGACCGCTGGCCGCGCCGCGGCATCATGATCGCCTGCGACCTCGGCCGGATTCCGCTGGCGCTGCTGATGGCGCTGCCCGGCATGCCGACCGCCGCCCTCATCGGGCTGCTGTGCGCGGTGACCGCGCTCGGGGCGCCGTTCGGGTCGGCCCGCGCCGCGATCGTGCCCGACATCCTCGGCGACGAGCGGTTCCCGCTCGGGACCGCCGTCATGATGACCACGTACCAGGCCGCTCAGGTGGCGGGTTTCCTGGTGGGCGGGGCGGTGGTCGGGTTCCTCGGCGCCCGGGCGGCGATCTGCGCGGACGCGGGCACTTTCCTCGTCTCGGCGGTCATCCTGGCGTCCGGGGTGCGCCACCGCCCGGCCCCGGCCCGGGCGGCCGCGCCCGGCGGCGCGGGCACCGAGGGTGAGGGCCTGCTGGCCACGGTCCGGTTCGTGCTCGGGACGCGGGCGGTCCGGGTGCCGATGCTCCTGGGCTGGCTCTCGGCGGCCTACAACGTGCCTGAGGGTATCGCCGTGCCGCTGGCCCGCGCGGCCGGCGGCGGCCCGGTCGCCGCCAGCGCGCTGATGGCGGCGCCGGCGCTGGGGGCCGCCGTCGGGGCCATGGCCCTGGCCCGGCTGGCCCCGCCCGCCCTGCGCGAGCGGCTGACCCGCCCGCTGGCCTTCGCCGCCTGCGCGGCCCTGATTGCGGTGCTGCTGCACCCGGGCCTGGCTGGCCTCCTGGCGATCTTGCTGGCGGCGGGCCTGTGCGACTCGTATCAGGTCGGCGCGAACGCCGCCTTCGTCGCGGCCGTCCCCGCGGCCCGGCGGAGCCAGGCCTTCGGCCTGGCGATGGGCGGGATGCAACTGGGACAGGGGATGGCCATGATCGCGGCCGGGGCCGCTGCCGCGCACGCCAGCCCGTGGCTGGTCATCACCGTCGCCGGCGCGCTCGGGGCAGCGGCCTCACTGATGATTGCGTTCAGCTGATGCTGACGCGGCTGTTTACGACCAACCGGTGTTACGCATAACAGCGGCCTCCCATCCTTGTCAGGGCATCGATTCCGGGCGGTTCGCGAATGATCTCCCATCGTTCACGCCCGGTATCCAGCCGTAATTATGCCTCTGACAAAGCTGGATGGTGACCAGAATCAAAAAGCTGACGTATAAGCCGGCGACCTAGCGGCATCGGTCAGTTACAGATCCTATAAACCGGTTCTACAGCGCAGCATTCAGAACCCTCGATACGAAGAGAACTCTCACCCCATTGGTCACGGGAGCGATCTGCTTTGCCACGCTACGCACATGATGTTTCAGTGCGTGACAATTGAGTAACTAGATGCGCTGGCCGGATTTTTCGCTGCAGGCGGACGCCTGCCCGCGCGTGAACGGGACTGCGGGGGTCAGAGTTCCGCGTGCACGTACAGCGCGCTGGGCCAGGGCTCAGGATCGGCCGCCAGGTCGGCGTCAGCGACCCAGACCGCGTCCCGCCCGCTCTCCTTGGCCGCGTACAGAGCCTGGTCGGCGATGCTGTAGTAGTGGCCGAGATCGTGCACCGGCCTGGCGGTGACGGCGAGGCCGATGGAAATGGTGACGCAGACCGGCGCCTGGGCCGGCGTCTCCTCCGGGCGCAGCGTGGTCGGCGGAATCGTCTTGCGCAGCCGCTCGGCGATCTGAACGGCCTCCCGCGGGGAGGTATCCGCCAAGAGGAAGGCGAACTCCTCGCCGCCGATCCGGCCCACGATGTCACAGCCGCGCAGCTGGCCCAGGACCGCCGCCGCCAGGCTCGACAGGACCTGGTCGCCGGCCAGGTGCCCGTAGGTGTCATTGACCGCCTTGAAGTGGTCGATGTCGAGGATGCCGATCGCCACCGGGGCTCCCGCCCGTGCCGCCCGGGCGGCCTCGGCGGCCGCTCGCCGGTGCCACGTCCGGTCGTTCAGCAGCCCCGTCTTGGCGTCGACGGTCGCCTCGGCCAGCAGCTGGGAGTGCCGCAGGCTGCGCTGCAGGCTGATCACCAGCGGCAGCGCCAGCACGAGGGCGAAGCTGGCGTGCGCGGCCGCCAGCGTCACCAGGGTGCCCAGTGCGAGTTCGGCCGCGTTCCCGTAGACCGCCTCGGCCCGGGTGAACTCGGACAGCACCCGCGTCCGCGGAGCCATTCCCTTGACCGCGGCCACTACCAGGCCATCATTCAGCACGAGCCTGAGCAGGCCGCATCCGGCGACCAGCATCATCCACAGCAGCGCGTGCGCCCCGGTCCCCGTGCCCGTGCCCACCCCGAGGGCCGGGGCGGCGGCATGGAAGGCAACGGACGCCGCGCCGTAGGCGAGTCCCACCGCCGCGGCGGTGTAGGCCCGCCGGTGCAGCAGCGTCTGGCGGATACGGGCCTGGGTGAGCAGCATCCGCGGGATCGGGACCAGCATCACGTAGACCGGCGGCAGCAGCACGGCGGCCGGCAGGTCCCAGATCGCGTAGACGTCCCGGTCGACCCCGCCGGGCTCCCCGGACCGCCGGGTCAGCTCGACCGAGGCCGCGCTGCAGGCCAGCACCAGGCCGAACAGCCACAGCTGGCCCAGCTTGACAGGGGTGACGGCGATCCCGGCGCAGACGGCCGCGCAGTACGCGGTCACCACCCCCACGACCAGAACCTGGACCCGGCCTGGAAGCTGCCACAGCGGCCAGTCCGAGATGGCCCCGCACGCAGACTTCAATGCACTAACTCCCCGGCGTCGCCACTTGATCGTTGAACCCCCGGCGCGCCCAGGCCGGCGCCCATGACGGCTCATCAGAGAATGCTCGGCGGCAACCTGCGGCGCGTCCCGCGCTTAGGTCGCCACCCGGTGGTCAGTGTTGAACCTTGTTTACTACAGCACTCAGAGTAACGTCAACGTGACCGAGTGACAAACCAGGCAGTTCGGACCGGGATCCTAGGAGCCGGTCCCGGGCGGGCCGAGACGCTGTTCCCGCTGCCGGCGCGCCCTGCCGCCCGCTGGCCGTGGCCGCCCACGACGCCCCCGGCCGACCTCATGCCCGCAGGTCAGTTGCCACGTCAGTCGCCACGCGGCGCGTCCTGCCGGTGCTATTTCACGGTATGGCCGGGAATGGCGCCGCCCATCCGCCGACTCGGACGCTGACCGGATAAGCCTGCGCTTGCGGAAAGACGCGCCGTCAGATCGGTAATTGTTGAATCTTGCGCGCGCTCAAATGACCCCGTCGGCGGACAAGCGCCCGATTTCCGCGTCATTCAGCTTCAGCCGGTCACGCAGCACCGCCTGCGTGTGTTCCCCCAGCAATGGCGCGGGCCAGGTCTCGGGCGGGGCGGAATCGGCCAGCTGCAAGGGCGAGCCAAGAATGGTGCAGGCCCGGTCCCCGTCCCCGATGTCGGCCAGCATCCCCCGGTCCCGCAGGACCGGGTCGTCCAGTACTTCCCGCAGTGACCGGACGGGGGCCGCCGGGATGTCGGCCTGCTGCAGCAGCCGGAATGCGTCGCCGGCGGCGAGGCCGCTCACCCAGGCGGTGACCGCATCGTCGACCATGTCCATCCGCGCGACCCGGCCGGCCGGGGTGGCGAGGGACGGGTCGCCCGCGAGATCGGGGCGGTCCATCAGCCGGCACAGGTCGGCCCAGTGCCTGGCGCGCAGGCACAAGATCGCCAGCCAGCCGTCGGCGGCCGGGTAGATGTTGTAGGGGCAGACCGACAGTCCGCCGTGGCGGTTGCCCGTTCGCTCCGGGAAGTCGCCCGCCGACTCCAGCAGCCCGGCGAAGTTCGAGGTGAGGGTGGGCACGATGGCATCCTGCATGGCCACCTCGACGTGTTGCCCGCGCCCGGTCCGCTCCCGCTGAAACAGCGCCGCCAGCACCGCGGCGGCCAGGTGGGCGCCAGCCGAGAAGTCCACCACCGCCCCGCCGGCCTTGACCGGGGGCCCGTCGGGGAAGCCGGTGGCCGACACGATCCCGGAGAGGGCCTGGACGGTGACGTCCATGCCGCGCAGCCCCTCGGCGGCGGGATGGCGGCCGTAGGCCCGCACCGACGCGAGCACCAGCCCGGGGCGGATCGCGCGCAGCACGTCCCAGCCGATGCCCAGGCGGTCGAGCACACCTTCGGCGAAGTTCTCGACGACGATGTCGGCCTGCCCGGTCAACCGCAGGAAGACCGCCCGGCCCGCGGGCGGACTTGAGGTTCAGCCGCATCCCCTGCTTGCCCGCGTTGAGCATGAGGAAGGCCTGGCCGGACGTGTCACCCGTGGAGCGCCAGCGGATCGGCTCGCCTTCGAACGGCTCGATCTTGATGACCGTCGCGCCCAGGGACCGGAGCAGGTGGGTGCAGTACGGCCCGGCGTAGACCTGGCCCAGGTCGAGCACCACCACTCCGTCCAGCGCCGTTTCACTCATCGTCTCGCCTCCTGCTGGCCGAGGGCTCGCTCCAGGCTCTCCCGGTAGGCCGGGGCGGCGACCGCGACGAGCCGGCGTCCCCGTTCGGCCGCCGTGCACCCGGTGAGCAGCGCGACGCCGAGCTCGGTGACGACGGCGTCGACATCGGGCCGCCCCGTCGTCACGGCGCCGCCGGCCAGGGCCGGCACGATCCCGGACCCGGCGCGCGACTGCGAGCGCAGCGCGATGACGGACCGGGCCCCGGTCAGCGCCGCCGCCCGGCTGAAGTCGGCTTGCCCGCCGATGGCGCCCACCTGCACGCCCCCGGCCAGCTCCGCCCCGACCTGGCCGAGGAGGTCCACCTCGAGGGCGGAGTTGACCGCGACCAGAGTCCGCAGACGGGCCAGGACGGCCGGGGCGTGGGTGTAGCTGGCGGGACGGAACTCGACCGGGAACCGGCCCAGCCGGTCGTACAGGGCGCCGCTGCCCAGCGCCGCGCCGGTGATGACCAGCCCGCGGTCGATTTCCTTGCGGGCGCCGGTCACCGTGCCCGCCTCGATCAGGTCGAGCACCCCGTCGGTGATCATGCCGGTGTGGATCCCCAGGTCGGCGTGCCCGGACAGCGCGGACAGGACCGCCGCCGGCAGCGCGCCCACCCCCAGCTGGAGGGTGTCACCGTCCTGGACCAGGCCCGCCACCCGCTCGGCGATCGCGCGGTCGACCGCATCCGGCTCCCGGGCCGGGGCCTCCCGCAGCGGGCGGTCGGTTTCCACCGTGGCCGCGAAGGCGGTCAGCGGCAGCACGGGCGCGCCCGCGGTGCGCGGCATGCGCTGGTTGACCTCGGCGATCAGCGTCCGCGCATGGGGCAGCGCATCGGCCACGTACTCCACCCCGATGCCGAGCGACACGGTGCCGTCGGCATCAGGCGCCGACACCTGGAGGAAGCCGACGTCGCTCGGCAGCAGCCGCCGCGCGAACAACCGCGGGAGGGCCGAGTAGTGGCACGGGACCACCTCCAGAGCGCCCCGGCGGCTGAGCCCCCGCAGCTGGCCGAGGCCGCCGTAGGAGACCATGGACAGCGACCGCGGCAGGGGCCCGGCGAACCGCTCGTTCCAGGTCAGTCCCGTGAAGGCGCGCAGCGGGCCGATCGCTTCGGCCTGGTCGAGCAGGGCGTTGACCAGGGGTTCGGGCTCGGCCCCGGCCTGCCCCCACCAGATGCCGTCGCCCGGTTTGAGGTAAGCCGCCAGGTCGAGCATCAGTAGCTCCGCGGCAGGCCGAGCACGTGCTCGCCGAGGTAGTTGAGGACCATTTCCTGGCTCAGCGGCGCGATGCGGGTCAGCCGGGCCTCACGGAAGTAGCGCTCGACGTGGTACTCCTCCGCGTAGCCCATGCCGCCGTGCGTCTGCAGCGCGCGGTCGGCTGCGTCGAAGCCCGCCTCCGCGCACAGGTACTTGGCCGTGTTGGCCTCGCGCGCGCACGGCTGGCCGCGATCGTAGAGCCAGGTGGCCTTGCGCAGCATCAGCTCGGCCGCGTCGAGCCGGGCGAGGGAGTCGGCCAGCGGGAACTGCAGGCCCTGGTTCATGCCGATCGGCCGGCCGAAGACCTGCCGCTCGTTGCCGTACCGTACGGCTCGGCGCAGCGCGGCGCGGCCGATGCCGAGCGCCTCGGCCGCCACCAGCATCCGCTCCGGGTTGAGGCCGTCGAGCAGGTAGCGGAAACCCTGGCCCTCCTCGCCGACCCGGTGCTCGGCCGGGACCCGCAGGTCGTCGATGAACAGCTCGTTGGAGCTGACCGCGTTCCGGCCCATCTTCGCGATCGGGCGGATGTCGACCGCCGACGCGGTCGAGGTCGGTGAAGAACAGGGTCATGCCGTCGGTCTTCTTCGCCGCGTCCTCGAACCTGGTGGTCCGGGTCAGCAGCAGGACCTTCTCCGATTCCAGGGCCTTGGAGATCCACACCTTGCGTCCGTTGATCACGTAGTCCGACCCGTCGCGCCGGGCGAAGGTGGTGATCCGGGTCGTGTCGAGCCCGGCGCCCGGCTCGGTGACACCGAAGCACACGTGCAGGTCGCCGCGCACGATGCGGGGCAGGGTCTCCCGCTTCATCGCCTCTGACCCGTGCACGATCACCGGGTGCATGCCGAAGATCGACATGTGGACCGAGCTGGCGCCGTTCATCGCGGCCCCGGAGGCCGCGACCTCCTCGAGCACGAGCGACGCCTCGGTGATGCCGAACCCGTGGCCGCCGTACTCGTCCGGGGTGGTGATGCCGAGCCAGCCCGCCTCCGCGAAGGCGCGGTAGAACTCGGCCGGGAACTCGTGCGCCGCGTCGCGTTCCATCCAGTACTCGTCGTCGAACCGGGCGGCGAGCTCGCGGACCGCCGTGCGGATCGTTGACTGGTCATCGGTCAGCTCGAAGTCCACCGCGCCCCGTTCCTCGGACGAATTTTGGGTTTAACATAACAAGGGACAGGCCAAATCGCCAGACAGCGGACAAACAGCCTGCTGGACTGCTATCTCATTTGGTACGACCAAATGAGCGGTAGACGAGAAGGGCGCCAGGTGACCTCCGAACCCGTGGTGACGCACCGGGCCGTGCTGTCACCGATGCGGGTCCCGAAGGCGCCGGAAGTCCTGGCCAACGAGCTGCGGGAGAGCATCCTGAGCGGGCGGTTCCCGGCGGGCACGGCGCTGCCGACCGAGCGCGACATGGTGACCCAGACGCGGATGAGCCGCACGACCGTCCGCGAGGCGCTGCGCATCCTCGAGGTGCAGGGCCTGGTCCGGGTCAAGGCCGGCCGCGCGGGCGGCGCCTTCGTCCGGCAGCCGGATGAGGATTCCGTGGCCGATTCGGTCAGCCTGCTCATCCGGGGACGGCGGATCCGGATAACGGCGCTGCTTGAGGCGCGCGAGGGGATCGAGCCGGCCTGCGCCCAGCTGGCGGCCCGGTACCGGACCGCGGACGACCTGCGACGGCTGGACGCGGCCAACGGGGCCATCGCCGCCCCGGGCCCGCTCGACGGCTTCCTGCGGGCCAACGTCGACTGGCACGTGGCGGTGGCCCGCGCGAGTCACAACGAGCTGCTGACCGGGTTCATGGCCGCGCTGTCGCGGGCCATTTACCACTCGACGGACAACGTGACCTTCGTCGACGCGAAGGTCCGCCAGGCCACCGTCAAGGCGCACACGCGCATCACCGACGCCATCCGCGCGGGCGACAGGGACGCCGCCCTGCGCCGGATGACGCGGCACCTGCACACCTACGCTGCGGCCGTCACCGGGGTGGAGAGCCGGACGGCGGTCGACGTCCACGTGGAAGAGCCGCAAGAGTAACGCAAGGAGGGTGCCGGATGTCCGATCCGGTTCGCTACGAGGTCGCGGGCGGGGTGGCCTGGCTGACGATCGACCGGCCCGAGGCCCGCAATGCGCTGAGCCAGGCAGTCAGGGACGGCCTGTTCGCCGGCGTGCACCGGTTCAACGACGACCCGGCGGCCAAGGTGCTGGTCCTGACCGGGGCGGGCAATCGCGCCTTCTGCGCCGGCGGCGACCTGAAGGAAATGGCCGACACCGCGCTGCGGGTACCGCCGCCCGACTTCCTGCCGCAGTTCGGCCGCAACATCACGGTCGACAAGCCGACCATCGCGGCCGTCAACGGCGTTGCCTACGCGGGCGGCTTCCTCCTCGCGCAGAACTGCGACCTGGTGATCGCGGCGGCCTCCGCGCGGTTCGCCGTCACCGAGGTGAAGGTCGGCCGCGGGTCCCCCTGGGCCGCGCCGCTGTCCTGGCTGACCAGCCCGCGGGTCGCCATGGAGATCCTGCTCACCGGCGACCCGCTGACCGCCGAGCGGGCGCGCGAGGTCGGCCTGGTGAACAAGGTCGTGCCGGACGCTGAGCTGCACGCCGAGGCCCAGTCGCTGGCCGAGCGCATCGCCGCCAACGCGCCGCTGTCGGTGCTGGCGGCCAAGAAGACGGTCTACCTGTCGGCCCGGCTGAGCCTCACCGAGGCCTACGCGGAGGCGGAGCGGATCTGGGAGCCGGTCTATAACAGCGACGACGCGCAGGAAGGGCCGGCCGCGTTCCGCGGCAAGCGCGCCCCGCAGTGGTCGGGCCACTGATGGGCGGGCCACCGATGGACGGGCCCCTGACAAAGGGGACGGGGCCCCGCCGGCCGGTGCGGATCGGCAACTCCTCCGGGTTTTACGGCGACCGCATGGAAGCCGCCCGTGAGATGGTCGAGGGCGGCCCGCTCGACGTGCTCACCGGCGACTACCTGGCCGAGCTGACCATGCTGATCTTGTGGAAGGCACGGCAGAAGGAGCCCGGGGCGGGCTACGCCAAGTCGGTCCTCGCTCAGCTGGAGCCGGTCCTGGGGACCTGCCTGGACCGCGGCATCAAGATCGTGAACAACGCGGGCGGGCTGAACCCGGCGGGCCTGGCCAGGCAGCTCGCGGCGCTCGCGGCCCGGCTCGGCCTGCATCCGCGCATCGCCTACGTCACCGGGGACGACATCCTGCCCCGGCTGAAGGAGCTGGAGGCGCGGGGCCATCCACTGGCCAACCTGGACACCGGGCAGTCGCTGGCGGCGGCCGGCCGGGAACCGGTCACCGCCAATGCCTACCTGGGCGGATGGGGGATCACGGCCGCGCTGGCGGCAGGGGCGGACATCGTGATCTGCCCCCGCGTCACCGACGCCTCGCTGGTCACTGGCCCGGCAGCGTGGTGGCACGGCTGGCGGCGGGACGACTTCGACCAGCTCGCCGGCGCTGTCGCGGCCGGGCACGTCATCGAGTGCGGCCCCCAGGCCACCGGGGGCAATTACTCCTACCTGCACGAGGTCACCGACCGGCGCTACCCCGGCTTCCCGGTCGCCGAGGTGGCTGGCGACGGCAGCAGCGTGATCACCAAGCACGCGGGAACCGGGGGGCTGGTGTCTGTCGGCACCGTCACCGCGCAGCTGCTGTATGAGATCGCCGAGCCCGCGTACCTCAACCCTGATGTCGTCGCGCACTTCGACACGATCACCGTCGAGCAGCAGGGCGAACACCGGGTGCGCCTGTCCGGGACGAGCGGTTCGCCGCCACCGGACACCCTCAAGGTGTGCCTCAACTTCGCCGGCGGGTACCGCAACACAATGACGCTGGTCCTTACCGGACTTGACATCGAGGAGAAGGCCGCCTGGGCCGCCGAGCAGGTATTCGGCCTGCTCGGCGGCCGCGGCCAGTTCGACGAGGCCGACGCCCGGCTGCTCCGGTTCGACCAGCCCGACGCGCCGACCAACGAGCAGGCAACGGCCCACCTGCGCATCACGGTCAAGGACCGCGACCCGCGCAAGGTCGGCCGCCGGTTCTCCAACGCCGTCATGGAGCTGTTCCTCGGCGGCTACGCCGGCTTCCACACCACGACCCCGCCGTCGGCGGAGAGTGCCTACGGCGTCTACTGGCCCGCCCTCGTCCCGGCGGCGGAGGTCCGGCACCGCGTGGTGCTGCCCGACGGCACCACGGCCGACATCCCCGCCTCGCCGGCGGGTCAGGCCAGCCCGCCGTCCGCGCCTGCCCCGGCGGCGCCTACGGGCGGCGGACAGCCTCGGCCCGGGCCGCGCGGCGGCGCCGAAGAGGTGCGCGCTCCCCTGGGCCGGGTGTGCGCGGCCCGCTCGGGCGACAAGGGCGGCAACGCCAACGTCGGCCTGTGGGCCCGCGACGACGCCGGCTACCAGTGGCTCCGCCAGCACCTGACCGTCGGCGGCTGCGGGAACTGCTGCCCGAGGCGGCGGGCGGGAGGTCCGCCGGTTCGAGCTGCCCAACCTGCGCGCGGTGAACTTCGTCATCGTGGGCCTGCTGGGCGAGGGTGTCGCCTCCTCCACCCGCCCCGACCCGCAGGCGAAAGGGCTCGGTGAGTACCTGCGGTCCCGGCTGGTGACGCTGCCTGCCGCGTTGGTCGCCGGCGGCGCGCGGTGACACAGTCCTTCCCAGCGGTCGACGTGCTCCGACCGCGGCGCTTCCAAGCACAGGACGTTAGCCTTCCGTGACCTGCGGCGAGACCGATTCCCGTTTTTATAGTTATTACAGGGTCAAATTCTCGGGGCTATCCGGCCCGGCTTATGGCCCCGCCCCCTATGGCGGCCATACCGCGCCGGTTACCAGGTACAAAGGATGCTGCCAGAGCGAGCGGCGGTACAAGTGAGCGGATCGATTCAGACGACGGAACACCGGCACCAAGAGCACGGTCACGCGCACGGCCCCTCCCCCGACGCCGACGTGCGGTGGCTGGCGGTGGCCGGGGCGCTGATCGTGGCGTTCATGATCGGCGAGGTCGCGGCCGGACTGGTGGCGCACTCGCTGGCGCTGCTCTCCGATGCGGCCCACATGCTCACGGACGCGGCCGCCATCGGGCTGGCGATCGTCACCGCCAAGATCGCGGGCGGCCGGCCCGAGGCGGCTATACGTACGGGCTGCGCCGTCTGGAGATCCTGTCCGCCCAGGCGAACGGGATAACGCTGGTGCTGCTGGCGGTCTGGCTGGCCTACGAGGCGATCCGCCGGCTGATCACGCCCCACCCGGTGACCGGCGGCCTAATGCTGGGCGTCGCGCTGGCCGGGGTCTGCGTCAACCTGGCGGCGAGTTGGCTGCTGGCCAGGGCGAACGGGGCGAGCGCCCGGCGCAGTCTCAACATGGAGGGCGCGGTCGCGCACGTCCTGACCGATCTCTACGCCTTCGCCGCCACCGCCATCGCCGCCGTCATCATCCTGGCCACCGGGTTCGCCCGCGCCGACGCGATCGCCACCCTGGTCGTGGTCGCGCTCATGCTGCGGGCGGGCAGCGGGCTGATCCGCGAGTCAGGCCGCATCTTCCTCGAGGCGGCCCCGGCCGACATCGACCCCGCCGCACTCGGCGCCGCGATGGCCGCCCGCCCGCACGTGGCCGAAGTCCACGACCTGCACATCTGGGAGATCACCACCGGCATGCCCGCCGCCTCGGCGCACGTCCTGGTCGAGCCCACCAGGACTGCCACGCCGTCCGCGCCGACCTGGAGGCCCTGCTCGCCCGCGAGCACGGCATCACCCACCTAACCCTCCAGGTCGACCACTGCCCCCGACCCCAGGACCTCCCTGCCCCGCCGCCCACGACCACGCGGCACGACCACCCGCCGTCCGCCGCCCCCCGCGATCACGCCCATGCCGCCCGGCCCGCCAGCCCCGCGATCCCGGCCACACCATCCCCTCAGTAGACGGCCACCACCACACCAGCCCGGCCGACCACGATCGCGACCACCCCGCCGGAGACACCGCCACCTCCGGCCGCCCCGCCAAGCGCAACCCAGCTAATTCCAACCCGGCCAGCCACGACGCCGAAGAGAACCACGCCCCCGGCCCCCCGCACTGCGAGGACTCCCACGGCCCCGCCTACCGCCCCACCCGCCAACCCCCACCCTGAGCCCCTGGCCGCCCCGCAGGCTCCCGGCCGGGCCCAAGCCCGGGTCGGAAGAGGTGACGCTAGCGATCCGCGAGGGAAGGCGGTAGCGGGCAGGGAGGCGCTAGCGGGGCCGGAAGGGGCTATCGGGCCGGAAGGGGCTACCGGGGCCGGAAGGGGCTACCGCGGCCTGAAGGGCGGCCGCTGGCGGTCCGGGAGGGCTGGTCCGCTGGCGGACCGGGAGGGCCGGTCCGCTGGCGGACCGGGAGCGGCGAGGCGTGGCTGGACGTGTTTTTCGTCAGCCCTCGCCTAACCGCCCGGAATCGGACCGAGCCCGATCAAACGCCAATGCTGCCTCGCCTGCCTCACAAGGCGTCTACGGAAACGGCCGAGTGCGGCCGACAAGTGGGCGAGGTGAGGTTGGCCGCTTCTTTTAGGAGTTCCGCATGGACAAAAGGGACAAATTAGGTCAATTACTCGTCAGTACGCCTACAAAGACGACAGCAGTGACCTATGTGACAACGCCTCGACCGACAAGCGGGTGGTTGACGGTCTCTTTGCTCCAGACAACCGGGCCAGGGGTTGGTTGGGGCGGGTGGTTGGGCCGGCGATTGTGGCGGGGTGACGGGGCAGTCGGCGGCCGGGCGGGGCAGGGCGGGACGGTCGAGGCGGGCGCAGGGCGGCGGGGGCGGGGTGGTTGGGGCGGGCGGCCGGGTTACATCGGGATAATCGCGAAGGACTTTCCTGACGTAAAAACGAATCGAATAGGTGCACTAATCTTTCGCGATCATCCCATCGACCATGGATCGCCCGCCATAGGTACCGGCAAACACCCTTCCGGCCCGCAGAATCCGCCGTCCCCTGCGTGATTCCCGCCGGTTGAGAAAGGGTGGGGCGGTCGGGGAAATTTCCGTCGGCCTTCCGAAGGAGCCGCCGACTGGCCGCCCAACCCGGCGTCCGGGTTGGGTGTTGACCTTGACCCTGGTGTTGACCTCGGCCCTGGTTTGACCTCGGCCCTCGGCCCTGGTGTTGACCTCGGCCCTGGTGTTGACGATCTGGACGATTTGACTGGGCCTGGTCTGCGCGGGCTGGGGCTGGGGCTGGGGCTGGGGCTGGGCTGGGGCTGGGGCTGGGGCTGGGGCTGGGGCTGGGGCTGGGGCTGGGGCTGGGCTGGCTGGGCTGGCGTAACCGGCCGGAGGGGTGTAGCTGACGCGCTGGTAGAGCTGGCCGGTGGCCGGGGAGTAGGCGCCGATCTTGACGAAGTTCGCGTTGAACCAGTCGGACAGGCCGGTCGTCCAGGGGATGCGCCGCCTGGAGCCGTGGTCCGGCGACAGCCACACGTAATCGGCCTTGCTCAGCCAGGTATGCCACTGGGCGACCACGGCCGGCATGTTCTGCGCGCCGCCCTGGACCGACACCCCATTCGACAGCACCAGCGTCTCGGCCAGCGAGTCGATGATGTCCGGGCAGCCCGCCGGCAGGCTGTCGAACCGGTCGGCGGCGATCGACAGGGACACCTCGTCGGTGACCACGCAGGCGCCCGGCGGGATCTCGTGCGCCACCGCTCGGCCCCCGTATGGTGCGTCGGGTACAACTCCCTGATCTGCACCGCGGCGACCAGCACGATCGCCACCGCGAAGACTCGGACCACCACCAGCGACCAGCGCCGGTGCCCGGCCAGGCGCCGGCCGCGCCGCCCAGGGAGAGCGCGATCCACGGCGCCGGGAAGTCCGCGTAGTGGTAGAAGAAGGCCGAGTACCCGATGACCATCACCGAGGCGATCACCGCGGTCGCGAGCGAGAGCCACTCAAGCGGGGTCAGCCGCCGGGACTGCCAGGCGTAGCCGACCACCAGCGCCCCGATCAGCACCAGCGCCACCACGATGGGCAGCCAGCCGATGCTGTGGGAGTCACTGACCCCGGCCGACGCGCCCGCCGCGAACATCGAGGTCCCGCCCGGGTCGAGCTTCAGCTTGCCCGACTGGCTGTAGACGTCGATGAGCCCGGTGAGGTTCGCCAGCCGGACCCCGAACGCCACTGCGCTGCCCTCGCGGGCCGCCTGGTCGAAGATCGTGGAGCGGATGAACGTGACCGGCGCGGCGGCCAGGAACGGCGCGGTCGGGACCCCGAAGCCGACCACCAGCCCGATCACGTAGTTGCGGACCCGGCGGCCCCGGTCGGTCTTCAGCAGCAGGCAGAGGACCAGCAGCACGAACGCGGGCGCGGCCGCCCAGAACTTGATCGCCCCGGCGAAGCCGAGCGCGACCCCGGCCCAGCCCAGCATGACGGGCGGGCGAGGTGCCCCCGGCGGAACGCGAGGTTCATCGCGATCAGGCAGAACAGGTTCATCCACGGCTCGAGCAGCAGCGTGTGGGCCGTGGTGATGTCGGGCGGGTAGACGGCGAGCACGCCGCAGGCGACGGCGGTCACCACCGCGCCCCGGTAGCGGACCAGGTTCCCCACCAGCGGGATGCACGCGGTGGAGGCCAGCGCGGTCAGCAGCCGGGCCAGCGCGAGCACCTTGACCGTGCTGGTCACCTTGGCCAGCAGCGCGACCGGCAGCATCAGCTCGAGGATGCCCGGCGGCTGGACGAACGCGAAGTTCAGGTAGGGCAGCTGCCCCTCGGTCATCCGGATCGAGCCGCCGATGTACACGCCGTCGTCGTACTCGGTGATGCCGGTGAGGGAGCCCGGGCCTGGTGAGCGTGAAGAGCCTGATGGCGAGCGCGAGCGCCGTGGCGATCAGCATCACCTTGCCCGGATCGCTCAGCCAGTAGGCGCGCAGCCGCGAACTGCCGAAAGCGGAGTCTGCAATTTCCCCCGGCCCGTCTGCGTCTGCCGAGGCCATTCCTGGTCTGCCGCCCGGGCGCGCTCGCCACGTCACCGGGCGTGGAGAGGTTCCCGCTCACGGGCGGACACTAGCAGGCATGAGGGCTGCTCCGGACGACTTTGGGACAGTTTGCGGCATTACGCGAGCCTCGGGCTTAGCCACCGAGATCACAGCAATGGTATGACCTGCCCCACAACGGTACGGAATCAGGGGCGGCCAGGGTGGCGCGAACTCCCAAAAAGCACAGAAAAAATCAGACGCCACGAAACTCCGGTGACCGGCGCAATGCGTCGGCCACCGCGCGTGACGTGCCGAGGCTGACGATCGGCACCCCGGCGCCGCGGACCCGGAAGACCGTCGCGCCGGGGGCGTTCCCGATCCGGACCACCGCCGCGCTGAGCGGCGAGCGCCGGACGATGACCTGCGCGCCGTCGGCCGCGACCTCGAACCCCCGCCGAGCCGTCGGCTGAGCACGTTCGCGAGCTCGGCCGGCGTGACGCCCTTGCGCGGTACCCGAACCTGCCCCACCATGCCTCCCCGTCGGAGCCTGATTGTTCGAACGCAGATTACCGCCCGTACCTGAATGCCAGCTGTCAGCCCGCCAGCCAGGCCGCCGTGTCGCGGGGCAGCGCAACCCGGCCGTCGGGGCCGAGCGCGCCGCTGGCGAGCAGCACCTCCGGTGCGGCGGAAGCGGGACGGCCGAGTCGCCGAGGTTGACCGCGAACACGAAGCCCGGGTCGCGGGCGAAGAACAGCGCGTCGTCCGGCGCGTCCAGCCAGCGCATCGCGTCGCCGCCGTCGGGCCCCGCGCCGAGCGCGGGGTGCTCCGGCGGAGCCGCAGCGCCGCCCGGTAGAGCGAGAGGAAGGAGTCCGGGTCGCCGGATGCACCGCCACGCTGTGCTCGCCCCACCACGGCGGCTGCGGAAGCCAGGGCGGCGCCGGGTGAAAGCCAGGGTCCGTTCGGGAAAATCCGAAGGAAGCACCGGCCGCTGACCACGGCAGCGGGACCCGGCAGCCGTCGCGGCCGACCTCCTTCCCCCCGGTGCGGCGGAAGGTCGGATCCTGCCGGGCGGCGTCGGGGATGTCGTCGACCTCCGGCAGGCCGAGTTCCTCGCCCTGGTAGACGTAGGCCGAGCCGGGCAGCGCGAGCAGCAGCAGGGCGGCGGCGCGGGCCGCGTCGGCGCCCCACCGGGTGACCGGGCGGACCACGTCGTGGTTGCCGATGACCCAGGGGGCGCGCGAGCCGTCGGCGAACGCGTGGGTGGCGTCGATCGCCGCGCGCAGCGCGGCCGGCGACCACTTCGCCCGGACCAGGTCGAAGTTGAACACCTGGGGCAGCTCGTCGTCGGCGAGGTAGGCCTTGAGGGTGGCGGACGAGTCCGCCCAGACCTCGCCGATCGCCGTCCGCGCGCCGGGGAAGCCATCGGCCGGGTAGCTGTCGAGGATCTCGCGCCAGCGGCGGTAGACCTCGTGCACCTCGGGGCGGTGGTAGTAGGCCGAGGGCCGGTGGTAGCGCCGCGTCGGCGACGTCGGCCAGCTCCGGGTCCTTGAACAGGCCGTGTGCGACGTCCACCCGGAACCCGCCGACCCCCCGGTCCAGCCAGAACCTGAGGATCTCCTCGAACATCGCGCCGACCCGCGGGTCGCGCCAGTTCCAGTCGGGCTGGCTGGCGTCGAACAGGTGCAGGTACCACTGGCCGTCAGGCACCCGGGTCCAGGCCGGGCCGCCGAAGTGGGAGGGCCAGTTGTTCGGCGGCTCGCCGCCGTCGGGCCCGCGGCCGTCGCGGAAGATGAACAGCGCCCGCTCGGCGCTGCCGGGCGGGGCCGCCAGCGCCTTCTTGAACAGCGGATGCTCCGACGAGCAGTGGTTGGGCACCAGGTCGACGATGACCCTTATGCTGGTGCTTTTTCGCGCCCTCGACGAGCTCGTCGAAGTCGCCGAGCGTGCCGAGCCGGGGGTCCACGTCGGTGTAGTCGCTGACGTCGTAGCCGCCGTCGTTGAGCGGCGACGGGTAGAAGGGCGACAGCCAGATCGCGTCCACGCCGAGCTCCGCCAGGTACGGCAGCCGCCCGACGAGGCCGGGCAGGTCGCCGATCCCGTCGCCGTCGGCGTCGGCGAAGCTGCGCGGGTACACCTGGTACACCACCGCGTTCGCCCACCATGGATCGCCCTCATTGCCGCCTGTGCTCACGCGCTGCCCCCTCGGCTCTGTGACCCCTGATTATGACCGTACCCGACGGAGTCGCGAGCATCCGGCCCGGAGGCGGCCCCTAGGAGGAGTCGCCGTCGGCTATCCGGGTGGCCACCGCGAGGGCGGTGTTGATCGGGATCGCGTAGGCCATGATGTTCAGGCCGGTCCCCGATCCGCCGATCGTTATGCCGATCACCTGGCCGTTCAGGTTCACCAGGGGGCCGCCGATGGCGGACGTCTGCGCCGATTGGAGGACCGACGCCATCAGTCCGGTCCTGGTTGTCCGGCCGACGGTGACGGTGGTGTCGAGGTAGTCCAGGGTGCCGACATCGATGGTCAGCGCGTTCTGCCTGCCGGTGGTGCCGACCGCGGTGTCGTAGACCTGGCCGGGCACGTGATAGGAGGACTCCCTGGAGGCCTCCGAGCTCTTGACAAGCGTGTCCGAGTTCCCGACCGTGACGGTCGAGAACGGCCTCCCGTCAGCGCCTTCCAGCTGGAGCAGCGCCAGGCCCGCGGCCGGGTCGGCGCCGATCACGGTCGCCTTGAAGGTCTCGCGGGACAGGACGTACTCGCCGCCAGGTTCGCCGCCCCCGCCCGGGCTGGTAGGTGGTCAGCACCTTGCCCGACTCGGTGAGCACCAGGCCGATCCCGACCGAGGTCCCGCCGGACAGGACGTGCACCATCCCGGGCGCCGTGGCCCGCAGGATGTTCTCCTGGTTGTCCTGGGCGAGGCCGTCGTCGTCCTCGATGAACGCGTCTTTCCCGGTGGCGGGCGTCGGGATCGCGCTGGGGATCGCCGTGTTGCCAAGCCCGAGGACCCGGCCGGCCCCGAAGCCGAGCCCCGCCGCGAGGACGAGCACGATCGCGATGACCGAGATCCGGAAGCGCTTGCTCCGCCAGGCGCTTTCGGATACGCCCCGGCCGCGGTCCCTGTGCGCCGCCGGTGGGCCCGACGGCCGCTATGCACTCGACCCTCCTCCCTGTCCGCCGTTTCGCTCCCGGATCCATACGTTAGCCCAGCCAGGCGGCCCGATGCGGCGAATTCGGAGGATCTACTTACCTGCCCGGCCCCTATTAAACGAAAAGAATTATTAAACATATCTTACGGACAGCCCAGAATTCTTGACAGCATCGGGGCTTAGAGCTGGAAGATCCCGTAGGAGAACGGGCCGGCGGTGATCGCCTCCTGATCCAGCTTGACTCCGGTCTGGCGCACCGCCGTCGCTTCGGCCAGTTCGGGGCGGCTGTGCGACAGGACGCGAGTGCTGTCGCTGGGGTTGACGACCACAGGAACCGGCCGCCGCGCAGGTAGACCAGGGGGTACCCGTCGGACAGGATCTCCAGGCTGCCGCGTGGCCCGAGTTCGGGGTGGGCGCCCCGCAGCGCGATCAGGTCCCTGACCGTGTGCAGCAGCGAGTCCTGGTCGGCGCGCTGCCCGGCGACGGTGGGGCGTGCCGGGTCGGGATCGACCGGCAGGTAGAGGCGGGCGGGCGGAGCGGCCGAGAATCCGGCGTTGGGGGTCGAGTCCCACTGCATGGGGGTGCGCGACCCGGCGCGGTTGTAGCCGGAGCGCATGACGCTGCCCTCGATGTCCGGGAGGCCGGGTACGTGGCGCATGCCGATCTCGTCGCCGTAGTAGATGGCAGGCAGGGTCGGGAAGGTCAGCAGGAACGCGAACGCGGGCGGCAGCTGCTCGGGGGTGCGCGGCCCGGCCTGCAGGCGGGCGAAGTCGTGGTTGGCGGTGGGCAGCGCGATGTGCCCGGGCTCGCCGATCGCGGCCAGCGCGTCGGCGTACGCGGTCAGGAACACCCGGCGGTGCCCCGGCCGTCGGCGTCGAAGTAGCACGGATCGGTCGCCCATTCCGCGTATTCGGTCGAGGTGCCGTTGCTCCACAGCGAGCGCAGCGGCCCGCCGCTGGTCGGGCCGCCGAAGTGCAGGAAGAAGTCGGCGTTGAACCCCGCGGGCACGGCCACGGCCGGGTCGCCCCACTCGGACAGCAGCACCGCGTCCGGGTGCGCCTGGTCGAGCCAGGCGCGCACCTCCCGCCACAGCCGGGCGGTTTCCACGCGGCCCGGGTCGTCCTTCACCAGCGAGTAGGCCATGTCGACCCGGAACCCGGACACGCCCAGCCGCAGCCAGTGGTCCATGATCGTGCGCAGCGCCGCGCGGTTGGCCTGCGGGCCGTCGGCCGCCACGTCCTGCCGCCAGGGCTCGCCCGCCTGCGGGCGGGCGTAGCCGAAGTTCAGCGCGGGCTGGAAGTCGAAGAAGTTCGGCAGGTAGCCACCCGGGCGAGTGCCGGGGGAACGGACGAACCGCTCCGGCAGTCGCCGTCAGCGCCGTCGGCGGCCCAGATGTAGCGGTGATCCTCCGGGTCGTCCGCGGACGCCACGAACCACGGGTGGGTGTCCGAGGTGTGTCCAGGCACGAGGTCAAGTAGCAGCCTGATGCCGCGCGCGCGGGCCTGCCCGGCCAGGTCGGCCAGGTCGTCGTCGTCTCCGTAGCGCGGGGCGATCGCGAGGTAGTCGGCGACGTCGTAGCCGGCGTCGCGCATCGGCGAGACGAAGCAGGGGTTGAGCCACACCGCCGTGACCCCGAGCCAGGCCAGGTAATCCAGGTGCTCCGCGATGCCGCGAGGTCCCCGATCCCGTCACCGTCAGAGTCCGCGAAGCTCTGCGGGTAGATCTGGTACAGGACGGCGTCGGTCGGCCAGGGGCGCGCCATTCGCCGCGCTCACTGGTTTCTTCCTTCGCTCGGTGACCTTGATTATTCCTGCACCTGAAAACGGGGTTAGTAGAGTTGGGCGCGGAGGCGTCTGGGTTCCTGGTGGTCCCCCTGGTCTTCAAAACCAGTGAGCGGCGTGCCGCGTCGTTGGCGGGTTCGATTCCCGTCCGCCTCCGCCACCAGCGCCGCCCCGCGCCCGGGCGACGGCCCGATTTGCCCCGTCCCCGCCGCAGCGGCTACCGTCCGTTGGCGATCGATTTCGGAAATGCCTTGGCATGGGGGCAGGCGGGGCGGGCAATGACGCATCCAGACTCAACACCGCAGGCAGCGGACGCGGCGTGGGCGTTCAACCCGCCGCCGGGATGGCCGACGATGCCGGCCGGGTGGCAGCCGCCGTCTGGCTGGCAGCCCGACCCGTCCTGGCCTCCGGCGCCTGGCCGACTGGGAGTACTGGCGGCCCGTCCCGCCCGCCCGCGCGCCCGAGGGCGGCGAGCTGCGGGTCCTCGTCGACGGCCGGTCCTACGTCTTCCAGCCCGGGGAGCTGGTCCGGATCGGCCGCGCGCCCGACAACGACGTCCTGGTGGCCGAGCCGACCGTTTTCCGCCAGCATGCCCGGATGGCCTGGCTGGACGGCGGCTGGATCTACGAGGGCGTCGGCCAGGCGGCCACGTTGCTGCACGGCCAGCCGGTCACCCGGCTGGTGGTCACCCAGCCAGTCGACCTGGCGCTCGGGTCGGCGCAGGGCCCGGTCCTGCGCGTCGAGGTCCGGTCCGCGCCCGGCTCGCGGGCGGCCGCCGCCCCCGCCCCCGCTGCGGCGGCCGCGGCGCCCTACCAATCCGATCACGGCCACGGCTACCCGCACGCCCACGCCGCCCTGAACGTCGAAGGCGACGTGGCCGAGGCGATCCACATCCTGTTCCCGGTCAGAAGCTGGCTCCACCTGTCGCCCTGGCGGCAGGGCCTGCGGCTGCTGGTGATCGTGTACGCGCTGCTCCCGCTGGTGTTCCTCGCGATCTTCGCTAACTCGCAGAGCCTGACCACGCCCGGCTGGGCCTACAGCCTGTACATCGCGCCACTGTGGGCGATCGGCTTCTGGCTGCTGATCCGCCCCGGGCACATCAAGGCGCTGGAGATTGAAGTCGGCATCGGGATCATCGTCTGGGTCCTGGTGTGGATGAACGCGGTGACGGTCAACGTCAACGGCTCGCTGCATCACAGCGGCCAGTCGTTCTCCTTCATCGCCGCCCTCGGCATCGGCTTCAACGAGGAGATCACCAAGGCGCTGCCGATCCTGCTGGCCGGGCTCATCCTGCGGAAATGGCGCGGGACCAAGCTGGACGTCCGGATGTGGATGTTCCTCGGCACGATCGCCGGCCTCACGTTCGGCGTCTTCGAGCAGGCCTTCTACACGTCGCAGGACATCTTGCTGATCAACCAGGCGCGGGTCTCGAGCCAGGCGGTCGAGGCGGTTCTCGCCTTCGCCGAGCGCGTCTTCGTGGACGGCTTCCAGCATGCGGTCTGGGCCGGGATATCGGCCTTCTTCATCGGCATGGCGGTGAACTACAAGCGCCGCCGGGTGCTGCTGGTCCTGGTCGGGGTGTCGGTCCCCGCCGTCCTGCACGCGCTCAACGACTGGAGCCAGGGCGCCTTCAACTCGCTCTGGCCCTCCATCATCATCCAGGCCGTTTCGCTGCTGCTGTTCCTCGGCTACACGATCTCGGCCACCTCAATCGAGAGCCAGGTCCGCGAGACGCCCCTCTTCCGAGGCGACTCAGTGCTCATGGAAGCGTTCCCGCACCCGGCACGACGGCTAAGTTCGCCAGCCCGAGGCTGCCGTTCACGATCAGGATGACCCCGACCGCCGTCAGCCCGACGATGGTGATCGTGCGCTTGTGCTCCCGCAGCCAGTCGTCGAAGGCCCGCAGCGCGCGCGTGGTCGCGTCCGGGGCGATCAGGTACACCATCAGCGGCACCCAGATAGCGAGCACGTCGACGAGCACCACCAGGGCCACCCCGACCGCCTCCAGCCCCAGCGAGTCGTGCGAGGTGCCGATCGCCTGCACCGCTGCGACAAGGCCGGCCGACGGGTAGAACAGCAGGATCCCGACGACGAGCGCGGTCAGCGGCGATGGCCGGGAGATCATGCGGGCCATCCAGCCCTGCTTCTTCGGGGTGGCGCTATCGGCCCGCGCGGCCCTCGGCTCTCTCCTCGCCACCACGATTCCCGCGACGAGCGCCGCCACGCCCAGGCCGAGGCGCAGACGATACCGGGGCGTCCGGTGGCCGACCCGGCCGACGCGCCGCCCGCCCGAATCGCCACCAGGAAGAGCACCCCCAGCGCGGCGGTCATGATGATCGCGCCCGCCAGGTAGAGCCCGGCCGTCTTCCTGGGGTTGGCCGATCCGAGGTACGCGGCGCCGATCAGCAGCGCGCTCGGGTTGAGCGCGGCCAGGAACGCGAATCCAATCGCCTCGAGGAGCATCGGTCACCCCCGTCTGTGGCGTGGCCGGGGCCCGCCACGCCGGCCGCGGCCCCCGGCACCCAGCCGCCGACGACGAGTACAGTGCGTAATGAGATTATGACACTGAGTACACGGACGATCGATGGGAGCTGGATCATGGCAAGGGCGAGAACCCGGTTCTTTGACACTGCTCGACATCAACGCGGTTTCGCTGAGCGGACCGAGCTGGACCCGCAGTCACTCATCCTCATCCGGCTGGCGGCCCTCATCGCGGTCGACGCGCCAGTTTCGTCCTATCTGCTCCACCTCGGGGCGGGCGCACAGGCCGGGCTGACCCTCGAGCAGGCCGAGGACGTGCTCGTCGCGGTCGCCCCGATCGCGGGCACTCCGCGGACGGCGGCGGCCGCCGCCAAGATAGCCGAGGCGCTCGGCCTGGCGATC
>CAWCHI010000017.1:0-92704 GCA_963795335.1 uncultured Actinomycetota bacterium
CTCGCCCAGCATCAGGCCCCAGCTCAGCGTCTGCGGCAGCAGCTCCGACGCGCTGCCCCGCAGGTAGGTGCCCGAGCCGGGGCGGATGCTGACCACGCCGAGCATGTCGAGCGCGGCCAGCGCCTCGCGCACCGCCGAGCGGCCGACCCCGAGCGACAGCCGCCAGCTGCCGCTCCGGCGGGAGCCGCGTTCCGGCTCGGACCTCGCCGCTGGTGAAGTAGGCGAGCAGCCGCGCGGGCGACCGCGGACACGGCCGAGCCGGGCTGCAGGCTGCCGCCGAGCGCGCGGGCGATCTCCTCGGCCGACTGGTCGCGTGCGCGGGGGGACATGGGACACACCTTAACCGTGCCGGGCAGGTCCCGGCGGGCCGCTTCTCGTCCCCGCCTCCCGCGCATCGGCGACGCTGCGGCCAACCGGTTGACCAATTAATCGTTTCAAACTAGCATCCCGACAGCGAAGACCGGCCCGGCCGGAGACCGGGTAAGCGAGCGAGAGGACGCACGGATCATGCCGGAAGCACTGACGGTGACGGTCGTCGGGGCCGGGGGCAAGATGGGCATGCGAGTCTCCGCCAACCTGGAGCGGACCACGTACACCACCTTCTACGCCGAGAACTACCCGCCCGCGCGGGACCGGGTGGCCGCCGCGGGCCGGACGCTCACCGAGCCGGACGAGGCCGTTCCGCTCAGCGACGTGGTCATCCTGGCGGTTCCCGACGTGCTGCTGGGCGAGATCTCGGCCGAGATCGTCCCGGCCGCTAAGCCCGGCGCGATCATCTTGACCCTCGACCCGGCCGCCGCCTACGCCGGCCTGCTGGCCACGGCGGGACGACCTGCACCTGGCGGTCGCCCACCCGTGCCACCCGTCGGTCTTCCTCGAGCGCACGAGCGCGGCCGAGTGGGCCGACACCTTCGGCGGCGAGGCCGCGCCGCAGGACGTGGTGGCGGCCATCGAGTCGGGCTGGAGCCGAGGCGCGCGGACGCGCCGAGGAGGTGGTGCGGGCGATGTACGCGCCCGTCCTCGACGTGCACTGGGTAACCGTGGAACAGCTCGCTTACCTCGAGCCGACCCTGGTGGAGACCATCACCTGCATGATCAGCGGCCTGCTGGCCGAGGCGCTGCACGAGACCGTCGACCACCGTCGGGGTGCCCGAGGCGGCGGCCAAGGCGATGCTCTTCGGCCACACCCAGGTGGCGCTGACGAATTCGCTGCGCGGCTCCAACCCGTTCTCCGAGGCGTGCCTGATCGCGATGGACTACGGGCGCGAGTCGATCATCAAAGAGGACTGGAAGAAGGTCTTCGACCGGGCCGAGCTCGACCAGCGTGATCACCCGCATGCTGCGGATCAAGCAGGTCAGCAGCGCGGGCAACGACGGCGGCGACGCGCCCCGCTGTCTTCATGACCCGCCTGTTACAACGAGTCAGCCGACTTCGCCCGCGAGGCGACCGAGGGCCTCGTTGCGGCCCGCCGCAACCTGCTGCGGCTGACGCCGGGCGGGGTCACCCGGACGGTGCCGGCGGAGCCTGGCCACGTCGCGGTGGTCATCGGCGGCGGGTCCGGGCACTACCCGGCCTTCGCCGGACTGGTCGGGCCGCGGCCTCGCGCACGGGGCGGTGGTCGGCAACGTCTTCGCCTCGCCGTCAGCCCAGCAGGTCGCCGCGGTCGCGCGGCAGGTGCACCGGGGCGGCGGGGTGCTGCTCAGCTACGGCAACTACGCCGGCGACGTGCTGCACTTCGGGGCGGCGGCCGAGCGGCTGGCAGCCGAGGGCATCGAGGTCCGGCAGGTCCCGGTCACCGATGACGTTTCCAGCGCCGGGCCCGGGGAAGCCTCCCGGCGGCGGGGGGTGGCCGGCGACCTGGTTGTGTTCAAGGTGGCCGGGGCCGCGGCCGACCGCGGCCTTTCCCTCGGCGAGGTCACCCGGCTGGCCGCCCTCGCCAACGAGCGGACCCGGTCCTTCGGTGTCGCCTTCGCCGGGTGCACGCTGCCGGGGAGCCGGGAGCCGCTGTTCACGGTCCCGGCCGGCCGCATGGGCGTAGGCATGGGTGTGCACGGCGAGCCCGGGATCGGTGAGGCCAGCCTGCCCGCGGGCGGACGAGCTCGCCCGCCAGCTGGTATCCCGGCTGCTGGCGGAGATGCCCCCGGGCACCGGCGACCCGGCCGGGCCAGCGCGCGGCCGTTGCTGCTCAACGGCCTCGGCAGCGTGAAGTACGAGGAGCTGTTCGTGCTGTACCGGCGGGTGGACGAGTTGCTGGCCGAGGCCGGCGTCCAGGTAATCGACCCCGAGGTCGGAGAGCTGATCACCAGCCTCGACATGGCCGGGAGTGTCGCTGACCCTGTGCTGGCTGACCGACGAGCTGGCGGAGCTGTGGCGCGCGCCGGCCGAGGCGCCGGGGTTCCGCCGCGGGTCGCTGCCCCGCTCGACCTGGATGCGGCCGCGGTTGCCGGCGCGCCGCCCCGGCCGCCGCCAGCAGGGCGGTGCAGGCCGCGGGCCCAGCCGGCCTGCGGGACCCGGCTGTGCCCCCAGGCTCACCCGTGCCCCCAGGCTCACCCGTGCCCCCAGGCTCACCCGTGCCCCCAGGCTCACCCGTGCCTCCGGCCTCACCCGTGGCCCCGGCCTCGGCCGCGTCCCGTGCCGCGGCCAAGGTCGTGGCGGGCACGTTCGTCGCGGCCAGGCGCGTCCTGCAGGCGAAGGCGGAAGAGCTCGGGCGGATCGACGCGGTTGCAGGCGACGGCGACCACGGCGAGGCGATGCTCCGCGGCGCCAGCCGCGGCCGTCACGGTGGCGGAGTCGCTGCTGCCGCAGCGGCCGGAGCCGGGACGCGTGCTGGCGCGGGCGGGCGCCGCCTGGTCGGACGCGTCCGGCGGCGCCTCGGGCGCGCTGTGGGAGGTCGTGCTGTGCGCGCTGGGCGAGGTGATCGGCGACGACGCCGGCGCCGGCGCGGAAGCTGGCGTCGAGGCGGTCGGCCACATGGGGCGCTCAGGTCATGCGGGTCGGGGGAGCCGAGCCCGGGGGACAAGACGATGGTGGACGCGCTCGTGCCGTTCGCCGCCACGCTCGCCGCGCGGGTCGACGCCGGGCTCTCGCTCGGGCAGGCCTGGGACGACGCCTCCGCCGCGGCGGAGGAGGCGGCCAGCGCCACCGCCGCACTCGTCCCGCGGATCGGGCGCGCGCGGCCGCTCGCGGCCCGCAGCGCGGGCCACCCTGACGCCGGCGCCACCTCGCTTGCGCTCCTGGCGCGGCGCGGTCGCCCCGGTCATTGCGCCAGTCGTGCGCGGATCACCACAAGTCGTGTGCGGACAATCGAGGAGAGGAAAGCATGACGAGCAGCCCGCTGCGGATCGTCGTCGGCTCGGATGACGCCGGCTACCAGTACAAGGAAGCACTCAAGGGTGACCTCGACCGCGCATCCGCGGGTCGGCGCAGGTCAGTCGACGTCGGCGTGGACGCCGACGGCCACACCGCCTACCCCGAGGTCGCGATCGCCGCGGCCGAGCTGATCGCGGCCGGCCAGGCCGACCGGGGACTGCTGATCTGCGGCACCGGGCTCGGGGTGGCCATCGCGGCGAACAAGGTGCCCGGCATCCGCGCCGCCACCGCCCACGACAGCTACTCGGTGGAGCGGTCGGTGCTCAGCAACAACGCCCAGGTGCTCGCGCTCGGCCAGCGGGTCATCGGCCTGGAGGTGGCGCGGCGGCTGGTCCGCGAGTGGCTCACCTACGACTTCGACGAGTCGTCGGCCTCTGGGCTCAAGGTCGCGCTGATCTCCGCCTACGAGGCGGCGGGCGAGACGGCGGCGCCGGGCAGCGGCGGCGTGAGGCGGCCGACGGCGCACCCGGCCGGGCTGGACCATCGGCGTCAGCCTGAAGATGTACTTCGGGCAGCGGCAGACGATCGACTGGTGCCGCGCGGTCGCCGCCCTGGCCCGGCGGCACCCGGCGGTGACCGGCGGTGGCGGTCGAGTTGTTCGTCCTGCCCGGCGGCGCCGCTGATCGACCCGGTCGCTGCGGTTGTTCGCTGGCCTGCCGGTCGGCGTCGGCGCGCAGAACCTGTGCGGCACTGACTCTGGCCCGTTCACCGGCGAGGTCAGCGGGTGCGCTGCTACGCGAGATGGGCTGCCGTTACGCCGAGGTCGGGCACGCGGAGCGGCGCCGGCTGTTCGGCGAGGACGACGCGGCGGTGGCGGCCAAGGTCGCCGCGTGCCTGGCGTAACCGGCTCGACCCGGTGCTCTGCGTCGGCGAAGCCGGGCCGGGTGACCGCCCGCGGATGCCGCCCGCGCCTGCGTGGCGGAAGCGGCCCGCCTGCTGGACCAGGCCGCGGCCGGCCTGGCAGGCACGGCCGCCGGTCCCTGCCGCGTCATCCTCGCCTACGAGCCGCACTGGGCCATCGGGCAGCCCCGAGCCCGCCCCGGCCGCGCACATCGCCGCGGTCGGCGCGGCGCTGCGGCGCTGGCTGGCGGACGCGGCGAGCTGGCCGGCAGCCTTGTCCTCTACGGCGGGAGCGCGGGCCGGGGCCTGCTCAGCCAGCGTCGCCGGGAGCGCCGACGGACTGTTCCTGGGCCGGTTTGCCCACGACCCGGCCGCCCTGGCCTGGATCCTGGACGAGGCCCAGGCCATCGCGGGCGAAACGGGGCGGCCGCCGAGCCCGGCAGGCTGAACGGAGGAGGCAAGCGAGCACATGGCGATCGGGCTGAGCACCTATGCATTCTTCTGGCGCGGGTCGGCGGCGGCAGCGCCGGCCACTCGGCCTGCGGGAGATGCTCGACGAGACCGCCACCCTGGGCGCGAGCGTCTTCCAGATGTGCGACTACCCGGCGGTCGAGTCGATGACGCCGGCCGAGCTCCGCGGCCTCCGCGACCACGCGGCCAGCCTGGGCATCACGCTCGAACTGGGCACGCGCGGCATCTCCCCTGATCACCTGGAGCGCTACCTCAGCTGGCCGGCGCGCTCGGCGCCCGCTTCGTCCGCACCATGCTGCGCACCACCAGTCACCAGCCTTCGGTGGACGAGGCGGTCGCCCTGCTGGGCCGGGTGCTGCCGCGCTACACCGATCAGGGGGTGACGCTCGGGCTGGAGACCTACGAGCAGGTCTCCACCGCCGACCTGCTGGCCGTGGTGCGCGCGGTCGACCGCCCCGGACTGGGGGTCTGCCTCGACCCCGGCAACTGCGTGGCCCGGCTGGAGACGCCGGAGTACGTCATCGGCCAGGTGGCCCCGTACGTGGTGAACATGCACGTCAAGGACTTCACCTTCACCCGTCAGGAGGGCTGGGTCGGGTTCTCGCTGACCGGCTGCCCGCTCGGCACCGGGCCTGCTGGACTACGACGCCATGATCCGTGCGGTCGGCACCGGAGGCGCGCGGCATCAGCCAGGTGGTCGAGCACTGGCTGCCCCGTGGGGCCGACCTCGAGGAAACCGGCCGGACCGAGCGGGAGTGGACCAGCCACAGCGCGGCCTTCCTCCTCCGCCGGGCGGCGAGCGCGACCAGGGCGGGTGACGCGCAGGCCCCAGTCGCCGGACGGTGACGTTATAACGATTCAGCGTCAGGCACTTTCGGCTTTGTTGACATGGTTGGCGATTCCCCGCAGACTCTCTTGAGTTGAAACGTTCCACATGACCGAGACCGTCCACCGGACCCGCCCAGCCGGGATCACCCGGCCGGCCTCGCTGGCTGCCGCCAGCGGGCCGCGCCCCGGCTGGCCGCGCCCGCCGCGGCGGCCCCGGGCGACCCGGCCGGGAGCCTGGTCGCCGGCCAGCGGCGGCCCGGCGAGCCGGCTCAGCCGGCGGTCCCCGTCCCGGCGGTCCCGTCCCGGCCGGCCTCGCCATGAGGAGGAGAAGAGCTGTATGCGAGACCGTGACCTCGTGCTCGACGCGCTGCGCAGTCACCGGATCGAGCTGCCGTCGTGGGCGTTCGGGAACAGCGGGACCCGGTTCAAGGTGTTCGGGCAGCCGGGCGTGCCGCGCGACGCCGTTCGAGAAGGCCGACGACGCCGCGCAGGTGCACAAGTACACCGGCGTCGCCCCGAGCATGGCGGTGCACATCCCGTGGGACAAGGTTGACGACTACGCGGCCCTCGCGGCGCACGCCAAGCGCAACGGCATCGAAATCGGCACCGTCAACGCCAACGTCTTCCAGGATGACGACTACAGGCTCGGCAGCGTCTGCAACCCCGACCCGAGGGTGCGCAAGAAGGCGCTGGCGCACCTGCTGGAGTGCGTCGACATCATGGACGCGACCGGCTCGCAGGACCTGAAGCTGTGGTTCGCCGACGGCACCAACTACCCGGGCCAGGACGACATCGCCGCCCGCCAGGACCGGCTGGCGGAGGCGCTGGCGGCGGTCTACCAGCGGCTCGGCCCCGGTCAGCGGATGCTGCTCGAGTACAAGCTGTTCGAGCCGGCCTTCTACACCACCGACGTGCCCGACTGGGGCACCAGCCTGCTGCACTGCCAGGCCCTCGGCCAGCGGGCGATGGTGGTGGTGGACACCGGGCACCACGCGCCCGGCGTGAACATCGAGTTCATCGTCGCGCTGCTGCTGAAGGCGGGGCGGCTGGGCGGCTTCGACTTCAACTCCCGCTTCTACGCCGACGACGACCTGATGGTGGGCGCGGCCGACCCGTTCCAGCTCTTCCGGATCATGCACGAGGTGGTCAAGGCGGACGCGCTCGGCCCCGCGGGCGGGGGTCGCGTTCATGCTCGACCAGTGCCACAACATCGAGCCGAAGATCCCGGCGCAGATCCGCTCGGTCATGAACGTGCAGGAAGCGGTGGCCAAGGCGCTGCTGGTGGACACGGCTGCGCTGCGCGCGGCGCAGCTGGCCGGGGACGTGCTGGCCGCCAACGCCGTCGCTCATGGACGCCTACAACACCGACGTCCGGCCGCTGCTGGCGGAGCTGCGCGAGGAGATGGGCCTGCCCGCCGACCCAGTGCGGGCTTATCCTCGGGTCGGGCTACACAGAAAAGATCATCACCGAACGTAGCGGGCGGTACTCCCGCCGGATGGGGTGCCTGACAACGATGGCACGACGCAGTCCGCACAGGAACGGTCGCTGCGCTGCTGGCGCGAGCCAACCGGCTCGGAGCGGACCCGCGCAACACCAACTACGCGGGCGGCAACGCCTCGGCCAAGGGGACCGCGACCGACCCGGTGACCGGCCAGGAGGCCGAGCTGCTGTGGGTCAAGGGCTCCGGCGGCGACCTGGGCACGCTGACCGCGGCCGGGCTGGCGGTGCTGCGCCTGGACGCGCTGCGCGCCCTGGTCAGCGTCTACCCGGGGGTCGAGCGCGAGGACGAGATGGTCGCGGCGTTCGACTTCTGCGCGTTCGGCCAGGGCGGGGCGGCGCCGTCGATCGACACCGCCATGCACGGCCTGGTCGAGGCGGCCCACGTGGACCACCTGCACCCGGACGCCGGCATCGCGTTCGCGACCGCCGCCGACGGGGAGAAGCTGACCGCCGAGTGCTTCGGCGACCGGGTCGCCTGGGTGCCCTGGCGGCGGCCGGGCTTCCAGCTCGGCCTCGACATCGCCGCCATCAAGCGGGAGCAGCCCGCAGGCGATCGGGGTCGATCCTGGGCGGTCACGGCATCACCGCCTGGGGGGACACCAGCGACGAGTGCGAGGCGCACTCGCTGGAGATCATCACCGCCGCCCGGAAGTTCATCGAGGAACGGAGCCGGCCGGAACCGTTCGGGCGACTGGTTGTCCCGGCCGCTGCCGGAGAGGGAGCGGCGGGCCCGCGCCGCGCAGCTCGCCCCGGTGATCCGCGGTCTCGCCTCCACCGACCGGCGGCAGGTGGGGCACTTCACCGACTACTGCCGTCGTGCTGGAGTTCGCCGGCAGCGAGCGGATGCCGGCCCTGGCCGCGCTGGGCACCTCGTGCCCCGACCACTTCCTGCGGACTAAGGTGCGGCCGCTGGTCCTCGACCTGGCCCCGGACGCGCCGCTGGAGGACGTCATCGCCCGGCTGCGGGAGCTGCACGAGGCCTACCGGGCCGAGTACCGGGCCTACTACGAGCGGTACGCGACACCGGACTCGCCGCCGATGCGCGGAGCGGACCCAGCGATCGTGCTCGTCCCCGGCGTCGGCATGTTCAGCTACGGCGCGGACAAGCAGACGGCGCGGGTCGCGGGGGAGTTCTACGTCAACGCGATCAACGTGATGCGCGGGGCCGAGACCATCTCCAGCTACGCGCCCATCCCGGAGAGCGAGAAGTTCCGGATCGAGTACTGGGAGCTGGAAGAGGCCAAGCTCCGCCGCCGTCCCCAGCCCAGGCCCCTGGCCGGGCGGATCGCGCTGGTCACCGGGGGCGGCTCTGGCATCGGCAAGGCGACCGCGCAGCGGCTCGCCGCCGAGGGCGCCTGCGTGGTGGTCGCCGACCGCGACACTGCCGCGGCTTCAGCCGTGGCGGGCGCGATCGGGCAGGCCGACGTGGCCGTCCCGGTCACTGCCGACGTCACCCGCGAGGCGGACGTGGCGGCGGCGGTCGCGGCCGCGGCGCTCGCGTTCGGCGGCGTCGACCTGGTCGTCAACAACGCCGGGCTGTCGATCTCCAAGCCACTCGCCGAGACCACCGCGGCCGACTGGGACCTGCTGCACGACGTCATGGCCCGCGGCTCGTTCCTGGTCGCCCGGGAGGCCGCGAAAGCGATGACGGCCCAGGCCATGGGCGGCGACATCGTCTACATCGCCAGCAAGAACGCCGTCTTCGCGGGGCCGTCCAACGTCGCCTACGGGGCCGCGAAGGCCGACCAGGCCCACCAGGTGCGGCTGCTGGCGGCCGAGCTCGGCCCGGCCGGCATCCGGGTCAACGGCATCAACCCCGACGGTGTCGTCCGCGGGTCCGGCATCTTCTCCTCCGGCTGGGGCGCCCAGCGGGCGGCCGTCTACGGGGTGCCGGAGGAGGAGCTCGGCGCGTACTACGCGCAGCGCACCTTGCTGAAAAAGGAGGTGCTGCCCGAGCACGTGGCCGCCGCCGTGTTCGCCCTCTGCGGCGGGGACCTGCCGCTGACGACGGGACTGCTGATCCCGGTCGACGCCGGGGTGGCGGCGGCGTTCCTGCGATGAGCACCGCCGGCGCCCCCGCCGAGCCGGTCGTGGCCGCGGTCGACCTGGGCGCCTCGAGCGGCCGGGTGATCGCGGCCCGGGTTTCCGCTCACGGCGTGAAGCTGCGCCAGGTCAGCCGGTTCCCCAACGACCCGGTCCGCGCCGGCGGCACCCTCTACTGGGACATCCTGCGGCTGTACGGGAGCGTCCTGGCCGGCCTGTCGGCCGCGGCCGGCCAGTTCGACCTCGCCAGCGCCGCGATCGACTCCTGGGGCTGCGACTACGGCCTGCTGGACGCCTCCGGCGCGCTGATCGGCAACCCGGTCCATTACCGGGACGCCCGCACCGAGGGGGTCACGGTCCCGGTCCCGGCGCCGGAGCTGTACGCCGCCACCGGGCTCCAGCACCTCCCGTTCAACACGATTTACCAGCTCGCGGCGTCAGCCCGCACGCCCGCCGTGGCCGCGGCGCGGACGCTGCTGCTGATCCCCGACCTGCTGGCGTACTGGCTCACCGGCGCCGTCGGGGCCGAGGTGACCAATGCCTCCACCACCGCGCTGCTCGACGTCACCACCAGGACCTGGGCGACCGGGCTGATGCAGCGGGCGGGGATCGCGCCCGGGCTGTTCCCGCCGCTGCGCCAGCCGGGCGACCCGATCGGCCCGGTCACCGCATTGCCCGGTGCGCTGCCGCTGGTCGCGGTCAGGCTCGCACGACACCGCCTCGGCGGTCGCGGCGGTGCCCGCGCGGGGGCCCCGGTTCGCCTACATTTCCTCCGGCACCTGGTCGCTGGCGGGCCTCGAGCTGGACCGCCCGGTGCTCAGCGCGGAGAGCATGGCCGCCAACTTCACCAACGAGGCGGGGATCGACGGCACCGTCCGGTACCTCCGCAATGTGTCCGGGCTGTGGCTGCTGCAGGAGTGCCTCCGTGCGTGGGGCTCACCGCCGCTGGCCCCGTTGCTGAAGGCGGCAGCGGCCGAGCCGCCGCTCCGCTTCGTCATCGACGCCGACGATCCCGCCTTCCTGACCCCGGGCGCCATGCCGTCCCGGATCGCCGCCTGGCTCACGGCCCGGGGCGTCCCCGCCCCGTCCGCGCCGGCCCAGGTCACCCGGTGCGTGCTGGACAGCCTCGCGCTGGCCTACCGGCGCACGCTGCTGGCCGCGCAGGCGCTGTCAGGCCAGCACGCCGACGTCGTCCACATCGTGGGCGGCGGATCCCGCAACCAGCTGCTGTGCCAGCTCACCGCGAACGCGCTGGGTCTGCCCGTCATCGCCGGCCCGGCCGAGGCCACGGCCCTCGGCAACGCCCTCATCCAGGCGCGGGCGCTGGGGGCGGCGCCCGCCTCGCTGGAGGGCATGCGCGCATTCCTGCGCTCCGGTGGCCTGCGGCTGACCCGCTACACCCCGTCCGGCGAGGCCGGGACCTGGGCCGCGGCAGCCCGCCGGGGGGGTCTGGAGTAAGCCCGCCGGCGGGCGGTCCCGCCCCTCAGAACTCGGTCGCGGGGGGCCGGCCCTCGAGCCACGCGATCATGTTGAGGACGAGAAAGTCCCAGTTCTGGAATCCCCTGGTCATGATCGGCTCGCCGGTGTCGGGGTGGTAGAACTCGTGCAGCGCGCCCGAGGTCTCCAGGTCCTGCCCGAACAGCCGCACGGTCTTCCCCGCCAGCTCGCGCGCGTCGTCGTCGAAGCCGTACTTCACCAGGCCGCGGAAGACCAGGTAGTTCGATATGCCCCAGACCGGGCCGAGCCAGTTCGACGGGTTGTTGGTCGCGCGCAGGTCGTACATTTTCTCGAGGCGGGACAGGCTGCTGATCCCGTAGGCGGCCGCGAACGTGCGCGGATCACGGGCGCGCTCGCGCATCCGGCCGGCCTGGTCCTGCGACGCCACCCCGGCCCACAGCGGCAGGAAGCTGGACCAGCTGTCGATCCGCAGCAGCAGCGACTGCCAGCGGCGCGGGGCGCCGCGGTGCAGCCAGTCGCCGGCGTCGACCGGGCGCAGGGCGAGGTCGGCGGAGTAGAACGTGCCGTCGCGCTCGTCCCACAGGTGCTCGCGCATGGCGTCCGCAAGGTCTTCGGCCTGGCCCCGCCGCCGGCTGGCCTCCGCCAGGTCGCCCGTGTCTTCCAGCAGGGACCCGTAGGCCAGCAGCTCCCGGTAGAGCAGGCTGTTCAGGTACACCGAGGCGGTGCTGCGGCCGGGCCGGTAGAAGACCGACGGGTCGTTGTCGACCCCGACCGCGAAGTCGGTTTGCCAGTAGGCCAGGCCGGTCCCGGCGTGCACGTGGCTCTCCTGGTAGCGGTCGACGAACCGGCCGATGGCGGGCAGGTGCGGGCGGATCCACTCCGCGTCTCCCCGCCGCCGGGTGAGCATCGCCGCGTGCTGAGCGAGCACCGGCTTGTGCATGTTCTCGGCGAAGCCGCCCGCCCGGGTCGGGTCGCCGTGCCGGAGCGAGCCGTCCGGCGTGAGCTGGATCGGGACCACGCCGTCGGCGTCCGCGTGGTCGAGGAAGTTCAGCACGCTGCCTTCCCCGTAGGCGGCGAACTGGTCGGGCTGCCCGCTGTCGGCCGCCACCTGCCCGAGCACGATGTCGGCGGACCAGCTGTCCCAGTCCCACAGCGCGGTCGCGTAGTGGGCCGCCCCCGGGGCTGAGGGCACCACGTAGGGCCAGGAGAGCTGGCCGGCCGGCTCGCGGGTCATCTGGCGGCAGTTGGCCCGGATGTGGTCGTCCAGCAGGCGCACCCAGCGCTCCAGCATCGTCGCTCCTCGTCGTCTGCATCTGCGCAGCGGCCAGGGGAGGTCGGCGCGAAGATATTGAATCGTTGTAAACAGCGTAGCCGCCGCTCCGGGCGGAGGACAGCTTGCTGCGCGGAAGATCCAGTCAAGCCCGGCCTGGGCGGTGGCGAGCCGGCCAGAGTTGGCCGTCCGCCCTCCAGGCGTTCTTTCGTCTTGTATTCTTGCAGCTCAAAGCCTCGCCTCCGCCGCCTGCAGGTGGCCCTCCGGTCCTGCTGGGCAGTCCGGCGTGGCGGCGAGCAGGTCGCACCCCCTGTTTCGGCCGCCCGCCCGGGTGGACGGGAGACAGCCCCCGCGGGGCCTGCAGCGTTGGGAAATGCGTTATTGACACCATTCTGATGCGTGCCTAACATACCAGAAACTTAAACGATTCATTTTGCTCCGCAGTGAAGCGTGATGCGCACCCGTGCTCGTGGGTGAGGCCGCACGCGGGTCGCCGGGACAGCCGTCCTGAGCGCCAGAATCCCCGAGGCAAGGCCTGCTCTCCATCGAAGAAAGGATTCGATGTGACAAGACCGTTCGGACGGCCGCACCGGGTGCTCCCCTACGCCTTCGCGGCCACTGCCACCGCCGCCGCGATGGTACTGGCCGGCTGCGCCAGCTCGGGGCAGCGGCTCGACCGCGAGTGGCAAGGCCAAGGGCGTCGTCCCAGTTCTCCATCCTGTTCACCACCGAGGACACGCAGACCCCGGACGAGCTGAAGTCGCTGCCGCCGGCGCGTGCAAGACGCGAGGCGCAGGCGATGCCGATCAGCCTGCAGCAGACGTCCGACGCCGCCCTCCAGGAGAAGGACGAGCTGCTGGCCGGGCAACGGCAACCTGCCGTTCATGTACGCCGCCGACAACACGACGATCATCCCCGGCGGTACCTACTACAAGAGCGGCAACGTGCTCGACATCGGCAAGGCGCTGGCCCAGGCGCGGCGTGTCCAAGGACATGACCGCGATGGCGGAGTCGACGCCCAAGCAGCAGTTCCAGGGGACCAGCCCGTCGGTGCCGTTCCAGTTCAACATCGAGGGGATCTTCTACAACAAGAAGATCTTCGCCGCGCACGGCATCACCGTGCCGACCACCTACAGCCGAGCTGCTCGCGGACTCGGCCAAGCTCAAGGCGGCGGGCGTCACGCCGATCACCGCCTCCGGGTCCACCGGCTGGACGATCAGCCGCTGGATCGGCGTCCTGCTGTTCCGCGAGCTCGGCCCGAACGCCATGCAGGCGATCAAGAACGGCACCGCCAAGCTGACCGACCCCGAGTACGTCTGGGCGGCCCAGCAGGTCGCCGACATGGGCAAGGACGGCTACTTCGCCACCGGCATCACCAGCCTCGAGCTACAACGCCGCGACCGCCGAGTTCCTGACCGGCAAGGCGGCCATGATGTACATGGGCACCTGGCTGCTCGGCGGACATCAACTCGTCGCAGAACACCCAGGGGAACAACATCGGCTTCATGCCGTTCCCGGCGGTTACCGGGGGCAAGGGATCGATCAACCAGTACCCGGCCAACACCGGTTCGCCGAACGTGATCAACGCCAAGCTGTACGGGCCCAACGGCCAGGCGTGGCTGAAGTGCATCGCCCAGAACTACGGCAGCGCCTCGCTGAAGGACCAGGGGACGTTCTCCGGGTTCGCCGTCAACACAGCCGGTGAGCAACCTGCCGCCGCTGACGGCCTCGATCCAGAAGACCATCAACACCGCCAGCCAGAGCGTGCTCTGGTTCGAGGCCTACTTCAACCAGAAGGCCAACGCGGACGCCTCGAACAACGCGGCCCCGCTGGTCACCGGCCAGATGAGCGCTCAGCAGTACATGAGCACGCTGCAGCGCGACCGAGGCGTCCGGCGGAAGCTGACCGTTACCAGGCTCACGGCGGAGACGGCGCCTGGCTCCCCGGTGCCGTCTCCCGCGCGGCTCGCGGCCCCGTTCGCTGCTCGACAGCCACGGAGAGCACAACGATGAGACACATTCTCGGCAACCGGCGAGCGGTGCTGATCTTCCTCGCCCCGGCGCTCGTCATCTACATCGGCGTCATCGTGGTGCCGTCCGTCTGGTCGCTGGTCTACTCCTTCTTCCAGGGGACCCCGGCGCTCGGCTTCTCCTTCGTCGGGGTAACCAACTTCAAGCACCTGTGGACCGACCCCACCGTCGGTCATCGCTGCTGTTCACCCTCAAGTACGCGGTCGTGCTGCTCGTCTGCCAGATCGTGTTCGGCTACCTGCTGGCGCTGTTCTACCTGTTCGTGCTGAAGCGGTCGTCGACGCTCGATCCGGACGCTGGTGTTCTTCCCGGTGGTGCTGCCCCCGGTGGCCATCGCGCTGCTGTTCAACAAGCTGTTCGCGATCTCGCCGACCATCGGCCCGGTGGACTCGGTGCTGCACCTGTTCGGCGTGGCGCCCGGTCGACTGGTTCGCCACCGGCAGCGGCGCCTTCGTCGTGATTATCGCGATGGACCTCTGGCGGTCGGCCGGCTTCTACGCCGTGCTGCTCTACGCGGGCCTGCTCGACATCCCGGGCGAGGTGATCGAGTCGGCCCGCATCGACGGGGCCAGCGGCTGGCGGCTGGTCCGGCACATCGTCGTGCCGCTGTCCAAGCCGATCGTCATCGCCTCGGTCATCTTCGCCGATCAACGCCGACCTCAAGGTGTTCGACTCGATCTACGCCCTCAACAACGGGGGGCCGGGCACCGCGACCACCCCGCTCAACCTGTACATGTTCGAGACATCGTTCCTCTACAACGACTACGGCTACGGGGCCGCCATCGCCATGCTGATCACCGTGGTATGCCTGCTGGGGACCGTCCTGGTCTTCCGGTCATCGCGCCGGGAAGTCGGAGGGGCCTACTGATGACGACGACCAACCCGGACGCGTGCACGCCCCGCAGGGCGAGCTGTCCTGTGGCCAGCCGGGACGGCCGTGCCGGTCCGCGGCGGGATCCGGGCGGCCGCCGGTCGCCGCTGCGGCGCTGACCGCTATGCCCCGCCGCGCGCTGGTCGGCCTCCTGATCGCGCTGGTCGTGCTGGTCGAGATGTACCCGCTGTTCTGGCTGCTGACCAGCTCGTTCAAGAGCCAGAACGACTTCGAGACCCAGCCGCTGTGGTCGATGCCGCAGCACTTCGACTGGCACAACTACGTGGCGGCATGGTCAGACCTCCGATCTCGGCCGCACCGCGCTCAACAGCATCATCGTCACGCTGGTGTCGATGGTGGTCATCCTGATCGTCGGGTCGGCGGCCGCGTTCGCGCTCGAGGTCATGATCTGGCGGGGGCGCCGCTCGGTCCTGCTGTTCGTGATCGGCGGGCTGATGGTGCCCACCCAGCTGATCTTGCTCCCGCTGTACACGATGTACTACGACGCGGGCATCACCAACTCGCTGCTCCCGCTGATCATCACCTACGTCGGCCAGGGGCTGCCGCTGACCGTCTTCCTGATGGCGACGTACTTCCGCTCGGTTCCCCGCGAGCTGTTCGAGGCGTGCGCCCTCGACGGGGCGGGGATCTTCCGCTGCTTCTTCTCGGTCGGCGCTGCCGTTGGTCCGCAACGGGATCTACACGCTGGGCATGCTGCTGTTCTTCTCCATCTGGAACGATCTGCTGGTCGCGCTGACCTTCAACTCCGTCCCGTCGCTGGCCACCGTCCAGGTCGGGCTGCTCAACTTCAACGGCCAGTACGGCCAGGTCGCCTACGGGCCGCTGCTCGCCGCCATCTGCATCATCATTTTCGCCATGCTGATCGTCTACGCCCTGGTCAACCAGCAGGTGATGCGGGGAATGACGGCCGGCTCGGTCAAGGGGTGATCCTCGACGCACACACCCACTCCTGGTCGCGCTGGCCGTACCCGCCCGCGGGGCGGCAAGCCCGGTCGCGTGGCCGCTACCAGAACCTGATCGCGGAGATGGACGCGGCCGGCGTGCGGCGCGGCGGTGGTGGTGAGCGCCGCGCTGGACGGCAACTGCCGGCAACAACGATTACGTGGCGGCCGCGGTCGCTGACTGCCCCGGACGCCTCTACCAGTTCGCGGACGTGGACAGCAGGTGGTCGGCCAGCTATCACCGGGCCGGCGCGGCCGCCCGGCTGGCCCAGGTGTGCGCCCGCATGCCGGCCGCCGGGGTGTCGCATTACCTCGCCCCCGGCAACGACGGGTGGCTCCGGTCGGACGAGGGACGCGCCTTCTTCGCCGCCGCCAGCCGCCGGGGGCTCACCGTCAGCCTGGCCGCCACTCCGGCCTGGTTCGCGGACATCGCCGCGGTCGCCGCGACCGCCCCCGCCACCCCGGTCCTGCTCAACCACCTGGCCCTGATCGATGTGCACCCGGACGGCGTCCGGGCGGGCCTGGAGGTGATCCGGGCCGGGGCCAGCCAGCCCAACCTGCTCGTCAAGGTCTCCGGCTACTACTACGGGGCCGACCGCCCGTGGGACTACCCGTTCGCCCGCCGGCTGGAGATCGTCCGTGCGTTCTACGAGACCTGGGGGCCGCTGCGGATGGCCTGGGCGTCGGACTACCCGGCCTGCACGCCGCACATCAGCTACCGGCAGAGCCTCGAGGTGATCCGCGAGCACGCCGGGTTCATCGCCCCGGCCGACCTGCCGCTCGTGCTTGGCGGCACGATGGAAGCGGTCCTCACGGGCACCTGGCGGCCCGGCGCCTGACCCAGCCCATCATGGGTGGTCTGACTGGTCAGCCGGCCAGCTCGTCCCGCCACCGGTGCCGCGGCTCGTAGCCGAGCTCGGCGCGGGCCCGTCGGATCGACATCAGCGTCTCGAATTCGCCCAGCTCACGCAGCGGGATGCCCGGGAACGCGCCCTCGGCCAGCTCCCGGCTGGGGATCGACAAGCCCGTGTCGGGGGCCGCGATGCTGTAGGCGCGGAAGCCGGGCACCGCCCGCTCGACCGCCAGCGAGATCGCGGCCGCACCGTCCCGCGCGTCCACGTAGGTCCAGAGCAGATCCCGGCGGTAGGCCGGGTCGGCGTGGCGCTCGGCGAACCCCTGGTACTGCCCTTCAGCCACGACGTTGGTGAAGCGCAGCGCGGTGATGCTGAGCTCTGGCTGCCAGCGGACCAGCTGGGCCGCGATCGCCTCTTCGGCCACCTTCGCCAGCGCGTAGGTGTTGTTGGCGCGCGGCGGGGAGTCCTCGTCGAGCGGCAGGTAGGCCGGCGGCTCGGCGAACGGGAAGCCGAGCACGTTGATGCTCGAGGCGTAGACGACGGTGCGGATGCCCGCGCGCAGGGCCGCGTGCAGCACGTTGAACGTCACGATCATGTTCTGCTCGAACAGGGCGGCGTCCGGGACCAGGCCGTTGACCGGGATGGCGGCCAGGTGCACGAGGGCGTCGAATCCGGTCTGACGCGCGGTCACCCCTAGCATGGTGTCGATCGCCTGCCCGTAGTCGCGCAGGTCGACCTGGGTGAACCCGAAGCCGCCGGGTCCCGACCGGTCAAGGCCGAGTACGTCATGGCCCTGCTCGCGGAGCAAGGCGGTGGTAGGCCTGCCGAGCGTGCCGGAACTTCCGGTGACCCCGATGCGCATGTCCGCCTCCCGATCCGGGCAATCTAGTTGAAACGTGTCAATCGACGGTTAGGCTATACCGGGTCGGCATCAGCGCGGGAAGCGGGGCAGGACGAACATGCAGGCGACACCGAGTGCACCCACCGTCGAGCACCACCGGGAGCCGCTGGGCCTCGGTGAGCGGCGCCCCCGCTTGTCCTGGACGGTGTCGGCGCCGCCGCAGTGGCGGCAAGGCGGGTACGAGATCGAGCTGGCCCGCGACGGCGGCACCAGCCTCACCCGGGTCGAACTCGGGTGACCAGGTGCTGGTCCCCTGGCCTGGCGAGCCGTTGCACTCGCGCGAGCGGGTCACTGCCCGGGTCCGCGTCGCGGGCGAGGGGGGCGGTCTCGGCCCGTGGGGACCGCCCGTCACCCTCGAAGCCGGCCTGCTGGACCCGGCTGACTGGGTGGCCCGGCCAGCCGGCGCGAACTGGCCCGAGGACCCCGGCTCCGACGACCGCCGCCCCGCCCTCGTCCGGCACGAGTTCCACCTGGCCGGCGCGCCGGTCAGCGCCCGGCTCTATGCTTCCGCCCACGGCCTGTACGAGGCGGAGATCAACGGCAGGCGGGTGGGCGACGACGCGATGTCGCCCGGCTGGACCGCTTACAACCAGCGGCTGCGCTATTACACCTACGACGTGACGTCCTTCCTGCGGGCGGGGCCCAACGCCATTGGCGCCTGGCTGGGCGACGGCTGGTACCGGGGGCGGCTGGGCTGGCGCGGTGGCTTCCGCAACATCTTCGGGACCGACTTGTCGTTCATCGGCCAGCTCGAAGTGCGCCTGGCCGACGGGCGGAGCCAGGTCATCGCCACCGACGGCGACTGGCAGGCGGCGCCCGGCCCGATCATCCGGGCCGGCAACTACGACGGCGAGCGCTACGACGCCCGTGAGGAACAGCCTGGCTGGTCGCTCCCGGGCTTCTCGGGACCCGGGTGGACCCGGGCCCAGGTCCGTCACCGCGACCCGGCCACGCTGGTCGCGCCGGCGGGCCCGCCGGTGCGCTGCACCGAGGAAGTCGCGGTGGCGCAGGTGCTGACGTCGCCGAGCGGCCGGCAGATCCTCGACTTCGGCCAGAACCTGGTCGGCCGGCTCCGCATCAGGCTGCGGGGCGAGCGCGGGTCGGTCGTCACCGTGCGCACGGCCGAGGTGCTGCAAGGCGGGGAGATCTTCACCCGCAGCCTGCGCACCGCCGAGTCGGCCGACAGCTACGTGCTCGCCGGGCGTGAGACCGAGGAGTGGGAGCCGCGGTTCACCTTCCACGGTTTCCGCTACGCGCAGGTCGACGGCTGGCCGGGCGATCTCGCCGCGGCCGCGGCCGCCGGCGACGTGACCGCCCGGGTCTATCACACCGACATGCGCCGCACTGGCTGGTTCGAGTGTTCCGACCCGCTGCTGAACCGGCTGCACGAGAACATCGTGTGGAGCATGCGGGGCAACTTCCTCGACATCCCGACCGACTGCCCCCAGCGCGACGAGCGTGTCGGCTGGACCGGCGACATCCAGGTCTTCGCGCCCACGGCCAGCTTCCTGTTCGATTGCGGCGGGATGCTCACCTCCTGGCTGGCCGACCTGGCCGCCGAGCAGCTGCCGGACGGGACCGTTCCCTGGTACGTGCCGGTCATCCCGGCCCATGCGATGTGGACGCCGCTCCGCCCCGGCGCCGCCTGGGGGGACGCCGCCGTCCTGGTCCCCTGGACGCTGTACCAGCGGCTTCGGGGACACCGGGGTGCTGAGCGCCCAGTTCGACAGCGCCCGCCGCTGGGTCGACCTGGTGGCCCGCCTGGCGGGCCCGGGCCGCGTCTGGGACGAGGGCTTCCAGCTCGGGGACTGGCTCGACCCGGACGCGCCGCCCGGGGACCCGGCCGACGCCAAGACCGACCGGCATCTGGTCGCGACGGCCTACTTCGGGTGGTCGGCGCGGCACGTCGGGGCGATGGCGGCGGTCCTCGGGCGGCCTGACGAGGCCAGGGACTACGCCCGGCTGGCGGATGAGGTCAGCGACGCCTTCACCGCCCGCTACGCCACCGCCGAGGGCAAGCTGTCCAGCGACGCGGCGACCGCCTACGCCCTCGCCATTGTCTTCGGCCTGACCCCGGACGCGGGCGCCCGTGCGGCATACGGTGACCGGCTGGCGGCGCTGGTGGAGGGGGCCGGATTCCGGGTGTCCACCGGCTTCGTGGGGACGCCGCTGATCGCCGACGCGCTGACCCTCACCGGGCATGCCGACGTCGCCTACCGGCTGCTGTGCGCGCGGGACTGCCCGTCCTGGTTGTACCCGGTGACGCAGGGGGCGACGACGATCTGGGAGAGGTGGGACAGCCTGCTGCCCGACGGCACGGTCAATCCCGGCCAGATGACTTCCTTCAACCACTACGCGCTCGGCTCCGTAGGTGACTGGATGCACCGCGTCGTGGCCGGACTTGCCCCTGCCGCCCCGGGTTACCGCAAGATCTTGTTCCGGCCGCGCCCGGGAGGCGATCTCACCCACGCGTCGGCTGCGCACGAGTCGCCCTACGGGCGCGTCAGCATCGAGTGGCGTCTCGACGGCGGCCGCCTCGACGTGTCGGCGGAGGTGCCCTCCGGCGCCTCCGCCGTCCTCGACCTGCCCGGCCAGCCCCCCCAGGCGCTAGGGCCCGGCCTGCACCACGCCACCGCCGAGGCCGCCGGCGCCCCGGCCTTGTAGCCCACCCCCGGTGGCCCGCCCGCGCGGGCGGACAGGCGGGCGTGGCGGCGCTCAGCCCTGGCCCGGGCGCGGGGCGCCGCGGGTGGCGGTCTTGATCCGGTAGAGGCTGGTGGTGGCGGCGATGTAGAGCTCGTCGCCGCCAGGCCCGCCGAAGCAAAGGTTCCCGATCTTCTCCGGCACCGCCACGTGCTCAAGCAGCTCACCGCCGGGGGAGAAGACCCGTACCCCGTCGCCGGACGAGCTCCACAGCCGCCCCTCCTCATCGACGCGAAAGCCGTCGGGCCAGCCGGTCTCGATCTCGGCCAGCACCCGCCCGCCGGAGCAGGTCCCGTTCTCGACGTCATAGGCGCGGATATGGCGCGGCGCGGATTTGTCGCGCACCCAGCCGGTGTCCGAGACGTACAGGATCCGCTCGTCGGGGGAGAACGCGAGCCCGTTCGGCTCGACCATGTCGGTGATCACCGCGGTGAGCTGCCCCTGCTCCTCGTCGTAGCGGAAGACGTAGCAGCCGCCGTACTCCGGGTCGGCCAGGCGGCCCTCGCGGGTGGAGATGATGCCGTAGGGCGGATCGGTGAACCAGATCGACCGGTCAGCGGCCACCACCACATCGTTGGGCGAGTTGAGGCGCTTGCCCTGCCAGCGGTCGACCACGATGGTGACCGCCCCGCCGCGGTCGCGTTCGACCGCCCGGCGCCCGTGCGAGCACTGCACCACGTCGCCGTCCGCGTCGAGCGTGCGCCCGTTGGCGAACTCGGCGTCCTCGCGGTAGACGACCGTCCGGTCGTCATCGGCGTAATACTGCATGATCCGGTTGTTGGGGATGTCGCTCCAGCGCAGCGCGCGCAGGCCGGGCAGCCACACTGGCCCCTCCCCCCAAGCAGTGCCGGTGAACAGGCGTTCCAGCGACGCGGCGGGGGCGAGAAGTGGCGGCATGACGGGACCTTCCTCGGGGCCAGGGTGTCGCGCAGGTTGAAGCGATTCAACCATAGCTCGCTGACGTTCCCCGCGGTCCATCGCCCGCTAAGGCGCGACGACCAGCCGGGGGGCTGATCGCCGGAGACTGGACCTGGATGGGCGCGCCCACCGTGGTTCGGTTAGGCTCCGTGTCGCGCGAGCGCTTACCGCGGAGGGGACGATGCAGACGCTGCTACCCGGGATCACCAGCAAGCGAGTGCCCACCACCCGGCTGACGACCGGGGTCCTGTCGGCTGATGCGGGCTACGGCCAGCCGGTGCTGTTCGTGCACGGCAACGTGTCGTCGTCGCTGTTCTGGCAGCCGGCCATGCTGGCCCTGCCGGCCGGCTACCGGCCGCTGGCGGCCGACCTGCGGGGCTTCGGCGACACCGACCCGGAACCAGTGGACGCCACCCGCGGGCTGCGCGACTACGCCGACGACCTGGCCGCCCTCATCGACGCGCTGGAGCTGGCGCCGGTGCACCTGGTCGGCTGGAGCATGGGCGGCGGGGTGCTGCTGCAGTACCTGGCCGACCGGCCCGCCACCCACGGGGCCGCCTCGGTCACCCTGGTCGCGCCGGTCTCACCGTTCGGCTTCGGCGGCACCATCGGGCCGCGGGGCGAGCTGTGCGACCCGGACGGGGCCGGGTCGGGCGGGGGATCGGTCAACCCCGACTTCGTCGCCCGGCTGGCGGCGGGCGACCGTAGTGCCGAGAGCCCCACCTCACCCCGGCAGGTGCTGCTCGCGCACTACGTGAAGCCGCCGTTCGAGCCGGCCGAGCTGGACATCTACGTCGAGTCGATGCTGTCGACCCGCGTCGGCGACGGCCACTACCCGGGCGACTTCCGTCCCGACCCGGGCTGGCCCGGCTTCGCCCCCGGTGACCGCGGGGTACTGAACACGATGGCGCCGACCCACTTCCGGATCGAGTCCCTGGCCGCGCTCGACCCCAAGCCGCCGGTGCTGTGGATCCGTGGGGCCGACGATGTGATCGTGTCCGACACCTCGCTCTACGACGTCGGCTACCTCGGCTCGATCGGTGCGATCCCGGACTGGCCGGGGGCCGAGGTGTGGCCCCCGCAGCCGATGGTGACCCAGACCCGCGGGCTGCTCCAGGGCTACGCGGCGGCGGGCGGCCGCTACCAGGAGATCGTCATCCAGGACTCGGGTCACGGCCCGCACCTCGACCAGGCGGGCCAGTTCATGGGCGCGCTGACCGCTCACCTGGCCGCTCCCTGACTGGCCCCCCGCCTGATTGCCCTCCGGCCTGACTGGCCCCCTCCGGCCTTGAGTGCCCCGGCCTGAGCGGCCGCGCACCCGCCGTGACCCGTGCGCGTCACGGCAGCATCAGGTGCACGTCGCCGAACTCGTGCCAGAGATATCCCTGGGCCAGCGCCTCGTCGTAGCACCGCGCCAGCAGGTCGCGGTCGTGGAAGGCGGCCAGCATCCGCAGGTGCGACGAGCGCGGCTCGTGCAGCCCGCTCAGCAGCCCGTCCACTGCCCGCACCCCGGTTTCCGGGGTCACCACGTGGCTGGTCCACCCGGCCCGGGCGCTCACCGTGACGTCCGGCCGGCCCAGGCTGGACGGCTCGATCACCGCCGACTCAAGCGCCCGCACCACCGTCGTGCCGGCCGCGATCACCCGGCCGCCGTCGCGGCGGGTCAGGTTGACCAGCCGGGCGGTCGCCGGCGGGACCTCGAACCACTCGGGATACGGGTCCTCGCCCGCCTCCAGCGACGAGACCCCGCAGTGCAGCGTGACCGGGGCGATCGCCACCCCGCGGGTCACCAGGGCGGTCACCGCCTGGCCGGTGAACGGCCGGGCCGCGCTCGGCATCTCCGCACTGCCGGGGGTGGTGCCGAACACGGTCTGGTAGGCGGCCAGCGGCCACTGCCCGCCGGCCGCATAGGAGTAGCGGACCGGGAAGCCGTGGCGCAGCAGGTAGGGCACGACCGCGACCGAGGCGCGGACCCGCCACAGCCGGGCGGTGGCCGGGCCAAGCACCCGCAGCGTGACTCCCCCGGGGAGGGCGATGACCGGCGGGGGAACCACGCCCTCGTTCGGGAGGCTGGTTTTGCCCGAGACCCGGCGGAACTCGGCCAGCCACGCCCCGTCCGGCTGCTGCCCCGAGAAGTGCACCTCCGTTTCGCCTGCGCGGACCGCGGCCGGCAGCGTCCGGGATGTGTTGACCACCAGCAGGTCCCCCGGATGCAGCAGCGACGGGAGGCTGGGGAAGTGGTGATGGGTCACCGTGCCGGCCCGCGCCCGGCTCACCATCAGCCGCACGTCGTCGCGGCCGAGGCCGCGCACCTCGGGCGGCTCGGTTGCCTCCAGCACCGGGGGCAGGTCGAAGTCGATCAGGGACGGGTCAGGCGTCAGCGTCGCTGTCACAGCAGTTCTCCGATCTGGTAGCGGCCGCTCGGCCGCCGCTGGGTGATGAGCTTGACCAGGCCCGGCGCGACCGTCTCGGGTTCGGGGCGGTCGGAGATGTCCTCACCCGGGAAGGCCGCCTGGTGCATCTCGGTGCGCAGGTCGCCTGGGTCGGCCGACCACACCCGGACGGCCGGCTCCTCCGCCGCCAGCACGGCCGAGACCTGGTCGAGGGCGGCCTTGGTGGCGCCGTAGCCGCCCCAGCCTTCGTAGGGCTCGACGGCGGCGTCGGAGGTGAGGTTGAGGACCGCCCCGCCGCCCGCCCGCAGGGCCGGCAGCAGCAGCTGGGTCAGCGCCAGGGGGGCGATGACGTTGGCCTCGAACGCGTCCCTGAGCTCACCGAGGGGGTAGTCGGCCAGCGCCGGGAGCGGGGCCGCGCCGAGGGTGCCCGCGTTGTTCACCAGCAGGGTGAGGCGGCCGCCGCCCGGCCCCGGTTGCACCGCCCGCGCGAGGGCCGCCCGGTGGTCCGGGTCGGTGATGTCGCCCGCGATGACGGTCGCGGGCAGGCCGGCCAGGGCGACCGCGAGTGCATCGCCGTCGCGCGCGTCGGCGACGACGTGCCATCCCTCGGCCGCCAGGGCCCGGGCGAGGGCGCGGCCCAGGCCGCGGGACGCGCCGGTGATGATTGCCGTTTGCTGTTCCATGCCTGGCAACGTACGTTTGCCGCCCGGGCCACCGCATCGGCCGCCGGGCGGGCCGGCTCTCGTCCGATGGTCCTAGGACCGCTGGCCGGCCCCGGTGGCGGAATCGGCGGTAGCGTTCTGTTCATGGCGGAGTGCCTGGATGACCTGGATGAAGTTGTCGCTGGTGAGCCGGGCGGTGCTGGCCGTCTCCCGGCAGATGCCGGTGCACCAGGTGCTGCAGGTGATCGTCGACTCGGCCCGGACGGTGGCCGGCGCCCGCATCGCGGCGCTGGGGGTGCCGGACGACGGCGGCTCGTTCGGCGAGTTCGTGGTGTCCGGGCTGACCGAGGCCCAGCAGCGGGCGATCGGGGCGCTGCCCCGCCAGCACGGGATGCTGGCCGAGCTGCTGCGCGGCGGCCGGCCTGAGCGGCTGCCGGACATCACCGCCGACCCGCGGTTCGGCGGCTGGCTGCCGCACGCGCACCCGCCGATGGGCGCCTTCCTCGGCGTCCCGGTGCTGGGCGGCGACCAGGTGCTCGGCATCATCTTCGCGGCCGACAAGACCGCCGGGGGCGAGTTCACCCCGCGCGATGAGGAACTGCTGACGCTGTTCGCCGCGCACGCGGCGATCGCGCTGACCAACGCCCGGCTGCACGCCGACAGCCGCGAGCTGTCGGCCGCCGAGGAGCGGGCCCGGCTCGCCCGCGAGCTGCATGACGCGGTCTCGCAGAAGCTGTTCTCGGTCCGGGCCCACGCCCGCGCGGCCGCGGTGCTGGCCGAGCGGGACCCGGCCCGGGCCGCGGCCAGCATGGCGGCGGTATCGGAGCTGGCCGCCGAGGCGCAGGCGGAGCTCCGGGCGATCATCGAGGGGCTGGCCCCGCCCGCGCTTGACGGCCTCGTCACGTCGCTGCGGCGGTACGCTGACCTGGCCGGGCGGGCGCACGGGGTGCCGGTGACGGTGACCGGGCCGCCGCTGCCGCCGCTGACGGCCGCGACCGAGCAGGCGGTCTACCGGGTGGCCCAGGAGGCGCTGCACAACGCCCTCCGGCACGCAGGCGCCCGGCAGGTGATGCTCGCGGTCAGCGCGCTGCCGCCGGGGATCGTGCTCACGGTGACCGACGACGGGGCCGGCTCGACCCGCCGGCCGCCGGCCGCGGGCTCGGGCTGGCCTCGATGCGGGAGCGGGCGGCCGCGGCGGGCGGCACCGTCGCGGTCGAGTCGGCCCCGGGCCAGGGCACCACCGTGCGGCTGGAGGTGCCGCTGCGGTGATCCGGGTGCTGATCGTCGACGACCACCCGGTCGTCCGCCAGGGCCTCGTCGCGTTGCTCTCGGTCCAGGACGACATCGAGGTGGCGGGCGAGGCGGGCGACGGCCCGGCCGCGATCGCGCTGGCCGCCTCCGCCGCCCCCGACGTGGTGCTGCTCGACCTGAAGCTGCCGGGGATGGATGGCATCGCCGTGCTCGGGGAGCTGGCGGGCCGTCACCGGGTGCTGGTGCTGACCAGCGCGACCGATGCGGCCTGGGCCGAGCGGGCGGTCAGGGGCGGCGCCTCCGGGGTGGTCTACAAGGACATCGACCCGGACGCGCTGGTGCGGGCGATCCGCTCCGTCCACGACGGGCACGTGCTGCTCGCGCTGGGCGCGGCGGCGTCACTGCGGGATGGCCCGGCAGGCCGGGACGGAACGCCGGGCCGGGACGGGGCGATGGACACCCTGACCCCGCGCGAGCGCGAGGTGCTCAGCCACCTCACTGAAGGCCGTTCCAACCGTGAGATCGCCCGCACGCTGGGCGTCGCCGAGAAGACGGTCAAGGCTCACGTCAGCGCGATCCTGGCCAAGCTCGGGGTGCAGGACCGCACCCAGGCCGCCGTCCTCGCCGTCCGCCACGGCTCCTAACCGCCTCGCGCCACCCCTTGGGGCGGGAGAGCCGCACGTTGCTCGTAGGGCGGAAACTATCGGCAGGCCGGAAATTATTCGGTGTCCCAGCAACAATTGTTTCCCCTGTCCCCGGGACGGCCCGCCTGAGCCCCACGGCGAACCGAACAGAAATGACGAGGGTAAACGATTGTGGTCCCCGTGGTCGCAGCCGTGCGGGAACCGGCGGAGCGAGGCCCTCGGGCCGGGCACTGAGCCCGCGCTCGCAGGGCCTCGTCCATGCACCCCCGGGGCCCGAACGGGGGCTTGCGATGACCGGCCCTGACCAGCGGTGACCTCCCGTCTGGCGGCAGTCCCGGCCGTCCGGGGCCTCTTGCCGGAAGTAACTCACCTGTAATACTTTGAGGCCACTTGAGGTCGTGCGGCGCGACAGCAGGCTGCCCACCTGTCCGAGGGGAGTGGTCCCGCGGTGACGCGTGCATCTTCGGCGCTGCCCCTGGAGGCGCGGGCGCTGGTGTGCTTCGCCGCGGTGGCGGAGTCCGGCACCGCGGCGGCGGCGGCCGAGCAGGTCGGCAGCAGCCCCTCGCACGTCTCCGCCCAGCTGCGCACGCTGGAGCACAAGCTCGGCCGCGGCCGCCTGCTGCGCCGCGACAGCCGCCGGGGCGAGCTGACCGAAGCCGGCCAGGCGCTCCTCGGCTACGCCTACCCGCTGCTCCGGCGGCACCTCGGGCTGCTGGCGGCGGCGGCCGGCCTGCGCCACGCGGGCGACGGCGTGCTGCCCTTCGGCGCCGCCACCGACAGCTTCCACGTGCCCGAGCGGTCCCAGCTGGCCGAGCGCTTCCTGGCCGAGAACCCGGGCGCGCGCCTCGAGCTGACCGAGGGCAGCTCGGCCGACGTGCTGCGGGCGCTGGACAGCGGCGCCGCCGACGTCGCGCTGGCGCTGCTGCCGCGGGCGCGGTCCGGTTACCCGGGCTACCGGGTGCTGGAGATCAGGCGCTCGGCCCCGTGGCTGCTGCTCCCGGCCGGGCACCGGCTGGCCCGCCGGGAGGCCCCGGTGCAGCTGGCCGAGCTGGCGGGCGAGCGGCTGGCGGTGCCGCCGCGGGCGGCCGACCCGGGGTTCTGGGACCGCTGCCTGGCCCCGTTCGCCGCCGCCGGGGCGCAGCTGGCGGTCGCCCCCGAGTGGAGCGCCGACGCCCTCATCGGCCGGGTCGCCCGGTCGGAGGAGCTCACCGTGCTGCCCGACTGGCTCACGCCCGGCCCGCGGGCGGCCGGGCGCGGCATCGCGCAGGTGCCGCTCGACCACGCGATCGCGTTCGACGACCTGTGCCTGGTGGCCCGGGCGGTGCCGGACTCGGCCCTGACCGAGGCCTTCATCGCCGCCGCGGCCGTCATCACCGGGCGCCAGCCGGACGCCGCCAGGGACTGCCCGGGCGAGGCCGGCTTCCGGCTCGGCCCGCTGGCCGGGCTGCTGCACGAGCACGCGCTTGAGGCGGCCCAGCTGCGGGCCCTGGCCGCGGTGGCCGAGACGTGCTCGTTCACCCGGGCCGCGGCGCTGCTGTTCACCTCCCAGCCCTGGGTGTCGACCCAGGTCCGGACGGTGGAAACACGGCTCGGGGTGCCGCTGTTCAGCCGCACGTCGCACCGGGTGACGGTCACCCCAGGGGGGGAGGTGGTGGTGCGGGCGGCCCGGGCGCTGCTCGGCGAGCTGGACCGGGCGGCCGCCGCCCTCGCCGCCGGCCCGCGGCGCCCCCCGGCCCCGGTGCGCGGCGCCCCGCTGCGGCTCGGCGCGCCCACCTACACCCTCAACCTGCCCGGGCGGGAACGGCTAATCCAGCGCCTGGCGGCCGCGCCCCGCCTGCTCGAGGTGCGCAATGGCTACGGCGCCCAGCTGATCGCGGCCCTGCGGCACGGCAGCCTGGACGCTGCCGTCCTGCTGGAGCCGCTGCATGAGCCGGGCATCGTCACCACTGGCCTCGGGGACCTGGTGATCGCGGACGTGATGATCCCGGACGGTCACCCGTGCGCCGCGCGGGCCGAAGTCGCCCTGGCCGACCTGCGCGGGGTGCGGCTGGCCACGTTCCGCCGGGAACTCAACCCGCCCCTGTACGAGAGCCTGATGCAGCCGCTGGAGGACGCCGGGGCCGTCCTCGTGCCGATGAACGGCGTCCTGGCCGAGGGCGTCCCCGAGGCCGGGGCCGCCCTCGGGCTGCCCTACCTGCGGTCAAGCTCCGACCGGACCGCCCCGGCAGGCTACGTCAGGCGGCCCCTGGCGACCCCGCTGCGTACCCGGCTGGTGCTCGCGGCCAGGGACGAGCGGCCGCAGCCGCCGCAGCTGCTTCAGCTGTGGGAAATGGCCGCCGAGATCAGCCGTGAGCTGGCCCTGCTCCCTGCTGCTATCTGAGAATTGCACCGGCGCCGCGCGATTCTCGCATAGCAGGCGTATTCACAACCGTTCCCCCGCGAACTAGCCTGCGGGAAAGTGCCGGACCACGGTGGCCGACGCGGGAAGGCAGGCGGCATGACGATCAGTGCGGCCGAGCGGACGGCGCTGCGAACCGCGGTGCGCGAGCTACTCGGGGACCGGTGCAGCGAGCAGGACGTCCGGCGGGTGATGACGACCGGCGACGGCTTCGACCGCGAGCTGTGGCGGCAACTGGCCGAGCTCGGCGTCACCGGCATGCTTATCGACCCGGACTACGGCGGGGCCGGGCTCGGCCCACTCGACCTGGAGGCGGTCGCCGAGGAGACCGGCGCGGCCCTGCTGCCGTCTCCGTTCCTGTCCAGCGGCGTCCTCGCCACCCGGCTCATCCAGGCGGCCGGCACCGCCGACGACCAGGAGCGCCTGCTGCCGGGCATCGCCGACGGGACGTCGATCGCCACCGTCGCGCTGACCGGCGCGGCCGGGACCTGGACGGCGGCCGGGGTCGAGGTCAGCGCCGACGCCAGCGGCACGCTGACCGGCAGCGCCCGCTACGTCACCTTCGGCCAGGCCGCCGACGTCATCCTGGTCGCCGCGCGGACGGGCAGTGCCGGCGGGGACGGCGGGATCGGCGTCTTCGAGGTCGACCCGGCCGCTCCGGGCTTCACCCGGACGGCGCAGGAAGTCTTCGACCCGACCGTCCGGCTGTCGTCGTTCGAGTTCACCGCGACCCCGGCCCGGCGCCTCGGAACAGCTGGCTGGGACGCCGTTCAGCAGGCGCTCGACCTCGCGGTCATCGCCCTGGCGGGCGAGCAGGCGGGCGGTGCCCGCCGCATCTTCGACATCACCGTGGAGTACCTGCGCACCCGGGTCCAGTTTGGCCGCTTCATCGGCAGCTTCCAGTCACTCAAGCATTACGCGGCCGACCTGCTGCTGCAGGTGGAGTCGGCCACTTCCGCCGCCCGGCACGCCGCGGCCAGCTTCGACGCCGGCCCGGCGCAGCCGGCGCGGTCGCGCTGGCCGGGTTCGCCTGCGCCGAGGCATTCGAGACGACTGCGCTGTACGCGATCCAGATGCACGGCGGCATCGCCTTCACCTGGGAGCACCCGGCGCACCTGTTCCTGCGGCGGGCCCGTTCGGGCGCGCAGCTGTTCGGCGGCTCGCCCTTGCACCGCGAGCGCTACCTGGCCGCGAAAGGCGCATGACAGATGACCGACACGGAAACCGCCGCGACTACCGTCCCGGGCGCGGCCGAACTGCGGGCCGAGGTGGCCGCCTGGCTCCGCGAGCACTGGCTGGGCCTGCCCGAGGCGTCCAACTGGGACCGGGCCGACCCGCAGCGTGTCGCCTGGCTGGATCAGGTCCTGGAGGCCGGCTACGCCGTGCCGACCTGGCCGGCCGACTGGTTCGGCCGCGGCTACCCGAACGAGCTGGCGGCGGTCATCGAGGCCGAGTTCGCCGCCGCTGGGGCGCCGGGCGCGTGCCAGGACAAGTACAACATCGGGGCCAACACCGCCCTCAAGTACGGCACCGACCGGCTCAAGCACGACCTCATCCGCGATCTGCTGACCGCGCGCGTCGCCACCTGCCTGTTCTACAGCGAGCCAGGTTCAGGTTCCGACCTCGCCAGCGTGCGCACCACCGCGGTCCTTGACGGCGACCACTGGGTCGTCAACGGGCAGAAGGTGTGGACGTCGGGCGCCGCGACGGCCGACTACGCGCTGATGATCGCGCGGACTGACTGGGACATGCCCAAGCACCGGGGGCTGAGTTACTTCGTGGTGCCCATGAAGCAGCCCGGCATTGAGGTCCGGCCGCTGGTCCAGATCACCGGGGAGGCCCACTTCAACGAGGTCTTCATCACCAACGCGATCGTCCCGGCTGATTACCTGGTCGGCAGCGAGGGCGACGGCTGGCGGGTGCTGAACACCGCCCTCGCCTACGAGCGGTCGATCATGGGGGACGGCGCCCGCGCCTCCCGCCACGGCAGCCTGGCCGACGACCTGATCGGCCTCGCCCGGGAGCATGACCGTCTCGGCGACCCGGTCATCCGCCGTCAGCTGGCCGGGGTCCTCGCCCTGCGGGAGCTGAACGCGCTGAACAACGCGCGGGCCAAAGCCGACGCCCAGCAGGGCACGACCAGCTCGGTGATGTCGCTGGGGAAGCTCGCGATGGGGATGTTGCTGCATGCCGAGGCGCGGATGCGGACCGAGATCATCGGGGCCGAGTCCCTGCTGGCGGGCCCGCAGAACGCCGAAGCGGACGACGTCAACTTCCTCACGCTGAACGCGTTCTTCACCTCGATCGGCGGCGGCACCAACCAGATCCAGCGCAACATCATCGCCGAGCGCGTCCTCGGCCTGCCCAAGGAGCCCGAGATCGACAAGCACATCCCGTTCCGCGACGTGCGCCGGAGCTGACGTGACCGCTACCGCTTACCGGCCGCCGCTGGCCGGGGTCGAGGTCATCGACCTGTCCCGCGGGCCGATGGCCGCCATCGGCCGCCTCCTGGCCGACCTCGGGGCGCACGTCACGCTGGTGACGCTGGCCGGCGTCACCGGGGGCGACGCGGTCGGCCCGGTCGTCGACGGCGTCCCGCTCGGCACCGCCATCAGCCAGGCCGGCCTGGACCAGCGCGTCATCGACCCGGCCGCGGGCGATGGCCATCAGGCCTGGGAGGAGCTGCTGGCCGGGGCGGACATCCTCATCGAGACCACCCGGCCGGGGTCGGTGGCCGAGGTCGCCCTCGATGCCGGCGCCATCCGCCAGCGGCACCCGGAGCTGGTGATCACCAGCGTCAGCGACTTCGGCCGCGGTCACCGGTTCAGCCGCTGGCAGGGCACCGGGCCGGTGTTCCACGCGCTGACCAGCGAGCTGTCCCGGTCGGGGATCCCTGACCGGGACCCGCTCATCCCGCCCGGCGACCTGCCCTACGACGTCGCCGCGGCCCAGGCCGCGGTGATCACCGTGACCGCCTACATCGACCGGCTGCGAACCGGGCGGGGCGACCTCATCGACTTCTCCGTCCTCGACGGGGCCACCCAGGCCCTCGACCCGCCGTTCGGGATCGCCGGCAGCGCCGCGGCCGGCGTCCCGCTCAGCGATCAGGAGCGCGGCCGCCCGGAGGCCCGGCAGCGGTACCCGATCATTCCCTGTGCCGACGGCTACGTGCGCATCTGCGTGCTCGCCCCGCGGCAGTGGCGGGGCATGTTCACCTGGATGGGCGAGCCGGAGGAGTTCGCCGACCCCAAGTACGACAGCATCCTGGTCCGGTTCGAGTCGGCCGCCCTGCTGGCGGCGATCGGCCGCTTCTTCGCCCGCCAGACCCGGGCCGACCTGGAGGTAGCGGGCCAGCAGCACGGGGTGCCCACCGCGGCCGTCCTCACCCTGGACGAGGCGCTGATGACCGACCAGGTCAAGGCGCGCGGCTTCCTGCGCCCGGCCGAGCTGGCGCCTGGGCTGACCGTGCCGGTGCCGGCGGGGGTGGTGGAGGTCGACGGCACCCGCGCCAGCACCCTCACCCCGGCTGAGGGCGGACCTGCCCCCCGGCTGCGGCAGGCGCCCCTGCTCGGCCGGCGCGGCTCCGGCCGGCCGGGGCTGCCGCTGGACGGCATCCGCGTGCTCGACTTCGGGGTCATCGTGGTCGGCGGCGACACCGGCCGCATCCTCGGCGACCTCGGGGCCGACGTCATCAAGGTGGAGAACTCGGCCTTCCCCGACGGCTCGCGGGGCGCGCTGTCGACGGCGATGTCCCAGGGCTACGCGGCCGGGCACCGCAACAAGCGGTCGATCGGCATCAACTTGCGCGACCCCGAGGGCCGGGAGCTGGTCCGCCGGCTGGCGGCCGGCGCCGACATCGTGCTGACCAACTTCAAGCCCGGGGTCATCGAGTCCCTCGGCCTGGACTACCAGTCGCTGCGGGACGTGAACCCGGGCATCGTCGTCATCGACAGCTCCGCCTTCGGGCCGACCGGGCCCTGGTCGCGGCGGCTGGGCTACGGCCCGCTGGTCCGCGCCGCGGCGGGCTTCAGCGCCCAGTGGGTGTACCCGGGGGAGCCCGGCACCTTCAGCGACGCCATCACCGTCTACCCCGACCACGTCTGCGCCCGGATCGGCGTCCTGCGCGGCGCTGTCGCTGCTGATCCGGCGGGAGCACACGGGGACCGGCGGGTCGGCCAGCATCGCCCAGTCCGAGGTGATGCTCAGCCACATGGCGGCCGACATCGCCGCCCGCGAGCTGACCGCGCGCGGTCACCCGGGGCCGGACGAGCCCGGACGGGACGCCCCCTGGGGGCTGTTCCCGGCGGCGGGCGACGACGACTGGATCGTGGTCACCGTCCGCGGCGACGCCGACTGGGCCGCCCTGTGCGGGGAGATCAGCCGCCCCGACCTGCTGGCCGACCCGGCCCTGGCCACCCGGGCGGGCCGGGACGCCGCCCGGGCCGCGATCGACGCTGCCGTCGCCGCGTGGACCGCCGGGCAGCCGGCCGCCGCCGCGATGGAACGGCTGCAGGCGGCCGGGGTGCCGGCCGGCGCCATGATGCGCGCGGCCGACCTGCCCGGCTGGGACTACTACCTCGCGCGGCGGGCGTTCCGCCAGGAGGTCCACCCGCACGGGCAAGAGCCGTACATCATGGAGGACACCCAGGTGCACGACGAGCACACCGCGGCCCCGCCCCTGCGGCCGGCGCCGCTGCTGGGCGAGCAGACGGCCGAGATCGCGGCCACCCTGCTCGGCCTGGGCGCGGCGGAGGTGGCCGCGCTCGTCGGGCGCGGCGTACTCGAGGTCCCGCCGGGCGGGGCAGACGACAACAGGAAGGCGAGCTGAATGACCGAGCAGAACGAGGCGGTGCTGACCGAGCGGCGGGGGCACATCCTGCTGGCGACGATCAACCGGCCGGAGGTCCGCAACGCGGTCAACCAGGCGGTCGCCGACGGCCTCGGGGCCGCCCTCGACCAGGCCGAGCACGACGACCAGGTCTGGGCCTTCGTGCTCACCGGGGCGGGCGACAAGTCGTTCAGCGCCGGGGCCGACCTGAAGGCCCTCAGCCGCGGGGAGTCGCGCGCCCCGTCCGACCCGCGCGGGGCCGCCTGGGGGTTCGCGGGCTACGTGCGGCACCACATCAGCAAGCCGACGATCGCCGCCGTCAACGGGTTCGCGCTCGGCGGCGGGACCGAGCTTGCCCTCGCGAGCGACCTGGTGGTGGCGTCCGAGACCGCCTCGTTCGGGCTGCCGGAGGTCAAGCGGGGCATCTTCGCCGGCGCGGGCGGGGTGTTCCGGCTCCCGGCTCAGCTGCCGCGCAAGGTCGCGATGGAGATGATCATGACCGGCGAGCCGATCAGCGCCCGCCGCGCCCTGGAGCTCGGCCTGGTCAACCGGGTCGTCCCGTTCGAGCAGGTGGTGCAGGCCGCGATCGAGCTGGCCGAGCGGGTCTGCGCCAACGCGCCGCTGTCGGTGCAGGCGTCCAAGCGGATCGCCTACGGGATGATCGACGGCGAGGTGCCGGCCGAGGACGCGTCCTGGGACCTGTCGGCCGCCGAGGGCAAGAAGCTGATGCAGAGCGCCGACTCCAAGGAAGGCCCGCTCGCCTTCGCCGAGAAGCGCGCGCCGCGCTGGCAGGGCCGTTAACCGATGAAGTTCCCGAGGAGGACCCTCCGATGAGCGTTTCCCCGCGCGACCCGGCCATCGCCGGGCTCGGCCTCACCGAGCTCGGCAAGGTCTACGGCCCGACCGCGGCCGACTTCGCGGGCGAGGCGGTGCGCCGGGCCGCGGCCGACGCCGGCCTGGCCCTGAGCGACATCGACGGGCTGCTGCTGTCGTCCGGCACGACCAACGGGGTGCACCTCGACCTGCAGCGCGACCTCGAGCTGACCGACCTGCGGCTGCTGTCGGAGATGCAGGCCTACGGCTCCACCGCAGGCGGCATGGTCCAGGTCGCGTCGATGGCGGTGCGGGCGGGCATGGCCGACGTGGTCGCCTGCGTGTGGGCGGACAACCCGCTCCGCCAGGGCCGCGCCGCGGGCGCCGCCTACGGTGCCCGCGGTCCGGGGGCCGGCTGGGGCGGGCTGATGGCCGCCTCCGGGGTGGTCGGGGCCAACACCATGTACGCCCTCGCCGCGCGCCGCCACATGGAGGCCTACGGCACCACCAACGAGCAGTTCGGCGCCATCGCGATCGCCCAGCGGGACTGGGCCGTGATGAACCCGCTGGCCCAGTTCCGTGACCCGATCACGATGGACGACTACCTGGCCGCGCGCTGGATCGCCGAGCCGTTCCGGCTGCTGGACTGCTGCCTGGTCACCAACGGCGGCATCGCCGTCATCGTCACCAGCGCCGACCGGGCCGCGTCGCTGGCCCAGCCGCCGGTGCACGTCCTCGGCTGGGCGCAGAGCCACCCCGGGCACGCCCAGCGCCGGGACGACAACTTCGGCCTGGTGACGGGGGCGGCCAAGGCCGGCCCGGAAGCCCTCGCGATGGCCGGCGTCAAGCTGACCGACATCGACGTGGTCGAGCTGTACGACTGCTACACCTACACCGTGCTGGTCACGCTGGAGGACTACGGGTTCTGCGGCAAGGGGGAGGGCGGCCCGTTCGTCGAGTCGGGTGTGCTCGGCCCGGGTGGCACGCTCAAGCTGAACACCGGCGGCGGTGAGCTGTCGAGCTACTACATGTGGGGCATGACCCCGCTCTCGGAGGCCGTCATCCAGGCCCGCGGACAGGGCGGCCAGCGGCAGGCCGAGCGGCACGAGCTGGTGCTGGTCAGCGGCAACGGCGGCATCCTCGACCACCACTCGACTCTCGTTCTCGGAGGCAGCAAGTGACCGTAGGCGCGGTGGTACGTGACGAGCGGACGGCGGCCTTCTTCGACGGCACCGCCGCCGGGAAGTTCCTGCTCCGCAAGTGCGAGCAGTGCCAGGCCCGGCTGACCCCGTACGCGGTGCAGTGCGGCCCGTGCGGCTCGACCGAGCTGACCTGGGAGCCCGCCGCGGGCGGGGCCAAGGTCGCGAGCTGGGTGGTGCCGCACACCAAGCCGGACGCCGAGGGAGCCACCCAGACCACGGTGCTGGTCATCGCCGAGCTGGACGAGGGGCCCTGGTGGTGGAGCCAGCTGGTAGACGCCGACCCGGGCGCCGTCGCGACCGGCACCCGGCTGCGGATCGACTTCCAGCGGGCTGACGAGGACTCCGAGTACGTCCCGGTCTTCCGCCTGGCCTGACCCATCACTCACTCAAAAAGTTTCTGTTTCGCGGCCGTTTCCAGTGCTCCTTATCTCTTGACCCACCCGCGCCAGCAGAGTTTGCTATTTGCGTTGGTTTCGGTGCGGTTCTCACAGAATCTGGTACCTGAATGGCATCCATGCGTATTGCGCGACGGGCAGTCCTTGCCGTCGTGGTCAGCGGTGCGGCCGCCCTCGGCGGGCTCGCCGCGGCGGCAGCCCCGGCGTCGGCGGCCGGGCCCGCGCGCCACTACCTGAACGGCAGTACCCCCAAGTGGCTGAGTAAGGCCCACAGCGTCGGCGCCACGTCCTCCTCCGAAGCGGTGAGCTTCGGAATGGTGCTCGGCCTCCGGAATGAAGCCGGGGCGGAGGCGGCCCTGCAGGCGATCTCGTCCCCGGACAGCGCGAGCTACGGCAAGTGGCTGTCCAACCAGGCCTTCGACGAGCGCTACGCACCCGCGAAGAGCAGCGTCAGCGCGGTGCAGGCCTGGCTCCGCACCCAGGGCTTCACGGTGACCCAGACACTGCCCAGCGGCCAGCTGGTCGAAGTCAGCGGCACGGCGGACCAGGTGGAGAAGACGTTCGGCAGCCAGCTGAACAACTACTCCTACCAGGGCAAGACGGTGCGGGCGAACGCGGGCGAACTGTCGCTGCCGGCCAGCACCCCGGCCGCGGTCATCGACGCCGTCTCCGGGATCGTCGGCATTGACCAGGGCACGGCCCTGAAGTCGCCCGCGGACACGCTCCCTGGGCCCCCTCCGGGCGCGCGGTACGGCGTCCAGCCCTGCTCGGCCTACTACGCCCAGAAGGTCGCCACCACCCTGCCGCCCGCCTACGGCAAGCACCAGCCGTACGCGGTCTGCGGCTACGTGCCGCAGCAGTACCAGTCCGCGTACGGTGAGTCCGCCCTGCTGCGCGCGGGAGTCACCGGCAAGGGCGTCACGGTCGCGATCACCGACGCCTACGCGGCCCCGACCATCTTGGCCGACGCCCAGAAGTACAACCAGGTTCACGGGCAGCCGGAGTTCGCCCCGGGCCAGTTCACGCAGATCACCCCGGCGGCTAACGGCTACGACGACGAGAGCGCGTGCGGCCCGCAGGGCTGGTACGGCGAGGAGACCCTGGACGTCGAGGCGGTGCACGCGATGGCGCCCGGCGCGAAGATCGTCTACGTGGGCGCGGCTGACTGCGAGAGCGCCCTGGACGACGCCTGGGCCAGCGCCATCGACAACCACGTGGCCAACATCATCACCAACTCGTGGACGGACGGCACGGACGACCTGAGCCTGCTCGGCACGTCGTACGTGCAGTTCTACGAGCAGTACTCACTGGAGGCGGCGCTCACCGGGATCACGGTCAACTTCTCCGCGGGTGACGGCGGCGACGACACCAGCGGCGGGACCGACCTGGCGGCCAAGACGGTGGAGTTCCCGGCCGACCTGCCCTACGTCACCGGCGTCGGCGGCACCAGCGTGCTGATCGGCAGCAGGGGCCAGTGGCTCGACGAGTACGGCTGGCAGAACGACTACTCCCAGCTGACCGACGGCGCCTGGACGCCTGCCCCGCCCGGGGTCTACAGCTCCGGCGGCGGCGGCGGGACCAGCGTCCTGTTCCCGCAGCCCTTCTACCAGGCGGGCAAGGTGCCGACGAGCATCTCCGAGTACTTCGGCAGCACGCCGATGCGCGCGGTGCCGGACATCGCGGCCGCCGGTGACCCGAACACCGGCTTCGAAGTCGGTGAGACCCAGGTCTTCCCCAACGGCACGTACTGGGACCAGTACCGGATCGGCGGGACCAGCCTGTCCTCGCCGCTGATCGCCGGCGTGGTCGCGGTGGCCGACCAGTTCACCCACACCTCACTCGGGTTCATCAACCCGCTGTACTACAAGCTGCTCGGTACGCCGGCACTGCACGACATCACGGCGCCGACCTCCCCGGTGGCTCAGGTCCGGACCAACTACGCCAACGGCGTGGACGCGTCGGGAGGGTTGACGTACGAGCTGCAGACCATCGACGTCCAGCAGACGACCCTGCACGACACGCCGGGTTATGACGACGAGACCGGGGTGGGCACGCCAAATGGCCCGCTGTTCTTCCTCGGGCTGCTCATAACCAAGCACTGACGTCATCACAGTGACGTGAGGGAGGCCCGGGGCTCGGCTGAGCCCCGGGCCTCCTGGCTGTGCACGTGCACCCGTCCGCCGGGCGGGGGCAAGATCGGCGGGCCGGCGGCGGATAGTGTGGCCCTGTGCACACGATCGGGCTTGTCCTGCATCCGCGGCGTGACTCGGCCGAGGCGGTCGAGACGATCCTGAGCTGGGCCGCGCGCAACGGGACCGAGATCCTCGGCATCGGCGCCGAGATCCAGCGGCTCAACTGCGCCGCCACCGCCGTCACCTCGGCCGAGCTGGGCAAGCGGTCGGACCTGATCGTCAGCCTGGGCGGGGACGGGACGATGCTGCGGGCGATGCGGCTGGCCGACGGCCAGCGCGCCCCCGTCCTCGGGGTCAACCTGGGCAAGCTCGGCTTCCTGGCCGAGGTGGACGTGCCCGACCTGCCCTGGGCGCTGTCGGCCATCGACCGCAGCGAGTTCACCGTCGAGCCCCGGATGGCGATCGACGCAGCGGTCGGCACCAGCACCGTGACCGCCTTCAACGACGTCGCCGCGGTCCGAGTCCCGGGTGACGGCAGTGCACTGGTCGCGGTCCGGGTCGGCGGCCAGCCGTTCGTCAGCTACGCGGCCGACGCGGTCATCGCGGCCACCCCGACCGGCTCGACCGCCTACAGCTTCTCCGCGGGCGGCCCGATCATCAGCCCGTCGGTCGAGGCGCTGCTGATCACCCCGGCCGCCCCGCACTCGGCCTACAACCGCGGGGTGGTGCTGTCGGTCGACGACCCCGTCACCCTCGAGCTGCTGCCGTCCAGCGGCCGGCTGGCGATCGAGGTCGACGGCCGGGTCTCCTGCTATTCGAGGGCAGGGGACAGCATCGAGCTGCGGGCCCGGCCCGGCGGCGCCCGCGTCGTGCGGCTCGGGCACACCAGCTTCTACCAGCGGGCCCGGCGCAAGCTGCGGATCACCGACTCGGCCGAGATCGACGTGCCCGGGCTGGAGATCATCCCCGAGGCGTAGCCACCTCGCCCGGGGCCTCGCCCCGCAGGAACTGGATGTAGCGCACGGCCGAGGCCTCCAGGGTGACGCGGGCGCCGGAGCGGATGGCCGGCGCCCACCCGCCGTAGATCCGGTCGAACGGGTCGTCGCGCAGGGCCCCGAGGATGCCGCGGACGGACGCCTCCGGCAGCGGCAGCCGGTTGGGCGCGCTCCACAAGAACGTCAGCCGGTCCTCGCCCGGCGTCACCATGATCGTGTCGCCGGTCAGCAGCGCCCCGGCGCCGTCCGCCCCCGCCGCCCAGTGCACCACCGCGCTGCCGGGGAAGTGCCCGCCGCACTGCACCAGGGTCACCCCGGGCAGCACCGGCAGCCGCGTGTGCCAGGTGCGGATGGCCGGGTCGGGAAGGGTCACCCAGGCGGCGTCGGCTTCCGGCACCCAGATGTCGGCGCCGAAGGCGCGGGCCCACTCGGACATGGCGCCGTAGAAATGCGGGTGGCTCGCGCTGACCGCGCGCAGCCCGCCGAGCTGGCGCACCTGCTCGGCCGCGGCGTCGTCGAGGTAGCCGGGCGGGTCCCACAGCAGGTTGCCGTCGGTGGTGGTGACGATCAGGCCGCGCTGCCCGATGCCGACCGGGGGAGTGACGCCCAGCCCGTACAGGCCCGGCTCCTCGCTCCAGAGCTCGCACTGGCGCCCGTCGGCCGCCAGCTCGGTCTGGGTGGTCCAGCGCTGACCAGACGGGGGAACCCACTGCCGCTCGTCGGAGCAGATGGTGCAGGCGGCGGGCGGGACGGCGGTCTCCGGGTAGTGGTTACCGCAGGCGGTGCAGATCCAGGCAGACACCGTTCCTCCTCGGGGGTTGTCGGCACTTCACGAAGATCACCGTACGCCCGGCCCCGGCCGGCGGATCCGCGGATCATAGAGTGGCGTGGTGAGCGACCTGAGCAAACGCGTCCACGACCTGCTGCCCGGCCTGATCGGCGACCTGGAAGACCTGGTCCGCATCCAGTCGGTCAGCGCCGACCCGCAGCGGCGGGGCGAGGTGGAGAAGTCCGCCGCCAAGACGGCCCAGCTGCTGGCGGCCGAGGGGGTCGCGGCCGAGATCGTCCGGGCCCGCCCGGGCGCCCCGCCGGCCGTCATCGGGGAGCGGCCGGGACCGCCGGGCGCGCCGGTCGTGCTGCTGTACGCGCACCACGACGTGCAGCCGGAAAACGACCCGGAGGACTGGGACAGCCCGCCGTTCGAGCCTGCTGTCCGGGGGATGAGGCTCTACGGCCGGGGCGCGGCCGACGACAAGGCTGGCATCGCGGTGCACGTGGGGGCGCTGCGCGCGCTGGGCGACGACCTGCCGGTCACCGTGCGGTTCTTCATCGAGGGGGAGGAGGAGGTCTCCTCCGAGACCCTGCCCGACCTGCTGCGCCAGTACCGCGACCGGCTCGCGGCCGACGTCATCGTCATCGCCGACGCGGGGAACTGGGACATCGGCGTCCCGTCGCTCACCACCAGCCTGCGCGGGCTGATCCGGGTCGACGTCGAGGTCCGCACCCTCACCCACGCGGTCCACTCCGGGATGTGGGGCGGCCTCGTCCCCGACGCCATCATGGCCCTCACCCGGCTGCTGTCCACCCTGTGGGGGCAGGACGGCAGCCCCGCCGTGGCCGGGCTGGTCACCGCGCCCGCCTCCGGCGTCGACTATCCCGAGGAACGGCTGCGGGCCGAGTCCGGGGCCGCCCCCGGGACCAGCTGGGTGGGGCCGGCCCGGCCGCCGACCGGCTGTGGACCAAGCCCGCCATTACCGTCACCGGACTCGACGCCCCGAAGGTCGCGGGCGCGTCCAACACCCTCGTGCCGGCCGCCCGGGCCAAGGTCACGATCCGGCTCGCCCCCGGCGACACCAGCGCCAACGCCGTGGCCCGGCTCCGCGAGCACCTGGAGCAGCACGTCCCGTGGGGCGCCGGGCTGACCGTCACCGTGGTCGACGCGGGCGAGCCGACGGTGCTGCCGACCACCGGCCCGGCCTACGCGGCCGCGCGGGCCGCCCTGGCCGAGGCGTGGGACGGCGTCACCCCGGTCGACATGGGCACCGGCGGCTCGATCCCGTTCATCGCCGAGTTCCAGGAGACCTTCCCCGGCGCCAGCATCCTCGTCACCGGGGTGGAGGACCCCGACACCCGGGCCCACGGCCCCAACGAGGGGCTGCACCTGCCCGAGTTCGAGCGGGCCGTGCTGGCCGAGGCGCTGCTGCTGGAACGGCTCGGCCGCGGCTGAGCCGGGCGGCGGCCACCTGGCGGCCGGCGGTTGACCCGCTCCTGGCGGGGTCTGAGCGCGCTCGACCGCCCCGCGGCGCCGCCTGCCCACCGCCTGACCTGGCGCCTGGGCCGGCGGCCGGCATATCGTGAAGAAAGCCGGCCAGCGTGCACACGGGGGGTTGCGGCCGATCGACGATGACATCCTCAGCCAGGGCGGGGACCGCGAGCCGGGTCCCCGCTGGCGCCGCCTGGCCCTGATCGCGGCGCTGATCCTGGCCGTCGCGGGCGGCGGCGCCTACCTCGCCGTCAGCCGTCACCCGGCGCACCCCACGGCCGCCCGCCCGTCTCCCGCCCCCAGCGCCACCCTGGTGCCGGACGGCGCCAGCCTGCCGGCCGAGCCAGACGGGATCGCCGGCCAGACCCAGGCCTGGAGCCAGGACCTGCGCCTGCCCGCTGCCGGGACCCGGCCGTCCTGGTTCTCCCCGGCCTCCGGCCAGGCCGAGGCGATCGGCGGCCTGCCCGCCAGCGCGGCCGGCTACCAGTTCACCCGCGTCGGCGGCGGCTGGGCGGTGCAGGCCGGCCCGGCCTCAGCGGCCGCCTGCGCCGGCTGCGCCGCGCCGCCGGCCCCGGTCTGGTTCCTGGCCGACGGCGCACACACGGTGACCATGATCGGCCTCGCCGACCTGGTCGCGCCGGCCGCCGCCGACGGCGCCGTCTGGCTCACCAGCTACCCGCGCGGCGCCAGCCTGCTCACCGCGGCCGGCACGGCCCGGGAAGTCCGCCCGGGGGCCGCCCCGGGCGGGCCGGTGACGCTGCCAGCCGGTTACGCGATCGCCGCGGGGACGACGAAGGGCCTGCTGCTGCGGCCCGTCAGCCAGCAGGCGGCGCAGGTCGTCGTGCTCTGGGACCCAGCTGGCGGCCGCGCGGGCCAGTCGTTCCCCGGCCTGCTGGCGGCCAGCCCGGATGCGATCGCCTGGTCCTCGCCGTGCCGGCCGCAGTGCACGGTCCAGACCCTCGACCTGGCCACCGGCCGCCGCGCCACGCTGAAGCTGGCCGCCGGCAGTTCCCCGGTCAGCGCCTCCTTCAGCCCCGACGGCCGCTACCTGGCGGTCCAGGACAGCGTCGGCAACAGCGGCGACGGCGGCGACCTGGCCATGCAGCTGGAGGTTGCCCCGCTGGCGACCGGGCGGCTCAGCGCCGTCCCGGGCACCTGGGTCAGCAGCGACGCGCTGGTCGGCTACGGCTGGCCCGACGGCAGCGACAGCCTGGTCGCCGAGTTCAGCTTCACCACGAAGATGCAGCTCGCCTCCTGGCACCCGGGCGCCACCCGCCCGGCCGTGGCCCTGCTCCGCCCAGTTCCCGGCCAGGGCTCGCTCATCCTCGGCTGAGGCCTCCGGCCCGCCAGCACCCGGCCGGGGCCGGGCCAGGGTACTTCCCGGGCGCGAACGCGGTGCGGGCGGCGGCATCCTCGCCCTGATGGGGCAACCGCTTCGTGGAGAGGACCCGCCCGGATGGACATGAAGCTCGAGGTCGTGGTGCTGCCGGTCGCTGACGTGGACCGGGCCAAGGATTTCTACCAGGAGCTCGGGTGGCGGCTGGACGCTGACGTCAGCCCCGCGCCGGATTACCGGGTGGTGCAGCTGACGCCGCCCGGCTCGGCCTGCTCGGTCATCTTCGGCCGCGGGGTGACCGCCGCTGCCCCCGGATCGGTCGAGCAGCTGACGCTGACGGTGGAGGACATCCGGGCGGCCCGGGACGAGATCGCCGGGCACGGGGTTGACGTCAGCGAGGTCTTCCACGACGAGACCGGGGTCTTCCACCACGCCGGGACGGCCTGCCGGCTGCACGGGCGGGACCCGGGCGGCAGGAGTTACGCCTCCTTCGCCGCGTTCACCGACCCGGACGGCAACGGCTGGATGCTGCAGGAGATCACCACCCGGCTGCCGGGCCGGTAGGGGAGCGACTCCGATGGAATTCCTCGTCACCATTACCACCCGCGTCCCCGCCGGGGACGTCGGGAACGTGCACGAGAGGGCGGGAGCACACCATGGCTGATTACGATGTCATCGTCCTCGGGGGCGGCTCACCGGGCGAGCACTGCGCCGGCGCCCTGGCCGACGGCGGCCTGCGGGTCGCGGTGGTCGAGCAGCGCCTGGTCGGCGGCGAGTGCTCCTATTACGCCTGTATTCCGTCGAAGGCGCTGCTGCGCCCGGGTGAGGCGGTCCGCGACGCGGTCGACGCGGGCGCGACCGCCGCCGTCGACGTGCCCGCGGCGCTGGCCTACCGCGACTTCATGGTGTCGAACTACTCCGACGACGGCCAGCAGCGCTGGCTCGCGGGCAAGGGCATCGACTTGCTGCGTGGCACCGGGCGACTGGCCGGCCCGGGCCGGGTCGAGGTCGACGGGAGGCCGCACACCGCCCGTCATGTCGTCATCGCGACCGGCTCGGACCCGGCCTTCCCGCCGGTTCCCGGCCTGGACGGCCTCGACGGGGTGTGGACCAACCGGGAAGCGACCGCCATGAAGCAGGTACCGCGGCACCTGCTGATCATCGGGGGCGGGCCGGTTGGGGTGGAGATGGCGCAGATCGTGCAGGGCCTGGGCGGCACGGCCACGATCGTCGAGGGAGCCGCGCGGCTGCTGCCGCATGAGGCCGCCCCGCTGGGCGAGGCCCTGGGCGCCGTGCTCGGCCGGGACGGCATCGAGCTGGTCCTCGGCGCCCGGGTGACGGGGGCCGGGCGCGACGGGCAGGACTACCGGCTGACCCTGGACGACGGCCGCACCCTGACCGGCGACCGGCTGCTGGTCGCGACCGGGCGACGGGTGCGGCTGCCGGACGGGCTCGACACGGTCGGGGTCACGGCGGGCCGGCATGGCGTCCCGGTCGACGCGCGGTTGCGGGTCGCCGACCGGCTGTGGGCGATCGGCGACGCCACCGGGCTGTGGCTGCTCACCCATGTCGGCAAGTACCAGGGCGAGGTGGTCGCGGCCAACATCCTCGGTGAGCCCCGGGACGCGCACTACGAGGCCGTGCCCCGGTGCGTCTACACCGATCCGCAGGCGGCCGCGGTCGGCGACAGCACGGCGCCGTACAGCGGGACCGCCCCGCTGTCAGGGGTGGCCAAGACCGCCACCTACACCCACGCCTACGCCGACTCGGGCGGCTTCCTCACCCTGCTCAGCGACGGGGAGCGGCTGACCGGCGCCTACGCCCTCGGCCCGGAGGCGGGCGAATGGCTGCAGCAGGCCACCCTCGCGATCCGGGCGCGGGTGCCGCTGGCGGTGCTGCGGGACGTGATCCAGCCCTTCCCGGCCTTCACTGAGATCTACAACGACGCCCTCAAGGACCTGCACGCGCAGGTCAGCGCCGGCCAGCGAGAACCGGCGCACCAGTGAGCGAGCCGGTGGGCTGCCGGGTCAGCCGCACGGCACCGCATGGTCGGCCAGCGTGCGCTGCAGCTGCCGGCGGGAGGTGATGCCGAGCTTGGCGAAGACCTTGCGCAGGTGCCATTCGACCGTCCGCGGGCTGAGGAACAGCTCGGTGCCGATCTCGGTGTTGGTCTGCCCGTCGCGGGCCCGCAGGGCGATCTGCCGCTCCTGCGCGGTGAGGTCCCGGTCGGTTTCCACCGTGCGCCGGCGGACGGTCTCGCCGGTGGCGAGCAGCTCGCGGCGGGCGCGCTCGGCGAAGGCCTCCGCCCCCATCGCGCTGAGCATCCGGTGGGCCCGGTGCAGCTGCTCGCGGGCATCGACCCGGCGGTTCCCGCGGCGCAGCCACTCGCCGTAGAGCAGGTGCGCCCGGGCCAGGTCGACGCGCGCCCGCGACCGGCCCAGGTGCACGATCGCCGCCTGGTAGCGCCCTTCGGCCGACGCGTCGCCGGTCACCAGCGCCTGCGAGCGCGCCTGGATGCCGCAGGCCCAGTCGCTGCCCGCGACCGCCGCCGCGGCCGCGACGCAGCGGACCGCGTCGGCCGCCCGGCCGGGCTGCCCGGAGCGGGCCGCCGCCTCGGTCAGCTCGGCCGCGGCCCAGCAGCCGAGCAGCGGGTGCCCGGCGTAACGGACCGCGTCCTCGGCCGCCGCCAGGGCCGTCGCGTACTGGCCGAGGCCGTTGTGCAGCACCGCCGCCGCCCACTGGGCGGCGGCCGCCCCGAGTCCTTCACCGCGCGCGACCGCGTCCCGCCCGGCTTCCTCGATGAGGGTGCGGGCAGGCTCCGGGCGGCCGCGCAGCGCGGCCAGGCCGAGGACGCCGTACGGCGGGATCCGGCCGGTGACCGGGCCGCCGGCCGCCGCCGCTTCCGCGGCCAGCGACCCGGCCGCGTCCAGGTCACCGCCCAGCAGCTGCCCGCAGGCGGCGCTGCTGAGCGCCAGGGCCAGGTCGCCCAGCGCCCCGGTCTCCCGGGCGAGCCGGGCGAACCGGGCTGAGAGGGACTGATAGGCCGCGTCGTCCCACTGGGTCAGCGCCGCGGTGCCGGCCAGCGCCAGCCAGCGCAGGTCGCCCGGGCCGGCCTGGCGGCTGAACCAGTCGACCGCCTGCCGGACCGCCGGGCCGGCGGCCTCGCTTCGTCCGCCGAGGTGGCCCGCGAGGCCGTCGAGGAGCTGGTCGGCGGGCCCCGGGTGGCGGGCCGGGGGTGCCTCCCCGGCCGCCCGGGCCACCTCGGTGACCGTCGCCCCGCTGGCCGCCAGGCCGCCCGCCAGCACCGCGGCGCGCAGCGCGTCCAGGTGGGCGGCGCGCACCTGGGCCACGTCGGCCCGGTCGAGCCGCCGGGCGGCCTCCAGCAGCTGCCAGGGCACGTCACCGCCGCGGTGCTGGGCCACGGCGAGGCGGCCCCGGACGATCTGCGCGCGTGCGTGCCGGTCGCTGTCGCCGGTCCCCGGCCCGGTCCCGGCCAGCAGCCTGGTGACCGCGTCGGACTCGCCCGCCTGGAGCAGGGCCGCGGCCGCGGCCAGGCTCCGGTCCACCCGCCGGCCCGCGTCCGGCGTGAGCGCCGCGGCGCGTTCGAGGAAGGCGGCCGCGGCGGCCAGCCCGCCGCGCGCGCGGGCCCGCGGCGCGGCCGCCTCGAGCTCGGCCGCGATGTCCTCGTCGGGGTCGCCCGGGCCTGCCGACCGGTGCCAGGCGCGGCGGTCGGGGTCGGCCCCGGGATCGGTCGCCCGGGCCAGCGCCTGGTGTGCGGCCTGGCGGTCGCGCAGCGCCGCGGCATGGTAGACGGCCGACCGGACGGCGGGACAGGGGAAGGTCACCCGGCTGGAGAAGGAGACAAGCCCGGCTTCCGCCGCCGGCAGCGCGGCCTCGCTGGTGATGCCCAGGTGGCCGGCCGCCCGCCACAGCAGCGCCAGGTCGCCGGTGGGGTCGGCCGCCGCCGTCAGCAGCAGCAGCCAGGCCGGGCGGGGCAGCGCGTCCAGCTCCCGGACCAGGTCGTCCCCGGTCCCCCCGGGGGCCGGGGCGGGGAGCCGGAAGCCCCCGGCCAGCTCGGACGGCGACAGGTCGCGCAGCTGCAGCAGCATCCGCGGGTTGCCCCGGGTCTCGGCCACGATCTGGTCCCGGACCCGCTCGTCGAGCGGCCCGCGCACCGCCGTCGCCAGCAGGGCCCGGGCGTCGCCGTCGCCCAGCCCGCCGATGACTGTCTCCGGCAGCCCGTCCAGGCCGCTGGCGGGTGCGCGGACGGCGAATACGATCACCGCGGGTGTGTTCGCCAGCCGCCGGGCGGTGAACGACAGCGCCTGCCGGGATGCGTCGTCGAGCCACTGGGCGTCGTCGATGAGGCAGACCAGCGGGCGCTCGGCGGCAGCCTCGGTCAGCAGCGCGAGCACCCCGAGGCTGACCAGGTAGCGGTCGGCCGGACCGCCCGCCTCGACCCCGAACACGTTGCCCAGCGCCGCCCGCTGGGGCGCCGCCAGGCGCCCGAGCAGACCCGTCAGCGGGCTGCAGAACTGCTGCAGCGCGGCGTAGCCGAGGCCGGTCTCCGACGCCGCCCCGGCCGCCCGGATCACCCGCAGGTCACCCGCGTGGGCGGCGGTGAAGTCGAGCAGCGCCGTTTTCCCGGTCCCGGGCCTGCCCCGGATGACCAGTCCCGCGCCGTGCCGCTGGCGCACCCCGCTGACCAGCGCCGTCAGCGTCTCGCAGGCCGCTTCCCGTCCGAGCAGCGGCAGGTCGTGTTCCTTATTCGCGGTCATACCATGAGCCTGCCGGGGGGAGGGCGCTGGTCCAATCGGGCGGCCCTCAGTCCCTGGCTCGGGTTGCCAGCGGGCAGGCTCGGGTTATCCCAAGGGCGACCGGGGACCTGTTGTGGGGTTGTCCCGATTGCGGAACGGCGGGCGGGCCGGCAGCATGGAATCGTGGTGCCTAGAGTCCTCGTGGTCGACGACAGCCCGCAGTTCCGCGACGTGGCCGCGGTGCTGCTGGGGGAGCGCGGGATCACGCTGCTTGGTCAGGCGGCGGACGCGAACCAGGCGCTGCACGCGGCCGCGCGGGGCTGCCCGGACGGGATCCTGCTGGACATCGGCCTCCCCGGGGTGGACGGCTTCGCGGCGGCGGCGGCGCTGGCGGCGCTCTGCCCGGGGGCGCGCATCGTGCTGACCTCAGCCACCTTCACCGAGGTGCCGGAACGGCTGCTCAAGGAGTGCGGCGCGATCGCCTTCGTGCTCAAGGACGAGCTGGCCGGGACCGACCTGGGTGCCCTGTTCACGCCTGCAGGTACGTGAGGACGGCCAGCACCCGGCGGTGCGCGTCGGCTGACCGGGGCAGCCCGAGCTTGTCGAAGATGCTGGTAACATGGCGCTCGACGGCGGCCACGGTCACCACCAGCTGACTCGCGATCCCGGCGTTGGAGCGTCCCTCGGCGATGAGCGTGAGGACCTGGTGCTCGCGCGGGGTCAGGTCACGCAGCGGGCCCGCCCGGCGCTGACGGCCCACCAGGCGGGCGACCACGTCGGGGTCGAGCACCGATCCGCCGTCGGACACCCGCCGCACCGCCTCGGTGAACGCGTGCAGGTCGCCGACCTTCTCCTTGAGCAGGTAGCCGACCCCCTGGGCGCCGTCGGCGACGAGGTCGAAGGCGTAGGCGTCCTCGAGGTACTGCGACAGCACGAGCACGCCGGTCCCGGGCCGGGCGGCCCGGATGGCGAGCGCCGCCTGGAGGCCGTCGTCCCCGTGACCGGGCGGCATCTGGATGTCGGTGATGATCACGTCCGGGCGGTACGCCTCGGCCATCCGCTCGAGGTCGCGGGCGTCGCCGGCCGTCCCGACGACGTCGAATCCGCCTTCGGTCAGGACGCGCAGGATCCCCTCGCGCACGAACGGCTGGTCCTCGCCGACGACGACGCGCACCTGGCCCGGCGCGTTCACCGGGCACCAGGGACCGGGATCGCGGCGCGCAGCACGGTGCCGCCGGCGTCCGGGCTGACCACGTCGACGGTCCCGCCGAGGGTGCCGACGCGGTCCCGCAGCCCGATGAGACCACTCGCTTCCGAACGGGGGCGGGCTCCGCCAGTCCCGTCGTCCCCGACCTCGACCGCGCAGCGGCTCCCGGCCGGCGCGTCCCGCTCCAGCCTGACCCGCACCCAGGCCCGGCTCGCCCGCGCGTGCTTGACTACGTTGGTCAGCGCTTCGGAGCAGAAGAAGTACACGCCCGCCTCGACCGCCTCCGGGAGCCTCCGCTCGGGCACGTCGACCTCGACCGGGACCGGGAGGCGGGCGGCGAGCGCGCCGACCGCCGCCGCCAGGCCGCGCTGGGTGAGGATCGCCGGGTGGATCCCGGCCGCGATCTCCCGCAGGTCATCGACCCCGCGCCGGGCGTCCCTGAGGGCCAGGCCGACCAGTTCCCGGGCTCGTTCCGGGGCCGAGTCCCATTTCTGCTCGGCCAGCTGCAGGTTGATGACCGAGGTGACGAACCACTGCTGGGCGCCGTCGTGCAGGTCCCGGGTGACCCGCTGCCTGGCGGCGTCGGAGGCCGCCACGATGCGCGCCCGCGACGCCATCAGCTCCTGCCGGGCCCGCCGCCGCTCGGTGATGTCCCGCACGTACCCAGTGAACGAGGGCTCACCGGGCAGCCCGGTGAGGGTCACCGTCACCTCGGCCGGGAACTCGCTGCCGTCGGCCCGCATCGCGGTCATCTCGAGCCGCTGGTCGAGGATGCCCGGCTGCCCGGTCACGAGGTAGCGGGTGAGCCCCTCGCGGTGGGCGGTGCGCTGCGCGGGCGGGACGATCACGTCGGCCAGCTCGCGGCCGGCCACGTCGGCCGCCCGGTAGCCGAAGGTCTGCTCGAAGGCGCGGTTGACGTAGCCGATGTGGCCGCGGGCGTCGATGGTGACCACGGCGTCCAGGGCCGCCTGCAGGACCGCCCGGTGCCGGGCCTCGCTCGCTTCCAGCTCGCTCGCCCGGGCCCGGGCGATGTCGCGTTCGCGGTCGGCGGCGGCGCGCCGCTCCGTTTCGGCCCGCAGCTCGTGATGGGCGACGACGGTGCCGCACAGCTGGGCCAGCACCGACAGCAGGAGGTTCTCCTGCTCCGCGAGGTCGCGCGGGCCGTCGGTGACGAGGAAGACCGGTTCCCGCCCGGGCGCTGCGGTCAGCGGGAAGGCCCAGCGGAACCGGTGGCGGGCCGCCGCGCCAGGCCGGGGCCGGTGAGCCGGGCCAGGGTCGGCGCGTCCTCCTCCGGCGCCCGCTGGAAATAGTCCCCGGACGTGCTCGGGTGCCACGCCACGGCGGCGTGCCCGGGGGCGACCGACGGGACCGCGGTCGTCACCAGCCGCATCGCCTGGGCGGGCGACGACGCCTGGCTGACGACCAGGGACAGCCCGAATACAGCGTTCGTCGCCGGCATTCCCTGGTGATCGCCGGTCTGCGGCTGGACGCCGGAGCGGGGCGCAGGCAGAGCCACGGTTAACCTCCCGTGCCCTGAGTATTACCGGTTGAAGCAAACAGCGGCAAGGGCGCCCCCGCGCCCGGGCCGCCGCCCGGGTGCGGCCAGGGACCGCCACCGGCGCGAGGCAGCCCATGGTGGCGGCAGCATGAGGCCCCAGGCAGTCACGAGCTGACAGGAGGGCTCCGTGCTTCCACGGCAGCAGGGCGCGGCGATGGTGACCGGCGGGCCGACGGCAATCCTGGACCTCGGCGGCCTGCGCATCGTCACCGACCCGACCTTCGACCCGCCCGGCCCCAATGGCTGCCTGACCAAGACGGCCGGCCCGGCCGTCGCCCGCGACCAGCTCGGGCCGGTCGACCTGGTGCTGGTCAGCCACGACAATCACCCGGACAACCTCGACGACAGCGGCCGGGCCCTGGCGCTGGGCGCCCCGCTGGTGCTGACCACCGGCAGCGCCGCCGGCGGCTCGGGCCGCCGGCCGAGGGGCTGGCCCCGTGGGCGAGCCGGGCCGTGCGCCGCCCCGACGGCCGCGAGCTGACCGTCACCGCCGTCCCGGCCGTGCACGGCCCCGAGGACGGGGAACGCGACGCCGGCGGGTTCGTCAACTGCGAGGTCACCGGCTTCATGCTGGCCGGGCCGGACCTGTCCGCGGTCTACGTCACCGGCGACAACGCCTCCGTCCGGGTCGTCGCCGAGATCGCCCGGCACGTCCCGGTGATCGACGTGGTTGTGCTGCACGCGGGCGCCGCCCGGGTCGAGGGCAAGTTCCGCGACCGGGCCCTGACGATGGACAGCGTCCGGGCCGCGGCGGCGGCCGCGATCCTGGGACCGGCCGTGGTGATCCCGGCCCACTATGACGGCTGGGCGCACTTCGGCGAGGGCGGGACGGACCTCGCCCGGGCCTTCGACGACGCCGGGCTGGCGTCCCGGCTGCGCCTGACCGCGCACGGCACCTGGATCCCCCTGGCGGGCTGAGCGCGATGCGAGCAGCGGAGACCGCGCCTGACCCCCGCCTGGGGCCTGGTTCCGGGACCGGGCCGTCCCGGGGCCGCGTCGCGGCGGCGGCCGCGGACCTGTCGCCGGGCTACTTCCCGTTCGTGATGGCCACCAGCATCATCTCGACCGGGGCGTTCCTGCTGGGGCCGTCCTGGCTGTCGCGGGCGCTGCTGGTTATCGCCTGCACCGCGTTCGGGGTACTGGTGGTGGCCCTGGCGGTCCAGCTGACCTGGTTCCGCCCCGGCCTGGTGGCGGCGTTCCGCGATCCGGCCCGGGTCTTCGCCTTCTTCGCCGTCGCCGCGGCGATGAACGTGCTCGGGCTCCGGCTCGCGTCCGCGGGCCACCCGCTCGTCACCGCGGTCCTCGCCGCCGTCGCGGCGGCCGTCTGGCTCGTCCTGACCTACGGTGTCCCCGCCAGCCTGCTGCTCAGGCGGTCGCGCGACTCGGCCGTGGGCGACGTGAACGGCACCTGGCTGCTGTGGGTGGTCGCCACCGAGTCCCTCGCGCTGGCGGCGTCGAACCTGCTCGCGGTCTGGCCGTCCCAGGCGGCGCTGCTGGCCCCGGCCGCGATCGGCCTGTGGAGCGTCGGGCTGGTGCTGTACCTGCTGCTGGTCTCCCTGATCCTGCTGCGCTGGCTGTCAGTCCCCATGACCCCGCAGACCCTGGCCCCGCCCTACTGGATCCTGACGGGCGCCACCGCCATCACGGTGCTGGCCGGCGCCCGCATCGCCGGCCTGCCGGCCGGGCTGCCTGCGGTCAGGGCGTCCGCCGGTTTCGTCGAGGGGTTCTCGTTCGTTTTGTGGGCCTTCGGCACGTGGTGGATCCCGCTTCTGGTGGTGCTGTGCTGCTGGCACCACGCGGCCCAGCGCTGGCCCCTGCGCTACGAGGCGGCCCTGTGGAGCGTGGTGTTCCCGCTCGGCATGTACAGCGTCGCCACGCTGACCTTCGGCCGCGTCGCCCGCCTGGCCTTCGCCGGGCCGCTCAGCCGGTTCATGTTCTGGGTGGCGGTGGCCGCGTGGGTGGCGGTGGCCGCCGCGTTCCTCCTCGCCCGGCGCCGCGGCCGCCGGCGGCCCACCGTGGGAGGATGAGCGGATGGCGACCGCGGGCGATCCGGCTGGCGCCCTGCTCTCGGTCAACGTCGGCCTGCCGCGCGACGTGGCCTGGCAGGGCCGCACGGTCCACACGGGGGTGTGGAAGACGCAGGTCGACGGGCCGGCGATGGTCCGCCGGCTGAACATCGACGGCGACGGGCAGGGCGACCTGGCCGGGCACGGCGGCGAGCAGCGGGCCGTCTTCGTCTACCAGATCGAGTCCTACCAGTACTGGCAGGAGGAGCTCAGCCGCCGCGACTTCACCTACGGGCAGTTCGGGGAGAACTTCACCGTCCGCGGGCTGGCCGACGACCAGGTCTGCGTCGGCGACCGCTACCGGATCGGGGACGCGGTCTTCGAGGTCACCCAGCCCCGGGTGACCTGCTTCCGGGTCGGCCTCCGGATGGACGACCCGCGGATCCCGGCCCTGCTGGTGTCCCGGCACCGGCCCGGCTTCTACTTCCGGGTGCTGACCGAGGGAACGGTCGAGGCCGGGCAGGACATCGTCAAGCTCGCGTCCGGCCCCGAGGGCATGACCGTGGCCGAGCTGGACGCCCTGCTCTACCTGCCCGGGCACCCGCGCCAGCAGCTGCTGCGGGCGCTGCGGATCCCGGCTCTCAGCCCCGGCTGGAAGTCCTCCTTCCAGGAGATGCTGGACCAGCCCGGGGCCGGCGGCAACGCGGGCCTGGCGGAGGCGAGCCCGCCGCCCGCGTGGCCTGGCTTCCGGCCGCTGACGGTGACCGCGGTCAGCCCCGAGAGCGACACGGTGACCTCGTTCCAGCTCTCCGACCCGGCCGGGAACAGCGTCCCGGCGGCCTTGCCGGGCCAGTTCCTGACGCTGCGCCTGCACCCGCCCACCGCCGGTCCGGCCGCCGGTCCGGCTCCGGCGCCGCTGCTGCGCAGCTACTCGCTGTCCGGGCCGCCGGGGGCCCGCGACTACCGGATCAGCGTCAAGCGCGAGCCGCACGGCGCCGGCAGCCAGTACCTGCACACCCGGGTACGGGCCGGCCAGCGGCTGGAGGCCGCCGCCCCGCGCGGCACCTTCACCCTCCGCCCCGGCTCGGAGCCGGTGCTGCTGATCAGCGCCGGGGTCGGCGCGACGCCGGTGCTGGCCATGCTGCACGCGCTGGCGGCGGACCGCGTCTCCCGTGAGGTCTGGTGGCTGCACGGCTCGCGCCGCCGCGCCGACGAGCCGTTCGCCGGCGAGTCCCGCGCCCTGCTGGCCGCGCTGCCCCGGGCGCGCTGGCACGTCTGCTACAGCGACCCGGGCCCGGACGACGTGCTCGGCCGCGACTACCAGACCGCGGGGCACCTCTCGGCGGCGGTGCTGGCCCGCCTGGAGCTGCCCCGCGAGGCCGACGCCTACCTGTGCGGCCCGGCCGGGTTCATGGCCGACCTGTCGGCCGCCCTGGCCGCGTCGGGCCTGCCCGCCTCCCGCATCCGGACCGAGGTCTTCGGGCCCGGGCCCGCGGTCACCCCCGGCATCGCCGCCGTCCCGGCCCGCCCGCCGCACCCGCCCGCGGGGCCGCCCGGGACCGGCCCCAGCGTCGCGTTCGCCCGCAGCGGCCTGACCGCGCCGTGGGGCGAGGGCTTCGCCAGCCTGCTCGAGTTCGCCGAAGCATGCGACGTGCCGGTCCGCTGGTCGTGCCGCACGGGCGTGTGCCACACCTGCGAGACCGCCCTCGTGTCGGGAAGCGTCACCTACTCACCCGACCCGGTCGACGCCCCGGCCGACGGCGACGCCCTCATCTGCTGCTCCCAGCCCCGCGAGGACCTGGTCCTCGACCTGTAGCCCCCCGCCGCCGGCAACCCCCCGCCGACCGGCGGCAACCCCCCGCCGCCCGGCAACCCCCCGCCGCCGGCAACCCCCCGCCGCCGGCAACCCCCCGCCGCCGGCAACCCCGCCGCCGGCAACCCCCCGCCGCCGCAACCCCCCGCCGCCGGTGGTAACCCCCCCGCCGCCGACGACGGGCCCACACCGAGCGGCCGTCAGGCAACACCCGCCCCCCGGCCCCCAGCGGACTCCCCCGTTGCCGAGACCAGCGCGGTCCGCGCACTCCAGACACAGATATCGGAAACTTTTACGAGTTATAGCAACAATTGTTTCCAGTTCGCTAAAAGTTTCCGACGTAAGGGCGGTCTCGGCGAGCTGCCCCGGGTATCCCACGGGGGCGACGGGGCCGCTCCGGGACGAAAATGACTGGCATGCGTCCTGACATACGACCCGGCGGAACGTTCCCTGACTACGCCCTCCCGGACCACACCGGCACGGTGCGCACGCTCAGCGAGCTTCAGGGCCGCGATCCGCTGATCCTCACCCTGGCCCGCGGGCACTACTGCCCGAAGGAGCACCAGCAGCACCTGGAGCTGGCCGCCAACTACCCGAAGATCGCGGTGGCCTACACGCAGGTCGCCACCATCACCACCGACGACCACCACACCCTGCAGGAGTTCCGCGCCTCACTCGGGGCCCAGTGGACCTTCCTGTCCGACCCGGGACGGACCGTCCAGCAGGACCTCGGCATCGCCGAGTACACCGACCCCGCGCACAACCCGATGATCCCGTACACCCTGGTGCTCAAGCCGGGGCTGATCGTGCACAGCCTCTACAACGGCTACTGGTTCTGGGGCCGCCCGTCCTTCGCCGAGCTATGGCAGGACCTGCGCGCGGCCACCCGCGAGATCCGCCCGGACTGGGACCTGAGCACCCCGGGACTGCGCGAGGCCTGGGACGCGGGCGACTACTCGCGCTTCCACGGCTGGGACCGCCATGCACCGTCCTCGGTACCGACCTCTTACACCTGACCGCGGGCATAGCCAGCCAGCCCCGCCGGCATCCGGCCCGGTACCGCGCGCCCTGCCCCGTCCTCACCGTCACCTGACGGATGGCTCAGCGCCCCGCGATCTGGCCGCCGTCGACGTGCACGATCTCGCCGGTGACATACGGCGCTGACTCCAGGAACAAGATGGCGTCGACCACGTCGCTCACCTGGCCGACGCGGCCGAGTGGGACGTCGTCGCCGAGGCCGGCGTAGCTCTCCGGCGGGTGCAGCGGCGTCTGGATGATGCCGGGGGCGACGGCGTTGACCCGGATGCCGCGCGACGCGTACTCGATCGCCAGCGACCGGGTGGCCGCGGCCAGGCCGCCCTTGGTCAGGGCGGCCAGCACCGACGGGCTGGTGGAGTCGGCCCGGTCGGCCACGGTGGCGCTGATGTTGACCACGTGACCGCGCCCGCCCTTGGTCATCTGCCCGATGGCGAGCTGGGTGATCCAGAAGAAGCCCGCCAGGTTGACCCCGGTGACCAGGGCGTAATCCTCGGCCGTGTAGTCGGTGAACGGCTTGGAGAGGAACACGCCGGCGTTGTTGACAAGGGTGTCGACCTGCCCGAAGCGCTCTACCGCGGTACCGATGACCCGCTGCGCGGTGGCGGCGTCGGTGATGTCGCCCTCGACTCCCACGATGCCCGGGTCGGCCTGCGGCTTCATCGTGCGCGCGGTCGCCACTACCGCCCAGCCGCGCTGGCGGTACCCGTCAACCAGGCCCGCGCCGATGCCCTGGGAGCCGCCGGTGATGACGGCGACCCGGACGCCTTGTTCACTGCCGGTCATCGCGTGCCTCCTGTTGCTGCGGGACCGTGCCGCTTACACGTTCCGCGCAGTCCGCCGCCGCTCGCACCAGGGGAGTACCCTGGCCCTCGCCCGGCTAAGTCCGGCCCCGCTGGCACCGCGCAGTCCGGCGGGGCGGCAAGCTAAGAGGGTGACGGACGAGCGAGATGCCGGCAACGGCACCCGGCTGCGGATGGCCCGGCAGGCGCGCGGGTTCTCCCAGCAGCAGCTGGCGGAGATGGCCGGGGTGTCACGTCAGGCGGTCTCGGCCGTCGAGGCGGGCCTGAGTGATCCCTCCCTGCGGGTGGCGCTGGCGCTGACCAGCGCCCTCGGGATGACGATCGAGGAGATCTTCGGGCCGTCCCGGCCGGCCCGGCCGGTGATGGCGCGCCCGGTCGCGCCGCTGGGCGGGGACGGCGCCCGGGTCACCCTCGCCCCGGTAGGTGACGGCCTGGTCGCATTGCCGTTGTCGGGGGCCAACGTCAGCCGCGCCGGGTTCCTGCCCGCGGGCGGGGTCGCGGGCGGACTGGGAGCGCCGCGGGCGGATGCGGCCCCGGGCGGGGCCGAGCCGGTCCGCCCGGTCGGCCCGCCCCGCCCGACGCTGGTCGTGGCGGGCTGCGACCCGGCCCTGCCGCTGCTGGAATGGCCGCTGGGGCTGCTCGACCCACCCGCCGCGTTCAGCTGGTGGCCCTGTTCCAGCCGGAACGCGCTCCAACTGGCGGCCGACGGCCTGGTCCACGTGGCCGGGGCCCACCTGCGCGGTCCCGGCGGCGCATACAACACCTCGGCCGCCGAGCGCCTCCTGCCCGGCGGCGGCGAGGTGATCGGCTTCTGCTCCTGGAGCGAGGGGCTGGTGCTGCACCCTGGCCTGCGGCGGGCGGTGGCCGGCGTCGCGGACGTCGCCCGCCAGGGCCTGCGGCTGGTTAACCGGGAACCAGGCGCCGAGGCCCGCAACCTGCTCGACCGCGAGCTCACCCGGCTCGGCGTCGATCCGGACTCGGTGCCCGGGTACCGCACCCAGGCCACCGGGCACCTGCAGGTGGCGGCGGCGGTGGCGGCTGGCCTGGCCGACGCCGGGATCGCCAGCGAGCCCGCCGCCCGGGCCTACGGGCTCGGCTTCGTCCCGCTCGCGGCCGAGCACTTCGACCTCGTTATCCCGGCGGCCCAGGCAGGGGCGCGCGAGGTACAGAGCCTGCTGCGCATCCTGTCTTCTCAGTGGCTGCTGGACCAGCTCGCCAGCCTGCCCGGCTATGATCCCGCCCGCTGCGGGCAGCACATCGCGACCCTCACTGCCCGCGGGACTTAGCCCAGGTGGTCAGGGGAGCCCGGCCAGCACCTTGTCGAGGGTGACCGGGAGGTCGCGGACCCGCACGCCGGCCGCGTGGTACACGGCGTTGGCCACCGCCGCGGCGGTGCCGACGATGCCGATCTCGCCGATGCCCTTGCTGCCCATGGCGTTGACGTACGGGTCGTACTCATCCAGCCAGTACGCCTCGATGGAGCGCACGTCGGCGTTCGCGGTGATGTGGTAGCCCGGCCAGGTCGTGGTTGACGACCTGGCCCGGGCGCGGGTCCATCACGGCGCCTTCGTGCAGCGCCATCGACAGGCCCATGGTCATCCCCCCGATGAACTGGGAGCGGGCGGTGCGCGGGTTGATGATCCGGCCGGCCGCGAACACCCCGAGCAGCCGCGGCACCCGGATCTCGCCGGTGTCCGCGTTGACCTGGGCCTCGGCGAACTGCGCGCCAAAGGCGTAGCTGGCGTGATCGTCGTCCGACGCCGCGTCGCTGACGTCGCCCGTGGCCTCGTCGCCGGGGCGGGGACGGTCGCCGAACTTGTCCCGGAAGGCGCGGCTCGCCACCACGATGGCCGAGCCCCAGGTGTTGGTGCCCGAGGAACCGCCCGCCACCGACGCGGCGGGGTAGCGGGTGTCGCCGATTCGCACGTCGACGTCGGAAACCGGGACGCCGAGCGCGTCCGCGGCGATCTGCGGCAGCACCGTCCAGGCTCCGGTGCCGAGGTCAGCCGCGCCGATCTCGGCGACGTAGCGGCCGCCGGAGAACCGGATGACGGCGGCCGACTGCGGCATCCGCATGGTCGGGTACACCGAGGCAGCGACACCGGTGCCGGTCAGCCAGGCGCCGTCGCGCCGCACGGCGGGCCGCTGGTCGCGGTCATGCCAGCCGAACCGCCGGGCGCCGTCGCGCAGGCACTCGACCAGGTGCCGGCTCGACCACGGCTTGCCGCTCTCCGGGTCGGTCGCGGGCTCGTTGCGGATCCGCAGCTCAATCGGGTCGAGGCCGAGCCGCTCGGCCAGCTCGTCGAGCGCGACCTCGGGGCCGAACATGCCCGGGGCCTCGCCCGGTGCCCGCATCCAGGAGGGGACCGGCACGTCCAGCGCGGCGAGCCGGTGCGTGGTCCGGCGGCTGGCCGCGGTGTACATCATCCGGCTGGCCACCGCGGTCTGCTCGGCGAACTCCTTGATCGCCGAGGTCTGCTCGAACACGTCGATGGCGAGCGCTGTGAGCCGTCCGTCGCGGTCGGCCGCCAGCTGCAGCCGCTGGATGGTGGGCGTGCGGTACGCCGGCCAGGAAGAACATCTGCTGGCGGGTCAGGGCCAGCTTGACCGGCCGTCCGGGCAGCGCCCGGGCCGCCATCGCCGCCAGCATCAGGTTGGCGTGCGGCGTGCCCTTCGACCCGAACCCGCCGCCCACGAACGGGCAGATCACCCGGACCCGCTCCTCGTCGAGCCCGAACACCGTGGCCACGGTCGACCGGGCCGGGTGCACCCCCTGGGTGGAGTCCCACAAGGTGAGCGGCACCTCGGCGCCGGCTCCCACAGGGCGGTGCTGGCGTGCGGCTCGAGCGGGTTGTTGTGGTTCATCGCCGTGGTGTAGGTCTGCTCGAGGGTCACCGGGGCCGCTGCCATCGCCGCAGCCACGTCGCCGTCGGCGGTGTCCGTCTCGAAGGACGGGTTGACCTGGTCCGGCTTGTAGAAGGCAGCGAAACCGGCCCGCAGCTCGGTCTCGTGCGGCTGCTCGGCGTAGCTCACCTGGACCAGCTCGGCCGCCTGCCGGGCCGTCTCGGAGGTTTCGGCGACAACGAGCGCGACCGGCTGTCCGCGGAAGGCCACCTCGGCCGACTGCAGGACCGCCAGCTCGCGGTCGTCGATCCGATGCCAGCCGCTCGGCGTTCTCCGTCGTGAGCACGGCCAGCACCCCGTCCAGTTGCTCCGGCGGCGGTGGTGTCGAAGCCGGTCACCCGGCCCGCGGGCGACGGCGGGCCTGAACGATGAAGGCGTACGCGGGCCGGTCGACCGGGGTCTCGTAGGCGTAGGTGGCGGTGCCGCGCACCTTGGGCGCCGCCGTCGCGGCGGGCGAGTCCCTCGCCCATGGCGCGGGGCTGGAGCAGGTCGGTCACGTCAGGCCTCCGGGGTGAGCGCGCGCAGGGTGGCCGTGATGGTGCGGACGGCCAGCGGGATCTTGAAGGCGTTGCCGTCGTCCAGGCCGGGCTGGGCCTGCGCCGCGGCCAGCTCGGCCTCGGCCGCGGCGCGGAAGCTGGCCTCGGTCGCGGGCTGGCCGCGCAATGCCTGCTCGGCCCGGGCCGCTCGCCACGGCTTGTGCGCCACGCCGCCGAGGGCGAGCCGCACATCGGCCACGCGGCCGCCGTCGACCCGCAGTACGGCAGCCACCGACACCAGGGCGAACGCGTAGGAGGCGCGGTCGCGCACCTTCCGGTAGGCCGACCGGGTACCAGGCGGGAGCGGCGGCAGCTCGATAGCGGTGAGCAGCTCCCCGTGCCGGAGCACGGTGTCGCGGGACGGGTCGCCGTCGGGCAGCCGGTGCAGGTCGGTGAAGGCGATCTCCCGCTCGCCGCCGGTCCCCAGCAGCCGCACCCGCGCGTCGAGCGCGGCCAGCGCGACCGCCATGTCCGACGGGTGGGTAGCGATGCAGGTGCCGGGGTCCGCGCTGTCCGGCGCGGCGGGCACCCCCAGCACCGCGTGGTCACGGGTGTAGCCGCCACCAGCGGCGGAGCAGCCGCTGCCCGGATCCCGCTTGTTGCACGGCGTGGTCACGTCCTGGAAGTAGGCGCAGCGGGTCCGCTGCAGCGGGTTGCCGCCGGCTGGTGGCCATGTTGCGCAGCTGCCCGCTGGCGCCCGACAGCAGGGCCTGGGCCAGCACCGGGTAGCGTTCGCGGACCTGCCGGTCGGCGGCCAGCTCGCTGTTGGTGACCGCCGCGCCGATGCACAGGCCACCGTCGGCCCCGTCGGTGATCGTTCCGTGAGGTCAGGGTGCGGACGTCGACCAGTGCCCGCGGGCGGGCGATGCCGAGCCGTAGGTGGTCGACCAGATTGGTGCCGCCGGCCAGGAACGCCGCCTCGGGATCGGCTGCGACCGCGCGCACGGCCTCGTCGGCCGCCGACGGCCGGATGAAGGTGAATGGCCTCATGACGCGCCCTCCGGCCGAGCGGACGGCCTGCACGATGTTCACGTAGGCGCCGCAACGGCACAGGTTGCCGCTCATCCGCTCGGCGATCTCGGCCTCGGTCAGCTCGGGATCGGCCGCCACGTCGGCGGTGACGTGGCTGGGCCAGCCGCGCCCGCGCCTCTCGCAGCACCCCGACGGCGGAGCAGATCTGCCCGGGCGTGCAGTAGCCGCACTGGAGGGCGTCGTGATCGATGAACGCCTGCTGGACCGGGTGCAGGGTGCCGCCGGTGGCCAGGCCGTCGGCCGTGGTGACCTCGGCTCCGTCCTGGGCCACGGCCAGGGTCAGGCAGGACAGCACCCGCTCGCCGTCCAGCAGCACTGTGCAGGCGCCGCACTGGCCGTGGTCGCAGCCCTTCTTCGGGCTCGTGACGGCGAGCCGCTCGCGCAGCGCGTCGAGCAGGCTGGTCCTGGTGTCGACCGTCAGCTCTCTGGCCTGTCCGTCGACCCGCAGCGTGATGTCGGCCTGCACGGCCTCCGGGCCGGAGTGCGCCCGCGCGCGTCCTGTGTCCATAGCCGTCCCTTCGCGATGAATGAGCAGCTCATCGAGCCGCTACAGTCACGGCGGTTACCCGGGCGGGCCGGAGGCAAACGGCGCGGAAGTGAGCCTGGCGAATGTCACAACGGGAGATGGCAGGGAAAATCACCGTCCACCCCTTTTGTCAGTCAGTCCCGATCCCGGCAATAGACAATTGCGGTGCGCAAATCTTGCTTGCTATTCACAGTGTTACTACTCGGTTCGGCCTGCTCTAGCCGCTGACCAGGGCATTTGCGCGTCTCAATGCGAGCTGGATTCCCCTCGGTACTAGCGCGGCGCACGTGTCGGTCCTAGGTTTGCCCTTAAGAGCAGCGGCTCTTTAATGCGGCGGAGGAGAAACGCATGGCAGAGATAACCGTCACTGTCGACGGGGTTAAGTATGCCGACCCGGTCGAGCCTCGCCTGCTTCTCGTGCATTACCTGCGCGAGGTGGTAGGGAAAACGGGCACGCCGGTCGGGTGCGACACCTCCAACTGCGGCGCCTGCACCGTGCTGATGAACGGCGAGTCGGTCAAGAGCTGCTCCGTCCTGGCCGTGCAGGCCGACGGGGCCGACATCACCACGATCGAGGGACTGGCGGGCGACGCGGCCCGCGCAGCGGCGAGCTGCACCCGCTGCAGCGCGCCTTCCACGAGGAGCACGCCCTGCAGTGCGGGTACTGCACCCCCGGGATGATCCTGGCCGCGGCCGACCTGCTCCGGGAGAACCCGCAGCCGACCGACGACGAGATCCGCGAGGGGCTCGAGGGCAACCTGTGCCGCTGCACCGGGTACGAGAACATCGTCCGCGCCGTCCGGCGCGCCGCCGGGGCGGGGGTGGCCCGGTGACCGCGCAGTCTGAGGAGACACCTGTCGCCGAGCTGGGCCGGTCCCGGCTCCGCAAGGAAGACCAGCGCCTGATCACCGGCCAGACGAACTGGACCGACAACATCCGGCTGCCCGGCATGCTCCACATCGCCTTCCTCCGCAGCCCGTACGCGCACGCCCGGATCACCGCGGTCGACGTCAGCGCCGCGCTCGGCCAGCCGGGCGTCATCGCCGCCTACGCCGGGGCCGACTTCGCCGCCGAGCAGGGCAGCCTGCCCTGCGCCTGGCCGGTCACGCCCGACATCGTCATCCCGGCCCACCCGCCGATGGCGACCGACGAGGTGCGCTACGTCGGCGAGGCGGTGGCCTGCGTCGTCGCCCGCGACCGCTACGCCGCGGCCGACGCGCTGGCCGCCATCGAGGTCGACTACGAGCCGCTGCCGCCGGTCCTGGACATCAGGACCGCGCTGGACCCGGGCTCGCCCACGGTGCACGAGGCCGGCAACAAGAGCTACGAGTGGACCTTCGCGGGCGGCGACGTGGCGGCGGCGTTCACGCGGCGCCCCCGTCGTCCTCGAGCGGACCTACCGCCAGCAGCGGCTCATCCCGTCGGCGATGGAGCCGCGCTCGGTGGTGTGCTCGTGCGTGGGCGGCGAGTTCACGCTGTGGTCGGCGACCCAGATCCCGCACGTGCTGCGGGTCATGCTCGCCCTGGTCACCGGCATCCCCGAGCAGAAGCTGCGGGTCATCGCGCCCGACGTGGGCGGCGGCTTCGGCTCGAAGCTGCAGGTGACCGCGGAAGAGGTGCTCGCCCTGCTGATCGCGCCGCAAGCTCGGCCGGCCGGTCAAGTGGACCGAGTCCCGGAGCGAGGGCAACATGACCGTGCACCACGGCCGCGACCAGTGGCAGCGGATCAGGATCGCGGCCGACGCCGACGGCCGGATCCGCGGCCTCGACGTCGACCTGCTGGCCGACATGGGCGCCTACCTGATGCTGGTGACGCCGGGCGTGCCGCTGCTGGGCGCGTTCATGTTCCCCGCGATCTACAAGATGGACGCCTACCGTTCAACTGCACCGGGGTGTTCACGACGAAGACGCCGACCGACGCCTACCGTGGCGCGGGGCGGCCGGAGGCGACCTTCGCCATCGAGCGGATCATGGACGAGCTGGCCGCCGAGCTCGGCATGGACCCGCTGGAGGTCCGCGAGCGGAACTGGATCAAGCACGAGGAGTTCCCGTTCACCACGATCGCGGGGCTGACCTACGACTCGGGCAACTACGAGGCGGCCACCGCCAAGGCCAAGGAGCTGTTCGACTACGACGCGCTGCGGGCGGAGCAGCAGCGCCGGCGCGACAGCGGCGACCCGGTCCAGCTCGGCCTCGGCGTCTCGACGTTCACCGAGATGTGCGGCCTGGCCCCGTCCCGGGTGCTCGGCTCGCTCGCCTACGCGGCGGGCGGCTGGGAGCACGCCTCGATCCGGATGCTGCCGACCGGCAAGGTCGAGGTCGTCACCGGGTCGAGCGCCCACGGCCAGGGGCACGAGACCGCGTGGAGCCAGATCGTCGCCGACCAGCTCGGCGTGCCCTTCGAGGACATCCGGGTGCTGCACGGCGACACCCAGGTCTCGCCCAAGGGGATGGACACCTACGGGTCCCGGTCGCTCGCCGTCGGCGGCATGGCCCTGGTCTAGGCCTGCGACAAGGTCATCGAGAAGGCCCGGGTGATCGCGGCCAGCATGCTCGAGGTCGGCGCCGACACGACCTGGAGTGGGCGCCGCGGCCGCTGGTCGGTCCGCGGCGACCCGGACAAGGGCGCACGATCGACGAGATCGCGTTCGCCACGTTCGCCGCGCACGACCTGCCGGACGGGGTGGAGCCGAGCATCGACGCCGACGCCACCTACGACCCGGACAACTTCTCCTTCCCGCACGGCACCCACCTGTGCGCGGCCGAGGTCGACACCGAGACCGGCTTCGTCACGATCCGCTCCTACGTCTGCGTCGACGACATCGGGCAGGTGGTCAACCCGCTGATCGTGGAGGGCCAGGTGCACGGCGGCCTCGCCCAGGGCATCGCCCAGGCGCTGTACGAGGAGGCGTCTACGACGACGACGGCAACCTGGTCACCGCCACACTGGCCGACTACCTGATCCCGTCGGCGTCCGACCTGCCGTCCTACGTGACCGGGCGGACCGAGAGCCCGGCCGCCAACCCGCTCGGCGTCAAGGGCGTCGGCGAGGCAGGCACGATCGCCTCCACCCCGGCCGTGGTGAACGCCATCGTCGACGCCGTGCGCCCGTTCGGCATCGACGACATCCCGATGCCGTGCACCCCCGAGCGCGTCTGGCGGGCGATCCAGCAGGCGCGTGGCGGGCCGGCCGCGAGCGCGGCCGAGCAGCACGCGGCCCGGCAGAGCGACCAGACCCAGGGCAACAGCCCGCAGGCGACCGCCGGCGAGGGCGGCCCGGCGCAGAACGGAGGTGCGGCATGATCCCGGCCAAGTTCGACTACGTCCGCCCGGTCTCCCTCGACGACGCCGTCCGGGCGCTGGCTGGCGGCGGTGAGGACGCGAAGGTGATCGCCGGCGGCCAGAGCCTGCTGCCGCTGCTGCGGCTGCGGCTGGCCTACCCAGACCTGCTGGTCGACGTGGCCGGCCTCGACGAGCTCCGCGGGGTCAGCGACGCGGGCGAGGTGCTCACGATCGGCGCGCGCACCACGCACTACCAGCTGCTGCACGACCCGCTGGTGGCCGAGCACTGCGGCCTGCTGGCGGCGGCCACCGCGACCGTGGCCGACCCGGCCGTCCGTCACCGCGGCACCCTCGGCGGCGCGCTCGCGCACGCCGACCCGGCCGGCGACCTGCCCGCGGTGGCGCTGGCGCTGGACGCCACGTTGATCGCCCGCGGCCCGGGCGGCGAGCGGTCGATCGCGGCGCGCGACTTCTTCGTCGACTACCTGACGACCAGCCTGCGCCCGGACGAGATCCTGACCGCGATCCGGGTCCCGAAGCTGGGGCCCGGCTGGGGCTACCACTACGAGAAGTTCCACCGCACCGCCCAGTCCTGGGCCACCGTCGGGGTCGCGGCACTGGTGCGGCGGTCCAACGGGACCGTCACCGAGGCCCGGATCGGGCTCACCAACATGGGAACGGTCCCGGTCCGGGCCACCGCGGCCGAGAACGCGGCGGCTGGGGCGGCGGCCACCGCCGACGGGCTGCGGGAGGCCGCCGCCCGGGCTGACGAGGGCACCGAGCCGCCCGCCGACCTGCACGGGGCGGCCGACTACCGGCGGCACCTGGTCCGGGTGCTGACCGGCCGCGCCCTGACGGCTGCCGCGGGCGCCTGACGGCGCACCCGCGACGCGACCCTGCTGCGGGCCCAGCTCAACGGCTGGGCCCGCCTCGGTTGCCGTAAAACTTTGCTGGCCGCTGATCGACGGCTACATCGGGGCGACCAGCCAGGCGAGGCGGCCACCGCGCCGGAGCTGGCCCGGATCTTCCGCGAGCGCGACGAGGCGTTCCGGGCCGGCCTGCGTGAAGACGTGAAGACGTGAAGACGTGAACGCCGGGATCGCGGACGGAGTGATCGCACCCGACGTGCGGGCCGAGGACGTCGCCGTCGCCGTCCTCGGCCAGCTGCGCGGCATCGGGCTGCAGCGGCTGGTCGACGGCGCCGCGGTCGACACCGGGCAGCTCCGCCACTCCGTCACCGGGCAGTGGCGGCGGGCCCTGGCGCGCTGAGCACTGTCCCGGGGCAGGTGTGACTCCGGTGCGACCGTGTGGCATGATAGGCAATGCTCAGGAGAGAATTTCGTACTGAATGACGAGAGCTTGCCATGCCAGTAACAGGGACGCGCCCGCTGCCGCGGCGGCGCAGCGGGCACACCACCGCGGCCACCGTGGGCGGAGAGCAATTCTTCCTGACCGCCAACCGCGGCCAGGACGGGCGGCTGGGGGAGGTGCTGATCCGCTGGGGTAAGCAGGGCTCGGCCAGCGCCGGGCTGATGGACGCCTACGCCAGCGGGGTCTCCCTCGGCCTGGAACGCGGCGTGCCGCTGGCCGACCTGCTGCGGCCCGCCCTCGGCGCCCGCTTCGATCCCAGCGGGCACACCGACGACCCGGAGATCCCCAGCGCCCGTTCGGTGATCGATTACATCGCGCGGCGGCTGGCGATCGACTGGCTGCCCTACCCCGAGCGGGCCGGGCTCGGGGTCTTCACCGTCGCCGAGCGCGGCCAGCTCCGCCGGGCCGGCTGATCCCCGCCAGGTTGGCCCGGTTACGCGCCAGATGGCACTTGCTGGCCTGGCCAGCGACGACGACTCTGTTTCCAGAGGGATTTCCGCAGGGATAGGGAGCCGGCCGGCGCGGGTAACCGCAGGTGGCCGCAGTCGATCGCGTCAGGGAGTGATGAACGTGTCTGTGCCCGCGGTGCACCGGGCGTCGCTGGTGCTGGGGGCCCTGGCGGCCTGCAGCGAGCCGGTAACCTTCGGCCAGCTGGCGGCCATGGTCCCGCTGCCGCGCAGCTCCCTTCACGACGTGTGCACCGCGCTGGTGCAGGAAGGGTTCGTCGACCGCGGCAGCGACGGGCAGTTCCAGGTCGGCCTCCGCATGGTCGAGCTGGCCCGGATCCGGCTCGCCCGGCCCGATGCCGGGCGCGGCTGAATCTGTTCAGCGGTCCGCCGGCGGCTCCGCGCCGAGCAGCTCGCCCGTCTCGACCAGGTGCCGGGCGACCGCGGCGAGCTTCATGTTCACGTTCTGGGAGGCCCGCGACAGGGAGCCGAAGGCGGCGTCGGCGGTGACCCGGTTCCGCTCCATCAAGATGCCCTTGGCCTGGCCGATGACGTCGCGGCTGGCCAGTGCGGCGCGCAGCTGGCTGGTGCGCTGGGCCTCGGCCAGCGCGATCGCGGCCAGGGTGGCGAAGACGTGGGTGACCCGCTCGTGCTGGCCGGTGAAGGCGGTGGGGTGCGCGGCGTAGAGGCTGAGGGTGCCCAGCCGCCGCTCGTGCACCCACAGCGGCACGCACAGCATGCTCCCCACCCCGAGGCTCAGTGCCTCGGCGGCGAAATCGGGCCAGCGGCCGTCGTCGCGCATGTCGTCGATGCGGACGAGGGACTGCCCGACCGCCGCGGCCAGGCACGGCCCGTCCCCCAGTTTCTGCTGCAGCTGGTCCAGCAGCTGCGGCGGAGGGCCGGTGGTGGCCTGCGGGACCAGCTCGCCCTGGACGACGAGGATGAGCCCGGCATGCTGGGCTACCTCGACCGCCGCCACCGCGGTCGACACAATCGCGTCCAGCGCGGGTTCCAGCTCGGCGTCTTTCAGGTGCAGGGCCCGGGCGAGGGTGTCCAGCGTGCGCACGGCCTGGTCGCTGAACAGGTCGAAGTCGTCTCCGGACTCGCTGGGCGGCTTCTCCTCGCTGAGCGTCACTGCCCCTCCTTCCGCTGGCACCAACTCCGTATAGGATAAACACCACGGGTGAAGACAATCGCCTCCGCTTCCTGACGGGAGAGCCAATGTCTTCACCGTCTGCCTACGACCGGGACCCCGTCGCTGGGCACACGCTGGATGATCTGTCCGACGACGACCTGCTGCTCCGCTGCCGCGACAGCGAGCGGGGAAGCGCCCAGTGGACGGCTGCCTGCGAGGTACTCGTCACCCGCTACCGGCCCCTGGTGCGCGCGTGCGTCCGCCCGTACCGGGCCACGCCGGAGCAGGGCGATGACCTCATGCAGGTCGGCTACCTGGGGCTGATGAAGGCGATCGGCAACTACGACCCGGCCTTCGGCAACGGGCTGCGGGCATACGCGGTGCCGACCATCAACGGGGAACTGAAGCGTTACTTCCGCGACAAGCGCTGGCAGGTCAAGGTCACCCGCTCGCTGCAGGAGCTGCTGCTTGAGGCGCGCGGCCTGACCGACGACCTCATCCAGGAGCTGGGCCGTCAGCCGGCCGACAGCGAAGTGGCGGCCCGGCTCGGCGTGAGCCCGGCCGAGCTGGACGAGGCGCGGCAGGCGGCCGATGCGTTCAGCGCCCTGTCCATCGACTCGCCGGTCGGCGACGGCGACGACGCGGCCGAGCTGTCCGAACTGCTCGGCGGCGAGGACAGCGGGTTCGAGGCGGCCGACAACATGGAGGCGATCGAGCGCCACTGGGACGAGCTGCCCCGGCGCGAGCAGCAGATCCTCATCCTGCGCTTCTACGGCAACCACAGCCAGGAGGAGGTCGCCCGCCGGCTCGGTTTGTCGCAGATGCACGTCTCCCGGCTGCAGGCGCGGGCGCTGGCCCGGCTGCGGGAGCAGCTCACCGGGTCGTCCGAGGTGCCGCTGCCGCGGGAGAAGACCGGCTGACCCGTCCAGCCGGGCGGGGTCATGACGGCTCGTGATCAGGTCACAGCATAAAGTTGGGGTTTAAGCCCAATGATCCCGAACGAGGGGTGGCGCCCCTTCCGGCCCCTCCCGGTTCGCCCGCCGGCATAGCTGCCCTGGTAAAGGGGCGCTATCGTACGTTAGGCCGGGCCCGTTTCGTTGGGTAGCGGGTCCGGGCGGGGGGCTGGCGCGGCGGGGAAAGGACAGCGGTGGCAGGCACGGCAGACAGCGAGCCGGAGTCGGGTCCGGCCGCGCTGTTCGCTGCCGCCGACCCGGAAATCGCCCGCGACATGGCCGCGGTGGACTGGGCCGCCACCCCGCTCGGGCCGCCCGCGGGCTGGCCGCAGAGCCTGCTGACGGCGGTCGGCATCCTGCTGTCGTCGCGGTTCCCGATGTGGATGGCCTGGGGACCGCGGCTGACCTTCTTCTGCAACGCCGCCTACCGGCGCGACACCCTCGGCCGCAAGTACCCGTGGGCGCTCGGCCTGCCGGCCAGCGAGGTGTGGGAGGAGATCTGGCACGACATCGGGCCGCGGATCGAGAGCGTGCTGACCACCGCCCAGGCGACCTGGGACGAGGGGCTGATGCTGTTCCTCGAGCGGTCCGGTTACCGCGAGGAGACTTACCACACCTTCTCCTACAGCCCGCTGCGGGACGACGCCGGCACCGTGGTCGGCATGCTGTGCGTAGTCAGCGAGGAAACCGACCGGGTGATCGGCGAGCGCCGCATGGCCACCCTGCGCGACCTCGGCTCGGACCCGAGCGCGGTGCGGACCGAGCAGCAGTCGCTCGCGTTCACCGCCCGGCAGCTCGACCTCAACCAGAAAGACCTCCCGTTCACCCTGACTTACCTGTTCGAGGACGCGGGCGCCACCGCCCGGCTGGCGGCCAGCACTGGCATGGCCCCCGGTCACCCGTCCGCCCCGGTCAGGCTCGCGGCGAGCGACCCGGACCCGGTCTGGCCCGTGGCGGCCCTGCTGCGCAACGAGTCGGTGCTGGTCGACCTGACCGCACCCCGCTTCGCGGGCGCGGGCTGCGGTGCCTGGCCCGAGCCGCCGCTGTCGGCGCTGGTCTGCCCGCTGGCCCCGCCCGGCGGTACCCCGTACGGGTTCCTGGTCGCGGCCCTGAACCGCTACCGCCCGGTCGACGAGGACTACCTCGCGTTCACCGGCCTCGTCGCGGGCCACCTGGCGGCCGAGATCGCCACCGCCCGCAGCTACGCCGACCAAGAGCGCCGGGCGGAGGAACTGGCCGAGCTGGACCGGGCCAAGACCACGTTCTTCTCCAACATCAGCCACGAGTTCCGCACCCCGCTGACGCTGATCATGGGCCCGCTGCAGGAGCTGCAGCGCCAGCTCGCCGGGGCCGGCCCCGCGGTGACGGAGGAACTCGAGGTCATCAGCCGCAACGGGCTGCGGCTCGGGCGGCTGGTGAACACGCTGCTCGACTTCTCCCGCATCGAGGCCGGGCGGATGCAGGCGAGCTACGAGCCAGCCGACATCGCCCAGGTTACGGCCGAGCTGGCGAGCGTCTTCCGGTCGGCCGTGGAGCGGGCCGGGCTGCGCTTCGAGGTCGACTGCCCGCCGCTGCCTGAGCCGGTCTACCTCGACCGCGGCATGTGGGAAAAGGTCATCCTGAACCTGCTCAGCAACGCGCTCAAGTTCACCCTCGACGGCTCGGTCCGGGTCGCCGTGCGGGCGCAGGACGCCCACGCGGTCGTCACCGTGGCCGACACCGGCGTCGGTGTGCCGGCCCACGAGATGCCGCGGCTGTTCGAGCGCTTCCACCGCATCGAGAACACCCGTTCCCGCTCCAACGAGGGCAGCGGCATCGGCCTGGCCCTGGTGCAGGAGCTCGTCCAGCTGCACGGCGGCACCATCAGCGCCGTCAGCACCGAGGGCGCGGGCACCACCTTCACCATCCGGCTGCCCTTCGGCCACGCGCACCTGCCCGACGGCGCCCTGGTTTCCGCGGGCTACGCGGCGACGGTGTCCGCCGCCGCCGACCCGTTCGTGCAGGAAGCGCTGCGCTGGGCCCCGCCCGGCGTTCCCGAGGGCGGCGCGCCGACCGGCCCGCTGCCTGTACTCAGGCTGGGGGGCGGCGGGCCGGGCGCCGTGCTGGGCGGCGGCGGCCCGGACGTCCCGGCTGGCCTCGGCACCGCCTCGCCCGCGCGCGTGCTGGTGGCCGACGACAACGCCGACATGCGCCAGTACCTCGCCCGGCTGCTGCGGTCGGCCGGCTACCAGGTCACCGCGGTCTCCGACGGGCAGCTCGCCCTGGACACGGTCCGGGCCGCCCCGCCGGACCTGGTCATCAGCGACGTGATGATGCCCCGGCTCGACGGCCTCGGCCTGGTGAGCGCGCTGCGGGCCGACCCGCGGACGGCGGCGGTCCCGGTCGTCCTGCTGTCGGCCCGGGCCACCCAGGAGTCGTCGTCCGAGGGCCTGCGCGCGGGCGCCGACGACTACCTGGTCAAGCCGTTCGCGGCCGAGGACCTCCTCGCCCGGGTGCGCTCGAACCTGGAGATGGCCCGGTTCCGTACCCGCGAGTCGCAGTTCCGCCGGACGCTGATCGACGCCCTCCAGGAAGGCTTCTTCGTCACCGACGAGGCGGGCACGATGCTGGAGGCCAACCAGGCGTTCCTGACCCAGGTCGGGTACGGCGCCGACGGCCTGCCCTACAGCTGGCCGCACCCGTGGCTGCCGGACCCGGCCGCTGACCCGGCCGGCGCGGCCATGATGACGCAGGCGTTCGCCGGCTACATCCGTGAGGGCGGCGGCCGCTACACGGTCCCGGTCCGGCACCGCGACGGGCACACCGTGTGGCTCGCCTGCAGCTCGGCCAGCCTGCCGGGCCCGGCCGGCGGCCGGCTGTTCGTCGGCACTGCCCGCGACGTCACCGCCGAGCGGCTGGCCGGGCAGCGGGAGGCCACCCTGGCCGGCTTCGCCGCCGCCCTGGCCGCCGCGGGCGAGATCTCCGAGATGCTCACCGCCGCCGCCCGCGAGATCGCCGCCGCCGTGCACGCCACCCAGGTGACCGCGGCGCTGTGGTCCAGCAGCGACACCCTCGCCGTCACCCGGTGGCCGCGTCCGGAACCGGGCCAGGCCCCGTCCGGCGCCGTGGCGGCCGCGCTGGAGGCGGTCCGGCACGAACTGGCCGCCTCGGTCGTCGTCATAGCAGGCGACGACGGCCCCCGCCTGCTCGCCGCCCCGCTCGACGGCACGGGGTCGGCCGCCATCGCGGCCGAGTTCCCGGCCGGCAGCCCGGTCAGCGCCGAGGCGCGCGAGCTGTTCGCCGTCCTCACCAGCCACCTGGCCCAGGTCCTGGTCAAGGCGCGGGATTACGAGCAGGCGCGCACCGTCGCGCTGACCCTGCAGCACGCCATCCTCGCCCCGACCGAGCTGCCGCCCGGGTTCGCGGCGCGCTACACCCCGGCCGTCCCGCCGCTCGAGGTCGGCGGCGACTGGTACGACGTGGTCCCGCTGCCGGGCCAGCGGACCGGCGTCGTCGTCGGCGACTGCGTCGGGCGCGGGCTGCCGGCGGCGGCCGTCATGGGCCAGCTCCGGTCGGCCAGCCAGGCCGTCCTGCTGCGCGCCCCTGGCCCGGCCGAGGCCGTCAGCGACCTGGACTTCTTCGCCGGCCGGATCCCGGGCGCCGACTGCACGACCGTGTTCTGCGCGGTCATCGACCACGCGGCCGGGACCCTCACCTACAGCTGCGCCGGCCATCCGCCGCCGGTCCTGGTCACCGCGGCGGGAGAGTGCCGGCTGCTCGACGAGGCCCGCTCGGTGCCGCTGGCGATGCTGCCTGAGGGCTGGAAGCGCCGCCAGGCGACGGTCGCGCTGCCGCCCGGCGCGACCCTCATGCTCTACACCGACGGGCTGGTGGAACGGCGCAACCAGCCGCTCGACAAGGGCATCGACGCGGCCGCGGTGACCCTCGCCGAGCGCGCCCGGGACCACCCCGACCTGGCCGCCGACCATGTCATGGCGGTCATGACGCCGTCCGCCGGCTACGACGACGACGTGGCCGTGCTGATCTACCGGCACCCGCCTGCCCCGCTCGACGTCCAGGTGCCAGCCGACGAGCGCTCCAGCCTGGCCTACCTCCGGCGGCGGCTGCGGGAGTGGCTGCCGGCCGCCGGGATCGGCCCCGCGGTGGCGACCGACCTGATGATCGCCGCGGGTGAGGCCGCCGCCAACGCGGTCGAGCACGCCACCGAGAGCCGCCCGCACGGTCTGCCCCCGGTCCTGGTGCGGCTCACCGCCGAGGTGACCCCCTTCGCCCCGGTCAGCCCTGCCGTACCGGTCAGCCCCGTCGCCCCGGTCACCCGGACCGCTGTCCGGCTCACCGTCACCGACACCGGGACCTGGCGGCCGCCCCCAGCCGACCGCGGGGCGCCCGCCCCGGATACCCGGGGGCACGGGATCATCTTCATGCACGCCCTGATGGATGACGTCACCATCGAGCCGTCCCCTGGCGGGACGACGGTGACCTTGACCAAGGACCTGACCTCATGACCGACGACGCCTCCGCCCAGGGCCAGCCGCCCGCCGCCGATGACCCGATGGCGACCTTCGCGTTCACGGGCGGCGACGGCGGCCCCGCCACCGTGCGGGCCGAGGGCGACATCGACCTGACCAACGTCGGGGAGCTCACCGACGCCCTCGACGCCGCCGCGGCCGCGTCGAGCGACGTCATCGCGGACCTGACCGCGGTCACCTACTGCGACAGCGCCACGATCCGGGCGCTGTTCCGGGCGGCCCGCCGGGTCCGGCTCACCATCCAGGTCAGCGCGTCCGGCGCGGTCACCGAGACCCTGCTGCGGGTCTCCGGGCTGGACCAGATCGCCGCCGTCGTCACCCTCGGCTAGCGGCGTCGCCATCTTCGCCCGCGCCGCCGCGGTGGCCCTGCTCGCCCTGCTGCCGGCCGTCGCGGCCTGCTCGGGCGTTCCGGCCCGGGTCCCCGCCCCGGTCCCGGCGACTTACTACCTCGCGCTGGGCGACTCGCTGGCCCGCGGCGTGCAGCCGGACGCGGCCGGGACCAGTGTGGAAACCAGCGCGGGCTACCCCAACCGGGTGCTGGCGGCCCTGGCGGGCAGCCACCCGGGGCTGACGCTGGTACCGCTCGGCTGCCCCGGCGAGACGACCGGGACGCTGGTGCACGGCGGCCTGTGCCACTACCCGGGCGGCTCGCAGCTCGCCGCGGCCGAGTCGTTCCTGCGCGCCCACCGCGGGCACGTCTCGCTCGTCACCATTGACATCGGCGCCAATGACCTCGAGTGGTGCCAGGGCCAGGCCGGCTCCGGGCTGCCCGGACCGTGCCTGGCCCAGGTCCCCCAGGTGGCCGCCCGGCTGTCGGCCATCCTGGCCCGCCTGCGGACGGCGGCCGGCCCGGGCGTGCGCATCGTCGGGATGAACTACTACCTGCCGGTACTGGCCGAATGGCGCCACGGCGCGTACGGCCAGCTCATCGCGCGGGCAGCGGCCCGGCTGGTGGCGGGCTCGAACGAGCTCCTCGACCAGGCCTACGCCCAGGCGGGCGACCCGGTCGCGGACGTGTCGGGCGCCTTCGACACGGGCGACTTCGGCCACCCGGTCACGGTGGCCGGCCTCGGCTCGCTGCCCCGCAACGTGGCCCGGATCTGCCAGTGGACCTGGGAGTGCGCGCCCGCCCCGCGGGGCCCCAACCAGCACGCCAACCCGGCCGGCTACCAGGTCATCGCCAACGCGTTCGTCAAGGCGGCCGGACTCGCCGCGGGCTGAGGTGGCCGCGGCCGGGCACTGGCCGTTTCCAACTGGTAACGTACGGGCACCCTTGTCATGCATGAGCGATGCAGGGGAGACCAGTTATGGCAGGCACAGAGCAGTTCATCATCGGTGAGGACGCCAGCTGCAGCGACGGCACCCGCTGCCGGGTCACCCGGGTGATCGTCGACCCGGTCGCCCAGTCGATCACGCACCTGGTGATCGAGCCGGGGCACCGCAAGAGCCTCGGCCGGATCGTCCCGCTGAGCCTGGTCGACGCGGCGGGCGGGACGGTCAAGCTCCGCTGCACCCGCGAGGAGCTCGAGCAGCTCGACCCGGCCGAGGAGGTCAAGTTCCTGCCCGGCAGCGGCCCCTACGGGGACTACGCCGCGGGCCAGGTCGGCTACTGGCCCTACTACAACATGGGTCTCGGCGGCCCGATGGCCGGCGGCGGCCCGCAGACGCTGACCGAGGACACCGTCCCGCCCGGCGAGGTCGACGTCCAGCGGGGTGACCCGGTCGAGGCCACCGACGGTGACATCGGCCGGGTCCAGGGCCTGGTCATCGACCCCGGCAGCCACCGCGTGACCCACGTGCTGCTGCAGGAGGGGCACCTGTGGGGCCGCAAGCAGGTCGCGATCCCGATGCAGGCGGTGGCGAGCACCGAGGCCGGCATCCGCCTGAACATCACCAGGCAGCAGGTCGAGGACCTGCCGCCAGTGGACGCCCGGCACCCGCTGACCGGAGCTACGGGCGCGTAACCGGCAGGTCACTGCATGCTGGACGCCTTCGTGCTCACCGGCACGCACTCAGCCGACCGGCGGACTGCCTGGCTCCGGCTTGCGCGCTACCTGACCGGGTACGGGCCCGGGCCGGACCTGACCGCCGGGCGCCCCGGTCGGCCTGGCCACCGGGCCGGGCCATATTGTGCATTTTAATTGTGCGTTTTACATTTATTCTGTGTCGTCTCTGTCTTTGATGTGAGTTAATTCTCCGCGGTGCCCCCGACTTCGGTTCGACTAGACCAGGGGTCCTGGCGTGTTTTCCGCGCGCAATCTGAAGGTACTGGCTGGCCCGGATCCAGCCCCGCTGCCAGGGTAGAATGATCGAAATGACCGGAATATGGCCAAGCTCCGGGCGACAATAGAAGACCGCCTTTATCCGCGTTTACCCTTGGCCGCTTGGCCAATCGTGTCATTATTGATTTCTGGCTGCCGTCCCGCTAACGGGGACCAAAGGGACGTGCTCGCGCCGGCCGTGCCTGCGCTGTTGGCCGGACCGAAGCGTGGCCGGGCTGTCTCGCCTGGCCTACGAGCAGGGGGACATGTTGGATTTCTCGCTTAGCACCGAGCAGGAGGAACTGAAGGCGGCGGCGGTTGCTTTCGCCCGCCGCGAGCTGGACGGTGACCTGGCCCGCCGCGACGACGCGGGGGAGTTCTCCCCCGACGCGTGGCGGGCGTGCGCGAAGTTCGGGGTGCAGGGGATGCCGGTGCCGGCCGAGCTGGGCGGCGGCGGGGCCGACATCCTGACCACGGTGCTCGTGATGGAGGCGCTCGGGTACGGGTGCCACGACAACGGGCTGCTGTTCTCACTGAACGCGCAGATGTGGAGCCTGCAGCTGCCGCTGGTGAAGTTCGGCACGCCAGCCCAGCAGCGGGCGTACCTGCCCGGGCTGGTGGCGGGTGACCTGATCGGGGTGCACGCGATGACCGAGCCCGACTCGGGTTCGGACGCGTTCAGCATGCGGACCAGGGCCGAGCGCCGCGGTGACGAGTACGTACTCAACGGGACCAAGCTCTACATCACCAACGCCCCGGTCGCAGACGTGGTGCTGGTGTTCGCGGTCGACCCCGGGCGGCCGAAGATGTCGGCCGTCTCGGCCTTCCTGGTCGAGGCGGGCACGCCCGGGTTCACGGTCACCCGCGGGCTGGACAAGATGGGGCTGCGGACCTCCCCGATGGGGGAGGTGGTGCTGGACGACTGCGTGGTCCCGGCCTCGGCCCGGCTCGGGTCGGCGGGCGCCGGGATGGCGATCTTCAACTCGTCGATGACCTGGGAGCGGGCCTGCATCCTGGCCAGCGCCGTCGGGGCGATGCAGCGCCAGCTGGAGGAGTGCGTCGAGTACGCGCGGGTGCGCCACCAGTTCGGCCAGCCGATCGGCAAGTTCCAGGCGGTCGCGGACAAGGTCGCCGACATGTACCTGCGGGTTGAGACGGCCCGGCTGCTGGTCTACCACGTCGCCTGCCTGGGCCAGTCGGGCAAGTCGGTGCTGGCTGAGGCGGCGGCGGCCAAGCTGTTCACCAGCGAGGCGTGGGTGGCATCGAGCCTCGACGCCATCCAGTTGCACGGCGCCTACGGCTACATGAAGGAAAGCGGCATCGAGCGCGACCTGCGCGACGCCGTCGCCAGCCGGATCTACTCCGGCACCTCCGAGATCCAGCGGGTCATCCTGGCCCGCATGCTCGGCTTGTAGGGGACAGGGGAGGACTGAAGAAGTGGAAGCGGTTCTTAACGATTTCATCAGCCGGGAGCTGGTTCAGGACGCCGCCGTGCTGCCGCTGGGCAACGCGACCTCGCTGCTGGAGACCGGGATCCTGGACTCGCTCAGCCTGCTCCGGCTGGTGGTCTACATCCAGGAGCGATTTGGCATCCCGGTTGACGATGTTGACCTGGTGCCCGAGAACTTTGACAGCGTCGATGCCATCTGCGCCTATCTCCGCTCCCGGGACGGGGGCCGGCAGGCCGTCAGCCGTGGCTGACCTGCTCGGGTCCGCGGCAGCGCCGGGCCGGCCGTCGCGGGCCTGGTCGGTTGTGCTGCGCGTCGGCCTGCTGCTGATGACCGCCGAGGTCATCGCGTTCTATTTGGTGATCGCGCCGTTGCTGGCGCGGCTGCCGGACCGGCTGGCCTACCGGGCCGCCTGCTGGCGGGGCGACTGGACGTTCTTCAGCTGGCGTGCCCGGCGCCGTGAGGTGATCGGCAACCTGCTCCGGGTGCTGGGCGACGAGCTCAGCCCGGCCGCGGCCGGGCGGGTGGCCCGGGAGGCCTTCCGGATCCGCACCTGCGAGATCATCGACCTGATGCGGTTGCGGGGCGGGGCCGGGTCGCTGGCCCGGCTGGTCGACATACGCGGCCTCGAGCACCTGGAGGCGGCCGCCGTCGACGGCAAGGGGGCGATCTTGTGCAGCCCTCACTCCGGCTCCTACCTGGCCGCCTTCTCCCTCGTCCACACCCGCGGGTTCCCGGTTACCACGATCGGGCGCTGGTGGTGGCGGTACCCGCCGGGGCAGCTGACGCTCGTCGGCCGCGTCTGGGAGTACGTGTTCGCCCGGCGGGTGATGCGGTACCGGCAGCGGCCCAACATCGAGCCGTGGCCGGGCCGGATGCAGGTCGCGGTCCAGGCGGCGGCTGCCCTGCAGGCCAACGAGGTGGTCACCATCTGCAGCGACGCACCGCCGCTGGAGGCCGAGCGCGCCCGGACGGTTGACGTGCCGTTCCTCGGGGGGCGGGCCACGTTCCTGCCCGGTGTGGTCGGCCTGGCCCGGCTGACGGGCGCGCCGGTGCTGATGGCGATCGCCTACCGCTCGGCCGACTACGCCCACCAGGTGCTGGAGATCTCCCCCCCGGTGTCCGTGCAGGGGGACGCAGCGGGCGCGTTCGAGCGGTGTGTGGCCGCGATGGACGCCGCCATCAAGGCCCACCCGGCCGAGTGGGACTTCTGGTTCGAGCCGGGCGACCTGGCCCGCCTCGGCCTGGTCCGCGAGCCGGGCGCACTCCAGCCCACGTCCAGCTGAGGTTCGTGGCCCCCAAGATGGGCTAGCGTAACGGTACCGAGCACCGGAGCAGCCATGAGGGAGATCTTCGCGTCCGTCCGCGTCTTCGACGGCGACCGGGTCCTCGACGGCCTTTGCGATGTGGTGACCGAGGACGGGGTGATCACCGCGGTCGGGCCAGCCGCTGCCGCGGGGTCCCCCGCTGCGGGCGGGGCGACCGTGACCGGCGGCCGCGGCGGCTGGCTGCTGCCCGGCCTCATCGACGCCCACGTGCACCTGCGGGGGACGGGCGACGTGCGCGAGCTGGCCCGATGGGGGGTGACCACCGCCCTCGACATGGGCTCGTGGCCGGCCGCGCTGATCTCCGAGCTGCGCCAGGCCCGGCCGACGTGCGCAGCACCGGCGCGGGCGCGGTCGGGCCCGGCAGCGTGCAGGCGAAGATTCCCGGCCGCCCGGCCGACAGCGTGGTGCTGACCCCCGACGACGGGCGCCGGTTCGTCGCCACCCGGCTGGCCGAGGGCATGGACTACATCAAGGTGATCGTCGACCCGCCTGGCCGCGGGGGCCCCGGCCAGGCCACCGTCGCCGCGATCGCCGAGGCCGCACACGCGGCCGGCCTGGATCGTCATCGCGCACGCCTCGCACACCGGCGCCGTCGCGCTGGCCCAGGCGGCCGGGGTCGACGTGCTCACCCACGCGCCGCTGGACGCCGGGCTCGGCCCGGCGGCGGTCGCCGACGTGGTTCGGTCGCAGCGCACCAGCGTGCCGACGCTGGTGATGATGGCGGGGGTGGCCGCCAATGCGCCCGTCCCCGGGCTCGATTACCGTCACGCCCGCGACTCGGTCACCGCTTTGCACCGGGCCGGCGTGCCGGTCGTCCTCGGCACCGACGCCAACCAGGCCAAGGGCGTCCCGGCCAACGTGCCCTACGGGATCAGCGCCCACAGCGAACTCGAGCTGCTGACCGAGGCGGGACTCACCCCGGCGGAGGCGCTGCATGCCGCCACCGCCGCCGCGGCGGACCGCTTCGGCCTGCCCGACCGTGGCCGCATCGCCCCCGGCCTGCGGGCCGACCTGCTGCTGATCGGCGGCGACCCGGCCGCCGACATCACCGCGACCCGGTTGATAGAGGCGGTCAGGATAGCGGGCAAGCCCGTCTAGGCCGGGCCCTTCATACTGGCACCGCCGCATCGGCCGGTCGGCCTGCCTGCAGCACCGCTTCCAGTGCGAAGGCGAGCTGTTCGAGCTGGAACGCCTTCGCCGCCCGGTGGAAGTCGATGCAGTGCCCGGCGTTCGGCACCAGCCGGGCGTCGACCCAGGGCGCGCCCGTGAAGCACGCCTTGAACGCCGCCACCTGGGCGTCGTCGGTGACCCAGAGGTGGTCGAACTCGCCCATCCGGCTGTGCACCGGCACCAGGACCTCGGCCGCGACCGCCGGCATCCGCTCGACCCAGCCGCCGGTGATGTCGAGCAGCTCCGCCTTCGGCACTGGCGCGTCGGCGGCGTGGCCCGCGGCCGGCATCGCCGCGGTGTGGGTCCACTCGGGCCCGTACATGACGAAGTCCTTGACCGGCCCCGGCAGCTCCACGAACTCCAGGTCGGGAAGCGCGGCCCAGGCGTCGCCGCTCTCCGCCGGCACCCGCACGAGGCAGCCCGAGACGGCGATGCCGAGCAGCGGCCAGTCTGGGTGGCGGGCGGCGATCGCGGTGGTGACCGCGCCGCCGATCGAGTGCCCGATGACGACGACGCCCGCGGTGCCCGCGCCGTAGGTCGGCCACAGCTCCCCGATGAGGTGGTCGAGCACCTCGGCGTTGCGCAAGATGATCGAGCTGCCCGCCGCCCCCGTCGTGACCGGGCTGCTGCCGCGGTAGCCGGGCCGGTCGACGGCGATTACCGGCACCCCGACCGCCTCCGCCACGTCCAGCAGCGACTGGCCCGGGATGTCGAAGTAGGCCGACGTGTAGGTGCCGCCGGGCAGCGCCACCACCAGGGGGGCGCCCGCGGCGACGGGGCCGTCTGGCCGGCGGCGCAGCGAGAACGTCATGCCCCGGGCGGGGCCGTCGGTGCTGACGGTGTGGGTGAGCTCAGTGGTCTCGCTCATATCTCAGTCCTTCTCTGATCCGGTCGAAACCATGGGGTGGGCAGCCGGCGCGGCGTCGTCGAGCAGGCCGTGTCCCAGCACCGCCTCGAGGACGGCTTCCGCCTCGGCCTGCGTCAGGTGGCCGCCGAGCCAGGCGATGTGCTGGTCCGGCCGTACCAGCACGAGGTCGGCCCCGTAGCGGGCGCGCGGGTCGGCCAGGCCAGGCCCGAGATGGCGAACGGGGAGGCCGCGCTGCCGGGCGGCAGCGAGCAGCCCGGCCGCCGCCGCGTCGTCGCCGAGGACCGTGAACACGGGGCCGAGGTGGTCGTAGAGCGAGTCACCGGGGCCGAGCCAGTGGTGCGGGAGGCGGTTGCCTGCCGCGGCGACCGGGCGGAAGTCGGCCCCGTCGGTGGTCTGCTCGGCCGCCCGTGACCCGTAGCCGTAGCCGAGGACGAGGCCCAGGCAGTGGAACTCGATCCGCTTGGCCGCCTGCACCGCCGCCGCGGCCGCCGGGCGCGCCGCCGCGAACACCTCCGGCCCGCCCATCAGCGCCTCCGAGGCGAGCTCGGTCGACAGGGTGCGGGCGTTCTCGGCCGCGATGGCGATGGTCGCGGCGGCGACCGGGCGGCGTTCGGCCTCGTAGCTGTCGAGCAGGCACTCCGGCGCCCAGCCGTGCAGCACCGCGGCCAGCTTCCAGCCCAGGTTGACCGCGTCGCCCACGCCGGTGTTGAAGCCGTGCCCGCCCCAGGGCGGGTTCTGGTGGGCGGCGTCGCCCGCCAGCAGCAGGCGCCCGTTGCGGTAGGTGGTCGCCAGCAGCGACCGCGCCTGCCACGGGTCGGTGCCGAGCACCTCCACGTCGATGGCGGCGCCCGTCATCGCCCGCACGATCGCGACCGGGTCGGCGGCGTTGTCGTCGTCGGGGCGCCCGGTCGCGATCGCCCACCAGACGTCGCCCAGGTCCATCGGGCCGATCACGCCCGGGGCGGCCGGGTTCAGCACCCAGCGGTGCACCGCCCGGTCACCGATCAGCGGGCCCAGCTCGCGCGAGCGGAAGACAACCGACAGGTTCGGCCGCCCGGCGTCGCCGCCCTGGTAGACCGCACCCGCCGCCGCCCGGACGATGCTGCGGGCACCGTCCGCGCCAACCGCGTAGCGGGCGCGCACCGCCGCTGCCTGTCCGCCGGCGTCCTCCACCAGCACGGTAACGCCGTCTGCGTCCTGCTCGACCCTGGTCGCCCGGGACCCGAGCAGCAGCCGCACCTGCGGCCGGGTGGCCAGCACGTCCCGCAGCGCCTGCTCGACCACCGGCTGCCCGACCTGCTGGCCGGGCTCGGCCACCAGGTCGTCGCCGGCCAGAGCGAGGCCGAGGGCGCCGGTGAACCGGGTGACCTCCGCCCCCGCCGCAGTGGTGCAGAACACGACGTCGCTCGACCAGGACGCCGGGATCGGCGCCCGGGACCGGATGACCTCGGCGAAACCCCAGCGGCGGAACAGCTCCATGGTGCGGGCGGACGTGGTCTTGGCCCGCGGCCGGACGGCCGAGACCACCCTCCGCGGCTCGATCACGGTGCAGCCGATGCCGTGGTAGGCCAGTTCCATCGCCAGCGACAGGCCCACCGGGCCGCCGCCGATCACCGCGACGGGGATGGCCGGCTGGCCGGCCCCATCACGATCATCGCCGCCCCCGTTCGGCGTCATGGCTGGTGGCCTGCGCGGGCCGAGGCCGGGCGGCGGGCTTCCGCCACCGCGGCCCGGACCGCGGGGACCAGGGCGAGGGCGGCGTCGCGGTCGAGGCGGGCGCCGCGCAGGGCGAGGATGTTGCCGCTGCGGGAGGCGGGCGGGATGTCGTCGGTCCGCACGGTGACGACGGCATGGAAGTGCGGGTAGGCCTCGCCGAACGTCATCAGGTAGCGGGCCGGGGCGTCGAACGCCTGCTCCAGGGCGCCCATCAGCCCGGCGACCACCGGGCCGAAGCCGGCCAGCTCCGGCTGGCTGAGCTCGCCCCAGCCGAGCGCGTGCCGCCGCAGCCGCAGGAAGTACCAGCCCGGCACCTCGAAGCCGGGGGCGACCTCGCACGCCCAGTCCGCGTCCCGGAACACCACCGCCTCGTCCGGGGCCGCCTCCAGCTGGCAGATCAGGCAGCGGGCCGGGTCGGTGACGGCTTCGGCCGGGAAGCGGCGCCCGGCGGCCGGCCGCGCCGTCACCGGCCGGTGACCCAGGTGGTGAGGGTGCCGATGCCGCCGATCGTGGTGTCGATCCGGCTGCCGGGGCGGAGACTCTCGGGCGGCGTCCGGCTGAAACCGACCCCGGCCGGGGTGCCGGTGAAGATCAGGTCGCCCGCCCGCAGCCGGACCCGGGCCGACAGGTACGCCACCAGCGCCGGCACGTCGAAGATGAGGTGCCGGGTGTTGGACGACTGCTTGGTCACGCCGTCCACGTCGCACCGGATGTCGAGGTCGGCGGCGAGGCCGAGCTCGTCGGCCGACACCACCCACGGCCCGACCGGGCCGAAGCCGGGGGCCGACTTGCCCAGCCCGAACTGCGGGGTGGCGCCGCCCTCGAACTGCACCACCCGGTCACTCAGGTCCTGGCCGACGGTGTAGCCGGCGATGACCGACAGCGTGTCCTGCACCGCGACCTCGTAGCAGTCGGTGCCGATCACGACGACCAGCTCCGCCTCCCAGTCGAAGGCACCAGAACGGGGAACGGCCACCGGCTCGTTGGGCCCGGCGATCGAGGTGGGGAACTTGGGGAACACGAGCGGGTTGTCCGGCAGTGTCATCGCCGCCTCGCCCGCGTGATCGGCGTAGTTGAGGCCGATGCCGAACGCCTGCGCCGGCACCGGAACCGGGAGGTCGAGCGCGCCGGGATCCACCGCGGGCGCGCCGCCGGGCCCTTCTCGCGCGAGCCGGTCCGCGGTGGCGCGGAGCGCCGGCCAGGCGGCGAACATGCCGGCCGGGTCGGCCGGCACGGCGCCGCCACTCGCCTGCTCGGCGTCGGCCGCGCGGTCACCGACGATCAGCGTGGTGCGGCCCTTGACCACGGCGACCTTCACGCGCTGGCCCCCATCAGGGCGGGCATCGGGCTGGGCAGGTCCTGCTCGAGCGCCCAGGCCCGGTCGGACAGCTCCTCGACGCTGGCGCCCGCGCGGTGCGCGGCCAGCAGCTTCTCCGGGTCGAAGGCGGGACCGACCGAGTCGGCCGCGTACTCCGGGCCCTTCATGTAGCGGGTGGCGTCGTCGGGCTCGGCGAACCGGTCGATCTGCATCTCGACCATGTTGCCGTCCGGGTCCCGGTAGTACATCGACGTGGTGACGCCGTGGGCGATGCAGACGGCCGGGCGGATGCCCTGATCGCGCAGCAGCACGTAGCGGCCGAGCAGGTCGTCGATGCCGTCGAAGGTGTAGGCGACGTGGTGCATGGCGGCGGTCGCGGGCGTCTTGCGCTCCAGCGGTACCGGCGGGTTCAGCAGCGCCACCCGGTGGTGCTCGTCGTCGAAGGTGATGAACGTGAGCGCCTCGTCGGCGTACACCACGTGGCCGTCCAGGACCGTGCAGTACCAGTCCCGCATCTCGGCCGGCTGGCTGGTCTGGAAGACGACGTGGGCGAACTTGGGCGTGGCGGACATCGGGTCGCCTCCTTGCGATGGTCCCTGTGACCCGCGTCACGCTAGCAGATATATGTTATAACATCAAGGGGTGGTTTCACGGTGAACCAAGCACGCCGCCGCTATAGTTGATAGCAGCGGTTTGGCCCGGTTCGAGAGCGAGGCAACTGGTGGTGGCACCTCAGTCGGCGCCGGCCGTGCGGCCCATCGCCTCCCGGTCGGTTACCGAGCTGGTGACCGCGGAGCTGCGGCGGTCGATCCTGACGGGCGCGCTCGCCCCCGGCCAGAGCTTCTCCCTGCGCGAGATCGCGGGCCTGCTCAACGTCAGTTTCATCCCCGTGCGCGAGGCGCTGCGCAACCTCGAGGCCGAGGGACTGGTGGTCATCGCGCCCGGCCGCAGCGCCACCGTGGCCCCGATCAACCTGGCCGACCTGCAGGCGATCTACCGGCTCCGGCGGCTGCTCGAGCCCGACCTCGCGCGCCGCTCGTGCCTGCTGATCTCCGACGCCGAACTCGACCGGCTGGCGGCCCGGGCGGTCGAGTTCGGGGACGAGGACCGGAGCATGGACGCGATCTACGACGGTCATCACGAGTTCCACCTGGCGCTGCTCGGGGCCGCCGCCACCACCTGGGACACCCGGATGCTGTCGACGTTGTGGCGGGCGGCCGAGCGGTACGTCCGCATCGGGTTCGGGCTGCTCGACCCCGACCCGGACGAGCACGCCCGCCGCCGCCGCGCCCACGAGGAGCTGATCGCGGTCTTCCGCCGGCGCGACGCCGCCGCCGCCGCCCGCGCGGTCGACACCCACCTGGACCACAACGAGCGGCTCGCGGCGAGCGCGCTGCACCGGCTGGGACCCGCTGGCGGCACGTCGCCAGCCCCGTCGCTGTTAACCTGATCCCAGGCGGGAGCGTCACGACCGGGCGCCGGCGGCCCGCTCGCCGTCCCCGTAACGGCGCAGGACGGCCCGGGTCCCGAGCGCGATCGCGCCCGCGGCGAGCACGACGAACACCAGCATGACATCCCGCGCGGGGACGTACTCGGTGGCGACGCCGAGCGCGATGACGGGCGCCGACAGGCCGACGTAGGCGCCGAGGAAGAAGCCCGCCAGCACCTCGGCCCGCGACCCGGGCGGCGCGGTGCTGGCCGCCGCCACCAGCGAACCGCGGAACACCAGGCCGCCGGCCGCGCCAGTGACGATCCCGCCGGCGATGAAGACCGGCAGGCTCGGCAGCCACATGCCGCCCGCGAACAGCGCCAGGCCCGCGCACAGGGCCGGCACCGAGACCTTCAGCGTGACCGCGGTGCTGGCGGTGCCCAGCGCGAGCTGCGCGACCGCCCCGGCGGCGAAGGCGGAGAAGGCGACCGCACCCGCGACCGCGTACGAGGTCTCGTGCAGGGTTCCGGCCAGGAAGCCGGGCATCAGCGAGTTGAAGACCCCGTAGACCGCGAACGCGGCGGCGGCGGCCCCGGTGGCGGCGAAGAAGGTGCCGCGGGCGTGCGCCGGTATCACCACCCGCTGCGGCCGCCAGGCCGGGCGCGGCTCCGGCCGGCTGGCCGTCTCCGGGGCGAACCCGACTAGCACCGCCAGCGCCACCAGGACCCCGCCGAAGACCAGGTAGGGAACCACCAGCGGGGCGGGCGCGAACTGGGCCAGCAGCCCGGCCGCGAGCGGCCCGAGCCCGATCCCGCCCAGGTTGGCCGCGGTCGCCACCACCTGCGGGCGCCGCCCGGCCGGGGACCCGCCTGCGCCGAGGTGCAACTCGGCCAGGTAGGCGGTCGCGGTCCCGGTAGTCAGCCCGACCGAGACGCCGGACACCAGGCGCGCCACGATCAGCCCGCCCACGCTCGGGAACGCGATGAACAGCACCGCGCTGAGCACGTTGACCGCGAGCGCGGGCACCAGCACCCGGCGCCGCCCGGTCCAGTCCGAGACGTGCCCGCCGAGGAACAGGCTGGCGATCACGCCAACCGCGTAGACCGCGTAGATGACGGTGATCATCAGCGTCGAGAAGTGATCGCGGTGCTGGTAGATGACGTAGAGCGGGGTCGGCACGGCCGAGAACCCGAGGTTGACGCAGAACGCGGCCGCCACCACCCAGAACGCCACCGAGTGACGCCGCTGATGGCGGGCCGGCCGGGCCGGGGGCGCCTCGCTGCCCGCTGGTGCCCGCTTGGTGGGTGTCGTCATGCCGGTCCCCTCGCCGTTCGTGGACGGGACCCGCTTCCGTGGCCCCGCATCCAGGATGCGGGTCGTGCATTTATCATGTCCAACGAGAGATCACGATCTCAGTTATGAACTGGATGAATGAATATGGAGCTGCGGCACCTGGAGCATTTCCTCGCGGTGGCCGAGGAGCGCAACTTCACCCGCGCGGCCGCGCGGGTGCACCTGGTCCAGTCGGCCCTGTCGGTCTCGGTCCGTGCCCTCGAGCGGGAACTGGGGACGCCGCTCTTCGAGCGGACCACCCGTGAGGTCAGGCTCACCGACGCGGGCCGGGTCCTGGTGCCGGAGGCGCGGCGCACCCTGGATGCCGCCGCGGCCGCCCGGGCGGCCGTCCTCGAGGCCGGGGCGGGCCTGCGCGGAACCTTGCGGCTCGGCATGATGCAGGTGGTCCGGATGGTCGACGTCGGCACGCTGATCGCACGCTTCCACCGCGACCGGCCGCTGGTCGACATCCGCCCCCGGTCCGCCGCCGGGGGATCGGCCGCCATGACCGGCGATGTCCGCAGCGGCGCCCTGGACGCCGCGTTTGTCGCCGTCAGCGGCCCCGATCAGCCCGGGCTGACGGTGACGACGCTGGCTTCGGAGCGGGTGGTGCTGGCCTGCCCGCCCGGGCACCGGCTGGCCCGCCGCGCCGCCGTCGCGGTCACCGAGCTGGCCACCGAGCCGATGGTCGACTTCGCCGTCGGCTGGGGCACGCGCACCATCACCGATCAGCTCTTCACCCAGGCCGGGGTGGACCGGCCGCCCGGCGTCGAGGTCGCCGACGGGTCCATCCACGCCGCCCTCGTCCGCGGGGGACTGGGGGTGGCCGTCCTCCCGGAGTCGATGGCGGTCGAGGCGGGCCTGGCGGCCGTCCCGCTGCGGCCGGCCGCCGTCTTCACGATGGCGTTTGTGGTTCCCCGCGACCGCCCCCTGTCCCCGGTCACCCGCGCGTTCGCCGGCCTGGTCGCCGCGGCCTACCCGGCCGGGTGAAACAGGCACCGTTCTGTTTTATCGGTTTCTGGTCTTTTCGGGGACGAATTACCTGGTCACACGATTAGCGAAAAGTTTGGACAAAAACACATCTTTACCAAGTAAAGAGGACAAGTTACTGTCCGGTTGTCGCGCAGATGCCGAAAACCGAGGAGCCTGCATGCTACGACGATGGTGTATCCCCCTGGCCGCGCTGGCCGTCGCTCTCGCCCCCGCCCTGACGGCGGCCACGGCGTCGGCGGCCACCCACCCGGCCGCCCCGCTGAAGATCCAGCCTGGCGGCACCGCCGTGCACGTGGTGAAGCCCGGGACGGCCCTGAACGCCGACGCCGGCACCCATGCCACGGCGACGAGCACCAACTGGTCCGGCTACGCCGCCACCGGCGGCACCTACACCAGTGTCTCGGCCAGCTGGGTGGAGCCGGCCGGGATCTGCACCTCCGCCACCCGTTACTCCAGCTTCTGGGTCGGCCTCGACGGCTACAGCAGCAACAGCGTCGAGCAGACCGGCACCGACACCGACTGCGTCGGCGGCAAGCCGCAGTACTACGGCTGGTACGAGATGTACCCGAACCCTTCCTACAACTTCGGCAGCACGGTCAAGGCGGGCGACACGATCACCGCCTCGGTCGTCTACGAGGGCAGCAACTCCTACAAGCTCTCCCTGGCCGACACCACGCAGGGCTGGAGCACCAGCACGACCAAGACGCTGTCGGGCGCGCCCCGGTCCTCCGCCGAGGTCATCATCGAGGCGCCGTGCTGCACCGGCAGCGGCGGGATCCTGCCGCTGGCCGACTTCGGCACCGTGCACGTCTCGAACTCGCTCGTCAACGGGGCACCGATCGGCAACGACAACCCCACCGAGATCACCATGATCGACAACAGCAACCGGGATAAGGACACGGTCTCGTCCCTCAGCGGCGGCGAGAACTTCAGCGCCACCTGGATCCGTGCGAACTAACCCGTAGTGCCTGACCGGCCTCTTTAGCCTCTGCCGGGGCTGGAGGGGCCGGTTACGCTTCTGCCTGGCCGTCATCGGCGGGCAACGGCGCGGCCTCGGCGGCGGGCAACGGCGCGGCCTCGGCGGCAGGCAACGGCGCGGCCTCGGCGGGCGCCTTGCCCGCGGCGGCCCGGTCGGGCCGCCGGATCGACACCCGGGTGACGGCGAAGAAGGCCGCCAGCGCCAGCGCGGCCAGGCCAGCGAGCTGCGCCCCGACCGGATCCGAGCCCGACCGCAGCGCGGAGTCGTTGGCGGCCTGCACGGCCGCGGGATCGGACGGCGGGATCGTGCCAGCGGCCGCGGACGGTGCGACGGTGGGGAACAAGCCGGTGGCGCTGCCGCCGGGGGTCAGCGCCGCACCCGCGGCCGGGGCGGCCACCCCAGCCGGCGCGAGCGCGGTCAGCGGGTCACTCACCCCGACCGGCGTGGCGGAGGCGAGGACGGTGACCGACCCGGACGCTTGCGGCACGGTCGTCAGCCCGGTCGCGCTGATGCTGGCGGTCAGGCTGACCGCGGCTGCGGTCGCCGTCTGCGGGATGGTGACCTGCGCCTGCAGTTGCCGCGCGGCGGTGCTGCTCTTGACTGGTCCCAGGTCGCACGAGGCCGTACCGTCGTAGCGGCCGCAGCCGGAGCTGAAGGCCGGGGCGCCGGCTCCGGCCGGGGTCGCCGCGAGTTTGACGGTGGCGCCAGCCACGTCGCCGCCTTCCGCCCAGGCGGCGATGGCCCAGCTGGCGGTCTGCCCGGCTTCCGCGCTCGCCTGCAGCGGCATGATCTCGACGCAGACGCTGACCGACTGCACGGTCGCCGCAGTCAAGACAGCCGGTGATGACGCTGACGGCGACGACGCCGGCGCAGACGGCGACGACGCTGGCGACGGAGAGGACTCGCTGGGCGAGGCGCTCGCCGACGAGGGCGTCGGTGTTGCCGTGGCCGGGGTCGTCGAAGGCGCAGTGGTCGCCGGCGACGTGGACGGCGAGGGCGAGCCACTGCTTGATGTCGGCGACGACGTCGGTGAGGGCGAGCCGCTGCTCGTCGTGGGTGAAGACGACGGGGCCGGCGAGGACGACGTGGCCGTCGGTGACGGCGAGGACGACTTGCTCGCGGAAGGCGACGGTGACGACGCCGTCCTGGACGCCGACGGGCTGGGCGACGCGCTCGCGGCTGACAGCGGCTCGCATGACCAGGTGGCGGTGACCGTGTCGCTGGCCGCGCTGCCCGCCGCCGCGGCGCCGCCCGCGGTCGCCGTCAGGATGCCCGCCGAAGCGGCCGCGAGCAGGGCACTGCCCGCCGTCGCGTTGCCCATCATGCGAAGTGTGCGCGCCAACCGCATGTAACGTCCCCATCGTGCTGACCGGTGCCTCGGTAGAACTCACCCCACGGTGGTCCGCGTCACTGGCGCGGCCCGCTTGTCGTGACTTACCAACCCATGGGACGCCAAACGCCCATATCTAACCACGACACACCACAATGCTGTCTAGAGCGAGTGGGGACGGCGGAAGGACTTCTTTCGATAACCGCCGCGTCTCGCGGCCGCCACCTGCTGGCCTTCTCATGACGGCAGCAGGTCTTGCCACCGCTGGTGGCGATATGAGATTGTTTGCTGCCATTCGTGGTTCCTGATCGTTCCTTCCGGTTGCCTGAGCGATGTCCTCGCCGAGGCTGGCGAGAGCAGGGCGCTGGTGAGACGGCTGCCGGGGCGCTGGGTGGTGGTGGGCCTGTGCTCAGCGGTGGCGGGAGTCGGCGTCGGACTGGCCGTGTCGGGCGGGCCGCTGCCGTGGTCGTCCGGCGGGCGGGCGCTGCCGCCGGCCCGCGCTCAGGTGTATGAGGACGTGGACGCCTGCTTGCTGACCGGGGCCGCGGGCTCGCCGACCCGCAGACGGCGCAGGCCTGGGCGGGCATGGAGCAGGCGTCAGCGGCCACCACGGCCCGGGTGTCGTATCTGGCGGTGACCGGCCCCGCGACCGAAGCGGAGGCGGTCCCGTTCGCCGGGTCGCTGCTGGTCCGCGGGTGCAAGGTGATCGTCGCGGCCGGGGCTCCCGAGCGCGCGGCGGCGCTGGCGGATGCGGGCCAGTACGCCTCGGTGCGTTTCGTCGTCACCGGTCCGGCGCCCGGACAGCCCGGGGAACGTGACCGCGCTGGCGTTCACGCCGGACGGCCTGTCGGCCGCCGTCGCGTCGGCGGTCAAGGCCGGCGTGCACGCTGCGGGTGGCTGACCGGGGTGTTTGCGGGCGGCGAGCGCGTGGTGACGGAACGCGCGCTCTTTGCGTGCCTACGGGGCAAAACTTTGCGTCTTGCTAAGTTTTGTAACTGAAGCTTCAACCCATTGCGTGGCTTCTGTGGCATATGCCACGCTTTGCTCGCTCAGAGTTCTGATGGGATTTCAAGCATCCTTTCAGGGTCCTCTTGGCTTCTTGTCTTCCTCTGAGTTCTCTGGGAGCGGGCGTGCGCGTGCGCGGGTCTGGGTTACGGGCGGCGGCCGGGGCTGCTGCGACGGATGGGGCGTCACGTGCGCCGGGTCGCTACCGGGACGGGCGTGCTGGCGCTGGCGGTGCCGATGGCGTGGCCGTCGGGGGCCGGCGGGCAGCACCTGGACTTCCCGTCGGCGTCGTCGGTCCGCTCGGGCGTGGTCCGGCTGGCCGACTGGGTGGCCGGCGATAGCAGTGCCCGCCGGCGCTGCCGGTGCAGCAGGCCGGGACCGCCGCGGGCCAGCCGCACGAGGTGCCCGCGGCCAGCACGCAAGGCCTGAAGCACGTGACCGGGCACGCCCCGGGCACGGGCAAGGGCCAGCTGCCGGTGTGGGCTCCGCGCGCGCGGAGCGCGGTCTCGGGCTCGGGCACCTACACGACGGGCTCGCCGTCGTCAGCGGGTTACAACCCCCATACCAGCACCCTCGATCAGTCGGGGACGACGGAGCAGAGCGACCTGTTCAAGAACGCGGACGGGTCCTTCACCCGCAAGGTGTGGCCGGTGCCGGTCAACTACAAGACCTCGTCCGGGGCCTGGGCGGCGATCGACCCGAGCCTGGTCCAGGGGACGGGGGGCCGCTGGCAGGAGAAGGCGAACTCCCTCGCGGTGAACTTCGCCGCGAGCGGCAGCGACCCGGCCCTGGCCACGCTCGCCCTCCCGGGCGGGTCCCAGCAGGTCTCGTTCTCCCTGGCGGGAGCGGGCAACGTGGCCGCCGCGGCGTCTGGTTCGGCGGTCACCTACCCCGGCATCTTGCCCGGCACCAGCGTGACGGAGACCGCGACCGCGGATGGGCTCAGTGAGGCGCTGACGCTGTCGTCGGCCGCGGCGGGGAACAGCTGGGTGTTCCCGCTGGACTTGAAGGGGCTGACGGCCACCCTCGACAACGGCTCGGTGGACCTGGCCGACGGCGCCGGGAACGTGGTCGGGGTCATCCCGCCCGCGGTGGCCTGGTCGGGCGCGGTGCGGCCGTCCGGCTTCGGCGCGAACAAGAACACCTCCCAGCTCACCTACCAGCTGGTCACCAGCAACGGCGCCCCGGCGCTGCAGATGACGCTCGACCCGTCCTGGCTGAATGCCCCCGGGCGGGTCTTCCCGGTCACGGTCGACCCGAGCATCACCATGCCCAACCAGGGCAGCACCTACGCCGAGTCCGACAACGGAGTCCCTGAGACTGGCAACTACAGCGGGGATGAGGTCGACCCGCTGGTGTCGCCACCTTCGGCAGCGACACCTATAACGACATCACGTTCGTGGACCTGTCCAGCGTCAACACATCCCTGGCGAACTACCACATCACCTCGGGCTCGCTGATGATGTTCGACTCCTGGGCCGCCCAGTGTTCCGCCCCCGTCACAGCGACGGCCTACCAGGTCACCGGGGCATGGGCGCCCAGCCAGTCGATGACCTACCCCGGCCCCGCCTACGGCACCGCCGACGCGCAGTGGACGGGGACGCCGTCCTCGGCCGCCTGCAATAACGACCCCTTCAACACCCAACCGGGAGCGGGCAGCTGGGCCAGCCTGACTTTCAACCCGGCAGGCGTCAACTTGCTGAACCAGTGGACCGCGAACGTCTCCGGTGTCCACAACTACGGCTTCGCCGTGCAGACGTCGCTGGCCAACCCGAGCCAGGCCCTGGAGTTCGACTCTACAACTCCACCGGGATTACCGGCTCGCAGGGCGGCAACTGCACGGCGACTGCCAGCCCTACCTGCAGCTGAACTACACCGGGCCCGCCTCCGACATCGCGCCGCAGGTGAACTCGCAGTACCCGCAGAACAACGCCAACGCCCCGACGCTGACCCCGGAGCTGCTGGCATCGGCCACCGACCAGGACAGCTACCCGTTCACCAGCCCGCAGTACAAGTTCACCGTCTACAACGCGGCCGGCACCACCACGATCGCCACCTCCGGCCTGATCTCGTCCGGCGACTGGACGGTGCCAGCCGGGGACCTGGCCTGGGGCCAGACCTATACCTGGTCGGTGCAGGCCTACGACGGTGACCTGTACTCACCAACCCGCAGCTGTACACCTTCACCACCGAGGTACCACAGCCACTAGTGACGTCGGGCTTGTCGCAGAACGGGGATGGCCCCGGGTTCGACGCCCAGAGCGGAAACTGGACTACAACCGCCACCGACGCGCAGGTATCCACGGTCGGGCCCGAGCTGGACGTCACCCGCGACTACAACAGCGAGGACCCGCGCTCCACCGGGGCCTTCGAGAGCCGGCTGGTCGTCGATCCTCGACATGAAGGTCAGTGCCGGGGAGAACGGCGCTTCCGGCGTCCCGGCCAGCCAGGTGGTGACCTATCCCGACGGAGAGGAGGTCGGGTTCGGCCTGAACTCCGACAGGTCCTTATTCGTCGCCTCAGGGCCGCTTCTCCAGCTTCGCGGTGACCGGCGGCTTCAGGCTGATCGACAAGAACGACACCGTCTACCTGTTCACCCAGGCGCTCAGCACCGGGGTGTACGGCATCAGTTCGATCACCGACGCGCTGGGTCACGTGGAGACGTTCAGCTACAACGGCTCCGCGCAGATCACGACCATCACCTCCGCGTCGGGCCGCACGCTGACGATCGGCTGGGCCACCCCGTCGGGTGCCAGCCACGCGCACGTCGTCTCGGTGGTCACCCCGGACGCCACCGCTGGCCAGGCGTCCACCGCCCAGACCTGGACCTACAACTACTCCGGGGACGACCTCACGTCGGCCTGCCCGCCCGCCTCCACCACCGCCTGCACCGCGTACGTGTACACCGCGGGATCCGACTACCCGAACGCAGTTCTCGACTCCGGCCCGCAGTCGTACTGGCGGTTCGACGACAAGTCCGCGCCGGCAGCGCGGTCAGCTCGGTGATGGCCAACGAGGGGGCTGACAATGCCCCCTACTCCGCGGTGGCGCTCGGGCAAGACACCGGGCCGCTGGCCGGCTCGACCGCTAAGGCCGCCACCTTCAACGGGTCGTCGTCCTACGTGACACTGCAGAACAACCTGGTCACGGCGGGGCGCGCAGACGATCTCCCTCTGGTTCAAAACGACCAGCACGAACGGGGTCTTGTGGTCCTCGTCCGCCGATGGCCCGGGCAGCACCACGACCAAGAGCTTCACCCCGGAGCTGTACATCGGCAGCGACGGCAAGCTGGTCGGTGCGTTC
>CAWCHI010000018.1:0-224606 GCA_963795335.1 uncultured Actinomycetota bacterium
TCAAGAAGAACAGTTTGAGATTCCTCGCCTTGTCCTTCAGCTGCACTCTGATTTCTATCCTTGAGCTGTTCACCATGAGATCCTCCTTGTCCAAAGAGGGCTAGGATTGGCTCCAGTGTGGCCCCTTCTCACTCATATCAAGACCCGTCATTAAGGCGCCCTCTTCGTGGGGCGTCCAAGGTCGTCTTGCACTGGGTACTCCTGGTTTACGATGACCATTGTTTGCCTTGGAAGCGGCTGCCTTGCGGGCTCTTTCATATAGCACTACAGTTGGAACCGACTGGCTAGGATGAGGGGCCTTTTTTTTAGCAGCATCAGCGGAGCCATCCTGAGTCGCATTGTGTTGGGATTGTTGAGGGGGCGAAGAAGATTCTATTTATAAATGAAAGACGGAACTTTCATAAAGCGAGGGTGCATACCTTCGCGATTCTGTGTGTTATTGTTGGCAGACTTGGGTTGGAATGCATCCATTGTGGCTTGTGTAGCACGTTTTAGCACTTCTGCTAATGACGGGGCTATGTTGTTAGTGTCCTGGGCAGCGTTCTGGATCACTCCGCGAACAGGAGGTGCTGGAGCCGTGAGAGCATGACGTTTCATATAAGGAGTGATCATCGGTCCGTAGGTCTTGCTAAGATGGGCACTTAGACTCTGTAAAAAGTCCTCCCAGGCGAACTTCGACGAAATTTCCTCTTCATGACTTAGATTATGTCCCGGGATTGGGGCCTCACACTTACGAATCGATTCTATATCATTCGCCTCTGTCATGAGGAAGTAGCGACGCTCCTGTGATGCTCGGAGAAACTCATTCTCACTCTCAGCCAATTCTATGGCGGGATGTCGGCTCATAAGCAGCTCGTCAAAACCTACGGGGCCCGGGTAACCCGTCCCATCCGCCCGGTCCGGGTGCCGCTGAGCTCGCCTGGCCTGAACCCCACGGAGTGCTCCGCGTCACTCACCCGCAGGGAGTCTCCCTGCTGGTGATCGCCGGGCTCGAAGTTCAGCTGATCACCGGTCTGCGGCAAGTCGCCGTCACTGCCACCAGCACCGGCCAGGAGCGCCTTGGGGATCTTCACCCAGTCGCCGCAGAGCCGGACACTCCTCGCCCGGCCGTCGCCGTCCACCTCGTCCACCACCGCCAGAACCAGATCCCTGGTCTGGCTGGTGTTCACCGGGTGCCGGTGCACGGGCACCCGGCCGGTATCGACGATCCGCAGGCAGCTGCCCGTCAGCGCCTCATGCAGCGACCGGACCGCGCCCATCAGCCCCGAACCGGGGATCATGACGGTGCCGTCCCGCCTCCTCGGCAGGTCCTTCACGTCGGCCCCCTCGGTGGAGAACCCGCCGATCAGCAGCGGCGTGCGCGCCATGACCGTAACGTTGAGGACCCCGGAGAACCGGCCCTCCCCCAGCGCGGCATGCCCGGCCGGAGAACGCCGAGCCGGCAAAGCGACATTCGGGACAAACGTGTACGGATTGACAAACGTGGCCATCTACCGCCCCCACCCCAAACGGAATCCGACCCCGGCTGAGCACACAGCGGCAACCGGCTGCCTGTAACCATACATAACAGCCACTTCCCGACAACAGGCTCGTGGAATTCCGTGGCCGGCATCCCCTCTAATCAGGGAATCCCTTCAGGCACATGCGTTTCGATCAGGCAGAGACTGCACCGGTGAGAAGGCAGCGATCATGACTGTTACCTGCGATGATGTCAACGCACAGGTCGGGTGGCGGCTGCACCTGCAGCTACAGTCCCGTTCCGCTGACACTTCCGCGCACCCGGAAAGAGCGGGCGCCGTCTCAGTCGGCCACATCCTCTAACGTCTGCGGCGAAGAGCCGCGTCCACGTCAATGCAGCTGCTGGCACTGCCACTTGTGCGACCCGGTCTGCTGGTCAGCGACCCTGGTGATCAGCGACAAGGCCGTCTCAACTGACGGCCATGGCGCGGCGCGTACGGCGAGCGGAAACGTAATTTGCTGCTGCACGTCGGGCGGACATCCACGGCGGCTGATCGGTGCCGGCGGGAGTATCCAGCGAAGCCAGGGAAAGTCCGCGGCGAAACGCTACGTTTCTATGCCCTCGATGTCGGGCTGGTGTTGCGATCGCTCATGTGCGCCCCAAGCCGGAGGAGCTCTTCGTTTCTGTGCCCATTGACGTCGAACTGGGCTTTGCGACGATCACCGACAACAGCGTCGGCGGGCACCCGTTCCTGTTTCTATGCCCTTGATGTCGGGCTGCGCTTTACGACGTCACCGCGACCGTCGCATGGTGGGCAACTACCCCGTTTCTATGCCCTTGATGTCGGGCTGGGCTTTGCGACCAACCGAGCCCAACCTTGCGGTTCGGCTACGAGATCCTGGAAGTTTCTATGCCCTTGATGTCGGGCTGGGCTTTGCGACCCTGGTTCCTGCATCATCATCTCGACCGCTAGCTGAGGTTTCTATGTCCTTGATGTCGGGCTGGGCTTTGCGACAGATGCCAGTTTCTGGGCCCTGTGACCTGCGGCGTTGCGGGCCGTCGCGCGGGCCTTGCCGGTAGCGTATCCGAGAGGCCGGTCAAACCGGGCACTCGAAGGAGGACAACCCTCTGACCTGCTATTTTGACCCGCGCTGACCGAGGCGGATTCCGCGGTTTCCGCATCGCCGTGTACAAGGTCTAAAAAGTCACATTGACTAATCCATCAGCGCTGGTTAGGAGGCCGCGAATGCTCTGAGTGTCACCGCGTCCACCTGACTCCAGTGTGATCACGCCGGAGACTTCCCAGGCTGTCATCGGCCGCCTGCCGGAGCTGTCGGAGTCTGCCAGGTGGGCTCCGAGATCGTCACGCGGCAGCCATAGGCGGTATGCGACCCGGCTCCCGCAAAAGAGGCGAACGCCAGCAGCGCGCCGAGGGCATCTGCATGCCGGGATCAAGCTCGTGCAGGTGCCAGCGCAGCCCGTTAGACAAGACCGTCCGCTCGGTCACCAGCTTCCGCCGGTGACCCGACAGCAGCTTGACCTCCCCGGTAAGGGCCGTCCAGCTGTGCTGCGGGCAGGCCGGGGTCGCGCAGCGCCGCGTGCGCCACCGCCAACGCGTCGATCAGATCCGACTTGCCAGGCCCGGCGCCCGGACCACAGGGCCCGGGCCATCAGTTGGGTCGTCACCCGCACGACTGTGCACGCGGCAGCGAGCGGGTCTCCCTCGAGTCAGCGGGTGACGTGACGGCAGTCCTCCACCGGCCCGACAAGCCTTAATCGGCGGCCAGGATGGAGGCGGGCAGAGCGTCGGATGCCTCGAGGTCTCCGGACTCGACGTCCTCACGTAAACGACTATGCCCTCGATGTCGGGCTGGGTGTTGCGACGGCATCATTGAGAAAGGGCGACGCAACGTTCCTCGCAGGGGGTTTCTATGCCCTCGATGTCGGGCTGGGTGTTGTGACTCGATGATCCCGGTACCGGTAATTCTGCCGTAGCCGCTGTTTCTATGCCCTCGATGTCGGGCTGGGTGTTGCGACTAAATGGTCTCATTTGACTGACGCCCGCAGACTCGGTGATCTTGCGGAACTCGCGCCGGACCTTGGACGCATCCAGCGCGGAACCAACGAGCGAGGCGAACACGAGCCCGTGATCCTCCCACAGGGCGCCGGCCGCCAGCCGGTCCTCCACCTGCAGCCTGCGGTGCTCCCTGAGAGCCTGGATTGCGGCTTGCGGAAGCGCGAGTGTCCGGCGTGACTTGGCCGTCTTGGTGTCGCCCCCCTGCCGCACCGACCGCCACACGGCCACCGACGGCGGCACCGGCCGGACCGCACCTGGGTCGCCGTCCAGGTCGACGTGATCCCAGCGCAGTTCCCTGGCCTCCTCGGTGCGGATCCCGACCGTGAGGCTCAGCACGATGTAGGCGTTAAGCCGCGACTCATGGGCCGCGTTAAGAAGCGAGAGCGACTGCTCAAGCGTCAGCGACCGGCTGGGCCGCCCGACCGCCCCCCTAGGCGGGTCAACCAGCGTCGCCACATTCCGCCCTACGAGATCGTGGGCCTCAGCGAACCTGATCGCCCGGGCGAGCGAGGCCTTGGCGATCTGCAGGTACCGGCTCGACAGTCGACCGCTGAGCGCCTCGAGCCCGGCGCGCACGTCCCCGGCGGTCAGTTCCCTGAGCGGTTTGTTGCCGATCTGCCCCATGAGAGGCGTCAGGGCCTCCTGGTACACGGACCGGGTGCGGTCCGACCGCCCGGGCAGGCCGCTCTCGAGCCAGTCATCCACCGCCTTCTGCACGGCGTACGTGGCAGAAGTGCGCAGGCCGCGGTCGAGCTCGGCATGCAGCGACTTGAGCTTGTCCCTGACTTCGGCCTTGGTGCGGCCGGTGACCTTGCGCCGGTTCCGCTTCCCGTCCGGCCCGAAGCCGAGTGAGACGGCACCGACGTACCTGTTCTTGGCGGCGTCGAAGTAGATCGCGTCCTCGCCATGCCCTCGGCGGCGCGCTGTGGAGTGCGTCATAGCTAGGAGCGTAACTCTTTGGCTCCCTGTTTGGCTCCCGCCCGGAAACGCGAAAGGCCCTGTAGGGCCTCTGATCTGGTGGTCAGGGGCGGGGTCGAACCGCCGACCTTCCGCTTTTCAGGCGGACGCTCGTACCAACTGAGCTACCTGACCAAGGCGCGCGCTGCAGCGCAGTGGCTCCAACCGCTGCGGTCCTGACGGGATTTGAACCCGCGACCTCCACCTTGACAGGGTGGCGAGCACTCCGACTGCTCTACAGGACCATGCATGAGGCTTGACGCCTCGCTCGCACGAGCATATCACCGACCCGGTGTGGTTACCGCGTCCGCAAAACACCCCCGAGAGGTACGAGGCAACCTTGGATCCGTAACCGCAGGATCCCCGACCGCCTCGCAAAGGCTACCACCGAGATCTGGCTACTGCCGCCCTCCTCACGAACCCGTAGCCAGCCGGCTCGCGGCGCGCCGTCGCACGCGGCCATCGAAGTCCCGGGAACTCTGAGCCGCCGGACCGATCGGAGAGCTGGACGACCGCACCACCGACCGGCTGAGGACGCTGTCCGACGGCGCGGTCGCAATCGCGCTGACCCTGTTGATTCTCGGCATCGCGGGGACCTGGCCAAGACACCGAGCCGCTGCGCAGTCATCCCGATGCGATGTGGGGCCTGTGGGACTCTCTCAGCCGCAGCTGCACTGGTACCGCTCGCTAAGGCGGGGATGGCGCTGTGGAGCCCGGACCTGGGCAAGGTCTGGCGGGCGGCCTGGCACTGTCAACGCCGGCCGCGCGGGTGGTTAACCGGCGCGGCGGCGCCTGATCAGTACCCCCAACGGGATTCGAACCCGTGCCGCCGCCTTGAAAGGGCGGTGTCCTAGGCCACTAGACGATGGGGGCGCGTGACGGGGATGCGGCAAACACGCCAGCCCCGTCGAACTGACACAGCATAGGGTACCGCCTCCGGCCGCCCCGCCGCCCGACGCCGACGGCGGCAGCCGGCATCAAAGCCGGCGGACGAAGGACTCCAGGATCGAGCTGTCCTCACCCTGCTGCGGGACGATCACCCAGGCGATGAGGTAAATCAGCGCGCCCAGTCCGTAGAAAACGGTGAAGAGGCCGAACCCGAGCCGGACCAGGTTGACGTCGATCCCGGAGTACGCGGCAAGCCCGGCGCAGACCCCGCCGACCATCCGGCCGTCCCGGCGCCGAAGCAGCCGTTTGCCCCCGCTGCCGTTGTCGTCATTCATATGAGTGATGATGCCCAGTCGAGTTGTGTCTTGTCATCAGGGATTCCCCTGCCAGTACCCTGATCGGGAGTGCCTTCGGTACGCTTCCGTTCGGGAGTGTCCACGTCGGCACCCCAAGGGGTGCTAGCTCAATGGCAGAGCAGCGGACTTTTAATCCGTTGGTTCAGGGTTCGACCCCCTGGCGCCCCACCCTAGTTGACCTGCAATTATACCGTTGCAAGGGGCGACAGCGGCCTGCCCTGGTTGCGGTTCGTGGAGCAGCGGTACCGGGCGGTGCTAGAAGTCCTGGAAGAGGGCGCGCCAGCCACGGAGGTGGCTCGCCGTTACGGAGTGACGCGGCAGACGGTGCACGAGTGGCTGGCCCGGTATGCAGCGGGCGGGCTGGCGGACCGGTCGTCGCGGCCGCGTTGTGCCCGCTTCAGATGTCGGCTGAGGTGGAGCCCGCGTCGTGGGCCTGCGGCGGGATCATCCGGGGTGGGGCCGTCGCGGATCTTGCTGGAGCTGGAGCTGGAGCGGGTGGGGACAGCGCCGCTGCCGGACCGGTCGGCGGTTTACCGGGCGCTTGTGCGGCACTGCCCGGTCGGCCCGAAGAAGCGCAAGCGGCGGCGCGAGACTACCTGCATTGGAGCGCACCGGGCGATGGCGCTGTGGCCGACGGCAGGAAGTCAAGGTCGTGACAGGCCTGGAAGAGATGCTACCGGCTACCTTCGCTGAGCTTACTTCTGGCTAGATCTCTATGGCCAGCGCTTCAGTTGCCACTTGCGGGAGGAGTTCCACGTCGGAAAGGGTCGCACGAAGAATGAAGTCAGATACAAAGGCAGGTATGTTCACGCGCTGACTGGGGCGACCTGCGTGGGCCATCCGCATGGTGTTCAGGTTCATTCCGGATATGAGTTGCTGTGTTAGACGCACGTGCATCTTCCGAAGGGACCCATCGTTTTGCCCTTCCCGCAGAAGTCCCTGGATATCCTTACGGAGTCTTTGAGCCAGCTTGCGCCACTGGGCGAACTCCGGAAGGTCAATCAGGTCCTCTCCGTGGACACCCGTCAGGTCGTAGGGCGAGTTCAACAGGTGGTGCGTGTCAAACCAGACGTACCGGTAGACGCGGGCGGCTCCGGATGCCTGGACTGATAGAAGCCGGTGTGCTACGTCTACTGGCGCTTCCAGGCTGTAGTGCAGCAACTCCTCGACGATCGCCTGCTTGTTCGAGAAGTGAAAAAATATTGTGGGCTGTCTTACGCCAACCGCGTCTGCGATATCGCGTGTCGACGTTCCGAAGTATCCGCGGATAGCAAAAAGCTTCGACGCCTCGACGATGATGCTCTCACGCGTTGCAGCGGTCTTGACCGACCGCGGCGACAAGTTAGGAACAGTCAACAGGTGACCTCACACAGTCAGCGATGAACACCAAGCCCATCGACCCCTAGTCGCCGCGCAAGCCGTGACTCAAGGCTATCACGCGGGCAGTGAGCCTCGTGGTGATCCGAGCGCTCATTCCGGGGTGAGCGTTTGCGTCTTTGACACTTAGCCCGATCGCCCGGCTATCAGTACCCCATACGGTCAAGAGCCCACGCATAGAGTTCTGACATGTACCTGAGCTGGCTACCGCGACCTGGCGGAATTGCGTGGGCACCTTGCGCTAGTTCAACCCGGAACATCACGTCGTCATCGCCGGACCCCGTCTGTCGCAATGCTTCGACCCAGCGTGCGGGCTCCGCGACCGAGACTCGTGAGTCGTGCACGAAGGATGTCACGATTAGAGGCGGCCTCACGGGCCGAGGGGGGAGGTTGTCACACGGCGACCACCGCAGCATCCATTCGCGGTCCTCCGACCTCCGAGGGTCCCCCCATTCTTCGCGCTCGACAGCCACGAGTGGCGCATCAGCATCCAGCATGGTCGTCACGGGGTCGACGAAGGGCACTTCTGCTATAACCCCTGCCCAGGTTGCAGGGCTCAGCGAGTAGGCCGCGCCTACCAGCAGGCCTCCCGCCGAACGCCCGCGCGCGACTATTCGCCAAGGATCCACCCAGTTCTGGCCGAGCCACTCGGCCACATCGATGTAGTCGAAGACGGAGTTTTCCTTTTTGCTCATGCTGCCCGCCTGCCACCACTCCCGTCCGAGTTCGCCTCCACCGCGCACGTGTGCGTGTGCGAACACAACGCCGTGCTCGAGAAGAGCGATGAGCCCAGGATCGAAGGCGGGCTCAATCACCGTCTCCCAGGCGCCGTATCCGTAGAGCAGGCAGGGTGCGGTTCTATCGAGCGCGGTGCCGCTGTGACGAACGAGAGTTACGGGGACGGTGGTGCCGTCCCGGACCGTGCAGTCAAGGACCTGGCTGACGAAGCGTGACCGCTCATAGCTGTCGATGGTGCGGGTCCACAGAGTCCGTCTCCGGTCCTCCGACAGGGAGACGGACTCGACTCTTTTGGGGTCCAGATAGGACTCGGTCTCAATAGCAATCTCGTCCGGTTCCAGACCGGCAGCGGAAACCATGCGGAGCGTTCCCTGTGGCACATCGGGACTGATCTCCCGAGCGACGTCAGGGCTTCCCCAGGGGAATGTGATCAGCCGGGGGGAGATGTCACGGCGGCATTGCACGACCACATGACCTGATACGAGGGTCGCCCGATGAAGCCGCCGTCCGGGCACCGTCGGCAACAGGGTCGCCCAGTCCTCGACAGGCTGGCCGATACGCCCATGGGCAAGCCTGAAGTCTGTCGCAGCACTAGCATTGGTGACGATCAGCAATTCGTCCTCAGCGATGCCTGGGATGGGGGTGACCGCATGTATCACGCCCGTGGTCCGGCCCGTCGCATCACGTGGCGGCTGATCGCTGTTCGCAAGGTCGACGATCCACTCTTGGGAAGTCGTCCTGGATGCTGCGGAGATGACTAGGTGGGTCTCGGTCATGTAGGTAGTGATATGAAACTGGGGATCTTGCTCCTCTAGATAGAGTTCATCGGTGTCCGCGTAGGCCCCGACGGTATATCGCCATACCTGGTACGGTCGGTAAGCTTCATCGTGAGTAACATAAAAGTAGTGAGTGCCGCTGAGGTCCCAGGCACCTCCGTAGTAGCTGCGCGGGCGGCCCTTTTCACCTTCGGCCCCGTCCGGAACACTCCGAAAGCGCAGCTCGTAGCTCTCGTCACCCAAGGTGTCGACCGAATACGCCAAGAGAGTGCCATCGGGGCTGGGGTCACAGACCCCGAGTCGGACGTAGGGGCTGTCTCCAGCTAGCAAATTGAGGTCGAGGATGTCGGTGGGGTCGCTGTCTTTGCCTTGTCGGCGGAGCGTGCAGAATTCCCGGTCCTGCCGGCCCTCGTACCAGTAGGTATAAGCGCCCACTGACCACGCGGGTCCGCGTTCGGCGGCCGGCTGGCGTAGAGCCGAGGAAGCGATCAGTGACTCCTGCATTGGTCGCAAGCGCGCAGCTGACCTGGCATAGCGGGCAGCCTCGCCGTGTAGATGCCGGAGAAGGGCGGGGCTGGCGGCGGGCACTTGGCGCATCCAGTCCAGCCCGTCGCTAGACGTCATCGTCCCGTCCCCGCTCGGCAGTAGGAGGCAACGTCTGCGTGGGTGGCGGCCCACACGGACGTACTTGTTTTGATCGTCTGGCAGATGGTGCGCAAGGCCGCAATGCGGGATCTGTGTCCGATGAGGTCGGGGTGCACGGTCAGTTGGAAGAGACCCCCCTCCTCCTCGGCCGCGTCGTACTCGGCTGCCCATGACCGGATGACAGCCTCGGGATCGCCCACGGGGCGGATCGGACTCCAGCGGTCCATGGACAGGAAGGTGGCATCGTCCCGGATCCAGTCCACAGGCACTTCGACAAGCCCTGTTGGGCAGCCGTCGAGCAGCAGTTCGTATGGCTCGTCGTCAGCCATAAGCGACGAGTCATAGAGCAGTCCTGCATCCGCTGCGAGCTGGATCGTGGTTCCGGTGGCGTCGAAGGAGGGGCTGCGCAGGCCGACTGGCCTGATGCCAGTGATCCGTTCGATGGACTCGACAGAGCGGCTCAGGTGGTCCATCTCAGTGCGTGGGGATAGTTGCGACGGCCTGTCGTGAGTCCACCCGTGGAGTGCGACTTCATGTCCTCGGCCACTGATCTCTTTTACCTGCTCGGGGTGGCTAAGGGCCCCGAGGCCGGTGCAAAAGAAAGTGCCACGGATACTGCTGTCATCGAGCAGGTCGAGGATCCGGGGAATCCCCCGTCGAGCACCGTAGTCCGCAGCGGACAAGACGGAGGTGCTCGAGCCGGAGGGACCGATCCAGGGGGTGTCGTAGTCCAGGTCCACCGAGATGGCAACGGCGAGGCGCGCCCCGCGCGGCCAGGTGGAGGGGGTCAGGCGACGTCCGGCAGAGACGATGGGCCTTTCGACCGGCCCTTCCTCCCTCTCGTCTTCGCCAGGTGCGGCGCCTCCGCTACCCAAGTGACAGGCCCTGTCCTCCGGAACTGATGGCGTTGACCTCGATACTGGGAATGAGCGTGTCCGAGAGGCCATATTTGTCGAATAGCTTGAGGAGGATTCCGTGTGTCAGCAGGTATTTCATGCCGGACTCCACTGCTGGCAGCAATGTCGAAGACTTGGGGAGACCCACCCCGACATAAAGAGCGGCATATCCACCGGTCATTCCGGGGACGTTGATAACCTGGACAGCGCCGTGCACCTGACTGGCTAGAGCGGGTGCGGCCCCGACTCCCACGAATTGTGCCTGGGCGCTACCGCTCTTGAGCGCGAGAAGCGCGTCGGCTGTCGTCGGGAGGGACTTGATTGCCATGGGGGCCTTCCCCTGGGAAGAGCAGTAACTTTGGACCGGGTCGAAGAACCCGGCTGGGGCGTCACCGCTTTCAACCGACAGGGTCAGGCCGCACATCGACTTCAGGCTGGTGATGTGGGAAGGGTTACCCGCTTGCACGACCAGAACCTCACCTTGTAGCGAGTATTCCACGAAGTTCAGCGCGTTGGCGCGTGCCGCATTGTCGCCGGTGTCAGCAAGTAGCAGATCGTACTTGCCTGCCTCGAGTGCAGGAATGACGCCGTTGAAGTCAAGAGAGGAGAACACCGCCTTGGTCCCGAGCGCAGCGGCCAATGCGTTCCCTGTATCGATGTCCAGGCCCTCTAGCTGGTTGTTCGTCGTGAACTCCTCGAAGGGCGGGAACGGGGCTGAGGTCACGATCCGTATGGAGGCGTACCCGCTAGGTAGCAGCTTCGCTGACGCCGGGTTCTCGGCGACGTCAATCCCGTTGACAGTGGTCTGCTTCGCGGTGGTGGCTGCTCCGGGCGACGCCGGGGAAGATGCACTGCTGCTGGCGGTGCTGCTGCTGCTGGCGGTGCTGCTGCAGCCGGCCGCCATCAAGGCGATGGCGACTCCCCCGACGAGGAGGCTTCGCATGCCCCTAGTAGTGGTGCGCACAGTGTCCCTCTCTCTTGGTTGAGTAAAGACGCTTGAACTAGCCCGTGTGGGCGAGCATGGACGGTGAGGAGACAACAATTTGCCCGGATTTGATGACGGCCACCACCTTGGCCGGGTCTCCCAGCAGGGAGATGTCGTCAAGGGGGTTTCCGGCGATGACAACCAGGTCCGCTCGCCGTCCTGCTTCGATTACCCCGATGTCGCTAAGGCCGAGGATCTGGGCGTTGACCGAAGTGGCGGCGCGGATTGTGGAAGCCGCGCCCACGATGTCACTGCGGTACCGGTGCTCGAGCCCGATCCATGCGATCTCGTCGCCCAGCAGATCACTCCCCGAGCCAACAGTCACCCCTGCGCGGTAGGCGGCCTCCACGGCCTTCAGTGCACCTTCCGCAGCTCGGCCTATCTTGGCCACCACCTCGGGAGGGTCGGAGTACTTGCTCGGATTCTTCGCGGCTTCGACATAGGTCGCGACGGTAGGGATTAGGGCGCACCCTCGACTGGCCATCTCGATTGCCGTTTCGTCGTCGAGGAAGTTCCCGTGCTCGATCGTCCGGGCCCCCGCGCGGATAGCCTGGAGGATCGCCACTTTGGGCAGAGCGTGCGCCGCGACGTATGTGTCAGCGCGCGCGGCCTCCTCCACGATCAAGGCAAGCTCGTCCGGCGAGTACTGCGCACAGTCCAGTTTGTCGGTTGGCGAGGCTGCGCCGCCGCTGGCCATCACCTTGATGAAATCGGCGCCGCGCCGGATCTGCTCACGGACCGCTCGCCGTACTTCCGCCTCTCCATCAGCGATGGCGAATACCATCCCGAAGCTCGGGTGCCTGCACAGGGCGTCATCGAGCTCAGCGCGTTGACGCATGTCTCCATGCCCGCCCGTCTGACTAAGAATTGCGCCACAGATCACCAAGTCGGGGCCGGCCGCCAGACCGCTGGCAACTGCCTGCTTGAACCCCCAGTCCGCCCCTCCGCAGTCGCGAACCGTGGTGTAGCCCCTTGCGAGCAGGTGACGGAGCCGATCCGCCATCTCCAGGGCGATCAGGCTGCCGGGCTTGCGTCGGTGCTGCGTGCCGAAGTCCACGTCTGTCGCGCCGATGTGGACATGGGCGTCGATGAGGCCCGGGATGACGGCTGCCCCCGCACAATCGATGACGCGGCTGTCGGCAGGAGCGCGTCCACCCCCTTCAGTGATCTCCTCGATGCGATCGCCGGATACCACAATGGTGGCGCCCTCTCGCGGCTGCGCATCTGTGCCGTCCACGACCAGTGCGTTCTTGAGGACGAGTACGTCTGACACGCTTCCCTCTCTCAACCAGAGTGTCCGGATTGTGTTCTGCTAGTGCACACGCGACAAGAACGCACGTGTGCGCTGATGCGCTGGTCGGTCTAGCACCGCCCCGGGGGAGCCCATCTCAACCACCGCCCCGTTGTCCATGAAGATGACCTCGTCGGCGACCTCCCGAGCGAATCCGATCTCGTGCGTAACGACGATCATGGTCATCCCCGTCTCTGCTAGCCGCTTCATGACCGCAAGGACGTCCCCCACCAGCTCTGGGTCCAGAGCGCTGGTCGGCTCGTCAAACAGCAGAACAGCGGGATCCATCGCAAGGGCGCGCGCGATAGCGACCCTCTGTTGCTGCCCTCCGGACAATTGAAGGGGATATGCGGCCGCCTTATCTTGCAGACCGACATCCGCGAGCAGATGCCGTGCCCGCTCCGCTGCTTCGGCCTTCGGCACCTTATGAACCATGACCGGCGCCAGGCTTATATTGTCGAGCACCGTGAGATGGGGAAACAGATTGAACTGCTGGAAGACCATGCCGATCCGAGATCGCTGCTGGGCGACCACCTGACCTTTCACCTCGTGAAGTTTGTTACCTATTCTTCGGTAACCGACATATTCACCGTCGACGGCGATCGAGCCAGAATCGATTGTCTCGAGATGGTTAATACACCTCAAGAGAGTCGACTTGCCAGATCCGCTTGGTCCCAGGAGGCACACAACCTGGCCTGCAAGGACGTTGAAACTGATACCCTTTAGCACCTCAAGGGCGCCAAAGCTCTTGTGGACATCTGCTATCTCGACAATCGGGCCGTCGCTCGGGCCCGCGGAGCGGCTCACGATCGTGTCCCGAACTTCGACGTCCATCCACCAACGAACATCCGCGCCAGGCCCGAGTCACCCGACAACTGGGTGGCCCCACGCCCGAAGCGCCGCTCGAGGTGTCGCTGCGGGACGGATAGAACGGTCGTAAGGAAGAGGTACCACAGACTGGCCACAATCAGTAGGGGAATGACTTGGTAATTCTGCGAGTAGATCTGTTGCGTCGCGGTCATCAGGTCGCGGCCGGCGATGACCGATACGAGTGACGTTTCCTTGAGCATCGTTAGTACTTCGTTGCCCATAGGCGGGATGATGATTCTCATCGCCTGCGGAAGGACAATCTTGCGGGTGGTTACGGTGGGCGTAAGGCCTAGCGAATAAGCGGCTTCGTGCTGCCCTTTCGACACGCCAGCGATTCCGCCCCGGACGATTTCGGACGAGTAGGCGATCTCGTTCATCCCTAGGGATAGAATTGCCGCTAGCGTGGGCGAAATCAGGGTGCTGCTTTGTGTCGAGAACCATGTGATGTGGGTGAAAGGCACCCCCAGCATGAACCTGGGGTAGAGGGCTCCGAAATAGCCCCAGAAGATAATCTGAATGAGAATCGGCGTTCCGCGGAAGAACCAGACGTACGCGCGCGCCACAGTTGAGACCACGGGATTTGCCGACGCCCTCATCGTCGCCACAATGGTGCCGCCCAGAACGCCGATGACCATGGCCACTACCGTGAGGTACAGGGTGACCACAACGCCGTGCAGGATCAGGGACGAGAAGAGGTAGTGAAGGACGGTCGACCAGGCGAAGTTGTTGTTCTTGGCGAACGACCACATCAACCCCGCGAGACCGACGAGAAGAACCGCCGCCGCAACCCAGCGCCAGGGGTGCCGCAAAGGGACGACTTCGAGCGTGACACCGGCCTGCCCTTGCTGTTCCTGAGCCATTCCCCGCGTCACGACTTCACCTCGGACTCCGTACCCCGGCGACAATAATGTCCGCGGGTCGCCTTGCTCCTATCGCGCGACGTCTGCGAGGCGCCACCCTGCCAACGGCCTGCGTGGCCGGATCTCGCGGCGGCTCGGTCCCTTGGACGGCGCCGATCTTCGCGGGCCTCATAGTGCGCGACCTGCCAAAGCACTGGCGTTGCGCACCCACTAGCGCGGTTGCGCGGGCGCGAGGCCGGATGCACCACCGCTACCTCCTCTGGGGATGCAACTGCATTCACCAGAGCCTATCGATCGATAGACGGAACGCAAGACCCCGGGCAGGATCCGTTCATAACAATTGGGTGCAGTTCGCCCGAATAGGCCTGCTGAACTGCGACTTTCCCGTTTCCGGGCACACCGGCCTGAGGTGGCCCCGGCCGCCTGGAAGCATGTCCCCGTGCCCGCACGCATCCGCCGGAGTTGTCAGCGCGCGGTCGAACTCAGCCGCGAAGGCACCCAGCCGGTCCCCCGGCTGGCCCAGGACCCCGGCTGGCCGGGTCCCTCGATTCGGCCGGTACCAGGCGGCCAGCTCGGCCGGACTGTCCGTGTCCCAGTGAAAGCCGCGCCCGCCGTCACCTGTTCACTGCGTGGGGCGCGCCCAGCAGACCCCGCATGGCGTCGGCCGGGCGGCGCGTGCCACCCGGACCAGCTACCAAAGTCCGAGCAGGGACCCGGTGCTGCGGGCGGCGGAACCGCCCGCTTCCTCGGCAATCTCCAGTGCGCCGGGAACGTTCAGATTGTCCGCCAGCGCGGCCCGGACGGCCGCCGACGGGCTCCCCGCATGGCCGGCAGAGGCCCGGTCCGGCCGGCCGGCGGCCGCCTGCAGCCGTTCCAGCTGGGCCGCCGCCTCTTCCAGCCCGGCGCGGTCGTAATCCCAGTCCTGGTCCCAGCGGCGGTTCAGGATCAGCAGGCGCACCGCGGCCGCCGGGTACTCCGCCAGGATCTTGCTGACAAGGACCAGGTTGCCGGTCGATTTGGCCATCTTCTCGCCGGCTATGCGGACGACTCCCGCGTTCATCGAAGCCCGGGCGAACGGCGTCACGCCGGTGAACGCTTCCGCCATTGCCGCCTGGTACGCGTGGTGCGGGAAGAGCAGGTCGCCCCCGCCGGCCTGCACGTCGATCGCCGGGCCGAAGGCGTGCAGGGCCATCGCCGCGCACTCGGCATGCCAGCCCGGGCGCCCTGGTCCCCACGGGCTCTCCCAGGCGGGCTCACCCGGCTGCGCTGACTGCCAGACGGCGACGTCGAAGGGGTCGTCCTTGCGCTGGTCGTCCGGGCGATCACCGTACTCGTCGGCTAGCTGGAGCGCCGCCGCCTCATCCGGCACGGCCTGGCGCGCGGCCGCCGCGCCGCGGAAGTACACCCGGCCGTCCCGCTCGTAAGCAGCGCCCTGCGCCAGCAGCCCCGCGGCTAGCGCGATGAACTGCCCGATGTAAGCGTGCGCCCGCGGCTCCAGCGACGGCCGGCCGACGCCGAGGGCAACCATGTCCCGCTCGAAATAGAACTGCTGGATAGCGGCGAACCGGTCATAGGGCTCACCCGCACGTCCGGCCGCGGCCAGCAGCACGTCGTCGACGTCGGTCACGTTGCGGCACAAGATCACCTCAGCGCCGCCCGCGTGCAGCACCCGGCACAATGTATCCGTCCAGACGAACGTCGCGGCGTGCCCCAGGTGCGTCACGTCGTAAGGAGTGATCCCGCACGCGTAGACCCGCGCCCGGCCGACGAGCGGGAGCAGCACACCGCCCAGCCGCATGACAGGCGCGAGGCCGGTCGCCGGCATCTCGCTCCAGGGCGTCAGTGTCATCAGCAGCCTCCTGCGGCTAGCGTCTCCTCACGTTATGCCCGGCGCGCTGGGATGGCCAGGGCGGTGGGACGGGAAGGCGCGGCTAGCGGCGGGCTACAGGGCAGTTACCTGAACGCGCGCCCAGGAGTTGTTGACGTACCCCTTCGGGTTCCAGAGGTGAGCGGGCGACTCGGGCTGCGCGGCGGCGGACGTGTCCCAGGCCCGTGCGATGATCTCCGCCGGGCCGACGGGGATGTCGATGACCGCGTGCCACTGGCGCCACGCCCAGGGACCAGGGTCCTCGCCCAGGTCAGCCTGACGCCAGCTCCGCCCGCCGTCAGTGGAGACGTCAACCCGGGCGATTCCGCGGTCATCTCCGGCGAAGGCATACCCGGTGACCTCGGCACCCCCGGCAGCAACGACTGCTCCGTCGCCGGGGCGAAGGATGTCGGCGTTGACGGCGATCGGGCCGAGTGACAGGCCGTCGCCCGGCCCGGCGAGGGCCGGGTCCGCGTCTGCGGGAAGGAGCCGATAGGCGGTGGCCTGGAAGTAGTTGCCGGACGGACGGTCGGTGAGGGTGACCCGTTCGACCCACTTGACACTGCGCGCGCCGATGTACCCGGGAACCACCACCCGGACCGGACCGCCGTGCACGGCAGGAAGCGGCTGGCCGTTCATCTCCCAGGCCAGGAGCACCTCCCCGCCCAGCGCCTTGCTGCGGGGAACCGAGCCGCCGTAGGACTGGGGCGGTTCCGGGATCTGGGAGATATCCGGCGCGTCGAACGCCACATGGGTCGCTTCCGGGCGCGGCCGGGCCGCACGGAGGACCTCGGCCAGGCTCACCCCCGTCCACTCGGCGGTGGATGTCGCACCAGGTCCCCACGGTGCTTCGCCGGGGATGTCCCGCACCTTGATCAGACCGGAGCGGCGATTGCCCGCGCACTGCAGGGTGGCAGTGAGCGTCCGCGGCGCGAACCGGCTCTGCAAGTCGTCCAGCGACAGCTCCAGGTCGAGTTCGACCAGGCCGCCGACTTGCAGCCGCCATGCGTACGGGTGGATGAGCGGAATCGGGCCGTGATTGCGGCCGTAGAACGAGTCGACCGGGGTAAGCATCAGGTCCGCCAGCGCAGCGCGGGGCGGCTCCGCGTTATACGGATCAGCCTGGTGGACGATCATGTCGTCCCGCTTGTCCCACAACCCCATAACCGGCTCCTCTGCGACTGCGGTTCCGCGGTGCCGTCCTCCTGCTCGCGGCACCCGCCCTGATCCCGGCCCCTGCCCCCGCGCGGCTGCCCCACGTGCGCGGCGAGTCACCGGCCAGGACTCCCGGGCGCTGAACAGCGCCTGCTGCTGCTTGTGAGATGAATTCCATCATGGCGCGAACAGGCCGCGTTATCCCTGATGAGGTGGTTTCCCCGCCTTGCCATCGGTATCTTCGTCCCGTGTAGTAAGTCCTCCACGCCGGGAATGTTCCGGTAACACCCACTTCGGCCGCGCCGGCTGGGTTGGCCGGGGGCGGCCTGCTGTTACATCGACGAAGGGGAATGCACGTGAAGGGTTTCCGGGATTTCATCTCCCGCGGCAATGTGGTCGACCTGGCGGTCGCCGTCGTCATCGGTACCGCCTTCACCGCCGTGGTCACCGCGTTCGTGGCCGACATCATCACCCCGCTGATCGCGGCGATCGGCGGGAAGCCAAACTTCAGCAACCTGACTTCACCGTGAACAAGAGCAGTTCAAGTACGGCTCGTTCATCAACGCGGTGATCACGTTCCTGATCATGGCCGCGGTGGTCTACTACCTGGTCGTCGCGCCGATGGCGAAGATCACCGCCCGCTTCACCAAGGCGGCCGCGATCACGACCCGGGACTGCCCCGAGTGCCTCAGCACGATCCCGATCGCGGCGACCCGCTGCATGTACTGCACCGTGGCGGTGCCGCCGGTTTCGCCTCCGGCCGCAAGGGCCTAACCGGCACAACGCAGCGGCCCGCGGCCCGCTCAGGAGATGTCCTGAGAGCGGGCCCGCGGGCCGCCGCTTTACCTGCGGGGTGCGGGCGGTCGCTTCCCGGAAAGTTTCAGAGTCTGGGCTCGGGCCGGGGCCTGGCCGTCCCGAGCCCAGACGACTGTGACAAGGGCCTTTACTGTTAGACCGGCTCTTGTGGTACCAGTCTGGCACCGCTTCCTTGCAGGAACCTGTGGCCAAGCTGGGAACCCGATAACTGGCTCGTTACGGCCATTACGTCGGGCTTCACCACTGGCGTGGCCAGCAGCTGGGCTCCGGCTGGTCCGGAACGTGCCGCGGGGCGGCTTCCCGGCTGCGGTCGGCCGCCCGGCGGTCGAGCACGTGCTCGCGCGCGCTGCGGTCGGTCATCCCCGGTCGAGGGCGTTACGGTCAACGGCCCCGTAGTCACCGCTGCCCCGCTCAAGGAATTCCGCGAGCCGCTCCGCCTCATCGGCGCTGAACCCGATGACGGCCCGTGGCTGGCCCCATGGCTCCTTGAGCGCGTATCCCACGTACCCGACGACCGGCTGGGCCGGCGTCTCCCCGATGCCTTGGAGCGCTCTCCAGCGCTCCCAGGCCGATTCCAGGCGCGCGGCCGCATGCTGTGCACGTGCGACCAGCTCTGGATCACGCATCGTGCGATCCCCCTAACGAAGTTATTCGTCCGGCTGGCGAAACCGGACTGGTCCCAGCGCGGCGAGTGCCGCCTGCGCCAGCGTCAAGACCCACCCCGTCAAGATCACTCGCGCGAACTGCCCTCGCCCGCTGGGACCGTTCCCCCCAGCCCTGCCGGACGAGCTCCGCCGATAAGCATGGGCGACGGCACCAAGTCGCGTGCCGTCCTCCTTGCCCAGCTCACAGGCGGACGTTACTCGGAACGCTGCTGCGGGATGCCCGCGAGCAGGGCACGAACCTCGGTCTCCCGGTAACGCCGGTGCCCCCCCAGCGTGCGGATCGACGTCAGTTTCCCGGCCTTCGCCCACCGCGTGACCGTCTTCGGGTCGACACGGAACATCGTGGCGACCTCGGCGGGCGTCAGCAGCGGCTCAGCCTCTGGAGTACGTGCGGACATTGGTGCGGCCTCTCCTCCTGGATCGGTGTAGCGATCCTCGTATTGTTGATTGTGGCCTTGGTGCTCCGTGAGGAGCTTGTCGTTGATATCCCCATATGGTCTACTGGGTCCATCTTGCCATCACCAGCGGTGACTAGTCGACAACTATCTGCATAGTTTCTGTCTCTAGATGCGCCCCGTTGTCGCCGCTAGCGACTGTCACTGTCAGTGATTCTAGCGATACTTATCGTCGCATCGGGCCAGATTCGGAAAAACTGCCCCGCGCGTTGCTGCTTCCCCGCAGCTCAGCCAAGCCCCCGCGGCGGAGAGCGCCAGACTCCGCCGCTGTAGCCCCCTAGACACTGAGTGTAATCTACCATGACTGAATCGTGATATAACCGCACACTTCTCTTTCTTCACCACGATCTGCCGACAGGCACCCCCGGTCAACCCCGCAGGATGGCCCGCATCACAGGCGCGATGCCGCGCTCCACCCAGGCTCACAGCGGGTGCCGGGGGCGACCGGATCGGGTGCAAGCGCAGACAGCGAGAGCCAATCGGCGTAGTCATCAGGGCCGCAAACCGGGTACGGTTGTACCTGTACGGAAGCTGGCGAGCGCCGAGGTCCCCGAGGGGGATCTACGGCGGTTCTGTGTGTGTCACAGAGGTGCCGCATGCGAGCCAGCGACAGAGGCATCGTGGGGCCGCACGGCTCCTGACGTTCGAGGGGGTCGAGCCAATGGGGCGCGGCCGAGCTAAGGCCAAGCAGGTTAAGGTTGCTCGCCAGCTCAAGTACAACGGCGGCGGCACGGACCTTAACCGGCTGCGGCAGGAGCTGGGCGTCGGAACGGAAGCGCAGAGCGCCGACCACGACGACCCGTATGCGACGAGTACGACGACGACGAGGACTCTCTCGCCGAAGACGAGGACGAAGAGGACGACGACGAGGACGACTGGTCCCGTTCAGGCCGCTAGGCCCCTCGGCGCCAGCCGGCCGTTAGTCCTGAGGTCGCGTCCGCCGCATGAGTACGCGGGCCGTCACGGGGCGTGAGCCTACCTACTGGCGTCGACGGTGCCAGGTCCGGTCGATGGTGCCAGCGCCGTTCGATGCAACAGCGTTGCTGTGGGCGTCAGCATGCCGCGGCCAGATCAGGCGCTCGTCACTGGCTCGAGCACGCCCTTGCCGCGTTCACTTTCCGGGACTGGCACCGGGTAGTGCCCGTCGAAGCAGGCCCGGCACAGCGACTGCGGGGGCTGCTCGGTGGCCGCCACCAGGGCGTCGAGGGACACGTAGCCGAGCGTGTCGGCGCCGATAGCCGACGCGGATCTCCTCCACCGAGCAGTGGCCGGCGAGCAGCTCGTCACGGGTAGCGAAGTCGATGCCGTAGAAACACGGCCACTTCACCGGCGGCGAGGCGATCCGCACGTGCACCTCGAGCGCGCCCGCCTCGCGCAGCATCGCCACGATTGGCCTGCTGCGTGTTCCCGCGCACGATCGAGTCGTCGACCACCACGATCCTGCGGCCGGCGATCACGTCGCGCAGCGGGTTGAGCTTCAGCCTGATGCCGAGCTGGCTGATGGTCTGGCTCGGCTGGATGAAGGTCCGCCCGACATAGGAGTTCTTCACCAGGCCCTGTCCGTAGGGGATGCCGCTGGCCTCGGCGTAGCCGATCGCGGCGGGCGTGCCCGACTCGGGCACCGGGATGACCAGGTCGGCCACGCCGGGTACTCGGCCGCGAGCCGCCGGCCGATCTCCACCCGGGTGGCGTGCAGCCCGCGGCCGCCGATCGTGGTGTCGGGCCGGGCCAGGTAGACGTACTCGAACAGGCACACCTTGGGCTCGGCGGGCGCGAACCGCCGCGACCGCACGCCCCGCTCGTCGAGCGTGATCAGCTCGCCCGGCTCGACCTCGCGGACGAAGGCGGCGCCGACGATGTCGAGCGCCGCGGTCTCGCTCGCGACCACCCAGCCGCTGGCCAGCTTCCCGATCACCAGCGGCCGGAACCCCTGCGGGTCGCGCGCCGCGTAGAGCGTGTGCTCGTCGATGAAGACAAGCGAGTAGGCGCCGCGCACCAGCGGCAGGATGCGGGCGGCGGCGTCCTCGAGGGTGTCCTCGCCGGCGCCGTCGGCCCCGCTGGCGATCAGCTCGGTCAGCACGTCGGTGTCGGAGGTCGCTTGCAAGCCGGCGAAGCCGCTTTCCGGCGGCAGCATCGCGGCCAGCTCGCGGGTGTTGGTCAGGTTGCCGTTGTGCCCCAGCGCGATCGACACGGGCGGGGTCGAGCGGAAGGTCGGCTGGGCGTTAGCCCAGACCGGCGCGCCGGTGGTCGAGTAGCGGCAGTGGGCGACGGCGATGTCACCGCGCAGCGCGGTCAGCGAGGGCTCGTCGAAGACCTGGGCGACCAGGCCCATCTCCTTGTGGACCACGATCCGGCGCCCGTCACTGCAGGCGATGCCCGCCGACTCCTGCCCCCGGTGCTGCAGGGCGTGCAGTCCGTAGTAGGCGAGCTTGGCGACATCCTCGCCCGGAGACCAGACTCCGAAGACGCCACAGGCGTCCCTCGGCGGGCGGTCGTCGGGATCTAGGTCATGCGTCAGGCGCCCGTCTGGCTTAGCCACGAGGCCCAGTCTATTTGGTCAGGTCAGCGGAAGAAACGCCGACAGATCCGACCGCGCGCCGCTCGCCCGGACCGCCCCCGACCGCACCGCCGCGTCCCAGCCGAGCCGCCCGGTCGCCAGCGGAACCAGGTCAGCGCGTCGGTCTCCACCACGTTCGGCGGGGTGCCGCGCGTGTGGCGGGGGCCCGCGACCGCCTGCACCGCCGCGACTGCCACCACTCTGATTTCCACCGAACGTCCCGGGCTGGCACTGGCCAGCCGATGCAACAGGAAGCGGGCGGCCGACCGGAGCGATGGCCCGTTCCGGCTCCGTCCCCGCCTCGAGCGCGGCGCCGACAGCGGCGACGCTGGCCTCGCCGTCCGGACCCGGCTTATCCGCGGCACGGCGATCACTAGGAGCCGAAGATGGCCGGAAGCGTGCCGGTCCAGGCGCGCTCGAGCTCCGCCAGGGGAACCTCGAAGGCCGACTCGATGCTCAGCGCGTCCCCGCCGGCCGTCCCGAGGACGGTGGCCGGGACGGCATGCTCAGCGCACAGCGCGGCGAACTCCGTCTCGCGGCCGGGTACGACCGAGACGAGCGCCCGGCCGGCCGACTCGCTGAACAGGGCGGTGAACGGGTCGCCGTCTTGGCTGACAGGGCGCAGCGTGACGGCGCAGCCGCGGCCGCCGTGCAGGCACGCCTCGGCCAGCGCGATCGCCAGGCCGCCGTCGGAAAGGTCATGCGCGCTGGCCAGCAGCCCGCGCTCGGCCGCGGCGGCGACGATCAGGGCGGCCAGCGCTGCGTTCGGCGTCAAGGTCGACGGCGGGCGGGCGGCCGCCCAGGTGCTGGTGGGCGACCTCGGCCCACGCGGACCCGCCGAACTCGCCGCGGGTCGTGCCGAGCAGCACGACCTCGGCGCCGTCGGACGGTCGAAGCCGGCGCCGAGCCGGCGGCGGACGTCGTCGTGCACGCCGAGCACGCCGATGACCGGCGTCGGGTAGATGGCGGTCGCGCCGGTCTGGTTGTACAGGCTGACGTTGCCGCCGGTGACCGGGATGCCGAGGGTCTTGCAGCCGTCGGCGAGGCCGCGGACCGCCTCGGCGAGCTGCCACATGACGGCCGGGTCCTCCGGCGAGCCGAAGTTGAGGCAGTTGGTCACCGCGAGCGGGAACGGCGCCGGTCATCGCGACGTTCCGGTAGGCCTCGGCGAGCGCGAGCTGGGTGCCCTGGTACGGGTCGAGCGTGCAGTACCGGCCGTTGCCGTCGGTGGCCAGCGCGATGCCCGAGGCCGGTCTCCTCGGCCACCCGGACCAGCCCGCCGTCTTCCGGCATGGCGAGCACCGTGTTGCCGCGCACCAGGCTGTCGTACTGCTGGGTGACCCAGCGCTTGTCGGCCAGCCCGGGCGAGCCGAGCAGCTGCAGCAGGGTGTCGCGCAGCGCGGGGCCGCCGGACGGCCGCGGCAGCTCGCTCCGGGCCCGCTCGCCGCCAGGCGCGTCGAGGTCGTCCGGGCGGGCCAGCGGCCGCTGGTAGACCGGGCCGTCGGCGGCGGTCCGCGGGCGGGATGCTGGACGACGGTGCCGCCGCGCCAGGTCATGGTGAGCAGCCCGTCACCGGTGACCTCGCCGATGACCGTCGCCTCGACGTCCCACTTGCGGCAGATGGCGAGGAACGCGGCGACGCGTCCGGCCGGACCACCGCCATCATCCGTTCCTGCGACTCGCTCATCAGGATCTCGGCCGGCGTCAGGTTCGGGTCGCGCAGCGGGATGGCGTCCATGTCCACGAACATGCCGCCGTCCCCGCCCGCGGCCAGCTCGGTTGTCGCGCAGGCGACCCCGGCCGCGCCCGAGGTCCTGGATGCCCTCGACCAGGTCCGGCCGCGTACAGCTCAAGGCAGCACTCGACGAGCAGCTTCTCCATGAACGGGTCGCCGACCTGCACCGACGGCCGCTTGGCCGACTTCCGCCTTCGTCGCCGAACGTCGCGCTGGCCAGCACCGAGGCGCCGCCGACGCCGTCCGGGCCGGTCCGCGAGCCGAACAGGACGACCTTGTTGCCGGTGCCGCTGGCCGACCGCCGACTTCAGGTCGTCGTGCCGCATGAGCCCCACGCACAGCGCGTTGACCAGCGGGTTGCCGGCGTAGCAGGGATCGAAGGCGAGCTCGCCGCCGATATTCGGCAGGCCGAGGCAGTTGCCGTAGAAGGAGATGCCGGAGACGACGCCGGGCAGCACCCGGGCGGTGTCGTGCGCGTCGGCGGGCCCGAAGCGGAGCGCGTCCATCACCGCGACCGGCCGGGCGCCCATGGCCAGGATGTCCCGCACGATGCCGCCGACGCCGGTCGCCGCGCCCTGGTGCGGCTCGACGAACGACGGGTGGTTATGGCTCTCGATCTTGAAGGTGACCGCATAGCCCTGCCCGATGTCGACCACGCCCGCGTTGGCGCCGATGCCCGCGAGCAGGTGACCGGACTGGGCGGCGGTGGGCGCGAGGTTGCGCAGGTGCACCTTGGAGGACTTGTAGGAGCAGTGCTCAGCTCCACATCACCGAGTAGAGCGCGAGCTCGGCCGCGGTCGGGCGGCGGCCGAGGATGTCGCGGATCTTCTGGTACTCATCCGCGGTCAGGCCCAGTTCTTTATACGGCTGCGGAGACCTCGGGAGACGCGGCGGCGGCCTCGACGGTGTCCGCGTTGCTCACTGGCCGGCCTCCCGCGAAGGCGCTGACCACCGAGGTGAAGAAGGGCAGGCCCTCGTCGCTGGGGCCGGTCAGCGGGTCGATCGCGTGCTCCGGGTGCGGCATCAGCCCGACGACATTGCCGTCGGCGTTGCAGATGCCCGCGATGTCGCGGGCCGAGCCGTTGGGCGCGCCGTCGGTGTAGCGGACGACCACCCGGCCGGCGCGCTCCAGCTCGTCCAGCGTGGCCTCGTCGGCGCGTAGGCGCCCTCGCCGTTCTTGACCGGCACCGTGATCTGCTGGCCGGGGCTGAACCGCGACGTCCAGGCGGTGCCGGTGCTGAGCACGGTCAGCCGTGACGTCGGCGTGCAGGAAGCGCAGGCCCGCGTTCCTGGTCAGCGCGCCGGGCAGCAGGTGGGCCTCGCACAGGATCTGGAAGCCGTTGCAGATGCCGAGCACCGGCAGGCCCGCCCGGGCGGCCGGGACCAGCTCGGCCATCACCGGGGAGAACCGCGCGATGGCGCCGCAGCGCAGGTAATCGCCGTAAGAGAAGCCGCCGGGCAGGATGACCGCGTCGACGCCGCGCAGGTCGCGGTCCGCGTGCCAGAGCCGGACCGGCTCCGCTCCCGCGTACCGCACGGCCCGGGCCGCATCGGTGTCGTCGAGTGATCCGGGGAACGTGACAACGCCTATCCGCACACGTGAAGACTACCTGACCTGCCCTGATCCCCCGTACCAAACAGGCCGGGCGTCGTGGGGCCGCCGTCAGGCGGTTCGGGAAAGCGGTGCCTCCCAGGCGATGCGTTTGTCGAGCACGACCCGCGTGCCCTGGCCGGGTGCGGTGCGCAGCGTCACCGCATCGACGCACGCCTGCATGATGGCGAACCCGCGCCCCGATTCTGCGAGGTTCGCGTAGTCGACAGCTCCCTGGTCTCCAGTCGCGTGCTTGCCCGTCGCCCCGTGATCGGCTCTTGGGTGAGCGCCCGCTCCGTGACCGCCCCCGGCGTGCTCCGCGGCACCGCGCCTGACCCGCTCGCGGCCGGTCCGCGGGCATCCCTGGCCGGCGTCGGTGACCTCGACCCGGCAGGCCGCGCTGTCGACGGTCGCGGCGACCGTGAAGGCAGGCGCGGATCGCCCGGCGTGCAGCACGACGTTGGTACAGGCCTCGGTGGCGGCGAGCAGGATGTCGTCAACGGACTCCTCGTGGACTCCGATGCCGCGCAGCGTGTCACCGAGCACCTGGCGCATCACGGGAACACTGAGCAGCTCCCGCTCGAACACGAGGCAGAATCGGACCTCCGGCCGAGTCATTCTCATCGTTCTCACGTAAAGAAAGATTTCCCGCGACACGCCACCGTAATCAAAAGTTTCAGTACGTGATCGCCTCGTCACTCAGTGGTATGAAGGACGAATTCCTCGATCACGGGATTGGACAGCAGCTCACGGGCTAGTTCCTCGACGGCGGCGAGGGCCGGGCCGTCGGCCGACCCGTCCAGCTCGACCTCGAATCGCTTCCCCTGACGCACCCCGGTCACGCTCCCGAACCCGAGCCGGTGCGACGCACTCAGCACCGCCTCACCCTGCGGGTCATGGATCTCCGGCTTGAGCATCACATCGACGATCACACGGGCCACGGGTCCTCCACAGGTGTTGAGCTGGCCCTCAGGGAATGCGATGATATCGGACCGGCCAGCAGGGCATATAACTACTGGTGCGTGAACTAATGTGCGTCAAGCCCACGCGGCAAGCGCCCAAGAAGCGTATAACCACGGGGCGTCCAGCCTGGTCAGGCCGGCGATGGCGATCCCATCGGGCGGCCACGACGAGAAGGAGTGGCACGTGACTGCCGAACTCATCCAGCTGCTCACCCCCGAGGGGGAGCGCGTCGACCATCCGGATTACCGCGTCGACGACGTGGACCTCAAGGGCATGTACCGCGACATGGCGCTCGTGCGCCGGATCGACACCGAGGCGGTCGCCCTGCAACGCCAGGGCGAGCTCGCCCTGTGGGCCCCGCTGCTGGGCCAGGAAGCCGCCCAGATCGGCTCCGCCCGCGCCCTGAGCGGCCGGGACATGGCCTTCCCGTCCTACCGCGAGCACGGCGTCGCCTGGTGCCGCGGCCTCGACATCCTGCGGGTCTTCGAGCTCTTCCGCGGCGTCACCAACGGGGCGTGGGACCCCGAGGAGCACAAGTTCCACCTGTACACGGTCGTCATCGGCGACCAGACGCTGCACGCCACCGGCTACGCGATGGGCATCCAGCGGGACGGCTCGGATGACGAGGCCGCGATCGTCTACTTCGGTGACGGCGCGACCAGCCAGGGCGACGTCAGCGAGGCCTTCTCCTGGGCGTCGGTCTTCCACGCCCCGGTCGTCTTCTTCTGCCAGAACAACCAGTTCGCGATCTCCGCCCCGCCCGAGCGGCAGAGCCGGGTCCCGATCTACCAGCGGGCGGGCGGCTTCGGCTTCCCCGGGGTCCAGGTCGACGGCAACGACGTCCTCGCCTGCTACGCGGTGACCCGGCAGGCGATGCGGGCCGCCCACGAGGGCCAGGGCCCCACGCTGATCGAGGCCTACACCTACCGCATGGGCGCGCACACCACCACCGACGACCCCACCCGGTACCGGCTGGCGAGCGAGGTCGAGACCTGGCGGCTGCGCGACCCGATCGAGCGGGTCCGCGCCTACCTGGCCCGGACCGGCCAGGCCGACAGCGCGTTCTTCGAGCAGGTGCAGGCGGAGGCGGACGAGCTCGCGGTCAAGCTGCGCGCGGCCGTGCTCGCCCTGCCCGACCCGCCGCCGCTGGCTCTGTTCGACAACGTGCTGGCCGACGGGAGCGCGATCCTCGACGCCGAGCGCGAGCAGTACGCCGCCTACCTGGAAGGTTTCGAGGAGCAGGGAGCCACCCGATGACCACCGTTACCCTGTCCCGCGCGATCAACGAAGGACTCCGCAAGGCCCTCGAGGCCGACTCCAAGGTCATGATCATGGGCGAGGATGTAGGCCGCCTGGGCGGCGTCTTCCGGGTCACCGACGGGCTGCAGAAGGACTTCGGCGAGCACCGGGTGGTGGACACCCCGCTGGCCGAGTCCGGCATCGTCGGCACCGCGATCGGGCTGGCGTTGCGCGGCTACCGGCCGGTGTGCGAGATCCAGTTCGACGGCTTCGTCTACCCGGCCATGGACCAGATCATCAGCCAGCTGGCCAAGATGCGCTACCGCTCGAAGGGCCTGGTGAGCCTGCCGATCGTGATCCGCATCCCGTTCGGCGGCGGCATTGGGGCGGTCGAGCACCACAGCGAGTCCCCCGAGGCCTACTTCGCCCATACGGCCGGGCTGCGGGTCGTCGCCTGCGCCGACCCGGCCGACGCGTTCGCGATGATCCAGCTCGCGATCGCCTCCGACGACCCGGTCATCTTCTTCGAGCCGAAGCGGCGCTACTGGGACAAGGGCGAGGTCGACCTGACGGCCCCGCTGGGGTCCGGCCTGCCGCTGAACCAGGCGCGCGTGGTGCAGCCGGGCGACGACCTCACCCTGCTCAGCTACGGGCCGCAGGTCCGCACCTGCCTCGAGGCCGCGATCGCGGCCCAGCAGGACGGCCGGTCGGTCGAGGTCATCGACCTGCGCTCGCTGTCGCCGCTGGACACCGAAACCGTCACCGCGTCGGTCGCCCGGACCGGCCGCTGCGTGGTCGTCCACGAGGCGCCGGTTTACGGAGGGCTCGGCGGGGAGATCGCCGCCCGGGTCACCGAGGCGTGCTTCTACCACCTGGAGGCGCCGGTGCTGCGCGTCGGCGGGTTCGCGACGCCCTACCCGGTCGCCCGGGCGGAGGACCATTACCTGCCCGACCTGGACCGGATCATGGACGCGGTCGACCGCGCCTTCAGCTTTTAACCCGAGGGGACCAGCATGAACAAGGAGTTCAGGCTCCCCGACGTCGGGGAGGGCCTCACCGAGGCCGACATCGTCGCGTGGCATGTGAAGCCGGGCGACACCGTCACCGTCAACCAGGTCATCGTCGACATCGAAACGGCCAAGGCGGTGGTCGAGCTGCCAAGCCCGTAGGCCGGCACGGTCAGCGCCCTGCTGGCCGAGGAGGGCCAGACGGTCGACGTCGGCACCCCGATCATCGCGGTCGAGGTGCCGTCGGCGGGCGGCGGTGAGGCGGGCAGCGGTGAGGCGGGCAGCGGTGAGGCGGGCGCGACGGCAGCGGACCAGCCCGCCGCGCCCCAGGAGAAGGAGGCCGCCCCGCCGGCCCCGCCGGCCCGGCAGCCGGTGCTGGTCGGCTACGGGGTCAAGCCCGGCTCGACCAGCCGCCGGGCGCGGAAGAAGGCGCCGACGCGGCCTGGGTCCTACCCGGCCACGCCATCCGCCCCGCCTGCCAGCGCCCCGCCGGTAAATGTCCCGGCGTTCCCGGCCGGGTTGAAGCTGCCGGCCGGGATCCCCGCGCCGGCGCCGGCCGGCCAGCCCGGTGCCCGCCCCCGCGCCCTGGCCAAGCCGCCGGTACGGCGCCTGGCCCGGGACCTCGGCGTCGACCTGGGTGCCCTCGCCGGGAGCGGACCGGAAGGCTCGGTCACCCGGGACGATGTCGAGCGCGCGGCCGGAGCGACCCGCTCCCGTTCGGTCGCCCCGGAGCAGGCGCGGGCGGCGGCACAGCCGGGCGCCCAGCTCGCGGGAGCCCAGCTCCCGGGAACCCAGCCGTCCGAGGAGCGGATCGCGGTCCGCGGGGTGCGCAAGCACACCGCCGCGGCCATGGTGGCGAGTGCGTTCACCGCGCCCCACGTGACCGAGTTCCTCCAGGTGGACGTCACCGAGACGATGGCGGCGGTGCGGCGGGCGCGGGAACTGCCGGAGTTCACCGGGGTCAAGGTGTCGCCGCTGCTGTTCGTGGCCAAGGCGCTGCTGGTCGCGGCGCGGCGGCACCCGCAGGTCAACGCCTCCTGGGACGAAGAGGCGCAGGAGATCGTGATCAAGCGGCCGGTCAACCTGGGGATCGCTGTCGCGGCCGAACGCGGGCTGCTGGTGCCGAACGTCAAGGCGGCCGACACGCTGCCGCTGGCCGACCTGGCGCGGGCGATCGACGAGCTCGCGGCGACCGCCCGGGCGGGCAAGGCGACCCCGGCCGACCTGGCGGGCGGGACGATCTCGATCACCAACGTCGGCGTGTTCGGGGTTGACGCCGGGACGCCCATCCTGATGCCCGGCGAGGCCGCCATCCTGGCCTTCGGCCAGGTCCGCGATATGCCGTGGGTAGTCGCGGGCGAGCTCGCAGTGCGCAAGGTGACGACGCTGTCGCTGTCCTTCGATCATCGGATGGTCGACGGACAGCTAGGCTCGGCGGTACTGCGGGACGTAGGCTCGATGCTGGAGGATCCGCTGCGGATGCTCACCTGGTCGTGATGGGAGTAGGGGATGACGCTGCGTAAGTTCCGCGACGCGCTCATCGTGATGGGTGCGTTCCTGGGCGTGATCTGGTTGCTCCAGGTGGTCAACTGGTCCGACGGGTACCGGCTCGACACCGAGTTCGGCATCCTGCCGGAGCACCTGAGCAGGCTGCCGGAGATCTTCACGGCGCCGTTCCTGCACTTCTCGTGGCAGCACATCGAGGGCAACACGGTTCCGCTGTTCGTCCTCGGCGTGCTCGCCGCCTACCGCTCCATCGCCCGGTTCCTGCTGGCCTCGCTCATCATCGCGGTGACCAGCGGGCTGGCGGTGTGGCTGTTCCAGTCGAGCAACGAGCTCACGGTGGGCGCCTCCGGGCTGATCTTCGGCTACTTCGGCTACGTGCTCGTCCGCGGGTTCGTCGACCGGAGCCTGGTGGACATCGGCGTCGGCCTCGTGGCGGGCGCCCTGTACTGGACGATCCTGTCTGTCGCGATCCCGGGCACGCCCGGCGTGAGCTGGATCGGGCACGTCGGCGGCCTGATCGGCGGCATACTCGCGGCCTGGCTCCTGCGTGAACGCTCGCAGGTGACGGCCGGACCGCCCCGGCGGCCGCTGCCCGCCCGTGACAAGTCGGTCGATGACATGCTGCGGGAACTGAAGCAGCAGCAGGGCCAGTAGCGTCAGCGAAGGCGGCCGGTCCCGCGGCGAGGGTGACTCGCGCGGGGCCGGCCGCTTCGCCTGTGGCGCCTAGAAGGCGCCCTCGGGCAGCTCCATCAGGTCGCCACTGGTCGACTCGATGACCTTGCGGTCGCTTTCCAGCCGGGGCAGCACGGTAGCGGTGAAGAACCGCGCCGCGGCCAGCTTGCCGGCATAGAAGTCACGGTCGGCCGCATGAAGCGTGTCGGCCGACTCCAGCGCGCGCCCGGCCACCTCGGCCTGGCGGCCGAGCAGCCAGGCGACGATCAGGTCGCCGAAGGCGAGCAGCAGCCTGACCGACTGCTGGCCGACCTTGTAGACCTCGGCCGGCTGCTCCAGCGAGCCGAGCAGGAAGCCGGTCATCGCGGTCAGCATCGCCTCGACCTGGGTGACCCCGTCGGCGACGGCGGCCCGCTCGGCCTTGAGCCGCCCGTCGGCGTCGTCGGCCGCCGCGAATGCACTGACCTCGGCCAGCAGGGCCCGCACGGTCGCCCCCTGGTCGCGGACCACCTTGCGGAAGAAGAAGTCGAGCGACTGGATCGCGGTGGTGCCCTCGTAGAGGGAGTCGATCTTGGCGTCCCTGATGTACTGCTCCAGCGGGTAATCCTGCAGGAAGCCGGAGCCGCCGAGCGTCTGCAGGGACAGGGTCAGCATCTCGGACGCCCGCTCTGCGCCGAGCGCCTTGACGACCGGCAGCAGCAAGTCGCTGCGGGCCGCCGCGGCCTGGTCGTCCTCGCCGCGGGCAGCCGCGAGCTGCACCGCGTCCTGCTGGGCAGCGGTGTAGAGCACCAGCGCGCGCATGCCCTCGGTGTAGGCCTTCTGCAGCATCAGCATCCGGCGCACGTCCGGGTGGTGGATGATCGTCACCCGGGGAGAGGCCTTGTCGGTCTGCCGGGTGAGGTCGGGGCCCTGGACCCGGCTCTTGGCATACTCGAGCGCGTTCAGGTAGCCGGTGGACAGCGTCTCGATCGCCTTGAAGCCGACCAGCATCCGCGCGTGCTCGATGATCATGAACATCTGCCGGATGCCGTCGTGCACGCCGCCCACCAGGGTGCCGACCGCCGGCCGGGCCGGGTCGCCGCCGAAGGTCAGCTCGCACGTGGTGGAGACCTTGAGGCCCATCTTGTGCTCGACGTTGGTGGCCCGTACCCCGTTCCGTTCGCCCAGCGTGCCGTCCGGGTGGACGTGGTACTTGGGCACCAGGAAGAGGGACAGTCCCTTGGTCCCGGCCGGTGCGCCCTCGGGCCGGGCCAGGACCAGGTGGAAGATGTTCTCGGTGAGGTCGTGCTCGCCCGAGGTGATGAACCGCTTCACGCCCTCGATGTGCCAGGTCCCGTCGGCCTGCTCGACCGCCCTGGTCCGGCCCGCGCCGACGTCGGAGCCGGCGTCCGGCTCGGTCAGCACCATTGTTGCGCCCCACTGGCGCTCGACCGCGAGGGCGGCGAACTGCTTCTGCTCGGGCGTGCCGAGCTCCCACAGCACCTTGGCGAACGTCGCCCCGCTGGTGTACATCCACAGGGCCGGGTTGGCGCCGAGGAGGAAGCTGGCGACCGCCCACTGCAGCGACCGCGGGGCCAGGGTGCCGCCGAGCTCGGGCGGCACCGACAGCCGCCACCACTCCGCGTCCGTCACCGCGCGGAAGGACCGCTTGAACGATTCCGGCATCGTCACCGTGCCGTCGGCCGGGTCGAAGACGGGCGGGTTGCGGTCGCCTTCGGCGAAGGACGCCGCGACCGGCCCGGTCGCGAGCTTGTTGACCTCGGCCAGCATGTCGCGCGCGGTTTGCTCGTCCACCTCGGCGAACGGGGCGGCGCCGAGGACCTCCTGACGGCGCAGCAGCTCGAACAGGTTGAACTCGATGTCCCGGAGATTGCTCTTGTAGTGGCTCATGTAACGCTCCGCGTGATCGGTGCCTGGTTACATGTTACTCGCTAGTAGCTAACCGCAACGTGGCCGGCCCTGCTTTTTTCCGCGATTTCACCCGGCTCCGGCGGGCGCATGCAAGGCTTGAGCGCGGCCTGACCGAGTCGGCACGGAGCGTGAGCATGATGCCTGTGACCCCGGCCTTCTTCATCTCTTTCCGCACTTTAGAGACCTCATCGGACAGCTTGCGGCTAGGCTTCCCACTCGTGACGGATGTTCGCGACCCCTCGGCAGGCTTCCCCACACGGCAGCTCAGCGACGGCATGCCCGGGCAACGGCCTGGACTGCTGCCGTCCGGCGGGCACGCCCGCGTTGACCAGCCCGTTCGCGGAGCCGAGTTCACGCCGCGGGGTCCGGAGTTCCCGGCCCGCGTGCCCGAGGCCTTTCCCACGCGCCAGCCCAGCTTCCGCCCTCCCCGGCGCACCGAGGGCGGCCGTCACCGCCGCGCGGTGCCCGCCAGCCTGCCGCAGAGCGCACCGGCGCTGGTGCTCGCCGTCCCCGGCCGGGACACTGACCTGACGGGCGGCCCGGTCGCCGAATTGACCACGGTGCTGCGGGTGGACAACCCGGCGGTCGAAGTGCGCGCCGCCCGGATCGACGGCGGCGGCTTCGACGACCCGACGGACCTGCGCGCGGTGCTGGCCGACGCGGCCGCCAGGCGGCCCGGCGGCGGGCCCTGCGCGGTGGCGATCCCGCTCATCGCGACGGTCAACCCGCCCGTCGTGCGCCGCCTCCGCGAGGCCGTCGCTGCCAGCGGCACCAACGCCGTCGTCAGCGGCTTCATCAACTCCAACGCGATGATCGCTGAGGTGCTGCACATCCGGCTGGCTGAGGCGGGGCTCGCCCGGGCCGACCGGGTCCGGCTGTTCAGCCTGGTCACCGCGGCCGACGGGGTGCTCATCGCGACCGTCGGCGGCCCCGACGCGGCCGCCGCGGCCAACGTCACCTCGGTGCTGCTGGCCGCGCGGCTCGCGCTCCCGGTCATCACCGCCGCCCTCGACGGGACGCCCTCACTGCTGGAGGCGGCGAGGCGGCTGAAGGAGATGGGCGTCAGCCGGCTGGCCATCGCCCCCTGCTTCATCGGGCCGGAGGCAACCCCGCGTGACCTGGAGGCGCTGGCGATCGGGGCCGAGTGCGCGGCGCCAATCGGGGCGCACAGCAACGTGGCCAAGCTCGCCGCGCAGACCTACGGCAAGGCGATCAGCCAGCTCGACCTGCGCCTCCCGGGCAGCCCGGAGGTCCGCGGGGCCCACGAGTAGTTCGGCCGTTCTCCCCCCGGCTGGCTCGATCATCCCTTTTGCCCGGATAGGCTGCCGCCTAGCGCCGTTTGAGCAACCGTCTGACGACGCAACGGACACAGGCATGACAACGATCCTGGGGGCGACATGAGCGCTGTGACCAAAGCGATCGGTATCGGGCTGGCGACCGTGGCCGCCGCGGTCGGCCTCGCCCTCCCCGCAGCCGCGGTGACCCCGGGCAACGGCTTCGTCTACGGGACCGACAGCTGGCCGATGAACGTCGGCGGCAGCGGCCCGTACAAGATGCCGGCCATCGGCAGCAACTACGACGGCTACATCGGCATGGCGGGCAACTGGGCCCGGACCGAGGGCTGCAAGACCGGCAACATGCTCGCGTGGTCGCCGACCAACGCCAACCAGGCCAACGTGAACTACTCGAAGTACCACGCCGGGGTGGGCACCGGCGTTTACTGGTATATGGGCGGGCCCGGCGTCGACCCGCATTACAACGGCGGCACCCTCGAGGCCTACCGGTGGGGCGAGACCCAGGCCGACTGGGCGCTGGCCGCCATCAAGGGCCGGACCGTGCCTTACCAGGTGATGTGGGCCGACATCGAGACGCCGGAGATCGCCCCGGCCCCCGACAACGGCTGGAACAGCGTCTACACGTCGCCCTGCAGCGGCCATGTGAAGCAGGCCTACGTGCCCGCGGCGGTCGACCGGAGCGAGTTCAACGGTTTCGCGGCCTACATCACCGCGCACTCTAAGTTCAAGGTCGGGGTCTACTCGTCGGCCCCGGTCTGGACCTCGATCTTCGCCAACACCACGTACTCGAAGATCCCGAACACCTACGAGTGGACCTACCTGCCCGCCACCAGGAGCGTGTCGGCCGCGCCGACCGGCTGGTGCCTGAAGGGCGGCAAGACCTGCGCCCAGTTCTTCGGCGGGCAGACCTCGGCCAGCAAGTACGCCCTCGCCTGGCAGTGGTCGGGCGGCGGCGGCTACACCAACGGCTACGGCGACTTCGACCAGATCGACATGGCCCGGCTGAAGTAGCCGGGGTCTACTCGACCGTCCCGGCCAGCAGCGGGTCGAGGCGTACCGACGGGTTATCCCGCTTGATCGCATTGAGCCGCCACTTGTCGGCGAACAGGGCCAGCAGCGCCCCGTCGAGCCGCCGGGTGAGCACCTCGGCCCCGCGAGCGCCCTTGAGCGCCTCGGCGCCGGCCTCGTCTGTCTGCCGGGCCAGCTCGTAGTCCAGGTGAGTCAGCTCCGACTTGGCCCCGAACTCGTGCTCCAGCCGGTGCAGCACCACGTCGAACTGCAGCGGGCCGACCGCGGCGAGCACCGGGGCCTGATCGCCGCGCAGGTCCGAGGACAGCACCTGGACCACGCCCTCGGTGTCGAGCTGGTCGATGCCCCGCCGGAACTGCTTGTACTTGCCCGCGTCCTTGCAGCGGACCACGCCGAAGTGCTCCGGGGCGAACGACGGGATCGGCGGGTAGGACACCGGGACGTCGGCGTAGAGGGTGTCACCGGGCCGCAGCGCGGTCGCGTTCACCAGGCCGATGACGTCACCAGGGAACGCGGTCTCGACCGTCTCCCGCTCCTGGCCGAACATCGCCTGCGCGTACTTGGTCGCGAACGGCCGCCCGGTGGCGGCGTGGGTCAGCACCATCCCGCGCTCGAAGCGGCCGGAGCACACCCGCACGAACGCCACCCGGTCGCGGTGGGCCGGGTCCATGTTGGCCTGGACCTTGAACACCAGGCCGGAGAAGGGGGCGTCGACCGCCCGCTGGCCGCCCTCGACCGAGGCCCTCGGCTCCGGGGCCGGCGCGAGCTCGCACATCGCGTCGAGCAGCCGCCGCACGCCGAAGTTCGGCAGCGCCGCCCCGAACAGCACCGGCGACGACTCGCCGGCCAGGAACGACGGCATGTCGATGTCGGCGCCAATCTCGGTCAGCAGTTCCAGCTCTTCCGCGGCCGTTTCGTACGGGGCCCCCTCACGCTGCCGGGCCTCGTCCGGGTCCTTGAAGTGCTCCTCGATTGCCTTCTGGGCCCCGCCCGGCTGCCGCGTGTAGGCGGTGTACTCGCCGGTGGCCCGCTCGATCAGGCCGCGGAAGTCGCCTGCGATGCCGACCGGCCAGTTCAGCGGGGTCGGCCGCAGCCCGATCCGCTGCTCGATCTCATCGAGCAGTTCGAGCGGCTCCCGGCCGGGACGGTCCCACTTGTTGACGAAGGTCACCACGGGCACGTGCCGGGAGCGGCAGACGTCGAACAGCTTCAGCGTCTGCGGTTCGAGGCCCTTGGCCGAGTCGAGCAGCATGATCGCGCAGTCGACGGCCTCCAGGACCCGGTAGGTGTCCTCGGAGAAGTCGGCGTGGCCGGGGGTGTCGAGCAGGTTGAGGACGTGGCCGTCGTAGTCGAACCTGAGCACGGCGGAGGTGATGGAGATGCCGCGGTCCTTCTCCATCGCCATCCAGTCGGAGGTGACGCCGCGCCGCCCGGCCTTGCCGTGTACGGCCCCGGCCGTGTTGATCGCCGCCGCATGCAGCGCCAGCGCCTCGGTCAGGGTGGACTTGCCCGCGTCGGGGTGACTGATCACCGCGAACGTGCGCCGCCGCCGGGCCTCGCCCAGCACCGCTCCGCCGCTCGCGGACCGCCTGTCAACATCCGTCACCGACACCGCGGCAACACTCCTTAATCAGCACAATGCATTAACCAGCACGACGCCGCAGACCCCGTCAGGAGGAAGGTCAAACCCGTTCGACCGAACGGGACGGGGCTGCTACCTGCAGCCCGCCGTGACCGCACTGAGCGGCGGGGGCCAGGCCGCTCGCACTACCCGGGGAATCTGCCTGTCCAACTATGCAGCCTACCTGAACCAGCCAGGCCGCCTTCCGATTCCCGGGCGAGCGAAGCCTCAGGTCAGCCAGCCGCGGTGAAGTAGTCACCCCGGTCGAAGTCTTCGAGTAGGCCCGGGTGCACGGGCTCCCAGCCAAGCACCCGCCGGGTCTCGTCGATCGAGACCGGGTTGTCCAGGCCGATGAACGTCCCCAGGAAGCCGAAGTGCTCCGTCAGCTTGTCATCCGGAATGCTGGCGACGGGAACGCCCAGGTGCCGGCCGATGCTGCCGGCCATGTCCCGCTGCCGGATGCCCAGGTCGCCGGCGGCGTGCCAGCGGGTCCCGGCCGGCGCCTTCTCCAGGGCCAGCCGGAAGCAGTGGCCCACGTCGAGCGTGTGCCCGGCCGGCCACCGGCTCTCCCCCTCCCCCGGGTAGCCGGCCACGCCGTGCTGGCGCGCGATACCGATCAGCACCCGGGCGAACCCGTGCCGGTCCAGCTCGCTGTGCGTGATCGGCGGGATGCGGACCACGGCCGAGCGGACGTCGTGCCCGGCGAAGCCAAGGGCCGCGTTCTCGGCGTCGGTCCGCCGCCCGGGCGCTCCCGGGTCGGCCTCGGTGCCGGGGCGGCCGAGGTTCGCGACCGACAGCGTGCCCGACGCGATGACGAGTGGCTTGCCGGATCCCGCGAGCGCCTGGCCGAACGCGCCGACCACGGCCAGCTCGGCCGTGACAGCGGCGTTCATGTCGCCGGACCGCATCTGCTCGTGCTTGAACGCGAGATGGATGACGCCGTCGGCCTCGGCCGCCGCCTGCTTCAGGCCGTCCAGGTCGTCCAGGTCCCCACGGCGCGGGGCGGCCCCCAGCGCCGTAACCGTCGCCGCGCTGGCGTCCGACCGGGCGAGGCCGGTGACCTGGTGGCCGGCCGCGATCAGGTCAGGGATGACGGCCGAGGCGATGTGGCCGGACGCACCGGTGACGAAGACGCGCATGGCAGCTCCTGACGTCTGGTTTGCTTCCGAGGCATGATGGGACTCGGTACCGTCACTCTAGCGACGACGCCACCGGGCGGCCCCGGGCAACCAGCGCCCCTACGCCGACCTCGCCGCGACGCACTGCACGAGCTCCAGGCCCGCGCGGCCGTCCTCGGGCAGGCAGGCTAGGCGCGCCGGGTCCAGCCTCAGGCGGCGTGGGCGTCTGGTGGTGCGTGGGACCTGAGGATGTGACGGCCGTCGGGGCTTCTGGCTTCGGTGGTGCCGTCGGGGTGCAGGATCAGCTGCCAGCCGCGGCGGTGGATGCAGATGTCGTGGTGGAACTGGCAGACCAAAGCACAGTTGGCGACCGAGGTCTCGCCGCCGTCGGCCTTATGCCGGAGATGGTGGACGTCGCAGTAGACAGCGGGCCGGCCGCATCGCGGCCATGCGCAGGTCCGGTCTCTCAGCTGGACGGCCCGGCGGATGTGGCCCGGGATGCGGTTGGAGTAGCCGATGTCGAGCGGCAGGCTGGGCGTGTTCCACGGTTTCTCCAGCAACCCCTGCCGCAGCGAAGCGGCGATCCCGGAGGGCCCGGAGAGCAGGTCGATAGCCAAGCGGGCGATAGTGTGGCGCAGCGCCTGGCAGGCTGCGGGTGACAGCGGCTCAGGGCGCGTGGCGGCGACGCTGACCAGGCCGATCATCTTGTCGATGACGGGCGGGTGGATGGTGCCGGTGACGACCGGGACGCTCTGGGCGTCGCACGCGGCCGCCTGGGCGTCCTCACCAGTGAGGTAGCCGTCCTCGCCCAGCCGGGCCCGGATCCAGGCGTCTTCCAGGTCGCCCGCCCCGGGCATCTCCCGTAGCTGAGAAAGCGGAATGTGGATGACGGCCTGGGTGTCGGCGCCGGCCCGGTCGGGAAGCAGGCGGGCCCGCAGCAGCAGCGTGCAGGCCAACTGCAGCGCGTCGTGGAACCGCTTGTCCTCGGTGCGGTCGTCTTCTGGCCCGGCCTTCTTGCTCAGGGATTCCAAGACGGCGCGGACCGCAGTGGCGCATTCGGGGGTGAGGTTGCCGCGGAAGACAGCGGCCCCGCCGAAGGTCACCCCGAGCTGCACGGAGCGGTCGTCGAAAGCGTCGGCCGGATCATCAGGGTCGGGCTGCTGCTGGCGCCACCGCTCGATCGCGCACCCCGCGATCGTCGACAGGTCGTCGAGGGACGCGCCCGCGGCGGCAGCCTCCAGCAGGATGCGGTCGGTCTCGGCCCGCATCTGACCGGGAAGCTTGCGGGTCCAGCCGGCGATGGTGAACGCGAGCGAGTCGGTGATCTCCCCGCCAGCGAGGGCGTCGCCGAGCAGCGGCCGCTCACCGAGCTGGCGCATCTGCCGGACGGCAGACCTGGCTGCCTTCCTGGACATGCCCGCCTTGGCCGTCAGCCACGATGATGAGGAGCCGTACCCGTCGGCATCGTGCGCGTCAGCAGCGTCGAAGCGGCGCAGAACCGCGGCGTGCGCAGCGGTCAGCTTTGCCTGGACCTGGCCGAGCGCGACCAGTGTCTCGCCGCAGGCAGAGACGTCAAGAAGAGTGCCAGCAGCTGTATTGAGATAGTCCAGAGCCGCTCCCGCCGCACGCAGCGCGGCCGCGGGAGTCTCAAAGGAGAGCCCGTCGCGGGCAGGGCCGCGCGGCTGCACGGCATCGTTGGTGCACATCGTCCGGCACCTCCCCAGATGGCTACGGCTGTGCTCTGATCACAAGAATTCGCGTTACGCGTATCCGCGCTTGCGCGCGCCTGTGCCGAGAACCGGCTGCTGACCATCCGCGGGTCGTCTATTAACTATAGTCTATCAGTTCTATTAAGAACAGTCAAAGTCAATGGAGATGATCCTTTTTTCGAGTCGGGACTGGCCCAGGCCTGCGCCTAGTCGCGCGGCACCGCTCAACCGGGCGTGGTAGACCTCGGAGGGTTGGGTCGCCTGGAAGGAGCAGGGCTTGCGCGAGCTCGGCGATCTGTCCGACATCACCTGGTACGACGTTCTCGGGGTGCTGCCGGGGGCCTCGGCTGAGGAGGTCCGGCGGCAGCACGACGCCAAGGTGAGGCTGCTGCGGCCGGAACTCGTGGCGGGCGCACCCTCGCCAGTCGTCGCAGCCACGTCACGCGCTCGCGCCATCCTCGACGCGGCCGGCCGCGTGCTGACCGATCCCGGCAACCGGGCCCGCTACGACGAAGCGGCCGGCCTGCGGCACCGCGGCAAGCTCGGATTCCGTGTCAGCACGGTCCGGCTGACCGAGCATCCCCTCCCGGTGGACGGTCTCGTCATCGCGCAATCGCCTGGACCGGCGGTGCAGGCCCGGCGGGGCAGCGTGCTGACGGTTCAGGTGTGGCATCCGCAGGCCCGGCGGTGAGCCGATGGCGCATGAACCTGGCGTCGCTGAGGCTCTGCCCGGGAGGACACTGGCTCGGTCAGTCCTCCCCGGAGAACCGCTCCCAGGCCGCTTGCTTGGACACGCCGAGCGCTGCTCCGATGCGGGTCCAGCTGACTCCGCGAGCACGCAGGATGCTGACGTACTCGTGCATGGCAGCGTCGATCTGGGGGGCAGCCGCCTGAGCCCGGGCCAGGCTGGCGAGTAGCTCGTCGTCGGGCAACTCGTGCCGCGGGTGGATCTGTGCCGGCCCTTCGGTGGCCAGGATCTGGGTGCACAGGTCGATGCACTCGTTACAGATATAGACGCCCGGGCCGGCCACGAGCTTGGCCACCGAGTCCTTGTCCTTGGTGCAGAACGAGCAGCACAGCGTGGCGGGGTGGGGAGGAGCAGTCATGCCGTCAGGTTAGCCTTGACGACCGTTCACCGTCAAGGTCAACCTGACGCGACGAGGCGCTCTCGTGACTGAGGACCGGCGCTGGCATGGGGTCCGGGCGCCGGGGCCGCCTAGGATCGGGCCATGGAGTCCGCAGCCCCGCCGTTCGACTACCACGGTGCACTGGTCGTGGTCGAGACCTCCGCGGGCGAGATCGTGTTCATCCATCCGCCCGGGGGTTCTCCCGAAGCCCCCGCTTCGCTTCCGAGCAACCCCTGTGATGCTGAGCAAAGGCCGGAGGACGCCGCGGTGCGCATGGTCCGCGAGATGACCGGGCTCGACGTGACGATTGCCCGCGAGTTCGCGACGTTCATCCAGGAAGGAACCCCGACCGGCACGATGTGCGCGCATTGCTACGTTGCCCATGTCACTGGCGGCACGCTCATCCAGGAGGGGCCGGAAGGACGGGCGCGAGCGTACCCGCTTGACGCCCTTCCCGCGATCATGCCTATCCGGGTCGCGAACCAGCGAGCGCTCGCCGCCTACCTCGACCAGCGCGGCTATCCGTAACTGAACAGCCGGGCGCCGCGCGGCAAGTAAGCCGGACGACCAGGTTCCCTGACACCTTCATTCGTCATACTCTGACTGAAGGAAGCAGGAGGCATCATGGTTTACCTCGGAGGCCCAGGGCGAGGCGTACGCCGGCCGCGTCTGCACGACGCCCCTCCCGGCTACACGCCGCCGCAGCTGCCCGTTGAAGAGCAGCGCCGCCAGCTCCGCTCGGATTACATCCTGCTCCGGGTGGCCATCGTCTTCGCGGTCGGCCTGGTCGCGGCTCTCCTCGTAGTCTGCCTGATCATCATCGCCACGCACGTGTAACCGCACGGCCGCGCTTGGGAATCTGTCCCCTTCACCCTTGATAATCGCCTATGCCCGTGGATTTGCCGTTTTGCGAGTGACCGTGAGTACCTCCTCTTCGCCGGGGTTAATGGCCCGCTAATGGCGCTGGCCGGGCCTTCGCGGGCCGACCGATGGGCTTGGGGCCACGCCCTGTAGTGTGGGTATCCCCCCGCAGAGGAAATGGCGACGAGAGCGGGGAGGCGTTCATGACGCCGGATACGAACAGCCACAAAAGTCGCAAGGTTGCAGTGCTGGGGCCGATGCCTCGCGACCAGATCGTCACCGACGACGGCGAGCGGTTCGAGAAGTACGGGTGCGCGCTGTATACGGCGGTTGCCCTCTCCGCCCTCCTGGATGAAGGCGACACGATCGTCCCGATATCGCACGTTCGCCGGAAAGACGAGGGTCCGCTCAAGCAGATTCTCGCACCGTTCCCGAATATCGACACCTCCGGTATTACATCGTCGGCCGACCAGGGGGACACTGTCGAGCTGCGATATACCCGGCAAAACCATCGCCTCGAGCGGCAGACGGGCTTCATGAACCCGATCCTGCCGGCCGACCTCGACGCGGTGCTTGATGCGGACGCGTTTGTCTGCGTTCCGATCACGGATTACGAGGTGGGGCAGGCGACGCTGCGGCACATCAAGACGCACAGCAGCGGGACCGTCGTGCTCGATGCCCACGGCCCGACGACGACGCTGACCCGCAATGGCGATCGCCAGCAAAGGGTGTGGGCCGACCAGGAAATCTGGCTTCCTTACGTTGACATTTTGAAGATGAACCTGGATGAAGCGCGCTCAATGTGGGTCGGTGAGTCAGCGGAGATGAAGGCTGAAGCGCCGGCTCAGATCACCGAGGAGAAGCAGATCACCGAGGAATTGCGTGATCTGGCGCGCTACTGCCTGGACCGCGGTGTCCGGGCGGTATGCGTGACTCTCGACGAGCATGGCTGCGTCTCTTTCTGCCGGGACGGCTCTGGCGGGGTCAGCACAGAGTTCGTTGCGCCCGTTCCGGTTGAGCGGGTCGTAGACACGACCGGCGCAGGCGACTCGTTCGCCGCAGGGCTGGCTTACGGCTACCTCGCCTATGGGGACTATTCCATGGCCTGCCGGTACGGCAACGCAATGGGCGCTCAGCGCTGTACCGGGCCGGGCACGAACCTCAACGTTTACCTGTCACGAGAGGAGACGGAGAGGCAGATCCGCGCGACGTACGGCCCTGGTCCGTTTCGTCCAGGGACATGAACGGCAGATGGAGGGCGGCGTGAACGGTTTCTTGCTCGCTTATGACGGCTTCGACCCCGAGACCGAGGGACTTCGGGAGGCACTGACCTCCACCGGCAACGGGTACCTGTGCACGCGGGGTGCGGCGGAGTGGGAGGACGCCGACGGCATTCATTACCCGGGAACGTATGCGCACGGAGGTTACAACCGCGAGACGACGATGATGGGCGGCATGCCGGTCCTCAACGAGGACCTGGTGAACCTGCCGAACTGGCTGGTCCTCCAGTTGCGCATCGAAGGCGAGGATGCGATCAGGCTCGATGATGTCGAGTTGCTTGACTACCGGCACGAATACGACATCCGGAACGCGACCGTCCTGCGGCATCTCCGCTTTCGCGACCGCGTGGGCAAGGAGACAACGCTGACCAGCCGCCGGTTCGTCAGCATGGCCGACCCGCATCATGCGGGGATCGAGTGGACCCTCATCCCGGAGAACTGGTCCGGGCACGTGGAGGTCATCTCTGCCCTCGACGCCCGGGTGAGCAACGGCGGCGTGGCCCGCTACAAGAAGCTCGAAGGCCGTCACCTGAACCCGGTCTCCCCGCGTACGTTCGGGCCCGAGGTCATCGCGCTGAAGGCAGAGACCCGGCAGTCCAATCTGTACATCAGCGAGGCAACGCGCACCCGGGTGTTCCGCGGCGGCGAGCCGCTGCCCGCAAGGCGCACGCTGTACCAGATGGAGGATTACATCCAGCAAGAGCTGGCCTTCGATGTGCACCAGGGCGAGGCGACACGGGTCGAGAAGTTGATCGCCTTCTACACGTCACGGGACCCGGCCGTCAGCGACACGCTGGTGAGGGCGGCCAGATCGGCTGCTCGCGAAAGCGACTTCTCGGCGGCGTTTGACCGCCACAGCGCCGCGTGGGACGAATTGTGGCGGGAGTGCGACGACCGCGTGCAGGCAGACGAGCAGGTCCAGTTGCTGCTTCGGCTGCACACCGCGCACCTTCTCCAGGTTTGCTCACCGCACACCGCCGATCTCGACGCAGGCATGCCCGCGCGCGGGCTGAACGGCGAGGCCTACCGCGGGCACGTGTTCTGGGACGAGATGTACGCGTTCCCGTTCCTCAATGTCCGGCTGCCCGAGGTCACGCGAGGGCTGCTGATGTACCGCTACCGCCGGCTCGGGGAGGCACGGGCGGCGGCCAGGGAAGCCGGCTTCCGGGGGGCGATGTTCCCCTGGCAGAGCGGCAGCGAGGGCATCGAGGAGAGCCAGCGCGTCCACCTCAACCCGTTGTCCGGCCGCTGGGAGCCTGATCTCAGCCACAACCAGCGGCACGTCAACGCCGCGATCTTCTTCAACATCTGGAATTACTTCCAGGCCACCCACGACTACACGTTCCTCGAGAGCTACGGCGCGGAGATGATGCTGGACATCGCGCGGTTCTGGGCGTCCGTGGCTCACTTCAACCCCGCGCGAGACCGCTACGAGATCCACGGCGTGATGGGCCCCGACGAGTTCCACGAGAAGTACCCGGGCGCACAGCAGGGGGGACTGGCAAACAACGCCTACACCAACGTGATGGCCGCGTGGCTGTGCGACATCGCAGCAAAGCTTCCTTCGTTGCTCTCGGCGAGCAGCGCCGAGGGGCTGCGGGCACGACTCAGTATCGGGGATGACGAGCTGGCGCTGTGGCAAGACATGAGCTGCCGGATGTTCGTCCCGTTCGATGACGACGGCATCATCAGCCAGTTCGAAGGGTGGGGAGACCTCGAAGAACTCGACTGGGACCTCTACCGGGCGAAATACGGGAACATCCAGCGCCTCGACCGGATCCTGCGGGCCGAGGGCGACGACCCTGACCGCTACAAGATCGCTAAACAGGCCGATACGGTCATGCTCTTCTTCCTCTTCTCCGGCGCGGAGCTGCGCGAGATCTTCGAGCGGCTCGGATACGACTACCGTCCGGACACGGCCGCGCGCAACGTCGCGTACTACGACCAGCGCACTTCGCACGGCTCGACGCTGAGCTTCATCACCTACGCGGGAGTACTCGCCGCCATCGACCCGGAGAGCTCGTGGGACCGGTTTCTCGTCGCGCTCCGCAGCGACGTCGATGACATCCAGGGCGGCACGACGAAGGAAGGGATCCACCTCGGTGTCATGGCCGGAACCCTCGACCTCGTTCAGCGGTACTACGCGGGGGCCCAGATCCGAGACGAGGTTTTGTACTTCGACCCCAGGCTGCCGAACGGGCTCGGCGGCCTGTCATTCCGAATGCAGTTCCGGGAGGCCCCGATCCAGGTCACGCTCGACCGCGAAGTGCTGACACTGGAAGTTCAGCCCGAGGGCGCCAGCCACAAAATACGAGCCGGGATAGCCGGCGACATCCGGGAACTGCGCAAGGGCGACCGAGCCGTATTCGAGCTCAGCTCGCATTCTCCGGCATGATCGGCGGCACGCTTCTCTAGAGATCGATCACGACCTTGCCGTGCACGTGCCGGCTGGCCTGGAGCTCGACCGCGGTGCGGATCTGCCCGACCGGGAAGCTCGCCGCGATGGGCACCTGGAGCTGGCCCTGGGCGACCAGGCGGGCGATCTCCTCCAGCGCGCCGGGGGCGGCGTTGGCGCCATTTACTGGCGTGACGCCGTCGACTTGGGCGGCGATGGTGCAGATGCGCGCGTCCGGGACGCCGAGTGCCCTCGCCGCGTGCACTGCCTCCGTCCCGTACAGGTCGATCGCGGCGGTGACAGCGCCGGCCGCGAGGGCGCGGACCCGGTCGGCCAGGCCGTCGCCGTAGGCGACCGGCTCGGCCCCGAGGCCGCGCAGGAAATCAGACGAGGCGGCCGATCCCGTCCCGAGCACCCGCGCCCCCGCGAGCCGGGCCAGCTGGACCGCGAACACCCCGACCCCGCCTCCCGCGCCGCCGATCAGCACCGTGTCACCCGGGCCCAGGTTGACCACGGCGAGGGCGGCGGCCGCCGTGCGGCCCGCTATCGCCAGGGTCGCGGCGGTGCGGTCGTCTACGTCATCGGGGGTGCGGTGGGCCTCGCTCGCCGCGATGTCCCCGGCCGCGTCCACCACGACGAAGTCGGCGACCGCGCGAGACAGGGCGCCACCGAATACCCGCATCCCCGGCGCGAACACGGTTACCCCGTCCCCGACCTGGTCCACCACGCCCGCGTAGTCGGTCCCGAATCCGGCCGGCAGGCTCAGGCCGAACCGGGCGGCGGTCGCCGCGTCCGCGGTCATGATCCAGTCCATCGGGTTCAGTCCGGCCGCCGTGACCTGCACCCGGATCTCCCCGGGCCGGCCTGCGGCGCGGGCACCTCGCGGAGGTTCAGGACTTCGGGGCCGCCGAATGAATCGAGCCGGACCATCCTGCTCGTGCTCGCTGGCATCTGATCGCTCCACTCCCGCATGCTCGCCTGGCTCCCCAGCGCGAGGGAAGGCACTGAAACGGACTGTGCTCCGTTTACACGAACGAACCTAGCACAACCGGAGCTTGATCCGTTTGTGCTGCGGCGGAGGCGGTCGAGCGCGGTGAGACCATCGTCATCACCAGGGCGAGGGTGGCTAGGCGTCAACCGGCGGAGACTGCCACCGTTCCATTTCAGCGACATCCAAGGACGTGGCGGGCCGGATGGAAGGCCACGCCCACCCGTTCAGCAAACAGACGAACTGCTTCTCCTCGCCCACGGCCAGGGAAACATGGAGTTTCCTCGATCGCCGCAAGCCCCCGAGGAAGTGAATACTCAAGGAATGCTCCCCAGGTGAGAGGTGGTACACCTTGATCTGCCTGGGCGAGATGGCGCCCACCTTCGAACCGTCGAGGAAGACGGTGACGCCACCGATTGCAGGGCTCCGGCGCTGGGCCCGGCCGAGTCGCGATGCGGCCCGGATCACAGCCACGGTCGGATACGCGGGCCAGACCCGACTCGGGGTTTGCCACAGCTGGATGGTCCCCCCGCCGCTGGTTGCCGCGGCAAGATCCGATCTTTCACCATCGTCATTCATAGCCCTGTTTTACGTCGACCGGCGGCAGAAGAACAGCAGCCCGTCTCGGCAATGACCGACAGGGCTGCGGTGTCCCAGGCGGCCTGGCGGCGCGCTGGTATGCAGGCCGCGATGGCGCATGAGCTGCCGGCGCCAATGAAAGCCCAGCCGGCTCCGGTGGCGCCGTTGTGCCAGGCGTAAGGGTGGCGGGCCTGCGGGCGGAGCAGCCAGCACCAGCCGACGTATCCGTTATTCATCGCAGCCCGCGGGGTCAGCGCGTCAATGACGGCGACGGCGAACGGTGACTCGTGCGGCCGGGAAGCGGTCCACGCCAGGCGCAGCAGATCCCCCACGGTGGCCCGCAGGCCGCCGGCCGGCGCGAAGGCCCCCATATGCCATGCCCTCCCCAACCCGGGCAACGCCGAGTCAGGCAGGTCACCGCTGCTGGTCATGCGTAGCGGCGTGAGTACCCGGTCCCGGGCGAGATGCCAGAACGGCGCTGTCGCCGCGGCCGCGAGCGCGTGCCCGAGGAGGGTCACGCCCAGATTGCTGTAAGCAGCATGGCCAGGCCTGCCGGGGCGTGTCCGGCGCGTGGCGCGGATCAGGCGGGGCACCGACGAGCTCTGGTAGGGATCGCCAGGATGTGCCAGTGCCCGCAAGAGCGTGGAGGCCGGGAGGCGCGGCAGGCCGCTGGTGTGCGTGGCCAGCTCCCCCAGAGTGGCCTCCCCGGCCCGTCCCGTCCCGGGTAGAAACCGGTCCAGCCGGTCAGAGCTGGACACTTCACCTGCCTCGATGGCCAGGGCCAGCAAGAGACCAGTCACCGTTTTGGTGACCGACCCAGCCTCGAAGACCGACGTGCCCGACACCGGCCCCCAGGCGCGGACGACAGGCCCCGACCCAGCCATCTGGCAGGCGACAGCGCCGCCACCCGCACCCGCGGACAAAAGAGCCGCATGCAGCCGTTCCACCCCGAAGGCTGCGTCCACCCAAGAAGTATTCCACCCGGCTCGGTGCGCTCGTGCCCGCGTAAAGCACGACAGGCACTGCCCGTCCCGCGCCGATCCGTAATCCGTCACGGATCAGCGCAGGGCACAGGTGGATGTTCTGGGGCTGCCCGGTCTGACGTAGCGACTGAGGCACCGGGGTTCGCTTCGGCCGGGGCTTCCCGCACCCCTTGCGGCGATCCTGCGGTGGTGTCGGCGTCGACCAGCAAGGGCCGGGTCCGCCGTCTCACCCTGGCCTACACGCAGCCCACGCAGGCGTCCCTACCGCCCGTGCGGGTGACCGGCGAGGTAGCGTTCAGCGATTTCGGGACGGCCGTGTCAGTCTCGCCTCCGCCAGCCAGCGAGGTCTACACCCCCGGCCAACATCAACATATCGCCCGCTCCAGTCCCAGGAGAGCCTGCTGGCCGATGACGGGCAGGCGCAGTGAGAGGACCAGGCCATCGCATTGGCGTAGTGACTCTAACCGACTACACTGTAGTCATGAGTAAGCGTGCAGCGACACCAGTGAGATTTGATCCACCTGTAGCGGACAGACTGGGCTTGTTCGTGGCGGCGAATCCCGGCTTGTCGCTGTCATCCGCCGCCAATCGGTTGGTTGACGAGGCCCTGCGCATGACAGAGCATCCTGGGATCATCTTCCGGCCCGGCCCCACCGGGCGGCGTGCGTCCCTATCCGGAGGTCCTGACATCTGGGAAGTGATCCGCGCCATCAAATCGGCTCGCGCGGCCGAGTCCGGTCTTCACGACGATGACCTGCTGGACCTGGTTAGCGGCAATACGGGAATATCGCCCCGTCTGCTAAGCACCGCAGTCCGCTACTGGGCCGCCTACCCGGAGGAGATCGACGCCGAGATCGCCATCGCCGATGCGGCGGAGGAGGCCGCCGAGCAGGCGTGGCTGCGTGAACGTCAGCTCATGGCCGGCGAAGCATGAGCTATCCCTTGCTGCTGGACGAAATGTTCTCCGATGCCATCGCACAGCAGCTCCGTGCCAAGGGTTACGATGTTGTCTCCGTCGTTGCCCATCCAGCCTTTGCGGGACTCCCTGACGATCAGATCCTCGCCTATGCGACGGCGGAGGGACGGGCGCTGGTCGCCGCCAACATCAAAGACTTCATGCCGCTAGACAGCCGCTACCGCACTGCCGGACAGGCTCACCCTGGATTGATCCTGGTATCAACCAAGACCTTCCCCCAAGACCGCGGCTTCACCACTGCGGTCACATCTGCCCTTGAAGCTCTGCTGAGCGGCACGGACAAGGTTCAACCTGGCCAAGTGCGCTTCCTCAGGCGAGGTTAGGCCGAACTCGCGCGAGGTTTAAGTCGAACCGACGACGTGCACTCCAGGAGGACCGCGTGGACAAGGCAATATACGCTGGTCCATCGCCCGTATCCGTGAGGACCCTGCATCCGTGGTCCTCTTGGCCCGCTAATGGCCCGACTGCGGGGCGAGTCCCTAAACGACCAAGGCCCAGTGTTCGGAACATGCTTCCGACCTGGGCCTTTGCGTTGGAGCGGATGACGGGAATCGAACCCGCACTGTCAGCTTGGGAACTGGCCTGTCAGACTCTAGTGACCTCGATTCTCGGGAGCAATCACCCAAAACCAGTACACGAGAGTGGCCGCCACGTACCGTGAGTTAGCGGCCGAAGCCGCTCCCGATGCCTGACCTTCCGTCTTGGAGCGGGAAATCAAGTTCATGCGATCACTGCAAGGTGCAGCTACAGTGTCGCTTACCGTCGCTCACCTGGACTGCCGCCACCTCGTCTGTAAGGCGAACAGAGTGCTTGGGTCAACGAGCGGTGTCACACTGTTGTCATGCACGCCATGCTTGCAGCAGCCAACACGCCAGACACTTTCAATGCGGATTACTATATAGCCGTCGTAACGGTGCTCCCCATCCTAGTGGTTGCCGTAGAAGTGCTCGTCAACTTCAATAAATCGATCCCAGATGAGCAAGCCGATAAATTGCCGTACCCCTTGTTGACGCTAATTGTTTTCTACCTTATTTCGATTCCCATCATCGCTGCTGGCGGAATCATCGCAGGAGTTCTCGCACTTATGTACCGGTCCGCAAATGCGGCATACCAGTGGGTTACCTTCTCATGCCTTCTAAGCGTGCTTGTCTTTATGGCAATCTCAGCTACCTTGTACCTATGGAATTCTGATTCTCAAGGCGGCGACGAGCGAAGAGAAGGGGAACGACAAGAAAGTGCGGGCTAGAATCTGATGGCGCGGGCATCTGGCCCCTGCGTAGTCCACGGATCTACCGCTTAGGAGGACGTCTCGGGCTCTCGCCTGCCTGCCGCTTTGCTGGTCGGGCGCGGTTTACCTGTCGCCGTGCTGGCTGCCGATGTTCGGGGTTCGCGGTCCCTTCTGGCACGCGGCAGGCACAGGCGCACAGACCTTGCCACCAGTGGTTACGCAGGCTGGGCGAAAGTAGCGTCTCGATCGCTTCAAACATCCGACATGCCCTCTTGGTGCTCGGGCTCCTGGGCGATGTCGTTACCATCGATCACGACGATGCGATCGGACGGCAATACCGACTCCGACACTTCGAGGGTGTCGCCGTTCTCATCGGCCGCGTGTGGATCAGGTGGATCACCGTGCTGCCGGCCGCTACATCCAGCAGGCTAGCTTCCTCAGCGGTAACCGGCCGCACCTGCCAGCGGTCGCTCGCGTGGGCGTAATGCCGACCGCTCAGTTCCTCCACGCACAGGAACAGGGCCTGAGAGACTACGGCGGGCTCCTCGAGGTAGGTGCCCTCGGCAATGCTGGCCGGCACGGAGCTGGCGCCGAGTTCCTGCGGCTGCCCGGTCTTCTTGTCGCGCAGCAGCCTGCGCCGGACGATTACGCGCTCACCTGCTTCCAGGGTGCTTGCGTCCGCGATTTCCGCTGGCACTTCGCTCGGGCCGCTATAGATGATCTGGTGGTCCAGGTGCGAGGTCAGCAGCTGGCGGTCGGCGCGGGCCCGCTCGTAGCGGTGACACGACCGCCGTTGCAGGCGGCGGTCTGACCGCACGAACGTTCCGATTCCCTGCTGTGATGCAATCAGCCCCTCGGCTCGCAGGACCGACAAGGCCTGCCGGAGAGTCGGCAGGCTGAGTGTCCCGGACGTAACCATCCCGTCGTTCCTGCTGCCTGATGTCGCCAAGCACCTCGATGACTTCACCCCCGGCTAAGCCCTCGGCGCTCGTCTTCACAGGCCCGAAGGGCGCACAGCTCCGCCGAAGCAACTTCACCCGGGCCTGGTCAAAGGCAGTCACTGCGGCCGACCTGTCCGGATTCCATTTCCACGACTTGCGCCATACCGGCAACGCGATGGCCGGTGCAGAGGGTGCTAGCCTCCGTGAGTTGATGGAGCGGATGGGCCACAGCTCGACCCGGGCCGCAGTCATCTACCAGCACCGCACCATGCAGCGAGACAAGATCATCGCTGATGCGATGGGCAAGCGCGCTATGTCCGAACTGCGCCGAATGGGCACGCAGCGGGCACGCCGCACGAAAAAGCGTTCATGATGGCTTCGCTGATGATCTCGGAAAACATGGCGCTAGCTGCGCGTTTCCAGGTGGAGCGGATGACGGGAATCGAACCCGCACTGTCAGCTTGGGAAGCTGATGTTCTGCCATTGAACTACATCCGCAGGTGGCGCGGCCGCCCACCAGGCGGGCAGCTGCGCTGCCTTCGTCTCCACATCGTACAGGAACGGAAGGCTGGACTGGGCGCTCCGCGTGAACTCCCGCCTCGGGGCCGCGGCTACGCCTGCTTGACGCGGACGATGAAATCCCGCCAGGCTCCGGCGGGGAACCTGAGTTGGCCCTCCGCCGGGCTGACCGTGTCCCGGACCACTACCGCGTTGATGACCGTTGCGGCCTCCACACACGCGCCGTTGGAGATGCTGAAGGTGGACTTACGCCAACCGGGAATGCCCTCGGACTGTTCGGTTTCCGGCACTCGCATCACTCCGAATCGAAGATGATCGAAATGTCAGAGTAGCACCCGTAAAGCGAAATCTCCGTGGACACGACGTGTCGCAGGCGGGCGGGGCGGGTGACAGTTGACCAACGGAGAATGAGGACCGGAAGCCAAAGCCGGAGCCGGGCCTAGCGAGACGGGTCGAACCGGCCACGCTTGGCCGAGTCGATGAAACCCTGCCAGACCTCAGGTGCGTAGTGAACGGCCGGCCCCGAGGGGTCGACCGAGTCGCGCACCAGCACGCGCGCGCTGGCCGTGGCGACCTCGACGCACGCTCCGTTACCGATGCTGCGGCGCGCTTTGCGCCAGTTATTTGCGGGCACCTGGGCATCCGTAGGTGACATTATGAGTGACCTTGTCCTTTGAGGCGATGCGAAATATTGGTCAGGCCGCCGCGAATCCGCAATTTGACACCCACTGCCGCCCGTCTCGGCAGAAGCGCTGAGGCTGCCTTGGTCAAACGGTTTCATCATAGAGGTGGGAGACCCGGCCCGAGGTGCGGGTCCCCGGACTCGCCGTAGACGCGATTGTAAAGACTCTGTGTCGCCGAGATGCCGCGCCAGCCAGCCAGCGGCTCCCCAGCGGACACTTCGATCGATGTCCAACATCCCGTCACTCTGCGTTACTACCGCAGGTGCGCACGTCTCATTCATGTCGCGTACGCATCGCGGCTCCGGGCCAGCATCTCGGCCGAGTCTTGTGGACTGAGGGCCAGGCTGCGCAGCTCCTCGAGCACCAGCTGGTACTGGTCGAGGTCATCCTTGCGTTCCAGGTAGATGTGGCCCGCCAGGCCCTCCACGTACACCACAGGCGCCTGGCTGGCGAACTCCAGGATGGTGAAATTGCTCTCCAGGGCGGCATGGGCGCCCTTCGAAAAAGGAAGCACCTGGACCGTCAGGCCGGGCCGCGTTCCTTCCTCGATAAGCCGCTGCAGCTGCTCACGCATGACGGCGGCCCCACCCACCTGCCGGTGCAGGACCGCCTCGTCGAGGATGATCTCAAGCCGGGGCGGATTTTCCCTGTTCAAGATCTGCTGCCGGGTTTTGCGCTCTTCGACCCGCTCCTCGATGACCAGGTCATCGAGCCTTGGGATGGCGCCCTTGTGCAGGGCTCGCGTGTAATCGGCGGTCTGCACGAGTCCCGGGACAACGGACAAGTGAAACAGGCGCAGTGACGTGGCCTCTTGCTCGAAACCCACGTAGTTCATGTGCGCGAGCGGGACGGTGAACGACTGGCCCTGCCACCAGCCTTGCTGCTTGCCCTCACGGGCCAGCTGCATCAGGTAGGCGACCTGGGCCTCGTCGGTGACGCCGTAGATACCGCCCAGGTCACGGATGTCCCGCGGCGTTGCCCCGCGCTGCCCAGTCTCCATCCGGCTCACCTTGGACGGCGAGCACAGCAGCCTCTCCGCTACTTGCTCAACCGTGAGCCCCTGCTCGAGCCGAAGCGCCCGCAAGCGGGCGCCGAGCTCCCGTCGACGGAGTGTAGGGCTGCGCACATCCGGCACTGGAGGTCGCTTCCTTCCGCATCAGGTGCTACCGGCGGCCACTGGTACAGCAAGGGTCCCAACCTCTAGGGTTAGGCCACTGTTACATGACTCTGGCACATGAGTATGTCACTTGAATTTGGCACTTGCCAACCGCACATGCTCAAGGCACTATCGAATCAGATAGCAGTAGGCACCCTCAAGCGACCCGCCGACAAAGGGGTCGAGCGGTGACCCGAGGTTACCGATCATTGATCGTTGGCCTCGGGTGTCGTGCGAGCCGGAGGTTGAAAAGGGGTTATGCCATCACTGCACTTGTCTCGCGTCCGCCGCGAACGGGGGTGGACGGACGCCTCCCTGTCGTCAGGGCGAGACCAACAGCCATCCTGAACATTCCTGCGTCGCGCCGAAGAACCGGCCGGCCCTGGAAACAGCGCTGGGCCGGTGCTGCCACACCGACCCAGCGAACAGCATCTGCCACCCCTGGAAGCGCCAAGAGAGGCTCGACGTGTCTCACCGTACCAACCTGTTCAGAAAAGACAACCCTGGCGGGCCGATAAGTAACGTCACGGAAACGAAGAAGGTTCCTGGAACCGCGTTTCACCTGGCCGCGGCGATCGGCTCGGCCAGCGTGACCATCCCCCCCGTTGGCGGCCGCGTCCGTGGCTGCTGTGGCATCTGCGTCTCCTGGCTGCTCGGGCTGCCGCGCCGGGCCGGCAGGCGCTGGTACCGGATGAACGACGCCGAGGCCGGCTGGCGCGGCTGGCAAGTGACGGAGACCTACGCCGGGCTGGGACGCCAGTACCGTGACGCCCGGTTCGATGCCCTGCGGCTCGACCCGACGCTTCGCCGCGAGGAACTCCTGGGCGGCCAGCCAGCCTCCGGACCCGCGGGCCCAGGTCAACCTGAATGCCCGTGCACGGGAGAGCGGTTATGGAGGCCAGCGGCGGCAGCACCGGGTAGATCCCGGGGTGCTCACCACGCTGGAGACCGCTCTGCGCGAAGTGCACCGCCCGGGGCTGCTGGAGACGGCCTGGAACTGGCGCCGGGAAACAGCCCTCTGTGCCGGCTCCGCCACCGCCGCCGGGGTCGTCATCACTCTCTGCGGCCCGATCGGGCTAGCCGGCCTCACGGCGGCCGTGCTAGTGATCCTGACTGCCTTGCTGTGCGGCCGGTCAACCCGTCCCTGGCTCATCTCCTGGGCCTGGTGGCTTGTCACCCCGCACCGGGTGCGCGCGGGGTGTGTCCATGCATGGGTCCAGAACCGCTACGGCCGCATCCCGGTCATCGTGTCCACTACCCCCACCCGCTATGGGCAGAAGGTCCGGCTCTGGCTCAGAGCGGGGCTCACGGTCGCCGACCTGGAAACAGCGAGGGAGGTGATCGCGAGTGCCTGCTGGGCGACGGAGGTTCGCGTGGTGCCCAACCTGCGCTATGCGCACCTGGTCACGCTGCAGATCATCAGAACGCCGCAGCCGGACCAGGCGCGGCCGACACCGCTCGTATGGCCCGACCCGCGTAACGTCACGGGCAGCGGCCGCAGTGACCCGGACACCGAGGACCGAGATACGGCGCACTGGCTGGAAGTGCCCCGGCCGCGCCTAGCCGGGAGCGACGCCTGGCTGCGACCAGACGCCGGCCGCTGAGTCCGAACTCCGTCGAACAGCCAGAACGGGGCGCCTGCGGGGCACCGCTCTGGCTGTTGCGATGGTGCGGCTCGCCGCTCAGGCCTCGTTCGGGCCGCCTGCCGCGGGGGCAGCGCCCTCGCGGAGCTTGACCGCCCGGATGAGGAGCTGGGAGACGTCGATGACCTCGAGGCTTTCCTTGGCCTGGCCGGCCGCCTTCTTGGCATTGACTGCGTCGCCGAGCATCACCATGCAGTAAGGGCAGGCAGTGGAGACGGTGTCCGGGTCCAGGGCGAGGGCCTCGTCGATCCGCTCCTCGTTGATCCGCTTCCCGGTCCGCTCCTCGAGCCACATCCGGGCCCCGCCGGCGCCGCAGCAGAAGCCCTTGCCCTTGCAGCGGTGCATTTCCTCGGCCTGGGTGCCGGGGACGGCGTCGATGATCTGCCGGGGCGGGGTGTAGATCTTGTTGTGCCGGCCGAGGAAGCACGGGTCGTGGTAAGTGATCTTCTCATCCACCGGGTTGACCGGGGTGAGCTTGCCCTCCTCGACCAGGTGGGCCAGCAGCTGGGTGTGGTGGATGACCTCGTAGTTGCCGCCCAGCTGCGGGTACTCGCGGCTGATGGTGTTGAAGCAGTGCGGGCAGGAGGCGATGACCTTCTTGCCGCTCCCCCTGGCCACCCCGGCCTCATTCAGGGTCTCGATATTCTGCTGGGCCAGCATGGAGAAGACGAACTCGTTGCCCAGCCGGCGGGCCGGGTCGCCGGTGCAGGTCTCGGCCGGGCCGAGGACCGCGAACTTGACCCCGGCGATGTTCAGCAGCTCGGCGATCGACTTGGTGGCCTTCTTCGCCCGGTCCTCCAGCGCCCCGGCGCAGCCGACCCAGTACAGGTACTCCACGTCCTCGGGGATCTTGCCGTCGACGATCTGGACCTCGAAGTCAACCTCGGTGATCCAGTCGGCCCGGCGGTCCTCGGCCATGCCCCATGGGTTGCCCCGGCGCTCCAGGTTGTTCAGCATCCCGGTCGCCTCGGTCGGGAACGCCGACTCGACCAGGACCTGGTGGCGGCGCATCCCGTTGATGTGGTCGATGTGCTCGATGTCGACCGGGCACTCATTCACGCACGCGCCGCAGTTGGTGCAGGCCCAGATCACCTCGGGGTCGATGACGCCCATCTCCGCCACCCCGCCGACCAGCGGCCGGGTCGCCTCGGCCTTGATCAGGTCCGACAGGCTGTCGCGCTTGTCCTCATCGGCCAGCAGGTAGGGCGCCTTGGCCAGGGCGTGGTCGCGCAGGTCGAGGATGACCTGCTTGGGCGACAGCGGCTTGCCGGTGATCCAGGCCGGGCACTGCGACTGGCAGCGGCCGCACTCGGTGCAGGTCCCCAGGTCCAGGAACCCCTTCCAGGTCAGGTCCTCGATCTTGCCGAGGCCGAACACGTCGGTGTCCGGGTCGGCCTCCTCGAAGTCCAGCACCTTGCCGCCCGACCGCATCGGCTCCAGCGGGCCGAGCGCGTTGGGACGGCGCGAGAACGCCACGTTGAGGCCGGCCAGGAAGATGTGCATGTGCTTGGAGTAGCTCACGAAGACCAGGAATCCCATGATCACCGCGAGGTTGAGCAGGATGAACACGACCTCCAGCACGCTGTTGACCCCGTAGCCCAGCGGGTGCAGCCACTTGCCGACCACCCAGGACGCGAACGGCCAGGCGCCGTCATGCTCGTACGGGAAGACACCAGTGTTCTCCTGCGCGCCCCGGTACAGCAGCAAGGTGATGATGACCAGGCTGATCATCCCCAGCGTGATCCAGGCGGCACGGGTGTGCGAGCCGAAGAACCGCGACCGGCGGCCTTCCTTATGCGGGTTGTTGCGGAGGCGGATGATCGTGAAGGTCGTGATGCCACACAGGACGCCGACCGCGAACAGGTCCTCGATGAACCCGATGCCCGCCCACGTCCCGATCCCGGGAATCGAGAACGTCCGCTGGAACAGCGACCCGTAGACCTCGATAATCGTCAGCAGCAGCACGATGAAGCCCCAGAAGGTGGCCGCGTGGGCCATCCCCGGCACGGTCCACTTCAGCAGCTTGCGCTGCCCGATCACCTCGGTCGCCTGCACCTCCAGGTCGCCGCCCGGGTGCTCGCGCACGTAGGCAAGGCGCTCCGGGGCGGGCTGGCCGGTAAACGCGAGCCGCTTCAGCCACCAGAACCGGCGGCCCGCGATCGCGAGCGCCGCCGCCGTCAGCACCAGGCCGACCACCATCCGCAGGACCACGCGCAACCTCCTTGTTTGCCTGACCGCTAAGCCTAACGGCGTTGCCGGTGATGCCCAAGATCTCCCGATCGTGGTGCTGGACACGCTGACGGGCGGGCCACCACCACCGGGCCGGGAGGACCCGGGCCGGCAGATGTCCCTCCAGGTACGTTTCCCCAGCTAGGACCGGGTCGGGCGGGACTCGGGAGTGGCCGCCGCCGGGACACCCGGCCGCACAATCAGTTCTAAAAATTGATTCTAATACTCGCGGGTAACATAGCGCCAGGCGGCCCTGCGTGCAGCCGGCGGTACCGGGGACCGCGCCGCGCGGTCGGTAGCCCGAACGGGGCGTGGCCAGGCCCGGCTCGGCCCGTGACAGGAGCCGCCCAGGGCGGATCCCGAGACCGGGCACTCAGCTTTCCCCTGGCATCCGGCCTGGTCACCCGCGTTGCCGGGCGGATTCTGACGGGGCCTGGGCGGGCAGAAAGTTCCTTGGGCCGACGGGAATGATCCGCGGCCGAGAAAAGTTGAGCCTAAGTGACTCAAGTCATTTGACAGCCGGGCTCGCCTCGGGCAGGCTTGAGCCTGAAAGACTCAACTTCAACCTTACAAGGACTGCTCATGGCACGTGCGGTAGGTATTGACCTCGGGACGACCAACTCTGTGGTCGCTGTCCTCGAAGGCGGGGAGCCGACGGTCATCGCAAACGCGGAAGGCTCACGCACCACCCCCTCGGTGGTCGCGTTCGCCAAGAACGCTGAGGTGCTTGTCGGCGAGGTCGCCAAGCGCCAGGCCGTCACCAACGTGGACCGGACGATCCGCTCGGTCAAGCGGCACATGGGGACCGACTGGTCCGTCACCATCGACGGCAAGAAGTTCAACCCCCAGCAGATCAGCGCGTTCATTCTGCAGAAGCTGAAGCGGGACGCCGAGGCGTACCTGGGCGAGAAGATCACCGACGCGGTGATCACCGTCCCGGCTTACTTCAGCGACGCGCAGCGGCAGGCGACCAAGGAGGCCGGGACGATCGCGGGCCTCAACGTCCTGCGCATCATCAACGAGCCGACTTCGGCCGCGCTGGCTTACCACCTGGAGAAGGAGGGCACCGCCAAGATCCTGGTCTTCGACCTGGGCGGCGGCACCTTCGACGTCTCCCTCCTCGACGTCGGCGACGGCGTGGTCGAGGTCGAGGCGACCAGCGGCGACAACCACCTCGGGGGCGACGACTGGGACCAGCGGATCGTCGACTGGCTGGTACAGGACTTCAAGTCCGGCTACGGCATCGACCTGTCCAAGGACAAGATGGCCCTCCAGCGGCTGCGCGAGGCGGCCGAGAAGGCCAAGATCGAGCTTTCGCAGTCGATGGAGTCGCAGATCAACCTGCCTTACATCTCCCACGGCCCGGACGGACCCCTGCACCTGGACACCCGGCTCACCCGGGCCGAGTTCCAGCGCATGACCTCCGACCTGCTCGACCGCTGCAAGGCCCCCTTCCAGCAGGTCATCAAGGACGCCAACACCAAGGTGGCCGACATCGACCACGTCGTCCTCGTCGGCGGATCCACCCGGATGCCGGCCGTGGTCGACCTGGTCAAGTCGCTGACCGGCGGCAAGGAGCCGAACAAGGGCGTTAACCCGGACGAGGTCGTCGCCGTCGGCGCCTGCCTGCAGGCGGGCGTGCTCAAGGGCGAGGTCAAGGACATCCTGCTGCTCGACGTGACCCCGCTGTCGCTGGGCATCGAGACCAAGGGCGGGATCTTCACCAAGCTCATCGAGCGCAACACCACGATCCCGACCAAGAAGTCGGAGATCTTCACCACGGCCGATGACAACCAGCCGTCGGTGCAGATCCAGGTGTACCAGGGCGAGCGCGAGATCGCGGCCTACAACAAGAAGCTGGGCATGTTCGACCTGACCGGCATCGCGCCGGCCCCGCGCGGCATCCCGCAGATCGAGGTCGCGTTCGACATCGACGCCAACGGCATCGTGAGCGTGTCGGCCAAGGACCTGGGCACCGGCAAGCAGCAGTCGGTTCAGATCACCGGCGGCTCGTCGCTGTCCAAGGACGACATCGACAAGATGGTCCGCGACGCCGAGGCCTACGCCGAGGAGGACCGCAAGCGCCGCGAGGAGGCCGAGGTCCGCAACCAGGCCGACACCCTCGTCTACTCGACCGAGAAGTTCCTGGCCGAGAACGACGAGAAGGTGCCCGCGGACGTCAAGTCCGAGGTGAACGAGGCCATCGCTGACCTCAAGAAGGCCATCGAGGGCAACGACATCGACGCCATCAAGACCGCCAGCGAGCACGCTGCCACCGTCAGCCAGAAGATGGGCAGCGCGATCTACGCCGCGGCCCAGGCCGAGCGGCAGGCCTCCGAGGGTGGTGCCGCCGAGGGCGGCGCCAGCTCCGAGGCTCCGCAGGAGGATGAGGCGTGGTGGACGCTGAGATCGTCGATGACGGTGAAGGCGGCAGCCACTGATGACCGCACCCGAGGAGCCCGGCACGGGGCCGGTGATCCGCGATAACCGGCGGATCGACCCGGTGACCGGGCAGCCGCGGAGGGGCAGGCACGCGGCTTCCCAGCCGGCTGGCACCACTGGTGCCGGCCGGCCGGGGGGGCCCGGCCCGGCCGCCTCCGGCCCGACCAGGCAACGCAAAGGCGAGGAGGCAAACGTGCCAGCGGACGAGGTAACCGCGCCCGAAGGCGCGGCGGCTCCGGCCACGGCGCCCGCCGCGGCCAAGCAGGCGGAGGAGCCCGCCGCCAGCCAGCTGCAGCAGCAGCTGGCAGAGCGCACCGCTGACCTGCAGCGGCTCCAGGCGGAGTACGCCAACTACCGCAAGCGGGTCGACCGCGACCGCGTCACCGTGCGCGAGCAGGCCGTCTCGGCCACACTGTCGGAGCTGCTGCCCGTCCTCGACGCGATCGGGCAGGCCCGCGAGCACGGCGAGCTGTCCGGCGGCTTCAAGTCGGTGGCGGACTCGCTGCAGGCGGCGGTGACCAAGCTCGGCCTGCGTCAGCTACGGGCAGCGCGGAGACGCCTTCGACCCGAAGATTCACGAGGCGCTGACGCACACCTATTCCGATGACGTCACCGAGGACACCTGCGTGGAGATCTTCCAGCCGGGTTACAAGGTGGGCGAGCGGATCCTGCGGCCGGCCCGCGTGGCCGTCGCGGCGCCAGCCACCGGGCCAGACGGAAGCGGTAACGCAGCCGGCTGGCCGACCGGAGAAGAGAACAACTAAACAGCCCAGCGAGGCCAGATGAGCGCGAAGGACTATCAGAGGGACTACTACAAGGCGCTGGGCGTGCCTAAGACCGCGACGGCCGCCGAGATCAAGAAGTCCTATCGTGAGCTCGCGCGGAAGTGGCACCCCGACGCGAACAAGGGCAGCGCCGACGCCGAGGAGCGCTTCAAGGAGATCACCGAAGCGTACAACGTGCTGTCGGATGACAAGCAGCGCAAGGAGTACGACGACGCCCGCTCGATGTTCGGCGGGTTCCGCGTGCCGACCAGCGGCGGCGGCCGGGCCGGCCAGGGCGGTACCCCGTTCGACCTCGGCGACCTCTTCGGCGGCGGCAGCGACGGTCTCGGCGACGTCATCGGCGGGATCTTCCGCAACCGCAGCGGCGGCACGGCCAGCAGCCGGGCCGCCCGGCGCGGCGCTGACGTGGAGACCGAGACCACGCTGTCCTTCGGTGACGCCATCGACGGCGCCACCGTGTCGCTGCGGCTAACCGGCGAGGGTCCCTGCCCGGTCTGCGGCGGTACCGGCGCGAAGGCGGGCACCATGCCCAAGGTCTGCCCGGACTGCCACGGCACCGGGCAGCAGTCCAGGAACCTGGGCGGCTTCGGGCTCTCTGAGCCGTGCAAGACCTGCCGCGGCCGCGGGCTGGTGGTCGAGGACCCGTGCCCGTCGTGCAGCGGCAGCGGCCGGGCGATGAGCTCGCGGACCATCCAGGCCCGCATCCCCGCGGGGGTCGCGGACGGCCAGCGGATCCGCATCCCCGGTAAGGGGGCTCCCGGCGAGCACGGGGGCAAGGCGGGTGATCTGTACGTCCGGGTGCGCGTCACGCCGAACGACGTCTTCGGCCGGACCGGTGACCACCTGACCGTCACCGTGCCGGTCACGATCACCGAGCTGGCCCTCGGGGCGGACATCAAGGTGCCGACCCACCGGGGCCCGGCGGTCACTGTGCGGGTCAAGCCCGGTTCGGCCAACGGGACCGTGATCCGCGTCCCCGGCCGTGGCGTCCGCCGCAAGGACGGGACGATGGGCGACCTGCGGGCGACCCTCGAGGTCACGGTCCCGCACGACCTCAGCAAGAAGGCCCGGTCGGCGCTCGAGGACCTGCGGATCGCGACCGAGGGCGCCGACCCGCGCGAGGAGCTGCTCCGCAAGGCGCGCCAGCAGTAATCACGCTGCAGTAACCACGCTGCAGTAATCACGTCAACCAGAACCAACTGCCACAGAGGAAGGAGATGACATGAGCAACGCGTTCGACATGTCGGATGACATGCCCGTGTATGTCATCTCCGTGGCCGCGAGCTTGTCCGGCATGCATCCGCAGACACTGCGCGGCTACGAGAGGGTCGGCTTGGTGACGCCCCGGCGCACCTCCGGCGGTGGCCGCCGCTACTCGATGCGGGACATCCTCGCCCTCCGGGAGATCCAGCGGCTCTCCCAGGACGAGGGGATCAACCTTTCCGGTATCAAGCGCATCCTGGACCTGGAGCGAGAGCTCGAACAGGCCCGGCTGATGGCGGCCGAGCTGCGGGCCGAGATGTCGGCGCTGCGGAACGAGCTCGAGTCAACCCGCGCGGTCGCGGCCCGGCTGGCCGAGCTGCGCCGGTCCCAGACCGTCGACCCGGCGGCCACGCTCGTGCCAGTCCGGTCATCCACCCGGGTGACCTTCTGGCAGAGTGCGGCCAAGCCGGGCGAGCGCGACGCAGCCGAGTAAAAGTTAATAGGGATCCAGGGGGATTCAGGAAAATGGACGACAAGCTAACGCGGAAGAGCCAGGAGGCCCTCTCGGCGGCGGTCCGCCGGGCCGCTTCCGACGGCAACCCCCAGGTTGAGCCGGTTCACCTGCTGGTCGCGCTGCTGGAGCAGGCCGACGGCACCGCCCGTCCGCTGCTCGAGGCGGCCGGCGCGAACATGGACCAGCTGGTGACCGAGGCAGCGGCGCTGCAGCGCAAGCTCCCGCAGACGCGCGGTGCCACCGCCAGCGCCCCGGAGACCTCCCGCCCGCTGCTGTCGGTGATCAACACCGCGGCCAGCCTGGCCCGGGAGATGGGCGACGAGTACATCTCGACCGAGCACCTGCTGGTCGGCCTGGCGACCGGCGGCGGTCCGCTGGCCACCGCGCTGCAGCGCGCGGGGGCTTCCCCGGAAGTGCTCACCGCTGCCTTCACCAAGGTGCGGGGCAGCGCCCGGGTGACCACCGAGGACCCCGAGTCGACCTACCAGGCGCTGGAGAAGTTCGGCGTCGACCTCACCCAGCTCGCCAAGGACGGCAAGCTTGACCCGGTGATCGGCCGTGACTCCGAGATCCGGCGCGTGGTGCAGGTCCTGTCGCGCCGGACGAAGAACAACCCGGTGCTGATCGGTGAGCCCGGCGTCGGCAAGACGGCGGTCGTGGAGGGCCTGGCCCAGCGGATCGTGGCCGGGGACGTGCCCGAGTCGCTCCGCGGCAAGCGCCTCATCTCGCTCGACCTCGGCAGCATGGTGGCCGGGGCCAAGTACCGCGGTGAGTTCGAGGAGCGGCTCAAGGCCGTGCTCAACGAGATCAAGGCCAGCGACGGCCAGGTGATCACGTTCATCGACGAACTGCACACGGTGGTCGGTGCGGGCCGGGCCGACGGTGCGATGGACGCGGGCAACATGCTCAAGCCCATGCTCGCCCGGGGCGAGCTGCGCATGGTCGGCGCGACCACGCTGGATGAGTACCGTGAGCGGATCGAGAAGGATCCCGCCCTGGAGCGCCGGTTCCAGCAGGTGCTGGTGGGCGAGCCTTCGGTCGAGGACACGATCGCGATCCTGCGCGGCCTCAAGGGCCGCTACGAGGCGCACCACCAGGTCCAGATCTCGGACGCGGCGCTGGTCGCGGCGGCCACGCTGTCCGACCGCTACATCACCGCCCGGTTCCTCCCGGACAAGGCGATCGACCTGGTCGACGAGGCCGCGTCGAGGCTGCGGATGGAGATCGACTCTTCCCCGGTCGAGGTCGACGAGCTGCGCCGGGCGGTCGACCGGATGAAGATGGAGGAGCTGGCGCTGTCGCGTGAGTCCGACGCCGCCAGCAAGGACCGCCTGGAGAAGCTGCGCGCTGACCTGGCGGACCGGCAGGAGCAGCTGACCGCGCTGACCGCGCGCTGGGAGCAGGAGAAGTCCGGCCTGAACCGGGTCGGTGAGCTCAAGAAGCGGCTCGATGACCTGAAGGGCCAGGCCGAGCGAGCCCAGCGGGACGGCGACTACGAGACCGCCTCCCGGCTGCTCTACGGCGAGATCCCCACCCTCGACGCGGAGATCGCCGAGGCGGCCGCGAGCGACAAGTCCGACGAGGCCCCGGCCGCGGCGGTGCCCGCCAGCGCGCCCATGGTGAAGGAAGAGGTCGGCCCGGACGACGTGGCCGACGTCGTGTCGGCCTGGACCGGCATCCCCGCCGGGCGGCTGCTCGAGGGCGAGACGGGCAAGCTGCTGCGCATGGAAGAGGGGCTCGGCACCCGGGTGATCGGGCAGGCGAGCGCGGTCCAGGCCGTGTCCGACGCGGTGCGCCGGGCCCGGGCGGGCGTGTCCGACCCGGACCGGCCGACGGGATCGTTCCTCTTCCTCGGTCCGACCGGCGTGGGCAAGACCGAGCTGGCGAAGGCGCTGGCCGAATTCCTGTTCGACGACGAGCGGGCGATGATCCGCATCGACATGAGCGAGTACGGGGAGAAGCACTCCGTCGCGCGGCTGGTGGGCGCGCCCCCCGGCTATGTCGGCTACGAGGAGGGCGGGCAGCTGACCGAGGCGGTGCGGCGACGGCCCTACTGCGTCGTGCTGCTGGACGAGGTCGAGAAGGCGCACCCGGAGGTCTTCGACGTGCTGCTGCAGGTCCTGGACGACGGGCGGCTGACCGACGGGCAGGGGCGGACCGTGGACTTCCGTAACACGATCCTCATCCTGACCTCGAACCTGGGCTCTTCGTTCATCGCCGACCCGGCCCTCGACGACCGGGCCAAGCGCGAGGCGGTGATGAACGCGGTGCGCGCCTCGTTCAAGCCGGAGTTCCTTAACCGGCTCGACGACGTGATCATCTTCGACTCGCTGTCCACCTCGGAGCTGACCCGCATCGTCGATATCCAGGTCGACCGGCTCGGCCGGCGGCTGTCGGGCCGGCGGCTCACCCTGACGGTCACCCCGGCCGCCAGGGACTGGCTGGCGGCGACCGGGTTCGACCCGGTGTTCGGCGCGCGCCCGCTGCGGCGGCTGGTGCAGTCGGCCATCGGCGACAAGCTCGCCCGGGGCCTGCTGACCGGCGAGATCACCGACGGCGACGAGGTGCTGGTCGACGTCGACCAGGGGGCGGACGGGCTGACGGTCAAGGCCGCGGCCCGGGTCTGACCCCCGGCCGGGCGGAAAGTCAAAGCGGGCGGGCGCGACGCGCCTGCCCGCTTTGCCGTGTCACGGAGGTGACGTGCGGCAATCAGGGTCGCGGGTGGCTCTTGTCGAGCATGTGATCGTAGTCGTCCTCGTCGAAGCCGAGGTCGACCCGGATCCGGTAACGCAGCCGCAGCAGCAGCTGCAGCTCGGCGTCGTCGCCGAGCTGGATGCACCGCTCGACGCCGGTGGTGGCCCAGTCGAGCGCGCCCGACAGGTCGCCTTCCTCGGTGAACAGCTCGGCCAGCAGGTCGCAGGTGCGCGGCGTCACCGCGTCGCGGTCGCCGGTCAGCGCCGCCAGCAGCACGCTGGCCTCCTCGTCCCGGCCGAGGTCGAGCAGCGCCCGGGCCAGGTGGACGCGGGGGTCGGCGAAGGTGACCCCGCCGTCGTCGAGCGCGGCCGAGAACTCGTCGGCCGCCCGCTGCGGGTCATCGGCGCTCATCCACTGCTCACCCGCTCGCAGGTGGAACTCGGCCCGGAGACCGGGCTCGGCGCCCAGCGCCAGTTCGCTCATGCGGACGGCGGCCCGCACATGATTGCCAGTACGCGCCGCCTGGAACTCGATCTCGTCGAAGTCTTCGACGTTCGCCACGTTTTCCACGGTACCCCAGCGGCCCTTCTGCATTCCTACTGATTCGGCGCGCATGCCCGATGCGGCACGCACTTGCGAGGCTGTCGGCCCCATGTCGCGTCTCGGTCACGCTACGGTCGCCGGTTAGCGACGAGCGCGCTCCAGGGCGTCCCAGAAGCCGCGGCGCAGCGCGTGCCTGACCTCATCGTGGAGCAGGAAGTCGATCGGCAGGGCCGATCCCTGCAGCAGCCGCGCCTCCAGGTCCGAGGGCATCCGGGGTTTGCGGGCGAGGACGGCCTCGAGCCACAGGGCCGGGGCGTCGCGCGCCACCGACTCACCGAACGCCTGCCCCTCCTCGTGGGCCGACTGAACCGCGTCCGCGAGCGAGACGCCGGGCGCACCGCCGCCGTAGCCGCCTGGGCCGACGAGGCCGATCGGACCGGACGGGGCCGGCGGACCGCTCGGCTCCTGCGGGCCGGGCGCGCCGGGACCACCCTGCGGGGGCTGACCCCCGGGACCGAATCCGGGCCCCGGGTTGCCGCCCGGGGTGGCCGGCGTGCCCGGGGGCGGGTAAGCCGGGCGCAGCGCGGACGGTGTCGGGGACGCGCCCCGGCCGGGACCGTAGCCCGTCGCGCTGGGGTCCATCGGCGCCACCGGGGCGACCGGGAGGGAGGGCTGACCGCCGGTCGGCTGTCCGGCTGCCATCTGTCCGGGCGGCCCGGCTGGCTGCTGGGGGCCACCGTACTGGGGGCCACCGTACTGGGGGGCCCCGTGCTGCGGGCCCCCGTACTGCGGGCCCGCCATCGCCTCGGGCGGCAGGGGGGCCGGCATCCCGGGCTGCATGCCCGGCTGCTGGCCCATACCCGGCTGCTGGCTAGTGGCGGGACCGGCGCCCGGGGCAGGAGCGGTCGGCAAGCCGAGCGACGGCTGGCCGGAGGCAGGCTCGGGGGCCATGCTCCTGGTCGGCAGCCGCCGGATCTGGGCCGAGGCAGCCGGGATGGCGGTGGGGACCGGCCTCAGCCGGTCGCCTGCCTCCGGGAGACCGGAATCGCGCAGCACGCCCTCGCGCTGGTAGGCGTCCCGGAGGCCACCGGGGGTGTACGGGGGCAGGTCAGCGCCGAAGCGGGCGGCTGGCCGGCGGTCGGCGTCGCCTGATCGGTCGTCGGCCGGTACACCGGCCGGGAGCGCGTACAGCTCCTCGCGCGGAGCTGCGGACACGGGGGCAGGCACCGGCGCCGGGATGTACTCCGCGGCCGGCCCGTAGTGCGGGGCGGGGCGGTACGGGGCCGCGTCGGCGGCCGGGGCGGGCGCACCGTAGTCAACCGAGGCCCGGTAGTCGACGGTCGCGTTGTAGTCGCCGGCGGGCGGCAGGTCGGCCCCGGCGGCGGGTCGCTCAGCCTGGCTCAGGTCGGGCTGGCTCAGGTCCGGCTGGCTCAGGTCCGGCTGGCTCAGGTCGGGCGGGGCGATCTCGACCGCGGTGGCGCCCGGGAACGGCCGCGAGCCGCGGTCGGCCGCCGGACGCTCGTCCGCGCGCTGGAAAGCGGCGGCGTGGGCCGGTGCCGCGCCCTGGGTCAGCGGTTCGGACGGGCTCTGCGGCTGCGGGTAGCCGGGCCGCCCGGGCGCCTGGCCGCTGCCGCTGAACTCGTTCGCGCCGAGGAAGCCCGCCCCGGTGCCGCCACCCGGCCCGTTCCCGTGGTCGGACCCGTTCGCGTCGGCCGGCGGGGCCGGCGCGGCCAGCGCGGCCTCGGGCTCGTCGGCCTGGGCGGGCTCGGCGCCCGAGATCAGCTCGACGTAGGGCCGCAGGACGTCCGCACTGACCTCGACGAGATCGTCGGCCTCCTGGCGCAGGGCCCGGGAGCCGGCCCCGCCGTCGCCGTCGGCGGCGACCTGCAGCAGCGTAACCCGCAGGCCCATCTCCTGGACGTCGGCGATCACCGGGGCCAGGTCTTCCTCGGCGGTGACCACCATCACGTCGCTGACGGCCTTGTTGCGGGCCAGCGTGGTCAGGTCGCGGTGAATCTCGCCCTCGACGCCCTCCCGGCGCCCGGGCCGCCGCTTGGCCATCCGGAGCTTGACCCCGGGCAGGTCGGCCAGCGTGTCGAGCTCGGCCGAGCGGCGGCCCTCGACCGTCGCCTCGTACCAGTAGCAGCGCAGCAGCGGCAGCTTGGTCCGCTCGGCGGCCAGGTCGCTGAGCAACTCGACCAGCCCCGCGTAGTCCCAGGAGACCGACTCACGGCGGCGCGTACCGTGCACCGCCATCGCACCGTCCGCCAGCACATAGCTCGCGTCCACGAACAGCGCACAGCGATCCACTAGGCCACACCGCCTTCCCTCGTAACAAGAACATTCCAGGTCAGCGGCTGCGTCATGTTGGCAGCCGGATGTCCTGCGCCATCCCTAGGGTAATGAAGCCCGCTCGCCGCCATGGCGTTTCCGCCGGATCTCACGCCGCGTACACGGTCCCGTATGCTCTGGATACGTGGATGATCGCGAGGAACTGCTGGCCGGGATCAAGGCCAAGGGCATCGTGCACGGCGACTTCGAACTGTCGTCCGGCGGGCACGCCACCAGCTACGTCGACCTGCGCCGGGTCACGCTCGACGGGCGGCTCGCGCCGCTGGTGGGCCGGGTCCTGCTGAGCGTTACGGCGGACCTGAGCTACGACGCGGTCGGCGGCCTGACGCTGGGGGCCGACCCGGTGGCGGCGGCCATGCTGCATGCCGCGGCCAACCGGGGCACCCCGCTGGACGCCTTCGTGGTGCGCAAGGCGGGGAAGACGCACGGCCTGCAGCGCCTGATCGAGGGCCCGGACGTGGCCGGCCGCCGGGTGCTGGCCCTGGAAGACACTTCCACCACCGGCAACTCGGTCCTGACGGCGGTCGACGCCCTGCGGGAGGCGGGGGCCGAGGTGGTCGGCGTCGCGGTGATCGTCGACCGCGGGGCCCGGGCGAAGGTGACCGAGCGCGGGCTGCCCTACGTGGCGGTCTACGAGCGGGACGAACTTGGTCTCTGAGACCGGGTCCCGGAGAGCGGTCTTACCGGCGGACCCGGCGGGCCGGGGCGGCGTCACCGCGGGCCGCGGCGGCCGCGGCCTCGCGCCGGAATGCCCGCAGCCGGTAGACCACGAAGCCGGCCAGCGCCAGCACCACGACAACGGCCAGGATGTAGGTGGCCACGGTCAGGCCGTGGTTGAGCTTGCTCCACTGGTCGCCAAGGCTGTAGCCGATGCTGGACAGGGTGGCCACGTAGATCAGCGTGCCGATGAGGTTGAGCACCGTGAACCGCAGCGGCGGGATGTCGACCAGCCCGGCCACGATCGACGCGAACGCCCGTACGAAGGGCAGCATCCGCGCCACCGGCAGCGCCCACATGCCGCGGCCTTCAAGGAACCGCTCGGCCCGGGCCACATCCGACTCGGTCACCAGCACGTAGCGACCCCAGCGGTGCACCAGCGGGTGGCCGCCGACCCGGCCGACGGTGTAGGCGATGGAGGAGCCGACGAGCTCCGCGGCCGTGCCGAGGATGATCACCAGGGCCAGCGACGGGTGCTGGTGAGTGCCCGGGATAGCACCGGATGCGACCGCGCCGGCCAGCAGGAAGGTCAGTTCCGAGGAGATCGGCACGCAACAGGCTTCGAGCACGCCGAACAGGATCACCGCGTAGATGGCGTGCGAGATCAGGAAGCTCGTCATGTCGACCTTTGTACAGCATGGCCCGGGTGAGATCGTCCACATCGGCCGGCCCGGCCACTAGTGTTTGCAGCAGACCGACTGATACAGGAGCCATCCTTATGCCGATCGCGACCCCCGAGGTCTACGCCCAGATGCTCGACCGGGCCAAGCAGCAGGGCTTTGCCTACCCGGCCATCAACGTGACCTCCAGCCAGACGCTCAACGCGGCGCTGAAGGGCTTCGCCGACGCCGAGAGCGACGGCATCGTCCAGATCTCCACCGGCGGCGCCGAGTACCTGTCCGGCCAGTCGGTCAAGGACATGGTCATCGGCGCGTGCGCGCTGGCCGAGTTCGCGCACCGGGTGGCCGAGCGCTACCCGGTCAACATCGCCCTGCACACCGACCACTGCCCGAAGGACAAGCTCGACGGCTACATGCGCCCGCTGGTGGCGATATCGGCCGAGCGGGTCAGGCACGGACGGGAGCCGCTGTTCCAGTCGCACATGTGGGACGGCTCGGCCGTGCCGCTGGCGGAGAACCTCGAGATCGCCCGTGACCTGCTGGCCCGGTGCGCCGCGGCCAAGGTCATCATGGAGCTGGAGATCGGCGTCGTCGGCGGCGAGGAGGACGGCGTGGTCGGCGAGATCAACGAAAAGCTGTACTCCACCCCGGAGGACGCCCTGGCCACGGCCGAGGCGCTCGGGATCGGCGAGCGGGGCCGGTACATACTCGCCGCCACCTTCGGCAACGTGCACGGGGTGTACAAGCCGGGGCACGTCAAGCTGCGGCCCAGCGTGCTGAAGGACATCCAGGACGCCGTGGGCGCCAAGTACGGCCGGGACAAGCCGTTCGACCTGGTCTTCCACGGCGGCTCGGGCTCGGCCGAGAGCGAGATCCGCGAGGCGATCGGCTACGGCGTGGTGAAGATGAACGTCGATACCGACACCCAGTACTCCTTCACCCGGCCGGTCGCGGGCCACATGTTCAGCAACTACGACGGCGTGCTGAAGGTGGACGGCGAGGTCGGCAGCAAGAAGGCCTACGACCCGCGGTCCTGGGGCAAGTCGGGCGAGCTGGGCATGGCCGCCCGGGTGAGCCAGGCGTGCACGGACCTGCTGTCCGCGGGCACCAGGCTTTCTTAAGTTCAGCCAGCCTGAGCTCAGCCAGCCGAACGGGGGCTTGTTTCACGTGCAGCGGTGAAACAAGCCCCCGTTCGGTCCCTGGCGTTTACTTACTCAGCGCAACGTAGGCGTCCGGGCTGCTGTCGGCCAGGAAGTCCCAGCAGCGCTGCTCCTCATCGGTCTCGCCGATTTCGCCCGCCGCGGTGGCCAGCGCGGCCAGGCAGCGCAGGAAGCCGCGGTTGGGCTCGTGTGACCACGGGACCGGGCCGTGGCCCTTCCAGCCGTTGCGGCGCAGCGCGTCCAGGCTGCGGTGGTAGCCGGTGCGGGCGTAGGCGTAGGCCGCTACCGGCTGCCCCTCGGACAGGGCCGTTTCCGCCAGGAGCGCCCAGGCCAGGGGGAAGGCCGGGTACCGGGCGGCAATGTCGACCGGGGCGGTGCCGGAGGCGACAAGCGCGTCGGCGTCCGCCTGGGCCGGCAGCAGAGTGGCCGGGGGCTCACCGAGCAGGTTCGGGTGATCGCTCATGCGGACGAGTCTGCCAGAAAGTCAGCCCAGGCTGCGCAGGTAGGTTCCCCTTACGTCTTTCGGGTAATCTCATGAGGCAAGAGCCCCTGTCGCACCTTGCGCTGCCAGGGGCTTTCGTCGTGTGAAAGGCTGAAGAGGATGCCCGCGATCATCCTGATCGGCGCCCAGTGGGGCGACGAAGGTAAGGGCAAGGCGACTGATCTGCTCGGCGACCGGGTTCAGTACGTCGTCAGGTACCAGGGCGGCAATAACGCCGGGCACACGGTGGTCATCGGCGAGGAGAAGTACGCGCTGCACGTGCTTCCGTCCGGGGTGCTCTCCCCCAGTGTCACCCCGGTCATCGGCAACGGTGTCGTGATCGACCCGAAGGTGCTGTTCGAGGAGATCGACGCGCTGGAGGCCCGCGGCGTGAGCTGCGACCGCCTGCTCGTCAGCGCCAGCGCGCACCTGGTCATGCCCTACCACCGCACGGTCGACAAGGTCAGTGAGCGGTTCCTGGGCAAGGCCAAGATCGGCACCACCGGGCGCGGCATCGGCCCGACCTACGGCGACAAGATCGCCCGGGTCGGCATCCGGGTCCAGGACCTGTCCGACCCCGGCATCCTGCGGCAGAAGCTCGACCTCGCCCTGCGGGAGAAGAACCAGCTGCTGACCAAGGTCTACAACCGCCGTGCGGTCGACCCGGGGCAGATCGCCGACGAGTACCTCACGTACGGTGAACGGCTCCGCCCCTACGTGGCCGATGTCGGCCTGGTGCTGGGCAACGCGCTCGATGCGGGCGCGACCGTGCTGCTTGAGGGCGCCCAGGGATCGCTGCTCGACATCGATCACGGCACCTATCCGTTCGTCACCTCGTCCAACCCGACCGCCGGGGGCGCCTGCGTCGGCTCGGGCATCGGGCCGACCCGGATCGACAAGGTGATCGGCATCGTCAAGGCGTACACCACCCGGGTGGGCTCCGGGCCGTTCCCGACCGAGCTGAACGACGAGGCCGGCGAGTACTTGCGCAAGGCGGGCGGCGAGTACGGGGTGACTACTGGGCGGGCCCGGCGCTGCGGCTGGTTCGACGCCGTGATCGCCCGCTACGCGACCCGGGTGAACGGCGTCACCGACTTCTTCGTGACCAAGCTGGACGTGCTCTCCTCGCTCGACAAGGTGCCGGTCTGCGTCGCTTACGAGGTCGACGGCAAGCGCTACGACGAGATCCCGATGACCCAGACCGAGTTCCACCACGCCCGCCCGGTCTACGAGTACCTGGACGGCTGGTGGGAGGACATCTCCGAGGCGAAATCGTTCGACGACCTGCCCAAGGCGGCCCGCGACTACGTCCGGACCATTGAGGAGCTGTCGGGCGCGCCGGTCAGCGCGGTCGGCGTCGGCCCCCGCCGCGACCAGACCCTGCAGCTGCGGCCGCTGCTGTAACTTCCCAGGCCGGCTCCGGTGCGACGGCCGGCCACCGTACCGGGGGCGCGACAGCGGGCCCGCGGCGCGGGACGGTCACCGCCGGGTAGGCTCCGGGAGCGTGCGAGTACTTGTGATCGGCAGCGGCGGGCGCGAGCACGCGATCGCCCGGGCGCTGGCCGTTGACCCGGCCGTGACCGAGCTGCACGCGGCGCCGGGTAACCCCGGGCTGGCCGGGCTGGCGGAACTGCACGCGGTCGCGCCGGCCGACGAGCGGGACGTGATCCGGCTCGCCCGCCACCTGGCGGCGGACCTGGTCGTCATCGGGCCGGAGGCGCCGCTTGTGGCGGGCGTGGCCGACGCGCTGCGCCAGGCCGGGATCCGCGTGTTCGGACCCGACGCGGCCGCGGCCAGGATCGAGGGATCGAAGGCGTTCGCCAAGGACGTGATGGCGGCGGCCGGGATTCCGACCGCCGCCGCCCGCGTGGCGCAGACGCCCGAGGCGGCCGCAGCCGCGCTTGACGCGTTCGGTCCGCCCTACGTGGTCAAGGACGACGTGCTCGCGGCAGGCAAGGGCGTCGTGGTCACGGGGGACCGGGCCGCCGCGCTGGCGCACGCTGCCGCGTGCGGCCGGGTGGTCATCGAGGAGTACCTCGACGGCCCCGAGGTCTCGCTCTTCGCGGTGGCCGACGGCCAGACCGCGGTGCCGCTGATGGCCGCGCAGGACTTCAAGCGCGCCCAGGACGGCGACCGCGGCCCCAACACCGGCGGGATGGGCGCCTACGCGCCGCTACCGTGGGCTGCGCCCACTTTGGTGGACGAGGTGATGGCGACGGTCGTCCGGCCCGCGATCGCCGAGCTGGGCCGCCGGGGGGCGCCCTACCGCGGGGTGCTGTACGCCGGCCTGGCGCTGACGGCCAAGGGCATCAAGGTGGTCGAGTTCAACGCCCGCTTCGGCGACCCGGAGACGCAGGTGGTGCTCGACCGGCTGGCGACCCCGCTGGCTGGGCTGCTGCACGCCTCCGCCGTCGGCGACCTCGGGGCCGCCCCGCGGCTGACCTGGCGCCCGGGTGCGGCGGTAGCGGTCGTGATCGCGGCCGCGGGTTACCCCGAGGCGCCGGCAACGGGCGACGTCATCACGCTGAGCGCGGTGCCCGGCGACGTTCACGGGTACTTGCTGCACGCCGGCACCGCCCAGGCCGGAGTCGACCTGGTGACCGCGGGCGGCCGGGTGATGAACGCGGTCGGGGCCGGGGGGGACCTGGCCTCCGCCCGCGCCGCCGCCTACGCGGTCGCCCGGTCGGTGCAGTTCCGCGGGGCCTGGTACCGCCGTGACATCGCCGAGCGGGCGGTCAGCGGCTGACCGGCTACCCCGTGCTTCCACGGGGCGGTAAGCCGGGCCGGGCGCGCTACCGTTAAAGCATGATCGACAGGTACACGCTCCCGGAGATGGGCCGGGTCTGGTCAGAGGCCCACAAGTACGAGCTCTGGTGCCAGGTGGAGACCCTGGTACTCGAGGCGCACGCGCGGGCGGGAACGGTGCCTGCCGAAGCGGTCGGGCCGGTCCGGGCCGCGCCCCCGCCGACCCCTGAGGCAGTCGCCGAGATCGAGGCGGTGACCGAGCACGACGTGATCGCCTTCCTCACCGCCTGGGCCGACAACACCGAGCCGCGGTCCGCCGCCGCCTACGTGCACTACGGGATGACCTCATCCGACCTGCTCGACACGGCGCTGGCGCTGCAGCTGACCGAGGCGACCGACATCATCCTGGCCAAAGCCACCCGGCTGGTGGCGGTGCTGCGCGACCACGGGCTGGCGCACCGGGGCACGCTGCGGACCGGCCGGACCCACGGCATCCACGCCGAGCCCGACGTGTGGGGGCACCGGGTGGCCGACTTCGCCTTCGCCGCCGCCCGGTCACGGGACCGGGTGCGGCGGGCCCGCGAGGCGGTGGCCGTGGGCACGCTGTCCGGACCAGTCGGCAGCTACTCCAACATCGACCCGGCGGTCGAGGCGGAGGTGATGCCCGCGCTCGGGCTGCGCGCGGCCGACGTCGCGACCCAGGTCGTGATGCGGGACGGCATCGCCGAGTGGGTGTCCGCCCTGGCCGTCCTGGCCACGGTCTGCGAGGCGATCGCGCTGGAGGTCAGGCACGGGCAGCGGACGGAGGTGCGCGAGCTGGCGGAGCCGTTCCGGACCGGGCAGAAGGGCTCGTCGGCGATGCCGCACAAGAAGAACCCGATCCGCTCCGAGCGCATCGCCGGGCTGGCCCGCGTGGTCCGGGCTTACGTAACGCCGGTGACTGAGGGCATCCCGCTGTGGCACGAGCGAGATATCTCGCACTCCAGCGTGGAGCGGATCGCGCTGCCGGACGCCGCCATCGCGACCGACTACTTGCTGCACCTCACCACCGGCCTGGTCGACGGCCTCGTGGTGGACGAGGCCCGGATGCGGGCCAACATGGACATCACGCACGGACTGCTGTACTCCTCGTCCGTCTTGCTTGAGCTGGTTTCGAGCGGGCTGTCCCGCGAGGATGCGTATGCCCTGGTTCAGGCGGCCGCGATGGAAACCTGGGACACTCGCACGCCGTTCCGTGAATCTCTCGTCACTCAGGGTAAGAAAAGAAGCATGGTACTCGACGAGGCGGCGCTTGACCGCGCGTTCCGGGCGGAGAGTTACGTGTCACGGCTAGGACCCGTATTCGACCGCCTCGCGAGTCTCTCCTGAACACCCCGATCCGGTGGCATACTGGACACGGCGTTCGCCCGGGCGTGCTCACTGAGCCCGCTGTTCTCGAAATCTCCCCTCGGACAGGAGCTGCATCCACATGACCAAGGGCACCGAGATCCGCTACCGCGTGCGCGGCGGCGCGCCCCTAGGGGGCACGGTCTTCGTTCAAGGCGCCAAGAACGCCGCCTTGAAGATGATCGCCGCTTCGCTGCTGGCGGACAAGGGCCGGACCGTACTGCGGAACGTCCCGCCGATTGAGGACGTGCGCCGCGCGGTCGAACTCGCCCAGGCGATCGGCGCCCGGGTTGAGTTTCACGAGGCTGAGCGCACCCTGGTGGTGGACGCATCGACGCTGACGTCACCCGTGCTCCCGGCCGAGATCGCCCGCCGCTTCCGCGGCTCGGTGCTGTTTGTCCCCGCGCTGCTGCACCGCTTCGGCGAGGCGGTGATCGAGGGCATCGGCGGCTGCAACCTAGGCAGCCGGAACCTCGACTTCCACTACCGCGGCTTCGCCCGGCTGGGCGCGACGGTGGACGAGGGCGAGGCGGTCATCCGCATCACCGCCCATGACGGTCTCAGCGGGTCGCGGCTGTACCTGGACACGCCATCCCACACCGGCACCGAGAACCTGATGATGGCGGCGTCGATGGCGCCGGGCACGACGATCATCGACAACACCGCCCAGGAGCCCGAGGTCCTGGACATGATCGCGTTCCTGTCCAAGATGGGGGCGGAGATCAGCGGCGGCGGCACCGGGTTCATCACCGTGCACGGCGTCTCCGAGCTGACGGCGGTCGAGCACACCGTGATGGCCGACCGGATCGACGCAGGCGTGTTCGCGATGGCCGCGGCCGCCGCCGGCGGTGAGATCAATCTGGTCGGGGCGAACCTGGACCACCTCGGTGTGGTCCGCTGGAAGCTTGAGCAGATGGGCGTCGAGTTCTCCACCAACGGGGCCGTCCTGCAGGTCCGCCGGGAGAAGCCGCTGCGCCCGATCAACGTGATCACCAGCCCGTTCCCCGGCTTCGCGACCGACCTGCAGTCGCCCATCATGTCGCTGGCGACGATGGCGGACGGCGCGAGCTACATCCGCGAGACGATCTTCGACGGCCGCTACTCGCTGGTGCCCGAGCTGAACAAGATGGGGGCCAAGATCGAAATCGACAACAACGTCGCCATCGTGCACGGGCCGACCGACCTGCACGGGACCGACGTGGTGGCGCACGACCTGCGCGGCGGGGCCGCCCTCATCCTGGCCGGCCTGGCGGCCGAGGGCGAGACCGTGATTTCCAACGGCTACTACATCGACCGCGGGCACGCCGCCATCGACGAGCGGCTGCGCGCGCTCGGGGCCGACGTGTGGGCCGAGGAGTACGAGGTAGACCTCGACTAAGCGTTCGCCGGGCCGCAGAGCCGCTGTCCCCCGTGGCGAGGCCACGGGGGACAACTGGTTTCCGGGCTAGCTAGCTGCGGTGCGGGAACGCGTGCGCGGCCGCCAGGAAGGTGTCGTTCGCTGCCCGGGTGCCGATCGAGATCCGGGTGCCGTCCGGCGCGTAAGGCCGGACGGCAACGCCGGCCTGGTTGCACGCATCGGCGAACTCTCCGGTCTGCTCGCCGGTGCGGAGCCAGACGAAGTTGGCCTGCGTGTCTGGCACCGTCCAGCCGTCCTCGCGTAGCTCGGCCACGACCCGGTCGCGCTCCCCCACGACGGTCTCGACTCGTTCCAGCAGTTCCTGCTGGGCGTCGAGGGACGCGATCGCGGCCGCCTGGGCGAGCGCGTTCACCGCGAACGGCAGCTGGGTCGCCCGCACCATCCCGGCCACCTGCGGGTGGCCGACCAGGAAGCCCACTCGCAGCCCGGCCAGGCCGTAGGCCTTGGAGAAGGTGCGCAGCACGGCTACGTTGGGGCGGTCCGCGTAGTACTGGAGCCCATCCGGGATCTGCGGGTCGCGGATGTATTCGTGGTACGCCTCGTCCAGCACGACAAGGCAGTCACCCGGTACGTGCCCGAGGAACTCGGTCAGCTCCCGCTCGCGGACCGCGGTGCCGGTCGGGTTGTTCGGGCTGCAGATCATGATCATCCGCGTCCGCGGGGTGATCGCCTGTGCCATCGCCTCCAGGTCGTGGTGCTCGTCGGCCCGCAGCGGGACCGGGACCCCGGTGGCGCCCGACACGGCCGTCAGGATCGGGTAAGCCTCGAATGAACGCCACGGGAAGATGACCTCGTTGCCCGGGTCACTCACCGTCAGCAGCAGCTGCTGAAGAAGGCCGACCGAGCCGTTGCCGACGGCCACGTGCTCGGCCGGGACGCCGAACCGCTCGGCGATGACCGCGGTCAGCGCGGCGGATCTGTGGTCGGGGTAACGGTTCGCCTCGCCCGCGGCCTCGGCGAGCACCTTGAGTACCGAGGGCAGCGGCCCGTGGGGCGACTCGTTGGAGGAGAGCTTGTGCGCCTCCAGGCCGGCCGGGGCGACCGGCTCCTTGCCGGGCCGGTAGGCGGCGACTGTGTCGAGTACCGGACGGAACCGGGGCGTGAGGTCACTCATGCCCTACAGATTAAGTCAGCGCCTTGGCGGCGTAGGCGTAAGCCTGCTGAGCCAGCTCCGAGGCCGCCTTCTCGGAGGCGTTGGGTCCGGTCACGGTCACCCGGCCGACGAAGCCCTTGCCGCGGTAGACAACCAGCCACTGGGTGTCGGCCTTGCTGGCGGCGGCCAGGCCAAGGGCCTTGGCCTGCAGGGCGATCCCGTTGAGGGACTCCTCCGTGACGGTGTACTTGACCGTCTTGCCGTCCGCCTTCGCCTGGTACGTCTTGCAGGTGGCGGGCAGCTTCCCGGTCAGCGCCGCCAGCGCGGGCTTGCTGGCCGACGCGACCAGCGTCTCCGTCACCGCGTTGCCGCTCACCTTGAAGCTGACGGCAGCCGCCTGCGACCCCGACAGGCCGGACGGGTCGAAGCCCTGGACGGCCACGCCCGCGCAGGACCCCGGCGTCACCGAGCCGCCGGCGAAGACACCGGCCGCCGTCACCGGCAGCGCGGCGTACCTGGCGGTGCTAGCGGGCCCGGACGCGTCGACGCCGTTGACCTTCGTCAGCAGCGCGCCGCGCAGGTCCGTTCCGGTGAACCCCCCGGTCAGGGCCTTGTCCGCCGAGGCGGAGGCCGTCGCCCCGGCCGAGTTCCCCCCACTGCACCCGGCCAGTCCGGCCATGGCAGCGGGCACAACCAGCCCCCACGCAGCAAGCCGCCAGCGACCGTGTCCCATGTCAACCCCTAACGCCGCAGATTCTAGTCCCGTGTCCATCCGCGACCTTAGCGCCAACTCGCTCGCCAGTTCAACGATCAGTGACCAGCAGTTACTTGGAGTGATTGAACTGTGTCCTACGCTGGCGGGCGCTGACTCCGGCTGGCCGCCTGGCTGAGGGCCGCCCGCAACTGGTCCTGCTGGGGGACTGACAAGTCCGTCCGGATCAGCTCGATGTCCTGTCCCAGCCCCTGGAACGTCCCGGCGAGGGCGTCGAGGTTGGCGTCCGCGCTCAGCAGCACGATGACCGAGGTTCCGGGCGTCATGTCCCCCTTAGCCACCTCGATCATCGAGTTGTCGATGACCGGTCGCCGGACCCGGCCCATCATCGCCGAAACCCCGCGGCCTTCGTCGGTGACGTGCTCTTGCGCGATGGGCTGGGCCGCCCACCGGGGCCAGCGGAGCACGGTGAGATCCTGGACCTCGATGAGGTCCTGGGCCGCCAGGCCCTTCAGCTTGACCACCGCGTCGTCGGCACCTTCGGTGCCCGTGAACCTCCACGCTGATGTCGGCATCACCCGCTCCTTCCCCCGTGCGCTTGCAGACTTCCTGCTTATCCCCGGTGCCGGATGTTCCCGGGCCAGGCGCGGCGCACACCTCGGGCACGGCCAGCCGGGTGAAAACGATCGTGGTGGGGGCGCCGGGCAGGCCCACGGGCAGCAACGAAGAAGGGCCATCCGCACCAGCGGATGACCCTCACGTTCCGGGCCCCGAGTTTCAATTCCATCGACGAAAATGATGCGTGTTACGCTCCCGGAAGCGCCTCGCAGCGCAGTTGCATAAGTGAACGCCGGCTGCTCACCAAACGAGAACGAGGATCCATGGCGGAAACTGTGGTGAACAAAATCGTTTTTACGGACGTCGCGGTGTTTGACGGGGTAAACGAGACACTTCTTGAGAACGTCGACGTTCTGGTCGAGGGCAATGTCGTCAAGAAGATATCGGCGAAGTCGGTCACTCCGGCTGGGGCCACCGTGGTCAAGGGCACAGGTCGGACCTTGATGCCAGGAATTGTCGAAGCACACACTCATCTGAGTATCGCTGCGGTGAGCGTGACTGGGATGCTGTCGAATTTGTCGTCATATGCCGCCATCCTCTCAGTCGTTCAGGCCGAACGTGCCCTGATGAACGGCGTCACGACGGTGCGCGACATGGGCGGCGAAGTCATCTCACTGAAGATGGCCGTGGACAGCGGTGTGATCCCTGGACCCCGCATCTATCCATCAGGCGCGATGATCACGCAGACAAGCGGGCACGGCGACTACCGGGCGCCGAACGAGCTCAGCCCAGAGCTCGGCGGACCAGTGCCGTGGAGCGACCGTATTCGCTTCACCGCACTCGTCGACGGCGTTCCGCAGATGCTCGCGGCGGCCCGAGAGCAGTTGCGTCTGGGTGCCACACAGATCAAGGTCGCCATTGGCGGCGGCGTCGCTTCGCCCACGGATCCGATCGACGTGACGGAATTCACCACCGATGAGATTGCCGCGGCGGTGGCGGTGGCGGAGAACTGGGGTACCTATGTCGCTGTCCATGGCTATACGCCGCGAGCGGTCAACCAAGCGCTTGATGCAGGAGTAAAGTGCTTCGAACACGGCCAGCTGCTCGACGAGAAGACCTTGCGGCGCATTGCGGATGAGGGCGCGTGGCTGAGCTTTCAACCTTTCACCTGCGCACACGAAGACAACCTCAACGACGCCCAGAACGCGAAGCAGGCCATCGTCGCCGCGGGGACCTCAAAGGTTTACGAGATGATCAAGTCGATGCCAGACCTCAAGGTGGCACATGGGACTGACACCTATCTGAACCCGCCCGACGGGGTCAAGAATGATGTCAAGCAGATGGACCGGTTGCTGGAGTGGTTCACACCTTTTGAAGTTCTCAAGATGGCAACCAGCAATGCGGGGGAACTGATGCGCCTCTGCGGGCCACGCAACCCCTATCCGCTCCAGCTCGGAGTGGTCAAAGAGGGAGCGTACGCGGATCTCCTTCTGGTCGATGGCAACCCTCTGGAGGACATCACCAACGTCACCGATCGCGACCACCTGAAGATCATCATGAAAGATGGTGTCATCTGCAAGAACGCGCTGTGAGCGGACCGCTGGTGCCAACGCCGTTCGGCGACTACCCAGTGAGGCGAGCACAGCCGCAATGTGCGGATGCGTCCCTGCGGCAGCGATGTGGCCCAGATAGGCCGACCGGCGCTGCGCGTCGTCGTTAGCAGCGGCTGGCTCTCGGGTTCTCGCTGGTCGGATGGCGGTGGAGGTGGGATTTGAACCCACGGAGAGGTTGCCCCCTCACACGCTTTCGAGGCGTGCGCGCTCGGCCACTACGCGACTCCACCGCGGGTGATCCTACCTGACCTTGGGCCCAAACGACGACTCGGACGTTACCGCCGTTGAGAGAAGAAATCTCTCAGCAGGGCCCGGCACTCGTCCGCCAGCACGCCCCCGATCACTTCAGGTACCGGGGCGACGCGCTGGTCGCGGACCACGTCCCAGGTCGACCCCACCGCGCCTGCGCGGAGGTCAGGCGCTCCGTACACCAGGCGGCCCAGCCGGGCCGCGGTTACCGCCCCGGCGCACATCGTGCATGGCTCGAGGGTGACCACCAAGGTCAGCTGGTCGAGGCGCCAGCCGCCCGCCCCGCGTGCGGCCGCCCTGATCGCTTCGAGCTCGGCGTGGGCGGTGGGGTCATGATCGGCCTCGCGCCGGTTGCGGCCGCGCGCGATGATTCCGCCGGAACCGTCCAGGATGACCGCCCCCACCGGCACGTCGCCGGTTGCAGTGGCCGCCTCGGCCTCGGCCAGGGCCGCCCTCATGGCGGGCTCGAACGAGGCCAGGTACCCGGTGACTGGTTCGTCAGGCAACGCGCCCCGGACCGTCAGGCGCCAAGGGCGGTGTCAAGGGCGCGCTCCATCGCCGGCCCGAACCCGAGCCGCACCGCGATGGACTCCACCGCGTCCTCGACGTGGTCCCACGGGTCGTCTTCCGAGTCGAAGTCCAGCCGGCTGCAGATCGCCGCGAGGTCCATCTCGTCGAGCCCGAGGTCACTGAAGATCGACAGGTCCCCTACCGGGAGCACCTGATCGAGGTCGTCCTCGTCCGGCACCGGGATCTCGAGGTACTCGAGCACCTGCTCGGCCAGCGGGTAGTCGAGGGCCGCGCCGATATCGGACAGCAGTACCGAGACCTGGTTGCCGACCAGCCGGACGGCCACGAAGAAGTAGTCGTCGATCCCGGCGAGGCCGATCGTGCCCGCGAGGCTGGGCTGCTGTCGCAGCACCCGGATGAACCCCGTGAGGTCATCGGTCACAGCCACCGGCAGGACACCAGCGTCCCACCCGTCCTCCTCACGGAAGACGACGATCGCAAAATCCGTCTCACTCGCCTCAGGCATCGCCACGATACGACCATACCGCCGCAAGGGAGGCCGGCGTGGCTGCTTCACCTGCGCTCAACCCGGCGGCATACTGCGTCAGGGCCCGGTGCATTCTTCGCATGGGGTCATGAGTAGCGCCGACTGGTTGCGGGCATACTTGGTGCCGGACGGGCATGGCCAGATCGGCACCCGCTTGGAGGTCCAACCCCCATCCAAGCCGCGTGCCGGACTAGTATTAAGGAACTGGCAGATGGAGCACTCTGCGCTTCCAGGGAGGCGGCAGTGAAACCGAGCAGAATCATCGGCTACCTGGTCATAGCCTTCATCGTGTGGTGGGTGATTCAGGAGCCGACGAGTGCTGCCCACTTGGTGCACAATATCGGAGCGCTGCTCAGCGAGGCGGCACACGGCCTATCCAACTTCGTGGCGTCGATCTGAAGTTAGTCAGGTAAGTAATGGGTATTAGGGTCGTTCCGAACGAGACGGTCCCGGCTGCCGTTTACCGGGTTCTGCTGCCGCACGAGCGGCGAGTTATCACCGTTCGGTTCCACCCGGCGGTTCTCATCCGGCCGGTGGCCGAGGCCCTCGGCGGGCTCGCGGTTGCCGGCCTCCTCTCCACCCTGGTCCACCTCTACAGCACGGTCCTGCTGGTCATCTGGCTGCTTTGGCTGATCCTGGTCATCCGACTGCTTTTCCGGATCTATGCCTGGCTCGAAGATTACTTTGTGGTTACGTCCGCGCGGATTCTGCTCGCCACCGGCGTATTCCGCAAGACCGTGAACATGATGCCGCTGACCAAGGTCACCGATATGCGATTCGAACGTTCACCAGCCGGGCGTTTGTTCGGATTTGGCACGTTCATCGTGGAGTCAGCTGGCCAGGAGCAGGCGCTGCACACGATCGACCACCTGCCCTATCCCGAGCAGCTGTACATCGAGGTATGCGGGCTGATCTTCAAAGATGACGGCAAGAGTGACGATTAGCGATTGGCCAGCCACGCGATAAACGGCCCGGGCGTAAGCGCCCGGGCCGTTTTGCTTTAGAGCAGCCGCACCAACTCAGCCGCCGCGATCGCCGAACCCCGCGCGCCGGCCATATCCAGGTCGGGTACCAGCATGATGTCCGCGATCTCGGCCTGCTCGACGTAGAGCCGGGTGTGCTCCGTGACCGTCGCCACGAACCAGTCGCGGAAGTGCGGGGCCGCGTCGATGACCCCGCCGCCGACGAAGTAGGTGTGCGGATCGGTGAACTTCGCCGCGACGGAGAACACCCGCCCCATGGCCATGGCCTGCTGCCCGAAGATATGCAGGGACATCTCGTCACCGCGCTCGGCGTAGCCCCGTACCAGCTTGGCCGCCTGCCTGATGTCGAGCTTACTCAGCTCGTGCTCCGGGTACCGGGTCAGCCAGTAAGGCAGCAGGTTCCTGGTGATGCCGGTCAGCGAGGCGACCGACTCCGCGTCCCCGTGCTGCCCGCAGTTGCAGGCCGGCAGCGGCTGATCCGGTTCGAGTACCCCGTACAGGGGGATCGGCATGTGGCCGAGCTCGCCCGCCATCCCGGCGGCACCCTTGATGATGTGCCCGTCCTGGATCACGCCGCCGCCAAACCCAGTCCCGACGATGGCCGAGACCGAGCTGCGCTCCAGCGCGTCCGCGCCGTGCCGGGTGTAGTGGGCGTAGAGGGCAGCCGCGTTGCCGTCGTTGTTGTACAGCACCGGCAGGCCGAGGCGCTCCTCAAGGGCGGCCCGGATGTTGAACCGGGACCAGTCCGGGTGCCCGAAGTTCGTCGCCCCGCCGGTCGCGAGCACGCCGTCCGCGCTGGCCGGACCGGGAGTGTCGAGGCCAACGCCGCGGACCTTCGCCCGCGCCACCCCGGTCATCTGCAGGACCTTGTCGAAGCAGTCGACCAGGGCGGTGATGGCCTTATCCGGCCCCTCCCGCACCAGGCTTGGCACCTCGGCCATCTCCGTGACGAGGAACCTGCCGCTGGAATCGAGGACCGTCCCGTTGTTGGCCGTTCCCCCGTTGTCGATCCCCACGGTCACCCAGTCGACCGAAGCCTGCATAAACCCTCCTTGATCCTGGGATGTATACCACGGCGACACGGGCCTGGCCACCGGTCAGGGGTGGTGACCGGTGGCCAGGGGCATATAGGTGTATCGGCTGCTAGACAGCAGCTTACGGTCATTTGCCGGACGGCCCGGGAGCGGCTGCCCAAAAGACCGTCCCGGGCGGCGCTCCCATCGGGCGAGGCCGGGCAATCTCCCCGCCGCTTTGCGACTGACGGCCGCCTACCGGTACGCTGTTCGACACCGCGCCCCTTCGGTTCTGGCTGGGTGCACGGTGCTGGAGGATTCGCCTAGTCCGGTCTATGGCGCCGCACTGCTAATGCGGTTTGGGAGTGATCCCATCCGGGGTTCAAATCCCCGATCCTCCGCCAGCTAACCGGCAGTTCCCGACAGGTTGTTCGATCCTGCTGGCGCGACCAGGCCCTAGCCGATGGAACCATGGACATGTGACGCACTTCGTTCATAGTGGCCCGCCTGGGTTCACCCCGGGTCATGTGCTCCTGCCATCCGGTGAGACCGGCACCGAGGTGCTGCAGGACCTGACCAAGGAGCACGACCCCGGAGGCGGTGGGCAAGTGAGCCTCCGCTGGCCGCTCCCTTGCCGGAGCTTGAGATGACGCTTGACGGGGTCCGCATCGGGTAAGCGCGCGGGACGCAGACAGGCCGCAGGGTCAGCCCGATGAGACACAGGAGGATGTCGTGAGCGAGTTCGATGACCTGGAGAAGAAGGCCGAGGACTTTGTTGAAGAGCATCCGGAGCAGGCCGGCAAGGGAATCAACGAGGTAGCCGATATCCCCGAGCACGACACCGATCACCAGCACGACGAGCAGATCGACCGTGCCATGGACGCCGCCGAACAGCACATTGGCCAGAACCGGGATAACCAGGACCAGTCACAGCGCAGCTAGCAGGAGCCTGCCTGAGGTCACGGCTGCTCTCCGAGGTAGCCGTTGGGTCGTCTCTACTTGGGCCCCTGCCGTCCCGACGATCTCAGGGTTGGGGTCGCCATGGCTGGCGAACCGCGTCGCCAGTAAAGCTCGGCGTCGTAGATCGCTGATTACTGGTGTTATGGACCGTTGCGGTGACCGAAGGCGGCTTGGGCCCGATCCCAATGACCTGGCTGTAAGCAGCGGCGCCGCGCGGGTTGCGGCCACTAAAGGTCTTCTCCGTGAGGAACACGAGACTGGCTTGCGCCTGGCGCAGTTGCTCATGCCGTCCGCGGGTAGGGCGCGCTCGAGCGCCGGGCACAGCTTCGGGTCGTGAGGCGGTATAGACCGGCATCGTAGCTCTACCAGTTGTGCAGGGCCTTCTGGCGATCGACCGGCAGCGGATCCGGTGGCACGACCTTGTAACCCAGCTCGCGCAGTACTCTGGCCGCTTCCTCGGGCATGTCGCGGGCGACTGATGCGGCCTGTCGCCGCCGCCATCGCTCGCGGCCGTCCTTGACGCATTGCTGCCAGCCGGGCAGCGAGTCGAAGTTGCACTCACTGTCCGGGACTGGATGAAGTCCTCGGGCACGGGCGAAACCGGCTTCCGCCTCCGGGGATGTGCAGCGACGAGATGTCATGCGGGGACTCGTGTCTGACGGAGACAGCAGGTGCGACAACGCTCCGCGGTGCCCATGAACATGGACGTGGGCCGAAGGATGTGAGCCTGGACTACTCAGGTAGTGGATTCGCAGCAGGGGCGTCCGATCCAGGACAGCAATGAGGTCGTAGGTCGACTCCTCAACGGCCAGGTACTGGCCTGACGACTCAAGCTGGCACTTGATGCTGATCTTCATGTCGGCCAGGTGCTTGCCTTGAACATGGAGGGGAAGCACCTGGCCGTCCCTGGGGATGACAATCGCTTTAGTCTCGTGCCTCTGGATGCTGACTGGCGGGACGGGGAGGCCAGGGAGAGTTGCAGAGAGGAGCCCGGCCGTCTCCTGGCCGAACTCCTCTACTAGCTGGTGCAGATCTCCTGGCGTATCCCTCACCCGCTTAGAAGAAAGTCAATCTCCCGGAGTGCTTCCCATGCTGCCCACTCGTCGCCAACAAGCGACCTAGCGGCAGCCCGTTCGGCGATCTCTTCGTAGGTCACCCCAAGACGATTCAGGATTTCCCGTCGCCGCTCGTTCAGTTCGCCGAGGGTCAGGTCTTGTACTTCTGGCATGACCACGGCCTCCCTTCCCTTACACCCACGGTAAGCGGACAGTCTGACAATTCCCAGACCTAGCTGTTGCGAACGTACAGGACGGGGGCGCGGCTTCCCAGCCGCCCGGGGAACTTCACTCTACCCAGGGGGTGTCGGCTCGGCGGCAAGACGAGGACATTCCCGGGGCTACACGCCTGCGGAATCCGTTATCGGCCTCACAGGAGGCTGATTCGGCCGCCCATCGTTAGCAGGACACGGAGAAGCTCATGTCAGTGATCAGCTGGGGCGTGCCGCATGGCTGGCGGTCCGTCTCCACCGCTGCCGTCGGATGCCGCATCTCTTCCTCGGTCGGAGGTCCGGGGAGCCCGTAGCCGTGACCGCACGCGAGCGTACGGTTGTCCTGGTAGCCAGCCCCGCGGCCGCAGCAACCCGCCTGCACGCCCCCGACCGGCTACGTGCCCCTGGCCAGCAGCAGTGGGCTCAGTACCAGTCCCCGCTGCCGCCGAAGAACCGCACGCCACGTCGCGGTAAGCACGCCGGCCGCGAGATCCTCGCCGGCGCCGGCGGGCTGATCGCCGCCATCATCGTGATCATCGTCGCCACGAGCCACCTCGATGGCTAGCGGCGGGTCTCTGTCACGGCCGGAACGCCGCCGACCTCGGCCCAGCAGTCCCGGTAGACCGCGGCTGCCTCGGCGTCGGTCGGGGCGTCCTCGACCGCGTGAATAGCCGCGGTGACCCGGGCGACGGCCTCACGGCTGCGGGTGCACGCCTCGCACCGCTGGCACAGGCGCGGCTGGCAATCCCCGCATTTCAGTGGCGGCATCAGGCCATAGCCAAGGGCGTCGAGGGCGGTCAGCATGCGGTCTCGCGGCGAGACAGGCAAGATCGTGTCCATTCAGTGAGACTGCCACCAAACTGGCCGCCGACAGGCTCGGTGTCCCCTACCTGGCGACATGCCTGTTCGCTCGCGCGCCGCGCGCTGTGCGGCTTTATGAGATGGCGTGCAGCCGGCGCTGAGGCCGGTACGGGACAGGGCCTGCTGGCTCACAGGGCATGACGGCTGCGGTCTGGTTTTATTGAATAGTCCTCAGCGAGCAGGCGACGGATCTCGTCCGGCTCTGCCGCGCGGATCTCTCCGCCGAGCCCGTCGCGCCTGTGCGCCCAGAACCCGTCCAGCCCTACGCCGATCACGTACGCCTCGCCCCAGGTGAGCCGGAGTGCGTCGAGCGCCTGGTCTTGTTCATCCTCAGTCACAATGTTCCCCCAGTCGGCCACGCTACGGGCAGCCAAAGGACGGGGCAAGACACCCGATCGGGCATCATCACGCTGAGGATTTCCGGCCCGCGGGATGCTAGAGCGTCCCCGGTCAGTTCGGCCGGGCGGCCAGCTCGCAGTCGGGATCGGCGGGCTCGCCGGTGAGGGCCCGGGCGATGGCCAGGGCGGCGGCGAGCTCGGGGGCGGCGTGACTGCCGCCGGCGCCGGTCCACATGCGGTGCATGGACCGCTCGAGCCACAGCGCCAGCTCGCCGTCGCCCGCCAGCCCCCGCTCGCGGGCTTGCTGCGCCGCCCGGACCAGCAGGTCTGCTTCCTGGCGGAGCGGGTCGACGCCGCCGGTCCGGCGCACCCCGGCGGTGCCCTCACGCTGGCGGATCGTCATGCCGACCAGCGTCGCACGGTGCGCGGCCGCGGGCGCTGATCCCGGGTTATCCGGCGCTTCCGCGCGACAGGGCGGGAAGCAGCTCGTATCCGGTCACCCCCGGTCAAGCCGTCCGGGGGGTCGCCGTCAGCCGGTTGCCGCCGGCGGTCAGTGCGGCAGCGCCCCCAGCGTGGTGACGTCGAGGGTGCCCGCCGCGTACTGGTCGCGCAGGGTGGTCTTCTGGAACTTGCCGACCGAGGTCTTGGGTACCTCGGCAATGAAAGCCCAGCGCTCGGGCAGCTGCCACCGCGGCAGCCGGGCGGCCAGGTAGGCCCGCAGCTCGTCCGGTGTCACCGGGTTCACGTCCGACCGCAGCACCACCGTGGCGAGCGGGCGCTCCCCCCACTGGTCGTCGGGCACGCCGATGACGGCCGCCTCGGCCACCGCCGGGTGCGCCATGATCAGGTTCTCCAGCTCCATCGAGGAGATCCACTCGCCGCCCGACTTGATCACGTCCTTGGCCCGGTCGGTGAGGCGGATGAACCCCTCGGCATCGAGCGTGCCCACGTCCCCGGTGCGGAGCCAGCCGTCGTGGAACTTCTCGGGCGCGCTGTCCTGGTAGTACGAGGCCGTTATCCACGGCCCGCGGCACTCCAGTTCGCCGACGGCCGCACCGTCGGACGGGACGACGCGGCCGTCGTCGGTTGTCAGCCGGCCTTCGACGCCGCATACCAGCCGCCCCTGCGACGCCCGGTAAGGCCAGACCGCCTCGCCGGTGACGCCGACGGGCTCGCGGGCGACCGAGCCGATCGGCGACAGCTCGGTCATGCCCCACGCGTGGGTCATGGTGAGGCCGAACTCGTCCGAGTAGGCCCGCATGACCGCCTCCGGCAGGGCCGAGCCGCCGCAGACGAGGGTGCGCAGCGAGGAGATGTCGCCTCCGGCGGTGCGGAGGTGGGCCAGCGTGCCCTGCCAGATCGTCGGCACCCCGGCGCCCACGGTGACCTTCTCGGCCTCGACCAGCTTGACGATGGCGGCCGGGGTCATGAAGCGGTCCGGCATGACCAGGTCAGCCCCGGACATCATCGCCGCGTACGGCAGTCCCCAGGCGTTGGCGTGGAACATCGGCACGATCGGCATGACCCGGTCGTACTGGCTGACGTCGAGCCCGTTGGCAGTGCAGACCACCATGGAGTGCAGGTAGGTCGACCGGTGGCTGTACGCGACGCCCTTGGGCAGCCCTGTCGTCCCGCTGGTGTAGCACATCGCGGCGGCGGAGCGCTCCTCGAGTTCGGGCCAGTCGAAGTCGGACGGGGCGCTCGCGAGCAGGTCCTCGTATGCGTGCACCTCGCGGCCTGTCCCGGCCAGGCTGGCGAGCGCGTCAGCGTCGGCCGGGCCGGAGACGATCACGTGCCTGATGGTCTCGGCCATCGGCAGCACCTTGGCGAACAGCGGGATCAGGGAGGCGTCGAGGATGACCGCGTAATCGCCCGCGTGGGTGGCGATGTACCCGACCTGGTCCGCCGCCAGCCGCAGGTTCAGCGTGTGCAGCACCGCCCCCATCGCGGGGACCGTCAGGTAGGCCTCGAGATGCTCGGCGTTGTTCCACATGAAGGTGGCCACCCGCTGATCGCCGTCGACCCCAAGCGAGCGCAGCGCGTTCGCCAGCCGTGCGGACCTGATCCCGACGTCGGCGTAGCTGCGCCGGCGCGGCGGTTCGTCGCCCGCGCACGTCACCACCTCCTTGTCGCCGAAGACGGTGGTTCCGTAGCGCATGATGGCGGCGACCGTCAGCGGGAAGTCCATCATCGTGCTGTCCATCTGGCCGCGCGCCTCCTCGTCGAGTTACTGGTCGAACCCCCGGATCACCAGGGGTTCCTTATCAACGTGATGTTGCCATGCTGCCGCGGCGCATTACAGCCCCAGGGGGTACATATCTCATGGCATGTCCTGCGGGGCCGGCCCGGTGTCGGCGCCCAGCTCGGTGTCCTTCCGCAATTTGGCCACTGCCCGGGCGACGGTCGACTTGACGGTGCCGACGGACACGCCGAGGGCGGCCGCCACTTCCGGCTCGGTCATGTCGTCGTAGAACCGCAGCATGACGGCGGCGCGCATCTGCCGCGGCAGCCGGTCGATCGCGCGCTGCACGATGTCGCGCATGTCGCTGTCCTTGGTGGCGTCGTAGGCCACCGGCGCGTCGGGGATATCGTCGGTCGGGTACTCGTCCACCCGCCGCCGCCGCCAGCCGGAGATGTGCGTATTCACCATCACCCGGCGGACGTAGGTATCAAGCGCCGCCGGGTCGTCGATCCGGTCCCACGACTGGTAGGCCTTCACCAGCGTGGCCTGCACCAGGTCCTCGGCGTCGGCCCGGTTCCCCGTCATCGCCTGGGCAGTGCGCAGCAGCGCGTGGCTGCGGGAGCGCACGTACTCGCCGAAGGCGACGCGGTCCCCTAGGCTCATGGGTCACCTACGCTCACGACATGATGCTACTCAGGGTGATTAATTGATAACGATACGCCTCCCCGCGTAACCTGCAACACTCCCACCCCGCAGGGATCACGGGAAACAGCGGCCCCTGCCGTGCTCTCCGAAATCCCGCCATTCCCGTCGGCACCGTGCCGGTCGCGGACTGATATTGCCGAATCACTTGACGTGTTCACGGGTATGTGAGCATCTTCGGACATGGCTTGGCGATGGCCGCAAACGCATTCCCGGCAATTCCGGCATGACTCTGACGGCTGCGCCAGCACGGAGGACCTGCCGGCACCGGAAAAGGCCGCCTGGCCCGGCCACCGGGCGCTCCTGCGGGCAGCGGTCTTCGACTCCAGCGAGCAACTGCCGTGGGCGCACCGCCCGGCCGCCGCCGCGTCCGTGACGACCGGGGTGGTCGCGGCCGTGCGGGAGGACGCGCTCATCGTCGAGGGCCGCCACGGCATCGAGTCGGTCGGCCTTTCGCCCGCCACCGTCACCTGGCTCGGCGCCCGCACGACCCCATCCGCCCTGCGCCCGGGCGACCCGGTCATCATCAGGCACCGGAGCACCGACGCAGGCCCGCCCGCCCGCCGCCTGGCCGAGCGCATCTGGGCCCGCATCGGCCGGGTGACCGGCACGATCGTCGCCGCCGAGGGAGGCGAGTTCCTGGTCGACGCGGGGCGCCAGGACCGCCTGCCGCGGCGGGTCGTCATCGCAGCCGGCTCCGCCCGCTCGGTTGAGGTGCGCTTCCCCCGGCTCGCGCCCGGTTACCTGATCGATGTCATCGGCACCCGGCACGGTGACCACCTGCTGGCGGTCGCGCCCGCGGCCCCGCAGCCGGCCTACCCGGCCGGCCACCGGCCCGCTCCGCCGCTCGTCAGCGGCCCCCTCCCGGTGCCGCTGTCCGGCTCCGCGGTCTGGCATGAGCCCGACGGCGACGAGCTTCCCGGCCTGGTCGGCCTCGGCTATCCCGCTCTCGACCCGGACAGTGGCACCACGGTCGACCGCCACGGGCACGGCTGCGTCCGGCTGCCGTACCTGTCGCTCGGCAGCGCCATCCGGCTTACCAACGAGTGCACCGGCCGCTCGGCCGCACTCCCGGTGACCAGCGACGGGGCGATGGCGCGGCAATTCTGCGACCGCTGCGTCACCTGCGGCACCTCGCCCCGGGGGCGGCTGGCCGACCTGACACTGGCCGCCTTCGTCGAGCTGGGCGGGAACCTGGAGCAGGGCTGCTTCAACGCGACGATGCGGCTGACGTAGCCGTGCACACGGGGTCGAACACGGGAGTCATCGTGAGTGGAGTCACTGTCATCAGCGTGGTGCGGGAGATTCAGGTCCCGCTGCTCGCGGCGCTGCTCCTCGGCGCGTGCGCGGCCAAGGCCAGGCAGGCGGTCGCCGCGCGCTCGGTCAGCGCTGGAGCGTGGCCGGCCGCCATCTTCCCGCTGCGGCTGCGCCGCCCCGCGGCCATCGGCCTGTGCGCGGCCGAGTTCGCCCTCGGTGCCGGGCTGCTGGCCACCGCCGGCCCGGCCGGAGCGGGACCTCCCGCGCTGGTGTTCCGGGGGATGACGACGCTGCTGTTCGGCACCGCGGTGGGCGCGCTGTACGAGCTGCGGGTGCGCCGGCCGGACGCGGGCTGCGGCTGCTTCGGGCAGCTCAGCCGGACCCCGGTGGGCTGGCGGGTGATCACCCGGGCGGTGCTGCTGGCCGCGGCCGCGCTGTCGTCGCTCGGCGCGCCGCCGCTGCGCCTGCCCGGCTCGGCCGGCCAGGCCGGGCTGGTGATCGCGGCCGTCGTGACCGAGCTGGCGGTCCTGGTCGCCCTGTCGCCGGAAGTGGGCCAGGCCATGGTCCGGCTGAGCCAGAGCGAGCCGTGCGAGCTGCGTGAGGTGCCGGTCGCGCGCACCCTGGCGGCGCTCCACGCGAGCCCGTCCTGGCTGCGTTACCGGCGGTTCCTCACCGCGGCAGCGCCGGCCGACGTGTGGCGCGAGGGCTGCTGGCGCTTCGTCGTGTTCCCCGCGCTCGTGGCTCGGCGCCCGACGGAGGTGGTGTTCGCCGTCTACCTGGCCGGCCGTCGCCCGCCGGTCAAGGTGGGTCTGCTCGACGCCGGCCACGACCATGCGGGGCCGTGGCCCCCCGGCCGCGGGCGGGCGGGCTACAGCTGTCTAATCGCCTCTAGTAAAAACACAATACAAACGAATAAAATCGATAATCCCGAACGAGGGCGGCCGACACCCCCAGCCCCCGCTCACCGTCAGGCCGGCTGCGATCGCAGGAACTTGCCGAAGTGGGGAACGGTGAACGCGATGAGGCCGCGCTCCGAACTGTAGATCAGGCCCTTCTTGATAAGCCCGTCCCGGGCCGGGGAGAGGCTGGACGGCTTGCGGCCGAGCTCGTCGGCGACGGTCGAGGTGGGCACGGGCTCGTCGCCGATCGCGGCCATCGCGCGCATGTACTCCCGCTCGGCCGGGGTGGCGCGCTCGTAGCGGGAGCCGAAGAAGCCGACCGCGAGCTCGGCTTCGGCCTCCGGCGCGGCGACCGCCACGTCGGCTGCGCTGATGGGGCTCGCGGCGGCGACGTCCCAGGTCACCTTGCCGTAGGCCTGCACGAAATACGGGTAGCCGTCGGCGGCCTGGTACAGCGCGTCGAGGGCGTCCTGCTTGAACAGCACGTCCTCGCGCTCGGCCGGGGCGATGAGCGCCTGGTCGGCCGCGTCCCGGTCGAGCCGGTCGATTCGGGCGTAGCGAAACAGCCGCTCGGAGTAGCTCTTGCTCGCCGACAGCACCGAGGGCAGGTGCGGCAGGCCGGCCCCACCACGATGAGCGGGCCGCCGACCTGCGAGAGCTCATGGCAGGCGGCGCACAGCGCGGACACGTCCGGGGCCGGGACGTCCTGCATCTCGTCGACGAACAGGGCGATGCCGACGCCCAGGTCGGCCGCGACCGAGGCGGCGTCGGTGAACAGCTCGGTCAGGTCGACCTCGAGGTCGCCGGAGTCGGCCCGGCCGCGGGCGGCGGGCACGTCGATGCCGAACTGGGCGCTGACCGTGGAGCCCTTGGGCGCCTTGGGGTCGCGGAGCGCGAACGCCTTGAGCACGCCGAGGAAGTCGTCGATGCGGTCCGGCGCCCGGTGCCTCGGCGCGAGTTCCCGGACCGCCATGTGCAGCGCGCTCGCGACCGGGCGGCGGATGGACTGGTCGGGCCGGGCCTCGAGCTTGCCGGTTCCCCACAGGCGCTGCAGTGCCATCGACCGGAACGTGTTGAGCAGTACGGTCTTGCCGACGCCGCGCAGCCCGGTGAGCACCATGGAGCGCTCCGGCCTGGCCCTGGCCACTCGCTCGAGCACGACCTCGAACTGGCCGATCTCCCGGTCTCGCCCGGCGAGCTCCGGCGGCCGCTGCCCGGCGCCGGGCGCGTAGGGGTTCCGTACGGGGTCCACGATCGGACTCTATGCCGCCGTCTAGCGGGATCCGTAGATTTCCGTAGAGAGCGCTACCGGCGTGTCGCGCGCGCCCCGGCGCCAGGCCGCGGCGGGCTAGTTGTTCCGGCCGAGGAAGCGCTGGTGCGCCTCGGCCAGCTTGAAGTAGGCGCGGGCCGCGATCTCGGCCCGGCGGGCGGCGTACTCGTGCGGGCGACACCTCGAACCGGGTGAGCTCGACCTGCACGGCCGCGAGCTCGGACTCGTACTCGTCCTCGATCGTCAGCGCGTCATCGACGTACTGGCTGTCCGCCTTGCTCATGTTGACGGTCAACGCTGTTTGCCTTTCATCCTGCACCCCCGGCATGACAGTCTTCCGCATGCTCGTCCGGGCACGGGCTAACCTGGGCGAACTCATCTTTCACAACTGAACCAGCCATGACTGTTAACCCCACGGGGCGATTAACGTAGACGGCTGTTAGCTGTGATCTGGATCACAGTCTAATGTCCGCCGACACGGCCGCTTCACCCGGACGTCGGCTCCTCGCACGGCTCCGGCGCGGGACGGCCCGACGGCTCGTGGTTGATCCGCGCGAGATAGGCGTTGTACGCCGCGAGCTGGTCCTCGTCCCCGTCGACGTCGACCGCCCGGGTGGACGGCCGGCCCTGCTGCGGCGCCGCTGCTGGCCGCGGCACGGCTGGCCTGGCCGCGGCGAACCGGTCGGCCATCGACGACCTGCGGGCCGTCTCCAGCCAGCCCATGGCCGCCGACGGGCGGCTCTCCCTGGTCCACTGGAAGAACGTCACCATGATCACCACGAACATGATGGCGGCGCCGCCGATCCACATCACCGCGCCGCCCTCGATGCAGGTCGTTGACCGCGGACGGGCCCCACGAGCGCGGCTCCATCGGCACGAACGGGTCGGTCTGGTAGGAGCCGAGGACCACGCCGGTGAACGCGTCCACCGGCATCGCGATGAACAGCAGGAAGAGCCGCAGCGGATACGACACCTTCCACCTGATGGGCTCCTTGCCGATCAGCGGCAGGAAGTACAGGTAGCCGACGACCAGGTAGAGCACGTGCTCGGCCTCGTGCACCGCGTCATGCTCGGTGACCAGGTTCATGAAGCTGGTCAGGTGGGTGCCGACGATCGTCGCGGCGTAGGCGGCGACGCCGAACGCGGGCAAGGTCAGCCATTGCACCGGGCGCGACCGGATGAGCTTTTTGACCCCGGTGTGCAGCGGGTTCCTGCTCGCGTGCAGCAGCAGCGTCACCGGCTGGCCCGCCACCAGGAGCGGCGGCGCGATCATGATCAGCATCAGGTGCTGGATCATGTGGTCCCAGAACAGCGTGTCGTCGTACGTGCCGATACCGCTCTGCGTCGCCAGGTTGATGACCAGCAGGCCGAGGAGGAACGGGATGGTCCGCCGCAGCGGCCACGGCCGCCGCGGGTGACGGCGCCTGACGCGGAGCACGCCCCACAGGTAAAGCAGCGGCGAGGACGCGCGGTGAACGCGGTCACGACCGGCGCGAACTGCCAGTTGGTGGCGGCCTCGCCCCAGCTGAACGGCGGCAGCATGACGCCTCCTCTCCCCTTGAGGCTACCGCCGTCCTACGCGCGTCGTAGTCGTCGCGGAGAGGCCGCGGGAAGCGCGCCGCGCCGCCCGGCCAGCGCCGGGCTCAGGTGGCGGTCGCGGACGGGAAGTTGCAGGTGATCTGCGGGTTGACGCCGAGGTAGTTGAGCGGGCCGGTGGCCAAGGTGGCGGCGATCGTCGCGCCCTGCGCTGCAGGTCGACGGACGTTGCGTCGAAGTAGCCCCGCTGGCCCGCGGCGGCGGCGCCGATGATCAGCCAGACGAAGAGGATCACCGTCTTTCTGGACATGCCCACCGCCCTCAGCCGGGACTGCTCAGACCGTACCAGTCCGGATAATAACCGCCGGGCAACCACATCGGCCTATTCCAGCGGGCCGCCACGCCGGGCCGAGTGGGCGGGAATCAGCGGGGTCGGGCGCCCCGCGGCGGCCGCGAGGCGCGCATTCGAGGCGTCACCTGCTCGGGGTCGATCTCGAAGCCCACGTAGGAGCAGCCGAGCGACAGGCGGCCAGCCCGGAGGTGCCGCTGCCGGAGAAGGGGTCGAGCACCACCACGTCGGCCCCCCGCCGCCCGAGGGCCGAGACGCAGCGCAGCGGCAGCTCCAGCGGGAACCGCGAGTAGTGCGCCGGCCCGGTCATCCGCTCGTTCGAGAACTCCCAGACGCTCTTGACCGGCGGGTCGGTCAGGAACGCGTGCTTTTCCGACCGCGCGAACAGGTAGACCGACTCGTGCGCCCGGTGCGGCCGCCGGCACCGTCCCTCCGGCATCGGGTTCTTCTTCCGCCAGATGACCTCGCCCCGGAAGAGCCAGCCGTCGTCGCACATCGCCGAGGACCAGCCGATAGGGCAGCGCGAGCAGGTTGCCGTAGGCGAGCCAGGGGGCCTCGGCCCGCAGCAGGTAGGCCTTACGCCGGGCGCGCGGCTTGACGTAGGCCGAGTTGTTCTCGTCAAGCCCGGTCCGGCTGGGTCCGAGTGAGCTGTAGTCGCGGTCGTCCGGCCGCCAGTTCACGGGGGTGTTGTAGGCGTCGCCGATGTTGACCCAGGCGATGCCGTCGCGCTTCATCTTGGGCTGCAGTACCCGGAAGATCTCGGCCAGCCGGCTGACGTACTCCCGCGGGTCCGCCTCCGCCCCCGTGCCGGCCGACATTCGCTGCCCCCAGTAGGGCGGCGAGGTGACGAGCACGTCGATGCTCTCGTCGGGCAGCGCCTGGCCGAGCTCGCGGCAGTCCCCGAGCGCGACCTGGTTCACGCGGTAGGGACCAACCTTGTTCGGACCCATCTGTCCTCCGCACCCGCTGCCGGCCCCGCCTGCCGGCCTGGTCCCACGATAGCGGCGCCGCGCCGTCAGGCGGGTGGACTGCTGCCAGGGCGGTAGCCGGTGGCTGCGGCTATGGGTACCGGGCGTCATCGAGTGGTGGTCATGTGTCCGGTGGCGATGTCGTAGACGTGGCCGGAGACGCTCACCTTCGGCGGCAGCCGGGGTGAGGTGAGCAGGTGCTCCACGTCGAGGCGGACGGTGGTGTACGGGTCGGCGACGGCGGAGGCTTCGAGGGCTGCCTCGGGGAGGCCGGTCGCCTCGGCGGCCTGGTGCCGGAAGCCGGAGTCAGCGAGGAAGCCCGTCCCGCATTGCGTGTGGTGAACGACGGCGACTTCGAAGAGTGTGTCAAGCGCGTCCTCGCTTTCCTGGCCGCCGAACAGCTGCTCGGCCAGGAAGGCGAGGAACGCGATGTCGCCGATGACGGCCTGGGTGACGCGTCCTCCGGCGTTGCGGATGACGGGAGCGTCTCCGAGCTGGAGTCCGAGGATGATCGCGGGATCGACCCGGTGGTCGAGGCACGTGAGGATGAGCAGCTGCTGGGCGGGTATGGCAAGTGGCAGGGGGGTGTAGGCACGGGCGAACTGCTCGTTGCGGCCGAGCAGAGGGGCCATCCTGGTCATGGTGGTTTCCTTGTCGTTCGGGTGTTAGCGGCTGGTGGTGGCAGGGGTGCCAACGCCGTGGCGTTCGGCGATGTCCCGGACGGCGGCGGCGAGGAGGTCGGGGTGCTCGCTGGTGGTCAGGTGGCCGCCGGGGAAGGTCAGGATCTCGGCCTGGGGCACGCGCTCGCGGGTGGCCTGGATCTGCCGGTGCTCGTAAGGGTCCTGGTCGCTGCCGCCGATGTAGAGGGCGACTGTGCCGTCCAGGTCGCGGGCGATCGCGGCGAGGTCCCAGCGCTCCGCACGGCGGCGGTGCTCGGCGGTGAACCCCGCGGCGCGGTGGAGGAACGCCGCCCCGTCCCGGCGGGTAATCGCCGACCGCAGTTCGGCGAGCTCGGCCGGGGCGGGATGGTAGTCGCGGGAGTACAGGCGCGCCTGCAGGATATGGCGTCGAATACGCGCGGCGAGCGCTGCGCCGCCGCATCCCGAGCGCGCCCAGCGGGGAGCGCAGTACCGGCGTGGACCGCCACGGGTGCGTGTGCGCATCGGCGAACAGGCCGCCGTTCACCATGAGCACGGCCGTGATCGCAGGCGCGGCCATGGTCCCCTCCAGCTGGCGGCGGAGCAGTTCGAGCAGCGCCAGCGAGGTGTAGTCGAACGTCACGACGACGGTGCGGCGTACGCCGTGGTGCCGCCACAGCGCCTGGACCAGGTCCGCCCGCTCGATCGTCGAGTATCGGTAATCCCGGGGCTTATCTGAGTCACCCTGCCCGACCGGCTCGACGTACAGCCGCGGGCGCAGGGCGCTCGCCGAGTATCCGGTCCACCCGCGCCCAGCCATAGGAGCCGTCCGGGAAACCGGGCAGCATCGTGAGCCACACGGTGTCCTCCTCCGCGATGTGCTTCGCGGCCGCGACGCGCTCGAAGACCCGCAGGCCGCCCGGGGTCGCGGCGGCCTCCTCCCGGTCAGCACGCGCGCGGACCCGGGATCGTAGGGGATCCGCTGTCCGCCCGAGAACCACTCCGCCGCCGTTACCAGCGTCGTGCCCCTGCCGTCCTGTTTTCGCTCACCGAGAGCCTCCTTCAGAGAAAGTGGACACTGTCCACAATAATCGACTTAGTGGATGCTGTCCACTTTGTTATCCTGCGGACGTGAAGCCAGCCGAGCCAGCAGGAGAGATCCACCGGGTGGAGCGGCGGCGACGGCCGCGCGGCGCCGTCCGCGACGGCCTGGTCGCCGCCGGGCTCGAGCTGGCCCGGACCGGGGGCCCGGACGCCGTGGTGCTCCGGGAGGCCACCCGGATGGTGGGCGTGGTCCCCAACGCCGCCTACCGGCACTTCGCCGGCCGGGACGAGCTTCTCGCCGCGGTCTGCGCGGCGGCGATGGGCGAACTCGCCGGCCGTATGGCCGCGGGCGTCGCCCGCGTGCCCGGCAGGCACGGCGATCCCGCCTCGGCCCGCCGCCGCCTGGGCGCGATCGGCACGGCCTACCTGGCCTTCGCCCGCGAGGAACCGGGGCTGTTCGCCACCGCGTTCGCCCTGCCCCAGCAGCACGCCTACGGCGCTCCCGACGACGGGACCGGGAAAGACCGCACGCCCCTGGGTCAGCTGCGGACCGCGCTCGACGAGCTGGTCGACGCCGGCGTGCTCCCCCGGCGGCGGCGCGACGGCATCGAGTACCCCATCTGGGCCGCGGTGCACGGGCTGGCAGTACTCGCCGGGCAAGGGCCGCTGCGCGACGTCCCCGATGACGCCCGCCAGCAACTCGAGGAGCTCACCCTGGCCTTCATCGACGAGGGCCTGGCCTGAGCCGCTCCTGCAGCAGCCTCTGATGAATCTCGCTGGGGATGCGGACGCGGTCACGGCCGCTCTACGTCCGCTTCCACCCAGGCGGTGGGCATTTACCTTGCTCAGCAGCGGAAATAGCGTGGCCGGGGTTGTGCGGAGGGCGTGGTGTTGCGGAGGGCGTGGGATTCGAACCCACGAGACCGGTTCCCCGGCCTAGTTGTTTTCAAGACAACCGCCATCGGCCACTAGGCGAGCCCTCCCGTGCAAGCTAACTTTACGCGAGCGGCCGCCCGGCCGGAGTGCCCCCGGCCGAACGGCGGGGGCGGGCGAAGCCGTCGGCGACCAGGGCCGCCAGCGTGAGGTAGGCCTCGGCGGTCACGGTGTCTAGGTAGTCGAGCTCGAACTCGGCCCCTTCCTCAAGGTGGGTGTCGTAGGGAACTCGCACTACCGCCCGGCAGCGGGCGGCGAAGTGCTGTTCGAGCCGGTCCAGGTCGACCGCTGACCGGCTCCGGCGGCGGACGGCCGACAGCACCACGACGGCGTCCCGTACCAGGTCGCCGTAGGAGTGGGCGTCGAGCCAGTCCAGGGTCGCGCTGGCGCTCCGGGCGCCGTCGACCGAGGGCGAGCTGACCAGGACGACCTGGTCGGCCAGCTCGAGGATGCCCGCCATCGCCGAATGCAGCAGGCCGGTGCCGCAGTCGGTGATGCAGACCGAGTAGTAGTGCTCGAGGACGGCGGCCACCGCCCGGTAGTCATCCGCGCTGAACGCGACCGAAACCCCCGGGTCACGGTCGGACGCGAGGATTTCCAGCCTGCTCGGTGCCTGCGAGGTGAATGCGCGCACGTCGGCGTAGCGGGCCACCAGGGCACGCTCGTTGAGCAGGTCGCGGATGGTGGCCGGGGTCTGCTGCCGGACCTTGTCCGACAGCGTCCCGCGGTCGGGGTTGCCGTCTACCGCGATGACGCGGTCGCCGCGCAGCGACGCGAGGGTCGCGCCGAGCCCGACGGTCGCCGTGGTCTTGCCGACGCCGCCCTTGAGGCTGAGCACGGCGACCCGGCGGTGGCCGCCGGCGACCGGGGTCCTGATCCGCGCGACCAGGTCGCGGCGGCGCAGGCTGGCGGACGACTCGCCGATACGGACCAGGCCGCCGGTGGCGCGGTAGACCGTGCGCCGCCAGCCGCCGTCAGGAGTCGCGCGCTTGCCCGGCAGGAGCAGGTCGGACGTGAGGGCGTCGGAGGTGAGCGCCTCCGGGCTGGCCGGGCGGCCGGGCTCGGCGGGCGGCGCCGCGCGGGGGGGCTCCGGCTCCGGCTGCGGCTCCGGCTCGGGACGCCGGGGCTCAGAGTGATCCCGCAGCGACAACGGCGCCGCCAGCGGCTCATCCGCCTCGTAGTCGGCCGCCGCGCGAACCTGCGACCACGGCACCGACGGCCCGCGCAGCGGCGGGGCGTCGCGCGGCGCGCGGGGGGCCGCGTACGGGTCGGCGGGCCACGCCGGCCGGTCCTGACTGAACGTTTGCGGTTCCTGGGACCGCTGGGGTTCCTGGGACCGCTGGGGCGCCGGGCCTGGCTGTCCGATCTCGGGGAACCCGGGATCCGGCAACGCGACCGGGTCGGGTAGCTGCTCCATGGCCGGCACGTCGGGCGACGGACTGGCCGCCACCCCCGGGCGGGCTGCCGCGTACGGGTTGACCTCAGTCGCTTCCCGGTCCTCGGATTCCCCGGGGATATCGCGGGTGTTCGGTGTCACGGGCCGCCCCCATTTATCACCTGCGCTTGTCGCCGGTCCTGCTCTCGCCGTGGTCAGGCCGGCCTGCCGCCGCGGGCAGGCCGGTGGCACACCGCGATATCGTCAGCTCATCGCGCATGTCACCCGACCCGGTGACATAAGGACCCTTGTCACTGGACTTCCCGCGCAAGGAGGCAGGTATGCACGCAGTCGTCATTACCGAGCCAGGTGGCCCCGAGGTCCTGCGCTGGACCGAGGTACCCGACCCGGAGCCGGCCCCGGCGAGGTCGTGATCGAGGTCGCCGCTTCCGCCGTTAACCGGGCCGACGTGATGCAGCGGCAGGGCCATTACCCGCCACCGCCGGGGGCGCCGCCGTATCCCGGGCTGGAGTGCTCCGGGGTGATCGCGGCCCTGGGTGACGGCGTTACCGGCTGGCAGAGCGGGCAGCCGGTGTGCGCGCTGCTCTCCGGCGGCGGCTACGCCCAGCGGGTCGCGGTGCCAGCCGGCCAGCTGCTCGCAGCTCCCCGGACGGTGCCGCTGACGGCCGCGGCCGCCCTGCCGGAGACGGTCTGCACGGTCTACGCCAACGTCTTCCAGGGGGCCCGCCTCGCCGCGGGCGAGACCCTGCTCGTGCACGGCGGCGGCAGCGGCATCGGCACGACCGCGATCCAGCTGGCCAAGTGGGCCGGCGCGGTCGTCGCGGTCACCGCCGGGTCGCAGGAGAAACTGGACGCGTGCCGCCGGCTGGGCGCGGACATCCTTATCAACTACCGCGAGGACGACTTCGCCGAGCGGCTCCTCGATGCCACCGGCGGTCACGGCGCTGACGTCATCCTCGACATCATCGGAGCGGGCTACCTGGCCAAGAACGTGGCCGCGCTGGCGCCTGACGGGCGGATCGTCACCATCGGGATGCAGCAGGGGCGCCGGGCCGAGCTCGACCTGGGCGCGCTCATGACCAAGCGCGGCACCATTACCGCCACGACCCTGCGGGCCCGCCCGGCCGCGCAGAAGGCGGCCATCGTGGCGGCCGTCGCGGCCAGCGTATGGCCGCTGGCCGACACCGGGGAGCTCCGCCCGGTCATCGACCGCGAGCTGCCGATGAGCCAGGCCCGCGAGGCCCACCGCATCATGGACGCCTCCGCCCATATCGGGAAGATCGTGCTCCGGGCAGGCTGACGGGACCCGCGCAGAGGACTTCCGGCACCCGATAGCGTGTGTTTATGAGCGACGAAAGCAGCGCGCAGGAGCAGGGAAGGCCGCAGGTCGTCGTCGTCGGCCCGGACGGCATCGCGATGGCTTCTTCTCAGGACGAGCAGGGGGACAGCGCGGGGCGCCCGATCACCGAGATGGTCGAGCAGCCGGCCAAGGTGATGCGGATCGGCTCGATGATCCGCCAGCTGCTCGACGAGGTGAAGTCCGCGCCGCTGGACGAGAAGAGCCGGGCGCGGCTCAAGGAGATTCACCAGAACTCCATCAAGGAGCTCGAAGACGGGCTCGCGCCCGAGCTGGTGGACGAGCTCGATCGGCTGTCGCTCCCGTTCGAGGACGCGACGCCGAGCGAGGCGGAGCTGCGGATCGCCCAGGCCCAGCTGGTGGGCTGGCTCGAAGGCCTCTTCCACGGGATCCAGACGACGCTGTTCGCCCAGCAGATGGCGGCCCGGGCGCAGCTGGAGCAGATGCGGCGCGCCCTGCCACCCGGCCTGATGCCCGCCGACCAGGACCAGCAGCCGCATAGCGGGTCCGGCCCCTACCTTTGACTACCGGACCTCTTCGCCCCCGGGTCGATGCCTGACCTGGTCGAGCCGCTCTAGCCGGCCAGGGAGGGGCCGGCGCGCAAGCGCGCCAGCCAGGCGGCGGCGTCGTCGAACTCCGGGTCGGACGTGCCGGGACGGACCTGGGTCCGCCCCCCGTCGCTGCGCGGGTAGCTGCCGAGGAACCGCACCTCGGCGCAAGCCCGGCGGACGCCCATGAGCGCCTCGCCCACCCGGGTGTCGCCGGCGTGCCCCTCGCAGTCCATGAAGAAGAAGTAGCTGCCGAGCTCGGCCCCCGTCGGCCGGGACTGGATGGTGGACAGGTTCACCCCGCGCACCGCGAACTCGGCCAGGATCTCCGCCAGCGCGCCCGCGTGGTCATCGACCAGGAACGCCGCCAGCGAGGTGCGGTCGGCCCCGGTCGGCGCGGGCAGCGAGCCCGGGGGGGCCACCTCGACGAACCGGGTAATCGCGTTCGCCCGGTCGTGCACATCGGCCGCCAGCACGCTCAGCCGGTAGCGGCTGGCCGCGGCGGACGAGGCGAGGGCCGCGTCCAGGTCTCCCTCGCCGACCCGGCGGGCCGCTTCGGCGTTGGATGGCAGCGGCACCCATTCGCGCCCCGGCAGGCTTGCCGCCAGCCACCGCCGGCACTGGGCTTCCGCCTGCGGGTGGCCGCCCACCGTCTTGACGTCGCCGAGCGCGGTGCCTTCCCGTGCGAGCAGCGCGAACTCGATCGGCAGGCGGGTCTCGGCCCGGATCAGCAGGTCCCCGGCTCCGGCCAGGTCATCAACGGTCGCGGTGACGATCCCCTCGACCGACGACTCGATCGGGACCACTGCCCGGTCGGCGGCGCCCGTGCGTACGGCCGCCAGCGTGGCCCCGATGGTTGCGCACGGCACCGGCTGGACGTCGTCCCCGGCCCGTGAGCGGGTCAGCGCGCCGACCGCCGCCTCGGTGAACGTCCCTTCGGGGCCAAGGTAGGCATAGCGCATGGGTCCATCATGCCGTAGCGGGGGTCCGCCGCGAGGCCCGCTCGCGCGGCGCGGGCGCGGCGGCCTGGGCCAGCCCGGTGCCGAGCCGGGCCGTGTGCACGGCCTGCGCTTCCTCGGGCGACAGCTCCTGCCCGCCCTTGCCCCCGACCACCGGCTTAGCGTAAGTGCGGGTCTCGGCGCGGCCGTTGATGGAGCTGAGGACGACCCCGTCACCGGTCGCGTTCAGCAGCGCGAGGGAGAACGAGAGCTGGCCCGACATCTCGTTGAGGGCGTCGTAGCGGACGATCGCGATGTCGCGCAGCGCCCGCGGGTCGACCGTGCCGTTGGACCCCACGGCCCCCTGGACCAGGTCACGGCACTCCTTGACGGACCGGGTGGCCCGCCGGCTCGCCGCCACGCCGACCGCGATGCCGATCACGCCCGCCAGTGCCGCCGCGACTGAAATAACGATGACTGTCACGCTCAGCACTATACCCATGACTCGCCGTCACCGACTCCGTATCGAACGGGGACTGGCTCCGCCCTAGACCGTCACCCGGCTCGCCAGGGCCCGGGCGACGTCCCCGAACTGGCGCGCGCGGTGCAGCTGGGCGCCGAGGTCACGGCCGGTCGCGCGGTGGGCCAGGTCCACCTCGACCTCGGCGATGCGCAGCCCCTGGCGCTTGAGGTCGATGCTCATCGCGGTCTCGACCCCGAATCCGGGCGCCAGCGGCTGCGCCGCGTCAAACGCGGCCCGGGTCAGGCAGCGCTGGCCGTTCAGCGGCTGCACGGGCCGCCAGCCGGTGGCGCGCTCGATCCCGGCCCCGGCCAGCCGGACCACCAGGCCGTGCCCGCCGCGCTTGACCCGGTTGGCGAAGACCGCGATCGTCATGTCGGCCGACCCGTCGGCCACCGGGTGGATGAGCGGGCCCGCGGCGGCCGCGGTGGCGGCCAGGTCGGCGTCGAGGAACAGCAGGAGCCGGGGGGCGCCGCCCGGATCACGGCGGTCGATCGCGCGGACCGCCTCCGCCCCGGCCAGCATGGCGGCGGCCTTGCCCTGGTTCCTGGCCGTGCGCCAGACGGTTGCCCCCGCCGCCCGGGCGACGCGGACGGTGGCGTCGGCCGAGCCGTCGCTGGCGACCACGACCGTGTCCACGCCTGGCAACGTGAGCGCCGCCGTCACCGTCTGCCCGACGCGGTCAGCCTCGTTGTAGGCGGGAATCACGACGGCGACAGATGGCATGGATGCCGATGCTACCGGCCGCGCCGGCCGCTCGGCGCGGGCGACTGGTACAGCCGGCGTCCGCTACGGTGAAGACCGCGTCCAGCCCGGTGACCGACAGAATCTTGCGCACCGCCGGGTGCGGCGCAGCGAGCTCGAGTTCGCCACCGCGTTCACGGGCCTGGCGCAGCGAGGACAGCAGCACGTTCATGCCGGTCGAGTCGCAGAACTCGACCCCGGACATGTCGACCACCACCCGCGGCGCCTGGGCGGCACGGGCGATCACCCCGGCGAGCTCGCTTTGCAGCCGCGGAGCGGTGTAGAGGTCGATTTCCCCGGTCGCGATCACGAGCTCGTGATCGCCCTGAGACCGACTTGAGACTTTCAGCTCCACGTCGGGAACGATACCGCCCCGTCCCGGTAACACGCTAGGGATGACAGGGCCGAGTGTGGCCTAATTCACAAGCTGTTAACAGACATTCTTCTGCGTAACGCCGCGCAGCGCTAGACGCCAGGCGTAATATTCGCGGCTTACGCAGCCCGCTCGCCACCGGGCGGCAGCGCGTCGGCGGCCGGCTCGGGCATCGCCGCCGCCTCCCGGCCAACCGGGCAGCAGATGGCCCGGGGCCCGCCCCGCAAGCCGGCCAGCTCCCCGCCGGGAACGCGGATGACCTCGATCCCGAGCGCCTCCAGGCGCGCGTTGGTGAGCGTGTTCCGCTCATAGGAGACCACCGTCCCCGGCCCGAGCGCGAGCAGGTTGCCGGCATCGTCCCACTGGCCCGCCGGGCCGCCGAGCGAGCCCGGGCCGGTCGGCCCGGACCGGCCCGGGGCAAGTCCGGTCTCGATCACCTGGAGCCGGTTCAGGCCCATCGCGTCGGCCGCCGCCTCCAGGAACGGCCGCGGGTGCGACAGCCGCAGTCCCTCGCCGCGCTGGCTGATCGTCCGCGCCACCAGTGAGTAAGCGACCGACGGGCGCATCAGCACCGTGTCCGGGGCCGCCAGCGTGCACAGCGTGTCGAGGCACTCACCCGCAGCGGAGTCGGTCAGCACGGCCAGCACGGTGTGCGCGAACCCGGTGTCGAACAAGCGCCGGGCTAGCCGCTCCATACCTGCGGGGGACGTCTGCGCACCCACCCCGATGGCCACCACTCCCGGCGCCGGCAGCAGGACGTCGCCCCCGGCGAGCAGCTCGTAGCCGGGCTCGTAGAGCCACTTGGTCCCGGCGAACATCGGGTGATGAGCGAAGACGATCGCGGCCAGCTCGGCCTCACGCCGCCGTCCGGGCGGGCTCGTTACCGCCACGCTGTCGCCGATCCAGACACAGGTATCCCGGCTGAAGACGAGGTTAGGCAGCGGCTCGATCACGAAGTCCCACGCGCTCAGCAGCCCGAACACGGCGCCCCGGCCGCCCCGGAATTCATCCCGGGCCAGGCCCATGATCAGTACCTGGGCGAGTTCCTCGGGGCCGAGCCCAGACAGGTATTCGCGCAGCTGGCCGCGCAGCTCCTCCCCCAGCCGCGGGTCGCAGATCACGGTCTCGATCGCCTTCGACCGCGCCGTCGCGTACTCGAGCGCGTCCTGCAGCAGCTGCGTCAGGTACAGCACCGAGACGCCGGCCGCCCGCAGCGCGGCGGTGAACGCGTCATGTTCGGCCTGGGCGCGTTCGGCCCACGGTATGCCGGGCAGCAGCATCCCGCATCGCTGCTGCGGCGTGACCCTCCTCAGTTCCGCTCCCGGCCGATGCACGATTACCGTGCGTAGTCGGCCAACTTCGCTGTCTACCCCGTAGAACTCGGACACGAATCCCCCCGGATACGCACATTCACGTCCGATCGCCGCTCTTTCCGCAATGGACCAGCTTCGCGGCGCGCCGTCCCCCGCCGCCAATTATCACCGCTTCAGGGCGTGATTACGCATCCAGTGACGAGGCGATTACCAAGTTGGGTCCGGTTCCCTTGCGCCCGCGCGGGCCGCGCTCGGCCGGCTGCTGGACCCGCCGCGGGCCGCCGCGGTCAGTCTCGCCCGCCAGCGGGAGCGCCGCCCAGACGGTTGTCCCGGTGCCGTCAGGGCCGTTATCGACGCCCCAGCGGAGCGACAGCCGGTCGACGATGCCCAGCCCCCGTCCGCCGACCGCGTTGGCAGCGGGCTGGTTGACCTGGGGCACCGTGGCTCCGCCGCCGTCGCTGACCGCGAGCTCGACGTACCCGTCGCCCAGCTCCCAGCGCACCTTGACCAGGCTGCCGGGCAGCGGGCTAGCGTGACGCAGGGCGTTGCTGATAAGTTCACTCAGTACAAGGCCGGCGTCACAGGCCGTGGTTTCGTACACGCCGGCATCGGACAGCTCGGCGATCAGGCGACGGCGCGCCAAGCCGACGCTGGAGGCCGCATACGGGAGCATCTGCACACCCGACGTACCCACCTCCATATACACCCCGCTTCGCCCGTGGAACCGTACGAACCCGGCATTGCGGCAATTCCCCGTGTGATGTCGGTGAAAACGTGAACTCAAGATTTCCGGCGTGTTATCTGACAAAATGCCCGGGCTGCGCCGGCATGACGGCGCATGCGGCCCGCCGAGGCGGTACCGTCAGATGACAGCAGCCGCCGAGATCCGAGTGAGTGTCACCATGACTGACCCGACCGTCGTGGTCGACAACCTGCACGTGGTGTACCGCGTTTACGGCGCGGGCGGCAACAAGGGCACCGCCGCGACCTCGCTGATGCGGCTGATCAAGCGGCAACGCCGGGTCTCCATCCGGGAGGTTCACGCCATCCGCGGGATCTCCTTCGTGGTCAACCACGGCGACGTGGTCGGCGTGATCGGGCGCAACGGGTCGGGCAAGTCCACCTTGCTGCGCGCCATCGCCGGGCTGCTGCCAGCCGAGCGCGGCGCGGTCTACACCACTGGCCAGGCGGCCCTGCTGGGCGTGAACGCGGCGCTGCTGGACGACCTCACCGGCGAGCGCAACGTCGTCCTCGGCTGCCTCGCCATGGGCATGCCGCCGGCCGAGGTCAAATCCCGCTACCAGCAGATCGTTGACTTCTCCGGGGTGGGCAACTTCATCGACCTGCCGATGCGGGCCTACTCGACCGGCATGGCCCAGCGCCTGCGGTTCGCGATCGCGTCGGCCAAGAGCCACGAGATCCTGATGATCGACGAGGCGCTGGCGACCGGCGACGCCGCGTTCCGGACCAAGAGCCACAACCGGATCAAGGAGCTGCGGGACGAGGCCGGCACGGTCTTCCTCGTCGCCCACAACCTGGGCGAGATCGAGCAGAGCTGCAACCGGGTGATCTGGATGGAGGCCGGCCAGATCCTGCGCGACAGCGACGACGTGCCCGGCGTCATCGACGAGTACCTGGCCGCGACCGGCGGAGAGCCGCGCGACCGCGAGCGGGCCCGCTTGTAACGTCCCGCCCGGCCGGGGCGGGCCGGGACAGGCCAGCCCCGGAAGGGACCAGCCCCGTCAGCCGTCCGCCCGCTGCAGGGTCAGCCGCATGATCGTGCCGCCCTCGGGGCGGGTCGCGGCGACCACTGTGCCGTGCTGCGCCGCGGCCAGCCGCCGGACGATGAACAGCCCGATGCCGACACCGCCGAACCGGCGGCGGTCACCGGTCTCACCCTGGACGAAGCGGTCGAAGATCCGCTCGAGGTCCCCGGCGGCGATGCCGATGCCCTCGTCCTGGACGTCGACCTCGACCACCGGTCCGGCCGCCCGGGCGCGGACGGTGACCGTCCCGCCCGCGGGCGAGTACTTGAACGCGTTCTCCAGCAGCTGGCCGACGATGATGTCGGTTGCCATGGAGTCGCCGCTGGCCAGCGGCAGGTCGTCCGGGATGTCGCCCACCACCTGGTGCCGGTCGGACAGCGGGCTGAACGACACCACCGCCGCCCGCAGCAACGCCGCCAGGTCGAACGGCCCGTTGGTGACCGGGAGCGCGTCGGCTCCCGCCCGCGCGCCCAGCAGCAGCTGCTCGACCAGGCGGCCGAGAGACCCGGCACGCTCGGCGATGGTCCGCACGGCCGTGCGCCGGTCGCTGTCCGACAGCTGCTCCCACCGGCTCGCCAGGGTCGAGGCGAATCCCTGGACTACGGTGATCGGCGTGCGCAGCTCGTGGCTGGTCGTCGCCAGGAACAGGTCCTTGGCCTCTTCCAGCTCCTTCGCCGAGGTCACGTCGCGGAAGTCGACCACCTGCTCGCCGCTGTCGCCGAGCTCGGTGCAGAGAACGTCGATCCAGCGCTCGTTGGGCAGCTTGTGGGTCTGCCGTTCGCCCGGCGCAGGCAGCGGGAACGGCGGCGGACCGCCCATCACCTCGCCCGCCTGGGTGCCGGTGATCGTGGTGGCGGCCGGGTTCCACTGCCGGACGTTGCCCAGCCCGTCGAGCACGGCGATGCCGTCGGCGCTGCCGTCAATGACGGCCCGCTCGTGCGCTCGCTGCCGGACGACCTCCTCGAACGCCATCGCGTTGGTCAGGGCCACCCCGGCGTGGCCGGCCAGCAGCTCGAGCAGTTCGAGTTCGATATGGCTGAGCGTCCGGCGGCTGTAGAGGGCATAGAGCGCGCCGTAAGGGCGGCCGCCAACGTGGGACAGGCTGAGCGCGATGGTGTGCAGGCCCGGCAGCGCCGACCAGATGAGGTCGTCGAACCCGCCCGCATCGCCGGTCGCCATCATCACCGTCTTGCCCGACCGCAGCAGTTCCCCGACCAGGCTGCTTGACAGCGAGGCGATCCGGCCGCGGAGCCGGGCCGGGCAGCCCGGCGGTGGAAACCAGCCGGAGCCGGTCCTCCTCGATGAGGACGAACCCGCCCGCGTCGGCCCCGGTCAGCTCGCGCAGGCTGGCGGCGATGCGGTCGAGGACCGACTCCAGGTCGCGCTGGGCGTTCATGTCGGCGACCACGTCGCCCAGCCGGCGGACCACGCGGGCCCGTTCGGCCATGTAGTGCCGGGCGACGTCGTCCTCGCCGGTCTGGTGGCAGATGTTGACCCAGCCGATCACTTCGCCGCTCGCGTCGGTCAGCGCACTGGTGTCGATCCGCACGTCGAGCATGGAGCCGTCCTTGCGGATCCGCCGGGTGGCGAAGGAGACTTGCCCGCCGCCCCTGACCCGCTCGAAGACCGCGTTGTGCTCGGCCGCGTGCTCCTCGGGGATGGTGGGCGGCTCCTGGCCGATGACTTCTCCCGCCGACCAGCCGAACATGCGCTCCGCGGCCGGGTTCCACAGCATGACGGTACGGTCGGTGTTGAACGCGACGATGGCGTCGGCCGCCGACTCGATGACCGCGCGCGCGGTCGCGTCGACCCGCTCCCGGTCACCGCGGCCCGCCGGCTGACTGGGAGGCGGGCTGCTGCCCGCGCCCGGGCGCCACGCTGGGTGCGCCTGCTCTGCCACCACACCTTCATGGTGCCACTCGGCCCGCCCCTGGGCAGCGGAAACCTGTTACTTAACTGCCTCACGGGACCTGTATGACACTGTAAAATGTCCGTTTCCAGAGGGGTTTCTGGTGTTACTGGTCCTACGGACGGTGACTGACGTCACCGGCTCCTGACGCCGGCCTCGCCCATGGAATCCGGTCAGCTTCCGCTTCCGCGGGCCGCATAACTCCGCCGTTAACGGGCAAATTGTCAGCTACAGCAGGCGTTCCGCTTAACTTCGGCGAAGATACTTGCTATAAGAAAACTATTGAGCTCCAGTGGCCGCTAGGACGCGCCGAGATGGATCAGCCTTCACAGCATGAGGGGACGCCTGAGCCGCGGCGACCCGAGCGCAGCGGGCAGCACCGGCCGCGTCCGGAGCCGGTGCAGCACGTCGCGCAGACGCGCCCGATGGCCCTCGCGCACCCCGTCATCGCCGGGTACAACGGGTCGGCGTCCGCCCGCAACGCCCTTGCCTACGCCGCCGGGATGGCCCGGCGTCTCGGGCGGCCGCTGCTCATGGTCTACGTCACTTCTCCCGGGGTCTACTGCGAGCCGCTAACCGGCCAGGTGGTGGGGTTGCTGCGGGACACCGACACGCTCGAGCGCTGGCTGCTGACCGAGCTCGACCAGTCCGCCGATGCCTCCGGCCTGGAGGTGCACGTGCGCACCCGGCGCGGTAACCCGGCCCGGGAGCTGTCGCTGATCGCGGCCGAGTTCTGCGCCGACGCGCTGGTCATCGGGGCCCCGCGGCACTTCTGGCATCATCTGACCGGATCCGTGCCGGGCTGGCTGGCCCGCAACGCCCGCTGCCCGGTCATCGTTGTGCCGTAGGCGCATCCCGGCGGAGTCAGCCGCGCCGCCACCGCCAGGCTCGCCTGGTTCCAGGCGGGGCGGCGTGAGGTGCCCGCCGGGCGCTGCCGGACAGGAGCAGCAGTGCGATCGTCGTGTCGTCCCGGCTGCCCTGGGCGGACGCGCACTGCTCGGCCCACCGCTGGACCTGCCCGGTGAACCAGTCGTGCTCGTGCTCGGCCGCCAGCCCGGCTAGCTCCCGGGCCACGGCCGGCTGCCACGGGTCAGCCGCCTGCGCGTTTCCGTATCCGTCGGTGCCCAGCAGCAGCGCCAGCAGTGGCTCGCTCCTCAGGTGGTGGGCCGCGACCCGGAACGAGCTGACCGCGCCCCGCTGGCACAGGCTGGTCGTGTGAAAGCCGTCGAGCCGGTCATCCCCGCCGACTGGCGTCCAGGCAGTGCCGTCGGGCCGCACCGCGAGCATGTCACCGTCGCCGATCTGCCCGCAGACCAGCCAGCCCCCGGCGATAAGGGCAACCAGCAGGGTGGATCCGTAGGGGATGTCAGGGGCATCGCCAGCCGCGTCGAGCGCGGCCTGTTCCGCGGGCGCGTACGGGTGCCCCGCCTGGTGGCGGGCGACGAGCTCGCGCCAGCGAGTGACGACGGCGGCCGGCAGCTGGTCGCGCAGCGCCTCCGCCTGAGCGGCGGTCCACTCTCCGGCCGCTTCGGGGACCAGCCCGGCAGCCAGCTCAGTGACGACCGCGCAGCCGGCCCGGACCGCCAGCAGCGACCCGGCCAGGCTGCGGAAATGACGCCTGGCCCCATGCCCGTCCGCGACCGCCGCGACCACCCCGCCGGCAGGCCCGGCGGCCTGGTACCCGACGTTGTCCTCATTGGGCAAGTGCAGTTCGGCGTGCGCCGCGCCGCGGGCGGTGCCGGTGCTGACCCGCCACCTGGCGTGCTCAGGGATGCTGCTCATGGCGTCAGAGATCGTGTCCTGGTTGAAGAGCGCGGCGGATAAACGGGAACTCGGCTCCCGACGGAGATTTTCCGTTATTCCAGCGCCATGATCAACGCGCTGAAGCTAAAGCGCCAGTCAGGTGACCCGTGATCGCTCGGCGTAATGGCGAAGCAACCTACCGTCGGGCTCATCTGCATTGCGGGCCAGATAATCTGCCCGCGGGAGAAATGGCGAAGGCGACCACGGTGCCGACTGTTCAGCACATAGGTCGCCCAACCGCCTTCGCGTGGGCGAGGAGGGATTTGAACCCTCACATCCTTTCGGACACACGGACCTGAACCGTGCGCGTCTGCCGTTCCGCCACTCGCCCCAAGCAAGGACGACTTACGTTAGCACGGCGGCCGGTGTGCTCGGACCCCGGATAACATCAGATGCGTAACAGGCCTGGAGGGAGGCTCAGCGGGTGGGAGTTCTGCAGCGCTTTGAACGACGGCTTGAGGGCATGGTCGAGGGCACCTTTGCCCGGGTTTTCAAGTCGGAACTGCAGCCAGTGGAGGTGGCCAGCGCGATCCAGCACGAGATGGACGAGCGCGCGGCCATCGTTGCCCGCGGCCGTACGCTGGTGCCGAACGACTTCGTCGTCGAGATCGCCCAGCCCGACGCCGAGCGGCTTGACATCCTGGTTGAGAGCCTGAGCCTGGAGCTCGCCACGCTGGCCCGGGATCATGCCAAGGAGCAGGGTTACTCGTTTGTCGGGCCGGTGCGGATCCGCTTCGAGGGGGTCCCTGACCTGTCGACCGGGATGTTCCGCATCCGGTCAGGCGTGATACGCGGGCACACGGTGGAGGCGGGCGAGGTCCGCCAGCCGGTGAGCGACCTGCCGCGGGGCGGCGGCGCTCATTTCCCTGGCCGGCCCCGCCTGGTGGTCGCCGGATCACAGCCGGGGACCGGGGTTGAGGCGGGCAGCACGTACGAGTTGCAGACCCCGGTGACCCTGCTCGGCCGGGGCACGGACTGCGACCTGCGGATGGTCGACGCGGGGGTGTCGCGGCACCATGCCGAGCTGCGGGTGGAGGAAGGCCAGGTCGTCCTGGTCGACCTCGGCTCGACCAACGGCACACTGGTGAACGGGCAGCCGATGCGCCGGGTCGTGCTCACTGACGGCACCAATGTCACTCTTGGCCGCACCACTATGGTTTTCCACCAGGACCGGTACTGACGGGCCGTCCGCTAGCGGCCAGACGGGCTCCAGAAGGCGAAGGAGTGGCTACCCTTTAGGGCAGCCAACCGATCGCGACGCAGAAGCCGAGGACATAGCACGTAATGAACGCGCTCACCCTTACCCTCATCAGGGTGGCCTTCCTGGCCGTTCTGTGGCTTTTCGTGATCGCGGCGATCGGTGTCGTCCGCACGGACCTGCTGGGCACGGTGACGTCGAAGATGCGCCGGGCACGCAACCAGCAGCAGCCCCCCGTCCAGCAGCCGCGTCCGGCCAAGCCCGCCAAGCCGGCCAAGCCGGGACGCGGGACTCCCCGTTTCCTCGTTGTCACCGAGGGCGCGCTGGCGGGCATGAGCATCGACCTGACCGATCAGCAGATCACGATGGGCCGGGCGAATGACGCCACGCTCGTCCTTAACGACGACTACGCTTCCACCTATCATGCCCGGATTTTTCCGCAGGACGGGCAGTGGTTCGTTGAGGACCTCGGCTCCACCAACGGCACCTACCTGGACCGGCAGAAGGTAGTCCGGCAGACCCCGGTGCCCGTAGGCGTGCCCATTCGCATCGGAAAGACCGTTCTGGAACTGCGCAGATGACACTAGCCCTGAGATACGCGGTACGGTCCGACGTCGGTCTCCTCCGGGAGGGGAACGAGGACTCGGCGTATGCCGGACCGCACCTCCTCGCGGTCGCGGACGGTATGGGCGGGCATGCGGCCGGCGAGGTGGCGAGCGCCGCCACGATCACCACGATCGCCCCGCTCGACGTCGAGGACCCGGGGCCGGACCTGGTCAGCGCGCTCGCGGACGCCGTCGCGACGGCCAACCTGCGGCTCCAGGAGCTGATCATCTCCGACCCGGCCATCGAGGGCATGGGCACCACACTGACCGCCCTGCTGTGGGCCGACGGCTACGCCGCGCTCTGCCACATCGGCGACTCGCGGGCCTACCTGCTCCGCGACGGCCAGTTCGTGCAGATCACCCACGACCACACGCTGGTCCAGTCGCTAGTCGACGAGGGCAAGATCACCGAAGACGACGTCGCCACCCACCCGCACCGGTCGCTGCTGCTGCGCGCCCTGGACGGGCGGACGATCGCCGAGCCCGACCTGGCGCCCCTCGAGACCTACCCGGGCGACCGTTACCTGCTCTGCTCCGACGGCCTGTCGGGGGTCGTGACCGAGCAGACCCTGCACCAGGCGCTCGGCTCGATCCCCGACCCCGACAAGGCGGCGCTGCGCCTGGTCGAGCTGGCCATCAAGGGCGGGGGACCGGACAACATCACCTGCATCGTGGCCGACGTCATCGACGCGCACAGCAGCCGGGTGCCGCCGACCTGGCAGCCGGTGTTCGCGGGCGCGGCGACCAACGGCGCCCCGTCGGACCCGCGCTCGCCGGCCACGCAGAACTCGCCCGCGACGAGGGCGATGCGGCTGAGCCGGACCGCTCCCCAGCCGACCGTGCCGGACGAACCCGCCACCGGGATCTGGCCGTCCGGCGGCCACCGGGGTGGCGACTACACCGGCGCCTTCGACACCAGCCCGTTCGACACCGGGGGTTTCGAGCGTGACGACTGGCAGCCCGAGCAGGACCCGCGGGATACCAGGATCAGGGACACGACCTCGTTCGAGCGCCCGGATGACTTCCCCGGGCCCGGGCCTGACCGGGACGCAGGGCCCGCGGGCGACCGCGGCCGTGGCGGCGGGCACCGGGCCGGGCGCCGCCGGTACGCGGATGACGAGTACGCCCCGCGCGGCAAGGCGCCGGTGGCCCATCGTCACCGCCTCCCTCGTGCTGCTGGTCCTGCTCGTGGGCGGTGGCGGCTACGGCTTCTGGCGCTACAACCAGGGCCAGTACTACGTCGGCGAGCAGAACGGTTACGTCGCCATTTTCCGCGGTACCAACCAGACCCTGGCCGGGATCAGCCTCTCCAGCCTGGTCCAGCGGTCCACCCTGCAGGTCAGCCAGCTGCGCAGCAGCGACCAGTCGGGGCTCACGCAGACGATCTCGCAGGACAACGTGAGCGACGCCCAGCAGCTCATCGACCAGCTCCAGGGGCAGGTCAGCCAGTGCCGGTCGCAGTGGGAGGCGGTCGCCGCGTGGCCCGCGGCCAACGCCAAATACCAGGCCGAGGTGTCCGCCGCGAGCAAGAGCCACGGCAAGATCAAGGTGCCCGCCGGGGACAACCCGGGCCCGCAGCCGAACGCGCCGGACGCGGCTAACTGCGCGTCGGCGACCGCGCTGGGCATCACGATCCCGGCCAGCCAGCAGCCGTCGACCGCGCCCTCGTTGGCGCCGGGCGCCGGGGCGTCCGGCCAGGCGAGCGGGAGCGCGACGCCGCGTTCCTCGGCGAAGGCGTCCCCGACTGCGCAGGCGGCCGCGTGAGCAGCATGACAATGCCCTCTCCGGCGGTGGCGCGAACTCGCCGGAGGAGGCGCCCGCCCGGCGGCGGTCCACCGAGCTGTGGATGGTGCTGTTCGCGCTCGGCATCGTCGCGTTCGCGTTCGCCAACGTCGCCTTCAGCCTCAAGGGCCAGCGCTTCTCGACTATTTTCGAGTACATCGCCGCGTTTGCGGTGATCGTCCTCGGGGCCCACCTCGCGGTCCGCCGCTGGGCTCCGTTCGCGGACCCGCTCCTGCTGCCGATCGCGACCCTGCTCAACGGGCTCGGGATCGTCATGATCTACCGGCTCAACCAGGCGGGCCGTTACGGCAACCCGAGCGCCAGCGGCGAGCCCGATCTCCACCCTGAGCTCGTCGGCCACCGACGCCCAGATCATCTACTCGGTGCTCGGCGTGGCCGTATTCGTGCTGTTCCTCGCGTTCATCAAGGACATCAGGACCCTGCAGCCGTACACCTACCTGCTCGGCCTGATCGGCATCCTCCTGATCGCCATCCCCGCCCTGCTGCCGTCGAGCATCAGCGGCGTGGCCGGCACCGGCGCCAAGATCCAGATCTCCATCGGCGGGTTCTCCTTCCAGCCGGAGGAGTTCGGCAAGCTGCTGCTGGCCGCGTCCTTTGCCAGCTACCTGGTCGTCAACGGCACGCAAGCTGTCGCTGCTGACCGAGAAGTGGTGGATCTTCAGCCTGCCCCGGCGGCGTGACCTCGGCCCGATCGTGGTGGTCTGGGCGGTCAGCATGCTGCTGCTGATCTTCGAGAGCGACATCGGCACCAGTGCGGTCTTCATGGGCCTGTTCGTGGCGATGCTCTATATCGCCACCGGGCGGCGGTCGTGGGCGGTGCTGGGGTTCCTGATGTTCGTCATTGGCGCCTTCCTGGCCTCGCGGCTGGTCTCCCACGTGGGGCAGCGATTCGAGATCTGGCTCCACCCGTTCAGCAACGCCAACCTGCTGCAGGGCAATCAGCTGTCGTACCAGCTGGTGCAGGGGCTGTACGGGATGGGCAACGGCGGCCTGCTCGGCCGGGGGCTCGGCAACGGGCAGCCGTTCTGGACCCCGCTGGTGCAGAGTGACCTGATCTTCACCGCCTTCGGCGAGGAGATCGGCCTGGCCGGGGTGATGGTGCTGCTGTTGCTCTACGGGCTCTTCGTCCAGCGCGGCCTGCGGACCGCGATGCTGGTCAAGGACGATTACTCCAAGCTGCTCGCCTCGGGCCTGTCCTTCATGTTCGCGCTGCAGGTGTTCGTGATCGTGGGCGGCGTCACCCGGCTGATCCCGCTGACCGGTATCACCACCCCGTTCCTGTCCCAGGGCGGGTCGAGCATGATCTCCAGCTGGCTGCTGGTCGCAGTGCTGGCGCGGCTGAGCGATGCCGCGCGCCGCCCGGCGCCGCGGCCGATCCAGGACGAGGGGATGACGCAGGTGGTGTCGTTGCGTTGACCGGAATGAACCGCCCCATCACCCGCATCTCGATCGCGGTTCTCGTGATGTTCCTGATCCTGCTGGTCAACGTCAACTACCTGCAGGGCGTGGAGGCGTCGAGCCTGGCCAACCGGCCGCTCAACGACCGCACCGAGTACGAGCAGAACCAGGTGCAGCGGGGCAACATCGTGACCGCCGACGGCGTCACGATCGCCACCACCAAGGCGTCCAGCGGCCTGTTCAAGTACCAGCGGGTCTACCCCGGCGGCGCGGCCTACGCGCCGGTCACCGGTTACGACACCATCTACTCGGCGTCACAGGCGCCCAACTTCGCCAGCGGGGTCGAACGAGCGGAGAACTCGCTGCTCAGCGGGACCGGGTCGGAGCTCGCCTTCCGCAACTTCATCGACATGATCACCAACAAGCCCCAGAAGGGCGCCACCGTCCAGGTCACGGTCAACTCCAAGGCGCAGGCAACCGCGTACCAGGCGCTCGCGTCGGCCCTGGCGGGCAAGACCAGCAACGGCAAGCAGCAGGTCGGCGGCGTCGTGGCGCTCAACCCGTCGACCGGCGCGATCCTGGCGATGGCGTCCTATCCCAGCTACGACCCCAGCGCCCTCGCCGTGCACAACAGCAACGACCTCAACAAGGCCGACACCGAGCTGAACGCCCAGGACCCGAGCCCGCTGCTGAACAACGCGACCCAGACCACCCTGCCGCCGGGCTCGACGTTCAAGATCGTCACCAGCTCCGCCTGGTACACCCAGGACGCGGCGCGGAACCCGGCCACCGTGGTCGACTCGCCCCAGCCGCTCACCCTGCCCAACGGCAACACGCTGAGCAACGACAGCGGCGAGCAGTGCGGAACTGGCTCCGGGCACACACCTGTGAGCTACGCCTTCGCCCAGTCCTGCAACACCCCGTTCGCCAAGATCGGCATCCAGCTCGGCGGCCCGACGATCAAGTCGATGGCCGACCAGTACGGCCTGAACAGCTCGCTCGACGTCCCCGGGGTGTCGGTGGCCGCCTCCAGCTTCACGGCCGAGTCGGACAAGTCGTTCACCGCCTACGACGCGATCGGGCAGCACGACACCACGGTGACCCCACTGCAGGAGGCCATGTTCGCGGCGACCGTCGCCAACGGCGGCACGCTGATGAAGCCCTACCTGGTGCAGCAGGTCACCGCCAGCGACCTGTCGGTGGTTCGAGCAAACCCAGGCGCAGGAGCTCAGCCACCCGGTCTCGGCCACCGTCGCCGGCTACGAGAAGCAGATGATGACGGACGTCGTCCAGCAGCCCGAGGGCACCGGCTACGCGTTCAACGCCGGCAACGAGGGCGGCCTGGTCATCGCGGGCAAGACCGGCACCGCCCAGACCACGGTCAGCGCCAACCCGGATGCCGTTTTCACCGCATTCGCTCCGGCTGACAACCCGAAGATAGCCGTCGGCGTCATGATAGAAGGCGGAGGCTACGGGGCTGCCGCAGCCGCGCCTATCGCTGTCGCGGTCATCAAGGCCTATCTGGCAACCCTGGGGAACTCGTGACCGACTACGTTCTCGACGATCGCTACGTACTGATCGAGCGGATCGCCACCGGCGGCATGGGCGAGGTCTGGCGGGGCAACGACCAGCTGCTCGGCCGTCCGGTCGCGATCAAGATGCTGGCGGCCATGCACGCCGGCGACGAGCAGTTCCGGGCGCGGTTCCGGGCCGAGGCCCGCTACGCGTCCTCGCTCTCGCACTCGGGCATCACCCGGGTCTTCGACTACGGCGAGCAGAGCCCCCTCGGCGGCCCGTACCTGGTCATGGAGCTGGTGGACGGCCAGCCGCTGTCGGAAATCCTCGAGCGCTACGGGCGGCTCGACCCCTACGTGGTGCTGGATATCGTCGCCCAGGCGGCCCGGGCCCTCGACGCCGCCCACCGGGCGGGCATCGTGCACCGCGACATCAAGCCGGGCAACCTGCTGATCATGGCCGACGGCACGACCAAGATCACCGACTTCGGCATCGCCAAGGCGAGCGCGCCCGACATCAACCTGACCGCGACCGGCATCGTGATGGGCACCGCCCTCTACGTCTCGCCCGAGCAGGCGACCGGTTCCCCGCTGGCCGGTGCCTCCGACGTCTACTCGCTCGGCGTCGTGGCCTACGAATGCTTGGCGGGCGACCCCCCGTTCATCGCTGACCAGCCGCTGGCGATCGCGATCATGCACAAGCACGACCCGGTGCCGCCACTGCCGCCGGACGTGCCCCGGCCGATCGCCGACCTGGTGTACGCCATGCTGGCGAAGAACCCGGAGGACCGCCCGGAGTCGGCCCGGCACGTGGCCGACCGGGCCGAGGTCATCCGCGAGGCCCGCAACCGCAACGGCTACGCCGGCCCGACCACCGCTGATCTCCCGGTCGTGCCGAACTTCCCGCCGCCTACCAGCACCGATCTTTACCAAATCGATGCCGACCGGAGGCCTGGCCCGGAACGCCCCGGTTCGCGCAACCTGCTGTTCGCCGGCATCGCGCGCCGCCGCCATTGGCGTCATCGCCATTGTCGCCGTCCTGATCTCGAACAGTCACCCGGCGACCGCCAATCCCAGCAGCAACTCCACCGCGCCGCTGCAGACCTCTACGGCGAGCCACCGGCCGAGCGCGTCCCCCAGCGCGTCGACCGTAGGCACGGCGATCCAGGGTCAGTCAGGCGCTACCCTGGGTCCAGCAGCAGGGGTGGTGGGTACCTCGTCAGCCACTAAGTCCAAGGCGCCCACGCCGAAGAAGAGCCCGAGCCCGACGAAGACAAAGGTACAACCGACGACTGGCGGCGGCAGCTCAACCGGCAGTGGCGGTGGTGGCACCACTACCGGTCGGCGGCGGCACCCAGACCGCGTCATCTCCGCCGCCCTCGAGCCCGCCGGTATCACCGCCGCCCTCTAGCGTGTCGCCGACGAGTGGTGACGGGTCGCCAGGGGCAGGCAGCCAGCCGACCGGCCAGTAGAGGAACGACACGTTCGATGCGACACGGTTTGGAAGAGTGCGAGACATGAGTCAGCCCCGGCTGCTCGGTGACAGGTACGAGCTCGACGGCGTCGTCGGGCGCGGCGGCATGGCCGAGGTGTACCGGGCCCGCGACCTCCGGCTCGACCGGACGGTGGCGATCAAGACCCTGCGCGCCGACCTCGCACGCGACCAGACCTTCCAGGCGCGATTCCGGCGCGAGGCCCAGTCCGCCGCGTCGCTCAACAACCCGTCGATCGTCGCCGTCTACGACACCGGCGAGGACCTGTCGAGCGGCACGCCGGTCCCGTTCATCGTGATGGAGTTCGTCGACGGCCGCACGGTCCGCGACCTGCTGATCGAGGGCCACCGGCTGCTGCCGGAGCGGACCCTGGAGATCGTCTCCGGCGTGCTCCGCGCCCTGGAGTACAGCCACCAGGCGGGCATCGTGCACCGGGACATCAAGCCCGGGAACGTCATGGTCACCCGCAACGGCGACATCAAGGTGATGGACTTCGGCATCGCCCGCGCGATGAGCGACACCCAGGCCACCATGACCCAGACCGCCCAGGTAATCGGCACCGCCCAGTACCTGTCGCCCGAGCAGGCGCGGGGCGAGCGGGTCGACGCACGGTCCGACCTGTACTCGACCGGCTGCCTGATGTACGAGCTGCTCACTGGGCGCCCGCCGTTCACCGGCGACTCCCCGGTCGCGATCGCCTACCAGCACGTGCGGGAGAACCCGGTCCCGCCGTCGCGGCTCGACCCGTCCCTGCCGCCGTGGGCTGACTCGATCGTCCTCAAGGCGATGGCCAAGTCGCCCGCCGACCGCTACCAGAGCGCGGCCGAGATGAACGCCGATATCCAGCGGGCCGCGTCCGGCATGCAGGTTGCGGCGGCGATGCCGCCCACCCGGGCCGACTACTACCCGCAGCGGACCCAGCAGATGGGCCCGGGCACGATGATGGGCGCGGCCCCGACCACGGTCACCCCGTACCAGCAGACCGGCTACCAGACCGGGTACCAGCAGCCCTACGGCCAGGGAACCGGGGGGTACGACGGCGGCGATAATGACCAGCGCGGGGGCGCCCGGCGCTGGCTCCCGTGGCTCATCTCCGGCCTGGTGGTGCTGGCCGCGATCATCGTGGCGGTCATTCTGCTGCACGGGAGCAGCGGCGGTAACACGTTCGTCCCGCAGGTGAACGGCGAGACCTGGTCCCAGGCGGAGGCGCAGATCAAGGCGGCCGGGCTCGACCCGGTCGAGCAGAAGCAGGCCAGCTCGAGCGTGCAGTCGGGCCGGGTCATCAGCACCAACCCGGACAACGGCAACAGCATCGCCAAGGGCGGCACGGTAACCGTCAACGTGTCCACCGGGGCCGGCAAGATCGCGCTGCCCAACCTGCAGGGGACCCAGGCGAACGCGGCTGAGGCGCAGCTCAAGAGCTCGGCTTCACCAACGTCAGCACGGTGGCGGACGCGCAGTCGACTCAGCCCTCGGGCGCGGTCGACCACACGAACCCGGCGGCCGGCAATTACCCGCCCGACCAGGCAGATCACGCTGTACGTGTCGGGCGGCGGCGTCCAGGTGCCCAACGTGGTCAATCAGACCGCGGACGAGGCGACCGCGATCCTCAGCAGGACGGGTTCAGCGTCAACGTGATCACCACCCCGGCCCCGGCCGATCAGATCGGTCCAGCCGGGGACGGTGTACAACCAGAACCCGGGCGCGAACACGGTGGAGCCCAAGGGCACGCAGATCCAGATCTTCGTGCAGCCGCAGGCCACGGTCAGCCCGACGCCCACCGCGACGGACACCACCCCGGCCGCCACGTCGTCGCCCGACTCCGACGACGACCGCGCCGACCGCTACGACCTCGCCGGACCGCCGGCCGCTGGCGATGGCGGCAACGGTATTCTCCAGCCAGGCCCCGGTACGGCCCGTAGCGCCACGTCGCCGAAGGAACACAGGAGGTCCGCGGTGCCCAAGTCCCGCGTCCGGAAGAAGCCGGTCTACACGCCGCCGCCGACGCGCTCGTCCAAGCGCGCGGTCAGCCCGCCGTGGCTCGCGCCGACGATGATCGCGACGCCTGGTCATCGGGCTCGCCTGGATCGCGCTGTACTACGTCACCCAGGCGAACATGCCGGTGCTGCGCTCGCTCGGCGGCTGGAACCTGGTCGGCGGCTTCGCCTGATCGTCGCCGGCGTGATCCTCGCCACCCGGTGGCGTTAGCCGTCAGAAGCTGATCTGGCTGGTCAGGTCGTGGCTGCGGTAGATCACCAGCACGACCAGGACGGCGAGGATCGCGACGGCGGCGCCGACCTGGATGGCGGTGCGGTTCCGGCGCGGCGCGTAGGCGAAGGCGAGCGGTGGTCAGCGCGCCCACGATCAGCCCGCCGACGTGATCCTGCCAGGCGATCGTTGACCGGTAGAAGAAGCTGAACGCCAGGTTGATCGCGATGATCGACGACGATGCCGCGGATGTCGAGCCGGAGCTTGCGGGCCACCACGAACCAGGCGCCGAACAGGCCGAAGACCGCACCGCTGGCGCCGAGGGCGATCTCGTTCTGCGGCGCCAGGAGAAAGAACGCGACCCCGCCGCCGATGGCGCTGAGCAGGTAGACGGCGAGGAACCGGACCCGGCCGAGCAGCTGCTCAAGGGCAGGCCCGACCGCGATCAGGCGCCCACATGTTGAACGCGATGTCGAGGAAGCCGAGGCCGCCAAGGCCGGTCGCCGGCGGCAGGAAGGCCGAGGTGATCAGCCGGTACCACTGGCCCGCGGCGATGCCCTGGAGCCGCGGCCGGCCGGTCGGGCTGGCGTAACCGAGCAGCCCCCACGAGTTCTGCAGCGAGGGCGCGGCCAGCTCGATCAGGAACAGCACCACGTTGACGCCGACCAGGGTCCAGGTCACGACGGCGCCGCTGGCACGCCGGGCCGCCGAAGGCGGTCCGCGGCTGGCCGGGTCGCCCTGCCCGGCCTCCCGCACGCACTCCACGCACTGCTGCCCGACTGCCGCCTGACGGAGGCAGTCGGGGCAGGCGGCCGGCCGCACCGGACGCAGGAAACCCACGTCTCCCTGTCCGGGTGCCGGTAACAGGTAGGCGGGGTTTCGTGGCCAGCCGGGCTGGCCTGGTCCGGTGCGGTCATGAGAGATTAACGCTGACTGCTAGCCGCGCTGGATGGTGACCGACTGGAGCACGACGTCCTGCACCGGGCGGTCACCGGGGACGGTCTGCACCCGGCTGATCTTCTCGACCACGTCGGCGCCGTCGATGACCTCGCCGAAGATCGTGTGCTTGCCGTTGAGCCACGGCGTCGGCCCGGTGGTGATGAAGAACTGCGAGCCGTTGGTGCCGGGGCCGGCGTTGGCCATCGCCAGCAGGTAGGGCCGGTCGAAGGCAGGTCCGGGTGGATCTCGTCGGCGAACTGGTAGCCCGGGCCGCCGGTCCCGGTGCCCAGCGGGTCACCGCCCTGGATCATGAAGCCGGTGATTACCCGGTGGAAGATCGTGCCGTCGTACAGCTTGTCCTTGGTGGTGGCCCGGGTCTGCGGGTTGGTCCACTCCCGTCCGCCCTCGGCGAGCTCGACGAAGTTGCGCACGGTCTTCGGCGCGTGGTCGGGGAACAGCCGGACGGTGATCGTCCCCTGGTTCGTCGTCAGCGTCGCGGTCAGTCGCTTCGGTCATTTACGTGACTCCGGTTTTGATCGTGAGGCCGGTTACCCGGCATTGGTCAGCCCGGGGGCTGCACTATCACCGTACCGGCTCAACCGTAGTGGCATCCGGTCGCGCCCGGATGATTGAATCCCCGATCGCAGGGAACCTTGAGCTACCGAGACGGACTAGGGGGTAATCGTGTTCCTCAGCAAGTCAAATACCACCGATCTCGACACCAGCAGCACCGTAAAAGCTGCCAAGCGAGCCCAGAAGGCGGGCCAGGCCGCCGCCGCTAACGCGGCCAAATCCGCGCAGCACGCGGCCACGGCGGCCCAGAATGCGGCCAACCTGGCCCAGGCCGCGGCTCAGAACGCCGCGGTCGTGGCCGCAGACAAGGCGCACATCGCCGCAGACAAGGCGCACATCGCCGCGGGCAAGGCGCACGTCGCCGTGGACAAGGCGAGCAACGCCGCCCAGAACGCGTCCGGCGTCGCGCAGAACGCGGCCCACAACGCCTCGTCCGCGGCCCAGGCGACCGCTCAGAATGCCACCAACCTGGCCCAGCAGGCCAGCGCGGCGGCGCAGAACGCCAGCGACACCGCGCAGTCGGTGGCCAGCAACGTCAGCCAGAACGTGAAAGACAAGATCATTGTCGCCCGGACCTGGGCCGCGCCCCGGCTGGAGAGCGCCGCCGACTACACCGCGAACACCGTCGCCCCAAGGTGTCGACCGCCCTGCGGTCGACCGCCCAGCAGGTGGCGCCGGAGCCGCAGAAGTCGAGTCGGACCTGGCTGAAGTGGACCATGCTGGGGGTCGGGATCGCGGCCGGCCTCGGGGCGGCGGCGGCGCTGATGCGCTACCGCTTCCGCGCGGCGATCGCGGCCGACAGCGAGATCGCCGACGAGGAAGTCATGGCTGACTCGACCGGTAGCCAGGCCGCCCCGGCGGACCCGGATGCCACTCCGCCAACGGGCACCGAGCCGGGCACCGACTCGTCCGCGAACGGCCGGGTTAAGGCGTCCGGCTGGTAGAGCTGGTCCGTGAGTGATCTCCTGGAGAAACTGATCACTTGACACCGTGCGGATGCACGTTCATTTTTTAATACGGGACCGCTGTTCCACTCCAGGAGGAACGCCATGACAGGGTGGGACGAGCGGATCGCGCTGCTTGAGGCCGAGTTTCCCGGGTGGCACATCTGGCACAGCAACGCTGGCCGATGGTGGGCCACCCGGACCGGCTCGGTCTTGCGCCGAGAGGATCTGGGCACCGGGCGCGTCATGACGATGGACGCCGACGACGAGGCGGCGCTGCGCGAGCAACTCGCCGCCCAGGCCAGCCTCGACCAGCAAGTCGAGCCCTAGCCTGCTGGTCCCGGCGCCCGCTGCAGGTAGCGTGACGGCCAGCGGCAGTCGATGAACGTCTCCGCCAGGCGAGCGGGGTCCCCGCCCGCCTCGAGGACCGCCGGGCGGGCGACGCCCAGGGCTGCCTCCTCCGTCAGCTTCCCCGGAGCAGCCATTCCGGCTCGTCGGGCGCGCACAGCCACTCGCCGCGGTCCGGCCCGGGCCGCAGGTCGCCGCGGTCACGTGCGCGGCGAGGGCGCCCGGGCCGCGGGCGACCGCCGGCCGTGCGGCCACGGCCGCGTCGAGCTGCGTGGGCGAGCGCGCACTGGACCAGCCGGGCCGGCATGGCGCGGCCGCAGGCGCGGCGAGCGCGTCCGGCACGCGGCACCGGCATCGGCCAGCCGGTCAGGTGGGCCAGCACCGCGAGCTCGGCCCACAGCCGCAGCCAGGGCACTCATCGAGTGACCCGCTCGGCCCCCGCGCATCTCCCGCAGCGTGCACGGCCGCGCCCGGCACTCGTCTGCCGCAGCTGGCCGAGCGCGGGCGCACCACCGTCCGGGCGTCGGCGGTGCGGGCGGGACCGAAGCCGCCTCACGTTCGGTCCCGTCCTTGATCCTGCACCAGGACCGGGAAGTCCATGCCGTCGGTGAAGACCGCCGCCTCGCCCGGCGGCAGGGTGACCAGGTAGCGGGACTGCGCGCGGGGTGGCGTTCATCGTGGCGCCGACCGCCTCCCGGTCATCGGCCGCGGGCAGCCGGTGGGTGATCTTCACCGCCGTGTTCTTGATGACGTCGGGCGCTAGGCGGGCCGGGATCTGCTCGGCGATCACCAGCCCCTCGCCGTAGGCGCGGATCTCCGCCAGCAGCCCGGCGAACAGCTCCACCGCATGCCCGGCGGCGCCCGGCGCGGCCGGCTGCCGGCTGCTCCGGGCGGCGCAGCAGCCGGTGCGCCTCCTCGACCACGGTCAGGTGGGCCAGGCCCCCCGCCGTCCGCCGGACCAGGCGGGCAGCCAGCCGCAGGTGCTCGGCCAGCCGGATCAGCACCGTGCCCATCAGGAAGGCCTTGTCCGCGTCGTCGCCGACGTCCTCGATCTCGAGGACCACGTTCGACCGCAGCAGGGCCCCGAAGTCGAGCGGGTGGCCGCCCTCGAGGAACCGCCCGGTGGTGCCGTGCCGGAGGCTGGCCAGCCGGACCCGGATGAAGCCGAGCACGTCGTCGGTGACCCGCTGGCTGTAGCCGATCTCGGCCACCACCCGCTCGGCCGCCCGCTGCAGGCCCGGTCAGCGTCGGGTAGCGCCGGCCGCCGACCTGGATGCTGCGCTCGCCCAGCGCCAGGTCCCAGCCTGCCTCGGTGTACACCCGGCCCAGCGCCGCCGCGAGCACCTGCGGGAACGGCTCCTCGGCCTGGAAAGACGCGACGAACAGGGCCTTGACCAGGTCCGCGTGCGTCTGCAAGGGGAACCGGCGGCCAGCCGCGTCGGCGGCGGCTCGAGCGGGTTGAGCCCGGCCGCGATCGCGTCGGGCTCCCCCGGCCTGATCCTGATCACCTGGGTGCCCGGCAGCCGGCTCGCCATCAGCCGGTACTCGGCCTTGGCGGGCTCGACCACCAGCCACGGGATCCCGCGCCGGTGGCCGCCTCGAGCAGGCAGCGGACGGTCTGCGACTTGCCCGCGCCGGTCGCGCCGCAGACGAACACGTGCCGGTTGAGCGGACGCGGCCGAGAGGGTGAACGGCCCGGCGGGCATCAGGTTCCGGTCGAGCACCTGCGCCCAGCGGCAGGCGCCCGCCGAGCCCGTCTTCGCCCGCGGGGGCCCGCCGGCGAAAATCTCGGGGGTGACGTCGAACTCCGGCCGCAGCGCGAAGCGGACCCCGGGGACCTCCGCCTCCGGCGGCCGGGCCAGCGCGGCCAGCAGCTCGGTCGACCCGTAGAACGGGGCCGCCGGGCGGCCGTCGCCGCCCGGCTCGGCGGCCGGGCCTGACCCCGGGCCGGCCCGGGATCCCGGCTTGCGTTCTGGCGGCACCGGGCTGAGCGCATACGGCAGCCCGCTGAGGTCGGTCGAGCGCACAGAACAGCCCGGCCACCCGGGCCGCGCTGGCCGCGTCGGCCCCGCCCGCCGCCACCGTGATCCGCCAGAATCCGGCCGTGCCGCCGCGCCGCAGTTCGGCCTGCCGCTCCTTCAGCCGCCGGGCCTGCGCGGCCCGCTCCGGGAACCGGTCCGCCGACGCCTCGGCCAGCCGCTGCCGCGGCCCGGCCTCCTCGGCCAGCGCGCGCAGCTCGGCCAGGGCCACCGGCTCGGCCAGCACCAGCCAGCCGAACGGCCCGGTCCAGCTGCCGAGCAGGCCCTCGTCGAGCGAGAACGGCAGCGGCCCGGGCCGCTGCGCGTTGCCGGCCCACCGGCCGCTGTCCGCGGTCAGCAGCCCGTCGCTGATCCCGGCCACCGCCCGCCAGCACGGCAGTTCCCCGGTGAGGGCGGCCAGCTCCCCGGGCCGCAGCGGCTGGGCCCGCGCCCCGGCCGGCAGGGCCAGCAGGACCTCGTCCCCGGCGGCGCCGCCGACGAGCGCATCCCCGGCGGTGACCACGTGCACCGGGCCGCCCGGGCGGCACCTGACCCAGCCCAGCCCGAGCGGACGCTGCGTCCCCGCCGCCGTCTCCGCGTGATAGGCCGCGACGAGCGCCGCCATCCGCTGGGCCCGGGCGGTGTCGCGGGGTTCGCGGGGCGGCGACCGCGGGCGCATCCGGCGCCGGGGGATCTCGCGGACCCGGTACGCAGGCAGGCGGCCCAGTGCGGCCGGGCAAGCCGAGCAGCGCCAGGAGGTCGTCCGGGCCAAGTGCCGCCATCGCCGATCCCGCCGCCGCGCCGGGGACGGTCACTCACCGCCCCACTACTGACACGTACCGCGTTCGCGATCGGCTCACCGCCGGGCCCGCAGACCCCGGCTAGTCGCCGAAGACCTGCTCGCAGGTAGGGGTTGGCGAATACCCGCGCCGGGTCGGCCTCGTCGCGGAGCCGGAGGAAGTCGGCGAACCGGGGGTAGACGCCGCCTAGGTAGGCGGCGTCCCGGGTGTGCATCTTGCCCCAGTGCGGGCCGGCCGCCGACGGCGGTCGCGATCGACTCGAACAGGCCGAAGTACTCCTGGTAGGGCAGCCCGACGTACTGGTGGATGGCCACGTAGGCGGAGTCGCGGCCGTAGGCGGTGGACAGCCAGATGTCGTCGGCGGCGGCGACCCGGACCTCGACCGGGAACATGACCGGGTCGGCGAGCCGGGGGACGCCGGCCCGCAGCTCGGCGAGCACGTCGAGCAGGGACTCGCGGGGCACGGCGTACTCGGACTCGACGAACCTGACCCGGCGCGGCGTCACGAAGACCTGGTGCGACGGCGCGGAGTACGAGCGCTTGGACAGCGTGCGCCGCGGCCAGCCGGTTCAGCGGCTTGATCGCGGCCGGGCACCGCCCGCCCGGTCCGGCACAGCGCGCCGAACGCGGCGTTCTCCATCACCTCGTACTCGAGGAACCGCCGCCAGCCCGGCATCGGCGCCGGGCGCGTCCTCGCCCGCCGACCCGGTTGTTCCGCTTGACCAGCGCGTTCTTGCCGTAGGGGAACCAGTAGAACTCGAAGTGGTCGTTGCCCGCCGCGAACTCGCCGAACCGGTCGAGCACCTCCTCCAGCGGCATCGGCCGCTCGTCGGCGGCCAGGGCGAAGGCGGGCACGCACTGCAGGGTCACGGTGGAGAGCACGCCGAGCGCGCCGAGCCGACACGCGGGCCGCGGCGAACAGGTCGGGGCGCTCGGTGGCCGAGCAGGCCACGACCGAGCCGTCGGCGAGCACCAGCTCGAGCCGCGGCGACCTGGGTGGCGATGCCGCCGAGGCGGGCGCCGGTGCCGTGGGTGCCGGTGGAGATCGCCCCGGAGACCGTCTGCGCGTCGATGTCGCCCAGGTTGGCCATGGCCAGGCCGAGCGCGTCGAGCGCGGCGTTCAGTTCCCTGATCGTGGTGCCCGACCGGACGGTGACCAGCCCGGAGTCCAGGTCCGCGCCGACGATGCCGGTCCAGCCGGACAGGTCGAGCGCGGCGCCCGAGGTGGCCGCCGCCGGCGGTGAACGAGTGCCCGCTGCCGAGCGCCCGCACGGTCAGGCCGTCCCTGGCCGCGGCCGGTGACGGCGTCCGCGATCTCCTCGGTGCTGCGCGGCCAGTACCGCCGCGCCGGATCCGCGCTCGCCGTACCCGCCCAGTTCTGCCAGGTCATTGGTACCGTTTCCCTGATTTTCCACCCCGGTGGTCCGCTTTCGACCGGCAGAGCGGTTACTGTTTGCGCATGTCAGGCATTATGTCGAGACTCGTCAACGGCCGGGACCAGGTGGAGCGGGCGACCGCCCACCTGGACCCGCCGTTCGCCGTCGTCGACCTCGCCGCGTTCGACGCCAACGCCCGCGACCTGGTCCGGCGGGCCGGCGGGGTGCCCATCCGGGTGGTGAGCAAGTCACTGCGCTGCCGGTACCTGATCGAGCGCGCCCTGGCCCGCCCAGGATACCGGGGCGTCATGTCCTACTCGCTGGCCGAGGCGCTCTGGCTGCACGCCAGCGGCACCAGCGACGACCTGCTGGTCGCCTACCCGACCGCGGACCGGGGGGCGCTGCGGGCGCTCGCCGCCGACGAGGCCGCGCGCGCAGCACATCACGGTGACCATCGACTCGGCGGCCCACCTGGACTTCATCGACGCCACCCTCGGCCCGGGCCATCCGCCGGTCCGCGTGTGCCTGGACCTCGACATGTCCTGGCGGCCGCTGCAGCTGCACGGGCCCCGTCGTGCAGATCGGGACCTGGCGGTCGCCGCTGCGCACCCCGGCCGAGGCGGCGCTGTTCGCCGAGACGATCCTCGAGCGGCCGGGCTTCACCCTGGTCGGCGTGCTCGGCTACGAGGGGCAGATCGCGGGCCTGGGCGACGCGCCGCCCGGCCGCCCGGTCCGCGCCCGCGGTGGTCCAGGCGATGCAGGCCCGCTCGGCGGCCGAGCTGCGCGAGCGGCGGGCCGAGGCGGTCCGCCGGATCCGCGCGCTGACCCCGCTCGAGTTCGTCAACGGCGGCGGCACCGGTTCGCTCGAGTCCACCGCGGCCGACAAGTCGGTCACCGAGCTCGCGGCCGGCTCCGGGCTGGTCGGGCCCGACGCTGTTCGACGCCTACCGCAAGTTCCGGCCGCGGCCCGCCCTGCAGTACGCACTGCCGGTGGTGCGCCGGCCCGGCGCCGGGGATCGCCACCCTGTTCAGCGGCGGCTACATCGCCTCCGGCACCGGGACGCCGGACCGGCTGCCGACGCCGTTCCGGCCCGCCGGGCTGCGGCTCACCAAGGTCGAGGGCGCGGGCGAGGTGCAGACCCCGGTGACTCGGCGCGGCCGCGGACGGGCTCAGCGGTCGGCGACCGGGTCTGGCTGCGGCACGCCAAGGGCGGCGAGCTGGCCGAGCGGCTCACCGAGTACCACCTGATCGACCCGACGCGACGGCGAGCGCGGAGAGCGTCCCGACCTACCGCGGCGAAGGACAGTGCTTTGGATGAGGCCATCGCGGCGGGCCGGCCGACCGCGCTGCCGGCCGCGCTGGCGGAACCCACGGTGCCGGTCAGGCGCGGCTGGATCACGCTGCTGTTCCTCGCCAACATCGGCCTCTGGCTGGCATCTACGCGCCCATCCAGGTGCTGCTGCCCGAGCAGGTCGCCGTCGCTGCACGACCACGTGGCCAAGAACGGCGTGCCCAGCGGAGCCGACGCGGTGCTGCTGTCCGTGGTCATGGGCGTCGGCGCGATCGCCGGGCTGATCGCCAACCCGGTGGTCGGGGCCCTGTCGGACCGGACGACCTCGCCGCGCGGCCGCCGGCACCCGTGGACGCTCGGCTGCGCGCTCGTCGCGGCGGCGGGACTGGGCATCGTCGCCGCCGCGCCCGCCGTCGCGGTCATGGCGGTGGGCTGGTTCATCGCCGAGCTCGGCCTCGGCGGCATGCTGGCCACGCTCACCGCCGCGCTGCCCGACCGGGTGCCGGTGAGCCAGCGCGGCACGCTCGGCGCGCTGATCGGCATCAGCCAGATGCTCGGCACCGTGCTCGGCGCGCTGCTGGTCACCGTGATCATCACCCGGATGGCGGCCGGCTACGCGGCCTGCGCGGTCATCGTCGTCGGCTGCGCCGCCGCGTTCGCGCTGCGCACGCACGGACGAGCCGCTGCCGGCCGAGTTCAAGCCGGCCGCATGCCGGTCCCGACGGCGCTGCGGCGGCTGTGGGTGTCGCCGCGGGCGTACCCGGACTTCGCCTGGGGCTGGGTCACGCACTTCCTGATCAACCTCGGCAACGACCTGGGCACGCTGTACCTGCTGTACTTCCTGGCCGACGGCGCGCACTACCACGACCCGCAGACCGGGCTGCTGATCCTGATGGCGCTGTACGCGGTGGCGCTGCTCGCCGCCGGGGCGGTCTTCGGCGCGCTGTCGGACCGCTCCGGCCGCCGCAAGCCGTTCATCATCGGGTCGGCGGTGCGTGATGGCGCTGGCGGCGGCGATGCTCGCCGCTCGCCCACCTGGCACTTCGCCCTGGTGGCGGCGCCGCTGCTCGGCGCCGGGTACGGCACCTACTGGGCGGCCGCGCCGGCGCTGCTGACCCAGGTGCTCCCGGCCGCCGTCGACCGGGGGAAGGACGTCGGCCTGATCAACATCGCCTACAACCTCCCGCTGGTGGTGGCACCGCTCGCTGCCGGGGTAGTACTCGGGCTGATGAACAGCTATCCCGCGCTCTTCGCGCTGGCCGGCGTCGTCACCATCGCGGCAGCCTGGACGGTCAGCCGGGTCCGTTCGGTCGCCTGATCTGCCTTTACCAAATCGATATGAAACGGCATACTTGGCGTGAGAGACACAAATCGTGGAGGTCACCCCTTTGACGAATCGGGCCTTCCGCTCGCCACGAGGCCTCACCGGGGGGTTGGCGTTCCTCCTCATCGGTGCGCCTCGCGACGGTGGGACTGAGCGCGTGCGGCGCTCCGGCGTACACGTACGTGGCGGACTCCTCCGCGAGCACCTACTACAAGGTGCCGTCCGCAGTGGCACCAGATCTCCCAGAAGGATCTGAACGCGGCGCTGCAGGCGGCGGGCGGCGGTCAAGCAGCCGGCGTCTGGTCCACCGCGTTCGACGCGAGCCCCGCCCCGTCGGCCAGCCACGACGGGTCCGTCGATCTCCCCAGCCGTTCGTGTTCGCCGAGGTCGGCCAGCTGTCCTCCACCGCGAGCAACGAGCTCTCCTACAACATGCTGCGCGACTTCTGGCTGCCGGTGACCTCGACCACCCGGCAGCAGGACGCGTCCGAAGGCTTCCCGCTGACCAATTTCAAGCAGCTGCGCGACCAGACCATCAGCGGGAAGCAGGGCGTGCACGGGGTACGCGAGACGTTCCAGTACACCTTCCCGGCGGGACCACGGACACCTTCGACGAGGAAGTGCTGACCAACGCCGATCAGACGGTGCTTTATACGCTTCAAGTTCACTGCACTGACAGCTGTTACTCACAGAACCAGAACAACATAAATACTGTCATGTCGTCATTTACCGTCGGGAGTCCGACATGAAGAAGGCCCAGCCGGCCGAGCAGGGCTTTGCCTACGAGGGCGGCCGCCCACGGGAAGAAGACATCCTGACCCGCCGGAAGATATCGCTTCTGGGACCGGACCAAGTGGCTGCTGCTGCTCGTCGTGATCTGGCTGCTCCTCGTCTGGTCGCTGATGGCGAACAACCCGCTCGTCGGGTTCGTCGACGCGTGCCGGATCGAGGTGCACGATGGGCTGGTGGGTCTTCATCCTGGTCGGCCTCGAGCTGATCCACCAGCTGCACTTCCTGATCAGCGAGCACTCCGCGGCGCTACAACCAGTTCTGGGTCAAGAAGGTCTGGGGCGGCTGGGGCCGGTTCAGCGAGCGCAACATCTCGGCGTGGACGCAAGTTCCGCGATCACCCGGGTCATCAGCTGGATCGTCATCGTCGCCGTCGTCGCGATCATCACCGGCAAGATCATTCACACCTCGCCGCTGCTGGCGCTGCTGCGCATCCCGCAGATCGTGTGGGGCGCGCTGCCGTTCATCATCCAGATCGTCTTCACCCTGTTCTTCGTCGTCGCCCAGTTCGCGCTGATCTTCTGGTTCATGTCCCGGGGCGGCGTCGACGTCTACTACCCCGACGACATCAAGACCAGGTTCTCCGACGTGTGGGGCCAGGACCACGTGCTCGAGCGGGTCAAGGAGAACATCATCTTCCTCGAGCACCCCGAGCTGGTGGAGGACCGCGGCGGCTACGTGCCCGGCGGCATCCTGCTGTGGGGACCGCCCGGGACCGGCAAGACGCTGATGGCCGAGGCGGTCGCGGGCGAGACCGGGCAGGCCGTACGTGTTCGTCGACCCGGGCGCGTTCATCAACATGTTCATGGGTGTCGGCATCCTCAAGGTCAAGAGCCTGTTCCGCAAGCTCCGCAAGCTGTCGCTGCGCTACGGCGGCGTGATCGTCTTCTTCGACGAGGCGGACTCGCTCGGCAACCGCGGCGTCGCCATGGGCGGTGCCCCGGCGGCGGCAGCGGAGCTGTCCCGGCCCCGTTCGCGCGACGGCTGCCACGGCTTCTCCTACCTGTCCTCGGACACTGCAGTCGGATGCTGACCCGGGACGCGGTGGGCTCGACGTTCAGCCGCCGAGCCGGGCGAGCGGCACACGGCGCGACCAAGCAGATGATCGGCGGCATGATGAACGGCGGCGGCGGCGGGGGCATGGGCACGCTGCAGGCGCTGCTGACCGAGCTGTCGGGGCTGAAGAAGCCGCGCGGCTTCATCAACCGCGTGGTGCGGCGCGCGCTTGGCATGCGGCCCAAGCCCCCGCCGCATTACCGGATCCTGATCATGATGGCGACCAACATGCCGGACTCGCTCGACGAGGCGCTGCTGCGCCCCGGGCCGGATCGACCGCATGTACCGGGTCGGCTACCCGTCCAAGCCGGGCCGCATCCGCACCTACGAGGGCTACCTGGACAAGGTGGCGCACGAGCTGACCGCCCGAGCAGATCGACAAACTCGCCACCATCACCCCCTACGCGACCGGCGCCACGATCAAGGACATGGTCAACGAGGCGCTGATCATCGCGATCAGGGACGGCCGGGACGTCATCACCTACCAGGACGTGATCAACGCCAAGCAGCTGAAGGCACTTGGCCCGCCCGAGGACGTCGAGTACATCGAGCGGGAGCGGCACGCGATCGCGATGCACGAGGCCTGCCACGCGGTGGTCGCCTTCACGACCAGGAAGCACCTGATCATCGACATCGCCACAATCGAGAAGGGCAGCTCCTACCTGGGCATGGTGTCCTCGATCAAGCCGGAGGACTTGTTCACCACCTGGCGCAGCGAGTACGAGTCGGACATCCTCGTCTCGCTCGCCTCGCTGGCCGGTGAGCGGATGTTCTTCGGGGGCGACAGCTCCTCCGGCGTGTCCGGCGACCTGGACTCCGCGACCCAGACCGCCACCTGGATGGAGGGGTACTGGGGCATGGGCAAGACCGTGTCCTCGGCCGCCACGGCCCGCCGGCTCCAGGCCGGGACCCCCGGCGGGGGCAACCGGGCCGCAGGGCCCAGCATCGAGATGGACGGACCGGGCCCGTCCCCGTTCGGCCATCTCGCCGACCGGATCGAAGACAACCTGTCGTCGCTGCTGGAGCGGGCGGAGGAGCTCCTGCGCGAGAACGAGGCGCACATCCTCGCGCTGGCGCACGCGCTGGAGCAGCACAAGACGATCAGCGGCGAGGACGTGGCCGCGGTCATGGAGGGCACGCGGGGTCCGCTGGTGGACGGCACCGTCTACCGCGACGAGGCCTTCATCGCCCGGCTGCGGGACTATCACCGCGCGGCTCTCCGGGCCCACCAGCATCACAGCGCGCCTGACATTCCCCTGCCGGTGGCGGCGGCCAAGCCCGCGTACGTGGTCACCATCCCGGACGCCTACGTGAACGGCAACGGCAACGGCAACGGCACGGCCAGCGGCAACGGCGCCAGCGGGACCGAGGACGTGATCGAATTCGGCACCGGGAACGGGGCCTACGGGCCGTGGGGCGCGCCGACCTACGACCCGCCGGGGCCGGACGGTGAGCAGGGCGAATCCGGCGACGGGCACTGACCGTGCGGCGGCGGCACCGGGTCCGGCTAGCGGTCAACCTGCTGAACGGGTCGACTCTGGCCGGGCTCGCGGCCGCCCGCGCCGGCCAGGCCCGGCTGACCCGGCTCCCTGACGGCCTGCGCGTCGCCGTGGGCTACCGGCTCCCGGTGCCGCCCGCGCCGGCCTTCACCCTCGGCGACGTCATCGTGACCCGCCGGGCCGCGCTCGACCCCGGCAGCGCCCTGTTCCGGCACGAGGCGCGGCACTCCGTCCAGTACGCCTGGTGCGGCGGCCTCGCCATGCTGCCGCTGTACTTCGCCGCAGCGGGCCTGTCCTGGATGCTCTCGGGCGACTTCGGCCCGTGGAACGTCTTCGAGCGGGCCGCCGGCCTGGCCGAGGGCGGCTACGACACGGCCCGGCCGCTGCGGCCGGCCCTTCAGATTCGGCGCATCATCTCCAGCGGACCCGCCAGCAACTGGTCAACCTGCCCCCGGTCACGGTCCGGGGTAAGCCGGACCTGCCGCAGTGACCGCCAGCCCTTGCCGGTCAGCAGGAACTCGCCCGGCACGGCCAGCGCCGCGATCCCGTTCATGACCATCTGCGGGTGCGCGTGCCGCTCACCCGCCGCCCGGGCATCGACCACGTCGGTCATCAGGCCGCTGTCCAGGTCGATTCCCGCCAGCAGGGTGGTGCCGAGGACGTTGGCCCAGACCCGGCCGCCGGCCCAGGTCAGGTCGTTGAGCCAGCGGACCCGCGCCCGGCTCACGTCCGTGCGCACGTGCACGACGGCGCGGGGCTCGAGCGTCTCCGGATCGCGCCGCACCAGCTCGCTGGTTCCGTCACTGGTCACGACCTCGCGCACCGTCCCGGTGCTGTCGGCGGCCGGCACCGCGCAGATGCCCCAGCCCTCCCGGCTGAACGGGACGCGCGCGCGGAGTTCCAGCGTCGCGGCATCCCAGCGCAGGGCGACGCGCTCCTTCCAGGTGAGCTGCCAGATGCTGGCACCGACCCGGACGATGCCCTCGGCGTAAAGCTCCGGCGGCACGGCCGACTCGGCCGCCACCCGGGACGCGCCGGCCGGGTAGCGCCGCAGCACCGACATCCCGTACTGGCCGCCCGACTCCCAGATCGTCTCGCCCTCGGCGAGCAGCCCCTGGGTGAACCCCTGCCCGGGGTGAGGCATCGTCTGCACCACGCGCACCCGGTAGAACCGCATCCCGTGATTATCCACCCGTCGGGCCCGCTGCTCACCGGCTCGCACGCCCCGGCCGGGGCAGGAGGACCACCGTGGCGCCGCCGCTAAGGTGGAGCATATGAGCACGCCGCTGGCAGCAGGCCGTGAGTTTGTGCTGACGCTGTCGTGCCCGGACAAGCCCGGCATCGTTTACGCGGTGTCGAGCTTCCTGGTCCAGCACTCGGCCAACATCATCGCCAGTCAGCAGTACGGTGAGCCCGACGGCGGCCTGTTCTTCATGCGCGTGCACTTCTCGGTCCCGCTGCCGGGCCGGGCGACGGGGAACTCGAGCGCGACTTCACCTGGGTCGCCCAGGCCTTCCAGATGACCTGGCGGCTGCACGACAAGGCCGTGCGGATCAAGACCCTGGTGATGGTCTCCCAGCTCGGGCACTGCCTCAACGACCTGCTCTTCCGCTGGTCGGCCGGGTCGCTGCCGGTCGACCTGGCCGGCGTGGTGTCCAACCACGAGGTGTTCCGCCCCCTGACCGAGTCTTACGGGCTGGCGTTCCACCACATCCCGGTGGCGGCCGGCTCCAAGCCCGCGGCCGAGGCCCGGCTGATGTCGGTCATCGAGGAGACCAGGACCGAGCTGGTCGTGCTGGCCCGCTACATGCAGATCATCTCGGCCGACGTCTGCCAGCGGGTGCAGGGGCGGATGATCAACATTCATCACTCGTTCCTGCCGTCCTTCAAGGGCGCCAAGCCCTACCACCAGGCGCACGCCAAGGGCGTCAAGCTGGTGGGGGCGACCGCCCACTATGTCACCCCCGACCTGGACGAGGGCCCGATCATCGAGCAAGGCCTGCTGCGGGTGGACCACTCCTATTCGCCGGATCGGCTGGTCGAAGCCGGCCGGGACGTCGAAGCCCAGGTTCTCGCCCGCGCCGTCACCTGGCACGCCGAGCACCGCGTCCTGCTCAACGGCAACCGGACAGTCGTGCTGCACTAGGGGCCAGCGAGGGTGCGGGTGGCCGCCGTTCGACGTGTTCCCGCTCGGGCTGGGCGGCAGCCGCGCCGCGGTCGTCATCGCCACCAAGGTGAGCAGCCACCCGCAGTTCCGCGGCCTCGCCCGGGCTAACGTGCTCGCGGCGGCCGACGCGTCCCTCGCCCGGCTGAAGACAGACTGGATCGACCTCTACTACGCGCACTACGACGACCCGGCCGTGCCGGTCGCCGAGGCCGCCGGGGCGTTCGCGGAGCTGCAGCGGGCCGGGAAGATCAGGCACGTCGGGTTGTCCAACTTCACCGCGCGGCAGCCCAGCGCGGCCAGGTACCTGACCCCGGCGGGCGAGAAGGTCCTGGCGGCACTGGACGCGGTCGCAGACGGCCGCGGGGTCGAGCCTGGCCACCGTGGCGCTGGCCTGGCTGCGCACCCGCCCGCAGGTGGTGGCGCCGCTGGCCAGCGCCCGGGTCCCGGGGCAGCTGCCGGCCTTGCTGGCAGCGGCCAGCCTGGAGCTGACGGCGGACGAGGCCGCCAGCCTGGACAGCGCGTCGGACGCCTAACGGGTCAGCCTGCCGCGGCGTCGAAGTAGTGGCCGCGCTCGAGGTCGTCGAACAGGCTCGGGCCGGCTGGCTGCCAGCCCAGCAGTTGCCGGGTCAGGGCGCTCGAGCTCGGGTTGTCGAGCCCGGCGAACGCGCCGAGCATGCCGAAATGCGCGGCCGCGTCGGCCGGGTCGATGGACTTGGCCGGCAGGTTCAGGTGGCGGCCGATGACCTCGGCGATGTCACGGACCGGGATGCCCTCCTCCGCCACCCCGTGCAGCACCGAGCCAGCCGGGGCCGATTCGAGCGCGAGCCGGTACAGCCGCGCGGCGTCGACGGTGTGCACCGCCGGCCAGCGGTTGGCGCCGTCGCCGACGTAGGCCGACACCCCTGTCGCGCGGGCGATGCCGATCAGCACCACGGCGAAGCCGCCGCTGCCGGCCAGCTCGCTGTGCACGGCGGGGGCAGGCGGACCCAGGAGGAGCGGACGCCGCGCCCGGCCAGGCCGAGGGCGGTGTTCTCGGCCTCGACCCGCGGTCCCCCGGTGAGCCGGTCCTGCTCGGTGCCTGCCCGGCCGGAAACGGCGCCGCTCAGCGCCAGCATGGCGGTTCCGCCGGTGCCGACGAACGGCTTGCCCGATCCCTCGATGGCCGAGGCCATCGCCTGAACGGCGCGCAGGTCGTCGGCAACCGCGGTCATGAAGTCGCCCGCCATCATCGCCTCGTGCTTGAAGGCCAGGTGGACCACTCCGTCGGCGGCCGCGGCGGCCGCGTGCAGGCCGTCCAGGTCATCGAGGTCACCCCGGTGAACCTGAGCCCCGGCCGCGTCCAGGGCGGCGGCGGAGGCATCGGACCGGGCCAGGCCGGTCACCTGATGGCCGTGCCGGAGCAGTTCGGGGACAAGAGCAGAGCCGATGTGGCCGGATGCCCCGGTGACGAATACGCGCATGGTGATGGCCTCCTGAAAGCTTGATGTCAGTTTCTGTCATCAGACTACACCGCCATGTCAGTTCCTGTCATCGGGGTACCATCGAAGCATGTCTCGCTGGGAACCCGATGCCCGCGGCCGCCTGGCGCAGGCCGCGCTCGAGCTGTACCACGAGCGCGGCTACGACCAGGTCACGGTGGCCGAGATCGCCCAGCGGGCCGGACTGACCGAGCGGACCTTCTTCCGGCACTACGCCGACAAGCGCGAGGTGCTCTCCTACGGCGCCCCCCTGCTCCAGGAGCGGCTGGTCCGCGGGGTAGAGGAGGCCCCCCCGGGGATGGCGCCGGTGGACGTGGTGGGCGCGGCGCTGGAGTCAGCCGCCGAGGAAGTGTTCGGCGCCGACGGCAGCTTCGCGGCGCGTCGCCAGGCAGTGGTGGCGGCCAGTCCCGAGCTGCTGGAGCGCGAGCTGATCAAGATGGCGATGTTCGCCGCCGCGGTGGCGGCGGCACTGCGGCGGCGCGGCGTGGCCGACCCGGCCGCGAGCCTGGCCGCGGAGGCTGGCATCGCCGTGTTCAAGGTCGCCTACCAGCGCTGGGCCGACGAGGCGAGCCAGCAGCCGCTGCGCGACGTTGTCCGGGCCTGCCTGGCCGAGCTGAAGAATGTGACCGCGCAAGGCTCGGGTTAACGTCACCCGAGAAACCGGATACCTCGGCCGGCGTGTGCAGCACGTCCCCGATCAGCAGGAGGCGCTCGCCGCGGCTCGACACCACGTAGATCGCCGACCCGGGCGTGTGCCCGGGAACGGGGCGCGCGTCGAGACCGGGCAGCAGCGTCGTCTCAGCGTCGAAGGTCTCGAGCCGCCCGGTGCACGCGTACGTGGCGTTGGGGAAGACGACCTCGCCATTGCGGGTCGCCCGGCCGACGTGATCCCAGTGCAGGTGCGCCGCCATCGCCGTCGCCGGGATCGCGCTGCTGGCCACGCCCCTGCTGCTGCTCCGTGGAGCCCGAGCGGCCGCTACCGGAGCCTGCGCCCGAGCCGGGCCGGGCCGAAGTTGCGGGACCCGTGACGGCAGGGTAGAACCCTAGGGATCAGTCTGGTCCGCGTCGTCAAGGAGGTTCCCCCGTGGCTGACCTCCCCGGCCTGGACCTGGCGCGGTTCGCCGCCTGGTTCGACGGGCCTGCCCGGGCCAGGTCGGCGGCCCGCTGCGCGGACGGCTGATCGCCGGGGGCCGGTCCAACCTGACCTACGAGGTCAGCGACGGGACCGGAGCTGGGTCGTGCGCCGCCCGCCGCTCGGCCACGTGCTCGCCACCGCGCACGACATGGCCCGCGAGTACCGGGTGATCAGCGCGCTGCGCGACACCAGCGTGCCGGTCCCGCCGAGCTACGCGCTGTGCACCGACCCGGACGTCATCGGCGCGCCGTTCTACGTGATGGCCAACGGTCGACGGGATCGCCTACCGGACCGCCGGCCAGCTGGCCGCGGTCGGCCCGGCCCGCGCCCGGGTCATCGCCGGCGCGGATGGTCGCCACCCTCGCGCTGCTGCACGCGGTCGATCCCGGCCGAGGTCGGGCTGGCGGACTTCGGCCGCCCGGAGGGTTCCTCGGCCGGCAGGTGCGCCGCTGGAACAAGCAGCTCGACGCGTCCCGCAGCCGCGCCCTGGCCGGCATCGACGAGCTGCACGACGCTGCTGGCGGCCGACCCGCCCGCGGAGTCGGCGCGCGACCGATCGTGCACGGCGACTACCGGCTGGACAACGTGCTCGTCGGACCCGGACGACACCGATCGCGGCGGTGGTGGACTGGGAGATGGCGACCCTCGGCGACCCGCTGACCGACGTCGGGCTGCTGGTCGTCTACCAGCGGCTGGACCGGCTGGGCGGCGACGGTCCCGAGGCCAGCGACCGCGCCCGGGCTTCCCGGCCGAGGCGGAGATGCTCCGTCACTACGCCGCCTGCAGCGGGCGGGACCTGTCCGACCTCGGCTTCTACATCGCCCTGGCCTCGTTCAAGTCGGCGGTCATCCTCGAGGGCATCCACTTCCGGTACGTCCACGGCCAGACCGTCGGCGCCGGATTCGAGGAAATCGGCGACGCTGGTCGAGCCCTTGGTCGCCAGCCGGGCTGGCCGCGATTCGCGAGAGGAGAGCTGATGGACTTCGCCTTCGACGCGCGGACCGAGGAACTGCGGGCCGCGCTGCTCGAGTTCATGGACAGCCACGTCTACCCGGCCGAGCCGGTGTTCCCCGAGCAGCTGGCCGCGCTGGAGAACCGCTGGGCCTGGACGACCGTCCCGGTGCTGGCCGAGCTGCGCGCGGAGGCGCGGTCCCGCGGGCTGTGGAACCTGTTCCTGCCCGGCGAGCACGGCGCCGGGCTGACCAACCTGCAGTACGCGCCGCTGGCCGAGATCACCGGCCGCAGCCTGCACCTGGCGCCCGGCCGCGCTGAACTGCGCCGCGCCGGACACCGGCAACATGGAGGTGCTGGCCACGTTCGGCACCGCCGAGCAGCGGAAGCGCTGGCTGCAGCCGCTGCTCGACGGGGAGATCCGCTCGGCCTTCGCGATGACCGAGCCCGACGTGGCCTCCTCCGACGCGACCAACATCGCCACCCGCATCGAGCGCGACGGCGACGAGTACGTGATCAACGGCCGCAAGTGGTGGATCACCGGCGCGCTGAACCCGCAGGCGGAGATCTTCATCGTGATGGGCAAGACCGACCCGGCGGCCGAGCGGCACCGGCAGCAGTCGATGATCCTGGTCCCGCGGGACACCCCCGGGGTCGACCGTCGTGCGCGGTATGGAGGTCTTCGGCTACGACGACCACGAGCACGGCGGCCACGCCGAGATCGTGTTCCAGCGACGTGCGGGTGCCCGGCGGCCAACCTGATCGGCGGCGAGGGCGACGGCTTCGCGATCGCCCAGGCCCGGCTGGGCCCGGGCCGCATCCACCACTGCATGCGCTCGATCGGCGCTGGCCGAGCGGGCCGTCGAGCTGATGTGCGCCCGGGCGGACGCGCGCGGTCGCCTTCGGCAAGCCGCTCGCCGAGCAGGGCGTGATCCGGGACTGGATCGCCGAGTCGCGGGTGCGGATCGAGCAGCTGCGGCTGCTCGTGCTCAAGGCCGCCTGGCTGATGGACACCGTCGGCAACAAGGCCGCCCACACCGAGATCCAGGCGATCAAGATCGCCACGCCCGCCGACGGTCGAGTGGATCCTCGACAAGGCGATCCAGGTGCACGGGGCGGGCGGCCTCAGCCAGGACTTCCCGCTGGCGCCGGCGTTCGCCGGCATCCGCACGCTGCGCTTCGCCGACGGCCCGGACGAGGTGCACAAGAACTCGCTGGCCCGGGCCGAGCTGGCCCGCCAGCGCGCCCGCCGGGCGAGCTAGGCGGGCTGCTCCGCCTGGAGCTTCCTGACCATGCCGAGCGCGTCGTTGACGTGCCGGCCGATGTTGGTCATCGAGTTGAACACCTGCCGGACGGTGCCGGTCCGGTCGATCACATAGGTGACGCGGCCGGGCAGCACGCCCAGGGTCGACGGCACCCCGTACGTCTTGCGGAGCTGTCCCTTGTCGTCACTGACCAGAGTGAACGGCAGCTTGTGGTGGTCAGTGAAGGAGGCGTGCCTGTCGACCGAGTCGGAGCTGACCCCGATGACCTCGGCCCCCGCCTCGGTGAAGACCTCGTAGCTGTCGCGGAAGGCGCACGCCTCGGCCGTGCAGCCGCTGGTCTCGTCCTTCGGGTAAAAGTAGAGCACCACCACGCGCTGGCTGAGCCGGTCGCTGAGCCGCACCGGCGCGCCGTTCTGCGCCGGGAGCGTGAAGTCCGGTGCCTTGTCGCCGACCTTGATCCCTCGTGCCATCGCCGCCTACTCCTTCGCACTGCTGCCGCTACCCGCAGCCTAAGCCACGGTTAGGATTCGGCTGTGATCAGGAACGTCGTTCTGGTCCGGCTCAAGCCGGGCTATGACCCAGCCGAACTCGCCGATATCCAGCAGGATTTCCGCGACCTCAACTGCCCGGGCACGATCAGCTTCACGCTCGGCGACGACCTCGGCCTGCGCGACGGCAACTGGAGTTACGCGATCGTCGCCGACTTCACCGATGCCGAGGCCTACCGGGGCTACGACCTAGACGCGGCGCACAACCGGGCCCGGGCGCGGCTCGCGCCGCTGGCGGCGGAGGTCGCGCGGGTCCAGTTCGACCTGCCCTGACCGGCCGCCCGGTCAGCCGGGGACGGTCCAGCCGCGCTCCAGGGTCACCCGGATCGCGGTGCTGTAGCTGTCGTACCACTCCGGGGCATGACCCATCGCCGCGATGGTGTCCTTGTACTTCGCGAGCATCTCGGGAACGGCCGACGGCAGCGGCGCGCCCGGCACCACCTCGGCCTGCCCGGAGATCACCACCACGTCCCCACCACCGGGGGTGGAGTTGAAGTTCAGTGCGACGTGGCTGTTGGCGGCGATGTGCCTCAGTTTGGCCACCTCCGGCGCCGAGTAGATGACGACGTCGGTCCCGTTCCACAGGAACCAGACCGGGCGCGGGGCCGGGCGTCCGCTCGGCGTGACGGTGGTGAGCCAGACGATCTGGTCGCCGGCCAGGTGCCTTTCGATCTGCTCAGTCAGCTCGAATGCCATGCCCCGCATGCTAGACCGGGCCGGACGGCCGCTGTCGCCCGGCCACGTTATTCCCTCGCCATCTTCGCCCCTGCGTGCTATCTCTTACATGAGAAACATGTGTAATACGGCGAGGAGATTCCATGAGCGTGCGAGGGGCCGCCCGCATCGAGGAGCGACTTCGGTCTGTCTTCCCGGACGGCGCGATCAGTCAGGTCGAGGTGCTGAGCTACGGCGATGACCCGGCCATCGAGCCGGGGCAGACCGCGATCCGCGTCTCGGTCGACCGGGCCAGCCGGCCCGAAGGCCGGGAGGGCGACGAGAAGACCATCCACGAGTTCGAGATTGCCCACCATGACACGCTCAAGGAGCTCCACGACAAGGTGCCTGGGTTCATCGGGTGGGTCGAGTTCCGCGCCGCCGGCGCGGCCGGAACCCACGGGCCTGTCCTGCGGATCGGCGGTCCCGGCGGGCGCTCGGCCCCGCCCTTGGACGAGGCGCCGGAGGAGCTCACGCCGGTGATGACCCGGCTCGGGACCACTGACCTGGCGACGGTGGACCTGCTGATCACGGCCGGCATCGGCTCGAGCCGGGCCGAGGTCATGCGCTGGGCGGTGGGCCGCATCCGGGAGAACCCGGTGTACGCCCAGATCCAGGAACGAGTGCGGGAAATCGAGCAACTCAAGGCCGCGTTCTAACCAGCTTGGAGACCACCGCCAGCACTTCCAGCCCCGCCCGCCAGTTCGACCTGCTCAGCCTGGGCACGTTCGTGGTCCTCGGGCTGCCCGACGGGATGCTCGGCACCGCCTGGCCGGTGATGCGGCAGAGCTTCGGCGCGCCAGTGGGTGACCTTGGCCTGATCTTGCTGGTCAACACCGTGGGCGCGATCGCCGTGAGCGCGTTCGTCGGCCGGCTGGTGCACCGGCTGGGGGCGGCCGCCGTCCTCATGGTGGCCGGCTCGTGTGCCGCACTGGGCGGCATCGGCTACGCCCTGGCGCCGGCCCTGTGGCTCGTCCTCAGCGTCGGCCCGCTCGTGGGGGTGGCGGCCGGGCTGATGGACGGGGGCCTGAACACCGCCGTCGGGCTCGCCGGCCGGTCCCGGCTACTCAACCTGCTCCACGGCTTCTACGGCGTCGGGACCGCGATCGGGCCACTCGTGGTGACCGGGGCGATCCTGGCCGGCTCCTGGCGGCCCGCTTATCTCGTCCTGGCCGCGCTCAACGTGGCCGTTGCCCTGTGCTGGCTGGCCTACCGCCGCAAGGTCCGTGTACTGGCCGCGCAGGCGACGCGGGCAGAATCCGGCGTCGGCGCTGACGGCTCCCGGCCGGCCGGCAACCCGGCCGAAACGCTGTCGGCCAACCAGGACTGGACCCGCGGGCGGGTATCGCTCGTCCTTGCCCTCGGCCTGGTGGTGTTCTTTCTCTACACCGGGCTGGAGGTGAGCGCCGGGCAGTGGGAGACCAGTTACGCCCGCGGTTACCTGGGCCTGTCCGCGTCGGCGGCCGGGCTGGCCGCCTTCGGCTACTGGGGCGCGCTGACCGCGGTCCGCATCGGCCTCGCCCTCCCGTCCCGGCCGGTCCCGGCCCAGCTCGTGATCCGTTCCGGTCTCCTGCTGGCGCTGGTCGCCACCACGCTGATCTGGTGGCAGCCCGGCGCCGTGGTGACGGTCCTCGCCTTCGTTCTTCTCGGTGCCTCGCTGGCCGGCGTCTTCCCGGCCCTGATCGCCGTCACCCCGCAGCGGATCGGCACCGAACGAGCCCGCCACGCCATCGCCTGGCAGGTTGGCGCGGCGTCCGCGGGCGGCTCGGGGATCTCCGCCCTCGTCGGGCTGCTGATCGACTCGGCCGGCCTTAAGGTGCTCGGCCCGGCCCTGGTCGTGCTGGCCGTGCTCCTGTTCCTGGCCAACTCCGCCCTCGCCCGGCTGGCCCCGCTCGACGGTCGTTCGCGCCCGCGGAGCCGGCACCACCCTTGAGTTCTGGCGCACTGCCAGGGTTAGCCCCGCTTCCGGCGGCTCCCGGCCGGGCGGGCGGGTCGTCGCCTGGGCCGGGCCTGGTCCGCCGAAGCCGCCTCGTTAGGTGAGCGGTGCGGACGGCCCGTCAGGCAGGTTCATCCGTCCGGCCACAACCTGCTCGGCGTAGCGGGCGGCCTCACTGTCAGGAGAGCCGGCTGAAGCCGTCCTCGCTGACGGTCACGACGACCGGGAAAAGCTGCCTGGTCAGGTCGGGCCCGCCGGTGGCCGAATCGTCGTCAGCCGCGTCGTACAGTGCCTGCACGCAGGCGAGGGCCGCGTCGGAGACGGACATGTCATCGGTGTAGTACTTCTTGAGCGCGGACTTGGCGAACAACGAGCCGGAGCCGATCGAGTGAAAGCGGTGCTCCTCATACGGGCCGCCCGCCACGTCGTAACTGAAGATCCGGCCGGCCGCGGTCTGTTCGTCGAAGCCGACAAACAGCGGGATCACCGCCAGCCCCTGCATCGCGGCGCCCAGGTTGTCGCGGATCATTTTGCCCAGGCGGTTGGCCTTGCCGTCGAGGGAGAGCTGGCGCCCCTCCATCTTCTCGTAGTGCTCGAGCTCGACGCTGAACAGGCGAACTAGCTCGTACGCGAGGGCCAGCGTGCCCGCGATCGCGACGGCCGAGTACTCATCGGCGCGGAACACCTTGTCCACGTCCCGCTTGGAGATCATGTTGCCCGAGGTCGCGCGCCGGTCGCCCGCCATCACCACGCCGCCATCGAAGGTGGCCGCCACAATCGTCGTCCCGTGCGGCAGGTTCCTGATCACGTCAGCGGTGGCGGGCCCGGCGGCCGGGCCAAGGTGCGCCAGCGGCAGCAGGCCGGGGTCATACGACGAGAGGAAATGGGTGAACGAAGAACTGTCCGTTGCCATCGTCACGAACGCGTCCGGGCCTCGTTCAGGGCCGTCAGAAAACCGCTCCACGCCGCCGCCTCCTCCGCTCCGGGTGTCGTCCTGCCGAAGCGTAACCCAGCCGCTTGCGCGCCGGTGCAATCCGATTCAGGATCATGGTCATGACGGACTCTGGACCCCCCTGAGCCGGGCGCCCGGCGTGCTGCGGCAGCTTCACATCTGGGACCTCAGCACGTCGAACTCGCAGCCGGGCGAGGACGGGTCGAAGCCGTGCTCGATCAGCCAGCGGACCACGCGCAGGCTGCGCAGCGACCACCACCCGCGGATCACGTCAAGGTCGACGTCGGTGCCGTAGCCGGCGACGACATCGGCCAGGTGCTCCTCGTGTCCGAGCGTGAGGCTGGCGAGGTCATACAGGGCATCACCCGGGGCGGCCTCGGACCAGTCGATCACGCCGGTGATCTCGTCACCGTCGGCGAACACGTGGGTGATCTGCAGGTCGCCGTGCGTGAACGCAGGCGTCCACGGCCGGAGCGCGGCCTCGGCGACCTGGCGGTTTCGGATGACCAGGTCAGCGGGGAGGACGCCGGCCGCAATGAGCCACTCGCACTGGCGGTCCAGGTTCGCTGCGATCTCGTGGAGGCTGGGGCCGGGCCAGGGGGGCAGCGGCGCGTCATGCAGCCGCCGGACGACCGCACCGGCCGCGGCCCACGCTTCCGGCGACGCCGGCGACGGTTCGCCGAGGCGGCCCAGTGCCGTTCCGCGGACGGCGGCGAGCGCGAGCACGGGCGGCTTCCGCCACAGGACCTCCGGTGTCGGAACCGGCGCCCGTGCCATCGCCTCGACCTCGACGTCGGTGCGCGCCTGGTCAGCGTCGATCTTCAGGAACACGCGGCCGACGCGCAGGGTCGCGCGCTCGCTGTGGGCGACGACGACCTCGACCTCTTCCACGGTTTACTCCCACCACTGCGAGCGGTACGGTTCGCCTGTACGAACTTAATCATGATCATGTCGGACGTGCCTTTCATGATCGTGTGTCGTCTCCCGGAAGGAAGCCCAGGGCAATGGCACCGCAGAAGTTCCCCGTCGATGCGGGCATGATCAGGCTCTTTGCCCAGGCACTGGGCGACACCAACCCCGTCTATTACCAGGAGACGGCCGCAGACACTGACATGGGAGGCGTCATCGCGCCACCGACCTTCATCCAGGCGTCTGCTCATTTCGACCCGGATTACCCGCTGCGCTGGAAGCCGGGCCAGCCCTGGAGCGGCTCGGGACCAGGCGACGGGACGCGGGTCGAGCGCACCGGCGGCGGCACCGGCCTGCACGCCGAGCAGCACTATGAGTACCACCGGCCGCTGAAGCCGGGGGACGTGCTCACGCCCACCACGCAGCCCGGCAAGAGCTGGACCCGTGAGGGCCGCCGGGGCGGGGCCATGCAGTTCAGCGAGAGCGTGACCGAGTGGCGCGACGAGTCGGGCGAGCTCGTGGTGACCACGCGCAGCGTTGGCGTGACCACCAGCCAGGTCGTGAAGAGCCAGGAGGAGAGCTAAATGGCACCCTGGACGGCGGCGAACGTCGAGGTCGGCGCGAAGCAGAGCAAGGTCGTCGCGGACGGTCTGTACCGGACGCAGATCGTGCAGTACGCCGGCGCTTCCGGCGACTTTAACCCGCTGCACACCGACGAGGTATTCACGACCAAGATCGCGGGCTACCCGAGCGTCTTCGCGCACGGCATGCTCACCATGGGCCTGACCGGCACACTGCTGACCGACGTGGTCGGCAACGGGACCTTGCGGACCTTCGGTGTGCGATTCCGCTCGCAGGTCTGGCCCGGCGACACCCTGACCGCAACCGCCACGGTCACCGAGGTCACCAAGCAGGACAACGAGACCCTGGTGGCGCTGGACGTGGAGACGGTCAATCAAAAGGGTGAGGTCGTCGTCTCCGGCACCGCGACCGCGGCGCTGCCCAGCTAGGCAAGTCGCAGGCGACCGCTAAGCCAGTGCTGCCAACCTAGCGGTCGCCTGTGGTCAGCCGTTGAGCAGGCGGTTTGCCAGCTTGCGCCGCGCTGACATGAGCGCGGCCCGGGGCAGCTTGCGCAGGACGTGCATGTAGGCCCCGTTCTCCCAGATGTCCGGGTGGACGAGGTTGAGGGGCGGTACCGGGATGTCGAAGGCGCGGTCGCGGGCGAACAGCAGGATGTTCTGCCGGTAAAAGTCCAGGACCCGCTGGTCGTCCCAGATCCGAGGGCGAATGATGTCGTAGACGCTGTAGCCGACCTTGCCGAACTTCTCGGCCCAGTAGGACGGCCACTGCTCGTTGACGTGATGCGTGCCGCCCTGGCCGGGGATAGCGGCGGAGAACAGGATGACGTCTCCGTGCCGGGTCAGCGAGTCAACAAACGCGTCGGCGCTGCCCTCGTCCAGGTGCTCGGCCACTTCGAGAGTTTGCACCAGCTCGAACTTGCGTCCAAGGGAGAACGGCTCCTGGAGGTTGACTGGCTTGAACCTGTCCGCTGGGATCTGCAGCGCGGTGCGGTCCACGTAGTCCCCGTCGATGCCCAGCACTTCTGGCACCCCGGCCCGACTCCACTCGGCCAGCCAGGTGCCGGTCGCGCAGCCGACATCGAGCACCGAGTTTGGCTGCACCAGGTCGTAAACCAGAGGGGCGATGACCTGAGCTGACTCTCGGGTGCCGTTCGCGACCGAATCGAAGAAGGCCGAATCGTAGACGGTCTTCGCGTGCTGTGACAAAAAAACCTCCGTGGGATGAAACAGACGTCCAGAGATTACTTGAAGGGCCCTCTAAGTTTGATATCCGTCCCATAACGTTTTTCATGATCGACTGGGTGCCGGGAATTTTTAGCCAGGGGGCCGAGGACTCCGCCACCGAGTGTGGCTGGCTGGCGAACGCCGGTTGACGGGTGTCCGCTCGTAGCCCCACCCACCGGAAAGCGGGACATTCACCGCGGGCCAAGGTGGAAGCACCCTGTCGGTGACATACCCTACCGGCTGAACGACCTCGACCCGGGGCGTTTGGTCTGCTCGGCTCCCTGGGCCGGTAGTCAGGGGATGGCCCGAAGTCCCACCTCACCCTTGAGTCCCACCTCCCCCTTCGACCACTTGGACCGGGCGCTCGCATCCATCCCGGAGGCCGCCAACTGTTCCGGAGAACTGGGGCATGATCAGATCCGCTGACGTGGGTCAGGCTCAGCGCCAGTAACAGCGTGATCCTGAGGACCGTCCGCTGTGCGACCTCGCTAGATGTTCTCGTCGCGGGTTGTGAGCGTTGCGGCGCGGATTGCGCTGATGCTGACATCGAGGCGGCTCATCGCCTCAGCGATCTGCTGCCTGGCGCCCTCGTCGTGCAATTCGGCGGCGTTGTCGAGAATGAGCCCAACGTGGTGAAGGTTGGCGGTGATGTAGCCGAGGAGACCGCTGCCCCTGGCGGCGACTGGCGCTGCGGCGAGAACGGCGAGTTCTTCGAGGCGACGGGCGGCGGTGACGTCACGGACGATGGTGAGGGTGTTGACCTGGCCGGTGACAGCCTGGACGGGACTGAGGCTGATTTCGGCGGGAAAGGTGGACCCGTCTTTGCGCAGCCCGACGAGCCGGGCTCCGGCCCCCATCGGCCGGGTGGCCGGGGCCTGGCCGTGGCCCGCCCGGTGGCGGCGGTGGGCGTCCTGAAGGTGGGCGGGGATCAGCTGCTCGACCGGTTGCCCCCGCAGTTCCCCGTGCTGGTAGCCGAACATTTCCTCCAGCCGGCGGTTGGTCAGCAGCAGCATGCCATGGTGATCAGCCAGCGCTACCCCGTCGGCGAAGGCTTCGGTCGTGGCTGCCGTCACCCCAGCGGTCACCACGCCCACGGACCTGTTCGGTGAGCAGGCCGCCCGGTCACGGCCGTCAGACCCGGGGACCCGCTGGTCTTGCCGGCCAGTGCCCGCACCACCCGGGTTCGACACCAGCCGCAGTCCCGCCCCCATGCGGCTGTACAGCCGGGCCCGGGCCAGAGACAGCGTGACAGCCGCCCCCAGGTTCTGGCCCTCGCTGCCGGTCCGGGAGCAGATCAGCATCTCATACCAGCGCTCGGCCGCCGGGCTGTGACAGGGCACTTTGACGACCAGCGGCCCGGGCAGCTTCCCGTCCAGCGCCGCGCGGATCGACTCCGCGACCAGCTGCGCGACCGGGTCGTCCCCGGCCGCCGCGCAGGCCTCGAGGTAAGGCGCACCCGGGCCGGTGCGGGCCGGATCGCCGCCGTTGGCCTCGGCAAAAGCCAGCCATGCCTGGTTCACCGACTCGATCACGCCGTCGCGGTCTAGCAGCGCGGCTTCCATTCCGACATCACTCACCCCGGAATCGGTTCCGGGCCGTGACAGCGTGGGCACGTCGCCTGCCCCGGCAAGTGGGTCCCCGGTTCCCGGCCGCAATACAGCCCCGGCCCATCGCAGCGGGAACGACTCCTCGGCCATCGCAGCACCCCTTATCGGGCCACCCGAAAACACGACGTCGGGAAAGAACAAGCCTCTGACGATCAAGCTAACCTTCGTTCCTGTCCTCCGGCTAGCCCGCTATGGGTGAAATCGGAGTCCTGGGGACCTGCCGCTCCCCGTTCGGGAAAGAGGTGGACGTCACGGTGAGCGGTTGCGTGCCCATTGGCTGCCGCGGCTGCCGGCGGCATGGCTGCCAGAGGCACAGTCCCGTTCCGCCGCCTAGCCTCATCTCCGCGCTGGGACGGCGTCGCAGCCGGCGAACCCCACGGGGAAGTGACCTAGGCCTCTGGCGGCCCGGTTAGCCGGGCGTGACCGTGGGTCCATGAAGGGTCTCTGCCCGGCCTCCCCCGGCCGGATGACAGCGCGGCATGGTTCGCGCTGCCGGCGGCGGGCGCGGCGGTCTACGACGCGGCCGGCGTGGTGATCCCGGCCACCCGGGGGCACCCGGAACCGGGTGCCACCCAGGTGCGGCCGGGCGCGGCCAGGCAAGCCCGAGATTAGGAGCAGAACATGGTCATGTCAGGTCCACGGGACGAGCTGCTGATCGTGGTCGGCGTGCACGGCACGGCTGCTTCGGATGCCGCCGTCGACTGGGCGGCCCGGGAGGCGCGGCTCCGCTGCGCCTCGGTGCACCTGGTCCTGGCCCGCGATCCCGCCTCGCTCCATCAGGCGCCGTATGCCCGCCCGGCGTGCCGCGCCGCCGGCCAGCCGGGCGTACGGACGCTCGCCTCGGCCGCCAGCCGCGCCGCCGGGCTGCTACCGCTCAGCCGGGTGACCTCGGAGGTAGCCGACGGCCTGCCCGCCAAGATCCTGCTGGACCGCGCGGAAGGCGCCGCGCTCCTGGTCCTGGGAACCACCCGCCCGGACGGTGACCCGGCAACCAGCCTTAGCCCGGTCGCCCGGGCCTGCCTGCGGCGCTCGCCCTGCCCAGTCGTCATCGTCGCCCAGGAACCCGGGCACGATGCCGACGTCCCGGCCCGGCGCGTCCCGGAAGAGTCCGGCGTCTGAATGGTAAGTAGCAGCTTAAGCCGACGTCACCATGAGGGGTTTTCCCCTTCCGTCGAGCAGCACCCGGTTGCCGAGCGGCCGGGCGAGGGTGGCGGAAACCTGCCGGGTCTGGCCAGCCAGCGTGTGCCACCCGGTGGCTCGCTCCTCGCCGACCGGGATTACCGCCACGGCGTGGCCCGATTCGAGGACCATGGCTCCGGGGTAGCGGTAGGGCCTGGGGCTGCCCGTGAAGCTCACCGTCAATGTGCGGCCGTCATTCTCGAGCGATGCCTGGTGGCCACGCCAGTAGTGGTCTTCCTGGCCCGGCGGCTGCCAAGACTGGCGCCTGGTAGCCGGATCGAGCACCCAGATAGGGTCGGGCACACCCCGGGCCTGGACGCGCCAGGCGGGCAGACGTTTGCGTCCCCGGTCAGTGGCGAACTCCCGCTCACCTGGGAGTGCGCTTTCCAGCACGAGCGGGGGAACTTCCCGTGGTCGCGGCCGGCCGCGCAGCGCCTCCAGGATTTGGGCGGGGAAGCCAGGTGCTCCTTCGACCAAGCCGTTCAAAAGGGCTATCTTCTCCTGCCCCTCCCGGGGGAAGAGACCGTACTGCACGGCCGGGTCGAGCATTACCAGCGGCCGGGGCTGACGGTCGGCAGGGAACCCGGCCCAGGCTCTTAGACCCCGGCGAGCTTCAGCCTCCCCGTGGTCGTTGCGGCTCAAAGCGCGCCCGGACCTTTTACCGCCGTTACCGCTGGTCACTTGAAACCAACATTCATCATGAGGTGACTCCGAGTCGTTCTGCGAGTTCTCGTGGCCCGGGCCTGACCAGCGATCCCGATAGCTGCCCGCGCTCGAGGTCGCCGACCCTTCACCGTCCCCGTGACTGAGCACCGATTGCGGTCACGGCACTGGCTTGGCGTCATTGGGGCCGAGCGACAGGACAACGAGGGGCGGTGCCGGGGCCGCCTTGCGCCGATCAGCGAATCTCGCTAGGGCCGTACCCGCGACCGGCTAAATTGTGGCAAGCGATCGGGAGCCAGGGAACCGGAACCGAACACAGGTCGACTCCTATCTTCCCATCTTCTTGATAGGCGCGGAATCCTCGCGAGCGGGTGCCGGGTCTAAGCTGGCGAAGCCATCGCAAAGCGACGTCCGGAGGGCAGATCTGCGGCTGCCGTCAATCCTGCGCGGGCATGCGCGGGTTGGCAGTGGACGAGGCGGCCAAGCGTGTTGCCCTCACCACGCTGACCTGGCTGCTCGTAGGCAGCGATGGCTAGCACCCACTGTGTATGTTCCCGCAGGTGGAGCTTAGGGGACTCGAACCCCTGACCCTCTGCTTGCAAAGCAGATGCTCTTCCAGCTGAGCTAAAGCCCCGGGCAGTGCTCTGTTCAGGGTACCAGCGGTGTCCCGCCGGGTCGGCTGGCCGGCCGGGACGGACGCACTGCCCGAACCAAACAGACACAATTGATCAAGATCGATCAGTCGCGACCGGGGTTGAGACTCTCGCTGTGTAGGTTCACGTAGACAATCGATTATCCATACCGCTAAAGTGAGCAATGCATTACGCAGAGTTGCCACGTTACTTCTCGGGTTCCCCACCCGATGCGCCGCGGCGGTCTCCGCCTCGGGGGAGTGACCGGGGCAGCCGTATGGCCTGGCCGGGGGGCAGCCCCGGGGGGCGACATGCTGTCGGCCGGAATCCCCCGGGGACCGCAAGGGAGGCGATTCAGTGGGCGTTGTCTGGGGCGACGGTGGCGTGAATCAGTGCGGCCCGGTGATCGGGGCGGGCATGTCCGGCTGGGTTGGCCGGCTGGTCCGGGCCGCCTGGCGCCGCTTCTTCCTGCACGCTGGCGAGCTCTAACCGGCCCGGATCTGACCATCCAGGACGCAGGGCGGCTACTTGAGCAGCCGCGACAGCCGCCGGTCGGCCAGCGGCTTGCCGCCGGTCTGGCAGGTGGGGCAGTACTGCAGCGAGGAGTCGGCGAACGAGACCTCGCGGATGGTGTCCCCGCACACCGGGCAAGGCTGGCCAGTCTTCCCGTGCACCCGCAGCCCGGTCTTCTTCTCGCCCTTGAGGTCCGCTGCGGCCAGTCCGGCCGAGCGCGTCACCGCGTCGTTGAGTGTCGACACGATCGCGGCGTGCAGCGTCGCGACGTCCTCCGCGGTGAAGCTCGACGCGAGCTTATAGGGCGACATCTTGGCGGCGTGCAGCACCTCGTCGGAGTAGGCGTTGCCGATCCCGGCGATGATGTGCTGGTCACGCAGCACCCCCTTGATCTGGGTGCGCCGTCTCCTTGAGGATCGCGCCCAGCGCCTCCGGGGTGAAGTCGCTGGCCAGCGGCTCCGGCCCGAGGGTGGCCACCCCGGGCACGTCGGCAGGGTCCCGGACGAGGTAGACGGCGAGCCGCTTCTGGGTTCCGGCCTCGGTCAGGTCGAACCCGGCCCCGTTGTCGAGCACCAGCCGGAATGCCAGCGGGCTCTTGCCCGGCCGGGCCGGCTTATCCGGGATGTCGTCTCGCCAGCGCAGCCAGCCCGCACGGGCCAGGTGGAAGACCAGGTGCAGCTCATCGACCTGGTCGGCGCAGGTGAGGTCGAGGAACTTGCCGTGCCGTCCGACTGCGGTGACGGTCCGGCCGGCCAGCGTCGACAGCGGCGGGTCGAATGTTTTGAGCACGGTGAACGAGGCCGCCTCAGCCCGCGCGATGGCCCGCCCGACGGCGTGGTCCCGCAGGAAGGCGGCGAGTGACTCCACCTCCGGTAGTTCCGGCATAACCCCAGTGTAAACGGCTGCCGCTACCCGGACTGAGCGACGAGACCAGGCAACCCGGTGATGCTGCCGAGCACGTGGGTGGCACCGGCTTCGCGCAGCGCGCCCCTCCGGCGGGCGGGACCGAGCCCGGCCACGATGCGGGCGCCTGCCCGGTGGCCCGCGAGCACCCCGTCGGGCGTAGCGCTGACCACCGCCACCTCGCGCACGTCGGCCGCGCCAAGGCGGAGCATAGCGGTCAGGACCGGGTCGGGAAACGGGAACCCGCGGGGCGCGTCGTCGCCGCACAGCACCAGGTCGGCTGTGCTCAGCCGGGCGAGCAAGTCGCCACAGGAGCGCCGCGACAGCATGGTGAGCAGGCAGATCCGGGCTCCCGAGCCTGCCGCCTTGCCGAGCGCGTCGGCCACCTCGGCCGGGACGTCGAGGCTGAATCGCTGGACGGCGGCGCGGAACGACCGCTCGAAGGCCAGCGACGCGGCCTGGGCCCGGGGCTCGTCCCCGGCGAACAGGTCGCGCAGCACAGCGGCCGGTGCCCGCCCGTGCGAGCGGTCGAGCCGGACCATGGACCTCGCGTAGTCCTGGGTCCCGGTGACGATGCCCTGCGTGGCGATCGCCTCGGCGAAGGCACGTTCGACCACCGAATCGTCGATGACGATGCTCGCCAGGTCACAGCAGACCAGCGAGATCGGGGGTGAGTCGGTCATCGCGAGCGCCTAAGAAGGGTAATAGCCGGTCGCGTCAGCGGTGAGCCGCTGAGGCGGCCGGCGTCAGTAGTCGTCGTCCGAGGCGGTGGCCTCGCTCCACAGGTCGAGGTCGGCCCGCTGTGCCTGTACCTTGCGCCACGCCGCGAAACCGCCCAGCAGAACCGCGATCAGGATCAGCAGCTTCTTCATGCCGCTAGCCTACCGCCCAGCCCGTGAGGTCCTGCTCAAGCACCTGCGATGACCTTCCCTTGGTTTCCGGGACCCCGGCGCAGAAGGAGAGGCCTGGGCGACCAGGGGGCCACCGCCCGTTGGTGTCCCGTGACCGCTGTGGCGTGTTGCGCCTCCCCTGACGCCTTACCGCGCTACGTTGACCACGATAAGTAATCGTTTAGGTACTGGGAGAAACCGATGCGCCTGCGCTTCACGGGCTGGGTTGCCTGGCTGGCGGCCGTCCTGACCATAGCGGCCGCCGCGGTCTCGGTGTCCACCTCCGCGCTGGCGGCTGTCGCGGCGCCGGCTGCCGGGCTGCCCACCGGAACTCCGGCCAAGGGCCCGGTTTCGTCCTCGTACAGCAGCCCCGTCACCGGGTACACGGTCACGCTGGTCGCGCGTAAGTGCTCCAGTTACACCGACATCATGGCGAACCGGGCTCGCAACAACATCATGGAGTCGCTGCAGGACCTGGGCAAGGACTCGGTCTACCAGGCCGGGCAGGGGGTTAACCCGGCTACCGAGCGGGACAACGACCCCGGCTGCACCCCGCTGAATGGGTGGCAGTTCGAGCTCGGCAGCAGCTTCACCAAGCCGGGGCAGCTCTCGGTCGTCACGGGGAGCCCGCTCGTGATCACCGCCGATACCGGGACTGTCCCGCAGCTCAACGCGCAGGGCGAGCGCACCGGCAAGGTCCTGCAGGGCGCGGTCGTTGAGCAGGTGACAGACGAGCAGTACCAACTCGCGCAGGAGTCGGCGCTGTGGGTGCAGGGGGGCACTGTTCAGTACCCGCAGCTGAACAACCGCTACGGCGATGAGTACGCCTTCGGGGTACTGCGCTGCGCCCTTGACAACGCGAATGCGGACAACGTGGAGTCGGTCACCTACCCGTCCGGCACCAAGAACGTCTTCTGCTACGCCTACTACGTCAACCCGGCGCCCGCCGCCGCCACCGTGACGATCCGCAAGGAAGTTACCGGCTCCGGGGTATCGCAGGACTTCACGTTCGATTCCAACCTGAGCTACGAGACCAGCGGCACGTTCAGCCTGCCGGTCGCGAACGGCCAGAGCGCGTCGAGTGACTTCATCCGGGCTGACAGCGCTTCGTTCGGCGGCCCGTACAACGTCAAGGAGGAGGTTCCTGATGGCTGGAAGCTAACCGGCCTTTCCTGCTCCGACACCAACGGCATGTCCACCTGGATCACCGACCAGGCCACCGCCAGCACATCGATCACACTCGCCGCGGCCGACCACGTCACTTGCACCTACACCGACTCGCCGCCACAGTCGCCAACGCTGACGGTCTGGAAGGTGACGTCCGGCGGGGCCGGCGGCCCATTCCGGTTCGCCGTGGTCGGCCCGGTCAGCCATAACCTGACCGCGACCACCTCGGCCGCGGAGCGTCCAGCGGAGGCCACCGCGAACGGCACCAGCCCCACGGACTACACCCCGGGCACTTACACCATCACCGAGAAGCTGCCCCCCGCGTCCCGGGCGGGCGCCTGGCACTTCCAGCAGGCTTACTGCAACGGGCACGTTCTGCCGGGCACGGTCAGGGGCGATTCGGTTTCGGTCAACGTGATGCTGTTGCTGAACACCGGCCACGCCTGCGTGTTCCGTAACACGTTTGTCCCCAATGGCAAGATTGTCATCCGGCTCCGGACGATCGGCGGTACCGCGAGCGGGGCCTTCCTCGGCGTCGGCCCGGGCCAGTCGAGGTACGACGTCTTCAAGGCGACTACGAGCCGGCCCGCGGTACCGGTCACCATCTACAACAAGAGCCACCTCGAATTCGGCACCTGGCTGGCCTACTCGCTCACCCCGAAGTCCAGTCCCGCCCGCGGCACCTGGGTATTCCAGTCCTTCACCTGCTCCCGTGGCACCACCACCCACCCGGCCGCGCAGGTCCGCGTGATCAGGCTGTCGGCGTCAAGCCCGGCTGCCGCGTGCCTGGCGACCTACCGCTTCCAGCCGGCCACCAGGATCGAGCTGGTCAAGACGGCCGGCGGACTCGCCGCAGCGCGGTCCGGGCCCGCCGTCGTGCAGATCCAGTGCCTGGGCACCGCCAACGGCACAGTACTGGCCAGGGGCCAGGTGGTACTCGCCCGCACGGCCACCCGTGCCGCCCTGCCACGGCCACTGGTCGTGCAAGAGCCGGCCCGCTGCACCGTCCGAGAGACCGCCACTGGCACCGCCAGCGCGCTCAACTGGACGGGCAGCGCCACCCTCAATGGCAGGAAACTGCCGCTTCCGGGAACCTTCACCGCCGGCGTGCCCGCAAATCCGCCGCTCTACCTCGTCACCGTCCACAACGACTATCACTCCGCAGTCGTCCCCTGCGGCATCGTAGCGGCCACGCGGCACCAGCCGGACTGCTAACCCGTCGGGCCCGAGGGTAGGCGCGACGGTGTCAGCAAAGGCGAACCGCTCGTCGGCGACGGCGTCACCGAGGCAATCGTGCGGATCGGGGACACGGTGCGGCGCCCGCTGCGGAGTGATCCTCAGGCGGCTGGGAACGTCCGGTACGCCAGCAAGTACATCGCGCCGGTCAGCGGGCCGCCGATGCAGGCGACGATCACAAACGCGGTCCACGAGCCAGCGACGGCAAGCGCCAGAAGGCTGATGCCGTAGGCTGCGGAGCCTGCCATGGGAAGGGTGGGATGTGGCATTGGGGACCGTCTCCGGACCTTGAGTGAGGTCATTCACACTGCTCGGAGAGCCGTGAGAGACGCCCATCTACTGGTCATCATCGCACGGTAACGGCTTTCCACCAAGCTGCTCACCCTGGCGGGATCGTCGTCGCCAACCAGATGGGCTACAGCAAGATCGAGACGACGAAAGACTTCTATGGTCACCCTGTTCTCCCATGACCGGGCGTTCAGGAGGACCAAGCGGACAAAGAGGATGGTCAAGCCGCATGAGACGCCCCCGCAAAACGGCGGTGGCCCTACAAGCTGTAGGGCCACCGTTCGCGCCTTCTAGGGCCGACCCGGGCATTTTCCCAGGTCCATCAAGTGGGGGTACGTGGACTTGAACCACGGACCTCTTCCTTATCAGGGAAGCGCTCTAACCGACTGAGCTATACCCCCGCCGGGGGCTTACTTGACTGGAAAACTCTACCGTATCTGCTGACGTCTTCAGTCCGTCTCGCGCAGAGTCACCTCGACCCCGCCGATGGTCTTGGCGATCAGGTTGTAGATCACCGAGCCGACGGTGGACATCGCGGTGATGAGCACGATGTTCAGCGCGCCGAGCATCGCGGTGTAGCCGAGGATGAGCGACGGGGAGAACCAGTGCGAGATGTTCGTCCCGGCAGCGCTTTTGCTCGACGTGATCGAGGAGACCGTGTTCTGCAGCGAGTCGAAGACACCGAGCGCGGACAGCACCATGTAGAGCACGGCCACCGCGACGAACAGGATGACGAAGGCGACGACCGAGGCCACGAAGCTGAACTTCATGACCGACCATGGCTCCACCCGTGACAGCGTGAGCATCGCCTGGCGCCGGGCGGGCTTACGGCTGACCTGGGGGCGCGGCGAGCCGTCGCCCTTCGGCCCGCGCTTGAAGACCGAGGTGACCGAGCTCGCGAGGCCGGACGCGGCCCCGGTGACGGCCGAGGCGGCGCCAGTGGAGAACCCGTTGACCGACGAGAAGGCTCCCCCGGAAGGGGACCCGCTGGCATCGCCGACGCCACCGGCACCAAGGGCGGTGCCGGGCGCCGCCGTGTTGCCAGCGGCCGGCCCGGGGCCGTTCGGGCCCTCTGACCGCGGGTAGCCGTAACCCGAGCCCGTGCCGGTGCCCGGGTACGACCCGGCCCCCGAATAGGAGGACCCGGATCCCGAGTACGAATCCCCGGATCCCGAGTACGAAGACCCCGGCCCCGGGTACGACGGGGACCCGGAGTAGGTCGGCGCCGAGTAGGCCGACCCGGGTCGGGCGGCCGCAGCCGGTTCCGGTCCGGCGGAGGAGGAAGTCGCGGGCGCCGTCGGGGCCGGGCTGGCAGGCCTGCGGCCAACGTCCGGTGCGGCCGGCGTGAACACCGGCTGGCGGTCGTTCGTGGCCGCCGTGCCGTCCTCGGCGGACCCGGCCGGCCCAGTGTCAGGGGCGATGTCGGCCGAGGGGCGGCCAGTCGTGCTCGCCCGGCCAACCGTCTCGCTGGGCAGCGGGGTCGCCGTCTCTGGCGTGGTCACGTCCTGCGCTTTGTCCGCAGTCTCGGCTGAGGAAACACCGTTGGCGCTGCCCGCCCTCCGCGCGGCTCCGGAGCGTGAGCTCCCAGATCTGGACCGTGATGACATGGAGCCATTGTCACTGACCGTATCCGCCGCCTCTCCATCCGGGTCGGCTTCCAGGTCTGGAGGCGCCGAGATATAGGACGGTTGCGTCGATCGTCCCGCCTCGTTCACGACGTCCTCCTGGCAACTCGCTGGGGTCCACCTTGATATCTTCGCCGAACACTATCCGACAGCCGCGCATATTTAAGACGCAGCTACCCCCCGGCTCGTTGCCTTACTCGTCGACTTCGTTACCCGAGTCTTCGTCCGTGGTCTCCGGATCGTTGTCCACAGCCTCGTCCACAGGCTCATCCACAGCTTCGTCCGCGGCTGCCGCCCCCGCCCCCGCGGCGGCCTCGGCGGCGGCCTCGACCGCGACCTCGGACTCCGCGTTGCGGGCGAGCGCGACCACGCTGTCTCCCGGCGCGAGGTTCATCAGCCGCACGCCCATGGTCTGCCGGCCGGACTGCTTCACCTCGCCGGCCCGGGTCCGGATGACCCCGCCGACCAGGGTGATCGCGAACACCTCGTCCTCGGGATGCACCATCAGGGCGCCGACCAGGCTGCCGCGATCCTCCACGATGCGGGCCGTGATGACGCCGAGCCCGCCCCGGCCGCGCAGTGGGTACTCGTCGATCGGCGTCCGCTTGGCGTACCCGCGGTCGGTCGCCACCAGCACGTCCTCGCCTTCGCGGACGACGTACATGCCCAGCAGCTCGTCGCCCTGGTTGAAGCGCATGCCGATGACACCCGAGGTCGCCCGGCCCATCGGCCGCAGCTGCTCGTCGCTGGCGTTGAAGCGCAGCGCCTGCGCCCCCTTGCTCACCAGGAGCAGGTCTTCCTCGGGAGAGACCAGCGCGGCGCTGATCACCTCGTCGTCCTCCCGCAGGTTGATCGCGATCAGCCCGCCTGAGCGGGGCGAGTCGTACTCGGCCAGCCGTGACTTCTTCACCAGGCCAGACTTGGTCGCGAGGACCAGGTACGGGGCGACCGCGTAGTCCCGCAGCGTCAGCACCTCGGCGATCTGCTCGTCGGGCTGGAACGCGAGCATGTTGGCGACGTGCTGGCCGCGGGCGTCCCGCCCGGCGTCGGGCAGCTCGTAGCCCTTGGCCCGGTAGACCCGCCCCTTGTTGGTGAAGAAAAGGATGTAGTCGTGGGTCGAGGTGACGAAGAAGTGCTCGACGATGTCGTCGGACCGCAGCGCCGCGCCCCGCACGCCCTTACCGCCGCGCTGCTGCACCCGGTACTGGTCGGTGTTGGTCCGCTTGGCGTAGCCGCCGTGGGTAATCGTCACCACGATGTCGGACTGGGCGATCAGGTCCTCGTCGGCCACGTCGCCGTCGAAGGCGATGATCTCCGTGCGCCGCTCGTCGCCGTACTTATCCACAATCTCGCCGAGCTCGGCCGCGATGATCTCTCGCTGCCGGGCGGGCGAGTCGAGGATGGACTGGAGGTCAGCGATGCGCGCCTCGAGCTCCTCGCGCTCGTCGATCAGCTCCTGCCGCTCGAGGGCGGCCAGCTTGCGCAGCTGCATGTCGAGGATCGCGCGAGCCTGGATCTCGTCGATGTTCAGCAGGCCCATGAGGCCGCTCTGCGCCGCCGCAGCCGACTCGGATCCCCGGATGAGCGCGATGACCTGGTCGATGGCGTCGATCGCGGCCAGCAGGGCGGCCACGATGTGCAGCCGCTCCTGAGCCTTGCGGAGCCGGAACCGGGTGCGCCGCTGGATCACCTCGACCTGGTGCGCGACCCAGTACCTGATCATCTGGTCCAGGCGCAGGGTGCGGGGCACGCCGTCGACCAGCGCGAGCATGTTCACCCCGAAGGTGTCCTGCAGCGGGGTGTGCTTGTAGAGGTTGTTCAGCACGACCTTGGCCACGGCGTCGCGCTTGAGCACGATGACGAGCCGCTGGCCGGTCCGGCCGCTGCTCTCGTCGCGCACGTCGGCGATTCCGGTCAGCCGCCCGTCGCGGACCAGCTCGGCGATCTTCGAGGCCAGGTTGTCCGGATTGACCTGGTACGGAAGCTCCTTGACGACCAGGCACTGGCGGTTCTGGAGCTCCTCCATGTCGACCACCGCGCGCATGGTGATCGAGCCGCGCCCGGTCCGGTAGGCCTCGCGGACGCCGCGCCGGCCGACGATGAGGGCGCGGGTGGGGAAGTCGGGGCCGGGGATCCGCTCCATGAGGCCGTCGAGCAGTTCCTCTTGCGGTGTCCGCTGCGGCGTGCCGTCCTCGTTCTCGGTCCGGGTCTCCGCCGTGCTGGCTCCGGCCGCGGGCGCCTCGAAGTGCTCGTAGTTGTCCAGGTACCAGTGGACCCCGGCGGCGACCTCCCGCAGGTTGTGCGGCGGGATGTTGGTGGCCATGCCGACGGCGATGCCCTGCGATCCGTTGATCAGCAGGTTGGGGAAGCGCGCCGGGAGCACCACCGGCTCGGCCGACCGGCCGTCGTAGTTCGGCCGGAAGTCGACGGTCTCCTCGTTGATGTCCCGCAGCATCTCCATCGCCAGCGGGGCGAGGCGGCACTCGGTGTAGCGCATGGCGGCGGGCGGGTCGTTGCCGGGCGAACCGAAGTTGCCCTGCGACGCCACCAGCGGCATCCGCATCGACCAGGGCTGGGCCAGCCGCACCAGCGCGTCGTAGAGCGCGCTGTCGCCGTGCGGGTGGTAGACACCCATGACCTCGCCGACCACCCGCGAGCACTTGAAGAAGCCGCGCTCGGGCCGGTACCCGCCGTCGTACATCCCGTAGAGGATGCGCGTGTGCACCGGCTTGAGCCCGTCCCGGACGTCTGGCAGCGCCCGCCCGACGATCACCGACATCGCGTAGTCGATGTAGCTGCGCTGCATCTCGACCTGGATGTCAACCGGCTCAGTGCGGTCGTGGCCCCCCTCGGGGGGCCCCATCACCTCGGTCACTTCGCAACCTCTCGCTCAAAGATCGAATCAGTCCGAACGGGCCCGTGTTTCACGTGAACCCGTCCACCGCCGCGCCCGGGCCTGGCGGCCCGCCCGGGGTCAAATGTCCAGGAAGCGCACGTCCTTGGCGTTGCGGGTGATGAACGAGCGCCGGGATTCCACGTCCTCGCCCATCAGCACGCTGAACATCTCGTCTGCCTGCGCGGCGTCGTCCAGAGTGACCTGGAGCAGCACCCGCTGGGCGGGGTTCATGGTGGTTTCCCACAGCTCGTCGGCGTCCATCTCGCCCAGGCCCTTGAAGCGCTGCACGCCGTCGCGCGGCCGCGGGTCGCGGCGGCCGGCGGCGATGCCGGCGTCGATGACCCGGTCCCGCTCGGTGTCGGAGTAGGCGTAATCGGGCTCCACCCCGCGCTCGCCCCACTTGATCTTGTACAGCGGTGGCTGCGCCAGGTACACGTGCCCGGCGTCGACCAGGGGCTTCATGAACCGGAAGAGCAGGGTGAGCAGCAGCGTCCGGATGTGCTGGCCGTCAACGTCGGCGTCCGCCATCAGGATGATCTTGTGGTAGCGCAGCCGGGCGAGGTCGAACTCGTCCTGGATGCCCGCGCCGAGCGCGGTGATCATCGACTGGACCTCGGTGTTCTTCAGCACCCGGTCGATGCGTGACTTCTCGACGTTGATGATCTTGCCCCGGATCGGCAGGATCGCCTGGAACTGCGGGTCACGGCCGCCCTTGGCGGAACCGCCGGCGGAGTCGCCCTCGACCACGTAGATCTCGGACTTCGCCGGGTCAGTGGACGAGCAGTCGGCCAGCTTGCCCGGCAGCCCGTTGGTCTCCATGGCCGACTTGCGCCGGGTGAGATCGCGCGCCTGGCGGGCCGCGATCCGGGCCCGTGACGCCTGCTGGGCCTTGTCGATGATGCCCTTGGCCTCGCCCGGGTTCCGGTCGAGCCAGTCGCGCAGCTTGTCGTTGGTGACCTTTTGCACGAACGACTTAGCCGCGGTGTTGCCGAGCTTGGTCTTGGTCTGGCCCTCGAACTGGGGCTCGGCCAGCTTGATCGAGACGATCGCGGTCAGGCCCTCGCGGATGTCCTCCCCGGTGAAGGGCGTGTCCTTGTCCCGGAGGAACTTGCCGTCCCTGGCGTACTTGTTGACCACCGTGGTCAGCGCGGCGCGGAAGCCTTCCTCGTGCGTGCCGCCCTCGGCGGTGTTGATGACGTTGGCGAAGGTGTGCACCGACTCGTTGTACGAGGCGTTCCACTGCATCGCGATTTCCACCGACATGTGGAGATCGTTGTCCTCTTCGCCGAACTCGATGACCTGCGCGTGCACCGGCTCCTTGGACGCGTTCAGGTAGCGGACGAAGTCAGCGATGCCGCCCGGGTACTCGTAGACGACCGTCCGCGCCTTGGCTGGCGTCGCGGAGCCGGGCGCCGGGGCCAGGTCCTCATCCGCGGCGTCCTCGGCCACGACCTTGGCGGGCCGCTCGTCGGTCAGCGAGATGCGCAGTCCGCGGTTGAGGAACGCGGTCTCCTGCAGCCGCCGGGACAGCGTCTCGAAGGACCACTCGGTCGACTCGAAGATCTGCTCGTCGGGCCAGAACAGCGTGGTCGTGCCGGTCTCGGTGGTCTCCTCGGCCCGCTGGACCGGGGTGAGCGGCGCACCGCGCTCGTAGCTCTGCGTCCACAGGTAGCCGTCGCGCCGGATCTCGATGTCGACCCGGACCGAGAGCGCGTTCACGACGGAAATGCCGACGCCGTGCAGGCCACCGGACACGGCGTAGGACTTGCCGTCGAACTTGCCCCCGGCGTGCAGCGTGGTCATGATGACCTCGAGCGCCGACCGCTTCTCGACCGGGTGCTCGTCGACCGGGATGCCGCGCCCGTCGTCCTCGACCCGGACACCGCCGTCGGCCAGCAGGGTCACCTTGATCTCGCTGGCGTAACCGGCCAGCGCCTCGTCCACAGAGTTATCCACAACCTCGTACACAAGGTGGTGGAGTCCGCGCTCGCCGGTCGAACCGATGTACATGCCGGGACGCTTACGAACGGCCTCAAGGCCTTCGAGCACCGTGATAGACCGCGCATCGTAATCGTTCGACAAATGAAGCTCCATCCTGCTGCTGGCAGCGCCTCGGTGCGGTAACCAGTGCCCTCGGTCACCCAGTCGGCCGGTGCTGCTGCCTACGGTCGCGCGGCCCTCACGCAGCCCCAGCCACCCGCGCTCTTAGCCGCGTGACTACCTTTTATTTTAGCTGTGGTTACTGACTATCGGGCCCGCCTTGACGGTACGTGTCACACGCTGAATCCGGCGGCCAGGGCCGCGAGGCGCGCGAATCGGACGTCCGGCCGCGGAAAAGTCAACTGAACCGTTCGGTACAACACCTCATACCGCCCCAATGTTCCCCGTAAGCGCAGGTCGGAGGCCTTAACGGACACGTAGCCGACCGCGCGGGCGCGGCGGGCCGGCCGGACCCTTCACGCGGATACGGCGGACAGTACCGTGGCCGAGTTCCTCGGCCAGCCGCTTGAGCAACTGCGGGGCCATCAGCTTGACCTGAGTCGCCCAGGCGGGGGAGTCGGCCGTCACCGTCAGCTCACCCGACTCGAACGATTCCGGCGTGGTGTGCTGGGCCAACTGCGGGCCGACGATGTCCGCCCAGTGGCCGAAGACGGCGCCGACTGCGGCCTTCTCGCGCCAGCCGCGGGCCGACAGGAGCCCGCCGAAGGCGGCCGTCAGCGGCTGCGGGTCGTCCCGCCGGGGCCGCGGGGCCCAGCTGGCACCGGCCGCTTCCGCCCCGTCTGGCCCGGCTTCCGACCCCGCGTGGGACTGCTGGCGCGGCGCCGCGCCCGGGCGCTCGCCCCGGGCCCAGGCGTCGGCCCGGGCCCGGGCGAGGGCCTCGGCCGCCAGCCGGGCCCGCTCCGGGTCAGGGGGCATCTCTAGCCACGGGGGGGCCGAGCCCCCCCGACACCCCCCTATGGGGGAGTTCCTCCCCCATGTCCCCCTCGCCGGGGCTTTGCCCCGGGACGGCGCCTTCGGCGCCGGGGACGCCCGGGACGGCGCCTTCGGCGCCGGGAAAATCGGTGAGGGTCCCGGCTTCCGCGACATCCGCCAGCGTGCCCGCCGAGACGCGGAAATGGGCGCCTGTGAGCAGGGGCGGGATGTCCTCCGGAACCGCCGCGGTGACCAGCACCTGCTCGGCCTGGGCGACCAGAGCGGCCAGGCGGTCCCGACGGCCCGCGTCAAGCTCGGCGAACACGTCGTCGAGGATCAGCACCGGGTCCTCGCGCCCGGCCCGGAGCAGGTCGAAGCTGGCCAGCCGGAGCGCCAGGGCCATCGACCAGGACTCGCCGTGGCTCGCGTAGCCGCGGGCGGGCAACCCCCTGATCATCAGCTCGAGCTCGTCCCGGTGCGGTCCCGCCAGGCACACCCCGCGGTCGAGTTCGCTCGCGCGCACCTCGGCCAGCGCCGCCCGCAGGGCGTGGGCGGCCGCGCGGACCCGTTCGCCGTGGCTGGCACCGGCACCCGCCGCGGCCGCCCCGCTGGCCGCAGCGCCGCCCGCAGGGCCGTCACCGGGGCTCTCGAAGGAGCGCTTGTAGTCGAGTGCGGCGGGACCGCGGCCGTCACCCGCGACGGCGGCGTAGGCGCTCTCCACGTACGGGCGGAGCGCGTCCACCAGGTGCTCGCGGGCGACCAGGAGCTCGGCGCCGGCCCGGGCCAGGTGGGCGTCCCAGACGTCGAGGGTGGCCGTTACCGCCTCGCGGGACTGCCGGTCGCCCGCGGGGGCCGCCCTTGGGGCCGGCCGACTTCAGCAGCGCGGTGCGCTGCCGGACCACCCGGTCGTAATCGGCCCGGACGGCAGCGTACCTGGGAGCCATGGCGACCAGCAGGTCGTCGAGGAACCGGCGGCGCTCGCCCGGGTCCCCCTTGACCAGGGCGAGATCCTCGGGCGCGAACAGCACCGTGCGGAGCACGCCGAGCACCTCGCGCGGACGGGCCAGCGGCGTCCGGTTGAGCCGGACCCTGTTGGCGCGCCCGGCGTTGAGCTCGATTTCCACCAGTGCGTCGTTAGCGGCGGTGGAAACGGCGGCCCGGATGATCGCCTGCTCGGCTCCCCGCCGGATCAGCGGCGCGTCCTGGGCCGCCCGGTGGCTCGCCAGTGTGGCGGCGTAGCCGACCGCCTCGACCAGGTTGGTCTTGCCCTCCCCGTTTGGCCCGCTGAAGATCGTGACTCCCGGCCCAAGCCGCACGTCGACGTCCGTGTAAGACCGGAAGTCGGTCAGCGCCAGTCGGGTCAGGTGCACGTGTTCGAGGGTAGCGGCTCACGCCGTCTTTCAGCCGGCCGAGCGGATGGGCATGAGGACGTAGCGGTAGTCGGGCTGGGCCTCGCCCTTGCCGGTGATCACGGCGGGACGGGTGGCGCTGGTGAACGAGATGCGCACCGAGTCCGAGTCGACCGCATTGATCCCGTCCAGCAGGTACTGAGGGTTGAACGCGATCTGCATCTGCTCGCCGTCGAAGCTGGCTCCGATCGCCTCGCTCGCCTGAGCCTCGTCGCCGGTGCCGGCCTCGAGCAGAACCTCCCCCGCGGCGAAGGTCAGCCGGACTGGCGTGTTCCGCTCGGCGACGAGGGCGACCCGCTTGACCGCGTCCGCGAACGGCGCGGCGGGCAGCTCCGCGACAGCCGAGAACTCGCTGGGCAGCAGCGTCTGGTAGCGCGGGTACTCGCCCGACAGCAGCCGGGTAGTGGTCCGCCGGCCGCTGCCCTCGAAGCCGATGATGCCGTCGCTGCCGCCCTCGGTCGTCGCCAGCGCCACCGAGACCTCGGCCCCGCTGTTCATCTGGCGGGCCGTGTCGCCGAGGACGCGGGCGGGCACCAGGACGGCGGTGTTCAACCCGGGCGCCACGGGGGTCCAGCGCAGCTCGCGGACTGCCAGCCGGTAGCGGTCGGTGGCGACCATGGTCAGCGTGTCGTCGTTGATCTCAATCCGGATGCCCGTCAGCGCGGGCAGCGTGTCGTCCCGCCCGGCCGCGATCGCGACCTGGTGGATGGCCGACGCGAAAGCGTCGGCGCCCACCGTCCCGGTGGTCTCGGGCATGTCCGGCAGGGTCGGGTACTCCTCGGCCGGCAGCAGCATCAGGGTGAACGTCGCGCTGCCGCACCTGACCGTGGTCCGGGTGCCGTCGGTGGCGAGGTCAACCGGCTTGGCAGGCAGCGAACGGACAATCTCGGCCAGCAGCCGGCCGGAGACCAGCACTGTGCCCGGCTCGTCCGCCTGCACCGGGATGGTGGACTGGGCGGAGACCTCGTAATCGAAGGTGGACAGCGTCAGCTCGTTGCCCGCCTGCAGGCGCATGCCCGCGAGTACGGGGGCAGTGGGGCGCGCCGGGAGCGCGCGGGCGGTCCATGCGACGGCCTCTGCGAGTGGGTCACGCTCAACCTGGAGCTTCACGGGATGCCTCCTGCCGGTGATGTTTGCGGGTTGCCCGCGGCTGGGTACTTCAGCCGGTGTATGTCCGGTCTTCGCCGGGCCGGTTTCCCGGTTAGGCGCGAGCCTACTTGTTCTTGGGATTCACTGAGTTATAAGAACGTAGTAGTAATAGGGGCTGTGGACGCTGGGGAGAACATCGTAGTCCCAGGTCGCAGCCCTTTTCTCTGCACAGGGGGTGTGCGCCCGGTGTGCACGGCCCAGGCGGCTGTGTGGAGGCGCCGCTGGTTTTCCCATCGTTCTCCACCGCAAATCCCCCGCTCTTCCCCAGGTTCCCCACACTGTTATCCACAGGCGCCGTCCACAGGTTCTGGATAACTCGTGTGGAGAAGCTGTGAGTTGTTGCGGGCAACGATTTGCCGGCAATCGGGCCATGCGCCGCCTTGTCCCGGCTTCCCCGCATGCGTGGCCCCGCCCGTCAGTTGGTCCGGGCCTGCTGCTTGATGCGGTTGGTGAGCTCGGTGACCTGCGTGTAGATCGAGCGGCGCTCGGCCATCAGCGAGCGGATCTTGCGGTCGGCGTTGATGACCGTGGTGTGGTCGCGGCCGCCGAACTGCTGGCCGATCTTGGGCAGGGACAGGTCGGTCAGCTCGCGGCACAGGTACATCGCGATGTGCCGGGCGGTCACCAGCACCCGTGACCGGCTGGTTCCGCACAGGTCGTCGATCGAGAGGCCGAAGTAGGCGGCGGTCTGGCCCATGATCAGTCGCCGCGGTGATCTGCGGGCCCCCGTTGCCCTGGGACTCGGGGATGAGGTCCTTGAGCACGATCTCGGCCAGGCTGATGTCCACCCCCTGCCGGTTGAGGCTGGCGAAGGCGGTGACACGGATCAGGGCGCCCTCGAGCTCGCGGATGTTGGTGGAGATGCGGCTGGCGATGTACTCGAGGACGTCGGCGGGCGCGTTCAGGCCCTCCTGGATCGCCTTCTTGCGCAGGATGGCGATCCGGGTCTCCAGCTCCGGCGGCTGCACGTCGGTCAGCAGTCCCCACTCGAACCGGCTGCGGAGCCGGTCTTCCAGGGTGACCAGGCGCTTCGGGGCCCGGTCGGAGCTAGATGACGATCTGCTTGCTCGCGTTGTGCAGGGTGTTGAAGGTGTGGAAGAACTCCTCCTGGGTTCCTTCCTTGTTCTCCAGGAACTGGATGTCGTCCACCAGCAGCACGTCGACGTCGCGGTACCGCCGCCGGAACCCGTCCTGCTTGCCGTCCCGGATCATGTTGATGAACTCGTTGGTGAACTCCTCCGAGCTCACGTACCTGACCTTGAGCCCGTTGTACAGGGTCTGGGCGTAGTGGCCGATGGCGTGCAGCAGGTGGGTTTTCCCCAGCCCCGAGTCGCCGTAGATGAACAGCGGGTTGTAGGCCTTGGCGGGGGCCTCGGCGACCGCGACCGCCGCCGCGTGCGCAAACCGGTTGCTGCTGCCGATGACGAACGTCTCGAACGTGTACTTCGAGTTGAGCCGGGCTGCGACGGGGCGCGGCAGCTGGTCCTGCTGGTGCGCGGGTGGCGGCTGCTCCCGCTGGCGGCTGGAACTGCTCCAGGTCGAGCGGCTCGGGCGCGCTGGCGGGCGGCTGCTGGGGCGCGAGCGCATGCTGGCCGCCCTGCACGTGCTGGCCGGCCAGCGGGTGCTGGGGCGCCAGCCCGTGCTGAGGCGCCATGGGGTGCTGGGGAGAAAGGGGAGTGCTGCGGAGCCAGCGGGAGCTGGGCGGACATCGGGCGCTGCTCGGACGGCAGCTCCTGGTACCCCTGAGGAGTACGGTAGGGCTGGTACCCGGACTCCTGGTAATAAGGCTGGGGCTGCTGGTACTGGGGCTGCTGGTACTGCGGCTGCGGGTAAGCCGGCTGAGCGGGCCGGGTTCCAAGCTCCGGCTGCTGCGGCTGCGCGGCCCCGGGACCCGTCGTCCTCCGCCCCGGGCGCGTTCAGCGAGTCCATCACCGACAGGGGCGAGCTCGGCGGGCCCGGTGGCTGCTCGGGCGGGGCGACCGGGCTCGGGTCGACGGTGACGGCGATCTGGATCGGGCGGCCGAGCTCCTTCGACAGCGCGTGGATCACCAGCGGCCGGAGCTTGGTCTCCAGGTACTCCTTGACGAACGGGTTGGGGGTGGCGATCAGGGCCGTGTTCTCCACCAGCCCGAGCGGCCGGGTCAGCCGCAGCCAGGCGAGCTGGCTGGCCGGCAGCCCCATCTCCGCGAGCCCGTCCAGCGAGCGCGCCCATACCTCCGCCAGATCCACATCACTCACCGATGCGCTCCCCTCGCCTCGCCGTTATTGCTCGGGCGCGTTCGGCTCGACAGCGCCGATTACTGAACGCAACTCGTTGTCCACAGGTTCGTCCACAAGCTGTGTACGCGCACTGCGGTGCGGTTTTCGCATCCCCCGGGCGACTGCGGGCAACCCGAAGGCGACCTGCGGACGCTGATTTTCCACAGCCTAAGTGTCCGGCGGGGGATCCGTTGTGGAAATCGCGCGTGTTGTTCGGGGTCCGGGCGGCCCGGTTTGACCTGTGCGCGGATCGCCCGTACCGTTAACAGGCTGAGCAATGTCCCCAGCGCGTGAGAGCCGAGCGCACGAGCGCGTGACATGCCCGCCCGATCCATGTCAGTCTCCCGAAACGTACTGGAGCTCCAGTGAGCAAGCGCACGTTCCAGCCGAACAACCGCCGCCGGGCCAAGGTCCACGGCTTCCGTGAGCGGATGCGGACCCGGGCCGGCCGCGCCGTCCTCGCCGCGCGCCGCCGCAAGGGCCGCGAGCAGCTCGCTGTCTGACGCGGCCAAGACGGCGAGACCCGGCCCGCGGACGGCTGCTGCCCCGGCAGTCACGGATGAGGAGCCCGGAGGAGTTCCGGCGCACCCTGCGCGCTGGCCGCCGGGCCGGCAGCGCCGTGTCGCGGGCATCTGCTGCGCGCCGGCGGCCCGGGCCGATGCGTCCCGGTACTAAATGACGCCGCGCCGAAGGTAGGCTTGGTTGTTAGCCGTGCGGTTGGCTCGGCGGTGGTTCGCAACCGGGTAAAGCGACGGCTCCGGGAACTGATGCGCAGGCGGCTCGCCTCGCTCCCCGGGGGTTGCCTGCTCGTGCTGCGTGCCCATCCGGCTGCCGCTGGCGCACGCCAGGCGGAGCTAGCCGCTGATCTCGATCTGGTGCTCGAACGACTGCTGCGGCGGCAGGTTGGGGCGAGTCGGCAATGAGCGAGACATCACCCGCGGGAGTCTCTCCCCGCAGCCGCCCGTCGTGGGCCGCGCGGGCGCTCATCGTTCCCGTGACCGGCTACCGTCGGTTCATCAGCCCCCTGCTTCCCCCGGTATGCCGGTTCGCGCCTTCCTGCAGTGAGTACGCGCTCGAGGCGCTGCGAACGCACGGCGCGATGCGAGGACTATGGCTGGCCGTACGGCGGCTTGCCCGGTGCCATCCCTTCAACCCCGGTGGATACGATCCCGTGCCTCCCCGGTCCTAAGGAGTTGTCAGTTGCTGAGCTTCCTCGACCCGCTGTTCGAGGCGGTCGCCTGGGTGATGATGCGCATCCACGCGGTGCTCGCCGTGCCGTTCGGCGCGATCGAGCGGTGTGACCTGGGCCCTGACGATCGTCATCCTCGTGGTGCTGATGCGGCTCGTCATGGTGCCGCTGTTCATCAAGCAGCGGAACTCCATGTGGAAGATGCAGTCACACATGCCCCAGCTGCAGGAGCTCCGCAAGAAGTACAAGAACGACAAGACCCGTCTCAACGAAGAGACGATGAAGTTCTACAAGGAGAACGGCATCAACCCGCTCGGGCGGCTGCCTGCCGCTGGTAGCGCAGCTGCCGGTCTTCTGGTCGCTGTTCAACGTGCTGAGGGCAATCGCCGACTGGAAGCCCGGTCAGACTCCGAAGTACGGGATGACCACCGCCTTCGTGACCCAGCGCGTCCGAGGCGCGGATCTTCGGCATCAAGCTGGTCGACCAGTTCCTGCACCCCGTTCCGGGCGAGTCGGCGACCTCACGGTATCTCATCGTCGTGTTCGTGCTGATCAGCGCGGGGACGACGTTCCTGACGATGCGCCAGAGCCAGAAGCGCGGCATGATGAACGGCGGCCAGCCGACGCCCGACCCGGATCAGCCGGGTGCGGCCGCCGCCAGCGCGATGTCGAAGAACATGATGTACATCGCCCCGTTCTTCGCTCTTACTGGTCTGTACTGGCAGTTCGGCCTGGTCCTGTACTGGGTCACCACGAACGTCTGGACGCTCGGGCAGCAGCACTTCCTGTTCCGCAAGCTTCCGGTGGTGGGAAGCGCTACCGTTGGTGCGTCCGCGGCTCCGGTCGCGGCCGCGGCAGTGAAGTCGGCGCCCGTCAAGGGAACGCCGGCGAAGGGCACCGTCAGGAACGGCACTTCCAGCACCTCTGGGACGGTCAAGGCCGGAACGGCCGCTAAGACCGGGACCAAGGCGGCCGCCCCGAAGGCGGCCGCCCCGAATGCCGTGGCCCCGAAAACGGCGGCCCCGAAGGCTTCCGGGGCTAAGCCGGTCACCACGACCAAGGCCAACGGCACCAAGCCGGCCAGCCAGGCCGCCGCCACCGACACGGCTGCCGTCCCGGTGGCCAAGTCAAAGGCAAACGGCAGCGACGGCGCCAGCGGAACCGGCGCGAGCAGCGGGCCGAGCATGCTCAAGCGGTTCAGCCGCAGCAAGGAAGAGCCGGAAGAGGTACCGGCCGCCCCGCAGACCCGGGTCGTACGGCAGCAGCCGAGCCGGCAGTCACGCAGCAAGCGCGGCGGCAACACCGGCAAGCGGTGAACCGGCCGTGGGGGATGGTCCAGTTGAGGGGTTCGGCACGATGGTAGATCAGGAGCAGGAACTGAACAGCGTGGTCGATGACGAGGGGCCCGCGGCAGCCGGCGACGACCTGGACGAGCTGGTCGACGACGAAGCCGAGGATGACGAAGCCGAGGACGACGGCGGCGAAGAGGCCGAGGACGACGGCGACGACGAGCCCGACCTGGGCACGCTCGAGGAAGAGGGTGAGATCGCCGCCGATTACATCGAGGGACTGCTGGACATCGCGGACCTTGACGGCGATATCGACATGGACGTGGAAGGCGACCGAGCGGTCGTGTCGGTCGTCGGCGCCACCCTCGACGAGCTGGTCGGCGACGACGGCGAGGTCCTGGAAGCGCTACAGGAACTCACCCGGCTGGCGGTGCACCGGCGGACCGGCTCCCGGGCCCGGCTGATGCTGGACGTCGGCGGCTTCCGCGCGCGGCGGCGAGAGGAGCTGGCCGAGCTCGGACGCTCGGTCGCGGACGAGGTGTCGCGGACTGGTGAGCCGAAGAAGCTGCGGGCCATGTCCCCGTTCGAGCGGAAGATTGTCCACGACGCCGTCGCGTTCGCCGGGCTGCGCAGCGAGTCGGAGGGCGAGGAGCCAAACCGCCGCGTGGTCGTCTTCCCGGTCGGCTGAGGCGGACCGAGGTGGCCTCGGCGGAGGTGACCGCCGAGGCCACAGCTGTCTTCGGCGACGTCCTGGAAAAGGCATGCCGGTATGCGGATCTGCTCGCGACCGATGGGGTGACCCGCGGCCTGATCGGGCCGCGGGAGACCGAGCGGCTCTGGGACCGCCACCTGCTGAACTGCGCCGTGGTAGCCGAGCTGCTGCCGGAGCAGGGACAGCTGGTCGACATCGGCTCCGGAGCCGGGCTGCCTGGCGTCGTGCTGGCGATGCTGCGTCCGTCACTCGACGTCGTGTTGCTCGAGCCGCTCCTGCGGCGATCGTCCTTCCTTTCGGAATGCGTCTCTGAACTTGGACTTTCAAATGCTACAGTGCTCCGCGCACGAGCTGAGGACAAGGCCGCCGCGGGCATCAGGGCGGACATCGCGACGGCGCGCGCGGTCGCACCGCTCGATCGGCTGGCGGGCTGGGCCAACGGGCTCCTGCGACCGGGCGGAGAACTGCTCGCGATCAAGGGGCAGTCCGCCGCGGCCGAGCTGGCGGCCGCGGAGCCGGTACTTTCCCGACTTGGCGTGCGGAGTGCAGGGGTTCTGCAAGCCGGTCACGGTAGGGTCGTAGATACGACCACGGTTGTCCGTGTCGTTATGCAAGGTCGTGGCCGAGAGGAGCGTGCAGGTGCTCAGCGCAGCCGGCGTGGGGTGGCCTGACGGGAGGACGGCTCTGATGCCAGGCGTGACCGGGCTGGGATGGCCCGGGAAGCGGCTGAGGCTCTCCTCATCTCAATCCCCCGAGCAGGTCTTGGAAGGTACGTCGGTGAACGGTCGGGACGAACTCTCCGCCTCCCCGGTTCTGACCGGGTTCGGAACGCGCTCGCGGCCGCGGTTTCACGTGGAACACCGGAAGAAGTGAAGGCAGCGATGCCCCCGGTGACCGGCCCCGCGGTGAGTGGAGGGACCCAGATGACGCCCGATCAAGCATCCCCGGAAGTGACAGCGACGGTGTCAGACACGGCCGTGGTAGTACCAGCGGCTCCCGTCAACTCCGGTGACACCCCGATCGCGCGGGCCGCCGAAGCAGCGGTCGGCGGTCGCGGTGGCACCAAGCGCGAGCAGTGGCCGCAGCCGAAGCGCTGCCGGATTATGACGGTCGCCAACCAGAAGGGCGGCGTCGGCAAAACCACCACCGCGGTCAACCTCGCGGCCAGCCTTTCCCAGCACGGTAACCGGGTCCTCGTGGTCGACTTGGACCCGCAGGGGAACGCCTCGACCGCCCTCGACGTCGACCATCACGTCGGCGCCGACTCGGTCTACAACGCGCTGGTCGAGGAGCGCCCGCTGTCCGAGGTGGTGGCGGAGGTCGAGGGGATGCCCGGCCTCTTCTGCGCCCCGGCCACCATCGACCTGGCCGGAGCCGAGATCGAACTTGTGCCGATGGTGGCCCGGGAGTCACGCCTGAACAGGTCGATCGAACAGCTCGACCTGGACGCCTTCGACTACGTGCTGATTGACTGCCCGCCGTCCCTCGGCCTGCTCACGGTCAACGCCCTGGTCGCGGCGGAGGAAGTGCTCATCCCGATCCAGTGCGAGTACTACGCCCTCGAGGGTCTCGAGCAGTTGCTGCGCACGGTCGAGCTCGTCCGTGGCCACCTCAACGCTAACCTGCGGGTGTCCACCATCCTGCTCACCATGTACGACGGCCGCACCCGGCTGGCAACCCAGGTCGCTGACGATGTTCGCAGCCACTTCGGCGACGTCGTGCTGCAGACCATCATCCCGCGGTCGGTCCGCGTCTCCGAGGCCCCGAGCTACGGCCAGTCCGTGATTACCTACGATCCTGCTTCATCCGGTGCTGTCGCCTACGCCGAGGCCGCGCGCGAGCTTGCTTACCGCGCCGTCACTGGCTGATTTGTTTTCTGGGTTTAGGTGGCGGGGCTGGGCGGGGACGGGTCCGGCGCGGCAGCGACGGTACCGCCGGATATAACCGGAAGAGAAGAACCCCCGTAAGGTCACTGGGCGAGAAGTAGAAAACGCTCTTGTTGGCCCGGTGGCTGCGGGGAGACCCTGACGGAGCGGAATTCCCACCCTTAACGCCAGCCCTCCACCAGGGCAACGTCACCGCCCGCGCTGCCCCGCGCCCTTCAACCCACCGGCCCGCACCGCGGGCTCAGCGCAACCACTGACCCGCTCGCGCTGCCTTCCAGCGAAGATGGGGCAGGGCGCGGCGGAGGATCCGCGGCGGCGTTCGGGCAGCGCCGATCGGTCTTATCGGCGAGGCCCGACTTGCCGCCGCGGATCCCCGCAAGCCCAGCCCCGCCACCTCAACGCCGTAACAGAACGCCTTCAAAGATCAGTCTGAAGGCAAGGACTCCGGCCGAGCCGACGAGGCATCAGGCGACATCGCCTTCACGATCCGCTCAAGATCGTCGATCGTCGCGAACTCGACGGTGATCTTGCCCTTCTTCTGCCCCATTTCGACCTTGACCCGGGTGTCGAAGATGTCGGAGAGGCGGTCTGACAAGTGCCGGAGGGCGGGGGCCACCGGTCGGTTGACGGGGCCTTTACGGGGCGGCTTGACGGCGTCTTGTTTGAAGGTGAGGACGATCTCCTCGACGTTGCGGACCGAGAGGCCCTCGGCGAAGATGCGGTGGGCGAGACGTTCCTGGTCGGCCGGGTCGTTCAGGGAGAGCAGGGCCCGGGCGTGGCCGGCGCTGAGCTCGCCCGCGGCCAGACGCTTCTGAACGAACGGGGGCAGGTTGAGCAGGCGGAGGGTATTGCTGATGTGCGGGCGGGAGCGGCCGATGCGCTGCGCCAGCTGCTCGTGGGTGGCGCCGAAGTCGTCGAGCAGCTGCTGGTAGGCAGCGGCCTCTTCGAGCGGGTCGAGTTGCTGCCGGTGCAGGTTTTCCAGCAACGCGTCGCGCAGCATGTCCGTGTCAGGCGTCTCACGGACGATGGCCGGGATGACCCCGAGGCCGGCCTGCTGGGAGGCACGCCAGCGTCGCTCGCCCATGACGAGCTCGTACTGACCGGGGCTGAGCTTACGCACGACGACCGGCTGGAGCAGGCCGACCTCGGTGATGGAGGCGGCCAGCTCGTCCAGGGCTTCTTCGTCGAAGGTGCGGCGAGGCTGACGCGGGTTCGGGGTGATCGAGCCGACCGGGACCTCTTCGAAGTAGGCGCCCGTCACCTCCCGCAGCCCGGCGCCGCCCGCGTCAGCGGCTGATGAATCGGCGCCGATGCTCGTCCGGTGGTCCTGACCGTTACCGTCGGCCGACGCCGCCGGGCTGGTGCCAGCCAGCCCGGCCGACGGTGCCACCGACTGACCGCTGGCCGCGGGGCCGGTCGCGAGCCCCGGGCGCGAGGCCTCCGGGATCAGTGCTCCGAGACCTTTGCCAAGACCTCGTCGTTGCTGCGCCACTACTTCTCCCGTCGGATGCCCGTTATGCTGCGGAGACGGCACCAGACTGGCTGGCGGACCGTGGCCGCCCTTCCAATCTAACGGCAATGAGACGCGAAATCCCCGGGATCAGCGAGGCTGGTTTCACGTGAAACCGGCGCCGGGCAGCGCAGCGGCCGAGGCCGTTTCACGTGAAACCAGCAGCGGAGGTCAGGGCCGCAGCCCGGCTCGCTGCACGCGCGGGGCGCCGGCCGCGGCCGCGATGTCGTCGAGGAAGGCGTCGACGTCCCCCTCGAGGGTGTCGTACGCCGTCATCCACCGGACAATGGAAGCGGACTCGTCCCACACGTGGAAGGTCCAGTCCTGCTGAAGCTGAGCGATGTGCCGGGAGTGCAGCCGGGCGAAGACCGCGTCGGACTGGACCGGGTAGACCACCTCGACCCCGGGGATGCCGGCCAGCCCGGTGGCCAGCCGGGCGGCCATCGCGTTGGCGTGCGCGGCGTTCTTCAGCCACAGGTCGTCGGCTAGGAGCGCGTCGAACTGTGCCGCAAGGAAGCGCATCTTGGAGGACAGCTGCAGGTACTGCTTGCGAAGGTAGGGGGCGCTGGCCGCTTCGGCCTGGCCCATCACGATCACCGCCTCGGCGCCCATGGCTCCGTTCTTGGTGCCGCCGAAGCTGAGTACGTCCGCGGTGCTTGCCAGCTCGGCCAGCGTGCAGCCGAGATGGGCCGCCGCGTTGGCCAGGCGGGCACCGTCCAGGAAGACCCGCAACCCGTTTGCGGCGCAGAACTCCTTGATCGCCGTGAGCTCGGCCAGCGAGTAGCACGTGCCGAACTCGGTCGACTGGGTGACGGCGACCACGCCGGGCTGGGCGAAGTGTTCGTCGCCACGGCCGGCCAGCCGGGTGGCGATCAGGTCCGGGGTCAGCTTCCCGTCCGGGGCGCGGACGGTCAGCAGCTTGGTGCCGAGCAGGCTTTCGGAGGCGCCGCACTCGTCGGTATTGATGTGGGCCGACTCGGCGCAGATGACTGCCTCGTGGCGGCCGAGCAGCAAGCCAAGCCCGAGGACGTTCGCGCCGCTGCCGTTCATCACCAGGTACACCCCGCCCTGAGCGCCCGATCAGCCGGCGGATCTCGCTGGTCACCTTCTCCGTCCACGGGTCGGCGCCGTAGGCAACGGCATCGCCGGCATTCGCCTCGACGATGGCGCGCATAACCGCAGGATGAGTACCCGCGTGATTGTCGCTGCCGAAGCTCTTCCGCGCTACCGCCATCTTGGTCCTCCATCTGTTATTTCTCGCTCACGTGTCACCGCATTCCCTGCCGCCGACAGGGTACGATGCCAAAATAGTGGCTGGTTCACGCTGACCTGATCGGGGAACTCATCGGGATGTCACGCCGACTTGTCAACATCACACTGGATAATCTCGGCGACATCCCGCCGAGTTGCCGCACGTGTGTTTTCTGGGAACTCGACCCGGTCAGCAAGGCCCGCGCGGATGCGTCCGACCCTGGACTGGAAAAGGAGTCCTGGATCTCCTCGGTCCTCCTCGAGTGGGGGAGTTGCGGGAAGATCCTCTACGTCGACGGCGTGCCGGCCGCGTACGTGCTTTTCGCTCCGCCGCAATATGTGCCCCGGTCGGTCGCCTTTCCCACCAGTCCGGTCAGCGCGGACGCGGTCCTCTTGATGACGGCCCGGGTGCTGAGCGAGTTCTCCGGTGGCGGCCTCGGCCGCATGCTGATCCAGGGCATGGCCAAGGACCTGACCCGGCGAGGAGTACGGGCGATCGAGGCCTTCGGTGACAAGGAATGGACCGCACCTGCCTGCGTCCTGCCGGTGGACTACCTGCTCGCCGTCGGCTTCAAGACCGTCCGTCCGCACCACCGCAATCCCCGGCTGCGCATGGAGCTCCGCTCGACGCTGAGCTGGCGCGAAGACGTCGAGGTGGCGCTCGAACGGCTGCTGGGCTCGATGACCCCCGAGCGTGTGCTCCGCCCCTCGCCCGCCGCTGTGATCAGCGGCCAGCTCTAGGCAAAGCGGCGGTCACTGGGTCGCGATGACGACGCAGCGCCGGAACTCGGCCAGCGCATCGCGATCGCCCGTGATCGTCACCCGCCCAGCCCGGCCCGGGACCTCACGGTTCCAGCCCCACAGCAGCACGTCGACCGGTGTCCCCGCTGACCGTGACGTCGGCCGGCTGGTCCCCGGCGGAAGGCTCACCCGGTCCGCCCTCAACCGTGAACTCACCCGGCGACGTCTTGACGAGCCAGGTCACCCGAGGGCTGCCGGCGGTCGCTTTCGCCTCGAACTTGATCGTGCGACCGGGGGATCCGGCCAGCGCTTCTTCGAAGTAGTCGGTCCAGGCCGCGACGCTATAGGCGACGAAGACCCTCAGCAGCTCGTCGATCCCGTCGATCGCCAGGTCATCGGGGATCGGGGCGACATCGGCCCCGGCCGCCAGCTCGGCGTCGACCCGGTGGATCACGCTCTCCTGCGCCATCCGCCGGAACCAGAACCCCACCGTCGGATCAGGCGCGTACCAGGTCCCTCCGCGATCAGCCGGGTTGCGCGTCGTCAGCTCCTGAACAAGGTCGGCGTAGGAGCGGTCGAGCAACTCCAGCGGCTCCTCATCCTTGAGCCCGGCCGGCGGCCAGTCACTCTCCGTCTCCGCCCCGAGCCGCATGCACTCGACCTTGTGCAGGTACACCTCCCCCACGTGACGCACGAGGTCAGCCACCACCCAGTCCGGGCAGGTAGGAACCGGGGCCTGCAGGTGCCCCGGCGCCACCTCCCGCATCCGCCGGTAATCGGCGTCGAGGGACTCCAGAAACCGCGAGTTCTCCATAAGAGCGAGTCAACCACAAGGCCCGGGGAGTAGTACAGATTTCGAGAGCAAGGAAACGAGAAGCGGGGGGCGAAGGGGTGAAGCCACTCGCGTCGGACCTCCGATCGGGTTCGATCGGTGGTCCGACAGCGAGCGGCGATCCCCTCGCCCCCCGCGACCCGCAGCTTGCCTGCGGTAGCCAGGGAAAGGCTAGATGAACTCAGCCAGGTCCTTGAGCAGCGCCGCCTTCGGCTTAGCGCCCTTGATCTGCTTCACGACCTCACCGTTCTGGAACACGTTGAGCGTCGGGATGGCGAGGATCGAGTACCGCTGGGCGATGCCCGGGTTGTCGTCCACGTTCAGCTTGACAACGTCGATCTTGTCGGCGTACTCGCCCGCGATCTCCTCGAGGACCGGGGCGATCATCCGGCACGGGCCACACCACTCGGCCCAGTAGTCAACGATGACCGGCTTGTTGTTCTTCAGGACCTCGGTCTCGAAGGTCGCGTCGGTGACGGCCTTGGTCGCACCCATGGGTGATCACACCTTTCGCGTGTGATTTGATCTGTCGGTTAAGCGTTCGCGGGCAGCGTTCTCCGCCAGCCAGCGCTCCGCGTCGATCGCGGCCGAGCACCCGCTGCCGGCCGCGGTGATGGCCTGCCGGTATACGTGGTCCACCACGTCGCCGCAGGCGAAGACGCCCTCGATCGCGGTCCGGGTGGTCCGGCCCTCGACCTCTAGGTACCCGTCGGGGGTGATGGCGAGCTGTCCGGCGAACAGCTCGCTGCGCGGGGCGTGGCCGATCGCGATGAACACGCCGCCGAGCGGGCAGCACGGTCTCCTCGCCGCTGCGGACGTTGCGCACCCGCAGCCCGGAGACCTTCCCCTCGCCTTCCATCGCGACGGGCTCGCTGTTCCACTGGAACTTGATCTTCGGGTTGGCCAACGCCCGGTCCTGCATGATCTTGGAGGCGCGGAGCACGTCGCGCCGGACCACCAGCGTGACCGTCTTGCCGAACCGGGTCAGGAACAGCGCCTCTTCCAGGGCGGAGTCGCCGCCGCCGACCACCGCGATGTCCTGCTCACGGAAGAAGAAGCCGTCACAGGTGGCGCACCAGGACACGCCGTGCCCGGACAGCGCCTTCTCACCGGGGATGCCCAGCTCCTTGTAGCGCGACCCGGTCGCGATGATCACTGAAGTGGCCAGGTAGGTCTCGCTCTCGGTCTTCACGACCTTGGGCGACGCCTTCAGGTCGACCTCGATGACGTCATCCGAGATCAGTTCGGCGCCGAATCGCTCGGCCTGCTTGCGCAGCGAGTCCATCAGCTCCGGACCCATGATCCCGTCGGGAAACCCGGGAAAGTTCTCCACGTCGGTGGTCTGCATCAGCGCACCGCCCGCGGTCACTGACCCCTCGAAGACCAGAGGCCGAAGCTCGGCCCTGGCGCTGTAGATGGCAGCGGTGTAACCCGCCGGGCCAGAGCCAATGATGATGACGTCACGAACGCCGGTCACTGAACGCCTCCTCGTTATGCTTCCCGCTTAACCGATACTAGGGCGCGGAGATTCCCGGTCAGCCCGCCAACGGGACCGACGCCATGACTTCGGGCGCCGAGGCCGTGCACCCACGCCCCACCACCCACACCCGGCTCGCGCTGGCGATCACGTAGGCCGGTGTTCCCTGGTACGTGGCCCGGTCGACCAGCGTGGGGGCGTCGGTGAGCTTCAGGACGCAGCCCAGCAGCGCCGCCGACGGAACGCCGCCGGTACCGCCGCTGGCCGCCCGGCTCGCCGTGATGGACCGGACCTGCCCGGCCAGGGCCGCCTTCTGGTATGCGGTCCCGCTCTCGGTCACCGTGAACGGCGCCGTCCGGCTCGCGCTGGCGGCGGGCCGGGGCGCCCCGGGCCCGGCGGCGGAGATCCGCTTTGTCCCTGAGGCCGGCCCCGCCTCCGAGGTTGACCCGGCGGCGGAGCTGGCGGACGCGGCGGCGGGCCCGGCGGCCGACCCGGACGCGGCCGCGCTGGAAGACGACGACCCGGGAGAGTGTGAGAGCAGGAAGCCGAGGCCGGCCAGCACCAGGCAGACGGCCGCGAGCGTGCCGCTCAGCCGGAAGACCCGGCCGGGGCGCCGGACGCGGGCATGGCGGGGGGGCCTGCCCAGGGTCCTGGACCGTACCGCGCCGACGGCGGCCGGGCTGTCACTGGCCCGGCTGCCAGCGGCGGGGCCCTGGTCGTGCGGGGCCGCGTCCCTGGCGGCAGCTGCGGTACTGGATGTCCCGTTGGTCCCGGCGGCGGCACGGGCGGCTGCCTCAGCCGCGATCGCGGCGCTGATCCGGGTGCTGACATGGGGGGGCAGCACAGGAGCGGGAACGCTGGCCAGGAACGCCGACACCACGGACAGCCGCGTCGCGGCGTCCGTGCCCTGCTCGTCAGCTTCCCCGGCGGAGACCTCGTGGTAGTCGTCTGCGTCGGGGGGCGGGTGCCCGCTCATCCTCCTCCTCCCGGTTCAGATGGGACGCTCCCCGCGACCGGCTGGTTCCCGTCGCCGGCATAACCACCCCGCAGGTGCGCCACGTACGGCAGCAGCCGGGCCCGGCCCCGGGCACAGCGGCTCTTCACCGTCCCCTCCGAGACGCGCAGGACCGCGGCGGCGTCGGCGACCGAGTAACCGAGCATGTCCACCAGCACCAGCGCTGCCCGCTGCGGGGGCGGCAGCATCCGCAGGGCCGCGTCGACGTCGAGCCGCGAGTCGGTCGCGGCGGCGCTGTCAGGCAACTGGCCGGTACCGCGGCCAGGCAATTCGTCCGGATCGCCGGACCAGGCGACCGACCGCGCCGCGCGGCGGCGCAGCAGGTCGAGGGACGCGTTCACCACGATGCGGTGCAGCCAGGTGGTAACCGCCGACTCGGCCCGGAAGTCACCCGCCCGGCGGAAGGCGGAGATCATCGCGTCTTGCAGCGCGTCGGCGGCATCGTCGGGATCGCAGGTGATCCGCAGCGCGACCGCCCAGAGCCGTCCGGAGTGCCGCTGGAAGAGGATGCCGAACGCATCCGGGTCCCCCTCGGCGTGCCGGCGGAGCAAGGTGGCGTCTGACGGCTCGCCGGCGGCCAGGCCCGACACGGGACGATCCGGCCGCAGGTCAGGAACTGCCGGAGGCGGCGGTACCGCGCAGCACGACGTTGTAGATGCGGCCTTGGTACTGACCGGGCTGGTCCGGGTTCGGCGGCAAGTTGCCGGTCAGCCAGATCAGCACGTAACGTCCGGTCGCCTTGGACGAGATCGTGTAGGTCAGCGTCCCGCTGCCGGTCGTCTTCTTCCCGACCTGGGTGAAGTTCGACAGGGCAGTCCTGGACAGGGTGGCCGAGTTGCCCAGGTAGACCTTGGCCGTGGTGGCGCCGCTGCCCACGGTCACCTGCACCTGGCTTAGCTGCACGGATTTACCCATGTCGATCAGCAGACCGGTGCCCGACTTCAGGTTCCCGAAGTTGGCTTGGTTCTGGTAGGAGTCGGTGTGCCAGTAGGTGCTGGGTGAGCTGTCGATCGCCTTGGGGGCGTCGGGGGCGTCCTCGCTGTCCGAGCCGAGGATGTTGAACGTGGTGTCCCTGGCCGGCGTGAGCACGGTGCCGCCGGCCGGGGCGGAGGCGGTCGCCGACGCGTGCGTGCCGCTGCTCGCCGGGGGGCTGCCCGAGGTGCGGAACCCGACCGCCCACACGACGACCGCGGCCACCGCGAGCACGACCGCCACGATGGCGACGATGAGCACGGGCCCAGGGCCCCGGCGCGGCTGGGCCTGGTAGCCCGGCGCGGCGTACTGCGACCCGGTGTACTGGCCCCCGGAGTACTGACCCCGGGGGTACTGGCCGCTGGGGTACTGGCCGCTGGGGTACTGGCCGCTGGGATAGGGGGCCGAGGTCGGCGGCTGGTACGGCGCGGTGCCACTCGGCCCCCGGTCCGATCCCGACCACGCGTCAGTGTTGTCCGGGGCCGCCCTGTAACCGCCGTACGCCGGCCGGGGCACGGCGGAGCGGGTTCCGGCAGCGGCACCGGCGGCGCCACGCCCGCCAGGGCGTCGGCGAAGTCGGCGGGCGACTGGATCGGCGGTCCCTGCCGCGTCGGGCGCTGCAGCAGCGACCGGATGATCAGGCTGTCGAGGGCGTGGGAGACGTCCGGGGAGACCTGACGGGGGTCGGCCGCCACGCCGTCCGACAACGGGGCGGCGGGCAGCCGGGTCGGCTCCTCGCCCGGCCAGTAGCCGGTCAGCGCCGCGTACAGCAGCGCCGCGACGGCGGTGGTGTCAGCCAGGGCCGGGTCCTCGGCGGCGGCGCCGGTCAGCGCGTCGCCGGCCAGGGCGGCGTCGATGCCGAGCCCGGTGATCTTGATGCCGCTGCCACGGGTCCACCACAGGGTGTCCGGGGTCAGCCGCAGGTGCGCCTGGCCGAGGGCATGGGCGCCCGCTACCGCGCGGGCGGCGTCGCCGATCAGTGAGCAGGCCACGGACGCGTCGAGCGGGCCGTCGTCGAGCAGGTCGGCGAGCGAGTCACCGCCGACCCACTCGAGCACGATGTAGGCCTGGCCGCCGCCGTCCTCGACGTCGAAGACCTGGGCCATCCGCGGGTCAGACAGCCTGCTGGCCGCCCTGGCGGCGGTCACCACCTGCGGATCCGCGGGAAGCCCGGCCACGAACGTGAGGACGGAGACCGGACGCGCGAGCGTCTCGTCGATGGCCTTCCACATAGTCCAGCCGTTGCCTGCGGCGACCTGATCCACCAGCCGGTATCGCCCGGCAAGCCGTGTTCCTGGTTCAGCGGTGTACGTGCTCATACGCAGTCGTCAAGAGCGGGCGGGCTCTCGGCCTCCTTCCAGCCCCTGATATCCCACGGACCACCGTCCCATGGTAGTCACTGGCGCCTGCCGTAACCGGTCGGCTGGCGCAAGGCATCTGGCAAGCCGCCCTACCGTTATATGCGAATACCGGCGAAGGCGCACCTCCGGGCATGCGCCGCGGCGGTCACCGGCCTGCGCCGGCACCGGTGTTCGGCCAGATGTCATCGTCCCGTCATCCGGACTGCTCACGGGCTGCTAACCGAACCGTCCGGCGACGGACTGCACCAGCGTGCGGAACTCCTCGATGCCGAGGATGCCGCGAGCAGAGCGCGTACAGCAGCAGCGCCCCGCCGCCGCCGACTAGCGTGACCACCAGCCCGTAGAGCGTCCCCGGGTGGAGGAACGAGCCGACCACCGCCATCACCACGAAGGCGAAGACCAGCCCGGGGATCGTTGCGAGGAACATCCGGATCAGCGACCGGGTGATCCGCCAGCCGTCGAGGCTGCCGACCCGGCGCAGCAGCAGCGGCCAGGCGATGACCGCGCCCGCCAGCGTCATGATGTCGAACGCGAACGCGAGCCCGACCACGATGTGCGGGGGCGATACCGCGACCTTCACCACCATGTAGCCGATGACGCCGATGATCAGCATGATCATGCCGATGACGGCCGGGGTCCGGCTCTCGTGGAACGAGTAGAACACCCGCAGCTGGAGCTGGGTCAGCATGAACGGCAGCAGGCCGAGGCAGAAGGCGCCGAACACCTCGCCGATGTACCGGGCGTCCTGCCAGGTGGTGTGCCCGTGGCCGAGCAGGAACTCGCACAGCGGCGCCCCGAGCACGGCGAGGAACACCGCGGCGGGTACCACGATGACCGAGGCCAGCCGCACGCCCTTGGAGAAGTCCTCCCGGACGAGGGAGTAGCGCCGGTCGTTGGCGTGCCCGCTCATCCGCGGCAGCAGCGCGCTGATGACCGAGATGCCGACGATCGCGTACGGCAACTGGAAGAGCTGGTAGGCGTTGGCGTAGGCGGAGATGCCCGTCTGCGGGGGCGCGGAGTTGGCCACCCGGGTCACCACCAGGTTGCCGAGCCACTGAGCTGAACACGTAGCCGAACATCCAGCCCGACATCCGGCCGATCTCGGCGATCTCCGCGCGGCGGAAGTCGAAGGTCAGCTTCATGTCGAAGCCGGCCCGCCACATGATCGGGAACAGCGCGATCGACTGGATGACGATGCCGAGCGTGGTGCCGATGGCGAGCAACTCGATGCCGTAGCCGGAGATGGTGGCCGAGCTGGTGCCGGGTTTGCCGACGGTCACCGCGAAGAGGATGCCGACGAAGATCACGACGACGTTGTTGATGACCGGGGTCCACATGTTGGGGCCGAACCGGCCGCGCACGTTGAGGATGGCGCCGAGCAGCGAGTCCATCCCGTAGAAGAAGATCTGCGGGATGAAGATGTAGGCGAAGATAACAGTGAGGTGATACTCGTTCTTCGCGCCCAGGTTGCCGCCGTAAAGGCTGGCGATCGGCTGGGCCAGCACGGTGGCGAGGACCGTGATCCCGAGCAGGCAGATCACGCCGAGGGAGTAGATCCGCTTCGCGTACCCCTGGCCCCGGTCCGGGTCCTCCTTGGCCGCCCGGACCAGCATCGGCACCACGACCGAGGTGAACACGCCGCCTAGCATCAGGTAGTAGACGGTGTTGGGCAGCGTGTTGGCCGTGTTGTAGGCGTTGCGCGTGGTGTAGAGGCCGAGCGCCCAGAGGAACACGAACGTGCGCAGGAACCCGGTTACCCGGGACACGAGCGTGCCGATGGCCATCGCCTTGCTCGACCGGGCCAGGTTGGGCGAGGTGCTCTCGTCCGCACGCCGCGGCCGACGCCGCGGCGGGCGCGGGGCGGGCGTCCGGCTCGAGGATCCTGGTCCGGTCGAGCTCGGCCGGAAGGGCGGCCTGCTGCGCCGTGCGGCCGGCGGGGACGAACCGCGGCGCGGGCGGGCTGTCCTCGGGTAGTCGTAGGGCTGGAACGACGGCTGCGGGTAGCCGGCGGGCACCGGCGGCAGGAACGATGTCGGCGCCGCGGCCGGGCGCTGACCGGTCGCCGGCGGGCACGTACCCCTCGCGCGGGGTGAAGGTGGGCTGCGGGCGGCTGCCCCGGTTCCGGCTGTGCCGCGGCCCAGTGGCCTGGTGCTCGTCCGGGCCGGGCGCGTGCGGGGTGAACGAGGGCCCGGCCTGCCGCGCCCCGGGCGGCGGGGCCAGGGGCTGCTCGTCCTCCGCGTACCCGACCAGGCCGGGCGGGTACCCGGGTGGCGGCGGCGGCTGGTACCCGGGCGGCGTCATCATCGTCGGGGGCGACTCGGGCGGCCGTGGCGTGAACCGCGGCTGCGCCCCCTCCGGCGGCTCGTCGTCGGGGAACGGCGGCTCAGCGGGCCTGGTCGGCCTGGTCATGCGGCGCCTCCCGCCTTGTCCGCGTGCTCAGCAGGGCCCTGGATCCTGGCGCGGGCCAGCCGCTTGCGGCGCAGCTGGTAGACCGACGTCAGGACCAGGATCCCGAGTGCGCCGCCGATGATGGTGAGCAGGAACCGGCCGAACGCGCGTGACCTCGACGCTCAGCGGCAGTGTCGTCAGCAGCGACCCGTTTTGCGTAACCAACTGTAGCTGCACCGTGGTGGTTCCAATCGACGCGGCGTGGACCGGCATCCGGACGGTGTTGGTCTTCCCGCCCAGGACCGTCAGAAGCCCCTCGTGCGGGCCCACTCGGACCGTGCTGCCTTCTGGCGCGGTCGCCGTCACCCGGACTTGCACCGGTTGGCTGAGTCCGTTCTTGACCGACACCGGAGTCTCGCCCGAGTTCCCGGCCAGCAGCACCTTGGTGATCGGGATGATCTGCACCTTACCTTCGGAAAAGCTCAGGTAGCGCTGCAGCCGGGCGGCCGCGTCGGTGCCACCCGCCGAGCCCGCACCGCGCCAGGCCGACGACGCGGTGGCGGCGACGGCTCCCGCCAGCGAGTCGGTCACCGCCGCCGACGGCTGGTACAGCAGGTTGGTGAACACGCCGACGCCTGCGTTGAGTGACGGGAGGCGGGCGACGGTGCGGGCGGACAGCTCGTGCTGGCTGACCTGCTTGGCGGGCAGCGCCCCGGACGACGCTGGCGGCTCCTTGGCCGCCGCCGTGGCCAGCGCGGACAGCCCGGTTGCCTTCAGCCAGGGCATGCTTTTGGTGATCCGCAGCAGGTCGCCGGCCTCGGCCGCCGACGGGTCCCAGCCCGTCGGCGGCGCCACCACCAGGGAGCGGGCCAGCGCGGGGGCCTCGCTGACGATCATCGCGGTCTGCGCCAGGAAGTCCTGCAGGTAGGCGAACTGGCCCGCCGCTGTCGCCCTGGCCGACGCCGACCCGAGCTGGCTGGTGATCCCGGCATCGGCCAGCAAGACCGACATCCGCGTGCCGATCCCGCTGACCTGGGTCTGGGCGAGGGCGTTGTCGGCCCCGGAGGTGACTGACGGCAGTTCGCCGCTGCTCAGCACCACGGTATTGATCCCGCCGTAGGTCGCCAGGCTGGTCAGCACGCCGGCGTCGGCCAGGCCGTCGGCGGGCCAGGCCGCGTTCAGCGCCGCCCCGTGCCCGGTGCCGGTGCCCGTGGTCCCGAACGTGTGCGGCAGGATCTGCCTGGCTACCTTCTGCCCGAGCTGGTAGGCGGACCGCACGTTGCCGTCAAGGCCGGCATGGCTGAGCGCGGCCACGTCGACATTGGCGTAGGGGGTCAGGAAAGCGGGCTGCCCGGCGGTCGCCTGCTGAAGCTGGCCGAGCCAGCTGGCCGCCGCCTTGCTCGGCTGCTGCCGCGTGCGGCCGGAGCAGGTGCCGGTGCCGCCGGTGTAGTACGGGCCCTTCATGACCGACACGTCGGACAGCAGGGCCGGGTCAATGTCCCAGGTCAGGTCGTCGGCCGAGGCCCAGCTGGCGCCCGCGGCCAGCAGCGTCGAGAGGCGGCCGCCGTCGACCGAGCGGGCCAGCGCGCTCGTCGCCAGCGTGTGCCCGCAGGCACCCTGCTGCGGCGTGTCGACCAGCGGCCAGACCCACGCCACCTGGAGCTGCTTGCCCTTCTCCTGCTGGAAGGACCCGGCGCCGGGCCAGTACGGCAGCAGGGTCTGCGCGGCGGCGCTGTGCGTGGCCCCCGGGGTCTGCGCGGTCACCTGAACCGGGAAGACGCCGAAGCCGCCGTAGAAGGAGCCAGGCCGGGAACGACACCGACCACCGGATCGTTTCGCCGTCGCGGACGGTTCCGGTCACCTCGGCCTGGCCGGCCGGAATGAGCGACGGGAAGCTGCCGGTGCTGGTGAAAGCGGTCATCTCGGACCGGGTGGTGAAATTCTGCGCACTCGTCGCGGCTTGCACGCTGATACCGGATACGTCCGACCCGGTGTGGTTGGCCAGCGTGCCGTTCAGCGTCACGGTCGACCCGTGGGTCGCGAAACTGGGCGACATCCCGGTGACAGAGATCGCGAGCGGCTGTCAGCCCTGCCCGTCGCGGCCTGCGCGGACGGGGCGGCGAGAGCCAGCCCGGGGATCCAGACGCAGACAGCGATCAGCGCACCGAGGGCGCGGAGAGACGGAGCGCACGGTTCGCATGTTATGGCCGTTCGCTAGGAAAGGGTCGCGCTAGATACCCTGAATGCCCGTGTCAGATTCCACCTCCGTCGCCCAGAAGGCTACCTTGAGCGCCGACCAGCGAAGGCCGCCGCGGCCCTGCTTCGCGCCAATGCCTCGCCCGCCGTGGCCGAGCTCGGCGACCTCTTTATCCAGGCGGGGCACGAGCTCGCGCTCGTCGGCGGCCCGGTCCGGGACGTCTTCCTCGGCGGCCGCCCCAGGGACCTCGACCTGACCACGGACGCAGTCCCCGAGCGGGTCCTCGCGATCACCCGGGAGTGGGCGGACAAGACGTGGACGGTCGGCATCGCCTTCGGCACCGTCGGGCTGCGCAAGGGCGACGAGATCTTCGAGATCACCACGTACCGGAGCGAGGCCTACGACCGGACGTCGCGCAAGCCCGAGGTGCGGTACGGCCGGTCGCTGACGGCCGACCTGGAACGGCGCGACTTCACCATCAACGCCATGGCCGCCCGGCTGCCGTCGTTCGAGCTGGTCGACCCGTTCGGCGGCCTGGCCGCGCTGCGAGAGCGGGTGATCAGGACGCCGGGCCGGCCGGAGGACTCCTTTTCCGATGACCCGCTGCGCATCTTGCGGGCGGCCCGGTTCGCCGCCCGGCTCGGGTTCGCGGTCGACGACGGCGTCCAGCGGGCCATGCGGGAGATGGCGGGGCGGCTGTCGATCGTGTCAGCCGAGCGCGTCACCGACGAGCTGACCAAGCTGATGCTGACCGCGACCCCCGAGCCCGGGATCGACCTGCTGGTGCGGCACCGGCGCGGCCGACGTGGTGCTGCCCGAGCTGTCGGCCCTGCGGATGGAGGTCGACGAGCACCACCGGCACAAGGACGTCTACTCGCACTCGCTGACGGTGCTGCGCCAGGCGATCGAGCTGGAGCCGCGCTACGGCCTCGACCGCGACCTGGTGCTGCGGCTGGCCGCGATCCTGCACGACATCGGCAAGCCGCCGACCCGGTCGCTGCTGCCCGGGGGCAAGGTGGCGTTCCACCATCACGAGACCGTCGGCGCCAAGATGGCGCGCAAGCGGCTGACCGAGCTGCGGTTCCCCAAGGACGTCATCAACGATGTGGCGGAGCTGGTGAAGCTGCACCTGCGGTTCCACGGCTACGGCGACGGCGACTGGACCGACTCGGCCGTGCGCCGCTACGTGACCGACGCCGGGCCGCTGCTGACCCGGCTGCACGCGCTCACCCGGGCCGACTGCACGACCCGGAACACGCGCAAGGCGGCCCGGCTGGCGGCCGCCTACGACGCGCTCGAGGCGCGCATCGCGGTGCTGCGCGAGCAGGAGGAGCTCGACGCGATCCGGCCCGACCTGGACGGCGACGAAGATGATGCGGATCCTCGGGCTCACGCCGGGGCCGCTGGTGGGCCGCGCCCTGGAAGTTCCTGCCGCGACCTGCGCCTGGAGGAGGGTCCGCTCGGCGCTGAGCGCGCTACCGCTGAGCTGGTTGCGTGGGCCGGGCGGGAGGGGATTGAGGTTCCGCCCGCGGACCCCGCAGGGTGAGCGCGGCGTACACCGCGGCCGCGGCCACGTAGCTGGCGCCGACGAACAGGATCACCAGGTAGGACTGGCCGGTGACGCGGCAGGAACGGGATCGCGATCGCCGGGCCGGCGACGTAGGCGACGTTGTAGAGCATGTCGTAGAGCGAGAAGACGCGGCCCATGTAGGCGTCGTCGACCGTCTCCTGCACGGTGGTGTCCACGCAGATCTTCACGCACTGAGCCGACAGCCCGAGGGCGAACCCGAGCACCAGGTAGGTGTACTTGTCGAAGGTCGGGCCGAGCAGGATCACCACGACGCCGCCGGCCAGCAGCCACAGCGCGATCCACTGGTCCTTGGTCAGCCGCTTGACGCCTTGCGGGGTTATCACCGCGGCCAGGCCGAAGCCGATCGCCGAGGTGATGACGAGCAGGGTGACGCTGCCGAGCGCCTTGTTCCCGTTGCCGCCGGAGTAGAAGTAGTTCCGGTACAGCAGCAGGGCCTGGACCAGCAAGCGTGCCGTACAGCGCGCGGTTGCACGCCGACCGCGCCCAGGGCGTAGGCGGCCTTCCGCTTCTGGTTCAGGTGCCTGAGCCCGTCGATGAGGCCGCGGAAGACGTCCCTGAGCTCGCGGCCGAGGCTGGCTCCGGCCCGGGCGGCGCGGCCCGCCGTCGGACTCGAACGGGCCGAGCAGGTTCTTCGCCAGCCGGGTGCCGAGCAGGCCGGCCACGATGTAGCAGGCGCCGGCGAACCACAGCGTGGCCGCGCTGCCCGGCGAGCCCGCCGCCGACGATGCAGGTGGACGCCGAGGCCGGCCACGCCGCCGGCGAACCCCACGATGGTGCCCGAGGTCGGCGCGACCGCGTTCGCCATCACCAGCTTGCCCGGCCGGACCACGTGCGGCGTGCCCGCGGAGACGGCCGACAGGAAGAAGCGGTTCACCCCGAGCACCGCCAGCGCGCTGATGTACAGCGGGATGCCGGTCTGGCCGGCCAGGACGACGAATCCAGCCACCGCGACCATCGCGGCCCGGATCAGCGCCCCGTAGACGATGATCTGCCGCCGCGACCAGCGGTCGATGAACACCCCGGCGAACGGGCCGATCAGCGAGTACGGCACGTAGAGGACGGTGAAGGCGTAGACCGCGGCGGCCGGGTTGGGAAAGGACTGGGCGCTGAAGAACGCGTAGGCGGCGAACCCGGCGTTGAAGACGCCGTCGCCTGTCTGGGAGACCAGGCGGGCGGCGAACAGCTTGCGGAAGTCCCGTTCGGCCAGAACTGCCTTCAGGTCGGCCCAGAAGGAGGACCGCCTGCCTTCCGGTTCAGCCTCAGCGCCGGCGGACACCGCTTCAGCTTAATAAGACCGCGGACCGGACGGTTGTCCGGCCCGCGGTGGACGAGCGAGTTGCCAGTGCTGGTGCTAGCGGTCGACCTCGCCCTTGATGAACTTCTCCACCAGGTCGCGGCAGGTGCTGTCGTCGAACTGCTCCGGCGGGGACTTCATGAAGTAGGAGCTGGCCGAGATGATCGGGCCGCCGATGCCGCGGTCCTTGGCGATCTTGCAGGCGCGGAGCGCGTCGATGATGACGCCCGCCGAGTTCGGCGAGTCCCACACCTCGAGCTTGTACTCCAGGCTGAGCGGCACGTCGCCGAAGGACCTGCCCTCGAGGCGAACGTAGGCGAACTTGCGGTCGTCGAGCCACGGCACGTGGTCGGACGGGCCGATGTGCACGTCGGCCTTCGCCATCTCGTGCGGGATCTGCGAGGTGACCGCCTGGGTCTTGGAGATCTTCTTGGACTGCAGGCGCTTGCGCTCCAGCATGTTCATGAAGTCCATGTTGCCGCCGAAGTTGAGCTGGTAGGTCCGCTCCAGCTCGACGCCGCGGTCCTCGAACAGCTTGGCCAGCACGCGGTGCGTGATCGTGGCACCAACCTGGGACTTGATGTCGTCACCGACGATGGGCACGCCCGCCTCGGTGAACTTGGCCGCCCAGGCGGGGTCGGACGCGATGAACACCGGCAGCGCGTTGACGAAGCCGACCTTGGCGTCGATGGCGCACTGGGCGTAGAAGCGGTCCGCCTGCTCGGAGCCAACCGGCAGGTACGCAGACGAGCACGTCGACCCGGGCCTCGCGGAGCGCCGCGACCACGTCCACGGCCGGGTCGTCGGACTCGGTGATGATCTCGCGGTAGTAGTCGCCGAGGCCGTCGAAGGTGTGGCCGCGCTGCACGATCACACCGGTCGGGGGCGACGTCAGCGAACTTGATGGTGTTGTTCTCGCTGGCGAAGATCGCCTCCGAGATGTCGAGCCCGACCTTCTTGGCGTCCACGTCGAAGGCGGCGACCACCTCGACGTCAGACACGTGATAACCGCCAAACCGGACGTGCATGAGGCCCGGGACCCGCGCGTCATCCGCAGCGTCCTTGTAATATTCAAGACCTTGGATGAGCGAGCTCGCGCAGTTGCCCACCCCCACGATGGCGACGCGCACGGTTTCAGAGGGCACAGCACCCATCAGGATGACTCCTTCTCGCTTCCGCGATCTATTCCAGGATTTATGTCGGACGGCGCTGCCGGCGGGTAGGGTCCGCCGCCGGTGCCGCTTGTTGTCTCCGACCGCCGTTCCTCGGCGATCAGTTCATTGAGCCAGCGGACGTCGCGCTCCACGGCCTCGAGCCCGTGCCGCTGGAGTTCGAGGGTGTAGCTGTCCACCCGCTCGCGGGTCCGCGCGAGGGCCGCGCGCAGTCCCTCCACCCGGTCCTCGAGGCGGCTGCGCCGCCCTTCCAGGATCCGCAGCCGGATGTCGGCCCGGGTCTGGCCGAAGAAGGCGAAGTGGACGCCGAACTCGTCGTCTTCCCAGGCGGCCGGGCCCGCGTTGATCAGCAGGTCCTGGAACCGCTCCTTGCCCTCAGCGGTCAGCCGGTAGACGATCTTGGACCGGCCAGGAGCCTTGCCTGCCCGGCTGTCGTCGGCCGGCTCGTCGCCCTCCTTGGCGATCAGCCCGTCGGCGTACAGCTTGGTCAGGCAGGGGTAGAGGGTGCCGTAGGAGAGCGCGCGGAACGTGCCGAGCAGCATGTTCAGCTGCTTGCTGAGCTCGTAGCCGTGCATCGGTGCCCGGTGCAGCAGCCCGAGGACGGCGAACTCAAGGACGGCAGTCCGGTTCCGGCCCACGGCATCCCCCCGTTGGTAGGGTTCGTGTATCTGGACGATATCTCTTGCCGATATCTCGGTTCGATATATCGATGCGACGTTTCCCAGCATAGGTCACTGTTCGGCCCCAGGCAACCGCCTGTTCACCGGTATGCGGCGCGCAGGTCGCGAACAGGTCTCGATCCAGGCGCGGCTTCCGACGTACGCTGTGGAACATGGCAGGCACGATTGCTCGTCGCTCCGTAGTGGACTACGCGCTCGCGCGGCGCGCTGCGCTCGCGTCCGTGCGCTCCGGCCACACCACGATGGCCGATGCCTGCGACGCCCACCCGTACCTGCTGCGCGCGGCCAAGTACCACGGCGAGGCGACCGAGGAGCGCTGCCCGCTCTGCCGTAAGACGAACGTCACACATGTCACCTATGTGTACGGAGACGAACTCGGACAGTACGCGGGACGGGTCAAGCGCACCCCCGAGCTGACGGAGATGGCTGCCGAATACGGCGAATTCCGGGTGTATGTGGTCGAGGTCTGCCAAAGTTGTGGCTGGAACCATCTGGCCACGTCGTACGTGCTTGGCACCGGTGAGCCGCCTGCCCGCCGGGGCCGCCGGGCACGTCCGAACTGAGTTCTAGCCGGCTTTCCGCTCTGAGGCCTGACACGCTCTGAGGCCTGACAGAGGGAGCCGTAAGGACAAAAAGAGTTCACCGACCTTGGACCGCCTGCGTCAGCAGGTAACGTGTGGGGTCGGCGGGACGCGGCTCTGCACTTTCAGCCACGGACGGTGCCCAGGTAAGGCCGGACGCAATCCCAGCCGGGGTCGGGCCACCGGGCTCGTTCACAGCCACTGCGAGGACGTGTGAGTAACAACGACTTTGACGGGCCTGCCTACTGGCCCGAGGGTGCGCGGGGAGCTGAGGAGCAGGAGGGCCGGCGCAGCGACGGGCACGGGCAGGGCGCAGGCGACGGCGCCCGCTACCCAGCCCCCGAAGGGCTGGGGAAACGACGGCTTCTGGCGTGACTCGTCGGTCGACGCCAGCTACGACACTCACCTGCACGACCCGGTGCGCCCGCAGGGCGGCCAGGGGACCGGCCGGCAGGCCGACCCCGGCTACAGTTACTGGGCCGACGGGCGTGGCTGGGAGAACAGCGCGCCCCGGGGAGGAAGCCCGTGGCCGGGCCAGGCGTCAGCCCAGCCCCCGTTCGGCTCCTCCGCTGCGGCCGGCCACCCGGCGGCTGGCGGGTACGGCGGCACGACCGGCAGCCAGAGTGGTGGCTACGGGGGATACGGTCCTCGCGAACCGGGCGCGCCCGGCGGTTACGGGACCGGGGGTTACGGTTCCGGCGGCTACGGTTCCGGCGGCTACGGTTCCGGGGGCTACGGGCCTGGTGGTCCCGGCGCGGGCAGCCCGGGCGCGGGCGGTCCCAACTGGACCGGCGGTTCTCGGCGCTCCCGGCGCTCCCGGCGGCCCGGGCGGGCCAGCGGGGCCGGGCGGGCCCAGTGGCCCGGGTGGCCCCGGTGGCCCGGGTCGGCCCGGGGGCCCGGCCGGCCCTGGCCGGCCCGGCAAGCGCAAGGGCAGCTGGTGGCGCCACTGGACCTGGAAGAAGGCGCTCGCGGTCACCGGCGGCCTGGCCGTGCTCTTCGTCGTCTGCCTGTTCGGCGTGTACCAGTACATCGCCAGCTCGACTACCATCCCGGACGCCCTGGCCAGTGCGAACTACCAGAACACGACCGTCTACTACAGCGACGGCAAGACCGTGCTCGGCACCATCGGCACCGTCAACCGGCAGGACCTGACGTTCAGCCAGATCCCGGTGAAGCTGCAGGACTCGGTGCTCGCGGCCGAGGACCGCTCGTTCTGGACCGAGGGCGGCATTTCGCCCACCGGCATCCTCCGCGCCGCCTACGACGACGTGACCAGCAGCGGCGGCAGCCTGTCGGGCGGGTCGACGCTCACCCAGCAGTTCGTCAAGAACTACTACGACGGCGTCGGCGTCCAGCAGACCGCGAGCCGGAAGATCAAGGAGATCTTCATCGCCCAGAAGCTGACGAAGACCAAGTCCAAGCAGTGGATCTTGACCAACTACCTGAACCTGATCTACCTGGGGGACAACTCCTACGGGGTCGCGGCCGCCGCCCAGACCTACTTCGGCAAGCCGGTCAGCCAGCTCACCACGGCCCAGGACGCGGTCATCGCGGCGATCATCCAGGAGCCGTCGACTGTATCCGCAGCCCACGTACCGCACCGACCTGATCGCCCGCTGGCACTACGTGCTCAACGGCATGGTCAAGATGAACGACATGACCCAGGCCGAGGCCAACGCGACGAAGTTCCCCGCGCTGCTGACGGACTCCTCGTCGAGCCCGTCCGGCAATGCGTCGTCACTCACGACCAACAGCAGCGACCCGTGGGCGCCGTACCTGATGACCCAGGTCTACGACGAGCTCAACGAGTCCAAGGCCGATGGCGGCGACGGCGTCTCGGAGCAGCAGCTGGACACCGGCGGGCTCAAGATGGTGACCACGATCAGCCGCCCGATGGAAGACGAGATGTACAAGGCGGTCGACGAGAACATCGCCGCGGTCAAGGCGATCCCCGGCGCCGAGTACCCGAGCTACGTCCGGATCGGGGCCGAGCTGCAGAACCCGGGCAACGGCGAGATCCTGGCCGAGTACCCGGGCCCGGGGCAGAACATGTCGTCGCGGACTGCAAGCATGGACTGCGCAAACACCGCGCTACACCCGCGAGCAGGTCGGGTCGTCGTTCAAGCCCTACGTGCTGTCGGCCGCGGTCGCCCAGGGCATGAACGTCCAGACGAGCACCCTCAACGCGAACCAGTACCTGTGCGTACCGCCCGACTCGGAGCCGACGGTGCTGTCCAAGACGATGAAGTTACTTCGCCGCCTGGCAACATCTGCCCCGGCCTGCCGGACTACTTCCCAGTCGAGAACGACGGCGGGGAGGTGATCGGCAACGCCGACGAAGGGCGGGGGAACCACCGTGCAGAACGCGCTCGCCCAGTCCTCCAACACCGCGTTCACCGACCTCACGCACCGGGTGACCACGAAAAGCGTCATCAACATGGCGAACACGTATGGCGTTGACATCAAGGCCTCCGGGCTTAGCTCCAACTACGGCGCAGTGGGTATCGCGCTCGGCACCCAGTCGCTGACGGTGACCGAACAGACCACGATGCTGTCCACCATCGACAACGACGGTGTCTACCATCAGGCCCACATCGTCCAGTACTGGCAGGCACCCGAAGGGTCACAGCAGCGGGCGAACGTGGCCACGCACGGGGTCCTCGACCCGTCCAACCCGGTGAACAACGCGCAACTCGACTCCCAGGTGCAGTACGCCATGCAGATGACGACGGTCGACGGCACCGGTACCGCAGCCGCCTACGGGCTTGGGAACCGGCCGATCATCGCCAAGACCGGGACGACCACTGGGTCCAAGGACGGCTTCTTCATCGGCGCCATCCCCCAGTACTCCCTCGTCGTGGGGATGTCCGTGAACGATCAGAGCCTCACTTCCACGCAGAGCCTGGTGCCGCTCACCGGGGGCGGTTTCGGTGGTTACTGGCCGGCCAAGATCTGGAACACCTTCGCCCAGGCCGAGTTCGCCGACCTGCCGGTCGAGAACTTCCAGAACCCAGTCTTCAGCGGCGCCGCCTGGAACCAGGTCGGCAAGCTGCCGCCGCCCACGAAGACGTGCGTCGTGGACGGTAAGAAGGTCCAGGTGAAGGGCAAGACCTGCCCGGCTCCGAAGCCAACCCCGACCCCTACCCCCACCTGCCAGTGGCAGGGTCAGCAGAACTGCGTGACCCCGGCGCCGACGGACACCTGCCAGTACCAGGGTCAGCAGAACTGTGTCACCCCGGCGCCGACGGACACCTGCCAGTACCAGGGTCAGCAGAACTGTGTCACCCCGGCGCCGACGGACACTTGCCAGTACCAGGGTCAGCAGAACTGCGCGACCCCGACGGGGGCTTCCCCGTCAGCCTCACCCACTTGCTCCTACAACGGTGAAACCAACTGCACCAGCACTGGTCCCGGCAACGGGAGCGGAGGGAACGGGGGAGGGAACGGCAATGGCGCGGCCACGACCTCCAGCACGGCCCAGGCCGGCCTGGCGGCCGGTGGGGGGCTCGCCGTGCTGCCCGGCTCGACTACTGTGGTCGGTGATGACCCGGCGGCGCAGGCGCCGTGCGGGCACCCGGTAGGTCCGCCGACGGACCTCACGAGCTCGAGGGGGCAGTTAGTGCGGTACCGCTACCCGGCGTTCGTCGGCGCGGGCATCGCCGCGTCTGCGCTGGCGGCGCTGCTCGGCTACGCCCAGAAGCTGCCGTGCAGCTCCGGCGGTGCGTGGAACAGCTTCACCGGCCAGTTCCGGGACGCCTGCTACACCGACATTTACCCGCTGTACTACAACGAGCAGCTGTCGGCCGGGAAGGTGCCCTACTACGGCCACCCGGTCGAGTACCCGGTGCTGATGGGCTGGATGATGGAGGCCGCGGCGTGGGCGGTGCACTCGGTGGCCGACGCCTACTCCCGCGGCAAGGACTTCTACGACGTCACCGTCCTGCTGCTCGCGCTCTGCCTGCTAGCCGGGGTGCTCGCCACCGCCGCCACCGCCTACCGCGAAAGCGACCTGGCGGGCCGGAACGCGGCCCTGCTGGTGGCGCTGTCACCCGGACTCATCCTGGCGGCCTATATCAACTGGGACATGTTCGCGATGGCGCTCACGGCCGGCGGCCTGGCCGCCTGGGCCGCCCGGCGGCCGTGGCTGGGCGGGGCGCTGCTCGGCCTGGCGGTCGCGACCAAGTTCTACCCGCTGCTGATCTTCGGGGCGCTGTTCCTGGTCTGCCTGCGCGCCGGCAAGCTGGCCGACTTCGGCCGGGCCCTGGCCGGCGGCCTGATCGCCTGGCTGGTGATCAACCTGCCGGTGGCACTGACGGCGACGTCCGGCTGGGCCGAGTTCTACGCCTTCAGCCGCTCGCGCGGCGCCGACTGGGGATCGGTCTGGTACATGTTCGAGCACTACAACGTGCCGGTGATCGGGAACTCCTCCCTCCGCGTGCTCAACCTGGTGTCGTCTTGCGCCTTCGCTGTCGCCGCGCTGGCGATCGTGGTCCTCGCGCTCACCGCGCCGCGCCGGCCCCGGCTGCCGCAGCTCTGTTTCCTGCTCGTGGCCGCGTTCCTCATCCTCAACAAGGTCTGGTCCCCGCAGTACGTGATCTGGCTGGTACCGCTGGCGGTGCTGGCCCGGCCGCGGATGTGGAGCTACGTGCTGTGGCAGCTGGCCGAGGTGGCCTACTTCCTCGGGATCTGGGGTTACTTCGTCTTCCTGTACCGCCAGCCGGGCGGCGGCGGCTACACCGGCATCAGCCCGGGCTGGTACTTCGTGATCCTCTCCGCCCGGCTGCTGACGCTGGCCCTGCTGGCCTCGACCGTGGTGCAGGACATCCTGCACCCTGAACGGGACCGGGTCCGGGCGTCGGGAGTCCACGACGACCCGTCGGGCGGGGTTGTCGACGGCGCCCCGACCGCTTCGGTGCTGCCGCCGTGGCGGGCGCGGCGGTCCCCTGGCCGAGGCGGCCGCTGCGGTCAACCCAGCCGGCCGCGCAGCCAGGCGATGTCGTCGGCCAGGCCCGGCTCCGGGGTCTCGCAGACAACGGGCGCGCCGGCCGCGCGGACCACGTCGAGCAGGGCCTGCGGGTCGATCGTGCCCGCGTCGAAGTTGGCGTGCCGGTCGGCGCCGGAGGCGAACTCGTCGCGCGAGTTGTTGCAGTGCACCAGGTCGATCCGGCCGGTGATGGCCTTCACCCGGTCGACCGCCTCCGGCAACTCGATCCCGGCCGAGTTCGCGTGACACGTGTCCAGGCAAAAGCCGACGTCGCCACCGTCGCCGGCCGCGTCGCTGACGCCCTCCCACAGCTGGGCGATCGCGTCGAGCGAGCGCGCCATCGCGCCGCTACCGCCAGCGGTGTTTTCGATTATCAGCGCGCAACGGCCGGTCGATCTGCTGGATTGCCTTGATCCAGTTGGCCACCCCGGTCGCCGGGTCGGTGTCCCCGGTGACGTGCCCGCCGTGCACGATCAGGCCCTTGGCGCCGATCGCGGCGGCCGCCTTGAGCTGCTGGTCGAGCAGCTTACGGCTCGGGATACGGATCCGGTTGTTGGCCGAGGCGACGTTGATCACGTACGGGGCGTGAATGTAGATCTCGACGTCGGCCGCCGCGTAGGCGTCGCGCAGCGCGGCCGGATCGCCGCCGGGGATCACCGGCCCCTTCCAGCCCTGCGGGTCGCCCAGGAAGAACTGGGCCACCCGGGCGCCGCAGGCCACGGCGTCGTCGAGCGGGTGATCGGAGTGGAAGTGCCCGCCAATGCGCATCATGGCCTAGAGACTAGCCCGCGCCTGTGACACCCGGGCGGCTAGCTGAAGCCGCCGTGGGCGAGGCCAAGGGCGAGGCCCACGAAGCCCGCGAGGATCCCGGTCACGAGGATGATCCGCTCCTCGCGGGTGGCCGACATCATCTGGCCGAACAGGCCGACGAGCATGGCTGCCAGCCCGGTGGCGGAGGCCGCGATCGCCCAGCCGTGCGCACCGCTCGGGCCGGTCCGCAGGAAAAGCCCGAGCGCGAAGGACAGCAGCCCGATGATGAGGGTGAAGAAGCTGGCCACGTTCAGCAGCGGGTGCGAGCGGCCATCCGAGTTCAGGTTCGGGCGCGCCGAGCGCCCCGGCCTGCTGGTTCCGACAGTGCCTGCCATGACGGCCTCCCAGGGGGACTTCATCGTCTGGGGTCTCGTGACCAACGTTCCCATTTTTTTCTCCCGCTGAACAGTTTTCCCCCGGGCGGGACGGGGCGGCCGCGATAACGGCTCAGAATGTCCGTGGCCCTTGGTAGTGTTAATGGCTGCGGGCAGGGTCCATCCTGTTGCCCGCACCCTCCTGTCACGGAAAGACCGTGACCGCGTCAGTCCAGAGGAGGAGCGCTCATGCGCCACTACGAAATCATGATCATCCTCGACCCGAACCTCGAGGAGCGGACGGTCCAGCCGTCGCTCGAAGGGTTCCTCAAGGTTGTCACCACCGACGGTGGCAAGGTCGGCAAGCTCGACATCTGGGGGAAGCGCAGGCTCTCCTACCCGATCGAGAAGAAGCCGGAAGGCATCTACGCGGTGGTCGACCTGACCGCGGAGCCGGCCACCGTCCAGGAGCTCGACCGTCAGCTCAACCTGAACGAGGGCGTGCTGCGGACCAAGGTCCTGCGGCCCGAGCACAAGTAACGCTATTTCATCAGTTCTGCGAGGACCGGGAGCGCCAGCATGGCGGCAGGAGACACTCCAATCACGGTCGTCGGCAACCTGGTCGCCGACCCGGAACTCCGGTTCACCCCGTCCGGTCAGCCGGTCGCGACCTTCCGGGTCGCGTCGACGCCCCGGATCATGGACAGGCAGACCAACGAGTGGAAGGACGGCGACAGCCTCTTCCTCACCTGCAACGTGTGGCGGCAGGCGGCCGAGAACGTCGCCGAGTCGCTCCAGCGTGGCATGCGGGTCCTCGTCACCGGCCGGCTGAAGCAGCGGAACTACGAGACCAAGGAAGGCGAGAAGCGGACCGTGTACGAGGTCGAGGTCGACGATGTCGGCCCGTCTCTGCGGAACGCCTCGGCCAAGGTCAACCGCGTAAGCCGCGGTGGCGGTGAAGGCGGGTTCAGCGGCGGGAACGGCAACCGCGGTGGCGGCGGCTACAGCGGCGGCAACGGCGGCAACGGCCAGGCCTCCTCGGGTGGCAGCAGCCGCAACGAGGACCCATGGGCCTCCTCCGACGCCGGCTACTCGGACGAACCGCCGTTTTAACAAGTAAGAAACGACCATCCCCGCATCACGCGGGGCTCTCTTAAGGAGCACCACGATGGCGAAGCCTCCAATTCGCAAGCCTAAGAAGAAGGTCTGCGTCTTCTGCCAGGAGCGCATCAGCTACGTCGACTACAAGGACACCGGCCTGCTGCGCAAGTACATCTCCGACCGCGGCAAGATCCGTGCGCGCCGGGTGACCGGGAACTGCACCCGGCACCAGCGTGACGTCGCGACCGCGATCAAGAACGCGCGCGAGATGGCCCTGCTCCCGTACACCAGCACGGCGCGCTAGGGCGAGGGAGGACAGACCAATGTCACGGATGAAGCTGATCCTGACCCAGGAGGTCGGTGGCCTCGGCGCCCCGGGCGACGTCGTTGACGTGGCCGCCGGCTACGGCCGTAACTACCTGCTGCCCCGCGGCTTCGCGATCTCCTGGACGCGCGGCGGCGAGAAGCAGGTCGACCTGATCAAGCGGGCCCGCGCGGCGCGTGAGATCCGTACCCTCGAAGACGCGCAGGCGGTGGCCGGGCAGCTGCAGCGGCTGAACGTCCGGCTCCGGCGGCGGGCCGGGTCCAACGGCCGGCTCTTCGGCTCGGTCGGTGCGTCCGACATCGCCGAGGCCGTGCGCACCGCGGGCGGCCCGGAGCTCGACCGCCGGAAGATCTTCGTGCCCGACCCGATCAAGGCGGCGGGCGCCTACAAGGTCCAGGTCCGGCTGCACCCCGAGGTGACCGCCTCGGTGGGCATCGAGGTCACCGGCGCCTAGCGCGCTTGTCCACAGCTATACCGGCTGTTTCTCCACAGCGCTTTCCACAGTCAGTGGTTTTCCACAGGAAGGCGCCTGTGTCCACAACGCCCCGGCCGACGGCGCCCTTCACCCCGAGGGGGCGCCGTCGGCCGGTGTCGTGTAGCGCCGCGCGCGCCGGGCGAGCTCGGGGTCGAGATCGCCGATCATCAGCCACAAGTCGGCTATCCGCGCGGCCAGCTCGCCGTCGAACGGGCTGCCGCCCGGATGCCGGGCATCGCTCGCCAGCTGGTCAATCGCTGCCGCGATGCGGTCGATCGCGTCCCCCGTGGTCGAACACACAGGCGAAGGATAGCGGACCCCGGCCTTCGGCGCCCCCGCCTCGCCTGCGCCCGTGATGCCCGGGTGGCGGCCCGCCGCGAGATTCGCGTGCCTGGAGGGGATACGCCCCTCTCGTTCGGAAGCTGGGGAAAACTTCCCTGTATTTGCGTTCCGCAAAGCTTTTCCACAGGGAACTCCCTGCGCCCTGTGGAAGGATCCGGTGGAAAAAGCGCGGGGAAAATAGGCCTGACTTTCTCTCCTGCACACCCGGTGGATTGTGTCTCGCCTGGTCAAGGCCGAATCGGGGGCTGACCGGGGCGGCCGTCCACAGCACAATCCACTGGCTGCGCACAAGCTGGCAACAGGTTTCCAACAAGTTATCCACAGGGTCGTGTTGGCACTGCTCGCAGGACCACGCCAGAATGTCAGAGCCCCGATGTCAGACGCGTTTGGTAGAACAATGTCGGCGGGGGCTGGCCGTTACGGGTGGGGAGGGGGCGTCTGATGAGCGTGACCGAGCTGTCACAGCGCGGCGAGGAATTCGAGCGGATGCCGCCGCACGATGTCGCCGCCGAGCAGTGCGTCCTCGGCGGCATGCTGCTGTCCAAGGACGCCATCTCCGACGTCATCGAGGTCATCCGGCCGACCGACCATTACCGGCCCGCGCACCAGCTGGTGCACGAGGCGGTTCTCGACCTGTACGCGCGGGGCGAGCCGGCCGACCCGATCACGGTTTCCAACGAGCTCAGCCGCCGGGGCGAGCTGGCCCGCATCGGCGGCGCTCCCTACCTGCACACGCTGATCGCGTCGGTACCCACCGCGGCCAACGCCGGTTACTACGCGCGGATCGTGCGCGAGCGGGCGATCCTGCGGCGGCTGGTCGAAGCGGGCACCCGCATCGTCCAGTTCGGCTACGCGGGCGACGGCGACGCCGACGACCTGGTCGACCGGGCCCAGGCCGAGGTCTACGCGGTGGCCGACCGGCGGACCGGCGAGGACTACCACGCGCTGTCGGAGATCATGCCCGGCGCGCTGGAGGAGATCGAGGCGATCGGTGCCCACGGCGGCGGCCTGAGCGGCGTCCCGACCGGCTTCGCCGACCTCGACGCGCTCACCAACGGCCTGCACCCCGGGCAGATGGTCGTCATCGCGGCCCGGCCCGCGGTCGGGAAATCTGCCCTGGCGCTCGACTTCGCCCGGTCGGCGGCGGTCAAGCACGGCCTGCCGACCGTCGTGTTCTCGCTGGAGATGGGCCGCAACGAGATCACCATGCGGCTGCTGTCGGCCGAGGCGCGGGTGCCCATGCACGTCATGCGGACCGGCCAGATGGGCGACGACGACTGGGGACGGCTGGCCAAGCGGATGAGCGAGGTGGCCGACGCGCCGCTGTTCATCGACGACTCGCCCAACATGTCGCTGATGGAGATCAGGGCCAAGTGCCGTCGGCTCAAGCAGCGCCATGACCTGAAGCTCGTCATCATCGACTACCTGCAGCTGATGTCGTCCCCCAAGCGGACCGAGAGCCGCCAGCAGGAAGTGTCCGAGATGTCGCGGTCGCTCAAGCTGCTGGCCAAGGAGCTTGAGGTCCCCGTCATCGCCCTGTCCCAGCTCAACCGGGGTCCCGAGCAGCGCCAGGACAAGAAGCCCATGCTGTCTGACCTGCGTGAAAGCGGTTCCATAGAGCAGGACGCGGACGTCGTCATCCTGCTGCACCGCGAGGATGCCTACGAGCGCGAGTCCCCTCGGGCGGGCGAGGCGGACCTGATCGTCGCCAAGCACCGGAACGGCCCGACCGCGACGGTCACGGTGGCGTTCCAGGGGCACTACAGCCGCTTCGTCGACATGGCCCCGGGCTAACCGCGCCTCTGTAGGTTCTCAAAAGAGCGCAGGCGGTCCAGGGCGCAGTCGGCGGATTTTTGCAGACGCGTACGCATGAATCGCACTGGCGAGCGTCTCAAACGGTTCACTTGCCCGGATCATGCTCGCGGACTTCGACCCCGACATGACCGCGATCGCGGGGCAGCCGTTCCGGCTGATCGGCTCTGACGGCGACCGGATCCGCGGGGCTCGCCGGCTCCTGCTGCATGATCCGGTCCGTCCGCTCAGTGCGGGGGCCCGGGCTCGCCCGGGGCGGATTGCTCGGGGAAGGGGTCCTCGGCGAGGAGACGCAGGACTCGTTCGTTGAGGGCGGCAAGGATGTCGAGCTCGGCGGGGGTGAGCAGGTCGATGAAATGCCGGCGGACGTTGCGCACGTGCCGGGGCGCTGCGTCCTCGATGGCGCGGCGTCCGGCGGGCAGGAGGCAGATCATGGCGCTGCGGGCATCGGCGGGGTTGGGCTCGCGGACGATCAGCCCCTGCCCCTGCATGCGCCGGGCCTGGTGGGAGAGCCGCTCTTCTCCCACTGCAGCAGAGCGCACAGTTCCTGCGCGGGCATACGGCCCGCAGGGTGCTCCGAGAGCACCGCGAGGATCTCGTAGTCGGCCTCGGTCAGCCCGGAGTCCTGCAGCAGGTGCCGTTGCAGACGCACGGCCAGCTGATGGTGCGCGTGCTTGAAGGCCCGCCAGGCGCGGTCTTCGCGGGGGTCGAGCCAGTTCGGTTCCGCCGTCATGCGCCCACGGTACCTGTTGGTTGATATCTCAACCAACAGGTTCTATGGTTGAGGCATCAACCTTTCATCTCGCATCAGGAGAGCAGCCACTGCGGGCCCGTTACATGCGGGCGCATTGGCTGGTGGGAGCGAGCCTTCGCATCGGAGCAAAATCCATGAAATTCGGAATGATCGGCGCGGGAACACTCGCGCAAGCCATCGCCGGGCACGTGGTCAAGGCCGGCCACGACGTGGTCTTCAGCAACAGCCGCGGCCCGCACACCCTCGGCGCCGTCGTCGGCGCCTTCGGCCCGCACGCGTCGGCCGGCACCGTGGCCGAGGCAGGAGCCGCGGACCTCGTCGTGCTCGCCGTGCACTGGACGCAGGTCCGCGACGCAGTGCGCAACTTGCCTGTCCGCGAGGGGCGGATCGTCATCGACGCCACGAACCAGTGGGCGCGCCTGACCCCCGCCTTCGTCGCCGACCGCCTCGAGACCGGAGGCAGCGAACTGGTCGCCTCGCTGATCCCCGGGGCACACGTCATCAAGGCCTTCGACAACATGTACGGCCCTTATGTCGCAGCGGACCCTGTTACCGGCGCCGGCCATCGGATCCTGTTCTACGCGGGCGACGACAAGGACTCCAAGAAGCTCTTCCGCTCCGTCGTCGAGGGCTTCGGATTCGCACCCGTCGACCTCGGCCCGCTCCGGATGGGCCGCCTGATGCAAGTGGACGGCGGACCCCTGAGCGGACTGCACGCCATCCGGGAAGGCTGAAAACCTCACCGGGCAATGGGCTAGCCGCACGAGTCGCGGGCTCAGGGGTGGCTGACGTGCTTGAGCGTTCTCGAATCAAGCGGCTGCAGCCGCGTCTTCTCGACACGGGCCAGCTTGCGTTTAAGGCGCGTGAACTCCCGCTCTTGCTCCGGAGTGCGCCGGTAATGCTTGTAGGCCAGGTTCGTGCGCTCGAGCGGGTCGGCCTTCAGGTCATACATCTCCCACTGGGGCGGGACCTTCCCCTTGGCGTCGTAGTACCGGGCGATCTTGTAGCGGTCCTCCCGGATGCTGACGATGTGGTTGGGTGGCTCCGGGTACGGGCCGCTGGCCTGGCCGGACTGCCAGTCGTCATAGGTAAACACCGTGTAGGTCTGGGGTGGCCGGGCAGAACGGCGCAGGATCTGACCGGAGTAGTCGACTCCCTGCCAGTTGGCGCGGGCGTGTCGCGGCGTGTCGAGGAGGCTGGCGAGGGTGGGCAGGAAGTCGACGTGCGAAACGATAGAGCTGTTGGTCTCGGGCCTGGGGAACAGGCGGGGGTTTGAGTAAACCAGCGGGACCCGGGTCGTTTCCTCGTAGAAGTTGAAGTTTTTCTGGCGCAGCCCGCCGTGGGCGGTGCCCATCTCCCCGTGGTCGGCCGTCGCCACGACGAGCGTGTTCTCCAGCAGGCCGCGCGCCTCGAGCGTGTCGAGGATCTTGACCAGGTAATCGTCCGAGGCCTTCATCAGGTTGCCGTAGAAGTTCAGGTAGTTGCGCTTCATCTGCGGAGTCGGGATGGGTCCACTGGCGTTGAATATCCGCAGGAATTCAGACTGAACGGTCGGCTTGGTCGACAGGTCCTCGTTCACGGTTGCCGGCAGGCCGATCTCGCCCTCCAGCCAGGCTGGGTCATAGCCCCCGCTCTCGTATGTCTTGGGATACAGCAGCACATCGTGCGGGTTGACCAGCGACACGACCATGAAGAAGGGCTGGCTCTTGGCGGCCGTGTCGCGCAGGTACTGGACCGCGCCTTCGGTGCCAGCCTGCGGCGTGCCCTCCGAGTTCATGAACCGGCCGTCATTGTCGTAGCTGCCTCCCCCCTCCTCGGGGATGCTCTGGTCAGCGCCGGCGTCTGGCGGGTCCCACCGGGTGAAGCCGTACTGGTTGACGTCCTCGGGCACCCAGTCCGACCCATTCGCGGGTTTGTTGCAGTGAAACTTGCCCTTGTAGACGGGCGTGTAGCCGGCGGCCCGCGAGACTGTGGCCAGGTTCTTGAAGCTGGTGGACAGCTCGACCTGCGGGTACTGCGGCGCGGGCATGTCCGTCTCCAGCGTGTACTTCACGCCGTGCTGGGCCGGGAAGTAGCCGGACATCAGCGTTGAGCGGGCGGGTGAGCACATGCACGCATTCGTGAAGGCATGCTCGAACACCATGCCGTGCTCGTGCAGGCGGGTCAGGCCCGGCATGTTGCGCTTGGCCCAGCCGCTCGGGAAATGCTGGATGGCCCGCTGCTGGTCGGTCAGGAAGAGAAGCACGTTCATGCCCCCGAGGCCGCGAGTTCTTCGCTTGAGGTGGCGAGGGGGGACCGGTTTCGCTCCGGCTGCGGCGGCCACGGTCCGGCCGAGGATGAGCCCTGGTGCAGCGAAGGCAGCGGTCTTCAGTAGCTCGGCGCGAGTGAACTCTTTTGGGCCCGCATCAGAATCGTCCATTAACGTTCCTTTCGCATCAAGCGGCTCCTACCGAGAGGATTCCACTGGTTTTGCCATACCTTTCGGAAGATCTTCGACCTGATAATTTCAGGCGGACATGCCTGGCGCCCGTATCGACACCCCGTCAGCGCAGGTTGCTCGCACGGGAGGTTTGGTCCAAGCCGCCTTATTAGGCATTTCAGGGAAATCATGGAAAAGGCGAATGGCCCGGAGGCCATTGCCTACCGGGCCAGCGATGGCATCGACCTGGATCAGGTAGCGAACTGGGGCCGTCACGGACGCTGCTGTCGCCGCTGGGCATGGTCAGGGGGCGACGGTCAGTGGCTCCCCGGGGCTGATGACCTTGACCGGGACGTCGGGGACGAGGCGGCGGGCCGCCTCGACGAAGTGGGCGGGGTCCTTGTCGCTCTTGAGGAAGAGCATGTCGCCCGCTGTGCCGCCGGTGAAGGCGTAGTGCTGCGGGACCGCCAGCTTGGGGCGCAGGGCGGCGGTGAGCTCGGCGGCCTCTTCGGCGTTCATGACGACCTGCTTGTTGCCCGCCATCCGGATGCGCAGGCCGTTGACCGGGAGCAGGGCCACATCGAGCGGCCCGTAGCGGTCGGTCAGGGTGCGCAGCTCCGGGATGAGCAGCGTGTCCCCGGCGAAGTAGACGCTGCGGCCGCCGCCGCTGATCACGTAGGTGACCTCGTAGACGCCGTGCTTGCCGGGGGCGGCGGCGATGGTCAGGTCGCCGACCCGGGCGGACTGCCACGGCTCGAGCGCGCGGACGTTACTGAAGCCGGCCTTACGGGCCTTCTCGACAACTGGCCCGGCGACCAGCAGGGGCACGTCCTTGTCGGGGTAGCGGCGGAAGGCCTCGAGGTCGCAGTGGTCGTAGTGCTCGTGGCTGATTACGACAGCGTCCAGGTGCGGCAGTTGTTCCGGCTGGAAGGCGATTGGCTCACCCGGGTGGTACAAGGCACGCTGGGAGAACCAGGGATCAGTGAGCACGGTCAGCCCGCCGATCTGGATCAGGTGGCAGCTGTGGGTGACCCGGGTGATGACGAGCGGCTCGGTCACCGGTTGCCCGCTTCTGCGAGGTGGGCTCCGCCGAGGGGAGTGCGCTGCGGGGAGATGACCCGGCGGCTGATACGCCAGCCGCCGTCATGTCGCCGCAGGGTGTCAAGGCAAGTCACGCTGGCGAGCGTTCCGTCCGCCATGAGCATGAGGATCTTGGACCGCGCGGTTGCCCGGCCGTCCTCCTCACCGCTGATGACGACGTTCGTCACGTGATGAGCGACGGGGTTTCCCGGGCCCAGTTGCAGGGCGGCGCGCCTGATCGTCTCGATCCCGGCAAAGGTTCCCACTCCCACGGCGCTCATGTCGTAGACGACATCAGGGGTGAAGATCTCCCCGAGACGGCCCAGGTGGCCTCCGTCGAACAGGTGCCCGTGCAAAGAAACGATCTCGCCGATCGCCTGGCGGTCTTCCGCGTGCAGCTCGTGCGCCATTGTGCCCTCCGATTGGTTGGTACTCAGTACCATAGCATACTAAGTACCTTTTGGAACGACGACCCGGATCCGGTAGGCTTGCCCTCATGACCCCGCCTCTCCCGCTCGTGGAGCGCAAGCAACGCCAGGCCCGCCAGCGCATCATTGAGGCCGCCCGGGAGCTGTTCCTCGAGCGGGGCTTCGACGGCGTCTCGGTCGCCGACATCGCCGAGCGCGCCGAAGTCGGCCGGACCACGTTCTTCCGGCATTTCGGCGACAAGCAGGAGGTCGTCTTCGCCAGGGAGCAGGAACTGCTCGACGCGATCGCAGCCAGGCACGCCGACGGCACCCCTGCCCCGCGAAACGCAACCGAGGCCGTCGAACAGCTCCGCCCGGTCGTGCTGGCCCTCTGCGCGCAGGCCACCGCCGACCCCGAGGCCTACACCCGCCACTTCCAGCTCATCGAGCAGCACCCGGAGCTGCGCACCCGCGACGCGGCGAAGACGCAGCTGTTCGCCGACAAGCTGAGCGAGCTCCTCATTCACCGCGGATCCGACGAGGCCACTGCCCGCTTTGCCGCGCAAATCGCCCTCGCCTGCTATCAGACCGCCAAACGCCTCGGCCACAACCCCCGCACCCTGGCCGGCGAGACCCAGGCCGCCTTCAGCCGGGCCCTCACGCTCGGGACCGGCACCGCTGAGACCCAGGCGGAACTGCCTCGTTCAGGATGACTTAGCTGAGACAGCGGTTCACGGGTTCGGCCACAGCGCCCGGACAGCGTCAGGGAACTTCGCCACCCCGGGCTGGCCGAGCAGGGCCAGGTTCAGCAAGAACCCAGGCAGGATCGACAAGATCACCTGGGCGAGGACGTCGGCGGGCGCCCCGCTCCAGGTCCCGGCCTGCTGGCGCTCGCGCACGAAGGCAGCCATGTCCCGGGTCATGCTGACCGTCGCCGCTTCCAGCCGTCCGGCGAGCGCCGGATTGCGCAGGGCCTCAGCCCACACCATGAGCGCCATCGTGGCCAGCTGCCGGTCACGGTGCCGGTCGATCACCGCCTCGAGCAGTTCCGCCATCACCTGGCCGACCCCGCCCTTGCCGTCGCTCCTGGTCAGCGCCGTGCGCAGCACCTGCGTGACATCGTCCAGGTTCTGGCCGGCGACGCCTACGATCATGTCGTCCTTCCTCGGGAAGTACCGGTAGACGGCACCAGCCGACTTGCCGGCCTCGGCGAACACATCCTGCATGGACGTCTGATGAAAGCCGTTGCGGACAAAGCACCGGCGTGCGGCGGCCAGGATCTCGGCCCGCTGATCGTCCTTGTACTCCTGGGTCACCCGCGGCATGGGCCGTCCTTCCTCGCCAGTTGACACCCGACACCCGTGAGCCTAGTTTAAAAAAAAGCGGACGTCCGTCCTCTTTAGAGCATGACAGGGTGAGGAGAGTCTTATGTTCGACGGCACCCCCGATCCGGCCGACTTCGGAACGTTCGGCCGCTACGTGGAGACACCGATGGAGGAGATGCCGGCGGAGATGCGCAGCGCGTACGAGTACACGCGGCAACTGCGCGGCCTGGTGCCCGGGCCGCACAAGATCTGGCTGGCCAACCCCAAGCTGTCGAAGGCCATCGTGGCGACCGGAGCGTACTTCCAGACGGACTCGTCCCTGTCGAAGGCGGAGATCGAGATCGTCACGAACGTCATCAACGGCCACTGGCTCGCCGCCTACGGCAACTACGAGCACGAGAAGATCGGCGTTGAGCTGGGCGGTCTGGAGCCGCAGCAGGTCGAGGCCCTCATCGCTGGCCTCCCGACCTCGTTCGACGACCCCCGGCAGCAGATCGCCTACGAGCTCGCGTCCACCCTCGTGCAGCCGCGCGTGGTCCCCGTAGGCCTGTACCGGCGGGCCAGGGAAGCGATCGGCGACGAGGGCATCGTCGATGTCACGGTGCTGATGGGCTGGTTCACCAGTGTGTCGCTGACCCTCGCCGCCTTCGACGTACCCGCGAACGCGGTCGGCCTGCGGCAGTAACCCCTCGGAGTAGACACATCAACGGAGGCTCGTCATGCCGATCGTCCCTGTCCCCAACGTCACCCTGACCCCGGTCGCGTACTTCCCCGAGAAGTACTTCCTGGAAAACCTGGCCGTCCGTGCCGACGGTTCGGTGCTGATCACCGCGGTCCTCCAGAAGGAACTGTGGATTGTGCCGGCCGCACCGTCAGGCTCAGTCGTCCGCCCGATTCTGGTGCACCGTTTCGACCACCCGGTCACCGGCATCACCGAGGTCGAACCGGACGTGTTCGTCGTCAGCCTGACCGAGGGCTACACGACCCACGAGTCGCACCTGGCCCGCATCGACGTGGCCGGCTGGACCCCGGGTGAGCCCGTCTCGCCGGAGGTCATCTTCACCTTCGACGACCGGGTCCGCGCCCTCAACGGCAGTTGCCTGCTCGGCCCGGGGGTGCTGGCCGTCGCCGACTGCTTCGCCGGACTGATCTGGCGGGTCGATCTGCGCGAGGGTGCCCGGAGTGCGACCGCCCGGGTCTGGCTGGCCCACGACACGATGGGTGACGACCCGGACAGTGAGGTCGCGCCGCCGCCGCAGCCGGGCGTCAACGGCGTCCGCTACAGCCCGCGGTCGGGATACCTCTACTACACGTCGACCGCGCAGAAGGTTTTCATGCGCGTCCGGGTCGACCCGGCCACGCTCGACCCGGCCGGCGGCGCCGAGTTCGTCGCCGCGATCGACAACGCGGACGACTTCTGTGTCGACGAAGACGCCGGATTTGCCTATGTCACCCGGCATCGCGCCAACACACTCGACCGGGTGCCGCTCATGCCGCGCCACGGCAGCGAGGTCCGCCACCTCGCCGGCGACCCGTTCGACAAGGTCATGGCCGGGCCGTCCAGCGCTGCCTGGGGCACCGGTCCCGGGGACTACGGGCGGGTGCTGTACGTGACGACGGACGGTGGCACCACCGCCCCGCCCAACGGGATCATCCGCAACGCCGCCCTGTTGCGCGTTGACCTGCACCATTAGGCCGGCCGGGCGGTGCGCGGTCATGATCCGTGGCGGAAGGTCGCCGTACAGCCGCCGTCGACGGTGACGATGGAGCCGGTCATGAAGGATGCCTCGTCCGAGGCCAGGAACGTCGCGACGCGGGCCACTTCCTGCGCTTGCGCCTGACGGCCGATGGGCTGCAAGGCGGCGTTCGCTTCCCGCCGCGCCATGGCGGCGGCACGCTCGGCCGGCGGCAGGGATTGCCGGTGTCCGCCCATGTCCGTGTCGATGTAGCCCGGGCAGATGGCGTTGACGCGAAGTCCGTCGGGGCTGTAATCGACGGCCAGTTGCCGGGTGAGGTTGACGATGCCGCCCTTGGAGGCGCAGTACGACGGGGCCAGCGGTGCGCCCGTGATGCCGTAGGTGGAAGCGATGTTGACCATAGAGCTGCGCGGGCGCCGCATGAGGTGCGGGATGGCCGCCCTGGCACACAGGAAAGTGCCGCGCAGGTTGACCGCGATCGTCCGGTCCCAGGCGTCGATGCCGAGCTCATGCAGGCGAGACGACCCGCCGGAGATCCCGGCGTCGTTGACCAGCACGTCGAGTTGCCCGAAGTCGGCGACGGCGCCCTCGACCAGGGCCGCGACCTGCGCGGCGTCGGCCACGTCGCAGGACCGAAAGGACGCCCGGCCCCCTGCGCTCGCGATCTCATCGGCCGTTCGCCGCCCGTCAACGGTGTTCACGTCACCGATGGCGACGGTCGCCCCCGCGGCGGCCATGTCGAGGGCGATGGCCCGCCCGATGCCCGTCGCCCCGCCTGTCAGGAGTACCACCCGGTCATGTAGGGAGGGCATCAGTCCCTGCCTCCTCGTCGTTAGCTCGCCGTGAGTCCTCAAGACCGTACCGGAACAGCGCCGTTGCTAGCTGAACTGGGCGGTCTGCGCGGCCATGGCGAGGATGCCGTGCGAGAACGTGCTGGGTGACGTGGTCAGGGTCACGAAGCAGAACTTTCCCGGCGCGGGGGCCACCGCGAGCTGTCCCGCTGCGAGGGTTCCGGTGGACGAGGCCAGCACATACGTCGTCTCCAGGCCGGGTACCCCGCCGATGGTCAGGCCGCCGGTCGAGACGTCGGCGACCTCCACACCGCCGAACTCGCTCGTCAGCTGCTGCTCGATCGCCGGCACGGCGCTGCCGCCGGTCAGCTTGGTGCCGGAGTTGTCACAGTTCGCGGTGATGTTGTCCGCGAACTGCCCGGACTTGGCGGCGGCGCCGCTGGCATCGACGGCCATGGCCGGGTGCAGCTTCTGGGACTGCACGATCTGCTCCACCAGCGGCCTCACGACAGCGCTGGTCAGGCCGAGCTTGGTCAGCGAGTTGACCGCCGTGCTCTCCGAGGTCAGGTCCAGGATGCTGAACGAGCCCGGCACCTCGAACGAGATGCCCTGGGTTGGTCCGCCCATTCGCTGGTTCCCTGATCCGCTCGCGCAGGCGGTGGCGGTCGCGGTGACCGCGACCGCCGCCGCCGCCAGCACTCGCATCCGGGGGTTCACGTCGGCAAACTACAGCGGGCAGATGGCGCCCAGACGCCCCTTCGGTGACGAGCAGATGAGCCGGACGCGATCTCTCGTGCTGGCTGTGTGGCCATCCGTCGCGGCGTCTGCCCCGGTCGCCGGGCGGACGCCTCAGGCCGCGCGGCGGTGCACCAGCCAGACGGTCGCCGCGACGAGCACGGCTGACAGGACGAGCAGCCAGCCGCCCTCGATCCACTGGAACGGCCAGAACCGGCTGGCCGGCTGGTAACTGGTCCACTGCGTGTAGCCGTGCGGGGCCAGGCAGGGGGCGAACGAGGGCCCGTTGTCCTTGCTGCCTGGCCCAGGCCCGGACGAGCAGAACTGGTCGAGGACGGCGATGGGCGGGGAGCCGGCGAAGGCGAACCGGCCGCCCTTCGTCCACCACGTGCCGATGATCCACGCGGTGCTGGTGCCGGGCAGGTCCAGCGCCGTGGTGGCCAGGGGGGCCAGGTAGTGCTCGCGCAGGAATGCCGCGGCCACGAAGGCGAGCCCGGCGTAGACCGCCAGGGTGGTGACGATCGCGGGGACGACCCGGCGGATGAGCATGCCGGCCAGGGCGCCGATCGCGAAGGCGGCCAGCGTCCAGGCCGGGAACGCAACCTGCCGCAGGGTGAACAGGTTGCCGAACGGGGTGCTCTGGAAGAGGCTGCCGGAGTACGGCTGGAAGTACCAGGACACCAGGAAGCCGAAAGCGGCGGTGAGGACGGTCACCGCCGCCGCGAGAAGCACGAGCTTGGCCAGCGCCCAGCGCCACCGGCCGAAGGCCTGAGTCCAGGCGTACCGGAAGGTGCCGGTCTCCAGTTCCCGTGCCAGCACTGGCGCGCCCACGAACGCCCCGATCAACGGGGCCAGCAACTGCAGGAGGATACCTCCGGGGCCCTTCCCGCTCATGAACTGGGACGTTACCGACGAGCTGAAGGTGTCGGCCAGGTTCTGGCATTCGGCCGAGCTGGCCGGGTGGCACCCGGCTGCGGCGATGTAGGCGTGATGCAGCGGCGTGCCCGTCGTCCACAGCCACACCGTCAGGGCGCCGAGCAGGACGGTCACGCCGGCCAGGGCGACGCGGTGCTGCCGCCAGGTGACCCCGGCCATCCGCCGCCACGGGACCGGCCGGAGGCGGACGCCGCCCTCGTCCGGAGGGGCGGGCACAGCGGTCGCAGTCATCCCGCCACCTCCGGCGACTGGTTCTCGCGCAGGTAGGCCAGGGCGAGTGCTTCCAGGCTGGCGTGGCCCCCGGTGGCAAGCAGGTCATTGACCGGCCCGGCCAGCCGCACGCGGCCACCCGACATCAGGACGAGGTACCCGGCCACGCGCTCCAGTTCGGCCAGGACGTGCGAGGACAGCAGCACTGAGACCCCGTCGGCGGCCGCCGCCGCCAGCACGGTGACCATGAAGTCGTGCCGGGCGACTGGATCGAGGGCTGCCACCGGCTCATCCAGCACCAGCAGCCGCGGCCGGCGGGCCAGCGCCAGGGTCAGCGCCAGCTGTGCCTGCTGGCCGCCAGACAGCCTGCCCGACTTCCGCTTCGGCGGGATGCCGAGCTCATCGAGCCGGCCCGTCGCGTAGGGCAGGTCGAAGCGCCGGTTAAGGCGGCGGGTTAGGTAGATCATGTCCGCTGCCGTGAGGGTCTTGTAGAGCGGCGTGTCCTGGGCGACGAAGGCGATCCCGTCGAGCGCGGCCCGCGATCCGGCCCTGTGGCCGCCCAGCACGGTCACGGTGCCAGCCGACGGCGCGGTCAGGCCGACCACCAGGTTCAGCAACGTGGTCTTGCCCGCCCCGTTCGGCCCGACCAGCGCGGTCACCTGCCCGGCGGGTATGCCCAGGGTGCATTCGCCGAGCGCCCAGGTACGGCCGTAGCGCTTCCCCAGGCCGCTGGCCTCCATGACGTTCATCAGTCTCCTCCCCGCACGATGCGGTGTGTCCGCCGTCCACTGTCCCTGGGCCCAGCCCGGGTGTCTGCGCCCGGGCGATCGAACCTGTTCAATCGCATGGTTGAACCCGGATCTCCTGCGGACGGATGCTCATCGCCCGGCCTGGGGATACCGTCGGTGGCATGCAGGCAGTTGGGCGCTTTGCGGTTGATGACCCGGCCGTCATCGCCGATGCCGGGCTGGGGATGGTTGGGGCCGGGTTGATCGCGGTCTCTGCCTGGGGCTCGCCCCGGCTGATCGGCAGTACCACCATTGCCGGGCCTGCGTGGCTGCTGGCGCTGCTGCCCCTGCTCGTGGGCGTGCCACTGGTTCTGCGCCGCCGCGCGCCGCTGGTGATGTGGCTGGCCACATGGGCGGCCATCGCGCTGCTGTTCCTGCTCGCCAGCAACTCGCTGCGCGGCCTGGCGTGGACGTACGTGCTGCTGGTGGCCGCCTATTCGCTGGGCGCGCGGGCTGACCTGCGCCGCGCGGCGGTTGGCCTCCTCCTCGTCACCCCGGTGGTGGTCGTGATCAGCCACCGGGGCGACCTGGCACTGGCCTTCTCGCCGGGCGACGGCAACGCGAAGGCCGTGGTCCTGACCTCGCTGCAGCTCACGGGGTGCTGGCTGGCGGGCGTGTTCGTCCACGCCCGCCGGAGGGCACGCTGGCTGGCGGCGCAGAGCGCGGAGCTGCAGCGCCAGGCCGAGCAGGCGGCAGCGGCCGAGCGGTCACGGATCGCCCTGGAACTGCACGACATCGTCGCTCATCACCTCAGCGTGGTCGTGCTGCAGGCAGCCGGCGCCCGGGCGTCGGGCAGGCCGGCCGGGGCGGCCCTGGAGAAGATCGAGAACAGCGCCCGGCAGGCGCTGGACGAGACCAGCCGCCTGCTGCATGCCCTGCGCGACCCGGAGGAGGAAGGCAGCCTTGCCCCGCAGCCGGGCATCGGCGAACTGGAGGCGCTGGCCGCCAGCGTGCGGGCGGCCGGCGTGCCGGTCAAGCTGGTCATCGACGGCGACCCGGACGCGCTGCCCGCGGTGGCAGACGTGTCGGTGTACCGGATCGTGCAGGAGGGCCTGACTAACGTCCTCAAGCACGCAGGCCCGGCCTGCGCCGAGGTGACGGTCGCCTGCGAGCTGGCCGCGGTGACGGTTGAGGTTACCGACAACGGCACCGGGCAGGTCGGTCACCAGTCGCCGGGCGGCGGTCACGGGCTGACCGGGATGCGGGAGCGGGCCGTGATGTTCGGCGGCGAGCTGGCCGCCGGTCCGCGGCCCGGTGGCGGGTTCGCCGTGCGCGCCCGGCTGCCGCTCAGCACCCTGGTGCCAGCGGGCGGGATGCCGTGATCAGCGTCCTGATCGTGGATGACCAGGACCTCGTCCGGGAGGGCCTGCGGATGCTGCTGGAAGCGGAGCCGGACCTGGCCGTAGCCGGGGAGGCGGGCGACGGCGGCCAGGCACTGGCTCAGGCGCGGCTCCTGGACCCCGATGTGATCTTGATGGACATCCGCATGCCCGCCATGAACGGCATCGAGGCGACCACCCGGCTCGTGCAGGCCGGGTGCCGGGCCCGGATCTTGATGCTCACCACTTTCAACCTGGACGAGTACGTCTACCACGCCCTCAAGGCGGGGGCGAGCGGCTTTCTGCTCAAGCACGCCCGCCGTGACCAGCTGGCCGACGGCGTGCGCGCGGTCGCCGCCGGCGAGACCCTCCTGGCCCCCGTCATCACCCGCCGGCTGATCGAGGACTTCTGCAATGGCCCGGCGCCCGGCCCTCAACCCGGCGGGTCTGGTGGCGGCCTCAGCGAACGGGAACTTGGCGTCGTGCGGCTCGTGGCCCAGGGCTTGTCCAACGCCGAAATCGCCGCCCGGCTCTACCTCAGCGAGGCCACGGTCAAGAGCCATATCGTTCGCATCCTGGCCAAGCTCGGCCTGCGGGACCGGGTGCAAGTCGCTGTCTACGCCTACGAGCACGGCATCGTCCGGCCGGGCCTGCCCTTACCCGCGGGGAAGGCCCTCGCGGCCCTGGGCCCGGCCGGCCGCGGCGGCCGGGGTGCGGGTCGCCGGGTCGAGCGGGTTGGCTCCCATGGCCTCCCGGGACGGGTCGTCCGGTTCGAGCACGGTGACGTGCGAGCCTGCCGCCCGCAGCTCGGCGATCACGCCCGGCAGCGGCATTGGGCTGGGTAGCTCGGAGCTCGTCCCGAAAGGCGACACGATGACGATGCGGGCCGCGCCCGCGGCGAGGTCGGCATTGTCCGGCGAGCGGACGCCGCCGTCCATGTAACGCCGGCCGCCGATCGTCACCGCGGGCCAGATGCCGGGAACCGCGCAGCTGGCCGCCACGGCGTCGACCAGACTGACCCCGGAATCGGCGCTGAACTGGACAGTCGCGGCGCTCTCGCAGTCGACCGCGACCAGCCGGATCGCCCGGGCAGGCCAGTCGGCTGAGGGCAGCCGGGAGGCGATGACGGCCCGCCGGCGCGCCTCGGGGACGGTCACCGCGGCGAGCGCGAGCTTGCCCATTGCCAGCAGCGTCTCCTGCGGGGTGCTGGCGGTGGCCATGATCTCCTGCCACTGGGCGGCGAAACCGCCAGCGTCGATGTCGGCTGGGATCTCCGCCGTCTGCCGGGCCGGGTCGTACTGCCGGGCGTAGAGATCGTCGAGCGGTGCCCCGCTGCCGACCTGGGCCGCCACGGTCGCTCCGGCCGACGTGCCGATGAGCAGGTCCGCCCCGCGGACAACGTCCTGTCCGGCGTCGGCCAGGCCGGCCAGCAGCCCGGTCATCCACGCGATGCCGGCGACGCCGCCGCCGAGCACCAGTGCCTGATCGAATGACATGCGATCCTCCCGCGACGACGTCAGCTTCCTCTATGGTGGCGCGGCCGGCGCCCGGGCGCGAGTTCTTCGGCCCGGGCGCCGGGGTGGCGCGGCTCGCGCGCTACGCCGCGACCGACGCGATCGCCTGGCGCAGGCTCGAGTTCACGTAGCAGCCCCAGGCGTTCGAGCAGCTCTGGTAGCACTCCACGTCCGGCCGGAGCCCCACGTGGGGCGAGTACGTGCGCGACCCGCGCAATGGCTTGCTGCGGCTGGCGGGTGTCGTGGTGGTGGCCACCTCGGGCGGCCGCATCCGCGAAGTCACCCACTTCGAAACGGCCGTCGCCCCCTACCTGGGCCTGCCGCGCACGCTGCGGGCGGACTGAGGCAGCAGCGGTCAGGCGACCCGCTGGCCCTGCCGGTAGACGGCCCGGACGACGGGCACGCGCAGCCCGCGGGGATGCCCCTCGGTAGCCGGCAGGTCGTGCGGGCGGACCCGCACCAGGTCGGCCCGCAGGCCGGCGGCGATCGCACCGCGGTCACCAAGGCCGACCGCCCGGGCTGGGTTGGCGCTGGTCAGCCGGGCCCCTTCGGGCAGTTCGAGTGTTTCGTCGGCGGCCAGCTGGAACACCGCCTGGAGCGGGCTGGCGGGCACGTAGTCGGAGGACAGGATGTGCAGCAGCCGGAGGCGGAGCAGCTCGGCCGCGGCGACGTTGCCGGACTGGCTGCCGCCGCGGACGATGTTGGGCGCGCCCATGACGATCTGCTGCCCGTGGGCGGCGGCGGCCGTGGCCGACTCCGTGGTGGTCGGGAACTCGGAGATCCGCGCGCCCAGTCCGGCCGACTCGGCGACGTGACCCGGGGTAGCGTCGTCGTGGGTGGCGAGGGTGATGCCCCGTTCGCGGGCCAGCTGGGCGATCGCCCGGCGGTGGACGTCGGCGTAGCGGGCCGACCGTTCCCTCATGGGCGCGACGAAGGCGTCGAACCCGGCCTCGGTCGTGCGGCCCTTGCCGATGTAGTAGCGCTTGAACATCGCGATGTCGGCGAACTGGCGCTGACCCGGGGTGTGGTCCATGACAGACACGAGCCGGACGTACGGGTCGTCACCGAATGCTTCGAACGCTTCCAGGCAGTCCTCGGCCGACACCTCGCAGCGCACGTGGATGAGATGGTCGGCCCGGAGCAGCCCGGCGCCGCCCGCCAGCTCGACCGAGTCCGCCAGGAGGCGGGCGGACGTGCCGGCGGACGACAGGCTGTCGGGCTCGGACCCGACCCGCACCGCGTCGAACACGGTGGTCGCGCCCGCCGCGGCCAGCTGCGCGTCACTGGAGAGGACGGCGGGCACCGGGTCCCAGCGCACCCCCGGCCGGGGCGCGAAGTGGTACTCAAGGTGATCGGTGTGCAGCTCGACCAGGCCGGGCAGCAGGTGGTCGCCGTCCAGGTCTTCTCCGGCCGCGCTCCCGCCTGGGCTGATCTCGGCGATCACCCCGTCCCGGATGAGGACCGACCCGTGCACGACCTCGTCGGCCAGCACGATGCGGGCGTTGCCGAGGACGGTTTCGCGTGTCACCGCGTTCCCTGCCTTTCTGCCGGGGTCTGGTCGGGCGAAGCTGCGGCCGGGCCCGGCCGTAGCGGGTAGACCGCCTGCAGGGCGAACGGTGCGCCGGCGGTGGGCTCGGTGAACAGCGCCAGCGCGTCTACCGGCACGGTGGCGCCCAGGTCGGGAGCGAACCAGCGGGTCAGGGTGCTTTCCACGGCGGCCTGGCGTCCGGGTGGGATCTGATCGGTCACGGTCAGGTGGAAGCGGAACTCATCCAGTACGTAGGGATAGCCCCAGGCTGCCAGCAGCTCCCGTTGCCGCGGCGTGAGCGACGCCGGGTTACGCCGCGTTGTCTCCGCCGGGGACGGCGGCGCCCGGAACTGGTCGAAGCCGGTGACCACCACGTCGGCCAGGGCGTACAGGGGGGCGGCGGGTGCCCCGGGGACCAGGGCGTAGAAGCGGCCGAGGCGCGCGAGTGACAGGGCGGGGACCGTGGCCGCCTGGTAGCTGGCCGCGAACCGGGCCAGCGCCTCGTCGAGTTCGCCGGGGGCGTGCCCGTCGGCGAGCCGGAACGGTGCCTTGAGGGTGGCGTGGAAGCCGTAGCGGCGGGCGTTCACGGTGATGGCGTCGACCGCCGCCCGGGTCCAGCCGTCCGGAACGGCCGGGGTGACCGGGTGCCCGGTGACACTGCGCCCGAGCCATTGCTCCGCCCGGTGGCGCAGGGCCGTCCCGCGGCTGTCGCCCGGCCCGGTGCCCGGCATGGCGTAGATCGCAAAGCGTCCGGTCACGCGCCGCTCAGCCTCCCGAGAAGTTGTACAGTTATCTAGACAACTTTACGGTACCCCCGGTCCGCCCGTGAGCGCCAGCCCGGGCCGGGCAGCGACTAGAGACCGAGCGCGCAGCCGACAAGCAGCAGACCGACACCGACAGGGGGCGGCGTGACGACGCAGGGCAGGTCCCCCAGCGGCTACTCCGCCTGGCGGCTCATCGCCGACGAACTGCGCCAGGAGATCATCCGCGGCGCGCGCCCGCCGGGCACCAGGCTGCCCCCGGAGGGGGAGCTGGCGATGCGTTTCGGCGTGCACCGCAACACCGTCCGCCAGGCCGTCGCCGCGCTCGCGGCCGAGCACCTGGTCGTCGCCCGGCGCGGGAGCGGCACCTTCGTCACCGAGCACACGGTGCTGGTGCACCGGATCGGGGCGCGCACCCGGCTCAGCGACAGCCTGGGACGCCGGGGCCGGGCCGCGCCGCGGCTGCTGGAGTCGGCCGTCGAGGCGCCGCCGCCGGATATCGCCGCCCGGCTCCTGCTCGACGGGCGCGCCGGGCTGCGGCTGGAGACGGTGCAGACGGTGGACGGCCGGGCGCTCTCGCGGGCCACCCACTGGTTCGTGGCCGACCTGGTGCCGGGGCTGGCCGGGCACTTCACCGCCACCGGGTCCATCACGGCCGCCCTGCGGGCGGCGGGGATCGATGACTACGTGCGCGCGGCGACCACGGTCAGCGCGCGGCCCGCGACGGCGGCCGAGGCGGCCGACCTCGGGCTCGTGGCCGGATCGGTCCTGCTGGTGACGCGCTCGCTCGATACCCTGACCGACGGGACGCCGCTGCAGGCCGGCCTGACCCGCTTCGCGGCCGACCGGGTCGAGCTGGACATCGGGCACGCGGACGTGGACGCCGGCCGCGAAGCCTGCTGACCGGCCCGGCCCGCCGTGCGGGCGCTAGGTGACCGCGGGCGGCCCGAACCAGGTGGCCAGGGCCGTGGCCAGACCGTCCTCGTTGCCGGTTCGCCGACCCAGGCGACGTGGCCGTCGGGGCGGATCAGCACGGCCGTCGGGGCGGCGACAGCGCCGAGCACCGGCAGCTCCCACGGGCCGTCGTAGCGGCGCGTCGACCAGCCGGACCCGGTCCGCCCAGCGGCGCGAGGTCGAAGGCGCCCGGTGCGCCGAGGTTGAGCAGCACCGGCCGGGCCTCGTGCAGCAGCGCGAAGACCCGCGGCCGGGCCGTCGTCGGTGACCAGGTCGAGATCGGGCATGCGCCGTCCGAGCAGCGGGTGCCCGTCGCCGAGGTCGTAGTGGATGTCCAGGCCGCTGATCATCCCGGCGATCCGCCGGCGCGGCTCGTCCAGCGCCCAGCAGCTCGGACATCAGGTCGCGCAGAGCGCGTCGGTCCGCGGGTCGCCCGGCTGAGCGCGGTCTGCGCCATCGTGTTCTGCAGCACCCGGGCGGCCGACCGGGTGCCGTTCGGCCTGGTAGGTGTCGAGCAGGCTGTCCGGCGACGGTGCCGCTGGCCACCAGGGCCAGCTTCCAGCCCAGGTTCACCGCGTCTTGCACGCCGATGCTGAGGCCCTGCCCGCCGACCGGGTAGTGCACGTGCGCGGCGTCCCCGGCCAGCAGCACCCGCCCCTCCCGGTAGGCCGCCGCCTGCCGGGTCATGTCGGTGAAGCGGGAGATCCAGGTCGGGCTGTGCAGCCCGAAGTCGGTTCCCCACACCGCGATGAGCGCGCGGCGGAGGTCGGCCAGGGTCGGCTCGCTCGGTCTGCCCGACGTACGGCTCGCTCACCACGACCCGCACCCGCCGCGCCGTCCTCCAGCGGGCCGAAGCCTGGGTGCCGTTCTCGTCGCGGCGGATGCCGCACGGGGGCTCCCCGGTCATCTCGACCTCGGCGATCAGCGAGCTGATGGTCGGGTCCCAGCCGGGGAACTCGATGCCGGCGGCCTTGCGCACCAGGCTGCGGCCGCCGTCGCAGCCGACCAGGTACTGGGCCCGCAGCGACCCGCCGCCGGACAGTCGACGTCGACGCCGGCGTCGTCCTGGGCGAAGCCGGTTACCTCCGCCCGCGGTAGAGCGGTACTTCCAGCTCGCCCACCCAGTCGGCCAGGATGCGCTCGAACTCGGCCTGCGGCAGCGCGAGCAGGTACGCGTGACGGCTGGGCAGGTCGGCCGATGGCCGAGCGCGGATCCCGGCGAAGCCGGGGAATGGCACGGTCCGCCCCCGTTCGGGGAACCGCTCGGCGATGCCGCGCTGATCGAGGACCTCGACGGTGCGCGCGTGCAGGCCCCGGCTGCGCGAGCCGAGCAGCTCCTGGGTCTCGCGGCGCTCCACCACGGCGACATCGGTCCCGGCCAGCGCCAGTTCGCCCGCCAGCATCAGGCCGGTCGGCCCGCCGCCGGCGATCACGACCGCGTGCTCGGTCATGCCGGCCCTCCGACTCCAGGATGACCAGCCGCTGGGTCGCCCGGGTCATCGCCACGTAGCGGTCGACCGCGCCCTCGATGCTGGCGGCCCCGCTTCGCCTGGCCCGCGGCCGAAGTGCCCCGGGTTGACCAGCACGACCAGGTCGAACTCGAGCCCCTTGGCCAGTTCCGGGGTCAGCGAGCGGACGCGGGGCAGTCGGCTGGAAGGCGGGGTCGCCGATGACGCAGGCGACCCCTTCGGCGTGCGCGGCGAGCCACGTCGCCAGGACTGGGCCCAGCTCGGCGGCGGGGCCGTGCAGCACCGGGATGCCGCTGCGGCGGATCGAGACGGGGACGTTGGCGTCCGGGATGATGGCCCGGATGACCGGCTCGGCTTCGGCCATCACCTCTTCCGGCGTGCGGTAGTTGATGCTGAGCGAGGCGACGGTGACCTGGTCGATTCCGGCCCGCCGGAGCCGCTCTGGCCACGAGTCGGTGAACCCGTGCCGCGCCTGGGCCCGGTCCCCGACGATGGTGAAGCTCCGCGACGGGCAGCGCAGCAGCAGCATCTGCCATTCGGCGTCGGTCAGCTCCTGGGCCTCGTCCACCACGATGTGCGCGAACGGGCCCGGCCAGCCGGTCCGGCCCGGTGCCGTCCGTGCCCGCCGCGGTGCTGACCAGCTCGGGTCGACCAGGGCGCCGAAGTCTCCGTGGCGGAACATCGTCACCAGGCCCGCTGCCGTACTCGTCGCCCGCCTGGTCGCCCGCCGTGGCGGCGAGGTCGGCCACGATCTGGGCTACCCGCTCTCGTTCGCCTCGCTCCGCGACGGCCCGCCGGCGTTCCGCCTGCGTCGCCTCGGGATCGCCGAGGCGCTGCCGGGCGGCGTCCAGCAGCGGCAGGTCAGACACCGTCCAGGCCTGCGGGTCCGCGCGCTGCAGCCGCTGGATCTCATCCGGGGTGAGCCACGGCGCGCACAGGCGGAGGTAGGCGGGCACAGACCAGAGGTCGCCGATGAGGTCGGATGCCTCCAGCACCGGCCACGCCCGGCTGAAGGCGGTGCGCAGCTCGTCGTTCTGCCGCACCGACCGCCGGAGCTGGTCGGGCGGGACGTTCTCGTCCTCGACCTTGTCCGTCAGCAGGCCGACCAGCTCGTCCCAGATCAGGTACCGGCCGTCGTTGTGCGGCGTGCCGGGCTCGGCCGCCGTGAACGCCTCGGCCCAGTCGGCCGCCTCCAGCCGGATGTCGCCCCAGTCGGTCGCCACCGTCAGCTCCTGATCGGGCGGCTGCTCGTAGAACCGGACGGCGGCCTCGACCGCCTCCACCAGGCCGGCCGACGACTTGAGCCGGGCCACCTCCGGGTCGCGCTCGGCCGTTGCGGCCGCGCCCTCGGCCACGAGATCGCGCAGCGTGCAGGTCTGCACGCCCTCCTCGCCGAGGCTGGGGAGCACGTCGGCGACGTAGGCCAGATAGGGCTGGTGCGGGCCGACGAACAGCACGCCGCCCCGGTGGTGGCCGAGCCGGGGGTCGGAGTACAGCAGGTAGGCGGTCCGGTGCAGGGCGACGACGGTCTTCCCGGTGCCCGGCCCGCCGTCGACGACGAGCGCGCCCCGCGAGCCGGCCCGGATCACGGCGTCCTGGTCGGCCGCGATCGTGCCGAGCACGTCGCGCATCCGGTCGGACCGGCTGCCGCCCAGGCTGGCGATGAAGGCGGACTGGTCGTCGAGCGCGGCGTGCCCCTCCAGGCCGTCCGGAGTGAAGACCTCGTCCCAGTAGTCGCTGATCCGGCCGCGGGTCCAGCGGTAGCGGCGGCGGCTGGCCAGGCCCATCGGGTTGGCGTGGGTCGCGCCGAAGAACGGCTCGGCCGCGGGGGAGCGCCAGTCGATCAGCAGCCGGCGGCCTGCGCGGTCGGTGAGGCCGAGCCGTCCGATGTAGACCGGCTCGGGGTTGTCCGCCCGGACGATGCGCCCGAGGCACAGGTCCAGGCCGAAGCGGCGCAGGGTGCGCAGCCGGGCGGTCAGCCGGTGGATCTCCAGGTCCCGGTCCAGCGCCTGCTGGCCGATGCCGCCGGGCGCCTGCCGCTCGGTCGTCGAGGCGGGCGGTCAGGTCGGCGATCGAGTTCGCGAGGGTCTCGGCGATGGCCGCGAAGTGCTGCTCGTCGCCGGCGATCAGCGCCGGGTCGGCCTTGGCGGCGAGGCGATCGGGAAGGTCGAACGCGCTGGCGGTCAGGGAATTCACGTAATCAGCTCCGATCTGAGGTTGCTGACAACCGCGGCGCGCTGGGGCGCGCCCGGACCGGAACAACGCTCGCGCGGGGGTGCAGCGGCAGGCGCTGACCAGCTCCCCGTTTGGCTGGTTCCGGTCCCGGCCTGCGATTATGCGTCACGAGGGGGGGCTTGCGGCAAGCCCCGGG
>CAWCHI010000019.1:0-248527 GCA_963795335.1 uncultured Actinomycetota bacterium
GTCAGCGCCACGTAAGGGGGTGAGCCTGCCTGTAGGCCGGGTTCTGTGCCGTCGCGCGAACGCGACGCGGCGGTCATCCATCTAGGACTGCCGTTGCCGGCAGCCTCGTGCGGTCTACCCGCGAACTCGGGCGGGCCGCCCTCAAACGCTCGCGCAGGCCTGCACCGTGCGGCGCGGGCCCTTCTTGACCTTGCTCCGGGTGGGGTTTACCTAGCCGCTTCAGTCACCTGAGGCGCTGGTGGTCTCTTACACCACCGTTTCACCCTTACCTCGGCGCCCACGTGGAACGCCGAGGCGGTTTGTTTTCTGTGGCACTGTCCCGCGGGTCACCCCGGGTCGGCGTTACCGACCACCCTGCCCTGTGGAGCCCGGACCTTCCTCACCGGGCCTAGGCCCGGCGCGGCCGCCCGGCCGACTCACCCGCCGACAGGATACTGCCATTCGACGGGCGCCGGGTTTCCCTATTAATGTCGTCGGCATAACCGAGCATCCCCTCCGGAGCGAGGAAGCCAGCGCATGACCCAGCCAGCAACGCCCTGCCCCGTCGTCAGCTGGACTGAGCCGGAGGGCCTCAACCCGCGCGGGACGGTCATCGTCCTGCCCGGCCGGGGCGAGCAGCCCGAGGTCTACGAGCGGTTCGGGCGGCGGCTGGCGGTCGACGCCTACCGGGTGCACGCGGTCACCAGCCCGGTCGACGACCCGGACGCCGCCACCAAACAGGTCGAGGACCTGCGCGATGGCCCGCGGCCGCTGGTGCTGGCGGGGTCGGACACCGGCGCGCTGTTCGCGGTGTCGCTGGTTGCCTCGGGCCGGGCCGCAGTGGACGCCCTGGTCCTGGCCGGGCTGCCGACGCGGGCGGGGGCGGGGGCGAATGCGCCGGCCCCGCACAGTCGCCCGGCGCGGTGCCGGACGACTCGTGGGAGGCCGAACTCACGGCCCGGACCGCCTGTCCGACCCATCAGGGGCGCCTGTCCGGGCCGATCCTCCGCCGCGGCGCGCTGTACGAGCCGGTGCCGGACGGCTGGCTGGAGGCGGCTGAGCTGTCCGCGGTCAGCGTCCCGGTGCTCGGGCTGCACGGCGCCGCCGACCCGGTCAGCCCGGTGCGGGCCGCCCGCGCCCAGTACGTCGCCGCCCCGCGGGCCGAGCTGGTCACCATAGTCGACGGCCGGCACGACGCGTTCAACGACATCACCCATCGCACCACCGCCGCGACCATCGTGCTGTTCCTCGAACGCCTGCGCCTCGGCGCCGACCTGCCGCCGATCGCGATCGCCGAGCGCCTGTAGCCGAGGGCGCGGCCGGCGGCAGGCGGAGGGCTGCCCTCCGGTCGCCCGCTGGCCACCGCGCTGGACGAGATGGTCATACCGAACGGGGGCACCCGGCTCCCGTTCGGCCAATTCCCGTGTCCACGGCGGCGCGTCCGTGGCATGGTTGCCGTTGGTCAGGGCAGAGTTGAGGCGTTCGTCCGGCTTGTCGGGCGAAGCTGGCCGGTGGTCGCTGTGGCAGCGCTGGAGGTTGCGGTGATGACGGTGAAGCGTCCGGTGCTACGGCTCGGAACCGGGCTGGCGGTCGCCGCGTTCGCGGCGGCGGGCCTGGCGGCCTGCTCGTCGGCGCCCCCGCGGCAGTCCGGCCCCGCCAGCGCGCCGGCCGCGACCGCACACACCGCGAGCCTGACGGCCGGCGGGCGCACCCGCGCCAGTCTGGACGTGCTCAGCGGCACCACCGTGCTCACCATCGGCATGGCCGACTTCGGCCCGGGCGGGCCGCTGCTGAAGGTCGTCACCCCGGCCAGCGCGCCGGCCCCGCAGCTGACCGCGTCCAACCCGGACGGGACCGGCGGCGCCGAGCTCGTCCAGCTGTCGGCCCCGAACGCGGCCGCCGTCACCATCACCCTCAACGCCGCCGTCGGCTGGCAGCTCGACCTGGACGGGGGCAGCACCAGGACCGACGTCGACCTGCGGGGCGGGCAGGTGTCGGGCATCGCCTTCAACGCGGGCTCCAGCCTGATCAGCGTGGCCCTGCCGCGGCCGCACGGCAGCGTGCCGGTGCAGATGGTCGGCGGGGCGAGCGACTTCCAGCTCAGCCTGCCGGCCGGCATTCCGGCCCGGGTGACCGCGGGCGGCGGCGCGAGCGAGCTTTCCCTGGAGGGGCAGCAGCACACTGGAGTGGCCGGCGGGTCGGTGTTCACCACCCCGGGCTGGGCGCCCGGGGTGAGCGGGTTCGACATCGACGCGACGGCGGGCGCCTCGCAGATCACCGTCACCGCCCGCCCCAGCTAGCCCCGTCGGACGGCCGCCGGGCTGCTGGCCGGAACTCGGTCCGATTCGCCTGCTACGGCCTCGAGGAGGTGCCATCCGGGGCACGACCGGTAGCGCTCACCCGGTCCGGTCGTGAGCCCGGCCCACTGGTTACACCGCCAGCCCGGCCCGCCGGGCGACGTCGTCCACGGCGGCGGCAACCCGGTCGGGATGCCGGGCGAGGATCTGCGTGTGGCTGGCCGGGACCGTCGCGAACACGTTGACGGTGGGATGCGACGCGGCCAGCGGCGGGACCGAGTCCCGCATCGCCTGGCACTGCTCCGCGGTGCTGCCGGCGTGCCGCCCGGAGCCGACGACGAAGTCGACCGGGGCGGTGACTGCGTCGTAGTCGGCCCCGAGGGTGGCGGCGATCTCGTCGAGCTCGAAGGTGAGGTCGGCCGCCTGGTCGGGGGTCATCCGGGCGGAGCGGCCGAAGGCGGCCATCACCCGCATGAGCGGCCCCATCCGGCGGAAGTCCACGCCGGGCGCGCGCCTTGTCGTCGTCGGTCAGCAGCGAGACCGGGAATGCCCCGTCGACGAGGACCAGGCCGGCGACGTCGGCCGGGTGCCGGGCGGCGTGGCGGACCGCGAGGACGGCTCCGTAGGACCACCCGACGAGGATCGGCCTGTGGGTGGGATCCGGCTGGTCGAGGACGGCGGTCAGGTCGGCCTGGTCGGCGGCCAGGGAGTAGTGCGCGGCGGCGGCCGAGCGCCCGCGGCCGCGGGCGTCGTAGCTCAGCCAGCGGTAGCGGGAGCCAAGCAGCCGGGTGACGCCACGCCAGTCGCGCTGGGTGCCGAAGGCACCGTTGAGCAGGACCAGCGGCGGGCCCTCGCCACCGCCGGCGGTCGCGGCGAGGACGGCGCCGTCGGCCGTGACGCGCAGCGGGCGGGGCGCTGACAACGTAGCCATGGGGCTATCGTCAGCCCGGTCCCGGGGAACGGGTCAAGGTCCAAGCCCGCGTCGGTCCTAGCGCTGGTTGGCCGGCTGCGCATGACGTGGCCGGGTGCGGACGGTGTCGTCAGAAGATCCGGCACAGGTAAGGAAACAGTAGCGCTAACGTCATATCGATTTTGCTCGATGATCATTGATTTCGTGATTGAATTCGATGTGTAACTCATCGATAACCTTTAATCGAACGGAGCGTGGTGTCAGTGGGCTGGCGACCGGAGGGTGACGGCGGGACCGGCCACGCGCCCGGTTCGCACCCGTCCGGCCGTGCCCATGACGTGGCCGGGTTCGCCGTCGGTGAGCCGTGGGATTCCTGTCCGCCATCGTCCGCCCTGGCGGCGGCGCTGGAGGCCGCGGCCGGGGGCGGCTGGCGCTGCCCGGGCGCGTCCCGCGACGAGATGCTCGGCGTGCTGCGCCAGTGGCAGGCACTGGAGTCGTGGGCAGCGGCCGGGAAGCTGGGCGTCCTGCGGGCGCTGATCCGCGCGGACGACCAGCCCCTGCCGGGCGGCGGATACCGCGGCGACCTGCCGGAGGGCTGGACCAAGTCGCTTACGCACGAGGTCGCGCTGGCGCTGTCGATGCCGGCCGTCTCCGCCGACCGGCTGATGTGGTTCGCCTGGGACCTGGCGGCCCGCTTCCCCGGCGTCGGCGAGCTGCTCGCGAACGGAGACCTCACCTGCGCCAAGGCCAGGGCGGTGTGCGAACCGCTGCACCTCCTGTCGGACGAGGACGCCGCGCGGGCCGAGGCAATGATCGTTCCCGAACTCCCCGGCCTGACCTACGGACAGGCACAGAAGCTGGCGGTCCAGGCCTCGGTAACGGTCGACCCCGAGTCGGCCACCCGGCGCCGTCAGGAGGCTGAGCGGAGCCGGTCCCGGGTGCAGATGTTCCGCGAGGAGTCCGGGGCCGCGGCCCTGTCCGGGCGGGACATGCCGACCGACGAGACGCTCGCCGCGCACGCCAGCGTCTGCGCCCGGGCGACCACTTACCAGCAGTCCGGCCTGTTCCCCGACGACACCCGGATGGACCAGTTCCGCGTCATGGCCTACCTGGACCTGCTCAACGGGGTCAGCGCGGATGCCCGGCTCGCCCGTGCCTCGCGGCCGGCGCTGGGGGAATCCGACGGCCCCGTTCCGGCCAGCGCCCGGCAGGCACCGGACACCGGCCGCGACGACCACGGCCGGACGGCTCCGGCCCGGACGACCCCGGCCCGGACGACCACGGCCCGGCCCGGCCAGATCCTCCTGAGGCCGGTCCCGTCGGCCCCCTCCCCCGTCCCTCCGGCTCGGCCAGCCTCGCGCCTGCCGCCGGCGACACGGTCCGGAGCCTCTGCATCGTCCGGCCGACCTGATTGTGCCGCTGGCGACTTTGCTCGGCCTGGCCGAGCGGCCGGGCGAGGGCCATGGCCTCGGGCCGCTTGACCCGGCCCTCTGCCGGGACCTGGCCACCGTGGCGGCCCGCAGTGCCGCCACCCTGCTGTGCGTCACGGTCACTGGCCCGGGCGGCATCGCGCTTGGTCACGGGTGCATCAGGACGCCTGCCGCGTCCAGCAGCCGGGCGGCCCTGGCGCTGCCAGGCCCGGGTGAACCTGACGATCGCCGCCGCATGCCTGGACGGACTGGCCGCGCTGGCCGAGGCGGCCACCGGGCCGCCGGGCTGGTCATTCGCCCGGATGGCCGATCCGGGACCGCAGGGAGGCTACGGCCGGTGGGCGATCACCCTTCCCACCGGGAGCAGACGAATCGTCGATCTGGAGCCAGTGCCGCTGCTCGACTGCGACCACCGGCACGAATCGCACGCCTACCAGCCCAATGACACCCTGCGTCACCTGGTTCAGGTCCGCGACTACACCTGCACCTTCCCCACCTGTTCGCGGCATGCCCGGGAGTCGGACTTCGAGCATGCGGTGCCCTACCACCTGGGCGGCCGGACCTGCACGTGCAACGCAGGGGCCCGCAGCCGCCAGTGTCACCAGGTCAAGCAGGCGAAGGGATGGGACGTCGTTCAGCCGGCGCCGGGCTGGCACCAGTGGACAACCCCCAGCGGCCGCACGTACACCCAGGGCCCGTACCGCTACCCGTTCTAAGGCCCGGTCCGCAGCCTTCCGACGGCAGTTGCCGCGGCCGCGCCGATGGCCGCGTTGACCAGACGTTCATCGCTGTCCTGCTCGGCCCGTGTGAACACGGCCGCCGCGTAGACGTCAGCGCCGGGGTACTCGATGACGCCGACCTCGTTGCGGACCACGCCGAGGAGGCCGCCGCTCTTGGCCGCGACCCGGGCGGGCGGGCCGAAGCCGGCCGCCAGGCGGTTCCGGGTGAGCTGGCGGCGCATCACCTGACGGACGCGGTCACAAGCCCGGGGCCGGCAGGCCCGGTCGGTCCAGATCAGCCGCAGCAGCGTGGTCATGTCGCGGGGCGTGGTGCGGAATCCGCGGGCCGGGCTGAGCGCGTCCGCGCTCAGCAGCCGGGGGCCGAGGGCGGCCGCCGCCGCCCGGTCGCCGGTGTTCTGATGCCACTCCCACATCGCGTTCCACCCGGCGAAGCCAGCGTGCTGGCCGAGCGAGTCGATCATTGTCCGCAGGTCGCTGGTGATCACCGTGCTGGCCAGCCCGAGCTCGGCCGCGCGCTGGTTGACGGCGGCGACGCCGATCCGGCTCAGCAGGGCATCGGTCGCCACGTTGTCGCTGATCGTCATCATGGGGACGAGCAGGTCACCGAGCGCCATCTCGACGTCACCCCGGTACAGGGAGAAGCCGACCGGGCCGGGGACCGGGTCAGCGCCGGCCAGGAGGACCCGTTCGGCCGGGTCCACGGCGCCGTTGGCGAATCCGGTCGCGGCTACCAGCGCGACGAGGACCTTGAAAACCGAGGCGCTGACGGCGGGCACGTCCGCCCTAACCTCGACCGCACGGGTGCCGTCGAGCGACTGCACGCACAGTTGCCCGGTGCACCCGGCCCGGGTGAACAGCGCGTCGATGTCGTCGGTCATCCCCGCACCACGCTAGCTGGTTCGCGGATGCGTCAGCCCGTCACCCCCACCGCTGTCACCCGCGGCCGAGTTGCTGTTATCCGACCGAAGACGGGGCCTGGTCGGAGAGCAGGAGCTTGATGCGGCCCATCGCGGCCCGGGCCGCCGCGGGTGTCCGCCGGCCGAGCCCGCAGCTGGTCGACACGTCGACCGGGTACCCAATGGCATCCTCGATCATCTGGCGCACCCGGAACTGAGTCAGCGCGTCCTGATCCTCATGCGCGAATCCGGCGACGAAGCGAACGCCCGGATCCAGCTCCAAGTCTGCCAGCGGGGCGTAGAAGGCGGGACTGGTCGACGGCGGGTCGTCAGCCGCCGCCAGCGGGGCGTGTACATAGCGCAGTGAGCGCCCGGCGGGCCAGCGGGCGGCGATGGCGCTGGCCAGCAGCACCAGCGGCGACGCGTCGGTGACCTGGCCCAGGGCCCGGTGGTTCATGTCACCCAGGCACAGGTGGACGCCGAACCGTGCCCCGGCCGGGGCACCCAGGGCGAGTGCGGCGACGCGCCGGGCGAGCAAGCGCGCCAGGGCCGGGCGGGCTGCGGCGGGTGCCCGGCCCACCAGCACCTGCTCGACCGGGACCTCGACCTGGAACAGCACGTCGCCCGCGTACTGGTGGTGGACCTGGTGCATGACCGTGGCGAGGGCCTCGGTAAACGGGCGCAGGCGGCGCAGCGGGCCGGACGGGCCGAAGGTGAACAGCGCCAGGTCGATGTCACCGGGGATGCCGACCTGGAAGAGCAAGTCCGGGCGGCCCGCCTGCTGGGCGGCGCGGAACGCGGGCAGCGCCCCCCGGGCGGCCTCGGTGATCCCGAGGTCGATGGCGGCACCGTACAGCCGGTGACCCGGCCGGACGGCGAAGCGGGGCAGCTTGTCATAGTCGGACCAGTCGCCTTCCTTGGTCAGCCGCAGGTCCGGGTGGCCCCGGAAGCCCTCGATCATGCTGATCACCCAGTTGCGCCGGTCGCCGGTCTCCCCGTCGGGCAGGTAGTCAAGCTCCGGCCCGAGCTGTTCCATCGTGACCCGCATGGCCTCGTCCGCCGTCGGCTCGGGCACGCTGCCCACCATGTGGGCGCGGCGTATTGCCGCCTCAGGTACCGCCTCAGATGTCATCCCTACCCGACCTCCCCCTGGTCTTCGGGGTCATCATGGCATCCTGACCTGGGGAAAGCCACCGACCAGGATCTTTTGTCCCGTTGTGCGGGAGACTGTTCCGGCGGGCGAGCGGATGCGTCGCATCGCGTTCGTCCGGGCTGGGGCCCGGACGCGGACCTAGCCCGCGAAAAAGCTGAGCAGCGGGGGCAGCGCGGCCGCGACCCGCCCAGACCCGTTCCATGACGACCGCTTCCAGGTCACCGAAGCCGCGCACCGCCACCGCGCCCAGCCCTGATCGCACCGGAGACCATCAACTGGCCGGCCATCGGCCTGTGTCAAGCGGACGGTAACGTTGCCCCCTATGCGGCACATCTCCCCCGGTCCCGGTCCCACGTGACAAGCGCCGAGTCCCCCGGTCCCGGGTCGCCGGGGGCGCCCGTAGTGGCGCTGGCGGCGCTGAGCGGCCGCCCGGCCGCCTCCCTGACGGCCAACCCGGACCTGGCTCCCCTGATGACGGCGCTCGAGGCCGAACCGGACGGGCCCGTGGCCGGGCGGGTGAGCGAGCTGACCCGCGCCGTCGCGGCCGGGCAGCGTTCCGCCTCCAGCCGCAATCTTGACCTGCTGGCCGCCTACGAGCGGCTCGAGCGGCTCGGCCGGCCGCTCAACGCGGTCGCCGCGGCCGTCCCGGTGGCCGCCCGGACGGCCACCGGGCCGCTGGCCGGGGAGCCGGTCGCGGTCAAGGACATCATCGCGGTGGCGGGCGTGCCAACCCGGTGCGGAAGCCCCGCCAGTGACCCGGCCCCCGCCCCGGCCGACGCGCCCGTGGTGCAGCGGCTGCGCGCCGCCGGGGCCGAGGTGTTCGCGGTCACCCAGTGCCTGGAGTACGCGGCTGGGTTCGCGCACCCGGAGGTCGGCGACACCCGCAACCCGCACGACCCGTCCCGCACCTCGGGCGGCTCCTCCGGCGGATCGGCCGCGCTCGTCGCGGCGGGCGTGTGCGAGCTGGCCCTGGGGACCGACACGGGCGGCTCGATCCGGATCCCGGCCGCCTACTGCGGCGTGGTCGGCCTCAAGCCGACCTACGGCGCGGTTCCGGTGGCCGGGGTATTCCCGCTGTCGCCTTCCTGCGACCACGTGGGGACGCTGACCGCGACCGTGGCCGGGGCCGCCCGCCTGCTCGGCGTGCTGGCGGGCGAGGAACCACCCGCCTACCCCGGGTCCCGGCCGTATGCCGTCGGGGTCCTGGCCGCCCAGCTGGCCGACCCGTCGGTCACCCCGGAGGTCCGGGCGGCCGTGACCGGCGCCCTGGACCAGCTGCGAGCGGCAGGCTGGGAGGTCAGGGAGCTGAGCTCGGCCTGGCTGGCGGACCTGGCCGGGTGGGGCGACGTGCTGACGGTGATTGTCGCCCGGGAGGCCGCCGCCGTGCACGGCGGCCGCGACACCAGTCGCTACGCCGCCGGGACGCGGGCGCTGATCGAGTACGGCGCCACCGTCAGCGACGAGCAGTACCACCGGGCGCTGGACCAGCGGGCGGTGTTCGCCGCCGCCGTCGACGAGAGCCTAACCGGGGTCGACGTCCTGGCCGGGCCGACCGTCGGGTTCCAGGCGCCGGAGGAAGACCCCCCGTTCGGGGTGGGCGAGGACTCGGGCGAGGGCCGCTTCACCGGCCCCTACAACCTGACCGGGCACCCGGCCCTGTCGCTCCCGGTCCCGGTGGCCGGGCTGCCCGCCGGGCTGCAGCTGGCCGGGCGGCGCGGCGGCGACTGGGCCCTGCTGGCGGCCGCCGCCGCGGCGGAAGCGGTGCTCGCCTGAGCGCCGGTGGCCTGACGCCGGCTACGCCGCCGCTGGGCGGAAGGTGCCGGCGAACTCGGTGAAGTAGTGGTACTCGGCGTTCCAGTCGCTGACCGGGGCGGACCAGTAGAGCGCGTAGGCGTGAGTCGCGTTCGCCAGCACATTCCGATTCAGGATGTGCACCGGCAGCCCGTCGCGCACGTACGTGAACTCCCAGTCGGCGGCCTTCTCAGCCTGCGGGTAATTCACCGACTGCAGGCGGATCAGGTGGTAGTCCGGGTAGCTGGAGGCCCGGTTGGCCGCCTGCTGCTGCCAGTCGGCCAGCGGGTCCGGCTTGGGCTGATCGGACTGGTCAATCAGCAGGAAGATGTTGCCGTTGCCCGGGTCGCGGATGTACACGTAGTGCCCCACGTGAGAGATCACCCAGCCGTCGGGCACGCCGATGGAGAAGCCGGTGGCGTTGGTGAAGCGGTAGAAGCCGGCCGGCATGGTGCCCGGGCCGCTGGCGGCCGCGGATGACGCCGTGCTCGGTCCTGACGCCTGCGCCGGGGCGGTCCGCGCGCCGCCGGCGGAGGGGGCCGAGGCCGCCTGCGAGGCCGGAGGGGAGGCCGCCGGAGTGGTCGCGGTGGTGCTGCCCGTGGAGGCCGAGGGCCTGGAGCCAACGGGTGGGGTGGCCGACGGGCGCGGGGAGGAGCTCAGGGCGAGCACGGCCACGATGACCCCTGCCACCGCCAGGACGGCCAGCGTGAGCAAAGCCGGAAGGCGGCGGGGGTGACGCCGGCCGGGCCGCTCGGCCCCGGCGTCCTGGGGTGGCGCGTCCTGGGGTGGCGCGTCCTGGGGTGCGGCGTCCTGGGGTGGGGCGTCCTGGGGTGGGGCGCCGGGGTCGCTGAGCCCGGGCCCGGACGGCGGCGCGGCCGGCGATGTAAGGGCGGGCGCCGGTGCTGGTTGCGTATCCGGGCCGGCCTGATGCCCGGACCTGGTCTCGCCCGCCGGCCGGGGCGGGGGGACAGCGTCTGCAGGGTCAGCGTCCGCCGCGGCCTCGCGCAGCAGGAGCTCGGCCTCCTTCGCGCCGAGGCGCTCGGCCGGGTCTTTGCGCAGCAGCCCGCTGATCACCGGCTCGAGCGGGCCAGCGTGACGCGGCGGCTCGGGCTCGTCGGCAACGACGGCGGTGAGGGTGGCCAGCGCGCCGTCGCGCTCGAACGGAGGGCGCCCCTCGACCGCGGCGTAGAGCATGGCCCCCAGGCCCCACAGGTCCGCGGGCGCACCCGGCTGCCCGCCCCGGGCCCGCTCCGGTGCCATGTAGGAGGGCGAGCCCACCACCGTGCCGTCGGTGGTGAGCGTCGGTACGCCGGCTGCCCGGGCGATGCCGAAGTCAGTCAGCACCACCCGGCCCTCCGGCCCAACCAAGATGTTGGCGGGCTTCACATCCCGGTGCAGGATGCCTTCACGGTGCGCGGCGCGCAGCGCCGCCAGCACCCCGAGCCCGATCCGGGCGGCCCGGGCTGGCGGCAGCGGGCCCTCGGCGGCCATCAGCTCGGCCAGCGACTGGTACGGCAGGAGCTCCATGACGATGCACGGGTGACCGTCTTCCTCCACGATGTCATAGACCCGGACCACGTTCACGTGACTGAGCCGGGCGGCGACCTGCGCCTCCCTGGTCGCGCGGTCGCAGGCGAGCTGCTGCTCCTGCTCGCTCAGGTGCGGGGGGAAAACGATCTCCTTGACCGCCACGTCCCGGTTCAGCAGTTCGTCACGGCCCTGCCAGACCACACCCATGCCGCCATGGCCAATGACCGTCTCCAGCCGGTAACGCCCCGACAGCAGCCGTCCTCGCTCAGTCGCCTCCATGGCCGCGCGGCTACCCCGTGGGGAGGCCGGCTAACGATTCATCCCGCTATAAGCCCGTTATCCTGAAATCAGCACTCACCGTTACGCCACCTGATCGGGCACGGCCGTCTCGATGCCAGCCGGGGCGGCCGGCTCGGCCGGGGCGGTCCGCCGCGGGGCGAACGACAGCCCGGCCGCCAGACAGGCGAACGGGATCGCGGGCAGCAGGTAGCGGTAGTCGAAGTCGGCGATCGCGGTCGGGAAGACGATCAGCAGGACCGCGGTGACCCAGGGCAGCATGGTGGTGCCGCGCGGGGCCCAGTGCAGACGGACGGAGCTGGCCTGGACCGAGCGCAGCGCCCCCGCCGGCCGTCGCCACGAGCCGGGCTCGGCCCCTTCGCGGCGCCGGGCGGTCAGCGACAGCACACCGCCCAGGCCGACCAGGAAGATCACCGCCAGCAGGGGGCCGTAGGTGAACACCACCCGCGAGTAGACCAGGATCGGGACCGCGGCGATCTTGTGCACGACCCCGGGCGCCTGGCCACCGTAGTTCACCCAGTCGTCGTAGGCCGAGTTCTTCGGCACCACGATGGGCGAGATCCAGGAGTGATTCCTGGGCGGCAGCAGGTTGTAGGTCGAGGTCACGTAGTGCAGGTGGAAGCTGTAGTAATAGGTCGTCCCGGCCCCCGGGTAGGCGATCCGGGGGAAGCCGAACGACAGCATGGTGTTGAAGAACACCGTCTTCACGTAGTCCAGCGGCTGGGCCTCAACCGCGTGCTCGGCGAAGTGGGTCAGCAGCGTGTTGTTGGCCGGGGTGACCGGACCGCCGGTGTCGTACATGTACAGCGAGCCGTAGACCTTGCCGTTGACCTTGACCGCGTGCACCTGGGGGGCGTGCCAGACGAAGTTGCCGGGCGGGCTCCGGTCAGCCAGCGGCTCGGTCGGGCAGACCTGAGCCTCCAGGCCGGTCGGCTTGATCCGCGCGCAGTCGGCGAACGAAGAGACCCGGCCCCACAGGTAGAAGCCGGTCGACATGGTCAGCCCGTAGTGCCCGGTCCGCGAGTGGAACCAGGCCATGTACCCGCCGACTGGGACCAGCGACGCCACCGCGAAGGCGATCGCGACCAGCCAGCCCCGCAGCGTCTTCCAGGACCAGCCGCGCAGCAGCAGGAACAGCGGGAGCACCGCGAGCATGATCGCGCCCTGGGTGCGGACGATCACCGCGTACCCGACCAGCAGCCCGGCGATCACCGCCACCCACCAGCGGACCCGCTCCGGCCGCCACAGCAGCAGTGCGATGGCCACCATCAGGCAGAAGGTGAACACTGTCTCCGCCATGACCAGGTGCTCGTCTTCGATGATGTACCCGTCGAACAACTGGGGCACGGTCGCGATGGCGGCCCAGGTCTTGGATACGCGGGCCCGGCGCAGCAGCACGTAGATGAGCACCGCGACCGCGAGCCCCATCAGGTGCTGCAGCGCCGTGACCAGCGTCAGCGAGTGGAACGGGAGCAGCAGGCGAAGGAACAGCGAGTAGCCGGTCGACTTCGACAGGTTCGGCTGCGGGCGCAGCGCGGCGCCGAGGTAGACGTAGGAGTCACCCGCGAACCACAGCGCCCCCGGGTAGCCGACCATCGCCAGCAGCCGCAGCACCAGGCCACCCGCGAGCGCCCAGCTGAACAGCTTGTTCTCGCCGGCGAGGCGCCCCAGCCGGGGCAGCACGAGTCGCGGATTCACGCCCCTGATCCTATCGGGGCAGACCACACGGTGCGGCCGTCCTGCACGCGAGGGCAGGTGAATCCGGGTCAACTTCAATCGGAGTCAACTTCCGGTAGCAATACCATGAGTGCCATGCGCTCTAGCGAGATCGCCTACGAACGCCTGCGCGAGGACATCATCCAGTGGCGCCTGCAGCCTGGAGCCTCGCTCGGGGAGGTGGAACTAGCCGAGCGCCTCGGCGTGTCCCGGACCCCTGTCCGCGAGGCGCTGCTCCGCCTGACCGCGGAGGGGCTGGTCAGCACCGACGGCGGCCGCACGGCGACGGTCTCGGCGGTATCGCCGGACAACATCCGCGACCTGTACGAGCTCAGGGAGGCCCTGGAGACGCAGGCCGCCCGGCTGGCCGCCCGCCGCCGCGATCCCAGCGTCTTCGAGGCGCTGCGGAAGGACGTCCTGCAGGGAATCGCCGGAACCGGCTACCGCGACGATGAGGATCCCTACTCCGTCGGCCACCAGCTCTACCCCGCCATTCATGAGGCCGCGGGCAGCGTCTACCTGGCCAACGCGCTCCATGACCTGCGCGGACCGCTCGAACGGATCCGGCGCTACGGGCAGCGCGCCCCCCGCGGGCTGCGCGAGTCCGCCCCCGAGCAGCTGCTTATCATCGCAGCGATCATCGACCAGGACGAGACCCTCGCGGTCCAGGCGACGGCGGTACACCTGCACAACACCCTGGCCCACCTGCTCCGCGGCGTACCGCCGGAGACCCCGGCCTATTCCGCTGAGTAACCTCCGTCGGCCAGGTGATGGGAGCCGGTGATGTTCGAGGCCCGGTCGGAGGCGAGGAAGGCGACCAGCTCGGCCACCTCACTGGCGTCAGCGAGCCTCCCGAGCGGCTGCCGCTCGGCTAGGGCCTCGATGACCTTGGGCTTTGCCTTGGTCATGAGCTGTGTGTAGGTGAAGCCGGAACCGACGCTGTTGATCCGGATGCCCTGGCGGGCGTACTCGATCGCCGCCGTCTTGGTCAGGCCGACCACGCCGTGCTTAGCCGAGACGTACGCCACCGCGCTCTCGTAGCCGACGCCGCTGAGGAATGACCCCACGTTCACGATGGCGCCGCCGCCACCGGTCACCATCTGCGTTATCTCGGCCCGCATGCAGTAGAAGACACCGGAGAGGTTGACGGCGACGACATTGGCCCACCCGTCCAGCGGGTAATCGGCCGTCCGGCACGTCGGCCCGCGGATCCCGGCGCTGTTGACCGCCACGTCGAGGCGGCCGAACACCTTGATGGCCTCGGCGACCATGGCTTCGCAGTCGGCCGGCTGGGTCACGTCGGCCGTGAACGCACGGGCGGCGTCGCCGATCTCTTCCGCCATCAGCCTGGTCGCGGTCTGGTCCAGCCCCACGATGAGCACCTGCGCGCCCCGCTCGGCCAGCAACAGCGCCGACGCCGCGCCGATGCCGGAGCCTCCTCCGGTGACGACGGCCACCTTGCCCTTGAAATCCGAGTCCGTCATTCCTGCACCTTTTCCCAAGTTAATGGGCCCATTGAGGGGGATGCCGACGCACATCCGAGATCGGTGTGCTCGCACCGATAAAAAGACCGGTCCGAAAACCGGCGGGGCCGCGCGGCAGGGTCCTGGCATCGCGGGATGGCGGGGACGAGATCGGTGCGGGCCGTCGGGCAGGAAAACCCCGCCCGTTACTTAAGACCCTCCCGCCTTCGAGGGATGGTGACCCGCCCGGGTTGCCGAATGCGTCGGCTGGGCAACCAGAGCCGGGACATCATCGCTGCTATTTGGCGTCTCCGCCACACGTTTAACCCGCACTGCACTCAGATTAGATGCACATTGTGACTCTTGACAAGACACTGTGGCTACCTTAAAAACTCGAGCGAATCTGCATTACCGCGCCTCTTTCTCGCCGTTACGGTCGAACGGATGCGCTCTTGTTCGATCAGCATGAAGGCCGGGCGGCGCCGCCCGGCGCCGTGACCCACCGGGGACGCCACCCGGACGGCCGTGGGCGGGCCGACGGCGCGCCACGGGCCATCGCCCCGGCATCAGGACCGGCGGCCCGGCATCAGGACCAGCGGCCGGCGCACCTTCGACGCCCGGTCGCGGACCGAACGGCTCAGGCCGTGAGCGTGTGAACGCGTTGATAGGCGCCAGGCGTGTCCGCTGAGCCCCGATATGACGTCCAGCGCCGAAATGATGCATATCCGCGGGCCAAGCGATATGCTATTAGAGTCTCGACAGATTGCCCCTTGAAGGGTGTTCTCAGCCATTACAGCGAACCGGCGCCCCGCGCGCGGAACTATGCGGGTAGAGCAGCGGCAAATTACCCGCACGCGCCTCATCGACGCCGCGATTGCGGTGTTCGCGGAACGCGGGTTCTTTCGTGCGACAGTCGACGACATCGTGGAGATCGCCGGGACTACGCGGTCCACGTTCTACCTGCACTTCTCCTCGAAGGCCGACGTGCTGCCGGAGATGCTCGAACGCAGCGCCACTCATTACCGGCAAATGTACGACAACCTCGGGACTATCGTCCAAAACCCGTCTTTCATGCGCGTTCGCCAGTGGCTGGCGCATTCTATGGATGAGTGGTCAAAGGTCCGGGATCTAGTCGCACCGCTCTTCGCCGCCGCCCGCCTGGAACCGGGAGTGCAGGAAGTCCTGGACCGCCGGGGCGACCAGCAGAGTGATGAACTAGCGAAAAGCTTGCATGACGCGATACCGACTCTGGACCTAGACGAAGGCCGGATCATCGCCCGCATCCTCATGGCGCCGTGGGGCACCTATCTGGATTTGTATGTGCGCCAAGTCCCGTTCGACCGCGAGAAGGTACTGGACACTCTCGCGGAGGCATGGATGGCCTTTCTGTCGAGCGTTAAAGAACGGCACGACCACCCGTAAGCCCACGCTGGCGGGCAGCGGCATAACCGCCGCCCGCCTGCCGGCGGCGGTTATGCCCCGGCCAGCCGGAAGACCGGCACCGCCTCGCTGCTGTCCGGCCGTTCGAAGGTCAGCTCAACCCGGCTGCCGACGTGAGCCGCGTCCGGGTCGGAGTCGACGATCTGAGTGGACAGCCACGGGCCCTCGTCCAGCTCGACGATGGCGACCGGGATACGGGCCTGCCCCTCGCCCGACCGCCGGTTGACGACACCATAGGCGGTGATGGACCCCTTGCCCGCGCTGGGCGTCCACGACAACGTGGTGGCGGCGCACTGCGGGCACATTTCCGTGCGCGGTTCACTGATATGGCCGCAGTTGTCGCACTTGCGCAGCAGCAGGCGGCCTTCCGCGGTCGCGTCGAAGAACTCGGCCGACTGAGCATCCCGGTGCAGGGCATTGACTGGCATGTCGGATTCTCCTTTGGTTCAGCTGTGCGCGTGGGGGCTGAGGATCAGGGTCGAGTGGTGTTGCAGGGTGCCGCCGTTGCCACTGACCAGCACCACGTCGTGCTTGGCGACCTGGCGGTCGCCGCCCTGGCCGCGGGACTGGATGATGGCTTCCGACAGCGGCGTCATGCCCCACATGTAGTAGGACGACAGCTGCCCCCCGCCGGTGTTGACCGGGCAGCTCCCGCCCGGCCCGAGCGCCCCCGAGGCGACGAACTCACCGCCCTCACCCTTGCCGCAGAACCCGTAGTCCTCCAGCGAGATCAGCGTGGTGAAGGTGAAGCAGTCGTAGATCTCGGCCACGTCCACGTCGCCGATCGACAGCTCGGCCATCTTCAGTGCCTCCGGGCCGGCGATGGCGGCGCCGGAGACGATGCCGAAGTCGCTGCCGCGCTCCCACGGGTAGCCGGGGTGGGTCTGCGCCCAGCCGAGCACGTGCACGGCCGGCTGCCGCATCCCCGTCGCCCGGTCGGCGCTGGTGACGATCACGGCGATGGCGCCGTTGCTGACCAGGCAGCAGTCGAACAGGTGGAACGGCTCGGTGATCATCCGCGACGACTGGTGGTCCTGCAGCGTCAGCGGCTCGCGCATCTGCGCCAGCGGGTTCTTCTGGGCCCAGGCCCGCGAGGAGACGGCGACCGCCCCGAGCTGCTCACTGGTGGTACCGAAGCGGGCCATGTGCCGGCTGGCGGCCAGCGCGTACAGGGTGGGAGCGCTGTTGATCCCGGCCGCCGACGACAGGCCGGTGAAGCCGGTGACCCCGCGGCCGAGGCCGCCGTAGGCGCCCGATCCGGCCCCCAGGTTCGGCTGCAGCGGCGCGTCGCCGAAGACGCAGGCGACGATGTCGACCATGCCGGACATCACCGCCATCGAGGCGTACTGGATCATCGCGCCAGCCGACGACCCGTAGGCCTGGATCTCCGACAGCATCCGCAGGTCCCGCATCTGCAGGTCGGCGGCCAGGCTGAGGCCGAGGTCGCGGCCGATGCCGGCGTTGATCAGCAGGCCGCCGACGTCGGAGACGGCGATCCCGGCGTCGGCCGCCGCCAGCCGGATCGCGTCGGCCGCGAACTGGGCCGAAGTCTTGCCGTAGACCCGCTTGGACATGTCGGTGATCCCCAGCCCGGCGATCACCGGGCGCCGCGGGGAGGCTACGTCGATACTCATGTTGTTCTCCCGATCTGTCTGGTGTCTGGTGCCGTCAGCGGGGCGGGAGCTCGCCGAGCACGCGCTCGGTGTCCTCACCCGGCTGGGGGATCCGGGTCCGGCGGCCTTCGCCGGGGTGGAGCAGGGCCGAGGGCAGGCCCTGCCAGGGCAGTCCTGGCCACGCCACCCGCTCGTCCGGGAAGAGCTCCAGGGGCTGGTAGAACCCGCGGGTGTGCAGGTGGGGATCGGCCGCCACTTCATCGGGTGAGCGCACCTTGGACCACGGCAGCTGGCGCGCCTGGGCCTCGTCGAAGATGAACTGGGCGGGGTGGTGGCGGCAGAAGCCGGCGATCGCGTCCACGATGTGCTGCATCAGCGGCTGCCGCTGCCCGGTTGAGGCGAAGCGCTCGCCGTGCAGGTGATGCTCGAAGCCGTGGGTGTCGAACATGTTGAGCAGGGCGGCGAACCGGCGGTCGTTCAGGTACAGGGTCAGCGCGCAGACGTAGGCCCCGTCCGAGCAGCGGAACTGCCACGCCGGCGGGGTGAACTCGGCGCTCGCGTGCTGAGCGGTATGCCGGAACCCCTCGAGGCGGCCGAACTCCCACATGGAGACGTAGGACTCGGTCGACACGGCCACCGCGTCGTGCATCGACAGGTCGAGCGACAGCACGCCCGCCGCAGGGCGATCGGCCATGGCCGACAGCACGGCGGTGGCCGCCAGCACCCCGACGATGTGCCGCGACTGCCCGCCGGCGGGGCTGACCGCCTGGCTCGGCCGGCCGTTGACCGAGTCGTAGCCGCACTGCCCGGTGACCCCGCCGAGGGTGAGCGCGATGATGTCCGAGGTGCCGTAGTCGCGCCACGGCCCGGTCTGGCCGAAGGGACTGACCGAGGCGTAGACCAGGCCCGGCCGCAGCTCCGCGAGCCGCTGATCGGTCAGCCCGAGCCGCTGCGCGGCACCCGCCCCGAGCCCGTCCAGCAGCACGTCGGCCTGGCCGACGAGCCGCTCCAGGCCGGCGACCCCGGCTGGGTCGGTCAGGTCGAGGGTGACCGACTCCTTGCCCGCGTTGTAGTAGGCGAACGGGATACTCCAGAATTTGCCTCCGGCCGCCTGGTACAGCGGCGTCGCCCGGCGCTGGGCTGACCCGCCCGGCGGCTCCACCTTGATCACCCGGGCGCCGAAGTCGGTCAGGATCTTGCCGGCGTAGCCGGCGTAACCGTCGTCGAGTTCGATCACCACCGTCCCGGCCAGCGGCGCGTCCACCGGCCGGGCGCCTGCCGCCTGGCCGTGCGGTGACCCGCCAGCCGGCACCGTACTGGCAGCTCCCGTGCCCGCGCTGACGCCGCTGTGGTCCCGGTACTCGGGCCGGGCGAGGTCGGCGGGCCAGATGGCACCCTTCTTGTGCAGCTCCCCGATCTCGTCCGCGGTCATCCCCAGCTCGTCGGCCAGCACCGTCTCGGTGTCCTGGCCGAGGATCGGCCAGAAGTCGCGCAGTGCCAGCGGCTTGCCGTCGACCAGCATCGGGACCGACTCATAACGGTGGTCGCCGAGCAGGTCGTGGGTCCGCCACTGGAACACGTCGTGGTCGCGGACCGCTGGGTCGTGCTCGAGCCGGTCGCGCCCGGTCTGCAGCGCGCCCGCGCGCACCCCGGCCGTCCGCAGCAGGTCCATCAGCTCGTACTTGCCGAACTGGCGGGTCCACTCACTGACGTGCATGTCGAGCTCGTTCTGGTGGAACAACCGGGTGGCCTGGTTGGCGTACTTGGGGTCGGCGGCCCACTGCGGGTCGCCCATGGCGCCGCGCAGCGCGGCCCACTCCAGCTCGCTCAGCACCGAGATCGCGCAGTACCCGTCGTGTCCGGCATCGCTGGTGGGATACAAGTTGTAGGGTGCGCCGTTCTCGTAGCGGTAGCCGTCGATCGCGCTGCGCGGCCAGTGCGCCCGGTTGCCCGGCGGGAACAGGCCGTCCGCCATCACCGTGCCGTTGAGGCTGGCGTCGAGCAGGATGGGGCCGATCAGCGCCGCGCCCACCTCGACCTGCGAGACGTCGAGCCGCTGAGCCGCGGCCCCGCGCTGCTGCCGCAGGCGCGCCGCCACCACCGCCAGCGCCCCCTGGTAACCGGTGAGCACATCAAGATAGGAGTAGCCGTAGCCAGCCGGCGGCAAGCCGGGCTCACCCGAGGAAGCGGTGACGCCGCTGGCCGCCTGAGCGGTCGGGCCGTAGGTGACGTACGAGCTCTCCGGCCCGGTGTGCCCGAAACCGGACACGCTCATGTAGACGATGCGCGGGTTGAGCTCGGTCATCCGGGCAAAGGTCCAGCCCCAGCCCGACATCACCCGCGGCGAGTACGACTCCACGATCACGTCGCACCACGCCAGCAGCTTGTCGACCACTTCCCGGCCGGCCTCCGTGGTCGGGTCGGCGGTGAAGCTGCGCTTGCCGATGTTGACCGAGCTGAAGAAGCCGCTCGAGTCGAACACGCCCTCCTGGAAGGGAGAGAACCCAAGCGCCCGGCCCGGGTCGGCGCGGGTCGGCCACTCGACCTTCACCACATCCGCCCCCAGCGCCGCGAGGACCTTAGTGGCCGTCGGCCCCGCGACATTCCACGAGAAGTCGAGCACCTTGGTACCGGACAGCGGACTGAACGTCATGATTTCCCACCCTCGTCACATACTGACTAAAGAGCACGCCTGAAAAGGAGATTTGCTGGCTGAAATGAATATCGACAATAACCGTAACCGGGCCTGAGACGGACTGTCAACCACTCGCGCGACAGTGTGTCCACTGCTGCCGTGACCAGCAGGAACGGGAGAGGTCGGCCGCCGGTTTCCACGGTGCGGTGATGTCGGAGTGGTCGAGGAATTACTCAGCGGGACTAGTCAAATGCGCCTCCTATGGAATGCGAGCGCGGTGACGGTTTGCCGGTCAGGGATTGGGCGTGGAACTCCAGACAATGAAGTTGCTCCAGAAAGGCATGAAGCCGCCTGATACACCGATGTGGGCGGGGATTTTCATTTGCCGGGCGCCAGCCCGGCCCTGGATCTGCTGCATGGAGTCGGTGTGCATCCAGAAGCGAGTCCGGCCGCTGCCGATGTTGCCGCCGCTGGGCGAGACCGGGTTGGGCCCGTGGATGGAGATGTCGGTCTGGAACAGGTCAAGGGCCTCGCCCTGCCTGATGCCAGCGAAGCCGAGTCCCTCGATGTGGAAGACATGGAACAGGGAGAAACCGTCGTAGCAGTTCTCGAACTGGACGTCCCGCGCGGTCAGGCCGGACGCCTCGTAGACCTTGCGGCCGGTCGACGCGGCGAACTCCTCGGCCTCTTCCAGGGTTTCGATCACCCCGCGGGAGCGGTTGAAGCTGTAGCGGTCACCGTGCACCTCGCCGGCGCCGGCGTGACCGAGCACGTAGACGGGTTTTTGCCGCAGGTCCCGGGCCCGGTCGGCGGTGGTGATGACATACGCGCCGGCGGTGTGGATGGGCATGTCGTTGTCGAACAGGTTGGCCGGCTGGGCGATCCAGCGCGAGTGGACGTAGTCGTCGGCGGTGATCTCGTTGTTGCGGTGCTGGTAGAAGTAACCCTCGGGGAACAGCAGGCCGTTGTGGCGTGAGTTGACGACGAACGGGGCCATCATGTCGTGCGTCTTGCCGTACTTGTGCAGGTAGCGCTGGAACTGCATGGCGGTCGTGTAGGAAGCGGGGCCGGCCAGGCCGGCCCGTACTTGCCCGGGCCGCTCACGGTGGGTTCGGCGTTGGCCCCGCCCTGGTAATAGCGGCCGGGGAAGTTGCTCCACCCCTTGACCGCGACGCAGGTGGTGGCCAGGCCGCGGCCGACCGCTTCAACCGTTGCCGCCAGCACCATCGACATGCACGCCACCGCGGTCATGGTGACCGTGACGTTCTTCAGCTCCGGCATGTTCTTGAGAATCCACTCCGCACTCAGCCGGTCCAGGCCGTCGTGGGGGTTGCCGGTGGTCTCGAATGCGGCGCGGAAGTCCTCGGGGATGGGCTGATCGGCCGGCCAGAAGGAACCGGTCGAGGTGTCGGCGCAGAGGACCAGGCCGTCGACTTGCTCGGGCGCCACCCCCGCGTCCTCGATCGCCCGGCGGATCGCCAGGATCGCCCACGCCCCGACGCTGGTGCCCGGGTCACCGTCCCAGCGGCGCATCGTGGGCGAGTGCCCGATGCCTGCCGCCGCGACCTGGCCCCGGTAGGGCCACACGCCCAGCCCTTCGACCGTGCGGTACATACTCGCGGGGTTGACCGTGGTAACCATGTCACGCGACCTGCCATTCGGGGACTTTCTGGCCGGTAGCCGGGGTTACCTCGAAGATCAGCCGCACCGCCCGGCCGATCTCCACCTCCCCCGGCTTGCTGCCGGGCAGGTGGGAGAGCATGTTGATCTCCGGTGCCTGGTCTAGGGAGATGACCGCCACGTTGTAGGGCTGGTCGGGCTGCAGCGAGCTGACAGGCGAGTCGTAGACGACGCCGAAGCTGTAGATCGTGCCCCGCCCGGCGATCTCCCGCCACTGCAGGCTGGTGGCTGACCCGCACCCGGCGCATTCGGGCTGCGGCGGGAACTGCCAGCGCTGACAGCCGGCGCAGAACTGGATGACCAGGTGCTCGTCGTTCGCCGCGTCGTAGAACGGCTTGTCCACCTCGCCCGGGATGGGAGACTGCTTCGGCATCGCTACCTTCACTTTCCGTGGAGTGCCGGCCGCTGCCACGGCCCGGTCACGCCACGGGGATGAGCGGCAACCGGCGCCCATCCCCGTGGCCTTGATCCGCTAGGTTCCCTAGGGCTTGAAGCCGTTCTTGGCCACGCCGCCGGTCTTGTCGTTGATGACCTCACCGCAGGTGAGGGGGTAGAGCTGCGAGTACGCGGTGCCGTTGACCTGCAGCACGTTGAAGCAGGGAATGGGCATCTGGTGCGCCAGCGGGTAGGGCGCGGGCGGGGTCAGCCCGGAGATGCCCGGGTAGGTCCAGCTCTTCAGGGCTGTCTGGATAGAGCTGACCGACAGGTTTTTGCCGGTGGCTTTCAGCCCCTCGACGGCCATGTCGGCCTGGGTCCACCCCTCAATCACACCCTCGTCGATCGGGGTGCTGCCCTTGCCGATGGCCTGCAGCTGCGCCGCGATCGTGCTGAAGATAGGAGCCAGCGGGCTGCCGGGCAGGGAGACGCCGTCGGCGTAAGTCACCGAGCCGGCCAGGGCGGAGGAGACGGCCGCCGACTTGAGCGACGCCGGGTCGTAGCCGGCCAGCTCGGCCTGGCCCTTCCAGTGCAGGGAGCGCAGCGTGCTGATGTACTGCGCGTCGGCACTGGTCGTGGACAAGATGATCAGCAGGCCGTCCGGGCCCTTGCCGTTGTTGCAGCTGCTCATCATCTTGGAGGCGTAGGTCGAGTAGTCGGTGGCGCCGGCGGCCGGGACCGAGGCGTCCGCGTCGCACACGGTCCAGCCGATGTGCTTGGCCGCGACCTCCAGGGTGGGCAGGATGACCGCCAGCGGCGCGATGGTCTCCACCGCGTACTCCTTGCCCGGGGTCACGTTGATGACGCCCTGGGCGTTGGTGGTCTGGTGCATGACCGTCTCGGTCAGCGCGGCCACTGAGGTGGTCTCGGCGTAGCTGGCGTTCTCGATGCAGCCGCCGAATCCGTAGACGTACACGCTGGTGCACATGCTGTAGTCGATAACGGTGCCGAAGATCGGGACCTGGTTCTGGCTGACGAACGTGGCCGGGAACGGCGCCTCGGACGCGAACGGCGCCAGCAGCAGCGCGTGCTGCTGCAGGACCTGCTTGGACATGTTGCCGACCAGGGTGGTGGCCGACCCGCCGTCGTCGAGCGTCCCCAGGTAGTTGATCTGCCGGCCGTCGATCCCGCCCTGGCTGTTGGCCAGGTGGTACCGGGCCTGCGCCCCGATGTTGATGTCCTCTCCCAGCGAGTTGGGCACGCCGTTGGTGGTCAGCGTCGCGTCGCCGCCGATGGTGATCTGGCTGGCGGAGACGCCGCGGGTGGACCCGCTGCCGGATCCGCCCCCAGATGAGGCGCACGCGGCCAGCAGGGCGAGCAGGGCAGCGAAGAGCACGGCGAGCACGGGCCTGCCGCGTCTGAACCGGGCACGGGATCGGGTCACTATCTTGGTCCTCTCTGGGGATGAAGGATGGTCACTGGTGCCGGACGGCGAGGTAGGAGTCGACCAGGACGTCAGCCGAAACCGCCGACCGCGGCCGCTGCCAGTCGACGTGGCCGAGGCGGAGCAAGACGATCTCGTCGGCAACCTCGAACACGTCACCGGGCCGTTCCTCGATCAGCAAGATCGCGGCGCCCCGGTCCTTCAGGGTCTGGCAGACCCCGAGGACGCGCTGCCGCGCCTGCGGCGCCAGGCCCAGGTTGGGCTCGTCCGCGATGAGCAGCCGCGGCTGCATCACCAGGGCCGGCGCCATCGCCAGCAGCTGCTGCTCGCCGCCGGAGAGCATGCCCGCCCGCGTGCGCCGGCGGGAGCTGAGCTCGGGCGACTGGGCGAGTGCCGCATCGACGCGCTGCTGCGTGCGCAGCGGGATGCGGAGGTTCTCTTCCACCGTCAGGTCGGGGAAGATGCTGCGGGACTCCTGGACCACGAAGATGCCGTTCCTGAGCCGGTCCAGGCCGGACATCCGGGTGACCGGCTCACCGTCAAGCAGCAGGTCACCGCTGGTGGGCGCGACCAGCCCGGCCAGGGTGGAGCAGAGCGTCGACTTGCCGGCCCCGTTGGCGCCGAACAGGGCGGTGATCTTCCCCGGCCGGGCGACAAGGTCGATGCCGTGCAGGACCTCCAGGTCTCCGTACCCGGCCCGCAGGCCCGAGATCGCCAGCGTCGGCCGCACCTGGGACAGCCCCGGCTCGTCCGCGTCGGCGCCGGACACCACGGTCAGCCCCACGGCGTCGGACCCGGCCGGCTCGTCCCGGGGGGCAGGCTCGTCCAGGACCACCGGCTCGTCCAGGACGGCGGGCTCATCCGGCACCACGGCGTGCTCGTCCAGCACGATGCCGGACAGGTGCGGGCCGCCGGCCGCGAGGGCGACCACGGTGCCGTCGGCCGCGATCACGGCGGCAGGCGCCGCCGGCCGGAGCCGGCGTAAAACGCCCGCATCGACTCGACGAACCGGGCCGGGAGGATGTGGTCGCGCAGCCAGGTCAGCTGCTCGATCTGCAGGTCGAGGGTGCCGCCCGGGTACTTGGCCAGCAGCACCGCGCCGAACCCGAACACCAGCTGCGGCCACTCGGTGGAGGTCGTGACGTAGGTGAGCAGCTGCGGGATGATCGCGGCGCTCATCCCGGCGACGATCGCCCCCGCTGGGCGCCGGATGCCGATCGAGATGGCGATCGTCACCCACAGCAGGGCGTTCAGCGGCGGATTCGACGTGCTGGTGATCTGCCCCAGCGTCTGGGCGTAGAAGAAGCCGCCGACGCCCGCGATGAGTGCCGACAGCGCGAAAGCCACCAGCACCGGGCGGGCGATGCTGACGCCGCTGGTAACCGCGCCGGGCCGGGAGCCGCGGACCGCGAGCGCGCTGCGCCCGATCTGGGAGAGCTGGAAGTTGCGCACGAGCAGGATGAAGACAGCCAGCACGACCAGCAGCAGCAGTGAGAAGTTGGTGTTGCTGACGAACGACAGCGATCCCGCAGCCGGCCGGGGCAGGAACCATCCGCCACCGTTCGGTCCCTGGATCACCGGTATCTCGAACACCAGCTGGTCGAACAGGAACGCCAGGGCCAGGGTGCCGAGGGCGAGCGGGAGGCCGCCGAGCCTGAGCGCGGGGATGGCGGTGAGCACCCCCGCCACCACGGCGGCGGCGATCGCGATGATCGCCGCGGCCCACAGCGGCAGCCCGTAGGTGCCGGCCAGCCATCCCGCCAGCAGCCCGCCGCAGGTCACGAAGCCGGCCTGGGCCAGGCTGACCACGCCGACCTGGCCGGTAATGACGACAAAGGACAGGAAGATGATCGACATGCACAGGCCCTCGGCGATGAACTGGTTCCAGTACTCGCCGCCGACGAACTCGATCAGCAAGGCCGCGATGACCCACAGCAGGATCGTCTGCACGCGCTGCGGCCGGGTCCGGCGCTGCCGGGTCAGCTCGACCGGCGCGTCGGTGGCGGTGGCACCGGTGCCGGCCACCCGTCCGCGGCGCCTGCTGATCACGTACAGGCCGACCAGCAGCACGATGAACGGAACGGCCGACCCGAGCCCGTCAACCTTGGTCAGCGGGCCCCGCTGCAGGTACCCGGAGACGAGGTTCTGCAGCACGCCGAGCAGCAGCGCGCCCGCGAACGCCCACGGCACCGAGCGCATGCCGCCGATGACCGCGGCGGCCGCCGCGATGAACAGCAGCAGCAGGTAGCTGGTGGGGTCGAGCCCGAGCGAGATCGACCCGCACACGCCGACCAGCGCGGCCGAGGCGAACGACAAGATCCACGCCAGCCGGGAGACCCGGGCGCGGGACACGCCGCGGATGGTGGCGAGGGCGTGACCGTCCACCACGGCCCGCATCTCCAGGCCCAGGCGGGTGCGGCGCAGCAGGTACCAGTAGCCGATGGCGGTGATCGCGGTGAACCCCAGGACGATGACCTCGTCGGAGTTGATGACGACGCCCGCCCCGATGTTCCAGGCGGCCGCCGGCTCGGGCCCGAGCGGGATCGCGTTCGCCGCTCCGATGGTGACCAGGTGGCTGGCGATCGCGGGTACGTCGCCCAGGTAGGTGATGACGATGACGACGAAGGCCGGGATGGCGAGGGCCAGGCCGACGGTGCCGACGATGCGCGCGAGCTCCGGGGCGGTGGACAGCCGGCGGAAGATCCCGCCCTCGAGCAGCAGCCCGAGCAGCGGCGCGATGATCAGGACCGTGATGGCCGCGGCGACCGCGGTCGGCAGCCCCGCCGCCTGGTGCAGTTCCAGGAACGCGTACGCCGCCAGGAACGCCACCGAGCCCTGGGAGATGTTGAAGATGCCGGTCGTCGTGTAGGTCATGACCAGGCTGATCGCGATCATGGCCGCGAGCCCGCCGCCGACCAGACCGGAGATGACAAGGCCTGCGAATTCGGTCATGGCTGGATCCGCTCTCCACTGACGTCGGGCTGCAAGCCGCCGAGATAGACCTGGATCACCCGCTCGTTCGCCTGCACCTGGCCCGGGGTGCCCTCGGCGATGACGTCGCCCAGATGCATCACGTAAACGCGCTGCGCGTGCCGCATCGCGAAGTCCACGTTGTGCTCGACCAGCAGGATCCCGACCCGGTGCTCGTTGGTGAGCTGGTCCAGGATGGCCGACAAGCGGGAGATGTCGGCCGCCTCCATGCCTGAGGTCGGCTCGTCCAGCAGCACCAGCCGCGGCCTCGCCGCGATCACCCGCGCCAGCTCCAGCAGCCGCGCGCGGCCGAGCGGCAGCCGGTAGGCCGGCTCGTTCCGCACGCCGTACAGGCCGACCTGCTCCAGGACCTCCTCGGTCTGCTCCCGCAGCCTGCGCTCCTTGCGGCGCCGCTGCGGCAGGCCCAGGATGTCGCCCACCGGGTTGGCGTTGTCCCACTCCAGCGCGACCAGCACGTTGTCCTCGACCGTCAGTCCGGGGAACGTCTGCTGCCGCTGGAAGGTGCGGCGGATGCCGTGCCGGGCCCGCCACAGCGCGCTCCGGCCGGTGATGTCGGCGCCCTGGTAGACGACGCGGCCAGCGGCCGGGACGTTCTGTCCTGCGATCGCGTCGAACAGCGTGGTCTTCCCCGCTCCGTTGGGGCCGATCAGGACGCACGACTCACCCGACTGCACATGCAGCGAGACATGGGACACGGCGGTCACCCCGCCGAACCGCACCGTCAGGTCTTCAACCGCGACCAAGTCGGTGAGGGAGCCGCCCGCGCCGGCGTCCCCGTCCCAGCCGCCAGCCGTCATGACGCCCCCAGCGCCGCGAGCATCCCCGCCGCCGGGCCGGCCATATCCCCGGTGAAATCGGCAACGCTTACGCCCGAGAGCGGAGCGAAGGTCATATTCCTTCTCCTTCGTGCGAACGCCTGCCACGGACGAGTTCGCCTTACTGGACGGCTAGTGAATGCGGAGCCAATTGCGTTGGCCGAAGCGGTTACGGCTGCCTGGGGTGCGGATTTAGATGCGAGCATCGTAGGTCGAGGGAACAGACCGCGCAAGCCTTCTGCATACAGCGACTGTCTGTATGTACACAGCGTCACGACGAGAACTCTTGCAGATCGCTACCGCGGTAGTCGCTGGCTTGCGCCCGGCCGCGTCAATCTGTAACATCCATGCAGTTCAACGGCCCTCTTGACGAAGCTGCCGGAACCGCTCGAGCGATCGTCCCCTGTGGGTCGGCGAATGAAAGTGTCCCGGCTGATGTATGCATCGATGATGCTCGTGTGTACATTGAGAGGATGGCCGACGGCATAACCGGCAGCGCCGCATGCGCCAGCGCGATCCGTGCAGCGCCACGGCTATGCGACTGAAAGGACCCAGAGAATGACGGACACGGTACCGTCGGGCGGCAGTTTCCTGACGGGTATCAAGGTTCTCGAGCTGGCCGACGAACTCGGCGAGTACTGCGGCAAACTGCTGGCCGGCCTGGGGGCTGACGTCATCAAAATCGAGCCGCTCGGCGGCGAGCACACCCGGCTGTACGGCCCGTTCTACCGCGATGTCGCCGACCCGAACCGGAGCCTGTACTTCTGGCACTACAACTTCGGTAAGCGCAGTGCGGTCATCGACCTGGATGACCCCGCGGGCCGGGCTCAGTTCCGGGGCCTGGCGCAGACCGCGGACGTCATCATCGACACCCGGGCGCGCGGCTACCTCGCCGCCCGCGGTCTCGGTTACGACTCGCTGCGGGCTGATAACCCTGGGCTTATCTACGCCCGCATTACCCCGTTCGGGGATGACGGCCCCTGGGCGGACTACAAGGGCAGCGACCTGGTCCATCTGGCCCTCGGCGGCATCGCCATGAACTGCGGCTACGACCCCACGTCGGCCGGCGAGTACGACACCCCGCCGGTCGCCCCGCAGATGTGGCAGTCCTACCACATCTCCGGCGAGCTGACCGGGCTGTCGGTCATCGCCGCGCTCTGCTACCGGCTGCAATCGGGACTTGGTCAGCAGCTGTCGACCGCGGTGCACGAAGCGGTCGCGAAGAACACCGAGAGCGACCTGCCCGACTGGGTCTACGCGCGCTCGCCGCACGCCCGGCTGACCGGCCGCCATTCCTTCGCCGTCTATGACGACGGCGGGCAGACGTCGCGGCCGGCGACGCCCAGCAACTCCCGCACGAAGGACGGCCGCTGGATCCTGCCCTATCAGACCTACCTGCTTGGCACCGGGTCCCCGATCGAGGGGACCCTGGCCCTGCTGCGCGAGCACGGCCTGGGCGGTGACTTCGACCCTGGCCAGGAGGTCGACCGGGCATTCCTCGACCGTCTGAAGGCCGAGATCGACCAGCTGATCGAGTCCTACAAGTTCGACCGTGACCTGTGGCACGAGGCGCAGGAGCTCGGGCTGCCCTGGGCCCCGGTACGGCGGCCGGAGGAGAACGTCAGCGACCCGCACTGGTCGCGTCGCGAGACGTTCACGGAGGTCGCGCACCCGGAGGTCAGCGGGGTCTTCGCCGAGATCGGGGCCAAATGGCTCGCGCCCGGTCTTCCGTGGCGCACCGGGCCCCGGGCGCCGATGATCGGCGAGCACACCGCCGAGGTGCTGGCGGAGGCGGACCGGCCGCGCGCCCCGCTCCCCCCGCTCGCGGTGACGCCGCGGGTCATCGCCGGCCCGGGCGCAGCGCGTGGGGCAAGCCCTGGGCCCTTGCGGGGGTCCGCGTCATCGACCTCGGCTGGATCTTGGCCAGTGCCGGGGGCGGCCGGTTCCTGGCCGCCCTGGGGGCCGAGGTCATCAAGGTGGAGCACGTGTCGAGGCTCGACATGATGCGCCGCGCCGCGAACGTCCCTGACGGCCTGCGGCCGGAGCGCGACGCGGCCACCAGCCCGCTGCGGCCGCAGCGGACGGAGAGCCTGAACCGGGGCGGCGGCTTCATGGAGATCAACGCGGGCAAGCGTGCGATCAGCCTCAACCTGAAAACCGACCGGGCCCGCGAGCTGCTCAAGGAGCTCCTGAAAGACGCCGACGTGCTGGTCGAGGGGTACTCCCCCGGCACCCTGCAGCGCATGGGGCTGGGCTACGACGTTCTCCGGGAGATCAACCCGCGGCTGGTCTACGTCCAGCAGTCGGGCATGGGACAGCACGGGCTGTACGCGCGGATGCGGACCTTCGGGCCCAGCGCGCAGGCTATGTCGGGCATCACCGACCTGTCTGGCCTGCCGGAACCCTACCCGCCGGCCGGCATCGGGTACTCCTACCTCGACTGGTTCGGCGCCTACCAGATCGCGGTCGCGATGATGGCGGGCCTGCACCGGCAGAAGATCACCGGAGAAGGCTGCTGGATCGACTCATCGCAGGTGGAGTGCGGCATGTACCTCACCGGCACCGCCGTTCTCGATCACGCGGCCAACGGGCGGCGCTGGTCGCGCTACGGCAACCGCTCGCCCTACAAGCCGGCCGCCCCGCACGGGATCTTCCCCGTCTCCGGGACCGACCGGTGGATCGCCCTCGGCGCCTTCACCCACGACGAATGGCTCGGCCTGGTGCGGGTGCTGCAGTGCCCGGAACTCAGCAACGACCCGCGGTTCACGACGCTGGAGAGCAGGCTCGCCCACCAGGATGCCCTGGAGTCCCTGATCGCCGAGGCCAGCCGGCCGTGGGACGGCCCCGCCCTGATGCGGGCCCTGCAGGAGGCCGGGGTCCCGGCCGGCATCTGCGCGACCACCGAGGACCGCGTCGACTGGGACCCGCAGCTGCGTCACCTCGGCTGGCTGATGGAGCTCAACCAGACGGAGATCGGCCGCTGGCCGACCAAGACACCACCGACCAGATACAGCGAGACTCCGGCCTACCAGGGCGGGCTGGTCGACCGGCACGGCCCCAATTACGGGGAGGACAACGAGTACGTCTTCGGCCAGATCCTCGGGCTGGACGCGGACGAGATCGCGAAGCTCACCGCCGACGGCGTGCTCTGAATTCGCCAGGCCGCTCCCTTACCTGGGGGGATGCTGGCCGGACGGCCGGTACGCCACGTTTCCCGCAGGTAGTATCTCCTCGGGAAGGGGGTAGCATGCCGCCGCACGGTTACCAGCGCCCGACCCGGCCCGGGTCGCCCCGCGCCGGGTTCGGCCTGCGCCCGGAGGCCGCTCCCGAAGGACCCCGCCCGGACGAGGCCGACTGGGCGGCCGGTGGCGGCCAGCAGCAGCCCCCGCCCGAGCGCGGTGCCTTCACCCCCGGTCCGCGGCCGGACTACCGCTCCGGACGTGACCAGCCGCCCGCGACCGCGGCCCCGGCCGATCCCGTGAGCAGAGGGCAGGTCGACCCGCTGCCGCGGCGCCCGCGCCAGGAACGGCTGGCCGCCCCGGCCGCCGCCGCGCTGCGCCGTGACCCACCCCCGCCACCCCCGCCGCCCCCGCCCGGGGCGGAACGGATCGAGCAGCTGCTGGCGGCCGCGCGGCGCCAGGTGGCCGAGTACGCCCGGGCGGCCGCGGCCGAGGCGGACCGGGAGGCGGACCAGATCCGCGCGGCGGCCGAGTCGTACGCCGCCGCGCTGCGGACATCGGCCGAGTTCGAGCGGGCCAGCACCCGTTCGGAAGCCGAGCGGGAAGCGGCCCGGGTGCGGGCGGCAGGCGAGCGGGAACGCGACGACATCGTGCGGGCGGCCCGGCGGGAGGCCGACGACATCCGCCGCCGGGAGCAGTTCCTGCTCGAGCAGTCGGAGGCGCTGCGCTCGCAGGCCGAGTCCGACCTGGACGTCGAGCTGGCCGAACGGCGGGCGGAGGCCGAACGGCTCGAGGGGGAACGGCTGTCCGAGGCCCAGGAGGCGACCCGCCACCTGGTGGAGGAGGCCGAGCGGCGGGCGGCCGATGCCGAGAAGCGCGCCGCCGAGGCGACCGCGCGGGCGGAGCAGGCCCGGCGGGACGCCGAGGCCGACGCCAGGCAGGAGATCGCCGACGCGCACCGCAAGGCCGAGCTGATCATCGCCCAGGCCAAGGACGACGGCAAGCAGATCCTGGCCGGCCTTGAGGCCGACGCGGACAAGCGCCGGGCCGCCGCGCAGAAGGAGCTGGACGACCTCACCCGGCAGAAGAACGAGGTCGACGAGCAGCTGGCGCAGATGCGCCAGCTGTTCGCGGTCGGCGCGTTCCTCGACGGGGAGGGCAGCTAGCTGGACTGTCCGGGCCGGGCGGCGAGCCCGTCCAGCAGCACCCGCACCATCTTCGCAGCGTCGTAGCCGCGCTCGCCTCCGGCGTCGACGCACAGCCCGCCGACCGCGCGCATGAGCTGGTAACCATCGATGTCGGAGCGCACCTGGCCCGCCGCCGCGGCCGCCGCCAGCAGGTCCCCGCACACCGGGACGAGCCGGTCGAGGAAGTAGGCGTGCAGCGCCGCGAAGCTGGCCTGGTCCGACCGCAGTACCGCCGCCAGCCCGTGCTTGGTCACCAGGAAGGCGGTGAACTCCCCGACCCAGCGGGCCAGCGCCTCGCGCGGCGTCGGGCTCGCGGCCAGCAGGGCCGGCCCGGCCGCGGCGCACGCCTCCACCTGGTGCCGGTAGAGGGCGATGATGAGGTCGGCCCGGGTCGGGAAGTGGCGGTAGATCGTGCCGATGCCGACCCCGGCCCGGGCGGCGATCTCCCGCACCGGCACCTCCACCCCCGCCTCGACGAACGCCGCCGCGGCCGCCTCGAGCAGGGCCCGCTCGTTGCGCTGGGCGTCGGACCGCCTGCGGGCGGGCGCCCGCTCGCCGGTACCGGACACGTGCCGCTCCCTTCGTCGCCGGGCTGGGCCGCGGCCGCTTGCTATGCGGAACATAGTTCCGTATGCTGACGGAACAACGTTCCGCTTCTCTTATGGTGCCACGGCTGGCGGCCGCCCGGCCACCCCCGGCCGCCCGTGGCGCCCTGCCTGTATCCCGCCCGCGTCTTCAGGAGGAAGCCCATGACCGGCATCAGCTTCGGCATCATGACCCCGCCCCAGCACGTCAGCTACGACAACATCAGGCGCGTCTGGCTGGAGGCCGACACCGTCCCGCAGATCGAGCACGCGTGGGTGTTCGACCACTACTTCCCGATCGCGAGCGACCCGCTGGGCCCCATCTTCGACGGCTGGACCCTGCTGTCGGCCCTGGCCGGGCAGACCAGCCGGCTGCGGCTGGGGCTGATGGTGACCAGCAACCGCTTCCGGCCCCCGTCGATGCTGGCGAAGATCGCGACCACGGTGGATCATCTGTCCGGCGGGCGACTCGAGTTCGGCCTCGGCGCCGGCTCCCGGCCCGAGATCCCGACCGCCCGGCGTGAGTACGACGCCAACGGCCTGCCCTACTGGGACGCCAAGACGGCGGTCGCGGCCCTCGCCGAGGCGCTCACCATCATCCGGCGGCTGTGGGCCGAGGACAAGCCGTTCGATTTCGACGGCGACATCTACCACCTGGCCGGCGCCTACAACAGCCCCAAGCCGGTGCAGCGGCCCGGTCCCCCGATCGTGATCGGCGGGCGGGCCGGGTCCACCTTGCGGGTGGCCGCCGAGCACGCCGATGTGGTCAACATCCCCGGTGAGCCGCAGGACGCGGCCGGGCGCAGCGCGCTGCTCACCCGGTACTGCGAGGAGATCGGGCGCGACCCGGCCGCGATCACCCGCTCCACCAACGTGCGGGTGTCGTATGACGATCCCGGAGCCGCCCGGGACACCGTCCGCCAGGCCGCCGACCTGGGGTTCCGCCACCTGATCCTGTCCGCCCCGGCTCCGTGGCCGGACGGCCTCGCGGCCTGGCTGGCGGAGCAGGTCATCGACCCGCTGGGCTGAACCGGCCCGGATCAGGCCGGTCGTCGTCCGGCACGGTGATGGCCGGGAACTTCACCCCGCCGCCGCCCACGCCTCGAGCTGGGCGACGAACGCGGCCGCGTGCGGCGGCCAGGACAGGTTCGCCAGGGCGTACTCGTGCGCCCGCAGGCCCATCTTCATCCGCAGGCCCGGGTCGGCGTCGAGCTGGAGGATCGCGTCACGGGCGGCCTCCGGCGCCTTAAACGGCACCACGAAGCCGCCGCCGGCCGCCTCCACCAGCTCCACCGCCAGCGGCAGCGGAGTGGTGACGACCGGGACCCCGCGGGCCATGTACTCGGCCACCTTGGTCGGCATCGAGTGCCGGAAGTTCTCCTCGTCCTGCAGCAGCGACAGGCCCGCGAGGGCGCCCTCGACCATGCTCAGCGCCTCGGCGTTGGGCACGAAGCCGTGCCAGTGAACCGCGTCGCCGCCAGCCTCGATGTGCGCCCGCGCGGCCGCGTCGGCCTGGCCGATGAGCTCGACTGCGATCCCGTGCGGCGCCAGCAGCCGCCCCAGCGCGACCATCTCGGCCGACCCGCGGTCGGGGGACAGCCAGCCGACGTAGACGACCCGGCGCGGCCCGGACGGCCAGGCCGCCTTCTCCGGCACGGTGGTGGTGTTGGGCACCACCGGGTGGGTGCCGGCGAAGCGGTCGTTGTAGCCGTGCTCGGCCAGGATCAGGTGCAGCCGCCGCTCGGCCAGCCGCTCGGCCGAGATCACCCCGCCCGCGGCCACCGGCCGCAGCCACCCGGGCAGCCACGCCTTGGTCGTCAGCGCGGCCGCGGTGTCCTCGTGCACGTCCCACACGGTCGGCGGCCGCTGGTGGCGCGGCGGCAGCACCAGCAGCAGCTCGGGGTCGTGCACCAGCAGCAGGTCGGCCCCGGCGGCCTCGGCGGCCATCGCCGTACGGGCCGCCCGCAGCGCGCCGAGCCGCCGCCGCCCGACCGCGCGCGGGATGGCGACGCGCCGCAGTTCCCCGCGCCCGCCCGGCCGGCCGCCGCTTTCACCGGCTGGGACGGGGACTGCCCGCTCGGCCTGGGGCGCGATGTACGTCACGTCGTGGCCGGCGTCAAGGATGGCCTGGATCTGGCGGAAGAAGATACGGGCGTCGGCCGGATGGTGCACGACCGTGCAGACGACGACTCGCACCGCAGCTCCTCCGCGACCAGCGTTACAGGGGGAAGACCGATTCCCCGGAAATCTTGCCCCGGGTGTCGAACAGCAGGGTGGTGCTCGCAGCGATGGCGGCCAGGTCGTACTCGGCGTGCGCCTGCAGCAGGATGGTGAGGTCGGCCGCCTCGTCCGGGCGGCCCGCCCGGGGGATGTCGCGCCCGTCGACCTCCCAGTGATCCACGAACGGGTCGTGGTAGCTCAGCACCGCCCCGCGCTGCAGCAGCTTGCGGGCGATCGGGCGGGCCGGGCTCTCCCGCTGGTCGGCGATGTCCTGCTTGTAGGTGACGCCGAGCAGCAGCACCCGGGCCCCGTTGATCGGCTTGGCGTCGGTGTTGAGCAGCTCGGCCGCCCGGTCGACGACGTAGCCCGGCATCCGCGAGTTGATCTCCTGCGCCAGCTCGACGAACCGGAACGGGTGCTTCAGCTCGGCCCGTACCTTGTAGGACAGGTAGTTGGGGTCGATCGGGATGCAGTGGCCGCCGACGCCCGGGCCGGGGTAGAACGCCTGGAAGCCGAACGGCTTGGTCGCGGCGCAGCGGATCGAGTCCCACAGGTCGATACCGAGCTCGTGGCAGAAGATCGCCATCTCGTTGACAAGCGCGATGTTGACGTGCCTGTAGGTGTTCTCGAGCAGCTTGGCCATCTCGGCCTCGCGGGCGGACTTGGCCCGGACGACCGTGTCGCACACGGTGCCGTAGAACGCGGCGGCGGCGTCGGTGCAGGCGGGGGTGATGCCGCCGACCACCTTGGGGGTGTTGCGCATGCCGTAGCGCTCGTTGCCGGGGTCAATCCGCTCGGGTGAGAACGCCAGGTGGAAGTCGATCCCGGCGGTGAGGCCGCAGGCCTTCTCCAGCATCGGGCGGATGACCTCGTCGGTGGTGCCGGGGTAGGTCGTCGACTCCAGCACGACCAGCCCGCCCGGCTTGAGCAGCCTGGCGGCGGTCTCGGTGGCGGACTTGACCGCGGTCAGGTCCGGGCCGTCCGATTCCGACAACGGGGTGGGCACGCAGATGACGGTGACGTCGGGCAGCGGGCTGACGGCGGCGGGATCGGCGGTGGCGCGGAAGCCGCCCGCGACCATCGCCGCGATGTCGGCGTCGGACAGGTCGTCGACGTGCGAGCGGCCGGCGTTGAGGAGGTCGACGGTGGCCTGCCTGATGTCGAGGCCGGTGACGTCGAGGCCGCTGCGGACGGCCTCCTGGGCGAGCGGCAGGCCGACATAGCCCAGCCCGATGATCACCACGTTCACGTACGGACCTCCTCTGCGATGACCCCTCATGGTAGCCGGGGCACGCCACGGCTACGGCCTTAACCGGAACCGGCGTGCAGGTGACGCGTCAGCGTCGCATGGGTGGCGCGGTCTGTGCGTCACCCTCTGTGGCGGCGTTGGGCGCGAAGGCCCGAACAGTACCAGCGCGCGGGTGGCGCGGTCTGTGCGTCACCCGCCACGGGAGCGAAGGCCCGAACAGCACCGGCGCGCGGGGGTGGCGCGGTCTGTGCGTCACTCCCCGTGGGGGGGCGATGGGGGGGCGAAGCCCCCGCCATGCGCGGGGGGTGCAGGGGGGTCGGCCCCCCGCACGACTCGTGCGGGGGGTGCAGGGGGGTCGCCCCCCCGCACAAGGTCATAGGCCTGCTGATAGCGCACTGCGTTGTGGGCCCAGGTGCGGTCCCGGGCGACCCAGTCCCGGGCGCTGGCGCCGAGCTTGGCCCGCAGTTCGGGGTGGACCCGGAGCAGCTCGAGCTGGTCGGCCAGCGCGCCCGCGTCCAGGGGCGGGAACAGCAGCCCGGTCTGCTGGTCGGCCACGATCTCGGCCAGCGCCCGGACCGAGCTGACGACGACCGGCAGCCCGCTGGCCATCGCCTCGACCGGCTTGAGCGGGGTGACAAGCTGGCAGACCCGGTCGGGGGTGCGCGGCACGGTGAACACGTCGAGCACCGCGTGGTAGTCACGGACCTGGGCCGACGGGACCCGGCCGGTGAAGATGGCGTCGAGCCCGAGCCCGGCCGCCTGGCGCTGCAGCGCGGTCCGCTCGGGGCCGTCGCCCACGATCAGCGCCCGGGCCGGCGTGCCGCGGTCGCCCAGGATCCTGACCGCCTCCAGCAGCGTGCCGATCCCCTCGTGCGCGACCAGGCTGGAGACCAGTCCGACGACGTACTCGCCGGGCTGCAGGCCGAGGCGGGCGCGCAGGGCCGAACCCTCCGGCAAGGGCTCGAGGAACTGCTCACTGACCGCGTTGGGGACGATGACGACCCGCTCGGCGGGCACCCCGCGGGCGATGATCTCCTCCCGCATCGCCTCCCCCAGGGTCACCACGAGGTCGGCCGCGGCCATGCAGCGCGTCTCCAGCGCCCGGGTCCGGACGTAGCGGTCGCTGCTGGTCAGCTCGGTGCCGGCGTGCCGTGAGAGCCAGGTGTCCTCCCAGAACCCGCGCACCTCGTAGACGACCGGCAGCCCGGTCGCGTCGCGCAGCGCCAGCGCGATGACCGCGTTGGCGTAGTTGGAGGCGGCGTGCAGCACGGCGGGCGCCAGCCGCCGGGTCAGCCCGGCGGCGTGCCGCAGGTGGGCCGCGTAGAGCCGGTCCATCCGGCCGGGCATCACCCACGGCAGCAGCCGGTGATAGGGGACGCCGTCGACGCTGACGGTGGCCCGCCCGTCGATCGCGCCGGCCGTCACCGGGAAGCCGATCCGGGTAGCGACGTGCGGGTCCATCCCCGCGGCACGCTGCGCGAACGCGATCTCCTGGGTCCGGATGGTGTCAGCCGGCACTGGTCGACGGGAGCGCGTCGGTCACGATATGGAGAATTCCTGGCCCGGCGCCAGGGGCCCCGGCCCCGGCCACCGGGAGAGGCGGCCTGGTCTTGAGGCCGTCTGCCAGCTCAGCCCACAGCGGTTTAACCTCAGCCACCGGGGTCGCCCCCCCGCGAGCAGCACCGTCCTCCTGCAGGCAGTAAATCTCCGCTTCAAGGGACTGGCGCAGGCGGGCGGCGCGCCAGCCGCGCGCGCCGTCGAGCGCGCCGACCGCGTCAGTCAGGCGGCCTTCCCGGTAGGCGAGCCGGGCCGCGAGCCGCGGACGCGCGCGGCTGTGCTCCGACAATCGCGCGAGCGCCGACCGGGCGACAGTAGGCTGGTCTACCGCGAGGCTGAACGCGGCCAGCCGGGCCGGCGATGCTTCCAGGGCGGTAAGCGCGCCCCGCCGGTCCCCCGTGCCCCACAGCGCGGCGGCCCGGCCGTATGGCCCGGCCAGCCGCACCAGGCCACGCAGCGGGCCCGGCAGCGCCCGGTAGGCGAGCGTCACCGCGCGCACCGGGTCGTCGGTCACGTGCCGCAGCATCACGGATGCGGCGAGCACAACCGCTCGCGGAGTCGGCGTTACAGTCACGCGGGCAGATATTAGCGGCACCCAGCGATAAGACAGGACCGAAGGAGACTCCGAAGGCCAATGGGCGCGACGATCACGCACGTACTCGGGGCCAGGCCGAACTTCGTCAAGGCGGCTCCGGTCATCCGGGCGCTGGGCGCGCTCGGCCTCGCCCAGCGGGTGGTGCACACCGGCCAGCACTACGACGAGCGGATGTCGGACGTGTTCTTCGTCCAGCTCGGCCTGCCCAAGCCGGACGTCAACCTCGGGGTCGGCTCCGGTACCCAGGCCAGGCAGACAGCCGACGTGCTGGTCGGCATGGAGCAGGAGTTCCTCCAGACCCGGCCGTCGCTGGCGATGGTCTACGGTGACGTCAACTCCACCGTGGGGGCGGCCCTGGCCGGGGTCAAGCTGGGCGTCCCGCTGGCCCACGTCGAGGCCGGGTTGCGCTCGTTCGACGTCACGATGCCGGAGGAGATCAACCGGCGGCTCACCGACCAGATCTGCGACCTGCTGTTCTGCACCTCGCCGGAGGCGCTGGGGCACCTGGCCCGGGAGGGCCGCCCGGACAGCGCGATGTACCTGGTCGGCAACCCGATGATCGACACCCTGGTCGCCAACCTGGACAAGTTCGACGACGCCGCTGCCCGGGCCGCGTTCGGCCTCGGGGAGCGCAAGTACGTGGTCGCGACGCTGCACCGGCCCGCCAACGTGGACTCCCCGGAGCGGGCGGCCGAGCTGGTCAAGGCGCTGCACCAGGTCGCCGCCGAGCTCGACGTGATCATCCCGCTGCACCCCCGCGGGCGGGCCACCCTGATCGCCGAGGGGCTGCTGGAGGCGCCCCGGATCCATGTGGTCGAGCCGCTGGGCTACATCGAGTTCATGTCGCTGGTGCGCGGCGCGGCCGCGATCGTGACCGATTCGGGCGGGGTGCAGGAGGAGACTACGCTGCTGCGCGTGCCCTGCCTCACCCTGCGGCCCAACACCGAGCGGCCGATTACCATCACCAGCGGTTCCAACCGCCTGGTCACCCGGGACGAGCTGGCGGCGGCGGTGCTGCAGGCGTGCGACGCCGGCCCGTACGCCGGCGAGCTGCCCCCGTTGTGGGACGGCCAGGCCGGACCGCGCATCGCCCGGGCCGTCACCGCCTGGCTGGCCGCCCGATGAGCGAGACGCCGGACGCTGACCTGAGCGAGGACGCTGGCCCTGGGTCCGGGACCGGGCTGAGCGCGGACGCCGGCCTGGCGGCCGAACGGGAGCGGCTGTCCCGCCAGCTGCGCGATACCCGGGTGCAGCTGGCGATGACCGAGACCCGGCTGGCGGCCCTGGAGCAGTCGGCCACGATGCGCTTCGGCCGGACGATCGCCAACGCGGCCAAGAAGCCGTGGCCGCGCGGCGCGCTGCTGCCGCGCGAGCTGTACAAGCTGTGGCGGGACCGGGGCGCGCCCAAGAGCGGCGCGCAGAACGCGGCCGCCGCCCTCGCCTCGGCCCAGCTGGCCGACCTGAAGGGGACCGGCGGGCGGTTCCTGTCCCAGCTCACCCCGCCCGGGGTACAGCCCAGCGAAGACCCGGGGCTGACGCTGGCCGGCCTGGGCGGTGAAACTGGGCTGGTGGTGACCGGGGCGCTGAGCGCGCTCGGCTGCGCCACCCTGGCGCCCGACGCGGTGGTGCACCCGCTGCTGCCGCACGACGCCGACGTAGTGATCGAGGGCACCGGGGCCGACCTGGTCGTGATTCAGGCCTCGGCCCTGCTGCCGGGCGAGCCGTGGGCCTATGCGACCGACCCGGCCGCGGCCGACCGCGGCCGCCGGCTGGCCCGGATGATCGTCATGGCCCGTGCCCTGGGCAAGCCGGTCGTTCTGGTCCGGGACGTCCCCGCTGCGCTGATGCCCGGTATCGGCTGGCTCGCCGCCAGCTGCGACGCGGTCTTCGACGGGGGCCTCGGGGTGCAGCTGGCCCGGTTCAACCCGCTCGGGCTGGACCCGGCCCGGCCGGCCGCGCCGGTCTACGCGGGCGGGCGTGACCCGCGGGAGGCCCCGGCCGTGCGGGCGCTGCTGGACGCGCTGACCGCGGGCGACGACGGTGACGGCACGCCGGCGGCGCTCTGGCTGGCGGGCGCCCGGTCCTGGCGGTCGCTGCCCGCGCTGTACCGGGACCACGCCACGTTCGTCACCGCGTCGGCCGGACAGGGGCGGGAGCAGGTCGCCAGCGGCGCCCGGGTGATCGGGCCAGTCGGCTCCGGTACCGGCGAGGCGGCAGTGCGGGCCGAGCTCGAAGCGGCCCAGGCGGCCGTGCCCCTGACGCCGGGCGAGATCCGGGTCCGGCTCCGCGACATCTTCCTCGACCATGCGACCGCCGCCCGGCTGACCGCGCTCGTCCGGGCCACCGAGCTGCCCGCCGCGCTGGTCAGCGGCCGGCAGATCGCGGCGCTGACATTCGCGGCCAACGCGGCCGAGGCCGCCCGGGTGGCGGCGGCGCTGCCCGCCCAGCGGCTGCGGCCGGCCGAGCTGATCGCCGCCTGCCCGCCCGGACAGGCGGTGGCGGTGCGCGGCGCGCTGCGGCCGCTGGCCGCGGCCGGCATCCGGGCCGAGGTCACCGAAACGGCCGGCGAGCCCCCGGCTGGCCGCCCCCAGGACGGCGGGGCCGGCGTCGACTGGCTGCGGCCGCTGGCCCGGCTGGCCAGCGCCGGCTGGCTGGCGCCGTGGGCCGTGGGTGGCGGGCAGCCCGCTGACTACCTGCTCGACCTGGCCTGCGCGCGCGAGTGCGGACAGGCCGACGCGGTCGGTTTCGGCGGCACGGCCTCCGGGGGCGAGTACGAGTTCACCTCGTCGCTGGGGGAACCCGCCCTCGTTCGGGCGAGCCTGCTGCACCCCGGTGGGCCGACGGCGGCTGACTGGGGTCACCACGGGCTGCGGCTGTTCACGATCGCGCCGTTCACCACCAAGCCGGGCGAGGCCGGCCGGTGACCGGATTCCAGGAAAAGGAGGGACCGGCAGTGGCCGGATCCAGACCACGCGCGCTGGTCTACGGTGACGTCGACCTGAACCTGCTCGACGGCTCGGCCATCTGGCTCCAGTCGGTCACCCAGGCCCTGGTCGCCGCCGGGTGCGCGGTCACCCTGGTGCTCAAGGCCCCGGTCCGCACCGACCGGCTGGTCGCGCCGCTGCGCGAGCTGGCCGAGGTGACCATCAGGTCGCCGCACGCCGAGCAGCTGCTGCCGGGGCTGACCGAGGCGTCGCTCACGGTCGCGCAGGCGGTCGCGGTGCTGGCCGCGGTCGACGGGGCTGGGTCCGGAGGGGCTGGGTCCGGCGGGGCGGGGCAGCATGACCTGGTGGTGCTGCGCGGACGCGGGCTGGTGTCGGCCGCCGCGCGCGACGGCGCCTTCGACGGGCGGCTGTGGTCCTACCTGACCGACGTGCCCCAGGCCGTCCCCGCGGTCACGTCCCAGGCGGCGGAGGACCTCACCCTGATCGCCCGGGCCTCGCGGTACCTGCTGTGCCAGACGGAGGAGCTGCGCTGCTTCCTCGAAGGGTCGGTCGCTGCCGCCTGCGGCAAGTCGGTGCTGTTCCCGCCGGTGCTGCCCGCCCTCGACATCAGGCGCGACCCCGGGCGGAAGGCCGGCCACCCGCTCAAGCTGGTCTACACGGGCAAGTTCGCGCCCCGGTGGAACACGCTGGAGATGACGGAGCTGCCCGCCCTGCTGGCGAGCCGCGGGGTCAGCGCCGAGGTCCACATGGTCGGCGACAAGGTCCACGACGACCCGCGCGACCCGTCTTACCGCAAGCGGATGCGCGGCGCCCTGGGCGAGGTCGGAGAGCCGGCCGTCCCCGGGGTGATATGGCACGGCGGGCAGCCGCGGGCCGAGGCGATGCGGCTGGCGGCCGAGGGCGACGTCGGGCTGTCGTGGCGTCACCCGGAGCTCGACGCCTCGCTCGAGCTGTCGACCAAGGTGCTCGAGTTCGGCCAGCTCGGCCTGCCGGTGATCCTCAACCGGACGCCGATGCACGAGGCGCTCCTCGGGGCCGACTACCCGCTGTTCGCGGCCTCGCTCGACGACGTGGCCGACGTGGCGGCGGCCGCGCTCGACCCGGCCGTCTTCGCCCTCGCGGCCGGGCGGACGTCGGCCGCGGCGGCGTCCTTCGCCCTCGACCAGGCCGCCGCGCGGCTGGACACCTACCTGCGGCGGTCCGTCCCGGCCGTCGCCCCGGCCGGCTCCGGTTCGGGCGCGGCCCCGCTGAAGGTGGTCATCGCCGGGCACGACCTCAAGTTCTTCACCCCGCTGATCGCCTACTTCCGGCTCCAGCCCGGACTGGACGTCCGGGTCGACCAGTGGGCGGCGCTGGGCGAGCACGACGAGGCGGCCTCGCGCGAGCTGGCCGCGTGGGCCGACGTGGTCATCTGCGAGTGGTGCGGCCCCAACGCGGTCTGGTACTCGCGGCACAAGCGCCGCGATGCCCGCCTGCTGGTGCACCTGCACCGCTTCGAGCTCTACTCGCCCTACCCCAAGCAGGTCCGGACGGGCAGCGTGGAGCGGGTGATCTGCGTGTCGGAGCATTACGCGCGGCTGACCCGGGAGCACACGCACTTCGACGCCGCGAAGATCACCGTCGTGCCCAACCCGCTGGACATCTCGCAACTGGACCGGCCGAAGCTGGACGGGGCCCGGTTCAACCTCGGCATGATCAGCGTCGCGGAGTCGCGCAAGCGGCTCGACCTCGGGCTCGACGTGCTGGAGGAGCTGCGCCGGGACGACGACCGTTACACGCTGTCGGTCAAGTCGGCCATGCCCTGGGAGCACTGGTGGGTCTGGCAGCACCCGGAGGAGCGCCAGCACTTTTCCGATGCCTTCCGCCGGGTGCAGCGCTCCCCGCTGCTGCGCGACGCGGTCGTGTTCGACGACGCCGGGCCGGACGTCCCGGCCTGGCTCCGGCGAATCGGCTTCGTCTTGTCCACCAGCAACGACGAGTCGTTCCACGTGTCCCCGGCCGAGGGCATGGCGTCCCGCGCGGTGCCGGTGATCCGGCACTGGCCCGGCGCCGAGACGATCTACGACCGCCGCTGGATCCGGGAGAACCCGCGCGAGATGGCGGCCGCGGTGGCCGCCCTGGCGGCGCCCGGCGACTGGGAGGCCGCCCGCCAGGTCGCCTACCAGCACGTGCAGGCGTTCGACCTGGAGACGGTGTGCCGGGCCTGGCACCGGCTGATCCAGGGGGAACCCGCGGCCGGGCCGGACCAGCAGCTGTCCGGTGCCCGCGCCGGCGCCTCGCGCTGACGGCGATGCACTTCACCCTGGCGGTCAGCGCCACGACCACGCAACGCTGCGCGGAGCTGACCGCGCGGGCGCGGGACGCCGACCCGGCGCTGCTGCCGGCCCCGGGCCGGCCGTCATCGCCTGGCGCTCCCCCGACGGGTGCGCGGCGCTGCTGCACTGGGGTGTGCCCGGCGGGAGCTCGCCCGGCGAGGGTTCGCCCGGCGGCGAGGCCGGAGCGCGCGACTGGGCCTACCCGCAGTTGCCCGCAGCTCTCCCGGGCAGGGCGCGGGCCACGTCCCGGGCCGGCACGATCTGGGCCGTGACGGCGGCCGACGGGAGCGCGCGGGTCGGTGCCCGCACCGCCGTCACCCGGGTCGACCCGGTCTACCGGGCCGAGGTGCCGGGGGCGGTCATCGTGGCCGACCGGGCAGCCTGGGCCGCCTGGGCGGCGTCACGGCTGGACGACCATGACCCGCGGCTCACCTGCGCGCTGCTCGGTCCCGGCTTCCCGCTCGGCTCGGTGACCCCGTTCAGCGGGGTGTCGGCGCTGCCGCCGGCGACGACGCTCGACCTGATCGGCGGCGCCTGCCGGGTCTGGCCGGAGTCCCCCGGTGAGCAGGCCGGCCCCGGACGGCTGACGCTGGCGGACGGCGCCCGGGAAGTCGCCGCGGCCCTGACCGCGGCCGTCACCCCGCTAGCCGCGGCCGGGGCGCCAGTCCAGCTCAGCCTGACCGGCGGCCGGGACAGCAGGCTCGTCGCGGCTGCCCTGGCGGCAGCCGGGGTCCCGGTGGCGGCGAGCACGCACGGCTTCGCCGATCACCCCGACGTGGTGGTCGCGACCGAGGTCGCCCGCCGGCTGGGCCTCGAGCACACCGTGCGCACGCCGGCCGCCCCGGGCCAGAAGGTCGACGTGCTCGGCCGGATCCGCGCGACGGTGCTGGTGGCCGACGGCATGCTGTCCGCGTTCGAGAACGTCGGCCGGCCTGACCCGGCCGCCACCGAGGTCATCACCGCGGGCGGGCACGGCGGGGAGCTGCTGCGCGGCGGGTACGCCGAGACCGCGGCGCTGCCCGGCGGGCCGCGTACGGGGCTGCGGGCGGCCACCCACCCGGCCCGGCAGGCGGCCCGCGCGGCCGAGCTGCTGCGCCGTCTCACGACCCGGCACCTGGGCCTGGTCCGGCGCGGCCCGGCCGCGGGCTACACCGCCTCACTCGCTCCCTGGGGGGCCGCCCTGGCCCGCCGCCCGCTGGCCGCGCTGGACGACTTCTACCTGGTCAACCGGGCGGGCCGGTGGTCGGCGGCCGCCCGGCAGGCCTACCTGCTGCGCGAGTCCCTGGTCCAGCCGCTGTTCGACGACCGGGTCGTCCGCGCCGCCCGCGCCGTCCCCCTGTCCGACCGGGTCAGTGGCGCCTTGTCGGCGGCGGTGCTGGCCGAGCTGTCCCCCGCGCTGACTGACGTGCCGCTGGCGGGAAAGCCCCCGGCGGGCACCCCGGCCCCGTTCGACTGGCGGCGGCAGTACGGCGAGGAAGTCGCCGCCTTCCTGCGCGGCTACATCCTCGACCTCGGCCGCACCGGCGGCCTGTTCGACGTGCTCCGCCGTCCGGAGGTGGAGCGCCTGCTCGCGGTTCCCGGCGCGGACCGCGCCACCGTGTGGGCGCTGGCCACCCTCGCCTGCCTGTACTCCGGTGACTACCGGCACGCCCGCGAGGCCACCCCGCGGCTGCCCGTCAGCTGACCGCCAGGCCGGTCTCAGTAGACGCACGGGATGCCGGCCGGAACGCCAGCCGGGGGTTTGACGTCCGCCGCTGACGGCGCGGCAACCGGGTGCGCGGGCGCGGCCGGCTGGACCGCGGCCACGGCGCGCCCGCCGATCTCGGTGGCGCTCACTGACTGCGTCCCGTCCGCGGCTCCGGTCACCGGCGGCATCTCGCTGGCGGGCAGCTTGTCCTGCTGGGCGGCGGTGACGAAGTCCTGTTCGGTGACCGTGGTCGCGCCGAAGGTCTCCAGCCCGGCGGGCGCCACGATGACCTGCTGGCCGAGCAAGACTTCGACGTGGCGCGGGGCCAGTGACGGCAATGAGGTGGCGGCCTGCGCCCCGACCATGGCGGCGATGCGGCCGGCGGTGGCGGCCGCGCCCGCACCGTAGAAGACCTGCGAGACGCCGCTCAGCGGCTGCGACTGGGCGGAGGCGTCACCGGCCTTGCCGGTGCTGTAGCCGTCGGCGGCCAGGGCCTGCGAGACGTCGCCGGCCAGGCCGGCGGCGCCGCTGCCGTTGTAGACGTCCACCGTCACCGACTTGGTCGCCGTGACCGCGGCGGACCCGTAGAACGCGTCGTTGACCGTCCGCTGCAGGTTCGGCACGTAGACGTAGCTCGCATCCTGCAGGCCGGGGTACCCGGGAACCGCGATGTTCTGCACGGCGGCATCGGCCAGCGTGGACATCTTCAGATGGGAGCCGGTCAGCGACTGCATCTGCGGGGCGAAGCCAAGCAGGTCGAACCCCTGGTCGGTCTGCAGGTAGGACTTCGCGTCGCCCAGCATGCTGGCGACCAGGCCGGGGTCCGTCAGCACGTTCCGGTGCTTGAAGTCGTAGATGATGTAGTCGATCGCCGCCTGCTGCCGCGCCGTCCGGCCGATGTCGACGCCCGGCAGCGAGTCCCGGGCGCGGACGAACGCCAGCGCCTGAGCTGCCTGCAGGTGAAGGTACTGCGGGCCGCCCTTCTTCGCGTTGTAGCCGTCGTGGAAGGCGTCGAAGCCGGAGTTGCTGTCGCGGAGGGGGGCGCCCGGGTAGGGCTCGTCGACCAGGTTGCCCCCGGTCCTGAACCCGTCCGGCTCGATGGAGGCCGGGGCCGGCGCGATGCACACGTTGATGCCGCCCAGCTGCTGGGCGATCTGGAAGAAGCCTTCGATGTTCGACACGACGAAGTGGTCGATGTGCACCCCGGTGACCGACTCCACCGTTTGCGTCTCGAACAGCTGGCCAGCCTGGTTGGCGCCGGCGTACAGGGCGCCGGTCTGCCCCAGCTTCCCGATGTTGGCGCTCACGTACTGGTCGTAGGCGTACAGGTAGGCGGCGTCGATCTTGCCCTCGGTCAGCACGGCCCCGTCGACGGTGACGGGATGGGGGAAGTTGACGACGTCGTCGCGGGGGATGGAGTAACCGGTCGCCCGCTGGCCGCCGGGGAAGACATGGACGAGGATCAGCGTGTCCGTGTCCTGCGAGCCCAGGTTCCCGTTGACCTTACCGGAGTGCGTCTGGGTGAGCTGCGCCTCGCTCAGGGTCTGACCCTGGAAATCGGTCCGGCTCTCCAGGCCCATGAGCAGGATGTTCACCGCCCCGGTGGGCGTGACGCTGGCCCCGGTGCCCAGGTTGGCGCCGCCTGCGAGCGCCGCGCTGTCAGTGACCAGGCCGTGGGCGTAACCGCTGACGACGAGGACCATCACTGCCGCCAGGCAGGCCGCCACGTAGACGGTCCGGCCCGCCAGCTTCGTGCCGATCCCAGACCCGCGCACCATGCTCCTCCCGGCCGGGCCCGAGCCTATCGATCACCAAACGCCCGTATCGCACAAATCCGGGATCTAGCGAGCGAACGGACGGGTCGGCGACCCGCCCCGCGCTGCCCGGCCGCCCGCGCTGCCCGCGCTGCCCGCGCTTGTTGCTGTTATCCGTCGAGGGGTCCCACAAGCGCTGAGCTCGCAGCGCTTGTTGCTGTTATCTCGCCCTGACCGGCTGCTAACGCGGAAACAATTAGCAGAGGGGAAACAAATCGCGTGCTGACACAGAAAAGTTTCCGCCATCTTGTTCGTATCACCGGCAGACATCGGCGGCTCGGGGCCAAAGGAACGCGAGTGACGACCGTGCTGGCAGAGCTGGACGGCCGGCGCTGATCAGCCGCGGCCGTAGAGGCTCTCGGCCCGCCAGAAGAAGACGACGCCGACGGCGAAGAAGACCACGGCCCAGCCGACCGCGGCGATCCACAGGTCGTTGTTGGTCACCATCGCCTGGCAGTGCGCCAGCAGGCCGTAGTCTCCCCCAGTTCCCTGGTGCTCGAGGAACTGAGTGCACAACGTCTGGTTGTAGGGCGCGTTGCCCGGCATGTCGGCGCGGTAGCTGGACATGAACCCGACCCGGATCAGCGAGATGTAGACCGCCGCCGGGTTGAGCGACAGCACCTTGCCCACCCAGCCCGGGAACCGGTAGGTCAGCGTGTAGGTCAGGTACATGACGCCGCAGAAGTAGCGGGAGATCCGCAGGAAGAACGGGATCAGCTCGGACACGTCGGCGATCGCGCCGCCGAGGCGGGCGACGATCAGCGCCGCCCCGGTGTTGAACAGCGTCTGCAGCACCACCGCGGGGATGACCAGCAGCCAGTACCAGCTCGGGTACTGATGGCTGCCGAGCATGACGACGACGATGACGCACATGCCGATGAGCATCTGCTGCAACTCGACGATCACGTAGGCGAGCGGCAGCGACGCGCGCGGGAAGTACAGCGCCCGGATCAGCTGCAGGTTCGCCCGCATCACGTTCGAGCCGGTGACGATCGACCGCTCGGTGAAGGCGAAGACGAACACGCCGACCATGAGGAAGGCCGGGAAGTGGTTGACCGCCCGGGCCGTCTCGAACAGCAGGCCGAAGATCATGTAGTAGACAGCCGCGTTAAGCAGCGGCGTCAGCACCTGCCAGACCTGGCCGAGCTTGGCCTCGGTGTACATCGAGACGTTGCGCGCGGTGGCGTAGCCGACGATGAAATGACGGCGCTGCCACAGCATCCTCAGGTAGTCCGCCAGCGTCGGCCGGGCCCCGGATAGCTTCAGCCCGTACTGGCGGGCCAGCTCTCCCAGGTCCTGGTCGGGGACCCGGGGTGTGTCGGGGGCGATAACCGCGCCCGACTCCAGGCTTCCCGGCGCGCTGATCGAGGAGTTGCTGTCCACGACGGGGAAGTCTATGGGACGCCGGCCGCCTGGCCGCCCAAGACGGGGCCAGTGCGAGCAACCAGCACCCGTTCCGAGCAGAGATCTTTACAGATCAGAGACCTGACTCGGCGGTCCGGATGAGGATCCGGCCGCATTCCTCGTGCCGCACGACCTCGTCCGGGGCGGCCGCCTTGACCTCGTTCCGCTCCACCGTCGACAGCGTCTCCCGGCATCCCTCGCACTGGCCGCGGCGCAGCAGGGCCGCCCCCCGCCCGGAGGTGGCCCGGATCCGGTCGTACAGCGTGAGCAGGTCGGCCGGGATATCCGCGACCACGTCGGCCCGGGCGGCGGCCGCCTTGGCCGCCTGCTCGTCGATCTCGGCCAGGGCCGCGTCGCGGCGGGCGGTCACCGCGGCCGTCTCCCCGTCCGCCGCCGCTGCCTCCTCCGCCGCCGCGTCGTGCAGCGCCTGGGCCGCCTCGCGGCGCTCCATCAGGTCGAGCACGACCTCCTCGAGGTCGTCCTGCCGCCGGCGCAGCGAGACCACCTCGGACTGCAGCGACTCCAGCTCGCGGGCGTTCGACACCTGGCCGGCGGTGAGCCGCTGGTTGTCCCGGTCGATCCGGGTGCGCACCTGGTCGACGTCCTTCTCCGCCCGGGCGAGCTCGCGGTCAAGGTCGGCCACGTTGGTGCCTGCGATGGTGATCGCGTCCCTGACCTTGGCGGTGCGCTCGCCGAGCTGCTCCAGCTCAGCGATTTCCGGCTGGGTCCGCCGCCGGTGGTCGAGCCTGCCAAGCTCGGTGTCCAGATCGGCCAGTTCGAGCAGCCGCAGCTGCGCCTCGGGAGATGCCTTCACGAAGGGCAACGTTAGTCGCCCGAGCGGTCGTTGTCGCATGGTAGACACGTCCGTATGGGGATCCCTCGGGTTAGCCGGCCCTATATGCCGGGTTACGGCGTTGCGGCCGCTGAGCACGGGAGCGGGCTCCTGCACTGGTCCTGGGCGGCGGAACGGCTCACCGCGGCCCGCAATTACTGGGTGGTCAGCACCTGGCCGGACGGCCGCCCGCACACCATGCCGGTCTGGGGCATGTGGGACGACAGCACGCTCTGGTTCACCTCGGCCAGCGGCTCGCGCAAGGTGAAGAACCTGCGGGCCGACCCGCGCTGCTGCGTGACCACCGAGGACGCGTCCGACCCGGTGATCATCGAGGGCAGCGCGCGCTTCGCGACCGAGCCGGCCATCCTGCGGCGGGTGGTCGACCTGATGAACGCCAAATACCACAGCGGCGTCGACCTGGACTTCCTGCACCCGGACCGGAACGCCACCATCGGCGTCCGGCCGCACCGGGTGTTCTCCATGCTGCACAGCGACTTCGCCGGGTCACCGACCCGGTGGGTCTTCGACGAAGACCGCTGATGGTGCCGGCCCAGGTCACGAGCTCTCAGCAAACCCTCAGCAGTCCGAACGGGGCCGGGGTGAACCGGCCCGGTAGCGTGGCCGTGTATCCACGTGGGGCCGCGGCCGCGGCCCCGTGTAACGCTTCCGGATTGCGACGGACCATACCTGCATGACATCTCGGACCGGGTTCTCAGGCTGGTGGGGCGCCGCCAGCGGCCTGCTGGCAGCGGCCGCGGCGATCGGGGTCGCGCAGCTCCTGGCCGGCTTGACCGTCCCCGCCGCATCCCCGGTCATCGCCGTCGGCGACGTGGCCATCGACCACACGCCGCTGGCGGTCAAGACCTGGGCCACCTCCACCTTTGGCACCGGCGACAAGACGGTGCTGCTGACCGGCGTGCTGATCGTCGTCTTCCTCTACTCGCTGCTGGTCGGGGTGGCGGCGATGCGATGGCTGGCGGCCGGCTTCGCCGGGCTGGCGCTCTTCGCCGGGATCGGCCTGGCGGCCGCGCTGACCCGGCACGGCGCCTCCCTCTCGTATGCGGTGCCGACGCTGTTCGGGGCGGCCGCGGGGGCGCTGGCGCTGTGGGCGCTGATCGTCCGGGCCCGCGCGGCGTCCGCGTCCGTGCAGTCCTCCCGGGCCGCAGCGGCGGACCGGGAGGAACGGGCCCGGCGGATGGCCCAGACCGGCCAGGCCGAGCAGGGCCGGCCTGATCCCGGCGCTGCTGCGCCTGCGGAGGCCGCGGAACCGGATGAGGACGCCAGCACCGGCTGGGTCCCGGTCGGCGGGGTCTTTCCTGACGGCTACCAGCCGGGTGGCGACGTGCCCCCGTGGGCTCCGCCGCCCGAGCGGCGGGCGCCCCGGGCCGGGCCGCCGGCGACGTCCGCCGCGGGCGGCGTCACCGGGTCTTCCGCCCGGCGCCAGTTCCTCGTCGCGGCGGGGGTGACGGTGGCCGCCGCGGCCATCGGCGAGATTGGCGGGCGCACGCTGTCGACCAGCAAGAACGTGTCGCTGGCACAGCGCTCGGTGCGGTTCCCGAAACCGGCCGTGCCCGCCCCGCCACTGCCGAGTGGGGTGAACCTTCCGGTCCCCGGCATCTCCCCCTTCATCACCCCGAACGGGCAGTTCTACCGGGTCGACACCGCCCTCGTGGTGCCCCAGGTCGATCCGTCGAACTGGACCCTGCGCATCCACGGCATGGTCGCGCGCGAGGTCACGGTCACGTTCGACGAGCTCCTGCGCCGCCCGCTGACCGAGGACTACCTGACCCTGACCTGCGTCTCCAACCCGGTCGGAGGCCCCTACGCGGGCAACGCCAAGTGGCTCGGCGCGTCCCTGGCGGCACTGATCCGCTCGGCCCGGCCGCGGGCGGGGGCCAACCAGCTGCTGTGCACCTCGGTCGACGGGTTCACCTCGGGAACGCCGCTGACGGTCGTCCTGGACGGCCGGGACGCGCTGGTCGCGGTGGCGATGAACGGCGCGGCGCTGCCGACTGAGCACGGCTTCCCGGCCCGCCTGGTGGTGCCGGGACTGTACGGGTACGTGTCGGCCTGCAAGTGGGTGGTCGACATCGAGGTGACGACGTTCGCCGCCGCGCAGGCCTACTGGGTGCCGCGCGGCTGGTCGCAGCAGGGGCCGGTCAAGACCGAGTCGCGGATCGACGTCCCCGGCGGCGGCGTCTCGCTCACGGCGGGCACGACCGCGGTCGCCGGGGTCGCCTGGGCCCAGCACAAGGGCATCGAGGCGGTCGAGGTCCGGGTGGACCAGGGGCCGTGGCACGAGGCGACGCTGGCCGCCGTGCCGGGCGTCGACACCTGGCGGCAGTGGTCCTGGCCGTGGCCCGCCACCGCCGGGACGCACCTGATCGAGGCGCGGGCGACCGACAAGACCGGCTACACCCAGACCTCGCTGATCGAGCCGGAAGCACCCAACGGGGCCTCCGGCTACCCGTCGGTCCAGGTCTCGGTCTCCTAGTGCACGGGCCGGCCTGCGAGCCGCCCCGGCTCCGGCCGGCAGTCAGGCGAGGGCGACCGAGATCGGGGTGAACAGCCGCCCGGGGATGCCGCGCGGGGTCAGCGGGCCGTGGGCCATGACGACGTTGCCGCCGGCCGGCCGCAGGCCGCGCGCGTCGGCCCAGCCGGGCAGCTCGGCCCGGTCCGGGTCGAGGTCGAGCCTGACGGCGGTGGTGATGCTGGCCGCAAGCTCGCTCACCAGCAACCGGGCGGCCCCGCCGTCGGGCGCCACCAGCGGGCCGATCACGGTCGAGCCGGGGCCGTTGGCCCAGGCGGCGGCGTAGCCGGCGATGCCGTCGCCGGTCTCGAGGACAGCCATCTGCTCGGCCCAGCCCGGCAGCCGGGTCAGGATCCGCCCGCGGTCGGCCCCGAAGGCGGCCCGGTCGACCGCCAGGATCGCGGCCAGGTCGGCCGGCTCCGCCCGGCGGACTTCGCCCTCGTCCGCCAGCCGGGACCCGCGCCCGCCCGGCGCCCAGCGCCACCTGCTGCTGTCTGGCTTGGCCCGGAACCGGCCCACGAACGAGACGTTGCGCCGCACCGGCTTGAAGCCGAGCTTCTCGTACAGCGGGCGGCCCATCTGGGTCGCGAACAGGGTGACGGTGGCGTCCTCGCCCGCCGTCCGCAGCAGGTGGCGCATCAGCGTCAGGCCGAGCCCGCGGCGGCCGTACCGCGAGGCGACCAGCATCATGCCGACCGCCGCCGCGTCGGCCTGCCACCGGGTCAGCGTGACCGACCCGGCCAGCCCGCGGCCGTCGGGCGCGTCGACCCCGAACACCTCCGACGCCGACAGCAGCAGCTCCCACTTGGCGCGTTCCGGCGCCCAGCCCCGGTCGCCCGCCAGGGCGACGCAGCGCGGCAGGTCATCGGGTCCGAGCAGGCGGACCGGGGGGAACGCTTCGATCGGCATGACCACCGAGGCTACGGCGCGGCCAGGCCCCGCGCCAGCCCTTTACCCGGCCAGCGGGGCCGGCGGCTGGGCCTGGCAGCCGGGGGCGGCGAGCTAGCGGGCGAGTTCGTCCAGGCCGGCCAGCAGCCGGTCCACGTCGGACTCGTCGTTGTAGTGGACCAGCCCCGCCCGTACGGCGCCGTCCGGCTCCAGGCCCAGGGCGGTGCACAGCTCGTAGGCGTAGTTGTCGCCGTCCCAGACGTTCACCCCGGCGGCGGCCAGGTGCTCGGACACGGCGCGCGGGCTGTGCCCGGCGACGCTGAAGAAGGCGGTCGGCGCGCGCCGGGCGGCCTTCCCGTACAGCGTCACCCGGTCGAGCTCGGCCAGGCCGCCGAGCAGCCGGGCGAACAGGGCCGCCTCATGCGCCTCGACCGCCGCCATCGACTGCAGCACCCGCTCCCGGCGGGACGCGGCCGGCGCGCCCGGCGCGGGGGGGCTGGGCGGGGCGGCCAGGGCCGCCAGGTGGTCGACGGCCGCGGTCAGCCCGGCCAGGTCGGCGAACGGCAGCGTGCCGCGCTCGAACCGCCACGGCACTGCGTTGGATGACGGCGCCAGCTTGTCCGGCCAGACCGTTTCCAGCAGCGCGGGGACGGCCGCAAGGGCCGCCACGTGCGGCCCGGACCACTTGTAGGCGCTGGTGGCGTAGAAGTCGGCGCCGAGTGCGGCCACGTCGACGGGCACGTGCGGGGTGGCGTGCACCCCGTCCACGTAGCAGAGCGCGCCCGCCTGGTGCGCCAGGGCGGCGATCGCGGCCACGTCCGGCCGGGTCCCGATCGCGTTGCTGGCGGCGGTGACCGCCACCAGGCGGGTCCGCGGGCCGATCAGCTCGGCGTACTGACCGCTGGGCAGCTCCCCGGTCGCCAGGTCGGCCTCGGCCCACTTGACGTCGACCCCGGCCCGCCCGGCGGCCTGGATCCACGGCCGCACGTTGGAGTCGTGGTCGAGCCGCGACACCACGATGTCGTCGCCCGCCGTCCACGCCCGCGACAGCGCCTGGGCCATCCGGTAGGCCAGGGCGGTGGCACTCGGCCCGAAGATCACGCCCTCGGGGATGCCGCCGACCAGGTCGGCGACGGCCACGCGGGCGGCCGCCACGATGGCGCCGGAGCGCTCGCTGGCAGCGAAGGCGCCGCCGAGGTTGCCGAGGCCGGCCCGGTAGGCGGCGGTGATGGCCTCAGTGACCGGGACCGGGACCTGCGTGCCGGCCGCGCCGTCGAGGTAGGCGTCACCGTCCGCCAGGGCCGGGTAGAGCGCGCGCACCGACGCGACGTCGAAGGACCACGAACCCGGCGCGTCAGCGCCGGTGGCAGCAGTCAACTCGGGGTGTTCCTCCTGTCGGCCGCCCGGACATCCGGCGCGGCCAGCGACGCGGCAGAGCGGGCATCAGCATACAACTCACCGGCGAGCGGTTCACGCTAGCACCGTCGCATCATCTGTAACCGGAGGTCGCGCCGGGCGGCACCCGGCTGGTCGCGCAGGAAAACCAGGTGACACCGGCATTTGCGGCGATTAGGCTCCAGTCAGTGTCCTCCAGCCCAGTCGCCGCCCTCTGGCGGCTGCGCCCCTACCTGCGCCCGTACCGCCGCCAGCTCGCCGGCATGATCGCCGCGGCGGTCGCCGTGGAGGCCGCCGACATCACCATCCCGCTGCTGGCCAAGGTCGTGATCGACGACGCCATCAGCCATCACGAGCGCGGCCTGCTGCTGCCGATCGGATGCTCGCGATCGGCCTCGGGGCCGCCTCGGCCGCCCTCAGCCTGGTCCGCCGCTGGGTGCAGGGCAACGCGGTGGCCGACATGGAGAAGTCGATCAGGGGCGACCTGTACCGGCACCTGCAGCGGCTGGAGCCCGCGTTCCACGACGAGTGGCAGTCCGGCCAGCTGCTGTCGCGGGCGACGACCGACCTCGGCGCGATCCGCCGGTTCGCCGGCTTCGGGGTGGTGTTCCTGTTCATCTCGGTGATGACTTCACCGCCGTGACCGGCTTGCTCATCACCCTGAACTGGTGGCTCGGGCTGATCACCGGGGCGATGTTCGCCCCGGTGCTGGTGTTCTGCACCCGGTTCGAGCGGCGCTACTCGGTGCTCGCCCGCCGCGCGCAGGACCAGGACGGCGACCTGACCACGCTGGTCGAGGAGGCCTCGACCGGGGTCCGGGTGCTCAAGGCGCTCGGCCGCGGGCCGGAGGCCGGCCGCAGCCCACCTGGCCCAGGCGGAGCGGCTCGGCGAGACCCGGGTCGGCATGGCCCGCCTGCTGGGCGCCTTCTGGTCCACCCTCGACCTGGTCCCGAACGCGGTCATCGCCCTGGCCGTCGTCCTCGGCGCGGTGGCGGTCAGCCAGCACAGCATGACCATCGGCGGGCTGGTCGCCTTCATCACCCTCGCGCTGCAGCTGGTCTGGCCGGTCGAGGCGCTCGGCTACGTGCTCGCCTCGGGTGAGGAGGCCGCCACCGCGGCCCAGCGGGTGCTGGAGATCTTCGACACCCAGCCCGCGATCACCAGCTCAGAACCCGCCCCAGAGCCCGGCCCGGTGTCAGCGCCCGCCCCGGCTGCCCGCGGCCGGGCGGCTGGGCCGGCGGCCGTGCGGCCCGCCCGGCCGCGTCCGGGGTAGCGGCGGCGGAGCTCGCGCACGTCCGGCTCGAGCATGCCGGCTTCGCCTACCCGGGCGGCACTCCCCCGGTGCTGCGGGACGTCAGCCTGACCGTGGCGCGCGGGGAGACGCTGGTCATCACCGGCGCGACCGGATCGGGCAAGACGACGCTGCTGCAACTGGTGCCCCGGCTGGCCGACGCGACCAGCGGGCGGGTGCTGACTGGACGGCACCGACGTGCGCGACATCCCGCTGCCGGCGCTGCGGCGGCGCCGTCGGCTGCGCCTTCGAGGAGGCGACGCTGTTCTCGGCCAGCGTCCGGGAGAACGTCACCTTCGGCGCGCCGGACGCGACCGACGAGGAGATCGAGGCGGCCCTGGCCGCCGCCCAGGCCCGGTTCGCCTATGACCTGCCCTGGGGCCTCGACACCCGGATCGGCGAGCAGGGCATGGCCCTGTCGGGCGGGCAGCGGCAGCGGGTCGCGCTCGCCCGCGCGATCCTGCAGCGGCCCGAGGTGCTGATCCTCGACGACCCGCTGTCGGCGCTGGACGTGCAGACCGAGGAGCGGGTGACGCAGGCGCTGCGACCAGGTGCTGGCCGGCGTGACGGCGCTGGTGGTGGCGCACCGGCCGTCGACCGTCGCCCTCGCCGACCGGGTCGCGCTGCTGGACGGCGGGGTGATCACCGCGGTCGGCAGCCACCGGGAGCTGATGGCGGCCCAGCCCGGCTACGCCGCCCTGATGACGATGGAGGAGGTGACCGGAGCACGGAGACGGCGCGTCGACGTAGACGGGGGCGCCGGACACCGGCGCCGGCCGCCGCACCGGCCCGGCGTCGTGGCGCGGCATCGCGACCGAGCAGGTGGACGAGGTCTCGGCCCCGCTCGAGGCGCTGCTGCGCAAGCGCAGCCGCCGGCTGCTGGGCGACCTGCTGCGCCCGCACCGGCGGGCGGTCACGCTGACCGCGGCCGCGATCGTGGTGGCGTCGCTGTGCCTCGCTGGCCGGCCCCTGGCTGATCGGCCTCGCGATCGACAACGGCATCCCGCCGCTGGTGAGCCGGTCCGACCCGGTGCCGCTGCTGCGCATCGCGGCGCGTGTTCGCGCGTGACGGTGCTGATCCAGGCGGCGGCGACGCGGATGTTCGTCACCCTCACCGGCCGGTTCGGCCAGGCGGTGGTGCTGGAGCTGCGCCGCCGGCTGTTCGCGCACCTGCTGCGGCTGCCGGTGTCGTTCCACGAGTCCTACACCTCGGGGCGGGTGATCTCCCGGCAGACGTCGGACGTCGACGCGATCTCGGAGCTGTTCAACGAGGGCCTCGACGGGCTGATCACCGCGGTGCTGTCGTGCCTCGTCCTGGTCGGCACCGGGATGCTGCTGCTGGACTGGCGGCTGGGGCTGGTGGTGCTGAGCCGGGTTCATCCCGCTGGCCTGGCTGGCGGTCTGGTTCCGCCGCGAGTCGGCGATCGCCTACCGGCGGATCAGGGAGGCCAACGCGCTGGTCATCGTGCACTTCGTGGAGACCTTCGGCGGCCTGCGGGCGGTCCAGGCGTTCCGCCGGGAGCGGCGGAACGAGGAGATCTTCGACGACGCTGTCCGCCGACTACGCCCGGGCCAGCAAGCGGTCCTCGCAGATCAACGCCATCTTCGCGCCCGGAATCGCGATGGTCGGCAACGTGATCATCGGGGTGGTGCTGTGCTACGGCGGGCTGCTGGTGCTCGACGGCACATCAAGGTCGGCGTGCTCGCCTCGTTCCTGCTGTACCTGCAGCGCTTCTTCGACCCGCTGCAGGACGTGTCGCAGTTCTACAACACGTTCCAGAGCGCGGCGTCGGCCCTGGAGAAGATCTCCGGCGTGCTGGAGGAGGAGCCATCCGTGGCCGACCCGCCCGCCGCCGCGGCCGCCCTGGCGCCGCTGCCGGGCGCCGGGGGCGGCCGCCGGGTCCAGTTCCGCGGGGTCCGGTTCGGCTACCGGACGGCGGTCGTGCTGCCGCGGCTCGAGCTGGACATCCCGGCCGGGCAGACGGTGGCCCTGGTGGGCGAGACCGGGGCGGGCAAGACGACCGTGGCGCGGCTGCTGGCCCGGTTCTACGACCCGGACGAGGGACAGGTGCTGCTCGACGGGACCGACCTGCGAGACCTGCCCGACGCCCGGCTGCGCCAGGAGGTCGTGCTGATCACCCAGGAGTCGTTCCTGTTCGAGGGCACGGTCGACGGAGAACATCAGGCTCGGCCGCCCGTCGGCGAGCGACGCCGAGGTGGAGGCGGCCGCCCGCGCGATCGGCGCCCACCCGTTCATCGCGGCACTGCCGGACGGCTACGCGACCAAGGTCGGCAAGCGCGGGGGCAGGCTGTCGGCGGGCCAGCGGCAGCTGCTGTCGTTCTGCCGGGCGTTCCTGGCGGCACCATCGGTGCTGGTCCTCGACGAGGCCACCGCGCTGCTCGACATCCCGTCGGAGCGGCTGGTGCAGTCGGCCCTGCGGACCGTGCTGGCCGGGCGCACGGCGCTGATCATCGCGCACCGGCTGTCGACCGTCGCGATCGCCGACCGGGTGCTGGTCCTGCGGGCGGGCGAGGTGATCGAGGACGGGTCCCCGGCCGAGCTGATGGCGGGCACCGGGGAGTACGCCGACCTGCACGCCCGCTGGGCCGCCAGCCTCGCCTGACCCGGGTGAGCCCGGCGTCACCCGGCCAGGTGATTCACCGCCGGCGGCGGGGGGCGGCGTAAAGTAAGGCACGCAGTCCTGTCTGCGAGGGGGCACCGTGGCGCCAGCTCACCGGTACGCGCCCGCCGGGACGTCACCCGCGGCCGCGGCCCGGGACGGAGTCGTCAGCCGGCCCGGGCTCTTCCGCCTGCTCGCTGAGGCCGGGCGGGTCACGGTGGTATCGGCGTCGGCCGGCAGCGGGAAGACGCTGCTGCTGCGGTCCTGGGCCGCCCAGGCGGACCAGGCGGGCCGGGTCGCATGGGTCGCGGTGCAGGGCGAGCAGCGCCACCCGCAGGGCTTCTGGCTGTCGGTGCTCGGCGCGCTGCGGGACACCCCCGTCGGGTCGGCGCTTGTGCGGCCCCTGACGGCGGCGCCCGAGCTGGACGGCGAGGCGCTCGTGGAACGGCTGCTCACTGACCTCGGCGGGCTGGCAGACCGGCTCTGGCTGGTCATCGACGACGTGCACGAGCTGCGCTCGGACGAGGCGCTGCGCCAGCTCGAGCTGCTGGTGATGCGGGGGCCCAGCGCCCTCCGGTTCGTCCTCGTGAGCCGGCGTGACCTGCGGCTCGGCCTGCACCGCCTGCGGCTGGCAGGAGAACTGACCGAGATCAGGTCGGCAGACCTGCGGTTCACACCGGCGGAGGCACGCGAGCTTTTCGAAGCGGCCGGGATCATGTTGCCCGGTGCGGCCCTCGGGCAGCTCTACGAGCGAACGGAAGGCTGGGCGGCCGGACTCCGGCTGGCGGCGCTGTCGCTGGCCGGGCACCCCGATCCGGAGCGATTCGCGGCCGAGTTCTCCGGCAGCGAGCGCACCGTGGCGGAATACCTGCTGGCGGAGGTGCTTGACCGCCAGCCTGCCGAGGTCCGCCGGCTGCTGCTGCGAACGTCCCTCCTCGACCGGGTCAACGGGGAGCTGGCCGACCTGCTGACGGGAAGTCAGGGCGGCGAACGAGTCCTGCAGCAGCTCGAGCAGGCCGGCGCGTTCGTGGTCGCGCTGGACGCCGGACGGTCCTGGTTCCGCTACCACCAGCTGTTCGCCGACCTGCTCCAGCTGGAACTGCGGGGCACCGCGGCGGCCGAACTGCCGGTGCTGCACGCTGCCGCGGCCGGCTGGCACGCAGCACACGGGGAAGCCACGGAGGCGGTCCGCCATGCCCTGGCCGCGGAGGACTGGGGGCTGGGCGCCCGGCTCCTCGCGGACAACTGGGCCGGACTCGGCCTGAGCGGGCTCGGTGCCACCGCGCGCGAACTGCTGGCCCGGTTCCCGGCCCACGTCGTCAGCGCGGACGCGGAACTGGCGGCCCGGATGGCAGGGGTCGAGCTGGGACGCGGCTCCCTGGGGGCAGCCGAGCGCTACCTCGCGCTGGCCACCGCCGGACTCGAGTCGGTACCGGCGGACCGGCGTGGGCGCGCGAACGTGGTCATCGCTGTCGTCCGCATGCGGCTGGCCCGTCACCGCGGGGACCTCGGCGCGGTCGCCGGGCAGGCGCGGCCCCTGCTGGCAGGGGACGAGGCGAGTGACCTGACGCGCCAGCCCGGCCTGGGCGAGGACCTGCGGGCGCTGGCGCTGCTCAACCTCGGCATCGCCGAGATGTGGACCGCGCACCTCGAGGCGGCCGAACCGCACCTGACGGAGGGCATCGCCGTCGCCCGCCGGATCGGGCGTCCCTTTCTCGAGGTCACCGGCCTGGCGCAGCGAGCCCAGCTGGTCAGCTGGCGGTCGTTCCCGCTCGGGGCCAAGCAGAGCAGGGACGCCATCGAGCTGGCCACCCGCCACGGCTGGGCCCAGGAGCCGGTCGCCGGCCCGGCTTACCTGGCCCTCGGCATGGCGATGGTCGCACTGGGACGGCTCGAGGAAGCCGAAGTGGCCCTCAACCAGGCCGAGCGGACGGTCCCGGCCGAGGCGGACCCGGCCGCCGGGATGCGGCTGCGCTACTCGCGCGGCCTGCTGGAATGGGTCAGCGGGCACCTCGACACCGCCCTGGATGAGTTCGACGCGGCTGAGCGGCTGGCCGGGCTGATGGTAGCGGAGCACGCGCTGGCGACGCCGGCTGCGGTCACACCGGTTGCAGCTGCTGGTACGGCTGGGCCAGACCCAACGGGCCGAACGGACCATGGCCGGCCTGGATGACCAGGAGCGCGACGGCCTGGAGATGCGCAATGCCAGGGCCGCGCTCCAGCTGGCGCTCGGTGACCCGGAGGCCGCGACGGCCATCCTGGCCCCCATCAGGGACGGCTCCGCTTCCCTGCCGAACGCTCACCTCTGGGACGTGCAGGCGCGCCTGCTGGAGGCGATCGCCCGTGACACGCTGGGCGATCGCGCCGCCGCCAGCCGCGCCCTGGAGGGTGCGCTCGACCTGGCCGCACCGGAGGGCCTGGTGCTGCCGTTCCTCATTGACCCGGCACCGGGGCTGCTGGACCGCCACCGCCGGCTAGGCACTGCCCGCACCCCCTTCATCGCCGAGGTCCTGAGCCGGCTTGCCGGGGAGACAGCGCCGGGGGGGCGGCACCAGGAGACGGTCGCGGGGCGGGGCCTGCGCGAACCACTCAGCCACGGCGAGACCCGCGTGCTGCGCTACCTGCCGACCGCGCTCTCGGCTCCTGAGATCGCTGGCGAGCTCTACCTGTCGGTGAACACGGTCAAGACGCACATGCGCCACCTCTACGACAAGCTCGGTGTGCACCGGCGCCACGAGGCGGTGGAGCGGGCCCGCGCACTCGGCTTGCTCGCCCCGGCCCCGCGAACTCGCTGAGCCGCGCGCATTCCAGACCGCCCCGGGTGACCGGCGAGCATCACCCTCCCGGGTGACGTGCGCTCACCCTGCCTGGCGCGAGGCTTACTGTCATCGGGTGTCCGGCCCGGCGACAGGAGGACGACGGAAATGCGGACAGTGACGCTGGGACGTACCGGCCTGGAGGTGACCCCGCTCGCCTACGGCACCTGGCGGTTCGGGGGCCCGGTCGGCGAGCGGGCGGCGGTGACCGGCGTCGAGTACACGCGGTCACTCGGCATCAGCTTCTTCGGCGCGGCGCAGGCCTGCGGATCTGGCCGCTCCGAGCGGCTGCTCGGCCTGGACGGGAGCGCGCGCGCCCTGGACCTCACCCTCGGTCAGGGGGACCTGGCCGAGATCGACCGCATCCTGGCCGCCGCCACCGCGACCGGCGGCCCGACCCCGGCGGGAATGGAATGAACACCATGGTCACAGTCCCGGGAGACACGGCGTCGACGCCCGCTGCCCCGGTCATCGCGTTTCTCGGCACCGGCCGGATGGGCGGCCCGATGGCAGCCAACCTGGCCCGGGCCGGCTTCACCGTGCGGGCGTGGGACCGCACCGCCAGCCACGCGGCCGCGCTGGCCGGGCCGGCGCGGCCGCGGCGGCCAGTCCCGCTGAAGCGGTCAGGGGCGCCGGCATCGTGATCACCATGGTCGCGGACGGGCCCGCCACGGAGCAGGACTGGCAGGGGCTGCGGGAGGAGCTGACCCCCGGCCTGATCTGGATCCAGATGGGCACCATCGGACTCGACTGGACCGACCGGCTCGCCAACACAGCCGCCCGGGACGGGGTGAGCTTCATCGACGCCCCGGTCTCCGGCAGCCAGGGGCCGGCCAAGGCCGGCCAGCTGACCATCCTGGCCAGCGGGCCCGGCTGGCTGCGGGAGGCCGTCAGCCCGGTGTTCGACGTGCTCGGCCGGGCCACCGTCTGGTTCGGCCCGGCCGGCGGCGGCACCCGGGCCAAGCTCGTGCTCAACAACTGGCTGGCCGACCTGGCCGAGGCCGTAGCGGAGACGCTTTCCTTCGCCCGCGGGCTCGGCCTGGACCCGGCCCAGATCGTGGACCTGCTGGAGTCGACGCCGCTCGGATCGCCGTACGCGGTGCAAAAGGCCCGCGTCATGCTGGCCGGCGACTTCGCCCCGGCCTTCGCGCTCAAGCACGCGCTCAAGGACGCCGACCTCGCCGTGCGGGCCGCACGGGCCAGCGGCACCGAACTCCCGCTCACCAGCGCGCTGCTGCCCCGGTGGCGGCACGCCGCGACCGGGCACGCCGACGACGACGTGGCCGCCGTCTACACCGCGGCTGGCTGGCGAGCACCCGGTAGTCAAGTAGTGGCTTGACTATCGTCCTGTGGGAGGCGAGGCGAGCTGGGCTGGTGCGGACGACGGAAGGCCGAGGCGCAGCCGGCGATCGTGGCGGCCGAGTTCAACTCCGGGGCACCACCCTGACTGGACCGAGCAGGGCGCTGACCTGGACGGCTCGACGGGTCTGAGGCGCCCCGGCTGCGCGAGGGCGGACCGAGCGGTGAAGCTCGACGGGCTCGCCAAGTACCTGAGCTGACCGGCCCCGCCGGAACACGTGGCCGTGTGAGGGGGGGAACTAGTCGAACACGTATTCCGTCTTGCGGGAATCCGTAGTAACTTATTAGCTCAGAGTACCTAGCCGAGAGTACCCAGCCGAGATGGCGGCCCGCCGTCCGCAGCGGGTCTGTGGAGAAGGGCTGTCCGTCAGCAAGGCTGTCCGTAAAAGGGTGCGGCCTGGGTTTAACGACATGTCGTTAAACCCGGGATCGCCCTTTGCTGTACAGTTGAGGCATGCACGTGCTGAGCGCGGTGACGGGCGCAGACGCCGACGCGGCCCGGGAGTTCCCGCCGTCGCGGCTACCCGAGTGCCTCGCGTCGCTCCAGGCGGGCGACGTGCTCGTGGTGGACGGCCTGGCCGAGCTGGGCCGGAGCCAGCGCGAGGTCCTGGCCGCGGTCGGCGAAGTGCGGCGGCGGGAGGCCGGACTGCGCGCGCTGCGCGAGGGCCTGGACACCACCGCCCCGGGCGGGGACGCTATCTTCCGCTTGTCGGCCGGCCTGGCCGAGCTCGGCCGGGACGCTGTCTCAGCTGGGACCAGTGCCGGGCTGGCGGCGGCCCGGGCCCGGGGCAAGCGGCTCGGGCGGCCGCCCGCGCTCACCCCCGCGCAGCTGCGGGATGTGCGGGAGCTGCTGCTGCGGCCCGGCAACACGGTCGCCGGGGTCGCCCGCGAGGTCGGGGTCAGCCGGTCAACCCTGTACAAGTACCTGCCGGGCGCTGTGGGCGGCGGGGCGGGCGCCGGATCCGGCCAGCCCGCCGCGCACCTGGCGCCCTACCAGGCCCGTCCCGGGCGCCGGGTGCTGGTCCTGGACGACCTGGCGGACTTGCGGGGCCCGGTCGCGGGCCAGGTCGAGCTGCCGCTGCGGCTGTTCTGGAGCCTGCCGGGTCACCGCTTCGACCTGAGCGACCCCGACGCGCGGCTGTGGTACTACCAGACGGTCCTGCGGGAGGCCAGCAGGCCCGGTGACCTGGCCGATCACCTCGACGGGGCGACGCTGGCCCGGTTGTGGCCGGAGCTGTACCTGCCGCGCGGGGTCCGGCGCGCGTGGGAGGAATCCCATCCGGCGCTGCTGGCGGCGGCTACCAGGCCGTGAGGCGGTACGAAACCCACGGGAACGGCGTGACCCTCCCGCCGCCGACGACCGCGTTGGCGTTCGTCACCGAGTAGGAGCTGCTGCCGCAGGTCACCGTCTGGCCGTCCGCTACCCGGAAAGGTTGCCTGGCGGACCCCGGCCGTCCGGCGGCGCTTGCTACGCTAGAACATATGAGCGGGAAGACGGGCAGGCAGCGCGGCGCGCCGCCGCCCGCCGTCACGGCCTGATGCCACTCAGTGAGCTCCACCGCCGCGTGGCGACGGTGGCGCTGCGGGTCGCCCAGCGGTACGGCTTCGCCCTCGGTGGCGGCAACGCGCTGATCGCGCACGGCCTCATCTCGCGCCCGACCCAGGACGTCGACCTGTTCACCAACGAGGAGACCGGGGTCGCGGCGGCGGCCGGGTCGGTCGAGGCGGCCCTGCGGGCGGCCGGCTTCGCGGCCGAGCGCGAGGACGACACGGGCGGGCTGGCCGACCTCATCGAGGGCATGGGCGAGGGGCTGGCCGAGTGGACGGTCACCGCGCCCGACGGCCAGCGGATGATGCTGCAGATGGCCTACTTCGACCGGACCGCCCAGCCCGTCCCGATGGAGGTCGGCCCGGTCCTCAGCCTGGAAGACGTGGCCGGCGGCAAGGTGTGCGCGCTGGCCGGGCGGGCCGAGCCGCGCGACTACATCGACACGGCGGCGGTGCTGCGGCGCTACCGCGTGGCGGACGCGATCGCGCTCGCCCGGCGGCTCGACCCGGGGCTCGACGACCAGGACTTCGCCGACGCGGGCCGGCGGCTCGACCGCTGGGGCGACGGCGTGTTCTCCGCTTTCGGGCTGTCGGCGGCCGACATCGAGGACCTGCGGGACGCGTTCCGCGACTGGCCCCGGTAACCGTCATCCGCGCGACAGGCCAACGTCCCCGGGCAGCACCGCTAACGCAGCGCCCGCGGGTTCAGCCCGCGCCTGCTGAGGAAGGCGGCGAAGCTGGCCCGCAGCCCGGTCGCCGCCCGCTGGGCCGCCTGGCGCCGTCCCGCGGCGTCCAGGCTGAGCCGCGCCAGGTTGACGGCACCGCCGAGCCTCGGGTCAGGTTCGGCCCGCAGGCCGTCGGCTGCGGCCAGGCGCCGGTTGAACTCATCCTGGGCCGTCCCCAGCGGAGGCATGATCCAGCCCGGGCCGTCCAGGCCGAGCTGGTAGGAGCAGTAGCTGCCGCCCCACGGCCAGGCGGCGGCGCGCAGCTCCGCCGCCAGCACCGCGGTGTCCCGGCCGACCGCTCGGGCGTCCCCGCCGAGGGAGTCACCGAAGGCCCGGCGGCCCTCGGCCACGACGGCCCGCCCCTCCGGCGCCGGTGACTCGTGGTTCTCGGTCGGGCCGGCCTCGGCGAAGAAGGCGTGCAGGTGCGCGCGCTGCACGTCCTGGCGGGGATTGCGGGTCACCGGGGAGTCGGGGTCGTGGCCGGGACCGGCTGCACCCGCGGGGTCCGCACTGTGCCAGTAGTCCAGGTTGGGCCCGCTGTCGTTGGCGGCGAACACCGCCTGCCCGTCGTCGAGGGTGGCGTACCACGCGGCGACCACGGTCATCGCCGTGTGCCGGGCCGCCAGCTCGGCCAGGCGTGGCCGACGACCACCCGTCGTGGTGCAGCCGGGGCACCATGAGGACATGGGGCCGGGCCACCCGCCCGGGGCCGTTCGCCAGCATGAAGGGATTGCGGTCGAGGACCAGATCCACCAGCGCGGCGCCGTCCCTCCCGGTCACCGTGCCCAGGTACCCCGACAGGGCCGGGACGTCGGCGAATTCGTCCGCCGGCTGGAAGCGGCGGGTGAACTCATCCGACCTGGCCGTGCCCACGATGGTGCCCGCCTGCTGGTCGAGCAGCACCCAGGTTCCAGGATTGTCGGCGGCAGCTGGCTGCCGGTACGCCTTAACCGAGAGGGCACCGTCGGTGTAGGTCCACATTTCGCGCAGCTGAACGGGCGGGAAGGGAGCCCTCCAGCGTGCTGCGTGACTGGTCACTCCCCTATCCTCCCGCAGCGCAGCGGCGCTCGCCGTCAGGGCTGCGCTCTGCGCTGTTCCGGCCGGTCCGCGAAGGTGACCGTCCCGGGAGGGGCCGCCGGGACGCGGCCCGGGAAGCCAACCGGGGAGCCGCCCTCAGCGTAAGCTCCGGGCTGGCGTAATCTACGGTGCGGGTTGAGAACGAGGACGGAGCTGGAAGCGGGATGTTGAAGCCGGGCGGCTACAAGCCGAGCCAGGAGGCGCTGGACCTGCACAAGGCGGACGTGGCGGAGGCGGCGGACCGGGGCAAGCTGCTCGGCGCCGCGCGGGCCGCCGACATCGCGCTGCGGGAGGCCGAGGCGTCGCGCGCCCCCGTGACCGAGCTCCACCGGCTGGCCATGGACCTGGACGCGGCGCTGACGGCGGCCATGCGGGCCGCCTACGCGGCGCAGCGGGCCGAGATCGGGCCGCGCGGTTACGAGGACCGCATCTACCACCGCAAGGCCAAGGCCAAGCCCGCCGTCCGGGTGCTGACGGCCGAGGCCGAGCGCCTGCTGACGCTGCGCGAGAACCACCGGCTCAACCACATCCCCGAAGTCCCGCGCGTCCCGACGGTCTGACCGCAGCCGGTCCGCCCGGTGGGCCGGACGGCCCCGCTGTCCGCCGGGCGTTCCGGGCAAAGGCGACAGCAGCACCCGGGGACCTTGGGTAGGATTCCCGGCAACCCCCGCGATCCGGTCACCGGTCGGAAGGTCTGAACCACTGGCCCGGCTTGACCGTATCAACAAGTGGGGAAATCTCTGCTTAACGCGTCGGCAAGTCGCTTGCGCTAGCCGGCGCAGCCGGGCAAAGTAAAGAACAAGTGGTCTAGGCCATTTGGCGGGGTTTGCATGCGACGCTCACCAATGGACCCGGTTCCCGGTCACCTGACCGGCCGGATCCGCTCAACAGGGGCGACCGCATGGCCGGATGGCACAGGCCGTGGACTGCTCAGGAAATCCAGGAGGCACTGATATGTGCCCGCACCTTCCGCCCTGCCCGGACGCTTCGGCGCCCGACCGCGAGGCGGCTCACACCATCGTGTGCCACCCCGAGCAGGGCTGGTCACTGCTCTGCAACGGGGTCGTCATCTTCGAGGACACCGGTGAGTTGCTGCCGAACGGGCGGACGATCGCCCCGCACCGGCCCACCGACCATCAGGTACCGGCTGCCTGAGGCGGCGTGACCGCCGCCTCAGGCCTACGGCCGACCACCTATCAGTGACACCGGCGCCCCCGGGGAGGTCAGCGGCGCCGTAGCCGGAGGGAACGCGGACTCGCCGCTCCGGACGACAACAGCCACCCGGTCACCGCTTCGCCGACGGCGGCGGGATGCCGCGACAGTGCGTGCGTCTCCCCGGGGAGGACGACTACCTCGGTTGACGCATCCGGTTCGGGGACGCCGAAGGGGTCCCGTTCCCCGTTGACGACGAGGACCCCGGTCCCGGCCGCGCGCAGTTCACCGTCGCGCGACTTACCTGGCTGGCCCGGCGGGTGCAGCGGGAACGCCAGTGCGATGACGCCGTCCGCCTCAACCTGACGGGCTGTACGGCAGGCGACCCGGGCTCCGTTCGACCGCCCGCCCTGCACCAGCGGCAACGGGCCGCTGGCGGCCGCCGTCTCCCGCCGCAGCGCCGCGACCAGTTCCGCCCAGGCGGCGTCCTGCCGGACCGCCGACCCCGGCGCCCGGCCGCCCCGGACCCGGTAGGGCTGGGTGACCAGGGCGGTGACCGCTCCCAAACGGCGCGCCGCACCCGCCACGGCGAGGACATCGGCGGTGCCGGGGGTACCGCCGGCACCGTGCGTCAGCACCAGCAGGAATTCCGCTGACCCCTCTTCCGGCTGGTCAAGTACCACCTGCGCCGGGCCGTCGGCGGTCATGATCTGCTCCACCCCGGCACCGTACCCGCCCGGGCCGGGCCGCGCACGCCGGGCGCGGGCCGGGCGGAGGCTGGGCCCAGACGGCGCAGTGGATCAGCTCACAGCGCCCATGCACCTTGCACTGCAACGATTAGTACTTTCCGTAATCTAGTAATCACTTTCTGTATCGATGACTATATATAGCGAGATGATTACTTAAAGTCAGGTACGGAAGGGACGGTGCCGGGATGACGGTACGCGAACGGACACCGGTGGGGATCGTCGGCGCCGGCCCAGCCGGCTTGCTGCTGTCCCACCTGCTGGCGCTGGGTGGGGTCGAGTCGGTCTGCGTGGAGTCGCGCAGCCGGGCGTACTGCGAGTCCCGGCAGCGGGCCGGGATGCTGGAGTCGGCCACGGTCGAGCTGCTCCGGTCGGTCGGGCTGGGCGCCCGTCTGGACGCCGAGGGCCTCGAACACGACGGCATCTACCTGCAGTTCGACGGGGAACGGCATCACCTGAACTTCCGCCAGCTGACCGGCGGGCGGTGGATCACCATCTACGCCCAGACCGAGATCGTCAAGGACATCATCGCGGCCCGGGTCGCGGACGGCGCGGCGCTCGAATTCGACGTCACCGACACTGCTGTCGGCGGCCTCGACTCCGACCGCCCGGTGCTGTCCTACACCGACGCGGGCGGCGTCCGGCACGAGGTGACGTGCGACGTGATCGCGGGCTGCGACGGGTTCCACGGCATCTCCCGGCCGTCCATCCCCGGTGGCGGCCTCACCACCGTCGCCGAGCGGAGCTACCCCTACGCGTGGCTCGGCATCCTGGCGGCCGCCCCGCCGTCCACCGACGAGGTCATCTACTGCCGCCACGACAGCGGGTTCGCGCTCCACAGCATGCGCACACCGGACCTCGGGCGACTGTACCTGCAGGTCCCGGCGGGCGAGGGTATCGAGCGGTGGCCAGACGAGCGGATCTGGGACGAGCTCCGGCGGCGGCTGGCGGTCCCCGGGTGGGAACTGGAGACCGGACCTGTACTGCAGAAGTCGATCACGCCGATGCGGTCCTTCGTCGCCGCGCCGATGCGCTACCGGAACCTGTTCCTGGCCGGCGACGCGGCCCACATCGTCCCGCCGACCGGCGCCAAGGGGCTCAACCTGGCCGTGGCCGACGTCGCCGCACTCGCGACCGCGCTGATCAGGCTGGTCCGCGACGGTGACGGGGAGCTGGCCGCCGCCTACTCCGACCACTGCCTGGAACGGGTCTGGCGGGCGACCCACCTGTCGGTCTGGATGACGTCGATGCTGCACGTGGTGCCGGGCCAGGACCCGTTCGAGTCGGCCCTGCAGCTGGCCCAGCTGCGTCACCTGGTCAGCTCGCGGACCGCCGCCGCCAGCCTGGCCGAGACCTACACCGGCTACGCGCCGCTGCGCTACGACCCGGCGACCCGGCTCGACGCGTCCCGGCTGTGGCCGTCGGTCGCCTAGCCGCCGCCGGCCCGCCTGGGGAGCTGACCGGTTAGGAAGACGCCTTGGTCAGCTGGCGGGCCTTACCCGGCTGGCGGCCTTTGCCCGGCTGGGTGGCCCGTCCCGGCTTGGCTGCCTCGCCCGGCACCGCCGTCCTGGCCAGCAGCGGGGCGAGGAACTGGCCGGTGTAGCTGTCCTCGTTGGCCGCCACCGTCTCCGGCGAGCCGGTCGCGATCACCATGCCGCCGCCGGTGCCGCCCTCGGGGCCCATGTCGATGATCCAGTCGGCCGTCTTGATGACGTCCAGGTTGTGCTCGATGACGAGCACCGTGTTGCCCGTCTCGACCAGCTTGGACAGCACTCCCAGGAGCTTGCGGATGTCCTCGAAGTGCAGGCCGGTGGTGGGCTCGTCGAGCACGTAGATCGTCCGCCCGGTGGACCGCCGCTGCAGCTCGGTCGACAGCTTGACCCGCTGCGCCTCGCCACCGGACAGCGTGGTCGCCGGCTGGCCGAGCCGGACGTAGCCGAGGCCGACCTCCACCAGCGTCTTCAGGTGGCGGTGGATCGCCGGGACGGCCTCGAAAAAGGCCGACGCCTCCTCGATCGGCATGTCGAGCACCTCGGCGATCGACTTGCCCTTGTAGTGCACCTGGAGGGTGTCGGTGTTGTAGCGGGCGCCATGGCAGACCTCACACGGCACGTACACGTCGGGCAGGAACTGCATCTCGATCTTGATCGTGCCATCGCCCGCGCACGCCTCGCACCGGCCGCCCTTGACGTTGAACGAGAACCGGCCCGGCTGGTAGCCGCGCACCTTGGCCTCGGTGGTGGCCGCGAACAGCTTCCTGATGTGGTCGAAGACCCCGGTGTAGGTGGCCGGGTTGGACCGCGGGGTGCGGCCGATCGGCCCCTGGTCCACATGCACCACCTTGTCCAGGTGCTCCATGCCGGTTACCCGCACATGCTTGCCGGGCACCGTCCTGGCGCCGTTCAGCTCGCGCGCCAGCGCCCGGTAGAGGATGTCATTGACCAGCGTGGACTTGCCGCTGCCGCTGACCCCGGTGACCGCCGTGAACAGGCCCAGGGGGAAGCTCACGTCGACGCCCCGCAGGTTGTTCTCGGCCGCGCCCTTGACCGTCAGCTCCCGGCCCTTGGCCGGCTTGCGACGCGTCGCCGGCACGTCGATCTGACGGCGGCCAGACAGGTAGGCGCCGGTCAGCGAGTCGGCACTGGCCACCAGCTCGTCGACCGTGCCGCTGACGACGACGTGGCCGCCGTGCTCGCCGGCGCCGGGGCCGATGTCGACGACCCAGTCGGCCGCCTTGATCGTGTCCTCGTCGTGCTCGACCACGATCAGCGTGTTGCCGAGATCGCGAAGCCGCAGCAGCGTGTCGAGCAGCTTCTGGTTGTCGCGCTGGTGCAGCCCGATCGACGGCTCGTCGAGCACGTAGAGCACCCCGACCAGGCCGGAGCCGATCTGGGTGGCGAGCCGGATCCGCTGCGCCTCGCCCCCCGCCAGCGTCGCGCTCGCCCGGTCCAGGCTCAGGTAGTCCAGGCCCACGTCGAGCAGGAAGCCGAGGCGGGCGTTGACCTCCTTGAGGATCAGCCGCGCGATCGTCATGTCCCGCTCGGACAGCTCCAGGCTGAGCAGGTTCTTGGCCAGGTCGCCGATCGGCTCGGCGCAATAGGCCGCGATCGACTTGCCGTCGATCGTCACCGCGAGCGAGATCGGCTTCAGCCGGGCGCCGTGGCAGGACGGGCACGGCACCTCGCGCATGAAGCCGGCGAACTTCTCCCGGCTTGAGTCCGACTCGGCCTCGGCGTGACGGCGCTCCACGTAGCTGATCGCGCCCTCGAAGCTGGTGTAGTAAGACCGCTCCCGGCCGTAGCGGTTCTTGTAGCGCACATGGACCTGCTGGTCGAGGCCGCGCAGGAGCGCGTTCTTGGCCTTGGCGGGCAGCCGCCCCCAGGGTGTGTCGGTGCGGAACCCGATCGTCTCCGCGACTGCCTCGATGAGCCGGTCGAAGTAGTCGCTCACATGCCCGCCAGCCCACGGCGCGATCGCGCCCTCGTCGAGGGACTTGGCCGGGTCGGGGACGATCAGCTCCGGGTCGACTTCCATCCGGGTGCCGAGCCCGGTGCAGTCCGGGCAGGCCCCCCAGGGCGAGTTGAAGCTGAACGACCGCGGCTCAAGCTCGTCGAACGACAGGTCGTCGTACAGGCAGGCGAGGTGCTCGGAGTACATCCGCTCGCGGTGCGGGTCGTCCTCCGGCAGGTCGACGAAGTCGAGGATGACGACACCGCCCGCCAGCCCGAGGGCGGTCTCGACCGAGTCGGTCAGCCGGCGCCGGGCGGTGTCCTTGACCGCCAGCCGGTCGACGATCACCTCGATGTCGTGCTTCTCGTACTTCTTCAGCGCGGGCAGCGCCGTCGCGTCGTTCGCGACCTCGTCCAGCCGGATCACGGTGCCGTCCACCCGGGCCCGCGAGTAGCCCTTGGCCTGCAGCTCCTTCAGCAGCTCGGTGTACTCGCCCTTGCGGCCGCGGACGACCGGGGCGAGCACCTGGAACCGGGTCCCGTCCTCCAGCTCCAGCACCCGGTCGACGATCTGCTGCGGGGTCTGCCGGGCGATCGGGCGGCCGCAGACGGGGCAGTGCGGCTTGCCCACCCGGGCGAACAGCAGCCGGAGGTAGTCGTAGACCTCGGTGACGGTGCCGACGGTGGAGCGCGGGTTACGGCTGGCCGACTTCTGGTCGATCGAGACGGCCGGGGACAGCCCGTCGATGAAGTCGACGTCGGGCTTGTCCATCTGGCCGAGGAACTGCCGGGCATAGGCCGACAGGGATTCCACGTAGCGCCGCTGACCCTCGGCGAAGATGGTGTCGAACGCCAGGCTGGACTTGCCGGACCCGGACAGCCCGGTGAACACGATCATGGCGTCACGCGGGAGGTCAAGCGAGACATCCTTGAGGTTGTGCTCGCGTGCGCCGCGAACGACAAGCCGGTCAGCCACTGCGCGCTCTTCTCTTCAGTCGTACGTCCTGCGGAGGGTGGACGGGCCCCGCCGACACGGGACCACGGGGATCGTAGCGAGGGGGTCTGACATTCCGCCCCGACGGCGCCATTGCCCAGGAAACAGCGCCGACGTAAACCGCCCCGGGAAACCCGTCACCGAAACAGCACCGGAAGCGCACCGGTTATGCCCGGCCCCGTCGCTGCCCCCTCGCCGGCTCCAGCCGTCCTTCCAGGGTACGGCACGCCCGCCGGGCCGGCCGAACGGACGGGAAATTGTCTTCGAACCGCAGGCGCGGCCGCCCTGCCGGCCAGGCACTCCGGGCCCGGGCGGGCCGGGCTATGGTGGCCCGGTGAGGCACAACCCTTCCACCGTTGTGGTCCTGGCGGGCCGGCCGGGCGAGCAGGCACTCGCGGCCGTCGGCCGGTCGCTGAACGTCGTCCTGGTGCGGCCGGAGCAGCCGCCCGGCGGCGAGGGCTCCCCCGGGCCGTCCGCGGCGCAGTCCGGCGGGATGGAGGCGGCCGCCGCGGCGCTGCGCCGGGCGGCCGGTGTCTCCGCCCCGTACGTGCTGGTCGCGGGCGACCCGCTGAGCGCCGTGGCGGACGCCTGGCAGCAGATGTGGACGATTACGACGGCACCCGGCGGGCGCGACGAGTTCGAGCTCCGGGCGGCCGAGGCGCTGGCCGCCTGGCGCTCCCAGCGGTTCGAGCTGCCCGACTACTACCTGGTGCTGGCCGAGCAGCCCGGGCCGGGCGACAGCCCGCCCGCACCGGACTTCTACCTTGGCCCGCTGCGGGCGGTGCGGCCCAACCGGGTCGCGGTCGCGGCCGGCCGCGAGCCGGCCGAGCAGGCGGCGGCGGTGCTGGCCGAGCTGGGCACGCTGCGGCATGGGCCCTGGTGGCCGTCGCTGGAGGAGATCGTCCGGGCCGCCCGCGGCTTCTACCCGGGGGCGCTGGCCGAGTCGCCCGCGGCCGGCCCGCTGCTGAGCTGATCCGGGCTGGACTGAACGGGGCTGGACTGAACGGGGCGGGGCTGATCGGGGCGGCGAACCGGGCCGGCGCGACGGCGGGCGGTCCGCCGCTATAGATTCGACCCGTGAGCTACACCGGAGACGTAAGCGTCGGCGGGCCGGCCGACACGCGGGAAATCGGCGGCCTGAGCCTGACCAAGATCGCCGTGGGCGGCATGCACAACAACGCCTACCTGTTGCGCGACGCGACCGGGGAGGCGCTGCTGATCGACGCGGCGGCCGAGCCGCAGCGGCTGCTCGACATGATCGGCGACACCCGGGTGGTGAAGATCGTCACCACCCACCAGCACGGAGACCACTGGCAGGCCCTCGCCGAGGTGAAAGCGGCGACCGGGGCCGCCACCGTCGCCCATCCGGCCGACGCCCCCGGCATCCCGGTGCCGACCGACGAGCTGGTCGAGGACGGCGGCACGGTCACCTTCGGCGACACCGTGCTCAGCGTGACCCAGCTGGTCGGGCACACCCCCGGGTCGATCGCGCTGACCCTGGACCCCGGCGGAGCGGCGCCGCACCTGTTCACCGGTGACTGCCTGTTCCCCGGCGGGGTCGGCAACACGCAGAAGGACCCCGCCCGGTTCACCTCGCTCTACGACGACGTGGTGAGCAAGCTCTTCGGCCGGCTGCCCGACGCGACCTGGGTCTACCCCGGTCACGGCAGCGACACCACCCTCGGGGCGGAGCGCCCGCACCTGGAGGAATGGCGCGCCCGGGGCTGGTAAATGTGACCATGACTGGCTATCCCTGACGTGGTATCTGAGACACCAGCTGCCGGTTTCACCCGCAAGACAGGCCCGGAGCAGGGCGGCCAGCCGGGCGAACCGGGCCGGGGTTTCCGCGTCGGCGTAAATGCGGGCGGACAGCGATGACACCACAGTTGCCAGCAACGGGGATGGTGGCGCCGAGTCAGAGGAATGGCGCGCCGGGGCTGGCAAGTAGGACGCGAGCGCGGCAGGCTGCGCGTCGGCGGTTCTGCTCAGGCGACCCACCGGCTGACGGTAATCTACAGCGGCGAACTCTCCCCGTCGCTGCGCTCACTGGCTGGCTGACCTTCAGTATCGGGCGGATCGAGGATCGTAGCGCCACGTACTGCGACGAAATCGAATTCGATCGCCGCCATCTGGGCATCCAGGTGAACCGGGAAGAACCCGGATGGAGTAAAACCATAGTCGGCGATTGCGGCAATTGATTCCCGCATGACGGGCATCTCGTCGTAAATGGGCTGGACGGCGACCTCGGTCTGCAGGGCAATCACCTGGCCCAGTGCCCCCTGCGCTCCCTTGAGTACTTCAAGATCCCATCCCTGTGTGTCCATCTTCAGGTAAATCCTGTCGGCGGCCGTAACTGGCAACGTGGACAGCACGCTGTCCAGCCGCCGGATCTCCACCGTCTCCGACCCCCGCGTGCGAGTTTCGTCGCCGAGTCTTTCCTGGGCGGCGGAATTGATCTGACGGAAGGAACTGTATTCAGTGTGGTTGCTGACGTTGATTGAGGAAACACAGTCATCTGCCCCGAGCGCATAGTTGAAGCAGTGCCAGTTCGAGTCGCGGGCGGCGGCTTTGTCAAGCTCCCTGAAGTTGGCCGCGACCGGCTCGAAGGAGATGATTTTGCCCCGGTAACCATTGTTGCGCAGCCACAGCGCGTATTCGCCGACCCGCGCGCCGACATCGAGGACGCACGAGACCCGCCGCGTTGAGAACAGCCGGTCCAGGTGCATCGCGAGCAAGTTGCTGTCGATTCGGGCGGGAATTACTTCGACACCTACCCGGCGGAGGGCATTGCGTGTCGCGTAGGCAAAACGATTATCGTACACATTTGGCACTGGATTCCAGACCTCTCTAGGATGCATTTTAGGTATTTGAGGCAGGAGCTGGCCTGCCCGAGGCTTGCAGAGCAGGCAGACGCCTGCCCCGGTGGGGACGTCAGCGGTCCTGTCCTCGTCGTCACGGTCAGAGCCAGTCGTGAAAGGCTCCCATCTGGAGGCCTCCGTGACCACAGGATCATGATGGTTCCCTCGCGCGGGTCACAACACTTTCGGCATGACGATCGCTGACCGGCTGGTTTCCCTGGGCATCGAGCTGCCTCCGCCGTTCCCTCCCGCTGGCAATTACCTTCCCTGCGTCATCGATGAGGGGCTGGTTTACGTGGGTGGTCATGGCCCGGTCGGACCTGACCTTGGAGCAGGGCCGATCATCAAGGTCTTCGGGATGGTGAATGTGGCTTTCCCCGGCGGGGTCGGCAACGGCTGCCTGCGCTGGCTTGGTTAGGGCGGGTGGACGAGGCCGGTGTTGTAGGCGGCGATGACGAGCTGGGCGCGGTCGCGCGCACCGAGCTTCATGAGCAGGCGGCCGACGTGAGTCTTGGCGGTTGACAGGCTGACATGCAGCTGGGCCGCGATCTCGGCGTTGGACAGGCCGAGTCCGACCAGCGTCAGGACTTCGCGCTCCCGCTCGGTTATCTCACTGGCCGTGATCGCCGGGCGCTGCTGCGGTTCGGGGTGCCTGATGAACTCCTCGATGAGCCGGCGGGTGATGGCGGGGGCGAGCAGCGCGTCGCCGGCCGCGATGACCCGGATCGCGTCCAGCAGGTCGGCTGGCCGGGTGTCCTTGAGCAGGAAGCCGCTGGCGCCGGCGCGCAGCGCGGCGAAGACGTACTCGTCGAGGTCGAAAGTGGTCAGGATCAGCACGCGGGCGGCCGACGTCTGCGGGTCGGCGGTGATCTGCCGGGTCGCCTCAATGCCGTCCATGCCGGGCATCCGGATGTCCATCAAGACGATGTCGGCCTTCTCGCGCCGGGCTGCCTCGACGGCCTCGGTGCCGGTCGCCGCCTCGCCGACCGAGGTCAGGTCAGGCGCGGTATCCACGAGAATGCGGAAGCTGCCGCGAACCAGGGCCTGGTCGTCGGCGACCAGCACACGGATCGTCATGTCCCGGGATCCATCAGCCTGGTCCCCGCAAGCGGGAAGCGGGCGCGTGACCTGGAATCCGCGCCCGGGCAGCGGCGCGGCCCGGATCTCCCCGCCGTACATCGCGGCCCTCTCCCGCATCCCGATGATGCCGTTGCCCGCGACCGCAGACTCACCGCCGCCGGTCGCGGCTGAGCCACTGCCGTTGTCGGTCACCTCCAGGGTCAGTGTGCCTTCCTGGTAGGCGACCGTCACCTGGCACCGGTCTGCTGCCGCGTGCTTGATGACGTTGGTGACCGCTTCCTGGATCATCCGGTAGGCGGCCAGGTCAAGCCCGGCGGGAACCTGGGGCCGCTCGCCGCGGACAGTCAGGTCCACCTGGACGCCGGCCTCGCCGGCCCGCTCGGCGAGGCGATCCAGGTCTGCCAGTCCGGGCGCTGGTACCAGCTCGGCGGCCCGCGTTCCCGGGCCGGTGCCGTCCCTGGCCCCGGTCTCCCCGTCTCGCAGGACCCCGAACAGCGCCCGCATCTCGTGCAGCGCACTGCGGCTCGTTTCCTCGATGGACGCCAAGGCTCGGGCCGCCTCCTCGGGGCGCGCGCCGATCACGTGGCCGGCGACCCCAGCCTGAACTGCGATCAGGCTCAGGGTGTGCGCTACCACGTCATGCAGCTCGCGGGAGATCTGCAGTCGTTCCTCGCTCCTGGCCCGGCGAGCCTCGGCCAGCTGCTCGCGCTTCCTCAGCTCGGCCTGCTCCCTCCGGCCTGTGGCCTGACCCCGCTGCTGCCGCACCGCATAGCCGGCCAGCCACGCGACCGTGACTACGAGTCCGCCTTCGAGCAGGAGGCCGACGGCCTTACTGATCGTGCCAGGCTCCGGCCCGTAGGCGTGGGGGATAAGGGCAAACGCGGCGAGCCCGGCCGTTATCACCAGCAGCGTGCCCGCCAGCAGCCAGAGTGCCTCCCGCCGGGGGAACCGCAGCGGGATCACGTAGACCACGAAGGCCACCGCCAGCGGCGGAACCGGGGAAGAGCTGAACGCCGTGGCAACGGCCCCGGCGGTCACGACGAGCGCGAGTGAGATACGCGGCCAGCGCCGCCGGAAGGCCGCGGGAACCACGGCGACCGCGACGACCACGACGGCCGCCGAGCCCGGGATTCCCCGCACGAATGGCGCCGCTTTCAACTCGTACAGCAGCGCCAGCAGGACCGTGAACGCGCAGTCGATCGCGATCCAGTGCTCCGGCTGGAGCCGCCGCGCGCGGTGGTGCGAGCGAATCCATGCCCAGACAGTAACCCCGCAGGTCCCGGCTTCGCGTCGTACCACAGGCTGACCCGGACTTGTTGTACCTGAGGCCACCCCACGCCGCGGAAGCCTGCCCCGTGGCCCGACGTAATTCACCTGCGCCCGCGGCACTGTTGGTGACGTCGACGCTGATCGCGGTGTGCCGTCGCCGTCGGCTACACAACCTGTCAGGGGAAGGACACAGTGAATATCGAACTCACGAGCGTCACCAGGTCGTTCGGGGCAAGTAAGGCCGTCGATGCCGTGAGCCTGCAGGCCGGGCCGGGCGTGCTGGGCCTGCTCGGGCCGAACGGCGCGGGCAAGACCTCCCTGCTGCGCATGCTCGCGACCGTGCTGCCGCCGTCGTCCGGCCACATCCGGCTGCTGGACCGGGACCCGAAGAACGCCGCGCAGCGCCGCGAGATCCGCCGCCGCCTCGGCTACCTCCCGCAGAACCTGGGCTATTACCCGGCGTTCACCGTGGTGGAGTTCATCGAGTACTTCGCGCTGCTCAAGGACGTTCCGCCTGGTCGCGTACACAAGGCGGTGGCACAGGCGGTGGAGCGGGTTGACCTCGGGGCCGAGGCGAAGGCGAGGCTGCGCACGCTGTCGGGTGGCATGCTGCGCCGGGTGGGGATCGCGCAGGCGATCGTGAACGAACCGGACCTGCTGCTGCTCGACGAGCCGACCGCTGGCCTCGACCCGGAGCAGCGGGTGAGGTTCCGCGCCCTGCTGCGCGACCTGGAACAGGCCGCGACCGTCGTAGTATCCACGCACCTGGTCGAGGACGTGGGCGCCGCCTGCTCGGAAGTGACGCTGATGGACGCTGGGCACATCGTCTTCCGCGGCACCCCGGCCGAGCTGACCGCCCGCGGCGAGGGCTACGGGCTGGGCGACGCTCCGCTGGAGCGCGGCTACGGCGCCGTCTTGCAGGCCGCTCGCGCTGCCTCCCGCAGCGATGGCGGGGTGGCCGCGTGACCGCGGTCGCCGCGCGGAAGCCGTATCCGGCCGAGGAACCAGTCCCGCTCGTTCCTGCTCGCTTCCCGGATCGCGTGGATGGAGGTCAGGCACAGCGCCTTCGTCTGGGCGATCCCGCTGCTCGCCGCCCTGTTCGTCTACGACCCGTTCCTGACAGCCTCCCGCTATCCCGCCCTGTGGACCTTGCGAGCCTCGGTCGTGCTGGACAAGTTCTGGCCGGTCTGCGTGCCCTTCGCCGCTGGCTTTTCCGCCTGGGCCGGGTCCCGGGAGGGCCGCCGCAACGCCGATGACCTGCTGGCGGCGACTGCCCGTCCGGCCTGGACGCGGCAGCTGTGCTCGCTGGCCGGCACGCTGGCCTGGGTGCTGGCCGCGTTCGGCACCGGGGTAGCCGTCTTGTACGTGAGCATCGCACGGACGGTGACCTGGGGCGGGCCGCCGATCTGGCCGGTCGCCGCGGGTGCCGTGTCACTGACCGCGGTCTGCGCGCTGGCGTTCACCCTGGGGGCGCTGTTCCCTGGCCGGTTCACCGCCCCGGTCGTCGCCGTGGGCATGACGATCCTCATGCTGGCCGTGTTCAGCCGGACCGTCAGCGAGGGCGGCACCTCGGTCTTCGCGCTCTCGCCGGACGGCATCGTCCCGGGAAACGACGCCGGCGTCTTCTATCCCGTCGCACCGGACGTCTCGATCGTCCAGGTCATGTTCTTCGCCGGGTGCGCGCTCGGGGCGGTCGGCCTGCTCGGGCTGTCCCCGCGCACCGGCGGCGCCGGCTGGCGCGGCGCCCTCGATCTCGCGAGCGGGGGAGGAGCGCGCCTGCGCGGCGTCGCGACCGCCGTCTTCGCGGCCGGCATCGCCCTGGCCGTCGCCGGGTTCGGGCTGGCCGCGACGGCCCGGGTTTCGCCGGTCACCGGGGGCGTCGAGATCTCCGTCCTGCACGACAGCGCCTCCGACAAGCCCATCCCGTACACCCCGGTCTGCGCCGGCGCCTCCGGCGGCTTCCGGGTCTGCCTGCACCCGGCCTACAAGAGCTACCTGGACCAGACGGCGAGCTCGTTCGGCCCGGTCGTCGCCGAGCTCTCCGGGCTGCCCGGCGTGCCGGTCCGCGCGCTTGACGTCTCCGGACAGGCTCTGCCGCCGGTCGTGCTCCAGGCCAACGCCAACGGCGTCGTGACCGGCAACCCGCCGGCCTACGAGTTCAGCATGGACGGCGCGCTCCCCCAGCAGCCGGACCCGGCCCGCCTCCGTGACGGGTTCCGGCAGGACATCGTGCACGCGGTGATCGTCGGCCCGGCCGGGCAGATGACCGCCGACGGCGGCTTCCAGCCGGATCTGGGCACCCCGGCGCAGCAGGCCGTGGTGGACGGGCTGCTGAAGGCGATCGGCTCGCAGCCGTACCCGGTGTACGGGCCCGACGGCAACCCGGTCGCGCCGCCGGAACGGTCACGGCCGCCGCCGCCCGGTTCGCCGCGCTGCCCGCCGCTACCCGGCACGCCTGGCTGGCCGCCAACCTCGCCGCGCTGAAGGCCGGCCACACCACCCTCGCGCGGATCCCGTGAACCCCGCACCAGGTAGGAGCCGCGCCCGGCCCGTCGGAGCCGGGGGCGGAAACGATGACCGGCACCGTCAGCACGAAGCCGGTGACCGCGCGGCCCGTTGCCCCAGCGGCCCGTCTTACCTGGCTGCACCTGCGAAGCCGGCGTGCCCGGCCGCCCTGGTAGCGCTGCTCACCTGCGGCGTGGCCCCGGAAGTAGCCACTGGCCGGCGGCTGGGGCTCCTGCGGGCGGGCCTGGTGGTCGCCCTCTGCGGGGCCGCCATCGGGTTCTTCGCCCTCGCCGCGGCCGTCGCGGGCAACCCGCGAGCTGGCGTCTACCTGGCCGGCGGCATCCTCCCGGTGGTGCGCAACGTCGCGGGCATGAGCGGGATCGGGATGATCTTCTGCCTGGCGACCGGCCGCCGTGGACCGGCGGACCAGGGCGGCTGGATCGCCGCCCTAGTCGTCTTCGCCGCCGGCCTGATCGCGTTCACCGTCCGAGGTCCCCGCGTGCGTCAGTCGGGCGAGTTACGCCCGGCCGTCGGCGCCAGATCTTCGGTCAGGCTCGCCCTGGCGCGCCGCGGGGGAGATCAAGGTCGATGGTGACCTGTTCGCTTGAACCGGTGCAGGTCAGCCGGAGGTGCCGGGCGAGCGGGTCGAGACGGGGCCTGAACTGCGGGCTGAGGTCCTCGTAGCCGTCACGGCCCGCCCCGCCGCCGAGCTTGCCCAGGTACAGGCAGCCGCGGTCGTCTTCGGCGCTGATCTCCACCAGGTTCCGCTTGCGGCGCTGGCTGTCCCGGCAGCGAGGCCAGCATGGAGTGGCGCGCAGGGGCAGCGACCAGCCGCTGGGGGCGGACAGGAGGCTGCCGAGCTGGAGGGTCATGCCGTCGATGGGCGGCAGGGTGATCCCGAGGTCAAGGTGGTGCCGGGGCCCGTCGGCCCGGTCCGCGGCGTCAAGCATGGCGGCCCAGCGGGGCGGAAGGCCCTTGGCCGGCCGCTGCCCGGTCAGCGCAGAGCAGAGCCGTTCCAGCTGGCCCGGAAGGTCGCTCGCGGCATCGAGCCCGCCCGCTCGCCTGATCTCCGCCGCCCGGGCCAGCAGGGCGTCGCAGTGCGGCCGGATTTCGTCGTCCCGGGGTCCGGCCGCACCCGCAGCGGCATCAAGCCGGAGGGCGATGGCGGACAGCGCACCGCGGGTCAGCTCGCGCTCAGCCGGGCTCGCGGTCACCGGCGTGAGCCGGCCGAGCCGCGTGACCGCGCGCGGCGAGGGCAGCAGGCGGGTCGCCGACCCGTTCCGGCCGCCCAGCTCGAGCCACTTGATCACCTGCCCCGGGACTGGATCGACCCGAAACCAGATGGACTTGCGCAACGGCCCGTATGCGCCCCGCACGACCCGCAGGGCGTAGGTCGTCCCCTGGTCGTCGAAGACCGTGAGGTCGCCTGCCCGGGCTGCCACTTCCCCCCAGGCCCGGATCTCCTCGTCGAATACCCGATCCTCCTCCTCGCCTGGGGCCAACGCCTCGTCGCCGGCCCTGCGGAGGGTTCCGGCCAGGGCCTCGCGGTCAGGCCAGGCGCCGTCCTCCCCGCGGGTCAGGCTGGTGTACAGGACCGCTCTGTCGGTTCTGGCGGCCAATCCCTCGGCCAGCAGCATGCCGGAGTGGGTCTCGATGGCGGCGGCGCCGCCGAAGGACCAGCAGTCCAGGGGGGAGCGGCGGCGTTCTACCTCGGCTCGCAGCGCGGCCCAGTGGCGGAAGCCGTGTTCACGGGCGAGGGCCAGGTGCGCCGCTGACAGCGTCATCCGCCCGGAGACCGCGCGGATCCTGGCGACAGCGGCTGGCTCGCCGGCGGAAGCGGCGCGGAGCAGTTCTCGGGCCTGGCGGCGAAGCTGGCCAAGATCGGGTCGGTCGGGAAGGCCGGGCATAACGTCTCCTGGTAGCCCGGGCTCGCGTTCGGGCGCGATGAGAAGACGATCCTGCCGGATAGCGTGACCTGCGCACTGCTGTGGAGGTGGGACTCAAGTCCTGCCCGCGAACCCGGGGGCGCCCTCCAGCGCCGATGATGACAGGGTACACGCCGGGTGCCGTGTGTCAGCGGCCGTTATCCAGGGTCAGTTCCAGGTAAATGCGTTCACCCTGCTTGCGGAACGGCCCGATGTGCAGCGCGGTCAGCACGTTCTCCATCGCAGTGACCAGCCGGAGGCCGAGACCGTATTTGGCGGTGAACTTAGCCCAGACCTGCGGCTGGTCCTTCGGCGCCACGATGGTCGCCTGGGCCGGCCCCGCTGGCCCGGTCGGCTTGCCGCCCCTGGTGCAGGGCGCGATGGTCACGGCCGGGTTGTTCCTGACCCGCTTGACCTTGCCGGTGTTTGCGCCCGTCCAGACGTACAGGTGGTCGCCGTCCCCGACGATCCATACCGCTGTCCCGACGGGTGTGCCATCGCGGCGGAAGGTGGTCAGGCACACGAATTGCTCGGCCGCGAGATCAGTCATGGGTCCTACCGTAGCGCCCGACGCGGCGGCAGGCGGGTAACCGGTGGCGGGCCGTCGGACACTAACAAGTGTGAGCCGAATCGCTGCCTCGCCGTCTGCTGGAGGACCGCCGTGACGACTGTCCGCATCGATTTATACGCTGCACATCCGGCCCGCGCGGGCCCCGGACGGGAGTGACGACCCTGACTGGCGGCTGCACCAGCAGCTCTTCGTGCTGGCCGACACCGAGCCGACCAAAGACGGGGGCCACCGGGCGGTGCCGCTGTGGCTGCGGATTCACAAAGACCTGCGGGCCCGGCTGGCCCGGGTGGACCGGCCCGCCGGAGCTGCTGAGGTGGCCAGTGGCCTGCTGGAGACAGCGGTCCGGCTGCTGCGGACGGCCGGAACGGAGGTGAGCGCCGTGGACATCGAGCCGGCCAGCGACGATGTGCCCGAGCTGCGCTGGGACACGGTCACGGCACGGGTCGAGCTGGCCACAGCCGCAGGAACGCGGCCGGTCCCGCTCGGCGCCGAGTACGGCCTGGCGCTCGCCGCCGTGGCCGGGGCGCCGGTCCGGGTGGCCGATGCGGTGATGGACCGGCTCGCGGTTCCGGTACCGGGCGACGACATGCTGGCGCCGTTCCTGCCTTCGGCGCCCGCCCGCCCGCCGGGCCGTCCGGCGCGTCGTTTCGAGCCGCGGAACATGACGTTCACCGACGGCCTGGACTACTGGAACTGGCCCGCAGCTTCTCCGCTGACGGCCAGCAGGCCGGGCCGGACTATTCCTGCACCGCCACGGGCCAGTCCGCGGTCCTGGCCGCCAGGGTCGCGGCACCCGCCGGCTCGGCCGTCCTCGTCCAGGCCATCGCCGCCGAAGACTACCGCGGCGCCGCGGTCACCTTCCGCGGACAGCTGCGCGCCAGCGACGTAGCTGGTCAGGCCGGGCTGCATCTGGCCGTGAGCAGGCCGCCAGCGCCGGGCGGGCCGGCTGGCGCCCCGCTGCTCGACCACGGCAGCAGCCCGGCCGACCCGGGCAGCAGCGACTGGACCTGGCATGAGGTCACGCTGCCGGTCCCCGGCGACGCTGGTGTCATCCGGTTCGGGATCTCCCTGGCCGGCCCCGGTCGCATCGAGCTGCGCGGCGCGGAACTGTCCCCGGTGCCGCCGGGAACCCGGGAGTAAAGCGGAGCATGGACATCCCCGACGGCGACCTGGTCCGGCTGGCCCGCGCGGGCGACCCGGCCGCGTTCCGGCTGCTGGTCGAGCGGCACCAGCCGATGGCCCGCGCCCGCGCGGCCCGGCTGTGCCCGCAGCCCGAGGACGCCGACGACGCCGTGCAGGACGCGTTCCTGCAGGCGTTCGTCGCGCTGGACCGGCTGCGCGACCCCGACCGGTTCGCCGGCTGGCTGGGCGGCATCGTGGCCAACGTCTGCCGCGCCCAGCGGCGCCGCGCCCCGCTGACCCTGCTCGGCGACTGGCCCGAGAACCTGCACCCGGCCTCCGCCGGCAGCCTGCCGTCGGCCGAGGACCTGGACCGCGCCGACGTGCTCAGCCGCGCGGTCGCCGGCCTGCCCCCCGGGCAGCGCCAGGCCGTCACCGCGTTCTACTACGCCGACCAGCCCGCCGGGCAGGTCGCCGCCACTCCCGGCGCCGCCAAGGCCAGCCTGCACAAGGCCCGCCGCCGGCTGCGCGAGTACATCACCGCGCACCGCCCCGACCTCATCCCCGCCCTCTCCCGGAGAATCCCCATGACCGCTGTCCGCATCGCGCACGCCGACCCCTGGCCCGGACGCACACCAGACGGGCGGATGGATATCCGCCACGTGCTCGTGATCCTCGCCGACGACGCTGGCCACCGGGCGCTGCCGGTCCGGCTCCCTGGCCCCGAACCAGCTCTGGCGCCTGCTCAGCCGCCCCGACGACCGCGACGAGGACCCGTGGGGCGCTCATGCCGAGGAGATGACCGGCCGGCTGCTGCAGGCGGCCGGGGTCACCCTGGCCGGCGTGACCGTCACCGACCTGGGCCCGGGAGTGACCGCCACCCGGATAGGCATCGCCGGGCCCGGCGGAACCCGGCCGGTCACCGCCAGCCTCGCCGACGGCCTGACCCTCGCCGTCATCACCGGCGCGCCGCTGGCCGTCGACGAGCCGGTCATGGACCGGCTCGCCCGTCCCGTCACCGGCCCCGACCTGCTCAGCCAGTTCCGCAGCCAGGAGACGCCCCCCAAGGCGCTGAGCCTGCGCTTCGAGCCCCGCAACATGGCGTTCACCGACGGCCTGGACCGATGGCAGCTCGGCGGCACCTTCCTGCGCCAGGGCACCGGGCTCGACTATTCCGCCACCGCCGAGGACGGGCGGGCGATCCTGGCCGCGGCCGTCCCCGAGCCCGCCGGACTCGCCTTCCTCGCCCAGGACATCGAACCCGACGACTACCGCGGCCGCACCGTCACCTTCCGCGGCGAACTGCGCACCGCCGCGGCGGACGGCCGCGCCGGGCTGGCACTGCGCGCCGCCAGCCCGGGCCGGTCCACGCCACCCCGGGCGGCCAGCCCAGATCCCTGGGAAGACCCGGCCAACCACATCGCCTTCGCCACCGGGACCGGCGCGTGGACCCAGTATGAGGTCACCGCCCAGATCCCGGCGGACGCCAGCCTGATCAGGTTCGGCGTCTTCCTGAACGGCGGCGGCCAGGTCGAACTCCGCCACCCGGAACTAGCGCCGGGCGGACGCCACCCCGGGGCTCAGGCCAGCAGCAGGTTACGGTGACCGAGGGCGAGGGTGAGCAGCGCCGCCGCGGCCGCCTGGAGCGGCGCGTCCGCCAGCAGCGCGCCCACCGACAGCGGGTCGAACGGACACGACGCGATCACCCGGCCCTCGGCGTTGGCCGCCACCATCGCCCCGAACAGCTCGTCGTAGAGCGGTGCGTCGATCACCACGACCGCCAGCAGGTCGACCGCGAACGTCAGCGGGTCGGCCCCGAGGCCGAGGCACCAGGCGCGGACCCGGCCGTCGCCCAGCCCGCCGTCCAGCGCCCGTGCCAGCGGCCAGGCGCCGTAGTCGACCGGGGCCTGTTCGCTGCCGTGGTCCTCATCGGCCCCCAGCAGTTCCTCGGCGTACTCGCGCAGCAGGCCGCGCCACAGGCTGAAGTCGCTGGCCTCGTTCCAGGGAGCCTCGCCCGACGGCTGGAACACCCCCACCGGGAGCACCTGGTACATCCCGCCGGCGTGGCCGACCCGGCCCGGCGCCCGGACGTGCAGCGGGAACGTCGCGGTGCCGGTGGCCCGGTCGAGCCGCAGCGTCAGCGCGCTGACCGCCAGCGTCGCGCTCCGGCGGGCGAGCCCGGTGGGCCCGCCGAGAGCGGCACGGTAAGGGCTGTGCGCGGCGGCCGCGTCCGTGGCCCCGCCGAGCCGGGCGGCGGCGTACTCGTGGCCGGCCGCGCCGCCGGCGTCGATCGCGTCGAAGTACCGCCCGCGGCCGAAGGCCAGCCGGGGGCCCGCCGGGTCGCTCAGGCCGGCCTAGAGGAGCCGGTAGACGGGACGGTTCTCGAACACCGACGGGGCGGCGAGGGCCGCCGTCACGTCGCTGTAGCGGCGGTAGCGGTCACCGCCAGGACGGCGCGGCAGGAGCCCGGGGGCCAGCGCCAGCAGGTCGGGGACCTCGGGCGCGGGCGCCCCGGGGCGGAATTCCAGCGCCACGGCGCCCAGCGGCACCGGGGCAGGCAGCCGCCAGCCGGGCGGGGCCAGCAGCGGGGTGCCGGCCACCCGCAGTTCCGGCCGGTAACCGCCGGCCGCGCCCACCGCCAGTGCGTGCCGGTCACGGCCGAGGAAGGCATGGACGCTCAGCCACTGGTGTTCCGACGGCGTGCGGTCGGTCATCGGCCCCGCCGGTCGCGCCGGCCGCCTGACGGGCGGGGGCTCACAGGTTGCGGGCGCAGCGGACCTCCTCCACCCCGCCCAGGCCGGCCAGCACGTTGACGGCGCCGTCGGGATCGAGGCCGGCCCGCGCGTAGAAACGGCGGGCGCGGGTGTTGCCAGCCAGCACCCACAGCACCATCCGCCGGTAGCCGGCGTCGCGCAGGGCGGTGGTGGCCGCCTCCAGCAGGGCCCGGCCGACGCCGGCGGACCAGGCAACGGGGGCGACGTACAGGGCGTAGAGCTCGCCCGTGCGGCAGGCCTGGCCGTCCGCGCCCAGCCGGGACGGGAAGACGGCGGGCGGGTCCGCCGGGCTGGCCGCGGGCGACGGGGATGCGGACGGGGGGAGCACGCTCCGTTCGGGACCATAGCTGGCGAAGCCGGTGACCGCCTCGCCCGGCCCGCCCACCGCGACCAGCGTCCGGCGGTAGGGCGGCGGGTCGAACGGAGCGGCGTCGGGGGCGGTGACCCGGGCCAGGATGTCCGGTGCGATCAGTCCGGCGTAGGCCTTCCGCCAGGTGACGGCGCGGACAGCGGCGACGGCGGCGGCGTCGGCGGCGCACGCCGGGCGGATCATGGGAGGGTGGTCAGCAGGCACCTGTCCAGGGTGACAGGCGGCTCGGCCCGCGCCAAGGCGCTGAAACGGTTAAGTGTACGATGTCTGCGCCGCACGATAGCCGAGGAGGTACCACCCCTATGTCCACTGACCAGCTCCGGTTCCCCGACGGGTTCCTGTGGGGCGCGGCCACGGCCGCGTACCAGATCGAGGGGGCGCCGGACGCCGACGGCAAGGGGCCGTCGATCTGGGACACGTTCGCGCACACGCCCGGCACCACCCACCACGGGGACACCGGTGACGTCGCGTGTGACAGCTACAACCGCTTCGCCGAGGACATCGCGCTGCTCAAGCGGCTGGGGGCGGGCGCCTACCGGCTCAGCCTGTCCTGGCCGCGGATCCAGCCGTCCGGCCGCGGGCCGGCCAACGCCAAGGGGCTCGACTACTACCGGCGGGTGCTCGACGGGCTGGTGGAGGCGGGCATCACCCCGGCCGTGACCCTCTACCACTGGGACCTGCCTCAGGCCCTCCAGGACGCCGGCGGCTGGGCCAACCGCGACATCGCGGGCTGGTTCGCCGAGTTCGCCGCGATCGCGGGCGAGGCCCTCGGTGACCGCGTGGGCAAGTGGATCACGCTCAACGAGCCGTGGGTGGTGGCCAACGTCGGCTACCGCGACGGACGGCACGCTCCCGGCCTGCGCGACGCCGCCCAGGCGGTCGCGGCCAACCATCACCTGCTGCTCGCGCACGGCCAGGCGACGGCGGCCCTGCGGGCGTCGGCGGCGGCGGCCGAGGTCGGGATCACCCTCAACCTGGCGGTCGAGCGCCCGGTCACGGCGGACGCGGCCGGCCTGGCGGCGCAGCTGGAGGCGCGGCAGAACGGGGTCTACCTGGAGCCGATCTTCCACCGCCGCTACCCCGCGCTGCTCGACGGCGACGCCGACTACTCCCCCGCCGCGGCCGGCCTGGTCCGGGACGGGGACTTGGACCTGATCGGCGCGCCGCTCGACTTCCTCGGCGTCAACTTCTACTCCCCGCACTACGTCGGGCTGCTCCGGCCGGACGGTGAGCCGCGCCGGGGCGAGACCGCCGCCGGGCCCGGCCGGGTCAGCGTGCAGCCTGACGGGCTGCCCGTCACCGCGATGAACTGGCTGGTGGAGCCGGGCTCGATCCGCGAGCTGCTGACCCGGGTGGTCGCCCCGGTGACCGGCCCGCTGCCGCTCTACATCACCGAGAACGGCTCGGCCTGGTACGACTACGTCACCGCGGACGGCAAGGTGCACGACCCGGAGCGGATCGCCTACCTGCGCGGTCACCTGGAGGCGCTGCACGCGGCGATCGCCGACGGCGTGCCGCTGAAGGGGTACTTCGCCTGGTCGCTGGTCGACAACTTCGAGTGGGCCGAAGGCTACGCCAAGCGGTTCGGCCTCGCGTTCGTCGACTTCGGCACCCAGCAGCGGATCCTCAAGGACAGCGGCGAGTTCTTCGCCTCCGTGATCGCCCGCAACGCGGTGTGATCCGCCGCCCGCGCGGCCCGTAGGTGCTCCCCGGGCCGCGCGGGCGGCGCGGGCCGCCGGGCTAGGAACCGCGCAGCGCGAGGAAGAAATCGACCCGGTCGGCCAGCGCTGACAGGTCGCGGCCGGTGAGCGACTCAACCCGGCTGATCCGGTAGCGCACGGTGTTCACGTGCACGTACATCCGGGCGGCGCAGGCCGACCAGGAGCCGTCGCAGGCGAGGAACGACTCCAGGGTCGACAGCAGCCCGGCGTGGTGGCGTGCGTCGTAGTCGAGCAGCGGGCCGAGCAGGCGCTCGGACAGCGACCGCAGCACCGGCGCGGGCACGCTGGCCAGCAGCAGCTCGTGCAGCGGGGGCTCGGGACCGCCAGCCGTCCCGCTGGCCCCGACCCGGCTGGCCTCGATCTTGCGGGCCGCCGTCTCGCTGACCGCCGTCCCCGCCCATTCCTGAACCCGCACGTGCACCTCCGGTTACCGACCGCGTTACGGTAACCCCCGTGTGTTTAGCGGAAGCTACAACAGCAATAGGCGCACGTTACGTCGGCCCGTCGTGGCCAACGTCACGCCCCGCCGTCGTACGCTGGTGACCCGGGAGGTTTCCGTGACCCTGGCCGCGTTCAACTCCGCGCCCGCCGAGCGGGCGCGGGCCGTCATGCTCGGCTGCTGCGCGGCCGGCCGGTTCGCTGACGCGATGACGGCGGGACGTCCGTACGCTTCGGCCGAGGCCGCCGGGCAGGCCGCCGAGGCCGCCTTCACGTTGCTCGGCTGGGACGACGTGCAGGAGGCGATGAACGGCCACCCGCGCATCGGCGCCCGGGTCAGCGGCCAGTCGGCGGCTGAGCAGTCCGGGGTGGACGGCACGTCCCGGGCGGCGCTGCTGGCCGGCAACGCCGACTACGAGCAGCGGTTCGGCCACGTGTTCCTCATCTGCGCGACCGGGCTCAGCGGTGAGCAGATGCTGGCCGCGCTCCGGCAGCGGCTGGGCCACGACGAGCAGACCGAACGGGGCGTGGCTACCGCCGAACTGCGCAAGATCACCGCGCTGCGGGTGCGGAAGGCGCTGGCCGGATGAGTGTCTCCACCCACGTCCTCGATGCCGGCCGGGGCGCGCCTGCCGCGGGCGTCGCCGTCGCCCTGTCCCGCCTCGGGCCGCAAGACCCGGACCTGCCCGGCGGCGGCCGCTGGGACGCGGTCGAGGCGGGGGTGACCGACCCCGACGGGCGCTGCCAGTTCGCCGCGGCCACCCCGGCCGGGCCCTACCGGCTGGTCTTCGCGACCGGGGACTACTTCCGCGACCGGGCCGTCCCGGCGTTCTATCCTGAGGTCACCATCACCTTCACCGTAGGCCGGGGGCACTACCACGTGCCCCTGCTGCTGTCACCGTTCGCCTACTCCACCTACCGGGGCAGTTAACCCGGCAGACTCGGGTGGGGCCCGGTGCCGGCCGCGGCCAGCGGCTGGGTGCCGGGCCGGCGGCAGCGCCCCCCGGGCCGGCCTGCTCCGGGTCGGACGGGCCGGTGCCGCGCCTGCCACGGGCGAGCGACTTGGCGAGCCGGGCGGAGGTGCTGTGCGTCCCGGAGATGAACCGGACGCCGGGGCCGAGGCTGACCATGGTGTGCGCGCCGGCGAAGTGCAGACCGGGCACGCTCGACTCCCCCACCCGGTTGACGAGCGGGCAGCCGACCCGGGTGACCAGGCCCGCCTGGATCTCGCGGGACAGGAAGGCCAGCCGCGACAGGTCGACCCGGAAGCCGGTGCCGGCGATGACATGGTCGGCGTCGACGGTGGTGTGCCGGGGGCCGTCGAGGCGCAGCCGCACCCCGCTGCCGTGCGGCTCGGCTCCGGTTACCTGGTGACCGAGGAGCACGTCGACGACGCCCTCGACCCGGTCCCTGAGCCACCAGGCGCCGGCCGGGCCGAACGTCGACGGCCCCTTGCGCATGCGGATGGCCTCGGGCAGCATCCGGAACGCGTCCGGGGACTGGTAGGCGACGCACGCCCAGCCCTCGCACAGCTTGCTCGGCGGGTGGAAGAGGTACTGCCTGAGCCCGAGCTTCTCGGGCACCTTGCCCTCCCAGGTGAGCTCCGCGTCGCGGGCCACGACCTGGACCTCGGCCCCCTGCTCATACAGCAGCGCCGCGGTCTGGAGAGCCGACTGCCCGGCGCCGACGACCGCCACCTTCTTGCCCGCGAACTGGTCGAGCGTGCGGTGCACGGCGCTGTGGGTCATCAGGTCGGCCGGGAGGCCGGAAAGCTCAGCCGGGACCCGGGCGTACGGCAGCAGGCCGGTGGCGATGATCACCCGGCGCGCGAGCACCGGCGAGTCCTCGGCGAACTCGACCTTGAAGCCGCCGCCGGCCGGGGTCACCCCGGTGACCGTCAGGTCGCGGATGTCGGGCACCAGCTCGCCGGTGAACCAGTCGGCGTAGGCGAGGAAGCGATCCAGCGGCAGCGGCCCGATCCGGTCGGTGTAGTCGTCCAGTCCCTGCTGCTTAGCCCACGTACGGACCTCGTACCCGCTGGTCGGGCCGGAGATCTCGGAGCCGTACGGCTCCGACTTCAAGAACAGTCCAAGCGGCATGTGGTTGCGCCACGTGTTCATCGGGCGGCCGACAATCATGTGCTCGATCCCGCGATGACGGAGATGGGCGGAAATCGAGAGGCCGTAGGGCCCCGCGCCAATGACAACTACATCACTCATAGCCATGAGGCAGTTCCTTCACAATGGTCTGCAACCCGGTAGCCCCACGGTGAACGAAGCATGTCCGCAGGGGGTTCCAACACGAGGCCTCCGTTCGCCTCAGCGCCTTACGATACACGGGGAATACCCCGTTATCGGCCGGATTGCCGCTGCTCCTGGCGCCATTCCCGGCGGCTATCCCACTGCTTCTTGACGATCCCGGCCGTGTCCCACACCTCGGCCAGCGCGGGCCGCATATCGCGGCGGTCGACGAAGTCGTAATGCCGGGTGCGGAAGAATTCCGAGCTGAACGTCCACAACCCGCGGGCCGGTGAAACGCTGCCCGGCCGGCCTGGCCGCAGCACGCTGTCCCACAACCAGCGCAAGTCCCCGGCCAGCCACCGGGTCCGGACGCCGGTCTTGTAGGAGGTTACCCGGGTGACCGGCTGGCCGCTGCCCCATTGCCAGATCATCAGCGGGAAGTTGACGCCCGAGTGCATCGCGTTCTCCAGCGTCCCCGCCAGCCGCGCGTTGATCTCCATCAGCAGCGGCCGCCCGCTGGCGTCGCGCCGGAACTCTACCTCCGACGGGCCCTCCACACCGATCGTGGTGGCCAGGCTGCACGGCCGCGTTCAGCATCTGCGGGGAGACCGGGATGCTCTCCCGCATGGCCGAGACGCCGCCCATCGGCGGGGTGGTGCGGTGGGCGAGGCAGCCGCAGTAGGCCAGCACCTCGCCGTTGACGATGAACAGGCTCACGCCCTCGCGGTCACCGGTCGCCATCTGCTGGGCAATGACCTCGCAGCCGGCCGCGTAGTAGCGCTCGAGCGCCTCAGTCGCCTCGGTCTCGCTCATCACCTCGACGGGGACCGTCCGGTGGGCGAGCACCCCGGTCCATGAGACGGTCGGCTTGAGGATGTACGGGTAGCCGAACTGGGCCGCGGCCGTGAGCAGGTCGTCGGGCCCGGCCACCGGGAGCGACCTGGGGTAGTCGATGTCGAGCTTGGCCGCGACCTCGAGGGTGCGGGTCTTGTCGTTAGCGATCTCAAGCGCGGCGTCCGAGGCCACCGCGAGGAAGCAGCCCAGCTCGGCCAGCCGTCCCCGGTGCGGCGCCAGCACCGCGATGCTGGCGTCTCCCACCGGCAGCACCACCCGGACACCGTTGTCCCGGACGAAACTGACCACGCCGTCGGCGTAGCCGTCAGGATCCGTCACGAAGTCCGGCAGCACCATGGAGTGGGCGCAGGCGTTGGACCGGAACGTCGGCGGCACGTGGCCCGGCTGGAACTGGCCGTCGGCCTCGGCCACCGCCACCCGCAGGCCCCGCTTCGTCAGCGTGCGGGCACTGGTAAGGCTCTGCTTGTGCGCGCCGTCCACGATCAAGATGTCATAGCGGCCACGGCTCGCTGTGGTCTCAACCTTGTCCCGCGTCATTCCCCCGGGCGCTGCCCCGCTCATAGATGCTCCCTGCCTGCCCGCCGGCCCGCATCAGGGCGCGGGCGCAGAATCAACGAAGAAGGACCAAAGACGCCAGTATGACCCGCCGCCGTCCAGCCCCGCGCCCTAATCATCCAATAGGCCGCCTTTCAGACTCGATGACCCATTTACCGGACGGTACGCGGCCCCCGGGCACGGTGGCGACTGCCTCCGTCTGGGAGGCGGCGCGGCGGAGGACCCTCCCGGGGCTAGACTCCAGCGGTGCTGAGAATGCTGCTGACATCGGCCGGACTCAGGAACAATACCGTTACATCAACCCTCGTCCGGCTAATCGGCAAACGTTTCCCCGCCGCGCGGCTGGTGTACCTGCCGACGGCCTCGGTCGCGGTCGGCGGCGACCACAGCTGGCTCGTCGAGGACCTGAACCGGGTCCACCAGCTGGGCTGGCGCGAATTCGACATCCTCGCACTCAACGGCCTGCCTGCGCCGGCCGTGCTGGAGCGGCTGCGGCACGCCGACGTCATCTACGCCTCGGGCGGCAACCACTATCACCTCGCCCGCAGTCTCGCCGCGGGCGGGCTCGAGGCGCAACTGCCCAGCCTGCTCGACACCAAGGTCTGGGCCGGCATGAGCGCCGGCTCGATGATCTTCAGCCGCAACCTGTCCCGGCGCACCGGGGAGGCCTTCGGCGAGCAGGCCGACCTGCGGATCCTCGACGGGACGGCGCCGCGCTCGCCGGCCGGGCTGTTCGACTGGTACCTCAAGCCGCACCTGAACTCGCCCGGCTTCCCGCACCGGACCCGGGCCTGGTTCGAGCGGGCGGCGGCCACGCTCGACTTCCCGGTCTACGCGATCGACGACGAGTCGGCGGTCGTGGTCCGCGGGAACGCGGTCGACGTGGTCTCCGAGGGGCAGTGGTACCTGCTCAACGGGCCGGACGAGGAGGGCGGGCCGGCGCGGCCGGGCGGCGCGTCCGGACCGGGCCGCCCGGGCGGCTGGCGCGGCCTCAGGCGACCGGGAGCAGGGGGCGCAGGGCGGTCAGGGCGGCCTTCAGCCGGGTGAGCAGCTCGTCCAGTTCCTCGTCGGTCGCGGTCAGCGGCGGGCCGATCAGCACGGCGTCGCCGCGGGTCCCGTCGACGCAGAAGCGGGCCGGGTAGACGATCAGCCGGCTGGCCGCCGCCGCCGCGACCGCCCGGGCGGTGACGTCGAGGGCGGGGTCGGGCGGGGCCGCGGTCGCCGGGTCGGCCACGAACTCCAGCCCCCACAGATAGCCCCGGCCGCGGACGTCGCCGACAAAGGGGAACTGCTCCCGCAGCGCCGTCAGCTCCTCCCCCAGCCGGGCGCCGCGCGCGGCGACCCGTCCGATGAGGCCCTCGGCGTCGATCACCTCGATCGTGGCCAGGCCGGCCGCGCACGCCAGCGGCGCGTTGGTGAACGTGTGCCCGCCCGTCATCGCCGGGTGGGCCGACCGGACCTGGTCCCAGACCCGGGCCGAGAGCGCGGCGCCGCCCAGCGGCAGGGCCCCGCCGCCTGCGCCCTTGGCGAAGGTGACGATGTCGGGGACCACGCCCGCGTGCTGGAAGGCGAACCAGGCGCCAGTGCGGCCGAACCCGGACATCACCTCGTCGCTGATCCAGAGCACGTCGTGGGCGTCGCACAGGGCCCGCAGCTCGGCCAGGAAGCCGGGCGGCGGTACCAGCACCCCGCTGCCGGAGCCGCCGATCCCCTCGAACAGCACCGCCGCGGTGCGGCGCAGGTCCAGCCGGGCGAACTCGGCCCGCAGGCGGCTGATGCACTCCGCCGCGGCGGTGCGGCCGGCCTGGCACCGGCAGCCGGAACACCTGCGGCGCGGTGATCGTCTCGCCCGCATGCACCAGCGGCCGGTACGGGGCGGCGTAGCGGGGCTGCCCGGACGCGCTCAGCGCGCCCGCCGTGTTGCCGTGGTAGCTGACCGAGCTCGACACGAAGCGGTACTTGTCCGCCCGGCCCGCCGCCGCCCAGTACAGGTGGGCGAACTTCATCGCCAGCTCGTTTGCCTCCGACCCGCTGCCGACGAACATCACGTGGTCGAGGCCGCCGCCGAGCCGGGCGGTCAGCCGCTCGGCCAGGCTCTCCGCGGCCGCGTTCCTGAACTGGGTCCGGTGCACGTAGTCAACCGCGGCGAACTGCGCGGCGACCGCGGCCGCCACCCGCGGGTGGCCGTGGCCGAGGGCGACCGCGAGCGGCCCGGAGGAGGCGTCGATGTAGTCGAGGCCGGACTCGTCGTAAATCCGCGCGCCCTGGGCCGACACCGCCAGCGGGAGCGGCCGGGTGGTGGAGGGGATCAGCGCCCCCGCGGCCGTGCTCCCTGCTTCCGCCTCACCCCGGGCCTGGCGCAGCAGGCCGGGCAGGTCACTGTGCCGGACCGGGAGGCGGCGGAATTCGGTCACCACCACCTCGGTGTCGTCGCCGACGGTGAAGCCGGGGTCGCCGACGTACGCGCGCACCGGCGCCGAGTGCCAGAACTCCTCGTGCCCGGCCCGCCAGCCGGCCACGTCACGGTAGCCCTCGCCCTCGCCCAGGGCGTGCGCCAGGCCGACGTCGGCCAGCCGCAGCACCTGCACCGCGACGACCTCGATGACCGCGACCGGCTCGCCCGCCGAGTCGATGACCACCTGCCGGTCACCCGGCTCGGCCAGCGGCTCGCGGTCGCGCGCGTAGTCGCCGAGCAGCCCGGTCGTGGTGGTCTTGGTGCCGTCGAGGATGGCCCCGACCAGCCGGTCACGCAGCGGCCCGGGAAAGGCGAACTCCCCCAGCCCCAGCCGTCCTCCGGTCATGCCGTCCTCCGTTCCGTTCCGGCCAGCGTAGCGGCCAGGCGCGGCCCGGTCGCCAGGCGGCCCGGCGGCGCCTGAACGCTGCTCACGGTAGGCGCAGTGGCCGTGACGTGGTTCACTGGTGCCGTGGCCAGGACGCGCGGCCCGGGGATGTCACGCGACGCGCACTCCCGCCTCATCGAGCAGGGCTCGACGGCCGGGGTCAGGGAAGTCGTCGCGGACTCGTGGCTGCGCTCGGTCGCCGCCGGGATCCAGGCCGACTCGAGCTCCCCGCCCATCACCCTGGACGAGGGCCTGCTGCGGCACTACCGCGCCGGGCACCCGCTGTCGCACATTTTCCCGCTGCTGTCGGAACTCCTCGGACAGGTGGCCGAGGAGTGCGATGCGGTCATGGCGGTGGCTGATGAGCAGGGGCAGCTGCTGTGGGTGTCCGGCTCCTCGGCGGCGCTGCGGCGAGCCGAGCAGATCTCGTTCGTCGAGGGCGCCCAGTGGGATGAGGGCCACGCGGGCACCAACGCGCCCGGCACCGCGCTGCGGCTCGACGCCCCGGTGGCGATCCGCGCGGCCGAGCACTTCGTCGTCCCGGTCCAGCGGTGGAGCTGCGCCGCCGCCCCGATCCACGACCCGGTGGCGGGCAACATCCTCGGCGTGGTCGACGTGACCGGCGGCGACGACATCGGCTCGGCCCAGACGATCGCCCTGGTGCGGGCGACCGCCCGGATGGCCGAGGCCGAGCTGGCCCGGATCGCGGCCGTCCGCCCCCCGGGAGCCGTCGCGGGCCAGTCGCTGCCGGAACTGGCGCGACCCGGGCTGCCCGCCCTCGCGGGCGGGATGCACCTGCAGGCGCTGGGGCGGCCGGACATGGCGGTCGCCGCCGTCGGCCGTTCCTTCCGGCTGAGCCTGCGCCACAGCGAGATCCTGACGGTGCTGGCCGCCCACCGCGACGGGCTGTCCGGTGACGAGCTGGCGGTGCTGCTCTACCCGGGCGACGTCCGCCGGGCGACGCTGCGGGCGGAGCTGGTCCGGCTGCGCGCGCTGCTCGGCGCCGACGCCCTCGCCTCCCGGCCCTACCGGCTGTGCTGCGAGGTGACCTCGGACTGGGCCGCGGTCGCGGCCCGGCTGGCCGCGGCCGATGTCGCCGGGGCGCTGCGGCTGTACCGGGGGCCGCTGCTCCCGCACAGCGAGGCCCCCGAGGTGGTGCGGCTGCGCGAGGACCTGCATGGCTGGCTGCGGGCGATGGTGCTGGCCGACAGCCGCCACGAGCTCGTGGTCAGCTGGACGCAGAGCCGGTGGGGGGCCGACGACCTGGAGATGTGGCACCGGCAGTGCGACCTGCTGCCGTCCCGCTCGCCGCTGCGGCCCCGGGCCGAGGCGATGGTGGAGCGCCTCGACACCGAGCTCGGCCGCTAACGGGGCGCCCGCCCGGCAGCGGGGCGGGGCGGGCCATCTCGCCGCAACGTGGTTGCAACGTTCCCGCAACTAGCGTGAGGCTGACAGGTCGCTGGAGTGGCTCCGGCCCGCGGGATCGTGCCGGCGACCAGCAGCGCAGGAAAGGGGACAAACCGATGGCGCAGTACTCAGCCCCTGGACAGGCCGACAGCCTGGTCACGGTCGACAGCCGCTACGGGAACTTCATCGGCGGCGAGTGGGTCCCGCCGGCCAGCGGCAACTACTTCGAGAACATCACGCCGGTGACCGGGCAGCCGTTCACCGAGATCGCCCGGTCCACCGAGGCCGACATCACCCTGGCGCTTGACGCCGCCCACGGCGCCAAGCAGAGCTGGGGCCGGACCTCCGCGGCCGAGCGCGCAGTCCTCCTCAACAAGATCGCCGACACCATCGCGGCCAACCTGGAAATGCTGGCGGTCGCCGAGACCTGGGAAAACGGCAAGCCGGTGCGCGAGACCATGGCGGCCGACCTGCCCCTGGCGGTGGACCACTTCCGCTACTTCGCGGGCGCCATCCGCGCCCAGGAGGGCGGCATCTCCCAGATCGACGAGGACACCATCGCCTACCACTTCCATGAGCCGCTGGGCGTGGTCGGGCAGATCATCCCGTGGAACTTCCCCATCCTGATGGCGACCTGGAAGCTGGCCCCGGCCCTGGCCGCGGGCAACTGCGTGATCATCAAGCCCGCGGAGCAGACCCCGTGGTCGATCCTCAAGGTCATCGAGCTCATCGCCGACGTGCTCCCGCCCGGCGTGGTCAACATCGTCAACGGCTTCGGGGTGGAGGCGGGCAAGCCGCTGGCGTCCTCCAGCCGGATCAACAAGATCGCCTTCACCGGCGAGACCACCACCGGCCGCCTGATCATGCAGTACGCCAGCCAGAACCTGATCCCGGTGACGCTCGAGCTCGGCGGCAAGAGCCCGAACATCTTCTTCGAGGACGTCGCCGCGAGCAACGACGACTTTTACGACAAGGCCCTGGAGGGCTTCACGATGTTCGCCCTCAACCAGGGCGAAGTCTGCACCTGCCCGTCCCGGGCGCTGGTCCAGCAGTCGATTTACGATCGGTTCGTGCCGGACGCGCTCGAGCGCGTCAAGGCCATCAAGCAGGGGCACCCGCTGGACACCGACACCATGATCGGCGCCCAGGCGTCCAACGACCAGCTGGAGAAGATCCTCTCCTACCTGGAGATCGGCAAGGCCGAGGGGGCCAAGGTGCTCACCGGCGGCGAGCGGGCCGACCTCGGGGGCGAGCTGTCGGGCGGGTACTACGTCACCCCCACGGTGTTCGAGGGCAACAACAGCATGCGGATCTTCCAGGAGGAGATCTTCGGCCCGGTGCTCGCGCTGACCAGCTTCGCCGATGAAGCGGACGCGCTCAAGGTCGCCAACGACACGCTCTACGGCCTCGGCGCCGGAGTGTGGACGCGGGACGGCTCGCGCGCCTACCGGGCCGGCCGGGAGATCCAGGCCGGGCGGGTCTGGACCAACTGCTACCACGCCTACCCGGCGCACGCGGCCTTCGGCGGGTACAAGCAATCGGGGGTCGGGCGCGAGAACCACAAGATGATGCTCGACCACTACCAGCAGACCAAGAACCTGCTGGTGAGCTACTCGCCCAAGAAGCTCGGCTTCTTCTAGGCGCGTCTTCGCCCGGCAACGGGATGCGGGCCTGCCTGACGGCGGGCCCGCATCCGGTGGCTCACTGCGCGGCGGCCGCCGGGGAAGGCCGTCGCGGAAGAGCGCGGAAGGCAGAAGGAGGAACGGCATGGCTGACCTGAACCGGGTGGACCTGACCCCCGCAGCGGCTGACCTGCTGCGCACGCTGACGGGCCAGTACGGCCCGCTGATGTTCCACCAGTCCGGCGGCTGCTGCGACGGGTCGTCGCCGATGTGCTATCCGGACGGCGACTTCATCACCGCCGAGAACGCGGACGTGCACCTCGGTGACCTGCACGTGCCCGGACTGGACCGGGCCGTCCCGTTCTGGATGTCGGTCTCCCAGTACCAGTACTGGAAGCACACCCACCTGACCGTCGACGTGGTCAAGGGCCGCGGCAGCGGCTTCTCGGTCGAGGCACCGGAAGGCGTCCGGTTCCTGATCCGGTCGCGGCTGCTGACCGACGAGGAGCTGGCCCACTTCTTCCCGGGCGAGGCCGCGGGCGCAGGGGACGCGGCCGGCGTTCAGAGCTCGCGCACCACGATGTCCAGTGCTACCGGGGCCCCCGCGCGGCCCGCAGGGCCGGGTTCGACGGTGTAGCCGAGGCTGCGCAGCAGCCCGGCGAATTCCTCCGGCGTGGCCGGCTGCTGTCCCGATTCCAGCAGCGCCCGGGTGAGCCGCCCCTTGGTCGCCTTGTTGAAGTGGGAGACCACACTGCGCCTGGGCGTGCCCCCGGTCTCGCGCTCGTGCAGCACCCGCACGGTGACGGCGCCGGCGCCGGGCGCCCACAGGCTGGCGTATGCGCCTGAGCGCAGGTCGACCACGAGCTGGCCGTCGGCGTAGGCGGCCAGCGGGGCGCGCAGCGCCGCACGCCACGCGGCCGCGACCGGGCCAACGGCCGGGAGCCGCGCCCCGGCGCCGCAGCGGTAGTGCGGGATCCGGTCAGCCCGGCCGCAGCACGCCCCACAGCCCCGAGAAGATCAGCAGCGGGCTGGTCGGGGTGCCGGCCCGGTGCAGTGCGGGCAGGTCCAGCGCGTCGTACAGCACGCCGGTGTAGACCTCGGCGGCCGGGGCCGCGGGTGCGGTCAGCACGTCCCGGTTGCCGGCCAGCTCACCGGCCTGGCCCGCGGTCAGGCCGAGCCCCTCCAGCGCCGCCGGGACCCGGCCGCGGGCCTGCCGGGCCAGGGCCCGCAGCAGCTTGCCCCGCACTGGTGTCAGCGTGGGCAGCACCAGGGACGCGAGCTCGACCGGGGACCCGGCGGCCGGGTACCCCTTGGTCTCCGAGGGCGGGAGGAAGATCAGCATCGTCAGCACCTTAGCCGGGCTGCGCCGCCGGTGACCGCAGGTGGCCTCCTGCACGCCCGGGCGATGCGCGGTTCGGTCACGGTTCACCTGGCGGCGAGTCCCGCACCCGGCCGGCGGGCGGCTGGTCATCACCAGGGCCCGGCGGAAGCCCCGCTCATCACCCTGCAGGCAGGACCTCCCGTCGGCTAGGAGGCGCTGATCGTGATCGCGGGATGCTCCGACGGCCGCAGCCAGCGCAGCACCTTCAGCAACTCGGACTGGGGCAGCGAGACGCAGCCGGCCGTGGCCGAGCCGGTGCCGGCGTGCAGGAAGATGGCGCTGCCGCGGCCGGGCCTGCGGGCGGTGTTGTACGCGATCACGGCGGCGTAGTCGTAGGCCGGGACGTTGTGCATCGGCTCCGGGGCGCGGCCGGGGCTGGCGGTGCGCGCGTCCACCCACTCGTTGTAGCGGGGGCTGGCCGGGTCGTCGTCCCAGTAGTCGTAGCGGTAGGCCCGCCGGTAGGGGTAGGCGACGCCGGGGCTGGCGTCGACCCCGAAGAAGAACGAGAAGCCGTAGGTCCCGGACGGGGTGCGCCCGTCGCCCTCGCGCTTGGCCCCGGGCGCGGCGATGCCGTGGTAGCCGACCCGCGCGGTCCACGGGCCGAACACCTGCGACCGCTTGGAGCCCCGCACCTGGTACGCCCGGAAGGTGGCCGTGGTGGCCCCGCGGGAGGCGGCGGTCACCGTGATGAGCTGGCGGGCGGCGGCGAGCTGGCGGGCCGGCCGGTGGCGGCTGAGACCGGGGCGGCCGCCGCGGGACTTCCCGCGGCCAGCGCGCCGAGCAGCGCGGCGACGGCCAGCGAGCCCGGCATCGTCCTGAACCGCATGTCACCGACAGTAACAGAATGATGCTCTTCCGGCCTGGGGCGTCGCCGCCAGGGATCGCGGGACGCCGGGACAGTGTCACAGCCGCGCGAGCGTGGCCGGGTCCGCCGCACCGCCGAAGAAACGCTCGAGGACCGCGCCGAACACGGTTTCTCCGTCGCCGGCGGCGGCGTCGAACAGCGTCATCGACGACCGCAGCTTCATGGCGTCGACCGGGCCGAAGATCTGCTCGGCCGACCGGCCCGCGGTGCCCGCGACGATGCCGGCGCACTCGCGCAGCCGTGGGCCGAGCACCGGGTGGGCGAGGTAGGCCCGTGCCTCGGCGGCCGAGGCGATCGCGTACTGGCGGGCCATGGCGCTGCGGCCGAGCCCCGCGGCCTGCGGGAAGATGAACCACATCCAGTGGCTCGACTTGGCCCCGGCGCGCAGCTCGGCCACCGCCCGCTGGTACGTGCCGCCCTGGTCCTGGGCCGTCACGAACCGCTCCAGCCCCCAGGAAGAGTCCATGGGTCCCATTGTGCCGCCTCAGCCCGCCGGCGCTCCGCCGAGGTAGCGGAGCACCGCGAGCACCCGGCGGTGGCCGGTGTCGCCCTGGTGCAGGCCGAGCTTGGCGAAGATCGAGTTGATGTGCTTGGAGACGGCGCTCTCGGTGATGACGAGGGAGGCGGCGATCTCCGGGTTGGACCGTCCCTCGGCCATCAGCGCCAGCACGTCCCGTTCCCGCTGGGTCAGCGCCGCGAGGGGGTCGGCCCCCCGGCGCAGCAGCAGCTGGGCCACCACCTCGGGGTCGAGCGCGGTCCCGCCCGCCGCCACCCGGCGCAGCGCGTCGAGGAACTCGGTCACGTCGGCCACCCGGTCCTTCAGCAGGTAACCGACGCTGCTGGTGTTGGCCGACAGCAGATCGGCCGCGTACCGCTCCTCCACGTACTGCGACAGCACCAGGATCGCGATGCCGGGCCAGCGGCCACGGATCGCCAGCGCCGCGCGGATCCCCTCGTCGGTGTGGGTCGGGGGCATCCGCACGTCGGCCAGCACCAGGTCCGGCTGCTCCCGCTCGACGACGCCGACCAGCGCTTCCCCGTCGCCGGCGGTCGCGGCCACCTCGAACCCGGCGCTCTCCAGCAGCTTGACCAGCCCGGCCAGCAGCAGCACCGAGTCCTCGCCGATCACCACCCGGAGCCGGCGCTCGCCCGTCATGTCCGCCACCCTATCCCCGCTCCCGCCCGCGTGCCGCTACTCGGCCCGCAGCGCCGTCGCCGGGCGGGCGCGGGCGGCCCAGGTGGCAGGCAGCAGCGCCCCGGCGACCGCGATGGCCAGCGCCGCCAGTGACAGCAGGGCGAGCCGGGACACCGGGAACACGTCGGTGAAGCTGCCCGGGACCCCGGTGTGCGCGGTGGCCGCCATCGCCCGCAGCGTCGCGGTGTTGAGCAGCACCGCCGCGGGGGCGGCGATGGCCCCGGCGATCACCGCGGGCCCGATCACCCAGCAGGTCACCATGACCATGACCTGCCCCGGGCGCATGCCCAGGGACTTGAAAATCCCGAGGTCGTGGACCCGGTCCCGGGTGGTCATCAGCACCGTGTTGAGCACTCCGAGCCCGGATGCGACCGCGACCATGAGCGACAGCAGGCCGATGAGGCCAATGGCGACGACGTAGAACTGCCCCCCGTCCGGCCCCACCGCCTGGAAGGGGCTGGCGCTGCCGAGCTTGCCGTCCAGGGCCTGGCTGTAGGCCGTCGCGCTGACCCCGGGCGCCAGCCCGATGTTCCACTGCGACAGGTTGCCGGCCACGGCCGCCCCCGGCAGGGTGGACGCGGCGGCGAACAGGTGCGGCTGGCTCGACGGGTAGAAGATCTCCCCGGCGATGCGCACCGTGACCGGCTTGGCTCCGCCGTCCGTCCCGTCGGTGTAGACGCTGACGGTGTCGCCGACCGACAGCCCGCTGTCGGCCAGGAAGACGGTGTTGACGTCGGCCTCGCCTGGCCCGTTGTACCAGTGGCCGGAGATCAGGGCGTAGCCCATCCAGGAGCTCGGCCCGGCATAGACCAGTGCGTTGACATCCTGGGTGATGCCGATCACCTTCACCTGCGTGCCGTACTCGGCGTTCTGGTGCGCGGTGCCTGGCTGGGCGCTGATCATGGCGGACGCGGCGGCGACCTGGCCGGCGCTCGGCAGCTGACCCGGCCCCGCGCCAGGGCCGACCGGCTGTACCTGCACCGGCACCGTGGCCGACAAGGTCTGGGCCTCCTTGGCCTTGGTCAGCGAGGAGTGCAGCCCGACGGCGAAGATCACCGCGGTGGCGCCGAAGGCGACCGCGGCCAGTGTCACCAGGGTGCGGGCGGGCCGGGCGAAGGGGGCGGCCAGGCCCAGGCCGACCGGGCGCGGCAGGCCCAGCCGGGCGGCGAGCCGGTGCACCGCGTAACCGTATTTTCCGGTCGCCCGGGGGGCGCGCCCGGCGGTGATCGCCTCGGTCGCCGACAGCAGGCCGGCGCGCAGCGCCGGGCCGAGCGCGGCCGCGGTCGTGATCGCGAGCATGCCCACCGGGGCCAGGACCAGCGTCCACAGCGGCGCCTGCTGGCTGCCGACCGCGTACGCCCGGGCCGACTGGTGCAGCACCGGGACGGACAGCGCGTAGCCGCCGGCCACCCCGGCCAGGGCCCCGGCCAGCGCGGGCCAGCCGACGCGGGTCAGGTAGACCGCCACCACCTGGGCCGGGGTGAGTCCCAGGGACTTGAGCACGCCGATCCGGTGGTACTGGGCGATGACCGCGCCGCTGATCACGTTGCCGACGATGAGCACCGCCATGACCAGGCCGATGAGCGCGAACGCGATGACGAACGGCTCCATGATCGCGGCGTTGTTCCCCTCGGTTTGCTGGGCGGTGAGCCAGGAGCCCCAGTCGGTCAGCGTCCCGGCGGGCAGCGCCCGGCTGACGGCGGCGACGTCGGCGTTCAGCTCGGCGGCGGTGGCTGACCGGCTGAACTGGTACAGGAGCTGATCGCTGGCGGGCGCGCCAAGGGAGCGCAAGCTGGTCACCTCGCCCGTGGTGACCCAGCCGTCGGCCGTGTTGGTGACCGAGTCAGCCAGGCCGACCACGGTCAGCACCGGCTGGCCGGGCAGCGAGGTGGCGGTGAAGGTGCTGCCCAGCGGTGCGGTGCTGGTGCAGCCGGAGGGGCCGCACTGGGTGGGCGCCGAGCTGGAGTTGAGCACGATCTGACCGGGGCCCGCGGCCCAGTGCCCGGCGCTGAGCACCACGTCGTCGACTGGGCCGCCCGGGCTGGCCCGCCCGACCAGGGTCATTGACCCGTAGGGCTGCCCCTGGAACTCGGGCTGGAGGGTGGTGGCGGGGAACGGCCCGGCCAGCCCGGTGACCCCGGGGAGGTGACCGGTCGCGGCGAGCTGGGCCGCGCTGGCGTGCCGGGGGCTGACGGCGACAGTGGCGTCGGCGCCGTGCTGGGCGGCGAACGCCTTGGCGAACGGGGAGTTGCTCACGGTGAGCAGGGCCAGGCCGAGGGCGGCGGAGGCGGTGGCGATGAACAGCACCGCGGCGATCACAACCGTCTGCACCTTGTGCCGCAGGACGCCGCCGGAGGCGACGGCGACCGGGCCGAGCCAGCTGCCGTTGCTGCTCACCGGTCCGCTCCCCCGGCCGTGAGTGAGGCCGCGCGAGCGGCCGGCTCGTCGCGGACGACCCGGCCGTCGACCAGTTCGATCGTGCGGGCGGCGTACCGGGCCGCCAGACCCGGGTCGTGGGTAATGAGGACGAGGGTCTGGCCCGCCTCGTTGAGCTCGCTCAGCAGGCGGCCGATCTCGGCGCCGGTGGCGGTGTCGAGGGCGCCGGTGGGCTCGTCTGCCAGCAGCAGGTCGGGCTGGTTGACCAGGGCCCGGGCGATCGCGACGCGCTGGCGCTGTCCGCCCGACATGCGGCCCGGGTACTGGTTGCGGTACTGGTCGAGTCCGAGCCGGGCCAGCAGCTCCCGCGCCCGCGTGCGCGCCTGCCCCCGCGAGGCGCCCGCGAGCTGGGCCGGGAGCAGCACGTTGTCCTCGACGGTGAGGTCGTCGAGGAGGTTGAAGAACTGGAAGATGATCCCCACGTGGCGGGACCGGAACCGGGCCAGGGCGCCCTCACCAAGTTTGTCGATGCGCTGGCCCGCTACCTCGACCGCGCCCGCGGTGGGCTTGTCCAGCCCGGCGATGAGGTTCAGCAGGGTCGACTTGCCGCTGCCGGAGGGCCCCCTGACCGCGGCCACCTCCCCGTCGGCCACCCGCAGGCTGACGTCGGCGAGGGCGGGCGGTCCGCCCGCCTGGTAGGCCTTGGTCACATCCCGGAGGCTGATCACCGGATCCGGAACGGAAGCATGCGTTGTCATGCCAGTAACGGTGGCAGCGGCGGGCCGCTGCGCGCAGTAGCCGGGAACACCGAATCGGGGGTGCAGCTAGCTGCACCACTGGGCGGCACCGGGCTGCAGGCCCGGCACCGCCCGCCGGGTCTGCTAGGGGACGAAGATCATGCCGTTGGTGTTCAGGGCCGGCCCAGTGGTCGGCACCGGGGTGAGCACCCCCGTGCTCATGCTGGTGCGGGCGAGGTAGTTGGCCGGGTAGCCGGGGGCCGGGCAGGTCGCCGGGGCGCTGCCCGCGTCGCACGGCGTCACCGACGAATACATGGTGCCGACGGTGAAGCGGCCCGAGACCGCGTCCACCGTGTCATCGGTGGCGTCGGTGACATAGAGGGCTCCGTGCGGGCTGGTCGCCCAGGCGCTGTCGTCGACCGACGCCGTCAGGTGCAGCGCGGTCAGCCGCTGGCCGCGGGGCGTCAAGTGGTCGAAGATCAGCTCCTGGTCCCCCTGGGAGTCGAGCATGTAGTCGCCCGCGTACCTGGCGGCGGCCCAGGGCACGACCTCGCTGGAGTCGGGGTCGGTCAGGGCCAGCCTGACGGTCGTGCCGGCCGCGGCGCCGTTGGCCTGGTAGGCCGGCGCCTCGTCGCTGTACAGCGGGCTGACCTTGGCGATCTTGTCCGACCGGACCAGCGTGACCACGTAGGCGGCCGGGAAGGCGGCGCTGGGGGCGGTGCCGCCGGTCGTACCGGGGGCCGAGGCGGAGATCAGCAGGCGGCCGTGGTAAATCGCGATAGCGTCGGTGCCGCCCTTGTGCGGGAGCGGCTCGCTGTAGGTGTAGTGGGTCACGCTGCCCGTGCACGGGTTGATCGCGTAGAGGCTCGAGTTCGCGTCCTCGTTCACCGTGGAGATGACCTGACCGGTCAGCGGGTCGGCGGTCAGCCCGTCGGACTTGCCGTGCAGGTCCCACTGCGCGACCTCGTGCCCGCTGCGGGTGAACTCGACGATGGTGGAGTCCTCGTTTCCGCCGGCGGCCGCCTGCCCCTGCGGGCCGACGCCGTTCTGGAAGTTGACGAAGATGTCGCGGCCGAGCTGGGTGAGGTCGTCCGGGCTGGACAGCGACGCCGTGCTTGGTGCTCCGGTGCCGTTCGGCCGGAACGTGTGGTGAAGCTTCGCACCGGCGGCGATCTGCGTCACGTGAAGCGGGCGGGGCGCGTGAGCCGGGGTGGCGGTCTGCGCGCTGGCGGGTGCGGCGAGCGCACCGGCCGCCGCAAGGGTGGCTGCGGCGGCGGCGGCCGCCACACTGGCGTTGCGCTTGTTGTTAGAGAGTTTCACGAACCACTGTTACATCCTGCCCATGACGACGGTTGCCCGATCGGCTGACTGGCAGGTGAACGACTGGCTGCCGTTCGCTGTCCGCTTTCTGTGCGTCTGGTTAAGGTTGAGCCGCTGTTGCGGCTGTGCGCCCGCGTGCGCCCTGGTGAGGGGCGCATGGTGCCGGTCCGGGGTGCAGCCAGCTTCACCACGGAACGGCACCGCACTGTATGGCGGGGCACGGACCAGGCGCATAGCGTGACGACCATGGAAATCACCCTCGGTCCGCCGCCGGCGGCGCCCGCACCCCGGGCCCGCCGGGTGCCGTGGTCGCCGCGCGTCTGGGGCCAGGTTCTCTACCTCGCGGCCGGGATCCCGGTGCAGGTCCTCGGGGGGCTCGTCATCGTCGGCGTGGTCGCCGCGGCCACGGCGTCGCCGCCGAACGCCCTGCGGGTCATCCTGGCCTGGTTCCTCGGTGCGGTCGCCCTGCTCTTGCTGACTCCGGTGCTCACCCGGGTGCACCGGCACCGGCTGCGGGCCACGGCCGGCGTCGACATCTCCCCCCAGCCCAAGCGGCGCCTGCTCAGCCCGCACGGCGTGGAGGCGATGCTGCGGTCCCAGTCGACCTGGCGGCAGCTCACCTATCACGTGCTGGCCGGCCCGGCCCTGGCGGTCGCGGCGGCCGCCGCCGTCTTCCTGTGGCCCGCCAGCGTCCTGCTGGTCTTCCTGTTCGTCTTCACCTGGTCCAACGGTCACCCGGAGGTCCGGGGGCGGCACTGTCCGGCCACCCGGCCAGTCACCCGGCCTACCTAGTTGTCTCCCTCGCGGGCGTGGCCATGCTGATCGCGGCCCCGTGGGTGACCACGGGCGTGCGCGCGCTGGACGTCCGTGCGGCCCGGGCGCTGCTGGGACCGAGCCGGGCGGACGAGCTCGCCTACCGGGTCGAGCAGCTGACCGAGACCCGGGCCGGGGTGGTCGACGCGGCCGACGCCGAACGGCGGCGGCTGGAGCGCGACCTGCATGACGGGACCCAGCAGCGGCTGGTCTCACTGGCGATGAACCTGGGCATGGCCCGGGCCCAGGCGGGTACTCCCGACGAAGCCAGGCTGGCGATCGCGGCGGCCCACGAAGAGGCCAAGGCCGCCCTGGCCGAGCTGCGCGACCTGATCCGCGGCCTGCACCCGGCGGTGCTCGAGGACCGCGGCCTCGACGCGGCCCTGTCCGGGATCGCGGCCCGCAGTCCGATCCCGGTCCGCCTCACGGTCGACCTGCCGCGCCGCCCGGCCCCGGTGATCGAGGCGGTCGCCTACTTCGTGGTGTCCGAGGGCCTGTCCAACATCGCCAAGCACGCCCAGGCCACCGAGGCGGCCGTGTTCGTCCAGCGCGCGGCCGACCGGCTGCACGTGATCGTCACCGACGACGGGGTGGGCGGAGCCGATCCCGCCCGCGGGACCGGCCTGGCCGGCCTGGCCCGGCGGGCCGCCTCGGTCGACGGCATCTTCGAAATCGACAGCCCGCCCGGCGGGCCGACCCTGCTGACGGTGGACCTGCCATGCAACCGCTAACCGCGCCCGTGTCCTCCTCCGCCCCCGGACCGCGGGTCGCCCGCGGCCGCTGGATCTGGCGGCTGACCGGGATGATCACGCTCATCGCGCTGACGATCTTCGGCAGCTGGGCTGTCATCCGCGGCACCCGCCCCGCTCAGCCGCAGATCGTGGAGATGGCCCTGCCGGCCCGGCACGGTCACCATCACCGCGCCGGTCAGCGCGCTGAACGTAAGCAGCTACGGCCAGCCAGTCACGGTGACGGTGGTACCCGGCAAGCCGGTCCGGGTCACCGAGTCGCTCGTCTTCGGCTCGGACGGGCCGCGGCCGCAGGTCACCAGCACCGTCAGCCACGGGCTGCTGACGCTGGCCGCTCCGGCCTGCGCTCAGTCCGACTGCAGCGTCCTCTTCAGCGTGACCGTACCGACCGCGGTGGCGGTGACCGCCGGCACCGCCGGGGGCAACGTCACCCTGGACGGGACCGGCGCCGCGAACGTCGACACCGGAGGCGGCCAGGTCTACGCGGCCGGCCTGAGCGGCCCGCTGACCGCGAGCTCCGAGGGCGGCGGGGTGACGGTGACCCACACCAGCGGCAGTGTGCGGGTCGAGTCCGGCGGTGGCCAGGTCGCCGCGACCGGCATCGGGGGCAAGCTGACCGTGCACGCCGACGGTGGTCAGGTCACCGTCGCGGGCGCCCCGGCGGCGGCGCTCGACTCCGGCGGCGGCCCGGTGGATGTCTCCGGGATCAGCGGGCCCCTCACGGTGGCCTCGGAGGGCGGCAGCGTGACCGTCACCGGCGTCCGCGCGACCCAGGTCGACTCCGGCGGCGGGCCGGTCACCGCGACCACCGTGGGCGGCTCGCTCGGAGTGAACGCCGAGGGCGGGACGGTCGAGGTGCAGAACGTGACCGGCGCGCTGAGTGCCGACACCGGCGGCGCCCCGATCACCGCGACCGCTCTCGGCGGCCAGTCGGCTAACGTCACCGCCGAGGGGGGAAACGTCACCCTCGGGTTCGTCACCGCCCCGCAGAGCATCCAGGTCGGTACCGGGGGCGGTAACGCCACCCTGTCCGTGCCGGGCGGCCCCTACCAGGTCAGCACCGACGACAACGGCTCCACCGAGCCAGTGGTGATCGCGGGCGGCCCCGGCAAGGGCGGCATGACCGACTTCGGCGGAGGGAGCGCCACGGTGTCGGTCCCGGTCAGCTCCACCGCGAGCCGCTCGATCAACGTGAGCACCGATGGCGGCGACCTGCAGATCGGCCCGGCCTGAGCTGCCTGCCTGCCCGCCCGCGCCGCGGGCGGGCAGGCACGAGTCGCCCGGCCGCTTGGTCAGCACGGTGAACGTGATCACACCGTCACCAAATGGCCATGGCCGGGCCGCCTGCGCTGCGCTAATCTCCCCTCGTCCGATGGTTCGCCTCAGGCCGCGGCCCCTGCCCGCCCCTGGTGCGGTACGGCAGCGCGGGGCTGGCCGCGCGGCGGGAGGCCTGGTCAGGTGTTCGGGATCATCCGGCCGTGCCGTCACCGGCTCGGCGAGCTCGGGGCCGGCCTGGCAGGCCCACCTGTGCGGGCTGTGCCTGTCGCTGCGCGACGACCACGGGCAAGCGGCCCGGCTGGCGACCAACTACGACGGCCTGGTGATCTCGGTGCTGGCCGAGGCGCAGGCCGAGGGCGCGCCGGAGCGGCGCACCGCGGGCAGGTGCGCACTGCGCGGGCTGCGCCGGGCGGACGTCGCCGTCGGCGACAGCGCCCGGCTCGCCGCCACCGTGTCGCTGCTGCTGGCGGCGGCCAAACTGCGCGACCATGCCGACGACGGCGACGGCCTGCTCGGCCGCTCCGGACTGCGGAACGCGACGACCGCGCTGGCCGGCCGGTGGGCGGCCGCGAGCGCGCGGGCCGGCCAGCGGCTCGGCTTCGAGGTCGCGGTGCTGACCGAGGCGGTCGGCCGCCAGGCGGCGGCCGAGGCGGCGGCCCGGCCCGGCACCTCCCTCCTGCTACGTCACCGAGCCGACCGAGACCGCCACCGCGGCCGCGTTCGCGCACACAGCGGTGCTGGCGGGCAAGCCCGGCAACGCGGCCACGCTGGCGGAGGCGGGGCGGCTCTTCGGCCGGATCGCCCACCTGGTCGACGCGGCCGAGGACCTGGCCGCCGACCAGGCCAGCGGTGCCTGGAACCCGCTGGCGGCGACCGCCACGGAGGTGGCCGAGGCGCGCCGCCTGTGCGAGGACGCCCTGCTCGGCATCAGGCTCGCCCTCGACGAGGCCGAGTTCACCGACGACCGGCTGGTGCGGGCGCTGCTGGTCTGCGAGCTGACCCGCTCGGTGCAGCGCGTGTTCGGCGCCGGCGGGGGCGCCCGCTGCGGGCACGGCCGGGAGCACGCCCGTGGCCAGGCCCCGGCCGGCCGCGCGCCGGCGCGGCAGCGGCCTGGCCTGCTGGCCGGCGTTACCGCGCTGGCCGGGATGCTCGACGTCCGCCACCGGTGCTGCCCCGGCTGCTGTGCGGACGCCTGCTGCGAAGGCTGCGGCGAGGGCTGCTGCGAGGCCTGCTGCAGCGGCTGCGACTGCGGCTGAGGTCAGTCACCAGGACCTTCCGGTGCCGTCCGGACGCGGGGCCGCGTCGTCAGTCCGCGGCCGGGCGGAGCTGCGCGGCCGCCGCCCGGACGCGGGCGGACAGGGCCCGCTTGTCCGCGTCGTCGAGCCAGGTCGCCTCCACGCCGTCCAGGGCCAGGTCGACCATCTGGTCGAAGTCCCAGTTCCATGCGGCCGCGCAGGTGGCGTACTCGCGGGCCAGGTCGAGGTCGGTCAGCGCCGGGTCGTCGGTGTTGACGGTGACGAGCACGCCCGCTTCCCGCAGCGCGGGCAGCGGGTGCCGGGCGACCGAGGGGTAGGCGTTGGCGATGACGACGTTCGAGGTCGGGCACATGGTCAGCGGGATGCGGCGGTCGGCGAAGAACGGCGACCAGGTCCGGGGTCCTCGATCAGGGACAGCGCCGTGGTCGATCCGCTCGGCGCCCGAGGCCGACGGCCACCACGCCGACCGCGGCGGCCGGGGAGTTCTCGCCCTGGTGGCCGGTGCGGCGCAGGCCCGCCGCCGCGGGCGTCCCGGTAGGCCGGGGCGAACGACAGCGGGTCCACGTTGAGCTCGGTCGAGTCCATGCCGATGCCGATGAACCCGGTCGGTGCCCGGCGCGCCCGCCCGGCGCAGCTCGATCAGCTCGGCGACCAGCTGCAGTCCGGCCGTCGCCGCCGTAGGCCTTGGTCCATGTCCACGATCACCCGGGTCTGGCAGCCGGTCTCCGCGTCGCCCGCCGCCAGGCCGGCCGCCAGCCCTTCGAGGACCGACCCGAGCGACTGCCCGGCCGCCAGGTGCCGGGCCGGGGTGACGAACACCTCCGCGTACACCCGGCCCGCGGCCGCGCCGTCGAGGACCGACTCATAGCCGAGACGCGCCCAGTCGCCCGCGTCCGCCAGCACCGACTGCACCAGCCAGAAGACGCTGAGGAACTCATCCAGCGAGCCGTAGCGGTACAGGTCGCGGATGTCGCCGGCCGGCAGCGGGACGCCGTTCTTGGCCGCCAGCTCGGCCACCGTCTCCGGCCGCATCGTGCCCTCGACGTGGCAGTGCAGCTCCACCTTGGGCAGCGCCCGCAGCGCTCCGGCCAGCTCATTCACCCCGTCATGCTAATGGCACCAGGCGGCCCGCGGTGCCAGCCGGGAACGCGGGCCCGCGACGGGGGCGGCGACGAGGACCGCCCACACCGCCCCGGCCGTGAATTCGCCGGGCCGGCACTGTGACCGGGTAGATCAGCTTTCGTACGCCCAAACCGGGCCACGGACCGGCTACTCCGTGATCTAGGTCTATCCGCTGGGGCCATCCGGCGGACATGGATCGGCCGCGCGGTGGGGATGCACTGACTGGCGTAGTTACTGACCTGTCCGGGCCGCCTTCGGGCGGCCCTTTCCGGCCAAAGCGGGCAATGGGGCCCGGTCGCAACCGGCTTGCACCCGCCTGGTGAGCCGGGCCGCAACTCGCACCGGAAATGGTGGCAGACAGAAACCTTCGCCAATGTCACTGGGGGTGACGTTATGAGCAGCACCGAAAGCGGGATGATCTCGACGGGACAGGACCTGTGGCTGATAGGGCCGAACGACCTGGCCGTTGAGATAACGTCCGGCCTGCACTACAGCAGCACGGACCCGTACGCGGTCAGGATCTCCCTGGACGTCGACGTGGACCGGGAAGTGGTCTGGACGGTCAGCCGTGACCTGCTCGCTGGCGCGCTGCACGGTCCGCAGGGCATCGGCGATGTCCGGGCGTGGCCCTCGACGGTGGACGACGAAGTCGACCCGGCCGAGCGGGTGCTGAACATCGAGCTCGGCCCGCCGGGGGAATGCGCGCACTTCGCCGCCAGCGCCGCCGCGATCGCCGCGTTCCTGGACGAGACCTACGATCTGGTCCCGATTGGCGCCGAAAGCGGCTTCCTCAACCTGGACGCCGAGCTGGCCGAATGGCTGAGCGGGGCCTGACCGCCCCGCCCGCCCAGCCGGCCGAGGACGCGGTTCGCGGGTAAGGACCCTGGCTGCGCGCCCACCTCAATGTCACTGGCAAACCGCTCCGGACCCAGCGCCGGCGAAGGCGGGAGCACGCTACCGTTCGGTCAACCGGTTCTGATCGTGACCTTGATCGAAGGGGCGTCCCATGAATGAGCAGGCCGACCTGCTGGTCCGCAACGCCAGGCTGGTCGCCACGTGTGACGGCGAGGGGCGCGAGCTGGCCGGGGGGTGGGTCGCGGTCACCGGCGGGATCATCTCCGGCGTGGGCGGCGCGGCCGATCCCGCCCCGGGCGCGGCCGAGATCCTCGACGCGGCCGGCTGCCTGGTGACGCCGGGCCTGGTCAACACCCACCACCACATGTACCAGAACCTCACCCGCTCCTACGGGCCCGCGATCAACGGGTCGCTGTTCTCCTGGCTGACCGCGCTCTACCCGCTGTGGGCGGGGCTGGACGAGGAGTCGGCCTACCTGTCGGCCTGGGTCGGGCTGGCTGAGCTGGCCCTCGGCGGCTGCACCACCACGATGGACCACCTGTACGTGGCGCCGCGCGGCGGCGGGGACCTGTGGACGGCGGAGATCACCGCCGCCCGGGAGACCGGGATGCGGTTCCACTGCACCCGCGGGTCGATGACCCTGTCGGAGAAGGACGGCGGACTGCCGCCGGACTCGGTCGTCCAGGACGACGACGAGGTCCTGGCCGACAGCGAGCGCCTGGTGCAACGGCATCACGACCCGTCCCCCGGGGCCATGGTGCAGGTCGCGCTGGCACCCTGCTCGCCCTTTTCGGTCTCGCCGGCGCTGATGAAGCGGACCGCCGAGCTGGCCGAGCGGCTCGACGTGCGGCTGCACACCCACCTGGCCGAAGATCCCGACGAGGACACGTACTGCCTGGAGACGTTCGGCCGGCGTCCCGTCGAGCAGTTCGCGGAAGTCGGCTGGCTCACCCCCCGTTCCTGGGTGGCGCACTGCATCTACCCGAACCAGGCCGAGGTGGCGCGGCTGGGGGCGGCCGGGGTCGGCGTGGCCCACTGCCCGTCGTCCAACATGCTCATCGGCGGGGGCGGGTTCGCCCCGGTGCGGGAATTCCGTGCGGCCGGCGTGCCGGTCGGGCTCGGCTGCGACGGGTCGGCGTCGACCGACAGCGCCTCGCTCTGGATCGAGTCGCGGGCGGCCCTGCTGCTCGGCCGCCAGCGCAAGGGACCGACCGGGATGACCGCCCGGGAAGTGCTCGACATCGCCACCCGCGGCGGCGCCGCCTGCCTGGGCCGCGCGGGCGAGCTGGGCGAGCTGTCCGTCGGCGCGGCCGGCGACCTGGTCTGCTGGCCGCAAGAGGGCGTGCAGTACGCCGGGGCGCTGGTCGACCCGGTCGAGGCGTGGCTGCGGTGCGGTCCGGCCGCCGCCCGGCACACCGTCGTAGCCGGGCGGGTGCTGGTCCGGGACGGGGCGCTGACGCTGCCGGGGACCGAGGACAGGCTGGCCCGGCACGCGGCCGCGGCCGCCCGGATCCAGGGCCTGGCCGCATGAGCCCGGCCGGCCCCGGCACCGCCGGGCCGGTCACCACCGGGCCGCTCGGCCCGGGCGACCGGGGCGCCTGGGAGGCGCTGTTCCGCGGCTACAACGACTTCTACCGGGTGGAGCACCCGCAGGCGATGTACGACCGGGCGTGGGCGCAGTTCCAGGCGGGCGAGCGGATGCACGCCCGCGGCGCCTGGGTCGACGGAACGCTGGCCGGCCTCGCCCACTTCCTGGCCCACCCGCGCACCACCGGGCCCGACGTCTGCTACCTGGAAGACCTGTTCACCGCGCCCGGCTACCGGGGCCGCGGCGTCGCCCGGGCGCTGATCCGGGAGGTGGGCTCGTGGGCGGCCAACCGCGCGCTGGGCCGGGTCTACTGGCACACCCACGTCACCAACCTGACCGCCCGGGCACTGTATGAGCAGGTGGCGGTCAACGACGGGTTCATCATGTACACGATGGAGCTGCCCCGCTGACCGGCGGGACACCGGAGCGCCGGGCGTCCCGCCGATAGCGGCTACTCGAACGACGGCTTGCGGTCGCGGGAGCGCTTGAGCTCGAAGAACCCGTCCGCCTGGGCGACCAGCGCCAGCCCGTCGAACAGCTGGCCCGCCGCCTCCCCCTTGGGGGCGGGGGTGATCACCGGGCCGAACAGCGCCCGGCCGCGAACACGGACCACCGGCGTGCCCACGTCCAGGCCGACCTCGTCGAACGCCTGGTGATGGGACTTCTTGATCGCGTCGTCGAACTCGTCGGTCTCGGTCGCGTCGATGAGGAAGGCGGGCAGGCCGACCTCGGCCAGCGCCTCCGGCAGCACCTGCGGGTCGTCGCGGCGGCCCTGGTTGTGCAACCGGGTGCCGATCGCGGTGTACAGCGGTCCCAGGATGTCCGGTCCGGCGTCGGCCGCGGCGGCGGCGCACAACCGCACCGGTCCCCACGCCTTCGCCATCCGGGCCTTGTACTCCTCGCTGAGATCCTTGCCCTCGTGCTGGACGAGGTTGAGGTAAGCCAGCGACATGATCCGCCATTCGGTCTGCACCGGGCGGACCTTCTCCACCTCGAGCATCCAGCGCGAGGTGATCCACGCCCACGGGCACAGCGGGTCGAACCAGAACTGAACGTCCTCACGGCCCTGCGCGTCAGCCGTCATCTTTCCCTCCGGCTATATAGGAAAAAGCCTTTGCTTTCCGAACCTACGCTCGGGGCCCGGAAACCGCCACCCTCGCTTCCACCCTGGGATACCCGCTATCGTCAACGGATGGACCCGGGGCTGGACGAGAAGGTCTCCGCCGCCTTCAGCGAAGGCCAGGCGGACGGCCTTCGCCTGGCCTACGACCGATTCGGCCCGCTGGTCTACACGCTGGCCCTGCGCAGCCTGGGCAATGCCGCCGAGGCCGAGGACATCACCCAGCAGGTGTTCGTCGCGGCCTGGCAGGGACGGGCCGGGTTCGACCGCGGCCGCGGCACGCTCAGCGGCTGGCTGGTGGCGATCACCCGGAACAAGGTCGCGGACGTGCTGCGCGGCCGGCAGCGTGACCAGCGCGTGCTGGCGGAGGTGGCCGGCGCCACCGTGACCGTGTCCGACGCCCAGCCGGACCTCGCGGTCGACCGGGTGCTGCTGGCCGACGAACTGTCCCGGCTGCCCGAGACCCAGCGGCAGGTCATGGTGCTCGCGTTTTACTCCGACCTGACCCACGAGCAGATCGCCGGCACCCTCATGATGCCGCTGGGCACCGTCAAGAGCCATATCCGCCGCGGCCTGGCCCGCCTGCGCTCCCGACTGGAGGCCGACAGTGTCGCACGTTGACCCGGAGACGTTGGCGCTGTGGGCCCTCGGAGAGGCCGCCGGCACCGCCGGCGACGAGGACCACGCGGCCTCCTGCGCCGACTGCCGGGGCACGATGATGCAGCTCAGCGACGTGGTAGCGACCGCCAGACACGACGGCGCACCGGTCGAGCTGGTGTCGCCGCCCGCGCCGCTGTGGGACCGGATCGCGGCCGCGGCTGGCGCGCCGGACCCGGCGCCGCGGGCGGGCGCGGTCACCGGGCTGGCCCCGCCGCCCCGTGCCGCCGGGAACACGGTCCCGCGGCGGCAGACGGCCGGCCCGGGGCGCCGGGCTGGCCGCTCCTGGGGGCAGCGGACGCGTCTGGCGGTGGCGACCGCGGCCGGCCTTGTCATAGGCGCGGGCGCGGCCGTCGGCATCGGCCAGCTGACCTCGGGCTCTGCCCCGGCCACGACCAGCGCGCAGGCCAGCCTGCGGCCGCTGCCGCAGGACCCGCAGTGGCGGAACGCCTCCGGCACCGCGGTCATGCGGGTCACCGCGGCCGAGCAGGTCATGCAGGTCACGCTGGACGCTCCGGCCGAGTCCGGGTTCTACGAAGTGTGGCTACTCGGCCGCGACGGCCGGAGCATGATCTCCCTCGGGGACCTGCCGGCCTCCCATACCGGGTCGTTCACCATCCCGTCCGGCACCGACTTGCGGTTCTACTCCCGGATCGACGTGTCCCTGCAGCCGTTCAACGGCAGCCCCGTCCACTCGAAGACCAGCGTGGTCCGCGGCAGCCTGCCCGCCGTCAGCTGATCCGCCCGCAGGTGCATCCAGGAAGGCACCGCCGTCCGAAGTAGTGAGTGACAAGCGCCGGGGCAACCCGGCGCACTCACGAACCGAATCGGAGTTAGCGATGCGCATACCAAGGCTCGCCGCGGCCAGCGTGGCGGCCGGCATGCTGTGCCTGGCGGCCGGGACCTCCGCCGCCACGGCGCTCCCGGCCAGTGCGGCGACTGGGGACGCGACGGTGACGGTCGTGCACGGCATTCCCAACACGCCAGTCGACGTCTACGCCAACGGCAAGAAGATCATCTCCGGCTTCACGTTCAAGTCGGTCGCCGGACCGCTGCAACTGCCGCCCGGCAGCTACACCCTGGACGTGCGCAAGGCCGGGTCGGCCGCGACGAGCGCGCCGGTCCTGGAGGCCACCGAGCAGCTGACCGCGGGTGAGAACGCGACGGTGGTCGCGGGGCTGAACGCGTCCGGGTCGCCGGTCCTGACCGCCTTCGCCAACGACACCACCGCGGCCGCCAGCGGCGACGGGCGGCTGGTCGTCCGGCACGTCGCCGACGCGCCCGCGGTCGACGTCTACGCGGGCGCCAGCAAGGTGATCAGCTCGCTGACCAGCGGCCAGCAGGCCGCGCTGACGGTGCCCGCGGGAACCGTGCCGGCCAAGGTGACCCTGGCGGGGCAGAGCGCCGCCGTGCTCGGCCCGGTCAATGTCGCCGTGACCGCGGGCATGGGCACCGTTGTCTACGCGGTCGGCTCGGCCACCGGGAAGACGCTCACCGTCGTGACCCAGAACTACCCGCTGGGCGGCATGCCGTCCGGCGCACAGGCGGGCAGCGGCGGGCTCGGCGCTGACCCGAGCACTCCCGCCTGGCCATTTGCCGCCGTCGGAGCGGCCGGGCTGCTGCTCGCGGCGGCCGGCGGCTGGGGCATCGTCCGGCGCCGCCGGGCGTGACAGCCAGCTCCCGGCGAATCCGCCGGCCAGTGGCGGCTCTGGTGACAGGGCTGGCGCTGGCCGGCGGTGGCGTCGCCGGCTACACCCTCACCCGGCCGCCTAGCCACGACTACGGCACCGTGCCGCCGGCGGCCAGCTACCAGGCGGCCGGCCCCAGCCTCACGGCCCCGGCCTCCCCTGCCTCCCCGGCCCCGCGCCCCAGCGGCCCGGGCCCCAGCGCCAGCCAGGTGGCCCTGTCGGGCGCGCAGCCGCCCGGCGGGCTGACGGTCAGTACCGTCCGCGTCCCAGACCGCCTGCAGATTCCCGCGATCGGGGTGGACGCCCCGGTCCAGCCGACCGGGGTGCAGGCCGGCGGCGCCCTCGCGATCCCCCCTGACCCGGCCGACGTCGGCTGGTGGGCCGGGGGCGGGTTCCCGGGCGAGAACACCGGGGCCGTCGTCCTCGCGGGACACATCGACAGTGCCGCCAGCGGCCCGGGCGCGCTGTTCCGCTTGCAGGACGTACGGCCGGGGCAGGCCGTCACCGTCGTCGCGAGCGGGCACGCCTACCACTACCGGGTGGCGGCGCTGCGCGCCTACGCCAAGGACGCGCTCCCGGCGGCCGCCATCTTCGGCCAGCAGGTCTCATCCCGGCTGGTCATCGTCTCCTGCGGCGGGCCCTTCGACGCCGCGACCGGACACTACCTCGACAACATCGTCGCCTACGCGGTCCCCGCGGGCGCCACCTGACGAACGGGGGCGGGCGGCGAACCTGTCACCGCCGGTGTGACGGGGCTGACGCTGGAGGACACCCGCATCGCAGGCGCCGCACCTCGTCAGCATATGTTGACCCACTCCGTATGTCAGCATATGCTGACGGTATGGAACCTGCTTTCCAGATCGCTGAAGGCGCCGCCAGCGACGACCCCGACGTCGGGCTGCGCGCGGTCGCCGCGCTGCGTGCGCTGGCTGAACGGCTGGAACTGCTCCAAGTCCAGCAGGCCCGGGACCTCGGCTGGTCCTGGCAGGACATCGCCAGCCGTCTCGGTGTCACCAAGCAGACCGTTCACCGCAAGTACGGCCGCCGGGCCGGCAGGCCATGATGTTCGAGCGCTTCACCGACACCGCTCGCCACGTCGTCGCCCAGGCCCAGGAACATGCCCGCGGGCTCGGGCATGATTACATCGGCTGCGAGCACCTGCTGCTGGCCGCCGCCGCGGCCGGCGAGCTGGCCGGCGCGGTGCTGCGCGACCAGGGCATCACGCCCGACCGCGTCAAGGCGGTCATACGGCGCGCCGCCGGCCGGGGCCAGCCGGTCGCCCCGGTGGGCGGCCTGGACGCAGCCGCGCTGGCGTCCATCGGCATCGACCTGGACGTTGTCCGTGCCCGCATCGAGGCGGCATTCGGCCCGGACGCCCTCGCCCGGGTCCTCCCGGTCGCCCGCCAGCGCCGGCGGCCAGCCTGGGGGAAGGGCCCGCTGGCCGGTCTGACGCGCCGGCGGCGCGGGCGCGCCCGCGGGAACGCCCCCCTGCCGGCCAGCCTGTTCCGGCAGCTTCCCGCTTCTGCCGGGCTCGCTCCCGGCGCCGGTATCCCGTTCACCCCGCGCGCGAGGAAGACCCTGGCGCTCTCGGTGCGCGAGGCGGAGGCGCTGCACGACAACTACATCGGCGTCCAGCACCTCACCCTGGCCCTGCTGAGGCCGCACGGCACCGTACCGCGGATCCTGTCGGCCCTCGGCGCACCATCCGCCCCGCTACGCGCCGCCATCGTGGCCCGCTACCGCGAGGCGAGCTGATCACTCCACGTCAACGATCACCTTGAATGCGTACGTTGGCGAGTGACTGGAGACGAATCAGGAAACAACTACCGTCATGGATGGTGGTCTCCGCCGTGTGCCCCGGATGTGCCCTGCGGCAGCTCAGCGCGGGCGAAAGGCCCGGTAGCCACCCCGATGCAGACGTACGGGGCCCGGTTCGACGTGAACTGCTCGATCCTGTTCACCGAGCTCCCGCTGGAGCGGCGGGCGGCGGCGGCGCGGGCGGCCGGGTTCACCGGGGTGGAGTTCTGGTGGCCGTGGACGGCGATGACACCGACGGACCGGGCGGCCGACGCGTTCGTGCGGTCGGTCGCCGATGCCGGGGTTGAGCTGGTTTCGCTCAATTTCCACACCGGGGACATGGCGGCCGGCGAACGGGGCATCGTGTCGCACCCGGCCCGGGTGGCGGCTTTCAGGGAGAATGTGGCTGCGGTGACGGAGATCGCCCGGCGGACCGGATGCCGGCGGCTCAACGCACCGTACGGACTGCGGGTGCCCGGACGCGACGCCGCCGAGCAGGACGCGGTCGCGACCGAGAACCTGCGTTTCGCGGCCGCGGCGGCGGACCGGGCGGGGGCCTCGGTTCTGGTCGAGGCGATCAACTCGGTCGACATCCCGGGCTTTCCGGTCGACCGCAGCGAGAAGGCCCTGGCGGTGATCGAGCGGGTGGGCGCGGCCAATGTCGGGTTCCTCGCGGACGTGTACCACCTGGCGACGATGGGGGAAGACGTGGCAGACGTACTGAGCAGGCACCACGCGTCGATACTGCATGTGCAGGTCGCCGATGTACCGGGCCGCGGGGCCCCGGGGACCGGCACGGTGGCCTTCGAGCCACTGTTCGCCGGGCTGGCGGAGGCCAGGCTACGACGGCTGGGTCGGGCTGGAGTACGGGCCAGCCGGGCCGGCCGGCACCGCCGCGAGCTTCGGCTGGCTGTAAGCGTGGGGACACTGCTGATCCGCTCACGGCGGATGGTGCTGCCAGCGGGCGAGAGCGAGGCGGCCGCCCTCGTTCGGGATGGGCGGGTGGAGCATGTCGGGGCCTACGACCTGCGGGCGGACGCCGACCGCACCGTCGACCTGGGGGACCTGCCGCTGCTGCCGGGGCTGGTCGACTCGCACGTGCACGTGAACGAGCCGGGGCGGACCGAGTGGGAGGGGTTCGCCAGCGCGACCCGGGCGGCGCTGGCGGGCGGTGTCACCACCATCTGCGACATGCCGCTGAACTCCTCCCCCGTCACCACCTCGGTCGACGCGCTGGCGGTGAAGGTGGCCGCGGCGGCCGGGCAGTGCGCGGTCGACGTCGCCTTCTGGGCCGGGGCGGTACCCGGCAACGCCAAGGAGATCGGCCCGCTGCTTGACGCGGGCGTGGTCGGGTTCAAGTGCTTCCTCATCGACTCGGGCATCCCCGACTTCCCGCCCCTGTCGAAGGACGAGCTCCGGGCCGACATGTTCCTGCTGGCCGACTCGGGCGCGCCGATGATCGTCCATGCGGAGGACCCGTCCCAGGTCAGCGAGCCGATCGGGGCCTCCTACGACGCGTTCGTGTCGTCCCGGCCGCCGGTCGCCGAGCGCCGGGCGATCGAGACGGTGATCTCCGCGGCGGCCTTCTCCGGCGCCCGGGCGCACATCGTGCACCTGGCCGCGGGCGAGTGTGCGGCGCTGATCTCGGCGGCCAAGGCGGCCGGGATCGCGCTGTCGGCCGAGACCTGCCCGCACTACCTGTTCTTCGCCGCCGAGGAGGTGCCCGCGGGGCACACCGAGTTCAAGTGCTGCCCGCCGGTCCGCTACGCGGTCAACCGGGAGGCGCTGTGGCGGGCCCTCGGGGACGGCGCCATCGACGGGGTCGTGTCCGACCACTCCCCCTGCCCCCCGGCCCTGAAGGGCCTGCCCGACGGCGACTTCCGCACCGCCTGGGGCGGCATCTCCTCGCTCCAGGTGGGGCTGCCGGCGGTGTGGTCGGTCGCCCGGCGGCGCGGGTTCACGCTGGAGGACATCACCCGCTGGATGTCCGCCTTCCCGGCGTCACTGGCCGGGCTGGCGACCAAGGGGAAGATCGAGCCCGGGGCGGATGCCGACTTCGTCGCGTTCGACCCGGACGCGACCTGGACCGTGCACGGGGCCGAGCTGCTGCACCGGCACCCGGTGACCCCGTACGAGGGGCGGACGCTGACCGGGCAGGTCAGCCGGGTCTGGCTGGCCGGGGCCGAGGTTACCCCGGACGACCCGCCCCGCGGACGGCTGCTGGCCCGGGGAGGCGGTCCCCTTGACCGCTGACGACGCCCTGGACCCGACCGACGTGCTCGCCCCGGGCGACGCGCGGGCCCAGGCCGGCCTGCCGACCACGGCCGACCCGGTGACACTGCCCGACCTGGCGTCGCGGGCGCTGCGCGGGTCGGTGGTGGCGGCGTCGGATGAGTTCTTCGCCGAGAAGGAAAACCTCATCAAGGCCGCCAGGCCGGCCTTCAGCCCGGCCACCTTCGGGCACAAGGGCCAGGTGTACGACGGGTGGGAGACGCGCCGGCGGCGCGGGCCGCACGGCTCTCTGCCCCCCGACGACGAGCACGACTGGGTGATCGTCCGCCTCGGCGCCCCCGGGGTGATACGGGCGGTGGTGGTCGACACCGCCCATTTCACCGGCAACTTCCCGCAGTCGGGCGCGGTCGAGGCGTGCTACGTCGACGGGTACCCGCCGCTCGCCTCGCTCGAGGCGGCCCTGTGGACCGAGATCGTCCCCCGGTCGCCACTGCAGGGCGACACCCAGCACGTGTTCGAGGTGCCCGCCGGGCGCCGGTTCTCCCACGTGCGGCTGCGGATCTACCCCGACGGCGGCGTCGCCCGGCTGCGAGTGCACGGCACCGTGGTGCCCGACCCGGCGCTGCTCGACGGGCTCACCTTCGACCTGGCCGCGCTCGAGAACGGGGGGGACATCCGGGCCTGCAGCGACCGGTTCTACTCGGCGCCGCGCAACGCCATCTCACCCGGGCTGTCCCGGGTGATGGGCGAGGGCTGGGAGACCCGGCGCCGGCGTGTGGCCGGCAACGAGTGGCTGGTCGTCGGGTTCGCCGCCCCGGCGGTGATCTCGGTGGTCGAGGTCGACACTTCCGGGTATCTCGGCAACGCGCCCGCCGCGGCCGGGCTGCGCGGGCAGGCGGGCGGCGACTGGACGCGGGACGAGGAGTGGGTGCCGCTGCTGCCCCGGACCCCGCTGCTGCCCGACACCCCGCACCGGTTCCGGATCCGCCCGTCGGCCCCGTGCGACACGGTCCGGCTGGACGTGTTCCCTGACGGCGGCGTGGCCCGGCTGCGGCTGTACGGCACGCTCACCCCGGAGGGACTGTCACAGGTGTACCACCGCTGGGCCGGGACGGCGCAGTAGCGGGCGAGCGGGGCCGGGCGCGTGCGGCTGAGCCACGGCGCGCGGGCCCGCGGCGCTCAGCGGGCGCGCGGGGCGAACGCGGACAGCAGCTCGTAGCCGACGTGGGCGGCGGCGATGCCGGTGACCTGGGCGTGGTCGTAGGCGGGGGCCACCTCGACGATGTCCGCGCCGACCAGGTTGAGCCGGGCGAAGGAGCGCAGCACCGCGAGCAGTTCCCGGCTGGTCAGGCCCCCCGCCTCGGGCGTGCCGGTCCCGGGCGCGAACGCCGGGTCAAGGACGTCGATGTCGACACTCACGTAGACCGGGCGGCGGCCCACCCGGGCCTCGATCGCGCTGATGATCCCGGCGGTGCCCAGGTGCTCCACGTCGGCCGCGGGCACCACCCGGAAACCCACCCGGGTATCGCGTTCCAGGTCCTCGGCGTCGTACAGGGGGCCGCGGATGCCCACGTGGAGGCAGCCCTCCGGGTCGAGGAGGTCCTCCTCGAAGGCGCGGCGGAACGGCGTGCCGTGGGTGTAGGCGGCACCGAAGTAGGTGTCCCAGGTGTCCAGGTGGGCGTCGAAATGGACCACGGCGACCGGGCCGTGCACCGCGTGGACCGCCCGCAGCAGCGGCAGCGCGATCGTGTGGTCGCCGCCCAGGCTCAGCAGCCGCGGCGCCCGCTCGAGCAGGCCGCGGGCACCGCGCTCGATCGCGGCGATCGCCTCGTCGATGCTGAACGGGTTGACCCCGAGGTCGCCGGCGTTGGCCACCTGCTGGGCTGCGAACGGCGCGATCCCGGCGGCCGGGTTGTAGGGGCGCAGCAGCCGGGACGACTCGCGGATATGGCCCGGCCCGAAGCGGGCGCCAGGCCGGTAGGAGACCCCGGTGTCGAACGGCACCCCGACGATGGCGACGTCAGCGTCGCCCGGCAGGTCGGCCAGCCGGGGCAGCCGGGCGAAGGTGGGCTCGCCCGCGTACCGCGGGACCAGGGTCGCGTCGACCTGGCCGATGAAGCCGTTGCTGGTGACCCGCGGCTCGATGGCCGTGGGCCGGGTTGGTTCGGTGCCGTCTGTCATCAATGCGCTCCCCCGCCTTCGTCGCCGGTACCCACTGCCAGCCCGCCGACGGGCCCGCGACGGCGGTCCGCGGGGCGCGGCGGGTCAGGCGACCGACGACGTTACCAGGTCCGGAATGGTAACGCCGGCCCGGCAGGCCGGGGGATTGCCGCCGGCTATTCCCGGTCCATAACCCGCGCCGGTGAACCGTGCGGGCGGGGCGCGGCGGCCTATTCCCGGGTCAAAATTTATTAACACTAAGTGCTTATACAGTGACTCTTCGTATTCATAAGGACCGTCGCGGGAATAGAATGCCGGGCACAGTAACCGGCCGGGCAGGAGCGCCTGCCTCGTTGACTCCGGGTGCACCCTGCGTCAAAAAGCGCCCCGGTGTCGGTGGCAATGGGGTGGCATTCGGGTTGCACGGCGAGAAGATGCAAAGGCGGCGAGTGCCGTTCCTCTCCTCCGCCCGCGTGCTGCCGGGGCGTCACCTCGCCGTCCCCCGGGCAGCTGCTCGAGCTGGCGCTACCCCGCCTTCGAGGAGCGTGTGCGCGGCCGTGAATGCACCCTGGGAAGCGGCAGCCGGCGCAATCTGGGCCCATCGCCTGACAACGATATCCCCGCCCCAGTGCCGGGAATGTGAGGTAACGCACAGTGACGGTCACGAAAGTCAGTAACCGTAACGGATTCCGCCCGCCATTCCGAGCCCAAAACGGCGTACGGACGTTGGTCCCATTTGAAAGCTCCCGGTCATCTCGGTTAGTGTCACCGACGTTTGCCAGAGCGTTCTTGCGCCTCCCCCAAGCGGCGCAGCCGAGCCTGGCATTACGGTCCCCCCTCAATCCGCATGAAGCGATGTCGGGGCGACCCTGCCTCCATCCCAAGGCGGTTAGTCATCGGGACCCGCCGTAAGCCGGAAGGCTCCCCCTAAATTGTTCGCAGCACTTGCTCTCATTACGTACATGGTTCAGCCGGGCGACACCCTCTCCGGAATCGCCGCGAGCCATGGCGCCAGCCTCGCCGCCGTTGAGGCCGCGAACCCCCAGCTGGCCAACCCGAACCTGATCTTCGCCGGCCAGAGCGTGAAGATCCCCGAGGGTTCCGCCGCCACGCAGGCTCCCGCCGCGCAGGCCTACACCCCCACCACCCAGGCGCCGGCCGCTCAGCAGAGCGCGTCCTACGGCACCACCCAGCGCGCCGCGACCTCCTACACCTCGCCCTCGAGCACCGCCAGCGTCGCGCAGACCAGCACCAGCGGCTCGACTGGTTACTCGAACGGCTCGCTGTCGAGCATCCCGGGTGTGCCGTCGTCGTTCGCCGCCTGCGTCGCCTACCACGAGTCGACCAACGGCACCAACCAGGCCTACAACGGTGGCGTCTACGGCATCATCACGGCCTCCGGGATCAACGTCAACGGCCAGTCCGTGGCGGCCCAGAAGGCGGCCTTCTCGAAGCTGTACCAGGAGTACGGCACCTCGCCGTGGGCCGGGGACGGGTGCGCCTAAGCCGCACCTGACCACCAGGTCCACCCAGGCCCGGCCGGCCGCGCACTCCCCCCCGCCACTCGTGGCTGCGCGGCCGGCCGGGCTCACCCGTTCCCGCCTCCGGCCCGGGCCGCTGACCGGCGGCCCCGGGCGGATCGCGGCGAGTAGCCTTACCGCTGTGACCCCCTGCGTTCCCCGCGGCGCCCGGGCCCCGGTGCGCCGTGACGGTGCCAGCCCGCCCGCTGCGCACTCCGGCCGGCCTGCCCGCCGATGAGCACCGTGGTGCTGGCCCCGGACAAGTTCAAGGGCAGCCTGACCGCGGCCGAGGTGGCCACGCGGCTCGCGGCCGGACTGGCCCGCGGCGGGTACGCGGGCGCGACCGACACGGTGCCGGTGGCCGACGGCGGCGACGGGACCGTCGCAGCCGCCCTGTCGGCCGGCTTCGACCAGGCCGAACTTGACGTCCACGGGCCGACCGGGGAGACCGTCAGCGCCGCCTACGCGCTGCGCGGCGAGACCGCCGTCATCGAGGCGGCCCAGGCGTGCGGGCTCACCCTGCTCCCCCCGGGCGCGCTGGCGCCGCTGACCGCGACCAGCCAGGGGGTGGGCGAGCTGATCCTGGCCGCCCGCCAGGCCGGCGCCCGCCGGATCATCCTCGGGGTCGGCGGGGTCGCCACCACCGACGGCGGGGCCGGGCTGCTGCAGGCGCTCGGCGCCCGGCTGGCTGACCCGGCGGGACACGAGCTCCCGCCGGGCGGGGGCGCCCTCGCCGGGCTCGCCCGCCTCGACCTGACCGGACTGGCTGACCTGGGCGGGACCGAGTTCCTGCTCGCCTCGGACGTGGACAACCCGCTGCTGGGGCCGGCCGGCGCGGCCGCCGTCTACGGCCCCCAGAAGGGAGCCGCAGCGAGCGAGATCCCGCTGCTCGAGCGCGGCCTGCGGCGCTGGGCCGAGGTAGCCGAGGCGGCCGTCCCCGGCCGGGCCGCACGCCCAGCCCGCGACGCGCCCGGAGCGGGCGCCGCGGGCGGGATCGGGTTCGCGGCGCTGCTGTTCCTGGGCGCGCGGATGCGACCCGGGATCGACCTGCTGCTGGAGCTGGCCGGGTTCGGCCCGCGGCTGGACCGGGCCCGGCTGGTGATCACCGGGGAAGGCTCCCTTGACCAGCAGACGCTGCACGGCAAGACCCCGGTCGGGGTGGCCCGGGCGGCGGCCGCGCACGACCCGGCGGTGCCGGTGGTCGCGGTGGCCGGGCGGTCCGTGCTGTCAGCGGCAGAGCTGCGCCGGGCCGGGATCGCCGGCGCCTACGCCCTGACCGACATCGAGTCCGACGTCACCCGGTGCATGACCGAGGCCGGGCCGCTGCTTGAGCTGCGGGCCGAGGCCATCGCGGCCGACTGGCTGCGGTAGCGGCCCGGCGCCGCGGACCCGGCGACAGTCACGGCGGCCGTGATCAGCCGAGGGCGGCGACGGCCTGCTCGGCGACGGTCTCGTTGTCGGCCGCGTAGCTGAAGACCGCTCGCAGCCGTTCCCCGGCCAGCACGCGCGGCACCCAGTGGGGCGCGTCGTCCCACATCTGGCCGAACGGCAGGGCCGCCACCGGGAACCACAGGGGCCGGATCTCGTCGCTCTCGGCCGGCTCCCCGGACCACTGCGCGCAGGTGAAGACGTCCACGTCCATGTCCCAGGCCGGGTGGGCCGGGAACAGGAAGGTCAGCCGGGCGGCCTCAGTCAGCGCGCCGCGGGCGACGATGAGCCCCGACTCTTCCTTGACTTCCCGGACGGCCGCCTCGGCGGCGGTCTCACCCGGGTCGACGTGGCCGCCGAGCCCGACGATCTTGCCCTGGCCGAGCCCGGTCTTCTTATGCCCGAGCAGCACCCGGGCGGTGCCATCGGGGCCAGCCCCGACGAGCAGGCACAGGCAGGTGGCGGTCAGCGGCACCAGTCAAGTATCGCAGACGGGGCCGCGCTCAGCGGCCGCGCCGGCGGCCCGGGCGTAGGCGGACAGCACCGCCGTGACCGCGTCCGCCTCCGACGGCAGGCGGGCGCCCCGGGCGGTGGCCCCGGCGGCGAGCCGGGCGGCGAGCGCCGGGTCGGTCAGCACCGCCCGCACCGCCGCCGCCAGGGCGGCGGCGTCGTCGGGGCCGACTAGCAGCGCCCCGTCCTCGCCGGTCAGCGCGGGGACGCCGCCGACCCGGGTGGCGACCACCGGCCGTCCTGCCCGCAGCGCCTCCTGCACGACCAGCGGCTGCCCCTCCCACCGGCTCGGCAGCACCACAACGGCCGCCGCGGCCAGCAGCGCGGGCACGTCAGCGGTCGCCCCCAGGAAGGCCGCGTCCACCCGCCGGCGGCTGGCCTGGTCGCGCAGCCGCGCCGCCAGCGGGCCGTCACCCGCGATCACCAGCCGCGGGCACGGTTCGAGGTCCTGCCACGAGGCTGCCGCGTCGAGCAGCGTGTCGAGCCCCTTCTGCGGTGCCAGCCGCCCGGCGAACACCACCGCCGGGCGACCCGGGGCGACCCGGCCGTCGCCGCCGGCCGGGCCGGCGGGCCGGAACGGGTCCCAGCCGGGCCGTCAGCAGCGGCGATGACGGCCCGGCCGACGTGCCGGGCACCGGCCCGGCGCATTCGTTCCGCGAGGTCATCCGATACGCACAGCACCACGTCGGCGCCCCGGGCCGTCACCCGTTCGAGCAGCCGGTAGACAAAAGCGGCGGCGGCGCCCAGGGGCGGGCCGTTGTGCACCGTCACCACCACCGCGGGCCGGCGGCGGCCGCGCACCAGCAGCAGCGCCAGCACCGTGAGGGCCCCGGCCCGCAGCCCGTGGGCGTGCACGGTGCCGGCGCCCGCCGGGGCGCCGGCGTTGCCCGCGACGCGGGCAGCCGGGCGGAGGAGCAGCCGGCGCAGCCGGGCGATGGCCGCCGCGTCGCCCGGCCGGGGGCGGTCCCCAATCTCGACCGGGGTGAACGTGGCCCCGGGGACCGCCGCCAGCGCGAACGCGTGTCCTGGTGGCGGCCGGTGCGGCGACCGTCACCGCCGCGCCCTGATGCGCGAGCCCGGCGGCCAGCATCCGCACATGGGCCCCGGTCCCGCCAGCCGTGGTCCCCGCCACCAGGGTGACCCGCGGCGCCGGCCCGTCGTGCGGCACTACGGCTTCGGGCCCGACGTCACCGGGCGCTTCGCCGGTCACGGCCCCGGCAGGGACCGCGGCTTGCGCCGCGCGGAGATCCAGGCGCCGGGGCGGGGCAGGCTGACCGTTGACACCGCCCGCCTGTGCCGGCCCGGGCGGCGCCGACGGCGCGCGCCCTCGACGTCGCCGGGAACTGCGGGGCCGGCGGCCGCCGCGCTCGCCGGGGCACCTGCGCCTAGGGGGGCAGGCCGGCGGCCGAGCATGTCCAGCCAGTTCAGCGGCGGGCTGGCCGCGATCACCTTGGTGAAGCTGACCCGCTCGCTGGCGACCGTGAGGGTGGCGATCACGGCCAGCAGCCCGATGCGGGCCTGCCGCGGCAGTGACCGGGCGGCCGCTACGCCGAGCATCGCGCCGAGCGCATTGGCCCCCGCATCGCCCAGCATGGCGCGCTCCCGCAGGTCCTCCGGCAGCAGCGCGAGGGCCGCGGCGCCGGGCGCGGCGACAGCGGCGAGCCCGGTCCGCGGCGCCGGGACGCGGGCCGGCGGCAGCGGGCCGGGCGCAGCGGGCGGCCGCCCGCCCGCGACCGCGCCGGCCGCCGTGATCAGGCCGGCCGACAGCGCGGCGACCTTGATGGCCCGCCCCGGGCGGAGGTCGAACAGGTTGAGCAGGTTGGCGCCGCCCGCGACGAGCCCGGCGTTGACGGCTACGTCGGCCGCGGCACCGCCGTCCAGCAGGGCCGCCCCGAGGCCAGTCGCCGCCAGTCCGGCCAGCTTGACCGTGCCGGTGGTGACCTCGCCGCGGGCGAGCGCGCCGAGGTGTCCGCGCAGGCCGCGTCGGTCACCGGAGCCGCGCAGGTCGTCGAGGAGGCCGAAGCCGAGCGCGCCGAGCCCGGCGACGGCCGGCGGCAGGGCGACGGCCTGGCCGGCGACGGCGGCACCGGCCAGTTCGCCCGCGATCGCGCCGAGCGGCACGGCCAGCCCCTCGACCAGCGTGACCAGCTCTCCCCGGTGGTTGGTCCGCACCCAGGTCTTCTCCCCGGCGGGCGGGTGCCGGCAGAGCAGGGCGTAGGCGCCCCGGGTGGCACCGGCCGCGGCCACCGCGGCGGCCGGCCCGGCCAGCCGGGCGCGCAGCGGGCCCCGGCCGGGCTGGTCGTTCACTTGTTAGCCACGGTCTTCTTGACCTTTCCCGTCGGCTGCTGGCTCGGCGTTCCGGACGGAGTCGGATTCGCGCTGGGGACCGACGGTACCGGCGGGCTGACCGACGATGCCCCCGAAATGCCGTAGCTGCCGGGCTTTCCGCCCGGAGCCAGCTGGGTGGCCAGCGCCCAGACACACGAGATCTGGCCGAGGGTGGTGTCGGCGTTGTCCACGGTGGAGACCTTGCCCGAGACGCTGCTGCCGCGCACCACCGAGATCGCGCTGCCGGGGGCGGCCGAGCCGGTGACCGACCCGGTCACCAGGGTGGCGGCGCTGGCGGCAGCGAACTGCCCGGCCACGGCGAGCAGCACCTGGTTGGCCGGGTCGCTGGAACCGTCGGCGGGCGCCGCCTGCGGGGTCACCAGCACCGCCAGGGTGGCCCGGCCGGTCACCGTGCCACTGGTGGCCAGGTAACCCCCCTGAGCGTAGGCCTGCAGCAGGAGCTGCGCCTTGGCGGCGGTCAGCGGGGCCTGGGCGGTGGCGCTCGTCGCCAGTACCGCCGTCCCGATGAGCTGGGCCGCCTGCTGCTGGTCCACGGTCTGGGCGCTGGCCGCAGGCTGCAGCACGATGCCGTCGGCCGCAGCCTGCTGCGTGTTGATCGCGTTGAGGTTCGCCTGGGTCGCGCCGGAGACGTCGTTGAACTTCGGCTGCAGCTCGATCGTGCCGGTGACGGTGGCCCCGGCCAGGGCGGCCGCCTGCTTGACCCCGCTGACGATGCCGGACGGGGCGCCCGGCTCGGTCACCAGCACCACCCGGTCGCCCGGGAGCATGCCGCTGACGAGCTTGGACTCGGCGGTGCGGAGGAAGGTGTCGCTCGCCCCGGACAGCTGCTCGTAGCTGTTGCGCTCCGCGCTGACCGCCGACAGCTGGTCTTTGAGCGAATTCGACGACGACCGGAGCGCGTCGATCGTGGTCCCCTGCAACTCGGTCGAGCCCAGCACGATGCCGATCGCCAGGGCCAGGAACACGGCCACGATCGAGACGAGGTGGTAACGGAAGTCGATCACTTGAACAGCCCCGTGAACCAGTAGGCGAAGGTATGCCAGGTGCCGGTGAGGTAGTCGCCGACAATCGGCCCCGCGGGCGAGTACGCAATCGCCACGACGATCGTCACCGCGGCCGCGATCACCAGCACCGCGAGGGCCCAGCCGGATATCCGGCTCTGATAGAGCTGGTGCACGCCCTGGGCGTTGACGAGCTTACTGCCGACCCGCAGGTGGGTCAGGAAGGTCGAGGCCATCCCGGGGCGGCCCTTGTCGAGGAACTCCTCCCGCGTCCAGTGCGTGCCGACGACCGCGATCAGGCTCGCCCCGAGCGCGTCGGCGACCAGCAGGGCGACGTCCTCACTAGTGCCCGGCGCGGGCAGGGTGACCCCGTCCAGGCCGAGGCTGGTGAGCCGGGCCATGCCGGGCGCGCGGCCGTCTGGGTAGGCGTGCACGACCAGCTCGGCCCCGCTCTCCAGGGCCTCGTCGGAGGCCGAGTCCATGTCGCCGATGATCACGTCGGGCCGGTAGCCGGCCTCGATCAGCGCGTCGGCGCCGCCGTCAACCGCCAGCAGCACCGGACGGTACTCGCGGATATAGGGGCGCAGGGCGCGCAGGTCCTCGCGGTAGCGGTAGCCGCGCACCACCACCAGCACGTGCCGGTCCTTCATGCTGGTGGCGAGTGTCGGCCGTTCGACCCCGTTGGTGAGCAAGTCGCGCTCGCGGCGCAGGAACTCCAGCGTGTTGGCCGCGAACGCGTCGATCTGCGTGGCCACCCCGGCGTTGGCGTCGTCGAGCGCCCGCTGCAGGCTGTCCGCGGTCACCAGCACGCCCTTGGCGATCAGCTCGTCACCGGCGGTGTAGAGCAGGTCCTTGTCGAGCCGCACGGTGCTGCCGTCCCTGACCCGGTCCAGGACATCCCGGCCGACGTCGTCGACCAGCGGGATGCCCGCGTCGAGCAGCAGCCGCGGCCCCAGGTTGGGGTAGCGGCCGGTGACCGACTTGGCCGCGTTCACCACCGCCCCCACCCGGCAGGTGATCAGCTCGTCGGCCGACACCCGGTCGAGGTCGGCGTGATCGATGATGGCGATGTCGCCCGGCTCGAGACGGCGCACCAGCACCTTGGTCCTGGCATCCACCCTGGCCACGCCGACGAGGCCCGGCGGTTCCTCGGCCTTACCCCGCCTGACATGCGCAAACCTGATGGACGGTCGTCTCATTGCCTTTCATCCTGGCATACCGGCGCGACTGCATAACGTCGTGTTCGGCCATCGCGGCCTGGTTTCGGTTCCGGCGCCCGCCGTTCCGCTCCGGCCCCGGCATACGGTGGGACGGTGACCGCACAATCCGACACCACTGCTATCCGGCTCACGTCGCTGTCGCACGGCGCCGGCTGCGCCTGCAAGTTGCCCCTGGCGGCCCTGGACGAGCTGATGGCTTCCCTCGGCCCGGGCGTGCTGGGCGGCGCCGGCCAGTCCCTGTCCGGCCTGCTGGTCGGCGCGGCCGAGGGCGACGACGCAGCCGTGCTCCGGCTCGACGACGACCGCGCGCTCGTGCTCACCACCGACTTCTTCACCCCGATCGTGGACGACCCGGGCGACTGGGGACGGATCGCGGCCGCCAACGCGCTGTCGGACGTGTACGCGATGGGCGGACGGCCGGTGCTCGCGCTGAACCTGACCGCCTGGCCGGGCGCCACGCTGCCGCTGTCGATGCTGGCGGACGTGCTGCGCGGCGGCGCGGCGGTCGCCGCGGCGGCGGGCTGCCTGGTGGTGGGCGGTCACACCATCGACGACCCCGAGCCCAAGTACGGGATGGCGGTCGTCGGGTTCGCCGCACCGGGCCGGCTGCTCACCATCGACGCCGCCCGGCCCGGCGACACGCTGGTGCTGACCAAGGCGATCGGCACCGGGGTGGTCGCGACCGCGCACAAGCGCGGCGCCGCCGCACCGGACGTGCTGGCGGCCGCGGTCGCCTCCATGACCACCCTGAACGCCGCCGCGAGCGAGGCCGCGCTGGCGGCCGGGGTGACCGCCGCGACCGACGTGACCGGGTTCTCGCTGCTGGGCCACCTGCACCGGATGCTGCGGGCCAGCGACGCGGCGGCGGTGGTCTCGGCCGCGGCGGTGCCGCTGCTGCCGGGCGCGCTGGAGCTGACCGCGGCCGGCTTCGTCTCCGGCGGGACCCGGAACAACATCGCCTACCTGGAGTCGTGGGCGTCGGTGGCCCCGGCGGTGCCGGCCGACGTGGCTATCCTGCTGCAGGACGCGCAGACCTCGGGCGGCCTGCTCCTGGCCACCGCGACCCCGGAGGCCCTGGTGGCCGAGCTGCGGCGGCGCGACGTCAGCGCCGCGGTCATCGGCCAGGTGACGGCCGGCCCGGCGGGCCGGATCGAGGTCACGACCTGACCCAGTCCGCGCCGCGGCGGCCTGCTGGCCGCCGCGAAAACCCTGCTGGCGGGTAAGGACGAGGGCAGCAAGGACCCCGGGCCAGGGAATCCGGCAATACCGGCAAACTGGTCAAGCTGGGTTCCCGTGCACGGGAATGTCAGACCCCCGGGATACCGTAGTGGCATGACGGTCATCGATACCGGCCCTTGCGGAGAGGGAGATCTCGATGAGGGCAGCGCCGCGGATCACGTTCACGGCATCTGCCTGAAGACGGGGCCGCCGCGGCGGGTTGGCGTCGAACTCGAGTGGCTGGTGCGCGACGTGCGCGACCCTTCTCGGCCGGTGCCGGCCGAGCGGACCGCGGCCGCCGTCGCTGCCTTCGACGCCTCTGCCCGGCACGGCCGGGCAGGCGCCGCCCGGGACAGCCGGGCACCCGCGGCGGGGAGGACGGAGCCGGCCCCCGAGGCCGCGACGGTCCTGGAAGCGGCCCTCCTGGCTGGGTCTTCGACTGCCGGGTCTTCGACTGCTGGGTCTTCGACTGCTGGGTCTTCTAGAGCCCGGCGCGGAGCAGTCAGTCCCCAGGGAGTCAGCCGCCCGGGAACGAGCCCGCCGGATGCGAGCCCACCGGGTGCGAGGCCACCGGGTGCGAGGCCACCGGGTGCGAGGCCACCGGGGCCGGGCGACCCGGATGCGGGCCCCTGGGAAGCGGTCACCGGGGCTGCGGCGAGACTGCCGAGCAGCGATCACCCGGGTGTCCTGCCGTCGGGGGCGCTGCTGACAAGCGAGCCGGGCGGACAGCTCGAGATCAGCTCGCAGCCCGCCGACTCGCTGGCTGCGCTGGTCAGCGCGACCCAGGCGGACCTGACGGCGCTGCGGGCGGCGCTCGCAGGCCACGGCCTGGAACTGGCCGGGATCGGGCTTGACCCGCTGCGGCCGCCGCGCCGCGTCCTCGACCTCCCCCGTTACGCGGCAATGGAGGCGTACTTCGATTCCGGCGGTCCGTGGGGCCGCCAGATGATGTGCGGCACCGCGTCAGTCCAGGTCTGCCTCGACGCCGGCGACGACTCCGACGGGCCCGGCGGCTACCGCTGGCGCTGGCGCCTGCTGCACGCGCTCGGCCCGGTGCTGGTGGGCGCGTTCGCGAACTCGCCGCTGCGCGAGGGGAAGCGCACCGGCTGGGTCTCCTCACGGCAGCAGGTGTGGGCCCGGATGGATCCCGGGCGGACCCGGCCGCCGCGGCTGGACCGGGAGCCACGCGCGGCCTGGGCCGATTACGCGCTCGACGCCCGGCTCATGTGCGTCCGCGGACCCGACTCGGCCGACTGGTCGGCCCCGCCCGGGCTGACCCTGCGCGACTGGGTCCGCGGCCGCTCGCCCCGCCAGCCCACCGCCGAGGACGTGGAGTACCACCTGTCGACGCTGTTCCCGCCGGTTCGCCCGCGGGGGCATTTCGAGCTGCGGATGATCGACGCGCAGCCCGGCGACGGGTGGGTGGTACCGCTGGCGGTGTGCTGGGCCCTGCTGGCGGATGCGCGGGCGGGCGAGGCGGCGCTGACGGCGGTCGCGCCCCTGTGGGACGCACCTGGCCTCGACGGCCCGGGCGCGGCCCGCGATCCCGGCGTCCTGCCCGGGCTGGCCGCCCTGGACAGCGGGCGGGACGGCCCGTGGCTGCGGGCCGCCCGGTTCGGTCCGGCCGACCCGGCGACCGCGCGGGCCAGCCGCGATTGCTTCGCGGCGGCGCGCGAAGCGCTGGACCGGATGGCGGTCCCGGCCGCCGTCACCGGCCCGGTCGACGACTTCATGACCCGCTACGTGAGCACCAACCGATGTCCGGCCGACGATCTGCTGGAGGAAGCGATATGACGGCGCAGCACACCAGGCCAGCCGGCGAGACCCCGGGCGGCGCCCCGCGACCCGGCACTGGGTCAGCGGGCACTGGTTCAGCGGGCACTGGTTCAGCGGGCACTGGGTCCGCGGGCACTGGGTCCGCGGGCACTGGCCGCTCCGGCGAGGCGCTGCGCGAGCTGGCCGCCGCCGAGTTGGTCGCCGCGCGCGAGCGCACCACCCTGCTCACCACCGCGGTGGACGAGGCCGATCTGGTCAAGCAGCACTCACCGCTGATGTCACCGCTCGTCTGGGACCTGGCGCATGTCGCCAACCAGGAGGAGCTGTGGCTGCTGCGGGCGGTCGGCGGACGGGATCCCATTCACCCGGAGATCGACCCGCTGTACGACGCGTTCGAGCACCCGCGGGCGGAGCGCCCGACCCTGCCGCTGCTGGCGCCGGGCGAGGCCCGCGCCTACGGTCACGAGGTCCGCGGCCGGGTCCTCGACCTCCTCGGCCGGCTCTCGCTTCCCCGACCCGGTGTCCGAGCCGGACGGGAGGGTGGCGGGCGGCCGCGACCCGGCGGGTCCGCCAGGGGGACCGGTCGCATTCGGCGCGCCGCTGGACGGGCCCGGTTCCGCCTTCGCGTTCGGCATGGTCGCCCAGCACGAGGCCCAGCACGTGGAGACCATGCTCGCCACCCACCAGCTGCGCTCCGGCCCGGCGGTGCTGTCCGCGCCCCCGCCGCCCGCGCCGTCCGACGCCGCCCGGCTGCCGGGCGAGGTCCTTGTGCCGGGCGGGCCCTTCACCATGGGCACCTCGGCGGAGCCGTGGGCGCTGGACAACGAGCGGCCGGCGCACCAGGTCGACGTGCCCGCCTTCTGGCTGGACACCACGCCGGTCACCAACGCCGCCTATGCCGCGTTCATCGCCGACGGCGGCTACGACGACCGGCGGCTGTGGACCGCGGCCGGCTGGGCCCACCGGCAGCGGGCGGGGCTGACCGCCCCGCTGTTCTGGAGCTGGCAGGGCACCTGGGTCCGGGACTCCTTCGGGACCGAGGTAGCCGTCGTCCCCGACGAGCCGGTCATGCACGTGTGCTGGTACGAGGCCGACGCCTACGCGCGCTGGGCCGGCCGGCGGCTGCCGACCGAGGCGGAGTGGGAGAAGGCGGCCCGCTGGGACCCGGCGGCCGGCCGGTCCCGGCGCTACCCGTGGGGAGATGAGGAGTGGAGTCGCGACCGGGCCAACCTCGGCCAGCGGCACCTGCGGCCGGCGCTGGCCGGGTCCTACCCGGACGGCGCCGCCCCGTGCGGGGCGCGGCAGCTGCTGGGCGACGTCTGGGAGTGGACGAGCTCGGACTTCTCGCCCTACCCGGGGTTCACGGCCTGGCCCTACAAGGAGTACTCGGAGGTGTTCTTCGGCCCCGAGTACAAGGTGCTGCGCGGCGGCGCGTTCGGCGTTTCCCCGGTGGCCTGCCGGAGCACGTTCAGGAACTGGGACTACCCGGTCCGGCGGCAGATCTTCGCCGGGTTCCGCACCGCCCGCTCGGCCCCCGGCCCGGCCCCGGAGTCCGCCTGATGTGCCGGCACGCCGCCTACCTGGGGCCGCCCGCGTCGCTGCGGTCGCTGCTGATCGACCCGCCGTACTCGCTGTACCGGCAGGCGTGGGCGCCCCGGCGGCAGCGCTACGGGACGGTGAACGCCGACGGCTTCGGGATCGGCTGGTACGCGCCGGGCGATCCCGTCCCCGCCCGCTACCGGCGCGGCGGGCCGATCTGGGGGGACGAGTCACTGCCGGATCTGGCCCGGGTCACCCGCTCGGGCGCGGTGCTGGCGGCGGTGCGCTCGGCCACGGCGGGCATGGCGACCGGGGCCCAGGCGGCCGCCCCGTTCGGCTCGGGCCCCTGGCTCTTCAGTCACAACGGGGTCGCCCGGGACTGGCGGGAGTGGGCCGGGGCCGCGGCCGCGCTCGCCCGGCCCGGCGGGGACGGCCAGCGGCCCGCCGACGCCTGGCCGGCGCTGCTGTCCTCACTCGAGGCGCTCGTCGACTCGGCCTTCCTGTGGACCCTGGCGCTGGCCCGGCTGCGGGCCGGCGACGCCCCCGGCGACGCGCTCGACGCGGTCATCGGGGCGGTGACCGCGGCGGGCGGGACCGGCCGGTTCAACTTCCTGCTGACCGACGGCAAGGTGATCGCCGCCACCGCCTGCGGCGACACCCTGTGGTACCGGCAAGCGGACGAGGCGGTCACGGTGGCGTCCGAGCCCGCCGACGACGAACGCGGCTGGGCCGAGGTGCCCGACCAGCACCAGCTCACCGCCACCCCTGCCGGCGTGACCGTCCGGCCGCTCGCCCCTGGCTACCCGATATCCGAACGCACCGACAGTGACGTCAGTACCGAAGGGATCGTGACCGCATGACCACCATCGAGTACCGCCTGCCGCCGGACTACCGGGCCGACTCGCTGCGCGCGGACGCCCGCGCCGGCCTGACCGCCACCCCGAAGGCGCTGCCGCCCAAGTGGTTCTACGACGCCCAGGGCAGCGCCCTGTTCGAGAAGATCACCGAGCTGCCGGAGTACTACCCGACCCGGGCCGAGCGGGCCATCTTGCAGGCCGTCGCGGCCGACATCGCCCGCCTGACCGGGGCGGCGACACTGGTCGAGCTGGGCTCGGGCTCCTCCGACAAGACCCGGCTGCTGCTGTCAGCGCTGCGCGCGGCGGGTACCCTCCGCCAGTACGTGCCGGTCGACGTCAGCGACTCCGCCCTCACCCTGGCCGGGGACGCCCTCGCGGCCGAGTACCCCGGCCTGGCGGTGCACGCAGTGGTGGCTGACTTCGACAATTACCTCGGCATTCCCGCCCGGGAGGACGCGGGCGAGGGCGGTGCGGGCCGCGGCGGGGCGGGCGGGCCCCGGCTGATCGCCTTTCTCGGCTCGACGATCGGCAACATGGTGCCGGACGAGCGGGCGGTCTTCCTGCGCCGGGTGCGGGCGCTGATGCGCCCGGGCGACACTTTCCTGCTCGGCACGGACCTCGTCAAGGACCCGGCCGTGCTCGTGGCCGCCTACGACGACTCCGCCGGGGTGACGGCCGCGTTCAACAAGAACGTGCTGGCGGTGCTCAACGCCGAGCTCGGGGCGGACTTCGACCTGGACGCCTTCGAGCACGTCGCGCTGTGGAACAGCGACCACGAGTGGATCGAGATGCGGCTGCGGGCGACCAGTCCGCAAACGGTCCGGGTCGGCGGCCTCGGGCTGACCGTCGAGTTCGCGGGCGGCGAGGAGATGCGGACCGAGGTATCGGCCAAGTTCCACCGCGACGGGGTCCGGGCCGAGCTGGCGGCGGCCGGGCTGGCACTGGGCTCGTGGTGGACCGACCCGGCCGGGCAGTTCGGCCTGTCCCTCAGCTCCCCGCGGCCCGCGGGCTAACCGCGGGTGGGACCCCCCGCGCCCCGGACGAGGCGAGGGTGACAAAGCGCGGCCCACGAGTTCCGTCCTTCGCGGCGTTCCTAAACCGCCCGGTACGGGTGTTGACAGGCTAATAGACCGTTTCTAGCGTGAACGCTACCGGGCACGGCCCGAATGCACCCGACCTGACGCCTGAAATTCGCCTAAAGAAGTGCCGGGATATGACGGAAATCGCTTTTTGCCCCTCTGGGGGCATTCGCCCAGCTCAGGTACTGAGCCGGGGCCGGGGCTGAGCCGTCACGGCCGGCGGCGCCGACCGGCGCCGTTGACTTCCGCACCGGGGATGACAAGATCAAGGTCTTCAATGCAGAACCAAGCCGGGCGATCCCCGTGCTTGGCGCGATCCGCTGACAGACCATGCCGGAGGACCAGTTGAACGCACAAAGCGCCGCGGCAAGCGCCGCCGTCAGGACCGAAATCCCACCGCAGTCGAGGCGCGTGTTCCCGCGGGCGGAAACGGTCGGCAGCCTGCTGCGGGACGACGCGGTGGTGCGGGCCGCGCGGCGCTCCTCCCCGGCCGACCACGCCCTGCTCGGCGACGCGGTCCGGGACGCCATCAGGCTTCAGGAGGAACTGGGCCTCGATGTCATCACCGACGGCGAGGTCCGCCGCGTCACCTGGGCGCAGACCCCGCGTTTCGTCAACGCGTTCACCTCCGGTGCCGGCCAGCCGGCCTTGCACTGGCACGGCGCGACCGAGGGCCGCTGGGGCGCTCCCCCGACCGGCAACGAGGGCCGCGGCCCCTTCTGGGCCGTCACCCGCCGGGTCGCGACCGCGCGCCGCACCGGCGACATGGCGGCCGAGTACGGCTTCCTCGCCCGCTTCGCCACCACCCGGACCAAGTTCACCATGCCAGCACCGAGCTACCACCGGCGCTACTGGTCGGATCACGCGTCTCCGGCGGCCGGCTACGCCGCCCCGGAGGAGTTCCTCAGCGAGATACGTGACTACCTCCGGTCGGTCGCCCACCACCTGGTCGACCTCGGCTGCGACTACATTCAGCTCGACGCACCCAGCTACGGCTCGCTGTGCGACCCTGCCACCCTCGCCGCCATGCGCGCGGCCGGCCGCGACCCCGAGGCGGAGCTCGCGTTCGATGCCGACCTCGACAGCTCCGTGTTCGACGGCCTGACCGGGGTCACCTCCGCGCTGCACATCTGCCGGGGCAACGGCCCGCTCGGCGCCTGGCACTCGGCCGGCGGCTACGGCGCGATCTCGGCCACCGTCTTCCCCCGGCTGGCGGTCGACCGGCTGCTGCTGGAGTACGACACCGACCGGGCGGGCGGCTTCGAGCCGCTCAAGGACGTCCGCGACAGCACCGCCGTCGTCCTCGGGCTGCTCACCACCAAGTCCCCCCGCCTGGAGTACGAGGCCGACGTGCTCGCCCGGATCACCGAGGCCGCCCGCTTCAAGCCGCTGGATCAGCTCGCCCTGTCCACCCAGTGCGGCTTCGCTTCGGTCCCCGTGGCCAACCCGCTCACCCCCGACGCCCAGCGCGCCAAGCTCGACCTGGTGGTCCGCCTCGCCCGCCAAGTCTGGGGCGGCTGACCGGCCGCCCTCAACCACTCCTCCACCCCGCTCGCGGCCGAGCGGCCGCGGGTCGGACCTGACGCCTGCCGCCCTCTGCCGCCTGACGCCTGACGCCTGCCGCACGGCGGCGCACGCCCCACGGCGCGGCGCGCACGGCGGCGCACGGCGGCGCACGGCGGCGCACGGCGGCGCACGGCGGCGCACGGCGGCGCTTCTTGCTGTTATCTCAAGCGGTGCTCGGATTAAGCTGGAAAGAATGTGCTACAGGGAAACTTATTGTGCTGTGGCAACGAAAAGTTTCCGACATCTTGTTCGCATCGCTTGATTGCCCTGTTCCGGCAGCAGGAACAAGTGGCTTCTTGCTGTTATCGCGATTGCGGTGGGCTCGTGCTGGCGCCCCGGCGCGATGGGGCACCGGGGCGAACTCAGGGAACAGCCACGGCGGCGGACTGGCGAGGGCTCGGGGGTGGGCCAGCAGTCAGGACCGGAACCGGGACCTCAGGACCAGATCGAGCGGTGGAACTCCCAGGCGTCGGCGATGATGTCGTGCAGGCCGGGCCGGGCCGGCACCCAGCCGAGGTCGCGGCGGGCCTTGTCGCTGGCGGCGACGGTGGCGGCTGGGTCACCCGGCCGGCGGGGGGCGAGCTTGACCGGGATCGGGTGACCGGTCACCTCGCGGACGGTGTCGACGACCTGCTTGACGCTGTACCCGTCACCGTTGCCGAGGTTGTAGACCTCGTGGCGCCCAGCGGTGATCGCGTCCAGAGCCGACAGGTGCGCGGTGGCGAGGTCGGCCACGTGGACGTAGTCGCGGACGCAGGTGCCGTCCGGCGTCGGGTAGTCGTCCCCGTACATCATCAGCTGATCGCGCTTGCCCCCGGCCACCTGGAGCACGATCGGGATCAGGTGCGATTCCGGGCTGTGGCGCTCACCCAGGCGGCCGACCGCACCGGAGGCGTTGAAGTAGCGCAGCGAGGCGGCCCCGAGGCCGAACGCCTCGCACTCCCCCGCCAGCATCAGGTCAACCGCGAGCTTGGTCGCCGCGTAGGGATTCTGCGGCCGGATGACGGCGTTCTCGCCGAGCTTGCTGAACCCGCCCCCGGGCAGGGCCGTCACGCTCGACGGGTCATACATCGAGCCGGTCGACGAGAAGATCATCCGGCCCACCCCCGCCGCCCGGACCGCGTTCAGCAGGGCCATGGTGCCGCCGACGTTGACGTCCCAGTAGCGGTCGGGGCGGGCGACCGACTCGGCCACCTCGATCTTGGCCGCGAAGTGGAACACGCCCTCGAAGCCAGCCCCGGGGGCGAGCACCTGGGCCGCCTCGTGCACCGGGAGCTGGCGGAACTCGACCCCGTCGGGGATGGTCTCGGCGAAGCCGGTCGACAGGTCGTCTAGCACCGTCACCTGGTGCCCGGCCTCGGCCAAGGCGCGGGTGACCACGCTGCCGATGTAGCCTGCCCCGCCTGTCACCAGTAGCTTCACGCGCTCTCCTCCTGGATGCGACCCGCCGTCGCTCACCGACCTTACCGAACCCTCCCCGGCGGTTCCGGTGAACCGCCGGGGAGGGTCCGGGAACGCGCCGGCGGCGCCCGCCAGGAGGCGGGCGCCGCCGGCGCGTTCCCGGTGCGGTCGTGCTACTTCTTGAACATCCCCATGAGGGAGTCCATCGGGCTGCCGGCCTGCTTCGGCACCTGGCCGCCTGGAGTTGCCTGGTCGACGACCTGCGGCAGGGCCTCGGCGACGTGGTCCGCCACCTCGTCCTGCGACATGCCCGTCTGCTGCGCCACCTGCTGCAGCTTCTGCGGGTCGACCGCGTCCTTGATCTCCGTTCCGGTGACGGGGTCGTTCTTGCCTTGCCCGACCCACGACATGACCTGCTTGTCCAGGCCACTGGCCTTCAGCTTGCTCAGGATGCCCTGGAGTCCCTCGTTGCCGAACAGCGACGAGATGGCCGACATCCCGCCCTGCTCACCGTTCTGACCGCCGAGCTTGCCGAGAATATCGCTCACACCCACGTGTTTCCCCCCGATAGTTGTCTCGGTCAGCTGCAACCGCACTTGGTCACAACCGCCTCAGTAATTCCCCGGTGGCACTTTGGTAATCGCTCCTGTACTGTCGGCTCCCTTGGGGCGTGACCCGCCGGACCTCGTCCCGGCCCGGCGGCTTTAGATACGCTGCCGGACCACTACGGCCCGGCCCGGCAGCGGGCGCTGCCGGTTTCCGCGCAAGGCGCATAGAACGCGGACTAAAGAGGTAATCTTCGGGTAATCCCGTGCTAGGCCAGCCCGCTGGGCGCGGCTACCTCAGCGAGAGGGATGGTCCGATGACCGAGGGCGGTGCCGTCATCCAGCCGGGAGCGGAGGAGGTCGCCGTCCCCTTCCGGCCGCGCAGCGGCTACGCGGGCTATAAGGCGTTCGGCAGCGCTGACGGCGCGGTGCTGGTCGAGCCGAGGGTAGCGCACGAGCTGCGGAAGGCGGCCGAGCTGGCGACGGCTGAGCGCCGGTTCACCGGCGGCCTCCTCTACGGCCGCGGCTGGGTCGACGACCAGGGCTCCTACCTGGTGGTGAGCGGCTTCATCGAGGCGGGCCCGGGCGAGAACAGCGGCGACCGGATCTCGGCCGACGACCCGGGCGGCTACCCGGGCGACTTCACCTTGTCCGAGGCCGACCTGCGGCTGCTGCGAGAGGACGCCGCCCGCATGTACCCGGCCTCGATTGAGGCCGGGTGGTGGCGGACGCTGGCCGCGCTGGGCGAGTTCGGCCCGGGCGACTTCGAGGCCCAGGCCGCGCTGGTCGGCCCAGACGGGGTCGGCCTGCTGGTGTACGGGTCGGGGATCCACTGGGGCACCGCCTACCTCGGCCCTGACGGCCACGCGCCCGACTCGGCGGGCACGCTGGTGACGACCAGCGGGCCCGCGGACGAGGCGGACGGCCCTGACTTCGCGGACGGTACTGACTTCACGGACGGTACTGACTTCACGGACGGCCCTGACTTCACGGCTGGCCGGGCCGGGGCCGGCGGCTTCACGACCGAGGAAGTCCTGGAGGCCGAGCCGGCGCCGCTGCCCGATCCCGGACCGCACGTGATCGACCTGGCCGCAGGCGAGAGCCTGCTCGACGACGGCCCTCCGCCCGCGCCCGGGGAACTGCTACTGGAGGACGTTCCGCCGGAGAGCTGGGTCGGCCCGGGCAGTTACGCCCCCGAGGACCTGGTGCCGGCGGGCGATCTGGAGCGGCCCGCCCCCGGGGCGCCTTCCGGGTACGCCACTCCGCCGCCCGAGTACGCCCCGCCCGAGTACGCCGCGCCCGAGTACGCCGCGCCCGAGTACGCGCCACCTCAGCACGCCGCTCCCCGTCACACCGCGCCGCCGGGAGGCGGGCACGCGTCCGGGACGAGCGGGCGGCCGGCCACGACACGGCCGTTCGAGGCGGTACCCCCCGAGGACGTGCCTCCCGGCCGCGTGCCGGCGGGAGGCGAAGTCCCGGCGGCCACCACGGTGCGCCCGGACGGCGCGGCCGGGGTGAGACGGACCCGGCTTCCGCGGCGGGCCGCGCCTGCGGCGGCAGGCCCCGGCCCTCGGTCACCGCGCGGGTGCGCGTCCCGCCGAGGGCGCGGGCGTGGGCGTCCCGGCGGCCTGCCAGCCCGGGCCCGGGCGAGTCGGCGCTGCCGACCGATGTGCTGCTGGTGATCTTCGCGCTTATCGCGGTCATCATCGCGGCCGCGATCATCATCGGGGTGCTGGTCTCCAGTGTCATCGTCGGCGTCATCATCGGCGCGGTCGGCCTGCTGGCGATCTTCTCGACCGTGTGGATGTCGCGCCACTGACGCGGCGGGCCGATTCGCTGGCGCCGCCGGCGAAAGCGGACTCAACAGCGCGACCGCTAGCCGGTACCCTCAGGGAAAGCCGTGCGGCGCCAGCGCGCGCGGCCGCGCCCCCAGGAAGAGGGTTGCCGGATGACCGACGACGCGGCCACGTTCACGCCCGGGCTCGCGCAGACGCCCGCCCTGTTCCGGCGGCGCGGCCTCTATCTCGGTTTCCGGGCGTTCGGCGACAGCGGCGGGGCGGTCCTGATCGACCCGCGGGTGGCCCGCGAGCTCCGCTCGGCGGCGGAGTTCGCAACCCAGGAACACCGCGTCACCGGCGGCCTCCTCTACGGCCGCCGCTGGACCGACGACGAGGGCGGCTACCTGGTGGTGAGCGCCTTCCTGGACGCAGGCCCGCGGGAGAGCGGGGGCGACTGGGTGCCGGCCGGGTTCAATGGCGCCCCCGCCGGCGATTTCAGCCTGAGCGACGCCCGCCTCCGGCTGCTGCGGGACGAAGCGGCGCGGATGTACCCGACCTCACTCGAGGTGGGCTGGTGGCGGACGCTGCCCGCGCTCGGCGAGCTCGGTCCCGCTGACCTCGTCACCCAGGCCGAGCTGGTCGCACCGGGCGGGGTCGGCCTGCTGGTGTACGGGTCAGGGCCGCACTGGGGCACCGCCTACCTCGGCCCGGACGGCCACGCCCCCGACTCGGCCGGGACGCTAGTCGCCGCCGACGAGGAAGAGCGGGGCTCCGGTATGGGGCCTGACGACACGGGGCCTGACGACACGGGGCCTGACGACACGGGGTGGTACGCGACCGGGCCGGACGACATGGCACCCGGCTCCGCTGAGACGGACTACGCCGAACCCGGGTACTCCGGCACTTACGACACCGGCACCGTTCCCGGCGGGACCGTTCCCGACGGAACCGGGCCCGGCGACAGGGCGCCGGACGACCTGGTGCTGGACGACACTCCGCTGATCGACGCCGCGGCGCAGCGTCGCCGGGGCGACGACGGTCGCGGCGCCGGGCCCGTCGCGCTGGGCGAGCCGGCGCCAGGGACGGCGGTGGCCACCCGGCGGGCGGCCCTGCTGACGCGGCGGCCGCAGGCGGGCGCGGTCGACGTCTCGTCCCGGGACTGGTACCTGCGGCCGCCTGACGCCGGTATCGCCAGCCCGGGGATGCCGGGCGACGCCAAGGTCGTGATCGTGCTGGCCCTGCTCGCCTTCGTCGGGGTCGCGGTGCTCGTCGGGGTGCTGATGTCGAGCGCGCTGATCGCGGTGATCGTCGCCGTCGTCTTTGTCCTGGTGGTGTTCGGCTTCGTGTGGATGTCGCGGCTGTGACGCCGCGCCGCCCGTGGAGTTACTCGCCTGAGTGCCGGTCGAGGAACTCGTAGATGTCCACGTCGTCCACGCCGGGGAAGGCGCCGGACGGCAGCACCGACAGGACATGGGAGTGCGCCCGGGCCGACGGCCAGGCCATGCCCTCCCAGCGCTCGGCCAGGGCGGCCGGGGCGCGCTGGCAGCAGTCGCCGTCCGGGACAGCGGGACCTGGTGCGGACGGTCGACTCGCGGCCGCGGAACCAGCGGGAGTGGTCGAACGGCACCCCGAGGGTGATCGCGTAGCCGGACTCGGCCGCCGCTCTGGTCGACCTGGGCGACGCAGAAATAGGTGCCGGACGGCGTGTCGGAGTACTGGTAGTTCGGCGAGTAGCGGTCCTCGGCCGCGAACACCCGGCGGCCCGACCACTGGCGGCACATCCGCTGCCCCTCGATCGCGCCGGTGCTGTCGGCCGGGAACACCACGCCGTCGTTCTGGTAGGCCTTGTAGATGATGCCGCTCGCGTCGTTCTTGACGAAGTGGCAGGGCACGTCGAGGTGGTGGGTGATGAGGTTGGTGACCCGGTGCGCGGCCATCTCGTAGGACACCGAGTAGACGTCGACCAGGTCCTCGACCGCCAGGTCGCGGCGGTCCTTCGCGGCGCGCAGGAACGGCACCGCGGCCCGCTCGGGGATGAGCACCGCCGCCGCGAAGTAGTTCGCCTCGACCCGCTGGCGCAGGAAGTCGGCGAAGTCCCGCGGCGTGTCGTGGCCGAGCAGGAAGTGGCCGAGCGCCTGCAGGATCACCGCCCGCGGCGAGTGGCCGCCGACCGGCTCCTGCTTGAGGTAGATCCGGCGGGCGCGCAGGTCGGTCAGCGACCGGACCGAGCGCGGCAGGTCGGGCGCGAACCGGACGGAGAAGCCGTAGCTGGGCGACCACCGACAGCAGCATGCCCTGGGACAGCGCCCCGCCGGCGTAGTCGGCCCGCGTCAGCGCGTCGGCGGCCGCCTGCTCGATCCCGGCGAAGTAGTTGTCGCGCTCGCGCTGGAAGCCGCGCAGCGCGGCGTTGGCCGCCCGCGCCTCCTCCGGGGTCGCGGTCGGCTTGGCGCGCTGCGCCCGCAGCTCCCCCGACAAGGCGACCAGGTGCTCGAGCACGTCGGTCGGCACCCGGGTGCCGACCCGCAGCTCGGGCAGCCCGAGCGCGGCGTAGGACGGGTCGCGCTGCGCCTGCTCAAGGGTGATCTCCAGCTGCGCCCGGCGGCTCGGCGGCTGCTTTTTCAGCAGCTCGGACACGGGCACCCCGAGCGCGGCGGCGAGCTGCTCGACCAGCGAGAGGCGCGGCTCGCGCTTGCCGTTCTCGATCAGCGACAGGACCGACGGGGTCCGGCCGACCTGGGCGCCGAGGTCGGCGAGGGTCAGCCCCTTGGCCCGCCGCGCGTGCCGGAGCCGCTGACCGAACATTGCAAGGTCTAGACCTTCGGTCTCTACCAATTTCTGCGGTTCTTCCATCAGTGAAAAAGTGTAACACGCCTTCGTTCGGATAAATATTGAGCTTTTTTACGGACTAAGGTCCTGGGCTGGCCACGGCGGCGTGACGCACCGTGGAATTACACCCGGAGACCCGCGAGCGAGGCCGGCGGGCAGCACCGAGCGAAAGGCATGACCATGGAAACGATCAGCCAGCAGGCGGCCAATCTGCGCGCGTCAGTGGGAGACCGACCAGCGCTGGACCGGGATCGAGCGCGACTACACCGCCGAGGACGTGATCCGGCTGCGCGGCTCCGTCGTCGAGGAGCACACCCTCGCCCGGCGCGGCGCGACGCCGGCTGTGGGAGCTGCTGCACAGTCCGAGGACGCGGTGCGGGCGCTCGGCGCGATCACCGGCAACCAGGCGGTGCAGCAGGTCAAGGCGGGGCTGCAGGCCATCTACCTGTCCGGCTGGCAGGTCGCCGCCGACGGCAACCTGGCCGGGCACACCTACCCCGACCAGTCGCTCTACCCGGTGAACTCGGTGCCGCAGATGGTGCGGCGGATCAACAACGCGCTGCTGCGCGCGGACCAGATCGCCTGGTCGGAGCGGTCGGCCGACTCGACTGCGCCCCGAGCAGCAGTGGCTGGCGCCGATCGTGGCCGACGCGGAGGCCGGCTTCGGCGGCGTGCTGAACGCGTTCGAGCTGATGAAGTCCATGATCGAGGCGGGCGCGGCCGGCGTGCACTTCGAGGACCAGCTGTCGTCGGAGAAGAAGTGCGGCCACCTCGGCGGGAAGGTGCTCATCCCGACCGGGCAGCACATCAAGACGCTGACCGCGGCGCGGCTCGCGGCCGACGTGCTCGACGTGCCGTCGCTGGTGATCGCGCGGACCGACGCCGCAGTCGGCGACGCTGCTGACCAGCGGACGTGGACGAGCGGGACCGCAGTTCGTCACCGGCGAGCGGACGGCTGAGGGCTTCTACCGGGTGCGCAACGGCATCGAGCCGTGCATCGCCCGCGGCCTGGCCTACGCGCCGTACTCCGACCTGCTGTGGATGGAGACCTCCACCCCCGACCTGGACGTGGCGCGGAAGTTCGCCGAGGCGGATCAAGGCGCAGTACCCGGACCAGATGCTCGCCTACAACTGCTCGCCGTCGTTCAACTGGAGGGCGCAACCTGGACGACGCCACCATCGCCAAGTTCCAGAAGGAGCTGGCGGCGATGGGGTACCGGTTCCAGTTCATCACGCTGGCCGGGTTCCACGCGCTCAACGAGTCGATGTTCGAGCTCGCCCACGGCTACGCGCGCGACGACATGACCGCGTACGTGAAGCTGCAGGAGGCCGAGTTCGCGCCTCGAGGCGCTCGGCTACACCGCCACCAGGCACCAGCGCGAGGCCGGCACCGGCTACTTCGACCTGGTCACCCAGGCGATCACGCCGAACGCGGAGACGATCGCGCTGGCCGGGTCGACCGAGAAGGCGCAGTTCACGCGCAGCGCCTGATCGCTGTTCGGCCGGTACGGGTCGCGGGCCGGGTAGGGCGCGGTGTCGGTCCAGTCGTCGATCAGGCGAGATCGCGTCCCCGCGGCGGCTGGCCCGGGGCCGCGCCCTGGGCGTTTCCGGCGGAACGTCGGCGTACCCGCGGCGGCTGGCCGTAGCCCGGCGGAGCTGGGCGTATCCGGGCAGCCGCCGGGACCGGGAACGCCAGCGGGACGGGATGAACAGCGGGACCGACCAGCGCCAGCCCGCGCCGCCGCGAGCAGGCCGTTGACCAGCATCGCCTCGAAGCCGGCGCCGAACGCGTCGCTCCGCAGCGGGATGTAGCCGCACCGCGCGGCGCACGCTGAAGCCGTAGCCGACGGTCCACGCGATCAGCACCAGGCCGGGCAGCCCGGCCGCCAGCGGGGAGATCCGCGGCGCGGCGACGAAGATCCCGGCCAGCAGCGCGGTGCCGGCCAGCGCCGCGACCGCGTACAGCACGCTGGCGTCGTGCAGCAGCTCGCCGCCGCCGGCCGGGCAGGGTCGAGCGGCGCCGCCGTTGGCCACCGGGACGCGCAGCAGCCGCAGGTAGCCCCAGCTCGCGGCGAAGAAGATCGCCGCCGCGAGCGCGATGGCCAGCCCGATCCCGATCACATGCCGCATGGCGGCCTCCTGGCCTGGCCTTCCGCCTTATGGCCGTATAGTGCCGCTATAACCCGGGCGACGCCAGCGGAAACGCCGGCGCTGACCGGGCGCCCACGCGGGAGAGCGCCGCGCCCGGACATCAGGGACACCGGCGACCACTCCCGCGGGCGATAACTGAGAACGGGCTGAGAGGGCGACCGAGGCTGACCGGCCGATCGCTATCCTTGGCGCGTGCACGTTGACGACATTTTCCGGGCGATCGGCAAGTTCGCCGTTAAGTTCCGCTGGGTAGTTCTGGTCGTCTGGATTGCCGCCGCCGCGGTGATCCCGAAGGCGCTGCCGTCGCTGGCCAGCGTGACGCAGGGCAACAACAGCGCGTTCCTCCCGGCGAGCGCGCCGAGCGAGCACGCGACGAACCTGGCCGCGCCGCTCGGTATCTCGCTGTCGGTCGACGCCGGTGCCGGTGGTGGCCGCGGTCCAGCACCGGGTCGTTCACGCCAGCCGACCAGGCCTACCTGAGCACCCTGACGACCGACCTGCGCAAGGTGCCGACCGTGACGCAGGTCCGCGAGCTCGGCCAGTCCGCGGTGCCGGGCCCGAACGGGGTGGCCGGACAGGCGGCACAGCTCCAGGTGCTGTCCAACGTGTCGCACGAGCGACCAGGGCGCGATAACCGACCTCGTCGACAACCTGCGCGTCGGCCATCACCGCCGCCGTCGCCGCCCGCCGGGCATGCAGGTGCACCTGGCCGGACAGCTCGCCATCAACGTCGACCAGCAGAACCAGTCGGGCAATACCGGCAACCAGGTCCAGGGCGCCGCGTTCATCTTCATCCTCATCCTGCTGTTCCTCATCTTCCGGTCGCTGCTCGCGCCTTTCATCACCGTGATCCCGGCGCTGCTGTCTGTCACGATCGCCGGGCCGATCATCGGCGAGCTCGGCAACCACGGGCTCAAGGTCTCCTCGCTGTCGCAGCTGCTGCTCATCGTGCTCGTGCTCGGCGCGGGCACCGACTACGGCCTTTTCCTGGTCTTCCGGGTCAGGGAGAACATGCGGCAGGGCCAGGCCAACCAGGACGCCGTGGTCAACGCGCTGACCAAGGTCGGGGAGTCGATCACGTTCTCCGCCCTGACGGTCATCGCGGCCCTGCTGTCGCTGCTGGTCGCGACCTTCCAGATCTACTCCAACCTCGGCATCCCGCTCGCCATCGGCATCGGCGTGATGCTGCTGGCCGGCCTGACCCTGCTGCCCGCGCTGCTCGCGATCTTCGGCAAGGCCGCGTTCTGGCCGTCCAAGCCGAAGGCAGGCGCATCCTCGACTGGTCTGTGGGGCAAGATCGCGGCCCGGGTCTTGCGCCGCCCCGCGGTCGCGCTCCTCATCGGCGTGGTCGTCTTCGGCGCGCTGTCGGTCGCGGTCACCGCCTACAAGAGCGCCGGGTTCGGCGGCACCATCTCGGCGCCAGCGGGAACCGACTCCGCCGCGGGCACCAACCTGCTGAATAAGTACTTCCCCGCTACCGCGGCCAACCCGACCAACCTGGTCTACAAGCTGTCGGCCCCGGCCTGGGCTGACGCCGCCGCGATCGGCGGCCGCGACCGCGCAGCTGCAGAAGGAGCCGGTGTTCACCGGCGTGACCGGGCCGCTCAACCCGATCGGCGGCACCGGCTTCACGCCCGGCCGAGTACACCGCGCTGCATTCGCTGCTCGGCTCGGGGACGCTGCCGGCCACCCCGCCGGCCGAGCCCGCCGCGGCTACCAAGCTCGGCATCACGGCAGCGCAGTGGTCGCAGGCGTACCAGCTGTACCGGGCGACGTCAGCAGTTCGTGTCGGCCGACGGGAAGACGATCCAGTTCGAGACCTCGCTCGCGGCGGGCGACCCGTCCACCACGGCGGCGCTCAACGCGGTTCCCGCGGTCCGGACGGCGGCGCAATCGGTGGTGCCCACGCTGCACGCGACCGATTACGGGGTAGCCGGCGAGGCGCCCGCGCTGTACGACATCAGCTCGATCTCCAACAGCGACCTGGCGCACGTCATCCCGATCGCGATCATCGTCATCGGCGTGCTGCTCGCGCTGGTCATGCGGTCGCTGGTCGCGCCGCTTTACCTGATCGCGTCGGTGGCGCATTTCCTACTTCGCCGCGCTCGGGCTCGCGGTCATCATCTTCATCGAGATCGGCGGCTCCGGCGGCATCACCTTCATCCTGCCGTTCCTGTTGTTTATCTTCCTGCTCGCGCTCGGCGAGGACTACAACATCCTGGTGATGACCAGGATCAGGGAGGAAGCGCACCAGCTGCCGCTGCGCGAGGCGGTGTCGCGCGCCGTCGGCGTCACCGGCACCACGGTGACCTCGGCCGGCCTGGTCCTGGCCGGGACGTTCGCGGTGTTCGCCGTGGTCGGCGGGCGCGGCTCCGGCGGCTCCCAGATCGTGGACGTCGGCTTCGGCCTCGCGATCGGCGTCATCATGGACACGTTCGTGGTCCGCACCGTGCTGGTGCCCTGCACGGTGGTGCTGCTCGGCCGGTGGAACTGGTGGCCGTCGAAGATCGAGCGTGGACGCCCGGTCGACGAGACGGACGCGGTGGGCGCGAGCGCGGACGCGCTCGGGCTGTCCGTGCAGGCGGACGAGCCGGGCGGACCGGGCGACCCGACCGGAGCAGACAGTGACACATGAGTCACGAAAGAATATCTGACTGTACTTGCACCAGCACCCCGCCCGCGGCGCCGGACATGGTAAATGCCACCATGTTCTCCGGACATGCCGGGCGGGGTGCTTTTCTTCTGGCACTCTGACCGGAAGACTCTTGACGTAAGTGTTTACCCGAGGGCAGGCAAGATACCTAGGACGGCGTGCGGCCTCGGGGGCAAGGGAAGGGACCCCGATGCAGGAACTGCGCTTCGTCGCGGTCAGCGAGGACGGCAGTTACGCTGTCCTCGCGGTCCCCGGACGAAGCGGGCGTTACATCCTGCCGATCGACGAGCGGCTGCGGGCGGTCGCCCTCGGCCAGACCTCCCGGCTCGCCCAGTACGAGATCGAAGTGGAGAGTCCGTTGCGACCCAAGGAGATCCAGGCACGAATCCGCGCCGGCGAGACGGCCGAAGAGATCGCCGACGCCGCCGGCATCCCGGTCGAGCGCGTGCGCTGGTTCGAGGGCCCGGTCCTCGCGGAGCGCGGCCTACATCGCCGAGCAGGCGCAGACCGGCTCGGTGCGGCGCGCGGGTGACTCCTCCGGGCCTGGTCCCCGGCTCGGCGACATCGTGACCGCCCGGCTGACCGCGACCGGGCACCGACCCGGCGGACGGGCAGTGGGACTCACGCAAGCGCGGCGACGGCAACTGGCAGGTCTCGCTGACGTTCCCGTCCGGCGGGCGGCTGCACGTCGCCGAATGGGTCTTCGATCCCCGCCGCCGCCACGTGATGCCCGACGACGACAACGCCGCCCGCCTGTCGCTGCCCGAGTCCGAGCTGCCGCCCGAGCCGGTGTCGGTGCCCGGCGAGGCGACCGTCACGCCGATCGCGCTCGCGGCTCGGCGCCGCGGCTGGGATGGGCGGCGGCGCGGTGGGCGGCGGCTACCCCGGCGCCCCGGGCGGGACCCGGTTCCGCCCGGAGCGCTCGGTCATGCCCGACCGTTCCCTCGGCGCCGACCGCTCGCTGGCCGACCGGCCGCACGCCGACCGCTCCGGCTCCAGTTCCGGTTCCGGCTACGGCGCCGAGCGCCCGGGTCAGACCGACCGCCCGGCCATGTCCGCCCCGGTCGCACCCGAGCCGACGGGGATGCCGCGAGCCAGCCAGCCGGGCCACCAGAACCGTACCGCGCCACCCGGATTTAACGAGTTCCCCGAGTCGGCGCCCTACCGGGCACCCGAGCACCGGGCACCCGAGCACCGGGCACCCGAGCACCGCACGGCCGAGCCCGTTGACCGGGACCCGGACTCGTCCGCCTACCGCCCGCCCGCCCGCCGCGCCAGCCACGCCGCCGCCCGCCTACCGCGAGCAGGTGCCGCCGGCTGGGTACCCCGCGCCGGGCGAATACCGCGCGCAGGGAACCGAGCCCCCGGGGTACCAGGACCTGACGGTCGACCAGGGCGACTATTACGCCGCCGAGCGGCGCCCGGCGGCATACCTGGAGCCCGAACAGGCCACGCCGCCCGCCGCCCCCGACCCGGCCGTTCGCCAGCCCGAGCAGGTGCGGGCGGCCCCGCCCCGTCCGGTCGTCTTCGAGGAGCCGGAGCCGGCCTTGCGCCAAGAGCAGCTCGAGCTGACCTCCAGCCCCGGGCCGGCGGCCGAGCCCGAAGCGGACTTCGCCGCCAGCGTCCCGGCGCCGGCTGCGAGCACTCCGTCGCCCAGCCCGGCGCATTCCCCGGCGGTACCCACGACGGCGGTACCCACGCCGGAGGCGGCCCGGCCAGCAGAGGCCGCCCCCATGGTGGGGCCGAGCGCACCGGAAACGTCGGCCCCGGCCAAGACCCCGGACACCAGCGCCTCCGAGGTGGCCGAGGTGGCCGAGGAGACCGGGGTAACGGCAGAGCTCCCGGCCCCGCAGGCCCCGGCCGAGCCGCCGGCCGCCGAACAGCCGGCGGCGCCTGCGCCGGCGGCCAGGCGCGGCCCGGTCCCGGCCCCGCCCAAGCGCCCGGTCCCGGCCCCGCCCAAGCGTCCGGTCCCGGCCCCGCCGAAGTGGCCGGCGGCCAGTCCGGCCGGGCTGGCCGCTGCATCAGCACCCGTGACGAGCACGCCCGCCGCGCCCGTGACGCCCGAACCGAAGGCTGAGGTCCCAGTGCCCGCTACGCAGGAGCCCGCTGCGCCGGCTGCGGCTGCGGCCAGCACGGTCCCGCCGCCAGCCGAAGCGCCGGCTGGGGAGCCGTCCGACCGGCCGCGCCAGGCGGCCAAGAAAAACGCCAAGGGACGCCGTGCCTCGGTCCCGTCGTGGGACGAGATCATGCTCGGCAGCTCCCGCCCCCGCGACTGACCGCGACTGGCACGAGAAGCCGTCTGTGCTCACGGGGGGCTTCTTGCCGGTGGCCGGCTTCAGGAGGTGTTATTCGCGAGAATGGCCCTGGCGCCGTTAGCCGGCCTGTTTGAGCCCGTAGCCCCAGTTGAGGACCTTGGCGGCATCCTGCGCGGCGGCGGCGAAGCCGCCGTTGACTGGTGAGCCGAGGACGTCACCGAGGAAGGTGCGGCCACCCCGGATCGCCTCGAACAGCAGGCAGTGCCCGGCGCCGTTGGTGTAGCCGGTTTTGATCCCGATGGCGCCGGCGTAGGTCTTGAGGAAGGCGCTGTCGGTCTCGAACGAGTACGCGCTGTGGCCGCCGTCTTTTGGCAGGTTGTAGGTCTTCATGGCGACGATCGAGCGGAACTCAGGGTAGCCCATCGCCACCTGGGCCAGCCGGACGAGATCGACCGGGGTGGAATAGGTGGAGGTCTCGGTCGGGTACGGCAGGCCGTCGGGTGAGGTGAAGTGCGTGTTGGCCAGGCCCAGCGCCGCCGCTTCGGCATTCATCCGGGCGATGAACGCGGTCAGCCCCGGGCCGTAGGCGTCGGCGAGCGTGTAGGCCGCGTCGGCAGCCGACTCGATCATCATCGCGTGCAGCATCTGGTCGACGGTGAAGACCTGGCCCGGCTTGAGGCCGGCCGCCTCCGCGCCGTACTTGACCACGTAGCCGGTCACCGACTTGGGCACGACGACCTGCCGGTTCAGCCCGCCTGCCTGGATGATGACGAGGGCAGTCATCACCTTGGCGATCGAGGCGATCGGGAGCACCTCATCGCCGTTCCTGGCCCAGACCACCTGTCCGGTCGCGGCGTCCACCAGGATCCCCGCCTTGGCCTTGACGCCCTTGGGTGCCCCGGCCACCGCCAGCTGGCCGGCCGCAGGCGCGATCTTGGCGTGCGCGCTCGCGGGGACGGTCGCGTGAGCCGAGGCGGACGGGGTCGCGGGCGTCGTGGCTCTCTGGGCAACGTCGGTGGCGGTCGCGGCCGAGCATCCCGCCGCCATCCCGGCCAGGGCCAGGGCGGTTCCCGCGATCACGAAGCGTGCGGCCAGCCGGCGCATTGATCTCCATCGGACTAGGGGCCCACGGTCAGACCCGATCGTACGGTCTCGTTTCGGTCAAGAACCGACTAATCATCCAAATCCCACTCATGTCACCATCTTTCCTGAGCTTGCACCATCTCATTACTTTCAGTAACAGAGTCGGCTACCCAGCGCAATACCCGGGCGCCATTCCGGCCACGCCTGCGGCCCGTTTCACCCGGGCGGACGGCCGGACTCGGGCGGCGGCCAGGTGAGGATCGCAAGGGACGCAAATAGGAGATGAGCGCCCGACACGGCTGCGCCCGAGGTCACGGTCGCCCAGTCGGCCGATCGAGTCTGCTTGGCTGCCTTTGATTACACACAGCTATTATCGGCCACTCAGGGTAGCCATCACGGCGGCCTGGGGCGCGTCCGGCGGCCCGGCCTGACCGCCGAGGCTCGCAGCGGGCTGCCCTGCGGGAGCTTCGGATGGAGTGGTCGCTGATGAGCCGACCGGTACTCGCGGCCTGCACGGCCGTGATAGCGGCGGGCATGATCGCGCTCGGGGCCGGTATGACGACGGTCTCACCGGTCGCGTCGGCCGCGAGCGGCGGGGCAACCCAGGCCGGCGCCAGCGTCAAGGGCCGGACGGCGGACAGGGCCACGCCGGCCGCCGCGGCGGCAGCGGTGACCCGGGTGCGCGCGGGGATCTGCACGGCGCCGCCGGCGAAGAGGGCACTGGCGGCCGCGTTGTCGGCCGGCATCCTGACAGCGCTGCGCGGCCGGGCCGGACACCACGGGGTGTCCGTGTACGACACGGTGACCAAGGTGTCCTGCAACACCAGCAGCGAGCGGCACTTCGACTCGGCCAGCATCGTCAAGGCGATCATCCTGGCCGCCCTGCTGCGCTGGCACCAGGAGGCGGGCCAGCCGCTCGCGGCCGGGGAGAAGGCGACCGCGACGCTGATGATCACCCAGTCCGATAACGACGCCGCGACCGACCTGTGGGACGAGGTGGGCATGACGCGCCTGCGGCACTTCCTCTCCGTCGCCAGGATGCGCCAGACCGAGCTCGGCCAAGGCGGCTACTGGGGACTCACGCAGGTCACCGCGCACGACGAGCTGCTCCTGCTCGGGCTGCTGACCCAGCCCAACGCGGTGCTGAGCGGCGCCTCGCGTTCCTATGAGCTGGGACTGATGGCCCGGGTCATCCCGTCACAGCGGTGGGGCACCCCAGCGGGCACCCCCGCCGGGGTGACGGTGCACGTGAAGAACGGGTGGCTGCCGGACGGCACCGGCTGGCACATCAACAGCATCGGCGCGTTCACCGCTGAGCACAAGGACTACATGATGGCGGTGCTGACCGATGACAACCCGTCGGAGCCCTACGGCATCGACACCGTCGAGGCGGTCGCCCGGCTCGTCCACCGGGACCTGAACGGACCGCTTGCGACGGCGAAGCGCTAGTCCGCCCGCGGGTGCTAGCGCCGCTCGGCCGGCGGCAGAACCGGGCCGGCGTCACCCAGCTTCGCGGCACCCGGCTCCGGGTCGGCCGGCGCGGCATCGGCTACGTCTGGGGCCGCCGGGACGGGGGCGGGCAGGACGGGGGCGGGCGGGACGGGGGCGGGCAGGACGGGGGCGGGCGCGGCGTCGCCGGCGGTGTCGCGGAACACCACCCAGCGCATCATGCAGTACAGGTAGACGGCCTCGCAGCAGGCGGCCAGCACCCGCGAGAACTCGTAGTAGACGCCAACGGCCGACAGCAGGTCGGTCAGGCCGAGCACAAAGATCAGGTAGTTGGACCCGCTGACCAGCACGTAGATCGGGAACTGGCGGCCGACGGCCTCGTGGCTGCCGAAGTTCAGCACCCGGTTGAGCACGTAGCTCAGCACCGACGCGGTCCCGTACGACAGCGTGACGGCGGCCGGGATCGGCAGCCCCGCCTTGCCGTGGAACAGGCCGAGCAGCCCCACGTCGAGGAAGAACGTGCACAGGTTGATCAGCAGGTAGCCGACCAGGCTCGGCGCGGCCACCTCGGAGAGCCCGAACGGAAGGCGCCTGGCGATGGCCGCCGTCAGCGTCGCGAAGCGCGCCCGGAGTCTCTCCACGTTGTCCATTGTGCCTGCACGGCGGGACCGGCCGGCCAGCGAGAGGGGCCCGGGGCCGCTCTGAGGGGACTTTCAGGCTTATCGCACGAGGCTGTGAGCGAATCCGGTGTAACGTGAGCCACGGCTTGTGAAAGTGGTCACATGATCGTGACGAGATGCTCTCGCGCCCGGCGAGCGGCCCCTTCTTATGGTTGGCTGCTTTATCGGCAAAACGGGATTAGGCGGGCGCATGGTGGGCAGGTGGCGGCCATCCCAGCCGGTACTATGCACTGAGACCAGCGGTTTTACGTATTCGGGAGCAGGAGGTCCGAGTTACGCCCGTTTAGCGCGCGTCCGTCTTTAACCGGGAGGAAGTGGATGTCTCTGTTGGTGGACCCGCCGCCGCGCCGTGGCGCAGGCGACCGGCTCCCCGCCGGGGTGTCTGCCGCGCCCCCGGGCGAAGCGACGAGACCCACCGCGACGGTCGTTACCGGTCACCAGCCGCTGACGTCACCGGTTCGCGCAACCCCGGCGCCGGACGCGCCCCCGCTCGAGCCCTCGCCGCCCCAGCCCCGGCTGGCGGAACCGCCGCTTACCGGCGGCCGCGTCGAGGTCCTCATGGGGCGCCTCATCCGGGTGCTGTCGCACAGCCCGCTGGCCCGGCCGCTGCCGGCGGTCCTGCTGAGCGCACTCGGCCTGTGCGGCGTGGCCGTCAACGGCCTGTGCGCTACCGCTCCCCAGCCGAGCGTGGCCACCCCGCCGGTGCTGCTGCCGCTGACCAACGTCGCCCGCCTGCTGGGCGCCCGGCACCTGCCCGACGTGCTGGCCAACGTGATCATGTACACCTCGATCGCGCTGTGCGCGCTGGGCCTGGCGATGATGCTGTGGGCCAACAGCCGCGGCTGGTCACCGCGGCCGCGGCGGGTCTTCGCGGCGGCCGCGGCCACGGTCGCGGTGCTGGTGAACATCACCCCGGTCGGCTCGGGCGACACCGCCTCCTACGCGGCCTACGGCCGCATCGCCGCCCTCGGCTACAACCCTTACACGTTCAGCCCGTCGATGCTCCCGGCGGGCAACAGCTACACCCCGATCGTCAGCCCCCAATGGCAGCGGACGCCGTCGGTTTACGGGCCGGTGGCGACCTGGATCCAGCTGCTGGCGGCGAAGATCGGCGGGCCCACCGCCTGGCTCACGATCTGGGTGCTGATGATCATGGTCGGGATCGCGTTCCTGGCCACCGGCTACATCCTCATGCGGACGGCTGAGAACCCGGTCCGGGCGGTCTTGCTCTGGGTCGCCAACCCGCTGCTGATCGTCGAGCTGGTGATGGGCGGTCACCTGGACGCGTTCCTGGCCCTGGCCGCGATCGCCGCCATCGTGATGGCCCGGAAGGCGTCCCGGCCGTGGCATGACGTGGCGGTCGGGCTGATGGTGGGGCTCTCGGCTGGCCTGAAGATCAACGCCGCCTTCGTCGCCGTCGCCGTCGCGATCCCGCTCATCCACGACCGGGCCTGGGCCCGGCTCGGCCGCACCGCCGCGGCAGCCGCGCTGACGACGTCCTGCCTTTACTTCTTCAGCTATGGGCTGACGGTGCTGAAACCGCTGAAGGCGGCCTCGCGGGAGGTCATCTCGCCCACCCTGTGGCGGCTGGCTCAGGTGACGGTGCAGCACTACTACGGCAACCACGCGGAAGCGTCGGTGACGACCGTATTCGGCTTCGTCTGGCCGGTGCTGATGCTGCTGCTGGCGTGGTACCTCTACAAGCGGCTGTCGCCCGACGTGCCGACGGTGGTCGCTGCCACCTGCGCCCTCACCTTCGCCTGGATGGTGGTGGCGCCCTGGCAGCTGCCCTGGTACTCCTCGGTCGCGTGGGTCGCGCTGGCGCTGCTGCCGCGCAACTCACTGACCCGCTGGCTCACGATCGCGACCGGGACACTGGCGATGATGCACTTCAACGGCGGCCACCCGACCAACGGCGGGGTCGGCCCGACGCCGTAGGTTCCGCGGCCGTCCCGGCCGGCCGCCCGTCTAGACTTTGCGGTCATGAGCACCGTGCCGACTCCCCCGATCGCGAAGCAGGTTCCGACCCCGCGCACCTACCACGGGGACACGGTCACCGACCCCTACGCCTGGCTCGCCGATCCGAAGGACCCCGAGGTCATCGACTACCTCCAGGCCGAGAACGCGTACACCGACGAGCAGACCAGGCACCTGGGCCCGCTCCGGACGGCCGTGTTCGACGAGATCAAGGCGCGGACCCAGGAGACCGACCTGTCGGTGCCGGTGCGCAAGGGCAGCTGGTGGCGCTACACCCGCACAGTGGAGGGCCAGCAGTACTCCATCCAGTGCCGCCGGCGGGTGCGCGACGGCGAGGTCACCCCGCCGATGCCGGAGGACGGCAAGCCCCTCGACGGCGAGGAGGTCCTGCTCGACGGCAACCAGCTGGCCGAGGGCAAGAACTTTTTCTCCCTGGGGGCCTTCTCCGTCTCCCCCGACGGTAAGCGGCTGGCCTACTCGACCGACTTCTCCGGCGACGAGCGGTACACCCTGCGAATCAAGGACCTGGTCACCGGGCAGACCCTGGCCGACGAGGTGCCGAACACCGCCCACGGGTGCGCCTGGTCGCTCGACGGGTCGGCCCTGTTCTACGTGACCGTGGACGAAGCCTGGCGGCCCTACCAGGTCTGGCGCCACCTCGTCGGCACCCAGACGGCGGACGACGTGGTCGTGTTCGAGGAGAGCGACGAGAAGTTCTGGCTCGGCATCGGGACCTCCCGCGACGACAAATGGCTGATGATCGGCACTTCGTCCAAGCTGACGAGCGAGCTGTGGATGCTCGACGCGGCCACCCCGGCGGGCGAGTTCTCGGTTGTCGCGCCGCGCCGCCAGGGCGTCGAGTACGACGTCGAGGTGGCCGGGGACCGGCTGCTTATCCTGCACAACGACGGGGCCGAGAACTTCGAGCTGGCGGCGGCGCCGCTGCCGGGCGAGGGGGACACCACCGCCTGGACGCCGGTCATCCCGCACCGGGCCGACACCCGGCTCCTCGGGGTGGACGCGTTCGAGTCCTGCCTGCTGCTGTACTACCGGCGGGGCGGCCTGACCGGCCTGTCGGTGCTGCCGCCGTCGGGTACCGGGCCGGAGCGGCCGGTCACCTTCCCCGAGCCGATCTACACGGTCGGCCCCGGTGCGAACCCGGAGTACACCCAGACCGTGTTCCGGCTGGGCTACAACTCGATGATCACCCCGTCCACGGTCTACGACTACGACCTGGCGACGGGGTCGCTGACCATGCTCAAGCAGCAGCCGGTGCTGCCGTCGCCCGCCGGGGTGCCGTTCTCGTCCGGCGACTACGAGCAGTACCGGGAATGGGCGGTCGCCGCGGACGGGACCCGGGTGCCGATCTCGGTCGTGTGCCGCAAGGGGACGCCGCGGGACGGCTCGGCCCCGTGCCTGATCTACGGGTACGGCAGCTACGAGATCTCCATCGACCCCGGCTTCTCGATCACCCGCCTGTCGCTGCTCGACCGCGGCTTCGTGTTCGCGATCGCGCATGTCCGCGGGGGCGGCGAGATGGGCCGTCCCTGGTACGACCACGGCAAGATGCTGGAGAAGAAGAACACCTTCACCGACTTCGTGGCCTGTGCCCGGCACCTGGTAACGGCCGGCTGGACCTCGGCCGGGAAGCTGGTGGCGCGGGGCGGCTCGGCAGGCGGGCTGCTGATGGGCGCCGTCGCCAACCTGGCCCCGGCCGACTTCGCCGGCATCGTGGCCCAGGTGCCGTTCGTGGACGCGCTCAACTCCATCCTCGACCCCTCGCTGCCGCTTACCGTCACCGAGTGGGAGGAGTGGGGTGACCCACTGCACGACCCGGCGGTGTACGCGTACATGAAGTCCTACACCCCGTACGAGAACATCACCCCGGCCGCCTACCCGGCGATCTTCGCGCTGACGTCGCTCAACGACACCCGGGTGCTGTACCACGAGCCCGCTAAGTGGACCGCGCGGCTGCGGGCCACCGCCTCGGGCGGCCCGTTCCTGCTCAAGACCGAGATGGAGGCCGGGCACGGCGGCCGCAGCGGCCGCTACGACGCCTGGCAGGAGGAAGCCCTGGTGCTGGCCTGGATCGTGGCGACCGCGACCGGGTCGGCTGGATGACGGGCGCGATGGCGGCCACCGGCGAGCGCAGCCGGACCGAGCGCCGCGACGCGCTGACCGGCTCCTTCGCCGTCGAGCGGGACCTGGCGCTGCCCCCCGAGCGGGTGTTCGCCGCCTACGCCGAGCCTGGCCTGCGGCGGCGCTGGTTCCGGATCCCCGGCGATCCGGACCGGCACCGCCACGAGCTGGAGTTCCGGCCCGGCGGGGTCGAGATCTCGACCGGCCGGTTCGCGCCGTCCGGGGTGGACGGCACCGAGGAGCTGATCGAGTACCGCTCGGTGTTCTGGGACATCGTGCCTGCCGCCCGCATCGTCTTCGGCTACGAGCTGGCCGTGGACGGGGTGCGGCGGTGGGTCTCGCTGGTCACCGTCGAGCTGTCCGCCCTTGACGGCGGCGCCGGGACGCGGCTGCGGCACACCGAGCAGTACACCCTGCTGGCCTACGCGGGCGACGGCCGCCAGGACATCGCCCACCTTCAGGGCGGCACCCAGCTCCAGCTCAATGGCCTCGCCGCCGCGCTCGCGGGCTGACCCGACCGAGAAATTCGAGGATCAGATCAGCCCGAACGAGGGCGGCTGACTCGACCAGTTAGGCCACTTCATGGTCGCGGAGCACCGCGAGGGCGGTCCACGGGTCACGCCGGATGGCCGCCCGGAGGCGCCGGTCGGGAAATGCGGGCGTTCCAGCTGGCGCGGGGGTGCGCCGGGCCATCTCGCGAGCGCCTCCGAGTCGCCATACACCTGGATATGCGACTCGGGATAACCTTCTTTATCGCGCTCGTAGTCCAGTCGGCACAGGGCATTCCCGTCCTCATCCGCGACGTAGACGGACACATAAGAGGCTTCGACCATTAGATGGCCCTCGGCCGGATCCAGGCGCAGGCGATACCCAACCTTGAGCCAGGACCACGGCTTCCCGCGTTTGCTCGCGACCGGGAAGCGGGCACCGCGAACGTCCGATCTGGAGACTTTGAACCCCACCACGAAGGTAGCCGAATCGTCCGCAGCGACGGCTGAAATCCTGATGTCGTGGCAGATCGTGGCGTTGAGGAGATGCTGGATCGACTCCGCGAAGCTCCGCGAGAGTCGACCCAGCCTCCGCTCAGCGGCGTCCACCGATGGCCAGCCAGACCCAGCGCGCGTCCTCGCACCCGAAGTCGCCGGTGCGTGCCTGCTCCGCGAGTTCCTCATAGGTCAGCCCCAGCCGCGCCAGTTCGGCTTCGGACAGGGCATCCCATTCCTCACGGGTGAGCACGTCGACTTCTATCTCTTGTTCTATCGCGATCCCTCCTCAGGGTGACTAAGGACAGGATGAAGCCGGTGACGAGAAATAGCAAATTAATTCTCGGAAATGCCGCATTGTGTTGCGATTGGCAAACTTGCCAAATGACTTCCGGCTCCCGCTAAGGATTCTTCATTGGCAATGAAAGCGCAATTCATTGCCAATGGCGGCTGGCCGCCTGGCCGGTGTCGTCAGCCGTGAGCACCAGCACCCGCCGGGCGCGTTCCCGGGCCCGGCGCGGGACGATGATCGCGTTCACCACCCCGCCGGCCCCCCAGACGACGGCATACCCCAGCACGAAGCTGCCGGCCGCCTGACTGCCTCCCGATCCGGTCGCGACCACGAAGAGCCCGTAGGCGACAGCGACAAGGCACCCCGCCAGCTGCAACCAGCCCAGCTGGCGGCTGAGGCGGAGCGGCTGCACCCGGTCGGCTAGCACCCGCTCCGCGAGCGCGCGGGCGGCGGGAACCAGCGTGGGCGGAACCGGGGAGACCACGGCCGCAGTGCCTTGCGCCGCGCGAACAGGCCCAGCCCAGCGGGCAGGCCGACCCCCACGACCAGGATGATCACCAGTACCGCCACCACGCTGGTGCCTGCTACCCCGTTGCCGCGACGTCATCCGGGCCGGCGCCGGAGGCGGTGCCGTACATGGCATGCTTACCGGATGACGCCAGCAGAGTCGCCGGGCCCGGCCCGCCCGCGTTTCACCCCGCCGGTGCGCATCGTGCACTTGCCCGCCGCCGCGTTCCGCGCGCTGGCCGACGGGGACCTGGCGGCGGCGAACGCGGTGAGCCCGGTGCCGCTGACGGAGTACTTCGTCACCCCGGAGTGGCGCGGCACCTGGCGCATGCGCAGCGAGCAGGTCAGCCGGGACCCGGTCAGCGCCGGGTGGGTCACCGGGGTGATCTGGGCCGAGGACGAGCAGCGCGCCGTCGGCCGGGCCGGGTACCACGGTCCCCCCGACGACGCGGGGATGGTCGAGATCGGTTACGCGGTCGACCCGGCCTGCCGGCGGCGCGGCTACGCCCGGGCCGCCCTGGAGGCCCTGCTGGAGCGGGCGGCACGTGAACCGCACGTCAGCGTGGTTCGCGCGACCATCAGCCCCGGGAACACCGCCTCCTACGCGCTGGTCGCCCAGTACGGCTTCGCCCGGGTCGGCGAACAGTGGGACGAAGAAGACGGCCTGGAAATCGTCTACGAAGTCGCGGCCAGGCCGGAATCCTAGTCGAGGACCTCGATCTGGTCCCCCGGGCGGATCACGGTGGCGGCCCCCGAGTCGTCGGGGATGAGGTTGATCCCGAACCAGACCTTGTTGTCCCAGCGGCGGTGCTTGGCCAGGGCGAACAGCGGCTCGTGGCCCTTGGCGGCGGTGTCCGGGTCGACCGTCGTCATCACGCAGCGGTCGCAGCCCTTGGCGTTGCGGAACGTGGCCGGGCCGATCCGCAGCCGCCGCCAGTCGTCCTCGGCCCACGCGGGGGCGCCGGACATGACGACGTTCGGCCGGAACCGGCGCATCGGGAGCGGGCCCTCGTCTGCCCGCGGCCCCTCGGCGATCCAGTCGTTGAGCGCGCCGAGCGACTCCTCGGTCGTCAGCAGCAGCGGGTAGCCGTCGGCGAGCGAGACCCGGTCGCCGGGCAGGCTGTAGTCGGGGTTGGGGGGCCGCCGGGTGGGGTCGTCCAGGTACACCAGCCGCACCGGCTTGCCGATGATCTCGGTGAGCCAGGCGTCCGCCTTGTCCCCGGCGGGCGAGGCGTCCAGGCTGGCCGCCCACACCCGGACCGGCACGAGCTCGTCCCCGGACGGCACCGGGATCGTCAGGTCGGCCAGGCCGGGGCTGGCCAGGTTGATGTACCCGGCGCTGACGCGCGGCTCGATGAGCAGCATGCGCGGGTACTCGCGGGCCGTCACCGGGTCGCCTGCATCGTCCACCACCATCCAGCGGCGGTCGCCCGCCAGTCCCCACGGCTCGACGTGGGCCTGCGGCAGCTGCTCCCCCCGGCAGGATTTGACCGGGTACCGCCAGATGTCGGTCAGCTGAAGTGACATGTACCAATAATCGCATCTCGCGGTGGCGGGAGCCACCGCTGGTGGACCCGCGCCCCTTCGTTCGGGAATGCTGGCCGGTATGGCACACGCACCCATCAACCTGCACGCCGCCCTCGCCTCGTTCAGCGACGTCTACAGCCCACGGATCGTCGGCCGGGTCAACGACTACGACGTCCGCATCGCCCATGCCCGCGGGGAGCACCTGTGGCACGTGCACGACGACACCGACGAATTCTTCCTTGTCCTCGACGGGGCCTTCGAGGTCTCGCTCCGCGAGCCGGACGGGGAGCGCACCGTCTCGCTGCGGGCGGGCGACATCTTCGTCGTGCCCAAGGGCACCGAGCACAAGCCGTCCTCGCCCGGCGGCGCCATCTTGATGTTCGAGCCGTCGGGCACGGTGACCACCGGTGACCGGCACGAGGGCGAGATCCCCGGCCACGTCGACAGCACCGCCGGGCACGAGCTCGGCTGACCCCGGGGCGCCGCCCTGTCGCGAGCAGCGGGCGGGACGAGGCGGCCGCCCCCGTTCGGGCTGATTACGGTGAGGCCAGCCGGCTCAGCGCACGAGCAAGGCCGGGTCCTGCGCGCGGGCCCGGGTGTAGCGGTTCTCCGGGACCGGCAAGCCGAGGTTGCCGCGCAGCGTCGACGACTCGTACTCGGTGCGGACGAGGCCGCGTTCCTGCAGGATCGGGACGACCTCGGCGCGGAAGCGGTGCCACTGGCTGGGATGGCCGATGTGGATGTTGAGCCCGTCCAGGGCGCGCGCCTCGAACCAGTGCTGGATCTGGTCCGCCACCGTCGCCGGGGCCCCGGCGAAGGGGGTCGGGCGCGGGGCCGAGATGAACTCGACCGTCTGCCGCAGGGTGTAGCCGTTGTCCCGGGCCAGCCGGGCGATCTGCTCGGCGTTGGTCCGGAAGCCGCGCTCGGCGTACTTCAGCGCTTCCTGCGGGAACGGCGCGTCCAGGTCGTAGCGGCGGAAGTCGTGCCAGGCGAACGGGCGGCCCAGCTCAGCCAGCGCCCGGTCGAAGTCACGGTCGCTGGTCTGCAGCTCACGCTCGATCTCGCGCGCGCTGGCGTCGGTGTCGCCGACGTAGACCGACACGCCGGGCATGATGATGATGCCCTCCGGGTCACGGCCCTTGGCGGCGGCGCGGCCTTTCAGGTCGTTGTAGAACGCCTGGCCCTGCTCGACCGAGGCGGCGTGGGTGAAGATTCCCTCGCCAATGGCCGCACCCAGGTCACGGCCCTGCTCGGAGTCGCCCGCCTGGAAGATGACCGGGTGGCCCTGCGGCGACCGGGCGACGTTCAGCGGCCCGGCGACCTGGAAGTGCTCACCCCGGTGGTTCAGGGTGTGCTGCCGGGACGGGTCGAGGAACGTGCGGCTGGCCCGGTCGCGCGGGAACGCGTCCGCCTCGTAGGAGTCCCACAGCCCCTGGGCGACCCGGACGAACTCCAGGCCACGGGCGTAGCGGGTGTCGTAGTCGAAGTGCTCGTCGCGGGAGAAGTTGGCCGCGGCGCCCGCGTCGCCGCTGGTGACGACGTTCCAGCCGGACCGGCCGCCAGAGATCAGGTCCAGGGACGCCAGCCGCCGGGCGAGGTTGAACGGGTCGTTGTAGGAGGTGGTCATGGTGGCGACCAGGCCCAGGTGGGTGGTGGCGATCGCGAGGGCCGACAGCAGCGTCACCGGCTCCAGCCGGTTCAGGTAGTGCGGCGGGGAATCGGCGTTGATGAACTGGCTGTCGACGATGAAGATCAGGTCGAACCGGGCCTCCTCGGCCAGCCGGGCCTGCTCGATGTACCAGTGGACGTTCACGCTGGCGTCGACCGGGATGTCCTGTCCAGCCACAGAAGGGCAGGCCGAGGGGCGCGGCCGAAGTAGGCTGGTGGGTCAACCGGCCCCAGCTGAGCTGGCGGGGACGTGCAGGCATCGGGTCACTCCGGGGCAGGTTGGCGGAAGGCCTCATCCACTATTTCCAGTTTGCCGGTCGGAATACTCGATGTCCAGCGACGGTTGGCGATGACGACCGATCAGCAGCAGCAATCAATGTCGAGTAAGTCCCGGTGGTGGGCATGAATCGGATCTTGGACGTGGCGCCGTTGCGCAGCTTCGTCGCGGTCGCTGACAACGGCGGCTTCCTGCGCGCCGCCGCCGTCCTGCATCTGAGCCAGGCCGCGATCAGCCAGCACGTGCGACGGCTGGAGTCCGCGGTCGGCCGTCCGCTGGTTGAGCGCTCCGGCCGCGGCTCGAAGTTCACCAAGGACGGCGAGCAGCTGCTCGGGTACGCGCGGCGCATCCTCGCCCTGCACGATGATGCCCTGCACAGCTTCGGGATGGAGACGCCGGAGACGGTGGTGATCGGCTCCACCGAGCACGCCGCCGCGCAGCTGCTGCCCGCGCTGGCGGCCGACCTGGAACAGTCGCTGGCTGACTACGAGGTCCGGCTCCGCATCGACCGGGGCACGCAGCTGCGCGAGGGGCTGGCGGCGGGCCGCGTGGACCTGGCGCTGCTGCTCGGCCCGGCCGCCGACCCGCGCGCTGTCCGCGTCGGCGAGCTGGAACTGACCTGGTATTCCGCGCCCGGCTGGCAACCGCCGAAAGACCGGCCGCTGCCGCTGGTCGCCTTCGACGACCCCTGTGTCCTGCGCACCCGCGCCCTGGAGACCTTGGCCGCCTACGGCATCTCCTCGACCGTGACCGCCGAGGCGCCGCAGCTGGCCGGGGTCCATGCCGCCGTCGCCGCGGGGGCCGGCGTGGCGCTGATGGCGACCCTCGGCCAGACTCCCGCGGGGCTCGTCCCCCGCCACGACCTGCCGCGCGGGGTGCCACTCGAACTCACCGTCTGGTCCCGCCACGGGGTGGCCGCACAGGTCGTGCAGTGCGTCGCCGACGCCGTGCGCCGGCTGATCACCGACCAGGCCGGCCAGCCGGACGCCTCGGAGCAGCCACTCGCCGTCTGAGCGGGACGGTGACCGCCGCCACTTCCGTCACGGGAAGCGATCACCACGTGCGCCCCCTCGGCGGCGAGAGCCGCGGCGACGGCCCTCCCGATGCCCCGGCGCCGCCCGGTCACGATGGCGCGCTTCGATGCCAGCTCGAGGTCCATGACCCGTCTCCCTTCGCCTGGTGCTCAGCGGGTGAAGACCGGCAGCCGCTCGCCGGCCTCGATCGCGGCCGTCACGGTGTTCTGCGCCGGCGGCAGCGGGCATGGCGCGAACGCGGTGTAGGGGCGCTGCAGGTTCTGGGCGTAGTTGAAGTCCAGCGTCACCGGGCCGGCCCCGGCGGGAAACGAGACCGGCAGCGACCGGCCCTGCGGGTCGGTGGTCAGGCCACCGGTGCCGTCTTTGAACAGGACGGTCCCCCTGCCGGCCACGCCGGCCTGCTGGCCGTCCCGGGCGATGACGAGCAGACGCTGCTCGGCGCCGTCGAGGGTGAACACGACCTCGCCGACGGCGAGATGGGAGTGGACGATGCCGCCGATGGTGGCGTCGATCGGCGTGGGCCGGACCGGGTCGAAGGGAACGAACTGTCCCTCAACGACCCACCGCGGGTCGGGATCGTAGGCCGGGGTGTGGTCGTAGGCGTCGATCTGCCGGCGGCCGAAGGCGGGGTCGATGGGGCGGAGCAGGTCCTGGCCGCCCCGCTTGGACAGCTCGAGGATCACCTCGCCGGCGGAGGCGGCTCGGCGGAACTCCCGCTCCGCCACCAGGGCGAACTGGTGCGACCCGGTGACGACCCGCCCGTCCACCAGCAGCTCTTCACCCGCGGAGAGCTGCACCCGCGGTCCGCCAGCCCCGGTGCTCCAGCGGCCGGGGATGCCCTCGAAGCTCGCCGGAGCCGCGGCGAGCTTGTGGAAACCCGCGTAGGACAAGAAGCCGTCGGGGCGGCGCCGCTGCTGCTCTCTGGCTTGCCGGGCGGCCATCCAGGCCGCAGCGTACGCCGGGGAATCGACCGGGGTGAGGGTTTGGCTCATGACGCCTCCGCTGTCAGGCCGGCCCGGAGCTGGGCGCGGGTCTGCCGTCCGATGGGCGTGCCGTGCAGCGTCGGCGCGGAGCCGACCAGCAGGCGGGTGTAGGGATGCTGCGGGTTCCTGACGATCTCGGCGGTCGGCCCGTACTCGACGATCCGCCCCTGGTAGAGCACCGCGGTCCGGTCGCAGATACCAGCGACCGAGCCGAGGTCGTGCGAGATGTAGAGCATCGCGATGCCCTCGGAACGCAGCCCGGCGAATCCGCCGAGCACCTGGACCCGGTTGGCGGCGTCCAGGGCGCTGACCGGCTCATCGAGGATCAGCAGCTTGGGCTCGGTCACCAGGGCCCGCGCGACGGCGGCCCGCTGCCGCTGCCCGCCCGAGATCTCGGCCGGGAAGCGGGCCAGCAGTTCCTCGTCCAGCCGTACCCGCGCCGCGTACTCCCTGACCCGCTGATCGATCTCAGCGCGCGAACCAGCGCGGGTGATGCGCAGGGGCTCAGCGATCGAATCGCCGATCAGCTCGTCCGCATCCAGCGAGCGCAGCGGGTCCTGGAAGACGTACTGCACGAAACCGCGCCGCCGGAAGCTGCGCCACTGAGTGCGGCGGAACCTGGTCACCTCCTGGCCGGCGACCGTGATCTGCCCGGCGGTGACCGGGGCCAGGCCGATGACCGCGCGGGCGACCGTCGACTTGCCCGAGCCGCTTTCGCCGATCAGCCCGACGATCTCGCCCGCCCGGACTTGAAGCGAGACCGCGGACAGGACCTGGCGCTTGTTCCGCCGCTTGCCGTAGTGCACGTCGATGCCGCTGACGTCGAGCAGCGGGGCCGTGTCAGGCGACCCGGTGCCAGACAGCACGGTGTCAGAGCGCACGGTGTCAGCCAACGGAAGCCTCCTGGAGGTCGGAGTCGAGGAATCGGTCAAGGCCGAAGCGCTCGTGCTCGGTGATCAGCAGCTCCGTGTACTCGTGCTGCGGGTGGTGCAGGACCTGGCTGGCGGGCCCTGCTCGATCACCGCGCCGGACCGCATCACGAGCACCTCGTCGCTGAAGCTGGGCGATGACCGCCAGGTCGTGGGAGATCAGCACGAGCGAGAGCCCCTGGGTTTCCCGCAGCTCCTGCAGCAGGTCCAGGATCTCGGCCTGCACGGTCACATCCAGGGCGGTCGTCGCCTCGTCGGCGATGAGGATGTCCGGCCCGAGGGCGATCGCCGCGGCGATGAGCACGCGCTGGAGCATGCCGCCGGACAGTTCGTGGACGTACTGCTCGTAGACCAGGTGCGGTTCGCGCAGGTGGACCGCCTCGAACAGGCGCAGTGTCTCGGCCTTGGCGGCCGCCCGGGACAGCTTCTTCTTGACCCGCAGCACCTCGGCGACCTGCTTGCCCAGCCAGATGGACGGATTCAGGTATGAGCCCGGGTCCTGGAACACGGCCGAGATGTTGTTGCCCCGGACGTCCAGCCAGTCCTGCTTGCTGAAGTCAGCCGTTCGCCGCCCCAGGATCTGCGACCGTGCCGCCCGCCTGCTCCAGCTGCGTGGGCAGGATGCCGAGCACGGCCCGGATCGTGAGGGTCTTGCCGCTGCCGGACTCCCCGACGATGCCCAGCGTCTGGCCGCGGCGCAGCGAGAAACTCAGCCCCTGACCAGGTCGGCGTGGCCGACGGTGTTCACAATCCGCAGGTCCCGCACGTCCAGCACGACCTCCGGCTGGCCGGCGAGCGTCCGGCGCAGCCGGTGCTTCCGGCGGCGGGCGTGGTGCCCGGCGTCCCCGCGGCCGCGGCCAGCAGGGGGTTGCCGGGCTCGAGGCGGGCGGCCTTCTTGTCCGCCTTCTTCGCCGCCTGCGCGTTGAGCAGCTGACGGCCGGCTTCGCCGGCGGTGTCGCGCACCGCGTCGGCCAGCAGGTTGCAGGCGAGCACGGACAATGAGGATCAGGGCGATCGGCACGACCGGCGCCCACGGCTGCAGCGCGATGTACTCCAGATCGGTCGCCAGGATGCCGCCCCACGTCGCCTGGGGCGGGCTGACGCCGATCCCCAGGAACGTCAGCGAGGAAATGACGACCAGCCCGAGACCGATGGTGGTCGACAGCGAGATCGCGATCGGCGGGGTGACCTTGTTCCAGACGTGCTTGCGCACGACCCACCAGGTGGAGGCGCCGGAGAGGATCGCTGCCTCGACGTACTGCGAGTTCGCCACGGACAGGGTGGCCGAGCGCGAGACCCGGTAGAAGACGGGCGCCAGCAGGAAGCCGACGGCGAACAGGGCCTGGAAGACGCCGTTGCCCAGCAGCGCGGTCATGGCCACGGCGAAGACGAGGAACGGCAGCGCGATCAAGGTGTCGATGACGCGCAGCGAAATCCACTCGAACACCCTCCCCAGGTAGACGGAGAGCACGCCGGGCAGCGCGCCGAACACCAGCGCGATGGCCGCGACGAGCAGCGCGCCGAGGACGCTCAGCCCCGCGCCGGTGAGCATGCGGGAGAGCACGTCGCGGCCGATGTAGTCGGTGCCGAGCAGGAACTGGGAACTCGGCCCGGTCAGCTGGGGGCCGACCGTGTCGTTGGGTGCGTAGGGCGACAGCAGCGGGCCGAAGACCGCGAGGAACAAGATGACGGAGAGCAGCACGATCGCGATGCGCCCGCTGGTCAGGCGCCACACGTTCTTGATCATGATCAGAGCCCCCGGGAAGCCGACGTCGGGATCAGCCGCGCCAAGATGATGTTGACCAGCAGGTTGAACAGCACGACCAGCACCACCGAGACGACCAGGACCGCCTGCACCGAGGGCACGTCGCCCTTGATGGCGGACTGGGCGGCGAACTGGCCGTAGCCGGAGAGCTGGAAGATGGCCTCGGTGACGACGGCGCCGCCGAGCAGGTTGGGGAACTTGAGGCCCAGGACCGCGACCGCCGGGCCGATGCCGTTGCGCAGCGTGTGCACGAAGAAGACCCGGCGCCCGCTCAGGCCGCGGACAACCGCGCCGGTGACGTAGTTCTGGCGCTTGGCGGTCACCAGCCCGACCCGCAGCTGCCGGGCGACGTCCGCGATCGTGTCGAAGCTCAGCGCGAGCGCCGGGAGGATGATGTGACTGAACCAGGACCCGAAGCCGGACGTCAGCGGCATGAAGCCCGACGACGGCAGCCAGCGGAGCTCGACGGCGAACACGTCGATGAGCACGATGCCGACGATGAACGGCGGCATCACCGAGATCGTTGAGGTGAAGACCGTGATGACGCGGTCGATCCAGGTGGACTGGAAGCGCACGGCCAGCGCCCCGAGCCCGAAGCCGAAGACAACGCCGAGTAGCAGGGCCACGCCGGCGGCGGAAATGGAGATGATCGCGCGATTGGCGAGCAGCTGGGTGACGGGAAAGCTGTTGATCCAGCTGTTGCCGAAGTCACCGGTCAGCACGTGACCGAGCCAGCTGAAGTACTGCACGAAGAAGGGGCGGTTCAGCCCCCACTGCTGGTCGAGCGCCTTGATCGCACTGGGCGTCGCGCCTTCGCCGAGCTGCAGGTAGGCCGGAGTCAGGCCGCTGAGCGCGCCGAGCGCGTAGGTGAACAGCGAGCCGAGCAGGAACACCGGGATGAGGGACGTCAGCGATTCGTCCGATCGCGACGAGCAATCGCCGCAGGCGCAGCGCGACCGCGGCGCCGCGCGAGTCGCGTCCCGGGCGGCCGGCGGCGGGCGCGGCGGGAGGGTGGGTGATGGCGGTCATGTCGGGTTAGCTCCCGGGGGCCTCGCTGCGTACCCGCAGCGCGTCGGGGATTCGCCGCACCCGGGGATAGACCTCGGTGGCGATGACGGCGAGCGATTCGCGGAACTGCGCTGTCCCGGCGGCGTAGAACGGCGTGTTGAACAGGTAGTTGGTCGAGCGGGTGACGGCCGTGTCGTTGTTCAGGGCCTCGACGACGTCGTCGACCGGGCCGAAGTAGACGTCCGACTTGCGCAGGAACGCCTCGACCGACGCCGCATCCAGGCTTGGCGGCCGGAACGGGCTGTCGCGATCGGCCGACGCGTAATGCTCGACGGCGATCCGGACCGCCTCGCTCCGCGAGTCAGCCAGCAGCAGCGAGCGGGAGACGCCGATGCGCGGCTCGGTCCCGCTCTGGTCGAAATCACGCAGGTAGCTGTCGATCAGCAGCGACTGGACGTCGCCGGCGACGCCGTCGGGCGTCGTGCGGAAGAGCAGCAGCCCGTCACCGGCGGCGCCGGCGGCGCCCGCCGTCGCGTGATCCCCCGTCGCCTGCCAGATCCGGTCGAGCAGCGTCGCCGGCCGGCGGGTAGAGGCTGACAGCGTGGTCGCTCAGGTCGAGTTGCCCGTGCAGCGCGACCTTGAGTGCCTCGAGCGACTTGGCGAAGAGCTGGTTGCGGTCGCCCTCGTTGAGGCCGAACGCGCGGTAAGCATCCTCCGACCCCCGCGGGTTGCCCTTGCCGACGCCGAGCTCGAGCCGGTCGCGGGTCAGGACGTTGACCAGTGCCGCGCTCTCGGCCAGGCGCAAGGGGACGTCGAAGGCGAGCGGGAATGACGGCCGTGCCGAGGGCGATACGGCTGACGCGCTGCGTCACCGCGGCCAGGAACGGCAGCGCGGCCGGGATGCCGAAGTTCGAGCTGAAGTGGGCCTCGGCGACCCAGGCGAAGCCGTAGCCGAGCTCCTCGGCCAGCTCGACCGACTCGAACGCGTTCGACGTAGGTCTGGTAGGGGTCGGCGGTCGCGGGTGTCGCCAGGAAGATCGACAGGTCCCCGCGCAGCGCCGGCGTCGCCGGCGGTGTGCACCTCGTCGCGTGGTGTCGCCTCGGCATCGGTTATCGGCATCGTGGGCTCCCCTTCGGTCGTGCGCGGGTCAACTGGTGACGGTCAGGCCGTTCCAGCGGAACGAGCCGTCGATCGCCGGGAAGGCGGACCAGCCCTTCGCCGTGGCGTAGATGCTCGGGGTGCTGTAGAGGAAGATGTTGCTGCCGCCCTCCACCGCCTCCACTTCCGCGGCCTGCAGGACCGACTGGTAGTCAGGCGAGGTCAGCGGGGTCTCCCGGACCTTGTCGCGCGCGGCGGTGTACCCGGCGGAGGTGGTGGGCGCGCTCAGGTTGAGGATGCCGGTCGAGCTGAACTGGTCGTCCAGCGAGGCCAGCTTGGAGTCGCGGCCGACCCAGCCGTACAGCGTGAACGAGTCGGTCTTCTTGCCCTGCGCGTTGGCGTAGAAGCCGGCGTAGAACTGGTTGACCTGCTGGGAGACGAGCTTCAGGTTGATGCCGACGGCCGCCAGCTGCTGCTGGACCAGCTCGGCCGGAGCGCTCAGGCTTCCCAGGAAGTCCAGCTCGATCGTCAGCGACCCGGGTGCGATCCCCGCTTCCTTCAGCTCCTGCTTGGCCAGCGCGGGGTCGTACGGGAAAACACTGCTGTTCAGCGCGGGGTTGTACAGCGGCGAGACCGTCGGCACCTCCTGGTAGGCCGGCTGTTCCCAGGCCAAAGGTGAGCTGCGAGACGAGCTGCTGGCGGTTGATCGCGTACTGCAACAGCCTTGACGACGTGCGGGTTGTTGAACGGCGCCTGGTTGATGTTCAGGTTCAGGAACTCAACTCCCCAGCCGTGGGTGGCGCTGGTGGAGACGTTCAGGCCGGCCGCCTCGGCCCCCTTGACGTCCTGGGCCGGCAGGCCCGGGGCGAAGTTGTACTGGCCGGTCTGCAGACCCTGCAGGAGGGTGGCCGGGTCGACGGACAGGAAGATGTGCACGGTCTGGACGTGAATGTCCTTGGCGTCCCAGTAACCGGCGTACTTCTCGACGGTCATCTCCGAGCCCGGCGTGTAGCCGACGACCTTGAACGGGCCGGCCCCGACCGGAAGCTGGGTGTTCAGCTTGTCCGGGTTCTTCGCCGCCTGCTCGCTGGCCAGCAGCGATGAGCGGTTCGCGAGGATGTACGGGATCTGGTAGTCGACGCTCTTGAGCCTCAGCAGCACGTGGGTATCGTCGAGCGCCGTGGCCGACGCCACGTCCTGCCAGAGCGCCTTCAGGGCCGAGTTCGTCTGGGTCTTGATCCGGTTGACGTTGAACACCACCGCGGCGGCATTCACCGGCGAGCCGTCCTGGAACTTCAGTCCGGACTTCAGCGTGATCGTGACCGCGTTGCCGGCCTTGTTGTACTGGTACGACTCAGCCAGGGCGGGGGCGATCGTACCGCTGGGCGTCAGGGTGAACAGCGGCTCGTAGATGGTGGACAGCAGCTGCGTGGCCGAAGTCGCGCCGACGACCACCGGGTCCCAGTTCGGCTGGTCTTGTGTGTACGCCCAGTTGATGACACCGCTGTCGGCCGCGGTGACGGAGGATACACCGCTCGATCCGCTGGCCGAGGAACCGGCGCCGGACGAACTCGTGCATCGCGGCCAGCAGCGCGGCAGCGAACATGGCGGCGATCGGCACTACGTGCACGGCGCCTTCGAAAGCGTCGGTCGAACAGCTTCACCGGGGAGTCTCCTCGAGATCATTTTCGCTGGGACGGGGGTGTCCGTGAGGACGGCAGGCAGGCAGCTACTGCCGCCGCCACACCCGCAGCCGGCCGGCGGCGGCGCTCGCGCACCGCGGTCAGCTCGGCCCTGCGACAAGGTTGCCCAGCCACCGCGGCGGATGTCCAACGCCAGTTCGCTATGACAAGTCATCACCAAACGTGATCATTTCCTAGTAAGTCGATAGACATGCTATAGAATTCTCTCATGGCCCACCCGCCGGGGTCGCGAGTAGCCTGACCGTCAGCCCCGGTCCGGCGCCGGGGCAACCTCAGTCCACCGACACCCGGCGTGACCCCGACCCCAGGCCAAAGGAGCCCCCTGATGACTGCGTACCTCGAGCCAGAAGACCGCGCCTACACCCGCGTCTACAAGGAGCAGACCCCGGACATCCTGGCGGCCTTCGGCGCATTCGACGCCGCGGTGTTCGCGCCCGAAGGCCGGGAGATCCCGCTGAAGTACCGGGAGCTGATCGCGCTCGGCGTGGCCCTGACGACGCAGTGCGCCTACTGCATCGACGCCCACAGCAACAACGCGGTCAAGGCCGGCGCGACACCGGGCGAACTGGCCGAGGCGGCGTGGGTCGCCGCGGCCCTGCGCGCGGGCGCGGCCTACGCCCACGGCCGGCTGGCGTTCAAGCTGACCGACCCGGCCCACACCCACTGACCCGGCCCGGGCCGGCGTGGCCGTCAAGACAACCCCGCCAGGCCCGGCGGCCGATGTCCAATGACGCTTCGCGATCAGGACACATCACGAATTGTGATTATTGTCTACTAATTCGCTAGGTATAGTAGAGAAGGTGCTGGCCCCATGCCGGCCACGCCGGCCGCATCCAGTGACGCGCCATTCGGTCCCGCCGCGGCGGGAGAACGAGGAGAACCCCAATGCCCCGCAAGCTTCACTTCGGCCTGCACCCGTACGGGGTCGGTGGCCCGGGCCAAGACGGCCTGTGGAAGGACCCCCGGGTCGCGAAGAACGCCAGCATCGACATCAACTACTACATCCGGCAGGCGAAGCTGGCCGAGCAGCGGGCTGTTCGATGCGTTCTTCATCGTCGACAGCCAGTTCATCAACGCCACCTACCCGGCGCACTACCTGAACCGGCTGGAGCCGCTGACCCTGCTGTCGGCCGTGGCGACGCACACCACCAACATCGGGCTCGTCGCCACGGCGAGCTCGACCTACAACTCGCCGTTCAACCTGGCCCGCCGGCTCGCCTCGCTCGATCACATCAGCAACGGCCGGGCCGGGTGGAACGTGGTGACCAGCTTCGACTCGCAGGTGTCGAAGAACTTCGGGCTGGACGAGCACCTGGACTACGCGACGCGTTACGGCCGCGCGCTGGAGTTCGTCGAGGTGGCCCGGGGACTGTGGGACTCCTACGAGGACGACGCCTTCCCCGCTGACGTCGAGCGGGGGGTCTTCCTCGACCCGGCGAAGCTGCACGCCCTGAATCACGTCGGCGAGCACTTCACGGTCGCCGGGCCCGCTGAACCTGTCGCGTTCCCGGCAGGGACAGCCGGTGATCTTCCAGTCCGGGGTCTCGGAGGACGGCCGCAACCTCGCCGCCCACGTGGCCGAGGGGATCTTCGCTCCCGGCGAGTCGCTCGAGTCGGCGCGCGAGCACTACACCGACGTCAAGCCGCGGGCCGCGGCCCTCGGCCGCGACCCCGGCCACATCGTGATCCTCCCCAACGGCAGCCCGGTCGTGGCCAGCACCGATGAGAAGGCGCGGGCCCGGTCGCGGGAGATCTTCGAGGAAGACAACGACTTCGACCGCAAGCTGGCGTTCCTCGGCCGGGCGTTCGGCGCCTACGACTTCAGCCAGCACGACCTGGACGCCCCGTTCCCGGACCTGACCCACCTGACCGAACGCGGCGGACGCCGTGGGGCCGACCTCGTCCAGCGGGCGAAAGACAACGGCTGGACGCTGCGGCAGGCCGTCGAGGCGGTGTCGCAGTACAAGCCCGGCCCGTTCACCGGCTCGCCGCAGACCGTCGCCGACACCATCGCGGCCTGGTTCGAGGCCGGCGCCATGGACGGCCTCAACCTGGCGTTCCGGCTCACCGAGGACCTCGAGTACTTCATCGAGACCGTGGTGCCGATCCTGCAGGCGCGCGGGCTCTTCCGGACCGAGTACGAGGCCGACACCCTGCGCGGCAACCTGGGCGTGCCGTTCCCGGTCAACCGCTACAGCCGCCAGCCCGCGTTCGCGGACGCCTGAGGCGGCCGGTGCAGCGGCTGACGGCGCACTGGCCGCGGGCGGCTGCCCCCTCGATCATCGAAAGGCACCAGCATGACCCAGCTCTCTGACCAGCCGAGATTCCGGCTCGGTTTCCTGACTCACGTCCAAGGCCGGGGCGACCTCGCTGCCACCTACCGCAACGCCCAGGAACTGTTCGTCGTCGCCGACGAGCTCGGCTTCGATGTCGGGTGGGTCGCCCAGCACCATGCACCGCTGGGCGGCGGCGGGCTGCCGTCGCCGTGGACCTTCCTGGCCCACGCCGCCGCGCGCACGAAGCGGATCAAGCTGTCCACCGCGATCACGATCCTGCCGCTGGAGAATCCCGTCCGGCTGGCCGAGGACCTGTCCGTCGTCGACACACTGAGCGGCGGCCGGGTCGAGATCGGCGTCGGCAGCGGTGCCAGCGAGGTGGAGTACAGCGCGTTCGGCGCCGACGTCGCCCGCAAGCGCGAGCTGACCACGGAGGGGCTGGAGGTACTGCGCCGCGCCCTGGCCGGCCAGGAGATCGGGCCGCAGGGCTTCAAGGTTCAGCCGCCGCCCGGTGACTGGACGATGAGGCTCTGGCAAGGGGTGTTCAGCGCGCCGGGCGCGCAGTACGCGGCCGCAGCCGGCTCCAACTTGCTCCTCAACCGGGCCGCTTACGGCTACGACGAGCCGACCGATGAGGTGCAGCGGCCCTGGGCCGACGCCTTCCTGGCCCGGTGGGACCAGCCGCGAGCTCCCCGGATCGGGCTGTCCCGGTTCGTGTTCCCGGCCAAGGACAGGAGGACCGCGCTGGACCAGATCGCGGCGGACGTGCACGCGGCGGCGCAGAAGTTCGCCCTGCGCGGCGCCTTCCCCGACGGCATCGGCCAAGCCGAAGCGCTGCGCCGCTTCAACTGCTTCTACGGCCACCCGGACGAGGTCATCGAGGAGCTGCGGAGGGAGAAGGTACTGCCGGTCGCCACCGACCTGATCACTCAGTTCAACCCGGCGGTGCCAGACCATGACGCGGCCATCCGCGCCCTGGAGCTGATCGCGACCGAGGTGGCGCCCGCACTCGGCTGGAAGCCGGCGACGCAGGCCGCGCCGGCACCTGAGCTGGCAGGAGCCTGACATGACCCAGAGCGCCGACTACTTCGCCCCCGAGGGCCTGCGGACCAGGGGCACCGTGATCGTCGTGCCCGGCCGGGGCGAGACCCCGGCCACCTACCAGCGGCTCGGCGCGCGACTGGCCTTCGACGCCTACCGCGTGCGCGTCATCGCGCCGCCCGCCGGGGCCGGGAACGCCGCGGCGTTCCTGGATCAGCTGGCCCGGGACCTGTCCGCGGCGGCCGGCGACGTGGCCGGCGACGTGGCTGACGGTCTGCCCCGCCCGCTGGTGCTGATCGGGTCTGACCTGGGGGCGGCCGGGATCGCGGCGCTGCTGGCGCGGCTGGGCCCGGATGCCGCCTGGTCGCCCCAGGGCGCCGTGCTGGCGGGGTTGCCCGGTCGCGGCGCCCGGGCCGGCGGAGACTGGGACGCCGAACTCGACGTGCGCTCGCACTGTCCGGTGCACCGGGGCGTGCTGAACGCCGACGCCGCGCTGCGGCGCGGTGCGCTGACCGAAGCGGTGTGGGACGACCTGCTGGACGCTGCCTACGCCGAGGTCGCGGACCTCCCCCAGCTGCTGCTGGTCGGCGACGCCGACCCGCTGGCGGATCGCCCGGCACTGGAGCGGGCCGCCAAGGCACTGAGCCGGGGCCGGCTCGCCGTCGTGCACGGCGCGCACCACGATGTCCTGAACGACCTGCAGCACCGCTCGGTCGCGGCCGAGGTCGTCGGCTTCCTCGAGACGCTGCGCAACGAGCTGGAGCCGGTGCTGTCCGTCGGCCCGAGCGCCTGGTGAGCTAGGTCCTTCCGCGGCGGCCGCTCCGGGTCACGCGGGCGTCAGGCGGGCGGCTCCGGCGGCCACAGGCTCTCCAGGTTGACCACGATGCCCTCCTGGCTGCTGCGGGCGATGACCACGATCGCCTCGGCATCGCCCGGGTTCTCCTCCCGGTGCGGGACATACGGGGGGACGAAGATGTAGTCGCCCGGCTTGGCCTCCAGCCGGATCTCCTGGCCGTTCTCGGCGAAAACGAAGGCGGGGGTGCCCGAGACCACGTAGATCGCGGTCTCGGCCTCGCCGTGGTGGTGGTTGCCGGACTTGGCCCGCGCGGCGACGTGGGTCTGCCCCATCCACAGCTTCTCCGCCCCGACTGACTTCCCCGACACCGCCTCCCACCGGGTCATCCCCGAGGTCTGGCCGGTGTCGCCGGTCAGCTCCCCGGCGCGGATCTGAAACAGCGGCCGGTGCCAGTGGTCGTCGCTCATCGCGGCTCCTTACTCACGTACTGATCGGCTAGCAGGCTATCAAGGCCGGGCGCCCCGATAAATCGAGGCGAGTCGAATCAAATACGGTGCCGGCGCGACCCGGGCGCATCTGTGCTCACAGGGGCCGCGCCGCCAGCGCCGGAAACACAGTAGCGCCGCAACCCCCAGGTCCCGACATTTGGCTCACCGCAGGCGACCACCGGTCTCAAAGCTGTCAATTTCCTGCGCAGAACCTTAAAACCAATAAAGAATCAGCTCTGTCGTTATGATTGGGCTTTTGCCACGGGGTTCGGAGGTAAAACGTGAGCGGTCCCTACAGCCCGTCCGGGCAGCCCGGCGGCTATCCGCCACCGGATGACCAGCAGCAGGGGTACCCGGGTTACCCGCCGCCCGGCTACCAGCAGCCGGGGTCGGGGCAGCAAGGAGCGGGGCAGCCGGGCTACGGCCAGCCGGGCTACGAGCAGCCGGGCTACGAGCAGACTAGGTACGCGCAGCCCGGCTACGGCCAGCCCGGCTACGGTCAGCAAGCGGGTTACGGCCAGCAGGGCTACGGCCAGCAGGCTTACGGCCAGCACCAGGGTTACGGCCAGCAGGGCTACGGCCAGCCCGGTTACCAGCCGCAAGGCGGCTCCTACGGGGTGCCGGACTCCTGGTCGGCCCGGGAGTACCTGCAGGGTGCCCCGGTCGACTTCGCCAGTGCGATCAGGCTGCAGCTGCAGAACGTGTTCACCTTCAGCGGCCGGGCTGCCCTGTCGGCCTACTGGTGGTACGCGCTGGCCGTGTTTCTCATCACGGTGGTCCTCGAGGTGATCGGGCTCGTGGCCGGCTCGGCTGGCCTCAGCCTCCTGATCGGACTGGTCCTGATGGTGGTGGGCCTGTCGGCGTTGTCGGCGGGCGTGCGGCGGATGCACGACAGCGGCAAGTCGGGCTGGCTGCTGCTGCTGGGGCTGATCCCGTTCATCGGCACGGTCATCGTGATCATCCTGCTGGCGCTGCCGGGGACGCCGAGCCCCAACCGCTTCGGCTGACGGCCGACGGGGCCACCGGCCCCGGGTGACCTCGCGTCACCTGGGGCCGGCGCGTTTCCGGCCCGCCCGCGTACACGCCGCAGGCCGGCGGCGACCAGTCGGGGCGGGTCAGGACTCGAACAGCACGCTGACGGACTCGCCGTCGTGGGTGCGGCGGATCGCCTCGGCCAGCGCCGGGGCGACCGACAGCACGGTGAGCTTGGGGTGGCGGAACGAGACCGGGACCGAGTTGGTGCAGACGATCTCCATCACGTCCTCGGCCGCCGCCAGCTTCTCCAGCGCCCCGCCCGCGAACAGCCCGTGGGTGCAGGCGATGCTGACCGACCGGGGCTCGTGCTCGCGCAGCACCGACAGCAGCTCGAGCACGGTGGTGCCGCGGGCGATCTCGTCGTCAAGCACGATCACGTCCCGGTCAGCCACCTCGCCGATGATCGAGGAGATCGACACCCGGTCGTCGCTGAACCGCTCCTTGGCCCCGGCCGCGACCGGAACGCCGAGGCGCCGGGCGAACGCGGCGGCCGACTTGGCGTAGCCGAGGTCGGGCGACAGCACTACCGTCTGTGACAGGTCGCGCTGCCGGAAGTGCGCCGCCAGCTCGCGCAGCGCGTGCAGGTGGTCGACCGGGACGGAGAAGAAGCCGTGCACCTCGGGCGAGTGCAGGGTGAGGGTCAGCACCCGGTTCACCCCCGCGGTGACCAGCAGGTCGGCCACCAGGCGGCCGCCGATGGAGATGCGCGGCGCGTCCTTCTTGTCCGACCGGGCGTAGGCGTAGTGCGACATGACCGCGGTCACCCGGCGGGCCGAGGCGCCGCGGGCCGCGTCCGCCATCAGCAGCAGCTCGACCAGGCTCTCCTGGGCGGGCGGGACGATCGGCTGGATGAGGTAGACATCACGCTCCCGGCAGTTGGCCTGCAGCTGCACCTGGAGGCAGTCGTTGGCGAAACGGGTCGTCAGCACCGGGCTGCGCGGCACCCGCAAGTTGGCGCAGATCTCGTCGGCCAGCTCCCGGTGGGCGCTCCCGCCAAAGATCACTATCTCCGCGTTCACCCGTTGTTCCCGTCGTCGTTCAGCGAAAGCGTTTCATCCCGCTGGCCCGGATGATTCTGCTTAGCCCGGCCGTCGGTCAGCACCAGGATAGGAAAGTCCAGGCCGCATGGCACCACGATGACATATCCGCCGGCAGGGGGATCAGCTCCCCCGCGCGCGCGATACCCTCGGTGACATGGAAACACCCGGTCCAGCGGCACCCGAGGGCGAGGCTGCGCCTTTGCTCACGGGTCAGGTCCTGGCGCCGGGGTCCGGCCGGCCGGCGGTGGACCCGCCCGAAGCGGACGACGCCGCTGCGGACCCCAAGCGCCCGGTCTGGCGGTTCCTGCTGCGGCCGCGCTGGCTCGCCTGGCACCTGTTCGCCGCCGCGGCCATCTGCGGCATGCTGTGGCTGGGCGACTGGCAGTACCACCGGGCCCTGGGCGGCAACGGCCTCAGCTGGGCCTACACGTTCGAGTGGCCGCTGTTCGCCGGGTTCGCGCTGGTCTTCTGGGCCCGGACCATCCGGGACGAGTTCGCCGTCCAGCGCGGCGGCGTGAGCGAGACCGAGCTGATCGCCCGCGCGGCGATGGCCCAGTCCATGGCGACGCTGCCCGAGGGGGCGATGCTGCCCGCGGGCACGCTGCCCGCGGGCATGTCCATCCGGCAGCTCGAGCAGCCTGGTGCCTACAACGACGCGGACGACCCGGAGCTCGCCCGCTACAACGCCTACCTGGCGAAGCTGGACGCCAAGGACCGCCGCAAGGCCCTGGGGGCCGGGTAGCGACGGCCGCGGGCTCCCCCACCGAACAATCGCGGCAGAAGGAAGGATCGGCGACCATGCGTGCGGCCGTACTGCGCTACCGGGTGATGGCCTACATCACCGGCGTGCTCATCATCGTGGTCTGCTTCGCCGGCATCCCGCTGCAGCTCGCGGCGCACAACACGTTCATCGCCAATGACATCGGGACGGTGCACGGCTTCCTCTACATCGTGTACGTGATCTGCGCCTACATCCTGGCGCGCAAGCTCAGCATGAAGCTCGGGCCGACGGTCCTGCTGCTGCTGGCGGGCACGATCCCGATCCTGACGTTCGTCGTCGAGCGGTGGATGATGCGCCGCTATATCAGGCCCGCACTGGCGGCCGAGACGGCCATGGCCCCGCAGCAGCCCGTCGGCCGGTGACCGCTCCCGGCCACTACTTCGACGCCCAGCCCTCGGCCGCGCACCGGCCCGGCCTGGTCCGGGTGGTACTGCCGGACGTGTACCTGGAGCTGGCGACCGATTCGGGGGTGTTCTCGCCCGGGCGACTCGATCCCGGCACCCGGCTGCTGCTGGAGCGGGGACCCGCGCCGCCCCCGGTGGGCGACCTGCTCGACCTCGGCTGCGGCTACGGCCCGGTCGCGTGCACGCTCGCGGCCCGTGCCCCCGGGGCGACGGTGTGGGCGGTCGACGTCAACGAGCGCGCGCTGGCGCTGTGCGCGGCCAACGCCGCCCGCGCGGGCCTGCCCAACGTCCGCTGTGTCACCCCGGACACGCCCGGGATCCCCTCCCCGCTGGCCGGCATCTGGTCCAACCCGCCGGTCCGGATCGGCAAGGGCCCGCTGCACACGCTGCTGCGCACCTGGCTGGCCCGGCTCGCCCCGGGCGCGGCCGCGACCTTGGTGATGGGGCGCAACCTGGGGGCCGACTCGCTGCACGGGTGGCTCGAGCAGGACGAGGGCTGGCAGGTGACGCGGCTGTCGGCGCGCAGCGGCTACCGCCTGCTGCAGGTAGCCGCCCCCGGTGATTCCGAACGAGAGGGGGAGACACCCGATGGCCAGTGACAGCAGCGAGCCGCAGGACGACGGTTCCGGACCGGACGCCCCGCAGCCGCAAGTCCCCTCGCCCGCCGCCCAGCTGCGGCAGCTGCGGCCGACCGACGTCAAACGGCTCAACCGGGAGTGGCGGCGGCGCACCGAGGGGCGGCTGGCGCTGCTGCTTGACTCGGTCGCCCAGCCGTTCAACGTCGGCTCGATCATCCGGACGGCGGCGACGTTCGGGGTCGAGAGCGTATGGCTGTGCGGCAACACCCCCGACCTGACGATGCCCGCGGTGGGCAAGACCGCGCTCGGCACCGACCGCTTCCTGACCGCCTACCGCGAGCCGTCCGCGGCCGCGGCGGCCAAGGACGCGGCCGGGGACGGGTTCCGGGTGATCGCGGTCGAGCTCGCCTCAGGGGCGGTCCCCCTGTTCGAGGCGCCGCTCGACGGCGACGTGTGCCTGGCGATCGGCAACGAGGACCACGGCTGCTCCCCTGCGCTGCTCGCCGCGGTCTCCTCGGCCTGTTACATCCCCCAGGTCGGCCGGGTCGGGTCGCTCAACGTGGCCGTCGCCGCCGGCATCGCGCTGGCCGAGGCCCGGCGCCGCGAGTGGACCGCGCCGCGAACGTGACCTTATCCTGGGTGACAGGTAGCCGACCCCCCTCGTTCACCGGAAATGCCGCCACCGCATCGATACTCGAGCCTGTGGCAGTCGAATACCTGGACCACCCGCGGCCACTTGCCTTCGCACACCGCGGCGGGGCCGGGCATCAGCCCGAGAACTCCTGGCGCGCCTTCGAATACGCCGTCCACCTTGGGTACGCGTACCTGGAGACCGACACCCGGTCGACCGCCGACGGCAAGCTGATCGCCTTCCACGACGCCCAGCTCGACCGGGTCACCGACCGGACCGGGCCGGTGAGCAAGCTCACGTGGAAGGAGATCTCGGCCGCGCGGATCAACGGCACCGACGAGATCCCGCTGCTGGAAGACCTCATCGGCGCCTTCCCTGAGCTGCGGTTCAACATCGACTTGAAGGATGAGGGCACGATCGCGCCGCTGGCCAGCGTGCTCAAGCGCACGGGGGCCTGGGACCGGGTCTGCGTGGCGTCGTTTTCCGGGGCCCGGCTGCTGGCCGCCCAGCGTTCCCTGGACCGGCCGGTCTGCCTCGCGGTCACCCCGGCGGCGATCGTGGCCATGCGGTGCCTCGGGGCGGCCGGGCTGCGGGCCGCCCGCCGCCTGGCTGCGTCCGGCGCCCGCTGCGCCCAGGTGCCCCGGCAGCTCGCGACCCGGGACTTCATCCGGCGGGCGCACGCGGTCGGCCTCGACGTGCACGTGTGGACGCTGAACACCCGGGAGGAGATCGAGCGGGCGCTCGACCTGGGCGCCGACGGCGTAATGACCGACGACATCGTGCTGCTGCGCGACATCCTGGCCGAGCGCGGCCGCTGGTACCCGCGGCTGCCGCGGGTGGCCGCCTAGCGCCCGGCGCCGCCTGCCCTGGACGGGCCCCCGCCCAGCCCCATGACCTGCGCCGCGGGCGTTCCGGGAGGGCCCCAGGGGGCCGTAGCGCTCGCGGGCGCGGGATATTAACACGGCCGAAATGGGTTGGACTTACCGCCCGGTGGGAATCTTGTCCGGGTATCCAGTGTTGCCGGTAAAGAACGCCAACCGCCTGGGAGGCAGCAAGTAATGGCCGAACGCGCACTTCGCGGAACCCGGCTCGGCGCCACGAGCTATGAAAACGACCGGAACACCGACCTGGCCCCACGCCAGGACGTCCCGTTCGACTGCCCCAACGGTCACCATTTTAGCGTGCCGTTCGCCGCTGAGGCGGAACTCCCCCCGATGTGGGAGTGCCGTGTTTGCGGTGCCATGGCGACCGCGAGCACCGGTGAGTCCCCGTCCCCCAAGAAGGTCAAGCCCCCGCGCAGCCACTGGGACATGCTCATGGAGCGGCGGACGGTCGAGGACCTGGAGGCGGTCCTGGCGGAGCGCCTTGAGGTGGTCAGGGAGCGCCGGGCGATGGAGGCCCGCGCGATCGCCGACGTCAGCAGCCGTCGCAGCGCCTGATTCCGCACGTCGCGAGCCCCGGGGACGGTGTCCCCGGGGCTTAGCCGTGCCGGGCCCGTCCGTGCCGGGCCGGTCAGGCTCGCCGGCCCCGGGCGCTAGTGCCGCACGCTGGCGGCCGAGTGGCCGTGCAGCCGGGCGCTGATACCCCACTGGGCGATCCGGGTGAACGACTCGAGGATGACCGACCGGGACATCTTCGACGCGCCCCGCTCGCGCTCGACGAAGGTGATCGGCACCTCGGTGATCTTCAGGCCCGCCTGCAGGACCCGCAGCGTCATGTCGACCTGGAAGCAGTAGCCGGCCGACTGGATGCCGTCCAGCCCGATCCGGCGCAGCGTGGCCGCCCGGTAGACGCGGAACCCGCCGGTGGCGTCCTTGACCCGGACGCCGAGCATCAGCCGGGTGTAGAGGTTGGCCCCCTTGGACAGCAGCTGCCGGGACACGGGCCAGTTGACCACCGTACCGCCGGGCACGTAGCGCGAGCCGATCACCGCGTCGGCGCCGGCTTCCGCGGCCAGCAGCCGGGGCAGGTCCTCGGGGCGGTGCGAGCCGTCGGCGTCCATCTCGACGATCAAGTCGTAGCCCTCGGCGAGCGCCTTGGTGAACCCGGCCACGTACGCCCGGCCGAGACCCGCCTTCTCGGTCCGGTGCAGGACCTGCACCCGCGGGTCCACCTCAGCCAGCTTGTCGGCCAGGTCACCGGTGCCGTCGGGGCTGCTGTCGTCGACGACGAGGAGGTCCGCGTCCGGGACCGCCTCGCGGATCCGGCCCGCGATGATCTCCAGATTCTGCCGCTCGTTGTACGTGGGCATCACAATGACAACGCGACCAGCAGCCGCGTCTCGGTCACCCATATGCCTGTCTTCACCTTCTTCATCGGGCTTTGCCGGCTCCGTCAAGCGGAAAGGGCTCGGGCCGGCACCCATCGGCCCGCAGCCAGCTCACCGGGGCGGGCCCCGACGTGGTTTACCAATCTTACGCCAGCCGCTCTCTCGCCGAGCCCGGTCCGGGCCGCGCACAGGAAACTCACAGGCGGCCCGCAGGTGCGGCCGGACGCCGCGCAGCCCTCGCGGCCGCGCCCGACCGTGAGGCTTAACCCACAGCCACCGAGGGAAGACCTTCGATCACCTTGTGTAATCAATACCGGCAGGGCGTGGTATACCAGCGTTACGCACAGCAACAGGGAGAGAACTGTGAGTAGCATTTCGCGGAAGACCATGGCGTGGGCTTCCGGCGCGGCCCTCGTCGTGGGGGGGACCACAGCGGGCATCGTCCTCGCAACGCAGGGCGGTCAGCCCGCGTCCGGTCACACCGCGGGCGGCACCGCCGCCGCCAAGCCGCTGCGGGTCGTGTCCATCAGCCCCTCCAGCGGGACCAGTAACGTCAACGGGACCGGGACCGTCACCGTTACCTACAACCAGAAACTGCCGGCGGCGGCCGCCCTGCCGACGCTGACGCCATCGGTCGCCGGGTCGTGGCAGCGAGTCGGTGACACCGCCGTGTTCACCCCTGAAACCGGGTACGCGCCGCTCACCCACGTCACCGTGACGGTGGCCGGCGCCGGAGGCGGCACCGCGGCCGGGGTCACCAGCGACGCGATCGGCGGGAAGCCCGCCCCGGCCGTCTCCCCTTCGGCTGCGGTCAAGGCCTCGGCCGCCGCCCACGCCGCGAGCGCGGACGCGCTGGCCACCGCGACCTTCACCACGGGCAGCTACAGCACCCTGCGGATGCAGCAGATCCTGGCCCAGCTCGGCTACCTCCCGATGACCTGGAGCCCGGACGCCGACACGAGCGAGCCCGCCGACACCATCACCGCCCAGCAGTCGGCCGCGTACCAGCCGCCGGCCGGCAGCTTCTCCTGGCAGCCGGGCTACCCGTCGCTCATGAAGGAGTTCTGGTCCGAAGGCAAGGCGGACACCATGACCCGCGGGGCGCTCATGGGGTTCGAGGCCGACCACAACCTGACGATCGACGGCACGGTCAGCCCCAAGGTGTGGAACGACCTGCTGACAGCCGCGGTCAAGAACCAGCAGAACGCCAACGGCTACAGCTACGCGATCGCCAGCAAGAGCCTGCCGGAGAGCCTGACCATCTGGCACAACGGCAAGAAGGTGTTCAACTCGCCGGCCAACACCGGCATCGGGGTCGCGCCAACCGTCGACGGCACCTTCCCGGTCTACGAGAAGCTCCCGTTCCAGATCATGTCGGGCACCAACCCGGACGGCTCGCACTACGCCGACCCGGTCCAGTGGGTGTCGTACTTCAACGGCGGGGATGCGGTGCATTACTTCCCCCGCGGCTCCTACGGCTGGCCGCAGTCGCTCGGCTGCGTCGAGCTGCCGTACTCGACCGCCAGGGCCGCCTACGAGGTGCTGCCCTACGGCACCCTGGTGACGGTCGCCTAGCGGTACCGTCCGGGGCGAGACGGCGACGGGCTGGCGGCGCGCGGGCGCGGCCAGCCCGTCGGCCTGTCCGATGCCGTGTTACCGCGCCAGCGGCCGGGCCAGGTCGGTCACCTCGAGCGCGCCCGCGTCCCCGGGCCCGGCGGGCTGGCCGGGCGCGGCGGGCAGGTCGCGGCGGGCGAACCGGGCCCGGACGGCGGGGTCATGCCCGGCGACCAGGTGGGTGCCGGGCTGTCGGGCCAGCTCGGCCAGGGTGTCGTAGGCGCGGTACATCGCGGGCAGGTCAGCGACGATGGCGAACGGCCGGTCCCGCTCCACCTCCTCGTAGAAGTGCAGCGCGTCGGAGGCGAGCACCGCCGTCCCGCCGCCCGCGACCGCGGCGGAGACGATCAGCTGACCCGGGGTGTGCCCGCCGACCTCGGTCAGCTCGAGCCCCGGGGCCAGCGTGGCCTGCCCGGTGAACAAGCTCAGGCTGCCGTCCGCGCGCTTGTCCCGCAGCAGCGCGATCTCGGCAGGCTCGGCGTGCTCGGCGAAATGCCGCCGCCCGGCCAGCGGGGAGGTCCAGAATTCGTACTCGGCCTCGGTCATCACGACCTGGGCGGCGGGGAACTGATCGAGGTTGCCGATGTGGTCCCAGTGCGCGTGGGTGACGACGATGGCGGTGACGTCGCCCGGCTCGAGGCCGAGCAGCGGCAGGGCCTGGGCCGGGGTGGCCCAGTGCTGCCGGCCGCGGCGGTCGCCCGCCCCGGGGGCGAACCCGGCGTCGACCAGGAAAACCCCGGCCGGATCGGTGATCACCCAGAAGTAGTAGTCGATCGGGAGGTCGGCGTCCGGCTCGCCGTAGAGCCGGAAGTTCAGGTAGCTCTCCGCGCGGCTGGTGACCCGCTGCCCGTAGCGGACCGCGAGGACTTCCCGCGCCGGGCCGCCGCCGGCGGCTGGCTGACGGGGCTCACTCCCCGTCGAACACGTTCGGCGGGAGCTCCTCGTCCCCGCCGAAGGCGTGCCGGTAGTGCTCGTCGCTGACTTCCTCGCCCCAGCTGGTGAGGCCGAGGGAGACGGCGGTGTGGCTGAGGAACGCGTCCGGGGCGGCGCCGTGCCAGTGCACCTCGCCCGGGGGCGCCCAGACCACGTCGCCCGCGCCCAGCACGCGGGCATCGCCGTCCCGGGTCTGCACGAGGCCCCGGCCGCCCGCCACCAGCAGCGTCTGGCCGGCGGCGTGCGAGTGCCAGTAGGTCCGCGCCCCCGGCTCGAAGATCACGCCGTAGACCCGGACCTCCTTCTTGTCGCCGTCGTCGAGCAGCGCGTCCTGCATCACGCGCCCGGTGAACGTCGGCTTGGGTCCGACGTTGGACGGCACGCCGTCCTTGCGGCCCCGCTCGTATTCCATCGCGTCCCGTCCTCTCCGGGCGCGCCGCCCGCGCCTCCCCGGTAACGCTAGACGGGCCAGCCCGGTGCCGCCACCGGGGCGGCCTCCCCCGGCCGGCTCGTGAGCGGGGCGGCTGGTCAGTCCAGCCGGTAGATCGTCACGTGCTTGACCGCGGCGTCTTCGAGCACGGTCAGCACCGGTACCTGGTAGCCGTGCAGGGCGGTGAGTGCGGCCCGGGGCACGAACGCCCGGCCCGGGTCCGCGACCAGCACGTCCGCCCCGGCCTGGCGGGCGGCGCGGAGGAAACGGAGCGCGCTGGCGGCCAGCTCGCGCTGGTACCAGACGTCGGCCGCGAGGACGACCTCGGGGAACGGCCCGGCGCCGGCGTCCTCCCGCGGCGGCCAGGCGGGAACAGGAGCAGCCAGGTCGAGTCGGAGCGGGCGCACCGCCGGGGCCGCGCCCCCGGCCGCGTTGAGTGCGATGGCGGCCAGCGCGTGCTCGTCGATGTCGCCCGCGAGCACCGACGCCGCTCCCGCCCGGGCCGCCGCGATCGCGACCAGGCCCGAGCCGGACGCCACGTCGAGCACCCAGCGGCCGGCCACCACGGCCGGGTGGTCGAGGACATAGCGGGCCAGTCCCTGGCCCCCGGCCCAGGGGAACGCCCAGAACGGGGGCGAGTCGCGCGCGGTGCGGTCCCACAGGGTGAACGGCTCGGCCGCCGTCCGCAGCGTGATCTCGGGCACGAACGGCACCGGCGCCCAGGCGGTGGCGGACCGCACGAGGGCTTCGGTCTCCGGCGTCATCTGCTGAGCATACGGGCCGGGCGGGACGCCGGACGACCGCCGTGATATCCCGACACGTCGGGAAATTCTTTGTTTCAACTAGTTTTCTGATGTAGTTTTTCTTGGACAGTAGGGGTATGTACGCAAAGAATGTTGGTCATGAGCGCTGGAGGCAGGATGGTTGAGCAGCCGTACGAGTACCGGCGCCGTGAGCTGACCGAGCCGGACTGGCGCCGGCTGCCGGGGTGGTCCGGGGTCACCCGCGAGGAGTGGGAGTCCGCCCAGTGGCAGCGGGCGCACTCGGTCAAGAACGCCCGCCAGCTGCGCGCGGTGACCGGGACCGGGCTGTCGGAAGCGTTCTTCGCCGACCTCGAGCGGGACCAGCGCGAGCGGGCCACGATGTCGATGCTGCTGCCGCCGCAGATGCTGAACACGATCGCGCCGGCCGTCGCCGCCGACGACCCCGGGTTCACCGACGCCTGGTACGCCGACCCGGTGCGGCGGTACATGGTCCCGGTCTTCAGCGACCGGCAGCCGCAGTGGCCCTCGCACCCCTACGCCACCCGCGACTCGCTGCACGAGGCGGAGATGTGGGCGGTCGAGGGGCTCACCCACCGCTACCCGACCAAGGTGCTGGCCGAGCTGCTGCCGACCTGCCCGCAGTACTGCGGGCACTGCACCCGGATGGACCTGGTCGGCAACCCCACCCCGTCGTTCGACAAGCTCAAGTTCTCCGTAACCCGCGACGACCGGCTCGCGCAGATGCTCACCTACCTGCGGTCCACCCCGACGGTGCGGGACGTGGTGGTCTCCGGCGGCGACGTCGCCAACCTGCCGTGGCCGCGCGTCGAGGCATTCGTGGCGGCGCTGCTGGAGATCGACTCGATCCGCGACATCCGGCTGGCCTCCAAGGCGCTCATGGGGCTGCCCCAGCACTGGCTGGCACCCGAAGTGACCGAGGGGATGGCCCGGCTGGCCGCCACCGCCCGCGCCCGGGGCGTCTCGCTGGCCGTGCACACCCACGTCAACGCCGCCCAGTCGGTGACGCCGCTGGTCGCCCGGGCCTCGCGGGCGCTGCTTGAGGCGGGGGTGCGCGACGTGCGGAACCAGGGGGTGCTCCTGCGGGGGGTCAACGACTCCCCCGCGGCGCTGCTCGACCTGTGCTTCGGGCTGCTCGACGAGGCCGGGATCACGCCTTACTACTTCTACATGTGCGACATGATCCCCGGCTCCGAGCACTGGCGGCTGAGCGTCGGCGAGGCTCAGGCGCTGCAGGCGTCGATCATGGGCTACCTGCCCGGCTTCGCCACCCCGCGGATGGTGTGCGACGTGCCCTACGTCGGCAAGCGCTGGGTGCACCAGGTCGCCCGGTACGACACCGAGCTCGGCATTTCCTACTGGACCAAGAACTACCGGACCGGGATCGAGGCGGCCGACCCGGAGGCCCTGGACCGCGAGTACCCCTACTACGACCCGATCCACCTGCTCCCGACCCACGGCCAGGCCTGGTGGCGGGCCCGGACCGAGACCCGGCAGCCCGTGTAGCTCTGTAGCTTGCGGGGGGACGACCCCCCTGCACCCCCCCGAGCATGGGAGGGCTCCGCCCTCCCATCGCCCTCCCGCGGGAGGACGGCGCAAAAGACACGCCGCCCTGCGCGCTGGGGCTGGGGTTAGAGCCTTGTGGTTGCTGTTGCAGGCGCCGCGTAGCCCGCGGCGCCTCCGCTGGGGCTCGGGTTCAGAGCCTTGTGGTCGGGGTTGCAGGCGCCGCACGACCCGCAGCGCCTCGCGCCGGGCCGGGCGCGGGGCGGCCGGACGAGCCGCGGGCAATCAGCTCGGGGGCCAGGAACCGCGCCTCGACCGGCCTGTCGGCCGCCCCGATCCGCTCGATCAGCAGCGTCGCCGCCTCGGTGCCGAGCTGGTAGTGCGGGAACCGGACCGAGGTCAGCGACGGGTGCAACCGGTCGACGAACGGCATGTCGTTGAACCCGGTCACCGAGATTTCCTCCGGGCAGCGCAGGCCGAGCTCGTCGAGGGCCCCGTAGCAGCCGACCGCGAGCATGTCGTTGGCCGCGACCACGGCGGTCAGGTCGCCCCCGGCTGCCAGCAGCTCCCGGCCCCGGCGCGTGCCCTCCTCGATCGAGTAGGCCCCCGCGTACACGATCTGGTCGTCGGTCACCGGCAGGTGGTGCGGCGGCCATGCCGCGCGGAAGCCGCGCAGCCGGTCGATGGCGGTCGAGACGTCCTGCGGGCCGGCGATGTGCCCGATCCGGGTGTGCCCGAGGCCGGCCAGGTGGGCGACCGCGGCCCGCGATCGCCCTGCTCGTTGTCGGCCGACACCGAGGAGAAGCGGGTAATCCGGCGCGGTCCGGTTCATCAGCACGACCGGCACGTCCGCCGCGGCCGCCTCGGCAGGATGTCGGGCTGTGCAGCGTCGCCGTCGCCGAGCACGAAGCCGTCGACATGCCGGGCCCGCATCTGGTCGAAGACCAGCCGTTCGCGCGCCTGCGTCGGCGTCGGTGTTGCCGATCAGCGCGACGTAGCCGTGCTCGGCCAGCCGGTCCTCGAGGCCGCGCACGATCGGCGGGAACAGCGGGTTGTTCAGGTCGGGGATCAGCACGCCGACCGTGTGGGAGCGCCGGGTCCGCAGGCGGCCGGCGACCGGGTTGGGCCGGTAGCCGAGCCGCTCGGCCGCCTCGGTCACCCGGCGTGCGGTGTCCTCGCTGACCAGCAGCCGGGTTCCCGGGTTGAGGGCCCGGGACGCGGTGGCCGGGTGCACGCCCGCCGCCGGCCGCCACATCCCGCAGCGTCGCCGGGCCGGTCGGACAGTGGACAATCACGCTCCTTCTTTGCGCTGGCGCGTTAAGCCGCGCCTTCGCGGCAAACCAGGATCGGGAGGAGGAAACGATGTCCCGCGCCCCGTTACTCACAGTACAGCCTGGTAACACGGGCCGTCCGGACGGCACTGCCGCTTCTTGCTGTTGCGGACTGGCGCGGGGGCCGCCTCCGCTGGGGATCGCCACGTGCCCAGGTCTGGGGCATAAGCCGCGGGTGGCGGAGATGACGATGACCCACGGAGTGGCCGCGGCGGGCGCCGCGGCGGGGCCGCCGGCGGCGGTCCGCGACCAGGTGACGCGGTAGCGCGGCAGCAGCGCGCCGGGGAGGTGCGGCGCCGCGTGCCGCGGCGGTCCCCGCGGGCCGTGGTCGCCTGCGCGAGTCGGCGGCCGGGTCGCTGGGCGGTGCTCGGCGGCCAGGGCGCTGGCCATGTGCGGGGTGCATGAGCACTCCTCGGCGTTCGCCGCGGCCGCCGACGGCGCCGTCGCGCAGGCTTAAGATGTATCGCGTTGGCTGGTAATATTCAAGTGATATCTCGATTGGCGCCAGGGTCCGGCGATGTCGGGATGCATGATGCTGCCCCCGTCCTTGCCCGCACGCTTCGGCCCCGCCGGGACGCGGCCGCGGCCTGGAGAACTCCCGTCGGCCAGCTCGGCGATCGGGGCGTGAAGAGCGACCACCTCGACCGGCATCCCCCCGGCGGGCCGCTGCGACAGGTCGCGCCCTGCGCCCGGTAGCGGTCGATGATCTCTTGGATCTCGCGGCTCCACCGGACCGTCTCTTCCGCCGTCAGGAACACGGCGCTCCTGTTCATCGGCGTCGCGCGCTCCCAGCCGGGCAGCCGCTCGCGGCTGCCGAACACCTTCTCGCCCGCTCCACCCAGCTGCTCGAAGCAGACCGCGCCCAGCGCGCCGGCCGCGATCGCGGCCTGCGGGTTGTCCTGCTCGGTGGAGACCGAGATCGTGAGCGCCGGGTCCTGGTCCACGGCCGCTCCCGGCCGCGGCCGCCGCCCGCTTCCTGCGCGAAGCCGTACTTCGCGAGCGTGCGCAGGTGGAACGCGCAGTTCGCCGGCGACTCGCCGAGGATCTCGCTGGCCTGGGTGGCGGTCAGCGTGCGACGCCGAGCAGGTCGAGCAGCGCCATGCGGACCGGGTGCGCGAGCGCGCGCATCATGGTCGGGTCGGTCAGCATCCGCGGCGGGGCCGCGGGCGGCATGAGTTCGCCCGGCTCGTCTGGCCGGAGCTCGCCCGGTGCGGGCTTAACCGAAGCGGGCGGGCGGGTCCCTGGGGGCCCCCCGCTGGACGGCCAGCTGGCCGGGTCATCGGGGTCGTAGCCGAGGGTGCGGGCCAGTTCGGCCGCATCCGGGGCCGGACTGGGCCGCCGCCGCAGCCGGCGAAGCGCCGGGGCTCGGGATTCGGCTGGCGTCGCGGGTCGGAACTCATGTTTCGAAACACTACGCTCGAAAGGATCTTTTCGCAAGGCGGTGGGAAGATCTCTTTCGAAAGCTTTCTTCCCGCGAACGCCGTGGGGCCGGCCGCCAGCGACCGGCCCCCTTAGCCGTCCTCCCCGTCGTCCTCCGTCGTCCCCCGCCGCCCCCCGGCGCCCCGCGGGCGTGGGACGATGGGGGCATGCGGATCGCTGGGGTCGAGTCGACTGATCTGTTCACCGGGAGCGCCACCTCCCCCGCCCCCGACGGCCCCGCCGCGGGGGTGTCGGTGCAGGCCGGGCGGCCGCTGCAGGTCGTGCGGGTCACCGTGGAGGCGACCGACGCGGCCGAGGCCGGCGTCACCGCGCGGCTCCGGGTCATGGGGGCCGGGGCGGACACGCCGCACCCGTTCGGGATCACCCTGGGGCAACCCGGTGAGCGGCGCACCGGCGAGGTGAGCGTCGCCGTGGGCGGGGCGCCCGGCACCGAGCTGCCGGTCACGGTCATCGCCGAGACCGGCCAGGAGCGGGCCGAGCTGGCGGCGTCCGTCACCGTGGCCGAGCCCGGCTGGACGATGTGGATGGTGTCGCACTTCCACTACGACCCGGTCTGGTGGAACACCCAGGGCCAGTTCACCGAGGCGCGGCTGGTGCTGCCGGACGAGGACGGCGACCTGCCGGACACCAGGACCGCGTTCGACCTGGTGCGGCTGCACCTGGAGAAGGCCCGCCGCGACCCGGACTACAAGTTCGTGCTGGCCGAGCTCGACTACCTCAAGCCGCACTTCGACGCGTTCCCCCGGGACCGCGCCTACCTGCGGTCGCTGCTGGCCGACGGGCGGCTGGAGCTGGTCGGCGGCACCTACAACGAGCCCAACACCAACCTCACCGGGGCCGAGACCACCATCAGGAACGCCGTCTACGGGATGGGCTTCCAGCGCGGCGTCCTCGGGGCCGAGCCCGCGTCGGCGTGGATGCTGGACGCGTTCGGGTTCGACCCCGGCTTCCCCGGGCTGATGGCCGCGGCCGGGCTCACCTCCTCGTCCTGGGCGCGCGGGCCGTTCCACCAGTGGGGGCCGGCCGACAACACCCAGATGCAGTTCCCGGCCGAGTTCGAGTGGCTCTCCCCCGACGGCGCGGGCCTGCTGACGGCGTACATGGCCAACCACTACGGCGCGGGCTGGACGCTGCACACGGCCCGGGACCTGCCGGGCGCGCTGACGGCCGCCTACGAGCAGTTCCAGTCCCTCGCCGCGGTCGCCGCCACCCGCAACGTGATGCTGCCGGTCGGGTCGGACCACGTGATCCCGGCCCGCTGGGTGACCGACGTCGCCCGCGCGTGGTCCGCCCGCTACCTGTGGCCGCGGTTCACCCCCGCCATCCCGCGCGAGTTCTTCGACGCGGTCCGGGAGCAGTCGGAGGCCGAGCCCGCGCGGTACTGGATCATGCCGCAGACCCGGGACATGAACACCCTCTACACCGGCAAGGACGTCTCGTACGCGGACACCAAGCTGGCCGCCCGGGCGGGCGAGACGGCGCTGCTGGAAGCCGAGCGGCTGGCCACCCTGGCCTGGCTGGACGGCGCCCGCTACCCGGCCGAGTCGCTCGACAAGGCCTGGCGCCAGCTCGCCTACGGCGCGCACCACGACGCCATCACCGGGACCGAGTCGGACGAGGTGTACCTCGACCTGCTGGCCGGGTGGCGGGAGGCCTGGGAGCGCGGGAACGCCGCCCGCAGCGACGCGATCGCCTGGCTGACCGGGGCGGGCGCGGACGGGCCCGGGGCGGCCCGGTCCGGGGCGGGCGCGGGCGGGCCGGCGGCGGCCGCCAGCGGGCTCGCGGTCACCGTGGTCAACGGGCTCGCGCGTGAGCGTGACGGCATGGTCACCGTCACCGTGACCCGGGACGCCCCCGGCACCCCTTGGCTGGCGGTCACCGACCCGGAGTCCGGGCAGCCGCAGCCGGCCCTGGCCGAGGGGGTGCGGCGGCACCCCGACGGAACGCTGGCCGAGGTCACGCTGACCTTCCGGGCCCGCGCGGTGCCGCCGCTCGGGGCCCGCCGCTACCCGCTGGCGATCTGCGCCGCGCCGGCCGGCGGCGACGGCTGGTCCGACGCCGACGGCCTCGTCATCGAGAACGACGCGTTCACCGTCACCGGCAGCGCCGGGCACGGCGCCCTCGCCTCAGTCGTCGACAAGGCGGCCGGGCGCGAGCTGCTGACCGGGCCCGGCAACGACCTGGTGCTGCAGGAGGAGTACCAGCAGCACCCGCGGTGGAACGAGGGGCCGTGGCACCTGTCGCCGAAGGGACCGGGCCTGTCGGCGTGCTCGGTCCCGGCCGAGGTGCGCGCGCAGCGCTCCCCCGCCGGGTCGCGGCTGACCGCCCGCTACCAGCTTGGTGACCTCTCGGTCACGGCCGAGACGCTGCTGTGGGAGGGGGCCGGCCGGGTCGAGTTCCGCACCCGGGTGGCCGGCTCGATCGGCCGGGAGCACCTGCTACGGGTCCGCTTTCCGGCCGACCTGCCGGGCGCGCTGCCGGTCTACCAGACCGCGACGGCAGTCATCGGGCGGCCCTTCGGCGTGCCTGAAGCGGACGTGGCCCAGCACTGGTGGACCCTCGACAACCCGGCCCACCAGTGGTTCGGGCTCGGGGCGGTCGCCCGGGCGACGCTGGCCACGGGCGGTGGCGAGGTCCCGGTCGCGGTCGGGGTAGCGGAGGTCGTCACCCCCGACCGGGTGCCGGCCGAGTCCCGCGCGGCCATCCGTGACCTGCTGGTCTGGCTCGGCCGGTACGGCGTCACGGCGACGTGCTCGCGCTCGACCGGGACCCGCTACGGCTCGGTTGACCTCGACTCCAACCTGCCCGACTTCCGCATCGCGCTCGGCGGCCCGTCCGTCAACGAGTTCACCGCCGAGGTCCTCGCGGCCTGCGACCCGTCGGCCGCCAAGCGGTTGTCGGCGCTGGTGGCCGAGGACGGCAGCGCCCGGCTGTGGGTGCCGGCGGCCAAGTCGCGGGCGGCCGCGTTCGGGCCCGGGGCCGACCTGCGCGGACCGCGCGACCTGCCGGTGCTGATCGTCGCGGCGGCCGACCCGGCCGGCCTCGACCAGGCGGTCACCGAGCTGTCGCGCGACCTGATGGACCACCGGCTGCGGGCCGAGACGGGCGAGGCGGGCGCCCTCGCCCCGGGGGACGCGCCGCTCACCGACGGGGCGGTCGCGGTGTTCAACCGGGGCACCCCTGGCTGCGTGGTCTCGGCCGACGGGACCCTGTGGATGTCGCTGTTCCGGGCCTGCTCCGGGTGGCCCAGCGGGGTCTGGATCGACGGGGACCGGCGCACCGTGCCGGACGGGTCGTCGTTCGCCTGGCAGCACTGGACCCACACCTTCGGCTACGCCCTGGCCTCGGACGGGTCGGCGGCCGGCTGGCGCGGGGCCGGCTTCAGCGCTGCCGCCGAGGACTACAACCACGAGCTGACCGCGCTGGTCACCGCGGATCCGGCGGAGGCGGTGCCGCCGGATGAGGACGGCCTGCCGGCTGAGGACGGCCCGCTGACCGGGGGCGGGCTGCTGACCGGGGGCGGGCTGCTGTCGGTCGAGGGGGCGCCCAACGTCACCCTGTCGACCCTCAAGCCCGTCGGCAACCCGCTGGCGGCCGGGCTGGACGCCACCCCCGCCCGGTCACCGCGCGAGGTGACCATCCGGCTGCGGGAGACCGACGGGCTGCTGTCGCTTGCCCGCTTGCGGCTGGCGGCCGGCATTGAGGCCGCCTGGCGCAGCGACCTGCTGGAGGACCGGCACGGGGAGGAGCTGCCGGTCAGCTACGGGACCGCGGGCGTCCGTACGCTGACGGTGTCCGACGGAACCGCGTTCGTGCCGATGCAGCCGTTCGAGACCGCGACCCTGCGGGTGCGGCTGGCCGACCCGCCCGCGGTGGCGGCGGCCAGCGCCCGCACCCGCGAGCGGCCGGACGGTGCGCCGCCCGAGCCCGCGCAGCCGGTGCACACCCGCTACTGGCTGCACGGGAAGGGCCCCGCGCCGGCCGGCAACCTGCCGGTCGCGGTGCACTTCGGGCCGACCCGGGTCACCCTCGGCGCCGCCGCCGGGCCGCCGCTGTCACTCACCGTCGCCTGCGGCGCCGCCCCGGCCGCTGGTCAGGTCGAGCTGATCGTCCCGGGCGGGCTGACCGCGACCGTGGCCGGGGTCTCGCCTGGGTCGCCGCTGCGTTACGAGCTGCCCCCGGCCGGCTTCGCGGCCTGGGACGTGACCGTCGGAGCGGCACCCGGCACCCCGGCCGGCCGTTACTTCCTGACCGCCCGCATTACCGACGGGCTGGGCCAGCAGCTGGAGGACACCGCCCTGGTGACGGTGGGCGAACCGGGCGGCCCCGACCCTGACCTGCCGCCGGAGGAACTCTTCGCCCGGCTTCAGTCCGACGTCACTGCCCTGGCCGAGGAGGTCGCCCTCGAGCTGATGACCCCGGCGCTCCGGCTCGCCCCGGGCGAGCGCGGCGAGCTGGCGGTCCGTCTCACCAGCCGCCTGCGGTCGGCCCTGCGGGGCGAGGTGCAGCTGGTCTCCCCGGTCGGCACCTGGCGGGTGGCGGGCCCGTGGACCCAGCCTGTCAGCGTGCGGGCCGGCGGGACGGCAACGGTGCGGTTCCCCGTCGCTATCCCGGCTGCCGCCGTTCCCGGTGAGGAGTCGTGGCTGCTGGTGAAGCTGATGTACTTCGGGCGGGTGTGCTACTCGGAGGCGGTCCCGCTGACCGTCGGCTGACGCCGGGACGGCTGCTGCTGGCCCCGGCCCCCGCCCCCGCCCCGGCCACGGCCACGGGGAGGGACAGGGATGAGGGCTACTCCTCGATGAAGGCCGCCGCGAGCGCCTCGTCCGCCAGGTCGTCGGCGGTCTGCGGGACCGGGGGCCGCCGGTCCCGCAGCAGGAAGGCGATGACGACGAGGGCGGCCAAGTCGAAGACGGCGGCCAGACCGAACGCGGTCGACATGCCGTGCGCCAGCACCCGGGTGTGCAGCGCCGCCGCGGGCAGGCCGGCGGCAGGGTGTGCCAGCGCGTTGCGCGACGCGGTGCCGTACACCGCGACCAGGACAGCCAGACCGACCGAGCCGCCGAGCTGCTGCATGACGTTGACCATGCTGGAGGCGGCGCCGGAGTCCTGCGGCCGCACCCCCGCCAGCGAGGCGGTGGTCAGCGGCACGAAGACCACGCCCATGCCGGCGCCGAGCAGCACCATCGGGCCGAACACGCCGGACCAGTAGGTCGTCTCGGGCGACACCCGCGACAGCCACGCCATGCCCGCCACTACCGGGACCATCCCGGTCATCATTAGCCGCCAGCCGCCGACCCGCGGGATCAGCCGCGGGGCCAGCCGGGAGACCGCGAACAGGAGCACCGTCATCGGCAGGAAGGCGAGGCCGGCCTCGAGCGGGCCGAAGCCAAGCACGTCCTGGACAAACTGGGTGAGGAAGAAGAACATCCCGAACATGCCCGCCACCAGCAGCAGCCGCGCGACGAAGGAACCGGAGCGGACCGGGTCGGCGAACAGCCGCAGCGGCGTGATCGGCTGCGCCGCGCGGGTCTCGCCCACCACGAACGTGGCCAGCAGCACTGCCGCCACCGCGAAGGCGGCGATGGCGACGCCGTCGCCCCAGCCACTGGAGGCGGCCCGGATGAAGGCGTAGACGAGCGCGGCGACGCCGGCCGTGGAGGTGACGGCGCCGGGCAGGTCGAACCGGCCGGGCTGCCGCGGGGTCTCGGTCACGAACCGCGGGGTGAGGACGGTGACGACGATGCCGATGGGCACGTTGATGAAAAGCACCCACCGCCACGACGCCCACTGGGTGATCAGGCCGCCAAGGACCAGCCCGAGCGACCCGCCCGCGGTCACCACCGCCGAGTAGATCGCGAGGGCCCTGATCCGCTCCCGGCCCTCGGCGAAGCCGCTGACGACCAGCGCGAGGACAGCGGGCGAGGCCAGCGCGCCACCGACGCCCTGGATGACGCGGGCCGCGAGGAGCACGCCCGCGTTCGGGGCGAGGCCGCCGGCCAGCGAGGCCAGGGTGAACATGACGATGCCGATGAGGAACATCCGGCGGCGGCCGAGGATGTCGCCCGCGCGGCCGCCCAGCAGCAGCAGGCCGCCGAACGTGAGCGTGTACCCGTTCATCACCCACGCCAGGTTGGTCGCGGAGAAGTGCAGCCCGTCCTGGATATGCGGCAGCGCGATGTTGACCACGGTCGCGTCGAGGATGATCATCAGCTGCGCGCCGAGCATAATGGCAAGCGCGATGCCGGGGCGCCCGCCTGGTCGCCGCTCGTCCATGGCCTGCGCTGGCCGGCCAGCCAGGCCGGAGGTACCATGAGGAAAGATACGGAGGTTCACTCCGGTTACTATACGGAGGCTCCCTCCGTTTTGCAAGCCGGTAGTGTGCGATAACCGATGGACGCAACTGACAAGACCCGCTCCGCGACGGACAAGCACGGCTCCGCGACGGACAAGCACGGCGCCGAGGTGGCCGAAGAGCCCCGGATGCGGGCCGACGCGCGGCGCAGCCGGGCCAAGCTGCTCGAGGCCGCCACCGCGGCCTTCGCTGACAACGGCGCCGACGCGCCGCTCGAGGACATCGCCCGGCGGGCCGGGGTCGGCATCGGCACGCTCTACCGGCACTTCCCCACCCGGGTCGACCTGCAGGCGGCGGTGTACCGCAGCCAGGTCGAGACCGTGTGCGCGGCGGCCGACGAGTACATGGTCACCTCCGCCCCCGACCAGGCGCTGGCCGGCTGGCTGCGGGCGATGGTGGCCTACCTGGCGACCAAGCGCGGGCTGTCCCGGGTGCTGGTGGAGGCGCTGGGGCGCGACTCCCAGCTCATCACCAGCTGCTGGGGGGCGATGAACGACGCCACCGAGCGGCTGATGACGAGCGCCCAGGACGCCGGCCTGCTGCGCGACGACATCAAGCCGATCGACGTGCTGCGCCTGGTGCACGGCATCGTCATCGCCACCGAGCAGGCGCCGGACGAGACCGACCGGCTGCTGGGGCTCATGCTGGACGGGCTGCGGGCCCGCCCGGCCGACTCCGCCGTCCGCGAGGGCGCTGTCCCCGGCGAGTGAACCCCGGGGACAGATAGTCCCGGGGCTAGATAATCCCGGGCGGACGGTTCTCGTACGGGGTCGACAGCACCACCGTGGTCCGGGTCGAGACGTTGGCCAGGGTGCGGATCTGCTGCAGCAGGTCTTCCAGGGCGCTCGGGGAGGCGACCCGGACCTTGAGGATGTAATTCTCGTCACCGGCGACGCTGTGGCACGCCTCGATCTCCTGCAGGCCCTGCAGGCGCTCCGGGACGTCGTCCGGGGCGGCCTGGTCGAACGGCTTGATCGACACGAAGGCGGTCAGCGGGAGCCCGATCACCTCCGGGTCACACAGCGCTACGTAGCCGGTGATCACACCATCGGTCTCGAGCCGCCGCACCCGCTGGTGCACCGCGGACACCGAAAGGCCGGCCTGCCGGGCCAGTTCGGTAAAGCTCATGCGCCCGTTGCGGGACAGCAGGGACACGATCCTGCGGTCGATCTCTTCCACTACGACAAGGTAACGTGCGATGTGAGCCTGCCGCCGCAGCACGCGGTAACGGGTTAATCTCGGGGCTGCCCGCACGTCACCCGCTGGCCGCCCGCGGGGACGCTGACCGCCGTGCCCGTCCAAAGATGTCGTAAGCGGTGAGAGACTGGAAGCATGCAGCCGGATGAACTGTATGAACTGGAAACCGACCTGGGGCCCGTCACCAGCGAGGAGCCCGGCCCCGGCGAGGCGGCCGATTCCGGTTCCGACGCCCCCGCCCTGCTGGTCTACCTCGAGGGGTTCATGGACGCGGGCGCGGCCGGGCGGCTGGTGACCGAGCACCTGCTGGACACCTTCGAGCACACCACGGTGGCCCGGTTCGACACCGACCGGCTGCTCGACTACCGCTCCCGGCGGCCGCTGATGACGTTCGACAACGGGAAGTGGGAGACCTACGAGGCGCCCGAGCTGTCGGTGTTCCGCCTGGTCGACGCCGAGGGCAAGCCGTTCCTGCTGCTCACCGGCCCGGAGCCGGATCACGAGTGGGAAGCCTTCACGACCGCAGCGGCGTCGCTGGCGGAGCGGCTGGGCGCGGGCACGATGATCACGTACTTCGGGGTGCCGATGGGCATCCCGCACACCCGTCCGCTCGGGGTCATCACCCACGCCACCCGGCCCGGGCTGGTCACCTCCAAGATCCCGCTGCCGTCGAAGCTGCAGGTGCCCGCGTCGGCCTCGTCGCTCATGGAGTACCGCTTCGGCCAGGCCGGGCGGGACGCGATCGGCCTGGTCGTGCAGGTGCCGCACTACCTGTCCCAGGCCGCTTACCCGACCGCGGCGCTGACCCTGATCGACTCCCTCACTGAGGCGACCGGGCTCGACCTGCCCGCGCTGGAGCTGCGCGAGGCGGCCGACCGGACCAACGTGCTCATCGACCGCCAGGTCGCCGAGTCGGCCGAGGTCGCCGAGCTCGTTCAGGGCCTGGAGGCCCAGTACGACGCGGCGGTCGCCCACGACGGCGAGAACCTGCTGGCCGAGGGCGAGGAGATGCCCACCGCGGAAGAGCTGGCGGCGCAGTTCGAGCAGTTCCTGGCTGAGCAGGGCGGCAACGAGGACTAGGCCTGGACTAGGCCCGCGCCCGCTCCGGCGGGCGGGGCCTGTTCCGGGGCCGGGCCTCAGATGATCACCAGGTCGCGGGGGGCGTTGTTCATCCGCAGGCAGCCCGCCCCGTCGGCCGCCGGGTCGGCGCACACCACGATGTCCTCGATGCGGGCGCCGTGCGGCCCGGGGTAGATGCCGGGCTCGATCGAGAACGCCATCCCCGGCTCGAGCGCGATCGTGTTGCCCTCGACGATGTAGGGATCCTCGTGTGACTCCAGGCCGATGCCGTGCCCGGTGCGGTGGATGAACCACTCGCCGTAGCCGGCGTCGGCGATGATCTCCCGGGCGGTGCGGTCCACGCTCTCGGCCGTGACCCCGGGCCGGACGCTCAGCGTCGCCGCCTCCTGGGCGCGCTTGAGCACGTCGTAGTAGGCGGTGAACTCCTCCGGCGCGTGCCCCATGACATAGGTGCGGGTGGAGTCGGAGCAGTATCCGGACGCCATCGTGCCGCCGATGTCGACCACCACGACGTCGCCTTCCTCGATCACCCGGTCGGACACCTCGTGGTGCGGGGAGGCAGCGTTGGGGCCTGAGCCGACAATGGTGAAGTCGACCTGGACGTGCCCCTCGGCCAGAATCGCCTCGGCGATCCTGGCGCCGACCTGGCGCTCGGTCCGCCCCGGCTTGAGCCAGTCGGGCACGGCGGCGTGCACCCGGTCGATCGCCTCGCCCGCTTCCAGCAGCGCCGCGATTTCGGCGGGCGACTTGCGCATGCGCAGCGGCGACAGCACGGAGCTGGCCAGGTGCTGGCGCGCGCCGGGGAACGCGTCGGCGAACTGCAGCACGTGCAGCGCCCACATGCGGTCCGACAGCCCGACGGTGCGCGGCTGGCCGAGCGCGCCCGCGATCATCCCGAACGGGTGTGCGGTCTCCCCCCAGGTGAGGATCTCCAGATCCAGCGCCCCGGCCGGGGACGCCTGCGCCGCCTTCAGCTCGAGCGCCGGCACCAGCAGGAACGGGTCCTGGTCGGCCGGCACCGCCAGGCACGTCAGCCGTTCCAGTTGCTTGGCGTCGTAGCCGGTCACGTAGCGCAGGTCCGGGCCCGGAGTCAGCAGCAGAACGTCCAGGCCGGCCTCGCGGACAGCGGCCGCGACGCGGCCCAGGCGCTCGCTCGGGTAGAGGGCGGATTCGGTGCTCACGAGTCTCCTTGTGATGTCAGGCAGCACGGTGCTGTCGTCAGCGCGGCGGTGTGGTCAGCGCGGCGGTGTCGTCACCGCGGCGGTGTCGTCACCGCGGCGCGGAACCGGGTCAGGGACGAGCCGAGACCGAGCTCGGCGCCGATTGCGGTGAGTGTCTCCTGGTCGGGCGGGACGGCTGGCAGGGTGCCGTCGATGTCGTCCGGCAGGGGCACGTCGACCGCGGTGCGGACCACGGCCGGGGCGACGTCCAGGTAGCCGCGGGCGGCCTCGAGCTTCTTCCGCGTACCCGGGGGAAACCCGCCGTGGCCCATGTCGAGCGCGTTCAGCAGGCGGCCGAGGTCGCCGAAGGCCCGGATCAGCGCGGCGGCGGTCTTTTCGCCGATCCCGGGCACGCCGGGCAGGCCGTCGCTCGGGTCGCCCCGCAGCACCGCGAAGTCGGCGTAGCGGTCACCCGGGATGTCGTACTTCTGGCCCACCTCGGCCTCGGTGATCGCGTCGAGCTTGCCCAGGCCCTTGACCGTGTACAGCACCCGGACCCGGCGCTCGTCGTCGACCAGCTGGAACAGGTCGCGGTCGCCCGTCACCACGTCGACCGGCTGCCCGGCCCGGGCGGCGAGCGTGGCGATCACGTCGTCGGCCTCGTAGCCGTCGGCCTCGGCCAGGGCGATGCCGGAAGCGATCAGCACCTGGGTGATCAGCGGGATCTGCACCGCCAGGCCGGGCGGGGTCTGCTCGGACCCGTCGGGCTCGGCCCGGTGCGCCTTGTAGCCCGGGATCGCGTCGGTCCGGAAGGCCGGCCGCCAGTCGGCGTCCAGGCAGGCAACCAGCCGGCCCGGGCGGTGGTCGCGGACCAGCCGGGCGATGGCGTCGAGCAGCCCCCGGATCGCGTTCACGGGCGTGCCGTCCGGCGCCGTCACCGTCTCCGGCATTCCGTAGAACGCCCGGTAGTACAGCGACGCCGTGTCAAGCAGCATCAACGAGCCCACCGTGCAATAGTGCCACGTCGCCGTCATCCGGGGGCGCGCCCCCCGGAACGGCCAGCCGCGCCGCCGGGCCGGCATGGTCGCGGCCGCCGGCCGGTGCGGGGGCGGTGGCCGGGCCGGCACGGTCGTGGCCGGCATGGTCCTGGCCGCCGGCCTGCATGCGGCATAATCTGCGCATGCCCAAGCAGCCATCCGCGCAGCGCTGGCGGTGCCCGGCCGTTCTCCGGGTCAAGGCGCTCGTCATCGCCGCCGTCTGCGCGCCCCTCGCGCTGGTCTTCCTCCCGCTCTGGTTCGCCGTCCCGGTCGCGGCCGCGACGGCCCTGTGGGGCCTGGGCATGGCCGCGCTGGGCGCGTCGGTCACCATAGACGAGGACGCGGGGCTGGTGACCCTGCGGATGGGGCCGCTCGCCCGCCGGATCAGGCTCACCGACGTGACCGCCGTGCTGGTGGAGTCGTCCAAGCTGTCGATCGGGCGGGCGGCCGGCGGCGAGGTGTCGCTCTACGCCTGGCGCAAGGGCCCGCTGGACACGCTGCTGCGGGTGCCCGCGGCGGCAGACGACATCGGGCACGCCGATCTCCCGGGCGGCCGCCCTGGCACAGGCATACGCGCAGGGAACGGACGGTCCGGTGACCGGGCCGTCCGGCCTGGCGGGCGGCCGCACCCCTGCCCGCACCCGGTCCCGGCTCGCAACCGGGCTGCTGGGCGCCGCCGGAGTGCTGGCGATCGTCGGCTCGCTGCTCGTCCGGGTCCACTGGGACAGCCCGGTGCTGACCGCGCTGGGGGCGGCGATCGCGCTCGCCCTCGGCGTCTGCGGGCTGCTCTATCTGCTGGTGGCGCTGTGGATCGCGGTGACCGGACGGGCCCCGCGGGCCCTGTTCGGCCGCTGACGCCGCGGCTGCAGCTGTGCCCTGCTGCCGGTGAAGCGGGGCCTACTGCAGGAAAAGCTTGCCGTCGGTGACGGCCACATCGGCCGCCGCCAGCGGGGTCATGGCGGGGCCGGTGACGACCGAGCCGTCGGAGATCTTGAACTTGCTGCCGTGGCACGGGCAGTCGATGGTGCCGTCGGCGACCTGATTGCAGAGGCACCCGACGTGGGTGCAAACGGCGCTGAACGCCTTGAACTGGCCCGCGGTGGGCTGGGTGACGACGACCCTGACATCGGTGAAGACCTTGCCCCCGCCGACCGGGATCTCCGCTGCCGCGCCGAGCAGGGTACCCATCCGGCCGCCGCTGGCCCCGTTGCCCGCTCCGTTGGCCATGCCACCGCCGGTGCTGGCGATGGTGGGGCCCGCGGCGGTGGCCGGCGCCTGGCCCGCGTCGTTGGCGTCGTACGGCACCGGGGCGGTGCTGCACGCGGTCAGCACGCCGGCGGCGCCGAGGACGCCCGCGCCAAGCAGGACGCAGCGCCGGGTGGCAAGCTGATCCCGCCGGAACTCGTCGGTCATCGGTCTCCTTCGCTCGTGGTTGCCCGCCTGTTCTCTTGTCTACGGCACCGGCCGGGACGCCCGGCGGTGACCGCCGGGCGCGTAAGAATCCGGTAACCGCAGCCGCCCAGCCCGGCTGGGGACCGGCGGGGCGCGACCGGGCCGGGGGCCGACGATCCCCGACGTTAGCGTTTCGTGACCTTGGCGCGCCGAGTATCCGCCCTTAATTGCGCGCAGACGGTCATACCGGGCTGCAGTCCGCGCACTCGCGCTGGCATCGGCCTCGTCCCAGTCGTCCCCCGCCTCGCCCCGGCCGTGCCCCGCCTCGCCCCGGCCGTGCCCCCGTCCTCGCACCCGGCCTGGCCCTGGTCGTGCCCCCCCGTAGCCGCCGAAGCTGCCCGCGGCCCAGTCGCGGCTGACACCGCGTCGGCCTGCCTTAGCCAGCACCCCAGCGGGGTAACTAACCTGGTGGCGTACAGCAACGAGGACGCGAAGGGACGGAGCGCGCAGGATGAGCGGACACGCGCACGGCGGGACGGGCGGGCACGCCCATGCCCACGGCGCCTCGCCCGACGCGGACTGGCGCTGGCTCGCCGCCGCCGCCACGCTCATCGTCGCGTTCATGGCGGGCGAGGTCGTGGCCGGGCTCGTCGCGCACTCCCTGGCCCTGCTGTCGGACGCGGCCCACATGCTGACCGACGCCGCCGCGATTGGCCTCGCGCTGTTCACCGTGCGGGTAGCGGGCCGCCCGGCCCGCGGCGGCTACACCTACGGGCTGCGCCGCCTGGAGATCCTGTCCGCCCAGGCCAACGGGATCACGCTGGTGCTGCTGGCGGTGTTGCTCGCGTACGAGGCCGTCCGCCGGCTGATCACGCCGGACCACGTGGCCGGCGGCCTGATGCTGGGCGTGGCGCTGGTCGGGGTGGTCGTGAACCTGGCCGCGAGCTGGCTGCTGGCCCGGGCCAATGGCTCGACCGGGCGGCGCAGCCTCAACCTCGAGGGCGCGCTCCAGCACGTGCTGACCGACCTGTACGCGTTCGCGGCCACCGTCGTCGCCGCCATCGTCGTCCTAGTCTGCGGGTTCAACCGGGCTGACGCGATCGCCACCCTCGTCGTGGTGGCGCTGATGCTGCGCGCGGGCGTGGGGCTGATCGGCAAGTCCGGCCGGATCTTCCTCGAAGCGGCCCCGGCCGGCCTCGACCCGGCCGCGCTCGGGGCGGCGATGGCCGCCCGCCCGCACGTCGCCGAAGTGCACGACCTGCACATCTGGGAGATCACGACGGAGATGCCGGCCGCCTCGGCCCACGTGCTGGTCGAGCCGCGGCAGGACTGCCACGCCGTCCGGGCGGACCTGGAGGAGCTGCTGTCGCATGAGTACGGCATCAGCCACCTGACCCTCCAGGTCGACCACCTGACCCTGGCCCCCGGCGACGATGAGCCGTGCGAGCCCGTCGTCCGTGACCACGACGCTTACGGACAGGACTGGCCCAGGCGCCCCACCGAGGGCAGTGGTACCGGCGCGGGCAGCGGTACCAGAACGGGCAGCGGAGCCGTCGCGGGCAGCGGTACCAGAGCGGGCAGCGGTACCAGAGCGGGCAGCGGTGACGCCGACGGGCAGGGGGATGCCGGTGAGCACCCCGGCCACGCGGAACGCGACGGCCAGCGCCAGAGCAGCGCGGGTGACCTCGGGCCGGCAACGGGCTCCGCGCGCACAGCGTAGGCGGCGAGCACAGCGCTCCCGGCGGACACAGTGGCACCGTTGAGCACAGCGCTCCCGGCGAGGAAAGCGGCCCCGACGATCTCGACAATCTGGACAGCCTCGCCGAACACGGTGCTCCAGGCAGACAGACCGCTCCCGACAGGCACAATGGCCACGGTGACCACCTCGGCCACGCGGATGAAGACGCTGACCGGCACTGGGCGGAAGCGAGCCACTCCGCGCACTGCGAAGAATCGCACGGCCCGGCCTACCGGCCCGCCCGCGACGGCTGACGCTGCTTCCGCCGGTTCCTCGTGGGGCGGCCGGGGTGCCCGGTTCGCGTGATGCTCGACGGGCAGCATTAGCGCGACCTTAACCGGAAAGTTTTTGCTAACCGGAAACTAAATGTGTCCCGGTACACAAGAGTTTCCGGCTTCTCTTTCGATCCCGCCCTGCCCCGCAGAGCCGCGGTACAGGAGACTGCGCGACGGACAGCGGGGAAATGAGTGGCCGCAGGGAACGGACGCGAGGACAGGGCGCGGGAGAATGGCGCGAGCGCTTCTTGCTGTTATCTGACTGAATGACGCGGGCAGAAGGAGCGGCGGCCGCCCTGGGGTGGCGGCATCCGGCCACGGGTGGCTGGCCCCGGCCTGGAGCTGCGGGCCCGCCTTGGGCTGCTGGCCCCCTTTGGGCTGCGGGGCCGGGATGGGCTGCGGGCCCGGCTTGGGCTGCGGGCCCGGCTTGGGCTGCGGGCCCGGCTTGGGCTGCGGGCCCCCTTTGAGCTGCGGGCCCGGCTTGGGCTGCGGGCCCGGCTTGGGCTGCGGGCCCGGCTTGGGCTGCGGGCCCCCTTTGAGCTGCGGGCCCGGCTTGGGCTGCGGGCCCGGCTTGGGCTGGGCCTGCCTTTGGGCTGCGGCCCAAAGGCCCAGGGGGCGCGGAGCCGGGCCGGAGCCCCGGACCCGAGCTCAGGCTGCCGGGGGAGGGCGCGGGCGTTAGATGCTGCGGAACTCGGGCGAGCGGCGCAGGGCGTCGGCCACGGCGCGGGCGGTCATCTGGCTGAGCAGCGGGAAGCCGACCCCGTGGACGCGGAACACGGTGGCGCCGGGGACGCTTGCGATTCGCACGCTCGCCGCGGTCAGCGGGGGCTTGCGCGCGATCACCTCGTCCGGGTCGCCTGTCCCGACCTCGAAGTCCTGGCCGAGCCGCCGGCCCAGCACGTCGGCCAGCTCCGTTCGCGTAACGCCGGTGCGCTGCACCCGAACCTTTGCCATCCCGGCCCCTTCTGTGACGACAACGCCGGTCACTGCACGTTACCGCAAGCTGCCCCGAGGCCGTCTGAAGGCCGCTCAGGCCCCCCGCAGAACCGGCCCGGCTCAGGTCTCCAGCCACACCCCCGCCCCCGGTGACAGCGAGCCGTCCGGCTTACCGTCGGGCCCGGTGACCAGCGGGGCGCTGGCGAGCAGGACCGCGCGGTGCTCCGGCAGCGGCACCGGATCCGGGCCGAGGTTGGCGAGGAACAGGAAGCCAGGATCGCGGGCGAAACACAGGACGCCGTCCGGGGCTGGCCGCCAGTTCATGGCGTCGCCGGCATGCAGCCCGATGGCGAGGGCCGGGTGCCGGCGGCGGATCCGCAGCGCCTCCCGGTAGAGGCTGAGGAAGGAATCCGGGTCAGTGCTCTCCGCGGCGACGCTGTATTCGCCCCAGTCACTCGGCTGGGGCAGCCAGGGGGCGGCGGCGGGGGAACCAGCCTCCGTTCGGGAGAATCCGAAGGAAGATCCGCCCTCGTCCCACGGCAGCGGGACGCGGCTGCCGTCGCGGCCGGCGACCTTGCCCCCGGTCCGGCGGAAGGTCGGATCCTGGCGGGCCTCGGGCGGGATATCTGTCACTTCCGGCAGCCCCAGCTCCTCGCCCTGGTATATGTACGCGGATCCGGGTAGCGCGAGCAGGAGCAGCGCGGCGGTGCGGGCCGCCGCGCTGCCCCAGCGGGTCACCGGGCGGACCACGTCGTGGTTGCCGAGTACCCAGGGCGCGCGAGACCCGTCGGCGAAGCTGTTGATCGCGTCGATCGCCGCCTTCAGCGACGGCACCGACCAGTCCGCTCGCACCAGCTCGAAGTTGAATACCTGGGGCAACCCGCCACTGGGCTCCAGGTACTGGCGCAGCGTCTGCGGGGAGTCGGCCCAGACCTCGCCGATGGCCGTCCGCGGGCCCGGGTACACGTCGACCGGGTAGCTGTCCAGCAGCCGCCGCCAGGCGTGGTAGACCTCCTGCGTCTCGGGCTGGTGATAGTAGGCCGAGGGCCGGTTGGTGAGCGTCGCGTCGGCCACGTCGCCCAGGTCCTTCGACTTGTACAGCCCGTGGGCGACGTCGATACGCAACCCGCCGATGCCGCGGTCGAGCCAGAACCGCACGATCTCCTCGAACATGGCGGGCACCCGCGGGTCGCGCCAGTTCCAGTCGGGCTGGCTGTCGTCGAACAGGTGCAGGTACCACTGGCCGTCGGGGACACGGGTCCAGGCCTGCCCGCCGAACCGGGACGGCCAGTTGTTGGGCGGCTCACTCCCGTCCGGGCCACGGCCCTCGCGGAAGATGAACAGGTCACGTTCGGGGCTGCCTGGGGCGGCGGCCAGCGCCTTCTGGAACAGCGGGTGATCCCACGAGCAGTGGTTGGGCACCAGGTCCACGATCACCCGCATCCCCTGCCGGTGCGCCGCCGCGACCATGGCGTCGAAGTCGGCCATTGTGCCGAGCCGCGGGTCGACCGCGGTGTAGTCGGCCACGTCGTAACCCCCGTCGTGCAGCGGCGAGGGATAGAACGGGGTCAGCCAGATCGCGTCCACCCCCAGGTCGGCCAGGTAGCCGAGACGGCTGGTGACCCCGGGGAGGTCGCCGATGCCGTCGCCGTCGGAGTCGGCGAAGCTGCGCGGGTACACCTGGTACACCACCGCGCTCGCCCACCAGGGGATCTCCGGGGAACCCGCCTGCCGCTCCCCTGGCTGCTCACCGTGCTCTGCCGTCATCCGCCGTCCCTTTCCGCTAGGCATCCGATTATTCACACCCAGGCGGTGGTCAGTAGAGTCGGGCGCGGAGGCGTCTGGGTTCCTGGTGGTCCCCCTGGTCTTCAAAACCAGAGAGCGGCGCGCTGCGTCGCTGGCGGGTTCGATTCCCGTCCGCCTCCGCTACCAGTGCGTCCTCAGCGTACGTGCTGCCTTGGCACTTTCTGCCAAAGCCCGCCAACGGCCCGTTTCCGGCCTCGCGGGGAACACTATGGGAACACTCGCTCACGATGAGGCACCCTCCACGAGCTTCGCGACCGCCTCGGCGGCGGCCTTGTGTGGCTCGGCCTCGATGTGCGTGTAGTGCGCGGTCATCGCCGCGTCGGCGTGGCCGCGGGTTCTGCGCCTGATCTCAGCGAGGCGCGGGCCGCCCAGTCGAGGGCGGTGGTGAGAGTGACCAGCTGCTGCGCCGGGCGGCGCGGTCAGGTGAGTGTCACCGGGAGCGCGTCCAGGCCGCGCAGGATGATGCCGCCGCGCCAGCGCAGCCGCTCCGGGGCGACGGCCAGGCGCAGGCCGGGCGCGCGCCGTAGCAGGGCGGGGATCGCGACCTGGGCCTCGAGCCGGGCCAGCGGCGCGCCCAGGCAGTAGTGCGTGCCCTGCCCGAAGGACAGGTGCCGGTTGGGTGCCCGGGCGATGTCGAGGGTGTCGGGGTTGTCGAAGAACCGGCTGTCCCGGTTCGCCGACGCCAGGACAGCCAGCACCGTGGAGCCTTGCGGGATGGTGACACCGGCGATGGTGACGTCCTCGCGGGCGTAGCGCTGGGTGGCCTGCTCGGCGGGGACCACGAACCGGACCAGCTCCTCGATCCCGGGCTTGATCAGATCCGGGTCATCGCGCAGCCGGGTCAGCTGGCCGGGGTGCTGCAGCAGGGCCAGGACGCCGCTCCCGATGAGGTTGACGGTCGTTTCGTGCCCGGCGGTGAGCAGCAGCACGATCGTGGCCAGGATTTCATCGGCGGTCAGCCGGTCGTCGCCTTCTCGGGCCCGGACCATGGCCGAGATCAGGTCGTCGCGCGGGTGTTCGGCGCGCTCGGCGATGAGCCGGCGCAGGTAGCGCAGGAATCGCAGCACCGAGGGCACCGCGGTGAGCGGGTTGCGCCGCGACGCGGTGCCGATCAGCGTTTTCGACCAGGCCGAGAACTTGCGGTTATCCCGCTCCGGCACCCCGAGGATCCGGCCGATGAGCACCAGCGGGATCGGCAGCGCGTAATCAGCGATCAGGTCCAGCCCGCCACCACGGTGCTCCGCGGTGTCGAGCAGTTCGTCGGCCAGGACCTGGGCCTGGACGCGCAGCAGCTCAATCCGCCGTGGCGTGAACGCCTGGTGCACCAGCGCGCGGAGCCGGTCGTGATCGGCGCCGTCGAGGCTGAGCATGCCGCGCTCCAGCGGGGCGAACATCTTCGGCGGGGTGCGCACCTTCTTCAGCTGTGCCGCGGTCAGCGCGCTGCGCTGGTTCTTCACCAGACGCTCGTCACGAAGGACGGCGGCGACATCGTCGTAGCGGGAGACCAGCCACACGGTCCCCATCCGGGGCACCGTCACCGCCGTGACCGGCGCCTCGTCGCGCAGGCGCGCGTAGAAAGGGAACGGGTCGGCTTTGAATTGCGGCGCCGTCACGTCGGTTGCGGGAAAGGATCCGGGAAGGATCGGGTCAGTGCGCGCAGACATGGTGCGTCCTCTCTCGGTGGCCAGCAGCAGCGCTGGTGAAGTGACGGGCCGGATACGGGTCAGGCGATGTCGCTGAACGCCCCGTCGAACAGGGTGAACGCGGCACTGACGTAGGAGGCCGCAGCGCGCTGCTGACCCTGGGCGGCCCACTGGTGCAGACCGACCCGCACCGCGGTGACGCATGCCCCGGCCATCACCTCCGCCAGCATCCGGTTCTCCGGGCTGTCGCCGCCGATTCGTGCCGCGACAGCATCGGCCAGCCGCCCGAGGAAGGAGCTGAAGTGCCCCATCTGGCGGGCGGCCAGCTCCGGGTGCCGCGCGTGGAGCTGCAGGTAGCGAGGGAGATCATGACCATCACGCTCCGCGCGGGCCACGTCGGCGGCGAGCATGCGGGTCAGATCCGCCCACGCCCCGGCGACGCTGTTCCCGGCGGCGAAGACCGCGAGCTCGTCGTCGGTCACCAGGAACAACTCGACCAGCGCAGCGTCGTCCTTGGTATCGAAGTAGTTGAAGAACGTGCGCGGCGAGACGCCCGCCCGCCGCGCGATGTCCTCCACCGACACCTCGGCCAGCCCCCGCTCCAGACCGAGCGCCAACGTCGCCGCGCGCAGCGCCTGACGGGTCGCGCGCTTGTTGCGCTCCCTGCCATGCTCCTGCCCGGCCGCTGCCACGTGACTATCTTTGCAGTTTATGCAACTTGCGTCAACTGCAATGTTTGCCGGGCTGCACCCTCCAGGGTGCTGTGCATCGCGCTCAAGGGCGGGAACGGAGACGCTGAGCGGCTGCTCGCGGACGCCCACAGGATAGGCACAGGCCGGTGGCGTGGTGTCCGGTGCGGCCGGGTAGGTTAACCCATGTCGGAACCCCTTTCCGCTGCCGTGGCCGTCCCGGGCGGGCGCGGCCTGCCGGGCTGGGGACCGCATGGCCGCATCAGCTGGCCGCCTGCCGCTCATCGAGCCAATGCTGGCCGTCGCGGCCCGGGAGGTTCCGCCGCGAGAGCAGGACTGGGCCGCTGAGGCCAAGTGGGACGGCGCCCGGGTCATCGCCTACATCAGCGGCGGCACCACCGTGCTGCGCAGCCGGGCCGGCCGCGACGTCACCGGCAGCTACCCCGAGGTCGCCGCCGGGCTCAGCCAGGCGGCCGGGCGGCGGACGCTGATCCTGGACGGGGAAGTCGTCGCCTTCGGCGGCCAGCGGCCGAGCTTTGCCCTGCTGCAGCGGCGGATGCACGTCACCCGGCCCGCGGCTTCCCTGATCGCGGCCGTCCCGCTCACCTTCATCGCCTTCGACCTGCTGCGCCAGGCCAGCCGGTCCCTGCTGCCCAGCCCCTACGCCCAGCGGCGGGCGCTGCTCGACGGGCTCACCCTGGCCGCTGATCACCTCAGCGTCCCGCCCTCATTCCCCGGCCAGGCCCGCGCCCTGACCGGTGCCAGCCGCGACCTCGGCCTCGAAGGCGTCGTCCTGAAACGGCTCTCCTCCCCCTACCAGCCCGGCCAGCGCAGCAGCGACTGGCTCAAGATCCGCCACCTGGCCGCCGCCGACATCCTCATCGGCGGCTGGCTCCCCGGCACCGGGAACCGCTCCGCCCTGGCCGGATCAGTCCTGGCCGGCGCCGTCACCCCCAGCGGGCTGAACTTCCTCGGCTCGGTCGGCTCCGGGTTCACCGAGGGCGAGCTGCGCGACCTGACCGCCCGCCTGCGCGACCTCGAGGTAGCCCGCTCACCCTTCGCGGCCCCGCTGCCACCTGACATCACCCGGCGGGCGCACTGGACCCGCCCGGTCCTGACCGCCGAAGTCACCTACGCCGAGATCACCCCAGCCGGGCGGATGCGCCACCCCGTCTGGCGCGGGCTACGCCCAGCCTGAGCCCAGCGGCCGTGATGCGAGCCGGGCCAGTTTCCCCATCGTCTGCCGACCGGAACCTGTGCGGGCCGATCCGGTCAGCCGTTATGCGACATGGTGCAGGTGCCGTGCCATGCGGTCGAGGAGCATCCGCCGTTAAGGACACCGATCCCGAAGGCGAGGAAACCGACCGCGAGCGTGATGACCAGGGCGAGCACCAGGAACCGGACTGGTCGGCCCATGATGGCCTCAGCCGCGGGAATGGGCGCGCCTCGCGCCCTCCGGGCGAAGTCCGCGTAGCTCGACCGCAGTTTCGGATCGGCCGCACTAAGCGCGCGGTCTATCTGGTCGAGGACTGCCCGCTGGCGACGAGGGAGGATCATGTGGCATCCCGGGGTACAGGCGCGCCGTTGCGCCCGCGTTGACGCATAAGGACACGGCAATCATAGCGTGAGTAATTCCTGTTGCCGAAGGCACTGATCAGTGCCACGGCAGCCGTGGAGACTGCGATCCAGGCTGGCGCAGCCTGGCGCGTCAAGCCGCTGGGTCCTCCGGTTCCTGGCTCGCTGACCAGGCCCCGCGGGGCGAGCGCGAGAGCTCGAAGCCGGCGTAGCCCTGATCGGCCACCTTGTCGATCTCGGTCTGGTAGATCGCGTTCCCGCCGACGTAGGGCATGAAGACGCGCGGCTTGCCCGGGATGTTCGCACCCAGGTACCAGGAGTCTGCTTGCGGGTAAAGGGTCAGATTGGCCATGTCGGTGCAGTGCTGTGTCCAGCGACTCTCCGCGCCCTGGTCGGCTTCGATGCGGTCGATCTCCTGTTCGCGCAGGTGCGCTAGCAGCGTGGCGACCCAGTTGACGTGCTGCTCAGCGGAGAAAATGACGTTGCTGAGAACCGACGGGCTGCCCGGGCCGGTAAGCAGGAAAAGGTTCGGGAAGCCGTGCGAAGCGATCCCGAGGTAGGTCAGGGGTCCGGCTTGCCACGTTTCCCGGATGGAGCGCCCGCCGGTGCCTTCGATGTTGAGCCGGAAGATCGGCCCGGTCATCGCGTCGAACCCGGTGGCGAACACGATAATGTCGGCCTCGAGGAGCTTTCCGCTCGAGAGCATGATTCCCTCGGGCACGATCCGCTCGATCGGGTCCGCGCGGATGTCTTCCAGCGACACGTTCGGCCGGTTGTACATCTCGTAGTACCCGGAGTCGATGATTTGCCGCTTGGTACCGATCGGGTAGGACGGCATCAGCTTGAGCGCGGTTGCCGGGTCCTTTACGATCGCGCGTATCTTGCGCCGGACAAACTCGGCCGCCTCCCCGTTCGCGGTGAGGTCCGTCATCGTGTCCATGTACCCGGCCGGGAAGAGCGGGCCGCCAAGCTGCCACAGTTCCTCAAAGCGGGCCTCGCGCTCCTCGGCCGTGTCGTCGAAGGTGTTCTTGGTCGCGAGCATCTGCCACGGCAGGCGGCCCTGGGCCGGACTGTCGGCCAGCCGGGCCAGCAGCGCGTGCATGCGCTGGAACGACTGCTCCGCGAACTCAGGCGTCAGCGGCCGGTTGCGGGCGGGAATGCTGTACTGCGGCGTCCGCTGCAGGACCGTCAGGTGCGCGGCGGTCTCCGCGATCACCGGCGCCGCCTGGACCCCCGAGGACCCGGTCCCGATCTGGAGGACCCGCTTGCCGGCGAAGTCGACGTCGTGGTGCGGCCAGCGGCCCGTGTGGTACCAGTCGCCGCTGAACGTGTCCAGCCCGGGCACATCCGGAACCTGCGAGTCGGACAGGCAGCCAACAGCGGAAATGAGGAAGCGGCAGTAGAGGCGCTGCCCGCCTCCTGTCTCGACGGTCCAGCAGCGGTCTTGCTCGTTCCAGGCCGCTTTGGTGACCTGCGTGCTGAAGCGGATGTCCCGGCGCAGGGAGTAGCGGTCGGCCACGTGCCGGGCGTACTCCAAGATGGACGGCTGGCGGGAATACCGCTCGGGCCACCGGGACTGCCATTCCTGCTTCAGTTCGGGGTCGAACGAGTAGTTGTAAAACAGGCTCTCGATGTCGCAGCGAGCGCCCGGGTACGCGTTCCAGTACCAGGTCCCGCCGACATCCGGGGCCTGCTCCAGCACCACCGCCGACAAGCCAAGTCCCCGCAGCCGGTACAGCATGTACATTCCGGCGAACCCGGCTCCCACGACGACCACGTCGTAAGAGTCCACAGCCGCCGACTGCGCGGGGCTCCCGGACACGTCGATCGAGGTCATCATCGACCTTCCCCTCCCTCAGCACGAGGCCGAGGTTGAACTGCCCGGCGCGGGCCCACACCGATACCTTCCAAACTAGGCGTTCCACGCCGCTGGGCAAGATCTCCGGCCCGCCAACCTGGACAGGCGGCTGTCCTGGTGGAGAGGGAACGTGGCGATCGGGATGGCCTAATGCCGCCGACCACGGTACCCGCCAGGAAGAGCCACAGCGTCCGGGCGAACAGGGCCGCTTCAAGCGCGGCCAGGCAGACCAGCAGCAACGGCAGCCCCGCGATCACGCTGGGCCGACTCGGCAGCCGGGCCGAGATCGCCTGGCTGATCGCGGCCGTCACGAAGATCAAGAACGACGCGGCCCCGATCAGGGCAAAGTTGCGCACGCCCAGTGTCCCGTGCAGGAAAGCGGGCACCAGGCTGCTGAACAGCCCCAGGACGTGAACAGCCCCAGGACGGCCGGCGGTCAGGGGCCCGAGGCCCAGCCCGGTCCTGTTGGCGCCCGTGGCGGTGACCGCGGCGGCCTGGTGGTTGCCGCGGGGCTGGAGTTCGGCCAGGGCTGCGGTGGCGGTACCGGTGGCCAGGCCGGCCGCCACCCGCTGGCCACCCGGGCCGCGATCAGCAGCCCGAGGCCGGAGGCGGCCAGGAACAGTCCGGTGCTGACGGCGGCCCAGGCCACGGCCGTGACCAGCACCTTCCGGCGGCCGAGGTGGTCGCTCAGGGCGTCCAGCCGACGATCCCGGCCAGGCAGCGCAGGCCGTCGGCACCGGCGTGTACTGCGCCGTCCGGACCGACCACGGTCGGAGATGGCCGGCATCCCCAGTGCTGGCTCGTGCAGGCCTGCCACTGCTGCCGCCACTGCCGGGCGCGGTAGTAGGCCGAGTTGGTCAGCGGCTCGCCGTCCGGCGTGACCGTGCCGCCTTCGCGGCGTACTACCCGCATCGGATCAGGGTCGTGCAGGACCGGAGTGGGCAGGTCGGGGCTGATCAGGTGCTGGTAAATCGGCTCGGTCGGCCACGAGAGGTCCGCGACGACCCGCCCCACGTCAGGCGCGCCGCTCATGTTGCGCCCCTGGACCCAGATCGCCTCGAACAGGCGGAGCCGCAGCCGGTCCTGGATGCCGTCGGTGACCGCCTCGGCGTAGGCCGATACCGCGGCCCTGGTGTTAGTCACCACGGTCGGGAGGGTCGCGGGCAGTTGCTCACCGGGCAGCGCGAGCAGCGCGGCCTCGGCCATGACGTCCTCGCCGTTCTGGCCGCCGTTGACGCCTGTCACCGGGAGCCGGGGCCGGTGTTCGACGGCACGCCATTCGACGTCCGCCTTCCCGTCCCGGACCAGCCGGTCGGCGCGCTGGCTGGCCAGATAGCAGAACACGCAGTTGAAGTCCCCGTACACGATTACTTTCACGGTCAGCTCCCGTTGGTACGGCCCGGCGGCAGGAGCGAACCGCAGTTTCGCTCCCGCCGCGGGGTACTGGTCAGACAGTGAGGGGGCGTCTCGTGCGATGTTCCCCAGGTCAGGCCTGTCCTGGGTGCAGGACAACCTTGGTCCAGCCGTCTTCCCGGGCGTCGAAGTGCTTGTACGCGTCTGGTGCCTGGTCGAGGGGCAAGTCGTGGGAAACGATCCAGGACGGCTTGACTTTGTCTTCGGCGATGAGGCTGCGCAGGTAGCGGTTGTAGTGCTTGACCGGGCACTGCCCAGTGCCCATGTGCTGACCCTTGAACCAGAAGCGGCCGAAGTCGAACGGGGCCTTGCCCTGCTTGGCCAGGTCATCCGGCGCGCCGGGGTCTTGCGGGACGTACACGCCGACGGTGCCGATCCCGCCGGTGAACCGCACCGACGAGACGAGGTCGTTCAGCGTGGCGGAATTGTCTTCGTGGCCTTGCGGGTCGTGCGCCTGGTAGCCCACGCACTCGGCGCCGCGGTCGGCGCCCATGCCGTTGGTGTGCTCCATGACCTGGTCGACTGGTGAGCCCTTGGAGTCGTCGACGGGGATCGCGCCAATCTGCCCGGCCAGCCGGAGCCGGTCCGGGTGACGGTCCACGACCATGACCTTGGACGCGCCCATCGTGACAGCCGAAAGCGCGGCCATGCACCCGACCGGCCCGCCGCCGTAGATCACGATGGTCTCACCCGGTCGCAGCCCGGACATCCGCACCGAGTGCCAGCCGGTAGGGAAGATGTCAGAAAGCATCACGTAGTCGTCCTGCTTGTCGCGGGCGTCTTCGGGCAGCCGCAGGCAGTTGAAGTCGGCCCACGGCACCCGCAGCAGCTCGGCCTGCCCGCCCGGCCAGGGGCCCATGTCGGCGAATCCGTAGGCGGCGCCGGCGATCCCGGGCTTGTTGGCACGCAGGCAGTAGCTGGTCAGCCCTTCCTCGCAGTTGCGGCAGTGCCCGCAGGCGACGTTGAAGGGGGCCGAGATCATGTCGCCCACTTTGACCTTGTCGACCGCGCCGCCGGCCTCGATGACTTCCCCGACGTTCTCATGGCCGAAGATGCGGCCCTGTTCAAAGTCGGTCCGGCCCTCGTACATGTGCAGGTCAGAGCCGCAGATGTTGGTCGCGGTGATCCGCACTAGGGCGTCCGTCGGCTTCTCGATTTTGGCGTCCGGCACCTCGTCGACGCTGACGTTACGGGGACCGTGGTACACCACTGCTTTCACAAGGAGCTCCCTGGGAAGTGTTGAGGGGCGCTGATAAGCGTCCACGGGCCGTGGCACATCGCCGCGACAGGCTTGCCCGCCCCGAACTGCCGGGCCTGGATCCTGCAGGCCGAACCCATGCTCGCGCGGCTGCCGGGCCGGCCGCATCCCCCGATCGGGTAGGTGGTTCGGCGCAATGACCCGGCCGGACGCGAGCGTAAAAACCACCAGGATGACGGATGTGACCCCGCCGGCTACGGAGAAGACTGGGCAGCCTGCGGGAAGCGGGAGCGGCCAGGAACGGAATGTCCCTGGCCGTGCCGCGTGACGCCGGGGGGGAAATGAGCTGATGATCACCGCCGAGACGGTCAACACCATCCTGAGGTTCCGGGCCGACGGCCTGCCGGTGGTGTCTCTCTTCTGCCGCGTCGAACCGGGGATGAGCCAGCGGCAGTTGCGCGCGCGAGTGGACAGCCTGCTGGATCAGATCCGCCCGCTGGCCCAAAACCGTGACCTCGACCACCGCCGCCGCCTGTCGGTGCGCGCGGACATCAAGCGCATCAAGAACGCAATGGGCAGCGAGCACTGGCCTCCTGGGACGATCGCCATCTACTCGTGCTCCGGCGGTGACCTGTACGAGGAGATACCTCTGCCGCGCCCTACCCATGAGCAGGTCGTGGCGGGCGTGGCGCCGCTGGTGCGGCCCATGCTGGCGGTGCTCGGCGAGTACTCCCGCGCGTGCGTCGTGGTGCTCGACCGGGAATCGGCCCGGGTCTGGGAGATGTACCAGGACGAGATGCGCGAGGTGGAAACGGTCACCGAGCCACTGCACCAGGTGGGTAGCGCGGCAACCCGCCCCGAGGACCGGATCCAGAACCGGGTCGACGAGCAGACCAAGCGCCACTTCCGGCGGGTCGCGGGGATGGTCGACCAGCTGCTGCGCACCGGCGGGTTCGACGTGCTGGTCGTCGGCGGGCACCAGCACGAGCTGCCGGCCTTCTTCCGGCTCCTGCCGCACGAGCTGCGCGGCCGGGTGGCCGGGACGTTCTCCGCTGATCCGGCCACGACCCCGGTCACTGAGATACGCGGCGGCGCCGAGGGGATCGTGCGGCAGCACCAGCGCGGGCAGGATGAACGGCTGGTAGATCAGGTGCTGGAGCTGGCCGCGGCCGGCGGCCCGGCCGCTATTGGCCTGCAAGACTGCCTGCGGGCCGGCAGCATGTTCGCGATCGACACGCTGCTCGTCCGCGACGGCGCGGCCGTGCCCGGAGTGGTCTGTGACGATTCCCGCTGGCTGGCGACCTCTGGAGAGGTCTGCCCGGTATGCCGGAGCCCCACCCGGCAGACCCCAGACATCCTGCAGGAGCTCGCGGCGGAGGTCATCGGGGCCGACGGCTCGGCCCGCCAGATAGCGGCGGACCTCATGTCTGAGGAGTACCTGGCCGCGGCCAGGCTGCGGTTCCCGCTTCCCCCGTCAGACCTGGGTAGCTGAGTGTGAAGGTCATCGTTTCCGTGCCCGATGGCGGCTGGGCCCAGTCCCGGCCGCCGGGGTGCACCCACTAGCGGGACGGGGGATGCGGTGAGCCCGGCGTTCCGGCGCAGCCGGCCGCCCACCCGGATCAGCACTGCCGCACGGACGATTACCGAGCGCGCTCCGGTGACCTTGACCCTGGTGCGGCACCGGGCCCAGCCAGCGGCCGCGACCATCGTCAGGCTGGCCGCCTGCGCGGTCTTCGCCTACCTGATCGCCTTGCCGGTGCCGGAGACCTCGCCGCCCGTGCTGGCGCCGCTGACGGCGATTCTCGTCCTGCAGGTGAGCATCTACCAGACGCTGTTCAGTGCGCTCCGCCGAGTCGCCGCCGTGATAGCAGGCGTCCTCATCGCGCTCGGGCTGTCCCGGTGGATCGGGTTCACGTGGTGGAGTCTCGGGTTCACGATCGCACTCGGACTCGGCGTGGGGTACGCGCTGCGGCTGCGCGACGCCGCCCTCGAGGTGCCGATCAGCGCGATGCTCATCCTCTCGGTCGGCAGCAAGGCGGCGGCGACCAGCAGGATAACCGAGACACTGATCGGCACGGCGGCGGGACTCGTCGCCGGGTTCGTCCTGACGGCGCCGCGGGTAGAGCCAGCCGAGGAAGCGATCGCGGACCTCGCCCGCACGATGGCGGGCCTGCTCGACCGGATGGCGGCCGGGCTGAGCGACGGATCTGTCAACGACTCGGCGCGCGCCTGGCTCGATCAGGCTCGTGCCGTCGGCAACGAGATCAGGCGGGTGGACCAGGCCCTTCAGCAGGCCGAGGAGAGCACCAGGCTCAACCCGCGCGGCCTGCGGCTGCCCTACAGCACGGTGACGCTACGGCAGAGCCTGGAAACGCTGGAGCACTCGGCGGTGACGGTCCGCGTCCTGGCCCGGTCACTCGTCGATACCACCGGGCTGGCTGATGACGACAACTCCGTCAACGATTCGGATGTACGCCACGGGCTCGCGGGCACGCTACGGGAACTGTCCGCCGCCGTGCGGACCTACGGAAGCCTCGCGGCCGAGCTGGACCCGCGCCGTCACGACGTGCTTGAGGCTGAGCTGCACCGCCATCTGGCCGCGGCGCGCGACCAGCAAGACCAGCTGAGCGAGTTGCTGGCGGCCGCTCCGGCGGTCCGCCCGGTCGGATGGCCGCTGCGGGGCGAGCTGATCAGCCACCTCGACCGACTCAGGTCTGAGCTCGAGACGGGCGTGCCTGACCAGCGGCCCCGGCCGCGGCGCAACCACTCCTGGCGGCCGCGGCAACCGGGCTGGCAGCGAGTGCCGCCCGCGTTGCGCAAGCTCATGAAGTTACGCCCCGATGGCTGACTCGACCCAGGCGCGCAGGTCGGAAGCTGGCGCGGCGCCCGACCTGCGCGCAGCCACCTGCCCGTTACGCAGCACCATGAGGGTCGGGATAGCCTGCACGGCGAAGCGCTGCTGTACCCTGGGCGATTCGTCCACGTTGACCTTCACGAGCTTGACCCGGCCGGCCAGATCGGCGGCGACCTGCGCGAGCGCGGGGCTCACCATGCGGCACGGCCCGCACCACGGCGCCCACAGGTCGACGACGACCGGCACCGGCGCGGCCCCGGCCACCTCGGTGAAGGTGTCATCGGCGGCGTCGGCGATCCATGGCAGCGGCTGATGGCAGTTGCCGCAGCGCGGGATGCCTGTGGCGGCCGCCGGCACCCGGTTCCGGCGGCCGCAGTTCGGGCACGTGATGACTTGCGCGGACGCTCCCGGGGCGGCCATGGGTCAGGCAGCGTTCTGGCCGGCGGGGTTGTCATAGCCGACGGTAAGCTCGCCGTCGGCGTATCCGACGCGGATGACCGCGCCGTCGAGAATGTCGCCGGCCAGCAGGGCGCGCCCGATCCGGGTCTCGACCTCGCGGCTGATGAACCGGCGCAGCGGCCGCGCCCCGTAGACCGGGTCGTACCCCTGCTGGGCGATGAAGCGCCGGGCATCGTCGGTGATCTCCAGCTTCATCTGCCGCTCGCCGAGCCGGCCCCGCAGATCATCGAGCATGAGGTCGACGATGAGCTCGGTCTCGGCCTGGGTCAGCGGCTTGAACAGCACGATGTCGTCGAGGCGGTTCAGGAACTCGGGCCGGAAGTGCAGGCCCATCTCCGCCAGAACGCGTTCGCGCACGTCCGGCTTGATCTCGCCGTCCGCGGTCGCGTCCCCCACCAGGTATTCCGAGCCGATGTTGGAGGTCATGATGATAACCGTGTTGCGGAAGTCAACCGTGCGGCCCTGCGCGTCGGTGAGCCGCCCGTCGTCCAGCACCTGCAGCAGCGTGTTGAACACATCCGCGTGGGCCTTTTCCACCTCGTCGAACAGCACGACCGAGTACGGCTTGCGCCGCACCGCCTCCGTCAGCTGCCCGCCCTCCTCGTAGCCCACGTACCCGGGTGGCGCGCCGACCAGGCGGCTGACGGTATGGCGCTCCTGGTACTCGCTCATGTCGATCCGGATCATGTTCTCCTCGGTGTCGAAGAGGGCGGCCGCCAGCGTCTTGGCCAGCTCGGTCTTCCCCACCCCGGTGGGGCCGAGGAAGATGAACGACCCGATGGGCCGCCGCGGGTCCTTGATCCCCGACCTGGCCCGGATGATGGCGTCGGCGACCAGCCGGACGGCCTCGTCCTGGCCCACGATCCGCTCGTGCAGGATCTGGTCCAGGCGCAGGACCTTCTCCCGTTCTCCTTCCTCCAGCCGGCTGACCGGGATACCGGTCCAGCGGGAGACGATCATGGCGATCTCGTCGCTGGTGACCGTCTCGCGCAGCAGCCGTGCGCCGCCCTGCTTAGCCCCCAGCCGTTCCTCCTCGGCCTCAAGTCGCCGCTGCAGCTCAGGGAGCCTGCCGAGACGCAGTTCGGCCGCCTCGGTCAGGTTGTATTCGCGCTCGGCCTGCTCGGCGTCCCGCCGCACCTGCTCCATCTCCCCGCGCAGCGCCTGCACCCGGCGCAGCGCCTGGCGCTCGGCCTCCCACTGGGCCCGCAGCGCGTCGGCTTGCGCTCGCAGGTCGGCCAGTTCCTTGCGCAGGTCTGCCAGGCGCGCCTTGCTCGCCTGGTCGTTCTCCTTGCCGAGCGCGGCTTCCTCGATCTCCAGCCGCATCACCCGGCGGGTGAGCTCGTCCAGTTCGGCCGGCATGGAGTCGATCTCGGTGCGGACCATCGCGCAGGCCTCGTCGACCAGGTCGATCGCCTTGTCCGGCAGGAAGCGGTCGGAGATGTAGCGGTGGCTGAGCATGACCGCGGTCACCAGGGCGCTGTCGGCGATCTTCACGCCGTGGAACACCTCGAGCCGCTCCCGCAGGCCGCGCAGGATGGAAATGGCGTCCTCCTCCGACGGCTCGTCGACCATCACCGGCTGGAACCGTCGCTCCAGCGCGGCGTCCTTCTCAATGCGCTTGCGATACTCGTCCAGGGTCGTCGCGCCGATCATGTGCAGCTCGCCGCGGGCCAGCATCGGCTTGAGCATGTTGCCCGCGTCCATGGCTCCTTCGGCCGCCCCCGCCCCCACCACTGTGTGCAGCTCGTCCACGAACAGCAAGATGCGCCCGGCGGCCGCCCTGACCTCGGTGAGGACGGCCTTCAGCCGTTCCTCGAACTCGCCGCGGTACTTGGCCCCGGCGACCAGGGAGCCCATGTCGAGGCTGAAGATCGTCTTGTCCCGCAGGCCCTCGGGGACATCACCGCGGGTGATGCGCTGGGCCAGGCCCTCCACGATCGCGGTCTTGCCCACGCCGGGATCGCCGATCAGGACCGGGTTGTTCTTGGTCTTCCTGGACAGGATCTGGATGACGCGCCTGATCTCCGCGTCCCGGCCGATGACCGGGTCGAGTTTGCCGCTGGCGGCCTCGGCGACGAGGTCCCGGCCGTACTTGGCGAGGGCTTCGTAGGCCGACTCCGGTATGGCGGAGGTGACCCGCTGGTTGCCGCGGATCGTCGTCAGTGCCTGCAGGAATCCGTCCCTGGTCACGCCCTCGGCCTGGAGCAGGCGGCCGGCCGCGGTGGCCGGGCCCTCGGCCAGCAGCGCCAGCAGCAGGTGCTCGACCGAGACATACTCGTCCTTGAGCCTGCCCGCCTCCTGTCCGGCGGTATCCAGCAGGCGGTCCAGCCGCTGCGTGACACGGATCTCCCCGGGGTTCACACCCGGGCCGGTGACCCGGGGACGCCGGGCGAGCTCCGCTTCCAGCGCCGTGCGCAGCCGGTCGGGGTCCGCGCCGGCCTGTACGAGCAGCCGGGAAGTTATCCCCTCAGGCTGGTCGAGCAGCGCCAGCAGCAGGTGCTCGCCGTCCACCTCGGTATGCCCGAAGCGGAGCGCCTTCGTCTGCGCGTCATGCAGCGCCTCCTGCGATTTCTGCGTCAGGCGGTTCGGGTCCATGGTCACCTTCCTGAGCGTCGGGCGGCCTGCCCCCGCAGGGCCGCTTCGAGGTCCGCGATCCGGTCGAGCAGGTCGGTGACAAGCCCGATGGCCGCGTAGTTGAGGGCGAAGCCCGCGCGCAGCCGCTGCACCCGCGCCACTGCGGCGAACTCGTCGCGGGAGAACCAGAGCTGGCCCGCCGTGTCGCGGTCGGCGTCGATGAGCCCGAGGGCGACGAGCCTGCGGATCAGGTCCGGGTGCAGGCCGGACAGCAGGGCGAACTCCTCGGTGCTCAGGCGTGCCGAGCGGACGATGGCGTAATTCACCGCTGCCTCCTCGGGTCGAAGTCGGATTCGGCCGCCAGCTGCTCGAACAGCCGGCGCTCCGCGCGTGACAGACGCGGCGGCACCATGATCCTGGCCTCCGCGAACAGGTCTCCCGCCTTGCCCTTCGGGTTGGGCAGGCCGCGGCCGCGCAGCCGGATCGGCCTGCCGCTTGAGGTGCCCCCTGGGACCTTGACCTTGACCTCGCCGCCCGGGGTGTCGACCGGGACCGACGTGCCGAGCGCGGCCTCCCAGGGGGCGAGCCGCAGCTCAACGTAGAGATCGCGCCCGTCGAGGCGGTATCTCGGGTGCGGCGCGATCCGCACGATGAGGTACAGGTTGCCGTTACCCGCCCCATCGCTGCCGCGACCGCCCTGCCCGGCTAGCCGGATCCGCTGACCGTCCGTGACTCCAGCCGGCACCGTGACTTCAAGGGACCGGCGCGTGCCGTCGCCCGCCAGCGTGACGGTCCGGCGCGTGCCCCGGTAGGCCTCTTCGACGGTGAGCTCGACCTCGGCCTCCTGGTCGGCGCCGGGGATCGGGCCCCAGCGCCGCCCGGCCCGGCCGCCGAAGATGCCGCCCAGGAGATCCTCGACGTCGATGTCGCCGCCACCGAAGCTGAACCCGTCACCGGTCCCGAAGCCGCCGCTGCGGGAACCGCCGCTGCTGGCACCGCCGCTGGTCTGGCCAGCCCCGGCGCCGGCCCGCTGGCGCCGCCACTGATCTGGGTCGGCGCCCTCGGGAACCTGGCGGAAGCCGGGCCCGAAGGCGTCGTAGCGGCGCCGTGTCTGCGGGTCGGACAGGACGTCGTAGGCTTCCGAGATCTCCTTGAACCGGTCCTCGGCCGCCGGGTCGGAGTTGACGTCCGGGTGGTAGGTGCGGGCCAGCTTCCGGTAGGCACGCTGGATCTCGTCCTGGTCGGCGTTCCTTGGCACGCCCAGGACCTGGTAGAAGTCCTGGTTCGCCATCAGCCTGGCCTGGCCACTACCACCTGCGCTGGCCGCAGCTGGTGGTCTCCTTCGCCATACCCCGGCCGGACGACCTCGGCGACCGTGTCCGCCTCGGTCCCTGGGTCGGGCCGGGTCGCGACCGCCTCGTGCCGGGTGGGGTCGAACCTAGTGCCGCGGTCGTCACGGCGCGGGAAGCCCAGGCGGGCCAGCACGCCAAGGGCCTGCTCCCGGACCGCCTCGACCCCGTCGACAATGGTGGCCGGGTCGGCGCTGGCGTGCGCCAGCGCCAGGTCGAGGCCGTCGATCATGGGCAGCCACTGCCTGGCCACGGCGGCTCTGGCCTCCTCCTCGGCCCGGCGGACCTGCGCGGCACATCGCTTGCGCATGTTGTCGAGATCAGCCAGGGCGCGCAGGCGCGCATCCTCGAGTGCGGCGATCTGGGCCGCCTGGCCGGCGATCGTGCCGGCGGCGCCCGTGCCTTCCGGCGGCGTGGTCCCGGCGCTGGCAGCATCCCCCAGCCGGCGGTCGGAGCGGGCGCGTGCGGGGCAGGCCCCGCTCCACCGTCTCCCCCCGTTCCGTTTCCTGGTGCCTGGTTCACCGGCAGCCTCACTCGGTCGGCGTGAACTCGGCGTCGATCACGTCGTCGTCACCGCCGCCGGCGGAGCCGGCTTGCGGGCCCGGGCCGGCTTGCGGGCCTGCGCTCTGCGGGGGGACACCCGCCGCGGCGAGTTCCTGATTGACCTGCCGCAGATCGGTGGCCAGACTCCGGAGCCGGTCGAGTGGCGCCTCGCCCGAGAGCGCCTGCCTGGCTTCGGCGGCCGCGTTTTCCGCCCGTGCCTTCACGTGCACCGGGAGCGATTCCCCGCTTCCAGCCAGCTGGTGCTCGACCTGGTAGGTGGCGGCGTCAAGCTCGTTGCGGGCATCGGTGAGCTCGCGCAGCCGCTGGTCCTCCTCACGGTGCCGCTCGGCGTCGGCGATCATCTGCTCGACCTCGGCCTGGTCCAGGTTGGACGTCTCCGTGATCGTGATGCGCTGCTCGGTCCCGGTGTCCTTGTCCCGGGCGGAGACGTTCAGGATCCCGTTCGCGTCGATGTCGAAGGTGACCTCGATCTGCGGGACACCCCGCGGTGCGGGCCGGATGTTCTCCAGCCGGAACCGGCCGAGCACCCGGTTGTCCGCGGCCCGTTCCCGTTCCCCCTGCAGGACCACGACATCAACCGCCGACTGGTTGTCCTCGGCGGTGCTGAAGACCTCGGTGCGGCGGGCCGGGATCGTGGTGTTGCGCTCGATGACCTTGGTCATCATCCCGCCGAGCGTCTCGATGCCGAGCGACAGTGGCGTCACGTCGAGCAGCAGCACGTCCCTGACGTCGCCCTTGAGCACGCCCGTCTGCACGGCCGCGCCGACGGCGACCACCTCGTCCGGGTTCACGGTCATGTTGGGGTCCTTGCCGCCGGTCAGCCGGCGGACCAGGTTCTGCACGGCCGGGATCCTGGTGGAGCCGCCAACCAGGATCACCTCGTCGATATCGGCGTCCGTCAGCTTGGCGTCGGCCATCGCCTGCCGGACGGGGCCCGTCGTGCGCTCGATCAGGTCCCGGGAGATCTCCTCGAAGGTCGAGCGCATCAGCGTCGTGTTGAGGTGTTTGGGCCCAGCGGCGTCAGCGGTGATGAACGGCAGGCTGATGGTGGTCTGGGTGACCGCGGACAGCTCCACCTTCGCCTTTTCCGCCGCCTCGAACAGGCGCTGCAGGGCCTGGGGGTCGGCCCGCAGGTCGATGCCGTTGTCGCGCTGGAACTCATCAGCCAGGTAATCGACGATGCGCCGGTCGAAGTCGTCCCCGCCCAGGTGCGTGTCACCCGCGGTCGCCCGTACCTCGACCACGCCCTCGCCGATGTCGAGGATGGACACATCGAAGGTCCCGCCGCCCAGGTCGAAGACCAGAACCGTCTCGTTGGTCTTCTTGTCCAGGCCGTAGGCCAGCGCCGCCGCCGTGGGCTCGTTGATGATGCGGAGCACCTCAAGGCCGGCGATGCGGCCGGCGTCCCTGGTCGCCTGGCGCTGCGCGTCGTTGAAGTACGCCGGCACCGTGATGACCGCCTCGGTGACCCGCTCGCCCAGGAATTTCGACGCGTCCTCGGCGAGCTTGCGCAGCACGAGCGCGGAGATTTCCTCCGGCGCGTACAGCCTGTCCTGGACCTTGAACCGCACGGCGCCGTCTGGCCCGGGGACCACGTCGAACGACACGGCATTCACCTCGCTGGCGACCTCGTCGTAATGCCGCCCGACGAAGCGCTTCGCGGAGTAGATCGTCCCCTTGGGGTTCAGGATCGCCTGGCGCCGGGCGATCTGCCCCACCAGGCGCTCGCCTTGCGGCGTAAAGGCCACCACCGAGGGAGTCGTCCGCGATCCCTCGGCGTTTGGTATCACGGTTGGCTGGCCGTCCACCGTCGCCGCGATCACGGAGTTGGTGGTGCCAAGGTCGATGCCGACTGCCACTGCCATTGCTGCCTCCTGGTAGAGCCGCGGCCCGCGGTAGTTGCTGGACCACGGGCCGGAGCATGGTGAAAGCCGTGCGGAGCTGGTTAGCCCTTGATCTCGATCTGACGGGGCTTGGCTTCCGCTGACTTCGGGATGGTCACCGTCAGTACCCCGTTGGAGAGTTGCGCGTTCACGGCGTCGGCGTTGACGTCACCGGGCAGGTAGGTTCGGAACTCGAACCGGCCGGTGCGGCGCGCGCGGCGATGGCGGCGTCCCTGCTGCTCGGACTCGGGGATCTCGCCGGTGATGACCAGCTCCCGGTCCTGGAGCTGGATGTCTACCTGGTCCCTGTTCACTCCGGGCAGGTCGACCTCGACCACGTACGCGTCGTCGGTCTCGGACAGGTCGGCGAGCGGGAGCCAGGGTCCTTCGGCCACGTCGACGGGGGCCAGGCCGAAGGCGAGGTTCATCAGCTGGCCCATGCGGTCATAGATGTCCTCGAACTCGCGGCTCGGGTTGACGACGGTCAGGTTCCGTCCGCCACTGCGACGGACCGGGAGCATTGCCATGACTAGTCTCCTCTGGCTGTGAAAGTGGCTGTCGGGATACCGCCAGTGACTACGCTTCCCGGCCGCGGGGACGAGCACATCCTCCATCCTGCTAGTCCTGAGCCAGCGGGACGGGAAGCGGTCAGACCAGCAGCCGGAAGAGGCTGAACACGCGCTCCCATTCCGCGCTGTGCACGGCTTTGATGTCGGGGTCGACGAGCTTGAACATCCTCGCCAGGGCCATGCTGATGCCGCCGAAGAGAACGGGAAGCCGGGCCTGCGTCGCATCGCTGAGCGCGTAGTCGAGCGGCGGGCGGGCCGCGAGGGACTCCAGCACGGGCATGAGCTCAATCTCCTGCTCGAGGCGCTGGAACGCGTGCATGCTCTCCTGCAAGCCTTTGGTGACCGGCAGGTCCCCGGGCTCGATGACGTCGTGGACGTTGGCCTTCGCAGTGGCCTGCCCGGTCAGCAGCAGGTCGTAGAGGGCGTCGTGGACGAAATCGAGGTAGCGCTTGACGTCGTCCCGGTCGACGCTGACGCCGCCCGCAGCACGGAAGAAACGCTCGAACTTGGTAAACCCCATCACTGGCATGGCTGCCTCCTCATGTCACCGGTTCCTCTCGAAGGCGAGCCGGACGGCCATCGCGCCCTCGCCGACGGCCGCGGCGACTCGCTTGGCCGAGCCGCTGCGGACATCCCCGACGGCGAAGACGCCCGTGCGGCTGGTCTCGAGGAGCAAGGGCCCGGGGCTGGTCTCGGGCAGCGCAGCGGGCCCGGTCCGGATGTAGCCGCGGTCGTCCAGGGCAACCAGGCCGTTCAGCCAGCCCGTGCACGGCCTCGCGCCGATGAAGACGAACAGGGCGCGCGCGCTGACACCCCGCCGCGCGCCGGTCTGACGGTCCTGAACGGTGATAGCTTCCAGGGCCTCGTCGCCGTGCAGCTCCCGGACCTCGGTGCCCAGCATGACGTCGGCGTGAGGCAGCCGCATAACCCGGTCGACGAGGTAGCGGGACATGTTCTGGCCCAGGTCCCGCTCGCGCACGATAAGCGTGACCTGGGCGGCATGCCCTGACAGGAAGACCGCCGCCTGCCCGGCCGAGTTACCGCCGCCCACGATCGCGACCGGGTCCCCGGCGCATAGCAGCGCCTCGGCTTGCGATGCCGCGTAGTAGATGCTCATCTTCTCGAAGTAGTCGGCCCGCTGCGCGTCGAGACGCCGGTAGCGGGCGCCGGTCGCGATGACCACGGACGTGCTCGTCAGGGAAGTCCCGTCGGCGAGGTGAACGCGGTAGTGGCTATTGTCCTGCTCGATGGCGGTGGCCTCGGCCGGCACGGCGAACCGGGCGCCGAACTTCTGCGCCTGGAGCACCGCGCGGTCAGCCAGTTCGGCGCCGGAGATACCAGAGGGGAATCCCAGGTAGTTCTCGATCCGCGATGACATCCCGGCCTGCCCTCCGGTCGCCACTCCGTCAAGCGCGATCACCTGCATGCCCTCCGAGGCCCCGTACACAGCGGCGGACAGGCCGGCCGGGCCTGAACCGACCACGAGCAGGTCGCAACTGGCTTGCGGCGCGCTCGGCGCCGGAAGCCCGACGGCGGCAGCGAGCTCCGAGTTACTGGGGTTGCGCAGCAGCCGGCCGTAAACGATGACGATCGGCGTGTCGCCCGGTGACAAGCCCAGCTGCCTGAGCATTGCCTCGGCGGACGGGTCTTCCTCCAGGTCCAGCCACCGGACCGGGATCCGGTTCCTGGCCGCGAAGTCCCGGACCCGCCTGGTGTCAGGCGAGAACCTGGAACCGACGATCCGCAGGCCGGCGCCGAGCCCGATCAGAATCGAGCGGCGCAGCAGGTAGGCGCGGAGGATGAGGTCGCCGACCGCGGGGTCACGGCCGATCAGTTCCCTGAGCCGGGCAACGGGTATCGCGAGCACCTCACCGGCGTCCAGTGCGGTGGCGGTATAGAACGACCCCTCGCCGGTCAGCAGGCTGAGCTCGCCGAGGAACCGGCCACGGCCGTGCACGCTGATAATGCGTTCCTCGTGCGTTCCGTGCCCCTCGACTGAGGCCACGTGTCCGGCCAGCACAATGTAGAAGTCGCAGTCCCGCTCCCCTTCGCTGAACAGGATCTCCCCCGGCTGTGTGCCGCGGCGCTCACCTTGACCGCTCAGCGCGGCGATCTGGGCGTCGCTCAGCCGGGGATACGCTCCGTTCAGGTCAGGGGTTTCCGTGATGTCCCCGGGCACCGCCGGCGAAGGCTTAGACGTAGGTTTCGTCGACATAGCACCAGCGCCAGGACTCGCCCGGCTCGAACGAAGCGACGATCGGGTGCCCGGCCGCGAAGGCGTGCTCGCGCGCGTGGCGCATCGGCGAGGAATCGCAGCAGCCCACGTGCCCACAGGTCAGGCACAGCCGCAGGTGCACCCACGGGGTCCCGAGAGCCAGGCACTCCTCGCAGCCGCCGGGCGTCCGCGGTGTCACCGGCTGGACGAGGTTCAGGTGCGGATCAGTCGCTACCGTCATGCTCGCCGTCCTCTCGTGTTGGCATGTCCCCATGCTGGCCAGGGACGGCCAGGCGGCACATCCTCAGACTAGGTAGTTGTCGCGGCCCGGCTGATGGCGCGGATTTCCGCCGGGTCCAGCTCGATGCTCGCGGCCACGACGTTCTGCTCAACGTGCTCGGGCGAACCTGAGCCTGGGATCGGCAGGATCTGCGGCGACCTCGCGAGCAGCCAGGCCAGCGCCACCTGACGCGCGCTCACCCCGTGGCGCCCGGCAGCGTCGAGGACGGGCTGGCTGGCATCGGTCTCGGCGATCGGCGCCCACGGCAGGAACACCAGCATCTCCTGCTCGCACAGGTTCACCATCTCCTCGGAGGTCCGGTCGGTCACGTTGTAGCGGTTCTGGACCGACACGACCGGGGTCACCCGCTCTGCCTCGCGCAGCTGCTCCTCGGAGAAATTCGACACCCCGATGTGACGGATCTTGCCCTCGTCCTTCAGCTCGGCGAGCGTGCCGACCGACTCCGCGACCGGCACCCTCGGGTCGGGCCGGTGGAACTGGTACAGGTCGATCCGGTCCAGCCTGAGCCGGGCCAGGCTGCCCTCGCAGGCCTCGCGCAGGTGGTCCGGGCGGCCGTCTGGCTCCCACTGCCCCGGCCCCGGCCGCATCAGGCCCGCCTTCGTCGCGATCACGAGCTCGTCGGGATACGGGTACAGGGTCTCCGCGATCAGCCGCTCGCTGACCTCCGGCCCGTAGGAGTCGGCCGTGTCGATAAAGGTGACGTCCAGCTCCACGGCCCGCCGCAGAGCCGCCTGGGCGCGACCCCGGTCCGGCGGGTCACCCCAGACCCCCTGACCCGTGATCCGCATCGCGCCAAATCCCAGCCGGTTCACCGTGAGGTCGCCGCCGACGTCTATCTTGCCTGCAGCCCCCGCTGTCGGCCTTCCGCTCATGGCTACTCCTTTTCTCGTCGGGGCAGCTCGGCCTGGACTGCGCAAGGTCGCGGACCTGGCCCCACTGCGCATCAGGTTCCTAGCTTCCCCAGCGGCCGGTGCGCGCGCATCCTTCGTTCGGGCAGTCTCCCTCGCTCGGGCAGTCTCCGGGTGTCACGCTGCCGCCGTTACGGCAATGCAGGTGATGGGTTTGAAAAAGGCCGGCCGCGCGGCTCGAACTAGCCGGTGTGCTGATGTGCGCACGAGCCAGCGGGGTCACTCTTGCCCCATAGCTAGCGCGGCTCCGCATCGCAAGCAGCAGCCTGGTCACGAAATGCAACGAACGAGCGAGCAGGAGAGGTGGACCGGTGAAGACAGACAGCGAGATCAGGGAAGACGTCATCAGCGAACTAGCCTGGGATCCCCAGATAACCGACCCCAACGCTATCGGTGTGGCCGTCGAGGACGGCGCGGTCACCCTGACCGGTCACGTGCCAACCTACGCGGAGAGGCTGGCCGCCGCCCGTGCGGCGGAGCGAGTGTACGGTGTCAAGGCTGTGGCCAATAATCTGCAGGTCAAACTGGCCGCCGCGCCGCGGGACGACTCCGACATCGCCAAGGCGATCGCGCACGTGCTTGACTGGAACGTGCAAGTGCCCGAGGGCAAGGTACACGCCCAGGTGCAGAACGGCTGGGTCACGCTCGATGGTGAAGTCAGTTACGACTACCAGCGGCGCGAAGTTGAGCGGATGGTTCGCCAGGTCCGCGGAGTGATCGGCGTGACCGACGCCATCAAGGTTGACCCGCCAGCGAGCGCGCAGAAGGTCCAGGAAGTGATCGAGGACGCGTTCAAGCGCGAGGCTGAGGTCGACGCACGCCACATCAGCGTGGGGGTCTCCGACCATACCGCGAAGCTGTACGGCCACGTGCACTCCGTCCAGGAGGCCACCGCGGCCCGGGCGGCCGCGGCCTCGGCCCCTGGGATCGCCGCCGTGGAGAGCCATCTCGTGGTCTCCCCCTAGCCGGCCCTGTGGGGGATCGGCGGATCGCTCCTCCAGGCCGATCCCCCGCAGCCACGCTGCCGTCGAGCGCCGTTACTGCACATGTCCGCGACGTCCCCTATTGGGACCAAAAGTCACCCGGCCCCGTTCGTGAGATTATTGCCTTTTATTCTTGATTATTTCGGGCGGCCCCCCGACGGCGCGCTGCCGGATGCTCGATGCGGCAGCCGATCGCGGCACTTTCCGCCGTCTCCGATTCAGATTCCAATTCCTCAACTGCCGTTCAGCTAGGTACTCCCGGGAAACGACCTGGTACGTTTGACGGGGGATTTTGGGAGACGCCATGGCTGACGCGATTACGCTACGGGGAAGGGCGACGGAATACGACGCGGTTCTCAGCCTGCTCGCGGCCACGCCGGAAGGCCCGGGCAAGATCCTGCTCGTGGAAGGCGACCCGGGCTCGGGCAAGTCGCTGCTGCTCGCCGCGGCGGCCCGGCAGGCGCGGGAGTTGGGCCTTACCGTTGTCGCCGTAACAGCCGATGAGCTGAGCCGGGCCACGCCGCTGGCACCGCTGCTCAGCGCAGTCCACGCCGCAGGGCACGCGGCGCCCTCGGTCGGCACGGTGCTCGCCAGGCTGGAGGACCTGGCCGCCGCGGGTCCGGTCCTGGTGGCAGTGGACGACGTCCAGTGGGCTGACCGGGAGACCATTCACGCGTTCCGGGCCCTGCCGCGGCTGCTGGCCTCCTATCCGTTGTGCTGGATCCTCACCATGGCCAGCTCCCCGCACCCTGGCCCCGCGGAACTGCTCTTCAAGCTGCTCGAAGACGACGGAGCCACCCGGGTCTCGCTGGGGCCGCTCGACCCTGCGGCCCAGCTCACGCTGATCAGCGATGTCCTCGGCGCCGCCCCCGACAAGGCGCTCGTCGAACTCGCGGACGGCGCCGCAGGAAATCCCTTCATCCTCGCCGAGGCCTTCCGCGGGCTGCTCGACGAGGGCGCCATCACCGTAGCCAACGGGCAAGCCCGCCTGACGTCCGCCCGGGTTTCCGGCCGGATCCAGATGCTGGCCGCGGACAGGCTCAACGGACTGTCCGCGCGCACCCGCCAGTTCACCGAGACGGCATCGGTCCTGGGAAAGTCGTTCCGGCTCGAGGACGTCGCCGAGATCCTGAGCCAGTCCCCGGGCGCCCTGCTGGGCGTGCTCGATGAGGCGGTGGCCGCGCACCTCATCGTGGCGACAGCGGACGGGCTGGCGTTCCAGCACGAGTTCGTCCGGCAGGCAGTAGCGCAGCTGCTGCCGAATGCCGTCCAGCAGGCCCTGCACTGGCAGTTCGGGCACATGCTGCTCGCGCGCGGAGGCTCGGCCGTTCCCGCCGCGTGCCACCTGCTCGACGGAGCCCGTCCCGGTGACGCCGTCGCCCTGGCCGGGCTTGATCGCGCCGTGGCGGAACTGCTGCCGTTCACCCCGGGGGCCGCGGCTGACCTGTCAACCGCAGCGCTCGTGCTTACCCCGCCATCCGACCCGGAACGGCCTGCCCGCACGGCGACCACGGTCAGGACGCTGACCGCGGCGGGGCAGTGCGACGCGGCGGAGGCCCTGGTGCGCTCGTCACTCGCCGTGCCCCTGCCCGCGCTGGAAAGCGCGGCGCTGAGGTGCGCCCTGTCGTCGCTGCTGGCCCTGACCGGGCGGGCCTCGGAGGCGATGATCGAGGCCCAGGCCGTCCTCGCCACCTTCGAGATGACACCGCGCCTGCGCGACGACGCGACCATTGCCCTGCTGTGGGCGTGGCTGGGACTGCGCGGCAACAGGCAAGTCGACCAGCTGGCCCGGGCCGTCCTGGCCGAGCCGGGTGATAAGCGCGGCGAGCTCGCGATCGCCGCGATGGTCGCGTTCGCGGTGGCCGCTTGGGACGCGGGCAGGCCCACGGAGGCGGTGGACCTGGCCACCCAGGCCGCCCGGAAAGCGGCGGAGGGACCGTACGAGACCTCCCATTTCAACCCGCAGCTGCTTCTCGCCGCGATGCTGATCGACGTCGGCCAGGCCGACCAGGGGGCGGCGATCGTGAACTCCATGGAGTCGGTCGAGGTACCGGCGGCGAGCCCCTGGCCGGAGGGAATCGCCGAGGCCATGCGCGCCCGAATCGCCCTGGCGACGGGCCACCTCAACGACGCGGCGGCGCTCGCCCAGTCGGCCTTGGAGGCGACGGGCGCCCACGGGCCCGTCGGGCAGGACGCACTCGCGCTGCCAGTCCTCGCTACCGTCGCCCTGCGCCAGGGTGATCTGTGCGCGGCCGAAGGCTACGCAGAGCGGCTGCCGGGTCACGGCTGCTTCTACGGCTCGGCCTACGGGGAGGGCGCGGCACGCCTGGTGACAGCCCAGGTTCACGAGGCCCGCCGCGGCCCGCGGGCCGCACTGGACGTCCTGGCGGGCGTGCTGGGCGAGCTGGAGGAGCACAGGTCCATGCTGCTGGCCGATCCCGGCAACGCGCCCTGGCTTGTCCGCTCTGCCCTTGCCGCGCACGATCGCGCGCAGGCGGCGGACATCGCCTCCGTCATCGGCGCAACGGCCCGGGCCAACCCCACGTTCGCGGTCATCCGCGCGTCCGCCGACTACGCCGAGGGGCTGCTGGCAGGCGACATTCCCCGGCTGGCGCACGCGGCCGCCCAGCTGCCGGACCCGTGGCTCCGGTCATGCGCGACCGAAGACCGGGGTGTCCTGCTCGGCGAGGCGGGCCGGGGGACCGAAGCCGCCCGGGCCTTGAACGAGGCGCTGCGCGATTACACGCGGCTGGGGGCAGGCCGAGATGTAGCGCGCACCCGCCGGCGGCTGCGCGAGCTGGGGATCCGGCACCGGCACTGGAGAACCGAAAAGCGGCCCGCGGCGGGCTGGGAGAGCCTCACCGACATGGAGCTGGCCACGGCCCGCCTGGTCGCCCAGGGGCTGACAAACCAGCAGATAGCCAATCAGCTGTTCATCAGCACGCACACGGTGGCGTTCCACCTTCGCCAGGTGTTCCGCAAGCTCGACGTCCGGTCACGCGTGGAACTGACTCGTGTCGCGCTCGAACACGCTTAGGAGGAAAACCTTCTCCCCCGGCCGCCTGGGCCCCGGCGGCAGCGCAACTCCACGTATGGGGGATGCGGGACGGTTCGCAGGGCGGCAAGGCTGGTCACCATGATGCACGTCCGGTTCAGCCAGGTCGCCGCCGACCCTCCGGCCCTGGCTGAGTGCATTGGGTACCTCACGGATGAGGCCGGCCCGGTCCTGGAGGACCAGCACGGCAGCCTGGGGCTGTCGCTGCTCGAGGAACCCGGCGTCGTGCTCTTCGAGTCCTTCTGGGCGACGCGTGAGGCGCTGTTGCTGAGCCGGGAGACCGAAGCGGTCTTCCGCGGCGAACTGGCCCGTCGAGCCGGGCAGCCGGTGCGGGCCGAGGACCATGAGGTGGCCGTTTTCGAGCGGGTGGGGCCGCCAGGGGAGGCGGTCCAGCTGACACGGATGGAGGTCAAGCCGGCTGGAGTCCTGGACGTGGCCACGGTGTACGGGGACACCGTAGTCCCGCGGCTGGCCGGCTCCCCCGGTTTCCGCGAGGCGCTGCTGTTCGCTGACCCGGCCAAAGGGCAGCTGATCAGCCAGACCGCGTGGCGCGACACGGCCGCCCGGGCGGCCGTCCCCAGCGTCGCCGAGATGATCCGGGGCGAAGTCCTCGACGAGGAGAACTGGAAGACCCGGGCCGAGGAGGACTACCGCCTGGTGTTCGACTCGGCGTGGAAACCGGGCCCAGCCGGGTGGTGAAACCCGGAATGACGGTGTGCCAGGTGCTTGAGCTACGGCCAGCTGGCTGTCAGTCCAGCTCCTCGCGGGACTCGATGCGGTCGGCGTCGAGTTCCATGCCCAGCCCGGGTTCCGTCGGCGGCAGGATCAGCCCGTCGACCGGACGGACCGGGGTCAGCAGGAAGTACTGGTGCACGACGTTCCACTTGACGAGGAACTCCACCAGCGGGGTGGTCGTTACTGGCAGCGCGAAGCTCAGGTTCGCGTTCGCCGGCACCGAGTGCCCGTGCGGGATCAACTCGACGTCGTAGGCAGTCGCGAGGGCGGCGATCTTCATCATCTCGCTGATCCCCCCGGCCCAGTAGGTGTCGGGCTGACAGACATGCATGGCGCGCACGTCCATCAGGGCCTTGAGACCCCACCGGGTGTATTCGTGCTCGCCGCCGGCCACCGCGATGCCGTGGCTGATGCCCCGCGCGATCTCGGCGTAAGAGGCGAGCTTGTCCGGCAGCACCGGCTCCTCGATCCAGCGCGGGGCGACGTCGCCGAGCCGGTCTGCCATCGCCAGGGTGTACGGGACGTCCCAGGACATCCAGGCGTCGATCATGATGTCGATGCCGGGACCGGCCGCTTCCCGCAGGGCTTCGAACAATGCCATGTTCTCGGCTATGCCTGCGCGGCCGTCGGCCGGCCCGCGCCGCGGGAACCACTTGGTGCCGCGGTACCCCTGACGGACGAAAGCCTCCACTGTCGCCCGGGCCTGCCCGGGTTCCAGCGAGTGGCCGAGCGCGGAAGCATAAGCCGGGATCGAATCGCGGACAGGTCCGCCGAGAAGCACGTGCACCGGCACCCCGAAGTGCTTGCCCTTCAGATCCCACAGCGCGCAGTCGAGCGCGCTGATCGCCATCATCTCGGTGCCCTTGCGCCCATGGACCGACGTGCGGTACATGATGTCCCACAGCTGTTCGGACGCCAGCGCGTCCCGGCCGAGCAGGACCGGCGCGAGCGTCTGGCGGATGATCAGCGCCTGCTGGTCCGTGATCGGGCCTCCGGTGCCGACCAGGCCGTGGTTGGTCTCGACGTGCACGAACACCGAGCGCATGGCGTAGGACGTGGCGCCTGCACGCTTGAGCGGAGTCTCGGGCGAGCCAGCGCCCGGGTAGATCTCCACCGGGCGCAGCACACCGTCGGCCCAGAACTCGCCCGGATGTTCCATGGTGCCGTGGTAGGCCACACACCGGATCGAGGTAATGGTCTCCATGTCGGCTCCTCAACCATGGCATTTTCCAGCGGCCCGGGTCTGAACGGTCATGTGGCCGGCGCATCAGCCCGGCTGGGGCCCGAAGCTGGCCACGACAAGCTGCATGAGGTGCTCCCAGCTGTCCTGGTCGGGATCGGGCAGCCCGGACCGGCGGTGGAGCAGCAGGCCGAGCCGCAGGATCCGGGTGAGGAACAAGACGGCCTGGGGGTCCACCGCGTCGTCCAGTGTCCCGTCGAGAGTGGCGGCTTCGACGTCGGGCTGCACCGCCCGCCGCCAGCGCTGGTGGGCCTCGGCCAGCGCTCCGGCGACGACCGGGTCACGTCCGGCGGTCACGTAGGCCTCAAGGAGCAAGGTGTCCTGCTCGCTGATCCCGGGCTCGCGCAGGAGCGCCGCCGAGCTTCGCACGATCAGGTCGCTGATTTTGATGTCCCGGTGATCCGCGGGCGGCTCCTGCGGGACCGACCGGGTGATAATGGCCTCGCGGACCAGCTCTTCCTTATTGCTGAAGCGACCGTAAATGGCTCCGGCGGAGAGCCCGGCGGCCTTGACGATCTGCTGGATCGTCAGGCCGTTATAGCCCTGCCGGGCGATCAGGCGGGCCGCTGCGTCCAGCAGCCGCTCCCGTAGCGGGTCGCGTTCCACCGGGCCCTCGCTCGCGTACAGGGCGGCGCTCCTCGGCTTATTCGATATCCGGGCATTCGAGTGCACATGCATCAAAATAGCCTCTCGGGGATAGCATCGGCCTGACCGAGCCCGCCGGGCGGGTATGGCGACGAGGGCCGTCAAGGTGGCCCGGGCGCTAGTCCCCGTCCTGAATGTAGATGCACTCGCCGGGACACTGATCGGCCGCCTCTTGCACCTCGTTTTGCAGGTGCGCGGGCACCGTGTAAATCCGGCGGCCGACGGGCTCGTCCGAGCGGCGCAGGTGCGCGAGCCCGTCCGCCTCGATCGCGAACACCTCCGGGGAGATGACCTCGCACAGGCCCGAGGATGTGCACTGCAGTTCGTCTATCCACACCTTCACGGGGCAGGATCCTTTCGGTGGAATTCAGGTTAGGTAAAACGCTGGGGTGACGTAGCGGCCTGCTGCCCGGCCAGCGCTGCCTCGGCGCCCTGCGCCGGCGGCGGGAACGGGACACGGTTGGCGACGAGCTGCCGGTAGCTCGCCATCCGGTGCGGCATGTTGATCGCCAGCGCCCCGATGGTGACGCCGGCCTGACCGTAGACCGCGACGCACGACCGGCCGGCCAGGCTGCCCTCGGCCACGGCCACCTGGTTGCCGGGGTGGGCCATGCCGACAAACTGCAGCTTGGTGTCGTACTGGTCAGTCCAGAAGTACGGCACCGGAGCGTAGGGGGCGGCCTGGCCCAGCAGCCGCAGCGCGGCCGCGCGGCCCTGGGTGATGGCGTTGTCCCAGTGTTCCACCCGCATCTCGGCCCGGAAGAGCGGGTTCAGCCACCGGGCCACGTCACCGGCGGCCACCACCCCGTCGATGGGCAGGCCGCGGGTATCAAGCACGGCGCAGGAGGAGTCACAGACCACGCCGGCGGCAAGGCCGACGCCGCTGCCGTTCAGCCACCCGGTGGCCGGCGCCGCTCCGATGCCGACGACGACCAGGTCGACCGGGATCACCTCGCCGCTGTCCAGCTCAACCCCGCTGACCTCCGCGCGGCCGGCCAGCCCGGTCACCTTGGTCCCCAGCCGCAGGTGAGTGCCGTTATCGCGGTGCAGCGCGGCGACGGCGGTGCCGACCGAATGGCCCAGGACCGTAGCGTGCGGGGTGCGCAGTGTCTCGATCATGGTGACGTCCAGGCCGCGCTGACGGGCGGCCGAAGCCACCTCCGCGCCGATGAAGCCGGCCCCGATGACGGCCAGCCGCTGCGCAGAGCGGAAGGCGTCGCGCAGCGCCAGGGCGTCATCGAGGGTGCGCAGCGTATGGACGCCACTCAGCTGCAGCGGGCGCCACGGGTTGACCGGGGCCGATCCGGTGGCGATGACCAGGCCGTCGAACGGGCCGGCGGACCGCCGGCCACCTGGACCTCGCGGGCGGCGAGATCCAGGCCCGTCGCCCGCTGGCCGAGCCGCAACTCCAGGTCGAGGTCGTCTTCCATCCGCAGCCGGGCCGCGGCCGGCTCCGCGCTCCCGGCCAGGATCTCCTTCGACAGCGGGGGCCGCTTGTAGGGCAGCTCGCGTTCCTCGCCCAGCAGCGTCACCCGGCCGTCGTACCCCGCCCGGCGCAGCGTGCGCGCCGCACTCGGCCGGCCGCCGAGGCGCCGACGATCAGCACGCTGCGCAAGGCGGGGGTCATCGCGCTTACGCCGCCGCGGTGGCCAGCACGTCCGCCGCTGGCCGCAGGGCCACGACGATCAGCTCGTGGATGAAGTAGATCCACCGCAGCAGGTCGACGGAACTGCCCTTGGTCAGCGGCAGCTGGTGGTACGTCATCGCCTTGCTGATGTCGTACCCGCCCGTCATGTCGTGCCAGATCTGGTAGCTGCACTCCATCGCCAGCGTGGCGTGCGCCAGGGCCTGGTCCCTGGGCTCGATGGCGACGCCGGTGCACGTCCCCGCGCCGTCATAGCGGATCACCACATACGGCGTGCCGTCCGCGCCGGGGATGCCGCGGATGCCGAGCGCGAACGCACCGCTGAACGAGCTTCGCTTGCGGTCGAAGTACTTCCAGTAGGTCTCGGTCTTGCGCGGGTCGGCCTTCTCCTGCTCGTCCGGCCAGCCCTGAACGAGCTGATGGATCTCCTGGGCCCACTCGTGCGACATGAGTGCCGTCATTGGCTCAGCCTCCGGTGACTTCGGGGTACATCTTGTCGATGGTCTTCTGCAGGTCATCCGGCAGCGAGATGCCCACATCGGTGAGCTTCCGGGTCAGCTGCACGACGTTGAACCGGCGCAGCTCGTCCACGTTCATCCCCAGCGCGCTCAGGTTGAGCACGTTGCCCTGGGCGGAGTTCATGTCGAAGATGATCCGCAGCATGTCGTAGATCTCCTCGCCCAGCGAGGGGTCGCGGCGGACCGAGTCTTGCAGGAAGCTCATCCCGTACTGGACGTGCCGGGCCTCGTCGCGGCAGGTCGCGGTGAAGCCGGTGTAGTAGGCAGGCAAGAACCCGCGGCGGCGGCAGTACCCCAGCGTGATCTTCATCGTGGACAGCGCGCCGACGCCCTCGATGAACAGGTGGTAGATCGTCGCGTAGCGGACCCGCGCCTTGGCGTCCCACGGGTTCTTCAGCAGGTCGTCGGAGATGTACGACAGCAGCCCGGTGCTGCCGGCGCCGGGGAGCGAGCGGTACTCGTAGCTGGCGTCGAGCACGTCCATGATGGAGTCGCCCTCGACCCCGATGGCCTCGCGGAAGAAGCGGTCGAAGAAGACCGTGTGCCGGGCCTCGTCTTCCATGTGGCTGGTGATGAAGACCTTGTCTTCCTCGTCAGCCCCGATCATGAAGGCGGGCAGCTCGGCCTCGACGTTGCGCTCGCCGTGGTGGAAGCCCTGGGCGACCCGCAGGAACACCGCCCGCTCCTCGTCGGTCATCTTCTCGCGCCAGTCGATGGCGTCCTGGGTGAAGTCGAGGTCGAAAACGTTCCACTTCTGCCGCAGGTACCGCTGGTACAGCGCCATCGGCGTCGGGAGCGTGCGCAGCCCGTCATTGACGTATTCAATGACGTCGTCAATGTCGACTTTCTCGAGCTGCTGAAGCTCGGAGTTCTCGATGGTGTCCGTGGTGTCGGCGGAAAGCGTTTGAATGGTGGGTTGTGCGGTCACGTCTTGCCTCCTGTGGACCATTTCCCAGTCGGCCGGGCGGTATGTGCCGCGAAAAGGCACGCCACGGGGGACGCTCGGCTGGCCGGGTTTACCCGCCCCGTTGGCGCGCTTCGGAGCAGGCCGCTTATTCAGCAGAATAATCATTCTTCTTGCCGGGTCAACCCCCTGATACCGAGGCGACGGGATTGCCTGGCCCGGCCCGGGCGGCTGACCAGCGGTTGACGTTCAGGTACGCCGGTGCAACATTGGCCCGTATGGCAGCCCGCCGACCCCTTGAGGTGACCGACCGGGACCGGGCAACGCTGCGCAGCTGGTCCGTGTCAGCTGATTCCACGCGCCGGCTGGCCCTGCGGGCCAGGATCATCCTGCTCGCCGCGCAGGGCCTGTCCGACAGTGACATCGCTCGCAGCCTGGGCGTCTCGCGGCCCGCGGTGATGACCTGGCGGACCCGGTACGCCCAGGGCGGGGTCATGGCGCTCACCGACCGGCCCCGCTCCGGCCGGCCGCGCCACGTCACGGCGGGTGAGATCGTGGCCTGCACGCTGCAGAACGCACCCCGCCTGCGCAGCGCGACCTCGTGCGCCCGGTGGGTGGCCGGCGAGCTCGGCGTTTCCGCCGTCACGGTCAGCCGGGCCTGGCGGCACGCGCACGTCAGCGTGTCCAGCAGCGGCGCGGTGGTGTACGAGTCAGAGCCGCCGGTCTTGCTGAGCGAGCACGTGATCGCGGCCGTCTGCGCGCGCGGCACCCGCGCCGTCGCCCTAGCCCGCCGGACCGGCCGCGGACCGGCCGCGGCGCGGCCGGCGGCCGGGCCTCCCCGGGTCCCCCTGCGCCGGGGATGCGTGGAACAGCTGCGCGACCTGCTCGGACAGGCCCCGGCGGACGAGCCGCTGACCGCCATCGTCGTCGGCAACGGGCTGGGCGTCTGGAGCGGACTGGACGTGGCGACCGGCGAGATGGCCTGGCATCTGGCGCCGTCGCTCCAGTCCTGGCTCGCGGTCGTCGCGGGCATGTCCTGCGCCGCGGCTCCGGCGGCCGCGCGGCAGGCGCGCGTCAGCAGTCACGAGGTCGCCGACGAGCTGGACCGGCTGCTGACGACGCCGCCGGGCGCGCGCGGCTGGAGCACCTGGCTCACGGCGTAACCGCCCGGCCCGCATTGTCAAAGAACTTCTGCGCTCGCTGCCGTCGCGGTTGTCAACTTACTTATGACATTGAAAAGAAATTAATGACGGGAATCCTCGCGGGAAATGATCTTGACATCAATAGTTCACCCGCTGTTTCTTAATGCGTAGGGTTTCCGGCCGCGATTAAATATGGAGGGCCAGTGAGTACTATGCTCCCGTCACTGCAGATTCGGCGGAGCAACTGGCGGGACCTATTCATCGCCAGAGAGCTTGGTCATATTCCCACCGGCCTCGACCGCTACGCGATGCTGATCGTCAAGGCGCTGGCCGCGTGCCTGGGCACCTGGATTATCTCGCTGGGCCCGGTCGCGGCGCTGCTGCTGCCATCCGAGCACCTGTCGGTCAGCAACTACGGCTACATCACCGGCGGGGCCGGGATCATCGCCGCCTTCGTGTCGCTGATGGCGGCCGACCTGGCCGACAAATTCAGCCGCATCCGGGTCCTGCTGTGGGGGATGCTGGTCCCGATCGCGGTCATGTTCTGCCTGTCGGCGATGCCGTCCGGCCAGCCCGTCTTGTTCGTCGTGCTGTACGTGCTGATGGCCTGGACCGAGGCCTACGCCGTCGTCACCGTCTCGGCGCTGCTGCGTGACTTTTCGCCCCGCACCGGCCGGGCGGTGGGCGTCGGCCTGGTGACCGTCGGCACGCTGGCGGCCAACTGGGGCACCGCCTTCATGGCCGGTCACCTGCTCGGCGGGGCCGGCACCTGGCAGCACATGTACCTGGACTTCGCTTACGTCGCCGTCGGCCTGTGGCTCGCCTGCTGGCTGTTCGGCCGGGAACCAACGGGCGGTGTCCGCAACCAGGTCCTGCCCTCGCTCAAGGACGCCGAGCGGGTACAGGCGAACGCCCGGGTTCTCGAGGCAGAGGGCATCAAGGTCGAAGGCTTCTGGGCCTTCATGAAGGCCGACTGGCGGCTATGGGCGCTGGCCGCGGCGCAGGGGACGTTCCTCCTCGGGTACATCACCTTCGTCGGCTACGGGCCGCTGTTCACCATCGAGGCGTTCCACAAGTCGCCGCAGGAAGGGTCCAACCTGACCAGCTACCTGTTCCTGTCGATCATCGTCTTCCTGGTGCTCGGCGGCATTTTGTCCGACGTGCTGCGGCTGCGCAAGGTACTCGGCTTCGGCTTCACCATCTTGTCCGGCGCGGCCCTGATCTCACTGGGGCTGCTCGCGAAGGCGAACCTGTCCACGCCCGCGATCGTCATCGTGTACCTGCTCACCGGCCTGGTCATGGCGTGCATGTGGTCACCGACCAACGCGCTGTTCTCGGAGACCGCCGAGGACATTCACGCCAGCCGCCAGACGACCGCGTTCGGCGGCCAGGCGGTGATCAGCGGGCCGATCTACCAGGCGTGGCTGTTCGTGGTCCCCATCGTCCTGGCCCACCTGGGCTGGCAGTGGGTGTGGATCATCGCCGGCATCGGGGCCCTGGTCACGGCGCCGATCCTGCTGGTCTGCCGGGGCAGCTGGGGGCGGTTCACCGTGGAGCGGACCCAGCTGCTGGAGGGCGCCCGGGAGATCCCGGTCGGCCAGGCGACGGCCGACCTCGGCCCGGAGCCGGCCAGTTAGCACCGGCCGCGGATCGAGCGCGGTTGCCGGTGACCGCCCGGGCCGGCAGCCGCAGACACGGGCCCAGCGAAGACCGAAGGTCCCTGCTGCTGTCAGGTCACGAGGCGTAGCGTGACCGCTATGGCCCTGCCACCAGAGCGACGAGACGTTACGCCGTTGCCGGATCTGCTGCACGGCCGGTCCCGCGCAGGACCGGTGCGCCAGCAGCGCCCGGTCTACGTCGACTTGCTGCCGCCGTGCAATGCGGGCTGCCCGGCCGGGGAGAACATCCAGGCCTGGCTGGCCCACGCCGAGGCCGGCGACCATGAACGGGCGTGGCGGCAGCTGACCACGCGACAACCCGATGCCGGCGATCCACGGCCGGGTCTGCTACCACCCGTGCGAGAGCGTCTGCAACCGGGCCAGCCTCGACAGCGCGGTCTCGATTCACTGGGTCGAGCGGTTCCTCGGCGATCTCGCGCTCGAGCGGGGGTGGTCGTTTGACCCGCCGCCGGCGCGCAGCGGCAAGCGGGTGCTGGTCATCGGCGCCGGGCCGAGCGGGCTTTCCGCCGCCTACCACCTGGCCCGGCTCGGGCACGAGGTCGAGATCAGGGACGCGGGCGAGCAGCCCGGCGGGATGATGCGCTACGGCATCCCGGCCTACCGGATGCCACGCGACGTCCTGGACGGCGAGGTGAACCGGATCGCCGCGCTGGGCGTGCGCGATCACCTGCGGGCACCGGGTGGAGGACCTGGACGCCGAGCGGCGCGAGGGCGGCTTCGACGCGGTCTTCGTGGCGGTCGGGCGCGCACCTGTCCAAGCGGGTCGACATCCCGGCCAAGGACGCGGGCCGGATCGTGGACGCGGTGTCGTTCCTGCGCAGCGTCGCCTCGGGTGAGCGGCCGGTGATCGGCCGGCGCGTCGCCGTCTACGGCGGCGGCAACACCGCGATGGACGCCGCCCGGGTGGCCCGCCGCCTGGGCGCGAACGACGCGACCATCGTCTACCGGCGGACCCGCGCGCAGATGCCGGCCCACGAGGAGGAGGCCGAGGAGGCCGAGCGGGAGGGGGTGCAGATCAACTGGCTGCGCACGATCACCGCGTTCGACGGCCCGGAGCTGACCGTCGAGGCCATGGAACTGGATGACAGCGGGTTCCCGCAGCCGACCGGGCGGTTCGAGACGCTCGCCGCCGATACCGTGATCCTGGCGCTCGGCCAGGACACCGACACCGGGTTCCTGCGCCAGGTGCCCGGCGTGGAGTTCGCGCGGGACGGCACCGTGCAGGTGTCGGCGTCGATGATGACCGGCTGCCCCGGCGTGTTCGCCGGCGGGGACATGGTGCCGGCCGAGCGCACCGTGACGGTCGGCGTCGGGCACGGCAAGAAGGCGGCCCGCAACATCGACGCCTGGCTGCGCGGGGCCGCGCGCGGCGAACAGCGCCCAAGCATGAGTGGCGTCTCGTTCGGCGACCTGAACTTGTGGTACTTCGGCGACGCCGCCCGCCGGCAGCAGCCGGAGGCCGAGCCGCAGGAGCGGGTCGCCGATTTCGAGCGAGGTCGTCGGCGGCCTGTCCGAGCGGGAGGCGACCTACGAGGCGCGCCGCTGCCTGTCGTGCGGCAACTGCTGCGAGTGCGACGGCTGCCTGGGGGCGTGCCCGGAGGACGCGGTGATCAAGCTGGGGCCCGGGCACCGCTACGAGTTCGACTACGACCGGTGCACCGGCTGCGGCGCGTGCTTCGAGCAGTGCCCGGTGCACTCGATCGAGATGGTCCCGGAGGACTGATGACGCGTGCCACGATCGACGGCAACGAGGCCGCGGCGTCGGTCGCCTACCGGCTGAACGAGGTCTGCTGCATCTACCCGATCACGCCGTCGTCCCCGATGGCCGAGCTCGCGGACGAGTGGTCCAGCCAGGGCCGGCCCAACGTGTGGGGCACCGTGCCCGCCGTGGTCGAGATGCAGAGCGAGGGCGGGGCGGCGGGCGCGCTGCACGGCGCGCTGCAGAGCGGGGCGCTGGCCACCACCTTCACCGCCTCGCAGGGCCTGCTGCTGATGATCCCGAACATGTACAAGATCGCCGGGCGAGCTGACCCCGGCCGTGCTGCACGTCGCGGCCCGGTCGATGGCCGCCCAGGGGCTGTCGATCTTCGGCGACCACTCCGACGTGATGGCGGTGCGGCAGACCGGTTTCGCGCTGCTCGCCTCCGCGTCGGTCCAGGAGGCCCACGACCTGGCGCTGGTGGCGCAGGCCGCCACGCTGGCGCACCCGGGTGCCGTTCGTGCACTTCTTCGACGGGTTCCGCACCTCGCACGAGCTGAACACGGTCGAGCTGCTGTCCGACGACGACCTGCGCGCGCTCGTGCCCGGAGGAGCTGGTCCGCGCGCACCGCGGCCGGGCGCTGTCACCGGAGCAGCCGTTCATCCGGGGCACCGCGCAGAACCCGGACGTCTACTTCCAGGCGCGGGAGACCGTCAACCCGTTCTACGCCGCCGTCCCGGGCGCGGTCCAGGACGCGATGGACGCCCTGGCCAGCGCGGACCGGCCGCCGCTACCGGACGGTCGAGTACGCCGGCCACCCGGAGGCCGAGCGGGTGATCGTCGTGATGGGCTCGGCCGCGCAGACGGTCGGCGAGACGGTGGCCCACCTGTGCGCGCCAGGGCGAGCGGGTCGGCGTGGTGCAGGTCCGGCTGTACCGGCCGTTCCCGGCCCGGGAGCTGCTCGACGCGCTGCCCGCGAGCGTCGCGACCGGGTCGCGGTGCTCGACCGGACCAAGGAGCCGGGCTCGAGCGGCGAGCCGCTCTTCCTCGACGTGGTCGCCGCGCTGGCCGAGGCGACCACCGCCGGCGAGCGCGCGGTGCTGCCGCTGGTGACCGGCGGGCGGTACGGCCTGTCCTCCAAGGAGCTCACCCCCGGCATGGTCGCCGGGGTGTTCGCGGAACTGGCCCGCGAGCAGCCGCGGCGCCGGTTCACGATCGGCATCATCGACGACGTGTCCGGGCTGAGCCTGCCGTATGACCGCGTCGCTGGACATCGAGCCGCCCGGCACGGTCCGCGCGGTCTTCTTCGGCCTCGGCTCGGACGGAACCGTCGGCGCGAACAAGAACACGATCAAGATCCTCGGCGCCGAGGAGAACCTGAACGCGCAGGGGTACTTCGTCTACGACTCGAAGAAGTCAGGCTCGCAGACCGTCTCGCACCTGCGCTTCGGGCCGCAGCCGATCCGCGCGCCCTACCTGGTGCAGCAGGCCAGCTTCGTCGGCTGCCACCACTTCGGGCTGCTGGACCGGGTCGACGTGCTCGGCCTGGCGGCGCCCGGGGCGACGCTGCTGCTGAACTGCGCGCAGCCAGCCGGACGAGGTGTGGGACGCGCTGCCCCGCCCGGTCCAGGAGAAGATCCTCGCCAAGCGGATCGAGGTGTACGCGATCGACGCCGGCCGGATCGCCCGCGACGCCGGCCTGGCCGGGCGGACCAACACCGTGCTGCAGACCTGCTTCTTCGCCATCTCGGGCGTGCTGCCCCGGGAGGAGGCGATCGCCAAGATCAAGTCGGCGATCGCCAAGACCTACGGCCGCCGCGGCGCCGAGGTGGTCGCGCGGAACCACGCCGCCGTCGACCGCGCGCTGGAGGGGCTGCACCGGATCGAGGTGCCCGCACGCGGTGACCTCCGTCCGGGAACTGCCGGCGGTGGTGCCCGCCAGCGCGCCGGAGTTCGTCCGCACCGTCACCGCCGCGATGATGGCCGGCCGCGGCGACGACCTGCCGGTCAGCGCGCTGCCGGTGGACGGCACCTACCCGAGCGGCACCGCGGCGTACGAGAAGCGGAACATCTCCGAGCTGGTCGCGGAGTGGGACCCGGACCTGTGCATCCAGTGCGGCAACTGCAGCTTCGTCTGCCCGCACAGCGTGATCAGGTCCACCTACTACGACGAGTCGCTGCTGGCCGGGGCGCCGGCGGATTTCCGGTCGGCTCCGCTGGACGCCCGCGGGCTCCCGGACACCCGCTTCACGCTGCAGGTGTACGTGGAGGACTGCACCGGCTGCGAGCTGTGCGTGCAGGCCTGCCCGGTCGGGGCGCCCGAGGACCCGACGCGCAAGGCGATCAACCTCGCCCCCCGGGAGCCGCTGGTGGCCGCGGAGCGGGACAACATCGCGTTCTTCGAGACGCTGCCG